>CAWAEC010000001.1:0-88579 GCA_963781155.1 uncultured Acidimicrobiaceae bacterium
TATCGCCCCGGAAATGATGCCGGCCATTGTCACCGTGAGCCTCTCCGCCGGGTCACGGGCTTTGGCGACCAAGAAGGTGCTGGTGAAACGGCTGGTGGCCATCGAGGACCTGGGCAACATCGAGATTCTCTTCACCGACAAGACCGGCACCCTCACCGAGGGGGTGATCACTTTCGGTGAGGCCCTCGACGCCGACGGCCGGCCGAGCGAGCGTCCGCTGCTGTTCGGGCTGGTCTGCAACGAAGCCGCCGTCACCGCAGGAGGACCGGTCGGGGGGAACGCTTTGGACCAGGCGTTGTCGGCGGCAGCCGCATCGGCGCCCGGAGAGGAGCTCGCCCGGGCGGCCGACGCCTACGTGCGACGGGCGGTCCTTCCCTTCGACCACCAACGGCAGCTGGCCTCGGTGCTGGTCACCGACGCCGCCGGCACACCGCTGCTGATCACCAAGGGCGCCCCCGAAGTGATCCTGGACCGCTGTATGAACGTTCCCGACGCCTCCCGAACCACCCTGCAGGCACTGTTTTCTGGGGGGGCCCGAGTGGTCGCGGTGGCGGCCCGACCGGCCCAAGGCCTCGACGCGCTCACCGCCAAGGACGAGCAAGGGCTGACGCTGACCGGGTTCTTGACCTTCGCGGACCGCCCCAAAGCCGACGCCGGTTCCTCCATCGCCCAGCTCCAACGGTTGGGAGTCGACGTGAAGATCATCACCGGCGACAACGGCCTAGTGGCCGCCAAGGTGTGCTCGGACATCGGCGTCGACTGCGCCGGCGTGCTCAGCGGCGCCGAGATCGAAGCCATCGACGACGACCACCTCGAAGCCGCCATCCTGACCACCACCGTCTTCGCCCGCATCAGCCCCGACCAGAAGTCGCGGATCATCAAGGTGGCCCGCCGCACCGGAAGAGACGTGGCCTTCCTCGGCGACGGCGTCAACGACGCCGTCGCCCTCCATCACGCCGATGTCGGGATCTCGGTCAACTCCGGAACCGACGTGGCCAAAGACGCCGCCGACGTGGTCCTACTCGACAAGGACCTCGGCGTTCTCGCCGAAGGAGTCATGGAAGGCCGGCGCATCTTCGCCAACACCATGAAGTACGTCCTGATGGCCACCTCCTCCAACTTCGGGAACATGTTCAGCGCGGCCGGCGCGTCGGTCTTCCTGTCCTTCCTGCCCATGCTGCCCTCCCAAATCCTCCTCAACAACCTGCTCTACAACACCGGCCAGCTGGCCATCCCCACCGACCGAGTCGACCCCGAAACCCTGGCCCGCCCCGCCGCCTGGGACATGAAATTCATCCGGCGCTTCATGTCCGTGTTCGGCCCGGTCAGCTCCATCTTCGACTTCCTCACCTTCTGGGTGATGCTCTCCCTGCTCCACGCCGGCCACACCGAGTTCCGCACAGGCTGGTTCGTCGAGTCCATCGCCACCCAAACCCTCGTCGTCTACGTCATCCGAACCCGGCGGATCCCGTTCTTCAAAAGTCAGCCCAGCCTGCCCATGCTGCTGGTGCCCACCGGAGCCGCCCTCCTCGGGGCCATCCTGCCCTACACCGGCCTGGCCACCCTGCTCGGCTTCAGCCCCCTCCCCGCCACCTTCTTCCTGATCCTCTTCGCCCTGATCATCGTCTACCTCATCCTGGTCGAAGTGGCCAAGACCCGCTTCTACCGGACCCCCCACCCCCACACCCCGCGACCTCCATCCACCCACACCCAACGGCTCGAAAGACGCATCCGCCGCCGGGCCGCCCGCTTCATCCGGCACCCGACCCAATGGTCAGAAACCGCCAGCCCACCCCAGAGGTACGGCCCCTCAGCCTCTCCGCCGGCCACGAGAGCCTAAGGTCGTCCCCGACGACGGGATCGTGAGCTCGCGCTGGCACCCAGGCGAGCAACGACGAGGACGCCGGCGAAGGCAACGATGCCGCCGACCGCACAGGAGATCTCCAGGCCGCTCAGGAATGCGGACCGGGTTGCGTGAGACAACAAGGCCCCGGTGGCACCGCCGATGTTGTCGGCGACGGCCAGGGCGCCGCCGAGCGAGCCCAGCATGGTGTGGTTGGCCGCGATACCCGTCGTTGATGATCGACAGCGACTTGGGAATAGTCAGGGCTGCGCCGGCGCCCATGACCGCGCCAAAGGCGATCAGAAGACGCGCCGAACCCGACAGGGCGGCGCCGATCGACCCGGCCGCGAAAACGGTCGGGCCGATCAGAAAGAATCGCTTGCGTCCGAACCGATCGGCCAAGCTGCCGCCGACGAGCACCAGGCCCGCAAAGACCATGGCGTAGGAGTCGACGATCCACTGCAGGACGCTGGACGTGGCGTGTAAGACGCATACCAGGCTGGGCAGGGCCACGTTGAGAATGGTGTTGTCGACGTTGATGATCAGAGCAGCAGCGCAGAGCACCACCAACGTGGCCCAACGGTGACGACGCTGCTCACCCGCCGGCTTGGCGAAGGTCCCGCAGTAGTGCCTTTAGCCCCTACCACCACGAACGCGCTATCGACGATGCTCAACTCATGATGTTCCGCAAGCCAAAAGGACTGGACTGTCGCTTGAGCCTCTCGGCGGCGGCTTCTCGTACCGGCACGCCAGCAGAGTCCTCCGAAGTAGGTCCGCGCAACGGCGGCCGGCCTGTACAGCCGGGCCAAGCGACAATCACCGCCACCGATGCAACCCTGGGCCGCCTCGATGAAGCCGTGGCCGCGCTGGAACCATACATGCAAGAAGCGGTCATTCCTGCAGGGCGGGTCGTTAATCCCCTCTTGGACGTGTGGGATGCGGCTCACAGAATTGACCCCGCGGTGAGTTCACCTGTGGAGCAGCTCCTTACCGCCTTAGTAGAACGCACGTCGGTCACGCCCAAAGAACTCATTTCCACCGTAGACGAGGTGCGCATTGCTGCTCTGCAGGCGAGCGTGCTTGTCTACGCTGTGGTCCTTGTGTAACGGCCAGCAATGGTATCCAAGAGGTTCGGGGCACCGTGGACGGATACCCCTGCCCCAGCAAGCTGGCCGAGGCGTTGACGTTCTTCGACGGGGGTCGAGTGGTGGTCAAGGTGGTGGAGATGCCGATCAAGTGCCCGGTGGCACCGCTGGAGTTCTGCTTCCCGGCCGACTGGTTCTTTCACCAAAGCGGACTTCGCGACAAGGTGGAACTCACCCACCGTCGTCGAGTTCTACCAAACGCCCGCCGGTGGGGACACCATCTTCACCTGAGCATGAGCCCGTCGAAACACACACAATTGCGGGCGGGAGAAGGAGATTTTGATGCTCGAGAACAGCATGGCACCTGACTGCGACAACGACCCCGAAGGGGCCGCGATAACGGCATTGCGGGTGGTCATCGTGGGTGGCGTCGCGGGAGGGATGTCGACCGCCACTCGGCTGCGGCGTCTCGACGAGTCAGCCACCATCACCGTGATCGAGCGATCAGGCCACGTGTCCTATGCCAACTGCGGACTCCCCTATTTCGTCGGCGGGGTGATCGAAGACGAGGATGACCTGCTGCTCCAGACCCCCGAACGCCTCTCGGACCGATTCCGCCTCGACGTCCAGGTCGACACCGAGGTCGTCGAAATCGACGCCACCAACCACCGGGTCACCACTCGCTCCACCGTTGACGGTCGAACCCAATCAATCCCTTACGACAAGCTGGTGTTGAGCCCCGGCGCCATCCCGGTCCGCCCATCCATACCCGGTTTCGACCGGGTCCGTGTGCTTCGAACCGTCGAAGACGCCGAACGTCTCGCAGCCGACGTCGGCCGTCGACCCGGCACCGCCGTGGTCATCGGGGCGGGATTCATCGGGCTCGAGACCGCCGAGAACCTAGCCCGCCAGTCCATCGCCGTGACAGTCGTGGAGGCAGTCGAACAGGTCCTGGCCCCGCTCGACCCCGAACTTGCCATTCTGGTGGCCGCCGAGGTGGCTTTTCACGGCGTTGTCGTTGAGACCGGGGTCGCCCTCGCCGAGGTGACCGCCGGCGGGATCGTACTTGCCGACGGCCGAGCGATCCCCGGTGAGCTCGTGGTGGGATCCGTAGGTGTTCGCCCCGACGTCGGTCTGGCAGAGATGGCCGGCCTGGCCCTGAGCGCACACGGCGGTATCGCCGTCGACGAGGCCAATCGGACCAGCGACCACGACATCTACGCCGTCGGCGACGCCGTCGAGAAGCAAGACTGGCTGGGAGGAGGCAGCTCGCTAATTGCGCTGGCCAACATCGCCAACCGTCAGGGACGACGAGTAGCCGACCACATCTGCGGCCTTCCCACCCACGCGACCCCCTCGCTCGGTACCGCCATCGTCAAGGTGTTCGACATCACCGCCGCCACCACGGGATGGAACCAGAAGCGGCTCCTAGCCGCCGGACGAAAATACCGGGCCGTCCACTCGCATCCCCTGAGTCACGCCGGCTACTACCCAGGCGCGCAACCGATGTCACTCAAGCTCCTCTTCGATCCCGACGATGGGACCATTCTGGGAGCCCAGGCGGTCGGGACCGACGGCGTCGACAAGCGTATCGACGTCATCGCCACCGCCATCACCGGCGGCATTACCGCCGATCAGCTCGCCGACCTGGAACTCGCCTACGCGCCGCCGTTTTCCTCGGCCAAAGACCCCGTCAACATGCTCGGCTATATGGCGGAAAACATACGTACCGGCGCCTGCGACGTAGTCCCATACGATGAGGTGGCAGCGCTGACCGACGCGGGCTGGAGACTGCTCGATGTTCGGACACAGCAGGAGCACGCCCAGGGCGCCATTCCCGGCTCGATCAACGTCCCGCTCGACCAGCTGCGCGAAGGATTCCACGCAAACGACGGCCCCTACGTTGTCTACTGCGAGGCAGGCCAAAGGGGACACACCGCGACCTCGCTCCTCCACGAACTCGGCATCGAGGCCCGCAACCTCGACGGCGGGTATCGCACATGGATCGCAACTGACGCCGCCCTTCAACAGGAGCCCCTCCGTCTCGTCAAACGCGCCCTATAGCGACACGCCGGGCCTCTCCAACGAGAAAACTGCTAATCATCACCGAACAGGACTGCGACTCGGACCGCAACAGGAGAGCCGTCGACCTCGATCACACGACCAGACGACTTGGGGTCGACACGATGGGGTTCTTCCCGGTCAGGTCAGCAAGCCGTCGTGGGGGTGACGTACAGGCCTTGGCTCCACCTCAAAAGGGCGCCGTCGTTGCCGGGAGGGGTTGCAGCTGCCACTCGACGTGAGCGCCGTCCATACCACGGGCGGCTGTGGCCGTGGGTGATAGCCACCTGGCCGGACGACGCCTCTGCGAGACGGACGACATCTGGCTCATGGCTCGCATTTCTGGAGCACCCCCTGCCGGGCTTCACCCCGTGGAGGTGCTCGCATCCTCCGGCAACCTGATGGACGCCAGCTCCCAGGCCACTTCGACTATCAGGCGTCACTGCGCAAGTCCCCGATCACCCTGCAGGCGACAAGTTCTTCGTTCCGGTCGAGGCGCCCGGTCGCAAGTCGAGCGTCGCCTTCGGGGTATTGGCGCGCTCGACGTTGCGTTTGAGAACGGCCATCATGCGTGCCTGCATGGGCCACACGAGCGGCATGTACAGCCAGTAGAGGACGAAGCGTTCGAACCAGCGAGGGCGGTAGATTTGGTAGCCACTGATGATGAGGCGGGTACGCTCGCCCGGTAGCGCTTCAAGCAGGAAGCCCCATATGGCTTCCATATACGCCGATGGCCGCGGCTTCTGGGGATCCAACAAGCGCCCTCGCAGATCGCTCAATCCGTACAGCCCCAAGAATCGGCTCGGTTCGAGCACACCGACTTGATACGCGTCGGCGATCTTGCCCCCCGGTAGGCAGTACTTCAGCTGGTCGCCGACGGCCAGGTCCTGCCACTCCGCGTGCACTTCTCGGGCACTAGCGCGACCACCGTTATCGAGGCGGTCCCAGGAGTACCAACCCCCGCGGTCCCAACCTAACTGGACCAGCCACGGCCAGACTTGTGCGGGCGGAGCCTCGATGGTGACGGCCATCGTCGACGACCTTCGGCCCTCGGGAACTACCTCCTTGCCGGGGTACGGCCCTTGGACCTCCTCGTCGGTTGCGCCCCACCGCATAAGCCGAGGCCGCATCCACAGTCCGTACACGACGGCTGCCATGCCCGTCGCCGCGGCGATCTTGCGTCCGATTGTCATAGGGCCAGCTTGGGAGACAGACCGACGGCCTGACCAGGGACCAGCGTCACATATGCCTTGGCGATGTACTGCTGTCGCCTCACTTGGAGCAGGTCTTGCCTGTTTGTGGGAGTAGGCCCAGGCACATCGCATCGCAGCTTCTGTGGCCGGTTCCTTCGGGAACCCGACTGTGGCCCGGAAGGAAGCCGCGCTCGCGATCGAGTTGGGCCGGTATGTCGGGTGACATTCGACTCTGGAGAAACCCGCTCGCTCGGCCCGATGATGG
Source organism: uncultured Acidimicrobiaceae bacterium (assembly GCA_963781155.1). Classification (GTDB taxonomy): domain Bacteria; phylum Actinomycetota; class Acidimicrobiia; order Acidimicrobiales; family Palsa-688; genus PALSA-693. The sequence goes on from CAWAEC010000001.1 coordinate 6,448, forward strand.
AAAAAAGATGGAGGTATTGAGATGTCGATACTGGTGACCTTCGGTTCGAAGCGGGGCGGCACCGAAGGGTTGGCCGCCATGGTGGCCGACGACCTCCGGCAGGAGGGGTTCACCGTCGAGGTGGTACCGGCCCGGGCGGCCACCGACGTGGACCGCTACCAGGCGGTCATCGTCGGAGGGGCGTTGTACGCCTTCCGCTGGCATCGCGACGTCAGACGGTTCGCCAAACGCCATACCCGCCAGCTCCAGCAGCGGCCGACCTGGTTCTTCTCTAGTGGCCCCCTCGACGAGTCGGCCACCCAAAAGGACATCCCGCCGGTGAAAGGAGTGCAAGCCCTGATGGACCGGGTGCACGCCCAGGGGCACGTGACCTTCGGCGGTCGCCTGACCCCCGACGCCAAAGGCATCCCGGCCAGTGCCATGGCCAAGAAGAACTCGGGGGACTGGCGCGACCCCGAGCAGGTACGGACCTGGACCCACCGAGTGGCCACCCAGCTCCGGGCCGGTGCCTCCGGCGGCGCCGCCGCAGAAGTGCCGGTCAGCCCCGAACAACCGGCCGGGACACCATGAGCCACAACCACGACCAAGACAGCCCGGCCGCGGGCAGCGGGGTCATGCACCCGTCCGGTCTGCATCGTCTCGTTCATCCTCTGTGGTTCGCCCCGGTGCACACCGCCCTGGCCAAAGCCGTGGCGCCGCGGGCGGGGCAGAGGGTGATCGACGTGGGAGCCGGCACCGGGGCCCTGTCCCAACGGCTGGTCAGCTCCGGTGCGACAATCATCTGCCTGGAGCCCGATCACGCCAGCCTGGAGCAGGCCCGACAACGCCTGACCGGACACAACAACGTCGAGTTCCTGGAAGCTCCGGTCGAGCACATCCCGCTCGATGACGCATCAGTCGACGCGGCCGTAGCGTCGGTCACCGCCCACCACTGGTCCGACCCACAAGCCGGTTTGGCCGAGCTGGCCCGGGTCATCCGCCCCGACGGACGGCTCGTCATGGCCGAATTCCGGCCGGCCGGGCCGATCCTGACACCTATACGCCGCCTGGCCGGCAGCAAACACGTCAGCGCTCCGGGACCAGACGCATGGCAGAGCAAGCTAGAGGCAGCCGGATTCCATGACGTCACGATCTACCCGCCCGGATGGGTCCGACTACTCGCCCTGTTCATCATCGGCCGACGATAAAGCAAGCCGGCCAGGCCGTCTGACCGGCGGGCTCGCTTACATGTAGGGGCCGCGACATGGGCGTCATGGTGTCCTCCGAAATGGCGCTGCCAAAATGTCGGCGGTTCTCCACCATCTCGGTCCACCCGGCCGGCGCCGCCTTCCAGTTGTCGCAACTTGTGCGTCCTACCACTCGCACCGCGCCCCTAAGCCAATAACACGGCACCCCATAAGGTCGGCGTGCACTAGGCCGATATCCCGGCGGCCATAACGCCCAGATCGCAGGTAAGGTTGACCGCCAGGGGACCAGCCGACTTCAAACCGGGAGTCCGAGCCGGTCTTCAACCGAAGTCATTTCTAATCAGCACTGTCAATAGCACCCGGCCAGTATCAATAGCCCCGCCCAGTTGGCGAGCCCGCAGGATACGGGACTCAGGCCGACCCGAGGATCGACGACAAACCCTTGCGATGTCCCGCAGCGAGTTCGGGCTTACCGTCTTGTGAAGCTGCCCTTGGACGCGGCCTTGAACCTCACGTCGACACTGTCGCCGGTATGCGTAGTCCGACCGCCGGCTTCAGTCTGGCCCATACCGAGCCGTACATGCCCAGTTTGGAATACGCCGCGACACTGGTCGATCAAGGCTGGAGTATCGTGATGGCGCCGGAAGGCCGGCTGAGTATAGATGGCCGTCTTCAACCGTTTAAATCCGGGATCGGTTTGCTGGCCGTGAACCTGGACGTCCCAGTCGTCCCACTCAAGACCGTCGGCTTATTTGGGGCGGTACCGCTGCACGCCAGATGGCCCTAACGCCACAGCGTCGTCACGGTGCGCATTGGTCAGCCGGTCAGCTTCGACAGTCACAGGGATTATGACGATGTCACACGGCAATTGCACCAGATCATCGAAGATCTCTGAAGTCGTCTATTACCCGCGGCTGGCGTGGAACGGGCCGCGTTGCTGGGGTGAGCGCGGGTGACTTTAGATTGCTCGGTTAACGGGTTGCCAGGGAAGCGGTTGGCCCGTCGATTCGAACGATCGGCTGGACGTCGGGGCGGCACGACCAGCGGGGCGTGCGCGGAGGAATAGTGGCGCAACCACGTCTCGACGTCGTCGAACATCAGGACTCCCACAACGGTCCCGGCATCCACTACGGCCAGCGCCCGGTATCCAGAGCGGACCACCTCGTCCCGTGCGCATTGGCCGAGATCGTCGGAGGGAGAGGGGGCCGGCGCCTCTCGGTCCGTGACATCGGCGACGGTGCGGCCGGGTTCGGCGGCCTGGAGGGCGGCCCCGTCGGGCCAGGCCACAGTACCGGCCGTCGAGGGTCACCACCTGCGGCCGCGACCACCAGTCAGCCGCGCTGGTGGCGGTGCGAGCGTCGATGATGGCGACACCGGTCCCGGAAGGCGAGCACGAAGAAGACCTCCGCGATGGCGGCGACGACGGCGAGCTCCATGCCGATGGACAGCGTGTAGCCGAAGAGCGTGACAGCGGTAGGGAAACGGGCTCGGGCGAGTGCCGACATGTTCCGCGGAAGAGTGCTCCGGAGAGGAACAACATGGGCATGAGCAACATCTGCATGACGACCTGGATGGACTCCATCTTCTGGATGCGACTGTGGCCACGAAGACCCCGAGGGTGTTCATGGCCACCGCCATGAACAGTTCCAGGCCGATCATCTGGACCACCGGCATGGGGGTCGCTCGATGCCCACCAGCGGGCCCAGACCAGCATGATGGTCCCTTGGGCGGCGGCGATGGTCGCGCCACCGGCGGTTTTGCCGGAGACGAGCGAGGTGCGGCTGACCGGGGCGACCAGCATCTTGCGCAAGGCGCTGAGCTCGCGATCCCACACGATCGACACCCGAAGAACATTGCCGTCATGACCACGCTCATGGCCACCACTCCGGGATGGACGAACTGGCGGAAGTTGAACCCTCCGGTGGTGCCAAGCAGGCCGCCGTGGTTGGGCACCGCCGCCGGCCGCTGGGGATCCTGGCTGCGGTATGCTGGGTGAGCTGAGCGGGTGACCAGGGGGTCGTGGACCTGCTCCGGGACTCTCGCCTGCCAACGATATCCCTGGTGTCAACCGGGCAGGGGATAGCATGGCCGCCAGCGAGTCTCATTATCGACAGTGGCCTACGTCCACGTCGAGGTGGTCGGGCGACACCTGTGTGACCGATCATGAGTGAACCAGTTCTCCGAATAGGGAGGTTCTTGTGGCCGTGTCGATGGACCGTCGGATCGTCGTTGGTGTTGATGGCTCGGAATCGTCGCGGCGTGCTCTGGCTTGGGCCGCAGATCACGCCGAGGTTACTGGCGCGGTGCTCGAAGTAGTCACCACGTGGGAGTGGCCGACCAACTACGGGTGGGCGGTGCCGTTCCCAAACGGGTGGGACCCCAGATCCGACGCCCAGAAAGTTCAGGACGACGGCGTCGAGCCGGTGCGTCGGGCGCATCCAAGTGTCAAGGTTCGATCCCGAATCGTAGAGGGTCACCCCGCACCAGTGCTGGTCGAGGCTTCCCAGGGAGCAGAGTTGCTCGTGGTCGGGAGTCGCGGGCACGGGGAGTTCGCCGGGATGCTCCTCGGGTCGGTGAGTGAGCATTGCGTTACCAATGCCCACTGCCCGGTGCTTGTCCTGCGTGCTCCGCCGTAGAGGGCCAAGACCAGGACGGGCAGGTTTTGCCGTGGCCTTGGCCGCGCCCAGGAAACCATTCACCGTCGTAAGTCACGCCTGCGCCCACCACTCATCCGTTCCGGTGGCGATCATCCCGCACTCGGAGTGATGGACTCCCTAGCCGACACGTCGCGTAACGTCAGTACCTGCAGGTCATCCCGGTTGGCCAGGCAGGTTCAGGCTGACGATCTGGACGGGGCGGACTGCCGGTTAGCGCGGCGCCGGGACCGGGCTGTCGTGGTGGCCGAAGACGACCTCGGCTGTGACGGGCCGACTCAGGTCGCGAAGATCCTGGGCCAGATCGATGAGCAGATCGTCGACGGCGATCACTCCCATGAACCTTTCATCCTTCACGACGGCGAGACGGCGGATGCCGTGAGTCCTGAAGATGGCGAACGCCTCATGCAGATCCGCCTCGGCGTCGATGGTTACGACCGGTGAGGTCATGACGCTGTCCACCCGGGCGTCCAACGGCAACTCCTTGGCCATACCCCTGCGAACCAGGTCGCGGTCGGTGATAATGCCCACCAGACGCTCACCGTCGAGGACCGCCAACGCGCCAACCCCAGCCCTGTTCATGGTCGCGGCCGCATCGGTGAAAGTGGCGTCAGGACGGATGCCTACCGCCGCCCGACGCAATCGCTCATGTACGCGCATATCGTCCTTCCTTCTCGTCCCCCGCGACAAAATATGGCTGGATCAGAGGCCTGACCGAGCCATGTCGGCAGCATCCGGCTCTTCGGGGCCGGATGCGTTTTTCCGGCTGAGCACGTTCGAGCCGATAACCACCACGGGGCAGCGGGCGCGGCGCAGGCAGCCCTGACTGACGGACCCCACGAGCATCCTGCTCACCCGCCGGTGGCCGTGGGCCCCCACCACCAACATGGCGGCGCCCGGGGAGATCTCCGTCAGGGCGGTGGCGGGTGACCCCTCGGCGAGGTGCGTCCTCGCCGGCACCCCGTATCGCTTGGCGCGGGCACCGGCCGCGGCCAACAAGCCACGCCCGCCTTTCCGGCTGTCGGGCACCCCTGCGAGCGACAGGGGACTGCTTATGGCATCTTCAGTCCAGTGCCATGCGTGAACCAACAACAACCAGCGGTTAGTCCGCTTTGCCTCGGCCAGCGCCCAGGTGAGCGCTTGATGGCTGCACTCAGAGCCGTCAATCCCAACCACAATGGTCGCTTCGTCAACCGGAGGCATCGATCCCACCTCCTCAGCTGCTTTCATGTCTGCCTTCATGCTTCAGCATCCCACGATCAGCGGCCTGACCGACACGGCCAAACGGCCCTCTTTTGAGCCTCTGGTGTCCTCCGGACATCGTCGGAGCGTCCGGACGAACTTGAAGGCCTCGGGATCGAAAGGCGGTGGTGCGATCATGACTTCCATCATTTGCCCAGGGGACGCGCGGGCTCAGTCCGTCATCCGTCACATCGTGTCTATGGACACAATTCCGACCAGCTCTCCCTCCTCCACCACGGGCAAATGTCGGATCCCGGCGGCCAGCATGGTCGCAATAGCGCTTCCGACCGCGTCGATCGGCGTCGGGCACCTCGGGTTCGCGCTCATCCACTCGCGGATCCGCACGTCGTCCGGATCGGCGTGATTGGTCAGAGCCCGGACCAGATCGCGTACCTCCGTGTCATGTGGACCTGCCGTTGGACTCTGTTGCGCGGGTGGCCTCGAGGGTAGCTTCCACCTGGTAGGGAGCCGGTCAGTGAAAAGGGGATGCGTGGCATGAATACGACGAAGGTCGACCAACTTACGGGGACGTGGGTCAACCAGCTGAACTCGCGGCTTTACCTGGAGGAGGATCCATCCGGGAGCCTGCACGGCAGCTATGTGTCGGGGGTGGGCGACCTGGCCGGCACGCCGTATCCCGTGCTCGGGTTCTGCGAGGTCGGCGGACCTGACGGAGCACTCACCCTCGGCTTCGTCGTTCGCTGGACCGAGGATCACTCCGTCACATCATGGTCGGGCCATTACGACCCAGCAACGGGCGAAATGAGCATGACGTGGCTCCTGGCGTATCCTGCCGGGCCCGAGCCACTCCGAGCCTGGAAGTCGACACTGGTGGGCCATGACACCTTCCGCCGCCGCCACGCCTGACAGGCCGGATCAAAGTCGACGGCGAAACCCTTCGCACGCTCGCAAGAAGTGGGTGATCAACTCTCATCGTAAGCGGTGAACGCCGGCTTGGCGCCAGGCTGCTCAGCGCTCACTCGATTGACCACCTCGATCACACCGGGGAGTTGTCCAACGGCGCTGCCGACGGCATCGACCTCAGTCGCATAGTGGACCGTGCCGGTCAGAGTAACCACGCCGTCCATGACCCGGGCCTGGACATGATGATCGTCCGGTGACCACAGCGGATCGGCAAGGAGGTCGGCCACCCGCTCACGGACCTCCGGGTCCGGGCGGTCGAACAGTCGCAGCACATCATGGCGGGATAGGACACCCATCAGCCGGCCGTCCTGTGTCACGGGCAAGGTCCGCAGCTCGTGTCGGAGCATACGGCGGGTGACGATGGCAACAGGCTCGTCGGGCCTGCAGGTGATGACATTCTCGGTCATGATCTCACCGGCCGTGAGTCCTTCGGCTCGCTCCCCCCCGTGGTGCCGATGCTCGACGGCTATGCTCTCGACGAGATCGGACAGGTTATGGCTGCGAATGGATGGGCATCCCTCCCGGCAGATGAGATCGGCCTCGCTGACGACACCCACCAACTGGTTGCCAACATCTACCACCGGGACGCACCTGATGTCTCGGTCCAGCAGGACCTCGGCGATGTCTTTGACCGTCGCAGTCGGTTCGACGGTGACCGCCGTGGCCGTCATCAGATCTCTGACCAGGACCGGAAGGTGGGGATTCTTGCCCCGGGAGTCGCGCTCAGCGTTCGTCATTTTTCCGCTCCTATCCGAATGGATCTCCCTGCATTCTGGACCTTCTTCATGGCATCATCACGTAAGCATGACCTGATCGGCAGGGTCTCTCAGATAGGCCGAACGTCATGACGCTCCCGTCCCAGGATTCCAGCGCCATCGATGGACCAGGTGATGGCCTGCCAGGGCCAAGCATTCCTGTCCCGACAACACATCAACTTTCGGAGGCATATGAGCAGAGTCGCTTGACACTGCCTCGCCACGGTAGGGCTGAAAGTCTCTTCCGCGGTTCGCAGCGTCCTTGCCAGATGCACCGGGAAGCGTAGAAAGAACCGCTCGCCCACCGGCTCCGAAACGTCACTTACCGGAACCGGTAGGGCGGTCCTGCTTTGTTGTCACGACGCCACAATAAGATCTGTCGCGGCGAGGTCGGCAGGGCCAAAAGTCACTCATCGGGTCCGAGCCCTCCGGCCCCGCCACCAGCCATTAAGCACCGGAATGGGACCCCTTTTTCACCGCCGTCGTAACGGGACGGTGCAATTCGATGCTGAGTTGCGAACCGCGGCCGAGTTGCCCGGCCGTCAGCAACCAAACGCGCACCAAGCATCGAGCCGGGCGGTCCCGAGCCGACGGTTTGGTGCCCACCCCGACCGGTGACCTTCGACTCTAATCGTCATGGCCTCCCAGCTTCATCCTGGAAGCACGAAACAAATGAATGGGGTGCCGTGAAGTCGTCCCGTATAAGTGATCAGCCGTTGGCGAAGCAAGCAAGAATGCTGGGCATTGATGGACTGGGCCGAACGTGAAGTACCAACCAGAGGCCTCCGATGCGACGCCGCCCCCGCGCCGACAACGGCACGACCACACGCCCGAAGTGTGGTCATCTGTTTCCAACGACGAAGGCGCCGCTGCGTCCATCGGCGAGGCCGCTCGCGCTGCGTTGGTGAGCGGCCTGAGGGTGTCGCTGGCCTTCGGTCCCCTCCGTCGCCTCCGGACCTCGCCATCCAAAGGAGATACCCGTGCGGACACCTGAGAACTCCAACGACGTCGGGCGGGCCTCGATCAGCCGCGAATTGGTTCGGCTGGAGGACCTCATGCGATCCTGGGAGGACGCTCACGCCGCGGACATTGCGGCGGTGGACCCCGTCCACAGAGCGGATGCGGTCAACGTTGCTCACTATTTGGCGTTGCGCCACGGCGATGTCCGTCACTTGCAACGCTGGTTGGGCGAGCGGGGTCTGTCCTCGCTGGGAAGGTGCGAACCGCACGTGCTGGCCACCGTCGAGAGCGTCCGTGCCGCGCTGGAGGGCACGGTAGCGGTTTCGGGGCCTACCACCCTCAGTTTCGAGGACGGCCGCGCCGCCCTCGATCACAACACCGACGCTCTCTTCGGTTCCCGGCCTTCGGGCCGGGTGCCGCGCATCATGGTGACCCTCCCCACCGAGGCCGCCGACGACTATGCACTGGTGCGGCAACTGGTGGTTGCCGGCATGGACATCGCCCGCATCAACGGCGCCCACGACGACCGGGCCGCCTGGGAGCGCATGGCCGCCCACGTGCGCAAAGCGTCCGCCGACGCCAACCGACCGTGTCGAGTGTCGATGGACCTGCCGGGACCCAAGCTGCGGACCGGCCCACTCGCCGACGGGCCCCAAGTAGTCAAGCTCCGACCCGAACGCGACCTTCGGGGCATCGCCATCAAACCGGCAGTCGCGTCGCTGGTCGCCGGCTTTGCATCCGACACCCACGGTACGGCCCTGCCGGTCGACCTGTCGTGGATCGGACGCCGGAAACTGGGCGACGAGATCACCATGGTCGACACTCGAGGGTCGCGGCGTCGGCTGCATATCATCGAAGCGGCACCGGGAAGGTGCGCGTTCGAGTGTTGGGACACCACCTACATGGAGACGGGCGCCGTCTTGGCCTGCGAGGCCGACACGACCCAGGTGGGTGTGCTGGCCAGGATCCCGCAATCCCACTTGCTTTGCGTGGGCGACGCCCTCACGCTGACCCCCGATCTCGCTCCCGCGATGCCGTGGCGTCACGGCCAATCCGGGTGCGCCCGCATCGGATGCACCCTGCCGTCCGCTTTCGACGCAGCCAAGCCCGGCCAACGGGTGATCCTCGACGACGGGAAGATCACCGGCGTCATCGAAGCCGTCGGCACCGACGGGCTGGATGTGCGCATCCTCACCGCCGCGGCCGGAGGGTCACGCCTGCGAGCGGAGAAAGGGATCAATCTGCCCGACACCGATGTCGCCGCCGCGGCGGTAACCGACGCCGACCTGCCCCTGCTCGAGGCGGCCGCCACGCACGCCGACATGGTGGCCCTGTCATTCTTGCGGCACGAGCGCGACGTCGACGCCGTGCACGAGTACCTCACCCGAGTCGGAGGGCAGCACCTCGGGCTCATCTTGAAGATCGAGACTACCGCGGCGTTCAGTCGACTCCCCGAGATCCTGCTGCACGCCATGCGGTCCCGGCGCGTCGGGGTCATGATCGCCCGAGGAGACCTGGCCGTCGAAGCGGGCTACGAACGCCTCGCCGAGATGCAAGAGGAAATCCTCTGGTTGTGCGAGGCTGCACACCTGCCGGTGATCTGGGCCACCGAGGTCCTCGACCAACTAGCTCGCACCGGACAGCCCTCTCGAGCCGAAGTCACCGATGCGGCCATGGCACAGCGAGCCGAGTGCGTCATGCTCAACAAAGGACCCCACATCGATGCCGCCATCGTCGTGCTCGACGACATCCTGCGACGCATGTCCGGACATCAGCGCAAGAAGACGCCGCTACTGCGCCCCCTGGCCAGCTGGAATCGAACAACCTGATCCGGCCGACCCCCGACCCGAAAGGCCGCCCGCAAGCCAGCCGGTTTGCGTTGTCGATCCTCGAAGACTTGGGCCGCTCACCCGGTCAAGGGAACGTCGTTAATCGGAGAGCGGGCGACGAGGCGACGAACAAGTGGGGCACCCTCCAGACGCTCATCGGCGGCGTTAGAAAACGCTGGCTGACTGAACCTGGTGCAGATCGCTGCTGGAACGCCAGTCGATGGTGTCAGGAGTCGGCCGTGCGGGCCCGGTGCTGGTCAGGCGCCGAGCGTGTCCCGGCGGTTGAAAAGCACGCCTCCGATGGCAGCGCCGAGCACACCGAGTCCTGTTATCATGGCTGCGCTGGCCCAGTCGGGGCTGGTCGCAGGGGCGGGGACCATGTGGAAGAACACCGAGGTGTCCAGGATCCAGTGGTTGGTGTGGATGGCCGCCCCGATGAACTCGAGGAGGAACGACCACGCCAGGTAGCCGTAGGCGACGGCCGCGGTGCGCCGGGGCCAAGCGCCGAGCACCAGGGCGCCGAGGCCGAGAACGAACACTGATGGCGGCACGGTGTTGATCCCGGAGGCCAAGACCGAGCTGAAGGCTATGCCACCGTGCTGGCTGGCGGCGCCGGCCCAGGCGCCGACGCCGGCCAGGAGACCGGCTGTGAGGAGCAGAATGGTCGAGAGGCCCAGTCGGCCGGCGAACCAAGTTCTGCGGCTCAGGGGACGGACCACCAGGTTCTCCAAGCGCCCGTCAGCTTCTTCGCTCCGAATGGCGACAATCTGGCCGGCTGCGATGAGGGCGATCAGCAGGGCCAGTAAGAGGAACGTGAGCCCGAGGTAGGCGGCGACGAGGGAGCCGTGTCCGCCCAGGCGGGCGAGCGCCTTCTCGATAGTGCTGTTGCCGGTAACGGCCTTGGTGGCGGACTCGGCCACGGTGCCGATCAGTATCGACATCGCGGCTACCGCGAACAGCCAACCGAGGGCTACTGGCCGCATGAGCCTGGTCGCCAACCCGACCGGGTTGCCGAGCAGAGCCAGGTGCGGGGGTGCGGTGTCGCGATCGGCGAGAGTGGCGGCGCCGAGGTCCCGGGTTCCGGCGAGACGCACGGTGACGGCACTGACCGCCACCACCAAGGCGAGCACCGGGAGCAGGGCGATGGGGTGGGGGGTCGTGAGCGGGCGCGCCTCCTCGATCCAGCCGAGCGGGCTGAGCCACACCATCCAGTGCACGCTCGGATCGGAATCAGCCACCATACGCAGCGCATAGGCGACGCCGAAGATGACCGCCGCCATGGAGGCGGCCCGGCGGCGGGTGTTGGCCAGCTGGCTGGTGAGCGCCCCGACGGCGAGAAAGACCGCTGCGCCGGCCACCAGGGTCAGCGAGAAGTACAGGGATTGGGCGAGGCTGAAGCCGACTGACGGGGCTCGACCGGTGAGCACTGTGCCGACGGTGGTCACGACAAACAACGCCACCAGCCCGACCCCGAGGCCGGCCATAGCTTGGGCCCCGCCGCCACGGCGGGTGGTCTGGCCGGCGAGGAGCAGTTCGTAGCGGCCGGCCTCCTCCTCACCGCGCAGGAGCCGGGTGGAGGTGAGCAGCCCCCAGATGGCCCCGAGCAGGCTCAGGATTCCGAGGGCCCGCCAGGACAAGTAGCCGGCCACCGTGTTGATGGCTCGGGCCGGACCGATCAAGGCGGTAATGCCGATGTTGGTACCGAAGGCGTGAGCCAGCTGGTCGCGCGAGGCCTGGGTCTTATAGGCCGACGTATACCCGAAGGTCTGCGCCGCCACGTAGAAGGCGAAGATCGACCCCCACAGGAGGCCCGAACGTCCGGCTCGGCTCGATACCTGCCGGGCCACCACCCGCTGCGGGTACCGGCCCATTAGAGAGAGGTCCCGAGGCCGGCCCTTAACGAGCAGGTCGGTCACGGTCCACCCGGAGCGGACCCGGTCGAGACCCCGGCAGGGACCGGGGTAGCCCCGTCGGCTCCGTAATGAGCCAGGAACAGCTCCTCCAGCGAGGGCTCGCGGCTGAGCAGCTCGCGAACCCCGGTGCCGGCCAGGGCGTCGACGAGCGGCTCGATCGAGCCCTGGACCTCCAGGTGGACATGGCGTCCATCTACCACGGCCCGCTTGACGCCGGCCACATCGGCGAGGTCGGGTGGTGTCGCGTCGAAGACGGCCTCGACGCTCAACGTCGAAAGGTGACGCATCTGGTCGAGGGTCCCGATCTCGACCAGCCGTCCGTCGCGAAGAATGCCCACCCGGTCGCAAAGGGCCTCGACCTCGCTGAGGATGTGCGACGAGAGGAACACGGTCTGGCCGACCTGGCGGGCCTCTTGGATGCAATGGCGAAACGCCTGTTCCATCAACGGGTCCAGGCCGCTGGTGGGCTCGTCGAGCAGAAGCAGATCCGGCCTGGTCATCAGCGCCGCGATGAGCAGCACCTTCTGGCGGTTGCCCTTGGAGTAAGCCCGCACCTTCTTCGACGGGTCGAGATCGAACCGCCGGATGAGCTCATCACGATAGGCCCGGTCGACGTGCCCTTGCACCCGTCCCAGCAGGTGCAACGTCTCGGCTCCCGTGAGCGAGGGCCACAGGTTGGACTCTCCCGGCACGTAAGCGAGACGACGATGGACGTCCACCGTCTGGCGCTGGCAGTCAAGCCCGAAGATCTCGGCCCGGCCCGCCGTCGGTCGGGCCAGGCCGAGCAGCAGACGGATAGTGGTCGTCTTGCCGGCCCCATTGGGCCCCAGATACCCAACAACCTCCCCCTCCGCGATGTCCAAGTCGAGGTCGCTCAGCGCCGCCACGTCGCCGTAGCGCTTGGTGAGACCCTCAGTGTGGACCGCGGGCGCGCCCATCATCTCTTTCGACCTCCATGGTTCCTCCAGGAGAACGTAGAGCCGACGGACCCGCCGAAATCAGAGTCCAAAGTCCTGACGACGACGTCGCCTGGACGATCTGGCCCTGGTCATGGGTTGGTGCCGTCGGGGGTGACGATGATGCGGCCTTGCCGCCAGAACGTCGGCACGTCGGCGAGGGCGCGATGGCGGCCAGGCCAGCGGCGAGCAGACCACTCCGGCTGGGCGAGACGGAGCACTTACGGGCCCCCGCCGATGATGTACTGCTCCTTGGGTTCTGCGGTCTTCTCGCACGCCTTGACGCTCAATACAGGGTGTCCGTCTCGGAGCCGGGGATGAGACGTAATGGTCTCGGCGGGATCGTCGACCACGAGGATGCGGCAGTCCTCGACCTGGCGCTTGGCGAACTACTCCCGGTGGCCCGCTCCCCGTCGGTGTCAGCGGGATGCGGATGGCGGACAGCGCTGTCGAAGGAGGGCTGGGACGTCTTTCGGCCGAAGCGGGTGCGGACGGCTTGGTGGGGGGCGGGTTTCTCCGGGTGAGCTCAACGGCCCAAGGCGACAGGATGAGTGACCTTCGTCCCTACCTTCGCTGGCCGATGGAGCGGATGATTGAACAATGGGCAACCCTCAGCCAGAAGGTGGCACCAATGAGACCCAGGGGCCTCGAGCGGACAGGGGGTGTAGAGATGGCTCTGATCGATGATGACAAACCTACCGACAGCGACTCCAACGCTGCGACGGGCCGCGACCCGGCCGTGCGCCAGCGGGCGATCAAGCAGATCGAACGCAGACGTAAGTTCCGTGTTCGGGCCATCGGGTCCGCGGTTGGCATGATCATCCTCGTGGCTATTTGGGCGGCAACCGAGTACCACAATGCCGGGGGCTGGCCAACCCAGGGGTTCAGCCAGAGTTCCGGCATTCATGACGTGTGGAACTTCTGGATCGTCTACCCCGTCGGCGCCTGGCTGCTGATCCTAGGGATCGACGCTTGGTCCGTCTACGGGCGGAGGCCGATCTCGGAGAATGAAATCGAGCGGGAGATCGAGCGTCAGACGGACAGGCGCTGACAGCTTCGACTGCCAAATACAAGCTCGACAGAGCGCCAGACTGACGCGGGGAGTCCGCTTACCTGGGATGGCCGCAAACCAGGTCTCTGCCCAGCGGGGTCCGGGGGACGGAAAGAACCAATGGCCCTAGCCGGTTTGCTGACCGTCGAGGAGTGGATGGTGCTGTATGCCGGCTACTACCCGAGATCGCGCTCGATCCGTGACACTCTGGACCTCGTCGGCCTCGCCGACCATCCCACGATGAGGTGTGGCCAGCGACTGCATAGGACTGAACTGTGTTTACGCAGATGAGGCGTGGCCGTCAACGAACGACGGTCCGGCCGGGCAAAGGTCTGATGGGAACACGTCTGGCCGAGACTTGCACCCCCACTCCGATCGGTACTCGAATCTCGAACACGCCATCGCCATAGGCCGCGCTGACCTGGTCCTCCTTCGTTCCGGCAGGTAGGCCGATGTCCCGAACGAAGCTCCCGTAGCGGAGATCGGAGGGATGATCTCTGGGTTCAGGTCCAACTTCACGATAGGCGCGAACGTGCAGCACGTCGTGGGCTACGAAAACTTCGATGTCGTGTTCCGGATCAATGCCGGGAAGCTCTGCTCGTATCACGAGAAGATCGCCTTCCCGGCTCTCAATAGCCATCTCATTCAGCCTTAACGATGACGACCACGGGGGAACTGCGATAGGACGCGACCTGCTGCCCGACGGATCCGAGAAGCAGCCCAGCGAAACCTCCATGGCCTCGGGACCCGACAACGAGCATGTCCGCTCCCTGCCCGTGTTCGAGCAGCACCTTGGCTGCGTGCCCGTTCTGGGCGACCATCGCGAGTTCGATCTCCGGCTGCTCACCGAGCACAGTTGCGACGTCGGCATCGAGGTGCTTCTGTGCGATCTGACCCATCTCGGTGTAGCTGCCGAACTCACCAGCCGTCCATGCTCGCACGATCTCGAGAAACCCTTCTCGCCGTTTGGCCTCGGCCGCCGCCCACATCAGGGCTCGTTTGGAATTTTCGGAGCCATCAAATCCCACGACGATCCGGTACGGCCTCTGCTCTGGCTCGGACATGTCGCGTCCTTTCCCGGGGGAAATCCCCTTCTGCTGCCCGGACCGGCTCTCGAGCCGATCGTCCGGGGTCTGTGCGGATCCAACTGCAACCAGCTTGTCCGGGTGACGGATCTGACGGCTAGGGCCGAGAGCCTCTAATGCGGGGCTTGGCCAGTCCGAAGATAAGAGGACCGCCGTAAATCGCCGCGGCGGCGACGCTGGGCAATGACGAAACCTCGGTGAAGCCAGCGACTGACAGCAACCCGGCTGCGGTAACCACGCCCGGCCGCTGCCTAGGGATCCGGGCCTGGAAAACCTAGCGCACTCACTCCGCTCCGGATCGGTCCGCAGCCGCGAACGCCCTCACAGAGTCACGCAACGCCTTCAGGCCGGGAAGATCGCCGCGTTCGATGAACTCCAGAGTGGCCCCTCCGCCGGTCGATATGTGATCGATCCGGCCTGATAGCCCGAACTGAGAGACCGCGGCCACGGTGTCGCCACCTCCGATGACCGAAAAAGCAGCCGACGCAGCGACGGATTCGGCGACGGCACGAGTTCCGTCGGCAAAGCGGGGATCCTCGAACACGCCCATCGGACCGTTCCATAACACCGTGCCCGCGTCCTTGATGATCCCGGCGAAGGTAGCGACGGTGCCGGGGCCGATATCGCGACCGTTCCAGCCGGGAGGTACGTCCAAATCACTACTCGCCGACCGATCGGGAGTCCCGTCGCTTCCCAGCACCAGGTCGGAGGGCAGGACGATCCGGCCGGAATGCAAGAGGCCTCGGCAGCGGTCGATCTGGTCCGGCTCGACCATCGACTCCCCGGTGGAATGGCCCGCCGCAGCCAAGAAGGTGAAGCACATCCCGCCGCCGATCAGGATGGTGTCGACCCGATCGAGCAGAGCGGACACCACTCCCAGTTTGTCCGACACTTTGGCCCCGCCGAGAAGCGCAACGAACGGAGGGGCCGGCGAGTCCAGCAGTCCAGAAAGGACCGCGACCTCGCGCGCCACCAGCCGTCCGGCCGCAGAGGGCAGCCGGGTGGGGGGGCCGACCACTGAAGCGTGGGCTCGATGAACGCATCCAAAGGCGTCGTCGACGTAAAGGTCCTGACCGGCCACAAGACGGTCAACGAAGGCCGGGTCGTTCGCCTCCTCACCGGGATCGAATCTCAGGTTGTCAAGCAACGCCACACCCGGCGCCAGCTCAGCCAGACGGCGCCGGACCGGCTCCACATCGAACCGAGGGTCGAGCTTTCCCTTGGGCCGTCCGAGGTGGGTGCAGGTCGTAACAGAAGCCCCCCGCTCGGTTAGCCAGTTGAGCGTCGGCAAAGCAGCGCGGATCCGAAAGTCGTGAGAAATGTCGCCGTTCGCCACGGGCACGTTGAAGTCACACCGGACCAAGACCCGTCGGCCACACACATTGGGCAGGTCTTCCAACTCAGGAAGCTTCACCGCAATCGCCCCTAGCGGCCGGCACGACCGACGACGGCAGACAGCTCCCCAAGGCGGTTCGCGTATCCCCATTCGTTGTCGTACCAGCCATACACCTTGACCATCTGGCCGGCCGCCATCGTTAGCCCGGAGTCGAACACGCACGATGCCGGGTTCCCGATGATGTCGGTCGAGACCAGAGGTTCCTCGCTGTACTCGAGGATCCCGGTCAGGTTCGTCGCCGCCGCGTCCCGGAAGACTTCGTTTACGTCAGCCACCGTGACCGGTCGATGGAGCCAGGCCACCAAATCGGTGATCGACCCGTCAGGGACCGGTACCCGCAAGGCGCTCCCATCGAGCCGCCCGGTGACCGCCGGGAGTACCAGGCCGGTAGCCCGGGCCGCGCCCGTCGAGGTGGGAACGATGTTGAGCCCAGCGGCGCGCCCCCTGCGTGGATCCTTGTGCGGCGCATCGACGAGGACCTGATCTCCAGTGTAGGCATGCACGGTGGTGATGAAACCCTGCTCGACGCCGAAGTTGTCCTCGAGCACCTTGATCATCGGCGCCAAGCAGTTCGTCGTACAAGACGCGTTCGACACCACCTGGTGCTGGAGGGGATCAAAGGTTCGCTCATTGACGCCCAACACAATCGTGGCATCCGCGCCTTGGCACGGGGAGGAAACGACAACCCTGGAGGCCCCCGCAGTCAAGTGCTTGGCGGCTAACTCACGGGTCCGGAACCGACCCGTCGCCTCAACCGCCACGTCGACGCCGATCGACCGCCACGGCAACTCCTCAGGATCCCGTTCTTGGTAGAAGCGCAAGGGCATGCCGTCCACGATTATCTCGTTATCGCCAATCTTCAGGTCCCGTCCCAGTCGGCCATAGACAGAATCACGGGCCAGCAGGCCAGCCATGGCGGACAACGAGCCCAAGTCGTTGACCGCGACCACTTCGATACCCAGATCGCGTTCGATTGAGGCCCGATAGAGCGCCCGTCCCATACGCCCGAATCCATTGATACCCACCCGAACCGACACTTGAGGCTCCTCTCTCGTAACTATGAGCCAGTCTCACCGGTTAGGGGCGCACCTTCTAGGGCCGAAAGTCCCACAGCACCGCCGTGGTTCACCAGCCGATGCGGTTCGGTCTCTCGCCTATCCTCGCCGTGTTCTTTCCCATCTCCCGCGCTGGTACTGTTGCTGTGACTCAGATAGTGGTGGCAGGTTTCCGCCCCCTGGCCTCCGATACGAGGTGAGGTGGCGCTGCAGCTCAGGCGGACGGCCGTTCGATTCTCCTACCAGAGATCAGCTCCGGGTGGACGCGGATCAAGCGGTGTCTGTCTCCGCCCACGCCGGCCGCCGGCACCTCCCGGTCGCAGCGATCGACGTCATCCACAACCTCTTCCGCGACTCCGACTACGAGTACGCTCCAGCCCTGCTGCGATTGTCCACTGGCGCGGTCGACTTCGAACGCCACGATGGTGTGGTCCAAGGCAGCTCTGAGTTTGAGCCCTTCTCCCGTGCGGAACATTACGTCGCCGTCCACCATCGAGTAGTTGACCGGAAAGATCGCGGGCAACGCCCCTAGGGAGATTCCGACTCGTCCGAGCGTCTCGCCAGCGAGTAGGCGACGGCACTGCTCTTCATCCAGCAATTCCAGACCCTCGTCGACGAGCATGCTGTCACCCTAAATCGAACCCGTACGCCACGAGCAGAGCCGAACGACCCTTTCACGAAGCAGTGTTATCAAGTCGACCTTCGTACAGGTCGGCGAACGGGGGTGAAGCGAACACCGAGCGCCGCGATCCCCTCGATCTCGGCCCCAGGACATTGCGGGGCAGCCGGTAGGACGGGATGCCATAGCGCATCATGCCGCCAGGCTCGGGCCCCGCATCCCGGATCTCCACCTGGTGGCCGCGCCGGGCCAGGTGGTAGGCGGCCGAGAGCCCGCTCGGGCCCGCCCCCACTACCAACACCCGCCTGCCACTCGGCGCCGGCGTCGGGGCGTACCGCCAGCCGCGGTGAATGGCCAAATCCCCCAGGAACCGTTCGATGGCGTGGATCGACACCGCACTATCTAGCTCAGCCCTGTTACACGAGCTCTCGCAGGGGTGGTAGCAGACCCGCCCGTGGATAGCTGCCAGCGGATTGTCTTCCACCAGTGCTCGCCACGCCCCCTCATGATCACCCGCGTTCACCCTCGCCAGCGAGGCCTGGATGTTTTCGCCGGCCGGACAAGCCGCGTTGCAAGGCGGCAGCAGATCAACGTAGACGGGCCGCTGAGAACGCACTGCGCCCGCCTCAGACCGGCTGTGCAACAAGTCGGGCCAGCGGGTGAGGTCACGCGGCCGGGACCGGCGCTCCGAGCGCTGAATCCGCCGGGGCTGCCCTTCGCCGGACCGGCTCACCTCATCTGATGTCATGGCGCCTCGCTGGGCCCACGACATCAGCGCCCTCCGTCATCTCGGTCCCGCCAACTTCCGGTAGCCGGTCAGTCCGGACCTCGGCCGTTCCGGGACCTTCGGGCCTTTTCTTGGGCATCGAAAATGCCTACGGTGCGAGTGTGGATATCGGTGACGAGGTCATTGTGGACGTGGCCGGACTCGACCTTCTGATCCAGGTGCTACGCGATCGCGGCTACGTCACCCGGGGCCCAGTCGTTCGGGACGGGGCGATCGTCCCGGGGCCCGTCGGCGGCGTGTCGGACCTGCCCGCCGGATACCACGACGAGCAGGCACCGGGCCACTACCGGCTACGCCACGACGCCGACGACACGCTGTTCGGCTGGGCAGTGGGTCCCGGCTCGTGGAAGGCGGAATTGTTCCCGCCTACTCAGGAGGTGTGGCGAGTCGCTCCCGACGCGGACGGCACGCGCTTTGAAGCGCCAACCGCCGACGCGACCGGTCCCCTGGCCGTCATCGGGGCCCGGCCCTGCGAAGTCGCGGCCCTGGACGTCCTCGACCGGGTCCTGGACGGCGGGGCGGTACCCGACCCCCGCTACCGGCGCCGCCGGACCGGCATGTTTATCGTGGCGGCCGAATGCGGTACCCCGTCCGGTACCTGCTTTTGCACGTCAATGGGCACAGGTCCGGCCGCGTCCGAGGGGTATGACTTGGCCCTCACCGAGCTGTACGACCAGGGCGGGCACCGGTTCGTCGTCCGCATCGGGAGCGAGCAGGGGGCGGAGGTCCTCTCCGCCGTCCCGCTGGTGGCGGTCACCCCCGGGGACCGGCGGGAGCGGGAGGAGGTTCTGGCCGGAGCCGAGGCGTCCATGGGGCGGCGTCTCGAGACCGAGGGCTTGGCCGCACTGCTCGCTCGCAACCTGGAGCACCCGCGATGGGATGATGTGGCGGAACGGTGCTTGGCCTGCGGGAACTGCACGCTGGTGTGTCCGACCTGCTTCTGCAGCGACGTCCACGACACCTCCGAGTTGACCGGAGAGGTCGTCCGCACCCGCACGTGGTCGTCGTGCTTCGACCTCGAGCACTCCTATGTGCATGGGGGAGCGGTCCGGAAATCGACGCGGTCGCGATATCGCCAGTGGCTGACCCACAAGCTGTCGACCTGGTGGGATCAGTTCGACACCTCCGGCTGCATCGGGTGCGGACGGTGCGTCACCTGGTGCCCGGTCGGCATCGACCTGACCGAGGAGGCCGCTGCAATCCGGCGCTCCGACGGGGAAGTCAGTTCTGGGAGAGACCCCGGTGGGTGGACCGGATGAGGATCTCCAGCGTGGCGGGGGTGGTGTCCGCCCATCCCTTGCTTGCCGGAGTTCCGCCCGCCACCGTGGCCGAGGTGGCAGGTTGCGCCAAAAATCTCGCGTTTGCGGCCGGCACCCTGCTGCTGGCGGAAGGCGATCCCGCCGATAGCGTGTACTTGGTGCGGCGGGGCCGGGTTGCCATCGAGATGCACGCGCCCGGCTCCGGCCCGGTCGTGATCGAAACGGTCGGCCCGGGGTCGGTGGTGGGGTGGAGCTGGCTCGTTCCCCCCTACACCTGGCGGTTCGACGCCAAGGCGATCGAGCCGGTCGGTGCCATCGCATTGAACGCGGCCTGTTTGAGAGACAAGGCCCACGCCGACCCCGTGGTGGGGTACGCCCTGATGGCAAGGGTCGCGGCCGTCCTGGTTGACCGCCTGCAGGCCACCCGGCTGCGGCTGCTGGACGTGTACGGGCACGGCAATGGCCGCTGAGGAGCGCGGTCCGATGACACCGGTCCTGCACCGGGTAGTCGACCGCCAAGCCGACGCTGACGATGTCACCACCCTGGTCCTGGTTCCGGTGTCCGGTCCGGCCTTGCCCTTCCGCTGCGGACAGTTCAACATGCTCACCGTCCTCGGGGTCGGCGAGGCAGCCATCTCGGTGAGCAGCTCACCCCGGGACGAGGGACCGCTTCGCCACACGGTGCGCGACGTTGGTTCCGTCACCCACGCTCTGTGCAGTGCCCAGATCGGCGATCTGGTCGGGGTGCGCGGGCCATTCGGGACCGACTGGGGCGTGGACGCCGTGCTTCCGCATGAGGACGTCGTGGTGGTGGCTGGCGGTATCGGCCTGGCTCCCCTACGGGGGGCGATCGACGAGTTGGTGGCCCGCGGTCAGGACGGGGGAATCCGGGTGTTCGTGTTGATCGGGGCCCGCCAGCCGCAGCAGGTCATCTTTGGCGCCGACATCGACCGGTGGACCCGTCACGGCGCGCACACCGATGTCACGGTCGATTTTGGGGCTCCGGGGTGGCCGGGCCACGTTGGCCTGGTGACATCCTTGCTGCCCGGCGCCGGTTTCGACCCGGCCCGGACCACGGCTTTGATGTGCGGCCCGGAAATCATGATGCGCTTCACCGCTCGCGACCTGATGGTGGCCGGTGTCGAGCCCGACCGCATTCGCGTCTCCCTCGAGCGGAACATGCAGTGCGGCGTGGGCTGGTGCGGACACTGTCAGCTCGGACCGTATCTGCTCTGCCGTGACGGGCCGGTGCTGCCTTACGGGGGGCCGGTTGCTCGCCTTCTCGCCGAGCGAGAACGATGAACGCGGGCCGGCCCAGCCTGGCGGTATGGAAATTCGCGTCATGCGACGGCTGCCAGCTGAGCCTCCTCGATTGTGAGGACGAGCTGCTGGCGCTCGCAGGCGCCGTCCGCATAGCCCACTTCACCGAAATGTCGCGCGCCAAGGTGGCCGGGCCCTACGACCTGTCGCTGGTGGAAGGGTCGATCACCACCGCGGAGGACGTCGGGCGCATCCACGAGGTTCGGGCGCAGTCGGGCCGTCTCGTCACGATCGGGGCGTGCGCCACCGCCGGCGGCATCCAGGGCCTGCGCAACTTTGCCGGCTCGGGCGCGTACACCGGCATGGTCTACGCCCACCCCGACTACATCTCCTCTCTGGACACCTCGACACCCATCTCTGCCCATGTCCCGGTGGACTTCGAGCTGCACGGGTGTCCGATCGACCGCGGCCAGCTGCTCGAGGTGCTGACGGCGTTCCTGGCGGGCCGACGCCCGGTCATCGCAGGGCACTCGGTGTGTCAGGAATGCAAGGGCCGCGGCACCGTCTGCCTGCTGGTCGCTCAGGACACTCCGTGCCTCGGTCCGGTCACTCGAACAGGGTGCGGGGCGTTATGCCCGAGCCTCGGACGGGGCTGTTTTGGCTGCTTCGGGCCAGCCGACACAGCCAACACGTCTTCGCTGGCGGCCCGGCTGCGCAACGACGGGAGCGTACCCGTGGACATATCGCGTCTGTTTCGCACTTTCAACGCCGGCGCGCCGGAGTTCCGCCACGAATCCTTGGCCCACGACGAGACAGCGGCAGACGCCCGATGACCCACGGTTCGCCGGCACGCCGGAGTATTGACGTCGAGGGACTGGCCCGAGTCGAGGGCGAAGGATCCCTGCGGATCGAGGTGCGAGACGGGACGGTGACCGAGGTGACGCTGCAGATCTTCGAGCCGCCCCGGTACTTCGAAGCGCTGCTCGTGGGGCGGAGCTTCGCCGAGGCTCCAGACATCACCGCCCGCATCTGTGGGATTTGCCCGGTGGCCTATCAGATGAGCGCGTGCGCAGCCATGGAGGCCGCTTGCGGGGTCGCGGTCGGCGAGCGAATCGCGGCCCTGCGCCGGCTTTTGTACTACGGCGAGTGGATCCAGAGCCACAGCCTTCACATCCATTTGCTGCACGCCCCTGACTTCCTCGGCTGTGCCGACGCAGTCGAGCTGGCCGAACGCGATCGACCGGCCGTGCAGCGGGGACTCCGGCTCAAGCGCACCGGCAATCTTGTGATGGAGACGATCGGCGGGCGCGCCATTCATCCGGTCAACGTCAAGGTTGGCGGCTTCTATCGGGCCCCGACTCCGCAGGCGATTGCCGCCCTCGCCGCCCCGCTGCGCCAAGCTCGTGAAGACGCCCTGACCACGGTGGACTGGGTCGCCAGCTTCGAGTTTCCCGACGTCTCTGCCGACTATCGCTTTGTCGCCCTGCGTGACCCCGACCGGTATGCCATCACCGGCGGTCGGCCCTCCTCGTCGGACGGCGTCGACGTCTCGCCGGCGGAATTCGCCGACCTTGTGATTGAAGAGCACGTCGCCCGCTCAACCGCCCTCCATGCCCGCCTGGCTGGCCGCGGCCCCTACCTCACGGGACCGATGGCTCGTTATGCCCTCAACTCCGATCGGCTCACCCCCTTGGCCAGCGAGGCGGCAGCCCGCTCGGGTCTCGGCCCGGTGTGCGGCAACCCGTTCCGCAGCATCCAGGTCCGGGCCGTCGAGCTGGTCCTGGCTTGCGAAGCGGCCTTGACGCTGGTGGAGGAGTACGTGCCCCCCGATCCGCCGGCCGAGGATGTGACGCCGCGTGCCGGCATCGGGACCGGTGCGACCGAAGCGCCCCGGGGTCTTCTCTTTCACCGATATCAGCTGGACGCCGAGGGCACCATCACCCAAGCGCGTATCGTTCCCCCAACCTCGCAGAACCAGCTGACGATAGAAGCCGACCTGCGCCGGGTGGTCGAGATGGGGCTCCAGATGGATGACGCCGATTTGCAGTGGCGCTGCGAGCAGGCCGTCCGCAACCACGATCCGTGCATTTCCTGCGCGGCGCACTTCCTCGACATGACGGTGGTCCGGGCGTGACGCGGCCGAAGCCGACGCTGGTGCTGGCCGGTATCGGCAACGAGTATCGGAGTGACGACGCCGCGGGTCGAGTCGTCGCAGCACTCGCCGCCGACCGGTTCGCCGGGGTGACCAACATCGGCCCCATCGAGGATCCCTTGGATCTGCTCGGCCGCTGGGACGCGACGCAAGCGGCGGTCGTCGTCGATGCCGTCCGCTCAGGGGGTAAGCCTGGGACGATCCGGGTCGTGGATCTCGTGCAGCCGCGGCCCCCTGACAGGCTGGTCCCGACCCGCTCGGTTCGATCCACCCCGACCAGCACGCACGGAGTCGGGCTCGACGACGTGCTCCGCTTGGGACGTGCGGTCGGCTCCTGCCCGGGCCGGGTGGTCCTCGTCGGCATCGAGGGTCGACGCTTCGGTCGCGGCTACGGGCTCAGCCCCGAGGTTGAAATCGCCGTTCCGGTCGCGGTCGGTCGCGTGGTCCGGGTGCTCGAGGAGCTCGAAGGGGTACTGACATGTGCGTGAGCCGGCTGCACAAGGTCGTCGGCCTCCCCGGACCCGAGGTTGTGGACGTGGAAGAGGTCGGCGGGACCGTGCATCGGGTGTCGTTGCTAGCCCTCGACGGACCGGCGCCCTCAGCTGGTGACTGGCTCGTCGTCCACAGTGGCTACGCCATCGACCGGGCCGACACCGCCGAGGCGGAAGCCGCCGCCGCCGAGCTGCGCACCGCCCTGCGGCAGCAGTCCCACCCCAGCCCGTGAGAATAGGCCAGTGAGAATGGGGGAGCCGACCGGGAACTCCAGGCGCCCCGGCGCCGGCGGCGGTCCTGCCAGCGGCGAAACCGGACTCATTCTGTTCGCCCGCTACGCCTCCCCCCCCAACGCGCTCGGCTACTGCGGCCCTCAGGGTCAGGCCGGCCTCCTCCAGGCCACGGCTCGAGGCGAACACCCGGAGGGGCTTCGCCCTCTGATCGCCCACTTTGAAGGCGCGCGACCCTATCTGGAGGCCATTGCGACCGACAATGGCATCGCCGACCCGCTCGACCAGCGGGTGGTCGAAGCCTATTGGGTGGGCAACGACCTCCTCCGGGACCTGCCGACCGATGCCCTGGTCCAGACCCTGCAGTCCGCCTTTTCGTACCCGGTCGTCGACACGCTCGACGGGGCCATCGCGGCGGCCGCGGGAGGCGGCCTCGCTCACCACAGCTTCCACGTGTTCGCCGTCTATCCCTGGCTCCGCCTCCTGCGCGCCGGCGAACGCGACCCGGCCCTCGGGGTCCTCGACCGCTGCCGAGTCCGGTGGGGTCAGGTCGAAGGGGTAACAACGGACGCGGTCTCGGTCCGCACCCAGGCGCTGGCCTTCGACGGATCGAGCCTGACCCTCGGGCCGGAGCACACCGAACAAGCCCGCAGCCGCATCGAAGGAGCGAGCGTCGCACCGCACCTCGATGACCTCCAGCCCGGCGCCACGGTCGCACTCCATTGGGACTGGGTATGCGACCGACTGTCGGCGGACTCGGTGCGCTGGCTGCGGGATTGCACCCAGCGCAACCTGGATGCCATCAACAGCACCTCGCCCTCCCTCTGAAGCTCTCTCGTCATGGGTGGCGGGCGCCAGGGGGGCGCAGCCCTGGAAGGTTTCGGCTATCCATTTGCAGAAACGCAGCGCCGCTTGCGCCCATCTCCCATTCCGGTGGAAAGACGAGGGTAGTGAGTTAGGTCACGGGTAGGACCTGCATTTCGTCATCGGTCACGATCCCATGGAGGTCCATCGGCGTCTCGCCGGAACCCTGGATGAGATCCTCGATCGCATCTGCGCCATTCAAAACGACGCCCGCAAACGGGACCTGGACCCGGATCGCCGGATGACGGGCTCACCGACAAACCGGCGGAATCAACGAGGGGTCCCTCTAGGTTGGCCCTATTCGACGCCCGCTGATGCCTTCGAGCTCGATGCGGATCCAGCGGGCTTTCTGCCCTGGCGCCCAGGTGTCGACAGGGAAGGCCCGAACCTCTGCGCTCGTCTCGTCGAGGGCATCGGTGACGTCGTAGCCGACTCCGGTGACCAGGACACTCCATCCGGTTCGAGACGACTCGTCGATGGCGTCCACCTCGAACGCCACCCGGCCCTGGGCCGCAGCGGACAGCTTGGTACCGGGATCAGTGCGTATGGCGATGCGCCAGTCATCGAAGACGTAGTTGACCGGCAGGATAACTGGCTGACGGTCGACGACCACTCCGATACGACCGAAATGATGACTGGCGAGAAGACCGAGACATTCATCCTCGCTGAGCACGTCCATCTTCACCTGGACCTCATCCACGTGAGTCGCTGCGGTTCTCGGTCCGGCGGACCGCATAGACGGCCGCCTCGGTCCGTCGACTCATTCCCAGTTTGGCCAGCAGATTGGACACATAGTTCTTTACCGTTTTCTCCGACAGGTACATTAGCTCGGCGATCTGCCGGTTGGTCAGCCCCTCAGCGATGTGCTCGAGAATCCGCTCCTCTTGGGGGGTCAGATGGTTCTCACGAGGCTCGTCGCGCCGAGACCGGATGCGCTCCATGACCCGGGCGGTCAACTCAGGATCGAGCAGAGAGTGGCCGTTGGCCACCTTTCTGATATCGCTCACCAGGTCCGAGGCCCCGACCTCTTTGAGGACGTAGCCCGAAGCACCGGCCATTATGGCATCGAAGAGCGCTTCATCATCCGAAAAGGAGGTGAGCATCAGGCAGGCCACCTCTGGGTGCATGGAGCGGACTTCCCGGCAAACCTCGACTCCGTTGCCGTCGGGTAGACGCACGTCGAGCACGGCGACACGGGGGGCGGTGGCCGCGATACCGGCGAGCGCTTCCTCGGCAGTGCCGGCCTCGCCGACCACCTCCATGCCACCGTCTGTCTCGAGGAGACTGCGCACACCTTGGCGGACCACCTCGTGGTCGTCGAGGAGGAACACCCGGATCTGGTCCTGACGGGCATCAGCGGTCATCAGAGTTCTCCTTGGTAAACGGCGCGACGCCACCCCGGAGGTGAGATCGCTGATTGGTCCTTGCGGTCAAGACTCGGCCACCTCGCCCTGGATCGCGGACCCGTCCAGAAATGCCGCGATCGACGGCAGACGTGCCGTCAAACGCGCTTCTGCGTCACGACGGGTGTCTTCGGGCGGTCCATCGGCCAGGAAATCGTGCGGGATGGCCAAGCGCTGGCACAGACGGACCAGGGCGGCGTCGTACGCCAGCTCATCCCCGATTCGATCCGCGGCTCTACGACCGGCGGCCGTGGCGGCCCCGCCAGCCAGCCGGGCCCGGTACGCCATTGCTTCAGTGACGCACTCCCCTATGGTCTGGTCCGCTCCGGGGTCATTGCTCTCCAAGGCCACGCGGAGCAACTCCGAGTACACGCTCACGGTGGCCGAACGGGGCCGAGGCCCGACGCGGTTGGTGTCACCATCGCATCGTGCCTCGACTCGATGAAGGCCGACTAGGGCCGAACGGCCTTATCGGCGTCGCTACGAGCTCCCTCCACGCGAGTGGGCGCCGTCCACTGCACAAACGTGCCCTTCGGCTTGCGGGCGGTGACATGGAACTGGCCGCCGAGTGCCTCCGCCCGATCAGCCATCTTGGCCAGTCCGTGGCCGGCGCTGGGGCCGTCCGCCGGCCCGATGCCGTCATCGGCGACGCTCAACGTGACGCTCGCCGCGGTAGCTTGCACCACCACGTCCGCTCCCGAGGCCTGGGCGCGACGGCCATCTTGGGTGACCATGGGCCGGTAGGCTGCCCGGTCCGAACCCGCCTCGGCGGGCCTCGAGCAGCACCGTCGCTTGGCGCTCATGTCGACCAACACGACGGTTGGCCGACGAGCATCGAACGCGCCGAGAGCTCGTCCGCATCCACAGACGCGCCGAGAAGCTGGTCGGCGGCGCATGCCCGACGCCATAACCGAACAACATCTCGACTCCCGCGCTGGCCATGTCGACGACACCCTGGTTGTCAACCACAACGACGGCATCCGGCGAACAAGCGAACAGCGCTCTCAAGAAACTCCCCGAATCCTCACTCAACGGGCCGAATAGTAGGCCCGAACAGACCTGTTCTGAGCCACCTATGCTCCGGCACCCGCCCCATAGCCGCGGTTGCGGTCCTCAAGTCGCACAGCCCTTCCCCGGTGGGCGCCCACGGGGGGCGAGAAGGCGGTTTATCGAGAGGAATGACTCACGGCTCAGTGGACGCCTGTAGCTTCATGGCGTCAAGAGCCTCATTCAGGGTAGGAGCGATCGGCACGACGATTCCCAGGCCCACCGCGTAGAGGACTTCGGACAGAACCGGGTCCGATACGACGACCGCCAGCTGCCTGACCTGCTCGCTCGCTTCAGCGGCCGCGACCAACAACACGCCGACACCTGCGGAATCGGATTGGGTGATCGCAGACAAGTCAACTACTACCGCAGGCTCGTGGCCGTACCGCCTGAGATAGTGGCTGAGCTGGGATGCGGTCGCCCAGTCAAGCGCTCCCGTGACTCGGACGACCAAGGCTCCGTTCTGGCGGTCATTTTCGATCTGACACTTATGCTCACCGAGCGTCGTTGTCATTGGGTCCTCCTTCGGATGTTGTCTCCCAGTCTGAATCTGGGACCTTGGCGGCAACAGGTCCGAAAGTCCCGATCTCAACAGGAAACGGGACATTTGATACTCGACAAGAGAGGTGACCTGCGGCCCTACCCAGGCTCAGCACGTGGCGCGCTCGCAAACCCGAATCACAGAATCCCGAAGGAGTGCTTCCTGATTGCGAGACATGACGATCGGCTCTATCCAGCCGCCACGAAGAAAGCGAAACTGATGGCGTGACTGTTGGCCCCAATCCCATGACCTACGAATGCGACACCGTGTTGGCTGACGGAGGGACCGTCCACCTCCGGCCGATCCGCCCGGACGACGGCCCCGGGTTGGAGGCATTCCATTCCCGGCTTTCGCCGGAAAGCATCTACCTGCGGTTCTTCGGCTGCCACCCCCGGCTGAGCCCCTCCGAGGTCGAGCACTTCACGCACGTCGACGGCACCGATCGGATGGCGCTGGTGGCGACCCTACAGGGCGACATCGTGGGCGTGGCCCGCTACGACCGCCTTCCATCCTGCCCGACCGAAGCCGAGGTCGCGTTCGTGGTCAGCGACACCCACCAGGGCCGGGGGCTGGGCACGCTCTTCCTGGAGCACCTGGCCGCCTACGCCCGCGAGCAGGGCATTGAGGCCTTCGTGGCGGAAACACTCCCGCAAAACCGTCCCATGCGAGAAGTGTTCAGGAATGCGGGGTTCGCCGAGAATGCCCGCTGGCATAACGGGGTCATCGAGTTTCGAATGAACATACGCCCGTCTGCTGGCCTGGCGGAGGCGGTCGAGGCACGGGACCGATCAGCCACGGTCCATTCGATCGGCGCATTGCTGCAACCCCGATCGGTGGCCGTCATCGGGGCCGGCCGCGGCCGCGGAACCATCGGCCACGAGATCTTTCACAATCTCCTCGCAGGTGATTTCGCGGGTCCGGCCTACCCAATTCATCCCTCCGCCACGTCGGTGGCCGGAGTCAAGGCCTATCCCTCCGTCCTGGATGTTCCCGGCCCAGTGGACCTGGCGGTAATAGCCGTTCCTGGTGACCGAGTGGCAGGCGTAGTGGAAACGTGCGCCACGAAAGGGGTCAAAGGCGCCGTGGTCATCTCAGCGGGGTACGCCGAATCTGGCGCCGACGGCCAGTCCGGCCAGCATGACCTGGTCTGCCAGGCTCGGGGCGCAGGGATGCGGCTGATCGGGCCCAACTGCATGGGAATCATAAACACCGCCCCGGACATATCGATGAATGCCACCTTCGCTCCGGTGCCGCCCACCCCTGGGCGGGTGGCGTTCGTGTCGCAGTCGGGTGGACTTGGCATCGCCAGCCTTGAGGAAGTCCGTCGCCGAGGCATAGGTCTGTCGTCATTTGTTTCGGTGGGCAACAAGGCTGATGTCAGCGGTAACGACCTGCTCCAGTATTGGGGCGAGGATGCCGATACAGACGTCATCCTCCTCTACCTGGAATCGTTCGGCAACGCCCGTCGCTTCGCTCGGATCGCCGGCGAGGTGTCACGCCTGAAGCCCATCGTGGCCTTGAAAGCCGGACGGACCGACTCGGGTCGAAGAGCTGCTTCTTCTCACACTGCGGCCCTGGCCACCTCGGACGCGGCTGTCGACGCGCTGTTCGCCCGAACCGGTGTCGTCCGGGTCGACACGCTGGAAGAGCTGTTCGACGTGGCTGAGGTCCTGGATGCTCAGCCGTTACCGGCCGGCCCCAAGGTGGCGATTGTCGGCAACGCCGGAGGGCCGGGCATCCTGGCCGCCGACGCCTGCGAAACTGCTGGCCTCGAAGTGCACGAGTTGTCAGCCGCCACGCAAGCTCAGCTTCGGTCGTTCCTGCCCGGCGCCGCCACCGTCACCAACCCTGTGGACATGGTGGCCTCAGCCTCGGCCGCCGACTACCGCCGAGCCCTTCGCCTGGCTCTCGACGACGACAACGTCGACGCCGTGGTCGCGATCTTTGCACCGCCCCTCGTCACCCAGGCCGACGATGTAGCCGTCGAGATCGCTGATCTGGCCCGAAGCGAAAGCAAACCCATCGTCGCCTGTTTCCTGGGCATGGCCGCACCTCCTGCTTCTCTCAGGAGCGCGGACGGGACCGTGCCCAGCTTCACCTTTCCAGAGCCGGCGGTCCGGGCCCTGGCCCGAACCTACCGCTACGCGCAGTGGTGCCGGCGCGACCCTGGACAATCCGTGCTCGTCGACGACACGGACACCGTGACCGCCCGGGCCGTGATCCGCACAACCCTCGATCACCACCCGGACGGCAGTTGGCTGCCTCCGACCGAGGCGGCCCGCCTCCTGTCCGCCTATAAGATCCCTGTCGCCACAACTGAGTTCGCGCGAAGCGGGCCGGATGCAATCCGAGCCGCCCACCGCATCGGGTTCCCTGTCGCCCTCAAAGGCGGGGCCGCCGAGCTGGTGCACAAGACCGAAAAGGGAGCCGTGAGATTGTCGTTGCACTCGGACGCTGAGGTCGACGATGCCTTCTCAGCCATGGAACACGAGCTTGGAGAAGAAATGGGGGGTGCCATCGTCCAACCCATGGCCAAACCCGGTGTCGAACTGATCGTCGGCGTCGTCCATGATCCGTCATTTGGCCCTATGGTCATGTTCGGCTCCGGCGGCACCGCCGTCGAGCTTTTCGGTGACCGGAGCATCCGGATTCTCCCGCTGACGGACACCGATACATCAGAGTTGGTTCGGTCTCTGCGCGCTTCCCCGCTCCTCCTCGGGTATAGAGGTACCAAGGGCGTCGACGTTCCCGCCCTCGAAGACCTGATAGCACGGGTCGCCAGGCTGGCGGAAGACAATCCCGAGATCTCCGAAATGGACCTCAACCCCGTCATCGCCACCCCGGACGGCGTCGTAGCAGTAGACGTCAAGGTCCGGATCGCGCCACGCAACCCAGAACCGGACCCGACCCTCCGAAAACTCCGTTAGCCCAAAGATCCGCCACGAAAAATCGGGACCAAGGCGTCGACGTGGTGACGGGGGTGGACGTCCAACCGGCCGCGTGCATTCCCCACGATCGGACGATCCGGGTGCGGCCTAGAACATGGTTGGCCGCGGATGCCGCGGCTTGGGCTCCGGTTCCCG
Source organism: uncultured Acidimicrobiaceae bacterium (assembly GCA_963781155.1). Classification (GTDB taxonomy): domain Bacteria; phylum Actinomycetota; class Acidimicrobiia; order Acidimicrobiales; family Palsa-688; genus PALSA-693. The sequence continues at coordinate 37,192 of CAWAEC010000001.1, forward strand.
CCACTTCAGGCGATCTACCACATCGATGACGCCAGGCAACTGACGGATCAGACTGCACACAACGCCCTGGTCGGTCGGATGAAGGACCGAACCCGTAAGGATCACGACCCCGTCCAGGACCTCGGCCTGGACGGCATGGCCCTCAGGCACCCAGAGCGGGGAGGCCAGGAGTTCGGTGATCTGGGCGCGAATCTCGGCATCCGGCCGGTCAAAGAGACGGAGGATGTCGTGGCGCGAAAGCACACCCACAAGGCGTCCGTTTTCGACGACTGGTAGAGTGCGCACATCGTGGCGGATCATGCGGCGGACGGCGATTCCCACCGGCTCGGTAGGAGCGGAGCTGACGACGTCCGTCGTCATAAGCTCCTCGGCAGTGAGCCCGTCGGCCCGGGCCTTCCAGTGATGGCGGCGTTCCGCCACCGCCTCGTCGATCAGGGCGGCGAGATGGTGGCTGCGCACGGTTGGGTAGCCCTCGCGGCAGACCAGGTCCGCTTCGCTTACGATCCCGACCAGGCGGTCACCGATGTCCACCACGGGGACACACCGGACATCCCGCTCGAGCAGGACGTGAGCAATGTCTTTCACCGTTGCCGTGGGCTCAATCGTGACCGGGTTGGAGGTCATGACGTTCCGAACCAGCATGGGCAGAGTGAATCCCGGCGTCGGGCGTTCACCCACGTCAAAGTGCTGGCTTAGACCCGAGGTGGGCTTCGTATCTGCTGAAATCGTCGGCTTCTGGTCCATGCCCTTACTGTCTGCGGATCGCGGTTCCCCTGCCAGGGCCGAAGGTACCAACGTGTGTCACGCCCGGATCTATATGACCTTAGACCGCAGCGGCTGCCCGGCTACCGGAACCGCCCCATCAGCCGGGCGTCAAGTCCGCGCCCCTTTGTTACCAGCCACGTGACTTGGGACGATGACGACCGGCACCGGACTGCGAGTAACGCACGCCAACGTGATAACGCCTAGCGTTCGATGCCCGAACACCGTCGAGTGGCCGGCACTAACGACGAGTAGATCCGATCCCACGGCCTCTTTTGTCAAGATTGAAGCTGGCATCCCCCGGCGGGCGATTGAGGTGACCCGATCGGTCCGCACACCGCACCGGAAGAGCGAATGAGCAGCCAGGTTTTGGGCGGTTCGGCCCACGGCGGAGGAGTCGCTGCCTTCTATAGCCACTGGTCCGCCCAGTCCACCGTAGTCCCCTTCACACCATGCCATTACTGCTCGAACGACACCGTCCCGTCGGTCGGCTTCGGCGACAGCCCAGGCAAGCGCCGCGGTCGCGGGGGCACTGCCATGAAAGCCTACCGTCACCCTGGATGGCGTTGAGCACGGAGGAGCCGTTGACCACGCGCTGCGAGGAACCACCACGAGCGGCAGATCTGGCCCGGCGTCGGCGCCCCATGGGTCCGACCCGAAGACCAGGCTCGTAAGGGTGTTGGTAGCGAGTGCGCCGACCATGACGAGGTCATGGGGGTCATTCAGCGCCTTGGCGCGTACTACCTCGGTAGTCGACTTCTGAAAATCTCCGATATCAAGGCTAGCCTGGGATCCGGAGCCGAGTCGGTCAAGGGTGACAGAGAGCTGCTTTCGGCCTTGCTCAACTGTCTCTGGGTCGACGATCTCCTCGACCAGCCCGAAAGCTGGGACGTACAAGACGTCGATACGACTGTGACGACAAACCGCATGATGGAGAGCCCAAGCCAGCGGGGCTTCTGCCGAGCTGGCATCATCAACCACGACCAATATGGACGAATCCGAGGTTTGTGCCGTTTCAACTGCCACCGGCTCGTCCTCTCTCGCGACGGTTAGATATATCGTCTCGCGGCAGCATCGACCCGGATAGGGTCACAAGTCCCAAAATCGAGGACAACAAACGGAGACTGGTCGTCCACTTGCAAGGCGACGCGAGTTGGTGACGAGAATCCGAGGAGGGTCAGCCGCAGTCGTTTGGTTGCGTGCATTGCCCTCGTCGCAGGCCGGCCAGCGAAGGACTTGAGTCTGGTCGTCGTGCGGCGGTGGCTACGGCCCGGGCGATGCGAGAGCTCGGTGGTGCTGTAGGCCACGGGCAGGCGTTGGGGTTGGCCCGTGATGGTCAGGTCGTCGCCGGCGGTGGGGTCGTACGAGAGGTGTTGGTTACGGGTCAGCCAGGAGACAGACCGCAGAGGGGTGCCATTCCGACGCGGCGACATACACGGCTCGCTTGTCCGAGCGGCGGCGCAGCCGGTCCTGACCGCCAGCGGTCCGGACCGGGGACCTCCGGCAGGGCAGATGGGCCGTTCGACTCTGGCCTTGTTTCCCTATAAGGGTCAGGCTGGGTGGAGGGTAATGCTAAGCCCGAAGAGCAAGGAGGATCGTAATGGAGGCGTCGAGGTTGAATACCGGGCTGGACGTGCTGGACCAGACCGAGTGTGCCCGCCTGCTCGCCACCGAGACCGTAGGCCGCCTGGGTGTCGTCGTCGACGACGAACCCCAGATCTTCCCAGTAAATTTTGCGTTGGCGGGACAGGACATCATGATCCGCACCGACCACGGCACGAAACTGTTGGCTGCGTTGGGTGGTCCGGTGGTGTTCGAAGTTGACCACCTTGACGAGGACAGCCTGAGCGGGTGGAGCGTAATGGTCCACGGAACAGCCCGGCTTTCGGGCGGGCGGGAGGAGCGTCCGGGGTCACAGAACAGGGTGCTCCGGCCCTGGCCCGAGGCCGAGCGGCCGCACCTGTTGCGCATCGTGGCGAAGAAGGTCACCGGTCGAAGGATCAGCACGAGCAGGGCGCACCGCTGGCTGATGGCTGGGGCCTCCGAGCTCGGCCCTGCGGCGGATCGGTAGAAGCAATGCTCTCGTCGCCGCTCGTCCGAAGCCAGGATGCCTACGATCCTGGGGCTGGACATCCTCGGGCAAGTGGCACAACCGGTTCGGCTCGTGGCTGACCCTGGAAGGGAATGACAAGGGTTGTCTCTGGGGTGAGACCCGCAACAGCGCCGGGTCGGTGACGGATCATGCCCACCAGGTATATGTTGTTTCCATCTTCACCCTCTGGATTCGAGCCGGGTAGTGGGTTTCGTCGTCAACTGGCCGGGAGTGCACTCGGTCACGTCTTGCAGGATCGGCGGCCTCACTGAGGCTGTCTTACCGGCCGCCATTTGGATTGGGTCTGGGGCGCGCACTCCCCTAAAGACGGTTGGAGGCTGGCGCCGCCGTCGCTTCGCTGAGCGGCCGCCGCTGGCTGTTCGAGCCTTGGGTCAGCGTGCTCAAGGTGACAACGGCCATGACGCCGGCACGGAAGGAGTTAGGAGATGTTCACCTCGAGCGTCTGGCCGGGCAGCAGTGTGCTCGCCATGCCTTTGACGTTCACGGCGATGGGCGCCCCCTCGGCGAGATCAAGGTCGATGCGGGCCATGTCAGTCGTGAAATGGAGATGCAGCAGATATCCGCGGTAGCGGATGTCGAACTCTATCGAGCCCACCTCGGCGGGGATGACCGGGTTGAGAATCATCACGTCGTGGCGCAGTTCCAGACCGGTATAGCAGCGCTGGAGGAGATCGATGGTCCCGGCCATGGCGCCCACATGGATGCCTTCAGCGGTGGTGCCCCCGCGCACCCGGGCCTCGTCGCTGTGCAGGACGCGGACGAAGAAGTCCCAGGACGTGTGGCGGTCCCGCCGGGCCGCCACCCAGGCGTGGACGACCCGGCTGAGCGACGATCCATGGGCGGTCCGCTGCCCGTAGTACTCGAAGTTGCGGTGGACCAGGTCCTTGTCGTAGTCGTAGCCGAGCCGTTCTAAGAGCCCAGCGAGCTCTTCGGCCGACAGCAGGTAGAACAGCATTACGACGTCGGCCTGCTTCGCGACCTTGTAGCAGTCCGGACTGTCCCCCTCGGCCTCCAGGATGCGATCCAGCCGGTCGATCTCACCGTAAATGCTCCGGTAACGGCCCCAATCCAGCTCGTCAAGGCGCTCGTAGCCTTCAAACTGGCTGATGACGTCCTCGTGGAAGCAGACCCGCATCCTGCGGCTGATCTGTTCCCAGCGATCCAGCTCGGGACGATCAATCCCCAGCCTGTCGGTGATCTCGCGGGCGAAAGCCGGCGGCAGCGTCTGGAGCACCTCGGCGGCCCGGCACAGGCACCACACGGCCATGAGGTTGGTGTACGCATTGTTGTCCAGACCCGCTTCGCGGCGATCGGGGTAGCGTTCATGGAACTCATCGGGCCCCATCACGCCCTTGATCTCGTAGCGGTCCAGGGAGTGGTTGTAGGTAGACAGGCTCGACCAGAAGCGGGCGATCTCCAGGATCATCTCGGCACCGTAGAAGCGCAGGAACTGGATATCACCTGTTGCTTGGTAGTAGTACCAGATGCAGGCCACGATGGCGGCGTTCACGTGACGTTGCAAACGGGACGGATCCTCCAGCCACCGGCCCGACTGGGGATTGAGATGCATCGTCTGCGTCTCCTCGCGGCCATCGCTGCCGCTTTGCCACGGGAACATGGCCCCGGCGTAGCCGGCTGCGGTGGCGTCCCGCCTCGCCTGGTCGAGGCGGCGGTAGCGGTAGAGCAGAAGCGACCGGGCTAACTCCGGGAAGCGCAGAATGAGGAAAGGAAACACAAACAACTCGTCCCAGAACACGTGACCCCGATAGGCCTCTCCGTGGAGGCCCCGGGCGGGGATGCCCACGTCGAGGCCGATGGAATTTTCCGAGACGGTCTGCAGAAGATGGAAGGTGTGAAGGTTGGCGAGCTTGGCCAGGTCGTGGTCGACGCCCAGGCGGATGGCGCTCCGGCTCCACAGACTGCTCCAGGCTTGGGTATGGCGGCCGAGCAGTTCATCGAAACTCCCGGCCACGATGCCGGCCCAGTCCCGCGCTTGTGAGAGGGGCTCGCTGATGGCCATGTCCCTGGATGTGAACACGGCGGCGACCTTGTCGATCAGCAACTCGTCCCCCTGACGTACATCGGCAACAAGGCGCTGTTCGACGTAGCCGCGATCTCTGCTCGTTACCGGTTGGGATTCGAGCGGTCGGCCATTACAAACCAATTCCGTCCGAGCCGCCGTAGCGATCTGGACATGGGACTGATTCGTCTGCACCTCCAGCCACATGAGCTTTCCTTCGCCTCCCTCCTCGAGCGGCGTCAAATGGACTGAACCCAGAGTGCGGTACCGAGCAATGCCATCGTTGGTTACTGTGCCGTCCAGGGCGCTCCTGACCTCAAGGCGTCCGGTCCAGTTCTCCGGCACGATGGTCGTCTGCAAGCCAGCCAGGTGGGGATCACGCATGCTGACGAAGCGGCGCTGGGTGAGATTGGTTACCCGCCCGTCTCTGTCTCGCCAGCGGGTGGTGCGCACCAGAAGACCCCTGTACATCTCCAGCCGTTGGTGGTGCGACAGGATCTCGTTGCCTTCGTCACCCAACCATTGACCACCTTCAGCCCGAACGGAGAGGCAGAGCCAGTTGGGCGCATTGACCAGGCTCTCGTTCTCTACGGTCCGCCCCGCCACCTCGGCTCCGAGGCGGTTATAGACCCCCGCGAGATAGGTAGCCGGATAATGGACTCCGTCGGCGACCGCCTCGGGGGCCGCCCCCCGCGTCGCGAAGTAGCCGTTACCCAGCGTACAAAGCGCCTCCCGTTGTCCCTCCATGAGGCGATCCTCACCATCGTAATCCCACCGCCACTGGTTGCCATGTCGAGTCACCTGCCCCCTCCCCGAGTCACCGCCTCATCGTATTCGTCCCCGCACTCCGCCGTTAGCCGTACGCCCTTCGGAGACGTCAGGCGTTACTTCCCAATGGGGCTAGGGACTATGACCACCCAACCGCGCTCCGGGTAACGCACGCAAATGTGATCGCGCCCGGCCAAAGAGCGAATCGGCAGCGAACTCGTCCGCAGATCGACCCACCAGAGACGGGTGGCGGGCCACCCAGCGCCGGTACTGGTGGAGGCTTCCAACGGAGCGGAACTGCTCGTAGTCGGAAGTCCCGGGCACGGTGAATCTGCCGGGATGCTTCTGGGTTGTGTCAGCGACCATTGGGTCACCAACGCTCACTGCCCGGTGCTGGTCCGGCACGACCAAGAATAGAGCCAACCGTCCGATCTCCGGGTCGGGGTAAGGCTGGCCTTCGGCGACAACGTGTATGGGTTCTCAACCATAACTTTCGGGGGCCTGACGTGGTTCAGGACTCCAGACCGAGATCGCGCCTACTGTCCAAGCGAGCGGTCGCCCAGGACCCTAGGCTCACAGGGGTGTCGGGCCCAGCATTCCGCCCCAGGCGTTCAAAGCTCGGTCAGCGCTTCCAAATAGCGGGGATCATGAACGCGGGCAATTCGGCGTGAGACGCCCAGCGGGGCGAAACTTGCACCACGGCGTCCCGAACGGGAGGGAGAGTCAGTCCACTCCCCGCCGCGATTACCCGGTCGGATTGGTCTGGGTGCTCTTCTTCGGGTTCGTGGCGGTGATCGTCGATATCGGCGCCGAGGAGGTGTATCGACAACTTACAGATAGCCGCGTGGGTCCCCAAAGGGCGGCCCTTCGGGGAGGCGGATCCGGCGTCCGGAGACCTGATCGGGCACGATGCGGATCAGGTGGCCGCGCTGACCGGGAGCCCAGGGTGTGGCGCCCCCGAACTCGGCCTGGCTGGCCGCTTCACGATTTCGTTCGATTTCGAGTTCCTGAGCGACTCCTTTGACCATGACGCTCCAGCCGGTCCGGTGGAACGGATCGATCTCGTCCACTTCGAAGGTCACGTTGGACCGGTGTACGGAATAAAGCTTGGCGCCGACGCCGGTCCGGTACAAGATGTCGTGACCGTCCACCGCGAAGTTGACGGGAAACACCAACGGATAGTGGCCGACGATGATGGCTACCCTCCCGACCGGCTAGGTAGCCAGCAAGTGCCAGCACTCCTCGGCGTCTATGTCGTCGAGGCTTCCCTCGTCCGCGTCGGGGTTTGAGTTTGTGGATGCGGATGGTGTGTTCATGGCGATTACCTCCCTAGTGGCAGCGCCAGTCGAACGGCTCACGGGTTCAGTCCCTCTGTTCTCGACAGGACCACCTTGAGGGCGCCGGTCTCTGCTGGATCGGCAAAGACCTCGTACGCCTGGGTGAACTCGTCCAGAGGGAAGCGGTGCGTGACGAAGCGATCCGCGTCCAGCTGATTTCCCTGCAGCAGGCGCAGAAATGTCGGCGTGGAGAACGTATCCACTAGACCGGTGGTAATGGTCACGTCTTTGATCCACAGGTCTTCCAGGTGGAGCGTCGCCGGCTCGCCGTGAACACCTATGTTGGCTACGTGCCCACCGGGTCGTACCAGTGCCGTGGCCAGCTCGAAGGCTGTCGACGTTCCGACGGCTTCTATCGTCACATCGGCACCGAGTCCGCCGGTTAAAGCGGCCACGGCAGCCAAAGGATCCTCACAGCCGTTATTGACGGTCACGTCTGCTCCGAATTGCTTCGCCGCCTCGAGCCGGCTGCTGGCCAGATCAATGGCGACGACGTGCGCCGGGCTGTACAGCCGGCTGCCCATGATTGCGGCCAGCCCGATCGGTCCGGCGCCGACGACCGCGACCACGTCGCCGGGCCGAACTCTTCCATTGAGCACACCGACCTCGTATCCGGTCGGAAGGATATCGGCGACCATGAGCAGCGCTTCGTCGCTGACGCCGTCTGGGGCTGGATATGTAGATGTGTCCGCGTAGGGTACCCGGACGTACTCCGCTTGGGTGCCGTCGATCAGGTGCCCTAGGATCCAGCCACCGCCACCCCGGCATTGCCCATAGTGCCCCTCCCGGCAGTATCGGCAGGTGGCGCACGAGGTGATGCAGGACACGAGGACCTTATCGCCCGGCTTTAGCTGCTTGACCGCGGTGCCGACTGACTCGACCATCCCGACGGCTTCGTGGCCGAGGATCCGGCCGTCCGTCACGGCAGGCACGTCACCTTTGAGGATGTGGAGATCCGTCCCGCAAATGGTGACGGCGTCGACCCGGACGATGGCGTCGGTATCGGCCTGCAGCCGGGGCTTCGGGACCTCTTCCCACGCCTTCTTTCCGGGACCGTGGTACACGAGCGCTTTCATTTTGTCGTCCTCTCTACCGCGGCGATCATCACGTCGACCTTACGAGGAGGCCGCCTCGGGCGGCAGAGGCGAACGGCCCCACTCGCTGAGTCTCCTCGGCGCAGCGATACGCCGGGTTCGAAGGGTCGGGGCTCGCCGACAAAGTGACCTTGACGCTGCCATGTGGACGTTCGAGGCGTCAGTATTTGGTCGAGGCGCCAGACCAGGAGGACCCCTGACCACGTTCCGACACCGACTTGCGGCACCGTCACGAGGACTCCAAACTCCTGAGGGTCGGGGCCACGATGTCGGCATCGACTCCGGCTGCGCCTCGAGTTGGCCAGCCGGGACCCCGAGGGAGAACGGCGCATGGGATCCAACCCCCACGCCAATGGCGGCTTGTTGCTGCGGGAGCTCCCCTCCCGGACTTTCGTCGCTACGCCTTAGAAGTGTCCTAGCCGGGGTCGACCGGCGGCGAGGCCACGCGGGTACTTGGCTGGCGGGGGCTCGAGTTGGGGCGAACTGCCCTAAGGGGTGCGGCCACGGTCTCTACCCTTGTGAGTCGGGACCGCCCACTGCAGCAAAGTGCCGGTCGGCTTGCGGGCAGTGATGCGTAGCTCGCCGCCGAGTTGCGCAGCCCGATCAGCCATGTTGACCACCCCATGCCCGGCACTGGGGCTGTCCGGTGGCCCGATCCCATCGTCGGCGACGCTGAGTGTCACGCTGGCTGCAGTGGCCTGTACCACCACATCGGCTCGCGATGCGTGGGCGTGACGAACCACGTTGGTCAATGCTTCGCGAGTTACCGCCAGCAGGTGGGTCATGGTCTGGTCCGAAATGGCCGCCTCCACCGGTCCTCTGAAGGTCACCCGGGGTGTGAAGTCGAGCTGGCTACCGACCTCGGCCACCACCTCGCGGAACTCGTTGCCGTACGCCGAGCTCGGCCGTCTGGGGCCGATTGAGGTCGAAGATGGTCTCGCGGATATCCCGTATCACCTCGTCAATTGCTTCGACGGCCTCTACGATCCGGTCGCTGACACGAGGATCCGCCAGGCGCTGAGCACTCTGCAAGCGCATCCCCAAGGCAAAGAGTCGCTGAATGACAGTGTCGTGCAGGTCGCGAGCGATTCGTTCATGCTCCGACACCATGTGCAGGTCCTCCACGGCGTCCCGCGCCGCGCCGAGGGCGATGCCCACCGCGGCGGCCGAGGCGAACACCTCTACGGCCGCCACCTCCTCGTGGGTGAAACACTCGGCGCCAGCGTCACGAGCGACAACCAAGGCTCCGATCGGTTTGTTCTGGGTCAGCATAGGCAGGTAGACGCCCGGCCCGAAACCGTCTCGTCGCGCCTCGCTCAGCACTGCCGGTTCAGCGCTCATGTCCAGGAGAACTACGGGCTGGCCTGCTCGCATTGCCCCGGCCGACAGGCTCGTTTGGGCGTCCAAAGAGGCACCGACGAGCAGGTCGGCGCTGCGGCCCGACGCCGCCGTCACCACCAGTCGATCGGGGTCGGTCTCGTCGGGGACCACCACCCAGGCCGCCGAGGCGCGCACCAGCCGCTGCGCCCGCTCCGAGACTGCCGTCAGGATGTCGGTGACGTCCTCACCCGCCAGCACTTGCCGGGTCACCTCGTTGACGTCCCGCATCAAGTGTTCACTGCGCCGCCTGCTGGTGGCATCGCGAACGAACGCGGCCGTACGAACGCGCCCGTGGAGGCGGAGCGGGGTCAGGCTGACGTCGACGGGAAAGACGCTGCCGTCTCGGCGACGCCCGTGCAGTTCCAACCCCGCGCCCATGGCTCGGGGCACCGGGTCCTTGCTGTAGCTGGCCCGATAGTCCCGATGGACATGCCTGACCCGATCCGGGACCAGCATCTCTATCGGCTGCCCCACCACCTGCTCGGTGCGATACCCAAACAGCGTCTCCGTCGCGGCGCTGGCCATCTCGATGCGACCTTGCTCATCGACAACCACCACAGCGTCCGGCGAAGAAGCCATCAGCGCATCCGAGAGGTTGCTCAAGTCCTCGCTCACTGGCGTAGATAGTAGGGCGTCAGCGAACCGTCCCAGAGCGCTCCGCTGATTACCCACGTGCGCAAATGCCTAGCAGAGAGGGACGTATGGCCCTGGAAAAGGGGCGGAAAGCGGGATGAGAATACGGTTATTGAAAGGAGTGACCGATGGCTCAGTGTCACGACAGCTATGAAGGCGGAACCTGGCCGGCGCACCACATCAGGGAGGTTGATGGCGCCCAGTGCCGCGATACGTATACGAAGTCGGAACCGATGAGTAGCGATCTCCAGGACAAGGTCGGCGCGTTGGCGGAAGACCGGGCGTCGCAACTGGCTGGAGTCGAATAGTCGTGGCGCCAGACCGGCAGATGACGTCGCGTTCGCCATCGCCGAGATGGCATCTGCCGACGGCAAATCCATCATCGCTGGTGAGAGGCGAGGCTCGGGCGGGTGGCGAACTCCCTTGCAAGAAGCTGTCAGCACTCCCGCCGATCATCCGAGCAGCGGTCCCGCTGATAGACCCACCATCAACCCTGTAGGATTGCTGGTCGCGGAGCAGTCGCCGCCGCTGAGAAGATGTGGCCATGAGCGACACCCACGTTCCCACTGTCTTGGTCGGTGTCGATGGGACACCCGCCGGAGACGCTGCCCTCGCCTGGTCCTTGCAGGAGGCCCGCATTCGCCAGGCGGCGGTCGAAGCCTTTGTGGTGTGGTCGATCCAGATCGCCGCGATTGCGAATGTAGGGTTGGATGCCCTCACCGAGAGTGACGCCCGACATCTGCTCGACGAGTCTCTTCTTCGCGTCGGCGGCACCGGTGGGATCCGGGTACGTCTCCAAACGCGGGCAGGCCCACCTTTCTCCGAGCTGGCGCTCGAGGCAGCTGCGACCCACGCTGTTCTCATCGTTGTGGGGAACCATCCACACGGAGTACTCCACGACGCGCTAGTAGGGGTGCCGACGACGGCGTTGACCCACCACGCTCGCCAGCCCCTCGTCTTGGTTTCCCCGGGCCCGTCACGACCCGGGAATGGGCATCTCGTCGTTGGGGTCGATGGCAGCGACGCAAGCGTCGCTGCGCTGCGATGGGCGGTTGCGGAAGCGGCCATCCGCCAGCAACCGGTTCGCGCTGTCAGGGTTTACGAGGCTCGGTCGCACGTCTCGGCCCAACCTGTCCAACAGCGCCGGCTGCTCGACGAACTTCGCGATACGCTCGCCGCCAATGCCAACGCTCGTGTGGAGGTCGAGGCCACCGTCGTCGAGGGCTCAACGGCACAGGTGCTGGTCGGCATTAGCGCAGAAGCCGAGCAGCTCGTGCTTGGCGCGTCCGCTCGACGGAATCTCGCCGAAATTGATCGCCGGTAGCGAGATCCGCGCTTGCGCCCGAGCAACCCGCGTGCCGCTGGTATTAGTGCCGCCCGCACTCAACGAAAGTCGATCGCCACCCCCATAAGGCGGGAACCGGGCACCGAGAAGAAGGAAGCATTCTGATGACAATACTGACGCTGTTGCCATATTGGGTGATCCGTCCGAGCGAACAAACCCGCGGGTGTGGGAATGGGTGAAGCAATCGAAGCATCCTGGCCGCCGACGCCTGCGAACGCCCTCGAAGTGCACGAGCTATCGCCGGTCCACTCAAGTTCAGCTTCGGTCGTTCCTGCCCGCCGCTGCTACCGCCAGTAACCCCGTAGACATGGTGGCCTCAGCCTCGGCCGCCGATTACCGCCGAGCCCTTCGCCTAAGCTCTCAATGACGACGACGTCGACGCCGTGGTGGCGATCTTTGCACCGGCCCTGGTCACCCCGGCCGATGAGGTGGCCGCCGAGATCGCCGAAATGCACCTCAACCCCGTCACCGCCTCCCCCGATGGCGTGGTCGCAGTTGACGCCAAAGTGCGAATCGCCCCACGCCACCCAGAGCCAGATCTCGCGCTCCGGGAACTCCGTTAGCCCACGGCGGCGGTCGGGGACGCGTTCCCGTGGAAGCAGAACGGGGTTTGGAAGTCCACCACCGCCACTGGGAGGGGGCGGCTGTGACGTTCGCCTCTATTGATCTGCGACGCGGCGAGCGCAGACTGGACGAACTAAGGATAACTGGGAGGTTCAGACGTGAAAGTTGTCCTCATATATGAGTCCATGTTCGGGGCTACCCGCAGTGTCGCCGAGGCCATCGCCGAGGGCATGCGCACCTCGGCCGACGTCGTGGTACGCCACACGTCGGACACCGGCCCCTTCACTCTTGACTGGGCTGATTTGGTCGTCGTCGGTGCCCCAACTCAGGCTTGGAGCATGCCGCGACCCAGAACCCGCAAGGGTACGCCTGGCTACGTCCGAAAACGGTGCAGCGGACTTGTCCTTGAGCCCGGGGCCCAGATCGAGTCTGGCGTGCGAGAGTTTCTCGCCTCGCTCCCGTCGTTAAGGATATCAGCCGCGGCGTTCGACACTCGCATCAAGGCCCCCCGGCTGTTCACCGGGCGGGCGTCGAAGGCCATCGGACGAGCCTTAGCTCGTCGCGGCGCCCGATTGGTCGTGCCCCCGGAGAGCTTCTTGGTCGACAGGAAAAGTCATCTCATCCCGACCGAGTCCGAGCGGGTCCGGGCGTGGGGTGCCCACGTGGTCATGGAGAGCTCCTCGAGGGAAATGGCTGCCACCTGAGCCGGCCGCCGCGCCCTATTTCGGTGGTGCTGATGGAGCCATATTGGTCAGAGGGTGATCCCGGTAGTAGTCGCGCCAGATGATCTTGTAGATCGGTATCCATCGTGGTATCGATCGCACGCCGGGGATGATGGGGACCAGGATGAGGGCGAGGGACAGGATCATCATGATCGCCCACACCAGGGCGTCGGCGTTGCCGGAGGTTTTGAACGGGGATATCTGGTACCAGAAGGTGTACAGCCACAGCCAGGCTTGGCCCGGGTAGCTGCCGGTCTCGTTCATGATGCCCCACTGGTCACCGCCGAGATGTTGGACGTTGGCCAGGTTGCCCAGGTAGGTGCCGTCGGCCAGGAACAGGAGGGGTTTGGTGTAGTTGTCCTGGTAGAAGCCGCTGCCCTGGTTGACCAGTTGGCTGTTGAGGGCGCCGCTTTGGGCCAGGCGGAGCAGGGCCGCGGTCATGGCCGGTACCGGGCCGTAGTTGCCGGGGGCGACCTTGGCCGGGTCGTTGCCGGGGGCTTTGGAGATGGCGGTGTCGTAGGCGCTGGCCCAGGCCTGCTGCTGGCTGGTGCTGGCGTTGCGGTAGGCAGCCAGGGCGGCAGTAAGGGCAGGGTTGCCGGTGACTGTGGACAGGGGGGCCAGCACGAAATCGACCGCGGGGTCGACGGGTAGGCGCACGCCGGCCCAGTTTTGCAGGTGCAGGAAGAAGATCGACTGGCCGGTGCCGGCCTGGTTGTAGGGGGGTCCGTAGGAGGCGCTGGTGCTGGTCCCGTCGAGCTCGGTGACAGCGGTGGTGACGAAGTCGGCCGGGTCCTGGCGGCCCCACTGTTGCAGAGTAATGGCCTTGTCGTCGGGGGAGGACAGCACCAGGGCGGCGATCACCGCGACCAGGCCGACCACGATCAGGGCGATCACGAATTCCTTGACCAGGTCGTAAGGGCGTTTGGGTCCGGTCCACTGTCCCGCACTGGTCCGTCGCCGGTGACGGCGAGAGGGTGTCGGTTCGCTCACCGGTCGCGCTTGCCGTCGCTGGTGGGCCCGCCGTCCGCGTCGATGCCGACCGGCGGTACCACACCCCGGATGCGCACCAACACCACGTGCAACACCACGATAATCCCCACGCCCAGTGGGAGCAGCATGATGTGCCACAACAGCATCTGGCCCAGGTTGAGGACATTCCAGAACGCCCCCACCCCGGTGCTGTTGATCCCGTCTTTGGCCTGGGTGGCGATCCATTGCGAGTCGAAGTTGGTCTGGACCACATAGCCGGTGAAGGCGGTGGCGACCGACACCAAGAAGGCCACCACCCCCGTCACCCAGGTCAGCCCGCGCCGGCCTCGCCAGGCCGCCATCCAGAACTTGCCCCACAAGTGAATGACCATGAAGAAGAAGAACAGCTCCACGCTCCACAGGTGCAAGCTGTTGAAGAAATGCCCGACCGCGGTGGTGTGCCACCAGTTGATCCCGCCCAGAGCCAGCACCGCACCCGAGACGATGATGAAGACCAGCGCGGCCAGGGTGAGCACCCCGAACACATAGATCCACGACGACACATAGGCCGGCTGGTGGTCGGGAAGAGCCCGGTCCGGGGGCAAAGCCGACAGCAGCCGGTCCCGGACACGACCCGTCCAGCTGCCGCCAGGTCGCTCCGACACCGGAGTGGCGGTCACGGCCGGTTCCTTCCCCCCGGGAACGGAGCGAACAGGGCCACCACGAACACCACGATCATCAACACGATGACAATAAAATTCGCCAGCGACAGCTGGACGAACCCCCAGTGGATGAAATAGCCGGGGCTGTTCAAGTTCACGGCCAGCAACCCACCCGAGGACGCGGCACTGACCACCAGCCACCTCCCGGCAACTCTCGCAAATCTACCAACGAATGTAATGACCGACGTGCACGGGCTGGGGGATCCCCCACCGGACGGGCACGCCGTCCAGGACACGAGCGGCGAACGATCGGGCATCGATCACCGCGGTCCCTGAGCGACAGGCGGTGGCGCGAGCCTGAAGGCCGCACTTTGCCACCGCCGAGCGGCTCCGTTCAGACCTACGTCGCGGGATTAGGGGGTTCCGACCCGATATCCGATGCCGTTGGATCAGCAAAGGTCGAAGTCGGGCTCGCCGATACGGCCGCACCCGGGCTGCCGTGGCGACGAGGTCGTCAGCCAACTAAAGAAACAGTTTTGCGGGAGCGGCCTCTGGACGCGCCAGTGCGGCCCGCGGGGAGCGGACCGCACCAGTGTGACGTGACCGAGGCAGCGGACCGGCTAGGCGGCCGTCTTGACCGCAGCAGCGGTCCCGGTCCCGTCGCCCTCCCCGGCGAGGGAGTCGTGGCGGGGCGGGCCGTGGCGGCGCTGGCGGTAGCCGGCGATGAGCCCGTCGATGCCGATCCAGCTCGAGGTCCTCCACATGGTCAGGATGACGATGGCGAACAGGGCGTAGAAGGCGCACACGCTGGCCGTGCCCGACATCACGTAGGTGAACAGCAGGGCCAGGCTGCCCAGCGCCGCCACTCGGGTGAACAGGCCGGCCACCAAAGCGAAGCCGATCACCAGCTCGGACACCGCGATCAGCACGCCGATCCAGCCCGAGTTGGGGACCACGAAGCTGTGCAGGAAGCTACCCCACCAGGTGTAGGCCGGCTTGGCGTGGCCGGCGAAACCGGCCACCCCGGCCCCGTTATGGTGCAAAAAGGCGGCGTTCTCCGCCCCCCACAGCTTGGCCCAGCCAGCCTGGATCCACATCACCCCCAGCCACACCCGCATAGCCAGCCATCCCACCGCCAAGACCTTCGATTCCTTCACCCATTCCCACACCCGCGGGTTCGTTCGCTCAGACGGATCACCCAAAACGGCAACCGCATCACTCGCCACAGTATTCGTCATCAGAATGCTTCCTTCTTCTCCGTGGCCCGGCTCCCGCGGGCCTCACCGTCATCCTCGCCGCCGGCCCGGGTCCGCCAGTAGAGCCGAAGGTCCCTGGATCTGTCCGAGACGTCGCGTCTGGCAGGGAGGCCGCGCTCGTCGTCGCTGGTACCGCAAGCGGCGGCCGTTTATCACGCTCGCGCCAGCACCTTGTTCGGTATTTAGGGGCGTTGGACTCTAGTAGCTGCCTACGGGAGAACCGGGTGGATAGCGTCCACGGAGGCAACCCGTTTCGCCAATGGCAAAGGAATGAGGTGATGAAGGCGATCACTCACCAGTTCTGGGGGAAAGGACGTGGGAGGAAGTCCGCAAGCCGGTGTTGCGGACGGATATCGACGCCGTAGTCAGAGTGGACGCGGTCACTATCTGCGGAACCGACCTGCACATCCTTAAACGCAACGGCCCCACGGCCACCGACGGGCGCATCCTCGGCCACGAAGCAGTCGGAACCGTCGAGTCCGTCGGTGCTGGCGTCAAGAACGTCCAGCCCGGCGAAAAGGTCCTGGTCTCGTGCATCACGTCGTGTGGCGGATGTCGGCCATCTTGGGCAGCCGGCCGTACAGCTCAGCCCACGCGGTAGCCGTCGACCTGGCCGCCATGTGGCTCGAGGTCGCCAAACAGCTCGGCGCCGACATCACCGTCAACAACGAGTGAAAAGACCCCGCACTGGTCCTAGCCGCCTTGACCGACGGGCTCGGCGCCGATGTCGCCATCGAGGCAGTCGGCGTCCGCGGCAGCTCCGGGGGACGGTCGAGGTCAACGGCCGGCCCGTTCCCGGCCCCCGGCAACCCCGTATGGCACCATGGTCCTGCGACGGGGTGACCGCATCCCGATGGGAGGGGGGGTCCGATGACTCAGCCGGGCTTTGCGCAGGTTCCGGGCTACCCCGTCGAGTTCGACGTCGAGCCCCAGCTGACCGAGCGCAACCGACTCACCACCGGGTTCCGGCTGATCCTCGGGATCCCCCAGTTCATCATCGTCGGCGGGTTCAACTCCTACGGCGCGTCGGCGTTGACCGGGGCGGCGTCGGTCATGGCGTTCATCTCCTGGTTCGCCGTCGTGTTCAGGGGCGAAGAACCCCGCGGCTTGTGGGATTTCATCACGTACTACATGCGCTGGTGGGTGCGCGTCGCCGCGTACGCCGCCCTGTTGAGGGACGACTACCCGCCGTTCGGCGACGAGCCCTATCCGACCACCTACGGGGTGACATACCCGGCGGGAACGAGGAACCGCCTGTCGGTGGGTCTCCGCCTGATCTACGTGATCCCCCACGTCGTCGTCCTCATCTTCGTGAACATCGCGTGGACGGTGACGACGATCATCGCCTGGTTCGCGATCCTCTTCACTGGTGCCTACCCGGCGGGCCTGTACCGGTTCGCGGTAGGGGCCATGCGCTGGAACGCCCGTGTCCAGTCCTACCTGCTCCTGCTGCGGGACGAGTACCCGCCCTTCCGCCTGGCGGCGTGACAGCCCGGCGCAACAGGGTCATCCGCCTCCACCCCGCCCCCGCGGCACCCGCAGCGGCACGCGAAACCGTCGATCCGGCGGGACCGCCCCTTGGAGTTGTTCGTGCCGCCGGGCAAACAGATCGGGCAGTACATGCGGAGTTGGGCGTGGGAAGATTCGGTCCCACGCCGGCAACGAATAAGAAGACTGCGATGAAGGCGTTCGTCTTCCGATCGTACGGCTCACTGGAGGCCTTGGATCTCATAGGCATCGACAAGCCCGTGCTCGGGGAGACGAAGTGCTGGTCCGGGTGAGCGCCACCTCTGTCAACCCCTAGGACCGGCACAGCATGAGAGGCGAGCCGTTCATCGCCCGCCTAATGGGCCTCGGGCTGCGCCACCCAAAGCTCCGCATCTTGGGCGCCGACGTGGCGGGGCAGGTCGAGGCGGTGGGCAAGGACGTGACGGTGTTTCGAGCGGGCGATGAGGTGTTCGCGGTGCTCAAGCAGGGCGGCTTCGCCGAGTACGTGTGTGTCCAGGAAGACGAACTGGCGCCGAAATCGAAGAACCTGTCGTTCGACCAGGCGGTGGCGGTACCGATGGCGGCCAATACCGCCCTGCTGGGCCTGCGCGACGAGGGACGGATTCAGCCGGGCCAGAAGGTCCTGATCAACGGGGCTTCGGGAATGTGGGTACCTTGAGCATCGCATGCGCCGCCTCGAGCATCGCAGCGGTCCAATCACGCCCCGACTCGCTGAGCACCCGGGCCTGTCCATCGAGCACGTCGAAACCGGTTCCACCGTGGATGTCCGATATCTCGCGTGGCGTCCCGAAGGCCAAGTCCTCGGGACAGAAGGCAACCGTCCGCACATTCGTCCGGTCCAACAAACGCATGATGTGCGAGAACGGAGCTCCATACGAACTGCCATCGACGCCGCACCCGATACCGATCAAGCAGGCGCTGACAAGTACCCGCAGCGGCGCCCGGTCAGTCCCGGTCCCGGAGCACTAACTTCGTGGGGACATGCTTGTGAGTCAGGGGGACGGTATGGACTGGTGGCGACGGATCACGCTGGCCGACATTGCGTGGGAGGACCTTCCCGATCACCCAGGCGTGTCGATCAGATCACTCGGCGAGAATTCCGACGACGGACCACCCGTGATGCACGTACGGTTCGCCCCGAACTACGTCGAGGCTCCCCACTGGCACTCGGTGGACACGTTTTATGTGATCACCGCCGGGGAGTTCGTCGTCGGAGAAGAGGGCATCTACCGGATAGGCGACATCCGGTGGGTCAGGGCCGGCACCTTCTACGGTCCCGAGACCGCAGGGCCCGACGGGTGCGAGTTCCTCCTCGCCGGCTTGAGCCGCGACCCTTTCGACCTTTCCTACGACCGATCCACTGCCACCCAAGTCGGCTCGCTCGGATGATCCACGCCAGCCCCTCGAGGAGCCGAACCGACATCCCAGTTTCCTGAGTCTTCTGCGCCCGCTTACGCGAGGTGAGCCCCGCTGGGCGAGTAGCGCGGAGCGCCCATTACGTATTGGTCGCCCCAGGCACACTCCGGCCCGAGGGTGGCGCCACACAGAACATTATGTGTGGGAAAGTCAGTGGTGACGCGAGTGCAGCAGGTCGACGAGGACGGCTTCGACATCCTGGCCTGCTGCGGCCTTCACTAAAAGGTCAGCGAACTTCCTGTCCTCGGGAGGCAGCAGAATGGAGCCGTCCTCACCGTTTCGGTCGAGGGTCCACTTGGCCAGAAGGAAGGCTGTTGCCTTCCCCGAACGCTTGGGCTCGAGCAACCCGAAAGGACAGGATGGCGGCCGCCCTGACCGGGTCATCGATGTCGTCGATGGCTTGTAGTGCACGTCGAAGACGATCGAGGTCATCGGGCTCCTCGAACCACTCGTGCTCCTGGCGGGCAGCATGATTCAGGGCGATGGCGAAGGCAAGCGTGGGTCGTATCAATGGTCGTGGAGATATGTGAGCAGATCCCGTACCTGGCGAGCTGCTCCTCCAGCCAGGCGCGCTCTTCTACTGGTCGGAGTCGGCGGCCAGGCGGGTCGGGCGAAACCACTGAACCATCGGACGAGCTTGGCACTACAGCCAACCTCCCAGCACGAGGAGCCGATTTTCCTGGCTTGCCCGTTCTTCGCCAGCGCAGTCGGCGCGGCCGGGTCCGACTCGGTCTACAGGACCACACCGGCCCAATGGAGGAGTGATTCATAAAGATGGCCCGAACATTGTCGAGTCCCAGGACCCACCCGGCGTAGTGGGCGACCAGAAAGATTGGAAGTTTCACCTGGGGATAATGGAGCGGAAACAACCCTCCCGTACCTTCCGTGTGTCCGGGTGTGTGGGATCTGCGGAGCGCGAAAGTGGACCTGGGGCATGGGATTAGGCGAAAGTGCGCTGGCTAGGCACGTGATCGTCTGCGGTTTGGGCGCTCTGGCACTCCGGGTCGTTGAGGTCCTTCACGGGTCGGGTGCCCCCATGCTGGTGATCGACGACGAGCCCGATCCCAAGGCGCTTTCGATTCTCGAGCGCTGGGGGGTGCCGTTCGTGGCGGAGAACCCCCGGCTGCCCGAGGTCTTGCTGCAGGCCGGTGTGGCTAGCGCCCGTGCTGTCGTGTCGGTCCAATCTGACGATCTCAGGAACCTCGAGACAGCACTGGTCGTCCATTCCCTCTGGCCAGAGGTCAGGATCATCGTGCAGATGGCCAACGTGGCTGTCGGTGAAGCCATCCAAGGCCTGGTGGAATCGGGCGCCGCTCTTGACGTGGTGTCGTTGGCCGCACCGTCACTGGCCCAGGCTTGCCTGGGTGGAACGGTCAACTTCCAACTCGACATCGCGGGGGAGACTTTCGGTGTGACCGAAACCACCGTCGCTCGCCCTGGGAGCCTGCGTTCGATCTACAACGATTTAGTGCCCATAGGGGTGGCCGCCCCAGGTGCGCGCGGTTGAGATCTGCCCCGGCCGCGACCACCTGGTCAGCCCTGGGGACAAGGTCACGGTCCTCGGGACACCAGCCGACCTGGCCGAAGCCCTCGAAGGAAGGAGGGCTGACGTGGCCGACGGACGCCACGCAGCAGACCCGCATGGCTACCGCCGTGCACGCTCTGAAATCGGTGGCCGAGGGAGCTGGGCGAAGGGTTGGTGCAATCCTGCTCGGCATTTTCGCCCTCACAGTCGTTACTGTGGTTGTGCTGCGGTTCGACCTACCGGACCGAGAGCGGCCACCATCTCTCGATTCCTGAACTCGGTGTACTTCACGGTCGAGACCATCTCCACCGTCGGCTACGGAGACTTCTCTTTCGCCGGGCAGTCTGCCTGGCTGCGGGTCTATGGGATCGGCCTGATCGTGCTCGGAGCCACAGCCATCACCGCGCTGTTCGCCTTCATCACCGATCTGCTTCTTAGCAGGCGGGTCGCCGACGCCTTCGGGCATCGGCAGGTGACCAGGATGCGGGGGCACGCCATCGTGGTCGGCCTGGGTGCGGTCGGGCTACGAGTGGTGGAGGAACTGCTCCGCTACGGCCGGTCTGTGGTGGTAATCGAAAGTGACGAGCAAAACCGCCACCTAGCCATCGCCCGAGCCATGAGAGTTCCGGTGGTGATAGGTGACGCCACCAGGTCGGCAACCCTTGTGGACGCGAACGTGGTGGCTGCCTCTGCCGTGGCCGTACTGACTAGCGATGACCTGACGAATCTCGAGACAGGCCTTTCCCTTCGTAAGTTCCTGCTCGACTCCGCGGTCGAAATGCCGATCACCATGCGCATATTCGACCGGCCTCTGGGCCGGGTCATACAGGAAAGCTTCGGTTTCGGACTGGTCCGATCTACGTCGGCGCTGGCGGCTCCTTGGTTCGTCGGCGCCGCCCTGGGGTTGGACATACTCTCCACCTTCTATGTCGAGCAGGAACTGCTTCTCCTAGCCCGCCTGACGGTCGCCGCCGCCGGTGGCCTGGCTGGACTCGCCATGCAGGACCTGTCGGCTCGTATCCGCGTGATCGCCATCGAACGGGCGGGCGAGATCGGACTCGAGCACCCGCCTCGCCGGGCCACTCGGTTCCGGCCTGGCGACCGCGCTTATCTAGTCGGCCCCTACGAGGAGTTGATCGCGGTCCTTAGGAGGGATGCCGAAGAATCAGCGGTCGTGTGATCCGACCAACGAAACGAACAGCTCTGCCGGCGACGACTTCATCGGCCGTTCACGTGGTGCCGACAGACAAAATCGTCGCCCAACTCGCCCCGCGCCCTGAGCTACGTCCGGGATCGAACTCAACCTTGCCGTACCTCGCCCGAGAAGCACCGGGCGTCGCCTCAGACGCCTCTGACAAACGTCCGCGGCGTTCCGAACGAGCCATCAGCGAGGAGCCAAGATCGCTGATCTGCCTATTGCCGCGGCAGCCGGAGCCCCCGCGCTCGTCGCGGTCCTCTACGACCACGACTCCGACTTCATCAACGATATCGACGGCCACCAGATCGAATAAATGTCTCAGTCGGCACCGCTTTCTGACGGACCATCGCACTGCTGGTGTTCAGGGCGATCCGCCGTCTGAGGCCTGCTCGCACGTTCTGGGGCAGGCCTGTTGGGCTGAGCCGGCGGTTTTGCGCGCCTGTTCGAGCCGACACCTGCTCATGTCAGGCCGTGACTAGCCGGTGTTGCGAAGCCCGGCTGCGATGCCGTTGATGGTGAGCAGGAGGGCCCGCTCGAGTTCGGGGTCGGTGCGGTTCGACGTGCGGCGTCTGGCGAGCAGGTCGGCTTGCAGGTAGTGCATCGGCGCAAGGTAGGTCGCCCTGGTCGTTAGCGTCCGACGGAGCATGGGATGACCGTCGAGCAGCGCCGGTGTTTGGAGGAGCCGGAGGAGTTCGTCAATGGTGTTCCTGTGCTCTTGGACGATGCGTTCGAAAATATGACGCAGGGAAGGGTCTACCAGCCGATCGACATAGAGCCGGGCGATGTCAAGGTCGGTCTTGAACAGTGCCATCTCTACGTTCGCCAGGAATGTCGGAAAGAAGTGCCACTGCTGGACCATCTCATCGAGCGTCCCTTCGAGTCCAGCCTTTCGGGCGGCGCGCAGACCTGACCCGACGCCGTACCACCCTGGGACGATCTGCCGGGACTGCGTCCAGCCGAACACCCAGGGGATGGCTCGGAGGTCAGCGAGGTCACGAGAGGCTTCGGTCGTGCGGCGGGCCGGTCGTGAGCCGATGTTGAGCCCAGCCATCTCCTGGATAGGCGTAGACGCCAAGAAGTAGTCGACGAGGTCCTGGTGGTCCACCAACCGCCGGTAGGCGTCCAGGCTGGCTTCCGCGACAACGGTCATGGCCTCGTCCCACCGTTCAAGCACCGGCTGGGGATGCCGAGATGTCCGGTGCAGGAGCGACGCTCGCAGCACCGCGGCGACGGTCGTCTCCAGGTTCGATCGTGCCAACTCGGCCAGCAAGTACTTGTCCGATATGACCTCGCCCTGCTCAGTGATCTTGATCGTGCCGTTGACGGTCCGAAACGGCTGCGCCAGGATGGCCCGGCCCGTCGGTCCGCCGCCGCGGCCGACGGTGCCGCCCCGGCCATGGAAGAGCCGCAGGGTGACGTTGTGCGCGTCGGCTACGTCACGCAGGGCCCGCTGGGCTTGGTGGATAGCCCACGCCGAGGCAGTGATGCCGCCGTCCTTGTTGGAGTCGGAGTAGCCGAGCATGACCTCCTGGGTCTCGCCGCGCAATGTCACGACCCGCCGGTAGGACGGCTCCTGTAGAAGCTCGCCGAGCAGATCGCCAGCCGATCGCAGGGCGTCAATGGTCTCAAGCAGGGGAACAAAACCGATACGGGCGACGCCGGCGGTGAGATCGACCAAACCGGCGTCGCGGGCCAAAACGACGGCGGCGAGGACGTCGTCGACTCCTTTCACCATTGAGACGACGTAGCTCTCAATCGCCTCGTCGCCGAAGTTGTCGAGGGCGCGGCGGATCGTTGTGAACACCGCCATGGTTGCCGCCGTGTCATCATCGAGAGTCGTCGTCGGAAGGGCAAGAGGTCTTCCGCCAGCGAG
Organism: uncultured Acidimicrobiaceae bacterium; assembly: GCA_963781155.1. Lineage (GTDB taxonomy): Bacteria > Actinomycetota > Acidimicrobiia > Acidimicrobiales > Palsa-688 > PALSA-693. Next base: position 60,338 of record CAWAEC010000001.1, read on the forward strand.
GTCCTGGGCCAGCCTGCGGGTGCGATCGGGGCCATCGAGGACGGCATATGGGGGCTCAGAGCCGAGGCGGTCAAAAAGCATGCTGATCGGCGTGGAAGTGACGGCCGGCATGCTCGCGCACGTCCATGGTGGCGAGTTGCAGACCGATGGCGCGGGTTGTCCGGAGCGCCCTGCCGACCGTCCCCTCCGCGATCAGTCCACCACGGTTGGCGAACAGTGACCGGTGCAGTACCTCCAGCTCGGCGATAACCTCGTCGGCGCCCGCGTAGTCAAAACCGGGTCGGTGCGGACCATCGCTTGCCGCCCGGCCGGACTGTGGCCACCAGCCGCTCCCGGATGTAGGAGCATTTGAGACGGTACGGCTCGTCGGCGTCGAGGCGATGCCACCGTTCGAACACCCATGGCAGCAGCTCACGGTCGCGTTCGAGGTCCTCAACCAGTTCGCTCGATACGCCAACGGCCCGTGTGGAGATGCTGAGGTCATCGATGAGGGCGTCCATTACTTCGAGCAACGCGCCCAGGGCGTGCTGGCGCTGGAGCTTGAGCACCGCCAGGGTGATCTCGGGCGTGACGTACGGGTTGCCGTCGCGGTCGCCGCCGACCCATGTGCCGAATCGCAGCGGCCGGCCGGTCATGGGCAGATCGATCCCGAGACGACGAAGCTGGAAGGCGAGGTCGTCGAGCAGGTCAGGCAGGACAGCGCTGGCCAGCTCGTCCAGGAAGAAGAGCGTCGCCCGTGCTTCGTCGGTCGGGGTCGGTCGCTCCCGCCGTACCTCCTCGGTCTGCCACAGCAAGTCCACCACACGGGACAGCCCCCGTTCGGCTCGCTGCCGATCGGCATCCGAAGAACGCGGGTCGGACCGCTGTCGGAGCAGGGCCGCCACCCGTCGGCGATGCATGAGGATAGAGGTGCGTGACGACTCGGTCGGGTGGGCGGTCAGCACCGGACGGACGTCCAGGCGCCCAACCATCTCCGCCACGAAGGACGGGTCGAGGTTCGCAGCCACGATGTCGTCAACCGTGCGCTCTAGGGCGCTCGTCGCCACCAGCGATCGCTGGGTGAGCTCGTCGGCCCGGTAAACCTGTTCGGCGATGTTGGCGAGGTGGAAGTAGCCGAGGAACGCCCGTATGAGAAGCGTCGCTGTCTCGATATCGGCACTCGCCAAAGTTTGCCCGAGTCGCCGTCGGGCAATCGGGTCCGATAGCGCTGCCTTGGACTCGACGCGCACCCGCTCGACGAGATCGAGAAGGTAACGACCCTCCTGCCGGACTAACGACTCGCCCAGCAGCTCGCCGAGGAACCGGATGTCGTCACGTAGAGCTCGATCAGCCGGATCGCCGTCAGCAATCTCCATCAGGACTCCACGCTAGGTGGTCCAGCCGGTTTACGCATTTGACTGGTCGCCGGCGAGAGGCAGTCTGCGCCAGTCGTGGCGGAATGGACTCGACGTTCGGCTCCAGCATCGAATCGAGGCGATGCCAGCTCATTTGACGGGCGGTTCCCACCTGCCGCTCCGGCGAACGCTTGCCGGCGGGCGAAGACTGCCGCGGGATCCCCGGCGGACGCCCCGATCGGCGTGGGCACCCGGGTGTCCGCGTACCAGTCGGGCGTCTGCAGCCACAGATCGCACAGGTCGACGCAGGGCATCTCGGTCGTAAGGACCAGCCCAGAATGAGTTCACGCTCCTGCCACTCACCGTCGACGCTCACACTGGGACTTAACCCGGTGCAGGTTCGAACCGTCGTACTACGCGTTGCGAAATGGTTACTGACCGCCCGGTGCCACTCCCGGAGTCACGCCTGCATAGGCTGGCCCGACCGACCGGCATTGTCGACATGCCGGACGTCATCGAACCGCCGTCTGAGCTAGGCACCTGGTGCGCGCACTCCGAGGTCTACAGTCGGGGATCAGCGACAGAGACGCTCACCGCTTGATGTGGTCCCGCGCCCAGAACTAGCGGACCGTGGACAAAAGCAACCCGGCGCCCCCGTCGGCCCGTGGAGTCCTTGTCTCGGTTCCCGGCGCTGCGGCCTTTGCTTTTGGTTAGATCCTTGCGCCTCTACGGGTCCCATGCCGGGCCACCAGATAAACAACGGCGAACACGACGATGAAGAACAGAAGCGGGTGGACAACGAGCCCGAGAACTATCGCCAACGCTGTGATGACCAAAGCCACAAGTATGTCTGCGAGCACCTGATACCTCCTGGTCCGACCGAGAACTGCTAGCGCTGTGATTCCCTTACACCAATACCACTAAACGTCCTTCGACGTCTGGGCCACCCCCGAGGATGACGTCCCAGCCCTGGTCGCAACTCGAACCGCCCGTCGAGTCGCCCGGGGGCAGGCCTGTTGTTTCAGTGGTAAGGGCGAGCTGATAGCGCACCTTTCGGGATCGGGGGAGAGGCTGGGCGGCGAAATGACTGGCCCGCGTCTTGGCCGCCTTGATGTCTTTGGCGGTGTAGCAGGCGTTTCGGCGATTGTCACCGGAGGGCGATGCCGCTCAGTCCCGCCAGTACCGCCAACCCGAAGACGGCCCAAGTGACCTGATCTCCCACGTGCCCGCTATGGAGCCGACGTAAGCCGGTAGTGGCGACGGCTATCACCGCCCGCAGCCTGTAGTGCAGAACAATAAGCGCCCCGACGAGGATTGCTACGGCGGTCTCGGCTAGGTCCAGGAGGCGGGCGGCGAGAGTCCCGGCCGGCGCCTTGGTGATGGCCGTAGTGGTATGGCGTCCATCGAGGACGGCGCTGGCGTATCCTCTCCGGTCGGCGAAGGTGGTGGCGGTGGTGACAGCGCGATCGGCCAGGTGGGGTACCAGGCCGAGTCCAAGTGCGGCCAGGAGCAGCAGGGCGGGCACCGCCAGCAGCACCGTGGTCCCGGACCCGGTTGGGGTCTCCGCCTCTTCCTCGGCGGGCGAGAGATGATCGGTTGTCTCGCCGCGCCAGACTCGAGCGGTTGCGGCGAGGATGGCGGCGCTGGTGCCGACCACGGTGACGGCGAAGACGATCTCGATGACCGGATGGCCCGCCCCAGCGGCCGCGGCCAGAAGGTCCTTTCCCGCCGACGAGGCAAAGGGGGGCATATCCGCGAGGGCGAGCGCGCCCAGCACGACCAGGCCGGCGGCCACGGCTAGCGCCGCGCCCTGCCCGGCGAGTGGCCGCCCGCCGGTGAGACGACGATGCCGGTGGAGGACGCCCACAGCGAGGAAAAGCGCGGCTTTGGTCAGCCCGTCGCCTGCAGCGAGCAGCGCGACTCCGCCCAGGGCGGCGCTGCGCAGCACTGAGAAGCCGAGCAAGTACAGGCCCATATGGGCCACTACGACGAAGGCCAACAGCCGCCTGAGGTGAGTCTCCACCAGCGACATGGCCGTGCCGACCACAGCGGTGAGTATCCCAAAGGCACCAAGGATCAAGCGGATGCGGTGCTCGGCCGGCCCGCTTAGGGCGCTCGAGAACACGACCTCCCAGGTTCGGGCTAGCCCGAAGAGTCCGAGTTCGCTCAAAACCCCGGCGAAGAGCACGCAGGCCGGAGCCGGGGCGGTGCCGTAGGCGTCGGGCAGCCAGAAATGCCACGGCACCACGGCAGCCTTGATGAGAAACCCTGAAGCAAGGAGGGCGAACGCTACGGCAACCAGGCCTCCGGCGGGGCGCGTCGCCAGGCTCTGGCCCATCTGGGCCATGTTCAAGGTCCCGGTGTGGCCGTAAAGTAGCGACAGGCCGACAAGGAACACCAGCCCGCCGAAGGTGTTGGTCACGGCGAAGTTGATTGCGCCTTGCAGGGGCGCCCCGCTTTCGGCGTAATAGCCAGTCAGCACGAACCCGACTACCGCCACCAGCTCGAAGGCGACGAACATGTTGAACAGATCGCCGGTCCAGGCGAAATCGACGCTGGCAGCGACGAAGACCAGCACCAGGGCCGGATAGCGGCCTCCGGTGGTCCCGAAGAAGCGACGGGAGTAGACCAAAGCGGCGACGGCCAGAGCTCCGGCCAGGACTGCCAGGGCGCCTCCCATCGGATCGACCACGTAGTTGACGCCGATGACCGTGCCACGGACTGGGTGCCAGCCGCTGAACCAGTAGACAATCCGGCCGTGCGCGGAGATGGCCAGCGCGACAGCTGCGAGCACGGTAGTAATCGTGGCGGCCCCGACCGCCAGGACATCGCGGGCGGCCGCGGGTAGTTGCCGGTTGGCGCCGCCGAGTAGCGCCGCGGTTGCCAATGGCACGACAATCGTGAGCGGGATGATCACGGTCGGCGCCGCGACCGTGCTCACCCCTTTGACGGATTCATGGTCCGTAAGTCGTCGGGATCCAGACTGCCGACACGCTTCTCGATCTGGATAGCCAAGGCCAACAGCAGCGCCGATACGGCGGCGCCGAGAACAACGTCGGTCAGAGCCAGGGCTTGCATGATGGCGTCGACGGTCGGCCCACGATGATCAGACAGACCGACGAACACCGGGGCGTGGCCGCCTTTGACGTAGCCGATCTCAAGGATGAAGACGTCCGTGGCTGACTGGGCCACCGACAGGCAGATCACCAGGTGGATGAGGTTGCGGCTGGTCACGATCCCATACAGCCCGATGACGAAAAGCCAGATCACCACCCCGAAAGCGAGAACGCTCATCGGGAGGAGCCTCTGATGACTGCGGTCTGATCGAGGAACTCCTTGACCAAAAGCACGAAGCCGGCGGCGACCTCCACCCCGACCACGGCGTTGATGACCGGTAGGGTCCCGCCGGATATGAGATTGCCGGCCTGTCCCAGACCGATCACGTTGGTCAGGTAAGCCGAACCGCCGATCAGGGCCACGACACCGACCACCACGTAGCCTCCGGCGCCCAGCCCCTCGGCCCCCTCGACCAGGCTGCCCGCTTCAAAGCGTTCCACTCGGGCGTAGCTGGTCGCCAGATACACCACGAACAGGGCGCTGGCGAGGACCACACCGCCCTGGAAGCCCCCACCGGGAGATATTTGGCCGTGCGTCACGGTCTCCAGGCCGACCACGACCAGGAGGGGGCTGACCACCACGGCCAGCAAGCCGACGGTGGGGCTTGGCGGCGGGATGCGACGGTCAGGGGCCTCATCCTCGGGCAACTGTCGGGTCTCGTTGGCGAGGGGCCGTAGCAGCATCGAGACGCCGGTGACGGCGGCGAACAGGATGAATTCCTCGAAGAGGGTATCGATTCCCCGGTAGTCGAAGCTCACCGCTGAAACCACATCGGTGGCGTGGCGCTGCGGTACCGACAGGGCGTTGAGGATCCGGGCGTACGCCGAAACCGGCGCCCCGAACGGTCGTAGGCCGGCGAACCCAACGACCAACGCAACCGACAGCCCGGCCGCAGCAACCGCGAACAACATCAGCCGGGTGCGCCGGGTCACCGGTGCTGCCTTCTAACCTTGGCCAGGCTGAGCAGCACGATCAACGGGAGAGCAACGGCTCCCACCACCAGCTGGGACAGGGCCACGTCGCCCGCCTGCATCGTCAAGTACAGGGTAGCCAGGCACAGCCCAAAAAAGCCGGCCACGAAGGCCTGGCGCAGCGGGTCGCGAGTGAGCACTACTGCGGTGCCCGACGCCCCAGCCCACAGCAGCGCCGCCACAATCAATGTGTTCGTCACCGACTCTGTCCCTCGGGCCGCTCCGAGCCGGCCGTCTCGTCGTGGCGGCGGACCGCGATCGAGCGGGCGCAGGCGTGGCTCACCAGCGGGCTGCTCGCGGCGATCACCGCGGCAAGCAGGATGGCAGCCGTGCCCGAGGCGTTCAACCCGTCACGAACGACCACCGCGGCGCAGGTAGCAGCCACGCCGAGCGTCGACGCCGGCGTCACGACATGAAGCCGGTCGATGGGATCGGTCAGCGACGCCATAGCCAAACACGACAAACAAACCACCCCCAAACCCATCACAAGAAGAACCACAGAAACGATGTCGCGCACCGGGGGACTACACCCATCGTTCCAGGAACCGGGCAAAAAGCAGGGAACCTCCAGTCGACACCACGGCCAGCACCGCCCCAAGCGAGGCGAGCGCCGGCTCGGCGAAGGCCACCGCCAGTAGCAGAAGAATCAAAGCTTGGACGGTACCGGTAAGCCCCAGCGCAACCAGTCGGTCCTCCGGAGTGCCTCGCCAGCACACCCAGGCGCACGGCCCGAGGGCGGCCATGAGCACCAGCACGGCGACCGCAAATGCCGTCACGGCGCAGACCCCGACGGCCGGGCCACGAAGTCATGGACCGTAGCCACACCGCTGTCCGCGTCGATGTCCACCACGATCGTGTCGGGCGTGACGGAAAGCAAGGCACCCACCACGGCGCTGCGGCGAGCGGCATTCCAACCCCCGCCCCCCACGTCAGTGGCTACCGTCCGGAACCCGCCAGGAGGGCCGAGGCCTCGGGCCCGGCGCCAAGCCACTCGATAGACCCCGATGGTCTGGCGACACAGCGCCGGGCCTAGGCGAACCACCTCCACCAGATCGCCTCGGCGTAACTGTGGCACCGCCCGGCCACGAACGGTCACGAACCAACCGACAGCTACTCCCACCCCTGCGGCGACGAGACCGGCCAGGTTGTCCTGCAGATCGGCCTGGCCGACCAGCGCAATCCACACCCCGAATAAGACACCGAACGCCGCCAGCCCGGCGCCGAGCAGGTAGATCCCAGACGGACGATCACTCCGGTCTTCGCCGATCGCGCCGGTCACCGGCAGAACCGAACCGTTTCGAGGGCGCCCCAGTTTATGGGAGGACCCCCCCACGGCAGGTCGGTCGGCATTCGAAGCCGGCGGCGGAGATCCAAGAAGAGATCAGTAATAGTGGCGCCGACCGCCAACGGCGCGCCCGGTAGCTCCGAGCAACTCGAATATCAGTCCGACAACGAGAACGATGATCCCGATCGACCAGAGGATCGGTATGGCCAGGATAAATCCCAGTACCAATAAAACAATCCCCACGATAATCATTAGCATCTCCTTTGCAGCACAAATTGATTGAATGCCGGACCGGTTCCTGCCGAATAGTGATACCCCGGAACAGTCGCTGCCTGATCGAACGCCCCACGAAAGGTCGAACCACTGTCTTGGCCCCATGGGCCCGCCGATCGTCTGACGGCTTATCCAAAGGGGATACTTCCTATGCGCTGCTGCGGCGGGCTGGAACACGAGCGCGACTGGCTGACAGCGTCGCATAGTCCTCTACCGCCCCTCTGCTAGTACATCGAGTCTCGGCGTTCTTCGACGATGGTGCCGTCCGAGCTGCGATACCTGGTTCGGCTGCGGCCCCGACCACCGAACCCGCCCCAAGAGGACCAGAAGATGAGTGATACAACGAATCCGACCGCGCCCACCACCATCAAGATCACCCCAACGGTGTGAAGGTTAAACGTCGAAGCGTGCACCGTCGCTGAGCGCACGGTGGTGGCGAACCGCAGAATGGCACCAACAGCGAAAACCACGATGCTCGTAGCCACACCCATAACCAGTCCCTCCATCTCGACAGGTGGTTCACCCGCATGATGTCGGTCTCTACCCGGTTTGCGAGCCGGGTAACCATGTCCGCGCCGACAGCCCGACCACACTCTTGCCGTCGGGAGGCGACTCCGTGGTGCAACGACTCCGAGGGCCGGCTGGCGCAACCCCGGTCGCGCTCTCCAGGAATGTTCGGGTCGACCCCGGCGAAACTCCTAAAACAAGTGGACAGCCCCAGTTACCCCAGGCTCACGGCGCCGTTTCAGCTCGTTCGATGTCGGGTACTGAGACGAAGTAGGGCAGTTCGACTGGGGAGGAAACATATGCCAGCATGGGGATGGGTTCTGCTCGGAATAGCAATCTTGGTTGCGGTTGTCTTGGGCGTGCTTCTGGTCGCGGCCAACCGGCGGACGGCCGCATTGCGAAGCCGCTTCGGACCTGAGTACGACCGGACGGTGGCCGCCACGGGCCATAAGCGCGACGCCGAAGCGGAACTAGAAGAACGCCAAGATCGACATAACCAATTCCCGATCCGAGCCCTCAACCCCGTCGCTCGCCAGCGCTACCAAGGCGACTGGCGAACGCTACAGTCACAATTCGTCGACGACCCCACCGGAGCGGTGGTGGGAGCAGACCGGCTCATCCAATTGGTCATGCGCGAGCGCGGCTACCCCGTTGAAGACTTTGATCAGCGCGCCGAAGACTTGTCAGTCGACCATCCCGACGTCGTCGAGAACTACCGACAAGGACACCGGTTGGCTACCGCCAGCTACCACCGCGACGACACCTCGACCGAAGGCCTGCGCCAGGCCATGTGGCACTACCGGGCGCTCTTCGAGGAGCTCGTCGAGCCTACCGAACCCGGCGACGGCTCGACCGACTCCCAGCAGAGCAGTTTCGAGGACAGGAGCGTGTGATGGAAAGAGGCGAAGCGACCGTCGACAACGACCTCACCCAGATCCCAACGCGAAATGAAACCGAAAAGTCTAACGTCGGGACAGGGCACCAGCCCGCTGGTGAGGCTGAGTCCACTCCGGCTATCGCCGCTCCGTCCCGGCCACAGCCCGAGGCTGCCTCTTCCTTTTCCTCCGCAGCAGGCCCCGCGCCTGGTCGAGATCCGGTGTCCGCAGTCGATCCCGACGGGGCCGCCCCAGCCGGTCAACAGGGTGATCGTGATGCGGCCGAAGACTTGCTGCTCCCCGCGGACCAGAGGCAACTGTTTACCGCCCAATGGTCTGACATCCAGGCCCACTTTGTCGATCAACCCCGCCAAGCGGTGAAGCAGGCCGATGGGTTGGTCGTCGACATCATGCAGCGGGTTACCGCCGGCTTCTCACATGAGCGAGAGCGTTTGGAAGCGCAATGGGAACAGGGAGACGATGTTTCGACCGAAGACCTTCGGGTGGCTTTGACCAGGTACCGATCATTCTTCGATCGACTGATCTCGACGTGACGGTCCGACTGGCTTGGATCACTCAAACTACTTGAGATTCCGTGCAGTAGACGGCTGACCCCCGAGCGATCATGGACCGGGCCCGAGACGCCGTCCACGGCGCAACTAACTGAACGCGCTGAAAGACGCCACGTGCTCATCGGCATCTTGAGCGCGGCGGCCTTGGGTCTGATAGCGACACCGTTCGCTCTGACGCGCTGTCAGCCCCAGGAGTATGCCGCACCGGCCGATCTGCCGGAAATTGATGGAAGGTTGATCACCGAGACGGCGGCTGTCGCTTCCGCCGCAGCTGTCGGAGCCCCGCTATTGCCGGGAGCACCGCGAACCACAGGTTGAACAATCGGTAGGCAGCCACCGCAAGAATGGCCGTGGCCAGGGGGTAGCCGACCCAGCTGAGCGCGAAGGGCAGGAGGGCTTCCACGGCGCCCGCCCCGGCTAGCGGCAGGCTCCGGCGGGTCAAGGTATAACCGGTGGCGTACCCGACCACGAGGGCGGGACCGCCGGGGTGGCCATGGGTGAACACGGCCATGCAGGCGGCGAGGACACCAACGTCCGTGGCCCAGTAGACCGACATGCCCACCAGCGCCAGAGGACCCGCTGGCCGGGAGCGCACGATCGAAAGCGTTCGGTCGATGGCGTCCAGAGGATGCCGGACGGCGGACCACCAGGTGTCCGGGCAGCCGGCCCGGCGATAACACAGTAGCAACCCGATGACGACGACCGAACCGACGGGCACACCGACAACCCACGTAGGCAACAGTCCAGCCTGGGCATGCCAGTGGCCACGAAGCAAGTAGAGCGCGCACGCGAACGTGACCGGCGCCAGAACTGCGTACTCAAGCAGGCCCAGGGCCAGGACCCGGCGCCCGGCGTCCCGTTTGGTCAGGCCCGCATCGCGAAACCCGCTGGCGTCGAGGGTGAACCCGCTTCGGGGGCTGAACGGACCGAAGCCTGTCGCGACCATGGCCACCGCTTCTTCGGCGTCCAGACCCGAACCCCGGTCAACCCGGGCCACCTCCCGGTAGGGGAGGCTGTACCCGAGGTGGCTGACGATTACCGCCACCGGTGCCACCATCAGCCACGGCCAGTCAGGCTGCAGCAGCCCGTGCCAGAGGTTCGACCAACCCGCCACCCAGGTAACCCCCAGGAGCGCCGCGAACGACGCGGCCGCACTCACGATCAGCGTCCCCGAGATGTACCAACCGCCGAGCCGATGGTGGTCGGTCCGCAGCCAAGTTTCCCAGTACGACACCCCGTTCCGGGCGTCGCTCGTTGGCGTTGACATCCGACGACATCTCTACCCGGAAACAGGACGTCCTGACGCTCCGCGCCCGGGCCTACAACGCCGGCGACGGCCTGACGACCGAGCGGTGAGTGCCCGGCCAGGATGCCGACACCGGCCCCACTGGTTGTCCGGATGGTCATCCAGGCTGTCGTGATGGGACCGACACAGCTGTGCGCCATCGGGTGAGCTTGCTCTCGAAGCTGCCGTGCGCGGTACAGCTAATCGCTCTGGTCGGCGGAGTTCCCATAGCATGGACGGGGCGCCCGGCATCCTTCCGCAACGAGTCGGTTCGCGACCACAATCAGCACGGGCGGCAGGAACAGCGGCCAGATGCCTACGCCAATGGGTACCGCCAGGGGGACTCCCTTGCCTGCTTGATTTCACAGTCCGGGCGGGCCCTGGTCAACCTGGCCGAGGCGCTCAACCGGCGACGGAACCGCGCCCGCAATCACACGATCTCCGTTTCACCGATAGGGACCAAGGCGCCCTCGACCGCACCCTGGAGCTGGCCTGAGTCTCCCCCCTGTTCGAGCCGGTCCCCCGGGGGGCTGTCAGGCCTGGCACCGAAACCAGACGGTCTTGCCAGCTGGCCCAGGGTCAGTGCCCCAAGCCTCCGAGAGGGCCGCCACGATGCGGAGACCTCGGCCCGACTCGGACGGAAGGACCCCGTCAGCGACCACCGGAACCTGCTGCCCGGCGTCGAAGACCTCGATCTGAACCCGGCCGTGGAGGTCGTGGACAAGCAAGTCGATCGGGGTGCCGGCATGCACGACGGCGTTGGTTACCAACTCACTGGTCAGTAGCACGACGACGTCGATGGCTGCTGGTCGGGCGATCTCCGATAAGACCTCTTCTACAATCCCCCGGGCCACGGCCACGCTGGCCGGCTCGGGGGGCAGTCGGACGCTCGCGACCATGTCGTCCCGTCCAGTCGACTCCTGGGTCACGTCAGAGGCCTCCCTCTAGCTCCGCTTGTATTCGGGCGCCTGCCGGCTAGAGAAAACCGTTGACCAACCCAAGGTCCGGAGGTAAGACAGCGCCGAAAAGGAGCTTACCCTTTCGCAGGCATCCTTAAACCCTCATCTCCGGAGTCCTTTTCGACGGTTCCGACGTGGCCGCGGCGCGACGGTGGCCCTTGAACTTGTGCGCCGTAGCCCTCGACGAAGTCCTCGTCACTGGATCATCGGGCGACTCACGTTCGACGGCGTGGCGAAGAGCGGCCACCCCCCTGCAACCAGCGACGACGAGGGCCGGCCCGTGGATAGCGGTGCGGTAACTGCGTCCGACGATCAGGCAGACCTGCCCTCGAATCCATCGAGGACCACCGCATCATCAGATGGGGGCTGTCGAAATTGGCCGGCTTCGGCCCCCACGGCGTTTCCGCCAGCAAGTGACCGTCCTTATGGACGTGGGACGCGGTCACGTCGACGAGACGGGGAAGGACGTCTTGCCTGCGGTCAGGGCCGTCCCGGGCCGCAAGAAGCTGTCCGAGGTCGGGACGTCGTGGTCTCGGCCAAAACGGGCGCCACAGCACCCCCCTCCTCGCTCGCCTGAAACTCCTACCGGTCAATCGTCTTGCTGGAACGATCGTGGGCGTCTTTGACAAAGCCCGCGAAGCGTGGACAGCTAGTGTGCAATAACCGTACGGACTCTCCGGCGATCCGGGTGCAATGACAAAGATGCCGAATCGTCATAGTGCGTCAGCCCCTCGGGCGTCTGGGGCGTCGATGCGAGCAAGCAACAAAATGAGCGGCGCCACGGACTCTTTCCTCGACAAACCAGGACTGCCGGCCGGGGTGTGCCGAAAGGTTGTGTCGGTCCCCGATTGCTGTCGCCTCGGCGCTTATTCGAGTGACCGCGGGCAGATGGCGGTCGGGAGCGGGCGGCGGGGACAGAAGGGCTTCATCTGAGCAGGGCGGCGAGCGGGCTGGTGTGTAGTTGGTCCAGCACCTCTTTGACGTCCCGGTATACGTGCAGGGCTCCTGCCTGGCTGAGCTCGTGCTGGCTGAAGCCGCCGGTTTCGACTCCGATGCACCCGATTCCCGCCGCCCTGGCAGCTTGAACGTCCCAGACGGTGTCGCCGATGGCCAACGCCCGGGCAGGGTCGACGACGCCCGAGCTCATGGCCGCCGCGAAAACCTCCGGGGCCGGTTTCGACTCCTTGACATCATCGGCAGTGGTCTTGGCGTCAATGGCGTCGTCGGCGTCGAGCTGGCCGAGGACGGCGGTGAGTTCATAGGCGGGACTCGAGGTGGCCAGCACCACTGCGACCCCTTGGGCGTGAAGCTGGCGCAGGAGGTCCCTGGCGGCAGGGAAGGCATGGACGTCGTCGAGGAGCTCCCGGTACCGCTCAGCCCGGGCCGCGCTGGCTTTAGGGCAGTCCCGACCCAACAGCTTTGGGACGAGTTGGTCGCCGCCCATTCCGACCAGCCGGTGGATGGCGTTCATGGGGGCCCACTCGCCCACATCGCGAAGAGCTCGAGACCAGGCCAAGGTGTGGAGATAGTTGGTGTCGACGAGCGTCCCGTCTACGTCGAAGAGGACTCCGGCTCGAAGGGCCGTCACGCCGGTGGGTCGTTCTCGCGGTTCTCGGCTGCCTGGTCCGCCCCGGTCGGGTGACCACCCTTTCTTGCACCGATGGGCGGAGTTGGCCGTGTCGACTCATGGGCTTCACTGGTAGGACCCGGGCCGACCCTGTCGCCGCCATTGTCGTCTCTTGGTTTCGTCACCGTGACCTCTGTCTCCGTCGTATTGTTGCTTGCGACCGGCCGTGATGGCCGCCAAGCGTGCGCTCGGCCGTTTTTGGCTGGTTTCGCCTTGTTGCCGGCGGGCGGCTCGTGCAACGCTCCGGTTTCACGCAGCTCTTCTTCCTTTTGTTCCATGTCGGCGGGGGGCACGCCCAGTGCGAGGAGGTCGTCGACGATCTCTTCTTTCCGGGCCGCGGCGGTGCTGAACTGCAGGTCTTGAGGGTCGGCGTAGGACTGGGGTGTCAGATCAGGCGGAGTGATGGGGCTGTCGCCGGCTGTGGCCTGGGACCAACCCGCCTTCTGCGCGGCCGCCGCCGCTTGGCCCTTGGCCGTGTCTTTGAGCTGTTCGACCTTGTCGTGGACTTCGGGGCGGCCGGTGATCTCGCGCACCTTTGACTCCAGCTGCTGGTACGGGCCCCGACCGCTTCGCGATCCGAGGATGAAACCGATGCCAGCGCCCACCAGAAACATGCTTTTCCGCATCTCACCACTCCTTTTCGAGGTCCCGTACGACGCCCTGGCCCCCTCGTTTTCTGATTTTTCTCGGGCGTGCTGTTTCACCTGGGGATCGTGCGCAAGTCCCTTTCGGCTTGCTCGCCGAGGGCGCCCTACTCGTCCGACAGTTCCTTCCGCACACCGCCAGGACGACGCTGAACGACCCCGCGGGCGCGTTTCTAGAAAACGAGCGTGCTATTCGTCACCTGGCCAGGCCCCGGTGGCCCGTTCGAAACCGGCGGCTCCGGCCCGGTCGACGGCGGCTTTGACCAACCCGAAAATGGCCCCCTGGAGCAGGGCCGCCACCAGTATTTCGCTCCAACTCCGATGGCGCTGGGTGGCGGTCGGAGTTTCGTCCTCACCATTGACGAGCTTCCACACCCGTTTGAACACGACGCTGGCCGCCACACCGCCCAGCACGCTCACCACCATGCCCATGGGCTTGTAAACGAGCTTGACCATCAGTGCTGCCCCCGCCGGACGAGCCGGGCCACCACGACCACAGCGACCGCGGCCCCCGTCGCCCACACCAGCCAGGGCTGCCGCCGCCAGACCCGGGTGACGCCCGACGCCCCCTTGTCGACCCCCTCGGCGGCGGCAGTGACCACGGGGTGGGCCGCCTCGGGCAAGCTGCGTTGGACCTGACGGCCCATCTCGGCCAGCTTGGTTTGCGCCTGGCTCGACGTCTTCTTGAGCTGATCGCGACGGGCCACCGCGTTCTGGGCCGCCCGCCCTTTGACATCGGCCTTCTCGCCGATGGCCTGCACCGTCTCGCCGATGTCGGCTCGGGTTTGCGCTATGGCTTCGCGGATTTGGCCGGGATCTTCAGCCATTCCACATCCTCCTTCGTGCTCTCCAGGGCCTCCTCGGGCACCGGCGGTGACCCCCGTAGCGCCGTGCTCTTGCCCACCCAGGCCAGGACGCCTGCCACCCCGCCCACCACCACCGCCACCATCAAGGCCGCCAACCACACCGGCAGCGCCTCGGACAGCCCCGCGATGGCACAGGCGACCAGAGCGGCCACGGCCAGGAACCCGAGCACACCCGCCGCGGCCAACAGGGCCGCCCCCGCGGCCACAAGCTTGCCCTTGACCGACATCTCCGCCTTGGCCAGTTCCACTTCCTGGTGGACCAGATTGGTCGTCTGCTCAGACAGGTCCTTGAGCAGCTCGGCCAGCGCCTTCTCGTCAGACTCCCCCCCGCCAGGCGTCGCTCGTCGCCCAGACTGCCCAGACTGCCCAGGCCGCCCAGGCTGGTCGACGATGAGAGACGCCGAATTCCCCGACTCCGGCGGTTGGGCTGGATTGGTGGCCATGGCGCCTCCTCAGTGCCTGCGCGGCAGGCGTTGCCGTCGTTCAACCTGGACGTCGCGGCCATACCACCTCGACAAGGCAGCTGTACCCCCCCACCAGCCGCCACAAACGGAAAGTCGGCCCCGATCATCCAGCCTGCAAACCAGACCGCCTCCAACGCCAATACCGGCAACGCCCACACCAGCGCCGCCCCCACCTCGGCCCCCAACTCGACACGCCTCCAACGCCGACCATCCGAACACAAAGGGAACCCTGGCCGGCCACCCCGTTGGGCCCCCTCGCAGGAGGTCAGGAACTGGACCGATTGAGATCGGCCGTGGAGTCCCGGCCACGGTCGAACAGCGCGGCCGCCTTGCGGCTCACCACAGCGAGGGGCCCGGTGTCGGGAAGGTGAGGATGAGGGTGGGAGTGCAGTTGAACCTCGTCCGAGCGCAACGCCTGGCCCAGGTCGGCCAGTTCGGTCGGGTCGACCCTCTCCCGCAGGAAACCGAACAGGCGTTCGTTGGCGTGGGCAATATGGCGATCGGTGATGTCCAAGAGTTCGGTGACAAGGTCCGGGACGTCCGGCGAGTTGACCTTGCGTCGCTCCACCCGCACGACCAGTTTCTCAATGGCCTGGTGATCATCACCGAGCTCGTCGGCGAGGGCTTTTCCCTCGTCACCGTGCCGGCGAAGGACCGGCACGAGCAGCTGCTTTTCGGCCGCCACATGCGCGGACAGCGTGCGCAGCAGCTCCTCGAGGACCGCAGGGCGGTCCTCGTCCCGGCCGCTCACCCGGCAGAAGAGATCCTGCACGGTCGAGTGGTCTTTTCCAAGAACGGCCACGACATCATCGTCCACGACCTGCCTATACCCGCCGAAGCGACATCCAACCCACCGTCGATCGGGACTGACGTTCAACGGCACGCCTGCTGATGTTCAGCGATGCCAACATCGGAACCCAGCCCGCGCCGAGCCTCACGGGGTTAGCCGGTCACCTGTACTGGCGGTCCATGGCATGGCCCACAACGTCACCCGCGCCGCGGCCCGCCGGGAATCAGTCCCTGATCCGATGACAACAGAGACGTCCTGTCCGGCGCGGTCCGAGGCCGCAGTCGGGCAGGTATGACCTTCAAGCGATTGGGCGGTTGGCGGTGACGGCGATAGAGGCTCCGAACATGTAGCTTCCGTTGGCGGCGCGCTGCCAGGCCCGACGTCCACGCCCGCCACCGGGATGCCTGACGCCGAGGCCAGATAGAGTCCCGCAACCGAACGTGGTAGGCCTCATCAGCCGACGGTGTCGGAGGGGGTATCAGCGGGAAACCGTTCCGATGAGGCCCGTGACGGGTCTTCAACCGCGACGGGCTGTGCTGGCGGGACGTGGAGTCGGCTGGGACGTCGATTGAATCGGGGCGATCAGGGTAGGAACCTGGCGGGACTCACGCCGTTGCCGTCAGTGAAAGGGAAGCCGAACCATGCAGGTCCAGAAAGCTTCAGCTGGAGAAGACGACGTCGGCAGACCCCTCGAAGGTCCTACTGACCTGCCCAAGCCATCTCTGGTGGCCGTTGTAAAGCGTGCCCGGGTCGAATTTCGCAACGACAATCTCACCACTCTTGCCGCCGCCCTCACGTACTACGCGGTCCTCGCCGCGGTCCCCGGTTTGGTGGTCCTGTTCACCGCCCTCGGTCTGTTCGGAAAAGACGTCACCAGCCGGGTGGCAGCCCAGGTGAACGCGGTCGCTCCTGGATCGAGCGGCCACTTCGTCCAGACGCTGCTTTCTCAGGCGCAGTCACACAAATCGGGGACCGGGATCACCGCCATCATCGGCCTTGTCATCGCCCTATGGTCAGCATCCAGCTACGTCAACGCTTTTCGCCAGGCCTCGAACGTCATCTACGGGATCGGCGAGGGGCGCCCAGTGTGGAAGACCGTGCCACTACGGCTAGCAGTCACCGCCGTGGCCGTCGTCTTGCTGATCCTCTGCGCAGTGATCGTCGTCGTCAGCGGCTCCGTCGCCAATGAGGTCGGCAACGCGGTCGGGGCCGGCCACACTGCCGTGCTCGTCTGGAACATCGCGAAGTGGCCGATCCTTCTCCTTCTCGTGTCGGTCTTGCTGGCCGTGCTTTTCTGGGCCAGTCCGAACGCCAAGCAGGCCGGGATCAGGTGGGTCAGTCCCGGCGGGATCATCGCCACCCTAGGCTGGATCGTGATATCGGCCCTCTTCGCCATCTATGTCACCAACTTCTCCAACTACAACAAGACTTACGGTGCCCTAGCCGGGATCGTGGTCTTTCTGATCTGGCTGTGGCTGAGCAACATCGCCTTGCTGATGGGTGCCGAAGTGAACGCTGAACTGGATCACGCCAAAGCCATAGCGAAGGGCCTACCCGAGGAAGTGCGGCCCTTCGCCGAACCCCGCGACACTCGCAAACTCGACGAGCACGACAAACAAGCAGTCCGGCGATCCGCCGCTCTCCGAAACCAATAACTCAATACCCGCTCGCGTCCTTTTGAGCTTCCCCCGCCATCCAGGTAAGCGTCTACGACTCGTCCTTTCGTGGATGCGTCACGGGAATGGGCCGTGTGCACCTTTTGAGCCGCAACCCCACACCATCCGGTGCCGGCGCCGGCCGGGGTCGGCGTCAGCGCAACGGTGGCGGGGTAGTACTAGTCCATGACATCACAGACCGGAACGAGCGGAACGGGTCCCCTCTACGAGCACACCCCCGCAGGGAAACAAGCGGCCGAAGACGACGTGGTCATCCCGCATCCCGAGGGAGAGAGGAATGCCGGAGCCCCCGAAGACCACCCCGACCCCAAGGGCCACCCGACAGGGGAAGGCCAGGCCGAAATCAACCGGGAAGACGACCCGCCGGCCTGACTGCCAGGAGAGTAGGAGATCTATGTCTGACGCAGACGACCGGACCGGTGGCAGTGGTGACCCTCGCTACGATAAGCCACCGGCGAGCGAGCCGAAGATGAAGCCCATTGATAAAGACTGACCAATAGAGGCTCTGGGCGGTTTGCTCGCCCTGCCCCCCGCCTTGCTGGGAGGTGGTCGGCGTCGTCGAGCCGCGGCAGCATCGAGCAGAGCGCCGTCGCGCTCGGCTGTTAGGCAGCTCAGCCCGGCGAACGCTTCCGAGTCGTGGCTTGGCAGTCCCGCTTGAGCGGACCTTTCGACCGCTTCGGGGTGTCCCGCAACGGTTCTCTCAGCGGGTGTTGCCGGACTGGGTGGCGGGTTCACGCTGGGGGTGCCATCGAGAGGCGGTCAACTCTTCGGTGACGATCCGGGCCAAGCAGGCGAGGAAGCTCAGCTGGTCGTCGATCCAGTCCCGCTGGACGGTGTCCATAACGCAGGCGGTGCCTATGGCATGTCCGCCGGGAATGATCAGCGGGATTCCCGCATATGCGGCCACCCCGAGGTTGTTCACCGCCGGATGGTCGACAAGGTCGGGATGGTGATGGGTGTCGTTGACGATCAAGGGCCGGCGTGAGGCGACGGCGTGCTGGCAGATCGACCACGCCAACGGCGTCTGCCGGGTCACAACGAGCTTCTCTGGCAGCCCGTAGGCGCCAAGGAAGACTTGACGGTCGACTTCGACGAGGCAGACCAACGCCAACGGTGTTTCGAGCACGTCGGCCGCCAGCCTGGCCAAGCGATCCATCAACGCCACTGACGAGGCATCGAACGGCCCCAAACGGGCCAAGGCGTCCAGCCGGTCCCGTTCTCGTGCCACCGCCGCGGCGGGGGTCACCCCGGCACTGTTGCCGGCCTTTCCGTCCAGTCCGACTCGGTTGATCACGTAGCGCCTCGAACGCATAGCTCGGTCCCTCACGCCTCTGCCCCCTGATCAGCTGGCCGGTTTCCGACGGCGGCGGTGACCTGGGTTGCGATCGCGGCCGCGGCGGTTTCGGCGGCCGGGGCGAAGGCCGATGTCGCGTACAGGTTGACCGTCCCGATGAGGTGGCCTGTCACCGTGGCGGGTACCGACAGGACGGTTTGTATCCCCAGATCCTGGGCTCGGGGAGCGAAACTACAGAAGCGCTCCTCAGCACCGAGCTGATCGACTCGCACCATACGCGAGGTGCGGGCCGCGTCGAGGCAGGGACCCTCGTTCGCGGTGTATTGGGCCACGTCAACCTCGATGGCCACGGCGTCGCTGACGGCCGCGGTGCGAGGTTCCCCGTGGGTGAGCACGCAGATGCTGGCGGCCTGACATCCGGGAATGTGTTGCACGGCGGCGTGGGCCGCTTGGCGAAGGTTCTCGGTGATCGCGACACGTTGACGCTGTGACGCTGGGGGCTCACCCGCGCCTGGCCTGGCGGGCAGGCATGGTCGGGGTGCCCGTAGACGACCGGCCGGGTGGTCCGACCCGACGGGGGCACGTCGGTGGTGGAGGGCAGGTCGGCGAGAGGGAGAATCTGGTCCAGCGCGCTGATCACGAACAGCCGGCGAAGGAAGGGGGCGGCCCCGATGATCACCATCCGACGACCGGCGGCTTCGACCAGCTTGTGAACGGCCTGGAGGGCGTTGAGTCCGGCTGCCCCCATGAAGCTGACATGGCCCAGCTCGACGCTCAAATCGGTGGCGCCGTGACCGACAAGGTCGGCGACGACAGAGCAGATGGTGTCGGAGTTGGCCAAGTCGAACTCGCCGTTAAGGTCGACTTGCGCCCAGGAACCGATCCCGGTCACGTCGATCATGGCTGTGCCCTGCCGGTCCCGGCGGGTCGGGCCCAGCCGGTCAGCCGAGCTGAGCGCAGGGATAGAGCCGAGCGTCGGTGGCGGCGGTCAGGCCAGGACCGGTTGCCACACAGCCCGACCGGGAGCCTTGACCGCACTGTTGTCGATCCCGTTGGCCGCTGACACGTCCAGCCCGTGTCGGCGGACCGGCAGCGGGCTCCGGCCGCCGCGGTCATGGCAGCAGCCGGTCGAACTCGGTGCGCATGATGCGGTAACACTCGCAGGAGGCGTCTTCGAGACCCTCCCGGTTGATGACGGTCACTCGACCCCGGTTGTAGCGAATGAATCCGGCATGCTGCAGAGCCCCGGCCGCCACGGTCACCGACGCCCGCCGGACCCCCAACATCTGGGCCAGGAACTCCTGGGTCAAAGGAAAACTGTCAGCACCGACCCGGTCGTGGGTGAGCAGCATCCACCGGCTGCACCGCTCCTCCACCGAGTGCAGACCGTTGCAGGCCACCTGCTGAGTGACCTGAGTAAACAGCGCCTGCGTGTAGCGCTGAACCAGGTCGTGCAGGCGGCCTCGCCGAGCCGCGGCCAAAAACTCTTTGGCCTCCATAGCCACCACTTCGCCGGGGACCTGGACCTGGTAGAAATCCCGGGCGCCCATCGCCTGGGCGCCCAAGAACACCGGCACCCCGACGAAGCCCTCGTTGCCGATGGTGGCGATCTCGATACTGGAGCCGTCATCCATCGTCGTCAACAGCGAGATGACCGCCCCCCGAGGAAAATAGACCGTGTCGATGGCCTTGCCCGACGTCAGCAGAACCTGTTTCAGCCCGAAGGTCGCCGGAATGGTGGCCCCGAGAACTTTGCGGTATTCGTCAGCTGGGAGGGCGTCGAGCAGACGGTTCCCTCCTGCTTGTTCAGCCCGCTCTTCCACTGACATGTCCACCTCCCGTCAGCGTCTACCTCGAGCGGACCCGAGGCCGAGAGTCCGTGCGGTAGCGTACACCCACTTGGTACGCCACCGCACAGACAAGCCCGTTCTTTTTGAAGGGCACCCGGTCAGAACGTGGCGACGGGGGACGGCTCGGGCGCCAGTACGACCATCATGAGGGCAGCACTGCCGTGCCTTGAGCGGGACGGCAAGACCTCTGTGGTCGTAGTCGACGACGAGTTAGCGCCCTCGCATCAGGTTCCATCGGAGCTGGTGTCCCCTATCCGCCTCGTCGGCAACCTGGCTGCGAGGGGGCAGGACGACTCAGGCGCTGGGACAACTGGTCACCCAGATCGCTGGGGGGTCGGGCGGAAGTCTCGGTCAAGGAGGCAGCCGGTAGTCACCCGGGGCGAGCCCGGGCCCCCCAGCGTCTCTGGACTGCTGCGGTCACCATCCATAAGCCGTATGGCCGCGATGACCGCTCCTACGACGCCCAACACCCACGCCGTGGCCAGGCTGACCAGTACCAGCACCAGCCCGGCAGCGACCACGGGTCCGGCCCACCAACCGCTGCGCAGCCACAGCGGCATCCGGTCGGTCATTTTCCTCGACGTCGGGGCCGGCTTCGCACTCCTTCAGGCTGCCGCGACCTTCCTGGCTCGCCACCCTCCCAACTGCACGCTGGGCGGGATGATCGGCAACAACTCCTGCGGCGCCACCGCCCAGCGCAGCGGAAAGGTCGTGGACAACATCGCCCGACCGCCGTTTGCTCACCCCGGTCCGGGTCGCTCGGGCTGCGTCGTTGCACGCGAAGGACCGGGTCCTGACGCGCATCGCCCCACGACCCGAATGTCACGCTGACACGGCTCGGTGCCATCTAGCCGCCTCCGCGGAGTTTACGATGCCGCCGAGGCCGTACGACGCCCCTTCTCCGGAATCGCGATAGGCCCTCTCCCCCAGGCACATCTCGGTTGCAATCTCCGCCAGGTAGACCAATTCTTTCCCGCTGTCTCAGAGTTTACGCGTGTGGGATTACCGGTGGAGGGTTCCGTGCCGCCAATAGCGGGTAGATGAGCCGTGATGGATGCCATTACTCTCCTGAAGGATGACCACCGGCGCGTCGAGAAGCTCTTTGCCAGCTTCGAGCGCACTGGGGGGCGGGCCAGGAAGACCCGGCGGCGGCTTGTCGACCGTATGGCCGCCGACCTGACGACGCATACCACTCTCGAGGAGCACGTCTTCTACCCGCTGGTTCGTCAATCGGTTGCTGATGCTGATTTCGTCATTCTTGAGGCTGTTGAGGAGCACCATGTGGTCAAGCTGTTACTCAACGAGCTGGCAAAGATCTCGCCCAGCGATGAACAATTTGCACCAAAAGTGGCAGTGCTGATTCAGGCGGTTCGCCAGCACGTCGAGCGCGAGGAGCGGGAAGTATTCCCCCGGATGCGAAAGAGCGTGGGGCGTGCCCGCCTCGGGGAGATCGGCGATGCCATGCGCAAACTGCAACGAAAGGCCAGGGCTGCCTCGCCGAAGGCCACGAAGAAGGCGGCCAAGAAGACTCTGAAGCATGTCGCCTAAGCGCGGCGACCCGGCTGCGAGTGATCCAGAAGCTGGAGCGGGTGGTTGGCGTCTTGAAAGTCTGAACCTGCGGCGCACAACTACGGCGGCTTGGCGATCACGCGTCAACATCGCCCCTGGGTCGTCTATTGGCCGGCCACCAACTCGACTGAAGGCGTCGCCTTCCGTTCGGGCCAAGGCGGCTGGGATGCGCGATCGGTTGAAACAAGATAGCCGATCGGGGGAAGAAGGTAGGCAGCGAATTGGCGGCGTCCACCCGGTCCATGAATGTGTGTGTCGTTCTCGGGCGGCACCGAGGCGGCTCGCTGAAAGGGAGAATTCGGCTCGTGCGAGGTGCTGATCCTCCGGCCGCGACCGGGTGTGCCGCGTCTGGCGCGAGATCGGTACGGCTTTTCAATCGCGACAACGAAACCCCGGCTGCCACCCAGCGGCACCGCGGCGAGAAATAGTCAAGACCTGTGGATGAGATTTCTCAGTTGAGTTACGCGGCGACCTCGGTGTCCTGCTCGTTGGGGCGCTCGACCATCACCCCCTTGTCGAATTTGGCGCCGGCCCGGACGAGGGCGACGAGGTGAGGAGCGTTGACCGACCGCCATCGGTCCTGGGCGGCTTCGATCAGCTTGTAAGCCATGGCCAGGCCGGCCGCTCTTGAGCCGGGACCCTTGGTCAGCTTGGTCCGTAACCGGACGGTGGCGAAGGTCGACTCGATCGGGTTCGTGGTCTTGAGATGGATCCAGTGCTCGGCCGGGTAGTCGAAGAACGACAGGAGTACCTCGGTGTCGTCGACGATCTTGGCGACGGCCTTGGGCCACTTCGCCCCATAGTCGGTCTCGAACGCCTTGATGGCGGCGAGGGCGTGGTCTCGGTCCTCGGCGTCACGGATCTCGGCTAACGCCTTGCGAGCGGCAGGCTGGGCGGACTTGGGCAGAGCGTTGAGGACATTGGCCGCCTTGTGCACCCAACACCGAGCCTCGACGGTCTCGGGGAACACGTCGCGCAATGCCGCCCAGAACCCCAACGCCCCGTCCCCGACCGCCACCGTCGGGGCGCGCATCCCCCGGCGGCGAAGATCGCGCAGCACATCCGCCCAGGACTCGGTGGACTCCCGATGCCCGTCGCTGATCGACACCAGCTCCTTGGTCCCGTCGGTGCGGACACCGACGACCACCAGGGCACACAGGCGGTTCTCGTCCAGGCGCACGTTGAAGTGGTAGGGGGTCGGACCGAGGCGCGGTGCCGGTGTTTCGACCGGTCGTTTCCTCGGCCCGCCCCTCCGAACCGGACGTGCGCGTTGCCACGCATCCGGCTCTCCACGAGCCCATGCCGCTGGACTATGCGGCCGATCTTTGCGTCGTGGTCACCCATGGCGTTGCGATTCGGTTCGCCCGATAGGGGTAACGGTTCACCGTCACGCCGGCAGGGTTGAACAGGACCGCCTTGCCCTCCGTCGGCCACCATCTGTCGAGATAGCGTCGGCGGAGCTGCTTCCATGATGCCCGGTTCTCCTTGTGGCGGAGCCAGCACACCACCCGTCGCCAGGTGAAGGCGCGTAGGTAGTTGAAGGTCGCCTTGGAGACGCCGTGGCGGAAGTAGTTGGTCCATCCTCGAATCGCCGGGTTGAGCCGGTGGATGAGGACGGTGAGCGACTGGTCCGTTGCCCCTCGGGTCAGGGTTCGCACCTTGGCCTTGATCGAGGCAAGCGCCTTCTTCGAGGGGTAGGTGTACACGAACCGTTTCCCGGTGCCTCGCTTCTGGTGCCGCTGGATGCGGAAGCCGAGGAAGTCGAGGCCTTCGTCGATGTGGACGATCCCCGTCTTCGGTTCCGACAGGCGCAGGCCCATCGGTCGAAGCACTCCGGCCACCTCGTCCCGCAACCCTTCGGCGTGGGCGCGAGTGCCGGACACCACGACGACGAAGTCGTCGGCATACCGCACCAAGCGGTAGGTGGCCAGACCCTTGCGCCGGCGTGCTTGGCGTTGAGACGAGGAGTTGCCCATCGCTTCCCAGGCCTCGGCAAAATGATCGTCGAGGACCGAAAGGGCGACGTTGCTGAGCAAGGGTGAGAGGATCCCACCTTGTGAGGTGCCGGTGATCGTGTCCCGCTCCACCCCATCCTCACCAAGGATGCCGGCTTTGAGGAACGCCTTCACCAAGCCGAGGACGCGCTTGTCTCCGACCCTGGCCCGCAGACGGTCCATGAGGCCGACGTGCGAGATTTCGTCGAAGCAGGCCGTGATGTCGCACTCCAACACCCACTCATAGGAGCGGCTGGTGAAATGGTGGATCTCGGCGATGGCGTCGTGGGCTCGGCGCCTCGGGCGGAAGCCGTAGCTGCACGGCTGGAAGTCCGCTTCGAAGATTGGTTCGAGCACCGACTTGAGGGCAGCTTGCGCCACCCTGTCTCGCACGGTCGCGATCCCCAGGCGGCGCAGTTTGCCTCCGGCCTTTGGGATCATGCGCTCCCGCACGGGCAAGGGAACGAACGTCCGAGCCTTCAAGTCAGCCCGGAGATCGGCGAGAAACTCCTCCTCGCCCCGCACGACGGAAATGTAGAAGGCCGTCTGGCCGTCCACCCCCGCCGAGCGGGCCCCCTTGTTGCCCTTGACCCGGTGCCAGGCGTCAACCAGGACAGCCGGGTCGTAGACGAAGTTGTAGAGGTCATCGAACCGACGGTTCGGATCGTCGGTTGCCCACTGGTGCAGCTTGGTCTGGATCTTCAGTACCCGCCACCAGGCCGAATCGGCGTCTGGCCACGGCTCGTCGGTGTTCACCGTCGACCTCCTGACATTCCCGACCTGCGTCTGCGAACTCGCTGTCCCCCTTCGCCATGTGACCGGCTTTCCCGGCCTCGGACTACTACGAGGACTCCGTCCCATCCCGGGGTCAACAACTGACGACGAGCCTGCCCGCCACCGACCTGGCTGGCCGGTGGGGAGGGCAACCCCGAGATGGTTCCCACGTTCACCGTTGACCGTTCGACGGGGACGGTGTCCAGCTCTTCCCCTGCAGCCTCGCCACGAGTACGCCGCAGGCCTTCCTCGTGGCCTCCGTAACAGCGGGTATTACGCCATCCGGAGTCGGTTGGCCCGGTTGAGCCTCCCGTGCACTGCTGCCCGGCCCATATCCACCAGGTTGGAGCCGGTGTTTCCCGCTTGAGGGGGTTCCACCACTGGTTCACGTCGAGTTACACCTTCCCGTCTTGCTTGCCGGACCCGGGCCGTCTGGCAGTACCGGCCCGTCCCGTCGTTGTCAGGGCTGCTTGCCACCCTCCCCTACGTCTCCAGGGTCAGGCTGCCCTCAGCTTCAGCGGCCTGCTGCGACAGGCCACAGGTGGGACCTTCCACCCCACCCGGTCAAACGGCGCCTCGTGGCGCACGATCCCGTCCACCCAGACGTACACATAGTCCACGTCGGCCAGACTGCGGCCGGAGAACCGTTCCCGTTCCTCCTGCCACTGGATGGTCAAGCGAGTGATCACCGACGCGGACAGGCCGGCCGTGGACCCGAAGAACTCCTCCAGCGCCGGAGCGAAGTCCTTCGAGCTCATCCCGTGCAGATACATCAACGGCAGCACCTCGGCCACCTTCGGGGACTTGCGAGCCCACGGCGGGATGATCGAGCTGCGGAACCGGCGCCGCTCGCCCGTTGCGTCGTCGACCCTGCGGTCGTTTACCCGCGGCGCCCGAACCTCGACCGGCCCCGCGCCGGTCACGATCTGGCGGGGCTCGGCGTGCCCGTTGCGGACCACCAGCCGCTTGCCGTGCTCGTCGAGCTCGTCGACCAGGCCCGACACGTAGGCGTCGACCTCCGCTTCTAGCGCCGCGGCCAGCATCCGCCGGGCGCCCTCACGGACCAGTTCATCCAAGCCCGAGCCCAGCTCCGCGCTCGTCTTGTCATCAGCTACTACTCTCAACATCGGCGTTCCTTCCTCGCCGGGGCGGCAACCCCGACGGTCACGTGGTTTCAGTGAGGAAGGTACGTCGCGCCCTCGAACTGATGGTGCATCCACAAGTTCTGGTTATAACTCCACCGCGGCTGGAGCGAAGTGCTGATTGGCGCCCTCCTGCAGGGGCGATCTTCGGCTTCGTCAAGGCCCTCGTCGACCGGGCCGGAGCCGCCGGATTCGAACGGGCCACCGGGCAGTGACCAGGTGACGAATAGCCGCCGCCGTTTCTGGAATCGTTGCCGCGGGTAGGAGTCCTGGGCATCATCCCACTACCGAACATGGGAGCACTCGTGAGTGACCTGCTCTTTGTAGACCAGGTCGCGGCTGATGGCTCGCTGAGCGGGGGTGTCCGGCGGGCGAGGTGCGCGAGGCCGTAGACATGGTCGTAGTGGAGGACGACAAGCGGGGCTGCTTCGGCCGCGCAGCACTGAGCGCTGGGTGCGAGCGGCTGACAAGCTTCGGTGCGCCGAGGCGATGAGCCTCAGGAAGTACGCAAGGACGACCCCGTCTCCAGCAGGGTCTTGAGACTCGCCAGGACGGCCGGCCAACCCTCCGAGATCGCCGGCAGCACGATGCTTCCGGGCGCAAAGCCGTCGTGGGTGACGGTGAGCTTGATGGCGCCGTGGCCGACATCCTCGATATCGAACCCCACTTTGGACCTGGGCTCGGCGCGCCACAGGGCGGCGGTCGACTCGTCCATGCCGACCGCGGCGGCCCACTCGGGGGTGATGGTGTGCCAGGTGTAGGCCAGTCGGTGGTGGGGGTCCGACTCGAGGACCACTTGATCGGGGCCGCTCACGACCAGCCCGACTTCGTCATGCGTCATGTCGTAGCTCGAGCCCTTCCGCCAGTCTGACAGAAACGCTTTCGGACCAGCCTTTTGGTGTCGCCAGTAGCGCTTCATCAAGGCTGGGTCGGTTAGGCCCTGCCAGACGCGCTCACCGCTCGCCCCGATGTAGGTCGTGTAGACGAACGCGGTCTGTTCGCCTTTAGCGTCCATGTGGGTAACCTCCGGGTGCAGTGCTCCTACCAGACTTGGACTCGCTCTTACCCCATATTCGCGCCGCGGTACGCCCGAGGCCCGCGAGGGAGGTCTAGGGCGTTTGCGTTTTGATTCTGGCGTCGAGGCGTTGGATCTGGGCTTTGAGGCGGCGAACTTCGTCTTGGAGTTCGAGGACCCGCCTGATCCCGGCGATGTTGATGCCGGTGTCGGTCAGGGCGGCGATTTGGCGTAGCTTTTCCACGTCTCGGCCGCTGTAGAGGCGGGTGCCGCCAGCGCTGCGGTCAGGGTCGACCAGGCCTTCACGTTCGTAAACCCGCAGGGTCTGGGGGTGCAGCCCGCAAAGTTGCGCGGCTACGGAGATGGCGAAGACGCCGTGGTCTCTGTCGGGCCAGTCCATCACCACCGCCACGCTCGCAGGACTGCGTCGATGAGCCGTGCGAGATCGATACCGCTGGCCCGACCCGACGCGGCGCCGGGCGGGTTGGAGGGCGAGGCGACATGTACCGGTCCGGCGATGAGGGGAGCCGAGCCGGTTTCGAACGGTCCCAGGCCGATGACCGTGGGCTGGTTCGCCGGCCGACCGGGGGTTTGTCTGGGCGTCACCGGAATGGTCGTGCGAGTGTTCGCTCCGGGACGGCGGCGCCCGACGTCGTCGAGTGTCGGTGGTTGTCGGTCGCGGTCGTAGCGGGCCCGGCGGGCCGGGTTGCTGAGAATCTCGTAGGCCTCGGTGATCTCCCGGAACCGAACGGCGGCGTCGGGGGCGTCGGGGTGGGCGTCGGGATGGAGGCTGTGGGCCAGGCGGCGGTAGGCGCAGCCGATCTGTTCCGCGGAAGCCTCCGGCGCCACGTCCAGCCGCCGGTACATCCGATCACCGTTGCTGGGTTCCGATGACACAATCTGAGTCACCTCTTGCAGATCTTCGATGATTGAGTATCATAACACTTGCCTCCCAAGATGCAATGGAGGCGGACACCATCAGCGGCCTGTAGGCAACGAAGAAGGAAGACCTGACATGCTGATGCGAACCGACCCGTTCCGTGACCTCGACCGGCTCACGCAGCAGGTGTTCGGCACCGTGGCCCGCCCGGCCGCCATGCCCATGGACGCCTACCGCATGGGGACCGACTTCTACGTTCATTTCGACCTGCCGGGGATCAACCCAGACTCGATCGACCTGACCGTCGAGCAGAACGTGCTCACCGTCAGAGCCGAGCGGGTGCCGATCGCGGCGGACGGAGCCGAGATGATCGTCAGCGAACGACCGGTGGGAACCTTCACTCGCCAGCTGTTTCTGGGTGAGACCCTCGACGTGGACGCCATCGCGGCCGACTATCACTCCGGGGTGCTGACGCTCAC
>CAWAEC010000002.1:0-230485 GCA_963781155.1 uncultured Acidimicrobiaceae bacterium
TCACGCCTGTCGTCACGAACACCCCGAGCCACCCGCGTAGCAGTCGTGCCACCGTGCGAGCAAGGTCCTGCACGTTCGTCTGACTACCCGGTGCCACACATTTCGCTGACCAAGTACCACGAGCGGGGATCTCGAGAACGCCTCTCCAATGTCGAGCTGTGCGATGAAGTCGATACCGAAGTCGCCGGAGCCTTTCGTAATTCCGTGTGTCTTGTATGACGGAACCAAGACGAGTTGCCGATATGGTACGCGCTCTGCAATCGCTGCCCACGAGCGGTTCGAAAACCTTCTTGCCGTCGTAGTACTCGTAGATCTTGCGCAGAAGGATGGCCTAGGGGGTACCGGTCTTCGGCATTTGGTCGGTGACCGGGGTAAGCGTCCGGCGTAAACGCGTCGTCTAGACGAGGGCAGTGCTCGCCTCCGCATACCTGATCCACTGCTTCCATGACGCAGGTGCGCCCGCAACACCCTTGTCCTGGGTCAATTGCAGATTCTCCCGCGTTGATCCAGTCCCAGTCGAATAGCTCTCCCTCTTCCTTCATCGTTAGCACAACGCATTCAAACTCGTAGTTTGGAATGCACCTCCGGTTACTTCGTTGTATTGCGTGATCAGATGGACTGCTGTGATAACCCCGAATCCTTCGAACCTGGGATAGCCCTTCTGCCTTCCTTCATGGGGCTGTCGGCGGAAGAATATGAGCGGCACCGCGTCCGCCGCGATAGCTGGGATCCGGATGGCTGTGGAAGTGTTCGAACTGCTCGAGTAAGAGAGCGTTCCCCGGCGCTAAATGAGCGGGACGTCCCGGTGTCTTGGCATCCCCGAAATACCTGACGTACCCCTCGTCGGGAGCGAAGAAATCCTGCCAGGGCGTGACGACGCTGCCGGACTTATGCGGGCTGCTGCTAATCAGGATCGCCGGGCGACGGAGACCATCTGGTGCTTTAATAGCTGCCATGGGGTTGATCCCGGCGTCAAACGGGATCAGCCTTCCACCGGGGTAGGAAGTTGCTGCATACAAGTTGATCAAACCGTCAATCTCTGGCGGTGACGCGCTCTTGGGACGGCGATCGCGCAGCGACTGCCCGACTTGAAGCTTTCTGATGGTTGAGTGATCTGGCGCCACGACCCCAATCTAGCTTGCTACATCGACGCCGACTGTCCGTAGAGGTCACCCTTGGGATCGGCCAGATGGTCGGTGGGGTATCAATAGTGTGTGTTGCGCCGCCCTACTACGGAATGCAGTGAGGTCCGGGTCTTCGTGGGTTGACCACTAGTGTGGCCGGGTCGCTCAGGCCAACGTCTCGAGGATGGTGGTTGACGCCCCCGAGGATGGATCTCTGGAGTGGCGGGAGAACCTCCGGTGTCCATCTTTCAACACAGTTCGCCATTTGCCCCCGGAATGATCCGTGACCGGGCAATAAGCGCCGGGCCGTCATCCCCATTTCACGCCGGGCTGGCGGCTTCGCGGGACGATCTCCACCCCGTCGCTCTGCGCAGGGGGTAGGGGACGCCTTCCCCGGGGAAGTCGGTAGTCAGTCACAGGGAATCGATGCGGCGATCCATCGCAGTGAACCCCTAACGTCGACCATTGTGGTTAGAGACCGTCCGCTAGCCTTGGACCTCGACCGCCTGAGTTCCTCGACCTCCTCTTCCCTGCGGTTCTCAGTCCACCATCGCAGTGCGTCCGTCAGGTTGTGCGCGTTGCGGGGCCCTGGGGAACGTCGTTCGAAGCTGCCTCAGATCGGGACGGACGCGACGCCGAACTGCTGCGATCGTCTCACAGTCCACTGAATCACGCCACCGCGGCTGGGAACTGCCGCCGTCGGCGCGATATACGAAAGAAGAACTGTGACTGCGCCCGGGTCGGTGAGTTCACCTCGTGGCTGTCGGTTCTCCCCACGCTCGCGGTCATCCACGAGATATACCAGTATACCGCCAGTTGTCGGCCGTCCGAGCGAGTCCACGCTCCGGAGACGAACAAGCTCTGCTTCAAGGTCTCCGTTTTGACCCCAACCAGATACGCCGGTCAAGCGGTGGACGATGTTTGGCGTCGCTCCCAACGAAGTCTACCGCGCGGAGGCTGCCGGCGACTACGGAGAACAACCGGCACATCTTGACCTCCGATTGAGAAATAACCGACAGGTGCCTGTACGAGCGGCCATACAACTACCCAGTCTGTTAACCGACCACTTGCAGCACTACTCGCAAAAAAACGAAATACCGGCTCGAATCCACTTCTAAAGTCCGGATGCCAACGCATTCCTCTCTCGGGCGAGACCATCTCGAGCCAGTGAGTCGCCGAGATCTTCCCGACCAACGCCTCATACCCAGTCAACTGTACGGGCCCATGACTCGCCTCGAGAAGCTTCGCGCCCACGTGTTCCAGATTGAACAGCTTGTCCACAACGCTTTCTCGGGTTGGAATATTGTAAAGGTCCGAAACCCGCCCGCCCGTGCCCTTCTGATCAATAACTGCATTCCACATCTTGGACCGACCTGTAGGGCGGAGCCACGGTAGATGCTGGCTGACAAGTGGCGGAACCTGCCACGGTTCCAGCAACGGCATTCCTTCCTCATTCGTCCCTTCAAACTGACGAAGCTCGGCCCGGAATGCCTCCTCGTCCATAAGGAGAGCCTCGAACGCCTCGTACAGGTCGACTTCCCGTCACTGCGGATGTAGAGCCGTACCAAGTCACGGTATCCCGGTCTGAATCCAAACCAACGGCCAGCTTGCATCAGCGTATCTGCCTGGATCGATCGTCGTCGGAAGTAGGAAACTGTTAGTCCCTGGACTGTAAATCCCCGGGACAGCTGAGCCCCCCCACGAGCACACGCCACACTGGCTCAGCTTCGAAATCGAGTTTCTTCTGGTTCTGTTGAAGATCCCGATCCGAATTGATCACGATGACAGGATCGTCATCAGCAACAATACGGTTAAAGCACTCGGCGATGTAGGGCCAAGCTCGTCAAACTTACTCGGAACGGCCCCGCCCTCACTACGAGCTCGACACACAGGACCGAAATCCGAACGCCAGAGCTCTTCTAACCGTTCAAGCGCAGCACCGGTTCGATAAGCGTTTTGAACCCACAGGCGTCGAACTGTGTCAGCAGCGTCGCGATGATCATTTCGTCGCACCGACTCATGAACCAGCATCGTGTGGTGTTTAACGTCTCGATCACCCCGATCCTCTCGGTAAAGCTTCAGCGCACCGGATAGTACGAAGGCATCGAGGGCCTCTCCCAACTCTTGATCCCGCTTGTCCGACTGCACGAGTGGATCGCCTTCAAGCTTCCGAACGTGAGCAAGCTCATTGGATGTAGCTACGGTTCGCTCCTCCTCGTCCCAGTCGATTCCAACGTCATGAAAGTCTGACACACCCATATAACCGGGTGGACGCTGTAATGACAGCAGGAAGTGAGAGGGAAAGAGATTCGAGTCATCGTCCGGGTCAATAAAGACGTTAGCGAAAGGTGTCGCCGTATAACCCACGTATTGGGCACGGGGACATAGCTGTAATATTTCTGAAATGAGTCTATTAATAACCGTCCTCTGTCTGGTCCAGGGGTCCTGACCTCGCCATTTCGCAGGGTTGGTGGTATCGACGGATGCCTGATCCGACTCGTCGTCAATTATCAGTATCGGGAGATCGTCAATGGCGCTGCGCAGAGGCTTCAAATCTCGTATAAGCTTTTGCAAAGGAGCCTTATTCTTTTTAATCACGGCCAAATAGGCATCGGTCGCAAACAGGTTAGTAGGATCGTTCAGAGGCTTCGTTCAATCGACGCGTGCAAACTTGAGTCGACTCGGACCTTGCGGTGGCGCTTATAATCACTCCCGTGAGTAGTTACCCTCTGAATGTGAGCCACAGCGCTCTGTCGGAGACCCTCCCCGTGTATTATGAATCGCCCCTGCACCCAATCCTCATCGGCCTGATAGTCCAGTTCTCGGACTACATCAGGATCCGTAATATCTTGGCCAGCGATGACGTTCTCACGCCCGACTAGCTCCATGTCGAGCCGTCGTTGCGTTTGAGCGCGAAGAAGTTCAATCGTCCCCGTTAGGACAATCACCATACGGTAACCCGCATCGATCGCCTTGGCGACAACGCCCGTAAAATTCGCTGTCTTTCCGCTTTGTACGTACCCTACTACAAGCCCCTTTGTTTGCCTCGCCTCGATCCGCGTCGGATCACTGAGCCGTTCTACGATCTGTGACGTCGTATCTTCAAGGGCTGTAATCGACTCTGCTGGCCAATTAATTGCTTCTAAGTGCTCTCTATAGTCGGTCCAGTACATCTGGCTCCGCTGAATCCTGGCCGTCCGATACCATGGCTCAAACAGCCTCGAGATTACGACAGGCCTGTCTTCGTAGACTGGAGCGACATCATTTATCGTATCCACGGCATCTGGACTCAGGCCGAGCTTCTGGAGAACCCACTTTCTCCGATCCTGTGTGCGGGGGCTTTGGACCTCTGCCGGTGCTTCCTCGAGCCACGGCTGATCCGTGGCCTCGGTCCCACCCGGCAAGGGCCAACCGTAGCTGAGTCAGCACTTGGTCATTGGCTTCAATGTCCGAGACAAACACTACAAGTCCGCGCTCCGTGACGTCAGAGCCAGCGAAGAGGGATACGGCTGGAAGCAGCGGCCTCGGGCCTTGGCGCCCCATAGCCGACAGCGTATTCGCGAGAGCATCTGCCCGGATCGGGGCGTTCTGTCGCCATCAGCTGCCCTCCACGCTCATGAATCTAGCCAGTGACACAGGACCCGGAAAAAGGCCGAGCCCGCTGACATCGACCCTATATGATACATCCGACAAGAACGATGACTGTGGTACCACCTGGCTAAGGCGGTCTGCCGTTAACGCCGGGAACGAGTTGTCGACCAGATAACATCGCGGCTGGCTGCGCAGACACCACGCCGTGCTAAAGAGATCATTCGTGGTGTCGTCCCATCCAGCAGCCGCCAGTCTCTCGTCGAGTTCAGGGAGGAACTCTCCGGCCAGTGCCCGGACCTCTCCCACCAGCCGCGTCAGAGTACGGCTACCATCTCCACTGGATCGCGTGATCTGGATAGAGAGAAGTACGAGGGGAACGTCTCCGACAGGCTCCAGCTGCTGCAAGCTACTAATCATGTGCTGACGACGCTCAGTTGATGTCGTTTTGACTTCAACATGAACACCATCTAGCGCGAGGTCGTGCTCTTCGGAAAGGGGACCGACCCACGCATCTACCGCCTCTCTAGGGTTGCCGCTGCGCAGCAAGGCCTCGAGCACTAGAAGTTCCCCATACAATCCTATCTCTTGCTCGGGTGTCAGGGCCGGACGGCCCGCCAGGAGATTTCGATGTTCAGAGATGGATCTGGGAACGGCAACAGAAAGACTTTGTCCCTCAAGTTGAAGTCGATCTGCAATCGAAGCCATCAACCCATAGGCGGCATTGGGCGAGTCTGTCACCGTTACTCGCAACTCAACCCAGTCTTCGCCATCTTCAGTGAACGGGAACGACTCGATGTTTTGAAACCGGGAGACATCCGGCTCGATTCCCGTAAGGCGCGTAGCGAGGCTGACCTCGCCGCGGGCCGGATTTAAAGCCAATCGGCATGGTGGATCGCCAGGAATAGGAATCGCGACTGCGAGACCTGCACGCCAATAAGTTTCAAGAGTATCGTAGTTGAAGTGGCGCAGAGATCGTTCACTGTTCGGGTCATCTGTCATGCTCGAATAGTTAGCCGAATATCACGCCATCTCGTCCTTAATGGCAGCTTGCAGAACTGTCCTCCAAAGAATGATGTTATCACGATCTCGACTTCCCAAGTATTCGCCTTCAAACACGTTTCGGGTTAGCAGATATACGAGTGCCTTTAATACCGGCGCATCGTTGAGACTGCCCTTCGAGCCGCAGAAATTGGTCTCGGTACGAGCAATTAGCCAAACGGTGCGCCTCGGGTAGTCGATGTCAAAGAAATCACCCTTTTGTAGCGGCTTCCAACGTACCTGCACTGGGTCGATTCCCGGAATAAAATCTAGTTCAGTGCTGATTACGCGTCGGAGTCGCGGAGAGAACCCGGTCTCGGGGCGGACCGTTGGCTTCCGACTGCGGGTTCGACGTCCGCTCTTTGATAGGTTTGCTCGGCGGCAGCAATATAGGTGTCAAAGGTTATATCGTTGTCACTGCTTGCAGTCTGACCGATTGCGGCTATAAGAGATGGAAGAAAGTGAATTCCCTTCTTCTCAGCGTTCATCATCACGTAATCATTGACCACATATCGTCGTCTATGATGACCCTCGCGAGTTGGCGCTCCGGTTTGGCTACGCTGACTGAATCCCAACCGCCAATCTGAAGTAGCCGATCGGAGCGGTAAATATAGAATCCCTGCAGACTGTCACCGGACCGACGTCCCATTCGAAATCCGGTAATGTCATTCTTTGCGGGCCAAATATGACAGCGAAGCTTCAGCGGATGTTCTATGTCGAGCGGGGCTCGTAGGGTGCGGGGATAGTCGGGATGGCCAGAGGCAAGATAGCCGAAAGGATCGATTGCCGCAACCGGGATGGACATCGAGGGAGTCTTGTCGGTAATTTCGTTGACTTCAATCTCAATCCGAATGCCCCGTTTAGTCACCCAACGATGGAAAACGACTCCGAGGTGAATCCGTAGATGCTCGGTGGTTGAGTGAAGAAAGGTCTGGGCCTCGAGGTGAGACGCGCC
This sequence comes from uncultured Acidimicrobiaceae bacterium, assembly GCA_963781155.1. Lineage (GTDB taxonomy): Bacteria > Actinomycetota > Acidimicrobiia > Acidimicrobiales > Palsa-688 > PALSA-693. The sequence goes on from CAWAEC010000002.1 coordinate 6,709, forward strand.
ACGATATGTGCGGCGAAGGTTATCTAGGACAACGGCTGTGCCCGAAATCCCACCTAGTTGTTCGTCAAGTTGTTTCGCTTGGGTGGCTGCCATCTGGGGTGCAAGGATGTCGCAACCAAAGTCTTGGAGCAGGTCACGGCGGCGAATTCGTCGGCCGACTGGATTCGCCTCGGGGGTGTGGGACCAGACGGTCAGCGTATCTGCGCATCCAAGAGCGGCGGCCTTGAGACCGAGACCAAAGTTGCCGAGGGACCCTCGCTTGTATCGCCGGCGGCGGCCGATTGTCATCGCGTCATTCGCTTGAGCGAAATCCATTCCTCTGCCGTTGTCTAGCACTGCCAGCGTTTGTAACCGGTTCCGGATTGTCGTAAGGCTCACTCGCACAATGGATGCTTCGGCATCCAATGAATTGTCTATAAGGTCTGCGACAGCCGAATCTATTGTGTGGTTGGATCCGAGACTGGCTACCAGCCCTGGGTCGGGCGGTAACACAACGTGATCAACGACGTCGGCGTCTCTAACTCGACCTGGGGACACGACCCGTCCGCCTTATCTTCGCGTACGGACGGCCCCAGCCCTGTGGTCGGCGTTCGACCCGAGCTCGAAGTCACCATCCAAGTTGCGAGCTGGAGAATTCGGAAGCCATCTCAGGGAACCAGAGCGTATCGCTGTCATGCAAACCTCCACAGACTTCGTCACGGTGCGCGGGACTCTATACCACGAGGGTCACCTGGTCAGCCGGACGGGCCCGGAAGGTCAGTGAGCGGGGAGATTCGCGCGAGGCGATCTCGGACAACTCGCTCGACCTGGGTTGCGGCTGCCTCCACCGATTCGTGCTCCCAGAACCGAAACACAATCCAACCAAGTTCGGATAGGTGCGCGTCGGTCTCCCGATCGCGACGAGCGTTTATCTCGAGTTTCAACACCCACCAGTCGCTATTCGATCTCGGCGCTGTCTTGTGTGCTGCACATCCATGCCAGAAGCAGCCGTCGACGAAGACGGCTACGTGTGCTCGGGGGAAGAGGATATCTGCGCGACGCCGGGCATCCCAGGAAGCGGGTGGTCTACTCGAAAGCGCAGACCTCGACGGTGTAGGTCACGACGCAGCGCGAGCTCGGGCTTTGTGTCTCGGGTGGATTGCCGCGACATTCGTCCCGACACTGACGGGGTCGTTCGGGGGGCGTCGCCACGCACTGTGGCTGAAGAATGCACAAGATTGTCACAGCGGCCGGCTAGTGTTCTCCCCATGTTGGACACGCTCGGTAGTCTGCCAGGTTTTGTTCGCAAGATCGTCGCGATAGTGTGCTGGGTCTCCCCAGAGGCGCCCGCTCGATGACAGAAGGGTTCCCTGCAGATACCAGAATGGCCGCGTTCACAGCCATAGACCTTTTCAGCGGGGTCGGGGGCTTAAGTCGGGGTCTTGTCGATGCCGGCTTCACTATGCTCGCGGCGATTGAGGTAGAGCGGCTCGCTGCCGATTCGTACCGAAAGAACTTTCCGGAGGTGGTTCTCTGGCAGCGCGACATAAGGACGATCAACGCGCCCAGCCTGCTAAGGCGCCTAGGCCTCCAGCGCGGGGAGCTGGATCTGTTGGCTGGCTGTCCACCCTGCGAAGGTTTTTCTAGCATGCGGACGCTTAATGGCGCTCTGAGCCCTATGGACCCCCGCAACGATCTCGTCCTCCAGATCATTAAATTTGTCAAGGCCTTCCACCCCAGAATGGTGATGATCGAGAACGTGCCAGCCCTTGCGGCTGATGTTCGGATTGATCGGTTCGAGAAAAAGCTGAGTGGTCTCGGCTACGCGCATCGGTGTGACATCGTCGACGCGTCGAATTACGGCGTCCCCCAGCGGCGTAAGAGGATGATTCTCATGGCGAGCCGGCTGGGTCCTCCGCCGCCGAATCCGTCCTATCAACCGACAGTAACCGTTCGTGAGGCCATCGGGTCGCTGCCACCAGCGGGTTTGAGCGCTGATCCACTGCACGACCACGGGGAGTGGCGCAGCCCAGCGGTGCGACGTCTCATCAGCCGCGTTCCGCACGACGGGGGCAGTCGGACTGACTTACCGTTGTCGGACCAACTCGCTTGCCACCTGTCGTGCGACGGTTTCAAGGACGTTTATGGCCGGATGGCATGGGACTCCGTGGCACCTACTATCACGGGGGGATGTGTAAACCCCTCGAAAGGGCGGTTCCTGCACCCCGGAGAGGACAGAGCTATCACCTTGCGCGAAGCCTCGCTCCTTCAGACCTTTCCGAAGGATCATTGGATCTCCTTGTTGTAAGGGCAAGTTCGCAGCAGCAGAGCTGATCGGCAACGCTTTGCCTCCACGACTAGTGCAACTTCAAGCCGCATTGCTCTTGGACCATTTGCGGCGAAGTCGACGAGAGCGGTCACATCCCGAAGCCGTCGCAGACCTCAGGTAGCATTGTGCCCAATCGAAAACTGGGGCTCGGCCGACTCATAGGGCACTCCTCGTTCGCAGACATACGGCTCTCAACGCTTCGAACTGCCGCCGCGCAACAGAGGCCGGGCAAGTCCGTCCGGCTTCGCCCTTCACCGTCGCGCGCCTTCAGGTCTCGGAAAACGTCCGGCAGGCGCCCACCATCCGCGAGCGAAGAATCCGATTCACAAGAACCAATGGCTGTGTTGCTCGACCTGTCCCGCTGGCATTGGTCGGACTGAGTGACGGGTCGAGGTGATGAAGGACTCCTTACTTCCGGTTGCCGCACCGCCGGGCCGAAGGCGGAGCGACGGCGGCCTAGCGCCGGCCAAGTCGGCGCCTCTTGATCACGTAGGGAAACTTTGCCCATCACGATGGCCGACACGATGGCCATCCGGCCAGATGTCCCGGCCCCGACAGATGGCCATCCGGCCATCCGAAGCCTTATAGGAATCGTGGCGTTCGCACCCCTTCCGCTCTCTCGGCTTCAGGTCATTTCACCCCCGAAGAGTGGCTTCGTGTCGCCAACATCGCTTCACCAGCATCTACGTCCGCGGAAGAGGGGAGATCGTCACATCATCAATCTGGCGTGCGACCGGATGACGGCTCAGACGCGCGTGAGGGCCGTCGATGAGCACTGGCAAGCGCTCGTCCGGGGCATGACCAGATCGAGGTGCCGGCAAAACAAGGGCTGATATTCACTCCGGTGCGGCGGTGCTCTCCCTGATCCAGGCGAGGTAGTCGTCGGTGCTGGCGATGATCGGGATGGCCCATATGCCCGGCACCTCGTAGGGGTGGCGGGCCCGTACCTCGGCGATGATCCGATCGACGAGGGCGGTGCGAGTGTGCAACGCGACCCTTGCTTCGATGGTGTCCTGAACGCCGTCCCATCTGTAGATCGACCTGATTTCCGACAGGTGGCCGGCTGCGGCGAGCCGACGCTGCACCAGCTCGGTCGTGAGGGCCGCCAACCACTCCCGGTCCGGTGCCGTGATGACCAGTTCACAGCAATCGTCACTCACGGTCGACCGTCCACGAGCAGATGGGTCATGACCGATGTTGCCCGATCGGAGTCGCGGGCGAGCACGCTCCACCCAGTCACGACTAGTCCTTCTCTGGCAGTGCCAACCCAGCGGCCGTATAGGTATGCGCCGCCCTCGCCGACGACAAGGAACAGCGCGCCGAGCGATCGCACCCGCCCCTCGGTCGACGAGTACCAGCCGATGAGCACTCGATCCGAGTGCAACCGAAGCTCGCCGTCCCAGCGGTAGCCACCCGTCTCGATCGTCACGGGCTCGCGGGACTCGCCGCGGACGATGATCCCTCGCTCGCTGGCTGATATTGGCACCCGCAGCCCAACGGGCGTTGCGACGACTTCTTGTTCGGTGATGGCCTCCTCCCCGTCCAGCCAAACCTGCCAGCGGGCATGCCATACGCCAGCCAAGTCAAGCTCCACCCCTCTGCCGGCCAGCTCGCTCATGTCGACGTCGAGGGCGTCCGCAATCCTCAGCGCAACCCCGAACCGGGGCTCCTGCTCGCCGCTTTCGAAGCGAACGACAGAGCGCAGAGCGATCCCGCATGCTTCGGCCAGCGCCCGCTGCGATAAGTTCGCTCGCTCACGCAAAGCGCGCATGGTCACGCCCGAGAAGGCGGGTTCGACACCTTTCGTGCCGTCACTTTCCACCTTCTGACCTTCTCATGTCCAGACGGCCACTACAACGCCTAGATTAGCATGGTTACGTCTGAATAGGCTTGACTAACGCCGGATTAGGCGTTAGAGTGCCTAAACAGGATCGTAACTCACAAGGATGGCGGAGACCGATGGATGCAACTGCGGGGAGGCGAAGGGCTGGCTTCTTTGAGGACGGGCGGTTTTACCGCGAGGTAGAACTCCCTGAGGAGACCCCAACCGCCCAACTTCACGGGTCGGTAGATGCGCCGCCCGCTGGCACTGCCAAGGATCCTGCTCACCCCTGAGGAAGCCGCCCAAGCGCTGGGAATCGGCCGGACCAAGCTCTACGACGCTCCTGGCGACCGCCGAGCTGCCATCCGTTCGCATCGGTGGCAGCCGGCGAGTATCGGTAGATGCGCTGACGGAGTTCGTGCGCCGACTGACGCCGACGGCGGGTTGGGCGAGGGTTCGCTGAATCGTGAGCATCGACCGCCGCCAGACCAAGCGTGGCGTGGTGTACGACGTGCGCCTTCGTGCTCCTGACGGTCGCCCGTACAAGCGGACATTTCGCACCCGAAAGGAGGCGGAGACCTTCCAGGCCCGTGAGCTCGCCGATCGCAGTCGAGGCGGCTGGGTCGACCCCCGCCGCTCGTCTGTGACGTTTCGCGAATGGGCGGGGAAGTGGCTGGGGCGCGACCCGTCGAAGCGACCATCGAGCCTGGCCCGCGACGAGTCGGTGCTGCGCAACCACCTTCTGCCCGCGCTCGGCTCACGCAAGCTCGCCACGCATCACCCCGTGGGACATCCAGGACCTCGTCAACGCCTGGGCCAAGACCGCATCGCCGCGCACCGTGCGCCGCCAGTACGACGTGGTGCGCGCCGTCTTCACGGCCGCAGTTGATGACGACCGCCTGGTCCGCTCCCCATGCCGCAACGTCAAGCTGCCCTCGATCGAGCAGGAGACTCGGCGGGTCATCACGGCCGAGGAGCTGGCCCGGCTGGGTGCGAGGCTCGGTCCGGACTGGTCCCCGATGTTGCATCTGGGTGCGGTGCTCGGGCTGCGCTGGGGCGAGTGCGCAGGTCTACGGGTCGGCCGGCTCGACTTCGCCAACCGCACCCTTGCGGTGGCCGAACAGCTGACTCGGGTCCGCCACGGTCTCATCGTCTCGGGACCTCCGAAGTCCGCCGCGGGACGGCGCACCCTCAGCGTCCCCGCCGCCTTGATGGACCTCCTGGCCGACCACATCAGCCGGCGAGGGCTGACCGTCGAGGACGTCGACGCCTACGTCTTTTGCATGCCCGAGGGCGGCCCTCTGGACTACGCCCACTGGCGGGTGCGGTACTGGTTGCCGGCCACCAGGGCGGTCGGGCTGCCCTGGCTCACCTTCCACGACCTGCGCCGGGCCAACGCCACCGCCCTGGTCACAGCCGGGATCGACCTCAAGACGGCCCAGACCCGCCTCGGTCACTCCGATCCCCGGCTCACTCTGGCGGTGTACGCCCAGGCCACCACTGCGGCTGACCGCGACGCCGCCGACCGCGTGGCGGCGCTCTTCCAGGCGAAGCCCGCGGAGGCCGAAGAAGGGAGCGTTAAAGAAGACATATGTGCCATGGACGTGCCATGGGCGCTCCCGAGGGCACCACCTCGCGAAACCCGCAAGCCCCCTACCAGCACTTTTCCTGGTCGGGAAGGGGGGATTTGAACCCCCGGCCTCAGCGTCCCGAACGCTGCGCGCTAACCAAGCTGCGCTACTTCCCGGTTCCGCAGCATGGTAGTCGACGGGCGCCGCCGCGGCGGGGGGCCCAGGTCGTGGCCGCGTGGCCGGGGGGTTCCAAAACGGCTGGTACCCCCGACCCGCGATGGGTCCGGCGCCGCTCCAGCACGCAGCTCAGGGTTCCCAGAATGGCCGGTACCCGGGAGCAACGACGGGCCACGGGAGCTCTCGCTCCACTACCTGCGCCAGGCCGAACGCCAGACCGTCGGAGAAGCGTGGCGCCACGATCTGAAGGCCGAAGGGGACGCCGGCCCGGTCCCGACCAAGAGGAACGGAGACGGCAGGGTGGCCGGTGAAGTTGAGTTCCGGGGTGTTCAGCGCGACCGCTGCATCGCCGACCACCGAGCCTGCGCTGGTTGGCAGCGGCCCGTCCGGCGGCCAGCTCTCCGCGTTGACGGTGGGCACCACCAGCACCGAGTCGGCCCCGAGCAGCTCATCGAAGCGGGCCGTCACCTGATGCCGGCGCCGGGCGGCAGCGATGTAGTCGCCGGCGCTGACCTGCTCCCCGAAACGGAGCTGGTCCTGTAACGACGGCTCCAGCTCGCCCCAGCGATCCCGGATCTCGTGCAGGCTCTGGGCCAGCTCGGCTGCTGCCATCTTCGCCCAGGCGGCGGCCACCGTTCGATCCGAAGGCGCCGGCACCCGCGATACCGCAAACCCGGCCCTCTCCAGCAGCCGCAGGACATCCTCGAAGGCGGACTGGATGACCTCATCAACCCCGGCGCGGAAGCTGGTGGTGGCCCGTACCACCGCGGGTCGGGTGGCTTCGAGGTCGACGGCCCGGCGGGGTACCGACAGGAAGTCGCCCGCCGCCGGACCAAGGATGACCGAGGCCTCCAGCAGGACGTCCGCCACGGTCGACCCCATCGCGCCCTGGGTGGAGAAGTTGATCCAGCGAGGCAACAGGTTGCGGCCGATCGCACCCATCGTCGGTTTGTAACCGACCAGGCCGCAGCAGCTGGCCGGTATCCGCACCGAGCCGCCCGCCGTCGGATGAGGTGGCGAGCGGAGCCAGCCCGGCGGCCAGGGCCGCGGCCGAGCCGCCGCTGGACCCTCCCGGTGAACGTGCCAGATTCCACGGGTTGCGGGTCGACCCGTACACCAGGTTGGAGGTGAACGCGGCGTGCCCGAAGGCCGGGGTGTTCGTCTTGCCGACAACGATCGCTCCTGCTGCCTTCAAGCGGGCCACGACCACGTCGTCGATATCGTCGGGTGCACTGTTCGCGTAGAACGCGCAGCCCATGGTGGTGACCATGCCCTGACAGCGGGCCAGGTCCTTGACCAGCACCGGCAGTCCCGCCAGCGGCCCCTGGCGAGGCGAGGAGGCCGCTTCGGCGCGAGCCGGCTCGGCCCGCACGGCCGTCACCGCGTGCAGGCGTCCGTCGTCCGCCTCGATGCGGCGCAGGCTCTCTTCGACCAGGTCGACCGGGTCGACGCGGCCCTCTCGGACGGCCGCGGCGAGGGCTGCCCGCACTATCGGGCCGGGACGACCACCGGGTCGGGGGTGAAGCTGGTGTCGTGCCAGGTTCCGCCCGCCAGCAGCGCCGTCACGGCCCGGCTCAGCCGGATCGGGTCGAGCGGCTTGAGGATCCAACCGTCGGCCCCGCTGCGCCGGGCCATGAACACATCGGGACGCCGATCCAGTACGAGCAGCACGGGCCGGGGCAGGAGTCGGCCGGCGTCGGCCTCCAATCGGAGGTCCAGGGCCACGGCGATGCCGCCCATGGTGCCGATCTGGCTGTCAATGATGGCGACGTCCGCGGGCTGGAGGTTCATCGCGTCCCGGACCTGGTCGCCCCGGTCGACCCATCGCACCGTGGTTCCCGGGGCGGCGACCACGGATCGGATCGCGTCGAATACGTCGGCCGAGTCGGTCGCGATCAAGATGTCGGGCATAAGGCGAGGGTAGTGCCGGCGGTACCCTGGGTACGATCCTGAGCAGGCCGCCGGGTGGCGGATTGGGAGGTTGCGTGCTCACCATCCAGCAAGACGAGACGCCCGAGGGCTTTACTATTTGCCGGCCTGTCGGTGAGCTCGACGCCTTCACGGTGAGCCAGTTCCGTCAGGCGTTGGCGGAGATGGCCTCCAGCAAACGGCTGCTCATCGACATGTCGGGCATACCGTTTGTCGACTCGGCGGGCCTGGGCGCCCTCATCGGGGGCATCCGCCGCACTCGCGAGCTCGGCGGAGACGTGGCGGTGGCCTGCAACCGCCCGACTCTGGTGCGGCTACTGCGGACGACTGGCTTCGATCGGATCGTCACCGTGGTGGAGACCATCGAAGAGGCAGCTGCTGCCCTGGAAAAAAACGGACCGGTCGAGGAGTAGGGCCGCCCTGGACTTCGAGCCGGGTGAAGCTTCCGGTTCCGAGCAGTACGTAGCCGGACTCCACGAAATATATCGAGATTACTCGGCAGTCACGTTCCGAACAACCACCCTCCCACCTTCGTCAGCCCGTCCACATCGTGCACGTCGTCGGCAAGGAACGGCACCCGGACCACGGCCGCGCCCGGCAGGCGCTCCGAGAGCGCGTGCACGTATTGCTGTTCCCGGGCTGCCACCCGGTCCAGGTCGGCCAGGTTGGCGGCCAGGGCCGCGACTCTCTGCGTCCCCGAAGGCGGCCAGCGTCGACGGCACCGGCCCGAACGTAGGGAACATGCGGTTGACGATAAGGGCCTCCACCCGCCCCGACGAGGCACGGAGGCGGTCGGCGAAGAACAGGGTCTCCTCGACGGCATCCCGGCGGGGGGAGGCCACAACCACGAATGCGGTCGTCCCGGCCGCCAGCAACTGTTCGACCTTCGCGGCCCGGTCGCGAAACCCCTGTTCCATCCCTTCGAACGCCGCGAAGAAGGCAACGGCGTCGGCCACGATGGCGCCACCTACCACCTTGGCGACGCTGCGAAGGAACATCTGCGTCGCCAGGCCGATGGCCCGCAAGCCGGCCCGTGTCGGCGTCATCAGCAGGCGAAAGACCCGGTTGTCGAGGAAGCGGGTCAGCCGGCCCGGAGCATCGAGGAAGTCGAGAGCATGCCGGGTCGGCGGCGTGTCAACCACGACGAGATCGAACCCGCTGTCGCCGTGCAGTTCGTACAGCTTCTCCATGGCCATGTACTCCTGGGTGCCGCCGAGCGCTCCCGAGATGTTCCGGTACAGGCGGTTGTCCAGGATCGCCTGCGCTTGCTCGGATGAACCGGCGTTGCGGATGACCACGTCATCGAACGTGGTCTTCGTGTCCAGCATCAACGCCCACAGTTCACCCGGCGGGTCCCAGTCGCCCTCGACGCGATGCGGCTCATTGGTGAGCGCGTCCAGGCCCAGCGCGTCCGCGAGGCGCTTGGCGGGGTCGATCGTCACCACGCAGGCCCGCCTGCCCAGGCGGGCCGCGTACAAGGCGATGGCGGCCGCCGTTGTCGTCTTTCCGACCCCGCCGGGCCCGGCGCAGATGATGACCTGGCGGTCGCGGACCAATTCCCCGAGCGAGGCCGGGGCCGCCTCGGGCGGCGTCGCCAACCGGGGTGAGACTTCGTTGGCTGCCGGTGCCGCCCTGGCAGCTTCGCCCGGTCCGGCGCTCACCGGAGAACGGCGGCCAGTTGCTCGCCCAGCGCGTCTGCCAGCGTCCGCACGTCGTCAGGGCCGAGCTCGGTCGTGAACACGTAGGGCAGCCGGAGCTGGGGAAGCGGCAGCAACTCGGCCAATCGTGCCACCTGGGCATCTTGTAACGCCTGACGTTGCCGACGGAAGTCGGCTGCCCGCTCCAGGTCCGACACCTCGCGTGCCGGCAACGACAGTCCGGCGGCGCGCAAGGCCGTGGCTGCCTGGTCTGGCAGGTCCAGATGGGGCCAGACGCCGTTGACCACGATGGGTGCGAGCTGCACCCTCGCCCGATCCTCCAGGTGGAAGGCGGTTTCGGCTGCCTCGTTGACGGGCGTCTCCTCGGGCATGGTGACCAGCATGACCTGGCAGCGATCCGGATCCCCGAGGAGTTCGACGACGTCGAGGGCCTGAGCCCGGATCGGTCCGACCGCGGCCGCGTCGAGCAACCCGTAGGCGCTGGCCAGGAATGTCACGGCATGCCCGGCAGCCGGGGCGTCCACGACGATCAGGTCAGGCGTTCCCTCTCCGTGGGCTGCGCTCTGCGTCTCCAGCTGTTTGACCTTCCCGAGGACGAGGATGTCCTTGATGCCGGGGACGGCGGTGGCGACCACGTCCAGGGACCCGGTGGAAACGAGACGCCGCGAAATGCGACGCAGCCCATGATCTTCGAGGTACTCGAGGAGGGCGTCATCCGGGGTCAGCGTCCGGGCCCGGACCTCCCCCGATCCGGGCGCGACCGCACCTGCCGCCAGTAACACCGACTCCTGGTAGGTAAGCGGCTGACCCTGGCCGAAAAGGACCGGCAGGCCGCTCTTTCCCTCGACCTCCACGATCAATGTCGTCAGCCCGGCCCGGGCCGCTGCCCAACTCAAGGCGGCGGTAACCGTCGTCTTGCCGACCCCGCCTTTGCCGGCGACGATGGTCACCCGCGCAGGCGGGACAAACGATGCGGGCTCCACTTGCCTCCCAAGGGCGACAGCTGACTCGGTCAAGCTGATGACCTGGCGCCGACGGCGCCTCGAAGGAACAGGGCTCTGTCGGGTGAGGCTCAGCTAGACCGTCAGGTTACCCAGGCCGCTCCGTTCTCGTCGCGCCAGGAAAGTGCTGGTCAGGAACGTGGGTTCTCGGGATATTGCCTCTTGTTTGGGTACTGGAGGTGGGAGTACCTTGCACCTCAGAGAAAGGGGGGACGGTGGCAATCGTCCAGCATGCGGAGGATGCGTGGCAGGCCAAAGCGGCGTGTCGCGGCCCTCACACCGCGCTCTTCTTCCCGCCCTCACACTTCGAGCGAAAGGACGACAAGGAGTTCCGGGAGGCGAAAGCGAAGGCCATCTGCGCCACCTGCCCGGTCAAGCGGCCTTGTCTCGACTACGCCTTGCGTATCCGTGAGCCGCATGGCATCTGGGGCGGGTACAACGAGGTGGAGCGCCGGGAGCTGCTCGAGCCGCTGATCGCAGCCAACTGCCCGTGCGGCGCCCGCCGGCATGAGGTGACGCGCCGGTAACGTGCAATTGGTGTTGGCACGCACGTCGGAGGACCACTTCCGGTGGGACGGGCCCCGGCTGGTCCCGGGACGGCAGGTGACCGGCGCGGCTCGTGCGACGTGACCTGGCGCGTCGCCTGCCGGCGCGACGACATCCCGGCTGACCGGGGTTGGCCCGTGCGGCTGGGGACCCTGCTCCATTGCGGTGTTCCGGGCGAATGGCCGGCTGGTGGCCGTCGAGAACGTCTGCCGGCATGTCGGCAACCCCATCGACGACGGGCTGGTTGAGGGAAATTGCGTGACCTGTCCGTGGCACGGCTGGCGCTACGACTTGCGCACCGGACAGCACCTGACGTTCTTCGGGCGCCGCCCCGGTTTGCGCACCTTTGCGGTGCGGACCGATGGCGATGACGTGCTGGTCGACGTCGACTGAGTAAACGGGCACTCCCACCGCGGCCATCGGTGCCCCAGGAGCGCCGGCCCTTCTGCGCGAAGCTGAGCCGGCCATGCGGTTGTTCTGGAAGATCGTCAAGACGATCTTCAGCTCGCTGTTCCTGGCGATCGTGGTGTTCGTCGGGGCGCCCGTCGCGTTCGCCGCGACCATCCTGGCCGGCCTGATCTTCCTGCCGTTGCCGGCGACGATACCGACGCCAAAGCCCAACCCGACCATCCTGCCCACGATCATCTATGACCGCGACGGCAACCAGATCGCCACCCTGCAGCAGTACGGCCGCAACGTGCCCGTCACCGAGTCCGAGATCCCCCAGGTGCTCAAAGAGGCGGTGGTCGCTGACGAGGACCGCAACTTCTACCATCACGGCGGCGTCGACCTGCGCGGCACGTTGCGGGCCCTCTACGACGACATCCGGCACAAAGGACCGCTGCAGGGGGGATCGACGATCACGCAGCAGTACGTGAAGCTGGCGTTCACCAACCAGCAGCGCACACTTGTTCGGAAAGTACGCGAGGCGATTTTGGCCAGCCAGCTCGATCGCGAAGCCAGCAAGGACGAGATCCTGTACCGGTACCTCACGATCGTCTATTTCGGTGACGGCAACTACGGGATCGGCGCCGCTGCCGACAACTACTTCCACGTCCCGGTCAGCGCACTCAACGTCTCCCAGGCTGCGACACTGGCCGGGCTCATACCCGCCCCGAGCGCCCGGGCACCCCGGGAGAACTTGAGCGCAGCGGAAGCGTCCAGGGAGCTCGTCCTCAAGGAGATGTACAAACAGGGCTACCTGACGGCGGCGCAGTACCAGCAAGCCCTGCAGCAGCGCCTGGTCTACGCCAATGGCCGGCCCGTCCCACCGGGCTCTACCGTCGTGTATCCCAATCCCCCGGCCACGACCGCCTACCCCGACTTCGTCGACTACGTGACCCGCTGGCTGCTTGCCCATTACCCGGCGTCGGAGGTCTACGGAGGAGGGCTGCGGGTGCAGACCACCCTCGACCCGACCGTGCAGGCGGCGGCCTACGCCGCGGTCCGGACCACTCTGTCCGGTACCAGTCCACCTCTCGACATGGCCCTCGCCGCAGTGGAACCTTCTACCGGCTTCGTGCCCGCCCTGGTCGGGGGCAGGAACTTCGGCACCTCCTCCGAGGTCAACCTGGCGCTGGGGGGCTGTGACCCCCCGCCCGGCAACGGTGCCACGGTGCAGGTGAGCGCCACCTGCTGGTCCGGCCAGACCATCACCGGCGGTGGCGAAGGGCGGCAACCGGGCTCGGCGTGGAAGCCGTTTACGCTGGCCACGGCGTTCGAGCAGGGCATCCAGCCGTACGCCACCTACCAGGCGCCCGGCGTCTACCAGATCCCGGGCTGTCAGGTCCCCGCCGGCCAGCCGGTCACCGCTTGCCAGATCCACAACGACGAGCCTGGCAGCATCATCGGGACCGAAACGTTGGCCGAGGCGACGGCGGAGTCCACCAACACCGTGTACGCCCAGGTGGCTCCGCAGGTCGGCTGCAATAACGTCGCCACCACCGCCAAGCAGCTCGGTATCGAGTCGGCCTATTACGCAACCCCTCCCTTTTATTACTGCCAGAGCTACGCCTTGGGCGAGGTGGATGTCTCGCCGTTGGACATGGCTTCCGCGTACGGCGTGTTCGCGGACCACGGCCAGCGAGCGACGCCCACGCCGATCCTGGAGATCGTCAACAGCACGGGGAAGGTGCTGCTCGACAACATCAGCCCGCTGCCTTCGACGGTCTCGGTCCTGCCCGCCAACGTGGCGGACAACGTGACCAACGTCCTGCAGGGCGTCATCACCGGTGGCACCGGCACTGCGGCCCAACTCGGGCGGCCCGCCGCCGGCAAAACCGGGACGACCAGCAACTACACCAACGCCTGGTTCGTCGGCTACACCCCCACCCTGTCCGCGGCGGTGTGGATGGGGAACGCAGCAGCCAGGCCGTACCGATCGGCGCAGTGAAGGGCGTCGACCCCGTCTACGGGGGGACGTGGCCGGCTGCGACCTGGCGCAGCTTCATGAGCCAGGCCCTGGCCGGAGTGCCGGCCACGGCCTTCACCCAACCCGCGCCCATCGTCCCGCCCCGGCCCGCTGTGGCGTTGCGCCCGACTCCTCCGACCACGCTGCCGCCGGTCGAGCCCGGCAGGGCGGGATCCGTGCAGGGGACACCGCCCGGTGGGCCGTACCAGGTGCCGGCGCCGACGTTCGCGGTGCCCGAGCCGGTGACCACCACCGTCCCACCGACGACGACGACCGCTCCCACCCCTCCGCCAACTCCCCCCACGACGATCGGGCCCCCGTCCACGACCGTCCCCACCGGGACGACGACCACGACGGTGCCGTCCTCCCCGCCGTAAGGTGCTGCGGGCTGGCGAGGGACGACCTGTCAGTGGTGGCGGCGGGTGCCCTGCAGGGAGGCCGCCCGCACCAGCACCCGGGTCGTGGTGGACCCGTCGCCGGTCGTGGTCACCTCGGTGCGGATGTCGTCCGGTGGGAGCGCGGACATGTCAACGCCGCGGGAGGCTAGCCAGGCCGTGGCCAGGAATCGGGCCTGCTCGGCCACCTCGGGAGTGGCGCCTTCCGCCATCTCCACGACGACCCAGTCGCTGGGGGTGGTCCGGACGATTCGACTCGGATGCCACGTCCCGGCCATGCCCGCCGGCGGCTCCAGTCGCATGGGCCCGCGCTTCTTCTCGGTGAACACTCCCCACAGCATGAGCCCGGCGACCACCAGCCAGCAGGCTGCGAATCCGACTACTTCAGCGATGCCCATGATCACTCCCCTGTTGTCAGGGTAGTGCACTTACTGGCTGCCCACCAAGGTCCCGCCCGGGCAGACCAGAACTTTGTTGCAGGCGGCTTCGACATATGGGGCAAACCACACTCCGTCGGGCGCGAAGGAATCGGGGGCGTACGTCCGGGATGCCACTGCCAGTACGTCGCCGGCCTGGTTGATGAGCGGTCCGCCCTGGAAGGCCGGGCCGATGGCGGCATCGTCGCTGATCCCGCTGGCGGACACGTCGACGACGGTGCCCTGGACGATCGATGCTCCCGTGGAGCCGAGCCCGGACACGGCATACACCCGATCGCCCGGCTGGGGGGCTGGCGCTGGCGCCGCCACCGGGAGCGCTCGCAGGTTGCCCTGGGGGAGCACCAGCAGCGCCAGGTCGTACTGCGGGTCCCATGATCGCACCGTGACCGGTTGGTCGGTGGCGCCTTGGCGGACGTACACGGGAGGGCCAGGACTGGCGGTCGCCGCCGCCACCGTCGTGTACGAGGTCAAGAGCAAGGACCGGGTGGCGTTCGACGACACCACGAACGCGGTCCCCACCGAGGCCTGACCGTTGGCGTCGAGGGTGTGCACGAAGTACACGGATGGGGCGACCTGTTTGGTCAGGGCGGCGAGGGTGGCCGGCCCGGCCTGAACCTGCTGAAGGGCCTTGAGCTGGGCCTGGATGTTGGCTGATGCCGCCGCGGCCGAAGCTGCCAGGTCCCCCTCGGCGTTGGCGAACTGTTTCTTGTAGCCGGAGATCAACGTGTTCACCCGGTCGTTGGTTTGATTGAGCTTGTACTGGTAGTACGAAAACAGGACGACACCGCTGAATCCTGCCCCAACGGCCAGGGCGAGGATAAGGCTGGCGATGCCGAGGACACTGCGGGGCAGCACCCGGGTCCGCAGGCGTTCGCGAGGCGGGCGCTCGGCGCCCTGGTCGCCCGTTTTTCGTGTCCGGCGATCCGTGTCGGCGGTCCCGTTCGTCCCCCGCCGGCCGCGCCGAGTTGCCGTCGCCGCGGCCGGCGCAGCGGGCGCTCCGGCTGTGACCGCGCCTGCGGGGCCGGTTGGCCACGGCGGCTCAGCCGGGAATCGGTCCGGCCCGGTCGGGCCGTCCGAGTCGCCGTCGCTGGACGTCGCCATCACGCCCACGGTACTCCGGGGCCGTCCTGGTCAGGGGTAGGGTCAGGTGCGAGTGCGAGCCCCGCCCCGGGTCGTTCAGGCTTCTCGCGACGCCACGGCAGCTTCGATGGCGCCCAGCATCCGGGCGGTGCAGTCACCCATCTCCACCACCGGCGCGATCTCGATGACCGCGTCGACAAGCGCCGCAAACGACCGGCCCGCCTCTCCGCCTCCAAGAGACGCAGGTTCACCACGGTCACCTCCCGCCGATACGGCCGATTCGAGAGGAATGCGTGCCAGCAGCGGGGCTCCGATCTCGGTGGCCAGACGGTCGCCGCCGCCGGAGCCGAACAGGTCGTAGTGCTCGCCGTGGGCGCAGGTGAACCCGCTCATGTTCTCGATCACTCCCGCGACCCGCAGATAGCCCTTCCGGGCCATGTCGGCGGCCCGCACCGCCACTTTCTGGGCCGCCAACGCGGGGGTGGTCACGATGAGCATCTCCGCTCGCGGCACCATTCGAGCCAGCCCCATCTGGATGTCGCCCGTCCCGGGCGGCATGTCAACGAGCAGGTAATCCAGGTCACCCCACGCCACTTCCTCCAGGAAGTGCTGGACGCCGCGTAGGAGCATCAAGCCGCGCCACATGATCGCCTCGTCCTCGGGGGACAGGAAGCCCATCGACACCACCTTGAGCAGCCCGGCCCCGATTGGCTTGACCATGGGCTCGATCCTCATCCCGTCGCCCGTGCGGGCCGGCCGGGCTTCGAGACGTCCTTCCATTCCGAGCATGCGGGGCACCGAGAACCCGGCGATGTCGGCGTCAAGCAATCCCACCACGTAACCCCGGGCGGCGAGGCCGGCGGCCAGATTGACCGTCACCGAGGACTTCCCGACCCCACCCTTCCCGGAGGAAATGGCCAGCACGCGGGTGCGCCCGGGGATCTCGGTTGCGGGCGGGTTTTCCGTGGCCCGTTGACGGGCCCGCGCCATCAGGTCCTTCTTCTGGGTCGAGGACATCTCGCTGGTGCGGACGTGGACGCGCGTGACTCCCGGCAGAGTGCCGACCCGCGCTGTGATGTCCCGCTGGAGCTGCGTCCGAAGCGGGCAGCCGGCGGTGGTGAGGGCCACGCTCACTGTGACCGAACCGTCGTCATTGATCCGGCATCCGAGATACATGCCCAGATCCACCAGGTCATTGCCGAGCTCGGGGTCAATGACTCCGCGCATCGCCGCCCCCACGGCTTCCTCGCTGATCATGGCATCTCGCAGGTTGCGGTCGACGGGCTGCCCACGGCGGTCAGTCTACGGGCGTGGGTAGGCTTGCCCTGTGGACAAGCTGTCCTTGTTCCGGCTGCTGGCGGATCGGTCGCGCTATGCCATCTACCAGCGGGTTGCCCGGGCGGAGACCCCACTGTCGACAACCGAGATCGCACGGCAGCTCGATCTGCATCCGAATACCGTCCGCCTGCACCTGGAGAAGATGCGGGAGGCCGGGCTGGTCGCCGTCTCCACCGAACACGATGGCTCGGTCGGCCGGCCGCTGCACATCTGGACCGCTGTCCCGCAGGCGCCCGAACTGGGCTTGGAGCCGGCCGGCTTTCGCCTGCTCGCCCACCTCTTGGCCGAACTGACCGCCCAGGAGCCGCCCGACGCCTCCGCCATCTCCGCCGTCGGCCGGCGTCAGGGGCAGGAACGTCTGGCCCGCCGGGTGTCTCGCCCGGGGCCGGCTCGGGCCGCGTGCGTACAGGCCGTCATGGACGAGCTCGCAGACCTCGGCTTCGACCCTGCGCTCGAGTCCGCCGACGACGAACGTCAGGTGACGATTTCCTTCACGCGTTGCCCCTTCCGGGAGGTCGCCGCCCTCTATCCCGATGTCGTGTGCCAGCTGCACCGCGGCATCACCGAGGGCATCCTGACCGAGGCTGTAGCGGCCACGCACGGGGTGACCGCCCGGCTGGAATCCTTCGCCAGCCTGGTCGATGTGGATCCGTGCCAGGTCGAGATGTCAATCTCCGCGTGATCAGGGGTAGCATGTCGCGCAAGCGGGGACTGGCGCTCCGCACGACTCAGTCCAGGAGGACCGGTGAGCACTACCGAGACCGACGTAACCCCCACCGAGGCCATCACCCTCACCGACGGCGCTTCGAGCAAGGTCGCCGAATTACTGGAGCAGGAGGGCAACCCGGAGCTGGCTCTGCGCGTGGCAGTGCGCCCCGGCGGTTGCTCCGGCTTCAGCTACGAGATGTTCTTCGACACTGACGTGGCCGAGGATGACCTGACGTCGTCCTTCGGGTCCGTCAGGGTGGTCGTCGATCCCTCCAGCGCCAGCCTGCTTCAGGGTGCCGTCCTGGACTTCAAGGACGGGCTGCAGGGTGCCGGCTTCAGCATCAACAACCCGAATGCCAGCCGCACCTGCGGGTGCGGGCAGTCGTTCAGCTGAGCCCCAACGCTGCCCATCGCGTTCACCCTTGATGGCCGCCCGGTAACAGCGGTCGGTGAGGGCGCGTCGCTTCTGGACGCGTTGCGCGAAGAGCTCGGCATCCGGTCGGTCAAAGATGGGTGTAGTCCGCAGGGCCAGTGCGGCTGCTGCACGGTTCTGGTAGATGGCGCGCCGCGCGTCGCATGCGTCACACCGCTGCGCCGAGTGGCCGGCCGTACCGTTACCACCGCCGAGGGGTTGGACCCGGCGATCGCCCGCCGGCTTGTCAGTTCCTTCTGCCGGCACGGGGCGAGCCAATGTGGGTTCTGCACGCCGGGAATCCTGTGTCGCCTGGCCGGGCTCGGGCCGCAACCAACCGCGGACAAGGTCGAAACGGCGTTGCTGGCTCACCTGTGCCGGTGCACCGGCTGGCGGTCCATTGTCGACGCCGCGTGCGATCCCAGCCCGGGCCCGGAACTGCCGCCGGACACCGCAGACGGAGACCCTCGCGCCGCGGCTCGTCGCGCCACGCTCGAGGGCGGCGTCGCTCAGCGCACCGGCGCGGAGGCGGTCCTGGGGCGTGGCGGTTTCGCGGACGACGCCGCTCCGCCCGGATGCCTGGTGGCCGTGCCGGACGCGACAGGCGGGTGGGCGCTGGGCAACACGCTCGCCGAGGCTCGGGCGGCTGCCGGCCACGTCCAGGGACGCCGGAGCGGCCAAGCGCTGCGGTACCCGGTGGATGTCCCGCCCGGACCGTGGGACCTGGTGCTACAGACCACCTGGGTCGAACCGGCATACCTCGAGCCGGACTCGTCCTGGTGCCGGCCGGGGGGACAGCCGGCTCATCCTGCCGGCAATGGGGGCGCCTTCGGCGGCAAGGTCGCCTCAGCGGCGCCAGCCGCGGCGCGGGCCCTGGCGGACGAGCACGGCAGCCCGGTACGGGTGGTCTTTTCCCGTGAGGACGTCGTGCGTTTGGGCCCGAAGCGGCCACCGCTGGGCGCCGGGCTGCGCTCTGACGGAACGGGCGTCATCCGGGTGATGGCCACGCCCGGCGTTGCCGCCGCGATCCAGCAGACGGCACCCGGCGTCGAGGTGATGGAGGTTTCGGGCGTGGCCGGACCGCCCGTCTCGATGAGCATCCGGGGCGCAGGATGGATAGAGGCGGCCGTACTGGTGGCGGCCGCAGCGGCGCTGGCTGAGGGGACGGTGCCGACTTCACCCGGGGCCGGATCGGCGTCGATCACTGACCCATCGGGCGGCCGGGCGCAGGCCTCGGTGACGGTAGATGCCGATGGTCATCCACGAAATGTTGTCGTGACGGTCAGCGCCGGAGATCCCCTGGACGAACGGGTACTTCGTTCGTACATAACTGGGGCCGCACACATGGCAGTCAGCTGGGTCTGTTCGGAGGGCATCGCGGTGGGCGAGGATGGTGCGGTGGGAGACCTGACGATCCGGTCGTTTGGGGTGCTGCCCGCCCGGCACACCCCGGCGATCACCGTGCACGTCGAACGGGAGGCCGCTCCGCCGGTGCGCGTGTCGGATGCGGCGTTTGGAGCCGTAGCCGCCGCGACATGGATTGCCCAGGGGTTGCCCCCGAGGTGGCCGACGCGACGAGGGAGAGCGAGGTGACGACCGGCGACGGCGACACAGGCGCCAGCCGGGCGCCGGCGAGCCGCCCCGTCGGGCCGTACTCGCCGATCCTGCGGGCCGGCGAGTGGCTGATCTGCAGCGGCCAACTGGGCCTGCGGGACGGCACCCTGGTCGACGGTGGGACCGCCGCCCAACTGACCCAGGCGATCGCCAACCTCGAGGCGTTGCTGGCCGGCGAGGGCGCGCCGCTGTCTTCAGTGGTCAAGACCACCGTGTTCCTGGCCGACATGGCCGACTTCGGCCCGATGAACGACGCCTACGTCGCGGCCTTCGGCGATCATCGCCCGGCCCGGTCCGCGGTGGGAGTGGCCGCGCTGCCGCTCGGCGCACGGGTCGAGATCGAAGCCTGGGCTCATGTGCCAACCGGGTGAGCGTCGGCGACCGCCCGTCGACATCGTTGTGTGATAATAGTCGCGTAATACGCGTCAATTATCACACAATAGCCTCAGGGTGCGGCGCCTACAAAGCGGACCAGCGACTCTGGCCGAACCGATAGCCCACCGAGCGGACGGTGGAGATCAGGTTGGCGTGCTCCTCCCCCAACTTGGCCCGCAGGCGCCGAATGTGCACGTCGACGGTCCGGGCGCCTCCGTAGTACTCGTAACCCCACACCCGGGAGAGCAGAACTTCCCGGGTAAATACCTTGCCCGGATGGGTGGCCAGGAACTTGAGGAGCTCGTACTCCATGAACGTCAGGTCCAGGGGCCGACCGGGCAGGGTGGCCTGGTAGGTCTCGAGGTTGAGGATGAGCGGCCCGTACTCGACCAGATCGGGCCGGGTGCCTCGGCCCGTCCGCCAAAACATGTGCGCCAGGCGGGCTTCCAGCTCCTGCCCCTTCCAGGGCGCCACGCAGAAATCGTCGAAGAGGTCCTCCCGCAGTTCCAGTTCGCGAAGCTGCGGTGCGGCCACCACCATCAGCAGCGGCGCCAGCGGCAGATCCCGCTTCCGCAGAGTCCGGCACAAGCCGAACGCGCCCTCCGGATCCACGTCGGCGCACACGATGGCCCCGGCCCAGCCGTCGTCCGGTTCGAGCCGGTCGGCTGCCTCCGCGGTTCCGGCCGCCTTCCACGGATAGCCGGAGAGGTCGAGGGCTTGCGCCAGCGCGGGCGGGGCAGGATCGGGAAAAAGAAGCAGCGGTTCCACGGCGAACGTCCGCTCCCGCTCTACAACGACGTGAGGTAACGACGCAACTCGAACGCCGTCACCTCGGCCTTGTAATCCGCCCACTCGGCGCGCTTGTTACGCACAAACCACTCGAACACGTGCTCACCCAGCACCTCGGCCATGAGCTCGGAACGCTCCATGACGTCAACGGCTTCCGCCAACGAGCCGGGCAAGGCATCGATGCCCTCCGCCAGGCGCTGGGCGGGCGACAGCTCGTACAGGTTTGCTGCCGCCTCCGCCGGCAGGTCGTACCCCTTCTCGATCCCGGTCAGCCCGGCCGCGAGCACCGCCGCGAACGCCAGATACGGGTTGGCAGCGGGATCCGGGGCCCGGTACTCGATGCGGGTGGAGTCCCGTTTGCCTTTCTTGGTCGGCGGAACCCGCACCAGGGCAGAGCGGTTGTTGCGGGCCCACGAGATGTAGACCGGGGCCTCGTATCCGATGATCAACCGCTTGTAGGAGTTGACCCATTGGTTGGTGACGGCGGTCAGTTCCCGGGCGTGTGCCAGCACACCGGCGATGAACCGGCGGGCCACTTCAGACAGGTTGTACTCGTCGGAGTCGTCATAAAACGCATTGCTGTCGCCATCGAAGAGCGACATGTGCGTGTGCATCCCCGAACCTTGCAGGCCATAGAGCGGTTTGGGCATGAAGGTGGCCATCACGTCGTGGCGGGAAGCGATCTCCTTCACCACCATCCGTACCGTCATGACAGTGTCGGCCATGGTGAGTGCGTCGGTGTAACGCAAATCGATCTCGTGTTGGCTGGGAGCGTCTTCGTGCTGGCTGTACTCCACGGGAATGCCCATGTCCTCCAGGGTCAACACCGTCTGCCGGCGCAACTCCGCCCCGAGGTCGTTGGTGGTCAGGTCGAAGTAGGAGCCCGTGTCGAGCGGGATCGGTGTGGCGCCATCCGGATCGCCTCCTGGCCGGGCGAAGTAGAAGTATTCGAGTTCCGGAGCCACGAAGAAGGAGAAGCCCAGCCCCCTGGCTCTCTCCAGCGACCGGCGCAGCACGTGGCGGGGATCACCTTCGAACGGAGAGCCGTCGAGGTTCACCACGTCGCACACCACCCGGGCGACAGGAGCCCCGTCTGCCAAGTAGGGGAGGAGCTGGAACGTCTTGGCGTCGGGCATTGCCAGCACGTCGCTCTCCTGAACCCGGCTGAAGCCGTCGATCGTCGACCCATCGAAGGTCATGCCCTCTTCGAGCGCATTCTCGAGCTCGGCCGGCGTGATCTGGAAGGACTTTGGCGTCCCGAGCACGTCCGTGAACCACATCTGCACAAAGCGGACTCCCCGCTCCTCAACGGTCCGCAGCACGTAGTCCTGTTGGCGCTCCACGCCGCAACGATAGGTGGCCCGCCCGGCTGTCGTTGGCGGTAACACCGCTGTCACAAACTGTTCACGCAACCGGAAAGGTGACGTAACACGCCCGGGTCATGCTGGCGACGCGGCCGTGCTCGTGCCGTGGGGTGGTCCCCTTTTGTCCATGTAGCCGAGCGAGGAGGGTGCGTGAGGATCAAGGCCATCGAGCGTTCCGCGACGTTGTGCTCAGTGCCGAGCACGTCGCAGGGTGCGGGGTGGGCAGCGGGGACCGCCCGGCGGGCGAGCGGGAAAGCGCTGACGGAACCGGGCAGGCCGGGGTCCGACAAAGAGGTGCCGCTCAGTCTGCAAGACTCTCAACCGGGGGCAGCGGAGGGCTGCCGCCGCTCGTAGATTCAGGAGGACAGGTGGCATTCGCCAAGCGCACGCCGGAAGAGGTCCTGAGCCTGGTCCAGGCCGAGGGCATCGAAATCATTGATTTTCGATTCTCAGACCTGCCCGGCTTGATGCAGCACTACTCGCTGCCCGCGCACGAGTTGACACTGGACAGTTTCGAGGAAGGTTCCGGATTCGACGGTTCGTCCATCCGAGGCTTCCAGGAGATCCAGGAGTCGGACATGCTTCTGGTCCCGGATCCAAACACCGCGGTCATCGATCCCTTCCGCCAACACAAGACCCTCAACCTCAACTGCTTCGTCCGGGACCCCGTCACCGGCGAGTCCTATTCCCGGGATCCCCGGTATATCGCCAAGAAGGCGGAGGACTATCTGGTCTCAACCGGCGTGGCGGACACGGCCTACTTCGGGCCAGAAGCGGAGTTTTTTATTTTCAACGACATCCGTTTCGATCAGAACTCGCACGAGGGCTACTACTACATCGACTCCGTCGAGGGGATCTGGAACTCCGGCGCCGATGAAGGCCCGAACCTGGGTTTCAAGCCTCGTTACAAGGAGGGCTACTTCCCGGTTCCCCCGATGGACCATTTTCAGGATCTGCGCTCCGAGATGATCCTGACGATGGAGAAGCTCGGGATCGAGATAGAAATCCAGCATCATGAGGTCGGCACCGCCGGGCAGGCCGAGATCGACATGCGCTTCGACATCCTCTCGACGATGGCTGACAAACTTATGCTGTACAAATACGTGGTGAAGAGCGTGGCTCGCGCCCACGGTTTGTCCGCGACGTTCATGCCCAAGCCGATCTTCGCTGATAACGGATCGGGAATGCACGTCCACTCCTCGCTGTGGAAGGGCGGGGAACCCCTCTTCTACTCAGAACTCGGCTACGCCGGCCTGTCCGATATCGGGCGCTGGTACATCGGGGGCCTGCTCGCACACGCCCCGGCCATCCTGGCGTTCGCGGCGCCGACCACCAACAGCTACAAGCGCCTGGTACCGGGTTATGAAGCACCCGTCAACCTGGTCTACAGCCAGCGCAACCGTTCGGCCGCCTGCCGTATCCCTCTGTACTCCAAGAGCCCGAAGGCCAAGCGGGTGGAGTTCCGCTGCCCGGACCCCTCTTGCAATCCGTATCTGGCGTTTTCGGCCATCCTGATGGCCGGTCTCGACGGCGTGCAAAACAAGATCGAGCCACCCGATCCGGTGGACAAGGATCTGTACGATCTGCCGCCCGAAGAGCTGGCCCAGGTCCCGACTGTCCCCGGATCGTTGGAAGAGTCGCTCCAGGCGCTCGAAGCGGATAACGATTTCCTCCGCGCCGGTGGGGTATTTACGGGCGACCTCATCGAGACCTGGATCTCCTACAAGCGCGAACACGAGATCGATCCGGTCCGGCTGCGCCCGCATCCGTGGGAATTCATGCTCTACTACGACATTTAGCCCGTGACGTGGGGTTTTGTCGCCCCACGGGCCTGACGTGACACAAATCAGCGTCATAGCGGGTCGCGACAGTGAATGCGCCTCGGCGCCGGCAAATTCCTTTCTCTGTCGCGTCGCCACGCTCGGACAGGCTGTGGATTACGACAGAGAAAGGCCGATTCTCCCCGGCCGGCCTTTTCTCTGTCGCATCTGTCACTTCGAGAGGACGACGGCGGCCCACGAGCTGGCGCTCGCCCGGGTAACGGATCCGTCAAGGCGCGATTCCCTCCACGAAACGTAGCGGCCGGGCCGCCGCCGGCCCTCTTCGCTGAGCTATGACCGACGCGTTTGGACGACCATGATGGAGGCCCGAGCGGATCAGCGCCGAGGCGTAGAAGTGGGGGAGATCATGCGCGGTTGGCGAGTCGCAGAGCCCGGCCCGCCGCAGTGCATTGGCGAAGGTCATCGCAAAGGGAAACTGCCGTGTAGGCCTTCCCCATTCGTTGGTGAAGATCAGGCCGGGCTCGGAGTCGGCGCCGAATGACGTGACCTGGGCGGGCGATGGGCTTCGCCACGTCATCCGGCAGAGGAACGTTCTGCGCGTACCTTCTCCTGTCCTACTTGAGTTCCGCTGTCAGAGCGGACGAGGCACGAGGGGTTAGCCCGACAAGCGCCACGCCGGCGAGACGGCCGATCGTCAGCCGCGCTGGTCAGCCGGTTGCGGCTGTCGCCTCGACGGCCTGCAGGATGAGTTGAGTCGCGGCCTCGGGCCGGGACACGAACGAGACGTGCGACGTTGGGACTTCTACGATCGTCGCGTTCGCCGCGCTCGGCCATGAACCGCTGGAGCGCCGGCGGGATCGCCTTGTCCTCAGTACCGAGCAAATACCAGCACGGCAGTGTCGTCCACGCTGGCGGGGAGGACGGCGTGGCTGCGAACGCGGCGACGGCGTAAGGCCGCTGTGTCGCGGCCATCACGGCTGCAGTTTCAGGATCGACGTCGGCGGCGAAGGCTTCGCGGAAGGCCTCGCGAGCGAGGTAGAGGTCGGTGCCCTGGCTCCCATCCGGGTTGGTGAACGGAACCGGCCTGATCGAAGGGCCCACGAGGCTGCCTTCGAACTTCTCGAGGAGCTGCTGCTGGCTCTCGCCCACGTCGCACATCCAGCCGTTGAAGTAGACAAGCGCCTGGACTTGCTGATTGCCGATCGCGGCGGCGGAGATCACATTGCCGCCGTAGGAGTGGCCGACGAGCACGATTGGGCCGCTAAGGGTCTGCAGGAATTCGGCCAGGTACGCGGCGTCGCCCGCGAGATCGCGAAGCGGGTTGCCGAACCCGATCGCGGAATACCCGCGGTCCCCCAAGGCGCGAATCTCGGCGTTGAAGCCCGTCGCGTCGGCGCACGCACCGTGGACAAGGATGATCGTCGGGGTCTCACCCGCCATTCTCGTCACCGATCCTCTGTAGACCGTTTACCGTCACCGCGACTGTAGCCCTTCGGGCCTGCCGAGCCCATGGTCGAGCAAAGCGCATTTGGGATGTCGTGGTAGTACGGGTGCGTACCCGTCCACTAGCCCTCTCATGATCGCCGGGCTGCGTTTACGCCGCCCTGAGGGGGCGTCCAACTGCAATACCCCTGAACGTAGTGGTTTGTTGCTATTAGCGTGCGGGCTGATGCCCACAGCCGAGGACGACCCTGATCGGGAGGACGAGAGTCATGCTGAGGCGCCTCCCCCTCCGGCCGAGAATCCAGGACGTCTCCAACGGGCGGCGGCGGGGATGGCGGAAGCGCAAGCCTGGAAGGGCCAGCAGATCGCAAAGGGCTGGCACAAGTTCGTGAACGCACTACGCCGACGGAAGGAGGGAGAGGGGTAGTTGGATTTTGCCAGCATCCGACCACCGAATCCGTAGTCAAGGGGGAGGGGAGCCAGGTGCGCTGGGGACAGCTGGCCGCAGCTGGCGGCCGACCGAGGACGCCTCGTCTGGCGCAAGACCCGTCAGCTCGAAGGGCAACTCTCGAAGGTGGCGATCCGGTTCTGTTCTCGCGGTGTCCGTATCGTTCCTTGCGATCGCCCTGGTCGCGCCAACCCGAGGTAACGCGCCTTCGCGATACGGGGTCCGCGAGTTCAGGTGTCCGCCGCCGGAGGGTTGAAGGTTCCGGCGCAGTACCTCGGATTCTCGATAGGAACCAGCGGATCGCAAAACTGTTCTTGACCGCAGTGCTGGGGCCGTTCGAGCCCGTCGAGGGGCTCTATTACTTCCGCGAGCCGTATCGTCGTCGGCGGCGTGCGGAGTGACAACCCGCAATATGCATAGCATTGTGTGCCGCAGTGTCAGCCCGGTTGGCCGCAGAGCGGGGCACGGATCGCAGAAAGTCCTGTAGTTCAAGGGTTATATGATCGCATTTGGTGTTAGAGCCGAGTTGGTTCGGACCCCTGCGGCTCGAAATGCTTGACATCACCCCTGCGGTTCGGTCACTGTCGTGTTGACGAGTGATGGAGGTGAGGCGGATGAGCCAGAAGTCAAGGTTGGAGGCGCTGGAGCTGGCCGGTCTGATTCATCCCCGGGCCGGGGATGTCACGGCCGAGCTCTTCTGCTCAGGCGACGGGTTCTTCTTGGCCGCCGACAAGGTGCAGGTGAAGTACGAGATGCTCCGCTCTGTCGGCGTGGACGGTGCGACGATCGTGGCGGCCGCCGCCTCCCACGGCTACTCCCGTGCCGAGTACTACTTGGTGGCGGCCGCCTTCGCCGAGCGGGGCATGGCGGGGCTGGTCGATAGCCAGCGAGGACGTAAGGGCCCGACCAAGGTGAGTGCTGAGATCACCGCCTTCTTGCGTGACGCACCCAAGGACCGATCGGGAGCCGATCTGGCCCGCGAGGTCGGAGAACGCTTCGGTGTATCGCTGCATCGACGCACCGCAGAACGGGTCCGACGCGGATGAGGGTGCTGTGGCCGCCCGCAGAAGCGGCGCAAGCTGACTACGAGGCCCTCAGAATGGCTTCTCTGGCTGGCACTCCGCTGGCGAACACGGCCGCCGTCCGCTTCGCCCGAGGTGGCCTGGCCGCGCTCATCGCCCGCCCGCTGGCCGAACCGGTCTTCGTGGCCGTGGTGCACGGCGCCGCCCGCCATCCATGGACACCGCATAGCGATCCCCGCCTCGACGCCTTGGTGGCCGGCTTCGAGCTGCTGGTGCTAGGCGCCCAGAACGCAAACAAACATCACAAGGAGGAGGTTGGTTGATGAGAGTCGCGGTCTATGCCCGGGTGTCGAGCGAGGCGCAAGAAGCCCGAGGGACGATCGGCTCCCAGCTGGAAGTGCTACGAGCCCGCGTCGCCACTGAGGGCCACGAACTCGTCGCCGAGTTCTGCGACGACGGCTACTCCGGTGCGCGCCTTGACCGTCCCGGTCTCGACGCCCTACGAGATCAAGCCGAAGCCGGCACCTTCGATGCCGTGTGGTGCCTTTCGCCCGATCGGCTGGCCCGCGCCTACGCCTATCAGGTGTTGGTCCTCGATGAGCTTGAACACTTCGGCGTGCGGGTCCTCTTCGCCGACGCACCGACCCTTGACGACGATCCCCAGGCTCGTCTGCTCACCCAGGTCCAAGGCGTGATCGCGGAGTACGAGCGGGCCAAGATCTCCGAGCGCAACCGCCGGGGCCGGTTGTTCCGGGCCCGGACCGGGGAGATCGTGACATGGAAGGTGCCGTACGGGTATCGGCGTGTTCCCCGCGACGCCAATGGTCCCGCACGCCTGGACGCCTTCGAGCCAGAAGTCGCCCTGGTCCGTCGCATCTATGACGACTACGTCAACGGTGGCCTCTCGATCCGACACATCATGCGAGCCCTCAACGCCGAGCAGATCCCCACCCCCACCGGCAAGACCGAGTGGTGGCACTCAACGCTGTGCCGGATCCTCCCAACGAGGCCTACGTCGGTCGCATCTACTTCAACCAGACCGAGACCATCCCCACCAACACCGCCACCAACAGCGCACGGCGCCGCGCCACCAGCCAGCGGCGGCGACCACGCGAGGAGTGGATCGAGATCCCCTGCCCACCCATCCTGGACGATGCGATCTTCGAGGCGGCCCAG
This sequence comes from uncultured Acidimicrobiaceae bacterium, assembly GCA_963781155.1. GTDB lineage: Bacteria > Actinomycetota > Acidimicrobiia > Acidimicrobiales > Palsa-688 > PALSA-693. Next base: position 34,513 of record CAWAEC010000002.1, read on the forward strand.
CGAGTCAGCCGAGACAACTCGCGGTGGAGTCCACGTAATCTGCGTGACGAGGCCTGGCTGCTGCGCGGACTGGTCCGCTGCGGCGCCTGCGACACGTGCCTGAACTCCCACAAGCTGGGCCGTAACAGCGACGGCGGCAAAATCCACCGCTACTACACCTGCCGCAACAAGGCCCGCAGCGGTGTCCCCGGCCAGCAGCCCTGCCCCGAACGTTCTGTCCGCGCTGACGTGTTGGACGCCTTCGTCTTCGAACAGGTCAAGACCGCTCTGCTCCGCCCCGAACTGCTCCGTGCCGGCGAGGCGGCCATGCGGGCAGCGACGCCGTCAACTGACGATCAGCTGCTCGGCGGCGAACTGGATCGACTAGCCCGCAAAATCGATAACAACCGGGCCGAGCGACGACGGCTCGCTGACCTGTATCAGTCCGGGCTACTCGAGCTGGGCGAGGTCCAAAGGCGAGCACGCGACATTGACAGCCGCTGTGACACACTCGCCAGCCAGCGCGACGAGCTCATCGCTCGGCGCCAGCAGCTCGCCTCCGAGAACCGCCTCCAGCAGCGAGTGAGCGACTTCGCTCACCGAGCAGCCGCAGGCATCGACCAACTCACATTCCAACAGCGCCAACAACTACTGCGTCTAATCGTGAACCACGTGCAGCGTCACCGGCTGGCACGTCGAGATCCACCTGCGCATCCCACTCGACGAGGATCCCCGCGGACCCTCTCCTGAGAGCAACTGGCGGCCGCACTACGGACACCGACGCCGCACCGCCCGGCCGCCCCGCTCAGACGAAGACGACGCCGGGAGCCCAGTGTCTAACCGCGTAGTGTCCAACAAAGACGGTTTGCGATCCCTTCGTAGGACCCGCCAACGTCTGTTATGTGGTGCAGCTGGCCCAGTCGGATCCAGCCTTCGTGCAACTGTTCAAGGATCTGGGTCCGGCTACCCTTTCGGTCGGCGGAAGGACCGGCGACAAGCAGGCGATGCGGTCGACGACTGCTCCCGCCTCGTGCATTTACCCAGCCCTGGTCATGACACCAAGCCTGGTCAGTTCGTTCTTCGCGTTCGCGCAGGAAATCCGCTACCGGGTGATATGGCAAAGTACCGTTGTACAACTCGACGGATCTGGCAGCGGATGCCTCCGAAGCGGCCTACGTGTCGTCACAGCCGGGCCTGGAGAGCATCGAGATAGGCAACGAACCCAATCGTTACCCCTCCGCTGACACCGACTACCAGGCGTACATCGACCAGTGGAACACGGTGTACCAGGACTATGTCACGGACGGGGGCACCGCTCCGGTCAGTGGGCCGGGTGTCGCCAACACCGGTATCACCACATATATCGACGAATTCCTCTCTCAAGATGCCAGCAAGTTGAGCGCGGTCACCGCTCACTACTACGCCGGAAACGGTAATGAGAGCACCGCCACGTGCGCGGGTCTGCTCCAGGTGAGCCACTTGAAGTCCTATGTTTCGGCCAACGTCGCGCTGGCCAGGTCGTACCATCTCCCCTTCATCCTCAACGAAACAAACACCTACACCCACCGCACCGTGGGGTCTCCAATGCCTTCTGTTCGTCCCTGTGGGCAGCCGATTACTCGATGTTTGCCATGGCGGGAGGCGTGGCCAGTCTCGATTTTCATGGAGTGGCCGACTATCCGCCTGGCAATGTCGGAGGAAAGCTCGAGTACTACTCGCCCATCGTCGACACCGGCACACCGACTCCGGAGTACTACAGGCTCTTGCTCTATCGCGAGATCACCCGGGCCGGAGGGGTCGTCACGAAGGTGACGACGTCCGGCGCTCGAGACCTGGACGCCAACGACGACCTGGACATCACCAGCACCGAACAGCTTGACAAGCTGGTCGACAGTTTGGGCGCCCAGCAGGTCGCGCTGGCCATCGCGCACCTCCACCAACCCGCCGAACAAATGGCCCGCGCCGCCGGACTGCTGGCCAAGGTCAGCGGCGATCACGTCTTTCCCACTCTGGCAGATGCGGTCGCCTGGGCCAGCGGGTCAGGGACCCACGCCGCCAGCGCCAGCGCTTTGAAGGGACCACCGCCGGACGGCGACGAGCCGGACGAGCCGTCGTCGACCATGTAAACGAGTGGTTGTGTTCGCCGACCAGATTGGACACGGTCGCTTGCTGCGGAGCGGGCGCCCCCGGGCCGATCCGCCACAGGCCGGTCACGTCAAGCGCTGAACGTCCTATCCGGTCGGTTATAGTCCGGCGGACCAAAAGCGCGGAGGTGCGGGCCGGTGGCGAAGCCGTTTAAAGGTGTCATCAATGTCGACGTCACCCAGTCTATTCCGGACTGGGAACCCTACAAGCAGCCGATCGCACCTGATGGCACGCCGAACGTACTGATGATCGTCCTCGACGACGTGGGGTTCTCCGCCATGGAGCCGTTCGGAGGGATGATCGACACACCCAATATCAAACGGATCGCGGGACGCGGTATCACCTACACCAACTTCCACACCACGGCGTTGTGCTCACCCACCCGGTCCTGTTTGATGACGGGTCGCAACCGTACAACCAATGGGATGGGCACCATCACGGAGGCCGCCTCGGGTTTTCCCGGCACCAATGGGCATGTTCCCTTCGAGTGCGGGACCATCGCCGAGGTTCTCGGGGAGCGAGGGTGGAACACCTACGCCGTCGGGAAGTGGCACCTCACGCCGGAGGACGAGATGAACATGGCGTCCATCAAGTGGCAGTGGCCCCTGGGCCGAGGGTTCGAGCGCTTCTACGGCTTCCTGGGCGCGGAGACCAACCAGTGGTACCCGGATCTGGTCTACGACAACCATCCGGTGGAGCAGCCGCGCTCACCCGAGGAGGGGTACCACCTGACGACCGACCTGACCGACAAGGCTCTGGAGTTCGTCCGCGACGCCAAAGCCATTGCCCCGGACAAACCCTTCTTCTTGTACTTCTGCCCGGGGGCGTGCCACGCCCCGCATCACGTCCCGAAAGAGTGGGCCGACCGCTACAGGGGTCGTTTCGACATGGGTTACGAGGCGTACCGCGAACTGGTCTTCGCACGCCAGCAGCAGATGGGCATCATGCCCCCTGAAGCGGAGCTGTCGCCCATCAACCCCTACGCAGGGGAGAAGAATCCGGATGGTACGAAGTCCTGGTCCGAACTGGACATGGTCCGCCCCTGGGATTCACTTTCCAGCGACGAGAAGCGCCTGTTCACCCGAATGGCCGAGGTGTACGCAGGATTCTTGAGCCACGCCGACCACGAGATCGGTCGCTTGCTCGACCATCTCGAGACCAGTGGCCAGCTGGACAACACGATGATTGTGCTGGTCTCTGACAACGGCGCCTCGGGTGAGGGCGGCCCCAACGGGTCGGTCAACGAGAACAAGCTGTTCAATGGCATCCCCGACACGATCCAGGACAATCTTCCCTACCTCGACGATCTCGGCGGACCGCTCACCTACAACCACTACCCGACGGGGTGGGCGTTCGCGTTCAACACCCCGTTCAAGCTGTGGAAGCGCTATGCCAACTGGGAAGGAGGAACCGCCGACCCGATGATCGTTTCCTGGCCAGCAGGTGTGACGGCCAGCGGCGTGTGCCGGCAGTATGCCCACGCGGTGGACATCGTTCCCACCATCTACGAGGCGCTCAACATTGACCCCCCCGAGACGGTGAAGGGCTACACACAGCACCCGCTCGAGGGGGTCAGCTTCGCGGCCACCTTCTCCAGCGTCGACGCCCCGACGGGTAAGCAGACCCAGTTTTATTCAATGGGCGGCACCCAGGGGATCTGGCATCAGGGTTGGAAGGCGGCCAACGTGACGCCCTCCGCTCCCGACATGTGGGCCGACTACACCAACCTTCGCTGGGAGCTGTTCCATACCGACAGTGACCCGACGGAGAGCCACGATCTGGCCGCCGAACACCCGGGCAAGCTCAAGGAACTGATCGCGATGTGGTGGACCCTGGCGGGGCAGTACCAGGCGCTGCCGTTGGAGAACCGCGACGCCGTGCAGATCCTGACCACGGAGCGGCCCCAGATCGCCAAGCCTCGCAACCAGTACATCTACTACCCGGGAGGCGCCGAGGTGCCGGAATCGGTCGCTCCCAACATCCGCAACCGCTCCTATACCGTCGCAGTCGAGGTCGACATCGACCGGCCCGACGCGGGCGGAGTCCTCTTTGCGCACGGATCGCGGTTCGGGGGTCATGCCCTTTACCTGAAGAACGGCAAGCTCAAGTACGTGTATAACTTCGTTGGGCTACTCGAGCAGGTCGTCGAATCCACTGAGGCCATCCCCACCGGCCACGCAGTGGTGTCGGCCTCGTTCGCCCGCGAAGGCGACACTGTCCCTGCCGAAGGACTGCTGACGCTGCACGTGGGAGAGACCACGGTGGGGGAGGCCCGGATCAAGACCCAGCCCGGCAAGTTCTCCATCGCCGGGGAAGGCCTCAACATCGGGCGGGAGGGGGCCGAGGCTGTCACTGACGACTACCCGGGACAGTCTCCCTGGCCGCTCGTCGGGGACACGATCCGGAGGGCCATCATCGACGTGAGCGGGCAGCCCTTTGTCGACCTCGCTACGGAAGCCAGAGCTGCGTTCGCTCGCGACTGACGGGCGACACCGCTCGGATTGGCCACCGCCAGTGCGGCGCGGCCTTCACGCCCTGCCGGCGCCGGCGCCGGGCCGCCGGCCCAACGGCCAGTCACATGGCGTGCCAATTTTGTACCCAACTCTCATCTCTGTACCAAAAAGCACAGCACGTGTACTTTCCGGTACACAGATCGTCGAACGCTGCAAAATTCGCCGGCGAGCGCCGGCCCGAACGCAGCCCATCGCCAGTGTCAGCAGCCGGACTCCTGCGGCGCCGGCGGCACATCGGCTGGCCCGTTCGTCACGGCTCGCTGATAGAGGGCGACGGCGTCGGGGCCGAAGCTGGACGCGTAAGAAAGGAAACTGACACAGCCGCCCTGGTACCGTCCCCCGGTCACGCCGTACAGGTCGCCGCGTCCGGTCTGGACGTTGAAGTCGGCCAACCAGGGTCCTCCGCTGGTGCCGTTGACGAAGCCGCCGCAGCGAAAGGCCGCGTAGCCGTGGCGGACGAACGTCTGGTTGCTGCACATGATGGGGCGGCCCCCCTTCTGGGCGGGATAACCGATCACGAGGGTCCATTCGGGAGGAGGACGGTCGGTGACGAGGGCATCGGCACCCACAACACTTTGCAGCGTCTTTTGCTGGCCGTCGCGATCCTGTGAGTCCACGGTCAGGAACGCGAAATCCGCGTGCGGATCCTGGTCGTCCTGCCAGGACTGGGTGACGTACACGTCTCGAACCGCCCATACCCCGTAAGGAGCCTGACCATCGTGGTACATGGGGGCGAAGACCAGGCCCTTCGTCTCACCGGACAGGCAGTGGGCAGCCGTGACGATGACATCGCCCGGGGTGCTGCTCACGACGCTCGCCGAGCAGAAGTGGGCGCCGTGATCAGATCCGCCGTCGAACAGCGCTCCCACCTGCGACAGGCCGGCAAACTGGGTCGCCTTCAACGTTGTTCTGTGGCCACCGCCCGGCAGGACGACGAACACCACCACGAGGACCACCGCCACCAGTCCCAGGAGTCCGACCACCAAAAGTGCCCACCTGCCTGACAGCCTCCTATGGCCGGACCCTAAGCCACGTGGCACGTCGCACCGAAGTGGAACCGCGCTTCTGTCCCATCTCCGGCGGGCGAAACCACGAGCCGTCCACCGAATGCCTCCGCAAGGGTGATGAGGCGCGAGAGATCCGGCGGGGCCGCGTCGGGGTCAGTGGCGAGGGCGATGGCGACGCCGCCATCGCCCTCGACTGCCACCGTCAGCTCCTCCCCAACCTTGGCCAGCCGGCGCAACAGCTCCGCGGTTATTCGTGTCGCCACCACCGCGGTCGCGGCGTGGTCGGGGCGCGTGCGGCTGGCGGGCTCGAGCCGGCTGGGCGTCCCGATCTCCTCCCGGATCATCTCCAGCTCGATTGCCACCGCGGCCCACACCGTGCCGTCCCACGGCACCGGTAGAGGAACCGAGGGGCCGGCGAGCTCGGCCCAGGTCCGCTCCGTTCGCAGCCGTTCCAGTTCCCACAGCGGCGCGGCCGCCACGACACCCCCGGCAGTCGAGGCGAGCCGGTGCTCAGCGGCGTCGGCGCGCTCCTCCGCCTCGTCCCGTCCGGTCTCGGCTTCCCACGCTCGCTGTTGGGTCTCGACAAGCTGCTGCTCGACAGCTCGGAGTCGCGACGCCAGGCCCTCGATCTGGCCGCGGTCAGCGCCCCGGCGTTTCGCCGCCCGATCTCTCGTCCACGCCAGGGCGATGATCGCCAACACGGCTACGACGGCCGTCGCGACCAGAGCAGCGGTCATAGCGACGACGGTAGCGGTTGGGGCACAGCGGATCGCGGCAAGGCACCAGGCGGACGGCGCGCCGTGTCAGGGCGAGTTCCTGGCGTCCTGGCTGCCCCGGGCCAGGCTCATCCTCGCCGCGCTGAAGATCACGCGTACTACGACACCGATGAGCACCAGGTCGAGGAGCATCTGAATGCTGACCATGACGCGAGTGGGATCGGTGCGGGGCGTGATGTCACCGAACCCAACGGTGGAGAGGACGGTGAAACCGTTGCCCGTTCCGGGGCATGGATCGCCGCCAGCGCGGCTGAGCCTCCCTGGTTTTCACGGATATAGATCTTGTCGCACGGACCTCGATCTAGGGTGCAGGCATGTCTGAGGGATCGGGTGACGCATCCTTCGTCGTGGTGGCCAATCGACTACCGGTGGAAAGATGGAGCGAGGCAGACGGCTCGAGCGGCTGGCGAACCAGTCCGGGCGGATTGGTCGCAGCGCTCGGCCCGGTGATGCGCCGCAATCAGGGCACATGGGTCGGATGGACCGGACAACCCGACGAGTTCGTCGCCCCCTTCGAAGCCGACGGCATGCGCCTGGTGCCGGTCGCGCTCTCCGCCGCGGACGTGCGCGACTACTACGAAGGCTTCTCCAACGCCACCCTGTGGCCCCTCTACCACGACCTGACCGCGGTCCCGCAGTACGAACGGCGATGGTGGGAGTCCTACCAGGCGGTCAACCGAAGGTTCGCGGACGCAGTGGCGCGCGAGGCGGGACGGGGAGCGCTGGTGTGGGTACAGGACTATCAGCTCCAGCTGGTCCCTGCCCTCCTCCGCTACCAGAGATCCGACCTTCGGATCGGCTTCTTCAATCACATCCCATTTCCCGGCTACGAGATCTACTCCCAGCTGCCCTGGCGGCGCCAGGTGGTCGAGGGACTGCTCGGCGCCGACCTGGTTGGCTTCCAGCGCGGTGACGACGCCGCCAATTTCCTCCGCGCCGCCAGGCGGCTCACCGGGGCCGTGACGCGCGGTTCGGTCATCGAGCCGGGGCCCGGCGCAGGAAACGGCGCCGCCGGGCGCCAGTTGCGTGCCGCCGCCTTCCCGATCTCCATCGACTCTGCCGGTCTCGACGACCTGGCTCGCCAGCCCGACATCCAGGCTCGGGCCGCCCAGATCCGGTCCGAGCTCGACAACCCGGAGGTGGTGCTGCTCGGCGTCGACCGCCTGGACTACACCAAAGGCATTGTCCACAGGCTGCGCGCCTACGGCGAGCTCCTTGACGAGGGTGAGCTGGACCCGGCGTCCGCGGTCTTCGTTCAGGTTGCCAGTCCCAGCCGGGACCGGGTCGAGGAGTACCAGCGTCTGCGCGACGAGATCGAGGGCATCGTCGGACGGATCAATGGCGATCACTCGTCGGTCGGCAGGACCGCCATCCGCTACCTGCACCAATCGTTCCCGGTGGAAGAGATGGCCGCCCTGTACCTGACCTCGGACGTCATGCTGGTCACCGCCCTGCGAGACGGGATGAACCTGGTCGCGAAGGAATACGTTGCCTGCCACTTCGATCTCCGGGGGGCGCTCGTGCTCTCCGAGTTCACCGGTGCGGCTGACGAGCTACGCCAGGCCTTTCTCATCAACCCGTATGACATTGATGGCACCAAGTCCGCCATCCTCCGGGCGGTCCGGGTGCCGCCCGGAGACGCGGCTCGGCGCATGCGCACTTTGCGGCGCCGGGTTATCGAATTCGACGTCCACCACTGGGCGAACACGTTCCTCGGTGCCCTCGACATGGTGACCGCGACGGCCCGTTGACGGTCGGCCTTTGCCGAGTTTCCCGTGTCGCCCGGACCGGCCCCGATAGAGTACGGGCGGCAGACGAAAGGGGGACAACAAAATGACCTCAGCCCGCTTCGGTCTCCGCCCCGGAACGATCTACTCCGTGCGCTACCGCGACCTCTTCGGCCATCACCACGAGATGACGGCGACCTATCTGGGGGATCACAAGTTCGGCGGGACCAGCTGGTCGTTTCGACCCTTGCCCGGTGTCAAGAATCTGGCGCCCCTCGCGATACTCTCGGCCGATCCCCAATCGCCAGATGTGACCCCCATCCCGCCCCGGCGCCTCTCCAAGGCAGCCCGGTAGGCCCGGCGACCTTCGGCTGGCTCAGGACCTCATCGATCTGCGGCCGGTTCGAGGTTCCAGCCCAGGTCCCGGAGCCGTTTCTCGATCCGTTGCACGTCTGTACCCAGCGCCGGTGACCTGGTGACCGCCTCGATGGCGGTCCGCACGTCCTCGGCCGAGGTCTGGTGGTTTTGCCCGTGCTCGGCCTCGACCGTGGCGAGCACCTGGGAGACCTCCTCGGGGGTGAGGCTGCGGGCCAGGAAGGCCAGCAAGGGGTGGTAATCCTGGCTGAGGTACGCCCTCGGGGTAGCCCGCGTGCAGCCAATCGAGGATCTTCTGCAGGAAGCCGGGCAGCGCCACTAGCTGCTCACGATCCAGTAGATCCCAAGGCCGATCGCGGCCAGCACAATGGCGAAGCACACGCCTGCCCCGATCGCACCGCCCACATTGCCGAAATACACCCGGTCATCAGTTTCGGATACCACCGCGCCGGAATTCGCGGGGAGGCTCAGGAGCCGCAGGCCGATGGCGAAGATGATCGGCAGCCCCGCCCCGGCGATCAACCCGATCACGCAGATCTTCCACAGCGCGTTGAGGTTGATCCACTTGTCGGAGATAGCAAATACGACGTTCATGCGGCCACCGCAGCCGGGCTGGGCGTGGGAATCCCGACCTGGCCAGTCCATTCGTCGTTGACGTTGTCCGGGGTGACCTTGGTCCGTCGAGACAGCAGGTAGAACCCGCTGCCATGGCGACGACAGCCAGGAACACCAGGATGACGCCGGCGTCGCCGCCGATGCCGTTGGCCACCGCGTACGCCAACGCCCCAACCGTACCGGCCGAGGGCATGGTGATGATCCAGGCCGACACCATGCGTCCGGCCACGTTCCAGCGCACCTCGGTGCGCCGGCCGACGCCCGAACCCAGGATGGAGCCGGTGGCCACCTGGGTGGTCGACAACGAGTAGCCGAAGTGGCTGGACAGGAGGATGGCCGACGCCGACGACGCCTCCGCCGCCATCCCCTGAGGAGATTCGATCTCGGTCAGGCCCTTGCCCAACGTCCGGATGACCCGCCAGCCGCCGATCCACGTGCCCAGGCTGATGGCAAAGGCGCAGGACACGATCACCCACGCGGGTGCCTTGGCACCCGAGGCGAGGGTTCCGTTGGCGATCAGGGCCAGGGTGATGACGCCCATGGTCTTCTGGGCGTCGTTGGTGCCGTGGGCCAGCGACCCCATGGAGGCCGATCCGATCTGTCCGAGCCGGAATCCGTGGGTCTGGGTCCCCTTCGGCACCTTCTGGGTCAGGCGGTAGACCCACCAGGTGCCCACCGCGGCGATACCGAGAGCGATAAACGGCGAGAGCACCCCGGGGATGATGACCTTGGACACCAGCCCCTGCCACTTACCTGACGGCCTCCCGGGGCGTGGGGGCGAGTGCGGTCGGTGGCCGTGACGGCCAGCGGGCCGTCGCTCTCAAAGCCAGTCTTTGCGCCGGAACAAGACGAACAGACCGACCGCCAGCCCGACGATGAGGACCGTGGTCGCGATCAGTCCGGACGTCTTGCCGAACCCGGGGTACGGGACGTTCTGTCCGTACCAGCCGGTGATGGCGGTGGGAACGGCGATGATGGCCGCCCAGCTGGTCACTTTTTTCATAATCAGGTTCATCCGGTTGCCCTGCACGGTGAGATTGGTCTCCACGATGGTGGTGACCAGGTCGCGCAGCGACTCCGTCCATTCGGTCGCCCGGATGACGTGGTCGTAGATGTCCCGGAAGTACGGCGCCATGGGATCCGGCACGATGTCGAGGTCGTGGCGGAGCAGGGTGTTCACGAGCTCGCGCGTGGGCAGAACGATTCGGCGCAGCACGACCAGGCTCTTCCGGAGTTGAAACGACCGGCGCTGCACCAGCTCGATCGCACCCCGGCGGGTGTCGAAGAGGCCGTCCTCGGTCTCCTCCATGGCCTGATCGAGTCCCTCCACCGCTCGGAAGTGCCCGTCGACCAGATAGTCCAGGAGCCCGTACAGCAGGAACGAAACGCCGTACTGGGCCAGATCCGCCGAGGAGTCCCACCGGGCCACGACGGGGTCAATGTCAAAGGCGGGCTGTTTCCGAACGGTGATCAGGGCGTGGTGAGTGATAAACGCGGCGATCTCGTGCGTGACGAGCTCGCCGGTGTCCTCGTCGAGGGTTGCCGAGTAGGCCGACATAAAAAGATGGGTCCGGTAGCGGTCGATCTTGGTGCGCTGGGTCTCTTCGAGGGCGTCCTCGATGGCCAGCTTGTGCAGGCCGAACTCGTTCCCGATGATGCCGAGTTGCTCGTGCGTAGGCTCACACAGGTCGAGCCAGATCACGCACCCGTGCCGCTCGCGCAGCTCGTCGGAGATCTCGTGGGCCGGGAAGTCCTCCTTGATGAGCTGGCCATTGCGGTACAGGCGGGTGCGGATGCCTTGGTGGCGGCCTTGCGTTCCGGAGGCCGGCGTGCTCCCGTCGGAGTCGATTCTGGTGCCGACCGTCATGCCCACCGTGTCCTGATCAGGATCCATGACGCCTCCGCTCGGACGGGGTCGACCCCGACGCTAGCCTGCGGCGCAAGGCGTCCCTCTAGGCTTCGCTCGTACGGCATCGGAGCCACCAACGGTAGGAAACCTAGACCGAGGAGGAACATCAGATGAACCCTCGAACCTCGCCGCGGGGACCGGCCGTACCCTCGGCCGACTACCCGGGCCGACTGGCACTATGACGACCGACAGCGATCAGGCTGCCATTCTCGACCTGGACGTCGACCTGTCCAAGCATCTGGACGAGCTGGAGCTCGACGAGTCCGACGATGACGACGAGCCGGTGCTTCGCTGGAAGGACGGCCGGATCGTCGACACCTGGCGGGAGGGGTATCCGTACTCGGAGCGGATGCCCCGGCCCGAGTACGAGGCGGTGAAGCGCCTGTTGCAGATCGAGCTGCTCAAGCTCCAGAACTGGATCAAAGACACAGGTCAGCGGCTCGTGATCCTCTTCGAGGGCCGGGACGCCGCGGGCAAGGGAGGGACGATCAAGCGCTTCCTCGAGCATCTCAATCCCCGGGGCGCGCAGGTGGTCGCGCTGGAGAAGCCGAGCGAGCGGGAGCGGGGTGAGTGGTATTTCCAGCGTTACGTCGAGCACCTGCCGAGCGCCGGTGAGATGGTGTTCTTCGATCGCTCCTGGTACAACCGGGCCGGAGTGGAGCGCGTCATGGGCTATTGCAGCGACGCGGAATATCACACCTTCATGAAGCAGGACCCGGAGTTCGAGAGCATGCTCACTGGCGATGGGATCGCACTGATCAAGTTCTGGTTCTCCGTTTCACGGGCCGAGCAGCGCACTCGTTTCCTTATTCGCCGCATCGATCCGGTACGTCAGTGGAAGTTGTCGCCCACGGACCTGGCCTCATTGGATCGCTGGGACGACTACACGGCTGCCAAAGAGGCCATGTTCGAGAAAACGGACACCGATTTTGCACCGTGGACGGTCGTCAAGAGCAACGACAAGAAGCGAGCCCGGGTGAACGCGATGCGCTTCGTGTTGGAGCAGTTCAACTACCCCCGCCGCGACGATGCGATTGTGGCCATCCCCGACCCGCTGATTGTAGGACCGGCCTCAGAGGTGTACGAGCACGGAGAGGCCCCCGGCGCCAAACGGGAAAAGGATCAACGACAGGATGGCGGTCGCTGACCGCCCACGTTCCTGGTTCTGCCGCCGTCGGCTATCCGTCACATCGCAGTAGCGTTGAGTTGCCCAGGAAAGAGCAGGAAGGTGACGCATGACTGATCGCACTATCGAAGAGCACCCGCAGTCCGACCCGGCCGGCTCTCGCCTTGACCTCGGCGGACTGACGTTCGAAACCTCTTTTCGGGCCCCGAACGGCGCCACCTTGCGGGTGTACGGCGACACCGACGGCACCCGGACGGAGCTCCTCCGCTTTGACGACTTCGTCGACGGGCCGCACTATCACCTGCCTGGGGCCGGACCGTCGATTGCGTTCGACCGCGACAAGCTCGGCGACCCGCTGAACTGGGTAGTCAGCCAGATCCAGACCAACCTGCCCGCCCTGCTCACCGAGGCCGGCTATGCCGCCATCCTTCCCGATGTCGACGTGGCGGCCGTGTCCGATGGTGCCGACCGGGTGAGGCAGGCCATGGAAGCGTGCGTACCCGATGGCTACGTCCGGGTTCCGGAAATCGGCCTCCAGCGGACAAGCCCGAGTGGCGCGCCATGACCAGCCGTTGAACGCCGCCCAGCCGTTGAAGCCTGCCTGACGGGCTATCTGCTCAGGCGCCCGAGCCCGGCATCATCCCCCGCCGAGCTGGATGGCTTTTACGAGCAGCAAGATGGCGCTGATGATGAGATAGAAGCGCAACGCCAGGATGCCGACGCGTAGCCCCGGGGACCACTTGACGGGCTTCAACAGGGCGAGGGGCGGCATTCGCCAGGACATCTTCTCCGCCCGACCGATCGGCCGCCGTGGCGGGGTTGGCGGCCTGTCGGCCCGCTGACCCTGGATACGAAGGATGACGAGGAGGATCAGCCCGCCGGCGACCAGCGCGACCGACAACCCGATAAACACCTTCCCCACGTCGATATGGGGAAAGAGCGTGGTGGCCATCAGGGTGCCGGAGAGGATCAGCAAGATCCCGACGATGACGGCGGCCACGCCGTTGAGCCACTTGGGGTTGATCCAGGGGCCCAGCACCTCGGGGTCGTTGCACAACAACAGCAGGAACACACTGGCCGACGGCAGCAGCACTCCGGCCAGGGCCTGCACGCTGGTGGTGATCAGCCCCAGGGGAGCGCCGGGGATGAGGACGATGGCAGCGGCGACGCCCACCATGGCTGCGTAGCTGAAGTAGAACTGTTTGGCGTCCTTGAAGCTGCGGTGCAGGGAATGGCGGATGCCGAACACATCACCGAAGGCGTAGCTGGTCGACAGCGTGACGGCCGAGGCCCCGATGATGCTGGCGTCGAAGAGAAGAATGGCGAACAGGGCGCCCAGGACGGCGCTCTTGTCCTGCAGGATGTGGGCCACGCCCAAAGCGTCGGTGAATTTTCCGAACGCGGGCGTGCCGCTGGCTCCGTAGTTGGCGGTGACCATGATTGCAGCTGCACCCAGGACCACCACCAAGGAGCCGATGACCGTGTCTGCCCGTTCGTAACTGATGAACCGGGGGGTGATGCGCTTGTCCACGATGTTGGACTGCTGGAAGAAGAGCTGCCACGGGGCGACTGTCGTGCCCACGATGGCGATGATGAGTAGCACCGCGGCGGAACTCGGCCCGCCATAGATACTCGGCACCACGAAGTTCTTGCCAATGGTCCCCCAGTCCGGGTGCGACAGGAAGAACATCGGGACCTGGACGAGGCTGAGGGCGATGAACGCGAACATGGCTCGCTCCCATTTCTGGAAGCTGCCCGTTGCCATGATCGCGACAAGTGTGACCGCGGCGAGAGGAACAGAGACGTAGTCCGAGATCCCGGCGTAGGCGCCGGCCAGAGAGATACCGATGAACTCCGTGACGATGGTCAGGAAGTTCAGAAGAAAGAGGTCCCCTACGCTGAACCAGCCCCAGCCCCGGCCGAACCGCTCGTTGATGAGCCGGGCGTGGCCGACACCGGTGACCGCCCCTAACCGGACGACCATTTCCTGGTTGACGATCAGGACCGGGATGAGGAGCAGCAGCGTCCACAGCAGGGTCGTGTGGTAGTTCTGTCCCGCCTGAGCGTAGGTGGAGACCCCGCCAGCGTCGTTGTCGCCGACCATGACGATGATGCCCGGGCCGACGATGGCGGCCAGCGTGAGGAGGCGCTGCTTCCAGGTGTGACGCTCGCCGACGTCGCCCATGGAGATACGGCCGAATGCGCCCTCGATGTCGCCCAGGTGGGCCTGGTCGAGGACGGCCGAAGCCGGCGCCTGCAGCTGGCGATTCGAGTCGTCCGGGCGGGTCGAGTCTCCCGCCCCGGAGCCCTCGGCGCCCCTGGCGGTCACTCGATCCGTCATGGGTTATCCCTTGGACTCGGGGGGCGAAGATTGCTCCGGTTTGCTGTTCTGTCTGGAGTTGCCCGCGTGGGCCAGCTCCGCTTCGTTGCCGTGCAGCGGCTCCGGATGCGCAGGCGGTTCTCGTCGCCGCCAGTCGTCGGGGATCGTCGCCTCGAGGACGTCGTCGACGGTGATGAGGCCGAGCATGTTGTCGTCGACATCGACGACGGGCACGGTCATCAGGTTGTAGTCCGCCATGAGAATCGTCACGTCCACCACGTCCGTGTCTGGGCTGACCCGAACCGGGTCGTCATCCATGATGTCCGAAAGCGGCGTCTCCGGCTCCGCCTGTAAGAGCCCGATCACCGTGACGGTGCCGCGTAACCGGTTGGCACCGTCCACGGCGTGCACCGTCAGGAGCGCCTCCGGCTGAATGTTCTCGGCCAGGCGCAACCGCCGCAACGCCTCCTCGACGGTGGCCTCCCCGGGAACAGCGAGGAAGTCCACGCCCATGATGCCGCCGGCGCTGCTGGCGTTGAACCCGAGCAGGGTGATCACCTTGGCCCGCACGCCGGGCGGCAAGAGGTCGAGCACCTTGATTCGCCGTTTTTGGTCGAGCTCCGCGATGGCGTCGGCGGCGTCGTCGGCCCGCATACGGGCGATCACCTCGGCCACTTCCTGGTCGGTCATGTCGTCGAAGAGCCGATTGGCGATGTCGGGATCGAGCTCCTCGAAGACGTCCGCCTCGAGTTCCGGATCGGAGTGGACCACATCCAGGATCTCTTCGCCCTCTTGCCGGTTGGCGTCCTCGATGAGGTCGGCGATCTGGGCGGGCTTGAGCCGGCGTACCCGGCCGAACCCGGCCCGGGCTCGCACGCTCGGGGTGTGACCGATCAGGGGCTCGAAGGCCTTCCAATCCTGGCAAGGGTGGCCGCCGCTGGCCCGGATAAGCCCGAAAAACCGGGCCAGCCGGCGCGTGTCCAGGCAGGTCACCACCCAGCCCTCGTCCGTTTTGTCCAGCTCGATGTCCCAGGCCCGGACCAGCTCCGCGTCGGCGACGTCGATCAGCCGGTGTCCGAGGATGTCCTCCCGGAGCAATACTTCGCCCTCCCGGCGTTCGAAGCCCCGCAGGTCGACTTTCGGCTTGGCCAAAACCACCCGCTGCTCGGAAAGCTCGGCTATTCGCTGCATGGACAAATAGACGCGCTGCCCACCGACGTTCGCCACCAGCCCGGTGACGAGGGGCAGGTCCCCGCCGCGGAGGCGGACGATCACGTCGTCCACCTTTCCCACCACCTCGTTGGTGGGGGAGTACACGTGGCTGCCGAGGAGTGCGGACAGGTGCACCGGCGCACCATAGCGCGGATGGTCCGGAAACCGACCGGTCGCCGGCCCTCTCGTCTTTGCCTACGCTCGGAACGTCGGCTCGATCGAGGGAGGCGATATGGAAGTTGACAAGTACGAAGAGGGTGTCCCTTCGTGGGTGGACCTGGGGACCGGCGACATCGATGCCGCGGCCAAGTTCTACGCCGGCCTGTTCGGCTGGGAGGTGCCGGACCCACCCCCGGAAACCGGCGGGTACCGCGTGTGCATGCTCAAAGGACGGCCGGTAGCCGGACTCGGACCACAAATGAACCCCGGACCTCCTGTCTGGGCCACCTATGTCAACACTGCCGACGCCGATGCGGTGACGGCCCGGGTAGCGGCCAACGGTGGCAACGTGCTGGTAGCACCGATGGATGTGCTGGACGTGGGGCGCATGGCGGTGTTCAACGACCCGAGCGGCGCCGTGTTCTCGGTGTGGCAAGCGAAGGCCCACCAGGGCGCGGGAATCGTCAACGAGCCGGGCGCCTTTTCGTGGTGCGAGCTGATGGCGACGGACGTGGACGGCGCCCTCACGTTCTATCCGGCCGTGTTCGGTTGGGGAGTCAACAAGAATCCCCCCAGCGGCCCTTTGCAGTACGCGGAATGGAAGGTAGGCGACCGGGAGGTCGGTGGCCTGATGCCGAAACCCGCGAACATTCCGGCTGATGTGCCCCCCTTCTGGGGCGTCTATTTCGCGGTGGAGGACACGGACCGGGCGGTCGAGACCGTCACCCGCCTTGGCGGTCAGATCGTGATGCCGCCGACCGATATTGAGCCAGGCCGGTTTGCGGTGGTAACTGACCCGACGGGCGCCATGTTCAACATCATCGCCCTGCGACAGGGGCTGGCCTAGCTTCGCCAGTCTGCGGAGGTGAGGGCGGCCTGCCCCGAATGCCTGAGCGATGTCCCGAAGGCAGCCACCCGTTGCCGCTACTGCACGGCCCGGATCGAGGCGGTCGCTCAGCCGCCGTTACCGTAAAAGAGACGTTCGACGACGCGGCGGGCTCGTCGGGTTCGCCGCCGGTACTCGTCGCGAAGTCCGGAGGCGGAGGTACCCAGACTGCGTGCCAGTGCGGTGAGATGGGCGCCAGTGGTCGGCAGCGAATCGGTGGCGCCGTCCCAAACCAGGGCCAGCCGGTCTCGGGTACGTTCACAGAAGCGGTAGGCATCCCGGAGCACCGCATGGTCGTCCGCGGCGAGGATCCCTGATCTGAGGAGCTCATCAAGCGCCATCACTGTGCCGGTGGCCCGGACGCCGTGTTGAAGCTGCAGCAGCTGAGCGGTCCACTCGATGTCGGACAAGGACCCGGGTCCCAGCTTCAGGTGAAACTTGGGGTCATCGGACGCGGGGACTCGTTCTCTTTCGATACGGGCTTTCGTCCGACGGATCTCGCGGAAGGCCACTGGCCCTATCGGCCGGTCCCAGACAAAGTGACCCGCCAGTGCCGCGAAGCGATCCCGGACGTCCGGGTCACCGGCAATCGTCCGGCCCCGCAGCAACGCCTGGCGCTCCCACACCTGGGCCCAGCGCTCGTAGTAGGCGGCATAGGCGTCCAGGCTCCGAGCTTGTGGACCCTGGCGCCCCTCCGGGCGGAGGGCGGTGTCCACCCGATAAAGGCCGGTGGCAGGCGTGGCGCCCCCAAGAAGACGGACCAGGGCGCTGGCGGTGGCTTCCGCCTGGACGGCCGCCTCGCTTGGCGACAAGCCCCGGGGCACGTCGTACACGAACATCAGGTCGAGATCGCTGGTATAGGCCAGTTCGCGCCCGCCCAATCGGCCCATGCCGATGACCGCGAAGGGAAGTGGGGGAGCGACGAGCTGCAGGGCTGCGGCAATGACGGACTCGGCCAGATCCGTGAGTGCGGAGCCGGTGGCGTCCACGTCTGCCAGCCCGAGCACGTCGCGAGCCGCGATGCGAAGGAACTCAGCCCGCTGGAAGAGCTGCAGCCCTCGCTCGACGGCTCCCTCGCCGGAGCGCCAGGCCAGCCACCCGAGTGCCCGTTCATGAAGTTCAGCCCGGTTTCGCTGAGCCAGGGTGTCGCCGGTGGACAGGCCTGCGAGCAGATCGGGTTGGCGCTCGAACGTGCGGGCGAACATCGGCCCGGTACCGATCAAGGTGCACAGCTGGCGGGCCGCTTCGGGTGACTCCCGGCACAGGGCGGTCAGCTGGTCGCGGCGGTGGGTGCCCGTGGCCAGGGTTCGCAAACCGAGCAGGCCCACGTCAGGATCAGGCGAGCTCGACAACCAGTCGAGCAATATCGGCAGCATCTGCGTCATCAGCTGGGAGGATCGCGAGAAGCCTTTGGTCAGCTCTCGTACGGCCTGGGACGTGCGCTCGGCGTCTGCGAAGCCGAAGGCCTGGAGGCGGTCGACGACCGCTTCAGGCGACAGCGGTGGTGCGGGGCCTGACGTTGTGGGTTCGGACGTGAACGATTCCAACAGCGGCCGGAAGAACACGCGCTCGTGAATCCACCGCGCACTCGTGCGATGGTGACGGAGCTCCGATTCGAACTGAGCCAGCGCGGTGGCCTCGGGGCGATCCCGGTAGCCGAGCACTCGGGCCAGCCGAATCCGGGGTCCCTCCTGGGTCGGCAGGGTGTGGACTTGTTGATCCTCGTACAGCTGTAGCCGGTGCTCTACCGTCCGCAGGAAGCTGTAGGCCGCTTCAAGCGTCTCGGCGTCCTGCTGGGCGACGTAGCCGCCGGCGGCAAGGGCGCGAAGCGCCGGCAGTGTTGACGGGGCCCGCAGCTCTGGATCGGCTCGCCCGTGGACGAGCTGGAGGAGCTGGACGGCGAACTCGATGTCGCGGATCCCACCTTTTCCCCGCTTGAGCTCCCGGTCCGCCAATCCCTGCCGGGTCACGGCCTGTTCGGCTCGAACCTTCATCTGGCGAACCTGCCGCAACTCCTCAGCACCAAAGGGGCGCTCCCACACCCGGGCCGCGGCTTCGCGTTCGAAGCTGGCGCCGAGGTCGGGGTTGCCGGCGACGGCGCGGGCCTTGAGCAAGGCCTGGAACTCCCAGGTGTCGGCCCATCGGTCCCAGTAGGCCCGGTAGGAGGGCAGGGTCCGGATCAGCGGGCCGTCCCGCCCTTCGGGCCGCAGATCGAGGTCAATCCGCCAGGCGCTGCGGGCCAGCTGGAGAAAAGCGCGGGGCTCAGCGACCGTCGCCTCACCGCCGCGGCTCGGTGCGACGAGGACGAGATCGACGTCACTGGAGTAGTTGAGCTCGCGGCCGCCGAGCTTGCCGAGCCCGATCACGGCGAGCCCGCCGTCGTCCGCTCCCGGCGGCAGGAGGTCGACGCTCTGGTCGCTCGTCAGTTCCCACACCAGCTGCAGGAGATGGGCGGCCAGTCCGGACAGGCCGGCGCCGACCTCTTCGATGGTGTCGAGGCCGAGCAGGTCCCGGGCGGCGATGCGCAGCATCCCCAGCCGTTTCAACCGGGCGAGACGTCGGGCAGGATCCGTGTCGACACCTGGCTGGACGATCGAGCTCGAGGGATCGGCGGGGCTCGAAGGCTGGTCCAGGGTGGCCAGGACGTCCAGCGCGGCCGGATCGGTTGCGCAGACCCGGGCCAGCCAGGGGCTGGCGGCGGTGACGGCGATGATGCCGGCACGCAGTTGTGGATCCGCGTCAATCCGGTCCTCGGCGCCGGGGTGGGCGCGCACCACTCGCTCCAGCGCCAGCGTCACCCCGGCCGGATCAGCGCTGCGCTCGACTTCGTCGTGGAGGTCGGTAGCGAGCACATCGCCAGTGTGGCACCGGGCGGCGACAATTCCGGCACGTTCGCCGGCGGCCAGGCTGGCCGACCTGGCCGCCACAACAGCCCGGCACCCTGGGCCGCCGGGGGGTACGGCCCAGGGCACATCTGGCGGCCCCTAGGCCCGCAGCAACCGGTGCGACAACTCGCCGGCGTCGCCGGTCACCGGCTCCTCGGCCGGGTTGGTGGTTCCACCCGATCCCGCCGGGGCATCGATGAACGTCGCCACCACGATCAGGGCCAGACCGAGGATGGCCCCGGCCACCGCAAACGCCACCGCGAAGCCGTGGACGGTCCCGGCCGCCACCGTCGCGGCCGCGGCGCCACCGCCGGCAGCCACCGCCGCGCTCGACACGCCGTGAACCTGCAGGTACGTGGCGGTCGCGGTGGTGGCGATGGTGTTGAGCAGGGCCGTACCGATCGAGCCACCCACCTGCTGGGTCGAGTTGATCAGTGCGCTGGCCACGCCGGCATTGGAGGGGGCGACGCCGACCAGAGCGGTGTTGTTGACCGGAACGAAGACCATGCCCATCCCGAACGCCATCACCAGCTCGGCCGGGAACAGGTGCGTCCAGTACCCGGTGTGAACACCGATTTGCGTGAACCAGAACATCCCTGTGGCTGCCATCAGCAGCCCCACTCCCATCACGACCCGGGGCCGGTAGCGCAGAATGAACTGGCTGGACACCGCCGCTCCCAGGATCACGCCTGCCGAGAACGGCAGGTAGGCGAAGCCGGTCTTGAGCGCCGAGTAGTGCAGGATCTCCTGGAGGTAGTAGGTGAGGAACAGGAAGGCGCCGAGCAGTCCCATGCCCACCAGCAGGGTGGTCAGGTACGAGCCACCGCGGTTGCGATCCGTCACCACCCGCAGGGGGAGCAGCGGATGGGAACTGAACCGCTCGATGACCACGAAGGCGACCAGCAGCGCGCCGGCGAGGGCCAGGAGCCCCAGCGTGGTCGCGGATCCCCATCCGTCGGTCGAAGCCTTGGTGACTCCGTACACGAGTGTGACCATGCCGAGTGTCGAGGTCAGCGCACCGGGAATGTCGTACCGGGTGTGACCGCCAACCCGGCTCTCAGGAATCAGGCGCCTGGCGGCGACCGCGGCGAGCAGGGCGATCGGGGTGTTGACGAGCAGGCACCACCGCCACGACGCGTACTGGGTCAGCACGCCGCCCAGGACCAGCCCGATGGCGAGGCCGCCGCCGGCGATGGCGCCCCACACCCCAAAGGCCCGAGCTCGCTCGCGGGCTTCGGTGAAGGTGACGGTGAGCAGGGACAGGGCCGCGGGAGCCATCAGTGCGGCGAACGCACCCTGGAGAGCCCGGGCCGCGAACAGGAGGGTGGCGTCAGGGGCCAGGCCGCCGATTGCCGATGCGCCCGCGAACCCGAGCAGGCCGACCAGCAGGACCCGCCGCCGGCCCACGAAGTCGGCGATGCGTCCACCGAGCAATAGCAAGCCTCCGAACGTCAGGGTGTAGGCGGTGATCACCCACTGGCGGTTGGCCGTACTGATATGCAAGGCCTGCTGTGCATGTGGGAGGGCGATGTTGACGATCGATGCGTCGACCACGATCATCAGCTGGGCGATGGCCAGGACGACCAGGATCCACCAGCGCCGATTCTCAGCCAGGCCGGCTTTCGGGCGCGCGGGGATAGAGGGTGCGGTCATGACATCTCCTATTCCGTTTGCGGGGGACTACGGACGAAGCAGGGGGATCAGGATTCGGTCGACCAGGTCTTCGGCGAAGACCGCGTCAAGCGGCTCGCCGCTGATCTGGTGAAAAAGAGCCACGCCAGGCGCGACCTGGAGCACGAGCGACGGATCCACCCCCGGCGCGAGCTCCCCCCGGGCCTCGGCCCTGGAGAAGAGCAACGCCACCGAGCGCACCTTCTGCTCGTGCAGGTGAGACGAGACGAGTTGACCGAGCTTGGCGTCCGAGCGGGCCGCCACGGCCAGCCCACACATAAGCCCACCGTCGATGCCGTTCAGGCCCTCGATCATGCGGTTCACCAGCACCAGCAGGTCGCCGCGGAGGCTGCCGGTATCCGGTAGGTCCTCCATCACCGGCTCAGCCCGCCGGCGAATGGCCTCCGCCACCAGCTCGGCCTTGCCCGGCCAGCGGCGGTAGATGGTCGCCTTGCTGGACTTGGCTCGGGCCGCCACGGCCTCGATGCTCATCGCGTCGTAACCGAGCTCAGCGATCAGGTCGATCGCCGCGTCGAGAATCGCCTTCTCGCGGCTGTCATCCCGGGGCCTGCCGCCCCGGGACCCTTCCACTTCGACGACATCAATGTCGGTCACGTCCAGTACTTTAGCGCAGATACGCGACGGTTCCGTATCGTTTTTTCGGTGATCTTCGTCACACGAGCCTCCGGGCGTAGCCTGGAAGGTGATGACTCGACTCCGCGTCGCCTTGGCTCAGAGCAACCCGGTAGTGGGCGATCTGGGCGGCAACGCCGAGCGGATCATCGACGCACTGGGCATCGCGGAAGCGGCCGGCGCAGACGTCGCCGTGTTCCCCGAGCTGGCCATCACCGGCTATCCGCCCGAGGACCTGCTGTTGAAGCCCGGGTTTGTGGCCGACAACCTGACTGCGTTGTCGAAGGTCGCAGCGGCCACGGCTCGATGCGTGGCGGTCGTCGGGTTCGTCGATGAGCGGCTCGATCTCTACAACGCCGCCGCCGTCTGCACGGCCGGGGAGGTTCGAGGCGTCTACCACAAGCAGGAGCTGCCCAACTACGCCGTGTTCGACGAGCAGCGCTACTTTGCGCCCGGCCGGGGTGCGACCCAGTTGTTCGGCATCGGCGGGGTCCGGGTGGGAGTCTCGATCTGCGAGGACGCGTGGAACCCCACCGGCCCTATTGCGGCTCAGGCCGCGGCCGGGGCGGAGCTCGTCATCAACATCAACTCGTCCCCCTACTACCTGGATCGACTGGTCGAACGCGAGCAGATGCTGGCCACCCGGGCCGCCGACGCCAGCTCCGCGCTCGTGTACCTCAACTGCGTTGGTGGCCAGGACGAACTGGTTTTCGACGGGGCGTCTCTGGTGTACGACGCCACCGGACGACTGGTGGCATCGTTGCCCCAGTTCGCCGAGGAGCTGGCAGTCGTCGACATCGACGTCCGTCCCGTCTACCGCAAGCGCCTGATCGACCCCCGCGGCCATCACTCGGCGCCGCCACTTCCGGTCACCGAGGTCTCCGCGGAGCCCCGCCTCGGCCCGGACGTGCCCCGGCTGCCGGCCCCGAGAGCTCCCCGGCTGTCCACCGAGGAGGAGGTATACGGGGCGCTCGTGACCGGGACCCGTGATTACGTGCGGAAAAACGGGTTCCGTGACGTGGTCATCGGTCTGTCCGGCGGAATCGATTCGTCGTTGGTTGCCGCCGTAGCCGCCGACGCCCTCGGGCCTGAGTACGTGCACGGGGTGTCCATGCCGTCCCGGTATTCGAGCACCGGCAGTTCCACCGACGCCGCCGTTTTGGCTGCCAGCCTCGGCATCGATTACCGCACCATCCCGATCGAGCCCGCCCACGTCGCCTTCCTGGACATGCTGAGCAGCGAGTTCGCCGGCCTCCCCCCCGGCTTGACGGAGGAAAACCTCCAGAGCCGCATTCGCGGAGTGATCCTCATGGCGCTCTCCAACAAGCTGGGCTGGCTGGTGCTCACCACCGGCAACAAGAGCGAGGTCGCGGTCGGTTACTCAACGCTCTACGGCGACACCGCCGGGGGCTTCGCCGTTATCAAGGACGTGACGAAGACACTGGTCTACCGGCTTTGCGCCTGGCGCAACGTGCAGGGTCCGCGGCCGGTTATCCCCCCGGACGTCCTTACCAAGGCACCCTCGGCCGAGCTGCGACCGGAACAACGAGACGACCAGTCGCTGCCGCCCTACGAGGTCCTCGATCCCGTCCTCTTGGCCTACGTGGAAGGGGATTTGACCGCGTCGGAGTTGGTGGACGCGGGCTTCGACGAGGGAGTGGTTGCGCAGGTGGTTCGCCTGGTCGATCTGGCCGAATACAAGCGGCGCCAGACCCCTCCCGGCGTGCGGGTCACGCCCAAGGCGTTCGGCCGGGACCGGCGCATGCCGATCACGAACCAGTACCGCTGAGAGGGCTCGGCACGATGGCGCCCCGGTCCCGCGCATACGATGGCGGCGTGACCACGACGAGTGCTGCCGAAGACGCTCCCGTCCGCAGGTCTCGCTCCCGCCGCGGTCAGGGTGAGCTGCTGCGCGACGAGATTCTGGCGGCCGCCGAGCGCATCCTGATCGAGAGCAACGACCAGGCGTCCCTCTCCATCCGCGCCATCGCCTCTGCGGTCGGGGTGACACCGCCGTCGATCTACCTGCACTTCGCCGACCGCAACGATCTCGTCTTCGCCGTCTGCGAGCGCCACACCGCTCATCTCGACCAGGCCATGGCCGACGCTGCGGCCGGGATAAGCGACCCTTGGGAGCGCATCCGCCGGCGCGGCCACGCCTATCTGCGCTGGGGGCTCGACAACCCCGAGCACTATCGCATTTTGATGAGCAGCCGCCCCGATCACACCCCCGAGCGGCTGCTCGACGAGCGTCTGGCCGACACCGCCGGCCTGGTTCCCGCCGCCGAGGACCTGGCCGCTGCGATGGCCGCCGGTGAGGTGGCGGCGACCGGGGATCCGATGGAGATTACGAAGGTGCTCTGGATGATGATCCATGGCATGGTGTCCCTCCTGATCTCCAAGCCGGAGTTCCCGTTCGGCCCTGTCGACCAGGCCTACGAGCGCATGCTCGACCTGGCCTACCGGGGCCTGGCGCCGCGAACCTGACCTGGTTGTCGCTCGACGAGGCCAGCCGCCTGGCGGGCGGTCACCTCTGGGCGGAGTCGCGGCTGTTCGAGATCCTGGGCAGCTGGATCGCGTCCACCGAGGAACCGGAGACGAAGCTGCTCTTCGACCGGCACAGCCAGCACCACGCCTGGCGGGCCCAGCAGTGGTGGGATCGGCTGCCCGTCCTGGCTGACGTGGACCGTCACCGCCTGGTTGTGCCGCCTACCGAACGCGCCGCGGCGGCCGCCGACGCACTGGCCGGGCTGCAAGGGACGATGGCCCGCTTGGCCGGCGTGTACCGGGCCGCCCTGCCCCGCCTGTTCGCCGCGTACCACCGTCACCGTTCTCGTGCCGATCCGACCGGTGACGCATCCGCGATCCGCACCCTCGACCTGCTCTTGCCGGACGTGGCTGCGGACTGGCGGGAGGGGGAGGTCCTTTTACAGGGACTCTTGCACGAACCCTCCGAGCTGGAGGCGGCAAGTGGCGCGGTGGCCCGGATCGAAGGAATGTTGCTGGACATCGCCGAGTAGTGCCGGGCAAGTCCTCGTCCAACGACGCCGCCTCGGTGCTCGTGATGTGGCTCCCCTCCACCAAGGACGTTCCGGCGGTAGAGAATCAGGCGGTCTCCACCTATCTGCAGGCAGGGAGCTTCAAGTCCGTCAATTACGCCCTCGAGAGTCGGTTTGCCGTTCCTGCCGTGCCGGGAGCCCGCGGCGCCATCTTCGGGCCCGCCAAGGGGACCTTGGGCTTGGCCGTGGCCGTTGTTCCCGAGGGCCGATTCCTTGTGGTCGACTTCGCTCAACAAAACGGGGCGACCAACGCCCAACACTCAGTGGTGTCGTTGAGCCAAGCCCAGCAAGCCCGCCTCCGGCAGGTTGGTTCGAGCTTCTCGCTGGGTGTCACGACCCATCCGCTGGAAGCGTCGCTGATCTTCGCCGGGGTGGCAGTGAGCCTCGCGGCCCTGGTCATTCTCGTGCCACTCAGCATTGGCCTGGCCCGCCGAAGGCGACGCCTGGCCCAGGACGCCCTTGCTCGCCGGACCGTGCAAGGCCGGGGCCGCAAAATCGCCAGGCATCACGCCGCCCGGTCCCAGTGACGGACCGGTCGTCAGCGGGCGGTTGCCATTGCGAAGTAAGAATGGGGACCGCACACCCCCCGAGGCCAAGGAGCGACTATGTGGAACTCGTTTCACACTGACGAACGTCTCGCCATCACTGCGGAGATCACCACCTGCCCCGGGGGTGGCGGGGACCAGATCCATGCCTACGTCGCCCGCCCCGTAGGGGATGGTCCCTATCCAGGAGTGGTGGCCGTCCATCACCTGCCAGGCTGGGACGAGTTCTATCAGGAGTTTTCGGAGCGCTTGGCCCGGCACGGCTACGTCGTCATCTGCCCCGACCTGTACTGCCGTTACGGCCACGGGACGCCTGATGACGTGGCCGCCAAGGTCCGCGCTCAGGGTGGCGTCCCCGATGACAGCGTGGTGGCCGATTGCGGTGCTGCGCTCGCCTGGCTGCAGGCCCTCCCGGACAGTAACGGCAAGGTCGGCATCATCGGCTCTTGCTCCGGCGGCCGGCACTCCGTACTGGCGGCATCGCGTGTACCCGGCTTCGCTGCCGTCGTCGACCTGTGGGGCGGCGGTGTGGTGATGAACCCTGATCAGCTCACGCCGGCCCGACCGGTCGCTCCGATCGAGTACACCAAGGACCTCGACGCCCCGCTCCTGGGTCTGTTCGGCAACGACGACCAGTCGCCGACGCCGGAGCAAGTCGACGAGCACGAGGCCGCGCTGATCAAGGAGGGAAAGGTGTACGACTTTGTCCGGTACGACGGAGCCGGGCACGGATTTTTCTACTACCAGAGCCCCATGTACCGGCCCGAGCAGGCGATGGACGGGTGGGCCCGGGTGTTCACCTTCTTTCAGACCTATCTCCACGACTGATATGTGCACGTCGATCTCGAAGACGACAGCGATCACGGGCGTCGGCAGAGGACCGCAGGGTTGGTTCCCGGTGCGCCAGGCCACCGTGGCCTTTGACCATGCCACCCACTCCGGTGCCGAACACGCGTTGCTGCTCGATTTCGCCAACTACGACCTGGGAACCGACGCCCGCCTGGCGGTGGAGATGGACCTCGCCTCGGCCAGAGCCCTGCTGGATCACCTGCGGGGCGCAATCGAGGCGGCCGAGGCAACCGGGCTCAGAGAATAGGAGCAGGCGGTGCCCGTTCAGCTCAATCACACCATCGTCCACGTCCGCAACAGCGACGACTCCGCAGCTTTTCTCGCCGGCGTGCTCGGTCTGGCCCCGCCCGGGCACTTCGGGCACTTTCGCACCGTCGAGGTGGCGAACGGGGTGAGCCTCGACTTCGCGACGACGGACTCGCCCATCACGCCGCAGCACTACGCCTTCCTGGTCACCGAAACGGAGTTCGACGAGATCTTCTCGCGCATGTCCGATCGGGGCCTGGAGCACTGGGCCGACCCCGGTCGCAGCCGTTCCGGGCAGATCAACCATCGCGACGGTGGTCGCGGCACCTACTTTCTCGATCCGGACGGCCACGTGCTGGAGATCCTGACCCGGCCCTACGGCAGCGGCGGGTAGCGCCACGGCCAGCTAGGCTCGGGGACATGAAGAAGCTCCTCGTTTTCGCCATCCTTGTCGGCGTCGGCATCTTCGTCGCCCAGAAACTCCGCTCCAGCTAGCCAGGCGTGAGAGGTTCCGGGCTGCCACATCGACCGGATCTTCTGCTCTCACCAGGTCGGCAGGCACTTGAGCGGTGTCACGTGAACTCCCGGCTCCCTACGGGCTGGCGGCTACAAACGAGCCGCTGAGGTCGGCGACGAGTTGGATGGTGCCGGGGGAGTTGTTGGTGATGTCGATTTCGCCGTCGGCGCCGACGGGGGCGATGACCAGGTTGGCGACGGTGGCTCCGGGGCTGAAGTTCAAGTTGGCGGTGCCTGGGTGGCTGGTGCCGTCGGCGAAGGCGGTGACATAGCCGCCGGCGCTGGGGGCGGTGACGGTCAGGTTGAGGGCGACCGCACCCACGCCGGCGGCGGGCACGCCGTCTTGTCCGAGGACGGCCAGGCTGATGGTCTGGCCGGGGCTGAGGGGGCCGGTGGCGCCCAGGCCGGTGCGGGTGTCCAGGATGCGGGCGGCGGTGACCGGCGCCAGCCCGCCGGCCACGGGGCTGCCCAGGGCGAACCAGCCGTTGAGGTCGGCGACGAGTTGGATGGTGCCGGGGGAGTTGTTGGTGATGTCGATTTCGCCGTCGGCGCCGACGGGGGCGATGACCAGGTTGGCGACGGTGGCTCCGGGGCTGAAGTTCAAGTTGGCGGTGCCTGGGTGGCTGGTGCCGTCGGCGAAGGCGGTGACATAGCCGCCGGTGCTGGGGGCGGTGACGGTCAGGTTGAGGGCGACCGCGCCCACGCCGGCGGCGGGCACGCCGTCTTGTCCGAGGACGGCCAGGCTGATGGTCTGGCCGGGGCTGAGGGGGCCGGTGGCGCCCAGGCCGGTGCGGGTGTCCAGGATGCGGGCGGCGGTGACCGGCGCCAGCCCGCCGGCCTCGGGAGGCGGGACCGGAAAAGCAGTCGGCGGGGGTGGGGTGGGGTTGAGCGTGCTCCCGGCGTCCTGGCCGAACCCGCTGGCGCAAGCCCCGCTCGCCAGCTCGCCCGGCTGGGCACACATGTCGGTCACGGACCCGGTCCACTGTGCCCACGTCACGGGGTTGTCAAGGTTGCTCTGGCTCCAGGCAAAGTACTGCCAGGGGCCGTTGTAGGTGTTGTCGGTGAAGAGATTGTTCTGCTGGAAGGTCACCGCGACGGTCCGGGTCGCAGCGTAAGGAAGATTCCCGTAGTTGCTGAAAAGCCCGTTGAAACCACACAGGAACGCCGTGTTGCAGCCCGAGCCGACCGCCGACGGCGAGAAGTTGAAGAAGTTGTCTGTCACCAGCACGTTTTGTGTCTTCCACCGGCAGTTGTCGTAGAAATCGACAGGGGTTTGCTCCGAGAGGTGGGCGGCGCAACTGGATAACGTGTACACGGAGGGGTTGACCAGCGTGCAGACACCGTCCGAGCCGTCAGAGCAGTAACGATTGGCGTTCTCCCACAGGACCACGCCGCCCCAGTTGTTCGTTAATACGTTGCCGGCGACGAGGAACTGCTGGTTGAAGTTCGAAGCCACGCGAGGATCGGCACCGGACTCGGAGATATATATGGCGCCGTCGGGAAAGCCGGGAGTTGCGTTGGTCTCGCCTTCGCCGATGCCGTTGCCGATCACGGTATTGTTGGTAATCCGAGCGTTGTAAGAGATCTCGTATGCGATCGCTTGGCCCCAGTTGTCCGACAGGTAGTTGCCAGAAATGTCGAACCCAGCATTATTGGTGTCCACCCAGATGCCAACCCCCACGTTGTTGTGGACATAGTTGCCGGTGACGGTGGCATTGGTCGTCTGCCAAAACTTGCCGCCCCCGGAGCAGCCGCACTTGACCGTGCTGCCGGGCACGTCGTAGTAGCCGGCGGTGTTGTTGAACGCGATGTCGTTGTCTGTCAGGGTGACGTTGCTGGAACCGCCCCAGCCGTTGAAGCCATACTCCCCGTTGTCGTACAAACAGTTATCGGTGACGGTGCCGTTGGTAGCGACGGCAACTCCCGCGCCGAGCGGGTTGTTCTGAATCAAGTTGTCCTGGATGGTCCAGCCGTTGTAGCCGCCTTGTCCTACCACCGCTTCGCCTGAGCTGGCCATGAAATGCTGAATGGTGAGGTACTCGATGATGGCGGATGACGGATTTTGGTCAAGAGCGGAAAAGGCGTAGTTATTGCTGCCCTGACCGTCGATGATGGCGCCCGGCGCGCCGACGAATACGTCGCCGTCGGCCACGGCGATCTGCGCATATTGGCCGACCCCGACCGT
The DNA here is from genome assembly GCA_963781155.1 of uncultured Acidimicrobiaceae bacterium. Taxonomy (GTDB): domain Bacteria; phylum Actinomycetota; class Acidimicrobiia; order Acidimicrobiales; family Palsa-688; genus PALSA-693. The sequence continues at coordinate 63,851 of CAWAEC010000002.1, forward strand.
GTGCACGCCGGGGGCAAACCAGTAGGTCGTGTTCGGCTGGACGCTCCACTCGTGCACGATGGCGGTGTTGCTGTCGTCGCCCGCCGGGATCGTGACTGCTCCCGCCGGCGGCAACGCGTACGGCGATGTCGGCAGGCCGGTCTCGCACCAGGTAACCGGCGGGGAGGCCGGCGGCGGGTTGGGCGCAGCCGCCGCTTCTGGCGACGCCCCAGCAGTGATACCGGTGAGCGTCAGCCCGACACCGGCCAGGCTGACGGCACCTACGACGGCCATGGTGGATAGGTACCAGCGCGTCAACGCCCGCTTGCGCATGGGAGCCCCCTTCAAAAGCGAGCATAGCGAGCCGAAATCGGCTCCGCGGCGCGCCCCCCGGCTCGCCGCTGCCTACCGGGGTTCGAGCGCCGTTCCGCTTCCGTCTCGACGCGGGTTGCCCGCACCAGACAGATAGTGCCGGACAGATAGTTTTGACAGGGTGCTTCCGGTTGTCAGGGCTGACAGCGTCAGTAAACGCTGGTCATCAACTCAAGCCCTGGCCGGGGCCACCTTTACCGTCGGCGACGGTGTCACCGGCCTGCTCGGCGCCAACGGCGCGGGCAAGACGACCTTGCTTGGACTCATCCTGGGGTTACACCGCCCTGACAGCGGATCGATCACGGTATTTGGGGAGGATCCGTGGGTGGCTGGCGCCGCGGTGCGGGCCCGCCTCGGCTATGCACCCGAACACGATGCCCTCCCTCCCGACGTCGCAGCACACGACGTGGTCCGCCATCTCGCGGAACTGCACGGCCTGCCCCGCAGGGATGCAACCGCTCGAGCCAGCGATGCCCTGTGGGAGGTCGGTCTCGGCGAGGAACGCTTTCGTCCTGTCGGCACCATGAGCACTGGCCAACGGCAGCGGGTCAAGCTGGCCACGGCCATCGTGCACGACCCCGAGCTGTTGCTGCTCGATGAGCCCACCAATGGACTGGACCCCTCACAGCGAGAGGGCATGCTGGCTCTGATCGAGCACGTCGGCGCCGACCTGGGCATGCACGTCATCCTCTCGTCTCATCTGCTCGAAGAGGTGGAGCGGGTCAGTCGTTCGGTCGTCATCCTCGACGGTGGCCGGGTGGTAGCCGATGGGGCGATGACGGAGCTGGGCCAGACCGATCCGGAGCTCGTGGTCGAGCTGGACAATTGTGGCGAGGCAGCCCCGGCGCCGGTCCTGGCCGCCGTCCTGCAGAAGGTTGGCTTGCCATCGGTGACGGACGGGCCCAGGCGGGTGGTCGTGCCGCTCGACGGCCCAGAGGTCTACGACGCGGTTCGCGACGCTCTGGCCGACGGGAAGTTCTCGATCAGGAAGCTGGAACGCAGGCGGGCGCGGCTGGAGGACATCTATCTGGACCGCGCCGGGTCGGGCGAACCGAGCGACCCCCGACGAAACTGAATGAGCACCAGGCGACCCGAGGTGATCCCCGGCGACAGCGACACGGACGAGGTCGCATCGGATGGCCAGGCCCGAATTCTGGAGCCCGGCTATCGGCCGTATCGGGGCGCGCGGCTCGGCGTGGGACACTCGGTGTGGGCCCTCGCCCGGCACACGGCAGAGCGGATCATGGGCCTGAAGCGTCCGGCCCGATACAAGGTCTTGCCGTTCGCGTCCGTTGTGATCGCGTACCTCCCGGCGATCGCGTTCATCGGGATCGTGGCATTCCTGCCCAACGGCCGGAACCGGCTGTCCTCGCTGATTCCCGGTCCCGGCCGGTACTACGCGTTCATCACCGCGGCCATCATTCTGTTTGCCGCCCTGGCAGCCCCGGAGGCTCTCTGCCCCGACAAGCGTTCCCGCTTCCTCGGGGTCTACCTGTCATCCCCCCTCAACCGTTCCACCTATCTGCTGGCCAAGGCGATCGCCGTCACCGGAGTGCTCCTGCTGGTGACGGTCGGGCCACCGCTGCTGTTATTGATCGGGCTGTCGTTGCAAAACGCCGGCCCGCGCGGATTTCCGGCCTTTCTCGGCACGCTGGCGCAAATCCTGGTCGCCGGGGTGTCGCTCTCCCTGATGTTTGGTGCTGTGTCGCTGGCGATCCCCAGTCTGACCGACCGTCGGGCCTTCGCCTCCGCGGGATCCCTGCTGCTCATCCTGGGCTCGACGGCCATCACCACGGTGATCGTCTTCGGATTGCACGGGCCCAAGAACCTGTTGGCCCTGGCGATCAGCCGGCTCCCCTTCGAGCTGGCGCTTCGCATCTTCACCCTCCCGGGCCTGCCGACTGCACCCAATGGGCCGTTCGGCCCGATCAGCACGCCGCTCTCCACCGGCGTGGTGGTCGGGGCCAGCATCGTCCTCACCCTGGCCGCCGCGGGCCTGACGTGGTGGCGGGTGGCGGCCACCGAGGTGACCAGATGAACGACGCCAGCATCCAGGTGCGCCAGCTGGCCAAATGGTTCGGGTCGGTGGTGGCGCTGTCGGACGTCAGTTTTGATGTCGAGCCGGGCGTCACGGCGCTGCTCGGTCCGAACGGCGCCGGCAAGTCCACGCTCTTTCGCATCCTCTGCGGTCTGGCCAACCCGTCCCAGGGGACGGTGCGGATTTTCGGAGAAGATCCCCGCGCCAACCCCGCCCTGACCCGGCGCATCGGGATCGCTCCACAGCAGGAGCGCCTCTTCGAGCGCCAGACGATCGTGGAGTTCGTGGGCCTGGCTGCCACCCTGAACCGACTGCCGAACCCGGGAGCGGCCGCACTGCGCGCCATCGAAGTCGTGGAGCTCGATCCGGCCGACCCCCGGCCGCTCGGCTCGTACTCCAAGGGCATGCGCCAGCGGGTCAAACTGGCCCAAGCTCTCGTCAACGACCCCGACCTACTGGTCCTCGACGAGCCGCTCGAGGGACTCGACCCCCGGCAGCGGCTCCGATCCATCGAGTTGTTCCGGCGGCTCGGGGAGGCCGGCAAAACGGTCATTGTCTCGAGCCACGTCCTCGACGAGGTCGAGCGCTTCGGGTCGCGCATTCTCGTCATCACGCAGGGCCGCCTGGTCGCGGAAGGCCCGTTCGCCGCCATACGCGATCTGATGGACGACCGTCCTCATCACCTGCGTGTCGGCACCGATCGGCCGCCGGCGCTGGCGGCCGGGCTGCTGACCGCGGGCGCGGTCACCAGCGCCCGGGTCAACGATGGATGGATCGAGGTCGAGACCAGCGACGCACCGGCGTTCCGGCGCTCCGTCGCCGGCGTGGCCCGAGACTGTGATGCCCGTCTGACCGAGGTCCGCGCCCTCGATGACGATCTCGAGAGCGTGTTCGCCTACCTGGTCGGCCGCAGATGACCGGTACCGACCCCGGGGTCATGACCGGCGTGGACCGCGGCGGCCCCGGGGCGCAGGCGACGGCGGCGACGGCGACGGCGGCACCATCAGCCCTCCGCACGGTGTGGCGGGTGCTCGTCCGCTCCATTGCCACCCGCCTGCGCGTCGCCGGCCTCGGCCTTCTCGGGCTGGGTGCGGTCATTTTGGGCGTGTCCGTGCATCTGGCACATCCCTTCGACCGTTCCGGCGCAGCCTGGTCGCTGGTCGACTCGTATGGCCTGTCGCTCCTGGTCCCCGTCGTCAGCCTGGTTTTCGCATCCGCGGCGCTCGGCGACGTGGCCGAAGACGGCACGCTCGTCTACCTGTGGTTGCGGCCTTATCCGCGCTGGCAGCTCGCGGTCGGTGCATTCGCGGCCTCGGTGACGGTGGCCGTTCCCGTCGCGGTGCTGCCCCTGGTCATCGCCGCCGCCGCGACCGGTGACGGCGGCCGGCTGGTGGCCGGGGCTGCGGCCGGGGGGTCGCTGGCCACCGTGGCCTATTCGGCGGTCTTCTGCGGCCTGGGGCTTCGGGTGCGGCGGGCCCTGGCCTGGGGGCTGGCCTATCTGTTGATCTGGGAGCAGGCGGTGGCACGGGTGTCGCACGGGGCGGCCCGCGCTTCGCTATTCATCAGTACTCGCTCCTTGGCCGCCTACATCGCCCATCACCGTCCCCCGCACAACGCAGTCGCCTGGACCACCGGGCTCGTCTTCCCTCTGGCCGTGACGGTTGCGGCGCTGGTACTCACGACCCGCTCGCTGGACCGGGGCGAGATCGCGTGATAGGGGCGGCCCGCTCCGGAATCCCTGCGTCCAGGCTACCCTCCGTGCATTTGTGTGATAATTCGGCGCGTGATACGCGACTTTTATCACACAAACCCGTGATGTGTCCCGCCGGCGAGGGCGAGCGGAGGCCCGCCGGGTGCGCGCAGCGCCTTCCCGCCACCCGCAGCCAGCACTCAGCCCCCGCCGGCCTCGCTCCATCGAGGTGATCTTCGGTCCGGATAGGCTCGTAGGGACGCGATCAGGAAGGACACGACGATGGATCTCGGTCTGGAGGTAGACGACAGCCGATCGCCGTTCACGGTTCTGGCTGTAAAGGGCGAGGTGGACGTCTACAGCGCGCCGCGCTTGCGCGAGCGGCTGGTCGAGTTGGTCAGTGAGGGGCACCGCCAGATCGTCGTTGATCTCGAAGGGGTGGACTTCCTGGACTCGACTGGACTGGGGGTGCTCGTCGGCGGCCTGAAGCGCCTCCGCAGCCACGGCGGCGATCTCTCGCTCGTCTGCACCCAGCCCCGGATCCTCAAGGTGTTCGAGATCACCGGCCTGACCACGGTGTTCCAGATCGGCGAGTCCGTCGACGAGGCGACTGCTACCGCCGGCTGAGGCAGTCGCGGGCCCGGCCGGATGGACCTCTCGCTGGAGATGTCGGTTCCCTCCCGAACGGAGTACATCGCGGTCGTGCGGCTGGTCGTCGCCTCGCTCGTGTCCGCCCGGCGAAGCGTCGCCGACGACCGCATCGACGATCTGAAACTGGCGGTCTCCGAGGCCTGCACCAACGCCATGGAAGCCAACCTGGTCGCCCCGATTGACAACCAGCGCGTCGGGGTCCAGGTGTGGGAAGCGCCGGAACGTCTGGAGGTCTGCATCCTCGACTCCGGCCGGGGCTTCGATCCCGACCAGCTGCCCGAGCACCCGCCCGTCACCGACCCGGACCGGCTCAACTTCGAGCGCGGTCTCGGGATCCCGCTGATCCGCTCGCTGGTGGACGCCGTTCGCTTCGAATCGGGTGGGGACGGCACCGCCGTGTGGATGACGCTATTTGGCGGGCCGGCTGCCGACAGCGGCGACGAGACAGCCGAGATCCTCCGGGTGGTTCTCTCGGACGACCACTGATCGCCCCAGCCGGGCCCGGGGCCCGGGGCCCGTGGCGTGTCGACCTCGCCTCCCCTCGTCCTGCGCCGTCTGCGTTTGACTGTCGGGCGTTTGACTTTCGGTAGGTCAAAAAACTAGGGTCTCGCCCCGGCGAAATTATGGATGCGGCCCTGACGAAATCCGAACGCGAGACGCTGAAGGCAATTTGGCGCCTCACGTCCGGCCCCGAGTCCCCGAACCAGGCGGACTCGGGGGCCCGGACGGGCGACCTGGCCGCCGCGCTCCGCCTGTCGCCCGGCACGATGACCGCCACCGTCAAGAAGCTCGCCGACCGGGGCCTGGCCGTGCACACCCCGTATCACGGCGTCGAGCTGACCGACGCCGGACGGCGCCGGGCCATGAGCGTGGTCCGCCGCCATCGCATCGTCGAGCGTTTCCTGGCCGACATGCTCGGCTACAGCTGGTCCGAAGCCGACCGTCTGGCGCCCACGTTCGAGCACCAGCTCCCCCAGGAGGTCGAGGACCGGCTGTACGCGGCGCTCGACCGGCCCAGCACCTGCCCGCACGGGTTCCCGATCCCGGAGATCGAGAGCGCCGACCTGCCCGGCATGCCTCCGCTGTATGACCTGTCACCCGGCGACCGGGCCGTGGTGGCACTCCCCGGTTCTACCGACCCCGAGGTCGCCATGTTCCTCGACGGCTTAGGGGTTCGGCCGGGGGTGGTAGTGGAGATACGAGAGAAACATCCCTTCGACGGCCCGCTGGTCGTCGCCGTCGACGGTCACGACCGCACCATCGGCGAGAAAGTGGCCCGCCAGATCCTGGTTCGGGTCGAACCATCCAACACCAAGAGGAGAAAGGAATCGTCTGAATATGCACCTCCTCGCTGAAGGCGGCTATCAGCCGTTCCACCTGCATTCCACCGAATGGGCCTGGATGATCTTCGCTGCAGCCTGCGGCTTGATCGCCATCGCGACGGGCTTCATCCTGATGCGCAGCGTGCTCGCATGCGATCAGGGCACACCGTCGATGATCGAGATCGCGAAAGCCGTGCAGGAGGGGGCCCAGGCGTACCTGGTCCGGCAGTTCAAGGCCATCGGCATTATCGTCCTGCCACTCGCGGTCCTCGTGTTCCTCACCGCCAGCAGGATCACCGAAACTCTCCCGGACGGGTCCAAGCACACCGTGCTGTCCTACGGGCTCTCCGGTCTGTTCCGGGCCCTGGCGTTCCTGGTGGGGGCCATCCTCTCCGGTCTGGCCGGGTTCATCGGCATGAGCACGGCGGTGCGGGGGAACGTGCGTACTGCCGCAGCAGCCCGTGACGGGTCTCTCCCGGCCGCGCTCAAGGTGGCGTTTCGCACTGGCGCCGTCACCGGCATGTTCGTGGTCGGGCTCGGACTCCTCGGTGCCACCATCATCGTGATGCTGGCCCAAAACGACGCCACCGCCATCCTCATCGGCTTCGGCTTCGGCGGGTCCCTCCTCGCGCTGTTCATGCGCGTCGGGGGCGGCATTTTCACCAAAGCAGCCGACGTGGGCGCCGATCTGGTCGGCAAGGTCGAAGCCGGCATCCCGGAGGACGATCCCCGGAATGCCGCCACCATCGCCGACAACGTGGGCGACAACGTCGGGGACTGCGCCGGCATGGGCGCCGACCTGTTCGAGTCCTACATCGTCATCCTGGTCGCCACTCTGATCCTGGCGAACACGGCCTTCGTACCGAGCCGGGCCCAGGTCGGGCTGGTGTTCTCCCTGGTGGTGCCCGCCATCGGCATCCTGGCGTCGATCATCGGCATCTTCGTGGTGCGAGCCACGCCCAAAGACCGGACCGCCATGGCTCCCATCAACCGGGGACTGGTCACGTCCGCGGTGCTCACCATCGTGGGCACCTTCTTCGTGGCCCAGTTCTATGTTCACAACCTCAAACTGTTCTGGGCTGTCCTGACCGGGGTCATCCTGGGCCAGGCCGTGAGCCGGATTACGGAGTACTACACCTCCACCGAGACGACGCCGGTCCGCGACATCGCCGAAGCTGCCCGGACCGGGCCCGCCACCACCGTGCTGTCCGGTATCAGCACCGGATTGGAGTCGGCCGTACCCGCCCTCATCGCCATTGTGCTGGCCATCGTGGTCGCCATCGGACTCGGGAACGGCAACATCCGCCTGGAGCTGTACCTGGTGTCGTTGATCGGCCTCGGGCTGCTATCCAACGCCGGGATCGTGGTGTCGGAGGACACCTTCGGGCCGGTGTCGGACAACGCAGCCGGGATCGCCGAGATGAGCGGTGAATTCCAGGGCGAACCGGAGCGCATCATGGTCAGCCTGGACGCGGTGGGCAACACCACCAAGGCGGTCACCAAGGGATTCGCCATCAGCTCGGCAGTGATCGCCGCCATGGCGCTGTTCGCCAGCTACGTCCAGACCATCGCCGAAAATGTGAAATTGCCACCCGGGGTGATCGCCGAGGGCAACGCCCTGTTCACCAGTGTCTCGCAGACGATTATCAACGTCGCGAATCCAAAGACCTTCATCGGACTGCTGATTGGCGGATCCATCGCCTTCCTCTTCTCGGCCCTGGCCATTCGGGCCGTGGGCCGCTCGGCCGGGACGGTGGTGCAGGAGGTCCGCCGCCAGTTCCGGGACCACCCGGGGATCATGGACGGCACGGAGCGGCCCGAGTACGGCCGGGTGATCGACATCTGCACCACGGCGGCGCAGCGGGAGCTGGCCACGCCGGCGTTGCTGGCCATACTGTCGCCGGTGGTGGTCGGCTTTGCCGTGGGCGACCTGGCGCTGGGCGCCTTCCTGGCCGGCACGATCCTGACCGGTCAGTTGATGGCCAACTTCTTGAACAACTCGGGCGGCGCCTGGGACAACGCCAAGAAGTACATCGAGGACGGCCACGAGGGAGGCAAGGGCTCAGAGGCTCACAAAGCGGCCGTCATTGGCGACACCGTCGGCGACCCGTTCAAAGACACCGCCGGCCCTGCTCTCAACCCGCTGATCAAGGTCATGAACCTGGTCAGCCTGCTCATCCTGCCCGCCGTCATCAGCCTGCAGCATGACACTGCGGTCCGCTACATCATCGCCGCTGCGGCCCTCCTGGTCATCCTTGGCGGGGTGTTGTTCTCCAAGCGCAAGATCGCGGCGCTGGACACCCCGGTCGAGGGCCAAGTGCCGGTAGCCGCCGGCGGCGACTGATCCCTGAACCGATTGTGTGGTGAAAGGCGCGCCAAGCGTGCCCAGTTGCTCGCAAGTGGGCACGGTCAAGTGTTTGTGTGATGTTTGCCGCGTATCACGCGGCAAACATCACACAAAACAACGAGAACGCCGGGTACCGAACAACGCCCCACCCCACGCCATGATGGAAGCGTGGACCGGTGCGACCAGTGCGGGTTCGTGTACGACGATGTGCCCGTCAACGATCTCGCCCGTCTCCTCCGGGCCGGCGCCACCAGCTACCGGGACCCACTCCTGGTCACGCCCGAGTTGGTCCTGCGGCGGCGCCCCAGCCCGACCCCCACGACCGACGTGTGGTCGGCGCTTGAGTACGCCTGCCACGTGCGAGACGTGCTCCTCGTCCAGCGCGACCGGGCCGTGCTCGCCCTCGTCGAAGCCAACCCTGGCTTCCCCCGCATGTACCGCGACGAACGTGTCGCCCTGGCCCGCTACGACGCCCATACCCCCGCCCGCGTCGCCGACCATCTGGAGATGGCCGCCGACCTGTGCGCCACCGTGTTCGATCAACTGACCACAGCCCAATGGGCCCGCCCCCTCATCTACAACTACCCGGTGACGGCCGAACGGGACCTGGCCTGGCTCGGCCGCAACACCGCGCACGAGGTCGAACACCACCTCGGAGACCTCCGGTCCGTCATCGCCATGGTCACCGGTCCAGATCCAGGGTCATGAACGCACTCCGGCCGACGTTGGCGCCCTTGCCGGCCAGGTCCCAGAAGCCGTAGGTGCCCTGGTCGAGCAGCTCGCGGCCCGCGTCGACGACGGCCCCGAGGGCCGTCCACGCGAAGGCAGAGCCCACCGAGATCCGCCGAACACCGGCCTGAGCCAGCTCGGCCACCGTTGGGACGCCCGGGAGGGCCAGGACGTTGACCGGGCGGTCGACGCTCGCCACGACCCGCCGGATGTCGTCCAGCTCGGTCAGGCCGGGCGCGTACAGGACGTCCGCGCCTGCCTCCTGGTAGGCCTGCAGGCGGGTGATGGTGTCGGCCAGGTCCGGCTTCCCGTGCAGATAGTTCTCGGCTCGGGCGGTCAGGACCAGATGGACGTCCCCCCGGTGGGCGACCTCGGCTGCAGCGATCACCCGGTCCCGGGACGCGTCGAGCCCGAAGATGGGATTGTCGGGCCGATGGGTGAAATCCTCGATCGAGCACCCCGCCAGACCAGCGTTGAGGCCCAGGCGAACCGTGGTGGCAACCTCCTCGGGATCGCTCCCGAACCCGTTCTCGAGGTCGGCTGAGATCGGCAGGTCCACCGCCGCCACGATGGCCGTGGCGTGGGCGATGGCCTCCTCGCGCAAGACCGACCCGTCCTGCCGGCCGAGCGTTGCCGCGAACCCTCCGCTGGTGGTGGCCAACGCGGAGAAGCCCAGCGCCGCGAGCAGGCGAGCCGACCCGGGGTCCCAAGGGTTCGGCATGAGCAGGGGCGCCGCCCCCTCATGGAGGGTCAGGAACCGTTCGGCTTTCTCGGCCTGAGAGGGCATGCCGTTCATGCTAGGGACCGCACGGGACGGGGCTGCGCTCCCGACGAGCGGCCCTAGCATCGGCCTCATGAGCCCGAGACCTCTCCACCACACCCGGGCGGGCGGCCTCGACTCGGCCACCGCGCAAACCCCCGGCATGACACGGTGGGCCGCCATCTCGGGCGACCGGGCCGGCTCGGAAGCCCTGTGGATGGGGCAGACGCATGTGGCGCCGGGGGCCCGTTCCGCCGACCATCATCACGGCGAGTCCGAGACCGCCATCTTCGTCGTGTCCGGTCATCCTGCCTTCGTGTATCTGGCCGATGGCATCGAGACCCGCATCGAGACCGCCCCGGGTGACTACGTGTACGTGCCGCCGTACACGCCGCACCGGGAGGAGAATCCCGCCGCCGATGAGGAGGCGGTCGTGGTGATCGCCCGTAACACACAGGAGGCGATCGTGGTCAACCTGCCCGGGTTGGCTGCCGATTGTTGAACTCTTTACCGAAAGTTGGCCTCTCCCGGGCGCTCCTTGCCGGGGGAGCCTTCGGCCGCTCCCGTAGGATTCCCGGGTGCTCGCGCTCATCAACCTGACGCACCTCGTCTCGACGTACGGCTACGCCGCCATCTTCGTGCTGTCGGTTCTTCAGTCCTGCTGCATCCCGACCTCTTCCGAGTTGACGATCGGGTTCGCCGGCGTGCTGGCAGCTGAGGGTCAGCTGAGCCTGCCGGCTGTGATCGTCGTGGCCGTGGCCGGGGAGGTGATCGGCGCGTACCTGGCCTGGGCCATCGGCCGGTACGCGGGCCGCGGGTTCGTCGACCGCTACGGCAAGTACGTCCTGCTCACCCACCATGACCTCGACCGAGCCGAAGGCTGGTACCACCGCCATGGCGGTTGGGGCGTCTTCGGCGGCCGGCTCATTCCAGTCATCCGCAACTTCGTGGCCCTGCCGGCGGGTGTGGCCGAGTACCCACTGGTGCCGTTCGGCGTGCTGACGTTCCTCGGCAGTGCCATCTGGCTCAGTGCCATGGCGCTCATCGGCTATGGCGTGGGCTCGAGCTACCACCACGTCATGAAGGGCTTCAACTACGCCGGCTACTTGCTTGGGGCGGCGGCCGTGGTGGCGATCGCGGTCTTCATCGCCCACCGCTACCGTGCCTACAAGCTGGCGGTCGAGGCGGAGCCGGTCAATCGTCGTCCGCCAGTTTGAGGGCGGCGCCGAGTCGAGCGTCCACGCTCCACCGTTGCGGCGGGCGGTGATGTTCGCCGGCCCAGGCAACCGTCAAGGGGTCACTGCCGGCCTCTGACAGCAGTTCCGCGCCGACCGCGTCGTGGCGGAGATACAGGCCGATCCGACTGCGCCACGCCCGCCAGGGCACCGGCGCCGGGTCGGTGAACGCCGCGTCGGTGATTCTCGACCAGCGGACCAGTTCCTCTCGTCCGGTCCCCATGGCTGCGAAGGTGACGCCGGCCCGGCTCCACGTGCCGAGCGCGGGCTTCACCTTGCCCACGTCGTGCAGCAGTGCGGCTGCCACCACGTTCCGCCCGACGGGCCCAGCTGAACCACCCGGCCCGCCAAGCTCATCCACCGTGCGCCGGGCCACGCCGACCGCGTGGCGCCGGTCGGAGCCCGACATCTCGCGCCAGAGCGTCTGCTCCCCCGGGAGCAAGTGGTCTTCGGCCCAGCGTTCGTCCGCGGCCGGCGGCCCGTACGGGAGCAGCGCCCCGAAGAAGCGTCCGGCCAGATGGCGGAGTGAACCAAACTCGCGAATCGAGGCCATGAGGCCGGGAGCGTACCCGCAGCGGGCCGCTCCGGGCGCTCGGGGGAGCGGGGCAGGCCGGGTGGGGACACGCCGGGTTGGGGGGTGGGCGGCGTGCCAGCGACGAGGCGAGCCGGGCCACCTGAGGTGCGCGGCGTGCTGCGCGGAGCGGCCGTGCCAGACCTGCCGGCCGGGCTGCATCATCGCTTCCCGGCCGGCCGCACGATACCTTGAGCGCCACGGCGGGCGCTCCCGCCATCCCGCCCCGTCCTTTTTCCTCCAGTATTAGAGCCGCCATGCCCAAACCCCTCGTCATCGTCGAGTCCCCCGCCAAGGCCAAGACCATCTCGGCCCTTCTCGGGAACAACTACGACGTCGAGTCCTCCATCGGGCACATCCGTGACCTGCCCCGCAACGCCGCGGATGTGCCGCCCGCCTACAAGGGTGAGCCCTGGGCCCGCCTGGGGGTCGACGTCGACAACGACTTCAAGCCCCTGTACGTGGTCTCCCGCGAGAAGCGAGACCAGGTCCGCAAGCTCAAGAGCATGGTCAAGGGTGCGAGCGAGCTGTACCTCGCCACCGACGAGGACCGCGAGGGCGAGTCCATTGCCTGGCATCTGGAGGAGGTCCTGGCGCCGCGGATACCGGTCCGTCGCATGGTGTTCCACGAGATCACCCGTTCGGCGATCGAGCGGGCCGTGCGCGACTCCCGGAACCTCGACCGCCGGCTGGTGGACGCCCAGGAGACCCGGCGCATCCTGGATCGTCTCTACGGGTACGAGGTCAGCCCGGTCCTGTGGAAGAAGGTGATGCCGGCGTTGTCCGCGGGCCGGGTGCAGTCCGTGGCGACCCGGCTGGTCGTCGAGCGCGAGCGAGCTCGGATGCGCTTCGTGTCGGCGTCGTTCTGGGATCTGGCCGGTCAATTTCAGCAGTGAAAAGACGCCAGCCCAACCGTTCGGTGCCTCCCTCGTGGCCCTCGACGGCCGCCGGCTCGTCAGCGGGCGCGACTTCGCGGAGAACGGCCAGGTCAATGCCCGTGACGTCGTTCGCCTGGACGAGGAGGCCGCCCGGGAGCTGGCCGACCGGTTGGAATCGGCCGAGTTCTCCGTGCGGTCGGTCGAGGAGCGGCCATGGCGGCGCACGCCGCACCCGCCGTTTATGACCTCGACGCTCCAGCAGGAGGCAGGGCGCAAGCTCCGGTTCTCAGCGGCCCGCACGATGCGGGTGGCGCAGGATCTGTACGAGGCCGGCCACATCACCTATATGCGGACGGACTCGACAACCCTGTCGGATGAGGCCCTTCAGGCGGCTCGGGCGACGGCCCGAAGTCTTTACGGAGAGGAGTACGTCCCGGCCCGGCCTCGCCGTTACGAGAAAAAGGTCAAAAACGCCCAGGAAGCGCACGAAGCGATCCGTCCCACCGGCGAGAGGTTCCAGCCGCCCGGGGAGTCCGGTCTGCACGGCGACCAGCGCCGGCTCTACGAGCTGGTGTGGATGCGCACCGTTGCCTCGCAGATGGCCGATGCGGTCGGTCAGAGCGTGGTCGTCCGTCTCGCCGGCAGATCGAGCGCCGGCGCCGGCCATGGTGACCTGCCCGCCACTCCCATCGACGCCGAGTTCGGCACCAGCGGGCGGGTGATCACCTTCCCGGGCTTCCTGCGGGCGTACGTCGAGGGCTCCGACGATCCCGACGCCGAGCTCGAAGATCGAGAGGTGCGCCTCCCGCCTCTGGCCGTCGGCGACCCCCTGGCGGCGCTGTCGCTCACGCCCGAAGGCCACTCGACCCAGCCGCCTGCCCGTTACACCGAGGCGTCCCTGGTCAAGGCCCTGGAGGACATGGGCGTGGGCCGGCCATCGACCTACGCCACGATCCTGGACACCATCGAACAGCGGGGCTACATCTGGAAGAAGGGCTCGGCGCTGGTGCCCTCCTGGACGGCCTTCGCCGTGACGGGGCTCCTCGAACGGTACTTCGGGGAGCTTGTCGACTACGGGTTCACGGCGTCCATGGAGGAGGACCTCGACGACATCGCCAGGGGCGATCAGGAGGGCGTTCCCTGGTTGAGCCGGTTCTACTTCGGCAATGGGCAGCCTGGTCTCAAACGGCTGGTGTCGGAGCACCTGGGCGAGATCGACGCTCGCCAGATCAACTCCATCCCCATCGGAGGGCCCGACTCGGGCCTGGTGGTCCGGGTGGGTCGTTACGGCCCATACCTGCAGCGGGGTGACGATGAGGGAGCCGAGCGCGCCGCGCTGCCGGAGGATCTGGCTCCGGACGAGCTGACCCCGGAGCGAGCGGCCGAGCTGCTGGCGGCCGGATCGACCGAACGACAGCTGGGCGTCCACCCCGAGTTGGGGCGGACCGTGGCCGTGCGGGCGGGCCGTTTCGGCCCATATGTCCAGGTGGGATCCGCCGAAGAGGCCGACGGCGGGCGCCCGCTCACTGCGTCACTGCTGCGCAGCATGGACCCCGCGACCGTGACGCTGGAGGACGCGCTGCAGGTGCTGTCGCTGCCCCGCGTCGTCGGCGTCGATCCCGGCACGGGCGAGGAGATCGTGGCCAGCAACGGCCGGTACGGCCCGTATCTTCGGCGAGGATCGGAGTCGCGCTCGCTCGAGTCGGAGGAACAATTGTTCACCGTCTCGCTCGAACAGGCGCTCGCCTTCTTCGCCCAGCCGCCGGCGCGGCGGGGCAGAGGCGCGGCGGCGGCCCCGCTGCGGGAGCTGGGCCCGGACCCGGAGAGCGGCGCCACCATCGTCCTGCGTGACGGCCGGTTCGGACCGTACGTCACCGACGGGACCACCAACGCGTCTCTTCGTAAGGGCGACACCGTGGACGGGATCAATCCGGAGCGCGCCGCCGAGCTGCTGGCGGACCGCCGCGCCGCCCCTCCGCGGCCCGGCCGCTCCCGGGCCGCGGCCAAGAAGGCCGGCGGGACGGCCAAGAAATCCGTCGGTGCGGCCGCGAAGAAAGCTGCACCTGTGAAGAAGGCGAGCGCGACGAAGAAGACGTCGGCGTCAAGAGCGAGCACGAAAAAGAAATCGACCGGCAAAACGCCCGCCGCCCGCAAATCCGCCTCCCCAACCAGAAAGGAAGCCGGCGACTGACCGTTTGGAGTGCGCAGGCAGTTCGGAGTGCGCGGGCCGTCCCGGCTGCACGGGGCCGGTTCATCGTCCTCGAGGGCGGGGAAGCGAGCGGCAAGTCCACGCAGGCGGCCCGGCTGGCCGATGCTATCGGCGCCGTGTTGACTCGTGAACCGGGCGGCACGGCCGCCGGCGAGCGCATCCGGGCCCTCGTACTCGCCCCGGATCGGCCTCCTCTCACCAGCCGGGCGGAGACCCTCCTCTTGCTCGTGGCCCGGGCGGAGCATGTGGCAGAAGTAATCGGTCCCGCTCTGGACGAGGGCCGGAACGTGGTGTGCGACCGGTTCTCCGGTTCAACGCTTGCCTACCAGGGGTACGGGCGGGGTCTCGACCCGGCGGAGCTGGCGCAGCTTTCCGTCTGGGCATCCCGCGGCTTGGAGCCGGACCGGGTCGTGCTCCTGCAAGTGAGCGCTCAGGAGGCGGCCGCTCGTCTGGCAGCACGTGGCGGCGCCGACCGCATAGAAGGAGAGGGAGCGTCCTTCTTCGCCAGGGTCCAGGCCGGTTACGCCGCCCTCGCCGCCAGCGACCCTGAGCATTGGCGGGTCGTCGATGGCACCGGAACCGTCGACGACGTCGCTGCCCGGGTAGCGGCAGCGGCTCTCGACTGACGATGCTGCACGCTCGGCTCAGCAGACGCGAAACCAATCGGTATACACCGGCGTCGTGTCGGAAGGACCGGTGAGGTGCAAACGGATGACGCCGCCCGGGACCTGACGAAAGGAGAACGAGCCGTCCGTGCTGTCGTCGATGCGGGCGACGATGTCCCCGGCGAACTCCAGCCGGAACTGCACGGGCGCGGGCGGCCCGACCTGTCCGCTCAGATCGGCCCGGCCGTCAGCTGACGCCACGTGGACGTCAACCTGTAAGCGCGGGTGATCGAAGCGGAGGCGATGATCGGTCGGGGGAGCGTTCAGATCGATGAGCGAGTCCAGGGCCAGGACCGCGAGCTCGCCTTCAGTTCGCCGGCGAAAGGCCGCCTTGGCCCGGGCGACCACCGCGTCCGGCACCCGCTCACCGCCGTCGGAAGCAGGCTGTGCGGTGATCGCCGCCGGTGCGCTGGCAGGTCGGTGCAACATTCCTTTGACCCTTTCGGAATACATCGTGGCCGGCCCCGGCTGGACTGGTGCGGTGACAGTCCAAACGGACCTTTTCCGACCCCAACTCATAATCAACATAGGGACAATACGAGGCCGAGCAATCGCTTCGTCTCCTACGAACCGTGGTTGTTCCTATGCTATCTGTGGTCGATTGGCGATGGTAGGCGCCTCGAGCATCGCCGCATTCGATAGCGGTCAAGTGTCCCACCGCAGGTCGTCATCGGGATAAAAGTGCAGGTAGACGATGCATCCTGAGCCCAGGAGGACGCACCCGGCCACCCGGAAGCGGCATCGTCTGGCTGTTGGGTTGGAGCAACGGGGCGGGGGCATCAGTGCTGCTCGTTTGTCCTTGTGGCCAAAGGACCGCCGTGTATCATTCAGCCGGGCAACCGACCACTGGTCGGCAACAGTTGAATCCGGGGTCGAGACGTGCAGGTCGCGGCAACCGGGTTTGTAGGGCTACAGACGAAGGGGCTTACGTTATGACGGTTCACTCCATGGTGGATGCCGGGGATCTCCAGGCACCGACCTTTGATTCGGCGGAAACCGGCACGTTCCAACCACAGGGCAATGTTGCCGTGGACACCGGGGCCAGTGCCGGCCGTCAGGGGCGGAGCCGCAGCGCCGCCCACGATGCGACCGACCGATCCGCAGTGGCGCTGCTCGTCGCGCAGGCGCGGCTTGGCGATCACAGGGCCTGGGATGCCCTGGTGGAGCGCTTCTCCGGAACGGTGTGGGCGATCGCCCGCGGGCACCGCCTCAATGCAGCGGACGCCGCCGACGTGTTTCAGACGACGTGGCTGCGTTTGCTCGAGCACCTCGATCGGATCGAGCAACCCGAGCGGGTGGGAGCCTGGTTGGCGACGACCGCCCGACGCGAATGCCTTCGTTTGATACGGATGGCAGGGCGGCAGGTACCGAGCGGTGAGGATTTCGAACTCCTGCCTGATCCGTCGTCATCGCGTTCACCCGATGGGGACCTGGTGGCGGTAGAGCGCAGGCAAATCGTCAATAGTTTGGTCGACCAGCTCCCGATGCGATCCCAGTTGCTGCTCCGGCTGCTCAGCGCCGACTCTCCCCTCAGCTACGTGGAGATCAGCGAAGCGTTGTCCATGCCCGTTGGCAGCATCGGCCCCACTCGGGCCCGGGCTCTCGAGCAGCTGCGGCGGCTGGCGGCTCGTTCTGGCGTCGATCTGGAGGAAGTCTTCTTCGCCTGATCCTGGCCCATCGCCACGGATTGATCACGCGAATTTCGTATTTCTGTGCACAGGTCACCCTCTGGGTAAGCCGATGGACCCCTTAAGCGCCCGTGAGAAAGCAATACTCGCGAACGAGAAGCAGGCAGCGGACGCAGCGCTCCTGAAAGGTGTCGCGATGACTGTAGGAACGGGGCCGGGGAGTACCTTCCGCCTCCCTTTCTCCGTCGAGCACCCCGGTTCGCCGGCATCCGCCGCGCTGCCCCTCGACCCGAGAAATCCCGACCGCTGCTCACCAGTCACAGGTCAACGCTGATGCGCCCGCGTGGCACATTCCCGGTTCGTCCGTTCGACGCGCCACCGGCCACGGTGATCGACGCAGCCAAGCGCATCTTCACTCTGCGGGGGGAACTCAACGGCACCGAGCCCGTACCGTTGGACCGCTACCGCTGTGCCAGCGCCCGACTTGATGGTCACACCGTCGTCGCGTCGCGGTACCCATCGTCCACCGTCTTCAGGGGTGAGTGCCAGCCCGAACGCCCGTGACCGGGTCAAACCGGGCTGGGTCGGTCGTCACGACATGACCGCCACGATCAGCCTCCCGGCCAGGACCTCCCGTCCCACGCCCCGCCTGGCCATCTCCGTGTCGCATCTTTCAAAGGAATACCGCGTGGTCAACCGGGGCGACCGGTCGTCGACCGCGGCCGAGGCCGCACTGGGGCGGCTCCGCCAACCGCGCCGGCGCCGCGCCAACCGACGGCTCCTGGCACTCGACGACGTTTCCTTTGATGTGCCATGGGGGGAGATCCTCGGAATCGTCGGGCGCAACGGGGCGGGCAAGAGCACACTTCTCAAGATCCTCACGCGTATCACCGCGCCGACCTCCGGCCGGGCCTGTCTGGCGGGCCGTGTCGGCAGTCTCCTCGAGATCGGCACCGGTTTCCACCCCGAGCTGACCGGCCGCGAAAACGTCTTTCTCAACGGGACGTTGCTCGGGATGAAGAAAAAGGAGATCCAGCGCCGGTTCGACGAGATCGTCGCCTTCGCCGGCGTGGAGGAGTTTCTCGATACCCAGGTCAAACGGTTTAGCACGGGCATGTACGTGCGCCTGGCATTCGGAGTTGCAGCCCATCTGGACAGCGAGATTCTGGTGGTGGACGAGGTGCTCGCCGTAGGCGATGCCGATTTTCAGAGCAAATGCCTCCGCAAGTTGCGGGAGGTCGCCAACAGCGGCCGCACCGTCCTGCTCGTCAGCCATCAGCTGCAAACCGTGGCCACCTTGGCCACCGCGGGGCTGTATCTGGAAGCGGGCCAGGTGCGCTACAGCGGAGGTATCGAGGCCGCCCTGAACGCGTATAAGCAGAGTTTTGAGCTGTCATCCGACCCGGACGTCACGTGCGCTTCCCTTCGGCCCGGGACGGGAGAGCTCCGCTTCGACGTCGTGAACTCCGCCCAGCGCGTGTACGAGCCCCAGGAAGAGAAGACGATCGAGTTCCAGGTGGCGAGCGGTTCGGTACCTCACGGTCCTCTTCACCTGGCCTGCCAGGTGCTCGATAGCGACCGCAACGTCGTGGCTCAATGCGATTCGCGGCTCACAGGCGTGCGACTCGAGGACGGCAGTGCCCGAAGCGGGCAGATCCGGATCCGCGGCCCGTGGCTCAAGCCCGGTCGGTACTCGGTGGACATGTTCCTTTCCAGTTACGCCGAGATCGCGGACTACTGGGAGAACGCCTGCCGCTTCGAGGTGGTCTCGACCCTTCCCTACCCGGGAACCGCTCCGGACTGGGCCATCGCCAGGGCGCCGGTGCTCACGGACTTCGCTTGCGAGCTCGCATGACGTTCCCGTCGGCACAAGCGGCTACAACGGACGGAATCCGTCGGGTCGACCGAGATTCCCCGTGGCGAACGGTCGTCGCTCCGCCCGGGCGCCTGACGCTGCCTCGCTTTGGTGAACTCATCGAGCATCGCGAGGTGCTGTTCCGGTTCGCTCGAGCGCGATGTGACCCTCCGCTACCGGCAGACCGCTCTCGGGGTCCTGTGGGTGGTGCTGCAGCCGCTCCTCGGGGCCGGCGTGCTGTCGTTCGTGTTCGGCAAGGTGGCCAAGCTGCCAACCGGGGGCATTCCACCTCTCCTCTATACCTTTGCCGGGCTGATGGCCTGGAACGCCTTCAGCGCCATGGCGAACCGCGGCTCCACCTCACTCGTGTCGAACGCCGGGCTGGTAGCGAAGGTGTACTTCCCGCGGATGCTCATCCCGCTGTCCACGGCAGGCTCGGCCGTGTGCGACTTCGCGGTCTCGCTCGGGTTCCTCGCCATCCTGCTCGGCGTCTACGGCATCTCCCCGGGGGCGGCGATCGTGCTGACCCCCGTCTGGCTCCTGCTCATCCTGTGTCTGGCCGGCGGCGTGGCGCTGGTGGCGTCCTCGCTCATGGTGAGTTACCGCGACATCGGCTACATCGTCCCGTTTCTTCTGCAGGTGTTGCTGTTTGCCAGCCCGGTTGCCTATTCCCTCAACGGAATCCCCGCCAGGTATCACGCCTTCTTCCAGCTCAACCCGCTCACCTGGCTCCTGGAGGACATGCGCTGGTCGCTCGTCCACCAGCCTCGGCCTTCCGTCCTCTTCCTGGCGCTCTCGACCGTCGTACCGCTGGTCGTGTTGTTCGTCGGCTGCGTCGTCTTCGAACGGCGCGAGCGAGGATTCGCCGATTTCATCTGAACCGGTGAGCGGAGCACCACGCAGAGTGGCAGAGATCCGGGAAGTTTCGTGTATGGCCGAAAAAGAACACCGTCGGCGCGTATTACGAACCGTAGGTAAAGCTCTGGTTAAGTCGATGGGAGGAATGGCTTGCGACGCGACCGGGAAGGAGTCGTCTGCGCTGCTGGCCTGTCGCCGGGCTATGGCGAGCGCAACGGCCACCGAAGGGGACTTCTCGCCCGGGACGATTGTGACGGCACCGCCGAAGGCGATGAGCCGGAGGCGGGTTCTCAAGAGCGCCGCCGGCGTCGCCGCGGTCGGGGCTGCCGGCGCCACGTTGTGGTCCACGGCTCTGGCCCCACCGGCCTCGGCCCAAACGACCACGGCGTCGGGGGGTATGGCCCCGACGGTCGTAGCGCTCACTGACGCGGCGACGATCGCGGTCGATGCCTCGCTGGGCAACGACTTCCGGGTGACCCTGGGCGGCGATCGAACGATGGGCAATCCGGCCAATCCCACGGACGGCCAGCAAATCATCTTTCAGATCACACAGGGCGCAGCCGGCTGGTACACGATCACTTGGGCGAGCAGCTACGAATTCTCGACCGGCTTACCGCAACCGGCCCTCAGCACGATCGGTGGCCAAACCGACGTGCTGGGGTTCATCTACAACGCCGCTCACAGCAGCTGGCTGCTGGCAGCATTCGTCAACGGGTTCAGCTAATGGCCGTCTACCGGCTGTTCCCCTCCACCAGCGGCCCGGCCAACCCGACCAACTTCGGGCCGGGCTTCGAATTCGTGTCGGCCGTTGGCTTCCAGGTCACCGAGATGACGACCTATTTCCAGGGCTACTGGTGGTGGGTTTGCCCCACCCAGCAGTCCACTGCCCCCCAAAAGTTCTGCCTGTGGCAGGACACGAGGGACCTCGACACCGAAGGCGACCAGGGTGCGGTCGTCGAGGCGTCGGTCATCACGTCTGGCGCCCTGACACCCGGGCAGTGGAACTACATCACTCTGCCCGAGCCCATCCCGCTCTCCCAATACGTCTCCTACCGGGCTGCCACCGCGTCACCGCAGTTCGCGCCGACCACCAATAACCCGTACGGTGCCGGCGGGACGTACGACACCGGGATCACGAGCGGCCCGCTCTTTGCGTTTGCCGATTCCAGCTCGGGTAACACTGCCGACGTCAGCTTCTACCAGGGCAACAACTGCAGCTGGCAGTACGGAACCCTGGACCCCACGAGCGTCTATCCGGGCCTGGGCTCCAGTGGCTTCAACACCTGGATGGACGTGCAGGTCACCAACGTGCCGCCGCCCAATCCGACCTACCGGTGCTGGCCCAACCAACCCAATCCGCTCTATACGCCGGAAGCTCAGCTTCCATTTACGGTCTCCACCCAGCTGGCGGTATCGCAACGGGCCCAGATTCTGAAGCTCTGGTTCATGTCTCAGACCGGCAACGCAGTCCTGCCCACCATTTGCGGTATCTGGGACGCACAGACCCAGGCAGTCGTCCCCGCGTCGGTCAATTCATCGCCGAAGTGGCTGTTGCCCGGGGGCGGGGCGGCCTCGGCCGGCGCCGGCTGGGTCTATTGCGACTACTCCGCGACCGAACTGGTACTCAATGCCAATCACAACTACCGCGTGGCCGTCGGCATGTACAGCCCCGGTTACACGTGGTATTCCGGCGCCCAGGGGTACTGGTTGGCCAATGGCGGCGGCTACACCGCCATCGGTACGGGCTACGCCCACGGCGCCGGGAATGGCATCATCGCCTGCGTCCCCTGCGGGCTGAGCCCGAACCCGGCAACTCCGTGCGCCCAGGACACCAGCGGGACCTGGGCCTACCCGAACTCCGTCGAAGCGGACGGCGACAACTACTACATCGACCTAGAGGTCGCGCCCGTCTCGGTCGCGAAAGTCAACTCCGGTGCGTTTCTGGCCTTCTTCCCATGAGCACGGGGAGCGGCCGAGTGGAAACACGCCCAGAGATCAGGGAGGCATCATGAACAGGCATTTCTTGACTCGGCGCCGGACGTCGAGTTCAAGCGATGCGGGCGTGGAGCTCGACGAGATCGCCCCCGGCGATCCCGACGTCGCGGTCAGCCGGCGAGGCGTTCTCAAGCGGGCCGTGGGATTGGCGGCGGTCGGTGCGGCCGGGGGCACGGTCCTGGCCGAAGCACTGGCGTCGCCGGCCAGCGCCCAGACCACGACGGAGCAGGGCGCGGTGGCGCCCGCCGTCGTGGCCCTGACCGACGCCTCCGCCATCGCAGTCGACGCGTCGCTTGGAAATGACTTCCGGGTGACGATCGCCGGCAATCGCACCATGGAAAACCCGGCCAACCCGACGGACGGCCAGAAGATCGTGTTCCAGATCACCCAGGGCGGTCAGGGGTCGAACACCATCACCTGGGGCAGCGCCTACGAGTTTTCCCTCGGTCTGCCGCCGCCGGTGCTCACGACGACGGTTGCCGATACCGACCTGCTGGCGTTCATCTACAACGCGAACAAGGGCAGTTGGCTCATGGTCGCCTTCGTCAACGGATTCAATCCGGTCGCGAGCACCGGAGGCGGCGGGGGTGGCGGGTCCGGCTCGTTCCGGCTGTTCCCTTCCACCAACGGGCCGGCGACCTCGGTGTCGTATTCTGGCCCCTTCCAGGCCGGCATCCTGTTCCAGGTCACCACTGGCGGCAACTGGTTCGACGGTTACTGGTGGTGGGTGAGCCCGACCGGGCAGTCGACTGCCGCCCAGAAGTTCGCACTCTGGGCCGTCTACAACGGCGGCACCGGGACGCTCGTCCCCAATTCCGTGGTCACGTCGGGCGCCCTCATTGCGGGCCAGTGGAACTACGTGGCGCTGCCGAACCCGGTCCTGCTCGCTCCGGGGGCGTGCTACAACGCCTGCACCGGGTTCAACAACAACTTCCCGATCACCGACAGCCAGTTCGGCTCCGGTGATCCCTACAGCGCCGGAATCGTCAACGGGCCGCTGTCCGCCTTCTCTGATCAGTCCGGCACCCTGCCGGCCCCGTTCTCCATGTCCCAGGCCGTGTTCAGCGTCAACGGCCCCGACCCGTCGGTGCACATGCCGGCGAACGGATCCGGATCAGCCAACTTCTGGATGGACCTCCTGGTCGGCACCACTGCCCCCGCCGGGGCCAGCTACCGCCTGTGGCCCAGCTACCCGACGCTCGCCGGCGTCGCCTCCGGCGACACCACCCAGTACACGCTGGCCACAGAATTCCAGTTGTCGGGGTCCAGCGTGCTCGACAACATCTGGTTCTACTCGGGCCCCGGCGCGGCCTCGTTGCCGACAAGGTGCGCCATCTGGAACGTGGCCACCCAGAGCGAGGTCGCCGGCACCGACAACAGCGCCCCGGCGTGGTCCGGCGCGGCCGGGTCCGGGTGGGTGTCGTGTGCGTACAGCGGAGTGACGCTGCCTCCGGGTGACTACAAGGTGGCCGTATTCGGGGGCGGGTCGAAGTGGTACCAGGTGACCATCAACTACTGGGGCAGCAACGGTCCCGGGTCCAGCGGGATCACGACCGGCCCGATCACGGCTCCCGGCACAACGACAGCCACGAGTCCCGGCCAGTGCACGTACAACCCCGGATCCTGGGCCTATCCGCTGAGCTACGGGGCCGGCGGCGGTGGCGAGAACTTCTGGGTCGACGTCGAGGTCACCCCGACCTGACCCGCACCCTCCCAGTGCGCCGGCCGGTGCTGGTCACCGGCGCCGCGTGCGCGGCCGTCGCGGCGGTCCTCGCCCTGGCCGGGTGCGGGATGCCGGGTTCGCGGTCCGCGACCGGGTCGTCGATACCGTCTTCCACGGCCGACAGTCCGGCAGCGCCCGTGTCCCGCCCCAACTCGGCGCCCACCTCCCCGCCGGTCACCTGGTGTGAGACCGGTCTGCCGCCCTCGCCGTACCGCACGCCGCCGGCCGGGGCGGTGAGCATCCCCGCGGGCGACAACAGCGGGACGCCCATCGTCAACAACTGGAGCGTCAAGCCGAACACCACCTACTGGTTTGCACCTGGCATCCACACGCTGGGATCCAACCAGTACGCCCAGATCGCAGTCGCCCAGAACGACACCTTCGTGGGCGCGCCGGGCGCGGTGATCGATGGCCAGGGCGTCAACGACTATGCCTTCGCGGCCGTGTCGGCCAGCTCCCTGTCCCATGCCACCATCGAGTACCTGACGATTCAGCATTTCGAGGCCGGTCCCGGCGAGGCGGTAGTCGGCCAGGGCGGGTACAACGGTTGGACCATCAAGGACGACCTGGTGCAGCACAATCCGTACGGCGCCGGAGTCGCAGTCGCCACCAACGGCACCGTCGTCGACAACTGCCTGTACCAGAACGGGGAGTACGGCTTCAACGGCTGGGGTCACTCGGTCAACGTCACACTGACCGGCAACGACATCGCCGACAACAACAACGCCGGCTACTACGACGTGCCCGGATCCCACACCCAGTGCGGCTGCTCGGGCGGGGGCAAGTTCTGGATCACGACCAACGCCACCGTCACGGACAACTACGTTCACAACAACGTGGGGGCTGGCATCTGGGTCGACACCGACAACGCCGGTTTCGACATCTCGCACAACTACGTGACCGACAACTGGGGTGAAGGGATCGCCTACGAGATCTCCTACAACGCCCAGATCACCAATAACACCCTGACCGGCAACGGCATCGGCGCCGGCAACGACAACGCCACTCCGGGCTTTCCCGGCTCCGCCATCTACATCTCCGAATCGGGCGCCGACCCGCGCGTCGCTTCGAACTACAACCAGCAGTTCCTGATCTCCGGGAACGTGCTGGACGGCAACTGGGGCGGGATCGTTCTGTGGGAAAACGCCAATCGCTACTGCTCCGACGGGTCCGATGGCGTGTGCACCCTGGTCGACCCGGCCGTGTACACGCTCGCATCATGCGCCAGCCACCTGGCCGGTGCGAATCCCGCCTCCGCTGCAGCCAGCCCTGACTATTGGGACAACTGCCGCTGGAAAACGCAGAATGTGCTCGTCACGGACAACACCTTGAAGTTCAGCCCCTCCATCAGCCCGAAGTGCACTACCACCAACCTGTGCGGCTTCAACGGCCTGTTCAGCAACTATGGGGAGCACCCCTACACGACCTGGGTACTCCAGCAACTCACGTTCGTGCAGCACGACCGCTTCTCGGACAACTCCTACGTCGGACCGTGGCACTTCTGGGCCTGGAGCCAGAGCAACCTGCTCAACCCGGTCACCTGGTCCGAGTGGACCAAGCCGGCGACGGATCGGTGCGGAACCAGCAGTGAGCTGAGATCGGGCAAGTGCTCCAGCGGGTTCGACCAGGACGCAGGCAGCACCCTGACCTCCTGAAGGCTGGAGCCTGCCAACGGCCCGGCGGCCCTTCGTCGCCGTTCTGGCCAGCAGGCCCCAGGTATCAAGCTCGCGACGGCGCGCTCCTGTCAGCAGGCGGCCTTCATGCCGTCTGTCCAAACTTCTCGATCCAAACTTCTCAATTGAACTAGGGGCATGCGATGAGGGTCCTTGTTGCGGGTGATCGTGGCTACATCGGAGCCGTTCTCGTTCCCTTCCTGCGCCGGGCGGGGCACCACGTAGACGGCCTTGACCTCGGCCTGTATGAGGGATGTGACCTCGGCCCGGCTCCGGAAGACATCGGCGGGCGCCTTCCGGTTGACATGAGGGAGGCCGAACCGCGCCACCTGGCCGGCTACGACGCCGTGGCCTGCCTGGCCGCCCTCTCCAATGACCCGCTCGGCCATCTCAACCCGGAGGCCACCTTCTCGGTCAATCTCGATGGCACTCTGCAACTGGCTCGAGCCGCCAAGCGGGCCGGTGTCGAGCGCTTCCTTTTCGCTTCGTCGTGCAGTTTGTACGGCGCGGCCGGGTCGAGTGGCGTGGCAGAGGACGCCGAACTGTTCCCCGTCACTCCCTACGGCGAGACCAAGGTGCTGGCCGAACGGGAGCTCTCCGGGTTGGCTGATGACACGTTCAGCCCGACGTACCTGCGAAACGCCACCGCGTACGGCTTCTCGCCGCGGTTGCGTCTGGACATCGTGGTGAACAACCTCACCGCCGTCGCCCTCACTACCGGACAGGTACGCCTCGAGAGCGACGGGTCTCCCTGGCGGCCCCTGGTGCACGTCGAAGACATCTGCCGGGCTTTTCTCGGCATGCTCGAAGCGCCACGCGAGGCCGTACATGACCAGGCGTTCAACGTGGGACGGGCCGAGGACAACGTCCAGGTACGGGACGTGGCCGAGCTGGTCCGGGGGGCCGTGCCGGGCTCCACGCTGTCGTTTGCAGAGGGTGCCGGCCCCGACTTGCGAAACTACCGCGTCGACTTCTCGAAGCTGGTCGACACCTTTCCCGGCCTTGCCCTCCGGTGGAATGTCGGAGCCGGGGTGGACGAGCTTGTCTACGCCTACACGGCCCACACGTTCAGTCGTGAGGACTTCGGGTCGACCCGCTTTGTTCGACTTCGGCGAATCCAGGAGCTGCTCTCGGGTGGGTTCATCGACGAGCTGCTCCGACGCCAGACGGACGATCCCTTCCCCGTGCCGGGCGCGCAGGTCGCAGAGCAGCTTCGCTGATGTATCTGTCCTCCGGGGGCGACCTCCTGATCGATGTGGGGACTGCTGACCCGGGCATGCCGGCCGTGATGACCGGCACGTCGCTGTCCCTTCTCGGGGACCGGGCACCTCTTCCCCGGCCGGGCGTCCTGCTGGACCGTGATGGCACGATCATCGTTGATCACGGATACGTCGGGTCGGTCGAGCGGGTGGAGTTCATCCCGGGGGCGCCGGAAGCCATCGCGGCTTTCAACCGCGCCGGAATCCCGGTTGCCGTTGTGACGAATCAATCCGGGGTGGCCCGGGGCTTCTACGGGACGAACGACGTCAGGCTCGTGCACGAGTACATGGCGCGAACGCTTCTCCCGGCATGGCGCACACGTCGATCTGTACCTGTATTGCCCCTATCATCCCGATGGAGTCGTGGCCCCCTTTGCCCGTCCGAGCGATCACCGCAAGCCCGGACCGGGCATGGCCTTGACCGCGGCCACGACCCTCAATCTCGACCTGGCAACATCCTGGGTCGTCGGGGACAGTCCGGCCGACATTGGCCTGGCCGACGCGATCGGTGCGTCGGCGGCCTACGTCGGTCCCGGGATGTGCACGAGCAGTGCGGTCCGGTCATTTCCGACCCTTGCCGCAGCTGCACCCTTCATCATCGAACGGATCGCCGCATGACCACCATCCAGGACTCCACCACCTCCCTCACCCGGTTCCCGGCCCGCGGCTATCCCCTGGCTGGCGCCTACTGGGGCGCGTACGCAGAGGAGTCGACCAGGGCGGCGCGTTCCATCGACATCGTCGAGATGGATCGGGCGGCCGGCCTCCTGCTCCGCGCCTACCAGGCCGGTGCCGCCGTATTCGCGTGTGGCAACGGCGGGTCGGCCTCGATCGCGAATCACTTGCAGTGCGACCATGTGAAGGGCGTCCGTACCCACACCGACCTCCTGCCACGCGTCGTCAGCCTGAGTAGCAGCGTTGAGCTCATCACCGCCGTCGCCAACGACATCGCCTACCAGGACATCTTTACCTACCAGCTGCAATCCCAGTCCCGGCCGGGTGACGTTCTCGTCGCTATCTCCTCGTCGGGACGCTCTCCCAATATCGTCCGGGCCCTGTCGTGGGCCCGCGACCACGACCTGCAGACGATCGCCTTTACCGGCTTTGAGGGCGGAGAAGCCAGGCGGCTCGCCGACGTCGTCATCCACGTCGATTGCGCCAACTACGGTGTGGTCGAGGACCTGCACCAGTCGGCCATGCACGCCTTGGCCCAGTACATCCGGCAGTCCCGCATGGACCCCGACGCCATCGCGTCAACGTCCTTTTGATCGAGCACGATCCCATCACTGGAGAAGTCAGCCATGCCCCGCCGCGCCGCCGAACGACGGCCTCGAATTCGATGAGGGTACTGGTAACGGGTGGGGCCGGATTCATCGGCTCGCACACTTGCGACCGGCTGCTGAGCCTCGGTCATCGCGTCACCGTGCTCGATGCTCTTCTGCCACCAGTGCATCGGGACGGGGTCGCTGCCCATCTGAGCCCGGAGGTCGAGCTCTTCCGGGGTGACGTGCGCAATCGCGACCTCGTGGCCAACCTTCTGCGCCGCACCGATGCCGTTTTCCATCTGGCCGCCTATCAGGACTACATGACGGACTTCGCCCGTTTTTCGGATGTAAACGTGGTGTCCACGGCTCTCCTCTTCGAGATCATCGTGGCGGAGCGTCTCGACCTGGCCCGCGTTGTCGTGGCGTCTTCGCAGGCTGCCATGGGCGAGGGGCTGTACCGCTGCCCGTTTGATGGAGATCAGCTGCCCGGGATGCGGCCCGAGCGTGATCTGGCCGCCGGCCAATGGGACATCCGTTGTCCTAAGTGTGGCGGGCCCCTCGAGATGCAGGCGACACCGGAGCAGGTGGCCAATCCTCAGAACGCCTACGGCATGTCCAAGTACTCCCAGGAGATGGTGGCGATCAATCTGGGTCGGCGGTATGGCATCCCGACCGTGGCCCTGCGGTACAGCATCGTGCAAGGGCCCCGGCAGTCCGTCTACAACGCGTACTCCGGTGCCTGTCGAATCTTCTGTCTGCATTACCTGCAAGGCCGGGCGCCGATTCTGTATGAAGATGGCGGCGCGGTCCGTGACTACGTCAACATCGACGACGTCGTCGACGCCAACGTGCTCGTCCTCGACGCGGACCAGGCGCCCGGCCGGGTCTTCAACGTCGGTGGCGGGAAAGCGGTGACGACCCGCCAGTTCGCCGAGGTCGTCCAGCAACAATACGGATCGGACCAGCCGGGACGCGTGACCGGGGATTATCGATTCGGCGACACCCGCCACATTCTCTCGGACATCTCTGCCCTGCGGGCCCTCGGATGGGCGCCGCGGCGGACGCCGGTGGAATCCGTCGGCGCGTACGCGGCGTGGCTGGAGGGCATGGAGGGGCTTGACGGCGTTCTGGCGGAGGCCGATGCCCGGATGCGCAATCTGGGGGTCGTTCGGAGGGCGGGCGGGTGAAGGCGTTCCTGCTGGCGGCGGGCGTCGGCTCCCGGCTGCGGCCCATCACCGACCGCGTTCCAAAATGCATGCTGCAGATCGACGGGCGCCCGATGCTGGCGTTGTGGCTCGACACATTGCAGCGGGCCGGTGTCGACGAGGTTCTGGTCAACGTGCACCATCTACCGGACGTGGTGCACCGTTACCTGCAGGAGCGCAGCGGGTCGCCGCACGTCCGGGAAGTCTTCGAGCCCGAACTGCTCGGTAGCGCGGGCACGCTCCTCGCCAACAGAGCGTGGGTGGCGGACGACGAATTCTTTGTCGCCTGCTACGCGGACAACCTCACCGATTTCGAAGTGGACGCGCTCATCGACGCCCACCGCCGCGGCGGGACAGTAGCCACGATGGCCGTCTTTCGCACGGAGCGGCCTTCCGCGTGCGGCATCGTCGACGTCGACGAGGATGGCCGGGTGGTCGGGTTCGTGGAGAAGCCCAGCCACCCGACCAGCAACCTGGCAAATGCCGGCATCTACGCTCTCCACCCGAGCGTCCTGGACGAGATCGACCCGGAGCCTCCGAAGGACATCGGCTACGACCTCCTGCCTCGTCTGGTGGGTCGGGCCCAGGCCGTTCGGGTCGAGGGATACTTCCGCGATATCGGCACCGTTGACGCCTACCGGCAGGCGCAGGCGGACTGGCTCACGAGGATGGTGCGGCGATGATCATTACCCAGACACCTTTACGGATCGGACTGGTGGGGGGCGGCACCGACCTGCCCGACTACTACCGGGCCAATGGTGGTCGCGTCCTCAACTGCGCCATAGACAAATACATCTATGTCATCGTGAAGGAACGTTTTGACGATGACATTTACGTCAATTACTCGAAGAAAGAGATCGTCTCCCGGGTGGAGGACCTCGAACACGACCTGGTCCGGGAGGCCATGCTCATGACCGGCGTTGACCGCGGGGTCGAAATCACCACCCTGGCCGACATTCCGTCGGCGGGTTCGGGCTTGGGCTCTTCTTCGTCGGTCACCGTCGGGCTGTTGCAAGCGCTCTTCGCGTACCGGGGCCGGCAGCTGCCGAGTGAGGAGATCGCCGAACGGGCCTGCCAGATCGAGATCGATCGGTGCGGCAAGCGCATCGGCAAACAGGATCAGTACATCGCCGCTCTCGGCGGCATTCGGGACATGCGGTTCGGGCCCGGCGATCGGGTGGTTGCCGGTGAGGTCGAGCTGCCGGCTCCGCAGCGCCGCTTGCTGCAAGAGCAGATCATGCTGTTTTTCACCGGCGTGACCCGGAGCGCCGACACCATCCTGAGTGAGCAGTGCGACAACGTGGCGTCGACCCTCCCGCAGCTCGACTTTCTCCGGGATCTCGCCGGCGTCGCGGTCGAGCGGCTGCGCGACGGCGACGTGGACGCGGTGGGCACCGCCCTGCGCCAGGGTTGGGAGGCCAAACGGAAGCTGGCGTCGGGAGTGTCCAATGAGCAGATCGACGTGGCCGTCGAGCGAGCCATGGAGTCTGGGGCCACCGGAGCCAAAGTCACCGGAGCAGGTGGCGGAGGCTTCCTGCTCGTCATCTGCCCGATTGAGCACCAGCATGCCGTCCGCCGCAGCCTGGCCGAGATGCGCGAGCTGCCCATCAAACTGGACCGCCTGGGCTCCCGGGTGGTGCTGAACGCGGTGCGGGATATCTGGACCTGAGCCTCGGAGGCTGCGGCGCGGCGCCATCCCGGCTCCTGAACCGGGGCCGGCATCACGACAGAGAATGGGCGCCCGCTTCCTTCGCCGGCTTTCTCTGCCGCATGTTGGTCCCTTTTGAACCGGGGCACACGACAGAGAATGGGCGCGGGCCTCTATTGCCGCCGTTCTCTGTCACATGGGTCCTCTGGCATATGGGTCCCCTGGACCCGCGCCCCACCCGGCCCGCGATTGTCCGCTACGCGCGGCCGCATCTCGACCCAGAGGTGCCAGCCCAGCACCCCGCCTCCCGGCCAGCCGTGGACAGGCAGCGGGGGTGCGTGCATGTAGTGCTGGTGGGCGTTCGTCACCTCGAACAGCGGGAAGTCCCGGCGAACCTCCGCCAGGTTGTACACCCGGGCAAACGGGCTCTCGGGTCCGTCGGTGTTGGCGTGCACGAACCTGTCCATCCGGAGGTAGGGAAGTAAACCCTCGCGTTCGGCATTCGTCAGGTGCTCAGCGAGCAAGCCGCTGCGGATATGCCGGCGCACGGGCCAAACCGCCAGCAGCGCTGCCCGCCGGACCACCCGGATCGAGAACTGATAGTTGAGCGACCGGCGGGCGTAGAGCATGACGACGAGCCCCCCGCCCGGACGGAGCACCCGATGAATCTCCCGTTGGGCGGCCAGGATGTCGGGCACGTGATGGAGCACGCCGTGGGAGAACACCAGGTCGAACGCGTCATCGTCAGCCGGGATTGCGGTGACCGATCCCCGCCGAACGTCGTCGAAGGGCAACTGGTGCAGCTGCAGCCGGGCCCGCACCCGGGCCACGGCTTCCTCGGTGACGTCGAGGCCGGTCCAGCGGGCTCCCCGGCGGATCAACTGTTCTGATTCTGACCCCTGGCCAAGACCGATCTCCAGCACCCGGGCGCCGTCGAGATCGAGCTGGTCGAGGCAGCCCGGAATGTGTGACTCGATCTGGTACCGGGCCTGGTCGTAGGCCGCGAAGAAGGCCTCGTAGTCGCCGTGGTAGGCCTGAAGCAGTCCTCCCATGGAGTCGTCGCCGCACGGGTGGTCCTGCCAGAAGGCGGTGACCTCGGTCTCTTGCATCAAAGTGATCCTTCCGTCATCACGATCGCCGGCGCCGGCGGTCGGCGACCTCGCGATACACGTCGAGAGTGGCGCTCGCGGTAGCGCCCCAGGTGAACTCGGCGGCTCGCCGCAGCCCCAGATCCCGAAGGCGATCCGACGCCGGTCCCACCGCCTCGACGATGGCGCTGGCGATGGATGCCGGCTCAGCCGGGTCGGACAGAATTGCTGCTCCGCCGGCGATTTCGGGCATGGCGGTCACGTTCGACGTCACCACCGGACAGGCGCACGCCATCGCTTCGAGGATGGGCAGCCCGAATGTTTCGTTGAAAGACGGGTATACGAGCACGTCAGCCGCCCGGTAAAAGGAGGCGGTTTCCTCCAGACGGACGCCGCCGACGAACACCACCTCATGGGCGATACCGAGTTCAGCCGCCAGGCGGTGCAGATGGGCGGTGTAGTTGGCGTCCGCGCCGTGCCCGACGATCACCAGCTGCCGGTCCCCGAGCTGGCCCCGGGCCAGGGCCCAGGCGCGCAGCAACCCGTCGCAGTTCTTGTACGTCCACAGCGACGACACAAAGAGACCGAACGGCTTCGTGATGCCATATCCGGCCACCCGGGCCCGGGCCTCTGCCGCGTCGCCCGGCTTGAATACGTCGTGGTCGACGGCTTCGTAGATCAGTTTCAGCTTGCGAGGATCGACTTCCAGGTACCGATCGATCTCGGCCCGCAGGCTGTGCGAGTTGATGATGACGGCGTCGGCCAGGTGGACCGATCTGGGGTAGCTCAACCGCCGGTACACGCGTCCGAGCGGGGTCATCGACTCGGGCGCGGTGAAGGCGTGCATCGTCTTGATATGGATGACAAGCGATGAAGTGACGCCGGTCACCGGTGCCATCAATGTGTTGAGCACATCGATGCGGCCGAGCGGCATCCGGACCGGAGAGTACAGATGCTCGCTGAGAGTGCGCAGCCCCCGCCGCTCGTTCGACCACGGGTAGGTGATGTAGTGCACCTTCGGTCCATAACCCTGATGCAACGGCCGCGATTTCGGGCTGACCAGAAGATGGAGCTCCTCTTCGCTGTCGAGACGGTTCGCCATCTCCTTGATGACCCGGGTCCAGAACCAGTGGGCGCCGGACGGATTGCTCGGGTCATCGGTCAGCAAGTTGATGGCGGCCCGCATGCGGCGCCGCCGGCCCGTCTCCTTGACGGCGGGCACAGCCGGCCGGGCGGCGGTCTCTACCACTGGCTGCCGGCCCAAGACGCGACCGTGTCCACGTCCACCCAGCTGCCCCCCGAGGCTTCCACTTCGGGGAGGGCGGCCCGGACCTCTGCCATCAGGTCCGGCAGAAACAGAGCGACGGCATCAGGCTCTGCCTCCACGATGTGCTGAGGGTCCACAACGGGGATGTCGGTCCCCGGCATGCGCAGGCCCTGTTTCGCCGGCGAGGCGTCTGCCACGGCCGGCAGCAGGGTCCGGTCCACTCCAGCTCGTAGCAGCAGGGCTACGGCTCGGGAGGCGGCGCCATACCCGAGCACGCGATGGCCCGCGTCCCGCTCACGTTCCAGCCAGTTGCGCAAGGCGGTGGCTCGCAATTCTGCGTCTTTTTGCAGGCCGCCGAGCACGCCCGGATCGCAAACCCCGACGCGGGCGTCCTCCGCCAGCAGCCCCTGGACCGATTCGTCGGGGCCGGCGCCATCGGCGTCACAGGTAGCAGCCAGCAACACGGTCCCGCCGTACAGATCGAAGACCCAGGCGCTTCGCGCCCTGAATCCTTGCGCAGCGAGCATGCCGGCGAGTGCGGTGGTGGAGTAGTAGGCGTAATGGCCGTGCCGGAGCGAGTTCCATTGCCCCAGGCGCACGATGGTGGCCAGGGCGTGGTATTGGAGCAACAGCACGCCGCCCGGTGCGACCCGGGCCGTCCGCTCGGCCAGCGCGCCAGCCTGGTCGGCGGCGTGCATCAGCCCGAAGCAATCCACGACCGCGTCGGCCGGCTCTGCTGCCCCGACCGGGGTGAGGCCACGGTCCGCCAGCAGGTCCAGCCAGGACCCGCCGTGCGGGCTGCCGTACTCCGCCACCCGACCGCCCGGCAGGACCCAACCGGATCCGGTCACCCGTGCGACCGCGTCGGCGGCCTGAGCCACGAGCGCGGCCGGCTCGCGACCCCTGGGCTCCTCGGCCACGGTCGGATCCGCCACCAGCTGCGCCAGACCGCACGATCCGCACAGCCACATCTGCAGCGGGTAGAGCGGGTCGGGTCCGGGATCGTCGCGGCGCGGGAAGTAGTCACAGGCCGGCTGCGCGCCGAGATCAAGCACCAGAGAACCGGAACGCCCACGGCACGCCCGGCAGTTTGGTCCGGCCACTCATTGCCTCCTTTAAGGAACTGTCCCAGCGGCGCGTTCCTGTCTGACCTTCACACAGATGAGCTTGCGTTACCTGTGATACCACCCGCTGTCGCGTCGGGGCGGAGCCGCCAATCTCACGTATCAAGCCTCCTGCGCTGCTCTCTTTGAGAGTGCTGGGACGGTCGGGCAACCAGGGGAGTCATGTCTTCACACAGCCTTTGCCGCTTGTGCGGCACGAGCCTTACTCAAACATTCGTAGATCTGGGGATGTCGCCGCTCTGCGAGAGCTACATCCCCGCGGAACGCCTCGACGAGGTGGAGTCGTTCTACCCGTTGCACGTCCGGGTGTGCTCGTCGTGTCTGCTTGTCCAGCTGCCGGCATACGTCCCGGGTGAGGACATCTTTTCCGACTACGCCTACTTTTCGTCATATTCCGACTCCTGGGTGGCGCACGCCAGGCGCTACGCCGAGGCGATGATCGGACAGCTCGGTCTCACGTCGGACAGTCTGGTGACGGAAGTGGCGAGCAACGACGGTTACCTGTTGCAGCACTTCGTCGCCCGGGGCATTCCGGTACTCGGGGTCGAACCGGCCGCGAATGTCGCCCAGGTCGCCGAGACGCGGGGCGTGCGGACTGTGGTGGAGTTCCTGTCAGCCCGGACCGGCGAAGAGATTGCCCGGCAGTACGGGCCTGCCGATCTGGTGGCTGGCAACAACGTGTTCGCCCACGTGCCGGATATCCGGGGCTTTGCTGCCGGCCTGCGAGCCCTGGTCAAGGACACCGGCCTGGTGACGCTGGAGTTCCCCCATTTGCTCCGCCTGATCGAACGGCGGCAATACGACACGATCTATCACGAGCACTACTCCTACCTGTCGCTGCTGACGTCTTCCCGGGCGCTCGCCTCCGCCGGCTTGCGGGTTGTCGACGTGGACGAGCTCGGAACCCATGGTGGTTCACTGCGAGTCCACGCCCGGCCCGAAGACAGCGCCGGTGAGCCGTCCACGCGAGTCAAGGCTGTCCTGGACGACGAGGAGGCAGCCGGGCTGCACAGCCTGGAGGGTCATGCCGGCTTTGCTTCCGAAGTACTGCAAATCAAGAGCAACCTGCTGGAGTTCCTCCTCACCGCGGCGAAGGAAGGCAAGAGCGTGGCGGGCTACGGCGCCCCCGGGAAGGGCAACACCTTGCTCAACCACTGCGGCATCCGGTCGGACCTGCTGGCCTACACGGTGGATCGCAGCCCGTTCAAACAGGGAAAGTTTCTGCCGGGCACCCACATCCCGATCTACCCGCCCGAGCGCCTGGCCGAGACCAGACCTGACTACATCGTGGTTCTGCCGTGGAACCTCCGCGATGAGATCAGCCGGCAACTCGAGTACGTCCGGTCGTGGGGCGGGCGACTGGTCTTTCCAATCCCCGAGCTCGACATCGTCTGAAACGAGGTGTGAATCGTGAAGGTAGTCCTCTTCTGTGGCGGTCTTGGGATGCGGATGCGCGACGGCGTTACCACCGGTCCCAAACCAATGGCACTCGTCGGGGAGCGTCCGCTCCTCTGGCATGTGATGCGCTACTACGCCCATTACGGGCACACGGACTTCGTGCTCTGCCTCGGCTACGGCGCCTCGGCGGTCAAGGATTTCTTTCTCAACTACGACGAGACCAGGTCCAACGACTTCGTCCTGGAGAAAGGCGCCCAGGAAGTCAAGCTGTTCCGCACCGACATCTCCGATTGGCGCATCACCTTCGTCGACACGGGCCTCAACTCTCCCATCGGCGAGCGACTGCGGCGCGTTCGCCGTTTCGTTGCCGATGAGCCGATGTTCATGGCCAACTACGCCGACGTGCTGACCAACGCGCCGCTGCCGGACATGATCGAACGGTTCGAGGCCAGCGAGGCGGTCGCCAGCCTGCTGGCCGTTCCGCCGCAATCGTCGCACCACGCCGTCGACATCGCGGATGACGGCTTCATCACCGGAGTGACACCCATGCGCGACCTTCGCCATTGGGAGAACGGCGGTTACTTCCTGCTCCGTCCCGAGATCTTCGACGAGCTCAACGAGGGCGAGGATCTCGTCGAAGACGCCATCGTGCGCCTCGTCCGTCGCGGCCAGGTGCTGGCCTATCCGTACAAGGGTTACTGGTCTCCGGCGGACACCGTCAAGGAGCGGGCTCAACTCGACGAGGCGTACCACCGGGCCAACTGCCCCTGGATGATCTGGGACCCGGAACGGTCGGGGACCACCGAGCCGGCGTACAGCGTCCTTTCCGAACCAGACGGCGCCGGGAGCCTCCTGACGGTCCCGGCCCCGGGGTGATCGTCTGTGCTGCCATTGCATCTTGAGTGGCCGGCCGACCGTCCACTCTCTCTTCTCGCCATTGGGGCCCATCCCGATGACATCGAGATCGGCGCGGGGGGACGCTGCTCAGCTTGCTGGACGGGCCGGCGGCCGTGCAGGCGCACTACGTCGTGTTGACCGGCACCCCGGAGCGACAGCTCGAGGCTCGCCAGGCGGCGGAGGCGTTCCTGCCCGCCGCCGAGCTGCGCGTCGACCTGCACGAACTACCGGAAGGCCGTTTTCCCGCTCTCTGGGGCCGCGTCAAGGACACCCTCGAGACGGTGGCGGAGTCCTGCTCCCCCGATGTCATCGTCGCCCCCTCCTGTCTGGACGCCCATCAGGATCACCGCACCATCGGCGAGATCGTCCAGACCGTTTTCCGCGATGCTCTGTATCTGGCCTACGAGATCCCGAAGTGGGATGGGGACCTGGGCCGTCCGTCTGTCTACGTCCCGCTCACGTCGGAGCTTGCCCACCGCAAGGTCGAGTTGTTGCACAAGTGCTTCCCTTCGCAGCGGGGCCGGGACTGGTGGGACGACGAGGTCTTCCTGGGGCTGGCCCGCCTGCGCGGCATGGAGTGCCGGGCACCCTACGCCGAAGCCTTCACCTGCACGAAAGCCGTGGTGGCCTCTCTCGCTTCCACTGTCCTTCCCGTCCGCACCGGGGACGAGAGATGAGCGTCCTGGTCGACCCTGTCGTACCGGTCGCGGGGCTGCGACAGAAGCTGTACGACGGGCACCTGGTGGTGCTCACGCACCTGGGAGCGGTCCGGGCCTTCGTCGATCACACCCGCGATGAGCTCGCCAGTTTGTTCAGCCCGTACGACCCCGAGTCTGCTCACGAACACTTCGACAAAGCGCAGATGGCCAGCATGCTGGGAGGATGGAAACCCGGCTTCATCCATTCCGACCGGTCGAAGCGCCTCGTCTGCGACATCATTCGCGAGGCCGGGTTCTCGGCCGAGGCGACCCACTACGACCTGCC
Source organism: uncultured Acidimicrobiaceae bacterium (assembly GCA_963781155.1). GTDB lineage: Bacteria > Actinomycetota > Acidimicrobiia > Acidimicrobiales > Palsa-688 > PALSA-693. The sequence goes on from CAWAEC010000002.1 coordinate 101,164, forward strand.
GAAGCCGCGCACATCTTTTCCGATGGGTCACCTGACGACCGGGATTGCGTACGCGTTTCCGTGGCACCGGGACACCTGGTACAGCGCTCCCACGCAGCAGGTCAACTGGTGGCTCCCGATCTTCGAAGTCCGCGAGGACAACTCCATGAGCTTCGACCTGCCGGCCTTCGATCGGGCGGTCAGAAACAGCTCACACTCGTTTGACTACTATCAAAACAACGCGGCCCGGCGGCACACCGCCGCCCAGGTGACCCACGAACAGCAGGCCCGTCCGGCTGCCCTGGATTACACACCGGTACACGACCTGGCTGTGCTGCCGGCTCCCGGATCGATCCTTTTGTTCAGCGGTGCTCAGCTGCACCGGTCGATTCCGAACACGTCGGGTCGGTCACGATTCAGTGTCGACTTCCGCACCGTTGACGTACCCGATCTTCTGGCCGGCCGCGGCGCTCCTTTGGTCGACGCCGACTGCACCGGAACGGCTGTCCGCGACTTCGTCAACGTGGCGGACGGGACTCCTTTTGACGAGGAGACGGTGGTCGCACTCTTCGGCGCCCCGCCTCCCGGTTCGATTCTGGTCTTCGGTGCACCCGAGTCCGCCGTCTCCCGGGCCGGGCGTCATGAGGATAGGGACGCTGAGTCCCCGTCGGTCAGCCCCGTCGACACCCTCGTGCCAGGCCGATAAGCCGGGCCGACTAGGAGGACATGTTGCTTGCTCGTAAGACAGTAAAAGAGCCGACGCGCTCGGGCCCGGGTCCCCGGGTCGGCTTCTTCGGACACCTCGGCGCCTGCAACATCGGCAATGACGCGTCGATGGAGGCGGTGCTCGGCTTCCTTCGGGACGAGCACCCCGACGCCGTCGTCGACGCGATGTGCCCGGGCCCGCAGAACGTGACCGACCGCTACGGGATTCCTGCCATCCCCATCTTTTGGTATCTGAAACACGAACAACGGTCATCAGCGGGAACCGCAGTCGTGCTCAAAGCGCTCGGCAAGGGCATTGACGCATTTCGGACGGCGGCCTGGGTCCGGCGCCACGATGTCGTCATTGTTCCTGGGGCGGGGGTCCTGGAAGCGAGCCTTCCGCTGTGGCCCTGGGGTATGCCGTATGCCCTCTGTGTGCTTTCCGCGTCCGGGAGGCTGTTCGGGACCAAGGTCGCCCTGGTGAGCGTGGGCGCGGGCGCGATCCGCAAACGGGCAACGAGGTGGCTATCCAACTCCGCGGCCCGGCTCGCCTTTTACCGCTCCTATCGCGACCCCGGTCGCGCGACGCCATGCAGCGGCGCGGCGTGGACACGACCGGTGACCGAGTGTACCCGGATCTGGCCTTCGCCCTCCCTGCCCCGGGCGACGATGCCGGGGATCCCCGTCTGGTGGGCGTGGGCGTCATGGCCTACTACGGTTCCAACGACGAGCGCAAGGAAGCGGACCGGATCTACGCCGACTACGTGGCGGCGATGACGCGATTCGTCGAGTGGTTGCTTGATAACGGCCGGCGGGTGCGGTTGTTCGTCGGTGACACCAACGGCTCAGATGACAGTGTGGTACAGGAGATCCTGGCAGACGTGCGCGCATCCCGGTCCGACCTGGACCCGTCGAGTCTCGAAGCGGTGGACGCCACTTCCTTTACCGACGTGATGAAGGCGATGCTGCCGGTTGGCATCGTCGTCGCCATGCGCTACCACAACATCGTGTGTGCGTTGAAGCTGTCCAAGCCCACGATCTCCATCAGTTATTCCCCGAAGCACGATGTCCTGATGGCCGAGATGGGGCTGGGCGACTTTTGCCAGCCTGTCAATGAACTCGACGTCGACCGGCTGATTGAACAGTTCGAAGAACTGGAACGTCGGGCATCCGACGTCCGTCCTCCGATGCAAGCCCGAAACGCGGCCAAGGCCCGGTTGGGCGCCAAGCAGTTCGCGGAGTTGTCGGCAGTCTTGTTCGACTCGCCGGAACGCCCGGACGCTGCTTCCGGGCTCCAGCCCGTTGAGGCCCGCGCCACCGCGGCCGTTCGCTGATGCCGGACACCGATCTGCAGGAAGGAGATGCGATGAACGATCTCGCGAGCACGACTCCCGATAAAGGGTCCCCGGAGAACGCCCTCCAGTACAAACGGGAGTTCTGGAACGACGAGAACCTGAAGTTCAGCCGGCCTTGGTACCGCCTCGAGAAGGTCGCCCAGATCATCACGAAGATCGTTGGCGACAAACCGTGCCGGCTCCTGGACATCGGCTGCGGTCCGGCGACGTTGGGACGCGTTCTCCCCGCCAACATCGAGTACTACGGGATGGATATCGCCATTCACGACCCGGCTCCGAACTTGATGGAAGTGGACATCCTGGAGAACCCGATCCGGTTCGGCGACAAGCAGTTCGACGTGGTGGTGGCTTCCGGGGTCTTCGAATACCTCAGTGATCGACAGTCGAAGAAGTTTGCGGAGATCGCCGAGATCCTTGCTCCTGGCGGAACCTTTATCGTCTCGTACACCAACTTCGGCCATCGCAAGAGGCACATCTACCATGCCTTCAGCAATGTCCAGTCGCCCGGCGATTTTCGCGACGACCTAGCGCGCTACTTCTCGGTAGACCGGATCTTTCCTGCCTCACACAACTGGAAGCACGGTCATCCGGGAAAGAAACTGTTACAGGCCGCAAACCTTCGTTTCACCCCGAACATCCCGCTGATCAGTCCGAAGCTGGCGGTGGACTACTTCTACATCTGCTCGCCTCGCCGTTCACCACGCACCGCGGTCCGGTGATCGTCCGGCCCGTCCCGTCTATCGACGGGGCCATGTTGTTTGTGCCGAGCCCGCACGTGGATGAGCGGGGCTTCTTCAGTCGCACCTTCGATGCCGAGGTGGTCCGTGCCGCGGGAATAGATCCGGATGGGTTTGCCCAGGACAGCGTCTCCCGTTCGATGCGAGGTGTGGTGCGCGGGATGCACCTGCGGCGGGGGAAGGGAGAGGCCAAGCTGGTCCGCTGCTCGTTCGGGGCGATCTACGACGTTATCGTCGATTTGCGTCCGGGCTCACCGACGTACCGCAACTGGCAAAGCTTCGAGCTCCACGACGAGGAGCAGATCTCGCTGTACGTGCCCGCCGGATGCGCACACGGGTTTCAGGCTCTCACCGAGCCGGCCGACGTGTCCTACCGGATCGACCGGCCGCACGACCCGAGGGAGGATGTGTCGATCAGGTTCGACGATCCCGAGCTGGCCATTCCGTGGCCTCTTCCTGTGGCTGCCATGTCCGCGCGGGATCGCCAGGCTTCACCTCTTGCGGCGGCGACGGCGTCGCTGGGATAAGTCACACGTCTACCCTTGGCCGGCTCTCACCGAGAAGGGAGCCTTTCCTCGTGTCTATGATGAGAAAGGCGCCAGGTGAGGGGAGGCACGTATGACAGAGGTAACCCGCTTTGACGGCGTCCGGGTGCCAGCCACCGAGTACCACCCCGTCTGGCTCAACAACCTGGCCGAGGACGTCACCATCGAGGGCTCGGCGATGGACGGCGTCGCACACGGCGCCGAGGCAGTCCGTTCCATCGTGGGGTATATCCGTACGCTCTACGACTCCCAGGACTTCAACTTCGCCGGCCCGTACGGTGACGGCGCGTTTCTCGAGGACTACACCGCCTGGGTGCGCGGCCAGCCGATCGGCAACGTCGTCCTGATCAGCCGCAACGCCGCCGGGGAAGCGCAGCGCATCGTGGCCAACTACCGCCCTCGGACCACCCTGGTGCTCTTGTCCCGGCTCATTGGCGACCATTTCGCCGGCACCCCCTATGGTGTGTACTTCGCTACCAGCGGGGACTGAATCACAGCGGAGACTCTTGCTGCTTGCAGGTTCTTGACATCGAACATATGTTCTGATAGCATGAAGCGAGCGCCTCGAGGCCGGGCTGACGGCCTCCTCCCGATCGATGGTGTGGAGGAGGTGAGATGTCTGGCCCGATGCTGGCTGTGGCGGCCGCATTACGAGATGCCTTGGGTCGGTTCGATCCCAGGGTGTACAGCGGCCCCGATTGTGCTCGGCTGGCCGAGGAGTTAGCGGTGACCGAGAAGGCATGCGCTGCGGCCCGACTGCTCGCCGCGGCCCGGGCTGTCGAGGGCGGGGTCGCCCAAGGACGAGGGTTCTCTGACGGTGCCGCTTGGCTGGCCCGCCACACTGGAGCTACGGCCAACCAGGCTCGGAAAGCCCTGGCCACGGCCCGCTCGCTAGAGGACTGCCCCGATACCAAGACTGCTTTGTTGGCCGGGGAAATCTCCTTGGGTCAAGCGAGCGAGATTGCCCAGGCCGAGGCCGACACGCCCGGCGCTGAGGCCGAACTGTTGAAAGCCGCCCGTACGACAGACCTTTCCCAGCTACGCGACTACGCCCGCGACCACCGCCAGGCCCACGTGGACCCGGCGCGGCTACGCGACCAGCAGTTCCAAGCCCGATACTTCCGGCACTGGCGCGACCGCCAGGGGATGGTCTGCTTCGCAGGGGCCCTGCCCCCCGAGACCGGACTGCCCGTCGTCCCCCGCATCGAGGTCGCTGCCCTGCGAGCCCGGCGGGCTGCCCGGCAAGCCGGGCCCGACCGGGCCCCATTCCCGGCTCACGCCGCCGATGCTCTCTGCGGATTGATCAGCGGCAGCGACGACGGCCGCCGCGGCGCTGTCCAGGCCGAGTTGGTTCTCGTCTGCGACTTGTATGCCTGGCGGCGTGGCCACGCCCACCCGGGCGAGACCTGCCAGCTCATCGACGGCGGCCCACTCCCGGTGGACGTTGCCAGAGATCTTGCCGCCGACGCCTTCGTGAAAGCTGTCCTGCACGATGGTGTCCAGATCCACACCGTCAAACACTTTGGCCGCCACCTGACCGCTCCGCTGCGCACCGCGTTAGACCTGGGCCCGGTCCCCGAGTTCACCGGCCGGGCCTGCGTGGATTGCGGCCGGCGGTGGGGCCTCCACTACGACCACGTGAATCCGCTGGCCAACCACGGCCCCACGGAATACACCAACCTGAAAGCGCGGTGCTATCCGTGCCACCAGATCAAAACCGAACAAGACCGCCAAGCTGGACTCCTCGGCCCCCACCCCCCACCCGTGCCCCACCGGACGCCGTCTCCAACCATGGCCACTCCACCGCCGGCGACCATTGCACCGACACAGGGGTCGCTCGACACGCTGTCGACATCCGGGGCCGGAACCGAGGCGATACCAGTCGAGTCGGGTGCCCCAAGGTGCGACCGACCGTCGGTCCCGGCCTTGAGGAAAAATGCCCGCTCAGTCAGCCGTTCGATGTGGCAGGAAATTGCCGACTGATCATGTGGTCGTCTTGTCCCGGGACCCCATCGGGAGGCGCGCCGCGACGGATCCTGCGGCCACCTTGGTGCGCTGCCCGACCATTCGAACGGCGCCGAACCAATCACCGTCCGGCACCTGGTCAGACTCCTTGAATGCGGCCACGAGCTCCCACCAGTAGACCACCGCACCGAGCCAGGTCGCGATTGCGGCGCCGTCTACGGTCCCCTTCGCTCCTCCGAGGGCCGCCCCGGCAATGCTGCAGACCACGAAGAAGATGGACGAGATGATCATGGCCCGGAGACTTCGGCGCGCTGCGCCCAGGGCGTGGAGGCCGGTCCCGGCGCCGGCGCTGGCGCAGCCACCCATGATCGATATGGTCAGCGGGAATATGAGCGGGTAGGTCGGGCGCCAGATATTCCCGAGGAGCAGGCTCCCGAGACCCTTTGGCAGGGCCACGAGGAGGACGGCCCCCCACGCCAGTCCGCAGAGAGCAAACACGACACTGACGGCGGCGCAGAAAAGCGGCAGGTGGCGCGGCGAGTTGCGCAGAATTCGAACCGCTTCGGGCAATATGACCAGGCCCATCCCGAAAAAGATGACCATGAAAGGACCCATGAGGGTATTGCCCGCCTGGACGTAGCCGACCGCAGCCAGGCCCAGGATGATGCCAACGCCGTAGCTGCGCAACTGCCCCTGGGCGCTGTTCGCGGTGCCTTCCAACAGATAGCGAGGACCGAGGTCACGATGTTGAGAAACCCATGCTCTAGCGGCGGTGAGGCTCGGTATCACACGCGCCTGCAGCGGCCCGATCGCCGCTCCCACGGCGGCCGCCGCCCCCCAAGCGAAGACGAACCAGAAGACATTCGCGTGGCCGGTCTCGCGAAGCGCGAAGAGCGCGGGGAACATGGCGATGGCCCAGACTGTGTCGTTGAGAAAAGCCTGGCTGCCGCGCCCGAGGGCGAAGAACGCGAACCGCCAGCTGTCCTGGAGCAAGAGTCCCGGCATCGTGAGCCCGAGGGCCAGAAAAGCCATCTTGGTGGTGCCACTCAAGAGGGGAGCCAGGGCGAGCAGGCCCGCCCCGGCCAGCACACCCACGATTACAGCCGTGCCGGTGCAACTCGCCACGGCGCGGCGCCAGGTGGGAACGTCCGTACCGCTGAATCTCACGAGCAGCGGGTCGGTGGCCAGCCCCCGAGAGGCATTGAGGGCGAACGAATATGTCACGTAGGCCAGGGCAAAGGCGCCGTACTGTGTTGCGCCCAGTGTGCGGGCGATATAGATGCTGACGGCGAAGTTGGTGATGCTGGACATCCCCTGGTCCGCCACGCCCCAGCCCAGACGCCGGGCCGCCTGGACGGCGCGGTCCCATATGGCCGTGGTCCACCGCTTCTTGACGCCGACCGCGGCCGCCGCGCCGACGCCGCCCGCGACGACGGCCGGAATCGGGGTCCGGACGGGCAGTCCGGTCGGGATGCCGGACATGGGCGGGCTCGGCAACAGCTCCTCTGTCGGAGGCGGGGCGAGCCGGGGCAGGGCAGTGAGGTGAGCCCGCGGGGACGGGCGACGGACGCGGGGCGCGAATTTCACGGGTGGCCGGCAGGGCTACCAGCGATGCCGCCACCGTGAGATCCAGCAGGTATGGCGAAGCAATACCCATCCCGCTCTCGGTAAACGACGCCACCAGGCAGTAAACGATCAGGAAGAGTGCCAGCGCCCGGGTTGGACCGCGCGGCCGCAGCAGCGCGGTGAAGAGCAACAGCACGAACATGGCCCCGTCGAGAATGTCGCCGACGAGCCCCTGGTCCTGATAGGCCAGTATCCAGCTGCTGTCGATGGGGAGCCCGTCGAGCGAACCGTCGGGCTGATTGTTGACGCCGCCATTGGAGAGCCCCGATCCCAGAAGCTTGTTGGTCTCGGCACGCGGCTCGGAGAACACCAGCGCCCAGGCCTTGGTCCGGCCGGTCAGCTGGGTGATCTCGCTCGAGCTCTGGCCCCGGGCCGCCCAACTGGTGACCAACGACGACAGGGGCAGGCCGATGAAGACGACGATCAGGATCGCTCCGAGAAACGCCCGTCGGACCCGCCTGCTTCCGCCGAAGAGACTCAACCCGGCCACCAGGATGGCAACCGCCATGGCGACGAGCGCGGTGCGCGTGTGGGTGCCGATCAATGCCGCAATACCCGGGAGGATCACGAGCAGGGCGCTGCGGCGGCTCACCATCCCGCACATCCAGAGGATCACGGTCAGACCGACCAGGACCGCCGCGTAGTGGGCGACCTGGGTGGCGGGGATCGGCCAGATGGCGCCGCCGAGGCGCCCGTACTGCAGGGCCTTGCCTGGCGAGATGAGCAAGCCCAGGATCACCGAGCCGATGATGATGGTGAGGACGCGGCGGTGGGCCCGGAGCAACGTGAGACCTCGGTCGCCGAACCACGGGGTGAGCAGCCAGATCACCACGACGAAACCGATCAGCCGAAACGCTCGGTAGGTGGTCCCGAAACCGATAAAGCGGACGCTCATCATCAGCGACGTGACCGCCAGCGCGCTGTAGAGGGCCAGGAAGACGTTGGGCCGGATCCTGACCCGGGGATTGATCGAAAGGGCCAGCAGAAATGCTGCCGGCAGACAGGCCTGGGTCAGGACCTGGGCGATGCGATGGGGTATGGGGATGATCCCGCCGGCCGGCGTCCCGAGCACATTGAGGAAAATGAGCAGCCAGACGGTGGTGACCCGGCGCCGGCGCTTTTCTTCGGGGCTTTTGGGCCGACGCGGTGCCAGGACCGGCGATCTCATGAAGCCGTGGGTTTTCTCGCTGACCCTTTGCCAGCTTGGGGCAAGGGTGGTCGCGGTCACCACGAACCTGCGGGCAGGGCCTCCAGAGCCGGAGCGCTCTCCCAGAGGGCTGCCCCGGAGTTGACAACGCCAACGCTGTCGTCGGCGCGGTCAGTGCCGACGAGAATGGCAGATCTGACGCTGATACCCGCCTGACGCAGCATTTGGCCGGTCCCGTGGATACGGCTGGCTGACACCGCGCCGGCGGTAATGACCACGACCGCGTTCTTTGGCCCAGGCCGCGATGTGGTCGGCGCCGAACGCCGGTTCGGCGCTGGCCAGGACCAGCACGGCGTCGATCTCGTTGGGATCCGCTTCCAGGCCCAGTTGCGCGGGGTCGGCCGGGCTCACGATCAGGGTCACGGGATGTCCGCTCACTTCGGTGGCGTGAACGACTCCCCCCTGTCGACTCACCCCGAACAGCGCGGCGAGCGGCCGGCCCTCAGCCATATCGATGAGGAGCACCCGCCTGCCTTCGGCCGCGAGCGAACGGGCCAGACTGGCGACGGCCAGACCCGCCGGCTCGGCGGCATCAAGGGAGATGGCCACCAGGGCCTGGTGGGGCGTGGCCTGGAAGCGCGCCCGGAGCCGACGCTCCATCATGACCAGCGTGCGGCTGGGGCGGTTCAGTCGCCACCGCAGCCGAGCCTTTCGCGGAAGTCGATACCGGCGGTAACGGCCGACACTGAGCTCGACCGGCGCATCGAGCGCCCTGGCCACGTCGGCCCGCCAGCGGAGGCGGTCGGACAGTATTTCGCTGACGACCACGAAGCCGAGGCCCAGGGCCAGGCCCGCGATCAACCCGGACAGCGCGTCCTCGATGGTGACTTTCTTGGTTTTCGACACGCCGGGCGTGGCTCTGTCGAGGACGTAGCTGCCTGTGATCTCAGCCTTCAGATTGCCGTTGGCCTGCTCCAGCTGGCCCTGCAGGTTGCTGACGTTGGTCTTGTCGGTACTCAGTTCACTCTCGAGAGGCCCGTACTGGTCCGAGGTGGACGGAATCTTGGCAATCTGCGAAGTCAGGGCCGCGATTTGCGTCTGCGCGGCCTGGATCTGCAGCTGCAGCCCGGCGACCACTGCGTTCGTCGCCGCCGTCGACGTCTGGGCGCGGGCCGCCAGGAACGCGTTCCGCGACCACGTTGTCGAGCGTCACCGCCGCCGCCGCGGACGACTCCTTGGCGGTAATGGCCAAAATGTTGGAGCTCAGGGCCAACCCTCGATAGGACCCCGACGTCCCTTTCAGGCTTGGCGGAAGGGTGGCAATGACGGCTTTGGCCACTCCGGGGGTTTCGAGCAGGGTCACGTCGTTCGCCATCTCGTCTGACGCCGGCGCGGTGTTCGGTTCGACCAGAACAACTCTCGTGACGGCCGAAACGGTGCGGGGCAAGGCGAGGTGCAGCGACGACCCGATGAGGACGCCGGCGATGGCAATCAGGACCCACAGTCGCCACCGGCGTCGGATCGCAGCCCGCAGGATTCGCAGGCTGATGGTCGCGCTGATGTAGTCCTCGCGGCTGTCATCGGTCGTGTGCGTACTGTGATGACTTCCGTTTGTGGACACGATGTCCATACCCGCGCTCATACCGGCCATCCCGCCGCGGGCGGCTCAGTGGTCGGCGTGACGGTTGGCGGGTCGCCGTATGGGGAGGGGAGCCTCCGCGTCGGCGACGATGCCGGTCGTGTTGTCCTTGGCGTCGGGATTGACGACCAGGACGCCGTCGATGGCCTGGGCGGCGTCGGCCGCAGCCAGGGCCACCCGGGCCAAGTCGTCTGCGGTAGCGAACCCGGCGGAAACGGCCAGGAGGCTGGCGCCGGCGAAGGGCGGAATTTCGGGGTACGAGCGATCCACGGCGATCAGGGCGACGGTCAGCTCGCGGTTGGCGGGCCGTTCGGGCTCCTCGTTCCAGCTGGATGGGCGAACGGTGCGGTAACGGAGTCCAAGGCTGAACAAGCCGCCCCGGCCCGCCCGTTCGTGGGCGGCGCACGCCGCCCGCAGGGGGATCAGCGCCTGCTGATCACCCGGCACCAACGCGATCGTCATGCCCAGGGAGCTGGCAAAGGTCGTGAGCTGAGGACCGACGGCCAGCGCGGGCGCGTCCTCGGCGAAAGCGATGATGCGCACGTCGTGGGCGGTCCCCTCGGTTGGTTCCAGAAGATGCAGCACCCGCCGCAGGCTCCAGCTCGAGACCGAGGAGGGTGTGTAGTGCTCCAGGAGCCGTTCCCAGTCGGCGATGGACTTGCACCGCTCCGCCTCCACCGAGGCCAGCACCGGGGCGCGCAAGGCTCCGGCGATCTCGTCGCGGGACCGCAGACGCCGGTCGCGGTGCGTCCGCAGCAGGGCGATGATGGACCCGAGCAAGGCGACCACGAACATGCCGAGGAAGCCGTCGATGGGGATGTGCAGTTTCGACGCTCCTACCACGCTGGTGGCCGACGGGAGCGGGCTCGGGTGGGTGGGGCCGACCAACGCCGCGGGCAGGGTGGCGACGTAGTTGATGTAGTCCTTGGCCACCGCGTTGGCGAGCACCTCGGCCTGGCCGGCGGACGGCGCCGACGCTTCCACCTGGAGGATCTGGGTGCTCAGGGCTTTGACTGCCACGTGGCTCTTCAGCTCGGCGGCGGTCAGCGGGGGAGAGACGGACTTCCCCGCCTGGCTCAGCACGTGGTCGCTGGTGGCGATCAGAATCTGGGTTGTTGCCGTGTCCTCGGCTGAGAGCGAGCTGCCGGCCGGAGGCTGGGGGAGCAGCACCAGCGACAGGGCGCGGGGTTGCTCTGGTTTGGCCACTCCGAAGGCGATACCTGCGATCAGCCCGATGAGGGCGGCCACGAGGATCAGTCTGCGCTGGCGCCAGACGGCCTTCAGAGAGGTCTTCAGGTCAAGAGGTTCTTCAGTCACTTTGCATCGTTTTCGTTCGGTGCCAGGCGGGCCGCATCGTGGGTCCCAACTCCGGCGTGGAAGGCGTCACGGGCCATTTGGGCCCGGTCTTGCGACGCCAGCTTGTGGTACAGGCGGCTGACGTAGTTGCGCACGGTCTTTTGGCCGAGGTCGAGAGTCTCCGCGATCTGGCTGTTGTCAGCTCCCTCGGCGACCATGCGCAGGACCTCCGACTCCCGCCGGGTGAGGCGATGGGCAGGTGCCTCATCGATCAGCCAGTGCGCCGCTTCCCGGCACAGGACCTTTTCGCCGAGATGGACCGAGACAACGGCGGAACTGATGGCTTCGGGCTCGGCGTCCTTGAGCAGATAGCCGGCGGCGCCTGCGGCCATGGCGGGGATCACCCGCCAGTCCACCGAGGAGGCCAGGATCAGCACCCGGGTGCTGGGCGAAGCACTGGCCACCAATCGGGTCAGCTCGATCCCGTTGATCTCCGGAAGCAGGAGATCGGTGACGACCACATCGACGGCCAGGCTGGCGCACAAATCCGGCAACTCTCGATGGCCCTCGGACGACGCCCACAACTACCAGACGGTCGTCATCACTCAACAGCCTGGCCAACCCTGAGCGGAACAGCGTCTGGCCGTCCACGACCATGACGGCGATCCGGTTCTCGGGCTCGGCCCAGGCCGCGGACTCGTCGGGTTCCGGTGAGATCGGCAATCTCAAGATCGTGTCGTTGCTGGCCATCGGTCTCCGGTGCGCTCATCGAGGAGCCCGCCCAAATGGCGCCAGGGGTGCTGACCACCCTGGGTGGGGTCCTAGTACTCTCTAGAGACGCGAACCCGGGGGCAGATACAGAAGAAATGGGGACGGTGCCCATTTGAATGGTGACTGTCCCAGGAATGTCGGTGACACGGACCAGCAAGGGTCGCCAGGGTCGCCAGAGTCGCCAGAGTGGTGGTCGGGGCCGCTGGGGGCGAAGAGGGCTGCCCGAGCTGTCCGAGGCTCAGTCGTCGAAGTGCAGGACGGTGACGAACTCGTCGGAGCCCTGGCACCGGCCCTCACCGAGGAGGGTGGTGGACGGTTCCTTCTCACCGAAGCCCGCGGAATACCAGCCCAGCACCGGGTCGGTGCGCCCCCGCACCAGCGACCAGGCCGATTGCTCCGGCAGCTGCAACTGGCCGCCGCTACGTGACCCGCCCGGGGTCGGCCAGGACAGCCGCACACAACTGCCGTCGAACTCGGCGGTGACGGTGGGCCCCAGGTGGTAGGCGATTCGATACGGATGGGCCCCGGTGGCGGTCGTGTCAATGGTGTCGATGGTGTCCCGAATCTCCAGCACCCGTGCCGTCCGGAACAGGCGAACCGTCCGCCGATGACGGACAGGAGGATCGAGGGCGGTATAGCCGTCGTGCTCGGCGCACCACGAGACGACGTCACCACTCAGAGTGTTATCGGCGTCCAGGACCCGGGTTTCGGCCTGCCGGGTCCACAGGAAATGACCGCCGCTCGATGACTGATCGACTCCACCCACCTCGATCGTGTTGTGCGCGAGCGTGGAGCGGAAGTACGTCCGCCAGCGATCCTCACCGTGGTAGCAGTAGGTGGCCGGATCGGCCAGGATGTCCACTCCGCCATGGCGAACCTCGACCGAGAGTGCGTCGGCGTGGGCGTGCGCGGCGATCGACAGGAACCCGTGTGGCCCGCCGTCGCATCGGCACCAGATCTCGGGCCGGTCGGCCGACGTCGTGCGAAGGATGGTCAACCCGGCGTCGAGGTAGGAGGACGGACGAGCGGTGGGACGGTTCGTGACCACCTTGTTGTCCCCGAGTGCGCTGATCAGCGAGCTGGCCGCGTCCGGCGGGCAGGGCGGCCACCAGTCCGGCGCGCCGTACAGCGCACTGCCGACGGCCAGCAGGGTCGCCCACCGGTTGGCTTCCGGGGACCCCAGGAGGAAGCCCCGACCGTCATCGCTGTCGCCGTGGCGGGGGGGACGCAGTTGCTCGTCCAGGGTGGCCGCCACGACATCCAACATGCCGCACAGGAGATTCGTCGTCGTGGCGTCAAGCGGACGTCGAGCCCGGTCTGCTTCGACGGCAGCGACCAACCCCAACTCGGCCACGAAGCCGTGGTACTCGAATGCCATCTCCCGGTTGACGCCGCTCGCAAACGTGTTGTGCGCCAGTTCGTGCTGGAGCAGCGCGGCCGAGGCGTCGGCCCATTTCTGGCTCTCGGGAAACCAGGGGAAGGCCAGGGCGGCGACGAGCTGGCCGGCCGCCTCGGCGACGACATGGTTGTTGGCCGAGGAGCCTCGGCTTCGAAACGCGGCCAGATAGCGCTGGTGCCACCAGATCTGGGCCAGTGCCGTCGGGTTACGTTCGAAAAGGTCCGCGGCCCCCGCCCAGTCGTCCAGGAGGCGCCGGGTCCAGACCCAGGAGACCAGCCGGAGGCCGATCTCGATGCCGCTCGTCCAGTGCACCCCTGACAGGAAAGGGTTCTCGTCCCACCACGACGACAGCTGCCGGGCGGCGGCATCGGCGTAGGTGTCCGAGCCGGAGACGGCGTAGGCGGATGCCAGCAGGGTGACGTGTTGGAGCCGGGACAGTTCCCACACCTGCTTCACGTTTCCCGTCACCAGTTCGGAGCGGTGATCGATAGAGAAGCAGTAGTCGGCTTGCGGGGCTCGCCGGCCGGTGACCGGATCGAAAAACCAGTCGGGCGCGTCGAGGTCCTTGCGGGTCGCACCCAGCACTCTGCCAGGTTCCCTTCAGGACCTCGTCGGCTGCGGCGAGCACGGCCTCCGCGGCCCCGGCCGGAATCAGTTCGGCTGCGGGGCGGGGAAGGCGAGCCGCGAACATCGGGCTTGCGGTCGCGGTAGCCGGGACCCGCGCCGGCGCGCCGACGGGGACCTGAGCTCTACGCCACCACTGCTGACGGGCCGAATCCACCATCCGCCACTTCACCTCGGCCGGCGACATGCTTCCCAAGCGCCGGCCGGTACCACTGCAGCTTCTGAAGGTTCAGCAGGTTCACACCGCGCTCCGAGGCGCCGGACGCCAGGCTGGCGGAGACCGCCAGGGTGGCGCGGGTGGTGGCGACGAGTGAGGTGAGGGGGATGGGCATGGCCCGCCGGTGCGGACGGAGTCGAGAAAGGCGTCGATCGCGCCCCGCTGACCCTTGTCCGGCGAGCCGAAGGCCCGCTTGACCCGGCGGCGCCGGCCGGTATAAACGGCGGCAGTCTTGAAGTTGTCGAAACGGGCGGACCGGCGCCCTCCCGTGACGTCGAAGGTTTCTTTCGGGAAACGGGGGTGACCGTCGACCAGGTAGGTGATCGTCCCGAGGGAGCCATCCGCGTGGCGCACGGTCACCTGCACGTCTGCGGTCTCGGGCCCGGAACCGGATCCGGATCCGGTGGCGGATACCTCCACCGGATCGGCTCCCACCCACCAGCTGACCGTGTCCATGAAAATGGCCGCCCTCACCCACGAACCGGGATCCTTCGAGGTCCTCATTGCGGTACCAGCTGTCATGGGCGAGCGGCCCGGCATTGACCAGATATCGGGCGACCGACGCCCCCCTGTGCGCCCCGAACCGCTGCTTCATGTCGACCAGCAGTGGCGCGAAGCGGCGGTTGAAGCCGACCATGAGGCGGTCGTTGCCCGTGCCGTCGACGGTGGCCAGGATTCGCTCCACTTCTTCGCCGGTCAACGCCAGCGGCTTCTCGACGAAGACTGCCTTGCCCGCTTCGAGGGCCCGGCAGGTCAGCTCGGCGTGTGAGCTGTGGCGGGTCACGACGAACACCGCATCAATAGCCTCGTCGGTGAGCACCGCGTCCACATCGGTGCTGGCCGCAGCGAATCCAAATTTCCGTTGGGCGTTCATCGCCGAGAGCGACCGATTCGTTGCCACCCGCGACAGTTCCACATCGGCGCGTCCCGCCAGCTGTGGCAGGAGCATGGAAGAGGCGTAGTTGCCCGCGCCGAGAAAGCCGAGGCGAAGCGGTCGTCCGGAAGCTGGGCCCCGGGATGGCACCGTTTTGGCAGCCGGTACCGGCATGGCCTTCGCCCGGGTCAGCTCCTCCGTGTCTTTTTCGCCGGCGTCACATTCGAAGAGAAAGCCAACCCCTTCCAGCGCGCCGGCCTGCAGGCGTTCGTAGACCGACGTGGCGTCCGCCAAGGGAAAGACGCCCGAGATCAGCGGTTCCGGATCGATTTCTCGTTTGGCGATGAGGTCAAGGAAGCACTGCAGGTTGCGCCGCTCTGTCCAGCGCACATAGCCCGCGGGGTAATCAAACCCTTCGATCTCGTAATGAGGGTCATACCGGCCGGGGCCGTACGAGCGGGAAAAGCGCACGTCGAGTTCTTTCTCGTAGTACGCGTTCCACGGCAGGTCCAACTTGCACTTTCCGATGTCGACCACGGTCGCCCGATCGCGAGCCAGGCGGGCCGCCGTCTCGACCGGCGCATTGGAGGAGCCGCCGGCCACGAGAAACACCCGGTCGGCACCGAGGCCGCCGGAGGCCTCGGCGAGTTGCTGCTCGATCGCAGCCAGGCCGTCGACGTCCGGGGGCGCACACAGCTGGGCCCCGGCTTTCTCGGCCAGCCGGCAACGCGCCGCGACCACGTCGATGCCGACGACACGTACTCCGGAGGCGACCAGCAGTTGCACCACGAGCTGCCCGACGAGACCCAGTCCGATCACACACGCGGTGTCGCCCAGCTGGGCTCCTGCCTGGCGGACGCCCTGCATGGCGATCGCGCCCACCGTCGAGAAGGCGGCCATCTGGGCGGTGACCCCATCTGGCACGGGAACGCACAGGTTTCGTGGCACCCAGTTGATCTCGGCGTGCAGGGCGAATTCGTTGCCCGCGCATGCGACCAGCTGCCCGACCTTGAATTCTTCGGCGCCCCGGCCGACCTCGACCACGACACCAGCCAAGGAGTACCCGAGGGGTGTATACGAGTCGAGGCGATTCATCGCCTTTCGGTAGGCGCTCATCGGGCCTTGCTGGGCGGCCGTTTCCAGGACCTTCGCCACCTGCTCCGGGCGGGACCGGGCCTTGCCGATCAACGACATCTTCGACTCGTTGACCTTCATCAACTCGGTGCCGGTCGAGATGAGGGAGTACAGCGTCTGGACGAGGACCCCGCCGGGCAGGCAACGGGGCGACGGCACGTCCAGGACGGCGAGCTCTCCCGAGCGATAGTTTTGCGCGACCTGCTTCATCGAATTCCTCCTGGGTTCGTCCTTGCAAAGATGCGATCAGAGCGTCACGCCGGCGTCGCGGCATCTGGCGGTACCACAGCTCGAGGGTGAGCAGCTGCCAGATCTGCTTCGACCGGTCCTCCCGGCCGTTTCGTTCGTCGTCGACCAGTTGGTCGACGGCGTCAGCGCGCGAAGAAACCCGGACGAGACGAGGTCGCCCCGGACGAGGGCGTCGTCGATGACCCCGCGGAGGTCGTGGCCGATCCAGGCGCGGAGGGGCGCCGAGAAGGAGGCTTTGGGTCGGAAGACGATCTCCTTCGGCAGCCAGGCTGTGGCGGCCTGCTTCAAGGCCAGTTTGCCGGTCCGACCGCGGACCTTGTCGGCGCCGCCCAGGGAGAACGCGGCCTGGAACACCAGCGGGTCGACGAACGGGACCCGTACCTCGGTGGAGGCGGCCATGCTGGCCCGATCGGTGTAGGTGAGGTTGAGTCCGGGCAGGAAGTGGCGGGCGTCGGCCAGGCACATCCGGTTGACATGGTCGGGCAGGCGGTTGTCGCGGTAGAGCTCGGCGTGCTCGGCCATCACGTCGTCGACTTGCGGCTCGAGATCGGATCCGAGCAGACCGGCCAGCTCGACCGGGTCGTACAGGCTGTAGCTGCGGCGGAACGCCGCCTCTTCCGGTAGCTCGGAGAAGGTCAGGAAGCGCTTGGCCCAGCGGGCGTAGCGCAGGCCGCGGCCTCGGGCTGCGACCGGCAACCCGTCGACGACCGCCCGGGTTGCCGCCCGGGCTCCCGCGGGCAGGCGTTGGTATCGGGACGAAAGCAGGCAGGCCACGTGCTTGCGATAACCGCCGAACAGCTCATCGGCGCCCATCCCGGAAAGGATGACCTTTACCCCGGCGTCGCGGGCCGTCTCGCACATCAGGAGCGTGTTGATGGCGGCCGGGTCTCCGATCGGTTCGTCGAGGATCCCGACCATCCGGGGCAGGAGGTCCACGACGTCCGGGGCGATCTGGATCTCGTGCAGCTTGATCCCGAAGTCGCGGGCCACTTTTCGGGCGTACGTGGCGTCGTCCGGCATCGCTTCGAGTCGGTGATCCTCGGGCCGAAAGGTGATGGTATAGGCGTCGATCTCGGTCCGCGCCTTTTTGGCCAGCACGGTGATGATGCTCGAATCGAGCCCGCCGGACAGGAAACTCGAGACCGGCACGTCGGCGACCAGATGGGCGATCACCGATTCCTCGATCACTTCACGAAGATCGGGCACTTCACCCAGGTCCCGCCCGGAGGTTGCGGCCGCGGCTGCGGCCACGCTGGCAGCATCCCAGTACCGGCCGATCCGATGCGTGCCGTCAGGCCGGAACTCCGCCCAGGTCCCGGGCTGCAGTTTCTCGACTTCGAGGATCGAGCATCTGCGGTCGGGGACCCAGTAATACAGAATCGAGGCCACCAGGGCACCGGGGTCCATGTGCAGCTCTTCGCCGAACGCGGCCACCAGAGCCTTGAGCTCGGAGGAGAAGACCACCCCGTCCTTGCGGCGCAGGTAGTGCAGCGGCTTTATCCCCAGTTGATCTCGAGCCAGATAGAGCCAGCCCGTCGCCTCGTCCAGGATGGCGAACGCGAACATGCCGCGGAACCGCTGGAGGCAGTCCGGCCCCCACTGCCGCCACGCCTCCAGCACGACCTCGGTGTCGGAGCTGGTGAGGAACCTGGCGCCGCGAGCAGTCAGCTCGGCGCGCAGGTCCCGGTAGTTGTAGAGCTCGCCGTTGTAGGACAGGGCCAGCCCATTCTTCACGAAAGGCTGGTGACCGTGGCTGAGATCGATGATGGACAGGCGGCGGTGGGCCAGGTGCGCAGCCACTCGCTCGTTCACGAAGGAATACAGCCCGGCGTCGTCGGGGCCGCGGTGCGACAGGTGGTCGCTCATCAGACGAGCGGTGGCCTCGCCGTCAATCTGCTGATAGGTCCCAGCGATCCCGCACATCGTCAGCCGCCTGTATTGACGAGAGGGCGCTCGGCGCCGGAGGGGACGAGGTGTTCGTACACACTCACGTACCGGGGTGCTTGCTGGCTCCAGGCCAGCTCTGTTTCCACCCGCTTCCGGCCTGCGGCGCCCATGTCCTGGCGGCGGCCTTTGTCGTCGATGAGCTCGATCAGCACGCGGGCCAGATCCTCGACCCGGTTCGGGACCGCGTACACGGCCGCGTCCGCGGCCGACACCCGGGTTTCGCGCAGGTCGAAGGCGACAACCGGCAGGCCGAATGCCATGTATTCCATCGTCTTGTTCATGGTCGAGACGTCGTTGAGCGGGTTTTTCGGGTCAGGGGAAATACCCACATCCGCGGTCGACAGCACCGCGGCCACGGTCTGCGTCGGGCACCCTGCCGGTGAACTCGACGACGTCATCGAGACCCAGCTCTGACCTGAGCGCGACCAGTTCGTCAAAACAATCGCCCCCGCCCATCAGCGTGAAGGCGATGTCGTCACGGTTGAGGTGGTTGACGACATGGTCCGCCACCCGAACGACGATGTCGACGCCGTCCTGCGGGCCCATGACCCCGATGTAGGCAACCAGATGGCGACGCCCCCGTTTGAGGGAGAGGTCAGAGTCGACAGGCTTGAGCCGGCTGAGGTCGGGACCGCTCCGTACGACGGTTACCTTTTTCGGGTCCAGATCATGGCGTTCGATCGTCACGCTCCGGTACGAGTCGTTGGTCGCGATCACGTGGTCGGCCGAACGCACGGTGGTTCGCTCCAAGAGGCACAAACCTTTGTGAATCAAGCGAGATCCACGTGGAAAGCGGGACTGATACAGCTCCGGACAAAGGTCGTGGTGGTCAAACACAAATCTGGTGCCGTGGATGACGCGGAAAAGGAGCCCGATCGGCCAGAAGATGTCGGGTGGATTGCAACTCTGGATTGCCGCGAACCGGCCTGAGAAAGACGCCTTGATGGTGAGGGCAAGGGTGGCGACAAAGGAGTACAGGTATTCCCACACGAAGGAGAAGACCCCCCCTCCGGGCGCGTACGGCTGATACTTGTAGAGTTCGACTCCATCCACGACCGCGTGGCCGGGATCGCCAGGACCTTTCGGGCAGACCACGGCCACCCGGTAGCCGGCCGCGGTGAGACTTTGGCATTCGAGCCATACCCGACGGTCAAACGGCACCGGCAGGTTCTGGACGATGATCAGGATGCGTTTGCGTCGAGCCAGACGAGCCATACCGGATGATGAGTGCGCGGTCGCGAGTTAAATACCTACCACGCGACCCCTTCGTAGCCGTGCAGGGTCTCCACCGTGGTCCCGAGGCGTCCGTCCAGGTCGATAATGCGCGACGGCGGGTTGGCGGCCAGAGCCTCGGCGACTTCAAGGTCGGAGAACGACACAATCGCCACGTCGGCGCCCAGAGAGCGCGTCCGTCGCGTTCTCGGTGAGGATCCGTCGCAAGTGCGGGAGCCGCGACTCCACGTGGGCGCGGTTGGCACCGATCAGGGTGGATGGGTTCACGATCGGGTCGTAGATGCGGACCTCGAATCCCTTTCCAAGAAGGGTTTCCGCCAGCTCCACGTACGGGCTTTCCCGCAGGTCGTCGCTGTCCGATTTGAAACTCAATCCGAACAAGGTGACGATCCGTCCCTCGCCGGCGACCACCCGTTCCACCACGTCGGCGACGGAAAGCCGGTTGGTGGCCAGTGTCCCCGCCAGCAGGGGCAGGTCGATGCTTTCCATGCGAGCCAGATGCAGGAGTGATCGCAGGTCTTTTGGCAGGCAGGAACCGCCGAATGCGAACCCGGGGCGCAGGTACCGGGTCGAGATGTTGAGCTGATCGTCCTCGCAGAACAGCTGCATGACTTCGCGGGTGTCGATCCCGAGCGGTCGGAAGATCCGGCCCATCTCGTTGGTGAAGGAGACCTTGGTGGCGTGGAAGGCGTTGCAGGCGTACTTCAGTGCCTCGGCGGTCCGGATGTCGACTACCCGCTGAGGCCGTTCGATGAAACCGAACAGCCGGCTCAGGGTTTCCACCACTGTGGGATCGGACGCGCCGATGACGGTGTAGGGCGGCGAGTAGAAATCGGAGATGCCGGTGCCCTCCCGCAGGAATTCCGGGCACATCGCCACTCCGATTTGGACTTCGGTGCCCGACAAACCGGCCTGCAGCGTCCGGCCAACTCCTTCGACGGTGCCGGGTGGAACGGTGCTCCGCATGACTACAACGTGGTAGCGGGATTTGAGCGGCTCGGCTGCCGCGAGCGCCCGCTTGAGATCCTCGATCGCCCGTGACACGTGGCCGAGGTCTGTCCCGCCCTGGGGAGTGGAAGGGGTGCCGACGCACAGGAGGGAGACGTCCGCCCCCTGGAGCGCTTCCTTGGCCGAGGTCGTCGCGTGCAGACGACCGGCGCCGACCACCTCACCAACCAGCTCGCTCAGCCCCGGCTCAACGACCGGACTGCGCCCGCTCCGGATCGTGGCGACCTTCGCCTGGTCCACGTCCACGCCCCAGACGTCGTGCCCGTTGGCCGCCAGGCACGAGGCGGTAACGGTACCCACGTAGCCCAGCCCGAACACCGCGACTTTCATTCTGCCTCCCGTCGGATCGGCGATACCGCCATCAGCTAACGGAGGGCCCAGACTCCCGTGAGATACACGCGGTGCGAGTATCACCACCCGTGGCCTGGGCTCTACTTACCCGGCCATCCGGCCACTATCCGCACACGAGGAGTTGCAATGAACACCCCTGTCAATCGATCCACCGAGGAGTACCTGGCCCCCGACATCGAGGTTCGCGGTTCGCTCAACGCGCTGACCCAGGGCGGCAGCATGTCGGGGTCGCTGGACGCCCACTACGCGGTGGGGACATCCAGCAGCTACGGCGGCGGCCTGTTTTCCTGAACGCCCGCGACTGCCGTGGGACCTGGTGAACAAGTAGAGGAGAAATACCGCAGATGACAGCAAGCATCGGCTTGCGAAACGATGAGCTGACCTGGCGTATGGTCGACAAGGAGGTTGTCCTGCTCGACCTCCGGACATCGCAGTACTTCAGCGTCAACGGGGCTGGCAGCGTGTTGTGGGAGCTCCTGGCGGACGGAACGACTCCGGCCCGGTTGTCCGAGGAGCTCGTCCAGGGCTACGGCCTCGATCCCGACCAGGCGGCTCGCGATGTCGATCGCTTCCTGGCCACCCTGGAGGCGCACGGGCTTCTCCGGCGGGACATCGCCCCCGCGATCCCGTGACCACCAGCCGGGTCCTGCGCATGCCACGCCGGGACCAGCTCGCGCTGGCAGCGCGTGGTGACCGCCCTCCTGGTGGCCGAGGCGGGCTTGCGTTTATTGCCGGCCGACCGGGTGGGCCGGTTACTTGGCGTTCCTTTGCTGCGATCCAGCCGGGCGGTCGCCCGCCCGGCCAGCCTGGCCACTGTGCCGGTGGCGCGTCACCCCGAGCTGCGCATGCTCGGGTTGGTGCTGGCACACCGTCCCTTTCGATCGGGGTCGGCGTGTCTCAGAGAATCGCTCGGTTTGGGCCTCCTGCTTCGCCGGTGGCAGCCCCAGCTCCGCCTGGGTGTGGCCCGGGAGGGGCCGAGCCTGCGCGCCCACGTGTGGGTGGAAGCAGATGGCTACAGCTTTCTCGCCGATGCGGCCTTCCTGCCGCTCGGCGGCCACGGGGGGAGAGACGGCACTTGACCGCTGGCATGTACCGCCTCCACGGGCTTCGGGTCCAGTCCGACGTTCCGCTCCACGAACGGACCTGCCCGTCTCCGGAGCAACCCGACGTTTCCTTCACCATCGACAGGTGGGGATCGCTTGAGGACGATCTCGAACATCCCGTGGTCGCCGAGCTTCGAGGGGCCGGGGATCGACTGCTGTATCGGGTGTTTCAGCTTCCATCTGGCGCCTACCTCTTGCGTGCGTTTGGCGTCGCCGACTTCCAGATCTCCGCGGATTTCGAGGTTGTCCGCTGTCAGCCGAGTCCGAGCACGCATCTGGACTGGATCCCGATTCTGCTAAGGGGCACGGTGATGGCCCTTTTGCTGGACCTGCGTGGTTCACCCACCCTGCACGCGTCGGCGGTCGAGATCGACGGGCGCATCGTCGCGTTTGCCGGTAGTTCGGGAAGCGGGAAAACCACCACGGCAGCCATGCTCTGTGCCGCCGGGGCCCGGCTCGTGACCGACGACGTGCTCACCGTGCATCTGGGCCAGGAAGGGCCGTATTGCCCCGCCGGCTCGACGGAGCTCCGTCTTCGGAACCCGGCCGCCGGGCTGCTCGACCGCGAAGCCTGGCCGCTGGGGAGCCGGAACTTGATTGATGGGCGCCTCGCGGTCCGTCCATTTCCGGTTAAAGAGGAAACCATGCCGCTGCAAGCCGTCGTCTTCCCGATGCCGTCGCGGTCGGCCGACTCTCCCGTGGTCCATCGGCTGCGCCCGTCGGATGCCGTGTTCCGCCTGGCAGGCGCACCCCGCATTTCCGGTTGGACGTGTCCCCGAATCCTCGGTCGGGCCTTCCTCCACCAGACGGGCCTGGCCGCGGCCGTGCCGGTATTCGAAGCCGCGGTCCCCTGGGGTCCGCCCTGGCGGCCCGACGCGGTCCGTGGGCTCTTTGACGCCGTGGCGGACGTCGCGGCCTGACGTTGGTGCCTTCGCTCGAATCGGGGTTCTACCGCATGACGCCGTTCGAGGCGGCGACTGGATGGCTCACGGGCGAGGCGCCCGCCATCCCTGTGGATGCCGGGCCTGCGGACACGGCCGACCCCATCGTGGTGCTCGAGTCCCTCCTGGTATCGGCCCTGGCCCATCCTCCCTGTGTGGTCGCGTTCTCCGGCGGGCGCGACTCCTCGGCGCTGCTTGCCGTGGCCACCCGGCTCGCGGCTCGGGAAGGGTTTCCCGCGCCGGCGGCGGTCACGCTTCGCTACCCGAGCGAACGCCCCGTTGAGGAGGAGGGCTGGGCCGAGGAAGCGCGGTGGCAGGAGCGCGTGGTGCGCTATCTCGGCGTTGCTGACTGGGAGCGGATCCCTGTCGGCGATGACGCGGACCTGCTTGGGCCAATCGCGGCTGAGCGCCTCCTTCGTCATGGCCTGCTCTGGCCGCCGGCCTATCACACGACGGTCCCTGTTCTCCGGCTGGCCTCGGGTGGCACCGTCCTTACCGGCGACGGAGGTGACGAGATCTTCGGCGAGCGGAGAACGACCCCGCTGGTGCGTTTGCTGAGCGGGCACCGACCCCGGAACCGCGTCGAGGCTGCGCAGGTGGGTCTGGCCATGGCTCCACGCGGGTTCCGTGAGCGCGAGTACGTTCGGTCGCTGCGAACACAACTGGCACGTAGCTGGCTTCGGCCCGCGGCACAGGACTGCTTTGCCCGTCAGGTGGCTGCGGATCTGGCGGCTGAGCCAGTGAGTTGGGCGAGGGGCATTGCCCGTCTGCCCCGGCTGCGGGCCTGGAGCGTGGGGACCCGCAACCAGGACCTGGTCGCCCGGGCCGAAGACGCCCGGTACGTCAGGCCGTTGCAGGACCCACTGTTCCTGGCGGCGCTCGGCCGGCGAGCACCCCGCTGGGGGTTCGTGGACCGCGATGCCGCGATGCGAAAGCTCTTCGGCGCCTTCCTCCCGGACGATGTGCTGACGCGCCCGACCAAGGCCCTTTTCAACCGGGTGGTGTTCGGCGAACGAAGTCGAGCGTTCGTGGCCACATGGTCCGGTGGGGGAGTACCGCACGAACTCGTCGACGCCGAACGCCTGAGGGATTTCTGGACCGCCCGTGTGCCGCACGCGTTGAGTTTTTCTTTACTGCAGGGAGCCTGGTTGGCCCAGATGGACGCTGACCGGGGGTATCACGGCCGGGGGCGAGCGGCTCATGTTGTGTAATGAACGTCCGCCGCGTGCTCGTCGAGTGCGTCAAAGATCACGACTGGTCATCCTCACCCCCGGCCCTGGAGCGCTTCGCGGCGCGGCAGGTACCCGCCCGACTGGTAGCGTCGGCGTTCGCGCATCGGGTGGCTGGTTGCGCCTACCGGAGCTTCTCGGCCCTGGCGGGAACGGACGAAGAGGCGCTCGCGCGCCTTGGCGCCGGATACCGCTGGGCTCTGGCTGCTCACCTCCGGGCCGTCGCTGACATCAAGGCGGTCGGCGACGCGCTGGACGACGGCGGGATCCGGTGGCTGGTCGTCAAGGGCCCGATTCTGGCGGACGTGTACTATCCGGACCCGGGGCTCCGCACGTATTTCGATCTTGATCTGGTCGTCCGCCCCTGCGATCTGCGGCACGCCATCGAAGTGCTCGAGGCGGGTGGATCCACGGTCGTCGAACAAGAGTGGGCGGCCACTGGCCGGCGGCTCCAGGTGGAACTGAAACTCATATTGCCGAACGGATCTCGCGGCGACCTCCACTGGCATCTCGTCACCGACGAAAGCATGCGCCGAGAAGTTGACCTGCCGATGGCCGAAATGTTTGAGCGGGCGCGGTGGACCACGGTAGGCCCGGGTGTGCCGGCGCGCACCCTCGATGCCGAGGACACCTTGATCCACCTGGCGCTGCATGGCGTGGCGTCAGGAGGGAACCGCCTGGTGTGGCTCAAGGACGTCGAACAGGCGGTCCTGGCCGAACCCGACTGGGGTGTTGTGATCGACCGGGCCCGCGCCGCCGGCGCCGGTCTGGTCGTCGGAACCATGCTTGCCCAGACGCGGCGTATTCTCAGCGCTCCCGTGCCGCGGGTGGTCCTCCGGTGTCTGCCGGCGGCCCGCTCATGGTCCGGCCTCGCTCATGCAGCCGGACTCGTCTCTCGATTTGATACACCCAATCCGCGGGCGCCCCATTCGGCCGTGGTGCGATCGGCCCGGCGCACCCTGGTATCGAGTGCAGGCCAGCTGGCGTACCGGACCGGGCGCGTCCCCTGGCGGCTGGCACGGCGGCGGTCGCCGAACGCTCCCGAGCTGTCAACACAGGAAATGCTGGAGCGGCGCTCGGAGTATTGCGACGCAGTTGAGAAGGTGGCATGACGGTTTATTTGATACATCAATGCGAGCTTGTTTCATTTACAAACACCATCTAGGCTGAATACCGGGCAGCAGTACAAACGAAAGGGGCAAGGTGCGAGTGGCGGCACAGCACTCCATCGTCGGAGGGCCAACGCGCCCTGACCGACGTATCGCGCAGGCGGTGGGGGCAGGCGAAGACGAAAACATGATGACCGTCCCGATGCGACGGGCGGCGGATCGACCGCGCAGCGCCCCGGTCCGCACCATATTGATCCTGGCTGACGCGGCCGCGATCGTTATCAGCTGGCTGCTCGTGTCCTTGTTGAGTTCGCACAGTTACTTCTTGGGACCGAATCTGGGTGTGCTTCGGCTCGGCGGCGTCGTGCTTGTCGGCATCAGCCTGATCGCCCTCGATCGTTTGTATCGAGCCGGACCACCGAATATTCGGGCCATCGAGCTCGTCCGGTTGACCAGGGTGGCCGTCGGCACCGCGGTCGCCGCGTACGTGTTCGGTGTCGTCGGGCGAGGGCAGCGGCGAGAGGTGATTATCGGCGCGGTCTGTTGTTTTATAACGCTGGCGGTATTCCGCCGGTTGTTCTCAGCATGGCTGCGCTCCGCGTGGAAGCATCACCGCTGGCTGCGTCCGGTCGTCGTGATCGGCAGCGACGCCGAGGCGGCCCGAGTGGCGACCCTGCTGGACCACCACCCCGAGCACGGCTTCCAGGTGTGTGGGCTGGTCGCCGATCGTCCTCTACTCCGGGTCAGAGCGGGACGAAGCATTCCGCTCCTGGGACCGCCCAGTCAGGCCCTCCAAATCGTGAAGGAGACGGGTGCCACCTTCGCGGTGGTCTCCGCGGATGGCGTGGCCCCGGTGTTGCGCAAGCAGCTGTTGCGTGACCTCACGGTGGCGGGAATCCATGTGCAGCTTTCGACGGGGCTGCCGGGCATCAGCCACCGGCGATTGCGGGCCCTCCCGGTCGGGCACGAGCCGTTCTTCTATTTGGAACCGCTTTCCCTTGGCCGGCCCCAGATGATGGCCAAACGAGCCGTCGATCTGATCGTGGCGCCGATCGTGCTGCTCCTCACGTTGCCTGTGCTGGCCGCCGCTGCCGTCTGCATCAAACTCGAGGATCGCGGGCCGATCATCTTCAGCCAGGAACGCGTCGGCCGGGACGGGCGCCGCATCCGCGTCTACAAGCTTCGGACCATGGTCGTGGACGCAGAATCCCGGCTGGAGCAGCTGATGGCGAACAACGAGCGAACCGGACCGCTGTTCAAGGTGGCCCGCGACCCGCGTACGACCCGCATCGGCCGGATCCTCCGCGCCTCGAGCATCGACGAGCTTCCCCAACTGTTCAACGTGCTGAACGGGAGCATGACCATGGTGGGACCTCGCCCGGCCCTGCCGCGCGAAGTCGACCAGTTTGACGACGAACTGCTCGGCCGCCTGCGGGTCACCCCGGGCGTGACCGGTTTGTGGCAGGTCGAGGCGCGCGACGATCCGTCCTTTCAGTCCTATCGGCTCCTGGACATGCTTTATGTCGACAACTGGACCTTCTCGCTCGACCTCGCCATCATGGCGGGCACCGTGGTGGCGCTTCTTTCCCGTGCTGCCAGCTTGCTCGCTCGATCCCGTCACCGTGACGTTCGCCTGGAAACAAACGAATGCGAGGAACTGGGTTGCTACCGGGTGGTGGATTTCGTCGAGAGGATCCCCGACGACGCCGGCCCCGACCTGGAACCGGTCGCCGTGTCCGATGAGCCGATGGCATTGAGCGGCGCCGCGATCGGCGGATGGGACGCGGCCGCCGACAAGAAGGAGCCTGCCTGACGGTCGGCCGCCGGCTCGTCGGTAGTCACACTCCGCTGCCACACTGGACTATCGATGACCAGTGGGCTCTATAGCGACGTAGTCGGGCAGGACAAGGTGGTCGCGGCCTTGAGAGCGGCCGCGGCGAAGCCAGTGCATGCCTACCTGTTGGTGGGCCCGCCCGGATCGGGTAAGTCCGCGGCCGCCCGGAGTTTCGCGGCGGCGCTGCTTTGCGACTGCAGTCCGCCCGACGGTGCGGGCGAGTGCTACCGGCGGGTGCTTGCGGGCGTGCATCCCGACGTGATCGAGGTGGAGCGCGAGGGGGCAGCCATCGGGATCGACACGGCCCGCGAAGTGTCGCGTATTGCTTCCACCAGTCCGGTGGAAGGCGACCGGAAGGTTGTCATCCTGCACGACTTCCATTTAGTGGAGCACGCCGGCCCGGCGCTGCTCAAGACCATCGAGGAGCCGCCGGCCTCGACGGTGTTTGTCATCCTGGCT
This sequence comes from uncultured Acidimicrobiaceae bacterium, assembly GCA_963781155.1. Lineage (GTDB taxonomy): Bacteria > Actinomycetota > Acidimicrobiia > Acidimicrobiales > Palsa-688 > PALSA-693. The sequence goes on from CAWAEC010000002.1 coordinate 128,640, forward strand.
GAGCACGTGCCCCCGGAGCTGGTCACGATTGCCAGCCGCTGCGTGCGGATCGAGTTCGATGCCCTGAGCCCGGACGCAGTCGCGAGAGTGCTGGAGCAGGACGGGATCGAACCGGACCGGGCCTCGGCCCTGGCGGAGGCAGCCGGCGGACGGCTGGACCGGGCCCGGCTGCTGGCCACCGACGCCGGATTCGAAGCCCGCCGGCGGGCCTGGCTCAGCGTGCCGGCACGTCTCGAGGGGACCGGGGCCTCCGCGGCCGCAATCGCGGACGAGCTGGCCGGCCTGCTGGAGGCGAGCGGAGAGCCGCTCCGGGCCCGGCAGCTAGCGGAGCGAACTGCCCTCGACGACCGCAATGCCAGGGCAGCCCAGGTGGCGGGAGCCGGGCGGGCAGGCAAGGCCGGCGCCCGAGCTGCCAAGGCGATCGTCGGCGCCGGAGTGGCCGAGATGGAGGCGCGCCAGCGGCGGGAGCAGCGACGGCAGCGGACGGACGAGCTGCGCAGCGGGTTGGCCACCCTCGCCGGCGCCTACCGGGACCGCCTCGCCACCGCCACCGATCCTCGTCGCCGGGCGGGGTTCATCCGAGCGGTGGAGCGGATCGACCACCTGGCCCGGGACCTGCAATACAACCCGGGCGAGCTGCTGCAGCTGCAGGCCCTGCTCAGCCGGCTGGGCCGCGACAGCCACTGAGCCTCGGGCTCTGCCCAGCAGAGTCGTCCTGGCCAGCAGAGTCGTCCTGATTGGCCTGGGCTCCTCCCGCGTGAGGAGGAGGCGATGACTTTCCGATCCTCCTCACGTCGGATACCGGAAACCAACCGCCGGCCGACGCCGGCCCGGGCGCCCGCAAAGGATCATCGGACCCATGAACGGACTTACTGCCTTCGTGCTGCGCCATCGCCGGTGGGTCATGTTGGCTTGGCTGGTCGTCGCCCTGGCGGGAGTGGCCACCCTGGGTGCCACTACCAAACGACTGTCAACCGAGTTCAAGATGCCTGGCGAGCCCAGTTTTGTCGCCGACAGCAAGATCCAGACGCTCTACCACACCATGGGGGTCCCGACCGTCGTCGCTGTCACGGTGCCGAACGGCCAGATCGCCTCGCCCGCGGCGGCCAGCCGCATACTCACGGCGGCGGCGTCGTCCATCCCGGACGCCCGGGTTGTCGACCAGCAGAACACGGGGAACGCCCACTTCTCCGCGTCGGCCGGGCGGACCAGCTTCGGGCTGGTCTTCACGCCCGAGACGAAGGGGAGCGGCGACCCCCTCACGCCGCGGATCACCGCTGCGGCCGCGGCGGCCGCTCCGGCAGGCTGGCACACCGGGGTCACCGGCCTCGGTCAGCTCGAGGCCGGAGGGTCGAGCAAGGGGGTGAGCGCGCTCACCGAGACCACGCTGGGCGGCCTGGGCGCGTTGGCCGTACTGGCCTTCGTCTTTGCCAGCTTCATCGCCGTCGTCCCACTTCTCATGGCGATGGTTGCCATACCGTCGACGTTCCTGATCGTCGGCGGCTTGACCCATGTCACGTCAGTCAGCATCATTGTCGAGTTCCTGATCGCCCTGATCGGGCTGGGCGTGGCCATCGACTATTCGCTACTTGTCGTGACCCGCTGGCGCGAAGAGCGTGCCCACGGCTACGACAACCACGAGGCGGTGAACCGGGCCATGAACTCCGCCGGCCGGGCCGTGGTGTTCTCCGGGTTGACCGTGGGCATCAGCCTGCTGGCCCTGGTGGTACTGCCGGTGACGTTCCTGGCCAACATCGGCGTCGCCGGGTTCCTCATCCCGATCGTCTCGGTTGCCGTGGCCCTTACCCTGTTGCCGGCTCTGCTTGTCACCGTCGGGCCCTGGCTCGACCGGCCCCGGCTGCGACACGAAGTTCATGCCAGCCGGCCCTGGACGGCGTGGGCCGAGCTGGTGCTGCGGCATCGCAAGAAGGCCGCTGTCGCCGGAGGGGCGATCCTGATCTCCCTGATCATCCCGGTGTTCGCCCTCAACCTCGGCGAGCCGAAGAGTTCCGTGCTGGCCCAGAGCGGCGCCGCGCACAACGCGCTGACGGCCTTGGAGGCCGGCGGGGTGCCTTCCGGCGTGATCGAACCCATGGACGTGCTGGTGCAGGCGGATGCGGCTCCGAGCGTGGCCGCCCGCCTGGCCCAGGTCAAAGGGGTCGACACGGCGGTGGCGCCGGCCGGTCCTCAGTTTCACCGTGGCGGAACGGCCCTCGTCGAGGTCCTGCCGATCGCCGAGCCCAGCACTTCCGCAGGCGGGGCCACCGTTGCGGCGGTGCGTACGACCGCGGCCCACCTCCCTGGCGTGATCGGTGTCGGCGGGTCGGGACCGGAGCAAGTGGACTTCGTGCACGCCGTGTACGGATCGTTCCCGCTCCTGTTGTCGCTGATCGGTATCGCTACGCTTCTTCTCCTGACCCGGGCCTTCCGGTCCGTGGTGCTGGCTGCCAAGGCCGTGCTCTTCAACCTGCTGTCGGTCGCCGCTGCCTACGGGGTGATGGTGCTGGTGTGGCAGCAAGGTCACGGGAGCCAGGCGCTGTGGTCGATCCCGGCCACCGGGTCCATCACGGTGTGGGTGCCATTAATGGTGTTCGCCTTCCTCTTCGGGCTCTCGATGGACTATGAGGTATTTATCCTTTCCCGGATCCGGGAGGAGTACGACCGGACGGGCTCGACCGACCGGGCCGTCGTCGCCGGCATCGGACGGACCGGCCGGCTGGTGACGAGCGCCGCGCTCATCCTGTTCCTGGCCTTCCTGTCCATGTCCACGGCGCCGATGACCGACCTCAAGGTCATGGCAACCGGGCTCGGGGCGGGGATCCTGTTGGACGCCCTCGTGATCCGGTCGCTGCTGGTCCCGTCGCTGGTCGGTGTGCTCGGCAAGTGGAACTGGTACCTGCCGTCGTGGCTCGGCAAAGCCCTCTTCGTCCGGGACCCCCGCCCGGTGCCGGCGCCGACCCAGAACGTCCCCGTCCCGGAGCCGGTCCTCGTCGGGGCCCGTTCCGACACGTAACGGTTGGTCGCCAACCGGGTACTGCGTCAGGTACCTGGTTGGCCGCTCGGGCTGGCGCCGCCCGTTCCGGCGCCGCCCGAGCCCGTCCGGCACCACTCCCCCCGGGTGCCGGACCCTTCCCCGACCCGGCGCCGTCCGCCCTGCGGCGCCGGGTCGGTGGCGCTCCGGGCAGCCAGCCTCAGCCGGCCAGGCCGAAGCGTTTCGACACGAAGTCCAGCAGGGTGGTGGCGCTGGCGAGCGGCGAGAACGCGTCGGCGCGCGTCCGGCCGAGCTCCGAATAGCGGGCCCGAACGTCTGGCTGCAGCAGGTGCGCCATCGCGTTGGAGAGGCTGGCAGCGTCCCCTGTCGGAACCAGGAGCCCGTAGGCCCCGTTGTCGGTGACAAAGCGAGGTCCGCCCCCCTGGGCATCGGTCGTCACCACCGGGCAGGCCACGCTCATTGCCTCCGTCAGAACTTCCGCGAACCCTTCCTCGTCGGAGGCAAGCACAAACGCCCACGCTCGGGCCGCGTAGTGCAGCGGGTCCTCGACCCATCCCACCGTCTCCACGGCGGCATTGAGCTGAAGACGCCTGATCAGCTGATCGGCATGAGAGCGTTCGGGCCCGTCGCCGATAATGAGCAGCCGGGCGTCCTGGTCGTCGCGCAAGCTTTTAAACGCCTCGAGCAGCAGATCCAGGCGCTTCCACGGCGTCATGTTTGAGGTGTTGATAAATACCGGGGGTTCGCCATCCTGGAGCCACCGGTGCGGCGGCGCCGGCAAGGATCCAACAAACTTTGGAATGGGATTCGGGACCACCACGGTCGACGACGGCTCCAACCCACACCACCGGATGATGTCCTGCCGTACCACCGGCGACGGGCACATATAACCGTCGGCAAATCGGTATCCCGCTTTGGCCGCCCACTTATTGTCCCGCCAGTTGCTGGCGTGCGAAAGCTCGATGGGGTGGTCCTGGACGATGACAAGCTTTCCGGGCCAACCCGGCGGCACCCGCGCGATCGATGACGCGGCAAGGCCAATGAAATTCGCATGGACCTGGCGCGTGATCAGGACGTCGGGCTGTTCGGACCGGAGGTACCGGACGAGCGGACGGAGCGAGCGCGAGACGCGATCCACGCCCAGGCGGTGGACAGCGATGTCCGGCGGGAGCCACGGCGGTCGAGGGTCGTCGCTGTAACACACCAATGTCGTTTCTGCTCGGCCGCTCTCGAGAAGCCCGAGAGCGAGCCGGCTCACCGAGTTGCCGTGAGCCCGCTGACTCGGGCTATCGACCAGCAGGGCGATGCGGATGGCGCGTCCATCATCAGGTTTGGTCCCCTCACCCGAGACGGCGACGACGCTCACGAATACCTCGCCTCACGGCCCGCGACCAGCGCGTCGAGTGAAATAGCCATCTGCGCTGCCGTCAGGGGTTCGCGGCTCGACAGGGTCCCGCCTCGCAACGAACGATTCGCCACCGGTAAGGCGCGACCGGCCAGCCAGCGCGCCAGGTGCCCATAGCACTCGTTCCGATCCTGTGACGACAGCGGAGCCCGATGAATGGCGGCGACGTAACCCCAGATGTACTCGCCATACAGCCGGACGGCGGGGTGGCGTAGCCGGTTGGCCCGGCGGGGATCCAGGTACGCGCAGCGGCTGCTGACGGTGTAGGGGCGCGTCCGCTCGGGGTGGTCCCGGCGAAAGTACAGCCAGTCCGGGACTTGATAAAAGGGACCGTGCAACCCCAATTCGGTATTGATGGTGCGGTCGGCAAAATGGTGACTGCCGTGCAGGCGGGTTCGTCGCAGGACCGCGGTTCGCATGACGCCGTAGGTGTAGTCGTCCCAGCCGTCGAACAGCATGCTGCGGAACCGCTCCGGGGCCCGCGGTGCGGCTGCCGCGACGGAGTAGTCGAGTACCTTCGTGACCTGTCCCGTCTCGTCGATCATGGCCTCCCAGGAGTGGGCGAGGACGGCCTCGGGGTGCTCGTCCAGCGCCTCCACGCAGCGCGCCAACAGGTCACGGGCGTAGAGGTCATCGTGGGACGCCATCTTGAACAGCTCGCCCCGGGCCTGCGTAATGACGAAATTGTGGTTGGGATTCAGTCCGATGTTGCGAGGCTGACGGATGTAACGGATCCGGGCATCGTGGTCCCGGTACTCCAAGCAAATATCGGCGGTGCCGTCCGTTGAGGCATTGTCCGAGATGATCAGCTCGAAGTCCCCGTAGGTCTGTCCGAGCAGCGCGTCGAGAGACTCGGGCAGCATCGTTTCGCCGTTGTACACCGGGAGCCCGATGCTCACTCGGGGTGCGGACGTCATGCCGAGGGTCGATCGAGAACGCTCATGGGTAGCCTCTCAGGGTTCGCGGACGGATCGGACGGCGCGGCCAGACGACCGCCAGCAGGTCAGAGAGCGTCGGGAAGGTCTTGATACCTGCTGTCCGCCGGGCCGGCGCTACGAACCGCCGGCGCGTCCCGCCACCCCTGCCCGCGCCGCCCGGGCCGTGCGGGACCAAGCCGGCAGGTCGTCGATCAACGCGGCCGCCTCGGCGGTGTCGCGGTCGCGAATGGCAGCGTGAATGTTGCGCCCAGCCGTGTCGAGGTGCACCGTCGCCAGGCGCAACCGGCGCTGGACCGGCCCCTGTACCCACCGAATGCTCTGTACCTTGGCCAGCGGCACCCAGTCCGTGACCCGGCGGACACGCCCGCTCGTCGTCACCGCGTAGACGCGGTCCCCGCCCCACGACAGATAGCGGTAACGAAGCGGAGACTTCCAGCGGACCCGCCGAGGCGGCGGCCAGCGGGCCTCTGGTACGCCCGGCAGGATCCGTTCCAGAAGCCAGGCGGCCTGCGCTTTGGATCCAACCGGCAGCACGGTTCGAAGGGCGTCGGCGACCGAGCGGCTCTCCCGACCGGCCCGTTGCTTGCCGGCCACGTCGACGACGAGCCGGCACCAGCCGAACGGCCGCCACAAGGGCGGCTCGATGAGTCGGGCCCCCTGAACGCGGCCCCGAGGGATGGTCTCGGACGCCGTCTGCAACAGTCCGGACCGCAGTCGCAGCCCGTCGGGCGCCTCCGCCACCGTCAGGTGGTAATCGCTGTTCAGGCGCCGAAATACACTCGCGACCAGACCAATAAGGGCCGTTGCGGTGACGCTCAGTGCCGGTCCCACCGCGGAAGGCACAAGAATGGCCAGGACGATCACCGCCACGATGACCCCTTCGAGCACCAGGCCGATGCCGCTCAGGAGGATCGACGGGACGAGGCGTGAGGTGGGGATGGTGATGAGCACCTGCTCGGGAGGGGGCGGCGTGTGTTCGGCGACACCGTGGGCCAGGGCCAGCAGGCGGGCCCGAACGACACCGGCCTCGGTTTCGGAGAGATAGGAGAGCCGCCCCGACGTGCCGGTCGAGGCGGCCAGACGGACGCGCACCTCTGCGAGTCCGAACAAACGAGCCACGAGGGGTCGCACCACGTCAACCGCCTGGATCTGGTCGGCGGGGAAGCGTCGGGAAGTGCGCCGCAGCAGGCCGCTCTCGATGCGCAGTCCTCCCTCTTCGATTCGCCATCGCGTGACCAGCCAGGACACCAGGCCCAGCAGCAGGAGCAGAGCGATCAAGGAACCCTCGATCACGACAGCGGTGCTGTTGCCGTGCCGTCGGGAGCCGGTCAGAGCGACCAGAAGCAGTCCGCCTACCGGACCCCCGGCGCGGACCACCGGCGACAGAGGATGCAGGCGTCGCCAGGTGGACGGGCTTGACGTCTCCCCGGCGAACGAATGCGGCAGAGTCGGTGGCGAGGCCGAATCAGGCGGAGCGCTCGGATCGGTCACAGGCCGGCGGCTCGAGCCTCACCCAGGGCGGCAAGGTTGTCGCGAAGCCGACCCGCCTCACTCGCCGGCAGGCCGGGCACGCGTGCGTCAGAGGCAGCCGCGGCGGTGTGCATCCTGACGGTAGCCAGCCCGAAGGCGCGCTCTACCGGCCCGGCCGTCACGTCCACGAACTGCATTCGCCCATACGGAACCACCGACAGGCGACGGATGAGCACGCCCCGCCGGACCAGCAGATCGTCGTCGCGCTCGGCGTAGGCCCAGGCTCGAACCCGGCGTCCCAGGAAGGTGTCGACGACCGCTGCGGCCGCCAGGACCGCGATCCCGGCCGCCACGGCGGGAATGACGCCACCGAGACCGGCGCCCAGACCCACGGCCAGAAGAAGGACGGGCAGCGCAGCCGCGACCAATTGACCCCTCCGCACCAGCCGGAGTCGAGGTGAAGGGCGAAGCCAGTTGGCCTCCGGCCAACCGTCAACGGGGAGGCGCCCGAGAGGCGCAGAGCCGGCGGTCCCACCCGGCGCCGGGCTGACCATGCCTCGGCGCTACCCCTGTGCCTGTGGGGTATCCGCGTCCACCCGATCGGTGTTGCCGTTGGACGCAGCCGCCGGGAGCGAGTCCAGCCCGTTGACGCCGTTCTGCACCAACTTCATCAGCGTGGTCGCTTGACCTGCCAGCCCGGCCAGCAGCTGGCCCATCCCGTCGGCACCATTGAGGACCGTGACGTTCGCGTTGGAGAGTTCCGATGCGGCCGCCGAGATGATCTCCGGCATCTTTTCGACCAGCATACGCTGGAGGGCGATTCCCTGACCGGTCGCAGTCGCCTCCGCTTCAAGGCGGGTGCGCTTTGCGTCGGCTTCCGCGATCGTCCGGATCCGGAAAGCCTCGGCCTCAGCGGGCTTTTCCACCGTGGCGACGAGCTCTTTTTCCTTCAGCTCGGCGTTTCGAACCGCCAGCTCCCGCTGCGCTTCCAGCACCGCCGCCTGCGCCTCGGCCTGGGCCAGCGGGCCGGCCTGGGCGGCCTGCGCCTGAGCCCGGTCGACCTCCGCCTTGTACCCGGCCTTGGTCACCTCGGTTTGCCGCTCATATGCGGCCTGGTTGCGGTTCGACTCCTGCTGGGCCTGCGCAGAGGCTTGCTGAGCTTGGGCCTGGGCGATCTGGGCGTCGCGCTGAACAGCAGCTTGATGGGGCGCAGCCAAAGCGGCGATGTACCCCGAGCCACGATCGTCGATGGATTGGATCTGCAGCGAGTCCACCACCAGGCCTATCTTTTCCATTTCCGGTTTGGACGCATCGAGGACCTCTTCAGCCAGTCGTTGCCGTTCCCGGATAATTTCTTCCACCGTCATCGACCCGATGATGGAGCGCAGGTGGCCGGCGAAGATACGGCCGGTCAGGACGGACATGTGATCCTGGTCGTCGAGGAAGCGTCGGGCGGCATTGGCGATGCTCTCATGGTCGTCCCCGACCTTGAACGCGATCACCGACCGGCACAGCAGCGCGATCCCTTGCTTGGTGACGCACTCCTCTGCCACCTCGGCTTCCTGCATCGCGAGCGTCAAAGTGCTGACCCGGTTCTTGATAGGAAAGACGAACGCGCCGTGGCCGGTCACGATCTTGAACGGCAGCCCCTCCTGGGTGCGCAGCTTGCCGCTAATCAGCATCGCCTCGTCAGGCGCGGGAACATGCCAACCGAACATGTGGCCTCCTTGTCCAATCCATCTTCGCGCCGACTGTCAACTATCGAACGGCGTGACTTCCAGTGTGCGGGCCGATCGTTTGCCGACCACGAGAACCTCGGCCTGCTCGGGGAGGTCGGTGTCGGAGTACGCCATGTACGTCTCGGTGCCGCCCCGGATGTGCACGACGACCTCCCCTGGTCTCCCGGGGCGGATGGCGTGGGTGACGGTAGCCAGCTTCCCGACCACTGGCTCGTCGGTGGACATGTGATGGAAGCTAGCCGGGTGACACCGGTTTCCGGAGCGACAGATGAGTCCCGCACGCCGGGGTCGTCCTACCAGGCATGCAGGGCCGAGGCCACCACCCCACGGTTGTCCTCCTCTGCCAAGGGATTCCTGTGATCGAATGGCGCCTGCCCGAACGTGCACGGGCCGACCTGGAGGAAGTGGACGGTCTGGCCCGGCTGCAGCTCGCCGCCCGCCGCGCCGGCTGCTCCATCGTGCTCCAGGACCCGGATCCCGAGTTGCGGGAGCTGTTGATGCTGAGCGGACTGGCGGATGTGTTACCAACCTCCCAGCCCGAGCCTCTACCCGTCGAGCCTCTACCCGTCGAGCCTCTACCCGTCGAGCCTCTACCCGTCGAGCCTCTACCCGTCGAGCCTCTATCCGTCGAGATGGACGGGCAGACCGAAGGCCGGGAACAGGGTGGGGTCCAGGAAGTTGGTGATCACTGAGACCCGGTCGCCTGAGATCTCGAGGACCTGCAGCCCCCAGGGCTCATGACCACCTTCGGGGTCAACCCGGTACTGCCCGAAGGCGGGCGATCCGTTCGCCCGCGTTGGCAACAGGCGTGAGTCCCGGCAATCCGCCCCCGGTCCGAGCATCCACGCGGTGATGTCGTCCGCGCCCTGCAGCCACATGGCGTACGGCGGCATGGACTGCACCACGTCCTCGCGGAGCAGCCTGACCAGCTGGGTCATGTCGTAGCGCTCGAATGCTTCCACGTATTGGGCGAGGAGAGCCTGCTGTGACTCGTCCACTGGCGTGTACGGATCCGGGGCGGCATCGGCCGTGTGGGCGGCCATCCTCGACCGGGCTCGCTGGAGGGCGCTGTTGACCGAGGCCACACTGGTGTCGAGCAGCTCCGCCACCTCAGCAGCAGGCCACCGCAGGACTTCCCTCAGGACGAGTACCGCCCGCTGCCGGGCCGGAAGATGCTGCACGGCCGCGACGAACGCCAGCCGGATCGTCTCGCGTTGTTCGGCTATCGCCGCCGGGTCGCCATCGTCGGGGATGACACGGTCGTCCGAGACGGGCAGCAGCCACGGGTAGTCGGGCATCGACGGCCCCAGAAAGGAGGGGTCGGCGGGTGAAGACGGCCCCAGGTCGATGGGCCGGGCCCGCCGCTGCTGTCCCCGAAGCATGTCCAGGCAGACATTGGTGGCGATGCGGTACAGCCACGAGCGGAAGGAGGATCGGCCTTCGAAGGAATCGAGGGCCCGCCACGCCCGGATCATGGTTTCCTGGACCGCGTCCTCGGCTTCGAATCCGGAACCGAGCATGCGGTAGCAGTAGCCGGTGAGCTCCCGACGATGAGACTCCAGCTGGCGCTCAAGCGTCTCAGGAGCGGCGAGGACGGAGTCGGCGGTGCTGCGAGCCATGCGCGCGCAGCCTAGAGCGACGTTGGTCATCGCGTGTATGACTTTCCGGCACCCACGATCTCATCGCGCCATCCGCAAACGTTCAGCAATGTCGATCGACGAGCAGCGCCCGGCCCAGGGCGCCCCACTCGTAGAACACCTCATAGGGAAGCTGCTTGAGCGAGATCGACGCGGCGACGACCGTCACCTGCCCGGAGAAGCAGCGCTCCATCAGGAGCCGAGCCCGCAGGGACTGCGGCCGGCCCGGCACGATGATCAGGCTGTGCCAGCCGTGGGCGCGGGCGTAGCCGGCAGCCCACCGCACTTCGCCGACTGTCCGGCCAGGGACCGGCTCGAAGCACACCACCCGGACATGCAGCACCTTCGGGCACGGCGTGTTATAGGCATTCCCTTGGGAAAACAGCAGCACCGGTGCGTAGCCTCGCTCCGCCAGGGAGATCGCCGTGTGCTCGCGAGAACTCTCACCCCGGCCGTTCAGGCTCAAGATGGCGTCAGCGTGGCGTGGTTGGTCCGTCGGGGGCCACACGAACAGGACCGCGCTGGCGATCAGAAACAGGAGCACCCCGACCCCCAGTACCACCAGGACCAGTCGCCGTCGCGAGCGGGTTCGAGGCGTCGGAGGCGGGGTCTGGTCCAGCCCGAGCGCGGCGTCAACCGCCGGACCGCTCATCTGCACCCAAACCGGGGTTTCACCCGACGAAAGCCCGCACTGGCACTAAGAGCGGGACCCGGCGTCAGAGATACGCGGCGAGCACGGTGGTCAATCGACGTCGACAACGGCGCCCGCGAACTGGGCGTTGTACAACCGGGCGTAGGCGCCGCCGCGGGCCAGCAGCTCGTCGTGGTCCCCGCGTTCGACAATTCGGCCATCTTCCATCACCAGAATTATGTCGGCATTGCGAATCGTCGACAGGCGGTGAGCGATCACGAAGCTCGTCCGATTGGATCGGAGGGCGGCCATGGCTTGCTGGATCAGCACCTCCGTGCGAGTGTCCACCGAACTGGTCGCTTCGTCCAGGATCAGGATCATCGGGTCGGCGAGGAAAGCCCGAGCAATGGTGAGCAGTTGCTTCTCTCCGGCGCTGAGCGCTCCGCTGTCGTCGTCCACCATCGTGTCGTAGCCGTCGGATAGAGCGTGCACGAACCGGTCGGCATACGTTGCCCGGGCCGCTTCGAGGATCTGCGCTTCGGTGGCGGTGGGGTCGCCATAGGCGAGGTTCTCCCGGATGGTTCCACCGAATAACCACGTGTTCTGCAAGACCATCCCAATGTGGCTGCGAAGCTGGGAGCGAGGCATATCGGCGATGTCCTGGCCGTCGAGGGTGATCCGGCCGCCTTCCAGGTCGTAAAAGCGCATGAGGAGATTCACCAGCGTCGTCTTGCCTGCTCCCGTCGGGCCGACGATGGCGACCGTCTGGCCCGGCTCCGCCACGAACGAGAGATCGACGATGACGGGACGGCCCTTCTCGTACCCGAATGAGACCCGGTCGAATTCGACTCTTCCGGCCCGAATGGGGTGCGGGGAGACCGGGGGGTCCGGCGGTTCCTCATCAGCGTCGAGGAACTGGTGGATTCGTTCCGCCGAAGCCAGTCCCGACAAGAGCAGGTTCATCATGGAGGCCAGAGCCTGGAGAGGTTGCGCGAACTGTCGGGAATACTGGATGAAGGCCTGGACGTCCCCGATGCTCAGCGCTCCCGACGCCACCCGGAGGCCCCCGAAGACCGCGATAGCTATGAAATTGAGGTTTCCGACGCACACCATCGCCGGCTGCACACTTCCGGAGAGAAACTGCGCGCCGAAGCTGGCTTCGTAAAGGTCGTCGTTGACGTGCCGGAAGGCTGCTTCGACCTCCTCCTGGCGGCCGAATGTCTTCACGATCGCGTGCCCGGTCAGGGACTCCTCGACCAACGCGTCGAGGCGGCCCGTCCCGTCCCACTGCCGCACGAAATAGCCGCGAGAACGTCTGGTGATGAATCGGATAATCCCGCTCGACACCGGGATGCTGACGAGTGCGATCAGGGCGAGAAGTGGGGAGATAACCAACATCGCGACGCTCGTGGCGATCAACATGAAGGTGTTCGTCAACAGCTGGCTCATCGTCTGCTGGAGGCTCTGGGCCAGATTGTCGACGTCGTTGGTCACGCGGCTGAGCAGATCGCCCCTCGGAGTGCGGTCGACGTAGCGCAGCGGCAGTCGGTGCAGCTTGTCTTCGACGTCGGCCCTCAGCTGGTACGTGGTTCGTTGCACCACCCCTGCCAGGACGAACGCCTGCAGGTATTGGAGCCCAGCCGACGCCGCGTACAGGGCCACCACGCGCCACAGCAGGGCGTGGAGCTGGTTGAAGTCAATGGCCTTGGCCCCGCCGTGAGAAAGGCCATTGACGACGATGTTGGTGGCGTCACCCAGCAGCTTGGGCCCGATGACGGCGAACCCGACACCCAGCACGGCCGAGATGGTCACGACTCCGAGCCGGAGCCCTTCGCCCCGGAATCGTTTCATCAACCACCGCACGGTGGCCTTGGGGTCGCGCGACCGCTCCAAGGGCAACCCCAGAGCGCCCATGCGAGGCATGGCGGCAATGGAGGCCGGCATGCGCGGTGAGGTCTGCTCGACCTCTCCGTCTTCGGAGGTCTGCTGTCCGTCCTCCGGACTCATGCCGCCTCGCGTGAGCGGCTTTGCGAGGCCACGATCTCGGCGTAGGTCGGGCAGGATTCGAGCAACTGGTCGTGGCGTCCGAGACCGACCACCTGGCCCCCTTCGAGCACCAGGATCTGATCGGCACTGACAATCGTCGACACCCGTTGAGCCACCACCAGGGTCGTCGAACCGGCCGTGTGCGGAGCCAGCGCCGCTCGCAACCGCGCTTCGGTGGCCAAATCGAGGGCCGAGAAGGAATCGTCGAACAGGTACACGTCGGGCCGGCGAACCAGGGCCCGAGCAATGCTGAGACGCTGGCGCTGGCCGCCCGACACGTTGGTTCCGCCTTGCAGGATCTGGCTGTCGAGGCCGCCCATCTCACGGACGAAGTCCGAGGCCTGCGCGACCTGGAGCGCCGACCATAAGTCCTCGTCGCTGGCATGGGGCTGGCCGTAGCGCAGGTTGGAGGCGATGCTCCCGCTGAAGAGAAAGGGTTGTTGCGGTACCAGTCCGATTCGGTGCCACAAGAGGTCGGGATCCACCTCGCGTACGTCGACGCCTCCGACGAGCACCGCGCCTGCGGTGGTGTCGAAGAGACGAGCGACCAGGTTGACAAGGGTGGTCTTGCCCGCCCCGGTGCTGCCGATGACGGCCAAGGTCTGGCCGGGAGTGGCCCGGAAGGACACGTCCCGCACGACCGGCGCCTCTGCTCCCGGGTAGCCAAAGCTGACGTGTTGGAATTCCAATGTGCCCGGGGTGCGGAACCTGCCGACCGGTTGGGCGGGCGGTTTCACCGACGGCTCCGTGTCGAGGACTTCCTGGATCCGCTCACCGCTGACCGCCGCACGAGGCGTCATGACCGCCACGAAGGTGGACATCATCACGGCAAACAGGATCAGGGTGAAGTAGGTGAGGAAGGCGACCAGCCCGCCAATCGTGAGTTGTCCGTGGGCGATCCGATTGGCGCCAAACCAGATCACTCCGACGTTGGCCCAGTTGATAACCAGCATGACGATCGGAAACATAAGCGCCATGAGACGGCCCGCGATCAGGGTGGTGTGCGCCAGGTCGTCGTTGACGGTGCGGAAGCGCTGGGCCTCGTGTTCTTCGCGGACGAACGCCCGAACGACCCGAAGGCCGGTAATCTGCTCGCGCAGGACCCGATTGGCGTTGTCGAGCCGCTCCTGCATAAGCCGGAACTGGGGGATGAGCCGACCTATCACGACTCCCAGAGCCACCGCGAGGACCACCATGCTGACGACGAGCAGCCAGGCCATGCCCGTACTCTGGCGGAGGGCCAGAATCACCCCACCGATAACGGTGATCGGCGCCGCCAGCGCCAGAGTGCAGGTCATGACCACCAATAACTGGACCTGCTGGACGTCGTTGGTAACCCGAGTGATCAGCGAGGCGGCGCTGAGTTGATTGACTTCACGAGCGGACAGCTGCAGCGAACGGCGGAAGAGGGCGCCGCGAAGATCGCGCCCGAAGCTCATGGCGATGCGTGAGCCGAAGTAGACGGCCGCCACCGCGAAGGCAGCCTGGGCGACGGCGACGACCAGCATCCAGCCGCCTTGGCGAACGATATAGGACGTGTGTCCCGTGAGGACGCCATTGTCGATGATGCGGGCGTTCAGAAAAGGCAGGTACAGATTGAGCAGGGCCTGGACGGCCTGCAGGCCGATCAACAGCACCAACAGCCGGCGGAAGGGGCGCAGATAGGTGCGGAGAAGCCGGATCAGCACGGAGGCCTCTGGCGGTGGCGCATCCAATCGACACTAGCGGCGACCGGTATCGCGGACGGCGGCCTTTTCGGCCAACCAGTTGGCCCCTTCGAGTGGTGAGCTAGGCCACGCCCGGTTCGTCGACCCGAAACGCCAAGGGCGAGGCGGAGTCGCGGGCTGGTGCCGAGGTTACCTCACGCACGTCGACCTCGTGACCCTTCCGGCGCAGCTCGCCGGCGATCTCCTCGGCATCCCGTCGCTCGTCTACCAGCAAGAGGATCGCTTCGGGACTCATCGGTCTCGAGCACAACATGACCGCGAAAGACGCCACTCGTGTACCTCCTTGGGTTGGCCACAGGCGGGCAGCCAGGGATGGCCCCGAGGACGCCCCAGGGCCATCCCTGCTACCGCCAGGCCGAACGTTTTCCTTTCGGTGCCGTCAGCCTCGGTCTGGGTGTCAGATCCCGATCAAAACACAACTGCGTGCCCGCGGCCAGAGGAAAGGTTGTGGAAATTGCTGGGGATTGTCGGCCCCTGGATAGCACCGTAAGTTTCGAGTGCATTAATCAGGTCGATGCCTGCTGCTGTATTTTTCCAGTAAAACCGAGATAGGCGGCGGGAGTGTTTTTCCGATATATACGTCCGGAAATTATGTGTATTTCTCTGGCAGCTGCGAAGGTGACTCGATCGTGCGGCTGACAAGGGCGCGGGCCTCGCGAGCGACCCGGCGTGCTTCTTGGAGCGGCACAGGCGTTCGGGCCGACTCCGTCGAGGCCGCCAGGACGATGTCGGCGGCGGTCCGGGCATCCGTTCGCCAGCCTGCGTGCGCGATCACGGGCCCAGCTCCAGTCCGGGTACAGACCCAGTAGGCGACCACTTTCCCTCCGAGCCAAAGGGGACTGATCTGCCCGCGAGTGAGTGGTGGCCATTCGCCGCGCGCCAGCAGGGGCCGGGCGGTAACCCCGATTGAGGGCAGCCCGACCGCATAGCCCAGGTGAATGGCCAGGCCGGCCCGGCGGGGGTGGTCCTCACCGGTGGCGTCCACCATCACTGCATCGGGGGTGGACGTCAGCATCTCCAGAACTCGGGCCAGGATGGCCCCCTCACGCCTGGCGAGGAGTCCGGGCACGTAGGGGGCCGGAGCGCGAGCAGCGATCACCGTCTGTTGATCGATGTCGCGCGCTTGACGGGGCATACCGTCGTGCGTGGCGGTACCACGGAGCTGCCGCCCGGGCCGGCGAGGGATCCCTGCCACGTCGGGCCGCCACAGGACCGCAGCCGCCCAGGCCTGGTCGCCGGCTCCGTTGGAACCGGCCGCGTGGGGCGCGAACGCGACGGAGCAACCGGCAATTGCAGGGCCGGGGGGCGGAGCCCACCGGCACCCTGAGGACGCCTCCTGGGCCCGCAACGCCAGGAAGCTCTGGAAGGTGATGAGATCCGTCTCTGACGCCGGCCATTTCCATGAGAATCGGAGCACCCATCCAGCATGGCGACCAAGCTCGCCCTTGGCGATGGCGGGCTTGGCCGGGCGAGCGCACCGGACCTGCTCTGTCCTATCTTGGCTCGGATGAGACCGGCTCGCGGGGATGGGAGTTTGTCAATGTTCGAGGCCCTGCGGTCGGGAATGGTGACGCGATGACCAGCGCCGCGTACGCAGGAACCCGGGTGATCGAACTCGCGTCGGGGCTCTCGGCGGGTGTGGCCGGCCGGTTTTTCGCCGACCTGGGCGCCGATGTGGTGAGGGTGGAGATGTACGAGCGGGCGCCGGCCGAGCCGGGCGAGCGCGCGGTGGCGATGTGGGCACAGGCCGGCAAGCGCGTCGTGTCGGCGCCCCAGGGCTCCCGGACCGGGATCGAGGAGCTCGAGCCGCTCGTCGCGGGCGCCGACGTCGTGATCACGGATCTCAGTCCGCAACGATGGGCGGAGTCGTTCCCCGCTCCGGAGGCGATGGTCGAGGCCCATCCGGGGATCGTGATCCTCGACATCACTCGTTTCGGGCGGGTGGGTCCGTACGTCGACTACCTCGCCGGCGACCTGGTGCTGCTGGCACTGTCGGGCTACCTGTTCACGTGCGGGCTCAACGACCGTGAACCACTGCGCCTTGGCGTCGATCTGGTCGACATCGTCACGGGGGTGAACGCTGCCGGTGGCGCCATGGCTGGGCTGCACCACGCTCGGCGCACCGGGCAGGGGCAGGTGGTCGAGGTCTCGGCGCTTCGCACCATGCTCGGTACAGGCACAAGTTTTCCCACCAGTTATTCGTTCCAGGGAACAGTCCGGCGCCGTTCGTTGACGGCGATGGTGAGCGTGGGCATCATGCTGCCGTGCCAGGACGGCCATGCTCTCGTGAACACGTTCCGAACGTCTTCGGACCTGCTCTACCTCTTGCTTGACGACGACCGCTTGCTCGACGAGAGATTCGCCGACACCATCGGCCGGGAGATCAACCAGAGGGAGATGGCCGAGATCATGATCGAGGCCGCGGCTCGGAAAACGATGCGCGAGCTGTTCGAAGCCGGTCAAGGACTGCGTCTCCAGAACGCCATGGTGCAGTCGCCGGTCCAGACACCCTCGGACCCTCAACACGCTGTCCGGCGCTTCTTCCAGCCGCTGGTGCTGGAAGACGGCACCACAGTGCTTGCCCCCGTGCCGCCAGTGCTTCCGATCGAAGCGCGCACCGATCATGCTCACCGGAAGGGGCAGACGATCGCGACGATCGAGGCCGCGCAGTGGCGCCATGACCCAATCACTCGCCAGACGGTTGCGGCGCCGACCCGGGATGCTCTCGCGGATTTGAAGGTGGTCGAGCTTACCTTCGCGTGGGCCGGCCCCTTTATCGGACGGGTTCTCAGCGATCACGGTGCCCAGGTCGTGAAGATCGAATCGCGCCGGTACCCCGACACGGCAAGAGGAGCGGATCTTGTCGATCTCAGCTTTGGTGAGAACGACCGCTGGATGGACCGTTCCTTGGCGTACATCATCGCCAACCCGGCCAAGTATCACGTGGGTATGGACCTCACCGATCCAGCCGGCAAGGAGGTGCTCCTCGACCTTGTTCGATGGGCCGATGTCGTCATCGAGAACTTCACCCCGCGCGTCCTTCCGAACCTGGGCCTCGGCTGGGATCTGTTCCAGTCGGTCAACCCGTCCGTCGTCATGATCTCCGCGTCCGGGTTCGGCCAGCAGGGGCCCTACCGGGACTACGGCGCGTGGGGATGGGGACTGGAGTGCCAATCCGGGATAACTCACGCGACCGGTTATCTCGGCGATCCGGACCCTCTCTTGTTTATACCGACGGTCCCTGATCCGCTCTCGGCGGCCGTGGGCGTCGCTGCCACCCTCGCCGCGCTGGAGGAGCGACGCCGCACCGGCAAGGGACAGTGGATCGACCTGTCGCAATACGAGTGCGCCACCTTTGCCACGCTCATCGATATCCTCCGTGGGGGGGAAACAGGCACAGACCGGCCCCGCTCGGGCAATCGGCATGCCTGGATGGCTCCGCAGGGGGTCTATCCCTGCGAGGGGAGCGATGCGTGGGTCGCCGTAGCCGTCGAGACGGACGAGCAATGGCTGCGCCTGTGTGAGGTGATCGGCCGTCCCGACCTCGCCGCGCAAGAGCGGCTGCACACCCATACGACCCGGCACGCCGAGCACGATCGCATCGATGAGGCGATCAGCGCATGGAGTCGCGAGCGCCCCAAGCACGAAGCGATGCGCTTGCTCCAGCAAGGAGGCGTGCCGGCGGGGGCTGTGCAAAACGCAAAGGACCTTCACCACGACCCGCAGGTCGAGGCCCTGGAATACTTCCGGGCCGCATGGGGATCCGAGGTCGGGCTGCGTATCTGGCCCGGTACCTGGTACGGGATGCAGGCCACTCCTGGAGACGTGCGCCGGGGGACGTCGACCTTCGGTGAGGACAATGAACGGGTATTGCGCGATCTGCTCGGTTATGACCCCGAGAGGGTGAAGGCGCTGCTGTCGAGTGAGGTGTTCTCCGACGTGGCCGACGGGCTGCAGAAGCCGGCCACTCCGGGAGTACCCGTCGCCACCCTGCTCGAACGGGGGGCGGTCCTGAGCTACGACCAGGATTACCGCCAGCTCCCCGAGCGCGTCGCTGAACGCAACCAGCGGTGGCGGCGTGAACACGGCCTGCCGGAGGCCTACCTCGACAGGCGGGCCGACTGACCCGTTTGCGGCTCTAACTGCTGCCTCTGCAACCGATTCGGTCGCGATCGACCTGGCTTCCTGCGTTGCGGCTCGACTTTCCAACCGGCCCGCGGGCGCGGCCACTGAATTACTGTTCCGGGCATGTGCTGATGATCGGTGGCCAGGTCCGGCGGGCCTCCCATCATCTTGAGCATGTCCCGGCCGCCGGTCCTGAAGAACCGGGCCAGGAGGACACCGGCGACGGTCAGGAAGATGATGTTGAGGAAGGTGGTGTAGTTCCAGGAGATGCTGGGGTTGAGCACCTTGGCATTACGGGTTTGGGGTATGAGGCCGCTGGCTCCGAAGATCAGCTCCACGGCGTAGCCGCCGAGCACCATCACGGTGTAGAAGGTGACCAGGATGAACACCATCATCCGGGTGCCGTAGTACTTGCGATAGATGACCAGTATGGGAATGATGATCAGATCGGCGAAAATGAAGGCGATCACGCCACCGAAGCTGATCCCTCCATTCCACAGCACCGCGGCCAGTGGCACGTTGCCGATGGAGCAGACAAACGATAGAACGGAAATGACCGGTCCGAGCAAGGGCCCCCAGATTTTGGCGACGACGGGATGGTCGCTGAAAAACAAGTGTTTCCAGAAGCTGTCCGGCACCCAGGCCGCGAGCGCTCCGGCGGCCAAGAGCCCAAGCACGATGTCTCGTAACACTGCAGCCCACTCCATGACAAAGATGTGCGACACCGAGGTCAGGCCTTGCGGCGAGCGGAGGCGGGCGAGCACCGTACCCCCACCGCCAATGCTCATATCCATGGCGGCGTGTCCCTCCATAGAACCGGCCTCGCCCTTCTCGGCCTGAACGCGGGCATCTTCCACCAGGCGCTGGCGCAGCAGCACACGAAACAGTACGGCTAAGGCCACAATCATGATGGGGCCGCCGACGAACTCTGCCAGAGTGAACTGCCAGCCCAGCAGCAGAGCCATAATGATCCCGAGTTCGATCACCAGGTTCGTAGAGGCGATCTCGAAGGTCATGACCGCAGTAAAGTCCGCGCCCTTGCGAAACAGCGAGCGGGCCAGGGCGACTGCCGCGTAGGAGCAGGACGAACTGGCCATGCCCAGGCCGCACGCGGCTGCCAGACTCCTGGGGCGGTTATCGCCGAGGTAACGGGTGATCGTTGATCGCCGCACGAGCGCTTGCACGACGGAGGCCAGGGTAAATCCCAGGATCAGCGACCAGGTGATCTGCCAGGTCATGGCCCCGGACACCGCGAGAGCGTGCCCGACAGCGTGGACGGCGCGCACTACTAGAGTTCCTCCGCCTCAGATGGACAGCCGTTGTGCGAATCGATCTCGGGCGCATTTGTCATCACCCCGGCGGCTTCTTCACGAGCGGACCAGGCGGCTAATGGCCTCGGCGGCCTCCTTTACCTTCATGTCCGCCTCTTTGCCGCCCGCTGCGACGGCGCCGGCCACGCAGTGGGAGAGGTGTTCCTCCAGAAGGCTCAGCGCGACCGACTGCAACGCCTTGGTCGCGGCGGAAACCTGGGTCAGGATGTCGATGCAATACTTGTCTTCCTCGATCATGCGCTGCAATCCCCGGACTTGACCCTCGATCCGGCGGAGCCGCCTCAAGTGGTCGTCCTTACTGGCGCTGTACCCGTGCATCGCTCACCCGTCGCTCATTCGGCCTTACCCTGCCGCCTCGCCCTGCCACTCGAGCCAAACTATACCCCCATGGGGTATATCTGTCAAGCGACATGCCAATGCGATCAGCGTTGGCGCTTTCGTCTCGGTCGGGGTCCGACGCAAAGGTCGACGACGGTGACGAGCAGGGCGTCCAGGGCCGAAGTCGTGCTCATCTGGCCAGCGTTGACTCGGGCAGCCGCAGAATGAATGACGGCCAAGCACGCGCTGGCCAGCCAGGCAGCGGGAAGATCGTCTCGAAACGCGCTCTCCTTCTGCCCGCGTCGGATGAGCGATCCAATCACCCGTTCCGCCTCGAGGTGCTCCTGGTGGAGAACGTCCAGCGGCAGATCGGAGGCGGCTGCCCGGGCCACTTCCAGGTGGCGGGCCAGGTGCTCCCAGCCCGTGGTAACAACGCGTCGCAGGGCCTCATCCGGCGGACCGCGGTCAGGCTGCGCAGCGGCCAGGGCCGTTACCGCCTCGCGGAGGGCGCGATCGACCAGGGCCGCGATCAGTCCCGCGCGGTCGGAGAAGTGGGCGTACACGGTTGGGCGGGACACTCCGGCTTCGGCGGCTATGGCCGAGAAGGTCAAGGCTTTGCCGGATCGCAACAGCCGTTCGGCTCCGTCGAGGATCGCCGTCAGGTTCTGCTGGGCGATTGCCTTGCGGGCGCCCGAAGGTTCACGACCGGACATGGTTGACAGCAGTGTAAACGAGGTGTATCCCTTTACACTACTGTAAAGATTGGAGGAGGATCACCGATGCAACTCAGCGATGACACTCACGAGGCGGCCGGGCATCGGCACCCAACCGGGATAGCACTCGACCAGGGCTGGCGCTACGACCTCCAAGTCTGGTTCTTTGACACTTTCTTGGTACGTGGGAAGCTCAACGAGCTGTACACACAGGTCATCGAACGGGCTCAGCTCGAAACTGGCACACGCATGCTCGATGTCGGGTGCGGTACCGGCACCCTGGCCATCGAGGCGGCGCGTGGTCTGCGCGGCTCCGTCGCTGTGGCCGGGCTGGATCCCGCTCCTCGCCAGATCGCCCGAGCCCGGTCGAAAGCGCGGCGCTCAGGAGTCCACATCGACTTCCGGCAAGGGGTGATTGAAGATATTCCGTTTCGCGATGGGTCCTTTGACGCTGTGACCAGCACGCTCATGATGCACCATCTGCCGATCGAGCTCAAAAGGGAGGGATTACGCGAGATTCTCCGCGTCCTAAAGCCAGGAGGGCGCCTGGTCGTCGCCGACTTCGATTACACACATCCGGAACACCGAAGCGAGCCCGGGCCGAATGGTTACGCCGGTACGGACGAGCTTCCACGACTTGTTCGCGACGCCGGCTTTGTCGGCCTAAACACCTCCCAGATTCCATTTCGTCGGGCCCATCGCGGTTGGTCAGCCGCCACCGTGCTGTCGGCGACGAGACCTTGAGACCTCGTCCGGGTTGCCTCCACTTCGTGATGTATTGACATCACAGACAGTGCTGAGAATCGTGTTGAGTGCTTCGGCGCCTCTCGTCGCGGCGCGCAGGTGGCCTTCTGCATCGATGCGCGGGCCATTGAGCTCCAAGTCGAAAATCCCGGGGTAGCCAGCGTCACAAAGCCAGCCGACAATCTCATCGGTGGGAATCAGTCCATCGCCGAGCACCGCACGGGAGGGGAGACTTCGGTCTCCAGCGGCGTAGTCGCCGACCTGGACAAGTTCAATCGCTGACACATGAGACAAGATGACGTCCTTGAGGTCCATCTCGGTCCAAACATGAAACAGGTCGAGGTCGACCTTCAACCCGGGGACCCGGTCGGTCAGCACGAACGCTTCCCGTGCGGTGTGCACGAAGGTCAGGTCCGCATACAAGACCATCGCCGGCTCGACCGCGAGGCTAACGTTCGCTGTCTTCGCATGCTCTATGCAGGGATGGACGAAGTCGGCGAATCTCTCTGCGAATTCATTCCACGGGCACCACCGGCCCGATCCGGCCAGGATATAGATCACTTTGGCGCCCACCTCGGCGGTCACATCCAGGTTGCGCCTGAGCCGATCCCGGGCTGCATCCCAGGTCCGAGGTTCGTCCAGATTCGGACCCGGACCGCCCACGAGACCATCGACCCGGACGCCGGTATTTTGGCCACGCGCACATACCTCGGCGGGTCCCGCCTCCGCCACCGCCCCGACGTTGAGTGTGGTGTGCTCCGCGCCGATGCGCGCAACGGTGTCGATCACCTCGAAGGCCGGCATCCCGGGAAAGCAAAGAGCACTGACAGACAGACGGCTGTTCATGATGCCAGGATCGTCGGGATGATCGTCAATCTCGGCGGGGACCCAGTGGCGGCAGCCGCACGGCAGCTCCCTTTGTATTATGCATGCCGCTCACCGAGTGAGCGCCCGGCGATAAGGTCGGCCACCGAGACCGTCCAGTGGGACGGAGCTTTCTGGAATGAAGTCGCTCGACAGGACCGTTGCCAACCTCTCTACCTCCCCAGGAAGGGACTGCCGCGCTGAAGGTACTATTGCAGTCGACCGCAATGAGATCAAGAGTGGATCGAGATGGTGCTCCCATGACTCGATTTCTCGGTCTTGCTACAGCCTCATCGTCGGTGGTACGAGGAAAGCGTCTGGAATTCATGGAGCGCTTTGCAGCAATCGCATCCAAAGGGCTTTGCGGCGCGCCATGTCTCCAATACTGGCGGGGATCGCAACTACCCCCTTCCAGCCGGCGAGCTCAAAGCTTGGTGGTCGCTGAACAAGGGAGTTCCGTGCTCGCCTCCTCGGCCGCTCCGGGCGTATCGAGATTGAGGTCGATCGAGAGGCCATGCTAGCCTCCTGAAGGCTTCGCAGCAGATAGGCCCGAGTAGCTCAGCCGGCAGAGCAACGCACTCGTAATGCGTAGGTCAGCGGTTCGATTCCGCTCTCGGGCTCAGGATTTTTCCGCCAAGATTCTCTCAGTGTCTAGGATTTGTCTAGAACGCTAGGGAGGTGGTTGGTGAGGGGAACGATGCAGGAGGCAAGGCCCGGGGTCTGGTATCTCAGGGTCTACGACCGGGTCGGTGAGAAGCAGCTCCGGAGAACCTTCCATGGCAGGAAGCGCCAGGCGGAGAGCGAGCTGTCCCGGTTCGTGGCCGAGGTCGAGGGTGGCAACGCGCCCCCGTCGGGGAGCTTGACGGTTGCCGACTATCTCGACCGATGGCTGGCGCACGTCAGTCGTTCTCTCCAGCCCGGAACCGTGCGCTCGTACACGGGCCGGATCAAACGGCTCAAGAGCGAGCTCGGGACGGTTCGGCTGTCCAAGCTGACGTCCCATCGGGTTGACCAGATGTACGCCAAGCTGTTGGCCGGTGGCATGTCGCCAGCCACCATCAGGATGCACCACACCATTCTGTCCTCGGCACTGCATCAGGCGGCCAAATGGGACTTTGTCGCGAGGGCTGCCACCGATAACACCACGCCGCCCAAGGTGATCCGTCACCGGGCGACGGCGCCGGATGTCGGGACGGTACGGACCTTGGTCGCGAAAGCCGCTGATACCAATCCGGTTTTGAGCGCTGCCATCATGCTAGCGGCGGTGACGGGCTGCCGGCGCGGCGAGTTGTGTGGTCTGCGGTGGTCCGATATCGACCGTGACCGCCGCGCGCTGCATGTGCGGCGGGCGGTGAAAATGGCGGCGGCAGACAACAGTGTGGTGATCGGCCCGACCAAGGCGCACCAGGATCGCGTCGTCAGCCTGGACGAGGTGATGCTGGCCGTGTTCGATACCCATCGATGCCGCGCCGAGCAATGGGCGACCCAAGCGTGCTTGGACATAGAGCCTGAAGGCTACATACTGACCATGGATCCCTCTGGTCACACTCCCATGACGCCGGATGCTCTGACCCGAGCATTTGTGCGTCTCGCCGCCCGTTTGCATGTTCAGTGCCGATTCCATGACCTTCGCCACTTCACAGCAACCCAGTTGATCGGAGCCGGGGTGGATCCCACAGTTGTGGGAGGCCGGCTCGGTCACGCCGACGCCACCACCACACTGCGCGTCTACAGCCACGCCCTGGCCGAACGCGATCGAGCCGCCGCCGAGCTCCTCGGCGCGATCATGGCTCCCGGTAAGTGACCTCGCGTACGAGGCAAGCCGGTCACTGATCACTGGGGCGGGCTGTGGCCGCCACAAATGCCGGCCAGTTGATTCGCATTAAACGCCCGATACGGAACAGACCCGGTATCTCGTCGCGACGCGCTGCCCGGTAGCCGCTGTCAGGGGCACACCCCACTCGCCGGCACCACTCCGGGACGCTGATGAACTCGGTGTCCTTGCCGTCTGATCTCGCCCAGGTACTAGTCATTGGTTCCTTGATTCATTGGGCGACGATTCGGCCGCAGGCTGGAGCTTTCCGTTCTCTGTCCCTTCGAGGCGAGAGAGGTAGTCGATCACGCCAGGCAGGGGGATCCTTTGGTAGCGGCCGGCGCATAGTCGGTCGACGTAGTCGTAGACCGCCCACAACGGGATGCGTCTGCTCGCGCCACGACGCACACTGAACAGATCGCCGGCCTGGATGAGCCGGTACACGGTGCTGCGGCCGACGCCGATCAGTCGTGCCGCCTGGTTGACATTGAGGAGTAGAGGCAGCATGGGGAAGTCCTCCTTCGCTTGAGCGTCCACGCCCTGCCGCTGGAGCTGGGATGAAGAGCCGGTTCCCGGGCCCGACGGCGCGCCGTCGAGAAGATCGCCGACGTGTCGGAGGAGTCGCCGAGCCTCCCCCGGATTGAGGCCATGGCGACGGGCCGCCGTGGCGAGATTGTCTCCAGCAACTGCGATCCGATACCCGACGGCCGCGACGGTGGGGCCGAGGCCGCCAGACCGGACGGCACTCACGAGGCGGCGCGCCGCGATCTCGGTGATCTGGCCGAGGTCGTCGGCCGCGAGCGGAGCGTCGCTTACCAGCTCGACTTCACGGTGTGACGTGCGTTGGTGGGCTTGGTGGGCAGCGCGTAGCTGCCGCTCGACTTGACGCAGGATGACCCGAGCCGGGTGCGGGTGGTGTTGTCCGGCGTGGTCGCAGACAGCCATCCAGGCGGAGGTGAGGGTGTCGGCTTCGAGCTCTTCGCGGGTGGCCCACAGGTTCTCCGACGTGGAGATCCAGCGACGGCGGGCCGCAGCACGCATACCCGGGACGATGGCCACCAGGACGCTGTACGCGGCCAGTGTGTCACCGCCGGCGGCGACCAGGAGGCCGGCGAGCAGCGCGCAGGACCGTTCGGGATGACCACGCAGCCCGATTGCTTCGACGACATCGGCGGGGGAGTCGTACCCGCTGAGAATGGGCGCCGCGGCGCTCCAGTCGACCAACTTTCGATAGGCGTCGGGTCCGCTGGCGTGATGCCGCCATTCGCGATGAAGGGACGACCACACTCCTCCTCGACGATCTCCCCATGGCTGGGAAGAGCATGCTACGGAGCGAGGCCTGCCTCGGCTCTCGCGTCCTTCGTCGGGCGGCCCGCCCACGGCTGGAGGTCGACGGGAGCCCGCGTGTGCCCGACCTTCAGGAGTCGCGGCTTGTCCAGGTCGCGCGGGCGACTCGCTCATCTCATCTCTTGGGAGCGCCGCTGTCATTTCGGAGCTGTCCTGGTTGGGGGGTTGGCCTTCGGCCTGATTGCATTTCGACTCTCGCCTGGACATACAAGGACCATCTGCTACGTGTGGCGCCATATGCTGGCTGGCCGCCACGGCCAGACGTTTCGGTCGGCTATCGTGTCGCTCGTTGCGGAGCGGGCGGTGGGCCGTCCGACTTGACCGCTCGTGCGACAGTTTCGTTGACTCCGGGCGAGTTGTTCGCGATGGTGTCGGACGAACATCATGGAATCGGATCGTTGGAAGGCGGGACTGGCGGAGCGAACAGCCTGGGCTGGATCGAGCACCCGGACGACTTCTCGTGTCGCCGTTCGTAGGACACGTTGGGATTCGCCGGGGTACGTGCGGTAAGCGGGCGGCCAGTCGCCATTTCGTTCAATAGCGGATTGTCGTGCCCTGGAGGACAGCGGTCCCTGTCTGCTCCTTCGGGACAGCGACTGTCATGCTCATCGCGGACAGGGAGCGCACGCAGTTGGCGTGATCGGGTCCCGGTCGTGGGGACAGATTCGCAAGGCCAGTCCACCTGGAGGTCTGAGGCGATAGCCGGATCGGCTCCGGCCATCGTGCCCTTCGACCCGATCCAGGATGACGAGGCCGGCTGCGCTCAAGGCGGCGACTGCTCGGGCCGCGGTGTCTTTGGTGACCCCGATGCCAGCAGCGACATCGCGAACACCGATGGGTGCGACCCATCCTCGGTCTGTCCAATGTGAGGCGAGCGCCAGTTCTTCGAGAACTGTCCAGGCCAGCGGCCCCAGCCGGCGACGCCAATCTCGGCCAGCGGCGGTAACCGATAGCTCAGGCGCGGCCGAGACGATCGCCGTCGGGTCGGCTCGTGCCGATACGTGGCCCGGGACGTTCAGAGGTGGCTTGGAAGCGTTTCGTCATTCTCTACCTGTGGGACCGGACGTGCCACTTTGGGGGTTGGGGTCAGGATTCTTGGTTCGTTGGGCGGGGGTCGATCGAGTTGTCGCTCTCACCAGTGGGGGGCGCGAGCACGATCTGCTACATCTCGCCTCCGTCGGGGCTGGGGCCACCGCTGGTCTGCAGTCGGGTACCGGTGGCGGCGTGGTCGAGCCTTTCTTCTGCCGCTGCCGCGTCACTCCCAGATTCGTCCACCGTCTGGGTGATTGTTGCCAGGAGGCTGGGTGGCGCTTGTGTCTGGCGGCAGTGTCGCTGTCTTGCTTTGCCGGCCGCGCGGGGATCAGGGATTTGGAGCTCGGCGTCGCCAACGGGGAACCCGGGACTCTGGCCGCGGTGGTACGCCTCGTAGGAGCTGCGGAGTCGCCGCTCGACCTGCCGGACGATCAGACGGCCGGGACGGGATCATGTCGCACAGCGGCGTCGGCCAGGACGGCTTGCCAAGCGGCCCTGATGGTGTCGGTGTCGAGTTCTTCACGGCTCGTCCATAGACCGCCCCGGGCGGTCTGCCAGCGCCGGCCGGCCGCGATTCGCAGCCCGCGAATGACGATGAGGACGGCGTAGGCGACGAGTGCGTCGTGGCGTGTGGCGAGCAGGAGTCCGCTGACCAGACGGCAGGACTGTTCGGGGGAACCCAATAATCCGACCGCATCGAGGATCTCGGCAGGGGAGTCGAAGCCGTCGAGTTGTGGTGCGGCCTGCGTCCAGATGGCGACGTGTTGACGGGTGTCGGGTCGGGAGGCGCGCCGGCGCCCAATCCACCTGTAGGGCGACCCACAGGTTCTGCGGGGACGGTAAGGCGTAGCCCCGGGAGAGTCCTGGCCCCAGCGGTTACCGGTGGTATGCGCTGCAGAGCGCGTTTGTATCATGGCTGCACCGGGCGCTTCGGGCCTCGGTCTCTGATCATCTGTGGTTCGCCCTTTCCGGATTCTGGAGTTGACCTGGTTCATTCGGTCGGGAAATCGGTTCTCATAACAAGGACGGGGCTGATGTCACTCATGGCGCGATGGGGTCCTCACCTACCGGCCGAGGGGCCGATTTGCTAGACGCAAAGAATCCGGGTTCTCTCCGGTAGGGGAGTGAAGTGCAGGCTGGTCGTGGCGGGCGGCCAGATTGAATAGCGTCGGCCGGATGGCGGTTTCTGGCCGACGGTGTTGTGCATCCGCCTGGGAGGACGTTTCGATTGCATGCCGGCGCCGGCTTGATGCGGGAGCGGGCGCGGCTTCGGACGGTGCTGGAGCGTCTGGTCGAGCAGGACAGCCGTCGCTGGAGTCCGTAGGCGGCTGCCTGTCCTGGCCGTTCGGACAGTGGTCGCGGCTGTCTTTGCTTGTGGGACATCGGCTGTCTTGCCGATTGGGACAGGAATCGTTGGTGTTGGTGAGGGCGGTGTCTGGATGGTTTGGGCGGGCTCGTAGTTCGACCGGGTCGGGGAGCCGGAGCCGGTAGCCGGAACGCCGCCGGCCGACTGGTGTTGGGAGGCGCCGACGGACGACCAGGCCAGCTGCGCCCAGGACCGCGACTGCTCGGGCCGCGGTTTCTTTGGTGACCCCCGACGCCGGCGGCGATATCGAGGACACCGACGGGAGCGACCCAGCCCTGCTCAGTGTGATGGGCGACAAAAGCCAGATCTTCGAGGGCGGCCCAGGCCAGCCGACCCAATTGTCCACGCCAAACACTGCTTTGTGGTTTCAGGATGAGGTCGCGGGCCGGCGCGCTGCCCGCGGCGGTGACGCTCTGGTCAGTTCGGCCCGGATGGCGATCCGGTGTGGTTGGGGATGGACCGGTCATCACTTGGTATGGGACCGGGCGTGTCACTTTGGGACACGGCGATGGAGAGTGTTGCTGAACCTTCAATCGGTGGGTACTCATCTCGTAGCCATCGGAGTGTCACAACGGCCTGTTACCTTTACGGCGAGGCTGACTCCACCCTGGGTGGTCTGTGTGGTGGGGCGAGGCATGAACGGGCCCGTCAACGCTGGGTCTGGACCAGTCGTAACCGCTGTGCATCAAGCCGGAGGAGCTGGCCCGTAGTTCATCCTTGGCTGTTCGGGTCGCCCGAATGGGTGAGACGCACAGCTGGTGGAGGTCACCACGATCGCGTGGGACCGGACCTCCCAGGTTGCTCGCGCCGCAAAGGGGGTGTGCCCGCCGGAATTTTTTCTGTCCGTGGGTGTCCGTAGCCGTATTGGTCGAAAAATCGGGGTGGTGGGCGCGCCGTTTATTCAGTGATGACGATCTTGGGTCGCGCCCAACGTGTGCTGGCGGGGTGAGGGGAGGTGTTGCGGCTGGCCAAGTTGACCGACGCGGAGTATGTGCTGGACCAGGTGGCGGCCGGGGTCGAGGATTACTACTTGGGGTCTGGGGAGGCGCCGGGGGTGTGGACGGGCCGGCTGGCTGCGCAGCTGGGCCTGGTCGGGGTGGTCCAGGGGGATGATCTGCGATCGTTGATCGACGGCTGTGATCCGAGTAGCGGGGAGCGGCTGGCCGGCTCGAAGTCGGCCACGGTGCGAGCCCTTGATGCCACCTTTTCGGCGCCGAAAAGCGTGTCGCTTTTGTGGGCGTTCGGCCCGCCGGAAGCGGCGACGGCGGTGTCGATCGCTCATGTGGAGGCGGTCCAGGCAGCCTTGGGCTTCGTGGAGGGCCGGGCGGCGGTTACGCGCCGGCAGGCGGGCGGGGTGCGCCAGCGGGCCGGAACGTCGGGGTGGGCGGCGGCCACGTTCGTGCATCGGGCCAGCCGGGCCGGCGATCCCCAGTTGCACACTCACGCGGTGATCCCGAACGTGGTCTGCCGGGAGGACGGCGTCTGGGTGGCCCTCGACGCCACCGCCCTGTACCGGTGGGCCAAGGCGGCGGGCTCGGTCTACCAGGAAGAGTTGCGTCGACGCCTGTCGTCGCGGCTGGGGGTGGGTTGGGGGCCAGACCGCAACGGCTGCCGGGAGATGGCCGGGCTGAGCGAGGTGCAGCTGCGGGTTTTCTCGAAGCGGACGGCCCAGATCGAAGCCCACCTGGCCGCCACCGGCGGTGTGCCAGCGGATCGGAAGGCTCGCATGCAGGCCGATGAGATGGCCAGCCTGGCCACCCGGGCCCGCAAGGATCGCAGCCTGACCCCCCACCTCTTGCGCGACCGCTGGGAGGGCGAGGCCGTCGACGTGGGCCTGCCGGTCGGTGATGCCTTGCTGGCCGCCGTGACCGGCCCGCCTCGCTGTGACTCGGATTGGTCGGGCGGAGCAGCGGGCCCTGTTCGACGGGCTGGTCGACCCCGAGTCGGGGTTGTGCGCCCATGGGTCGCGTTTCGGTGAGGCTCAGGTGGTCGAGTCGGTGGCGGCCTGGGGGTCGGGCCGACTCGGTGTCGCCGATATTGAGACACTGTCCAGAACGTTTTTGGGGTCGGATCGGGTGGTGCGTCTGGTCAACCGAGACAGCACCGGCCGGGCCCCCGAGCCAGTGGTCCACGGTGGCCCACCGCCGTCTGGAAGACCGAGTCCTTGATCATCTGGCCGTGCTGCAGCAGCGTCAGGTGCTGCCGCTCGATCAGACGGCAGTTGAGGGCCGCACTGGACAGCGCCAGGCGGCTCGGTGATGATCAGGCCGCGGCGGTGGCCGTGCTCGCCGGCCCCGGCGCCGGATTGCGGGCAATGATCGCCCCGGCCGGCTACGGCAAGACCACCACCCTGGCCGCCGCCGTGGACGCAGCCCGACGGGCTGGCCGGGCGGTCCTGGCCGTTTCGACCACCAATCAGGCCGTGAGCCAGTTGCGCCAGGTAGGTATCCCGGCCGACCACGGTGGCCCGCTTCGCCGATCACGGCGAGGCGCTACCTGCCGGGTTGTGTGGTGATCGTGGACGAGTTCTCCCAGCTGTCCAGCCGGGACGCCGAGGTGGTGTTGGCCGCGGCCGTGGCCTGCCCGGGCGGGCAGGTGTGGATGGTCGGCGATCCCCTCCAAGCCCAGCCGGTCGGCGCCGGCGGACTGGCGGCCTGGCTGTCCGAGCAGGTCCGACACGGCTCGGGTGGCGACCGCCGAGCTGACGGTGAATCGCCGCCAAGCCGACCCCATCGAACAGGACGCGCTCCGCCGTTTCCGGGCCGGTGATATTCCCGCCAGCCAGGAGCTGCGCGACCGGGCCGGCTGGGAGCACCACCATCCCGACCGCAGCCAAGCCCTGGAGGCCATGGCCGCGGCGGTACTCGGCGACCTGGAGGTGTACGGGCCGGACCGGGTGGCCGCCCTGGCCGTCACCCACGCCGACTGCGAAGCGGTGGCCGACCGGCTCCGGGCCGAGCTCGTCGCCCAACAAGTGATCACCGGGATGGTCCTGGAGGGGCCGGGTTGGGCCGGACCGCGGGCCTATCAGGCCGGGGATCGGATCCTGCTGCACGCCCATATCGATCTCGATGACGGCCGCCGGCTGACCAACGGCAGTGTGGTCACCGTCGAGCAGGTCACCCCGGCCGGACTGGCCGTGCTCGACGGCTCCGGCCAGATCGCCCATATCTCTGCCGAGGTCGTGACCGGCCGTAGCGACGACGGCCGCCCGCTGGTCTCGCACGGCTGGGCTCGCACCGTGGCCAAGGTTACGCAAACGGTCTTCGGTGGACAGGTTGGTGGGGCGGGTGGACTTGTTGCGGCGAGCGAGTGGGGGCGGTTTGTTGTTTGTGGGGGGGCTGTGTGGTGGTTGAGGTGGTTGGTCGGTGTGGTCGTTGGGGGGTTCGTCGAGGGGGATTCGCAGGTGGATGTCGATTTTCCAGCCGTGGACGTGGATTTCTTCGATGAGGATGCGCATGAGTCGTTGGCGTTGGTGAAAGTCGAGTTGGTCGATGGTCCGGCTGACTTGGTTGGCGAAGTTGTGGATTCGGTGGTTGAGGGTGTTGCTGTTGGCGAGTTGGTGGCGTTGGGCGATGAGCTGGTCGCGTTGGCCGGTTAGCTGTCGGTGACGGCGGTCGATCTCCTCGGCGCGTCGGGCGAGCTCGTGGGCATCGATCACGCCCGTTTGGTAGAGGTCGGCGATGCGGCGGCGTTCGGTTTTGGTTGCGTCGATACGGCGATCGAGGCGGGCGAGTTCGGCGGTGAGCAGTTCGTCGTCGGGTTTGGGTTGGCGGGATCCGATGGTCTGGTTGCCGGCGAGGAGCAGCTGGGGGCTGAGCAGCGCTTGTTTGACTTGTTCGAAGACGAAGTCGTCGAGGGCTTCGGCGCGAACGTTGCCTTCGTGGCAGCTGCGTTCGACGCCGGCGATGCCCATCCGGTTGCGGCAGGCGTAGTAGCGGATGCCGCCCGGTTTGGTGGATCTGCCCCGGTCGACGATGCTTCGGGTTCCGCAGGCGCAGAACACCAGGCCTCGCAGCAGCCAGCCTTCTTCGTTGGGATCGAGGCGCCGGGTGGAGAAGTTGGTGTTGTGGGCGCAGGTTCGAGCGGCGGCGGCGAAGGTGGCCTCGTCGATGATGGGCGGGCAGGGGATGGTGATCCATTCGTCTTTGGCGCGGGCGACTTGTCGGGGTCGGGCGGTGGGACCGCGATCGGCGATCATCTTGGTGCGGTTGACCTGGGCTCGCCCCACGTAGGCTTCGCGGCGCAAGATCCGTCCGATGGTCCCGGTCTCCCATGCTCGAGCGCCGTTGATGGTGGGAACGCCTTGGGTGTTGAGAGCGTCACGGATCTTGCGCAGTGACAGGCCTGCGGTGGTGTAGTCGGCGAAGATGCGCCGCACCACCGCGGCGTGGGCTTCGTTGATGACCAGGTGGGCGGGCTGATCGCCTCGGCGGGGAATCCGGGTGTAACCGTAGGGGGCGCGCCAGTGGGTGGCTTCGCCGGCCTTGGCCCGGAACAGCTTTCCTCGCCGGGACCGTTCGGAGATCTTGGCTCGCTCGTACTCGGCTATGACCGACTGGATCTGGGTGAGCAGCCGAGCCTGGGGATCAGAAGCGATATCGGGCGCGTCGAGATAGCGGACGGTGACACCGTGGCGGGCCAGTTCGTCGGTGATCAGCACCTGATAGGCGTAGGAGCGGCTGAGCCGATCGGGGGTGAGGCACCAGACGGCGTCGATCAGACCAGCCTCTGCCGTGTCGCGCAGCGCGTCGAGACCAGGGCGGTCCAGCCGGGCTCCGGAGACTCCGTCGTCGATGAACTCGCCGATCAGAGTGGCGTCCTCGGCGGCGACGCGCTCTCGTAGTGCCTCGATCTGCGAGCCGATCGTGCCCCGCTGTTCTTGGGCGTCGGTAGAGACCCGGGCGTAGATGGCAACTCTCATCGCTTGTGATCCTTTCTGCGAGTCGGCCTTGGGGATCGAGTCATCCTTCGAGCAGTTCGTCGAAGGTGACCGGCTCCCCGCAGCACGGTGAGATCCCGCCATAACCGAGGCGACACCTGAACCGGGTGGCAGTCGTCGCAGATCTGCACACCCAGCTGGCGGGCGCCGCGCTCCGAGCACTCGTAGACCGTGTGGGGCTGGCGGGGCCGACCTGCTGGCGGCGCCAGCGGAGTCAGCTGTGGTTGGTGACGGCGACGCCACAGGGCCGGCCGACAAGCGTCCGAGCAGGTGGCGCGAGGCCTCCCGGGGGGCATGGGCCCGCCACAAATCGGGCAGCTATCCGTTACGGAACCGTTAGGTGACGGCATCTACGCTCGCCCAGACGGCCAGGTGATCTCGCGCTGCTGCGCCGCCCAGCACGAGAAGGTAGGCGTCGCCCAAGGCGTCAAGGCGGGGATCGCCGTAGGGGGTCCACGGCGGCCGGCCCGCGCCGTGCAAGCTTGCCGAGAAGACCGCCTCGGAGATTGGGTGGTGGATCAGGCCCCACATGCCCTCACGCTCGAAACGGGCTGCGGCCGACCCCACCGGGATGGCCCCGGCCACCACGGCAGCTCGAAGTCGTTCGTAGTCCGCCTGACAAGCCTCGCCGATGGGCCACAGTCGACTCATCGCCTGGCTCGCTCCACGGTCCTGCGATGCAACGCGACCCCGAAACGGGCGGCCACCTCGGCGGCCAAAGCCGCACCGGAGATCGACCGGTCGGCGTCGCGGATGAACTGGGCGATCTCCGGGCTCATCTTCAACGGTCCCCGCCGCCCCGGGCGATCGTCGATCAGCCCGGCCATACCCGCGTCCTCGAAGGCGGCGGCGATCAGATAGAACCCGGCTCGCGAGTAGCCATGGGCGGCCGCCGCGGCAGGGATCGACAGTCCGTCCACCACATGACAGCGCAGCATCTCGTACTTCACCTGCAGCTTGTCCGCCGCGAAGAAGAAAGGTTCCGCCCCCACGAACAGCGCGGCGGTCACCGCCTGGGGATGGGCGTGCAGCATCCCGTTCGCCTCCAACGCTCGGCGCCTCGTGTCTTGGCCCACCTTCCACCTCCGGCTCGACGTCCACACCCACTACCGTATATAGGTTTACGCCGCACAAGGTGGATGTGACGGCTTCCGCCCTTGAATCACAAAAATATATCGACCCGCTGCCCAGAACTGCGGAATACATCCATAGACGCACCGGTGTTCTTCGGTGGACAACCGACACCTCAGCCGGCCCCTCCCAACCCCCGCCAGGGCGGCCGCTTACGGCGATAAAGGTCCATCCCCAAGGCATCGCGCTCCAAGACGACACCCAAAACCAACTTTGCGTTGCGCTCACCATCGACGGCGTTCAGGGCGGCACCTGGGACCAGGTTCACTTGTTGGCCACCCCGGCCCTGGACCGTTACCGCGGCTATGTGGGCCAATCCCGCTCCATCGCCCCCACCCACACCTGGAACACCACCCACCAGTCCCTCGACGACGGCGACCACGGCGGGCGGCTCGTCGCCGAACCGCACGGCAGCCCAGCCGAACAGATCGCCGCCGCCCTGACCCGAGCCCAACCCAAAACCTTCGCCGCCGTCGACGACCCCTACCGCATCGCCGCCGATCTGCACGCCGAACAAGACCTCCTGCGAGCCCACCTGTCCGGCCGTCCCCCCGACGTCGGCGATCGCATCGCCCAGGCCGACGCCGCCGTCGCGGCCCGTCGGCGTGACCTGGCCGACTGGCAGCATCGTCTGCGCTACTGGCAGGACCAGCAGGCCGGCACCCGCGGTCTGCGCGGGCTGACCCGCAGCCGCCGCCACCAGCACCACCAAGCCGGCCATCACATCGACACCATGACCCCCAACCTCGAGCGAGCCCGTCACGACCTCGACCAGGCCATCCGCCAGCGCGACCACCTCGCCAGTCAGCAACACGAGCGCGAACAATTCGACCTCGCCAACCAATGGAGAGTCCAGCGCATCGAACGGCTCGACCAGCAGGTCGCCCACCACTGGACCGACACGGTCATCGACGCCGTCCGAGACGGACACCCCACCGCCTACGGCACCGAACACCTGCAAGCGGCCCGAGCCCACGTCGCGGCACGAGCACGCTCCCGACCCGACATTCCACAGCCCGACGCCGACAGCGATCTCCAGCTACTCGATCACGCCATCCACGACCTCGTCCAACAGCGAGCCCGACATCTCGCCGCTCGAGCCCGGCCACCGGTCGGCCCGAACGTCCACCAGTCGGAGCATGCCACCCACCTGGTTTACACGCCGCCCACCCCTTCAGGACCGAACCCAAGTATTTGAGCTCCCACGAGCGGGCCTGCAAACCTCCCCGGATAGCCGGTCTGGCGGCGCGAGATACCACCCCCGCCCAGTTGCGGTGCCGATCAGAGCCCTGCCGGAAGTATCGACGACGTGAGTATCCGTCACGCTGACCTCAGGGAGCTCGACCAGGCGAATACCGTAAGCAGCGAGACACGCCCGGTGCTGCAGGAGTGGTGGAGCCGCTGGGACACCCTGCGTGCCACGGATCGGGACCGGCCCGTCGCCGAGGTGCTCGCTGAGCAACGTCAGCACGAGTAGGCGGTGCCCGCCCGGTACGTGCTCGACGCCTCCGCCAGTGTTCACATCATAGAACGGACCGCCGAAGGCCAAGCCCTCTTCACAGTCGTTCGCGCCGCCGGCGACGAGGAACCCGAATTAGGGACCGTCGAACACTTCCACCTGGAGGTCGCGAAAGTCCTCGATTGCAAGAAATCCTGAGTCTGGATCTACGGCGGTCCTGTGGGACACCACCTCTCAGATCCCATGTTCAACGTCCGACGTCACCCATCAAGATCACCCGCCACCATCACCAAGGAACGTCACAGCCATCAACGCCACCCATTCGATCCCTTCCACAAGCCCCACGACCCTTCCTTCAACAACCAGATTCACAGCAGCAGACATTTGCCACCCAATGCCGGGCCCGGCATTGGGTGGCCTATGCCGGGTCAGAACCTATGCCGGGTTGACGATCCTCCGGTTCGATAGAGCCTGGTCAGGGAATCGGTCGGTGGTGATGTACCCGGCATAGTTTTCCGAGCGCGCGGCACCGTTGGCTCTTCTTCATCCAGAGAGAGGAGCAGCAGATGGGATTCCCGCGTTTACAGGTTGACGAGGTTTCGGAGGGACTGGTCGAGGCGTATTGTCACTATGAGCTGGTCGAGCGGCGGCTGGCCGAGTTGACGGTGAGCAATGCGGCGTACGCGGTCCGCCAGTTCCTGGCGTGGCGGACCGAGATGGGCCTGGGACCTATCGAGCACCTGGACCCGGTCGAGCTGGAGCAGTTCGTGCTACACGAGTCTGGCCGGCTGAAGCGGGGATCGATGCGGACCAGGGTCGGGATGTTACGGACCTTCGTGCGGTTCCTGTTCCGTACTGGCATAACTGAGCGTGACCTGTCGGCCAGCGTTCCGTGGATCGCGAGCGCTCGCTTCGACGGGCTGCCTAAGGCTCTCGACGCCTCCACCGTGGCGGCCCTGTTGAACTCTTGTAACCGCAGACGCCCGGTCGGCGTGCGGGATTACGCCATCTTCACTTTGATGGTCCGGCTCGGTCTGCGAGCGATCGAGATCTCCCGGATGCAGCTCGAAGACGTCGACTGGCGGGCGGGCGTGTTCGTGGTGCACGGCAAAGGCGGACGGCGGGCCCTTCTCCCGCTGCCGGGTGACGTGGGCGAGGCGCTGGTCGACTATCTGCGATTTGGGCGTCCTGTCTCGTCTTGTCGGA
Organism: uncultured Acidimicrobiaceae bacterium; assembly: GCA_963781155.1. Classification (GTDB taxonomy): domain Bacteria; phylum Actinomycetota; class Acidimicrobiia; order Acidimicrobiales; family Palsa-688; genus PALSA-693. Next base: position 165,616 of record CAWAEC010000002.1, read on the forward strand.
CACTGTTCCTGGCCTGCCGGGGCGAGCCGACGGGCATCTCCCGCCAGGCGGTGGTCCTGATATCGCAGACGGCCTGTCAGCGGCTGGGTATTCCGAGCGTCGGTGGTCACGCCCTGCGCCACACCGCGGCCACCAACTTGTTGCGCCACGGGGCGTCGCTGCGGGAGGTGGCCGAGGTGTTGCGACAGTCCGATGGGGCCACCACCGGCATCTACGCCAAAGTGGCCGACGGGGCTCTGTCTTTGGCGGTCCGCCCCTGGCCGACAGGAGACCGGCCATGACCGCCCTGGGAGGATACCTGGTGCGCTACATCGTCCTGCGGCGGGCCGTGGGATACCAGCCGGACAACGACGCCCAGCTGCTTGGTGCCTTCGTCAAATACCTCGACGGAGACGGCCAGACCACGGTGACCGTGGCGGCCTCGTTGGCGTGGGCTGACCAAGCGACGGCCGATCAGCAGTCCGCCCGGCGCCTCCAAGCGGTGCGCGGCTTCGCCCGCTACCTAACCGGATTCGAGCCTGACACCCAGGTCCCACCGCCGGGTTTGATCGCAGCCGCCGATGTCCGCCGGACACCTCACATCTTCACCGAAGAGCAAACATGCGCCTTGATGAAGACGGCGGGCAGCCTGACACCACCGGTGTGGGGTCTGGCCATGGCCACTGTCATCGGTTTGATGGCGGCGACTGGGCTGCGCCCCGGGGAGATATACCGCCTCGGACGCGACCACGTCGATCTCGGCGCTGGACGCCTGGCCGTGATGCACTCCAAGCACGGCAAGAGCAGACAGATTCCCCTGCACGCCACCACCGTCGACGCCCTTGGCCGCTACGCCCATCTGCGAGACCGGAGTTTCGCCGACCCGGCCGGATCAGGCTTCTTCCTGACCGCGGTCCGGCAGCAACCTGACCAGCGAGGTGGTGGCCCGCTGCTTCCGCCGGCTGGTGCTCACCGCCGGGATCGACCCGTCGGGCGGCGGCCGCTCACCGGCGCGGCTGGGCGATCTACGCCACAGCTTCGCCGTGCATACCTTGCTTTCCTGGCATCACACTGGCGTCGACGTGCAACGCCAACTCCCGGTGCTGTCCGCCTTCTTGGGGCACAACGAGCCAGCCCACACCTACTGGTATTTGGAGGCCGTCCCCGAGCTGATGGCCTTCGCCGCCGACCGGCTCGACCGTTTCTGGCAGGTCCGGTCATGACCCGGGCCGCCCCGCTGATCCAAGGATTCTTCACCCAGCGCCTGCCCCAGCAGCGCGTCAGCGCCCACACCATCGCCTCCTATCGGGACTGCTTCAAGCTGCTGTTGCGGTTCGCTCATGCTCGCACCGGCCGCCCTCCCGTCGAGCTGGACCTCGCCGATCTCGACGCCGAGCTTGTCGGGGCGTTCTTGGATCACCTCGAGACCGACCGTCACAACGGGATCGACACCCGCAACCTCCGCTTGACGGCGATCCAGTCGTTCTTCCGCTACGTGCAACTCGACTGCCCCGAACACGCCGGCGTCGTCGCCCGGGTGCTGGCCATCCCAGCCAAACGACCCGACCAAACCATCGTCAGCTACCTCACCCCGAACGAGATCGACGCCCTGCTCGCCGCTCCTGACCGATCCACACCACTGGGGCAGAGGGACCACCTGCTCATGCTGGTGGCCGTCCAGACCGGGCTGCGAGTGTCCGAGCTGACCGGACTGCGCTGCGACGACGTCAGCTTCGGTGCCGGGGCCAATCTCTACACCAAAGGCAAAGGCCGCAAGGACCGTCACACCCCGCTGACCCAGCCGACCGCCCGGCTACTACGAGACTGGATCGAACAGAGGGCTGCCGGGCCGGAGGATCCTGTCTTCGCCACAAGGACAGGCGGGCGGCTGAGCACCGACGCCGTCCAGGACCTTATGGCCAAGCACGTAGGCGTCGCCGCAGAGCAGTGCGAGTCGCTCCGCCCCAAGCGGATCACCCCGCACACGCTCCGTCACACCTGCGCCATGGGCATGCTCGCTGCCGAGCTCGACGTGGCCACCATCGCGTTGTGGCTCGGGCATTCCAGCATCAAGTCCAGCGAGATCTACATCCACGCCGACATGACCCTCAAGGAGAAAGCCCTGGCTCGCGTCGCCCCTACCCCGGCCGCCCAGCGCCGATATCGGCCACCGGACAGGCTCCTCGCCTTCCTCGAAAACCTGTAACTATGCCGGGCAACCCAGCACGAAACCGAAGCCCGCCACGGCCCTCTCGGCCCCACCCGGCATAGGTTCTGACCCGGCATAGGCCACTGCCTCCGGCTGTCGCTGGATGCAGTGGCGTGGTCGTCGATCGCTGATTGTGGCTGGTCATCGGCTCGGCCCGAAGCGCGCTGAGTTGTCCGCGGTCCCGGCTCCGTCCGGGCAGTGCGACCCGGCATTCGGGCCACGCCGTATGGTCGGCACCGCGCTCGGGGTTTGCAGGCGCCGGCGCCGGCCGGAAACTATGTCCCGGCCGGGCCGTACCAGCCGACCACGTCGGCGATGGTGTTGACGCTGCCCTGGTTGTTGTAGATGTCCACCTCTCCATCTCCGCCGATAGTGGCGGAGACCAGGTTGGCGATGGTCTGCGAGGCGCCGAAGTTGAGGTTGGCTGCGTTCGGCCGGCCCACTCCGTCGGGATAGACGGTCAAGAAGCTGGGGGCCGTGGGGCCGGTGACCGAGGTGTTCATCACTGCGGCGGCCGCGCCGTCGAGCACGCCGCCCTGGCCGACCACGGTGACGGGGATGGAGGCGTTGGGACCGACGGGCGTGTAGTAGCCGCCGATGTTGGACCGGGTGTCCAGGATGCGGTGGTTGACCACCGGGAAGAACCGGGATCCGCTGGTGTCCCCCGACGCGGTGAAGTACCCCTCCAGGTCCACGATGACCTGGACGCTGCCGGCGGCGTTGGCGATGCTGACGGCCCCGTCGGCGCCCAGCTTGGCGTTGACCAGGTTGGGGACCGTTTGGCCCGGCCCGTAGTTGAGGTTGGAAACGACCGGCGCGGTCGTCTGGTCCGGGTACACGGTCAAGAAGCTGGGCGCGGTGGCGCCTGTCACCGTGACGTTGAGCACCACCCCGGTCGCGCTCGCAGGCACCCCGTCCACGCCCGTGATCGGCAGCGAGCGGGGCGCGCCCGCGACGACCGGTCCGGCCGGCACCTTCCGGGTGTCGAGCAGGCGGAAGGGAGTCAGTGGCACGTAGGTGCTGCCGGCGGCGCCGGTGCCATCGCCGTAGTAGCCGGCCACATCGGCGATCACGTCGGTGGACCCGGAGGCATTGAACAGACTCACCCGGCCGCTCGATCCCACCTTGACGGTCACCAGGTTGGGCACCGTCTGGTTGGCCAGGAAGTTGATATTGGACGAGTTCGGTCGGGGTTGCCCGGTGGGCCACACCGTGACAAAGGACGGAGCGGTGGTGTTGGTGACGGCCACGTTGAGCACGACGGCGGCGACGCCGCTGGCAGGAATTCCCCCGGCGCCGTCCACGGTCAGGTTGATGGACTGGCCTGGGCCCACCTTGGCCTGCGGGGCGCCGATCCCTTTGCGCGTGTCCAGGATGCGAGCCGGGACCAGGCTGGTATAGGTACCGAAGCCGGCGGTGGTGGGAGGCGTGTCGTTGAGGGCGGCGCTGGCGTTGAGGATCCCGGCCCCGTATTCGATGTTGTCACCGGGAGGCCCGAGGCCGGTGGCACTGCCGGTCAGCAGCTCGGTCACCTCGTTCGGGGTCAGGTTCGGGTTCACGGACAGGATCAGGGCAGCCGCGGCGGCCACCTGGGGAGCGGCGAAGCTGGTGCCGAGTTCGGCCGTGTAGCCGCCGCCGGCCTGCAGGACCGGTACGGCGTCCGTCGTGCTGTCCCCACCACCGCCGGGGGCGACCAGGGCCACGTACGAGCCGGTGTCGGAGTAGGCGGCCCGGTAGCCGTCCTGGCCGGTGGCGCCCACGGCGACCACGCCCGGATAGGCGGCCGGGTACGACGGGTAGTCATAGTCACCCTCAGGATCGACAGCGGGGAAGAGGGCCTCGTTACCGGCGGCCGCCACCACGAGCACGCCCTTGCCCTGGGCGTATTCGATGGCTGACTGCATGGTCGGATCCGGGCAGGGACCACCTAGGCTCAGATTGATGACGCGGGCGCCGTTGTCGGCTGCGTACATGATCCCGGCGGCGATGGCGGCCGAGGTGAAAGAACCGTCCGTGCTGGCTTTGACCGGCATAACGCTGGTGTGCCACCCGAGCGACGCCAATCCCTTGCCGTTGTTGGTGGACGCTGCGATGACACCGGCCACGGCTGTGCCATGACCGTTGGTGTCAGTGTTGCCCGAGGCGTCGTTAATAACCGTTGGCGTGGCCGTCGTCTCGTCGATACCCGGAACCAGTTGTGGCGAAGGCAGATCCTCGTGCGTGTAGTCGACGCCCGTGTCGACATCCGCGACCACGATGTTGTTGCCGGTTGTCACCGCCCAGGCGCCCGAGGCGTTGATGGCCGGCAGGTTCCACTGGCTGGAGTATTGGGGGTCGTTGGGCGCAGTGGTCGTCCCCGTCTGCGGCGCGGCGATGTTCTCGGTGTGGTACAGGTGCTCAGGGCTCACCTGGGCCGTCAGACCCGCAGCGGCCAGGGCCGATTGCGCCGGGGCGGCCGAACCCGAGAAGGACACGACACCCTCGCCGTAATCGTGCACGCCCGCAAACCCCGAACGCCGGAGGACCGCCGCCGCCCGTTCAGAGTTGCCGGTCTTCACGACCTCGGTCGACCCAGCAGCACTGGTGCTGCAATTCAGGGGCGTCGGCGGCGGGACGGACTCGTACACGCCGCCCATCAGCCGGTCGTCGACGAAGTCCAGGCTGGGTACGACGTCGCCCGGAGCGGCGGCCTCCTCCTCGGCACGAGTCTGGAGCAACCCGCTCCAGGCCAGTGACGAACTGTCGCCGATCGTCGACCAGGGAAGGCTGATAGCGACGCTGTTCGACGTGATCACGAAACTCAACGATTGATAAAGCGGGACAAAGTTACAAGAGCTGTCAACAGTCCCGATTTCCTCGACGAACTGCCCGGGTGTTCCCGTCTGCGCCACCAGGGCCGCGTCCTCCCACCCGCCACAATTGTTGTTGATGTTGCCGTCGACGTTGATGCCGACGACCCAATCCCCGAGCGCGCTCGGCGCCCACGCGTCAGCCGTCTGCACCTCGAAGGTCCACTCCTGCTGGCTGCAGTTGTAGAAGGCGCCGAAGCTGGCCGGATCCAAAGCGCCACCAACGGTGGCCATGTTCCGGGAATCGCCATAGCAGGCCGGTAAGTACGACGGGACAGGCGACACACTGGCCGCCCGGGCGCCCGTAGTCGCCTTCGACAGGACGCCCTGGCCGAGATGGGAGACAGACTGGATCATGCGCGGCGACGCTGCTACTGACATATGGAGACGTGGTGTCGACGCCCGCGGCGAAACGGCGTCGGCCGAAGCGGAACCCGCCATGACCAAGGGCATCCCGATCATCACCGACCCCAGCACCGCCAGAACACCGGCAGCGCGATGCATCCTCCACACTTCTTGCGAACCCCTTCCACATAACCATTCGCCCGCTAGACGGCCCAGCACCGTAACACCATGGCCGAGAGTCGGGTAGTCGGGTAGTCAGCGAGCTCCAGTTTTTTCGGTCGGCGAAATTTAGCGGCGAGAGTGTTGGCGATCTGCGCTGGGCTGCATCGCTGGTCGAGGTGTTGTCGGGTCAGACGTCGCAACTCCGAGTTGGCGGCAACATTGCCGGCCTGGTCGACCATGACACTCGACCCGCGACCAGGAACCGCCGAAAGGCAGGTCCGCCGAGAGAGTGGTTCGCAGGTGCTGCGGATCACGCGTCTGACGCTCGGGGCTGCGGCTGACCGCAGCGGCGATGGCCCGCGCGGCCACACCCGTCAGCAGATCGCGATCACGAAACTGATCCGGCTGTAGTCTTTAATGGTCCACCTGACCTTCTTTCGGGACTCGTTCAGGATCTTTTACAGTCTGGCTATTCTCGAGCGAGTTGATCGAGATGCGGGTCGAGCTTGAACTGTCGGCTGGTGTTCTGCGACCTGCGGTGATCCGTCCAAAAGATATCGGAGGAGCGGTTCCGGGCCGAAATGCTCTCATCCCTTCGGACGACTTGTGAGCGCGGTGTGTGGCGATCATGTCACACTTGCCGTTCGTCCTGGTTGGCGTCGGAGAGGGTTGTGTCGGCCGGCCAGAACCTCGGGAAGCGTCCTCGCAACCGCCTGCCACTGTTGATGGCGCCCGCCCAAGGGCCGGTCGGGCGTTCCCGTCAAGTCAAGCCAGCCATACCGAGGGTGAGAGCTAACCGCCCGCCGGATTTGAGTTTTCAGTCAGGCTGTTTATGGATCCGAGGTATTCGCTGAGCGGCCAGTTGGAGAAGGTTTAGGGGAGAGGCGTCCCCTAAGACCAGAGCGAGCCGCGTCCCCGTCGGGGCCCGATGCTCACCGGAAGACGTCACGGCACTCTGGGGATGGAGTCTAGGCCCGGTATCCGAGGCAGCCTGGCCGAGGCTGTTGCCCTATTGGCAGCGGCGCTCACCGTGTGACCGCTGTGGTTGCGCTGGACGTGTGTTCGCGGTCGAAATGAGCGAGGGCGTGTAAGGATGGACGCGATTGTCACGACGCTTGGTGCTCATCCCGGGCCTGTGCGCTGCTAATCAGTACGCGCGGCTGTGTCGGGCGACTCGCACTGCTGGGGCCCGGACTGTTACGCTGCTGCGGTCGTTTGGACGGGAGTGTAAGGTGCGGCAGAGGGCGTGTTAGAAACCACCAGTACGGGTGGGGGTGTTGGGCCGGCGGGTGAGATGTGGGCGGAGGTTGTTATCACGGAGAGATACTGCCGCCGTTGGACCCAGGAGCAGCTGGCCGCCAAGGCGGGGGTATCTCGGGATACGATATCCGAAATGGAGAGGGGGCGCCCCCGGCTAAACGGTCGGGCCGTCGGCAAGGTCCTGCACTCACTTGAGATCGCGGAGGCGCGGCTGGTCGAGATCTTCGCCGACGCGCTCGGTGGCACTCCCTATCAGCACCTTCTCAGTTCGAGACGGCCACCTGGTATCCGGTTGTGTGAGTATGTTGCCCGGTTAGGTTCTCTCAGTGGCGACGGCCTGTTAGACGAGGTGGTACATGACCGGCGACCGTCACACCGAATGGCCTACCTGGATGCCATCGAGCGGCGCTGGCATAGCTATGAGGCCTTCGCCACGAACGAGCCTCCCCTGCAGTTCCGCGACGAGGCCGCCATCGACGAGGCAGCCCGCTCGCTGGTAGGAGACAGCGAGGATCGAGGGGCATACGTCAGTTTCCGGCGCGCCTACCGTGACCAGCGCATGAAGTGGTTGCAGGAGCATCCGAGCCGGCGCCGGCAGCAGGTGGTGATCTCAGCGGCCGGGCTCACCTCCCACCTGCGGTCGCTGGATGACAAGACCAGGGCTGCCGAGCTGGTGGGCAGGATGGGCAGCGCAGTTGGGGCCCATCATGGCACTTTCACGCTGCTGGTCCTTGACGCGGCCGGCGGTCGTTTGCCGGAGGTGGAGGTGGTGTCCCACACCGTGCTCGACTTGGTCGACGCCGACCCTGTCGTGCGCGAGGGGCGGGGGGCGGTTGCGATCTGCCATCTCCGGCGTGGCCCTGGTCGTCCCCCTACCCATTACGATCTGGCCGTCCACTCCGACCCGCCGTTTGTGAACTGTTTTTTTCACCAGATCAGAGGGCTGTGGTTCGGTGCTCTTGGTCAGTACCGGGTCCTCGACGCTATCCCCGACGGTGGGATGGGCGCGGCGGTGGCCGATCTGACCGTTTCTCGTCTCCGCGACTGTTTGAACCTGGCCTATCCGTAACCCACCGCCCTAACTATCGGGTGCCACGAGGATTCGACAGGAATCCGACATTGCTTCCCTAGATTGTCGGACAGCGGATCCGCGACAATACGGCCCGTGGCGGCGCTTTCCAAGCAAGCGCTACCGCTGCCGTCAGTGGCAAGCGGACACCGCGGTTCCTAGTCCAGTGACTGGCGGAGGTCGGACTTCATAGCCGAGAGGGGCATGAATGACAGGAGCATCGATGACGTCGGCGGATAATGCAGTCGGTTGCGTCCGGCGTCGAGCCAATGGCAGGACAGGCCGTGTGGGGCGGCGCCGGGTGTGGGCTGCTGTGGTCGGGCTACTTGTCGCGACGCTCGTGCCTGCTGTAGTGGTGGTGGGCGGTGGACGCGCTTACGCGAATTGCTCGAATAGTACCTGCACCCCGTACGGTCAGGCGGTAACGGCGGATTCGCCGATCGTGTGGTGGACCTTGGACGAAGCGGCGGGGACCACGGGCGTCGTGAATTACTGGTTCGGTCGGCGCGAACTGGAATGGTACCGCCAGTCAGGTTCAGCTGTGCAATGGCAATACCGGCTCTCCGTGCGCTGACCCGGGGCCCATCTACCAGCCGGGCAGCGGCAGCTTCAACGGCTCGAGCTCGGCCGTCTCTATCAATCCGACGGGCAACGGTTATACGGGATCGTTCAGCGGGGAGGCGTGGTTCGAGACCCCGGCTGGCTTCTCGGGCACCGAGTATGTGGCCACGATGCTTGGGAGCCCTAGCGGTATCGGCGTGGAAAACGGTAAGGCGGTAGCTACCGTGGCGGAAGGGTCGGGGGGCACGACCCCGCAGACGTTGAGCTCGTCGGTGCGGGTCAATGATGGCAACTGGCACTATGAGGCGCTGGTGTACACCTACAACTCGTCGAATCCGTCGGCGTCTACCTTCTCTCTCTATGTGGATGGGGTATTGGCCAGTTCCGCGGTGGAACTGGCAGCTCCCTATTTTTCGGCGACGCAGGGTGCCGCCATCGGCGAGGCCGTGTTCGGTGGCACGACCTACTGGTTCACCGGGCAGATCGAAGATGTCGCCGGCTATCAGACCGCCTTGAGCGCGGCGCGGATCGCAGCGCACTACGCGGCGCGGGGCGTGGCTGTCTTGTCGCCGATGGGTAACCCCGTGGCGGCGGACGCCAACTCCCAGCTGGAGGGCTGCGGGTGTGGTCCAGGCGCTGTCCGCGCCGTCGCAGGCCCAGGTGGCTGACGCCGTGGATACCGCCACCGGTTCGTTCTCGGAGACCACTACCGACATGTCAATCCCTGGAGCTGGGGTTCCCCTCCAGTTCGCGCCGAGGTATTCGACGCAGCTGGCCCAGGCCCAGCTGGCAGCGGGTTCGACGTTCCCGGCCCCTTCGGCCATGGGGGGAATCGGCTACGGGTGGAGCGACAACCTCAGCTTCAACCTGGCCTTTAACGCGGCCACGCACACGGTGACCGTTACCGAGCCGTCGGGGGCTGAGACCAGTTATGTATCGGGATCCTCGCAGCCGTGGTGTGCGAGCGAGCCGGCCGGGCCTGCCGGGTCGACGTTGTTTTGTCCGAGCGCGCCACGGGTGGAGGCGGACGTCTATGAGCTGCAGAACAATGCCGGCTGGGAGCTGGCCGATGACGTGTCGGGTAATCTTGTTTACGGGTTTACGCCGTCGGGAACACTGCAATCGATCACCAACACGGCCGGCGCGTCGATAGCTTCCGGCTCGTACACGCCGGGTACTGGTCAGGCCCCTTGTCCTTCGGGGGATAGCTGCACGGCATGGACCAGCAGCGCGTCGGGGCGAGAGCTGGTACTGGCTACGGCGTCGGGCCAGCTGCAGCAGGTGTTCTCGGCTTCGGGTGGGAACCCGATGGTGTTCTCCTATACGGGATCTGGCTGTCCGACCGATTTGTGCTCCGTGGAGGAGCCCGATCAGGGAGTCACCTCGTTCACCTACGACTGGACGAACACCAACTCGGACTATGTCGACGACGTGTTGACCGAGACCGAGCCGTCGGGCCGCACGCTTCAGAACACCTACGATGCCGATGGGTCGGGGCGGGTCTCCTCCCAGCAGGATCCCTCGGGCGTGGTCACGTCGCTGACGTACTCGGCGGCCGCATCGGCCTATCAGACGGTGCCCGGAGCCACCACGACGGTCACGGTTACCCCGTACTCGGGGGGTCAACCCCAATCGACCGTCTACGACTATTCCAGCGGGGTGCTGACCGGCGAGACGGCCGGGTCAGGGTCAAGCGTCGCCTCGACCACCAGCTATTACCGTGATAGCGCATCCCTGGCCCCCTACAGCAAGGTGGACGGGAACGGGAATGCCACCTCGTACAGCCTGGCCGGCTACCTGACCGATAGCGCCACCGGTGTCGCGGATGTGACTACCAGTGCCGACGCCGTGGGGAATGTGACCGAGACCGGCTACATCCAGCCGACCGCGTCCAGTCCATCGGCGAACCTCGTCTACTGCACGGTGGCACCGGCCGACTATCTGAAAGGGGTGACCTGTCCTTCGACCCCTCCCACCGCCCCCCCAGCGCACGGCTACGCGTCCTCGTCGACTCCGGCGGCGATCTGCGCCGGGTCGTCACCGCCGCCGTGGTGCTCGTATCTGGGGGCCACGATCACTTACTACGACGCGGCCGGCAACCCGACCGCGGTGACCAACGCGGACGGGTACACCTCCATCACCGCCTATACCGGGACCGGGCTGGGGGTTCCCGCCGAGTTGGCCTACTGCCAAGTGGACGCTGCAGAGTATTCCGTCGCCAACGTGGCCTGCCCCAGCTATAACGACACGGCCAGCGGGGCCACGACCACCACCTTTAACGCAGAGGGTGACGTGGTGACCCAGACCAACCCGACCGGCGGGGAAACTAGCTACACGTACGGCGACAGCGCCTTCCCGTGGCTACCGACCACGGTGACTGACCCGGACGGGAACGTGCCGACCAGCAAGGACGTCACGACTAACACCTACACTAATGCCGGCCAGTTAACCGACAAGGTGGCGAGAAGCGGTCGGCCGGGGGTCAGGCAGCATTCCGGGCTGGTGGCATGGGGGTGGGCGGGTCGGTGCCGGGGACGATGCAGGGCTGGTGCGGCTGGCACGGGGTGGCTGGCGGCGGGGTGGCGGTATGGGCGAGGGCGGCAATCTTCACCGAGGTGGGCCAGGACCCCAGCCGCACCAGGTTTGGGTGCCGCCGATCCCGTCGAATGAGGCGGTGCGTCCGCCAGCCGAAGATCCTGCTTCAGGCAGGAGTCGGGCCTCCGAACCGGTGCGCCACTTCACCAGGCTTGGTGAAGCGCCGTGCCATGAGTGAACCTTGCTGCGAGCCGGACCGGGCCTGCCGCGCCGGGGAAGTGGCCACGGTTTGCACGCCGAGCGATTTGAGATCGGAGTCTGATTTTGGCTTCGCCGTAGCCGCGGTCGGCGGTGACCGCTCGGGGGCGCGACCGAAGCGGGCCGGTGATGCGGGCGACGGCGGGGACCAGCATCGGGGCGTCGGGCGGGTTCCCCTTCACTACTACATGGTCGACGACCACGCCCTCGGCGTTGTCGGCCACCTGCGCCTTGTATGCGAACTGGACGGGACGACCGACGGTCCGGTAGTGATGGGCGGCCGCCAGGTAACGGTTTCCGCCGCCGGGGACGGACCGTGGAGGACGCCGAGATCGAGTTGGACAGCTGGGCGGTGTTCGTCAAGGATCTGCTCGACCGGCTGACGGTGGAGTGGATGCTGGCCGGGGGTGGCCACCCGCCGCCATGTCGATGTGGCCGAACCGCTCAGTGACGATCTGGAAGCCCAGGCGAAAGCGACGGGGCGCAGCTCGGTCAGCCGCCGGTTCAAGGCGGCCACCGAGGCCGCCCTGGCCGAGCTGATGGCCCGCGATCTGTCCAGTCTGGAGGTGGCGGTAATCATGATCGACGGGCTCGATGTCGCCGGCCAGTGCGTCGTGGTGGCCTTGGCCATCACCACCGACGGGACCAAGGTTCCGGTCGGGCTGTGGCTGGGCGACACCGAGAACAAGACCGTCGTGACCGGGCTGCTCGCTGACCTGGCGGCCCGGGGCCTGTCCGCCGACGGCGGCCTTTTGGCCGTGCTGGATGGCGCCAAGGCGCTGGCCGCTGGGGTCAAGAAGGTCTTCGGGGATAAGGCCCAGATCCAGAGGTGCACTTTGCACAAGCGCCGGAATGTCAAGGGGTATCTGCCCAAGGAGCTCGGCTCCAAGATCGACTGGCGCCTGGCCCGGGCCTTCGCCGATGCCGACCCGGCCAAGGGTCTCGACCAGGCCCGCCGGATTGCCTCCGAGCTCAAGGCCGATCATCCCGACGCCGCGGCCAGCCTGCTCGAAGGGGTCGAGGACATGTTCACCGTCCGCCGCCTCGGCGTGGGCGGACAGCTCGCCACCACCTTGACGAACACCAACTGCATCGAGTCCATGATCTCGGTGGCACGCACCACCATGGGCAACGTCAAGAACTGGAAGGACGGGTCGATGAAGAAGCGCTGGGTGGCCGCCGGGATGCGCGAAGCCGAACGGAACTTCCGACGTGTCCGCGGCTGCAAAGAGATGCCCACGCTCGTCGCCGCTCTCCGCCACCAGACCACAGACGAAACTGTCACACCACCCAACTACGATCAGGTCGCCGCCTTGATCAACAGGCAGTGGACCACCGCCGAACTGTTTCAACAGAAGGCGGGCGTTGAGACATTCTCGGAGGAGGACCACCGTGACCAAGAAGGTACCTGTCGTGAGCGTCGCCGAGGTGGAGACAGCCAATGTGGCCGGCTTGCCGCTTGAAGCGACTGTGGCGTTGGCTGATCTGGCCGGCGCAGTGAAGGAAGGGCTGCTCGGTTTCTGCGCCGATGTAGGCCTGATGGTGATGACCCAGATGCTCGAAGCCGAGATGACCGCCCGGGTCGGCCCCAAGCACGCCAAGATCTCGGGCCGCCGGGCGAACTGGCACGGCACCACCGACGGTCCGGTAGTGATGGGCGGCCGCCAGGTAACGGTTTCCCGCCCCCGGGGACGGACCGTGGAGGACGCCGAGATCGAGTTGGACAGCTGGGCGGCGTTCTCGTCCAAGGATCTGCTCGACCGGCTGACGGTGGAGCGGATGCTGGCGGGGGTGGCCACCCGCCGCCATGTCGATGTGGCCGAACCGCTCAGTGACGATCTGGAAGCCCAGGCGAAAGCGACGGGGCGCAGCTCGGTCAGCCGCCGGTTCAAGGCGGCCACCGAGGCCGCCCTGGCCGAGCTGATGGCCCGCGATCTGTCCAGTCTGGAGGTGGCGGTAATCATGATCGACGGGCTCGATGTCGCCGGCCAGTGCGTCGTGGTGGCCTTGGCCATCACCACCGACGGGACCAAGGTTCCGGTCGGGCTGTGGCTGGGCGACACCGAGAACAAGACCGTCGTGACCGGGCTGCTCGCTGACCTGGCGGCCCGGGGCCTGTCCGCCGACGGCGGCCTTTTGGCCGTGCTGGATGGCGCCAAGGCGCTGGCCGCTGGGGTCAAGAAGGTCTTCGGGGATAAGGCCCAGATCCAGAGGTGCACTTTGCACAAGCGCCGGAATGTCAAGGGGTATCTGCCCAAGGAGCTCGGCTCCAAGATCGACTGGCGCCTGGCCCGGGCCTTCGCCGATGCCGACCCGGCCAAGGGTCTCGACCAGGCCCGCCGGATTGCCTCCGAGCTCAAGGCCGATCATCCCGACGCCGCGGCCAGCCTGCTCGAAGGGGTCGAGGACATGTTCACCGTCCGCCGCCTCGGCGTGGGCGGACAGCTCGCCACCACCTTGACGAACACCAACTGCATCGAGTCCATGATCTCGGTGGCACGCACCACCATGGGCAACGTCAAGAACTGGAAGGACGGGTCGATGAAGAAGCGCTGGGTGGCCGCCGGGATGCGCGAAGCCGAACGGAACTTCCGACGTGTCCGCGGCTGCAAAGAGATGCCCACGCTCGTCGCCGCTCTCCGCCACCAGACCACAGACGAAACTGTCACACCACCCAACTACGATCAGGTCGCCGCCTGATCAACGCAGTGGCCACCGCCGAACTTCAACAGAAGGCGGGACATTCTCGTTCGGAACCTACACGGCTACCACCGTCACTGGCTATGACAGCGCCGGGCGAGCCTATTGCACTATCTCCCCGCTGGCCTACAGTCAGGGCGACATCACTTGTCCTACGCCCGCCCCGACCAGCCCGCCGGCGGCCGGCGCCGATCCGTGGCCGGGCGACACCATCACCATTTACGACGGCGACAACCGGCCTATCGATACCGTGAACCCTCTGGGCGAGGTCAGCCAGACCGTTTATGATGCCGCCGGCGAACCGTATTGCACTGTCAGCCCGGCCAACTATGCCGAGGGGGCTAGCTGCGCCCTCGCCGGCCAGTCGCCCAATCCGGACACCACCGTCACCAGCTATGACGCCCAGGGGCGGCCGGTGCAGGTGACCAACCCGTTAGGCGGCGTCACCCTCACCCAGTACGACGGCGCTGGCAATGTGACACAGACCACGGTGAAGTCGGACAACCCGAATGCCGCTCCCAACGTGGTCACCGAAAGCACGTATGACGCCGACAACCGGCTGGCCACCCGGACCGTAGGCTACGGCTCCTCGTCGCCAGAAACCACGTACACGGCCTACGACCCAAACGGCAACACGTTCTGCACCGCCGCGCCCAATGGCTACAAGGCCGGTTATGTCTGCCCGATGTGGCAGTCAGCCTGGATCGCCAGCCCGCCTACCCCCAGTTCGCTGTACCCGTCCCTGGCTAGCAACGTCACGATCAGCTTCTACGACGCAGACAGCAACCAGGTGCAGACCACCAACCCGGACGTGGATACCACCATTACCGCCGTCGACGGCGACGGACGCTCCTATTGCAGTGTTGACCCCAGCAATTATAAGGCTGGCAAGACCTGCCCAGCTACCCCTCTCACCAGCCCACCGGCAACCGGGTCGAACCCGGGCTACGTCACCACCATCTACGACCCGGCCGGCCGGGTGAAATCCTCGACCGACCAAGCCGGCGACACCACCAGCTACACCAACGCCCCCGGCGGGCAAACCTTGACGACCACCGACCCGAGGGGCCAGGTCACAATCAACTGTGATTACTACCAGGACGCCCCGGGCCAGTGCGCGCAAGGGGCGCCGGCCGGCGGTGGATCCGCCGACGACCTGTACTCGACCACCACCGCCGCGACCAGCGCCGACCCCTCCGGGGAGACCACCACCTACACCTACTACCCGGGCGGTCAGACCGACGTGACCACCACGCCAGCCGGTACCAGCACGGACGGCTACAACGCCCAAGGCGATCTGACCTCGACCGTCTACGCTAACACCGCCACCGGGTACACCACCCCCACCAATCTGGGCTACAACTACAACGAGGACGGCAGCCGGCATACCATGACCGACGCCACCGGCACCACCACTTACAGCTACGACGCTGCCGGCGATATCAGCAGTCAAGCTTTGGTGGCGGCGGGCGGAACCGGCCTGGCCAATCAGACCACCGCCTACAACTATGACAACCCGGGGGAGGTGGGCTCGGTCAGCTACCCGGCTTATGGCAGCTACTCCAATCCCACCGTGACCTACGGCTACGATCCGACCGGGTCCATGACCTCCGAATCCGACTGGCTGGGCAATCAGGTCAGCTTCGGACACGACGGCGACGGAAACCCTACCAGTCAAGCCAACAACATCAGCGGCTCCAACCCGAACGGGACCAGCTCCACCACGTTCGTCTACGACCAGGCCGACCAGAACACCAGCGCAAACAGCACCCTGGCCCAAACCTGTGGCGGCAACGAGACCCTCACCCAACAGTTCAACGCCAGCGGCCAGCCTCGCAACCCCGACGGTCAGCTCAGCCAGGACACCGCCAGCTACACCGGTTCCTGCTCCGGGCAGGGCACCATCCAGCAAGACTACTCGTACGACCCAGCCGGGCGAGTCGTCTATCAAGGCAACACCCCCCAAGGCTCCAGCCCCAACACCTTCGCCTACGATCCCGCCGGCGACCCCACCACCATCTCCAGCCATGACAGCGCCGGCCACTTCGACACCTACACCCAAAGCTTCGACAACGCCGGTGAAGCCTTAACGCAGACACCGGTGTCGGGCAGTCAAGGCGCCAGCACCAGCCAGCGTTACGACAGCCTCGGCGACCGCATCATCAGCACCGGGCCGACCGGGACCACCAGTTCCGGCTACAACCAAGTAGGGCAGCTCACCTCGGTCACCCCGGCGTCGGCCGGATCCTCCTACACCCCCATCACCCCGACCCGGGTGTGCGACACTAGAGACAACAGCAACACCACCCAATGCCACAACAAGACCTTCCAAGGCCAGGACACCCGGACCGTGTCCGTCAGCGGCGCCGGGCTGCCCGTGCCCGCCACCGCCACCGCCATCGTGGCCAACGTGACCGCCGTTAACTCCACCCCCTCGGGGAACCCCACCTTCATCACCGTCTACCCGGCTGGGGCGCCCCAGCCGGTCACGGCCAACCTGAACGTCGGTCCGCAGTCGACCGTGAACAATCAAGTGACCGTGGGCCTGGGTACCACCAGCAGCGGCGCCGCTGGCATCAACATCTACAACCTGGACGACACCGTGGACGTGATCGTCGACATCGTCGGCTACTACACCGCCGGCAACGGCCAAAACGGCTACACCCCCATCACCCCGGTGCGCATCTGCGACACCCGCTCCGGCAAAGGCACCCCCTGCTCCGGTTTCAACGGCGGAGTGGGCATCGGCCCCACCGAGTGGCTGACCGTCACCGCGGCCGGCACCGGCCTGCCCGCCCCGCTGGGCGCCACCGCCGTCGTGGCCGACCTAACCGCCATCAGCCCCACCCAGCCCACGTTCCTTAGCGCCGCCGCCCAACCCCAAAGCGGCACCCCCACCACCGCCTCGGTCAACGCCGGCACCGGGGCCGTGGTCAACAAAGAAGTGACCATCCCCATCAACCCCAGCAACGGTGAACTCGAGGTCTACAACGACGCCGGCGACACCCAGATCACCATCGACGTGGAAGGCTATTTCAGCTCCGGGTCGGCCAGTGTCTACAGCCCCGTCCAACCTGAACGTATCTGCGACACCCGAAGCAGCAACACCACCCCCTGTGAGGGTCATACCATCAACACCATCAGCAACGACCCCCTCGTCGTGCCCGCCTCCGGCATCACCGAGATCCCCGCCACCGCCACCGCCATCGTGGCTAACGTCACCGCCCTCAACGAAACCGCGGCCGGGTTCTTGACCATCTACCCCGACGGGGCCACCCGACCCAACGCAGCCCAAATGAACTACACCACCGGGGCGGTCACCAACAACGAAGTCACCGTCGCCGTCACCGACGGCAAAATCGACATCTACAGCACCGCCAACACCGACGTCGTCGTCGACGTCATGGGCTACTACACCGGCCAAAGCGGCTCCCCACCCGCCACCTACCTCTACAACGGCGACGGACTAGAAGCCTCTTCGACCCCCGGCGGATCGTCACCGTCCAGCCAATACGACTGGAACAGCACCGGAACCCTGCCCCTCCTGCTCTCCGACACTAGCAACGACTACATCTACGGACCCGCCGGCACCCCCGTCGAACAAATCAACCTCACCACATCCACCCCCACGTACCTCACCTACACCCCTAGCGACGACACCTGGCTGACCACCAACCAGGTCGGCGACGAGACCGGGTACTGGGGATACGACGCCTACGGAACCGTCTCATTCGGCACCCCCACCAGCCCCTTCGGATACTCCGGCCAATACCAGGATGCGACCACCGGACTCGTCAACGACAGGGCCAGGTGGTATCAGCCACAAACCGGCGGGTTCACCACCCGAGACCCGGCCTTCAACCAAACCGACACCGCCTACACCTACGCCGGCGACGACCCCGTTAACAGCAGCGATCCGACGGGACTAGCGGCAACCTTCTGCGGGGCTCCGGGTCCCATCGCGGTAGGGGTCACTTGCGCTCCGGCGCCGGTTTATTACAGCCAGCAGGATTGGCCCAGCGAACACTGGCTGCAGATAACTTTGGAGTCGATCAATCCGACATGGAGATCACAGTATTATGCAGCCTTCCCGGCGGTGTGCTTCTCAAGTCCAAAGGCGGGGGAGTGTATCCAGACGAGCCGCTATTACGATCTCTATAATCCGGCAGCTTCCACGGCTTATGAGCTTAAGGTAGGCAACCAAACCGCATCATCCCGCAACGAGAGTCAGGTTGAGTTTGATATATTGGCGCTCACGAATCCGTCGCTCCTTCATACAACTAAAGGAGCTCCTGCGAATATCTATTCCGTTCAGTGGTTGCAGTATCCCAAGCAGGGCGACGAAATTTCCGGTATCGATGACGTTCTCCTAGGGGATCTATCTGAGGCCAGCCTCCTAACGGGTGGTCAGTTCCAGGCGACTATCTATTACATCACACAGATCGACTTAATCGGGTGTGTGTGAGGAATACGCAAATATGGTGACGCCCGAGTCTGGAGATTCGTCGTTCTTATTGCCAACGTTGGGCGATGGGCCACTGCTGCCGTATAGGCTAATACATCCACCAGTTGGTATCGGGAAACTAGCAGCTGGTCGTCCTGGGTCAGCGTCCGAGCGGGATCTACAGCCGTACCTTGCGTGGGTAGAACAGGGATGGCGGCAGCGGTCGGCATATGCATCGTTCATCTTCACGAAGGCGGGATTCTCGGCGTCCGAAGTTCCCCCGCAAAGCGTTGTTGACCTGGAGGATTGGCTGTACCAATGGCTCCCTCGGGTCTTCGAGCCATACACAGAGAGGGGTTGGACAACGAACCTTACGCCAGACGGGAGCGCCACAGTCCTTCCCAGCGGGTACCCCGGTTACAATCCCATCGTTGAACAATTGACGCTGAGTTTGACTCACGACCTAGCCTTTGTCATCATCGCCGCCTTGCCTCACGAAACAAATCTCAAATGGACTGTTTATGCAGAGAAGGTGGAACAACCCGAAGGGCTAAGTACTCGTTTGTATCCAACAATTGAAGGATCGAAGGGTGAGCCTGTGGGGGAAGCGTACTCGATGATACTGGGAGCGCTGAGCCGTCCGGAGTCGGCCAGTGCGACGGTCTTGAAGAGGAGACGAGAAGCGGGTTGGCACCGACTCGGTGATTTGTATAAGATCCTCCAGAAAGCGGACGGTTGACGCCCACGGTACCCCGGTCTCTCGGAGCACCCATCTCGGCATTCGTCGGGGCGGATTCCAGTGACCGTCGCAACGCGTTGATCGTCGGGGGCAGACTAGCTGGGTGTCGGGGTTGCCGGAGATGGATGTCGTTCGAGTGCAGCGGTGGTGTCGTGGCCGGGTTCCTGAGCATGTTCGTGACCAAGTCCGAGTGGAGGTCGATGTCGCCGACCGGCATCTGACGATCGTGGAGTGTCGACCGCCATGGCGGGCGGACTTCGGGCCGGAGTGGACGCGCCGTCCGATCGCCCGGATGCGCTACACGAAGTCGGCCCGGGTGTGGTCGTTGTTTTGGCCGGACCGCAACCAGCGGTTCCATGCTTATGACCTGGCGGCCCCAACGGCGAGTCTCGACGATCTGCTGGCGGAGGTCGACCGCGATCCGACCGCCATCTTCTGGGGCTGACTCCAGTGGGGTTAGCCAGTCGCGAGGAGCGTTTCACCCGTCAGGAGATCGGCGGGACACGCCCATCTGAGGGTCTTGCGGGGCCGGTGGTTGATCTCGTCTGCTACTCGAGCAAGCTGTGCGGCGGTGACGTCGCCAAGGTCCGTGCCTTTGGGGAAGTAGTCGCGTAAAAGTCCGTTCATGTTCTCATTGGTGCCACGCTGCCAGGGTGAGTCCGCGTCGCAGAAGAACACCTTGGTCCCGATCTGCTCGGTGATCTGCTGGTGCAACGCCATTTCTTTGCCTTGATCCCATGTCAGAGTTCGGCGCAGCTCTGCGGGTAAGTTCCCCAACACGGCGGTCACGCCGGCTCGGATCACCTCGCCGGTCGGCCGGCCAGTAGGGACGTGAATCAGCACGAGGTAGCGGGTGCGCCGCTCGACCAGTGTCCCGATCGCGGACCGGCGCCCCGCGCCCATGATGCAGTCCCCTTCCCAATGGCCGACCTGGGCCCGGTCCTCGACCTGGGCGGGGCGCTGGGCGATCATGGTCATCGCGGTCAGCCGGCCCCGCCGGTGGATTCCCTGCACCGTGCGACGCCGACGCCGGCGACGCCGCTTGGCCGGACGGGTAACGGCCAGGTCGGGGTCGTAGATAGCCTGGTAGATCGAGTCGGCGCACAGCTGCCTATCCCGCCGGTGAGGGAACAGCCGACGCAACTCCTGAGCCACCTGCTCGGGGCTCCAGCGTTTCCCGAGCAAGCCGCAAACCGCCTTGTGAAGCTTCGGATCGGCCGCCAGCCTCCGGTTTCGATGGCGGTGCAGCCGTTCGGCCGCGAGCCGGTCGGCGACTCCTGGAAGGTAGCAGCCCCGCGCATCACCGTTACGGCGAAGTTCCCGGCTGACCGTCGACGGCGACCGGCCCAGCTGTCGGCCGATGTCACGCATTGTCAGCCTCTCCCGGCCCATGTCCGCGATCGCCAACCGCTCTTCAGGCGACAGGTACCTCGGGTGTCGCGGCTTGGATGGTCGCGGCGACGGCACCGGCGAATACTGCGCTGGCTCTCCGGCCGTGTTGCGGATGGTCCGCCCATGCCGCCATCGTGTCCCGGTCCGCCGGTTGACACCGACCATCCGGCACGCCTCCGAGTTATTGACCCCCTGGGCGATCAACCGGACGAAACGATCCTGCCTATCCGTCAACCCCCAACCGGGAGCCCTCCCAACATCCTCGCCCATCGCAACCTCCACATACCTCGGTGTTGCGACGTTGACTGGAATCCGCCTTGACAAACCCAAACCAGACGTCGTTGCTGCTTGGTCCCAGGTGGGCGTGATCCGAAGGCTCCTCATATCCGCCCCGGTCACGAGGTGCTCGGTTGCGGCGCATCTCCCGTGAGATCGTCGAGGGTGATCGAACCGATCGGCGGACGATCTCCCGGACGCTGTGACCGTCGCTCGGCCAGCGCGGCGATCCGCTGACGCTCGAAGCGAGACAAATATCGGCCGGGGTGCTCAGCCTGGGCCAGCTGGTGGGCGGTACACCATTCTCGTGCCGCCACCGAAAGTCGGACCTGCGACCGACGCCCAGTTGTCCACAAGCGTCCACAGTGCCTCCACCGGCGGAAAGTAACTCCCGCAGAGAGCGAAGTACTGGGATCCTCCGCTTACACCCTCGCCTTCCCATGGCCGAAAACCATTCCTTGCCAGGTGGTGCGACGAATACTCGAAATCCGCCTGCCGATAGGAGGTCACTATCCATTCGCCACTGACACGCACGGTCAAATTCAGGATCGTCAGGGCCAGGCAGATCTCCTAGGCGCCGATCCGGTCCGTGCCCCCGGACAAGTGCGACTCCGGGCAACAGCACCTTCCGCTGGCTGCGTAACCCGCCTTCGGACAGCCGGTGAATCCGCTCATGGGTCGTCCCGGCCGCAGTGTCTCGATCCCGCGTCGCGCGTACGGCGTCGAATCTGCGACCTCCCTGATACCGACTCGTGATCATTTCAGTTGCCATGTGACATACAACCGAGAGATACTTCCCGGCTGGGGACGACCCGAAATCAGGAGGGAACTGCTGAGCGCCGGGGTCCTTGCGACGATGAGAGCAACGGGTCGTAACCAAGCAAAGCCGCAACCAGAACGGCGCCTGAGGGTCATAAACAATGGCGGTAACCTGAACCGATTACCAAAGCACTCGGTCAAGCCGACCGAAGATGTCTCTTCTCAGCTTGCGGATTGCTTTGTTTAGCTTGCGTCTTTCTCGGAAGTTTCGTGGTTGGCCCATTTGGCGCCTCAGAGAGGCTAATTCTCGCTGATATCGCTCTTCGAGCAGAGGATAAGGGTCGACAAAATCCACTAGGTTACCGTCCATGTTGGGGGCATCGGGTGGGTTGCCGATGAAGACGGCGTGGTCGACGACGATGCCGTCCTCGTTGTCGACCACCTGGGCCTTGTAACCGAACTCGACCGGCTTACCCAGCCGACCCTTGCGGATGGGCGGGCGTCAGGGTCGTGCAGCGACACCAGACGGGTGGACCCGTCGGGCACGTTGCCGGCAGGCGTTGGCGGGTTGGCGGGCGATGCGGGCACCGCTCTGCGGTCACCTCGAGGTCGTTGGCGACGACTTCGAGCCTGGCTGGCGCAGCCGGCCAGTTGGCGAGTCTCCGTCGGGCGTTGACCGCACCCGACGGGCTCGCGGATGGCGTCGGAGGCGATGAGGGCCATACGGGCATTGATGGCATGACCTCGCCTTTGCTCCTCGGTTCGCCGACGGAGGTTCGCCCGATCGAGCGGGCGTGACGCCGCACCAGATGGGTGCGGTTCGGGTCTTGACCGGGGGGCGAGGCCACCGGCTTCAGACGCTGGACCGCTTTGGCCATCTTGGCCACGCCTTGGCCAGCAGTCCGAGTCGGTCGGGTAGGCGACATCCACGGGAACCACCGTGGTATCGGCCGGACCGGTCGGTTTTAGGAGCTTCGCCGCCACGGCTGTGGAGCAGCGCCTCGTTGAGACCGTCGACGGCCGACGACCGCAGCGGGTCGTGATCTTCATCAGCGTGGTCGGGTGCGGGACCGCACGCCGAGGGGGATCCGGCAGAAACGCTGCAGGAGATCGAGCCGGCGACTCCAGGCACAGCGGCTCGAAGCCAATCGATAGCGGTACTTCAAGAACATCAGCCGCAGGTACGTTGATCGGCACGACGGCCGCCGAGCACCGAGTGGAAGTGCGCCTAAACGGCTCGAAGAATCCCGAGTCATCCAACAGCCGGTCGACCCTCCAACTCGTCAGGCAACCCGAGGCACATCTCGGGCAGGATCGCTTCCCACAGGGTGGGTTATCTAAACCAATATCGCCGACCGAGCCAACGATTCACCCGTCTGGATACTTCGTAACCATAATAGACTCCAATTGCGCCGCCGATGTATCCTCCAACGACCGCGCCAAGCGGACCGTAACTTCGTGCGCCATAGATGATGCCGAGGTTTGAGGAGAGGGTAAAGGCGAGGACCCCACTCTGATAGGCGACAAAGGGTCGTACAACGTCTCGGAGTATACCTTTGGTAGCACTCCAGCTGTAATGCAGAGTAGTGTGACGCAGATGTCGGAACCAATGGCATCCCCAGAAACATTGTCCGTTGAGGTCGAGGTTGTTGATGGGGTCTTGCCCAGCGTAGTCGTAGGAGTTGGCGCTGCCACCTAGGATGGGGTCGGTTTGGAGGAAGCGGCCGGTGTTGGGGTTGTAGAGGCGGACGCCCATGAGGGTGAGGCCGGCGAGGGCTTGGCTGGAGCGTTGTTTGGCGCCGAGCCAGCCGTAGCTGGTGGCAGCGGTGGCGGGGTTGCGCTCGGCGCCGAATTCGCTGGATTCGTGGTAGCTGCCGGGAGTGATGCCGGTGTCGGCGGTGCTGTCGGCGGCGGTAGCGATGATGTCGCCTTGCAGGTTGGCCAGCTGGAGGGTGATGGTGCCGGTCTGGTCGACGGTGGCGGCCAGGTTGTGGTCGGGGCCGGTCAGGTTGCGGGTCCAGGTGGTGGGGCTGGTGGAGGTCCAGGCCGGGCTGTCGCTGCTGTCGGTGTAGCGGGTTGGTGGTGGTGGTGGTGCCGTCGCTGATGGTGTTGATCCGGTTCTGTAACGGGTCGAGGGTGTAGGTGAGGGTGGCGGCTCCTTGGCTTTGGCTGGCGACCATGTCGTTGCTGTAGTAGCCCAGAGTGAGCGGGCCGGTGTCGGCGTTGTAGGCGCCCAAGCCTTGGGTGTCGACGCCCGGCACGGTGAGGGTGCGGCCGAAGGGGTCGTAGCTGTAACCGGGGTTGGTGTCACGGTCAGCCTGGTCGTAGCTGGTAGTGGTGACGGTGGGGGGGGTGGTGGTGGAGCAGCCCCCGCCGGTGGCGGCCGGGTAGCTGGTCAGGCTGGTCCGGTTGGAGTCGGCGTCATACCCGTAGCTGCGGGTGGTGCAGGCGCCGCCGGTGGTGTCGTTCACGGTGGTGAGCCGCCCGTTAGGGTCGTAGGCGAAAATCTCCGATGACTGGGGACTGGTTTGGGCCACGATGCGGTCTTGGTCGCCTCTAGTGGCGGTGAAGGTCATCCAGGTGGCGCCGGCCATCGTGTAGGCCAGGGCGGTGGGGTTGTCGGTGTTGTCGTAGCTGGTGGTGGCGACCAGCCCGTTGGGGTAGGTCTCGGCGGTCAGGTTGCCGGCGGGGTCGTAGCTGGCGGTGAAGGCGGAGGGCTGGCCGGTGATGCCGAGGTTTTCGCTGGTGATCAGGCCCCGGTGTTCGCTCGTGCTGTCGTAGGTGTAGGTGATGGTGCCTTGGCCGTCGCTGAGCGAGGTCAGGTTGCCGGCCAGGTCGTAGCCGCGGGTGGAGACGGTGCCGTTGGCGTCGGTATAGCTGGTGGCCCGGCCCAGGTCGTCATATCCGGTGGTAAGACTCTGGCCGGCACTGTTGGCAGTTATGGTGGGCAGCCCGGTGGCCGGGTCGTAGCTGTAGGTGACCGCCGGCAGGGGAGTGCCGCCCGAGGTGGCCGGCGTAACGGAGATGGATTCGCCTATGTGGCGGCCGGCAGCGTCGTAACTGTCGGTGGTGGTGCGCACGGTGGCCCCGGCGCCGGTGCCGGTGGTGTCGGTTTTGGTGACCTGGTTGCCGTACTGGTCGTAGGTGTAGGTGGTGACCGGCAGCGGGCTACCGGTGGCCGGCTGGGCGGCGGGGCCGACCGAGCAGACCAGGCCGGCCCAGACCGGGGACACGCAGCCGCCGCTGCCGGTGGCGGTGTAATAGGAGGTGAGGGTGGATTGGGCGGTGCCGCCGGCGGCGCCGGCGGGCAGGCGGGTCTCGATGGTCTGGCCGGAGAGGTTGTATCGGGTGGTCTTGACCAGGGCCGGGATGCTCCCTCCCATTTCGGTGGTGACGGTGGTGGGCTGACGCAGGGTCCAGCCGTCAGTGTCGCCGCTGTCGATGGCGGCGTAACCGTTCAGGACGGTCTGGGCGTCCGGGTAGGGGGTGTCGGTGCTGGTGGTGACGTTGTAGGGGTCTTTGGTGATAGTGGTGGCCAGCCCGTAAGAACCCCCGGTCGCGGTGATGTCGTTGTTGGGGGCGCCCTGGTCGTAGGCGGTGGCCACGTGGTCTTGGCCGTCGATGACGGTCCCGTTGGCCAGGGTCACGGGATGGGTGGGCCCGAAGGTATCGGTCACCTCCGACGGGTTGAGCGGGTTGTAGCTGGTGGTGGAGGCCAGCAGATTGGCCCGGATAGCGCTCGAGGTTTGGGCGGCCACGTAGGGGTCGGTGGCCGGGGTGGGGGTGAGGGCTTGGGCTCGGTTGCCGGCGGTCAGGTCCCAGGTGTCGTTGCCGTTGGCGTCGAACTGGTGGGTGTCGACCTGCCAGGCCCCGGCCCCGTACTGGGCGGTGTTGACCTCCCGGCCGTTGACGTCCACATAGTGAATGGTGGCGTAGGGCCAGTCACTGGTAGCGACGGTGGCGGCGGTGGTCCCGGCCGGGACATGGTCGGCGTCGAAGATGGCGGTCCCGGTCACGGGCAGATCCGTGGTCTGGTCCCAGGTGGCGGTGGCGGCCGAGCCGAGCTCGACCGGGGCCCCGGAGCCGGTGAACGGCACGTTGTAGATGATGGTGGTGGTGGCGGTGGGCCCGGACGGGTCGGGCCGGGACAGAGTGGTCAGCTGGCCGGCACTGTTGTACCCGAACGTCCAGGCGGCCTGGCCGGGCGGGGCCAGGGTAGAAAGCCGGCCGTTACTGTCGTAGGTGTAGGCGGTCTTCAGGGCCGGGCTGATGCGCGGGTCGTAGGCGTCGGCCAACTGGCCGGCCGGATTGTAGTCGTAGTCCTCGACCGGGATCACATTGCTGACCCCGGTCGTTTGGGGCACGGACAGGCTGACGGTCTGCAGGCGAGTCACGTTGGTGCCCGACAGGTTCAGGGTCTGGTAGGTGAAGGTCAGGGACCGGCACCCGGGCGTGGTATCCGGGCTGGTGCAGGTCACATTGAGCGGGACGGGGGCCAGGATGCGGCTGACCAGACCGGCCCCGGTATAGGTGTAGGTACTGGTGGTGGACGATCCGGGTTGCACGACCGAGGTCACCGTCCAGGCCGAACCGGTCAGGGTCCAGGTGGTGATGGTCCCGTCCGGGTCGGTCATGGTGATGACCGACGCGCTTTTTTTGGTGACGGTGGTGCCGTCGCCGGCGGCGTCGCCAACCCCGGCGAAACTGATCGGGTAGGTCGCGAGCGGGCTGGTGGCCTGATAGACGCTGGCCGCCCCGTCAGTATCGGTGAAGGTCAGGTAGCCGCTGGCGGACTGGTCGTTCACCGCCAGGGAGGCGTCGCCGGCGTCGGGGCCGGACAGGTCCGCGGTCCAGCCCGGCCCCAACACCCCCGCCGAATTGGTGCGCTGGGCGCTGGCGGGCAGGCCGGCGTCGGGCGGGGCCAGGGTGGTCAAGGTCCGGCCCACGCTCAACCCGCCCAGCGAGGTGGCCGCAGCCGCGTCTGTGGCCGACACCCGGTAATCCCCGGTGACGTCCGAGAGCGAACCGGGCCCGACGTTCTCGGTGGCGTAGGAGTCGCCAAAAGCAGAGGGGGCGTAAGTGACGTTGGCGGGCATGGAGCACACCGGGTTGGGGTCGCTGGCCGACGACCCGAAACAGGCCTCCACCTGGACCAGGCTGTTGGCCGCGCCGACGGTGGCGGCCGGGTTCCAGGTGTAGGGGTCGAAGGTGCCGCCGCCGTTTCGGGCCACGGGCCAGCCAGCCGGGTTGGTGTTGGTACCGGGGATGGTCACCTGGCTGACCGGCACGGCCGCGAAAGTGCCGGTGGTGCCGACCCGATAGTTATAGGTAACCCAGTTCCCGCCGCCGTTGGCGTCACCTTGCAAGGTGACGTCGGCCTG
Source organism: uncultured Acidimicrobiaceae bacterium (assembly GCA_963781155.1). Taxonomy (GTDB): domain Bacteria; phylum Actinomycetota; class Acidimicrobiia; order Acidimicrobiales; family Palsa-688; genus PALSA-693. The sequence continues at coordinate 192,534 of CAWAEC010000002.1, forward strand.
GGTGCGGGCCTGACCGGAAGGGATGGCCGCCCCCACGTTCGAGTACCAGCCTTCCACGTCGACGACCACGTCGATGGGACCGGCCGAGCTGTTCTGCACGTCGATACCACCGTCAGGACCTAACGGGACGATGGCCAGGTCCGAGGTGATGCTGTTCGGGTAGTACTGGACCGCGGGCGCCCCCGGCGAAGCGTTATCCGGGTAGGCCTGCAAATGGCCGATGGCCCCCGCCCCCGACAGGACAGCCACATCCACCGCCACCGCGGTAATCCCGGACCCGGCCAGCGGCACCCCGTTGACGCCGCCCACCTGGACGGTGCGCACCCCATTAGCCGCGATCTGACTGCTAGACACGCGAATCGTACACTCGGGTGCCGGCCGGGGTGAACTGGCCGTCCGGGTTGGCCCCGCTGGTGGCGGTGAAATAGCCCTCCACGGCCACGACCACGTCGATCGGTCCGCCCGTGCCCACATAGACCGACACCTGCCCCGACGAGGGCAGATCCACGGCCGTAGTCCACTCGAAATTCTGGGCCGCGGGCCAGTCCAAGGCGGTGGTAGGCCGGGTCGTGCCCGCCGGATAGGCCGTCACCCAGCCCCACGAACCGGCGTTGGCTTCGACTACGTCCAACATCACCCCCGACGCCCCCGCCGGCACCGGCGCCACCCCGCCCACATTAAACGTCAAGGTCTGACCGGTGGCCACCTGGGCTTTGGCCGCCCCCAACCCGGAGCGGGTATCCACGATGGTGGTGGCCGTGGTCGGCACGTACCCGCCCGCCGCGGTAGACCCGGCCGTGTAATAGCCCTCCACATCGATGACCAGATCCGTTCCCGCCGTGGTCGCCACCTGGATCTTGCCGTCATCGCCGACCGCGATCACCGCCGAGTTCGACGTGTTCACCCCGGTCGCATAATTGACGTAGGCCACCGACTGGTTCGGGGCCGCCACGCCGTCCCTATCCGCGTACGAAATTCCCCGGCCCGGAAGGTGACACCACCGTAAACGTCACCGCCACCGCCGACACCCCGGACGACGGAACACCCACCTGGCCGTCCACCCCCACCGAACGCCACAACCCCGCCGACATGGGCGTGGAATACCCGCCCGTCCCCTTACGCGTATCCAAAATCCGGCCCTGGACCGGCACGAACAGGCCGCCCGTTCCCGTCGCCGCCGACGCCGACGCCCGCGCCGACCCCGGCGCCAACAGCGCCGGCACCGCCTGCATCAACGACACCATCAACGCCAATAACACCACCAGCCCCAGCGCACGACGCCCGCCGCGCACACCGCCAACACCAAACCGAAACACCACACAGCCCCTTCCAGGCGCGACAAAACCAGCACGACCAAAACCAGAAATCACATCCGCTGAACCAGCGGACCGGCCAACGCCCAGTCCAGGATGCAACAACACCCCTGACGCGGCTCGACCAAGGCCCCGCAGCGGAGCCCATTGTCTTCGTTAGGAGTCTCTCATGCCCCTTCAGCAAAATCTTAACTTAGCGGCGGAAACCGTAACCAGACCGCCCGACCCTGTCAAGGCACCCCGGCACAGAACACGTCACCAAGATGTCCGTCAGCGTCCGTATGGATCTGGCTGTTACAGCTTTGCCGGCCAGGGTCGCGGTGCCGTAAGCCCACGAGCGGGATGCTTATAAGGTGCCGGGCAATCTCCAGCCGACCAGTTTCAGGATCAAATAGGTGACACTCACCCTTTCGTGACTTCTTGAACGTGTCCACGTCCTGCCCGGTCCTCATTTGCGACGAAGACGAGGTTGGCGGCGGATCAGGCCGGTGACGCACTGAGGCCGCGACGTTGGGCGGGCCGCCACGTCGATGACGATGGTCGACCACGGAGATCGCCCTATTGCGCGTTTATCGCGCGGCCGCAGCCGTCCACGGCTGGCCGGAAGTGAAGGATCCCTTGAGTTAAAGGCCATGTTTGTTCACAGCTGTCCGGGAAAAGCCCAGGATCCCAGCTCGCGGGATCCGCGCGAGGCTAGTTGCGGTGACGTCCTCCTTGACGGGACGAGTCGGATTGTTGGAGTGCCGCCGGCTCCTGTGGCGACCGATGCCTCGAACGTCGTTGGGTGCCGAAGGCCATCTCACTTTTTCAGAGGAGATCCGTAAGGCGGCCCTTCTCGGGGAGGGCGACCTGCTCGACGCTGAACCGACTGATGGAGGCATTCTCCTTTTTCCGCGGAAGGTCATCGACGCGAGTCAGGCTTGGTTCTTGATTCAGGAGTGCTAGGAAGGGGAAGAGGGGGCGGATGAAGACCTGGAGGCCGGGGGAAGGAAACCTTCGATTCGGGGGAGGACTTCCTCCACGGGTGTAGTTGGCCCGGTGACGGCCGGCTCGGCTGCTGTTACCGGTCACGTCCCCCTTCGAAACCCGGTCTGCTTCGGGCGGGAAGTTACCGACGTGAAGGTAAAGGGACGGTAAATCCTGGCTTGCGGACCGTTGACGGCAGGGACGCTGATGTTTGGCTGGCCCGGCCGGCGCATGCGATTGCCGGCGGCACACATAACGCGCCTTGGCGCGCACCATACCGTCGGCGTTTCCGGGGCAACGGCGTAGTGGCCGAAAATCTCCCGAACGGAGTCGGGCGTCACTCTACGCTTATCGACAATGGGATTATTTGACCACCGCCTCCCCACCGAGGACGACGATGCCGCCGACGACGGCCTCGGAGACGACGAACTGGCCGAGCCGCAGCCCGCGTACCTCGGCGGCGTGGTCCCGCTAGAAGCGGTCCTCGTTCGCAGCGAGACCGCCGTGTGGCGGTACGGGGCCTGGTTGCCTACCCGGACGGGTTCGAGTTCACGCTTTGCTCCTGGACCCGTCCGCAACGGCGGCACCAACGGCTGCACTGGGGACAGCCTCCATGCCTTCCCGGGATGCGTCCTGAGCCCGGCGAGGCGCTACCAGCGGAGTTCTTGCGGGTCGGGCTTCAGTTCCCCGACGGGGCCACCGTCACGAATCTGGACGTTGGCGCTTGGCGGTTGTCACCCGACGCCACCGAACCCGGTCACGGACTCGACTCGCAAAGTGGAGGGGGTTCAGGCGGCAGATACAAGCAGCACTATTGGGCCTGGCCGCTGTCCGGGCGGGGCAAGTTGAGCTTCGTCGTGGAATGGCCAGCCTTCACCATCGGTGAGAACCGCTACGACCTCGACGGCGAGGTTCTGCGGGTTGCTGCCGAACGCGCTCAGCCGGTCTGGCCGCATGTGACTGGCCCGTCGCACACGACCCTGCACGGTCGGATCCAACACTTCCACCAGGTCCGCCAGGTCGGGCAAGCAAGCCCGTACCACCGGGCCCAGTTTGGTCAGAGCGCCACCGACGGCCCCGCCGGTGCGTAAGCGGCAGGCCCGGACCTGAATGGCCGTCTTCCCCGTTTTGACGCTACGTACCCGTCACCGTTCCGAAACGTCCTGCTGGGTCTGGCTGGGCGGACCGGACAGGACGCGCCGCTGGGTCTGGTCCCTCGGGCAACTCCGCTGGCGGATGAGCGAGTTCGAGTGTGTCCGTGTCGACTGGGACGGCGGCTCCCACGAGGAGATGGTCCGGGCCGCGGTGGCGCCAGCCGACCCGCCGTCCTGGCTCGCGTCAAACGTATTCCGGCGCAGTTCATGCGAATCGCGCTGGCCGAGTACTGCAAGCGGGTGATCGACGCAGCTGCAGCCGGCGAGAGATGGACCCCGCGTACGAGAACGCGTGATGTTCAGGCGAAAGAAGGACGCCCTCGCCGACCTCATGGCCGCGGCGGAGGCAGGTGGGATCGAGACGGGAGACGCTTACGCCCGGGACCAGTGGAAGGACTACCAGGGGATGAGGTGGTCCACGTCGACATCGCCGATCTCTCTTTCCGCACGCCCGAGGCCAAGTCGCCCACCGAGAGCAGAGCCGTCGTGGTTGTTGACAGGCGCTCGATCTCCTTCGCCATCCTCAAGTGGAAGCGCAGGCGGGTCAACACCATCCAGCTGTCAAGAGTCGGGCTCGGGATTACCCACGACCGGGACGAGATCAGGATCGCCACGCCCAAGGGGGCTTCTACGTTCTCAGGAATCCGACCCAGTACGACCGGACCTTATGGGCGCTGGTCTCCGATCGCGGCTAGACGGGGCGCACGTTTGAGTGTTCGGGCAACCAGGGTTCAGCGCCTTGGGGGTCTTTGAGGTGGAGGTTGGCGTGCCGGGGAGGAGACCGGCAGGCTGCCGAACAGGGCCAGCTGGGTGCGGTGGTATTGCGCCCCGACTCTCCGCGACCAATATCAACGATAAGAGCATAACCACCTGAACCACGGCGATGTTGAGGAGAACACGGACCCGGTCGTATTTGCGTAGCCGAACGATGACAGTCTGGTATCGGGGCCGGCCGGAACCCTTCTGGCTCCCAAAGTTCCATTCTCGCCATGCGCAAAGAGTGCGTCCGCCAGCATTGCGGGATTGCCGACGGCCACGCCGGAAGGCCAGTTCGCATCAACCGTCGCGACGGGAAACGGACTATGAGCGATGGGCCTCCTTGTGCTGCCGGCAGGAGCGTCTTGAAACACGTATAGCCGCGATGTCCGGGGCGGACACCGCGGCTGTACGTCTTCAAGTAGCGCCGGCTGCGCCGCGGCCGCCCTTGCCTCCGCCTTCGGCCCGGCAGTGCGGCCAAGAAGTCCACCGGGACCTTGAGCGTTAAGAGCCGTCGCAATCCGCACCAGGTGGCCGTTCCTCTGCAGCACACACAACCATTCAAGCCGTGCTAACGGCCGATTACGGACGGCTGGTCAGGACGAGCCCGTCCCGACGGGCGGAAGGGCCTGAAATCATGATGACGTCGGCACTTGGGGCGTCGTGACCGTGATGGATCCGCTGGACACCTCGATCTCGACGTTGGTTCCCGACGTCACTGCGGTCCCCGCCGCGGGATCCTGGCTAACGACCTCGCCCGGCGGGATCGCATTACGGCTTCTTGATGACATCGAGACCTTGAAACCCGCTAACGCAAGGATGCTCCCAGCGTCGGCAGCGGTCCTGCCTATGACCACTGGGACTAAAACGGTGGCAATAGTGGTCGGGGTTGGAGGCGTGCTGATGGCGGTGGTTGGCGGGGCGTGGGTTGCGTGCCCACCGTCGGCGATCGCGACAGCGACGCCTGCCCCGATGCCCGCAACAACAAGGGCCACCAGTCCGACGCGCAGCCAACTCCGTGGGGGGCGCGATGCATGCATCGGCTGATCCGCTATGGCTTCGGCCGCAATGTCTTCAGGCCTTCCTACGCGGTCCAAGAGGTTGAGAACTGACGCTTCGGACTCGTCAGGGAGTTGCAATCGAGCCTCTTGGAGATGGGCACCTATCTCCGTGACGAGTTGTCGCCGCTGGAAGGCTGGCAGATTGTGCAACTCTGCGTCGAGTCGCTGGAGGTAATCAGCGATGATGGCGTCGATGTCGGTCGTGGTCATTGGACGCCGTCCTCTGAGATGAGCTGGTCAACGGCGTCACGGAAGCGACGCCACTGAGCGGTGAAGGAGTCCAACGCCTCTCGGCCATCTTCGGTTAGCTCGTAATATCGCCGGGGAGGTCCATGGGGCGACTCCTGCCAAAAGGTGTCCACTAAGCCGTCGTTGCGCAGCCGGGACAGGAGGGGGTAGACCGTTCCCTCGCTGGTGACCAAGCCATCCGACTCAGATAACCGGCGGGTCAGATCGAAACCGTATCGGGCTTCGTTGCGCAGCAAAGCCAGGACGCAGTACTCGATCGCCCCGCGCCTCATCTGGGCCATTAGCTTGGCGGTACCGCCAGCTACCATGCACCACACGATAGCAGACGGCCAAGGGTTAGCCCCAGCGCAAAACAATGCGGCCTGCTTTGGGACTATCGGCAGCGCCGGGACTGTGTGACCTTCGCCGACTCGGGCTCGGCCCCTACGGCTCCGAGTCCAATCGACGACTCTGCGCCGCTTTGATTCCGCTTCGATGCGTCTGTGACCACTTTCCGCGGAAGAGCGGCGCCGCTGTTGGCCTGTTTCGCCCTCAGAGGGTTCGGCTCAATGCGACGGACGAGCGGTCGCACGGCTCGTGAAGCGGGAGGGGCGGGGTAGCTGGCGTGGTCGCTCCGCTCGCCTCCCTCGGCTACCAGGACCTCGATTGTTGGTCGGGCAGGCTGGAGGCTGCCCTCTGCTGGGCGCCCCGGGGCGTCCGAATCGAGTTCGCGCCTGGCGAAGTTCTCGCCACCCAGGTCGAACCTTCCCTAACGGTCACAACGCCGACCTCGGTCTGTGAAACGAACGTAACACGCGAGGACGAGGGACACTGCCAGAGAATGACAGATATCAACAGACGAAATTGCTGGTCAGAGCCACAATCCGTCCGTTTTCCCAGGTCGCAGCACCGTCGTGATCACCTTGCCCCAAAGTGACCCTCCCAGCTACGAGAGCGAAGGCAAGAACATTCACGGCGCTCCTTTCGCCTCTTACCAGTCGAGAAGTCCGGACTAAACAGGTCCAGCGCATCCGCACCATCCAGCCACCCCGCAGCCGCAGTTGCGATGAGCAGCGCCGCGAGCCCGAAGACCGCCATCCCAAAGATCGCGGCGATCGGTACGGCAACAAGAAGGGCCACCCGGTTACGCACGAATGGCCGTGCCATCAAGATGCTTCCCGCGGCAAAGGTAACTGCGCCAGCCACCAGCAGCGTCAGTCCTGTCGCCGTGTGCGCATCGGCACGCCAGGCGAGGCGCAAGGTGGCACCGGTGATGTGTCCTGCGATGCTCATCCGGTGAGCCACGGCGATCAGGTAAGCCGCGGGCAAACCAACCCCGACGAACTGCATGAAGAATCCACCTAGGACCCAAGGCCCGCGGCGGGAGACCGCAGGCAGCTGCGACGAGGCCCCGCGGGCCCCAGACTCGGATGTGCTCCTCATAACTTGTCCCTTCGAGCCAAAGACGATAGGCCATCCTGTTGGGAGTTTCGTTTTAGCCCCCCGCCGGCCTCGCCTTGCGCGGTCAGGCTGCCAAAATGGGTCGGCGGGCGGTGATCTCCACGGGGCTAGTGAGCTTGTCCCCCCTCCGACACGCTCACTTGCCCCATCCCCCGGTGCGAGTGACACGGCGAGATCAACTTCCCGCTCCGCGGGGTGGTACGTGACCCGCAGGTCGGCCGCCCGGTAGATGGCCTCCCGGTTCTCTCGGGGCTGGTGGGCGAACGGGGGCGCCCATGTTTACGACCCACTCATGAGCCGGCTGCGCTGGCCCGTGACGAAGGCCGCAGGCGCTCCGAGTGGTGGGTCACGAGAGCGCCTGGCGGACTTCTCAGCACGCAGATGCCCAACCGCGGCCAGGACGACCAGCTTGTGCGGAGGTTCAGTCTCGCCGGAAAAGCCCGGCAACGCCGATGGGCTCAGGGCTCGTTATGGTTGCCTGCGGGTTAAGCCGTGCTAGCTCGTCGAAGAGTTCTTTCGCGCCCGGGATCCTGGGAAGACGAAACTGTTCCCGGTTCGCGATCGAATCCTCATAGGCCCAAGGCGACTGGGATCCAACCAAATGCAGCGGATTGAGAGCAACTCCCCAGGAGCGACCCACAGAGCGCGGCGTCGAGAGGTGAAGAGAAAGGCACCGTCGCTATAGCCGACAACCTTGGTGGCGGTGAAGAGCAGGACGAACCACCCCTCCCCAACGGAGCCCAAGCCGACTACCACGAACACGATGCCGCCACCAAGATGTCCAGGCTGTGACGAGGTCAGAACCGCTGAAGTGAGGCCGAGGGCAAGCAGGCCGAAAGGGATCGCCGCGGCCCAGAAGACAACGGGGATTGACAGAAGCGGTTGTCTCCAGTCTCGCGTCTCCCTGCGGTCCGTCGTCATGTGCTCGCCGCTCCTCCATACAGTCGGCCCGCCTCTTCCACGGCCGTACATAGTGGCCGATCGAGGCGGAGCATGCTGTGATCGACGACCCTCCCGGCCGCCGGCAGATCGACTCTTACAGCCTGGTCCAGCGGGCAGTCACCCATAGGCTGGGTGGTTGGGACCTGAACACTCTCCGATCTTGGTTAGTGAGGGCTGCCGCGGAGGCGTCCATTGGCGACTTCAAGTCCGCGGAACACCGAGAAGTGTCAGCAGACGATGGCAAGTGATGGCAAGTAAAAGCGCTGATCAGAGCCCACTTCCGTACGTTCGCCCTGGTCAGCGAGGCGGCTGATTCACCTTGCCAAGGTGAACCTCGCGAGGTCTGGACTCGTGGTGGAGGGGATGGCTGGCGCACATGTTGGCGATCAGCGAATCTCGCGATCGGTGATCACGCGAACTCGCGTTCTGTGATCATCGAAATTCGCGGTCTGGGCTAGCGCTTCGAGGGTCGGTTCACCGGGGGATCCACCCGGTGGAGTAGGTGGCCCCTCCAGGGTTTCGGGCGACCAAGCACCGAACCCCGGAGGGACCTTCACCATGCTGACCCAGGAGGAGTACATGGACGTGCTGGCTTTGCGACGTCAGGGTTTCACCGTCACCGAGATCGCCGACGAGCTCGGCTATCACCCGGCCACGATCTCGGGCTGGCTCAAGTCGGGTGGTCCGCCGCCAGCGCGGGAGGTTGATCGTTCGGAGCTATTGATCGACCAGTGGTGGGCGGCTCGGATCGCCCAGCTGCTGGAGATCAACCCGAGGCTGTTGGCGACCAGCGTGTACGCCGTCATTGCTGCGGAGGGTTTCGAGGGTTCCTATCCGACAGTCTCTCGCCACGTGCGCTCCTTGCGCGGTCCCAGGTTCCGCCGGGCCGAGAAGGCGTCGGTGCCGATCGAGACCGCCCCGGGGGAGGAGTGCCAGTTCGACTGGAGTGATTGCTGCGACTTCGGGGAGGTCTTCGGGCTGGGTGAGCTTCATTGTTTCGGGGCGATCTTGTGCTGGTCGCGGTGGCGGCGCTGGTGGTTCGCCCCGTCGATCGACCAGCACCACACCCTCGAAGGCTGGCACAGTTCTATGAGGCGGTGGGCGGGGTGCCCTATTTCAGCCGCACCGACCGCATGGGCGCTCTGGGATCTTCCCGGGGCCGACGGTTCGTGCTGCACCCCAAGGTGTTGGACTTCGCGCGCCTGCACGGCACGGCCATCGTGGTCTGCGCCCCCCGGGACGCGAAGCGCAAAGGAAAGATTGAGCGGCCCTTCCGCACCAAGCGAACGCAGACGGTCTTGACTGAACAGAGTTGTCCCGTCCTCCTGTCGGGCGCTGTTGCGACTGCGTGAACGTCGGGGGGTTGAGCGCCGAGGACGGGTGGTGGGCGGTGCCGGCGGTTGGTCGAGCGGGATCCGAAGGCGGATCTCGACTTGCCATCCGGTGACTCGGACCTCTTCGACGATCAGGTGGAGGAGTCGCTGGCGGCCGGCGAAGTCGAGTTCGTCGATGCCGTCGGCGACGGTGCTGGCGAATTCCCCGACGCGCTTGCGGAGCCGGTTGTCGGTGGAAAGTTGAGCGCGTTCGACGACGAGCTGGTCACGTTGGGCCTGGATACGTGTCCGCCGAGAAGTGAGCTCATCGTTCCGTTGGCTCAGCTCGCCGAGGTTGATGAGTCCCGTCTGGTAGATGTCAATTAGGCGCTGACGTTCCCGCTCGCTGTCGTCGAGCTGGCGTCCGAGGCGGGCGAGCTGAGCGTCGAGCAGTTGGTCGCCGGGAACGGGTTCGCGGCTGACGAGGGCGGCTTCGCCGGCGGTGAGCAGTTCGGGGCAGAGCATCGCTTCTCGGATCTGCTCGAAGACGAAGTTGTCGAGTTCGTTGGCCCGGATTTGGCGTTCCCGGCAGCGACGATCCGGTCCTCCGGCTTTGAGCTCGTTGTGGTAAGCGCAGGAGTAGTAGTAGTTGTGGCCGCCGCGGCTAGTGGCCGCCCGGCTGCAGCCGCACTTGATCCCACAGGGTCCGCACACCACCAGCCCTCGAAGAAGCCAGCGGTCCGGTGGGGTGTTGCGAGGGCTGAAAGCGATGTTGTGGGCGGCGATGCGCTGGGCGGCCTCGAGGGTGTCGGTGCTGATGATGGCCGGCACGGCAACCTCTATCCATTCCTCTCTGGGCCTGGGTATCTGCCGGCTGGTGGGCCCGGTGGGCCGGGCCGATGGCACGTTCTTGTGGCGATACCAAAATGCCTTGCCCATGTAGGTGCTGTTGCGCAGCATCGGGCCCAGGGTCGAGGAAGCCCACACCGGGCGTCCTGTCGGGCTGGATATCCCATCCGCGTAGAGGCGTTTGGCGATCCGGCGGATCGAGTGGCCGCCAGCTACATAGTCGTCGAAGATTCGCCTCACCACGGCAGCTTCTGGCTCGTAGATCTCGTAGCGGGCCGGGCCGGCGTCACTGCGAGCCACGCGCCGGTATCCGTAGGGGACCTTGGTGAAGATGGCCTCTCCGGCGCGCACCTTGTAGAGCTTGCCACGCCGTTGACGCTCCGCCATGACCGCCTTCTCGTACTCTGCGATGACGCCCTGCATCTGCACCAGCAGCCGGGCTTGGGGATCGTCATCGAGGGGAGGAGCGTCGGTGAAGCAAACCGCGACCCCGAAGCGGGCCAGCTCGTCGAGGACCAGCATCTGGTAGGCGAAGTTGCGGGCCAGGCGATCGGGGGTGAGCACCCAGACCCGCTCGAACACCCCCGCTTGAGCCTGGTCACGCAGGGCGTCAAGTCCGGGGCGATCAAGGCGCGTCCCGGAGTGGCCCTCGTCGACGAAGCGGGCGACCAGCTCGTCGCCGACCTCACCGACCTTGGCCTCGAGCACGGCGATCTGCGAGTCGATCGTCTTGCGGGCGGCCTGGGCCTCCGAGGACACGCGGGCGTAGATGGCTGCTCTCATCGGCTCCCGTCCTTTGCGTTGTTGGTTTCCTGGTCGGTGTAGCGCTGCCAGGCGCTGGCTCGGGTCACGCCGAGCAGGTCGCCCACTTCGGCCCAGCTGCACCCCCACCGGCGGGCAGCGGTGACCGCGGTTGCGAGACGGCCCTCGAGCTGGGCGGCCAGGCTGGCGAGCACGTGCAGGGTGGCGGGGGGGTCACCGTCGTCGAAGTGGCGGGCGGCCAACAGCGATCTGACGGCGGCGTCGAGGGCCTGGCGACTGTCGGGCCCGGTGCGGGGAGCGATGTAGTGATCCCGTCGAGGCGATCTCACCGCTCACCCGCGCGGATAGCCATACACCTATCTGCTGGCCCGTCACCGGCTGACTCGTGTCGGGTCAGGCCCACCACCATGCCGTAGCCGGCGGCTAGCGCCTCCAGGCGAGGATCGCCATGCGGTGTCCACGGCGGGCGCTGCGCCCCGACCATGACCGCGGCGAACACCGCCTCGCTGCTGGGCGCCACGATCAAGCCGGCGAGCCCCGCCCGCTCGAAGCGGGAGGCGCTCACGCCCACCAACGCGATGCCGGCCAACACCGCAGCGCGCGAATTGCTCATAGTCGCCTTGCGCGCTCTCTCCGACCGGCCAGAAGGTTCTCAACTTCTCCGGACCCGCTCGACCGTGCGCCGATGCAACCGAATACCGAAGCGCTGTTCCGCCTCGGCCACCAGCACCGGCGCGCTCGTGCCAGCCGGCGCCTGGCGCAGGAACTCCACCACCTCTGGGGTGAGCTTGAGCGGGCCCTTGCGACCGCGTCGTTCGTCGAGGAGCCCGACCATGCCCGTCTGGGCGAAGGACTCGGCCACCAGATAGAAGCCGCCACGCGAGTAACCATGAGTGGCCGCCACCTCGGTCACGGCCACGCCCTCCACGAAATGCGCCCGCAGCATCTCGTATTTCACCTGCACCTTGTCCGAGGCCAGAAAGAACGGGTCCCCCGCACAGAACACCTGGGCGGTCACCGCCTCGACCCGGGGATGTAGTAGGCCTTTTGCCTCCAGGGATTCAAGACGAGACTGCTGGCTCAAGGGCGATCACCTCCGGCTCGAAGCAACGAAGGTAACCGCGAACTACATCGATGTCAAGCATTGTCGGCTGAAGACCGCGACCCCGATACGGAAATTCTGCGACGTATCCGAACATACAGCTTGAACTACAAGGAAATCTCGTCACAGCCGTCGACCTGACAATCATCAACGCTTGACAATGCGGTGCTCTTTAGACGACACATCTTCAGACCTAACCAGCGGAGACCGGGGCCGGCGAGTGTGCTGGACCTGCAGATAGATCCGACTACCAGTGGCCTCCCTGCTCAGCACCGCGTGGAACACAAGCTTTGCGTTCGCTTGGTGCGGGACCTCAAGGAGACCTTCCTCGAAGAGCTGGTCCTCGACCCGCCGGCCAGCGTGGCGGAGATCAACGCTCGAGCCGAGGCCTTCCTCGAGACCCGGGTGCACAACCGGTCGCACTCGACGACGGGCGCGGCACCGGTCGAGCGGCTGCCGTTGGAGGCGCCGATGATGGCTGTGCTTCCCCGGGTGCGTTTCGACAACGCCTATGTCGAGGTGCGCCGGGTCCATCCGGTTCTGCCCCTGGTGGAGTGGCGGGGGTGTCGTATTCGGTGCCGCCCGAAGCGCTGGGCCAGCTGGTGGAGTGCCGGGCGCCGCTGGGCGAGGACCGCCTGGAGATCCGCCTCGCGGGCAAACGGATCGCGCTGCACCATCTGGGCTTGCCCGGCGCGGGCCAGGTCTGGGACCCCGACCACCGAGCCGCCGCCGCCCAGGCGGCCCTCACAGGTCACGAACCGCCCCGCCGCCACCTCAGAGTCGTCGCCGCCACCAGGACTTTCCCCACCGGCGAATACGCCGTCGACGCTATCGACCTGTCCCGCTACGACCTCGACGGAGCGGGCCAGTGACCGCCGGCCCGTCGCCATACGAGCAGCTCAAGGATGACCTCGGCTACCTGCAGCTCGACGCCGCCGCCGAGTGCTTCGCCGCCATGGCCGAACAGGCCATGACCGAGGACTGGCCACCGGTGGTCTACCTGGCCAACGTGATCGCCGCCCAGAGCACCGCCACCCGCAACCGACGCCTGGCCGCCCGGCTTCGTTTCGCGCGGTTCCCCGCCCGCAAGACCCTCGACGAGTTCGACTTCTCCTTCCAGCCCTCCATCGACAAGAAACTCGTCCACGACCTGGCCACCCTGCGCTTCGTCAAAGAAGGCCGACCCGTCCTGTTCTTAGGCCAAACCCGGATGCGGGAAATCGCATCTCGCCACCGCCCTGGCCGTCCTGGCTGTCGAGGCCGGCTATCGGGGCTACTTCACCTCCGCCGACGAACTCGTCCGCAACCTCGGCCACGCCCTCATCGAGGGCACCTTCACCCACAAACTCAAGACCTACATCGCCCCATCAGTCCTCGTGATCGACGACGTCGGACTCATCCCGATGGGACGCGCCGAGGCCACCGCCTTCTTCCAAGTCGTCAACCGCCGCTACCAGATCGGCAACTCGACCATCGTCACCACCAACCGGGGCCTGCCCGAATGGGGCGACATCCTCGGTGACCCCGTCGTGGCCGCCGCCATCTTGGACCGGCTCATGCACCGAGCCGTCGTATTCAACATCAAAGGCCCGTCCTGGCGAATGAGGGAACACCAAGCCCTCACCACCGCCTCAGCCACTCCCGCCGACAACCCCGAAAGGAGGCGACGCTAACCTTCACCCACCGGCCATCGAAGCCCGCCCACCGCGAAAATCGATGATCGCCGATCGCGAAAACCCGTGATCACAAAACGCGACATTCAATGATCGCCAACAGCACATACCGGCGGAGCCGAAGTCCTCGATCCATTGGACGACCGGCGCCTAAGGTATTTATGATCCCGCCCAACGCCGGACGGGGCGGGTGGGCAGTTCGGCTGACCGGGAGGGCTTCGCTGGCGTTTGATCCGGCCGAGGAGGGCGGTTTCGTACGCCGAGCGGGCCGGCTTCTGGGTTACTGCGAGGGCCCTTAAACGCGCCGGCCGGGCCGCCGCCGAGGGGGGACAGCCCAGCCGAAAGGGGTGTGGTAAGTGGCTAAGGGGTGGTGGTCGTGACTGGACCCACCCCGGAACTGGGGCCGGTAGGAGCGACGGTCGGAGTAGCGGAAGCGTCCGGCTGGGGGCACAGGGTGGTGCCCGCCGGCAGACTGGGTCCCACCGCTATACCAGTCGCGCCGTTGGTGTCATTGGCGGGCACAGGAGGAGAATCGGAGATCTCCATTCCGGGTTCCACGCAACCGGCGGGGGTGGGCGGGACGGGCACAAAGTTCGTGCCCGGTAATGGCTGGCCGGGTGAGCCGACTCCCGACGTTCCTCCCGTTGGCGTGCTGCCGGTCGTGGCCGTGGTGGCCGGCTGGGCTGCGGGGGCGACAACCACATGATTAGAGGCGACCACGTGGGTAGCGGCGGTGGCGGCGGCTGGATGGGTGGGCGCGGGATGGGTGGACGCGGAAGCCACCACCGGGGCGGAGGCTGGGGTACCTGGCGTGGTGGCGTCGTTTTGGACATGGACCACGGCCGAAGCGTGACCGCTGCTAGTGGCCAGGACCGCCCCGGCTGCGCCGACTCCGGCCAGAACGCAGACCCCGACGACGGCTTCTGCTATCCGACGTTTGGTTTTCATATGCAGCCTTTCTTTTAGCAGGAGGTCTGGAAGTTGAACCAGCCGGCGAAGGTCTGGTTGGCGCCGCTCTCATTCCAGGCGACTACCCACATGGTGGTGCCGACCAGGTAGGTGGTGACCACCGATGGGGCGTACCCGGCCCCGGCAATGTAGGACCCGTTGTAATAGGAGAGACCGTCTTCGGGGAGGGCGCCGTAGGCGTAGCTGCCGTTGTCAACGGTCTGGGAGGTGAGCGCGACGACGCCGTCGCATACTGACGGCCCAGCTGCCGAGGCCGGGACGGTGGCGGCCACGGTGGCGAGGCCAGTCCCCAGGGTGAGGGCGGCGGCTATGGCGGCGAGTCGTTTCATGCATTTCTCCTTGCGAGCAGGGGGGCAAGAGGCAAAGCTGATTTTAGTCCGTTTCATGCGCACCGGCACCCTTTCGCCCCGAATTTTCGCGTGCCGTCTACCTGTCGTTTGCCTAAGCCGAACCGGCTGCTCGCTGTTGATCCAGCGGATGGCCCAGTAGACGAGCTCTGCCAGCGCCTCGCCGGCCGCGCCCAAGTCGACGTGCTCACAGACCGCCCCGGCCGTTGCTTTGAGCCTGGGCTGCGGACAGGCGGACGATATGCAGGTTGAAGCAGGCGGCCTCCTCGGCGATCCACTCGGCCACGTTGGCCAGCATGTTGGGGTGGCGCATCCACTCGGCCCGACCCCATTTGGCGAAGGCGCATAGCTCCAGCGATGGAGGCACTGTTGAAGTTGCCCTCTGTCGAGGCCGCCCGCGTGCAGGGCACGTACTCGCCGATGGTGCCTTTGTCGTGGTCAATGCTGACCTGGCTGGACATCTCAGAGGAGGCCGAGCGGAAGAAGTTGCCGAGCTCCCCCAGGGGCGGGCCCCTTCGGCGGTGTGCCGTCACGCATCATCTGAGCTAGGACAGGGGAGGGGGGTACGGCATGCTCTATCGCGACGCAGACCTCGCACGAGAGGACGAGAAACGGTGACGCCGGCGGACCGACATCAACAGACGTAATTGTGGGTCACAATCGCATCCTGTACGTTTTCCCTGGTCGCCACAGCCCTGGTGGTCACCTTGCCAAAGTGACGGTCGGCATTCGAACCGCCCAAAATGTTGCCCCCCGCGGTGGTCGGAGTGTTGGCTTCAGGAGCGGGCGTTTCGTTCCTGGTGCAGAAGGGCACGAGACGCTAGGAACAGTTCGACGACAGATCGCTGGCCCATGAAAAACGCCCAGTTGCTGCCGTCCCGCAGGCGGACGACGAGGTTCAGGCCCCCGACTCCCATCCCGCGCGTGGCGTCAATCCGCTCAATATCCAAGATGTCAACATCGAGGGCGACGCGGTGTCTGTTCCTCGGGCTCCAGGAGAAGCGCCTATCTGTGACAGTTAGACGCCCCGCACGGAAGGACATCCCGATCGGAGCAAGCTCTGGGACCTGGCCAGCCGGTTGTGGACCGAGCCCTGATGCCGAGAGTGACAGTATGCCTGCCCGAAGCGAGCGATGGGTCCGGCGACGTACCCACAACAGCCAAGCACGACGTTGAAAGGCCTCGATACCGGTCCCGACGCCTATCAAAACTACGGAGATCACGGACGAAATCAGTGAACGCCGATTGAACGTCACGGCCTACCAGCCTGCCCGATCTGCCATGGTGCCATGATGTGGGCTCGTGCCAGCACCCGGCTCACCGCCTAATGCGCCTCTGAGGGGCGGCCGGTCAGATCGTCCCGCCAACATCCCGCGTCCGCTTCGCTCCGATCCCTGGTCGTCTGACCGAGCCGATCGACCGCATCACCAGCACTTTTGGTCCACCGGAGTTTGTCCGGAACCGGCCATTAGTGTTTGCGACGCCAAGACCGCGTCCGCGTAAACCGGGGTCATGCAGCCAAAATCGGACGCCGGCCGGTCATCTCGACTGCGGATGTTGGCAAGTGAGCTTGTCGCCCCACCGACAGGCTCACCTGACACCCTGTTGCCGGCTGCCCGTCGCCGTGGGGCAGTTAAACATTGCAACGGTCCGTCAGGAATGGTCCCAGTCATATCCCGACCAACTCTCGTGTAGACCACCGATATCGCGGCCGGTCAGGGATGCATCCTCAGAGTGAGTCTCCATAAGCCGACATCATGTGTCGTGCGGGCCGACTTCCTCGAAGCCGTCATCCCACGATGTCCCCGACGGCTCATCGAGGAGGTAGAGCATGGCGAACGAGAACTGTTCGAGCGCAAACTGAACGAGGCCACGCAAGCGCTCAGCGTCAGCCCCCTCGACGATGAGCCTATCTGTCATTTCCGACCGCATTGTGTATCCCAGGTTGTCTGTCATACGCTTCCGGTCGTTCTCAAGAATAAGAAAAGAGTGAGCTGGGCGATGTCCTCGGTGACTTTGCTGCGAGTCCACTCCTCTGGACCATCGGCTCCGAGCGTTGCGAAACGGTTGTATAGCTTCACCGCAAATCGTCGCCGGCCTTCGTCCAGGCCGTCTAGCCAACCGACCCAGTCTGTTCCATGCGGAATGTCGTCGCTCACCATCACAGATTGCCGGATCTGATTGCGACGGTCCGCGGCAAGGCCGTGGGAGCTTAAGAAGTGGTGGCAACCGGTGGCAAGTGATGGCAGCTGAATTCCCTCATCAGACCACATTTCCGTTCGTCTGCCCTAGTCACGGGACCGCAGGATTCACCTTCCCAAGGTGAAGGTCGACGTCGGATCGCCGATGGAGACAGGCTGTACAGCATGGCTGAAGAAACACCACGGGTTCGCCCCGTCATCGCCGCCTTGACGGTCCATTGGCCAGATGGCCCCGCCGCCGTACCCGATGACGCCTCTCATTTCGGAGTTCTCGTGTGGGTGTTCTTAGCCGTCGATGGTGCGAGGGGCTCGGACCGATTCGACTTGTGGGTCTGCAGTCCATCCTGGCTCATCGAGGCTTACTCGCATCAACCCGTCGCCGCACCCTTCGAGTGGATGAACGGCGATGCCGACTGGTTGTCGTACGTAATGCTTATGCCGTCATGGAACGAGGACCTGCTTCGTCGGCGGGTGAGCGAGCTCTGCGAAGAGCACGCCGGACCGACCTGGCCAATAACGGCGCTTCGACTCAATCGCTACATGCTCTGGGAATGGGACTACAAGTACGACGGTTTCCTCAACGAGCACCCAGACAGCCCACTACCCCCTGACGCCAGCTGACCATCACCGCTCTCATCCAGGATCGTTGCGGCACTCGGGCAGCGTGACACGATCGGACACACAAGGTCGAAGACTGCCATGAACTGCTGACAAGTGACGAGAGCCAAAATGGCTGCTCGGAGGCCCTTTCGGGCCATCGTCGCAGGTCACGGAGAACGGCCGATTAATTCATGCTCTACTCCCATGCTGAGCGCCGCTTTCGAGGGACGAACCGATTCGAACGAGGACCTGGTCGCGCGTCGTGCGCATCCCGGACGTTATCGTTCTCCGTTCTCAACGTTTTCCGTACAGCCATTCCGGAAGCTTTCGTATAGCTGTGAGGAGGATGCGCGCATCCGCCTCTGACCCGAAGAAGGCGGTCACCATTGCTCGGAGTATCCGCTGGAGGACGCGGCTGTTGGCAAGATCCGACTTTCTATGCGCGACGTTCGGGACATCTTGAAGCCAACCGAGGGCCAAGGCCTGTCTATTTCGGCAAGTAGCGGTGTCGCTGCAGATTCCCTTCACGACTGAGTCGATCATTTGAGGCGCGCCCCCGATGACCGGCTGGCTTGGCCGTTGCCGGACCGACGGCGTGAGTGACGCGGAGCCGGAGGGAGCGTGGTCGGCGAGGGGGCGCCAAAACCCCAAGCAGAAGATTTCGAAGCTCGTCGTTCCCAACTACAGTAAATCTGGTTTTGGGACGAAGACCGGTGTTCGCGTGGGCCTGATGGCCGGTCCAGTCGGCAAAAGTGCAAAGGCGGTCGTTTTGCAGGCTCCGGGGGAAAGTGTTGCCCTCCTGAGCCGGGCGTAATGTTCGCAGTGAACCTGCACGGGTTCATGTCCGACGACGCCGTTGCTCACCCCCAGCACTCATTCAACGACGACGGCATAATCCGTTGGTGGACCGCGCGTGGACAAAATCGAACATCGATCGAACATCCGTCGCCATCCGGTGGAGTCCGTCGGTGACCAGGCACCCGTTATGAGCTGGGCTTCTTGTTTGTCAGCATCCGTAGGGATCCGGCTGATACTGCTTTGCACGCAGGGGACGGCACTTCTGGTCAGATGGCCTCAACCCGTCTTGCAGGCGACTGCTGCTGGAGAGGTGGGGAGCTGGTTGGCGGCCCGCCAGCGGGCGGAGGCTCTGACCGACGAATGGGAGTGCACCTGGTGGCATCGGTACGGGCCCAGGAGGGGCTTCGACCAGGTGGTAGCTGTGTTCGGTGCCAAGCTGGCCGAGGGCGAGTCACCGGAGCGTCTGACCGAGGGTCTGTATGGGATCCGGTCCCAGCGGGATCGTCTGGAGTGTGAAGCGTGGGTCGCCCACGCGAGGCCGACCTGGCGGTCAAGCAGATGGTGGCGGCGTTCTGCCGTGACGTGTTTCGGGACCGTCTCGATGAGCTGGACGGCAAGCCGGTCGAGTCGGCCCCGACGGCAGCGGCCAACGGGTCTGGTGCTCGGCCTGTGAAATGGCATCGCTAACCAGCGCCCCACCAGGTCCGTCTGATCTGCTCGCCTTCTCTCGGGTTTCCCGGCCGTCAGCAGATTCCGGTTGCGTTGGCGCCGTATTGGGCCTGGGCTGTCGTGAACTGATCTCCGGCGGATGAGGAGAGCTGCTCAACTAGCGCGCTACAGGAGAAGGCACTCGTCTTTAGGTATGCCTTGGCGGATAGCACCGCTTGGGCGTTCCAATCCACGTTGAGATGGTCTACGGCGTAGGTCGCGTCAGCGAGTGAGTATCCATCGCCAGCTTGGGATGACAGCTGTTGAATCAGCCCGGCTTGCGAGAACCCGCTGCCCAAGTTCAAGTACTGCTGGCCGGCTTTGATCGCGTTCTGTTGCGATAGGGTCGGTCCGGACGTCGTCGGAGGTGCGGGGGTGGTGGGCGCCTGGGTGGTCGGAGCGGCAGCCGTCGTGGGCGGAGCAGTTGTGGGAAGTGTTGTCGAGGCGGGGGCAAGGGTCGTGCCCGCACCCGACCTAGTGGTGCTTCCGCATCCGGCTACAAGACCGGTGATGACCAGTGCGCCTGAAGCAACTACCAGTCTGCCCTCCACCTTCCGCCTGCACCGATTGGGTGCAATTGGTATCATACCGCGTTGAGCTTATTGTTCGCCACACTGAGCGTCAGCCGAGGATCCAATCCGCCGGTTCGCTAAGTAGCCAGACAATGCTTGCATGCCCTGTGAACTGTGCGGAGAGAGCGCCCCGGGGCTTATTTGCTGCCTGCTCGCCGGGGCCAGGTCTGCCGGGCCTGCTTCTGTCGTAGCCTGCGGTCAACGTCCATGGTCAATTTACCCACTGTTCATCGAGCGTTGAGGTCTGACCGCTGGACGTACAAGCAAACTTCTGCTAGCTGTTGGATTATGCGAGGACGATGCGGTGGTCGAAGAGGGAAACACTTTTTCGTTGCGTTGTCCACTGCGATATTTCTGGCTGGTTGCGGGGCGAGCGCCGGCGGTGCCGGGAAAGCGGTGACGGTGGGAAATCATGCGACGGTTGCGGAGAGTGGGACAGTGACGACCGAACAAACTCAGACTGCGCAATGGGCTGCCGAAGGGTCTCGACTCATCGCGGCGAAGGCGGCGAACGCTCAGTCCTCGAACGTCCAAGCTCTCAATACAGGCAACTTTGCGTACCAGTCGCTCCCTATCGACGTCACTCAAAATGGCACTTATACCGTCGAGTTTGGACCACTAGATCCGCAGTTTGTTCAATCACCACCTACAGGCTATGCAATAGAGTACCCCGGCGATATACAGTTTCACGCAGTTCCGGCTATGCAACCGGGGGAGGTCGTCACTCTCAATGGCGAGAACTACTGGCAGATCCAGATCGAAGTCACCAACTTTGTGGCGCCCTACTCCTATTTCGCTATGTGGCTATATTAAGAGCATGTGTAGATCGGAAAGATGGAAGAAAAAGGAAGGCCATGCGACGGAACCTGCTGGGTCGACTGTTGCTGGTAGTGACAGCAATTGGTCCTTTATTCCTTCTGGATAATTCAAGCGTGGCGACGGCGGCGGGAGGTCCGGCGTATGAGTGTGCAAGTGCTATCCGCATAAGCTCGTCCTTGCTGCCAGGTGGCTACGTCACCGGAATTTTCGAGTTCACGCCGGCTACACCGTACATTGTTGGGTACAGTTGGAATGGAATCGCCAGCCTCAACGAGTACATCACCGCTACCGGTGGGTCTAGCACGACAACCGCTGAAGAGATTGTTTCAAACCCGTCTAATGACAACCAAACGCTGAACGGGTTCATGAACTTGAACTACCTGGCCACAGGAACCAGTTGTGGATAGATGTCTTAAACCCACCCCATAGCTGATCCGTTCCTCGATGGCCACAATGACAAGAACCCGGCTGCCCGACGAGAAAGGGAACCCGGCTCTCGTACTACAGCGTCCCGGGGCCGGGGAAGCCAAGACGGCGCCTTGATGCTCCCCTCGGACGCTTGCGAGCGTTTATGTGGATCGACCAGGGCCAACACCCAAAACCGCAGTCAATCCGTCTGGCTGTCCGGTCACGGACACAAATCCGGACGGCGAGAACTTGTCTAGCCAGCTTGCTCAGCCAGGTACTTCATCCGAGCCTTATGATGCGGCTTGCGGCGCTTGGCACGCGTGGCAGCCGACCATTCCTTTCAAGATCTCCACACGATACGGGACTGCTGGTCTGGTGCCGATGGTCACCTGAGTGTGATCAGGCGGGTTCCAGGGATCGTTGCAACATCGAGCCTCTCCTGGAGGTGCGATGTCGCTACGTCGACTGCAACCCAGGGCCCCTGGTGGTCCACCATTGGCGGAGCAGCGGGCCTTATACATCGAGCTCGTGTCGAAGGGAGCCTCGAATAGCGCGGCGTGCAAGATCGTCGGGGTCAACCGCAGGACCGGGACCCGCTGGCGGCGTGGTCGCACGATCATCAACTCGGCCGGCAAGGCCAGGACGTACACGCCGATCATCGACCAGCCACCGCGTCTGTCAGATCGATTTCGCAGCGAGGCGGAGCGGCTACTGATCGCTGACGGCGTGCTGGCTGGTCTGACGGTGCGGGCCATCGCCGCTCGACTCAACCGGAGCCCATCGACGGTGAGCCGGGAGGTCCGCCGGAACCGCGACCCTGTCATGCGGTCCTCATCGTCAGGTGATCGTCGGCAACATCCAGCCCGCGGCTGGGCTCTTGGGGCAATCTTTGCGGGGGAGTCGCCATCGGCGCGTAGATCCGCGGCCCGAGCGAAACCAGCGGGGTCGCCGGGAGGCGCGCCGCCCCGCTAACCAGCACCTTTGTGGTCTCTCGCGGTCGCCAAATAGTCCGAACAGGAGACATTTAAAACCGTGACTCCTCCTCAGGCCCCTCGAAACGACACGCTACGGAACGGGACGGACGTCAACACATCCATGTTGTCGTAGAGACCTACGCATCGTGTATGCGTTGGTGCTGGTCTTATGAGCCGAACCCCTGTTCGATTCGAGGACGGTACGAAGCAAGGGTGCCGCGGCTTCACGTCGTGTCTAAAAATTCTCTAGATCTCCCGTTGGCTAGACACGATAAGGACCGACGAGACCGCACAAACCCCCCATATAAACAGGCAGAACACGATCTGAGCTGTCTATCTCGAAGCGTCTGAAGGCTCTCGTAATGCGTAGGTCAGCGGTTCGATTCCGCTCTCGGGCTCGCGGTGAAAGTCCTGGTCAAGGGCGAGTATCCGGGACTCTGCCACACCCAACATCTACGCTTCCTCCTCAGAAACCCAACAGGAAACCCAACAACCGCTGTTGGGTCCGTCTCGGGAGGAGGCGACATGGCCGGAAGCTTGCGCGCGGTGACAGGCAAACCCAACACCTGGGAGTTGCGGGTCTACCTCGGTAGAGACTCCTCCGGTCGGGTGCGGCACCGCCATGCGACAATCCACGGCACCCGCCGATCCGCCGAGCGAGAGCTGGCCCGCCTGGTCGCCGAGCAGGAGTCGACTCCTTTGCCCGCGCCTGAGCAGCCCATCGAGTGGGGTCCGACGACGACGATCAACGACGCCATCGCCGCCTGGCAGACAAAACGGTTGGGAGGACCTCTCTCCCAAGACCGCCCGCCGTTATGAGAGCGCCTGGGAAGTGAACATCCGCAACTCGATCGGCCGGCGCCGGATCGCCACCCTCGGACCCTACGACGTGGAGCAGTACTTCCGGGAGCTCAAGCGCAAAGGCCTTTCCGAAGGCAGCGTAAAAATGATCAAAGCCGTACTGCATCGGGCCTGCCGCCTGGCCCGGCGCTGGAGCGGCAACACGCTGCCCAACCCCATCGCCGATACCGAGCTGCCCACCTGGCGCTTGCACGAACGGGCCGAGAAGGTTCGGGCTCCAGAGCCCGACGAAGTGACCGCCCTCCTGCTTGCGGCCCAGGACGACGATCCCCGTGTGGCGCCCTTTCTCCGCCTGCTCTCTGCCACCGGGATGCGCCGGGGCGAGGCGTGTGCACTGCAATGGTCGGACGTCAACTTCGACGCCGCCACTGTACGGGTCGACGAGGCCGTGGTGGCGGCCAGGGGTGGTGCCGAGGTGCGCGGGCCGAAGACCCGGGCCTCGATTCGCACCATCGCCCTCGACAGCGGGACATTGGCGCAACTCGAAGGCCTCCGGGACGAACAATCTGACCTGGCCGCCAAATCCGGCGCTGCCGCTCGGTCCCGATAGCTTTGTGTTCTCCTTCGAAGCCGGGGGAGCGGCGCCGCCGCATCCGGACTCCTTCAGCCACGCCCTCGCCCGAGTCCGCACCAGGGCTGGCCTGCCCGCAGACATCCACCTGCACTCGCTCCGTCACTTTCATGCCACCGTCCTGGACCCGGTGATCAGCGAGGCCCAGAAGCAAACCCGACTGGGCTGGTCCACCGTGCACATGGCCCGCCACTACACCGACGGGGTGCCGGCGGAGGATCGCCGAGCTGCCGAGCACGTCGGCCGGGTTCTCGGCTAGCTCGCGAACCCCTTCTCCACGAAGTCTTCGTCACCTGGGATCGGCAATTCCCCTGCGATCAGCCGTTCAACCGCTCGGCGAGCGATACGCAGACGGCCGTTGATCCTGAAGACCGGCAAGGGCAGGTCGCCACGCTCGATCGACCGATAGATGGAGGAGCGGCTCTCGCCGAGGAGGATGGCGGCCTCCTCCACGCTGAGCAAAGGCTTGGGGAAGCCGTTGCTGCTTCGCCGGGTCGTCCCCGCGCTCATGGTCGTCCTCCTATGAGATCGTCGTCCTGGCTGATGCGGCGGCAGATTCGGCGGTTCTCGGCGAGGTCGTGCGGCGATGGTCCGGGCGAAGATGGCCTCACCGGGGGAGTGGCCTCGCCCGATGTACTGCCAATGGCCGACAACGAGGACTGTCTCTCCTCGCCGCTCGCGTCGATGCTCCTCCTCGTCACGGACCGACATTGGCCTCGGCCGGGTAACCGAATGCGCCGAGCAGCCGCTGGTCACGCCAATCCCGGCGGGCTTGGCGCAGGGCGGTCAGGGTGGTGGAGTAGCGGCGCGAGCGGGTGGAGTAGTGCCCTCTGAATCCAAGCATGTGGGCCCAGGGCCGCAGTCGCAGCTGCTCGAGCTCGGGATGGGCACCAAGGGTCCAGCAGGCGGAGATCATGGCCTGGGCGTGGGGATTGTCGACCAGGTGGTGAACGTCGTCGTGGCGGGTGGCTCGACCATGACAGGCTTTGCACAGGCCGCTGCCGTCGGGGTCGTGTCCGGTCCCTTTGCAGTGCCAGCACACGACGGGCCGGTCGAGTGTGCCAGTTGTTTCGGCGGCCTTGGTCGCATACTTGACTCACATAGCCGGCCACTTTCTGGTCGGTGAGTTCGCCTTCGCCCGCGCCGGCAGCGGTGATGGGTTGGATGTCAAGCTGGTCGCCCCAGCGCACCTGGCGGGCCCCGCCGGTGGCGGGGCTGTCGGGGGAGAGTGACCAGGGCCTGACGGGCGGCCGCTTCGATGGCGGCGGTCAGGACCTCGACGGTGAGGCCTTCGGGGGGCGGCTGGTGCGGGCCGTCCGGTCCGTCCAGTCGCACGATCACGTGGAAGTGGACCAGGCCGCGGGCCTGGAACTCGGCCACCTTGCCGTAGGAGACGCGGGCCTGGCGGCGAAACTCGCCTTCGGAGAGGCCGAGCTGGCGGGCCAGGTGGCGGACGATGAGGGTGGTGGTGCGATGCCACAGCACGCCGGCCAGGGCGTTCCAGACGACCGCGCCGGCGTAGTCGTAGCGTGTCGGGGTCGACGGCCTGGCCCAGACACGGATCGTCCGCCCGAGTGACGTTGGTGGCAGCCGGCGCCGGGATGGCAACGCTGCACTTTGCCGTCCGTGCTGACGACCCGATGGTGGACGGCGCCGAAGCTGGGGGCGGTCAGAGTGGCGAAGACTCGAGGGTGGCCGGCCACGCTGTCGGGGACGCTCTTGCCGCCGGCCAGGCCGGCCCGGATGAGCTGGTAGGTGTCGGCCCGGTAGACCTCGGCGCAGGGGGCGCAGCGGGAGGCCCGCCGGTTGCGGCAGGCCACCAGCAGCCGCCGGTTGGGCTCGTCCTCGGTGTCATACCGGTGCAGGAGCTCGCCGGTGGCGGCGTCGAAGGTCGAGGATTGTCCGACCAGGTGGATGGGATCGGCGCAGCCGCCGGTGGCCGCCACCATGGACCGCCACCGCCAAAAGCCGGGCTGGTTGGCGGTGCGCACCAGCTCGACCATGTCGCCGTCGTCGATGGCTGGCAAGTGTCGGGGTCATCGGGCCAGCTCGATCGCATCGACCGTCACCGCACCTGGAGGTTGCTGCAGGTGACCAACAGCGGCGACCAGCTGGGCGGCGTCGGCCTCGGTCACGTGGGGGGTGCGGACCCGGTGGTAGCCGGCCCGGTCGGGCAGGCGCATGACGGCCACGCCGGTCCATTCCCGGCCGATCAGGTTGGTCGGGGCCACGTCGGGGTACTGGCGGATCTCGTCGCCCAGGGCGGCCACCGCCCCGTCCATGGTCCGGACACCAAACGACAGGCCGACCTGGCAGACGTCGCGGATGGCGGTGGGGATGGCGTCGGCGGTTTGTTTCTGGGTGACAAACACGGTCAGAAAGCCCCGGGAGCGGCCCTCCTTGGCCAACTTGGTGAGGTACCAGACGTTGCTGTCGCACAGCTCGCGGTCCTTGCGGGACGCCCCGGTCACATAGGTGTGGCTCTCATCCACGACAGACCAGCACCAGCGGGCAGTCGACGGTCGGGCCGGCCTCCCAGAACTGGGCGGTGCCCCGATGGGTGCGCAGCCAGGCCGAGCGGGCCCGCATGATCTGATGGAGCTGGCCGAGCAGCCGGTTGGCGTCCTCGAGGTCGTCGCCGGCGGCGGCGAAGCAGCGGGCCAGCAGCAGCCCGTAGTCGCCGTCCTCGGGATTGGAGACCTTGCCGTCCAGGACGGCGATCTGCACGGCCGGATGCGGGGCCAGCTGGCACAGCCACCACCGCTGCAGCGAGGTCTTGCCGGTGCCGGGCACGCCGGCCACGGTGATGCCCGGACAGGTTGGCCAGCGGCAGGCGGATCTGGTTGGCCTCGTCGTCGATGCCGACATGCAGCTCCCAGTCGGCCAGCGGCTGGCCGGTGGGGGTGACCGGCCACACCGTGGCCAGCGGGTCGCGGACGAAGCCCCGCAGCAACAGCACGCCGGGGGAGTGCTGGCTGACGTCGACGCGCAGGCAGCCCCAGGCGTTGGCCAGATGCCCGGCCATCTTGGTCACCTGGTCCAGGCCGACGCCGGGGACGGTGCGCATCCAGGCTCGCAGCCCGTGGGGGGCGGGCTCGAAGCGGATGTCAGGGATGCGGACCACTGGCGGCAGGGTCCGGCCGGTCCACAGCTCGCGGCGGTGGCGGGTGGTGTCGTCCACCAGGACCAGGCCCAGGTTGCGGGCGTCCCACATCCACCGGGCCGCCACCCAGTTGACCCACCGGCGGACCGAGGCCTCGCTGTCGCTGACCTTGGGCGGTGGTGGCGCCGCCACCAGGCCCGCACCAAAAGTACGAGCATGATGGCAGCGCCGAGCACCGCCAGCCACGACAGGATCGGCACCCACACTGGTACCGGCACATGCACGTGCGTGGCAGCAGCGCCGGTCATGACGCGGCCGCCGAGGCCTTCGCGCCGAACCGTTGACCGTCACGGCCAGGGCCATGGCATCACAGGCGAACATCACCCCGTGGCGGCCGTCCTGCTTCTCCCACACCCGGGCGATGAAGCCGTCTACTTGCATCGCCACCAGCGGGACGACCTTCTTGTCCAACCCCGAATCGGGCACCGTAATCCGCAGCAGATCGGCTTTGCCGTCCTCGGTTACAGCTAGCACATCCACGTCCCAGTCGATCTCGCCGGTAAACGGGTTCGGCTTGGACTGCCGCCGCGGTGGGGTGGCCACCGTCAAGGTCATCTTCCGATCATCGATAGGGATAACACGCATAGGTCGACTCCTTCGTTTTGAGCGCGGCGCCCGCGGTGAGCACCGTCACGGTCAGGATCGGCCCGATCCCAAGACGTCGTAACCCCAATGCCGGACGTCTTGGGATTTCTTCGCTAGGATCAGGGCGTCCCAAGTCGTCCCGAGGCGGGAGGCCGGATCATGGCGAACGAGCGACTGCGAGCGGCGATTTTCTCGTCGCAGTTCGACTTGGACGACGTTGCGCACCAGCTGGGCGTCGACCGCAAGACCGTCGAACGGTGGCTTTCCGGCCGGTTGCCCTATAAGCGCCACCGGTACGCCCTGGCCGCTCTACTCGGCGTTGACCCAGCGTATTTGTGGCCGATCGATTCGGCGCTGGAGGCGAGCGACCTGGCCCTGGCCGAAATCCTGGCCGTCTATCCGGTGCGCTCCACGGTCGGCAACGAGACCTGGTTACGCCTGTTTGAGCGGGCCCAGGACAGCATCGACGTCCTCGTCTACGCCGGTTTCTGGCTGTCGGAGGATCCTGCCATCCGCCGGCTGCTGCTCCGTAAGGCCAGGTCAGGGGTTCGACTGCGGTTTCTGGTAGGCGACCCCGACTGCGACGAGGTCCGTCAGCGGGGTATAGATGAGGGCATCGGCTCCGCCATCTCCGCCAAGATCTCGAACACGATCCACAACTATCGGGAGCTGATCCCGACTGCCGGTGCCGAGTTCCGCCAACACTGCACGGTCTTGTACAACTCGATCTACCGGGCGGACGACGAGATGCTCATCAACACTCACCTCTACGGGCTGCCAGCCCACATGACGCCCTTGCTGCACCTGCGGCGGGTTCCCGGGGCCGAGCTGTTCAGCGGCTACATCGACAGCTTCGAGCGGGTGTGGGCGACCGCGGTCCCGCTCGGGACGGCCCGGTCGGTGGCCTGATGGGGCGCCGGGACTACTACGACGACCCCGACGCCCCCAAGCCCAACTCCATCGTCCCGGCTGTCACTGCCGTCGTCGAGGACGAGCAAGGGCGAGTCCTGCTGATCCATCGGGTGGACAACGGCCGCTGGGCCCTGCCAGGAGGTCAGGTCGAGGTCGGCGAGCGGGTCGCCGAGACGGTCGTCCGCGAGGTGCGTGAAGAGACCGGCATCGAGGTCGAGGTTGTCGGCTTGACCGGCATATACAGCGATCCCAAGCACGTCATCGCCTACGACGACGGAGAGGTTCGTCAGCAGTTCGCCCTGTCCTTCCGGGCCCGACCCATCGGCGGCTCACTCCGTGGCAGTGACGAGGGCTCCGAGGTGCGCTGGCTGTCTTCGAGTGAGCTGGACGGGCTCGACATCCACCCCTCCATGCGCTTGCGGATCCAGCATGGGCTTGATCAGTCACCAACGGCCCCCCACATCGGTTAGACCATCCAACTAGTCGTCTGTCGCTTCAGATGTCGTTGCGAACGACCTGCGAGGGCTGCATCCAGAACCGTCGTTCGGCGCTCCCTTTCGATTCGCAGCCTTCCATCCGCCGGGAGCGCAGATGAGGCAGTATGCGCCTATGCGCCCGCTCAGGCTCCGCGTTCGCTTGAGGTTGGTCGACACGGATTTAGGGGGCCGTAAACACGGCATCGAGTCCGGCTACAGATGTCAGTGGCGGAGTGACCGAAAGCCGGCGTGGAATGACGCCGCTGTTGACTTGGAACGCGGTTTGGCACCGGGAGATGAAG
This sequence comes from uncultured Acidimicrobiaceae bacterium, assembly GCA_963781155.1. Lineage (GTDB taxonomy): Bacteria > Actinomycetota > Acidimicrobiia > Acidimicrobiales > Palsa-688 > PALSA-693. Next base: position 221,380 of record CAWAEC010000002.1, read on the forward strand.
GCGACGCGTGGCTTCGTCTCGGGGTTCCGAGATTCTGGGAGGATGCCGTTGTCGTAGGCGACATGCTCGAAGGAGGAGAGGGGCCTCGCGTCATTGCGAGGGCCACCATTCTGGAGGTGCTAAGTGAGTAGCTCCGGATAGCCGTGCAGAACATTCGGTTCCGATCCTCGACTCCCAGACTGGCGGCTTCCCGGACAGCGCCGAGATTCGGCGATCTGGGCGGCTCAGCCGGCCGGCCTCGAACGAGCGCTCTACCTCTTCGAGACTCCCACGATCGACGGCGGCGGTCCTCGGCGACGCCGCGCCAGTCGCTGAGCAACGCACTGGGTCGCCGTCCGTAGGTCGTGTTCCGCGACGGTAACGAAGCGGGCCTTGGCGCTCTCAGCTCCGTAGCGATCCACAATGTCGGCCAGGCGCTCATCCACAGCCACCGGCGACCCGTCGGGCGAGGTGGTCATATCGCAGAAGATCAGGAAGTCCGTCAACTCCGGCGGGCCGGGTTCGAACTCTGCGATGGCAGCGCCCAGCCCGAGTTGTTCAGCCTCGACCCGGGCACACGAATGGTGGGCGACCAGGCTCACCACCCGGTCGTCCCAGCCGATCGACCTGAGATGGCGAGCGCCGTCGACGGGATGGAATCCGGTGAATGCCACCTTGGAGGCGTAGCCGACGTCGTGGAGGATGGCGGCTTGGGCCAGCACGTCGGCGTCTTCGGCCGCCAGATCGGTCGCGGCCAAGCCGGCGCGCTCCAGGACTCCCTGAGAGTGCTGCCACCGGCGAGGCAATTCCTCGCTCAGCATCGCTTCGGCGATGCTCCACGCGTCCCTCACACGTGCATCGCCGGGCCGCTCGAGACGATCAGCCATCGGCGCAGGCTACAGCCGCCGAGCGAACTCCGGTGCGGAACGCCCCTCTGGAGGCTCGCCCAGAGCGCCAAACACAACTCGGTCAGTCCCTCAGCTGCAAGCTGTGGCTTACGTCGTCATGGATCGGGTGCGGGGTGGGGAACCTGGCGCCGCCGGTATCCAGCGGCTTGGCACTGTGCGTCTGGGTCGAAAAGAATCAACGCTGAGACGAAGGGGGGCCTTGCCGGTGGGACAAGCGGGGCGCCCAGGTTCACGACGCCCCAAGGACCCGCTTCGCTGGCGCGTGGCGAAGGCGGCGCAGCGCCCCGGCTTTGAGGCTCACGACGGCGCCTGGCGCTCGTAGCGGCCACCCGATCCGCCCGAAAGCCTGACTCTCCGGCGTCTAAAGCAGGTGCTGGTGTCACGCACGCAGCTGAGCCATGGACTCAGGCATCGGCCGTCGACGGATGCCCATACCAGGCATTTCGCGAAAATCTAGCCAGCTGGCGGGCAACTTTTCCTTACGGTATCAAGAGGCGCCGGCTACGCCGGCGCCTGGCCGTCCCCTGCCTCCTGCCTTCGGCCCGGCGGGACGGCCCATATCGGGCCCGAGCACTGGTGACCGTTGGAAGTGCATAACGAGCTGTTCCTCTCGCCGAACCGTGCTGTCCCAGCTCAACCCACCGCGTCAGCGCTCCGGCCGGTGCTGGCCGTGTCGACCTCTGCACGATCCGTGCTTCGGCTGACGCAGCTGCCAGCTAGTCGAGCCCTTAGGGCGGGCGGCTCATTCGCGTCTGGGGAGCCTAAAAGCGGCTGGACAGGGAGGACGGGCGGTCAGCTTGGGATGCTCGTTCCGCTCGCCCGAACCGGCTGCCAGGCCCTTGATTGTAGGGTCAGGGGCGCCTAAAGGCGCCCCTCCGGCTGTGCGCCCGGCGCGTCCGGGTCAAGAGGGCGCCGGGCGGAGTTGTCGCCGCGAGGATGGAGCCCACCCTGATGGTCAACGCCAGGGACGTGATCGACCAGCTCCTCCATCCCGCACATGGGGCCCAAGCCGCCACCGGGCGCCAGTCAGCGTTAGCCGCTGGCCATGCCCGATCGCTCCGACGTCCGCACGGCTCGCCTAATAGGTCGCGTGCGCTCCGCAGGTCCTGCAAGCGGAGGCGGCGAGCACATTTCGGTGCAGGTGGGCCTTGCCTCGGTTACGGCAGGCTCACGGGTCCCGTTGGCGGCCCGGTCGATAGACGGATTGTGACGTTCGTTGTGACGATCGAGCCGGCTAGGACCCTGGTTCCGGCCGCGGGCGACTGACGAACGACCAAGCCGGGGGCAACGGTGAGGCTGGGATCGAGTACCGAAGAGACTTTGAGACCAAGTCCGCCAAGGATCTGGCCGGCTTTTGCTGCGGTTTGGCCCACGACCTCAGGGACGGTCACCACGGCGGAGCTCGCAACCGTACTGGTCGGCGATGGAGATGGCGTCCGGGTTCGGTGTTGGGCTCCGGTCACCGCCAGGGGAACCGCGATTGCGGCCGCCACTACAACCACTGCACCGACCATCCCCAGGACCAGTCGTCTGCTGACCCGAGGCCGTCGTGGCGGCTGATTGGCCTGGGCTTCGGCCGCGATGTCCTCGGGGAGACCGACCCGGTCCAGTAGATCACGGATCGCAGCCTCGGACTCGCTGGGCATCTCCGCCCGAGAGTCAGCGACGTGCTGGCGAATGTCAGCGACGAGCTGCTGGCGGCGAGACGGCGGGAGTCCTCGCAGCGCCGAGTCCAGCCGGGTCATGTAATCGGCTACCAGGTTGTCTAGATCCGAAGAGGTCATGTGGCCGGACTCCCCTCGATGATCTTGTCCACACTGTCACGGAACCGACGCCACTGGACGGTGAAGGCATCAAGTGCCACACGGCCGTCTTCGCTCAGGCGGTAGTACCGCCGGGGTGGGCCCTGGGCTGACTCCTCCCAAAAGGTTTCCACCAGGGCCTCTTGCCGCAATCGAGACAGCAAGGGGTACACCGTTCCCTCGCTGGTAACCAGGCTGTCGGCCTGGGCCAACTCCTTGCTCAACTCGAATCCGTTGTTAGCGGTGTGACTGTCTGATCATCGGGGGGCGTTTTTCGGCGGCGTTGTTTGCGCGGCGGTTTGGGCTGGTTGTCGGAGGGTGGGGGCGGCGAGGATGGCGGGTCCTTGTTCGCGAGGGACCCCTCCCGCTGCGATTGGTCTCTCGGTCGGGAGGGGTCCAGGGCGGTGTTGCCACCTGTGTCCATCGTATGGCCTTGTTCGTTGTCGGTCGACGCGTATGTGTCGGCTGGCCGGGCGGTCGTGTTCCCGCGACCGGAGTGCCCGTCGTGTTCGACGCCGATGAGCTTGTGGTCGGGGTATCGGCGTCATGTCCGTCAGGAGGGCCTGTGTCAGCGGGTGTTCATCCCGCGTGTGCGCTGCGGGTCCTGCGAGGTGACTCATGCGATGCTGCCTGCGTTTTTGTTGGTCGGCCGGCTGGACGTGGTGGAGACGGTCGGGGCGGTTCTCGAGGGGGTCGCGGCCCGGAGGGTCGGGGTCCGCCCGGCGGCGGAGGGGGTGTCGGTTCCTCACACGACCGCCCGGGGCTGGTGCCGGCGTTTCCGGTTGAGGGCGCCTTGGACGGCGGTGGCCTTTGCTGCGTTGGCGGTCGATCTGGCGGGAGCGGTAATCGCGCCGGTGGCGGACCTGGGCGGGTGGGCGCTGGCCACGATCTTCGCCGCCTGGGAGGCGGCTATGTCGCTTCCGGGTTGGCTGGCTGTTGGCGCTTGGCGGTTCGTCTCGGCCGTGAGCGGCGGGAGGTTGATCGCGGCCAACACAGATTCGCCCTGGTTAGTCATCGGCAGACGTCGTTTCATGCCTCCGGTCCCCTGAAAGCCAGGAGACCGGAGAGGAGACGACGACGTGGATAACGACATGACCGAGGCGATCGCCTTGCACCGCTGGGCGGTGATCGCCGAGGCGACCGCTGATCGGCTGAACCCGGCGGAGCGTGGGCTGGTGGTTCGGGCCATCGCCGGGCGGTCCCATACCCATCCCGACGGCAGCACTCGTCGCTATTCGAGGGGCACGATCGACCGATGGGTCCGGGCGTGGCGGGCTGGGGGCCTGGAAGGGCTGCGGCCTTCGGGCCGTTCGGATGCCGGGACGGTGCGGGCCCATCCCGAGCTGGCCGAAGAAGCGGTGGCACTGCGTCTGGAGCTGGCGAGCCGCTCGGCGGCGCAGATCGCCTCGATCCTGTTGCACCGCCACGGGGTGAGAGTGTCGGAGCGGACGGTGCGGGCCCAGCTGCGCCGACGGGGCCTGCATCGCGAAGCGCTGGAAGCGGAGCCGAAGGTGTTCGGCCGCTACGAGGCGGCCCGGCCGAACGAGCGGTGGATCACCGACGTGCTGGTGGGCCCGTGGGTTCCCCACCCCAAGATCGACGTCTCGGTGCGGGCCAAGCTGTTTTTGATCGTCGACGACCACTCCCGGCTGTTGATCGACGGTGTGTTCTACGCCTACGAGAACGCCCGGGCCTGCCAGGACCTGCTGCGCCGGGCCATCGTGCGTCGGGGGATGCCAGAAGTCCTCTACGCCGATAACGGCGCCCCGTTCAAGAACGCCTGGCTGGCCCGCACCTGCGCGGTGCTGGGCATCCGTCTGGTCCACTCCCAGCCCTACTCGCCCGAAGGGCGAGGCAAACAGGAGCGGCTCAACCGCACCAAGCGAACGCAGACGGTCTTGACTGAACAGAGTTGTCCCGTCCTCCTGTCGGGCGCTGTTGCGACTGCGTGAACGTCGGGGGGTTGAGCGCCGAGGACGGGTGGTGGGCGGTGCCGGCGGTTGGTCGAGCGGGATCCGAAGGCGGATCTCGACTTGCCATCCGGTGACTCGGACCTCTTCGACGATCAGGTGGAGGAGTCGCTGGCGGCCGGCGAAGTCGAGTTCGTCGATGCCGTCGGCGACGGTGCTGGCGAATTCCCCGACGCGCTTGCGGAGCCGGTTGTCGGTGGAAAGTTGAGCGCGTTCGACGACGAGCTGGTCACGTTGGGCCTGGATACGTGTCCGCCGAGAAGTGAGCTCATCGTTCCGTTGGCTCAGCTCGCCGAGGTTGATGAGTCCCGTCTGGTAGATGTCAATTAGGCGCTGACGTTCCCGCTCGCTGTCGTCGAGCTGGCGTCCGAGGCGGGCGAGCTGAGCGTCGAGCAGTTGGTCGCCGGGAACGGGTTCGCGGCTGACGAGGGCGGCTTCGCCGGCGGTGAGCAGTTCGGGGCAGAGCATCGCTTCTCGGATCTGCTCGAAGACGAAGTTGTCGAGTTCGTTGGCCCGGATTTGGCGTTCCCGGCAGCGACGATCCGGTCCTCCGGCTTTGAGCTCGTTGTGGTAAGCGCAGGAGTAGTAGTAGTTGTGGCCGCCGCGGCTAGTGGCCGCCCGGCTGCAGCCGCACTTGATCCCACAGGGTCCGCACACCACCAGCCCTCGAAGAAGCCAGCGGTCCGGTGGGGTGTTGCGAGGGCTGAAAGCGATGTTGTGGGCGGCGATGCGCTGGGCGGCCTCGAGGGTGTCGGTGCTGATGATGGCCGGCACGGCAACCTCTATCCATTCCTCTCTGGGCCTGGGTATCTGCCGGCTGGTGGGCCCGGTGGGCCGGGCCGATGGCACGTTCTTGTGGCGATACCAAAATGCCTTGCCCATGTAGGTGCTGTTGCGCAGCATCGGGCCCAGGGTCGAGGAAGCCCACACCGGGCGTCCTGTCGGGCTGGATATCCCATCCGCGTAGAGGCGTTTGGCGATCCGGCGGATCGAGTGGCCGCCAGCTACATAGTCGTCGAAGATTCGCCTCACCACGGCAGCTTCTGGCTCGTAGATCTCGTAGCGGGCCGGGCCGGCGTCACTGCGAGCCACGCGCCGGTATCCGTAGGGGACCTTGGTGAAGATGGCCTCTCCGGCGCGCACCTTGTAGAGCTTGCCACGCCGTTGACGCTCCGCCATGACCGCCTTCTCGTACTCTGCGATGACGCCCTGCATCTGCACCAGCAGCCGGGCTTGGGGATCGTCATCGAGGGGAGGAGCGTCGGTGAAGCAAACCGCGACCCCGAAGCGGGCCAGCTCGTCGAGGACCAGCATCTGGTAGGCGAAGTTGCGGGCCAGGCGATCGGGGGTGAGCACCCAGACCCGCTCGAACACCCCCGCTTGAGCCTGGTCACGCAGGGCGTCAAGTCCGGGGCGATCAAGGCGCGTCCCGGAGTGGCCCTCGTCGACGAAGCGGGCGACCAGCTCGTCGCCGACCTCACCGACCTTGGCCTCGAGCACGGCGATCTGCGAGTCGATCGTCTTGCGGGCGGCCTGGGCCTCCGAGGACACGCGGGCGTAGATGGCTGCTCTCATCGGCTCCCGTCCTTTGCGTTGTTGGTTTCCTGGTCGGTGTAGCGCTGCCAGGCGCTGGCTCGGGTCACGCCGAGCAGGTCGCCCACTTCGGCCCAGCTGCACCCCCACCGGCGGGCAGCGGTGACCGCGGTTGCGAGACGGCCCTCGAGCTGGGCGGCCAGGCTGGCGAGCACGTGCAGGGTGGCGGGGGGGTCACCGTCGTCGAAGTGGCGGGCGGCCAACAGCGATCTGACGGCGGCGTCGAGGGCCTGGCGACTGTCGGGCCCGGTGCGGGGAGCGATGTAGTGATCCCGTCGAGGCGATCTCACCGCTCACCCGCGTGGATAGCCATACACCTATCTGCTGGCCCGTCACCGGCTGACTCGTGTCGGGTCAGGCCCACCACCATGCCGTAGCCGGCGGCTAGCGCCTCCAGGCGAGGATCGCCATGCGGTGTCCACGGCGGGCGCTGCGCCCCGACCATGACCGCGGCGAACACCGCCTCGCTGCTGGGCGCCACGATCAAGCCGGCGAGCCCCGCCCGCTCGAAGCGGGAGGCGCTCACGCCCACCAACGCGATGCCGGCCAACACCGCAGCGCGCAATTGTTCATAGTCGCCTTGCGCGCTCTCTCCGACCGGCCAGAAGGTTCTCAACTTCTCCGGACCCGCTCGACCGTGCGCCGATGCAACCGAATACCGAAGCGCTGTTCCGCCTCGGCCACCAGCACCGGCGCGCTCGTGCCAGCCGGCGCCTGGCGCAGGAACTCCACCACCTCTGGGGTGAGCTTGAGCGGGCCCTTGCGACCGCGTCGTTCGTCGAGGAGCCCGACCATGCCCGTCTGGGCGAAGGACTCGGCCACCAGATAGAAGCCGCCACGCGAGTAACCATGAGTGGCCGCCACCTCGGTCACGGCCACGCCCTCCACGAAATGCGCCCGCAGCATCTCATACTTCACCTGCACCTTGTCCGAGGCCAGAAAGAACGGGTCCCCCCCACAGAACACCTGGGCGGTCACCGCCTCGACCCGGGGATGTAGTAGGCCTTTTGCCTCCAAGGATTCCAGACGAGACTGCTGGCTCAAGGGCGATCACCTCCGGCTCGAAGCAACGAAGGTAACCGCGAACTACATCGATGTCAAGCATTGTCGGCTGAAGACCGCGACCCCGATACGGAAACTCTGCGACGTATCCGAACATACAGCTTGAACTACAAGAAAATCTCGTCACAGCCGTCGACCCGACAATCATCAACGCTTGACAATGCGGTGCTCTTTAGACGACACATCTTCAGACCTAACCAGCGGAGACCGGGGCCGGCGAGTGTGCTGGACCTGCAGATAGATCCGACTACCAGTGGCCTCCCTGCTCAGCACCGCGTGGAACACAAGCTTTGCGTTCGCTTGGTGCGCTACATCCGCGACGCCTTCCTGTCCGAGGCGATCCATCACGGCATCGACAGTCTGGAGACTCTCAACGATCTCTTCTCGGCGTGGGCCGAGCAGGTGGCCAACCGGCGTCTCCACGCCGAGACCCACCAGCCCCCGATCGAACGGTTCCAGGCCGGCGGACCGCACCGGGCGGCCGACCCCGAACGGCTCCGAGAAGCGTTCCGATGGTCGGCGACACGCAAGGTGACCCGCACCGCCACCGTCCCTTTGGAAGGCAACCAATACGCGGTCGACTCTTCCCTGGTCGGCCGGCGAGTGGAGCTGCGATATGACCCCGAAGACCTCGCCCGCCTAGACGTGTTCTACGAAGGCAAACCGGCCGGCGTGGCCACCCCGTTCGTGATCGGACACCACACCCACCGGGCCGTGCCCCAAGCCGCCCGGCCCACACCGACACCGACCGGCGTCGACTACCTGGGCCTGGTCGCCGCCGCCCACGAAGAGGCGGCCGGCACCGGGATGAAAGTTGACTTCACCCAGCTGGCCATCTTCGAGCTCCCCGGCGACGGCGAGGAGGCACAGTGAGCCGGGCGCCGTGGGTCGCCCACTTCGGCCTCACCCGCACCCCGTTCGGCAAGTCCATCCCGGCCAAAGACCTCTACGCCCGGCCCGCCCATCAAGAAGCCATCGCCCGCATCAACTTCTGCGTGGTCGAGAACGCCCTCGGGGTGATCACCGGTGACGTCGGCGCCGGAAAAACGGTGTCGGTACGCGCCGCAGTATCGACCCTGGATCCCACCCGACATCAGATCATCTACATCTCCAACCCGGCCTTCGGCACCAGAGGCCTCTACGTCACCATCGTCAGAGCCCTCGGCGACCAGCCCCGCTACCAGCGAGCCGAGCTCATGGTCCAAGCCGCCGACCTGCTCGCCGCCGAAGTCGCCGAACGCCACCGCCGAGTCGTGCTCATAGTCGACGAAGCCCACCTGCTCGAACCCGCCCAACTCGAAGAACTACGGCTGCTCACCAACGCCGACATGGACTCCGCCTCCGCCTTCGCCGGCATCCTGGTCGGCCAACCCACCCTCAACCGCCAACTGCGCATGGGCGCCTTCGCCGCCCTCGACCAGCGCATCGCCACCCGCTTCACCATCAAACCCATGGACCTCGCCGAGTCCCTCGAATACCTCAAACATCACCTCGCCCTAGCCGGACGAGACGAACCGCTCTTCGCCGACGACGCCGTCTCACGACTTCACCGCGTCGCCAACGGCCTACCCCGGCAGCTGAACAACGCCGCCACCGCCGCACTCATCGCCGCCGCCGCCGACAACAAGGACCTCGTCGACGACGCCTGCGCCAAGAAAGCCGTGGCCGAGCTCACCCGAGACTGAACATGACCCATCCCGCCCGGCCCCCGCCCTCATCCACAAACCCCCTGCCGAACTGTGATCAAACACCGCTGCCAACCCGTGTGCAGACAACGTGGCCGCCAACATCC
>CAWAEC010000003.1:0-11162 GCA_963781155.1 uncultured Acidimicrobiaceae bacterium
AGCGGGATTCGGGACTTAAAGCGCGGTCGTGGTCGCCGAGGAGAGCGTCGAGGGCTGAGTGGAGCGTGGTGCGCGTCTGGCGATAGTCGAGTCCGTGGCGGCGTCCTGCTGTGGATGGAGCTTCGTCGAGGAGGGCAACCCGGTAGGCGATGTCCAGGCTGGCGGGGTCAAGTGGGCCGGATCGGGCGCTGTCCAGGAGTGCGAGTGCCAGTGGATCTGGGACGTCCTGATTTTCGGGACGCTCGGCGGTCGTGTTGTCGAGGTCTCCCTGCAGGCGCCAGCGCTGGGTTTGGCGGCGATGGGCATCGTGGGTGGTGCGGAGTTGTCGCTCCACCGACTGGATGATCAGCCGGGCGGGACGAGGGTGGGGTTGGCCGGCGTGGGTGGCGATGGTCTGCCAGGCGGTGCTAATGGTGTCGGTGTCGAGTTCGTGTCGACTTATCCATGGGCCGTCGCTGTGGGCTGCCTGCCAGCGCCGACCGGCAGCGGCGCGCAGTCCGGGAATGAGAGCGACGAGGACGGCGTAGGCGGGGAGTGCGTCGTGGCGCGCGGCGACCAGCAGTGCGCTGAGCAGGCGACAGGATTGTTCTGGGTCGCCCAACGATCCGACCGCTTGGAGGAGCTCGGTGGGGGAGGCGTAGCGCCCTAGTTGTGGTGCGCTCTGCTTCCAGATGGCGAGGCGTTCAGCGGCGTCGGGCCGGGAGGCGCGGCGGGCCCAGTCCATTTGTAGGGCGGCCCACACGGTTCTGGGGGCCTGCTGGTGGGCGGTTCCGGGGGAGTCCTGGCTTCGGCGCTTACCGTTGGTTCGCGCGGGCAGGCGCGGCTGGTCCACGACGGTGCCGGTTGTTCCGGGGTGTCGGCTTCTGGTTATTTCTGGTTCGCCTTTCAGGGTTCGTTCGGGAATTCGGTCGTCATAACCAGGGCGGGCCTTATGTCACTTATGGCGCGCTGGGCCCTTCACCTACCGGGGGCGCGGTGGCCGGTATGCTGCATGTTCGAGATCAGGGTGTCCTTCGGTGTGGTGAACGTGGCCTTGGTCGGCGCCGGAGCTGGGATTGAATAGCGTCGGCTGGATTGCATCCGCTGGCCGGCGGCGAAGTCCGTTTGCCGGGGATGGCAGCTCGGTCACCTGCGAGCTCCCGGGCGACGAGAGCGTGGGCGCCGCTTCGGCCGGTTCCGAATTGTCCAGTCGAGTAGGACGGCGGTCCCTGCCGGTCACCACCAGGCGAGCGCCTGTCCTTCTCATTAGGACAGTACTCGGGGGCGTCTCTCGTCGTGGGACAGCGGCTGTCTTTCCAGTCGGGACAGGGCTGGTTGGGCTTTGGTGGAGCCGTGTCTGGACGGGTGGTGCAGGTTCGTAGCTCAATCCCGTCGGGGAGATCGAGGCGGTAGCCGGAGCGCCACCGGCCGTCTGGTGCTTGGACGCGCCCGAGGACGACGAGGCCGGCCCCGCCCAAGGCGGCGACGGCTCGGGCGGCGGTGTCTTTGGTGATCCCGACGCGGGCCGCGATATCGCGGACACCGACGGGCGCGACCCAGCCTTGGTCGCTGTGATGGGTGGCCAAGGCCAGATCCTCGAGCGCAGCCCAGGCCAGCGGACCGAGTCGTCGACGCCAGAGTCGGCTTTCTGGGCGTAGGAGGAGGTCGCAGGCCGGCGGACTGCCTGCTGCGGCGCTCCTCTCAGTCCCGCCTCCATGACCACAGGGCGTGGATAGGGATGGATTGGTCATCAATATGTGTGGGACCGGGCGTGTCACTTTGGGGACTCCGGTGGTGGGGAAGCGCTCAGCTTTCGGTTGGGGGTGCTCACTTCATTACCGGCGAAGTGTCACAAGGCGAGTCACTTGTACGCCGGGGCTGGCGCCACCTCGCGTGTTTCGTCTGGTACCGCGAGCCTGAACGGCGGGCGTCCTACTTGGCTGGACGTCGTGGTAAGCCCGTGTTCCAGCTTGTTGGTCATCGTTCAGGCTTGCGGAGCAGCGCGAAGTGGCGGGAGCCGGAGCGGTTGCTTGGCCCGGCACCTCTCAGCCCGTCTCGCGCCCCTGAGGGGTGGGTCGGTCCGGCGCTGGGCGAACTTTTTCTGTCCGGGGGTGTCCGTGGCTGTATTGGTCGACAAAACGGGGTGGTGGGCGCGCCGTTTATTCAGTGATGACGATCTTGGGTCGCGCCCAACGTGTGCTGGCGGGGTGAGCGGCGGTGTTGCGGCTGGCCAAGTTGACCGACGCCGAGTATGTGCTGGACCAGGTGGCGGCCGGGGTCGAGGACTACTACTTGGGGTCGGGGGAGGCCCCCGGGGTGTGGACGGGCCGGCTGGCCGAACAGCTGGGTCTGGCCGGGGTGGTCCATGCCGATGATCTGCGATCGTTGATCGACGGCTGTCATCCGGGGAGCGGGGACCGGCCGGCCGGGTCGAAGCCGGCCCCGGTGCGGGCGATTGATGCCACGTTCTCGGCGCCTAAGAGTGTGTCGCTGCTGTGGGCGTTCGGGCCGCCGGAGGCGGCGACGGCGGTGTCGATTGCGCACGTGGAGGCGGTCCAGGCCGCCTTGAGCTTCGTGGAGGGGCGGGCGGCGGTCACGCGCCGGCAGGTGGGCGGCCAGCGCGAGCGGGCGGGGACGTCGGGGTGGGCGGCGGCTACCTTCGTGCATCGCGCCAGCCGGGAGGGCGACCCCCAGTTGCATACCCACGCGGTGATCCCCAATCTGGTCTGCCGGGAGGATGGCGTCTGGGTGGCCATTGACGCCACCGCCCTGTACCGCTGGGCGAAGGCGGCCGGATCGGTGTACCAGGAAGAGTTGCGTCGCCGGCTGTCGGCCGGGCTGGGGGTGGGGTGGGGACCGGACCGCAACGGCTGCCGGGAGATGACCGGGTTGAGCGAGGGGCAACTGCGGGCCTTCTCGAAACGGACCGCCCAGATCGAAGCCCACCTGGCCGCCACGGGCCAGGTAGTCACGGACCGCAAGGCCCGTATGCAGGCCGACGAGGCGGCCAGCCTGGCCACCCGGGCCCGCAAGGACCGCAGCCTGACCCCCGCCCACCTGCGCGGCCGCTGGGACCGCGAAGCGGCTGCGCTGGGCCTGCCCGTCGGTGACGCCCTGCGGGCCGCCGTGTCCGGTCCCGCTCCTGTTGCTCCGATTGGTCGGGCGGAGCTGCGGGCGCTGTTCGACGGGCTGGTCGACCCCGAAGCCGGGTTGTGCGCCCATGGGTCGCGCTTCGGCGAGGCCCAGGTGGTTGAGGCGGTGGCGGCCTGGGGGGCGGGCCGACTCAGTGTCGCCGATATTGCGACACTGTCCCGGGCGTTCTTAAGTTCGGACCGGGTGGTGCGTCTGGTCAACGGGGACAGCACCGGGCGGACCCCCGGCCAGTGGTCCACGGTGGCGCACCGCGGCCTCGAAGACCGAGTCCTTGATCATCTGGCCGTTCTGGAACAGCAGCAGGTCGTGCCGGTCGACCCGACGGCCGTGACGGCCGCCCTGGCCAGCGCTCGGCGGCTCGGTGACGATCAAGCCGCGGCCGTGGCCATGCTGGCCGAGCCCGGGGCCGGGGTGCGGGCGCTGATCGCCCCGGCCGGCTACGGCAAGACCACCACCCTGGCGACGGCGGTGGACGCCGCCCGCCGAGCCGGCCGGCCGGTCCTGGCCGTCTCAACCACCAATCAGGCGGTAGGCCAGTTGCGCCAGGTGGGCATCCCTGCGACCACGCCGGCCCGCTTCGCTTTGGATCATGCCGAGCTACCGCCCGGTTGTGTGGTGATCGTGGACGAGTTCTCCCAGCTGACCAACCGGGACGCCGAGGCGGTGCTGGCCGCGGCCGTGGCCTGCCCGGGCGGACAGGTCTGGATGGTGGGCGATCCCCTCCAAGCCCAGCCGGTCGGCGCCGGCGGGCTGGCAGTATGCCTGTCCGAACAAGCCCGAGAGGCTCGGGTGGCGACGGCCGAGCTGACGGTGAATCGCCGCCAGGCCGACCCCATCGAACAGGACGCGCTCCGCCGTTTCCGGGCCGGTGACATCGCTACCAGCCAGGACCTGCGGGACCGGGCCGGCTGGGAACACCACCACCCCGACCGCACCCAAGCGCTGGACGCCATGACCGGGGCCGTGCTGGCTGATCTGGAGGTGTACGGGCCGGACCGGGTGGCCGTCCTGGCCGTCACCCACGCCGACTGCGAAGCCCTGGCCGACCGCATCCGCGCCGACCTGGTCGCCCAACGCGTGATCGGCGGGGCGGCCCTGGAGGGGCCGGGTTGGGCCGGACCGCGGGCCTATCAGGCCGGGGATCGCATCCTCCTCCACGCCCATGTCGATCTCGATGATGGCCGCCGGCTCACCAACGGGATGGTCACCGTCCGTCAGGTGACCCCGGCCGGGCTGGCTGTGCTCGACAGCGCCGGCCTCGTCGGCCACGTCCCCGCCCAGGTCGTGACCGGCCGCAGCGACGACGGCCGCCCGTTGGTCTCGCACGGCTGGGCTCGCACCGTGGCCAAGGTTACGCAAACGGTCTTCGGTGGACAGGTTGGTGGGGCGGGTGGACTTGTTGCGGCGAGCGAGTGGGGGCGGTTTGTTGTTTGTGGGGGGGCTGTGTGGTGGTTGAGGTGGTTGGTCGGTGTGGTCGTTGGGGGGTTCGTCGAGGGGGATTCGCAGGTGGATGTCGATTTTCCAGCCGTGGACGTGGATTTCTTCGATGAGGATGCGCATGAGTCGTTGGCGTTGGTGAAAGTCGAGTTGGTCGATGGTCCGGCTGACTTGGTTGGCGAAGTTGTGGATTCGGTGGTTGAGGGTGTTGCTGTTGGCGAGTTGGTGGCGTTGGGCGATGAGCTGGTCGCGTTGGCCGGTTAGCTGTCGGTGACGGCGGTCGATCTCCTCGGCGCGTCGGGCGAGCTCGTGGGCATCGATCACGCCCGTTTGGTAGAGGTCGGCGATGCGGCGGCGTTCGGTTTTGGTTGCGTCGATACGGCGATCGAGGCGGGCGAGTTCGGCGGTGAGCAGTTCGTCGTCGGGTTTGGGTTGGCGGGATCCGATGGTCTGGTTGCCGGCGAGGAGCAGCTGGGGGCTGAGCAGCGCTTGTTTGACTTGTTCGAAGACGAAGTCGTCGAGGGCTTCGGCGCGAACGTTGCCTTCGTGGCAGCTGCGTTCGACGCCGGCGATGCCCATCCGGTTGCGGCAGGCGTAGTAGCGGATGCCGCCCGGTTTGGTGGATCTGCCCCGGTCGACGATGCTTCGGGTTCCGCAGGCGCAGAACACCAGGCCTCGCAGCAGCCAGCCTTCTTCGTTGGGATCGAGGCGCCGGGTGGAGAAGTTGGTGTTGTGGGCGCAGGTTCGAGCGGCGGCGGCGAAGGTGGCCTCGTCGATGATGGGCGGGCAGGGGATGGTGATCCATTCGTCTTTGGCGCGGGCGACTTGTCGGGGTCGGGCGGTGGGACCGCGATCGGCGATCATCTTGGTGCGGTTGACCTGGGCTCGCCCCACGTAGGCTTCGCGGCGCAAGATCCGTCCGATGGTCCCGGTCTCCCATGCTCGAGCGCCGTTGATGGTGGGAACGCCTTGGGTGTTGAGAGCGTCACGGATCTTGCGCAGTGACAGGCCTGCGGTGGTGTAGTCGGCGAAGATGCGCCGCACCACCGCGGCGTGGGCTTCGTTGATGACCAGGTGGGCGGGCTGATCGCCTCGGCGGGGAATCCGGGTGTAACCGTAGGGGGCGCGCCAGTGGGTGGCTTCGCCGGCCTTGGCCCGGAACAGCTTTCCTCGCCGGGACCGTTCGGAGATCTTGGCTCGCTCGTACTCGGCTATGACCGACTGGATCTGGGTGAGCAGCCGAGCCTGGGGATCAGAAGCGATATCGGGCGCGTCGAGATAGCGGACGGTGACACCGTGGCGGGCCAGTTCGTCGGTGATCAGCACCTGATAGGCGTAGGAGCGGCTGAGCCGATCGGGGGTGAGGCACCAGACGGCGTCGATCAGACCAGCCTCTGCCGTGTCGCGCAGCGCGTCGAGACCAGGGCGGTCCAGCCGGGCTCCGGAGACTCCGTCGTCGATGAACTCGCCGATCAGAGTGGCGTCCTCGGCGGCGACGCGCTCTCGTAGTGCCTCGATCTGCGAGCCGATCGTGCCCCGCTGTTCTTGGGCGTCGGTAGAGACCCGGGCGTAGATGGCAACTCTCATCGCTTGTGATCCTTTCTGCGAGTCGGCCTTGGGGATCGAGTCATCCTTCGAGCAGTTCGTCGAAGGTGACCGGCTCCCCGCAGCACGGTGAGATCCCGCCATAACCGAGGCGACACCTGAACCGGGTGGCAGTCGTCGCAGATCTGCACACCCAGCTGGCGGGCGCCGCACTCCGAGCACTCGTAGACCGTGTGGGGCTGGCGGGGCCGACCTGCTGGCGGCGCCAGCGGAGTCAGCTGTGGTTGGTGACGGCGACGCCACAGGGCCGGCCGACAAGCGTCCGAGCAGGTGGCGCGAGGCCTCCCGGGGGGCATGGGCCCGCCACAAATCGGGCAGCTATCCGTTACGGAACCGTTAGGTGACGGCATCTACGCTCGCCCAGACGGCCAGGTGATCTCGCGCTGCTGCGCCGCCCAGCACGAGAAGGTAGGCGTCGCCCAAGGCGTCAAGGCGGGGATCGCCGTAGGGGGTCCACGGCGGCCGGCCCGCGCCGTGCAAGCTTGCCGAGAAGACCGCCTCGGAGATTGGGTGGTGGATCAGGCCCCACATGCCCTCACGCTCGAAACGGGCTGCGGCCGACCCCACCGGGATGGCCCCGGCCACCACGGCAGCTCGAAGTCGTTCGTAGTCCGCCTGACAAGCCTCGCCGATGGGCCACAGTCGACTCATCGCCTGGCTCGCTCCACGGTCCTGCGATGCAACGCGACCCCGAAACGGGCGGCCACCTCGGCGGCCAAAGCCGCACCGGAGATCGACCGGTCGGCGTCGCGGATGAACTGGGCGATCTCCGGGCTCATCTTCAACGGTCCCCGCCGCCCCGGGCGATCGTCGATCAGCCCGGCCATACCCGCGTCCTCGAAGGCGGCGGCGATCAGATAGAACCCGGCTCGCGAGTAGCCATGGGCGGCCGCCGCGGCAGGGATCGACAGTCCGTCCACCACATGACAGCGCAGCATCTCGTACTTCACCTGCAGCTTGTCCGCCGCGAAGAAGAAAGGTTCCGCCCCCACGAACAGCGCGGCGGTCACCGCCTGGGGATGGGCGTGCAGCATCCCGTTCGCCTCCAACGCTCGGCGCCTCGTGTCTTGGCCCACCTTCCACCTCCGGCTCGACGTCCACACCCACTACCGTATATAGGTTTACGCCGCACAAGGTGGATGTGACGGCTTCCGCCCTTGAATCACAAAAATATATCGACCCGCTGCCCAGAACTGCGGAATACATCCATAGACGCACCGGTGTTCTTCGGTGGACAACCGACACCTCAGCCGGCCCCTCCCAACCCCCGCCAGGGCGGCCGCTTACGGCGATAAAGGTCCATCCCCAAGGCATCGCGCTCCAAGACGACACCCAAAACCAACTTTGCGTTGCGCTCACCATCGATGGGGTCCAGGGCGGCACCTGGGACCAGGTCCACTTGTTGGCCACCCCGGCCCTGGACCGCTACCGGGGCTATGTGGGCCAATCCCGCTCCATCGCTCCCACCCACACCTGGAACACCACCCGACAGTGCCTCGACGACGGCGACCACGGCGGACGGCTGGTCACCGAACCGCAGGGCACCCCAGCCGAACAGATCGCCGCCGCCCTGGCCCGAGCCCAACCCAAAACCTTCGCGGCTATCGACGACCCCTACCGCATCGGGGCCGGCCTGCGTGCCGAACAAGATGTGTACCGGGCTCACCTGCGCGGCCGTCCTCCCGACGTCAGCGATGGCATCGCTCAGGCCGATGCCACCGTCCGGGCCCGTCAGCGTGACTTGGCCGACTGGGAGCAACGGCTGGGCCACTGGCGAGACCAGCAGGCCGCCACCGCCGGTCTGCGCGGCCTGACTCGCGGCCGCCGCCACCAGCACCTCCAGGCCGCGTCTCACATCGACACCATGGCCCCCAACCTCGAGCGAGCCCGTCACGAGCTCGACCAGGCCATCCACCGGCGCGACCAGTTCACCGTCGAGCAAACCCGGCGCGAACAGTTCGACCTGGCCAACCGTTGGCGGGTCGAGCGCATCGCCCAACTTGACCAGCAGCTCGCCAAGCACTGGACCGAGGCGGTCATCGACGCCGCCCGAGACGGCCACCCCACCGCCTACGGCACCACACGGCTCCAAGCGGCCCGAGCCCATCTGGCCGCACGAGCACCCTCGGGTAGCGACACACCGGCGCCCGCTGATGTCGGCGATCTGCGGCTACTCGATCAGGCCATCCACGACCTGGTCCAACAGCGAGCCCGGCATCTGGCCACTCGAGCCCGGCCACCGGTCGGCCCGAGCGTCCACCAGCCCGAGCACGCCACCCACCTGGGCTACATGCCACCCACCCCATCAGGACCGAAGCTCAGTATTTGAGCCCACCAACGCGCCTGGAGACCTTCGTCGGGTAGCCGGTCTGGCGGCACGAGATACGCCTACGCAGTCACCGTCGGACTCATTCGCCTGCCGATCACAGGACGGGCGGTGGCATCGAGGACGTGAGCATCCGCCACGCTGACCTCAACGGGCTCGACCAGCCGAGCACCGTAAAGAGCGAGACACGCCGGGCGCTGCGCGAGTGGTGGAGCCGCTGGGACAGCTTGCCTGTCACCGATCGGGACCGGCCCGTCGCCGAGGTGCTCGCCGAGCAACGCCAGCACGATTAGGCCGTGCCCGCCCGGTACGTGCTCGATGCCTCCGCCGGTGTTGACATCCTAGAACGGACCCCTGAAGGCCGGGCCCTTTCCACCGTCGTTCGCGCTACTGGCGACGACGAACCCGAGCTATGGACCGTCGAACACTTTCACCTGGAGGTCGCCAAAGTCCTCCGAAGAGACACCTTCACCGGCGTCCTCGACGACCAGCGCGCCAACCAGCTCATCGACGTCCTCGCCGACTGGCCCCTCACCGTCGTCTCCGTCGCACCCCTCCTCGTCGAGGCCTGGCAGCTGCGCAAAAACCTCACCGTCCACGACGCCCTATACGTGGTCGCCACTCGCCGCCTCGATGGCGCGGCCCTCGTCAGGACCGACCGCAAACTGCCTAACGCCCCGGCGTGGACGTCCTCGTTATCACGCCCGACCAACTCGGCTGAGCCGCCCTTTCGCGGAAGGCGAGCGGCCCACGGAGCGCCAAACGGGCGAGGTTTGAGCACCTGCTACCAAGGAGCCCAGTCAACCTTCGATCGCAAGAATTCGCGAGTCTGGGTCCATAGCGTCCTCTCGGACGCCAACTCTCAGATCCTGTCTTCACAGCCGTCATCACCCATCAACATCAGCAACCAACATCAGCAACCAACGTCACAGGCCATCAACACCACCCCACAGACCAGCAACCCGACCCATTTCACCACTCCACCGTCTTCCGTCAACAGCAAAAATCACAAGGAGCAGACATTTGCCACCCAATGCCGGGCCCGGCATTGGGTGGCCTATGCCGGGTCAGAACCTATGCCGGGTGGGGCCGAGAGGGCCGTGGCGGGCTTCGGTTTCGTGCTGGGTTGCCCGGCATAGTTACAGGTTTTCGAGGAAGGCGAGGAGCCTGTCCGGTGGCCGATATCGGCGCTGGGCGGCCGGGGTAGGGGCGACGCGAGCCAGGGCTTTCTCCTTGAGGGTCATGTCGGCGTGGATGTAGATCTCGCTGGACTTGATGCTGGAATGCCCGAGCCACAACGCGATGGTGGCCACGTCGAGCTCGGCAGCGAGCATGCCCATGGCGCAGGTGTGACGGAGCGTGTGCGGGGTGATCCGCTTGGGGCGGAGCGACTCGCACTGCTCTGCGGCGACGCCTACGTGCTTGGCCATAAGGTCCTGGACGGCGTCGGTGCTCAGCCGCCCGCCTGTCCTTGTGGCGAAGACAGGATCCTCCGGCCCGGCAGCCCTCTGTTCGATCCAGTCTCGTAGTAGCCGGGCGGTCGGCTGGGTCAGCGGGGTGTGACGGTCCTTGCGGCCTTTGCCTTTGGTGAAGAGATTGGCCCCGGCACCGAAGCTGACGTCGTCGCAGCGCAGTCCGGTCAGCTCGGACACTCGCAGCCCGGTCTGGACGGCCACCAGCATGAGCAGGTGGTCCCTCTGCCCCAGTGGTGTGGATCGGTCAGGAGCGGCGAGCAGGGCGTCGACCTCGTTCGGGGTGAGGTAGCTGACGATGGTTTGGTCGGGTCGTTTGGCTGGGATGGCCAGCACCCGGGCGACGACGCCGGCGTGTTCGGGGCAGTCGAGTTGCACGTAGCGGAAGAACGACTGGATCGCCGTTAAGCGGAGGTTGCGGGTGTCGATCCCGTTGTGACGGTCGGTCTCGAGGTGATCCAAGAACGCCCCGACAAGCTCGGCGTCGAGATCGGCGAGGTCCAGCTCGACGGGAGGGCGGCCGGTGCGAGCATGAGCGAACCGCAACAGCAGCTTGAAGCAGTCCCGATAGGAGGCGATGGTGTGGGCGCTGACGCGCTGCTGGGGCAGGCGCTGGGTGAAGAATCCTTGGATCAGCGGGGCGGCCCGGGTCATGACCGGACCTGCCAGAAACGGTCGAGCCGGTCGGCGGCGAAGGCCATCAGCTCGGGGACGGCCTGCAAATACCAGTAGGTGTGGGCTGGCTCGTTATGCCCCAAGAAGGCGGACAGCACCGGGAGTTGGCGTTGCACGTCGACGCCAGTGTGATGCCAGGAAAGCAAGGTATGCACGGCGAAGCTGTGGCGTAGATCGCCCAGCCGCGCCGGTGAGCGGCCGCCGCCCGACGGGTCGATCCCGGCGGTGAGCACCAGCCGGCGGAAGCAGCGGGCCACCACCTCGCTGGTCAGGTTGCTGCCAGACGCGGTCAGGAAGAAGCCTGATCCGGCCGGGTCGGCGAAACTCCGGTCTCGCAGATGGGCGTAGCGGCCAAGGGCGTCGACGGTGGTGGCGTGCAGGGGAATCTGTCTGCTCTTGCCGTGCTTGGAGTGCATCACGGCCAGGCGTCCAGCGCCGAGATCGACGTGATCGCGTCCGAGGCGGTATATCTCCCCGGGGCGCAGCCCAGTCGCCGCCATCAAACCGATGACAGT
>CAWAEC010000004.1:0-58157 GCA_963781155.1 uncultured Acidimicrobiaceae bacterium
GACATCGCTTCCTAGCGTAGCTAGCGCGCCTCCCGGTAGTGCGCTGGAAACCGATGTCACAGGATTGCCGCGGCGACGTCATATGTGCATGCGAGAACCTGAGGAAGATGCGGTCGTGGTGGTAGGAGCGGGGTTGGCCGGCTTGACGGCTGCCGCAACTGCCGCCCGGGCGGGTAGGCCGGTAGTGGTGGTGGAGGCGCACGCCGGGGGAGGTCGGGCTCGGACTGACGACCGGAGCGGTTACCGCTTCAACCAGGGCCCCCATGCCCTGTACAAAGGCGGTCAGGCTTGGCGGATACTTCGGGCCTTGGGGGTGCGTCACCGGGGACACCAGCCGCCGCTGCGCGGGCCCGCGGTGCCCGCGACGGCAGGCTCGTGCCGTTACTGGGCGCCCCGCTGGCGTCGCTGGTCGCCAGGTTGGTCACGGTATCTCCCAGGAAATGGACCGGCCGGACGGCGGATGAATGGGCGGAGTCGCTGGGAGGCTTTGAGGTGTCCGAGATGGCCCGCATGGGAATCGGAGTGTCTACCTATGTCGCCGACTTCGAGACCATGCCGGCCGACCTGGCCATTTCTCAGCTGAAGATGGGCTTCGCTGGTGGTGGTGTCTCCTATCTCCACGGCGGTTGGGGGGCCCTGGTGGAGGGCCTTTGGTCGGCGGCGTCAGCGGCCGGCGCCACCATCCGGGCGCATCGGGCCGCGGCCGGCATTCATGCCGGTCCGGGTGGGTGGGAGGTGCAGTTGGCCGACGGCGAGGTGCTGCGCGCGGCCGCGGTGGTCGTGGCCGTGGGTGGCCCTGCCGCGGCCGCCAAGCTGCTGCCCAATGACCCCGGCTGGACGGACATGGCGCGCCCGGTTACGGCTGCCTGTCTGGATTTGGGTCTGCGCGATTGTCGCCCGCCTCTAGTGTTCGGCCTGGACGAACCGCTGTATCTGTCGCGCCACTCTCCGCCCGGCGACCTGGCGCCTCCGGGGGGATCGGTTGTGCACGTAATGCGCTACGGAGCCCGCGACGGGCAGACCGACCGCGCCGAACTGCGCAGCTATGCCCATCTGGCCGGAGTAGACGAGGACGACATCGTCGAGGAACGATTCCTAGCCGAGACGGTCGTCACCCACCTGCTCCCCACCCCCGAACAAGGCCTGGCCGGCCGGCCTGGAGTGTCGGTGCCCGGAGCTGAGGGCATCTACCTGGCCGGCGATTGGGTAGGCCCGTGTGGGTGGCTGGCGGACGCGGCGGTCGCCAGCGGCCAAAGCGCGGGTCTGCTCGCTTCGCGGGCACCGCAAGTGCGGCGCGCCTACCCGAGGGTGCCGTGAGCCCGACGTCCACACCGGACGCCCTGGAGGTCTTCGAGACGGTGCGCCCGCGCCTGACTGGCCTGGCCTACCGGATCACGGGCTCGTTTGTCGACGCCGAAGACGTGGTCCAGGAAGCATGGATACGTTGGGCTGCCCCACACACCGCAAGCGTGGACAACCCCGGCGGCTGGCTCACGACGGTCACCTCCCGCCTGGCGCTCGACCGCCTCCGGGCGCAGCGCCGACGCCGCGAGGTGTACGTCGGACCATGGCTTCCCGACCCGGTACCCACCGCTCGAGACGTCGAGGAGACAGCCGAGCTCGCCGAGTCGCTAACCCTCGGCTTCCTGGTCCTGCTCGATTCGCTCGGCCCATCCGAGCGGGTTGCGTTCCTACTAGGAGACGTGTTCGGCGAGCCGTACTCAACGATCGCCGAGGCCCTCGGAAAAAGCGAGGCGGCGTGCCGGCAGCTGGCATCGCGGGCTAGGCGGAAGATGCAGTCGGCCCGACGAGACAACAAGGCTCGTGCCCGCGCCCCCGCCTCGGCCGAACTGCTCTTGCAGTTGATGGACTCGGTGCTCGCCGACGACGAGGAAAGGGCCCTGAGCTTGCTCGACCCCGATGTAGTGCTCACCTCCGACGGAGGGCCCAACCGCCGCGCCGCCCGGCACCCTGTCGTTGGCGCCAAACGCGTGCAGCAGCTCCTCAAAGGTGGATGGAGGCTGTTCGGGTTCAAGGCTCGTCCGAGCCGGAACGACCTGCCGCCGGCACGGATCCTCGAGTTCAACTCAAGCCCTTCGCTGATACTTGAATCGCCCGAAGGTCCGATCGTAATCACCGGCGAGGCTGTCGACGAAAAGGTCACCGCCATTTGGGTCCGGCTCAACCCCGACAAGTCCGCGGCGGTCGGGGATCAGCACCGCATCGTGTAATTCGCTGGGGTCGGCATGACCCGGCTCAAGGGCTAGGGCGATAGCGGCCGGACTCGGAGCAGCGCAGACTCGCCCAATATGTCCGCGAACGACTGTCCCAGTATCGCGAAGGGATCGCGCCCTCAAACGCCGGTTAAAGGTCGCTGAATTCGCCCCCGGGATCTGTCCCCCGAGGTCCCGGACGGGGTGGACGATGAGAAGGGCGGACCACTGACGGGGACCCCGGGCCCGGGGGGATGGGTCCGGGGTCACGGCCGTGGCTCCTCCTGCCGTTCGGGGGATACGGCGGGGTGCGTTCCCATCCAACCGGACCGGCCGACGTATCCGTGTCACAGGGAGATGAACATCGCAGGAATACCGTCGGCTTGGCAGCGAAGCCAACCCGGGGGTGTCATCGAGGCCCACCACCCCGTTGGGCTCGCGACCGGCGGTCTCCATGAGGTGGTCATCGTCTGCGCCCATTAACTCAGGTGGTAACTACTAGGTGTGCGGGATCACCGGGCCGGGTTCGACGCTGTGGACCTGCGGGAGGGCGAGGACCCCGGTGGGGCCGGGTCGCGGATAGGGGCATTCGGTCGGCGAACTACACCCATGAAGTTCCTGGTCAGTAGCTAGCAGGAGGGTGGAGGTCTAGGCCCTTGACCGCATCCGAATCGGGACATCCCCCGGGCATGTGCTTACGCCACGTGCGGCACATTGAAGATGGTCCTGCTCATCTCGCCGTCGGATATCGGTCTTAGGTGGACACGGGAGCTGCGTGAGCTCGTCTCGTTGCTGTATCTCGCCAATGGCGACGACGCGGCGGCCGAAGAGCTGGGGAATGGCCACGTCAGGATCCGTCAGCGGACGTGTCCGAATCCGGCTCGATGTCGCCGCTTCCGACGTCGTCCGCTTCAGCCGATAGCAAGCCCGCCGCGCTCGCTGGGTCGTCCCAGAACTGCATCGTGAGCGACACTGCCAGCATCACCGCAATAAGAGCATGGCGCCGCTGGAAAAGCCCCGGTTGACCGATGGCGTGCGCTGTTAGGTGACGGGCGAAGTAATCCGGAGGAGGCGCACCCGAACCTGGAAACCACATGACCAGCGTCCTATACAGCGGGCGAAGTGCCAGGTTCTCTCCAGCCACGCGAAGGGCGACGTCTTCCCAGTCCTCGACAGCACGCTCCTTGGCCAGCTGCCGCCCGTTCTTCGGTCCCAGCGCGCAGAGGACGATGCTGTCGATGATGCCTGCAGCGTGAGACTGCGCAGGTCCATCGAGGTCGACGCGGACCGCTCGGATGGCGTCTCGGCACTCCTGTGCCCACTGGTGGTGGACGTCCGCAAGGGCGGCGTCACAGTCGGCAAGGATGTCGTCGCGGTGGGCGTCGAGGAGGTCCATTCGTTCTTCGTAATGCGGCCTGCACCAGGCGCTCCACGATGCTCGCGGGGATCCAGCTCAACGGAATCCCCTCGTCCAAGGCAATCTGAGCGACTGCATCCAGGTCGTCGAGTTCGCGCAGGTTCGCCGGAAGCCACCGGTCCAGCCCCTCCAGAAGGCGGGCGATGTCGATCGTCTGAAACGCCGTCAGCCAGTCCTGGCTGTGGGCGGCCAGCGCAGCGGCAACAGCGCCCCTCGCGTCCGCAAGGCCAGGGAAATTGGTCGCGGCGAGCAGATCGTTGGCCTGCTGGAGCGCGGGCAATCGAGGGACTGGGCGATTTCCTCCGCCCACCTGGCCTTATCAAGAATCTGCGGGAGCGCCAAGTTGGCGAAGTTGCGCTGGATGGAGGCGATGGCCGAGAAGTCCACCGACTGGGCGATGTGCGCCTGAACAGTGTCCTGCAGCGCAGTCAGATCGGGAAGCTGTGAGGCGAACACTTCCGCGGCCTGCTGAGCGGCACGAATTCCGCTGAAGTCCATCGCGGCGATGGTCCTCTGGAGATCCTGGAACGGGATCAGCGACTCGAAGATGGCAGGGTCGATCGGGATGCGGATCTCGGGAGTCTCCTGGGCTTCCGGTCCTTCACCTTCGGGGGGCTCATCCTGGTCATTCGGCTCGTCGTCATCTGCCCAGGGGTGGTCTTCGCCGGTCACAGGACCATCTTGCCCCTGCAGTGTGACGCTCTCGGTGGACACCGGGCCCCAAAGTGTGCGGTCCCCACGAACGAGAGGCGTCAGCGCCCTTATACCGGCTGCGGGGCGAATAGTCTGCGCCCCGTTGGGGCGCTGAGTGGGCGAGCCGACCGCCGCATATCGCGACCTTGACCGCCACTAGGCGCGATGCCACGCGACCGGCCCCTCAGCCCAAAGCCCGTTGCGCGAAATCGAACACGTAGGGCACCACCGGAGCCCACCACCGGTGACCAGCCGGCTCCGATGAGGATCGGGGCCAGGATCGACTCGCCGATCCCGTAGATGCCGCCGACGCATCCGACCACGGCGGCGATGGGGACCAGCGGGAGTAGGACGGCGGCGCCGCTCGGGTTGGTAGCCGTCCCTCGCACGACCAGGTAGGTGCCCAGCGGGATCAGGACGACTGCGATGATGGCGCCCGCCGCCTGCGGGCCTGGCAGTAGTTCAACCCGAATGACCGAGCCAACGATCACCCCGGGCAGCGTCCCGAGGAGGAGCTGGCGGGTGAGAACGCCGCCGGTTTGGCCTTGGCGCCGGTACCGGTAGAGCGCCCCCGGCGCGGCCACGACGTTGTACAGCAAGTTCGTGGGCGTGACCGCGGGAGACGGTGTGCCGAGAACGGCTCACCTGGAACGGGAGGAGCAGGACCGCCCCGCTCACCCCGGCCGGGCTGGTGACGGTGGCGATGATCAGCGCAGCGGCGAAGGCGACGGGGTAGGTCCAAGGGTCGCCGATCACCCTCAGACGGTAGCTATCCGTGCGTCCGATCCGTAGATGTCGGTGCCCAGCCCTCGGGGATCCACGCGTCTCGGATCGTCGGCGTTGTCGAAACAACTACCGTGCCCGAGTGGCTGGTGACGATCCGACGCTGTACGAATGGGCCGGCGGGCAGGCGGCCTTCGACCGGATGATTAACGCCTTCTATGACCGGGTTGAAGCCGACGATCTTCTCTCACCGTTTTTTCCCGGCGGCGTTCACCAGGATCACCGTCGCCATGTTGCGATCTGGTGGGGCGAGGTCTTCGGTGGTCCGGCGGCCTACACCGAGCAGCTCGGCGGCTACGAGCGGATGCTTCACAATCACGTCGGTCTTGGCATCACGAAACGAGCAGCGGTTCCGGTTCGCGTCGCTGATGAGCCTGGCCGCCGATGACGCTGGGATGCCTGCCGACCCCGAGTTCCGCTCCGCGCTCGTCGCCTACCTCGAATGGGGAACCCGCCTGGCGCTCGGCAACTCTCAGCCGGGGGCGACGGTGATAGAGCACGCGCCGATTCCCCGCTGGGGGTGGGGCGAAGCTCCGCCTTCCCAGCCCTAGCTTGTGACCTGCGACAACGCTGGAAGAGGGTCGCCGTCACGGTGCCTACCCGCGATGGGGGGCGTGAGGCCACCGAAGCTTGAGCCCATGCGACGGGCGCTCGTTGAGGGCCGAGTTAGCTCCAGCCGCTTGCTACGTCCCGCCTTCAGCGCATGTGCCGCTAGGTGTTGACGTGTTGCCGCCTCAGCGGACGGGCCACCACAGGGATTAGTCACCATTATCCGCGAGGCGTCAGGCAGTACCGGCAACACCTGGCATCCGATCAACCGAAGTGGTCGATGAGGCCGAGCGACCACTGCCCATCAACGCGAACCTCCAGGGCTGTGACCTGCAGGAATGCTTGCTGAGGATCCCGTGGTGGTACGTGGCGGCCAAGGGGGGATGCACCCAGCGAAGTCTTCGCAGTCCGACGGCCGGCTACCGCAGGTAGAAGGCAACTTCGGCACTGGGGGTTGGGCAGAAGCTAGTCGTGGGGGTGGGACAGTAATGCTCTCACCTGTTGTCGCAGGTCGGAGAGACTGGGTGGATGCCGCTGCTCGACCGGAACGATCGTGATAGCCACCTGGTGTGGCCCCATGCGATCGTCGAGGCCGAACTCACCCGACGGCTTCAGGTGGCTCGTGGTTCTGGCGCTTCCAGGGGGGGGTTGGGCCGGGGTCGATCGTCTGCTCGAGCAGGCCTTCCAGGGGTCCACCGTTGTTGAGCTCTATCGCGACCAGGGAGACCAGTTCAGCTGGATCGAGGAGCTTGTCACCGAGCTGCCAAGCGTGCCGGCTGCCGCTGGAGCGGCGCCGCACTGGTCGGCGCGGAAAGGCAGGTCAGCAGCGTTACCCCTCACGGCGGAACAGACGATGGACCGTTTCGTGTCCTTGGTCGCCAAGCTTGACCAAGACGGTCTATGGGCGGAGCACTTCGGTGTCGACTGCCCAGATGCCCGTGCTCGACCCGTGGACGCCCCCGACACCCATATCGAGGATCGAGTCGGGTCCCACATCGGTAGCGAGAGAACCTGGCCGCTGAGCATGAGCCGTTTCTCGTGGGGCGAGGACGAGTTTTTCGACTTGATCGAGGTTCTCCGCGACCTGGCGTCATGGCCGGGTGAGTGGCGGGGCCATAACTGCGGGGGGTGCGTCGGACACCCCGGGGATTTCTCGCCAGCGTGCGGCCGGGCCTTATACCGTCACCACGTCAACCAGTTGCTTGCCCGCAGCGAGTTGCAAGTCCGCTTGAGCGATCAATGTGAGGACCAGGGCCGGATCGTCCTGGTATCGGACGCCGGCACCGAGGACATCCTCTCCGCAGCGTTAGCCCAGACCGGCCAGGCGCATCAGGACGATGTCGAGCATGCCATCGCGCTGTTTCGCTCCCGGGGCCGAGACGTTCCCACCATGCGCTCCGCGATCGTCTCCCTCGCTGGGGTCCTCGAGGCCGAGCGCGACCTCCTCAAGGCCGAGCTTACGACTTAGTGGTGGTCCGCGGAAGTACGGTGAGGGGGTCGTAGTGTTGGGTGGGTGAAGATACCTGAGTCGACACGTCGTTCGTTGGAGTCTCGCCTTTGGTCAGCATGCCCGGGAGCACTGGCCTGACTTGGCTGGGGTGAAGGTGCGTTTCCGCTCGAATTTTGCTTATCTTATGTGGGCGGCGAAATCGCTGATGGCCCGACGATCCCGTTGTGCCGGCTTCGCTATGGCGGGATGGCGGGCGTGTGGGGATTCGCTATCCATCGGGCTAGCCACGACGATTACGAGGATTCGTTCCTGCCGAGTGGAATGATGGGTGGCAGCCCGGAGGAGGCGCTGGATTGCGCCTGCGGCCTGTATCTGGGCGATCCGAGGGTGTGGCGGATGGCCTTGGACGGCTAGCTCACGCAGCAGTCGGCAGGGCTGCGGGAGCGACGGGGTCGTATTGGGCGATGCGCTGAAGGAACTCGTTTAGGTCGTCTCGGGTGAAGGTCCAATCGAAGGGTTCGGCCGTGTGGTTGTAGCGGTCTTCGAAGTCGGCCAGGCGTCGGGCGATCTGGTCCGGATCGAAAAAGTCGTTGGGGTTGACGACCTTGCGCTGAATGACAGAGAAGACGATCTCGATCTGGTTGAGCCAGGAGGCGTGAACGGGCAGGTGGATCAGCCTCAGATTGGGCCAGGGGCCTTCAAGCCGGTCGATCGAGGCTTGTCCGCGATGGCTGCTGCCGTTGTCGACGACCCAGAACACCCGCTTGGCCGACGCGTAAGGCTCAGTGGTCATGACATCTTCGACGAGCCGGCCGAACGGCTCGATCCCGGTGGTCGGCGCGGTATGTCCGAACAGTCGGGCTTGATGCACGTCGTAGGCGGCCAGATAGGCCAGCGCTCCACCCCGATCGTACTCGTGCTCCACGCGCATAAGCCTGGCCAGGCCGGGCGGCAGGGTGGGATGGCAGCGGCAGCGGGCCTGGATGCTGGTCTTTTCGTCCGAGCTGATCACGAACTCCCGATTGGTCAACAGCTTTCCGTCAAAGACGCGGGCGTAGAGGTCCAACACCACTGCCGCCTTGGCCGCGAAGTCCGCCGCCCTGGGGAAGATCCACGACCGGTATCGCCACGGGCGGATGGCGTCAGATCGCAGCGCCCGCCACACCGTGGCGGCCGAGATAAACGCCACCACGCCTCGCAGCATCAACTCCGCGGCCAACTCGGCGCAACTCCAGCGCGACAGCGGCACCCCGGTGGTGGCCGGAAGCTCGCAGGCCAGCATCTTGATCTCGACGTCCACCGAGGGGGGAAAAGACTCGGGGCCTGCCCGAGCGATGCCGGTCCTCGAGCCCTTTCAATCGCTGTTCGAAGAACCGCCTCCGCCAGCGGTGAACCACCTGCGGGCTGGTATCAAGCCGTGCCGCAATATCCACGTTTGCCAGCCCCGCAGCAGCAAGGAGCACGATCTTGGCTCTTACCACCCGCCCGTACGAGTCCGTGTAAGTCGCAGCCCGTTTCTCAAGTTCGCCGCGCTCAGCTGCCGACAACACGATCTCGAACGGACTCACACTGCCACGGGCCACAGCGTCCCTCCACACGAAGCGAACGCAACGCCGCCCACACCCCCTCGCCGCTACCCAATCAAATCACATCAATGTAGTTCCGCGGTGGACCACTAAGGACTCGGGCGCCCTATTTGACATCGCCAACAACTTCGATCTCCGCCACCGCAAAGCCGACCAGAAGACCGACTACGACCCGGCGTTTCTCGAATGGCTATTCGACTGGTTCCTCTCGACGATCAATCTGGTCAGAAAGCTACGGGCGACAACGGCGTGAGCCATCATGGCGTCTCATGCCTGAAGAGGTGAGCCGTGGGAGTCCAGAACCCTATCCCCGCGCGGCACCTATGAGCGACGGCAGGACCGGGATCTTGGGACAAGCGGAGCGCGTGGTAGGGGACAGGGAGGGCCAGCGCACGAGGAGGAGCTCGACAACCTGTCCGTAAACCGCTCCGTTCCCCGGACTGTCTTCGGGCGGCCTCTACGGGACTACTCCGCGCAGTGCCTGATCACGGGCTGATCGGGGTGCCCAATGAGGGTTCGGCTTCCGGACATGAGGCGGTTGTCAACCCTCAGCGTTGAGCGTGACATTTACCGGTCGGCTGTGAGCAGGATGCCGGGAACCGATGAAGGGTCATTCGACACGTCGAAAAAGATAGTTGGAGTGGTTGGAAGCACTCCGTCCAATAGGCGGGCTTTTAGACACGAGTTGATGCGGTCGCAGAGCCTCGGATCATCTGAAATCGCGCTACAACCACATCCATCTACCTATCCTCGCTTCCAGTCCGTTTTCAGATTCCGCACAACGATCTAGTTGCGGGGCGGTTTCACATAGGTACGGGCGTGCTCGATGAGGCCCTTCTACAACCGGTGGCCGGTGGTGCTGTCGACGTGATCGGGAATCGCTCCGTGGTGTCGGTCGCCAGTACTCGATGTTCCCGATGGCTCAAACATGAGCACAGCACCGCTGGGTGAGGACGGCTTGTGCTCGACGCCTTTGCGGACCACGAAGATGTCGCCTGCGTGCAGGGTGATACTGCGATCTGGATCGCTGGGTTCGCGCAACGCGATGTCGAACTGCCCGTCGATCACGAAGAAGAACTCGTCGGTGTGGTCGTGGGTGTGCCAGACGTGAGCACCCTTGGTGTGGGCCACTTTGACTTCGTAGTCGTTGACTCGGCTGACGACCCTAGGACTGTAGATGTCGTCGAAGGTCGCCAGTACTTCGCTGAGGCTGACCTTAGAGACCTCCGCGGTCGCTGCAACGTTGCTGACCGTCCTCAGTCGCGTCATCGCTCCGTCCGCTGCGAGGATCTTTACCTCGAGGATGGCACCGCCGGGCGAGGACGGCTTGTGCTCGAGGCCCTTGGGGACCACGAAGGTGTCGCCTGCGTGGAGGGCAGCAGTGCGATCTGGCTCGCCGGGTTCGCGCAGCGCGATGTCGAACTGCCCGTCGATCACCAGGTAGAACTCGTCGGTGTTGTCGTGGCTGTGCCAAACATGCTCGCCCTTGGTGTGCGCCACCCGAAAGGCGTAGTCGTTCATGCCGCACGACGGTCCGAGGGTTGTAGATCTCCTCGAACGACGCCAAGACGGCGGTCAGGTTAACGGGAGTGTCAGTCATGGTCATCAATGTCGCTAAGGCGCGCCCAGATTGGCTTGTACAATCTTGACGTGGACGATCTTCCCCGTCAGTGCCGGGTCCGGCGTGGCGGCCATCGGTGCCGGGGATCGCTGAGGTCTTCCACGCCCACATCGTCGATTACGCCTACCCGCTGCACTGCCATGATACCTGGACGGTGCTCATCGTCGATGCCGGTGCCATTCGTTACGATCTCGACACTCGACACTGCGGCGCCAGTGGCCAGACCGTCGCCGTTCTCCCGCCGGGAGTGGTCCACGACGGCCGGCCCGCCGATGGTGCGCCAGCTGGATTCTGGAAGCGGAACCTGTATCTGGACGCATCATTCCTTCCCTCCGAACTCACCGGGGCGGCCGTCGACAAGACGAACTTGCACGACCGCCAACTTCGAGCCGCGCTTGCTTCTCTACACGACTCGCTCGTCGCCGGCGAAGGACCCCTCGACGGCGAGGGCCGCCTAGCCCTCATTGCCGAACGAATCGCCGCCCATATCGCGCCGCGACGCGTCGGTTTTCGAGCACCAGAATCGGCCGTGGCCCACAAGCTCCGAGAGGTGCTCAACGAGCACCTAGTGGAGTCGATCACGCTCGATCGGGCAGCACGATCCCTCGATCGGTCCGTGCCCCATATGGTCCGTAGCTTCACCGCCACTTTCGGGATCAGCCCCCACGCTTATCTCATTGGTCGTCGCGTCGAAGCTGCCCGAAGGATGCTCCTGGTCGGAGCCAGGTCCGCAGATGTCGCTGTGGCTGTTGGTTTCTTTGATCAGGCGCATCTCACCCGTCACTTCAAGCGCCACACCTCAGTCTCTCCAGCTCAATTTGCCACGAGTCACGCCTGAGCCACACCTCGTCCGGCCAGCCTGGGCTCGCCGTGTAGTGATTCCCTTCCCGGACCGGCATTCAGGGCTCTGCAAATGCCCGCAAATATTCGACGTCCGGGACTCCAGGAATCGCTCAGTTGCCGTTCTGCCGCAGGCAACTTTCGCGAGCACCGCGGCGTGGTGACCAGTCAAGGATCGTTGAGCGGAGTGGGTCGATGGGCTTGCCGTTATGTCGATGGCTAGGGCAAGCTTTGCCGCAATGAGGGTCCGGCCCGCGACCGAGAATGATTTGCCCGACATCGTCGCACTTACGACCGCATACCGGAATCGTCTGGCCGGCTGGGCTCCGGTGTGGTGGCGCAAGTCGAGCACGGCGGACCAGGCCCATCCCGGATGGTTGGCTCACATGCTCAGATCACCGCAGTACACCTTCCGTGTCGTCGAGGCTGACGGGATGGTGGAGGGGTGCGCGGTGTCCGTCCCCCAGAAGGCTCAATGGGTCATTGATGACGTCGCGATGGTCGATGACCGCCGGTGGCCAGCAGCGGAGTAGCGCTCCTCGAGGTCGTCAGCGAGCGGCCTGCGCTCACGTGTGTACCCAGCGGGGACTCGGCTCGCCTGGAAGCGTCCCACCGAGCGGGACTTGGTCCGGTGTCGAGCTACTGGATCGGGCGACCCCAGACCGCCCCCATAGTCCGAGATCCACTGGGCGACCAGCTGGTGCCCCCGCCTCCGAGGCATACCTTCGGAGGAGGTCTCGACCCCACTGCCGAGGGTGCTTTGTGCTTCGCCGATGGCGACG
Source organism: uncultured Acidimicrobiaceae bacterium (assembly GCA_963781155.1). Classification (GTDB taxonomy): domain Bacteria; phylum Actinomycetota; class Acidimicrobiia; order Acidimicrobiales; family Palsa-688; genus PALSA-693. The sequence continues at coordinate 11,935 of CAWAEC010000004.1, forward strand.
GAGTTGTCGTAGGTTCCCCACCCTTTCCTGCTCCGCCCGTATACGACCCTGGCGGCACAGTGTGCGTGATCGACCGAATCACGGGATCTAACCGTCAGCGCCTGCTCAACAGTGCCTTGGCGGTGGCCTTCCAACGCGGTGACGTCCTGGTCAACATCATCGTGGCCGAGGACGACCCGGAACTGTCGCAGCTGGCTGCCGAATTCGGGCTTCAGAGAACCGTGGACGTGTTCTCCTGGCCATAGCCACCCCGCCGTCCCCGGGCCTGCGTTTGGAGTTCCTCCGCGGATCGCGGGACCCTTCAACGAGTTCGCGCTCGATCCACGCTGGGCCGTGGGATGCCGAACGTGCGCCCAGACCGACGCCTGTCCCCGGAAGGGGACGTTGTGCGTGGCACCGGGCTCGTCGGTTAGCGGATTCTTCGAGCCGTTTCCGGGAACGGCGACTTCGGCGGAGTCCTCCTTGCTCATCCGCAAGGTGATGGAGTGAGAGGCTGATGGAGTGACCGAGGAGATCCTGGCTGGGGAGTTGCCAATGCGGGGGCGGTCATCCGCTCGGGTGCCCATGTCCTGCGTCCCGGCAATGCCCGCACCGAGGCGATCCACGAGCTCCTGCGGTATGTCCGTGCCGGCGGGTTCGACGGTGTCCCCGAACCGTTGGGCATCGATCCTGACGGCCGGGAACGACTGGTGTTCATCGAGGGGGACGTGCCATGTCTCCCGTTCCCTGAATGGTCCCAGGCCGATGCGGCGTTGACTTCGACGTCCAGGTTGCTGGCTGGCTATCACCGAGCCGTGGCCGGCTTCGTGTGGCAATCAGGGGTTGCATGGTGTGACGAGCTGGCCGATCCCGCGGGCGGTCCGATCATGTGTCACAACGATGTGTGCCCGGAGAACGTGGTCTACCGCCACGAGGTGGCGGTCGGTTTGTTGGACTTCGACTTCGTAGCCCCCGGCCGGCCGATCTACGATCTCGCTCAGCTGGCCAAGATGTGCGTGCCGATCGATACCCCCGAAGATGCCGCCCGTCTGGGCCGCGGGTCGCTCGATGCGTTCCAGCGGCTTCGGGTTGTCGCCGACGCTTACGGGTTGCCGCCCGGCCGGGAGCCGTTCCTAGACGTGTTGGCCGACGCGATCGAGACCGGTGGGCGGTTCGTTCGTGGGCGAGTCGAGGCCGGCGAGCAGGCCTTTGTCGACATGTGGAACCACATGGGCGGCCAAGCTCGCTATGACCGCCGCCAGAAGTGGTTCGAGCGCAATCGGCAGCGGTTCCTCCACGCCCTCGGATGAGTGCCGCGTGGTCTGATCCGGGCGCCCCAGCCGGCGATCCTGGACAGGCACGACTTCCCGGCCCGCCGGTACTTCTGCGAGAGTTGACCACGATGAGGGCATCCGAAGTCCCGCGTGCGGTGGCCGCAGGCAGGGCCTGCGCCGCAGCGCTTGACCTGCGAGTCGATGATGCAGTCGTTGTTCACAACTCGAACCGGCTGGCTGTGCGCCTGCTGCCGTGTGAGGTTCTGGCGCGAGTGGCTCCTGCCGAGGCTCTGGCGGGAGCCGAGTTGCGGTCCTGTTCGCCCGGCGCCTCGCGGACACCGATAGCCCGGTGGCAGGGCTTGAGCCTCGTGTGGAGCCAGGGGTCTATCTGCGTGATGACTTTGCCGTCACGCTGTGGACCTACTACAGGGCCGTGCCGCCTGGAGACTTCGCGCCCGCCGAGTATGCCGAGGTGCTAGAGCGGCTACATGCCGGGATGCGCCAGGTTTCCGTGAAGGTGCCACATTTCACTGAGAGAGTCGCCGAGGCCCAGTGGCTGGTCGGCCACCCCGAGATGACGCCAGAGCTTCTTGGTCCCGACCGGGATTTCTGAGGGACACGCTGGTGAGATCTACCGACGCGGTTGTCGATCGCGGCGCGGGCGAGCAGCTGCTGCATGGCGAGCCGCATCCAGGCAACTTGCTCAGGACAGAGAAAGGTCTGCTGTTCGCAGACCTCGAGACGCTTTGCCGTGGGCCCGTCGAGTTCGACGTCGCTCACGCCATTGTGCGACGTTCGCCCGCGGTGATGGTTCGGTGGCGGGGCGGCTGCGGGCGCGAGACGATGAGATCAACGATCTTCACGTAAGCCTGACCGCGGATCTCGCAGCGGCGCGAGTGTCGGTGCCGGTTGCCATCGAAATGGCGCTGGTCGCCCGGTACTTCGAACGGCGCGGCGATCACGCCGTCAACTCACCCGCCAGGTGCAGGCGATGAATACCGACCTGGGCGGCGAGGCGTAGATGGGTTGGGCTCTGGTCATGGAAGGCCGAACCGATCCGGCAGCCATTGTCGTTGTGATCAAAGAACGAGAAGAAGCCGCGATCGTCGCCGCTGAGATCTGCCGCCGAGGCCCACGAGTTGTGGCCGACCCTACCCGGCAGCGGAGGTGGCGCCAGCGCCACCTCGGGTTCAACCGTAGCGCCGCCACGGCTATGGGTGTTCGTATTGGGAATCGTACTTGACTAACCCCACCTTCCAGCACACGGCGAAGCCAGTCTCGAAGGAGGTCACCAGTCACAGGAGCGGCGCTGTATAAGACCGAATGCCCGCTGACGCACGGTACCTTCCCGGTCTGAGTCCACTGGTGGCACCGCTGACGTACCTGGCGGGCCGACTACGCGCTCGCGCCTGTGCCCTGGGTTGGGGTCGGCATCCTTATCTCGTCACAACTCGGCAAGTGTTGGCATCGGTCGTTGACGATCGCTGCGCAGGGCTGAGTAGCCCCCCTGCCGAGAGCCACGCTCACCGAGGACGTCGAGCGGAAGCCAGCTCCGACCGGCCGGACAGGCCACGGTCAGTGACAAAGCCGGATGATTCGGGGTTGGATGCTCTCGGTCGGTATCGCCAGTACCGCATGGGTCAGCAAAGTGATGCCGTCGTGCCCGGCCTCGCCGAACGAGCGTCACCACAGGTCGGACGCTTGAGAAGTCCAGCGTCACCGCGGCGCCCCGCGCAGTATTACGGGTATTTCCCTGTTTGAGCGACACTTCGACGGGATGGGTCCCTCGCAAAGAAGAAGTGCCTATCCTCGCCCTCACCGCCAACAATCACTCGCCAAGCCACCCGCGATCAGCACTGCCGAGGCCAAGGCCGAACTGATCAGACAGGCACGCCGCTGATACGGGGAGCTCCAGGCCATTCGCGATGAGGTCGCCGCCTGTCGAGGTGGCGGCGACCAGGATCATGGCTTGTGCCATACCAGCGGGTCTCGTTCCCTGTGTCGGCCCAGGCGAGGAGGTCGGCTAGGTCTTCGGGAAGTAGTCTTCTGCCCATGGCCAACAGGGTCCGACCGGATGGGCATGGCGGATATGTGGTGCGGCGGCGGCCCGGGGCGCTTGCCTGGCTGGGGGCCATGGCCACGTGGGGACTCGTTGTGGGGCTGGCGGTCGGGATGAACCACCAGGCGGGGTAGGTCAAGCTGGCCTGGGGGTTGGTGGTCGTGGCCATCGGGTCGGTGCTGGCGCGCAAAGTGAGCCGGCGCCCCGCATAAAGGAAACCGAATCCTCCGCGATGACGGGCCCGCCCGGCGTGCCGAGCAGAGCCTTTCACCGAGAGCGTTGTCAGCGGGAGGCCGCTCAGCGGTCCGACCGGTCCGGGCCCCACGAAGCTGATGCCGGGTCCAGGTCGGCGCCGACTGAGCGCTGACGGGACCTGAGGGCCAGCCCGAGGCCGAACGCCAACGCCACCACCGCCGCCAGCCCGATCACGACGCGAAGGTCCATCGAGCCCGCCGCGGCCAGCACCGACGCCCCGAAGATCAGGTAGGCAGCGATGACCAGGATCCCGACCGACCGCCCGATGCCCCGGTCGAGGTACGCAAAACCCAGCACGCCGAGGGTCAGCCCCACATACCAGGCGGCGATCAGGATGGTCTGACTGGCCGGCCGGCCCAGGCCGATCACCGCGGCGGGCACCATCAGACCGACCACCACGTTGATGGTGTTGCTGTTCAGGGCGGTGCTGAACGTGGCCGCCCCCCGCCCCCGGCGGGCCAGATACACCGCCGCCACCGCGTTGGGCAGGCTGGTCACCGCGGCCAGGACCAGCCCCCCGACGACGATCTGGGTCACCCCATACCGACTACCCAAGCTGGAGGCGGCCCGCTCCATGACCACACTGGCCGCCACGACCACCACCAGCGACACGCCAGCCACGATCACGTCCCGGGGTGTTCCCCGCCGGGGTGTGATGGCGGCCTCGAGCTCCCGCTCCTCCTCGCTGACCGCCGCAGCCAACCAACGGGTCCAGCGGGGCGGGAGCCGCAACCCTCGCCCCTCGACGCCCAGGACGATGACATAGGCCACCATGGCCACCACCACCGCCACCACCCCGGCCAGGGCTGGGATCCAGTCCAGCACCACCGCCAGGCACACCGCCGCCATCCAGATCGCCACCGCCCCGCCCAGCAGGACCACCCTGCGGTGCAGGGCGATACGGCCCGCCACCACCGCCCCCAACCCCAACAGGGCGGCCAGATTGAACACGTTCGATCCGATCACGACTCCCGCCCCCACCTGCCGCTGGTCATGGGACAGGGCCGTCACCGCCGCGGTCACCTCCGGGGCGTCCGCGGCCAGCGCCGCCACGAGGCCGAGTAGGGCCTCGGACAGGCCGAGGCGCGCTCCGACCCGCTCCAACCGGGACACCAACACCCAGCTGGTAGCCAGACTGAGCAAGGCCCCGATCACGAACGCGGGGGCCGCCACCGTCACCGACACGGCCGTCAACCCCTCCGCGGTTACACGCCGCCACGCCTTGCCGCCAAGCCCCAGTGCGGACTCAACTGGCCACCGACGCATACTCGGGCTCCTCGGGAAGGGAAAAACAAAGGTGCCGACCAGGCTTCCCGGCTCGCCACCCACACATTACATCGGGGCTGTCCGACCCGAAAGCGCCCGATGACCCCGACCAAGCCGTGAGCGCCGTTCACCGGTTGGTTTCCAGCCTGAACCGGGGGGCGGGCTGGCAGCGCCCGGTCCCACTGCCGGGCCGCCCCAGCGCTGGGTCACGCCAGGCCGGTCGGCCTGGTAGCGCACGGCTCGGCAATGACCTCACTACAGCTGCTTGCTCGCGGTCGATCCGCACGACGCTGCTGTCGACAATGGGGCCGAACGCAGGTGAGCGCTGCGTGAGAGGTGCCCCGATCTGGCCACGCGCCGAGGTGCCTCTCGCCTTCGGAGCCCCCGCCACCACGACGAATGCCATCTCGAACCTTGTCTCGGGGCCGCCATGTTTCCGACGCTCGGCGCGCTTTGGAAGCATCCGTCTTGTTGCGCTACCTCCTACCGGCCGTGAAGCGGCGCCGCCCAGCCCGGACGAAGCTCACGGTCTGAAGCCCGTGCCCGGAGGAGAGATCACCGATGGCCTCGCCGTGTGGCTCCCGGAGGAAAAGACGGTGTTCACGGGGAACCTTCTGGGTGCCCTCTACGGCCAGCTTCCACACCTCTACGATGGCGGGAACGCAATCGGTTATGTGAGCTTCTTGGTGGTAGTTCTGCTGGATCCCTTGAACCCGGGGATCCGCCGAGCTCCTGTTCAGAAGCGGCTCACTGTTCGTCGAACTCAGCACTTGGGTGTCACGGAATGACGGCCGCTATGTCAGTGAATGTATGTCGCCCATCAGGGAGGATGTGGAGGAATTCTTGTAGTTTAAGGAGAAAGCCCGGCAAGCGAAGCGGCTGCGGTGTTGAATGCGTGACAATCGTCGCCGGCCCAGTTAGTCTTGGCGACATGGCCAGCAAGGAGAAACGTCGGGCTTTAAATGCCCACGGAACACTGAATCCGGAACCCCGGAAAGTTACCGCAAAGCGGTTCCGCCTTCACCGGGAATTCTTTGACGCAGAGGACCGTCTCCAGGTTCGCTACGAAATGCTGCGAGGACCCGCGGTTGGCGAGCTGACCGTCACGGAGTCGTGCGCGGCCTTCGGAGTCAGCCGCCAGACCTTTTACACGCTTCGCCGGGCGTTCGACGCTGAGGGGATCGCCGGGTTGTTCGAAGGCAAGCGGGGCCGCAAAGGACCGCTCAAAGCGTCAGGCGAAGTTGTTGAGTTCGTGCGGGCGGCAAAGGCCGCGGAGCCGTCGTTTTCGGGAGCTCATATCGCCCGGCTCGTGGACCAGAAGTTCGGCGTGGTGCTGCACCGGCGGACGGTGGAGCGTCTGCTGGAACCCAAAAGTGGCTCCCGGCATGTCGTCGCGAAGGGTGCGTAACCGTCGATGGCGGTCGGACTATGAGCAGTTGCGGGCCGAGGTGATCGCCGGGCGGGCTGCCCAAGGCCAGAACGCTCGCAGACTGGCTCGGTTCGGCTTGGCCGGGCTGCTCAGCGCTCGGCCGGCGTGGGAAGTGGTGGCACGCGAAGCACCGGAGCGTCGCTGGACTGGCAGCGACGCTCGCCTGGTGTCACTGGTGGCCGTCTATGGGCTCATCATTGGAGGGATGAGATGAGAGTCGCCTTGTACGCCCGTGTGTCAACGGACCGTCAGGAACAACAGCAGACCATCGGTTCCCAACTCGAAGCCCTTCACGACCAAGTGGCTGCGGAGGGCTGGCAGGTCGAACTGAGCTGCACCGATGACGGGTACTCCGGGATGCGGCTCGACCGACCCGGACTGGACCGGGTGCGCGACGCGGCAGCCGCCCGGCTGATCGATGCTGTGGTCGTGCTGTGTCCCGACCGGCTGGCCCGTAACTATGTCCATCAAGCCCTCGTGTGCTTGATGAGCTCAACCGCTTTGGCGTTTCGGTGATCTTCCTTGAGGGCGGGCTCGCCGACAGCCCCCACGGTCGTCTCATCGCCCAGGTCCAGGCGGCAGTGGCCGAGTTCGAGCGAACCAAGATCGTCGAACGCAACCGTCGAGGGAAGCTGTGGCGGGCCCGGCAAGGGGCGATCGTGTCCGGCGACGTGCCCTTCGGCTATCGCAAAGTTCCCGCTTCCAACGGACTGCCACCACGCCTCGAGACCCACCAGGAAGAGGCCGCCGTCGTGCGCCACGTTTTCAACTGGCACGCCCATGACGGGCTTTCCGTGCGCCAGATCGCCATCCGTCTCATGGAGACCGGCGTGCCCAGTCCCCGGGGCAACCGGATCTGGCGCACCTCCAGCTTGGACCGCCTCCTGCACAACGAGGCCTACACCGGGACCATGTACTTCAACCGATACAGCGATCTCCCGCACGCGGCGCGGCTTCCTCGCCACGACCCCGGGCACCGACCCATCCGATCCGAGCGGCCCCGGGAGGAATGGATCGCCGTCAGCGTGCCCGCCATCATCGATCTCGACGCCTGGACTCGCTCCCAAACACACCACGGCGTCAACGCCCGCTTCAGTCCCCGCCACGTTGGCGAAGAGCGGTACCTGCTGCGATATCTCGTCCGTTGTGGCGAATGCGGCGCCGTTCGGCATTGTGGAGGCCGCATCCGGGCCGGCCGGGAGGACCGCTACTACCGCTGCCAGAACATCCTTCCCCTCCACCTTCGCTGACGAGAGGCTGCGCTGCTCACAGCCCTCTGCCCGAGCCAACGAACTCGACGAACTCGTGTGGGCCGAAGTCGTAAAGCATCTACGTCATCCCGAACTCATTGCCCGGGCCTGCGCCGCCACCCCCGACGACACCCACCTGGCCGAAACCCATCGTCAACTCACCGAACTACGAACCCAGCACCGGCGACTCGTCGACGCCTACCAGGCCGACGCCATCACCCTGGCCGACCTCAAAGCACGGCAAGGTCCGCTAACCGAACGGATCGCCGAGCTCGACCAAGCCACCACACGCGATCGACAACAACGGATCACCAAAGATGACCTCAACAAACGGATCGACGACTTCGCTCACCAAGTCAACGGCAACCTAGAAGCCATGACCTTCGATCAACGCCAACAGCTCATCCGCACCGTCTTGGACCGAGTTATCCTCACCCAGGAAAGAGTCGAACTGTGCTTCAAAATACCCATCCCCCACAACCGAAAGGAGGGGCGAAGTCGACAGTCACGCGTAAGCGACCAATTGCGTTCCCACCGTCACACGCTACGAGGAGACCGCGTGCGTAGTGCCCGGCTGTTCATCCGATCGGTGAACCGGGTGATCGACCTCGAGCCCGAGACCATGATCACAGGCCACGACGAGCCAATCGAGGGCGCAGCCCGCATCCGGGCCGATTTGACCAGGATCCGGGACGCGACCGAGTACATTCACGACGAGACCGTGAAGGGGATGAACGCCGGTAAGGACTTGTGGACGTTGATGTCGGAGATCAAGTTGCCTGCCCACCTCGAGCCGGCCCGCCAGGGTCGCGGTCTCGTCGTCCTGGTATGTGCGCGGTCTGGGAGGAATACGCAGGCTGGTTCCGATTCGAGTCGACGACGGAGCTGTACCCGGTGCCACCGCGAGCAATTTGGAGCGAACTCACCGATCTCGCCGGCGGCCCCGACGTCCTGGCCGAGCGGGCTGCTGCCCGCCTAGATGCGGGTCAACCCGTCGAGGCGCTGCATTTCACCGATATGGTCTTTTCGGTCGACCCCACTCACAAACCCGGTCGCGACATCCAGAACGCAGCGCTGGAGCTGCTGCTCGAACGCTCCGGCGGTGACGCCTGGGACGAAGTCCGCTGGCTCGAAACCGAGATTGACCTCGTACGAGCAGCAACCAAATGAGAGTGCGTTCTCGGAGCGATGACCACTCTCGCGGGCCACCCGGAAGTGCTTGTCCGGCCCTCCGGGTCAGCCTTCCGGTCGAAGACGGGCACGTCGACTCCGACCGGGCACGAGTAGCACCTGACCGGGCGCGCCGCCGTATTTGAGCAACATGCAGCTCGTGTATAGCTGAGAAGGGAGAAGCAGCAATATGACCTCGGTCGGCAGCACTACTCATCGGATGATGTCATCGGCCACCTGGGAGCCTGCACGGCCGGCGGAGATCGTGCACGGCGACATCGTCCTATCCCGGAGCACCTCGAACGTGTACCTCGTCGCGAGTACCGAGGGTGATGTGGTGATCAACACCGGTACGTTGTCGCAGGGACCTCGCCACCGCGAGCGGTTCGAGCAGCTGCTGGGCCGCCCGCTCGACGTCAAGAAGATTGTTCTCACGCAGAGCCACTCCGATCATATTGGTGGTTGGCCGGTGTTCGATGGACCGGGCGTGGAAACGATCGCCCAGCGGAACTTTCCTGACGGCCGTCTCGACTGGACACTCCTGGCGGAGTTTGCCGGCCGCCGCGGAGGGCGGCTATTCAGCGTGCTCACAGGCCGGCCGGGCAGTCGCGACCGCCTCGAAACCGTCGATCCGCTGTTGTCAACGACATTCGACGACTTCTATGTGTTCGAGGTGGGGGGTCGCCGCTTCGAGTTGTACTCCGTGCCCGGAGGAGAGATCACCGATGGCCTCGCCGTGTGGCTCCCGGAGGAAAAGACGGTGTTCACGGGGAACCTTCTGGGTGCCCTCTACGGCCAGCTTCCACACCTCTACACGCTACGAGGAGACCGCGTGCGTAGTGCCCGGCTGTTCATCCGATCGGTGAACCGGGTGATCGACCTCGAGCCCGAGACCATGATCACAGGCCACGACGAGCCAATCGAGGGCGCAGCCCGCATCCGGGCCGATTTGACCAGGATCCGGGACGCGACCGAGTACATTCACGACGAGACCGTGAAGGGGATGAACGCCGGTAAGGACTTGTGGACGTTGATGTCGGAGATCAAGTTGCCTGCCCACCTCGAGCCGGCCCGCCAGGGTCGCGGTCGTGTCCTGGTATGTGCGCGTGGTCTGGGAGGAATACGCAGGCTGGTTCCGATTCGAGTCGACGACGGAGCTGTACCCGGTGCCACCGCGAGCAATTTGGAGCGAACTCACCGATCTCGCCGGCGGCCCCGACGTCCTGGCCGAGCGGGCTGCTGCCCGCCTAGATGCGGGTCAACCCGTCGAGGCGCTGCATTTCACCGATATGGTCTTTTCGGTCGACCCCACTCACAAACCCGGTCGCGACATCCAGAACGCAGCGCTGGAGCTGCTGCTCGAACGCTCCGGCGGTGACGCCTGGGACGAAGTCCGCTGGCTCGAAACAGAGATTGACCTCGTACGAGCAGCAACCAAACAGTGAGAGCGAGGATACCGCCCTTCCTCCCCCCCGATCACTGCTCGGTCGTTAGCGCCTCGATCTGATCGCCGATCTGGCTTCCGCCTTCTGCGTCGATCTCAACCACCACGTGGTCCAGCACGCCCTCGAAGCAGAACGGTGTTTCGTATCTGGCGCTCACGGCTGTGAGATCGTCTCGTCCACACTCCAACCCTTCGAAGCTCACATTCATGCTCCGCAGCGTCTCTTTGAACGGTCGAGGCCCGTCCGAGTTGTCGTTGATGCAGATTTCCCCGGTGCCCTCGAAGTCGCCGGTCCGGGTGAAACGGAACCTCACCGTCCCGCCTTCGGGTGGCAACTGGTGCTCGGACTCCAAGAGTTGCTCATGGGAGGCATTGTTGTAGGCGAAGCAAACATGGCCATTTCTGACAAACAAACTGTATCCGCCGAACCGACCTCCCTGAGCGAGAAGCACGCCGTCGCCGGAGGACACAACAGTCGCGGCTATGGTGTACGAGCGGTTCACCAGGTCAGGGGCGATCGCCGAGGGGACGCTTGCCATTCCCGGCTCGTACAGGAACGTCCTCCGTGTGCGGATCGAATACGGTGATACGACCCCTCCCAGAGCGCCTCCGCGATCATCCAATGGAAGAACGTTGTTCCGCTCTGCTTCAGCCCACCAGAGCTGGATAAGGACGTCGAGGAGTTCTGGGTGATCCGTTGCCAGGTCGCTGCACTCCGGAAAGTCGGTGCTCAACTGGTACAATTCCCACCGGTCGTTCTCATAGCTTTCCCCCCGCTGGTGAAGGGTGACTGCCTTCCATCCGTTGTGCCAGATCCCCCGATGCCCGAATGTCTCGAAATACTGAGTCCGGTGCGGGGTCTTCGCCTGCTCCTGACCCCGCAGGAGCCCGAGGAAGCTGGTCCCGTGCAGTGGGATCTGCTCGACGCCTTTGAACGAGGTCGGCGCTGTCAGCTCCGCCGCCTCGAGGAGGGTGGGCACAATGTCGGTGACGTGCACAAAGGCTGGCACGATTCCCGGTATCACTCCGCCTCCGGGCCAGTGCACGATCAATGGCGCACGGACACCGCCCCCGTACGTATACGTCTTGTACCATTTCAGCGGGGTGTTCCCGGCCTGTGCCCAGCCTTCCGGATAGATGCCAAGCGAGCTCGGGCCGCCGAGCTCCTCGGGATCCGGTGGTCCGTCGGCGGGGGACGGTGCTTGCACACCTGCGCGGCTTCCCAGGTAGTTGCGGCTCCCGTTTGGTCCCCCTTCGCTGCTCGCGCCGTTGTCGGACATCACGAGGAAGATCGTATCTTCGAGTAGACCGTGGTTCTCGAAATACGTGACGAGGCGTCCCAATTGCGTGTCCGTATGGTGCAGCATCCCGGCGAAGACCTCGTTCCATGCGGCATACGCCTGCTGATTCTCCAGTGCCAGGTCCTCCCAGGCCGGGACGCCAGGGTTTCTCGCTGCCAGTTGGGTGTCGCTGGGAACTAGGCCGACCGCGATCTGGCGCGCCAACGTCTCCATGCGGTACTGGTCCCAACCGATGTCAAAGGCGTTGCGATAGTGAGCAATCGCACTTGCGGGTGCGTGCAACGGGGCATGACATGCTCCTGTCGCGAGATACAGGAAGAAGGGCTTTCCACGATCGACACCGATGTGATCGCGGACGAACCCGATGCCATGGTCAACTAGGTCGTCCGTGAGGTAGTAGTCATCGCCGATAGGGACTGCGACTCGATGATTGTCATACCACAGTTGCGGAGACCAGTGATTTACCCAAGCGCCCAGGAAGCCGTAGAATCGATCAAAGCCGCGACCCAGTGGCCAATCACGATAAGGCCCAAGTGAAGAGGTCTCCTCTCCTGGCGTGAGATGCCATTTGCCGACGGCGAAGGTGTTGTAGCCGGCCATTTGCAGGACTTCCGCCAAGGTGGCAGCAGCTGCCGTGATCCGCCCTCTTCCAGCAGGGTAGCCGGTGTCCCAGTTAGCCACTGTCGCCATGCCAACCGTGTGATGGTTGCGTCCTGTCAGAAGGCTTGCTCGTGTGGACGAGCAGAGTGCGGTCACGTGGAAGTTGCTGAACCTCAGTCCGTTGCTCGCAAGTCTGTCCGTAGTCGGGGTGCTGATGGACGATCCGTAGCTGCCGAGGTGAGCGAACCCCACGTCATCAAGGACGACCAATACAATGTTGGGAGCCCCCGGCGCTGGTCGCGGAGGTGCTTCCCAAAACGGGACGGACTCCGCCACCGTCGCATGAATGACTCCATTCCCCAGGTGATCCGCTCCTGGCATGAGCTACCTCCTCGGTTCGGTCCCGGCACCCTCACTCGGCGGTGACGGTGATCCGGGGCCGGCTGCAGGTTGCCAAGGAACGCAATCCGTTCGAGGCTTCGCCGACCGCTTGATGACCGGAATATCGTCAACGAACACCACGAGAGTATTCTCGCTGACAGAGCTCTGAAGCGTCAACCCGGGCGCTGGTCGTCGGTGTGCATCCGTGCTACGGCATACAGCTGTGCTACGGCCTTTTGAACCCCGGTTTATGGTAGTCGCATACGTTTGCCAGCCCTCCCGCGGGTCGGGGCGTCCCCACTCGAGCCCTGGCTGGCCCTGTGGGAGCAGCCTTAGCAGTGTCATGTGCCCCGGAGGGCCTCGCTCAATGCCGGACGGGATGTCCGGCCAGCGCGACCGATCCGACGGCGTCTCCGAGCGCCTGCGTCAGTGGCCCGGTCCCGGCGCCGCGTCCGACCATTCGCATGCACGGAAGGAGCCTGCTACCTCACGGATCGCCTCAGTCACGCCCCGAGGTAATTCGACTTGGGCCCACGTCGTCGTCTCAGGTCGCGGCCAGCTCGTCCAAGTGAGGGTCGATCCCATCCGGAACCGGCTCGGGTGTCACCTCGGCGAGGCGTCGGCGCCGCGGATGAGGTCGGCGACATCGGCCTCGACCGAGGTCCCTGCGAAGAACCGGGAGTTCGACTCGGCGTAGAGCCGCGCCGCGTTGGCGAACGTAAAGTCCCGGAACGCCGCAGAGTCCATCCGACCCCCATCGAGGTGCTCGCACGCATCGGCCACGACCAGACGCATGTCCGGGACGTCCCAGTGCCCCACGTCGGAACTGAACATCGCCTGGAGCCGGGCACCGAGGGGGTTGAGGTCGGTGTTGAAGGCGAGTGCCGTCAGCGGGTCGTCGGCCTCGGCGCCGAAGAAGAAGTTCGGGACAAAGCGATCGCGGACGTCGGAAGGCCGGGTGATGCAACACGCGGCGAACTCGTCGATCGGCTCGGACAGATCCTGGCCGATCCCGGCCTCCGGACCGAAGCGGACTAACGCGCCGGCGTAGCGCGGTGAACAAGCAGGCCAGTTCCTCGCGGTCGATGAGCGCTGGGTCGTACCGGCGGATGGCATCGATGTTGCGCTTGTCCCACCTCCCAGCCAGGTCGGCGTAGAGGCCGGTTGCCCAAGCCGATCCCGCCTCCAGGAAGGCCACCCGCAGACCCGGGAACCGGTAGGTGACACCTCCGAAGAACAGCGACTTCGCCAACGCCTCGGCCGCAGCCGCGAAATGTCCGATGTGATTATACATGTAGCTCGAGATTGAGCGCCGGCTCCCCCAGCCCATCCCCGCGGAGTGTGTCGCCGGCGATACGCCGAGCTGGACGCACCGGGCCCAGAACGGGTCGTAGTCGTAGGCGCTGTCGAGGCCGAACGTGTCGAGCCAGGTGGCGTCGGTGCCGGGCGGGAGGTCGCCCTCGATCACCCGCGCGGCGTAGCTGCCGATCACCACTGCCTTCAGCCCGAGCGTGCCGACGACGTGGTCAAGTTCCTCGATCGCCTCGTCGGGGGTATACATCGGGATTACGGCCGCCGGGGTCATGCGGTCCTCCAAGCCGGCGAAGATCTCGGCAAGGTAGTTGTTGAGCGCACGGCAGGCTGCGCGACGGTGATCCTCAATACCGAGGTGTGGGAAGGTGACGCCGACGCTGGGGTACAGCACAGCGAAGTCGATGCCCAGCTCGTCGAGCCGGGAGTAGAGCAGCGATGGCATGATCGCGCTGGCGAGGTCCCGCGTATTCGCCGCCGGAAGGGCCCACCACGGGCTCCGGATCACCCGCAGCCGCACGGCCTCTTCTGCCGAGGACGGTCGGGCGAACGCCGTAGCCAGTTCGGCGAAGCCGTTCGCGAGCCCTTCTTCCCGGAGGAAAGCGTCGAGGGCGACGCGGTGCTCGATGATGTGGCCGTCGGCATCGATCACGGGGTGGCCGAGCCGCTCCCGTGCCGCGGCGCCCGGCCCCTTGCTGACCAAGGTCATGGGAATCTCCTCCGCACGCGGCTTGCGCGGCTCGTGCAACTGGCAGGGGAAGGTGGCTGTGGCACACCGATACTGTCTTACGTCGACGTAAGTACGTCAACGTATTACCCAAAAGGATGTTAGCGAGGCTTTCGAGGTGCCGCATTGGTGCTAGTTGCTACCTCGCGGTGAATTTCGAGGGCTGACGGGGTGTCCTGTTTCGCTTGAGGGGCATCGTGGCCTGCAGTGCCCTTGTCCCCGGCGCGTTTTGGCTTCTCCCGGCCCCGTTTGGGCCGTTCCCGGGCCGTTTGGGCGGGGAGGAGAAGCCGACGGGGACAGGGTTCAGGGTGTGGCCGACTTCTGGCGTAACTACCAGGTCAGCATCGCCGCCAACCGCCGCTACCTTGACGCCTTCGCAGCGGCACCAGTCAAAAGCGAGGGCGTTGCCGCGTGAGACGACTTGTGCCGGCCCCGCGCCACAGCCGTGGCGCACTACGCCCGGTTCAACCCCCTCACCCCAACCGACCTGGCCCTGTCCCGGGCTGTTTTATCCAGCGAGCACGCCATCTACGGCTTCGAAACCGCTGACCTCACACGTGGGTATCATTGACGCACAATCCGCCGTTGTCTATCGGAGTCCAGCGGCTGGTCGTGGCCTTTCCCCGGGTTCGTACGCGGATAGATGGCGAGATTAAATCCGGGGATCCCAGGGGAGACGAGGCCTACCGCCTAAGTGCATCGAGAATCCTGCCTGAGGCGAGACGGTTCGGTTTCCGACGACGGAACAGAGAATGGGCTGGACCGTCGCAGCCGGGTTGCCAATGTGCTTGTTGATTCGGTGAGTTGCTTCGAGAATCGCTTGCGCCATGGCCGTGGTCTCGCTGCCAGCAAGCGCCTGTGCGGGGAGCACGTGACTGTCGCAGCCACATCCCGTTCGGTCCGAATATAGGGACAGTGATTCCAGAGACGAGCTACTGGATGTCGTCCTCGATCTCCACAAGGTTGTAGGAGTGCTCCTGGGGCTAGAGCCGACAACTGACCGGGTATGGAGACCCTCAGATCTTCAAGGGTGGTGGCTGGCGGGACGGATCCCAGCGCCGAGGGGTAGTCGCGTCGGGACTCGGCTCCGCTTACGCGAGGGGCGACGGCAGTCTCCCTCTGGGCTCACTGCGCCGACGACGATCTGATTGTCGGCAAGGATCGTGAGGACGTGGGGAACGTTGCTCTGCTCGGCATGGCGCCGCATCTCCATGCTGGCCAGGTACGGCACCCAGTCGTGCGTCAGCGCCGCTTGGCCGAGAGCGATAAGCGCTGCGCCTAGGCTGTATGTCCTGGATGTCGCCTCGCGCTCGACGTAACGGGCGGCTTGAAGCGTGAGGAGGAGCGCGTGTGCCGTCGCCTTGCTCAGCGTGAGTCTCTGCCAGCTCGGACAGTCTGAACGACCGTCCAGGAAACTCAGCGAGGAGGTTCACCACTGAGATCGTTCGAGCCGTCGCCCGACTGCCTTTGGCCACGCGGGGAGGTATCGCCGTCACGCAGGCGGACGAGCGCTACGCAGTCTCAGTTGGGCCCAGACGGCACGGATAGGCGCCCCCGCAATCTCGAACGGCATGGTTGACATGTGTCGGAAGCCAGGGAAGACTACAGTCCCTTGTCGGCCCCAGTGCTGGGCCGATGAGTCAATCCGACCTGGGGAGGAGGGAGGACAGCCAAGGGGACACGGGTAGGCTCCCGCTGCGGTATATCGCTGGCTCCTGCCGCTGATCAGAGCGGCCATCGCCAGGGTTCGGTTCGTGGACATCGCCGTAGGAACCATGAGATTGACTACGGAGAAACCGTGGAGAACTCGTTCATAGGCTGCGCTTATGAGCCCAATAACAACCTTTGATCTTGACGCTTTACGAAGATACAGTTAGCGTTCGCAGCAGAACGGCCCGCGTCGATTCGCGTGTCGGCTGCCGGATGAACTAACTCGACTAACAGCTAGGCAGGGGGGAGCGGTGCTATACGTCGCCGAGAGGCCCCGGCCGCCGGGGGTGTGAATACTATGAGGTTTCGAATTGGCGTCGGGGTCAGCCTGGTGGGACTGACTGCTCTGCTGCTCGTAGGCTGCGGCAGCAGTAGCAAACCGGCGGCGAGCGGGACCACGGCGGGTACCACAGCTAGCAACAGTAGCTCCGGGAGCGGCAATAACTCGCCGATCGTAATCGGGTATATCGGCTCTATTACCGGCGTTGCGTCCGCGGCGCAAGGCGTTAGCGTCGACGGCGCTATGGCACGGGTGGATGCGCAAAATGCAGCTGGTGGAGTCAATGGTCACAAGATTCAGTTGATCAGCGAGGATGATACGTCTACCCCTACAGGGAATCTGAACGCTGCCGAAGCCCTCGTGACTTCGAAGCACCCCTTCGCCGTGATCGACAACACTCCACTTGCCTATGGGGGTTATAAGTTCCTGCAGCAGCAGGGGATCCCTGTGACCGGCGGCGGCTTCGATGGCCCAGAGTGGGGAGAGCAGCCGAATTCCAACATGTTCTCGTGGGCACTGCCCACGACTACGAAGTTCGCCGGCCAGTACTACACCTACACCACTCTAGGCAAGTTCCTAAAGGACATCGGAGTCACGAAGTTCGGCGGACTTGGGTTCGGCATCTCGCCGTCGTCCCAGGAGTCCGTTCGCCAGTCACTCGCTTCTGCCGCACAGATCGGTATACCGACGTGTTATACGAATCTATCAGTGCCCTTTAGCGGTGTCGATTTTACCGCGGACGTGCTGCAGATCAAGAATGCCGGTTGTACCGGAATAACGACAGCCTTCAACGATCCATCTGACGCCGGCCTCAGCTCGGCTATCGCTCAAGCAGGTCTCAAGGATCAGGTCAAGCAGATCTACGCGACAGGCTATGACGAGACCATCCTCGGAAACCCGGCCGCGCGGGAGTCATTCAACGGCGCCTACGTTAGCTCTACGATCAATTTCACGAACCCTACCTCTGGGACACAGCAGATGCTCCAGAACCTGAGCAAGTACTATCCCGGTTATAAAGGTGGAATACCGAGTTTCGGTCTGTACAGCGGTTACCTCTCCGCCGACCTCATGATTGAAGGTCTCGAAAAGGCCGGAAGCAATCCGACTCGCACCACCTTCATCAATAATCTGCGCCGAGTCAGCTCCTACGATGCAGGGGGGATCTTGTCCTCACCGGTTTCGTTCCAGAACTTCGGCACGGTTGCAATGCTTCCAACAACGAGCTGCGAGTACTTCGTGCAACTGCAGGGCAGTCAGTTTGTGATCTACAAGGGCGCCCCGATCTGTGGTAACCGTGTCCCCGTCTCGTAGCTACGAGCGCCGTGATGGGCCGACCGGAGGAGGTCGACGAGTAGGTCTCGCCGCGTACGTTGCCGTCGAGGACGGGAAGCGCTTTCGAAGTGCCGATGACGGTACCCAAGCCCAGAGCGGGGGGCGACGGGACCACTGAGATACCACGAGGCAGACGGATCGACGTGAGGACACCAGCATGTGGCAGTATGTAATTGCCTGGATTGGTGCTGGGGGGACTCTACGCAATCGCTGCGTCAGGATTGGTCGTTACTTATCAGTCTGCTGGCGTTCTGAACTTCGCATTTGGAGCGCTCGCATACTTCGTCGCTAGGCTCTACTACTTCCTGAACACTCAACACGGTTGGCCAATCCTCCCAGCTGCCTTCGTATCAATTATCTTAAGCGGACCGGCCCTCGGCGTGCTTCTCTACGCCATGCTGTTTCGCTTTATCCGGCTCTCCTCCACGCTCGTTAAGATCGTTGCAACGGTCGGGCTCTCCGTCGCTGATCCCTCCTCTCTCCACGCTGATCTTTGGAAACGTGCCAATTGTCAAGGCTCGGGGGCTCGCTCCCCTGCCAGTGCGAGTCTTCCGCGTAATCGGCGTTCCTGTCACCATGGACCAGATCATCGTCTACGGCTGTGTCATTGTTGTGGTGGTCTCCGGAGTGATAGTTCTTCGTTACACCGACGCCGGACTACGAGTGCGCGCCATGGTCGATTCGCCGGCCATGACCTCCCTGTCTGGGACGAGCCCTGGAAGGGTGTCGTTAGGGGTCTGGGCAGCAAGTGTAGGACTGGCAGGTCTGGTCGGCGTCTTGGCAGCTCCGATCATTGGGTTGGACGCAGGGGACTTTACGCTGCTGATGGTAGCGGCATTTGCGGCGGTGATCGCAGCTCGGCTCCGGAGCCTACCGGTGGCGGTCGTCGTCGGGTTGGCGATGGGAATCGCGGGAGCGTTGGTCCAACACTGGCTTCCCCCCAGCAGTTCGTTGACCGCCGATGTGATCCCCAGCATTCCGTTCATCTTCACCGTGGGTTTTCTCCTGTACTTCACGATGTTCCCCCGTACGAGTGACGACGAGACGATCCTTGGTGGGGCTCTCGATCGAGCGATCGCGACCCCGACCCAGGGTCAAGTCCCGGGTCTGTTCTCGCAAATGTCGGCGTCGTTATCAGTGACAAACCGGTCCTGATCGCCTTGGCACTTGTGAGCATTCTGCCAGCGTTGATCCACGGGTACTGGTTGTACGTGTTTGGGCAAGGAGTCGCCTACGGAGTCATCTACCTGGCCTTTACGCTAGTGGTGGGGGAGGGTGGCATGATCTGGCTGTGCATCGCCACCTTTGCTGGCATTGGTGGACTGTCGATGGCGCAGTTAACAACCAATCACGGCTGGCCGGTTATCTACGCTCTTCTGGTTGGTGGCCTCATAGTGATCCCCTTCGGCATGGCCATAGGATTCCTCACCATCCGTCTTGGCAATCTCTACGTCGCCATCGTTACGCTGATCTTTGGCCTCCTCATGGAAAATCTCGTCTTTAGTCGCAACACATTCTTTAACGGGGGTGTGGGTGTCAGCGTCAATGCTCCGAAGTTTGCCGCGAGCCCACGAGGGTTCGCGTACCTGGCTCTTGTGGTATTCGTCATAATGGCTCTCCTCGTGGTTAACCTGCGGCGTTCCTCAACTGGGCTGGCCCTTGGGGCGATTCGCACTAGCGAGGTAGGAGCGAAAACGCTAGGTATCAGCGTCCTACAGATGAAGTTAATTGTGGCGGGCGGTGCTGCATTCGTCGCAGGAATCGGAGGCGGGTTGCTGGCGATGGCAGTGGGCAATGCTCAGCCAGGGAACTACAGTACACTCGGTGGACTCGTGTGGCTGGCCGTGGTGGTCACGTTAGGGATCCGGTCCAATATCGCTGCGCTGTTTGCGGGGCTAGCATCAACGATGTCTGCGGGCATAGCCATTGAGTACCTGCCGAAGGTATATGGGAACGTTCCCCCGATTCTCTTCGCCTTGGGAGCGATCTTCGTGGCAAAATTCCCAGAGGGTACGCTTGCTATGCAGGCCCGGCAGATCCGAGAGGCGTACCGCATGGTTGGCGAGTGGGAGACAGCGCGTCGCCGAGCGGTGCAGATTGGTACGGTCGTTTTCTTCGCGATTTTCATCGGGATAATAGCAGCTGTCCCCAAGTACTGGTGGGCGACACTGTTGGCTTGCTCTGTGATCTACCACGCCATACTTGTGAGGTTCATCGTTCGTGGTGAGACCTACCGTGCCTTGCCGGGCGACCGGGGCGTGACGTTCGCCCCGGAACTCGCGGCTTCGGGGGTCGGGCGGGCAGGTGTTCCCAACGGGGGGGTGGCATCCTCGGGCGGAGATCCTGCAAACCCAAGTCTGTGAGGATTGAGTGAAGAGGAGCGTTGCAACGGTGCGGGGCATCGGGCCCGTTCTTGGCCGTCTGGCGACCCGACCAGCGGCGGCGGTGGATGGGCAGGTCAGGCTGTCAGTCGATGAGCTGTGCGGCACCGGCGGGTTGGATTGGGTCTAGCGTTGGCCGGCGTGGATCTGCACCAGGTTGAGTATCTCGTCGGCGTGGTCGAATACGGCGGGTTTGGGAGAGCTGCGAAGGCATTGCATGTCAGCCAGCCGGCCCTGTCCCAGGGAGTGAGAGGACTTGAGCGCGAGCTCCGACTTGAGCTCTTCCACAGGACGAAGCGTGGCGTCGTGCTTTCGACGTCGGGGGCCGCAATCCTGGGGCCGGCTCAGCAACTCCTTCGGGACCTCCAAACCCTTCGGGCAACCGCCGATTCCCTCAACGGCCTTGGGCGAGGTCAGCTCGACTTGGTGTGCCTTCCCACGCTGGCCGTGTTTCCCATGGTTTCGCTGATGGGCACGTTCAGGAGAGCGCACCCAGATATCGAGCTTCGTCTGCTCGAGCCCGAAAGCGCTGAGCAGCTCCTGGATCTAGTGCGAAGCACGCGGTGCGAGCTGGGGATCACGGATGTCCTGGTATCCGATGTTGAAGAGCTTGTGGTTGAGGAACTGGACAGCCAGGAGATAGTTGCGGTTCGACCACCCGGTAGCCAAGCGGTCACAGGGGGAATGTCCATCGAGCTGTTTGAAGGTGTCCCCTTGGTGGTCACCCCGCGAGGCACCTCATGCCGTGAAGTGATGGAGCGCGCGTTTCGAGACGCGGGCATCCACCCGCTGATCGCGGTAGAGACGAGCCAGCGTGAGGCTGTGATACCGTTAGTGGTCGCGGGTGCGGGCACCGCCTTCCTACCGATGTCCGTGGTCAGTATCTATGATCGGCTGGCTACGGGCGCTATGGTGGTTCATTTGAAGCCCATACTCGCTCGGACTATCGGCTTTGTATATCGGTCGCGCCCGCTCTCGCCAGCGGCGGAGGCCTTTTTACAGGAGGCGCTGTGCACGCCAGAACGCCTGGATTCTGCCAGACCCCAGAGCATCTCGCGGCTCGTGGGACAACCTCGGTGATTAATCGTATCGCCGTCCGACATGGCGTATAGAACCCGCAGCAGTCTGGGATGGATTCCCGCGTCTCGTCTAGACGGTGGAGCGGCTCCGACCAGGAAGGAGAGTTTGTGATGATGCAGCCCCTCAACGCCCTTATCGTCAAAGAGGGGGAAGGCCTACAAGATCCAGTCAAACTGGGCGACGGGATCGCTATGTCGAAGGGAGTCTCCAACTCGTACTTGGTGACAACACCGGAAGGTGATGTGTTGATCAATACGGGGATGCATCACGAAGCGGAAGAGATCAAGCGGCGGTTCCGCCTCGTCAGCGCAAACCCGATTCGAATTATCGTGTTCACACAGGGGCACGGCGACCACGTCGGCGGGTGGTCACACTTCGATTCTCCCGGACTCGAAACCATCGCACAGGCGAACCATGCCGACGTTCGGGAATACTGGCGGACACTTCAGCCATTCTACTCCGCCCGGACGACGAAGCTCTGGAGCCGTGATGTCAATGTGGACCAGTCATATCAGCCTCCCGAGCCGGTCTTGAGTAGGACGTTTCTGGATAGCGATACCTTCGAGCTCGGCGGGCGTCACGTCTACCTCTACTCGACGCCCGGCGGTGAGACGACAGATTCACTGGTAGTCTGGTTGCCAGGGAGCAGGACGGTGTTCACGGGCAACCTGTTCGGGCCGCTGTTTGGGCACGTCCCCAACCTCTACACCGTGCGAGGCGACAAATACCGCAGCGCCATAGCGTACATACATTCGGTCGACCGCGTAATTGGTCTAGCCCCCGAGACCCTGATCACCGGGCACGGCGAGCCCATCCGGGGGGGTGAGGAAATCCGGCGCCGTCTCACTCAGATGCGCGACGCCGTTGAGTATCTGCGCGAGCAGACCGTCAACGGGATGAATGCGGGGGTTGACCTTTGGACGCTGATGGGCCAGATAAGTCTCCCGGCCGACTTGGACATCCCCCAAGGTCATGGGAAGGTGCCTTGGATCGTTCGGGCGATCTGGGAGGAGCACGCGGGATGGTTTCGCTATGAATCTACCACCGAGTTGTACACCGTCCCGCACAAGGCGATATGGGCAGAGCTCACGACATTGGCCGGTGGCCCGGCTGTGCTCACCAGCCGGGCACAGGCGCGCCTCGCGGCGGGCCAGGCGCTGGAGGCTCTGCACTTTACCGACATGGTGCTGGACATTACCGCCGGGGATCCCGCAGCCCTGGAGGTCAAACGCGCCGCCCTGGAGCAGCTTCTTTCGGCCAGTGGTGGAGAGAACTTCAGCGAGGTGCGATGGCTCCAGGCCGAGATTCAAGCTGTAGACAGTGCGCTACGATGACCGACATCTCCGCGGCGATGGTAGTGGGCGGTAGTGGAACTACTTGGGCCAGTGAAGTGATTCAGTTGCAGCAGCGATGGCACACTCCCACAGCCGTCGTTGCGCACGTACTTGGAGACCATAAAGGGATCGAGGGTTTTCTTCCATTGACTCCGGAGATGGGCCGGGACCCGGTATTTGGCTAACGGAGCGACTTCCGACTAAAGAAGTCCGGGGCTTGATAGCAGTCGCAATCTGGCCTAAGCTACGGACTCCAGGGTCAAACGGGAACTGACAGCAGGTCCGGTGTCTGCATTCGGGAGAAAATATGGCATCTGGTCTTTGGGACGCAGGTATCCCTCCTGGTGGCTCCATTGGTCGGACGGTGAGCGAATCCAGCCCTTGGTGGCTTAATCCTCCGAGCCCCCGGGATGGGTGTCCCGACGTGGTCGTCATTGTCCTTGATGATGTAGGGTTCTCTCAGGTTGGCTGCTATGGCTCGCCCATCACGACACCGGCGATCGATGGTCTCGCCAGCCATGGTGTTCGCCTATCCTCCTTTCACGTGACACCCCTGTGCTCACCAACGCGAGCGTCCCTTTTGACAGGAGCGAACAATCACGCGGTAGGGATGGGCACCGTGGCGAACTGGGACACGGGATTCCCCGGATATCGGGGCCGTCTGCGCGCAGAAGCACCCACAATGGCAAGCCACCTACGAGCGGCAGGGTTCAATACGTTTGCGGTAGGCAAATGGCACTTGACTCCACCGGAGGCGATGACTTCAGTAGGTCCGTACAGTGAGTGGCCGCTGGGAAGAGGGTTCGACAGGTTCTATGGGTTCCTGGGTGCCTGGACGAGCCAGTTCAATCCGGAGCTCTGGTATGACAATCATCGAATAGAACCTCCCTCCGATCCGACGTATCACTTGAGCTCCGACCTAACCGATCGTGCTATCCAGTTCATACGGGACCACGTCACCGCGTCGCCCAGGAAGCCGTATTTCCTCTACCTGGCCTACGGCGCCTGCCACGCGCCGTTCCACGCCCCTGCAGAAATCATCTCCCGATACCGGGGCCGTTTTGACGACGGGTGGGATCGGTACCGCGAAGAGGTCTACGAGCGACAGAAACGCGAAGGCATTATCCCAGGCAACACTATGCTGGCGCCCTCGAACCCGGACGTGCGCTTGTGGTCCTCGCTCAGCGACACGGAGCGGCTGGTTGCCGCCCGTTGGCAAGAGGTGTTCGCGGCATTCCTTGACCACACCGACACCCAGATAGGCCGCCTGTTAGACTTCCTGCGCGCCGTGGGACGCTTTTCGAACACTCTGTTTCTCGTCCTGTCGGATAACGGTGCGAGCGCCGAGGGCGGACCCAGCGGAGTGACGAACTACTTGAGTCGCCTCTCCGACAGAGATGAGACCGTTGAGGATGCTTCCAAGAGGTTAGACGAGTTGGGTGGCCCCAAGACACTTGGGATCTATCCCTCGGGCTGGGCGCAGGCTGGCAACACTCCACTTCGATACTACAAGGCCCACACGTACGGGGGTGGCGTTCGAACACCACTGATTGTCCACTGGGACCGGGGTCTTCGAGAGAGGGGTGTGATCCGTCAGGACTTCCATTATGTTACGGACATTCTGCCCACCGTCCTCGAGGCCACGGGCGTCGAAGTAGCGGATCCCAGACACCACGATTTCATCCACGGCCAGAGTCTCATGCCCACGCTGGTAGGCGATCGGAACCGACCTCGCAGAAGGCACCAGTACTTCGAAATGTTTGGCCAGAGAGGATTGTGGTCTGGTGGCTGGAAGGCCGTGACACTTCATAGGCCAACCGCGTCCTTCTCGGAGGAGCACTGGGCTCTCTACGAGTTGGATAGCGATTTCTCTGAGTGTGTGGATCTCTCCGGCTCGGAAGGGGCTCGCCTAAAGTCGATGATCGAGTTGTGGTGGGCCGATGCCGGAAAGTATCAGGTTCTCCCGCTTGATGACCGTACCAAGGATCGCTCCCTCGTGAGCCCGGACACAGCTCTACGGAACCAAAGAGAGTGGGTCCTCTATCCAGGAATGGCGATGCTGCCTGACGAGGCATCCCCAAATACAATAGACCGATCTTATCTGATCAACGGGGAGATCAGTCGAGTCGCCGGTGATCAAGGAGGCGTACTCCTCTCGCGGGGCACGGGGTTTGGGGGCTTCGCCTTCTATATCGTCGACAATCAGTTGGTCTACGAAGAGAACGTCGCCGGAGAGAGAACGGTCCTTTCCTCGACCAGGCCCGTGCCAATTGGGGATTGCCATGTCTCAGTTCGATTCAATAGAACGGGGCATCTGAAAGGAAGAGCATCACTTCTCATTGACAATGAGCCGGCGGGCGAGTTCGACTTCCTCGCTACCATGCCAGATCTGATATCTACGTTTGGAGGTTTGAGGTGCGGCTCCGACGTGCCCGTTTCAGTCAGTGACGCGTACACGGGACCGAATCCGTTCGCGGGTGAGCTCCATAGGGTCACGGTCAGTCTCGACGGTAGCGCTGACCAGGAGGGCGCGAGAGGGAATGCCACGCGCCTTGAGGAGCCAGTAGCGGCTTGCACGAAGGCACGAGAGATGTCTTCTCGGGCTCACCCGCCGGGAACGGCTCGCGTTCGCCATGCTACGCAGGCAGCGCGGTCGTCAGGGGTGGCCCGGCCGGTTCGAGCACCAGCTCGTGGGCGGCAATAGCTGGATGGTCTAGCAACAGGGCGACCAGCTCAGCCAGAAAGCCTCCCAGGTCCTCGGCCTGCATGTACTCCTCGGGCCGGCGCATAACCCCGGAGCCCGACAACCGCCGGACTATCTCCGCCTCGAGCTCCCTGTCCTGCTCATGCTGCACTCGTCGACTCACACCTACGGTAGATCCGATCACCACCGCAGTGAAGCGGAAGTCCGGTTCCTCGGCCTGCCAACCTCTGATCGTTGTCTCAAGAGCGGCCTTACAGGATGCATACCCGGACATGCCATATTGGGCGTATGCCGACCACCGAGTTGCGACTGAGGAGAGGTAGGCGACCACACCCTTTCGTGCGAGGTGAGGCAAGACTGCACACGTGACATTGGAAGCGCCAACCACGATAGATCGGAACTGGGTCTCCCAGCTGTCAAGATCGTGCGACCGCAGTAGCAAGTGATAGCCCGGAGCAGGAGTGTAGAAGACCGCGTCCAGGCCATTGAATGCTCGCCCTGCCTCATCAGCGATCCGCAGGCAATCCTCTGGTTGCGACACGTCACCGATTATCGCGGGACCGCTGCCCGCGAGGAGCGCCGTAGCCTCAACGCCCGACCCCGTCCGCGCTGCACACGCTACACGGGCGCCTAGGCGCGAAGCAGCAAGGGCGAACCCGCGGCCGATTCCCGACGAAGCCCCGACTACCAGGAGCCGTCGGTCCTGAAGAACTGGTGAATCCATGTTGTCCCGTCCTCCTCACTCACGTCGGGCCTCGATCATCACTTTGGCAAACGATTATGAAGCGGTACTTTGCTACACTGTAGGCGTGAACAGTGGTTCACAGCCACGGGATGAAGGTTTACCGGGTCAGGCACGACGAGATGCCACGAGACCGAAGCAAGTCTTGTCAAGGTGGGAGCGGACCGGAACGGCGCAAGAGCTCACCTCGTTGGACCGGGGTTGCCCGGCCGCGAGTTGCTATGGAACAGCAGGAGCTCGAGATCGTCATTAGCGCGCGACAGGCATAATCTACTGCGACACGTTTGAGAGGGGAGCAGCGCTTAAGCCGAATTCGGTATAACTTCGGCGGAACGGTTGGACCAGTCATCGGAGACTCGACCCCGTGGTGGCCTACACCACCCAAGCCTCCGCGACGGTCACCAAACATCGTGCTGATCGTGCTCGATGACATCGGCTTCGCTCAGCTCGGGTGTTACGGAGGAGAGATCGACACACCAGTGATTGATCGGCTCGCGGCAGCCGGGTTCCGATATCGTAACTTCCACGTAACCGCCCTTTGCTCCCCCACCCGCGCCTGCCTACTAACCGGCCGCAACCACCACGCCGTGGGGATGGGACTCGTCGCCAACTTCGATAATGGGTTCCCCGGCTACCGCGGCTACGTATCCCACGAGGCAGCAACAATAGCGGAAGTCCTACGTGACGTCGGTTATGCCACCTATAGCGTCGGAAAGTGGCATCTCGTTCCGCCGCGCGAAACGGGCCCCTTGGGCCCATTCGACAACTGGCCCCTGCAACGTGGGTTCGACCACTACTACGGGTTCCTGAATGGCAAGACCGACCAGTGGTACCCAAACCTCTGGGAGGACAACCACTCCACGGCTCGCCCCGAGGGTGGGGACTACCACTTGTCGACAGATCTGGTCGACCGTTCGCTTGCCTATCTCGGGGACTACGTGTCGGCCAACTCGGACAGGCCCTTCTTTCTGTACCTCGCCTTCGGTGCGGGTCATGAGCCGCACCATGTGTCTGAGGAGTACATCCAACGCTACTCGGGACGCTTCGACCACGGCTGGGATGCTGCCCGGGACCGGATTCTGGCTCGACAGGTCGAGCTTGGAGTAGTACCGAAGGGCACCTTGCTGCCCGAGCCTAATCCCGGAGTCCCAACCTGGGAGTCGCTCGACGTGGATGAGCGGCGGCTGTTTGCCAGGATGGAAGAGGTGTTCGCCGGCTTCCTCACCCATACCGACGACCAGATCGGCCGACTGGTCGACTTCCTGCAACGACATGATCTCTTCGATGACACCCTCGTGATCCTCGTCTCGGACAACGGCGCGAGCATGGAGGGGGGCCGCAACGGGCATGTGAACCCGACGTATCGGTCAGGCCGGTTTCCCACGATCGCAGACAACCTGGAGAGTCTTGATCTGATCGGCGGCCCCCTAACCCACAACATCTATCCCGCAGGATGGGCGCAAGCAGGCAACACCCCACTGAAATACTACAAGATGCACACACACGGAGGCGGAATCCGGGTTCCACTCATCGTCGATTGGCCGGCCCGGCTCGCCGATCAAGCGGTCATCTGCGACCAATACCACCACGCCATCGACATCGTGCCGACAATCCTCGAGGAGCTGGGCCTAACGGCTCCCGACTCATTCCTTGGTGTCCCGCAGCTACCGCTGCACGGAGAGAGTATGGCCTATACCTTTGACGACCCGCACACCCCCACCCGCAAGAAGTGTCAATACTACGAAATCCATGGACATCGCGGCCTATGGAAGGGCGGCTGGAAGGCCGTCACTTACCACCACGTTGGTACTCCGTTTTCCGGGGATAGATGGGAGCTCTACCACGTCGAGGAAGATTTTTCCGAGTCCACCGACCTGGCAGACTCCTACCCCGACCAGCTCGACGAGTTGATCACCCGCTGGTGGGTGGAGGCGGGTCACCATGGTGTCCTGCCACTGGAGGAGCGCACTGTCACCCTCAAAGGCAACCCCGACGCCGAACCCCGTGCAGACAGGCGCGTCTTCACCTACTTGCCGGGTGCGTTCCTGCCGGATACGGCACTATGCCCGGACCTCGTCAACCGCAGTTTCGAGATAACTGCGAAGGTCGGATCCTTCGAAAGCGATCATTGTGGCGTCCTCTTCGCTATCGGTGACCGATTCGCGGGGTTCAGCCTCTTCGTTGACGACGGGCATCTCATATTCGACTACAACGCCTCAGGAGAGCACTCCATCATCGAGAGCCATGAGCCCATTCCGCAAGGCGCGAGCACGCTGAGGGTTGCGTTCGTTCCGGCAGAACCCGGCAGGGCTGCCGCGAAACTGCATGTTGATGGTAATCAATCCGGGGAAGGCCGCATCACACGGACCCTAGTCACGGGCGTGAGCTTGACGGGAGTGCAATGCGGACGTGGGTACCTGACGCCAGTCAGCGAAAGGTATACGAATCCCTTCCCGTACGGGGGAGACCTTTATCAT
Organism: uncultured Acidimicrobiaceae bacterium; assembly: GCA_963781155.1. Classification (GTDB taxonomy): domain Bacteria; phylum Actinomycetota; class Acidimicrobiia; order Acidimicrobiales; family Palsa-688; genus PALSA-693. Next base: position 40,421 of record CAWAEC010000004.1, read on the forward strand.
GTAACCATAAGCCTTCAACCCAAGGCCGCCGATGCTGATGAAATCGCCTTTGCCGCCGTGATGCGTGAGCAATAGAGCACTGAATGATTGAGGTTGATCCGACCAACGGTGCGCATCGCGGTTAGCCAAAGGAGTGGGTCGTGGCCACAAATCAAGTCGGGGGGGTGTCCACTGGGGACGGAGACCAGCCAGCCCTCGCACTCGCTATACACAGGGGTGACGCTGAGCAGTCAGCAGTGTCTCTCGGTGACGGCATTTGGATGTCCAGGGGGGTTGGAAACGTTTACCTCGTCACCACAGGCGATGGAGATGTACTCATCAACACTGGGTTGGCGAACGAAGCCGATAGACATCGGCGCCGACTCGCCGCCGTTAGCGATGCGCCGATCCGAGCGATCATCTTCACCCAAGGACACGGCAATCAGATCGGGGGCTGGTCGACGTTCGCGGCCCCGGGGACCGAGACGATCGCCCACCGAGATTTCCACGAAGTCCGCGAATACTGGACTTCGCTTGCATCCTACTACACCCGCCGGACTCGGAAGCTCTGGGGAGGCGATCTGCAACAGACCCCCGAGAGTAACGATTTCCCCGAGCCGGTCATCACCACGACGTTCGCCGATTCGTTTTCGTTCGAAGTCGGAGGGCGCCGATTCGAGCTGTACTCGACGCCGGGGGGTGAAACCACCGACTCACTGACCGTCTGGCTGCCAATGGAGCGGACGATCTTTATCGGGAATCTCATGGGTCCGATCGTGGGGCACATCCCAAATCTGTACACGATTCGTGGCGACAAGATCAGGAGCGCCCGTGCCTTCACCCGGTCGGTGCAAACCGTCATGGACCTTGATCCTTCGCTTCTGGTGAGCGGACGGGGGGACCAGCTGCGCGGTGGTGAAGTCCTTCCGGTCCTGGCAAGGGTACGCGACGCAGTAGACTTTCTGCGCTCGCAAACCATCGGAGGGATGAACGCCGGCACAGACCTGTTTACTCTCATGAGCACCGTCAAGCTTCCGGCGGAACTTGCTGTCGCACAGGGACACGGGCGGGTGCCGTGGGTGGTGAGGGCTATCTGGGAAGAGTACGCGGGCTGGTTCCGCTTCGAGTCGACAACCGAGCTGTATGACGTGCCCGCGCGTCGAATCTGGCCAGACTTGGTTGTTCTTGCCGGCGCAAGCGGTCTCACTCGACGGGGCCGGTCGCACCTCGACGATGACCGACCGCTAGAAGCGCTTCACTTGGCGGACATCGCTCTCGACAGTGAGCCGGCGCACCCGGAGGCGCTCGCCCTTCGTGCTGCTGCTCTGCGAATCCTCCTCGACCGCAGCGGCCATGAGAACTTCAGCGAGACACGCTGGCTCCAGGCCGAGATTGCAGAGACCGAGGCCGCCTTGGCGGCGGTCGATTGAGGGCGCGCAGGCCCGTTCCATGCGAACGACACGCTGGGACCGATGAGCTCGCACCCCCGCGGCTTCAGGTCAGACGTGCGAGGTCGCACACGAGTCGGTTGAAGTATGTCTCGAAGACCTCCTCCAGCCGAATGGTGTCCGGGTCGAGGAACCACTGGATCTGCGCGCCTTGCATGAAGGCGACAATCTCGGTTGCGACGACCATCGGATCCACGTCAGGACGGATGGTGCCATCCGCCTGGCCCTCGGCCACAGTAGCTGCGGCGTTGCTCCGGTATCGGCGGTGTCGCTCCACGAAGTGGCCGTGAGCGGAGAAGTCAGGGTCGAGCGCCTCGGCGACCATCACCGTACGGAGGCGGGACAGATGCGCCAGAGCACTGTCGGTAGCGAGTAGGGTTGCCCATAGCCGCAGAGCGCTCACGCGGTCGATGCCACTGGAAGCCGCGGAGTCCAGCAGGCCACCGTAGACCTGATCCGTCGCTTGAACGACTTCCATGAGCAGTGCCTGTTTGGTGCCGAAGTGATGGGTGATGGCGGGGGTGGTCACGCCAATCCGCTCCGCGATCGCCGATAGAGGCGTGCCACGGGAGCCCTCCTTGGCGAACAGGTCCATCGCCGATTTGAGTAGGTCGTCGCGCTGCGAACGGCGACCGCCCCCGCTAGTATTGACCGGCCTACTCGATTGCTGTCGAGTCATCCAAGCACCTCCCTAAGCTCGATCGTCAAAGCTACGAGTTAGACCTCTTGACAGACATACTTTATATATGCAAAGCTGCAGTGTCGAGATGGAGCATCGTGCATGAAGCGGGGCCGGTCTGGTGTGTTTCTCTTCTGGAGCCAAACCGCATCGCCCGTGACATTTTAGGGTGGAGTGACCGACGGTGTCGCAGAGCTACGCACCGCAAAGCACGAAGACGCAGTGTTCGTTCTCCGGGACCTCTTTGCGTCTTCGCGGCGCCGTGGATCGAAACTCGATAGATAAGGGTTCCCTATCTCGCCCTAATGGTCTGAGATAGCCAGTGGAGCCGGTGTACCCAAATTTTGGTGTAGAGCCCAACCAAAAGAGCAGGAGATCAGGTCAGTATGAGTGATCAGGGCGTGTCCCGTCATTCTGGGTTTGACGGCCTCGTAGGCCGAACGGTGGAAGAATCAGAGCCGTGGTGGCCGCCGATGCGAAGCGCGCCCGTGTCTGCCCCCAACGTCGTCATCATCCTCTGCGACGACCTCGGATTCGCGGACATCGGACCGTACGGTTCGGAGATCGAGACGCCGAACCTTGATGCCTTGGCAGCAGCAGGGATCCGTTTCGCCGACTTCCACTCCACGCCCTTGTGCTCCCCCAGTCGCGCAGTTCTGCTCACCGGCATGAACCACCACGCAGTCGGAGTGGGAAACCTCGCCGGCGTTGACCATGGCTTCCCGGGTTATCGGGGACGCATAGCCGAGGACGTCATGACCGCAGCCGAGTTATTTCGGCACAATGGATATAGCTCCCTGATGGTGGGAAAGTGGCACCTCTCGCTCACCGGAGAGCACCACGACGCCGGGCATCGGGATCACTGGCCGCTGCAGCGGGGCTTTGACCGCTTCTATGGGTTCATGGAGTCTGGGCTCACCAATCTCCACCATCCCAACATGCTCCACGAAGACAACCACGCCGTCCCCGTGGACGCATACCCGGATGGTTACTACTTCACCGACGACATCACAGATCGCGCCATCGAGATGATCCGGATGATCAAGGCAAGCGACCCATCGCGACCGTTTTTCCTCTATTGCGCGCACGGCGCGGTTCATGCTCCGCTGATGGCGAAACCCGACGACATCGGAAAGTATCGAGAACGTTACGATGCAGGGTGGGACAAGGTCCGTCAGGAGAGGTTCGAGCGGCAGCTGCAACTCGGGATCATACCCCCAGGGACGAAGCTTCCGCCACGGAACTCGGAGCCAGACTATGCCTCACCTGCTTGGGAATCCTTGTCCGAGAACGAGAGCCGGCTCTTTGCACGCCAGATCGAGGTCTTCGCTGCCATGGTCGACAACGTCGACCAAAATCTAGGGCGCCTCCGTTCCGCTCTGGAGCAGCTCGGTGAGCTCGACAATACGATCATCATCTTCACTTCCGACAACGGAGGCTCCCGCGAAGGAGGAGCCACAGGCACGACCCAGTACTTCAAAACGGTGGGGACCGTCCATTCGCACCTGGGAAACCCCGACAACGTGGATCTGGATGTTCAGCGGATCGACCTTCTGGGGGGACCGCGGGTCATGATGCATTACCCATGGGGTTGGGGCATGGTATCGAACACGCCCTTCCGCCTCCACAAGGGGACCACCTTCGCCGGCGGTCACCGGGTTCCGATGATCATCTCGTGGCCGGAAGGGGTCCCGGCACGGGGTGAAATCCGCTACCAGTACGCACATCTGAGCGACCTACTTCCCTCCCTGGCCGAAATGATCGGCCTCGAGGTCCCCGCGGAGCGGCATGGCATTCCTGCTCGCCAGATGACTGGAACAAGCTTCGCTGGTTTCCTGGCCGATGCCGACGCTCCCAGCGGGCACAACGAGCAATACTACGAGATGAGTGGCCATCGGAGCTTCTATCGAGAGGGCTGGGAGGCCGTCACCCTGCACTACCCGAACGAGGGCTTCGACGACGAGCAGTGGCATCTGTTCAACGTCGACCAGGACCCAGCTCAGACCACGGACCTCGCCTCGCAGTACCCGGAACGGGTCGACGAACTGAGTAAGGCGTGGGACGAAGCGGCCTGGACCTACCTCGTGTACCCGATCGACGACGGCCTGCGGATGATGCGACTGTCTGACCCCGGCTCGGTCGACGCTTCAGACACCGTGACCCTGCTGCGCGAAAGCCGAACCCTCGACCGTGGAGTCTCCGCCCGATTCATCCACGGTCGATCGTTCACCGTCACTGTCCACCTCGAGCATCGATCCGGGGACCGCGGCGTACTCTTCGCCCATGGCGACCAGGGCGGCGGCTACGCGGTCTACGTGGACGACGATGGATCCTGTGTCTTCGCCCACAACGCTTATGGGGCGATGACACTGAGCAATGGCGGACTCCTCGCGGACGGCACGACACAGATAAGGCTCGGTATCGAGGCCGAGGAAGGGGCGCGCTGGAACGCCACCTTGGCCGCCGACGGCAAGACGATCGCCCAAACCCAAGGTCTTGAGGCGCTTGGCTTTCTTGCGCCGTTTGAGGGAATCGACGTGGGGATCGACCGTCGTTCACCGGTGAGCTGGGACGTCTACGAACGTCACGGCCCATTCCCCTACACAGGCACCCTCCATAACGTCACCATCAAGGCTGGAGACTATGCGCCCGACGCGCCGCAGCGCATAGCCAGTGAGCGTCGAGCTGCTGACAGCCGCTACCAATAGCTAGCGGGTCGCAAATCCCGGAGTTCCTCAGCGCCGGCGACTGTCCCCCCTCGGCGGCGCGATCCGATCCAGAAAGGTGGAGGTTAGCAAGTGGCACTCGGAGTCCGGCCGGAAATCGGATTGTCTGTCGCACAAAGTGTGCCGTCGTACCCCGACGCCATCAAGGGACGAGCAGGTGCTCCAAACGTGCTGGTGATCCTGTTTGACGACATGGGGTTCGCACAGCTCAGCTGCTTTGGATCGGACATAGAGACGCCGAACATCGACCGCTTAGCAGCAGGAGGCCTCCGCTACAACCGGTTCCACGTGACGGCGCTGTGTTCTCCGACCCGAGCCTGCCTGTTGACTGGCCGGAACCACCATGCCGTTGGGATGGGGTTCCTCGCAGATACCCCTCTTGCCTTCCCGGGGTACACAGCGCGAATCACCAGATCGACGACCGCTCTCCCCCGAATAATGCGGGATGGCGGCTACAACACCTTCGCAGTGGGCAAGTGGCATCTGGTCCCACGCGGGGAGAGGTCGCCCGCTGGACCTTTCGACCGGTGGCCCATAGGGACCGGCTTCGAGAGATACTACGGTTTCCTGCAAGGCGACACCAACCACTGGACTCCGAACCTGGTCTCAGACAACCAGTACATCGATCCGCCCAGATCGCCGGACGAGGGCTATCACTTGACCGAAGATCTCTCCGACACGGCAATACGGATGATCACGGACCAACACCACGCCGCGCCGACCAAGCCGTTCTTCTTGTATTTCGCTCTCGGAGCGATGCACGCACCGCACCATGTGGCACCGGAGTGGATCGAGCGCTATCGGGGAAAGTTCGATTCAGGTTGGGACCACTGGAGGGACGACGTGTTCGCCCGACAGTTGGATAGCGGCATCGTACCGCCGGGAACGGTCCTAACTCCCAGACCTCCCTGGGTCGCCCCGTGGGAGGACCTCGATTCCGACGCGCAGCGGATGCACTCCCGCGCTCATGAGGTCTACGCCGGCTTTCTCACCCACACCGATGCCCAGATCGGCCGGCTTCTGTCTGCTCTCGAACGCATCGGCGTGCTGGACAGCACCGTGATCATGTTGATGTCGGACAACGGCGCAAGCGCCGAGGGGGGACAGTTCGGTACCATCAACGAACACCGCTTCACCTCCCGGCTTCCAGAGTCCGTCGCAGGTAATCTCGCCCGCCTCGACGACTGGGGCGGATTCCGCTCTTACAACCACTACTCCTGGGGTTGGGCGTGGGCAGGAAATGCTCCGCTGCGTCTCTGGAAGCGCTACGTTTGGCTTGGCGGCACAAGGACCCCCTTGATTGTCCACTGGCCAGGGGGCATCCGAGCTCGAGGCGAGATTCGCGGCCAGTTCTGCCACGCCGTCGACCTGCTACCCACGATTCTGGACGTGACCGGCGTAGAGGCCGCCGAGACCGTAGACGGGGTTTCCCAGCAGGCCCTCGATGGCGCCAGCTTCGCATCTACCTTCGACGAGCCCGACGCGCCCCCTCCGCGCCGGGTCCAATACTTTGAGATGCTCGGGTCGCGGTCGATAGTGAGCGGCGACTGGAAGGCGACTACCGATCACGTCTCCCAGGGTGTAGCCGACGAGGAGCAGCTCATGGTGGGAAGCCGCGATCTGTCGGCCGACCACTGGTCCCTGTTCAACATGGCCGAAGACTTCTCGGAGGCGGTGGATCTCTCAGCCGAGCATCCAAAGATAGTCCGTGAGTTGCAGGAACTCTGGTTGGTCGAGGCCGGTCGTAATAACGTCATGCCAATATCCGAGGGGCTCACCAGCCGGCTTGGAGCGATAATCCCCCCCGACTATCCCCCCGGCAACCGAGCAGTGTTCCTCCCCGGCGGGTCACCGATCTCCGACGAAGCCCTGCCGCCACTCCTCTTCGGATTCGAAATGAGCGTCGACGCCGAGATTCCGCCGAGTGGTGCCGAGGGCGTGCTATTCGCGTTGGGTGACTGGAACGGGGGATACGCTCTACGCGGTGGACGGCAACCTTCGTTTCACCTTCTGCCCGGCAGGCCAGCGCACCACCACCGGGGCGACGAAGGCAATTCCCCCGGGACGACATCGCTTGTCCGCCACATTTTCACCGGGAGATCCTCCCGGAGGCGAGTTCACTCTTGCTTGTGACGGTGAGGCGATCGGATCTGCGGCAGCCAAGAGCGCGATCGCTCTTGCGTTCCAACACGGTGGAACGCAGCTTACCCTTGGCTACGACCGAGGTTTCCCCGTTTGCGATGACTATACGCCGCCGTTCCCATGGCAGGGCGAGATCCACGAGTTCACCATCGAGACTCCCGGTGGCCCGTCGGCCGGGACGGATCTGGATAGCGTTTTGCACGCAGACTGATCGTCTTGCCCGACCCGATAACGCACTCCGGCCCCGATGGCAGTATGGGACCAGAATTGAGCCACTACTTCGGGAGCTCGTCTCATTACCCATTGATGTTGAACAAATCGCTAGGTGAGACCGCCATGCCGGCCGCTCTGGAGCTCAAGCGGATCATTCTGACCGGTAGTGCTCGACGGATCCCCCGGGCCTGCCATCAACGCCTTCGTATCCGAGGGAGCAGCGGTGGGGTCGTTCGACATCCTGTCCGAGCAGCGCGAGAAGGTTGCCGCAGAAGCTTCAGAAATCGGTACATCAGCCAGGTTCAGGCTCCGGGCGGTTACTTGACCTCCTCGCCCTTGTATCCGTTTTGGGGCGCACTCACCGTCGCAGCGTTCGCAAGTCCCGAGAACGCCATCCGTACAGCCTGAGTGAAGTTCAGCTCGCCCGCGAGTTCGTCCGCCGTCTACCAACGGTTGTGCAATATCGCGTTGGCGTCCTTCATGCCGCGCGGCATGAATCTGGGATCACACCAGCACGGTCCAATCCGTGACAGCAGGCACCGATCCGGCCCAACAAGGAGCCGGGTGAGATTCCGGCCGGATCCACCTGCCCGAGGTTCGCCTTCAAAAGAGATTATCGCCGGACCCCTCGGCCTGCTCGCAAGAGTCGATGCAACCCACGAAGCTGATGGGGGACACCTTAGGGTGGCCCCAGCGAGGTGATGGGGTCAGGTCTGTGCCGGCGGGGCGACGTCGGGTTGGTTGAGGAGCTGGGTGAGCCGGCCTAGAGCGGGCAATGCCTCGATGATGGCGTGGCGGTCTCGGGCGGGGAGCTGCTCGAGGGCGAGCCCGATGCGCTGCTCGTGGGCCTGTTCCCACTCGGCCAGCTGAGCCTGTCCGGTGGCGGTGAGGGTGACCACCGCGGCCCGCCGGTCGTCGGGGTCGGTTTGTCTTTGCACCAGCGTGGTGTCGATCATTTGGGCGATGAGACCGCTGACGGTGCTGTTGGCGAGATGGAGCCGTTCGGCCAAGTCGCTGACGCGGGCGGGGGCGGCCTCGGCCAGGGTTTGGAGCAACTCGACCTGGGCCATGGGCAGGGCTTCCCAGGGAATGTCGGTACGGATGCTGGCTCGCAACGCTCGCCGCAGTCTGGTGACCACCTCGGTCAGCAAGTGGGCGTCGGGGGTGGTGACCGCCACTGATCCAGAGTCGGCCCGGCTACCGGATCGAGGTGTCGGCATGCGAGCAGTCTACAGCCTCGCCTCCAACTAGATAGGTTGCCGAATATGTCGGTTACCGTTATAATGGGTCTGGTGTCAGTGACGGGTGGCCGGAGTGATAGCGGTGGGGCCGGGTGGCTGGGGCGGGAACGGGCCCGGCCCGAGCGGGTCCGGGCCTGGCCGCAGGCGTGGAAGCTGGCGGTGGCCACCGTGTGCTTCGGGGCATTTATGGGTCAACTCGACGCCAGCATCGTCACCCTCACCTACCGGCCGGTCCAGGCCGAGTTCGGTGCCGGGCTAGCCGGGGTGGAGTGGGTGTCGCTGGCCTATCTGCTGGTCCTGATCGCCTTGGTGGTCCCGATGGGGCGGCTCTCCGACGCCCATGGCCGCAAACTCCTGTATCTTTACGGTTTCGTGGTCTTCACGGCCGGCTCGGCCGCCTGCGGGTTCGCTCCCAGCCTGGGCCTGCTCATCGGCTTCCGGGCCGTCCAGGCCGTGGGCGCGGCCATGCTGCAAGCCAACAGCGTGGCCCTGGTCACCACCAGCGCCCCCCGGCCCGCTGGCGGGCCGCCCTGGGCGTGCAGGCCGGCGCCCAGGCCCTGGGCTTGGCCCTCGGCCCCAGCCTGGGAGGGATCCTGGTCTCCACGGTGGGCTGGCGGTGGGTGTATCTCATCAACGTTCCCGTCGGGGTGATCGCCGTGGTCAGCGGCTACTTTCTCCTGCCCCGCACCCGAGACCGCAGCCCGGCCACCGGCCTTGACTGGTGGGGAGTGGGGTTGCTGGCCGTCGCCGCCACCGCCTTGCTGCTCGGGATATCCACCGCCTCCGGTCTCGCCCTGCCGGCCGAGATCACCCTTGGCCTGCTCGCCCTGTCGATTTGGGCCGGCTGGGCGTTCGTGGCCCGGCAGCGGTGTGTCGCCCACCCTCTCATCGACATGGCCCTACTCCGAAACCGGACGGTCTCGTGGGGGCTGCTGGGGGCCACGTGCGGCTACCTGGTCCTGTTCGGCCCGCTGGTGCTGGTCCCCATCGTGCTCACCGCCCAAGGGCGGTCTGCGGTGGCCGCGGGCCTGGCCCTGACCGCCCTGCCGGCCGGGTTCGCCCTGGCCGCCCTGGTAGCCGATCGTCTCCTTCCCCACGCCCTGTCCGAACGCCAGCGGGCCACCTTCGGGGCCGGATTCTGCAGCGCCGTTCTGGGTATCGGCCTGTTCGTGGCGCTCACCCCGGCCACCCTGGTCCCGCTGCTGGCGCTCATCGGTGTCGGCCTGGGGGTCTTCACCCCGTCCAACAACACCCTGATCATGGCGTCGATCCCGGAGCGGGCCGCCGCCACTGGGGGTGGCCTGCTCAACCTGAGCCGCGGGCTGGGCACCGCCCTGGGGGTGGCGCTGGTCACCCTGGCCCTCCATCTTGGCTCCGGTCACCCCGGAATTCTCCCGGGCGACCGCCTGGCGGTCTTGGGCCTCCTGCTGGCCGCTGCGCTGGCCACCGTCGCCAGTCGAATCGGCCCTCGGGCCCGTTCGGCCCTACCCGGAGGTGGGTCGGTCCAGGGAACAAACACGAGCTCATCGTCATCCCCGCCCTTGCCTGGGCCGACGGCATCGGCGCGGCCATCGCCATCGGCGCCATCGCCGGGCTCTGGCCCGCCATACGCGCCGCCCGCTTATCACCCACCCACGCCCTCTGGAGCATGTAGAAACGTCCCCAAACACGCCCACGCCTCTAGCCCAAAAGACCGCCGCCCGACCGCCACCTACCGCCGGGTCAGAGGGATACCTGAGCGGCTGGTGACCGGGGTGCGGGTCACCGTCCATGTCATATGACAGCTAGTTGGACGGATTGCCGGTGGCGATCATGCCGTGAGCATGTTTCTTGTGGAGCGCTTGCGGGCTGACACCGGCGAAGGTGGCGATCCTGGCCCAGCTGTGACCCGCTTCCCGGAGCCGTCGTACCTGGTAGCTCTCGCAGAACTCCGCAAGCTCCCGCAGTGCACGCACGCCGGCGAAGCCAAGCTCGGGGTCAGGGTCCAAGCCGAGTGAACCATACGCGTGCTGCCGGGCCATCTCCCACAGAGCCTCGTCCATCAACCCACGTTGATAGCACAGGCCATTCGTATCGAAGCGAGCGGAGCAGGTTTTGTGTCATTGACCTGCAAGAACGTTGGAGTGCACGGGCGTCATGGTGCTCTGACCGCGACGGGGGGATGCACCCAGCGAACTCTTCGCAGACGGCCCGCGCATATGTCCAGGTCATGCCGACTTTGGCGTTTCGAGTAGGCGGCGGGGCCGACCTCGGTGCGGTGCGGCGGGCCGGTTCGAGAATGAAGACTTGGGCACAGCGCCTCCCGCGACGAAGATAACAAGGGCCCTTGCCAGGATCGAAGCTGACAAGTACTCTTGGTACCTATGGCTCCTTACAGACGTCCACCGATCAGCGACGAGGCCGCCGAGGCCATCGAGGAGGTGCTGTCCCGGCACCTCGAAGTGGAGCGCCTCGAGCGCGAGCGGCGCCAAGCCGCGGTGACGCGAGCCGGTGCCGTGAACCGGGCTATGCGGTTGGGCGCAAGCCAGAACGAGATCGCGACCAGCCTCCGCATCACGGGGGAGGCGGTTCGGCTGTGGAGGACGAACTCACCACCCGCTGACCCGGTGCAGCTCGATATTGACAAGAGACGACTGGAGGAGCTGATCAACACGCTCGTGGATCTCCGCACGCTGATCGTCACCTTCCTGGCGCAGCACGGTGTCACGCCCCGCTCTGGCACTCGGGAGAGCCTGGGGTTCGTGGCGGGCTGCGAGAAGGTGCAAACCCAACTTGACGCCCTGGGCCGCCTGGCCGAGAAGCGACTGGGTACCGTGCGGCGGTTCGCCCAGAATCAGGGCTTCACCACCAACGAAGTCAACCAGTCCATCTTCGAGGCTCGCCAGATCCTGCGGGAGATCCGCAAGTAGGGAGCGACAGCTGACCGCCGAGAAGGTTGACCGGACCGAGACCGCAGCACTGGATTTTCGACTTCTCTCATCCAGTTCTCTCATGCATCAGGCTGTGGGTGACAGCCGGGGTGAGCGTCGGTTAAGCCAGCGTGAAATCGCCGCCGATGAGGCCGATATTCGGTCCCGGAGAAAATAGAACGGCTGGCTGTCGCTCTCCTGTGGGGCGGGGCCGCCACTCCCGCATTGGGCGTTTCCCCCCGAGGTCCAGGGCGGGGTGCGGGCTCACCTATCCTGGGCCGGGTGGCTGGAATGGCCCTACCTGAGGACCTGGTTAGCCTGGCGGAGGCGATGGGGATCGCCACCCGCGACCGAGGTATCGACCTGGACGTGTGGATCGACGCGCTCGTCGAAGGAGAGGTTCCCACCTGGAAGGTTGGAGGCGGCACCCGGATTCGTCGGCTCGACGCGCAGACATACAGCCCTCGCCAGGCCTCGCCTTCTCGGTCATGTCGGCCTTTTCACCGACGGTCGGCACCGGGTTCCTGCGCCCACCAACAAGTGGTCTGGCTGATTCAGTCCTGAATCAGATCACCCTGTCGATCAACCGGATCTGCTGAAGTCGAGCAGCACGCGGCGAGGAATCACAACCAACCGGCTGTAGCTACTTGCCCCTGAAAAAGCCGATGTGAGCGGAGGGTTCCGTTGGGCACTTGGTTCAGGGGCGTGAGGTCGGGGTCGGCCCCGATCTCGATGTGTTCAGGGGTTGTCTGCCGGTCGATCGTGATCATTGGGAGCTGACCAGCGTTGCGATCTTGACCAGGTTGTGGTTGAAGACCCCGTGGCCGCACCAGGTCTTGGTGCCTTCGAGTCCGTCGATGCGGGTCCTGTTCCATCCGAAGTCTCGTTTGAGGCAGCTGATGCGTCCCTCGCTTCCTGTCCGCCACCGGACCAGGTCTTGGAACGACTCCTGGTTCTCGACCGCTCGTCGGGCGGCGCTGGGCTTGCCCTTGGTCGGAAGCACCACCTGGCGAACGCCGAGTTCGCGGAGCATCGCCGACGGCCGCCTCGCCATAGCCGCGGTCGGCGGTGACCGCGTCGGGGACGACGTTGGCCCGCTGGCTGATGCGCTGGATCGCCGGAGCGAGCATGGGGGCATCGGGTGGGTTGCCGATGAAGACGGCGTGGTCGACGACGATGCCGTCCTCGTTGTCGACCACCTGGGCCTTGTAACCGAACTCGACCGGTTTACCCAGCCGACCCTTGCGGATGGGCCGGGCGTCAGGGTCGTGCAGCGACACCAGACGGGTGGACCCGTCGGGCACGTTGCCGGCCAGGCGTTGGCGGGTCTGGCGGGCGATGCGGGCCACCCGCTCTGCGGTCACCTCGAGGTCGTTGGCGACGACTTCGAGCCTGGCTGGCGCAGCCCGGCCCAGTTGGCGGAGTCTCCGTCGGGCGTTGACCGCCACCCGACGGGCCTCGCGGATGGCGTCGGAGGCGATGCGGGCCATACGGGCGTTGATGGCCATGACCTCGCCCTTTGCCTCCTCGGTTCGCCGACGGAGGTTCGCCCCGATCGAGCGGGCGTGACGCCGCACCAGATGGGTGCGGTCTCGGGTCTTGACCCGGGGGGCGAGGCCACCGGCCTTCAGACGCTGGACCGCTTTGGCCATCTTGGCCACGCCCTTGGCCAGCAGTCCCGAGTCGGTCGGGTAGGCGACATCCGCGGGAACCACCGTGGTATCGGCCCGGACCCGGTCGGTCTTTAGGAGCTTCGCCGCCACGGCTGTGGCCAGCAGCGCCTCGTTGAGACCGTCGACGGCCGACGACCCGCAGCGGGTCGTGATCTTCATCAGCGTGGTCGGGTGCGGGACCGCCACGCCGAGGGGGATCCGGCAGAAACGCTGCCAGGAGATCGAGTCGGCGACCTCCCGGCACAGCGGCTCGAAGCCCAATCGATAGCGGTACTTCAAGAACATCAGCCGCAGGTACGTCTCGATCGGCACCGACGGCCGCCCGAGCACCGAGTGGAAGTGCGCCCTAAACGGCTCGAAGAATCCCGAGTCGTCCAACAGCCGGTCGACCCCCTCCAACTCGTCAGGCAACCCGAGGCACATCTCGGGCAGGATCGCTTCCCACAGGGTGGGCTGAGCGTTTACCGTTCTCAACATGATGGCCTCGATCCGTACCAGTCCTACGGGTCGAGGCCATCATCGCCGATCGGGGCGAAAACCGCGAGGACCTACCCCGAGTTTTTCAGGGGCAAGTAGCTAACCGCGCTCCCACCTCCGGGGAGATGAGGAGCCGGCCCCCCGAGCACAGGTCTTGAACTCGGCGCAACCGGCACTTGGTTCCTAGGTGACCCGGCATAAAGTCGGCTGGGGTCCCCCACTTTGGGTGGCGGGCCGAATTGACTTTGGGGTGTGTTGGGCAGGGTTGATCCTCAGGGTTCGCTGCTGGAGACTCGGGTGATGCGCCGGCATCTGGTGACGAAGGGCTCGTTTTATGAGCGGCTGGCCGAGCATGGCCACGAGATCTTCGGTGATGACGATTTCGCCGGGTTGTACTCGGCGGGGATGGGGCGGCCGTCGATCCCGCCGTCGGTGATGGTGCGGGCCATGCTGTGCGCTACTCATGACCGCACGCCGTCGGACGCGGAGACCTCGCGGCGGACCCGGGTGGACGCCGATTGGAAGGCGGCCATGGGCGTCGATGATGATTTCGAGGGGATCGCGGCCCGCACGTTCAGTTTGATGCGGGCCCGCATGATCGCCCATGACGCCGACAACGAGTTGTTCCGGGCCACGTTGGCCAAGGCGGTGCAGGCGGGGATCTTCAAGGGCCGCCTGACCGCCATCATCGACAGTTCCCCGGTGAACGGGGCGGGGGCGGTGGCCGATAGCTACGAGCTGATCCGAGGGTTCCTGCGCCAGGCGGTCCGAGCCGCCGGGGACCGGTTGAGCCGGTCCGCCCGGGCAACGGCGGAGCCGTTTTGCGGGGCCAAGCCGGAGATCGACTGGCAGGATCCCCAGGCCCGCCGGGAGCATCTGGGTGAGCTGGTGGGAGCGGCTCGGGTGGTCATGGCCGAGCTGGACGCGGTGACCGACCCGGCGGTGGCCGAGCCGGTCGGGCTCTTGGGCCAGGTCATCGACGCCGACACCGAGCCCGATCCCGACGGCGGCGGCCCTGGTATCCGGGAAGGGGTGGCCCCGGATCGGGTTATCAGTGTCTCCGATCCCCAGATGCGCCATGGCCGTAAAAGCTCGGCCCGCCGTTTCGATGGTCACAAGATGGACCTCATCACCGACGAGGCCTCCGAGCTGGTGCTCGGCGTGGACATCCGGGCCGGTAACGCCGCCGACGGAGAGGGAGCCATGCCGCTGCTGGACCAGGTGACAGCCAGTCCTGGGCTGGCTCGTCAACACCTTGGTGGGCGACATGGCCTACTCCGACGGCGATATCCGGGCTGGTATCGAGAAGCGAGGCGTGGAAATGGTGGCCAAGGTGCCGCCGGTGACCAACGCCGGCCGCTACCCCAAAACGGAGTTCTACATCGACCTCGACGCCGCCAGGTCACTTGCCCGGCCGGGGAGGTCACCACCGCCGTCACCCCCGGCCGCGACGGCAAGGGCCGGCCCGGTCTGCTGTTCCGCTTCGATACCGACGAGTGCGCCACCTGCCCCCTGCGAGCCGACTGCACCACCGCCGCCGGCGGGCGGAGCGTCTTTGTCGGGATCCACCACCAGCGCATCGCCGCCGCCCGGGCCGCCCAGCACGACCCCCACATCGAGACCCTGCTGCGCAACCGATCGAAGGTGGAACGCAAGATCGACCATCTCCAGGATCTGGGCATGCGCAAAGCCCGCTACCGAGGGCGACGAAAAACCAAACATCAAGCCTTCCTGGCCGCCACCGTCGCCAACATCTGTCGCCTCGACGTCCTCGGCGCCCTCGGCCAACCCACCGAGACCGCTCTGGCCGCCTGATCCAAGCGCTTCCTGGCCGCACCAGCACAAAACCACTCCACAGCCCGACCTCGAGCACTCACCACCGTCCCAGCCAGCCCTTCGGGCAAGTACCATCCCACTCACAGGCTGCCGCCCGACCAGCCCCAAACAGGCACTTCGTGCCGACTCACCTAGACTCCGGCACGGTGGCCAAACTGATCGGCTACGACGAACAGGCGCTGCGGGGACTCGAGGCCGGTGTCAACAAGCTCGCCGATACCGTCCGGGTTACGCTCGGCCCACGCGGTCGTAGCGTGGTTCTGGGAAAAGGGTCAGGTGCCCCGATTGTGACGAGCGACGGCGCCACGATCGCCGACGAAGTCGAGCTGTCGGACCGCGTCGAGAACCTGGGTGCGCAGCTTGTGAGGCAGGTGGCCTCGCGCACCCATGAGGTCGCGGGCGACGGCACAACAACCGCCACGGTGCTGGCGCAAGCGATCTTCCGCGGCGGCTTGCGGGTCGTGACTGCGGGGGCCAACCCGACGGCCCTTAAACTTGGCATCGACGAAGCGGTTCAGCGTGCCGTCGAGGAGATACACGGCTTCTCCAGGCCCGTCAGCTCCCGTGAGCAGGTGGCGCAGATTGCATCGATCTCGGCCGTGGACCGGGACATAGGCGAGCTACTCGCCGGCGCCATCGCCCGTGTTGGCCCCCAAGGGATGGTCACAGTCGAGGAATCGAACACCCTTGGTCTCGAACTCGACTTCGACGAGGGCATGAAGCTCGAAGCCGGTTACCTGTCGCCCTATTTCGTAACCAACTCTCAGCTGCGGGATACGGTGCTCGAGGACGCCTGGATCCTAGTGACTGATCGCCGGGTGAGCTCGGTGTCGGAACTGCTCCCATTGCTGGAACAGGTCATGAGCACGGGCAAAGGGTTCGTTGTGGTCGCCAACGACGTTGACGGTGAGGTTCTCGCTACTATGACGCAAAGGCCGGATTGACGGCGCTGCAGGCCCTGCTACACGGGCTCGGGGTGCCAGTTCCCGTACAAGCCAGCCTGAACGCGGAGAAGGGTTCTGACGCAAGATTGAGCTTCAGTACAAATGGCGTCAGGAGAAGGGGCCTTTTACCTGGCCAGGTACGCGACGCCATGGATACCCACGCCGGTGGGTACATCAACAGCAAGCTAGATACGACGAATCATTACGCGGTCGCCCGCTCCGTCTGGGAGGCAAAGGAACTCGACGTCACTCTCGGCGGGAGCAGTAAAACGGTGGCGAGCCTGTCAGCCAAATTGGTTGGAATCGCGAACGGACTAGTTGGCTTGAGGGCCCAGCAGGTCACAAAGGAGAAGGTGACGTATACCGCGTCAACTGGATCGCGTTTGGGGTGCAGGTGTGCCTGGTGACTTTCGAAAATGGTGTGCCTCGTCTCAAGGACGTTCCCGATACACCGAAACGCCTCGTTCGTCGCGAAGTGGGAGCGATCGTGCTGGACAAAAGCGCCGGGTTCGGTCATTTGATCGGTTCGGAGTCAGGAAGCCCCTGGGTGGACCTGAGCGCGTGAATTTGGCGAGCTTCCCTCCACGGCTTTGTAACAGCGGGCTGTGGCCGCCGTCCCGGAGCCGTCGCACTGGTAGCACTCGCAGAAGTCGGCGGACTCGCACGCCGGCGAAGCCGAGCGCAGGGCCGGGGTCTAAGCCAAGAGAGCCGTATGCGTTGGCGCCGAGGCCGCCATATCCCCCAGCGCGTCGTCCATCAACCTCGGTTGATAGCACGCAATCTGCGACAAGGACGGGAGAGGGTCGCCGTCACGGTGCGTACCCACGACGGGGGCGTGAGGCCAACCGAAAGCTTGGGCCAAGGCAACGGGTCGCCCGCGCGTTGACGGGCGGAGTTAGCTCCAGCCGCTTGCTACGTCCCGTCTTCAGCATGTGGCCCGGTATGTCTTGAAGTGTTGCCGCCTCAGCGGACGGGCCAGCACGGCGATTAGGCCCCCATTCTCTGCGAGGTCAGGCAGCTTCGGCAACACGTGGCATCCGATCAACCGAAGTGGCCGATGCCGCGGAGCGACTACTGCTGATCTACGCGGACCTCCGGCCCTGTGACCTGCAGGAATGCTTGCTGAGGGCCCCCTGGTGGTGCGTGGCGGCCAAGGGGGCATTCGGTTGGCGAACTACACGCATGAAGTTCCTGGTTAGCCCCTGATTGCGCCTGGTGGCGGCGTGCTGGGCGGAGCAGTTCCTGCTGGTTGTTCGGGCGGCACCTATCGGCCGAGGCTGCAGCGGGGGTTGCCATGACAAGCGGCTCGCGCCTAACGCCGGCCGGGCCAGGAGCCGGATCGCTGCGTTAGCAACAATTATCGCCGGGGTCTGGGAACAGTTACTCGCGAGCACTCGAGGGTGACAACGCCATAGAAGGCACTTCGTGTAGTTCCACGCTCAGCCTTGCGAGCGACAGCTACGCCCGGTA
>CAWAEC010000005.1:0-306672 GCA_963781155.1 uncultured Acidimicrobiaceae bacterium
TGTATGTTCGGATACATCGCAGAGTTTCCGTATCGGGGTCGCGGTCTTCAGCCGACAATGCTTGACATCGATGTAGTTCGCGGTTACCTTCGTTGCTTCGAGCCGGAGGTGATCGCCCTTGAGCCAGCAGTCTCGTCTGGAATCCTTGGAGGCAAAAGGCCTACTACATCCCCGGGTCGAGGCGGTGACCGCCCAGGTGTTCTGTGGGGGGGACCCGTTCTTTCTGGCCTCGGACAAGGTGCAGGTGAAGTATGAGATGCTGCGGGCGCATTTCGTGGAGGGCGTGGCCGTGACCGAGGTGGCGGCCACTCATGGTTACTCGCGTGGCGGCTTCTATCTGGTGGCCGAGTCCTTCGCCCAGACGGGCATGGTCGGGCTCCTCGACGAACGACGCGGTCGCAAGGGCCCGCTCAAGCTCACCCCAGAGGTGGTGGAGTTCCTGCGCCAGGCGCCGGCTGGCACGAGCGCGCCGGTGCTGGTGGCCGAGGCGGAACAGCGCTTCGGTATTCGGTTGCATCGGCGCACGGTCGAGCGGGTCCGGAGAAGTTGAGAACCTTCTGGCCGGTCGGAGAGAGCGCGCAAGGCGACTATGAACAATTGCGCGCTGCGGTGTTGGCCGGCATCGTGTTGGTGGGCGTGAGCGCCTCCCGCTTCGAGCGGGCGGGGCTCGCCGGCTTGATCGTGGCGCCCAGCAGCGAGGCGGTGTTCGCCGCGGTCATGGTCGGGGCGCAGCGCCCGCCGTGGACACCGCATGGCGATCCTCGCCTGGAGGCGCTAGCCGCCGGCTACGGCATGGTGGTGGGCCTGACCCGACACGAGTCAGCCGGTGACGGGCCAGCAGATAGGTGTATGGCTATCCGCGCGGGTGAGCGGTGAGATCGCCTCGACGGGATCACTACATCGCTCCCCGCACCGGGCCCGACAGTCGCCAGGCCCTCGACGCCGCCGTCAGATCGCTGTTGGCCGCCCGCCACTTCGACGACGGTGACCCCCCCGCCACCCTGCACGTGCTCGCCAGCCTGGCCGCCCAGCTCGAGGGCCGTCTCGCAACCGCGGTCACCGCTGCCCGCCGGTGGGGGTGCAGCTGGGCCGAAGTGGGCGACCTGCTCGGCGTGACCCAGCCAGCGCCTGGCAGCGCTACACCGACCAGGAAACCAACAACGCAAAGGACGGGAGCCGATGAGAGCAGCCATCTACGCCCGCGTGTCCTCGGAGGCCCAGGCCGCCCGCAAGACGATCGACTCGCAGATCGCCGTGCTCGAGGCCAAGGTCGGTGAGGTCGGCGACGAGCTGGTCGCCCGCTTCGTCGACGAGGGCCACTCCGGGACGCGCCTTGATCGCCCCGGACTTGACGCCCTGCGTGACCAGGCTCAAGCGGGGGTGTTCGAGCGGGTCTGGGTGCTACCCCCGATCGCCTGGCCCGCAACTTCGCCTACCAGATGCTGGTCCTCGACGAGCTGGCCCGCTTCGGGGTCGCGGTTTGCTTCACCGACGCTCCTCCCCTCGATGACGATCCCCAAGCCCGGCTGCTGGTGCAGATGCAGGGCGTCATCGCAGAGTACGAGAAGGCGGTCATGGCGGAGCGTCAACGGCGTGGCAAGCTCTACAAGGTGCGCGCCGGAGAGGCCATCTTCACCAAGGTCCCCTACGGATACCGGCGCGTGGCTCGCAGTGACGCCGGCCCGGCCCGCTACGAGATCTACGAGCCAGAAGCTGCCGTGGTGAGGCGAATCTTCGACGACTATGTAGCTGGCGGCCACTCGATCCGCCGGATCGCCAAACGCCTCTACGCGGATGGGATATCCAGCCCGACAGGACGCCCGGTGTGGGCTTCCTCGACCCTGGGCCCGATGCTGCGCAACAGCACCTACATGGGCAAGGCATTTTGGTATCGCCACAAGAACGTGCCATCGGCCCGGCCCACCGGGCCCACCAGCCGGCAGATACCCAGGCCCAGAGAGGAATGGATAGAGGTTGCCGTGCCGGCCATCATCAGCACCGACACCCTCGAGGCCGCCCAGCGCATCGCCGCCCACAACATCGCTTTCAGCCCTCGCAACACCCCACCGGACCGCTGGCTTCTTCGAGGGCTGGTGGTGTGCGGACCCTGTGGGATCAAGTGCGGCTGCAGCCGGGCGGCCACTAGCCGCGGCGGCCACAACTACTACTACTCCTGCGCTTACCACAACGAGCTCAAAGCCGGAGGACCGGATCGTCGCTGCCGGGAACGCCAAATCCGGGCCAACGAACTCGACAACTTCGTCTTCGAGCAGATCCGAGAAGCGATGCTCTGCCCCGAACTGCTCACCGCCGGCGAAGCCGCCCTCGTCAGCCGCGAACCCGTTCCCGGCGACCAACTGCTCGACGCTCAGCTCGCCCGCCTCGGACGCCAGCTCGACGACAGCGAGCGGGAACGTCAGCGCCTAATTCACATCTACCAGACGGGACTCATCAACCTCGGCGAGCTGAGCCAACGGAACGATGAGCTCACTTCTCGGCGGACACGTATCCAGGCCCAACGTGACCAGCTCGTCGTCGAACGCGTCAACTTTCCACCGACAACCGGCTCCGCAAGCGCGTCGGGGAATTCGCCAGCACCGTCGCCGACGGCATCGACGAACTCGACTTCGCCGGCCGCCAGCGACTCCTCCACCTGATCGTCGAAGAGGTCCGAGTCACCGGATGGCAAGTCGAGATCCGCCTTCGGATCCCGCTCGACCAACCGCCGGCACCGCCCACCACCCGTCCTCGGCGCTCAACCCCCCGACGTTCACGCAGTCGCAACAGCGCCCGACAGGAGGACGGGACAACTCTGTTCAGTCAAGACCGTCTGCGTTCGCTTGGTGCGCTACATCCGCGACGCCTTCCTGTCCGAGGCGATCCATCACGGCATCGACAGTCTGGAGACTCTCAACGATCTCTTCTCGGCGTGGGCCGAGCAGGTGGCCAACCGGCGTCTCCACGCCGAGACCCACCAGCCCCCGATCGAACGGTTCCAGGCCGGCGGACCGCACCGGGCGGCCGACCCCGAACGGCTCCGAGAAGCGTTCCGATGGTCGGCGACACGCAAGGTGACCCGCACCGCCACCGTCCCTTTGGAAGGCAACCAATACGCGGTCGACTCTTCCCTGGTCGGCCGGCGAGTGGAGCTGCGATATGACCCCGAAGACCTCGCCCGCCTAGACGTGTTCTACGAAGGCAAACCGGCCGGCGTGGCCACCCCGTTCGTGATCGGACACCACACCCACCGGGCCGTGCCCCAAGCCGCCCGGCCCACACCGACACCGACCGGCGTCGACTACCTGGGCCTGGTCGCCGCCGCCCACGAAGAGGCGGCCGGCACCGGGATGAAAGTTGACTTCACCCAGCTGGCCATCTTCGAGCTCCCCGGCGACGGCGAGGAGGCACAGTGAGCCGGGCGCCGTGGGTCGCCCACTTCGGCCTCACCCGCACCCCGTTCGGCAAGTCCATCCCGGCCAAAGACCTCTACGCCCGGCCCGCCCATCAAGAAGCCATCGCCCGCATCAACTTCTGCGTGGTCGAGAACGCCCTCGGGGTGATCACCGGTGACGTCGGCGCCGGAAAAACGGTGTCGGTACGCGCCGCAGTATCGACCCTGGATCCCACCCGACATCAGATCATCTACATCTCCAACCCGGCCTTCGGCACCAGAGGCCTCTACGTCACCATCGTCAGAGCCCTCGGCGACCAGCCCCGCTACCAGCGAGCCGAGCTCATGGTCCAAGCCGCCGACCTGCTCGCCGCCGAAGTCGCCGAACGCCACCGCCGAGTCGTGCTCATAGTCGACGAAGCCCACCTGCTCGAACCCGCCCAACTCGAAGAACTACGGCTGCTCACCAACGCCGACATGGACTCCGCCTCCGCCTTCGCCGGCATCCTGGTCGGCCAACCCACCCTCAACCGCCAACTGCGCATGGGCGCCTTCGCCGCCCTCGACCAGCGCATCGCCACCCGCTTCACCATCAAACCCATGGACCTCGCCGAGTCCCTCGAATACCTCAAACATCACCTCGCCCTAGCCGGACGAGACGAACCGCTCTTCGCCGACGACGCCGTCTCACGACTTCACCGCGTCGCCAACGGCCTACCCCGGCAGCTGAACAACGCCGCCACCGCCGCACTCATCGCCGCCGCCGCCGACAACAAGGACCTCGTCGACGACGCCTGCGCCAAGAAAGCCGTGGCCGAGCTCACCCGAGACTGAACATGACCCATCCCGCCCGGCCCCCGCCCTCATCCACAAACCCCCTGCCGAACTGTGATCAAACACCGCTGCCAACCCGTGTGCAGACAACGTGGCCGCCAACACCCCGAACGTTCTGTCCGCGCTGACGTGTTGGACGCCTTCGTCTTCGAACAGGTCAAGACCGCTCTGCTCCGCCCCGAACTGCTCCGTGCCGGCGAGGCGGCCATGCGGGCAGCGACGCCGTCAACTGACGATCAGCTGCTCGGCGGCGAACTGGATCGACTAGCCCGCAAAATCGATAACAACCGGGCCGAGCGACGACGGCTCGCTGACCTGTATCAGTCCGGGCTACTCGAGCTGGGCGAGGTCCAAAGGCGAGCACGCGACATTGACAGCCGCTGTGACACACTCGCCAGCCAGCGCGACGAGCTCATCGCTCGGCGCCAGCAGCTCGCCTCCGAGAACCGCCTCCAGCAGCGAGTGAGCGACTTCGCTCACCGAGCAGCCGCAGGCATCGACCAACTCACATTCCAACAGCGCCAACAACTACTGAGTCTAATCGTGAACCACGTGCGCGTCACCGGCTGGCACGTCGAGATCCACCTGCGCATCCCACTCGACGAGGATCCCCGCGGACCCTCTCCTGAGAGCAACTGGCGGCCGCACTACGGACACCGACGCCGCACCGCCCGGCCGCCCCGCTCAGACGAAGACGACGCCGGGAGCCCAGTGTCTAACCGCGTAGTGTCCAACAAAGACGGTTTGCGATCCCTTCGTAGGATCTTTGTGACCGAGATATGTGGCCAGAGCTGCCAGGCGGGCCTCGACGTTGTCGCCGTTGCGATACCAGCCCGTCAAAGTGTTGACGGCGAAGCTGTGGCGGACGTCATGCACTCTGGGAGCCCGGGGCGCGCCGGCCCCGATGCCGGCGAGTTGGAGGAGGGCGCGGAACGCCTTGCCGAAGTCGGCGGGTAACACTGCGGTGCCCGCGGTTGACAGGAAGAAGGTCGGGCTTTTCGGGTGCAGCAAAATCTGGTCTCGATGTTGGGCGTAGGCGGCAAGGGCGTCGAGGGTGCTGGGCTGGAGGGGCATGAGCCGCGATTTCCCGAACTTGGAGTCGCGCACCATGATCATCCCGTTGGCCCAGTCGACATCGCCACGCTGAAAGCCGATGGCCTCACCGACGCGCATGCCGGTGACGCCGAGCAGCCCGATGAGCGTCTCGACGGTCGCGGCCCGAAGGCGGCTTGGGATCGTCTCTCGGGCGTGGGCCATCAAGGCGGCGATGTCGGCAGTCGAGTAGATAAACGGTGGGCGTCGACGCTGACGGAACGTCACCAGGCCGACGGGCGGGATCTGTGTGCGGAGGTCGATTCCGGCCATGTGGCGGGCGAAGCCGCGGGCCACGGTCATTCTCCTGGCCCACACCGAGGTGCCCGGGTTGGCGTCGGGCTGCTGCGCCCAATCCAGTGCCGCCGCGACGGTCACGGTGTCGGCGCCAACCGCGTCGAGGTAGGCGACGAAGCGCGGCAGGAGACGATGGGCGCCGGCCAGGTCGTGGCCCAACGCCCTCCGCAGCCGCAGATACTCCTCAGCATGGACGCTCAAGGCGGTCATGGCTGACGCGCCGGCCACGGTTGGGCGACAGCACGAAGGGCCTCGAGGTCGACCTTGGCATACACGGCGGTGGTGGCCAGGTCCCGGTGGCGCAACACCTGGCTGATATCGGGCAGGGTCGCTCCCTGGCGGAGCAGCTCGGCCGCGAGGGCGTGGCGAAGCCGATGGGGGCCCACCACGGCGTAGCCGGCCCGCTGACAGGCGCGACGCACGACACCATTGACCACGACAGGGGTGATGCCGCGCAGGGGCGCCAGCGTGGTCAGGAAAACCTTGCGAGACTCGACTCGAGGTCGCCCGTCGGCGAGATAGCCGGCGATGGCCTCGCCGACTTCTGCGGGCAACGGCAAGCGCTGCTCACCGCCTCGACCCTTTCCTCGCACCCGCAGGTCGCCGCTGCGCCAGTCGATGTCGCCCAGTTCCAAGCGGGCCACCTCGCAGGACCGCAGTCCCAGGCGGGCCAGCAACGTCAAGATGGCGAAGTCCCGCGATCCGATCGGCGTCGACCGCTCGCAGCTCGACACCAGCGCCGCGACCTCAGCGGGCGTCAACGTCGCGGGCAGCGACGTGTCCCGCCACCCCGCCACGGGCGGCACGCTCACCGCAAGGTCGGTCGCAACCAGTCCCTCCAGGAACAAGTATCGCAACAACGACCGCAGCTCGGTGACCCGGTTCTTCGCCGCTCCGACTGACAGCACGGAGCACTCCCGCAACAAGAAAGCGGTCACGTCGCCACCGCAAAGACCGGCCACGCCGACCTCGTCACCCATGACGGATCGTCCCGACAAGAACCGGTCGGCTACGCGCTGGCGGAGCGACACCGTCGCCGCCGCCAGGCCCCGCACCTCGGTCAGATGACGCCCATAGCGCACCAGGAGCGCCTCCAAAGGGGTCGCCGGAACAGGTGGCAGTGTCGGCGGGACCACTCCTTCCGCCGTCAAATAGTCCAACAGCGCGGAGAACATCCGCGCCTTGGGCACCCGCTTTTGACCTCCTGCCCGCCGGAACTCGAAGAACTCCTCGATCCGAACGACGCACAAATCCTCGAGCTCCAGCCCGTTCCCCCACATCCAGCGGCTCAGCTGGCCCATCACCGTCAAATGGATCACCACCGAGTTGGCCGAAAAACCCGACTGGGCCAACAGCAACCCATACCCGTCAGCGAACGGCGCCAGCGGCCCAACACCACCACGACTCCACGAAACCCAGCTCATCATCGCCTCCCAACCAGGGCACCATGCCCCGGCGCGAAGACGATCTCACCCCCGCCGGATTATCCCGACCCCAGCCACCCAGACAGGCTCAAGAAAGCCCACCACTCCAACACCTCCACAACCCCAACCAACCCCAAGTCGGGATAATCGCGGTGTCGGGATTAATCCAGTAATCCTGATGTCGGACTTAGTCGACAACTCCACTACCCATAAGACGCCGGCAATCGGGCGCTGGCTTTTGCGTCATCCTCGCTTCGAGCTCCACTTCACGCCCACCTCGGCGAGCTGTATGAACCTGGGGGAACGCTGGTTCGCCGAGATCACCAACAAATGGCTCCGGCGAGGCACCCATCGCAGCGTCAAAGAACTCGCCACATCAATCACCCATTGGGTCGGCACCTGGAACGACGAGCCCCGCCCCTACGTCTGGCACAAGACCGCCGACGAGATCTTCGACAGCCTCGCCCAATATTGCCAACGAATCTCTGAATCGGGACACTATTGGCTCGGGGCGGTCGATCTGGCCGCTGGTGAGCCGCTGGGCGCGAGGTCCATCACGGCGTCGTCGATGGGCCGGGTGTTCGTGTCTTTCTAGCCAGCTCCGGGCCCGCGAGTCAGCGGCCCATCGACGAGAGCAGGACGCCGTTGAGGACGTGGAACTGTTCGAGGCAGTGGCCGCCGCCGATGGCTACCGACTGCAGAGGGTTTTCGGCGATCTGTAGGGTCATGCCGGTCTCGGCGGCCAGGCGGGCACCGAGCCCGTGCAGGAGAGCGCCACCGCCCGTGAGGACGATGCCCTGCGCCATGATGTCAGCAGCCAGCTCGGGTGGTGTCTTGTCGAGGGTGGCCTGGACAGCATCGACGATGGCCGACACCGGTTCCGCGATGGCCTCGCGGATCTCCTCGGTGCTGGTGACGATGGTCTTGGGCAGCCCGGTGATCAGATCCCGGCCGCGGACTTCGGCGTAGAGCTCCTCTTCGAGGGGGAAGGCGGAACCGAAGGCGATCTTGAGCTCTTCCGCGGTACCCTCCCCGACGGCCAGGCTGTACTCCTTTTTAATGAACTGGATCATGGCTTGGTCCATCTCGTCGCCGCCGATTCGTACCGACTGGCTGGTGACGATTCCGCCCAACGAGATGACCGCCACTTCGGTGGTGCCCCCGCCGATGTCGACGACCATGTTGCCGGTCGGCTCGTGGACTGGCAGACCGGCGCCGATGGCGGCGGCCATGGGCTCTTCGATGATGTACGCCGGGCTGCGGGCCCCCGCCGACTCAGCCACCTCCAGGACGGCCCGCTGCTCCACCTCGGTGATCCCGGAAGGGACGCAGATGACCATCCGGGGCTTGGGCAAACGGCGAGAGCCGTGCACACGGCGAATAAAATAGGCCAGCATCTTCTCGCACAGGCCCAGATCGGCGATCACCCCGTCACGCAAGGGCCGGACGGTGTGGATATGGCTGGGCGTACGGCCGATCATGCGCTTAGCCTGCATACCCACCGCCAACAGGCGATCATCCCGGCTGTCGACAGCGACCACCGAAGGCTCGTTCAACACGATGCCATCACCGCGCGCGTACACCAACGTGTTGGCTGTTCCCAAATCCACGGCCATATCCCGGCGGAAGGTGGCGGTAAAGCGGTTGCCAGACACGAGCTTGCCCTCCACTTACAGGTTCGGAGGTAGACCTTGTCGGCGTCCATCAGTCATTCGGCTGCCTCTGGTCCCACTCTAGCTTCCAATCGACCCCTTGGAGACTGGTGTCTTCTTTCGAAGCCGCCCAGAATGCCTCAGGAACGAGGCCAGCGACACCGCGACAACGACCATCGAACCTGCCGCCGGAACGCCGGAGATTGTCAGCTCGTATCGCGCCCTATCGACATCTTCCAAAGCACTGAAGGAACGTCCCCTGATGTGCCGCCGCCCGCCCCCGAATCGCGACCACGGCCTATCACCTACGGGCCTATAACTCGCTCCTATGTCGAGCGGCTGTTGGGAGATTCTCGGTTTGCCAACATCGCTGGTCAGGATGGGCACGGCCTGGCCGTTGACGAACTGCGACCGTGCATCGCGGGGCGGATTCCGGGGGATCGAGATATTCGTGATCCGCCCCTTAGCGAGGGCGATTTGCACTTGGATGTCGCCGTAGCGGTAGACCACATCGGTGCCGGTGTACTGCACCGACGACCCCTGGGTGGCGGCGGCCGGAGCTCTTGCGGACGTCCCGCTGGTCGGGGTGATCGTCGGGGCGGCCGCCAGCCGTGGCCTTGTGGTGCTGACTGGATTCACACGCCGCCTGTCGCTCGCCGTGAGCGCAGGAAGTCATCGCGTCACCATCCATCTCGGTCTTGCTTGGTAGGAGAGGTGGGACGAACGCTATTGCGCGCTCGGTTCGATCCTTCCCTAGGTGACCGCCGCGCCCGAGTTTGAATCTCGGGCGCGGTTTCCGACGAGTCAGCGTTTACCAGAGGGATTCGGCGATGGAGCCACCGTGCAGCGTCTGCGTGTTGCAGCTTGCGAGCATCTCCACCATCGCGCCGAAGTCACTCCAAGACTCCTGGGATTGGCGCCAGTGATTCTCGATCCCTTCTGGGGAGTCGTAGACCTCGCTAAGGACATAGCGAGTGTTAGCGGTGCTCTTCGAGCTTGGGTCGAGCGGGTTCTCCAACTCGGGGCCCTTGGAGAGGTCGTAACTCAGCAGCGCGTTCGAACCCTCGCGATCGTGGTCTTGGCCATGAACGAGCCATGACTCTCAACCAGTCGGTCCATCTCGGACACCTTGTCGGGACTGGCCACCCACGTTATGAGTAGTTGTGTCTTGCCCTTGTTTGCCATGATGTGGTTCTCCTCGTTGTCGGTATTCGGTCTATCGGGGGAAGTACTCGTGGACCTCGAACTCGTGCACCTCCGGTGTGCCCGTCGCCCCGATCGCGGTCATGCCGGGCGCGATCCGATCGGCCGCGAATCGGTCGAAATGCTCGCGCGACGTCCAGAAGTCGATCACCCCGAAACCGCCCTCTACCGGTCCGGAGGAATGAAAGATGAGCCCGTCGGGCGCGTCACCGTCGGGGTCAATCGCCGCGTTGAGTTTGTCCACCTGCTCGACGGTCGCGCCAGCCAGCTTGAGTCGGATTCCTACAGCCATTACTGCTCCTTTGATAGGCCGGGACGAAAGCGCTCGCTCCGCGTGCGCGGACGAGCTTTGCGCTCTCGCTGCCCGGTTTCAGCGAGAGGTGATCCTGAAGGGACAACGGCCCCCATTTCGAGCCTCGGTGCGGTGCTGGCGTCGCCTCTTGCGTCATACGGCACGACACCTGGCGGCTCTATATGTGGTGGTCTTCTGGGCTTGGGCTCCGGAACCCTGGTGGCGTTCCGGGCAGAAACGCGGTCACAGGCTCTCGGGTTCGCACAGGACCCTTTCGTGCCCCGAGACTGCAGCGCCCAAGTAACGCGACCTTCACCCTACACCTTTTCCCCCACTGCCCAGATGGTCGCGGTCCTGTTCGCGGAAGATCTTGGGCGACCATGTTCGAATCGTTGGCGTTGATGCCGCGTCGTCAGAGGTAGTCAAGTCCCGAAAGCGCAGCAGAGGGATCTAATACGAGAGCCCTGACGGGTGAGCCGGGCTCGTCGATCGACGCAAGGACGTAGCAGCGGTCATCAGAGGAGTCGACGGTTTCGCCGCCTACTACCTCGTCAGGACGGCTGACGGCGGAGCGAGCGCCAGCGTGTCGAAGACGAGACTGGCGTCACGGAGTCGTACAACCGTGAAGCTGCCTACGTCAAGGAGAACCTCAATGGGCGCCAGGACCTCCGGAGGTTATCGAGTGGCCAGACCGTCATCGACTTCAGGTAGTGGACGCACCCGCGCCCTGATATTCAGCTTACCCCTCACCCAAGCCAACAGCCAACCGGAGAGAATCTCGGCGGTCGTGTAGCCCTGGCCTGCACCCGTCCCGCCCTCGTCCGACTTCTTTTCAGTACCGGATTCGACGGGGTCGTGACCGTCTGCCACACAGTCGACGCCGCGGCCGCCGTTCTATGCTCAGGCGCGCCGAGTCATGTCGCTGTTATCGGGACGTCGGGTTCCAAACCGACCAGGACCGACACGTCTCATGCGCGACCCGACCGCAAGTCTTCGAGGCACCAACAACGGGAGACCGCCGACGTCATCGAGAGGGCTAGCGCCATTCACGATGATCGGCACCGTGCCGGAGTTCCTGACATATAGCTCGGGTCCTAAGCCGGATCAGCGTCGATCTTCCCTGCGATCACGACGATCCTCGCGGCGATCTTGGCGGCGGTTCACGCCGTGGGACACGACCGCGGCAGTCCCGACCACGGCCGCGGTACGCGCAACGGGGGCGCCAATAACGCCGCGACGGGCCCTACGTACGGGCCGGAGTGGCATATCAGTCTCCTTCGATCGATTCGTCGGCCTCCACGGAGGCGAGGATAGCTTGGATGGGAATGCGGCCGCTGGCGATAAGCTGGCCACCGGCCCGGCGAGCGGCAGACGCGAACGGCGCAGCCCAAGAGTTCTCCCAGACGAGCACCCCGGCGGTAGTTCCGGGTTCCATGGCAGCAGCCAGATGCGCGACGTCCTCCTCGGCTAGAAGTTCGGCCAGTTGGCCCTCGGCGGCTCGCAGCTCATCAACCTGGTCGAGATCATCGATCTCCAAGGCTTCGATGGTGCCGTCCGCGGCTTTCTGCAAGATGAGCAGGTCCAGCACCCGGATCAGCTTGGCGTCGACGAGCCGGCCGATCTCGGCCGCCATCTCCCCGGTGAAATGGGAGCGTCCCGAGGGGAACTCGACGACCAGATAGTCGACAGGACCCAGTTCGTCGATGTCAGCGTTGGTCATGAGGTTTTCCTGTTCTCTTTGCTGGCTTGTGTATAGGCGTACTGCATGGAGGCGCACTTGGCCTCGGTGTGGATGATGGTCGAAACCAACTCGGACAGCTCAAGCGCCGCAAACGTAGCAACTGGATCTATGAGACCGCCTCAGGCAAAGGCTCCTTCACAATCCGGTGGCTCAACGACCCCCTCCTGGCGTTCTTCGACGGGATCCGGTCCCTCAGCGAAATCGAACTAACCTGTCACGTTACCCAAATGACACGACGAACCCTACGAGCAATGTCGGGCGGCGGGGTCACCACGTCTGGACGGATCGCTCTGATCGTGAAGAAGCCCGAGTCGTAGTCGAGTCGGGCGCAGCCGTAGGGACTGTCCACCTAGCGGTGTTTCTGGCCTGACACGCTGCCGTTGAGTGCTGCCGGCTAGGGTGAGAGGATCGGTCCCGGCGGGTCGACCGCAGCTGGACACCAGGTCGGGCTGCCGCTGTTGGGCCTTTGCGCCAGAGACGCAAACGTCAAGGCGCCGCCGCTGTGATGCAAACGGGCATACCCCGCGGGATGCGTGGACATCGTGGGGCGTCACATTTGCGCTTGTCGGGTTGGGATGCTCGTCCCGGGGGGGCTGCCCGCTGCTCGGGATCAGGCGGGAGGTTCGGAGACCGAAGGGACCCAGTCGGCGCCGAACCGTGTGCGAAAGGCGGCGACGGCGTCGTCGATGGTGGGGTAGAAGTGGGCGGGATCGATGGTTCTGGTCAGCCCGTAGCGATCGATTTTTTGCTGCACGGGATCCTTCATCTCGGCGAAGACCAGGTTGATGCCGCGATCATTCAGGGCGTGGTCGAGATCCTCGAGCATGTCGGCGGCTGTGGTGTCAACGTCGGTGATGGGCTCGGCGGCCACGATGATCCAGACAGGGGATGGGTCGGTGGCGGCCAGGGCGCGGATGTGTTCTCGAAACGTGCGGGCGTTGGCGAAGATCAGGGGCGCATCAAAACGGAAGATGACGCAGCCGGGCAGCTGTTCGGCTTCCCGGTAGGTGTGCACGTCGTGGTAGCCGGCCAGGCCCGGGACCCGTCCGAGGGTGGTGTGGTAGGGCCACCACTGCCGACGGAACACGTTGGAGACCGACAGGGCCACGGCGATGGCGATCCCGGTCAGCACGCCGAGCAGGGTGACCCCGAGAAAGGCGGCGATGGACAGCGAGAACTCGGCCCGGCGCTGGCGGAACAAGCGCATTGTGCCCCCGACGTCGGCGAGGGACATGGCCGCGGCGATCACCACCGCGGCCAGGGTGGGCTGGGGCAGGTTGCGCAGCAGACCGGGCGCGACGAGCAGCATCACGGTCATTGCCAGCGCGCCGACCAGACCGGTGACTTGGGTCTTGGCGCCGGCCTGTTCGGCCACGGCCGTGCGCGATCCGCTGGTCGAAACCGGGAAGCCCTGGAAGAACCCGGCGGCAATGTTGGCGGCCCCGATGCCGATCATCTCCCGGCTGCCGTCGATCTCCTGCCCGGATCGGGCCGCGAACGATGAGGCGGTCGAGATGGTGTCGGCCAGCGACACCACTGCGATGCCGAACGCGCCGCCTATCAGCAGCCCGAAATCCGATAAGGCAACATGGGGAATGGTGAAGGGGGGGAACCCCCGAGGTAGGCTGCCCACAAGGGACACGCCGTGGTCTGCCAGATCGAAGACCCTGGCGGCCAGGATGGACAGGACGACCGCCGCCAGGACGCCGGGGACTTTCGGCAACCAGCGCTGGCAGGCCAGGATCAACACCAATCCAAACAGGCCGATCATTAGCGCGGCGGGCACGGTCTCCCCATTGCCGAGCCCTTTGGCGAAGGCCCGCAGCTCGGCGATGAAACTGTCGCCCTTGACGGAGAAGCCGAACAGTTTCGGCAGTTGGCCCACCAGGATGGTCAGGGCCAGGCCGTTCATGTAGCCCATCATGGTGGGCTTGGAGAGCAGGTCCGCCACGAACCCGAGCCGCCCGACGCCCGCCAACGCCGTCATGGCCCCTACCAGCAGCGCCAGCATCGACGCCAAGGCGACGGCCCGGGCCGGGTCCCCGTTGGCGCCGACGAGAGGAAGAATGGTGGCGGCGATCATCGGGCCGAGGGAAGAATCGGGTCCCAGGACCAGGATCTTGGACGGTCCGAACAGGGCGTACCCCACCAGGCAGAGGATCGAGGTGTACAGGCCGGTGATCGGGGGGAGGCCGGCCAACTCGGCGTAGGCCATCCCCTGCGGTACCAGCAGGGCGGTGAGGATCAGCCCCGCCGTGATGTCCTTGGACAGCCAGCGGAGCCGGTAGGACCTGAGCATGGCCAGCCCGGGGACGACAGCATCAGCCCGCCCGCTGCTCATCGGACCTCGATCCGACGACGGAGGTGATCACAGGTCAAGCTGGTCGTTTCCTCCCCGGGGTCCGGGGTAGCATACGCGCCGCCGCAAGAAACGATCGCCACAGTCTGGAGCTTGCTGGTGCACAAGGGGCGCCAATCGATCCGGGACAAGCCGGCCGTTGGGCGCCGTCTGGCCGCCCTGCTGGCGATCGCGGGCCTGGTGGGGGCGCTGGTCTCGGTCGGCTTCGCGGTTGTCCGGGGCGACGCCTGGCGGTTGCCGTTGGTCCTGGTGGCCGTGGCCGCGGCGGTGGTGGGCTTGTGGTATGCGCTGTCACGCCGTGGTGCGCCCAGCTGGGTGGGGGCGCTGGTGGCCGGCGCTGGTGTCGTGACGCTCGTCGTGGTCATCTTGACCGCCGACTATCGGGGCCTCCCCTTCGTGGTGGCGGTGGCGTTGATCCTGGTCTCGGCGTCGGCGGCCCGGTACGCCCTGGGCCGGGATTCGTCAAGCCTGCGCGCTGCGGCGCCGGCGGGCGCGGTGGTGGCGGCGCCCGCCGCTCACCCGGTGCTGATCATGAACCCGAAGTCCGGTGGGGGCAAGGTGGAGCACTACCGGTTGGTCGCCGAGTGCGTGGCGCGTGGGATCGAACCGGTCATGCTCGAGCCCGGTGACGATCTGTTGCGGCTGGCCGCTGACGCCATCGCCCGCGGCGCCGACGTGATCGGCATGGCCGGGGGTGATGGCTCTCAAGCGCTGGTGGCTACGGTGGCGTCGGAGCATGGCATTCCCCACGTGTGCGTACCGGCCGGCACCCGCAACCATTTCGCTCTCGACCTCGGTCTCGACCGCGACGACGTGGTAGGGGCTTTGGACGCCTTCCGCGACGGGTTGGAACGCTGGGTCGACCTGGCCCGGGTCAACGGACGGGTCTTCGTCAACAACGCCGCCATGGGCCTGTACGCCAAGATCGTGCAATCGCCGGCCTATCGGGACGCCAAGATAAAGACCGCCGCCGACATGCTGCCAGACATGATCGGCCCCGACGCCCGCCCGTTCGACCTGCGCTACCTCGGACCCGACGGTGTCGAATACCCCACCGCCCACCTGCTGCTGGTGTCGAACAACCCCTACGAACTGAACCATCTCGGTGGCCGGGGCACTCGCGCTCGCCTGGACCTTGGTACCCTCGGCGTGGTTTCCGCTCGCATCGCCGGCGCGAAGGAGGCGGTGACCTTTGTCGGCCTGGAGGCGACCGGCCGGATACGAAGCTTCGGAGGCTGGCTCGAATGGGACACTCCCCGCTTCCGGGTCGACTCGGCCGGACCAATAGAGATCGGCATCGACGGCGAGGCCCTACTGATGGAGCCGCCGCTGGTCTTCGAGTCACTGCCGGGCGCCCTGCGGGTACGCATCCCCATCCACGCCCCCGGTTCGGCGCCGGCGGCCACGGCCGTGCAACTCACCGGCTCGACCATCGGCGACCTCATCCTCACTGCGGCAGGACGTGCAGTCGGATCGCCGTGACTGCCGGAACACGACCACTCGTCCATACCGCAGAGCCCGACTCGCCAATCACCCACGCGTCGGCCCTCTAGAGGGTTGGGCTGGACAATTGGGTGCGGTCGTCGTCTTAGTGAGCCGACCATTAAACTACTCGGGACGGCTGCTGGCTTTTCAACACCGGGCCTCATGGCTTGTGGCACTCCGATAGAACCCCGAATTCAGACGCCGGTGATGGCCTGAAGGCGGCCCGACCGGATGGCCTCCGCAAAAGCCCGGTAGTCCTGTTCGTTCTGATCGGCGTATCGTTCGGAGAAGTCGGTGATGGACCGGTCGAACTTGTCGCTCTTCCCAAGGTACTCGGCCAGGGCGATCACGTCCCCAGACCGGGCGTGGGCCCGTGCCAGCGTCCAGCCACAGATGCCGCCGTAGAACCGCAGCCCGAGCGGGGTCATGGCCTCCACCACCGCCGAGCCTTTCATGTCGCGCAGCTGGCGCCAGTAGAGATAGCGGTCGGCTTCGATTCCTTTGGTCCAACCCAGGTAGATGTCGCTGGCCGCCTGCATCATCCGCTGCCCTTGAACGACACGTTCGCCGGGCTGCTTGAACCGGGTCTTGGGAAGGTGGTCCTCCAGTACCGAAGCGGTGGCCTCCTTGACCTGCAGGAACAGCGGGTCGCGCTCGTCTCGGCCTTGGAGCAGGACGATGAACGCCCGGGTGCCGACGCTGCCCACGCCCACCACCTTGCGGGCCATGTCGACGATCTCGAACCGTTCCAGCAAGTGACGGCGATCATTTTGCAGGGTCATCCGGTAGGC
The DNA here is from genome assembly GCA_963781155.1 of uncultured Acidimicrobiaceae bacterium. Taxonomy (GTDB): domain Bacteria; phylum Actinomycetota; class Acidimicrobiia; order Acidimicrobiales; family Palsa-688; genus PALSA-693. The sequence goes on from CAWAEC010000005.1 coordinate 16,562, forward strand.
ACGGAACTCCTGGTGAATCAGGTCCTGAATCTGCTGGGCCGAATACCCGTACATGGCCTCCAGATCGCGAGCGGGAACCACCACGGGCGGCTGGCTCACGATCCGGAAGCGACCATCCACCAGTTCCCCGAGCTTGGACAGCGCCTGCAGGCTGTCACGCGTGTGCGCCTTGGCCGCGGTCAATCGTGCGACCGTCTCTCCCTGCTTCGCCTGCGCCGCTTCCTTCTTGTTCCTCGCTTGACCGGCCACGACACTGATGGCCTTCATCAGGTCATCCTCCGACAGCCGGGCGTACCAGATCTCCATGTTCCCCATGGCGGCGAACTGCGCCATCGCTTCGCGGTAACTCGCCGCCGATGCCAGGGTGGCAGCCCGGGTGTCGGCCTTGGTGAAGCCGTTGTTGCGCGCCGCGATGGTGAAGCTCGCCGCCATGCGTTTGACGTCGTACTCGAACGGGCCCGGCAGCGTTTCGTCGAAGTCGTTCAAGTCGAATAGCAGGGCCCGTTCCGGTGAGGCGAAGACACCGAAGTTGGATAGATGGGCATCGCCGCAGAGCTGCACGTTGAGGCCGGCCATCGGGGTGTCCTTCAAGTCGGCGGCCATGATCTTCGCCGCGCCGCGATAGAACGTGAATGGCGAGACCATCATGCGGCCGTGGCGTACCGGTACCAGGTCCGGTTCTCGCGTGAGGTTCTGGGCCTCCAGCAGCGCCACCGGGTCAGGACGGTCACCCGCGGGTCCCCACCCACCATGGCCCGAAAGAGGCGACCGTTGCCGCGCCGCCTTACCCTTCGCCCTACGCTCGTCGACACTCAGATGCGCGACCTTGGTGATGGCCATAGGTTCTGTCTCCCTTCGACTCGGGGAAGAATCCCCCATGCTCAGATGCGGGCCGCTCCCGACCGTGGCACGCCAGGATGCCGCTGGCAAGTGCGCTTTCTCAAGTCTCGATCCGTCGAGGTCCCCCGCCTAACGGTGAGAATCAGGTTGTCAGCATTCCTCCTGGAGCGCGGCGTTCGCAAGTGCTAGGTCGAGTCCGAGGCGTGTGTCGACATTCGCTGGCCGCGGCGACCGCAAGAGTGGGCGATCCCGGGCGCGACAGCGACCTCGACGCCGTGACGTCCTTGACCCTGAGGCTGACCGCCCTGGCCCCCGCCGCGTTGAGCGCATAGGAAGCGCGGTGTTCCCGTCGCGGCAACAGGGCGGCACGCGACCCCTCCGGCCTCCCAAGTGACGTGGCGTCGGGGATCGTGGTTTCGGTGTGATTGCATTCTTTTCTCACGAGCAAGCGGGACCAAAGAGTCAGAAAGAGTGAATGGCGTCGCCGTGACGGCTTGGTCCTCTCGATCAAGTGTCGCGCGGGCGCATGAGTTGGTCACCGTGCTTCCCCCGGTCACCTGTAGCCTACGGATTGTGTCGGCCCCTTACGGGCGCTGCCGTCAGTGAATTGACCGACTGTCAGCGACCGGCGCCGTGCCCGTGGAGCTGTCCGAGCCGGCGCTGGCGACGAGGGGCACCCGGTACTCAGGACAGCTCAGCGCAGGTCGCCGTCCCTCCACCGAGAGGTCCTCGCCAACAGATCGCCCACCTCGGCCAGCACTTCTCTGTTCCACCCGAACACCGCGTGGCGAAAGCGGAGGGATCCAACTGGGTCCTGGAGTCCACCCAGAAGAAGCTGAGCTGCGTCGAGCCGGAGAAGCGAAGCTGTGTACCGGTCCGGCGGCTGCGGCTCTGGTTTAACAGAAACGGCTCACACCGCCTATTCACGATCGGTCCGACGGGTGACTACTCGCATGCCGGCACGACCGTTGCACCGCCGTCGACCACGAGATGCAACCCTTGGTCCCGCTGGTCTGGATCGCCACCGGGCGACCATTCGGACTTCGCCCTTCTCAGAAGGGCACGTTTTGCGATGTACTCGCCGAAGCGTCCGCTCATCTCTGACTGGAGGAGGTTACGGTGATTCGTGTGACCAAGAAGCCGATCCCGCGACCCAGCCCGGTAGTCTCCTACCTGGCGTTCGCGGTCGACGGCAGGACCGGTGCGGTTCGATCCGAGGCTTAGGACCTGGCTGGGTTGATGTCTCGAGATGGCAAGGCGACCGGCGAGCCCGGATCGATTGCGTTTAATCCCTCGGTCGGGTGGGTCCGCAGCTACGAGCGTGGATGGCTTCGGGGTGATCTCATCGCAGGGATCGCGGTGGCAGCCCTAATCGTTCCAAAGAACCTGGGTTACGCGGCGATCGCGGGGATCCCGGTGCAGAACGGTCTTTACGCGGCCGCGGCTGGGGCGATCGTCTACGCCGTATTCGGGACAAGTTGCCAGATCTCGACCGGTCCGAGCTCTGGATTGGCGGCCGTGGCCGCCAGCGCAGTGGTGGCGGCGAAAATCACCGGGACTCTCGTACTCGACAGCCACCACCGGGGTCTCGTAGATCCGGCCGGATCGGCGCCCGACATGACGGACTACCGACGAGGAGCATGATCGACCCCCCGATGTGCCGCGAAGAGCGCCCTCGCGGCGCTTGACATCGCAAGCAACCGCCACCTGCCCACGGTCCGGCGCCACTCCGAGACGCGTCAACACCTTCGGTGCCCAGGCCCGATCACCCGATCTGGATCGTCACCGGGACGGGACGGTGGTCCGGCACCTGGGCTTCCACTCGCCTGCGTGCCCAGAGAGTGCCGCTTTGTTCCGTGGGCGGCTCCAGCCCTGGTCAGAGGCCTTCAACCCTTAGTGTGGCTCGGACCATATGGCGACGGCGATAAACGCCATAACCAAAACCACTATTGCTGCGGAAATGACACCTTCGCCGCGGTCACCTCTTTCCGAGTGGCCAAATGAATAGGCGGCGCGAGCTGCTGTGACTTCTTGTTGCAAAGTGGATGGGCCAACCTTCCCTCGCCGACAGAGGAGGGCCAGCGGCGGGGACGGGATTTTGAGGTCCCTGCCTCCTGGCCGTCTTCGCCTCGGATGCATTCCGCCATGGCCGCAAGGCAACGAGGGCCGCTCTCACCGTCAAGGGCGTATGACCAGCCATTATGTTGGCTCGGTTTATCGCGCTTCTCGCACGGCGTGCACATTGATTACATCACTCACTCCAGCAACACCAGATCGAATGTCGCGCCGGGACGAGCGCCTGACGCCGCAATTGACCCAGGCGTCTCGTCGGTTGTCGACACACCCAGAGAGGAGAGTGGGACTGGAGCCCTCGACCACGGCGACTGCGTCGTCGTCGCGGGTGCCATTTACGACTGGCGAATCCCCCGGCGATCCGTTCGAGGCGCCTTCAGCGATTCAGCTGCATGAGGGGCTGGATGAGCCGTCGGCGTAGCTCGCAAGCTGGTTGTTGAGCTTCGTGGCGTAACTCTGGGAGGCCGGCGAGATGGAGTACGCCCCCGGGCCGGCGCAGTCCAGTTCCTCCAGGAGAGTACGGGCTGCAAAGACCATGCCAGTGATGCAAATGCTGGATCCGTGACTTACGTCGAGCTTCGCGGCCAGCATGTTTCCGGCCAGGCAGTTGACGATATCGTTGCAGTTCATCGCCGCGAAGACTGCCGCGGCCTGAGTCGCTGTGCTGACCTCGTAGTGGCCAAGCGATTGCGGCAGCAATGCGGCGGTGGCGGTGGGATGGGTCTCCCAGAATTTGGGAGCGAACCGGATTCCAATGCCGCCAACACCGCAATTTGGAACCGTCGTGACCTCTCCCGAGTAGAAAGTGAAATGACTGCTCCCCGGCGCGGCGTAGCGAATGTCCACTTGGAACGTGCATCGCGGCGTCTGCGGGACCGGAAGCAATAATGTTCCGCTCGACCCCGTGGTCTGGCCCACGAGGTACATCTTCGGGGTCATTTTCCACAGTTTCATTCGCCACTGACCGGGCGGCTGTGCCGGGATCGTGAAAGTGACGTAGGTGCCGAACACCGGCTGGCTCTGGCTGCCGGAGGACATTGGGGCGGTCCCGAAGGTCGGTTGGAGTGGGTTCCCGGTTGCGCTCGCATCCGGCACCCACAACCCCAGTGCGAGGATAGAGATCGCGACGACTGCCAAGGTTCGGGTAACTCGACCAACCGTACGCATCGCGTCCTCTGTCCCCTTTATCTCATTGCTGCTCGAAATTGCGTTTGCGTGTGGGGCTTCTGCTGCAAAGACAGAAGTCGCTGCGAGGTGGCCGCCCTATACCGCCCAGACTCCCGGGCCTACTGCATATGCAAGTTCACTGATGTCGAACTTCCGCACCGCCATCGCTCGACTGCTCTCTGTGTTGAGCATCCCACACAGCACGTCCGTAACGCAACACGCTCACGAGAATGCCGTCAGCGGCGGTTCGGGGTTCGTGAGGCTTGTACCACTTCGAGACCCGAACGAATGATCCGATGCGTCAGCCGAATCGCAGCAGATAGCGCTCGGCGAGTGCACAACTCTGCGCTGTGTAGCTGGCCCCCAGCTGGCGGGCGATGTCGACTTCTCCATGGGTGCCGATCCAAGCCAGGAGGAGCAGTCGGCGCAGCAGGATAAAGGTCCAGATCTCTGCCTCGTCGATACCGGGCAGTGCCGCTTCGGAACGGTACCCCCGCAGCCAACGGTCGATCAGGGCGGGCACCGCCGGGTCGTGCTCGAAGAAGCTGACTGATGTGGCGAGATCGTAGAGAAACCAGCCAAAGCCGCAGTCGTCAAAATCGATCACGCTCACGTGGCCGTCACCGACCAGCAAGTTGGCGAGGCGGGTGTCGGCGTGGATCAGCCCGAAACGCTCAGGCCCGGAGCCGAAGGCGGTGAGCCGGGTGGTGAGGGTCTGTTCGAGGCGCTCGAGAACGGCACGTTCGGACGGTCCGACGCCGGTACCCGCCCGCCACCGGCCCCACCGAGGCGTTCGGCCGAAGGCAGCCTCCAGATCCCAGCGAAAGCGGGTGAAGCCGGGTGGCCTCGACCAGAACCGGGCGTGGCGGTGCATCCGGGCGGTGAGCGCTCCCAGCTCTTCGAAACGGTCAGCATCTGCTTCTTGTGGCTGCATCCCGCCCAACCGTTCAAACAGGACACAATGACGAGCTACTCCTGACCCGGGCGCCGCAACCGTCACGACCGAGCGCCCGTCGTGCGCCCGGATTACGGCCGGAGTCCGAACCCCGGCTTCGAGTCGTACGGCTTGCATCCAGGCCAGTTCGGAGTGGATGGCAGGGAGGTCGTGGTAGCCCAGCCGGTGCACCCGCAGCATGCCTGCGCCGATGTTGGGACCCCGCACCGAGAACGTGGCATTCTCCGAGATATTGATCAGCTCCACTTCGACGGCGGAGCCCGGGTCATACGTCGTCAGAGCAGCGCGGGCGATGGCGGCCAGGCAATGATCCATGCGGTCCGCGACATTGCCACCAGCCGGCCGATCGCGACCAGCCGGCCGCTGTTCGCCGGACCGGGCGACTGCCCTTGGATCCGAGGTGGGGGTCTCTCACGGTGTCCCCGCTTGTCGGGCGCACCCGTTCACGAACGGCGAGGCCGTCCGCAGACGTGTACCCGTCGTTACGGCACCATCACGACGAGACGCTGAAGTGGACGGCCGATACAAAGCCGAACACCAGGGAATAGGCAGCGAAGGGCACAAGGGTCCGCGTCTTGAAATAGCGGGAGAGAAAGATTACGGCGGCCAGCGACGACGCGGCCGCGGCCAGGCTGCCTACGATGACCTGGGGACGGATGCCGTTGCCGAGGGGGCCGAGCAGATCGGGGATCTTGAGGGCGCCGGCGGCCAGGATGACGGGCGTCGACAGCAAGAACGCAAAACGCAGGGCATTCTCGTTGGTGAGACCCCGAAACAGGCCGCCGACCATGGTGACTCCCTCTCGGCTGATTCCCGCCAGCAGCGCCAGCGCCTGGGATGCTCCGATGATCGCCGAACTGAGAAGTCCGATTCCGGCCAGTTCGTGCTCCGCACTGGCATCCATGCGAACGATACGTTCGTCGCGGAACCGGCGCCGGCCGGGGGTGGCCGTCGCATCCCCAGGGCTCGAAGCGGCCGCCGCAGGGCTGGAGGAGGCCGCCGCAGCGCTGGAAGCGGCCGCCGCAGGGCTGGAGGAGGCCGCCACAGGGCTGGAGGAGGCCGCCGCAGCGCTGGAAGCGGCCGCCGCAGGGCTGGAGGAGGCCGCCGCAGCGCTGGAAGCGGCCGCCGCAGGGCTGGAGGAGGCCGCCGCAGGGCTGGAGGCGGCTGCCGCAGGGCTGGAGGCGGCCGCGGCCGGGATCGTGGCGCCAACAGCAGGGGTATTGGCCTCCCCGGCCTGGGTCGCGGCACCGACGGCAGAGCTGCTGGCGGGCTCAGGGCTCGCGACCCCACCGCCAACGGTAGCGGCATCGGTCGCCTCGGCACCCTCGGCGGGCAGGGTTTGCGCCTGATGGCGTCGCCGGTACAGTTCGCCGGCGCTCAGAATAAGCCCGTTGATCATGAGGAATATGGCGGCGGCAACTGGCTTTGCGAACAGGACTCGAAACTCGTGCTCGAATACCAGCCCGAAGATCCCCACCGGGATGGTGGCGATGACAATTCGCCACGCCAAACGCTCGTGGTCGTTGCTGACCCGTCGACGGGCGATCGACGTGAAGAACCCGGCGACGAGGCGACACCACTCGCGTGCGTAAAAGCCGAGGAGGACCAATGCCGTGGCCAGGTGCAGGCCCACCACGAACGCCAGGAATGGGCTCTCTCCGGATGACTCTTGGCGGACGAGCGTCTCCCACGTTCCGCCGACCCATGCCGGGATAAGGACAGTGTGTCCCAGGCTCGAGATCGGAAATAACTCCGTGACCCCCTGGATCAGGCCGATCACGATGGCCTGCAAGAAGGTCATGTGGTACACGGGTTGGGTCACGCTCGTGAGCACTGGCTGCCTGCCTCGATCGCCTGACGCCCCCCTCCTTGGCTGGCGCTGCCAAAAAGGGTAACGCAGACCCCGTCGACACGGACCACCGCCTGGCGGATGAATTCGCGCCGCTGAGACTCATCCTGAAGTCGAAGTCGGGACCCAAAAACACTGCTCTACCAGGAGAAACAAGTGACCCGGGCGGTCCCACCCCCATATGCACCTGCCGCTACGCTGCTCGAGAGCGGACGACAAACCCGCCGGCCGGACACACATGAAGGGGCGGATCGGTGCTCGACACGATCGAACTTTCGTATTTGCAGCGGCACCCTACGCCGCCACCCAAAGAGATCACCAACGGGCTGTTCGCCACCGGACGTCGCCTGGTCCGCGCCCACCCGGTAGGGTCCGACGCCCTCCTCGCAGCTCTGCTCCTTGCGGGATCCAGCATCTGGCTGGCCTGGTCACGCTTCGCCAGCGTCCAGGCCACGCTGGTGCAGGTTGCCCTCGTCGCCACGATCGTCGCTCGACGCAGCCGGCCTTCAACCGTCTTTGTCGTGGCCAGCGCCCTGGCCCTGGTGCAGTGGCTGCTCGGCTACCCCTTGCTCGGTGACGCGGCCCTGCTCGTGGCCCTCTACACGGTTGCCGCGCACGCCTCGCGACAGAGGGCCTGGCTGGCGGCGCTGGTCCTCGAAGTCGGTGTGGTTATGGCCGCGATCAAATGGCGGCCAGCCGGTACCGCCTTGCACTCCGTTCTGTTCTTGACCGCAACCGTGGTCGCTGCTCTCTTCGCCGGCTTCACAGCGGCTTCGGGCAGCCGGTACCTGGATTGGCTGGACGAGCGAGCCCGACGGCTGGAAATCGAACGGGATCAGCAAGCGGCGATCGCCGCTGCAGCCGAACGGACCCGAATCGCCAGAGACCTCCACGACATCGTGTCGCACAGCTTGTCCGTCGTCATCACTCTGGCCGATGGGGCGGCGCTGGTGAGCCGACTCGATCCCGAGCGGGGCGCCGAAGCGATGTCCGAGGTATCGGAGGTTGGCCGTCACGCTCTGTCGGATATGCGGGCCATGCTGGGGGTTTTGCGAACCGACGAGGGGCCCGTCGAGCTCACGCCACAACCCGGCGTGGCGCAGCTCGCCACCCTGGTGGAGCGGGTTTCCGCTGCCGGACTCGATGCTGACCTCACGATCGATGGCCGCCCGTTCCCGCTGGGAGCCGCAGCCGAACTCACGGTCTATCGCATCGTCCAGGAGGCCCTGACCAATACTCTTCGCCACGCCGCCGCTCGACATGCGTGGGTCACGATCACCTACGACCCCTCCGCAGTGGAGGTGGAGATCGTGGATGACGGTGTCGCTTCGCCGAGGGCATCGGCCGGTGGACAGGGTGGACACGGAGGACACTCTGGACATGGCATTGACGGCATGCGCGAGCGGGCCGCTCTGTACGGTGGCGTCGTGCGAGCGGGGCCGCGGCCGGCCGGAGGATGGTCGGTCTCGACCAGGCTCCACGTCGAGACCGATCTTGCTGCGCCGGCCGTACTCCCGGCATGACCGTCTCCGTCCTGCTGGCTGACGACCAGCCACTACTGCGTCGAGGCTTTCGCATGATCCTGGAGGCGGAGGGCGACCTCACGGTCGTCGGCGAAGCCGGCGATGGCGAAGAAGCGGTAGAGCTTGCCCGGCAACGCGATCCCGACGTCGTCCTGATGGACATCCGTATGCCTGGCACTGACGGGATCAACGCCACCCGCCGCATCGTGGCTGACAACCCGGCCGTGCGGGTGCTGGTACTCACCACCTTTGATCTGGACGAGTACGCATTCGGGGCGCTGAAGGCCGGAGCGAGCGGCTTCCTGCTGAAGGACATCCGTCCGGCCGACCTGGTCGCCGCCATCCGGACCGTCGCATGCGGAAACGCAGTCGTCTCGCCTCGGGTCACCCGGCGGCTCCTCGAGCAGTACGCCCACGTGTTGCCGCTCACCCAGGGCCAGCAAATCGAGCAGTACCCCCAGCTTTCGGCGCTGACCGAACGGGAACGGGAAGTGCTCGTGGCCGTGGCCCAGGGCTTGTCCAACACCGAGATCGCGGCTGCCCTGTTTGTCTCGGAAGCCACCGTGAAGTCGCATATCGGCCGGATCCTGGCCAAGCTTGAACTGCGCGACCGGGTCCAGGTGGTCGTCCTCGCCTATGAGTCCGGGCTCATCCGGCCGGGTGAGCGACACACATCCGCATAGCTGGAGCAGAAAATGCCTCTCCTCGAAATCAACTTCACCGCACCGCGGCGCGGAGAAAGAGTGTCAATGCCTCGACAGCGTCCGCTTGAAACGGCCCGGTCCGCTTATCCCGGCAGGCCATCGTGACCGCCAGCAGATGGGCCTCCCGGCTCGTCGTCAAAGGCGCACTCCGTGTACCCGAGATCACCGTTTATTTCTGGATCATCAAGGCGCTCTCCACCGCGATGGGGGAAGCCACCTCCGACTATCTCGTCCACGCCATCAACCCGGTGGTCGCGGTGGGGCTCGGGTTCCTGGGTTTCGTCGCCGCCCTGTCGCTGCAATTCTCCATGCGGAGGTATCGGGCCTGGACCTACTGGGTGGCTGTCGTCATGGTCGGCGTCTTTGGCACCATGGCTGCCGATGTCCTGCACGTCCACTTCGGGGTTCCGTACCCGGTCTCGACGCTGCTCTACGGCGCGGTGCTCGCGGCGGTGTTCATCAGCTGGCAGCGAACCGAAAAGACCCTCTCGATTCACAGTATTGATACGGCGCGCCGCGAGGCCTTCTACTGGGCGGCGGTGGTGGCCACTTTCGCCATGGGCACGGCGCTGGGTGACCTCACGGCCACGACGTTCCATCTGGGTTACCTGGCCTCGGGATTCCTGTTCGCCGGGATCATCGCCATCCCGGCCGTCGGATACTGGCGGTTCGGGTGGAATCCGATTTTTTCCTTCTGGTTCGCCTACGTGGCGACCCGGCCGCTGGGCGCCTCCTTCGCGGACTGGATGAGCAAACCCATCGCGTCGGGAGGGCTGGGTTGGGGCGACGGCCCTGTGGCAGTTGCCCTTTCGCTCCTCATTTTCTGCTTCGTCGCGTACCTGGCCATCACCGGCCGGGACGTCCAACGGCTGCACACGACGCAGCGGTCCTCGCGCGGTGCGGATCAGCTCGGCGTGCGAGTGGCCACAAGACCGGGACAACAACTCGGCCTCCGGGAGAACAGCCCGGCGCGCGAGCCACGATGAGGTATGCGTTTCGCCGGGATTGAAGCGGGGGGTACCAAGTTCATCTGCGCGGTCGGATCCGGTGAGGATCACCACCTCGAAAAAAGAGCAGAGTTCCCGACTCGAGACCCGGACGCGACGCTGGCCCGCGTCGTGGACTTTCTCGAAAAGCAGCCACAGCTGGCTGCGGTCGGCATCGCCTCCTTCGGCCCGATCGATGTCCATCGAGATTCGTCCCGCTACGGCTACATCACGTCCACGACCAAACCAGGCTGGCGGAACGTCGACATCGTGGGCCGGGTCCGCCAGGCCCATCCCGCTCTACCGGTGGGGTTCGACACCGATGTGAACGGCGCAGCGCTCGGCGAGCATGGGTGGGGGGCGGCTCGTGGCCTTGCGACCTTCGTCTACCTCACCATCGGAACGGGAATCGGCGGCGGGGCGCTGATCGGCGGCACCCCGCTGCACGGCCTCGTCCATCCGGAAATGGGGCACCTGCGCATACCGCACGACTGGACCGAGGATCCCTTTCCCGGTGTCTGCCCCTTTCACGGTGACTGCTGGGAGGGGCTGGCGTCGGGTCCGGCCATCGAGCAGCGCTGGAAAACGAAGGCCGAGCACCTGCCCGTTAGCCATCCCGGCTGGGAGCTCGAAGCGAACTATCTGGCCCTGGGGATCGCCAATCTGATCCTCACCCTGTCGCCACAGCGCATCATCCTGGGTGGCGGTGTCATTCAGCGGGAGGCGCTCGTCGCCCGCGTGCGGGCCCTGACGAGCGAAGTCTTGAACGGGTACGTCCAGGCCTCGGACCTGGCCGGCGGCCTGGGCGACTACATCGTGCGGCCTGAGCTGGGCCAGGACGCCGGAGTGCTCGGCGCCATTGCTCTGGCGCGGGCCGAGCTCGAGCGGGATCTGTTGCCCGGAGCTGGCGCGTCCGGTGACGCCGGGTCGCACCCGGCCTGAGTCCTTCAGGTCTCTGGGCTGCGATAGGCCCACACGGCGAGCAGCGGGTCACCCGCATGGATGGGCGGCGTTCGTCGTTCGCTGCGGGGCTCCCCGAATCGGCCGGTTGCCGAAAAATACGAACCGACGATGCCGCAGTGCTGCTCATCGCTGGTATACAGCCAGCCGCGAATCGCCTTGTTGGGAAAACACCGATTGGAGAAGGTGCACACAAAGGGGCCGTCCGGTCGGAGGACGCGGGCTACGTCGGTGAAAACCTCTACCGGACGTGTCAGATAGTCGACCGACACACAGCACACCGCGGCGTCAAAGGAAGCATCCGGGAACGGCAGCTGTGGATCGGAGTTCAGGTCATGCACCACCCGGACCACCGCGTCCGGGTTCGCCGCGAGCTCGTCGGCGTTCATGCCGAGCACCGTCAGGCGCGCCGGCGGGCGACGAAAGTGCGACACCCAGGAGCTCATCAAGTCGAGCACCTCGCCGGTGATCTCGAGCTCCTCGTAGAGGTTACCGACGGCGGCGATGGCGCCGTCGTCGATGTGCGTGACCAGACGAGGCCATGAATAGAACGAGGCATCGTTCGAGGGATCGGCGCGGTCAAAGAACCCCGGCGGAAAGGCATCGTCGTCCACGGCGTCAGTCTGGCGCGACTGCTGCGGGAGCCTCACCTTTGGGGCGGCCGCCCGCCTTACTCGCGCGGCGCCCGCACGATCAGGGCACCACGGTGACCGGCCAGTGGCCGGCCCGCACCAGCCGAACGGCGAGGGACCCGATGAGGCGGTGGCCGGCGTGGGTGGAGGCACCCACCATCACCATGTCCGCGTGCAACTCATTGGCCATGCGGGTCAGCTCGGTAAAGGGGTCGCCCTGGGTCACCACCAGTTCGGCCGACACGCCATGGTAGACGGTGCCTTCATGGACGAGCCGGCGCAGCTCCTTGGTGACCTCGTCGTCGGCGATCGGTGTCGGTACCAGGCCGCCGGCGGCCAGGCTGACGTAGCCGGGCAGCGTTTTGACGAAGACGCAGACCAGTCGGGCCCGCTCTCTCCTGGCCAGGCCGGCGGCGAATGCTCCCGCTCGAAGCGAGGTGGCGGAGCCGTCGACGCCGACCATGATGACGCTGGGCCCGTCGTTCCCATACTCGAAGCGGGCCGCGGGGGTGTCGTCCACCGTGCCCAGCCTGCCTTCCCTGCCCCGGTCCGCGCATATCACGCGGTTCAGGCATTCAGGCGTTGGCGAACAACCGGAGAGCCGCGAGGAACGGCACCGCCAGCAGGATGACGCCGGGAACCAGCGTCGCGACCGTCACCGGCACCCATACTTGCTGCGCGCGCCGTTCGATGCTTTCGATCGTTTGCCGTTGCAGATCGCGCCGGGCCTGCCGAGCTTCGGCGGACACCAGCTTGCCGAGGTCGGAGGACTCGGAGTGTAAGGCCAGGATGCCAACCAGTCGCTCGACGCCGTCCACCCGGGCGACCTCCGCCCACTCTCGAAGCGCGTCCGTCTCGGACAGCCCGTACCGCACCCGATTGACGACCACCGCCAGATCCTGCGCCGCGCAACCCCGCCCGCGCTGGCTGACCCGGGCGAGAGCCGCCCCAAGCGAATAGCCGGCGTTCAGCAGCATCGCCAGTTGCTCGCTCACGACCGGCAGCTCCAAGGCCAGGGTTCGCTGCCAGCGCTCGGACGCCCGGGCCAAACGTTGCTCGAGGAAGAGGAAGGCCAGCAACGGCGCACCGGCGACCAGAAAGATGGCGAACAACAGCGGAGCGCCCAGGCCCCCAGCGAGCAGGGCCGCGGCCAGCAGAGCTGCGCCGGCCGCCGCCAGCTGGCGCACCCGGAACGCCGTCACGTCCAGGTCCGAGTGCACTCTCCGCAACCGGATGGCCAGTGGCTCCGTGACCCCGAACAACGCCGCCACCCGGTCCCCAGACGCCCGCGCCACCGGTGCAACCACGTCCCGTAGCGACTCCACGGAAAACGCCCCGCTCGTTGCCGGCCGGCCTCCGCCGCCTGGGCTGAACGGCCGCAGTCGCTCAGTGAGCCCCGGCCGTGACAACCGGGTCCACTGGGAGAGCAGCAGCGTGGCGCCAACCCACACCAGCAATCCAGCGCCCACGGCGATCCGGTTCACCGGAACACCCGGGGCGGCTGAGGGACCCGCATGATCCGCCCTGACCAGATCCAGCAGACAGCCACAGCGACCAGACCAACCGCGACAGCCAGTTGCCCGCCCGCCGTCGCGTAGGCGTGACGGCCGGTTCCGATCGATAAGCCGGCCAGGGCCATACCCAGCGGGACCAGCAGCACGAATCGACGGGCAAAACGAACCCCGGCCTGGCGACTGGCGGCGTCTTTTCTTCCCTGAAGATCGGCAACCCGGTCGTCGATCAACTCCTGCAGCTTCGCTTCCAGGTCGGAGCCGCCAACCTCGTGAGCTACCAGGAGTGTCTCGCACACCACGTCGGCGGTGGGATCGGCGAGGCTGTCTTTCAGCAAGGCAGTGGTACGGGCGAAATCCGTGGTCAGCAACCACTCTCGCTCGGCCGCGGCGAACCCCGGACGCCATTCCGCCGGGGCTCGGCGGCCGACCTCGAACAGTGCCTGGGGGATGGAACGTCCCACCGATCCGGTCAGCAAGCGCAGCTCCTCGAGCATGCGGGGCCACGCTTCCTCGGCCGCAGCCAGGCGAGTCCGGCGCCGGGCCCGGTAGGACGAGACAGCAACGCCGGCCGTCAAGCTCCCGGCCACCACCGCCGGGAGCACCCCGCCAAACAGGACATACGCCGCGCCAGCACCCGCCACGAAGAGGATAGTGATGGCCGCCGCGAATTCTCCCACCTGAACTTGGCCCAGACCGGCCTGCCGGAGCCACACCTGCAGCGATCGTCCCGGGTGCGATCGGCGGAGCGGGCGCTTGGGCCCGATCCCCTTCCGGCCGTACGCCAACGACGTGTACAGAAAGTAGGCGCCCGACGAGGCCAGTAGGGCTGCGATGACACCGAGAAGCGGACGGCTGATTGAGCTCACCTGTCCGGATCCGCCCTGGCCAACAAAGGGACGTCGTAGCCCGCCAGCTCCAGGGCCCGGGCGGCCCGGACCGGGAGGTTTCCCGTCCAGACCAGGGGGTCCCCGAAGCGCGATCGTGCAAACACGGACGTGGTCGTGAACGCCACTGTTCCCGGCCCTACCTGCAGGTCCTCGACGGCCAGCACCTCGGTTACTCGCAGGTCGGTTCCCCGCCGGACGCAGTAGACAACGACGTCCACCGCTTCGCTGACGAGCGCCGAGAGGGCGGTGACGCTGAGCTCTGAGCCCGTCTCGGCCAGCTGACAGATAAACCGCAACCGCGACAGGGCCTGCCGGGCTGAGGCCGCGTGGATCGTGGTGAATCCCTGCACTCCAGACGACAGGGTCAACATCAATGGCATGGCCTCGCGATCCCGGACTTCCCCTACAATTGCGACGTCCGGAGCCATGCGTAAGAAGCCGGCCACCAATCGACGAAGATCCACCTCTTTGCGGTCGGGCCGAGCGGGACGGGTCTGCATATGAGCGACGTTTGGTTGCGGAATATCAGTCTCAAAGACCTCCTCCGCCACCACCACACGCAGGGTTGGATCCAGTTCCGCGGCCAAACAGCTGAGCAACGTGGTCTTGCCAGACCCGGGTGCGCCGGCAACCAGGATCGAGAGTCCACTCCGCACACACGCGTGTAAGAAGCGAGCCGTGACCGCGTCCAGCATGGCGCGGTCGATCAGCTCGTCCAGCGATTGGTGTACCACGCCGGAGAATTTCCTGATGTTCACGAGCACATGTCCGTCCCGCGCCACGTCGGAGTGCACGATGTGCAATCGGGCTCCGTTGTCGAGCTGGGCGTCCTGTAATCCCTCGGCCGGATCCAGCTTGCGATGCGACCGGCTGGCGTCGTCGAGGATCTTGGTCAACACGCGGACGACGTGTTCATCGTCGTGGAAGACTTCGTGGTGATATCCCCCGGCGCCCGAGTGCCTTTTAGTAAAAATAGCCCCAGGCCCATTGACCATTATTTCCCACACATCGGGATCTTCGAGCAAAGGCTCGAGAGGGCCATAGCCGGTTAAGTTCCGTAGCGCCCGTTCGACCGCCGTCTCCGGATCTGCAATGTCCAGCGGACGCAGTCCTTTGCGATAGTCCTGCTGCCACCGGGCTACCTGCTCATCGAGCAGCGCCCTCAGTTGCTGACGAGCACCTGGCTCGCCCATATCGAGGGCTCGTTCCTTGGCCACCTCCTGCGCGGCTCGCTCGATGGCCCGGAGGGGAGAAGACCACTCGGCGGCAGCGGTTGAGGTCATCACTCGATCACTCCCTTGGAACCACTTCGGGCCCCCACGAGCGAAACCTACATAGCCCCCGTCCGGCGGGCAAGGGGTGGCAGGAGGTCTGGGCGACCCTTGTCCTTTAGTCTCATCTCTTGTAGTTTAGTGTTGGTGGATGTTGTCTGCGAGCCTTCGAGCGGTCTGACCTACAAGCGAGCTCACACCGCCGAAGAACGCCGCCGGCTTGGCCAGGAGGCGGCCGTGCTGCGGGCTGTTGCTCATCCAGGCGTCGTCGAGCTTCTCGATGTGGAGGGGCGCGATCCGCCGGATGGGCTGGTGCTGCGAATGGTCCGGGGCGGCGACATGCGTGCCCTGGGCGAGCAGCCGGCCGCCGTGATCGCAGGCCTCGGCGCCGCCCTGGCCACCATCGTCGCCGACCTTCACGACCTGGGCCTGAGCCACGGAGCGATCGACGCGACGCACGTGCTCCTCGACGAAGAGGGGCGGCCCGTTCTGTGCAGCTTTGGGCGAGCGGAGCGCGCCCTGCACCCCGGCCGTGCTCAGCACCCTGAGCGTGAGGACGTTCGGGCCGTCGCCGTGCTGCTCCTCCAGTCTCTGCGTACGGGTGGCCCGGTCAGGCTCAGTCGCAACCTGCGCCGCGCCGCCAGAAGCGACCGGTCCGGTCGGCGCCACGACGCTCGCTGGCTTGCTCATCGCCTGGTGTCCACCGAGGCCGGTGCCCGCCTGCCGGACCGCACCGGCGACGTGCGAGCCGAAACGGACGACGTCCGCACTCCAGTCCGAAGACCGTCCACCGCTCGACCGGCAAACACCCGGAGGTGGCCACGCCGTGTCAGCCTGATCAGCGCGGGCGCAGCCCTCAGTCTGGCGGCGGCATGTGTTGTCGCCCTCCTGCTGCCCGGCAACGGAGAGCGACCCGAGTCGGCTCCCAACCGGCCATCGGGCGGAGCCGGGACTGCCTGTCCGCCCGTCGACGAGGGCTGTACCCCGGTTGCAGGTTCGGGCGGCTTCCTCACCACCGACGCAGGGCGCTACCAGGTCGGGGCGACGGGGGACGTCGTCGTCGTGGGTCGGTGGCAGTGCGGTTCCAACGCTCTGCCGGCGCTGCTGCGACCTGCCACCGGCGATGTGTGGACCTTTGCCTCCTGGCCGACTGCGGCTCACCCGGTGGTGGGGCGGTTCGTCGCCCGTATCTCATATGCCACCAGCCTGCGCGTGGTGCCTCGAGCTTCTGGATGCGATCGCCTCGAGGTGGAACGCCGGGGCCGCCCGTCCGTTGTCCTCGCGGGTGCGGCGAAGTGAATCGGCCAATGACCCGCTCGCAGCAAGTGGTGGTCGTGCTGGGGCTGGCGGCCGTCACGGTGCTGCTCCACCAGGTTGGCCACGGCGCCATGGACCCCCCTCCGTTCTTGCATCCACACCGGGTCGTGACCTGGTGGCAGGCGCGGGGCTCTGTGCTGGCAGTCTTTGCCCTGGGACGGCTGGTGCTGTGGTGGGCGGGCTGCGGGCTGCTGGTTACCTGGTTGTTGGGGGCGCTGGTTGCGGGCGGCCGATCGTTGGGCCTGGCCAGGGCGCTGGAGCGAGGCCGCCTGCCCGGCGCTCGCATCGTGGCCACGTTCTGCCTCCGCGCGTCCGCAGTGGGCGCCGCCGTAATGAGCGGGGCCACCCCGGCTTTCGCCAGCGACGGCGGCCCCACCCCGGGGTCAGCTGGCTCGACGGGCTCTGCGACTACCACTTCGCCGACGACGCCTTCGGCCGGAACGCCGGTACTGCGAGAAGTGGGTGGATCGGCCGGCGGGAGTGCATCCAGCCGCCCTCCCGTTCTCCGTGTCGCGGGGACCACCGGGCCCGCGGCCGAACAGACCGGACCACCGTCCACGGAAAGCGGAGGGATGGCGCTGACCCCTCCCGGCGTGGATGATCTCCCGCCCCGCCTGAGCCGGCCGGCAGCCGGCGAGCCTCCCGGGGCGAGGGAGCCCGCTCCCCACGATGACGTTGCTGGCCGGACCAGGGCAGGCCTCAGTCAGCCCACTGCGCCTGCGCCCGCCGGCGACACCGGCGAACCGGCCGTCCCTCCCCCACCGCCGGGTCCTAGCGACGCCGGCGCCGGCACCGGCACCCGCGCCACCATCCGCCCGGCGGCGTCGCCGGGTTCGCCCGCCACGACACCAACTGCGGCAACCACACCAACTGCGGCAACCACGCCAACAGCGTCAACCGGCCCCGGACCGCCCCAAGCCGTGCCCTCACACTGGTGGACGGTCCAACCCGGCGACAGCCTCTGGTCGATCGCGGAGGCCACCCTCCAGGCGGCGTGGGGGCGGGCTCCCGACGAACGGGACCTCGGGCAGTACTGGTGGCAGGTGGTGCAGACCAACCGGCCCTACCTGCCCGACCCCACCAACCCCAACCTGTTGTTCGCCGGCGACAACGTGTTGGTGCCCACTCCTCCGGGGATCCCCGGTCGCAGCTGAACCGGCAGCCCCCACCGACCGGGAACGGGCCGCCAGACTGGAGGCGTGCATCGGCGCGGGGTCCTTGCGATCAACGTTGCGTTGGGGTCAGTGACCGTGGGAATTGTCCGCGGCGGTGATCGTGAGTCCAGGCGCGTCCCGGTCCCAGGCCTCACCCACCTCCTTGTCCCCGACGACGGCGTACCACCCGCCGAGCAGCGCGGTGCCCGCCACCACCTCTCGTCCGACACCCGCACCGGCGCCCACCACCCCGGCCACCGCTCCCCCGCCGTCGCTCCGGACGCAAGTCCCCGGCTACCAGATCTCCCCGGCCACCAGCCCGTACCCGGCCGCGACCAGCCACTTGCCGTCGTACACGGTCCCGCGGACAGTGGAATACCCGCGGTACACGGCACCTGTTTCGGTCGCACCCGCCACCAGCCCGCCGACGGCCGCCCCCACGACCATCGCTCCCATCGGCACCCATCTCTCCGTCCCGCCGTCGACACTGCCGCTCTACACCAAGGCGCAAAACGCCCACGTCAGCCCGGTGTTCGCTGCGCTCTCCGGAGTCGGATTCTTCCTGGCTGCCGTGATCATGGCGACCCGTTTTGTCATGACCCGACCACGCCGGCGACGGTGAGGCTTGGACGTGCGGGGATCAGACCTCCAGCCGGAGGGCGACCTCGTTGGCGAGCAGGCGGCCCCGACAGGTGAGTGTCAATCGCCCGGGCGCACCTCTTTCCACCAGGGATGACAGAACAGGATCGTTGGCCCACCCCGCCAGCGCTTCCTCCGGAACTCCGCTTCGGGTTCGCAAGGAAAGCTGCAGCGCCTCGCTGCGGCAGGCCCCATCGTCAAGGTCCTCGCCACCGGCCTCGGGTTCCAGTCCTTCCCCCACGACACGGATATAGCGTTCGGGCGTCCGAACGTTCCACCATCGGCGAGCACCACCCGGGTGGGCAGCGTGAGAGTGAGCTGCGCAGCCAATGCCGCGATACGAGCCCTGCGCCCAATAGAGCTGGTTGTGGCGGCACTCGTGACCCGGTCGAGCCCAATTGGAAATCTCGTACCAGGACAGGCCGGCGTCGTTCAGAAGTCTGTCAACGGACTCGTACTTTGCGGCCTGGTCATCCGGATCCGGGTGGCGCGCCGGGTCTCGGGCCAGTGGTGTTCCCGGCTCGACGGTCAGCCCGTAGGCGCTGACATGGGCCGGGCTCGGATCCAGCGCCAGGGCCTGAGCGACGGTCTCGACCCAATCAGAAAACGATTCCCCTGCCCCCCCGAAGATGAGGTCGACGCTGTAGGAGTCAGCAAAACCGGCGGCTGATGCGGTCGCGACCGCCCGCGGCACGGCATCGACATCGTGCAGACGTCCCAAACTCTCGAGGACGTGTGGCGCCATCGATTGGACACCAAATGACAAGCGGTTGATTCCCGCCTCCCGGTAGCTGCGCAGCTTCTGCTCGTCGACGGTCTCGGGATTGCATTCCACCGTGACCTCGGCGTCCGACTGCCGCGGGATTGCAGCGAGGATGTCGACGAGCAAATCGGCAGGGAGCAGCGAGGGGGTCCCGCCGCCGAAGAAGACCGACGTTGCCGGCCGCATCCCGCCGGCCACGGCTTTCTCTATTTCGGTCCGGCAGGCGGCCACGTACGCCGGCATGAGGTGTGGCCGGTCAGCCCAGGTGGCAAAGGCGCAGTAGTCGCAACGCCGCGTGCAGAACGGGATGTGCACGTACACCCCGAACCCGCCAACGAGGCCCGTGCCGGCCGGCCTCGCTCGGACACCCGAATACATCCTCATGCCGGTCGAACCACGCCCGCCCGCATGGCAGTCAGGAGAACCCCCGCCGCAACCGCGGCCGTTTCCGTGCGCAGGAGGGACGGACCGAGCTGGACGACCGTACGGGCTGCCGACTCTTCGAGCGGGCTCCACCCGCCTTCGGGACCGACCAGGACGGTTGGGTACTCGAGACTGGGCGCAGACCCGCCAGGAGCGGCCACGGCAACCCCCGGCTGACCGGCCAGAGCTGCTGCGGCCTCTACTCCGACGAGCTCCGGAACCCATACCTGTCGGCTCTGCATCACCGCCTGGCGAACCACGGCCCGGAGCCGGGCCAGGTGGTGACCGGCCCGCTCGCCCTCCCACCGGACGACGCCGCGCTCGGTGCGGAGCAGAACGATGCGGTCGACACCGACCTCGGTGAGCTTCTGGACTGCCCACTCCGGTCTGTCCCCTTTGGTCGGTGCAAATCCGACGGTGAGCAGGAGGTCGGAGCGGCGCTCGCGCTGGATGTCGTCATCGGGGACGAGGGTGCCGTCCGCCTGGTAGCGGCAGCGTCGCCACCCACCCCGTCCGTCGGTGACGCTCACCGTCTCGCCGGCACGCAACCTGAGCACCGAAGCCAGGTGGTGCCGGTCCTGGCCATCCAGGACTGGAGAGTCGAGGTCGGCGACGACCACATGGGCTGCCGTGCGACCGGCGATCAGCGAGGAGTGGTTTGACCAGGCCATCGGCGAGTCGCCGCGCCACGGGCTGGCCGTGACTACTCGAACGCGCTCCGCAATTTGGACATGAACCCGCCCTCGGGCGGCGCTATCTCCTCGCCCCGCACCTCCGCCAGCCGGCGCAGCAACTCCTCCTGCTCCTTGCTCAGGTCGGTGGGAGTGTCGACGGTGACCGTGACCACCAGGTCACCGCGGCCCCGGCCTTGCAGGTGAGGCACGCCCCGCCCCCGCAACCGAAACTCACGGCCGCTCTGCGTGCCGCCCGGGATGGTCAGCTGCTCCACTCCGTCGAGGGTCTCGAACGGGAATCCGGCTCCCAGTGCGGCCTGGGTCATGCCCACATGCACGACGGCCAGCAGGTCGGCGCCGCGTCGGGTCAGGGTGGGATGGTTGCGCACTCGGACGTGGACGTACAGATCCCCGGCCGACCCCCCGCGGATGCCGCCCGCACCGCGGCCAGGGAGGCGGAGGGTGGACCCCTCGTCGACTCCGGCCGGTACTTCGACCACAAAGGTGCGTTCCTCGCGTCGCCGCCCCTCGCCCCGACAGTCCGGGCACGGCGACGGGATCTCTTCGCCGGTTCCGCCACAACGAGGACACGGCGTGGCGGTCACCATCTGGCCCAGGATGGATTGGCGCACCCGGCGAACCTCGCCCAGGCCCTGGCATACCGAGCAGGTGATCGGAGTGGTGCCAGCCCGGGCCCCCGAGCCTGAACACGTCTCGCACGTGTGCGGCAGGCGAACGGTCAGCTCATGGTGCACGCCGAACACCGCTTCGGCGAATTCCAGTGTAAGAGAGGCCTCGGCGTCCTCCCCTTTTCGGGGGCCACTCCTGGCCATGCGACCGGCGCCGCCCATCCCGGCCCCGCCGGCCCCGCCCCCGAAGAAGGCGTCGAACAGGTCGCCGATGCCCCCGCCAAATCCGCTGAACGGATCACCCGTGGCACCCGTTCCCGCCGCGCCCGTCCCGCGAACGCCGGCCGGGCCGAACATGTCGTACTGGCGCCGGCGCTCCGGGTCCCGCAACGTCTCGTAGGCCAGGTTGATGTGCTTGAACTGCTCCTCCGCCCGCTCGTCCCCCGGGTTGGCGTCGGGGTGCAGCTCGCGCGCCAGGCGCAGGTAGGCGCGCTTGATCTCATCCTCGCTGGCTTGACGGGAAACCCCGAGCAGCTCGTAGTAGTCGTCGACGTCGGCCACTGGCATCTGACCCTACCTGTCCCTGGTTCCCTCGCTGAGCGCCTGGCCCAGCCGCTTGCTGACGACGGCCACAGCCGCCAACGCTTGTTCGTAGTGCATCCGGGTTGGTCCCAAGATGCCGACCGTGCCGGCGCGCTCACCCTGGACCTCGTAGGGCGCCACCACGATGGAGCAATCGGCTAGGGGCTGGACCCCGTGCTCCGTGCCGATCGCCACCGACAGGCCGCGGTCGAGGATGTCCCGGATGAGGGTAACCAGCACAAATTGCTGCTCCAGGATGTCCAGCACGCGCCGAATGGTGCTGACGGCGTCGAACGCGGTCGCCATCCGGGCGGCCCCGCCTACAAACACCTGCGAGGACTGGTCCAAAGCGGCGCCCCGGCTGAGGGCCAGGACCGCGGCCCGGACGATACGGTCGACCTGCGGATCGTCGGTGGGGGGAATCAGCGCCAGCTGCCCGACCGGCTCGTCGGTCAGGTGGACGGCCAGGTGAGCGGAGGCGGCGGCCACCTGGGCTTCGGTTGGCTCGTCCACCCATTCCAGGGTGTGCTTGTCGACGGCGCCGCTCGCCAGGACCGCCACCACGACTCCCACCCGCGGGGTGAGGCTGACGAGCTGGACCGACCGAATCCGCGCCGGGTCCGCCACCTGGCGCACCACCACGGCCGAGTAGTCCGTGAGCTCGGACAGGAACCGGCTGGTGTCGGCGAGCAGTTTCTCCAGTTCGCCGTGCGCGGTCGCGAAGAAGGATCGGATCTGGTGGGACTGTGCCGGGCCCAGGCGACCGGGCTCGGCGATGGTGTCGACAAAGAACCGGTAGCCCTTGTCCGTCGGGATCCGGCCGGCGCTGGTGTGAGGCTGAACCAGGTAGCCCTCTCGTTCGAGCAGGCCCATCTCGTTGCGGACCGTCGCCGACGACACGGAAAGCTCGGGAATACGCGCTACAGCACCCGAACCGACCGGTTGGGCGGTCTGGATGTATTCCTCCACGATGGCCTTGAGGATGGCGGCTTTGCGATCATCGAGCACGTTGGCACTCAAAGATACCGAGTGCCAGCGCGTTCGTGGTGTCCCTGGACCGCTTTGACCACGCCCCGGATCCGACCCTCACGACGGCAAACGTGGCGGCGGTCACTCCTCCAGCCGCAGCGCCTGGATGAACGCCTCCTGGGGCACTTCCACCCGGCCGATGTTTTTCATCCGCTTCTTGCCTTCCTTCTGCTTCTCGAGCAGCTTCCGCTTGCGGGTGATGTCACCCCCATAGCACTTTGACAGCACGTCCTTGCGCTTGGCCTTGACCGTCTCGCGAGCGATGATGCGCCCACCGATGGCGGCCTGGATGGGCACGTCGAACATCTGCCGGGGAATCAGCTCCCGGAGTCGATCTGTCATGCGCCGCCCGTATTCCTGGGCCTCGGAGCGATGCACGATGGCGCTGAACGCGTCGACCGGAACCGCGTTGAGCAGGATGTCGATCTTGACCAGATCGGCGGGAAGCCACCCGGCTGGTTCGTAGTCGAGCGAGGCGTAGCCCTTGGTACGGCTTTTCAGCGCATCGAAGAAGTCGATCACGACCTCCGCCAGCGGTATCCGGTATACGAGCTCGAGCCGTTCGGGTGAGAGATATTCCATGCGCACCATCTCGCCCCGCCGGCTCTGGCACAGATCCATGAGCGTCCCCGTGTACTCCGTTGGCGTCAGGATGGTGGCGGTCAAGAAGGGCTCCTCGATCTCCGCCAACTTCTGCGGTTCGGGCATCTCAGATGGGCTGTGGACCTCGACCAGGGAGCCGTCGGTCACGCGGGCCCGGTACTCGACACTGGGGGCGGTGGCGATGAGCGACAGGTCGAACTCCCGTTCCAGGCGCTCCCGGACGATGTCCATGTGCAACAGGCCCAGAAACCCGCACCGAAAGCCGAAGCCGAGTGCGCCCGAGGTCTCGGGCTCGTACGTGATCGAAGCGTCGTTGAGACGAAGCTTCTCGAGCGCTTCTCGCAGGTTGGAGAAGTCGTCACCGTCGACCGGATACAGCCCGCAGAAGACCATCGGCTTGGGATCCTGATACCCCGCCAATGGCCGGGCGGCAGGGTGGGCCGCGTCGGTGATCGTCTCGCCGCTGCGGGCCTCGCCGACGTCCTTGATGCCGGCGATGAGATAGCCGACCTCGCCGGGGCCGAGGGCGGCAACGGGCACGCTGATCGGGGTGCGCACGCCGATCTCTTCGACGTCATGGGTGCGGCCCGCCTGCATGAACCGGAGGCGGGCACCCGCGGACAGGGTCCCGTTGACGACGCGGACCGCGCTGACGACGCCCCGGTACTGGTCGTAGTAGGAGTCGAAGATGAGCCCTTGCAACGGGGCGTCCGGGTCGCCGACGGGGGGCGGGATGCGCTCGCAGATAGCGTCGAGCAGTTCGGGAACGCCCTCCCCGGTCTTGGCCGAAAGACGCAGGATCTGATCCGCGGGCACCCCGAGGACCCGTTCGATCTCGCCGGCGTAGCGGTCGGGATCGGCCGCCGGCAGGTCGATCTTGTTGAGGGCGGCCACGATTTCCTTGTCATGCTCGAGGGCCTGGTAGGCGTTGGCGAGGGTTTGGGCTTCGATGCCCTGGGCGGCGTCGACCAACAGCACGACCCCCTCGCACGCGGCCAGGCTGCGGCTCACCTCGTAGCCGAAATCGACATGACCCGGGGTGTCGATCAGGTGAATGGTGTAGCCCTTCCAGTGAACCCGGACATTTTGCGCCTTGATCGTGATTCCCCGCTCCCGCTCGATGTCCATGGAATCGAGGTATTGCTCGCGCATGTCGCGGGCATCGACGGCGCCGGTCAGTTCGAGGATCCGGTCCGAAAGAGTGGACTTGCCGTGGTCGACGTGCGCCACGATGCTCAGGTTGCGGATGCGGTCGAGGTTCAACGGGGTCCTTGCAGAAGGGGAAAAAGAGGTGGCC
The DNA here is from genome assembly GCA_963781155.1 of uncultured Acidimicrobiaceae bacterium. GTDB lineage: Bacteria > Actinomycetota > Acidimicrobiia > Acidimicrobiales > Palsa-688 > PALSA-693. The sequence continues at coordinate 41,033 of CAWAEC010000005.1, forward strand.
ATCGCGGCTTGGGCGTCGCCCGCTCTTCTCAATTGTGCCGCAATGCCGGCCGACAACCGGCGCTACCGCCTAAACTCCCTCCACCCAGTGAGGAGTTGACGCCGCCGGATGGGAACGAAATTCGGGCCGCTGGTCACCATATCGGCCACCTACGGGGCGGGTGGCAGCGTCATCGCGCCGCGGTTGGCCGACGCGCTGGGTTTGCCCTTTGTCGATCGGCTGATCAGCGCCGACATGTCCCAGGACGCCGCCCAGCGCGAACGCGACCAGCGCGGCGGCCAGTCTCAGGAGAGCCTCGGCCAGGAGGAACCGGCGGCGGCTTCTGCAGCCGGGCGCTTCTTGAGTTACTTCGCCCGGGCAGCCAGCGTCGGGGCCATGATGGCGCCTGACACCGTGATCGACGACGACGACTCCATCCGCCAGAAGACCGAGGAGGGGCTGCGACCGTTGGCGGAGGGCGCTTCGGCCGTCCTGTTGGGTCGGGCCGGGGCGGTGGCACTGGCGGGGCGGCCTCGTGCCTTCCATGTCCGCCTCGACGGGCCTGTCGAGCGCCGGCTGGCCTGGGCCATCAGCCATGAGCAGCTGGATCTGGAAGCCGCCAAGCGGCGCCAGAGTGAGGCGGACCGGGCCCGGTCGCAGTTCGTCAAGCGGCTATTTCGGGCCGACCCGGCCGATCCCCGCTTCTATCACCTCATCATCGACCCGACCGTGCTGGGCACCGAACCAACGGTGCGGGTGTTGGAAACGGCCGCCGACGCCTTCTTCGCCGCCAACCCTGGCGCGTAAGCGGAGATCTCCGAGTGGCGCGATCCACGGTGCCGGGCTGGCTGGATGCCGCCGCAACACGGCTGCTCGTCTACCTGGAGCGGTCGCGGGCGCTGGCTGCGCTACCCCTGGTGTGGACGTACCGACTGACCGACCAGCAGGAGCTGATCGACGCGGACGCCGCCCGCTGGTCGGAGATGTTCCAGGTGTCCGACCAGCGCCGAATCTTGGTGCGGTTGCTTTTCGCCTTCCCGGAGTTCCGCTCCGTCTATTACCACCGCCTTCGGCATGGCAACCCGACCGGCGCCCTGGCAGCGCGGCTGGCGCGGGTGGTGTGGAAGGACATTCCTGGTCTCGATATGGACGCAACCGTGATCGGCCCGGGCCTGTTCATCTCCCATGGCCAGACGACGATCCTGTCGGCCGAGCGCATCGGTGCCAACCTGCTGGTCCATCAGGGGGTGACCGTCGGGTGGGACTACCGGGGAAGCCGGCGTCCGATCATCGGGGACGGGGTGTTCATCGGGGCGGGGGCCAAGGTGCTGGGAGCGGTCACCGTGGGCGATGGGGCCCGAATCGGCGCGAACGCGGTGGTGGTGTGCGACGTGCCTGCCGGCGCCACGGTCGTCGGGGTGCCGGCCCGGATCGTGGATAGGGGCGCCACTGGCGACGTCTGAGGACAGGCGGCCGTGACGGCAAACAAGGTCTTAGGGTCAGGCCGGGGCAACCCGCGGATTGTCGCCTGCCCAGTGTGGCGTTGGAAGTCCCCGACCGCCCGGCGTCAGATGACCGGGCGGCGCCTGATAGGATTTCCCGGTTCCCCAGGCGAGTGAGTGACTGAGTAGGACGTTGTGGCCAACATCAAGAGCCAGATCAAGCGCAACCGGACGAACGAAGCGGCGCGCCTTCGCAACAAGGCGGCCAAGTCCGAGGTCAAGACCCGCATCAAGACGGCGATCGCCTCGGTCTCGGCCGGGAGCGAGACGTCGGTCGAAGATCTGCGTCTGGCGGTGAAGCGCCTGGACAAGGCGGCTGCTCGAGGGGTTATCCACAAGAACCAAGCGTCCAACCGCAAGTCCCGGCTGATGCACCGCATCAACGCCCTCAACGCCGCCAACACCTACGAGGCCTGAGTACCCACGAGGGCTGGGCCCGCTTCTGGCCAGGCCGGGCCGTCATCGCCCTGCGGCAGCGGCGGGCCGGCGTGTCGTCAAGGTCCGGGCCAGGCGGCACAGTCGCGCCACGAGCACTTCGAGGACGGCGTCCGCAGGCATGGCGCTCGCGCCTTTGAGGGCCAGTTCCGCGTCCGCAACCAGGCCGATGCCATCGGCGATGCCGGCGGAACCCCACCTCTGCGACGCGGCCAACGCCTTCTTGGCCGGGTAGGTGCTTCGCCCCTTGGCGATCCCCATGGCGGCCGCGGCTTGGGCCTCGGTGCGGATTTCCGGATCGTCGACGCGCAACAGCGATTGCACGTGGCGATGGAGGATGGCCAGCACCACCAGGGGATGACGCTCGCCTCCTCCGAGCAGGCGATGGAGTTGTTCGAGAGCCTCCTGGCTCTGGCCGGCGTCGATAGCGTCGGTGAAGGTCCATGGGGCAACGGCACCGGCCTCCCCCAGATACGGCTCGACCTCGCCGGGACCGAGAACCGCCTCCTCTCCGTAGGCGGCAACCAGCACATCGAGCAGTGCGCCCAGACGGCTGATGTCCTCCCCGAGATGCGACTCGATGAGCGCTTCGGCCGGCGCGTCGATACGCAGAGGTGCCGCCCGGACCCGCCCCCGGACCCAGTCCCGGGCGTCTCTGGCTGCCACCCGGGTGGAGACCACATGACCGTGTGCTCGCACCGCGGCGACCAGTTTGGGGGCTACGGTCCCGCCGCCCGCCGCCAGCACGAGAACGGTGGTGGGGAGCGGGTCCTCCAGGTAGGCGAGGATCGGCCCGACCTCGTCGGTCGAGAATCGGCCGACGTCACGCACCACCACGATGCGCCGGGCGGCCAAAAACGGAGGAGTGGCGCAGCTGTCCGCGACTGCAGCCAGGTCGACTTCTTCGGCCCGGAAGTCCTCGACGGCCAGCTCACGGTCATCGTCGCCGACCAGCTCAGCCAGCAACGCGCTCACGGCTTGCGAGACCAGGGTGGAATCGTCGCCGTCGACGAGTATCACGGGATGGCCGGAGCCTCCTGCGGACCCGGCGGCCACTAGCTCGCCTCCATGACGGCGGCGAGGGTGTCACACACCCGGCGGGCCGCCCGGACGTCATGGGCCCTGAGGATCCGGCATCCAAGGCTGACGCCGAGCGAGTGGGCCGCCACGGTAGCGGCAAACCGGTTGCCGACCTCGAGGTCGAAGAGCACGCCGAGGAACCTCTTGTTGGATGTGGACAACAAGAGCGGCCAGCCGAGCGCGGCCAGGCGGTTCGACGCCCGTAACAGGGAGGCCGACTGGGCGGCGGTCTTGCCCAGGTCCAGACCGGCGTCCACGATGATCCTGGTGTCAGGGATGCCGGCGGCCCGGGCCTGTCCGGCCCGGTCCTCCAGGAACTCCGCCACCTCCTCGACGACGTCGTCGTAGTGCGGATCCGGGTCCGGGACGCGCGGCCCGAGACGGATGTGGGTCGCCACCACGGTGGCCTCGGCGGCCACGGCTGCGGGGAGGAACCCGGGGTCGGCGAAACCGCTGATGTCGTTGCCGACGACGGCGCCGGCCTCGTAGGCCTCGCTGGCCACGCCGGCCCGCCAGGTATCGACGGAGATCGGCACGTCAAAGCGATCGTGCAGTCCGGCCACCGCGGGCACTACCCGGTCGAGCTCCTCGGCCTCCCCCACCTCAGGACCGGGGCCGGCCTTGACCCCACCGACGTCCAGGACATCGGCACCCTCGGCCACCAGTCGCTCGGCCCGCCCGTAGAAGGCGTCCAGGTCCCAGTACTCGCCGCGATCGAAGAACGAGTCCGGCGTCCGGTTGAGGATTCCCATCACCAGCGATCGGGTGGTCAGGTCATAGTGTCGCTCGCCCAGCTGCAAATCCACGGGGAGCGACCCTACCGTCGGCCCGGGACGACGGGATCGAGCCCCGCACCCGGGCCTTAGAACAGGCGGGCCGTCAACGCCTTCCGGTAACCGGCCGTACGCGGGTCGTCGGGACCGAGCACCTCCAGCAGGTCGACGAACTCCTGGCGGGCGGCGTCATCATCGCGGACCCGGTCCAGCAGGCCGTCGAGCTTGGTTTCGATCCCGTCACCGTTCCCGGCCACGTCCTGCACTTCCTCGCCAAGACGGGCTTGGGCGGCCAAATGTCGCGTCGCGGGCGTTTCTGGCAACCGGGCCAACAACGCCAGTGCCTCCTGGCGGTCGCCCTCTCCTCCTCGCTCCACCAGAAACGAGGCGAGGGCCAGCACAGCCCGCTCGTTGGCTGGCTCCAGTTCGACGGCTTGCCGAAGAGATGCCTCATCGCCTGCCGCGATCAGTCGATCCGCCTCCGTCGGCGTTGGCACGAGGCTGGAGACCCACTGTCGCACCGCCGGCTCCGGCAAAGCGCCGATGAAGCTGTCGACCACCTTCCGGTCGCGGATGGCGAATACCGCCGGGATGGACTGCACCTGAAAGGTGGCGGCGGTCCGGGGGTTGGCATCCACATCCACCTTGACCAGATCGACCCCGGGAGTTTCGTCGACGACCTTCTCGAGTGTGGGACCGAGAGTCCGGCACGGCCCGCACCACGCGGCCCAAAGGTCTACGACCACCGTGGCCTCGGTGGACCGATCCAATACGTCGGTCTCGAATGTGGTGTCGGTGACATCCATGGCGATTCGCTTCCTCGCAGATTGCTTGTTTGATATCGAATGACAACAGCTGGGGCTTCGACCCACGGGGGGTCTAGGTTGCGGAGTCATGAACGACCCCAGCACCCCTGCTTCTCAGGGTACCGGCGTCCCTGCCGGCATCGATCCCGAGAGAGTCAGCGCTTGGTTCGCGGACAACATTCCCGGCGTCGTCCCCCCGTTGCAGTTCCGCCGGGTGGCCGGCGGCCGGAGCAACCTGACCTTCGAGGTTACTGACGCTGCCGGTGCTCGCTACGTGCTGCGCCGGCCGCCGACGAGCCATGTGCTGCCGACCGCGCACGACATGGGCCGGGAATACCGCATCATCTCGGCTCTGGGGCCGGCGGGCGTGCCCGTGGCCCCGGCCCTCGGCTTGTGCACCGACACCTCGGTCAACGACGCCCCCTTCTACGTAATGGGCTTCGTCGATGGCGTCATCGCCCGCGACGAGGTGGTCGCCGAGGTTGAGCTCGACCCGGCCGCTCGATACCAGGCCGGGTTGGCGCTGGTCGACACGCTGGCACAGATCCACTCGGTGGACCCGGATGCGGTAGGGCTCGGCGACCTGGGGCGCAAGGCTGAGTACATCTCCCGCCAGCTGCGCCGGTGGTACGCCAATTACCAGGCCGCAGTCGAGTCCCGGAGCGGAGAAACCCTGCCGGACCTCGACAAGGTCCATGACGAACTGGCCGCCCGCATTCCGGAGCAGGGATCAGCGTCCGTCGTCCATGGCGACTACCGGCTCGACAACTGCGTGGTATCGCCCGACGGGCATATGCGTGCCGTGCTCGACTGGGAGCTGTGCACCCTCGGTGATCCGCTCGCCGACGTGGGGCAGCTGCTGGTCTACTGGCCGGAGCCGGGCGAGTTCTCCGCCCTCGGCCACGCCGCCACGCTCGTGCCCGGTTTTCCTTCCCGCGCCGAGGTGACGTCGCACTACGCGACAGTCACGGGCCGGGACCTGGGCCACCTCGATTTCTACCTGGCATTCGCTTACTGGAAGCTGGCGTGCATCCTGGAGGGTGTGTACTCCCGTTACGTGGCCGGAGCCATGGGCGATGACGGATTCGATTTCACCGTGTACCCACAGTCGATCGGCTGGCTGGCGACGCAATCGCGCCAGGCCATGGCTTCAGGCCGGTGGTGAGCGCGGTGGACGAAAAGACGAAAAGAGAAAGACGATGAGCGCATCATGAGCGAGCTTGCGACGATTCACGACTGGCCGGAGGTCGAGCGCCCGGTGCTCGTGATGGCCATGGAGGGCTGGGTGGATGCGGGGTTGGCGGCGGCGACGGCAACGGCCAACCTGCTGGCCGCGATGCCGAGCCAACTCGTCGCCACATTCGACGAGGATGCCCTCATCGATTTCCGGGCCCGCCGTCCGACCCTCCGGATCGTCAACGGAGTGGACACGGAGCTGCGCTGGGGGTCCATCCGGCTCGTCGCCGCCACCAACCGGACCGGGCGCACCGTCCTGATGCTGACCGGGCCGGAGCCGGACATGCGCTGGCATCAGTTCGTGTCGGAAGTGGTCCCCCTCGCGTCCCGCCTGAGAGCCGAACTCGTGATCGGGCTGGGCGCCTTCCCGGCGCCAGTACCTCACACCCGGCCGGTACGTCTGGTCGGCACCTCGACTGAAGCCGATCTGGCTGCCCGGGTAGGGTTCCTGCCGGCTGCCATCGACGTGCCGTCGGGCGTGCAAGGAGTGCTCGAGTACTCGTTCGGGGAGGCCAAAATTCCCGCGGTCGGCCTCTGGGCCCGGGTTCCGCATTACGTGTCGGCGATGCCCTACCCGGCGGCTGCTGCCGCGCTGCTCGAAGGCCTGGCCGGGCTCGCCGATCTCGAATTGGACACCTCCGCGCTGCACGCCGCCGCCGCGACGACCCACCAACAGATCGAGCAACTGATCGCCGGAAGCGAGGAGCACGCCACCCTGGTCCGCCAGCTGGAAGCGCAGCACGAGCGGGAGGAAGGGCTGGCCGGCACCGCGTTCGGCGATCTGCCGTCCGGAGACGAGCTGGCCGCAGAGCTGGAGAAGTTCCTGCGCGGCGAACGCTGACGCCCATCCTGGCACCCACAACCGCCGGAAGACCATGCCGTTAGGCTTCGGCCCATGCGCGTAGACGGAGCGATCGGCAGCGACCTGACCGCCGTGGCCAACCAGGCCCGTAAGGCCGAAGACGCCGGCTATGACGGGGCGTGGAGTGCCGAGACCGGGCACGATCCGTTTCTGCCCCTGGTCATCGCGGCCGAACACACGGAACGGCTCGAGCTCGGCACGGGAATCGTGGTCGCGTTTGGTCGCAACCCCATGATCACCGCCAATGTCGCCTGGGACCTGAACGTCTACTCGCGAGGCCGCTTCTTGCTGGGTCTCGGTTCCCAGATCAAGCCCCACATCGAGAAGCGCTATTCCATGCCGTGGTCGCATCCGGCGCCGAGGATGCGTGAGTTCATCTCCGCTCTTCACGCCATCTGGGACTCGTGGCAGAACGGGACCAAGCTCGACTTCCGGGGCGACTTCTACACCCACACGCTGATGACGCCGTTCTTCAACCCCGGGCCGAGCCCCTTCGGACCACCCCGCGTCTTCCTGGCTGCCGTCGGCGAAGGCATGACCAGGGTCGCCAGCGAGGTCGCCGATGGTTTGCTGGTCCATGGTTTCACGACCGAGCGGTACCTCCGGGAAGTGACCGTCCCGACCGTCGTCAGCGGGCTGGCCGCTTCCGGCCGCCGAGCGCGCCGACTTCCAGCTCTCCTACCCGGCGTTCGTGGTGACCGGATCGACTGACGAAGATGTGGCCGCCGCCGACACCGCCGTGCGGCGCCAGGTCGCCTTCTACGGATCCACGCCCGCCTACCGGCCCGTCCTCGAACAACACGGCTGGGGCGACCTCCAGACCGAGCTCAACATCCTGTCCAAACGCGGCGAGTGGGAGGAGATGGGCCGCCAAATCGGAGACGAGGTCCTGGACGCATTTGCCGTCAAAGGCACCCCTGACGAGATCCCGGGCCTGCTGCTCCGCCGATATGGCGACGTGGTCGACCGCATCAGCCTGTACATGCCCGATGGCAACCGGGCCGACATCGTCCCCCGGATCCTGGCCGGCCTCAAGGCCTCCCGTCAGTCCTAGCCAGCCTCTGGGGAAAGAGGTGGCTGGTGGCGGCTAGACGACCACGTTAATCAGGCGGGGCGGGCGGGTGACCACCTTTGCGGGTTGCCGGCCGGCGAGGGCCTCAACCACTTTGGGTGCGGTGAGGGCCAGATCGGTGGCCGCCGCCTCACTGACGTCGGGGTCGACCTCGATGCGCTCGCGGACCTTGCCGTTGACCTGAACGACCATGGTGACGCTGTCAACCCGAACCAGGGCCGGGTCGGCCACCGGCCAGGGCTGGTCGTGCACGCTGCCGCCGGTCGCAGTTTCGGGGTGACGACGTTCCCACAGTTCGGCGGCGATATGCGGCGCCATTGGCGCAAGCAGCAGCAGGAGGGAATCGATGGCGAAATCGACCGTCTGTCTCCGTGCTCCGCCGGGGGCCTGCAGATGCCGGTACACGGTGTTCACGAACTCCATGGCGCCGGCCACGCCCGTGTTGTACGACCAGCGTTCGTAGTCACGGCTGACCCGGTCGATCAACCGATGGGTCGCTTTCTCCAAATCGAGATCCGCCGAGGTGGGGGCCCGTTCGACGACGCTCACCCGTTCCACGCTGTCCGTGGCCAGGCGCCATACCCGGCCCAGAAAGCGGTGGCACCCTTCCATCATCTGGTCGCTTTGGGCGCTCCACTCGAAATCGTCCGCTGGCGGTCCGACAAACAAATGGAACAGCCGCAGCGAATCGGCTCCCACCGAACTGAAGTAGTGCTCGGGGGCGATGAGATTGCCCTTGGACTTCGACATCTTGGACCCGTCCAGGGTGATCATTCCCTGCGTAAAGAGGCGGGCGAAGGGTTCGCGCAGCGCGGCCGGTGCCAGGCCCACGTCCGCCAAGGCCCGGGTGTAGAAGCGGGCGTACAGCAGATGGAGAATGGCATGTTCGATGCCGCCGATGTACTGGTCGACGGGCATCCAGCGGGCGACCGCCTCCTGGTCGACGGGAACCTCGGTTGTCCACGGATTGCAGAAGCGCTCGAAATACCAGGACGAGTCGACGAACGTGTCCATGGTGTCGGTCTCCCGCTCGGCCGGGCCGCCGCATTTGGGGCACGTGGTGTGGAGGAAGCCCTCGTGGTAGCGAAGCGGCGACTCCCCGGTAGGGCGGAACTCCACGTCATCAGGGAGGAGTACCGGTAGTTGGTCCTCCGGGACAGGGACGATCCCGTCCTGCGGGCAGTGCACGACCGGGATGGGACATCCCCAATAGCGCTGGCGGGACAACAGCCAGTCCCGGAGGCGAAAGTTGACCGTGCGCTCACCGATGCCCCCGACCTCGAGCCATTCGATGGCGCGAGCCTTGGCCTCGCCGGTATCGACGATGCCATTGAGCCACTCGCTGTTGATCCTGGGCCCGTCACCCGTGTAGGCCTCGCCTTCCCATCCGGCAGGAGGCGCGACCGTCCGGACGATGTCCAGACCGTAGGCCGTGGCGAAATCCCAGTCCCTTTGATCTTCTGCGGGTACGGCCATGATGGCTCCGGTGCCGTAGGTCATGAGCACGTAGTCGGCCAGGTAAATGGGCACCAGGCGATTATTGAAGGGGTTGATGGCGTAACCGCCAGTGAAGACGCCGCGCTTGTCGAGGGGGCCCTCCCCTGACTGGCGCTCGATATCGGTCTCGGATTGGACCCGCTCGACGAAAGCGGCCACCTCGTCCCGGTGCTCGGGCGTGGTGAGCTGGTCCACCAGCGGGTGCTCGGGCGCCAGCACCACGAACGTCATCCCGAATGAGGTGTCTGGCCGGGTCGTGAAGACGCGGATGGCGCCACGACCACCCTGGATCGGCAGGTCGAACTCCGCTCCCTCGGAACGACCGATCCAATTGCGCTGCATGGTCTTGACCCGCTCCGGCCAGTCCAGATCATCGAGCGCCTCGAGCAACTCGTCGGCGTAGGCGGTGATGCGGAAGAACCATTGCTCGAGGTCGCGCTTGACGACAAGGTCGCCGCTTCGTTCACAGGTGCCGTCGGGAAGAACCTGCTCGTTGGCGAGGACGGTGTGGCAGCCGGGGCACCAGTTGACCGGCGCGTTCTTACGGTAAGCGAGGCCAGCCTCGAGGAAGCGAAGGAAGATGACCTGGTTCCAACGCATATACAGCGGGTCGTGGGAGCGCACCTCCCGGCGCCAGTCGTAGACCGCGCCCAGGCGTTTCAAGCTGGCCTTGAGCTCCTCGATCCGGGCCTCGGTGAAGATCCGGGGGTGGATGCCCGTCTTGATGGCGGCGTTCTCGGCCGGCAAACCGAAGCTGTCGAACCCGATCGGACTGAGGACCGCTTGACCCTGCATGGTGTGCTTCCGAACGAGCAGGTCGCCGAACGTGTAGTTGCGGATGTGGCCCTGGTGGGCGGGGCCGCTCGGGTAGGGGTACATGCACAGGACGTAGCACGGGGGCCGCGGGTCATCGTTGTCGACCTGGTAGGCACCTTGCTCGGCCCAGCGCCGCTGCCATTTGTGCTCGACGGCCTGGGGATCGTACGCCTCTGCCATGGCCCTCCAGGGTACCGGCGGGCTGGTGCCGACCATGCGCTTGCCGCCACCGGCGGTGCGCGCCTCGCCCGCGTCTGTTTCCTCCCGGCTCGTCGACGCCAGCCTGGCTGACGGGTCCCCGTCACCGCCCGCGGCCGGGAGACTCCATCGTCGTGGCTTCGACGTGGGCGTCGAGCCACTGGCACAACGGGCGGGCGGAGCGAAGGATATCCACGACCCGCGATTTTGCGGTGCTGGTGCCAAGCCATGCCGCCACCGGCCACTGCTTCATGGCGACCAGACCCCGATACCGGAGAAGCTCGACGCGGGGATGGTCTTTTGCGTAGCCCCGGGGCGCGGTTTTGAGGGCACCGGTGCCGTGCACATCGACTTTGGACTCGGTGAGGCTGGCAAGCGTGGCTTCGAGCAGAGGCCCGGCGCGATCGTCGGCCACGGCCGAGCGGTAGCGCCCCAGTTGATCCGGGGCGAGGTGGTACATGCCCGCCCCGGCCATCAGACCGTTCGCGGACAGCTGGACGTAGCCGGAGTCGCCGATCTCCGCTGCGATCGCCGTTTTGTACGGGGACTTGTCGGCGCTGAAGCGGATGTCCCGGTACGGGCGGTGGATGCGCGCCTCACCGAACTCGCCAGCCAGGTCGGCCAGCAACGCCGCCATAGGAGCGTGCACGGCGTGGGCATACGTGTCCTTGTGCTCGGTCCAGTAGGCCTTGGAGTTATCCGCTTCCAGGCCCTCGAAGAACTCGACCGCCTCCACCGGCCACCCCTTAAATGCCATGCAGCCAGAATGTAGTCGGGGGCCTCCCAGCCAGTGCCGGGGGGACGTGCCCTCGCCAGCGAGTTGGGCTCTGTGATGCCAACGGCCGTCTCGCGGGGGCTCGAAACCACCGACAGGATCGGCTGCTACGCTGGGTGTCACCCCTCGGGGGCGTAGCTCAGTTGGTAGAGCGCTTGCATGGCATGCAAGAGGTTCGTGGGTTCGATTCCCATCGCCTCCACTTAGTTGACCAGGGCCTTTACCCCTTCGGCGGGATCGGCGGGAGGCCCGAAATCGAGCGGCGTGCGCGATTCGTGCGCGAAGTGTTCGTCCGAGCTCTTGTGCCCAGGGCTGCTTCGATGCGATCGGCAGAAACGGTCACTACCGGTCGGATGCGGTGCCTGTAGTGGCGGTAGAGGGTCTGTGGATCGTCACCAAGCAGGTCGGCGACTTCCTCGATCGGCGCCCCAACATCGAGAAGGAGTGAGACCGCGCTGTGGCGCAGCAGGTACGGCACCGCGCCCGTCGGTTCGATCCCAGCATTCATCGCCACGCGGGTGAAGATCTTGCGCACGTTCGCGGGATCAAGAGGCGTGCCGACCTCGGAGCAGAAGACCAGGCCGTGTTCTTGCCACCGCTTCCCGGCCGCCAGGCGCTCGACGGACTGCCTCTTTCGATGGGCGCGAAGAGCCGTACCCAACGCCGGCGGGATCGCAACGACGCGCTGGCTGGCCGTCGACCGCTTCACGGGCCCGCGGTAGAGAGACGAGTCGGGGCGGCGCTTCATCGAGCCGGTTACGGCGAGAGTGGCCGGGTCGCCATGAATGTCGACGTCGGCCCACAAAAGGCCGGTCAGTTCGCCTGGACGAAGGCCGATAGTCATACCGGCGACAACGAGTGCATGGAGACGTTCCGGCTTGGCCGCCCTCAGGATAGCCCTCGCCTCCTCCGCCGTGAACGAACGACGCTCCGGCGCTGGCTTGCACTTCGGCATGACCGAATGCTTGGCCGCGTTCCACGTGACGAGCCGGCGTCGCTCCGCGTGCGACAGCGCGTCGGCAAGGACGTTCCGCATCCGGGCAACGTAGGACTTGGATCTTCCCGCCTTCGCCTTGGAAGCAAGGAAGTCGTCGACTTGTTCAGGCGTCAGACCGGCAAGCCGCACGTCGCCCAGACCCGGCTTGAGGTGTACGCGAACGATGGTGGCGTAGTTGGCCACGGTGTTGTCCGACCCCACCCGGCCTTCTACGACCGATTTGAGCCAGTAGTCCAGCCACTCCCCTACCGTTGTGCCTTGGCTGGGATCGGTCCACGCGCCCCGCCGAATGTCCGTTTCGACGCTGCTCAGCCAGGCCAGGGCGTCACCCTTGGTCTTGAAGGTGACCGTACCTAGATGGCGCCTCCCGAGATGCCAGTATGTCGCCTGCCAACGCCCGGAGGGCAGTCTGCGGACAGAACCGAAGTGTCGTCGGCGGGCCGTGCTCATCGGGCCTCAGTGTGGCAGTCACCAGTGACAAGCAATCGGCGCATGTAGGGATTGTTTGGGCGCCGGGGACCATGCGCGGCCGCGGCGACCGTCGGTCCGGCACCGATCGCGGGCATGATGGTGACATGAGCATCGGTGACGAATTGCTCGAGGAACGTCGTCGACGCCGTCGGGCCGGCGATCCCCGTCTGTCGGAGTCCGATCGCGAGCTCCTGCGGCGGCTCACGGCCGGAGACTTGGTTGACCACTTCCAAGCCGGCCTTGACGCCATTACCGCCGCCGATCCCCTCTTGGGCGGCGGCGATCCCGACCTCGCGTAACCGGGAGAGGGTTCCATCGTGATCGTCGTGGACGAATATCTCGCGACGCGGGTTGTGGGAGGCGACTGGCCCCTCCAGCTTCCCGATGACGAGCTCGCCCTGCCCGCAAGCCACCACTGGCGTCTGCTGCAAGCTCTCCACGGTGGTCAAGGCGGCCAGCTGACCCGCATACTTGCGGCGCTGAGCCCAGCCGGGCGTGACGGCATACGGCACCCCGACCCTGAGGTCCTCACCCTCTTGGACACTCGCCCTCTGCTCGACGAAGCCGCCCGGATCACGGCTCGCTTCGGTGGCGGGTGGCTCATCGGGGAGACCCTCGCAGCTGGGCTGACACACGGACATCAGCTTTTCTTCGGTAACGCAGCGAACGTGGGCGCAACCATCCTTGTGGCGGGGACCGAACTGGATATCCAGATCAAAGCAGTCGGCTAACCCGGCGCTTCGGCCTCGACGGTCCACGCTGCCTACCGGAGCCCTTGCGGCTGGCGGCGGGTATCGAGCCACGCGGCGATCTCGACCGAGTCGAAGCGCACGAGCTTGCCGACCTTCAGGTAAGGGACGCGCCTCTCAGCCACGAGTCGGCGGACATGCCGGACAGTGATTCCGAGTCGCTGGGCAAGCTGATCGATGTTCATAAAGTTCCGGGACTCGGTCGATGGTTGATTCCGTCATGGCTCTCCTTTCGTCTCGGTTCACCTATAGGGCCCGGAGTGGCCATCTGCTACATATGGGCGTCCGGGCGTCAGCCATCGCTCGCCAGGTAGGTGCACGTACCTCCCGCTGCAGCTCGGATACCCGGTCGTCACTAGGTCGGTAGGCGTGGTAAACGATCTCGTCCTGTCTCCGAAGTCGGAGAGGGTAAGTAACCGTCCGGGTTGTCTCGACGCAGGCGTCCGGGTTCCTGTGGCACCCAATGCGAGCGTGCGGGAGGCAAGAACTCGAAGACTCCTCACGAACTCTCGGTTCGGTGCAGCAGGCATGAGTCTTCTCCGGTTTTACGACTGACACTGTTGGGCGAGGTCGGTACCAGTTGAGCTCCTCTATAAGTAGGTCGTTGTCACATACCGGCTATCTCGTGCGCTGACCGGCGGTCAAGGTGGGGAGGGCACCAACGGTTCACCTCTATGGCGAATAGGGCGTCACATAGCGCCATCAGCCGCTGGAACCGGACCGGTAGGAACCAGTGGCCGCCGTAACCCGCCTCCTGGTCATCGGCGACCGCCCGCTCGCACTCTGCTAGGTGCCGGCGATCGATGCTGAGCACTTCGACAGACGTTCACACCGCGGACGAGGCGCTGAGTCGACGCATGGGAGTCGGTGGGCACAAGATCGCTCACTGCCGAATGTTCTTGGTACGGGCTTCGACGGAAGGAACACGGGCGAGCGCGAGTGCGGCTCCGCCGGACAAGGGGACTGAGGGTGACAGACGGGCCTCCTGACCGGCCGACCTGTTCGTGTGGCTTGACCCTCCTCTCAGGCCGGATCTACCTACAGGAGCCCCGAAGCCGATCTGCTACACGCCATGATCCGACACATCACTCCCGACCAAACCATGACCACCTCCGCTTCTCACCAAAAAACATCTCTCTATTTAACCGTTATTATCCCCTGTTTACCTATCACGAAATAACCCATTTACTACCGACCTTCATCCTGGTAAAAACCCCAAAAGCGAACAACACGGTTGCAACCCGATGGGTTGCCGACGGGCAGGTCGCCTGCGGGAGGAGGTGAGGGCCGGTGGCCTGGATGAGGATGATGGGCGCGGAGTCGGTCGCGTACCACCGGCACACGGTCCTCGAATGGGGCGACGACTACCCAGGCATGGCGCTGGCCTACTACGCGTCCAGGGGGGAGACCCCGCTGCGCTGGGGCGGGAGCGGGGCTAAGGCGCTCGGCCTGGACGGTCCGGTGTCGCCGGAAGGGTACGAGGCGATCTTCGGACCGGGCGGCGCCCGCCATCCCGAAAGCGGAGCGCAGCTGGTGGCGGCCCGCCGGCCAGGCATGGAGCTGGTGATTTCCGCGCACAAGAGCGTGGCCGAGCTTGGGTTGATCGGCCGGGCCGAGCACATGCATCTGATCATGGACGCCGAGCGCGACGCCACCCTCGGCTACCTCGACCAGCTGACCCGCAGCGTGGGCGGGCGACGAGGTCGGACGGCCACCGCGACCCCCACCGGCGGGCTGGTCTACGCGCATACTCGCCACGCCACTTCACGGGCGGGGGATCCATGTCCGCATGATCATGTGCTGCTCGCCAACGTGGTTCAAATGCTGGATGACCGGGGCGGGTGGAAGGCCGCGGACACCGCCTCGTGGCGGGAACATTTGCATGCCGCCACCATGGTCGGCCGGGTCGCCGCCGCACGGGTGGCGGTCGACTTGGGCTACGCCATCGAGGGGGATCCGGGCCCGTCGGGTCGGCTACGGCACTGGCGGATCGCCGGCGTTCCCGACGTGGTGATCGATATTCATTCGAAGCGGGCGACCGAGATCGACGCCGAATGCCAACGCCGGGGAGACAACTCTTCGCGGGCCCGGGCGGTCGCCGCCAGGACCACCCGCCAGGCCAAACAGCTCGGTCGATCGGATGGCCCGTACAGCGGCTAACCGCGGCCATTGATGGCACCGCTCGGGAACTCGGCCCGCCCCCGAAGTTGACGTTGAAGAGCGTCCGCCGGGTGCTCGACGAAGTGCTCGCGGCGGACGGGGAACTGGCCCGGCGGAAGGTGTTTTCCCGCCGCCATGTGCTCGTGGAACTGGCCCCGCACCTGTTCGGCCAGGACCCCCGAGCGCTCGATCTCGTGGTAGATCGGGCGCTGCGGGATCCCGAAGTAATCCCCCTGGTCGGCGTGGCCGGCGCTTGCGAACAGCCGCATGCGCTGGCGTCGGTGCTGGCTACCGAGCAGGCCATCGCCCACGCCATCGGTCGCCAACTGGGGCGCACCGACGCCCCCATCGCCCGTCCTGTGGCGGTGCAGCAGGCGATTACCGTGGCGGAGGACGCGATCGGCGCCGCCCTCTCCGCCGAGCAGCGGCAGGCGGCCGAGAGCATCTGCTGCTCGGGGCGCGGTGCCGAGCTCGTCGTGGGTGTGGCCGGCGCGGGGAAGACCACTCTGCTCGCCGTGGCGGCGGCAGCGTTCGAGGCGTCGGGCTGCCGAGTGATCGGGACCGCGACCTCCGGGCAGGCGGCTCGCACGCTGGGCAGGGAGGCGGAGGTCGGCGAGTCCCGAACGCTGGCCAGCCTGCTGTGGCGGCTCGACCACGACCGGCTCGCCCTCGACGAGCGCAGCGTGGTCATTCTCGACGAGGTAGGCATGACCGAGGACGCCCACCTGGTCGCCCTCACCGCCCGCATCGAGGCCGCCGGGGCCAAGCTGGTGCTCGTCGGCGACCACCACCAGCTCGGGGCGGTCGGCCCAGGCGGGGCGCTCGCCGCTCTGGTCCGCCGTCACCCCGACGTCGTCCACCAGCTGGCAGAGAACCGGCGTCAGCACGATCCCGCCGAACGTCTTTGCCTGGCGGAGTTGCGAGATGGCAGCGTCGCTAAAGCCGTCGCCTGGTACACCAGGCAAGGCCGCCTGCACGCTGCGAGCGACCGAGACGGCGCCCTCCAACAGGCTGTCGACGCCTGGGCTGTCGACGTGGCGGCCGGGCACCAGACCGGTTTGTATGCGTGGCGGCGGGCCAACGTCGCCGCCCTCAACCAGCGGGCCCGGGAGTGGATGCAAGCCACCGGTCGGCTGTGCGGTCCGGAGCTGGTCTGCCCCGGCGGCGGCCGCTACCAAGTTGGCGACCACGTCGTCAGCCTGGCCCCCGGCGCGGACGGCAGGCTGGTCACCTCCCAGCGGGCGGTCATCGCCGCCGTCGATCTATCCGGGGAGACGCTGACCCTGCGGACCGACGACGGCCAGCACGTGCACCTGGGCGTGGACGAAGCGGGATCGGACCGTCTCGGCTACGGGTATGCCACCACGAGGCGGGCGAGTTCGGCGGTGAGCAGTTCGTCGTCGGGTTTGGGTTGGCGGGATCCGATGGTCTGGTTGCCGGCGAGGAGCAGCTGGGGGCTGAGCAGCGCTTGTTTGACTTGTTCGAAGACGAAGTCGTCGAGGGCTTGGGCGCGAACGTTGCCTTCGTGGCAGCTGCGTTCGACGCCGGCGATGCCCATCCGGTTGCGACAGGCGTAGTAGCGGATGCCGCCCGGTTTGGTGGATCTGCCCCGGTCGACGATGCTTCGGGTTCCGCAGGCGCAGAACACCAGGCCTCGCAGCAGCCAGCCTTCTTCGTTGGGATCGAGGCGCGGGTGGAGAAGTTGGTGTTGTGGGCGCAGGTTCGAGCGGCGGCGGCGAAGGTGGCCTCGTCGATGATGGGCGGGCAGGGGATGGTGATCCATTCGTCTTTGGCGCGGGCGACTTGTCGGGGTCGGGCGGTGGGACCGCGATCGGCGATCATCTTGGTGCGGTTGACCTGGGCTCGCCCCACGTAGGCTTCGCGGCGCAAGATCCGTCCGATGGTCCCGGTCTCCCATGCTCGAGCGCCGTTGATGGTGGGAACGCCTTGGGTGTTGAGAGCGTCACGGATCTTGCGCAGTGACAGGCCTGCGGTGGTGTAGTCGGCGAAGATGCGCCGCACCACCGCGGCGTGGGCTTCGTTGATGACCAGGTGGGCGGGCTGATCGCCTCGGCGGGGAATCCGGGTGTAACCGTAAGGGGCGCGCCAGTGGGTGGCTTCGCCGGCCTTGGCCCGGAACAGCTTTCCTCGCCGGGACCGTTCGGAGATCTTGGCTCGCTCGTACTCGGCTATGACCGACTGGATCTGGGTGAGCAGCCGAGCCTGGGGATCAGAAGCGATATCGGGCACGTCGAGATAGCGGACGGTGACACCGTGGCGGGCCAGTTCGTCGGTGATCAGCACCTGATAGGCGTAGGAGCGGCTGAGCCGATCGGGGGTGAGGCACCAGACGGCGTCGATCAGACCAGCCTCTGCCGTGTCGCGGAGCGCGTCGAGACCAGGGCGGTCCAGCCGGGCTCCGGAGACTCCGTCGTCGATGAACTCGCCGATCAGAGTGGCGTCCTCGGCGGCGACGCGCTCTCGTAGTGCCTCGATCTGCGAGCCGATCGTGCCCCGCTGTTCTTGGGCGTCGGTAGAGACCCGGGCGTAGATGGCAACTCTCATCGCTTGTGATCCTTTCTGCGAGTCGGCCTTGGGGATCGAGTCATCCTTCGAGCAGTTCGTCGAAGGTGACCGGCTCCCCGCAGCACGGTGAGATCCCGCCATAACCGAGGCGACACCTGAACCGGGTGGCAGTCGTCGCAGATCTGCACACCCAGCTGGCGGGCGCCGCGCTCCGAGCACTCGTAGACCGTGTGGGGCTGGCGGGGCCGACCTGCTGGCGGCGCCAGCGGAGTCAGCTGTGGTTGGTGACGGCGACGCCACAGGGCCGGCCGACAAGCGTCGAGCAGGTGGCGCGAGGCCTCCCGGGGGGCATGGGCCCGCCACAAATCGGGCAGCTATCCGTTACGGAACCGTTAGGTGACGGCATCTACGCTCGCCCAGACGGCCAGGTGATCTCGCGCTGCTGCGCCGCCCAGCACGAGAAGGTAGGCGTCGCCCAAGGCGTCAAGGCGGGGATCGCCGTAGGGGGTCCACGGCGGCCGGCCCGCGCCGTGCAAGCTTGCCGAGAAGACCGCCTCGGAGATTGGGTGGTGGATCAGGCCCCACATGCCCTCACGCTCGAAACGGGCTGCGGCCGACCCCACCGGGATGGCCCCGGCCACCACGGCAGCTCGAAGTCGTTCGTAGTCCGCCTGACAAGCCTCGCCGATGGGCCACAGTCGACTCATCGCCTGGCTCGCTCCACGGTCCTGCGATGCAACGCGACCCCGAAACGGGCGGCCACCTCGGCGGCCAAAGCCGCACCGGAGATCGACCGGTCGGCGTCGCGGATGAACTGGGCGATCTCCGGGCTCATCTTCAACGGTCCCCGCCGCCCCGGGCGATCGTCGATCAGCCCGGCCATACCCGCGTCCTCGAAGGCGGCGGCGATCAGATAGAACCCGGCTCGCGAGTAGCCATGGGCGGCCGCCGCGGCAGGGATCGACAGTCCGTCCACCACATGACAGCGCAGCATCTCGTACTTCACCTGCAGCTTGTCCGCCGCGAAGAAGAAAGGTTCCGCCCCCACGAACAGCGCGGCGGTCACCGCCTGGGGATGGGCGTGCAGCATCCCGTTCGCCTCCAACGCTCGGCGCCTCGTGTCTTGGCCCACCTTCCACCTCCGGCTCGACGTCCACACCCACTACCGTATATAGGTTTACGCCGCACAAGGTGGATGTGACGGCTTCCGCCCTTGAATCACAAAAATATATCGACCCGCTGCCCAGAACTGCGGAATACATCCATAGACGCACCGGTGTTCTTCGGTGGACAACCGACACCTCAGCCGGCCCCTCCCAACCCCCGCCAGGGCGGCCGCTTACGGCGATAAAGGTCCATCCCCAAGGCATCGCGCTCCAAGACGACACCCAAAACCAACTTGCGTGCGCTCCGTCCATCGTTCCCAAGGCTCGACCACCGAGCGGGCCCACCTCTTCGCCGACGGCGGGGGCCGGGAACTGGCCTACGTGGCCATGTCCCGGGCCCGCCAGTCGACCCACGTGTGGACCGTCGCCGACGACCTGCCCCAAGCCGTCGACGACCTGCGCCGGGACTGGTCCACCCCGCGCACCCCCACCTGGGCCATCGACACCGCCCTGCCCGACCCCGCCACCCTCACCCCGGAGCGCTTCCAAGCCCTCCCGTCCGACCAGCAGGCGCATTTCGCCGCCATCCTCCACGCCGAAACCGCAATCGCCGCCGACGCCATCGTCGGCACCGGGCTGCCGGATCGGGCCGCCACCTTAGGCCAAGCCGAAAGCGCTCTGGCCCAAGCCCAGCAAGCCCGGGCCGACCTGGACACCGGCTGCGGTCTCTGGCAGGCCAGCGAGACGGGTCGGGCCGTCAGGGACCTCGCCCAAGCCCGCCAAGCACGCGAGCGGGCCCAGCGGGCCGCCGATCATGGCGCCCGGTGGCGGGACCGCCACGCAGCTCGAAAAGAAGCTGGGGTGTGGGCGCAGCGGGAGGTCGCCGCCCAACGGCGGTGGCAAGCCCACGTCGCTCCCACGATCGCCCGGCTCGACCGGGAGATCGCCCTCCACCAAACCAGCCTCGACCGGGCCGCCAACCGTTTCGAGCATCGCCAGGCCGCAAGCCGAGCCGTCCTTGACCACGGGCTCGAACAGCAACGGCAGGCAAGGAACCTCGCCGAACGCGTCGGCGCAGAACGCAACAACCTCGACGGCCTCCCCTCCGCCGCCCAGCTGCGCCGAGCTGCCACGCAAAGGGAGCAACTCCAAGGCTTCGCTCCAGCACCCCAGCACGAGCCACCAGCACCACCATCGCCGGGAATCGAGATGTGACCGCTCGACACCTCTCGCGCTTCTAAGTTGATCGAAGGGCTGTGCGTCTGTAGGTGGCCAGAGGAAACGACCCACCGGCGGCCAAGCGTTCCTAAAGCTCCCCACTCGCAGCCAAGTGTTCCTAAAGCCACGTGACCACTTTCTGTGGCCCTCACACGCAGCGGCTGCCTCCCGGAAGAAAAACATTCTCGCTGCCGATTTTGGGCGTGCTTAGCCGGCGGGATGGTGTCATTCTGCGCCCGCGAACCGGCGTTTCGGGCTACTACGGATCGCGCGGATAGGGGATGGCCTTGATGAGTGGTATGGGATACCGGCGGGGAGCCAAGTTCCTCTCTCCGCTGGGGGTGTCGATTCTGGGATTGCATGGCGCGTGGCAAGCAACAGACGTCCATGGCGGCAGGGGGGAGCTGGTGATCTTGCAAACGAGCCTGATGGCTGCCGGTTGACCGAAGCCCGGGTGTCGGGTAGGACACAAAGTCGATGAGGACGGTCATGATGGCCGAGGGACCAGGGTCGGTCCAGGTAGGGCGGTGGCCGCCGAGCTGGTGCGCGGGATCGGGCGAGTGTGCGGATGATCCGGGTCGGGGCGGGCCAGTCACTTCCGGCTCACAGCCATGGCGAGTCGGACTTGATGTTCTATGTCGCATAGGTTGCGGCGATCCTTGGTGGCGAAGACGCGGAGGTGGTCGCCCCGGCTGGCACGATCGCCCACTTTCGGGGCGAGGAGGTGCTCAAGGTTCGCTGTGAGAATCCCGGAGGGGTGACGGTGCTGGCTTTCCTGGCCCCGCCGTTTCCTTCTCAGGCCAAGCAATGAACGTCCGAGCGGTGCTCGACATCGCCGCCGCGATGCCGACACGATGACCAGCCTGGCTCCAACGGTCATGGAGAGGAACGCCCGACCGGGCGCCAGGACCGTCGGGCCAAAGGAGTGGTCGTATGTGAGCGGCCCCGCCCTGCTGGCCGGCGGCGGTTGGGGTCGGGGGCCGCGGGCCTCGAGCTGAACGCCGGTTATTTCTTGGCTGGCTCGTAGTACGGGTTGGTGCCCGCTGCGTGATCGGTCACGTCGACGATGCGGACGATCTCGGGCACCGATTGTTTGATGGCCACCTCGATGCCCTGGCTGAGGGTCACCGCGGCCATCCCGCAGCCGGCGCAGCCGCCGCTGAGGCGCAGGTAAACAGCCCCCTCTTCGACCGCGACCAGGTCGGCGTGGCCTCCGTGGGCGGCGATGGAGGGGTTGATCTGGGCGTCGAGCACCTGGATGACCCGTTGGGCTACGTCCCCGCTGAGGTCCGGCGGGGGACCGGTCATGGTCGGGCTGGCCTGGGGCCGCGGGGGCCGATTCGGGTTGCGAATGCTCATCCCACCGCCCAGAAGGTCCCGGTTGAAATCGAGCACTGAGCCGACCATGTTGGGGGCGCTGGCCGCCGGCACGACGATGGTCAGCCCGTCCTGCACCCCGGTCCAGGCGTCGCCGCCGGCATCGCTGGTGGCCTGGAAGTACATGTCGTAGGTGTAGGCGTCCCCGCTGGTCCCACTGATTTCAATCCACAGGGCCAGGCCCTCGGGGGCGGCCTCACCAGTGCGCAACTCCAGCACCTTGGCCAGCGCCTGGTCGGTCAAGGTCAGGACCGGGGTGTGGGAGGGATTGTCGTCGGTCATGGCGGGTCGGTCACATCCGGTTCGTTTGGGGCCATCCTAGGAGTGATGCCCCGGGTACTCCTGCTGCTGCCCACCGAGACCTACCGGGCCAAGGATTTCCTGGCCGCAGCCGAACGTGTGGGCGTGGAGGTGGTCGTGGGCTGCGAGCGGCGCCCGGCCCTGGCCGACGCCATGGGCGATCGGGCCGTGGTGGTCCCCCTGGGCAACGTCGACGTAGCGGTGGAGGTCATCGCCGCCCTTGATGGCCGGCGGTCCCTCGACGCGGTGCTGGCCGTCGACGACCAGGGGTTGGCGGTGGCGGCGGCTGCCTCGGCCCGGTTGGGGCTGACCCACAACCCCGTCGATGCCGTGGCCGCGACACGCGACAAGGCCGCCCTGCGGGCCCGCCTGGCCGCCGCTTCGGTGGCTCAACCCGACTACCGAGTGGTCGCGCCGGGCCAGAGCGTGGCGGCCGGGGCGGCCCAGATCGGCTATCCGTGTGTGGTCAAACCGGTGTCGCGGTCGGGCAGCCAAGGGGTCATTCGGGTCGATGACGGCGTCCAGGCTTCGGCCGCGGCGGCGCGGGTTCGGGGCATCGTCGGGCCCGACGAGCCGGTCCTGGTCGAGGGCTTCGTGTCCGGCGCCGAGGTCGCGGTCGAGGCCCTCTTGGTGGACGGGGTCCTCGAGGTGTTGGCGGTCTTCGACAAGCCCGACCCGCTCGACG
Organism: uncultured Acidimicrobiaceae bacterium; assembly: GCA_963781155.1. Classification (GTDB taxonomy): domain Bacteria; phylum Actinomycetota; class Acidimicrobiia; order Acidimicrobiales; family Palsa-688; genus PALSA-693. Next base: position 63,653 of record CAWAEC010000005.1, read on the forward strand.
GTCCCTTCTTCGAGGAGACCATCTATGTCACCCCGTCCCGCCAGCCCGCCCCGCTCCTGGCCTCGCTGGCCGCCACGGCGGCGGCGGCGGCGGCCGCCGTGGGGCTGCGGGAGGGCCCGGTCCACGCCGAATTGCGCGTCGGCACCGACGGTCGACTGGCGGTCATCGAGCTGGCGGCCCGTTCCATCGGCGGTCTGTGCGCCCGGGCGTTGCGCTTCGGGGCCGGGGTCAGCCTCGAAGAGGTCATCGTGCGCCACGCCGTCGGCGCCGGCCTCGGCCGGGCTGCGCCGGGAGACCCAGGCCTCGGGGGTGATGATGCTGCCCATCCGGGCCGCCGGGGTGCTCCACAAGGTGTCCGGTCAGGCCCAGGCCCTGGCCGTCCCGGGCGTGGTGGGCCTGGAGATCACCATCGCCGCCGGTCGTCGGGTGGTCCCCCTCCCCGAGGGCGACCGGTATCTGGGGTTCGTCTTCGCCCGAGGCCCGACGCCGGTGCAGGTCGAGCTGGCCCTGCGCCGGGCCGAGGCGGCCCTCGTCGTCGTGGTCGAACCCGGCTCCTGAGGGGTGGCGTCCGTCGGCGGGCCGGCGACCGGCGACGCCTGGCGTAGACTCAGGCGGTGAAGGTTCTGGTGGTATGCACCTACGAGTTGGGCCACCAACCGTTGTCGGCGGCGACCAGTACCGCCGCCCTGCTCGCCGCCGGCCACCAGGTGCGCTGTGCCGACGTCGCCGTGGACACGCTGTCGGCCGACGATGTCGACTGGGCCGAACGGGTGGCCCTGTCAGTGCCGATGCACACGGCCATGCGCCTGGCCCGGCGGGTAGCCGACACCGTACGGGCCCTCCGGCCCGGCCTGCCCCTGTGCTTCTTCGGCCTGTACGCCGGGACGGCCGCAGACCAGACGATGACCTCGCCAACCGACGCCATCATCGCCGGAGAGTTCGAACCCGGGCTAGCAACCTGGGCCGGGGGCGGCGACCCGGGGCCGGTCGTCCAACTGGGCCGGTCTGAGGCCCGGATACCCGACCGTCGATTGCTCCCCGAACTAGGCCGCTACACCCGCCTGGCCGTCGCCGGCGAGCAACGACCGGTCGGTTCGGTGGCCGCCAGCCGAGGCTGCTCGCACCGCTGTCGGCACTGCCCGGTCCCGGTCGTCTACGACGGGCGGGTCCGTCCGGTAGCCGAGGATGCCGTCCTGGCCGACGTCGACCAACTGGTGGCCGCGGGGGCCCGCCATATCAGCTTCGCCGACCCCGACTTCCTCAACGCACCCCATCACGCCCGCCGGGTCATCGCCGCGGTGCACGCCCGCCATCCGGACCTGACCTTCGATGCCACCATCAAGGTCGAGCACCTCCTGCGTTACCCCGACATGCTGCCCGAGTTGGCCCAGGCCGGCTGTGCGTTCGTGGTCAGCGCTTTCGAGTCGGTCAATGACGGCATCCTCGCCATCCTGGACAAGGGCCACACCGCCGCCGACATGTCCAAAGCGGTGATCGCCCTCCGCGCGCACGGGATCGAGATCCGCCCGTCGTGGCTGCCGTTCACGCCATGGACCAGCATCGACGACCTGGTAGCCCTGGTCGATTTCGTGGTGGCCCACGATCTGATCGCTAATGTCGATCCGGTCCAGTACAGCGTGCGACTGCTGGTGCCCGACGGTTCGCTGTTATTGGCCGAGCCGGCCATGACCGCCCACCTGGGCGGCTACGACCCGGCCCGGCTGGGCTGGACCTGGGCCCATCCCGATCCGGCCCTCGACCATCTCCAAGTGCACATCGCCGCCCTCGTCGAGGCGCAGGTCGGCGAAAACCCCGAGCGAACCTTCGATGACGTCGACGGGCTGATCCGTTCCTGCGCATCGAACGCGCCGGCGCACCCCGCCCGGGGGGCCGCCTCGGTCGGTCCTGGCGGCCAGCGAGCCCGGCTCACCGAGCCGTGGTTTTGCTGCTCCGAACCGACCCAGACCCAGCTGGCCCCGCTAGCCCCGTTTATCTGACCGGCCGCCCGCTGCTCAGGCGAAGCGGCGGGCGTCCTCGGCGGCGTAGCCGGCCACCACGGCGTCGATCCCCGAGACCCTCTCGATGGCCTCGATCATCGTGTCCAGTTGCCCGGCGGGCAGGGCGCAGGTCATCTCCTCGGGACGCATGCCGGTCCGTTGCCGGCTGAGGGCGCACCCCACGCTGGCCGCCGGCACCCCCCGCTCCTTGGCCACGGCCACGATGTGACACTGGGGCTTACCCTCGATTGACAGGCCGGGAAGGGCGTCACAGAGCACCATCAACTGGCGGGCATTAACCCGCAAGAGCACCACGTCGGGATCGACCGGCGCCGCACCGAGCGGGCCGTAGACGACCGACCCGGGCCGCGTCGCCACCTTGGGCAGCTGATCCAAGACGCCGGGCCCCACCCAGCCGGCACCGACCAGCTCGGCCACGTCGCTACGGTCGAGGACCTCGCTGGGGGCCAACAGACGGTGGGTGACGCTGCCCACACTGCAGTTACCGTGATCCTCAGGCACGGTGGCGAACGCCCGCTCGGCCCCGTGCATCCAGAACACGCACCCGGCAGGGACCCGGCCCCGGCGACCGTCCTCGGTCGCCGCCGGCATAGGGCCGTCGAAGCGGTCGACGCCCCACGGCGGGCTGGCCGCGAAGGTGATAGCCACCGGAGCCGACGACAAGTGGAGCACCCTGACCAGGCGGTCGGCGAGGTCGGTCCAGTTCTGGGGCACCAACCGAACCTAATCGGGTGAGGTGCTCGACGTATCCGTCGACATCAACATTCGCCAACCCGCCAGCAAGGATCGCCGGTGACACCCGAGCACGCCACCCGCCAGGATGGCGGCACGACCACTGGGTATCCGATCGTGGAGTTTCCCGGCTTCAAACCCCAACTCATGCGGCCCGGCTCCATGCGGCAGTTCAGGCCTTCAACGAGGAAGGTGAGCTGGGCTGGGAAACCGTCGGCATGACCCCATGGCCAACCGAAGATCGCCGTGCTGCTCACCAGACCCCGACCGGAGTAGAAAAGCGCCGTCTGATGCGGTGCGATCAGCACCCAGGCAGGAAGACCCTGACGTTCGCAAGCGCTGCAACCTGACAGGACATCAGACGGACCCTTCATAAAAGAGTCCGATCTGGCGGACCTCGTCGAGCAGCGCCAGCGCATCACGGGCGATGGCGGCATCGGGGTGGGTTCGCACCTCGTTCTCGACGCCTGCGGTCGCTTCGCGGAGCACGCTGGCGCTGCGGTGCAGCCGGCGGAGAAGGTCGTGGGAGCGAAGGCTGATCGACCCCGACTTGGCGGCCACGTCATAGGCGGCCGCGATCGTGGCCAGCACCGCCGAATCGTGAGCTGTCGACGGGCGGGGCCCTGCGGTGACGATGCCGAACTGAGATGCCGACAGTTCCAGGCCGCGTCGGCCGACCACGCTCATGGTGCGTTCTTCTGCGGTGTGGTGAGCGTCCGCCGATACCCCGGCCCTCGGGGAAGTCACGCGGCCCGCCAGGCCCGCAGCCGCGGCAGGGCGGAAGCGAGGACCCCTGGTCCCGTTGGTCGGCCCCATCGGTTGCCGGCGCCTCCAGCCAGCTAGGCAGCGGGCCCGCCGTGTCCATCACCTGGGTGCTGTTGTAGGCCGTGGATCGACCAGCTCCGTCAAGCCAGCCACGCCGAGGACGCCCCGGGCGTGGGTCGAGGGAGATCGAAGCGTCAAAGACCGCGACCGGTCTCGGAGAAAAGCTTCGGCCCGGACCAGCACCGCGACCGTCGCCGCATCCATGAACGTCACCTCGCTCAAGTCGACGACCAGGTCGGTATCGTCAAACGCGATCGCCCGAGCCACGGTCATGCACAGCGCCACCACGGTAGACGCGTCGTGAGCGCCTCGTACTAAGACGACACTGTGATCGGCGTCGCAGCCCGAGAACACCGTCGGGCATCGACGCCAGACACTCCCGGGCTAGAAGTCGACTGCAGCCCTAGCACTCTCCTGGCATCAATCGCAGCAAATCACGCGCTACCAGGGTCCGGAGCATCGCTCCCCGGCCAACCGAAGCTGACCCAACACGACCAGGATCTCTACCGTGTCACCGCCACCGTACACCCGGCCAGCGATGCTCGCCCCCGAGAATCCGCCACAAGACCAGCCACCAAGCGCCACGAACGCGGTTCGCGGTAACTCCCGCCAGCGGACGCGCTGGCCAGAGGCAGCTCCGTAAGTGACCCCAGGCCGGCGTTCGAGGACAGGGGCGGCCATGGTTATTGGGCGAGCCAGCCGCGTGATATTGGGATGATGTAGGCCCAGCGGCGTCGTCGCGGTGCTGTTCGGTTGAGCTGAGGCCCTTGGTGGCGAGGTCGGGGACCTGTGGGTTGAACGCTGTGGGTCGCCGTGGCCGACCTCCGTTAACGGTCAGGTTGGCCGCTTGAACGGCGGGGTCGAGGATCAGGGCGGATCCACCGGGACCACCATGTCGTCCGTGTCGGAGCCGATGGCGGTCCCTGAACTTGCCTGGTTGGCTGCCGGGCTGCCTGCGCTGCCCGCCGCGTCCGCGAGGCGTCTTCAAGCGTCAAACCCACCCGAGCGCCTGGTCGCTACAAGTGGAAACATCAAGAACCCGGAGCGTATGCTCGCGGCGGTTCGGGGACGGGATGCTCATTCCGCCGAAGCACGACGATGGTCACGCTGATCGCCTACCTCAATCCCGCCAGCAACGGGCCGGGCGACCAGTCTGGGGGACGCGAAGATCAACGAGAGGCGATCACCGCGTGGGCGCGGCGGAGACGGCACCAAGTGGCCGTCTTCATCGAGGAAGACGAGCTCGCGGGTCTCGCCCAGCGGCCTGGTCTGGCCTCGGCAATTGGCGCGTTGCGCAACGACGGAGTTGCCGGTCTGGTCGTCACCTCGTTGTCTAGCCTCTCCGAGGACCTGGTGGTTCAAGAACAGCTTCTCGGCGAGATCAGACGAACCGGGGCAAAGGTCTACTCCTTGGATCCGCGCGACGCCGGCCAGTTGGGCAGGGTCCCCGCAGATCCCTCCCGCAGCATGGTCCGCCAGGTGCTGCAGACAGCAGCGGAGACCGAACCGGTCATCGCGGCCATCCGTTCGGCGGCCCGCGGCACGACCCGGGGGTCTCCCCCCTACGGCTACCGGGTGGAGGACGGCCAACTCGTGGCCAACCCGGCGGAGCAGGCCGTGTTGACGCGCATCGCTGAGCTACGAGCGACAGGAGCCAGCATCCGGGAGATCGCCCGGGCCCTCGAGGCAGAAGGACATCGCGCCAAGCGCGCCAAACGCTGGCATCCCGAAACGGTCCGCCGGATCGTCCAGCGAACCCAGACGTCGCCTCGGTGAAGGTGGGCTGACCGCAGGCAGCCCACTCCCCACCAAGGCTAGTTCAGTTCCTTGAATATCAACTGGCGCGATTCAACCCGCCAGCCACGGTTCTACGCAGGAGTCACGTCGGCTGCCGACTCCTCTGCTGCGGCCTCTTCGGCCACCGGCTCCTCGGCCACGGCTTCCTCGGTCGCCTCCTCGGCTGGGGCCTCTTCGGCCACCGGCTCCTCGGCCACGGCTTCCTCGGTCGCCTCCTCGGCTGGGGCCTCTTCGGCCACCGGCTCCTCGGCCACGGCTTCCTCGGTCGCCTCCTCGGCTGGGGCCTCTTCGGCCACCGGCTCCTCGGCCACGGCTTCCTCGGTCGCCTCCTCGGCTGGGGCCTCTTCGGCCACCGGCTCCTCGGCTGGGGCCTCTTCGGCCACCGGCTCCTCGGCCGGGGCCTCTTCGGCCACCGGCTCCTCGGCCACCGCCTCCTCAGTCACGGCTTCCTCAGCCACCGCCTCCTCAGTCACGGCTTCCTCAGCCACGGGTTCCTGGGCTGCGGCCTCTTCGGCCATGGGCTCCTCGGGCACCGTTTCTCCGGCCACCTGGGTCACGTCTTCACCGCTAGCTTGCACATCTGTCATCGTTTTCACCCCCTCTCCTTGCACTCGTCCCAATCTATCGATAGCCCCACGAAGCCTTGACACAATATTCATCATTGAAATCCCATAGGAGCGACGTGAGTAGGAACTAGCTGCTGTCTCGCTGACACTATACCTGACACAGAAGTCTCTTCAACCTACCCTTCGGCGACGCGGGCGGGCGAGGCGGTAGCGCTCACCCGGCCAGCGGACCGTCCCTTCCCGGGCTTGAACGGTTGATGCTGGGCCGCGGGACGCTCGGCAGCATCCCGCTTGCGTCTCCAGGGAACCGATTGCCCACCCGAGTCCGCCGACCGAGACCCGCTGCCCGTAACATCCAGGCCCGCGGATATCTGCCTCCAGGCCGGCGGTCGGGGATACGGGGCCAGCGCTGATCGGGGACACCTGGCAACGGGATTATCGAATTAGTCGGGAAGATTTGCGTGTCGCGTGTGACAAGGGAAGACGTTTACGGGGCCGTTAGGTAGGCATCGGGGAAGCGTTGGTCGTGTCGCTCTAGGACAGCGGTCAGTACACGTTGGCCGTGTGGGGTGACGCGGTAGAGCCGGCAGTGAGGGACTTTGGCAACGAGGCCGTGACCGCGAAGTTTGGTGATCAGGCGGGAAACGCGGGCGCAGCGGCGGTGTGCGTCGGTTCGGTCAGCGGGTGGACGTGGATACAGTCGCCGGGCCAAATCGGAGTTTCGGAAGCCGACAACCGCGTGACCGCCGGCGAGGACGGCGCGGAAGAGCCGACGGTCCGATGGGCTCATGGGGTCGAAGCGGGCGTGGTAGCGCCCGTGGTTGGTTCGGGGCCGGCACAAGGCGTCGATGGCAGCGATGCCCTTGCCTTTGAGGGGGGCGGCCGCGAGTGCCTCCAGGTAGCGACGGTTGGAGCTGGCGCCCACCTGGAAGTACCTCCACACGTTGGCCACGCCTTTGTTCATGGGAGTCCACCGCCGCTCGCGCCGGCCGTGATCGTCGGTGAAGACGCGCAGGACCCGGAACTCGCGCGGATTGTTGATCGTGGTCTCGACTCGCAGGACGGAGACCTTGTCGCACGCCTTGACCCATTTGCGGGCCATGCGGTGCTTGACCCGCCAGCCTTCGGGGCGACGACGTGCGTCGGTGAGAACCTCGGCGGCCAGGCAGGGGTGGAGCTTGCGACCCAAGAAGTGGAGGATGTCGGCGGATGACAGGTTCAAGGTGGCGTGGCGGACGAGATCGGGCATGATGGCGGTGAGGGATGCTCGGTCTCGGAACATGACGTCAGTGGCGATCTCGGCTTGGTCGACGACCCAGTAGTAGCCCCCGAAGTCGGCGTTGGCGATGGTGTGCAGATGGGGATTGACCCGGCGGGCCAGGGCGTCGAGGAGGCGAGGCCAGGCGCGGTGGGCGAACCGCTCGACCAGCTCGGAGGCGGCGTCGAGGTTGGCGATGCGCAGCAGAGCATTGTCGTAGCGGACGTGAGAGACCCCCGCCTTGTCCAGCTGGCGCGCCAGCCATTCGTAGGGGGTCGAGCCAAGGAGCAGTGCGGGCTTTTCGGTCCGTCTGTTTCCTTGGCCCGCCCCTCCGAACCGGACGTGCGTGTTCCCACGCATCCGGCTCTCCACAGGTCAAGCCGCCGGTTAGGCGACGACTGGTTCCGTGTTCATCACCCAGGGGTTGGGGATGCGGTCCGCCCGGTAGCGGTAACGACTTACTGTCACCTTGGCCGGGTTGAACAGCGTCGCGGTGCCCTCTGTCGGCCGCCACCTCGGTAGGTAGTGGCGGCGCAACCAACTCCAGCTGGCACGGTGGTGCTTGTGGCGAAGCCAGCCCACGACCCGTCGCCAGGCGAAGGTGTCGAGGTAACTGAAGATCGCTTTAGACACTCCGTGTTTGAAGTAGTTGGCCCATCCCCGCAGCACCGGGTTGATTCGGTCCAGCAGGGCGGAGAGACTCAGATGCTGTGACCCCTTGGTCAACGCCCGCACCCGGTCGCAGACGGCCAGCAGCGCCTTCTTCGACGGATAGGTGTAGACGTAGCGTTTCGTGCCGCCTTTCTTCTGCTGACGCTGGATGCGCCAGCCCAAAAAGTCGAAACCCTCGTCGATGTGAACCACCCTGGTCTTCTCCTCCGAGAGGCGCAAACCCATCGGGGCGAGCACCCGTTCCACTTGTAGGCGCAGACCCTCAGCGTCATCGCGGGAGCCGGACACCAGAACCACGAAATCGTCCGCGTAGCGGACGAGGCGGTAGGTGGACAGTCCTTTGCGGCGCCGGTAGGCCCGGGCGCTGAAGTCGCCCATCGCCTCCCAGGCTCGGCGAAATGCTCGTCGAGGACCGACAGGGCGAGATTGGCGAGTACGGGTGAGAGGACTCCCCCAACGCAATAGCGAACTTCGAGTTCGAGGTGGCTTTGTCGTATCGGCGTGGGGAGAGACCCCACGAGAAGCCGCGCCGTCGGTCCACGACTGTGAGTGACACCTAGAGTAGTATATAAATGTCATGAGCGATGGACGCCGAGCCCGGGCTGAGCAGGTGGCCAGGCGGATCAACGCCGCCGCCGAGCTTCTCGATGCGGGGATGGAGGTTATCGACGCGGCACGGAGCCTGGCCCGCCGGTATCGGCTCTCGGAGCGCCAAGCCCGCCGCTATGTGGAGCGGGCCCGTAACAGCGGGGCGATGGAGGTCCCGGGGCCCAAGGTGGTGTTCACGGTCAAGGTTCCCCCGGCCCTCGCCCGTGGGGTGCGTAGAGCAGCGCGTGCTACTGGGCAGAGCATCTCCTCGCTGGTCTCTGAGGCGTTGTCGGAGTTCTTGGAGCGCCATCATGGCGGCGTCGGCTGAACGCCACGTAGCCACCGAGCACGTCTTTGACCGCGCCGGCGAGCAGTTGCTGGCCCAGGTGTACCGGATTTTGGTCCCCGAACGGCGGGGACACCTCAACGACAGGAGCGACCATGACGACCGCAGCCGTCTACGCCCGGGTGTCGGGGGCACGCCAGAAGGAGGAGGAGACGATCGGCTCGCAGATCGCCGAATGCCAGAACGCGGTCGAGCAGTGGGGACTTGAGATCGGTCACGGCTGGATCTTCACCGACGAGGGCTACTCCGGTGCCAGCCTGGTCCGCCCTGCGCTGGAGCGGCTGCGGGACCTGGCCGCCCAGGTCCCGGTGGACGTGGTGGTCTGCTACTCGCCTGACCGCCTGGCCCGCAAGCTGGCCTATCAGACGTTGCTCATCGACGAGTTCAACAAGGCCGGCAGCGAGGTCCGCTTCGTCAAAGCCCGCAAGGTCGAGACCCCCGAAGACGAGATGCTGCTGCAGTTCCAAGGGATGATGGCCGAGTACGAGCGGGCCTTGATCATCGAACGGACTAGACGTGGCAAGGCTTTCAGGGCTCGGGCCGGCACCGTGAACGTACACTCCGGCGCCCCCTACCGGTTCCGCTACATCCGTCGCAGCGACTTATCCGAAGCCCGTTACGAAATCGTCGAAGACGAAGCCCAAGCGGTGCGCGAGGTCTTCCGCCGCTACACCGAGGATCAGTTGTCCATCGGCGAGGTGGCCCGCTGGTTGACCGGCGAGAAGATCCCGACCCGCACCGGCAAGGAGCGCTGGGATCGCTCGGTCATCTGGGGGATGCTCAAGAACCCGGCCTATGTGGGCCGCGCCGCCTTCTCCAAGACCGGCATGACCGACAAACGACCGGCCATCAACCGCCAGGCCCGCCTGCAAGGACGCAGCGTCTCGCGTCGCCACGCCAAATACCATCGCCCGAATGAGGAGTGGATCACCATCGCCGTGCCGGCCATCGTCTCAGACCAGGTGTTCGAGTCGGCCGGGCGGCGGCTGGCCGAGAACCGCCGCTTCGCCGCCCGCAACAGCAAACAACCAAGCCTGCTCATGGGCCTCGCCGCCTGCCAGTCCTGCGGTTACGCCTACTACCGCACCTCGACACGGACCGCCAAGCGCAAGATCTACTACTACCGTTGCCTGGGCTCAGACGACTACCGCTACCCGGGAGGCCGCGTCTGCGACAACAAGCCCGTTCGCGCCGACTACCTCGACGACATCGTGTGGGGACAGGTCACCGCCCTGCTGGCCGACCCCGCCCTCGCGCGAGCTGAACTCGACCGCCGCCTGACCGACATGCGCGCCATGAACCCGGCTACCTCCGAGCGCACCCGGCTAGAGCGCGACCTCACACGAACCACCAAAGCAATCACCCGACTCGTCAACGCCTACCAGGAAGACCTGCTCACCCTCACGGAGCTGCGCGCACGCATGCCGGATCTGCGCGCCAAACAAACCAGTCTGCAAGCCTCTATGGACGCTCTCGAAGCGCAGCTGCTCGACCAAGACACCTACCTCAAGTTGGCCGAGAACCTCGACAGCTTCCTCGCCCGGCTGCGCGACACCAGCGAGACAACGACGGTCGAGAATCGCCAGAAAGTCTTACGCAGCGTGGTCAAAGAAGTCCTCGTCGGACCCGAGCGCATCATCATCCGACACTCCATCCCCCTGCGAGACCACCCCTTTCTGAACCCCGGTTATCCATTGCGTTGGGGGGAGTCATAATCCCACCTTGCGGAGTGCCGGTGTCGCTGTCTTTGAGCGAGCCGTCCTGGGACATGATGCCCGCCTTCAAGAAGGCCTTCACCAAGGCGATGACACGCTTATCCCCGACCCGATCTCGCACCCGGTCCATAAGGGCTGAGTGGTCGATCCGGTCGAACGAGCAGGCGACACACTGCCCACGTCCTTGACCTGCCAGCGACAGCCACGATCGTTCGGTGTCGGCATCCTTTGGAGGGCCAGACGTTGGCGGTGTTCGGCTGGATGCGCAAGCTCGGCCGCCTGGAGCTGTGTTTGGTTCTGCCGGACGGCTCCAAGAGCCTGATCCCGGCCGAGTGGACCGATATATGCGCCCCAGCTGACGAGGAAAGTGGACCGCAGACGCTGGGATCGTTGTCCGACCTATGTCGTGCGAGGTCCATCGTTGATGGACTGATCCACCGCACCAGGGCGGCCGGCGCAGAGGATGCGGGACAGCCGAGCGAGGAGGTTCCGCATGCAACTGGCGCTGCCGCTGTCCGGGTTGACCCGGCCGCCGCCGATGGCGTGGGAGCAGGTCGCCCCCGACCAGCAGTCAGAGGCCGTCGCAGTGCTGGCCCGGCTGATGGCCCGAGCCGTTCATCTTTCAACCGATCCCGACGAACAGGAGGAACCAACCGATGACGGACATCACTGAAGCCCGCCAAGCCAGCGGGCATCCCAAGGTCCGGCCCGCCCATTTGGGGCGGGCCGCCATCGTCTATGTGCGCCAGTCCAGTCCAGGCCAGGTCGAACGCAACGGCGAGTCCACCGATCGCCAGTACGCGCTGGTGGAGCGGGCCATGGAGTTGGGCTGGCCCCGCCGGGCGGTGGAGGTAATCGATGAGGATCTCGGCCTCTCCGGGTCGGGGGCCGCTGTGCGAAGCGGTTTCGCTCGCCTCACCGCCGATGTGGCGTTGGGCCGGGTGGGAATCGTGTTCGGACTGGAGGTGTCGCGCCTGGCCCGCAACAACGCCGATTGGTATCGGCTGTTGGACCTGGCTGGTATCACCGACACCCTGATCGCGGACGCCGACGGCATTTATCACCCGTCCAGCTTCAACGACCGTCTCGTGCTCGGCTTGAAAGGGACCATGAGCGAAGCCGAGCTGCACGTGCTGCGCGCCCGGCTGGAGGGCGGGATCCGCAACAAGGCCGCCCGGGGAGAGTTGCGCCGGAGTCTGCCGGCCGGGCTGATCTGGGGCGACGAAGAGGGCGAGATCCTCCTGCATCCCGACGAAGTCGTCCGCGGCGTGATCGCCGCCATCTTCGACCGTTTCGCCGCCTGCGGCTCGGCCCGAGCCACCTGGCTGTGGCTGAGAGGCGAGAACCTTCTCATGCCGGTGCAGAGGGCCGGATACGGCGAGCTGACATGGATCGAGCCGACCTACCCGGCGGTCCACCGGGTGCTCACCCACCCCTCCTACGCTGGCGCCTATGTCTATGGCCGCACCCGCCGAGAACGGCGCGTCGGTAGCGACGGCCGGGTGCGCAGCCGGGCCCGTCACCTCGACCGATCCGACTGGCAGGTCCTGATCGTGGACCACCACCCCGGCTATATCGACTGGGCCACCTATGACGCCAACCAGGCCCGCATCGGCGCCAACACCCGCCCCCAAGCGCATCAGCCCGGCTCCGGTGCTATCCGCGAAGGCACCGCCCTGCTGCAAGGACTGGCCATCTGCGGTCGCTGCGGACGGCGCCTCGCCGTGCACTACCAAGGCGCCAACTCCACCCCCGGCTATCACTGCGCCAACCGCAGCCTGGTCAACGGTCGCGGCGTGTATTGCCTCTCCGTGGGCGGCGTGCAGATCGACCAGGCCGTCACCGCCGCCTTTTTGGCTGCGCTCGAACCGGCCGGGGTGGCCGCGGTCATCGCCGCCGCGGAAGTCCTCGAGGCCGACCACGACACCGCCTTGAACCAGTGGCGCCGCCAGGTCGAACAGGCCCGCTACGAAGCCACCAAAGCCGAGCGGCGTTACCTGGCCGTCGACCCCGACAACCGCCTGGTGGCCCGAGGGCTCGAAACCGACTGGGAGACCAAGCTCGCCGCGCTCGACGACGCTGAGACCGAACTGGCCCGCCGCCAGACGGCCCGGCCCCGCACCCTCACCCACGACGAACGCGCCACCCTGGCCGCCCTGGGCGCCGACATCAGCGCAGTGTGGTCCGCTCCCACCACCACCGACCGGGACCGCAAAGAGCTGTTGCGCACCCTTCTCGAAGAAGTCCGAGTCGACGTCAACCGCCAAGAGAAACGAGCCGAGCTCACCCTGCGTTGGCGCGGCGGTGCCATTACCGAACTGCGCCTCGAGTTGCGCGGCGCTCACCAGCCCACTACCCGCACCGACGAGGACACCATCGCCCTGATCCGCCGTCTCGCCGTGCATTACCCCGACGCCACCATCGCCGGCGTATTGAACCGACAAGGCCGACAAAGCGCCACCGGACAACGCTTCACCGCCACCATCGTGCAAGGGCTCCGCCACCACTACCGCATCCCTCGCCACCAACCGCCCGCCGAGTCCGCCGACGGAGAACTCGTCACCATCACCGAAGCAGCCAAGATCCTCGGTGTCGTCCCCTCCACCGTGGGCCGCTGGCTGGCCGACGGGTTCATCGCCGGCGAACAGCTCACCCCCGGCGCCCCCTGGCGGATCCGCGTCACCGACGAACTGCGCGGCCGTTTCGTCGAAGACACCCCACCGGGGTGGCTGGCCATGCTCGAAGCCACTCACGCCCTCGGGGTGTCACGCCAAACCATCTTGCAACGTGTAAAACGCGGCGAACTCGAAGCCGTCCACGTCCGCTCCGGACGCCGAAAAGGCTTGCGAATAAAGGTGAATCGACCCGATCCCGACCTCTTCGACCACACACCAGCAGCCGAAGGAGCAGTGTGATGGCGCGTCGAAGCACGCCTTGATGTCTCCTTCCAGGATCCACTCATAGGAGCGAGTGGCCAGAAAGTTGATCTCGGCGATGGCGTCCCGGGCCCGGCGCTTGGGACGGAAACCGTAAGAGCACGGTTTGAAGTCCGCCTCGAAGATCGGCTCTAACACCAGCTTCAAAGAGGCCTGGACCACCCGGTCACGAGCGGTAGCGATCCCCAGCATCCGGACCTTGCCGTTTGCCTTGGGGATCAGCCGCTCCCGGACGGGCATGGGCTGGAAGGACCGGTCCTTGAGCTCTGCTCGCAGCCGGCCCAACAGAACATCACCGAAGACGACGGAGTTAGGTTTCACTCCATCGACCCCGGCCGACCTGGCCCCTCTGTTGCCCTTGACCCGGGCCCAGGCAACCACCAGGAACGCCGGGTCATAGACGAGGTTGTAGAGGTCATCGAACCGACGGATAGGGGTCGTCGGCTGCCCATTGGTGCAGCTTGGTCTGGACCTTCAGTACCCGGGCTTCGGCCTCGTCAAGGCTGGGCCACGGTTCGTCGATATTCACCAACGTCTCCTGATCCTCCTTCACTGTCGCTGCTGATCCTGCTGTCCCCCTTCGCCATGTGGCCGGCTTTCCCGTCCTCGGACTACTACGGGGACCCCGTCCCACGTCCACGCCGTCAGTCGACGGCGGACCTTCCCGCCGCCGGTCTGGCTGACCGGCGGGTTTGGGGGCGCGGAGATGGTTCCCACGTTCACCATGAACCGTTTGGCGGGGTCGGTGCCCGACTGTGCTCCTGCAGCCTCGCCACGGGTACGCCGCAGGCGTTCCCCGTGGCCTCCCCACCGGCGGTCGTAAACCGGTTTCGGAGTCGCCCACGAACGGGCGTGCACTGCTGTCCGGCCCACATCCACCAGGTTGGAGCCGGTATTTTGACTTGAGGAGCTTTGACGTCGGTTTCTCTCGTACACCTTTCCACCTTGCTTGCCGGGCCCGGGCCGTCTGGCAGTGCCGGCCCGTCCTGTCGTTGTCAGGGCTGCTTGCCACCCTTCCCCTCGCCTCCGGGGTCAGGCTGCCCTCAGCTTCACCAGGCTGCTGCGACAGCCCGGAGGCGGAGCCCTTTCATCTCCGCACGTGTTCATGGCGCCTCGTGGCGCACCCGGCCGTTCATGTAGACCTGGATCTCGTAAGGCAGCCAGCTCTGGATGCGGACATGGATGAAGCCGAGCTCGGGGTCCCAGATATAGAAGATGACATGAGGGAGGACCCCCTCGGCTCAGCCGTAGGAACCTTGCGGTAATACGGCAACCGGGCTTGGCAGGCCGACTGGCCTACCTTCCCACGGAACAGTTTCGGGAGCTCGAGGAGGCCCTCATGAGCATCGTAGGTGGTTTCGACATCCATCGCCGCCAGATCACGTTCGACTACTTGGACACCGACACCGGCGAGATCAGCCGGGGCAAGATCAGCCCTGCTGACCGGGCGCATTTGCGTGATTGGCTGGCCCGTTTCGATGGACGGCTCGACGCAGCGTTCGCTGTTGAGGGCTGCACCGGATGGCGCTTCGTGGTCGAGGAGCTGGAGCGCGCCGGGATCGAAGCCCATGTAGCCGAACCGGCCGACACGGCCAAGGAACGAGGACGGAAGAAGCGGGCCAAGACAGACCCACGCGGATGCCCGTCTGCAGCGCGAGCTGTTGGCCGGCGGGCGGCTGCCTGAGTCATGGATCCCGCCGGAGCACGTTCTGGAGGCCCGCACCCAGGTGCGCCTGTACAAGGCCCTCGCTGACGAGCGGAAGGGGTGGATGCAGCGCATTCACGCCACCCTGTTCCACCACGGCGCCCCGGCGCTGGCCTGCTACCTGCTCAACGGCGACGGTCGCGCTCATCTGGCGGCCGCCCAGCTCAGTCCCGCTGGTCGCCAGAGCGTCCAGGTAGCGTTGGGCCAGATCGCCCTTCTCGACGTCGAGATCGACGCCCTGCGTGCCGAGCTGACCGGATTCGGGCGTCGCCAGGCGGGCTGCCGGGCTATCCAAGTCCATTACGGCATCGCCGCTTTGTTGTCGGTCGCGATCTGGGAGGAACTCGGCGACTGCCGGCGGTTCAGCTCATCTTCTGACGCCGTGCGCCACTCCGGGCTGGACGTGACCGTGTGGTCTTCCGATGGCAAACGATCCAAGGGGCATCTCGCCCGCCAGGGCCCCTCCATCCTGCGCTGGGCGCTCTATGAAGCGCGAATGTCCGCGGCGAAGAAAACCTCCCCCGACCACGACTACTTCTGCGCCGTGCGTGTCCGTTTGGGAACATCCCGCGCGGCCATGTCGGTCGGCCGCAAGCTGGCCCGGCGTTGCTATCACACCCTCCGCGCACTGGCCGATGACGCCCTAGCACCCGTGGCCTGAAGTGCCTGCCCTGTCGCCGCCTTGCCTGAACCTAGATGTCGCGGCCGGCTCCCTCGATACTACCGCCGCCGGGTTTCGCCCCGGACGAGCCTGTAAGGAAGATGTCGTGAGTGGACCATTGGCGTTTATGCGGCTGGGCGGAGGGTGACGGCGTAGCCGAGGTCTTGGAGTTGCTTCACGAGGCCGTTGCGGCGACGGTCGGTGTCGGTGTGGCGGGTGAAGTAGTCGCCGCCGAGGTCGGTGTAGTCCTCGTCGCGTGAGAGGACATGCCAGGCGATGACCAGAAGGGAGTGGCTGACCGCGACGGCCGCCTTCTTCTTGCCGATCCGCCGGGCGAGCCGCCAGAACTGGGCGGCGAGGTAGGTGTCACGCGAGCGGGCGGCCGACCAGGCGCACTGGTCGAGGACCTCGCCGAGCCAGCGGTTGCCCTTGTTGGTCCCTCCCGAACGGCGTTTGCCGCCGGTGATGTTGTTGGCTGGGCACAGCCCGGCCCACGAGGCCAGATGCCCAGCGGTGGGGAACCGGGTCATGTCCGCACCGATCTCGGCGATGATGCACTCAGCCGCCCGCTTCCCGACCCCGGTGATGGTGTCAAGCCGGTCACGGGCGGCGCTGAAAGGGGCGATCACCCGGTCAACCTCGATGTCGAGCTGGGCGATCATCGTCTCGAGCTGCTCGAGGTGCTCCAACGACAGCCGCACCAAGAGGGCGTGGTGGTCCTCGAACCGGCCGTAAAGGGCCTGGCGCAGGGCGGGCAGCTTCTTGCGAAGTTGGCCCTTGGCCAGATCAGCGAGGACGTCGGGATCCCTCTCGCCGGCGACAAGAGCCTTGAGCATCAACCGGCCCGATACGCCCAGCACGTCCGACGCCACCGAGTCCAGCTTGATCCCGGCGTCCTCGAGCGCCTTTTGCACCCGCTGGCACTCGGCGGTATGAGTCTGGATCAACCGCTTCCGGTAGCGGGTGAGGTCTCGCAATCGACGGATGTCCGGCGGCGGCACGAAACTCGAGCGCAGAAGACCGTGCTCGAGCAGTTCAGCCAGCCAGGCGGCATCGGCCACGTCGGTCTTTCGACCCGGGAGGATCTTGACATGTCGGGCGTTTACCAGCAGCAGCTCGAAGCCGCCCCGCCCTTCGAGCACATACCACACCGGCTTCCAGTACTGGCCTGTTGCCTCCATCACCACCTGGGTCACCCCCTCGGCGGCCAGCCACTCGGCCAGCGCCTCTAGCGACGCGGTGAACGTCGGAAACGTACGGATCTCCTGGCGGCGCTTGAAGCCCTGGCCCGGTGTGCGTACTGCGGCGACGACCTCCTCCTTGCCGATATCAAGACCGGCGACCCGCTCGGCGATGATGTCCATCCCACTCCCCTCTCCGAGACTCAACCTGGACGGGTCTGGCAGGGCCAACCGAATCAACGACGCTGTAAGTCGTGCAATATGCAACAGTTCGCGGTGCCGGGAAGGCCCCGAGCATCAGTCTTAGACACGGGCTCACTCGCACCAAAGCTCACCGAGCTCGGCCAGACCCACCACCATCTTCACTCGTCGCGGCGGCCCCAGGCCATGGAGTCTTAGAAGAATGAGCGGCCGCACCCCTCGCCCACGGGGTCACCCCATCAATCATCATGTGACCGAAGCCGCGTCTTCGCGCACCGAGATAAGTCTGGCGCCCCGGCGGCGACACCACAGGCCAAAGCCCTTCACCCCTCGGAGGTGACCACCGGGAACTGGTCGGTGGCCTTCCAAACCCCCGCAATTGTACGCCGCTCGTCAAGCTCGTTCGTCCGCGCTTCGCTGCGGGCGCTCCAGCTTGACCCCGGCTCGATCCCAGCGCGCCTGCGCAGCCAACAAAGGCGGCCCAAAACACCCCTTGACCGGGGGTCCTCCCACAGATAAGTAGTGGTAGGTGCATGTGCGGACCCGACGGGTGATCTCGAGCTGGTGGGTTCGGTGGTTGCGTCGGACATCGAACGAACGGCAGGGCTCAACCGCCCGCAGGACGCAGACCAGGCTCTCAACAACGCCGTCTCGCTGGGCGATGCCACGGGCGAGGTCCTCCTTCGAGGTCGCGGATCGTGTGGCAAGACCTTCGAGGTGGATGTAGGGGCGGCCGGCCTGAGACGCCAAGGCTTAGGCATTGAGGCTGATCGCCTCGGTGGCCGCGGTGACGAACTTGGTCCATTGAGTCAGCGGAAACCCCCGGGTCCACAAGAACGCCCTGAGGGCGTCCGGTCCGAACAGACGGGTCAGATGCCCCTTAAAGATCAGCCGGTCGAACATCGTCACACCGCCGATCACCGTGGACGCATGGATCCTCGAAAACCGACATGGACCCAACCCTCCCGTGACTGAACTCCTCGATACAGCTGTCAAAAGTTCAGCCCAACGAGCCGGGTTGGGGCCAGCCCTCTCTCAAGCGTCAACGACAACAGCGCACAGGGCCGGCTTGGCCGGCCCAGCACCGGCTTAACCCAGCACCAGGCCGCGTCAACCGCCAACTTCGGCCGCCCCCCACCACCACCCCGCCCGAGTCAAGGCGAGGCCCTTTGGTTGCGGCCGAAGGCTGCAATAAGGGCGCACCATCGGCACTCGCGGGCGCACCGCGACGGCGAGCGCATCACCGTGGGTATGCGCTGCCTGAGCCCTGGCGTGTTCAACCGATCGGCCGCGCTCAGATGCGATATTCGGGCGCGCTTGCGGTCTTCAAGGTCGGCCTGGGCGTGTTCACCGGCATGTTGGACACGGTCCGCGCAAAGGAGTTTCTGCTGGACATCCGAGGCCTCTGACCGGGCGGAGGCCCGCAGTCCATTATGTCTTGGCGTTTGGGGCGTGCTCGTCACCATCTTCGTCGACGCGGACAGCCAGCAAGCGAGGATTGACGTGGGGGCTGTCGCGAATGGTGGGTGTGCATGGGTCCGGGCAAACCGACGGCGACCAGCGCCGTGCCCAGCGGCAAGGCCAGAGATTCGATGCCCACTGCGGCCTAGAGAGCTGCACCGGCTGCTGCGCCGCCCGCGAATCCGGCGATGGCTGGCCACGTATGGGCCGCCCGCGTTCGTGCATTTCCTGCAGACCCGCAATCTCTTCCGAAGCGCATCTGGCTGAGGTCATGTACGAACCGGGTCAGCTTGGTCGTCCTCGGCGACCTGGATCCAGAGGGACATCGGGACTCCGTCACCGAGTCAAAGGTCGAAGCGCGTTCTTCGCCCCAGCCGGGATCCCCTCGCCGGTCCCTGCAGGTTCGGCCAAGCGGCGACGATGGGCGACGGCAACCGTACCCTGATCCTCATTGGTTCTGGCACGACGAACTCGGTCCGCCGCTACGGCGCGGCATGTCACGCGGTCCTGGTCACGTCGCTGTCGGGCCCGCTGGCCAGATTCGGGAGGTCGGGAGCGGTCGCCCTCGGCCTGTGGGCCGAGCGCGCCGGGGTGGCCTTGGAGGTCATTGACGCCTACCCGTCGGCTGCTGCCGCGATCGCGGCCGCCGAGAGCGCTGGGCCCGATGTGGTGTTCGGACCCTACGGGTCGGGGCCAGCGGTGACGGCCGCAGCGGCCAGCATCGGGGTCGTCTGGAACCACGGAGGCGCCACCGCCCGCCTGGCCCGGCCCGCCTATCCGCGGGTCGTCAACTTGCCCTCTCCGGCGACCTCGTACCTGGCGGCGGTACTCGACGCGCTCGTCGCCGACGGTCTCCCGGCGGGATCTGAGATTGTCCTTTTCCACAGCGACACCGGCTTCGGCCGGGAAGTGGCCGAAGGCAGCGCAGTGGCGGCGCGGAGGCTCGGTCTTGTCCTTCACCCCGTCAGCTTCCGGCCCGGCCAGGGGCAAGCCGCCTTCGAGCGGGCTCCGGCGGGCGACGTCCTTTTGTCGGCCGGCACCTTCGAGGACGATATCGTCATCGCAGGCCTTGGACGCCAGCGTCGGTGGCGGGCCATGGGGCTGGTGGCGGCGGGAGTGGAGGAGCTGTACCACGCCATCGGCGAGCGGGTCGCGGGGCTGTACGGTCCGTGCCAATGGTTCGGCGACGCCGCTGTCGAACCCGCCGACGGGCCCGGGTCCGACTGGTTCGCCGGGCGCTACCGCGACGCGACCGGCACGAACCCGCCGTACCCGGCCGCGGCTGCGTTCGCCGCGGGGATCGTCTGGCAGCGTTGCAGCCACGACGCCCAAACCGTCGATCCTTTGCGGGTGCTGGCCGAGTCTTCGAACCTTGATACCACCACCCTCTTTGGCCGGTTCCGTGTAGATCCGCTCACCGGCGTGCAAACCGGCCATCAGATCCGGGTCGTCCAGTGGCAACACAGACGGCGCGTCCTGGTCGAACACATGCCTCGCCCCTCCTGACCCTCCGGAACAGGTTGGCCCGCGGGTGGGATGGACCAGTGATGACCTCGGCGAGCCGTTTCGGGGCGGCACCCTTGCTGAATTGCGGGACCTCCCGGCTGCGGCGGTCAGCGCGACAAGACCGGGCCTGGTCGGCGTTGATGAGGCGCACGGGCCTGCCTGTGACGGACCTGCGGTCGGGGTTGAGGGATTGCTCCCAGATACTGGCTGGCCTGGCGTTGCCGTCGTTCTTCCAGATCAGGGCCAGATGCCCCGGTATGGGCACCACCACGCTGGGGTCGACGTCCCCGCCGAAGTGCGCCTGGCCGCCCGGCGGTGCGGACGAGGTGTGGGTGAAGGGACCGGACGGGGCTGGTGGAGAAGGCCGCCACGAGGCGCTGCCGCCTCGTGGCGGCGTCCTCGGTGCGGTAGTAAACGACCCAACCGCCGGCCACCTGGTGCACCGTGGGCCCCCACCTCATGGTCGACACCCCGGCGGGGGCGGACTAATTCGCGGGCGGCCGCACCACCAGCGCCGGCGAGGGCATAGTGGGAAGGGAATCGGGCACTCGGCGCCCGTTGGCATCTACCACGGTCGGGCAAGCGAAATGGAGGAGCGATCTGAGCGGTTGTCCGGCGGCCATGGGCGGGCCGGCAAGACGGTACGAACTGCGCTGTTAGGCGGTCATAGGCTCCGGGGATCGCTCGGCCTCCGTTGACGCCGGAAGCCTAAAGTCAACGGGTCAGCAGTGCGGGCACTCTCGTGGGAGTCTCTGGCTAGGCGACCTGGCCCGACGAACCGCCTGCGCGCCACTCACCACAAGCCGTCAAGGGCATCGTCTTCAGGACCCGATGCGGGGCGCGGTACGCTGTGAGGACGACGCCGATGACTTCTCTTCCCCGGGCCGCTTCGTGGTAGATGACGTCGAAGGGGGTGTCGAGGAGCGGGTCGTGGATACGTTTGGTCGCCCACTGCGCGATCTGCGCCTGTCGGTCACGGACCGCTGCAACCTTCGGTGCCGGTATTGCATGCCGGAGGACGAGTACACCTGGCTGCCCCGCGGCGACATCCTCACCTTCGACGAGTTGAGCCGTTTGGTCGATGTGTTCGCGTTGGTCGGTGTGCGCAAGGTTCGCATCACCGGGGGTGAACCGCTCCTGCGACGAGAGCTTCCGGAGCTGTTGCGCCTGATCGCGGCCAAGGCTGCGATCTGTGATCTGGCGATGACGACGAACGGCGTCATGCTTGCTCCACGGGCAAGAGCGTTGCGCGACGCCGGTCTCGGTCGGGTCACGGTGAGTCTGGACACGCTCCGGCCGGGGCGGTTCCAGAAGCTATCGCAGCGCTCGGGTCATGCCCAGGTCCTCGAGGGACTTCGGGCTGTGACCGAGGCCGGCTTTGTCGGTACCAAGATCGACACGGTCGTGATCCGGGGCACAAACGACGACGAACTCGCCGAGCTCGTGGAGTTCAGTCGAACGGTCCCCGCCGAAGTGCGCTTCATCGAGTACATGGACGTGGGCGGAGCGACGGGATGGGACTCCGCTCTGGTGGTCTCTCGCCACGAGATGCTGGAGACCCTCACCCGGCATTTCGGCAAGATCGACGCCCTCTCCGGGCAGGGTTCTGCGCCGGCGAGCCGCTTCGGACTTGCCGACGGTTGGACGTTCGGGATCGTGTCGTCGACCACCCAGCCGTTCTGCGCGTCGTGTGACCGCAGTCGACTGACAGCTGACGGCGTGTGGTACCGCTGTCTGTACGTTCAAAGCGGAACCGACCTGCGCACGCCGCTGCGCGGCGGTGCCAGCGACGAAGAGTTGAGGCAGATCCTCGCCTCGGCCTGGCGCGCTCGGCGCGATCAAGGCGCGGTGGACCGGTTGACTCTGAGTACGCGGACAGCGGTTCCCGTCACGCTTTTGCGCCGCGACCCCCACCTTGAGATGCACACCCGAGGCGGCTGATGTGCCCTTGAAGGGGTGTCATCTTGCGGTCGACCATCTTGAAGCGGTGGAAGAGAGCGTTCGAGGGCGCCAACTTCCTGCCTGGGCGAAACTCACCTGAGCCTCCCCCGTTGTGGCGAACGGGTTGGTGGTGATCAAGGTGGCGGTGCGGCGGCCTGCAGGTTCTCGTAGTTGACGGGCGGCCATCAGCACGAGCGGGAAGGCACCCCCGGCCGGCTCACCGGCGGCCTGGTCCGGCTCCCTTGGGCCGAGAAATAGACGACCGTGTCCAGTGTCCGCTGGCGACGTGGGACGGTGAAGTCGCGGACGAGCGTGCCGACCGCGAAGTGCGGCCGCCCGTCATGGCCGATGGTCGGCGACGCCCGAGCTGAGCTCGATCCGCCTGTCGGCCCGAGCGAGGGCGGCGCCGGTGCCATCTCCGACCGAGATATCTCCGGTGCGACGGACCACTGTTCGCGCACCACAAGAGCATCAGGGCGACAACCGCGCCCGTGACAACCATGATGGCAGTTCGACGACGCGGCCGTTGCTAAGTCTCACCCGGGCCGCATTCCAAGGACAGGCGGACATCCGCACACACTGCACGAAGGGCGGTAACGATATGACGAACGGGCGCCCGGCGTCATCGCGCCGAGGACATATCGCCGCATCGGTGTGCTCCCAGCAAGCCGACCGTGCCGGGCCCGCCTGGTAGCCGAATGGCCGAAGGGACCCCCTGGTCGGTTTGACCGGGGTCAGGCGTCGGCAGCGCTCGAGGCACCAGCTGCCAGCGGCAACCTCATCCAGGAGACCACGCAGCCAACTGGCCCTTCGCTTCCTATCTCGGCGCCCACGGCCCGCAACTCCTCTGCCGCGGAGGTAAAGTCCGGCAGGTCATCGCCTGTCGCATGACCGCCCTCGCTTACGACCTCGACCCGGGCCACCTTCCCCGTTCGCGCGACGCGCACGGTGATGGAGTCAGGCGGCTCCGAGTGGGCAACCGCGTATCCGACGAGCTCCGCCAGCAGCCGCCGGCATAGCGTCGGATCGGTGAGCACGCGGAGTCGAGGCATCTCGATGTCAACGATGCGCCCCAGGAGGAGAGGCTCAAGCCCATCGAGGGCAGCTCGAATCTCTTCCAGAAGGTCGACCGACGTCAGCCCATCCGCGTCGTCAACGCCCCGGCGCTGACTCACGTCGCTTGCCCCTCGGCGTCCTCCCCCGTGCCGGCCACGTCCTTCGGTGCGGTGTCGACCAACCTGCGTGCGCAGGGGAACACAGGTAGGCGATCCCCTTGCCTCCTTCGCCGAGGATCGGGATCGTTGTCTTCTGCAGCACCGTTTCCCCGCACCCCGGGCAGGTGACCAGGACACCTGCGTCTCTACCTGCCATCACGGCCCACTCTAGGGGGGTTGCCGATGAAGTCTGAACCGCGATGGTACTAGGGCCAAAGTCACATGCGTGGGCGGTCGAGAAACGGGGCCCTGAGGCCTATGGCGGGTTGCCTGAAGCCCGTCTCCGGCTAGCACCCATCGAGGGTCACCACGGTCGCTGGTCATCGATCCGTTCCCACTCCTCCTGCGCGGGCAGTAGGCCGGTGACGCTACAGCGCCCCCATGTCTTGCGTACGAGGTTGGCGTTGGCCTCACTCGGGTCGGAGTCAGACCGCTTCCAGTCCGTCCTACGCCCAATAACCGGCAGCATCGAACTGGGCGTAGCGCCACCACATAATGTGCGCTCAAGAATCCGACCCGGCGAGCTACCCCACTAACATCAGGTGTCTCCTCGACCCGGCGGTATGAGCGCCTCGCTGATCGTGTTAGTGGGACTGATCCAGGGTGACGTTATGAGTCCTCAACCAAGGGCTTCAGCTGGCCAGGACGTGTCAACGCGGAACCTCTCACCCTCACGCCGGCAGCCTGACCCCTCCCCGGCCAAACTGCCACCGTCGGAGCTGCGCCCCGACGCCTAGCGGCGCGTCCCTCCATGCGGGGAGTGGCCGATCATGTGACGACCCTGTTTGTCTCGGTCAGCCGCTACCTTGGCGTCGAGATTCAGGAGAGAGAATTGGATAACCCTTTCAAAGAGGCGTCGCGTAGTCATCGGCTGTTCGAGGTGCTCAAGAATGCCGACAGGCCGTTACGTCCAGAAGAGATCGCGGGCGCGGTTGGCAAACACAACGCGATGGTGGCGCACGCGATGCTCAAAGACCTCCGAGCGCGAGGCACCAGCGTGTACCGCTACCGCGACCCCGAAGGTGAGAGCCCCACAGCGTCGGTGTATTCGCTGCGCCCCGTCGAAGGACTCAGCGAGATCGCCGCTCAACGCCGGCCGCGTACCCGACCGGGCAGCGGACCGCCAACCCCGATCCGACCCACCGTGCGCCAACCCCAAGTCGGCTCCGTCGCCCGCGTGACTGCCGTGCTGCTGGCCGACGATGGCTTGTCCGCCCGGGTTGAATGCGACGGCACTGTCTACGCCGGCACGGTGGCGGCCGCCCAACCGACGGTTGGGGATTGGGTGACAGTGGTGACCGTTGGCTTGCACGGCCAAGGCCTCTACGTCGATCTGGCTGGGGCTCGAGTCGTGACCCTGGAGAACCTTAGGGAGGATACCGATGGCCGCTAACCCGTTACGGGATCTCCCCGATGAGTTCCTGGCCTGCCGAGACCTGCGCCACGCCTGGGAGGAACTGGGCTACTACCGCGAGCGGGGCACCGGCCGAGCCGGCGGGCCCATCATCCGCAAACTCCGATGCCGGCGGTGCGGGACATTGCGGCGGGACACGCTGTCGAACTCGTTCTCCGAAAAGACCACCCACTACTACGGGCATCCCGAGGGGTACCGCATTGAAGGACTAGGCCGGGCGGGCCTGGACGACGTGCGCAAGGAAGTGGTCAAACGCCACCAGGTCGTCACCCTCAGCCACGACGAGCTCCTGGACGAACTCCAAGCCGAATAGCCGACCGAAGCCGCTGCCACGCGGTCCGACCGCTTCGCCCGAAGTCCCGTCCCCGACGCATTGTCAGACGTCATCCACAACGGAACCCACCACGATGCCGATCCGTCAGCAGGAGGGGCCGTAAGGTTGATCGCGTGCAGCCAGCGGACGTACAGGCGAGCATGCTCCATGCTGACGACAGGGGTCAGCTGTTCGACGCGAGCACCATCACGCCGTAACCGTGGTACGCGTCGTGATCGGCATCCATGGCGACTTCCGGACGCCCACCCTGTCGATTCCAGCAGGCGCTCACCCTGACGGGGCACGAACTCACAGCGTCGCTGTTCGCCGAGTACCGCGAGCACCCGCGTCGACCGGGCCTGGTAAGAGCCGGGCCTGCGGTACCGAACTCGGAGGTCGAATGTGAAAGTTCACTGCGAGCCGAGATGTAGCTGCGCCGAGGACCGCTGCGGTCGTCAGCGATCGCCTGCCCTCGTCCGGCTCCTAACACGGGAGCAGTCCTTCGCATTGAAACAAAGCTGGCGCATCCTCGTCGAACGCGACGGCACGTAGGAGCACGGCGAGGTCGTCAACGCGAAGGTCGCATCCGATGAAGCAAACGGAGGCAGCATCGGCCCCGATCGCCTCAAAACGCCGGCGCTTGCCTGCCTGCGTGTTGGGATGGTCGACCGTAAAGAATCGGACGCCGAGAGTCGCGAACCGCAGCGCTCGACCGTCGTATCCAGGGCCCGGGTGGTCGTGAGCGGACGCGACAAGGCGCGGGGCACCGTCGTCATAAACGAGATCGACCTGGACGGCACCCCGGCGGCGTCGAAGCGGTTGGCCGAAGAAGCGAGCGAGGTCCTCGGCGACACCCCGGACATCCTCGTCAACAACGCCGGCATCTACCCCGGAGCCTCAACCGCCGAGACCAACGAAGCCACCTTCGACCGGGTCTATGCAGTCAACGTCAAGGCTCCCTACTTCCTGACCGCCGTGATCGCCCCGGCGAAGGCGAAACGAGGTGGCGGAGCGATCATCAACCTCGGGTCGTCGATCGCCCGCCTCGGCATCCCCGTCGGCTCGCTCTGCAGCTCGACCAAAGGCGCCCTCGAAACCCTCACCCGAGCGTGGGCCGCCGAGTACGGACCCGCCGGATCCGAAGCGGCAGTCAACGCCAGGCCGAGGAGCGTCGGGTTCGTCAGGCCCGCGCCGCCGGAGGTCAGCGCGGCCGTGCGGGCAAGCAGCCTGGGACGCCCGGTATCCACGTTGGCGATGACCGACAACCCCGATGTGGTGGTCGATCATGTGCCCGAGCGTTGCGCCGACTGTGGGGGCAACCTCTGCGACGGCCCCTTATCGGGCGTGGCCCGCCGTCAGGTGATCGACCGGCCCCAGGTCACCCCGACCGTGACCGAGCATCGGGCCCAGACCTGCGTCTGTGGCTGCTGCGGGGCGGCGATCACCGCAAACTTCCCGGCTTGGGTGCGAGCCCCGATCTCCTGGGGCCCGCGGGTCTGGGCGGTGGTCGCCTACCTTTTGGCTCGCCAGCACATCCCCGTGGAGCGGGCCGGCGAGGCCATTCGCGACCTGTTCGGCGTGAAGATCTCGCTGGCTGGGTGAGATAGAGGATGCCCGCGACGACGGCGAGGGCGCCGATGAGGACGATCACGAATCCTGCCAGGGCACGCAATGACACAGCCACCTCCGCCGCAGAACCTGCCCATGGCACCGTAGCAGCGGCCGGCGCTCCCAACCGGCCCGGACCGGGCGGTGGTGACCCTGGCTGGCGGTCACCGGTTGGGTGGGCTGAAGCGGTAGCTGCGCAGCACCTCGCAGACCACCCGCATCGACTCGGCCGGGCTGACCGCCGCCCGCCCTCCGTCAAGCAGATCCAGTTCGAGGCCGACGAGCACCCGTTGCACATCGGCGCTGGCCTCTGGCCGTGACGCCGTGGCCAGAACCTCGCCGGCCAGGAAACCGCACGCTTGGTCCCAGCTGGAACGGTAGCGGCGGCAGCCGCTCTGGGCCATCTCGACCAGTTCCGCAGGCGAGGCATGGGCCAGCCGGTTGACTCCCACCCAGGCCGGCACTCTGACCCGGCCCGCGTACGTCGTCGCTGCGCCGGCGCCCTCCAGTAGGGCCCGGGCTTCCTCGATCCCGGCTTCGGCGTTGGCATGTGGCCTCCACCGCCCTCGCACGCGCTCTGTTCACTCCCCGCCGTTCGCGGCTGGAGGAAGGGTAGACAGCCTGCGCAGGGCGAAGAAAGGGTCCGCCCGTCATGATCGAACGGAAGGGCAGCTGACCGTCCTGGCCTCCAGTCGATGGTGAAGGCAGCCAGCCACGCCAGGCGACGCCTGGGGGGCTCGGGCAGACTTCGAGCGCCAGCGCCATCCTTGCCCGCCAACGCGTGCGCTCCGCCACGGGTCGACCGGCGGTGTTCGAGTCGTCCGTGAGCTCACCCTTGGGATGCCGGCGGGCCGCTTGCTAGAAACCTGGTGTGGAGTTGACCAGTAGCGCGTTTGCGCCAGGCGCGCCGATCCCACGTCGTTACTCCTGCCAGGGCGAAGACGTCTCGCCTCCTCTGGACTGGCGGGGCGTGCTTGAGCAGTCGGTCTCGCTGGCGCTGATTGTCGATGATCCCGACGCGCCGGCTGGCACGTTCACGCATTGGCTGGCTTGGGGGATCGCCCCGGCCAGAGGCCGGCTGGCCGAGGCTGAGGGCCCACCTGGGGAGGGTCGCAACGACTTTGGGCAGGTCGGCTATCGGGGGCCGTGCCCGCCGGGCGGCCACGGGGCTCACCACTACTTCTTCCGCCTCTACGCGCTCGACCGGGAGCTGGCCGTCCGTTCGGGCGCGGGTCGCCGGGACCTGGAGCGGGCCATGAAGGGCTGCGTGCTCGAGGTCGCCGATCTTGTCGGCACCTACCGGCGATGACAGCCCGCCAGCTGCTCGAGGATCTCCATCGTGAGCTGGCGCCGGTCGAGCAGGCCATCCGGACTCACCGATACCTGGCCACGGCGCCTCCCGAGCAGTCCCTGCGGGCGTTCGCCGGCGAGCGGCACACGATATTGCGCAGCGACCGGCGGAGCTTCGCCACCCTGGCCGCCCGGTATGCCGAACCGCCCGCCGGCGACTTCTTTATCGGCCTGGCGCAGGGAGAGGGCGAGGCACTGGCACGCCTGCTGGCCCTGGCCGGGTCGTTGGACCTCGACGAAGTCGGGCTGGCCGACTACCAAGTCCAGCCGGGCTGTCAGGCCTACACGGCGTTCGTTTCCTGGCTGGCCCTAAACGGCTCCCGGGCCGATGTTGCCCTGGCCCCGTTGGCCAATCTGGCGGCCTGGGGCGAGAACTGCCGACGCCTGGCCGGCCTGCTCCACGGCCGGTACGAGATCTCGTTCTTCGAGTTCTTCGCCCAGCCCGCCGCGGGTTTTGAGGAGCAGGCGCTGGCCGTTGCCGAGCTTGGTCTGGTCGCGGGGGACGCCCCGGCGGGCGCCCGCCGCTGCGCCCGTCTGCTGCAGGCCTACGAGCTGCTGTTTTGGGACACGCTCGCCGATGCGTTTTAGCGATCAGCTCCGCCACGCGGCGGCGGACCTCTGGGAGGCCCAGCACCAGCACCCATTCGTCTGCGGGATCCGCGATGGCACCCTCGCTGCGGACCGGTTTTGTTTCTATGTGCGCCAGGACTATCTGTTCCTGATCGACTACGGACGCCTGCTGGCCCTGGCCTGCGCCCGGGCGCCGCGCCTGGAATGGATGGAGCGCTTCGCGGAGATCGCCCACTCCACCCTGCGCACCGAGATGGACCTGCACCGCGCCTGCGCCGCCGAGTGGGGTATCTCAACCGCCGCCCTCGAACAGGAGCGCCCTCGCGCCGTAACCCGAGGTTACACCGACTTTCTGCTCCGCACCGCCGCGCTGGGCGACTTCGGGGAGCTGGTGGCCGCCCTGCTGCCGTGCATGTGGGGCTACAGCGAACTGGGTCAGAGGCTGGCCCAAGCCCAGCCTCCCGCGGCGGAGCGGTACGCCCGGTGGATCGAGATGTACGCCGGGGAAGACTTCGCCAACCTGGCCCACTGGTGCCAGGACGTCTGCGACGAGGCCGCCGCCGGGGCGGCGGAAGAAGCCCGAAGGAGGATGCGCGACGCCTTCCTGGCCAGCAGCCAATACGAGCTCGACTTCTGGGAGCAAGCCTGGCGCAGCGCGTCTTGAACCCCATCGCCGGCGATCACGACCATTTCTCGCCACCTGATTGGCGCTATAACACGCGCTTGCCGGCGATCGGGGCGCCCTGGGGTCGCGATTATCGGCTGCAGTTTCCTGTGTTGATCCCGCGTATCAATGGGTTCTTTGCGAAGAACCGCGAATGGCGGCCCGGGGGTGGATGTACGAGCCCGACTCGGTGTGAGGGTGGTTCGAAGGTTGACCGGGACGTCGGCGGCGTGGGGGCGCCCAGGGTTTCCCAGTTTGTCTCCATTGGAGATACTGATGTAGCGCACCGGTCCCCCTCAGACCATGACGTGACCTGGGACCTTGGCCCGTTTCCGCTCTCTGGGGTGACCCTCCTCTCACTCGGAGTGACCGTACAATGGCGCGCCCCCGGTAGGTGCCGGCGGGCCAAGAGGTCCAGGTTCGATGACGCGCAGGGCCCGACAAAGGGTTCGCGGCTTTCTGACCGCCCAGCGACTGCGAATGGGCGGCCATCTTGGAGGGCTTCGTGGTTGTACGCCTGATCGCCCGCCCCAGCGACTGGTTGGGATGGCTTCTCCTCGTCCTGGCCGGGATCTTGGTGACCGCTCCGGTGATGCTGGCCGCCTTCCGCGAATACGCCCGCGAGCAGCAAGCGGCGTTCGCGGTTGAGCTCGCCACCGACTACCGGACAAGACTGACGGTCACCTTGGTGGACGCTCTCACCCCTCTCGCCGACCTCGTGGGACGCATCAACCTGGCCGAGGGCGAACAGCGGGTGGCCTTGCAAGCCCAGCTCCGTCAGGGTGTCGTGGGCGCCGCGGCCGCGCTGTGCAGAGGAGAAAGGACACGGGTCGCCTTCTTCGGCCTCTACGGCACCGAGGTGCGACCCGGGGCGTGGGCGGGGCGGGCCGAGGCCCCGCCCATCGGTGTGGTGACCGCCACCGCAAGGTCGTCGAGGCTCATCGTGGACCTGGTCCACGGTCACGGTCGTCTGCTGGTGGCTGACCTCAGAGAGCGCCGCGCCCCAATCCGCGCTGGCCTTCATGAAACCGCCCGGGCCCTGATCCTGGCGGCGGTGTACGCCGGGAGAGTGGAGTACGGGGTGCTGGCCGCAGACAACCCTGAGCCGGGGATCTTCGAGGCGGCCGACCTCGACGTCTTGGCCGCTCTCGCCCAACTGCTGGGCGCCGGCCTGACGGCCGCCGCCCAGCGCCCCCACAACGGGCACGCCGCCGCCCGCCAGGACTAACCTTCCGTCTGGCCCGGGGCCCCGCCAAGCGCCTAGTCTCCGGATCGAGGGGCCGTCGCTGGTTAGTCGGGAGGCGCGGGTGACTGAACGACGAGTGTTGGTGGACGAGGTTAGCCGGCGCTGGTTGTGCGGGGAGCTCGCCGCGTCGGAGTACTTCGCTGCCGCTAACGCGGCAGCGTTGGAGGCGGCCCGACATGGCGTGTTGGAGCGCCTCAACGGCACCCACCCGGGCCGGCGCCTGTGGATCAGACTGTTTTCCCGCCTAGTAGGACGAGACGCCGTGGGCTATGGGCAGTCCCCCCCGGACCCCGAGTCGCCGCCGCCAGGTTGAACAGCAGGAACATCGCCAGGCGTTATCCCAGGCTTTGCAGTAAATGGCCCCATGCGCAGGGGGTGGATCCGCCACAATGTGTCCTCAGACCCTGGACTTCGGTCGCAAGCTTGCAGCCCTCGTGAGCACCATGCTCGACACGGCCAGCCAGGCCCGGGCCATCCAGACAGCCGAGTTCAGTCGGGACTCCACATGGCTGAGATCTGATGCGATGGCTGTTCTTACCGCCGACGTCCGGGAACCCATGTCCGAGACCGCAGGCGCCGCTCCGGGCAGGCCGGGTCCGTAGAACGGATTTGTGGGCCCCGATCATCTCGCTCCGGCGTCCATGAGCCGCACCCGTAGCGCCCCGAACCTGGAGTCAGCGTTCCCAGTACACCTATCCACCTGCCGGCGATCAGGGCGACTCGGCCCGCGAGATTATGGGCCGCGAATATGGGACGCACCGCTGCCTCCGTCGGCGCCACGGAGACTGATGTCGTTCGGGCTCGGGGCGGGAGTGCCACTGGTGCTCTCATGATCGTGTTCCAGATCGAAGGCATTCTGTCGCCGACGTCATCGTCGGGAACCATGAACCGTCACCGTACGTCGTACCTGATGATGAGGAGGCGAACGCTGGCAGTTCTGTGTGTCCCACTTGTGATGAGTGGCTGCGCGGGTAGTCGCCTTTCCACAGCATCAGCGCCGCCGGCGTCGTTGGGACCGACGATTGCTCGACCGCCACCAACGACGCTGCCTGCGCCCACCACCGGCGGCCCGCTTCGATCCGCGCTGGCGCTTGCAACTACGAAGGTGAAAACGGGAGGGACGATCAAGGGCAGGATCACGGTGTGGAACGGAACGGGCCGACCGATAGAGTTCGCCGGCTGCGGTGGTCTCTTCGCAGTCTTGCTGACCGACCGCATCTACCACCCCCAGCCGGCCTGGCCGACGTGCGTGGAAAGGTTGACTGTCCCGACAGGTCTCTCCACCTACCCAATTACTGTCGATGCCAGCTACCAAGCGTGCAGTCAAGCCGGTGTCACGGCAACGGTCCCAGCTTGCGGACCGTCCGCCCCGCCCGGGCTGCCGCCCGGGACGTATAGGGCGACTACGTATGAGGCGACACCGGTCGTTCCCTTAGCCAAGCCAGTCACCGCCGTCGTGACTCCGTAGACGACAGATTCATTCATCCGGCGCCCGTTGACGGTGACTGTGCGGACCCGAGCCTCCGCCCCCTATTCGGCAGGGATGTGTAGTCTCAGCCCCAGCGATGTCGGTTCATGCCGTATGGAGCATAATAGCGGTACGTCAGCAGCCGGTGGGTCTGAATGTTATGCGCGGGTCTACATAGATGCTCATCGTTAGGGGTGAAAGTGCTATCGCCGATTTCGCGTCACTCGCCACCCGGGGGCGACCGTCGTTCCGCGTGTTTCAGTCGGCGACAGGGACGCCGCAGGAACGTCGGTTCGGTTCGACGTTTGAGGTCGGCAAATCGGTTTCCGCGAGGCTCCGATGGAAGCCGAGAGAGCCTGGGTGTCGCTGTTGTCACCGGCAGCCGTGAACTCTTCTATGTCGTCTGGCAGGCCGGTGGGATGAGCTGGTGGGCCAGGTGAAGGCCTACCGCTGCATAGAAGGTGTAGTAGATCTGGTCGGGGCCGATGGCCAGGACGGTGTCTTCGGCCGGTTGCGGTAGCGCGAGGGTTCCCAGGATCTGGCCGGTGGAGGCGTTGGCGCAGTAGTTACGGGCGTTGCCGCCGTTCGTCTGGGTAATCCATACATGCCGGTCGGCCAGGGTCACCGTGATGCCGTTGGTCCCAAAGAGACAGGTGGGAGTGCTCTTTCCCTCCTGGCAGGTGCTGCGGTCCGACGGCGAGGGGGACAACGTGGTCGCGTCGAGACGCTCGACGTAACCCATCATCCCGGTGGCCTCCGACACCCACACGCTGGGACCCACAACCCCGGCCACGACCGGCGCGGCCACCCCGCTCATGGGGTGCGATGCCAGGAGCGCCCCGGTGGTGGGGTTTCGCCGTTGGACCGCGCCCGTCCCGCTGCTGTTGGCCTGCCCGTCGACGAGGATGGTGCCGGCGGCGTCGGCCGCCACGTCCGAACTGTACGCTCCGGGGAGAGGCACCGTCAGGGTCACTCCCCCCGCCGGGAGCGCCACCTGTAGCAGCCGGTTCCCGGCCGCGACCCACAGCCGACCGCCCGCGACCGCAAGATCGTGCGCCGCCCAGGCCTGGTTGGCTAAGCCTCCGAGTGGCCAGCGGCCCGTCACCTGCAGGGTCTGCGGATCGAGCCGCAAGAGCTCCTCGCCCGCCGCGGCCGAGGTGGTCACCCACAGTGAACCCGCGGCCTCCAATGGCTGGTCGAAGCCCGCACCGGGCGCGCTGATGGCCTCGATTCGACCGGTGGCGGCATCCACGCGGGCCAGCTCCGAGCGCACCGGGGCGCCCGGGGGCGACACCTGCCAGGCCACGTAGAGCCCACTCCCCGCCACGGTCACCATCGGCTGCTCCAGCGGCTGGGCGAACACGTTGCTGCCCACCGCCGGTGCCGCCCGAGTGGTCGCAGGATGGGTCGTGGCGGTCGACTTCGCCGTTGCCGACGGGGTGGAACCCACCGGCCCGACCCGAACAGTTTGGTGGCCCGGCCCCCCCAGCCCGGCCGCGGCCCAGCCGACAATGGCCAGCACCACGACCGAGGTGACCGCCCCCGCCGTCACCCAGCGGCGACGTCGCCTCCGCTGAACAGCCTCCAGATCAGCTAACGGCGGTGGCCGAGGAGTGAGGCCGTCGACCGCGTCGGCCATCAACTGGCGCAGGTCCGAGGGATCGCTCACTACAGCTCCTTCAACTCGTCGCGGAATCGGGACGCACCCCGGGCCGTGTAGCTGCGCACCGCCCCCACACTGACGGCCATCGCCGCGGCCGCCTCGGTTTCGGTGAACTGGGCGTAGTAGCGAAGGACCACCGCCTGGCGCTGGCGGGCGGGCAGGCGGAGCAGCGCCTGTACGATCGCCGTCCGCTCGACAGCCTCCACCACCCCCTCGTCCGCACCACACATAAAGCCCTCCGGCCGGGCGTGGTGGCGGGCCGATACGAGCCGGCGCCGAAGCCTCGATCGGGCCAAGTTCACCACGGCCCGAGTCACATAGGCCGAGGCCCGATCCGGCTCTCGAAGTTCTCGCTTTCTTCCCAGCACCCGAACGAACGCCTCCTGCACGACCTCCTCGGCGGCGCCAACGTCGACCAGCAGCAGCGCGGCCACGCGCACCAGCCGCCCATAGTTCGCCAGGTAAAGCGCGGCGATACCCTCCCTGCTCACGGCGCGCGACTCGACGGCTAATTCCTCCCGTTCTGGGGCATCAGCCACACTCTTATAGACGCACAACCCCGCCCGAGCTATGCACGAAACCCGGCCCGCCTGTCCGATTGCCTAGCGTCCCGCTCGGTCATGCAGGGAGCGAGCTCAGTAACCCGATCCATGACCCATGCCCCAGACGGTGTTCGTTCGGACGGATCGGTGCCCAACCGGCCATATCGGGCAGGTATCAGTCCGCCGAGAGGAGCGCCCCAGTGCCGGGGATCGAGATATGAGCGCTTGGAGCCTGGTGCGTTTCGGAGTGTTGCTGAATTTGATCCTGGGGGGCATGCGTCGATCTCGGTTGATCCTCCGTTCGTTCGCGATACCCACTTGGGAAACTGGCGGGAACCGCTTAGCGCTTCAGCGCACCGTCTTCTCCACGGTGAATGTGACGGTCCGGGTCCCGAAATAACTCACGACGTGAAAGCTCCAGTGGCCGGGCTGGAGGACCACAAAGTCCGTGTAGTGCCCTGCAGCGATCTTCAGCCGCCGCAGGAGTTGAGGGGTGCCGCCGTCATAGCTCGCCGTCACCACCGGGGCCGCCGAGTCGAGTTCTGCCTTGGATCCGTAGAAGATCAGGTGCCACTGGTTCAGCCCTGGGCCGCCGGGCTCGAAGTAGGTTTCGACCGACCCGCCATGAGGGAAGTTGATGATGGTTAATGAGGGGAGGGTGGGAAGCAGTGATTCCCCGCGCGCCGGCGAGACTGCCTGACTTGCGAAGGTCAGGCCCGCGAAGAGCACGATCGGGAGTGCTATCGATACCGCCAGGCTGCGGTAGGAGTTTCGAGCTCCGATACGGCCGGTCTCGACCCGGGATCGATTCAACCGCATGAGCCGCAAGCTGTTGAGTACTACCAACACGCTGGAGAGACCCATCGCGAAGGCGGCCACAATGGGGTCCAGCAGTCCGAATGCGGCCAGGGGCAGAGCCGAGAGGTTGTAGCCCATGGCCCAAGCGAAGTTCTGCAGGATGATCGCATGGGTTGATCGGGCCAGGCCGACCGCGTCGGGTACCCCCTCCAGGTCGTTGCCGAGGAGGGTTACGTCGCTTTGGGCCAAGGCTGCTTCGGAACCGCTACCGATGGCGCAGCCCACGTCGGCAGCTGCCAGAGCCGGGGCGTCGTTGATCCCGTCGCCGACCATCACGATTTTCTGCCCGGCGGAATGTAGGACGCGGAGGGCCTCCAGCTTGGCTTCGGGGCTAAGCTGCGATTCTGCGGAGGTTATGCCGAGGGCGGCGGCCGCGGTGTTGACTGCCGCTTCGGTGTCCCCGCTGAGGACGATCGAGTTCAGCCCCATGGCCCGGAGCCTGTCTATGGCATGGCGGGCTTCGGAGCGAAGCGGCGTGGAGAGGGCTATTGCCCCGACCGGCTCGCGATCGCGCAGTACGGCCACGACTGTCTCTCCTCGGCCGAGACGCTGGACTGCGGCAGAGTGAAGCGGCTCCGGTGTCTCCTCGGGGCTGAACCGGCAGACCGAGACTCGCCGGCCGCCCACTTCCCCGGAGACCCCCAGCCCGGGACGCAAGGTGATCCCAGTGGCCGCCGGCTGATCGCCGCCGGCGGCGACGATGGCCGAGGCGATGGGATGGTCGCTGTCGACCTCCACCGCTGCCGCCAAGGACAGAATTTCGAGTTCACCCATCCCCTCGGCGGGTAGCACGGCGGTGACCACGGCGCACCGCTCGGTCAGGGTGCCGGTCTTGTCGAAAGCGGCAGTGTCGACTTTGGCCAGGCGCTCGAGGGCGTCGCCGCCGCGGACGAACATCCCCATCGCCGACGCCCGGCCACAGCCCACCATCACGGCCACCGGGGCGGCCAGGCCCATGGCGCAGGGGCAGGCGACGAGTAGTACGGCGAGACCGCTGAGTGCCGCTTGGCCCAGGCTGTGGCCGACCAGCCACCAGGCCAGGAACGTCACCGCCGAGCCGACGAGAACGCTCGGCACGAATACGCTGCTGATCCTGTCGGCCAGCTGCTGGAGGGGAGCTCTGTCCCGCTGGGCGTCCTCCACGAGTTTCTCCAGCCGGGCTAGCACCGACTCCGAAGCGACCGTGTCTACCCGGATGACCAGAGAGCCGGCGCCATTGATCGTGCCTCCGGTGACGATGCTCCCCGGCCCTCGCTCGACAGGGAGCGGCTCGCCCGTGAGCATTGATTCGTCGACGGCCGAGACCCCAGCCACGACCGTCCCGTCCAGGGGGATGGCGTCGGCGGGGCGAACCCGCACCAAGGAGCCGACGGGAACGCTCTCGGGTGCGACAAGCACCCCTTGCTCGTCGGTCGGGTCCGCCACCAGGCGCGCCGTGGGAGGGCGAAGGGACAGAAGCGACCTCATGGCCTCGGCCGCTTTGCCCTTCGCTTTCGCTTCGATGAACCGGCCGGTAGCCAAAATCGACACGATCAGGGGGGCCATCACTCCGTGAAGAGAGGCGGCCAGCGCCCCTCCACCGCCGATATGGATGTGCCGGCCGTCCAAGGCGATAGTGACGACCGAGCTGACGGCCAAAGCGGCCAGCGTTCCGAGGGCGATCAGGGTATCCATGTTCGTGGCCCTGTGCCGCGCCAACCGGACACTGTTGCGCACAAAGGGCCAGCCGCCGATCCCCTCTACGGCGAAGGCCAGGGCCAGCACGGCCCACCCGGTCCTCGGGGACTCGGGAGCGGCCAAAGCTATGACCGTGGCCGCAATGGACAGCGGCCACGATACGGCGCAGCGCAGTCCCCAGTGCTCGGAGCGGTCCGCCCGAGATCGGAGGTTGTCGTCATCGACGGCCGAGGCCCAGTAGCCGATATCGACAACCGCCTGACACAGCTGCTCCGCGGTGACCTGCTCCGGGTTGTAGCTGATGAAGGCTCGTTCCGTGACCAAGTTCACCGAGGCGCTGGCCACCGTCGGCAGACGGTTCAACGATTTTTGGATCCGGGTGGCACAAGCACTGCAGTGCATCCCCCCGAGCGTCAGCTCGACGCCGGCGAGGCATTCGGCGTCTGGTTTCGCTCGACTCCCGGGCCGAGCGGGCTCGGTCAGCATGGCCCTGGGCGGTCGCGCCGGAATTCGCTCACCTGATGATCCCGGACCCGGCGGCCAAGATCACCGCCGGCTGCTCGATCCCGACGACTTGCGCGTCGTAGCTGATCACGGCCCCGCCGCAGAGCGAGATGCAGCGAAGTCGACTCGACGCCTGTCTGCTCCACCCCAGGTCTCCGCCATAAGAGCTACGCGCGACTCATCCTGCAATGCCTGACTCCCGAACTCGGCGGTCGCGGGCAAACTCCGGGGCGAGGCGGCCGTGGACACCGGCAGAATCCTAGGGCTCGGCGACGGGGACGATACAGTCGACCGGGCGTTGATGCCTATTCGGAGCCGCAGGTCCTGGCGGCGGTTGCTGCGAGCTTCTCCGCCAACACAGCACCAGCGCCGGGATCATGGACACAGGTTGAACGGCTCGGCAGCCAGCCAGGGGTGGCGGTCGCCTGTACGTGCACCGCGCATCGAATACATAGACGCGGCTGGGCGAGGATCGGTGACCAAGGCTGGGGCAAGGAACGTTCTAACGCGGACACCGATCAGTGGGTTGGTCTGCTTCGCGCCTCGGGTGATATTGCCGTGCGTGACGGGGTTCGAGACGCACCAGGGGCCACCACGCGACAAGTCGCTTGGAGCGTCGGCGCCAACCACTCATGCCGCCGCGGATCTGCCCGGACCAGAATCCGACCAGGATCCGCCTCGCCAGGATTAACCGCAGTTGCTAGGACACGGTTTGGCCGTCTGAGTGCGGAAAAGTCAAGCGGAGAGGCGTTCGGAAGTCTGCCGGACCGACTCGCGAGCCCCCTACTACCGTTGGTAGTTTGTGCGCCGTGGGGAAGTTGTGGAC
Organism: uncultured Acidimicrobiaceae bacterium; assembly: GCA_963781155.1. GTDB lineage: Bacteria > Actinomycetota > Acidimicrobiia > Acidimicrobiales > Palsa-688 > PALSA-693. Next base: position 101,679 of record CAWAEC010000005.1, read on the forward strand.
TCTGCTTGCCGGGGTGGCTGGCGCCCTCTGCGTGTCGGCGTGCACCAGCGGGGAGACGCCAGAACCGGCAGGTCCCGTGCCATCGGCCATCGCTGTTGAGGTGTGTTCGCAGAAGGCCCAGACCCAAATCGGCGAGGCTCTCGGAGAGTCCGCCACCAGCGTGACCACCCCGACGTGGGTCAACCACCTGTATTCGTGCAACTACCTCTATAGGCAGGGCACCATCGCCATGTCGGTGCAAGAACTCTCGAGCCGGGCGCAGACGACCGCCTACTTCGAGCGGCTGGCCGCCCAGTTTGGCAACAAGCAGCCCCTCTACGGGTTGGGCCAGGGCGCCTTCCTGACCGCTGACGGTTCGGTGGTCGTGCGCAAAGATTGGAAGGTCCTATTGGTGAACTCGACCCAGCTGAAGGGTTCGTTCACTGATTCGCGGTCTCTGTCGGGCACCCCGGCGGAGACGATCGCCAGCGTCATCATGGCCTGCTGGGCAGGAGACTGATGCGCTCCAACACCCGATCTGGACCGGTGACGGCCGTTTGGGCAGCCGCACTGCTCAATCTTCCAGCAACCGTCGCCCGACCCAGTCACCTGGGTGAGCGGCCGCGGGCGGGATGGCGGCGATCGCGCTGGCGGAGTGGGTGGCGAAACGTGACAGAGCGTCGGCCTCGGACAGCTTGCGGTAGATGGGGATGAAGGCCACCACCGGGTAGCGCTGATAACACACGAAGAGTTCGCCAGCGTCCAGCCCTGTTGACGCTCCCTCGCCGGTGACGCCGTTGTCATAGGCATAGCCGCGCCGTGACATCATCGAGCCCCAGTTCGCTTCGGGGGACGCCAGCCTGACGTGGGCGTGGAGGGATATCACCGGCGACCCGTCCTTGGCCCTGGCCGACAGGTCCAGGGGATCAGACTCTCGGCCCTCGCCGAGGGGCGCCCCCGAGACCTTCTGTCTTCCTATCACCTCCTCCTGGTCTTGCAGGGATAGGGCGTCCCACGTCTCCAAGTCCAACCGGATCCGCCTCACCACCATGTAGGTGCCACCGGTCATCCACGGCGGCCCCTCCTCACCCACCCAGACGAACGTCTCCCGCTCCTCGGCGGTCGGGTTCACCGACCCGTCCTTGAAACCGAGAAGGTTTCGGGGCGTGCCGCCGTCCGACGGGGGCGAGTTGAACCCAGCCTGAGTCCAACGCACAACAGCCGCCGGCCGCGCCGATCGAGCCAGCTGGCGAAAAGCGTGAAAAGCCACCTGAGAGTCGTCTGCACATACCTGGACGGTCAAATCCCCGCCGAAGCTGGAAACCGGAATCTGGTCCCCTGGGAACGGGGGCAGCTCTACCAGTGGCACCGGCGACCGGTCCGAGAGCCCGAACCGGTCCTGCCCTCCGATGCCGAACAGAGAAGGACCGAACCCGAAGTTCACCGTCATCCTGGCGGCCCCCAAGCCGACCGCCTCGCCGCTGTCGGCCGGGGCTCCCCCCGGAAGATTCCTCGTCCCGGCTCCTCGCCCTGCTGTCAGGTCAGCGGCCACCGCCGTCCAGCGCTGAAGCAGAGCTGCCAGTTCAGCACGCTCGTCGGTGACGACATCGAAAGTGGCGAACTGAGTGTGGAGCTGGCGGGCCTCGGCGATTCCGGCCTGGTGGAAACCATAGAAAGGTTCCACAGACGAGCCCGGCCGGCTTGGCCAGCCCACAACCGAAATCCCGCCTACCGGGTTTATCCCTCCGCTGACCAGAGCCGCCCCGGCCGCCCCGGCGGCGGCGGCGCCAAGGAACCGGCGGCGCGACACCTTCATACGATCGGGATCTGGGTCGGATCGCCCGCCGTCCACTCGACTCCTCCAACCCCGCGCTTACAATGTCTCCGGGCCGGCCACGGGTGACAGAGCGTACCCGAACAGCTGCATTTGGGTCTCACAGCTCGCTCCGACCCGCGTCGCGCTCCGACCTCACCGAGTCGGCCTGGCGAGCACCCGGCACGCGCTCACGAGGGGACTCGGTGGGCTGCCCGTTAGAAATAGCCCGATGCAGTCGATACGGCCTCGATGGTCGGGACCTCGCCGAGAGGCGATCGCGGCGATTGCGGATTTGGCCCCCGGATCGCCTCGCAGATGCTCTGCCCTCCGACTTCTTCCCCTCGTCAAGGTCGCCTGGCGCGGAAGGATTTTGTAGCGAACTCGGACAACATCGAACAGGATCACCAGCCCGGTTCGGTTCGCACCGCCGCCATATCACAGCATCAGGATGAGCAGGTACCCCATGGTCACGCACATGGCTATGTGGCAGACCCGCTCTAGTCCCGGCGCCAGCCAGGCTTTGTCAGCCTCAAGGGGCGCTGGGCTGGCCGGGTCGACGACCGGGTCCGGATAGGCACCTGAAAGACCCCCGCCAGCGCCAGCGAGGGCCGGTTCGGTGTGCCACAGCGCGATGGTCGCCGGAGCGGGCACCTCGTTGAGCTCCCAGATTGCGGACAGCAACAGGGCGAGAACGAACAGCAGCGGTAACCAGACGACGGCGTCGGTGCTGGGCGCGGCGTACATGTAGATCATCCCGCCAGCCATGACCACGTGTGTGGCGAAATGGGAGGCCGGATAGTCGATCGCGCCGGACATGGCCTGGTAAGTCCTGAACGCGAACCAGGCCGCGTTCAGCCCGAAGACCACCTCCCAGAAGCCGGCGCTGAAGAACGACAGCTGGCCGACCAGCATTCCGGCCATGGTCACGCCCATGACGACATGGGTGGCGTCGATGTCAACGTGGGTGGACCGCTGCCACAGCCGGGCGGCCAGCAGCCGGGCGAAGCTGTAAACGGCGACGGCCAGCATCACCGCGGCGAAAAAGTCGGCCAACCACTTCGGACCTGACATCGACATCATGATGAGACCCCCTGACCTTGAACCGACACAGGACCCCGCCGGTTGACCGGTACTTTGGTCCTCCAGTAGACGATGGCCAGCAGGGCCAGCAGGGGGCCAGAGTTGACGTCGGTGGCGGGGGGGTTAAAGACTGCCCCGAAGTTCTCCCCGACCACCCAGACCAGCAATGCCACCACAATGCTGAGCAGGAGCACGCCGTTGCGGGCCGGCCGGGGCAGCACCACTGCGGCGGCGATGACCAGACACAGGGTACCCAAGAGGAGGGCGTAGCTCAAACCGTCCTGTCCGAGCCAGGACGCCAGGTGCGTGTCCATGGTGGCCAACCAGCCGGGCTGCCCGCTGGCCTCACCGGAGATGACGTCATGGAAGGACTGCGAGGCCCGGTTGGACCCCGCTATGGCGAACCAGGCCAGCGAAACCCACAGCACCGCCCACAGCAGATTGGCCGCCCTCGGGCCGACCAGCCGGTCGGCTTCGACTCCGTCATTAGCCGGGCGATCAGTCGGCCAGAGCAGCAGCGCCAGCAGGGCGTAAATGATCACCGCCCCGGGAGCTCCGGTGAGAGTGTTCGCCGTCCCGTTGAGCACGCCGCCCAGACCCTCGCCAAACCACCAGACTCCAACGGCCCACACGACCGACAATGCCAGGCCCACCTTGACCGTCACCCGGTAGGCGATGGCCAGCCCGATCGCGATCTGGATGGCCGCAAAGATCCCGTTGGTCCACTGCGGGTTGTGCTGGATGATCGTGGCCGCCCAGGTGATCGGCTTGGCGAAGACGACCGGGTTCCCCGCCGCCAGCGGCTTCAGCATGCTTTTGCCGAACTGAGAGGCGAAAAAGCCACCCTGCAGTTGCAGGACACCGTCGAGGAGCCAAATAGCCGCCAGGACCAGCTGCAGCACACGCCGGCGGTCCAGGGCCACCGGGCTCACGCCCGCGATCGTCCTTGCGTGGGCTCGCGCCCCCAGCGGCATTGAAACGCTGCTCATGATCCTCGCTGTCCGTGGGTCACAGCGGCCTCCCGTTGCTTGCCGACTCCGGGACCGCTCTCAACCGAAACCGGAGCCACGACGAGCGTAAACGCACCGAAGCGAACAGTCAACTACGCACCGTAGTAGACGCTCCCCGACCCACCGTGACAGGACCGTATACGGACTGCTCAAAGCCCTCAGACCATCGCGACTGGAACTGGTCCTCGCATCGAAAACCAAAATCCACCACCACCCCACGGAGCAGGCAGCCATCGCCGTCGACCATCGAGCTGAAGACGACGCCACCGGCCTCGACCATCGACATCGGTTGACCCACAAGCCGATAGCCTCCGGGACGGTCGACATCCGTTGTGGCGGATGGCGCCCCTAGGTTCTCAGGGATGCACGCCTGCTCCGCCGGAAGTTTGGGATACTGCCGTCCGATCGGTCTCGTGTCTCAAGAGCGTTTGGGGTGTCAACTCCGAGAGCCCGGCGGAGGGTTGCCGTCTCGCTGGGCTGCAGGGCGGCCACTAGAGCCGCCAGTGCCGGCTCGGGATCGTCGCTGCTGCGGAGAACCTCTGCCATGAGCAGCCCGGCGTGTCTGCCGGAGGTCCGGGTGGCCGCATAGCGGGCCAGCCGACCGTCGGTCCGCCGCCGCAACAGGCCCTTATGGGAGAGCCTTCCAAGGACCGTCGCCACTGTGGTGTAGGCGTAGCCGGGCAGCTGGTCCGCCACGTGCCGGACGGTCACCTCAGCGGGGCTGGCCCACACGACGCTCATCACCCGCTGCTCGAGCGGTCCGAGCCGGTCCGTGGTGCACCGGCAGTCTTCGCACTCACATGGGTCGCAAAGACACATCGGGTTATCACACCGGCCGATCAGGCTCATGGTTCCCTCCTTCCTGCGAAGACTACAGCCGCCGGGTCGCGCCTATGGTTCCTGGTGTGACCGTTGAGCATTCGAGCGAAGGCCTGACGACGACGCAGCTCGCCGTGTCGGGGATGCACTGCGGCTCCTGCGCTGCGCTCGTCGAAGAGATCCTCACCGACCACGCCGGGGTGGCGTCGGCGGCCGTGACCCTCGAGCCCCCACGAGCAACGGTCCGCTTCGATCCTGCGCTCGTCGATCCACAAGCCCTGGCCAGTCTGATAGCCGAGGCTGGCTACAAACCAACCTTCCTCGAGGACTAAGGCCAGCCGGCAGGCTGGGACCCCGCGACACCGACGTCTCTAACCGGTCATGGCTACGTGGATGTCGCCCCACTTCTGCTCGCCTCACGTCCTACAACCCAGTAAGTCACTCGTCGACCGGAGGGTGCCGAAGAAGACCATCGCTCAATCAATATGGACCCAAGTCAGCATTGGGCTGACCCACACACCATGCCCAGCCGCGAAGAGCATCTGATTGGGCCGTTTTCGGTCCCTGATCAGCAGCGTTACACGCTCAACCGTTCAGGGGGAGAGCGGATCGTACTTGGGCGAGATGGTATTCGGCGTGAAAGTGCATGTCAGGGCCGCGATCGACCATTTCGGTCAGCAGTGAGCAAACCTTCCGCGCCCAAAGGGAGTCGGACGCCCCCATCTCATCACCGTACGGAGCCAGGTCAAAGCCACCTGGGGCGACGGCTGAGGCGGATACATCCCAGGAGATTGCCGTTCTGCTTGACAGACGCCAGGGCCACTGTGGAAAACAGGAGCCATTCCCCAAGCGCTCAGCCTGGGCCAGGAGCGCTTGGCCGCCGCTTCGATCACCCCGCTTTCTCGACGATCGTAGAGTAGACGGCCGAGCAGGGCGGCGCTCGTCATCTGACTCACTGGGAGAGCGATCGCCGCCTTGGCGCATTGCTCCCATCTATCTGACCCCGTGTCGCCCGCCCGCTCGAAGTGCCGACGGGTCGGCTCTCGCCTGTCGGGGCGGTACCAGGCCAGCACCTGCCCCATACCGCGCGGCGATATCCAAGTGGGGCATCGCCATAATGTGCCGGTCAAGGACGCTTAGAACGGACTCCCAAAACATCGCTGCCACCACACTGGCGCCGCGCCCCTATTGACGCTCGGCTCGCCGCCGGTTGCGTGGCAGCGATTTCACCGGCCACTCTCGGTGACGATATTGCCGCCGGCGGGCCAGGTGTTGTTGACGTCCAGCGGGTAATCCTCCTGGCGGCCCACATGCGTCGACGCCCAAAGCCTTCCGATCGCCGAAGGTGGACTGTGGTCTCGGGCTTGCGGCTCAGTGCCGATGGCACTGCTGCCGCTGGAGGGTTTTCTATCGCGAAATTCATCGCGATCCCGCCGACGGCCAAGCCCGTCCGCCCATGTCCTCAAACGCCTTCTACCAGCACTTTGTGTTCACAGAAGTTCACTGAGGTACGCTGAGGTATCTTAATCTTCGCCCTTTCAAGGCCGCTTCCAGGAGCTGGAACCGTCACCTATCGTGCAAGAGCTACCTGGCGAGTCGATGCTGCGACGACGGCTGAAGCTTTCTGTCAGTCAGTTTTATACTGTTCGTTTATTCGCATGGCTAGGCGTCGTGCGCGATCCGTGCGCGAAGCATCGGAGCAATAGGGTCAAAAGCGGGTTCCACCGGTCAATGACAAGTGGCCTCTAGCAGGACTTTCGTGAATCGTGCCTGCTCTCATATTCGACCCGATCGGCATGGCATGCAAGAGGTTCGTGGGTTCGATTCCCATCGCCTCCACTTAAAGTCCTGGTCAGAAGGTATTTCTGACCGGGATTTCTTTGTATATCCACCCGACGTAGCCACTTTCAGTGTAGCCGTCGGTCCCGTTGGCTACGTCCGCGCTCAGCACGGGGAGGTGGTGGCGTTGGCACCGCGGGCAACGGTCAGGTCGAACGAAGCCAAGCAGCGCTGGATGGCGTGGGTGCGCTTCCCGAAGGGCTCGCGGCGCATGAAACGATCGGGCGGTGGACTCGGCCGCGGTCAGGCGGAGAACCGCCGCATGGCTAGTCTGCTCTCCACAATCAAGCCGAGGGACGCTTCTGTGCCATACAGACCGCCTTCGAGGGTGGCGTCATCGGGATGGGGCCCTACCTTTTGCGGTCTGAAGCTGAACGGCTCAGGGAGCCTCCTGAGCTGAGCCCGGACCTGATTGGGGTCGAGGCGTTCCTTGACCATTTGCACGCCAACGAACGTGGGCGGGAGCGTCGTCGAGTGTGCGGAGGACGCCCCGTCCAAGCTCGGGCGTGACGGCAGGCGGAGGTTACCGCCACGCCGTGGCGGTAGCGCCGCAAGCCTCTGCTAGCGCGAGCCGTTCGGGTGCAGGACGACCTTGGTCCAGCCCTCGTCCCGGGCGTCGAAGTGCTTGTAAGCCTGCGGTGCCTGGTCCAGCGGCAGCTGGTGGCTGACGATGAACGACGGCTCGGCCTTGCCGGCGGCGATGAGGTCGCGCAGCTGCCGGTTGTACTTCTTGACCGGCGCCTGGCCGCTGCCGATGTGCTGGCCCTTGAACCAGTACATCCCGTAGTCGAAGGCGACCTGGCCGTTCTTGGCTAGCTGGTCGGGGCCGCCGGGGTCCTGCGGCACGAAGACGCCGATCGAGCCGATCCGGCCGGTGAACCGCACCGACTTCACCAGCTGTTCAGGGTGTCGTTCGGGTGCTCGTTCCCCTCGGGGTCGTGCGCCTGGTAGCCCACGCACTCGCAGCCGTTGTCCGCGCCCAGACCCATCGTCTCCGCGACCACAGCCTCGACCGGGTCGACCTTCGAGTCGTCGATCGGGATCGCGCCGATCGACTCGGCCAGCCGCAGCCGGTCGGGGTGCCGGTCGACGACCATCACCTTGCTCGCGCCGGATGGTCGCCGACAGTGCGGCCATCAGCCCTACCGGGCCGCTCCCGTAGATAACGGTCTGGTCGCCGGGGGAGACACCGGCTAGCTCGGTGGCGTGGTAGCCGGTCGGCCAGATGTCGGCCAGCATCACGTAGTCGGCCGACTTCTCGTCGGCGTCCTCCCCTAGTCGCAGGCAGTTGAAGTCGTCCCATGGCACGCGCAGTAACTCCGCCTGGCCGCCCGCCCACGGCCCCATGTCGGCAAAGCCGTAGGCGGCCCCGGCCCACTCCTTGACCGGCTGCGCGGTCAGGCAGTAGTTCGTGAGCCCGCGCTCGCAGTTCTTGCAGTGCCCACAGGCGACGTTGAACGGCAGGACGACGCGGTCGCCGACCTGCACCTTGTCGACGCCGTCGCCGACCTCGATGACCTCGCCCATGTTCTCGTGACCGAACCAGCGGCCGGTCTCGAAGTCGGTCCGGCCCTCGTACATGTGCAGATCCGACCCGCAGATATTGGTTGCGGTGATCCGCACCAGGACATCGGTGGGCCGCTCGATCTTGGCGTCCGGCACGTCCTTGATGCTCACCTGGCGCGGTCCGTCGTACACGACAGCTTTCACGGTGACCTCCTGAATCTTCGACTGAGCGAGGATGATGCACACGGGTGACTCGGTGGCCACCGGAGCGACGCGATACACGCGGCGCGTCTACTACCCAAGGCTCGCCACACGACAACATTTTTTGCCCGATACGCCAGGCCGAACCTGGATGCCATCTAGTGCCCCTCACCGGAGCGTGCTGCTCGGGCACTCCTCGTCCTGTGCCCGAGCCGGACCCCCGGCATGACTATTGGGCCGCTCGGGGTGGAGCTACCCGACGTTTGAGGGACCTCGACCCCCCGATGGCGGACTGGCAACCGGTCGCCTCTTAGCTGTCCTCGGCTTCCCGGCGATCTGTCGTTCGGCAGCGTCAGAGCGTTCGAGGAGACTCAGCCAAATGTGAGGAGGGCGACCGTGCAAGGCTCCGTACTCGGACACCGGTCCGCCAACCCACACAGGATCCGCCGCAAGGTCTTGCCTCTGCCGTCCATCCTGGCGATCTCGCTGTTTGATCTGAGGCTTCTTCAAAAGAGGACGTGGGGCTCGCGCGCTGCGCGGAACTGGCTGTAGAGGGCGACGTGCGAGGATGCGGTAACGCAGGGAGATGGCGTGGCCACTTGATTGTCGTTGGATGCTGCAGCCAACCTTGCTCGCCCTGAACGTGGGCTGTCGGGGGATGGCGAAGGCGACGCTCCAGTTTCCTGGGCTGGCGGGAAGAGTCGCACAGCGTCGCCCGGCGGGCGTGCAAGCCAGAAACACAGTCACTGCCGGCCGGGGCGGCGTTTCGGCGCCCTGGCGGCCGGGTAGGGAAAACCATGGCCGGCCCGACCAGGTCCGTGTCGACGGCGGGGACGGCGGTCTGGCCTATGCATCCAGGAGAAGCGAAGGAGCAGTCATGGCTGGAGAACTACAGGGACGGAAGGTTGCGATCCTCGCCGCGGACGGGGTGGAGCGCGTCGAGTTGGAGCAGCCCCGCCAGGCGATCGAGGGCGCCGGGGGGACGGTGACGCTGCTGTCCATCCATGACGGTGAGATAGCCGCCCGCAACAACGACCTGGAGGATGCCGGCACCTTTCGGGTTGACGCCGAGGTGTCAAACGCTGACATCGGTGACTTCGATGCCCTGCTGCTGCCCGGCGGGACCGTGAACCCGGACAAGCTGCGCATGGATGACCGAGCGGTCGGTTTCGTCCGGGACTTCTACCAGAGTGGCAAGCCGATCGCCACCATCTGTCATGGCCCATGGACGCTGGCCGAGGCTGATGTGATCGACGGTCTGCGGATCACTTCGTTCCCGAGCATCCGCACCGATTTGAGCCGGGCCGGGGGCAAGGTGGTGGATGAAGAGGTCGTGGTAGACCGCGGCGTCATCTCAAGCCGCTCCCCCCAGGACTTGAAGGCGTTCTGCGCCAAGATTGTCGAGGAGTTCGCCTCGGGCGGCACTTCCGAGCGCTCGGTGCTCTCGGCCGGAGCGAAGAACTGACCGATCATCGGGATAGGCGTCTCGCCCCCGCAGGTGACGGGGCGCCCGCCGCCTGCGACTGCCGTGGCGCTATCTCGACCAAACCCGGCGCGGTAGCGGACGTCGGCGGTCTGCCGGCCAGATGGCCGCCGTGCCCCGGCCCCGCCTGGCGGCGCGGGCACTGCGCTCCTTCATCACATCAAGGGACTGGTACGAGCGCCTCGGCAGTCACCTCACCGAGTTCGCCTGGCTGCGGGTCGAGTGCCCAGTCGAGCGCGAAGTCGGCGACCGCTTCCCATCCGTCCTCACCGCAGGTGTAGTGATCCCGTCCCGGGAAGACCTTGTGGGCTGCAATCACGGTCGAGTGCTTGGCGTTCCTTTTGTAGTTCTCCCGCTGCACAGCCACCGGCAAGATGTGGTCGCTCCCGCCCGAAACAAAGAGCAGGGGTGCCCGGTCGTCGTCGGAGAAGTCATACGTCGTGGCAGCACGGTGATCGAAATTGGCGAAACCACCCTGAAACAGGATTCGCCCTGGGGTGGGCGCGGCGTACCGGTCGTAGGCGGCCTGGGACTCTTCTTCGGTGAGGGTGTTGGTGGACGAGTAGTGAAACTCTTTGGGGGTGAGAGAGACACCCTTGTGCCGGTTGGCCGGATTCTTGAGGACAGGAAACGTCGACTTGATCTCTGAGAAGGGCATCGCTTTGACGCCCTTCACGCCGGCGCCGTCGAGCGACACACCGGCAGACCCGAAACCGGCTCCCACCAAGAGTTGCGCGAAGGTCCCCCAAAGGAGTGGCCCATGATGATGGGCGGCGTGGGCAGAGCACTCACGATCTCGGTGAGGTGATCCATGACTTCGCGGATACCGACATGATCGAGGCCGGAGGGATCGTCGCGCAGGGCAGTCACACCAGCGGTTCCCGGCTCGATGCCTGGGTAGCCTGGGGTCAGGACGGTGAAGCCCCGGGCCTCGTAGCGGGCACCCCAGTGTTCCCACGCTAAGGGGGTCATCCACAGCCCATGGATCAGGACGATGGTGTCCGTCGAACTATCTGTTTTCGTCATTTTTGGCCTTTCGTTTTAGGGGGATGTGCTGCGCTAACGAGATCCGCACACATGGTCGATTGGGCCGGCGGGGATTAAAGTCAATATCTCGCAGTCGGGCGACAAGGCCCCGGGGCCGACCCGACGATCTTGCGCTTGTCAGGGCGTGATCTGGTTGATCTCTTTTGCTCTACGGAGACTGGAGGAAGGCCAGCAGATCCGCGTTGATGGTCTTCGCTTCGGTGGTTGGCATGCCGTGTGGGAATCCCGGGTAGCTCTTGAGCGTCCCGTTCTTCACAAGTTTGGCGGAGAGTGGTCCAGAATCTGCATAGGGGACGATCTGGTCATCCTCTCCGTGCATTACGAGGACGGGAACCCCGCGACTGTCGCTGGCATCCCCCGGAGGTCAGCGCGTCGATTGAAGTTCTCTGCGTCAGGTGCGGTGATGGCCTCGGTCCCGCTCTGTCGGAACTACCCGCTGAAGGCCCAGTGGTGAAGCGCCCCGTCATGGCTGACAGCCGGGACATGTTCGTGATCCACCAGATGTTCCGGCGAGAGTTCAGCGCCCTTCCCAGTTTGGTCAGCGGAGTCCCTGCGGGAGCCGGTGCCCGGGTGGCGGTCGTCGCGGATCACATCAAGTGGATGGTGACGTTCCTTCACACACACCACGAGGGCGAGGACTTGCTGGTCTGGCCCAAACTGCTCGAACGTGGCCCCGTTGAGATCGACCCGCTGGTGCATACGATGCAAGCACAGCATGCCGGCCTTGCCGTCGCGCTGGACGACCTCGGGGCTAAGGCAGGCGAATGGCGTAATACCTGTGCCGTGCAGGAGCGTGGCGCCGTGGCCCGCGGTGTCCGCCAAGGATTGCAGCACGCCGCGCTCGGCATCTTTGACCAGTGCCATCGGCTCAGCTGGGAAGCGCAGCATCCCGAAGATGAACGCCACCCCACCGTCCACGACCGCGTCGAGGACTGCTCGGGCCCGGTCCCGTGCACATGCAGGGTGACAACGAGGATGGCCGACGTGCAGCCTGGTTGGCGAACAGCACGCCTTTAGCGAAGAATCCCACTCCGCTCATCATCGCCACGAGCAATGTCACCAGCACGATCACGCCCATTGCGGCCGTCGAGGTGCCAATGACCGCGCTGAGACCGTCTGCCACTCCGATACCGAGAAGCACGCTGCCAAGGAGTTGCGCAGTCCGCGGGCCACGCCCGACCGGAGTCGTGGTCAAGGTGATAGCAGCCGCGATCGGCGGGAAGAAGGGCGGTTGGTGGCTGAGCACGCTATGAGCGATGAACCAGGCGACCGCCGCGGCCACAGCGGCAAGGACAGCAACGACCCCGACGCTCGCACTCGGGCCAGGCTCCCTACGAGGTCTCGCTGGACTCGGCCGGGCACGGTTGAGGGCCACAATGGTAAGAATGCGTTGTGTGCCGACTTTCAAGCCGGCGGGAGTTCGCCTGGCGTCGTTCTGGCGCCACACCCTTGATGAGTCCACGCCGTCGGATTCGTGATGAGGCCGTCCGAAAAGGAGGATCACAATGGGCATGCGCGTTGCTGACGCGTTAGTGGAGACAGCGGTCAGGGCCGGAGTGGAACGGGTCTACGGAGTGATCGGGGACAGCCTCAACCCCGTAGGTGACGCGATACGCCGAAATGGCAAGCTGCGGTGGATCCACGTCCGCCACGAAGAGGTCGGAGCCTTCGCCGCCGGAGCCGAGGCCCAACTCACCGGTAAGGCCACGATGTGCGCCGGCTCGGCCGGGCCCGGCCACCTGCACCTGCTCAATGGGCTGTACGACGCCAACCGGACCCGGGCACCAGTGTTCGCCCTCGCCTCGACCATCGCCAGCGCCGAGGTGGGGGGTTCGTACTTCCAAGAATCCGATCCCGACACCGTGTTCGCCAGCTGCAGCGTCTATAACGCCACCTGCTCCAAACGCGACCAGGCTCCCCGGATCTTCGAAATGGCCTTCCAGCACGCCATCGCCCGTCAGGGCGTGGCCGTGGTGGCGCTGTCGGGTGACACGGCGGAGGAGGACACGGGCCTGCGGGCCTTAGCCCCCCACCGTTTCGCCTTGGAGCCATCGGTCTACGTGCCTTCCGACGGCGACCTCGACGCGGTGGCCGAGCTGATCGACGCGCACAAGAAGATCACCCTCTACTGCGGCGCCGGGGTCCGCGAGGCCCACGCCGAGGTGGTGGCGCTGGCCGGACGACTCAAGGCCCCGGTCGGCTACACCCTGCGGGGCAAGCAGTGGATCGAGCACGACAACCCCTACGCCGTGGGCCTGACCGGGTTGATCGGTTTCGGCGGGTGCACCAAGGCGCTGGAGGACGCCGACCTGCTGCTGCTGGTCGGGACCGATTTCCCTTACCGCCAGTTCATCCCCGAGAACAAGACCGTCGTCCAGATCGACGCCCGTCCCGAGCACCTCGGGCGGCGGACCAGGCTGGACTACGGCGTGGCCGGCGACGCCGCCCTGACGTTGCGCGGGTTGATCGGGCGGGTCGGCGAGAAGAGCGACGACTCGCACCTGCGGTCGGCCCAGAGGCTGCATGAGGAAGCCCGGCGCAAGCTTGACATCTACGTCCGCCACACCGGCGGGCAGTCACCGGTGCACCCAGAGTTCGTGGCCGCCACCCTCGACGGGCTGGCCGCTGAAGACGCCATCTTCGTCTCCGACACCGGGATGGCCACTGTTTGGGGCTGCCGTTACCTGCACATGACCGCCGGACGCCGGCTCATCGGGTCGTTCAACCACGGGTCCATGGCCAATGCCATGCCCCAGGCGATCGGCGCCCAGCTGGCCTACCCGGGCCGACAGGTCGTCGCCCTGTGCGGCGACGGGGGACTGACGATGCTGCTCGGAGACCTGAGCACCATCACCACCTACGACCTGCCGATCAAGTTGATCGTGTTCGACAACGGGCTGCTCGACATGGTGCATTGGGAGATGCTGGCCGAGGGGGTCGAGCCCTACGAGACCGATCTCAAGAACCCGGACTTCGCCAAGCTCGCCGAGGCCTATGGGATCCTGGGCATCGGGGTGGACCGCCACGATGACGTCCCCGGGGCGCTCACCCGGGCCTTCGCCCATCCCGGTCCGGCCCTGGTGTCGATCCGCACCGCGGGGCTGGCGGCCGGGCTGCCGCAGTATCCGAGCTGGGAACAGGACAAGGGCTTCGTCAAGGCGGCCGCCAAGCTCGTCTGGCACGGTCACGCCGACGAGGTCGTCGATCTGGCGAAGGAGAGCATCCGGGACATCGGCCAGCTCCCCGGCGTGCCCGCACCCCGAAAGCGCTCATGATGTCCGCCGTCGCTGATCGAGCGTCAGCCTTCCCGAGTGATCAGGGGGCGGTGAGCCGAGAAGCGACCCTCATGCGAGCATTCGCGGCCCGGAGCGGGCCTGATGTCAAGCCCTTCGGCTACTGATTGACGTATCGCCGCCGCGGGCTCGCCCGAGATCAGACCTTGAAGGTCGGGCGAATCACTGCGCGGGCGAGTATGTGGAAGGTGAGATTGAAGCCGACGACCGCTGGCGAGGAATCCTCGGTGACTTCTAGCCTCTCGACTTCGGAGGCATGCACCACGAAGAGGTACCGATGGGCTCGGTCGCCGGCGGGTGGCGCGGCCCCGCCATATGTGTGCTGGCCGTAGTCGTTCCGGACGTGGAACGCTCCCTGCGGCAGTCCGCTGCCACCGCCTACGCCCTGCGACAACTCTTTTACGTTCGGCGGCAGGCCGACGAGGACCCAGTGCCAGAAGCCGCTGCCGGTGGGAGCGTCGGGATCGTAGGTGGTGACCACGAGCTCTTGGTCTGCGCCGGGAAGCCCGACCAGTGCAGCTCCGGTGAGATGTTCTTACCCCCGATGCTCGGGTGGGCGAACTTGGGATCCATAGGCTGGCCGTCCTCGACATCGCTGCTCGCGAGCGTGAACGCGCTGACCTTCGGCAGAACTCGTACGGGTCCGGCGGGATGGGACGGTCAAGCCACATGAACGGACCTCCGGTGGAAATGTCTCGTGTTCGCCTGGGCGGTGCGCCCGGCATCCCATTTGCAGGGACCGCACGTATGTATCACAAGACGTGGGCCGCGCCGCGCGGGTAGGCTCACCGCCTCTAGTTTTAGGAGTGTCGTGGCCAGCGACACCGGGAAAGCCCAAGCCGATCGTCTCGGGCCCTAGCCAGGCGGACGGCATCGCGCGATTCGCCTGCCGCACGACCTATGACGACCTAACTCCTGAGCGGCGCCAGCGGCTCAAGGTGAGCGTCCTTGATGCGCTGGCGTGCGCCATCAACGCCCTCGGAGCGTCACCGATCGAAGCGTGCCTGGCCCAGGCTGAGAAGTTTGGCGCTGGCTCGCGCGACTGCACTCTGATCGGCGGTGGACGCGCCAACGTGATCTACGCGGCGTTCTACAACACGGCACTGGTCCGCTACGTCGACTACATGGATAGCTACCTCGCCGGCGGCGGGCTCTGTCACCCCTCGGACAACACGGGGGCGATCCTTTCTGTAAGTGAGTACGCCAACCTGTCGGGGAAGGACTTCTGGGCGCCCTGGCGCTTGCCTACCAGGTCGAGACGCGCCTTACCGCCGCGATCCCGTTCATGGCCGACGGCTTCGACCTGACGACACCACTGTCGTTCTCGCTCGCAGCCGGAGTATCCAAGGCTCTCGGCCTGGATCAGACACAGACGACTGCCGCGATCGGGATCGATGGCGACTTCGTCCCTCTGCTCGTCGCGCGGACCACTCCGATCTCGCAGTGGAAGGGCCTGTCGTCATCTCAGGTAGCCTTGGGGTGCGTCCACGGAGTCCTCTTGGCGTCGCGCGGTGTGACCGGCCCCAGGTACGTGTTCGAGGGACCAAACGGCCTGGCGCACGCCGTCGGAGTGCCGATCGACATCGATTGGGACAGTGAAAAACTGGACTGTTTTGATCGGTTGGCCTTGAAGAGCTACAACACAGCCGTTCCCGGGCAGTCGTCGATCTTCTGCATGCTCGAGCTGCGTAAAGCCCACGCAATTGACCCCTCGCAGGTCGAGGGTATCGAGGACGCTGTCTTCCAGGCCGCATACGACTTCATGGGGGGCGGGAGCTTCGGGCCGAAGACCGACGTGCACACGAAGGAGGATGCCGATCACAGCCTCCCATACCTGCTCGCGGTGGCGCTTCTCGATGGCGACGTTCAGCCCGCGCAGCTCGTCCCCAGCCGCATCGACGCGGCGGACGTCCAGGACTTGCTGCGAAAGGTCACCGTGAAGCCCGATGACGCCTTCACCGCCCGCTATCCCGGCGAAGTCCCGAGCCGGGTGACGGTCCGGCTCAAGGATGGCAAGTCCCACAGCCACGAGGTGAAGAACTACCCGGGCTTCCCGAGCTGGCCCTTCACTTGGGACGAGATCAGCGCGAAGTTCGATAAGCTCGTGGCCGGCCGCATAGATGATGCCCGTGCAACAGAGATCAAGGCCGCTGTGCGCTCGCTGGAGACCATCCAGGTGAAAGACCTGATGAGACTGCTCGGAAACGAACAGTGACGACGTGGCACGAGCGGTGGCTTCGAAGGCCAAGAACGAACCACCCCGTCGTGAGTGGGGCGTTCCTCTTCTCGAACCTCGTCGCCTCCTAGACCCGGATAACTTCGATCCTGCGTTCGACCAGATGATTGGCTGACCTGATCCGCGGGCGAAAGATTCGGCGCTCCGCTCACCCCGCCTCGTCCCTCCGCCGCTGTTCCCGGGGCACGCAGAATATCGGCCCTGTCCCGGCGGTCAAACTGATCCCGGCAAGATTTGCGTGTCGGGAGAGACAGTTCGGCCCTTTATGCCGCGGGCGCGAGATAGTGGGCGGGGTAGTGGTCGTCGTGGAGGGCGAGGGCGGCGGTCATGACTCGTTGTCCGTAGGGGGTGACGCGGTAGAGGCGTGCTCGGGGAACTTTGGCGACCAGTGCGTGTCCGCGCAGTTTGACGATGAGCCGCGAGACTCGTTGGCATCGTCGGTGGGCTTCGGCTTGATCGTGGGCTGGACGGCGGTAGAGGCGGGCGGTCAGATCGGCGTTGCGGAATCCGTTCATGGTGTGCTGGCCGGCCAGGGCGGCTTTGAAGAGGGCCAAGTCGGCGGGGTTGAGCGGGCTGAAGCGGGCGACGGTGCGCCCGCGTCTGGTTCTTGGCCGGCACAAGGCGTCCAGGGCGGCGACGCCTTCACCTTTCAATGGCGCAGCCGCGAGGGCTTGCAGGTAGCGCTGGTTGGCGCCCATGCCGACCTGAAAGTTGCGGTACAGGTCGCTGACGCCCTTTCTCATGGGACACCACCGCCGCTCGCGCCGGCCCTTGACGTCGGTGAAGACGCGCAGGACCCGGAACTCACGCGGATTGTTAATGACCGTCTCAACCCGCAAGACGGACGCCTTGTCGTACATCTTCACCCAGTTGGGGCCCATACGATGACGGACCCTCCACCCCTCGGGGCGGCGTTTGGAGTCGGTCACCACCTCGGCCGCCAAACTGGGGTGCAGCTTGCGGCCCAAAAACCCCAGCACGTCTTCGGATCCCATGTTCAGCGCGGCGTGGTGAACGAGATCGGGCCAGATGTCGAGCAGGTCCCGGCGGGTCTTGAACATGATGTCGGTGGCGATCTCGGCCTGATCGAGCACCCAGTAGTAGCCGCCATAGTCGGCAGCTCGCACCGCCGCCAGGATCGGGTTGACCATGCGGGCGAAGGCGTTGAGCACCCGAGGCCAGGCCCGATGAGCGAACTGGTCGCACAGCTCGCCAGCCGCCTCGAGGTCATCGACGCGCAATAGCGAGTTGGCGTAGCGCACATAACCGATCCCGGCCTCATCCAGCCGACGGGCCAACCACTCGCGCCCGTTGATGTAAATCTGGCAGTCATACGGGATCCACCCCTGGATGCGGATATGCATAAACCCGAACTCGGGGTCGATCAGGTACACGTAATGGTGCAGACACTTACGCTCCCGCCGGTACATCTCGATTGTCTTGGTCTTGAAGCTCTTACGCACCTGGAAACTCATGCACGACTCCACCGCGCTCGATAACACAGATCACCCCCTCGGTGATCCCGTCCGCCTCGGCGATGGACTGGGCCAACTCGTCCTTGCGCTGGCTGTAGTTGCGGGTCTTGACATGATCGAAAGAGACGACCGGCCGCCTCGGCCAGACCCCGGGCGTTGTCCGCGATCCGAGCCGTGGTCCACTTGGCGTAGCCGGTGAAGTCCTTCAAGGCCACCCCCTGGGTCCATAAGAAACACTTGGCCCCGTTCTGCTTGTACAACCCGGTCAGCCGGCCCTTGAAAATCATCCGGTCATACATGGCCAAGCTGCCAGTGATCCGATCCCCATGAAGATCCTCGAACACGCCCATCGTCCACCCCCGCTTCCACGGTCCAGGACCCCAATTCTCCCGCCACCAGGGGTGCGCGCCCAGGGACGGCTTTGCCGACCCGTCACCCCGCCCTCTCAGCACCCGGTCGCGTCAAAGCGGCAGACTGCGGCCGCCCCCACCACCAACCCCGCCCGCGCTGACCAGATGGAATGGTAGCGGGGACCCCGTCCGCTCGAGTACGCCTTGCGCGTACTGAAGGTTGAGAGGAGCTAGAGGAGGTCCCCATGAGGATCGTAGGTGGCCTGGATATTCACCGGGCCCAGATCACATTCGACTATGTGGATGTGCGCACGGGCGAGGAGGTGAGAGGCATGATCCGTCCGGCGACGCGGAGCGAGTTTCGCTCCTTCTTAGCTGCGCTGGGCCGCAAGAAAGCGGCGTTCGCGTTGGAGGCTACGACTGGGTGGCGGTTCGTGGTGGAGGAACTCGAGGCGGCCGGCATGGAGGCGCATCTAGCCGAACCAGCAGACACCACAGCCTTGCGAGGGCCCAAGCGTCGGGCCAAGACAGACCGCGCTCGACGCCCGCTTGCTGAGGGACTTGCTGTTGGCTGGCCGGCTGCCCGAGTCCTGGATCCCACCACAGCACATCGCCGAGCTGCGTACCACCGTCCGGTTGCGTAAGTCGCTCATGGACGAGCGCACTGCCTGGATGCGGCGCATGCAAGCTCAGCTGTTTCACCACGGCTTGCCGACCCCTCCCAGTCTGGCTACCGCGGCCGGCCGCGACGCTTTGGAACGAGCCCCGGTTCCGCCGGCCGGCCGGGAGCTGCTCGACGTCGGATGTCGGATGATGGACCGTCTCGACGAAGAGATCGAGACCCTCGAACGGCGCCTCACGGTCCTGGCCAGGCGTCTGCCCGGCTGTGCTGTCTTGCGCCGCCACTGGGGCATCGGACCGATCCTGGCTGTCACCATCCTGGCCGAGCTGGGCGACACTCGACGCTTCACGAGCTCCCGCCAGGCGGTGCGCTTCGCTGGCGTCGACATCACCGTGTCGGAGTCGGACGGCAAACGCAGCCGCGGCCACCTCGCTCGACAGGGCTCCCCGGTGCTGCGCTGGGCTCTCTATGAGGGCGCGGGTGCTGCCTGGAGAGTCGGCTCCCCCGACCACGACTACTACGTCCAAACCAAGGCTCGCCTGGGAACAAAGCGAGCCCGGCTGTCGGTCGCCAGGCGCATCGTGCGTCGTATCCACCACGACCTTGTCGCCGCTGGCGACGGCGCCTTCACCCAAGCCGCATAGCGGAGACCCGCGGCCTGCCCTGACTTCGATGATCTGTGGCCTGCTCCAAAAAGTGCTCGGCGCCGTCACCACGGCCGTCCCTGACCAGAATGTGCGGCCACAACCCCGACGGGCAACCCGATCACCCATCATGTCGCCGGGCCTTCGAACCCGAGCACCGAGATAAGGCTGGGCTCTCGCCGCAGGGAACCGACACCACGACCGACCTTCACGCTCAGCATCCTGCTCGACGCCATGCGGGTCAAGGTCGCTCGTCCAGCGGGGCGCTCCACCTTGACCCGCACGCCGCCCCGCAGGTCATTCGCGCCCAGAAGGCCGAACCAACAACAGAGAAACCCCGACCACTGCTACTTGACCGGGGATCCCGCTACAGATAAGGCCCTTTGGTTGCGGCCGCAGGCTGCCCTAGGTGAGTCGGCATAAAGTCGGGCTAGGGGGACTGAGGGTTGGTCCCCCATTTTGGGTGGCGGGGGGAATTGAATTTGGGGTGTGTTGGGCAGGGTTGATCCTCAGGGTTCGTTGCTGGAGACTCGGGTGATGCGCCGGCATCTGGTGACGAAGGGCTCGTTTTATGAGCGGCTGGCCGAGCATGGCCACGAGATCTTCGGTGACGACGATTTCGTCGAGTTGTACTCGGCGCGGCTGGGGCGGCCGTCGATCCCGCCGTCGGTGATGGTGCGGGCCATGTTGTGCGCCACCCATGACCGCACGCCCTCAGATGCGGAGACCTCCAGGCGGACCCGGGTGGACGCCGATTGGAAGGCGGCCATGGGGGTCGAGGACGACTTCGAGGGGATCGCGGCCCGGACGTTCAGTTTGATGCGGGCCCGGATGATCGCCCATGACGCCGATAACCAGCTGTTCCAGGCCACGCTGGCCCAGGCGGTGCAGGCAGGGATCTTCAAGGGCCGCTTGACCGCCATCATTGACAGCTCGCCGGTGAACGGGGCGGGGGCGGTGGCCGATAGCTACGAGCTGATCCGAGGCTTCCTGCGCCAGGCGGTCCGAGCGGCCGGAGACCGTTTGAGCGATGGGGCCCAGGCGGTGGCGGCGCCGGTTTGTGGGGCCAAGCCGGATATCGACTGGCAGGACCCTGCGGCCCGCCGTGCGCATCTGGGGGTGCTGGTGGGAGCGGCCCGGGTGGTCATGGCCGACCTGGACGGGGTGGAGGACCCGGCCGTGGCCGAGCCCGTCGGTTTGTTGGCCCAGGTGATCGACTCTGACACCGAGCCCGACCCCGATGGCGGTGGCGGCGGGGTCGGTATCCGGGAGGGGGTGGCCCCGGATCGGGTGATCAGCGTGTCGGACCCGGAGATGCGTCATGGCCGCAAGAGCGCGTCGCGCCGGTTCGACGGTCACAAGATGGACATCATCACCGACGAGGCCTCCGAACTGGTGTTGGGCCTTGAGGTCCGGGCGGGTAACGCCTCCGACGGCGAGGCCGCGGTCCCCCTGCTCGACCAGGTGACCTCCACCCCCGGGCTCGACATCGAGATCCTGGTGGGCGACATGGCCTACTCCGACGGCGATATCCGAGCCGGTGTCGAACAGCGCGGGGTGGAAATGGTGGCCAAGGTGCCGCCGGTGACCAACGCCGGCCGCTTCCCCAAGACCGATTTCTATATCGACACCACCGCCGGCGAAGTCACCTGTCCGGCCGGGGAAGTGACCACCAACGCCACCGTCGGTCGCGATCACAAAGGCCGGCCCGGTCTGCTATTCCGCTTCGACCCGGCCGAGTGCTCCACCTGCCCGGTGCGGGCGGACTGCACCGGCGCGCCGAGCGGGCGGACCGTCTTCGTCGGTGTCCACCACGACCGTGTCCAAGCGGCCCGCGCCGCCCAACACGACCCCGACATCCGGGTCCTGCTGCGCAACCGATCCAAAGTGGAACGCAAGATCGATCACCTCCAGGATCTGGGCATGCGCAAAGCCCGATACCGGGGGCGCCGAAAAACCAAACATCAAGGCTTCCTGGCCGCCACCGTCGCCAACTTCTCGCGCCTCGAGGTCCTCGGCGCGCTCGGCCAACCAGCCCAGAGCGCTCTGGCCGCCTGATCCAAGCAGTTTCCCAGCCGCGCCCGCACCCAGCCCCCCTGCAGGCGTACTCAAACCCTCACCGACCCACATGAGACCCATTCACAGCCAAAACCATCCCCCCCACCACCAGCCGCCTACCAGCCCCAAAAAGGGCACTTCCTGCCGACTCACCTAGGGGGCACCCTTGGGGCGATCGACGGACACGCGTTATGTAACCCATTTAAATCAAACGGAGAGGTGACCTAGGTGATACTCGTAACGACGGCCGGACAGGTTGGATCCGAAGCAGCACGGCTTCTTACACATCGCCAAGTGCCCGTGCGTGTGCTGCTACGGGACCCCACGAAGGGAGAAGAGTTGGCTAAGGCCGGCGCCGAGATTGTCGTGGGCGATCTCGACGTTCCCGACAGCATCGACGAGGCGATGGCTGATGTGTCCGCAATAGTGCTCGTGAGCCCTGCCGTGCCAGCCCAAGAACTGAACGTGATCGCAAGCGCGGCTCGGGCGGGCGTCGGCCACGTCGTCAAGGCGACGAGCAAGGCCTCGACGGACTCGCCCATCGCCCGACGGCGCGGGCAGGCCGAGATCGAAGCCGGACTCGCGGCATCGGGGTTGCCTCATACGCTGCTGCGATCGAACGCCTACATGCAGAACACGTTGATGTTGGCACCGGCGATCGCCAAGACGAGCAGCTTCGGTTCCGCAGCCGGCAAGGGTCTTGTCGGCATGGTCGACGCCCGCGACGTCGGCGCAGTCGCAGCAGAGATCGCCGCTTCACCGGCCCCGCACGTAAGGAAGACCTACTGGCTGAGTGGACCTGAGCTGATCTCATTAACTACGACGTGGCGGAGGTGCTCTCAAGGTTGCTCGGTCGGACCATCACCTACCGAGAGCTCACTTTCGACGAAAACAAGAGCGCAATGGTCAGTGCCGGTGTGCCTGAGGCGATCGCCGAGCAGAACGCCCAGGCCTTCAGCCTGACCGCTGAGGGCGACGCGGAGTGGGTCAGCGACGACGTACAGACCATCCTTGGGCGCAGGGCCCACTCGTACGAGCAATTCGCCACGGACTACGCCCCTGCCTTCTCGTAGCCCCGCACCGAATTCCCTTCACCCGCTTTCGGTCAATCCCAGATCGGTGTCTGGCTTGGTCGAGGTCTCTGGGCCGCTGGGTGCCAGAGCGCTGTTCGCCGATGGCGTGGACCGGGACGGGCTGCTCAGCCGGTAAGTTCGTTGACGCCGAGAGCGAAGTCCCAGTGGCCCACCTCGTTGTTAGCGAGTCCCACCGTGACCACGCCCACTCCTTCCAGCCAGTGCGCCATTTTCAGGCCGCCAACGTCCAGCGGGCGCAGCCCGATGCTCTCGATGAATGCCTTCACGCTCGCCTTCGCCTGCGCACTGTCGCCGGCGATGAAGACGTTGGGTCGGCCCTTCTCCAGGACATTACGGAAGATGGTGTTGAATGCCTTCACCACGCTGGCGCCGGCCGGGGCCACCTTGGCGACTTCCTGCGCGATCGAGGTCTTCTCGCTGTGGGCCAGCCCGTCGAACGTAGCATTGAAGGGGTTGCTGATGTCGACGATGACCTTACCCGCGAGGGCGTCTCCGTACTCGACGACGACCGGAACGACACCGTCGTACAACAGGGCCGTGATGACGATGTCCCCGGCCGGGACGGCGCCCCACTTTCCCGCCGTCGCGCCGCCGCCGAGAGCCTTGGCCAGGTCATCGGCCTTGGACTGATCGCGGCCCATGACCTCGACGGTGTTGCCACCCGCTACCGCCAGCGTGCCGATGGTACGGGCCATGTTCCCCGTGCCGATGATGGTGATGTTGCCCATGAGGTGTGCTCTCTTCCTGTTCTCGAGGTTTTGCTGTGTCTCGTTCGTGCCGGGTCGGGCCCAGCGTCGTTCGAGATCAGTTCCTTGTGGCGACGGGGTTGTTGCGGGGGGTACCCGCGGTATTCCGGTGTGTGGTCAGATGGCGGTGGTGCCGCCGTCGGTGACCAGTTCCAGGCCGTTGACGTAGCTGGAGTCGTCGGAGGCGAGGAACAGGGCCACGGTGGCGATTTCTTCGGGGCGGCCCATCTTTCCGCGGGGGATCAGGGACTCGAATGCGGCCTTGGTGGCCGCGTCGAAGAGTTCTTCCTGTTTGGCGGTGGCGACCTGGCCGGGGGTCAGGACGTTGACCCGGATCTTGCGGTCGCGGAGTTCGTTGAGCCAGACGCGGGCCCAGGCCTGCTGGACGGCTTTGCTTCCGGCGTAGAGGCTCCAGCCGGGGAAGGCGCCGAGTGAGGCGTTGGATCCGGTCATGAAGATCGAGCCGTTGTCGTTGATCAGCGGCAGTGCTTTCTGCACGGTGAACAGGGTGCCGCGCGCGTTGAGCCAGAAGGCGCGGTGGAACTGCTCCTCGGTGATCTCGCCGAGGACGGCCGGTTCGCCCATCCCGGCGCTGGCCCACAGCACGTCGATCGAGCCCTTTTCCCGCCTGACGGTGTCGTACAAGCGGTCCAGGTCGTCCAGTTCGGCGGCGTCGCCCTGCACGGCGATGACGTTGCGGCCGATCAGCTTGACGGCGTCGTCCAGTGCTTCCTGCCGCCGGGCCTGGATGAAGATGTGAGCTCCTTCCTCGACGAACAGCTTGGCGCCGGCCAGTGCCATGCCGGTGGATCCGCCGGTGATCACCGCTACCTTGCCATCGAGCTTTCCCACGAGCATCCATTCAGTTGTCATGTCGATGTTATGTACACCGATCTGTTTGGTTAACCTATCAGATGGTCGCGAGGAATGCAAGCTATGTACACCGAAAGGTACCCAACAGGGCTACACTGCCGACATGACGGAGTTGGAGAAAGGCCCCCTGGGCCGGCGCCGTGGCAGGGGCGCGCGCCAGCGCATCCTCAGCGCGTCACAGCAGCTGTTCCGCGATCAGGGCATCAACCGCACCGGCATGGACCAACTCTGTGCGGTGGCCCAGGTGTCCAAGCGCACGGCCTACCAGCACTTCACCAGCAAGGACGAACTCGTCGCCGAATACCTGCGCCGATTCGATCCCGACGTCATGCCCGGAGTGTTCGACCGCACCGACCTCACGCCCCGCGAACGACTCATCGCCACCTTCGACATGCCCGCGTCGACGCCCCTGTGCCCCTACATCGCGGCGGCCGTCGAACTCCACGACCCCCAACACCCCGCATCGCAGTACGCACGCGACTACAAGACCGCCATCGCCGCGCGGCTCACCGAAACCGCCCGCGAAGCCGGCGCCACCAACCCCGAACAACTCGGCGAACAACTGGCGCTATTGCTCGACGGCGCCTCGGCCCGTACCCGAGTCCTCAACAGTGAATCCTTCCCCACCGCCGCCGCCATCGCCGCCGTCCTCATCGACAACGCCATCCCCTCGCCTTCTCCACGGCAGCCCAGCGATGACCACGGAACCGCGGCTGGGGGCGCCCCAAGGTCGCTTGATTTCTCAAGAATCCGACCTGTGGTGACGCCGTTGAGCGAGGCCGGTGGCACGACGGAATCCCCATCTTTACCCATGCGGTATCTGGCGTTATACCGACCGCGAAGCTCGACCGGCCGACTCAACCCGATCGGCCACTGAGCGTGACGGTCCATTCCCGGCTACGACAGCAGACCGCTAGGTAGCCGGCGGAAGTCGGGCGCGTGAACTGTCACAATAAGACGCGCCCACAGCGGCTTGGAGGTATCTCCGAGGTGCCGCGAGGAAAGATGCCGACGGCGCCTGACATGCTTAGCACCGAGACGATCGCGCCCCCCGGGAAGGCCCCAGAACGACGGTGCACTGATCGTGTCCGATGGCCCCATCAAGTCACACTGATTCGGGCGGGACGCGCGTGTCGCAGGTCCAGCCCCGTTAGCGGACATGAGTCAATTCCGCCTTTGGGTAACCCGGTAAGAGCCCTGGGTCGTCGACAGCCTGGTGTGGCCGAGCAAGGCAGAGAGAACCTCGACGGGGGTCCCGTTGTCGGCTAAGCGTTGGGCGTAGGAGCGGCGGAAGGCGTACATCGTGATGTCCGAACGTGGGTAGTCGCGGCCATCGGGTCCGACCAAGCGGGGCAGCTGCGCAACCCAGTCGCGTAGGTTCTCCGCCACGGTCCCCGGGAAGAGACCTCTGGTCCCCCTGGAGTTCCGGAAGGGCGCGGGAACGAGCTTCAGTTCGCCGCCGGGCGTGTCCGGATAACGGTGGCGCACCCGTTCCTGGTGGGAGGCGACAATGGCGGCGCCCTCGGCGTGGATGGGTAGTCGAAGACCGCGGACACCGACCTTGGGCATGTCGTGGACCAGCACCGGGGCAGCTCTGGACTGGCCGCCTTCGTCGAGAACCTCCTCGGTGGTCAGGCAGTCCAACACCAGTCCGCAGAGCTCCCCCGGCCGGCGGCCGACCCGCGCCTGCAGCTCGACCATGGCCCGGACATCGGGGCCAGCCGTGGCGTCGAGACGACCGAGGGCCTGGTCGGAGAGAAGCTGTTCCAACACGACCTGGAGAAGGAACGGCCCCCCTCGTCCCCGGCCGGCGGTCACGGACGGGCCAAGCGGTCCGATGGCGAGAAGGCGACGTCCTCAGCCATCCCGGCCATCGGAGCCCCCGGTCTGGTAAGCCCGATGGATCGGCACTGGCGCAGGAACAGATCGGTGTCCACCTGGACCCGGTGACGCATGTATGCCGACAGCCGCCCGATGGCCTCACGGTGGGCCAGGTCGTTGCAGAAGGCCATGATGTCGGCTCTGCTCAGCGCGGCGGGCTGTTGGCCGCCATCGGGCCAGTGGCGGGTCAGCGACTCCGAGAGTGGGCCCAGGTCGAACACGATCTGGGCCAGACGGGCTGGATTGTCGAAGCCAGCCAGGCGCTCCCAGCACCACGCCTTGGCCGCCTCCCGGAGCCACGTCTGGCTCAGGTGCCCGAAGTCGATCCAGCCCCCACGCCTTCCGAAAACTCGCATGTCCCACCGGTCCTTGCGGATCTCCGCCGCGGGCCTGGTAAGGGCAAGTCCCAGGAGGTCCATGACAAAGCGGACGAGAAGCCGAGCGTCGCGGGGCATGGAGGGCAGGGGGAGTTCTGCGAGCGTCACCGCCCGGGTAGCTCGAGCCGTTCGGACCACGTTCTGCAGATCGGTGACCTTGGTCCGCCGCTCCGTGCGCACGGCCTCGTGGAGGCCGAAGAGGATCTGTATCATCACCCGTTCCGCAAACCGGCCAGGGTCGCCCGCCAGGTTTACCCTGATGCGCTGTTCGGGCCCGCTCGGGAAGGTACGCGGTTGGCTGTCAATCGGGCATCTACTGTCCACCCTAACCGGCGGTCATACGGATGCCCGGAACTCCCGTGATATCGCTAATCCAGGGCTCCGGGGGCCGGCCGACGAACCGTGTCTAGGCTCAGGGTCGGTGCGTGGACCCGAACACCTCGGGTTTTAAAGGGGCGATCCGGCTAGTCGTTCGTTGTCAGCATTGATCGAGCTAGCTGGGTTCGCGAAGTGACTCCGAGCTTCTGGTACACCTTCCGCAGGTGGTAGTCCACCGTGGCGGCACTGATGAACAACTCGGCAGCGACATCGCGGGTTCATGCCGCCCTCGGCGACGCGTCGAGCGATCTGCGCTTCTTGTGGAGTCAACGTCTGCCTGGTCTCCACGGCGCGTTTTCGGGCTCTTTCGCCGGTTGCGGCTAGCTCGCCGCTGGCCCGGGAGGCAAAGCCGTCGGCGCCCATCTGAATGAACATGTCGTAGGCGGCGCCGAGCTCGACGCGCGCGTCGCGGCGGCGGCGCTGGCGCCGCAGCCACTCGCCATACAGCAGGTGGGCCCTGGAAAGGTCCGTGAGGTACCCGGTCTGTTCGAGAAGGTCGATGGCTTGGCGGTAGAGGGGCTCAGCGGCGTCCCCGGCCAGCAGCGCCTGGCAGCGCGCGAGGCAGCCGCGGCCCCATAGCGCGCCGCTGGCTTGTGCTCGTTCTTCCAGCCGGTCCAGGGCTTGCTGCGCCACCGCCATTTCATCGCAGCGGACCGCGGCCTCGATGAGGTCAGGGAGCACGATAATACCGACCGCCAGCCTGTCCTCCCGGAAATCGGGCAGGACGTAGTCGTAGGCCTGCCGGTAGCGGCCGAAGCTGAGGTCCAGCACGGCAAGGTGATACCACGGTGGGTGGTAAGTCTCGCGACCGTCATCGGTCCGGCGTTGCAGGCGGGCGGCGATCCTGGCGGCGACGTCTCGCGCTTCCTCCTCGTGACCGCGCCAGCAGGCGAGGCCCAGCTCGTCGAAGGAGGGATCCGAGAGCCCGGGGGCTCCGGTCGCTTCGCCGAGGGCGCGGGCTTCGGTCCAGGCCTGCTCGCAATCGTCGAACCGGCCTTTGGTCAGCAGGGTTCCGGCAAGGCTGGTCAAGGCCGACGAGAGGACCATGAGCGCACCGGATCTGCGTGCGGAGCGCACGTACGCGTCGAGCACTTCGTACGTGACGTCGTTCAGTTCAGCAATTCCACCGCGGCCATCACAGCGGCGACCTGTGGGATCTGCATGCGGACGGCGTCGGGTGTGGCGGGGTGGCAGAGATGGCCGACGGCGGCGCGGAGCAGGGGCGCCGCCTGTCTTGGCGCGCCAGACAGCCTGTGCAGCAGGCCGATCAGCAGGCAGTCCCCGGCCGCGGATGGGTCCTCGAGGTCAACGGGGGTCTCGGCGACGACGAGGGAGAAGGCGCGCACCTGTTCAAGGGTGTCGCCCGGCGCGAAGTTGGCGGCAGTCAGTGCGGTGAGCAGCGTTGCCCGTCCCGGCCGGTCCACCGGGGGGAGCAGTCTGGCGGCGGCGAGTAGCTGCCGGGCGGCGTCGCCGATCCGGCCGGTGGCCAGGGACACCTCGCCGCCGAGCCGCTGTGCTGTGGCCAGCTGCCGATTGCTGGTTGCCTGGGCGCGGCCCTGGTCGAGCAGCGCCTCGGCCTGGACGAGATGGCCCGCGGCGAGCGCCGCTTCGGCGGCGGCCAGGACACGTTCGGTACGCTGCTCGTTGTCGTCGGACAGTTCGGCGGCACGGGCCAAGAACGTCGCCGTCGCCGCGTAGCCGCCCCGCTCCGTTGCCCGCCCGGCCACCTCCTCCAGCCGGGCCGCCACTGCCTCGTCCGGCCCGTCCGCCGCCATGGCCAGGTGCCAGGCCACCCGGTCGGACTGCTCTCCGGCGTCGATCAGCTCGGCCAGCGCCTGGTGGACCAGCCGGCGGCGGCCCACGGGCATGCTGTGGTAGGCGACCGAGCGGACCAGAGGGTGGCGGAACGTGACCGCCGGGCCGAACTCGACCAAACTGCTCACTTCGGCGGCGGCGAGGTCAGCATCGACGCCGAAGCGCGGCAGCAGCCCGCCACAACACGGTCTCAGAGGCAGCGGGCTCGGCGGCAGCGACGGCCAGCAACAGCTGGGCATCGGACGACAGCCTGCCCAGGCGGCGCCTGAACATCTGCTGTAGCGACCCGGCGGCAGGAAGCGGGTCAGGCAACTCAGCCGACCCGGCCAACTGCGCCGAGGTCAGCTCGGCCGTCAGCTCCACCAGCGTCAGCGGGTTCCCCCCTCCCTCGGTTATCAGCCGCGCCGCCACGTGCGGGCTCAGCCTGCCCGGGGCGATCATCTCCAGCAGGGCGGCGGCGTCGCTCGGGTCCAGGGCACCGATGACCACCTCGGGCAGCCCCTGCAAGGCCGGCGCCACCTCGCTCAACTCCCGGACCGCGAAGACCATGGCGATCCCCTCCGCCTGCAGCCGCCGGGCGACAAACCCCGGCACCGCCGCCGACTCAGCGTCCAGCCACTGCGCATCATCGATGATGTGCAGTCTAGAGATTCATGTACCGCCAAACGCTTCGCAGACGGTCGTGGGTGGAACGCACGACGGCGCGCGTGTGGTCCGAGTCACCTCGCCAGCGGAAGGAGGAAAGCGCGACTCGCTCAGCGCTCGCGGTGATTGCGGAGACGTTCGGCGTACCCCGCCAATCGGTCACCTTGGTTCGTGGACCGGCCAGCCGCAGAAGCCCATCGATATCGACGCCGGCAGAGCCGACGAGGAAATGCCGGCCGAGCGGCTGCCACAGCTGCTCATCGGCCAGATCTAAGGCGCCCGTAATCCCTCGTTGTATTACCCCTCACCGTGGCTCTTGAGTTGCCAAACGCGAGCTATGAAGGTCCTTTTCCGTCGCGCGGACGCCCGAACGGCCTGATGGCTTGATGGAAGTAGATGTGGGGTTGCTTCTGCTGGTAGCTGCTCAGCCGAGGCCAAAGACGGATTGGACCAGGACGACGAACGACAGGAACCCGACGACGGCGACGCAGATGGTCGCCACGGCTTTGAAGATAGGGCCGTTCTTGGCGTCTCCCAGGACGGTCGAGCGATTGGCAAGGATCAGCACATAGGTAAGTAGCAGCGGCGTGATTATCCCGTTCAATACCTGGGCATTCACAACCAGTGCCACGAGATTCCCGGGCGCAAGGGCGATGCCCGCGCCAACGAGGATCTGAAGAGTGAAGATCCCGTAGAAGAGCGGTGCGTCCCGAAAGCGGGCCGACACCGACCGAGGTGCTCCCACGGCGTCGGCGATGGCATATGCCGTCGAGAGGGGCACCACCGACGCCGCCAACAGGGAAGCTCCCAACAACCCGAACGCGAACAGCGCCGGCGCGGCCGCTCCTACGGCTGGTTTGAGCGCCTCGGCCGCCTGCCTCGCCGATTGCAGCGGTCCGCTGCCCCCAATCGCCGCCGCGGTGGCGATGATGATGAAGATACTGATGATGTCGCTCCAGATGGCACCGCTTACCGTGTCGATGCGCTCGCCGCCATACTCAGAAGGCTTGATGCCTTTGTCGACCACGGCGGAGGCAACATAGAACTGCATGTAGGGCGTAATGGTGGTGCCGATCAGCGCAACCGCGAGGACGAGGAAGGAGTGTGATCGCTCGAAGTGCGGCCACAGCAGGTTGCTGAACACCTCCTTCGCGCCAGGATGGGCCAGGAACGCGGCGATCGGGTACGTCAAAAACGCCAAGGTGAGGATGAGGAACAGCCGTTCCGCCGTGGAGTAGGAGCCCAGCACAGTCAGCGCCCATACCAGGACGGCGGCGATCGGAACCGAGATTCCAGGCGAAACGTGAAAGATCTCCATGGCGGCCCCGACACCTGCGAACTCGCTGACGGTGAGCCCGGCATTGGCCACGAGAAGGAGCGCCAGGGCGATGAAGGTGGGACGCGCGGAAAACTGCTCGCGAATCAGCCCTCCGAGCCCTTCGCCCGTGAAGACCCCGAGACGCGAGCACATCTCCTGTACGACCACCAAAGCAACGGTCACCAGCACCATCAGGAAGAGCGTTCGGTATCCGAACTGGGATCCCGCGCTGGCGTAAGTGAGGATCCCGCCCGCGTCGTTTCCCGCGTTCGCAGCAATCAGACCGGGGCCGAGGATGGCGAGCACCGCGAGCAGTCGCACCACCCACCGCGGGCGGGGCCGTAAACGCATAGCCGTAGCCAGAGGCTCTGGCTGGCTCACGGCATTGCCTCTCCATTCAGAAGCCCCTCGAGTCGTCGCCGATCGTCGTCGTTTAGCTCGGCCAAGAGAGCGTCGCGCTGCGCCGTATCAAGCTGGCGAAGGGCCTCGGCGGCGGCTGACTGCGGCGCCAGCGCAGCCACCTGGGCCTGCTGGCCTCGTCCCAGCTCGGCCAGGAGGCTTGCGACGTCCTTGGCTCGCAGCTTCTTGAGGTCGCGAGCTGGGACGCCAAGCTTGACCGCCCCGCCGACCTCACCGGCGGCGTCGGCTGGACCGGGCTCGTTCGGCAACGCTTCGTCGGTGAAACGGGGCACAAACGACTGCGCAGCTCCGCCCAGTCGATGGCTCGCACCGGCGGTGGGCACGTACGGCGGCGCGGCCCCAGCCGGCGGAGGAACGCTCGCACAGCGACGTCCACGCCGGTCAACTCCCAGCCATTGGGGCCGTCGAACAGATAGATGTCGTTGGCACGGACCACCTCCACCCCGGCCAGGTCCACCAGCTGGTGGTCGAGAACGTCGCGTGCCAGAGCCACGTCGCCCTTTTGGCGCACCGGCCGCGCCACCACCTGCCGGTCGGAGCGCAGCTGGACGCCGGTCTGGGAAATGGTGATGTCATCTGCGGCGACAACTGCGTGACCCCTGCCGACCCGGGCCAGGATGGCCACGACCCGCGGGTAGGCGCTGTTGCGCTCCCAGCGGGCCACCACGTCGTCGACTTTGCCGACACGGGTTTCCTCAACGTCGTTGAGCGGCCGGCCGAGGAGGTTGACCAGCGATACCAGCTGGCCCTCCAGCGCATGGCGAACGGACAGTCGCTCCCGCACCGCGTCGCCGACCGGCCGGCGCCTCTTAACTCGCTCACGGTCGGCTTCGGCCATCAGGACTTCCCAGAGAAAGTGCGAGCGAAGAACAAAAAGACGTTCAAGACGATAATCCGCCCCCATACACACCAGAAACATCGCTCGGTCGTGCCGCTGGGTGGCAGGGTTTCGGTGTCCCGGGCCCGATCTCAGCTGCTTGCACGAGTTAACGGTCGACCCGGCGGGGCATTCCCGAACATCCGGGCCTCGGTATCGAATAGGGACAGCTCACCAGGGGTGCACGGTGGCAGACGACGAAGGCCGACTCGTTGACTCGCCAGAGTCCTTCGGCTTGGGCGAGCTCGCTGAGCTGGTCGACCTCTACGAAGGTGAGGCCCAGGAGTTTGGGTTGTTTGGACCCGCCAGGAGTGCAGATCCGGCCCGCCCCGGCACTGCGGTCAGGACAGGTGCTGGAGTGTCCCACTTGCCCGGCGTTTCACCAATAGGTCTCATCAAGACATTCGGGACGCCGTTCTGGGACGACCGTTGACAGCGACATGTACCGATCACCGGCACGGTGCTACCCATGAACATGCCCCGACTGTGTAGGTCCGCAATGCCCAGCTCGCGCTGGTCGACTGTGTGTTGGCAGCGACCGGATCGGATGGTCTAAAAGGGCGGTCAGAACTGTTCGGCGTCGAGGGCTAGCAGGTCGCGGCTGCCGGCGGTGACCGCAGCGAGCAGCCCGGACGATTGGGGGAGAAGCTGCTCGCAGTAGAAGCGGGCGGTGACGAGCTTGGCTTGGAGGAAGGCGCCGTCGGCTGAGCCGGCGGCGAGGAGTCGGTTGGCGGCGACGGTTTGGCGGGCCATCAGCCAGCCGCCGGCGACCACCCCGAACATCCGCAGGTACGGCGTTGCCCCGGCGAGCGCCGCCTCCAGGTCGGCGTCTGAGAGATATTCGGTGGCAGCGCGCAGCGTTGCGACCGCGGCGGCCAGGTTGACCCGGATCGACGCCAGAGATTCGCCCGCAGCGTCGAGGGCGACGCCGGTGGCGTCGACGCGGGCGAGGAAGTCGGCGATTACGGCGCCGCCGCGCATGGCGAGTTTGCGGGTCACGAGGTCGATGGCTTGGATGCCGTTGGTGCCCTCGTAGATCGGCGTGATGCGGGCATCACGGTAATGCTGGGCGGCGCCGGTCTCCTCGATGTAGCCGGCGCCGCCGTGAACCTGCAGCGCCAGCGAGCTGAGCTCAACACCCAGGTCCGTGCCCCAGGCCTTGGTGATCGGGATCAGTAGATCGACCAGCTCGCGGCGTGCTGTCCGCTCGGCCGGGTCGGGGTGTTCCTCGGCGATGTCAATCGATTCGGCTACCAGGTAGACCAGCGAGCGCAGCGCCTCGATGGAGGCTTTCTGGGTCAGGAGCATGCGACGCACGTCGGGGTGGTCGATGATCGCCGACGCGGTCCCCGCCGCGGCACCGGGCCGGCGGCCCTGGCGGCGCTGGTTGGCGTAGGCGACGGACTGCTGGTAAGCCCGGCTCGCCACGGCGAGGCCCTGCACGCCCACCCAGAGGCGGGCGTTGTTCATCATGGTGAACATGTAGCGCATGCCCGCATTGGGCTCGCCGATCAGGTAGCCCTGGGCCCCGTCGAAGTCGAGCACGCAGGTCGGGCTGGCGTGGATGCCGAGTTTCTGCTCGATCGACATGCAGCTCACACGGTTCCGCTCGCCGAGGACGCCGTCGGGGCCGACCAGTGTCTTGGGCACGACGAAGCAGGAGATGCCTCGGGTGCCGGGCGGCGCGTCGGGGAGGCGCGCCAGGACGAGATGGACGATGTTGTCGGCCATGTCGTGCTCGCCGTAGGTGATGAAGATCTTCTGGCCGGTGACCCGCCAGGTGCCGTCGCCGGCTGGGGTCGCTCTGGTACGGACCGCGCCCACGTCCGAGCCGGCGTCGGGCTCGGTCAGGTTCATGGTGCCGGTCCATTCGCCGGTCACCAGCTTGGGCAGGTAGGTGTCCTGCAGCTCTTGGCTTGCGTGGGCGAGCAGCAGGTCGATGGCGCCTTGGGTCAGGCCGGGACACAGCGAGAAGGCCAGGTTCGAGGAGGCCACGAGCTCGGCGATCACGGTCGCCACCAGACCCGGGAAATCCCCGCCGCCGTGCTCAGCGGGAAACGGGACCGATCCCCAACCGGCGGCCACGAAGGCGCGGTATGCGTCGGCGAAGCCGGGCGGGGTGCTGACCGTGCCGTCGCCGTTCCGCCGACTGTGGTGGCGGTCGCCGACGGTGTTGAGGGGGGCGATCACGTCGGCGACGAAGCGGCCCGCTTCCTCGATGACGCCGTGGACAAGATCGGGCTCGGCGTGGGCGAAGCGCTGCAACTTGGCCAGCGAGGTGAGGTCGACGACCGCGTCGAGCACGAAACGGATGTCATCGAGGGGAGGGTCGTAGCTGCTCATCTGGTTACCGTAAGCCGGCCGGGCCCGCCGGTCATCGTCCTCGGCGCTCAACGTTTCTGGGCTGGTTTGTGGCGGGACCACAAACGGATTCCGCGCTCGGATCAGCCGGGTGGTTGGAGCACCGCCGCCTTCAACCAGTGGCAGGCCAGCAGGGCCACTTCGACGTCCAGCCGGCCGTCGCGCAACGGACGGCCCCTGACTTGTTCGGCCTTGCGAACCCGGTACTGGGTGGTGTTGCGGTGGAGGAACAGCTGCTCGGCGGTGGCCGTGTAGCTGCCACCGGTTTGGAGGAAGACGCGTGCCGTTTCCCGCAGTCCTTGGTTGCGGGTCGAGGCGATGGCCAGGTCGCCGAGGGTTTCGTGGATCCAGGCCCGGGCGGAGCCGAGGTCGGCGCAGAGCGCCGCGATCGGGGCCACGTCGGCGAAGGGGGTGATCGGGGCACGCTCGTGACCGGCGGCGAGCGCCACCGCGGCGCGCTCACGGCTTGGCGGTGGCTGCGGCGGAAGCCCTCGATCCCCGCGGCCGGCTCGCCGACGGCGAGGGTGACCGCGGGCTCGCTCTTGGCGGCCAGGGCCAGCTCGCCCGTTCTGGCCAAGCTGGCCCGGGTGGGCAGCCAGGCCCATGCGCTGTTCTCGTCGGCGGGGATGACCAGTGGCGTTGCGGCCAGCTCGAGGTCTTGGCCGAGCCCGCCGACGAGGCGGCGGATGCGTGGTAGCGAGTCGGGCTCGTCGGATGCCTCGACCCACAGCACGAGCCCGAGGTGGTACTGGTCGAAGCGGTAGTCCAGGCGTCGCTCGGTTGCGGCGAGGTCTACGCGCTCGCCCCGCAGGATCTCGCGGACGCGCATGGCGAGCACTGCGCTGCGGTCGCCGAGCCAGGCGTCGCGGGCGGTGGCGTAGGTGGTGAGGACCTCCTCCACCACGTGGTCCACGTAGGCGGAGACGGACTCGGCCATCTCCAGGGTGGCCATTCCTTCGAGGTGGTCGCCTGGCGATTGTCGCAACAGCTCCTCGATGCAATGGCGGAGCAGTCGTGCCTGGCCGACCCGGTAGGCCCGGATGAGGACGGTGGCGGGGACGTCCTGTTGGGCGAGACGGCGTGCGTAGTCGACGGCCGCGGCGGGCGCGGCGACCGTGCGGGCGCCGGCATCGGTCAGGATCTCCAGGGCGACGTCGACGTTCTCGCCGATGCTGGCGTGCAGCAACGCTGCGGACTCGTCGCCTTGCAGCCCCGGGATGGCTTGTTCGATGACGTCTTGGATGTCGCCGGTCACCGATGCCAGCCGCTCGCCGACGCGGCCGGCGACGGATGCGACGAGCTCACGAATCCGGGGGTCGCCCCGCTGCACAGCAGCGATACTAGGGACGCCGGTCAGAAGCGTGCCCTACGAGGCGGCGCAAGGCCGGCTTGTCGATCTTGCCGACGGGGTTCTTGGGCAGCCCGTCGACGATGGTCAGGGCCCGGGGATTCTTGTAGCGGGCGAGCGCCGCGCCGCACTCTTCGATCAGCTCCTCCGGGGTGGCAGATCCCGGGGCGCGCAGGGCGACGAACGCCACCGGTTCTTCGCCGAGCACGTCGTGGGGGCGGCCGACCACGGCGGCCTCGAGGACGGCGGGGTGCCCGTAGAGGACGTTCTCGATCTCCTTGGGATAGATGTTCTCGCCGCCCCGGATGATCATGTCCTTGACCCGGTCGACCAGGACGAGGTAGCCGTCGCGGTCGAAGTGGCCGACGTCGCCGGTGTGCAGCCATCCCCCGCCGAGGGCCCGGTCTGTCTCCTCGGGCTGGTTGAGGTAGCCGCGCATGACGTTGGGGCCGCGCACGATGACCTCACCGCACCCTTCGCGCGTGGGCTGCCCGTCGGCGCCGAGGAGCGCGACGTCTTGACCGGGGAGCGGCCGCCCGACCGTTCCGGGCTTGCGCGGCCCGTGGATCGGGTTGATTGTCGACGCGCAGCTGCCCTCGGACAGTCCGTAGCCCTCGACCACGACGATCCCGTAGCGGTCTTCGAAGCGGGCGATCAGCTCGGCCGGCATGGGGGCGGCGCCGCACACCGCGAACCGGACCGACGAGGTGTCGGGGCGGAGGTCGTCGGGGAGGGCGCTGAGCATGGCGTAGATGGCGGGCACCGCGGAGAAGTAGGTGGGGCGGACCGCTTCGATGGTGTCGAAGAACGTCGACGGCGAGAACCGACCGGTGATGGTGGTGGCCCCGCCGGCCACCAATGGCGAGAGCACGCTGATCAGGATGCCGTTGACATGGAAGAGGGGGAGGATCAGCAGGCTCTGGTCGGTGCTGGTCAGCTCCAGCGCGGCGGTGATCATCCCGACCATGGCGGTCAGGTTGGCGTGGTCGAGCATGACCCCCTTCGGCCTTCCGGTGGTGCCGCTGGTGTAGATCAGCAAGGCCAAAGCGGCGGCGTCCGCCGCGGGCGGGTCCTGCGGTCGGGTCGGCGTGACAGGCAGGGCGGCCGCCTCGATGGCCGCCACGCCAGGCAGGTCGAGGACGGCGCCTTCGTGGACGACGACACGGGCGCCCGAGTCCTCGACTTGGAACGCCGCCTCGCCGGGGGTCAGGGCCAGGTTGATCGACGTGAACGCGGCACCGACTCGCCAAGCCGCGAACATGGCCACCACCAGCTCGACCCGATTGGCGAGCAGCGTGGCGACGACGTCGCCCGCCCCGACACCGTGGTCGTAGAACGCTTCGGCCGCGGCCCGGACACGTGCGGCGAACTCGGCGTTGGTGAGCGCCAGTCGGTCGTCGTCGATGCAGGCGCCGTCGGGGTCGGCGGCGGCGCGCTCGTCGGGTAGGGATGCGAGGCAGGCGGCGCGTCGGTCGGTCTTGGTGAGCTCCATGCATGCACAGTAAGGAGTCGACCCGCCCGCATCATCGGGCGCCCGCCACCAACCTCGACGGGCCGGTTTGTGCGCCCGAGACAAACAAGGTCGCCGCCTACGAGGCGAGGAACGCGGCGATCCTGTCCGCCGCCGGCACGGGGTGCTCCATCAGCAGCAGATGCCGGGCGCCGGACACGCCCGGGACGTCGGCGTCGGGGCGCCTGAGGCGTCATAGGCGACGGTCTGGACGCCGCGGGCGTTCAGCGCCCGCTCCAGCGGGTCCCACCTCTCGATGTTGCCGCCCAGTCCCATGATCAAGAGCAGGGGACGGCCGGCGCCGCGGACGGAGTTCCACACCAGGTCGTTGGGACACAACCAGGCGAACACCTTGGCCAAGTCGCGCCCGTCGAGGAAGCCAGCCCGCTGCGGGTGCGGGCCGCTTCGACCGCGGCCTTCGACGCCAGCATCCTGATCTGGGAGTCCTGGGGCGGTGTCGAACCCGGCGACCATGAGGGTGGCGGAGTTGACAATCGTTTCGCCGGTCGCTGCCAGGTGCCCGAGCAGTCAGGCCATGGTGATGGCGCCGGCGCACATGCCGACCAGGTTGGCGTCGGGGCTGCCGGTGATCTCACAGGCCACTTCGATGGCCTCCTTGCAGGCGGCCACGTAGGTGTCGAGGTTCCAGTCGCGCTGGGCCGCCGTGGGGTTAAGCCAACTGACGCGAAGTACGGCACGCCGGCGTTGACCATGTGCGCGATCAGGCTGCGCCCGGGCCCGATGTCGGATATGTAGAACTTGTTGATCTGTGGAGGGATGGAGACCAGCGGCCGGGTAAACGTCGTCTGGCCGTGCGGCGTGTGCTGGATCAACTCGAACACCTCGCTGCGGTGCACAACCTGGCCGGGGGTGACGGCGATGTTGCCGCCCACGGAAAGGACGGGGGTCCACCGTGGCCGGCATGCCGCCGTCGCGGCGGATGTGGCTGACTATGTGCCGCAGGCCCGAGACCAGGCTGCGGCCGTGAGTCTCGACCGCCTTCGCCAACGCGCTGGGGTTGCCGACCAGGGTGTTGGTGGGCGCCGCCGCCTCGGTGAACAACGAGACGGCGAACCGGGCTCGCTCGCGGCTCTCGGCGTCCAAGTCGACCTCGTCGACCAGGTCGAGCACGGCCTTGGCCTCGATCAGGTGGGCCTGCATCAGGCGACGGTAGACCGGGTTGGCCGACCATGCCGGGTGGGCGAAGCGCTTGTCGCCCCCGCCCGGCGCCACGTCGCCGCGCCCGACCGCCGTCTCGATCAAGTCGCCCGTGGTGGCGAGGGCGCTGGCAGCCGCCGCACCCGGCTCGACGGCGACGTCTTGCAGGAGACGGGCGAGGGCGGCGGCGATCTGCGGGCGGCTCAGGCCGACCAGCGGGTTGGCGCCCAGCACCGGTGGATCGTTCGCATCGACAAAGGTGGAGTTCGCGTTCGTGGTCATGGTGTGACGGTACGCAGCGACAGCCCGGCTGTCCTCAGGCGTTGGGCCAAAACTGGCGGCCCCCCTCGTGCTGGCGCCACCAACTCGGCCGCGGCTCCGATGACGCCACCACGGCGCCAACCGACCATGGAACGATCAGCCCCGGCCCGGTCGGGGGACAATAGAAGCTGAGCAGGTCATGGCGTGCCTGGCTCAGTCCGAGGGGGTGATGCGCAGGTGGCGGAGGGCCGAGCCGGCGGCGTGGAATCCGCACATCCCGTGGGCGCCGGCGCCGGGCGGGCTGGCCGCCGAGCAGATGTAGGTGCCCGGGACGCCGGTGCTGTAGGGGTCGAGGGCGGCGCGTGGCCGAAGGACGAGCTGGCGTTCGGTGTTGGCACCGGTGATGATGTCGCCGCCGACGTAGTTGGGGTTGTAGGCCGGCATCTGGGTGGTGGGGCGCACGGCTTGGGCCACGATGCGGTCCCGGAACCCGGGGGCGAAGCGTTCGATCTGGTCGAGGATCGCGGCGGTGGCGTCGCCGGTGTAGCCGTGGGGGACGTGCGCGTAGGTCCACAGCGGATGGATGTTGCCGGCCGAGCGGGTCGGGTCGGCCAGATATTGCTGGCCGACCAGGACGAAGGGCCGCTCGGGCATGCGCCCCTTGGCGATGTCGCGTTCGGTGGCGGCGATCTGCTCGAAGGTCCCCCCCAGGTGGACGGTCCCGGCCCGGCCGCAGTCGGGGCTGGTCCACGGCACGCCATCTTCGATGGCCAGGTCGACCTTGAACGCGCCCGGCCCGTACCGGTACCGGCGGTAGGCGCGAGCGACGCGTCGGGGCAGGCGGTCCTGGTAGATGGCGGCGATGGCGGCGGGGGCCAGGTCGAGCAGGACGACGTCGGCGGCCGGGATGTCGCGGTGGTGGCCGATGTGGACGCCGGTGCGGATCTTGCCACCCAGCTCGGCGAGCATGGCGGCCAGGGCGTCGGTGATCGATCGCGAGCCGCCCACGGCTACCGGCCAACCGTGGCGGTGGCCGGCGGCGATGATGGTTCTCCCAATCGCCGACGACGTGGGCCGGTGCAGCGGATAAAAAGCGTGGGCGGCGACGCCGCCGAACAGGGCCCGGGCCTTGTCGGTCCGCCACCGCCGGGCCGTGACCGACGCCGGCAGGACCGCGCCGGGCCCGAACCCGGCCAGGCGGATCGGGTGGCGGGGCACATGGACGATGGGCCGCATCAGGTCGTCGGCGAGCTCGTCGAAACCGGCCGCGGTGCTGGCGAACGTCCGCCGCCAGCCGGCGCCGTCGGAACCCAAACCGGCGGCCGTCGCATCGATCGACCGCCACAAAAGGCCGGCGTCGCCGCTGTCGAGCGGGTGGGCGCAGTCGATCTCCGGCCACCGCCAGCGCAGCCCGTAGCGGCCCAGATCCAAGCCGGCCAGGTAGGGAGAGCCGACACCCATCGGGTGGAACGCCGAGCAGTGGTCATGGAGCACGCCCGGCACGGTGAGCTCGCTGGTCCGGGTGCCGCCCCCGATGGTCTCGGCGGCTTCGAGCACCTCGACATCAAGGCCGTGCTGGGCCAGCCGCACCGCCGCGGCCAGGCCGTTCGGCCCGGCGCCAACCACCACCGCCCTGGTCACGACCCCACCTCCATCGGCCGGCGTGAAGCGGAAACGTCTGCGGCGGGGGCGATGAGCTCGACGGCCGCGGCCGCTGAGTCTGCGGCGGTCCAGGTGACCTCCAGCGGGATGGGCCCGTCGGGCAGCCACGGCTGTTGGTCCACGGCGTCGGCGACCCGGTACGAGCCCCGTTCGATCACCCCCAGGGCGGCGTCGATGATCTTGTACTGCTGGCGGTCCTTGTGGATCGGCTGGGACTCGACCCAGGCGACGATGAACTCGCCCGGCTCGAAGCGGCAGCGCTTCTGGATGGCGGCGATCAGGTGCTCGTTGTGGAAATGGCCGTCACCGAAGTTGAACCCGATGACCGTGTTGCAGGCGAACTCGGCCTCCCGCACCGTGTAACGATCCAGGTCGGCGCCCAACTGCTTGACGAGCATCGAGTTCAGGGCCGGGCCCTGGCTGTGCATGGCGCGCCAGGCGATGGTCTTGTTGAGCAGGATTTCGGCGACGGGCCGGGGGTAGGTGGCGGCCAGCTGGTCGATAGTGTTGCCGGCGCCGCGCACCATGGTGTCGAGCTTGGCTTCCGCCCCGGGCGCGAACGCCCACGAGGCCGAGGCCCAGTTGCCGGCGTACTGGCGCAACGAGGGCAGGAACGACACCAGGTCGGGGCGCAGGTTGCCCAGGACCGGGAAGAACAGCAGTCCAGCGATGATCGCCGCCAGCACCAGCGGGGACGAGAAATCGGTGACCGCGAAGCCGTGCCACGCCGGGTGCCCCCAGAACAGGAACACCGCGGCGTAGGCGAACAACACGTTCCACTCCAACGGCACCGCCAGGGGGAACGTCGAGATGATGAACAGGTGGAAGATCACCATGCCGATCACCGCCAGCAGGGTGACGGTGGGGTTGGTCGAGAACAGCAGGACCAGGGGCAGGATTATCTCGACGGTGGTGCCGCCGACATGGGCCAGACTGGCCGCCTGGTGTGAGGGGCGCAGGTCGTTGGGGAAATCCCGATAGTTGCGCCGCTTGAACGCCTTGGGCGCCCACGGGGTGTTGCTGACCATGGGCGAAACCACCCGCGAGAAATGCTTGGACAACTTGGACACGCCGGCGCCGATCCACACCACCACGATCAGCAGCTTCAAGGCGATGATCATGTCGACATAGCCGAGCGTGGCGAAAAACACGATCGCCGGCAGGTACTGCTCGCTGCGGGCCGCCAGGAACACCACCTTGTCCCGCAGGCCCAGCACCACCAACAGACCGATCAGCACGAACAGCACGGTGGGGTTGACCAGGCCGGCGTTGCCGGGAACCAGCCGGTCCAGCGATCCGCTCGACACGCTGGGGAGGACCAGGGCCGTCACCAGCGTGGCGATGATGCCCAGATACAGCGCCACATCGCCGACGGTGCGCCGGTCACCCGCCGTGAACGGCACCTTGGCCGGCCACGGTGCCAGGCGGATGGTGTCCGGCCGGGCCCAGTACCGAAAGCCACCGGTCATCGGCTTGAAATGGGCGGCCATCGGCCCCCACGACCCGGCCAGACCCAAGATCTCGAGCAGCATGGTCCACAAGACCAACTTCTGGTAGATGATCGGCTCGGACCACCACTGCGAGACATGCCAGAACGGGCCGAGACCCGACGTCGACGTAGCCACCAGCACGCCGCCGAACACGTACAGCAGCAACAGCTTCGCCACGTAGATGGCGTGGACCATCTTCGGCGTCCCGAAGCCGTACTCGCCCCAATGGGCGGCAAGCACCCGGATGCGCTCGAAATAGGGCCGGTCGGCGAACGTTTCAACGTCGACAGGCGGAAGATCTCCGGTGGTGAAGCCCATAGCTCGCTCCTTGGCTCGGACAGGTACTCGTCGAAGATGACGGTACGAGCCACGGGATCCGGTGGAAATGTCCGCCGGGCCCGAACCTCCCGGGCGGTCTCGTGCCCGGCGCACAATGGCGGGCACATGGCCCACCGCCCTGGTGGGCGCCGCACAACACCGACCCGGAATTCCGTACCCCGCACACGACGCCCCGGGACCTCGCGACCTGTTGGATGGGAGTCGCCGAGCGACTCAGGATCAACCCCGCCGCCGCGGCCGGGGCGCTGCGAGCTCTGCGCGACCCGTGGGCTCGTCCGCCTAGAACCGGACCAGCAGCCGCGGGTGGGCCGCCGGTTCGGTCTGTGGGTATATGTGCTCGGGTCCATCCCCGGGATCACAGTGGTCCACGCCGGAAGCGAGCCGCCTTCAACCGCCTCGCTGCGCCGGCCAGACCAGGAGGGCTTCGGGCCCGGATTGGCCTCGTCGTGAGCTCGGGACCGGGGGTGCCACCCGCGGTGTCGGCCCCGACGGCAACCGCCCTCGTCTATGGTTAAGAGTTCGGCACCAGGGTCCCGCAGATGGGCTTGCCGTTGGCGGGTACCGGGACGAACTTGCTCCCTTGGAGCTGAACCTGCCAGCCGCACAACGTCTGCGGCGCCTTGCCAAACTCGGCGAGCGTGAGGTTGGCCGGTTGGAGCAGCCCATTAGCGTCGTAGTCGGTGACGGTGTGCAGGTTGTTGATGAACGAGGTTCGGGTGGGATTCTTTCCGGCCAGGGACAGGCCTTTGATCATAAGGTCGGTCGACGACCACCCTTCGTACCAGTCAAAGCCGGGAACCCCGGTGTAATGGGCGTACTGGGACAGGGCTGACTGGAAGGCCTGGGTGGCCGCGGTGTGCAGTTCGACGGGGGCGCCGACGGTACTGAAATAGGTGCCGTTGGCGGCGGCGACAGCCGAGGTGTCGTCCAGCAATGCCTGCCCGTAGCCGGTCGCGGACAAGGCCACCTTCAGGTTGACGCCCGCCTGCTTGGCCGCAGTGAGAATGGCGAAGTTGGTGTTGTCATCCAACGGCATGTAGGCACCGTCCACGCCGGCGCTGTGCATGCTCAGCGCTATCGGGGTGACGTTCACTGACCCGAACGGGATGGCCGTATTCAAGTAGCCGTTCTGAAGGCCGACCGACTCGGCGGCGACGACGAAGCCCTTGGCCGCAGC
Organism: uncultured Acidimicrobiaceae bacterium; assembly: GCA_963781155.1. Taxonomy (GTDB): domain Bacteria; phylum Actinomycetota; class Acidimicrobiia; order Acidimicrobiales; family Palsa-688; genus PALSA-693. The sequence goes on from CAWAEC010000005.1 coordinate 144,867, forward strand.
CGTCGACGACGGCGAGTCCCCGTAACCGAAGGAGCTGACCTTCGTCACTCCCTGTTGCTTCATGAACAAGGGCTCGGCGTTGTAGGCAGGGTAACTGGGATCGACCGGACCGGAGATAGAGAACATGTTGGTGTTCGGTTGCGTGCCCCACTCGGGGCCGTCGTAGCCGCCGCCGGTGACCGGTACGCCAGCCTGTTGAAGAGCCTTGTACCCGCCGAAAAGAAACGGCGTCTCACCCATGACGCCGAAGACGCCCTTGGCGATGAGTTGCTGGGCAGCGGCCAGGTCCCCGGTCGTGCTGGACGCGTCGTCCTCGACGATCAGGTTGATCTGCCGGCCGTCGATGCCGCCCTCGGCGTTCTGTTTGGCGATGCGCGCCTTGGCCGACGGCACGATTCCCGTGTACTCCGGCGCCGCCGAGCCGGTCAACGAGGTGATCAACCCCAGGGTAATGGTCGTCGAGGTGATCCCCGGAGCGCTGGAGGTCAGACCGGAGCTGGCGGAGCCCGAGCTGGTCCCCGCCGGCGCCGTAGTAGCACTCGAGCTGCCTTTGCTAGAACTCCCGCACGCCGCCACGGCCAGTCCAGCCAATGAGGCCAGAGCTGCCGTTCGCATAAATCCTCGCATGGTCACTCCCCCATCAAAGTGCGCCTACCGCTGAACGGCCGGTCACCCTAGGGGAGTCAATGTCGCCGGGCAAGTCGGGGAACATTCGGCTGTCGATCAACTTGCAAGGGCCAATAGCGGACGCTGTCGAGCAGCACGATCTGCCGCTAGCAAGCCCGAGGCTGGTCGACGAGCAACGCGGCCTCCTCGTGGACCGGGCCGGGGAACCTTTCTCGACAGCCTTATCGGACTACTGAGCGGGCTCGTTGGAGAACTCCGAACAGGTGTTTCCGGTCCACACGAAATCGCTGCTCATCCAGGTGTCCGATTTCTTGCGGTCTGCCCTCTGATGCGGAAGCGTACAACACCCGCAGGCAGAAACCTAACGGGGCTCCGCCCCAGCCCGACGAGTCTGTGTGGTGGTGATGCTCACGTCGGTGGGATTCGAGGTGGGGTTGGGGCAGACCCCGGGTAGAAGCCGGGCCGGTGGCGGGTTGGGCGATGCGATCGTGGGCTCCGGTCGAGCCTAGATTCAGGATCCAAGGGTGTCCCGCGTTTTGAACCGCCCAAAGCGGTTGGTGGCCGCGGAGGGCCTGTGTCGACCGGAGCCTGATATGACGCTACCTCGCAGCGCTGCCGATGTCCTCGCCGGGCATGTCACCTTGAAGGTGGAGTGCATCGACCGGATGTATCTCAACGTGTACCAGCCCAGGCTGCAGCACGTGGAAGCGGTGGTGTAGTTTCTGCGGTCTCATCGTGGTCATCCGGTCGCTTCGTCGGCGTTGTTGGAGCCGATCGGCCGGGCCCTCATCGCCAACCTCTACCGTTTCGCGGCGCAGCATCACGTGCCGGTGGTCGATTTCGCCAAGCGACAGCGCAAGGACGATCTCGCTGAGGAGTTCCTGGCCGAGTTCGACCGCCGGGAGGGCGAGCTGTTCGTCGGGCGGGATCAGGAAAAGGCTCCGGTGTTCCGCACCGAGTAGCGTCATAGTGCGCTGACGAGGGCCAGCTGCCCGGCGGCCCTCACAAACTGCCCGATTCGCACGCACGCATGGAACGCCGCGTCGGCAGCCTCCTACGTTGTTGAGAGCTCGGCGTCGGATTGGAGGCTCAGACGCCGGCGCACGGCTCGGTGGGCGATGTCGAGCGCCGTGGTGTCGTCGCTCATGACAAAGTTGGCGTTGGCCGCCAGGATGATGCCGTTAAGGTCGAAGACGAGGAGCGTGAGGTCCTCGTCGGCCGGGATCTGCCCCAATTCCTGCGCTCGCTGAGCGAAGGCGAAGATCAACCCGACGAAACGCTGCTGGAAAAGACCTATCCGCTCCTTCACCGGGCCCGGTCGTGTGCCCATCTCGAGGATGGCCGAGGCAAAGAAGCAGCCACCCGGGAAGGTGTGGCGGCGGAGGTGCTCAAAGAAGAGGTCGCAGACGGCCACGAGGTGCGGGAGCCCCTCGCCGGCAACCGCTAACGCAGGCTCGATGACCTCCAGGCCGAAGATACGCTCAGCCTCGTCGATGGTGGCAAGTTGAAGGCCCTGCTTCGACCCGAAATGCGCATACAGCCCGCTCTTCGACATGTCGAGCGCCTTGGCGAGGCCCCCGATGCTGAGACCCTCGAGGCCTTCCACCGTGGCCAGCGACACCGCCTCGTGCAGTATCGCCTTGCGGGTCCGTAGCCCGTCCTCACGCGCCTTCCGGGTCTGGACTCTGTCAGATTCCACGCGCAACTCCTTGACATCTAGCACGACCGTTCGTACTATTCAGTCTAGTACGAACAGGTGATCGTATGAAGACAGCAGCACAGTGCGCCCAGGCCCTCGAAGACCGGCCCGTCCTGCCTCGAGGAGACTGTGAGCGAGTCTCCGGGTACGGGGTGATGGGACTCCCATTCGCATCGGGCCACGTCCTGGGACTGCGCCGGTGGACGGCGTCATCAGTGGGCGACCGATTCACATCGATCTGGCACAGGAACCCATCCGGGGCCTGGACGTTCTACGAATCAACTTCCTCCGAGGTGGCATGCACGCGTTACTTCGGGGCAGATGTGGAGCGGGTGCAGGAAGGGCCGATCGACATTGAATGGGAAGCATCCAATCGCCTCCGCGTACGCACTGCCGATGGGGCGGTCAATTGGCACATCACTACGGGGGCAACCACCTCGACCCGGATGATGAGCGCAATAGGCTCGACGGTCTCACTGACTGCTTGGCGGTCAGGGCCGGTGCTCAAAGCCATGGGAGTGATCGCGGGACGAGTGCTCGGCGTCGGGAAAGTACAGCTCACTGGCACCACATCAAACCGTCAGCACTTCGATGCGAACCCTCTGCGCATCTGGTACGTCAGTGAGAGCCATGCTGTCGTCGAGGGTGAGGATCTGGGACCGATAGGTCCCCTAGACAAACAGGCTCATATGGCCGGCTTCTACTTTCCACAACGCGGAGTTCTCGCCGTGGGGCGTGTGTTCATCAGCCCGCTCAAGCCGAGCGATCCCCGGCTGCCGCAATAAGCATCGCTCGCTGATCCGGTTTTCATCAAGAACTCGAGATTGCCGGATTTGGGAGCCCGCCGCTCGGCGGTCGAGAAACCGTCAACCGACCGGTATCGATCCCAATGCGACAGAAGAAACCATTTCGAGCGGGCTTGTTACCGGGGCGACGGCAGGGACGATGCGTCCACCGGGATCTGCCCGCTCGCCGACAACGGCGACCGGCGCCCGTTTCCTCTCCGAGAGTGGCGCACCGGAAGGAGGGGCCGGCCCGCACAGTCCGTACGGTTGCGTCCTTTGCCGGCTTCTACTGCAAACCGGCGTGGTGCAGCGCGGCGTACGAGCGCCTCATGCCGATCGCTGGTAAGCTGACCCCGTTGGTCCAGGCATTGGACGAGGGGGTTACGTGATGCTTCTGGGTTGCAGTTATCGGTTCCGTTCCGGTTTCGACCAGGGTGCTGGCCTGAAGCGCTTTCAAGCTTGGACTCCACCGGAGGGCTTCACCTTCCAGGGCCACTGGGCGCGCGCCGACGGGATGGGGGGATGTTCGTCGCGGAGGCAGACAGCGCTGCTGCCGCATTCGAGGCGACCTCCGCCTTCGGCGACCTTATCGAGTTCGAGCTCGTGCCGATTCTGGACATCATGGAGTCAGTGCCGATATCGGTCAAGAACTTGGCCTGGATCGACTCCCTCGGCTGACTGACCCGAGTAGCCCTAGGCTCCGGCCCTGACCGTGTCGCAGCGACAAGCGGGCGGGGGGGGATTCGCCAGGGTTGAACCACTGCGTTCAACTCGGCGTGTCGACGCCATGGCAGCAGGAAATTCGGGAAACGTCGATCTGCGGGTCGTCCGCGACCACGTCGTCCTCTCTCGCCAAGGCGCGGGTGAGATATTCGGGCGCGCTTGCGAGAGGAAGCAGTGGTGGTCGGCGCCGGCCACGACCGCGATTAGATCGCAGCGAACTGTCTCTCCGTGATGTGTTCTCTGTGTTGTGGTGATCGCCCAGAGATCGTGTGCGACGGGAAACTCACCAGGACCGACAGGCCGCCACCGGGCAGCGGATCGGCCGTGATGGAGGCGCCATGTGCAGAGGCGATGGCGCGGACGATGGAGAGACCCAGGCCGTGGCCGTTCTTGTGGACCGCCCGACGCGGATCAAGCCGCTGGAACGGTTGGAACAGGCGTTCAACGTCGGGAAGGAATTACCGGCCCCGTGTTGGCCACGGACAAGAAGGCCCGGTCTTCTGTCGCGCCAGTCGTGATCTCCATGACGCCTCCGACGATGTTGTGGCGTACGGCATTGGTGAGCAGGTTGACGACGAGCCGCTCGACCAGCAGGGGGTCTCCGTCGAATGGCGCCGGTTCCGTCGCTTCATGGACGTGGATCTCGAGTCGTCTGATCTCGGATTGGAGACCAGCAAGGGTCTCTTCCACCATGGGAGCGAGGTCGATCGGATCGCGTTCACTCAAACCACCTTCGCTGCTGGCGAGGGTGAGCAGGGCATCGATGAGATGCGCTTGTTCGCCGTTGGAGGCAAGCACCTCTTCTGCGGTGGAGCGCCATTGGGCGTTGCTCGTGTCCGGATCGTCGAGCGCAACCTGGAGGAGATTGCGCTCGGCCGTGAGCGGGGTGCGCAGTTCGTGGGAGGCGTTGGCAACGAAATGTCGTTGGGCGTCAAAGGCACCTTCCAGTCGGGCGAACAGACCATCGAGGGTGTCCCCGAGTTCTTTGAGTTCGTCCTGCGGGCCGTCCAGGGCCAGGCGTTCGTGAAGGCTGGTCGAGGAGATCCTCCGGGCAGTTCGTGTGATAGTACGGATGGGTCGCAGCATTTTGCCGGCGATGAGCCAGCCGGCGAGGAGGGCGAGGACGGCGACGATCCCGAGCGCGATAGCCGAGTTGACCAGCAGTTCGTGCGAATCGGTGGCGCGCTGTGCGGCTTGGATGGAGCCTGCTTGGGCCAGTTGGTGCACCGCTTGCGCCAGATGATTGGTGGCCTGGGCCAGCTGGTGCTGGTCCTGTTCCAAGCGGGATTCCAAGGTGGCGCCTGGCCCGGAGAGTTCGAACGGGTGATTGGTCGACGACAGCGGATCGACTCCTGCGGCCTGTCCGAGCAGATTCTGGAGATGGACCACTTGACTCTGGTCGTTTGCCACTGCCGCAAACGCCTTTGGCAGCGGAAGGTTCTGGAGATCCTGGACTGACGGCGTGCGGGGGATCTGGGGTAACGCTGGCTTCGTGAATGCTGTCGCTCGCTCGAAGAGGAGGTAGGTGACGACAACTAACCCGGCACCGGAGATGAGGAATAGCCCACCACAGAGTGCGGTGAGGCGGATCCGGGCGGTTCGCCATGGCATGTGCAGCCAGGCGGGCCGTCTGACCTTACGACGGGAGATGGCCATCATGGTCCTCCGATGCGGTAGCCGCTGTCGCGGACGGTCTCGATGATCGACGGTTCTCCAAGCTTGGCCCGTAACCGATTGACGGTTGCTTTCACGGTCGTCGTGAACGGGTCGGTGGCTGTGTCCCATACCCGTTCGAGCAACTCCTCTGCCGAAACCGGTTTGCCCTGGGCGACAAGCAAGCACTCCAGGACCGCAAACTCCTTGGGTCGCAGGCCAAGCGTTCTCCCGGCTCGGGTGGCCACCCGCTTGACCGGGTCAAGTTGCACATCACCAAAGCCCAAACGGCCGGTCTGGGGAGCGCCCGGTCGTCGGCCCAGCGCTTGGACGCGGGCCACCATCTCGGAGAAGTCGAACGGCTTGGGTAGGTAGTCGTCGGCGCCCAGCCCGAGGCCCTCGACGCGGTCCTTCACGGAGCCGGCGGCGGTGAGCATGAGGACCCGACTCTCGGAGCGTTGGGCCACGATGCTGCGGCAGACGTCGTCTCCGTGGGTGCCGGGGAGGTCTCGGTCCAGGATCACGACGTCGTAGCGGCAATCGTCCAGCTGGACGAGCGCGTCGTCGCCATCGAGGGCGACGTCCACGGTCATCCCGTAGCGGCGCAGCCCGGCTGCGACCGACCGGGCCAGGCGTTCATGGTCTTCTGCTACCAGCACCCTCATCGTTACTCCTGTTCACAAGCCTGGCACCGAGCAGGACCGGCTGGGTGGCGACCTGGCGGAACGAAGCTCGGTTAGGCACAGATTCGCAGGTCGCAGGTCACACGCCGGTCACACGTGTGACCTGCGTGTGACCTTCCATTTCGTACAACTGTCCCGATGCCAGACGACGAAGCGTCCACTGCGATCAGTGATAACCCAACGAGGCGGGTCCAGCGTCTTATCCCCGCCGCGAGCCTGGGGAAAAGCAACGGACGTGGCCACGACGGCGGGAGCACCACGACCACGCTGCCCAACGGCAACCCGACCAAGCTGCGAGACGAGTGGGAGCGTGCACTTTGAACCCATCAACCCCGTGGTCCAGGGGACGCGAAGTTGTGCGCCCAAAAGGCGGGCGCCCATGTGCCCGAGGCAGGTCGCCCCGCGCGCCGGAGGTGTGATCCAGATGAACGGCGGGCATCCCCTGTAGACCGCCGACACGGGCGCAAATGGCTGACCCCGCCACAGGTGGGACGCCGCCCGAAACGGTTTCGATATTTGAGGACAAACACATGAGAGACACCAAGGATTCGTCCGACGGCGCACGCGGCTCGATCCAGCCCGCGGAACGGCTGCGAGCCGAGAGATTCCGCTGCCGGACATGGGGCGGACTCGCTGTGATTGCCGCCGCTGCCATCGGGGTAGCCGCGTGCGGCGGTGGCTCCTCGCACTCACCGCGCGTGGCCAGCCTGGGGACGAGCACCACCGCCGGGGACGGCCGTGGCGGCGCGAGTCCGACAACCGCGCCCAAGGGCGGCAACGCGACCCATCTGATGGACGAATGGGCCTCCTGCATGCGGGCAAACGGCGATCCCAATCAGACCGACCCGACGATCGACCAGTACGGGGTGATCAACATCACGATGCCGTCAGGTGTCGCTGAGGAGATCTCCTCCGAGGCCCATGGGACCGCCGGCCCGTGCAGCCAGTACGAACTTGCGGCTGAAAATGCCTTGCGGGCCGCCAACCCCGTTGCCCCACCGCCGACCCAGGCGCAGCTGGTGCAGTACGTCGACTGCATGCGGACCCACGGGGTGCCCAACTACCCCAACTCCGGGCCCAATGGCGAGACCGATTTCAACGGCACCGGCATCGCCCCAACAGCCCGTCTTTCGAGAATGCCAACAAGATTTGCGGCAAGCAGATCAATGCGCCGGCATGGTGGATCGCCGGCACCGGGCCACCGGGCGACGTTTCGGTGTCAAGCGGCGGAATCGGTGCCAATGGCCCCACTGAGGGCCTCCCTGCGCGGACGGGCGGCGATGGGGTTCCAAATTGATCCGACGCGGGTCGGGCGAGGGGATCCGAGGAGGATCAAGTAACGGTGGCTGAGCTTTCCCTTCGGAGGATCGTGGCCATGGCCGCCATCGCCGGTGCGTTGGTCGGGGGGGCGGTAGCCGGCGTCATTGCCGTCGCCGCCACCGGTTCCAACAACGAGACCGCGGCCGCATCTTCCAGCGACAACAGCTTGACCGCCACTGCGGCGGTGGTGCGGACCACCCTCACCACGTCAGTGCAAGAAGGCGGATCCATCGGATTCGAGGGTTCCTACACCATTGCCGCCCCATCAGGAACGAGCACCCAACAGCTCACCCAGTCCCAGCAGGCGGTGACGAAGGACCAGCAGAACCTCGCGGCCGACCAGCAAGCCGAATCGGATGCGGCGACCGCTGACAATCAGGCCATCACGGCGGCTCAGAGCGGTATCGGCAGCGCGCAAACCACCTTGAGTTCAGACGAGACCCAGAAGGCCCAGGACTGCGCCGGCTCGGGGCAATCCAGCCCGGCGTGCAGCTCGGACAGCCAGAAGGTCACTCAAGACCAGACGCAACTGACCCAAGCCCAACAGCAACTGGCCGGCGCCCAGAACGCCGCGACCCGCGATCACGACGAGAATCAAGCCAAGGTCCAGTCCGACGAGACGACCCTCGCAGATGATGAGGCCAGCTTGGCGTTGGCGCAGCAGAGCGCCACCAACCCGGGCACGACCTACACGGCGCTGCCGAGCGTGGGCGACGCCATCAAGGAGGACCAGGCCGTCTATTCGGTGAGCAATCTGCCGGTGCCGCTGCTCTACGGTCCCGTGACGGCATACCGGGCGTTTTACATCGGCATGTCCGATGGTGCCGACGTGGGCGAGCTGACCGCCGACCTGATCGCGCTCGGTTACGGCGCGGGCTTGGCGCAATCCAACCACTATTCGTCGGCGACGGCCGCTGCGGTCGAGCGGTGGCAGAGTGCGCTCGGTCTGCCTTCGACCGGCGAGATCCTTCTCGGCGAGGTGATCTTCGAGCCCGGTCCCATCCGGGTGACCGCGGTCACGCCGTCGGTCGGCTCGGCTCTCGGGGGCGGCGGCGGAGGCGCCACCAGTAGTAGTGGGGGGGGTGGCGGAGGGGGTGGAAGTGGCACGGTGCTCACGGCCACGAGCACCACCCCTATCGTCACCGTCGACCTCGACGTCTCCCAGGAGTACCTGGTGAAGACGGGTGATTCGGTCACCGTTGTACTGCCCGCTGGCACCTCGAGCGTGGGCGGGCACATAGAGACGGTCGGCAACGTGGCCACGTGCCCGAGCGGGGGCGGCACCGGGTCTGGGGCTGGTGCTCAAAGTGGCAGCAGTTCGGCGAGCACTTCGACCTGCTCGTCGGGCGGGACGGATACCAACTCGGGCCCGACGGTGCCGGTCACCATCACCTTGGACAGCACCCCAGAGTCGGCCACGTTGGACGAAGCTCCGGTGAACGTCGATATCACCACCCAAACCGCGAGGAATGTCTTGGCCGTGCCGGTGAACGCGCTCCTCGCGCTTCAAGGGGGCGGCTACGGCGTTCAGGTGGTGACGGGCAACACGAGCCATCTGGTTGGGGTGTCGACTGGCCTCTATAGCGACAACATGGTCCAGGTCAGCGGCTCAGGCATCAGCGCCGGCATACGGGTCGAGGTGCCGTCGTCGTGACTCTGATCGTCCCGGACCCCACCCTCTCCTTCCCGGTCGAGCGTCAGCCGGATGCGCCGGCGCCGGTCCTCGAGCTGATCGGTGTAGCCAAGCAGTATCCCGGCGATCCGCCCGTCGTCGCCCTGGCCGGCGTCGATCTGCGCATCGATGAGGGTGAGCTGGTGGCCATTGTTGGTCCTTCGGGATCTGGCAAGAGCACGATGCTGCACGTGATGGGGACCCTCGAGCGGCCCAGTAACGGTGTCGTCCGCATCGCCGGGCAAGACACCTCGACCATGTCCGACACGCAGCTCTCGGGTTTGCGCGCCCGGCGCCTCGGGTTCGTGTTTCAGCAGTTCTTCCTGCTCGACGGCCTGAGCGTGCTCGACAACGTCGCCGACGGCCTTCTCTACCGGGGCGGTCGCCAGTCCGACCGCCGCCGAACGGCCCGGACGGCGATCGAGCGAGTCGGGCTGGGCCCCCGCCTGGGTCACCGGCCCAACCAGCTCTCGGGCGGCGAACAGCAGCGCACCGCCATTGCCCGGGCATTAGCTGGTCGGCCTGCGCTTGTCATGGCCGACGAGCCCACCGGGAACCTGGACTCGGCCACGGGAACATCCATAATCGAACTGCTTCAGGAACTGCACAGCGAGGGCACCACCATCGTGGTCATCACCCACGACACCGACGTCGCCGCCGCAATGGACCGACGCATCGAGATCAAAGACGGGAGGATCATCGGTGATACGCCCACCCGCTGATGACGTCGGTGGCTCCCGGCTGACTGGGCGGGACCTCCTCCGCGTGGGCAGCCTTGGGCTGCGCAGCCGTCGGGTGCGGGCCTTGCTGTCGGCGCTCGGGATCAGCATCGGCATTGCGGCCATTGTGGGCGTGCTCGGCATCTCCCAGTCGTCAAAGACTGGATTGCTGAATGAGCTGGGAAGGCTCGGCAACCTGCTCACCGTGCAGGCCAGCAGCACCGCCTTTGGTCAGCAGACCGAGCTGCCCACCACCGCCGAGGGCATGGTGTCTCGCATCGGGCCCGTCACGAACGTGACCCAGATCGGCGCCGTCTCCAACACGTACGTGTACCGCACGCCCTATATCCCTGCCATTGATACCAACGGCATCTCGGTTACTGCGACCGATCCCGCCCTACCAGGCACCCTCGGGGCCACGGTTCGCGCGCGGCACGTTTCTGAACGCGGCTACGGCTCACTTCCCGGCGGTTGTGCTCGGGGCCGACACAGCCAGCCTTCTCGGTATCGACAACGTGGCCAACCCGACCCAGGTCTGGATCGGTGGGCACTGGTTCACCGTGATCGGCATTTTGAATCCCGTGCGGCTGGTCTCCCAGATGGACTCGATGGCATTCATCGGCTTTCCCATCGCCGAGCAGTACTTCTCCTTTGACGGCCATCCCACCGAGCTATTCCTTCGTAGTGTGTACACGCAGGTGAGCGCGGTGGCCGCCGTGCTGCCCGAGACCGTGAACCCGGCGAATCCAACAACCGTGGCGTGGACCGAGCCCGCGGACATCTTGAAAGCGGAGTTGGCCACAAAGGGCGCCTACAACGGCCTGTTTCTCGGTCTCGGCGCGGTGGCCTTGCTCGTCGGCGGTGTCGGCATCGCCAATGTCATGGTCATCTCGGTTCTCGAACGGCGCTCGGAGATCGGGTTGCGCCGCGCGCTCGGCGCCAGTCGGCGCCACGTCGCCGAACAGTTTCTGGCTGAAGCGCTGCTCCTCTCGGTGCTCGGAGGAGTGGCAGGGACAATCATCGGCCTGGTCGCAACCGCCATTTATCCGCGCAGCCAGGGTTGGTCAGTACAAATCCCCGGTATTGCGCTCTACGGCGGCGTGGGCGCCGCCCTCGTCATCGGTGCTGTTGCCGGCCTGTACCCATCGATGCGCGCCGCCCGCCTGTCGCCAACCGAAGCCTTGCGGACGGTATGAGCCCGGTGACAACTCTCCGAACCGTCCCGAAGCGCGGACCCGCCTGTGGACCGAGTTTCCGTCTCGGCGAGCCGCACCCGGCCAGGTGAATCGTTTGGGTTCAGTCCTCGTACCACGATCCAATCCCCGCACCGGGAAGGGAGACATGACGATGTACCGACGATGGAGCGGATCTGCGGCTCTCGCCGCGGCGGCCGCCATCGGGTTGACCGCATGCTCGGGCACCAGCGCTCCCCACGTCGCCAGCTTGGGCAAAGTCAGCGGCAACGCCCCTCAGGGAACCACGACCACCGTGCCGGCGGGCAGCCCGGCTCAGCTGCTGGACGGGTGGGCCTCGTGCATGCGCAGCCACGGGGACCCCGGGCAAATGGACCCCACCGTGGATGCCACCAAGGTGATTCAGATCACATTGCCCGCCGGATACGCCGGTGGGCTGCACGGCGGGACATGCGGCTCCTACTTGAGCGCGGCTGAGACGGCGCTGGGCGGCGCCACGCCGGCCGCGTCGTCAAACGAGGCGACGGGGTTGAAGTTCGCTCAGTGCATGCGGGCTAACGGCGTCCCGGACTATCCGGACCCGACTGGCAGCGACCAGGCCATCCACGCATCCAGTGGGAGTGACGTGAATCCGGCCAATCCGACCTTTCAGGCTGCCTCCACCCTCTGTACCAAGAAAACAGGCTTCGAAGGAAAGTTCAGCACCGGCGCCCCCCAGCCTGGTTCGATCAATCTCAACATGGCGGGCGGATTCGGGGGCAAACCGTGATGGCCGTCTGGGCGCCCGCTCCAAAGTGCAGCTAAGCAATGCGCTCGGAAAGTGGACGTCCCGCAGTGGGCGTACACCCCTGGCTCGGCCCCGGGAAGCATCGTCGACATCGTCAATGGCTGACGTTTGGACCCGACGGGTGAGCCCATCACTCCGTGTTGCAGCCGAATGATGTCCGCAGATCAAGAGTGGATGGAAGTCCGGCTGAGCGCCGCCTGGTCCGTCTTCGAAGCCGAAGATCAGGTCCCGCAGAAGGTTTGGTATGGGCCGAAGTCTGTCGGGGCAGCGGCGGCGTAGCGCTGCAGGCCAGGGCGCTCTTGGTAAGGAGCAGCCACCGCGCCCAGGAGCTGATCGAGCGGATCCAGGTCGCCCTCGGTCGCGGCAGCGAGAGCCTGCTCGACGAGGTGGTTGCGCGGGATGTAGACAGGATTGACCCGGTCCATCAAGTCGGCGTTCGGGCCCAAGGCACGCCAGCGCTTCGCCCAGGCATCGAATGCCGTGAAGTCGACGAAGAGGCCCTGTGTAGGCCAGGCGGCGCCGCGGGCAGTCGCCCCGATGAGCGCGGTAGAACGACGTGTGATCGACCCTGCTCTCCTGGAGCAAGGTAAGCAGCTCGTCCACCAACGGCACCGTCACCGCATCGTCGAGGCCCTCGGACAGCCCGAGCTTGGCTCGCATGCCGGCCGACCAGGCGGCGCTGTACTGCTGGCGGAACGCGCCGAGTGACTCCACCGCGAGGGCGACCGCCTGCTCCTGATCGTCGTGCAAGAGGGGCAGGAGAGCCTCGGCGAGCCGGGCGAGGTTCCACTCCGCCACGACCGGCTGGTTGCCATAGGCGTAGCGCCCGCCCGCGTCGATCGAACTGTAGACCGTAGCCGGGTCGAACGCCTCCATGAAAGCGCACGGCCCGTAGTCGATGGTCTCACCTGAGATCGTCATATTGTCCGTGTTCATGACCCCGTGGACGAACCCCACCAGCATCCACTGGGCGACCAGCGACGCCTGGGCCGCGATCACAGCCTCAAACAGGGCGACGTAGGGGTGCGCGGCCTCCGCGGCACCAGGGTAGTGACGGGAGATCGCGTGGTCGGCGAGCCGGCGAAGGAGGTTGACATTGCCCGTGCCCCGGGCGTACTCGAAGCTGCCCACCCGCAGATGGCTGCTCGCGACGCGGGCCAGGACAGCTCCGGGCAACGCCGTCTCGCGGTGCACGGGGCGCCCCGTCGCCACCACGGCCAGGGAGCGCGTCGTGGGAATGCGCAGCGCGTGCATCGCCTCACTCACGACGTACTCGCGCAGCATCGGACCGACCGCGGCCAGGCCGTCGCCGCCGCGGGCGAACGGCGTGGGCCCCGAGCCCTTGAGGTGGACGTCGCGAAGGCGGCCGTCAGTGCCGACGACCTCTGCCAGCAGGAGCGCGCGCCCGTCGCCGAGACGCGGGTTGAACTGGCCGAACTGGTGTCCGGCGTAGGCCTGCGCTACCGGGGTGGCGCTGCTAGGTACGAGATTGCCGACCAGCAGGCGTAGGCCATCCAAGCTCCGCAGCCAGGCCGGGTCGAGGCCCAACTCGGCCGCCAGGGGCTCGTTCAGCACGAGCAGTCGCGGCTCGAAAACCTTCTCCGCCTGCCAGGGCAGGGCCATCTCCGTTAGTTCACGTGCGAACTGGTCGCCAAGGACAACACTCACTGGGAATGCGATGCTCACGCGATCCAGACTACGCGGCCCACCAGCTGGGCGGCGCGGGCCTCGGCCGAGTGGGAAGCGTGCGGCTGGCTGGTCTACGCGGCAGGCTTCGTGGCCGCCGTGCTGGTGCTCGTACTGCGGGGTGCCCACGGGCTCACCACGCCCGGCTCGGCGGTCGAGGCGATCAGTCTGATGCGCAGAGCCCAGCGCCGAATGTCGAGCGCCTCGGACAGTCAGGCAGTGACCAGCTGCTCGAGCCGTTCGAGCGTGGCGGCCATGTCGATGCGGGTCTGGTCGACCATCCCTCGAACGATGTCGACAGACGCCGCACCTTCCTGGGTGATGTCCCATGTCTCGCGCACCAAGGTCCCCCCTTCAACGGGCTCCAGCTCGTAGGACCAAACGCGCCCACCGAACTGGCTTGTGTTGCCGGGGCCCCTCGTTTGCCACGCGACCTTGCGGTTGTCCTCGAAGGCGATGACGGTGCTGGTCATCGTGTAGGCGTTCCCGTTTCTCTCCATCGACATGACGAAGCTGGATCCGGGGGCCAGGCGCTTCGCCGGACCCTCAGGATCCAGCACTGATCCCGAGCCGTCGATGTCGCGGTGATGCCTGGGGTCGACGAGCAACTCGAAGATCGCCTCCGGCTCGGCCGCGATCAGCCGCTCCACGCGTACGACGTCAGTCTCGTTGCCCATGACCGCAGTATTGCACGCCGCAGACCGACGACGATGCGGCCGGTGCCGGGGCCCGTGCCAGCGAGCAGCTCTCACGGCGTCTTTCTTTTTGTCGCACACACGTTCGCCACTATCGCCCCGGGTGACAATCGTGTAGAGCAGTCAACTGGATCGACTTCGACGAGGACCTCGCAATCCCCGTCACGGGGTGCCAACGACAATATCGTCGGGCGGCCCATTTTGGCGCGTTGCCGGCGGATTCGGTCGCTCCCAAAATGGTGTCGCCGAAGACGTTGTGTGGTGTCGTCGACGAGGCCTGTCGCCGGGCCACAAACACCCAGCACCGGAAGCCGATGGACGATCTCCGATCGGGACCGCCGGCAGCACTTTCGAGCAGAATGGCACCGTGCCACGAGAGCTGAGGATACGGAGATCGAGACCCTCTGCAGCGCGATCTCGTCGGACGGTTCGAACCGTAAGAGCGATGATCTGAAACCAGGAGGAGGGAATGACTCGTACTGACATCAATCCGTGGGAGTGGTCGAAGGCGTTCGGTTTCTCCCAGGCCGTGGAACTGAGAGGAGTCGACCGTATCCTGGTCTGTTCGGGACAGACCGCAATGGACGGCGACGGATCACCGCCGACTACCGGCGACATGGCTGCCCAGGTTCGGAAGGGATTCGAGAACCTGGCCTCCGTGCTGGCCTCCGCCGGGCTAGGAGCCGCTGATGTCATCCGGGTGAACTATTACACGACCGATGTCGATGAACTGATCGGCGTGCTTGGTCCGATGGCATCGGCGTTCTTCGGGGGGAACCTACCGGCTTCGACTTTGCTGGGGATTACCCGCTTGGCCTATCCGCAACTCAAGGTTGAGATTGAGGCAGTAGCGGCGCGCTGATCGCCCATCTCGTAAGACCCGACTGGCGGTCGAGCCGGCCGGGTCGACGCCCGATACCCTAAAGCCCCGCTCGACGGTGACAGATGTGCCACGCAGAGGGACGGCGCAAAGCTCTGTTTCCAGCCGGTTCGCTCGATCGCTATCCGGTGTGCGTTACGCCGACGTATATTGTCTGGTAGGTCTGATCACCAGGGGGTGGTTGCGATGACGATGGGTCTTTCGCCGACGAACTTTGCGGAGACGCGTTGGGGTTACGTGTACGACGGGGATCAGCACGTCCACGAGCCGCGGGACTTCTGGTACACGCGCCTGCCCGCGAAGTTTCGGGACCGGGCGCCGCGCCTGGTCGAGGGAGACGACGGCAAGGCTTACTACCGTTCCCCGGACGGCAGCGCCTCAGCGGTTACCGATATGCGCACCGCGGTTGGCGGTGTTCCCGAGATCAACTGGGTCGCGGGGTCGTACGACTATAGCGAGATCCGCCCGAGCTCTTGGGATCCGAAGGCTCGCCTGGAGGACATGGACCTCGACTACGTGTACGCGGCGATCATCCATCCGAACCGTTCCGACTTCAACCTGTTCGCCGACGCCGACGCGGAGCTCCAAAACGTGTGTGTAAGCGTCTACAACGACTGGATGTCGGAGTTCTGCTCAGTGGATCCCGAGCGGCTGCTCGGCGTCGCGCAGATCCCGCGCACGGGGGTGGACGCCTCGATCGCCGAGCTTCGGCGGGCGCGGGAGCTGCCCGGTATCCGTGGTGTGGTATGTGGCTGGTGGCCGGACGGCGGGGACTGGCCGACCGCGGCCGACGACGCCTTCTGGTACGAGGCCGAGGCGCTCGAGATGCCGATCATCATCCATCGGGCGATCGGCTCTACGAGGATGGGCGCGCCGTTCGCCACGCTCGGCGGCCAATACAAAGAAGCCTTCACCCTCGGCCACTTGCAACTGGAACGGCTGGGGTCGTCGTACGTGCCGGCGCTGTCGTACATGATCATTGGTGGCGTGCTCGAACGATGCCCAAACCTGCACCTCGTGGGTACCGAGACCGGTTGTGGGTGGGTTCCGTTCTTCTTGGAGCAGAGCGACGACAACTTCCTCCGTCACCGCTTCTACTCCGAGACGAACCTTTCGATGCTGCCCAGCGACTACTACCGGCGGCAGTGCTGGAACACCTTCCAGGTGGACCGCTTTGCCATCGAGACCCGAGCCGGGGTAGAAGACCGGTATATATGGTCCTCGGACTTCCCCCACGCTGGGGCGGACTGGCCGAACTCGGTAAAAGTTATCGAGAAGAACATGATGGGTGTGCCCAAAGACGAGGTGCGGCAGATCCTCACCGACAACTGCCGGCAAGCCCTCTTCATAAAATGAGCGACCCTGGTGCAAGGCTGAGCCTGTTTTGACGGCCGGCCCTGCGCTCCTCGGGAAGAATTGACCCCGCGTTCACGGGAGGCGGAGCGCCCCGGGAGCCTCTTGGCTTTCGGGGGCGCTGTGGTGATCGTGGGTGCGGTCAGCACCGGCAGTTTTCGGCGTTTTGAGCGCATCTGCTTGGCGCTCATCGCCGGGTCCTTGGTGCTCATCCCCATTTATCTGATGGTCCATCCGCCGGCCGGCCAGATGGCCCACAAGTTCCTCGTCCCCGGCTTTCCCCACGGCGCCCAGGTCTCGACCGTGATGCTGCTCATCATCGGGATCGTGGGCACCACCGTCGCCCCCTGGTAGCTGTTTTTCCAGCAGTCGTATGTGATCGACAAGCGGATCACGCCTAGGTTCATCAACTACGAGCGGGCGGATCTGTGGATCGGCATTGGTATCGTGGTGGCGGGCGCGGCCGTCATGTTCGGATTCTCCGCCGGGGTCTTCGCTGGGCGCCCAGAGTTCGGCAATTTCACCGCCGCCGCCGGCGTGGCCGCCGGCCTGGGCAAGTACGTATCCCCGCTGGCGGGAGACCTGTTCGCCCTCGCTCTGCTCGACGCCAGCATCATCGGGGCCTCGGCGGTGGGGCTGGCCACCGCCTACGCCGGCGCCGATGTGCTCGGGGTCAGCCACTCGCTGCACCGGCCGGTGACCAAGGCCAAGGGTTTTTACGCCTGCTACGCCGCGCTGATGGTTCTTGCCGGCGCCTTGGTGCACCTGCCCGGGGTCCCGCTCGGCCTGTTGACCGAAGGAGTGCAGAGCCTGGCCGGGGTCCTGTTGCCAGCGCCGTGGTCTTCTTGCTGCTGCTTTGCGACGACAAGGCCGTGCTTGGCCCCTGGGTGAACGGGCGCAAGCTGAACGCGTTGGCTGGCGCCATCGTCTGGGTGCTGGTCCTGCTCTCGGTCGTGCTGACCGCCAGCGTCCTCTTCCCCCACATCACCGCCGGCCAGATCGAGACCGTGCTGGGCGCGGGAGTCGCCGTCGGACTGATCGCCGGAGCGTTCCTTGGACTCCAGGGTTGGCGCGCCGCCCGGCGGACTCTCACCGTCCCCGTCGAGTGGGAGAAGCGAGACACCTGGCGCATGCCACCCCTGCGCCTACTGGCCAAGCCCGTCATCTCCACCCAACGGAAGCTCGGGCTCATCACCCCTGCGCGGTTACCTCCTCGTCGCCTTCATCCTGGTCGTGGTGAAGGTGGTCCAGGTCGCGGTCAAGTGTGGAGTGAGGCCATGACCCAGGGCATCTCCACCTCCCTCATCTCACCGTCCGCCGCCCAGACGGCTGACTTTGCCGGCCGCGCGGCGGTGGCCCTAGCGCTCGGCGCTTTTATCGGCGTCGAGCGCCAGGGGCGTCAACGCATGGCCGGGCTGCGCACCAACGCCCTCGTCGCCTTGGGGGCCGCCCTCTTCGTCTTATTCGGCGACCTGCTCACCGGCCAGGCTGGCGTCGATCCGACCCGGATCGCCGCCTACGTCGTGTCCGGCGTCGGGTTCCTCGGCGCCGGCGTCATCCGGCGCGACGGCGTCAACGTCCGAGGGGTCAACACCGCCGCCACCATCTGGTGCTCCGCGGCCGTCGGCGTGCTGGCCGGCGGCGGGTATGTCGTCGAGGCCATCATCGGCGCCATCCTGGTCGTCGCTGCCCACGCCCAGCTTCGGCCGGTAGCCCGGCGCATCGACCGCATCCCGGCCACCGACGAGAGCGAAGTCGAGACCATCTACAGCTTCCGGGCCGTGTCCACTCCGCCGACGAGGCCCACATCCGGACCCTCACCGTCCAGGCCCTCACCCGCGACGAGTTCGTCCTGCGAGCCGTGCACAGCCAGGACCTCGAACTCGGCACCGACCTGGTCGAGGTGGAAGCCGAACTGCAGCGTCACGGCCGCGACGACGTCGCTCTGGAGAACGCGGTCAGCCGGCTCAGTCTCGAGCCCAGCGGCACCTCGGTCCGCTGGAGCATCGTCGAAGACACCGGCATGGCCCTCGCTGCCGAGGACTGACGCCTGCCGCAGGAGGCGCCCCGAAGCGGTTCGAGCCGGCCGACGAAGTCAAATGGCTCGGGGATAGGCAGTACAGCCCATCTACTCTCCGCCACGGAGTTCTTCGATCGCGGCCAAATCGGGGAGAAAAGTCTTGAAGGCCTCGGCGACGAGGGAGTCCTCGGCCGATTCGACTTTGTAACTCTCCGGTGAATAAAAGCTGAACCTGCCCTCGTACTGCGTTGCCCCCAGCACTGAGCCGTGCCTGCGCCCGCCGTGATACGCCTTGAGTTCCACGACCTTCTCGAGGTCGCAGTCGACCAAGCGCTTGCCCTGCCCCTTAAGGGACTCGACCAAACTGGATGCCAGTCTGCCCCGGTTCTCCTTGTCCGGGCTGGCCAGGGTCCAATGATCCGGCTGGTCATACCAGTACCAGGTGCCGTCATCAGCCTTGTGGACGGTGGCCTCGATGTAGAGCCGCCCCGACTCCCTCCCACCTCGCGAGATCGGGGCGGACCATTCCTTGGTCTGCGAGAAGCGCTCAGCTAGCTGTTCTTCGAAGAAGCGAGGTTCCTGCACCGCCGCGTGACGGGTGTCCACCCATTGTTCGAGCCCCTTCAAGAAGCGACCGAAGGGGCCGAACACCACGCCGTTGGCGGCGGGGTGGGGAGAGTCGTCGCCGGGCGAAAGGGCCCAGTAAGCCTTCACGAGTGCCCCACGTTGGCCCGTGTCACCCTTCCCGCCGATGAGATCCTCGAGGTTCTTCTTGGCGTTTTTGGCGATGACGTCGTACACCCCGTTGACGAAGTCCGCGATCTTGGCTTTGCCGCCCTCGGCCATCTGGTCGCGGGCGCCCTTGTCGAGGTCCGCGACGGCGCCGATAGTAACTTTGGCCACGGCCTCGGCGGCGGTCTTCATGGCTTCGCCTTCCGGAAAGGCGTGGATGATCAGAATCTCAGCGACGCCCTTGAAGACCTCGCTCATTTCGTGAGCCGGAGCGCTCAGGTCCTCGCCGTTCGTCAAGGTCTTGTAGAACTGCTCGACGCCGGCCCGGTAGTTCTCCCAGTTGAGCGCTTCCCACTTGTACCAGTCCTCCACCAAAAGGTGGATCTTCTCGGTCGGGCTCTGGTCGGGTTCGAGCTGATACATCCCAACGCCCACCGTGCCGGCATCGATCTCGACGACGCCTGGCTTCTTGGTGGGGGACGGCTTCTTGGCGGGCGCCGCGGCTTTGTGGTCGGCGGCGCCATTTGGCGCGGCGCGCCCCTTGGCGGCGGCGTGCACGTGATCCGGCAGCTGCTTGATCTTCCTCTCCACCGCCACTCTGCGGTGAAGGTCCCCCGTGCCCCGCAGCTGGAGCAGCTTCTTGGCGCGGGCTACTTCCTTCGGGTCCGGATCTGACATATCGCCTCCTCGACGAGACACGGGCATGCGACCAGCCGGTCGTCGAGCGCAGTTTCGGGCACTTGACCCCGCCTGATCTCGGCGTCCACCACGCGTTCCTCGCCCATGAGTGGATGGTAATCTGGGGCGGCGACAAGTCGGCACAACCATAGACCTTTGGCCATCCTGTTTGTCGGCGCCCGAGCGGCGGTTTGTGGGAGCGCTGGGGGCACTTGAGCGTTTGAATCATGCTCCTTGGTCGCATTCGGGGCGACGCGAGACCGGCAGGACCGATCCATATTTGGGCTTTGCTTCGCGGGAGGTGACATATGGTCATCAAGGGCAAGCGCAGCCTTTGGAGGAACCGTTATCCCCGTCGACCTGTTGGCGCCAATGAGAACGATGTGCTCGCGCTTCAAGTGGATGTCGGCGGCGCGGACCACGACACGGAGAGAGCGTCTCGGTGCTAGCAGGTAACCGCTCGACAATGCGCTTCGAGGTGACCACCCCAGTCGATCTCGCCACGGTTCGGCGGTCGTCTCCCGGTTGACCTTCTCGGCGCGTCGACCCAGTCGGCTCAGGTGGGCCCCGGGCCCCCAGGCAGGCTGGGCAGTGCGGACCGCCAGCCGACCCGGCGCGATCGGCCCCGGCTTCCGAACGTGTACAGATGGAATGACCGCCGTCCGCGTGACACCAAGCCAGGGAAGGGTCTCCTTGGGCAACTGCAACCGAGGTGCACGACCCATCGTGATCCACAGTGGGCGGGATGAACGGGTAATGCCGGCGTCGTTGCGAGCCTTCCAGACCGTTCCGGCTCATACGGCGGCGGCGCGTAACTCGTCTACACCCGCACGGCCCCTAACCGCCGTCTTCGGGATCCACAAAGTAATGCCCGTGGCTGTCGAAGAACGTGGTCACCATGGCCTCGGCAGCTTCGCGTCCGGTGTGCTGAGCCACTCTATTCACGAGGTCGGCCTCGTTGATCTGGCTGGCCGGATACTCAAGGACCGTCGACACGACCTCGCCCTCGTCGACGCGGTAGAGCACCCATCTCTCGGGGTTCTCGGAGTGGATCAACACCCACTCCGCTCCCACAGGCGATGGCCAGAACACTCGGGGTCCAGCGGGAAGGTCCACGCCGCCGCGAGCCTAATGCCGGTCCGCCCATCGCAGTCGGTGGGATCGCTCGCGGATCACCTCGCCGAACCGACCATCACCCTCACCCCCAGAGTCCGGGCGGCCGCCTATCCGACGGTCACCAACACCGCGACCACCGTCTCCAGTGATCCCGACCCGCCGGGCCCGGCCAGCGACTCCGACGGGTTCATGGTCGAGCCCGAGGACAACCTCACCCTCCCCAAACACCACGAGGGAACCTTCGTGGTCGGCCAGCAAGGCACCTACCTCCTGACCGTCGCGAACCCCGGGCCCACCCCCACGCCCGGCCCGATCATCTTCACCGACCGCTTGCCTGACAGACTGACCTATGTCTCTCGGCCACCGGTCCAGGCTGGACCTGCTCCGCGTCCGGGCAGACGGTGACCCGTATCCGCCCGGGAGAGCTCGCCGTCGGACACCTCCTCGGTCACCTTCACTGTGCTCGTCGGCCCGGGCAGCCATGCCCTCAGTAGTCAACACCGGCACCGCCGACGCCTCCGGCACCCCACCCACATCCGCCTCAGACACGACGCCCGTGGACGCGCCCCGGCATCGCCGGTCGCGCCCATCACCAGCGGGACCATTCCGGTGACCGGATAACGCCGCGCCCATGTCCTAAGGCGCAGGAGCACAATCCACGCCCTCAGCCGACGCTCCCCCGGAGCGCACACGATCACCCTTTTAACCCATGGGTCGCACCCAGTTGATCAAATCGAGCGAGATCAGACCCAGCCGGTTGCCGGGAGGGCCTGAACAGGGCCCAGCCGTCGCGGCCGTGCCGCTTTGTATTTCTTGGCCAAGAACAGGCATATTCGCTCAGCCACGAGGTGGCGGAAGAGAGCGGAACGCCTGGTGGCTCTCCGTAAGCGACGGTTTCGATGCCTCAGTGATTGCAGCTAGGCACCGCACTGGCCTGCCGAAGTGCTATTGCAAAAGTTGACGAACCGGACCCCGCCGATTTGTATCTCCAGGAGCTGGCCGGGTGATCCCGCTGCCAGAGAAGCGGTCACAGATTCGCCAACTGAATCGTTCTCGGGGTCCGAACTAGCGGTCACGCTGCCCCGAGCGGTGCCATTCGTGACCGACGTGAGCGCAAAGTCCACGGTCCCTCGCGGCGCGGAACCAAACGAGCAGCTGGGACAGAGCGTCAGGTCTGCGTACTCCAAATGGCCCACGCCGCCCGGAGTGATCATGAGGCTCATCTCGTGAGCGCCCCATGTTCCGGACAAGAAGGCGTAGGGAGCCGAGCCCGTCGGGAGAGTCGTCGCCACCGTCGAGCCTCCGCCGGTCGATGGTATCGACTGCGCGCACGGAAGCAACCGTAGTTGGACCAAGACATTCGGCGGGATTGCACCGTAGCCCGGAGCGGGTGTGCCGGCTGTGGTCCCGACCCCACAAAACCCGACATTTGTGGGCCCAATCACGTGGTCGTCGCTCAGATTTACGATGACCCTGGCCACGTCGCTATCGAGCTCGTTTTGATTGTTGTAGAAGGCGATGGCCCCCGATGCCCACTGCGGCGTTCCGCCCGACACCCTGAGGTTGGTCACCATGCAGTGCATGCCGGGACCTGGCGCGGTTGGATAGACCAGGCTGCAGATTGCGCTAGCTGTAGACGCATTGGCCAGAGAACCGGGGCTCGTTGGAGAGCTCGACCCCGTGGGCGTGATGGTAGAAGGTGGTGTCAGAGATGCTCGGGCTGGTACCGGGTTTGACGGAGAAGGGCTGAACGTCTTGGTAGCCGCAAAGCCCAGGCCGACACCCACGGCCACCAGCACGACCCCTGCCGTGACGGCCGCCGCCCACGGATGGGTGTGCACCAGTCTGGCCCGGGCACGGGCTGGGGTCCCCTCAATGTCCGCCGGCGTGTCAGCCGAGGCCTTGGCTACGCCCACCGCGCCGGCGGCACCGGACGCGGCCGCTGCTACCAGCGGTACCAGCCCGGCCCGGCGTCGCCAGTCCGACCCACACCCCTGATCCGCAGCAGCACGCAACTCTTCCAAAAAAGACAAGGCCGTCGACGGGCGAAGGGCGGCGTCGGGATTCAGAGCCCGGTCGAGCAGAACAGCCACCGGCCCGGGCAACCCTCGCGTATCTTCTGCCACCGAAGCCATGCCCCCGCCAGGGGCGGTCGCTCCTGCGAGCAACTCGCTCAGGACAAGCGCCGCCGAGTACACATCACTGGCTACCCCTAAAGGCGCGCCGGCCGCCGCCTCGGGACTGGCGTAACCCGGGCTGCCCACGCCCGCAGGCCGCCGGCTCCCCACCGCCGCGGCCAGACCAAAGTCCACGAGTTTGGACGTGCCGCTTGTAGCCAACAGGATGTTTTCGGGCTTTATATCGCCATGCAGGATGTTCTGGCTGTGGGCGTAAGCCAACCCGGTCAGCGCCCCCTCCAGCACCAACAATGCCTGCTCCACGGTGAGGCCCGGCCCGTCCGAGACGACCCGCAACGACACCCCCTCCACATACTCCATCACGATGGCCGCCCACGAATCGGACTCCAGATAGTTGTAGACCGCCACACAATTGGGATGGTCCAGACGGGCCAGCACTCGAGCCTCCTGGCGCAGCCGCTCCCTCACTGCCCGATCACCGGCGAGCTCAGCAGCCAACTCCTTGACCGCGACCCGCCGGCCCAGCGCCACCTGGCGAGCGAGCCACACCGTCCCGGTTGCCCCCACTCCCAGACGCCCTTCGATCTCCAGCCCCTCCCAGTCGGTCATCTCACCTCTCCTCGATCCGCTCACACCCGTGGCCCCGGCGCGGATACCCCTTCGCTGAAGACGTCATCATAGGTGCCCACCGCCGGGGCCGGCGTGGTGTAGATCGGTATCCCACGGTGTTCAGAGCGCCTGCGACACGCTGGCGCTAGCGGCAGCCCGGCGGTGAACGGTCTGCACGAGCACGGCTCCTACCACACTTGCGATAAGACCGCCGATACCCACGTAAAAGCCGAGAGCCGGCGAGACGGAGACGATGCCTGCTGCTTCGCGGTGCACCCGAGCCTCGCCAGCGAACAACCCCACGCTCAAGAGGACGTCAACACCCGCGAGCACCCACAGAGCGATCTTGACGCCTCTGGACGCCCGGTCCTGGAGGACCCGGCCGCCAAAGTAGGCCAACAGCCCTCCGATCGCCAGCAGTAACACCACCCCCCCGCCCGTTAGGTGCGAGCTATCGGTGTCGTCGATGCTGACCCACGGCAGGAAGGCCGACAGGGCCACGGCACTGCCGCCCCCACAGATCCAGTAGCCGGCCTTGCGCGTGCGGCCCGAGGCGCGCACCAGGCCCGTCATCCGTCCGGTGAACTGCGAGATTCCGGCCGGAACAATGCAGTGAGCGCATACTGCGGTGGTGGCCGGAAGCTCAT
The DNA here is from genome assembly GCA_963781155.1 of uncultured Acidimicrobiaceae bacterium. Taxonomy (GTDB): domain Bacteria; phylum Actinomycetota; class Acidimicrobiia; order Acidimicrobiales; family Palsa-688; genus PALSA-693. Next base: position 169,282 of record CAWAEC010000005.1, read on the forward strand.
GCCCACACCGGTGGCAGAAGGATGGCCGCATCTCATCGGCCGGGGTTTGACCAAACGTCGCGTTCATGGTTACTCCTCAGGTTGGGAAGGCGGCGGCACAGCTAACCCTGCTGCCCCACCTCGTAGCGTCTGACTAATGAGCAGTGTGCGGGACCAGATCCCGGCCAACCAGAGGGAAGAGTGACCATAACCAGTCCAGGCTGTGGGCCGATTTACCCAAGTAGGTACCGGCCGCCCACGGCTTTCGCCACCAATTTCAAAGTCATCGACCCTCTACTGCAGGCGCCGAGCCGATGACAGTTTCCATCATTTCGGGTCAGGCCGGCCTAGCAAGTCGCCACCAGGCGCCCCGCTTCGTCGGTAGCTACCCGCTCGACACCGATTTTCTGCACTACGCCCCCGCGCTGGCGGTCGTTCTGCACAATATCGCAGGGCCGCAAGGGCCGAGATGAGGGGTCACGGCCCGCCGGCGGCGCCCAGCGGAAACTGGGCTCGGTTCGGCGAAATGGGCGCACTCCGCCGCTAAAACCAAGGTGCCCGCTTGGCCGGAGTGTGCCCAGATTGGCGGCTGCGGTCGCGTTCCTGGGCTCCCCGGCTCGCTGGATCGGCTCGCGTGCCGGCGGCGTCGCCTCGCTGGCCCTTGCGCCGAGCGTGCCCACCCAGGTGTGAGTGGGCACGGTGCGGGAAAGTGGGCGAGGTTTGGCCGGGTTTTTGCAAGTAAACGTGCCCGCTTGGCCGGAGTGTGCCCACTTTGCCGAGCCGGCGACGGCGAGCCCAGGGGGCCGGCGAGGCCCGGGGGCCGGCGAGGCCCGGGGGCCGGAGGCCGGCGAGGGCCCACCCAGGTGTGAGTGGGCACGGTGCGGGAAAGTGGGCGAGGTTTGGCCGGGTTTTTGCGGGTAAACGTGCCCGCTTGGCCGGAGTGTGCCCACTTTGCCGAGCCGGCGACGGCGAGCCCAGGGGGCCGGCGAGGCCCGGGGGCCGGCGAGGCCCCGGGGGCCGGCGAGCCCCGGGCACGACGCCGCCTCTGGGTATATCGGCCGATACCCCGCCATGGTTATGGTCATTCTTCCCCCTGGTTGGCCGGGATCTGGTCCCGCACACTCCTCGCTAGACCAACGCAACGAGGTGGGATCAGCTCACCCTCGACAACCTGGGAGGCATCGTGAACTATCGGAAAGACACACATTTGGGCTTGTGGCGACACGCCGTGCTCGCGGGGTCGGTCGCTGGCATTGTCGTCCTCGTCGCTGCTTGTGGGGGATCATCGAGCAAAAGTTCCACCGCGGCACCTGCAAGCGCCCACAGTGCGAGCAGCCAGAGCGCCAGCACTCTGGCGAAGTTCTGTTCCGATGACGCCAACGACGCCAATCTCGAAAATCAGCTGGGCGACGACCCCGATCCGTCCGATCCTGCCACGCATGCGCTGCTCGTCACGGATCTCAATGTGCTCAAGGCAGAGGTGGGTGAGGCGCCGAACGCCATCAGGTCGGACGTGCAGACCCTTGAAGGCGTTATTGCCACTGCAGCTGCTGGCAAGACCGAGTACGGCGAAAGCAAGTTCGACAAGTACACGAACGCCGTCGACGCGATCGACAACTGGACCAACGACAACTGCCCTGATACCAGTGACAGCGACGGCAACGGGGCTCCTGCCGCCGGCAACACTGCCGACAACAACAGCACCAACCAACCGTCGGACAGCACTGGCGAGACCTCTGATCAGTCCTCGGCCACCGATGACTCCACTAACTCCACCGTCATGAACGACTGCGTGGAATACTTCGAATCCGGAGCAGATGGATCCGTACCCGATAACCCGACGACAACCTGCAACTGCGTCATCTCCTATCTGACGTCTCCGGATGGGTTGGCAGCTGCCGGGGGTGGTTCCTACTCCGTCGCCGACCTCGAGTCCGAGTTCGAGCAGAGCACAGAAGAAGGGATCCCCTCTGTCGCTGCCGACGACGCAGGGAGTTGCCTCCAGGGGACCAACGCTGATCCGTCCGCCGACTGGTGACAAGCCGCCCCGACCGACGGGGCCACGATAAACCTGGGCGTCGCACTCACGCTGGATGACGTCAACCGAAAGACAGGACGGGGAGGCATCGGTCACCGGTGCCTCCCTGCCTGGCGGCCCATCCAGCGTGGCCTGGTTGGTCAGTTCCGTCGCCCGTTAGCTGCGGTCGCGGCTGCAAGATCATGCGTTCCTCGACAGCGATCGAGACACGGTCGCGCCGTCCCGTTTGGCCCTGACGAGGGCCGTGTCAGCGGACGAGAAAGCTCGTCCGCGGATGTCCGGTGCTGGGGCCGTCCCGCAACCCGGCCGATTGCGTTGCGGCTCCGTATCGAAGCTGGCCCGGCGCGCGTTCTCCAGCGCGATGAGAAGTGACTCGGGGGCCGCCTCAGGTCGGGCAACAGCGAACTCGTCACCTCGCACGTGGGCCACGAGGGCCGAATTCCGGGAGTGAAACGTACAGGGCCTGCGCGGAACGGCCCAACAATGCGGCTCCCGCATCGTTCCCTTGCTGGTCGTTGACGGCTGCTGGGTTCGAGGAGATTCACCTCGCTGCGCAGGGATCCTAGATCGAGAGCCTCCGAGTGGCATGTGCACGCAACAGTCGCAGCCAATAACGTTACACATGCATACGTCATGTATCAATACTCTCTCGGCGTACGCTCTCGGCCGTCCGAACTCGGGCCAGCCACCGCTGGGCTGTTGGCCGGAGTCTTCGCCGCCCCGGCGCGGGAGAGGCAACGAAGAGGGTTGGCGCGATGACCCTGAGTCATTTCTTATCGGACCCGCGACCACACGTGATTTTCATCCAGGCGTCATGCATGTGAAACCGAGAGAACGCCCGCCGGGCCGTATTAAGGGGCTCGCTGGGCTGCACGCGTTCGCTTCGCCACCCCGGGTGTTCGTCGGCCGTCCTGCGGCTGCTCCGATGAACTGTGACGGGCATGCCCCGCGGTGCGTTTTCCCATCTGAGGTCAGCGGGTATGTGCCACACTGCCGTCTCGTCGGTCCGCGCACGCTGATCCGGGAGCATGTCGACCCAAAAGCTAAAAGGGAGATGGTCAATGACGACATCTCGGCAGGGGCACAACCAGGTCAATCTGAAGTGCCGGGCGAAGACACCGGTGCCGGGTCGAGAAGAGAACGGGCCTCTTGTTGCCGATGATTACGGTATTGCCATCGTGGCCCGAGGAGGGCGGTTTCATACTGGACGACCGACGTACTTCTATTTCTTCGCATGGTCTGACGTCATCGGCTACCGGATGACCTCGCCCTTGGTCGAGCCGATGAGTGATGGGCCGACCGCCAAGGGTCACCACACCGAGCTGACCTTCTACACGCGGCGGGACCGGCATTCCTGGAAGTTGCCGCTGAGCCAATCCCAACTCAGGACAAACCTGGGGCGTTGGTTGACTCGTATCCCGCAGTCAAACTGAGTCCCGCCGCGTACATCGTCCAAGGTGCACGAAGAGACGCGTGCAGGACGCCGGTCGACGGACGACGGGATCGCCTCGACCCTCTGGACGCGGCCGGTGATCGAGGCGGCCCGGTCTTTCGGGGATGAGCCGTGGGATACATGGAAATATATTGAAATATGATGATTAGGGCCCCTAGGCAGGGATCTCAGCAATTTCACAGCTGACGCGTCTAGGCTCCGGTGGTCGTGCCCGCGCCCGGTGAACTGTACCGTCGGCGTCCGGCCACGCTTGATCCGGACGCGAGCACACTCCATCAGTCAGTTGGCGTCCGAAGCGGCGTCCATTTCGCACCACCTGTCCCGACCGCCACCCGGCGACGGCGGGGCTGGCCGCTGACCCTGTTCGGGACCGGAGTGTTGATCGGGTGGATGTACGCCCTGACGGTTCACGCCAACAGCTCAGCCGTGAACTCCGACGCCGCGACGGTAGCCCTCGAGGGCAACGCCATCGCCTCTGGTCATATCCTCTTGCACGGCTGGACCTTGTCCCTCGACTCATGGTGGACGCTGGACGCGGCGTTCTACACCGCGGCCAACCTCGCCGTGGGGATGCGTCCGGTGCTCCTCCTGGCGATACCGGCCTTGATCGCCGCTCTCGTGGTGGTGGTCGCGGTCGTGATCGGCCGGAGGGGCCGCCGGGGTCCGGCTGCGACCGCCGGCACGATCACCGTACTGGCTGTACTGGCCCTGCCGACTCGCGCTCTCGCCGGCTTCTTCATGGCCGGCCCCATTCATGTCAGTACCGCGCTTTACGCACTGACGGCTTTGTGGGCGTTGCGTCGAGATCGAGTCGGCTGGGGTTGGTTGGCGGCCGTGATTCTCCTGGCGGCAGGTCTATTGGGAGACCTCCAGATGCTCTCCTACGGTGTCATTCCGGCCCTGATCGGGGGTGTGGTCGCCATGGCCCGGCGCCGCTCCTTGAGAGCAGGGGCAACTAGTGTCGCCGCGGCTGCCTGTTCGGTCGCCCTGGCCCTGACGGTCCGCGACCTGGTCAATAAACTCGGCGGCTTCAAGATCGGCGCCGCCAACCAGGTCTCGTCCACTCACCAGATTTTGCTGAATGTTAAGCACGTTTTGCCTGGCCTCGTGCGACTCCTCGGGTTGAGCACCTCCAGGCGTGCCACCGGCGGTGTCCCCATGGCCCTGGAATGGGTGCATGTGATCGTCGCCGCCGTGTTGGCCGCGTGCCTGCTCGCCGGTATGGTGCGCATGCTGCACGGTGCCTGGCGAGGGTCCGCCCCCGCCGACCCGGGCGGAAGTCGGGAGCCAGAACCGTGGAGACTGGACGACCTGCTCGTGGTAGCCAGCATCGGACCGGCCCTGAACTTCATCGTGCTGTCAGGTCCCTCCTTGACTTACCTCCGCTACCTGACCGCTACCGTGATATTCGCTACCGCGCTCGCCGGCCGGCTCGTCACCCTGTGGTGGGCCGGTTCTCAGGGGCGCTCCCTGCGTCGCCCCGCCATCTTCGTGGGAGTGATCTCAACCGCGTGCTTCGTGGCCGCTTCCGGCTTCCAACTCAGCCAGCCCGCCCCGCCAACCCCCGCCGCTGAGCTGGTGTCTTTCCTCGAAGCGCACAATTTGACCTCCGGTGTGGGCGACTTCTGGGCCGCCTCTATCACCACCGTCGAGAGCGGGGGAACGGTGACGGTCCGCCCGCTCGCTTCTGGCCCGAACGGCGAACTGGAGGGGTACAACAGGGGGGACGTACTCGCCTGGTTCCCGGGCAGGTCCTTCCAGTTCGTCGTCTATCCGCAATCCAATGGGGATGACAACCCGGTCCAAGTATCGCTCTCTACCGCTACCAACACCTGGGGTCCGCCGAGCGAGCGCGAGAACGTCGCCGGCTACACCATCCTGCAGTGGGGCCACACCATCACGGTGAGCGCATCTAACCCCGGCGTGTGACAATCGTCAGCGAAAGTTCGATCTGGACTGGACGGGGTCAGGACCCGAACCAGCCGGACACGTCGGCGATGATCTGCACACTGCCGGCACTGTTGTAGAAGTCCACCTTGCCGTCTGTGCCCACCGGCGCCACCACCAGGTTGGGGACCGTCTCCCCGGCCGTGAAGTTCAAGTTGGCCGTGTTCGGGCGGGGGACCCCATCCGGGTACACGGTCAGGAAACCGGCCGCCGTGGGCGCCGTCACCGCTACGTTCAACACCACCGCCGCCACCCCCGACGCCGGGATCCCACCCTGCCCGAGCACCGATAGCCTGATCGACTGTCCCGCCCCGACCGGACCGGTGGTGCCGCCCGTCCCCTTACGGGTGTCCAGCAGCCGGGCAGGAGTCAGCGCCCCCAGCCCGCCCGCACCCGGACTGCCGGACGCGAACCAGCCGGACACGTCCGCGATGATCTGCACACTGCCGGCATTGTTGTAGAAGTCCACTTTGCCGTCTGTGCCCACCGGCGCCACCACCAGGTTGGGGACCGTCTCCCCGGCCGTGAAGTTCAAGTTGGCCGTGTTCGGGCGGGTCACCCCATCCGGGTACACGGTCACGAAACCGGCCGCCGTGGCAGCCGTCACCGCCACGTTCAACACCACCGCCGCCACCCCCGACGGCGGGATCCCGCCCTGCCCGAGCACCGACAGCCCGATCGGCTGTCCGGCTCCGACCGGACCGGTGATACCGCCGGTCCCGTTGCGAGTGTCCAGTACCCGGGCGGGAGTCAGCGCGCCCAGCCCGCCCGCGCCCGGACTGCCGGACGCGAACCAGCCGGACACGTCGGCAATGATCTGCACACTGCCGGCACTGTTGTAGAAGTCCACCTTGCCGTCTGCCCCCACCGGCGCCACCACCAGATTGGGGACGGTCTCCCCGGCCGTGAAATTCAGATTGGCCGTGTTCGGGCGGGGGACCCCATCCGGGTACACGGTCAGGAAACCGGCCGCCGTGGGCGCCGTCACGGCTACGTTCAATACCACCGCTGCCACCCCCGAAGGCGGCACTCCACCTCGGTCCAGCACTTGGAGGCTGACCACGCTGCCGGCGCCGACAGGACCGAGGATCTCGCCGGTCCCGTTGCGGGTGTCCAGGAGCCGTGTCGGCGAGAGGGGCACCTCACCTCCGCCGGTGGGCGGCCGGACGAAGGAGACAGTTGCTGTCTGTGACAGCGACAGCCCATCGGTCGAGTCGTCTGCGGTATACGTCACCGGCTCCACGGTCGTATCCGACACCTCGAAGCTGGCTTGTCCATTATCGTCGGTTGACACGCTCGCCGGCGAAATGGCCGACTGTGAACTCGCGCTCCCGACGAGCGTCACTATCCTTCCCGGCAGCACCACACCACTGCCATTCTCCAGCGTGACCGTGATAGTCGATTGCGCGACCCCGTTCGCCGGCACCGACGGCTGGCTTGTGGCCACTGTGGATTCGGTCGCGTTCGCCACGAACGATACGGGGACAATATCGACGGTCTGGTGGCCTCGGACCAAAGTGGCGTTGATCGGGCCGCTCAGATTGAACGTGAAATAGTTGAGCGTGGTCAACTTGGTGTTGTCATACAAGTTGACCCGCACCGTCTGCAACGTCTGGCCCGGCTCGAAGGTGACCGTGCCACTCACCGAGTTGAACTCGTAGTTGCTATAACAGCTACAGCCACTAGCGGTGCCATCCGCGCTGGCATACGACACCGTGACCGGCAACGTCCCCGGCGCGTTCAACTGGATGGGCAAATCCACATACCCATCACCCTCCCCCACCACCACATCCGACCCCACCGACAACCCCGGCTGCGTCGACGCCGCCTGGCCGCTGGCCCCGATGGTGACCACCCCGGTCCCGTCCGCCACCGTGGCGTTGCTCGGGTTCGACAAGCTGACCGCGAACCGGCGGTCCGGGACCGCCGCGGCATCATGCAGAACCGGCACGGTGATGTTCTCCACCGTCTGCCCCGGCGCGAAGGTCAACGTCCCGCTGGTGGCGGTGTAATCAGTGCCAGCCAGCGCCGACATATCACTGGTGGCGTAATCCACCGTGACCGCACTGTTCGAGGCCTGGTCATAGTCACCCCCACCCCCCAACATGACCGGCACCTGGACACTCCCCGCCTCCGAATCCACAAGAGCATCCCGCACGAACAGCCCGGGCGTGGCCACCTGCACCCCGTTCGGGACAATATCGACGGTCTGGTGGCCTCGGACCAAAGTGGCGTTGATCGGGCCGCTCAGATTGAACGTGAAATAGTTGAGCGTGGTCAACTTGGTGTTGTCATACAAGTTGACCCGCACCGTCTGCAACGTCTGGCCCGGCTCGAAGGTGACCGTGCCACTCACCGAGTTGAACTCGTAGTTGCTATAACAGCTACAGCCACTAGCGGTGCCATCCGCGCTGGCATACGACACCGTGACCGGCAACGTCCCCGGCGCGTTCAACTGGATGGGCAAATCCACATACCCATCACCCTCCCCCACCACCACATCCGACCCCACCGACAACCCCGGCTGCGTCGACGCCGCCTGGCCGCTGGCCCCGATGGTGACCACCCCGGTCCCGTCCGCCACCGTGGCGTTGCTCGGGTTCGACAAGCTGACCGCGAACCGGCGGTCCGGGACCGCCGCGGCATCATGCAGAACCGGCACGGTGATGTTCTCCACCGTCTGCCCCGGCGCGAAGGTCAACGTCCCGCTGGTGGCGGTGTAATCAGTGCCAGCCAGCGCCGACATATCACTGGTGGCGTAATCCACCGTGACCGCACTGTTCGAGGCCTGGTCATAGTCACCCCCACCCCCCAACATGACCGGCACCTGGACACTCCCCGCCTCCGAATCCACAAGAGCATCCCGCACGAACAGCCCGGGCGTGGCCACCTGCACCCCGTTCGGGACAATATCGACGGTCTGGTGGCCTCGGACCAAAGTGGCGTTGATCGGGCCGCTCAGATTGAACGTGAAATAGTTGAGCGTGGTCAACTTGGTGTTGTCATACAAGTTGACCCGCACCGTCTGCAACGTCTGGCCCGGCTCGAAGGTGACCGTGCCACTCACCGAGTTGAACTCGTAGTTGCTATAACAGCTACAGCCACTAGCGGTGCCATCCGCGCTGGCATACGACACCGTGACCGGCAACGTCCCCGGCGCGTTCAACTGGATGGGCAAATCCACATACCCATCACCCTCCCCCACCACCACATCCGACCCCACCGACAACCCCGGCTGCGTCGACGCCGCCTGGCCGCTGGCCCCGATGGTGACCACCCCGGTCCCGTCCGCCACCGTGGCGTTGCTCGGGTTCGACAAGCTGACCGCGAACCGGCGGTCCGGGACCGCCGCGGCATCATGCAGAACCGGCACGGTGATGTTCTCCACCGTCTGCCCCGGCGCGAAGGTCAACGTCCCGCTGGTGGCGGTGTAATCAGTGCCAGCCAGCGCCGACATATCACTGGTGGCGTAATCCACCGTGACCGCACTGTTCGAGGCCTGGTCATAGTCACCCCCACCCCCCAACATGACCGGCACCTGGACACTCCCCGCCTCCGAATCCACAAGAGCATCCCGCACGAACAGCCCGGGCGTGGCCACCTGCACCCCGTTCGGGACAATATCGACGGTCTGGTGGCCTCGGACCAAAGTGGCGTTGATCGGGCCGCTCAGATTGAACGTGAAATAGTTGAGCGTGGTCAACTTGGTGTTGTCATACAAGTTGACCCGCACCGTCTGCAACGTCTGGCCCGGCTCGAAGGTGACCGTGCCACTCACCGAGTTGAACTCGTAGTTGCTATAACAGCTACAGCCACTAGCGGTGCCATCCGCGCTGGCATACGACACCGTGACCGGCAACGTCCCCGGCGCGTTCAACTGGATGGGCAAATCCACATACCCATCACCCTCCCCCACCACCACATCCGACCCCACCGACAACCCCGGCTGCGTCGACGCCGCCGCGGCCACGCTCATCACCGGTTGAGCGATCGCGGCTGCGAGGGCCATCAGGATGGCCGCGACCACGAGGACCATCGTCCGCCGCTGCGCCGGCTTGGGCAATCCCGGCCTGGTTGGGTTGATCGTCGTCGGTATCAAAGCTGCTCCCCTCCTGCCCGCGCGCCTGTTTTGCCGGTCGACGCACCAGTCGTGGACCAGCGAGAGGCACGCAGGAATCAATGCCGGAGCGTCATGACGACCCCGGCGCTGTCCCGTTCGAATACGTTGTTGCCCCAGTTGGATGAAGTGGGCCGGGAGTCTATAGCCACCTCGGCATCCCTTCAAGACTGCGAGGGGAGACCGGTCGGTAAAATCCGGCACCTCGGCGCAGCCACTGCTACTTGCTCGGAGCCTGCTCATGGATGACCCCTTTCCTCCGGCAACTCGCCCGCACTGAGTATGCGGAGCAGCAAGCCGGAGCTGCAGAGGCCGAGATACCCATTCCGGCTCTCCCGGTGTGGGCCATCGGGCCCACCCTGTGCTTTCTCGGGCGTCCTGCTGATGTGCACGCTTTCAATCACTGGTCAGCCCCATTCGGCCGATGGGATGGACCGATGGAGTTCTGGTACTGGGCGATGTATCAGACGCAGCAATCGCCGGAACCTGAGCAGGGCTCGGCAGCAAACTGGAAGAATGTATTCGTGGATCCGACACAGCCAGCGGCTGACAAGCCCCACGTCGCGGACTTCACTCTTGTCCGCGAGTTGGGTCGAGGATCCTCGAGCGTGGTTCACCTGGCTTGGCAGCAGAGTCTCAACCGCGACGTGGCCTTGAAGCGGCTGATGCGGGCCTTGAGCGGTAACCATGATGCGACAGCACGCCTGCGCCGCGAGGGTCAGGTCATCGCCCGACTGGACGATCCGCGAATCATCCGGCTCTACGACTTGCTCACAGAAGGAGCCGACCTGGTCCTGGTAATGGAGTACGTACGCGGCCCGAGCGTCCAGGCGCTGGCCGCGGCTGCACCACCATCAGCCAGTCAGGCCCTCGCAGTCATCGGGGACGTTGCCGGGGCCCTTGATCACGCGGCTCGGCGGGGGGTCGTGCACCGAGATGTCAAGCCCGCCAATGTGCTCGTGACCGCAGCCGGGCGTTGCAAACTCGGCGACTTCGGTCTGGCGCGTCTGGCCAGCGAGCGCACCATGTTCATGTCCAACGACGGAAGGATCCGTGGCACCCCGCTGTACATGGCCCCCGAACAACTGCGCGGCGAGGAGCCTGGCCCGGCATCGGACGTCTACGCGCTGGCTGTGATGGCATTGGAACTGCTGTCCGGCCACCATCCCTTCACCGGTTTATCCGTCCGCGAGACTGCGAAGGCTCACCTCGACGGGGGGGCAGCGGCCGCAGCCGCGAACAGCCATCTTCCCAGGCGGGTCAGCCGGGTCCTGCAGGATGGACTCGTGCCTACAGGCGGTAACCGTCCGACCGCGCACCAACTGGCCGACGGGTTGATACAGGCGGCTCCCCGCTCGTGGCTGGCGAGCGACACCGAGGCCCGGATCGCCCGGCCCACCGCGACTGCCGCCCCGGCTCACGGGACGCGGTCCGGCGAGGTCTTCGGATCAGGCGGCCTGTGGGCTCGTGCCACCGACAACGGTTGGACGAAAGCACTCGTGGACCCGGCGACCTGGTTGCAGACCTCGGACCTGACCGCGGACGAGTTGACGTGGGCGGATCTCGAACCCGGGCCGCCCCGCTCCCTGCGGAGAGGCACGCCCGACCCGCCCCTGCCCACCCACCCAGCGGGACCGATGGCAACGATTGACGACGGGTGGATCAGACAGTCCCGACTCGGCAAGGCGGCACGACCCGTCAGTCGAGTCCGGCGGAACTGGGCGGCCATTCTCGCCGCATTCGTCATTGGATTCGTTCTGGTGCTGACCGTCCTCGAACTGCTTCGTCACTGAGGAGACAACGCGTGGCCTTCCTCCGGCGAGACGACGATCCGACAGTTCGCTACGAATTGTCACAACCAAGCACAACGATCGGCCGAGCCGAAAACAATGACGTGGTGCTCGAGGACATGCGGGTGTCGCGCCACCACGTCCGCATAGACCTCAAAGACGAGCAGTGGGTGATCATCGACTTCCAAAGCACGAACGGGACCACCGTCAACGGAGAGAAAATCAGGAGTCACTCACTCCGTGACGGGGACCGGATTCACATCGGCGGCGCCACACTCGTGTTCGTGCCAGTTGCCGATCCCTTGGCAACACTTGAAGAAACACAGAAACAGGAGCCCGACAGGGTCCAGCCTGAGGGGCTCTCCGATCGCGAGCGTCAGGTTCTGGCCCTGGTGGGGGCAGGTCGAACGGACCGGGAGATCGCACACGAGCTATACATCAGTCTGGCTACCGTTCGCTCGCATCTGGATCGCATACGCGACAAGACCGGATGCCGCCGGCGACCGGACCTGACTCGCTTGGCTATAGAGCTCGACCGGCAGTAGGGCTGTTTCGACCGTTGAAGGGATAAAAGCACCCACACGCCGCGCTCCATTTGGTCACCATTCGCTCACCTATGATGCGGCGGCTGAATCCATGCGAGGGGGTATCCGCTCGAAGGGCCGCGAACGGCGAGCGGACAGAAGAGGGGTGAGATGACCGACTGGGAGGGGCTGCAGATCGAAGGGCGTCTGGGAGTGGGGGCAACCGGGACGGTGTGGCTCGCCCGCCAGGTGGCGCTGGGCCGGCTGGTCGCGGTCAAGGACTTGGCTGTTGAGCTCGCCGGTGATGAAGCAGCGAGGGAGCGGCTGCGCCAGGAGGCTCAAGTGCTGGCCCGTCTGGACCATCCGAATTGTGTGGCGGTCTACAACTATCTGGAGTCCGATTCGCGGGCAGCCATCGTGATGGAGTATGTCGAGGGCGTGTCGCTGCGGAGCCTCACGGAGCGACACAATCTCAGCGTTGAGCAAGCACTCCTGGTACTCGAGGGAGCCCTGAGTGGGCTGGCCTATGCCCACGAACAAGGCATCGTGCATGGCGACGTAAAACCGGAGAACATCCTTCTCGCCACCAGCGGCCAGTCCAAGCTGGTCGACTTCGGTCTCGCTGCCGCGGTGGAGACCCGGCGAGCGCCGGGCACCGGGAGCCCCGCTTACTCGAGTCCGGAGGCTGCCTCCGGCCAGCCGTTGGGAGCCGCAAGCGACCTCTACTCGGCGGGGCTGGTGCTGTTCGAACTTCTGACGGGGGCGGTGCCTCTCGCGCCGGAGGGTGCGCGGCTGGCGCTGAATCCGCGGTCTGCCACCTTGTCTCCGCGGGTCGCGGCCTTGATACAGCGTACGATCGACCGTGACCCGGCCATCCGTCCGGCCACCGCGACGGCGTTCCTCGACGAGCTGCGGGCGGCTGCCGACGCGGACTGCGGGCGGGATTGGCGCCGTCGCGCCATGCTCGTCCCTCTCATCGCGGCGGCCGCGGCCGGTGGCGCCACCGCCACTGAGATCGCGCAGCGGTCTGCAACGTCCTCAGCGAAATCGGCAACCGACCGCGCCGGGGCGAAGTGGAGCCGGATTCTCTACCCTGACGCGTGGGTGGCCGCGATCGCAGCGGTCGCGGTAGTGGCCGCCGGCGTTGGCATCGGATTCGGAGGTACGAAGCTCTTCGGTGGATCCGGACCGACTCCGGCCGCCGTCCACGGCGTTTCGGCATCGACAGCTCCGCCGGGTTCGGCAGGCGTCTCGGTGGGTGCCAGCGCGACAGCCAGCTCAGACCTCGATGGCACCTACACCATTGTCCTGCCGTCGGAAGACCGGGGGTGCGGGTTTCCGTCCCTAAACCAGGAGACGTTGGCGATCAACGGAACCACCGCCACCATCACTCCAGTCGGTGGAAGTACGCCCCTCACTGGCACGGCAAAGGCAACGGACTCCGCGTTCACGATACATATCACCAACGGAATCACGGACGCACCGGGAGCAATCGTGATCGGGCTGAGCGGAACTACTCAGCCCGGAGGAAACCTGTCAGGCGAAAGCACGAACAGCGGGATCTTTCCCGGAGGCACCAACGGCTTCGGCTGTAATTCCCTGTTCAGTGCCGTTCGGACCTCGGCGCCGCCACAAACCCCTGGCACGGGTGTACCGGCGCCGCCCGCCGCCACCAGCGGTGCTGCCTCGTGCACTCAGGCAGCGATCAGCGCCGCCGCTCGGGCGTTGGACGGAGCGAACTTTGACGGCCTTGACGGAAGCACCCAGGACTTCGGATGCGCAGGCCAGTTCGCGTACGCGTTCGCCGACGTCGGATCGGGAAGTACGAAAGCCGACGTCACCATTTTGTTCATTGCGACGCGTGGCACCTGGCAGGCTGCCAGCAGGTCTGTGTACTGCGAGAACGGGTCAGTTCCGCAGCAGATCTATGAGGCCGCATGCGAGACGCAATGACCGATTGAGTTTGCCGCATTCTCTGTCGTCGACGGCGGACAAGCAAGAAACGGCATGGCATGCAAGCCCTCCAGGGCCGCTTTGCGTCCGCTCTACCGGCGCCCTACCTCGACTGCCGAGAATACACTCATGGTCAAATCCGCGGTCGGCAGATCCGGAGCCCGGCTACTGTTCGGCGTTCGAAGAGGAGCGCCAATGACGACAACGGTCCAGAGCCGCAACTCGGCCGGTTGGGTCCGTCAATCTCACGGGTGGGCCGGTACCACTCCGGGGTGGCTCCGCGTGACCACGGTGGTAGTGGTTGTTCTCGCTGCCGTGGCCGGGACCGTCGGGGGTTTGGCCCTGGTTTCGAGGGCGCACGCAGTGGGCATCGCCAGGCAGACAGCCGAGCCGCTGGTGGTTGACGCCCAGACCGCGGTGGTCGAACTCTCAGGCGCCAACACGACCGTGGCCGGGGGCTTTCTATCCGGCCCTGTCTTGCCCGTGGCCGCCCAAGCCGGCTTCGAGAATGATCTGGCCCAGGCCATCACCTCCCTGACTGCGGCCAGCCAGCGCGCCGGCGTTGGCTCCCGGGTGACGGGGTACCTGCAGACGATCGATACCGACCTGCCGGTGTATGCCGGCATCGTCGCCACTGCAGAAGCGGACAATCGCCAGGGCGATCCCGTCGGCGCCGCGTATCTGGCCGAGGCCAACCATTTGATGGAAGCCGGAATTCTCCCCGCCGCGTCGTCCCTCTACGGAGCCGAGCAGGCCGGTTTGGCCGGCGACGATCGACGTGCCATCACTTCCGCGCCGGTCATTGCTCTGGTGATCGTCCTGATCATCTTGCTGTGCACCCTCGTCTACTTGCAGGTCGGCCTGGTTCGCCGCTTCCGCCGGCTCCTCAACCCGGGCTGCCTGGTCGCGACGTTCGCGGGCCTGACGTTGGTGGCGTGGCTCGTCCTCGCGGTATCAGCCGAGGGTTCAGCGATATCGCAGGCCAACCAGCGCGGAACCAATCCACTCCAGGTGCTTACCCATACCCGCATCCTTGCCAGTGAGGCCAGGGCTGATGACGAGCTGACCCTGGTAACCCGGGACTCTGATCCCACTTACCAGAGAAGCTTCAAGTCCGCTGACGTCCAGCTCCTCGCGCAACTCGGCCCGGGGCCGTCGAGTTGGACGACCGCGGAGAGTCAGGCAGACCAGGCGGGCGCGGACATCTGGCAGAGCTACGACCTGGCGCACAACAGGGTTCGGGCGGACGATAACGCTGGAGATCTTTCGGAGGCGGTGACCGTCGACCAACTGGAGAGTTCGCCCGATGCCGCGTCGGTGGACACAGCACTGGCGGACGGAGTGGATTCAGCAGTGGCCTCCTTCGCCACCTCAGCAAACGCCGCTCGCTCCGACCTCAGCGACCTCATCTAGGCGTCTTCTCTTTTGATCGCTCTCGTGACTGCCGGCGTGCTGGTAGGCACCTGGCCCCGGCGGCGGGAGTACCGGTGACACGGCGGGTCCTGCTGCTACTCGCCGCGGTAGCCGCGCTGGGCGGAGCGTGCGGCACTTCGACGGTGTCTTCACCGGCTATTCCGACCCAGGCTACAGCCCCGCAAGTCATGCCGAGCGGCGCGGAGCAGGTAGCCGACACTCCGGCAGGTTCATCCGCGGATCAGAGTTGCAACGGGGGGCACCCCACCGCCAGCCTCGTCCCGCAGGCAGCGCTTCCCGCGCCCGGCCAGATGCCTGCCGGGTCCTACATGGCCACGATCCGCAACCGTGGCTATCTCCTCGCGGGTGTGGATCAGAACACGCTCCTCTGGGGGTACCGGAACGCGGCTGGCCAACTCGCCGGGTTTGACATCGACATGGTTGACCAGGTCGCGCAAGCCATCTTTGGCTCTGCGTGGGCGCAGCACATTCGATATGTGATCGTGCCAAACGCAGATCGGATCCCTGCTGTGGCCTCAGGCCAGGTCGACATCGTGGCCGAAACCATGACCATCACCTGCTCTCGCCAGTATCTGACACCCGGGGAGAAAGCCGATCCCGCCGGGTGCTGCGTCGACTTCTCTACCGAGTACTACGACGCCGCCCAACGCGTGCTCGTGCCCGACGGATCGCCGATCCACTCGCTCGCGGATCTCGCCGGCGAACGGGTGTGTGCGGCTCAGGGCTCTACCTCGCTGGTCAACCTGACCGAGGACGCGCCGGCCGCCAAACAGGTTCAGGTGGTCAACCAGACCGACTGCCTGGTCCTGCTCCAGCAGGGACAGGTAGACGCCATCAGCACCGACGACACCATCCTGGAAGGTCTGGCCGCCCAGGACCCGAACCTGGAGCTGGTACCCAACGTGAGGCTTTCTAACGAGCCGTATGGAATGGCAATCAGCAAGGCCCACCCGGACTTCACCCGGTTCGTCAACTCGGTGCTGGCCGAAGAACGGGCAGACGGGCAGTGGGCGGCAACCTGGACCCGGTTCCTGGGCCCCGTGCTCCACACTGCTGCCCCGTCGCCTCCGGCTCCGGTGTACCGGGACTGAAGAGGGGTGCCCGTGTCAGTGTCGGATATCGATGCCGCTCTGCGCCAGGCCCAGACCGCAACGGTCCGCCTCGGGAGCCGCCTGTTCGAACTCGACGAGGAGTGCGATCGACGGGCGGCTGAAGCAAACGGTCTTCGGGGAGTCAGCGCGACTGCATGGCAGTCTGCTCGCGACCAGATCACGGTTCTCTGGACCTGGTATCAGGCACTGTCAACCGCCGTCGCCTCTCTCGCCACCAGGCGCCAATCGCCCGGCTTCAATCGCCTCGACCGTCACAAAGCGGATGCGCTGTGGTCGGACCTGCGGGGCACATCGGTCGTCCTCTCGGAAGAGTCAATGGTCCTGGCGCGCCGATGCCTGCCCGACGAAAGGGACATCACGTGCGCCTGGGCGATCGTCCCGCTGCTCGAGTTCATGTCCAGCATCCTGGGCGGCGCAGCAGAGACCGTTACCTCCTTGTTCGTCGTGCGCGACGCCGGCCTTTCGCGGCTTGGCGGCATCAGCGCCGCCCTGGATCACATCGAGCAAGCCGCTCGAGCCGCCGGCGTCCGGGTCCCCAATCACGTGGCCAGCATGCAGAGCGCTTTGCCAGCCCTGCGGGAGCAGCTGGCGACGGATCCACTGGCCGTGCCGCTCGATCGCGTCGCCGTCCTCTCAGCCACCGTCGCACAGGCGGGCGAAGATGTCGACGCAGCTGCCGCCAGGCTGCGCAATGTCGACGAAGCGCTCGATCGCATCGACGCCGATTTGCAGGCTGGGCTCGGGTCTTTGGACCAATCCGTCAGTGATCTGGCCGCCGTGGAGACGAAACTCACAAGACCGGCGGATCTGCCGAACGCCCAGGACATCGCCGGCCTGAAGCGCCGCATGATCGAACTCGCCGCCAAGTTGGAAGAGGCCCGTCGCCTGGCGACTGCAGGCGACCGGGCTGCCGCTGTTCGCCTCGCCGAAGCACTCGCCTCCGCGGCTGCTGTCAGCCGGTCGGCGGCCGCGGCGGTCGAGCGCGCGGTCGCCGCTCCGCTCGAGCGGCGCCGCGAGCTGCGCGGCCGGTTGGACGCTTACCGGGCCAAGGCGTACCGCCTCGGCCAGGCCGAGGACCCACAGCTGTCACAGCTCCATCTCCTCGCCGAGAACGCCCTCTACATCGCCCCATGCGATCTGGACGAGGCGGAGCAGCGGGTGGCCGCGTACCAGAAGGGCGTGGCCGGCGCCGGGCTGGCGCCGGCTCGAAGGGAGGGATGCGCGTGAAATGCGACCGCCCCGGGTGCACGGGAACGATCGAGGACGACGGGTACTGTGACCGCTGCGGTCACAAGTTCACGGGCGGAACCGACATGGTGGCTGCGCCGGCTCCCCCACCGGGGAGTGGAGCAAACGGGGTTCCGGCCGCCGCCACCCCGAGTCCTCCTTCTCTCGCCCCGAGAGACCTCGCCGCCGGGGCTCCTCCGGGCGCCCACGCCATCTCCGTATCTGGCATGCCTATCTCGACCGACCACCGATCCACCCGTCCCACTTCGAGCAGCACGACGACACACACCGGGAGCCGGTCCACAACCCGTACCCGGTCGACGGGACGGCCATCCGGCCTGGGCAGCCTGGGCGCAGGAGTGGTCGACGTCCCACCGGTCGAGTCTCGAGACCCCGAATCCGATGTCCTCGCCGACCCGCACGTCCCGGAGTCCAAACGCTACTGCGCCCGCTGCGATACGCCTGTGGGCCGCAGCCGGGACGATCGCCCGGAACGCACAGAGGGCTTCTGCCCGCAATGCGGTGCCCCCTATTCCTTCACACCCAAGCTCAACCGGGGTGACCTGGTGGCGGGCCAATACGAGGTTGTAGGCTGCTTGGCCCACGGCGGCCTGGGATGGGTCTACCTGGCCCGGGACCAGGCCGTCGACAACCGCTGGGTGGTGCTGAAGGGCCTCCTCAACGCCGGCGACGAATCAGCGATGGCGGCGGCCATCGTGGAACGACGCTTTCTCGCCGAGGTGGAGCACGCCAACATCGTGCGGATCTACAACTTCGTCCAGCACGGTGGCGATGGCTACATCGTCATGGAGTATGTCGGCGGCAGTTCGTTGAAGGAGCTCCGACGTGGTGCGTCCGGCACGCCGGCTCCGATGCCGGTCGCCCAGGCCGTCGCCTACGTGCTCGGCGCCCTCCCCGCGCTTGACTTTCTGCACAGGCGTGGGCTTCTGTATTGCGACTTCAAGCCGGACAACGTCATCCAGACCGGAGATCAGGTCAAGATCATCGACCTGGGCGGGGTGCGGCGCATGGATGACGCCTCGAGTGACCTTTATGGCACTGTGGGCTATCAGGCGCCTGAGGTGCCGGATCACGCGCCTTCCGTGGCGTCCGACCTTTACACGGTCGTCCGCACGCTGGCCGTGCTGATCTTTGATTTCCGCGGATTCCAGGACCCGCGTCGGTATCGGGACTCCCTCCCACCGATGTCGGAGGTGCCGGTGTTCGCCCGGTACCAGAGCCTCTACCGGTTCCTGGTGAAAGGCACCCACCCGGATGCGTCCAGGCGTTTCCAGTCGGCCGGCGAAATGGAGGAGCAGCTTCTGGGAGTACTGCGGCAGGTGGTGGCGATCGACGGAAAGGATCCGGTTCCCGCACCGAGCCGTCTGTTTACCCCCGAGCTGACGGTTGACAGCGAACGCCCGGCCTGGCGGTGTCTCCCGGTACCCGCGGTAACGCGTAATGATCCTTCTGCCGGCGTGCTCGCCAGCCTGGCCGCGGCTCCTCCCGGGCATTTGCTGGCGGCTCTCGAGGGCGCCCCGCCCACCCCGGACGTGAGCTTCCAGCGAGCCCGCGCCTACCTCGAGCTCGGCGATTGGCAAAAGGCCGCCGACGCCATCGTCGCTCAGGCCGTCACCGACGACGGCGATTGGCGGGTGTGGTGGTGGGAGGGCATCCTCGACCTTGCCGACGGTGACTGGAACGGCGCCTCCGGGGCGTTCGAGCGGGTAGCCGACGAACTACCAGGAGAGCTTCCTCCCCTGCTGGCAATGGCGACCGCTGCGGAGAGCAACGCAGATGACGGCGCGGCCGCGAAGTTCTACGAGCTCGTTCTGGCGACAGATCCGGGCTACGCCAGCGCCGCGTTTGGTCTGGCCCGAAGCAGAAGAAACCTGCGTGACCGCCCCGGTGCGGCCGCGGCTCTGCGTCAGGTTCCAAGCAAGTCAAGTGCCTATCAGGCCGCCCAGGCTGCCCTCTGCTCCCTCTTGAGCGAGGACGGTCCCGTCGGCACTCCGACCATCGACGACCTGCGATCGGCATCAAACGCGCTGGACCGCATTACCGGTGACCCGGCCCTCCACGCGGCCCTGACACGGGATGTTTTGATGGCGGCGCTGTCGATGATCGTACGGGATCCCGCGGCCGCCACGAGGACCGAGTTGGCCGGCTCACAGCTTGACGAGCAATCGATCCGCCTTGCTCTCGAGCAGGTACTCCGCACGCTGGCCAAGCTGTCTCCGATCGACAGCGAGCGGGTCGCACTGGTCGACCAGGCAAATGTCTACCGGCCCAGGACCTGGCTGTGAGCTGCCCCGATTGCGCCCGGCCGGTCCAGGGGCCCGACCGGTTTTGCGAATCATGTGGCTCGCCGCTGGACGGCGGCTCCGGCCCCGGCCATTACCGGGAAACTGATCTCGGGCTCATTGCAGCCGTTTCCGACCGCGGGCGCCAACGCGGCCACAATGACGACGCTTTCGCCATCGGAGCAATCGCAGATCGTCTGCTGGCCGTGGTCTGCGACGGAGTGGCCACCACCACTGGCGGTGGCCAGGCCGCCGACGCCGCGGCCCGAACGGCACTCGGCTTCCTGACGGGGGGGTTGGCGAGCTCGAGCAACTGGCCGGACCTGGCCCTGCAAGCAGTCGCATCGGCTCAGGACGCCTTCGCCCCCGGATCGGTGGCGGCATCGCACGATGGGTCCACCACCCTCACACTGGTGCTGGCCCGAACGGGAGAGATCGTCGTGGCCAACGTGGGAGACAGTCGCGCCTACTGGATCGGTGGCGACGGCATGAATCTGCTGCTCAGCGTCGACGACTCATGGCCGGCGTTCGCGGCAGCGGCGGGCTACCCGGAGTCCGTGGTGCGCGATCCATCCCGCGCTCACGAGATCACGGCCTGGCTTGGTCCAGACGCTGGCGTGCTCGCCCCCCACGTGGCCCGCCATCGCCCCCAAGGAGAGGGCCTGCTCGTCGTCTGCTCGGACGGGCTCTGGAACTACGCCGCGGAGCCCGATGCACTCGGTGACTGGGTGAGCCAGAGCGGGGACGGGAGCCCGGTGGCCGTAGCTCGCCACCTGGTCCAGGCGGCGGTCAACGCCGGGGGCGCGGACAACGTGACTGTCGCCGTGCTCGCTCAGCGCCCCGAAAGGGACTCAACTTGCGACAAAGGGGGAGTCGATGGTCAGCATGTTTGATTTGCAGTGCTTCCATAACGAGTACACGGCCGAAGGGCAACAAGAGATCGATGCCATCATCACCGTCACGTGCGGCTCTGACCGGAGCAAATCCGGAGTTACGGAATCGCCGGGTGCGCCGGCTGCGGAAGTCATCATTATCGACACTTCCGGCTCGATGCACGGAAAGAGGATCACGGAGGCTCGCCGGGCGACGGTCGCAGCCATCGAGTGCATCCGGGACGGGGCGCGCTTTGCGATCGTCGATGGGGACGACCGCGGTCGGCTGATCTATCCGCGCCAGGGCAAGCTCGCCGAATCCAATCCAGGGTCCCGGTCCGAAGCGGCCGGCGCCGTCCGCCGTCTTCGAAGCGGCGGGGGGACAGCGATTGGGCGATGGATTGACACAGCAACCGATCTACTGGCCGCCGAACCCGGTGTTCGCCACGTGATCCTCCTGACGGATGGGAAAGACGAGTCAGAAAAGCCGGAGGAACTGGACGCGGCACTGGCCCGAGCCGAGGGGCAATTCCAGTGCGATTGCAGGGGGGTCGGCGCGGATTGGAACGTCGCCGAACTGCGGCGTGTCGCCCACGCCCTGCTGGGAACGGTCGACATCGTCGCCGACCCGAGCCATCTGACGATCGACTTCGAGGCCATGATGGCCGAGGCTATGGGTAAAGCGGTTGCCGACGTGGCCCTGCGGGTGTGGACGCCGGAGGGCGCCGAGGTTGCGTTCTTTAAGCAAGTGGCACCGGAAATCGTGGATCTCACCTCGGCGCGCCGCCACGTCGACGAGATGGCCGGCGATTACGCCACTGGATCCTGGGGCGACGAGTCACGGGACTACCACCTGGCGGTGCGCATCAAGCCCGTCAACATAGGCGACGAGATGCTCGCGGCCCGCATCTCGGCCATCGTCGACGGCATGGTGGCCGGTCAGGTGCGGGTCCAGGTCACCGGCACGGACGAGCCGGCCCTGTCAACTCGAATCAATCCGCACCTGGCCCATTACACCGGCCAGCAGGAAATGGCCGAGGCCATCCAGGATGGACTGGATGCCCTGAAGCACGGCGATCCCGACACCGCGGTGGTGAAACTGGGCCGGGCGGTACGGTTGGCCGCGGAGTCGGACAACCAGGAGAAGGTGGACCTCCTAGCCGGAGTCGTCGATATTGACGATGCCGATACCGGCCGGGTGCGACTCAAGCGCCAGATCGAGGTCGAGGATGAAATGACCCTCGATACCCGAAGCACGAAGACGGCCCGCGTCCGTCGGTGACACGGCACTGCCCCGGGTGCGGCGTTCCCACCGCGGATGGGCAGTCCTTCTGCGAGGGGTGCGGCATAGACCTGACGGCCCCGCCTCCGATCACCGCGTGGGAGGTAACCGCGACAGCCGATCATGACTACTTCGAACAGACCGAAGCCGATGGCGTGGATTTCCCCGTCGGGATCGCCGGACGGCGGTTCCGTTTGGACAAGCAGCACGTCACTATCGGTCGGCAGAGCTCCACTCGGGGCATTCACCCTGATATCGACCTCTCAGGGCCTCCGACCGACATCGGGATATCCCACCAGCACGCCCTGCTGGTCAGCGCTCCTGACGGAAGCTGGTCGATTCTGGACTCGGGCTCCACCAATGGCACCTACCTCAACGAGAACCCGGTCGCGATTCCTCGCAACGAGCTGACTCCCCTGGCGCCGGGCGACCAGATCCACATCGGCGCCTGGACCACCCTCACTGTGCACCGCCCGGAGGTCTAGAACGAAATCCGGGACAGCCCGCTACGCTGCGAGCGGAATGTACGTGGGGCTGCTCGGACCGTTCTTCGGAGTGGACAGCGATGGGGCGGAAATCAGAATCCCGGCCCGCAAAGAACGCGCCGTCCTGGCGTTCCTGGCTCTTCGTGCCGGTTCGGTCGTCTCGAGCGCTCAACTCGAGGCAGTGCTGTGGGGCGACGACCCTCCCAAGACATCGCGTGAGACGCTCAAGACCTACGTGTCGCATTTGCGAAGGGCGCTGTCGGGGGGGCAGATCGAAACCATGCCGGGCGGGTACCGCTTGGCCGTCTCTCCAATCGATGTGGACGTGACCGGCTTCGAGACACTGCTCCAATCAGGGATCGAAGCAATCGATGGACGGGACCTGCGACAGGCCGCGGAGGTCACTACTCAGGCGCTCTCCCTCTGGCGAGGCGAGCCCCTACCCGACCTCGCCGACCAGCCCATCGGCATGGCGGAAGCGGCCCGTCTGTGGGACCTCCGCCGGGCCGGCCAGGAACGAAATTTCGCCGCCAGATTGGCACTCGGGGAGCACGCGGAACTGGTGGGGGACCTCGAATCGGCAATCGCGGCAGAACCACTCCGGGAACGGCTGTGGCAGCAGCTGATGCTGGCCTTGTACCGGTCGGGGCGCCAGGCCGACGCCCTGCGAGCCTACCAGCGGCTTCGGAAGATTCTCGATGACGAGCTCGGGATCGAACCCAATCGCGAGATCACCGCGCTCGAAGCAGCCATCCTCAATCAGGATCCGGACGTCAGTCTCAGTCCGGCCCGAATCACACCCGCACCCGGCCAGCCCGGTCAGCTGTATGGAGGCAACGTCACCTTCCTGTTTACTGACGTCGAAGGATCGACCCGCCTCATCCAGCGCCACCCTTCGTCCTACGCGGAAGCGATCGAGTCCCATCGCCATATCCTCAGATCGGTTTTGAGCGCGTTCGGCGGGATGGAGGTGGACACGGAGGGGGATGGTCTTTTTGCGGTGTTCGCCGACGCTGGCCTGGCGATCAGCGCCTGTCTGGACGCCCAACGCGCCCTCATTGCCCAGGGCTGGGATGATGGCATGGAACTCCGGGTGCGCATGGGTCTCAGTACCGGCATCGCCCATCCCACCGAAGAAGGGGATTATCACGCGGTCGCCGTCCACGAAGCGGCGCGTCTGTGTGCCGCCGCCCACGGAGGCCAGGTGCTCATGTCGGCCGATACCGCCCGCCTGGTGCGCCACTTCCTGCCGGCGGAGGCCGGGCTGGTAGACCGGGGCACCTTCATGCTGAAGGGATTCGACGAGCCGGAGCGGATCCACCAGCTGACCCATCCGGACCTGCCGTCGGTGTTCCCGCCGCTGCGAGCGTCGCCGGCCCAATCACATAACCTCCCCGATCTGCGCATGTCGTTTGTGGGCCGCAGCGCCGACCTGCAAGCGATCGAACACCTGCTCGAGCGCGGTCGCCTGGTGACGCTGGTCGGTCCCGGCGGCGCGGGCAAGACCCGGGTCGCCGTCGAACTCGGGGCCCGCGTCGCCGAACGCTTCGAGGGCGGGGTGCATCTGTGCGATCTCTCGCCGCAGGGCGACCCCACGCTGGTGCCGGCCGCCATGGCTGAAGCACTCGGGGTGCGGGAAGCGCCCGACCGGGACGCGCTTGCGGACGTCGCGCAGGTGCTCGCCGACCGCGACGCCTTGTTGATCCTCGATAGCTGTGAGCATCTGGTCGCCAGCGTGGCATCCGCCGTCGACCGCCTCCTGTCCGGCTCATCGAATCTCCGAGTCCTGGCTACCAGTCGAGAACCGCTCGGCGTTGCCGGCGAACACCTGTGGCGACTCGGTCCGCTCGATGTTCCTCACGTCGACGACGGGCTGGAGGCCATGCGGCAAAGCGACGCAATGGCGCTGTTCGAAGCCCGTGCCCAACTCCGCCAACCGGCGTTTTCGGTCGGCCACACCAACGCCGTCGAGGTGGCGGACATCTGCCGCCAACTGGAAGGCCTGCCTCTCGCCATTGAGCTGGTGGCCGCCCAGGTTGCTTCGCTTCCTCCATCTGCCATCGCCGACCGCCTTCGCCATCGCCCTCTCTCCGTGGGTGCGGTGGCCCACCGCCCCGGGGACCGGCATCGCAACCTGGAGGCAACGGTGGACTGGAGCTATCGCCTGCTCGACGAGGACGGACAACGGTTGCTTCGGCTCCTGTCGGTGTTCGCGAACGGCTTCACCATTGAAGCGACCCGCGCCGTGGCCGACTCCGCGGATCCGCTCGCCACCCTGACGCGGCTGGTTGACAAGTCTCTTGTGGTGTGGGATGCCGACGCGTCCCGGTATCGCCTTCTGGAGTCAATTCGCACGTTCGCGCGGGTCCGGCTTGAAGAAACGGGTGAAGCCGATGCGGCCAGCGCCCGGCACCTGGCGTGGTGCGCCAACCTCGCCGACCAACTCAAGTCCCGGTCGCGTACCGGCAGCTACCACGAAGCGTACGACCTCTTCGACCGGGAGTTGGACAACTTCCGGGCCGCCCTGGACTGGGCCGCCAACCACAGTGCGACAGATTCGACGCGATTGGCCGGGGCCGTGCAAAGCGATTCGGGCGGCCCAGCCCCACCAGATTGGTGGTTGATTGCCGTCCCCGATCCTGACTATTACGAGCAAGTAGAGACGGATGAGAGCGTGGAGTTCCCTCTGGTGCCAGTGCCGCGTCGCTTTCGACTGGAGACGCAGCAGGCCACGATCGGCCGCCGCAGCGTGCAACGGGGTATCACTCCCGACATCGACCTCTCGGCTCCGCCGGCCGACTCGGGCATCTCCCACCAGCACGCAGTGCTGGATTGCCGCGCCGACGGCACGTGGACGATCACCGACCCTGGATCGACCAACCGCACCTACCTCAACGACAGCGCCGATCCCCTGCCCTTCCAACAGCCCGTACCGATCGGCGAACACGACCGCATCCACATCGGCGCGTGGACCACTCTCACGCTCCAGCGCATGACCTGACGAGGGGCCAGGCCGGGACCCAACGCCGACGCGGGCTGGCGAGCCGGAGGTGCCGCCGCGTCATGCTGGGAGGATGGGCTCTCGTGCACCAGCGTGGCTGTTGGCCGGGGCTGGCGCGTCGGGGCTGGTGGCCGCCGCCGTGTCGCATCCTGTCGCGGCTCGCGCCGCGGCCGCCCAGGATTGGACGCCGTTCGTCCTGGTCGCCGGGCTGCTCCTGATCGGCCTGGTCGCGGACGACGACGGCCTCTTTGCGGCTGCCGGCCACAGCCTGGCTCGCTCCGCGCCAAGTGGCCTCGCCCTGTTTCTGGGCGCGGTGATCATGGTTGGCGCCGTCACTGCCGTGCTGAATCTCGATACGTCCGTGGCCTTCCTGACACCCGTACTCGTGTACACGGCCCGAAGCCGGGGCGAAGGCGAAGCCGTGCTCCTGTACGGTTGCCTGCTCCTGTCGAACGCCGGGTCCCTCTTATTGCCAGGATCCAATCTCACCAACTTGATCGTCCTCGGACATCTGCACCTCACGGGCGGCGAGTTCCTTTCGCACATGTGGCTCCCCGCGGCCGTCGCCCTCGGCGTGACCGCCGCCGTCGTGGGTGCGATGCAGCGCCGGGAACTCCGAATCCGCGTGGATAAGCCGGCCCCGTCGGAACAGCCCGTGTTGGGACTCGGTCTGGGCGCGGTCGCCGCCGCCGCCATTCTCGTGGTCGCCCTCCGTGGTCCTGCCCTACCCGTCGCAGCTGTCGGCGTCGGTGTCATAGCCGTCCGGCTGGTTACCCGCCGGGAAAGTTTGAGCCGGGTCATCGACGTGCTCGGGATCCCGGTGCTCGCAGGCCTTTTCGGGGTGGCGGTGGCGCTCGGAACCCTGGGCCGCGTGTGGTCGGGGCCGGCCAGGCTGTTGTCACACCTGGACCTGTGGGGCACTGCCGCAGTTGCCGCAGTTGCCTCCGTCTTGGTCAACAACCTTCCCGCTGCGTCCCTTCTCGCTGCTCGCACTCCGACGCATCCCTTCGCGCTGCTGGTGGGGCTCAACATTGGGCCGAATTTGTTCGTCACGGGCTCGCTGGCCTGGTTTCTCTGGTTGCGGGCCGCCCGCACTGCCGGCGCCCAACCGTCGCTACGGAAGGCGACCACACTCGGGGCAATAGCCGCGCCGTTGTCCCTCGTCGCCGCTGTCGGCACCCTCTTCCTGACCGGATCTCGTTGAGGGATCCTCGAGCCGGTCGAGCCCTGCACACCGGCTAACCTCGGAAACGGAGCGGCACCCGACGAATTGGCCGTGTCCAGCCTTCATCGCCAGGAAGGGGGGATCATGCCAACGATCAGCGGCCTCGGCCATGTTGGCCTGCACTGCTTTGATCTCGACGCCCAGGAACGGTTCTACACCGAGGTACTCGGGCTGACCAAGACCGACGAGGATCGCGCACGCGGACTCGTCTTTCTCTCCGCTCAACCCGACGTGGAACATCACGAACTGCTGCTGGTGTCCGGCCGCGACGTGGGGAAGGAGGCCCATGTCGTCCAGCAGATTTCGTTCCGCTGTCCGTCGCTCGTTGACGTACAGGGGTACTACCGCCGCTTCCAGGAGCGCGGCGTCCCGCTCGACATGGTCGTCTCCCACGGGAACGCGGTCGGCGTGTATTTCTACGATCCCGAGGGAAACCGCGGGGAGATCTACTGCGCCACCGGTCTGGTCGCCCGTCAACCCTTCCTCTTGCCGGTCAATCTGGATCGAGACGCGGAGGTCATTCTGCGGGAGGTGGGAGACGGGGTGGATCGCTACGGCGCCACCGGGGTCCTCGACCCGGATGCCGTGGAACAGCAGCACCTTGCGGCCGATGCCTGAGCGCCGAGCGGGCAGGACGCGGTCATGAGACTGGTCACGGTACGCACGGATGATGGCACCAGAGCGGGGCGGGTGGACGGCGGCGACGTGGTCGTTCTGCCGTTTGCCGATGTGGGCGACCTCTTGGCGTCGGGGGACGACTGGCCCTCCCGGGCGGGCGCGGACGGCCCGCGCCGGCCTCTGGAGGGGTCGGACCTGGCGCCGGTCGTTCCCCGGCCTTCGAAGGTGTTCTGCGTTGGGCTCAACTACCTCCGGCACGCCCAGGAAGCCGGGCGGGAGGTTCCGTCGCATCCAACTCTCTTCGCCAAGTTCGCCGAGGCTCTTACCGGCCCCAACGACGACATCACCCTGCCGGCAGCATCCGAGAGCGTCGATTGGGAGGCCGAGCTGGTAGTGGTCATCGGCCAGAGCATCCGCAACGCCACCGAGGAAGTTGCCGGCGGCGCCATTGCCGGCTTTTCGGTGGGCAACGACGTCAGCATGCGTGACTGGCAGCGCCGGACGAGCCAGTGGCTGCAAGGCAAGACGTGGGAGGCTTCTTCGCCTGTCGGGCCGGCGCTGGTCACTGCCGACGAACTGGGCGCCGTCCGGCCCGACCTGGCCATCTCCTGCCTGGTCGACGGTCAGCCCATGCAGGAAGGCCGAACCGCCGACCTGCTCTTCGACCCGGTCGACGTGGTGGCATACGCCAGCACCATCATCACCCTGCGACCCGGGGATCTCATCTTCACCGGGACCCCTGATGGGGTGGGGATGGCCCGCAACCCGCCCGTGTTCCTGGCGGACGGCCAGGTGGTGACGACCCGCATCGACGGCCTCGGCGAGCTGGTGAACACCTTCATCGCCGAAAAGCCCTGACGCCCCGGCCGACTGTCACTCTCACGGGGTCGCCGGCAGGACCTCACGGAGAACGGCAGCAAATGAGTCGGCCGGGCCCGACAGGGGAAAGCCGCGCCGCCTGACGACTCCAAGCGTCCGGGAGATGGACAACCCCCGGACCGGCACCGCCTGCACACCCGGCTCGGTCCGCAAACCTGCGCGGCTCACAAACGCCAGGCTGCCGGTGGTGACAACCATCTGCAGGATGGAGGGAATGGACCGCAGTTCCATGCCCACGTCGATCTCCACCCCGGCCGCCCTGAGCCGGTCGTCGATGATGTGCCGGATGGCGCTGCCCGATTCGAATCCGACAAAGCTCTTCCCGTCCAGGTCCCGGGCGCTGATTCGCTGCCGCAAGATCGGATGATCCGCTCTGGCAGCCAGGACAATCTCGTCAACGAAACGATCAGTGATGTCCAGGTCCCGGACCGCGACGGGGAGGGTGACGATGCCCAGCTCGAGACTGCCCGCACTGACTTCGGACGCGATCTGGTGGCTCCCGGCCTCCTTGACAACGAAGCGCAGACCAGGGTGCCTGGACTGGAACTCGGCAATCGCCGGAGGGAGAAGGTACGACGTCACGGTGGCGCCTCCGCCGACTCGCACGGTGCCGCGTCGCAGGCCCTGGTACTCGAGCAGGTTCTGACGCAGCTGGTCGTAGCGGGCCACGATGGCGCGGCCTTCGTCGGCTGCCTGGCGGCCCATCTCGGTGAGCTCGACACCGTGCCGGCCTCGAACCAGAAGGTAGGCACCGAGGTCTCTCTCCAGTTGCTGGAGACGGCGGGACAGAGCCGACTGGCTGACGGCCAGCTCGTCGGCTGCGTCCGTGATCGTCCCGGCGTCGGCGACGGCCAGCAGCGAGCGAAGCAAGACCAGATCCATCCATGTGATTCTTGCATGCTAATGATGCGAACTATGCGCTATACACAGAGCAGTCCGGCCCGTACCGTTGGAATGTGCTTACCGCGTACCAAGACCACGAAGCCCAACGAGGCGCACTGGGCATTCCCCCGCTGCCCCTGAACCCGGCCCAGGTGGTCGATCTGATCGCACAGCTGCGCAGCGCCAACCAAGCCGGCGCGGACGTTGATCCGCTCCTTGAACTCCTCACCCATCGGGTCCCCGCTGGAGTCGATGAGGCGGCCCGCCAGAAGGCAGATTTCCTGGCTGCTATCGCCAGCGGGCGAGAGGCGATCCCGGCCATTTCGCCCCGCCACGCGGTCGAACTGCTCGGCACCATGCTTGGCGGGTACAACGTGACCGTTCTGGTCGGACTGCTCGACGATCCCGAACTCAGGGATGTCGCGGCCCGGGAGTTGGCCAGCACGCTGCTGGTCTTCGATGCGTTCCACGATGTGGCCGAGCGGGCCAGGCACGGCAACCCATCTGCCCGGGCCGTCCTGCAGGCCTGGGCCGAGGCCAAATGGTTCACCTGCCGTGCCCCACTCCCGGACGAGCTGCACCTGACCGTGTTCAAGATCGACGGCGAAATCACGACCGATGACCTCTCGCCGGCTCCGGAGGCGTGGTCACGTCCGGACGTGCCCCTGCACGCCCGATCCCTCCTGGAAAAGCGAGTCGGCCCCGGTGTGGCCATCCACCGGATTGCCGAGCTCAAGGCCGCCGGCCGTCCGATTGCGTTCGTGGGCGATGTGGTCGGCACCGGATCCTCGCGCAAGAGCGCCGTGAATTCGCTGCAGTGGCACGTCGGCACCGATATTCCGTTCGTCCCCAACAAACGTCAGGGCGGCGTGGTCATCGCAGCCGAAATGGCTCCCATCTTTTTCAATACCCTCCGCGACGCAGGCGCCTTCCCGATCGAATGCCAGGTGGACGGTATGGCCACCGGGGATCACATCGTGCTCCGGCCCCATGAGGGGCGCATCGACCATGCGGACGGCCCGCGTATCGCCGAATTCCGCCTGGGCTCGGATCGGCTGCTCGACGAGGTGCGGGCGGGCGGCCGGGTTCCGCTCATCGTGGGGCGTACCCTCACGAGCAAGGCCCGGGACGCACTGGGTCTGGAGCCGAGCCCAGTCTTCCGTGGTCCAGCCCGCCCCCGGGCCCTCCCCGGCTACACGCTGGCTCAGAAGATCGTCGGTCAGGCCTGTGGCGTGGCTGGCGTTGCGCCCGGAACCTGCTGCGAGCCGACGGTCTCGACCGTTGGCAGCCAGGACACGACCGGGCCCATGAACCGCAACGAGCTTCTCGACCTGGCCTGTCTCGGTTTCTCCGCCGATCTCGTGCTCCAGACCTTCTGCCATACCGCGGCGTATCCCAGACCGATCGACATCGAGACCCAACGAACGCTCCCGGAGTTCATGGGCAGCCGGGGCGCGATCGTCCTTCGCCCCGGCGACGGGATCATCCATAGCTGGTTGAACCGCATGCTGCTCCCCGATCAGGTCGGGACAGGGAGCGATTCTCACACCCGTTTTCCACTGGGAATCTCCTTTCCGGCAGGGTCTGGACTCGTCGCCTTCGCCGCCGCCATGGGCGTCATGCCGATCGACATGCCGGAGTCGGTACTCGTGCGCTTCCACGGCGCGACGCGGCCCGGCATCACCTTGCGCGACCTGGTACACGCCATCCCCTACGCCGCTCGCCAGCAGGGCCTGCTGACGCTCGATCCCTCTGCGAAACGCAACGTGTTCAGCGGCAGGATCGTGGAGATCGAAGGCCTGGAACAGCTGAGCGTGGAGCAGGCGTTCGAGCTGACCGACTCGACCGCCGAACGGTCAGCCGCCGGGTGCACCATCACACTCTCGGAGCGATCCGTGACCAGCTACCTGGAATCGAATCTGGCCCTGCTGCACTGGCTCATCGATTCGGGCTACCAGGACGCCCGGTCCCTGGCACGGCGGGCACATGCCATAGAACGCTGGTTGGCCAACCCCGCCCTCCTCCGCGCCGACCGAGCGCGCCACCTACGCCGCCACGGTCGAGGTCGATGCCGGCGCCATCGACGAGCCGCTCCTCGCCTGCCCGAACGATCCCGACAACATCCGGCCCCTCTCCGAGGTGGCGGGCCGGCCCATCGACGAAGTGTTCATCGGATCCTGCATGACGAATATCGGACATTTCCGGGCTGCGGGGCAGGTGCTGGCTCGGCTCGGCCGCCACGTACCCACCACGTTGTGGATCGCGCCGCCGACACGGATGGACGAGGCCCAGCTCCGCCAGGAGGGCTACTACCGCACCTTCGCCGAGGCCGGGGCCCGGACGGAGATCCCGGGCTGCTCGCTCTGTATGGGAAATCAGGCCCGGGTGGCCCCGAACGCCACTGTCGTCTCGACCTCCACCCGCAATTTCCCCAACCGTATGGGCGAAAAAGCGGACGTGTTCCTGGCGTCGGCCGAAGTGGCCTCGGTTGCCGCCGTCGAGGGCAGGTTGCCTTCCGTCGCCGACTATTTCGACCAGGTGGGTGCCATCGACACCGCCGCTGCTGACATCTACCGGTTCCTGGACTTCACCCAGCTGCAGCTGGCGGCGATCGAGGGCCGGTAATCCCTGCGGCACGCGGACACGTCGGGAGGCACCGGGAGGCGAGCTCGATGTCCCTGCCCTCGTCGGCCACCGAGCTCGCGTTCCCCGATGATCAGGCGGGTTGTCCCTCACCGCCCGACCGAATCGTATGCTCGCAGGCCGACATCAACGTCGGAACAACGCAGCGACACGCCTTCCCCATTTGTCTTTTCGACGGGCCGCCGGCGGGCACTGAAGCGACCGCCGGGCCGCGCCGGCACTGCCCAGTTGTCAGGTCCGCGGTTCGGGTGTGATCCGCTCCCGCATGGCCAGGGCGGTCAGAAGCTTGCGGGTGATCGACGGCGATGTGTCGAGCAGCGTGCTGAACTCGCCAGAGTTCAGCACCAGGTACTCGCCCGGCCCATCCGCCACCACCGTGGCATGCCTCGGGCCGTGATCGAGGAGCGCCATCTCTCCGAAGAAGTCCCCCGGGCCGAACTCGGCCACTACTGAACCATCGACGAGGCAGCGGGCCTTGCCCTCCAGGACCAAGAAGAACTCGAACCCCGGCTTGCCCTGCTCTGTCAGCGTCGCTCCGTCGGGTACCCGCAGGGGAACACCGAGGCTGGCCAGCTGCCGCAGCTCCTTCTTGTTGCACTCGGAGAACAACGGGACAGTGTGCAGCCAGTCGATGACTTCTTTGGGCACACCTCGAGCCATGGTTCACTGCCTCCCCTCGCTCCACGACCGACCCCGGACGCGTGCCGCCAGTGTGGCATACGACGTGGGCTGCTTCCACGACGGCCGGCGCAAAGGAGCCGCGCGCCAACCGTCCCTACAGCTCGGCTTGCAGGGCCTGCCGTTGCTCGGCGACGAAGGAGAGGGCCATGTTCATGCCGGCGACGTGGCCCTCTTCTTGCAACCGGGCGTAGGCGGGATCGCCGGCGCACGCCCGGCTCTCCATGATGTCCCGGTTGTACTCGATGCGAAGCATGACGTCGTCGATGAAGCCGGTCCGGTCCGCCAGTCCGTAGTTGTCGAGCAGGATGCGCAACCGGCGCCCGTAATCGGGCTTGTGCCGCCATCCGAACGCCCGGCCGATCAGGGGATGCTGCAACGGCACCCACTGCCAGGCGACAAAGGCCAGGTCGGAGCGAGCCGTGCCTGGACCGATCAGGTCCCAATCGATGAATCCCCGGAGGTTGCCCCCATCCACCACCACGTTGTACGGGGCCAGGTCGTGATGACAGACGATTTGGTCGGGCTGCAGTTCGCCACCACCGGAATGCCAGGGGATCGCACCGCCGGGGCGGAAGTCGGCGACGGCGGCGTGGTACCGGGCGGTCGCCGCCCCCATCTGGGCCAGGAGTTCCTCCTCCCAGATCCAGTCGGGCCAGGGCATGGCGGCGCCGACGGTGGCTCCCGGGATATACGACAGCACCTCCCGACCCTGGCCATCGAACCCTTCCGGCTCCGGAGCCAGGTCGAAGCCGCGCTCACGCACGTGCCGGAGCAGCGCGTGAACCGTCGGCGTCCAGGGGCCGGCGGGCCGGTGCACGCTGTTGTCGATTCTGACGACAAGGTTGAGTTTCCCCCCGGCCAGCGGGGTCTCTCGGTCGCTCACGGTTCGGTTGACAATGCCATGCCGGGGCCAGTCTTACCGTTCTTCCGGGCGACCCCACCGACTCGGCGCCGGCTTGGGCCGCCGGTTCGACGGCCAGGTGCCAAATCTCGAGGTCCCCGGGCCCGGGAGTATGTGCAACTATCGGAGCCACCGCCAGGCCGGCACCGCCGCCGACCGGGCACACGTGGACCACCCACCTGCCGTGATCCACCATCGGTAGCCGACCCCGGAGGTTCGAGCCATGCCCTACGCATTCACCGACGCCGGCCTCGCCGTGCAGCAGGAAGTCCGCAGATTCATGGACGACCACATCTACCCGAACGAGGCGGAGTACCACGAACAGGCCGCGGAGGTCGGACCAACCGGCTACCCCCCGATCATGGACAAGTTGAAGGCAGCGGCCCACGAACGCGGGTTGTGGAACCTGTTCCTGCCCCACCTGGCGCCCGACGCACCGGGGACCAAACTGTCGAACCTCGACTACTCGCCGGTCTCCGAGCAGCTGGGAAAGACCACGTTTGCTTCCGAAACGCTCAACTGTTCCGCTCCCGACACCGGCAACATGGAGATCCTCAACGTGTACGGCTCCGAGCGGGTCAAGCAGGTCTGGCTGGCTCCGCTACTCGAGGGGGAAATCCGCTCCGCCTATTGCATGACCGAGCCGGACACGGCCTCGTCGGACGCCACCAACGTGCGACTGCGAATCGAACACGACGGGGATGAGTACGTGCTGAACGGAACCAAGTGGTTCAGCTCGGGTGCTCTGGCGGACCGGTGCAGGGTGCTGATCGTCATGGGCAAGACGGACCCCTCCGCCTCGGCCCACTTGCAGCAATCCATGGTCGTGGTGCCGAAAGCCAACCGGGGGGTGTCGTTTGGCCGGAGTCCCCAGGTGTTCGGCTACACCGACGTGGGCGGCCACCCGGAGGTGATCTTTGACAACGTCCGGGTGCCGGCGGACAATCTCCTCGGCGAGGAAGGGGGCGGCTTCGCCATATCACAGGCCCGGCTGGGACCCGGTCGCATCCACCACTGCATGCGCGCTATCGGGGTGGCCGAGCGGGCCCTCGAGATCATGGTGCGCCGTTCACTGGAACGGACCACGTTCGGGACTCTGGTCGCCCAGAAGGGGCTGATTCAGGACTGGATCGCAGAGGCGCGCATCGAGATCGACATGGCTCGCGAGTACGTGCTCCGTACCGCCCACGCCATGGACACGGTTGGCAACAAGGCCGCCGCCACGGAGATCTCGGGCATCAAGGTGGCGATTCCGAACATGGTGCTCAAGGTCCTCGACCGCGCCATTCAGGTGCATGGCGCCGCAGGCGTGACCCAGTTCTTCCCGCTGGCCGAGATGTACGCCCATGCCCGGACGCTTCGGATCGTCGACGGTCCCGACGAGGTGCACAAGATGACGATCGCCCGGCGGGAGATCCGTAAATACGCACCGGACTTCCGGATCTAGCTCAGCTCGGCGCCCCCGACCCCCGGAAGCGGCGCGGCGGTCGATGCGACAGAGAAAGATCCACGCGGCCGGCCCTGACCTCTTCTCTGTCGTGGTCCACGGTTTCGCAGGGTGTGAATTGCGACAGAGAAAGCGTGGAAGAGCGGCCAACCATTCTTTCTCTGTCGTATCGCCCGTATCGCGCTTCCTCCGGTCCTTCCGGGCACAACCTGCACGGGCGCGAAGGGACCACCGTGGCAGCCGCGCCGCTGGAAGCGCCCCTAGCCCCTGGCTGCCGGGGGTTCCCTACCCGCCGGAGGCGAAGACGCCCTCCCGCCCCTCCTGCTCGCGCCACGGCCACATCTCGGCATCGGCCCACAGTCGATCGAGGCGATAGAAGTCGCGGGCCTCGCCCAACATCACATGAACGACGAAGTCGCCATAGTCCATCAGCACCCAGCGGGCATCGTCCAGACCTTCCATCCGCAGCGGTGAGGGGCCTCCGGCTCGCTTGATCTGCTCCTCCACCTCTTCGGTGATGGTGCGTACCTGGCGGGGGTTGGACCCGCTGGTGATCACGAAGGCGTCGGTGATCGGCAGGATCTGCCCAACCGAGAGGATCACCGTGTCCTCACCGCCCTTGGCCCAGGCGGCACGGGCGGCCACGCCGCACCAGTCCCGAACCTGGTCGAGGCTGATCGGCGCGGACTGGCGTGATGGTGTTGCCGGTGCCCTCACTGGCTCCGACCTGGCGAAAGCGTCAAGGATGTCCTCCCAACTGGTTCTGAACGATCGTGGTGGCCGATCCGGGGTTGGCGGACTGTCCGCTGCCCATCCATTGCAGCCCCAGGACGACCAGGGTGACGGCGAGAGCGACCACCAGGACGGCGACCGCCAGCACCTGTTCGCGCAGCAGGCGGCGGCGCCGGCGCAACCGACGAAGCCGCTCACCCGGACCTCCGCCCTCCGCTTCCGCGTCAGCGGGTGCAGCCACCGGGTGAACCGAGCGGACAGTTGTCATCCGCCTCCAGCGTACATACCCCTGGCGCGTATGCAGCGGACAGCTGACTCGGGGACCAGGTAGTCCAGGGGGCGGCCATCGGCGGCTCGGGCGCGGAGGTCGGTGCTCGAGATCTCCAGATTCGGCACCGTGACCTCGACCACGTGCCACCCGTCGTCGTCGAGGCCCTCCGGTCGCCCGGCCCCGGGACGGTTGACTACTACCAGCGTGGCCAGCCGTTTGACCTCCCGGTGACGAGCCCAGGTCGTGAGCTCGGTGGCCACATCCCAACCGACGATCAGAAACAGGTCGGCATCAGCGGCGTTCGACCGCAGCTCGAGCAGAGTGTCCGCCGTAAACGACTCGCCTCCCCGGTCGATCTCGAGACCGCTGGCCTCGAGCCCGGGGACGTCGCCCACCGCTGCTTCGACCAGAGCGAGGCGATCCGCCGCCGAGCTCACGGCCCGGTCACCCGCCTTCTGCCAGGGCACGTTCGCGACCACCATCAGCACCCGGTCAAGGCCGAGGGCATGCTTGGCGTTCACGGCAGCCACCAGATGGCCGACATGGATGGGATCGAACGTCCCCCCGAAAATTCCGATCCGCACTCCCATGACGGCCCGACGTTACGGGATGGCGATTCTGCTTTGCTCTCATCGTTGATTTCCGCCACGCTGGGGGACATGGACCGGCCCTGGACGCCCAGCAGATGGCGGGATTGCCCGGCGGAGCAGCAGCCGGACTGGCCGGACCCGCACGCCCTGGAGCAGACCCTCAAAACACTGTCAAGCCTGCCCCCGCTGGTGTTCGCCGGCGAGGCTCGCAGCCTGAAACGATCCCTGGCGGAGGTGGCCGCCGGGGACGCCTTCCTGCTTCAGGCCGGGGACTGCGCCGAGTCGTTCCACGACTTCACTGCGGACAGCATTCGCGACAAGCTCAAGGTGATTCTGCAGATGGCCGTCGTGCTGACCTACGGCGCCGGCCTCCCCGTCGTCAAGCTGGGACGCATCGCCGGTCAGTTCGCCAAGCCGCGCTCGTCGCCAACCGAACTGGTCGACGGTCGGACCTTGCCCAGCTTCCGCGGCCACGTCGTCAACGACGACGCCCCGACGGAGACAGCCCGCACTCCTGACCCGGCCCGCATGGTCACCGCCTACCACCAGTCCGCGTCGACCCTCAATCTGCTCCGTGCCTTCACCAAGGGCGGCTTCGCCGATCTGTCCCAGGTACACACCTGGAACCAGCAGTTCGTGGCGGGCAGTCCCGGCGGGCAGCACTACGACGCGCTGGCCGGGGAGATCGACCGGGCCCTGCGGTTCATGCGGGCGTGTGGCATCAACCTTGGCGGAGAAGCGTCGCTCCAGCAGGTCGACTTCTGGACCAGCCACGAGGCCCTCATCCTGGGCTTCGAGGAATCGATGACCCGCCGGGACTCGTTGACCGGGGACTGGTACGACACCTCTGCGCACCTGGTCTGGGTCGGGGAACGGACCCGCCGGCTCGACGGCGCCCATCTGGACTTCCTCTCGGGTGTGTCCAACCCGGTGGCCGCCAAGGTCGGGCCAGCGGCAACACCCGAAGACGTCGTCGGTCTGTGCCGGATACTCGACCCGGAACGCACCCCGGGACGCCTGACGCTGATCACCCGGCTCGGCGCGGGGCAGGTGCCCGTGTTGCTGCCTCCCCTGCTGCCGCGCCGTGCGCCAGGCGGGCCACCCGGTGGTGTGGGCCTGCGACCCGATGCACGGCAACACTTACAGCGGTCCGGGCGGGAGGAAGACCCGACATTTCGACGACGTGCTGACCGAGATCCGGGAGTTCTTCGTGACCTGCCGCGCCGAGGGGGCCTGGCCGGGCGGCGTGCACATCGAGTTGACCGGCGACAACGTCACCGAATGCCTCGGCGGCGCGGATGAGATCCTCGAGGACCAGCTGGAGCTGCGCTACACCACCACCTGCGATCCTCGGCTCAACGCCAGCCAGTCGCTCGACCTGGCCTTCCAGGTCGCCGACCTCCTGCGCAGGTAACGGCCCGCGGCCCCCGGTCGGGCGCCGGCCGGCGTGCTCGCTCAGGGTTCGATCTCGCCGCTCCACGCCCGCCGGCCGGCTACCGGCTCTCGCCGGCCAACTACCCGCCTCGCCGGCCGGCTACCCGGAGCGGCGGGCTGACCACCGCGAGCACCTCAACCCTCGACGCCGGACCCATTTCACACCATTTATCTAGGGAAAATGGGCAATGGGTGACCGAAAATTAAAACCCGCAAAAGTTGATAATGACAGTCGTCTTTGGTTGACTGAAGTCGTGCAGATCGGAGTGATCGATCCCGAGACCGCGGCTGACATCGAGAAGTTTGACCGGTTGCTGGCGGACCACCTGGCGGGCCGCGTGGATGAGGACGCCTTCCGGGTGTTCCGTCTCAACAACGGCATCTACGGTCAACGCCAGGGCGGACACAATCAGATGGTGCGGATCAAGGTTCCCTACGGGGGCGTGACCGCCGAGCAGCTGGATCTTCTGGGCAGCGTCGCCGACCGGTACAGCCGGGGCTGGGGACACCTGACCACCCGGCTCAACGTGCAGTTCCACTTCGTCCAGCTGGAGCGGGTCCCGGACCTGCTCCGCGAACTCGCCGCCGCAGGCCTGACCACGCGAGAGGCGTGCGGGGACACTGTCCGCAACGTGATGGGCTGCCACCTGGCCGGCGCCTGCCCGTACGAAGTGCTCGACATCAGCCCCTGGGCGGAGGCGACGTTCCGCCATTTCCTGCACCATCCCTACGCCCAGCGGCTGCCCCGCAAGTTCAAGATCAACTTTTCGGGCTGCGCAACCGATTGCGGCCAGGCCATGTTCAACGACGTCGGCGTCGTGGCCGTCTCCCGTCCCCTCCCGGACGGCACCGTGGAGCCGGGGTTCCGGGTGTTCATGGCCGGCGGTCTGGGCGCCAACCCGCATCCGGCGCAGGCCCTCGAGGAATTCACGCCCCGGGAAGAGCTCCTGCCCACGATCGAATCCATCCTGCGCACCTTCGACCATTACGGCAACCGCGACAACAAACTGCGGGCCCGGTTGAAGTGGGTGGTCGACCAGCTCGGCATCGACGAGTTGCGGCGCCGCGTGCTTCGGGAGCGCCAGCTGCTGCTGGCCTCGTCGACCTGGCCGGGAGGCATTCCCGGCATCGTGCAGGAGCTCGGCGACAGCCCGGCCGGCATGGCGACCGGCGCCGACCCCACCCCGGTGGGCACGCCCGTCACGTTCCGGATCAACACCAAGCAGGATCCCTACCACCGGTGGGAGTCCGCCAATGTGGTCATCGGTGTGGCCAAGGGCACGGTCTCGGCCATTGCCTACGCCAAGCTGGGCGACGTCACCTCGGACCAGTTCCGGGCGATCGCCGCCATCGTTCGCGACTTCGGCGTCAACGTGCGGATCACCAACCGACAGAACCTGGCCTTCCGGGACCTCTCCGCCGAGCAGCTGCCCGACCTGTACCGCCGCCTGGAAGGGATTGGCATGGCGGAGCCCGGCGCCGAGCTGGCTCGCGATGTCGTCGCCTGCCCGGGGGCTGACACCTGCAACCTGGCCGTGACCCAGAGCCGGGGCCTCGCCGCCGACATCGGTCGTGCCCTCGAAGACGCCGGGCTTGCAGACGTGGGCGGTGTCCGCATCAACATCTCCGGCTGCACGAACAGCTGCGGGCAGCATCACATCGCGGACATCGGTTTCTTCGGTGCCGAGCGGCGCGCCCACGGTCGGCCCGCCCCGGGCTACCAGCTCCTTCTGGGCGGGCACGTGGGCCAAACCGAGATCGAGTTCGGGCAAAAGGCGTTGCGGCTGCCGGCCAAGGCCGCAGCGGAAGCGACGGTGCGCCTGGTCGGCCGCTATGCCGACGAGCGGACCGTCGGCGAAGCCTTCTCCAACTGGCTGGAACGCGTCGGCGGAGCCAAAGCCCTGGGCACCGACCTCAAGGACCTCGACGATTGGCCCGACCCGGAAGACCGCCCCGACTACTACATCGACTTCGACGAGACCGGCCCGTACGTTGCCGATGTCGGCGAAGGCGAGTGCGCGGCGAGCTAGCGACGAGTATCCGAGACCCCGCCATGACCGCCCTCCTCACCAGTGGATCGCACCTGCACGCTCCGGACTTTGCCGATGCGGAGCTGGCCGCCCTGAACCGCAGCTTCGAGACCGCTCCGGCGCAGACTGTCATCGAGTGGGCGGTGGAGCAATTCCATCCATTCATGTGCCTGGCCGCCTCGATGACCGACGCGGTGGTGATCGACCTGGCCGTGCAGATCGAGCCGTCGATCGAGGTCGTGTTCATCGACACCCGGTACCACTTCCCCGAGACCCTGGAAACCGTCGAACGGGTGCGGCGTCACTACGGGCTGAACCTCCGCGTCCTCACCGTGCCGCCCCAACCAGTCGAGTTGTGGCAAGTGGACCCGGCCAATTGCTGTTCGGCGGCCAAAGTCGAGCAGCTGGACCGGGCGCTCGTCGGCAAACTGGCGTGGATGAGCGGCCTGCGGCGAGCCGAGGCGCCGTCGCGCGCCAACGCGCCCATCGTTGCCAGGGACCTGCGCGGTTTGGTGAAGGTCAATCCCATCGCCACCTGGTCGGACGCGGGCATCGCCGGTTATGTTGCGGACCACGAGGTGCCCGTGAATCCGTTGATCACCCAGGGTTATCCGTCCATCGGCTGCCGTCCGTGTACGCAACCGGTGGCGCCGGGCGAGGATCCACGCTCAGGACGCTGGGCTGGCTCGGACAAGACGGAGTGCGGCCTGCATCTCTGATCGTTGTGGCTCGGCCGAAGCCGGAATGCACGGGTTCTCGCGAACCGAGGTTGACGGCCGGCTGCTAGCCTTTTTCATACCGGGCGGACCACAGGTTTCCGCCTCGCTCGCGGCACTGCGGACCAGTTGATCTTGATTCCTCACTTTGCGCGGCAAGCGGCGGCGGTGATGAGCGCAGCGAGTTTGGCTGTCGCCATCCTGACCGGATCGGCCCCGGCGGCGACGGCCGTCCCTGCCAGCCTGGGCCGACCCGCCGACGCCGTGTTTGTCAATTCGTCTGCTCCGACGGCGGTTCTGACGACGGCAGGTCTAAACGACGACCCGACGACCACCAGTACCACCTCGACCACCACGACGACGGTGCCGCCCGGGTCGACGACGACCACGACCCTGCCAACACCACCACCACCGCCACCACCGCCGCCTCCGACGACTCCGCCCCCGACCGCACCCCGGCGGGCGGCGCCGGTCACTGTGCCACCAAAACCCCCCACCACGACGACCACGGCCGCGCCCCCCGGGCCGGGGGTTCCTTCGGTCCCGGTGGGCGGTCCGGCGGGTCCGTTGCCCCAACCCAAATCAGGCGCTCCCCGCGGCGCGGCCGAATGCGACCCCCATCCTGACGGCCGTCCAGGCCGACCTTTCACAGGTCACGGCGATCCAGGACTACGGCCAGGCCCGTGACGCGGTCACCGGCGGCCAGCAAGCGGTCCGGACAGCTACGGCCGGTCTGCACGATGCCATAGCGGCCCAGGCCCGTGCCCAAGCCGCCCAGCGACGGGACCAGTCCAACGTCGACCAGGCCGCGGATCGACTGCGTCATCTGGCTCTCGCGGCCTACATGGGACTCGGGTACGTGACACCGGCGGCGGGGCCGGTGGACAATCAGCCGAGCGGTGACGGCACCGTCAGCTCGGCTGGAGGCTTGACAGGGTCTGTGGCCAACGACGCCCTCGAGATGCTGCGGGTGGTGGCGGTGCACGATCGAGTCGACCTGGCGGACTCCCATCAGGCCGTACATCAAGCCGCGGAACGTATCGCCGCGGCCGCCCAGCGCGTCAGCCGGGCTCAGGCCACGCTGACCAGCGCCCGGTCGGCCCTGTCGGCCAGCCAGCAGGCCGTCGAGGTGTTGACCCGGGCCGCGACCACTCCCGGGGTGGCTGCCACCCTCCACCTTCCGAGCCCGGCGCCGGCAGCCGGGCCTTCGGCTGGCGGCTCGACGTCCTCGACGACGGCCCCGAGCAGCTGGGTGGTCGAGTCCGCGGCCACCACGACGCCGCCGTCGTCGCCTACCATATTGGGTTCCTCGGTCCTGACCGCGGCCGAGATGGCTGGTTGGTATGCCTCCACCAAGGAGCAGGCCAACCTCACTGTTCCCATGGCGCAGCTCGCCCAGGACTACATCAGCGCCGGCCAGCAGACCGGGGTGCGCGCCGACCTGGCGTTCGCGCAGTCGGTCGTGGAGACGGGATATTTCTCTTTTCCGGCCGGCGGCCAGCTGGCGGGCTCCAACAACAACTTCGCCGGTATTGGCGCATGCGACAGCTGCGCGCACGGATGGGGCTTTCCCAACGCCCAAACCGGTGTCCTGGCCCAACTGGAATTGCTGGAGTCCTATGCGACGCCGAAACCGGTGCCGACCCCGGCGCTCGGGGTCAACGCCGGAATCGGTGGGTGCTGCACCACGTGGACGGCGCTGGCCGGCAAGTGGGCATCCAGCCTCACCTACGGGATCTCCATCCTGACCGTTTACAACCAGATGCTCGACTGGGTCATCCCTCAGCGCCTGGTAGCCGCCGGGCTTCTGGCTCCTCCCAGCCCCGCTGCGGCTCCCACCGCCGCCCACCACGACGACCACGACAATACCCCCGGCTCCCACGGCCGCCGCGGGTGCCGGCGCCGCCACTCCCACCACGACCACGACCACGACCACGACGATCGCTCCGAGCAGTCCGAGCGGCCCGACCACCGCGCCCGCAGCTGGCAGCCGCCGCTCGGGTTAGTAGCCCGGGACCTGGGCGATCGCGCCCGCAGCTGGCAGCCGCCGCTCGGGTTAGTAGCCCGGGACCTGGGCGATCCGGGCCAGCACCCAGTCGTACGCACCGGAACTGACCGGAGCCTTGCAGTACTTGCACGTCCCGGCCAGGTCCAGGTCGAGCGGGGCCCCGCAGTTCGGGCACTTGGCCGACAAGGTGCCGCCGCCGACGGGAGTGGTGGCCGACGCGGACCGCTGGAAGGTCCAGTCCTCCGCCCACTGACCCACCCGCTTGTTGCCGCGAACCACCCGCCCGGACTGGTCGTCCACGTCGTAGTCCGCGCACGCCGCGACCACGCGGACGGTGATGGTGTCGTAGCTGGCGTCGTGATGGGCGCCGATGATGCTGAGATCGGCCACGGCCAGGTCCTCGAGAACATTGCGCTTGTGAGCGTCGATATATCCCTGGATCTGGGCGCGATGCTGCTGCCACAGCCCGTCCGCCATCACCTGGCGACTCATCCCCGGCTCGCGCTGCGACCAGGCCTGCTGGACGATGAAGAAGGTTCGCTGGGCCTCCTCGAGAAACGCTTCCTGGGAGAAGCCGGGGTCGTGGGCGGTGATGGCGGCTAAGCCGGCCGTCGCAGATTCCTGGCGGGCAACCGGAGACGCCGTCCCTGGAAAAAGATCGCCCTGCACGCTGTTGATCGCCGGCTGGTCATCGTGACTCCACTGCTCCACCGGCGGGGAAGGCGGGGCGCCTGCCATCCCGCCACCGCCACCGCCACTGCCACCGCTGCTGCTGCCACCGCCGCTGGGCCGCCGGCCGGACCGCCAGCGGGGCAGGCTCAGGCGCAGCACGACAACGGCCAGGATGATGCCGACGATCAGGATGGTCCCGGTGGCGGCGCCGCCCCCGCCACCACCAAAGAAGAAGAACCCTCCTCCGACACCACCCCCTCCGCCGCCGATGCCGCCGCCACCTCCTCCTCCGCCGCCATCGAAGCCCTGGCCGCCGCCGGCACGAAACAAAAGGTCCGTGAGGGCGGCAATCACTGAGCGGGCGGATCGGATGGAGGGGCAGCCGACGGGGGCGCCCCACCAACCGCGGTACCGCACGACGGGCAGAACCTGGCGCCTGCCGCCAGCTCAGTGCCACACGAGGTGCAGTGGGGCGCGGCCACCGTCATCGGGTTGCCGCAGGACGAACAGAACTTCGCGGTAGCCGGGTTCTCCGCCTGGCAATTCGGGCAGGCGGCGGTCGGGGGCGCCAGGGAAGTGCCACACGAGGCACAGAACTTCGCTTCGGCCGCGTTGCCAGCATGGCAGTTGGGGCACTCCACCCCGGTTGCCGCCGGGACCTGCGCCGGACCCGCAAACCCGGCGCCGCCGCCCGCAAACCCGGGTCCGGGGGGCGGGGGCGGACCCGGCGCTACGGGAGCGGCCGCCTGGCCGCCCACACCGAGCCCGGCGGCCAGGAAGGCACCGCCCACGCCGGCGCCACCCTGGGCCATGCCCTGGCCGGCCCCGAGTGCCATTTCACCGGACGCGTACTGCTGGAAGCTGCCGGCAAGTCGCGAGTAGGCCGTGTCCTTGGCCAGTGTCTTCAACTGCGCCTCGTCCTGCTCCGACAGGTTCACGTCGAAGTTGCCCATGCGGATGATGGCCACGCCATAGGTGGCCAGCTGTTCGTTGCCCTTGGCCATGACCTCCTCCTC
This sequence comes from uncultured Acidimicrobiaceae bacterium, assembly GCA_963781155.1. Classification (GTDB taxonomy): domain Bacteria; phylum Actinomycetota; class Acidimicrobiia; order Acidimicrobiales; family Palsa-688; genus PALSA-693. The sequence continues at coordinate 213,544 of CAWAEC010000005.1, forward strand.
GATATCCGGCGTATACGCCGAAAGGCCGAGGATGGGCCAGCCGTTGCGAACGATCTGCACCGTCATGTGCGTGCGCATGACCTTGAGGAGCTGGTCGCTCATCCAGCCGGTAATGGCCTCGTTGTTGGCCACGTCCACGGTGCCCACCAGATTGGTGATCAGCGCCACCGGGTCCTTGACCTGCATGGAGTAGTCACCGAACACCCGCAGCGTGACGATCATCCCGGTCTGAGGATCCTGGACGTCGTCGATGCGGCCCCCGAACGTGTTGCCGGGATACTCCCGGGTGCCCACGAAGTACAGCTCCGCCCTGTACGCGTTGCCGCCCGTGGCCCAGTCGATGACCGCGCCGAGGCCGGGGATCTCGTCGGCATCGATCTGGTGGCGACCGGGTCCCATCGTGCCGACCACCTGGCCGGTGTTGACAAAGAGGGCCTGCTCGTCGGCGTTGACGATGGCGCGTGTCATCTTCCGGATGTTGTGGTCCGGCCATTTGAAGACGATCTGATTTTTCCGGTCGTCTGGTACGGCGATGAATTCACGACCGAGCAGCGCCATCACCCGTTCTCCTTGTCATTGGGCCCCTTCGTGCCGGGGATCACCCTGCGGACCAGGGTAGCTATCCCCGGTCGACACCAGTTGGCCCCGGCCTGAAAATCGTTCCATCGGATGAGGAGGAGGCGGATGAGGAGGAGGCGGATGAGGAGGAGGATGCGACGTCGGTCTTTCGACCCGACGGGCGGTGGCGGACGACCCCGGGTGGTACGGACGGGTCGCTCCGGCTGCCCGGGCCATCGAGGTCCGTGAGGCTCCCTGACGCCCCGGACAGGCGGCCCGCGGCGACCCCCCGGTAAGCTGGAACTCCGCGCCCCCTGCGCCGATCCGAGAAAGGCCACTGTACCTGTGAGCGACGCTGCACCCCCCCGTCTCGAGTCCCCCGCTGTTGTCCGGGAAGGATTGCGCCAGGTCAGCTACCTGGCCGACGAAGGGATCGCGGGCGTCGTCTACCTGGCCGAACGATTGGGCAAACCGGTGCTCATCGAGGGACCGGCCGGGACCGGGAAGACGCAGCTGGCCAAGTCCGTGGCCGAGATGCTCGATGCCCGTCTGATCCGCTTGCAGTGCTATGAGGGCCTGGACGAGTCCAAGGCTCTCTACGAGTGGAACTACAAGAAGCAACTCCTCCGCATTCAGGCCGAGCGGGTCAGCGAGTCGGCCGGCGGTGAGCATTGGGAGGACATCGAGGAGGACATCTTCTCGGAGCCGTTCTTGCTGACACGGCCACTGCTCGAAGCCATCCGGGCCGACGAGCCGGTCGTGTTGCTGATCGATGAGGTCGACCGCGTCGAGGTGGAAACCGAAGCGCTGTTACTGGAGATTCTCTCCGACTACCAGGTGTCCATACCTGAGCTGGGCACGGTGACTGCCACCCAGATCCCGCTCGTGTTTCTCACTTCCAACAACACTCGAGAGCTCTCCGAAGCCCTCAAGCGGCGGTGTCTGTACCTGCACATCGACTATCCCGACCTCGAGCGGGAGAAAGAGATCGTGCTCACCCGCGTGCCTGGCATCTCTGAGGCCCTGGCCGACCAGGTGGTCCGCATCGTCCGTTCCATCCGGAATCTCGAGCTGAAAAAGGCGCCGTCGGTGTCGGAGACCCTGGACTGGGCCCGCACCCTGCTGCTGCTCGGGATTCAGTCGGTGGACGCCGAGGCGGCGACCGGGACGCTTCACATCCTGCTCAAGTATCAGTCTGACATCGACAAGGCAGCCAAGGATCTGAGCGCCTCCGCAGCCTCGCCGGTCCGCTAGTGGACGCGATCCAGGCCGCGGCGCTGCCGGCCGGCAGCTCGGCTGGTCTGCTGGAGACTCTGGCCGGTTTCGTCAAGGAGCTGCGGACGGCCGGCATCCCGGTGAGCCTGACCGAGAACCTCGATGCGGTGGAGGCGTTGCGCTTCATCCCGCTCGAAGACCGTGAGGCGTTCAAGTATGCCCTGGCCGCCACGCTGGTCAAAAACAACGCCCACTGGAAGGCGTTCGAGACGGTGTTCGAGGTGTACTTCTCGCTGCGAGGCCGCGAGTACCACCTGACCGAGGACGGCGCAGGCGACGGGGCCGTCGACGAGATGATCTTGGACTTGTTGGGCGCCCGCGAGGGAGAGGGCGGGGGAACGGAAGGGTTGACGCACGAGCAGCTGGCCGAGCTGCTGTACCGGGCGCTCATGGACGGCAACGACGCCATGATGCGCGCCGTCGCCCGCTCCGCTGTTACCCGTTACGCAGGTATGGAACCGGGCCGGCCGGTCGGCGGCACGTATTACCTGTACCGCACGCTCCGCCAGCTTGACCTTGACGCAGTGCTCGAGCGGATGATGGAGGCGGCCCGCCTGCAGACGCGCGGGGAGCTCACCGAGCTGGAAGAGCGATTGGCCCGCGAGGAGTACGAGGGCCGCACGGATGCCTTGCGGCGCGAGATCGAGGCGGAGATCCGGCGCCGCTTGGTCGCCGACCGCGGTGCCGAGGCGGTGGCGAAGTCGTTGCGCAAGCCCCTGCCGGAGGACATCGACTTCATGCACGCCAGCCGCGAAGAGCTGGTGGCCCTGCGCAAGGCGATCGCGCCGCTGACCCGCAAGCTGGCGGTACGCCTGGCTCGCAAGCGGCGCCACGGCCGCAAAGGGCCGCTGGACTTCCGCAGCACGATGCGGCATTCGCTCTCCTATGGTGGGGTGCCGGCGGAACCCAAGTTCCGCTACCCGCGACCCTCCAAGCCGGAGATCATGGTGGTGGCCGACATCTCGGGATCGGTCGCAGCCTTCGCTCGTTTCACGCTGCAGATGGTGTATGCCATCAGCTCGCAGTTCAGCCGGGTCCGGTCGTTCGTCTTCATTGATGGCATCGACGAGGTGACGGATTTCTTCAAGGGCACCGAGGACATCTCCGCGGCCATCCATCGGATCAACACCGAGGCCGATGTGATCTGGGTCGACGGCCACTCCGACTATGGGCACGCCTTCGAGGTGTTCTGGGACCGGTGGGGACGGGACGTCAATCCGAAAACCACGGTGCTGCTCCTCGGCGACGCCCGGAACAACTATCACGCCGCTCAGGCCTGGGTCCTGGCCGAGATGGCCAAGAAGGCCAGGCACGTGTACTGGCTCAATCCCGAGCCCCGCTCCTACTGGGACACCGGCGACTCGATCGTCAGCCAGTACGCCACCCACTGCTACGGCGCCTACGAGTGCCGCAACCTCAAGCAACTGGAGCGCTTCGTCGAGCAACTTGGTTGATCTCGCCAGCCTGGCGAGATCAACCCGCCAGGCAACCGGAGCACGAACCGTCGGCGACGCGAAGTTGAACCGCTGGTGGCTTACCTACTAATGTGATCGGTGTTAGGACATATGGGTAACGCCGGAGGGGGGAGTATGGGTGACTCGGGCGATTACGCCATTATCGACGTCACGGAAAGGAGCCCCAGCAAGGGGAAGATCCTCGTACTTCTCGACAATGAGCAGGTCGCCGAAGAGATTGCTGCCGATCTTCGACGTCGCGGGCGCGATGTCGTAGTCCAGATCGTCGGAGCCGACCCGCAGCCCAGGTTCGAAGTCGCCGAGGAGGAGCGCAGCGTGGCGCCGTTGGTCCTTCCGACCAGCTGAAAAACATAGCCCACTCAGGTGTGCGGACGACCTCAGGCGCTGCGAAATAGACCCTGAGTGGTCATGTCACCACCAAGCGTCATACCGATTGCAAAGGCCCCGCTGAGGTACGCCAAGGCTTCACGGCAATGTCGTGTATTCGTTGCCTCCGGTTAAGGCCCCGGTTTCCGTCGGAGATGGCCGGGGTGCCAAAGTAAGAAGACCCTTAATTCCCGTTCAGGCAAGGACTCGATGGTCGATCCCGACAAAGATGTCACACGTCACCGGGCCACCTACATCCTCGAGATGGGCGTATGGCGAGCGACCTGCCGGGCATGTGGTCACAGCGTCACGGATCCCCGGCGCCGTCAGGCGGCGGCCGTATTCCGGAATCACATCCGTGAAAAGTGCAGCCGTACGGATTTGAAGGCCGGGATCACGGGCCCAGATTCCAGCGGCGCCGTCCTGCCGTCCTGAAACGAAACAGCGAACCTTAGAGCCAGCATTCGGCGATTTTGTGAGCCGGTATTTTGGCTATTGATCGGTCGCGCCGCCGTATACAGAAACCGTGCCCGGTCCTGCCGCAGACGGGAGTCAGCGACTGGTTAGTGTGATAAAAGTCGCGTTATACGCGGCAAACATCACACAATCAGTGAGCGTGCCCACACGGGGCCAACTGGGCACGGTACGGCAGGCGGGCGGGCGCAGGGTTGCGTGCTGACCGCGGCCGAGCCGGCCGCCCTGGTGGGACCACGCACTGACCAGCTCGGGGGCGCGTCATTTGGGCGCGCCCCCGAGCGTCACGAAGTGGTCAGGGAGTACCGAGCCAGCCGGAGACGTCGGCGACGATCTGTACGGAGCCGCCGCCGGCGTCGTTGAAGATATTGACCACGCCGCCGGCGCCCACGGGCGCAATGACCAGGTTCGGGACGGTCTGGCCGGCCACGAAGTTGAGGCTGGCGGTGTTGGGCTGGGTGGCGCCAGCCGGATAGACCGTCAGGAAGCCGGGCGCCGTGGGCGCGGTTGCCGTCACGTTGAGCACGACCGCGCCGACCCCGGAAGAAGGCACGCCCCCGGCGCTGAGCACGGACAGGTGGACCGTCTGGCCGGGCGCGACGGGCCCGGTGGTGCCACCGGTGCCGTTGCGGGTGTCCAGGATTCGGGCCGGCGTCAAGGTCCCGAGCCCGCCGGCGGCGGGACCGGACGGCGCCGCCGCGAACCAGCCGGACACGTCGGCGACGATCTGCACGCTACCGCCATGGGCGTCGTTGAAGATGTCCACCACCCCGCCGGCACCCACCGGCGCGATGACCAGGTTCGGGACGGTCTGGCCGGCCACGAAGTTCAGGTTGGCGGTGTTCGGTTGGGTGGCGCCGGCCGGGTAAATGGTCAGGAAGCCCGGCGCCGTCGGCGCGGTCGCCGTCACGTTGAGCACGACCGCCCCGATCCCGGACGGCGGTAGCCCTCCGGCCCCGAGCACCGAAAGGGCGACCGTCTGGCCGGGCGCGACCGGCCCGGTGGTGCCACCGGTGCCGTTGCGGGTGTCCAGGATGCGGGCCGGCGTCAAGGTCCCGAGCCCGCCCACGGCGGGACCGGAGGGGGCGGAGGCAAACCAGCCGGACACGTCGGCGACAATCTGGACCGAGCCGCCCCCGGCGTCATTGAAGAAGTCCACTACCCCTCCCGCGCCGACCGGGGCGACGACCGCGTTGGCGACCGTCTCACCGGCGGTGAAGTTGAGGCTGGCGGTGTTGGGCTGCGTGGCGCCGGCCGGGTAGACGGTGATAAATCCCGGCGCCGTCGGGGCGGTGACCGTGACGTTCAACACCACAGCGCCGACGCCGACCGTCGGCACGCCGCCCACTCCCAGCACGGTGAGCCCGACCGTGTGGCCGGGCGCGACCGGCCCGGTGGTGCCGCCCGTGCCGTGGCGGGTGTCCAGAATCCGGGACGGCGTGATGGGCACGAGCCCACCGGCCGACGTGGTGACGGTTTCGTCAAACGGCGGCGATGTCGAGGGCGGGAAGCCGGTGGTGCCGGAATAGGAGGCCGTGATCACCTGCAGGCCGGCAGTGGCAAAGGTCTGCTTGCAGGTGGCCACCCCCGATGTCAGCGTCTCCGACGTACAGGCTGCGAGCGGACTGCCGCCGTCGAGGAACGTCACGGTGCCGCCGGTGGGTGTCGGCGTGACCGTCGCGGTGAACGTGACCTGCGCGTTCTTGGCGACCGGGTTCGCCGACGAGGTGACCGTCGTGCCGTTGATGGTGAACGAAAGGGCGCTCGAGGTGGACCCGCCGATAATGGCGGCGGAAGTCGTGTTGGCGCCCGTCTCACCGAGCAATGGGCTGAAAACGGCGGTGTAACTGTGGCTGCCGATGGCCGGAGGACGACTGTCGGTGAAATTGGCCACGCCGCCACTTACCGCGACCGGCGAGCCCAGGGCCGTTGCGCCATCAAATAACTGCACGGTGCCCGCCTCCGCTGGCGAGACCGTGGCCTTCAAAGGAATGTTCGTCCCGCCCGGCTGCGGACTGGTCAGCGTGCTCGTGAGCGCGGTCGTTGTCTTCGTCACCAGAGGGAAGAGCTGGGCCCAGCCGTTGGCCGGCACGGTGGTGCCGTCCACGGTGATCGCGGAGGCGGTGGTGTTGTAGCCGATATCGGTCTCCCAGTAGGTGCCGGCCGGGTTGCCGGCCCCCCGCGGACCAGAGTCCGTCAAGCGCACCTGGATGGTATTGGCATAACCGACCGTCGGATCGGGAGTGTTCGAGCCCAGCCAGGTCTCGATGTTGGCTGTGCCGGTGGCTGCGACCGGATGGGTGGGAGCGTCAGCCGCCACATTCGCAGGCGTCCCGGTGGGCAGGCCGGACGCCGGGTCGAATGTTGTGGTGCCGGTCTCCGGGGTACCACCCCAGGCACCCGGCGGGGCCCCATGGTTGGGATCGTAGAAGTTCATGATGGCCTTGTCCGCGCCCGGGTCGGCCCCAGTGGTCGCCACCGCGTAAGCGAACGGGCTCGTCAGGTTGGTCCCGCTGGTGACCTCATTGCCGTTGACGTCATAGAACACGATGTTGCCGTGCGGCGGGGCGGCGTTGACGTCCGGCTCCCAGGGGGAGCTGAAGAGGCAGCGGAACTGGACGTTATGCCGATTGGCGCTGCTATCGATAGAAGCGATAAGGCTGCCAACGAAGCCGTCCCCTGGATGACGGTCTTCCATCGAATTGCGCGCACCTCAAACATCCTTTGCATCGAGCCCTAAAGAGGGAAAGATCTAATCAGAGCGGGTTCCTTGGTAACGGCGTATCAAATCCGTTTACTATGAATTCATCTTCCCGTAGCCGGATAGTCGTACAGTGGCCTGGGCCTCACGATACCGAGAGTCGTCGTCTTCTACGGACAAGCCACCAGACCGCGCCGGCAACTGCGGCGACCACGATCACGACGATTGCTGCGAGTATCCCCGCCGATAGTCCCCCGCTTCCACTTTTCGAACTGGAACCCGCCGCCTCGGCCGTAGCGGATTTGCCCGACGCCGAGGCCGACGGCACGGTCGAAGAAGTCGTCGTCTTCTGCACAGCGGCGCCGGCTTTCGAAGTTCCCTTGGCCTGGGTGCCGGCGGTGCCGGATGCCGCGGCCGGATGGGCGACAGTTGGCGACTGCGGGGCCGCCAACTCGGACTTCGGAAGCATCAGTGACTCAATTGAAACCGCCGTGCCGACGTGGCATGACCCGCCTCCGCCGGTCGCCAGCGTCCAGGTGCTGCCCGAGACATGGATCACCGCCGCCGGATAGGACGAGCTATAAGGGGATTCGTTCGGGTTGGAAAAGTACATGCGCAACTCGAGGAACCCGTCCCAATACGCCGGGTAGGAGCGATCCGCCCAGAGTAAGGGGGCGTCCGCGTAGGTAGCCTGGGCGATGGGGTGCGCGGGATTGGAGAACAGAGCCTCGTCCGTGAGCTGATACCCGGCCCAGTTGGAAGGATCTACGTACTGAATAGGCTGGTAGACGCCGAGATAGGCGCGGGTGTAGCCGTGCGGTGCCGGAATCGACGATACGGCACTCCACACGAAGGGCTTGGAAGCGAGGCTCCCCGACGTCACCGGCTGCCAGTTATGGTTGCATAACGTCAGCGCGCCGTCCACATATTGGTCCTGGAACGGCACTGCCGGGGAGCTTGCGTGCGCCGCGGTAGGGATTATCCCCATAGAACCGAACGCGAACAGCGACAGCAGCAGTTTGGGGAATCTCGACCTCATCCTCATCACTTTGCCTCGGGTACCGCTTCGGGCTCACTCGACGCGACCGGTGCTGGATGCTCCTCCGAAGGCTTTGCTTCCGGGGCCGCACCGTCATCGGTTTTTGGTGGAACCGTGCCTTTGCCGTCTCCTTCACTGGCAACCGTGGCGCCCCCGGGACCGGTAGGCGACTTGCCGCCCCGGTCTTGGCGAGACCGGCGCCGACGGCGGCGGCGAATAATGAGCCACAGCACCAGGAGGAAGATTATCAGGACGATGATGGCGACCAGGGTCCACGGGACAGCCCAAAAGGTGAGCGTGCCCTTGTAGGGACCCGACGCCGGTTGAACGCTCCCCGGGATGACCAGCGGGGAGATCGAGACGTGACCGGTGTCGCGGATCTCCGGAAATATGCCGCTGATCTGAACCTTTTGTTTTACGGAAAATCCCGGCAAGAGAAGCTGCACTTCGGCCACATGGGCCGCGACTTTCTTCGTGCCGAACAGTCCGGTGATGTACACCGTCTGGCGGCCACCGAGAGCGACATTTCCTGTGTTCCGGACCGTGTAGGTGAGCTCCGCCTGTCCGGTGCCTATTGGGTTGGCCGTGCCTTCAGTAATTGACGCGGAGGTTCTCCACGGTGAACGCGGGGTGCAGCGGACCGCTCACGCGGAGGAAGATCCGGGTGCCGATGGTCTGCAGTAACTGAACCCGCTGACCGCTCTTGGAGACGATCAAGGACTCGAGGGTGGCCGTGATGACGCCGACGTGATCACCGGGAGTGGCAGTCTTCGGCACTTCCACCAGGAACGGGACAATGATGTCGCTGCGGGGCGGGAGTTTGACGGAGAGGTCGGATGAGGGCAGGGCGATCCATGTCCCCAAACCCGTGGAGCGCTCGTTCACCGGAAGGGCCGCGAAGCCCCCCTGGGGGGTGTTGACCGCGTCGGTGCCCCGCAACAAGAAGGTGGCGGTCTGGTTGGAATAGTTGATGACTGCGACGTGGTCTTCGATCCGCCCGCCCGGCGTGGCACCGAAGGAGTAGATGCCGCGTCCATCGGGCTTGGTGGCGCTGGCGGTCTGCGTGCCGAACGTGACCACGTTCTTGCCGGAACCCGGGGGGCTCGGATTCGACGCGTACGCGGCCGGCGGCGTCAGCAACGAGACTGCGGCAGAAACCATGGCGACGACGAGGGCCAAATAGACCCCGATCGGAGGCAAGAAACGGCCCGACTTTATCCGCCGATTTGAAGTGTCGATGTCAGCCACGAGAGTGCACAGCCCATCCAATAGTTCTGTCGCGGAGCTGCTCCAACTTTAGCAGGGGCAGCTCCTCCCATAATTGGCAGGAGCGGGACGGGGTTAACCCCGTCCCGCTCTTGCTATTCAACTGCAATCAGGATCTCATATCGATCCCGTGGTCAAACGGCGTTCCCGATCAGGAGACCGAGAAGGTGATGGTGCCGTTGTAGGTACCAGCCGGGGTGCCGGTCGAGGCGTCCAGGCTCAAGGTGCCGTCCAGCTCAGCGGTACCGTCCGAAGCGCTGCTTAATGCCCAGGTCTGCGGGGTGCCGCTCAGGCCCGGACCCGTGCCGGGGCCGTCCGTCGGGCTGGGGTTGAGCGCGGGAATGTTGGTGAAGGTCACCGTTCCCCCGTACGCCCCGGCGCCGCTGTTGTTGAGCAGGGCGCCAGCGGTCAGGCCCAGACCGTCAGCCGGGATCGTACCAGCGGTGCTGGTCAACGGGGTGGCCGCCACCGAGAGGGTCCAGGCATAGGCGGGGGCCAGGTCGCTGGTCACCACGATCTGCTGCGAACCGGGCAGAGTCGCAGACGGGAACGTGGCCGAGCTCTGCAGGTACGTACCATCCGAGCTGAGGGTCATGGCCGGCAACACGAACGGGTTGCTCGACGTGTACGGGGTGGAGATGGTGATCGTACCGGGGTTGACCGTCACCTGGATGTTCTGCTGATCGGAGCAGACCGAGCCGGTCAAGCTACAGGCCGCCGGGGCAGCGACCGTAATCACCACAGCCGGCGAGGTCGACGACCCATACGCAGTGTCAGTCGGTGTGAACACCGCGGTGACGCTGTCGGTGCCCGCCGGCAAGGTAGTAGTGGTGTCCACCGCCGTACCGGTAGTACCGGCCACCGTGGTCGGCACGGGCGACCCGAAGTTGCTGCCGCCTACCTGGAACTGCACGTTGCCTGCCACACCGGCAGCCAACCCGTCGCTCCCGGTGACCGTGGCGGTCAGGGTCTCAGAACCACCGTAGGCGATGCTCGCCGCGCTGTCCGACAAGGCCGTAGACGTGGCAATCGTCGGTGCGCTGACCACGACCGCTGCGCCGCCAGATGTCGAGGCCATGACCTGCGACGCGGTGGCGGTGCCGGCGCTACTCTCAGCACCGAGCGTCGGGACGAACGACGCGGTGTAGGAGTGGCTCCCTGCGGCCGGGGTGTAGGTGTACGTGGCGGTGCCACCCGTCGGCGTCACGTAAGGCGACGGGCCACCCGCGATCGGCGTCCCGTTGTCCTCGAACACGACAGTGCCCGCGGGCGTCGTCGGCCCGGTGGCGGTCAGGGTGATCGGCGAGCCCGTGGTCAGGGTGCCGCCGGTGGCTGAGGTGGCTATGGTTTCGGCCGGCGAGGGCGCCGTGCTGAACGGGAACAGCTGGGCCCACCCGTTGGCGGGTACGGTCGTGCCGTCGACGGTGATCGGCGCCGCCGTGGTGTTGTAGCCGATGTCGGACTCCCAGTAGGTACCGGCGGCGTTACCGTGACCGCTAGCCCCGGAGTCCGTCAGGCGAACCTCGATCGTATTCGCATAACCGGCCGTGGTGTCGGGAGTATTGGAGCCGAGCCAGGTCGTGATGTCGGCCGTGCTGGTCGCCGCGACCGGGTTGGTGGGTGCGCCGGCCACCAGGTCGGCGGGTGTTCCGGCCGGCAAGGCGCTGGCGGGGCTGAAGGTGGTTGTCCCGGTCTCGGCCGTGCCACCCCAGGTGGCGGTCGGGACCCCGTGCTGGGGATCGTAGAAGTTCACGATCGCCTTCGTTGCGCCGGTGTCTGCCGCGGTGGTGGCCACTGCGTAGGCGAACGGGCTGTTCAGGTCGGTCCCGCTGGTCACGGCCACGCCGTTGGCGTCGTAGAACACGATGTTGCCGTAGGGCGGCGCATCTCCGGCCAGGGGCGAGGTGGTGCCGTCGGGCTCCCATGGGGGAGCGGTCTGGGCGGCAAACGCCGACCCAGCGAGCGCCACGAGGCCACCGCCGGCAAATGCGGCCGTGACCGCTCCGGCGATCGCCGCCTTGAGGGTGAATTTCACGTGTTGATTTTTCCTTTCGTCAGTTGGTTGGGGGTGCAGCTAGTTGATGCACGGGCGCGCGAGTCCAGGGACTCCCGCTACTTCTGACGTCGGCAACTCCGCCGGCTCCTCTCCCTCGGGTAGGGAGGGAGAGGAGAGCGGACTGACGGTGCCCGGCTAAAGCCGAGCGGAAATGGCTAGCAGGTGCCGGGGGACAGGGTCCCGGCGATGATGGTGCAGACCGGCGTAGCCAGGGGCGTAACTCCAGCGTCCATCAGCAGCGTCTGGCCCTCCGCTTGGCCGATGTAGGGCGCTCCGGCAGGCCCGAACGTCCCGCTACAACCAGTGCGGCCGTCGCACGGATCGTAGAACAGGGTGTTGAGCCAGTTCACCGTCGACGTGGGCTGGAAGTGGGTGGCGGACAGGATGTCGCTGTTACGGAAGTACAGGTACAGCGTCCGGGTCGGGTTGAAGAGACCGCCCCCGATGCCGGCGGGCGTACCGGTGGTGATCGGCTTCACCTGCGGGAGGACCGAGTTGGTGATGTAGCTCGGTGAACCACCCACGGTCCCGGTCCCGCAGGCCGTAGCCCCGGAGAGGTACGCGCAGCTGGGATCAAGGAGATAACCCGGAGGCGTCACCGTGATCGTCCCGGTCCCGGCGCCGGCGCCCGCTGCGGCCGTCAAAGTGAAGCTGTTGGCGGCCGGCGCCGGCGGGGAGGCGACCAGGTCGTTGTCCGGAATGCCGGGGCCGGTCACGACCCAGCCCACGTTGGCCGACGTGACCTGATTGGCCGCACCGGTATAGGTGACCGAAGTGGACCCGCTCGTGGTGGTCGAGTTGGCGACGGTGAACGTCGTCCCGAAGCCCGGGGTCCCCGTGCTGTTCACGCCCTTGTAGAGGTCCAGACGGCCCTGAGAGATGGGCTCGATGGCGTCAGCCGGGTTGGTCTGCTGGGCGAGAGCCGTCGGATCGTTCTCCTCGGCGACCACCGAGCAGGTGCCCGGATTGGTGAGAGCGGGGCTCAGCTGGCCCAGGAAGAAGGACCGGGTGCCGGAGCCGACCTGCGGGATGATCGGGATGATGGCGTCGGCCGAGGCGTTGGGATTGGTGGCATCGGCCGTCCCCGCCCCCGCACCCGTGCCGGCTGCGGTGGTCAACGTAAACGACGTGGCACTGGTCACGGTGGCAACGGTGTCGCCGGACGGGATGCCAGGACCGGTAATGGCCCCGCCGATTTCCGCAGAAGTTACGGCGCTGTCCCCGGACGGCTGGGTGGCCGGCTCGGTGACCGTCGTCGAACCGCTAGTGGTCGTGACGCTGGCCACCGCTCCGCTAATGCGGGGGTCGTTCCAGGCCACACAGTTGGGGGAGTTGGCGGCGTAGATCAGGCTCAGCTGCGTGTTCGACAGCGCAACAGCATGGCTGACCGGGCTGGCGGTCTCGAGCATGGGCAGGGTGTCGCTCGCTATCGAGAGCTGGTCCAGATCCACACCTGCCGGCAGCGTGGCCGTGGTGGTCTGAGTTGCCGAAGCTCGGGAATAGTTGATGACCTCGCTGGTCCCGGTGTTGTTGCCGGCCAGCATGTCCTGGACGAGGGCCTTGAAGCCGGCGCCCGAACCGTTCGGGTTCTGCACAGCTTGCGTCCCGGCCCGCAACACCACAGTTGGGTTCAGCACGCAGGGAATACCGGTATTGGTGCCCGTCGCGTTCCCGGTGCCGGCGGTACTACCAGTGCCGGGGGTGCAGTTGGCGGAGACGCCCCCGTTCACGCCGTAGGCGAGGCGGGCGTTGAAGTCGACGGTAGCGTCGAAGTTGACCACCTTGTTCTTGTTGCCGATCTGGTTGTACCCAGTATCACCATAGGCGTCCCCATCAGCGACAAAGTCGATCATGTATTGCAGCGTGTCCGACCCGACACCGACGACGTCACCGTTGGACGGGGCGTAGTCCGCGTAAGCCGACTGGGTTGCTATCAACAGCGGCAACGTCGTCGACAGCGCGGCTGCCGCGACTAAACCCAGTTTGAGAGTGCGATGCCTCATAGTGCTCCTTCTTTAGGCGGCTGAAACCGCACGCCCCGGGGGGGTGCGGGCGCAGTCTCTCAGGCGAAGTTGTATTCGAAACACCTTCATGATGAACGAGCAGTGAATGAGCGGCGAGCAATGTTCCCGAAACATGGGCCGCGCCAGGGCGCGACCCATGTCGTTCGTTGAGTGGTGTGGCCGAGTCATCTGGTGCCAATGCTTGTATGAAATTCGGTGATCACGGCTAGCACGTGCCCGGGGCCAGCGTCCCGGCGATGATGGTGCAGGTCGGCGGGTTCAGCGGGGTGATCCCGGCGTCCTCGAGCAGGGTCTGGCCCTCCGCGGAGGCGATGTACGGCGCCCCACCCGGCCCGAACGTCCCGCTACAACCAGTACGGCCATCGCACGGGTCGTAGAACAACGTATTGAGCCAGTTCTGCGTGCCCGTGGGCTGGAAGTGGGTGCTGGACAGAATGTCGCTGTTCCTGAAGTAGAGGTAGAGGGGGATGCTGGGGTTGAACAGACCGCCCCCGATGCCCGTGGGTGTGCCGGCCGTGATCGGCTGCACCTGCGGGAGAACCGAGTTGGTGATCCAGCTGGGTGAACCTCCCACCGTCCCCGTCCCACAGGCGCTCGCGGCTGACGTGTAGGCGCAGCTCGGATCGAGGAAATACCCCGGCGGGTTCACCGTGACGGTCCCGGTCCCAGCCCCCGCGCCTGCTGCCGTCGTCAAGGTGAAGGTGGTGGCGGTCGGCGCCGGCGGGGAGGCCACCAGGTCGCCAGGCGGGATTCCCGGCCCGGTGACCACCCATCCCACGTTGGCCGCAGTGACATCAGCGGCCGGCTGGCTAACGGTGGTCGACGCGCGCTAGTCGTGGTCGCGCCGGCGATTGAGACCGGCGTACCAAAGCCGTTCGACCCGGTGCTGGTCTGGTCCCGGTACAGGTCCAGGCGACCCTGGGAGATGGGCTCGATGGCGTCAGCCGGGTTGGTCTGCTGGGCCAGAGCGGTCGGATCATTCTGCTCGGCTACCACCGCGCAGGTGCCCGGATTGGTCAATGTCGGGCTGAGTTGGCCCAGGAATGTGGTGCGAATACCGGAGCCGACCGGCGGGATGAGCGGGATGATGGTGTTACTCGAGGCGTTGGGATTGGTCGCATTCGCGGTTCCGGCTCCCGCACCGGAACCGGCGGCGGTCGTCAGTGAGAACGATGTGGCACTGGTCACGCCGGCGATGGTGTCGCCTGACGGAATGCCGGGCCCGGTCACCGCGCCGCCGATCTCGGCGGAGGTCACCGCGGTGTCCCCGGACGGCTGGGTGGCCGGCTCGGTCACCGACGTCGAACCGCTCGTGGTCGTCACACTCGCCACCGCCCCGCTAATGCGCGGGTCGTTCCAGGTCACACAGCTGCCGCTGTTGGCGGCATAGACGATGCTCAGCTGGGTGGGCGATAAGGGAACGGCGTGGCTGACCGGGGTGGTGGTCTCCAGCACGGGCAGAGTGTCGGTCGCCACTTCCAGCTGGTCCAGATCCACTCCCGCGGGCAGAGTCGCTGTTGTGGTCTCCAGGGCAGCAGATCGGGAGTAGTTGATGGTCTCGCTGGTCCCGGTGTTGTTGCCGGCCAGCATGTCCTGAACCAAAGCCGTAAAACCGCTGCCCGACCCGTTCGGCCGCTGCACGGCCTGCGTTCCGGCGCGCAACACGATGGTCGGGTTCAACACACACGGAATCCCGGTGTTGGTGCCCGTGGCATTTCCCGTGCCCTTGGCGCTGCCCGTGCCCGGAGTACAGGTGGCCTGTCCGACCTGGCCCCCGTTGACCCCGTAGGCAAGGCGGCCGTTGAAGTCAGCGGTGGCGTCGAAGTTGATCAGCTTGTTTTTGTTACCAACCTGGTTGTATCCGGTGTCACCGTAGGCATCCCCGTCAGCCAGGAAGTCGATCGAATATTGCAACGTGTCGGCCCCGACGCCGACCACGTCGCCGGTGGACGGGGCGTAATCCGCATACGCCGACTGGGTCGCGACCAACAAAGGCAAGGCCGTCGACAGCGCGGCTGCCGCGACCAAGCCCAGCTTCAGAGTGCGATGTCGCATAGTGCTCCTTCGTCTAATGGTTTGGGAATGCTGCCCCGGATGCTGAGTGACCCTCTAAGTTGATCAGATTAGTAGGGAAAGATGTGCAGAGCAAATTGCGTTCCCAAAGATCGGTTCGTTAAGGGGTGCGTCGAGAAGGAGGACTGTCGAGACTGCCGCGGATCGCCCGACCGGTCGAGCGGCGAAGCCGGCCGATCGTTCTCAGCGGGGCTCTTTACATGACCTGGACCGGCGGCCGAGTCTCGACTGAGATGGCTGCGGCTACCTCGGCAGATCAGACGTCAGAGCAGATTTGGCAGGAACCGCATCAGCGCGTTGCTCGTGCCCCACAAAACGAGCAGGAACACCGGCAGCCCGACGATCCACGTCTGGGCCCGGCCCCACCGGACCCAGCTCCAAACGACAGCGGCGCCGACGACCAGCAGCGCTTCGAGCCAGAAGATCAAAGGCACTGCAGCACTGGGATCATCCTGCATTGGGAGCGCTGCTTTGCGAACGGTCGAAGGAACGCCTGAGGGCACCGGCTGCGCTTGGCCGTGGACGAGGAGTGCGTCCAGGTAGACGGTCTCGGTTGGCGCCCAACCGCCTCGCCAACCGCCGCTCTCCGAGGTCACGAGCGTCAGCCGGGACTGATGGCTCTTGAGAGAAGGCGGCAGACGACTCCCCGAGGATCGGATGTCTTCAACCTTGTAGGTGAACACGCCCTGACCCGTCGTCACCGTTAGCTTGTCGCCCACCTGCATTCCGGTGAGGTGACGGAATGGTGCCCCGTAGGTGACGCTCCGCCCCAGAAGTACGGAGGTTCCCATCTGGCCGGGCAAGGGCGAATTGCTCAGGTGACCGGGCCCCTCTGCCAGCAGCCGTGAGGTGGTGCCCTCGACGACGACGATATTGTGCATATGCCCAGCGGGCGAGTTGAGGAGAGCAACCGGGGATCCGGTCGAGACAGGCTCAGCGAGCGGGGCCGTCTCCGCGGCCAGCTGGAGCCGGTACTGATCGTAGAGTCGCGCCTGGCTGCCATGCTCCTGCAGACCGGTGAGTACCAGGGCGTACACGAGAAACCACACGGCCAGGGCGCAAACGACCCCGAGACCGATCATCAGCAGTGTTTTGGACGCGAGCTTTCGACCTGGAGGAGTGGGCGCCTTCGGTGGGCTCGACCCATTCGTGCTGGCGTTCTCTGGTTGCGACCCGGTGGCAGAGACATCAACGAGCAGCGGACCGCCCTGCGGAGCGTCGACCGCGGTCATGGCGCGGCCCGTGGTGGTCGTCTTCGGCGCCACCACATCACTGTGCTCGTGCCGCCGCATAGCAGGGCGATGAGCAGTGCCACGGGCAGAGCCAGGCCACCGAATCCCGAAGCGAACCCCACCGTCCGGCCACCCGCGGCCGCTCGCTCGATGTAGGTATTCGGAAGACTGGAGGCGCGGCGCGAATGCTTTGACGAGGATCCGCTGACGCCGGAGTTCCCGGATTGGCCATTCGAATTGGCTCCGCCTGTCGAACCCGAACTCCCTGACGCGGAGGTGGAAGAGGGGTAGGAGGAGAAAGACGACGCCGACGCGCCGAACCCGGCGGTAGCCTCTGCGGACGTCCCCGACGTCGACTGGGCTGATTGGCCGGAGCCCGAGCCCGAACCAGGAACCAGCGCCGGCACCTCGCCGTTCTGAGCCGCCACATCGGCGGCGGCCGCCTTGGTGTAGGCCACCTCGCGCGCTCAGGCCGTTTGCAGCCGTCATCGGCAGATAGCCTGGAGGCAGCTGACCGCTGGCGAAACCGGCAGTTTGCCCCGTCGTGGCCGCAAACGACAGGTACGTTCCGTACTCGCTGGCGTCGTGCGACGGTAGGCCACTGGTCGGCACATCGGCGGACATGAGCATCGTCCCGGGGTAGGCGCCCTGGGCGCTCGAGTCCCCTGGGAAGTCCTGGTAGGGCAACTGCCAGGACCCGAGGGTGGTGTCGGGCTGCATGAGCTTGGCCCCAGCTTCGAGCGACGCCGAGCTCGGGCTCACAAACACCCGGCCAGCCGCGAAGCCAGAACCCGTGGTCTCCTGCTCCGGGCTGGCGTAGCTCTGCAGGGCAGCAGTGTCGAGGTCATACTCCGTGGCAGCCGGGAGTGAGACCAGCCCGATCAGGAAACGGGACCCGAGTAGCTCCGGGCCGAGTTCCACGTACGACGGAGTCACGGGATTGTTGTTGCAGGTGATGAGAGAGGCCGCGATCGAATACTGCAGGTTGTAGGCCACAGCGGAGAGCGTGTCCTGCGGGTTGTCGACGAGCGGCCTGTCGGGCTCCGCGCCTTGCCCGAACCCAGCGCCCCAACGCAAAACGGGTTGCCCTCGAGCGTGTAATCAGGACCGTTCGTAGAAGTGTCGAGGAGCGGCCAGGACTCCACGGGCAACTGGATCCCCTTGTACGCGGGATTCACGACCATCCCCCACGGGTCGGGCTTCCCATCGAGCCAGGCGCGCGCCTCGGGATCGGCGTTGATGTACGAGGTGAGCGACCAGATGACATCTGACTGGGTCAAAATGCTGAAGAGCGTGGCGCCGGGGGCAGGCTGCACCCCGCTCGGAACCGTAAAGGTCGGGTTGAGGGCCAGGAATTCGGGGTCGTCAAAGATGCTCTCCGGATTGTGCGCTATCCCGGGGTCGCCCGATTGGATGTTGTTGGTGGCGTAATAAGATTCGGTCAACAGCTTCGCCAGTAGCCGCGGATCGAGCTTGAGCTGGGTGTACGGAGTGCCGTCGTTGTTGTCGATGACGTACGCGATGGCAAAGCCGGTTACGCCGATCGGGGCCTGCACCGTCGGAGTGGTAAAGAAATTCTTCTGCCCGGAGACCAGCGGCGGAGGCTGGCCCTGTATGGCAGCCTCGATGGATCCCTCCTGCAGCGTGTCCTTGGCCTGCGGCTCGGAGATCTGGACGTTATCGACGTTGAAGAGTTTCGGGTTGAGGCAGAAGTAAGGGTTCCACTGCTGGGTCGCCTGCGCCATCAGCTCTGAACCGAAGAACTGGAGCGGCGCCGAAGTGTTCTGGGTGCAAGCGTCCGCCGGTGTGGCAAAGGTCAGCGGCACCGAAATGTGTCGCTGCCAGTTGGACGCGCTCCACCAGTACGAACCCGTAACCGCCTCAGCCGGAGGATACGGATTGCCACCCGTATTGATGCTGCCCGGCGGGAAGGTCCCCATGGACTCACAAGAATACGGTGGGGATTCGACGGGATTGGCGTTGCAGCTGATCCCTTCGATGGGAACAATCACGAGCGAGCACGCCACGGTTTGCGAGCACCCGAGCGATGCATTGGTTTCCGAGGTCTGGATGGTGAATTTGGCAGTTCCATCCCCGTCGAGGGCCGTCTCGCCGTACGTGGTGTCGCTCGGAACGATCGTCGGGTCCTGCTGACCGGCCATCTCCGGGGGCGCGCCCGCGCATCCACCGGGGCCGATGTCGTACACGGTACCATCCGAGCGCGATGTATGGCAGCCAGTACTGATCACCTTGGCCGTAAACGTCACACGCCGTCGGCAAGGGCGATGGGACGTTGACGCTCCGGCAATTGGTTGGCGGGTGGGTTGTAGGAGTCCAGGCTCCACATCGGCGCGGTCCCGCCGGGCGGCGCCGCCACCCGTTCCCCTGGAGAGGCGGTCCAACAGGTTTCCGGCGAGAGCTGCTCGGATGCCGGAACATCCGTCGAATCGATCCCCCGGCACTCCATGAGGACCACCGGGTATTCCTGCTGGGCGGCGGCGGAGAACTGCTCCGCTGAGACGATCCCGCCCGTCGGGTGAGCACCCGTCCAGGAGACGGTGATTACCTGGTTGTTCCGCAGGTCGGTGGTGTTCGAGACCGTCACCCCAAAGTTGCGGAGATCTACGACACCCTGGTCGTAGAAGATCCGGCACACCGTTTCGTTGGCGGTAAACGACGAGCCGCTGGTCGAGGTGTTCGCGGGACTCGTGCAGGCGGTAGTGGTGATCGCGGAGGCTGTGCTGCTCGTGCCTTTCGGGGTCCCCGTCACCGGCAGCACAATCGCCAAGGCCGTGATCGCCGAAGCGGCCAACACAGCAGACACCAGGCGGCGCCGACCAACCAGAGCCCTTCCCTGCCAAGCTGTCACATCGATCGCCGCCTACGCCGGGCGAGGATGTAGAACGGGGGTCCCGCCAGGGCAAGGAGCAGCAGGATTGCGGCCAGGATCTGGAACCCCAGGCTGCTCAATCCGCCCGGATGATCGTCTGCGAGCACGGTCGGGACCCCTTGCGCCACGATGTTCCCGCTGGTCGTCGTTGCGCCTGTCCCCCCCCGACCGCCGTTCGTTCCCGTCAGTTGCGTACCGGATCCCGACGAGCCCCCGCCTGCGCTCGACGAGGAACCGTTCGTTCCGCCGGCTGCGTTTCCGGCGGCGGCGCCAGCCGGCCCGCCGCTTGCAGCCGATGAGCCGCCTGCCGACCCGCCGCCGCTTGAACCGCCACTGCCCGAGCCGCCACTACCGGACCCGCTGCTTGCCCCCGGCAGCCCGCCACCGCCTGCCCCAACGTTCGCGGCCGGAGGTTGACCGGCTATCGGATTTCCGTTGTGCGCGTACTGGCCCGGGCAGGGACCCTGCCCGGCCTTGGCGCACGCCGGAGGCAAGGGGGCGATCTGGGCGAGATAGTTGACCGTTGGTTGGCCGGGGATAAACGTCGGGTTGTGGCAGTTGGCCACGTTCACATTCGACAGATCCACCCCCCCGTCGGCCTTTTTGAGGAGGTCAACCTGCTGGAACGATTCTTGAACCAGGTTGATCGGGAGGGGCGAGTACCCGATGGCGGCCATCTCGGACTGCCCCTGACAGAGGGAGTACGTATCGTAATCGGCCAAGGTCTGCCGCTTTGGCGTATTCATGGTCGGGTCGCACTGCGGCACCGACCCTTGGCAGCTCGGCGCGGTCGGCTCGATCTCGTATGAGTACGACGACAACGGATACGTGCGCGGGATCGTTGTAGGTGTACACGCTGGTGAGGGTTTCGAGCAGGTAGTTCGGACCCGGCGTGTAGTTGATCTGCGCTTGTGTCAGCGACACCGCGGCGTCGTACGCGTCCGGCATGGTGAAGTAGCCGGCCGTGTTCTCGAGTGCAAGGACCGGGAAGTTGGCCCCGAGCGCATAGGAGTACTCGTCAAAACCGATCGACCCAGCCCCGGCCGACGAGGCAATGAAGTTCATGACCCCGTCCGATCCGTTCTCGGCTACCTGGGAGCCCTTGCCCGTGGGCCAGAACTCGACCGGGAAGTGGTAGCCGGAGAAGGACTGCCAGAGCGCGGGATACTCAGTATTGAGCCAGTCGCTGAACTGAAACGTCGTCCCGGCGCCCTCGGAGTGGACAACGGGGACGATCGGCATCGAGGGAAACTGACGGCCGTTGTTATCAGCGGTGATCTCCGGATCGTCCCAGTTGGTGATCTGATCGGTGAAGATCTTGGCCAGCGTCAAACCTGACAACCGCAGGTTCTCGATTCGGTGCCCGGCCACGGTGATGTTGTAGGGGAACGCGGTTGCCCCGCCCACGATGGGAAGGTAGGCGTACGGCCGCAATGACGAGTCGTTGCCCCCGGTGATCGGGTTCTGCCCCTGGTAGCCGATGTCACTCACCGCGAAATCGGTCACACCGCTGGCGAAGTCCTGGCGGCCCTGCGCCGACCCGGACGGGGTAAAGACGACCTGCAGGCCCTGCTGGGTCACGTCGGTGATCCACTGGTTGACAGCGTTGAAGGCCCAACTGGAGCCCGACCCCTGGATTTGCTCGTGGCTGCCGCTGGCGCCCGCAGGCGAGGACGCGGTGGCGGAAACCAGGGCCACGGCCCCGAGCAGAGCGAGCACTTTGGCCCGTCGGCCTCGGCCCCATCGCCAGCGATGTGGCCTCCTCGAGGTGGACGCCAGCGATCTCATCGACGGCCCACCCTCTGGCGGACGATGAACCTGGTGAATGCGAAGAGCACGAAAACCATGAACAGCAGCACCACTGCCGCCCCGAAGGCGCGGGCGATCTGGCGCGGCTCGCCGCTGCGAAGCCCCTCATAGATGTAGAGCGGAAGCGAGTTCATCGGCTGAGCGTCGAACGGGTTCTTGTTGAAGTACGTGGTGAAGCCTGAGACGATCAGCAAGGGCGCACTCTCCCCGATGCCGCGGGCGACCGCGAGAATCAAGGCCGTGGCGAGACCCGGTCTCGCCGTCGGAAGTACGATTCGCCGGACCGTCTGCCAGTGCGATGCCCCGAGTGCCAGGCCGGCCTCGCGCAGGCCTCCAGGTACAACCCGCAAGGCCACCTCGGCCGATCTGGCCACGATGGGTGTCATGGTCACCGACAGGGCGAGCGCCACGGCCAGCCCGTTTTTCTGCCCATGAAAATGCAGGATGAGCAATACGTAGACGAACAAGCCTGCCAGCAGGTCAGGGATGGCCGTCATCGCCTCCACAACGGTGCGTACCATCTTGGCGAACCAGCCGCCCACTTCGGTCATGAAGACTGCGGTCCCGAGGCCCAGCGGCAGCGAGATGCAGACGGCTATACCGACCGAAATGAGCGATCCAATAATGGCGTTCGAGATACCTCCCTTCGTATACGGCCCGGTCAGAGAGCCGGCCGAGGCAGGCTGGGTATAGAAGTTGGTATGGGCCAGGACATCGCGTGCACGCCACACCGTGTACACCACCACGGTTACGAGCACGAACCCGACCAGCAGGGCCACCCCTACGACTACCGCTCCCATCAGTCTGTTTACGACTATCGGGCGGGGATAGCTCAACGCCGTCACGCCGGCGTACATGGCCAAGAAGGCGAAATACCAGCACACCACGAAGCCGACGACGCCGCTGAGCGGGAGGATGTCGTAGTACAGCAGCCACACCAGCGCAAAGGAGCCCACCAGCGAGCCCACGCTCGCAAAAAAATCGTCAGACGTGAACTTGGGCAGCGACCGAGGTTGATCCTGATCCGGTCCGATGGCCGGTTCAGCGACTTCAGCCGGCTTGGCAACGACAACCGGAATCTCGGTGGTCGTCGGCACCGCCTCCGTGGTCATCTCTGCCTCAGATCTCCGTCGCTGAACCGCTGCGGCTGCGGGTGATCAAGATGGCGGCGACTGTGTTGACACCGAGAGTGATGACGAAGAGCACGAGTCCAGCAGTCAGCAACGCCGCTAATTGCGCCTTGGTCGACTCGCCGAAGTCGTTGGCGATCAGCGCCGAGATAGTGCTGGTCCCGTTCTGGAGAATGTGGTAGTTAACGTTGAAGGTGAGGGAGATGATCAGAAGCACCGCGATCGTCTCGCCGAGCGCCCGGCCCAAACCGAGCATCGTGCCGCCGATGATGCCGCCCCGGCCGAACGGCAACACCACGGTGCGGATCATCCCCCAGCGCGTGGAACCGAGCGCGTAGGCGGCTTCGCGCTCGCCGGACGGCGCCTGAGCGAAGACGCCCCGCATCACCGCGCACGCAATTGGTATCACCATGAGCGAGACACAAACGCCAGCTATAAAGGCGGAGTTCACGAAACGCGACTGAGCCCATAATGCTGCATTCGGATCGGTGTTCACCTTGAAGATCGGGAATCCACCCGAAATATTGGCTGATCCACCGAGATATCAACTTGGCATGGGGCATCAGCAAGAAGAAACCCCACGCACCATAGATGACACTCGGGACGGCGGCCATGAGGTCGATCAGAGAGACAAGGAATCCCTTGATGCGGACCGGGGCGTACTCGCTGATGAACAACGCAGTGGCGAGGGCTACTGGAAAGGCGATGACCAGCGCCACCAGAGCAACCTCGAAACGTTCCGAGAAGCGTGGACGATATCCCAACCTTGTCAAGTTCGGGGTCCCACTCGGCCCGAGTCAGAAACGTCAAGCCGTAGCGATGAAAGGTGGGGATCGACTGGTAAGCGAGGAACACCCCGATCGATCCGAAGATCACCAGGACCAGGGCTGCGATCGCCGCCACCGATCGGTGGAAGATATGGTCGACCAGGGAGTGAGCGACCGGTATGTGAATGGGCTGGTCGGACGAGGTGTCGGGGTTAGCCGAAGCGACCATTGACGTAGTCCTCGGTGCGCGGATCTTCTGGGGAGGTGAACATGTGATCAGTACTGCCCGCCTCCACGATCGCCCCCGGCGTACCCTGCTCCGCCAGGAAGAACGCACACTGCTGGGAAACACGAGCTGCTTGCTGCATGTTGTGCGTGACGATCACGACCGTCACTTCCGACATGATCTCGGCGATGGTCTCCTCCACACGTCGAGTGGAGGTGGGGTCCAGTGCCGAACACGGCTCGTCCATCAAGAGCACATCGGGGTCGACCGCCAGCGAGCGAGCGATGCACAGCCGCTGCTGCTGCCCGCCCGAGAGCGCTCCTCCGGGCTCTCCGAGACGGTCCTTGACCTCGTTCCACAAACTCGGCTCGGGTCAGCGAACGCTCGACCAGGTCGCTGCGTTCCGAGCGTCCCACTTTCGTCCCCGTGAGCTTCATGCCAGCCAAGACGTTTTCAGCGATCGACATGGTAGGAAAGGGGTTTGGCTTCTGAAAAACCATGCCGATCCGCTTGCGAGTGTCGGTGACTCTCTGGCCGGGGGCGTAGATGTCCTGGCCGTTGAGCTGGACTTCTCCCGCCAACTTGGCCGACGGGACCATCTCGTGCATCCGGTTGAGGATTCGCAGGAAGGTCGACTTCCCGCATCCAGACGGGCCGATCAGGGCGGTAACCGTCCCCGGTGGCATGGACAGCGACACCCGCTCCAGGACCTTGTTGGAACCAAACCAGGCCGACACCCTCACCGCGTCCAGTCGCGCCCCCCAGGCACAGGAGCAGCGGCTGCGATCGCGGCCCCATTCCAACTGGAGACCACGGGCTGGGATTCGATCTCGTCGGCAATCTGGGCTGCGGAATCCATGGTCCCTTCAAAGCTTACCGTTCAACGGGTCCTCCCGAGACTACTGACCTTTTCGCAGCCCGCCTCGCGATCCACCTGCGTTCACCAGAATGATGTCGCTCGTTTACCTAAACTGCAAACCCGCATCACCGGAGGTTCGGATGCGGCCCGGATCGCCGGGGCGAACGAGGTTATGTCGTCGTCGGCGAGGCAACCGAGGCCGGTTGCAGGAGAGCCCACTGGTCCTTGGCCCACGTGTAGAACTCGATCGGGACGGGAGATGGGGCGGTGGTCGCGTAGACCACCTGGAAGTAAAAGTTCCCGGTCGCGGCCACGACGCCGTGGGAGTAGTCGCCCGCGTAGGCTTTCGTCCCGTCGGCCTCGGTGGCGCCCGGGACCTGCGGAAACGGCTTGTAGGTTGCGGCCGCATAGCTCAGAGTCTTAGGCGCAGTCTGCTGCAGGTAGGCCTGCGCATCCTTGGCAGAGGAGAATTCGAATTAGTGTCACCACGATTCCCTCCTCGGTCGAGGAGTTCACATAGCTCTGCAACAGCCCTGTGAGAAACCCCAGCTTCGCCGGCGATTCCGCCCCGCCGAACTGCTTGAACACGGTTGGAGTGATCACGCCGGTGGCGTGTGGCGCCGCGTTGGTGCTGTAGCCGTCGGGGGCAGGTAGCACTTTCGCTTCCAATTCTCGCGCGGTGAGAGCCGCCGGGCCGTTGTGGCTGGAGCCACACCCTGCGAGCGCGACCGTCAACAGCGTCAGGATCCCGACGCCGAGCTTCATACACAGCATGTCTGAACCTCGGGAGAGCTTGCCGTCTGGCGCGAACGGGATCGGCGCGATTTCATGATTCACAAGAACCCCTTGGCCGCACCGATCCCGCGGCGTCGGCAAGGTACCACACGCAGGTCGCCGCGCCGGGGCGGGTCCCGGTGGCAGAAAGGGTGAGATGTGGCCCCGAAGGAGCGCACCGTTCGGCCACGCTGGGTGCCGATCTCCACGACGAGAGTGACCTGGTCCGCGGCTACCGATTGTGAGCACCGACGACAGCAGTTGCGCGATTGGTTGCGCACCCGCCGGTATTCGCGTCGCCCCGGAGTATCCGGCCGAGGGTGGGTTGCTACGGTTGCCGGGTGAGCCGCCGGAGACGGGCTGCGAGGGTGGCGGGTGTGGCAGCGGTGGTGGCAGCAGCGGCCGCATTCGCCCTGACCTACTCTCCGTCTCGACTTTCGACGAGCCCGACGACTGAACCTCCAAGCGGGACCACCGTCCTCACTTTTCCTGCCCCTGTCAGCCCGCCAGTCTCGATTGACCCCTCCGCTTCCTCTGGCAGCTCCACACCCAAGTCGTCTACCCCTGCTTCTCAGTTGGCAAAGCCCGGAGGCGCCACCGCCATCTCGCAACCGGCGGCTGCCGCATCGTCGGCTGGGTCCAACCCGGCTGCCGCGTCCCAGTCGGCAGCACCTCCGGTGACGTGGGCGTTGACCGGCTCTTGTGTGAACTCGGGGGGCGCCTTCACCTGCAAAGTGACAGTGGCGGCATCGAACGGCTTGCAGTCAGGTGGATTCGTGGAGGTGTACCCCGGGTCGGGACACGGCCCGGACTGCGAGCAACGTGGGGCCCTGGATCGTGGGTCGGTCACCATCACCGGGACATGCCAGACCCCCCTCGCTCCCAACGTCCCGGCCGTCTATTCGCTGACCGACGTCCCGAACGCAGCCACCATCATGGCCAGGGCCAACTTGTCGTGGTCGTAGCGTTTGACCAATTGGCCCCGCGTCGTTGGGCCTGGCCGCTCACCTGTTGTCGTGAGTACGACGATGAGGATGCAGGTAGGAGTCGCACCACGCAATTGTGCGCGCCCTGTTGCCGCCGGTCGCCTCAATCAATTCCGCAAGAAGTCTCGACCGACGTCGATCAGTGACGCTCGAATTCGAGGGTCCGCTGTTCCCCGGATGGGCTAGAAGGGTGACACAGAGCTTACGGAAGTCGGACCGGGGTGGCACGGGCGGAACGGCGACTTCAATGTTGCTGCCCGTGTCGTCCAGCCTCGTCGGGGTCTGCACCGCTTGCCCGGCGGCTGGGCTCGCGACCGCCGACCCCGGACCGACTACGGCCGCCAACAGCAGGACGGCGAGCGCCCTCAACATCACTGGAGCCATTTGATCCGCCTCCGCGCTCCGCAGGTCCGAACCCGCCCTGGCCATGATGGTCTGACGGGATAGGTGAGCAGGTATCCGGGCGGTGAACACTCGAAGACGAGAAAGTGGCATTTCCCTCGAGGGGTGGACCTGCAACCCAGGCTGATTAGTATCCGCGGCGTGCTGACCCCTAACCGAAGGAAGCGGCGGATGCAAAGCTCTCGTTCGATATCGAGGTTGGCAGTGGTGGCGGCGGTGTCACTGCTGGCATTGGTGGCGCCGGTCGTAGCCGGGGTAAGCGCGGCGGCCGGTTCGAGTGCGCCCCCGTGGGAGCCGGATGCGAACGCGGCCCCGCCGCACGGCAACGTGGTGTTCTATGACGCCAACGGCAACCAGGTCACTACCGGGAACAATCTGACGAGTCCGTTTGCCTACGCTGTGGCTACAACTGCGGCCGATCCGAATGCGACCAAAGCCATCGTGAACTTCTACGATCCGCAGCACGCGACACCGCCGGGCGCGTGGGGTGGAACTGCGGAGACAGGCACCACGACGTTCAACCCGGTCACAAGCCTTCCGACTGGCACGCCTGCCGATGTGGCGGCGGACGCGCCGACCTTTCCGGTCGTGGCGTCCAGTGCAGCAGACATCGTGAGCTGGCTGGGCGCAAACACCCCGGACACCACACCCGGCTATGCCAATACCATCCAGGTGCGGCTGACCGACTCTGGTGCCAGAGGTGCCGGGAATCCCGCCGGCACCTATTGGGAGAGCGATATCGGTTACAACACGAGCGCCTCCGCGATCACCGTGGACGGCACCACCGTCCCCGCCAACGGGTGGGCGCTGCTGTTCCCCCTCGTCACCCCGACCACCACCACATTGTCGGCGACGCCGGCCAGCCCCCAGGCGTCTGGCACCAAGGTGACGCTGAAGGCGACCATCGCCCCGGCCGGGGCCGGCACAGTGCAGTTCTACGATGGCACCACCGCACTCGGGTCAGCAGTGGCAGTGAGCGCGGGCACCGCGTCGACGACGACAACACCAGCGGCGGGCAGCCACAGCTTCAGCGCAGTGTTTGTACCGACGATCGGTGACGAGAGCGGCGCCAACACGGCAACGGCGACGATCCTCGGCCAATCCACGTCCAACACCGTGCCCTACACCATCACTGTCGCGGGAGTGAAGGTCACCGGCATCAGCCCGAAGACGTTGGGGCAGGGCGCCGCCAAGGTAGCGGTCACCATCACCGGGTCCGGCTTCGAGACCGGCGCGACCGCCACGATCACGGGCGTGAAGCTGGCCTCGGTGACAGTGGTCAGCGCAACGACGGTGACGGCCAAGGCGACGGTCAACGCCACAACCGCCACCGGGACCAAGAACGTCGTCGTCAAGGACGCGGCGGGATCGGGTACCTGCAAGGGCTGCCTGACCATCATCGCCGGCCCGACCGTCACGAAGATCACCCCGGCGTCGGTGGCACAAGGAAAGACGGTGTCGGTCACCATTGTCGGAACCGGATTCGTCGCCGCGGCGAAGCTCAAGGGTCCGAGCGGGGTCACGTTCTCGAAGGTCAAGGTGGTGAGCGCGACGAAGATCACAGCCAGCATGATCGTGTCCTCGACCGCCCCAACCGGGACCAAGCTCGGGATCACGGTGACCAACCCCGCGGCCGGCGGCTTCGGCAGCGGCACTGGAGACCTCCTGACGATTACCTGACCGGCAGGCACGTGGCGCGCTGACGGCGGCGGCCGCCGGCGGCGGGACCGGGCAGGTCCGGCTCAGATCCGGATCTGCCCGGTCCCCGTCACCAGGTACTTGGTGGTCGTGAGCTCCCGGAGGCCCATGGGGCCACGGGCGTGCAGCTTCTGCGTGCTGATCCCGATCTCGGCTCCGAAACCAAACTCCTCGCCGTCGGTGAACCGGGTTGACGCGTTCACCACGACGACTGCGGCGTCCACCTCGCGCTGGAAGCGCTGCGCAGCGGCCAGGTCCCGGGTCACGATGGCCTCGGTGTGCCCGGATCCATACCTGCGAATGTGGGCGATGGCCGCATCCAGGTCATCCACTACCCTCACGCTCAATATGAGGTCGAGGAATTCGCACCTGTAGTCGGCGTCAGTGGCGAGGACGACCCGGTCAGGTCCCAGCACCGCCCGCACCCTGTCATCACCCCGCAGTTCCACCCCCTCGAGCGCCGGGCCCAGGCGGGCAAGAAAGGGTTCGACCACGTCACGGTGGATGACCAGGGACTCTGCTGCGTTGCACACGCTTGGCCGCTGGGTCTTGGCATTGACGACGATATTGAGGGCCACGTCGAGATCAGCCGAACAGTCAACGTAAACGTGACAGTTACCGTCGCCGTCGATCACGTACGGCACGGTGGCATGCTCGACAATGGTCGAGATCAGGGACGGCCCGCCACGCGGAATCAGGCAGTCAATGAACCCTCGCAGCCGCACGAACTCTTCGACAGTTTCGCGGCTGGCGTCCTCAACCAGGAGGAGGGCGTCGGGCGGAAGGCCTTCCTTTTCATACCCTTCGCGGAGAATCGCGGCAATGGCGATGTTGGACCGCAAGGCAGACGAGCTGCCCCGCAAAAAGGCGGCGTTCCCGGATTTCAGGCACAGGCCCGCCGCATCGCTGGTGACGTTGGGGCGGTTTTCGTAGACGATGCCCACCACCCCCAGTGGGACCCGAACCTGGCGGATCTCCAGACCGTTTGGCCGCACCCATCCGTCGACGGTCTGGCCGACGGGGTCGGCCAACGACGCGACTTGACGCAAGCCCCGGGCCATGGACCCCACCCGGGCCTCGCTCAGCCGGAGCCGGTCCACGGTTGTCGCCGTGCTGCCGCCCTGCTCCGCGAGCGCCACGTCCTCGGCGTTCGCATCCAGGATCTGACCAGCCCGCGCCTCGAGCAAGTCGGCAGCGGCGACCAGGGCCGCGTCTTTGGCGGCGGTGGAAGCCGTGGCGAGGACGAGACTGGCGGCACGAGCTCGCTCGCCCAATACCCGGAGCGGCCTCGGCTGGGTCGCAGCACTTCCTTCCGACATGTCGGGATTCTACGTCGGTACCTGGTCCCCAACCCGCCGTAGCCTGGAAGCGTGCTGCCGCAGTTGCCCGAGCCAGTCCGGCGCCCCAGCGTCGTTCGGGCCGCGGTCTCGCCTTCGGCTGCCGTGGTCACCGCCGCTGGGGTCGGGATCGGGCTGGCGGAGCATTCGGTCGTGCTCGCGGTCGTGCTGGGCGCCGGCGCCTGGCTGGGCCGAATGGCGGTGGCGGTCGTCCATGCGGGCCGCCAGCGTCGGAAGGGCCGACCGGCGCCGGCGGCCATCGATCCGTGGGCGGTGCCCGAGCCCTGGCGCCAGTACGTCCGCCAGGCGCTCACATCTCGCCAGCGCTTCGACCAGGCGGTGAACCGCTGGCCGGCCGGTCCGCTGCGAGATCGTCTGTTGCTGCTGCAGCCCCAGTTGTGGCAGGCCACCGACGAGGTGTGGGCCGTCGCTCAACGAGGCGCGGCCTTGAGCGGCACGATCGGCGGCTCCACCAGCGCGGGCGGAGCGGCCCGGCCATCCGTGGCCGCGCTCTCTCGGGAGCTGCAACAGATCCAGGCGGAGCGACAGCGGGCGGGCACCTCGGAGCGGGCTGCGAACCTGGCCCGCTCCGAAGAGGCCGTCGCCACCCAGTTGCGGGCAGCTCGACGCGCCGAAACCGCCCAGAACGAAGTGCAGGACCGGCTTCGAGTACTGACCGCCCGCCTCGACGAGGCAGTGACCGAGCTGCTGCAACTGGGGCTGGAGCCCGTCGGCGGAACGGTCGAGGGATCGGGACCCGCGTCGGCAGAGGCGGTGGCGGGGTCGGTGGATGCGCTACTCGAGGAGATCGGCGCCCTCCACGAGGGGCTTCGCGAGGTTGGGGAAGTCTCCTCGCCGGGAAGCTTGGATGTCGCCGGTCCGGCCACAGCAGCAGGCGCGCTGCCGCCGTCGCCATCCGGGCCCAGTCCAGGGTCCGTTGCCGGCGCCCACGGCGATCCCGCAGGACCGGCGGACGCCGTGCCGGGTGATGCGGCCGCTGCTTCGTCGGCTTCAGGGCAAGCCATTCGGCCAGCCGCCCCGCCGTCGCCGCCGCCCGCGCCGTAGCATGGCGTCTATGGGAATGATCGATGTGCTGAGAAAGCGCTGGCGGTATTTCACCGCCAAGACCGATAGTCGCTTCGAGGCCAACGCCGACCCGAAAGTCCAGCTGGAGCAGGCGATCGCCGACGCCCAGGAGCAGCACCGCCGCCTGGTCGAGCAGGCCGCCAACGTGGTCGCCAACCAGAAGCAGCATGAGCTGCAGCTCAATCGGGCCATCGAGGAGTTGGGCAAGGTCAACGGTTCCACCCGCCAGGCGCTGATGATGGCCGAGGAGGCGTCCCGGCGGGGTGATGCCGACAAAGCCCGGGAGTACACCCAGACGGCCGAAGCCTTCGCCAATCGGCTCATTGCGACCGAGAACCAGGTCAACGACCTCAAGACCTTGAGTCTGCAGTCCGCCCAGGCTGCAGACCAGGCGCGGGCGGCGGTGCAACAGAACTCGATGGCCCTGCAGCAGAAGCTGGCCGAGCGCCAGAAGCTGATGTCGCAGCTCGATCAGGCCAAGATGCAAGAGCAGCTCAATCGGGCTATGACGAGCCTCAACCAGACTGTGGACAGCGGGGCGCCGTCGCTGGATCAGGTCCGGGCCAAGATCGAAGCCCGTTACGCCAAGGCGCTTGGCTCCTCCGAGCTGAGCGGGCAGACGGTTGAGGCCCGCATGCTGGAAGTGCAGCAAGCTGCCATCGGCTCGGAGGCGCGGTCCCGGCTCGACACAATGCGGGCCGAGTTAGGACTTCCTGGCGTCGGCGAGAGCGCCCTCGGAGCCGGGTCGGCAGGCGAACTCGGCACAGGCGCGCCGGCTGGAGCTGGGGCCGCGACCGCGGACCAAGCCGCCGCCGACCAGACCCAGGCGACGGCTACGGGCGCCGACCCGGCTGACGGCGGACGCTGAGCGCACACGATCTGGGGGCCGCCCGGCCGGAATCTGGCCGGCTCGGGTCTTCAGCCCGCTGGTGCTCTGCCCGGGGCCGTCGTGCCGCTAGCCAGTCGCCGGTTTCTCCGTGTGGCCTCCGAACTCCTTGCGCAGCGCCGACAGGATACGGTCCGCAAAATCGGCTTCACCTCGGGACGCAAACCGCTCGTACAGGGCCGCCGTCAGCACGTAGACGGGCACCGCTTCATCGATGGCCGCCACGGTCGTCCACCGCCCTTCACCGGAGTCGGACACCCGACCCTGGAATCCCGCCAACTTGGGGTCCTGAAACAGCGCGTCAGCGGTGAGGTCGAGCAACCAGGATGCGATCACGCTGCCGCGGCGCCACACCTCCGCCACCTCGGTGGTGTCAAAGGTGTACTGGTAGAACTCCGGGTTCGACAGTGGCGTCGTTTCCGCGTCTTCCTCGGCCGGGGTCGTCAATCCGATGTCGGCCTTGTGCAGCACGGCGAGGCCTTCGGCATAGGACGCCATGACGCCGTACTCGATCCCGTTATGCACCATTTTCACGAAGTGCCCGGCCCCATGCGCTCCGCAGTGGAGATACCCCTGCTCGGACGTGGACGGCGGGCCGCTTCGCCCCTCGGTGCGAGGAGCGGCCGCCACGCCGGGAGCAAGCGACCTGAAGATCGGATCGAGATGCTCGACGATGGCCGCTTCCCCTCCGATCATGAGGCAGAAGCCTCGCTCCAACCCGAACACTCCCCCGCTCGTGCCCACGTCCACGAAATGAATCCCTTTGCCGCCAAGCGCCGCCGCCCGGTGGATGTCCTCGCGGTAATAGGAATTGCCGCCGTCGATGATGATGTCGCCCTCGCCCATGGCGGCGGCGAGTTGTTCGACAGTGGCGCCGGTATAGGCGGCCGGGACCATGACCCAGGCGGCCCGCGGCGTTTGCAGCTTCGAGACGAAGTCGTCGACGCTCGTGGATCCGATAGCGCCTTCTCCCTGCAGCTGTCGGACGGAGTCGGCGTTGATGTCATACACGACGCAGGAATGCCCGTCACGCATCAACCGGCGAACCAGATTGGATCCCATGCGACCAAGTCCCACCATGCCGACCTGCATATGCGCCTCCATCCGTACAGTGGCCACTGCGGAAGGTGCCATCCTGTCACGGCCCGGCAAGGGTTGCCGCCGCCGGCCTGAGGGCCCGGCCCGGCGTCCTTCGGCCAGGGCCCGGCTGGCGATGCCGAGCGCGACGATGCTGTCTCGCCACCCGGCCGGCGGCCGGGACAGACGGGTAGCTACCTTTGGAGGATGATCGGCGACCCGTGGACCTACCCCGTCGCCTTCGCTGCCGCGCTGATTAATCGCCACCGTCACCAGGCCGGCCGGGGTGAGCGGGGCCGTCCTGCTGCTCCCGTTCCAGGTAAGCGTTCTCGGCACACCGTCTCCCGCTGTTACGCCACAAACCTCTGTACAACGTCGTGGCCACGCCCGGCGCGCTCTACCGCTACTGGCGTCAAGGCCAAACCGGCGTCGCACTCACCCGTCATGCCGCCATCGGTGTGCGATACGCCTATCTCGCCGAGCGGGGCTGACGAACGGCGAGCGCCGGAGCCACGTTAAATGTCACAACCCCGACCACACCGATCCGCGACGGTCACGGACCGCCGGGAGCACGGCGGGCGGGTTCACCTCAAGCGGCACACCTGCCGGCATTTGCCATTCAGTAAAGATGGAATCGCAGGCCTTGAGCGAAGGAATGCGCCGTCCGCGGCCCCGATCGGAACGAGATCCTGTCACCCACCGGCGATGGCGCCGACGATGAAGAACGGCTCGGTCCCGGCTACGACCGCCTGGGGCAGGGGGTGGTCTGGGGATTCGTGTGACAGGTCGGTCTCGCAGCAGAAGAACCGTATGAACGGGCGGCGCTTCCGGGTTGTCGGGTCCCGGATGGTCCCTTGCAGCGCCGGGTAGCAGGCCTCGAGTGCGTCGATGACCGATCGTTGGGTGGGTGGGCCGACGATATCCACTTCCACCTCGCGCTCGGTGTGCGCGAGCGTCTGAAGGTGAGCGGGAAGCACGACACGGATCACGGGAGCGTCTGAACCTCGACCGACAGCACCGCAGGCAGATCTCGCACGAGCGGGGCCCAGGTATCGCCGGCGTCGGCCGATGCGTAGACCTGCCCGCCGGTGGTCCCGAAGTACACGCCGCACGCATCGAGCGAGTCCACGGCCATGGCGTCACGCAGGACGTTGACGTAGCAGTTTGTCTGCGGAAGTCCGTTGGTGAGCGGTTCCCACTCGTGACCGCCGATCCGGCTGCGATACACCCGTAACTTGCCGTCGAGGGGAAAGTGCTCTGCGTCGCTTTTGATCGGCACGACATAGACGGTGTCGGGCTCGTGGGCGTGGACGTCGATGGTAAAGCCGAAGTCGGTGGGCAGGTCACCGCTGATCTCCTGCCAGGAGTCCCCGGCGTCGTCGCTGCGCATCACGTCCCAGTGTTTCTGCATGTACAGCACGTCGGGGCGCGACGGGTGCATGGCCAGGCGATGCACGCAGTGGCCCACTTCGGCGTCGGCGTCGGGGATGCCCTCAGAGCGCAGGCCACGGTTCGCGGCCCGCCAGGTCTCGCCGCCGTCGTCGCTGCGGAACACCCCCGCCGCCGATATGGCCACGAAAATACGCTGCGCGTTGGTGGGGTCGACGATCACCGTGTGCAAGCACATGCCGCCCGCCCCCGGCTGCCATGACGGCCCCGAACCGTGACATCGCAGACCGGAAAGCTCCTGCCAGCTGGCGCCGGCGTCGGTCGATCGGAACAAGGCGGCGTCCTCGACGCCGGCGAGGACGGTGTCGGGATCGGTGAGGGACGGTTCGAGATGCCACACCCGGGCGAACTCCCACGGATGCGGCGTCCCGTCGTACCACTGGTGTGTGCCCGCCACGCCGTCGTACGGAAATTGGTTCCCTACCGTCTCCCACGTAGCGCCGCCGTCGTCGGAACGCTGGATCAACTGCCCGAACCAGCCTGTGGACTGCGACGCGTACAGCCGGTCGGGATCGGCCGGGGAACCCTTGACGTGGTAGATCTCCCAACCCGCAAAGAGTGGACCCTTCACGTCCCAGGCCTGGCGTGCGGCGTCGGAGGTCAACACGAACGCGCCCTTCCGGGTGCCTACCAGTACACGCACACTGCTCATCCCGTCTCCTCTCCACACGCAGAAGCTCTTCCTGCGTAGACCACTTGGCCCCCAGAAATTCATCGCTGCGGGCTCACCGAGCGGTGTCGGTCCAATCAGCCTGATTTCATGGACGACGAAAAGTGCTCAGCACACGGAGACGGCTCCCAAGACCTTCCGTGGTCTGGGGGGTCGGAGGACAGGCTTGCTCGGAGGTTGACGTTGCTAGGGGCTGATGGCGTCGCGTAGCCCGGCGAGGCGGTCGTGATCTAGCGAGTACCAGACCCATTTGCCGCGTCGGTCTCCGTGCACGAGGCCGGCCTCGGTCAGGATTTTGAGGTGGTGGGAAATGGTGCCCTGGGTTTTGCCGATGGGTTCGATGAAGTTGCACACGCAGATCTCGCCCTCGACGGTGGCGGCCAGCATGGAGAGGATCTGTAAGCGGACCGGGTCGCCGAGGGCCGCAAACGCCTGTGCGAGTTGTTGGGCGTCGGCAGGGTCGAGTGGGGCGGCCAAAAGTGAAGGGCAGCACTCGCTCGCTTCGATCACCCCGACTGCCGGGCTTCGTCTCGCCATCCTGACACTCTCCCATTGACAACGATGATTGTATCGACCATCATCAACGTATCGACAGGTGTTGATGCTAGCAGGAGGTTGTGGTGTCCCGGGTACAGCTGGCCCTGAACGTGGCCGATCTCGACGTCGCGGTGGAGTTCTATTCCAAGTTGTTGGGTGTGGCGCCGGCCAAGCGTCAGCCGGGCTACGTCAACTTCGCGGTGCCGGACCCACCGCTGAAGCTGGTGTTGATCGAACATCCCGAGGGCCGGGGCCGCGGAGTAATCGGGGCGTTGAATCACCTTGGGATCGAGGTGGAAACCCCGGAGCAGGTCAGGGCGTCGACGGCTCGGCTGGTGGGGGAAGGCCTCGATCCCGACGTACAGGAATCCACGACCTGCTGTTATGCCGTGCAGGACAAGGCGTGGGTGGACGATCCCGACGGCGCCCCCTGGGAGGTTTATACCGTCTTGGCCGACGCTCCGACGGAGACGGGGCTGGGATGCTCGACCGAGGCGTGCGCACCAGAACCGGTCACGGTGACCTTGGGCGGCCCCGGCCGCTCCTGCTGCTAGGCCAGAGCCGGAGTTGGCCGAGGCGGCGTTGTGGCGGCGGCTGCTGGCCGAGTATCTCGGCAGCGCGCTCCTGGCTGCCGTCGTCATCGGCTCCGGCATCGCCGCCCAGCGCCTGTCGCCGGCCCAGACCGGCCTGCAGCTCTTCGAGAACGCGGCGGCCACCGCAGCCGGGCTGTTCGCCCTCATCCTGATGTTCGGGGCCGTCTCGGGCGCACATTTCAACCCGGTGGTGTCCTTCGTGGACGCCGCCTTCGGTGGCCTGTCCTGGCGCCAAGCCGTCGCCTACTTGCCTGCCCAGGTGGCCGGGTGTATCAGCGGGGCCATCCTGGCTAACGCCATGTTCGGGCTGGCCGCGGTGAGCATCTCCACCAAGCACCGGGCCAGCGGACCGCATTTCCTGTCCGAAGTCGTGGCCACCGCAGGCTTGATGCTGATCATCTTCGCGCTTGGCGCGATCCGGGCGCGCCCACCTGGCCGCCGCCGCCGTGGGCGCCTACATCGGTGCCGCTTACTGGTTTACCAGTTCCACCAGTTTCGCCAACCCGGCCATCACGGTGGGCCGGATGTTCTCCAACAGCTTCGCCGGTATCGCCCCCTCGTCGGTGCCCAGCTTCGTCGCCGCCCAGATCGTCGGCGGGGTGCTGGCAGTGGGACTGATCCGCCTGTTGTATCCCGACGTCACCCCAGCCCAAGCGGCCACCGTGGTGGTTCCGCACACCTCCTCGCCGCCCGAGCTGGGAGACCTGCCGACCAACGGCTCCGCCGGAGCGCCCGATGCCCCCAGCCCCGACCCCGCCGACCCGTCGGGACCGTCACGACCCCCCACCGAGAGGTGAGCACGCCCATGCATGTTGTTGCCATCGGCGGATCCGATGCCGGCATCTCGGCCGCCCTGCGAGCCCGGGAGCTCGACCCGGACGTGGAAGTGACGGTCGTGGTGGCCGACGCCTACCCGAACTTCTCCATCTGCGGCATCCCCTACTACATCTCCGGAGAGGTGACCGACTGGCGCAACCTGGCCCACCGCAGCTACGCCGACCTGGAGGCGACCGGGATGCGTCTGCGCCTGGACACCCTGGTGACCGGCATCGACGTGGCCGGCCACCGGCTGGAGCTGCGAAGCCTCGACGGAGGTAAAGAAGCCCTGGACTACGACCGGCTGGTCGTCGGCACCGGCGCGCTACCCGTCCGGCCGCCGATCGCCGGACTGGACGGACCCGACGCTCTGGGTTCGGCCGACGGTGTGCACTTGTTGCACTCCATGGGCGACACCTTGGCCCTGGAGCGCAGCCTGGAGGAGAGCCGACCGGCCAGCGCCCTGATCGTCGGAGCCGGTTACGTGGGCCTGGAGATGGCCGACGCGCTCACCCTTCGCGGCCTCCAGGTCGCCCAGGTGGAAATGCTGCCCGAGGCGCTGCCCACGGTGGACCCTGAACTTGGCAAGTTGGTGCGGGCCGAGCTGACCGCCCATGGGGTAGACGTCGCCACCTCGACGACCGTTACTCGGATCAGCCGGGCGCCCGCCGGCGCGGTAGGCCGTCTCCAGGTGGACGGCACCACCCGCGACGGCGCAGCCCTACCAGCGCCAGGTCGACCAGGTCCTGGTCTCGGTCGGGTGTACGGCCCGACACCGACCTGCTGGTCGCCGCCGGCGCCCGCACGGGTGCACGGGGCGCCATCGCGGTAGACGACCACATGCGTACCGGCCTGCCCGATATCTATGCGGCGGGGGATTGCGTGGTCACCCATCACCGCCTCCTCGGCGCCACCTACCTGCCCCTGGGGACCACCGCCCACAAGCAAGGCCGGGTGGCGGGCGAGAACGCCGTGGGCGGCCAAGCCCGCTTCGCCGGCAGCCTCGGCACTCAGGTGGTCAAGGTGTTCGACCTGGTCGCCGCCCGCACCGGCCTGCGCGAACACGAAGCGATCCCGGCCGGGTTCACCCCGGCCACCAGCCAGAGCAGTCCCGACGACCACAAGGCTTACTACCCCACCGCCCATCCCATCACCATCCGCCTGACCGGCGATACCAGCACCGGCCGGCTGTTGGGCGCCCAGTTGGTCGGCCAGCTCGGTAGCGAGATCGCCAAACGAGTGGACGTCTACGCCACCGGCATCCACCACGACATGACCGTCAACGCCCTTAACGACCTGGACCTGTCCTACACCCCACCGCTCGGCTCGCCCTGGGATGCCATCCAGATGGCCGCCCAGACCTGGGTCCGAGACCACCAGCTCGCCGCCCAACGACAAGCCCTGACCCGCACCTAATCCGACCTCGGACAAAGCGGCTCCTGGCCTGGCCCGAGCTGCTGCCAAGGAAGGTGATCGTGACCGACACCGATCTCATCCCCGCCGCTACGCAAAAGACACTGCGCCGTGTCGCCCGAGACCTCCACTCCCGCTATGAAGGGATCTACAGCCAGGAAGCCATCGAGGAGTTGCTGGACGACAGCTACCTCTCCCTCGCCGTGTCCGCCACGGTGACACGCTGGCTGGCGCTCCACACCGAACGTTTCGCCCGGCAGCGCCTCGAGGCCCTGATGCACACCGAAACCCCCGTCCCCGGCCGTGTCCCGGCCGTGCTGTTCCTCTGCGCGCACAACGCCGACCGCTCCCAGATGGCCCTGGGCTTCCTCCACCGTCGCGGCCAAGGGCGGGCGGTGGCATGGTCGGGCGGATCCCAACCGGCGTCGGAGATCAGCCCGGCCGCGATAACGGCCATGGCCGAGATCGGTATCGCCATCAGCGGCGAGTTCCCGAAACCGTGGACCTCCGAGTTCCTCGCCGCCGCCGACGTGATCGTGACCATGGGCTGCGGCGACGTCTGCCCACTGGTACCCGGCAAACACTACGAAGACTGGCCCCTCGACGACCCCACCGGCCGGACCATCGAGGGTGTCCGGCCCATCCGGGACCAGATCGGCCGCCGCGTCGACGATCTGTTCGGCGCGCCTGGAAGTTCTGACCGCCTGACCACCACCCATCACCAGAAAGGAGCCTCTCGTGCCTGACGCCGGAAGCATGATGATCGAAGAGAAAGTCGCCCTACGCACCGCCGCCACCCGACTACAGCAACGGTTCGAAGGGATCTTCGGGGTCGAAACCATCGAACGCTTCCTCTACAGCAGCTACGACCAGCTCGCCCCCGGCGCCAAAATCCGGAAACATCTGGCCGTGTTGTCGGAGCGCTTCGCCCGCCAACGGCTCACTGCCCTGGCCAAGGTGGAAGGACACCCCGTCACCGGCGGCATCCCGATCGTGATGTTCCTCTGCGTCCACAACGCTGGCCGCTCCCAGATGGCACTCGGCTGGCTCAACCATTTGGCCGGCAACAAAGCCCTGGCCTGGTCTGGGGGGTCCGATCCCACCAGCGAGATGAACCCGGCCGCGGTGGAAGCCATGACGGAAATCGGCATCGACATCAGCGGCGAGTTCCCCAAACCCTGGACCGACGAAGTCGTACGCGCCGCCGATGTGGTGGTCACCATGGGCTGCGGTGACGCCTGCCCCGTCTTCCCCGGCAAGACCTACCAGGACTGGGACGTCCCCGACCCCGCCGGCCAGCCCCTCGACACCGTACGCCCCATCCGCGACGACATCGGCCAGCGGGTCCAGACCCTGCTCAGACAACTTCATATTCCCGTCGGCTAGCTCTTTCGGCCGCAGCCTGATCCGTTCGCCCATGCTCCCAATCTCCGCCCTCTCAAGGCGGCAGCACGGGTTCGAATCCCGTCGGGGAGTGCTGGATTCATTCGGCTGGGCTCGGTGGCCCCCACCCGCCATCGCCGCCGCTGGGCGGGTGGTCCGTGGGCCGGGGGTGGCCGGAGTCAGGGGGCGGCCCGACCGGCGGAGGCAGGGGGTCGGCAGCAGGTTCGGCCTCGTGTGACCCGGCGGGCGCGGCCGGGGGATCCGCTTCGGACCGGGACGCCACGGGCGGACCACTCCCGGACGGAGGAGGCAGCCATACGGAAGTCGGGGCGGCGGGGACACTCGGCGCCGACGACCAACCGGGCGCCGCCGACCAACCGGGCGCCGAGCCGTCGGGGCCGGGGGCGGGCGGCGGATGCGGACCGCCGGATCCAGGCCACCAGGCCGCGGCCGGAGTGGGCTGCGGCGGGGGCTCGGGAGTTGATGCCGGCGCGACACGCGAGCCGAGCCACTCCCCCGGTGCGGGCTCCGCAGCTGCGCGCTGGGCGGCCGGCCAGGCCGCCGCGGGCTGGGCGGAGGCGTCAGGGGCGGGCGACCACATCGGGACGGGCGGCGGTGGTTCAGGGGCGTACCACACTCCCCGGGGGTGACCCGGTTGCGGCCATCCGGCCGGCGCCGGCGGTGCGGGAGGGGCAGGCCACATCGGCACGCCCGTGCCGTCCCCCCAGGGCGGGCCGGCGGGCCCCCACTCCTTGCGCTGGCGGCGCTTGCGGCCGGCCAGCGCCAGGGCCACGACGAGCACCGCCACCACCACGAGAGCGATTCCGCCCAGGACGACGTACCCGATCTGCTTGGCCGATTGGGTGATCGAGGTCCTGTTCCAGCTGGGGTTGCGCGTCCCGAAGGCACCCTCGAGCTCGGCAAAGGAGTAGGTATGGCTGGCCACCTCTCCCGCGCCGCTGCCGGTGCCGTGGACCGTGACGTCGAGGGTGTCGAACCGCTGGCTGACGTGATGCCAGACGATGTCAGCCACCCCCGTCACATCCGACTGGGTCGGCGGGGCGGCCACCGACACGGCCGCGTCGACTGCACCGCCCGCTTGCGTGAAATCGAAGTGGACGCTCACGGACTGGTAACCGGCGTTCCGCAAGGCTTGTTGGGTGCCGATCATGGAGCCGATGATCCCGCCGCACGCGGCCAGACCGAGCGCAGCTGCCGCCACGGCGCCAGCCGCAGCCACTCCTCGCCGCACCGACACCCAGTGCCGAGGGCCGTGATCTCGACCGGGCACGGGGTACGCGGTAGCGGTCATGGGAGCAGGACCAGGTCGTCACGGTGAACGACCTCGTGGAACGCGTCCTCGGGAAGCTCTGATGTCCGCCGGCCCGCCCATTCCTTGACGCGCTGGGCGGGATGACGCGTCAGGCCCTTGGCGAATACACGCCCATCCGGTCCCGCGATCTCTATGGCCGCATCCGCATCGAAAGCACCGTGCACGGCGACCACCCCCGCCGGCAACAACGACACGCCCCGGTCGACGAGCGCCGTCCTCGCCCCCTCATCCACGACAACGGTGCCCGACGACCCCACTGCGAAGGCAATCCAGAGTTTCCGGGCGGGCAACCGCTGCGTCCGCGGGATCACGACCGTGCCGACACCCACCCGGCCGGCTACAGCATCGACCAGGACGTCGGGTCGGGAGGCGGCCGCGATCACGACCCGCACCCCGGACCAGGCTGCCATCTTGGCTGCGGCCAGCTTCGAGGCCATCCCGCCGCTACCTCGGGCCGTCCCGGTACCGCCCGCGATCGCTTCCATCTCGTGATCGACCGCCACGATCTCTTCGATCAATGACGCATGTCGTTCGAGGCGAGGGTTGGCGGTCAGAACACCGGGAGTGTCGGTCAGCAGGACGAGCAGATCCGCAGCCAGCAGATGAGAAACGAGCGCGGCCAACCGGTCGTTGTCTCCGAAACGGATCTCGTCGTCAGCGATGGCGTCATTCTCGTTGATGACGGGCACGACCCCCAGGTTCAGGAGGATCGACAGGGTCTGGCGGGCGTGCAAGTACTGCTGGCGATTGACGAAATCCAGCGGGGCCAGGAGCACTTGGCCGCCGATGAGGCCATGGGCGGCCAGCGCCCGGTTGTAGTGCGCGACCAGATGAGCCTGACCCACAGCCGAGACGGCCTGCAGCACGGCGGGATCGGTCGGGCGCGGCTCATGCAAT
Organism: uncultured Acidimicrobiaceae bacterium; assembly: GCA_963781155.1. GTDB lineage: Bacteria > Actinomycetota > Acidimicrobiia > Acidimicrobiales > Palsa-688 > PALSA-693. The sequence continues at coordinate 255,101 of CAWAEC010000005.1, forward strand.
CCGAGCACCGGAAGGCCAGCCGCGATGGCGCCGCTCGAAACCACGACGACCCGGTGTCCCGCCTCCCGCAGGGCCGCCACTTCGGCGCAGAGCTTCTCGATGGCCGCCGGGATGATCGTGCCCTGCCCGTCCGTCAGCGAGGACGTGCCGATCTTGGCCACGATCAGGCGACCACGAGAGGCCATCAGCCCTCCATGGTGTCATCGGGCTGGTAGTCGAACTCGAATCCACCGATATGGACTTTGTCGCCGGCGCGGGCGCCGGCACGCGCCAACGCCCGGTCCACCCCGAGACCCCGAAGCCGCCCCTGCGCGTACGTCAGGGCCTGAACGTTCGTGAGATCGGACAGGGCCACGGCCCGCGCCGCCGCCCGCCCCACCACCTGCCACCCACCGTCAGCTGAGCGCTCGACGGCGATGCCGGCGGGTTCGGGCCGATGCACGACGAAGCGAGGTGGGCGAGGTCGCTCGGCCCGGGCCTGCGCCACGGCGGTGGCCATGCGGCCGAGCAGGGCCCGAAGGCCGTCGCCGGTGAGAGACGAGAACCGCTCGCCCTTCCAGTCCTGATTCGGCTCCGCCGCGTCGGCCTTGGAGCCGACGACGAGGCGGGGGCGGGTTGCCAGCTCGGGCTGGTGGCGCCGCAGCTCCTCCAGGAGGATCCGTTCCTGCTGGGCCGGGTCACGACCGTCGGGCTCGGTCAGGTCGAGGAGCATGACCAGGACGCGGGCTCGTTCGATGTGGCGGAGAAAGCGATGGCCCAGGCCGCGGCCATCGCTGGCTCCCTCGATCAACCCGGGAACATCGGCCACCACGAACTCGTGCTCGTCAAAGCGGACCACACCGAGGTGGGGTTCGAGGGTCGTAAACGGGTAGTCAGCGATCTTTGGTTTGGCCGCCGAGATCCGGGAGATCAGGGTGCTCTTGCCCGAGTTCGGGAACCCCACCAGGGCCACATCGGCCATGAGTTTCAGTTCGAGATCGAGCCAGCGTTCCTCGCCTGTCTCTCCCTGCTCGGCAAACGACGGGGCCCGGCGGCGGTTGGACAGGAAACGGGCGTTCCCCCGACCGCCCTGGCCGCCTCGGGCGGCCAGCCACCGGTCGCCCTCGGACACCAGATCCGCCACCACCTCGCCGGTGCGGTCGCGCACCACGGTTCCCTCCGGCACCGCCACCTCGAGATCAGATCCGGCTTTCCCGTGCCGGGCTTTGCCCATTCCGTGGGTCCCGTTGCCGGCCCGCCGGTGGGGATAGTCCCGAAAGCCGTACAGCGATGCGACGTTACGGTCGGCCACCAGCCAGATGCTGCCCCCGTTGCCGCCGTCCCCGCCATCGGGGCCACCTCTCGCCACATGGGCCTCACGTCGAAAGGACACGGCGCCAGCACCGCCGTCGCCGGCTTTGACGTGAACCTGGGCTTCATCGACGAACGCGGACACGGTCTGCTACCTGGTGCGGCCTTCTGCCGCGAGCGAAACAGCGCCCTTTGCTCAGGCGTCGGTGAGGATGTCGACCAGGCGCCGGCCCTTGCGGCTGCCGAATTTCACCTTGCCGTCCTTGAGCGCAAACAAACTGTCGTCCCCGCCGCGGCCGACGTTCTCGCCCGGGTGAAAGTGGGTGCCGCGCTGGCGCACGATGATGGAGCCGGCGGTCACCGCGGTGCCGTCGAACACTTTGACGCCGAGCCGCTGGGCGTGCGAGTCGCGCCCGTTGCGAGTGGAGCCGCCACCTTTCGTCTTTGACATGTCCCTATCCCTCCCGGCTGATGCCGGTGATCTCGATGGTGGTGTAACGCTGGCGATGCCCCCAAGCCCGCCTGGCCCGGCTCTTCGGCTTGTACGTGAATCCGCGCACCTTCGGGCCCTTGGTCTCGCCGACGACGCGGGCGGATACCTTGGCGGCGGTCAGCTCGTGACGACGCGACAACACCGTCTCGCCATCGACAACGAGCACGGGATCGAAACTGATCTCATCGCCCTCGGCCGCGCCAAGCAACTCCACGGCGAGGGTCTGGCCTTCCTCGACGCGCTCCTGCTTGCCACCCGTGCTGATCACCGCATACACAAGAGGGAGAGTATACCGGCTGCCCCGGACGGGAGTCCGGCGGGGGTGCCGACAGCGGTCGCGGGCAGCCTGGAGGGACCCCGGCGGGCAGGCGGGCGGGCGCATCGGCGCCCTGACCAGACGCGCCGCTAGAGGAGGGACTCGTCGAAGACGATCCCCCGCCCACCGCAGGTCGGACAGGTCTCGGAGAAGGACTCGACAAGCCCCTCCGAGATGCGCTTGCGGGTCATCTCGACCAGTCCCAACTCGGAGATGTCGAACACCTGCGTCCGGGTCTTGTCGCGAGCCAGCGCCGCCCGGAAGGTCTTGATGACTTCCGCCCGGTTGGCCGCGATTTCCATGTCGATGAAGTCGATGACGATGATCCCGCCGATGTCACGGAGCCGCAGCTGCCGGGCGATCTCGTCGGCGGCTTCCAGGTTGTTGCGGAAGACCGTTTCCTCCAGGTTGGAGGTTCCGACGTTCTTGCCGGTGTTGACGTCGATCACCGTCAGGGCTTCGGTCCGTTCGATGATCAACGAGCCACCCGAGGGCAGCCATACCTTGCGGTCCAGCGCTTTGTGGATCTGCTCGTGCACGTGGTAGCGCTCGAAGACCGGTAGGGGATCGTCGGAGTCGCCGGCCCATTCCACCCGGTCGGCCAGTTCCGGGCTGATGCTCCCCACGTAGTCGCGAACCTCCTCGAAGAGGTCCCGGTCGTCGATGACGACGCCGCGGTAGTTGCGGTTGAACTCCTCCCGGATGACCCGGACGGCCATGTCCGGCTCACGGTAGAGCAGGGCCGGCGTGCGGGACTGCTTGGCCAGGGCGTCGATGCGGTTCCACTGCTGGCACAGGCGGGCGACGTCTCGTCGCAGCTCGTCCGCGGTGGCGCCTTCCGCTGCCGTTCGAACGATCAGGCCCTGCCCTTCGGGGCGGATCTCGTCGAGGATGCGGCGGAGACGCTTGCGTTCTTCATCGGGAAGCCGCTTGGAGATGCCGTAGGTATCGCTGTTGGGGATCAGGACCACGAAGCGGCCCGGCAGGGACACCTCCTGGGTGAGGCGGGCCCCTTTTGTCCCGATGGGGTTCTTGGTCACCTGGCACAGCACCGTTTGGCCGGTCTTCAGGAGCTGCTCGATGCGGGCGCCGCGGGCCGCGCCTGGCAGGCGGCCGCGTGTCGGACCGGGCGCGTTGTCGCCGAGAGACGTGGGCTCCACGTCGTCCTTGTCGTAGCGCACGTCACCCCGGTAAAGCACCGCGTTCTTTGGCGTGCCGATGTCGATGAAGGCGGCCTCCATACCGGGCAGCACGTTCTGGACCCGTCCGAGGTAGATGTTTCCGTCGATCTGGGTGGCGTCGTCGGCCCGTCTGGACACGTACAGCTCGATGAGCGCCCGGCCTTCCAGGACCGCAATCTGTGTGGTCGCCGGTTGGGAGTGAACGACCATCAGGTAGCGGCCGATCGGACGACCCTTGCGCTCCCGGCCCCGGCGGCGCTCGAGCGTCTCGTCATCGACGTCGACGGGTTCATCGATGAGAACCGCCTCGACCGGACGGCGCTCGGGTGACGGCTTCCCCCGGCCGCTGCGACGCCGGCGCCGACCGCCGCGCTCCGGATCGGCGCCGGCAGAACCGCCGGATCCGTTCCCGGCTCCTCCGGGTCGGGACGCAGAGCGATCGGGGATTTGGGGGACGGCCACTGGCGCCGGGCGGGTGTCGCCGATCTTGGGCTTCGAGGGCGCGGCCACATCGGGAGACCCGGGATCCAGGGGGGCGCCGAGAGCCTCGGGCTGGGCGGAGGTCGCCGGCACGGCACCACCTCCCCCGACCGGCAGGACTCCACCTCCCCCGACCGGCAGGGCTCCACCTCCCCCGACCGGCAGGTCGGCCGGAACGGGACCACCCGTTTCCACCCGGGTCAGCGAGCCCGGTCCGCCGCCACGAGTGGCGGACTCCTCGGAGGCGTTCGTCCCGGACCGGCGCAAGACCGCCACTTCTGGCCTCGGCGCCATCTCAGGCCTCTTCCCCATCTCAGGGTTGTCGGCGGCGGCAGCGGCGACATCGAGAGCCGACGGGCCCCCTGCTTCCAGCCCGGGAGCGCCCGATCCGTCTGCCGGGCCGGTCCCGGCGACCGCGCGATTTCGGCTGCGCCCGCCGCGCGAACCCCGCCGCCGTCGGCGCGCAGATTGACCGCCGTCTCCCGGGGGGCCGGACTCGGCGGCGTTGGACTCAGCGGAGGCCGGGCCACCAGGGCCCGCCGGGCCAGAGCCGCCGCCCGGCGGAGAGAAGGCGGGGCTGGCAGCGCCAGACCCCGTGTCCCCACCAGGGACCGCGGCAGAACTGGTATCGGCCGCGGAACCAGGCCCCGTGCCGGAGCCACCCTTGGCACCGGCCACCGGACCCGAACTGGGGGCGGACGCCGGCTCTGGTCCCGAACCGGGACCGGACGTGGCGCCCGAAGTGGACACGCGGGTCGATTCGGACACGCGGGCCGAATCGGCCCGCGACGAGTATTCAGACGGCGAGCCGGGGCCCGCCGCAGGATCTCCTGTAGGGACCGACTCCGGGTAGTCCGGGCCGGCCGTTGCAGGGTCGGACATGAAACTGTTCCCTTCTCATGACGCACGCTCAAAGGCGTGCGGCGCGTCCGTCGCGCCGGCCGGGCCCGCTGCAACCAGCGGTTCCCTCCGGGCGCCGTCGCTCAAAATCCATTGATGCGTCCGTCGCACCTGGCGTTCCTCCAAACCGGGGTCCAGGGCAACCAGGACCTCTGAGGGTCGAAGCGCACGTGGCCGGCACGCCAATTCAGCCTCCAGCCAAACCCCGTACGCCGGGTCGGACCCGACGGGCCCGAGCAACTCCAGGGTACGGATGCCGGCCCGGATGTCGTCGGTTGACTCCTCACCTTTCCGGGTTCGAGTTACAACGACAGAGGACGCCGCCAGTACCGCCCCAACGCGGCTGGCCACCTCCTCGCACCCGAGCGGGTCGGTCCCCTCCCTGGGAGCGGCAGCCCAGCGCCACGTACACGACGCGACGTCCTCCTGCAAGGAGGGAGTTCCGGGAGCGATCACCGCCGCGGCCGTGGCATCGACGCCGAACGGCAGCACCGCCGACAAGCGCCCAGGCAGGGTAGGGACGTCGACCCCGGCCATCCCGACAGGTGCGGCCGCCTCGATGCCAGGCAGCGCACCCGCATCGAGACTGGCCGACCCGGCCGAATCGGCCAACTCGACGTCCAGGTATTCGGCCACGGACTCGTGGCCGGTGGGAAGCGCCAGCCCGAAGCTGACTTTGGGACGCGGCGAGAAGCCGGCCGTGTACGCCAACGGCAGCTGCGCTCGCCGGAAGGCCCGCTCCCACATGCGGGCGACGTCCCGGTGACTGGTCCAACGAATCTTGCCGAGCTTGACGAAGCGGATCCGGACCCTCGTCACCGGCGCCCTCCGGTGCCGGTGAGCGGGCGCAACATCACGGGCACCTCGTGCCCGCGGGACAGGTCCTGGCCGGTCCCCTGGCTGCCACCCGCCGGCGGCGTCGAGGACGCCACCACGTGCTCCAACCCGTACCCGGTGCACGCCCCGCAGTCGTAGCACGGCGTCCAGCGACAGTCGGGTGTCCCACTCTCGGCCAGCGCGTCCTGCCAGTCCTGCCACAGGAAGTCGTCGTGCAGGCCGGCAGAAATGTGCCCCCAGGGCAGGACCTCGTCGCGGTCGCGGTGGCGGTACACGTACCAGTCCATCGACAGTCCGTGCTCGGCCATCGCGTCGGTCCAGAGATCCAGCGAGAAGAACTCGGACCACTCCTGGAACGTGCCCCCCCGCCGCCACACGGACTCGATCACCGCGCCCACCCGCCGGTCACCCCGGCTGGCCAGGCCCTCGACCAGTGACGCTTTCGGATCGTGCCAGCGCAGCTGGACCCCTCGGTCCCGGCGGCTGGCCTCGCGCAGCAGCGAGATCTTCCGCCCCAGCTCGGGCGCAGTGTTCTGCCCGAACCACTGAAACGGCGTCTGCGGCTTGGGTACGAAGCCCCCGACCGACGCGGTGACCGACGCGCCGCGGTGATGACGGCGGCCGACCGCAACGCAGTTGCGGGCCAGGTCCGCGATTCCCAGGGTGTCCTCGTCTGTTTCGGTCGGGAGCCCGGTGAGGAAATAGAGCTTCACTCGCCGCCATCCCTGGGAAAAAGCGGACTCCACCGCGCCATACAGGTCCTCTTCCCGTATGAGCTTGTTGATGACCTGGCGCATGCGCCAGGTGCCGGCCTCCGGCGCGAAGGTCAGTCCGGTACGGCGTACCTTCTGGATCTCGGAGGCGATGCCGACGGTGAAGGCGTCGACACGGAGGCTGGGCAGGCTCACCGACACCTGACCGCGGCAGGCCGGGTCGTCGATGATCCCGCTGACCACTTCCTCGATGCCGGAGTAGTCGGCGCTCGAGAGCGAGGTCAGGCTCACCTCGTCGTAGCCGCTCCGCCGCAGCCCGTCGCCGACCATCTGGCGGACCTGGGCGGCCGGGCGCTCGCGAACGGGCCGGGTGATCATGCCGGCCTGGCAGAACCGGCAACCCCGGGTGCAACCGCGGAAGATCTCCACGTTGAGCCGATCGTGAACGACCTCGGTCATCGGGATCAGCTGACGTTTCGGATAGGGCCAGTCCGCCAGGTCGGCGACAGTTCGCTTCTGGACCCGCTCGGGAACGTCCGGGTAGCGCGGCGTCACCGCCACCAGGCGGGGCCCGTCGTACGCCACGTCATAACAGGAGGGCACATACACCCCGTCCAGGCCGGCCAGGTCGCGGAGCAACCGTTGACGCGAACCGGGTGTGCGCCCTTCCGCCTTCCAGGCCCGGACGGCGGCGGTTATTTCACCAACCGCCTCCTCGCCGTCACCGATGACGAACAGGTCGACGAAGTCGGCCAGCGGCTCGGGATTGAAGGTGCAGTGCCCCCCGGCGACAACGAGCGGTTGCTCGGGGCCGCGGTCGCTCGCCCGCACCGGCACGCCGGCCAGATCCACGCAATTGAGGAGGTTGGTATAGACCAGCTCGGCCGACAGGTTGAAGGCCAGGAGATCGAACGCGGCAGCCGGCCGGTGGCTGTCGACCGAGAAGAGCGGGAGGCGGCGACGCCGCAGCTGCGCCTCCATATCGGGCCACGGGGCGTAGCTGCGTTCGGCGCGGGCGTCGGCGCGTTCGTTGATCAGCTCGTACAGGATCTGCAGGCCCTGGTTGGGCAGCCCGATCTCGTAGGCGTCGGGGTAGACGAGCAGCCAGCCCACCTTGCCGGCGAGCGAGCCCGGCCCTACCGCACCGTCCTCGCAACCGATGTAGCGAGCCGGCTTCTGCACGTGCGCGAGCAGGGGCTCGATCTGGGGCCAGAGCGACGTCATGTCCCTGGCCAGTGTAGCGGGGAGCCCCTGTCGGGCCAGGGCGGCGGCGTGGTTGCGGCTCAGGTGAAGCGCCGCATGCGAACGTTGAGCACCAGCCCGATGCCCGCGAACGTGGCGATCACGGCCGATCCGCCATAGCTCATCAACGGGAGCGGGATGCCCGCCACGGGCATGATGCCCATCGTCATGCCAATGTTCTCGAACACCTGGAACACCAGCATGGCAAGCACGCCGACGCAGATCAGGGTCCCGACCAGGTCCCGGGCCAGGGTGGCTGCTCGCCACGTGCGCCAGATCACGATGGCGAACAGGAGCAGCAGCAGCGCCGATCCCACCAGCCCCACCTGCTCGCCAACCGCAGTGAAGATGAAGTCGGTGCGCTGTTCCGGCACATACGAAAGGTTGGTCTGGCTCCCGTTGCCGATGCCTTTCCCCGTCAACCCCCCATCGCCGATCGTGATCTTCGACTCCGCCAGGTTGTACTCGTTTGCCCCCGCCGGCGACCGGAGGAGAGCGGCATTCGGCTGATCCGGGCTGTTGACGAACGACGTCAGCCGGGCTTGCTGGTAGCTCTTCAAAATCCCGAAGTGCACCACGCCCACACCGAGGATCGCGGCGATGACGCCCAGCACAGCCAGGTGCCGCACCGAGGCGCCCGCGATGAGCAGGATCGCCAGCAGCACCGCGGCGAGGACGAGCGCCGTACCGAGATCGGGTTGCTTGTAGATCAGGACAAACGGGATGGCGGACAGGACCAGCACCACGGCCAGGGCGCGGGCCGTCAAACGCCCCTTGGCCGCCGCGCAATAGCTGGCCAGCGCCACGATCAGGCCGATCTTGGCGAACTCGGATGGCTCCAGCTGATAGCTGCCGATCTGGAACCACGCCTGGGAGCCTCTGCTCTTGTGGCCGACCGCGTAGACGGCCAGCAGCACCAGCACGGTCAGGCCGTAGATCGCCGCCGCCCAGTCCCGGTAGCGGCGGTAGTCGACGGCGGCCACTGCCACCATCACCACCGCCCCCACGAGCATGAAGATGACCTGCTTCTTCAGGTAATACTGCGGGCTGATCCCGGCGGCCTGCAGCTCGTCCCGGGTGGCGGTGTACACCATGAGGCAGCCGAACGCGCCGATGAGCAGGGTGGCGATGATGAGGATCGGGTCGAGGTGGTGCCACAGGGCAGGGCGCTCCCGCCGGGCGGCTGCCCCGGGAGCAGGACGGGTGGCCAGCATCAGTTCTGACCTCCACTGCCCACGCCGGAGTAGGCCACCGGCTGGAGGGGCAGGTTGAAAAGGCCGTCGTAGATCTCCCGCACCACCGGCGCCGCTACCGACGCCCCGTAGCCGGCGTCCTCGACGAAGGCATCGACCACGTAGCGCGGGTTGGTGGCCGGGGCGAACGACGTGAACACCGACGTGTCCTGCCGCGGGGCGTTCACCTGCGCAGTCCCGGTCTTGCCGGCGATGTCCATCGCGGCCAGCGGGGTGTGGGCGAAGACCCCGTATGCGGTGCCGCTCGGGTTGTTGACGACGCCGGTGAAGCCCTGCAGGAGCGCGGCACGCCAATCGGGCTGGAGCGTAATGGTGTGTACGACCTTGGCCGGGTAGCTCCGGTCGACGTGCCCGTTGGCGGGGTTCTCGCTGTCTATGGCCAGCTGCGGGACCAGAAGGTTGCCCCCGTTGGCGAACGCGGCGTAGGCGTTGGCGAGCTGTAGCGGCGTCACGAGGACCTCGTCCTGGCCGATGGCCACCTGGTCGCTGTTACCGGGATACCACTGGGCCTGGGTGAAAACGCTCGGATCTTGCTCGTGGTCTTTCGCATAGGACTCCGGCGTCGGGATCTTCCCGGCTGCCTCGTCCGGGAGGCCGATACCGGTCGGCGCTGCGAGGCCGTACTCCTTGGCCACGTTTTGCAGAGCATCGTCTCCGAACTTGGCGCGTCCGTACCAGAGGTTGAGGCCGATGGTGTTGAAGAAGTTGTCGCTGGACACGGTGATGGCGGTCGGCAGCGTAATGACCCCGTAGGCGGCCCCGTTGTCGTTGTGGGCCACGAAGTTGCCGATTGTGATGCTGCCGGTGTCGTCAAACGGGGTGTTCGGTGTGATCAGGCCGTACTGCAAGCCCACGGTGGCGGTGATGAGCTTGAACGTCGAGCCCGGTGCGTACTGGCCCTGAATGGTCCGGTCCAGGAGCGGGTCACTCGGGTTGTTGAGCAGCGCCTGGTAGTTAGCCTGGCTGATGCCACCGACGAACTCGCTCGGGTCATACGTGGGGTTCGTCGCCAGCGCGATGATCTGTCCGTTGGTGGGGTCTTCGACCACGGCCGAGCTTGCCGGAGCGGTGAAATTACGTCCCGACGTGTGATCGAACGTGGCCCGGGCGGCGCTCATCCCTTGCTCGAGCGACGACTCCGCGATCATCTGGATCCGGCCATCGAGGCTCAGGCGCAGCGTGTCGCCGGGGATGGGCCGTGTGGAGCTCAGCGTGGTGAGCACGTCACCTCTTGAGTCGACCTGCAACTTCTGAACGCCGGGGCTGCCGCGCAGCACGCTCTCGTACTCCGCTTCGACGCCGGCCAGGCCGATCTGGTCACCGGGCTGGTACCCCTGTGACTTGAGCTGCTCGTACTGCGCCTGGTCGATCTGGCCGACGTAACCGACCACGTTCGCCGCGGCTTTGCCCATGGGGCTGTAGGTACGCACCGTCATCGTGGTGGCCTGCACACCGGGGAAGAGGTTCTGGTTCTCCTGGATGTAGAGGATCTGCTGGGGGGTGGCGTCCGGCATGATTGGAACGGGCACGTAAGGGCTGTACTGCAGGTTGTTGATCGCCCGCTGGAGTTGCGGGATGGTCATGCCGAGCAAGGGAGCCAGGCGGGTGACCATCGACGGGTTCTCACTGGCGATCAGCCGGCTGACCTCGATGACGGGTTCATTGACGTTGCCGACCAGGACGTTGCCGTTGCGATCCTCGATGAGCCCCCGGGGAGCCTGGGTGTAGACAAGCCGAATGCCGTTGTTCTCGGCGGCGGCCTGGGCCTTCGGGGCATTGAGCACCTGCAGGAACCACAACCGGGCAAACAGCGCCGCAAACAAGCAAAACACGACCACCAGCAAGATGGTGAGCCGCACGCGCGGCGACGACGGCTCGGTCGTGTTCAACGGATCGGGAGCCGCTCGGCTCGCACCAGCCCGCCCCTGCTACTTCCGACCAGTTCCCACCCCTTCGAGCCGCGTGCCGCCCGGGCGTAGATCCAGGCCACCGGGAGGGCCAGCACCGTCGCCCATCCCGCTTCCACCGCGGCTACCCGAATCAACCAGGAACGCCCGGCGTCCAGCAGCTGGCTCTGGCCCAGCACGTCACCGAGCGCGACCCAGAACAGCACCGCCGCCCCGGTGCCGATCAGGGCGGCCGCCGGGGTGATCAGCCGCGACTCGGGCAGGACCGCCGTTCGCAGCGCTCCGACGGCAGCGCCGACCAGGCAGTAGGTCAGGGCAGACAGGCCGAGCGGTGTCGACGTCAGAAAGAGGTCAGAGATGAGCCCGGCCCAGAATCCCACCCACGCGCCGGCCTCGGCGCCGCCGGCCAAGCCGGCGCAGATGGTGACGAGCAGCATGAGGTCCGGCGCCACGCCATCGACTCTCAAGTCGTTGCCAAGGGCGGTCTGGACAAGGATGGCGACGAGGAGCACCAGGCCGATGCGGAGACGGGCGGCGGCGTGCGGGGTCAGCACGGCCGCGCCTGGGTAAGAGTGCCGGCCGGCGTCATCCCGGCGATCCAGGCGCCCAGATGAGGACCTGGAGATAGGTCAGCTGGCCCAGGTTGGCCAGGGGGGTCAACGTGATATCCGGTTCCGCGGCACCGGGCGGCGTGCTGAAGCTGGCGACCTTGCCGACCGGGATGTTGGCCGGAAACTTCTCGAGGTCCAGCCCGCTCGTCACCAGTGGCATGCCCTTGGTCAACACCGGCGGGGGCTCGCTGGTGGTGTCCACGGTGATGCGCAACGGTTCGTTCCGGCCGACCCCTTCCGCGGTCCCGACGTTGTTGGGATCAAGCCGGAGGCCGACGGCGAAGGTCGGATCGGTAAGCAGCACGATCGTGGCCGTGCTGGCACTCACGGCATCAACACTGCCGACCAGTCCGCCGGCGGCGACTACCGGCTGACCGACAGCCAGGCCGCTGCTGGTGCCCTTGTCCACGGTGAGGGTGTTCTCGAAGTTCGAAGACCCGTTGTCGATGACCGTGACCGCCACGGTCGGTATCGAACCGACGAACGGGAGGTGCTCGATGGCGAACAGTTGCTGGGCCGCCGACTGCTCGGCGGCGGACTGGATCGACTGCTGCTGGAGGCCAGCCACCTCGTTGCGGAGGCGTTGGTTTTCGCTGCGCACCGACCCGTAGTTGACGGTCCCGCTCAGAAAGTTGCCGATGGGTTGCAGGACGCTGTGGGTGGCGCGCTGCAGAGGGGAGAACACGTCGTGCACCTTGGCCCTGATGTCGCTGGTGAAGCCGCTGCCACTGCTGCGGGCGTCGATGGTCACCAGGGTCAGCGCGGCCAGCACGAGCGCGGCCAGGACATAGCGGGTCCGGGTGGAGCGTCGGTAAACAGCCACGGAGGGGCAGGTGGCCCGAAGGTCAACGACTCTGGCTGGACATCAGCACGCCCTTCAGCACCTCGAACTCCTCGAGGCACTGGCCGCTTCCGATGGCCACCGAGTGCAGCGGATTATCGGCGATGATGATAGGCATCCCGGTCTCCGACATGAGGCGCGCCCCCAGGCCGTGCAAGAGGGCTCCCCCGCCGGTCAGGACGATGCCCTGTTCCATGATGTCGGCGGCCAGCTCCGGGGGCGTCTTGTCCAGCGTGACTTTGACCGCGTCGACGATGGACGAGACGGGCTCGTAGATGGCGTCGCGGATCTCCTCAGTCGTGGTCACGATCGTCTTCGGCAGGCCGGTGATGAGGTCCCGGCCGCGGATCTCGGCGTGCAGCTCCTCCTCGAGAGGACAGGCCGATCCCAGCGCGATCTTGATCTCCTCCGCGGTTCGCTCACCGAGCGCCAGGCTGTATTCCTTCTTGATGTACTGGATGATCGCCTCGTCCAGCTCGTCACCGCCGATGCGCACTGACTGGCTGGTGACGATCCCGCCGAGGGAGATCACGGCCACTTCGGTGGTGCCGCCGCCGATGTCGACGACCATGTTGCCCGTCGGCTCGTGCACGGGCAGGCCGGCGCCGATGGCGGCGGCCATGGGCTCCTCGATGATGTGGGCCGGCTTGCGGGCGCCCGCCGATTCGGCCGCCTCCTGGACGGCGCGCTGCTCGACGCCGGTGATGCCCGACGGAACGCAGATGACCATTCGTGGCTTGGCGAACTTGCGCGGGCCATGCACCCGCCGGATGAAGTACGCCAGCATCTTCTCGCAGATGTCGAAGTTGGCGATGACGCCGTCGCGAAGGGGCCGGATCGCCTGGATGTGGTTCGGCGTCCGTCCGATCATCCGTTTGGCTTCCAGACCGACGGCGAGGGGGCGGTCATCCTTGATGTTGACGGCCACGACCGAGGGCTCGTCGAGGACGATACCGCGACCACGCACGTAGACCAACGTGTTGGCAGTACCGAGATCGACGGCCATGTCCCGTCCGAAGAAACCGCTGAAGAGATTGTCCGACACGCGAGGGGGGCCTCCAGTCAGCAGTTGTAAAGCGTCGGAGGTGTAACCAGGGTAGCGGCCGGGAGGGGGTGGGTCCATCCACCCGGACCCGGCGGCTTTCGAGCAGGGCCGGTGCGAGCGGTCCCTGCCGATCAGGCCAGATCGGGAAAGAAGAGGTGGATCTCACGGGCCGCCGAGTCGCCACTGTCAGAGCCGTGGACCAGGTTCTCGGTGGTTTCCAGTGCCAGGTCGCCCCGGATGGTCCCGGGCGCGGCGACGGCCGGGTTGGTGGCGCCCATCATGTCGCGGACGATCTGCCAGGTGTCCGCTGGGCCCTCCACGACGAGGAGCATGACCGGGGAGCGGGTGATGAAGCTCAGCAGGTCCTCGTAGAACGACTTGCCCTGATGCTCCGCGTAGTGCTCCGCTGCGGTTGCGGCGTCGATGGCCCGCAGCTCGGCCGCCACCAGGCGGAGCCCCTTGCGTTCGAGGCGCCCGATGATCTCGCCCACCAGACCGTGTTCCACCGCGTCGGGCTTACAGATGACAAGGGTGCGGTTCACGAGTGCAGCAGGGTAGCGGAGGGCACGCCGCCGGCCGGCGGGCCGTGCCGGCGGTCGGCGGGCCGTGCCGGCGGTTCGGGGTGCCACACCCGCCGGGCCGGTGGCGCCAAGCTCGCCGGCGGTTCGGGGTGCCACACCCGCCGGGCCGGTGGCGCCAAGCTCGCCGGCGGCGCCGACCCCGCCCTCGGGGGCCCGAGCGGCGCCAAACTGGGCACACTCCAGCCAAGCGGGCACGTTTACCCGCAAAAACCCGGCCAAACCTCGCCCACTTTCCCGCACCGTGCCCACTCACACCTGGGTGGGCACGCTCAGCGCCAGGGCGAGCGAGGCCGGCGGCGAAAGAGCTCAGGTGCGCACGGCGAGAGCGGCCCGGGCAGCCCCAACCACGTAAAGGGAACCGGTGACCAGGATCAGATCGTCCGGCCCGGCCCGATCGAATGCCACTTCGAGGGCGTCCGGAACAGACTCCGTCGCCACCGCTTCCACCCCGAGACGCAACGCTGCCGCGGCGAGTGCCGGTGCTGGCTGGGCTCGGGGGGACGGGGGAGGGCAGGTCACCACCAGACGGGCACGCCTGGCGCCGAGCGCTCGTAGCATCGCTTCCGGGTCTTTTCCGTACAGCATCCCGACGACCAGGATCAGGGAGCGGGCCCCGAACTCTTCCTGCACGGCGGCGGCGGCCCGCTCTGCGCCTTCCAGGTTCTTGGCCCCGTCGAGGATCACGAGCGGATCATGGCCGACGATCTCCAGCCGGCCCGGTGAGCGCACCGTGGCGGCTGCTTCTCGAACCAGGGTGTCATCGAGGGGTGAGCCGAAGAAGGCTTCCGCAGCCGCCAGTGCAGCCGCGAAGTTGTCCCCCTGGTAGCTGCCGTGCAGGTCCAGGAAGACGTCCTCGTATGCCGCCTGCGGTGTACGGAGGTCGAGGACTCGGCCGCCGACTGCGAGGTCGTTGCGATCGCAGTCGAAGTCCCGCCCGGCCCACCACAGCTCTGCCGGGCGCTCTCGCTCGAAGACGGGAAGCAGGTCCGGATCCCGCTCGCCGAGGATCAACGTCGACCCCGGCTTGATGATCCCGGCCTTCTCCCCCGCCACCTGTGCCCGGGTCGAGCCGAGGAACTCGACGTGGTCGAGGCCGATGTTCGTCACCACCGCAACGGTGGCGTCGACGACATTGGTGGCGTCCCATCGGCCGCCGAGGCCGACCTCGAAGACGGCCACGTCCACCGGTCGGTCGGCGAACCATCGGATCGCGGCGCCGGTCAGAATCTCGAACCACGTCAGTCGAATACCGTCGCCCAGCAGGGGCTCGAGGCCGGCCAGGTCAGTGAGAACCTGAGCCATATCGGCGTCGCTGATGGGCTCACCGTCGGCAGCCAGCCGCTCGTTGATGCGCTCCAGATGCGGGCTCGTAAACGTGCCCACGCGCAGGCCTTTGGCGGTGAGCAGGGCGGTCAGGCCACGGGCAGTGGACGTTTTGCCGTTGGTGCCGGTGACGTGAATGGCGGGTACGCCTGCTTCGGGATGACCGAGGATGTCGACCAGGCGGCGCATGCGGTCCAGGTCGGGAGGGGGCCGGCGCGTATCGCTGAGCATGCGCTCGAGGTTCTGGTGGCTGTCCAGCCAGGCCAGGGCATCGCCCAGGGTCGGCGACCCGGAGAAGCTCAGGGGGCCCTCGCTCAGGACGCGGCCCGGCGAGGCCGGGGCTGGGTACGGGCCTGCTCGGCCCGGGGGACCAGCGTCGGGGCAACCCGTTCGAGCACGACGGAACGATCGATCACGCACTGCCCGATGTCGCTCCGACTGGGCAGGTCATACATGACCTCGAGCAGCACTTCCTCCAGGATGGCTCGCAGACCCCTGGCGCCGGTTCCGCGGAGCAGGGCCTGTTCCGACACTGCAGTCAGAGCATCGTCGCTGAAGACCAGCTCCACGTTGTCCAGCTCGAACACCCGCCGGTACTGCTTGACCAGGGCGTTTTTGGGTTCGACGAGGATCCTGACCAGCGCCGTCTGGTCCAGGTTGGAGACCGCTCCGATGACGGGGAGGCGGCCCACGAACTCGGGGATGAGACCGAATTTGAGCAGGTCTTCCGGCAGCACCTGGGCCAGCAGGTCGCCCTCACCCCGATCCTCGGCCCGGCGGATGTCAGCCCGGAAGCCGATTCCCTGGCGGCCGAGGCGGCTGTCGATGATCCGGTCCAGGCCGGCAAAGGCGCCGCCGCAGATGAACAGGATGTTGGTGGTGTCGATCTGGATGAACTCTTGGTGCGGATGCTTCCGTCCGCCCTGGGGCGGCACTGACGCGGTCGTCCCCTCCAGGATCTTGAGCAGGGCTTGCTGTACGCCCTCGCCGGAGACGTCCCGGGTGATGGAGGGGTTCTCGCTCTTCCGGGCGATCTTGTCGATCTCGTCGATGTAGATGATGCCCGTTTCGGCCTTCTTGACGTCGTAGTCGGCGGCCTGGATGAGCTTGAGCAGGATGTTTTCCACATCCTCGCCCACGTAGCCGGCCTCCGTCAGGGCCGTGGCGTCGGCGATGGCGAACGGCACGTTCAGCATGCGGGCCAGGGTCTGCGCGAGGAACGTCTTGCCACACCCGGTGGGTCCGAGCAGGAGGATGTTCGACTTCTGCAACTCGACCTCGGCGTCGGCATAGCCGCCCGACTGCACCCGCTTGTAGTGGTTGTAGACGGCAACCGACAGGATCTTCTTGGCCCGTTCCTGGCCGATGACGTAGTCGTTGAGGAAAGTGAAGATCTCGGCGGGCTTGGGGAGCTCGTCGAAGTGCACCTCGGAGCTCTCGGACAGCTCCTCCTCGATGATGTCGTTGCAGAGGTCGATGCACTCGTCGCAGATGTAGACGCCCGGGCCGGCAATCAGCTTCTTGACCTGTTTCTGTGACTTCCCGCAGAAAGAACACTTCACCAGGTCACTGGACTCCCCGAACTTGGCCACGACCTGTCCCCCCGAGGCCTCAGGCGACGCCCGCCGCTTGCGGTACGACCGCGAGCTCGCGTGTGGTGATCACTTCATCGATAATGCCGTACACCTGAGCCTCCGCGGCGCTCATTATGAAGTCCCGGTCGGTGTCGCGGGCGACCTTGTCCACAGGCTGGCCAGTATCGGCTGCGACCATCTGGTTGAGCAAGTCCCGCATGCGCAGGATCTCCTTGGCCTGGATCTCGATGTCGGCGGCCTGGCCGGCCGCGCCTCCGTAGGGCTGATGGATGAGGATTCGGGCATGTGGGAGCGCATAGCGCTTGCCCGTGGTGCCTCCGGCCAGAATCACCGCGGCCGCGGAGGCAGCCTGGCCGTAACAGAACGTTGATATGTCGTTTTTGACGAACTTCATGGTGTCGTAGATCGCGAACAGGGCGGTGATGTCACCGCCCGGGCTGTTGATGTAGAGACTGATCTCCTTGTCCGCGTTCTTGTACTCCAGGTACAGCATCTGGGCACACACGGCGTTGGCGACGTAGTCGTCGATGGGCGTTCCGAGGAAGACGATGTTCTCCTCGAGCATGCGGGAGAACAGGTCGTAGCTCTTCTCCCCCCGGTTGGTCTGCTCAAAGACCCCCGGGATGTGGTACTGGGCGAGGGGCGAGATCACGGTTCTCCGGTCTGTTGATCCTGGTTCTGATGGTCCTGCATGCCTGCCACTTCTTCTGCTTGGATTGGCACTTCTTCTGCTTGGGTTGGCACTTCTTCTGCTTGGGTTGGCACTTCGACTTGGTCCGGTTGGTCCGGGTCGGGGTCAGGCTCAGGCTCCAGTAGAGCCCGATCGACGGGCTGACCCTCGGGGTCGACCACTTCGACATGCTCGACGAGCCAGTCCAGGGCTTTGCGTTTCTTCCAGTCTGAGCGTACCGCGGGCATCTGGTCTGCGCGCTCGAGGTTCCGGCGCAGTTCCGGGGGTTTTACCTTGTAGGACTCGGCGAGCCGGGCAATCTCCTCGTCGATATCCGCTTCGCTGGGCTCGAAGTGCTCGGCTTCGGCCACCGCGCGCAAGGCCAGGTCGGCCTTCACCGCCTGGGACGCCCCCTCCCTCAGCCCGTCGACCACCTGCTCAGGAGTCTGACCGGTGGCTTCGAGGTACTGAGCGACGGTAGCCTGCTGGGCCTCCAGCCGGTGTTCGAGGTCGTGCAGCCGGCGATTGACTTCGGCGTCGACCAGCGGCGCAGGCGGATCGGCGTCAACGAGCTCTACCAGGGCGTCGACGGCACCGTTGCGCAGCCCCAGGCTCGCCCTGACCCGTTTGATGAGCTCCAGCTGCTTTCGAATGTCGGCGCGCAGTTCCTCCACGGTGTCGAACTCGGAAGCTTCGGAGGCCCACTCGTCGGTGACTTCCGGAAGGATCTTTTCCTTCACGTCTTTGACCAGGACGCGCAGTTGCACCGGCCCGTCCGGGAGTTCAGCGTCGAAGGCCAGGATGTCTCCCACGCGGGCGCCGCGCAGCTGCTCATCCAGCTCCGGGAGAACAGTGCCGCTGCCGAGCTCGTACAAGAAGTCGTCGGTCGTGACGCCCGGTACATCCTGGCCGTTGCGGGTGCCCTTCAGATCGATGGTCAGGTGGTCCCCATCGCGCCCCGGTCGGGAGACTGGGGAGAGCTCGCCGAAGTTGCCTCGCAACTGGTCCAGGCGGTTGTCGACCTCTTCTTCGGTGACGAGCGGGCTCGGAACCTCAACTCTCAGGCCGTCGTAGCCGGCAAGATGCAGCTGCGGGCGTACCTCGACCACTGCGTCGAAGGCCAGCGGGCCGGACTCCTGGCCGGCGGTGATGTCGATCTCCGGCGGGGCGATGGCGTCCACGTCGTGCTCACGGAGGGCTTGCGAGTAGTAGTCGGGTAGGGCGTCACGTAGGGCTTCGTTTCTGCCGGTCTCCTTGCCGAGTCGTGCTTCGAGGATGCGGCGCGGCGCCTTACCAGGGCGAAACCCGGGCACCCGGACCTCCCGGGCGATCTTGCGGAAGGCAGCGTTGACGGCCTTCTCGAACTCCTGCTCGTCGACTTCGATGGTGAGCTTCACCTTGTTGCCCTCGAGGGGCTCGACCACGGCTTTCATAGAGACCCCGGAGTCTAGGGGCGGCTGCGTGGTCGCGGTCGCCTCGCCCCAGGATTCCCGGCCGCCGGTGCCGGACCGACCCCGGGTCGCCAGTGGAGCTGGACCGTGCCGGCCAGGGAGCGGCGCCGGTGTCTGGTTGCCCGTGCACAACGAGACACCGGCTGCCGCGTCCGGCCGGCTGAGCGCGAGGTGGTACGGGTGGCGCCGGTCACGACCGCCCGATCGTCGAGTCGATACCGCTGCGTGGCGTCAGCACCGCCTGGTTGTGCAGTCGATGGCGCCCGGTCCGGATTTGTCGTGATGTCCGCTGGCTGGCGCCTCAGTGTTCGTCGAGGATCAAGGTGTTACCCGAGGATCAAGGTGTCAGCCGAGGATCAAGTAGTTCTCGAACAGCCCGAGCGCTCGGGCCTCCTCCCAGGTGATCTGGTCGTCGCTGCGGAGCCAGTTGCCGGGATCGTCTTTGACGACTCCCTTTTCATCGACCGACTCGATCCTCACGAAGTGGTTGTATTGCCCGGCGACCACCTGTTTGCCCGCGTCGAGCGGTGGCCGGATGCGCGCCAGGACGTCCTCTTTGAATCGCTCCAGGGGCAGACGCTTCTCGATTTCCTCAGTCGACAGGCCCTGGTCGTCGACCTTGCGTCCTTCCCTTCGCTGGTCGGATCTCCTGGAGGCGTCTTGCCAGTGGCCTTTCCCGTAGGCCGCCAGTTCGTCGTGGTGGTAGGAGCCGATTTCGCCGGTAACACCGAAACGAGACGCGAGGATCTTCATGTGGTTGATGTTTGGCACCCATTCCATCGCAGCCGACGCGGCCGATTCCAGGTGGTCGTGGCCAGGCTTGTCTTTCACCGACAGGTTCTCCGCAACTGCGGCCATCCCGAGAACGTCGGGGAGCCGGTAGCCATTGAGATCCGGCGTCGTCACCTCGAGAGCCTTGCCGATGTCTGCCTGAAAATACCGGATGATCGGAGCCAGTAGTTCGGGACGCTCGTAGTTTTTTGCGGTCAGCCCCATCGCTTGCAGGCACATAGCAAGCGAGGTGATATTGCACGTGTTGAAGACATCGTGTTTCGCGCCTCGTTCGCTTGAGTACTCGAGCATCACGTTGTTGTGCTGGTAGTAGTACGGGGACACAAGGTCGATGGCTCGATAAAAGGTTGCTTGCAGCGCCTTCAGCTGCTTTTCTTCCAGTCCTGACTGGCTCAAGCCGGCGACCATCTGCCTCACTGCTGCAATCGACTGAACCAACTCGTCGCGGTCCTTGCCGTCCATCTCGCCGTGGGCAGTGCGGTCAGCGCCCCTGAATCGCTTCGTCGTCTTGTATTGCCGCTCCAGCTCGGCCAGCTTCGCTGCGGCCGCGTCCACGTCCGCATGGTGAGCGGCCTTTACGAGCGCGGCGACGTCGCCCGGCAGGTTGTCTGTCGACAAGGCGCTCCGGGAAGAACCCGGGGTTCCCGATGTTCTCGAATCCGAGGTCGATCTCCCCGAGGGAAGGGCTGCGTTCACCCTCTGTCGATGTCCCGCGGCAAGCGCCGCCAGGGTGCGCCCACCCACGTCGATCCGGCCGTCAGGTGGCACCAGTCCGACCACTTCGGATTGGTAGTGCTCGATCACCGCGATCAGCCCATCGAGGTCAGACATAGAGGCCCAGCCGAGAGAGGAAAGGCAGGTAGACACCGTCTCGACGTCTCTGGCGTGGTTTTTCCCTCCTCGCCCAACGCTGGCTCCGATATGGATAGCGGTTGAGCCACTCCCGACATCGACGTTGCCGCCGGCGTGCACGACTGGTTTCGGCGAGACCTGCTGCGTCACTAGGGGCGCCGTGCCGGGCTTCGACTCAGAACTCGAGATCACTCGAGCCTCAGACGCAATTTTCTGAGCCAGCAGTTTGGCAACTGCCCTCATCTTCTCGGGATCGACGGCCACCGGTCTACCTCTCGCTCTGCGGTTTACGACGACGTGCGTGACGAACTCTATGACGCCGTTTGCGATCGTCCCCGAAGTTCGCCTATTTGGTCAACCCTTGTTCACCAATTCCTGCTGGGCGAACGCCTGTGACCGATGTCACTGATCCGATGACGTGCCTCCATCGTTCATACATATTCAGAAGTCGAAGACCCGCCGGTTTAGACCCGAACTCGTCCGTTTGCCGCGCCCATGAGGAAGTCATGAAAAGGTCCGCCAAACGACGGCTGGTCGCATTCGCCTGTCAAGCGACGGCAGGATCCAGACCATCAATGTACTCCCGGGAGTGGCGGCTACTCGGCAGACGGAGGGCCCGCCAATTCGGCACACCTGTGCAATGGCGGCAACCCATCGTTTTCCGGTGGTGTCGCCATCGACGGGGCTGGAAACCTCTATATTTCCGACACCAATAACCACGCCATTCGGGCCATCTTCAATCCGGGCTAGCCGGAAAGCCGGCGGCCTCTCCGGCGGCGGCGACGCGACTGGCGCGACCGTCGCCGCCCCGAGGGGCGCCCGCGGCTCCCCGATTATGGCGACGGCGGCCGATTATGACGACGGCGGCACATGGAGGCTGTCCTGATAGAGCGCAGCGACCGCCGCAGGCATCCACCCACTGTCCCAGCGGTGAGCCAGGTACTGCGACGGCCCGAGGGTATGAACGATGCCCTGGGACGTGAGCAGGGCGTCATAGTCGGATATGTCCGTCCCGTACAGGCTGTAGCCGCCGATCCAGATCCGGTTCACGCTCACGAAAGGTGCTTTGTGGGCAGCCACGAAAGCGCTGGTGAGCTCGTAGTTCGCGGCAAAGTTCGCCTGCGTGCCGTAGCCCTGCGTGCTCGTCCCGTACTGCGTGTACGAGGACATGTCTGCCGGGAAGTCCCAGGTGGCAGCCAACGTAAACAGATCGGGATGTTTGAGTATCAAATCCTGGCCTCCGTAACCGGACTTCGAGTAACCGATCAGCCAATTTTGTTCGGTTCCGGTCGTGGACAGGTTGGCTTTGACCCAGGGCACGAGCTCGTTGGTCATGAACGTCTCATACTGAAGGTTGGGGTCGGTCGGGACGTTCGCGTACCAAGGCTCGATGGCGAACGAGGGCTCGATGATGGTCAGGTTGTACTGGTCCTCAGCGTCGAGCGCTTGGAGCGTCTTCAGCCCGTCGCCGTTGGCCGTACCCAGACCGGCCTCTACTGGCAGCACATATAAGAAGTTGTGAGCGACTCCGGCAGCCGGATGGGTGGGTTGCAACACGCGGAGCACCTGCGCGCCATAACCGTTGTTCGCAGAGATGGTCTCATAGGTCGACACGCCGGTGGAGTCGGTGCCGGAGTATTCGACCTGAAATCCAGCGTTCGTGGCGCTCCAGTTGTCGGCGGCGGCGGTGCCGTTGGCCATGATGCCCGGCGCCCCACCCGTCAGACTGGTGTCCGTGGCACTGAGCTGGAGCACACCGTTCTCGGAGAGGGCCACGGTGTTACCGACGGCCGTCAGGATGAGTTGGGTGCCGGCCGGCAACGGCGAACAGGAAACCTGGCCAAGCTGGCCCCAGCTGCCGTTGATGCGCTTGAACATCATCAACTTGGGGCTGCCGCCATTCCAGGAGTAGAAGCCCACGTACATGTTGGTCGAACCGTTACCGCTCTGCGCCCGCACCGCCGGCCCGATCCACTGGCTACCGGTCAACTGGGTAGCCGTCAACTGGATCTGCGAGGTCTGGTCGCTGGTGTAGGTCTCCGCCGTGCGAATATCCCCGGAGTTCCCGCTCCCATTCGTCCCCACCACCTGCTCATTGGCGATGGCCATAGCTCCATCGCTCATCGCCGTCCAATTCGGACCCAACCCCCCATTCGCCCGAGCAAAATTGTCCGACCCCGACCCGGTTCCGCTGGTGCCACCGGACTGAGCCACGCACGACACCGCCACATTTGTGACATTGGCCGACGCGACCGACCCGCTCCCATTGGTCACCGAACAGATCTGCCCCGACGGCTGGGTCTGCACCGACACGCTGTAGGCCGCCCCCGCCGCCAGCAAGGTGGGAAAAGTAAACGAACCGTTGGCGCTCACCGTCAACGTATCAGAACCGTTGTCCTGCAGGACCACCGCGCCCGACAGGCCCGACACCGTGCCACCGACCGAATACGTGGGACTGGACTGGGCCACGCACGACACCGCCACATTTGTGACATTGGCCGACGCGACCGACCCGCTCCCATTGGTCACCGAACAGATCTGCCCCGACGGCTGGGTCTGCACCGACACGCTGTAGGCCGCCCCCGCCGCCAGCAAGGTGGGAAAAGTAAACGAACCGTTGGCGCTCACCGTCAACGTATCAGAACCGTTGTCCTGCAGGACCACCGCGCCCGACAGGCCCGACACCGTGCCACCGACCGAATACGTCCCGGCCACGCTCGCCCCCGACCAGTTCCCAGCCGCGGCCGTGCCGTTGGCCATGATGCCCGGCGCCCCACCGGTCAAACTGGTATCCGTGGCGGTCACCTTTGCCGTCCCGTTCTCGGAGAAGGTCAAGGTCGAGCCGACGGCAGTCAGGGTCAGCTGCGTTCCGGACCCCAGGGGTGCCGTTGCAGACGACGATCCCAGTTGGCCCCAGTTGCCGTTGATCCGCTTGAACATCATCAGTTCGGGGCTGCCGCCATTCCAGAAGTAAAAACCGACATACAGGTTGGTCGAGCCGTTACCGCTCTGCGCCCGCACCGCCGGCCCGATCCACTGGTTGCCCGTCAACTGGGTAGCCGTCAACTGGATCTGCGAGGTCTGGTCGCTGGTATAGGTCTCCGCCGTGCGAATGTCCCCGGAGTTCCCACCCGCATTCGTCCCCACCACCTGCTCATTGGCGATGGCCATAGCTCCATCGCTCATCGCCGTCCAATTCGGACCCAACCCCCCATTCGCCCGAGCGAAAATTGTCCGACCCCGACCCGGTTCCGCTGGTGCCACCGGACTGAGCCACGCACGACACCGCCACATTTGTGACATTGGCCGACGCGACCGACCCGCTCCCATTGGTCACCGAACAGATCTGCCCCGACGGCTGGGTCTGCACCGACACGCTGTAGGCCGCCCCCGTCGCCAGCAAGGTGGGAAAAGTAAACGAACCGTTGGCGCTCACCGTCAACGTATCAGAACCGTTGTCCTGCAGGACCACCGCGCCCGACAGGCCCGACACCGTGCCACCGACCGAATACGTCCCGGCCACGCTCGCCCCCGACCAGTTCCCAGCCGCGGCCGTGCCGTTGGCCATGATGCCCGGCGCCCCACCGGTCAAACTGGTATCCGTGGCGGTCACCTTTGCCGTCCCGTTCTCGGAGAAGGTCAAGGTCGAGCCGACGGCAGTCAGGGTCAGCTGCGTTCCGGACCCCAGGGGTGCCGTTGCAGACGACGATCCCAGTTGGCCCCAGTTGCCGTTGATCCGCTTGAACATCATCAGTTCGGGGCTGCCGCCATTCCAGAAGTAAAAACCGACATACAGGTTGGTCGAGCCGTTACCGCTCTGCGCCCGCACCGCCGGCCCGATCCACTGGTTGCCCGTCAACTGGGTAGCCGTCAACTGGATCTGCGAGGTCTGGTCGCTGGTATAGGTCTCCGCCGTGCGAATGTCCCCGGAGTTCCCACCCGCATTCGTCCCCACCACCTGCTCATTGGCGATGGCCATAGCTCCATCGCTCATCGCCGTCCAATTCGGACCCAACCCCCCATTCGCCCGAGCAAAATTGTCCGAAGCGGACGTAGGAGCGGCAGAGGCCTCGGACGGCAGCGTCAAGGGGGTGATGACCAGGGCCAGGAGGATCAACATTCCCAGGTAGGGGCGAGCCCGGCGTCGCGCCTTCGGGCGTCCAGGTCCGTGATGTCTCCCGTGGTTGGATCCTGTCGACGATGCAGCAGGACCGATATCAACAGACGTATCAAATACCTGAAGTGGCCGCGGCGATGACCGTACGGTCAGAGCCTTGACTATCCAAGCCATGTCTTGCCCCTTCTGGTTTGCCCCGGACTCAGGCTGCGAACAGCCAGGTGTGAGTGTAAATGTGCAAGGTCCCGGAGTCCACTTCCCCTACACAGGACGGGACATTGATAGCGGCCACCCACAAGGACATCACACAGACCTCGGTCAGGTGTCGCACCAATCGATAGTTCTTGCACGATCGACCCACAGAGCGACCCGAACCGCAAGAGATACACGTGGATCGTCGCCGGAGCCCTCGGCGACGGACGTGAATCCCGTCGCCGAAACGTTTGATACGTCGGCGCAAGCGCGAGCTGTGGCCGGCAACCCGACCACGACGCTACTCCCCACTGATGTCAGGTAATGGCCAGATGTTCCGTCACGAGCAGGCTTCCGCGTGGCTGATGGACGCTGGTGAAGGTCCCCCAACCGGCGAGTCGAGCCAGCCCTCCTTCTGCGTACCTGATCACGAAAGTCCCCTCGGTGAACCCCTTGGCCCCGATAGTGCCCGTGGCCTCGATAGTCACGCTGCCGCTGCGCCCCTGAAACTTGCAGGCACAGACGTCGAGGGCTGAAAACGATTGCGAGCCGTTTGGATGGGTTGTGACAAAGACAGTTTCACCCGTGAAGGTTCCGGCCGGGGCTTTCGGGTTGAACGTAACGGGGCCGGTGAGGCCTCGACCGGCAAGAACCACGTTGTTGACCTGCACCGTGAGTGCGTCGCCCGATACGGTCGTGATCGGTGATGACGTCGAGACGTTGGCGATCTCGGTGTGTACCCCGACGAAGGTCTGCAAACTCGAGGCGGGAACCGTGAGGTGCACTTGAGTGACCGGTGTCGGCCCCTCGGGTGGGGTCTTCGGGAGCACGACGTTGAACCCGCACTGACCGATGGCCTGGCGGCCCACGATGTTCGGGGAGCCGCCGGAGTCGCCGAACTGGGTGGCAGGTATGTTCGACAGGCAGATCATGCTGCCTGCGGTGCTGTTGGTGGCCAACTCGTTCCCGTCCGGATCACTCGTACGGTTCCCGACCCAGGTGGTGTTCCCTGCGATATGGGTCCGGAACGTCCCTAACCAGCAGGTGCGAACCCCGGCCACCGTGTAGCTACCGCCGATGGTCGAGTCCTCGAAGTCACTGAACACTGGCGATCCGTTGAGGGCCGTATCGGAAGACCATGGCGCGGGAGTGGGGGCGGCGAAACAGGCACCCGAACCCGGAGCGCCGGCCACGCCACCGCCCCCGCCCAGCAGCGACACGTTGCCGGCGATGGACGCCGAATGGACCACGACGGCGAGATCGCCCACACCGGTCAGATTGCCGCCGATGCGATCGTAGTTGACCCCCCCGTTACAGCCCTGATCCGGTGAACACCCCAACAGCAAAACCGCGCCAGCCCCGACGCTGACATTGCCCCCCACTAACACCGTGGCCGGCAACTGGGCGTTGGGCCCCGGCGGGTCACCGGGGGTGACGGCATCTAGCAATGCCTTCCGTCCGACCGTCAGATCGTGCCGGACCACGACAGTGCCCGACGGCGTGGAGCAGACCCCCGTGACCAGGATTGAGTTATACGACCCCGCCGGGATGCTCCCGCCGGTGCAGACGTACGTATTCGGGCTTTGTGTGGGCTGCGCTTCCGCCGTTCCCGCAGTCGCAACGACCGTCAACAACAAAATGACCGCGGCAGGAATCACTCGCCAAGACTTCATGGTTCCCCTTCCCAGGCCGACCCTGGTCGGTCTCTCATGCCAAGTCCTACCGCCTCAGAATTTGATACACAAGGGCGAGTTAGGAAGACCCAGCTCGAATCCGCAGAATGTCGGCGATCCGAAGGGAGCGCACGAAGTCGGGATGAGCTTCGCCGGGTCGCCTACGCTGCCGGGTGTGAGCGTGTCCACGAGGGCGTTCTTTCCATGTCCCAGTCGGCGCCTGCTCACGCAGTACTGGTTACGCCCTCATCAGTCGTGATACCGTCCGGCTTCTCTGGCGATGAACGGCATAATCCCTGTTCAGAGGCACTTTTATTCGGGGAGTAGCGCAGTCTGGTAGCGCACCTGCTTTGGGACTAGCACGACCTAGACGGTGTGCTGACCTGCGGTTATGCAGCTGGGGAGGCTCCGAAATGGCCGGGGTTATCTGCTGAAGTCGCCGCCGTGAAGCAGCGCCTCAATTTGTTCGAACGTGGCAGGGTCCGAAGGGAATGCCACGAAGTCAGGCGGGAGATGGCGGTGGTGGAACCCAACCGGTTCGGGATGGCCGTGCCAGCCCCACAGCCGTTCGCCGCCGCTCACCAAGTCGAACCGGTACGCCCTTGCTCCCAGTCCTCCGTCGAGCTCCACTCTGGCGTGCAGCACACGGCCATCGGCGAAGCGTGCAATGGCGTCGACGCGAATACGAGCAATTATCCGGGAGGGTTCGGAAAACGCTGTGATGGGGGCTTCTGGGGTGATAGTGGCGGCGCCGAGCCGGTCCAACCAACCGGCGACCCATATGACCGCGATGCCTGGATCCCGCACGTGGGCGGGCAGCAACGGCTACCGTCCGGTCAGGATCTGGTAGCCGATCCAGGCCTCATCCCAGGCGTGGAACTCCTTCGTCTCTTGGAGCTTGCCGTCGGGACCCATGAACGCCTCCAGGAGTCGAGCCGATGGCATCCCGTGCTTGGACTCGAACTCGTCGAGCAAGGTGCGCAGCCGCCTGCGTTCGGCATCGGCCGAGCGCATTTCGATCTTGATCGTGGTCTGCTCCGACACATAACCAGGTTATCCCCCGAGCGCCACCGAGCGCCGGTATAGCTGCCGCATCAGGCTCAGCCGTCATCTTTGGGCGATCCCTCAGGCCGCTTCTTGCGCCGGCTTCGCCGGGCTCGGGCCGATTTGGCGGCCAGGGCTGTGTAGTAGGCCTTGCGGGCGCACTCGGCTCGGCGCTGGCGTTCCGCCTCGGGCAGGGTCCCGTCCGGGTCGACCTGGCTGGCGAAGCGGTCCTGGAACGCGGCGCGGGCGTTGGCGGTGAGCTCGCGGCTGTCGTAGAGGCTGTGCAGCCGGTAGGCGGCGGCTCGGGCCCACAGGCTGCGCTCTGCGGGCGTGAGCTCGTTTGCGCTCATCGGTGCTCCTGGGTGTGACGTCCGCTGGATTGGTGAAGTCGGGGCGGTTCGGTCGGCCCGCCCGATTCCTGCTCGTGGTCGCTACCGGCCTCCTCGCCGACCGGCACGGTGTCCTGATGGGTCGGACACCAGTGATCGTTGTGGCTGTTCTGACGATGGTCGTACCTATTCGGAAAGCGAGCGTCCTGGTTGTCAGGACAGCCGCGAGGTAGACCCTGTGCGGCATCGCCGTTTTGAATGGTGACAGCGGCGCAGCTCGATCCCGTCTGGGAGATGCAGCCGATAGCCCAAGCGGCGCTGCCCGTTCAGGTCAGCAACTGGTTCGCAGAACGACAAGGGCGGCCGCGCATAGAGCGGCGACGGCGCGAACGGTAGAAGCCGTCGGTGGTGCCGATGCCGGTGGCGATGGCGCGCAGCCCGACCGGTGATACCCACCCATGGTCGTCGTGGTGGGCGGTGAGTGCCAGTTCCTCCAGTGCCGCCCAGGCGAGCGGCCCCGAGCTGGCGCCGCCAGGGTCGGCTGGCCGGGCCGCAGACCAGCGAGCTCGGCGGGCCGGTCCCGGCCGATTGAGTGATCGCTGTGCGGTGCGCCATGCGGATAATGATGCCACGAGATTGTGTCGATTATGTGAGGTGAAGAAGGTGCATGAACTCTCGATAATCGTCCGTATGTGTCCGTAGAAGTCCGTCCCGTACGCTTGAGTACTCTCCAGTACCGTCCTGTGCCGTCCAGTTCATCACAGAAAAGTTTCCCAACACCCACAGGACCCCCTCGATCCACCACATCTCCGTCCACAACTCTCCACCGTACGCCCAACCCCCCAAACCCACATCACCATTTGACCATTACTGACCGTCACTGCCCCCTCCACAAGAACCACACCACTAGAACCCACACATCTGATATAACAACCAAAACCTTTCGAACACGTTTGCAACCTTCGGTTGGGAACGGCCGGGGGACCGGGTGGTGGGAATGGCGTGGATGCGGATGATGGGGGTGGACTCGGTCGAGTACCACGAGCACACCGTGGCCGGCCGGGGCGACGACCCGGTGATGGCGGCGGCCGCCTACTACGCCTCCCGGGGGGAGACACCGATGGTCTGGGGTGGCCGCGGCTGCGGCCTGCTCGGCCTGGACGGCGAGGTCGACCTGGGCGAGTACCGGGCCCTCTTCGGGCCGGGTGGCGCCCATGACCCGATTATGGGGACACGGCTGGTGGGGTGCCGGCGGCCGGGCCTGGAGCTGGTGGTGTCGCCGCCCAAGTCGGTGGCCGAGCTGGGGGTGATCGGCCGGGCCGAGGACATGCACGCCATCTGTCGACGCGGAGCGCGACGCCACCCTGGACTACCTGGATCGGCTGGTGTCCGAACGAGGGGGACGGCGGGGCCGAGCCCAGGTGGCCACGCCGACGGGCGGGCTGATCTGGGCTACCTCCCGCCACGCCACCACCCGGGCCGGGGACCCCCAGGTCCATGATCATGTGCTGATCGCCAACGCGGTGCGGATGGGCGACACCCACGGCGGCTGGAAGGCTCTCGACACCGCCTTCGTCCGCGACCATCTGCACGCCGCGACCGCGGTGGGCCGCATGGCCGCCGCGGCCAAGGCGGTCGAGCTGGGCTATGGGATCGAGGCGGACGGGGGCCCGTCGGGCCGGCTGGGCGGCTGGGCCATCACCGGCATCCCGGCCGAGGTGTGCGAGATCCACTCCACCCGCTCCGCCCAGATCACCGCCGCCGTCGGCCCCGACGCCTCCTATGCGGCCCGGGCGGTGGCGGCCCGGGCCACCCGGGACCGCAAAGCCGATGAGCCGCTGCAGGATCTGATGTTCCGCTGGCAGGCCGAGCTGACCGCGCTCGGCTACCCGCCCGCCGCCCTCGACGCCGCCGTCGAAGCCGCCGGGCTCGCCTACCGGCCGCCCGCCGTCGACCTCGACGAGCTGGCCGGAGAGCTGCTGGCTCCCGGCGGGCGGCTGGCGTCGGAGAAGACCTTCAGCCGTGGTGACGTGATCGTGGCCGTCGCCCCCCATCTGCACGGCCTGCCCGTCCCGGTCCTCGACCAGGCCGTCGAGGCGGTGTTGGCCCACAGCCAGGCCGTGCGCCTGCCCGCCGTGGTCGGGGCCAGGGAGGCGGTGTGGGCGGCCGCGTGCGTGCTCGCCGACGAGGCGCGCATCGCCGAGCTGGCCGAGGCCTTGGCGGGCCGGGCCGGGGCCCGAGGTGCACTGGAGCGTCGGCCTGCGACGCCATCGAGGCCCTCCAGGCCCGCCTCGGCGGTCCGCTCGACCGACACCCAACGTGACGTGGCGATGGGGCTGATGACCGACGGGCACCGCCTGGATGTGGTGGTGGGGATCGCCGGATCGGGCAAGACGACCACGCTGTCCGCGGTGCGGGCCGGGTTCGAGACGGCCGGCTACACCGTGGTCGGCACCGCCACCTCGGGGCAGGCGGCCAAGACTCTCGGCGAGGGGGCGGGGATGGAGTCACGGACCATCGCCTCGTTGACGTGGCGGCTCGACCACGGCACCCTGACCCTCACCGACCGGCATGTCGTGATTTGTGATGAGACCGGGATGACCGCCGATGTGGACCTGGCCCGCCTGTTGGGGGCGGTGGAGCGGGCCGGGGCCAAGATGATCGTCGTCGGCGACGACCGCCAACTCGACGCCGTCGGCCCCGGCGGCGCCCTCACCGCCCTGTCCGCTCGCCACCCCGAGCAGGTGTGGACGTTGAGCGACAACCTGCGCCAGACCCAACCCGGCGAGCGGGCCGCCCTGGCCCAACTGCGCGACGGCAGCGTCGCCGCCGCGGTGGGCTGGTACGCCCGGGCCGGGCGCATCCATCCCGTCGCCGGCCGGGACCGGGCCGTCAACGCCATGGTCAAAGCCTGGGCCAAAGACACCGGCGCCGGGCAGGAGACGCTGATGCTGGCCTACCGCCGGGACAACGTCGAGGCCCTCAACCAGACCGCCCGCCGCCTATGGGAGACAAGCCGGGCTGCTATCGGGGCCGGAGCTTGTCCGCCCCCGGCGGACGGCGCTACCGGGCCGGCGACCGGATCATCACCCTGGCCCCCGGACCCCACGGCGCCTGGGTCACCTCCCAGGCCGCCCACGTCACCGCCGTCGACCCCCACACCCAGCAGCTGACCGCGGTCACCCCCGACGGCCAGCAGCTGCGCCATGGGACCCGACGACATCGGCAGCCGAGCGCCTGGGCCATGGTTACGCCATCACCGCCCATCGCAGCCAAGGCTCCACCGTCGATGTCGCCCACGTCCTCGACGACGGCGGCGGACGAGAACTCGCCTACGTGGCCATGAGCCGAGCCCGCACCGCCAGCCACATCTACGTCACCGCCCTCGACCCACGACCACGCCGCCCAGCGGCTCACCTGGGGATGGGACCAGCAACGCCGCCAACAATGGATCACCCACCGCCACCAACTCGCCGTGCAGACCGCGGCCCGCACCGCCGAGCTGGTCGCGGAACGGGACCGGCTGGCCGCGTCCATCCCGCCCGACGTCACCGACCAACTCACCCGCCTCCGCCACCAGATCGCCCAGATCGAAGCCGACCGGGCCGACCTGCACGCCGGGACCGGCCGCTGGGCCGACACCCCCGTCCGCCACGCCCACCAGGCCCTCCACGACGCCCAGCGCAGCCACGACCACGACCTCGCCCGGGCCCACGACCCCTATCTCGGGCTGTGGGCCCGACACCGAGCCCGCCAAGCCGAACAAGCCAGCGCCATCAACCTCACCGAAGCCGAAACCGACTGGCAGGAGACCATCCGACCCCACGACGACCAACTCGACATGCAGCAAGACCGGCTCGGCAGCGACGCCCGAACACTCGAAGCCGCCCAGCAGACCCGCATCGACTTCCTCGCCGCCCACCCCGACATCGTCGACCGCATCAGCCAACTCGACCACGCCATCACCCAACAACACCGACTCTCGGTCCAGCAAACCCGACCAGCCCATCCAGTCGACCAGGCCCGCCCTCCAGCCCCGCCTGCGTCACGACCCCCACCTCGAATACATTCACCACCAGCAAATCGCCGAAGCCGATCCACGCGCCACAAATCGGCGGCCCCGGAATCTGACCACGCGCGAATGGCCATCAACTTGGGAAGCTGATCGAGGCGTACGGTGCCGTACGGCAGCGAACCAAAGTGGCTGGTCAGACTGCCCTTCCAGATCTGCGCGTACGATGGCGAACGGCGCCACACGCGCGATAACCGCGCGATCGCCGAACCGCCCTCCCGCGCTACAGGGTCGTACGCTCGGCGGTCATGGCAACCCGGCATGACCAATGGCCGGAGCATGTCGTCGAGGGGATCGCCGACGTCCTCGGAGAGACCTCAGGCGGGCTCACGGGTTCCGAGATAGGAGTCCTACTGTCACGGTCGAAGATCGAGGACATCACACCAGGCGCCACCAAGCGCCACCGACTTCGGATCGCGCTCCTCACTCGCCAGGTGAGGGACGGCGCCGCCAATTGCGTCATCCGATTTGTTACGGAGGCGATGCAACCCGTCCGTTATCGCGATATACCCGGCCTCTTCACTACTCGGCAGGATGCGCTGAACGAGGTTCTCGTCTTCCTTGGGCTCCGAATAAACGACGAGGGGAAGGTCGCACGGGGATCCCGGGCGGACACCCTTTCCGAGGCAGCGACGCATGCCAACTCGCTCCGGGCGGAGCTTCGCCGACGGGGCGTGCATGCTGAGGTGCTGCGCTACTGCTCACGGGAGGTTCTGGAGCGGAACCCGTTCCACGCTGCACTGGAGGCGACGA
Organism: uncultured Acidimicrobiaceae bacterium; assembly: GCA_963781155.1. Taxonomy (GTDB): domain Bacteria; phylum Actinomycetota; class Acidimicrobiia; order Acidimicrobiales; family Palsa-688; genus PALSA-693. The sequence continues at coordinate 287,654 of CAWAEC010000005.1, forward strand.
AAAGCATCCCTGATCGCCTCCGTTCCATGACCAGCGAGCACGGTGACGGGGCCAAGCTTGTCGATGCGACTCTCACCCTCGGTCAGAGTGGTGTCCCGAAGGTCGCTATCAACGGCCTCTCCACGGACTCGGAACGGAACGAGCAGGGGGGGTTCGCCACCCTCTGCAAGGGACTCCTGGCGATGTTCCGCAACCCCATCGCCCATGACCCGCGCATTTCACGGCCCGTCAGCGACGACGAACTATTGGAGTTGCTCATAGTCGTGTCTATGGTTCACAGACGCCTCGACCGAGCCACGGTTCAGCCGTAGTGCTGCCTCTGAGTTACTTTCTGAGACAAGGTTCCTTGGTGGCGCCAGGGTGGGTCTTTGGGCTCCGAAGCCCAAGTCGACCTGCCAGGGCGACACCGGAGTCAAACTGTCAAGCGGGTACCGGTACTTGACAGATGGTCATCCAACCTTGCTCCGCGTTCGGGGGCGGCGGTCACTCAGCGTGCCAGTGGCGGAGGCCTCCGACTGGCAGTAACCGTCGATATGCACTGTCTGCGGCTGGCACTCTAAACCTATCGCCCGCGCTCGGATGCGATGTTCGAGGCGCGCTTGCAAGACTAAGCGTTCGGCTGTCGGAACGGCATCGGACTGCGCCAGCCGCAGTGGCCTTCACCTCATTCCCTGCTGGCGTCCATCACGACAGACACGGGCCGATGGTGGCCCGAGTGCAGCAGGCAGTATCTGCTGGAAAATTTGCCGCAGTGCTTGCGGATCCTCGGAAGCCCATCGCCATCACCACGGAACAATGACAAGCTGATCAAGTAGGTAATAGCAGCCGATTGAACGAAGAACAGGAGGGCATAAGTGTCTCAGTACTCCGTGCATCGGGGGCCCGGACCGGCTTTTGCGCGATCGCTGGTGGTTGCCGGCGCAGCAATCGCTATCACGCTGGGCGTCGTGGCAATGACGCAAGGCGCTCCACAATCCCAGGCACAGATCCAGCAAGCAGCAACCTCTACCTCCCCCGCTGGGCAGTTCATCGGGATAACACCGGTGCGTGTCCTCGATACTCGTGTTCCCATCGGAGTTGCCAGCAAGGCCAAACTCGGACCAGGCCAATCAATCAACGTGGCCATCGCAGGACACAACGGGATCCCCGCCGATGCCACGGCGGTAGCAATCAACATCGCGATCGCTGACGCCACGGGCAATTCCTATCTCACCATCTACCCCACCGGAGCCACGAAGCCGGTCACGTCCGCAGACAACGCCGCGCCGGGTCTGGTGATGGACAGCGGGAGCAGCTACGAACTCGGGACGGCCGGCGAACTCACGGTCTTCAACGCTACGGCTTCGGTGAACGTCATCATCGATGCGACCGGCTACTACGCAACAACTGCCCCGAGTGTCACGTCCATCTCGCCGACGGCGGGACCTGTGACTGGCGGCACCGCGGTGACGATCACCGGCACCAACCTGACCGGGGCTAACGCCGTGGATTTTGGAGCCACCGCGGCCACCAGTTTCACCGTGGTCAGCTCCACCGAGGTCACTACGGTATCCCCGGCCGAGGCGGCCGGGACGGTGGATGTCACCGTCACCACCCCGTTGGGGACCAGTGCTACTTCGGCGGCCGACCAGTTCACCTATGAGGGGGCCCCGACAGTCACGTCCATCTCGCCGACGGCGGGACCCGTGGCTGGCGGCACCGCGGTGACGATCACCGGCACCAACCTGACCGGGGCCACCTCGGTCGCCTTCCGTACCACCGCGGCCACCAGTTTCACCGTGGTCAGCTCCACCGAGGTCACTGCGGTATCCCCGGCCCGGGCGGCCGGGACGGTGGATGTCACCGTCACCACCCCGGTGGGGACCAGTGCTACTTCGGCGGCCGACCAGTTCACCTATATGTGATTGAAGGGGCCCCGACGGTCACGTCCATCTCGCCGACGGCGGGACCCGTGGCTGGCGGCACCGCGCTGACGATCACCGGCGCCAACCTGACCGGGGCTAACGCCGTGGATTATGGACCCACCGCGGCCACCAGTTTCACCGTGGTCAGCTCCACCGAGCTCGAGTTGGCTGTTAGGTGGGCCTACGCCCCGATCGCATCGAGTCGGAATAAGCTTGTCCACTACCCCACCGCGGCGCAGAACGTACGGCCAGATGACCTCCCGAGCTCGCCGTGGCCGCGCCCGAGTCGGCGATCTGTCGTGCCGCGAGGCCGCAACGAGGACGAGGCCCGCTCACGTTGGTGGTCGATGGTGTGACAGTTGGTTCCAAAAGGATCGACCCGACCTGGTAGTAGAGCATGAACTTTTGGGCCGCTCGGCTGACCTGCCGCAAACGAGCGTCCTAGGCCCGTGACCAGGGAAAACACGTCGTTGTAAGTCACGATCGGTCACAGTCCGGCTCGTAGTCGCGCGGACATATCGCGGACACGACTTGACTTGAAGGGCCGGGCCAGGGCCGAGGACTCGGGATAGGCGTCCGCCGCGCATGAGCGCGTGATGAAAGGTCTTCTTAGTCAAGTCAGCATTCCCATGCGTGCTCCTGTGGAACAACCCGTTGGGAGAGCAATCTGCTGCCGGCCAACCGTCGGCGGCTGGCGCAAGGTTGCATTGGAGCCTGCCTGTGAGTAATTGCTGATACTCGTTGACGGGCTGTCAAGACGGGATGGGTTGCCGTTACAGAGTGCTCATCCAGCCGGATACGTCGGCCACGATCTGGGTGCTGCCGTCGGCGTTGTAGAAGTCGATCTTGCCGTCGGCACCTACCGGAGCTATCACCAGGTTGGCGACGGTTTGACCGGGGTTGAAGTTCAAGTTGGAGGTGGCCGGGCGGCTGGTCCCGTTGGGGTAGACGGTCAGGTAGCTGGCCGCGGTGGGCTGGGTGACGGTCACGTTGAGGACCACCGCGGCCACTCCCGAGGCTGGCACTCCTCCCTGGCCCAGCACGGACAGACTTAACGGTTTACCGGCCCGCACCAGTCCGCTGGCCCCGATACCGGTGCGGGTGTCCAGGATACGAACCGGGGTCGACGGCGCCAATCCGCCAGGCGCGGGCGCCCCGGCCGCGAACCAGCCGGATACGTCGGCCACGATCTGGGTGCTGCCGTCGGCGTTGTAGAAGTCGATCTTGCCGTCGGCACCTACCGGAGCTATCACCAGGTTGGCGACGGTTTGACCGGGGTTGAAGTTCAAGTTGGAGGTGGCCGGGCGGCTGGTCCCGTTGGGGTAGACGGTCAGGTAGCTGGCCGCGGTGGGCTGGGTGACGGTCACGTTGAGGACCACCGCGGCCACTCCCGAGGCTGGCACTCCTCCCTGGCCCAGCACGGACAGACTTAACGGTTTACCGGCCCGCACCAGTCCGCTGGCCCCGATACCGGTGCGGGTGTCCAGGATACGTACCGGGGTCAACGGCGCCAATCCGCCGAAGTTCGGGACGCCGGTGGTGATCCGGCCGATAGTGCTGCCGTTGTTGGTGAACCACATGGCCCCGTCGGGTCCGGCGGCTATGCCAACTGGCTGGCTGACCCCAGCGGCGGTGAAGTCGCTGACCGCCCCGGTGGTAGTGATGCGCCCGATCGAGTTGTTAGCGGAGTTGGTGAACCAGATGGCGCCGTCGGGGCCCGCGGTGATGGAGTCGGGCTCATCGATGCCATTCTCGTTGTATAAGGTGATCACGCCAGCGGTGGTGGCCCGTCCGATCGAGTTGGTTCCGAGCATGGTGAACCACATGGCCCCGTCGGGGCCGACGGTGATGGAGTTTGGTTCGCTTATACCGCTGCCCGTGTAGTTGATGACTGCGCCGCTGGTAGTGATGCGCCCGATCGAGTTATTGGCCTGGTTGGTGAACCACATGGCTCCGTCGGGCCCGGTTGTGATTCCCGTTGGGAAGTCGATCCCGGTACCGGTGTAGGTGGTGACGACGCCGGCGGTGGTGATCCGCCCGATCGAGCTGGTTCCAACTTCGGGGCCGGTGTCGTTTGTGAACCACAGGGCCCCGTCCGGCCCGACGGTGATGTCGTAGGGGTCGTCGATGCCGGCACCGGTATAGTTCGTGACCACCCCGTCTGTAGTGATCCGGCCGATCGAGTTGCTATTGCGGTTAGTGAACCACATGGCCCCGTCCGGCCCGACGGTGATGTCGTTTGGGTCGTTTATGCCGGGCCCGCTGTACTGAGTGAGGTTGCCCGCTGTGGTGATGCGCCCGATGGAGTTGTTGCCGTCGTTGGTGAACCACATGGCCCCGTCCGGCCCGAGCGCCATGCCCCTCGGGTCGTTTATGTCGGTACCGGTGTAGTGGGTAATAGTCCCCGAGGTGGTGATCCGCCCGATGGAGCTGTCGCTATTGTTCGTGAACCACATGGCCCCGTCAGGTCCCGAGGCGATCGCATCCGGGTCGGCGATAGTGGAGTTCGTAGATATACTCATGGTCCCGGTAGTGGTAATCCGGAAGATCGCGTCGTTATAGCTATCGGTGAACCACAAGGCGCCGTCCGGTCCGGCGGTAATGGCATTTGGCCCCTGGAAAGAGGGTGCCCCGACGCCATAATGGGTAAAGACGCCTTCGGTGGTGATCCGTCCGATGGAATTGTCGGCGGAGTTGGTGAACCACATGGCCCCGTCCGGTCCGGCCGCGATAGCGTCAGGCCCGTCGATGCTGGAGTCGGTGTAGTTGGTGACTGCCCCAGTGGTGGTGATCCGTCCGATGGAGTTGTTGGCGGAGTTGGTGAACCACATGGCCCCGTCCGGTCCGGCCGCGATAGCGTCAGGCCCGTCGATGCTGGAGTCGGTGTAGTTGGTGACTGCCCCAGTGGTGGTGATCCGTCCGATGGAGTTGTTGGCGGAGTTGGTGAACCACATGGCCCCGTCCGGTCCGGCCGCGATAGCGTCAGGCCCGTCGATGCTGGAGTCGGTGTAGTTGGTGACTGCCCCAGTGGTGGTGATCCGTCCGATGGAGTTGTTGGCGGAGTTGGTGAACCACATGGCCCCGTCCGGTCCGGCCGCGATAGCGTCAGGCCCGTCGATGCTGGAGTCGGTGTAGTTGGTGACTGCCCCAGTGGTGGTGATCCGTCCGATGGAGTTGTTGGCGGAGTTGGTGAACCACATGGCCCCGTCCGGTCCGGCCGCGATGGCGTCAGGCCCGTCGATGCCGGTGTTGCCAAACAAAGTCACATTGCCGATCCCTGACGCCACCGCGGTTGCCGAGGGTAGGCCGACAACGAGCATCGGCAAGCCGGCCAGTACTGCCGCGGTCGCTCCCAGAACCAACCTCAGGGTGCGGTTGGGCCTCCGCGCGCACTTCGCCAAGCCGACGAACAGCCGGCGCCTGGTCCAACAACCACCCACACTCGCTCCTTCAAGTCGAAGCCCTGCCCGGGGCCTGGTGTCTCCAAAACTCGCGAGAGAACGTTAGTGGCGATAACATAGCGTCGGCCAGTCGGCACCCATGGTCGGTTCCGATTCTGAGACCGATCGCGCTCGTAAGCCCTGCCCGACGATCAGTCGAGGCCGTGGCGGGGCCGACTCGGTCGAGCGAACCACCTCGCCACCTGACCCGCCGCTCCCCTTAGCGTGCTCGCTGCCATGAGATCGCGCCGGCGGCCACCGGCCGTAGCGTCTTCGCAGGTCGAGACAGATACCAGATTCGGGGTGAGCCTCCATCCAGCCCGCAGGCTGTGAGGCATAGGCGCTGCATTCGGACCCCTTCATCGGTTGTCGGTTGTCGTGTCGTCCGCGGGAACGGAGAACGATCTGTGTCAGCATGGGCGCCAGGGTGGCTGGTGTCGGCTCGGACCCGCTGTGTTGCTGTCTGAACCATTGAGTGACAAGGCGGACTCGTGGCCGCTCCGCCGGGCCGAGGGCAGGAGGCGAGGGCGGCTGGCGCCGGCGAAGTCGGTGCCCTTGAAAACGTGAAGTCGGTGCCTTTGAAAACGTAAAGCCTCGATGGCGCGGGTGCGGCACCGTCGGGGAATGAAATGACGTGGGGGCTGTCCCTGGTTGTGGTCGCCGCAACTTTTATTGGTGCCGTTGTGTGAGCCCGTGTATAGCCTGGCGCGGGGGCCTGGTGGGACCGTTGAGTGTCGCCGCGAGCACGTACCCCAGATTCGTTTCGTTTCGGGTCCCTCCTCCGGGGCAGCGCCCGTTGTGAGACGACTGGAGGTTGACGATGGAGCAGATCAGAACCCGCGTGGCTGGGTTGGACATGCATCGTGACAGCGACACGGCCTGCGCCCGGATCCCTGACGAGGCGGGGAAGCCGACCGCGTATAGGAGGAAGTTCAAGACCACGACCAAGGGCCTTGGGAGCTGGCGGTCTGGCTGGCCGGCCATGAGGTGACCACCGCCGCCATGGAGTCCACCGGGGTGTATTGGAAGCCGGTCTATTACGCCTTGGAGGACCTGGTCGCCGAGTTGTGGCTGTGCAACGCCCATCACGTCAAGAACGTCCCGGGCCGCAAGACCGACATGGCCGACGCCGAATGGCTGGCCGATGTGGTCGCTCATGGGATGCTGCGGCCCAGCCTGGTGCCGCCACCGCCCATCCGGGCCTTGCGGAACTTGACCCGCTATCGCAAAGCCATCGTGGACACACGCACCAAGGAGAAGCAGCGGCTGGAGAAGGTGCTCCAAGATGCCGGGATCAAGCTCAGCTCGGTCGCCTCGAAGATCATGACCGCGTCGGGTCGGGCCATGATCGAGGCCCTCATCGCCGGCGAGCGCGACACCACCGTCCTGGCCGACATGTCGATGCGCAAGCTGCGCAACAAGAAAGCCGAGCTCGAGGAGGCCCTGCAGGGACGCTTCGACGAGCACCACGCGCTTTTGGCCAGCCAGATCCTGGCCCACATCGACTACCTCGACGGACAGATCCAACAGGTCACCGCGGCGGTCACCGCCCGCGTCGCCCCCTATCGGGCCGCCGCCGAGTTGTGCATGACCATCCCCGGTATCGGGGCCGTCGTGGCGGACAGCATCGTGGCCGAAACCGGAGCCGACATGTCCCGCTTTCCCACGGCCCGCCATCTGGCCGCCTGGGCCGGTGTGGCACCAGCGTCCAACGAGTCCACCGGCAAGCGCAGAGCCGCTGGCAGCCGACACGGCGCTCCGTGGCTACGACGGCATCTCATCGAAGCCGCCAAAGCCGCGTCGCGCAGCCGTGGCACCTACCTGGCCGCCCAATACCGCCAGATCGCCGCCCGCCGAGGTCCCAACACCGCCGCCGTCGCTGTCGCCAACACCCTCTGTGTGGCCATCTGGCACATGCTGACCAACGGCACTACCTACCAGGATCTCGGCGCCGACTACTACCAGCGGCGCCAGAATCCCGACGTGCAAACCAGGCGGCTGGTCAAGCGGCTCGAAGCCCTCGGTCATCACGTGCAGCTCTCCCACGCTGACCAGCCCCCAGCGGGCTAACCAGCCGGGCCGCGCGGCCGAAGGCCGACAGGCGGCAGCGGCAGGCGACGGCGTAGCCGGCGCCTCTTGAAAACGTAGAGATATTGTGCCCAGGGTGGCCCATCGACATGGCCCATCGACAGGCCCATCGCAGGTTCCATTGCGGCACCCAAATCGGATGTGTCCACCTCGTCCGAACCATCCGCCCCATCACTCTCGCCCGGGGCGGCTCAGACGCGCCCAGGCGCTTCCGATTTGACGGTCATTTCACCCCAGAAAGTTTGCACGCGGTCTTCTCCGGATTGATGTCCGGATTGATGTCCGGATTGATGTCCGGATTGATTGCTCCGGATTGATTGCTCCGGATTGATTGCTCCGGATTGAGACCAGGACACTGAGACCGGGACCTGAACCCAGGCACCTGAACCTAGGCACGGGTCCAAGGGAGTGGTTCCCGGTTCAGGGGACAACATCGCGTGACGAGGGCGCGTACCTGTCCGTACGGGTCGAAGGCACAGGGCTAAAGTCGATCACCTGGACTGCGACTCTGGTAGGCGGCGCGAGCCCGTTCATCGGCGGCTGATGCCCCGTAGCGGCTGAGCATCTCCCTGGTACGCCAACCGACTAGGCGCATGAGGTCGGTCTCGTTGCCCCCGTCAGCCAGCCAGCGGTGCGCGAAAGAGTGGCGGAACAGGTGGGCGTGGACGTGGCCGATCCCGGCGATCTTGGCCCGCCGTTCGATCAGCGACCGAATCCCCGGAGTGCCCATCGCCCCCCGCACCCCCAACCACAGCGCGTCGGTCGTCGCGGCCCGCGGGTCGCGGGCCCGCAGATGCATCCACCGGTCCAGAACGCCGGCCGTCTTCGCGCCGAACGGGCAGGCCCTTGGACGGCGCCCCTTGCCGAGCACGATCGCTACGCGGGCGTCCAGGTCCACGTCGGCAACTTTCAGGTTGGCCAGCTCGGAGAGACGCATCCCCGAGTCGAGGAACAACCGGACCACCGCCATGTCCCGACGGTCGTCCCAGTCCTTGCCCTCACACGCTTGGACCAGCTTCCGGAGCTGCTCCTCGGTCAGCACCGGCACCGGCACGTCAGGGACCTTGGGCGGCTTCATCGTCCGCATCGGCGAGTCGGTGATCTCCCCGAAGTCGACGAGGAAGTTGAACAGGGCGGTCAGGGCCCGGTACCGGTTGTTTGCCGTCGCCGGCGCCTTGGTGGCGACCAGGCGTTCGATGAAGCTCTCGACGTGCTCCCTGCCGATCCTGGCGACCTCGGTCGGCATCCCCATCTCGCGGAGGAAGGCGAGGAGCTGGTTGGCGGCCTCGCCGTACACCTGGACGGTCTTGGCGCTCTTGTTGGCCGCCCGGAGGGACCGTTCGAAGCTCGGGATGAGGGTGGCCAGGTCGCCTACGCTGGCGGCGGTGATCCGGTCCATGTCCTGCCTACCTTTCCAGTCGACACCCGTCTTCGACAGCACCTTTCACTGCTTCTCAATGCTCCGAAATGATTATCCGCTGAAGTCGGGTTATCCGCTGAAGGAGCGTAGTACAGGCACGTTCCACAGGCAACCACTCAAGAAATTGCTGGTCAGAGGCATTTTTATCCGGGGAGTAGCGCAGTCTGGTAGCGCACCTGCTTTGGGAGCAGGAGGCCGGGGGTTCGAATCCCCCCTCCCCGACGGCTGGCCATCACACGCCGCGGATAGACTGCCCGACGGAGCTGCGGGCGTAGCTCAACGGTAGAGCGCCAGCCTTCCAAGCTGGTTACGCGGGTTCGACTCCCGTCGCCCGCTCTGCGGTCCCATCCACCTGACCGAAGCCATGACGGTGCCCCGACTCGACCGATGCTGGCGGTTCTTACCTCTCGGCCTGCTGGTGGCTGCCGGTCTGCTCGGATCCGGGGGGGCGGCCGGTGCCGTGCCGAAGGCGGCCTCAGTGGCTCCCCAGCCCAAACTGACCTGGTCGACGGTTTCTCCCCCGACTGCCCCGCCGCCACTCGCATACGCGTCGGCCGTCTACGACAGCGACGACAAGACTGTGGTCGTCTTCGGGGGGGTCGAATCCAATGGCACCCTCTCAAACGACACGTGGGTGTGGAACGGCTCCACGTGGACGGACTACGCGGGTTCGGTGGTGCAGGCTCCCGCCGCTCGCGAACTGGCCGCCATGGCGTTTGATCCCAAGCTGCACCAGCTGATCCTGTTCGGCGGGGAGGGTGCCGACGGTCAGCTGCTCCATGACACCTGGGCCTGGAACGGAGCCTCCTGGTACCAGGAGAGCGGCCCGCCCGTGAGCCACGCCCCGAGCGCCCGGGAAGGCGCGGCCATGGCCTACGACGGCTCTGGTGATCTGGTCCTCTTCGGCGGCGCCGGCGTGGCTGGTTCGCGGCCTGGTGGGACGGTCAATCCAACCACCTCGACGTCGACGACGGCCGCCGCTCCCCCAGTTGCCGCCTCCGCCTCCTCGACGCCAGGCCCGGTGTCGAACCAGGCGCCCCCGCCCGTGACCGGCGCGAACCCTTCGGGGGGTCCCTCCCAGGTGGTTCGTTCTGCACAAGCGGATGCCTCTCCCACCGACTCCTCCCCCGCAACCCCCACCTCCGTTTCCGCGGGCCTTCCGTCAGCCGCCGCCACGGCCGGCGGGTCCAACGTAAACGGCGCCAGCTCCGCGGCCTCATCCGCCGATCCGGGTACGGATTCTTCTGCGACCGCGGCCGGCTCACCCGCTAGCTCGTTCTCTCTCTCCGACAACCGCGCACTTCCCGGCGCCACCGAGGGCGCGCTTACCGCCCTCAACGACACCTGGGTGTGGACGTCGAACGGTTGGGCCGCAACCGGCGCTACTGGACCCCCCGCCCGGGTGGGTGCCGATCTGGCGCTGGACCAGCCCGCCAATATGACGGTCCTCTTTGGTGGCTCCTCGGTCCCGTCCGGTGCACCCAGCACGGGCCTGCTCAACGACACCTGGGGGTGGACCGGACAGAACTGGACACGGCTGGCGCCAGCCTCCAGTCCTGCGGCGAGGCAGCAGGCCGTCATGGCTCCCGACCCGTCCGCAGGCGGAGTGGTCCTCTTCGGTGGATCCGCCGGAACGCCCGCGCTCGGCGACACTTGGGTCTGGACGGGCGGAAATTGGGCGGCGGCCCATCCAGCGCACTCACCTGCGCCCCGGGCCGGGGCAGCGGCCGCGTTCGATTCGGCCAGCCGCCAGCTGGTCGTGTTCGGCGGCATAGCTGTAAACGGGGCCATCCTCGGCGACACCGTCATCCTCACCACCTCGGCCCCGCTGGCCCTCGGACCCGGCGTACTCAGTACTCCGTCGGCCGGTGGGAACGGATCGTCCGGGACTATCAACTCGAGCACGCCGCCAAGGTCCGGATCCTCGACCTCCACGAACTCCGGGCTTCCGGGCCAGGCTGGCCTGGCCCCGGCGCGCGGCCCGCTGTCGATCCTGCACGCCCTGCACCGCGGGGACCTGGTGACGCTCAGCGGTCAGGGTTTTGCGCCAGGAACCACGGTCACGCTCACTTTCCACTCCAATACCACGGTCGTGGGCCGGGCGCTGACGAACGGTCTGGGCGACTTTTCGGCCACCGTTGCGATCCCGGATTCAGCCTCGGCCGGTACCCACCATTTCGACGCCTCGGGACGAGGCCGGCGCGGATCCGTGTCGGAGCTGATCGCCACGGTCAAGATCGTTGGCGTCTCCGGGCTCGACACCACCAGCACTATGCAGCGGGTGGTCCTGACCGCGGTGGCGCTGCTGATTCCGGCTGCCACCTGGCTGGTCCTTCTCGCTACCGGTCGTGTGCGCCGGCGTCCCCGGGTCCCCGCGTAGCCGCAATCCATGCAGCCGCGACCGCCCGCCAGCGGCCGCCAAACCGTGGCGCGGGGGGTGACGAAGGTCACCGCAGGAGTGTGCGCGTGGGCATAGAACCGACCGGCCAGCCGGGGCACACTCTGAAATGTCGTGGAACCGCAACGGGGCGGGAGCCATGGCAGTGAAGGGGCAGCTGGCGGTGGTCTCTGTGGCGGCAGGGACCACCGCCAGTCACGGGCCTTTCCGGCAGGGAGCTCCGAAGGACCAGGAAGCCGGACTCAGCAGCTCAGCCGGCCAGCCGGCGAAGGCCAGCCACGTCGAGCACGCGGATCCGGCGACGAGCGAGGTCCACCACCCCAGCCTCCTCCGCGGTGCGCAGCGCCCGGTTCACCGTGGGGCGCGTACATCCCGCGAGCGAGGCGATCTCTTGTTGAGTTAGCGGTATTCCCCCATCGCCGTAGAGAGCGGCTGCATCCGCGACCCGGCGCAGGACCCGGGTCGGCGCCGGCACAAACAGGGCCTCGACCAGTTGGTCCGTCAGCCGAAGAACCCGGGCGGTGAGCACGCTGACCATGACTCGGTCAAGCATCGGCTCGTCCCCCCGAAGCGACTCAAACGCGGCTTTGGAGAGAAACAACGTCTCCACTGGTTCCAATGCGATCGCCGACGCCGACCGTCTGCCTCCCTCGACCAGCAGCGCCTGTTCGCCCACGGGGTCGCCTGGACCGGACACCGTAAGGCAGGCTTCGGCCCCCGCCGGGGTGGTGATCTGGATCATCACTCGCCCAGAGCGAATCAAGTGCATCCCGTCGGCGGGGCTGCCGTGGTGAAAGATGACCTGACGGCGGTTGAACCGGCGCCGAACGCAGCGCTGCAAGAACTCGTTGCGCTGCGCAGGCTCCAGGTTGGCGAGAAGGCTGGCCTCCATCGCGCCGAAAGATTACCCGCGCTCAACCTGCACCGGGGGTCGAAACTCACCACGCCGACCGGCTGGGCGCTCGATCCTCGACTCGCTATTTTGCGCCCCCGGCAGGACTCGAACCTGCGGCCCGCTGCTTAGAAGGCAGATGCTCTGTCCAACTGAGCTACGGGGGCAAACACACCCGGTGGCCAGCACTCTAGGGGATCCGCACCACCCCCAGGGTCACGGCGGAAAGCTGCCGGAGTCAGGAGGCGAGCAAGTCGCGCGCCCCGCCGTCGACACGGGGATGGCGCAGCTTCGCCAGCGCCCGCCGCTCGATCTGGCGGATCCTCTCCCGCGTCAGGTGGAGCTCCGCGCCGACCTCCTCGAGGGTGCGGGGGTCGCCTCGATCGAGTCCGTACCGCATCCGCAGGATTTCTCGCTCCCGCGACGTGAGCGAGGACAAAAGGCGGTCCACCTCGGCACCGAGCATGCGGTCGGCAACCAGGTCGAAGGGAGTCGGCGCGGTTGCGTCGGACACCACATCGGCCAACTCTGTCTCACCTTCCGCTCCGATGGGCGTAGCAAGACTCACGGGCTCAACGACATACCGAAGCAAAGTCTCGACATCCGCTTCCGGCATCTGGAGGTGGGCGGCAAGCTCGGCGAGCGGCGGTGTGTGCCCGGTCTGGCCTTCCAGTTGGGCCTTGACGCGCAGGACGCGTCGCACCTGGTCGCCGGCGTGCACCGGAAGCCGGACCGTCCGCGAGGTGTTGTCGATGCCGCGGCCGATGGCCTGCCGGATCCACCAGGTGGCGTAGGTGGAGAACTTGAAGCCCCGGCGCCAATCGAACTTCTCCACCGCGTGAATCAGCCCCAGATTGCCCTCCTGGATCAGGTCCAGGATGGGCATGTCGGACGATTGGTACTTCTTGGCAATGGAGACCACCAGGCGCAGGTTGGCGTTGACAAACGTCTCGGTCGCCCGTTCCGCGTCCCGCTGCAGCCGTCGCAACTCTCGTTCCCGGGCGGGGAAAAGACTGTCCCCCTGCGCCAGTGCGACTGCCGCGGCCTTTCCGGCCTCGATCGCTTGGGCCAACCGGATCTCGTCGTCCTTGGTCAACAGAGGGTAACGCCCGATGCCGTCCAGATAGAGCCGAACTGGGTCCCGTTCGGACACTTCCATCCTGCCCTTCGCCACACCTGCCGCAACGCCGGAGGTCGTCAGGATATGCCCGCGGCGACCAAAGTGCATCGTGTGGCACACTGAGGAGCCCGTGGTGGCCGTAGCTCAGACGGTTAGAGCGCCAGGTTGTGGCCCTGGAGGTCGGGGGTTCAAGTCCCCTCGGTCACCCCACCCGCAGCTCCCGGCTAGGTTGAAGTGGGAACGCGCCTCTAGCTCAACGGCAGAGCAACGGACTCTTAATCCGCAGGTTGCCGGTTCGAATCCGGCGGGGCGCACTCCAAAGGCCCGGGTCAGAGCGATAGAGCACCCCTTGAAGTGGGAAGAGCAGGTGTGGCAGAGGCGAGGCAGCGGAGACACACACGGTTCGAGCGTCTCGCCGTTCCGAAGGTCGCATCCGTGTAGATCGGCTTGAGATCCTTGGCCAGATGCGGCCAGTCCCGGCGGCTGGCGTAACGGAAGCTGGCCCGGATCATGTGCACCACGCAGCCTTGCAAGACGGACGCACCTCACGTGCTGAAAGACCACACATTTAGGTTTCAAGCCACCATCGGCGGGAAGACCCCGCCGATGGGCTCATCGCCAAGGCCGGGCCGGGGCGCGTTTGGCGATCCATCGGAAATCGCGGTGGTGACGGCGGCCGGGGACGACCACAGCACAGGCTCGGTGGTTGACCGCAACACTCAGACAGTCGGTAATCCCGGCCGGCTCGCCATCGAGAGAAACGGCGCTGGGCTGTGCCAATCGGATCTCCACCCGGCGGCCGCTTCGGACCACCGCGCCCCTCGGGGGTGACTCAGCCTGAGAACGCAGGTAGTGGGCCAAGCCGCGGATCGCGTGCCGGCCGACACCCTGATAGAGGGCGATCACGTCGACGAGCCCGTCGTCGGCTCGAGCCCCGGGAAGACCTAGGCCGATGCGGCCTCCCACCCTCGGGGCGTTGACCACGGCGATCTCGAATGGCGGCGACGGGAAGGTGACCACGTCGCCGTCTACGGTCACCTCGACAGGCAAAGGGCGCCTGTGGTGCCAGGCCTGCCAGGAGCGATAGGGATAGACGAGCGGCCGGCGCCAGCCGCGGGTGTCACGGGTCGCGGCGGCGAATTCCGCCACCATGCCGATCCCCGCCGCGTGGGCGAAACCGCCCAGGTTGGTTTGGGCCAAATCCACCCGGCGGACTTCGCCGCGAGCGACTACCGCGGCCGCTTCCTCCGGGTAAAGCGGGATCCCTATGGATCGAGCGATATCGTTGCCGGTCCCGGTGGGCAACACCGCCAGCTCCAGACCCGACCGCGCCGCCCACCCGGCCACCGTACCAATGGTTCCGTCGCCCCCGGCAGCCACGAGGCGGCCACCTCCAGCGAGTCGCGCTGATGCTCGGGCCAAGGCAGCTGACAGCTCGGGAGCCGGAACCTTCTCGACTGACATGACCTCCACCGGTTCGAGCGCCAGCGCTCGCAGCGCTCGGCCGGCGACCCGGGCGGAACCAGAGTCGGTATTAGCCACAACCGCGACCTGTGGACTCGGTCGGGCGACCCTTCGCCAGTGGGGGGCAACCGCCTCCACGAATGCCACCCCCGCGACGGCACCAGTGATAGCCACCACAGCTCGGACAAGGCCAACTATGGCCCGATGCCTGCGATCTCCAATCACCGCCTCCGACAGCCAGAGCGTCAGGAGCGGCGTGCGCAGCGCAGGGGCCACTCGGCCGCCGCCACACGCGATGCCCGCCCATCCTGAATCCGATGCCCCGATGGCCGCGCCCGCAGCTGTGGCGCCCGCCCAGGCGGCCAGAACCGCTAGCGCGGACCGACTCCGACCCTTGGCGATTAGGCGGACGACGATCGCACATACAGTCAGTGTTCCCGCCGCCGAAGCGCCTGCGGTGGGGAATGGGCGCACCGTTGGGGGCGGTCGGCTCGTCGCGGGCACTGCGTTCCTCACCGGGTGGTATCTAAACGGGTGCCGAAAACGGACGTGACAGTCGGCACCGGCGCTCTCGGATTTAAGGGTCGGGTATCTTCCCGCCGCCAGTGGGCGGACGGATCACTGGCGGGAAAGGAGTGCAGCGGCACTGTCATAGCCGATGACGGCCTGAGTCGGGGGGCGTGCCGGACACGGGCGTATCCTTCCACCGGTCCGGCCCGGGCAGATCCCCCATACGCGTGGTTCGGCCATGGAGAGACTGTCGAACCGGTAAGGGCGAGTTATAGACCGGCGAGATTAAGTAGTCGCCTGGGTGCCATTTCCAGCACCCGGTGGGCCGACCAGCAGCAGGCGCATCGAGGACAGCCTAAGGACGGGGACGGACTACGCGATCGCGGGAGGTGTGCTGCCGCACCCGGAGCAACGATGTCGCGAGCGAAGGAGTGACGACGATGGCGATCATGGGAGTGGCGAGATTTGAGCGGTTCTTTCGGTCTGCCGCCGGACTGGACGTCGACAAGGACGACCTGAAGCGGTACAACGACTTCGTCCACCACAAGCTCCATGACCTGCTCATGATGGGACAGGCGACGGCTCGAGCCAACGATCGTGGCCTGATCATGCCATTCGATCTGCCGATCACCAGGGGATTGCAGGAGAGCATCCATCGTTTCCAGAAGCTCGATGAGGACATCGAGCTGCAGCCCGTTCTCGAACACCTGGCCACGCTTCCTGCCTTGGATCTGCTGGTCGACGAGGACACCCAGGCCCGGCTACCTGCCGTAGCGGGTGGCCTGAGCGTGGCCTTGGCGGAGGCGTTCAAGATCATCGATCCGAAGCTGAAGAACCCCAGCAGTGCCCACTGGGAGCAGGCTTTTCACATCTTCGATCTGCTGTTGTAACCATCCAAGGAGGCAGTTATGGCACTCACCCGCGGAGAGCGATTTGGATTTGAGGGACCGGGAGAACTCGTGCGCCGGTTTCTGGAAGGGGACTGGGAGGGCAACGGCCTTTTGAAGGTCGAGGAGTTCCACGATGGGGACGACCTCGTCGTCCGGTCCGAGCTACCGGGTATCGATCCGGGCAAAGACGCGGAGCTGACGGTGTCGAACGGCATGCTCCACATTCGAGCCCAACGCCAGGAGAAGTCTGAGGATAAGGGGAAGGAGGGATACCGGTCGGAGTTCCGCTACGGCGCCTTCTCGAGGGCTCTGCCGCTTCCCCAGGGAGTGAATCCAGAGGACATCAAGGCGAGCTACAACGACGGCGTGCTGGAGGTGCGGGTGCCGCTCCCCAAGGAGACCAAGGAGTCCGCCACCAAGATCCCCGTATCCCGGGGCTAGCCGGTTTGCTGGCCGTTCGCGGGGCGGGGCACCACCAGCACCGGTGAGGGGCTCCGCCCCAGAATGGCGGCCGCGGTCCTGGCTCCCCGAAAGGGCAGACGCCGGCGCCGGAGCTGACAGCCGACGACCAGCAGAGCCGCCGGGGACTTTTGCAGGTAGGTGCGGATACCCTCGGCGGGCCCAACCGGATCGAAGACCGCCCGACCTTTCACCACCACGTCCTCCCCGCGGAGAGGAGTTGTGAGCCGGTCGAGGAAGGCGTTCACGTTGCCGGGCGGCCCGTAAGCTCTGTCCGGCAACTCGGCGCCGAGAAGGGGCGAGTCGGGTTCGGCGACGGTTAATACGATCAACGGTTCACTCAGTGCCCGGGCCCAGGGCCGGGCCGTGGCCGCCAGGGACGCCGATCGTTCGCCACCATCGACGCACACCACGACGCCTCCACCGCGGAACTTCTCAAGATGGATGGGTTCGTCCGCCCAGGGAATGCCCTCGGGGTAGCCCAGTGACGGTCCGACCAGGATCACTGGAGCCGCGCCCACGGCCAGGGCCTCGTACGCGATGGACCCCAGACCGAAGGGGCGCAGCCCCCGGGCGTGGGTCGCCATGCACAGCGCGGCGGTGCCGAGATCGTGCAGGGTCTGGTTGATGACCCGGGCGGGAGCGTCCCCGATCACGACAGCGATGTCGGCGATGCGGTCCGGCAGGGGTAGGGCGGCCAGCTCCGCCTCGATGTCCGTCACCTGATCGGGGCGGGCTACGACGCTCAAGATGTAGACGTCCGCCTGCAGGCGACCGGAAAGCTCCTGGGCTGCCACGAGTGCGGTCCGGGCGAATTCTGATCGGTCCAGCGCTACCAGGAAGACTTCAACGCGGCCGCCCACCGTCTGACGCCGCCGATCAGGCCGCCGCCTGGCCGGCGGCGGGCGGGTTCTGGAAGGTGACCTGGAGCTGACCGTCGAGTTTGGTGACCGTGATGGTGCTGCCGTCGCGGATGTTCCCCGAGAGCAGGGCACGCCCGATCTGGGTTTCGAGTTCGTGGGCGATGTACCGGCGGAGGGGACGGGCCCCGAAGACTGGATCGTAGCCCTCATGGGCGATGTGGCGGCGGGCCTCGTCCGTGATCTCGAGGGTGATCTGCCGTTCGGCCAGCCGGGCGCGCAATTCGTTGCACATGAGCTCGACGATCCGCTCTATCTCGGGCTCGGTCAATGGCTTGAACAGGACAGTGTCGTCGACACGGTTGAGAAACTCCGGGCGGAAGTAGCGGCGCAGCTCACCCAAGACCAGGGCTCGGGCGTCCGGCTTGATCTCGCCGCTCGGGGTGACTCCGTCCATGAGGTACTCCGACCCGATGTTGGACGTCATGATGATGACGGTGTTACGGAAGTCGACGGTGCGCCCCTGGGCGTCGGTAAGCCGCCCGTCGTCGAGGACCTGGAGGAGCGTGTTGAACACGTCGGCATGCGCTTTTTCGATCTCGTCGAACAGGACCACGGAGTAGGGCTTTCGGCGGACGGCCTCCGTGAGCTGGCCTCCCTCCTCGTAGCCGACGTAGCCCGGAGGGGCGCCGACTAGTCGGCTCACGGTGTGACGCTCCTGGTACTCGCTCATGTCGATGCGGACCATGTTGTCCTCGGTGTCGAACAGGGCGGCGGCCAGGGTCTTGGCCAGCTCGGTCTTCCCGACTCCCGTGGGGCCGAGGAAGATGAAGGAGCCGATGGGGCGCCGGGGGTCCTTGATGCCGGACCGGGCCCGGATGATGGCGTCCGCGACGAGCTGCACGGCCTCGTCCTGGCCGATCACCCGCTCGTGCAGAATCGCGTCGAGGCGCAGCAGCTTTTCCCGCTCGCCCTCCTGTAGACGGGACACGGGAATACCGGTCCAGCGTGAGACGATGCTGGCGATCTCCTCCTCGGTCACCACCTCGCGAAGGAGGCGAGAGCCGCCCTGCTTGGCGGCCAGCTGGGCCTCTTCGGCCTGGAGGCGTCGTTCCAGTTCCGGTAGCCGTCCATGCCGCAGCTCGGCCGCCCGGTTGAGGTCGTAGTTGCGCTCGGCCTGCTCGGCCTCCAGGCGGACGCGTTCGATCTCCTCGCGCAGCGCCTGCACCTTGCGCAGGGCCTGCCGTTCCGCCTCCCACTGGGCCCGCATGGCATCGGCTTGACTGCGCAGGTCGGCCAGCTCCCGGCGTAGGTTCTCCAGGCGGGCTTTGCTGGCGGGGTCGGTCTCCTTCTCGAGGGCCGCCTCTTCGATCTCCAGGCGCATGACCCGCCGGGTCAGCTCGTCAAGCTCGGCCGGCATGGAGTCGATCTCGGTCCGGAGCATGGCGCACGCCTCGTCGACCAGGTCGATGGCCTTGTCCGGCAGGAACCGGTCGGTGATGTAGCGGTGGCTGAGCACCGCGGCCGCCACCAGGGCGCTGTCTTGGATCTTGACCCCGTGAAAGACCTCAAGG
>CAWAEC010000006.1:0-1107975 GCA_963781155.1 uncultured Acidimicrobiaceae bacterium
ACCCCGCGAGGATCTGCACCGTCTGGGGGTCGAGGTCCACCCCACCGTGTCGAGTTGCGTGTCTTGCCGCGGCTCTCATGCAACTCGTAGGCAACCGAGACGAGCGACCCGCTGATCGACAGGTCGGCGAACGGCCAGGCCATCCTCCCGCCGCAGCCCAAGCAGTTCGCTGCGACGCATGCCGGTGTTCGCCGCCAGCCAGAAGGCCGGAAATAGCCGGTCCGACTTAGCCGTCTCCAAGAACGCTCGCAGCTGTAAGGGGTTCCAGGCAGGCGGACGTCACTGCGTGGACGGCGGCGCTTCGGCGGGCTCAGCATCGGCTACAACGTTCCGAACGACAAGTCCTTGACGGCAAGCATCCTGGAAGGCCTTGCGCAGGATGACGTGAATTTCGAGCACGGTCTTTCCGTCGAGGCCGCTCTTGCCGTCGACGCGCCCATTGGCCAGGAGTTCGGCATAGAACTCGTCGATGTGCTCGACCCTGAGCCGACGGAGAGGGATGCGCCCGATGCGCGGCACGACGTGACTCTCGATGTTCCGTCGGTAGCCGTCCTAGCTGCTGGGCCGAAGGCTGATCTGCTTTCGAGGCAGCCAAGTCTGCAAGAGGTACCGGGCCACCGTAAGCCCCAGTGGACGGTCCTTCCACCAGTGCCGCCAGCGCAAGTGACACGGCCAAACGTTCAGCCTCGACATGATCGGGCCCAGCCGCGTGCCAGCTTCGCCGCTCACGTCCGGTGATCGGATCTCGACCCTCGTAGATCACCGCATAGAACCGGCCTCCCTTCTCAACGACGTACCCCCGCATTGCTGCTCCTCCTCCACCGGTCGATGAATCCGGTAGGAGATAGCGCAGAACCGCTGGTCGGCGCCGAGGTTCACGGGGTCAACAACCCAACGATCTCCGGGGTGACCCCTGACGTCAATCTTGATCCGAGGAGCGGACCGGCGGCCGGGGTGGTCGCGGCCCGCGTTACTGGGGGCCGCGACAGCCGCTAAACCGATCACCCGCATAACCATCTCCTACCGGCACTTATTCGCCCAGGGCGGTTCAAGTCGCAGCACTGCACAGACAGATATCAGGCAGACTGAGCACCGCCTCCCTACGCACGTCCACATGCCACAGTTGCGCCCCCACCGGTCGCGGGGGTCGGCGCGCCATGAACGCCCACAGTATACCGGGCCCCTCCGGCCTGCACTGCTGCTATGGGTGCCGAGAGCCGGGTTTGGTGTCCTTTCTGGTTGGCTGACGCTCCCGCACGGGACGTCGATCGAGCCCGGGGATCGTGCCGCCGATCTTCATCAATCAGCGTTTCCCGGGCATTCTCGCTCGCTTCGCTCAGTTCCCCGAGATCTACCGCCGGGCGTCGACACACGCACCTCTCATGAGGAGGTGCCACGACGAGGCGATGTCCGCCGGATCGGATCGCCCGCGTCCTCGGCGAGTTGCTGGGCCAACGCTTGTAGGTCGTCCTGGTGAGCTGCGCTCGCCTGGCCAGAGGATGAGTGGTTCCCATCTCGAGCATGACTCTGATGAACGGACAGCCCTCATAGTCCCACTGGTGGAACCACTCGTCGTACACGTCGAAGATGGCGAGGAGCTGCTCCTCTGGGGTGGTACCTCGAACACGCACCTCTCGTTCTATCCAAGCCGGACCTGCCAGAGATGCCCGTCGCCGGAGGGAATTCAAGGACAAGATCGTCCTTTGAGGGGAAGTGGCGGTAGAGCGTCGCCTTGGCGACGCCTGCTCGTTCGATGACCTCGTCGATTCCGACGTCACGAATACCACCGCGTCGAAAACAGGCCGTAGGCGGTATCAAGGATCCGCTCTCGGGCTCCTTCTGCCTGCCGTTCGGTCACCATGCCCGAAGTACCTCCATTCGCCACCCCACAGACTATACCCCTTGACAGACAAGTCTGTTTCCTTTATGGTAACGGGAAAGACCTGTCTGTCTTCCCCCACCTCCTGGGACCGGGCATTCTTGGACACCGAGGCCCGGTCAACGGTTGGTTGGTGGCCCGGACACTGTCTCCGAACGGACGAAAAGGAGGGAAGAAGCGTATGTCACAACAAGCCGCGGAGGCACCGATAAATTGGTTTCGCCAGGGTATGTTTGCGCCTGTAACGGAGGAGGTTACAGCCTTCGACCTACCGGTCACCGGCCGCATACCATCAGAGTTGAATGGCCGCTATTTGCGCAATGGTCCGAATTTTATGCGCGGCCTCGACGATAACAAGCACCATTGGTTCCTCGGGTCCGGCATGGTGCACGGCGTGAGGTTGCGGGAGGGCCGGGCAGAGTGGTATCGCAATCGCTGGGTCCGTTCGAAAGATGTCGCGGAAGCGCTCGGCGAAAAGTGGCGGGAGGGACCGATTCATGGCCACGATTTCGCCGCCAATACTCACATTCTCGCTCACGCCGGTCGAATCCTTGCGACGGTTGAAGGTGGTTCCCTGCCGTACGAAATAACCGACGAACTGAACACGGTCAAGCCTTATGATTTCGCCGGTACGCTGGCCGCTGGTTTTGCGGCGCACACGAAGGCCGACATGCAGAAAGGCGAGGTTCACGCCATCGCGTATTCGCCTCGTCAGGATTATGTCCAGCACGTTGTTATCGACAAAACCGGAAAAGTGAGCCGTATAACCGAGATTCCCGTTCGCGACAAACCGATGATGCATGACTTCGCCCTGACTGAAAAATACGTGGTCCTTTATGATTTGCCGGTCACGTTCAGTCTTGATGCGGCGAAAGCCGGGAGGTTTCCTTATGCCTGGAATCCGGCCCATGAAGCGCGCGTGGGACTGTTCTCGCGCGAAGACGCCTCACGTGGAGCGCGCTGGTTCCCCGTCGAACCCTGCTTTGTCTTTCATACGCTCAATGCCTATGACGATGGTAGCGGTGTTTGCGTCGACGTGTGCCGCTACGCAGGCAGTTACGACGTTTCGCTGATGACTGGGGCAGGGCCCATCACGCTCGATCGATGGATCATCGATCCCGTCAGGGGCAAAGTCACTCTTCGGTCTCTCAGCGACCGCTTCTTTCAGGAGTTTCCGCGCGTCGACGATAGAATCATCAGCAAGCGCCATCGCTACGGATACACGACCGCTTTCAAGCAACTCCAGGATCACGTGGTCGCCCCGACCGTCGGGACGGGTCACACGTCCGGCAACGTCCTGCTCAAACATGATCTGGAAAGCGGCGCCGTCGAGGAGCACCGTTTCGAGCACGGCGCAGCGGGCGAAGCCATTTTTGCTCCCCTGTCCCTCAACGCCAGTGAAGACGAAGGCTATGTCATCGCCTATGCTCACGATCTCGATGGAGGCAAGACGGATTTGGTGATTCTTGCCGCGCAGGATTTCGCGGGCGAACCGGTGGCGCGCATTCACCTGCCAGCCCGCGTTCCACTGGGGTTCCATGGCAGTTGGATCGCCGACAGTTAGGCTCTATTGCCCACAAGGGAAGACCAGGCCGGGTTGTCGATGCGCCCCGGGCCGGCACGATGATCGACCCCACCGTCGACGTCGCTACCGCCGACGCCACCAGCGAGATCGGTTCCAAGTGGGCGCCTGACGCGCACCGTTGCCGCTCAACATCGCGTTCAACTGACGCGCCTACCCAAACTAACAACCGGAGATCAATATGAGTAAGGCCCCGTTTTTCAGCGTGCAGGAAGCCACATACGAGCTCCTGAGGCGACTTGGCTTGACTACGCTATTCGGGAACCTTGGCTCGACCGAACTGCCCTTCCTCAAGAAATTTTCCGTCGGATTTCGACTATGTATTAGCTTTGCAAGAAGCTTCAGCTGCCGCGATGGCTTATGCATATGCCCAGGCGACAGGAAGAGCCAACCTTGGTGAATCTGCATACCTTCACCGGTGTTGGCAATGGTATGGGCAACATTAGTGGGGCCTTCATGAACAAGACCCCGCTCATCATCCTGGGCGGCCAGCAGACCCGGGAAATGCTGGTGGGCGATGTATACCTGACCAACGTCGAAGAAACCATCCTCCCTAAACCTTGGGTGAAGTGGTCCTATCAGCCCGTCCGAGCGGAGGACGTGCCGGCCCCGATCATGAGAGCCTAGCGGTGGCGCTTCAGCCCCCGGCTGGCCCGGTGTTTCTTTCAGTTCCGTTGGACAATTGGGACAAGCCTGCTTTGGGCAGCCCCGTCGTGAGGACTGTCAGCACTCGGGTAACTCCAGATCCCGAGCGAGTAAGGACATTCGCCGACAAGATCAGCGGTTCTCGCAATCCGATCCTGGTCTATGGACCGGGCCTCGAGAAGGCGGGTGGTTGGGACGTTGGCGTAAGGTTGGCTGAGAAACTTCAGGCGCCGGTTGTTCTCGCCATATACGGAGAGAATTCGTTCCCGGTTACCCACCCGCAGTTTCAAGGAAGTCTTCCGCCAGCGATCGGCCCACTGTGCGAACGCCTCCGCGGATTCGACCTGGTGATAGTCGTTGGAGCACAGGTCTTCCGTTATTACCCCTTCGTTGCCGGGTCGTATCTTCCAGATGGAACTGAGTTGCTTCAAATCACCGTAGATCCGAACGAAGCGGGAACGGCATTTGTCGGCGACAGCATGCTCGGCGATCCCCAGTTGGCTCTCGAGACCTTGATCGATCTGGTTCCGGAGAACTCAAGGCGTGAATGGCCCGGTGCGCCCCTTCCCCGCTTAAGGTTTCCAGCGACGGAGACGTGCTGTATGCGGATGAAGCCTTCTCTACCCTTGGGGAATCTCGGCCCACTGATACGATTCTTGTGACCGAGACAACATCCAATGTGACCGAACTGCTCAACGCCTGGCCGATTACTGAACCGGGGTCATATTACTCGTTCGCGAGCGGCGGCCTGGGTTGGGGAGCGCCCGCTGCCGTGGGCGTCGCCTTAGCTCTCAAGACCCAAGGAGTCAAACGGCCGGTGGTCACGATAATTGGCGACGGTGCGTTTCAATATTCGATCCAGTGCCTCTATACCGCCGCACAACACAAGCTGCGGGTGGTATTCGTCGTTGTTCGCAACGGCGAGTACGGAGTCTTGAAGGACTTCGCCGTGCTTGAAGAGGCGCCGAACGCACCGGGTCTCGACCTTCCCGGTCTCGATATTTCAGGCATCGCCAACGGTTTCGGTTGTCACACGGTCGTGGCAAAGTCAAAGACAGAAATCAGGAAGGCTTTCCTGGCAGCCTTGGGAGCCGACTCGCCAACGGTGATTACAGTCCCGGTTAAACCCGAGATCCGTTCCTTGGTCCCATAGAGCCGCGGCGACCG
This sequence comes from uncultured Acidimicrobiaceae bacterium, assembly GCA_963781155.1. Taxonomy (GTDB): domain Bacteria; phylum Actinomycetota; class Acidimicrobiia; order Acidimicrobiales; family Palsa-688; genus PALSA-693. The sequence continues at coordinate 5,274 of CAWAEC010000006.1, forward strand.
GGGTGGTGACTCGTGTACGTCTCGCAACAGGCCGCCGTGGCGGACCCCATCAAGGGGGCCGCCTCCGCGGCCGCCGGGCAGCTGAGAAGGAGAGGAGAGGCCAGGTCATGACTAAAGTCACGCTCTTCCGGTCATTTTACGAAGCCAGCCTCAACGGCGACTGGGATGTCGCGGCTGGCATGCTTGACGATGATTGTGAGTACGTGATGATGCCGACAATGGCGGTATCCAAGGGGAGCAGTTGTACTCGGCTCACACCCGGCGCTTGTTCGGCCATTATTCTGCTCCAGCTAGTCCATCTCTCCGATCCATGCGCCGTCTTGGACGAGCGCAGAACAACGGTCCCGTTGTGTAGCCTTGCTAACGGTCCCGCTCCCAGAAGGCTCGCACATAACATTCGCAAAGGCGCCTCCAAATGTCGCTCTCCCGGCACGGTCGACGGCGCTCCTATCGCCGGTTTGCGGGATGGATGTGGGGCCCTATTGATCGGTGTGGAAGGGCTGTGTTGAGCTCTCCAAACGTTTCGGTGCGGGTGAGTACTGTGCGGGTGAGTACCTCTATAGCACCGGTTTGGCGTTGGGACGGTCATTTGACCGCGCCCGCTGATCAGATCGGGGGCGGCTTTGGCTGATCGACGTGCGCCTTCAAGACGAGCGTCATTCCCCTCTGTTCTTTGGCCGCATCCAGAACGCGGTCGACTAGCTCAGTGCGAAACGTCAGGTCCTCGACAAGATCGGCCAGCTCCGCCACCTCGGCAGCTGTGAGGCAGCGGTTCACCATATCGCGAAGCGTAGCCGTGTCCCGGGGAACGACGTGCTTGTGGAGTCGCGCCGCCGGGATAGGCCTGTGCTCAGACGGACCTGACGGCCCGGCGAGCCTTGTCTTGGGCAGTCAGCCCGATTCGGTGCCACCGCCGGGGGGTTACCCATCGCAGCACGGTCATTCCAGGGCGCTTGCACCAACAGGACTCGACACATCCGCATCGAAGCCGACGACCTCCTAGCCCGAGCGCGTCCGCGCCGCGGGTAGCCACCGCGACCGAGCCATATCCGATAAGGGCAGTGACCACGATCCCGCGCACACCCCAAGGGTAGAATCGTCCAGCGCCGTCGGGTCACCGCCTACCCGCTTGGCCCCGCAAGTGACGGCACCCCGGCATCGGTCGCGGATACCAACCGGGCGCCGCGCCGTCCACCTCGACGTCGCGAAGGTTGGAGGTCCTCGCCGCGCCTGATCCCCGCGACCGAGGGGGCCTGCGCCCCAGACCAAGGCGGCGCACGAGCGCGCGCCACTGTCTGGGTGGCTTGGGCAGCGGCGCAGGTTCAACGAGTTCAGAGGAAGCCCACTGCCCCAAACGTTAGCTCCCGGATACTGTCGCAGTCACCGCGGGCACCTGCGGTCCACCAAGAGGCCCACCAGAAGTTCTCCACCTTCGATCGGGGCGGTGCTGTCGTCCTTTTGGCGTGACCCTGCGGACCGCAGGCGATGAAAAGAAGGTCGCGTGCCAGCTGGTTGGCGTTCTTGGCTGGGGGCGGGCCTGTAGGCACGAAGAAGGCCACCGCGAGGAGGGCGGTGGCTTTCTTCGCTCTCCTTCTGAGTTTGATCTATCTGTTGTGATACGCCGCAGGCCGTTCCGATAGTGGGCGCGCAGTGCGATCAGAGGGCGGGGGGTGGGGGACCAGATCGACCTAAGGTCGACGCACGCCACCGTTCCCGAAACGGACCCCAAACGGACCCCACGGACCCCAAACAGACGCCATTTTCCCGTCGTCAGTCATCAACTGCCAACACAACCAACGCTGCAAAAGGGCTGGTCAGGGCCTCGCGGCCGGAAACTCGCAGGTCATGAAGCCGCGCCTGAGAACGTTCGCATCGTAGAAGTCGCCGGTTCAAATCCGGTCACCTCCACTGCAAAGCGCAGGTCAGAGTGCTGCGCCCGGGTTCAGAGTTCGCCGTCACAGCCCGCTGGTAGTGTCGATGACTCAATATGACTCATTCGGGACGGCGGCTTTATGGCTAAGTCGAGGTGGCGGCGCGCCCCCAACAGGGGTGGGAGGATCGACCGGCTGCCGAGTGGGCGCTGGAGGCTCCGCGTCCGCGCTGATGGCCGCCAGCTCAGCTATGGCGTCTATGAGTCCGAGGAGGACGCCTACCAGGCTCAAGCCCGCTGGCGTCTAACCCACCTCCTGCCCGAGGATGATCCCGAGCTGCTCGGCGACGCTTCTACCAACGTGGCGGTCGGTGGTGTCCGCTGTGGCGAATGGTTCGAGCGCTGGCAGGTCGCCAAGCTCGAGCTACGGTCGCTCGTGCGGCTCGGCAACGGCAGAGGGGGAGCGGCGACGACCGCCGCCCGGGACCGTGCTCAATGGCTGAAGTGGTGGAGTCCTTCTATCGGCGATGAGCTTCCGCAGACAGTTGTTGGCGGCCACGTTGTCTGCACACGGGTTGGCAGCGGTGTTTGATCACAGTTCGGCAGGGGGTTTGTGGATGAGGGCGGGGGCCGGGCGGGATGGGTCATGTTCAGTCTCGGGTGAGCTCGGCCACGGCTTTCTTGGCGCAGGCGTCGTCGACGAGGTCCTTGTTGTCGGCGGCGGCGGCGATGAGTGCGGCGGTGGCGGCGTTGTTCAGCTGCCGGGGTAGGCCGTTGGCGACGCGGTGAAGTCGTGAGACGGCGTCGTCGGCGAAGAGCGGTTCGTCTCGTCCGGCTAGGGCGAGGTGATGTTTGAGGTATTCGAGGGACTCGGCGAGGTCCATGGGTTTGATGGTGAAGCGGGTGGCGATGCGCTGGTCGAGGGCGGCGAAGGCGCCCATGCGCAGTTGGCGGTTGAGGGTGGGTTGGCCGACCAGGATGCCGGCGAAGGCGGAGGCGGAGTCCATGTCGGCGTTGGTGAGCAGCCGTAGTTCTTCGAGTTGGGCGGGTTCGAGCAGGTGGGCTTCGTCGACTATGAGCACGACTCGGCGGTGGCGTTCGGCGACTTCGGCGGCGAGCAGGTCGGCGGCTTGGACCATGAGCTCGGCTCGCTGGTAGCGGGGCTGGTCGCCGAGGGCTCTGACGATGGTGACGTAGAGGCCTCTGGTGCCGAAGGCCGGGTTGGAGATGTAGATGATCTGATGTCGGGTGGGATCCAGGGTCGATACTGCGGCGCGTACCGACACCGTTTTTCCGGCGCCGACGTCACCGGTGATCACCCCGAGGGCGTTCTCGACCACGCAGAAGTTGATGCGGGCGATGGCTTCTTGATGGGCGGGCCGGGCGTAGAGGTCTTTGGCCGGGATGGACTTGCCGAACGGGGTGCGGGTGAGGCCGAAGTGGGCGACCCACGGCGCCCGGCTCACTGTGCCTCCTCGCCGTCGCCGGGGAGCTCGAAGATGGCCAGCTGGGTGAAGTCAACTTTCATCCCGGTGCCGGCCGCCTCTTCGTGGGCGGCGGCGACCAGGCCCAGGTAGTCGACGCCGGTCGGTGTCGGTGTGGGCCGGGCGGCTTGGGGCACGGCCCGGTGGGTGTGGTGTCCGATCACGAACGGGGTGGCCACGCCGGCCGGTTTGCCTTCGTAGAACACGTCTAGGCGGGCGAGGTCTTCGGGGTCATATCGCAGCTCCACTCGCCGGCCGACCAGGGAAGAGTCGACCGCGTATTGGTTGCCTTCCAAAGGGACGGTGGCGGTGCGGGTCACCTTGCGTGTCGCCGACCATCGGAACGCTTCTCGGAGCCGTTCGGGGTCGGCCGCCCGGTGCGGTCCGCCGGCCTGGAACCGTTCGATCGGGGGCTGGTGGGTCTCGGCGTGGAGACGCCGGTTGGCCACCTGCTCGGCCCACGCCGAGAAGAGATCGTTGAGAGTCTCCAGACTGTCGATGCCGTGATGGATCGCCTCGGACAGGAAGGCGTCGCGGATGTAGCGGTTGAGCCGCTCCTGTTTGCCTCGCCCTTCGGGCGAGTAGGGCTGGGAGTGGACCAGACGGATGCCCAGCACCGCGCAGGTGCGGGCCAGCCAGGCGTTCTTGAACGGGGCGCCGTTATCGGCGTAGAGGACTTCTGGCATCCCCCGACGCACGATGGCCCGGCGCAGCAGGTCCTGGCAGGCCCGGGCGTTCTCGTAGGCGTAGAACACACCGTCGATCAACAGCCGGGAGTGGTCGTCGACGATCAAAAACAGCTTGGCCCGCACCGAGACGTCGATCTTGGGGTGGGGAACCCACGGGCCCACCAGCACGTCGGTGATCCACCGCTCGTTCGGCCGGGCCGCCTCGTAGCGGCCGAACACCTTCGGCTCCGCTTCCAGCGCTTCGCGATGCAGGCCCCGTCGGCGCAGCTGGGCCCGCACCGTCCGCTCCGACACTCTCACCCCGTGGCGGTGCAACAGGATCGAGGCGATCTGCGCCGCCGAGCGGCTCGCCAGCTCCAGACGCAGTGCCACCGCTTCTTCGGCCAGCTCGGGATGGGCCCGCACCGTCCCGGCATCCGAACGGCCCGAAGGCCGCAGCCCTTCCAGGCCCCCAGCCCGCCACGCCCGGACCCATCGGTCGATCGTGCCCCTCGAATAGCGACGAGTGCTGCCGTCGGGATGGGTATGGGACCGCCCGGCGATGGCCCGAACCACCAGCCCACGCTCCGCCGGGTTCAGCCGATCAGCGGTCGCCTCGGCGATCACCGCCCAGCGGTGCAAGGCGATCGCCTCGGTCATGTCGTTATCCACGTCGTCGTCTCCTCTCCGGTCTCCTGGCTTTCAGGGGACCGGAGGCATGAAACGACGTCTGCCGATGACTAACCAGGGCGAATCTGTGTTGGCCGCGATCAACCTCCCGCCGCTCACGGCCGAGACGAACCGCCAAGCGCCAACAGCCAGCCAACCCGGAAGCGACATAGCCGCCTCCCAGGCGGCGAAGATCGTGGCCAGCGCCCACCCGCCCAGGTCCGCCACCGGCGCGATTACCGCTCCCGCCAGATCGACCGCCAACGCAGCAAAGGCCACCGCCGTCCAAGGCGCCCTCAACCGGAAACGCCGGCACCAGCCCCGGGCGGTCGTGTGAGGAACCGACACCCCCTCCGCCGCCGGGCGGACCCCGACCCTCCGGGCCGCGACCCCCTCGAGAACCGCCCCGACCGTCTCCACCACGTCCAGCCGGCCGACCAACAAAAACGCAGGCAGCATCGCATGAGTCACCTCGCAGGACCCGCAGCGCACACGCGGGATGAACACCCGCTGACACAGGCCCTCCTGACGGACATGACGCCGATACCCCGACCACAAGCTCATCGGCGTCGAACACGACGGGCACTCCGGTCGCGGGAACACGACCGCCCGGCCAGCCGACACGTACGCGTCGACCGACAACGAACAAGGCCATACGATGGACACAGGTGGCAACACCGCCCTGGACCCCTCCCGACCGAGAGACCAATCGCAGCGGGAGGGGTCCCTCGCGAACAAGGACCCGCCATCCTCGCCGCCCCCACCCTCCGACAACCAGCCCAAACCGCCGCGCAAACAACGCCGCCGAAAAACGCCCCCCGATGATCAGACAGTCACACCGCTAACAACAGTGGGCGAGTCGGAGCTTTTGGCGGTTTTTCAGAGGATGGAGGCAGCCGGGCGGGCGCCGAACACGATCCGGACGCATTGGGTGATGATCCGGGCCTTCTTCACGTGGTTGGTCGACTCGGGAGTCCTCCCGGCCAGCGCGGCTGAGGGACTGATCCTGGCGGTGGACCCCGCTGGCGACCGGGTGCGTGAGATCGTGGTGCCAGATTTCCGATTCCTGGACCTGCTGGTGAGCCGTCTACCGGAGGCCGAGGACCGGCTGATTTTCGAGTTGCTACTGGGCACCGGCGGGCGACGCTCCGAGGTGGCGGGCATCTGGATCGGCGATGTCGATCTGGCGGCCGGGCGGGTATGGGTGCGGGAGCCCGTCGTCGAAGTCGAGGGACGCCAGGTTCGCAACCCCAGGCCGAAAGGTGGGCGTATCCGGACAGTGATTGTCGGGCCGCAGTTGGCCGAACTGCTACGCCAGCACCTTGCCGGCCTGGGCGCTTCCGGTCCCGACACCCCCCTCTTCTCTGGTGCGCGAGGTGGCGGGCTGCGCTGGAACAACTACTTTCCCCGCCGGCTGCGGCCGGCCGTCGAGTCCGCCGCGGTGCGCTGGGCGGCTCTGGAACGCCGGCGGCTGGTCGGCGAGGGCTGGTCCAAGGTCGAAGCGACAGCCCACGTTCGGCGGGAAGCAGCGAGGCTCCGGCGGCTGACGCCGCATCATTTGCGGCATACGGCCGCGGCCCTGTTGTGGGCTGCGGGGGCGAGCGACATCGAGGTGCAATTGATTCTCGCTCACGCTGACATCGCAACCTCCCGGCGGCTGCATGGCCACCTGTTGGCCGGGTCGGAGCAGGCGGCCGCTCTGCGAGTCGAACAACTACGGCAGGCGCGCCGGGTCAGCTGAATACTGGCCGGCGGCGCTGTTTGCGCCGGCTACGGGTCACGTACTCGTCGAGGTCGGCGGGGTCGATCCGGGTGGCGCGCCCGATTTTCACGTAGGCCAATTCTCCACGGGACATCAGGTTCTTCGCTGTCCGCACCGATACGCACAACACGCCGGCCACTTCCTCGACCGTAAGGAGATGGGCCCGTCCCCGTCCGACCTGTGGCTCGTGGAGGCGCGGTTGCCAGTTCTCATCGGCTTGTCGAATGACCGACTCGACGGCTCTCGTTCGTCCGGGTAACTTGGCCCGCCGGAAGGACTATGGAGCCTGGAACTATCGTCACGTCACCTTCCTTAGGGGCGCCGCAACTTGCGGCCTCTACCTCTAAGGCGGGGCCGCATACCGGCTATTGGCCCGACCAAGATTTCAAGATTTCAGGAATTCAAGGGTGTTCCAGGGTGCCAGCACATCTTGGAATCTTGAAATCTTGGATCTGACAATGCCCTCGTGGGGAAAGGCGCCTTCGGCGGGACCCCGGATGACGTCAACAGCGTGGGCGCTGCGCCGGCCAGGATTTATGGGTCGATGTGCAAAGGCAAAGCGGCCATCGCCTCGTCGGCTTTTACCGCTCACCCGCAACGGATGTGCAATCCATCAAGGCTCGGCCATGTGCTCCATGACCCCTGGCATCGATGCCTCCGATAATCAGTATTCAACGCCTTGGCGATCAAGCACCCTAACCAGGTGAGCGAGATCAGGGCCGACCTCTCAGGGGAGTTCTGGAAGAGCGCGCCGGCCAGCTGCCCAGTTTTGGCGGCATCTCTATCTGGCCACCGGTCGGCAAGTTTCGGTACCGCCCATTGAGGACGTGTGCCCGCGACGGAATGGGCCTCTGGTTGCCAGCCAAGCCAACGTCGAGGTGTAGCCGAAGCCAACTCCTACCAACGAGACGCGCCACGGTCAGTGTCGGCACGGACAAATTCGGGCGTTCGCATTTTCCAGTCGGGAACGCCAGATCCCGAACGGGCCAAGTGGCGGGCTGGGTCACGGCGCAGACCGTTGCCCGCGAGGAGCGTCAATGGTCGACTTGCTTGAGAACTCAAGCACAACACGACCCCCTGGGACGCCGGAAGCGAGATTGCGCCCGCTTGGGATATCACGTACCGCTTGGCCGGCGGGACATTGGGCGAGGTGAACACAGAGACTTACGGTGACTCGGTGGAACGGAACCGAGGCGCTGCCGCCCTTCGCCACTCCGGCCGTCTCGGCGAGCTGGACGAACTTCTCACTGTGGCGTATCGCCAAGTTATGGATCATCCGGCGGCCGAAGCGAGAGCTTTCGTCGCCCTATGGTTCGCCCCCCTTCACCTCGAACAGGGCCGCCCGGCGAGCGCCTTCCGCCGGGCCAGCGAGTCCTACACTCTCTTCCAACAGCTCGGGCGCTTGAGCGTTGTTCCACTGGCTTATGCGGTAGCAGCTCATGCGCTGGCCATAACTGGGCGGGCGGAACAGGCGTCCACGACACTCGCCGCGTTCGACGTCCTCGCCGTTCCAATACTTACAGTCTACAGGACCGACCTGCTCCAGGCCCGGGCCTGGACGGACGCAGCCGCCGGCGACCTGCCCACCGCCCGGGCCAAGCTCGAAGGGGGGCCGACCTTGGCGAAGAGGTCGGCAACCTCGTCGGTGCCGCCGGCGCGCTCCACGGCCTGGCCCGCCTGGGCCACGCCCGCCAGGTGGCTAGCCGCTTAGGGTGGCGATCTGATGTCGCCACCGCAGCAGGGTCCGGCCCAAAGATCAGCCCATCGACTACGAAAAAGCCCGCACCCCCGCCCTCACCGCGGCCTGATCACCACACCAAAACCGTTTGCCGAGACGGCGGAGGCTCAGGACCATGGTGGGTGTCAAGAGTTGAGAGCCGACCAGGATCGGTTCGGTCCTGAGCCCCTGTCAGAAATGCCGTGCGACTCGCAAGAGGGCCAGCGGCCGGCTGCACCTGCCGTCAGCCGCCCAGGTAGTGGCTGGCCAGCTCGGAGTCTGCGAGGTCTCCTGGAGAGCCCGAAAAGGCGATGGACCCTCGCCGGAGGACGTAGGCGCTCTCCGCCAGGGCGAGTGCTCGGGTAGCAAACTGATCGACGATGAGGAGGGCGCTGCCTTGGTAGGCGATGCGGGCCATGAAGTCGAAGATCTGGTCCACGATCAGCGGCGCCAGGCCGAGCGAGGCCTCGTCAACCAGGATCAGTTTGGGATCGCGGACATAAGCAGACGCCATGGCGAGCATCTGCTGCTCGCCTCCGCTCAGGGTGCCGGCGACTTGGCCGAGCCGGTTGCCGAGAACGGGAAAGGCCTCGTGAGCCCGGTTGACGGCGGTGGCCTCCCGGCCTTTCGGCGCCTGCATGATGAGATTCTCTCGCACCGTGAGGGATCGAAAGACGCCACGGCCTTCGGGGATGTGACATAGGCCCGATTCGAAGCGACGGTATGGCGGCACCCGTGTGACGTCCTCCCCGAAGAGTCGAACCGATCCTTGGCTGGGGCAAAGAAAACCCGATATCAACCGGAGCAGCGTCGTCTTGCCGGCACCGTTGGGGCCCAGTAGCGCGGCGACCCGTGAGGGCTGCACAGTCATCGATACGTCACGGATCACGGTCGTCCGGCCGTAGCCGCCGGTCACGCTCAGCAACTCGAGGACCGGAGGGCTGCCGGCGGGCTGGCCAGAACACTGTTGGTGCTCGAGATTGGTCATGTTCGTCCCGTCATGGCCGCGGTCGTCTCGAGCGAGGCGTCCCCGAGGTAGGCCTCTTGGACCTCGGGGCTGGCGGCCACGGTGGCCGGGTCGCCCTCGAACAGCAGTTGCCCGAAGTTGAGCACGTACAGGTAGTCGCAGACGGTCATGACCAGGGAGATGTCGTGTTCTACGAGCAGTATCCCGCAGCCTCGCTCTTCTACGATGCGTCTGAGTAGGCCATCGAAGGCGTCGGTCTCGGCTCGGTCCAGTCCGGACGAGGGTTCATCGAGGATGAGAATGTCGAAGCGGCCGGCCAGACACCGGGCGAGCTCTACCGGCCGCCGCTGCCCGGTGGAGAGGGCACCGGCCTGCACGCTGGCGAGGTGGGTGATGCCACACAGCTCCATGGCTGACCACGCAGCCGCCTCAGTTTCCTGGCGCTGCGATCGGGAGGCCATGAGCTGCCCAATGACGTTGGTCCCGGCCAGCCCCGCCTCACGGCCGAGAGACACGTTATCTGCGACTGTCAACCCGTCGCACAGGGCCATTCTTTGAAAGGTTCGGCCCAAGCCCAGGCGACCCCGAGCGGACGCCGCCAGGTTGGTAACGTCGGCTCCCCGCAGGAAGATGCGGCCTTGCGCCCGGCGGTTCAGCCCGCTGCAGGCGTCAAAGGTCGTGGTCTTGCCAGCTCCATTGGGGCCGATCAGGCCGGTGATACGTCCGAGGGGTACGGAAAAGCTCAGGTTGTCGACGGCCACCAAGCCTCCGAAGGCCACTCGGAGATCCCGGACCTCGAGGCCCGGGCCATCCGGCGACCTCCGGGGTGGTACGGGGGTCGGTGGAGATGCCGGTGAGCGATGGGGACCGAACCTTTCCAGGATGGCGCGTAGTCGCATGGGCATCCCGGTGTGGCCACCCTGTAGCGCCACCGCGATGGCGGCCACTCCGAAGAAGGCGTTCAGCCAGTTGGTGACGTTGCTGCTGGTGATGTAGGCCGGTATGACGGCGGCTATCAGTCCGAATAGGGCGAACCAGGGCTCAGCTAGCGGTGACAGGGCGAGAAGGGCGAGGAGGATCAGGGAGTTGAAAGGGGTGAAGTGGCTGTCTGACGACACGGCGAAGTGGATGGAGGCCGCGTAGAGGACGCCGGCGATCGCGGCGAAGAACGCCGATAGGCAAAAGACGATCACGCGGGTGATGTTGGTGTTGAGTCCCATGGTGGCGACCGCGACCGGTGAGTCCGACAGCCCTCTCAGGACCCGCCCGAGGCGCCCTTCGTGGATGGCGACCATGACGAGGGCGGTCAGGACTGTCAGGGCCAATACCAGGAGGTAGTAGGTCTTGTCGCTGGAGCCGATCGAGGGCCTCGGGACCGCCCGCCCGCTCGAGAGCACGGTGAACATCCAGCCCCTCGGATAGAGCATCTGCTCCACGAATATCCCGAAACCGAAGGTGGCCAAGGCCAGGAAGAGACCGGAAAGACGAATGGCTGGCAAGGCCACGAGGGCGCCGACGGGCACGACGATGAGGCCGCTCAACACGAGCGCCGCGAACCACGGTATCCCGTGCCCTACGGTGAGCTGAGAAAACGCCACCGCGCCGATGGCGGCAAAGGCCGCATGACAGAGTGACACCTGGCCCGACGTCTTGACGAGCAACCCGAGCGACAGGAGCATGATCACCTGGGTCAGGCCGATCGTAAAGAAACCGATCTTGTTTCCAACGATGGCGGGCACCAGGGCGAGCAAAGCGACCACAACCAATCCGCCGGCCAGCCGCACCCTCGGCGGCCCCTGCCACTGAACAGGTGGGTGGAACTCCGAATTCGACGGGGACACCAATCGGCGCCGGGGCAGGACGAGCAGTACGCCGAACAGGACGATAAACGACAGGCTTTCGGGGAGTCCCGACAGCCAGTTGACGTTGAGCACGTACTTTTGGGAGACGTTGGCCGCGATCGCGATTACCATCGCCCCGAGAAACGTGAGAGGGATGCTACTGAAGGCACCTATGGCGGCGGCCCCGAAGGCCTGGACCACGACAAAGGTGAGGGCGATGGCGTTGAGGCCGATGAAGGGGAGCAGGAGGACACCCGACAGGGCGGCGAGGGTGGATCCGACGAACCATGCGCTCCGCCGGACGCGTACCGGGCTGGTCGCCTGCATGGCGAGCAGGTCCGCGTCGTCCACCACGGCCCGCATGGCGATGCCAGTGCGACTCCAACGAAACAGGGCATAGAGGCTAGGGACGGCGGCCAGAGCCAAGAGAGTTACCGTCAGCTGGGAATACGAGATGTTGACACCACCGACCCGGAAGAAGTGGGCTCCGCTGGGCAGAAATTGGGGAACATCGATGGTGTCGCTGCCGTACTTGGCGGTTCCGAGTCCCTGCACGATGAGGATGAGGCCGACGGTGGCGACGATCTTCCAGGCCACGGCCTGCTGGGACAGCCGACGGCTGATCTTTTCCATTCCCAGGCCCATCAATGGACCGGCCACCGCCACCGAGACAAGTAAGGCCGGAATCCAGTTGACGTGGTTGGCATAGCGCAGCCCATAGAAGATGTACGCAGCGGCGGTGGCGAGGGCGCCGTGCCCGAAGTTGAAGATCCCCGACGTCTTGTAGGTGAGTACGAGACCGCAGGCAGCCAGTCCGTAGATCGACCCTGACGCGATCCCGGCCACGACGAAGGGCAACAAGGCGTGCATCTCAGGCTCCGGGCTCTTCGACGGCCGAGTCCCATCCGTTTGGACTCACGACGCTGAGGTGACCGAGGGGCATTGGGGGGTGAGACCCGCTGGGGCCGTCACCTTCCCGGATTGCATTCCCACGACGAAGTAGCAGGGGTTCGAGGTAAAGCCGACGGCCTTGCCTCGCGTGTAGGAGAGCCCGTTGGCCAGTTCGCCGCCAAGGTTCTCGCTCTTGAAGCTGTACAAACCGGTGAGGACGTCCTGGGACGTCACCGGCGCGCGTAGCGCTGACCGTGGCGTCGATGATGGCCTGGGCCACTACCTGCAGTCCGCCCCACGTAAATGACGCGGTGCCCTCTTTCCAGCCGCCATCTTTGGCGTATTTCCGCATGGCAGCGGTGAAGGTGGCCACCGGGGTGCCAGGCGCGGCGGAGGGGAACGCATACGCCGGGCCGTACATGGTGAAGTCGGGAAGGCTGGCATAAGCGCCCCCGGCCGCCTGTTCCGACGATCCCCACGTAGGGTTGTAGTTCTGCGCCTGGCAGTCCTGCACGAACTTGACCGCCGCCGCCGTGCTGAAGTCCAGCTGGACGTAGTTCACCTGCTGCTCCTGCAGCTGAAGGCACTGGGCGGTGTAGCTCGGCGAGGTCGCGCTCACAGCCATCGAGGTGAAGCCGATCCCCGCCGCCTTGGCGGCCTCCCGCATGACGGGTATGACCTGCTGACAGTCTGCGGCCTCAGCGCAGTACGCGGCCGCGAACTTCTTGGCATGACCGAACTTGACCGCGACCGTTACCTGGGCGGCGACGCCAGGCAGTACCCCGGTAGTCGTGGGAAACATCCCCGCTTTGGTATACCAGTCTGTGACATTGGCGGTGCCGCTGATTACCGGTATGCCAGTGGCGATGGCCGCAGAGTCATACGCCGAGACGAAACTGTCCGACGAGGCGATGATGGCGACCACGCCCTTGCTGGCCAGGTCCGCCTCGTCCGTCTGGGCAGTCGCCGGGTCGTTTTTGTCATCCTCCACGTAGACCTTCACGGGATGACCCGCGATGCCCCCGTTGGCGTTGATCCAGTCGGCCCAGGCTGGAGCGACGGTGGCACCCTGGTTGCTCGAAGAGGCCTGAGGGCCAGTCAGACTGGCGATGAGACCGATGTTGATGGTGGGCTTCGTCAGGGCCGACTCAGTCGGACCGTTGGCGGACGTCGATGCGGTCCCGGTCGCCTTGCTGCTGCTGCCGCCGCACGCGGCGAGGAGCACCGTCACTGCCAGAACGGCAGACACGAGCATTGCGGCGCGCCTAGGACCTCGGGTTGTCACCATCTTCCCTCCCGGTTTCGGACGAACGCCTCGTTGGCGTCCTCCCTCGAATAGTTAGATGATATATCTGTATAGCAGGCGAAAGTCAACAGCAAGTTTCTGGTGGAGTTGCGGGCGCCAGGGGCGGCAGGGCCGGGCGGGGAGAGGTGGAGAGACAGCGAGCCGAAGCTTGCATAAAGAGATAGATGATTGTACTGTTCCTTGGAACGAGGAGGTCACCGTGAACGTCGGCATCTACTTCGACCTACGCAACCCGACGCAGTGGGCCTGCGATCCGGCGCGCCTCTTACAGCTTCATGCTGGAAATGTGCGAGGAAGCCGATCTCCATGGATGCCACTCCATCTGGCTGTCCGAGCACCACCTCTTCGCGGACGGATATCTCACCCAACCGTTGACTATGGCGGCGGCGGTGGCGGCCCGGACTCGGCACTGCCGCATCGGCACTGCTGTCCTCCGTCGGGCCTCTCCACCATCCCGTCGAGTTGGCTGAACAAGCCGCCCTGGTGGACATTATCAGCGCCGGGCGTCTTGATCTGGGCCTGGGAGCGGGCTACCGCCTGCCCGAGTTCGAGCTATTCGGGGCCGACATCTCCCGGCGCTATACGACCAACGACGCCCGGGTGGGCGAGCTTCGCCGCCTGTGGGAGAAGGTGATCGTGCCTGGCCCGGTGCAAGCGCCGGTCCCCATTTGGCTCGGCTACCAGGGACCACGGGGTGCGCGTCGGGCTGGGCGGATGGGTGAGTTCCTGCTCAGCGCAGACTCCTCGCTGTGGACGCCATACCGCGAGGGCCTGGTCGAGGCCGGCTTCGACCCGGCGCTGGGCCGGATGGCCGGAGGTGTCAACGGCTGGGTGAGCGACGACCCGGAACGCGACTGGCCGACCGTTTCCAAACACGTGGCTCACCAGTACGACTCGTACCGTAGCCATATGGTTGAGGGGACGGACCGGCCGGCCCCCCGGCCCATCGATCCTGACCGGCTACTGGGCGGCAAGCCGTTCGGCGCACCACTCGGGTACTTCATGCTCGGGACCCCCGAAGACGTCGCCGAGCGGGTCATCCTGACCACGTCCGGGGCGCCGATAGACACGGTCTTCTTCTGGGCCTCTGTCGGCGGTATGCCGGAGGAGTACGTGGCGAGGCACGTCCACGCCATCTGCACCGAACTGGCTCCCCGGGTGGCCGCCTACTGCTCGGCGTAGAGCTGCGCGGGCCAGCCTGACCTTGCGGATAGCCGTTTGCGCTGCTTGTAATCTAGTGGTATTATTTAGCTATATCTTGTCCGCTGGCCGAAAGGATCCTCATGTCTAACCTGGACTACGGCATCTTCGATTGCGACACCCACTGCTACGAGACAAGGGATGCCTTTACCCGCTACCTTCCCGCCGCCTACCAGGATCGGGCCATCGCACCGGTGCGCACCATCGACAACCGCGAGGTGATCCTGGCCGGCCAGCGGATCGCCACCTTCAACAGCGAGCAGGGCAGCTTCGACCTGGCCTACCGGCCCGGCTCGCTCAAGGAGATGCTCCGACAGATGGCGTCGGGTAACCCGGAGGAGACCTACCGTCCGGAGCCGATGCGTCCCGAGTATCTCGAGCGGGCGCCCCGCGTCGAAGTACTGCGGACCCAAGGGGTGGAGCGCTGCGTTGTCTTCCCGGCCGGGATGGCCCTGTCGGCCGAGCACTATGTTGCTGACACCGACGCTCTCTATGTCAACTTGGAGTCGTTCAACCGCTGGTTCGACGAGACCTGGGGATTCAACTACCACGACCAGATGTACGCCACCGCCGTGCTCTCGTTGCGATCCCTTGAGCGAGCCATAGCCCTCACGGAGCGAATCATCGAGATGGGGGCGAAGGTCGTGCTGCTCCCCACCGGTCCCGCTCACGGGCGCTCGCCCGGCGACCCCTATTTTGACCCGATCTGGTCGCGCCTCAACGAGGCCGAGGTGACCGTTGCCTTGCACATCATGCCGTTCTGGTATTTCGATGCCGTCTCACCGGCCTGGGGCCACAATCCGGATCCTGCCTCGTGGCACATGTCGGCCTGGCAGTGGATGAACGTGTACGGCGAGCGGCCGGTGATCGACACCGTGTCGGCCCTGATTTTCGACAACCTGTTCGGCCGCTTCCCAAACCTGCGGGTGCTGGTGGCCGAGCATGGCGCCAGCTGGGTGCCTCATATGCTCAGCCACATGGACAAAAGCCGGGGCATGGGGCGAAACGGTCGGTGGGTTGGCGGCAAGCTAGAGGAGCGACCCAGCCGCATCTTTCGCCGGTTCGTGCGGGTGGCGCCCTATCCAGAGGACGACATCCCCGAGATCGTGCGCAACCTCGGCGACGACCCATCCTGCCTGGTGATGGGATCGGATTTTCCCCACGCCGAGGGCGTGGCGGAGCCGGCTGATTTCGAGAAGCTGCTCCACCCGCTCGACGAGCCGACCCGACGCGCCATCATGCGAGGCAACGCCGAAGCACTCTTCGACCGGTAAGCAGCCCGACCCCAGCCCTGCCGCAGCAGGTCCCGGTCGCCAGGCCATCCGTCGAAGGCCAGCTCTCCGGGTCCGCCCTCTGCGAATCCTCCGGAGCCTCAGGTGCCTGTCACGGCCCGGCCCGACGACCGGCTGAAGTGCGCCGGGCCAGGTCCGAACTCGATGTACGGGTGGCGGTGTACTCGCGTGCCTCATGTGCGGCGGCGTGGATGATCCTTCCGGTGATGTCGGACGCCTCGGGTCGGGCAGCTAGCCCACCACCCGGGCCTGGTGGATGGGTCGACGTCCAGCGGGCCCAGGTTGTTCACCGCGAAAGCCCTCGTCGAGCAGTCCCGCCGTCACGCGGGTGCGGCATCCGGGGATATGGCGTTGACCGTGATCCGGTAGGGTGCGCCCTTGGAAGCTGCCACGAGAGGACAGGTGGGCGTCGAGGGAGCGGTTCGTCGGGACCCTCGACGGCCTCGCCACCGACGGCGAAGCCCGCGTTGTTGATCACGATGTCGAGCCGTCCGAAGGCGGGGCGGTCCGGACCGCGGCTGCTCCCTCGAGATCGAGGCCACGTCGGTGAAATCGGCAAACCGCCTCGCCGCCCGCCGCTTCCACCCCTTTGACCGTAGGGCGGCCCGGAGCCTCAGCTCTTCGGAGGGGCTGCCACGTGGGGGAACAGCTCCTCGAAGGCGCCACGGGTGATGCGATCGCGGACGTCAGGGGCCACATCGCCGAGCAGCTCGTGAAGGGTCTTCTGGGTATGCCCGTAGGTCCCTTCCAAATGGGGGTAGTCGCTGCCGAAGAGCACGTTGCGGTATCCCATGGCCCACAGCGCGGCTGGAGCGGTCTCGTCGTGCTGGAAGCTGGCGTACAGCTGCCGGTACAAGATCTCCTTGGGGAGCTTCGACAGCACCGGCCGCACGAACATCGCGTGCTGACGATGTGCCTCGTTCATCCGGTCGCCGAGAAAGGGAACCCAGGTCGCGCCTCCCTCGGAGATGAGTACCTTGAGGTCCGGATGCCGATCGAGGGCGCCGCTGGCCACGAGCATGCTGGCGACCTTCTGGCCGCCATAGGTCGTCTCGACGTAGTTGAGGATGGCGCCCCCCGGACCGTGGTATGCCGCGGACTGATCTCCACCGTCGGTGCCGATGTGGAACCCCACAACCAGATTGGCCTCCGCGCAGGTCGCCCACAGGGGCTCCCAGCTGTCGTCGTTCCAGTTCGCCATCCCGGGCGGGCTGCCCGTGGGCAAGCTGATGATCTTCAGACCGATGTCGGCGGCATGGGCGGCCTCGGCCACCGCGTCATCGACGTTGAGAAGCGGCATCAACGCGGCGCACACCAGCCGGTCGGGGCCGGCAGCCTGGATCTCGGAGACCAGCCACTCGTTCTCCGCCCGCGCCGCTTCGCGGATGAGCGTGGGGTCTTCGATCAACGAGCACCACAGGCCGATCGAGGCGTACATCACCTCGGCCCACACCCCTTCGTGATCGAGGTCGTCCAAACGCAGCTTGATGTCACGCGAGCCGGGAGGTCGATGGGACATCTCGGCGATCGTTTCGCCGCCCGTCCCCTTGGCCCAAAAGAGCTTGGGTAGTTGTCTGGTAAATCTCTTCCCGTCGACGCTCACCAACTCCTCGTGGTCGCTGATGACCTCGCTTCGTGGCATCCGGGCGGCCTGCCTTCTCGGCAGGATCTGCTGCCACAGATCCGGGGGCTCCAAGAAGTGCGAGTCACCGGAGTCGGTCCAGATCTTCTGCTCGTTCACTGCACTCGGTCCTTTCCTACACTCTGGGCACCGCTCACAGCCCCGGAGGAGATGCGTTCACCATCGAGCGGTACAGGCTTTGCGTGCTCAGCAACTGACGGTAGCACAATCAGTTAGATAAGTGTACCCTTCAGGGGGAACCTTCGAATATGCCGGCCGATCGATCGGAGTGGACATGGAGACGGAGTCGCGAGACACGGACGTGAGTGACCTGGAGCTGAGTGAGCTGTTTCACGGATACACCCTCGATCACGACACAGCAGCCCACTACCGGGGCCGACTACGGCGGCAGCTGCTGATCAATCGATGCGTCGACTGCCACGAATGGCACCATGCGCCCAAGCCGATCTGCCCCTCGTGTCTGTCTGAGCGGGTGTCGCCCACCCCGGTGACGGGGCAGGGGACCATCTATATGGCTGTCTTCCTGCACCAGGGACCACAGGTAGACGGGATCGACTACTCGAAGGGCTACCCCGTCATCACGGTAGAGCTCGATGAGCAGACCGGGCTGCGCTACTCCAGCACCGTCGTCGGCTCCCCCAACGAGGACATCCAGATCGGTCGGCGGGTCAGGCTGGATTGGATCGAGCGGGGCGGTGTCCCCGTCCCGGTGTTCCGTCTGACCGACACCGGGAAGTCGGTATGACGAGCGGACGCAACCCCATGAAGGACCGGGTGGCGATCGCAGGGGCCGCCACGACCGGCTTCCACCCGGCCAACACCCGGCGCACCCAGGCCAGCTACGTGGCGGAGGCGGCCAAGAAGGTCCTCGAGCAGTGTGGGCTGTCCCCGGGCGACGTCGACGGGCTCTGCGGCTCGCTGCCGGCCGCCCCCGCGGTGCAGTCCATGCTCGGGATCCCCGAGGTCACCTGGTTCGCCAACCCGATCATCCCCTTCGGCAACCATCTGGCCGCGGCCGCCAGCGCCATTCACGGCGGGCTGTGTGATGTGGTGCTGGCCTACCACGGTGCGTACCGGATGGCCTGGAACACCAGCAGTGCCCTGAGAGACCCCTTCCGGCGCGGTGCCGGCTTCGGCAGCGGGACCGGGACCCCGGGTGTCGAATCCATCGCCGGGTCGGTCGGCTATACCGCCTGGGCGTCGCGCTACATCCACGAGTTCGGGACCCCCCGGCGGCATCTGGGTTACGTCGCCGTCAACGATCGTACCAACGCCCGGGCCAATCCGGCCGCGGCCCTACGGGACCCAATCACTATGGCCGACTACCTGGCGGCCCGCATGATCCGCTCGCCCCTGTGCCTGCTCGACATGGATATCGCGGTCGACGGGGCCGACGCCTTTGTTATCACGACCGCGGAGCGGGCCCGAGACCTGCGTCTCCCCCCGGTGCTCGTTCACGCCGTCGTGCTGGGAATGACCGACAAGAACGAGGAGGATCAGACACCGAGCCTGCGCCGCCACGGTCAGCAGGTCACGGTCCAGAATCTGCGTGCAAAGAGCGACTTCTGGATCGACGATGTCGACGTCTTCTGCCCCTACGACGGCTTCTCGATCATCGCCCTGAACTGGATCGAGAACGTCGGGTGGTGCGGACCGGGAGAAGCCGGGGCCTTCATCGAAGACCACTGGGTCGCCAATGAGGACGGTACCGGCCGGATCCTCATCAAAGGACGGGTCCCGGTCAACCCCCACGGCGGTGCCCTCTCTGAAGGTGCCACCCAGGGTTCCGGCCACCTGCGCGAAGCCGTACACCAGCTGCAGGGTCTGGCCGGTGACCGACAGGTCGAATCGGCCCAGACGGCCCTGATCAACATGGGTGGGTTCTTCTTCAACTCCCAGGGCGTCACGCTCCGCCGTGGCTAGGAACCCTGCCGCCCAGTTGCCCGCCGGACCGGGCACCGATGCTGCTGTGCCGCTGGGTTGCTCTGTTGGGCACCGGCGCTGCTGTGCTGCCGGGTCATCCGGACAGCCACTCGCGCGGGTGAGGCCCGCCTTCTTCGGGTCTTGACTTTGTCGCTCAAATAGTTAAATCTATAATCTGAATAGACGGAGGAAGCGGCCAATGCAGTTGCCGGGGAAGACGGCCATCGTCACCGGGGCCGGGCAGGGCTTGGGCCGGGGCATCGCCAGGGTGCTGGCCGAACGCGGCGCCTCGGTGGTGCTCAACGGTCGAACCGCGTCCAAGCTGGAGGATGTGCAGTCTGAGATCGATGTCGGTCGGGCCGTGGCCGCGTTGGCCAGCGACGACTTTTCCTATATCACCGGCGCCACGTTGATGGTCGACGGTGGGCGCCTGCTCATCAACTGAAATGCTGGTCGGACAACGTCATCAGGGGGAATCATGACCGGGATCTGCGACGGCCTCAACGTCATCGAGATGGGCGCAGGGAGTATCGCGGCATCCATGGCCGGCATGGTCCTCGCCGACACGGGGGCCCGCGTGCTCAAGGTGGAACCACCCGAGGGCGATCTGCTGCGCACCGGCAACCCGAGCGGGTTTCTCGTCTGGAACCGCGGCAAGGAGAGCGTGGTCGCAGACCTGCGGACCGCCGCCGGTCAGCGATGCATGCGCGAGCTGGCCGCACAAAGCGATGTCGTGGTCGAAGCCTTCTCCCCCGGCACCTGCGAAGAGTGGGGGGTGGGCGCCGATGATCTTTGCCTGGCCAACCCCCGCCTGGTCCACTGCCGCATCACCGGATTCGGCCCCACCGGTCCTTACGCCAAGCTCAAGAGTTACGACCCCCTGGTTTGCGCCAAGGCCGGGCTGTTCGCCCGGGGCAGTTACGGGCATCGCAACGGGCCCATCTTTTATCCAGTCCCTTGGGGCAGTTTCGGCGCGGCCATGCAGTCAGCCGCCGGTATCGTCGCCGCCCTCTTGGTGCGGGACCGGACCGGCCTGGGTCAGAAGGTCAACGCCACACTTCTGTCGGGCATCGAGCCCGTCGAGTACTTCGTGTCGACCATCGCCCAGCTCATGGTCAAGCGGGGCGAGGAGCCGGCCATCGACGCCCGTACAGGCATCGCCGCCAGTCGCTACGGCGTGCTGGTGGCGACAAGAGACGGACGGTTCATTCAGACCTCCACCATGCTGGCCCACCAGGGTCGGGCCCTCTCGCAGGCGGCGGGCCTCGGCTGGAC
This sequence comes from uncultured Acidimicrobiaceae bacterium, assembly GCA_963781155.1. GTDB lineage: Bacteria > Actinomycetota > Acidimicrobiia > Acidimicrobiales > Palsa-688 > PALSA-693. The sequence goes on from CAWAEC010000006.1 coordinate 25,781, forward strand.
CCTCGACGACCCCCGGTTCGCCAATCAGCCGCTCTTCGCCAAGCCCGAGGACGCCCAAGACTGGGAGGATCTGCTGTGGGAGGCCTTCCGGGCCGAGGATCTCCAGTACTGGCTGCCGCGGCTCCAAGCCAGCCCGGACGTCGCCTTCGAAGTGGCGATCACGAGCGAGCAGGGCCTCGAGCATCCCCAGATCATCCACAACGGCGACCTCATCACCGTCGACGACCCGCTCCACGGACCCGTTCGCCAGGTCGGCCCGATCGCCCACTTCTCCGAGTCGGCATGCCGGATCGAGCTCTCCGCCCCCGAGCTCGGGGCCAACCACGGTCTCGTTCAGTCACCGACCCCGGCGGCCGACGCCAGGAAGCCAGCGCCGACGCATCCTTTGTCCGGAGTCACCATCGTCGAGTTCGGATACTTCTATGCCATGCCCTACGGGATCACCATGGCCGCCAGCCTGGGAGCCCGGGTGATCAAAATCGAGGATCAGGCCGGCGACCCCCACAGGGTGTCGTTCGGTCCCGAGGTGGGCAGCATGAAGACGACCCGCGGCAAGGAGAGCGTCTCCATCAACCTGCGCAGTCCCGCCGGGCGCGCCGTGGCCCACCGCATCATCGCCGGCGCGGACGTCTTCGTCACCGGCTTCCGCTCCGGTGTCGCCGACAAGCTCGGTCTCGGCTATGGCGAGCTCATGGAGATCAACCCTGCTCTGGTCTACGTCCACGCCGCCGGATACGGGACCGACGGGCCCTATGCCGGACGGGCGTTGTACGCCCAAGCAGCCCAGGCCGTCGGCGGCAGCTTCGGACGGCAGGTCGGCTACTGGGCTCAGCCGGAACAGAACCTCGGGATGAACGTCGTCGAAGCGCAGGCTGTGGTAGCCCCCCGACTCACCCAGATCGTAGACGGCGACTCCAGTCCCGCCCTCGAGGTCCTTGTCGCCATCGTGCTCGGCGTCTTCCATCAGAGGCGCACGGGGCGAGGCCAGTTCGTGCGCACCTCGATGATCAGCGCCAACGCCTGGTGCTACTCGGATGACTTCTGCTCCTACGCCGGCAAACCTCGGGTGCCGGTCTGCGACAGCGAGTCCTTCGGTATCAGCGCCCTCGAAAGGCTGTATCAGGCGGCGGAAGGCTGGGTGTGTGTGGTTGTCCGCACGGAGAAGGAGTGGAAGGCGCTCGTAGCGGGCTTAGGCCTGCCCGAGCTGGCCGACGATCCCTGCTACGCCACAGCCGACGACCGGCACACCAACGACGCTGAGTTGGCCTCGGTCCTCGCAGAACGGTTCAAGGACAAGTCAGCGGCCGAGTGGGAAACGATGCTCAGCGAGGCGGACGTCGGATGCGTGGAGGCCGGGCTCAAAGGTCATCCGGCCTTCATCAGCTTCGATCCGACCCTCCGCGAGACCGGCTTCACCGTGGAGATCGACACACCCGGATTCGGGCCGATGGTGGTGTGGGCTCCCCCCGTGGCATTCTCCGAGACCCCCGCCCGGGTGGGGCAGCCTTGTGTCCGGGGCGAGCACAACCGGTCGGTGCTCGCAGAGTTCGGGTACTCGCCCCATGAGATCGACGAGATGGAAGTAGCGGGAGTGGTCTTTCCTGCCGACGCCGCCCCATGACGCCCGTGACGCCCCTCTCCTGCCAGGCCAGTGGCCCAGAGGCCGCCGGTATCGATCCCCGCCGCCTGTCGATATTCCTGGAACGCGTCCGCCTCGAGGTCGAGGACGGTCCGCTGCCCTCCGCCCAAGTCGCCGTGGCCCGTCACGGTCGGCTGGTCGCGTTCGAGACCTACGGAGTGTCGACACCGGCCAAGCGCTATATCTTGCAGTCAGTCGGGCGGACGGTGGTCGCCGCAACGGCGTGGAAGCTCATCAGTGACGGGCTGCTCCACCCCGACGAGCGGGTCGGCGACATCATCCCTGAGTTCGCCACCAACGGCAAAGGCGTCGTGACGATCCACCAGGTGCTCACCCACACCGCCGGGTTCCCGTTCGCCCCCCTGGGTTTTCCGAAGATGCTCGATCGCGAGAAGCGGTTGGCGGCCTTCGCCAAGTGGCGTCTGGACTGGGAGCCTGGCTCGCGCTTCCAGTTCCACCTGACCGGGGCGGCCTGGGTGATCGCCGAGCTGGTGGAGCGGCGAACCGGCGAGGGCTTTGCCGACTACCTGCGCACAGCGATAGTGGAGCCTCTCGGTCTTGGCTTGATGCTCCCGGTGCCAGCGGCACAGTACACCGAGGTGCTCGCCGCCCCCGTCGCCATCGATCGAACCGACGACAACCCGGAAGTCGACCCGTGGGGTCCCTGGTACCTGGCCAATCCCGACGTCCTGGCTGCCGGGGAGCCCAGCCACTCCATCGCCGGCACGGCAGCCGACGTGGCCATGCTCTTCCAGGCCCTGTTCCACTCTGGGCTTTGGAAACCGGAGGTCGTGGCCGACGCGTCGCGCATCCACGTCTCTGACAGGCCCTCCGGGGAGAGGATCTACGGGGGTAGCGACGAGATCGCCAACATGGCCCTGTTCTGCTCGGTCAGCGGTGAGGTCGGCGGCCCATGGACCCCCCGTACCGGCTCGCCTGCCACCTTCGGCAACGGCGGCGCGCCTTGCCAGTTGGGCTTCGTCGACCCCGACACCGGCGTGTCGTTCGCCTTTCTCACCAATGGCTACCCGCTGGCCGGCTACGACTACTCCAGCTTGGGACGCAACCGCACCGTCAACATCAGCAATTTGGGCAATGACCTGGTGCGGGGCGACGGTCGCTCAAACCAAGAATGATCGTGGCGGACAAAGCTCAACCACGTCCGTCGCTCGAACGGACTTGGCGTAGGCGACGGGTCGCATCAAATCGAGCATTCATCTCACTGATGGTCGTCAAGGGGCAGCCGGGTGCCGTACCCTGAACCACTGTGAGCACCGCCGCCACCGAGCCCTTCAGTGTCCGAGTCCCGAAGGCCGCTGAACTGGTCGCCACCCACATCCGGCGCCAGATCGTCACCGGCAAGCTCCACCAAGGCGACGCCCTACCCTCCGAGATCACCCTGATGCAGGAGTTCAACGTCTCCCGCCCGACTCTCCGCGAGGCGTTCCGCGTCCTCGAGTCGGAGGGCCTGATCACCGTACGGCGAGGCGCGCACGGAGGGGCCCGGGTCCAGGAGCCATCTAGTGACGTCGCCGCCCGGTACGCCGGGCTGGTCCTGCAACACCGGGGCGCCACCCTGGAGGACGTGCTCAAGGCCCGAATCACCGTCGAGGCTCCCGCAGCCCGAACACTCGCATCTCGGCGGGATCATGCTGCGACGGCGAAAAGGCTGCAGCAACGCCTCGACTCCCTCGGGTCGGGCGAGGCCGCCCACTTTCACGAGTTCAACGCCCTGGTCGTGGAACTCGCCGGCAACGACACCCTCATGCTCTTGACCGCAATGCTCGAGTACATCGGCTCAGTGGCAGCCGTCACTTACGCCCAAGCCCACCCACCCGACGAGAAACTCAACCGGGCCGTACACCGGACCCGACAGAAGCTGATCGACATGATCCGCGCCGGCGACGCCGACGGAGCCGAGAAACTCTGGCAGGATCACCTCACCGAAGCCGGGCGGATCCTGGCCGAGGGCCTAGGTACGACCATGGTTGACCTGTTCGACTAACCTGCCGTCTCGGGAAGGGTCACTGGTCACAGTCATTGAAATTGCTGACAGATGCCAGTGACGAGGAGGGCGGGGCCGCTTCGCGCCGTAGACCCGGCGGGTCGCGGCGGCCAGGTCGGCTTGATCCAAGAACGCGTCGATGGCCGGGCCGACCGTGGCTGGTTTCGGTGTTCGGGTCGGGAGACGGGCGACTTTTCCGGTCACGAACCCAGTTGTAGCCCTTCGTGGCAACAAACGTGTGGACCCGGCCCACGAGCGCGTGATCAGAATACCTGGCCGCTGTTGGCGGGTGCGTTTCGGGGAAAGCGGGTCATGGCAGCAAATAGCGAGTTTGCCGCCATGCCAGCGGTGCCAGACGACACCCTCCGCTCGGCGTCGATGTACTCCTCTTGACCGCGGCCTTGGTTGGTCTGCTGGGCGTGCTGCTGATCGTATATAAGCGTTCTCGGGGCCAGCCCCGATCGGTCGCAGTACGTCAGCGATCTTTTCCTTCCTCCGCCCGGGATCGGCGCATCGCGATCCGGAAGCGCAGACGCCGGGAACTGCCTTCTGAGAGCGATGATCCGAGTGATGCTGGCGGCTGAACTCCCTAAACGGGGGGTGCTCTCGAACCGTTCGATATCGCCCCGACTAGGTCGGCCAACCGATCGAAGACGGCCAGCGGCGGACATCACTCAGCGTGATGTTCACCTCGATAGCGATGCGAGGAAGGATCGCCAGATACCACATGGTTCAAGATGGGGATTCTGTCGTGCCACCGGCCTCGCTCAAGGGTGGGCTTTCGCCTGGCTGTGGGGGTGTTGTCCGCGCCGGAGGGCAACCGCGACGAGGAGGCCCCAGATGAGGAACCAGGGATCCCAAAGGTAGGCGTGCCAGGCGGACGCCCGGTGATCCGCACCGGCCGAGGGGTGGGTGATACCGGCTTGGACCAGCATGTCGACGACGGTCAGCACCAGGCCGTAGACGGTCAGGATGCCGGCTTCGATCCACGCCAGCACCGATACGGCCCGGGTCCAACCTGGACTGGTCACCTGGCGAAGGGCCAGCAGTGGCAGCACGGCCGCGACCATCTTGATGACCACGGCGGCCCATACCGCGAGCACCAGGGTCGCGGTGCGTCCCTGTCGTTGGAGAGCGCCCCCGACGGTTGCCAGGAGCCAGGTGCCTCCCAGGGCCCAGTAGACGCTCACGGCGGCGTAGAGCAGGCCGAGCAGGAACGCCGCCTTGGCGGCCGCGCTTCCTGTGCGCCTCGGAGCGAGCCACCCCGTGGACCCGACTGGGTAGCTCGCGTGTACCCGCCAGGTCCTCGAGCGCGAACTGGTGCCGTCGATGATGGCGGGCATGTTCAGCCGGCCGACACACCGCAGGGTGACGTCGGGTTCGCCGACTGGCACCCGGGGTCTGAAAGTCATCGCCCTGCCTTGGGACGCACCATCCGCAGGGTGAGCTCGGGAGCTTGAGCGACGCCTTGGATGCCTCGGAGCCGTCCGCTGGAAAGACCGCGGGTGAGGTTGTTGCCTTTCTCGGCGAAGTTGTCGATGAACGTGTGCAGTCCGAGGGGGCCGGGAGGAGCAGACAGGAAGGTCTCCATAAGTGTTGCTGCCTGTTCGGTGAGATCGTTCCAGTGGACGACAGTGAAGCCGGCGGCGTCGATGACGGCGCGCAACTGGTCGGCGGAGACTAGGTGGTTGAGCTCAGGATGGTCGGCCCATGGGAGCGGGTGGTCGAGGCTGCCTGGTTTGCCCGCGGTGATGTCCCAGATAGCGAGCCGGCCTCCGGTGACGAGCACCTGGCGAGCTTGTTGATACAGGCGGGTCTTGTCGGTCACGTTCATCTGGTCGTGTTGGCTGATGACCGTGTCGAAACTGGCTTTGGCAAAGGGCAGTTCTGTTACGTCTCCCTGATGGACGGATATCCGGTCGTCCAAGCCGACCAGCCGATTGAGCCAACGGGCTGTTTCGCAGTACTCCTCGGTGAGGTCGATGGTGGTGAGTCTGCAGCCGTACTGGTCAGCGAGGAAGCGGGCTGTTCCGCCGATCCCGCTACCGGCGTCGAGTACTTCGTCGTTGCTGGTGATTTCGGCCAGTTCGGCCAATTGGCTGGTTGCGATCCGGCCGGAGGTGTGGAAGTCCTCCAGCACGCCGAGGTCGGCGGGCTGTATGTGGTGGAGATCCATGCCGGCGGCGATCAGGGCCTGTTCGATGTCGTGTCGGGATAGGTCGGTTGAGTACTGGCTGTCGACCTGGGGGGTCTTCACGGCAGTCACTAGACGTCCCCTAACTGCTTAAGCAGTTGGGCGACCACCTCGGGCTGGTCATATTGTGGCCAGTGTGAGGCGTCTTGCACCAGATGAAGCGAAGGGTCCTTGAACAGCCCGGCTATCTCGGCCGCAAGCGAGGGATTCAGATAGCGATCCCTTTCGCCAAAGATGATCGAGACCGGCACCTCGAGGTGTCCGAGCGCTCCGCTGTCGATCAGCGCGTCCTGTTTGTCCAGAGAGTCGAACAGGCCAGCGGTCCAAGCGCGGATGGCTGCGAGGGCATCAGGCTGGTTGACGTCGCCGAAGAACTGCGGGAGGATCGACTTTATGGCCAGGCCGTCGGGGTCGAGAGCTTCCAACCCCCACTGGGTGGCGGTGTGCTGCAGCAGCCACAGGCGCTGGCCGTCGTCGTTGACCATGGCGTCGGCGAGCGGGGTGAATGCCGGATCAGCGAGCAGCCTGATCATCTCGGGAAGCTGCAGGGCGGGCTGGTGCCCGAAGATGGTGTTGAGCAGGACCAAATGGGCCACCCGTTGGGGGTGGGTGACGGCGAAGGCAACGGCATCGGGCCCGGACGCATCGTGACCGACCAGCACCGCACGGGCGATGTCCAGCCTGTCGATCACCGCCACCAGCTCGGCCCCATGTTCCTCAAGAGAGAACCCGGCGGTATCCGAGCGATCGGACCGACCATATCCGAGCCAGTCGAAGGTCACGGCCCGCCTCGGGGTAAGCAGCGGCAAGAGCTTGTCGTAGACCCGGTGATCGTCGGGAAAACCGTGCATCAGGACGATCGCCGGCTCCTCGCCGGGATAGTCGAGGACATGTAGGGATCCCCCTTCATGGCTCAGCGAGTACTCGATGACTCCAACGTCGATCTTGCTGTTCATAGTGGTCTCCTTTCACAGCACGTCCTCGTTGGACGCGCGATGGCTTCGTGGGAAATCTTTGTTGCGTAGAAGCTCAAGTCCCGGCTCATCGCGCCCTGGACCAGGACGGGCTCAACCGGGGGTGGCGTGACAAGGTGGGCCTGCCCCGCCACCTCCGAATCCTGTCGAGGCCGAGCAGGAAGGAATGCGATCGCCAAGAAGGACCCGGCGATGGCGACGCCTCCAGCGGCGCGGCAACCACCAGACAGGCTGTAGAGAAACGCATTCGTGGCGGAGTGGGCGAGCCCCTGTGCCGCGCGATGGAAACCGAGCTTCGAGAGCTGCTGGGAGGCGATGATCGCCCCGCCGAACGAACCTTTGGAACCGGCGACGGCACGAGCAGGCAGCGCTGGGAGAAGCGTCGCAGCAAGGCGGCTCGCATACAAAGAGGCAGCGAGGCTCCCGATGATGGCCACACCGAGCGTGCCGCCGAAGAGCCGTGTCGCGTCGTTGACCGCTGAGCCCACGCCCGCCTTGTCCGCGGGAACGACTCCCATGATCGCCTCGGTGGCCGGTGCGCTCGTGAGTCCCATCCCTGAACCAAGCACGAGCATCTGAAGAACAATGACGCCATAGGACGTCGATCCCGTCTGTGTCGAGATCCACAGGAGGGCTGTGCCGAATAGAAGAAGCCCAGTCCCGACGACTGCCTTGTTGCCGACTCGGACGGCCAGCTTGGTACCGACCACCGATGTGATCCCCACGGAGGCTGCGACCGGCAAGAGCCGGACCCCGGTGCCTAACGGAGTGAAGTCCTTCACGAACTGGAAGTACTGGGTAACGAGGAAGATGAACCCCGAGAGGGCGAAGAATGAGACGGCGACCGAAACGCTGGCAGCGGTGAACCGGGGGTTGCGAAAGAGCGCCACGTCCAACATGGGGTGTTCGATGCGCCCTTCGACAAGGACGAAGACGGCCAGAAGTAATCCGCCAAGGGCCAGGCTCGCAACGGAGGCCGCAGAACCCCATCCCCAGTCCGGGGCTTCGATGACGCCGAGGACGAGGAAGGCCATCCCGGCCGTTGACAGGACAAGACCGCGCCAGTCGAGTGGTGGCGTGCTCGGGTTTCGCGAGGTCGGCACCGCTCCGGCGACAAGGACCGCGATCGCCGCCGCGACGATAGTCATGAAGACGAAGATGCTTCCCCACGCGAAGCGCTCCAAGAGCCATCCGCCGACGATCGGGCCCATGGCGATGCCGACCCCGGTGGTGGCGCCCCACAGCCCGATGGCCTTGGCGCGGTCGCCGCGTTCGGTGAAGACGTTGACGAGCAGCGACAGTGTCGAGGGGAACATGAGTGCGGCTCCGAGTCCCATGACGGCGCGGGCAGCAATGAGTTCACCAGTCGTTGCCGAGATCGCTCCCGCCAGGCTCGCCAGCGCGAACACCCCCAGACCGATGAGCAGCGTGCCCTTGCGACCGTAGCGGTCACTCAAGCTCCCGGCGGCCAGTACCAGGGCGGCGAAGACCAGACTGTAGGCGTCGACGACCCACTGAAGCTGGGTGGTGGAGGCTCCGAGCCTCCGTACGAGGGTCGGCAACGCGACGTTCACGATCGTGACGTCGACGCTGATGACGAAAGCCGCCAGACACAGGGCCAGGAGGATCAGGGGGCGTCGTTGCATGGCTTCCTCTTCCGCGTTGCGCAAAAGTCCTGAGTGGAGCCTGGACTCGCACTGGTCGTCGAAAAAGGGGCAACTTCCGAAGCCACTGTTCGGCTGGTCCGAACAATGACGGATGCGCGGTATCGTCAGAAGGTGGAACTTCGGGAGCTGGAGGCATTCGTCGCGGTCGCGTCGGAACTGCACTTCGGGCGGGCCGCCGAGCGGCTCTACATCGGTGCGCCGAGTCTCAGCGAGCTGATTCAGCGCCTTGAGCGGGAGCTCGGCACCCCCCTGTTCATCAGGACGACCCGCCGGGTTGCCATCACCAGCGCCGGGACCGAGCTATTGACCCGGGCGAAGACCATCCTCGGTGAGGTCGCCGCCGCACAGGCGGCGGTGCGGCGGATCGCCGGTGGGGAGGCTGGCACCATTCGGTTGGGCATCACGCCGCCGGCGGCCCCAACCCTCGCACCACATCTACTGCGACTGTTCAAAGCGCAGGCACCTCAAGTCACAGTGGTCACAAAGCGGATGTGGATGCCCGGACTGATTGACGCCCTGGCGATTGGCGACGTCGACGTCGCTATCACCTGTGGCCTTCCATCCGAACCCGACGACACGGCCAGCGAAGTGTTCTGCGGTGAGCCGCTGCTGGTCGGTGTCCGCCAGGATCATCGCCTGGCTGATCGGCAATACGTGGCTTTGGCGGAGTTGTCGAACGACGTTCTCGGTACGCCGGCTGACCTATTCCCGGCCTGGGTGCTTAGCCAGCGCCAGGCGCTCGACGTGGCTGGCATTACCCCGACCACGGTTCCACTCGAGGACACTGATCTGGCTGCGGCCCGGTGGGTCGATCAAGACTCGGTCGACTGGATCCTGCTCATCGCGTCGCTCACCGGTACGCATAGAGAAACTATCTTCATGCCCGTCGCTCCTTGCCACCTTGTGCCGTTTACACTGCAGTGGAAGCCGTCTCGGACGTCGATCCCCGCCGTGGCGCGCTTCGTCCAGACCGCCCTGACGGCGGATCTTCCGCCCGGCTGGCAGACACTCCCAGGCCACCTAAGCCATCAAACGACTGCAGCATCGACCATCCCTGATCCGCGGCCCCGTCCGGGTGAATCGACAATGGGAGAGTACGGCCGATCATCAGCTCCATCGTCGTGAGCGGACATAGATCGAGTCTTACGGCGGCCACGTGAGACGGGCCGAGCAGCGGTGCTGTCGGCAGGCCTCGATCAATGCCAGGGTAATTGTAGTAATCGGGAGCAAGCGGCCACGATACATAACGATCCGTCCCGTGTGAATCCCCAGCCTCATCCCGGGCGCATGCGGAGCGCAGAGCGACGGCTCAGTTACTTAGCCGTGCTTACGATCGGTATGCGGAACGGTCGCCCCTAGCGCTCGACAATGGCATCCCCGAACCGCGCCGGCCCCGTAACCCCGAACGCCGGGTAGAGGGGGCACCCGAAGCCTGAGAACGGTCGCCGCTGCGTACTTTCTCAAGCGCGCTCTCGAATGTCTGGTACGGAGCGGGCCTCGAAGTAGTGGGGGCAGTCGATATCGCCCCGTGTCGGTCGCCCGACCGGACGAAGATGTCCGACGGCAGTGGCCACTGAGCGTGATCGTCACCTCGAAAGCGACCCAAGGAAGGAATGCCAGATATCGTATGGGCTTAATGGGCTTGAGTCGCCGCAGCGAGCTAGCGTCGTGCGACAACGCCATAGTTCCGCCTGGGTGACAAGTCAATCAGGCGGCCCTTCGCTTCCAGCGCCGGCTCTCAGGCCCCGCGGCTGTGGGTTTTGGGTTCACGTTCTGCTGTCATCGTTGCCAGGGCCGGAGATATGCGACGGCCAGGGAAGGGGCTGACGCCCCGGCCAGGCGGGAGGGATGCCGGCTCGACCCTCTGCGGGTGGGAGAAGTCGAGGAGAAACTCGAGTTAGTCCGTGTTTGGGGTGGTTGCCGCCTCGCCGCTCGGGTTATCGATCCCGCAGTCGGAGAAGACGATTGGGGCGAAGCCGCTCACCGAGATGGTCGAGCCGCTCCGGCGGGCGTGTTCTTGGAATGTCGCCGACCTGGTTGTGCCATGGAGGGTGAGTTGGCCGGTCGCGGTTTCGGTGATGGTGGTCCCGTCGGCCGGGATGGACCCCAGCCGGATGAGAGTAGACAACACGACTGATCGCTCAGCAGGCGCATACCCGCCCGGCGGGTCCCCCGAGGGCCAGGACGGCGTGACGAAACGACCCGTACTTCGCGAGATGAGCGACCCATTGCCGATTTGCCTGGAGGCGCCCGTTCTTTCTTCGGATGCCGCTCGCGTCGACGTTGGTAGTCACCGCGGCAGATGCCCCTGCCTCGCTTCGCTTCAAAGGGCCGGTCCTGGTTCTCCGCACACTTCAGGCGAGTCTTGATGCGAGTCGAGGAACCCCACCCAACTTTGCCCTGCGGCGAGCGTGCGCCCGTGAAGAAGGGCACGAGTCAGCACTTTGCAGCGCCGTCACCCGCACCATGATCGTATCCGCACAAGGTTGCCGACAGCGTGGGGCGGAGACAGAGAACACTGGGCGAGGCTGAAGCCGCCCGAATCGACCCAGCTGACCGCGTTTGCCTTCTATGGTTTGATATGGCCGATGATCAGATGCCTGGACAGGAACCGTTCGAGAGATCCCGGGAGCATCGCCGCGGTGTCCAACAAGCGTGCGTGGATCTTGACCACGCGCTGGCCCGCCCGGCCGGCCTGGACCCAAGAAGATGGTCGGCCGATGCGGCCGCCCGCCTTGACCAGTTGGACCAGGCATTCCAGCATCATGTACTGCAAAGCGAGGGGCCTGAGGGTCTTTTGCGCCAGATCGTGCAAGCCGCTCCTCGGCTGGCCCACGCTGTCGAGCGGGTCACACAGGATCACCGGGCCCTCCTCGCCGAAATCGACCGTCTGGAAACGGCCACCAAGGACGTCGACGATGCCGGTGACATCCACAAAGTCCGCGAGGAATCCCTGCGCCTCCTGCAAAGCATCGCCGCCCACCGTCAAAGCGGGGCGGACCTGATCTACGAGGCGTACTCGGTCGACGTGGAGGGGGGTGACTCTGGCTGACAAGTCGAGGCCAGACGCTGTGCCGGGTAGCTATGGGTTACCTCATATGAAATAGCCGGCGGTGGCCCAACCGCTCGGTTCGGCGGCAGGATCTCGAGTTGAGGTTTCAGGTCCATGCGGTAAGTCGGCGCGGGAATGCGACCCGGGCAGCGCCAGTCCCCCGCGACGCCCAATGGGTCCGGGTCGCGGATTGACGGGTCCTCCACACAGAGAAGGATCTATCAGGGACGCTTCAGCTGGTGAGAGCCTTGCAGACCCGGTGTTTGTCCTTCTTGTACGAGCCGGCGGTCGGGCCACCATCGGCGTCGCACGGCGATCCGGTCACCCTGCATCCTGATTACGCACTCGACCCCGACGCTGTTGGCCTCGGCACCACCGGCCAACTCGACGTCGCTCGCGTCGTCACCCACCACCTCCCTCTCGGAGGGGCGGTGCGGGCGTACGACACGTTCGCCCCAGCGAACCCGACCGCAGCGCAAAGGGTCGCCCTCACCCGAGACGCTTGCGTCCTCGCGCCACGCTGCGTTGCGCTGCGGAGCCTGACCCTTCCAGCCGATACCAAGGAGACTCGAGTGCCTCTGTAGCGGCCTCGTCCGACTCGACCGTAGTCATGTCAATACCGTAGGACAGGCCTGGCATCACCACTTCGCTGGACCACGAGGCGGCGGTGGGGTCTTGACCGGCGGGTGCATATGAGATCAGTATCGACCACCGATCAGAAGGTTCGATTTTCTCACATGTTGCCGCGCTGCCGTTCGGCGAGGAGCGCTCCCTGGTGCCTGGGTTGCGGGGTGCTTTGCCTTGGGGGCGGGCGTCGAAGTTAGGGATGGACGTTGGCCGGCTAGGGCGTGTGCACGATCAGCAGGTGGCAGGGACAGTGGTGGGAGACCTTGTTGGGGACGCCGCCCAGCAAGAACCGCCTGCTCCCCTCCGCGCCCTGATTGCCGACCACGATGAGATCGGCGTTGACCTCCTCGGCGACGTCAAGGATGGCCGACGCGGGGTGGCCCAGGCGGGCATAGGTCTGGGAGGCAACGCTGGCCTCGTCGGCGCGGTCGGCGGCGGCATTAAGCATTGACCGGACCACGTAGGCCTCGTCGACCTCGGCCCGTTTGTCGGGGGACAGGCCCCGCTGGTGCTGGTAGATCTCTTCGGGCATGAGGGGTCGGTAGGCCGTGACGATGTGCAGGCGGGCCGTCTCCTGGACGGCGAGATGGATGGCGTGATCGAGGGCGTGCAAGGCCGCAGTAGATCCGTCCGTGCCGACGACGATATCTCGGTACACCGCCCCCGTCCTAACCGCCGTCCACAATCAGCCAGACTAGCTCGACTCTCGGGAAGATGATCCCTGCGAGATTGGGTCGCGTTGACGGCAGTGTGGGACCGGCCTCCACCCCTTGGGTTGATGTTTCAACGTCGGACTGGTGTCCAGGCCCTCACTCGTGTCGGTTTCCAGGGGGGACGGGAAATTATCGGGCGCAGCCCCTCGTGCACCGTATTCTTGACGTTTGGTGGATGATCTTGGGGCGGATGCTCGGGTGCCTAGCCGAGTGTACGGTGATGGTGACACGGTAGAGGTCCCGGTCGTGTTGGGTCAGCTTCGGCTGGCCGGGGAGCGATGCTCCAGACCCTGGTAGCGCGTCATTCGCAGCAACGATGCCAGAAGAGTGCTCTGGCTCGCCTCGAGGAAGACCGCCAGATCGTCCTCTTTTACGAAAGGGTCCGTTTAACGTCCTGCCGGCTTGAAGTGCTGAAAAATCGGGTTCTCTATGCCTCGAAGTTGAACCGTAGCGCACGAGGTGGCGCGTTTCTAGGCCGGTCGGGTCTCTTGTCTAGTCCGGTCGGGGTCTCTTGAGGAGCACGGCGATCCTTCCGTCACCAAGCGGGGTCATCCCGACGGCCTCCCAGCCCCGCTCACCTTCGTCGTTGAGGGCGTGAACCGCGGCAGAGGCGCCGGGCGCATGGGTTGCCGCCTCGAAACTGGGAAGGTTCACGATCAGGTACTCCCAGGTTGTCATCCCTCCATCATCGCTGGTGCCGCCCTCAGGTGCCACGATTCCGGCTGGCGCGTTTGTGAGTGTCGGCGTCGAGGAGCACGTCGGGAACCTCACCGATATTCTGCTCTCGGCCGATGGTTTCTCGCAGCGGCAGGTGGGAATCGGTCTGGGTGTATCGCCCCGAGTCGGTCAGCCGACCCGTCCCCCATGGCCAGCGGCAGAGGCCACTCAGCGTGATCATCACCTCAATAGCGACGCCAAACAGGAACGCCAGATACCACATGGCTCAAGATGGCGTTTCCGTCGTGCCACCGCCCCCCTGCTCAACGGCGTCACCACAGTTTGGATTCTTGTGGAATCAAGCGCCCCGCGCGGCACGGCGGGGGTACCCGCCGTTCTCTCCGAGCCGCCGGTTCTGGGCTACCTGCGTTTCCCCGGCACGTAATGTGAGTGACCGCGGAGCCGAACCCTGGGAGACTGAGCGTGACGACCTTTGAGCACCTTCCGTCCGGCGTGTTCGAACACGCTGTCGAACGTCGCCTCGACGTCGAAAGGAAGCGTATTCATCGCTGTTACAACAGAACGCGAGCCCTCTTCGCGGAGGCACTTGTAGCGCAGCTGCTCCCCGGGGCCAACGAGGAGGTGAATCCGACCTGTGCGTGGGATGTCACATGGAAGCCGCGCGGTCTTCCGGAAACGAAGATTCAAGTAAAGTGCTCTGGCGGCTGGATACCCCGGTTTCCGGACAGGCTTGGTGAAATCCCGGCAAGGTGGGAGTTCCGCGAGCCAAGAAACGGATTTGGCCCCGAGTTCGAGAGGCTCGACCCGGGCCATCAGTGCGACATCTTCGCGTTCGCTCGGCACACGGGCAGCGACATCGCTGCCGGTTGGAGCTTCTACGTCCTTCCAACGACTGTTGTCGTGGAAACTGGCAAGAGCGCAGCGACAGCCGATCAGCTGCTTGCGATGGGTGCGAAGCACTGAACCTCGCCGGCTGGCCGCGACCATACGAGGGTTCCTTACCGCCATCTACCCTCGCGAATGTGCACCGGACGAACTCGTTGGACGGCTTAGGAGGTGACCCAGTCATGGCAGTAATGCTCGCCTGACGCCGATGTGAGAGTAATTGCCGATGAGGGTCTCCGCGCGGAGTTGAGCATGGACCCGGACGAGCTGATCGGAGGTGCTAACTAGAATTGCTGCGCCCCCGCGGCATTAGCCCGTTAACGCCGCGCGCAGCGTTAGCGGGCATGTCCCACTTGGATAAGCCGACGTGCAATGGGGCACAGTCGCCGCCAGCGATCCAGTCAGCGGTGGCCTACGACAAAGCTGACTAAGCGCTCGGTGGCTCTGCCGGAGATAAGACAGACCCGCACAAACCGAATCCGCAACAGTCCGGTGGGCGGTCAAGTTGCGGATACCGGCCGCGCTCGCTCGCGGCCGGTATCCGGTGTGGGCGGTATTTGGCGGGCCGTTCAGTTTGCGGGAACGGCACCTTCTTTCTCCAGGGTCTGCTACACCAACGGGGCCAGGGCGGGCGCCACGTCGTCGCTGTCGGTCGTCGTCGCGCTGTTGATCGCGGGCGTTGCCATGGCCGCGCCCGCCGACGGTTCGACGGAAGAGGCTGACGGCGATCAGGGCGAGGTTGCCTGCTGCGGCAGCTCCGATCGTGGTGGTGACGAGCGCGAACAGCCCGGATGTCGCGGTGAACCCGAGCCACCCTCCGAGCAGGGCGCCGGCGGTTGCGGCCAGCAGACCGAGTGATTTGGTGGCACGATCCCAGTCGCGGTGAGTCCAGGCCAGGTAGAGGCCCAGTGCGATCAGCCCGCTGGGGGCGAGAATCCGGAGCAGTTCGCTGGTCGGGGACAGCGCGGGCCAGAGCGTCAGGACGACTAGGGCTGCTCCGAAGAAGCCGCCGAGCCCGAGCACGACCGGGACGATGGTGCGGGCCACGACGCTGGTCTTGCGCCCTGCGGAACCGTGCTTGCGTACCCGGAGCGCGACCCAGAGCAGCGACAGGGCAGCCAGGACGACGAGGCCGATCAATGCCCCAAGGATGTCTTTGGCAACCGCTGTCTGCCTGGACGATGTGGTGAAGCTGACCTTGTTCGGGGTGTAGCGGGAGGTGTCGACCTGGCCGGTGGCGTAGAACGTGGTCAGCAGCTGGGTGCTGGCGCTCGGCTCGTAGGACCAGAAGTCTTCCGCGTGCCCGAGCCCGGACAGGATGACCTGATGCCCGTTGGGCAGGTGCGGCAGCAGCTCCTTCGTGGCGTTCTGGGCCGGCGTTTGGAAGTCGAGCGTCCCGCCGATGAGCAGGGTCGGGACGTTCGAGTTCTGCACGCTGGTGTACTGGTTCTCACCCGGGTTGGCCGGCCAGTCGGCAAGGCCTCCGGCCCCCCACAAGAACGTCGTGCCGGGATTGCCGATGATCGAGCCCCGGTCCGTGCCGGAGCTGAAATAGCGCGCGGCGGGCTGGGCGTCGGCCAGCCCGATGCTGGCAAACTCGCCCCAGACGAACGACGTGGGGAGGATGAGACCGGCCATCTCCGATAGCAGCCAAAAGCCGCTGGGGTTGCCATGCGCGGCGGAGATCCACGAGTCGAGGGTGTTCGGCCCGGCCAGTACGCCACCGCCTCTCGAGGTCTCGTCGGTGAGCCCGATGAACGTCCCGACCAGGACGTTGCCCGGCTTGATCGGCAGGAAGTACCACTTGCTCGGCATGTGTGCCGTCGTGTGCTGCATGCTGGCGGCGAGGTTGGCGGTGCGGGCCCGGCAGGCAGGATCCTGCGCGCACTGCGCCGAGTAAGCCTCGATCCCCTGGTCGGTCTCGGCTCCGCTGTAGAGGAAGTTCCCGGGCGGGTTGACGCTGATCATCGCCGAGCGGTCGACACTGTTCGGGTACATCCACGAGTAGATCATCGCGAGACGGGTCCCTTCGCTCTCGCTGACCAGGTCGATGCGCTGGTAGCCGAGGGCGACGCGAGCGGCCTCGATGTCGGCGGCCTGCTCCTCCAGCGTGTAGCCGGCGAGGTCTACGCCGGATCGCTGAAGCCGCTTCGCGCACGAGGCGAAGGCCTGGGAGTACGCGTTCAGCGACGCTTTGGCGAGGAAGTCGGTGGATTTGTTCAGCGCCGCTGTCACCTCGGGACAGTTCAACACCGAAGAGCCGTCGACGCCGCGGTAGCCGACCATGACGACATCGTGCTGGGCGGCCAGGCGGCTCGCATCGGCGAACGTCATGTTGGTTATGCCCGGCCCGCCGTTGAGCCGGAAGATCGGCGCCAGCGGGTGGGATGAGCGAGCCAGGACCCGGGTCACCGGCAGCGCGATCAGGCGCGACCGGGAGTCGGCCCGGTTCTCGGGCACGACGAGCGTTCCGCAGTCGGCGCGATAGCTGCCGTTCTCGGTGGGATAAGTGCACGGGTGCATGGTCAACTGACCGGCGTGCGCTCCCTGCGCGACCGAGACTGTCTCCGGGCTGGACGCGACTCCGAGGTATACAAGTCCCGTCAACAGAACGATGGTCACCAGCAGACCAGCGATCCGTGTCCAGGTGAATCTCCGTGGTCTCTGGGTCAGCGGTACTGGGTGGTCGACTGCCACGGTCTTGCCGTGGCGCTTAGTAAGACGTCTTGCCTTGATCATTGGCTTCCTCTCGTCGACGCTTCGGTGTTGCGAACAGCGTGCGCCCGGCGCCTGAGGTGGGCCTGCCGTCGCGCCGAGGCCGGCACCTCAGTCCAGCCCCGTTGGGGCCCGAGGAAGCCGGTGACCATCCCGGGTTGGACCACGAAGCTGAGTCCGCCCACTGCCAGGTTGTCGCCGTACCTTGCTCAGATCTTCCACTTCGATCATGTCGGGCCTTCCCCAATGCGATCCGGTCCCGGCGCAACAACGTCAGCGCTTTGTCGGCCAAGGTGCTCAAGTCCGTGTCCCCTATGAGGACTCGGCCGCTGGTGAGGCGGTCCAAGCCGGCCACACAGTGCATCAGCGTGGAGTTGCCCGACCCGGACGGGCCCATGATGGCAGTGAACTGGTGGGAGCCGAGCGCCACCGACACGCCGTCAAGGCCCCACACGGTGGTCTGGCCCCGTCCATACACTTTCACCGCGTCAATCGTCTGGGCTGCAGCCAGCGGCGGAGCGACGATCGGGTCCGAGACAATTGGCGTCATGGCGCCGTCCTCAAGCTAAGGAGACGCCGAACCGGCCTAGAGGATCAGCATGCTGTCCGTCCAGCCGAACCGGTGGCTCGTTAGTGTGCGAAAGACTGCGCTACCAGGATCCGGAGCAACGCTCCCGGAGCCGCCAGGTCTGAGCAGATCCACCGCAGGGACGGGGTGACTTCGAAGGTCTTCTTCATCGATGGTAGAGCATTGCCTATCGATCAGCAACCCGACACAGACACAAACTCCGACGGATGAAGCTTATAAATGACTACGAGTCTTCCTGTGTCCGACTACGAGCTGATCTGTAAGACGATCGCGCGCAACAATCTCGCTCCCGAGGACCGCCGCTTCGAGGACTGCCTCGCGACCGACACGCCCGATGGCTCGATCGCTGGCCACACCGGCCATGCCGCCATTCGGCAGTTCATGCTCGCCCAGGATCTAGCCACGCGGCCCGAGCTGCAGCGCCGTCATGTGAACACCAATATCGCTATCGAACTGCACGAGGACGAGGCCGACGCCGTCAGCGACCTTCTCGTCTACGACAAGGTGGCCGACGGGCCCTGGGCCCTCGTCGTAGTCGGCCGCTATCACGACAGCTTCGCCCGCCAAACCGATAGCACCTGGCTCTTTACCCGCCGTAGCCTCCAGTTCCTTTCAGCGTCCGCTGTTTTCGCTGGCGTCTCAGACGCCCGCTCGAGGCCACCAACCAGCGCTGCGAACGACGTGCCGCGACACCCCGCACGGGATCGCTGACGAGCAGGGGAAGGGAGAACCGGTCCTCACGGCTCCTCCCGCACTCAAAAATCTGCGGCGACACTCGAACCGATGCGGGAACATCGCGGGGCGAGAGAATTGCCGATCCAAGTCCTCCGAGCCTTGGTTGGCCGTCTGTGCGAGATCCGGACCAGCGCCGGGGTCGCCCCGGCGGTAGCCTGATCGCTGTGGCAGTTGCACACGTGGGCCCATGGACTGAGGACGATCTCCTTTCGCTGCCGCCTGACGATCAGCGGTATGAGCTGCTGGAAGGAGCTCTGATCGTGAATCCTCCGCCCACGCCGGCCCACCAGAGGGCCAGCCTTCTGCTGGCGCGTGCACTTGACGCGGCCGCCCCCGGCGACCTGTTGGTCGTAGAGGCTGTCGGCGTCCGGGTGCCTGACGGGGTGTTCGTGCCGGACATCATCGTCGCCGATCGGGGCGCGGCGCTGGCGAACCGGTCTGGAATTCTGGCAGCCGAAGTGGTCAGACTCGTCGCTGAGATCGTCTCTCCTCGTTCGAGAAGCATGGATAGGTTGACCAAGCCGGCCCTGTACGCCCGGGCAGGTGTGCCGTTCTACTGGCGGGTCGAGCTGGAGGAGGGCCCAGCCATCTACGCCCATCGCCTCGACGGCGAATCGTACGCCGAGATCGCTGCCGCCGGCCCCGGCCAGGTACTCGAAATCGAGGAACCGTTCAGCCTTTCCGTCTTGCCGGGGGAGCTAACCCAGTAGTCGACAGAGCCCTCTACCGGCATGACTCAACGTGACTCATTGGCTGCCCGATCGGGCGACTTGGTGCTCCCCGGTGCCCGACGATCGAACCCTGACCGGGGGCTTCGCGCGTAGTCGCTGGTGAGTGGGGGCCTCCCTACTACGTTCGCATCGTAGAAGTCGCCGGTTCAAATCCGGTCACCTCCACCGACAAAGCCGCGGCTCAGATAGGGTTTCTGTCACCGGTGGGTCGGCGCAAACGAGCCCTCCATCGCGCGAGCATCGCGCGGAGTCGTCGTCGGCTTCAGAAACGTTTCGCCCAAGGGCATCGGCGGCCCGCCGGTCGGCATCGGCCACCACTTGGGCGTAGGTCGCAATCGTCAGGCGCGGGTCACGGTGGCCCAGCCGGGTTTGTGCCGTTTGAGATCCACTCCGGCGCTTACGAGCGCCGTCGCGTTGGCTCGCCGCAAGTCATGGAATCCTGCTCCCGGGCAGCACGCTGATCTAATCGCTGGATGCCAGACGCGTCGGCGCCACTTGCCATACCGCATAACACCGCCTTCAGGCGCTTGAAACACCAGTTGTGCGGGCTCGGCCCCCGTCAAACCCTGAGCCGCCATATGGCTAGCGAGTAGCTGAGCCAGCGCTGCTGGGATTGAGAGGGTACGCAGCCCGGCTGTCGACTTCGGCGGGCCAAACACTGGCCGCCCCTGGCCGTCCCGTGTGACCGTCTGATCAATCGTCGCCGTCCCCCGCAGCAGGTCCAGTGAGCCGGCTTCCAGACCGGCCACCTCGGACCACCGCAGCCCGAGCACCGCACCCATCCACACCATGGCGCGGTAACGGTCAGGAGTGGCTTCTGCAATGGCGGCGACGTCAGTATCGCTGAGGGTACGCCGCCTGGTCGTCGTCGCTGCCGGCAGGTTGATGCTTCGACAGGATGATCGGCCCAGCCAGTCAGCGGCGACGGCGTAAGCGAAGATCGCTCTCAGGACGCCGTACTGGCGCCGGACAGTCCTCGGAGCCAACTCGCTCCGCTAGTTCACCAATCGCTGCATATCGGGCTGCGTGATCGAGCCAATGGGCCGGGAGCCAAGCGTTGGCACCAGGTGCGAGCGCGCGATCGTTTCGTCAGCGGCCCGGAATGACGCTCGCTTCGCGGGATTAGCAGCTAGCCACCGACCCGCAAGATCCTGGAATGTCACCTCGGCATGGCGCGGATCGACCCATGCACCTCGGTTACGAGAGGCCCGTTCCGACGCCTCGAAGGCGAGGGCCTCCTTCTTCGTCTCGAAAGTGCGGTTGTAGACCCGGCCGTTCGGGTCCCGTAGCCGGACGTCGTGCACCCGCCGGCCGTTGCGCTTTCGCAAGCGCGCTTTGATCATGGCAACAGTGTTACCGTCAGGCCGCGCTGGCGCTCAGCCGGTCGAGAAAGGCGTGCAACGCCTGCTTGGTGACCAATCTCCGCCGGCAACGGGCACCGGCGGCAGGAAGCTCTGCTCTCGCTGGAGCTGCCAGAGCTTCACATTCAGGCCGGCGACGTGGACGGGGGATGCGAACTCGCCACCTCGGTTCTCCAGGAGGTCGCCCCCTACCGGTCCGGACGGATCGTCGAGCGAGCGGTCGCCATGCGGCGCCGGAACGCCAGATACATCCCACCGCAGCATCTCGAAGAGTTCGACGTATGGCTGCGACGGGCCAGCTGAGAGTCGGCATCACCGGTCACCGGGGGTTGTCGCCCAAGACCACGGACCTCGTCACCGCGGCCATCCGCGACGCCGTCAAGGAGTTCCCGGTCGATGTAGTTGGGGTAAGCATGCTTGCCGACGGGCCAGACTCCATCTTCGCTCAGAAGATCATCGAGCATGGCGGGCAACTCGAGGTGGTGGTTCCAGCCGCGCAGTACCGCGATGATCTGCCAGCGGACCACCACGCGACCTACGATCGCCTGCTCGCCCACGCGGCTGACGTTTGCCGACTCCCGTACAAGGATTCAACCGAAGACGCCCACATGGCAGGCAGCGAAGCGATGCTTGACCACATCGACCGCCTCCTGGCCGTATGGGACGGAAAGCCCGCCCGCGGATTCGGGGGTACGGCCGACGTTGTCCGCGCCGCAGAAGAGAAGTCGATCCCGGTGACCGTCATCTGGCCGGAAGGCTCAACTCGCGACTAAATCCCTGGGGCGACCCATGAGCCCAGGCGGGCTGCGATCGCTTAACGGAAGATCGCGATCGGCGTGATGGTGGCGCTGGGATATCGGAGTGTCACCTTGTTCTGATCCTTGACTTTGCCGGCTCGCCGCTGTGTACGGTTCTGCGTTGGGGGGCCGGGAAGCAGCTGGCCCACCTCGGTCGGCTTTCCTCGCGGCACCTTCAACTGCACGCTTCCGACGATCCGTGCGTCACCATCTAACTCCTGCAAGGACTCGACCTGCAGGTCCGCCCGTTTCAGCCTCAAAAAGAACTTGAACCGATTATCTCCGACTAACGACGCAAGTACAGGGAGACCTGCCTCGTCCATGGCCCTGGCCGATTGCTCAAATACTGGCAAGCGGTCCGTCACTGTCGCAATCTCGTCGGGGTCTATCAGGGGCGACCCATCATCTTTCTCGAATCCTGCCAGGGTGCCGAAGATGGGTATAAGCGCCGATACGCGGCCGACGGAGTCGAGAGATTTTACGATCTCAGGAATAGACAGCGACACACCTACGTCCAAAATCTCGCCGACTTGGAGCTGGTCCCAAATTGCCTCATCACATCCGTCAATCAGCTGCACTTCGCCTTCGGCCGTGGCCAAGTCATAGAACCTAACGAACCGCGACGGACCAGTTTGTCGGAGGCTTAAGCTTGATTCCGAACTTGAGGATCGGTCCCTCGACGCGTTCCCGCGGACGGGTCCAGCACTGACTCCTGGCCCGAGCGTCCCTCCTCCGCTGGCCTGCTGGCGAATGCTCTCCTCATCGTAAAGGCCACCTTCTAGCTGCTCGAGGAACTGGGATACTATTCCGTCGTCTCGGTAGAGAAAGTATCGAAGTCGTCCGGGCACTCGTCGCTCCCTTGTCGAAAGCCGCACCCGCAGGTTACCAGCTTTCGAACGTCTGTTCGCCAATACTGATCCCACGGGATGCATGGGACCGCCACCGAGGCACGCCCACACGATCAGGACCATCCGAGGCCATTGCCAGACCGCCTCTACCGATCACCCCCTCTGGCCCACGACTCCTTGGCCGGGTGCCCCTGAACCGTGCGGCCGTGAGCCGTCCCCGCATCGGTGTCAAGGGTCGGTGTCAAGGGTCAGGGCGCGTTGAGACTTTCTTCACGGTTTCAAGAGGCGCCGGCTGCGCCGGCGCCTGGCCGCCCTCGCCTCCTGCCTTCGGCCCGGCGGTGCGGCCCCACAAGGGCAAGTCACCTTCAATGCCGTCTGAGGCTCTCGAACCGGCCTCAGACGAGACCGATATGCCCTGCAAACTCGCATCCGGCCGCGTAGCGGCCTCGGGTGTGGCTCACGGTGCCGCCGGCGCCCCGGTCATGCCTTCAGCTGCCAGCCGCGGGTAACGCCGTCGTGGGTCGGGGTCGGAGACGGGAACCTGCCGTTTGCCTGTCACCACCGTTTGGCACTGGGCGTCCGGAGGACAGGAAAATCGCGGAGAGGAACGGGGCGGCGGGGTCTTGTGGGCGAGCGAGTCGCCCGTGTTAACGACCTGCTCAAGACCCGCTCCGCTGGCGCGTGGCGAAAACCGGCTTGGCGCCCCTTGTGGCAGCTGACGTGGCGTCTGGCGCTCGCACCCGGCCCGCACGATCGAGGGCTGCTCCGAGTGAGATGCCACCACCCGGCAGCGAGGAGCTGCATTGATCGCCCTGCATGGTCCCGAGGTATATCGGACCGCCGGGTCAGGCCGGGGTGCGAGACTCCTGGGCGTGGATAAGACAGCCGCCAGAGAGATCCTTCGTCAGGTACTCGCGCCCCTTCGGGCCATGAGCTACGAGGACTTGGTGGAGCGATTTCTGGACCGTCCACCGGAACAACTGAGTCTGCCGAACCCCTCCGGGGAGCCGTATCAGATCGAAATCCTCGGATTCTGGGATGACCGGCGATCCGGGACCCTCCGCGTGTGTGCGGCGATCGATGACGGCGGCTGGTCAGCTTACGTGCCGCTCGGCGACGACTTCATCAAGGCGCCAGATGGTTCCTTCGTGGGGGAGTGAGCTCGTTCGGGACTCTCCTCGCTGCTGACCCCGTTCCTCATGGGCACCGTGATCGGCGCCATCGCTACCGCCAGCATTCCCGCCGATGGCAGCCATGCCAGCCTGCACGCCTGGACCAGCCCGACATCGCTGTTGGCCGGATTCGTCTTGGTCGCCGCCTGCGGCTACCTGGCCGCCGTCTACCTGACCGGCGAAGCCGCCCATCGGGGCGACCGGCGGATGCGGACCTACTTCGCCCGCCGCGCCCAGGCGGCCGCCATCCTGGCCGGCGGCCTGTCGCTGGCGCTCCTCGCCGAACTCCACAACTCCAACCGGGCGTTGTATGACCGTCTCACCGGACGAGCCCTGCCGCTAGTGATACTGGCGGGCCTGTGCGGGCTCGCCGTCCTCGCCCTCTTGAGCGCCCACTGGGTCAGGATCCTCGAAGTCCGAGTCCTTGCCGCCCTGGGAGTCGCGGCGGTCATCTGGGGATGGGGTGTGGCCCAATACCCGGTGCTGCTGCCCGGCACCACCGTCACCCTCTACAACGCCGGCGCCCCGGAGGTGTTGGGCACCCTGGTCGCCTTGGTCGTCATCTTCGTCTTCGCCGTCCTGGTCGTCGGGCCCTCCTTTGCGCTGCTGTTCAGCCCGCAAAGCCGCGGCGCGCTGGGCGGCGACGAAGGCGGACTACTGGCCGGCGCCGACCCCGGAAACCACGGGCAAACGCCCCGGCCCACCCCGCCCCCCTGACGCCCCCTTAGTGACTGCCTTACTGACGATGGACTCGTCGGCGTCGGCGCGATCGCCGACACCATGGTCCGACGGCCCGGGGACTGCTGACTCAGGCGCTCGACTTGCCGCCTTCGTCGAGGCGTTGGCGTTGCGGGCCGATGGTGTATTTCGGGTCGCGGACTGATGCCCGGCCCGCCTCGATGACACCGAAGCGGGTGACGGCCGAACCGGCGAGCAGGACTGCACCGGATAGAGCCGAGAGAGTCCGATTCCGGCGGCCGACGAGCGCCCCGATCGCGCCGCCGGCGGCGAGGATTTGGCCTGCTCGCATCAGCGCTCCTGAGGTCCCGGTCCGGTACGGCTCGGCGTTTTGGCCCAGCCGCCGGTGAAGGAGGTGTTCAGCGGTGAGTTCGGCGAGGGCGCCGACCGCGGCCAGCCGGGCCGCCGGCCCGGCCCGGCCCGGGGCGACGGTGAGCAGGCCGAGTCCGCCCGCCGCGGTAGCCGCCGAGCCGACGAACAGATAGGGCAACTCACGGTGGGCGTCGTGCCACGCTGGCGCAGCGGTGTCGCCGATCAACACCGATGTATAGGCGGCCACGGCGGGACCGAGGGCGGCGGCGGTGATCGTGGCAGCCATCCCGGTCCGGGGCAGCTTTCCGGTCACCGTCGAGGTAGCAGCACTCAAGGCGAAGGGAGTGTAGGCGGCCAGGATCCAGGTTCCAACGCTCATCGGGGAGGTCACCTTGAACACTCGCAGCATATTGACGAACCGGGCCGGCCTCCCGAGGTCGTGCACGAGGGCGACCATCGACAGGCTGATCGCCCCGGCCGCGCCGACTTTGGCGGTGCGGGCCAGTTCTGCATGCCCGGACAGATGGGCGGCGGCGGCGAGGGCCGAGGAGGCGCCGGCCAGCCCCCCGAGGAAAAGGTAACTGGGGATGTCCGGTCCCCACACGGTTTCTTTGAGCACCGGTCGCCCGTAGTAGGAGCCGAACTCGGCCTCCGGGACCATCGGCTCTTCCGAGCTGCGGCGGCCCAATCGCGCCTTCACGACCGGCGGCCCAGGCAGGCGGCGACGGCGGATACGGCCAGAGCGGCGGCGGCGAGCGCGGCGTGCCGCCACATGCGAGGCAGGTCCCGTGTCGTGACCACCGGGTCTGGTGGCAGGCCGTACACCTCGGGCTCGGCCAGCAACAGGAAGAACGCTCCTGCCCCGCCCACGCCGTCGTCGGGATCGGCACCGTACAGCTGGGCCTCAGGTCGACCTCCGTCGTGAAGTTCGGCTACCCGGTGCTCCGCCCGTTCGCGAAGCTGGTCCAGCGGCCCGAACTGGATGGACTGAGTCGGGCACGCTTTGGCGCAGGCCGGCGTGAGGCCATCACCCAGGCGGTCGTAGCAGAGAGTGCACTTGTGGGCGCCCCCATCCGACTGGCGTCGGTCGATCACGCCGAACGGGCACGCCGACACGCAATAGCCGCAACCGTTGCAGATATCGTCTTGCACCACCACCGTGCCGAACTCGGTCCGCATAAGCGCCCCGGTGGGACACACGTCCAGGCAGCCCGCATGGGTGCAGTGCTTGCACACGTCGCTGGACATCAGCCACCGCAGCTCCGGCGTTCCCTCGAGGTCAGGAAGCGCGCCACCGTCATGGGCGGTTGGCCCGACCGCAATCGGTCGGGCTTGCTCGATAAACGCCACATGTCGCCACGTCGAGGCACTCAGGCCGCCGGTGTTGTCATACGACATGCCGGTCAGGAGGAGTCCGTCCTCGGGCACGCCATTCCATTCCTTGCAGGCCACTTCGCAGGCCTTACAGCCGATGCACACCGAAGTGTCGGTGAAGAAACCCACCCTCGGGGGATGCTCCACATAGCCGGCCCGCCCGGCCGGGTCGAGCCTCACGCCTGGTGTGCCCATCTCAAACCTCGGTTCCCGTCTCGTCGGTGATGCCGGCCCGTTTCTGATAGTCCTGCACCAGTTGGCGCAGCCGTGGTCCCCGCGGCCGCCTCCCCGGTCGAACGTCGCACGCCATGGCCTTTACCTCTTCGATGTGCACGTTCGGATCGAGGGCCAGGTGAGCGAGCTCGTTGGCGGCATCCCCGGTGGTGATCCCGTTCGCTCCCCAATGCCAGGGAAGGCCAACCTGGTGCAGCGTCCGACCCTGGACCTGAAGGGGCCGGATCCGTTCGGTCACCATGACTCGCGCCTCGATCGCGCTGCGAGCCGTGATGACCGTCGCCCAGCCGAGGTGCTCCAGGCCCCGTTCGGCCGCCAGCTGGGGCGACACTTCGCAAAACAAGGCGGGCTGCAGTTCCGATAGGTAGGGGAGGAATCGGGACATGCCGCCGGCGGTGTGATGCTCGGTGAGCCGGTGGGTCGTTGTCACGTACGGGAACACGTCCGAGCCGGGCTGGTCGCCGCTCGGCTGGTAACGGTTCTCCGGGTGGCGGATGATCTGGCGGACCGGGTTGTGCTGCTGGCGGTAGAAAAGGTTCGGAAACGGGGACTCTTGCGGCTCGTAGTGTGCCGGCAGCGGACCGTCAACCAGCCCGGCTGGAGCGAACAGCCAGGCCTTGCCGTCCCCTTGCATGATAAACGGGTCGATGCCGGAAATGGCCGCCGTGCCTCGAGCGTCTGCTGGCGGTCGGTAGGACGGGGGACGGTCGGCGATGAAGTCCGGCACATCGTGACCGGTCCATCGTTGCTGTCCGTCGTCCCACCACACCAGCGCCTTGCGCTCGCTCCACGGTCTGCCATCTCGATCTGCCGACGCCCGGTTGTAGAGCACTCGCCGATTGGCCGGCCACGCCCAACCCCATTCCGGTGCCACCCAGCTCTGCTGTTGTCCCGGCTTACGGCGAGCAGCCTGATTCACCCCGTCAGCGTGGACGCCACAGTAGATCCAGCAGCCGGCTGCCGTGGCGCCGTCGTCAGTGAGCTGGGTGTACGACGACAGGGGTCGCCCCTGCGCATCCCAACCGTTGATCTCGGCCAGTACGGCGTCGGCGTCGGGGTCGTCATACGGCCCCTGCACCGGGTAGTCCCACGTCAGGTCGAGGAGGGGCCGGTCGGCCTGGTCCGTTGACGCCGCAAGCTTGTCGCGGATCCGCCGCCCGAGATGGTAGGTAAACCACAGCTCGCTGCGAGCATCGCCGGCCGGGTCAACCGCCTGGGCGTGCCATTGCAGCATTCGCTGGGTGTTGGTAAAACTCCCGGACTTCTCAGTGTGCGCGGCGGCCGGCATGAAAAACACCTCGGTGCCGACGTCCTCGGTGCGCAGCTCACCGGTTTCTATCTCCGGGCCGTCCTTCCACCAGGTGGCACTTTCGATCATCACCAGGTCCCGCACGACCAGCCAGTCCAGCTTGGCCATGCCGAGTCGTTGCATCCTGGCGTTGGCCGAGCCGACGGCCGGATTCTGGCCCAACAGCAAATAGCCCTTGCAGGTCCCGTCCAGCTGAGCCAGGACCGTCTCGTAGGTGCTGTGGCTGCCGGTCAGGCGGGGGAGGTAGTCGTAGCAGAAGTCGTTATCGGCCGTCGCCGCCTCCCCCCACCACGCCTTCAGCAGGCTGACCATATAGGAGCGACTGTTGGCCCAGAACCCCTTCTGCACCGATTCGGCCCGCACGTAGGTATCGAGGTCCTCGCTGCCGTAGGCCATCGGCATCGGCAGGTAGCCCGGAAGTAAGTCAAACAGCGTCGGGATGTCAGTAGAGCCCTGAATAGAGGCATGCCCGCGAAGGGCCAGGACCCCCCCGCCGGGCCGGCCTATGTTGCCCAGCAGCGACTGCAGGATCGCGGCCGTGCGGATGTACTGCACACCAACCGTGTGCTGTGTCCAACCCAGGCTGTACACGAACGCGGTAGTACGGTCACGGCCCGAGTTTTCGGTGATCAGCCGGCACACCTTGGCGAACACGTCCTGCGGCACCCCTGCCACCTGCTCAACCATCTCCGGCGTGTATCGGGAAAAGTGACGCTTCAGAACCTGGAACACGCAGCGGGGGTGTTGCAGGAACGGGTCGGTGTCCGCAGCCGGGTCGGCTGCCGCACCCCCAGAGCCGTGCGCCTCACCGCGCCCCGACTGGCGCACCATCCGAGGGATGCGCAGATGTTCGACCTCGGGATCGTCCCGCTCACCGCTGGCCGGGTTTACCTGTTCGCCTTGGTAGCGCCACGTCTCAAAGTCATAGAAGCGGTGCTCCCGATTCAGGCCGGAAAACACGCCATCCAGATCCTCGGTGTCCACATAGTCTTCGGTCAGGATCGTCGACGCGTTCGTGTAGGCGAGGACGTAGTCCTTGAAGTACTTCTCGTTTTGGAGGACGTAGTTGATCAGCCCGCCGACGAACGCGATGTCGGCCCCGGCCCGGATAGGCACATGCAGGTCGGAGACGGCGCTGGTGCGGGTGAAGCGCGGGTCCACGTGGATGAGCACCGCACCCCGAGCCTTGGCCTCCATCACCCATTGGAACCCGACGGGATGGCACTCGGCCATGTTCGAGCCCTCAATCAGGATGCAGTCCGCGTTTTGCAGGTCCTGCTGGAAGTTGGTCGCTCCGCCCCGCCCGAATGAAGTCCCCAGACCGGGGACGGTAGCGGAGTGTCAAATACGGGCTTGGTTCTCGATTTGGATGGCGCCCAGCGCCGTGAACAACTTCTTCAGCAGATAGTTTTCCTCGTTGTCCAAGGTGGCCCCGCCCAGAGACGCCACGCCCAGAGTCCGGCGGGTACGGGCGCCGTCAACGTCCCACTGCCAGCCGGCCTGGCGGGCCGAGATGACCCGGTCCGCGATCATGTCCATAGCCGTGTCGAGGTCCAGCTCTTCCCACTCGGTGCCGTACGGTCGGCGATACCTCACCTTGTACTGCCGGCTGTCACCCGTCGTCAGCTGCAGACTCGCCGAGCCCTTCGGACACAGGCGGCCACGACTGACCGGTGAGTCAGGGTCGCCCTCGATCTGGGTGACCCGGCCGTCCTGGACGTAGACCTGCTGACCGCAGCCCACCGCACAGTACGGACAAACCGACTTCACCACCTTGTCGGCGGCGCGCACCCGCGGCACCAGCTGCTCGCTGCGCCTGCTCCTGACCGCCGCGCCGAGGCCGAGCGGGTCCCCGCGGGAGAGCTGCCGGTACAGCGGCCAGGATTCGATCCAGCTACCGAGGCCCATCGATCCCTCCTTGAGGCGCAGAGGAAGAAGCGCACGCTATCGCGTCGCCCCGACTGGCGTCGGATCGGTGAGACGTCTCCCGGCTCGCTAGTCGAACCCGAAATGGCGGGGAGGTTCGCCGATGTCACCAGCCGGCAACCAGTTCCAGGCCGGCGTCGCTCGTGGTCTGACTGCACCGCGACCGCCATATTGCAACTCGCCCAGAACAATCCTCTTGCCGCAGTGACTACTCTCGCTTCTGCTCTGAGCGCCGGTCCAGACGTCGAAACACCGCATGATCTCTGGGTGGTTTACGCCTTCCTCTAGAGGCGATCGGGCGCGACGCACTGGGCGATCGCGGACGCCGCCGCGACTGCCCGAGACCGGGCGCTCAGCGTCGCCGAGATCGACAGCATCGTTCTGCCGTTCCTGCTCCAGCCGGCGCCGGGCCTGGTCGACCGCTACCGCCGCCAGCGAACGGTGCACGCTGCGCTCATCTCGGAGGTCCTGGCCCTTCTGGACGGGGCCACCTGGACGAAGCGGCCCGAAGGCTTGGCTGAGCCGCGCACCCAATCCGAGTTCCGGGTATTGCGCTACCTTCCGACCAATCTCACCCAACCGGAAATCGCCGCCGAACTCGATCTGTCGATGAACACCATCAACACTCACATCAGCCACCTGTACCGCAAGCTCGGCGCACACCGCCGAAGAGAGGCTGTCGAGCACGCGCGTGCCGGCTCGGCCTGCTCGCGCCTGCGCCAAGTCGGCTATGAGGCTAAAAGTCGGCTGGCAGATCAACATTACGACCGGGCCGCCGGTCAGAGGGACTGCGAGCGACTTTCAGCTGCCATGATGAGCGCCTGCGACAGCGCGCATATTGCTGAGGCCGATGCTTGATACGCGGACCCCGACGGAGGTCAGCGCCACCAGGGTTGGTGGCGCGTTTGAGCGACGGTCGCCGCCGGCTCTAGCAGTCTGCAGGTGCATACGGAGGTGAACGAGATGCCCTCTGACCGACAGCGTGGCCGCGCTGCGGGCACGTCCGCGCCCGCCGCGTGCCCGTAGCGGGCACGACGGGTAAATAGGGGTCACCAGCGGTCAGGATCGAAGAGTGGAATCTGGGCCTCTACCTGCTCTTTTCCATCAAGGGCCTGCTCGGGGGGCTCGATGTCGGACGCCTCGGGCGACGTTCGCATCGTGGAAGTCGCCGGTTCCAATCCGGTCACCTCCACCCAGGTGCCCCGCTCCGGCGTCGTTTGTTTGCGGCGGAATCGGATTGTGTGATGTTTGCCGCGTATTACGCGACTTCGATCACACAAAGGTGGAGGATGGCGCCACGGCGGTTGGCCCGGAATCGGATTGTGTGATGTTTGCCGCGTATTACGCGACTTCGATCACACAAACGCCGGCCGGCATGGCACGGCACGGCACGGAGCCGTCTGCCGGCACAATGTCGAACCCTTGTCTACAGCTGACCAAGGTAGAACGCGGTGCCCTGGTCGTCTTCGCATTCCGCGCTGATGCCGTACGGCTGTTGCTCGGGGGCCGTCGAGCGCCCGCCGAGTGCCCGCACCCGGGCGACGGCCGTCGCAATGTCGTCCACGCGGTACATGGGGATGACACGGTTGCGTTCTTGACCGCCGGCGAGTCCCACCATCCGGGAGGTGTTCTCCGGGGTCCAGCCGTCCTCCACCCGGCCGGGCTGCCACCGCCAGCCCAACACCGCCGAGTAGAAGTCACGGGCCAGCGTGGAGTCGGTCACGTGCGTCGTGACGTAGGCCACGTCACCCGGAAGGTTCCCGCCAGCAGGAGAGGGGCTACCGGGCAGCGCCACGCCTTCCGGGGGTTCGTAAACGGCGAAGGGGACTTCTAGGTTGTCCCGGCACATGGCCGTGGGACCCCACGGCTCATTCACCACCTCCTCGGCAGACCCGCCGGCGGCACGCACCGCGTCCAGAGCGGTGTCGATGTCAGCGACCGCATAGCAAAGAAAAAGGGTCGGATCCGGATGGCCGCCATTGAT
Organism: uncultured Acidimicrobiaceae bacterium; assembly: GCA_963781155.1. GTDB lineage: Bacteria > Actinomycetota > Acidimicrobiia > Acidimicrobiales > Palsa-688 > PALSA-693. Next base: position 57,040 of record CAWAEC010000006.1, read on the forward strand.
CCCGTGCGGCAGCGACTGGCTCTCGACCTGATAGCCGTGTGCGCCGGCCGCGACACTGCGCCAGCCAAGCAAGGCCGTGAAGAACCGGGCGGCGCGGTCGGCGTCGGGGACCCACAGTGAGACGTACCCAATGTCGCCATGCCGCAGTGCTGCGGAACGCACCTCCGCCACCGGCTCGGTGGCGACCAGCCAGCGATGGCCGAATGGATCGCGGATGACCCCGTTGCGGCCGTACTCATAGTCGGCGATGGCTCGGTCCAGGCGAGCACCCGCCAATACGGCCCGGGCGATCACGGAGTCCACGTCCGGCACGCGCAAGTAGATCGTGATTGGCACTCCCTGATCCGACGAGGGGGCGACCACCCCGATATCCGGATGCTCGTCGGACAGCATGATCAATCCGCCATCGGCGATTTCCAGTTCGGCGTGGCCGACGCGCCTGTCGGGCATGACGACCGGATCGCCTCGCAGCCGGGCTCCGAGGGCCTCGACGTACCAATCCAGGGCCTGTCGGGCGTTGGCGACCGCCAGGTACGGCACAACGGCGACGGGGCGGACCGGCGTTGGCGCCGGCGAATCGTGGGCAACTTCAGCAAGTGTGGACACGGTCACTCCCTTTGGCAGATCGAAGGCCCGCAAAAGACGGGCCCGGAGACGGGTTGCGAATTCGGGATCGGGGTCGCCCGGGCGGGCCGGGATCCGGAGAGCCTCAAAGGGGTTAGTCATCGGAGCCCCCGTGTTCGTAGGCGCGTCGGAAGGCAGCTCGGGCCCGGACGAGCAACGCCTCGGTGGCGTGGACGGTCCGCCCCAGAGCCGCGGCCACGTCGGGCACAGCCAGATCGTCGAGGTAGCGCAAGGTGAGTGCGGCCCGGTGGTGCGGTGGCAGGTCATCGAGGACCTGGCGGGCTCGCAGCGCGTCCAGACGGACGTCCCACGGGTCCTCGGTTACGGGGGCTCCTTCGCCGGCCATGGCACGCATGCTGCGCTGCTGACGGCTCTCGCGGCGCCAGTGATCCACCAGCTTGTGCCGCGCCACCCCGATGGCCCAGGGGACGCTGACGGGAACCGCGGCGTCCCGGCGCACCGCATCGACCGCGGCGAGGAACACTTCGGCGGTGAGCTCTTCTGCGGTCGACCGGGTGGGGCAGCGCGCCGAGAGGTAGCCGTAGACATGAGGCAGCGCACGATCGTAAAAGGCGATGAAGGCGTTCCTCCCCTCCCCGGTCGCGGTCGCCTGCTGGGTCACGCCACTGTTGTCGTTCGGGGGGAGGGTTCTCCGACGCGCCAGGGCCGTTTTTTTCCGTTTATTCGAGAGGCCGTCGGTTGATGGCGGGCGGCTCTCGTCCCGCGAGCAGCCATCCGGCTACGGTAGCGATGGCGGGCAGGCCGATGATGAGGAGGACCAGGTTGACCGCCGGGATCCGGGCGAGTGGGCCGAGGTCGCTGCGATGCCAGGCCAGAAGGGCTGCGTAGGCGCCCGCCGTTCCGAGCAGGGCGCCCAGGAGTGCGAGCGCGCCCGCGGTCGCCCCGGTCAGGGTGCGGCGTGTGGTGCTGCTGGCTCCGGTGGCCGTGAGGGTACGCACATCGTTCGCCGTCTCGCTGCGAATGAGGCCGACGGTCACGGCCAGCACACCGAGAGCGAGGAGGATGCCCGCTGCCGTGGACCAGTTTCGCAGCGGGGCGAGTGATTTCTGGGCCTGCCTGGTCTCGACGTAGAGGCCGGCGGCCGCGGCCGTGTGGCGAGCGGCGGCGATCTGGCTGCTGGTCAGGCTGTGCGGGGCCTGGACGAGCCAGCCGGATGAAATCGGCCGGAGACCGAGCGCCCGCATGGCTTGGTCGGTGATGAGTGTTTGCGGGTCCGACGTGTACTCGGGCAGCTGGTGAAAGGTCTGGATTTTTGGATGTGTGGCCTCCGGCGGCCGCGTCGGCCGGTTTGGGGAAGGGCCGGGACCGGCTCCCGGATTGAAGATCTGGAATCCGGCCACGTCGCTCCGGGAGGAGATGAGGTCGCGGTTCGGGCCGATCTGCTCGTCGTTGATGCCGTAGTAGGAGAGCAGAGCGGGAGTGGCCACATACAGGGTCGTGATCGCGGTCACCTGCGTCCCTTGTGGGGTTGCGGTGATCTTGGCCAGTGACGCGGTGGCGTACCCGGCCGGTTGTTCTCCGCCTGGTCCCCCCGGTTGGCTGGGCTGGATGGCGGTGTTCGGGTCGTAGGCCTCATCCAAGGGCACGACCGACCTCGCCCCGACGACGGCTGCGATCCGGTTGACGGCCGCGTTCAGGCTCTGTTGCTGCGAGGCGTTGATTGGTGGGATCTGGCTTGCCGGGCCGGCGGGTGACAGATAGAGCATCAGTTGGTCGGTCGGAAGATTTCCAGGACCGGTCGGGGCCTGCGCTGCTGCCGCGCTGATCGCGATGGTGGCTGCGATACCGGTGGCAAAGGTGACCGCCCCCAGCGCCGCGCCGGAACGGGCCTGGTAGCGGCTCAGATCCCGTACGGCCAGCCTGACCGACACGGGCCAACGCCTGCCGGTGGCGGCGAGCGCCTTGATCGCGAGCGGCGCCAGGAACAGCAGCCCCACCGTGGTAGTGACCGTACCCCCGATAATGAAACCTGCCGCGCCGCTGGTCGGCGAAGGCGAGCATCACCAACCCTGCCCCGAGCAGGATGCTGCCGAGCGCGGCGAAGCGATGGGCTGGCTGCGGTCGGGGCGGCCGGCCCGACAGGGCGGCCACGGTGGAGATTCGAGCTACCTGGCGCGCCGGCCACCAGGCGGCCGCAACGGCTGTCACGAAGGTGAGGAGGAGGGCGGCCCCGATGGCCCACCAAGGGAGCGCCAGAGGGTCGACTCGTTGTTCGGAGATCGACTGCAGGGTCGGTGCAAAGGCGAACCAGCCGGCCAGCCCGATGGTAAACCCGGTGATGGCGGCCGTGGCCCCGACAGCGGCGCCGTTCGCCACCATGACCAGGCGGATGTGGCGGTCGGTCGCCCCCAGGGCGCCGAGCATGCCCAGTGCCCGCAGCCGCCGCTGGGCGATGACGGTAAAACCGGCGACTGCCATCAGCCCGACAAAGAGCAGCCCGAGACTTCCGAGCACGAGGACGATTGCTTCGGCTGCGGTCTTGCTGGCCGTGCCTCGCGAGCTGGCGTTGAGTCCTGTCCCGCTGGGAAGGTTCAAGGACTGCAGCGCTTGCTCGTTGCTGTTCACCAGGATGGAGACCTGGGCCGGGGGGTTGGCCTGGCCGGGCGCGACCAGTGCAAATTGATCCAGCAGGTCGAGCGGGTTCTCGACGATGCCGACCACCTGCCTGCTTTGGCCGCCCTCGGTCCAGATGCCGCCGAGATGGAGGCCGAACGTCTTGGCCACATCCTCTGTCACGGCGATTTGTCCGGCCCTGGTTGGGTAGCGACCGGAATCCAGACGAAGCGTCACATCCCCGTACGGTCCACCGGGGCTCTCGGCCCGCAGATCCACTGACGAGACTGAGCCAGGGATGGGGATGTTCTGGTGCGCGATGACATCGATGGCGCCGAATCGGCTCCGGATAGCGGCTATGTCCGCGGCGAGCTGCGGGTCGGAGCCCGGAAGAATGAGAATGGTGTTCGCTGTACCGAACGTCGGATCGGCTTTGAGCTGCGAGAGGTTGGAGACGGCGCCCAGGCCGACGATGGTCGCAGCCACGGCGACCATCAGCAGGACCAGCACCAGCGCCTGTCGACGCCACTCCCTCCGGAACATCCGCCAGGCCCACCGGACTATGGCCCGCCGGGCCGGGGCCGCATCATGTCGCACGGCCGGCTCGGCCGGCCGTTCTCGAATTGCGACGCTCATTGGTGGCGGCCGCGTGCCAGCAGGGACTCGGGGCCGGGGGGAGGAGCGGTTTGATCGACGATGCGGCCGTCACGCAAAAAGATGACCCGATCCGCCCAGCACGCCAGCTGGGCGTCGTGGGTTACCACCACGCCCGCCACTCCCCGGTGGCATGCCGCCCGGATCAGCCGCATCACGGCTTCACCGTTGGCCGAATCCAGCGCACCAGAGGGTTCGTCCGCCAGCAGCAAATGCCGGTCGCCCACCACGGCCCGGGCGATTGCGACCCGCTGGCACTCCCCACCCGACAACTCGTCAGGAAAACGGTCGGCGCGTGGAGCCAGTCCAAGTTCTTCAAGAGTCCGCATCGCCGCGTTCTGGGCTGTCTTCGCCCCCATCCCATCGAGCTCCAGGGGCAACGACACGTTCTCTATTGCAGTGAGACCCGCCAGCAGATTGAAGTCCTGGAACACATACCCGATGGAGCGGCGCCGGAGGCGGGCCCGGTCGTTTCGTGACATTCCCGACAGGCCCTGTCCGCCCACGACGACATCGCCACTGCTGGGCTCTTCCAGGCTGCCGGCGATGGTCAGCAGCGTGCTCTTGCCAGAGCCGCTCGGGCCCATCACCGCCACCAGCTCCCCTTCGTCGACCGAAAGAACGACATCGCACAATGCACGAACTTCAGTCGGACCCTCGCCGTAGACCTTGGAGACGTACCTGAGCTCGAGCGCGATCACGGCCGCACCCCCACCCTCCTGGGGATCCTGGGCAAACCCGGGGTGGTCGCTTCGTTGGCGTCGAACGTCGCCCGTTTGATGCGTCCGTCCGCCGCATCCAGCCAGCGGACCACGGAGTCCAGCCGGAACAACTCGGCGTCCACGACCAGCGCGAACCCGAGGTCGCGGTCGGCCGCGTACTCTTTCAGTCGGGTCCACTCCTGCATCAGTTGCACCAGGTAGCGCCGGTGCGCTTGCACGACCTCGTGTACGTCCACACCGGGTAGACGTACGGCGATCAATACTTTCATCACCAGCTCATCCCGCGGCGGGGAGGACAGGTCCGGCGGGGTCCGCAACCAGGCAGCCAGCTCCTGCTGGCCTTCTGCAGTGATGTGAAACCCTTTCTGAGGGCCGTCCTCGCTGCTGTCATCGGATTCGACGAAACCGTCGCGCTCCAGTCGCTGCAGCGTCGTGTAGACCTGCCCCACGTTCAATGGCCACACCTCACCGGTGCGGGACTCGAACTCCTGTCGCAGCTGCAGACCGTACTTGGGGCCTTCGCTCAGCAGGGCGAGCAGCGCGTGGCGGATGCTCATGCCGGTGCCTCACTGGGTGCCTCGCTGGCTGCCTCGCCGGGTGCCTTGCCTGCCTCACTGGGTGACATACTCGGTATACTACCGAGACCAGCGGAAGGCCGCAAGTCACGGGTGCCCGCGAACAATGTGATCAGGGCGGCGCGACGAATCCCGGCCTCTCGGGGTTGCGGACACCGCGAGGTCGGGCGTCCCCTGTGCGCCTACCGTGTCGGCATGGGCTTCGCGATCACAGAAGAGCATCAAGAACTGGCCGCAGTGGTTCGAGACCTGGCGGAGCGGCATGAAGCCCTCCGGCAGGCACAGGTCTCGCTTGATTCGCCCGACGACAGCGCGCCCGACATCTGGAAGGCACTGGCCGAGCCCGGTCTGTTCGGGTTGCACATTCCGGTGGCCTACGGAGGCCAGGGATATGGCCTGTCGGAGTTGGCGGTCGTGGTCGAACAGCTGGGCCAGTTCGTGTGTCCCGGGCATTATCTTTCGACCTGCGGGGCCAGTGCGGTGATCGCCGCTGTGGGCGAGGACGAGCTGTCACGGCGGTGGCTCCCGGGTCTGGCCGATGGGTCGACGGTCGGCGGCCTCGGCATGGGACCATGGGTGCTGGGTGGCGGACTGGCTGATGTGGTGGTGCTGATCGGGCCCGACCATGTGACCGTGGCGACACGCGACGACCTGGACGTCAGACCACACGAAAATCTCGACCTGACCCGGAGAGTCGCGCACGTTTCGCTTCGCCCGGACAGCCGGCCGCTGGTGGTGGAAGGGATGGGGAGGCGCGCCACCGCCATCGTGAGGACGCTGGTGGCCGCCGAAGCCTCGGGACTCGCCCAGGCGGCGACAACGATGGCGGTCGAGTACGCCAAGGTCCGCCAACAGTTTGGACGGGTGATCGGATCGTTTATGGCCGTAAAGCATCACTGCGCCAATATGAAAGTGCAGGCCGAGTTGGCCACGGCGGCGGCGTGGGACGCCGCGCAGGCGGCGAACCTGGGGCCAGACGAATCGCCGGAAGCGGAGTTTGCAGCCGCGACGGCGGCCGCCGTGGCTTTACCGGCGGCGATCTTTTGCGCTGAGACCAATATTCAGGTGCACGGCGGCATCGGCTTCACCTGGGAGCACCCGGCTCATCTTTTTCTGCGGCGAGCCGGAGCGCTTGCGGCTCTCTTCGGGCCCGTCCCGGCCGTCAGGGAACACGTGTTCAGGTTGGCCGCGTCGGGCGCGTCGCGGCGACTTGCGCTGGACCTGCCGCTCGAGGCCGAAACGTATCGGAACGAGGTTCGGGCCTTCCTCGAGGAGCTGGCCCCGCTTAGTGTCGCGGACCGACGCGTTCGACTGGTCGACAGCGGCTACCTGGTCCCACACTGGCCGAGCCCGTGGGGACGCGACGCGGGACCCGTCGAACAACTGGTGATCGACGAGGAGTTCGAGCGCGCCGGGGTCAGGCGCCCCGACCTCGGGATTGGCGGCTGGGTGACGCTCACGTTCACCCAGCACGGCACCCCGGAACAGGTGGCGCGATGGACGAGGCCGTCGCTGCTGGGCGAAACCATGTGGTGCCAATTGTTCAGCGAACCCAACGCCGGCTCCGACGCGGCCGGCATCCAGACTCGAGGCACCAAGGTGGATGGCGGATGGTTGGTCAACGGGCAAAAGTTGTGGACCAGCGGAGCCCAGTTCTGCACCCACGGCTTCGCCACCGTTCGCACGGACCCGGAGGCGCCGAAGCACCAGGGCATCACCATGATGGCCATCGACCTGAAGGGCCCCGGGGTGACGATCCGCCCGCTTCGCTCCATCGCCGGCCCCTCCGGTTTCAACGAGGTCTATTTCGACGACGTGTTCGTGCCGGAAGACGATGTAGTAGGTGACATAAATGCTGGCTGGACGGTGGCCCGGGCCACGCTTGGAAACGAGCGCGTTTCGATCGGCTCCGGACGGAGCACGGTTCGCAACACTGACGCCAGGTCGCTCATAGAAGTGGCGCAACGCCAGGGTCCGGCCGACCCCGGCATCGCCCGTGACGTCGGAGCGCTCCTGGCGGAGGGTCAGGCCATCCGCATGATCAACCTGAGGACGGTGTCGAGGGCCGTCATCGGCGTCGAGCCGTCGCCCGAAGGCAACGTCACGAAACTGCTCAACAGCGAGCACGCGCAGAGGGTGGCCGAGCTGGCCATGGTGCTTTCAGGGCCGACCGGCGCGGTGACTGACGCAGACCAGTCGCCGGTTCTGCAATGGATCGGCGTCCGCGGGCTCACCATCGCCGGCGGTACGTCGGAGATCGGCCGGAACCAGATCGGCGAACGCCTTCTCGGGTTGCCGCGGGAACCGGGTCTCAGATAGCACAAGCCACCGGGAGGCGGGGGAAGCGGGGGAGCGGGGAGCGGACCGTACACTCTTCCGCCATGGACCCAGTCGCGGCGCATGCCAACAGCCGACCCGACGCAATTGCCCTGATCTACCGGGACCGCTCCGTCTCCTGGCGCGAGCTTGACGCGCGGGCCAACCAGGTCGGCCGGGCGCTCACCGGTCGAGGCGTGTCGCCGGGAGATCGAGTGGCGGTCTCGCTCCGCAACAGCGTCGAGTTCTTCGAGCTTCTGGCCGCGGCCGGCAGGATTGGTGCGACCATCGTTCCCGTTCCCTTCCGGTTCAAACGAGACGAAATCGAGTACATGGTCGACGACTCAAAAGCGGCTGTCGTCGTGGCGGAGCCGGCCAATGCGGAAGAGTTTGCCGGTCTCCCGGACACCATCTTTCGGGGCGACGACTACGAGGCCTGGGTCGAGAGCCGGCCTGGTGGCCCGATGGATATGGCGGGGACCTCCCCGGGCGTGGCTGCGCTGCGCTACTACACGTCGGGGACAACCGGCCGGCCCAAGGCCATCATCCGCCACGAAAGTGAGGCAGCCAGTGCGGTCATGCAGGCGATGACGGCGGCCCGGCTCGGCCCCGTCTCCTCGCCGGGCGAGGTCCACCTTCTGGCCGGAGTCGCATATCACACGGCCCCGGGGGGCTATGCATCGATCGCGTTGTCAATGGGGCACACCGTGGTGATCGTTGACCACTACGACCCCGAGGAGGCGCTGGAGCTCATCCAGCGACACCGGGTGACGTGGACACAGATGGCTCCCATTCATCTGGTTCGTATCGTCGCCCTGCCCGACGAGGTGTTGCGGCGCTACGACCTGTCGTCGATGAAGCGACTCCTTCACGCCGGTGCGCCCTGCCCGGTCGATGTCAAATGGAAGATCCTGGAGTTGCTCCCGAAGGGCACTGTGTACGAGTACTACGCGGCCACCGAGGGCGTCGCCACGGAGTGCCCGGACGACGTGTGGTTGGCGCGACCCGGCACCGTCGGGCGGGCCCTGCCCGGAGTCAGCATCCACATCCTCGACGAAGACGGGCACGAGTTGGGAACGGGCGAAGTGGGCCTGGTCTATATCCGAAATGGCGCCCCGTTTGAGTACGAAGGGGCGCCAGAGAAGACGGCGGAGACCTGGCGAGGCGACATGTTCTCGGTGGGCGACATGGGCTACCTCGATGAGGATGGGTATCTCTTTCTCACCGACCGGAAATCCCACATGATCATCTCCGGGGGAGCCAACATCTATCCCGCCGAAGTGGAGAACGTATTGTTTGCTCACCCGGCGGTGGCCGACGTGGCGGTGATTGGCGTCCCCGACGATGAATTCGGAGAGCAGGTGAAGGCGATGGTGGAGCTCCGTGCGCCGGTGTCCGAAGCCGAGCTGATCGACTTCTGCCGGGCCCGGTTGTCCCACTACAAGTGCCCCAAGAGCGTCGATTTCGTCGAATCTCTGCCTCGTGACCCGAACGGGAAAGTTCGAAAGCGGGAGTTGCGCGAGCCGTACTGGAAGGATCGAACCTCCCGTATCTGAGCCGGGCCACGCCTCATGCCGTCACCGACTACCCCGGCGATAGGCCCCATCTTTCTGCCAGATCAAATGACCCCACGCCCCGGGCGTGAGCCCCTACGATCGTTCCTGATGCAGCCAGAAGGACGGACGTGGGACGCGGCCAGCTACGACCGGGTGGGTGCCCCCATGACCGAAATGGCGGCGGCCGTCCTCGAGCGTCTGCCGTTGCGTGGCGACGAGACCGTGCTGGACGCCGGCTGCGGGACGGGACGGGTGAGCGAACTCCTGCTGGAGCGGTTGCCACGTGGACGGGTGATCGCCGTCGACGCCGACGAGGAGATGGTGCGACGGGCCCGGATCAACCTGGCGGGCCGGGCCGAAGTGCTCCACGCCGACCTGCTCGCCCTCGAGCTGGATGAGCCGGTCGACGCAGTGCTCTCGACGGCGACGTTCCACTGGGTGCTCGACCACGAACAGCTCTTCCGTCGCCTCTTCGCGATCCTGCGCCCCGGCGGTCACCTCGTAGCTCAGTGCGGCGGCCGGGGCAACATTGGCGAGTTGCGCGACGCCGCAGACGCCGTGAGCAAGACTCCGGAATTCGCCGCCTGGTTTGAGGGATGGCAGGCACCCTGGTACTACGCCGGACCCGAGGAAACTCGCCAGCGCTTGGAGGCTGCCGGGTTCACGGACGTTCGCACCTGGCTCCAACCCTGGCCCGTAGTGCCGTCAGACCCAGCCGAGTACCTCGCCACCGTCACCCTCGGCCCTCACGTGCAGCGCCTGCCTCCGGAGCTGCGGGCAGAGTTCGTCGAGGCGGTCCTGCAACGACAGCGCCGTCCGCTGACCGTCGACTACGTACGCCTCAACCTGGACGCCACCCGTCCACGGTCATGAAGGGTGAGCGCGTTGCGCAAGGCCAGCTTCGCCCCGGCTGAGTGCCCCCAGACAGAACGACCAAATGTGCACCGCCTCGCGGGCAAAGGAGTGCCTGGCTACCCCGAGCACCAGGCTGTGATAGCGCGCCAACACCAGGCCCATGATCATGTCCGCCTCTTCGTTGGCATCGACACCCGGAAATCGTCCCGCGTCCTGGGCGGCCGCGATCATTTCGGCCAGCAGCCTGCGGTACGGGTCGTCCGCGCTTCTGACCTCCCGCGCGTGACTCTCCAGAAGCCTGAGATGCTCCCTGGTGATCGTCGCGGACAATCGTGTCCCGTCACGGGCAAACGGCGCCTTCACCACGGATTCGACTCGCGCGACAGGATCACTCAGCTTCAACGCTTTGGCGCGATAGGCCTCGGCTGAGGTTGTGACTGACTCCTCGATGACGGCCAGCAGCAGATCGTCTTTGCTGCCGAAATGGCGATAGAACGTTTGCAGCGAGACATTCGCCCGGTCGAGGACGTCCTGAACCGTAAACGGTTTGCCGTTTGTCTCCTGGGCGAGCTCGGTGGCGGCTTGCACGATGCGCCTGGTAGGCCGTAAGGCGCGCTCCGCAATAGAGTCGTAGCTGCGGCGATCCCCACTTGACGCTGCAGCCCGTTCCACCGATCGCTCGATCACGCGGGTCTTCCAGATCGCTTGCACGGTCACCGCGCCAGCCTATCCGGCGTCTCACGGGGCGATCGGGAGGGTAGCCGCTGCCGCCCGCAGGGCGGTTCGCAGGTGCGACCTGTCCGGAAGGCACCGAGACCGTTCCTTGAAGAAAGGTTGACTGGCAAGCGGGCCGTCTTTTTCCGCCGAATAACCTCGCGTCATCAACACTCTTTTGGACCGGGTTCCCAACCTGCGGCTCGACCCGGATCAACCACCGCCGCAGATCATCGGCGTGTACGAACGCGGCCCCACGGGATCCCGGTCATCTCGGGATAGAGTCAACCCTGACCGGCACCGGTCGGGTCGTGGACGAGGAAGGAGTGAGCTTCGGTGCGCCAGTTGCTGAGTGACTTCCGCGTGGTCGAATTTTCGCAGGAGCCGGCCGGGGCTTACTGCGGGAAGGTCTTCGCGGATCTGGGCGCCGAGGTCGTCAAGATCGAGCCTCCAGGTGGGGACCGGCTCCGGTCTCGACCAGGCGTGTTCATCCACCTCAACACGAACAAGCGCGCGCTCAGCGTGGATCCAGGCATCGCAGACCAGATGGCGGCGGTGGGGCGGCTCCTCCAGCGCGCGGATCTCGTCATTGAGAGCCCGGGCCTCGGCGGTCTCGATGCGTTTGGCCTCGACCGCGGCGATCTGCGAGCGCGGTTCCCCGCCCTCGTTCTCACGTCGATCAGCGGGTTCGGCACCAATGGACCGTACGCGTCCTACAAGTGGTCCGACCTGGTCGCGCAAACCGTGGCGATGGCGACACTCCCTCAGGGGAGCGTGAAAGCCACTCCGGTCAAGCTGCCCGGGATCGCCGGGCTGTGCGCGGTCGGACACACTGCGGCGTTGGGCGCTCTCGCCGCCTTGCTGCGCGCTCGCGGGTCGGGTGCGGGCGGCCACGTCGATTGCGCCGCTTACGAGGCACTCGGCGCCATCCCGGCCCGTGTCGGGCGGTACCTGGGTTGGGAGTACCAGGATCGCACGCCGCCGCCGGAGCCGGCGGCCACGACCTCTGACACCCTGATCCCCACCGGAGTCTTCCCCTGTGCGGACGGGTACGTGTCGCTGATGTCGACACCACAACAGCTCAATGAGATGCTCACGGTCCTCGACGACCCGCAACTGTGGGAAGCCTTTTCCCGGCCCGACGCGTTCGTCCGGGGCGAGACGAAGGAAGCCCTGGACGCGGCGTTGTACCCCTGGTTGCTCTCCCATACGCGGGCGGAAGCGACCGCTCTGGCGCAGGCTGCGGGGTGGCCATTCGCCGGAGTCAACAGCCCGGCTGAGGTTCTCCAGGTTGATCACCTCTACCAACGGGGGTTCTGGGTCGACGTTCATGACGCCGAGGCCGGCGATCTGCTGATCGCCGGACCTCCGTATCGCCACGCCGAAGGGGGATGGCGCTTGCATCGCCCCGGACCCGGACCGGATCCGGCTGCCGCCATCACTCCAGAAGCAAGTGTCGCCGACCGCATCGAGCCAAGCATCCGCCGGCCAGCTCCCGCTCCGATGAGCGAGGATCCGGCCGCACCTCCCCTCGACGGCATCCGTGTCCTGGACCTCACAACCGTTTGGTCGGGGCCATATCTGACCCAGCTGCTGGCCGACCTGGGAGCAGAGGTAATCCGGGTCGAAAACCCGTCGGTCTACCCACCCACGACGAAGGGATACACGCCCCGTCCCACACCGGCGATGCAGCTGGGCCCGTTGCTGGCGATGTATGCCCCGCCGGTGGCGGGCCGTCCGGATCGCCCGTACAACCGTCACGCCATGAACAACTCGATCGCCCGCAACAAGCTGTCCTGCACCCTCGATCCCCGCCGTCCGGAGGCGATGGACCTGCTGCTGCGCCTCGTCGAGCGCGCCGACGTCTTTGTGGAGAACCTCAAGTCCACGACCCTGCACCAGATGGGTATCCACGAGAGTGTGCTCATGGACCGGAACCCACGCCTGCTTGTCCTGCGCATCCCCCCCGCCGGGTTGACCGGGGACTGGGGGCGATATACAGGCTTCGGGGCTCAGTTTGACGGGTTGAGCGGGCTGGCCTACCTGACCGGCCACTTCGGGACGGATCCGATCGAGACGCCGTCGACTACGTACATGGACGCGGCCACCGGCCCGGCCGGTGCCTTCGCGGTGCTCGCCGCCTTGCACTACCGGGCCGCCACCGGACGCGGCCAGGTCATCGAGCTGGCGCAAATGGAGAATTCTCTCAACCACCTCGGGGATGTCTTCCTGGACTGCCAGCTCGGGGTGGAGCCCCGCCGCCTCGGCAACCGGGACCCGTTCCGTGCGCCCCAAGGGATATATCCCTGCCAGGGCCCGCACGCTTGGATCGCCATCAGTGTCGAGAATGATGCAGAGTGGAAAGACCTGGCGGGTTTGATTGGTCACCCCGGACTGGCCTCTGAGGACCGTTTCGCTACCACCGAGAAGCGTTTTGCGAACCACGACGAAATCGACGAGATCATTGCTGCATGGACATCGGGTCAAGATCTGATGGGAGCGTTTCACGCCCTCCAGGCTGTCGGCATCGCGGCCGGGCCGCTCCTCGACAACGACCAGCTCGCCCACGACCCCCATGTCGCCTTTCGGGGATGGATTCGCCCCCTCACGACCACGGACGCCGGCACCCACCTCCACATCGGCCATGCCTTTGCCGGCGTCCCTCAGGCCTGGTGGCGGGGCTCGCCCTCCCTGGGCGAAGACAACGAGTACGTGTATCGAAAGCTGCTGGGTCTGGACGAGGACGCCTATGAGCGCCTTGTGGCGGCCAAGGTGGTCACCAACGACTACATGGACTCGGACGGCAACCCGGTGTGAGGCCGGTAGCCGCCCCGGGGAGAACGCCACTCTTGTCAGGAGACGTGACGCCAACTAGAGTTTGGTGCAACATGTCATGGTCGGGAGAACTGGGGTAAGCGCAGTGTCCGAGTTTCATTTGATTTCGTCTGACAGCCATGTGACCATGCCCGACGAGGCGTGGCAGACCTATTTGTCGCCCGAGTACCGGGACCGGGCGCCGGTGATCGAGGAGTCGGACGAAGGTGTGTTCCGGGTGTTCGAAGGAACTCGGTCGCCCGTCAACACCCTGAACAATCTGGCCGGCAAGAAGCCGGAGGAGTTCACGCTCAATGTCCGCAAGCTCAACGACGCCCGCCCCGGCGCGTCGGACCCGGGCGAGCGGATCAAGGACATGGACATCGACGGTGTCGACGCCGAGGTCCTGTACGTCGGGGGCCCGCTGGCGTCCACGCGACCCGGGGCTGCGGCTCGACAGCGTGCGGGGCTACAACAACTGGTTGTCCGACTACTCCTCGCATGCGCCTCGGCGCCTGCTCGGGATGGCGTGCGTCCCGCTCGACACCCCCGAGATCGCCGTGGCCGAGCTGCGCCGGGCGGCCGCCCTGCCCGGGATCGCGGGCGCCTACATTCCTCTCTTTCCTTCTGCGGACGACGACTACGGCAGCGAGCGCTGGAACGCGCTGTGGGAGGCATTTCTCGACACGGGACTTCCGATCGGGCTGCACGTCGGCGGTCGCCGGCCGGGTACGCCAACGGCAAACATTTTCGAGAGTGCGCCGCGGTTCATGACCGGTCTGGTCATGAGCAAGATCACGATGGCGGAAGCGATCTCCGAGCTGATCCACGGCCTGGTGATGCAGCGCTATCCCGGCCTCAAGTTCATCGCGGTCGAGGGCCAGATCGGCTGGATCTCATTCTTCGAGTACTACTCAGACCACCTGTGGGAGAAGCACCGGTACTGGACGAAGAGCGAGCTGGAGGAGCCGCCCAGCTTCTATTTCCGGCGGCAGGTCTTCGCCACCTTCATGGAGGATCCCGTCGGTCTGCGGGAGCGTCACCACATCGGCATCGACAACATCATGTGGGCGAGCGACTACCCGCACTCCGAGACGACTTGGCCCAACTCCAAGAGCCTCACGGATGAATGGTTCACTCCCTACGGCGACGAGGACAAGGCCAAGATTCTCTGGAAGAACTGCGCGCAGCTCTTCAGCCTCCTCTGAGGTCGCCGGTGCCAGGCTGGGAAATCATCGTCGATCGGGACATCTGCATGGGCTCGGGCATGTGCTACATGTACGCGGCCAATACCTTCGACATCGACGACACCGCCAAGTCCTACGTCAAAGACGCGGAAGGCGATCCGATCGAGAGCAATTCGTACTGCGGTCGAGGCCTGCCCGACGGGGGCCCTACGTCTGATCGAACACTGACCGCCTTCCTCTGAGCGGCACCTGCCCTACGCCTTCCCTTTCGCAGGCCCCTTCGTAGGCCCCGCGGCCCGCTGCTCGCTCGAGGCGACGGGGTGAAGACGCCAGTTGCGACAGAGAAAGAGTCGGTGGACCCGCCCGGCGGCGTTCTCTGTCGTGTGCCACGGTTCAAAAGGCTGTGAATTGCGACAGAGAAAGGCCCGAGCGCCGGCGAATCCGCATTCTCTGTCGTAGGAGCCCCACCCGGCCACGGACAGAGCGATATGTGATCAGGTCTCCCGGTCCGCCGGGTCCGCGAACCGTGCCAGGCAGAAGGGCGCGACCAGATCGGGACACTCGCCGGTCGAGATCCATTCTGCGAGCGCGGTGCCAGTGCCCGGAGCCATGAGCACACCGGTGCGGTAGTGGCCCGACGTGACCCAGGCGTTGTCAACGCCGGGGACGCGGTCGATCACCGGCTGCCCATCTGGATGATGGGGACGCCAGCAGCACCAATTGTGGGTGACGCGGACATGAGCAGCTGCGGGTAGGGCCGCCACCAGGCCCTGGCGCAGCACGGAGATCACGTCGGTCTGCACATCCGGGCTGCCGGTGCGGTCACCGCCGTCGAGGGTCCCGCCCGCCAGGAGACGTCCGTCCGGCAGTTGCGCAGCGAGGGGCACGCGGGGGCCGAGCGGAGCCACGACGCCCGGCAGGCGGACACCGGTGGGCTCGGTCACGAGCAGGTGTCCTTTGATCCACCCCGCCGGTGGCGTCAGGTGCACGCCACCCACGGCGGGCATGGTTCCGGTGGCGAACACGACAGCGCCGGGCTGAATGACGCCCTCGGCAGTGGTAACCGCCAGCACCCGGCCACCTTCCACGGTGATCTTCGTGGCCCCGACGCCCGTGACCACGCGCACGTCCGGCGCGCTGCCGGCCAGCCGGGCGATGGCGCGCAACGGGTTGAGCCGCCCCTGATGACGGACCAGCACCCCGGTGGCGGCCCAAGCCAGATCTGGCCACAGGGCGCGAATGGCGTCCTGGTCGAGCCATTGCGCGTCCCGCGGTGGGTCGGACACGAATCCATCCGGGAGGGGAGCGAGGCCGATCCAATCGACGTCCTCCAGGCCCACCCCACCGGGTATCGCCTGGTGGAGGTCTCTCCAGCATTGGAGGCTGGTTCGGCCCAGGTCGATGAAGGCAGTCGGATCGGTGCCCTGATGGGCGTCCGGCTCGAGGATGCCCGCCGCTCCGCCGGTGGCGCCGGCGCCGAGCTGGTCGGCTTCGATCAGCAGCACCGAGCCCAGCCCGGCCCGGTCGCAGGCCACCGCGGTAGCAACTCCTACGATGCCGCCCCCCACCACCAGGACATCAGGGCGGGCACCCGAGCGCCCCCAAGGCTCCGACCGCCCCGGATCCAGCGCTGCCAGCTCGTGATCGTCCAGGTCGTCGACCCAGAACCTGCTGCCGGCGGGGGCCACATCGTCATGGTAGGCACCGCTCGCCACGCACCGATCTGGACGATGGGGTTCTGCCATGATGACACTTCGATGGACCCGAGCCCCGACGTCCGCTCCTTTCCGGGGGCTCTCCGACTCTTTGATCTCAGTGGCCGGGTGGCGGTGGTCACCGGCGCCTCCTCCGGACTCGGTGCGGGGCTGGCCCGTGCCCTGGCGGAAGCTGGAGCCCGGGTGGCCGTGGTCGGACGCAGGCGGGAACGATTGACCACCCTCGCCAAGGAAATCGGTGGCGCACCGGTCGTGTGCGACCTCGCGGACACAGAACAAGTGAGTCTGGTTGTCCCCGAGGTCGTTGACACCCTTGGTCCGCCCGAGATACTCGTCAACGCAGCCGGCGACATGTTCACGTACGCCCGCGCCGAGGAGGAGCCGCTCGAAGCCGTCCTCGGGGTACTCAACCTCAATCTGGTGGCCCCGTTTCGTCTGTCGCAAGAAGTGTTCCCGCATATGGTCGCGGTCGGGCGTGGCTCCATCGTCCATATCTCATCCATCAGCGGGCACGTGGGCGTTCCGGGGATTCCGCAAGCGTCCTACGCGGCGAGCAAACTGGGGTTGTCCGGGCTCACCCGGGAGCTCGCCGTCCAGTGGGCGCAGCACTCGATCCGGGTCAATACCATCGCCCCCGGGTTTTTCCGGAGCGAGATGACCGACGGGATGTACAACGACGAACGCAGCACCGCGTGGCTGCGGCGCAACACCCCCCTCCCCGTGGACGGATGTGTTGACCACTTCGTCGGAGCCGTGCTGTGGTTGGTGAGCGACGCCGGTCAGTACGTCACCGGTCAGACGATCGTGGTCGACGGCGGCTGGACGGCCCGCTAGCGCCCAGCTTCCCCAGCGCGCAGCTTCCCCGGCGCCCGGCCCGCGCGACCGGGAGTAGGCTCCTGAACGGCCCCCAACTCCAGTGACCCGGGAGAGGCTATGGACTTCGAGATGGGCAAAGACGTCGCCGCGCTTCGTGAGGAGCTCCGCGATTTGATCCGGGAAGAGGTTCCGTCGGATTTTCTCGGAGCCTTCACCGATGATCCCGCCGACCTGGCGGTCGCCCAGCGCTTCTGTGGAATCCTTGCCGACCGCGCCCTGCTCTGTATGGCGTGGCCGGAGGAGTGGGGCGGCCGGGGCGCATCCCCATGGGAGCAGACAGCGGTACGGGAGGAGATGTGGGCGCATCACGAACCCCGCGGCGCCCAGTACATGGGGGTCAACTGGGTCGGACCGACGATCATGCGACACGGCAGCCCCGAACAGCAGCGGCAGCACCTTCCGGCGATTGCGCGGGGCGAAGTGATCTGGTGCCAGGGATTCAGCGAGCCCAATGCCGGGTCTGATCTGGCATCGGTGCAAACCGCGGCGGAACGTGACGGAGATGGGTGGCGAGTCTCCGGCCAGAAGATCTGGACGTCCTACGCCGGCATGGCGCAGTGGTGCTTCCTCCTGACTCGAACGTCTCGAGAAGAGAAAAAGCAGCATGGCCTCACCATCTTTCTGGTGCCCATGAACGACCCGGGCATCGAGGTCCGCCCCATCGACTGCATCATGGGCCCCCATCACCTGAACGAAGTTTTTTTTGACGATGTCTGGGTGACCGACGCTGACGTCCTCGGTTCCGTGGGCGAAGGCTGGAAAATCGTGCAGGAGGTCCTTTCCTTCGAGCGGGTTGGCATCGCCCGGTACGCGCGCTGTGAGCGCTTGCTCCAGTGGGCGCCGGTCGCGCTGGGTGACCAATGGCAGCAGCTGCCGCAGGAATTGCGCAGCCGCTGGGCGCGCATGTTGACCCACGCCCGACGGGCTCGGCTTCTGGCCTACCGGGTCGTCGACACCCAGAGCCGTGGGCAGGTCCGCCCCGGTGACGCCGCCGCGTACCGGATCGCCGTGACCAGACTGGATCAGGACAGTGCCGAGGTGCTCACGGACATCGTCGGACTCGCTTCGCTCCGCGACGAAGACGGTGTGCGGTTCCGGCGTGCGGTCGAGGATCATCGGCGGTATTCGATCTCGGCGACGGTCGCATCCGGCAGCATCGAGATGCAGCGCATCCTGCTGGGACGCGCCTTGATGGCGACGTCATGAACCTGGAGCTGAGCGACGAGGCGCTCGAGTACGGCCGCCTGGTTCTGCGTGCGCTGGAGTCGGCAGGCGGGGACCAGCTGGTGCAGATGGCGGAGTCCGAGCCCGAGAAACGCGACCGCCTGGTTGATCCCGTGCTGACCGAGCTCGGCGCCTGGCAGCTTGACCCTCGGTCGAGCGAAACGGAGCTCGAGGCGGCCGCGGCCCTCTGCCGCAGCGTGGGCTACTGGGCGGTAGCGGATCCGGTTGCCGAGCGGCTCGCCCGGCCGCCGGACCTGGACGTGGACGGCCTGCTGGTCGTCGCAGGACCCAGTCCGGCCGCGCGGGTGGCACATCTTGATTTGCGCTGGGGCGCCGTCACGCTCGACGGCCGGCGGAGCCGGGTGGCGTCGGCGGCTCCGGCAGGCGCGCCGCGAGAGGCGGCCTTTGTGGCCGAGCTCGAGCTCGAGGCGGCTGATGACAATGGGATGCCAGACCTGCCGCTCGCTCTGGTCCTTCTCTCGTGGACGTTGCTCGGCATGTTGGACCGTGCGATGGATTTGACCCGTTCTTACATTCTCGAACGGGAGCAGTTTGGTCAGCCGCTGGCTGCATTCCAGGGGGTGCAGTTCCAGCTGACCGACGCGGAAGTGGAGCGAGTCGGCCTGCAAGAGCTGGCCAAGTACGCCCTTTGGAGCATCGAGTCGGGACAGCCGGATGCCTTAACCGACGCCCTCGCTCTGCGATTGGCGGCACTGGAGGCGGCGGACACCGGGTTTCGAGTTGCCCATCAGCTGCATGGCGCCATCGGATTCTGTGACGAGATGCCGTTGTCGTGGCTGTCGCGGTACAGCGCGCCGCTTCGCCGGCTGCCCCTCGGGTTGTCCGCGACCAGGGAGCAGTTGACGCGTCTGGTGGAGGGGGGCGGTCTGTCCGGTCTTTTCAGCCCGCTGCCAAGGCAGCGACGACCCGGCTAGCGGGACGGTCCGGGAGGCCGGGAGGCCGGGGGAACGGGCTAACTGCCCAAGAACGCTTCGTCGACCTCGATCGGAAGGCTCCACGTGATGTCGGCAGACGACCGTCCCAGGTGCAACTGGTACGTGCCCGCTTCGACCCGCCAGCCCGCCCGCCCGCCGTATGAAGGAGATGAAAAAGAGGCAGACGCGAGAAAGGGCACTGCCAGGCGGCTCCGCAGTTCGGCACTCCTCGCATCACTCTGATGCCAATGGGCGAAGCTACGTCCGTCCAGCCGCAGCGTCACCTCCGTTCGCTCGCCTGCCGGCAGGTTGACCCTGCAGAAGGCCTTGAGCTCCCGAGCTGGCCGGAAGACGGGCCCCCGTGGCGGCTCCACGTAGCATTGGACCACTTCCGAGCCGGCGCGACTACCGGTGTTGGCGACGCCGAGCGTGATCTCGAGCACGTCACCGGGCGTCCACCTCGGCTTCGAGAGGGCGGGAGGTCCGATGGCGAAGGTCGTGAAGGAGAGCCCGTGGCCAAAAGGAAAGCGCACCGGAAGCCCTCGGGTTTGATACCACTTGTAGCCCACCAACAGGCGTTCCCCGTACACGATGCTGTCGCCGTCGCCCGGGAAGTTTCCGTAGGCCGGCGTCTGCTCGATGGCTTCGGGAATCGTGACGGGCAGTCGACCCCCCGGCTCCGTTGACCCGACGAGAACGTCGGCGAGAGCGGCGCCCATTTCCTGACCGGCCAACCAGCCCTGCAAAATGGCGGGAACTTGGTCTGCCCAGGCCATGGCGACAGGTGAGCCGGCGTTGACGACCACGACGGTGTGCGAGTTGCGGGCCAAAACCCGGTCGATCAAATCATCCTGGTCCGCCGGCAGCGCCAGCGAATCGCGGTCGAAACCTTCCGATTCCCATTCCTCGGTGGTGCCGACAACCAGGACAACTGCGTCGGACGAACCAGCCAGGTCTTCTGCTGCTTGGCCCAAATCCAGCTTCTCGGGCGGCTGGCACCCAATTCGAAAGGCGCTGATCGGTTGGCGTCCACCGCTGCAGTACTCGACGTCAACCGATACGTGCTGGCCCTTCGCCAGCTCCACCTTCCCCGCGATTTCCGCCCGGGCAGTCCCGAAGAACGCCGGTCCTCGGGGTCGGGATCCGTCCATCCCGTCGAGCAGCGGCTGGCCGTCCACGAGCAGCCGGGCCCGCCCTGCCTCTGTCAGCGTGAACGTATGCATGCCATCCGCAGCTGCGGTGAAGGTGCCCCGGGCGCGCACTGAGAACGGCCCGTCAATGGCCGGGTGCGGGGCGCCCAGGTACAGGAGCTCAGCGCCCGCCTGCTCCTTGCGATCAACGACGGGGCCGTCGCAGGACTCGCCGCGAAACAGCTCAATGGACATCGGCACGTCAAGCACCGGGGTGCTCCGGGCCAGCCGCATCCCGGGCTCGTAGCCGACGTCGACCGTGGCACCGAGCCGTTCGCGGAGCGCATCCAGAAACGAGACTTTCAAATCCGGATGTACCTGGGCGGATCCTCCGCCCATGATGGTCAGGTCACCCGCGGATTCACCGATAACGGCCAGGCGGCGGAGGTCGGAACCGAGGGGGAGAAGCCCGTCGTTCTTCAACAGGACAAAGGACTCGGCCGCGGCCCGATAGGCGAGGGAACGTCGCCTCTCCGCGGGGGGCCGGACGGGGGGCCGGACGGGCGGGCCGGCCGGCGGGCGGACGAGCGGCCCGACTGGCGTTGTTCCACCGCTCCGATCGCCGCCGATAAGACCGAGTTGATCAAGGACCGACAGGACCCGCCGGACCTGAGTGTCGAGCGATCGTTCGGGTACGCGCCCGTCCCGAACGGCCTGGGCGAGGGCGGCTCCGTAGGCTCGGCCCGGGCCGGGCATTTCGACATCGAGTCCCGCAGCGGACGACCCTTCGGTTGAGGCCACGGCGAACCAGTCCGTTACCACGACTCCGGCGAACCCCCACTCGTCCCTGGCGAGCGAGATCAGATCGGCGTGCTCTGAACACCAGATCCCGTTGACCCGGTTGTAGCCGGTCATCAAACCCAGGCCGCCACCCTCTCGCACCGCGATCTCGAACGGCAACAGATATAGCTCCCGCAACGTTCGCTCGTCGACCACTGAGCTCGACGTCATACGGTCTGTCTCCGCGTCGTTTGCCACGAAGTGCTTGATCACCGATGCGACACCAGACGACTGCACACCCTGAACGAAAGCCGCAGCCAGTCGGCCCGACAGCAAAGGGTCTTCGCTGTAGCACTCGAAGTTCCGTCCCGCCAGCGGCGAGCGGGGGATGTTGACCGTTGGTGCCAACAACGCCTGGCAGCCATGGGACCTGGCCTCCTGGCCGAGCAACTCGCCGACCATGCTGGCCAGGTCGGGATCCCACGTCGCGCCCAGAGCGGAGCCGCACGGGACACAGGTCGTCGAGGCCGCGGTTTGCCCGGGCAGCCCGGGTCCGCGCGCCCCATTCGGGCCGTCGGTCATCACCAACTTGGAGATGCCGGCACGCTCGATCGCGGGCAGGCTCCACAGATCCTCTCCGGCTGTCAATGCCGCTTTCTCGTCGAGCGTGAGCGCACTGAGAAGCGCATCGATGTCGTTGCCGGAAGCCCGCTGCGGGGGCGAATCCATGCACCGGATGATACAAACCGGGGCCGCCAGGATGTTCCCTGCGTCAGCGGACGATCCCGCAAGAGACCAACCCGGCCGCCTCTGCGTCCGGCGGGGGCGCTACAACTGGTCGCTCAGACGGAACTGGGGGAGGGCCATCGTGTCATCCAGGTCCACGAAGCAGACCTCGACCCGTTTGCCGATCGCGACGTTCTCTTCGGCTTCGGGTCGCGACGGGTCTGGGCTGCAGAGGTTGGCGACGACTCGCAGCGACACCGTCTCGCCTTCTCGCCCACCGCGCCACGGCACGTTCCGCTGCTCGTCCAGCTCGACGAGTACGACCGGGTACGGAACCCAGTCGCGGAAGGCCGGCAGCACCGCCTGAGTCACGATCTGATAGCTGTAGATCTCGCCCTTGCCACTCACGGGCTGCCAGGACCAGTCCAGCGACGTGCAGAACGGGCAGGCGGCGCCGATGGCGCCGCGCAGCAGTCCGCACGACCCGCAGCGTTGGACGACCAGTCGGTGCTGTCGGGCTTCCTCGTAGTAGCCGCGATGCTCCGAGTCGGTCGGTTGAACGACGAGCTCTAGACCCTTGTACGAAGCCACTCGGTCTCTACCTCCGCAGGATCATGGCGCTGGTCAGGGAGGGGGTGCCCCACCCCATGTTCATGGCCAGCTCGACATCTCGGACCTGGCGACAGCCTCCCTCATGATAATCGTAGGTGTGCTCGCCGTGCGCCGCGCCCGGGCAAAAGTCATCGGCCTGGTGGCGGAGTTGACGGACATTTTCGATCACCATGTTCATACCGTGTGTGTACCCCTCGCAAAGGTGCCCGCCGCTCGTGTTATTGGGACGCTGTCCACCCAGGTCGATAATCCCGCTCGACACGTACTGGCCGCCCTCGCCGACCGGACAGAACCCGTACCCTTCGAACAGTAGTACGGGGGTGAAGGTGAACGCGTCGTAGCACCCGGTCAACTGGATGTCCTTCGGTTCGACGCCGGCGTTGCGGAAGACGATACGTTGGCTGTAATACCCGGCTTGCCGGGTGATCGGGTCGCACTGATAGTGCATGGCCGGAAATGGCTTGTTGACCCGGCCCGCCACTGACATGATGTAGACAGGCAGCTGGCGGAGAAACCGGGCACGGTCGGCGGATGTAACGATGATGCACGTTGCGTTGTCCGTCTCCACGCAACAGTCCAGCAGGTGGCACGCGGGCTTGACGATCCAGCGCGAGTTCAGGACATCATCGACCGTCACCCGAGTCTTGTAATACGCTTTCGGATTGTTCGACGCATGCCGGCTGTGCACCACTTTGACGTTGGCAAGTTGCTCGCTCGTGGTGCCGTAATCGTGCATGTGCCGGGCAAAGGTGAATTGGAAATTCTGCGCCGGGGTGCTCAAGCCGTACGGCACCGTATCGAGGCCGGCGCCGGCCACGGTTGCCGCGGCGGCCCGCCCGCTGGCGGGGCTGCCGCCCATCCGGGCTTCGGAGTAACCATTCATGGAGCGGAATATGGCCACGGTATGGCACATCCCGGCCTCGATCGCTCCGCACGCCAGCCCAACCAGTGCCTCGGTGCTCGAGCCTCCACCTGAGCAGTCCATATAGAAATCCGGGCGACTGCCGAGGTCGTGGGCCAGCGCCAGCGAACTGGCCGAGTCATTGCTGTGATAGCAGAGCATGCCGTCGACGTCGTCCGGACCCAGTCCCGCGTCCGCCATCGCCTTGCCCAGCGCTTCCGCCCCCATGGAGCGGGTGCTGCGTCCCGAGTGGCGCGTGTACGAGGTCTCGCCGACGCCGACGATGCAGTACTTGTCCCTGAGGCCTGTCACGCGCCAACTGTAGCTGCCGCTCCCTGCGGACCGTCGGGAGCGGGTGGCTGCGACCCGGGCGCTGGCGATGGGGTTCGCTAAGGTGGGAGACGTGCCGTCGAGAAGGGATGCTGCGTTGAGGACAGGGAGCGGAAAGGTCGAGATGATCGATGCAGCTCCGATCATGGCGCCGGGTCAAGTCCGGCGGGTCCCAGCCATCCGGGACCAAGACTCGTTGGCGGATGCACCGAGATGATCTTTGTAAGCTTCGACATCGACGGGACGCTCGAGGCCGGGGACCCGCCCGGCCCCTTGTCCATGGACCTGGTGCGCCGCGCCAAGGGCCTGGGCTATGTGGTCGGGAGCGCATCGGATCGCACCGTCGGGTTCCAGCGACGCATGTGGGCTGATCACGGCATCGATGTCGATTTCGTCGGCCACAAGCACCGGCTGTCGGACATCGTGAAGCGATTTCACTGCGAACGGCATGTGCATATTGGTGACACGGAAGTGGATCGCCATTACGCGGAATTGGCCGGACTGGAGTTCCATTTCGCCGACCGGCTGCCTCGTGCCGGCGACGAAGGTTGGATCTTCTAGATCGCCGCTAGCCGCTAGCCGCTAGCCCCTCGCCGATCGACCCTCGACCCTTGTCGAGCCGTCGGGCGGAATGTGGTCGCCCGGGTTTACCGGCGGGGATCCCCGACGAGCAGCTCGTCGACCAGGATGAGGGGAACCTCTCCGGTGGCGGCCGGATCGACGACGATGGCCGACTCGGTGCGCCGTAGCGCGGGTATGCCCGCGTCCCGCAGCGACGACCAGGCATCAGCGAGGTTTGGGACTCCCAGCCCGAGCACATGGACGCGAGCCCGGGGGTGTTCCGCGCCCCAGAGGGCCATACTCTCTGCCCCCGGGAGCGGATAGAGCGCCAGGGTGCAGTCGGGTGCCACCAGGCCGATGGCCGGTTCTCCCGGGCCTCGACCCGTCTGTCGAAACGACTCCTTCAGTCCGAAGAGGGGGCCGAATTCGTCCGCCCACGATTGAGGGTCGGGCACCACCGCGCCCACGAAAGCGTGGGTTTGGACGTCGAGCAGTGGCTGGACCGTGTGGGGGGCGAGAGTTGCGCCGGCCCGGGGGTCCTCCTTGACCGTGAGCCCGGACCACTCGAACAACAAGCCCCCCGTAGTGCGAGGGTCGGTGAAGCAGAATCCGCTCGACGGGCGGACCCCGACCTTCACTCCTCCGCGACCAAGATGGGCGATGGTCGCGTCCAGGTCGCCGACCTGGAGGGCGTACGAGTGCATACCGGGACCGAAACGCAGCAAGAATCTCTCGGCTGCGTGTCCTTCCACGATCGGTTGAGCCACTTCGATGGAGTTGTCGCCGACCCATGTCATGCCGCCCCGACGACCGATGTTCTCCGCCTCGCTGTACTCGAGCACTCGAAGCCCGGCGATGCGTGCCAGCGCGGCGATCGTGGCGTCGTAATCCGAGATCATGCAGGTCGAATGAAAAGTTCGTTCCAGTTCGTGACGGCCATCCATGCCGTGGACGTTATCGCCTGGCGGATCCCGGCCCTCGGGGCGGCTCAATTTCGAAGCGGGTGAGGCCCATGGCGGTTTCCTGGCACGCGAACTATCGTCTTGTTCATGCCCCTGCAACTTGTCGCCACCGAGTTAAGTGCCGAGGAGAGGGCGCTGCAAAGAGAGGTGCGCTCGTTTTGCGACGCGGAGTTGATCCCCGGCTCCTATGAGCCCGGGTTTGGCATGGCCGCAGGGGCCTCTCGTGAGTTCTCCCGGAAGCTGGCGCAACGAGGCTGGATCGGCATGGCGCTGCCGTCCGTGTACGGCGGGGGGGACCGTGGTGCCGTCGAACGTTTGATCGTTGTCGAGGAGTTACTTCGGCGTGGCGCTCCCCTGGAGCACCACTGGACCGCGGATCGGCAGAGCGGTCCCATCATCAACCGCTTCGGGACCGAAGCCCAGAAGGAGCGGTTCTTGCCCGCCATCTGCCGGGGCGAGCTGTGTTTCTCGATCGGGATGAGCGAGCCCGACGCCGGCAGCGACCTGGCGTCGGTGAAGTGCCGGGCGCGCCGCACTGATGATGGTTGGGAGCTGTCGGGGACGAAGATATGGACGTCCAACGCGGATTTCAGCGATTGGACCATCGTGTTGTGCCGAACCGGCGACGCCGAGGACCGCCATCGTGGGCTGAGCCAGCTCCTTGTGGATATGCGCAGTCCGGGGGTCAAGATCAGCCCCATCCCGTTCCTCGACGGAACCTCGGACTTCAACGAGGTGGCGTTCGACGGGGTCTTCGTGCCCGACGAGCTCCTCTTGGGCACCGAAGGCGAGGGGTGGCGCCAGGTGACGTCGGAGTTGAGCTTTGAACGGGCGGGCCCGGAACGGTGGTTGTCCCCCTACCTGCTAGTCGAACAGTTTCTGCGTGAATACGGCGAGACGCTCGGCGAGGAGGCCGTGGCATTTCTCGGTGCAGCAATTGCGCGCTGGTGGGCGATTCGACACGTCTCGCTGGCAGTGGCCAGGATGATCGACAAGGGTGCGTCCCCGTCGATCGAATCAGCCGTCGGCAAGGACCTTGGCACCCAGTTCGAACAGGAGGTGATGGCCCGGTTGCAGACGCTGGTCGACGAGGAGCCGTCTCTGGACTCGGCCCGGGTGTTCGGCCGGCTACTGGCCCGGGCGCTGCTGGTTGCCCCCTCCTGGACGATTCGGGGCGGTACCAACGAGATCCTGCGTACCGTGATCGCCAAGGGCCTCCGATGACCGATGCCCTCTTGCTCGAGACGGCGGAGAGGGCGTTCGCCACCACCTGCTCGTTTGCCAACGTGCAGGCCGCGGAGTCCGACCGCTGGGCACCGGAGGTGTGGAACACCGCCACGGCGATTGGGCTGCCATGGGTCTCGGTTCCCGAGACCGCCGGCGGCGCCGGGGGATCACTTCGCGATGCGGTGGCCATTTTGGTGATTGCCGGGCGCCATGCTGCCCCCATACCCCTGGCTGAGACCGGACTGTTGGCCGGATGGTTGGCGGCCTCGTCCGGCCTGAGCGTCGGGGAGGGTCCCGGGACGCTCGTGCCAGGGCGGCCCGAGGACGATCTCGTCCTGCGCGGCGGGCGCTTATCCGGTACGGCTCACCGGGTCCCGTGGGCCGGGAACGCCGAACGGATCGTGGCCCTGGTCAACGGCCAGGTGACGAGTATCTCCCCCAGGAAGGCCCGCATTCATGAGCTGACCAACCTGGCCGGCGAGCCTCGGGACACGGTCGTGTTCGATGATACCCCGGTCGACGAGATCGCGTCCGCTCCCGACGGCGTCGACACCGACAGTCTCCGCTTCCGGGGCGCACTGTCCCGGGCGGCACTGATGGCCGGTGCACTGGCGGCCATGACCGACCTGTCGGGCTCGTATGCGGCCGAGCGCCGTCAATTCGGCCGGCCTGTTGCCAGTTTCCAGGCCGTGCAAGCGCTCCTGGTCCGGTGCGCCGAGGAGGCGATCCTGGTGGACCTGGCCGTACAGGTCGCGGCCCGTGAAGCTGAAGTGTCCGACGCCCGGTTCGAAATCGCGGCGGCGAAAGTCCTTGCGGACGAGGCGGCGCGGGTGGCGACCCGGGCCGCCCACCAGGCCCACGGGGCGATGGGCATGACGCAGGAGTATCCACTGCACCACCTCAGCCGGCGCTTGTGGTCGTGGCGCGCCGAATACGGCGATGCAGCATGGCAGGCTCGCCTCGGACGAACGGTGGTGGCATCCGGTGCCGAGCATCTTTATGAGCTGATCTCGGAGGGCACGGCCTCGGGGGTCCCGGTCTGATCGGAATGATGGCTGGCGAAATGGGTGACGGAATGACTGATGGGTACGACGCGTTTCCAGGCCTGACGTTCGATCGGCCAGTCGCTGGCGTGCTGCGCATCACAATGGATGCGCCCGGGCTCAATGCCGTGAGCCCCGCCGTGCACCGCGAGCTGGCTGACGTGTGGCTGGCGGTGGACCGGGATCCAGAAACACGGGTGGCGCTTTTGCAGGGAGCGGGCAAGGCGTTTTCCGCCGGTGGTTCGTTTGAACTTTTGGACGGAATGATTGCAGATTATGGCACGCGTACCCGGGTGCTCCGCGAGGCGCGAGACCTGGTGTTCAACGTCATTAACTGTTCGAAGCCCATTGTCTCAGCCATCCACGGACCCGCCGTCGGCGCGGGTTTGGTGGCGGGGATCCTGGCCGACATCTCCGTCGTTGGGCGCACGGCTCGAATCATCGATGGCCACACCCGCCTCGGGGTTACTGCGGGTGATCACGCCGCCATTTGCTGGCCGCTCCTGTGCGGTATGGCGAAAGCCAAATATTATTTGTTAACTTGTGACACGATGACCGGGTCCGAGGCTGAACGAATCGGTCTGGTGTCGATCTGCGTCGAAGACGATGAGGTGCAGGAGCGGGCCCTGGCGGTGGCGGAACAGCTTGCCGGGGGGGCGCAGGGGGCGATTCGTTGGACCAAACAGACTCTCAACAACTGGTACCGAGCCCAGTCTGCCATTCTTGACGCCAGTCTGGCCTATGAGTTCTACGGCTTTGGCGGGCCGGACGCCGCCGAGGGACTGGCGAGTCTGGTCGAGAAGCGAGACCCCCACTTCTCGGGTCCAACAGCTGAATAACCCATGGAGCACGGTCTTCGCCTGGGCACCGGAGCCGAGTGGCCTGGCGACAGCCAGAGTCCCTTCAGTTTTCTAGACTGCTGTTGCGGACCGCCAGGAAGGATGTGAGATGGACCTTGACCTCACGGACGATCAAGTGTTGTTTCTCGAGACCACGCACAAGTTCCTGGCCGCCAACTGGCCTATGACCGCAGCCCGTGCGCTTGTCCAAGACGACGCTGGCATGGATCGCGCCACCTGGACCAAAGGCGCCGAGCTGGGCTGGCTGTCCATGCTGGTCCCAGAGGAGCACGGAGGCGGGACGATCTCCGGTGAGGGGGTGTGTGACCTGGCTGTCGTCGCCGAGGAACTGGGCCGGGCCATGTACCCCGGACCGGTGCTGCCAACCAACGTCGTGGCATCCGCGCTGGCGTCGTCGGACTCAGACGAATTGGCCAAGCAGCTGCTCCCGGAGATCTCGGCAGGTACGCAGGTCGCCGTCTGGGCCATTCCCGAAGAAGGCGACGCCTGGGGCGTCGACGCCGGCCGGGTGCAAGCCGTCCCCTCCGGGGCGGGCTTTCGGCTCTCCGGTGTCAAGTCGCCGATCCAGGACGCTCAGGTGGCGGATCACCTGCTCGTATCGGCGAGCACGCCCGGGGGCGTCACCCAGTTTCTGGTGCCGGCAGACAGCCCCGGTCTGTCCGTGGCGCCTTTGCGAAGTCTTGACCTGGCTCGGCGTTTCGGCCGGGTGACGTTTGACAACGTCCTGGTCTCGCCTTCGGTCATCGTCGGTCCAGTGGACGAGGCGGCCGAGGCCGTCGAGCGGCAACTGTCCCTGGCCGTCGCCTTACAATGCGCGGAGACGGTGGGGTCGACGGATCGAGCGTACGAGATGACATTGGCCTACGTCAAAGATCGCAAGTCATTCGGACGCCCGATCGGTTCGTACCAGGCGCTAAAGCACCGGCTGGCCGACATGTTGCTGTGGCTGGAGTCGTGCAAGGCGGTCACCGTGGCGGCGGTGAAAGCCGTGCAGTTCGATGTAAACGCTTCGAGCTCTGCCAGCGTGGCGAAATCGTATGTAGCGGACCGCTGTCCGGTGATCGTTCGAGAGTGCCTGCAGTTGCACGGTGGAATCGGCTTCACGTGGGAGCACGACCTTCACTACTTCATGCGCCGCGTCGAATCGAATGCCGCCATCTACGGCGGTCCCGACTATCACCGGGATCGACTCGTCGCTGTCACCGGATTTTGAACGAGAAGACGGCAGAGGAGGAGGAACAAGATCCGTGAGTGACGACGCAATCGAAAGCGCTGCGCTGCACGACTACCGGCTCACGGCGCGGGCGTGGCTGGCAGAGAGCTTGCCCCGTTCCACCGGACCAGACGAGGCCAACGACGACCCCACCCCGGAACAGCGTGAGGAGGATCGTCGGGCTCAGACAAAACTCCACGAGGCCGGCTACGCCGGTTTCACGTTTCCGGTGGAATATGGCGGTCAGGGCCTGACGCTCGATCACGAGCGGGTGTTCCTGGAGGAGGCCGCAGACTATCAACTGCCCCTTCGAACCTTCGGGGTGTCCATCAATATCCTCGGGGCGACGTTGGCGGCGTTCGGGGACCACGAACAAAAGCTGGCCCACATCCCGAACATCCTCTCCGGAAAGGAAAGATGGCTGCAGTTCCTGTCGGAGCCGAGTGGTGGGTCCGACCTGGCCGGACTGCTCACCAGCGCAACGCGAGACGGCGAAACGTATATCGTCAACGGCCAGAAGACCTGGAGTACGGGGGCGCATCTGTCCGACTTCGCGCTTTGCCCGGTGCGCACCCGATGGGACGTTCCCAAGCACAAGGGTATTTCGGTGCTCATCGTGAATCTGCGCAGCCCGGGGTTGGAGATCCGCCGGATCAAGCAGATCAACGGCGGGTCGGAGTTCTGTGAGGAGTTTTTCACGGATGTGGCGGTTCCGGCGGCCAACCTGGTCGGGGCGGAGAACGAAGGGTGGAGGGTCGCCCGCGGTCTCTTGGAGATCGAACACGCGTGGGTGGGGCGAGGTGGTGCTCGGACCGGTGGCGGCCCGGTGATCGCACAGCTGATCGCCTTGGCCCGGCGCAAGGGCATCGAACTCGACCAGGGCGTCCGTCGCCAGATCGTGGGCCTGTATGTGTCTGCTCAGGCCCAGCAACTCGTTGCGGCCCGGGTGTCGAATGGCGTAGCCCGCGGCCAGCTGCCGGCCGGCTATGGCAGTTTGCTCAAATTGGGCAATGACGTCCTCCAGCAGCGGCGGGCCGAGTTCGGGTTGCAGCTGGCCGGTGCGGATGGTGTCGTCTGGTCGGGCGACGAGACCGATACGGCCGCGTGGTCCAGCGCGTTCCTCTCCAGCCGGAGTGCGTCGATTGCTGGCGGCACTGACGAGATCCAGCGCAACAACGTGAGCGAGCGCGCCCTCGGCCTTCCACGCGAACCGGCGTTTGACCGCGACGTCCCGTTCAACCAGGTTCCCCACAACTGAGGCGACGGCACGTCGCAGTGGCGCCGTACCCCAGGGGCGACAGCCCCGGGTATCGAGCGCGTAGCGGGGGAGAGGAAGGCCTCGAGGTTGTCGCGCATGATCCGTTGCTGGTCCGCGTCCGAGAAGGCACTCAACTGTGCGCCGACGTACTGGGCGGGAAAGGCGAGGCCCTCGCCGTGGGGGAAGTCGGATCCGAAGACGATGGGCTCGATACCGACCTCACTTACGACTCGTTGGACGTTCTCCTCGGGGTACGGCGCCACGATGAAGTGCTGACGGAAGATCTCGGACGGGCGTCGGTCGAGCCGGCCGTTGTCGGCCCACTTGGCCTTGCGTCCCATCAGGAAGGCGTGGTCCATCTTGCGCAGGGCATAGGGCAACCAGACCGTGCCCATTTCCGACAGGCACACCTTGATGTTGGGAAAACGACCGAACAGGTTGTGCAGAATCAGACCGGCGGTCAACTCCAGCGCCGGGCGATCCCCCCAGTACATCATCCATTGGAACGCGTCGAAATCGCCAAACACCGCCGCCGGGTCCTCAGACCAGTCGGCCCCGTATTTCTGGTAGTCGGTGCCGCCCAGATGCACCGCCAGCCGGATGTCGGCGTCGTTGATGATGGACCAGAAGCGATCGTAGACGGGGTCGGCAGGCGAGCGCCCGCCGAATGGGTTGGCCGCGCCTCCATGGGCGTGTCCGGACTTCGTCTGAACGATCCTGGCCCCATCCGCGATGACCTGCTCGAGTTCCTTGACGGCCAACTCGGGCTCGGCCAGGGCGATATAGGGCGGCAGGAACATCCGATTATCCGCCACGAAACCGACTTCTTCCTGCATCCATCGGTTGAAGGCCCGAATATTCGCGTACAGGGCGTCCATGTTGTCCACGAACTCGAACTCGATATCGTGGGCGGCGGCCGGGAACATGAGCGCCTTGTCGATGCCCTGCTCGTCCATTAGCGCCAGGCGCAAGTCCCGGTTCCCGAAGGCCTCGGACTTGTATCGGAACTCAGTGATAAACGCTTTCCTCTGCTCGTCGTCAAGACCCTTGAGCGGATTGAGACGGTTGAGCAGCATCCCCGGGATCACGGACAATTCCGGTTCGCCCTCGTCCCGGGGGACCGTGCCGCGACCAGTCCCGATATTGGACGTGTCGCCCAGCATATTGGCGAGCTCGTCGGCGGAGAACGTCACCTGTCGGGAATGAAACTTCGACGGCTTCCCGGCGAAGAGCTGCAGGGGCCGGCCATCCGGGCCGGTCACGCTGCGGATGGACAGGTCCGCGGACTTCGGGTCGATGTACCGCTCGAAGCAGTCCGGGGGTTCGTTGAAATGATTGTCGGCATCGTTGATCCAGTACCCCAGCTCGCTTTGCGTCGACGTCGCCATACTCCCCTCCTCTGTCATCTCGGGTCGACCTTTATGCTGTACAAGGAAACTCTAGCCTCTTTGTCGCCCCGGCAACAGCGCGACCTGTCCGAGCCCGTCGAAGCGAATGCCGGGGCGGGAGATCCTCCCGCCGCCTCCCTCTGTCGCGTTTCTCTGCCGCGTCCCTCCAGCGGTCCCACCTCGTCCGCGGCCGATTGGCGTCATGTGTCCGGTGAATTCGATCTATTCTCTTATATCTCGTACATCCTCGCGTCGGGACGGGGGGTATACTCCGCTCATGCCGCCCGGTTCCCGGCCGCGATCGCTGACGCGCGACGAGATTGTCGGCACCGCGCTGCGTTTGATCCAGCTTCGCGGCCTGTCCCGCTTGACGATGCGGGCCGTCTCCGCCGAGCTCGGGGTGACGCCGATGGCAACCTATTACTACATCGAGGACAAGGACGAACTCCTCCGTTTGGTCGCCGATGAGGTCCTTTCATCCGTCAGTTCTCTCCGACTGGAGGAAGACGGCTGGGAGGCTTCCTTGCAGAGGTATCTGATGTCGACGTGGGAATCACTCGCCCGCTATCCCGGCCTGGGTGCCTATCTGATCGAACAACCGACGTTGGGCGTCACGCCCGAGCGCCTCCAGGACGGAATCCGCTTCTTCGAGAGCGCCGGGTTCTCGCCCGCGGATGCTCGCCTGGCCTGGTCGTTTGCGTTGACGTACATACACGGCCGGATCAGTGTCGACGCCAAGCTCGGGCACCAGCCCGAGGCACCCCGGCTGGAGGGGCTACACGCCCACGACTATGTCGAATTCGGTGTCAAATCGGTGATCCTCGGATTGCGGGCCGTTCGCGATCCAGGGGGCACCCACCGCCGCCGGACCAGAAGGACGTTGCCAGATGAGAAGGACGTGGTGGAGCCACGTCGGGGGCGCCGGAACGCCGGTCTAGGTTCGTGACAGGCCTCGCCGGCCCCGCGAATACGCACACTCGGACCAGGGGGACAGGATGGGGGAAGAAGCAGCGGGCCCGCTAGCCGCGGTCCGGGTTCTGGATGTCAGCGGCGCCATAGGTGCCTATTGCACCAAGTTGCTGGCGGACCTGGGTGCGGACGTGCTGCTCGGCGAGCCCCCGGAAGGCGATGGTCTCCGCCGCCGGCCTCCGTTCGTCGGCGGACGCGCGGTTGGCGCGGACAGCTTGATGTTTAGCTCCTACCATGTCAACAAGCGGGGGATAACCATCGACGTAAGTCATCCGGACAGCCTGCCGGTGCTGGCGGCGCTGGGGCGGCACTGCGAAGTCGTCGTAGCTTCCCCGTCCTCACGCCGGCCTGTCGTCGGCTTCGACCGCGATGCTCCCGCCCTGGACTGGGCCGCACCGGACACTGTCATCGTGTCGATTACGCCGTTTGGTCTGAGCGGTCCACTCCGTGACCTGCGCATGACTCCGTTTCTGTCGTTCGCCATGGGTGGCGGGATGCAGTGGGTTGGCCAGCATGACGGCCCGCCGCTGGCAGCGCCCGGCCAGCTTCAGTGGGACGAGGCCGGTATCCATGCCGCCTACGGAGCCGTGGTGGCGGTACTCGGCCGGGAGCGTGTCGGTGGCCAGGTGCTCGACCTGTCCGTGCATGAAGTGGCGATGGCCAAGGACTTCCTGCTCGAGCGCTACGACCGGGCTCGGCCGGGCGAGTGGGGCCGCAGAGTCGGTGTGGGAATACCGCCAACGGGGGTGTGGGCTTGCGCCGACGGCCCGTTCGCGGTTTCTGCCCACCAGAATCATCACTGGTCGGCATTTTTGGCCATGCTCGATCACCCCGACGCCCTCTCCGAACCTTCCCTCGCCGATCAACTCGTGCGCCGGGAGATATTTGAAGGGCTCGAGTCGATCATTGCCGGCCTGATGGCTCATCGCCACCGCCAGGAATTGTTCGCGAAAGGTCAGGCCGCCGGGCTGCCCTGCGCTCCCGTCAACTCGCCGGGCGAGTTCGTGCGCGACTCGCAGCCTCGAGCGCGCCGCGTCTTCACGTCGGTGCTGGCCTGCGAGAGAGACACGGTGTCGATCCCGTGGCGATGGGCGCATTCGTCGGCGCCACTGCTCGGAATGCGGCGTCCGCCCCCGCGGCTCGGGCAGCACAACCGCCAGGTATACGTCGACGAACTGGGCTTCACGATCGACCAGGTCGAGCGGTGGCAGGAGAAGGGAATTGTCTGAATCTCCGGCCATCCTCGGCGGCGTGAAGGTCGTGAGTTTCGGCGCATTTGTCGCCGGCAACGTGGCTGCTCGCCTCCTGGCCGAGATGGGAGCCGACGTGATCAAAGTGGAGCCCCGGGCTCGACCAGAGGTGCTCCGCACGCCTGCGTACGCGATCGGCGATCCCGCGGTGGAGCCATCGGGTGTGCCGAACACCGCCATGTACGCCACACTCAGCCGCGGCGTGCGAAGTCTCTCGATCGATCTGGCGTTCGAGGAGGCAGGCCCGGTGTTCCACCGGTTGGTTGCAGAATGCGACATCGTCATCGAGAACTTCGGCGGACTCGTCCTGGATCAGTGGGGTTGTACCTACGAAGATCTGGTCCAGGACAATCCTCGACTGATCATGCTTTCCCTGTCGGGCTATGGGCGAACCGGACCGAGGGCTGGGTATCTGGGCTATGCATCCACCATTTGTAGCTTTATCGGACTGACCTCGGCCTGGGGGTACAGCCATGGCACGCTCACCGACTACCTGACGGCGGCGACCGGAGCCGTCGCCGCGGTGGCTGCTCTCGGCGAGGCCAGATCAAAGGGCACGCCAGCTCACCTCGATATCGGCCAGATCGACGCGATGGCGCCCATCCTGGCAGGACTCTATGGGGAAACGCTCAACGGCGGCCAAGACCAGCCGGTGCCGGCCAACCGGGTCCCAGGTTCCTGGATGTCAGGCGTTTTCCCGGCTCAGGGTCATGACGCATGGTTGGCCGTCGACGTGGAGGACGGCGCCGACTGGAACATCCTGTGCCAGTTTCTCGGGCGGGACGATTTGATCACCGCCGACCAAAGGTGGGCTGAGGAACACGACGGCGAGCTGCGGGAGGCGCTGCGTACCTGGGCCGCCGGCCAGACCCCTCACACCGCCATGCACGTCCTGCAGAAGGTCGGGCTGGCAGCGGCGCCCGTCCAAAACAGCGAGGACATCTGGCGGGATCCGCAGCGTCACGTCCGCGGCTTCGGCGAAACGGTAGATCAGCCTGATCTTGGCCCGGTGACCTATCCCACTTCCGCGCAGCGCTGGACGAAGGCTCCCGGAGCCCTGCGCCAGCCGCCGCCTCGCCTGGGACAGCACACAAACGAAATCCTCCGACAATGGATCCGTCTGTCCGACCGCGAGCTCGAGTCGCTGGCGACGGTTGGAGCTATCTTCGACGCCAACCGAACGGAGCCGCCAATGTAGGGGAGTCGCGGGCACCTCACAGGCTGCGCCGGTAACCGGCGCGACACTTGTCGCATGACATCGTCGCCTCGTCCAGTCGTCGGTCTGATGCACCCCGGCCAGATGGGAGCCTCGGTTGGCGCCGCTCTGGTCGAAAGAGGCGTTCCGGTGTGGTGGGCGTCCAGAGGCCGGAGTTCCGCCACCAGGCAACGGGCCGAGGCGGCCGGGTTGTCCGACGCCGGCGATCTCGCCGGGCTGACGTGGCGGGTGAACATCGTGATCTCGATCTGTCCTCCTCATGCCGCCCTGGAGGTGGCCACCGCGGTCGTCGCCGCCGGCTTTGTCGGGCTCTACGTTGATGCCAACGCCGTGGCGCCGAGCACCGCCGCCGCGATCGCCAACGCCGTCGAGTCAAGCGGTGCCGAGTTTGTCGACGGCGATGTCATCGGCGGTCCACTAGGCCCGGGTGCACGCACCCGCTTATATCTGAGCGGCCGGGAGGCGCATACGATCGCCCGACTCCTCCAGGGCAGCGACCGGGGTGAAGCCATCGTGCTCGGTGACGACCCGACGGCCGCGTCGGCGCTCAAGATGGCCTATGCAGCCTGGACCAAAGGGACGGCTGCGCTCCTCCTGGCTATCGAAGCCGCCTCGAAAGCCACCGGCGTGCAGGAGGACCTGTTCGCCGAGTGGCGACGATCCCAGCCCGACCTGCCCGACCGCCTGGCTGCAGCGCACCGATCGTTGCCGAAAGCCTGGCGGTGGTCCGGCGAGATGGACGAGATCGCCACGTGCTTCGCCGACGTCGGGGTGCCCGACGGGTTCGCTCGAGCCGCCGCTGCGGTGTTCCGGGCGCAAAGCGACGGCGCCCCGAAGTGACGCCCCTCATCCGCGCCGGGGCCGGATGCGGCCATCAGCCGCGCTGGCTGGAGAGGCCCAGGGGGCAGCGCGGGAATCTCCAGCGCTTCCAGGAAGTTGATAATGACAGGCTCAACTTCAGGAAGAGGTGGAACGCGTGGCCGTGCAGGCCGATTGGATCGAGAAGGACCTCTACGCCGTCCTCGGCGTGGCGGAGGACGCGGACAGCAAGGCGATCAGCCGCGCCTACCGCAAGCTGGCCCGTGAGCTGCACCCCGACACTCACCCCGACGATCCCGACGCCGCCGAACGGTTCAAGGAGGTCACCGCCGCCTACGACGTGATCGGTGACGCAACCAAGCGCGCCGAGTATGACGAGTTCCGGCGTGCGGTCGCCGCCGCAGGTTCGCGGGAGAGCGAATGGACCCGCGGGGACGGAGCATGGACCCGCTTCGAGACCGGCGACGGTCAGGCATGGGACGGTTTCGACGGTTCGACGTGGACCACCGTTGAAGGCGATGGGTTCGAGGACCTGCTCGGCGGCTTGTTCGGCGCATCCGGGCGTCGAGCCGGAGCGGTTCGCCGGGGTCCCGATCTGGAAGCGGTCCTTGATCTGTCCTTCGAGGATGCCATCCACGGTCTGACCACCGAAGTGACCCTGAGCCGTCCGGACGGGGCTCATACGTTCAAGGTCCGGGTGCCGGCCGGAGTGGACGACGGACAGAGGATTCGGTTGCCTGGCAAGGGGGGACCGGGGTCGAACGGCGGGCCGCCGGGTGATCTCTACGCCGTGGTCCGGGTGGCACCGCATCCGGTGTTCGCCCGTCGCGGCCGCGATCTGACCGTTGACGCCCAGATCAGTTGGCCGGAGGCGGTACTGGGGACCGAGATCGACGTCCCCACGCTGGACGGGCCCACTGTCAGGGTCAAGGTGCCGGCCGGGACCCCGCACGGTCGCACCCTCAGAGTGCGTGGCCACGGCGTTGCCACGTCAAAGGGCAAGGGTGACCTGCTGGTGGGCATCCGGTTGACCGTCCCCAACGACCTGACCGAAGAGCAGCGGCACGCGGTCGAGGCCGTCGCCGAAGCGTTCAAGGCTGCCTGAGTGCGGGTCTGACGCCTGCGAGCTGCGACACGACCTGGAAGGCCTGTCCTACCGTTTGCAACTCCTCGGGCTCGAAGTCGGGGATCTTGATCGAGAAGTCGTCGTTGAGCGCCAGGATGATCTCGACTACCGCCAGACTGTCGGCGTCGAGATCTTCGCGCCATCGAACGTCGAGCTGTACCTTCTCGGCCTCGATGTCGAGGACTTCCGCCACGCATTCCTGAAAGATGGTGAATGCCTTGGTTTGGTCCATCGCCTAGAAGCTATCGACTCTTGGTTCGCACGAGCGGGACCAGGCTGTTCATGGACGTGGCTCGCTGTTTGCACACCCTCCGGCGGTGATCTCCAGCCCACCGTGGTCGGCGGCCGGAAGGTTATGGGAGCACTCACAAGCCAGCCGGGCCGGGCTTCCCCCTCGTAACCGGGCGCTCTGCGACACTGTCCGAGTGGACGGTGATGGAGGTCCGGAAGAGCTCTTCCGTTCGACCATGCACGGCGAGCGACAAGCGGTGGACCGGGCCCCGCCCTTCCCCTTCCGGCCTCTGGATCCGCACAACCGGCCTGCCCCGCTGAAGCGCTACGGGCAGGAGTTGCTGCCCCTCCCGAAGACCCTCCGACGCTCGTCCCTGGCCGCGACCGACGTGCTCTCTGGCCGGATCGATGGTGACTCGAGCCTGGACGATGGCCTGCTCGCCACGCTGCTGTTCCTGGCGGGCGGCGTGACCAGGGTTGCCTACGCGACCGACGGGCAGCCCACCTGGTTCCGGACGTCCATGTCGGCGGGAAATCTTCACCCGGTCGAGATGTACCTGGTGCGCAACGGGGTCTATCACTATGAGCCGCTCGAGCACGCCCTGACACTGCTTCGCCGCCCGCTTGCGTCGACCGATCCCGGGGCCGCTCTGCTGGTGCTGACCGGCATCCCGTTCCGAACCTGCTGGAAGTATGGCGAGCGGGGCTGGCGTCATCTGTGGTGGGACGCGGGGTGCATCCTGGCCAACCTGCTGGCTGGCGCAGACGCCCACGGCATCCCGTGCCAGGTGGCCGTGGCGTTTCCTGACGCGGCCGTGACCGAATTGATTGGCATCGATGGAGTCGACGAGGTCCCTCTCGCCCTTGTCCAGCTGGGCCCGGCTACGCCCGATGTGGCTGCCGTCGGGGCGTTCGGGCCGGTCCTGGCCGAGGCGGAGCCGGTGGCAAAAGAGGTGTTGCGCTTTCCATTGGTTGTCGGGGCCCAGGCCGGCAGCGCCCTCCTGGACGGCCAGGTCGCTTCGTGGCAAGCGGCCGCCGCCAGGTGCTCCCGATCGGCGCCCCGGGTCGTGGACCCTCCTCACACCGGAGGCAGCACGGAGCGGATCGAAGACGTCATCCTTCGGCGCGGATCGACCCGGGTGTTTCGCGTTCAGACGCCAGTCATGGAACTGCTCAGTTGGGGACTGGCTGCGGCGACGCGGGCCGCCCCGTTCGACGCCACGCCGGCCGGAAGCCTGCTCGAGCACTATGTCAACGTCCATGACATCCCGGGACTGGAACCCGGCGGATACCGCTACCGAGGCGGGACGAGCTATGAGGGCCGGGTCCGGTCCGACGACGCCCGGGCATACGGCCAGCGCCTGTGCCTCAACCAGCCGCTTGGTGGGGATTCTGCTTACACGGCGTTCCACGCCGCCGATCTGGAGTCGCTTGCCGCCCACCTGGGCGGTCGGAGTTACCGAGCGACCATGTTGGAGGCGGGCCTGGTCGCCGGCCGTTTGGCCCTTACTGCCACCGCCCTGCGCGGGGGGGCGACCGGCCTTACCTTCTACGACAGTTTGGTCAGCCGTTATTTCCGCACCGACGCCGCCCCGCTCCTTGCGAGCGCGGTTGGTCTGCCGGACACGCACCCAGCGCCGAGCGGTTCACCGGGGGCTCCACTTCAGCTCCGCGGCTATGGCCGCGTGATGGCCCGCCTCGCCT
Source organism: uncultured Acidimicrobiaceae bacterium (assembly GCA_963781155.1). Lineage (GTDB taxonomy): Bacteria > Actinomycetota > Acidimicrobiia > Acidimicrobiales > Palsa-688 > PALSA-693. The sequence goes on from CAWAEC010000006.1 coordinate 96,687, forward strand.
CTCGGCTGCCGCCAGACTGACAGCCGCCACCAGATCCCGGGTGCCGGGTCGCCGTCGTGACCCGCTGTCCCCTCGTTGCAGGAGAGCCGAGCCCTCGTTAGGCTCCGGGCAGAGCGGCGGGGTTCGTGACCCGTCCCAGCGAGGAGGTGGGCTATGGGTGAGTACGGGCTGCAAGTCGGTACACCCGAGATCCGTTCGGTGGGGCCGATAACCTTCGGGCCGGACGGCATTCTGTTTGTCGCCGACAACGACCAGGCCATGGTGTTCGCGATCGATGTCGCCGATCTCGGACCCGATATGACCGGGAGCGCTCCATTCGATCTCGACAACGTCGACACTCGACTGGCCGCGTTTCTCGGTTGCAGCCGCGACGAGCTGGCCGTCCGCGACATGGCCGTGCACCCGCGCAGCGGCGCCGTGTACCTGTCGGTCATGCGGGGGCAGGGTGATGCTGCGGTGCCGGTGATCGTGCGCATCGACACCGTCGGCGGGACGCTGAGCGACGTTGGTCTCGAGGACGTGGCGTATTCGGCCGCCAGCATCACCAACGCTCCCGGTGAGGATGATCCCCGCCTCAACGTGGAGCTACCGGAAGGGAATGAAGGCGAAGAGATCGATGTGGGTGGGCGGAAAATTCGCATCTGGCGCCGACCCGCCCGGACCGCCACGGTCACCGACATGTCCTACGTGGACGGGGTCCTGCTCGTCGCCGGAATGTCAAACGAGGAGTTCGCTTCAAATCTCCGGCGCATGCCGTTCCCGTTCGTCGGCGCCATGGACGACAACAGTCTCGAGATCTTCCACGTGTCCCACGGCAAGTGGGAGACTGCGGCACCGATCAAGACCTTCGTCCCTTACGAGGAGGGGCGGAGCATCTTGGCCAGCTACACCTGTACGCCGGTCGTGCACTTTCCTCTGGCTGAGTTGACGGGAGGGACCAAGGCCACCGGTCGAACCGTGGCCGAGCTCGGTGCCATGAACCAGCCGCTCGACATGGTCTCGTTTCACCAGGACGACGGCGAGTATCTGCTGGTGTCCAACACCAGCCACGGTCTGATCAAGATCGCATGCAGCGACATTGACAAACAGCCAGGCCTGACCGAGCCGAAGATGCCAGTCGGGGTGCCTCGGGAAGTCGAGTCGCTGTCGGGCGTCAGCCGGCTCGCCAACCTCAACGGGACCTACGTCCTCGCCCTGCAAAAGGACGAGAGTGGAGAGCGACATCTGCGGTCGCTCAAGACTGCCTCTCTCTGACGCCCTGACGCCCTGGCAGTGACCCTTTCGCTGGCCTGGGCGACCCATGAGGGAGTTGAGTGCCTGGTGCTGCGCGGACTGTCCGCGGGCGCACTCGCCTACCTGGGCGGTCGCGCCGCGGTTGACCTGGCGGCCGAGATCCCGGTCCTGCCGGATGACGTCGTCCGTGCCGGCGTTGACCCCGGGCGGATGCAATCGATGCTCGGGCGTTACACAGTGACCGCGGACGAGGTTCGGTTCACGCCCCGGTTTCCGTTTGCAGCAGGCACTTCCTACTCGATGATCGTGCGCGCGCCGGTGATCAGCGACGAGCCGCGGGTGTTGCGCATTGCCCGGCCCGCGGCCGCGGGCTCACCGTCGACCGCGGTCAGGTCCGTGTTTCCCGCTGTCCGTGTCCTTCCCCGCAACGCCCTCCGGTTCTACGTTCATTTTTCGGCGCCCATGAGCGAAGGGATGGCCGCTCGCCACGTGCATCTGGAGGGCGTGGAAACTCGGGAGCGCATCTTTGGCGCCTTTTCCCCGATGGACTTCGAACTGTGGGATCCCCTGCGGCGCCGGCTTACCGTTCTGCTCGACCCCGCCCGCATCAAACAGGGTCTCGCCCCCCACCAGGAGGCCGGGTACCCCCTGGAGGTTGGAACTGCGGTGGTGCTGGTCGTCGAGAGAGAGTTTCGTGATGCCGCCGGTTTTCCCCTGTCGGAAGGTCACCGTCAGGAGTACCAGGTCGGTCCGGACATCCGCAGTCTCGTCGACCCGGCGAACTGGGTCGTGGCAGCCCCGCGGGCCGGTTGCCGCGACCCCCTGACAGTCCGATTCGACCGTCCGCTGGACCGGGCGCTGCTCGAGGATTGCCTCGCGGTCGCGGGCGGTCGCAGCCTGATTCCGGGGGCTATCCACATCCCCGCGGGCGAGGGATCCTGGTCCTTCACGCCCAGCGCCCCATGGATTGCCGGCCGCCATGGCCTGATGGTCGATCCGGTCCTCGAAGACATTGCCGGCAACTCGGTGGAGCGCGTCTTCGACCGCGATCTTGATCGGGCCGATCACGAGCCCCGGGCCAGCGCTCTGATCTCGGTGCCCTTTACCGTTGCGTGACCGGCGCTCACCGAGAGCTGGACGGCGAACCCTCCAGTAGCTGCTCGGCCAGTACACCGATGTCGGCAAAGGTCCGGTACAGCTCATTGAGATGGGTGCAGGTCGTAATGCCTCGCATCTCCCGGCCAACGAAAATACGTAAGCCACGGACGTCCTGGCCGACCAACTGGCTCGCGCTGGCGATCGCCTGGGGGCACTCCGCCCACGGCAAGGCGCGAGGGACGGCCGCCGCTTCGAGGACGCGGAGGCTTTCAGGATGAACCGAGGCCGAGACCGTGTATTCGTGAAGCACACCCTCGACACCATCGCGGCCCGCGGCCGAATCGCGGAACATGGCGTCCACGAGCAACGGTGCGCCGGGTGTGGACCCCGGAATCAAATCCAGTCGTCGGCACCGCCGCGATCCGTACGGGGCGACGGGGTCGACGGTGTGCCACGCCAGCGGATCGTCTGCTGACTCGAGGCGAGGCGCGGCCGGCCGCTCGAATTCGGCACCCGATCCGCCCTTCGCCGTCAGCTCGAGCAGAGTCCCGCCCGTTTGCCAGCCAGCGCACACATTGGCACGAGACGAAAGATCGAGTGTCGCCGTGGGTCGGCGGGTGCGGGCGCCGTCACTGCTCCCGTCCGCCATCAGCCCGAAGCGCGACAGCATCATCCATCCCGACGCAGTGTCGAGGAGGAGATACAGCAGCGAGCACGACTCCCGGTGGTCGGGCAGGAGCTCATTCACCGTCTTCCGCCAGCCGACATAGGGATTTTCGCCGATCAGTTCGGCCAGACGGGGTTCGGAAGGGTCGGATGTGATGTCGACCACGTCCTGCCGCTCGTCCAGTCGCATTCGAACCTCTACCCGGCCCACTTCGCGACAGCTGCCGTCGTGTTCCGTTCGCAGATCCCGCCCTCGCAGCACCACGTCGGCGGCGCCGCCTGCGCCGCCGCCATGCCGGGCCTCCAGGGTCGTGGTGCGCCGTATCGACCCCGGGGCCCTGGTCGGCGTGTTGTCAAAGGGTTCCTTTGGGCCCTGACCATGAGGTAGGCCCGAAGCAATCACCATTGTGGGATCCTCCCACACCTGTCGGGCCTGCCGCACAGGCGGAGACACCGGGCGGTACGGACAGTGGCAGCCTCAACCGGGAGGTGGAGCACGGAGATCGTGCTTACCCGTCTTCGTCGTCGAGATCCGGCTCGTCTTCGAAGGGGCGTTCCAGAGCGTCGAGGTCCCAGCCTTCGGTATCGGAAGCCCGGGCCTGGCTTCGAGTTGATGGACCGCCGAGTCCGTCCGGGTCATCGAGCCCGCCGTCCAGGACGGCCATGGACTCCGGATCGTCGAACTCCGCATCCGCTTCCTCCAGCTCGCGGTCATCCACCTGAAGGGTGGGATCCAGGGACGGGTCGATCTCGAGGTCCTCGAGGAAGTCAGGATCCTGCTGGTCGCGCTCGTCAAGCGCTTCGTCGCCTTGCTCGAAGGTCTCCGTCTCGAGCGGCTCATCGGGTGACCATTCGCCGGTGTCACTCATCCTCTGATGCGGAAGTCTAGGTGGGCCATCGCAGCCTCAGTGGCCTGGTGGCAGGGTGACGGGCGTGATGCGAAGACGCGCTTCGATCTGGGCGACCAACGTCTGCGGCACCGGATCCAGCGAGGGCGTGGCACCGGCGCCGCCCATGGCGGCAGCCATGACCCGTGGGGTCGGCCGAGAAGGAGCGCCGTCGTCCCCACTTCCGAGCAGCCCGACATCGGCAACGTGGACAACCCCGACGAGCGAGGCGTGGAGGGCGGCGGCGTAATCCTGGCCCTTTCGCAGCGCTTCCCGAATGGCGTCAGCCCGGACCCCCGTCCAGGCCGGATTGTCGGAATCGACCTGCCATCCCGCTTGGCTCAGCTGGAAGCTGGCGATGCCGGCGAGCAGCTGTTCCAGGTTGCCAAGCAGGCTCATATCCCGGACCGCGATGACAATGGTCGTGCTGGCCGTGACCCGTCCGGTCGATCCCTGCCGGCGCTGATCGAGCTCCGGGTAGGTGTTCACCCGCTGGGTGGACCAGGTGAGGGGATTGCGGACGGTCGCGGCGCTGAGCGGGACGCCGCCCAGTCGCTCGAGCGCATCTTTGAGCGCATCGACCGCCACCGCGGCAGCGTGCAGGGCGCCGGCCTTCTCCGCCCGGGTCAGTGTGATCTGGCCGTAGAGGGTTCCGCTGTCAGGGTCCACCGTCGTTTCCGCTTCGCTGCGAACCGACACCAGCGTTTCCCTGTCGTCCGGCGCGTCCGCCGGGTTGCTGCTGTCCACGGCTCCCAGCCTTACAGCTTCTCCCTCCCGGCGAGGCGTCGCTCCGCCCCCGAGCTCCCGCTTCTACGAGACGACGTCGCCGGGTCCGAGGACCGGGTGGTCGACGCGGATCCCGTCGAGCAGGTTGGCGACCAGGGTGTCCGCCAGCTCGTCGAACAGTGGTTCGTGCTGCATGGCCAGTCGGTAGTACACCGGCGCGTAGAGCTGGTCCATGACGATCCCGGCATCGATGTCGGGCCTGATCTCACCCCGGTCGACGTAGCGCTGCAGTACGCCGGCGGCTGCTTCCCGGCGCGGTTGTAGCCAGCGTGATCGCAGCACCTCGGCCAGTGCCGGGTCCGATTGTGCCTGGCCAATGAGCTCGGTCATCACCCGTCCGGCGGACCCACGAAACGCCTGGATGAGGGCGCGGATCTGCATGGCGAGGTCGTGGGCCACGTCGCCGGTGTCCTCGACCTGGATCGTCTGTTGGTACCGGTGAAAGTAGGCGTCGACGGCGACCGCCCCCCGGCTGGGCCACCACTTGTAGATCGTCACCTTGCTCACCCCGGCTCGGGCCGCGATGGCCTCGATGGACGCCGCCGCCAGCCCCCCCTCGGTCAGAAGATCTGCAGCAGCCTCCATGATCGCCACGCGCACCCGCTCGCTCCTGGGACGGCCGAGACGCGGCGAGGGATCAGTCACTCCACCACAATATATCATGTACGGTGCGTTCAGAATATGGTAGCATGGGTGGCATGCAGAACGCCGCCGCAGTGGAGCCCGCCCTCTTGAGCCGCAGGCTGGTGCTGACGTTGGCGGTGGCATGTGGGCTGGCCGTCGCCAACCTGTACTACGCCCAGCCCATCCTGGACACCATCGCCAGGACGTTCGGTACCAGTTCGGGTACAGCAGGATTGATTGTCACCTTCTCCCAGGTCGGCTACGCGGCGGGGTTGGCCCTGCTGGTGCCACTGGGCGATGTGATGGCCAGGCGACGTTTGGTCCCGATGGTGCTGGCGCTCACAACAGGGGGACTCCTGGTGACGGCGCTGGCTCCCAACATCGGCGTCGTCATCACCGTGGCCCTGCTCGTCGGTGCCGGTTCGGTCGTGGCGCAGGTGTTGATCCCGCTGGCCGCCACCCTGGCCGACGATCGGCACCGCGGCCAGGTCGTCGGTACGGTGATGAGCGGGCTGCTGCTCGGCATCCTGCTTGCTCGCACCATCTCCGGTGTGGTGGCGGGCGTTTCGAGCTGGCGGGTGGTGTACCTGATGGCAGCGGGACTCACGGTGGCCATGGCCGTCGTCCTCGGCCGCGTCCTTCCGACCGAGCCCCACCGGCCCCGGCTGACGTACGGCACACTGCTTCGCACCGCCGCCCAACTGCTGTGGCACGAGCGTGTCCTGCAGCGCCGGGCCTTGTTCGGCGCCCTGGGGTTCGCTGCGTTCAGCGTGTTCTGGACGACGATGGCCTTCCTGCTTGCGGGCGCCCCTTATCACTACGGCGATCTCACCATCGGGCTGTTCGGACTCGTCGGTGCGGCCGGCGCCCTGTGCGCCAACCTGGCTGGCCGCTGGGTCGACCGGGGCTTCACCAAGCGAACCACCACGGCCTTCACCATCTGCATCGCGGTGTCGTTCCTCCTCCTCTGGTATGGCGCCCATGACCTGGCCCTGCTGATTGTGGGCATCTTGGTCCTGGACGTCGGCGTGCAAGGCCTGCAGGTCACGAACCAATCGATCATCTACCGGCTGGCTCCCGAAGCTCGGAGCCGGGTCAATTCGGCATACATGGTCTGCTATTTCGCTGGCGGCGCCATCGGCTCGGCTCTGGGCGGCGCCGTCTACGACCGCAGTCACTGGGGGGGCGTGTGCCTGCTCGGCGCGGTCATCGGGCTGGTTGCGCTCGCCGGAGCGGTCGTCGACGGCCATGTCCGGTCCGCACTCGCCCCCGCCCCGCCGCCTAGCATCGCCACTGACCCATGAACACTCCCGCCCACCGCCGGCCCACGAGCCGACTCCCGAGGGTGGCGGTGCTGGCGACGCTGGTGGTTGCGGGCGTGATCATCGCCATCGTGCTGCCTTCACGACACTCGGCGAGTTCCGGGATAACGGTGTCGCCCCGGTCCTCGACCACGGCCCACGTCGGGTCGAGCGGAGCGGCGTCGGGCCGGCCGGTCCCAGCGTCGGCCGCGGCCGGCCCGGCCCCGAGCACTGGTCCGCCTCCCACGTCACCTCCCACCAGCCCGGTACCGACGACAACCGATCCCGGCGTCCTCCCCCAAACTGCTGCTTTCCCGTCCTCGACGACCATGCAGTTCAACGCCGAGATGGCGGCACTCTGGGACGGCGTTGTCAGTGGAAATGCTCAGGCCGCGGCTGCTGCTTTCTTTCCCGAAAGTGCCTACCTTCAGGTCAAAGCAATCGCGAACCCCGCGTCCGACTATGCCAGCCGACTTCTGAGCGAGTTCAGCGCCGACCTGATCGCCGCCCACGCCCTGCTTGGTCCCGAGCCGGCAGCCGCCCACTTGTTGACGGTCGACGTGCCGTCGCAGTATGGCCACTGGGTCGCCCCCGGGGTCTGTTACAACCGCGTCGGCTATTTCGAGGTTCCCAATGCACGTGTCGTCTACACCAACAGCGGTGGCCAAACGCGCTCGTTCGGGATCGCTTCCATGATCTCGTGGAGAGGCGACTGGTACGTGGTGCATCTCGGGGCGGTCGTTCGCTCTTCGGGTGGGGGTGTCGTCGACGATCCGGAGACCGGTCCGGGGATGTCGCAATACTCCTCAACGTGCTGAGAACCAGTTTCCGGTCCAACAGCTGAAGGTCACGCCGGGTTGACCATAACGAAGCAGTTGCGTTAGTTTCCTCGCGCCCATAGACAGCGGGGTCTAGTGGGGACGCCGACCGAGGACGATGAGATCGGTGTGCGCGGGTGGACGGGCTTCGGCTGCCTGCTGCGGCCGGGGAAAGGACACCCGATGCAGGTCGACTGCCGGATGACCAGACACAGGGTGTCGTCGTTCCGCTGGATGTGGTTGGCACTGGCCGTCTGCCTCTGCCTGGCGGTGGGGACGGGTTCTGTGGCCGCGTCCGGTGCGCCCGCAGCGGCTGCCGCCGCTTCGCCCACCTCGCCTGCCGGGTCGGATCAGGCCGGCATGACGACCGCGTTTGCGGACTTTACCCATACACCCCTTCAGGACATTCGGGCGGTGCGAGCCGGGTCACTCCACACCGGCTATGACACGTCGACGGGAACCTATTGGGGAACGGCTTCCTTTCTTCCGTCTGCGCTGGCGGGTCCCAGCGCGGCGAGCCGTTTCCAGGACGGAGGAGGCGTAGGGATCTTCACCAGGACCCGGGACGCGGCGTGGAGGATGACGGGGGTTGGCGGTGCACCATTCCCTTGCGCGGGCGAACTCCCGGCGTCCATCGAATCCGCCTGGGGATTGAAAAACTCTCCCTACTGTGCCGGCGCTTCGACTGTGTCGTCGGCACGGCAGGAAGCCCTCACGGCTGGCGCCTTCAACATTGCCCAGGCAAGTGGACTGTCAATCGCGCAAATCGCAGCAGCACAGGTCGGGGTCGGCGACAGCCCGCCCAGCTCCAACTGGTCCCTCGACTGCAACCCGTTCACGGCCTTGATCAGGGAGGGCGCCAGTGCTGCAGGATGCGGGCTGGATCCCGTCTCTCACGTACTGGATGAAAACGAACTGTGGTGTGCCGACTTCATTAAATGGGTCTGGGAGCAGGGAGGGGTCACTGCGAATCTCGGCGGCCTGACCCCCGGCGCCGCCAGCTTGTACGCGTGGGGAGCGACGCAGGGGGACGCGCTGATCCCGGACGGCAACAATCCGGCCCCCGGCGATGCCGTCCTTTTCTACCCGAACGGGTATCTCACCGCATCTGGACTCAGTTACGCCGATCACGCGGCCATAGTCGTCGGCGTCAACCCGGATGGAACTGTCAACCTCGTCAACGGGGACTTCATGGGAGCCAGCAACATATCCGTGCAAGAGTACAACGACGTGTCCATAGGCCCCTGGGCGTCATCGATATGGAATTCCGGCGAGCAGTGGATGTACATCTCCCCCGGTCCCGTGCTTCCGGGTAGCGACGGTCTGCCGTCAGGCCCTCCGGCTGCCCTTGCGAACTCGCCGACGATGATGAACACCTTCTACCAGGCGGCTGGGGGCCGAATCGACAACGCGTACTGGAACCCGCTTCATGGTTGGGTGAATCAAGCCTTGCCGGGTGGGAATGCGGTCGGTAATCCGGCTGCCGTCGCGAATTCTTCCTCGTTGATGAATGTGTTCTCTACGACAGCGAACGGCGGCATCGCCAACGACTTCTGGAATCCGGCACACGGCTGGCTCAATCAAGGCTTGCCGGCCAGTAATGCTGTCGGCAATCCGGCCGCTTTGGCCAATTCGTCGTCGTTGATGAACGTGTTCTACACAACCGCCAATGGGAATGTCGACAACCTGTACTGGAATCCGACCCGGGGATGGCGCAATCAAACCCTCCCGGGTGCCAGCGACGCGGCCACCGCCCCTTCGGCGGTGCTCACCTCTCCGACGTCGATGTACGTCTTCTACACGACGGCTGGTGGTCTCGTCGATGAGGACTCATGGACTCCGACCCAGGGATGGCTCAACCAAACGTTGCCGGGTGCGGGCGACGCGGCCAGCGCGCCCAGCGCCGTGGCGAACTCGGCAACGTGGATCGACCTCTGGTACACCACCACGGGGGGGCAGATCGACAACGACTTCTGGAATCCGGTGCATGGCTGGCTGAACCAGTCGTTGCCCGGATCGTGGGACGCCACCGGAGCCCCGAGCGGGGTGGCCAACACGGGATCGACCATGAACGTCTGGTACATGACCGTCGACGGGCGGATCGACAACGACTTCTGGAATCCGAGCCACGGGTGGCTCAGTCAGACACTCCCTGGGGGAGGGGCGACCGGCGCCCCGGTCGGCGTCGCCAACTCGCCGACGTGGATGAACGTGTTTTATCCCACCAAAACTGGAGGGCTCGACAACGACTTCTGGAACCCTGTCCACGGCTGGCTCAACCAGGCCCTTCCGGGCTGAGCCGGATCGTGAGCGCTCAGGAGACCCGCGAGTTCTTCGCCGCCCGTGCCGCCGGCTGGGAGGAGCGTTTCCCCGATGACGGCCCTGCCTTCGCAGCGGCGGTGGCCACGCTGGGCCCGCCTGCCGGCGGCGTCGCTTTGGACGCCGGGTGCGGCACAGGCCGGGCCCTGCCGTTCCTTCGTGACATGGTCGGCGCCCTTGGGACAGTTATTGGCCTGGATCTCACCCCCGAGATGCTGGCCGAGGCGGACAAGCGGGGCCGGAGCGCCGTCGCCAGTCTTGTCGCAGCCGATGCGGGTCGGCTGCCGCTGCCTGACCGGAGCGTGGACCGCATCCTGGCTGCCGGGCTGCTACCGCACCTGGCGGACCCGCGGTCGAGCCTGCGAGAACTGGCCCGCGTCGCCAGGCCCGGCGGCCGGTTGGCGCTGTTCCATCCCATCGGCCGCGTCGCCCTGGCGGCCCGGCACGGTCGAGGCGTCGACCCGGACGACATTCGGGCGGAGCCGGCTGTACGGGGCTTGCTGAATGACTCGGGCTGGCGTGCCCAACTCGTGGACGACGGGGCCGAGCGCTATCTGGTGATCGCCATCCGCCTGTCCTGACAAAGGCGGGGACGCCATGCCTCGGGCGCCCCCAGGGCTCTAGGCCCCTGTTCTCACACTCGGTCGTGAACCAATCCGTCGACGGTGTCGTACCTCTTAGCGGGAAAGGAGAACGCCATGAGCACCACCGACGTCATCAGGAGCAGCGTCGCCAGCATGGGATCCCCTGGCACCGGGCCGACCGCCACTTCGCGGGCCGAGAAGATCGCGCTGGTAGCCCGGGTTCGTTACCTGGAAGGCAAGACGTTTGATGACGGCGGGCACATCCGCAGAGGCGTCACTCGTTCCGTCGCGGAACGCACGGTCGAACAGATCAACGAGCTGCGCCGGGCGCTGGGCTGGCTGGAGATCGATGTCGACCGACAATGGCGCTGGCCGGACACGCCTCGGCCCCAGAGCTGACCGCCACCACTTCGCCCGCGGGGCGAGTGCCGGGCGCTCCGGCGCCTCGGCGGGCACCCTCAGTAGCGTTCGCTTCACCGGCCGCCATCGTGCCAGCCTGCCGGTCCTTGGTCAGCCGATATTCCCCCCGAGGCTGGCTAGCGCCTCCCCGTCGAGGCGGAAGATGGACCAGTCGTCTTGCGGCTGTGCTCCCAGGGATCGGTAGAAACCGATGGACGGTTCGTTCCAGTCCAACACCGCCCACTCCAACCGGGCGTAGCCGCGCCGGACGCACTCCTGCGCCAGAGTCACGAGCAGGGCACGTCCCAGGCCCTTGCCCCGTTGGGCCGGTTGCACAAACAGGTCTTCGAGGTAGATCCCGTGCACCCCGCGCCAGGTCGAGAAGTTGAGGAACCAGAGCGAACAACCGACGACGATGTTTTCATCGAGTGCGACGTGGCCGTACAAGGCGGGTTGCGCTCCGAACAGGGCAGCGTTGAGCTGGACCTCGGTCAGGTGGCACTGGTCCGGAGCTCGTTCGTAGGCCGCCAGTTCGTGCACCAGTCGCACCACCGCCGGCACGTCGGCCGGTTCGGTGGGCCGGATGCGCAGGTCCGCGCCGGTCATCTCCATTCGCCGCCTAAGCCGAGATGCTGTCGTCCCGGAAGGTCCGCCGGTAGGAGGCGGGGGACGCCCGTACGATCGAAGCAAAATGCGTCCGCAGGTTGGTGCTGGTCCCCATGCCGCATCGCCACGCGATGTCATCGATCGGGAGATCGGTGGTCTCGAGCAGGCGCTGGGCCAGAAGAACCCGCTGCCGGGTCAGCCAACGGTGCGGGGTCGTCCCGGTTGCGGCTTTGAAGCGCCGGGCGAAGGTGCGCGGGCTGAGGGCCGACTGCCGGGCCAGGTCTTCGACGGTGACCGGTTCGCCCAGGTTCTCCTGTACCCACGTCAGGGTGTCGGTGAAAGGGTCACCAGCCGGGACCGCCATGAGCGGCTCCTCGACGAACTGGGCCTGGCCGCCATCGCGATGGGGGGGCACCACGCACCGCCGGGCCACGTGGTTGGCGATCTCTGCTCCGAAGTCACATCGCACCACGTGCAAGCACAGATCCATAGACGCCGCCGAGCCGGCCGAGGTGAGGACATCGCCCTCGTCGACGTACAACACGTTGCGGTCGACCTTGACTGCCGGGTAGCGGCGTATGAGCTCATCGGCGTGCCGCCAGTGGGTGGTTGCCAGCCGTCCATCCAGGAGGCCCGCTTCGGCAAGGATAAAAGCCCCAGTGCAAAGCGACATGAGGCGCGCCCCCCGCCGATGTGCCCGTCGCAACTCCTCCAGCACTTCCGGCTTGGCAGGCTTGTCATTCTCGATGGGAGGGACAACTACCGTGTCGGCGGCCCGGAGACCTTCCAGTCCGTGAGGGGCGAGGATCTGAAATGGCCCCTGGGCCTCGATGGGTCCGGCGTGGGCGCCGCAGACCAGAAACCGGTACCAGGGAACCCCTAACTCGCTGCGATCAAACCCGAACACTTCGCAGGCGACAGAGAACTCGAGTGGGGACAAGCCGTCGTCGACCAGAACTGCCACGGTGTCGCGCTTGGCATGATTCTTTCGCACGCGGTCAATTCTGCCACTTCTCGCCGGGTCCGGCAAGCCCGACAATGTGAGTTGTGCACCCTGATCTGGCTGTTCGACTCGTCCATCTCCGTCAAGCAGAGGTGGAACGTACCGCCCGTCGCCGGGCCGAGCTCGAGTCCGCGGGACGCGAGCCGCGGCCGCCCGGAAGGCCGGTGCCGTTGGCCGTCCGCCTCCGCCTCCGGCTGTGCACGAGGCCCTGGAGGCGCTCGATGCACCGGCCAACCCGTGGGCGATTCCTTGGCCTAGCGTCACGGTATGGATACCTGGGATGCGATCCGTGCCCGCCGCAACGTCCGTAGCTACTCGCCACGCCCCATCGCGGCCGCGGATCTGGACCGTGTGCTCGAGGCGGCCTGGCGCGCCCCGTCGGCCTCCAACCGTCAGAAATGGGATTTCGTACTGGTCACCGACCGCGACCAACTCGAGCAGCTGTCGACGGTGTGGGTGGGCGCCAAGCACCTGGCGGGGGCGGCCGCCGCGGTAGTGATGGTCCTGCCCGAGCCGGAAAGTGAACGATATCGCCTGATCGATCAATACGACCTCGGCCAGGCCACCATGGCCATGATGCTGGCGGCGGCCGATCTCGGCATTGGCTCGGGTCACTCGGCTGTTGGCGATCAGGAGGCGTGCCGCCGCATCCTCGGGGTGCCGGCGGACCGGAACTGCGCCTACATGCTCGCTCTGGGCTATCCGGCCGGGCGCCCGCTGACCCCGGTCTCGCGGCCAGACCGCCGGGCGTTCGAGGAGGTGGTCCACCGGGGCAGGTGGTAACGATGGCGACGGCCGGGCAGCGATGTCGAGCGCCGGCCAAGTGGGATCAGGGGTTGCCAAGTGCCTCGTGACCCGGGCTGGTCGGTGTCGATCGTCGTTCTGGCAGTCGCGTTCCTAGTCGGGTGGCGGGGGGAGCCGCAGCGCAGCCACAGACGCCGGCGCCGGCGTTCCGGCTCCGAGCAGTGGCCCGTCCATGAGGCCCGACAGCGTGACGATGTTCCCCGGAAAGATCAAAGCGTGGAGCCAGTCCATCACGACCCCAACCCGGCGGGAGGCGCCCGGGGTCTGAAGAAAATGAACCCCTCGGGCTGCCAGCCAGCCAGGCAGCCCGCGCAGGCGGATGCCGTGAATGTCCGCGATCCCTTCCCGGCGGCCCAGGGTCGCGACCTGACCGAGAGAACGGAAACGGTAGGCACCGGGTGACCGCCCGTCCTGGACGGCCTTGAGGTTGGCGCTTAGCCGGCGAGCCTGACGCAGGGCGTGCTGGCTGGTGGGCGGATCGAGCTGCCCCGGAGTGGCCGTGTTCGGGACCGCGGCGCAGTCGCCAAGCGCCCACACGTTCGCGTGCCCGTCAACCTGAAGGGTGGGACCAACCCGGACCTGGCCACGCTCGGTGAGCGGCAAGCCAAAACGATTGACGACGGGGTTGGCCCTGATTCCCGCGGTCCAGACCAGCAGGCCGGCATCGAGTTCTGTCCCGTCGTTCAGCGTGACCCGTCCGTTGGCGACCTTCTCCAGCCGGGTCTGCAACCGCAAGTCGACGCCGCCCTCCACCAGAAGATCATGGACATAACGCCCCAACTTTGAAGGGATTTCCGCCAGGATCTCCGGCGCGGCGTCGACGAGCACCCACCGCTGCGGCTCCTGGCGCAAGGTCGGATAGAAGCGGAGTGCATCGTGGGCGAGCTCGCGCAGTTCGGCCAGCGCCTCCACGCCGGCGTAGCCGCCACCGACGAAGACGAAGGTCAGCTGCCGGCGACGGCGCTCCCGGTCCGGCTCCACCGAAGCCGCGGCCAGGAGTCGGAGCAACTGGTTGCGCAGATACAGGGCGTCGAGGACGGTGGTACAGCCCACGGCATGCTCGATGAGGCCCGGGATCGGAATCGTTCGGGGTACGGCGCCGACGCCGATCACCACATGTTCGTAGGAGATGCGGAGCTGCAGGCCCCCGTCAACCTCGACGTCGGCCTGGCGGTCATCCAGGTTGAGATCCGTGACCCGGCCGGCGATCACTTCTGCGTGCGGGCACAGCATGGCCAACGGCGTCATGGCGTTGCGCATCTCGACAATGCCGGCGGCCACCTCCGGCAGCATGGGCGTGAAGAGCATGGAGTTCTGGGCGTTGACGATCGTCGCCCCCCGCTGGCCCAGGAATCGGGCGACGGTGGCCCCACCAAACCCGCCGCCGATGACCAGAACACCTCCCCTCGCGCGCTGCTCGGGCGCCGGACCTGTGCTCATGGTGTTCGCTGCCCTCCTGGCCCGGGTGGGATGTCGGACGAAACGCTAGCGCCGGACGATTCGGCCGGACGCGGTCGCAGCGGGTACGACCGGCGCTACGGGATCAGGCACCCCGAGTAACCGTTCTGGCCGGGGGCGGGAAATGCCTCGGCGAGGGCGCTGGCAATGAGATGCGCCCGTTGCGCGGAGCCGGGTGTGTTGAAGTGAATACCGTCGGGGATGAACCAGCTGGGTTGGACAACCGACGCCCAGTCGAAGATCCGCATATTCGGGTACAGCGGGCAGGCCTGGACGAGGGCGCGATCCCACGCTTGCATGTCGGATTCCGAGTAGGGACCGCTGCTGACCAGTGATTTGACGTTCACCCACATGACCGGCTGGTTGCCGATCGCCGACATCATGCGCTGGATCCGGGCCTCGAGGCCGAAGTGGGACCCGACGTACACGTCGGCCGTGTCGTTGGTGCCGAGGGCGAGCACCCAGCAGCCGTGATAGCCCTGCGCGATCAATTGCTTGGCCACGTCGTACACGTTGGGACCGTCGCCTCCTATGGTTTCGACGATCGATGTTCCGCCCGTGATCTCCATGTACTGATCGGTGGCTCCGACCCGGGCGTACTGCGCTTCGAGGCGGGTGGTGGGATCAGGCAGATAGTTCGGCGAGATCAGGCTCTCCGAGGTGGAGTCGCCGATGTGTACGACGGAGTGGCAGGAGGTGAGGCTGGCCGACCCGACCGGAAGCGTCGTGGGCGGCGTGAGCGGCACCACGTGGCCCTGGGCGCGGCGGAACTGGATGGTCGGCGGTGGCAGTGTCGTCGACGGGGCGGGCGGCGGGGCAGGATCGGGAGCCGGTTTCGGCACGCTCACGACCTCGTGCGTGGGGCCGGCGGCGGCCGAGGTCAGGCCCGACGCGAGAGGAGGGTTGGCGCTCGCTGGCACCACCCCGCCGATGATGAGCGACGTGCCGGCGAGCCCCGCCAGTGCGGCGGTCGACACCACCCACGTCCAGCGAGCTGCCATTCGCCGGTGCCAGGGCAGGGAGCCCGCCGTGGAGACCGGAACTCGGCCCGCCTGTCGCACCGGCTCCTCCACAAAACGCCAGGAGAGCGCGGCGATGATCACCGTGGCGATCACCTGGAGGCAGGCGCGCGGGAAATCGAAGGCGCCCAGCAGAGAGGTGGTGGTCAAGACGATAACCGGGTAGTGCCACAGGTAGATCCCGTACGAACGGACACCGATCCAGCGCACCGGGCGGATGCCGATGATACGGCCCAGCAGGCTGCCCGGGTACACGACGGCCATCACGACCATCGAGGTGGCTACCGAAAGCAACACCATGCCACCCCGGTAGGGAAATGCCGAGTACTGATTGGTCCTCCAGATCAGGAGGACGATGACGATCAGGCCGACCACACCCCCTGCATCCAGCAGCCGTCGGGTTCGCAGCGTGGAATCCGCCCGGCGCCGCCGGCTGGGCCACACCATGGCCACGGCCGCGCCGATGAGCAATCCGAACGCCCGGGTGTCGGTGCCGTCGTAGACACGGGTCGGGTCGAATCCCGGCCGGTACAGGAGGGCCATCGCCGCCGCGGATGCGGCGGCGAGCACGAGTGTGGCCACCGCCAACCGGGGTCGCCATCGAGCATTCCTGGTGCGCTCGTGGACGATGAGCAGGCCCAACCACAGCAACCAGGGCCAGATCAGGTAGAACTGCTCTTCCACTGCCAGGGACCACAGGTTCCCGAGTGGCGACGGCGGGCCGAACCGTGCGAAGTACGAGACATGCTGGAAGATCAGCCACCAGTTGCTGACGTAAAAGGCTGAGGCGACCACGCTGCCCCGCAAACCGGGCAGCTCGGACCGGTGCAGCAGAGCAACCCACGCGATCACGACGGCGAGCATCACCACCAGGGCTGGCAGCAGCCGGCGCGCCCGGCGAACCCAAAAGTCCGCCAGCCCCAGGCCGCCCCCCGTCTTGCCCCAGTGCTCGAGGAGGAGGTCGGTGATCAAGTAGCCGCTCAGCGTGAAGAACACCCCGACGCCGAGCAGGCCGCCCTGGGCCCAGCCCACGTTGAGGTGGTACACGATGACGGCCAGGACAGCTATGGCCCGCAGACCGTCGAGACCGGGGACGTAGCGGTGCCCCGCTTCGACCGGCTTAGGCAACGCACCACCTTCCGCGGGCCACGGCCTCCACCGAGAGGGCCTTCCCGTACCGCGCTAACAGATCAGTCCCCATGCCGTCCACGATTGAAGGCGCGTCGCGACCCTGGCCACCCACCACGGACCGACACCCTAGCAGCACGACCTCTTGCGGCCACCCGCACCGTCTCCGCTGTTGCTACCGCGTGCACGTCAGTAGTGGCGCAGTTCCTCGGCCAGCTGATCGAGACCCATGTCGCCGAGATCGAGCGCATATCGGTGGAAGTCTTTGAGATCAAACGCCGCGCCCTTCCGGTTGCGGGCCTCCTGGCGGCTGTCCCGCCACACCCGCTCGCCGACTTTGTAGGAGATGGCCTGTCCCGGTAGACCAAGGTAGCGATCGACTTCCGAGGCCATGAAGTCGGCGGGAAAGCACGATCGCTCGATGACGAACGGCAGTGCCAGCTCCGCGGTCCACCGCTCGCCAGGGTGATACCGCTCGTCCGCCGGGATGGCCAGCTCCAGGTGCATCCCGATGTCCACGATGACACGTACAGCCCGCATGGCCTGTGCGGCCTGCATCCCGAGCTCGAAGGCGGGGTCGTCGAGGTAGCCCAGCTCGCCCATGAGGCGCTCGGCGTACAGGGCCCACCCCTCGCCATGACCCGAGGTGAAGGCGGCCAACCGTTGAAAGCGGTTGAGCCGGTCGGACAGGTACCGGACCTGGGCCACCTGGAGGTGATGGCCCGGGACGCCCTCGTGGTAGCAGATCGATACCTCCCGCCAGAGCGGGAAGCGAGTCTTGCCCAGGGTGGGGTACCAGGTCCGGCCCGGCCGGGAGAAGTCTTCGCTGGGCCCGGTGTAGTACATCGCCGCCGCGCCTCCTGGCGGCGCGATCATGGCCTCGCAACGCCGGATCGGCGGGGCGATATCGAAGTGAACCCCGTTCAGTGAGCTGATCGTCGAATCGATGAGCGCCTGGTTCCACTCCTGGAAGGCGTCCACACCTTCGATGATCCGCTTCGGGTCAGACTCGAGGGAGTCGATGACCTCGGTCTGGGAGGCGCCGGGCAGTAGTTGTTCGCACACCGCGGCCATCTGCGCCTCGATCCGGTGGAGTTCCGCCCAGCCGAACAGGTAGGTGTCCTGCAGGTCGAGATCCGCGCCGGTGTAGTACCGCGCCGCCACCTGATAGCGCTCGCGCCCGACCGGGTCGACGGGTGTGGCCCCCGGGAGGTAGACGGTTCGCAGCCAGTCGCCGAACTCGAGGTAGGCCCGCGCAGCCGCCCCGGCTGCACTTTCGAGGGCAGCGGCACTGCTGCCGCCCGGGTACCGGCGGATGAAGCCGGCAAAATAGGAGGTGCGCTCGTCGTCGCGTCCACCCCAGACGTCGCACTGCGCGGCGCAGGCCCGGACCTGACGCTGAGCGGAGACCAGCCGTCGAGCCAACCCCTCCCCCAGGGTGGCGCGCAGTCCGGCCAGCGCGTCCGGTACGGCGCTCATGCGGGCCGCGACTACCTGCCAGTCGGTCTCGCTGTGCAGCGGCATCAAATCGAAAGCTCGGCGCACCGAATCCTGGGGGCTGTGCAGCACTCGTACGGAGCGGTACTCCTCGCCGGCCTCGTCGAGTGCCAGGCTGCTCTGCAGACGCTCGCGCATGACCGCGGCGGCGATCCGATCCGCCTCGCTGTCAGTCGGCGAGCCGGCCAGGGCGGTGAGCGTGGTCCGCTGTAATTCGGATCGTTCGGCGATACCTGCCGGCGAAAGGTCAGGGAGCCGCTCGTCGTAGCCGGCAATCCCCCAAGCCGTGGCCGCCACCGGGTCGAGCCTGGCTATCTCTCTGATGTAGGAGTCGGCGACATCCGAGACGCTGCCCATCTGCGGATTATGACACCAGCCGGGCTCAACGGCGGTGAACATGAAATACAGCGTAAGACGGTAAGAGATAGACCGAGTCCGTCGTCGATGCGGTCTTCTGCGGCGAGGCGCGATCAAACTGACTGAAAGATCGAATAGCGTCCATGTTGGACAGCCGTTTCATGATCGGCTCTGGGCGCCCCCGATGTGTACCGCGGGGGCTTCACTGTGCCGATCGGCGAGCGCACGAGACGGAGACGGTGAGCGGGATGAGCAGAAAAGCGAAGCACCGGTACCAGAAACATCGTGAGTGGACCTGGCCCTTACGATTGGCCGTCGGCGCCGGGGCCGTGGTCGTCGTCGCAGGCGTCGGCGTGGTGCTCACGCTGTTCTTTGGACGCCCGAGTGTGTCGGTGGCGTCTACGGGCCCGGCGATGTTCGACGTCCACGTGAGCGGATGGGGCTCGAAGCTCGTCGCCGGTCAGGCCACGAGCCAGGGCCGGGCCATCACCCTGGTGCACAGCGCCGGTGGCCTGGTGCCGGCCGATCAAATGGGTCAGGGGCAGGTGGTCCGGGTCACCGCCACCGCCACGTCCCCGTCGTGGCTGCACTGGCTGCTCGGTGGCCCGGTTTCGACAACCAAGACGTTGCGGACCCCGGCGGCGGTTCCGGCGGAGCCGGTGACGCTGGCACCGCGGTCCGGTGTCGTGCCAGTGAGCTTCGATCATCCCGTCAGCGTCGTCCAGTACCAGGCGGTTGGGGGCTCGACGCACCTTTTGCGGTTGTCGCGGCCATCGACCGTCGCCGACATCCCGGTCTCCTCCCAGGTGTCCGGCGGGTTACTGCAGGTGTCCGCTGCGCCGCGCCCGTGGGAGTCCATCGCTCCCTCACCGAGTACGGTGACGTGGTTTGCCGCTCCGATCGCGCGGGGACCCGCCGCGCTGGCCAGCCCCGATCCGGGATCGGCGACCGCCGCTCCGAACGCTCCGATCAGTTTCACCTTCGCTCAGTCTGTCGCCTCGCTGATGGGCAGCAGTCGGCCGACGGTGTCGCCGGCCGTGCCGGGCACGTGGTCGGAGCCGTCCGCCAACACTCTGGTCTTTACGCCCAGCGGATTCGGCTTTGGGCCGAGCGCCAACGTGACGGTCACGTTTCAACGGCCCGTTTCGGTGGTCGGCGAGACCTCTGAGGACGCCCTGACCACCGCGTCCACGACGTACCACTTCAGCACCGGTCCCGGGTCCATGCTCCGCCTGCAGCAGATCCTGGCCCAGCTTGGCTACCTGCCGCTGCAGTTCACGCCGGCAGCAGGCGTGGTCGAGCCGACGACGTTTGCCGGTGAGGTGGCCACCATGTCGCAGCCGCTGGCGGGCAGTTTCTCGTGGCGCTGGGCGACGACTCCCGCCACGCTGATGGACCAATGGTCGGTCGGCACCGACAACCTGCTCGTCAAGGGCGCCCTCATGACGTTCCTTTCCGACCAGAGCAGCAGTTTCGACGGCTTCGAAGTCGACCCCGAGACCGTGGCCGAGATTGCCGACGCGTCCACCTGGCAGGCGCTTCTTCAGGCCGCCGCGGCCAACCAGAACGACCCCAACCCGTATTCCTATGTGTACGTGTCGCAAAGCCTGCCGGAGACGCTGACCTTGTGGCAGAACGGCTCGGTCGTGCTCACCACTCCAGCCAACACGGGCATCTCCAGCCGCCCGACCGCAAACGGCACCTTCCCCATCTACGTCCGGTATGCCTTCAACTACATGTCCGGCACCAATCCCGACGGCAGTCACTACGACGATCCTGTGTACTGGATCAACTACTTCAACGGCGGCGACGCCGTACACGGTTTCGTTCGGGGTTCCTATGGCTGGCCTCAGAGCCTGGGTTGCGTCGAGTTGCCGGTTTCCACCGCCCAGGTCGTCTTTTCTCATCTGGCAGTCGGCGATCTGGTCACGGTGGCTGCGTGAACCGTCGGTCGCTGCCCGGTTGGGGCCGACCGGAGGCGCACGACGGCTGGTAACGCTGGAGCGGAGGCCCGGCGGCGGGTAACGAGGAAGCGCCGCCGCCGGTTCCGATCACTGCTGGGGGTCGTGGTCGTGATTGTCGCCGCGGTGGCGGTCGCACGCGCCGTCGGCGGCCCGGCCCGGGCATCTGCGCTGCATCGTTCGGTCGGTGCCGACGGTCGCGAGTCGGCGCCGGGCAGGGCAGGATCCCCTGGCAGCGGAAAGCCCGTCGACGCAGCCGCGTTCGCCTCCGGGGCGTGCGTGGCCTTCACCCCGACTTCGGGCAATCGCCGCCTTACCGTCTTCCTGGATGCCGGTCATGGTGGGGTCGACCCTGGCGCGGTCGGGACGACCGGCTCGGGACAGACGATCGACGAAGCGGACGGGACGCTCGGGGTCGAACTCGATGCCACGGCCATCCTGCGCCGAGACGGGTTTCGAGTGGTGGTCTCCCGTACTGGTGACACCACCGTCGCCCGCCTCGCCTCCGGTGAGGTCCAAGACGGGGCCCTGACTATTCAGGGTTCACACGACGACGTGGCGGCCCGCGATATCTGCGCCAACGAGGCCCACGCCAATGTGCTGGTCGGTATCTACTTCGACGCCGGCACCCCCGATAACGCCGGGAGCGTCACCGCATACGACGCCGATCGGCCGTTCGCGGGTGACAATCTGCGTTTGGCCACCCTCGTTCAGGCCGACGTGCTTGCCGCTATGAACTCCCGGGGCTGGGCTATCCCCGACGAAGGGGTTGCGCCCGACAGCGGACTGGGCTCCACTGTCAGCCAGGCTGATTCCGCGCTCAGTGAAGAGGCCAGCTCCTACGGCCATCTGCTGTTGCTCGGACCGGCCGAGCCCGGTTACTTCACCACGCCGAGCCAGATGCCTGGCGCACTGATCGAACCTCTGTTTCTGACCGACCCATTCGAGGCGTCGATTGCCGCCAGCGCGACGGGACAGCAAGTGATTGCGGGCGGCCTGGCCCTGGCCGTCGAGCAGTACTTCGCGCCCCCGCCGGCGCCTCCGCGTCCGACCGCGCCCGCCGGAAGCGGCTAGGAACGCACCTCCTGCGCCGAACTGAAAACGGTTATCGCCACCACGGGACCGCTCGTTTTTCGGACACGACGGCGACGGCCTCCACCAGGTCGCTCAAGTGATCTTTTACGTGGTCCAGATGGTGGCGAACCCAGAGCAGGTAGCCGTGCGGGGCCGGCGCCGCAGGCGGGTCGTCGGCGACGGCGCTGGCCAGCTCTCGGGCCACGGTCGTCGGCGACCGCGCGAGCTGGCCGGCCACCCCGTCGCACCAGCCGGCCAAACGGGCCGCTTCCTCGATCAGCGCGTTTCTGGCCGGGCCGGACGGCGTGTCCGGTTGCGGCAGCACCGACAGCGACTGAGCCGTGAGACGGATCCGCTGCGTGCCGCCTACCAGACGCCAGACGTGCTCCTTCGGAACCCGCTTGCTCCCCTGTTCGGCCATGAGGCCCCGGAGGGCGTCGTCCAGCCGCAGACCGGCGCTCGCCGCTTGCTGGGCGGCTTCGGGGGGCATGGAGCGCGAGCCGACAGCCCAGGCGGTGGCCTGGACGAGATAGATGCCGCCGTCATGAAAGGCGTCAGCCAGGTCGTCGGCAACGATGCTGGAGGCGCCCCGGGGCCAGAACACGATCCCGACCAGCGCGCTCACAGCCGCTCCGATCGCCACGTCTTCCACCCGTAACACTCCTACCGTCCAGCCGACCGGAACCAGGATGTTGTAAAGGATGCTGACGGTGACGGTAAACGCGGCCTGACCCACAGCAAACGGCGCGGTTCCGGGCGCGTAGGCGGCGACGAGAACGGCCACCGGCAACGCGGCCCATAGGGCAGCCGTGTCGTCACCGATCAAAAGGATCAGACCGGCGCCGATGAAGAAGCCGGCGACCGTGCCCGCCAGCGCTCGCAGGGCCGTCGATCCCGTCGATGCCGCATTGGTGCGAAGCACGGACAGGGTGCCCAGCACCACCCAGAAACCGTGCTGCACATTGGCCAGGTCGGCTACCGCGATGGCGGCGGCCAGGGCAAAGGCGCCACGGAAACTGTTGAGGAACCAAACGGAGCGGAGGCTGGCCTGGCCGCTGGCAACCCGTCCGGCCGCCTGGATCGTGGCCCACGCGTTGCGGCGGGCAACCGGCCCTTGGGCGGGGACGCCGTGCCAACCCAGGCGGGCCGCGGCGACGGCACTTCGGTCCGCGCCCCGCGTGGCCACCAGGGCGTCCAGCGCCGCGCTACGGGCGGCCGAGGCGATGATGCGGGCGTGGAAGGAGACGTGCACCTCCTGCTCGGTACATGCTGGGTCCTCGCCCAGGGCGGAGATCCGGGCGGCACTGGCGTCCTGCAACCCCGCCAGCCGCTCCAGTGGGGGCTGCGGGTTCCCCCCGTCCAGGCGACCGGCGACGGTATCCAGCACGTCCGCGGCCGTGGCGAGCAGGTCCCGATCGACGGGGGCGATGCCGGTCAGGTTGGCGTCCTCCCGAACCATGTCCGAGACCAGGGTCGCACACCATTCCAGTGCCTCGACCAGTTCGGCGAGGGCCTGGTCCGAGCTGGCCAGGCCTGTCGGCCGATAGGGGGTGGAGGCGAACGTCGTCACCAGGGTGTGCTTGGCGGCCATTACGGCGGCCGAGTCCGCCTCGCTCGCCTGGCCGGCAAGGGCAGCCCGTACCTCGCCGGAGAGGGCAGTGGCACTATCCGCGGCAGCACGGCGCAGGCGATCGGCCACCGGAGGTGGGGACAGGATCAGCACCGCCAGGGTCCCTGCAACGGTGGCCAGCCACCAACCCGCCAGGCGGTCCGGGATCATGCTGATCGTTCCGGGGGACGCGGCCGGCAAGACGTAGGCCAGCAGCGCCGCCGTTCCCCCCGACGCCGCGTTTGGCCCCGCGATGCCGGCGAACAGGACGCAGAACACCACTGGAACCGTCACCACGGCTGCCAGTGCGGTTGACGACGCGACGGCCGTCCCGATGACGAGCAACACACTGCCGACGATCCCGAGGGTCAGATGGGCGATCAGTTTGTCGCGGCGGCTGCCGCCAAACGAGGCCAGTACCAGGGTGGCGAAACCACCGAAGGCCGCGAACGTGGCCATCTGGAGGTTTCCGATCACCTCATAGGTGATGGCGAACACCCCCGGGACGACGAGGGTTGCCCGCAGGGCCCGATAGGCGGCCGGCTTCGACCAGACCGGTCGTAAGGACGCGATTACGGGAGGTACCGCTGGATGCCGGTGTCGGGACGTGGCGACGGGAGGGGCGGCGGTGGGGGCGGCCATAAAAGCGAGAGTTGGCGTGAGGTTAGCCCGGCCGCTTGCGGGTTCGTGCGGGGTGCTCAGGTGGCGACCGGAGCGACTACCTCGCCAGCCCGGCTGCCCGCCCCTGGCGCAACGACGCCGCGGTCGCGGCCTGCAGTTCCTGCCAGGCGACCCCGGGCGCCAGGTCAAGGACCACGAAACAGCGCGCCTCGCGGTCCACTTCCATGACGGCCAGATCCGTATAGACCCGGCTCACGACTGCCGGCGCCGTTAGCGGCAGGCGGCACTGCTCGACCAGCTTGGGGCGTCCGTCGGTGGTGGTGTGGGTCATGGCCACCCACACCCGGCGGGCGCCGGCAGCCAGGTCCATCGCACCGCCGATTGCCGGCACCATGTCGCCGTCCCCCGCCCAGTTGGCCAGATCGCCGGCACTGGAGACTTCGAAGCCGCCGAGTACGGCCAGGTCCAGGTGGCCACCGCGGATGAGCGCAAACGAATCGGCGTGCGCCATGAAGCACCCGCCGGTCACCACCGTCACCTGCTGCTTGCCGGCGTTGATCACGTCCGGGTCCCCCTCACCCGGCGCCGGGGCCGGGCCAACGCCGAGCAAACCGTTTTCGCTGTGAAAGACGACCTCTCGTCCGGCCGGGAGTGCATCGGCCACCAACGTGGGGATGCCGATGCCCAGGTTGACGTAGCTGCCGTCGGGCAGGTCGGCTGCCACCCGGGCCGCGACCTGGGCCCGGTTCCAGCCGCTGCCGGCGGCGTCCTTACCCATCGCGCCCGCCGACGGCCACGACCCGGTCTACGAAGATCCCCGGTGTGACGATCAGCTCCGGGTCGAGCGCTCCCAACTCCACGACGGCATCCACCTCCACCACCGTCAGGTCGGCGGCCATGGCCATGGTCGGACCGTAGTTGCGAGCCGTGGCCCGGTACACCAGGTTTCCCCAGCGATCGGCCAGGCGGGCTTTGATGAGGGCGACGTCGCCGTGCAACGGATACTCGAGGAGTTGAGTCCGCCCGCCCAGCACCCGGGTTTCCTTGCCGGCCGCCAGAGACGTGCCGACGCCGACCGGGCTGTAGAAGGCGCCGATGCCGGCTCCGGCGGCGCGGATGCGCTCCGACAGGACGCCCTGTGGCACCACCTCCAGCTCCACTTCGTGGCGGCGGTAACGCTCCTCGAACCACACCGAACCCGCTGAGCGAGGATACGAACAAATGACCTTCTTGACGCGGCCGGCCTTCAGCAGGGCCGCCACGCCGCGATCGCCGGCTCCGGCGTTGTTGGCGACCACGGTGAGGTCGCCGGTGCCTTGCGCGACCAGCGCGTCGATAAGTTCGGTCGGTACGCCGACCTCCCCGAATCCGTTGACGAGAACGGTGGCGCCGTCTGCTATGCCCGCCACCGCATCGGCCACGGTCGGGACGCGTTTGTCGATCACGGCGCCGTCAGCCCCTCGACAGATCCGCGGCGCCGCCGGCACTTGCGTCCTTCCGGGCAGCTCTCGGCCAGGCCATCCGTTGACCTTCCGCTCGGAAGCACTTAGCGGCCGAGGGTGGCGACCAGGATCGCCTTGATGGTGTGGACCCGGTTCTCGGCTTCGTCGAACACGATGGAGTGCGGGGATTCGAAGACCTCGTCGGTGACCTCGAGAGCGTCGAGCCCGTAGCGCTCATAGATCTCCTTACCCACGGTCGTCTCCAGGTCGTGAAACGCGGGCAGGCAGTGCATGAACTTGACGCCCGGGTTTCCGGTCCGGGCGACGACGCCCATGTTGACTTGATAGGGGAGCAGTGCGTCGATGCGCTCGTGCCACAGCGACGCCGGCTGTCCCATCGACAGCCACACGTCCGTGCAAAGGAAGTCCACGCCCTTGATCCCCACGTCGATGTCCTCGGTCAAGGTGAGGCGGGCGCCGGACGAAGCGGCGATCTCGGTGGCCGCCTTCACCAGGTCCGCGCGGGGCCACAGGTGTTCCGGCCCGCAGATCCGCACATCCATCCCGAGCTTGGCTCCGGTGATCATAAGGGAGTTGCCGGTATTGAATGCAGCGTCGCCCAGGTAGCAGAACGAGATGCCGGCGAGCGACTTTTCAGAATGCTCCTGCATCGTCAATATGTCTGCAAGCATCTGCGTGGGATGGAAGTCGTCGGTCAGCCCGTTGTAGACGGGCACCCCGGCGCAGGCCGCCAGCTGCTCGACGACGTCCTGGGCGAATCCGCGGTACTCGATGGCATCGAACATCCGGCCCAGGACCCGGGCCGTGTCTTTGATCGATTCCTTGTGCCCGATCTGGGTTCCGTCGGGTCCCAGATACGTGACGTGGGCGCCCTGGTCATGGGCGGCGACCTCGAAGGCGCACCGTGTCCGGGTCGAGGTCTTCTCGAAGATGAGCACGATGTTCTTTCCGGTCAGATGCTGGCGTTCGTATCCACCCGACTTGGCGGCCTTCAGTTCGCGCGAGAGGCAAAGCAAATAGAGGAGCTCCTCGGCGGTGAAGTCGAGTTCTTTTACGAAACTTCGTTGACGCAGGTCTACGGGCACGTCGAAGCTAAGGGCCGGACTTCACTGATTCGGCGGCTGCGGCGGCCCGCTTCCTCGCCACCTCACGTGGCGCCACTCCATAATCTTTTTCCTGATTCTCTCGTCTCCACACGTCCACGTCACCAGCACGGCCGACCAGTTGCATTACCTGCAAATGCGACTGAAGATGAACGCGCATTCCCATACTTTCCCATGCCCGTTTCACGCCGGCTTTGATCCCCATCAGGACCGAGAGCGGGGCTTGGGAGATCTGCGCGGCAATGACCTCGGCGGTCTCGTCGAGTTCGTCGCGCGGCACCACCCGGTTGACCATCCCCAGTCGAAGGGCCTCCTGGGCATCCACCGTTTTCGACAGGTAGAGATATTCGTAGGCCTGGTGGAAATTCATCATCACCCAGGGCTCGATCATGGTCTCGCCGCCTGGCAACCCCAGACCCTGCGGCAGGGGCATCTGAAAGTAGGCGTCTTCGGAGGCGACGACGATGTCGTTGAGCAGGGCGAAGTAGGTGCCCCCGCCCACGCAGTAGCCCTGCACGGCGGCAACGGTCGGCTTCTGAAACTCCCAGAGATGGAGCACTGGCCACAGAAAGAGGGTGGCCGGTCCGCCCCAGGGGTGCCCGGCCTCGACCGCCTCCGCGAACTCCGGGTAGGACGGGCCCCCGGGACCGATCACGTCGTGACCGGCACAGAAACCCCTCCCAGCCGCTTTAAGAATGACGACTTTGATCGAATAGTCGGACTCGGCATCCTTGAGACAATTCTCGACGTCCCAGACCATCGGAGGATTCTGCGCATTGGCCTTTTCGGGACGGTTGAGGATTATGCGGGCAATCGGCCCATCCTTTTCGTATATGACCGTCTCCAGTTCACGGCGTTCCACACCAAACTCCTTTGGTCTCGCTCAGATCAATAGCGTCAATAGCGGATATTCGATCCTCGAGTAACCTTGACCATCTCACCATTCTGGTTGGTCCAGGTCGTCTCTGTCCTGGTGAGGAGCATCAGTCCGAGCCGACTCTCCCGCTCTTTGTAGTCCACCACCTTGGAGCGCCCCGCCGTGATGACATCGCCGGGGCGCATGCGGACGCCGTAGGTCACTTCGGCCCCGCCGTTGAGAATGAACGTCGTCTCCGGGCTGGCCACGCCAAAGGCACCTTCCGGACCACTGTCGCGAATTGGTCCCTGGAAAGTGGGCGCCTTGACCGGCCCGTCCGCCGTGAACCAGGCGAAAGGGTTGAATTCCTCGGGAGCGACGATCCCACCATGCACCGTCGCCCTGGCGTAGTCCTCGTCCCAGAACAATGGGGGCGGCACCTCGGGGTAATACACGGCCATGGCCCACTTGCGAATGTCGGACAACGAGATCGGGACAGACGTTCGTACAGTCCCGTACTCCTGTCCCACAAGGGCCCGCATGTCGTCGCTGATCCACGTGTTCGGCACGGACCCAACCCTATCGTGGCTGCGATCAGGCGGCCCACTGCGGCGCCCGCGAATCGAGCCCGTCCCAGGTCATCGGCGCGCGTTTCCGGGACAGCCGCGTCCGCCACAGGCACTCACCAGTGATCGTGGTGGACGACGCTCTCGACCGGTTTGCGGTTCAGAGCACCCTGGCGCCGTCCTGGCCACCCGACCGGGATCGTCACGCAGATCCGGGTCTGGTGCGGGATGCCCAACTTTGCCTTGAGCTGGTCCTCGCACCCCAGTTGGAACGTCGTGTACGCCGCTCCCAGCCCGAGGGCACGTGCCGCCACCATGATGTTCTGCGCCGCGGCAAAGACCGCCGAGTACATCATGTGTTCCTGGGGCGCGTCGGGAGGATAGACGTTGTTCCCGCACACGAAGATGATGAAGGGAGCGTCCTGCAAATGGTTGACCAGGTGGGCGACGCCCTGGAGCATTCGGCGCTGGGTGGGATCCTCCGGTGGGGGCTCGCTGGCCAGCCGCCGGATGCCCCCCAGCCGGGCCGTCAAGATCTCGGCCACCTCCTGCCGGACCGCCGGGTCTTGCACCACCACGAAATCCCAGGGCTGCACGTTTCCAGGGCTCGACGCTCTGGTCGCCGCCCAGAGCAGCCGATCGATCACTTCATACGGGACCGGGTCGGGCTTCAACCAGCGCATCGACACGGCCGTTCCCATGGCCTCCAAAGCATCCATTGCGGTCGAATCTAGCGGCAGCCGGCGCAGTCATCCGGCGGCGCGGGCGGGGCGTAGCTTTGCCCGCCGGGTGCCGCCACATCTGCCTCACTCGCCGGCCACGCCACTTCTGCCTCGCCCGCCGGCCACGCCCGCCAGCTTTGCCGCCGGCACCGCCACATCTGCCTCACTCGCCCGCACGCAGCCCCCGGAGCCCCGAGGTCAACGCCCCGTCCAGACAGGGGCGCGCTTCTCGGCAAAGGCCCGGGCCCCCTCCCTGGCATCCTCGGAGGCGAATACCGGGGCGGCCTGCGACCTGATCGCGGTCCACTCGGCTGCGTTGTGAGCACCCATCTCGTCCCAGATCAGCTGCTTGGTGACCCGAACCGCAAGGGGAGCGTTGGCGGCGATCGCCGCCGCTATCTCGAGCGCCCGATCCAGGGCTTGGCCAGTGGGGACCACCTCGTTGACCAACCCCAGAGCTAGCGCCCGCGCGGCCGTGATCGGCTCGCCAATGAATCCCATCTCGAACGCCACAGCCGGTGGCACTCGGGCTGCCAGCCTTGTCGAGCACCCGGCCCCGACAACTCCGCGCCGAACCTCGGGGACCGCGAACGTGGCGTGCTCGGCCGCGACCGCAAGGTCGCAGCCCATGACCAATTCGAAGCCCCCGCCGACAGCGGGCCCGTTGACCGCGGCCACGATCGGCTTGGGATAACACCGGTTCATGAAGACTTCCAGCCCTGGCCCCGCTGCAGGCGCCGGGGAAGCCCGGGAGCCGTCCGCTTCCCCGCTCCGAGCGGCGAACTCTTTCAAGTCCATGCCTGCGCTGAACGATTGCTCGCCGGTCCCTGTGAGCACGACGACGCGGACGCCGTCATTGGTCTCTGCGGCGGCGAAAGCCGCGCCGATCAGCCCGATCGTTTCCCGGTCGAGAGCGTTCCGCCGTTCCGGACGGTCAATAGTCACTACGACCGTGCTGCCGTGCTGGTCCACGTGGACTGCCATCGCTACTCGCCAGCCAGTTGCGCCAGGAGGGCTCGGGTGCGCCCGCGCGACGCCGCCCGGTCGTCGCCGACCGGGAAGGGCGCGGCCCACATGTCCGTTGCTCCGGCCGCGAACACCTCGGAAATCTGGCGCGTCACGGCTGCCTCGTCGCCGACGATCACGGCCTCAGCCGGTGAGGTGATCCCGCCGCGGGCCAGGATTCGCTGGTAGTTCGGCAGGGTGCCGTACATTCCCCACTGCTCGCTGGCGGCGGCACGGGCTTCCGCGACATCGTCGTGAACAGCAACGGGAAGGCCGGCCACGATGCGAGGCGCGGGCCGTCCCGCTGCGGCTGCAGCCCGGGTGATGCGGGGTGTGACGTGTGACTCGATCGCCTTGGCGTTGGCCATCCACAGGATGGTGCCGTCGGTGAACTCGCCGGCCACACGCAGCAGCCGCGGCCCCAAGGCCGCGAGCAACAGCGGGATCTCGCCCCCGAGCAATTCGGACAGCGTCCGGACGTAGTTCTCTGTGTCCCGGCCGACGTGGTCGTAGGACAGGCCCAGTCGCTCGACGGCCATTTGGTGCGACGGGCCCACCCCCAGCGTCACCGGACGCCCGACCGCGGCGGCCACCGACTGGATCCTGGCGGCTTGCAGGGAGGGGTGCACCGGGTAGGTCTGCAGGACAGAGGTCCCGAGCTCGATCGCGCGAGTAGCCCGCCCCGCCAACGCCATCTGCACCAGAGGGTCGCCGGAGACCGCTCCGGGGTACCAAAGGCTGCTGAAACCGGCGCTCTCGGCATCGACCGCCTGTTCGATAGCCCGCTCCGCTGACGCCGCGCCTGCACTCAAACCAATCTTCACAACGAAGATCGTACTGGCGGAGGCCGGTAGCCGTCGGGTCCGGGGCAGGCCGTAGGCGCATCAGGTTGGGCTGGCGGGGATTGTGCCCGGCGGCGGGGGAAGTGGGCCCGGTTGGGCGAAGTGGGCGCGGGATGGGCGTGTTTTTGCGGCTAGGCGTGCCCGGTTGGGGGTGGGTGGGCACGGTTCGCGCCAGTTGGGGCTGGTTGGGCTGGCGGGGATTGTGCCCGGCGGCGGGGGAAGTGGGCACGGTTGGGCGAAGTGGGCGCGGGATGGGCATGTTTTTGCGGCTAGGCGTGCCCGAGTTGTCGGGGCGTGCCCGGTTGGGGATGGGTGGGCACGGTTAGCGCCACTTGGGGCTGGGTGGCGAGGCGGGGACCGTGCCCGCCTGCGAGGAAGTGGGCACGGTTGGCGCCGGCCGGGGTTCGGTCGGCGCCGGCCAGGGGCTGACCCCCGGCCGCGGCTCCTACCGAGCCCAGCGGGAGGCGTCGCTCAGCCGCTTGATCAGCCCCGCATCAAGCTGCAAATCGAAGGCCTCCATGTTCTCCTCGTACTGCGCAAGGGTCCGCGGCCCCATGATCACGGAGGTCACGGCCCGGCGGGACAGGACCCAGGCGATGGCAACCGCCGTCGGCGTCGCCCCGATCTCGGCCGCCACCTTGGCCACCTCGTCGGCCGTGTCGAGGCTCTGCTCGTCCAGCATGCTGGCCCAGAAGCCGCCGCGCGACGCCCTGCTCCCGGACGGCGGGGGTTCGCCCCGCCGGTACTTGCCGGTGAGGACCCCGCCGCCGAGCGGGCTGTAGATCATGGTCCCGAGCCCGTGGCGCTCGCAGGCCGGCAGGACGTCCTCCTCGATCCTGCGGCTCACGAGCGAGTACCGGGGCTGCAAGCTCACGAACGGCGTCCATCCCGACGCGGCCGCCGCGTTTTGCGCCTCCACGATCTGTGAACCGGTCCAGTTGGAGCAGCCCAGGTAGCGAACCTTTCCGGCCTGGACGAAACCGTGCAGGGTGGCCATCGTCTCCTCCACCGGCGTGTCCGGATCGGCGCGGTGGCACTGGTACACGTCGATGTAGTCGGTACCGAGGCGGCGCAGGCTGGCTTCCAGGGCCCGGGTCAGGTACTTCCGGCCGAGGCCACTGTCGTTGGGCCCTGGCCCGATCGCTCCAAACCCCTTGGTTGCCAGCACCACCTCGTCTCGCCGGGATTTGATGGCGCGGCCGACGACCTCCTCTGATTCACCTCCGACGTACACGTTGGCGGTGTCGATGAAATTCCCGCCGGCATCGAGGAAGGCGTCGATGATGCGCCGGCTTTCCTGCTCGTCGGCAGGGGCGTCCGGGCCGTGCCCGAACATCATTGCCCCCAAGCAGGGGCGCGTCACTTGCAGGCCCGAACGGCCCAGCCTTACGGTCTCCATGGCAAATGGGCTCCTTCACGATAGGCAGCAAAAAAAGTTCGGCTGTCACGCCAGTTAACATCAGCACGATGAGCTGCGTGGTCACCGGCGTCAGCTTCGAACGCGACTCCAGGGGCCGGGCCGTCGTCGGCTGGTCGGTCTCCGGAGACTGTGTGCAGGTGGATATCGTCCTGGTCGATAGTCCCGACGCAACGACGCACCTCCAGGTGCGCACCGTGGACGCCGATCTTCGGTATGTCCTCCTCGACGATGTCCCGTTGGGGCGGGCTTACGTGTCCGTCGCTCCGTCGGGCTGTGGTAATGGGGTGATTGCCGGCGAACGCAACCTCGGCCTGCTCGGCGCCAGAAACTTCCGGGATCTGGGCGGCTACCGGGGAGCGGGCGGCGCCCGCACGCGCTGGGGGCAGGTGTTCCGTTCCGATGCCCTGACGCTCGAAGAGGCAGATTTCATCAGCTTCGCCGGCCTGGGTGTGCGCACTGTGTACGACCTGCGCTCCGATCCCGAGCGCGAGCTGGCTCCCAACCGCCTCCCGGACGGCGACCACGTCGTCGAGTCGCTCCCTTTGATCAGCGATGGGTCGCCGGCGCCCACCATCGACGCCCTGCTCGCCGACGGGGAGCGGTTCCTGGCAGACATCTACCTGCACATGCTGGAAGGCTCCGCTCCGGCATTCGGGCGCATTCTTGCCGGCCTGGCGGACGCGTCCCGTTTACCTGCCGTGTTTCACTGCGCAGCGGGCAAAGACCGGACCGGTATGGTCGCGGCGCTGCTTCTGTCTGTTCTCGGCGTGGCCGAACCAGACATCCTTGACGACTACGAACTGACGTCCCGATACCGCACTCCCGATCGGGTGGATGCAGTCATGGAGCGGATGCGCAGTGAACGGGGAGTGGCGCCGGAAGTGGCCGCCGGCATTCTGCGCACACCCCGCTGGGCCATGCAGTGCGCCCTGGCGGAGCTGGGCGAGCGTTACGGCGGGATCGAGGGGTACCTGACCGGTCCGGCAGGTGTGGACCCGACGGTGCCCAGTGCCTTGCGCGCCCAGCTGATGGCTTGAGAACTCAAACAGCCGGGTCGATCAGGCGCGCCATCGAGACGGTGGCAGCCATGCCCTGTGTGTCCGACAGGGTCGCCTGGACCTGACCGATCCCGGTGCGGGCGATCCACCCTCTGCCGGCCAGGCACAACCAGTCGTCGACCGGATACCGGACGACGTTGATGGCGAGATCGGCGTTGATGCCCCGAACCGGCACGTCCTGTTCCACGCCGATCCCACTGGCCAGGTCGGCGGTGTAGGCCAACCGGGCGACAGGGCTGGTGGGCTGCCCCGATACGACATCGACTCGCAACCGCACCCAGGCCGGATGGCGGTAGTAGCCGCCGCGGCCCTCGAAGAGGTACTCAACGGCGCGACGCGACCCCGGCTCCGACCTGGCCGCGAAGGGCTCCTCGTCCGGCGGGCGAGGCGTGGCCGGCAACGGGTTGGGACATGACCCATCCGGCAATGCTGCGTTCCCCAGGTCGATCGTGCGAATCCGCAAGGCCGAGCCACGGACCACCTCGATGGAACCGGAAAAGAGGGATACAGCCACCACCTGTATCTTTTTTCCCTCCCGGACGATGCGGACGTCCGTGGTAAGCGCGTCCAGGGGAACAGGTCGCATCAGGTCAATGGTCAAGCGAGCGACCTGCATGGGGACCAGCGTTGGCACCTGCTCCACCAAGGTGGCCACCAGGGCCGCAGGGGATCCCCCGAACTGGGCGTTCGGATCCCACGGACCTTCCGTAAATGGTGTCGGGATGTAGGCGTCGCCGTCCTGGACGAAGAGGGCGACCGGCTCGGGCGTGCTCAGCTGGGCAAACCACCCCAGAGCATTCCGCCAATGGGATGACCCAGATCCAGCTCGACCTCCTGGAACCGGGGCGCCTCCTTCTGCAGCTCCTCGATCGTCCAGAATCCCTCTTTGGAAATGTGGTCCACGATCGAGAATGGCTTGAAGAGGAATACGTCGCCCCCCTGCACGAAAAACACCCGGCCGTGGATGGGGCATGATTCGGTGGAGAGGTAGGCCACGAACGGCGAAATGTTGCCGGGGTGCATGGGCGTCCACTCGTCCTCCGGCGGAGCCTCTTGCGGCCGGTCGCGCGGGACCGTGGCGGTGAGCCGGGTGGCAGCGGCCGGGGCGATGGCGTTGACCCGCACCCCGTAGCGCGCCAGTTCCGCGTCGGCGATGATGGAGAAGGTGGCAATACCGGTTTTGGCCGCCCCGTAGTTGGTCTGGCCCCGATTGCCGAACAGGCCCGATGTCGAGGACGTGTTGACCACAGCGCGGGGAATGTCCACGCCGGCCTTGGATTGGTCCCGCCAGTAGCTCGCAGCCCAGCGAGTGGGGGAGAAGTGGCCGCGGAGGTGGACGCGCATGATGGCGTCCCATTCCTCAATCGACATGTTGGGGAGCATGCGGTCGCGCAGAATGCCGGCGTTGTTGACCAGCACGTGCAGGTCACCAAAGGTCTCTACCGCCTGGTTGATCAGGTGTTGCGCTCCATCCCAGTCCGACACGTCGTCGTAGTTGGCCACGGCCTCGCCGCCCGCAGCTTTGATCTCGTCGACGACCTGCTGGGCGGGAGCGCGGTCCGCTCCCGTGCCATCCGGGTTGCCGCCGAGGTCGTTGACCACGACTTTGGCGCCCTCCTTGGCAAAGAGCAAGGCGTGCTCGCGGCCGATGCCCCGCCCGGCCCCCGTGATGACGGCAACCCGTCCTGCCAGCGTGTCCACAGAATCGCTCCCTCTGGTGTCTCGCGAAGAATCGGCCGCGGACTATATCAGCGGGCTGCGACAGGCCGCCTGGCCGCCCTGAGAGCGCGTCGCTCTCTACCCACCGTTCGCGGCGGCGCGGGTGGGGTTCTGGAGGATGTCGCGAAACGCGACGTCCCGGTCGACCTGGGGTTCCTTCGGCAGGCCCAGTACCCGCTCGCCGATCGTGTTCCGCTGGATCTCGCTGGTCCCGCCCGCGATGGCGGTCATCGGGGAGAAGCACAGGGCATCGGCAAGGGCGGAGCCATGCGGGTCGGCCGGATCCCACGCTTGCGACGCCGCGCCGGAGAGCAGCATGCCAAGATTGGCGGACTGGCGGGAGATGAGGGCGGTCGCGAGCTTGGCGACCGACCCTTTCGAACCAACCGGAATGCCCGCGGCGATCTCGTCCCGCATCTTCTGGCCCATGTACGCCAGCACTCGCTCAGCGATGTACAGCTTCGCCAACTCCTGGCGCACGTTCGGGTCATCGCTGCGCCCGAGACGCCGTGCCGTGTCGATGAAACGCTCCGAGGCCGGCCGGGTCCAGCCCTGGCCGCTGCCGCCCGCTCCGGTCCCGGCGCCCAGGGCCAGGCGCTCGTGGGTCAGCATGGCGGTCAGCGCACGCCACCCGTCGTCCTGATGGCCGACGATGTCGTCGACGGCCACCCGGACGTCATCGAGGAACACCTCGTTGAAGTGCGAATCCCCGGTCATCTGGCGCAGCGGGCGGATGGTGACGCCGGGCGCCCCCAGAGCCACGATAAACATCGACAAGCCCTGATGCTTGGGCACGTCCGGGTTGGTTCTCGCCATGCACAGCGCGAAATCGGAGTGCTGGGCCGCGGATGTCCAGACTTTTTGTCCGTTGATGAGATACTCGTCCCCGTCGCGGACGGCGCGGGTCTGGAGGCCGGCCAGGTCAGAGCCGGCGCCCGGCTCCGAGAGCAACTGGGTCCACACCTCTTCGCCGCGGATCATGCGGCCCACGTGCCGCCGTTTCTGGTCCTCCGACCCGAAGTCCAGCAGAGTAGGAGCGCAGATACCGGTCGTGACCGCCTCACCGATCGGCGGCAGCGAGTAGCGAGCCGCTTCCTCAGAGAAGGCTTTTTGATGCTCGGCGGTCAGGCCCAGTCCGCCATAGGCGGGGTCGAGGGTGATGCCGAGCAGCCCGGCGTCCCAGAGCTCGCAGCGAAACGAGCGGCCGAGTGACGCATCCGCCGGGTCGCCGCCGGCGAAGCGAGGCGCGTTCTCTTTGAGCCAGCTCGCGGCACGGGCCCGGAAGTCGGCTACCGCGATCGGCCCGGCGACGTCAGCCGGCGGCTGCGCGTCGCCGGGGGCCGGCGTCGACGTGGACTGGGTCACTCCCTCACCCGGCGGGTACGGGCGCCCTCACCTGGTCCTTGACGGCAGGGACGACGGGCGGAGCTTCCCGCCAGCTGATGATTCCGTCCTCGGGCTGGGCGGCCGGCATCTTGTTCTCGTGAATCTCGGCCCAGTGCGAGTGGTTGAGCTGATGGAGGGTGAAGCACGCCTGCAAGGCGTTGTAGAAGCCCATGTTGTCGACGCTCTGGTTGACGGACTCCTTGATCAGCAGCGACGTCATGCTCGGCAGCGACGCGATCCGCTCGGCAAACTCCAGCGTCCGTTCGGGAAGCTCGTCCGCCCGGAAGACCTTCGTCACCATCCCCAGGTCGTGAGCCTCCTCGGCGCCGATCGAGTCGCCCGTCAGCAGCAGCTCCTTGGCCTTCCGAGGTCCGAACTCCCAGGGATGGGCGAAGTACTCGAGCCCGCACATTCCGAGACGCGTTCCGACCACGTCAGCGAAGCTGGTGTTGTCCGCCGCCACAATGAGATCGCAGGCCCACATGAGCATCAGGCCGGCGGCGTACACGCTGCCATGGACCTGAGCGATGGTAATCTTGCGGAGGTTCCGCCAGCGCAGAGTGTTCTCGAAGAAGTAGTGCCATTCCTGGAGCATTCGGTTCTCGGCGCCCTTTCGGGTGCCCCCGTGGCCGGCATAGCTGGAGTGGAACGCCGGGTCACCGGGGGTCCGTTCCGCCACCGCGTCCTTGGAACCGAGGTCGTGGCCCGACGAGAACATCGGGCCTGCGCCGGCCAGGATCACCACTCGTACCTGGTCGTCCGCCTCTGCCTCCAGGAAGGCGTCGCCGAGCTCGACCAGCAGCCCGCGATTCTGGGCGTTGCGGGACTGCACCCGGTTGAGCGTGATTCGGGCAATCCTGCCGTCGTCAAGGGTTTCGTAGGTGATGTACTTTCTGGCCACGGTTTGGACCTCCTCGTCGCTTTGGATGTGAGATCAGCCACGCCCCCCGCGCGGCCCGGAGACTCGCTGGAGCGAAATCATATGGAGTTCAAACTTCATCCGCTAGTCGCAACCGGGCCCACTGGCCATGCGGGTGCCGCGTGCATGTCGGTCCGCGACAGCCGCCGGCCAACAGGCGCGGCCGGTAAGCGGCCGGCCAGGCGATGGTGGACAGCGGAAAGTGATGTTCCGAGACCGGATCCCGTCGGTGTGCTCCGGTGATGTCGACCATGCAGGTGCCGCTGGTGAGGGGTTAGGGTGGCCGAACCCGGATCTGGTTGTGTGAGCGTGATCGAGGACGGTATCGAATCGAATGAGAATCGTTGTCTGCGTGAAGCATGTCCCGAGCGGCCGGTGGCGCCTGGATTCGGGTTCGCTGACGCTGGACCGCTCCGGTCCGGGGGAGTTGAACCGGGCTGACAAGAATGCCGTGGAGGAAGGCGTCCGTCTGAAGGAGCGGACCAGTGACGCCGAGGTGGTGGCGCTGTCTATGGGTCCGACCCAGGCCGTGGAGTCCCTCCGCACCGTACTGGCGCTGGGTGCGGATCGGGCCATCCTGGTCAGCGACCCCGCCCTGGAAGGATCCGATCTGATCGGAACTGCCCGGGTGTTGGCCACCGTGCTCGAAAGCGAGAACCCGGACCTGGTGCTGTTTGGACAGCAGAGTGACGACGGGGTCGGGGGTGTACTGCTGGCCGCCGTCTCCGACCTGGTGCGCCGTCCCTTTGCTTCCCAGGCCTCCGAGCTGACCGTGGAGGGGGAACCGCAGCAGATGCGGGTGACCCGGCAGACCGAGACGGGCGACGAGGTGATCGAGGTGCCCCTGCCGGCGCTGGTTTCGGTGGGTGACTCGATCAACGAGCCGCGCTATACCTCGTTGAAAGGCGTCATGGCGGCAAAGCGCAAACCGCTCGATGTCCGGTCGCTCGCCGACATCGGTCTTGACCCGGCCGGCCTCGGGCTGGCGGGGGCGCAGACCGACGTGCTGGAGGTCGGGACGCCGCCCGGTCGGGGCAGCTGCGTACGCGTCGAGGATGAGTCGGCCGCCGCCGAGGCGATCATCGGATTCCTGGTAGACAGGCAGCTGGTGTGAAGATCCTGGTGTTCCTGGAGCATCAGGGGCTTGACCTGATGCGAGGCCCCCTCGGGGTGCTCGGAAAGGCGGCCAGCCTTACCGACGAGCCGGCGGCAATCATCGCCGGCGCCGGTGACCTGGATGCCCTCGCCGTGGAGGCGGGCAAGTTCGGGGCCGCCAAGGTGTACCTGGCTTGTGGCGAGGCCTTCGATCCGCCGTTGCCGCAGCCGCGCGTCGATGCCATCGAGAGGGTGATCAAGGACGGAGGCTACGACACCATCCTGTTCTCGAACTCGGTGCTGGCCGCCGATGTCGCGTCGGGGCTGGCCGCCCGCCTCGGTGCCGGTCTCAACTGGGATCTGATCGATATTGCGGTGAGGGACGGGCAGCTGGTCGGCAACCGACTGGCCTTCCAGGACTCGAGCCTCATCGAGGTCGGGTGGCGGAGCGGGGAGAGAGTGGCCCTCTTCCGGCCCGGTTCGTTTGAGGCTGTGCCCGCCGGCGACGGCGCGGCGGAGACCGAAGACGTGTCGGTCGAGTTCCGGCCTTACTCGCTGGCGGCCAAAGTGGTCAGCCGGCGCGTCCAGGACCAGGGCGGTGGTCCATCCGTAGAGGACGCGGACGTGATCGTGGCCGGCGGCATGGGGCTGGGGGCGGCCGAGAATTTCTCCCTGGCGGAGGACCTGGCCCGCGAGCTTGGCGGCGTGGTCGGCGCCACCCGTGCGGCTGTGTACGCCGGGTGGTATCCACGGTCGGCCCAGATCGGCCAGACCGGCAAGACCGTCTCGCCGAAGCTCTACGTCGCCCTCGGCATCTCTGGTGCGGTGCAGCACAAAGTGGGAATGCAGAGCTCCAAGGTCGTCGTCGCCGTCAACAAGGATCCGTCTGCGCCCATTTTCGACGCGAGCGATCTGGCCGTCATCGGCGATGTGCAGACCGTCGTGCCCCAGCTGGTTGCCCTCCTGCGCGAGCGCAAGGGGATGTGACGGCGATGGCGAGGCCGTCCGACTACCCGCCGCCGTTTCGCCCTTCTGACTTTGTGGATGAGCCAACCGGATCGGCGGACGACCAGATTGAGGTCGGCGTACTGATTATCGGTTCCGGGCCGGCCGGTCTGGCCTGCGCCATCCGGCTCGGCCAACTGCTCGAAGAACACCCCGAAGTGGCAGGGCCCCTCGGCGAGGTCCCGATCGCAGTCGTCGAGAAAGGCAAACAAACCGGCTCCCATCTGCTCTCGGGCGCCATCATCAATCCGCGTTCGCTGCGAGAGCTGTTCGCCGGGCGGGTCGAGGCCGAAGATATACCGACATACGGACCGGTCCCCGGCGAAGCCGTCTACGTCCTCACCCGCCAGGCTGCCTTGCCCATTCCCACCCCGCCCCCGATGCAAAATCGCGGCAACCTGATCGCCTCGCTTTCCCAGCTCGGACGGTGGCTGGCCGCGCAAGCGGAAGAAGTCGGCACCACGATCCTCGGGGAAACGGCGGGGGAGAAGCTGTTGGTCTCCGATGGGCGGGTTGTCGGTGTGCGTACTGGCGACAAGGGACGGGGGCCGACCGGAGAGCCCCTCGCCAACTTCGAGCCCGGAAGCGAGCTGGTCGCCAAGATGACCGTGCTGGCGGAAGGGACCGGGGGCCATCTCACCGGGGTCGGCATCGACCACTTCGGATTGCAGCCGCCGTCACCGCAGGTCTGGGAGCTGGGCGTAAAAGAAGTTTGGCGGGTGCCCACCCCGCTGACCCGAATCATTCACACCATGGGGTGGCCATTGCGCCCGGGGGCGAAGTACCGGGAGTTCGGCGGGTCATTTATTTATCCGATGGGCCCCGAGCACGTCGCCATCGGCATGGTGGTCGGGCTGGACTATCGGGACGCGGCGCTGTCGGTTCACGACCTTCTCCAGGAATTGAAAACGCACCCGAAGATCCGACCGCTGCTGGAGGGCGGCGAGCGTCTGGAATGGGGAGCGAAAACCATCCCGGGCGGCGGATTTCATGCGCTGCCGGCCCGGCTGTACGCGCCCGGTCTGCTGCTCTGCGGTGACGGCGCCGGCCTGGTCAACATACCGACGCTCAAGGGATTCCATTACGCCGTTGAGTCCGGGCGGTTGGCTGCCGAAGCAGTGTTCCAGGCCATGCAGCAGTCCGGTGCAGATGCAGACGCGGTCGCGGTCGCCTCCTCGGCTGCGCTCCCGGCCTACGACGACGCCATCCGGTCGGGGTGGATCGGCCGGGACCTCCGGGAAGTCCGGGACATGCGCCAGGTCTTCGGCCGCGGCTTCTTCGTGGGCGGGGCGCTGGCCAGCCTGATGACCATCTCCAGAGGGCGGATCTCGGTAGGCAAGATGTCCACCGAGCCGGACGCGAGTCAGCCCGTGCTGCGCACCGACCGCGACAAGCAATACCCGGTGCCGGACGGCAAGTTGACCTTCGACAAGCTGTCGTCGGTCTTCGCCTCCGGCAACAAGACTCGCGACGACCAGCCCAACCACATCCGGATCGCCGAGCGGGTGCCGTCCGATATCGCCGACCTGTGGGTGCATATGTGCCCAGCCCAGGTCTATTCGGCTACTCCCGACGGCAACGACGGATTGGCCACCGTCCACGTGGCTGCCTCCAACTGTGTGCACTGCGGCGCCATCTCCGCCAAAGGGGGCCGCCTGACCCCACCCGAGGGCGGTTCCGGGCCTGAGTACACGCTCACCTGATCGGACGCCCGCGGCCCCCTGGTCTGCGCAAGGGAAGCAGTCCTACGGCGGGACGTCTCGCCAAAGTCGGGTCCGAGCCGGTCAGCGACCCGGCGTCGCTCAGGTTGCCGTCAGATCCAGGTCCGCCGGCGGCTGATCGGGCATCTTCCAGCGCAAAAACCCCTTGTCGTAGAACTCGTGGTTGGCGTTGGCTTGCTCGATCATGTACGCAAACGCCGTCTCGAAACGGGCCCAATCCTCAGACTCAATACAGTCCCGGACAGCGCCCACACTTTCAGCGATGAACTTGTCCATGTTTTCGGCGTATTTGGGCCGGAGGATGGCGCCTTTCTCCATGAGATTCACAGCTTCAGACAGCTGGAACCGGGCTAAAACCTTGTTCTGGGCCTTGCCGGCGTAGTAGCACTTGTGAATTCGTTCCCCGACGAGCGGCATTATCTCGGCCATGCCAGGCAGCAAGGCACCCAGGTCACTGAGGGCGATGGCGCCGCCCTTGATGGCGATGTCGTGGTCGTGATCCGACGAGTCAGGCATGCTGTGATCCTAACACCGGAGCCGACAGGCCTCGCCCGGCCGCGAGGGTGCATCCGACCCTGGGATCCGCCGCTCCGCCGCTCTGCCGCTTGCCCCGTCCTTGCCCCGTCCTTGCCCCGAACCGCTCCCGTGCTGTGTAGGGTTCGATGGCAATGGACGCTGAAGATCGCACCCTGATCGACAAGGCTCTCGACCGCCTGCTCGACGAGTATCCCGCGGATCGCACGGATCCCGTCACATTCCTGCGGGCCCAGTTCGATGCCGGACTCGCCTACGTGTGGTTCCCTCCCGGCCACGGCGGGCTGGGACAGCCCATCGACGCCCAGGCGGTAGTGGACGAGCGCCTCTCCGCGGCGGGCGCTCCCCCGAGTGGCCGGGTGACCAATGCCATCGCCGCGGGGCAGGGGGCGGCGACCATCCTCGCCTACGGGAGCGAGGAACAGAAGCACCGCTACCTGCGCCCTCTTTTCACCGCCGAGATGATGGGGTGCCAACTGTACAGCGAACCCGGCTCCGGGTCGGACCTGGCCTCGCTGTCGACCAGGGCGGAGCGCCGTGGCGACGAATGGATCGTCAACGGTCAGAAGGTGTGGACCTCCGGGGGGCACCGGGCGGACATGGCCATTTTGCTGGCCCGCACCGACCCGGACGTCCCGAAGCACGCCGGCCTGACGCAGTTCGTGCTCGACATGCACGCCCCCGGCGTCGAGGTTCGGCCCCTTCGCCAGATGACCGGCGGGGCTGAGTTCAACGAGGTGTTTCTCACCGATGTCCGGGTTCCCGACGCGGAGCGGCTCGGGGACGTCAACCAGGGCTGGTCCGTATCCCAGCACACGCTCGTGTACGAGCGGTACAACATGCCCCAAATGCCGGGTCGAGGCGAAGGACCGATCTCGCTCGCGGTCGCCGCCTGGAAGGCCCGTCCGGACCGGAGCTCGCCGGCGGCCCTTGCCCTCCGGGCCGAGCTCATGCGGCACTGGGTGGACGCCGAGGTGGTGCGGCTGTTGCAAATGCGAGCCGGTGTCCTTCGAGCCCAGGGCAGCTCCGGACCGGAGGGATCACTCGGCAAGCTCGCGGTGTCGACGGCCGGTCGCAGGCTGGCCGAGTGGGCGCCGGCCCTTCTCGGTCCCGCAGGCGGACTGCTGGAGCAGGGCTACAACGCCGGACCTGACAGCGGCGTG
The DNA here is from genome assembly GCA_963781155.1 of uncultured Acidimicrobiaceae bacterium. Lineage (GTDB taxonomy): Bacteria > Actinomycetota > Acidimicrobiia > Acidimicrobiales > Palsa-688 > PALSA-693. The sequence goes on from CAWAEC010000006.1 coordinate 139,116, forward strand.
GGCCGCCGCGGCAACCCGCGGAGCCTGGTGATGGCCTGCGTCGGAAGTCCCGGCATGGCCATTGCGGGCGGCACGGATCAAATTCAGCGCAACATCATCGGTGACCGGGTGCTCGGCCTGCCCCGCGAACCTGCAGTCGATCGGGGTCTCCCCTGGAGTGAAACGCTGCGGAACTGATGCGGCCGGGCGCGGACGGCTCTTAGACGGGCGGTCCCTTGTAGTCGCTGGATTCCGCCAGTTCGGCTGCGCGGGCCATGAGATCGAGCACGACCGGGCCGAAACTTTCCAACTTGGGATCACTGGCGGCGCGCTGGTAGCCCTGCTCGAGGACGATGGCAAGCTTCCAGCGGGCCAGGATCAGGTAGTAGTCGAAGTCGTCGACCTGGCGGCCGGACCGCGACGCGTAGTAATCGAGCAGCGCGGCATACCCGGGCATACCGGCAATGTCGACGTAGCCGATGTGCGATGTTTCGCTCGACGTGTCCTCTGGCCAACCCTGCAGGGCCCAGGCCAGGTCGAGTTTCGGGTCCCCGACGGTGCCCATCTCCCAGTCGACGATGGCCGCCAGACGGGCGGGGGCGCCATGCTCGAACATGACATTTGCGAACTGATAATCGCCGTGCATGATCCCGGGCACGAAGTCGATGGGTCGGTGAGTAGCCAGCCACGCCGTCGCCTCGTCCAGGCCAGGGAGGTCGCGGCCCTTGATTCGTTCGAGAAACCGGGTCCAACGCTCGACCTGGCGGTCGTGGAAGCCATCCGGTCGGCCCAGATCCTCGAGGCCGCGGGCGCGCCAGTCGACCGCTCCCATCTGAACGATGCCCTCGATCAACTGGTAGGCCAGGCCTGATCTCGCCTCGAGGTCACGATCAAAGGGGGTCGGCCAGCCGGTGGTGTTCATCGTTGACCACCCGTCGACGTAGCCCATCAGGTAGAACGGTCGGCCCAGCACGGTCGGATCGGGGCAAACCGCGATGGCCGCCGTGTGCGGGACATCCGTGCCCGTCAGGGCGTCGATGATCCTCCATTCCCGCAGGATGCCCTCGTCACGGGGAGCCGGCGCGGTCGCCGGCGGCTTGCGCAGGGCGCCGTGCAGTTCGCCTCGCCGGATCTCGAAGATCTCGTTCTGGCTGCCGCCGGAGACATACCGCTGTTCGATGGGCTGGCCCGCGCCAGGAAGCCCTTCTTTGTCCATCCAGGCGCCCAGGGCGGTGGTGTCGATCTTCGCCTCCGGGCCCGAGTCGGGGCTCACAGCGTCGCCGCCTCGTGCTCGAGGTACTCCGCAAACTTCTCGCGGGCCGCCTCCTGCTTGGCCGGCAGCCAGGCGCTGGGCCACATCCCTTCAGCGGGGCGCCCTTGCTTCAGCAAGGTGCGGGCGACCGTGACCCGGTGCACCTCTGTCGGCCCGTCGACCAGACCCATGGTCATGGCACCCTGCCACATGCTGGCCAGCGGCAGCTCATCGGTGACCCCGAGTGCTCCGTGCACCTGGATGGTTCGCTGGATGACGTTGTGCAGCACCTGCGGGGTGAGCACCTTCACTGCGGCGATGTCATGGCGAACGGCGCGGTAATCCTTCATCCGGTCAATCCGCCATGCCACATAGAGCACGAACAAGCGAAACTGCATGATCTCCGCGTAGGAGTCGGCGACGTAGTTCTGCACGGTTTGCTTGTCCGCCAACAGACTGCCCTGGGTGTGACGGCTCAACGCTCGCTCCACAAGCATGTCGAGCGCCCGTTTGGCCTGCCCTACCGTCCGCATGGCGTGATGAATGCGCCCGCCACCCAGGCGGGTCTGAGCAATCACAAACGCTTGGCCCTCGCCGCCGAGCATATTGCTGGCCGGTACCCGTACGCCGTCGTAGTGAATGAGACCGTGCGAACCCTCCGTGTGACCGTAGAGCGCGACATTGCGCTCGATTTTCAAACCCGGCGTACCGGCAGGGACGATAAACATCGTCGCCCCCCGGTAAATATCCACGTCCGGGTCGGTCACCGTCATGACAATCAGGAAGCTGGCCCAGCGAGCATTCGATGAAAAAAACTTCCACCCGTCGATCACCCACTCGTCGCCGTCCCGCACCGCCCTGGTGGTGAAGACCTTGGGATCTGCCCCGCCCTGAGGCTCAGTCATCGAATAGCAGGAGATGATGTCGCCGTTGAGGAGAGGCTGCAGATAGGCGGCCTTCTGCTCGTCAGTGCCGTAATGAGCGATGATCTCGGCGTTGCCGGTGTCCGGCGCCTGAGTCCCGAAAATGGTCGGACCCCAGGAGGAGCGGCCGAGGATTTCGTTCATCAATGCCAGCTTCATCTGGCCGTACCCCTCCCCACCAAGGTCCGGTCCAAGGTGGCAAGCCCACAGGCGCTGGTCGCGGACCTGTTGTTTGAGCGGTTCGATAATCCGCACCAGCACGGGATCCATCGGACGCTCGTAGACCTTGTCGCCCCACAAGGCGTCGATCGGTTCGATTTCCTCAGCGACGAAGCGGTCCATCCAGTCCAGCTTCTCCTGGAATTCCGGCTCGGTCTCGAAGTCCCACATCCGGCGCCCTCCTTCCTCTCTTCGGGCTCCGTATTCCGTCGCCCGCTTGGTCTTGTCGTCTTCGTGGTCGTGGCCGTCTTCACGGCCTTGGTGCTCGGCCTCGTGGGCCCGGTTGGCGGGTTGGGCCTGAGTTGGCCGGGTTGGCGCCGTCGGCGTGTTCCTCCGGGTGTATGCCAGAATGCCAGTTGGATGAATCAGAACACAAGTGGCGAGAACATCGCTTACCCCGACGCCGCCGGCACCGTGGGGCTCGTTCCCGTCGACGACCCCATTGTTGAGCGCGCCACGCAACGGGCGCTGGCCCGCCGGCAGGCCGTCTACGCCGACGAGGTCCGGCGTCTGCTCGATGCCGGCCTCGAAGTGATGCGCCAGTGCGGCACGGCCAAGAGCCCCCCTGTGTCGGACATCGTGGCCGCGGCTCGGCTGTCCCGCGATGCCTTCTACCGGCACTTCGCCTCGAAGGAGGACCTGGTGGCGGCCATCGTGGAGGCGGGAGCTCAGCGCCTGCGCGGGTACCTGCGCCACCAGATGGGGAAGGAAGACGATCCGGCCGCCCAGCTGCGGCGCTGGATCGAGGGCATCATGGCGCAAGCCACCGATCCCGAGGTCGCCCACTCCACCCGGGCCGTGCTGTGGAATGGTGGGCGTTCGGGCGACCAGGCTCGCAGTGATGTCGTGGCCAGCCCTGGCCCGCTGGCGGAGCTGATCGTGGCGCCGATCGCCGCGCTTGGGAGCACTGATCCCGCTCGGGACGCGACCGTCGTGACGCACGCCACCATGGGGCTGATGCGCGACTTCCTGTGGCGATGCGTCACACCGACCCCGACGGACATCTCGCACCTCGTCGGCTTCTGCACGGCCGCCGTCCTGTCTGATCGTCCTGATTGACCGCCCTGTCCGACCACCCTGTCTGAGCACCCTGTCTGAGCACACGGAGAACGACCGATGACAGTTGATCCCTATTTCGATCTGAGCGAGACCGTGGCCCTGGTCACGGGTGGCAGTCGAGGCCTGGGATACCAGATGGCCATCGCCTTCGCCGAGCGAGGCGCCGATCTGATTATCGCCAGTCGCAAAATCGAGAACTGCGAGGCCGTCGCCGAAGAGATCCGCGGCCTGGGCCGGCGAGCTCTGCCTGTCCAGGTCCACGCCGCCAAGTGGGACTCCATCGACCACATGCTCGAAGCCGCCTACGCCGAATTCGGCCGGATCGACCTGCTCGTCAACAACGCGGGCATGAGCCCGCCCCTGCCGAGCCACGAGGTCACTGAAGAGTTGTTCGACAGCGTGGTCGGCCTCAACTTCAAGGGTCCGTTCCGCCTGGCCACCCAGGTGGCCAAGCGCATGTACGACGGGGCCGGGGGCGTGATCATCAACGTCTCCTCGAGCGGCGCCCTCATGCCGTTGCCCAACGTCATTCCGTATGGCAGCGCCAAGGCCGCCCTCAACGCCATGACCCGATCGTTGGCGGCGGAGTACGGACCGAGGGTGCGCGTCAACACGTTGTCGCCCGGGCCGTTCCTGACCGACATCTCCAAAGCCTGGCCGGAGGAGCAGCGCGAGAAGGCCAGTAACGCGCTGGGGCGCAACGGACGGCCCGAGGAGATCGTCACCGCCGCACTGTTCCTGGCCAGCCCGGCGTCGAGCTACACCAACGGGGCCATTGTCCGGGTGGACGGGGGCCTGGCGATCGGGCAGTGAACCTGTCCTGACGGCCCCGGGAGCAGGGGCAGGGGTTTCCCGGAACGGCTGTCCAGGGCCTAGGGTCGCGCCGTGAGCGAGTTCCACCAGGCCATGCCTTCCGACTGGATTGGGCCCGGCGAGACGGCCACCGTCGATGTCGACGGATGGCCGGTCGCCATCGCCAACGTCGACGGCACCTTCTGCGCATTTGCCCACGAGTGCCCGCACCAGGGAACCAATCTCGGCGGCCTGCCCCTGTTTCGGGGCCGGCTGATCCGCTGTCCCGAGCACGGCAGCGTCTTCGACATCACCACCGGCCAGTGCGTGCTGCCCTCGCAGGACGGATGGTCGGGACCCATCGCGATCTTCCCGACACGCGTGGTTGACGACGTGGTCGAGGTGTCGTTGACGTAGGCGGTGTCCGGCACGAGCGGCGAGCGCCGCACGATCGCGACCGCAGAGCCACCACCACCCTGGAGGGAAAATCGACGATGAGTGAGCGGGTCGAGTTCGGGATCTACATCCCGCAGGTTTCCTTTGGCTTCGAGGAGATGCTGGCGCGAGCCCGGCTCTGCGAAGAGCTCGGTATCAGGTCCTTCTGGTTGTATGACCATTTGTACACGCCGGGTTTGCCGGGCTTTTCTGCCCTCGAAGGCTGGACCCTGGCCACCGCGCTGCTGATGCGGACCTCCACGCTCCGCGTGGGCCACCTCGTCGTCAACAACAACTTCCGCCACCCGTCCCTGCTCGGGCGGATGGCGACGACGTTGGACGTGTTGTCCGAGGGTCGGCTCGAACTGGGCCTGGGCAGCGGATCGTACGAGGCGGAGCACCGCGAGGGCGGTTTCGAGTGGGGCACGCTGGCGGAACGGTCGGCCCGCCTCGCGGAGTCCCTGGAGATCCTCACCCGCATGTTCGCAGACGACCGAACCACGTTCGAGGGCACCTATTACCAGGTGCGCGATCTGCCGAACCTGCCTCGTCCCATACAAACGCCCCGGCCGCCCATCTACGTCGGGGGCGTTGGCGTCCGCTACACCATTCCGCTGGTCGCCCGCTACGCCGATGTCTGGAACATCCCCACCTACGGGCTCGGGCAGTGGGAGGAGGCCGGTGCCGCGCTCGACGCGGGCTGCGAGAAGGAAGGGCGCGATCCCGCAGCCATCCGCCGTTCGCTGGAGGCGGTGCTGGTGCTCGGGGCCGACGACGCCGGCGTCGACGCGGCCCGGGCGCTGGCCGAACGGCGCTATCCCGGCCCTGGGTGGGGCTTGCTCGACGGAGGGTTCATCGGCACGCCCCAGGCCGTCGTCGAGCGCATCCGCTCGTACGTGGACAAGGGGATCACGCTGTTTGTGTTCTTTCCGTACGATCGTGGCGAGGAGTCCACTCTTCGCTTGCTCGCATCCGAGGTGATGCCCCACTTCTCGTAGGCGTGGACCAGGGGGTGCGCCTGCCGCCGCGCCGCCAAGCCGCGCCGCCAAGCTGCCTCGCCGGCCGGGGCCCCTAACCGCAGCGGCCCCCCCGCAAACAACTTGACTAGTGCAAGCAAGTATGCGACCGTGACGTTCGGCATGACCCGGCTGGACCTCGCTGCGGAGCCACTGGTTCTGGTGGAGCACGCCCTCAGCCGCTTTGTGCGCCAGGCCACCCGGCCGGCTCTCGGCAAGTGGCTACACGCTGCAGGCGGGGTCTCCCTGGACGTCGCTGAGTACGCGACTCTGTTCCGCATCGACGAGTCGGAGCCCATCCGTCCGACCGAACTGGCCGACATCCTGGGCATCGACCTTTCCGCCGTAAGTCGGCAGGTGCGCGACCTGGTCGCCTCGAACCTGGTTGAACGGACGCGGGATGTGAGCGATCAGCGGGCCTGCCAGCTCCGCCTCACTGATGACGGACGGGCGCTTCTGGGCCGGGTCCGGTTTGCTCGCCAGGAAGCGCTACGCCGGCTGCTCGACGGCTGGAGCCCATCGGACCAAGAAACACTCGCCCGTCTCGTCGGTCGTCTGGCCGATGAAATGGCGACCCGGGTGTCACCCGAGCCGGGGGGGCAAGCGGTGGCGCCGCGGCCCAACACTCCCCTCCACGATCCCGGAGTGCCGCCGCAATGACGGCCACCCTGGCCGGCACGCCGAACGCCACCGCCGCGGGCCCTGGCCTCTCACACCGGCGGATAATGATCATCTACAGCGCCCTGATGTTGGGCATGCTGCTGGCGGCCCTCGACCAGACGATCGTCGCCACCGCTCTGCCCACCATCGTCGGCGACCTCGGGGGACTCAACCACCTGTCCTGGGTCGTGACCGCCTACCTGATCACGTCCACCTGCTCGACGCCGGTATGGGGCAAGCTCGGCGACCTCCACGGCCGCAAACGGATCTTCCAAGCCTCGATCATCGTCTTTCTGGCCGGATCCGCCCTGGCCGGTCTTTCGCAATCCATGATCCAGCTCATCGCCTTCCGCGGGCTGCCAGGGCTGGGCGCAGGCGGATTGATGGCCCTGGCGATGGCGATCATCGGCGACATCCTTTCGCCACGCCAGCGGGGCCGCTACCAGGGCTACATGGTCGGCGTGTTCTCCCTCGCCAGCCTGGCCGGTCCGGCTATCGGCGGGTTTTTCACCGAGAACCTGTCGTGGCGGTGGTGCTTTTACGTCAACCTGCCCATCGGCATCGTCGCGCTGGTGGTCACCGGAGCGGTGCTCAACCTGCCGTTCCGGAGGATCCAGCATCGCATCGATTACGCAGGTGCGGCCCTGCTGGTGGCGGCGGTGGCCGCCCTTCTGCTCGTCACCGTCTGGGGCGGCACCTCGTACCCGTGGGGATCGATCGAGATCGTCTCTCTCATCCTGGCCGCGGGAATGCTGTTGCTGTTGTTCGTATGGCGCGAGAGCCGGGCGGAGGAGCCGGTGTTGCCGCTACGGCTGTTTCGCAACAGCGTGTTCCGGACCACCAACGCCGCCGGCTTCCTGGCCGGCATGGCGATGTTCGGCGGCACCGTGTACCTGCCGTTGTTCCTTCAGTTGGTGACCGGGCTGTCGCCCACCCTGTCCGGTCTGTTGCTGTTACCGATGATGGTCGGTCTCACCCTCTCGTCGGTCGTCACGGGCCGATTGATCGTCCGCACCGGCCGGTACAAGATCTGGCCCATCATCGGCTCGGTGCTGACGACGCTGGGCATGTTTCTGCTGTCACTGATGACGCAGAACACACCCGTGTGGGAGGCGGGACTGTTCATGCTGCCGCTGGGGGCGGGCATCGGGATGATCATGCCGGTCCTGTTCGTTGCCATCCAGAACGCCACCTCGCAGGAAGACCTGGGCACGGCCACCTCGTCCAATGTCTTTTTCCGGTCGATGGGCAGTTCCTTCGGGGTGGCGATCTTCGGCGCCATCATCGCATCACAGCTGGCGTACTGGATCCCGCGCCTGGTGCCGCACACGGGCCTGCACATATCCGGGACCTCGGTCGCCTTCAGTCCCGCCGCCGTTCACCACCTGCCGGGCCCAGTGCAGGCGGGGATCATCGAGGCGTTCAGCCACTCCCTCCACGTCGTCTTTCTGTGGGCCACGGGGGCTGCTTTCCTCATTCTGCCTTTTGCTCTTCTGATAAAAGAGCTGCCGTTGCGCGACGACGCCTTCATTCAGGCGGCGACCGTCAGCGCGGTCGGGGGCGAGGCCCAGCCGGAACCGCTGAGCGCGGCCGAAGCCGGGTAGGCTCCCCGCCACCCAGAAGAAAGGGGGACCTCGGTGGACCGGATCAATCACGTCAAGATCGTCACGCCGGATCCCGACGGCATCGACCGGTTCTTGCGGGAGGTGCTGGATTTTCCCGAAGGCTGGCCTTTGGGGGAACAGACTGCGGCGGCTGAGCCTGTGCTGGCCGTCGCCTCACCCGCTCGAGGACCGGGCGGTGAGTTCACCATGGATTCGGTCTCGGCCTTCCGGGGATCGGGGAGCTTTGGCGGCCGCATCACCGGGTCGCCCGAGAGCCGCCAGTTTCAAATACTGAAAGGCGACAAGCCCCATATCTGGGCGGTCGCCATTGGCACCCGGCATGTGGAACGAGCCCACGAGCGCTGTGTCGCTCGCGGCATCCCCTGCACCGAGCCGGCCCTGACCGGATGGGGCGATGCGGGCATCTTCTTCTTCTTCGCAGAAGTCGGCGGCATCGTCTTCGAGATCATGCGCGCCGAGGCCGCCGGCCCATGAACGACGCGCCCTTGTTGCTCGATGGAAGGGTCGCGGTCATCACCGGCTCGACTCGTGGCATCGGGCGGGCCATGGCGGAGACGTTCGCTGCACAGGGCGCTCGGGTCGTCGTCAACGGACGACAGGACGCCGACGCGCAGACAGCCGCGCTGGAAATCCCGGGCGCGATTGGCATCGGTGGCGACATGTCGGACCAATCCGCCATCGACGCCCTTGTGGCTCGGGTGGACGGCGAGCTCGGACGCATGGACATCCTCGTCAACAACGCCGCCATCTCGCGCCGCAGCGCCGTGACCAGAGTGACCGACGACGAGTGGAACGACGTCATTCGTGTGAACCTCACCGGGCCGATGTTCCTCACCCGGGCGGTTGTGCCGCTGATGAAGCGACAGGGGAGCGGGGTGATCCTCAATGTCATCTCCGGCGCCGGCACCCAGGGCACCCCGGGGTTCTCGTCCTATGCCGCCTCCAAAGGCGGGCTGGTGGGGCTGACCATGACCTGGGCCAAGGAGCTGGCCCGGTTCAATATCCGGGTGAACGCGCTGTCGCCGTCCGCGCTCACCGACATGATGCGCCAGCTGCCTCCTGAGTTGCTCGGACCGATCGAGGGAAGCCTCGGGGATCCTGCTGAGGTGGCCAGCGCCGCGCTGTTCCTGGTGTCCGACCTGGGCAGGTCGGTCAACGGACAGATCGTCTCGGCCGGCGCCGGCGTGGGCCCACCGTGACGTGGCCAAGGCCGGCCCGTATCGGGCCGCTGCAGGAGGAGGGTCGGTCGGATCGCCAGCAGGAAGTGCTCGACGATCTGGTCGTCGGTCCCACCGTCAACATCTACGCCACCGTGGTGCGCCACCCGGAGCTGGCGGCCGCGCAGGTCAACCTGGGCAGGACGCTCCGGGCCGGAACGCTCTCCGCCCGCCATCGGGAGATCCTCATCCTTCGCACCGGCTGGAACTGCCAGTCGGACTACGAGCTGGCGCAGCACTACCGCCTCGCCACGTCCATCGGCATGACCGGGGAGGACATGGCCCGGCTTCGGGGCGGGCCCGAGGCACCGGGATGGGATCCTTTCGAGGCCGTGCTGTGCCGGGCGGCGGACGAGTTGCACACCGGGTCCACTCTCAGCGACCGGACCTGGGCCGCTCTCGCCGAGCGCTACGACGAGGAGCAACTGATCGAGGTCCCCATGCTGGTCGGGTACTACCACCTGGTGTCTTTTGTGCTCAACGCCCTGGGCGTTCCCCTGGAGTCGGGCACCGAGCCGTTTCCTTCCAGCGATCCCTGATCGAAGGAGGTAGGCGGGCGCCATCTTTGTGGGCTGCGACGGAGAAGCGGTGGCGGGGGGCGTGGCCGGCGTTCTCTGTCGTGGTGGTGTGCGTGGCCGGTCTGTGGATTGCGACAGAGAAGGGGCGCCGGGGCCGTGTGGCCGGCGTTCTCTGTCGTGGCGGTGTGCCTGGCCGGTCTGTGGATTGCGACAGAGAAGCGGTGCCCGGGCCGTGTGGCCGGCGTGCTCTGTCGTGTCAGCCGCCGATGACGCCCTCGGCCCGCAGGGCGGCGATGCGTTCCTGCGAATAGCCGAGACGCTCGCGCAGCACCTCGTCCGTGTGCTGGCCGATGGTGCAGCCAGCGCCGATGGTGGTGCCGCTGCGAGACAAGCGAACCAGCTCCGCCGCGCGCACGTGCTCGTCGAAGATCGGATGGGAAACGGTCGTCAAGTAGCCGAGCTGGTCGCACACCCCTTGAGGTAGGAACAGGCCCATGGCCAGTCCCCCCTGCGCCGGCGCGACTTCGGCACACCCCACCCCGGCCCGGCTCAAGTCCTGCTCCCATTCCTGTGCCGGTCGGGCGGCGATAGCGTCCACCAAGATGGCGGTCAGCTCCTCATCGTGGCGGACTCGTCCCTCCGCGTCCGCGAAACGGTCGTCGGCCGCCAGCCCCAGCCCGTCCGGCAGGGCACCAATCAGTCTGGCCCACGACTCGTCGTCGGGAGCGCACAGTACGACCCAGCCGTCGCTGGCCCGGTACAGCCGGTACAGGGCCGAGAAGCCGTAGGCGTCCGGGTCGGTCACGGCCGGCGCGGCGACCCCGTCGTAGTCGATGAGCACGTCCGAGAGCACGTGGCCCATGGTTGACAGCATCGACGTCAGCGTTACCTGCCCCCCCGCACCCCGGTCTCGGGCGTACAAGCCGACGAGCATGCCGACGGCTACACCCAGGGCGCCCATGCCGTCGGGGTGACCAGCCTGGGCGCCACCCATACGAATGGTGGCGTCCTTGATCTGCTCCATGCTGAGGGCTTCTCCCTCGGGGCCCCCGCCACCGCATCGGCGAGCGAAGCCGGACGCGGCGGCGATGGTTGGGGCGAACGCGGCTCGACCGCGTACGGTCCGTCGACGCCGTACCCGACGCCGTGGTGGTACACGAGGTTCGGATTGATGGCGTGCAGGGATTCTGCATCGAGCCCCATCCGGGCCGCGACGCCTGCTCGATAGGTGTGCAGAACGATGTCGGCGCCCCGAATCAGCTCGATGGCGATGGCGCGACCCTCCTCGGTGAACACGTCCACCGCCACGCTTTTCTTCCCCTGCGTGACCCTGACCCCCGCCGTCTCCGGGACGGGCATCTGGAAGCGGATCGGGTCGCCGTCGAGGGGCTCGAGTTTGATCACCACGGCCCCGTGGTCAGCCAGCATGGTGCTGCCGAACGGCCCGGCGTAGAAGGTGCCCAGATCGACCACCGTCACCCCGTCGAGCGGCGGCTTCCCCTCGATGGCCGCCGGCGCCGCCGCAGGCGCCGGGCCCGAGCGCGCGGCCCGGCCGAAGCGGCAGGCCGGCGCAGCTCCTGCCCATGCTCGTCCAGTCGGGGAGCAGGGTTGGTCGCCGATCCAGGCGTGCCGAACAGCTTCACCAGGGGGCCCATCTCCCGGATCGGCCCCAGATCCGGATCCTTGACGTCAACGGTGTGCTCGTCGTGAACGATCTGCGGGTGCTCGAACAGTTCGAGCCCGCTCCGGTACTCCTCGGCAAAGACGTCCTTGTCTGCGTCGAAGACCGCCTTCCATTCCTCGACGCTCCGCTCGCCAGCCCGGTCAAGCATCATCGTCCACCACTGGTCCCGGACAGCGACGTCCTCGCTGTCGGGAGCGTCACTCCATTGCGGGTCGGAGCGCAACGGACCGAGTCCCAGGGCTCGTATGAAGGCCTCGAATTGCCGGGGGGTGGCGTGCGCGAACTGCAGCCATCGATGGTCCTTCGAATAGGCGTTCAGCAGGCCAAAGGTGAGCCAGGTGCTCGGAACGCGCTGACCCGGAGCCGGGGCTCCGATGGCCGTGAACGCATCGGGGTAACGGTGGGTCAGCATCTTGAGGAAATACGACCACGGATCCTGGGCCAGCATCCCCTGGATCAGAGTGGCATCCACACGCTGACCCCGCCCGCTCCCGTGCCGCTCGTGCAGCGCCAGCAGGGTGCCCTGGATGGCCAGCAGGGCGCCGGCGAAGGTGGCCCCAAAGGGGGTCGTCATGACGGGCTCGCCCGGACGGTCGGGCGCGATGTTGCCGTACATGGAGCCCGTCTTGGCCATGACGACCGCTTCGTAGGCCTTGAGGTGTGCGAATGGGCCGCTCGGGCCGAACCCCGAAATCGAGGTGTAGACGAGCTCCGGGTGGGAGGCGGCCAGAGTGTCGTACCCCAGGCCCAGCCGGTCGGCTGTACCAGGCCCGAATGCTTCGACGACCACGTCGCTGCCGTTCGCCAGGGACCGGGCCACCTCGAGGTCAGCGGGGTCGTGCAGGTCCAGCACGATGCTCTTCTTTCCTCGGAGCCAAAACGGCCAGGCCGCCATGCGGCGCAAGCGGCTGCCCCCGGGACGCTCGACCTGGATGACCTCGGCTCCGCAGTCGGCGAAGACCAGCGTGGTAAAGGCCGAGGCCAGGTTGGTCGACAGGTCCAGGACGACCAGGCCGGCAAATGGGCCCTGATGACGGCTTTCCTGTTGGTCGAGTGTTGTCAATGGTTCCCCCTCCGTGGGCACGCCGCTGACCCTGTACAAGACGGTAGTCGCATCCGGTCGCGGGGCCCGGCTGTGCGGCTGTGCGCCGGCAACTACCCGGGCGTGGCCCTAGTCCTTGGCCGGCGCGAAACGGGGCAGAGCCAGGGTGTCGCTGAGCCTGTCGAAGACCACGCGCACCCGGTCGCCGATGGCCACGGCCTCGGGGTCGCAGTCGATGACGTTGGCGAGCATGCGGGCACCTGCACCCTGGGTTCCGTCGAGGTCGATGACCGCGGACACGTAGGGAACGACGTCCACCAACTGCCGCGCGTCAACGGGTGACGCACGACCGTGTAGCTGTAAATGGTGCCAGTGCCGGGCAGCTCCACCCACGCAAACGTGTCGTGCTGGCAGACGAAGCAGCGAGGCGTGGGGGGCAGATGAAATGTCCCGCACGTGGTGCACTTGCTGGCCAGGAGCCGACCATCGAGGGCGGCCGTCCAGAACGGCTGGGTCGCCTCGTCGGCGTACGGATCCCGCAGCTGGACCGGGTAGACCCCTCTGGTGGTGGCGTGGGGAGTGCTGGTCGCGGTGCTCTCTGTCATGGTCTTATCTCCTGAGCAAGGTGCCGCTGACGGGAAGTGATGCCGGTCCGCCGGTCACGAGGGCGATTTCGGCCGCGGCGACCTGGTTGACGGCCACGCCGCGCAGCTGTTCGACGGCCTCGCGAACGTGCGTCATGCCGATGATGTACGCCTCGGACAGGTGGCCGCCATGGGTGTTGGTGGGGATCTTCCCCCCGATGCGGGTGTTGCCTTCGGCAACGAAGGGTCCGCTTTCACCGATGCCGCAGAAGCCGTAGTCCTCCAGCTGCATCAGAACCATGGGGGAGAAATGGTCGTAGAGCAGGGCCACGTCCACGTCGTCGGGCGTGATGCCCGCCATTTCGTACATTCGCTGGGCCACCGGCCGGTGGCCTGACGAGGCGAAGTACTCGTCCGGCTGCTGGAAGTAACTGAAAATGGCCGGTCCCCACCGGCCCATCCCTCCATTGGCCGATGCCATGATGTACACGGGGGGTTGGCGCAAATCCCGGGCCCGGTCGGCCGAGGTCACCACGGCGGCCACCGCCCCGTCGGTCTCCATGGTGTAGTCAAACAGGCAGAGCGGTTCGCTGATCATCCGGGCGTTGAAGTAGTCGTCCATGCGTGAGCGGTGTCCGCTGGATGGACGTCGGCCGGGTGATGGCGTAGTCGCGCTGGGTGATGGCCACCTCGGCCAGGTGTTCCCGGCTGGTGCCGTACAGATGCATGTGCCGGCGCGTGAGGACCGAGAAGCTGTGGCCGGGTGAGATCAGGCCGCTACCGGCCGTGAAGGCCAGGGTCGGCGGAACCCCACCGCCGCCGTACGGGTTTCCGCCCCCGCCGCCGCCGCCGTACATGCTCTGCCCGTTGACAGCGGTACCTCCGAGCCGGCGGGTGGCCTGCTGGAGGGGCATGACGGTGACGCACACGTCGGCCATGCCGGCGTGGATAGCTGCGGCTGCCAGTCCGAGCGACCCGGCTGATCCGCCGCCGCCGGAGGTCAGGCTGGCGGCGAAGCGGACCTCGGGAACGCCGAGGACCGCGGCGACCTGGGCCGGGTCGACGGCGTTGGAGTAGATGGTGAAGCCGTCGAGGTCCTTGATCGTCAGGCCGGCGTCCTCGAGAGCAGCCAGGATCGCGGTGCAGGCCATGGAGAGCGGGGTTTCGGGCACGGACTGCCCGCGCTTGTAATACGGCGTGGCCCCGATGCCGACGACCGCAGTCTGATCCCGAATGGTCACAGTCTTCCCTCCTACGAGCGACGCTGGCCCTCCTCGGAGTGGCGCCGGCGAAAGTGGAGTTTTCTATCTCTGACCGCGCACCCGCAAGCCGGCGGACCTTCCCCGCGGCGAGGCGATCAGCTAGAGTTGTACTCAGTCCGACAAATCTCTCGCCGCGATTACCGACGCGACGGAAAGCGCTGGAGGCATCGCCATGGCCCTGATCACCGCTGAGACCGCGACTGTCGTACCTGATCAACGACGCCGACGAGCACTCGACTCCTCGGCCCACCGCCTACGAGGACTACATCGACCCGGACAAGAAGGACATGGCGATCCGGACGGTGACCCATCCGGACGGGCGCCGGGACCAGATCTTCAATGGCCGGCCCCGACGGTTCACCTACAAGAACTTCCAGGTGGTCGGCTCCAACGACATCCTGGCCGAGCTGGGCATCAAGGACGCCGGCGCATCTGACGAGGCCGGCGGCCAGGTAATCCCCGGATCACTGCTGACCAAGCTCAATCCGCTGAAGGGGCTCGACGTCGAAGGGCGCAGGGACTTCGCCCGGCGTTACCGGGAGCTCCAGGAGCATCTGGACAATCCGTCCGACCGCCTGGTGGTCATGGACTCGCAGGGCATCCAGTGCGCCGTCAACTATGCCAGCCTTGCCCGGCATCGAGGTCGAATTCGAGGACGACTACGACGGCCTCTACGCCAACCTGACCGCCCTGGACCGCTACCTCGGCGAGGAGTGGGGGTACAACTACGAGAACCGGTTGTTCACGCCGCCGTTCGTCTCGTTCGCCGACCCCGAGGCCGCCGTCAAGCTGCTCGAGGAGATCATGAAGGTCGAGGTGCCCCGGGTCATCCAGACCTCCACCGGGCCGTCGATGCACACCTCGCCATTCCGGCCCGAGAACGACCGCTTCTGGTCCATCTGCAGCGAGGCCGGGATCCGCCTGGCGACTCACCTGGCCTCGGTGACCCGCTACGCCGCCCAGGGCATGGAGTGGAACGAAGAAGAGGTCATGCTGGGTGACATGGACGCCTTCCAGTGGGTGTTCTATTACGGTGATCGGCCCGCAATGGAGACGGTCGGGGCGGCCATCCTGCAGGGCTGGTTCCAGCGTTTCCCGAAGATGAAGCTGCTGCTCTCCGAGCAGGGCACCGTGTGGTTGCCGTACACCATCCGCAAGCTGGATCATGCCTTTCTCATGGGCCGGCGGGCCACCTGGGGCAAGCTGGAAATGCGGCCAAGCGAGTACTTCCGCCAGCACTGCTTCGTGGCGCCCTTCCCCGAGGAGAACGTGCCGCGGGTGGTGGAGGCCGTCGGGATCGAGCCCATCGTGTTCGGCTCCGACTTCCCGCACGGCGAGGGTCTGCCCGACCCGAGCTCGTACATGGGGCAGATCGCGACCTTCGACGAGGAGCAGCAGAAGGCGATCATGCGCGGCAACCTGGCTCGTTACCTCGACATCCAGGCCTGAGTCCAGCCCACCCCTCACTCGCCCCCGGCTCACCGCCAGCCCCTTCGGGCGCCCCGGCCGCGCCCAGACTGGAAACGGATCAGGACAGATGGATCACGTTGAACTGATGGCGATCGCGCGGGACGTGGAGCACACCCAGCTCGAACCGCAGGACATCCTGCTCACCGACCAGGTTGCCGTGGTCACCGGCGGCGGAGGCGGTATCGGGCAGGGGGTGGCCCTGGGCCTGGCCAGGTTCGGTGCGGACGTGGCCGTGCTGGACTCGGTCCCGGAACGCTGCGCGGCGACCGAGGCCGCCATCGAAGGATTGGGACGGCGCGCCACTGGGATCGTCTGCGACGTCATCGACAGCGACCAGCTCCGGTCCGCCATCGCCGCCGTCCACAACCGCTTCGGCCGAATCGACATCCTGGTCAACAACGCAGGCGGCGTGCGAGGGGGTCCCTTTCTGACCCAACCCGAAGCCAGCATGCGCCGCCACATCGACATCAACCTGGTGAGCATGCTCGTCGCCACCCAGGAGGTGGCGCGCCGCATGATCGAGGCCGGTCGCGGCGGGACCATTGTGAATGTCAGCAGCATCGAAGGCAGCCGGGCCGCCCCCATGTTCGCGGTCTACGCCGCCTGTAAGGCGGGCATGATCAATTTCACCCGAACCATGGCGGTAGAGCTCGCCGAGCACGACATCCGGGTGAACTGCATTTCTCCCGACCACACGGTCACGCCCGGGGGTCGAGGCAACCGGACCGGGCCGGTCGATCCAGCCTCGTGGCCGGACTCCTCGCCGGACTGGGCCAAAGTGGTCCCCCTCGGCCGGGAGGGCCTGGTAGAGGAGTGCGCCGGGGCCGTGGTCTGGCTGTGCTCGGGAATGTCCGCCTACGTCACGGGCGTAAACGTGCCCGTCGACGGCGGTACGTGGGCTTCGAGCGGCTGGCTCCGTGATCCCGGGGGAGGTTGGACGTTCAATCCGTGAGCGAGAACGCGACCGTGGCCTGGCCGGGGGCCAACCGGTTCCCGTTCTGCTCCTCGGTCCAGATGTCCAGGTCGACGATCCGGTCGTCGCCTTCGTCGCGCACGGCGGTCACCGTTCCGTGTGCGGTCACGGTCTGGCCTTTGACGTTAGGCGACCGGAACTGGCAATTCATGCTCACGATGCGGCCCTCGTCGCCCATCCACTGGCGCAGCAGGTTGTGCAAGTAGGCCCATTGCAGGTTGCCCATCCCGAAGGCGGTCGGGTACCCGGCGGCACGGCCGGCCTCGTCGTCCATGTGGATCGGGACGAACTCGTCGTTGACCGCGGCGTAGCGGTTCCAGTTGTGGAAGCCGGTGGTGCGCTCGAAGGTGGGCAACTCGTCCCCGACCGCGATCTCTTTGACGTCTGCCATGAACTCTGTCACTCCTCTACGGGCCTGAGTGTCGGCGAAATCATACTCGGTGCAGTTTTGCGGGTGCCTGCTAGCGTGCCGCGCAGACCTGCCAGGTGCTATTTGGCTCAACCAGGCACGTGATCTTTGCACCGCCACGTCCCCCTCGGCCATCTTGGAGGTCACGGACGTAGTGGAGTTCTGAAGCACTCATCGTCGTCGAGGCGCGGGAATGGAGCTGCAGGACGTGGACGTGCAGGCAGAGGGGCTGGGCTTTCCCGAAGGCCCGGTGGCCATGCCGGACGGCTCGGTGATCGTCGCCGAGATCACCCGGGGCCGCCTTTCCCGGGTCGACCCGGATGGAACTGTCTCGGAAGTGGCGGCCGTCGGCGGCGGCCCAAACGGCGCGGCGGTGGGGCCCGATGGTGCGCTCTACGTCTGCAACAACGGGGGCATGGTCCGGGAGAGTCGGGGCGTGCCTGCCATTCAACGGGTGGAACCGGATACCGGTAGCGTCGACGTGCTGTATACCGAATGTGACGGTCGGCCTTTTCAGTCCCCAAACGACCTGGTTTTCGACGACGCCGGCGGGTTCTGGTTCACCGACCTGACCGGCGGGACCATCCACTACGCTCAGCCCGACGGCAGCTCGATCTTCCGGGCGATTGACCGCCTCCGCTCGCCTAATGGCATCGGCTTGTCGCCGGACGGGGACGTGCTGTACTGGGCCGAGACCTCGACCCGTCAGGTGCGCCGGCATCGGGTGAGCGGACCCGGACACGTGGTGTCGACACCGAGGTGGGAACTCCCGAGCTTCATGCGCAACCTCACTCCGGATCGCTGGACGCTTCTCGTCGGGCTCCCGGGCGCTCAGGAGCTGGACTCGCTCGCGATCGATTCCAGCGGGGCGGTGTGCGTGGGCACTTTGGTGGAGAGCGGGGTCACGGTGGTTGACTCCGAGACGGGGGCGTCCGAGAAGTTCACTCTTCCGGAGCGCCTCGCCGACCCGGCGGTGACGAATATTTGTTTCGGTGGCGCCGACTTGCAGACTGCTTATATCACCTGCTCGCTGACGGGGCGTCTGGTGGCGTGCCGGTGGCCTCGGCCGGGATTGCGGTTGGCATTCCAGCAGAGCGCCGGAGGATAGCTGGGAGCCTGGCGATGGCCTGAACGGGTCAGCCCCGCTGTCGCCGCGAGCGCTCGAGGATGGCCTCGCGTCGAGCGGCGATGCCCGCCGCAGAGGAGCGGAACCCGCCGGCACGGGCGTGGGCCTCGTGGATCTGACGGGCCTGGTCGATCGGGGCCCCGCTGCTGGCATCCCAGTCGCGCCGCATGGTGGTGACCATGGCCCGATCCTGCTCGGCGATGGCTGCGGCCAGTTCGAGCGCCAGAGGGCGCAGCTGGTCGTGCGGCACGACGTGGTTGGCGATGCCGATGCGCAGCGCCGTGCCCGCGTCCACGAAGTTCCCCGTGAGCGACATCTCCCGGGCCCACGCCGGTCCGACCCGGCGAGGCAGATCGACCAGGACCGGCCCCGGGTACACCCCCACCCGCAGGTGGGTGTCGGCGAAGGCGGCCCGGTCCGAGGCGACGATGAAATCGGCCGCAAGGGCCAGCTCGAATCCTCCCGTGACGGCGGGGCCGTTGACCGCGGCAACAACCGGAACGGACGAGCCGGCAACGGAAGCCACGAACGGCGGCAGGTCACCGAGCGAGTCGACTCCAAGGGTGCGCAGGTCGAGGCCCGCACAGAATGCCGGGTCGGCGCCGGTAATCACGATCGCGCCCGCGTCCTGGCAGCGAGCGACGGTGTCGCAGATTGCCGTGGCCAGCGCCAGGTTGATGGCGTTGCACGCTTTGGGCCACGCAATTCGATGAGCGCCACCTCGCCGAGCCGCTCCAGGGACAGTACCGCCGCCGGGTCCGGGGCGGTCACGATGGGCCTTCGTCGACCGCGGCCCGGAACGTGGCCAGGGTCTCGCGGGTCGCCTCGGGGTCCGACCCGGGCGGCGCGCTCCAGCTGGTCCGGTCCGCCAGCCCGCATCCAGCGGCCCAGAGCCGCCGCCAGCTCAGAGCGGGGCGCGACCAGGGCGAACGCCTCGAGTACGTCGTCGTCGATCAAGCCGCCCATGGCCTTCCACTCGCCCCTGCGAGCCAGGTGATTCAGCTCGGTCTGCAGGTCGCCCCATCCGTGGTGCTCGAGCACCGGCCGGTAAGCGGGGGTGGAGGCGTAGAAAGCAATTCGCTCCCTGGCCTCGGTGGCCGCGTCCGCGAGTTCTGCCTCGCTCGAACCTGTGACCAGGAACGGGGAGTATTTCACCTGGAACTCCGACCGGGATCGACCGGCCCGGTCCAGGGCCGTGGCCAGCGCAGGCAGGGTCACGTCCTGCAGATAGCTGCGCGTCGTGAAACCGTGCACCAGCAGCCCGTCCGCCACTTCGCCCGCCACCCGGGTCATGGCGGTACCGACCGCGGCCAGAAACGCACGCGGCGGGCCCTGGGGGAGCGGGCCGGGATTGAACATCGGCGTCATCAGGGTGTGCTGATAGAAATCGCCCCGGAAGTCGAGCGGGGTGCCGTCCTGCCAGGAGGCCCAGATGGCCTGCAGGGCCGCAATGAACTCGCGCATCCGGGCGGCCGGGTGGGACCAGGGCATCGAGAAGCGCCGTTCGATGTGGGCCCGCACCTGGGATCCGAGCCCCAGCAAGAAGCGGCCGCCGGACAAGGCCTGCAGGTCCCAGGCCGTGTTGGCCAGGGTCATCGGGCTCCGGGCGAAGGCCACCACGATCGACGTGCCCAACTCCATGGGTATGGCCGCGGTGGCGGCGCGCGCCAATGGCAAGAAGGGATCGTGGGTCAACTCGGCGGACCACAGCCCGTCGAACCCAGCTTCTCGAGACCATCGGGCCACCGTCTCGGCGTCGGCCAGGTCCCCGGACAAAAACGTGTCGACTTTCAGCGTGAACCCCTTTCGCTCCGGTCGCGGCGCCGCCGATCGTACCCGGAGGGGTGAGCTCGGGCACGGGCAGCCGCCTGACCTGACCCAACCCGGCGGCCGGCGCCCGCCGGTGGCCCGGCAGCTGGGCGAATTCGACCCCGCCTATGATCGCTGGTGCCGGAAGGCGCGGGTAGGCCGCGACCGGCGACGCAGCGAGAGCGAGGAGCACCCGTGAAGCGGATCAGCCACTGGATCGATGGCCGCCTGGTGCTGGGCACATCGGGCCGGACCGGGCCCGTCTACAACCCGGCACTCGGGGAGCAGTCCGCCGAGGTGGACCTGGCCAGCGCCCGCCGAGGTGGATCTGGCCGTTGCAGGCGGCCCGGGCCGCGTTCCCGAAGTGGCGGGCCACCGGCCTGTCCCGGCGGGCGGAGATCCTGTTCCGCATGCGCGAGTTGCTCGACGCCAACCGCAAAGACGTGGCTGCCGCGGTGACCGCCGAACACGGGAAGGTGCTCTCCGACGCCGAAGGCGAGGTGGCTCGCGGTCTCGAGAACCTGGAGTTCGCTTGCGGGGTCCCGCACCTGTTGAAAGGCGGCTACTCGGAGCAGGTGTCCACCGGCGTCGACGTGCACTCGGTGGCCCAGCCGTTGGGTGTGGTGGCCGGGATCACGCCGTTCAACTTCCCGGCCATGGTCCCGCTGTGGATGATGTCCAACGCCATTGCCTGCGGTAACTGCTTCGTGCTCAAGCCCAGCGAGAAGGACCCTTCGGCCTCGCTGCTTCTCGCCGACCTGTGGAAGCAGGCCGGTCTCCCGGACGGGGTATACACCGTCGTCCAGGGCGACAAGGTCGCGGTCGACCGCATCCTCGAGCACCCGGACGTCGCGGCCGTGTCGTTCGTCGGATCCACGCCCGTCGCCCGTCACATCTACGAGTCCGGCAGCCATCATGGCAAGCGGGTCCAGGCCCTCGGGGGGGCCAAGAACCACATGGTCGTCCTCCCCGACGCGGACATCAACGTGGCCGCCGACGCCGCCGTCTCCGCCGGCTACGGCTCCGCCGGCGAGCGCTGCATGGCGGTGTCGGCCATCGTCGCCGTCGGCCGGGTCGCCGACCCGCTGGTCGAAGCCATTGCTGCTCGCATTCCCGCAGGTCCGGGTCGGACCCGGTGACGATCCCGCCTCCGAGATGGGACCTCTCGTCACCCGGGAACACCGGGACCGGGTCGTCGGCTACCTGGAGAAGCCGGCCCTCGGCGGGCGCCACAGGTGGTGGTGGACGGCCGGGATTCGACCCCGCCCGGACCGGGTTTCTTCCTCGCTCCCAGCCTGGTCGACGATGCGCAACCCGGCACCCCTGTCTACGACGACGAGATTTTCGGGCCCGTGCTGGCGGTGGTGCGGGCCGACACGTACGACGACGCCATCCGGTTGGTCAACGCCAGCCCCTACGCCAACGGCGTGGCCATCTTCACCCGCGACGGCGGCGCGGCCCGGCGCTTCGAGTTCGACGTCGAGGTGGGCATGGTGGGCATCAACGTGCCCGTCCCGGTGCCGGTCAGTTACTACAGCTTCGGAGGCTGGAAGGCGTCGCTGTTCGGCGACACGAACATGTACGGCCCCGACGGGATCCGCTTCTACACCCGGACGAAGGTGGTCACGTCGCGCTGGCCCGACCCATCGACCAGCACCGTCGACCTCGGCTTCCCCCAGCATCGCTGAGGAGGACAGTGTGACTGCAGTCAACGAAGAGCACGATGTGCGCATCCCCATGCGCGACGGCGTCCGCCTGACTGCCGACATCTGGCGACCCGACACGGAGCGGCCGGGACCGGTCCTCGTCAGCCGCACTCCGTACGGCAAGGACATGATCGCCCTTATGTCGGCACCGGCCGACCTGGCGGCGGCCGGGTTCGCGGTAGTGCTACAGGACTGCCGCGGCCGGTTCGGATCGGAGGGGGACTGGGGGTACGTCGCCTGCGAGGTCGAGGACGGCTACGACACCGTCGAGTGGGCCGCAGCCCAGCCGTGGTCGAACGGCAGGGTGGGGATGTTCGGGGCGTCCTACATGGGCTACACCCAATGGCTGGCGGCGGTCGCCGCCCCGCCGCACCTCGAGGTCATGGCGCCGGAGTGCTGCGCCGCCGACTACTGGGTGGCGTCCTTCGATCCGGGCGGCACCTTCCGGCTGGCCCAGCGACTGGGTTGGACGGCGTCGTTGATTGCGGCTATGGCGCCGGAGTGGGGAATCGACGATCCCGTCCTCGACAAGCTTCGTCAGGCGTTCCTCGACGCCCGCAGCGCCGCGTTCGGCGGGGATCCGGCGGCCATTCGCGCCACCCGAGAGGCGACGAAGGCGCTGCTCGACGACGTCTACCGGACCCGGCCCATCAAGGACAACGACCTCTGGCATGGGCGCGCCACCTGGCTGGACGAGATCTTCCAGCATGAGCAACCCGGCGATTCCAACTGGAGGCGACTCAACCCCACCACCTTCTACGGCGCCCTCGACCTGCCCGCCATCCATGTCGGCGGGTGGTATGACGTGCACCTGCACGGGATCCTGAACAACTTCACGGGCATGCGCCGCCAGGCGCCCACCGACCGGGCACGGCAGGCCCAGCGGCTGATCGTGGGTCCGTGGGCTCACTGGACGCCGATGCTCCCGGTCGTCGGCGACGTCGATTTCGGTCCGGAGGCGGTGCTGGACACCACCCGCATGCGACTGGCCTGGTTCCGGCGGTGGCTGCAGGACGGGCCCGATCTCGAAGAGCCGCCGGTCCGCCTGTTCGTGATGGGGGCGAATCGGTGGCGCGACGAGCAGGAGTGGCCGTTGGCGCGCACCGAATACACCCCGTGGTACCTGGCCGCGGGAGGACGGCTCGAGCGGGCCCACCCGGAGGTATCTGACGCGGCCGACTCCTTTGTGTACGACCCGCACCATCCGGCCCCGACATGCGGGGGCAGGCTGTTGGGGAGCGGTGAAATCGCCGGCCCGGTCGACCAGAGCCCGCTCAATGAGCGAACGGACGTGCTGTCGTACACCTCCGATCCCCTCTCCGCGCCCATGGAGATGACCGGGCCGGTACAGGCCGAGCTGTGGGCCAGCACGGACGCGCCGGACACGGACTTCACGGCGGTGCTGGCCGATGTGCATCCGGACGGAGCCGCCTGGAATCTCTGCGAGGGTGCCGCGCGGGCTCGACACAGCGGCGCGGCGATGCCTCTGGTCGCCGATGCCGTCTACCCCTTCACCGTTGACCTGATCGCGACGAGTGTTGTCCTGCCCGCCGCCCACCGCCTGCGTCTGTACGTGTCATCCAGCAGTTTCCCCGAGTGGGAACCCAATCCCAACACGGGCCGGCCGGTCGGCGTGGACACCGATGCCGATCTTCGGCCGGCGCGGCAGCACGTCTGGCACGACGCCCGTCACCCCAGCCGGGTCATCCTTCCGGTTATCCCGATCCCCTGACGTCAGTTTTTCAACAAATCCCGGAACGGCAGGCCGTGCTCCACGTTCGGCTCGCGAGGGAGGCCGAGGGTGCGCTCGCCGAGGATGTTGCGCTGGATCTGGTCTGAGCCGCCGTAGATCGGTGGTCCCTGAGCGAAGAGGCCCGCCTCGACCAGGGAGCCGAGGTCCTCGATACCGGTCGCCTCCTCGAGCAGGGCGGCTTCGGTCCCGTCATAGCTGTGCAGGGTTCCGGCTGACTGCAGGAGGGCGAAGGTCAGGTCCCGACCCAGCCGGAGAGCGTGGTTCTGGGCCATCTTGGCCAGCTGGGGCAGGCCCGGCAGGGTCCGGCCAGCCTCCTCCAGGGCGCGGGCGCGTTGGGTGGTCAGCGCGTTCAGGCGCTCGAGGGTGTACAGCCGGACCAAACCGTCACGCAGTCGTGCGTCGCGGCTGCGTCCCAGGCGGGCGGCCACAGCCGCCAGCGTCGCCCACTGGCGCTGCGGACCTCCGCCCTCGGGGGAGGCCGGTCCGGGCCGGGCAAACTCGCCCGCGGGCCGGTCCAGATTGCCGGCGATGGGACCCGGGTCCGCCGTCGCACCCAGCTCGCCGCCTCCAGACAGGGACCGTTCGTAGGCGAGCGTCGTATTGGCGACGGCCCAGCCGTTTCCCTCGCCGCCGACGAGATCCTCGGCCGGGACCCGGGCGTCGGTGAGGAATACCTCGTTGAAGAAGGCGCGGCCCGTCATCTCGCG
This sequence comes from uncultured Acidimicrobiaceae bacterium, assembly GCA_963781155.1. Taxonomy (GTDB): domain Bacteria; phylum Actinomycetota; class Acidimicrobiia; order Acidimicrobiales; family Palsa-688; genus PALSA-693. The sequence continues at coordinate 163,336 of CAWAEC010000006.1, forward strand.
AAGGGGCCGGATCTCGATGCCCCGTTGGCGGACGTCGATGATGAAGTAGGAGATGCCGGCGTGCTTGGGGACGTCGACGTTGGTGCGTGCGACCAGGATGGCCTTGTTGGCGATCTGGCCGCCCGAGGTCCACACTTTTTGTCCGTTGACGACCCAATCGTCGCCGTCGCGTTCAGCCCGGCATTGCAGCCCGGCCAGGTCTGATCCGGCGTTGGGCTCGCTGAACAGCTGGCAGTAGGCGTCGGCGCCGGTCACCATGCCGGGAAGGAAGCGGCGTTTCTGGTCGTCGGTGCCGTGGTCGAGCAGCGTCGGGCCGGCCATGTTGGTCGCGAACCCGACAGGAGCGGTCACGGCACCGAACTCGCGGGTGCCGCGGACCACGGCGTTGGCGTCGGCACGCGAGCAGCCTTTCCCAAACCACTCCACCGGCCAGTGGGGTTGCGACCAACCCGACTCTGCCAGGCGGAGCCACCACTCCCGCAAGGTCAAGGCCGGATCCCAGGCATCTCTGAGCCAGTCGTACAGTTCCTCGATCAGACTGGTCCCGATCGCGGTCATCCGTCCTCCTTGCTGGCGCGGCCTGGCCGAGGGAGTCGGGTTCCCTCGGGGTGCTTGTGGCTCAGTCCGAGGACGGGAGCGGCTTCGCGTCCTTTACGTGCAGGACAACGTCGCCGACCGACAGTGACGACGTCCCTCCCTTGGTGCAGAGCAGCTCCAAACCCCCGCTTTCGTCCGTATAGCGCTTGCCGAGCAGGGTCCCTTCGTCAAAGCCCGGCTCAGGGGCCTGATCTCCTGGCTGCTCCGTTCCGGCCGGGAGCATAGCGTGCCCGCCACAGCGCAGGTCGACCTCCGACGAGAGCGCCTTGATGACGATGACCTCGACATCACAGACCGACGACCGGAACCTCGCGCCCGGCTTGATTTCTGTAATCACCTGTTTCCGTCCTCCGCTTTCAACGACTGTCCAGTGTGCCACCTCCCTCCGCCTTCGTCCAAGCCGTCAACGGGCCCCCTCACACCACGGGCGGCCAGCTGCGTTCGTGGAGGGCCCCCGACGCATGACGCATCAGGTGATCGTCCCGGAGCACCTTGTGCCAGAGGTAGCGGACGTAGTCCTGGTCGCTGACCTGCCCCGTCCGCGCTGCCTCAGCCAGCTCGGCTCGCCCCGCGGGCAGGCTGCTCGGTCGATAGCCGAGCAGGGCCGAGACCTCCTTCTCCTCCAGGTCGGCGAACTCGCGTCCCGACGCGTCCAGATCCTGCAGGTACTTGACGACCCGCGCCACGCCCTTCGTCCATTGGTTGGCCAGGGGATCGGAAATGCGAGGCACGATGGTTTGCAGACTGCCAAGGACAGTGCCGTACAGGCGGTGCCATTCCGGGAGCTCGGCCGGCTCGGGCAGCGACGGTGGCTCGAGTTCGAGGCCCATGACCGCCGCGAGCGCTTCCAGCCAGAGGCGTCGGTGCAGCTGGCGGTAGATGATCCCGTTGCCGATGTCGCGCGCGACCGAATCCTCGTCGGCTTCTCCCGGCCGTCTGGAATCGACCCCGTCGTTGGGGTACAGGGTGGTCATGGTGGACTCGGCGAAGAGGCGGTAGTACCAGACTCGCGACTCGTCGATGGCGTGGCCGGACAGCTCGCTGTACTCGGCCAGACGGTCGGGCAGGTAAGTGAACGTGTCCTGGACGGTTCGCAAAGACAGCCAGGCGATGTCGTCCATGGGGTCTCCCCAATGGGACAACTCCCAATCGACCACGGCAGTGACGTGCCCGTCGAGGTACAAGAAGTTGCCGGGGCCCGTGTCACCCTGGACGAGAACGACCGGGCCGTCGTAATCGGGCACGTTCCGCTCGAGCCAATCGGTGCTGAGGCGCAATAGGGGATCCATCGAACCGTCGGGCGCGGTCCCGCGCCAACGGATCCCGGCGATGCGGTCGAGGGCGTGCTCCCGAGCCGAACGGACGGGACCGAGGCTGTCGATACCGAGACTTGCCGGATCGAGGCGGTGCAGGTTGGCCAGGTTGCGTATGAAGTCGCGCGCCACCCGTACTTGCTCGTCCGGGTCTTTGATCCGGTAGAACCACGTCGCTCCGGGTACGCGTTCCTCGAGGATTGCCTCCCGCTCGGGATGCGCCGCCAGCACGGGCGGAACCGCGACCCCGGTCCCCGCGAGCCCTTGCATCACGGCGGCCTCGATGGCCAGGGGATGGAAGGCGCTGCGCTCCGGCATCGGGTTCGGGCTGTAGCGGAGGAACAGTTGACGTATTCCGCCCTCGGGCGCGGCCACATCGACGAACCAGCCTTCCCGGGTGGCCCCGCCGGGTATCCGGTCCGCATTGGCGACCGGTTGTCCCGTCGTGCCCTCGATCCAGGCCAGCATCTCGTCGGGCAGCGCCAGCTTGACCTGCGCCACGGCTCCTCCTCCTCCTCTTCTTCAGTCTTCTGCGGTTCTCCGATAGGCCGGGACTCCTGGCGCCGTCCCCCGACTGCGCCTGCGTCTGCGGCTTACCACGCGTAGGCCTCTGGGGCAGGTCCTCCGGGCCCCGGGAAGATCCTGTCCAGTTGGTCGAGCACCCCACCGTCGAGGCGGATCTGTACGGCCGGCAGGCTACTCGTGAACTGCTCGATCGTCCGGGGGCCGATGATGGGGGCGGTGACGGCAGGGTTGGCCCAAAGCCAGGCCAGGGCGACGTTGGCGGGCTGCTCGCCCAGGTCAGCGCACACTTTTTCCCATGCCTCGAGCTGGGATCGCCGGGAGTTGATGCTCTCCTGGATGCGGGCATCGCCTCGCCGACCTCCCGAGTTCCCATTCAGCACGCCGCCCAGCAGGCCGCCTCCGAGCGGGCTCCACGGAATCACGCCCACTCCGTACGCCTGGCAAGCTGGCAGGACCTCCAGCTCCACGGTCCGCGCCGTGAGGTTGTAGAGGCTCTGCTCGGACACCAGGCCCAGCGACCCGCGATGTCGGGCCGTCTCCACAGCCGCGGTGATGTGCCATCCAGCAAAGTTGGAGCTGCCGACGTAGATGACCTTGCCCTGGGCCACCAGCAGATCCATGGCCTGCCAGATCTCGTCCCACGGGGTGGCACGATCAACGTGGTGCATCTGGTACAGGTCGATGTGGTCGGTCTGCAGTCGTCGCAGGCTGTCGTCGCAGGCATCACGGATGTGCCGGGCGGAAAGGCGCGACATGTTGGGCCAATCGGACATGGCTCCATACACTTTGGTAGCCAGGATGACCTTTTCCCGCCGCTGTCCGCCCTGCGCGAACCATCGACCGATGATCGATTCGGTCTCGGTGCCCCCGTAGCGATTGGCGGTATCGAAGAAGTTGATGCCGGCCCCGAGCGCCTCGTCCATGATGGCGAAGCTGTCGGCTTCCGACGTGCGAGGGCCAAAGTTCATCGTGCCCAAACAGAGCGGGCTGACCTTTAAACCGGTCCGACCCAGATTGCGATATTCCATGCTCCCACCTGTCTGTGGCGACATTGCTCTGCGAGTGTATCTGGGCCCTGTGACGGCAACTCCTGCCGGTCAGGTGGTCCGGGGGGCGGTCCGCCGGCGCTGCCGAGCTGGACGCCGTTCACTCAGGTGGCCCGGAGGTTTCCGTCCCGGCTGCCGCCAGCGCCATGGCGAGGCTCGTCGGCAGTTCGAGCACCGGCGAGGATGATGTCTGTCCTCGCGTGCAACCGCGGTCGCAGTCTGGCACTCTCGCCTTGAGCCCAGCGGAGGAGAGCGTCCATCGCCAGGGCGGTAAGAATCCGGGCGAGCTCATCGGTGTCCGAGCTCTCCGGCAGGTCGCCTTGCTGGCGGGCCGCATCCAGCGCGACGAGCAGACCGTGATGAATGTCGCGCCGGCCGGGGACCGGGCGAGGTACGCCCGTCGCGTAGAAGCCCGTCACTGACCGCAGCACGGCCGCCTGCGGAACTGCTTCGGCGCGCTTGGCCAGCGACGTCAGCAATTGCCGGACCAGGGTCAGGCCCGAACGGCGGGCGGCGACGCCACGCACCGCCTCCTCGTACAGCGCTTCTGCTGTGCCCCAGCCGAGCTCCAGCAGAATGTCCTCTTTATGGGCGAAGTGAAAGTAGAAGGTGCCTTTGGTTACGCCGGCAGCGCGGGCGATCTCTTCGACGGTGGTCGTCTCGATACCGCGTTCAAAGCCGCGCTCGGTCCATAACTGCACCGCCGCCCGGACCAATCTCCGCCTGGTTTGCTTGGACCGGTCCTGGGCCAAAGCGGTGCGCCGGGGTCCAAGGGTTGACGATCCCTGGTCGTTGGCCATCGCAGTCAGCGGACGTTCTGCGTCTGGTATCCCGGGTAGGCCACCCCGGGAACGATACTCTGCGGGCCGTCGTCCCGACCCGGACCCGGGCGGCGAGGCCGTGGGCTCGAGATCATCCTGGGATCGCCTCGAGATCGCCTCGAGATCGCCTCGAGAAACTTGGGATGAGTTCAAATATTCGATCGGCTTGGGTCCGGGGGCCGTGCGCTACGCTGCCGTCAAATGCGCATCGGTGTCTTCTTTCCGAGTGTCGAGCACGTGCCGCTCGACGAGATGGTGAGCCGGGTCGCCGAAGTTGCGGCTGCCGGTTTTCAGTCGGCCTGGTTGCCGCAAAGCACGAGCTTCGATGCCCTCACTGCCCTGGTAGTGATCGGCCGGCAGGTGGACACGATCCATCTCGGCACCGCGGTCATCCCCACCTATCCCCGGCACCCGGTGAGCCTGGCCGTCCAGGCGTTGACTGCCAATGCCGCCGTCGATGGTCGCCTGGAGCTGGGCATCGGGCTATCCCACAAGATGGCGATTGAAGGCCGGTACGGGCTTTCCTACGAACGCCCGGCCCACCACATGCGGGAGTACCTGTCCATCCTCCTCCCGCTCATGCGGACCGGCCGCGTGGACTTCAGTGGCGACACGCTGGTGGGCCGCACCGAAGTGTCCATTCCGGGCGCGGTGGCGCCCCCGGTTCTGCTCGCAGCCCTGCAGCCGGCGATGCTGCGTCTGGCCGGGTCGTTGGCCGACGGCACGATCACCTGGTGCACGGGACCGGTGACGGTAGAGACGCATATCGTTCCTCTGATCACTGCTGCCGCCGATGATGCCGGTCGCCCGCCGCCCCAGGTTGTTGTCGCGTTGCCCGTGTGCGTCACAGACGACGAAGCGGATGGCCGCCTGAAGGCGGACGAGCAGTTGAAGGGTTACGGCCAGATCCCCGTGTACCGCGCCGTCCTCGATCGTGAGGGTGCAGCTTCACCAGGCGACGTGTCCGTTGTGGGGGACGAGCGCTCGGTGACGGAGCAACTCGACCACCTCGCCAAAATCGGGGCGACCGACTTCGTCGCGATCCTGTGCGGGTCGCCGGCCGATCGGGCTCGTACCACTGCGCTCCTCTCCGGGATCGCTGCGGGTGCGGGGGGCGCTGGCGCTGCGGGTGCTGGCGCGGGCGCTGCGGGTGCGGGCGCGGCTGGCTCCACCTCTGCCCGTGCCGGCACGAACTCCGTCGCTACCCCCCCTGCCGCCAGTGGCTGATGTTCGGCCCTTGCGCCGGCGCTCCGGATTACTGCAAGAGCGATCTCGCCAGACACGGCAGCGGCTGGTCCGGGCAGCACTGGATCTCTGGAACGAGCGCGGATTCGAAACCGGAATCGAGGAGACGACGGTCGAAGAGATCGTGCAGGCGGCCGGTGTCACCAAAGGCACCTTCTACTTCCACTTCGCGCGCAAGGAGGAAATCCTCCTGGAGATGGGCTGGGATACGGCAGAAGCTGCCAACGAGGAAGCCCAGCGCTGCCTGCGGGCGGGCCGTGCTCTCGACGACTCACTAAACCGGGTGATGGCCGTCCTCGGCCGTCACGTCCGTGCCGCCCCGCCGGCGGCGGTCGGCCGGGCCATCGCCGAGTTCCGAAGGACGACGCCGGCCGAGGATGAGGCGGCGGGCAGAGCCGGGTTCGGCGAGGGGCTCGAAGCGCTCTTCGCCCACGCGCAAGACACGGGGGAGTTGCCGGCTGACATCGAGGCCGCCGAGATGGCGCACATGCTCGTCGCTCTGGCGATGGACTCCATGCTGGATTGGACCGCGGGCCATGCGGAACTGGGCCCAGCGCTCCGCCGTCGCACCGACCTGTTGCTGGCAGGCTTAAGGACCCGGCTCTCGGTCTGAGTTCGGAATGTGGGCCGGCGCCCGGTGGTCCTTGGAGCTGCTGGGCCGTGGGGCCACTGGGTATGCAGCCCCGGGGCCTTGACCATCTGCTCGGCCTGGGTGTTGCACTCCCGTGTGTTTCGGGAGTGCGGCTGAGCCCTGCCCACCTCCGGTGACCGTGCCCACTTACCGCAAAGTGGGCACGCTGCGGCTAGGTGGGCACGCTAACTGGCAAAAAACCGGCTGAATCATGCCCACTTCGCGTGACCGTGCCCACTTGCGCCAAAGTGGGCACGCTACGACGAGGTGGGCAGGCCAACACCAAAGTGGGCACGGGGCGGCAAGGTGGGCACGCTAACTGGCAAAAACCCGGCTGAACCTTGCCCACTTCGCGTGACCGTGCCCACTTGCGCCAAAGTGGGCACGGCAAAACGCCGGCTCAACCCGGCCCGCTTGGCACCCCACGACCCGACCCGACCCGCGCCGCGAGGCCCGATCACCATGTCGGACCGACCCAGAAGGACGCCAGCCTCCACCATCGCGAACGATCTACCGGCACGCCGAGGATGGCTGCGCACCTTCCAGCCGAGCGGCGGCCAGACGACCCCGAATCGATCAGCGACTCGGAGCGCTGCGCGGTACGTCCCGGAACGGCAACTCGCGGTCAACGGTGCGCTCTCGCGGCATCCCGAGAACGCGTTCGCTGATCACGTTGCGGCTCATCTCGGTCGTGCCACCCCCGATGCAGGAGGCTTGGCGCATGAGGTAGGCAATTCCGGCCTGTCCTTGCTCGTCCTCGGCGTCCGACCAGGCGATGGCGGTGTTGCCGGCGAGCTCGAACGCGATGGAGGCGGTTCGCACAGCCGTTGTCCCGGTGTACAGACGGGTGACGGCTGCGGCCTGGTCCGTCGTTCGTCCGCTCTGGATCCCGTCCGCGATGCGCTGGGTGAGGGCGCTCCCCACGAGATCGAGGGCCTGTACTTCGCCGATCAGCTGCCGGGTGTGGCCCGAGTCCAGAGTGCCGGTGTCTTTGGCCCGCCGGACCAGGCCCTTGGCGCCGTTCGCGGGTCCCCGGGCGCGCATCACGCCAGGTCGGGTCACGTAGGGCGAGCCGCCGCCGACGGTGCGCTCGTGGTACATCCAGCGGATTCCTACCGTCCAGCCCTGGTTGACCTCGCCGATGCGGTCGGCATCGGGGATGCGGACGTCGGTCAAGAACTCCTGGCAGAACTCGCGGGAGCCGTTGAGCATTTCGATCCGATGGATCTCGATGCCGGGATGGTGAATGGGCAGCATGAACACCGTAAGGCCCCGGTGCTTGGGGACGTCCCAGTTGGTTCGCGCCAGACACAGTCCCCAGTCGGCCCACCACGCGCCCGTCGTCCAGATTTTGGAGCCGTTCATCACCCACTCGTCCCCGTCGCGGATGGCTGTGGTTTGAGCGCCGGCCACGTCAGATCCACCACTCGGCTCGGACAGGAACTGCATCCAGAATGTCTCACCCCGAAGGATGGGGGGAATGTGCCTTCTCTTTTGGTCGTCGGTCCCGAACTCGAGAATGACAGCCATGCACGGCGTAAAGGTCGGGACCTGGGTCTCGGCCGGGTAGTCGTAAGGGGCGATTTCTCGGTTGAGCGCGGCCTGATGAGCCATGGTCAGGCCCTGACCGTCGTACTCCTTTGGGACACAGATGCCGGCGAGACCCCCGTCGAACAGCATGCGCTGGAGCTCCCGGCACCGTGCGATACGAGCCAATTCCTCTTCGTCCGAGCGGGGACGGCCCATACTGGCCACGGCCTCGTGCCCGGTCGGCCGAGGCGGCATGTTGGCCTTCAACCATTGGCGAGCCCGGTTGGTGAAGCTCTCAACGTCTTCGATGTCGGCAGTGTTGATCGTGTCGCTCATGCGTTGCCTTCCTGGGACTCGAGGAGATTGCTGATCCGGGTGGCGTGGTCGCTGGGACTGCCGAAGGCCGGAACGTTGGAGGTCACCCGTCGCAGAAACAGATGGAGGTCATGATCGAAGGTCACGCCGATGCCCCCATGGAGCTGCACGCAGTCCTGAAGTAGCTCGGCGCCCTGTCGCCCGACGTAAAACTTGGCGGCGCTGACCGCGGTCGAGCGGTCCGGCCCGTCATCCTCGACGGCCCGGGCGGCTGCTTCGGTGATGGCGTAACTCGCCTCCAGCCACATCTTCAGGTCCGCGAAGCGATGCTTGATCTCCTGGTAGGAGGCCAGCGGTCGCCCGAACGAGTAGCGGTTGAACGCCCAATCGAGCGTGGTGTCGAAACCCCATTGCATGGCGCCAACGATCTCGGCCAGCTGGATGACGATTGCCAAATCGGTGAGCCAGCCAATGGCCGAGGCCGCTTGACCCTCTTCACCCACCAAAGCGCTGCGCGGCAGCCGTACCTGGTCAAAGTCCACCCGGGCGAAGCGACGGGTCATATCGAGGCCCTGGAGTGGAGTGATGGTGACCCCGGCAGCGTCGTGAGGGACGAGGATCTGGCTCAACCCGGATCCCTGACGGGCAGTGACGAGGAGGCTGTCTGCTTCGTTACCGGCTTCGACCGGTCCCTTCGACCCGGCCAGCACGACCGAATCGCCCTCCGTCTGAGCCTCCAGGCTGACCTGGCCAAAGCCGTCGTTCGGGGGCGGCTCCGCCGATGCCCACGCGGCCACCTTCTCGCCTGAGAGCAAGCTGGCGAGCAGGCCGGACTGTTGTTCGGCACTGCCCCAGCGTCCCAACGCTGCGGCCACCACGTTGGTGGGGCCGAGCGGGCCGGGGGCCGCGTGGAGACCGAATTCATAAGCCACCAGCACAAGGTCGAGCATGCCGTTGCCGCTCACGCTGCCGCCGCCCGCTTCTTCTGGTACCACGAGCGAGGTCCAGCCCAGTTCTGCGCCCTGGCGCCAGAAGTCGGGCTCGTAGCCGGCTTTGCTGCCCGCCAGGTCGCGAATCTTGGTCAGCGGAGACTCCGACGCGAGGAAGCGTCGAGTGGTTTCCTCGAACAGTTCCTGGTCAGCGGTTTGCGGGAACATCCTGAGTCCAGCTCCTCCCCCTGCGGCGATCAACCGAGGTACGACGACTGACATTTGCGAACGCGCATGCTACCGATTCTTTAGACGGCGCGCGGAATCGAGAACAGACCCGAGTCCGCGCACCACCACCAGCGGACGTCTTACCGCGGTCATCCCGGTTACCCCGGTTACCCCGGTTACCCCGGCGTGAAGCTGGTGCCGGCGAAGGTCTCCAGGGTGGTGAAGTCTTCTACCGGGACGCGGCGCAACCGGGTCACCTGCCGGCGTGGTCTCCCGAGCGGAATCACGCAGGCCAAGGCGTGCTCGTTGGGTATTCCGAGCAGGTCTTTCACCGCGGGCTCCTGGCGGACCAGGACCGTGGTGATGACACCCCCGTAACCGGCGTCACGGGCGGCCAACAGGATGTTGTGGGCGAACGGGTACACGGACCCCCCGGCCGAAATACTCAGGCGACCCAAACCGCTGTCCATAGCGGTAATCCGGGTCAGGTTGACGCTGATCACTAGCAGAACGGCGGCCGTAAGGATGGTCTGTGGCAGGGTGCCAGTGGCTCGCTCCAGCGGGGTGCGGCGAGCCAGGTCCAGGTCCACGGGCTGATCGGAGGGAGCGCCCGGGGGGTTTCTCCAATACGCCTCCGACGCCACGAAGGGAACCAGGCCGGCCTGATAAAAGGCATGGTCTTCACGTTGTGCGAGGTCCCACAACTCCGCCAGGCGTCGTTTCCGTTCGACGTCACGCACAACGATGACGTGCCAAGCCTGGCGGTTGCCGCCGTTGGGGGCGAACCGCGCTTGGTCCAGGATGCGGTAGAGGACCGATGCCGGCAGGGGCTCGTCGGAGAAGTCCCTCGTCGCCGGCGTCGTCGTCATGACCTCACGTAACTCCATGGCGAGATTCTGACCGCGATCGTTCGCTTCTCGTACGGGCGGCTTGGGTGACTGTCACAGGGTCGTGGAAGGATGTAGGCGTGATGGTCACTGAAGACACCCCGTTCGCGCCCGAGGACGACACCTACCACCTGGCTTCGGCAGACCCGTTCTGGACCGAGACCACCTGGTGGTCGTTGAATGTCCCCGAGCGGCGTATGGGCGCATGGCTGCATGCTGGCTTTCACACCAATCGGGGATCGGTGACGTGGCGGGTGTTCCTGTGGGACCCGACCGGGGCCGACCCTGGGCGCCTGGCGTACTACCGCAACTCGGGCGAAGTGCCGATGGCCGCCGAAGTCGACTTGCGGAACCTCCAGTTTCCGGCCGGTGGCTTCAGCGTCAGGATGCTGACTCCGCTGATGGACTACCACGTCGGCTACCGGGACCCCGACGCGGACTTTTCCGTCGAATTCGAGCACCGCAGCGTGCATCCGCCGCGCCGTTTCACGCCGGGTGAAGCCCCGATGATGGACAATCCCCACCTCGACCAACTTGGTCACATCACCGGCCAGCTTGTCCTCCGCGGCGAGCGTATTCCCATCGACTGCTATTCCGTCCGCGACCGGACCTGGGGACCGCGGGGCGGCCACCACGCGGAGAGCCAGAAGGCTGAATACGTGCAGGGCAAGTACCGCGTCGCCTCACCTGGTGGCCCTCGCTGGCGCGAGGTGGAACGGGAGCGTGGGCGTGGGCGGATTCAGTACATCTTCGGTCACTCCGACGCCGACACGGGTTTCCTGAGTTTTGTGCGTCCCCAGGACGGCGACTCGTCCGGGTGGTCCCCGCTGAATGTGGGTTGGCTGCTGAAGGACGGGGTCTTCGAACGGCTGGACGGGACGAAGAGCCGCATGCGGAACTTCCGCGATCCGGCTACGGGTTGGAGCGCGCACATGGAGGTCGACCTGACGGACGTGACCGGTCGGAGGATGGAGGCAGAAGGTTTTACGGTCAGCCACATGTGTGAGAACGGAGCTGGATCGAACGCATTGATGCATTGGGAGTACGACGGGAAAGTCGGTTGGGGCGAGGATCAGGACGGCTGGAGAATCGACCATTTCCAGAAGATGTTGAGAGCCCTGCGCGCGGTGAGGTAGGTCAGGTGCAGTCGTTGACGCCACACGAAATGGCAGCGGGTCCGCTTGTTCTCCGCAGAAGCTGTACCGAGATCAAGAACGAAAACTTGCCGGGTCGTCCCGAGAACCCTCGATCGGCACTGGCGCGAGCCCCGTCCGGACAGGCGCTACCACCGCCTCTCCCGACCATCAGCGAGTCAGCGTGGCAGTGGAGACAGTGGAGGCATTGTGAGCTTTGACGTGAGGCCCCTGGTCGTGCCGGCCACGACGGCCCTTTTGACCAACGAGGTGCAGGTCTCCACTGTGGGGGAGGGCGATGGCCTGCCGGCGGCGGGCGCCCGGGTGCTCCCGAACATCGTGCGGCTCGCCGAGGTGGCGCGGGCGGCCGGCGTCCAGGTCATCCATTGCGTCAAGGTCTTCCGGCGGGATTCGCTGGCCCGCAACCGCAACGTGATTCTGTACCGCCTTCGCGGCCAGGTGTCATCCGGGCCGGTCACCCCCGACAGCCGCCCGGTCGAGGGTTCCGTTCTGGTTCCCGAGCTCGGCCCGGATGAACGTGACCTGGTCTCGACCCGGCTGCACGGAATGGGCGCGGCCTGCGACAGCGGGGTCGTACCGGTCCTGCGCAACCTCGGGATCACGACGGTCGTCGTCACCGGCGTATCCCTCAACATCGGGGTGCCGAATACGGTCATGGACCTTGTCAACCAGTCGTTCGACGTGGTGGTGGCTCGCGACGCCGTCGCCGGTACCCCGGACGAGTACGGCGAGATGATGATCGCGCACACCATCCGCTTCCTGGCCACCATCACGACGACGGACGAACTGGTGCGCGCCTGGATGCCCCCGCCGGATCCGGACCAATGATGGCGCTGCTGCGAAGCGCGACCCGCAGCAGCGGCGCCCGCGCGCCCCAGACTGCGGTCGCGGCCACTGCGCCCCCGACGAGCGCCGACGCCGTGACCACTCCCCGGCCGCCCCCGCACCCGCGGCCACCACAAACCCCGGCCATCCCGCGACCATCCCTCGCAACGTCGGCGCATCCCCACTGCCTGCATCCCGGAGGTGACAATGGCGCCGGTCCCCGTCCCTGACATCGGCTACAAGCCGACACTGGGCGAGTCCATCACGCGCGCCGCCCGCCTGTTCGGAGACTCCGACTTCATAGTTCTGCCCGATCGGCGCATCAGCTTCGCCGAGGCGGATCGCGCCTCGAGAGCAGTGGCCAAGCGCATGCTGGAGGCCGGCATCGGCAAGGGCACCCGGGTGGGGCTGTTCTATACCTACAGCATCGAATGGGTTGTGACGTGGCTGGCCGCCAGCCGCATCGGGGCGCTGGTCATGCCCTTCTCGACCATCTACCCTCCCGGCGAGCTACGCACCGTGCTCCGCTTGGGCGACGTGTCCACCCTGATCCTGGGGCCGACCCTGCTCGGACGGGACATGGCCGCCTTTCTCGAAGAGGCCGCCCCCGAGCTGCGCACCGCCGAAAGAGCCGACCTGTTCCTGCCCGGCCTTCCGTACCTGCGTTCGGTGTGGCTCACGGGGCCGACGGACCGGCCCTGGGCCCGGCAGCTCTCCCTCGATCCGGTCGGCCCCGGCGGCGAACGGGTCAGCGATGAGTTGCTGAGCGCCGTCGAGGACGAGGTGGTGCCCGCCGACCTGGCAACCGTCGTCTACACGTCCGGCTCCAGCGCCCTGCCGAAGGGAGTCATGCACACGCACGGGTCGATCGTGCGCACGACGGCGCCGTTCGCGTCCATGCGCGCCGGTGACCGCAGCGCCGTGTTCTGCGGTTTCCCGTTCTTCTGGATCGGCGGCTTCCTCGTTCTGGGTGGGGCCTTGCACGCCGGCCTGACCGTTTGCTGTCTGCCGCGTTTCGAGCCCGAAGCTGCGCTCGACATGGTCGAAAAAGAAGGGTGCGGGATGGTTGCCGCCTGGCCTTCGCTCATCCAGTCGATGCGGACCCACCCCACCTTCCCCGGCCGGAACCTCGAGCACTGCCCGGTGCTCGTCTCCGGCCCGTCCGATGTTGCGCTCAGCAATACTCCCGTGCCGGGCATCCCCGGGCACCGGGGGATGAGCGAGACGGTCGGCAACTGGAATGGAGTGGAGCGGAAGGTCGTGGACCCGGCCAGCGGCTCCTCTCTCGCCGAACGGGATGAGGGCGAGTTGCTCATTCGCGGCTTCGGGGTGACCCAGGGCTATTACAAACGGGAGCGGGAGGAGGTCTTCGACGCTGACGGGTGGCTGCACACAGGCGATCGGTGCTTCATCGTGGACAATCGGCCGTTCTTTGTCGGCCGCTTCTACGAGATGATCAAGACGCGCGGTGCCAACGTCTCTCCCCGTGAAGTCGAGCTCGTGCTCGAGGGCTTTCCCGACATCGCCCACGCCCTCGTCTTCGGGCTGCCGCACCCCGAGATGGAGGAGGAGGTGACCGCGGTTGTGGTGCCGGCGCCGGGGGCCACCGTGGACCCCGAGTCTGTCCGGGCTCGGGCTCGGCACGCGTTGTCGTCGTACAAGGTGCCCACCCGCATCGAGATCATTGACGATGAGAGCGACGTGCCCTGGCTGGCCTCCGGGAAGCCCGACAAGCTGGCCCTGCGCGCCCGTATGGCCCCACCGTCGCCATGAGCGAGACCGGACGAGGTGGAGCGCCACCGACGGGCCTGACCGGCCTGACCGGCCTGACCGGCCTGACCGGCCTCGCCGGCTCCGCCAGCCTGGCCCGGATTGGAGCTAAACGGCGGCTATTTAGTAGGTTGCCGTTGTGAGTATCCGCGAGTTCTTCCACCTCATCCACATCGTCGATGACGAGGACGAAGTCGACGCCTTCTACGACCGCCTGTTCGCCGTGCAGCGGTTCAGCCCCAAGCACTTTGCGGACCACGAGAAGCGCTGGGCGTCCCTGTCCATGGTCAGCGACCTGATGCTGGAGGTGATCGAGCCGAGCAGCGAGGAGTCGGACCAGCACATGCCGCTGTCACGATTCCGCTCCCGCTTTGGGCAGCACTTTCACTCACTCGCGTGGTACGTGGATGTGCCCGAGATTCGGCCCCTCTTCATCCAGCTTCGTGAGCGTGGCGTTCGCGTGGCCAAGCCGGGTGGCGGCATGTTCCCGCCCGGTGACATCGATCCCGGCACCACCATTTTCACCCACCCGAAGGACACGTTCGGGCAGCTGGAGTTCGAAGGGTTCAAAGAGCACTGGCAAAGCGTCGATCCCCGCTTCCAGCCCGGCTGGTCGACCACCCCGTGGCAGCGGGGGCCGCTCGGGATCGAGCGCCTGTCGCACATGACGACCGTCGTGCGGGACGTGGAGGCAGCCAAGGCGTTTTACCGGGACGCTCTGGACGGCAACGTGTTCCACGAGGAGTCCGGCCGGGACGCCCGTCGAGCCTTTGTCCTGGTGGGGACCGACACCGTCATCGATCTGGCCCAACCGGTGACCGAAGGGTCCCGGCTGGCGGTCGATCTGGCGGCCCACGGAGAGTTGCCGCATTCGGCCACCTTCCGGGTCCGCGACCTCGCCGCGGCCGAGAATCACGTCGAAAGCGTCGGGGTCCGGGTTGCCGACCGAGGGGGCGCATCGCTCACCCTCGAGCCGGCGGACTGCTACGGGGCCGTCTGGTCGTTTACCGAGCAGGACCTGCCCGGCGACCCGAGGGGGTCAGTGGGGGCTGCGCTCAGTTCGAACACGGAGGTCTGAACATGCTCTACATCGATGGAAGCTGGGTTCCTGCCGCTTCGGGGGCCACGTTCGAGTCCCGGAATCCGGCCACGGGCGAGGTTCTGGGCGAGGTGGCGGACGGGGGTGCCGAGGACGCCGCCGCCGGCGTGCGCGCCGCCCAGGGGGCATTCCGGGCGTGGGCGAAATTAACGCCGTACCAGCGGTCTGCGCACCTCTACGACGCATGGCGGATCATGACCGAACGGCGCGAAGAGCTGGCCCGGCTCATGACCTCCGAACAGGGCAAGCCGCTGCGCATGGCCCGCAATGAGGTCGGTTATGCCGCCGACTTCCTGCTCTGGTTCGCGGAAGAAGCCAAACGGGTCTACGGCGCCACCATCCCGTCGGCGCGTGCTGATCAGCGGTTCATAACGATGTATCAGCCCGTCGGGGTTGCCGCCGCCATTACGCCGTGGAACTACCCGATTTCCATGCTGACCCGGAAAATCGCCCCCGCCCTCGCCGCGGGCTGCACCATCGTCGTGAAGCCCGCCGAGCAGACCCCCCTCTGCGCGGTCGAAACCATCAAGGTTTTCGAGCAGGCCGGTGTGCCGGCGGGGGTGGTCAACCTGATCACGGCGAGCGATCCGGTCCCTGTCGCCAATGAGCTGCTGTCCAACTGGGCGGTGCGCAAGATCACGTTCACCGGTTCGACAGAGGTCGGCAAGCAGATCGCGGCCCAGGCGGCAGGCCAGCTCAAGCGGGTCTCGCTGGAGCTCGGCGGGCATGCCCCCTTCCTGGTGCTCTCCGACGCCGACCCAGTGCACGCCGCTCGGGGTGCCGCTCTCGTCAAGTTTCTGAATACCGGCCAGGCCTGCATTTGCCCCAACCGGCTGTTCGTGCACGAGTCGGTGGCCGACCGGTTCGTGGCCGAGCTGTCTGCCCGGGTTGGGAAGCTCCAGCCAGGCAATGGGCTTGATGACGGCGTGACCGTGGGGCCGCTGATCGACCAGGCCGCCCTGGACAAGATGGAGGCCCAGGTCGCCGACGCCTCCGGGAAGGGTGCGACGGTGGCGCTCGGCGGGCATCGGCTCTCGGAGGGCTCGTTCGAAGCGGGCACCTTCTACGCGCCGACGGTGCTTACCGACGTGACGCCCGATATGCGGATCTATCGCGAGGAGACGTTTGGACCGATCGCCCCGGTCGTGATCTTCGAACATGAGGACCAGGTGCTCGAAATGGCCAACGACACCACCTACGGGCTGGCGTCCTACGTCTACACCAACGATCTGCGCCGCGCCCTCACCGTCGCCGAGGGCCTCGATTTCGGGATCATCGGCATCAACGACATCAATCCCACGTCGGCCTCCGTCCCGTTCGGAGGCATCAAAGAGAGCGGCGTCGGCCGGGAAGGCGCTCGTGAAGGCCTGCTGGAATATCTGGATGAAAAAGTGGTCGGCATTGCGATCTGAACGGGTCGGACGTGTGATGCCGGCGTCGCGCTGTGACCTGTTCTTTGCCGGAGTGGCTCCAGCGGTGGAATCATGAGCGGTCCCGAATGTGGCTGGGCCGAGGCCGGTCTGGCCTTTGAAGTCGACGAAGGCGTCGCCTGGCTGCGCCTCGACCGGCCCAACAAGCGCAATGCCATTGATCGGCCGCTGCGAAACGCGCTGCTGGCGGCGATCGGCGAAGTGGTGGAGAACCCGGACATACGAGCGGCGGTGGTGACCGGCAACGGCAGCGCATTCTCCTCCGGCGCCGATTTGACCCAGGAGGGCGGCGCGATCGAGATCGCCCCGGAGCGCCGGACGTCCGGTGCCAACATGGTGCGGACCGATGGCGTGCTGTACGGCTGGTGGCGCGTGTTCAAGGCTATTTGGGACGCCGAGAAACCGTTCCTGGCCGCAGTCAACGGGGTTGCCGCCGGGTTCGGTTGCCAGTTGGCGTTCTCGTGCGACCTGATCATCGCCTCCGACGAGGCCTATTTCTGGGAGGTGTTCGTACGCCGGGGTCTGCCCCTCGAAGGCGGCGGGGCGTGGATCCTGCCCCGACTGACCAGCCTGGTTCGGGCCAAGGAGATCGCCCTCTTCGGTGACCGCCTGTCGGCGGCTGACGCCGAGCGATTTGGGCTCGTCAACCGCGTTGTCCCCGCCGCGGAATTCCCCGACGTCGTGGCCAGCTGGGCTCAGCGCCTGGCCGAGGGCCCGACCATCCGTATGGGCCACATCAAACAGCAGCTCAACCGGTCCCTCGAATCGACGATGGAGCTGACGTTTCGTGAGGAAGTGACCTTGCTCGGCCTCGGCGGGGGCGAGGACTCCGAGGAGGCTGGACGGGCCTACCGCGAAGGACGGGACCCCCGTTTTCGAGGCCGTTGACGCCAGCAGGAATCGATGCTGCCGTCTGGTCAGTGGCTCGTTGCCGGGTCACCTGGCGATCGTCTAGTTTTTTTACTCAGTGCAACAACGTGGCGAGTCCGCACTTGATTTCGTGAGAGAGGTCGGCTGATGCCCATCCGGGAGTTCTTTCATCTGATGCAGATCGTCGATGACTTCGACGACACCGAGACCCGCTACCAGACCTTGCTGTCGCCGCAGGTCTTCATGGCCAAGAGCTGGTCGAACTTCGACAAGCGCTGGGCATCGTTGTCCGCGGTCGGTCCGGATCTGGTGCTGGAGATGATGGAGCCGAGCAAGCTCGACGAGGACCAGCAATCGCCGTTGCCGAAGTTCCATCGCCGGCACGGTCAGCACTTGCACTCGCTTTCGTGGTACGTGGATACCGACGATGTCGTGCCGTTGATCGAACGGATGCGGCGGTACGGCATCCGCGTCATCACGCCCTACGACAACATCGGGGACGAAGCCCCGGTCCAGCCCACTCTCACCTTCTTCACCCACCCGCGGGATACGTTCGGCCAACTGGAGTTTCAGGGCTTCTCGCCGCACTCCGACCGTGATCCGCATCTCAAGCCCGGCTGGACGGGTGCGTTCTGGCGGGACGAGCACCCACTCGGTATCCAGCGCACCTCGCACCTCACAACCGTCGTCGCCGACCTCGACCGGGCCCAGGCGTTCTACGCGGATGTGCTCGATGCGCCCGCGTTTTATACCGAGACGGGCCCGGACCGGCGCAGCGCCTTCGTCTTCGTCGGCACCGAGACGGTCGTCGAGTTGGCAGAACCCACAGGAGAGGACAGCCGTATCGGCGAGGATCTGGCCTCCCATGGCGAGGTCCCGCACGCGATGACGTTCAAGGTCGCCGATCTCGGGGCGGTCGAGCAGCACCTGGCCAACGTCGGGATGGGGATCGCCCAACAGACGGAGTCTTTGATCGTCGTCGACCCGGCCGACATGTCGAATGCCCTCGTCGGCTTCACCACTCGGCAGCTGCCTGACGATCCTCGCACGTGAGTTCCGGGCTGCCCGGCGTGGGGTATCGCGAGCGATTCGTCTCCAACGACGGGGTTCGCATCCGTTATCTCGATAATGACCCGGTCCGGCAAGAGGGCCTGCCGGTCGTGTTCGTTCCCGGAGTCACCGACTTCGCCGACGAGTATGAGGCGATGGTGGAGCTGTTCGAGTCACGGCGGCTCCTGGTGATCGAGATGCGCGGTCGCGGGGGGAGCGACGCCCCGTTGACCGGCTACTCCGCGGCCGAGCAGGCCGGTGACGTGGAAGCGGTCATCGCAGCCAACGGGCTCGATCGGTTCCACTTGATGACGTTCTCGCGGGGCACGACTCCCGCGATCGAAGTTGCCCTGCGCCAGCCGCCCCGGGCCGTCACGCTGTCGATCGGCGACTACCTGGCCCGGGAGATCGCCCTCCCGCCCGGATATGTCGAGAGCACCTGGCAAAGCCGGTGGCGTGGGCGGCCCATGCCCGAGCGGGTTTCGCTGCACGTGCTGGAGCGGATTCGAGCTGATTCCCGGCACCGCGAGCTGTGGGAAGACGTGGCCTCGCTGCAGATTCCCGTACTGGTGGCCCGGGGCGGCGACGGGGGGCTCGTCACCGACGAGATCACGGAGCGGTACGTCCGGACTATCCCGGAGGTGGAGGTCGTCGTCATCCCGGGGTCCGGGCATGATCTGTTTCGGCCCGATCGCACCGCCTATCCGAGATCCGTGCTCGACTTTGTCGCCCGGCGGGCGCCCGGGACCTGACAGCTGCCATCACGCGTTGCCTCGGCCGCCGGTCCGGCCGCGCGGCTAGGCGTCGAGGCGGGCCGTCGCAGTGCCCATCAGCACCTCGTCGCCGTCCTGATTGCGGGTTACCACCCGGAAATCCGCGACGGGTTCGCCATCAGCGTCCCGGATCGCCGTGACTTCCGCCCGGGCGGTCAGGGTGTCGCCCGGCCACACCTGCTTGATGAAGCGGGCGCCATAACGCAGCAGGCGGCCGTCCCCGACCCAGTCGGTCAGGATCCGCCCGGTCATGCCCATCGTCAGCATCCCGTGGGCGAACACGGACGGATAGCCGGCGACCTGGGTGGCGTACACCTCGTCGCTGTGCAGGGGGTTGAAGTCGCCTGACGCGCCGGCGTACTGCACGATCTGGGTCCGGGTCAGGTCATCGACGAGGACCAGCTCGCGGGAGTCGCCGACGCTCAGCGTGTTCGCCTTCAGGGCCATCAGCGGGCCTCCCTGGTGACAGGCCGTTCGGTCACGACGCCGACCGTCCGGGCGGTGATGACCAGTTCGCCCTTCTGGTCCCGGTACTCGGTGATCGACTCGGAGAACACCAGCTTGCCGGACCGGCCCTGCTTCTCCCACCGCTCACCGGGCCGGGAGGAGCCCGACAGCACGTCGCCGGGCCGGAGCGGCCGGTGATACTGAAACTCCTGCTCGGCGTGCAGCCCGGTGCCGCCACTGCCGCCGCCTCCGCCGCCTCCGTCGCCACCGGCCGACCGGCTGGTTGCCCCCGTCGGATTGCGGCCCGATCCGAACCACGCCTGTCCCGGCTTCGGCCGCAGCGGGTAGTCCGGGTCGAAATGGGCGCCGGACTGCACAAACGTCGGCGGGGCAATGACGCCACCCACCTCGGTGGTCGCGGCGTAGTCCGCATCGGCGTACACCGGGTTCGTGTCACCCACCGCCCGGGCGAACAGCAGGATGTGTCCCTCCTCGACCGGGAACCGTTCTGTGCTCACGCGGTTTACCCCCTTCGCTCTCGGTTCGTCTCCTGGCGACGCCGGGGGCGAACCCCCGACGCCTCGCCCATTGGCGCGCCGCCCAACTATACTGACGCCATCGAATCGGGCTCGGTGGCATGGTGCCCCCGGGCCTCGGTAGGGTGCTCGGGAGCGTGATGGCAAACCAGATTCCGTTGGTCGATTACTTGGTGCTCGGCGACGATCCTCATCTCGTCGCCCACGAGTGCACGACGTGCGGGGCCCGCTACTTCGGGCGACGCAACGCCTGTGCGTCATGCTTCGGAACCGAGTTCACGGACTTCCGTGTCCCGAATGACGGGACGCTGCGGACCTTCAGCATCGTGGCGCACGCCGCTCCCGGGATCCCTGTTCCGTACGTCTCCGCGATCGTAGATTGCGATGAAACCCCGGTGCGAGCGAACGTCATCAACGTCGATCCCACCCCGGAAGCGATCAACCTGGGCATGAAGCTTCGCCTGGCGACGTTCCTAGTGGGGACGGATGAGGAAGGTTCGGAAGCGATTGGCTTCGGCTACGAGCCGGTGAGCTGAGAGAGACGGAGGTCGAAGACATGGCAGAAGACGCCTGGATCCTCGGGATCCACATGACGAAGTTCGGCAAGCACCCGGATAAGGACGCTATCGACTTGGCTGCCGAGGCGGCGATGGGCGCGCTCGGCGACGCTGGTGTGACGATGAACGAGATGGGGGTGCTGGGCTTCGGCAACCTGATGGGCCACGCCCAGGGCCAGAGCCTCCAGAAGCAGATCGGTCAGACCGGTATTCCCGTGTACAACGTCAGCAACGCTTGCGCGACCGGTGCGACCGCCCTTCGGGTCGCGGTCATGTCGGTCAAGTCCGGTGAGACGGACTACGGCCTGGCGGTCGGAGTGGAGAAGCTCGCCGGCGCCGGCCTTCTCGCGGGCGGTAGCAGGGCCGCAGATTCGAAGACCTGGACCCCGCAGGGTCGGGTAGGGGCCGTGGCTGCCCTGGACGGCCGGTTGGGCACCGACACCATGCCTGGCGTGTTCGCCCAGATCGGCATGGAGTATGCGCACAAGTACGGCGGTGCCGACTTCGAATTGTTCGCCCAGATCAGCGAGAAGAATCACGCCCACTCGACGCTCAATCCGATGGCTGCGTACCAGAAGAAGTTCACCCTGGACGAGATCATGAACGATGTCATGATCGCCTACCCCAACACCCGACCCATGTGCTCGGCGAACTGTGACGGCGCCGCCGCCGCAGTGGTGGTCAGCGGCTCGAAGCTCAAGACCCTTTCGGCCGAGCAGCGCCGCCGGGCGGTGAAGATTTCCGCCTCGATCTTGACGACCGACCCGTGGGAGGAGGCCTGTCAGGTCCTTCCCGATGTCAACACCCTGACCCGCAACGCCGCTCGTCAGGCATACGAGAACGCGGGTATTGGTCCGGACGACCTGGACCTCGTCGAGTTGCACGACTGCTTCGCCACCGCGGAGCTCGTCCACTACGACAACCTGATGCTTTGCGAGGAGGGTGGCGCGGTGGACTTCTTCCGCAGCGGCGCCACCTGGCGCGACGGGAAGACCCCGGTCAATGTCTCGGGCGGCCTGGAGTCCAAGGGCCATCCCATCGCCGCGACCGGCATCGCCAACATCTGGGAAGTCTGCACCCACCTGCGGGGCGAGGGCGGGCCGCGTCAGATCGAGGGTGCCCAGGTCGGGCTGGCCCACGTGATCGGGCTCGGCAGTGCGTGCGGTCTCCACATCCTGGAGAAGTCGGCCGCCTGACGGCAGGCAGCGCACCGGCCCGGCCGCTCAGCCGGAGCCGGACAAGCCGGAGCCTGGCAAGTAGGCATTTGGATCGAGCCCGGGTCGGTGACCCGGGCTCGATTATTTGGCGAACATTCGATCCAGCCCCGGGTCGGTGACCCGGGCTCGATTATTTGGCGCTCAATCGCTCAACCGACCCGGCCGTCCCAGTTCTGAGCGCCGCGGACGACCTCGACGAACGGTTTGTTGGTGTCGAAACTGGGCTCTCGGGGCAGCCCCAGGACCCGCTCGCCGATGGCGTTCCGCTGCATCTCGTTGGTGCCGCCGGCGATCGACATGATCCGGCCGTTGAGATAGTTCAACGACGAGGTCATGCCGTCTACGTCCCCCTGCTGCCACAGGAGCGCCTCGGGACCCCCGATCGCCATGCCGATTCGGCTCCGGATCGGCGCCAACTCACCCGAGGCCAGCTTCCCGTACGCCGCGATGCCGCTGGCATCGACGCCGCCGGGGCGACCGGAGACGGGCCAGCAGGCGGCCACCCAGTTGGGCCTGGGCGTAGTCGTTGATGTGCGCCCGGGCGATCAGCTGGCGGACGATCGGGTCTCCCTGCCGGCCGACCTTGCGGGCGAGGGCGACCAGATCAGGCGCCAGGCCGTCGGTGTCCGGTCCGAGGCGCCCGAGGCTCGACCCGCCGCCCCGCTCGAACACCAGCATGGTCTGGGCCACCGCCAGCCCTGGTTGACTTCGCCGATGACGTCGTCGTCGGAAAGCTCGACGTCGTCGAAGAACTCCTGGCAGAACTCGGCGTCGCCGTTGATCTCGGTGATGGGTTGGATCGTCACACCCGGGGCGGTGGTCGGACCGCGAACCAGGTCAGGCCCCGGTGCTTGGGGACGTCCCAGTTGGTCCGGGCGAGGCACATGCCGTAATCGGCGTAGTAGGCGCCGCTGCTCCAGATCTTGGACCCGTTGAGAATCCAGCGGTCGCCGTCGCGCCCGGCGCTGGCTGCGGATGCCGGCCAGGTCGGAACCGGCATCGGGCTCGGAGAAGAACTGCACCCACAGCTCGTCGCCGGCCAGGATCCGGGGTATGTGCCGGCTCAGGAACTCGGGCGAGGCGTGCGCGAGCATGGTCGGGGCGCACACCCCGAACGTGGTTCCACCCGCCATCGCCGAGGTCGGGCATGACGTAGCGCGCGGGCTTCCTCGTTGAAGGCTCGTTCGTGCGCGGAGGTCAGGCCCTGCCCGCCGATAGTCCGTCGGGCAGGTGATGCCGGCGAACCCGCCTTCGATACAGCTTGCGCTGGATGGCGCCGCTGGGCCGCGACCCCTCGACGGTCTTGTGATCGGCGCCCCGCGGCCGGTTTTGCACGCGGCCGGATGGCCGCGGCGCGCCAGGTTGGCGTCCAGCCAGGTGCGGGCGTGCTGGCGGAAGGTCGGCCACGTCTCTGTGGTCGTCAGTCGTCACGGCCGTCTCCTGAGTGCTCATAGCGTCGTTCAACTGGCAGAGGCGCTCCCGATGCCAGGCCGGGTCGCCGTACAGCGCGGCATCGGTCGTGAGCCGGCGCAGATACAGATGCTGATCGTGCTCCCACGTGTACCCGATGCCGCCGAACACCTGGAAGCAGTTCTGGGCCAGGTCGATCCCGCAGTCGCCGACGAACGCTTTGGCCATGCTGGCCACCTCGCCGGCGTCTGGCTGGCAGGTGCCGACCGACCCGGGCCGCGGCCAGAGCCATGCCTTTGCTCATCTCCAGCATCAGGCTGGTGTCGGCCAGCAGGTGCTTCACCGCCTGGAACGACCCGATGGGGCGCCCGAACGCGATGCGGTCCTTGGCGTACTGGAGGGCCAGAGCCAAGTCATGGTCCATGGCCCCAATGGACTCCGCGACCGTGAGGACGGACGCAATCTGCAGCTGCCGCTCGACCAGGCTTGCGGCGCCTCCGAACTCACCGACCAACGCAGACTCCGCCACGTCCGTGTTGTCAAAACGCACCTCGCAGAAGCGCCGGGTCAGGTCCAGACCGTCCAGGACCGTCACGGTCACACCCGTGCCGTCTGCGGGCAAAAGAAACTGGGCCGGCCCGTCGGAGGTATCGGCCGTGACCAGAAGCCAGGCGCTGCGGTCGCCATCCTGGACGAACGTCTTCGTTCCCGAAAGCGAGTAGCCGCCGGCCTGACGGCGTCCCTCGACGCCGCCCGTGAGGTTGCCGCCGCCGCCCGGACCCGTCATCGCCCAGGTGGCCGATTCGTCACCTGACAGCAGCCCGGGAAGCACCTTCGCCTGCTGGTCCGGGGTGCCTTCTTCGGCCAGGGCGTACGCCACCACGTTGGTCCCGAAAAACGTCCCTGGCTGGAGTGCCGCACCTCGGGCCTGCCCGATCAGGGCGGCGTCGAGCAAGCCGTTGTCCGAGACCCGGCCCCCGCCGAGCTCCTCAGGGACGAGCATGGCGTACCAGCCCAGGTCGGCGGCCTGTCGGCGATACTCAGGCCCGGCGTCTGCGCCGGTGGCAGTACCCCCGCGCACCACCGACAACGGATACGTCGCGTCGATGAATCGTGTCGTCGTTTGCAGGAGGAGTTCCTGATCGCTGGTCAGGTCAACATCCACGGCGTGCAGCATCCCTCTCTTCGCAGTCCGGCTCGACCCGCAAACGTCGTGCTTTTTAGGCTTTGACCAATACTAGAGGCTCCCTGGAAGCCCGGCAATGGCGAGCGTGCGCCGGCCTGAGGCCGGGATCTACCTTCTTTGCACCGGCGGCCCTGGACCCGCCGGCCCCGGGTCCGCGCTGCGGGCCGCCCCGATGCCGGAGGCTCTGATGGAACTGTTGCAGGCCATGCGCACGACGCCCGCCACGCGGGCCTTCACGGACGAAGATGTCCCGGACGCGACGCTGTACGACATCCTGGACGCGGCCCGCTTCGCGCCTAACGGAGGCAACCGTCAGGCCTGGCGGGTCGTCATCGTCCGGGACGCGCCGACCAAACGCGAGATCGCGCGGCTCTACGAGCTCGGGATGCGGGAATACATCGGACACGTCCGGGCTGGTTTGGTGCCCTTCGTGGCGGCGGAGGCCCAGGGCCGGACCGAACCGGCCATCGATCTGGACGAGGCCCGGCAGGTGCCTCTGGATGCGCAGCCGACGTACCTGGCCACTGCGCCAGTCCTGCTGGTGATCCTGCTGGACCTCAGCAGTTGCTCCGCCGTCGACAGCGGTCTGGATCGTCTCTCCATCAGCGCGGGAGCGTCGATTTACCCGTTCGCGCACAACATCCTGCTGGCCGCCCGGGACCGGGGCCTCGGCGGACACATCACTTCAGTCCTGGCCCGCCAGGAAGGCGCCCTGCGCCAGCTGCTGCACATTCCCTCCCACATGGCGTTGGCGACAATGCTGCCCCTGGGCCGACCCGAGCACCCGGTGACCCGGCTGCGGCGCCAGGCCGTCGAGGACTTCACGACGATCGGCACGTACGACGGCCCCGCCCTGCGCCGTTCCGCCTGAGGGCGCGGCAGGTGGTTGTGGCCGGGCCGGGACCATTACGTTAGAAGAGCCGGCTCGTTCGTCGAAAGGTGTTGGTTTTGGGCTTTTACGACGCCATACCTGAGGACTGGGTAGAGCCTGGCTGCACGGCAACTGTCGCCGTCGACGGGTTTCCCGTTGCCATCGGCAACCTGGACGGGACCTATTACGCCTTCCAGAACCTGTGCCCCCACCAGGGCACGACGCTGGGCGGCCGCCCGCTGGTCGAAGGGTGCCACATCATCTGCTCGCAACACTCCAGCAAGTACGACATCACCACCGGCCGTTGCCTGGAGCCCTCCTCACTCGATGGCTTCAGCCAGGACCTGATGACGTTTCCGACCCGGGTGGTGGACGGGGTGGTCCAGGTCAACATTTAGCTCCGCCGGGCCGTGACCTCCTCCCGAAACGCGGCGGCCGCGTCGAGGGAGGCCGCCAGGTTTCGGCGGACGACCGGGGCCGAAGTCCACGTCACGCCCAGCCTGGCCAGCTCCCCGAGCCCCTGCCGGTACGCCGCCGGATCCGCCAGCCCGTCTCGCGTCACGGCCAGGGATCCCGCGATGTCAACATCCGACAGCTTGCGCCCGTGCTGGTCGAGGCGTTCGCTCAGATCGTCGAGCGCGTCGGCAAAGTCCTTGTCGGTGACGATGGCCGCCGTCCGCGCCGTGCGGCTTAGCACTTCGCCCCCACCCAGCATGGGAGACCAACCATCGCCCCATCTGGCCACCCGCTCGCGCGCCATGCGGGAGTTGCCGCCCACCCAGAGAGGAGGGTGGGGCTGCTGGACCTGACGGGGGGACAGCGTCTGGCCGACGGCCGTGAAATGCTTGCCCTCGAAGTTCAACTCATCGGTCGACCACAGGCCCTTGGCTGCCTCCACGGCCTCGTCGAACAATGCGTTGCGTTCCTCGAACTCCACGCCCAGGGCCAGAAACTCCGAGCGCAGGTAGCCGGTGCCGAGCACGAAAGTGGCGCGACCGCCGGAGACCACGTCCACTGCGGTCATGGATTTGGTCATCAACAACGGGTTGCGATAGGGCACGACGGCGAGCCACGTCATGAGCCGGACCGTGGACGTCACCGCCGCGAAGAACCCAAGCCCGACGAACGGGTCGAGAGTGGCGTGGCCGCCCCGCTCCAGCCATTTCTTTGATGGCGCCGGGTGGTCCGTCAGGGCGATGGCATCGATCCCGGCCGCTTCGATGGCCGCCGCGAAGGCCGCCATGCTCGCGGGCGTCGACCAGGGTGCGCCCTGGTCGTCAAGTCCCAGGGGGTACTCGACCATGAACTTCATCTGCCCTCCTGACCTTCGCCGGCTGGTAACCGTTCCGACCTGTGTAGCAGACGGTCGGGTGCCCGCGGAGCTTGCGGGCCCACGGCAGGAAGCCAGCCCGCAGGCGGGTACACTGCCGCACCCGTGGATCTGGCCAGCATCTTGGACCTCGAAGAAGTCGATAACGACCGGTGGCGAGCCTGGACTCCGCCTGGCTCCCTCCGCAGCGATATCTTCGGTGGGCAGGTTGCCGGTCAGGCGCTGAGAGCGGCCAGCCTCACCGTCGAACCGCAGCACCTGCCGAACTCCGTGCACGGGTATTTCCTGCGGCGAGGTCAATCCGCCCTGCCGATCGACATCTACGTGGAGCGGACCCGGGCCGGTCGGACGTACACCAGCCGCCGGGTCGATGTCCGCCAGGAAGATAAGACGATCTTTGCCATGCTGACCTCCTTCCACGCCGAGGAGCCGGGTCGCGAGTTCGATCACGCCATGCCCCCTGGCATCCCGGACCCTCAGTTGCTGCCCGGCGCACCCATCGGCACGGAGTGGCATCCCGGATTCGAGGTGCGAACGGTCGAGGTGGAGGGACCGGCGGTGCAGTGGTGGGGCCGGGTTCCGAGGCCGTTTCCGTCCGACCCCATGATGCACTTCTGCGCCCTCCTGTACGCGTCAGACCTGCGGGCTGGAGGTGCGGCGATGGCCGCCATTGGCTACGGAGCAGGCGGTCCGGTCCGGGATGGCGAAGGCCGGCCAATCGGAAACTTCGGCAGCCTCGACCACGCCCTTTGGTTTCACCGGACTCCGAAGGTGGACGATTGGTTTTTCTGCGATGTTCGGCCCCTGACCGTCCGCGACTCGCGTGGGCTGGTGTTCGGGACCATATTTGACCGCGAGGGCCGCCATTTGGCGAGCTTCACTCAGGAAATGTTCCTCAAGGAGCTGGAATCCCGGTAAAGGTGGCCAGCCATTCGCTCATGTCGCGGCGGCTGCGCCGTGACAGCGGGGCGCCGGGCGCAAAACCCTCGAAGCCGTGGGGAGCGCCCGGATAGACGTGCAGCTCGGTGGGCACGCCTGCATGATTGAGCCGTTGTGCGTAGGTGATGTCCTCGTCGCAGAACCCATCCATGCTCCCCACCGAGACAAAGGTGGGCGGCAAGCTGCGCAGGTCCTGGGCGCGGGCCGGTGCGGCATAGATGGGGATCTCGGGGGCTCCGTAGAGCGGACCCAGGTAGGAGCGCCAACCGAACTCGTTGTTGGCGGGATTCCAGATGGGGACATCCCACTGGCTCGACGGCGTCTCCTGGCGGTCATCCAGCATGGGGTAGATGAGCATTTGAAAGGACAGGTCCATCTCGCCGCGATCGCGCACGAGCAGGGCCAGGCCTGCGGCCAGGCCGCCTCCGGCGCTGGCGCCGCTGATACCGATGCGGCTGCGATCGATACCGAGACCTTCGCTGTGGTCAAAGACCCAGCGAAGCCCGGCATAGCAATCCTCCAGCGGCCCGGGATAAGGGGTTTCCGGTGCCAAGCGGTATTCGACCGCCACTCCCACCACCCCCAGGTCCTGGCACCATCGGTCGAAGCGCAGGTCCTCCATCTCGTACGTGCCGAGGACGTAGCCCCCACCATGGATCGAGTACACACAGGGCAACGGTCCCTGCTGACCTTTCGGCGAGTGCACCCGGAGCAGTACGTCGGGGCAGCCCGCCGGCCCGGGGACGGCGTGGTCAACCCGTTCGACCGCGTCGGACAGTTCGATTTGACCGGCCATCGAAAGCCGCTGCGATCGCACGGCCGGCAGCATGTCCGCATTGAGGTCCCCCAGTGAGAACGGCGCTTTCGCGAGGGCAGCCGCGATGGTCGGGTCGAGAGAACGGCTCGTCTGCATGAACGCCGATGTTAGGTCTCGTCAGCTACGCCCCGCCGGGGCGCGGTCGTACCGGCGCAACGCCCGGCACGATCCAGAGCCCGTCAGATCCGCTCCAGCTCGCCCCAGTCGAATAGCGCTTCCTCCTGGAGGTCGACGGCGTCGCGGCGCAGTTCTTCGTCGCTCGGCCGTGGGCCGCCCGTGCTCCCCGCCTCCAGGATGGGCCGGAGCAGCCGGAGGTCGCTCGAAGAATTCAAGAACAGCTGGGCGTTTGCCAGCACAAAACGCACGGCCCGCTCCAGCGCTTGTCCGGCAGGCAGCGGCTCGTACCAGCTGAATCGCGGCCCATCTGCCGTTTGCGGCCAGCGCCGGCGCGCCACCGACTTGATGGTCTGCACGGCCACCTGCCGGTTGGCGCACAGTTCGAGGAGCGCTTCCACGTTGGCCCGGTATTCGGAATCAGCCAGGACCGTGAAGTTGTACGGCAGGAGCACCGAATCGAAGTCGAACCGTTCGAGGCTGCGCAGATGCATGCCGGCAATCCGCAACCCGTGGCCGGTGACGCCGATGAAGCGGGTCAGCCCTTCTTCTCGGGCCCGGGCCAGCGCCTCGACCGCCCCACCCGGGCCGTGCGCCTGCTCCCACTCCTCCGGTTCCACCAGGTTGTGCAGCTGGACCAGATCGACGTGATCGACCCCCAGCCGGTCCAGCGACCGTTCCAGGCTGGCGCGGGCCACGACGCCGTCGCGCTCGCCCGTTTTGGTGGCCAGGAAGAACTCGTCTCGCCGGCCGGCCAGCCACGGAGCCAGGCGCAACTCGGAGTCGCCGTAAGAAGCTGCGGTGTCCAGGTGGTTCACGCCGAACTCGAGGAGTGCCGGCAGGACCTCGTCCGCCCGGTCCTGGCTCACCCGCCCCAGCCCGGCCGCTCCGAATATCACCCGGCTGCTCCGATGCCCGGTCGAACCGAAGTCTGCTCGCTCGATCATCGCCACCAACCTTACCGGTCGATTCGCGGGCCGTGCTTCTCCTCACGCGTCGGTGGCGCGGTTCCCGGCGTTCTGGATGGCTGCCCAGACCCGCTCCGGGGTAGTTGGCAAGTCGATATGACGGATCCCCAGATGCCCGAGTGCGTCCACGACCGCGTTCTGAACTGCGGGCGGTGCGCCGATGGTGCCCGACTCGGCGATCCCCTTAAAGCCCAACGGAATGTACGGCGACGGCGTCTCGGTGAGCGCGCACTCAAACGACGGCAGCTCACACGCCGATATCACCAGGTAATCGGCAAACGTCGAGGTCAACGGATTGCCGTCACCGTCGTAGGCCATTTCCTCGAGCATGGCCTGAGCGACACCTTGGGCTACCCCTCCGTGGACCTGCCCGAGGGCCAGAAGCGGATTCAGGATGGTGCCGGCGTCGTCCACGGTCACCATGCGTTCGAGCCGCACCTGGCCGGTCTCGAGGTCGACGTCCACGACGGCTACGTACGCTCCGAACGGAAATGTCGGCCCTTCCCCGGAGAAATCCGATTCGCAAGCCAGAGGGTCGGCCTGGCGGCAGGCCGCGATCTCCGGCCATCCGATCGAGACCGCAGGCGTCCCGGCGACGTGGAACCGGCCCCCTCCGGACGGGGCGAGCACCACATCCTCGACCGCCGCCTCCAGCACCTGGGCTGCCACCTCCCGCGCTGCAGCCACCAGCGCGTCGGCCGCCTCCGCGACGGCCGACCCGGCCTTTTGCGCGGATCGCGAGCCGCCGGTCACGCCACCTCGGGGCACCACGTCGGTGTCGCCGTGCACCACCTCAATGCGATCGAGGGGCAGACCGGTGCGGTCGGCGACGAGCATCGCCCACGCGGTGTGGTGTCCCTGGCCATACGGGCTCGACCCTGTGCGGACCAGGACGCTTCCGTCGGGCCGCAGTTCGACGGCGCCGTACTCACTGCCGGGGACGCCCGCGGTGCGGTCCACGAACACCGACACGCCGATGCCGGGCAGCCGAGTGTCGGCGCCGGCGCGGGCTCTGGCTTGTTCGGCCCGCCGGTCCTCGTAGCCAACCGTGGCCAATGCCATCTCCAGCGCCCGCTGGTAATCGCCGCTGTCGTACACGATCCCCGTCGGCGCCGAGTACGGGAAGTCCTCAGGTCGCAGCAGGTTCCGACGGCGCAACTCCACTGGATCGAGACCGATCTCGGCCGCGAAGAGATCCATGGCCCGCTCGATCATGGCCGCGGCTTCGGGACGGCCCGCGCCCCGGTACGCGACCGTCGGCGTGGTATTTGTCACGACCGCCTCGGTGGACCAGGTCAGTTCCGGTATCCGGTAGGCGCCGCCCATCAGGCGACCGGTGTTGGCAGCCAGGACGGGTCCCACCAGCGGGTACGCCCCGGCGTCGGAGAGGATGTGGGCCGACACGGAACGGACGATGCCGTCCCGGTCTCCGGAGATCTCCACGGTCTGGATCTGGGCCCGGGAATGGCCGAGCCCGACCATGTCGGCGGAGCGAGGTGATACCCACCGCACGGGGCGGCCGGCGCGCCGGGCCAGCCACGGCAGCAGCAGCTCCTCCGGGTAGGGCCGGGCCTTCGCCCCGAAGCTGCCGCCCACGTCCGGCGCGATGACCCGGATCTCATCGGTTGGCAGGTCGTACAAGGCGGCGATGACCGCCCGGACCGGGTGCGCGCCCTGGCAGGAGGACCAGTGGGTCAGGCGGCCGTCTGCTTCCCAGCGCGATGCCCCGGCCCGGCCCTCGAGCGGCGCAGGGGCGACCCGCTGGTTGACGAAGCGGCCCCGTACCACCACCTGGCCCCGGCTGTGCCGGCCGCCGGTGGATCCGCCGCCGTTGTCTCGCAGTACGACGTTGGTCCCGGCCTCGGGGTAGAGCAGCGTCTCGTCGCGGACTGCGGCTTCGGGGTCGACCACCACGGGGAGGGGTTCGTAATCGATGTCCACCAGGGCGGCGGCGTCCGCGCCCGCGCTCGCCGTCTCGGCCACGACGGCCACCACTGCCTCGCCGACGTAGCGGACCCGCCCGGTGGCCAGCAGCGGACGGAACATCGCCTCCGGATAGGCCGGACTCACCGGCGGCACCGGGCCGAAGTCGATGTCGGCCGCAGTCACCACGTCGATCACGCCCGGAACGGAGCTGGCCGCTGAGCCGTCGATGTGGCGGATCAGGGCGTGCGCCACGGTGGCGGTGACGTAGGTGACGTTCAGAACGTCGGGGATGTCGAGGTCGGCGACGTAGCGGCCTGCCCCGACCAGCAGCCGGGCGTCTTCCACCCGCGGTACGGGTGAGCCGAGTAAAGGCATTCGACGGGTCAGGTCCTCATTCGAAGACGAAGGCCTCGATCGCTTCGGCCAGCTCGACCGGCATGTCACCCTGGAGACTGTGGCCGGCCTTGTCGAAGTGAACGACTTTGGCGCCCGGCAGGCGGCGCAGCAACTCTGCCTCGTCGTCGTCGCCGACCACGGACTGGGCGAGCATTCCACGCGCCAGCATGACCGGCACCTGTGTATTGGCCAGCACGTCCCAGAGCTCCCCAAACATGGGAGAGTTGCTGACCTGGTCGGCTGTTTGCTCACTTTCTCCGGTTGCCCGGGCCGCGGGCCGGGTCGCGCCCGGCTCCTCCCGCCAGCGCGCCCAGCGCCAGACCCACGTGCCGTCGTCCCGCTGGACGGCGTTGTGCAGGATGCCCCGGCGCAAGGACGATTCTGTGCGGGTCGGGTTGTACTGGATAGTTCGGGCGAGCAACTCGTCGAAGCTGGCGAAGCTGGGAGGACCGTTGACGAAGTCGGTGATCTGCTTGGCTTTGGCGGCGCTGACGCCGGGGGTGACATCGACGAGCACCACCTTGCGAACCAGCTCTGGCGCCTCCCCGGTCAGGGCGATTGCGGTGAGACCCCCGAGCGACATCCCGACAACCGCCGCGGCGTCGGGTGCCAGCAATCGGATGGCGGCGGCGACATCCTCGGCGTTGCCCTGGACCGACAACTCGCCCTGGGGTCGTGCGCCCGGCCCGTCGGAGTGGCCGTGACCGGGCAGGTCGATCGCCACGAGCGGTCGGCCGAGGGCCATGGCGACGGTGTCCCAGGTGTGCGCGTTCTGCGACCCGCCGTGCAGGAGGACCAGCTCGGGCTGACCCGTACCCCACACCAGCGCGCTCAGACGGCGGTCGGGTGCGACCTCCACGAATTCTCGCCGTACGGTCGGCGGTCCGTCGTACGGCAAGCCGTACTCCGCGGCGTTCTCCTGGAAGAGGCCGAACTCGTCGTACTCGATGCGTTCCACCATGAGCGGACCCTACCGACAGGCACGAACCGGCGCCAGTGCGCAATGGTGCCGCCCGAGACCGGTTGGATCCAGGACCGCCGCGAACCCGCTGAGTATTGTCGGTGCCGTTGAGCCCGGATCCGCCCGGCCCAGCCGATCTGGGCGCGCTGCTCTCTCCCCGGAGCATTGCCATCGTGGGAGCCTCGAACGACCCTGCGCGGTTGTCGGGCCGTCCATTGCAGATCCTGTTGCAGCACCGCTACCCCGGCCGCATCTACCCGGTCAACCCTCACCATCAGGCGATCGGAGGGCTGCCCGCCTACCCCTCGATTGCGGCGGTTCCCGAGCCGGTCGATCTGGCCGCCATCATCGTGCAGGCCGCCCTGGTGCCGGGTGTCGTCGAGGAATGCGCGGCTGCCGGTGTGCGTGCCGTCGCCGTCTTCAGTTCTGGTTTCGCCGAAGAGGGACACGCCGGGCGTCAGGCGGAGGCCGGCATGGCCGCCCTGGCCCGGTCTTCGGGTATGCGCATGCTCGGGCCCAACGCGGAGGGATTCTTCAACGTCACGAGCGGAATCCCCGTCACCTTCAGTCCTACAGCGGATTATGAGCGCGGGCTGACGAAGTTGGTGGCAGGCAACGTGGCCATCGTGTCGCAAAGCGGCGGGCTCGGCTTCGCCCTGTTCAACTGGGGCCAGGCGGTAGGGCTCGGGGCCAGCCACGTGGTGAGTACCGGCAACGAAGCGGACCTGGGCACGCTCGAGGTCGCCGCGTACCTGGTCGAGGATGCGGCCACGCACGTCCTGGCGCTGCTGGTGGAGGGCTTTCGCGACGGGGAGGAGATGGCACCGGTGGCCCGCCGGGCCGCGGAGTTGGGTAAGACGGTGGTGGTGGCCAAGCTGGGTCGTTCGTCGGCCGGCAGGCAGGCGGCGATGGCCCACACCGCCCACCAGGCAGGCAGTGACCGCGAGTATCGCCAGGCCTTTGACCGCCTCGGGGTCATCGCGGTGGACGACCAGCAGGATCTGTTCGACGCATGCTTTGCCCTCTCCTGTTGCCGGCCGGCGGCGGGACCCCGGGTTGGCATCCTGACGACCTCTGGCGGCGCCGGGGTTTGGCTGGCGGATGCGTGTGAGACGGTCGGGCTGGTCGTGCCGGAGCTGGATGCGGCTTTGCAGGCGGAGCTCCGGCCGCTGATGCCGAGCTACGGGTCTCCCCGCAACCCTGTCGACGTGACGGCCGAAGTCGTCAACCGCGCCGGGGTGGCTCGGCCGCTCGAGATGCTGGCCAGGTCGCCCGATCTCGACGCAGTCATCCTGGTGTCGTCGCTGGCGGGGCCACACATGCTGCACCGAGAGCTATCGGAGATCCGCCGGATCCTGGAGTCGTCGGCTCGCCCCATCGTTGTGTACTCCTACACCCAACCGGGCGAACAGAGCATAGAAGCGCTGGCCGAGCTGGGCGTGGCCTGGTATCCGAGCCCGGCACGGGCGGCGCGGGCCGTCCGGGTCCTGGTCGATGCCGGCGGGCGTTCGCGCTGACGACGTGATTCCGGTTGGCCCTGTTCGGGCGTGGGGAGCCAAGCTGGGTGCTGAGAGGCCCGGGAAGGAGGACGCGTGCAGGATCTCGCCGGCAAGGCGGCGCTGATTACCGGAGGTGGCAGCGGCATCGGCCGGGGCACAGCACTGGTCCTGGCCAGCCAGGGAACCAGCGTGGCCGTCGCCGACCTCAACGAGGAGCGTGCCGCGAGGTGGCCGAAGAGGCCTCTGGCCGCGGCGTTCCGTGCCTCGGGCTGCGACTGGATGTCAACCGGCAGGAAGACTTCGACGCCGCCCGGGAGGCCATGCTTGCCGCCCTCGGACGGGTCGACATCATCATGAACAACGTCGGCGTCCTCGCCGCTGGCCTCCCTGAGCACATCCCGATGTCGGAGTGGGAGCGGATTCTCAGCACCAATCTGCTGTCAGTGGTGCGCTCCAACGCCGCGTTCCTGCCGTTGCTGATGGCGCAGGGAAGCGGCCACATCGTCAACACGGCCTCCACCGCCGGGTTGTTCGCGTACGCGTACGAGCGGTTGCCGTACTCCGCCACCAAGGCCGCTGTGATCGCCGTGTCCGAGGCGTTAGCGCTGTATTTGCGCCCACAGGGCATCGGAGTCACGTGCCTGTGCCCGGGTCCGGTGTCGACCAACATCGGCCAGTTCGTGACGTTCTCGGGCCCGCCGGTGCGGATGCGCTCGCCGGGCCCGGATCTGGTCGCCATGGATCCGGAGGTCGTCGGAGAGCAGGTGGTCGAGGCCATCCGAAACAACCAGTTCCTGCTGCTGACCCACCCCGAGTTGCAGGAGGTCCTGGTTGCCCGAGCCCGGGATCCCGAGGGCTTTCTGGCCGGACAGATCGCCAGGATCGCCGAGGAGGGCTGAATGGAGCCCTTCCGCATTGACGTCGCCGAGGCGGACCTGGTGGAGTTGCGCCAGCGTCTGGCCCGGACCCGTTGGCCCAACGACGCCACCGCCCCCCCGTGGGTGCAGGGCACCCCCCTGGCCTACCTGCAGGCACTGGTTGAGTACTGGCGCCGCGACTACGACTGGAGGGCAGCGGAGGCCCGCCTCAACGGGTACGAACAGTTCGTCACTACCGTCGACGGCCAGCGGATTCACTTCCTGCACGTGCCGTCGCCGCATCCCGGTGCCCTGCCACTGGTCCTCTCGCACGGTTGGCCCGGCTCGATCGTGGAATTCCTGGACGTCCTCGGCCCCCTCACCGACCCGGCCGACGCCGCGGACGCGTTCAGCGTGGTGGTGCCGTCGCTGCCCGGGTACGGCTTCTCCGGGCCGACCGCCGGTCCGGGCTGGACGCCCCGGCGCATGGCCGCGGCGTTCGGGACGGTCATGGAGCGCCTCGGGTACGAGCGTTACGGAGTGCAGGGCGGCGACTGGGGATCCATGATCTCGTGCAACATGGCCGACCTGTACCCGGATCGGGTCGTCGGCCTGCACGTCAACTTCCTCAGCGTCCCGCCGCCGAAAGGCGAGCAGTCCCCGGCACACGAGCCCGCCGAGCGTTTCGCGGCCACCGGTAGCGGCTATCAGCAGATCCAGTCGACCAAGCCGCAGACGATCGGCTACCTGCTGGACGACTCCCCGGCCGGATTGGCGGGTTGGATCGTCGAGAAGTTCCGGGAGTGGAGCGATTGCGCCGGCGATCCCGAGCAGGCTTTTACCAAAGACCAGCTGCTCACCAACATCATGCTCTACTGGGTCACCCGGACGGGGACCTCGGCGGCTCGCCTGTACTGGGAGATGCGCCAGGCCGGCCGGGCGAGCCTGCCCCAGGCCCCGGTGACGGTCCCGACCGGAGTCGCCAACTATCCGGGGGAAATCGCCCGTTCGGAGCGGACGTGGGCTGAGCGCCGGTACAACATCGTCTACTGGTCGTATCCCGAGCGCGGCGGCCACTTCGCGGCCATGGAAGTACCAGACGTCTTTGTGGGCGACGTGCGCGCCTTCTTCCGGCAACTGCGGTAGTGCCGGCGACGGGGCACGGCCGCCTGGTGAGGTCGCTGCCGCCGCGAACGCACGTCGCGATCGGGGCGGCCATCGGCGCCGTCGCGCTCTTTGAACGGAAACTAAGGTGGGTCGCAAGGAGGGATCTGCGATGGAGATACGGCACACCACCACCCCGAGGCTCGAGGCGCTGCGCGACGAGGTGCGCACGTGGCTGGAGGAGGAGCTGCCGCCCGAGTACGAGGGGTTTGCCTGGGACTTCGTCGAGGATCCCGAGCCGTGGGCGTTCTACCGGGAGTTCTGGAAGAAGCAGGGCGCGAGACGCTGGCTGGAGCCGGCCTGGCCCCGCGAGTACGGCGGCGCCGAATTGTCGCCCCGCGGCGCTCAGGTGGTGAGAGAAGAGTTCGGACGGCGTCGGGCCGGCGGCCTCGTGGGCATTGGCATGGCGGTTGGCCCGGCCATTCTGCGTCTCGGCACTGACGAGCAAAAAGCCACGCTTCTGCCCGGAATGGCGGCCGGCGAGGTCACGTGGGGCGAGGGCTACACCGAGCCGAATGCCGGGTCGGATTTGGCTTCCTTGACGACGCCGCGCCGAGCAGGACGGCGATGAATGGGTGATCAGTGGCGAGAAGACTTTTTGCACGGCTGGTCACCACTGCAGCTGGTTCATCATTGCCGCCCGCACCGATCCCGACTATTCCAAACGGCATCGGGGCATCAGCTACTTCGTATCGCCGATGGATGCACCCGGCATTGAGTTGCGGCCGTTGCACAACATCGCGAGCGGCCGCCAGAACAGGGTCTTTATCAACGAGTTGCGGGTTCCGGCCAATCGCATGCTCGGGGATCTGAACCAGGGATGGTCCCAAATATGGTTCGGGTTGGGGGGCAACCCCATCCCGGTCTTCGCGGACGACGATCCCGGTCCCGAGATGGACTACGAGCCTCCGCTGATCGGGTTGCCGTGGGTGTTCGACCAGCTGGTCCAATACTGCCAAACCACCGAGCGCAACGGGGCGCCCCTCAGCGAGGATCCGGTCGTCCGCATGCAGCTGACCGATCTGGCCATGGAAGTCGAGGTGCAAACACTGCTGAGCTACGACGGCGCGGCCACGTATGGTCCCCACCTGCACCAGGCCATCAGCAAGGAGTTCCAGCCCCGCTTCGCACAAGCCTGCATGGACATCCTGGGACCACTGGGCCAGATCCAGTCCGGTCGCTGGGCCCCGCTGGCCGGCGAGCTGGACCGCATATACCGCCGCTCGTTTGGGAACCATGCCGGTGGCACGTCGCAGCTGAAGCGAATGGTCGTGGCAACGCGAGTTCTCGGCCTTCCCCGTTAGGCCTTCTGGAAAAAGAGGAGACGTCGTGGCTATCGACCTGTCGTTCAACGAGCACCAGCTGGAGTTGCAGGCCGCAGCCCATCAGCTGTTCGCCGAGCAATGCCCCACCACCGTCATCCGGGATATCGAAGCCGGACAGCTCGGCTATCAGCCCGACCTGTGGCAGGAAATGGCGCAGAGAGGGTGGCTGGGCCTGACCTTCCCGTCCTCCAAGGGCGGCGGTGACGGCAGCTTTCTCGACCTCTACCTGCTGTACGAGGAGATGGGACGCTTCCTCGTGCCCAGCCCGCACCTGGACACGGTCGCCATCGCGGGCGACCTCATCATGTCGGTGGGGACCGAACCCCAGCGCCAGAGCGTGCTACCGCAGATAGCCGATGGGCGGTGCCTGGTGAGCGTGGCCAACCTGGAGCCGAGCGGCAGCTTCGGGCCGGCGGGGATCACGACGACGGCGACGCGGCGCGACGGAGACTTCGCCATCTCCGGGACCAAGCTTCTGGTCGGTTTCGCCGATTCGGCTGACTACTTCCTGGCCACGGCCCGCGCCGGCGGGTCGGATGTCAGCCTGTTTCTGGTTGACGCCAAAGGACCGGGCATCTCCGCTTCCCCCTTGCAAAACATTGCCGGCGGGGCGTTCTACGAGGTGAGCTTCGACACCGTGCCCGTGAGGTTGGACGCAGTGATCGGCGATATCGGGGCCGGATGGCAAGCGTTCTCCGGTTCCGCCACCAAAGCGGCCGTGCTGCAAACGGCGAGTATCGTGGGGGCGGCGCGATCCGTCCTCGACATGACCGGTCAGTATGCGAAGGACCGCCAGCAGTTCGGGGCGCCCATCGGCAGCTACCAGGCCGTCCAGTACCTGGTCTCGGACATCCTCGTGGACCTGCACCGGACCGACCTGCTGGCCAAGCAGGCCGCCTACCGAATCGATGCCGGCCTTCCCTTCGCCCGGGAGGCGGCCATGGCGATTGCGTTCGGGAAGAAAGCGGCCGCGCACTTCCACCGGCAGGCTCACGAAGTGCATGCCGGGATCGGGTTCATGGTCGAGTACGACCTGCAGCTCTTCTCGCGGCGCTCCAAGTTCTGGGAGAACAACTTGGGCGACGCGCGGTACCACCAGGATCAACTGGCTCAGGCCATCAGCTTGTAGCCGAATCGGCCGCCCTCGCTTGTTGGGCGCCGTCCAGTTATTGTGCAGAACATGCCAATCCCCTTGCGGCACGGGATGTTCCTCGCCCCCTTCCACTCCATCCGCGAGAACCCGACGCTGAGCATGGAACGGGACCTGCAGCTCTGTGAGCTGTTCGACGAGCTCGGGTTCCAGGAGGCCTGGATTGGGGAGCATCACTCGGCCGGGCTCGAGACGATCGACTCCCCGGAGATCTTCATCGCGGCTGCAGCCGAACGGACCAAGTATCTCAAGTTCGGGACCGGGGTGGTGTCCCTTCCGTACCACCACCCCCTCAATGTCGCCAACCGCATCATCCAGCTGGACCACATGACCCGGGGACGCGTCATGCTCGGCGTCGGGCCCGGCCTGCTGGCCTCCGACGCGTTGATGATGCGCATTGAACCGGAGGCCACCCGGGACCGGCTGCAGGAAGGCCTCGACGTCATTCTGCGATTGCTCGCCGGTGAAGCGGTCACCGAGGACTCCGAGTGGTACCGGCTGCGCGATGCCCGCACCCATCTGCGCCCTTACACGCAGCCCTTCCCGGAAGTGTGCGTGGCCAGTGCGGTTACCCCTTCCGGAGGCCGGCTCGCTGGCCGCTACAACCTGGGGATGCTCTGCGTGGCCGCGGGGGAGCGCGCCGGTTTCGACGCCCTCGATACCAACTGGAAGGTGGCGGATGAGATCGCGGCCGAGCACGGCCGGCAGATGGATCGAAGCCGGCTCCGGTGTGTCATCAACATGCACCTGGCCGATAGCCGGGAGCAGGCCAAAGCGGACATCCGCTATGGCTGCGAAGAATTTATCCGTTACTTCAACAACAATCAGCCTCGATTCGATGTCCCCGAAGGCGCCGATTACGTCGACTGGGTCATTGAGCACGACATCGCGGTGGTGGGTACCCCCGACGATGCCATCCGGCGGATCGAGCGCCTCTACGACAAGCAGGGCGAGTTCGGGTGTTTGTTGCTCCAGATCACCAATTGGGCTGATTGGCCGGCCCTCAAGCGATCAGTCGAACTGTATGCCCAGTACGTGATACCGCACTTCTCGGGCGTCAACCGCAATCGCATGGAGTCCTACCAGTGGGTGACGGCAAACCAGGATGAGCTGGTTACCAAACGGGTCAACGCCGCCAATCAAATGTTCGCGAAGCACCAGGCGGAGCGCGCCCAGAACGATGAGGCCCGGCCAGACTGGGTGCAATCCACGGTCCTGTCTTGAAATTGGTGAAGGGAGGCGTCTGTGCCTGCGATCCCCATCGACGAGGCTGACCTTCGCGAGCGCACGATCGCGCAGTTGACCGCCGTGTTCCCGGGATGCGACGTCGACGTGATCTCCCCGCTGCAGGGCGGGTCGTCGAGTGTCACGTACTGGACCACGTTCACGCCGAAGGAGGCGCCGCCTCAGAGAGTGGTGCTCAAAGTGGCGCCGGCCGGCCTCGAGCCGGTGAAGAACCGGGACGTGCTGCGCCAGGCTCGCGTCCTCCAGGCCCTGTCCGCCACGGAGGTGCCGGTGCCGAGGGTGCTGGCGGAGGACGCCGGGACGCCGCCTGAGATTCCGCCGTTTTTCATCATGTCCTTCGAAGAGGGCCAGTGCGTCGAGCCCAACTCCCTTCCCGACGACGCTGCCGTCCCGGCTGCGGAGGTGCGAGACCGCGAGCTGCAGGCGGCGGGGATCCTGGGCCGGCTGCATCGCATCGACCCGGTGACCGTCGGGCTGGGCGACGAGCCGGAGACATCGCTAGAGGCCGAAGTGGAGCGGTGGCGGAACTCGCTGGCGTCCTGCGATGAGGACCTGCGGGCGGGCGCCGAGGACGTGGGTGAAGCCCTGTCGGCACAGCTGCCCGGCGCCGGGCCGACGACGCTCATGCACGGAGATTTCCGTCTCGGCAATACGTTGTCGCACGGCCACCAAGTGGAATCGGTGATCGATTGGGAGATCTGGCAACGGGGCGACGCGGCGTGTGGATCTGGCCTGGTTCCTGATGATGGCGAACCCCGATCCGGACCTGGGCCGGCGTACCGCGGCCGGGATGCCCGCCACGGCCGAGTTGCTGGACGTCTACCAGACGGCCAGAGGCGCCTCCGTCGACGAGCTGGACTGGTTCGCGGCGCTGGTGCGGTACAAGCAGGCGGCGGCGGGCGCGCTCATTACCCGTAACGCCCGGCGCCGGGGCCAAACCGTCTCGGCCTCGGCCGGCAATCGCGGCCTTCTGACCTCGGCCCGCCGGTTTCTGGCCATCGGATAGCGACTCGCATCGGTCGCACGGCCGTTCGGTCAGTTCTCGTATCCGCGGTCGCCGTGGGTTGATCTGTTAGTACTGGGTGTCAAAGGACGCCGCGAGTCGGAGAGGAGGCAACCATGCCGACCGTCTGCGGATGGGACCTGCAGCTCGACGTTGACAGAGTCATCTGCGAAACCGAGGGTTGCTTTCTCGGCGCGGCCACAGACCCGGACGGCCAGACATGGCTGGTCCTGCACCGCCGGGCACCGGGCTGTGTCGCCTGGTTGTGCGGCGAAGTGAGCAGCCGGATGCTGGAGGAGCTCGAAGCCGGGAGGGCGGCGCCCCGGGATGTGCTGCGGCACACCCTGACCGGGACCGTGGAGATCGTCACCGCGGCCGGCGGCGGCGAGGACGGCCGGGACCGCTGCGTGTGCTGCGCCGACCTGCCGGACAGCTTTTTTCCCTTGATCCCGGCTGTCGATCGTCCGGTGCTGACCCGCGCCGCGTGTGCGCCACCAGGGCCCCGGGCGCCCGTTTCGCGCTGCTACCGGATGGCGTCCCCTGCCCGCCGATCCGGTTTGCGAGCTGCGGAGTAGCCGCGGCGTGCCGGAACTGCCCCGTTACGACGACCTGCCGCCCGCTCCCGAAGGCGGGCGCAGCGGGTGGGGTGTCTTCGGTGGGGATGACAACGTCGGTCTTTTCAACCTTCTGACGCCAGCGCGGGTGCTGGAGGCGGCGCGGCTGGTCCGCAAGGGGGCTGTCTTTCCCCTCGACGCCCCCATCAACGCCTTTTCGCCTGCAATCGCGGCGACCAGGGGTGTACCCCGCCATCACATCCTCCATGCGGCTGGTGCGATCGGCTTCGACGACGTGCTACGACAACTTCTTCCCCCAGGGTTCGAGCCAGTGGGACTCGCTCGGCCACGTCGGCTACGCCCCAGACGCCTTCTACAACGGCGCCACCGAGGACGACGTGGCGACCGGCCGGCGCAACACCATCGAGCATTGGGCCCGGCGCGGCATCGCCGGCCGGGCCGTCCTGCTCGACATGGTCCGGACGTTTCGCCGACGCCGGGCGGCCGTACGAGCCCGGCACCAGCACCGCGTTCAGCGTGGAGGACCTCGAGCTGGCCCGCCGCCGCGCCGGGGTCGAGTTCCGGCCGGGCGACATCATGTTCCTGCACACCGGTTTCGCGGCCTGGTATTTGAGCAAGACTCCCGGCGAGCGGGCCCGGTTCGTCCGGGCCAGACGACGCCGGGCCTGGCGCACGGCGAGGAGATGTGCCGCTACCTGTGGGACGCGCACGTGGCCGCCGTGGCCTCTGACACCTTCGCCGTGGAGGTGTTGCCGGCCGAACCGCGATCAGGCCACCGGGTTCCTGCACCGCATGCTGATCGGGCAGTTCGGCATGGCGCTCGGCGAACTGTGGTGGACCGAGGACCTGGCCGCGGACTGCGCCGCGGACGGGGTCCACGAAATGTTCCTCACCAGCGCCCCGCTCCACGTCCCCGGCGGCATCGGATCGCACGCCCAACGCCCTGGCCATCAAATGATCGGCCGGCGCCGGCTGCAGTAGGGTACGCCTTTGTGTCCGGCATCGACGTGGGGGGCAAATGAAGTTCGGGACCATGATCATGGGGGTCAGTTTTCGGGCTTATCCCGAAGTGGCCGCCGCCTACGAGGAGAACGGCTTCGAGTCAATCTGGATTCCGGAGCACCTGGTGTTTCCCGCCGAGATGCCCCCTACGTACCCGTACAGCGAGAGCGGCTACCCGCCGGTGACGCCGGATACCCCTTCGTATGACCCGTGGGCGGTCCTTTCCTATCTGGCCGGCTCAACCAGCCGCATCCGGCTGGCCACCAACATTTACATCCTCCCGTTGCGCCACCCGCTGCAAACGGCCCGTTCCGTCGTGACGGTCGACCGGGTTTCCGGCGGCCGGGTCACACTGGGCATCGGCGTGGGTTGGCTGGAGGACGAGTTCGATTATCTCGGTGTCGACTTTGGGACGCGGGGACGGCGCACAGACGCCGCCGTCGCCGCGATCCGCTCCCTCTGGCGCGACGAGGTGATCGAGGTTCACGACGAGTTCTTTGACTTCGGGCCGGTCAAGTTCCAGCCGAAGCCGCTGCAGCAGCCCAGCATTCCTATTGAGGTCGGAGGAACCTCGCTGCCGGCCCTCCGCCGCGCCGGGCGCCTGGGCGACGGGTGGATCGAGGTCGGCTCCGCCGACCTGGACGAATTCCGGGCCCGGCTGGCGGTGGTGGAAGCGGCCCGCCGGGACGCCGGACGGAGCGGCCCGTTCGAGGTGACTGCGTCCGCGGGCCTGGCGCAAGACCTGGCCGGCTTCCGCCGCCTCGAGGAGGCCGGAGCCACCCGCGTCGTGACCGGTCCCCGGATCCGGCGGGATGCCGGCCGGCTGACGCCGGGCGAGGCGGTCGACTGGGCCAAGCGCTTCGCCGACGAGGTCATTGCCCACATGTAGCGTCACCGGGGATGGAAGGGCTACCGGGCGCCCCTCCGGCCGCCAAGATTGTCGATGCCTGGTTGGGCAGCGCTACCCTTTAGTTGCCGTGAACATCTTCTTCGACTGCGACTACACCATCCTGTCTTTCGATCAGGCCCTGCGCCGGCAGACGCACGACATCTTCGGCCGCCTCGTCGAAGACGGTCATCAGGTGTATCTGTGGTCGGGAGAGGGGCCGCGCTGGGCGGTCGTGCGGCAGCACTCGCTTGAACCGTATCTGAGCGGCGTGTTCTCAAAGCCGCTGCACGACTTCGAAGCCGGTCTCCAACGGTTGCAGGTAAGCCCGGTACCGGATTTCGTGATCGACGACTACCCCGGGATCGTCCGTTACTTTGGCGGTTACCACATTCCCGAGTTCTACTCGTCGCGCCATGACGACGACGACGAGCTGGAATCGGTGTATCAGGTCATCACCGAGGTGGAGGCGACGGGACGGGCCAACCATCCCCGGTGGTCGCCACGTACCGGTCCCGACCTGGTGCAGGAGGCAGACCGGTCCCGTTAGTCCGGCCAGGCGACCACGCCTCGTGCCCGCAGGTCGGACATCTGCGCATCGGTGTAGCCCAGCTCGGCCAGGATGAGACGTGTGTGCTGCCCTACCAGGCAGCCCGGCCCGGGAGTCCCGGGTGCACCGGAGAGCGACACGATGGGCCCATGCCGGCGGTGGCGCCCGAACAAGGGGTGCTCCACCTCTGCGACAAAGCCATTCTCGACCATGCTCCGGCCGTTGATGGTGAAGTCGGAGAACGACCCCTCGTTCACCTCCACGCACGCCACGC
Organism: uncultured Acidimicrobiaceae bacterium; assembly: GCA_963781155.1. Taxonomy (GTDB): domain Bacteria; phylum Actinomycetota; class Acidimicrobiia; order Acidimicrobiales; family Palsa-688; genus PALSA-693. Next base: position 207,579 of record CAWAEC010000006.1, read on the forward strand.
CTAGCGGGACCAGCGCTTGCTCCCACTCGCCTGCACCCCGGGACGCGAAGACTGCGGCCAGCGTGGCCGCCAGTTGGGATCCGCCCTCGCCCCGCCCGGCTGCCGTCTCGAAGCGCGGGTCGTCCAGAGGATCTGTTCCCGTCACCGCGGCCAGCCCTCGCCGCAGCTGATCCCAGTCCCGCTCCAGCGGCGCGGCCAGGAACACCCAGCCCTTGTTGGCCTGGTAGAGGCGGTAAAGAGGTCCGGTGCCGTTGTCGTCGTGGTGGGCGGCGGGCTGCTTGCCGTCATAGTCGAAGAACTCGTCGGACACGACGTAGGCGTTCGAGCACAGCATCGTCGTCTCCAGGTATTGGCCCTGCCCGGTACGCTGACGGGCCAGCAGCCCGAGGAGCATGGCCGTGCCGACGACCAGAGCAGACGCGGCGTCCGCGTTGTTGGTGGGGCCGCCGTAGCGGGCGCGGATGGCGGCGAGCTGCTCGAGGCCCGCTTCGAACGTGATGGGTTCACGTTCGTCGAGCGCGTGCTCCCACCCGAGCTGGTACCCCCGATGGCCGGCGGCGACACCCATCGTCGGCGCAAACGCCGGTCGGGCCGTGTACGGGCCATCTGATCCATACGCGGCGGCGTACAGGTACACCTGGTCCGGGTTGGCGTTTTCCAGGCTGGCGTAGTCATCGCCGACCGCGGCGCTGTGTTGTTGGCGGTAGTTGCGCATCACGATGTCGGCGCGGGCCACGAGCTGGTGAAGGATCTCCCGTCCTTCTGGAGTCCGGTAGTCCACGACAATGCTCTGCTTCCCGGCGACCGCCTTGACCCCGGCATATTCGCGAAGTGGGTTCTGGTAGCGATGGGGGTCGCCGGTCACGCTCTCCACTTTGATGACCCGGGCGCCCAGGTCGGCCAGGAGAGCCGTGCCAAAAGGTGCCGCGTAGAACCACGCCAACTCGATGACGGTGACGCCACTCAACGGTCCGCCACCGGGTGTCGCCGCAAGGGCGGGGGCCGGGCCCGGTTGACCGGCCGGACGCGACGTGAAGGCGGCCGTGGCCAGCGACAGCCGGCCTGGCGCGGGAGCGCCCTCACGGGGAGTCGAGGGCGTCCGGCTCAGCCGCACCAGAGGCCCGACCTGGCGAGTCTTGCCCAGCCCGGGATCGGTCAGCTCGAGCACATGACCGTTGTGGACCATCTGGGGGTGGTCCAGGGCTTCTGCAGGGGTGCGGAACGGTTCGACGCCGATGTCCTCGGAAGCAAGGAAAATGTCCATCCACTCGTCCAGGGTCTTCTCGTGAAGGCGACGAAGGACGGTGTCGGTGATCGCCTCGGCCGGCTCGTTGGATGCGATCGCATCTGCGTAGTAGTCGCTCAGGCCGATGGCGGCCAGGAAGGCTTCGACCAGATGGGGGCGGAAGTTCGCGAACTGCAACCACCGGCCGTCCCGGGTGAAGCCCACCATGCCCGCAACCGGGGAGAAGGTGAACCCGGTGCGGGGTTTACCGGCGTGTTCGGGAGGCAGCTGGGGCCCGAGCCAGTCGTAGAGCTCGTAGGCCGTCAATCCCTGGACGAGGCTCGACTCGACCTTCTGGCCGCGGCCCGTGGACGCCCGCAGGAGCAGAGCCGCGAGAATGCCCTGCAGGGCACCCTGGGCGGCGCCGAAGCTGGCTCCCGGCAGGGCGGCGTACCGAGGACGGTCGCCGCCTGCCATCGTCCCGGCCTTGGCCCCGACGATCCCCTCGTAGCCCTTGAGCCCGGCGTCGGGTCCCTTCGGACCGAACCCGGTGATCGAGCAGTAGACGAGACCGGGATTGTCCGCTGCGAGGTCGTCAAACCCCAGGCCCAGGCGTTCGGCCACTCCGGGCCTCCAGGCGATCACCAGCACGTCGGCGCTGGCGGCCAGGCGGCGGGCGTGACGCCGTCCATCGTCGGTCCCCAGGTCCGCCACGACGCTTCGCTTCCCCCGATGCCACTGGGCGAAGGCAGGCATGCTCCGCTGGGGATCGCCTCCCGGTGGTTCCAGCTTGATGACCTCGGCACCGTTGTCGCCCAGCACCATGGTCGTGATGGCGCCAGGCAATCCCCAACTCAGGTCGAGAACCTTTATGCCGTCGAGCGCTGAAGTCATGGCCTGCTCCCTCGGTCAAAGACTTCGGCCAGTCTCTCATGGGACGAGGGGGGTGTCGTGCCGTTATCATCGCCGGCGCTGCCCTATCCCGGACGACATGAAGGAGGACGCGCCATGAGTGAGCTGCCCGACCTGCTGACCCTGAGTGACCTGGGGGAGGGCCGCTACGAAGTGTTCCAGCCGGCGGAGTCGGCCGAAGGTCGCGACGTCGTGTTCAGCGGACAGCTCCTCGGTCAGATGATCATGGCTGCCGACGCTGCCGCCGAAGGCGCGAAGGACGTCCGCTCGGTGCACACGGTGTTTGCGAGGGCCGGCACCTATACGAAGCCCATCGAGCTCGACGTCGACACCATGCACGCAGGGCGGACCTGGGCCAGCGACACCATCACGGCCACCCAGGACGGCCGGCTGCTCTGCCGGGGCCTGGTGCTGCTGAACACTGTCGATCCGGATCTCATGCGGCACGACCCGGAGTCCCCGGAGGGAGTGCCGGGACCGGACGACTTGAAGGCGGCTTCGGCCCAGGCCTTCCCGGGCGCAGAAATCCGACCGGTGCCTGGAGAATTCACCATCGGAGGCGTGCCGGTCGAGATGGCGTGGCATCGCTTCGACCGATCGCTTGACTCCCAGGCCGCCAACCAGGCCGTGCTGGTGTGGGCGACCTGCGGGAACATCATCGGCCTGGGGATGCGCCCCCACCGGGACACCGTGAACATCGGCGAGGCCCACCGGACGCTCTCGACCGGGGTGATTGCGCACACCGTCCACTTCGCGGATCGCTTCGACGTGTCGCAATGGCTGCTCATGGTCACCGAGGCGACCAAAGCAGCGACCGGACGCGTCTACGGGGGCGGCCGGGTTTTCACGGAAGACGGAGATCTGGTGGCCGCCTTCCATCAGGATTCGATGGCGAAAGCTGCCGGGGCCGAACTGGATCCTCGCCACTCGATGTGATCTCAATGTGACCGACCCCGGTCGCCGATCGCCGGGGGTCCGATCCGCCAAAATATGGCTGAACCTCAAGGGCGCCCGGAACACCGGACCCTATAGTTTGGCGGATGGTTACCGGCGATTACACGCAATCCACTGTGCCCCGGCCTCCGGGGCGGCCCCGACTGTACGAGCCGGGTGCGGAACGAGATCTGATCCTGGTGGCCGCGCTCGAGGTGCTGCGCCGCAACGGCGGAGAGGAGGCGACCGTGGCGGACATTCTCGAACAGGCTGGCCTGTCCACCCGCGCCTTCTACCGACATTTTCAGACCAAGGAAGACGTCATCCGTTCTTTGTACGAGCGGGATGCGGAATCGTTTGGTGCCCATCTTCGCCGTCGGGTACATGCCGCCGGCACGCCCAGCAACGCCCTGGAAGTCTGGGTCCACGAGATGCTCGGCTTGGCCTATGACCGCAGGCGGGCCGAGCGGGTCTCGGCACTGAGCTCGGCGATGGTGGCGCGGGTCGTGGGCGGGACCCGGACCGAGCAGATCGGCACTGACGCGCTGGAGCTGCCGCTGCGATCGGTGCTCGAGGCGGGCCGCGCCGCCGGTTCGTTCCCCGGGACTCGGCCGGACCTGGACAGCTTCACCATCCGGGCGATCACGATGGAGGCCGTCAACTGGGCCCGGACCGGAACCGCGAAACTCTCCCGCCGGGAGGCCTCCGAGCACATCCTGCGGTTCAGCCGGGCCGCCCTCGGCATGTCGTGAGAAGCACGTGACGCAGCGCCGGGATTCGTCAGGCTGACCCGGCTGGCCCGAGCGGCCAGCCCCCGTATCCCGATCCGACCCCGGCCCGGTCGTGGGCCCATGCGAGAAAGCGGTCCCTCTCCCAGGCATTGACGATGCGCGCCGCGGGAACGGACGCGTCCACGGCCTGCTGGCAGCCCAGCTCGAGCCATTCCAGCTGGCCGGGCGCGTGAGCATCCGTGTCGATACTGAACAGACAGCCGTGCTCGACCGCCCGCAGAAGCAGCTCCGGCGGCGGATCGCGGCGCTCCGGACGGGAGTTGATCTCAACGGCCGTACCGGTGCGGGCGCAGGCCTCGAACACCGCGTCGGCATCGAATTGCGATGGCTTGCGCCCCCGCCCCACGAGCATTCGTCCCGTGCAATGCCCGAGGATGTCCGTATGCGGGTTGTCGATGGCGCGGAGCATCCGCTCGGTCATGACCGGCTCGTCCATGCCGAGCTTCGAGTGCACGCTCGCCACCACCAGGTCCAGCTCGGCGAGAAGGTCTTCGTCCTGGTCGAGCGCTCCATCCTCGAGAATGTCCACCTCGATCCCGGTCAGAATCCGAAACGGACCACCAAACTGTGCATTCAGCTCCGCCACCACCTCCAGCTGGGCGCGGAGACGATCGGCATCGAGGCCGTGGGCGACGGTCAGGCGCGGGCTGTGATCGGTCAGGGCCAGGTAACGGTGACCGAGGGCCCTTGCCGTCCCGGCCATCTCTGCGATCGGGCTCCCGCCATCCGACCAGTCGGAGTGGCTGTGGCAATCGCCCTGCAGCAGATCCCGCAGCTGCCGGACCTCTTCGCTCGGCGCCATCCCGGGGTCGTGCTCGAGTGCTCGCAGGTAAGCCGGTTGACCGCCGGCGAGCGCCTCCTCGATGGCCCGGGCCGTCGTGTCGCCCACGTTCGGGATGTCGCGCAACCGCCCGGCCGCGGCCATGGCTTCCAGCTGCCCGGGCTCCAGCGCTGCCAACGACCGGGCGGCGCGGCGAAACGCCCGCACCTTGTAGGACTCAGCCCGACCTCGCTCCAGCAAGTATGCGATCCGCTCCAGGGCGACTCGCGCCCTGTCGGCATTGTCCGCCTTCTGAGCAGGCCGTCCCGGTTGGTCGTCGACCGTATCCACCATCCTGCTCAGGCTAAGCCCCATTCCTGTCCAGGTGAGGGACAAGACGATCGACCAGTCCCCAGCGGCGGGCGGTGGCGGCGTCGAGCCTGGCTCCCGTCAGCCCCAGCCACGCGGTCCGTTCGGGCCCGATGCGCCGCGGGATGCTGGCCGTGCCGCCTGCGCCCGGGATCAGCCCCATGCTCACCTCCGGGAGCGAAACGGTGGTGTCCCCGGCCGCCTCGACCGTGCCGGCGAAGGCCGTCAGCTCGATCCCGGCACCGACGCACGCCCCGTGCAAATGGGCCGTGACTTTCTGGGCCAGTTCGCTGATCCACAATCCGGCGCTGCGCTGGATGCGTATGGCGTGAGCAGTGGCGGGATCGGGGCGGCTGCCGAATTCCGCCAGGTCGCCGCCGCTGCAGAAGTTCGGCCCTTCCCCCCGAAGATGGACGGCGCGGACGGTGGGATCGCTGGCGGCCAGCTCCAGCGCGGCCACCAGCTCATCACGCATCCGGGCGCTGTAGGCGTTGCGACGCTCCGGCCGGTCCAGGGTGAGCCAGAGGGCATCGGAACGGCGATCCAGCCGGATGACCGGATCGGTGCGCCCATCGACGGCGCGCACCGGCCGCGTCTCCAGCCAGTGGCGGTGTTCCGGCCCGGCCTGAAGCGTCGAGTACGCGAGTGATTCCACCACCAGTGCTGCCGCCGCCCCGAGCGTCGCGCCGACGCGTAGCACCTGGGCCAGGGTCGTCGCCGCCAGCGGGTTGCGCCTGACGGCTTCTTCCACCTTCCGGGCGGCCTCTTGGGCCGGATCATGGAGGACGGCCGAGTCGAGACCTGTTCCTGCCCCGACCCACGGTCGGGGTGGGTCCACGGCCGCACTGATCAGCACGTCAGGCCCGCAGGGGGGCACCGGTGGGGACGGCGTCGAGCTGATGGCGACCAGGACGCAAGGCCAGGCCGCGGGCAGCTGCAGACCGCCTGGAGGGACGGGCCCGTCGAGATCCACCACCAAAAGGGGCTGGCCCACCGCCACGCCCAGCTCATCGGCTCCCTGTCCGGACCGGACCCGGTCGAGCAGGGCAACCGCCTCGGCCGTGGTCCGGATCTTCGACATTCAGCGAGCGTATCCCGGGGCGGTCCCCGCCGTATCCTGGCCGCCCGTGACCGCTATGTCCCCGTTCCCGACCCGTGCCGGCGGTGATTCCGGCTGACGGGCCTGCTGGTGCGCCGCGCCGGCATCGGCCCGGTCGTCGCCGACGTGCGGGTCGAAGGTGGCCGGCTGACCGAGGTTGGACGAGCCCTCCGCCGAGTACCGGGGGAGGCTGAGCTCGACGCGGCCGGGGGAGCCGTCCTGCCCGGCCTGCACGATCATCACCTCCACGTGCTGTCCCTGATGGCGGCCAGCCGGTCCGTTCGGGTCGGGCCGCCCGACGTTCGCGACCCGGCCGGTTTTGCCGCGGCCCTGAACCAGGCCGCGTCCGACGGCCCTGACGGTGAATGGATTCGGGCCGTTGCGTACCACCAGTCGGTCGCCGGCGACCTGGACCGGGACGTGCTGGACCGCGTGCTCGCCGACCGGCCCGTACGGGTACAGCACCGCAGCGGGATGTTGTGGGTGTGCAACTCGGCCGGGCTGGCCGCCCTCGGCGCGGATCGTGAACCTGCTCCGGGGATTGAACGAGATGAGGCCGGCCGTCCGACCGGCCGGTTGTGGCGAATGGACGGCTGGGTGGCCGAGCACCTGCAGCAAGGCGGCGCCGGCGACGCCGGTGACCGGGTCAACCCCGGTGATCTGAGCGGTCTGGGCGGATTGAGCGCGGCTGCGGCCGCTCGCGGCGTCACCGGTTGGACGGACGCCACCCCCGGGCGGTCCGACCGTGACACCCGGTTCCTGCTCGATGGTGTGGCGAGCGGCGCCGTCCGGCAGCGGTTGTGCCTGATGCTGCCCACCGATCCCGACACCATCGGCCCGGAACAGATGGCCGATGCCGGGGTCAGCCCGGGACCGGTCAAGATCCTCCTGGACGACGCGAGCCTGCCCGGTCTGGACCACCTGACCGAGACGGTGTCGGCCGCTCACCGTCGCGGCTCGCCGGTTGCGGTCCACTGCGTGACCCGGGTGCAGCTGATGTTGACGCTGGCCGCGCTCGAGGAGGCGGGTGCGGCCGCGGGCGACCGCATCGAGCATGGCGCCCTGATCCCGGGCGAGGTCCTCCTTCGGCTCGCCGCTCTGGGGCTCACCGTGGTGACCCAGCCGAACTTTGTCGCCGAACGGGGCGACGAGTACCTGTCGGAGGTCCCCCTTTCCGACCAGCCCGACTTGTGGCGGGCCCGTTCCCTAGTGGCGGCGGGGGTGGCGGTCGCGGCCGGTACCGACGCCCCCTTCGGTTCGCCCGACCCGTGGCTCGCCGTTCGGGCCGCCACCCGGCGCCGCGCCCCGTCCGGCCGGCGCGTCAGCGCCGCCGAGGCCGTCGCCACGCCGACGGCGCTGCGGTGGTGGGAGGGGACCGCTTCGGCTCCCGCCTCGCCCCGCCGGCTGGCACCCGGCGCGCCGGCGGATCTGGTCGTCCTGGCCGCTCCGCTTGCCGAGGCGCTCTACGGCGACGACGCGGTACCGGTCGTGGCGACGATCGTGGCCGGGGAGGTCGTCTTTTCAGCAGAAAAAAGATGACCGTCCCGGTGTGTCGCCCCCGGCTATCCACTCCAGGTTGGGTGGCCACTCCAGGTTGGGTGGCCCCTCCCGCACGGTCACGCGGCCGGTCTCGCTCCGGACCTCCCACCGCCCGGAGCTGCTGGGTTCGACGGTTCCCGAACCGGCTGGACGCCCGGTGCCGGCGGCGAAGCGGGCCGTCCGGCTCATGGCCAGGTCGATGAGCTGGCCGCCTCCGCTCTCGAGCGCTCGCAACACCGCGGCCGCCCCGGCCAGTCCCGTCACCGGATCTGCGATGGCGTCACCGCAGAACACCGGCTCGCCGGACAGCGTCCCGACCTACTAGTCCGCCGGCCACGGCAGCGTCATCGCCGAAGGCGACCCAGTCCCGGCCGGGCGGCTCGCGGCCATGCCCGGTGATCGAAAGCCAGACCCGGCCTGCTCGCTCCGGTCGGTCGTCCGGTCCCAGACCGAGTTGTTCGAGGGCCCACGGTCGCGACGCTTCGATGACCACGTCGGCGTCGTCGATCAGATCCGCGGCGCGCTGCCACCCCTTGGGGTCGCGCAGGTTCACCACCACTGTGCGCTCATCCCGGGCGTGCAGCCACCCGTAGAACGGCGGGTTGTCCCTCGCCGCATCCCTTCTTCCGGAGCTTTCGACCTTCGTCACCTGGGCCCCCGCTTCCGCCAGGATGCGCCCCACGATCGGGCCCGCCCACAGCGACGAAAGGTCGACGACCCGCAACCGCCTCCCTATCGCTACCGGGCGGCTCGGGGGCCACCGGGGCACGGCCGTCCACGGGTGGGGGCCCGGCCCGGCCTCGGTGCCGGCCCTGGTGCTGGTACTCCCCAAGGCCGCCACGGCCAAGCCCAGCAGGCGGCCCCGGGCGACGAATTCCTCCGCTGGTAGCCGGGCCGCCTCGGCGGCCACCGCTTGCCAGGGGTCGGTGACCGTCCCGCCGACCAGCGCCGGCACCAGCTCGAGGTCATCGGGCCGGGGCAGGTTGAGGGCGACCCAGCCGTCGAGAGCGGGAATCAGCCGGCACGATCCGTTCGGCGACGTTTGCCCTCGCCGGCTCAAGCCGAGCAGAGCGGCCCGACCGGCCACGGCTGCCTGCCAGGACAGACGGACCGGGCGTAAGAGGGCGCCGGAGCGATCCTCGATCTCGGCGGCCAGGGCCTCGAGCCGGACGGCCAGGTCGAGGGGCGGCACGATCGGTGGCCCATCCGGCCAGCCCGTCAGCGCAACCAGACCGGAGTCTGCCAGCGCCGCGGTCGGGTTGTCGATGCGCAAGCCCATCACCTTCATCCTGGCGCGCCGGACCGACTTCACGGGCGGTCGGTATCCTGCGCGACGTGGGTGAACACCACTCAGAAGGGGTGCACGGACATCGCTTGGCACCGGGAGGGGATGCCCGCTGGCTGATGTTCGGGCTGGTGCTGATCGTCGGCTTCATGGTGGCGGAGATCATCGTGGCGGTGGCATCCAACTCGCTGGCGCTTCTCGCTGACGCCGGCCACATGCTCGTCGACGCCGGGGCGCTAGCGGTGGCCCTGTGGGCGTTGCGGTTGGCGGCGCAGCCCGCCCGCGGCCCGTGGACGTTCGGTTTCAAGCGGGCCGAGATCCTGTCCGCCGCAGGCAATGGCATCACCCTCCTGGTGGTCGCGGCGGTGCTCGCCTTCGCGTCAGTGCACCGCCTGGTTCATCCCGAGTCGTCGCACGGTCTCGCCATCGTGATCACGGCCACGGCCGGGGTCGCCATCAATCTTGCTGCCGCCTGGGGACTGTCCCGCGCCAATCGGGCCAGCCTCAACGTCGAGGGCGCCTTCCAGCACATCCTGACGGACCTCTACGGGTTCCTGGCCACCGTCGTGGCCGGCATCGTCATCATCGCCACGGGATTCCGCCGGGCCGATCCCATCGCCTCCCTGGTGGTCGTCGGGCTCATGCTGGGCGCCTCCTGGGGACTGCTCCGGGCGTCCATGCGGGTGCTGCTCGAAGCCGCGCCCGAGGAGATGGACCTGGTCGACGTCCGCGCCCATCTGCTCGAGCCTTCCCACGTCCGCGATGTGCATGATCTGCACGTGTGGACCGTCACCTCAGATCTGCCCGCCATCTCCGCCCACGTGGTGGTCGACGACTCGTGCTTTCTCGACGGCCACGCCCCCCAGGTGCTCGATGAGCTCCAACGGTGCCTGGTCGGCCATTTCGACGTCGAGCACTCGACCTTCCAGCTCGAACCGGCCAGCCACGCCGACCACGAGCCCGGCACCCACTCGTAGTTGCCGTGAACGTCAACCACCTCATCACCTCGTTTGGCTACTGGGCGGTGTTCAGCCTCGTAGGGCTGGAGAGCCTGGGTGTCCCGCTTCCAGGTGAGACCAGCCTGGTCGCGGCAGGGATCTACGCCGGCCACTCGCACAAGTTGTCGATCTGGGTGATCTTCCTGGTGGCCGCCGCGGCCGCCATCATCGGCGACAACATCGGGTACTGGGTGGGGGACAAAGGTGGGTACCAGTTGCTCCGCCGTTACGGACACTACATGCGCATCGACGAATCGAAGATGAAGATCGGCCGCTACATCTTCGACCGTCATGGCGGCAAAGTGGTGTTCTTCGGCCGGTTTGTGTCCATCCTCCGCACCTACGCGGCCTTCCTGGCCGGAACCAACAAGATGCGGTGGCGAACGTTTTTCATCTTCAACGCCGCGGGCGGGATCGTGTGGGCGGCGATGTACGCCTTTGGTGCGTACATCCTGGGCAACTCCCTGCGGACCATCTCCGGAACGGTGAACCTGGTGCTGCTGGGTGCGGCCGTGGTGGTGATAGCCGCCGCCATCATGGTGATCCGCCGGCAGTCCAGGCGGCTGGCCGCGGTTGCGGAGGCGGCCTATCCGGGACCGCTGACGGACTGACCATCGCGCTCGTGCGCGAGCAACCAGGCTTTGCGGTCCACACCCCAGCCGTAACCCGTGAGGGTGCCATCCGCCCCGATCACCCGATGGCACGGAACGATGATGGAGATTGGATTGCGGCCGTTGGCGGCGCCCACGGCGCGCACCGCGCTCGGGCGGCCGACTGCTCGGGCGATGTCGGCATAGCTGGCTGTTGTGCCGTACGGGATGGAACGCAGGGCGCCCCACACTTCGACCTGAAAGGGGGTGCCCTCCAGTCTCATCGGTACGTCGAACTCGCTGCGCTCGCCTGCGAAGTATTCCCCGAGCTGCCGACAGACCGGTTCCAGAACTTCGTTGTGCTCTGACCAGTCCTTCGAGGGCGCAGGACAGCGCTGGTGATCGGCGAGGTAGAGCCCTGTCAACACCTCGTCGTTGCCCACCAGACGGAGATGCCCGAGCGGTGAATCGATGTGCCGGTACATGGTCATGCTCCCCATCGTGGACCCTCCGACGGCTGCCCGGATGTCATATCCGGACACGTTGTTCGCGCTGTCCGAATCCGTCCGCTCCGGCTGGCCGCGGCAGGGTATATGTCGTACTGTGCAAGTACTTTCAGCAGTGGTCACCACCGGGATCTATTGCCGTCCTGGCTGCGGGGGGCGCCCCCATCCCGGGAACGTCAGGACGTACACGCTGGCTGCGGCGGCGGAGTCGGACGGCTTCCGGCCCTGCCTGCGATGCCGGCCCTACCGCTCTTCCCAGCCGGTTTCGTGGAGCGGCACCGAACTGGTGTGCCGGGCAGTTCAGTTGATCGTCGATGGCGCGCTCGACAGCCAGAACGAAGCCCACCTGGCTGGCCGGCTCGGGATCTCCGGCCGCCACCTGCGGCGGCTGTTTGCGGCGGAACTCGGCGTCACGCCGGACGCACTGGCCCGGTCCCGGCGGGCCCATTTCGCCCGCCGTCTGCTCGATGACACGGATCTGCCGATCGCCGATGTCGCGTTTGCCGCTGGGTTCGGGAGCGTCCGCCAGCTCAACCGGGCCTGTCACGAGATCTTTCGATCCGCTCCTACGCAACTCCGGGCGCGTCGGCGCCGCGCCGACCGGCTCAGCGCCGATGGTGGCTTGGCGTTGCGAGTGCCGTTCGAAGGCGCCTTCGACTGGGACGCCTTGCTCGAGTACCTGCGGGTGCGAGCCATCCCGGGGGTGGAGCACGTGTCGGGCGGCGTCTACCGGCGCACCATTCAGGTGCAAGGCGACCCTGGTGTGGTCGAGCTGTGCGCCGGCGGCCCGGATCACCTGCTGCTGCGCTTGCACCTTCCGCATTGGGAAGAGCTGATCCACCTGGCCCAGAAGGCACGACGACTCGCCGGCCTGGACCTGGATCTGGACGAAGCCACCCACCACCTGGCGTGCGATCCGGTCCTGGCGCCCCTCGTCGCCGCCCGCCCTGGCCTCCGGGTCCCCGGGACCTGGGAGCCGTTCGAAACCGGCGTGCGGGCCATCGTGGGGCAGCAGGTATCCGTAGCCGGGGCCACCACCCTGGCCGCGCGGCTGGTCCAGCGCTTCGGCCAGAGCGTCGACGGCCTCGGTGCGATGGGACTCTCGCGAACGTTTCCCGGCCCGGAGACTCTGGCGGGCGAGGACCTGACCGGTTTGGGGCTGACGCGGGCGCGGGAGCGAGCGGTGGCGGCGTTCGCCCGGGCGGTGGCGGACGGCGAGGTCCGCCTGGATCGGAGTGTGGGGCTGGACGAACTGATCACGTCGCTGTTGTCCGTTCCCGGGCTCGGTCCGTGGACGGCCCACTACATCGCCTTGCGGCTCGGAGAGCCCGATGCCTTCCCGGCCACGGACCTGGGCGTCCGCCGCTTTCTGGACGCCGTGCCGGGCTCGGCCGGCGATCCCCTGGACCCGGGTGAGCGCTGGCGGCCCTGGCGGGCTTTGGCGACGGTGCACCTCTGGGCCGCGGCGGCGGTCCCGCCCGGCCCGAACCGGCCCCGGCCCTGACCCCGGAGCCGGGCGCGGCGATCCCAGCGCAGCCGCAGAGCAATCGCCGCACGATACGCGCCTATCGACACCGGTCAGCTGCCGGTATCCCCGCCCCGGCCTGCCGGCGGGGTAACTTTCGGTCGTGAGCCTCGTCGTGCCGTCGCCGGTCGCGAACCCCGCAGATTCGCCCCGCGCCGCCTACGGGCGGCGAGTGGAGCAGCTGCAGGCCCAGTACGCCGCCATCGCCCCCGGACAACAGGTCCGGTTGGCGAAGAAGACCTCGAACCTGTTCCGTTCCCGCGCCAGACGGGCCGGGCCCGGGCTCGACGTCGCCTCGTTCGACGGGGTCATCGAAGTCGACCCGGCGGCCCGGACCGCAGATGTACAGGGCATGACGACCTATGAGCACCTGGTGGATGCCACGTTGCGCCACCGGCTGATGCCCCTGGTCGTACCCGAACTGAAGACCATCACGCTCGGCGGCGCACTGACCGGACTGGGCATCGAGAGCTCGTCGTTTCGCAACGGGATGCCGCACGAGTCGGTACTCGAAATGGACATCCTCACCGGCGACGGCCGCGTGGTGACGGCCAGTCGGGACGGCGACCACTCAGATCTCTTCTTCGGGTTTCCCAATTCATACGGCACCCTCGGTTACGCGCTGCGAGCCCGGATCGAACTCGAACCGGTTCACCGCTACGTGCATCTCCGCCACGTGCGGCACACCGCTATCGGCGCCCTGGCCGAGACGCTCGCCCAGGTCTGCTCGGCCGGCTCGTATCAGGGCGAGGCGATCGACTTCGTCGACGGGTCCGTCTTTTCCCCCGATGAGTGCTATCTCACCCTCGGCTCGTGGGCCGACACCGCGCCTTACGCCAGTGACTACACCCGCTCCCGGATCTACTACCGATCGATCCAATCCGAGCGTGAGGACTGGCTCACCATCCGGGACTACCTGTGGCGCTGGGACACCGACTGGTTTTGGTGTTCACGGGCCTTCGGAGTCCAGCGTCCGTGGCTTCGCCGGCTGCTCGGCCCCGTCGGACCGCGGCTATTGCGTAGCGACGTGTATTGGCGGATTCTGGCCGTCGAGGAGCGGGTTCACGCCAAGGCCACGTTCGATCGCTGGGTCGGTCGGCCGCCCCGGGAGAACGTCATTCAGGACATCGAGGTGCCCATCGATCGCCTTCCCGATTTCGTGTCGGACTTCCAGCAACACGTCCCCATTTCGCCGTTCTGGCTTTGCCCGTTGCGCCAGCGCGACCCTGGCGCCGTCTGGGACCTTTACCGCATGGACCCGGCGACGCTGTACGTGAATGTCGGTTTTTGGTCCAGCGTGGCGCTCCAACCCGGAATGGACCCGGCCTGGCACAACCGTTGGGTGGAGGAGGAAGTCGACGGGCTGAACGGCCGCAAATCGCTCTACTCCACCGCCTACTACCCGGAGCAGCGTTTCTGGGAGCTGTACAACGGCCCGGCGTACCAGGCCCTGAAGCAGCGGTACGACCCCGCCGGGCGCTTGCTCGATCTGTACAGCAAATGCGTTCGCAGCCAATAGCTCACGAGGAGGTCAATCAGACAACATGCCCGCTCGATCGCAGATAGCGCCAGTGTTGGCCCCTGTTATCGGGGCCGGTCGCCCCGTCGCCATCGCAGCCTACGACGGCAGCCGGGCCGGGTCCCCGGATCCTGTCAGCACGATCATCGTTCGCGACCGGCGGGCCCTGCGGTACATCGCGACCGCCCCCAGCGACCTGGGGCTGGCCCGTGCGTACGTGTCAGGGAGCCTCGACGTGGATGGCGACACGTTTACCACTTTGGAGCTGCTGGCCCGGGATGAGGTTGGGTCGTTGAGCTGGGCCGAACGGCTGGACGTGTTGCGGGGGCTCGGACCGGGGATCCTGCGCCCGCTCGCACCGCCGCCTGAGGAGACCCGTCCCGGGTTGTGGTGGGGCTGGCGGCATTCGCTCGGGCGGGACTCCCGGGCCATCAGTCACCATTACGACGTTTCCAATCGCTTCTACGGATGGATCCTCGGGCCGACGATGGCCTATACGTGCGCCGTCTACCCCTCCGACGAGGCGTCGCTGGACGAGGCGCAGGAGGAGAAGGTCGACCTGGTGTGCCGCAAGCTGGACCTCCAGCCCGGCCAACGACTGCTTGACATCGGATGCGGTTGGGGAACGATGGTCATCCACGCCGCCGCTCACTACGGAGTGCGTGTCATCGGTGTCACCCTGTCCCGGCAGCAGGCCGAGTGGGGGCAAAAGCGCATCGCCGAGCTTGGCCTTTCCGACGTGGCCGAGATCCGCCACGACGACTACCGCAGCATCAGCGAGACCGGTTTCGACGCCGTCAGCAGCATCGGGCTGACGGAGCACATCGGCGCCAAGAATCTTCCCGAATACGCTCGATTCCTTTACCGCAAACTGCGACCCCAAGGTCGCCTGCTCAACCATTGCATTACCAGGCCGGTGACGACGGCCCCCGCCCGGGCCGGGTCGTTTATCAACCGATATGTCTTTCCGGACGGGGAGCTCGAAGCCGTCGGCACCATCGTCTCGATCCTCCAGGACAGCGGCCTGGAGGTCCGTCACGAGGAGAACTTCCGGGAGCACTATGCCCGTACATGCGCGGCGTGGGGCACCAACCTCGAAGCCCACTGGGATGAGGCGGTCGCCGAAGTCGGCGAGGGCAAAGCGCGGGTGTGGCGGTTGTACCTGGCTGCATCGCGCCTGGGGTTTGTGCAGCGGCGGATCGAACTGCACCAGGTGCTCGCGGTGCGCACGGAAAGCGGAGTATCAGGGATGCCCCTCGAGCGCCCCGTCTTCCTTCGACACCAGCCGGCGCTCAGGAGCTGACGGATCCTGCTGGCGGCACGGCGGCAGGCCGGGCGGGCTTCGTCGCAGTCACAGTCGCAGCCGCGGTCACGGTGCCGGTCGCAGCGCAGCTGTCGGTCCGGGCGGCTCAGTCCGTTTTGACGATCAGGACGGCACAGGGGGCGGCGTGGGCCACCGAGTTCGGTACCGAACCAAGGACCCGCCGGGCCCCGCGCATCCCTTTGCTGCCGACAACGATCAAATCCGCGCCGATCGATTCTGCGGTGTCGATGATGGCGTCAGCCGCCGCCGCGGACGCGACATGGGTTTCGGTCCGCAGTCCTTCCCCCCACGTGGAGGCGGCTTTGGCCGCGATTTGCCGGGCGGCCTCGGAGTGCAGACCCCCGGACGCCCCCGAATCCGCCATGGCCGCACCGGACGCGCTCCCCATGCCCGGGCCGGATCCTCGGAAAGCGGTGACGATCTGAAGCTCGGCGCCCAGCTCACGAGCCAGGTCGGCGGCTGTCGCCACAGCCTTGTCCGCCGTCGGCGAACCGTCGGTTCCGACCAGGATGCGGTGGTACCCCATGCCTCCCCCTTTGTTGGCTGATACTCTCCGAGACACTTCCGTGCCGGTCGCGTCCACGCTAACCGGCCCCGTCCGCCGCTGCCCGGAGAGATGAGGCGAGCCGCCGATCAGCAGACGGGATCCACGACCACGCGCCGGCGGGCGATGCTGCCTGCGTCGGGCCACCGGACATCGCCCACCCATCGCAGCTTTTCCATCAACTTGATGACGATGGCGCTGGTATCGATCTCCAGCCGCCGGACCCCATGCCGGGCCGACGTCGGGTCGGCGTGATGAAAGTTGTGCCAGGACTCACCCATCGAGGGCAACGCCAGCCACCACACGTTCTGGCTACGGTCCCGAGTCTTGAACGGACGACGGCCTTTGATGTGGCACACCGAGTTGATCGAGAACGTGACGTGGTGCAAAAGAGCAACCCGGACCAGGCTGCCCCAGAAAAAGGCGGTCAGGGCGCCCCACCACGACCACGCCCACAACCCGCCGACGAGCGGCGGGATCAACATCGACACGGCCACCCACAGGGCGAAGGTTTTCGACACCCAGCGCACGGGCCGGTCGGCGAGCAGCTCGGGGGCGTAGTGGCGCTCCGACGTCTTTTCCCAGTCGAAGAGCCAACCCAGATGGGCGTAAAAGAACCCTTTCGACAGGGCCCGGGCGTTGCCGCCGAAGCGCCAGGGCGAATGTGGATCGCCGTCACGGTCGGAGAAGCGATGGTGTTTGCGGTGGTCGGCAACCCACTGGATCACCGGTCCCTGGATGGCCATGCTGCCTGCGACCGCCAGGGTCACCCGTAGCCATCGCTGAGCCCGGAACGCCCGGTGTGTGAAGTATCGGTGAAATCCGACGGTCACCCCGTGCCCGGCCACCAGGTACATGACCGTCGCGATCAGCGTGTCCCGCCAGGTCAGAAACCCCGATATCCAGAGGACCGGCACCGCCACCAGCACGGCGAGGAACGGGATGACGATGAACAGCGTCAGCACGATCTGCTCGTACGCGTTCTTGAAGTCGGCCGGCCCGGCGCTTTCGGCGGGGTCAGGGAGAGTAGCGGGGTCGAGGGGCGCCTCGATCGTGGACAATGCGACCTCATCTTTCGGTGAAGCTGCTGCCGGGCGCCAGGCTGGTGACCCGATAGGAGGAGAGTCTGGCACGTCGCAGCGACCCGCGTGACGCATCGGTAGGGTGCTTCCGATGAACACCCCGGCTCCGCCCGCCCGGCCGCACCTCGAACCTTGAGCCCACGCGTTTCTTACGCCACCGCCGGGCGGAGGCTCGCGGAACGGGTGCCGCAGATGGCGGCGCTCATCGCAGTCGCCGGCCCCGTTCATATCAGTCCGCCTCAGGACGATCATTTTGCGGCCCTGGTCCGGGCCATCACGTACCAGCAGCTTGCCGGCGCGGCCGCCGCTGCCATCCACGGACGCCTGGTGGCCGCCCTGGATGGCGTGGTCGAGCCCGAGGCATTTCTGCGGCTTTCCGACGAGACCCTGCGGGCGGTGGGGCTGTCCGCGGCCAAAGTGGCGTCGCTTCGCGACCTTTCGGCGAAGGCCCTGGATGGGACGGTCGTGCTCGACCCGAAGGGCTTGCACGAGGAATCGGACGACGAGGTCATCGCTCGGCTCAATGCGGTCCGGGGAATCGGGGAATGGACGGCCCAGATGTTCCTGATATTCCAGCTGCGGCGCGTGGACGTGTGGCCGACCGGCGACCTGGGCGTGCGGCGAGGCTACGGGCTGGCCTGGGGCGTGCCGACGCCGACCGCGAAGGAGCTCGGGCCGCTCGGTGACGAGCTGCGCCCGTACCGCTCGGTGGCGGCCTGGTATTGCTGGCGGGCCAACGAGGTGTATGGACGGGCCGCGGCCAGCGCTGTTACTCGGTGAAAAAGACGTTGCTCGTAGTGCATCACACCGTGTCTCCGGCCACGCACGCCTTGTATGTGGCTGCCACGGACGGCGCCAGGGACCCCTCGATCGGGGAGGTGGACGTGGTGGTCCGGCCCGCCCTCGCTGCTACCGCCGTCGACGTGCTGGGGGCAGACGGCTATCTGCTCGGGAGCCCGGTCAACCTCGGCTACCTGTCGGGAGCACTGAAGCATTTCTTTGACCAGATCTACTATCCCTGCCTGGAAGCGACGCGCCGCCGTCCGTTCGGCGTCTACCTCCACTCCAACAACGATGCGACCGGCGCCCTCCGGGCCCTCGACGCCATCGTGACCGGGTTGCAGTGGAGAGCGGCTCAGGCTCCCCTGGTGGTCACCGGCGATCCCGGTCCTGCGGACCTGGATGCGGCCCGGGAACTGGGGGGCGCGCTGGCTGCCGGCCTCACGCTCTGACCACCGAGCACTCTCCACTGGTCACTGTGCCCGTCACGCGCCCGGCGGTTCCGGCTGGCTCAGGCGGGCCAGGTCCTCGTCGAGACCCTCCAGCATGCGGTCGGCGACGGCCGCCCGGGCCCGCGTCTTGGTGCCGGCCACCGCGCCCGTCCGCAAGGCCGCGTACCCTGCCGCGGTCGCTCCGGCGGAGGTGAGCACGTTGTCGGTGTCAACCACCTGGTCGAGGAACCCGGACGCCCACGCTTCATCGGGGCCGCCGGTCTCCCCCAGGATGACGCGATCGAACGCCGAAGGTGGCATGCGGTAGCGGGCCAGCTCCACCGCCCATACCGGCAGCGCCATGCCGATGGCCACCTCGTTGAGCCCGATCCTGAAGTCGCCTGCCGCGCCGATGCGCCGGTCGGCGGCCAACAGGACCAGGGCCCCTGCCGCAAGGGCATGACCCGTGCACGCCGCCACCACCGGCAGGGGTTCGAGGAACAGGCGGGCCACGAAGCGGGCCCCTGCGGCCACCAGGGCCCGCATCGGTTCGTGCCCAGCCGTCATGGTGGCCAGGTCAAAGCCGGCCGAGAAGCGGCCGGGGCGGCCCGCAAGCAGCACGGCTCTGGCGTCCGGATCCTGACTTGCCCGGTCGAGCGCCTCGGTGAGGGCGGCCAGGACTTCGTGCGTATAGACGTTGGCCTTGCCGTCATCGAACGTGATGGCTGCGACCTGCCCCTCGAGGGCATACGTGACCGACATGAGCGATGACGTTAGTGATCGGCGACAATGGAGGTGCCAGATGAGGTGAACGAAGCGATCTACGGAGTCGAGGAAGGACGTCCAATGAAAACCCGAGCGGCGATCCTGTGGGAGATCGGCAAAGACTGGAGCGTCGAGGAGATCGACCTGGATCCTCCCAAAGCGGGGGAGGTCCTGGTGCGGCTCGTTGGTTCGGGGCTGTGCCACTCCGACGAGCACCTGGTCACCGGAGATCTACCGTTCGGGCTTCCGATCATCGGCGGCCACGAGGGCGCGGGCGTGGTTGAGGAGGTCGGCCCCGAGGTGCACTGGCTGGCACCCGGCGACCAGGTCATCTTCGGATTTATCCCGTCGTGCGGACGCTGTCCCTCGTGCTCGACGGGCCACGAGAACCTCTGCGACCTGGGTGCCTACCTGGCGGGGGGCAAGCAGATCAGCGACCACACGGCCCGGCATCACGCCCACGACACCGACCTCGGTTTGATGTGCCTGCTCGGAACGTTTGGAGAGCGCACGGTCGTCAACGAAGCCAGCTGCATCAAGGTCGGTCCCGATGTCCCGCTCGACAAGGCGTGCCTGCTCGGCTGTGGCGTCGTGACCGGGTGGGGGTCCGCGGTGTACACGGCCGAAGTGGCCCCCGGCGAAGACGTGGCCGTGGTTGGCATCGGGGGCATCGGCATCAACGCCGTCCAGGGGGCAAGACTGGCGGGAGCGCAGCGCATCTTTGCCATCGACCCGGTGCCGTTCAAACGGGAGCAGGCGATCGCCTTCGGCGCCACGCATACCTCTCCTTCACTCGAAGAGGCGTATCG
This sequence comes from uncultured Acidimicrobiaceae bacterium, assembly GCA_963781155.1. Taxonomy (GTDB): domain Bacteria; phylum Actinomycetota; class Acidimicrobiia; order Acidimicrobiales; family Palsa-688; genus PALSA-693. Next base: position 227,365 of record CAWAEC010000006.1, read on the forward strand.
CTTGATTGCGGAGGTGACGCAAGGCCGGATGGCAAACAAGGTCATCTTGACCATGGGGGTCGGCCGGGGCGAGGCGATCGGTTCGGCACTCGGGATCGCCGCCAAGCGCGGCCGGGTCGTTGTCACCAATATCCACCCCGCCCTCGAAACCCAGGTCAGTATGAGCGCCCTGGATCTGACCTTGATGGAGAAGCAGGTCATCGGCTCGCTGTTCGGCTCGGCGAACCCGCGCCGCGACATCCCGAAGCTGCTGGAACTGTACGCCGACGGCCAGCTCAACCTCGACGATCTGGTGACCCGCACCTATCGCCTGGACGAGGTCAATCAGGGCTACGAGGACATGCGAGAGGGTCGCAACCTGCGAGGCGTGATCACGTACTAGCGGGCACGCCAACCCTTCCGCCGCCCGCCTCTGTCGCTGCCCGCCGCCCACCTCTCTCGCTACCCGCCCGCCGGCTCAGTCGCTGCCCGCCGGCCGCCTCTCTCGCTACCCGCCCGCCGGCTCTCTTACCGGCGAGCGGCGCGCCGCTGGTGCCGGCGCTAGTCGAAGATCGGTCGGCGGTTCCGGCTCCGCTTGAGCTCGAAGAACCCGTCGGTGCTCATCACCAGTTCCACGCCGTCCCACAGTTTGCCGGCGGCCTCACCCCGGGGAATCGGCGTGACCACCGGTCCGAAGATGGCGTTGCCATTGACGGCGATGACAGGTGTTCCCACGTCTGTCCCCACCTGGTCCATCCCCGCGTCGTGCGACGCCTTGAGCGCCTCGTCGTATTCCGTGCTGTCCGCCGCATCCGCCAGCGACCCCGGTAGGCCGGCCTCGGCGAGGGCAGCCGCGATCGTGTCGCGGTCGCGAGGCAGCTTCTCGTTGTGGAAGCGAGTCCCGATGGCCGTATACAACGGCCCGAGCACCTCGTCGCCCTTGGCCTGCGCGGCGGCCATGCACACCCGTACCGGTCCCCACGCTTGCTTCATCCGGTCCTTGTAGTCCTCTGGCAGGTCGTCGCGCGCCGAGTTGAGCAAGGCCAGCGACATCACGTGCCAGTGCACGTCGACGGGGCGGACTTTCTCCACTTCGAGTATCCATCGGGACGTGATCCAGGCCCACGGGCACAACGGATCAAACCAGAAGTCGGCACGGCTCTGCGTCTTTTGAGTATCACTCATCATCCACGTGCAACCGCGGCCCGATTCCGTATCTTCCCCCGTTTCACGGAACCCAGGGTCGGGGCACTCAGATAACCGAACGCGAAAATCTGTCGAGACCCTTGCCTTTGCTTGTACCCGCGGTCATGATGTTCGAGGGAGTTTCGTTCCCTTTCTCGCACGACCCGGACCCCTCGCGGTGGCGTCGTGTCGTCGTGCCTCTCGCCGGCCCCGGCCTGGCCACGAGTACCGAAGACCTGGAGGAGTTTGCGATGTCCCGTTCCGTGGACCTGTTCATCGACGCCGACGTGCCGCTGGAGGAACTCGCCGGCGCCCTTGGCCGCCAGCTGGGAGCACCCCTCGCCGTCGAACCTGATCAGACCGCTTGGCGACTCCGCGACGGCGAGGTCGAAGCCATCCTGGCCGAGCACCCCTATGGCGACGACGGCGAGTTGCTGTTCACCCGTTACCGCTTCGCCCTCTCGGCCCGACTGGCGAATGATGTGCGTCCGCATGACACTCCCGAGGCGGCTCTCCTACGGCGGATCGCCCAGAAGATTCAACAAGGGCCGGCGTGGCCGGTCCTGCTGGTGCACGACCTTCAGTATCGGGACAATCCGGTGGGCGCCGGCGCGGTTCCAGGACCGACCGCCGCCCCGGCCGTTGGCGCGGAGCACGGCAATGGTTCCCACGCCTAGAGACGAGCAGCACCGGCAGGCACTCGTGCGCCACCAGCCGTGGGTTCCTGCAAGGGAAGGGTCGGTGGCATGCAGCCGGGATCACGAGCCGCGGGGCGGAAGCCTCGACGAGACGGCCCGGCGACTCACCCACGAGGAGTACGACGTCGCTCGGCAGCTGGCGTCCGAGGGCCACGAGGTGCGGTCGTTGGTGGAGCGCCGGCGCGGGAAGCGGACTGCGGACCTGCTGGTTTGCGGCACTCCGGTCGAGGTGAAGTCCTGGCTGAGCCGAGAAGAGCGGGGCGGGGTGGCGCCGACTGCCGAGTCGGTCGTCAACAAGTTGCGCCAGGCCGAAGGGCAAGCCGTGTCTGTTGTTCTCAACGGCCGCGGCACTGGGTTGACAGCAGCCTCGGCACGGGTGGGCATGGCGCTCTATACGGGACTTCGGCCTCGGGCCCAGCTGGGCGCGGTTCGGGTCCTCGGAGACGGCTTCGATCTCGCCTGGGACCGTCAACCCTCGGTCAGGCGGGATCGGAGGGTCGAGCCGGCCAGAGCAGCGGGCGCCGAACAGGGCGTGACCTGCTAGTCCTGCCGCGACGGGCGGCGGCTGCGCGAAGCTGCCCCTGTGAGTGGTCCCGGTACCGAACCCAGCGCCGCGGTGCTGCCCGACCCCTCGGCGTGGGAGCATGCGCTGGCCAACCTGCTGGCAGGCCCGGATGCCGCCGAGGCCGCAGCCGACTTCGCGTCCCGGGTGCCGTCGAGCTACAAGGAGCGCATGCCGCCGGAGGAGGCCGCAGTCGACCTGGCCCAGCTGGCCCTCCTGGCCCAGTCGAGGCCGCCCAAGGACGAAATCACCTGGGCTGACTCTCCCTTCGGAGGTCACCATCGGATCGTCGTCCGGCCGAACTTGGAGGGCGACCCGGCCACGTTTCGTATCCGCCGGTACGGGGATCACGGCGTCGAGCTCACGCGGTTTCTGCCCGTCCTGGAGAGCTTCGGTCTGGTCGTGGTCGAGTCGGTTCCGTACGTGGTTGGGCCGGGCGGTGACGGGCAGCCGTCGGTCCGGATCGACGATGTCGTGGTGCGGATCGACTCGGCCCACGGTCCCGAGACCCTGCGGTTCGTACCGGAGATCCACGGCCCCCGCCTGGTCGCCGCCCTGGATGCCGTGGCCAGCGGGGAGACCGAGGTCGATTCTCTGAACCGGCTCGTCACCTTCGCCGGTCTGGATTGGCGGCAGGTGATGGTGCTACGGACCTACCAGCGCTACTGGCTGCAGAGCAACGCCGCACACACCGCGAAAGAGCTGGTGGACCCACTGGTGGCGTTTCCCGATATGGCGCGACAGCTGATCGGGTATTTTCAGGCTCGGTTCGATCCGGAGACTGCGACCGGAGAGGCCGACGTGGCGCGGTCGTCTTGGGTCGGATCCGGTACCGCCGGCTACGGAACGACCATCGAGTCGGCCGAGCGCCTGCGGTGCGTGGCCGAGTTGGATCTGGTCCCCGAGCTCGAGCAGGATCGGGTTCTCCGCGGCTATCTGTGCCTGATTGACGCCACGCTGCGCACCAACTATTTCCAGGTCGACAGCGCCGGGCGGCATCGCCCGGTTCTCACCCTCAAATTCGACAGTCAGGCCGCACCCGAGCTCCCGGCCCCACGGCCCCAGGTTGAGGCGTTCGTGCACAGCACAGGCGTGGAGGGCATCCATCTTCGAGCCGGGCTTATTGCCAGGGGTGGCATCCGCTGGAGCGAGCGGCCCTCGGACTTCCGCACCGAGGTCCTCGATCTCGCCTTTGCGCAGGTCAAAAAGAACGCCATCATCGTCCCGACCGGGGCGAAGGGCGGATTCGTGGCCCGCCGGCCGGCGGTCTCCCGAGACGGGGTGGCCGGCACCGGCCAGGACGTGCGCACCGCGTATGAGGCCTTCATTCGCGGCTTGCTCGATATCACCGACAACCTGGTCTCCGGCCAGGTCGTGACCCCGGCGCGGTTAGTGGCCTGGGACGGCCCGGACCCCTACCTGGTCGTCGCCGCCGATAAGGGCACGGCCACCTTCTCAGATCTGGCCAACGCCGTCAGCGATGAGTACTGCTTCTGGTTAGGGGACGCCTTCGCGTCGGGAGGGTCGAGGGGATACGACCACAAGGCCATGGGCATTACCGCCCGGGGGGCCTGGGTCGCGGTGCGTCGTCATTTCCACCAGCTCGGCATCGACGTGCAAACCGATCCGATTCGAGTGGCAGGCGTAGGGGACATGTCCGGCGACGTGTTTGGCAACGGGATGCTGCGCAGCCGCACCATCCGGCTGGTCGCCGCCTTCGACCATCGGCACATCTTCCTCGACCCCGACCCGGATCCGTCCACGTCGTTTGCCGAGCGGCTCCGCCTGGCCTCCCTGCCCCATTCCAGCTGGGCCGACTACCGCCCCGAGCTGATCTCGGCGGGAGGAGGGGTGTGGGCCCGGCACGCCAAGGTGGTGCCGTTGAGCCCGCCCGCCCAGCGGGCGCTTGGCATCACCACCGATGCGCTCAGTCCGCCCGATCTGATCTCCGCCATCCTGGCTGCCCCCGTCGACTTGCTGTGGTTTGGCGGAATCGGCACCTTCGTGAAGGCTCCCGACGAACCGGACAGCGCGGTCGGGGACCACGCCAACAACGCGGTTCGCATCACGGCGGATCAGGTCCGGGCTCGGGTCATCGCCGAGGGAGGGAATCTCGGGGTCACACAGCGGGCCCGCATCCGCTACTCCCGGCGGGGAGGAAGGATCAACACTGACTTCATCGACAACGCGGCCGGAGTTGCGACCTCCGACCGAGAGGTCAACTTGAAGATCCTTCTTTCTCTGGCCATCGAGAAAGGACAGCTGGATCCGCAGGAGCGGGACGGTTACCTGGCCCGATCGACGCAAGAGGTGGAAACAGAGGTGCTCCGTCAGGTCGATCACAGCGTGGTCGCCCTGACCCGGGCTGTGGCCGGAAGCGCTCGGGAACTGGACGCCTACGAGGCCCTCCTCAGTGCCCTCGAGGATGCCGGTCGATTCGATCGGACGGTTGAGAGCCTCCCGGGGCCGGACGAGCTGCAAATCCGGCGGGAAGCGGGGGCGGGATTGATTCGCCCCGAGCTGGCGGTGTTGCTGGCATATACCAAGTCCGATCTGGTGGCGGCCATCGAGGCATCCGACGTGATCGGCGACCCGGCACTGCTGGACGCCGTGGTCCCGTATTTCCCTGCTGCGATCCGTCAGGACTTCGGAGACCTCATCCCCGAGCACCGCCTTTATCCGCAGCTGGTGGCCACGGACGTGGCGGGCGAGCTGGTCGACGAGCTCGGCATTGTGTGGGCGCACGAGACGGCCGCCGAGCTGGGAAGGGACATGGCCGAGGTGGCCGGAGCATTCTGGGCGGCCCGCCAGGTCATCGGGGCGGCGGCCCGTTGGTCCGAGCTGGAGGAGCGCGCAGAGATCCTTTCCGCGGACGCCGAAGCTGCCCTTCACTCCACGATCAGCGACGCGGTGGCTGCATTGGCGCGGTCGTACCTGACCGGGTCGGATGGCGTCCGCCTAGGGGAGCCGGGCGGGTTGGGCCTGGGCGAGCTGATCGGACGGGACGCGCCGCTGGCTGACGCCATGACCGAGCCGCCAACCGGGCTGCCGCCCTCGGAGGAGGCGAAAGGAGAGGAGGATTCTCTGGTCGCTCTCGGTGCCGACCTCGATATGGCCGCTCAGTTTGTGGTCACCGCGGCCCGGGCCCGTGTCGGTGATGCCGGGCCGGTCGCCCGCCGGACCGGACGCTCGATCACCGAGGCTGCTGAGGCCGTTGAGCTCGTCGGCCGAATCGCCGGAGTGGATCAGTTGGTCGAGGCGGTGGCCCGGGCCCTGTCCGGGGTACCGGCGCCCAGCCGGCTGACGACCTGGGAGGCCCGGGCCTTGCTGGACGACATGAGCAAGTGGCGGCAGGCCGCGGCGATTGAAGCCCTCGCCCATCCCGGACCGGTGGCGGAAGCGGTGGCCGCCTGGGAGGGCGCGCGACGCGGGAGTGCTTGCCCGGGCCGCCAAACTGCTCGGGGGCGTCTCCGCCGACACCAGCGAGCCCCTGGCCGTGACGGCGCTCGCACTTCGCCGCTTGCAACTCGCCCTCTGACGGTTGGGGTTGGACACGGCTCAGGGACAGGAAAAATCGACGCAGCCCTTGCGCTCAGACCGCCGGCGGGACCACCGCTTCTTGTCGAGTCGATGACGGGTCGGTGCGGGCCGAGGCGTCGTCGGCTCCCTTTCCGTGGAAGTGGCTGATCCGTTCGATCCCCGGGAGCGGATCGTCGCCCCCCGGTTCGGCCACTAGGGCGCCGACCGCGGACCAGGCTGCTTCGATGGAATCCAGGCGACCGGGGGCGCTCTGGCGCAATCGGGCAGCCACGCCGGCGATGAGCACGTTGGCCAGGGCGATGCCACCCGTGACGCTGTCAAACGGGCCGACGCCGTGGGCCGAGATGAAGAAGGTCTCGGCCGCACCGCTCCCGAGGGGGGACAGCGGGCTGTCCGTGATGGCGACGATCGCCGCCCCTCGCTCGCCGGCCCACCGGGTCAACGCGACCAGCGACCGTTCGTACCGGCGGATGTCGATGGGAATCAGCGTGTCGTGCGGATCGAGGCCCGCCAGGGACCGGCTGACAGCTGTCTCGGAGCCCTCCAGGAGAACCACGCCGTCGCGCAGCTGAGCGAGTTGCCCGGCCAGCACCATCCCGATGGGAACGGTCATCTCCGCCGGGAGCACCCAGACCCGTCGATGCCGGTCGGCCAAACGCGCAATGGCCCGGTCCAGGGCCGCGGCACTCACACCGTGGAGGGTGCGCAGAACATTGTCTTGTTCGGCGGCCTGCACCCGGGCCAGGAAATCGGTGGGCAGCCGTTGCCGGATGCGGTCGCGGGCCGGTCCCAGCTGGCGGGCCAGCTCCGATTGCACGTCCGCCTGGAGACCGACAAAGCCGTCGTAGCCCAGCTTGACGGCCAGCCGGACCACGGACGGTCCGCTCGTGCCGGCCTGACGGGCAACCTGGGCCACCGTGCCGAAGGCGATGGCCTGCGGCTCGCGGACGAGCACGTCCGCGATTTTTCGTTCCGTGGACGTGAGGCGCTCGGCCTGCGCCATGATTCGCTCAATGACGCCCATCTCGCCCGCAGCATAGGACGACCCTGCGACGCACCCATTAGGGCACGGTCGGCCGGGAAAGTTCCCCTCGGCCGCCCGGTGTACCCGAGGTGTGCCGGGCATCCCGCCCGGCCGCTTACTGTGCGCATACGACAGGGAAGGCCGGCGGCTCTCGGCGTGCCGGGCATCTCCGCCCGGCCGCTTACTGTGCCCATACGACAGGGAACGCCGGCGGCGTTGGCCAGTGTGCATTCTCTGTCGTGTGCCCCGGTCTGTGGGGCTGTGAATTACGACAGAGAAAGCCTCGCGGACGGGCTTGGCCGTTTTCTCTGTCGTATCGGGAGTCGGATTCGCAAGGGGAGAGTTGCCTGGCACAGCCAGGCCAGGACAACAGATCCCTGGCGCTCCTGACTGCGGAAGTGCTTCTCCGGGGGAGGTGCTCGCGAAAGGGCCTCGGCGGCCCAACCGACCTCGCCCCGCAAAGGGCGAGATGCGGCCCGCTCCCGGCGTGCCGCTTGCGTTCGAGGACCCGGTGCCCGCCGTGCTGTGGGCATCGACCGGCGCGGGCAGTTGCTGACCCTAAGGGGTCTTCAGGTCGAGTCCCAGGGACCGCAGCTGCTCGGCCGGGCGGTGGTAGCCGCGCACCAGGTGGTGGACACCCCGCAGGAGCGAGGGGCCATCGGCGGCCGCAGCAGCGATGACGCTCGAGAAGCCGGCCCGCACGTCGGGGATCTCCACCTCGGCGCCGCGCAGCTTGGAGACGCCGCGCACGACGGCGGAGTGCAGGTTGCTGGTCTCGTGGAAGCGGCACGCCGGCCCGCCCAGGCATGTTGCGAACAGCTCGATCTCGCCGCCCATCTGCTGCAGCGCGGGCACGTACACGAAGCGGTCTTCGTAGACCGTCTCGTGCAGCACCGACATGCCCTCGGCCTGGGTGAACAGCACCATGAGCGGGGTCTGCCAATCGGTCATGAACCCCGGATGCACCTCGGTCTGGACGGCCGCGGCCCGTAGGCCCTCGGGCGCCGAGGCGGTCATGCCGTGGTCGTCGACATCGAGCTGCGCGCCCATCCGCATCAAGGTAGTGATGGCGGTGACCAGCCGGTCCTGGCCGCACCCGACCACACGGACCCGCCCGCCCGTCAGGAGCCCGGCGACCAGGTAACTGAACGCTTCGTTCCGGTCGCCCTGCAGCCGGGTTCGGGCGCCGCGCAGCTCGGACACCCCTTCGATGACGATGCGCCGGTCGGGGCGCAATTCGATACGGGCGCCCATGCGCTGGAGGAAGAAGGCCAGCTCGAGCACCTCTGGTTCCGTCGCCGCGCCGCGAATGACCGACTTGCCCTCGGCCAGCGCCGCGGACAGGAGGGCCGACTCGGTGGCGCCGACGCTCGGGTACGGCAGCTCGATGATGGCCCCCCGCAGGCCGTTGGACCGGGCCGTGATCCCGTCGTCACTGACCTCCACTTCGGCCCCGAGGGCCCGGAGGGAATCCACGTGGAAGTCGACAGGCCGGCTGCCGAGCTGGTCGCCGCCCACCCGGGGGACGAACGCCTCGCCGGTCAGGTGGAGCAGGGGACCGAGCAGCAGGACCGGGATGCGGTTGAGCCCGCTGAACGACAAGGGGACAGCTGGGTGCACCTCCGATGGCGGCGTCACGGTGAGGGACTCGCCTTCTCGCTCGACGCCAGCGCCGATCGCGGTCAGGATGCGGGCGGTGATGTCGACGTCACCCACGTCGGGAACGTTGGTGATGGTGCTCGGCCCTTGGCCGAGCAGGGCCGCGACCATGTGCTTGGTTACCGCGTTCTTCGATCCCCGAACCTCGACCTCGCCACGAAGAGGACCGGACGGTTCGATCAGCCAGGCGTCCGTCACTCACCCTCAGGGTAGCGGCGCCAGGGTGGGCGACTTGACGATAGGGCGCCCGGAGAGCCGCCAGGCCGCCCGCACAGCCCGCCGGTGTGAGCATGAACGCGGGCCCGGAGCCGCCATCACGCCCGATTTTGGTAAGTAGTAGGACATATACGTCCTGCTTCTCCGCGCCATGGCATGTCTGCTCGTCACGCCAGTGCCGGCCTCCGTGCCCAGCCTTCCGGTTGCGCCCGCCACGGTTGCGCCCGCCACGGGTGCGGCCGCGTCCGCCCCCACCCCGGGCGCGCCCGGGCTGGTCGGTCCGCCCACGCCGGTCCCGACCATCGCCCCTGCGGCGGGCGTCGCTCCCTCCCACCCCACCGTCATCCTCTCCGCCGCCATGTCGAGCAGCACGACCGCCACCACCCTCCCCACCCCCTCGACGACCGCTCCCGGGTCGGTCATCACGATCACTGGCGGGCCGTCCGCCACGGCCCGGATCCCCGGCCCCCAGGATGACAGCGCCGACTTCTACGGCATCGTGCTGGCCCTGGCAGGTATCGGCATCGCCATCGCCGTCACCCGTGTCGTCTTCGGGCGCTGGTCCCGGTCCGGTGGAAGCGCTGGGTCCAGGAGGAGCCGGTAGGGCCCAGAGGAGTGCGATCGGACACCCACGGCGCGGGGGGTGCTTCGACCAACCGGGCCAGGTCCAGCAGCACGGTGTCGTAGTTGACTCGCCAGCCTTTCCACGCATCCCACGCCTCGTCACGGTCGTCGACGATGGGCAGACCCGCGGCCGCCATCTCGTTCATGGCGTCGTCCCACTCGTCGCGCGAGATGGTGATCGGGTCGCTCGGTGACGGATCGGGGTTGTAGACGACCCTGAAGGCGTCGGCTATGTGCCGCAGCGCCAGGTAGCCGGCCCGGATGCACAGCTGCACGTCCGGGTCTTTGGGATGCTCGATGGCCCCGGCCCAGAAGCTGGCCCCGTCGAGCAGCACGCCGGCGGCGTTGATCCACGACCGCTCCGGCTGCGGCGAGCGAAAGAAGGCCAGGATCGGAAAGGTGGTGTGGCTTTCCTCGACGTCGGCGAACCACGTCTCCCACTGCCGCCACAGCTCGGTCAGCCGATACTGGGCTTCCTCGATGCGGTGGTAGCGAATGAGCATCGTCGCGGCGGAAGGAGGGCTGCCGGCGCGTACTTGCAGCTGCGCCACCCCGGCCTCCCGTCTCGAGAACGCCCCGTAAATGCTCGGCAGGTAGGTGATCAGTAGCGCGACCAGCAGCAACCCCAGGCCCGCCTCCAGGTAGGTCAGGAGCAGCGGACCGAGATGGCGGTCCGTGGTGGTGCCGAGCGTGAAGACAGAAGATCCGGATAGCTCCAACGCCCCGATGAACGACCTGCTCGTCACGGCCAGGTACATCAAGGTGAACCCGAACAGGATCAGAAGCAGCCATGTCGCGAGCAGTGCCAGCAGCCCGATCGGCCCCTCCATCGCCATGATGCGGTCGCGGCGTTCGTAGGTGGCCGACCGCCCCGCCGACAGACGAAACGCGCCTCGGACCAACTTGGAGGGAAGGGCCGTGATGACGCTTTGGGCGCCGCGGGGCAGGATGGTGCTCCGTACCGCGGAGATGAGCGTGGCGATGACCAGGACCACCCCGGCCAGGAACAGCAGCGTGTCCAGGAAAGCCTGCACGATCGGTGCGGGCCGGCCGTTTAGGCGACCGAAGCGGCGGCGGGATCCCACCCCGTCAGGTTGCGAAGGCGAGGGTCGTTCGAGAACATCTCGACGACCGGGGAAGACAGGCCCAACCGGCGCTGGATGCGCTCCACGTCGAGTTGCTCATTCCACAGCACGAGCGTCACCACCAGGCCGTCCCGCCCAGCCCGGGCGGTTCGTCCCGACCGATGTAAATACCCCTTGTGATCCATCGGGGGGATCGAAGTGGATGACCACGTCGATCCCGTCGACATCGATGCCCCGGGCGGCGACGTCGGTGGCCACGAGCACCGGCAGCCCGCCTTCCGCAAAGCTGCGCAAGGCCCGCTCGCGCTGTGGTTGGCGCAGGTCACCGTGGATGGCCCGGGCGTCGACGCCCTCTTTCCGCAGCGCCTGGGTGAGCCGATCGGCCCCCCGTTTGGTCCGGGAGAAGATCAGCGACCGCTGCGCGTGCCGGCAGATGGCGGCCGCCACCTTGACCTTGTCCATCTGGTGGACGAGAAGAAAACGGTGAGCCATCGCGGTCACAGTCGGCTGAGCTGAGATCACCTCATGGCGGACGGGGTCACGCAGGTAGTCGCGGATCAATCGGTCAACGTCGCCATCGAGCGTCGCGGAGAAGAGCATGGTCTGGTGCTCTCGCACCAGATGGCGCAATAACCATTCGACCTGGGGCATGAACCCCATGTCCGCCATGCGGTCCGCCTCGTCGAGGATCAGGACCTCGATGTCAGTCAGGTCGACGTCGCCACGCTGCCGCAGGTCGATCAAGCGACCCGGCGTCGCCACGACGACCTCGGTGCCCTCCTTGAGCGCCCGGATCTGGGCGTCCATCCCGGCTCCCCCATAGCAGCAGGTCAATCGTAAGCCGAGCTTCTCGGCCAGGGGAAGGAGCACATCCGCGACCTGCCGGGCCAACTCGCGGGTGGGGACCAGGATCAGGGCCCGCGGTCGCCGGGAATCGCCCCGGCCCAGGATCCCGTCCGGTTCCGATTCTTTGAGACGCTGCAAGACCGGGACCCCGAACGCCAGCGTCTTGCCGGAGCCGGTCTTGGCCTTGCCGCAGACATCCCGTCCGGACAGGGCGTCGCCGATGGCCAAAGCTTGGATCGGGAAAGGTTCGGTGATGCCTTGCGACTCGAGGGCGCTTACCAACTCGGGTGCTACCCCCAGGCCGGCGAACGAGCCGGTCAGCTCGATTGTCGTCAAACGTGCTCCTGTTGTACTTCACGGTGGCCGACCGGGACAGCGATCCTGGTCGTCGCCGGGCCGAATGGGCCCCAGCCGGCCGGATCGCTCGTGAAGCCACCCGGCACGTCGTGCCATTCTAGCGGCCCGCGCCGCTGTCCTTGGCTATCGCTAGCCTTCAACGCGATGACGATGCGCCGATCGGGGGTCCGATGAGGTTGTGGGACGAGCCCGCAGGCGCGTCCCCCGCCGGGTCACGCTCGTCCGCTTGGCCGGGGAAGTCGCACGCGCCCTCGGCGGGGTAGGCCGGATTGCAGTCGAGGGCGAGGTGCACCGGCCGACGACCTCGCGGGGCGGGTGGGTGTTCTTCACGCTGCGAGACCGGGCGGCCCAGATCGAGGTCAAGGTGCCGGCCGGCAACGTGCGCCGGAGCCGGACGGTGCACGGGGAGCGGGTGTGCGTCGTCGGCGCCTTGCAGTGGGCCAACGACCGGGGCCAGGTACATCTCGTCGCCGAAGAGGTGACTCCTGTCGGCGAGGGGGCGATCGCCGAGCTCATCGCGGCGACGCGCCGCCGGGCTGGCCGCTGACGGTCTGCTGGATCGGCCCCGCCGTCGTGTGCCCGTGCTGCCGGCGGTGGTCGGGGTGGTGTGCGGGGCCGACGCCGCCGTCCGTAAGGACATCGAGTCGGTGACGGGAACCCGTTTTCCCGGGTACCCGTTGTGCTTCGAGGAGACGACGGTCTCCGGTCCGGCCGCCTCGCTCGCCATCGTTGAAGCGCTGGAGGCGGTGGTGTCGCGTCCCGGAGTGGAGGTGGTGATCCTGGCTCGCGGCGGTGGTGACGGTCCGTCGCTGCTGCCGTGGAGCTCGGAGGACGTGTGCCGGGCGGTGGCGGCCTGCCCGGTCCCGGTAGTGTCGGCGATCGGCCACGAGAGCGACCATCCGTTGTGCGACGAGGTGGCGGATCTGCGCTGCGGGACGCCGTCCATCGCCGCCGGCGCTGTCATCCCGGACCGCGCCGGTCTGCAGGACGCCCTGGACCGGGGCTTGGCCCTGGCCGCGTCGTCCTGGCAGGCGCGCCTGGACATGGCCGGCCGCCGGCTTGCCGCCGTGGAACCCCGCCGGGCTCTCGGGCAAGGAGTGGAGCGAGCCGCCCACCGGCTGGGCCGATGCACGGATCGCCTGGAGGGTCTGCATCCGGCCCGGCGCCTCGCGGAGTGCCGGGCCCGCCTGCGAGCACCGGAGTGGCGACGCCCGGTCTGGGAGGCCCTGGCCCGCGCCGACGGGCGTCTCACTGCGGAGCTGCGGCACCTGCAGGCCCTGTCGCCGGCGCGCACTCTCGAGCGCGGCTATGCCGTGGTCACCGGTCCGGAGGGCGCCGTCCTTCGCAGCACCTCGTCCCTCCGCCCGGGTGACCCCATCGCGGTCCAGCTGGCCGCCGGCCGGCTGGACGCTGCCGTGACTGCGGTCGATCCTGCAGCCGGCGTCGAAGCCTTTCCCGCCGTCGACCCCCAGGATGGAGGCCGCCGTGAGCGATGACAACCGGACATTCGAGGAGTTGATGACCGAGCTGGAGTCGGTGACCGCGCGCCTCGCCGCCGGTGACCTCGGCATCGAGGCCGCCGCCGATCTCTACGCCGAGGCCGAGCGGCTGCATGCGCTGGCATCGGCACGTCTGGCCCAGGTCCAGGCCCGGGTCGAAGCCTTGACCGCCCCGAGTCAGCCCGGTCCGCGCCCCGACACTCGGGGGTGACACAGGATGCGGGCCGACAGGTGCGGCTCTAAGCGGCGGGTGGCGGGTGGCTGGTGGCTGGCGGCCGATCAGCCTGCCGCCACGATCCGGTCCGGCCACTCCAGGGTCCAGCACCGATCCGACAGGCGGCCGGGGCTCCACCAGCCCCACACCCCGGCCATGGCCCGCCGGGTGGTCTCGGTCCAGGCGATCGCCGTTGCCGCCTCCACCCGGTACACCGTTTGGCTGATCCCGCCTTCGTACACCGAGTAGCCGGCCCATTGGCCCGGGTAGTCCTTGGTGCTGCCCACCTCGGCCACGGTCAGGCCCTGCACCTGGTAGCGCCGGTTCCGGTGCGTGTGCCCGGCCACCAGCAGCGTCGCCGGGTTGGCGGCGGCCAGGCCCTCCAGCAGCCGGGTGGAATCGCTCCACCGGATCGAGGGCGGGTAGTAGTGCTGTACCGGCCAGCGCCGGGGCGGGTGGTGCAGGGCCACCACCACCGGGCGGTCCCGAGCGGCCGCATCCCGGGCCAGCTCCGCCAGGCCGGCGGCGTCGGCCGCGCTGACAGCCCCGGTGTGCCGGTCGGGGAGTGGACTGTGACCGAGCAGGAGGCGTACGCCGGGGAGGTCCCGGGCGTGCGGTGCCTGGGCCACGGACAGCCCGGTGGAGGCCATGACCGTCCCTGCAGCCGTCGACCATCGCACGTCGTGATTGCCCAGGATGACCTCGACCGGCACGGTGGCGGTCCTCAGCAGGTCGGCCACCCGGTACAGCTCCTCGGGGTCGCCTTTGGCCGTCAAGTCGCCTTTGGCTACGAGTAGGCCGGCGCCCCAGCTCTCCGCTTCGGCAAGGGCCGCCTCAACACAACGCACCGTATAGGGAGCCAGACCGCCCGGGCGTGGACGCGGGTCGTGGAAACGCCGCAACGGGCCCACCCATCGTTCGCCCACATGGCAGTCGCTGATGGTGGCGAATCGAGCCAGGAGTCGCCCCGGAGGCGCGGGTCGGGTGCGGGCCGTTGCCACCTGCGCCCGGGCTCGACCCGGGCCGCTCAGGCACACGTCGTAGGTGGTCGCCGGCTCCAGATTCCGGATGGTGACCGCGCCCGGGCCGGCCCGGCCGGGCGGGAAGGCCCGTCCGCCGGCCCTGGAGTACCAGGCGGGGGCAGGAGTGCCGACGTCCACGCGCTGCCCGCCCACTTCCATCGTCATGCCGGGGAAGGGCAGGCAGGGCCAGGCCAGCTGGACCGACGTGTCGTCGACCGCGAAGACGTCGACGGCCGGCACCGCTGACCCGGGGGGCGAATCGGACCGAAGGGGTCCCTCAGCCGTGAAGGGCGTTGCCGATCGTTCCCTGCAGGCGGGTGCTCAGCGCCACGTTGATGTCCATACGCTCGAGCACCTGATTGAGACGAGGGCCCGCCATGGGCAGATCGTGGCTGGCCGCGAACGCGTGCACGGACTCCGCCACCGCCGGGTCCACCAGAGCTGTGACTCCCTCCAGCAGGCGGGCCATCAGCGCCGCCGGGAAGCGCTCCCGCAGCCGCTCCCAGTGTTCCTCGACCCATGCCCAGGCCAGAGCCCCTCCAACCGGGTTGGACATCACTTCCGCCACCAGGAAGGGACCGTCCTGGGTCCGAACCTCGTCGCTGAGCGCCATGTCCAGCGTGCGGGCGAGCAGGTTCGGGTCGGGTGTGGCGGCCAAAGCGATTAGATAGCGCACCTTGTCCTGCGGCGTCGAACCGGCCCGGTAGCGCTCCCGGATGGTGTTCCACCCGTCCTCGCCACCCCAGGCCGCCACCACGTGGGCGGCCGGGGTGAGGAGGTCAGGGGCCAGGGTGGAGCGGTCCGCCAAAAACCCCCGGAACCGGGCCAGCGTTTCCTCCGCCAGCGGGCGATCCTGGCCGATCAACGCCAGGGCCGACAGCAGCCGCGCCCGCGTGATGGCGAGCCGCTGGGATTCGCCGGGGCGCGGGTCCCAGCCCAGGCGGGCCCAGGACGGTTGGGCGATCCGTTCCACAAACGACTGGAGCGCGGCTCGATCTCCCGGGTCTATGGCGATCAGATCCAGCAAACGGAGCGCCCCGCTGACCGCCGCCCACACATCGGGGTCCTCCTCGTCGCCGAGGGAGCCGACCACGCCGACCCATTCGTCGAGCTCGGTCGTTCCCGCGACCACGCCGGCCCATTGGTCGAGAACCAGGGCCATGCGTTCCAGCGGATCGCAGATGGTCGCCAGCCCCGGCTCGGTGAGTCGTCGCAGCAGATCCGGTGTGTACTGGACCCGGTAGAAGCCCCAGCCGCCGTCGTTGACGACCACCCAGTCGACCGGCCCGTCGAAGTCCACCGACGCGCTCGTGCCGTCGAGCAGAAGACGTTGGTGTTGGACCATTCCACCGACCGAGGCGCGCAGGTTGACGGGCACAGCCCAGCGTTCCCCGCCGTCGTCGCGGGTGTCCCCGTCGCTGTAAAGAAAGCGGCGCTGAGACAACGTGATGGAGGTGGCTTCTGCCCCGGTCTGGACGGAGATGAGCGGGTACCCGCCCTGGAAGATCCAGGAGTCCATGATCGCCCGCACCGGCTCGCCCGAGACGGCCTCGATGGCATCCCACAGGTCGCCGGTTTCGGTGTTGGCGTAGGCGTGGACGGTCAGGTAATGACCGATGCCCTTGCGGAACGTCTCCGGCCCGATGTACTGCTCCAGCATCCGGAGAACGGCCGCGCCCTTTTGGTACGTGAGGACGTCGAACATGGCCTCGGCTTCTTCCGGCCGTCCGACGGCGAATTCGACCGGGCGGGTGGTGCGCAGGCCATCGGTGGCCAGGGCAGCCGCCTTGCTGGTGCCAAAGGCGATCCAGACCTGCCACTCGGGCCGGAAGTGTTCATTGGCTTCCAGCTCCATGAAGGTGGCGAAGGCCTCGTTGAGCCAGATGCCGTTCCACCATTTCATCGTCACCAGATCGCCGAACCACATGTGGGCGGTCTCGTGGGCCACCACCGTCGCTACTCGCTGCAGCTCCAGCTGGGATGCCTCGGCGGGATCGATCAGCAGCGCGTTCTCGCGGTAGGTGACGCAGCCCAGGTTTTCCATGGCCCCAAAAGCGAAATCCGGGATGGCGACGTGATCGATTTTGTCGGCCGGGTACGGGAGCTGGAAATATTGTGAAAAGAAACGCAGGGCGTGGGTCCCGGCTTCGGCGGCAAATTCCGTCAGGTGCGCTTTCCCGGGCACCGCCGCCACGCGCAATGGGACTCCATCGACATTCACGGGAGGGCGCAACTCGAAGGGCCCGACCACGAATGCGACCAGGTACGTCGACATGACCATCGTGTCGCGGAAACGGACTCGCCTGCGGCCGCCTTCGGCGGGATCCTCGTGTTCCACCGCCGCGTTCGACAGAGCCGCCACTCCCTCGTCCACGACGAGCGTCACCGCGAACACGGCTTTGAACTCGGGTTCGTCCCAGCACGGAAACGCCCGCCGGGCGTCGGCCGGCTCGAACTGGGTGACCGCGATGACTTGCTCGCTGCCGTCGTCGGCGGTCGAGGTGCTGCGGTAGAACCCGTGCAGCTGGTCGTTGAGGATTCCCGTAAAGCGCAGGTGCAAGAGGTAGCCCGCGCCGGGCCGAATGGTGGTCTCGAAGCGGATGGTCGCCCGCTGCGCAGCGTCGTCGAGTTCGACCTGGCCGTCGAGCATGGGACCGTCCGGTGCCTCCAGCCGGGCTTCGAGGATGGTCAACTCGATGGCGTTGCAAACCAGCTCGCGGACCGGTTCCCGGACGTCCAGAGCGACCGTCTCCGTCCCGTCGAAGCGGGACGCGGCCAGGTCCGGGGTCAACTCCAGCTGGTAGCGCCGGGGCCACACGGTTCGGGGCAGCCGGTACTCCGCCTTGTCGGTCACTGGTCACTCCTCCCAGCCGGATTTGCGCCCGTCACCCTAGTGCTGAGTGGCCGAGCGGCCGACGCCACTACGGTCGGCTCATGGATCGAGATACCCATGTGGTGACCGTTGGACACGCCATTGTCGACGTCCTGGCCCCCTCGAGCGACGAACTGGTCGCCGATTTCGGCTTGCACAAGGGCACCATGACCCTCGTCGACGACGCCCGGGCGGAGCGCATCTATGCCTCTCTCGGTCCCGCCACCGAGGTTTCCGGCGGGTCGGCTGCCAACACTGCAGCATGCCTGGCTTCTCTCGGCGGCTCGGTCAGTTTCATCGGCAAGGTGCGTGATGACACCCTCGGCCGAGTCTTTATCCATGACATCCGGGCAGCCGGAGTGGACTTCACCGTCGCACCGGCGCCAACCGACCCAGGCTCGGAAGGTCCCGGCACCGGGCGCTGCCTCATCATGGTCACTCCCGACGCGGAGAAGACCATGTGCACCTCGCTCGGCGTTGGCGCCCAGCTTGCCCCCTCAGACATTGACCCCGCGACCATCCGCGCCGCCCGGATCATCTACCTGGAGGGCTACCTCATCGGCGCCGGTGGAACCGACGCGGCCGTCGAACGGGCGGTGACACTGGCCCGGGACCAGGGTGCGCAGGTGGCGCTCTCCCTCTCCGACCCCTTCTGGGCGGAGCTGCACCGGGGTGAGCTCAGCAGGCTGCTCGATCACGTCGACGTACTCTTCGCCAACGAGGAGGAGGCCCGCGCCTTGACCGGCCTCGCGGGCGCCGAGGACGCCGCCGCCGCACTGGTTCAGCGCTGCGCCACCGTGGCGGTGACCCGCGGCGCCCATGGTTCACTCGTGGCGACCGCTACGGGCGTCGTGTCCGTGCCCGCTGCGCCGGTGACGCAGGTTGTCGACACCACGGGTGCGGGCGACAGCTACGCCGCCGGTTTCCTCTTCGGAGTGACGCGCGGCGATGCTCCCGAGGATTGCGCCCGGTTGGGTGCGCTGGCCGCAGCCGAGGTGGTGAGCCACCTGGGAGCACGTCCGTTGCGGTCGCTCGCCGCCCTGGCGGGCGACGCCGGCCTGCTTCGCTGATCAGCGAGGGTCAGCGGCCGCGGTTGGGCTTCTGCCCGTGATTGGCCTTCTTGTGCTTCGCCCGGGTGCGGGCCTTGCGCGTGCGTTTGGACATTTGACCCACGCTAGAGCGCGAAGGGCTGTGCCTACCAGCCGCCCCGGCCCCGCCGGTACCCTGCGACCTGATGGAACGACTGGGCATCGTGGGACTCCCGAACTCGGGGAAGTCGAGCCTCTTCAACGCGCTCACCGGCGCAACTGCCCCCGTTGCCGCCCATCCGTTCTCAACGACCGAGTCCACCGTCGGCATCGCCCACGTGCCCGACCACCGGGTGGACGAGCTCGCACAGATGAGCCACAGCCGCAAGGTCGTCCACGCCACGGTCGAATTCGTCGACATCGCCGGGCTGGTGGCCGGTTCGTCAACAGGGGAGGGGCTCGGCAATCGTTTTCTGGCCGGTATCCGCGAAGCCGACGCCCTCTGCCTGGTCTTGCGGGCATTCGAGGACGACAACGTCCCTGGCGACACCGATCCCGTCTCCGATCTCGGAGTGCTCGAGCTGGAGCTGGTTCTGGCCGACGCCGGCACCGTTTCGGCCCAGCTCGACAAGCGGCGCAAGGCCGCCAGATCCGACAAGTCGCTGGCAGGCGAAGTCGCCGCCCTGGAGCGGGCCTTGACGGAGGTGGAGGCCGGCACACCCATCTACCGTTCGGCGCTCTCGACCGACGAGCGCGCCCTGCTCCGGCCATTCTTCCTGCTGACCAACAAACCGGTGCTCGCCGTCGTCAATCTGGACGAAGACCAGGTGGCTGACGCCGAGGCGGTGGTTAAGCCGGTGGCCTCGGCGCTCGGCGGCCACGGCGACGTCCTCGGCGTGAGCGTGAAGCTGGAGGCGGAAGCCGCCCGGCTGGAGCCGGAGAGTCGCGCTGAACTGCTCGAGGGTCTCGGCCTCGGCGAGGGTGCCCTCCCGCGGGTGGCCCGGTCCGCGTATCACCTGCTCGGCCGGCGGACCTTTCTCACCACGGGCGACAAGGAGAGCCGGGCGTGGACATTCCGGGCGGGGGCCAAAGCGCCCGAGTGCGCCGGGGTGATCCACTCCGACCTGCAGCGCGGCTTCATCCGGGCCGAAGTGATCCGCTGGGACGAACTGTTGCGCCTCGGCTCGTGGCTCGCCGCCAAGGAGGCCGGCAAGCTGCGGGTCGAGGGCAAGGACTATGAGGTCATCGACGGCGATGTCCTCGAGATCCGCTTCAACGTCTGACCGCCCCATGTCGTGGCTGCTTCGTGCCGGCGACGTGCTCGCTGTCATCGAGGACCGACGCCCGGGTTGGCAGGCGTCGCTTCAGGGCGCACTGGTGCTGCGCAGCCCGACAGTGGTGCAGACGCTCACACCGGGTTTGGCTCGCGCTCTCGACGTGGCCTGGTGTGGCCCGGCCCATCTCGATGGCGGCCAGGCCGCCCTCCGGGTGCGGCGGATCCGGGTGATCGGCCCGCACCGGGTTTCGCCACCCCACCTCGGCCCGGGCGGGTTGGTGGTGGCGCCGGCGGGCACCTTCGAACGATGGCGCCTGCATGTCGGCGACTGCCTTGAGATCCGCGGCGAATGACGGTGCCCGGGCCGACCGAAAGGGCACCGGGGCGGATCGTTCTGGTGGGCACCCCGATCGGCAATCTCGGGGACCTGTCGCCGCGCGCCGTGGCCACACTGCGAGCGGCCGACGTCATTTTCTGCGAGGACACCCGGCGGACGCGGAAGTTGCTCAGCTCGGCGGGTATCCCGACGCCACGCCTGTTGACCATGCACCAGCACAATGAAGCGACCTCGGCTGCCTATGCAGTCGAACTGGCGGGGGACGGGGTGTCGGTCGCCGTGGTGACCGACGCGGGCATGCCCGGCATCTCCGACCCGGGGGAGCGCGTCGTGAGAGCGGCGGCCGAGCAGGGCATTGCTGTGGAGGTCGTTCCCGGGCCGTCAGCAGCCCTGACCGCCCTGGCCGCTTCCGGACTGCCCGCTGAACGATTTTGCTTCGAAGGCTTCCTCCCTCGACGCGGCCAGGACCGACGGGACCGCGTGAAAGCCGTCGCGGCCCGGACCTACACCACCGTGCTGTTCGAGGCGCCGCACCGGGTGGTCCGAACGCTGGCCGACCTGGCTGACGCGTGCGGACGCCACCGATACGTGGTCATCGGCCGGGAACTTACGAAGTTGCACGAGCAGATATGGCGAGGCAACCTCGGCGACGCCCTGACGTGGGCGCAAAGCGGGGAGCCCCGAGGCGAGTGGGTGCTCGTCGTCTCGGGCCCCGATGCCGCCGGCCGCGACCATCCCCCGCCGGCCGACGAGGACGTGCTCGACGCCTTGCAGACGTGGCTCGAAGGTGGCGCCGACCGCCGCCAGGCCGTCGCGGGAGTTGCGGCCGAGATGGGTGTACCCAAGCGGCACGTCTACCAGTTGGCCGTCCAGCTCGCTCACGAGGGCCCGCGGCGGGATCGAGCCCAATAACGCCACCTCGACGATCCTCGTCGCCGGTACCCTCCATGGCCGTGGCCCGGTTTTATGTCACCACCCCCATCTACTACGTCAACGACTCACCCCACATCGGCCACGCCTACACCACTGTCACGGCCGACGCCCTGGCCCGATGGCACCGGTTGCGCGGCGAGGAGGTGTTTTTTCTCACCGGCACCGACGAGCACGGGCTCAAAGTGCAGCGCGCCGCGGAAGCAAACGGCCTGACGCCGCTGGAGCAAGCGGATCGGACCAGCGCCCGCTACCGCGAGGAATGGGCGGCCCTCGACATTTCCTACGACGACTTCATCCGGACCTCGGAACCCCGGCACCACCGGTCCACCCAGGCCCTGATGCAAGCTGCATACGACAACGGATGGATCGAGTTGCGTCCCTACGAGGGGTTGTACTGCGTCTCGTGCGAGGCGTACTACACCGAGTCCGAGCTGATTGACGGGGTCAACTGTCCGATCCACGGCACCCGCGTCGAACTGCTGTCCGAGGAGAACTATTTCTTCAAGCTGTCGGAGTTCACCGACCGGTTGCTGGAGTGGTACGAGGCGAACCCCTCTGCGGTGACCCCCGAAGCGAAGCGCAACGAGGCGGTCGGTCTGATCAAGGGTGGTCTGCGCGACATCTCCATCTCTCGCACATCGATCACCTGGGGCGTCCCGGTGCCCTGGGACCCGGCCCACGTCTTCTACGTCTGGTACGACGCCCTGATCAACTACGTGACCGCGATCGGCTACGGGTCAGACCCGGAGAGGTTCGCCGCCTGGTGGCCGGCCGTTCACCATCTGATCGGAAAAGACATCCTGCGCTTCCATTGCGTGTACTGGCCCGCGCTGCTCATGGCGGCCGGTATCGATCCACCCGCACGCATTGCCGTGCACGGGTTTTTGCTGGTTGGCGGCGAGAAGATGTCCAAGTCGTCTCTGACCGGTATTGCCCCTGCCGATTTGCTCCCGACCTTCGGTGTCGACGGGTTCCGGTACCACTTCTTGCGTGACCAGGCGTTCGGCCCCGACGGCGAGTTCTCGTATGAGGGGATGGTCGCCCGTTACAACGCCGACCTGGCCAACAACCTCGGGAACCTGCTGGCCCGGGTGACGACTGTGGTGGAGCGCAAGTGCGCGGGCATCGGTCCGGCTCCCGATCCATCCAGTTCCTTGGCGGTGGCCGCCGCATCCGCCTACGAGACCGCGGCGGGAGCCTGGACCCGGATCGCGCCGAGTGAGGCCCTCGAAGCGACCTGGCGTTTGGTGCGGGAAACCAACGCGGCCCTGGAAGCAGCGGAGCCGTGGAAGGCCGAGCCCGGCCCCGACGTCGACGCCGTGCTCGGTGATGCCCTGGAGGCGCTGCGAATTGTGGCCATCCTGGCCAGCCCGGCCCTGACGCGGGCCTCACAGGAGATCTGGCGCCGGATCGGTCTATCCGGCCGGGTGGAAGATCAACGTCTGCCCGAGGCCGTCATCTGGGGCGGGTATCCGGGCGGGTTGCGGGTCGAGCGCGGCCAGCCGCTCTTCCCGCGCATCACCGATTGAGCACCCGCCAGCAGGCAGACTGGGCGGGAACAGAAGGCGGCGGCGAATTGCCACAATCGGAGTCCATCGCAGCAGAGCAGCATCCGCCACTGGCGGCGGTTCTCGTCGCCCGCTTCACCTCCTGCACGAGCGCGTTCCGGCAGGAGCGCTGTCCCCATGTGGGCTGACAGTCACTGTCACCTCTCCTACGACGGTGTCGGTCCGTCTGCCGTCGACGCGGCCCGGGCCGCCGGCGTGACCCGGATGATCACGATCGGCACCAGCGCCGACGATTCGCTCGCGGCCATCGAGGTGGCCCGTTCGCACCCGGGCGTGTGGGCCACGGTCGGATTGCACCCTCACGACGCGGTGGAAGGAGTGGAGGGGGTGGCCCGGTTGCTGGCCCGGCCGGACCCGGTCGTGGTCGGTGTTGGCGAGTGCGGCCTCGATTATCACTACGACCATTCCCCGCGCCCGGTCCAGCGCCAGGCCTTCGCGGCCCAGGTGGAGTTGGCGGTCGACCTGGATCTGGCCCTGGTCGTGCACACCCGTGAGGCCTGGGACGACACCTTCGAGATCCTGGCGGCGGGCCCGCCCCGGCGGTGGGTCTTGCACTGCTTCAGCGGCGGCCCGGCCGAAGCGGCGCGAGGGCTGGAAATGGGGGCGATGCTGTCGTTCAGCGGGATCGTGACGTTCAAGTCGGCGGATGACGTGCGGGCCGCGGCGGCAGCCTGCCCCCTCGACCGGCTCCTGGTCGAGACCGATAGTCCGTATCTGGCCCCCGTTCCGTACCGGGGGCGCCCCAACAGCCCCGCCCTGGTTCCGGTGGTGGGTGCCGCGGTGGCGGCGACGCGTGGCACCTCCGCCGACGTCGTGGAAGTAGCCACCTGGACCAATACGGCCGCCCTCTTCCGGCTGGCGGATGGACCGGCGGGGGAAGGCAGGTGACGTTGACCCTCAACCCACGACAGATCAGTGATCTGCTGACCACTCATGGACTGCGCCCGAGCCGGGCGCTCGGTCAGAACTTCGTCACCGACGCCAACACGGTGCGCCGCGTCGCTCGTCTGGCCCAGGTGGGACCCGGCGATCGTGTGCTCGAGATCGGACCCGGCCTCGGGTCGCTGACCCTGGCGCTGGATGAGACGGGCGCCTCGGTCACAGCAGTGGAGGTCGATCAACGGCTGATCCCGGTTCTGGAGGCCGTCATCGGCACCGCCAACGTCCGCGTGGTCCAGGGGGACGCCCTGCGGATGGATTGGGCCGAGGTGCTCGGCCCCGATCCCGGCTGGGTCCTGGTGGCCAACCTGCCGTACAACATCGCCACCCCGCTCGTCGCCGACCTGCTCGACAAGGTGCCCGCCATCGACCGGATGGTGATCATGGTGCAACGGGAGGTCGGTGAGCGCCTGGCCGCCCTCCCGGGTCACCCGGAGTACGGGGCCGTCTCGGTGAAGGTCGCCTACTGGGCTGAGGCCTCGGTCGTCGGCCACGTCCCCCCGACGGTCTTCGTCCCCCGTCCAAAGGTGGAGTCGGCGCTGGTCTCGATCCGGCGGAGACCGTCGCCGGCGGTCGACACCGCCGTGGCCGATACCGACACCTTGTTCCGGCTGGTCCGGGCAGGATTCGGCAAGCGACGCAAGATGCTGCGGCGGTCGCTGGCGGGCCTCGTCCCACCGGGCGCCTTCGAAGCGGCGGACGTGAAGCCGTACAGCCGGGCCGAGGATCTGGACGTGTATGCCTGGGGCCGGCTGGCCGCGGCCGTCCGGACGACCGGCGGTGGGACGCCCGGCGATGGCACGCCCGGCGGTGGGACGACCGGCGATGGGACGCCCGGCGATGGGACGCCCGGCGATGGGTAGGGCCGGCCGGCCCATCTCCGTGGCCCCGCTGCAGGTGGCGCTCCTTCAGCGGGCTGCCGGTGCCGGCGGCCTGGCCGTCTGATGACCCGGCCGGCCCGGGCGGCGAGCCTGGAGGCCCATGCGAAGCTCACGTTGTCGCTGCGGGTGACCGGCGTGCGGGCCGACGGGTATCACCTGCTGGATGCCGAGATGGTGACCGTGGACCTCAGCGACCGCCTGGAGGTCAGCCCCGGCGACAGTCTCGAGATCGCCACAGCGGCAGACGGGGGGACCGGAACGGAGGTACCGCCCGGCGACGACAACCTGGTACGGAGAGCCCTGGCGGCTGTCGGCCGGCAGGCGTTCGTTCGCCTGTACAAGCGGATACCAACCGGAGCAGGCCTGGGGGGCGGCTCGGCGGACGCCGCAGCGGTGCTGCGCTGGGCGGGGGTGACCGACCTGGAGTTGGCCGCGTCGCTGGGATCGGACGTGCCGTTCTGCCTGGTCGGCGGCCGGGCCAGGGTGACGGGCGTGGGCGAGCAGGTTGAGCCGTTGCCGTTCGAGGCGGTGGCAGGCCGGACGTTTACCCTCCTCACGCCGCCGTTCGGGGTGTCCACCCCACTGGTGTATGCGGCGTGGGACCGTGACGGCGGCGTCGGGTCCGGGGGTGACAACGACCTCGAGGGGGCGGCGGTGTCTGTCGAACCCCGCCTGGCCCGGTGGCGGGAGCGCCTGCGCGATGCCACCGGACAGACACCCATCCTCGCCGGGAGCGGCTCCACCTGGTTCGTGCCGGGCGCCTACCCGGGAGACGGCCGGGTGGTGGTGGAGACACGTCGGTGCTGATTCCCGGGTGGCCACCGGGTTCGGGAGGCGTCTGGACACCGACCGTTCCCGGGCCCCGGCCCCCTTCCGACACGCCCCGCCTGGAGTGCCCCCCCTCTGGCTGGCTAGTCTGCTTCGTTCGTGGGCTCGCTCATCAAGAAGCGCCGTAAGCGCATGCGCAAGAAGAAGCACAAGAAGATGCTGAAGGCCACGCGCTGGCAGCGGCGGGCGGGCCGCTAGCTCGCCGATGCCGGCGGGAGCGATCCCTTCCCAGCGCGGGGGCGTCCGCTCCGGCCGCGGCCGCCATGCACACGAAGGATCGAGCCAGCCGGCACCACGACCACTAGCCTTTGGGCCATGGGGGTCAACCAGCGAAGCACCGTGAAAATGAGTCCGGAGGAAGTGGACGAGTTCCTCCGGTCGGAGCGGACCACGACGATGTGCTCCATTCACCCCGACGGGTCCATCCATGCTGTGGCCATGTGGTACGCATTCCTCGACGGAACGATCGCCGTCGAGACCAAGCGCAAATCCCAGAAAATACAGAACCTCCGCCGCGACCCGCGCCTTACCTTCCTGGTGGAAGCGGGCGACAAGTACGAGAACCTGCGCGGGGTTGAGCTCGTGGGCCAAGCTCGGATCATCGAGAACCCTGAGGCCGTGTGGGAGTTCGGCGTGTCGATGTGGGAGCGCTACGTGAGCCCGTACAGCGACGACCAGCGGCCCCTGGTGGAAATGATGATGAACAACCGCCTTGTCGTGGGAATCGACGTCGCCCGGGTAGTGTCCTGGGACCACCGCAAGCTGGGCGCCGTATCCGCCGATGGCTCGCTCCGGGACCGCGCCGGACGGAGCTGATTCAGGCCTTCGTCTTCGGCGGCGGTACGCCCAGTCGCGGCGCCGCCACAGCCGTTTCGGGCCAGCGCCGGCGGGAAACGACCGACAATTTGCGAAGCAGGGCGATCGCCCCGGGGTCGTCGTCACCCGGACGGGTCTCAATCACCCCGTCGGCGCACATCCCCTCGATGATCTCGCGCCCCTCGTCGGTCCGCACCAACGTCAGGGTCCAGTCGTTGAACGCCCCGATGCCACCGGTGGCGATGTCGGCATGCTCAGCCGCGAAGTCGGGGCAGGTCTTACACCCCTCCCGGGTCCACTGGTGGCATTCCTTGAGGTTGATCTCGTGGTACGAGCCGTCCCGCATCCAGATTTGAAAGACGCCCTTGATGTTCATTTTCACGATATCTGCCCGCTTTAGCCCATATTTGGCCTCGAACAGCTCGTCGAAGATGGCGTCGTCGAACGTCTTCGAGCACAGCAGGCCGATCGACACGCCCAGGCGGCGGCCGACCTTGCCGGCCTTGCGGGCCCGCATCACCGCGGGGACCGAGGCCTGGCAGCTCATGCCAACAAGGGCGAGGCGTTCGGCGCCGCTCTGGACGGCTTCCATGTACGCCAGAGTGTTGGCGGAATAGGTGTAGCGCGACCCGGCGGAGGCCAGGATCTCCTCCCGGGTGCGGGCCAGGCCCGGAACTGCCTTCCAGGTGCTGCCGTCGCCTTCGAGAAAAGAGACCAGCGCCGCGTCGATGCGGTCGTGCTCGAGGCACCACAGCAGGATGGCCGACACCAGACCCCCGTCCTGGCCTCGCTCGTGCAACTCCGGATCCGCAGCTCGCGCCAGGAAGATGTCCTTGCTCACCCCATCCAGCTCTTCGGGCTCGCGTTCCCGCCCGAACAGGTAACTGTCGATCTCGGTCTCCCAGTTGCGAAAGCGGGGGCACGCCCGGGTGCAGCTGGTGCACCCGCGTATCCCGTGGCCACAGTCGCCGGGCCCCAGCTCGTCCTCCAGGTGGAAAGGCCGGTAAACCCCGTTGGTGTCGTCATAGCCGAGCACGTCGTGGGGGCAGGCCACGACGCAGCCCGCGCAGCCCGTACACAGGCCGCTGGTCACGACCTCGGTAAATAGTTCGGCCCACTGCGCTCGCCACCGCTCTTTGGCTGGCGTTGCTTCGGTCGCGGTCACATCCGTCACGCTAGCCGGTGAGGCCGCACGACCCCTCGGTGGTGTCGGTCCCGGACTCCATCGCCGCCTGGCAGACGCTCTCGTCCACCAGGTGCGCGACGACGCGCTCCGCAATGCCCGTCAGCTGGTCGAGCTGCTTGGCATCGAGCACGTCGATGAAATGCCGGCGCACGCTTTCCACGTGTAAGGGAGCGGCCCGTTGAATCTCTGCGAGGCCGCACGCGCCCAGAACAGCAAAGGCGCCCCGGCCGTCTGAGGGGCACTCGTCGCGCTCGACCAGCCCACGGGCTTGCATCCGGGCCAGGTGGTGGGACAGTCGGCTCTTCGACCAGTTGAGGCGCGTCGCCAGGTCGTTCATGCGCACCCGATGCCCCTGGGCTTCCGACAGATTGACCAGCACCATATAGTCGGCATCGGACAACCCGGAGTCGGCGACCAGGTCGTGGGCGACCTGCTGGCGGAGTCGCTCAGCCATGGCGAGCCATGCGCGCCATGCTCGGTCTTCCGCCGGAGTGAGCCACCGTGTGCCGTCCACGAGTCACAGTCTAGATAGTTGACAAGTCAATCGAAAGTCTGTTACTGTGAAGTTGATATGTCAACCGATGGTTCTACGGAGGTCTTTCCATGAGTACGTCCACTGTCGAGGTTCCAGGTCTGGTCACCGGTACTTGGGTGATCGACCCTGCCCACTCGGAGGTGGGCTTCACTGTCCGGCATCTGATGGTCAGCAAGGTCAGGGGGAGCTTCAAGGTTTTCGAGGGGACCATTACCATTGCCGACAACCCGTTGGACTCCAAGGTCGAGGCCAGCATCGACGCATCCTCTGTGGACACCCGCGATGAGACGCGAGACAACCACCTGCGTTCCTCGGACTTCTTCGATGTCGAGAAGCACCCGAAGATCACGTTCACTTCCACTGCGGTGCGGCCGGCCGGGTCGGACTATGCCGTGACCGGGGACCTGACCATCCACGGGGTCACCCGCTCGGTCGACCTGGAACTCGAGTTCAACGGCGTACACCCCGACCCTTGGGGTGGGACGCGAGCTGGTTTTTCGGCCACCACTGAGATCAGCCGGGCCGATTACGGGATCGAGTTCAACATCCGCCTGGAGACGGGTGGCGTCGTGGTCGGCGACAAGATCAAGATCGGCGTCGAGATCGAAGCAGTCCTGCAAAAGGACTGAATCGCCGAGATCGGTTTGGCGCCGGCTCCCCGGGGAGGGGGCCGGCGCTTTCGTCGCAAAATTGCCCGCGATTCGGGTGATTAGGGCGGCCGGCGGCCTCCGGCGGGCCTCAGTTTCCGTCGTCGCCGGCCCAGGTGGTGAGCCAGCGTGCATCGGGACGGCGGCCCCGGCGCAGGAATCGGAAGTCCGCAGACAGACGCATGGCGTCAGACGTGGTGTCCAGCGACCCGTGGATGATGTGGGGGGAGTGGACGGTGATGTCACCGGCCCGGTAATCGGCCCACAACCACCGGCGTCCGAGTTGCTCGCTGACCCACGCCAGGTCGTGACTGATGGCCCGGTTGTCCCCAGGGCGGTCTGACACCGTCCGCAGGACGTCAAAGGACGCCCGATCCATGAGGTGGCTTCCCTCCAGGTAGATCAGACCGCCGGAAACGCGGGGGCAATCGCCCAGGGGGATCCACGTAGTCAGCAGTTCGTCGCTGCCGCCATCCAGGTAGCTGTAGTCAACGTGAGCACGCGACGCTCGCGGGCTCGAACGATCAAAGTGGCGGACGATGGCGCGCGGCAAGCGTTGGACGGATCCGCCCAGTACCTGGCGAGCGAGGTCGGCGATGCGATCGTCGTCGGCGAAGGCGGTGAAGCCCTCCGTACGCACGAACGCGTAGGCGGGATGGCCGTCCACGCCGTGGGATGGAAGGTTCGGGTCCCGGTAGCCCGAGAAGATGCCGTCGGTGGCTGTCGTCCCCGGGGCGAGATAACTCGAGTCGAACTGGGAGAAGTAGCCCCGGCGCTGGGCCAGCACGAAAGATGGGTCGAGGGCGCCGGGGAGGAACAGGTAACCGTCCCGCTGATACCGCTCGTGCAGGGCCGCAGCATCCCCGAGCAGAGGCGAACTGTCGCGCAACGGCGCGAAGTGTGCCTGGTCAAAGGGGATGCGGATGCCGTTGGAGCTCAGCCAGGCGGTCACAATCCCGGGGATCCTAGGCAACTCGGGCTACCTGGGGCATGACCCCCCTGGCCAGGTCGAGTCGGCCGAGCGATGGGGCGCCGATTGTTCAGACCCAGATGGCCTCGTCGGGCCCCTCTTCGCTCAGGCGATCGCACGTCGGACACCACCACCGAGCGAGGAGAGGGGTGCCGCAAGCGGCATGCGCTGGCGTCGCGATCCCGCCACCGCCGTGATCGGCGCTCCACTGAGCCAACACGCGAACAGCACTGCCGAGGTCCCGTCCGGCTTCGGTCAGCTCGTACGCGTAGCGACGAGGGCGCGTCGAGTAGGGCACTGCGACCACCAGGCGGTCCGCCTCGAGCCGCCGGAGTCGCTGCGACAGCACGTTGGTGGCGATACCCGGAACGGCCGCCTCCAGGTCGGCAAACCTTCGAGGCCCTCCGCTCAGGGCGTCCACGACCAGCAACGTCCAACGGTCGCCGACGCTGGCGAGGGCCCCCGACAGGGCCTCCGTGAGGGGCGCCTCGTCCTGAGGAGCACTGCTTGTTGACGCCGTCATGGGCGGACCCTTCCTAACGGTGCTGAAGGTAGTAACTTGCAATTAACAAGCTACTATCCAGAACGAGACAACCGACAAAGCCAATGAAGCCAACCGGACGGCACGGCGCTGTCCCACTGCTGCCTGACACCCAGAAAGGGAACCCACCATGTCACTACTCGACGAACTTACTGACGCCACCGGAAGAGTCCTCGCGTCGTCCGCACCAGCCGTGGTCCGGATTGGGAGGGCCGGTGGCCGCGGAGCTGGCATCGTCGTCGGATCCGGCGTCGTCGTCACCAGCGCCCACAATCTGCGCGGGGAGGAGTCAACGGTGACCTTTGCCGATGGCCGCTCCGTGACCGGGACCGTCAAAGGCACCGATGCGGACGGCGATCTGGCCGTGCTCACCGCTGAGACCGGGGACGTCACGCCGATCACCTGGGCCGAGTCAGTTCCGGTAGCACTCGGTGCGCCGGTCTTCGCCCTGGCACTGCCCGCCGGTGGAAGCGGGCCGCGCGTCACCTTCGGGACGGTGTCGGCTGTCGGTCGGAGCTTTCGCGGGCCGCGCGGTCGCGTGATCAGCGACGGACTGGAGCACACCGCACCCCTGGGGCGCGGCTCGTCGGGCGGTCCCGTTGTCGACGCCGAGGGCCGACTGGTCGCCATCAACACTCACCGCACGGGCGACGGCTTCTATCTGGCCTTGCCAGCAACCGCGTCCCTGCGCTCCCGGGTCGACGCCCTGGCCCGGGGGGAGACGCCCACTCGCCGTCGCTTGGGTGTGGCGCTGGCACCAGCACACGTGGCCAGGCGCCTCCGCGCCGCGGTTGGACTGCCGGCTCGCGACGGCGTGCTGATCCGCGAGGTGGCGGATGACAGCCCGGCGGCGTCCGCAGGCCTGGCGCGAGGCGACCTGGTGGTGAACGCGGCTGGAAACGCCATAACGTCCATCGACGACCTGTTGGCAGCGGTCGACGGGGTGGGCGAGGACGCGACGTTGATCCTGAAGGTGGTGCGCGGCACCGAGGAGATTGACGTCACCGTCCGGTTCAACGCCGGCTGAGCCGGGCCCGCTTTCCGGCCTTCGGGCTCAGACCTCGTCCAGAAGGCAATCCAGCAACCACACCGTAACGTAGATAGGAAGTCGCCGGACTTCATCTCGCCCGGCGTTTCGCCCGCTGCCCCCCTGATGCTGCCCCACCCGGCTCGGGGGGCTGCGGGCCTTCCTTGGCGCCTCTCGCCTATGGTCTCCGTGAGCTGAGTGTCGGTGAGCGCACGTCAAGCCGGCCACATTGACTCAGCACTCGGACGCCGCAAGTCGGGAGCCAATGCAATGAGGAGGGGACGTCATGGGTCGAACCAGGCTCGAGCCGGTTGGGCCTCCCGGGCCGGGCTCGTCATTGCCATCACCCTGACGCTCGCTCTCACGTTGATATCCGGATCCGGCCACGTTGCCGATCATGCGTCGGCGCAGGATGTCGGGGCCGGGAGGCAGTCCTCGCCAAGCCAGCCGGCAGCGGCTGCCGCCAATGCCAACGCCAGTGGGAACATCCCCGTCGTGGCGTCCCCGCAGTTCGGCTTACCTGGCCAGACCGACGTTTTCCGGGTCGCGCCGAACGGAGCCATCGAGGTTCGCTGGGTCCAGGGTGCCGGGCTCTGGCAGGGCCCGCTGCCCATTTCCCCGCCGGGTTTGGCTCCGCCCGGGAGTCAGGTGGCGGTGTCGAATCAGTTTGGTGAGCCGGATCAGACGGATGTGTTTGTGGTGGGGAATGACGGGGCGGTGCATGTGGTGTGGGCGGTGGGGGCGGGGGGTTGGGGTGGTCCGTTGCCGGTTTCTCCGCCGGGTTTGGCGGTGGCGGGGGCGTCGGTGGCGGTGTCGAATCAGTTTGGTGAGCCGGATCAGACGGATGTGTTTGTGGTGGGGAATGACGGGGCGGTGCATGTGGTGTGGGCGGTGGGGGCGGGGGGTTGGGGTGGTCCGTTGCCGGTTTCTCCGCCGGGTTTGGCTCCGCCCGGGAGTCAGGTGGCGGTGTCGAATCAGTTTGGTGAGCCGGATCAGACGGATGTGTTTGTGGTGGGGAATGACGGGGCGGTGCATGTGGTGTGGGCGGTGGGGGCGGGGGGTTGGGGTGGTCCGTTGCCGGTTTCTCCGCCGGGTTTGGCGGTGGCGGGGGCGTCGGTGGCGGTGTCGAATCAGTTTGGTGAGCCGGATCAGACGGATGTGTTTGTGGTGGGGAATGACGGGGCGGTGCATGTGGTGTGGGCGGTGGGGGCGGGGGGTTGGGGTGGTCCGTTGCCGGTTTCTCCGCCGGGTTTGGCGGTGGCGGGGGCGTCGGTGGCGGTGTCGAATCAGTTTGGTGAGCCGGATCAGACGGATGTGTTTGTGGTGGGGAATGACGGGGCGGTGCATGTGGTGTGGGCGGTGGGGGCGGGGGGTTGGGGTGGTCCGTTGCCGGTTTCTCCGCCGGGTTTGGCGGTGGCGGGGGCGTCGGTGGCGGTGTCGAATCAGTTTGGTGAGCCGGATCAGACGGATGTGTTTGTGGTGGGTAATGACGGACCCGTACATGTCGTCTGGGCCGTTGGTGCCGGCGCCTGGGGCGGCCCATTGGCGATTTTCTCAGCCGAGCAATTGGCCGGCCAACGGGTGATCTATTCCTACTCGGGACTTACCCCACCGGCGACTCTGCTCCAGCGCATCAGCGCCGGGGAGGCCGCAGGTGTCATCTTCTTCTCCCAGAACATCGCCAGCGACGCTCAGATCTCGGCCGTGATCCAGGAACTCCAGTCGGCCGAAACACAAAGCGAGGTGCGAGCGCCTTTGCTGATGATGACCGACCAGGAGGGAGGCGAGGTACGTCGGCTCCCGGGCGCGCCAGACCTGTCAGAAAAGGAAATCGGTGAATCCGCCAACCCGCCCTCCGAGGCCAGCCAGGCCGGCACCGGCGCGGGAGAGAACCTGGCCAGTGTGGGCATGAACGTCAACCTCGCACCCGTGCTCGATGTCTACCGGCAGGCGGGAGACTTCATCGACCAGTACCAGCGCTCGTACAGCATGGATCCTCAGGTGGTGGCGAACCTCGGGCAGAACTTCATCACCGCCCAACAGGCGACCGGAGTCGCTGCGACGGGCAAACACTTCCCTGGGTTAGGTGCCGCCGCGACCAATCAAGACACCGACGTGGGACCGGTCACCCTGAACGTTCCTCTTTCCACCCTCCGCAGCGTGGACGAGGTCCCGTATCAGTCCGCCATCACGGCGGGGGTCAAGTTGGTAATGGTCTCGTGGGCCGTCTACCCGGCCCTGGACGCCACCCTTCCTGCGGGGCTATCCCCAACGGTGGTTCAGCAGGAGCTGCGGGGGAGGCTGGGGTTCCAGGGGGTCACGATCACCGATGCCCTGGAGGCGGGGGCACTCGAGGCCTACGGATCCTCCGCGCAGCGTGGTGTCCTCGCGGCCCAGGCCGGCATGGACCTGCTGCTCTGCTCAGAACAGGACGACGAGCAGGGGGCAAGCACGACGGACGCCCTCGCCACCGCCTACCAGGACGGCAGTCTGAACGCCGGGGCATTCCTTGCGTCGGTTCAAAGGGTCATGGCCCTCCGAGCCAGCGTTCGCTGACCCACGGACCGACAAGGGGGCTGCCATGCATGTGGACTGCGAACCCGCCGGCAAGGTCAGGCTCCGCCCGGGCGCATGATCAGGAGGGTGGATCGACCCGCAGGTAGGGGAGCACCTTGGTCTCGAAGAGCTGCAGGCTTTCCCAGGCAATGTCGGGATCGATGCCGCCGACGAGCGGTCGGAACCGCAGTGCACCGCTTTCCTGCGCCCGGGCCAGGCATGCCTCCGGCGTGAGCACGAGGTACTGGCCTGAAGCCTTGAGCTCTTCAGATGTACCTACTTGAGCGAACATCGATCCGCGCCGGCCCTGCGTCCAGGCTCCGTACACCGCCGCATCGTGCATCAGGTTGCGTTCAATCTGGCCCCAGGTCCGGTCTGGATTGTCCGACACCGCCACCACCGCGGTGCTTTGCGCGACCGATTGGTCCGCTGGTTCGGGGAGGGGCTTGTCGAGCTTGCCCAGTTCTTCCACGTAAATCTGGTAGAGCCGTGGCGCGATAGGGGCATAGTCGTCCGCGATGCGGGCGGCACGTCGCGCGCTTGCGGGCGACGCACCACCGAGAACGATCCGAGGGCGAGGACGCTGCGCCGGGCGCGGAAGCACCTGGACGGTCCGGCCCTCGAATTCGAAGGGGTCCCCGGTCCACGCCTTCTTCAAAAACTCGATCCCCTCGGTCATCGTGCGACCGCGCTGATGAATATCGATGCCGTACATCTCGAACTCTTCCTCGCGGTAGCCGGCGCCGAACATCAACTCGAGGCGTCCGCCGCAGATCAGGTCACACACCGCGGCGTCCTCGGCGAGGCGATGGCGATGATAGAAGGGCAGCAGGATCAGCGAAATCGTGATCCGCATCCTCTTGGTCCGAGCGCCGATGGCACTGGCCATCACGAGGGGCGATGGCATATACCCATCGGGTGAAGCGTGGTGCTCTGAAAGTCCGACGGAGTCGAAACCCAGTTTGTCGGCCCACTCACACTGATCGAGGGCGGCCGCGTACAGCGCCTCGCCGGGAGGTCCGAAATCGGGAACGCGCATTTCGTACGAGAGGGAAAGCTTCACCATATTCGTGAGCGTAACCGCGCAGCCGGTCGTGTTGCTCCCCTGCCGATCTCATGATTGCCGGCACCCCCGGCCCAAGACGTCAAGTTGTCTGGCAGGACTATGTCAGAGTCCGGGTGATTGCGGCGGCCAGCTCGCGATTGAAGTCGTCAGGCCGTTCCAACATCAGGTAGTGCCCCGTACCTGGCAGCATGACGTTCGTTATGCCGCAGGACGCGAAGACGGCACTGTCTTTTGGAAGGAACGTTTCACAGGAGATCGCTGACACCGGTATGGCCAGGGATCGCAGTCCGTCCTCGAGATCCGTTGGGTGAGCGTCGCTCATTCCGCCGAGAACGGCCAAGGCGACATCTGGGGGCATCGAGGTCACGTCATGGGTGATTCGCTCTATGAGCTCGGGTGCAGCGGCGGGGCCGCACATGAGCTTCACAAAATGGGCGGAGCCGGCCTGGAAGTCCGAGCGCATTTCCTGGAGAGGTACAAAGGCATCGAGGTCCTGCCTCGGCCGGGCGGACGCCAGCGCCGACCAGGTGTCGATGCCGATCACACCGGCCACCCGAGGCCCGAGAATCCGGGCCGCGGCAATCACTACGCTTCCCCCCAAAGAATGGCCGATCAATATTGCCGTTTCAAGGTGCACAGCGTCCATTGCCGCGATCACGTCATACGCGAACGATGTCATCGTCCATTGCCGGCGGCCCGTACCCGACTCACCGTGTCCAGCGAGGTCAAGTCGGACGACACGGTGATCCCGGGCGAATCTGTCCAATTGCCCGTCCCAATGGTGCCGGTTGCCGGCCCATCCGTGGACGAAGACAAGGGCCGGGTCGCCCGAACCGGCGACGTCGTAGGCGATCTCGACGCCATCGGGGGACGGGGTTCGTCCGCCGGTCGGATTCTGCCGGTCAGTCATGACGAGCGAAACTCCTGTTTCGGGCCTCGCCGGTTCGTCATCACCCGGTGACGCGTGGCGTCTGTTCCACCCACAGCGTGAGCTTCGCGCCACCAGAGCTGGTGTCACTTCTGGTCAGCTTTCCGGCCTGCATCGCACCCATGAGTGCGTCAAATGAGGCAGCCGGGTCATCGGCTTCGATCTCGTACACCGTCAGATAGCCATGGTCAGCGTCGGTTGTCGACCGACTGTCAGGTCGCTGGTACCGGGTGGCGGCCTTGAAGCCGGGGACCCGCTCCAGTATCTCGGGAATGTGGACCTGGTCGTACCAGGCAGCCCACTCGTCCGCCCGGCCCTCCGCCGGGTCGGTCTCGACCACGAGAACGGCGCGCTGACCCATGTTTGCCCTCCTGTGTGCCTCAGTTGCGGGGTTGAGCCTTCGGCCCACCGCCGAGGGTAACCACGCTGGTGGGGACCGTGCAATCGGCGACTGTCAGCTCGTCCACTCGAGCGGAATACCGAATGTCGCCGACGGATCTGTCGCGACAAGACCATCGGACTGATACCGGATCGGTACCTCGAGATCACCCAGCGTCTGCACTGCCGTCCCGAGATCCGGGACTTGCAGCGCGAGCGCACAAAGGCCAGGCGCGCGAGAAAAAACCGAACTATACGGGCTTTCCGGCGAGCGCGGCGTCACCAGGCGTATGGTCACATCACCGACTTCGGTATCAACGATCAGATCCTGCTGGTCGGGACCTCGAGGGTTCCCGTGTACTTCTTTTGCTCCGCACAGGTCCGCAAGAAACGCTGCAGTTTCCTCAGCGTCGGGGACGGCGGCGGTCACCCACGCCACGCGATCGACGTCGATGGCGCCTCCCCCTTCATCAGGGCGACGGCTATTTGCTCCAAAGCTATCGTCTGTCCACTCCAACAGCAGGCTGTGAGTGTCCCTCGGATGCATGAAGAAATGACGTCCCGGGATGTTGACCGCCCCAATGCCGATGTCGTTTCTGATGAGCAGATTTTGAGTGGTCCACATGTCGGATACCTCCCAGGCCAGGGAGTGGACGCCCGGACCGTAGCGGTCGAGGAACTTGGCGACCGGACCGCCCGGAGCGCCTTTCGACAACAGAATGATCGGGTATCCACCTAAGCGAAAGAGCCGAGTGTCCGTTCCTTCCAGGTCATCCACGCGGGCCGTCGAAGGAGTATCGCCGGGTTGCCCCTTGCGATCCGTGCCGAGCGGCCCTGCGCCCAGTGTCTGCTCGAACCACTTCTCGGCTACCCCGGCGTCAGCCACCGCCAGGGCGACACGATGGAGGCGTCCAGCCTCGATGAGTCCCATGCCGCCCGAGGCTAGACGACTGCCGCTTCCAGTTCCCCCTCCGCAGGTTCGCCCTCACCGAAGGCAGGAGAGGGGGCGCCCCATC
Source organism: uncultured Acidimicrobiaceae bacterium (assembly GCA_963781155.1). Taxonomy (GTDB): domain Bacteria; phylum Actinomycetota; class Acidimicrobiia; order Acidimicrobiales; family Palsa-688; genus PALSA-693. The sequence continues at coordinate 264,203 of CAWAEC010000006.1, forward strand.
CAGCGACCGGGTGCGTCGGAGGGCGGGTGGCGACGGTCCGTCGGACGAACTGGAGGCGGGCGGATCGGCTCCGGCGGTTCGCGTGACCGGAGCCGATCCTGGTTGTACTGCCCCGCCAGTAGAGGAAGAAGGAGCACCTCCTGCGGTGGGGTCAGCCCCGGCAGAGTAGCGACGGTGCGTAACGGTGAGGATGGAGAGCGCGTGGAGATCGCGTGGAGGATCCGTTTTATCACTCGTCGGCGCATATTTTCGATCGGCACCGCAATCCCGGAGCGGGCGCGGCACGTATACAAAAATCAGAGCCCACGGCCGCACACTCCCAGGCGGCGGGAAGAGGGGGGCCGTGGGCTCGTGACCAGCTGACGCCACGGGCTTCGCCGAGTCGCCCGAGGTCAGTCACTCGCTCACGCGGGGCCCGGCCGAAGACCGGGCGGAAGGCCGCGTTCGCTTGACGGGCGCAAAATCCATTCAGTATATTTCCATAGATATTTATTCACTGTCTCATGGGGTAACCGTGTCCGTGATTGCGTCGCCTGGGCAGATGGCCATCGGCCCATTCTCCCAAGCGTTGGTCGAGTTGGGACGCCGGCGACCAGAAGTGGTAGTGCTCACCGCTGATCTGATGCATTGGACCGACACGGCAGCATTCGCCGCGACCTTCCCGAATCGCTTCTTCAACCTGGGCATGGCTGAGCAGAACCTGGTGGGGGTGGGGGCCGGCATGGCGCGAAACGGGTGCTACCCCGTGATCGTGACCTACGGTGTTTTCGCTACTCGCCGGGCTTACGACCAGGTGGCGATGGGACTCTGTACCGGCTCGGTCAACGCCCTGTTGGTCGGATTCCTACCGGGGATCAGCAGCCAGTTCAAGGCAACCCATCAAGCGATCGATGACGTGGCTCTGATGCGGGCGCTACCGGGGATGACGGTCATGGATCCAGGCGACGCCGGGGAGCTCGTGGCGTTTACTCTAATCGCTCCGGAGCTTTCTGGCCCGTGCTATCTGCGCGCTTCCCGGAATCAGGTTCCGGTCCTTTTCTCCGCTGAACCTCCCCTGGCGAGACCCAGTGGTCGGAGCGAAGCTGAGGGCGACGATCAGGTGTGGGACTGGCGCCCGGCCGCGGCAGGGTGGCACCCCTCGACGCGCATCGTGCGAGACGGTTCAGACGCGGCTTTTGTGGCCTCGGGGATGGCCACGGGATGGGCGCTGGAGGCTGCGGACGCCCTGAAGGTGCAAGGCATCGACGCCGAGGTGCTCCACGTGCCGTGGCTCAAGCCCTTCGCCGTTGCTCCCGTGGAGGAGTTGGCCCGCCGGCACTCCATTCTGCACGTCGTGGAAAACCATTCGGTTATTGGCGGGCTCGCCTCAGCCGTTTGTGAAGTGGTGGCGGGACTCGGATTGCCGGTGCGGGTAATAGCCCATGGTTTGCAGGACCGCTGGGGCGAATACGGCAAAGGGGAGCACAACCGACGTCTTCTTGGGTTGGATACCGTGTCCCTCTGCGAAGCCGTGGTGGCGTCCGTCCACCCATCGGATGTGACGGGATGAACACCGAAGAGATCAATGGACGGGCCCGGCAGGCTCGACGCTTGGTGGTTGAGATGTGCATGGCTACAGGACAGGGCTATGCGGGTCAGGGGATGGAACTCGCTGATCTGCTGGCGTGCCTCTACGGTGCCGTCATGCGCACGCGTCCCGACGGAACCTGGCAGGACCGTTTCGTGCTCTCCACCGGCCACGCCGCCATTGGCCTGTTTGCCGTTCTCGGAGCACTCGGCGGCTTCGAGCGCGAGGAGCTCCTGTCGTACGGTACCGATGGCAGCCGGATCGAGGAGAGCCCACTCGCGGGAACCGAGGGTTTCGAAATCACGGGCGGGTCCCTTGGCCCGGGCCTCTCCCAAGCGCTCGGGATGGCCTTGGCCGGCCGTATCCGGGCCGCGGACCAGCGCATCTTCTGCGAGGTGTCAGATGGAGAGCTGCAAGAGGGTCAGGTCTGGGAAGCCATCATGGCTGCGTCGCACTTCCAGATCGACAACTTGGTAGTGCTGGTAGACAACAACGACATGCAGGCCGACGGACGCACCGCTGAGATCATGGCCGTCGAGCCCATCGATCGTCGCTTTGCGGCCTTTGGCTGGTGGGCAATGCAGGTGGACGGGCACGACACTTCGGTCTTGCTCCCTGCCTTGCGCGAAGCCACGGCCGTTCGAGGACGGCCGGCCGTCCTCGTATGTGCGACCGTCCCCGGTAAGGGTTGCCCCACGCTCGAAGCCTATCGAAGAGTGCATTACATCCGCGCCGTCCCTGAAGTTTGGCAGGCCGCCCTGGCGGAACTCGACGGAGTTGCCCCGGCGGTCAAGCGGAACTGACAAGGACCGGAGTCGCCGGTGAGTGGTTTGCCCTCCTCGGTCGACCTTCGATCGGGCAGTTGCGGCGCGGCAATCCCGGTCGCGACAGTGAATGCGCTGGGGCGCCCGGAAATTCCTTTCTCTGTCGTGTCGCCACGCTTAGAAAGGCTGTGGATTACGACAGAGAAAGGCCCACGCTCCCCGGCCAGCTTTTTTCTCTGTCGCATCTGTCAATTCAAGAGGTCGAGTGCGGCCCACAAACCGGCCAGTGGCCGGGTGGGTAATCACCCAAGGCGCGACTCCGCTGACGGAATGTCGCGGCCGAGCCGCCCTCGGCCCAAGCCGCGTCAGGATTCCAGGGTCGCATCGCCGGCGCCGCCAGTCCCGGCGTCGGCAAAGGCGGCGGCGGAGCTGGCGCCCGGCTCCCCGGTCTTCCCCGCCCAGACACCCCGGACACCCGGACACTCCCGATTGGCCCCCGGCGGCCGGCACGGCATCGAACACCGCCTGTTCGACGACCCACGCCGCCAGGGCCCGGGCCGCCGGCGCCGTGGCAAAGGGCCCGGCTCGGGTTGACCTGTGGCGGTGAGGCCCCATTCCGTGGGAACAGGTAGCCAGGTGGCGCCTCGACCCGCCAGAATGTATTTGTGAGAGACAAGGCCACCACCCGGCGCCGCCTGTCCGAGGCTGCCCTCCTGCTCTTCGCGACCCAGGGGTACGACAACACGACGACACGGCAGATCGCGGAGGCGGCGAATGTCACCGAGCGAAGCTTTTTCAAGCATTTCGCAGTGAAAGCTGACGCCCTTGTCGACCTGTCGCCTGCGGATCTGGAGTTACTGACGCACCTTATCGTGTCGGCGGACGCCGCCGCGTCCGACGTCGAGGTGGTCGAACGTGCCGTCACCGACTGGCACCTCCGCTTCGATGACATGGAGGCCTACCGGCAGCGGACCAGGCTCATGGTGCAGGCCAGCCAGCGATCGGTCATGATTCGCGGGCTGCTGAGCGACTACCGGGACCTGAGCGCCGATACGGCCGCCCGAGCCCTGGCACAGCGACACGGCAAATCCGTTCCCGGAAAAGACGCCCGGCTGCTGGCATCCATCGTCCTCAAGGCGCACCAGGACATCATCCGCGAATGGATCCAGGGAGATGCCGAGTTCGTCGCGACGGCGCACCGCTTCTACGACGTGTTGAACAAGGAGTTCGCGGCTGCGGCGGCCTCGGCGACGAAAGCCAGGCGCACGCGGACCAAGGCCCCGTCGAAGCCGGTCGCCCGAAGTGCCTAGCGAATTCGGCGATTCCGGGACCTTCCCTCCGCTCGGGAGCGGGCCAGGGTAAGCCGCCCGATGAGAACTCTCATCCTGTGTGCACACACGTATGGCCGACCACAGAGTCCCGCCCCGGGATTCGCCAATGTGTCAGTTGACGAGGATCGATGATCCTGAGACGTAGAGAGACGCGTCGCTCGCGAGGAAGACACAGGCGCCGACGAAGTCCGCTGGCTGGCCCAGCCGACGGGCGTGAGTGGAATCGTCGCTCTGCTCCCACAGGGACAACATGTCCGTCTCGGTGGGCCCTGGCACGAGGGTGTTCGCTCGGACCGTCGGCCCGTAGGCGGCGACCAAGCCGGCTGTCAGGCATTCGAGCCCTGCCTTGGCCATCGTGTAGACCAGTGTGGCTGCCTCGGGCTCCCGCGTCGCGCCCGAGCTCACGTTCACGATCGCCCCTCCACCAATCGCCTGCATGCGCTGCGCGGCAAGAACGGCCAATCGAAACGGACCCTTCGAGTTCACGGCATGCACCTTTTCCCAAAGGACTTCTGTCACGTCGCCGAGGTCTGCATACGGAGGTGAGATCCCGGCGTTATTCACCAGTACGTCGCAGCGGCCGAACTCAGTCCACACAAAGTTGAGGAGCGCCTCGCACGCATCCCACTGACCGACATGCATCGCGTACGGCAGGACCACCCGGCCAGTGGCAGCCGCGATCCCTTTGGCGGCGGCGGTGCAGGCGTCGTCCTTCCGGCTGGCAATGACCACATTAGAGCCGGCGGCGGCAAGTCCCTCGGCGATCGCCCGTCCGATCCCTCGACTTCCCCCGGTGACGAGGGACACCTTGCCCTCGAGGTCGAACCTCGACTTCGAGGCCGCCGACACCTCATCGTTTGAGTAGCCGCTGGTCATCCGTTCCTTCTGTCTGCACACATCCCCGGCGGAGCGGTGTCCCCGTCAGGCCTCACAGAGTAGCGCCGAACGGGATCACGCCCTGAAGGGATCGTCCGTCAATAAGACGATTGCACCTCGATCAGTCGGCTTTTCTGCCCGACGTCCGAATTTCATCGCCCTCGTTGCTGCCTATTTCAGGTTGGCAGGCAGAGCGGCACAGAAGGGCTTGCCGCTATTGACTGCCACGAATTGTTGTCCCTGGACCTTGACGTAGAACGCGGAGTAGGACGGCTCAGAGGTGCCGAAATGGTTGAAGCCGACACCCTGCGGAAGCAAGCCCAGGGCGTTCCAGTTGGTCACCTTGGTCAGGTTGGTGATGAAGGACTGACGGGTCGGGTTGTGTCCAGCCACCTGGAGGCCTTCCACCATGAGTACGGCGCCGAGATAAGCAGCCGTGATCTCGAAGCTCGGGTAGGTGCCGAACAACTTTTAAGTTCAGTGTACTGTACCTCCGGCATGGTAGCGGGTCAAGGAGGCATCGGCAGACAGCGAGAACCCAGGCTCGCACTGGGGGAACGTGCCCTGCCCACCAACGTCGCCAGGCCGTGTCCTTCGCCTGGGGGGTCGGATGGGCGCCGGCACCACTGAACACATCGTCTTCTCTCGCCGCCTGCCGAGGCTGACCTGGCCACGGGGTGCTTGTTTCGCGGGCGTTGGTCCCAGCGATCGCCGGTTGTCGACGGCAAGGTACGCCATGCGAGACGGACTGGCGTTACGACGAGTCACAGCCGTCGAGCCCTTGAGCAGGGGCAAGCATTACGAAGGGCGCCGACTTAAGAGGGGATTCAAATCGACGCGGGCGAGTTCTCGGTCGACCCATTCAGCAGCGGGCAGGTGCGGGCGCTGGCGGCGTGCTGGCGGGGTTCTGGGGTGAGAAGTGGGTGCGGTCGGGCGAGTTGGGCACGTGAAGTGGCAAAAACCCGGTCGGATCTTGCCCAGTTGGTCGATGTGTGCCCACCTTGTCGTGGGTGGGCGCGTCGCGAGGTAGGCGGGGCTCGAAGACCACCAACAAAGACACGTTCTCGCAGTGCTTGGGTGTCAGCGCCCGGTCCCGACGTCGACCCTGTCACAACGTCTCACCATGAAACGGAAGCGGAACCCCCGGGCGACTGCCCTTCCCTCAACTGCCGTGCCCACCCTGTTGCGCGATCGAACGGGCGGCCAGCGCCGCCGCTCCCGCCTCGACGAAGTCCTTCGATGCCCAGGCCTTCGCTGCCTTATCGGCAGAAGCTCGATCGCCGCCAACCGCTGTTCCGACCTCGTCGCCATCCATGACCAGAACCCGGACGCCATGGTCACGACCGGTCGCCACCAACACGCCCTCGGCTCGTGCCCGTGTGGCGGTCGTCGTGCGACGTTCCCACGTGTGGATCGGGGCCAGTCTCAGCACCATTACCTCGGGGCGGTGCGTCTGGATCGGCGCCTCAAGGGCCTTTGCCAGGTCATCGAGCTGCGTCCCCACGTCGTCGCCCGGGTTGGTGAGGTGCTGAATCTCGCCGACCTCGTTCCCAGAATCGTCGAGGACCACCCCTCGAACAACCGTATGCCCGTCCTCGGTACCGACGATCACCCCCATCGATGACACCGCCCAATCATAGTCGTTCTGGAGAGGGACCCTGTGGGTACAAGCAATGGCCGTGGTGCACCTACGTGTACATCTCCAGCATGTCCAGCTGGGTGAGGGCTGACGCTCCGCGACCATACGGAATAGGCGCTTTAACCGGTCACGGTGCCCGCATCGGGAACTTTCCGCTGGCGTGTCGATTCGGGGCCGGCTCGTTCGACGCTCTGCCTGAGCGAGGCGAGAGCCGCCCACGCAGAAGAGAAAAGAGCACACGATGCGATTCCTCGGATACACGCTGGCCAACGAGGCGGAGGTGCCGACTGACCCGCCTTCCTCGGACCTGTACGACAGGATGGGCCGTTTTGTCGAGGAGGCAACCAAGGCCGGCGTCATCGTCGCCACTGGAGGGATCGCCCCCACGTCGGAGGGCGCCCGGATCAGTCTGAAGAACGGCGAGTACACGGTCGTCGACGGGCCTTTCGCGGAGGCGAAGGAGCTGGTGGGTGGCTGGGCGATCATGGAATGCCGCGACCTGCCCGAAGCCGTGGAATGGTCTAAGCGCTTCCTCGGTGTCCTTGGCGAGGGCGAGGTGCGTGTCCGCCCCGTCTCAGGCTGACGCACCTGCGGGCCCACCTCCTGCCGAGGGTCCGATGTGGTGGTTGAATCGGTGGCGTGCCGGCTGCCGATTCGACCGTCGCGATCGAGACCGTCTATCGGGTTGAGTTCCCAAAGGTGGTCGCGGTGCTGGCCCGCTTCACCGGCGACATGGCTCTGGCCGAGGACCTGGCGCAGGACGCACTGGCGGACGCCCTCCGCCAGTGGCCCCGCGACGGCACCCCACGCAACCCTGGTGCGTGGCTCACAGCCGTGGCCAAACGCAAGGCGATCGACGCCTTTCGCCGCGACCGCACGTTGGCGGCCAAGTACGCCCAGATAGGGCACGAGCTCCAGGCTCAACCGGCCCTCGATGACGGTGATGACGCCTCCCTCTGCGCCGAGTCGAGCGAGGGGATCGATGACGACCGCGTCCGCCTGATCTTCGTCGCCTGCCACCCCGTCCTAGCCTTGCCAGCCCGGGTGGCGCTGACCCTGCGCCTCGTGGGCGGGCTCACGGTGCCCGAGATCGCCCGCGCCTACGTCGTCCCGGAGGCCACGATTGCGCAGCGCATCGTGCGGGCCAAGAGAACCGTCGCCCGGGCCGAGGTCCCATTCGAGGTCCCCGCCGGCGCGGACCGCTTGTCCCGACTGGACGCCGTGCTCGAGGTCATCTACCTCATCTTCAACGAAGGTTACTCGGCCACCGCTGGCGAAGACTGGGTGCGCCCCGAGTTATGCGGCGAGGCGCTCCGTCTCGGCCGGGTGCTCGCCGTCCTCGTGCCCGACGAACCTGAGGTGCATGGCCTCGTTGCCCTTATGGAGTTCCAGTCCTCCCGTCTGCGCGCCCGCACGGGCCCGACCGGCTCGCCTGTCTTGCTGCTCGACCAGGACCGCCGCATATGGGACCGCCTCCACATCGGGCGGGGCGAGGCCGCGCTGGCCCGTGCCGACGAGCTCGCCGCCACTCGAGGCTCTTACACGCTGCAGGCCGCTATCGCAGCCTGCCACGCCCGCGCCTTCCGGCCTGAAGAGACCGACTGGGACGAGCTCGTCGCCCTGTATACCGCGCTCGCCCGCACCACATCCTCGCCAATCGTCGAGCTGAACCGCGCCGTCGCGATTTCGTGGGCTTCGGGGCCAGCCGACGCTCTGGCCTTGGTGGACCTCCTCGTCGGCACTGGCACGCTGGACCGTTACCACCTCCTCTACAGTGTGCGGGGCGATCTGCTCGACCGGCTAGGCCGCCACAAGGAGGCGGCGTCCGAGTTCGAGCGGGCGGCGGCCCTGGTCACCAACGGCCCGGAACGCACCCTCCTGTCCGAGCGCGCCCGAGGCAGCCGCTCTGTCGGTGGAAGCGGCCCCGACGCGGGTTGATCGGCGCCAACCTTATGGCGACGTATTGCGAGTCCCGATGGTGGCCAAGAAGATGTTTCTAGGCGTTCCACACTCGTTGGAGGGCCCGGTAGTCGATGACGGTGATGCCTTCTCGATCGAGTATCTCGCGTGCTCGGGGTGAGGTGAGGAACTCGTAGTCGCCTTGGCGGACTTGCCAGCCGGTTGGCTCGATCGCCTGCCATTGTTCGGTGCCGTGCCCCGGATGGACGGCCCATTCGTTGAGGCCCGGTGGTAGCTCGCGGAGCAGGCGAGCGTAGGTTCCGGGCTTGTCGTGCAGGCTTACGGAGTAGCTGTCCAGGCCGCGGTGGTCGACAACCGGTCTGCCCTGCTGGTTTGCCATCCGACGGGCGTCGTCGAGCCAGACGCGTGCGGCGAGGCCGTACTCTTGGGCGAGGGCTATCCCCAGGCCGAAGATGTCGGCGCGGCCGCCGTCGGCCAAACAGTGCCAGTCGACGTGAGTGGGTGCGAGCCCCTTGTCGAACACTGGCTCGATCTGGGCACGCAACTCACGTTCGACATCGGTCAGCCTGGCCTGTGCGAGGAGCGCGGCGATCCCGGCCGAAGTGTCGACGTAGAGCTCGCCCGTGGCGGGGTCGAGTAACGATGGCACGGCGGCCTTGCCGGCGGCCGGGCCCCAGAGGTACTCAGGCACGTCGCGGATGAACGCGAGGTGGATGCCAAATGGGATTTCCGGGCGTTGGCCAAGCAGTCGCATCGCGTTCTCCGCTGCGGGGCCGGGAACGATCAGACTGCAGGAGCTGGCGATGCCGTTCTCGATCGACTCCATCACGGCAGCGTTGACCGCATCGTGCATTCCGAAGTCGTCGCAATTGACGATCAACACCCGCGCCTCAGGTGCGAAACCCAGCAGCTCACTCGACAGTCGATCCACGACACCCAGTCTGCCCGCCGGTCGAGTGACTGGCACGGAGCGGGGAGAAGCGGTCGGGTGCCCGGGCGAGCTCCAGCCGAGGAGCCAACAATCGACCCTTGGAGGGCGCGGAACGTCCACCTCCGGCGCCAGGCCCCGGGATTACCGGGTCACGTTCGGCCCGCATCGATACGTTCGGGCATCCGCGGCGAACCACCCGGGCTGCAGAAGGTCCTACTTGGGGTGCACGTTCACTGACTTTTCTCCTCGTCGCCGCAGCGGGCAAGGAGGCGAGCGAGCTGTCGTCGTTCTTTCTCGGTCAGCTTCGCAAAGGTCGGACTATCCGCCGTGGTGGCTACGAGGGTCAGTCTTAGCCCGGTCTTCTTCCTCGCTGACCGTCGGACCCCCCGGGCTGCACGCGTGGGCCGGCGACGTGACTGACGCGGCCGCTGTGGCCGAGGTCGTGGACGGCCAGGACGCTGTTGTGAGCGCTCTCGGCACCACCCGGAGGCCCCACGTCGCCGTCTGCACCGAGGGGGCCGTCCCCATCGTTGCAGCGATGTCGGCGAAGGCTCAGCTGAACCAAGCATATCGGTCGGCGCTATGCCCGCTCATCCGGCCAAGCTTGCTGGGTGGTAAGCCGCATTCGGTTAACGTATCATCCACGAGTGTATGGCAATCATTAACAATTACCATCCACTTCGTTAACACACCAAAGTATTTTTCGTCGGCTACGCGCTTCTTCTCACGAGCGATGCGCTTCATTTGTGCTTCAAGCTCAGGGGTAACCCAGTAATTCTCGAAAAAAGGCTCGCCCCACTTGATGTGTTCAGTGAGATCTTCCAGCTCCTTTCCGATCTCATTCGGATTCATGTCCTTCAACTCGACGTCACCGAGTTCGCCCGGCGCAAACGGTGGCCCTGCCGCGGCACCTGGAGGAAGTAACTCTATGTCAGGCGAGGGTTCAGTGGTAGTGCTGCCCATACCGGTAAATGATCCGTCCTCCCACACAAGGTACTTGTGTTGACCAGCCCATCCCTTCGCGTCCCAGCCATCACGAACGCAGACACGGACTAGACGGTTCCTTTCTGGTGACTCATCTATTTGCAGGTGATCCCTGCGTCCCAACAACTGGGCAAAATACCTCGCCAGACGCTCCATCGGAGTTCCCTGGTCCGCTGGTGGCGGTGCTTGCATTGTCTCTTCTCCTGTCTCGTGACCTCGACCGTATGCCGGACTCCCCTACGAGTCCTCGCAATTTATCGCACACTATTCTTGTCAGATTGGTGTCGCCAGGAGTAATGTTCTGCTCAAGAACGACTCGGAGGTCCCGGGCGAGCTCCGTACGCTGATCCAACTGTCAGATTGCTGATCACATTCTCGGGTAGAGCACCGGGGGGTCGAGGCCCACGTGTGGGTAGCGGGCGGCCACGTCGTCGATGTGCATCCACTCGCTGATGGCCCGTTCGCCGTACCGACGCTGGGTCGAGACCGGAATAGTTACGTTGTGTTTAGCGCCCGATGTGCGTGTTCGTGATCGCGGTAAACTGGCAGATCAGCGCCGCCGATAGGAACACGAGTCCGAGCGAGATCTCGTTGAAGCGCCGGAGTTCACGGCCGGTGGTGGCGAACAGGAACATGAGCAGCGCGGCTAGTGCCAGGATGAGGGCGAGAAGATCCATGTGATGTCTCCTTGTCAGCGCCAGACGTCGGAGCGGTAGCGATTGTCGGTCGTTGCGAGCTGGTGGATGAGGGCCTCGGCGTGCTGCGATGGCAGCGCTCCGTGCTCGCCGACGACGTCCGCAAAGGCGGCGCGGACGCTGTCACGCATCGCTTGCGAGCCGCAGACATACACGTAGCCTCCGGCGTCAATGAGGCGCCAGATGAGGGCGCCCTGTTCCCGGATCAGCTTCTGCACGTAAACGCGTTGGTCCGGAACCTCGCGCGACATCGCGACGTAGACGTGATCGAGTACTCCCTCGGCGAGGAAGTGTTCGATCTCGTCCCGGTATATGTAGTCCAGGATGCTCGAGCGGATGCCATTGAACATCGCGGCCTCGCCGAGCGCGACGCCGTCCCGCTTCAGGGCCAGGCGCTCCCACAGGAATGCTCGCATTGGCGCGAGTCCGGTGCCGACGGACACGAATATCATCGGCTTCTCGACGTCTTCCTGCATGTGGAAGCCGTCGGCGCTTTCGAGGAAGACGTTCATGCGATCGCGCTCGCGGAGCGTGTGCATGTATTGCGCGCTCATGCCGCTGAAATCCCGCCCTGGAATCTCGGGCACCGGGGTGCGGCTGAGGCCGACTGCCAGATGGGCGATGTTGTCGCCGTGGATTCGTGGGCTTGAGCTCGTGGAGTAAAAGCGTGGTCGTAGGGGCTGCGCGACCTGGAGAAACTCGAAGATGTTCAGCGAGCACGATGGAAACTCATCGAGCAACTGGAGGACGTCGTAGCCACCGGCGCGGATCGCGCTCCGCAGCGGTGAGTTCCGGCCGTCGGGATCCTGCACCGCCGCCTTTACCTCTCTTAGGCGCCCCCGATCGACCGGGTCATCGGCCTTGCTGAGCAAGAGGTCGAGCAGCTCGATCGGCGGCATCCCGGTGATGTCAACCAGGTTGGTGAGGACGTTGCGGACCTGAAGGACGACGCCCTTCGGCACGGCGCGAACGTTCAGCGTCTCAGGAATCGTGAATAGCCCGTCGAGAGCTGCACCGAGGCGACGTGCGAGGCGCTCAACCCGCTCCTCATCGTTCTTCGGGCAGACTCCGAGGTGGTCGCCGGCCCTGTACCTGACGTCTGGAGGAAGCGTTATCTCCAGGTGCCGCGTGCGCTTTGCCGACTGCGGCGCCTGGAGTTCTGAGGAAGCACGCACGTGGGCCTCGATGGTTTCGACCCCTACCGTGTTTGTCAGGATCTTTGGGACGAGCAGGACTCGTGGAGCGGTGTCTGGCGGCTCGAGCGACATCGCCATCGCGGTGTTTGAGTCCGCCGGGGTCAGCGTGCCCGTCGCGGCCTCTTCGGCTGCGACCTGGGCGGCCGCCTCCGTTGCCTGTGCGCCCGAGAGCTCGAGCATCACCGGCCAGACCCGCGTGTTCCACTCCCGGTGCAGGCGCTCCCAGACGGGCGAGCCAACGTCGCCGTATGCGAACTCGACGAGTGGCGTGGCGCCGAGTTCCGAAAGCTTGCGATGGACGTAGCGCGGGAAGGCAAGGAAGGCGTTCCACTGACTGTTTCCGAGGCCCCAGACGAGGTACCGGCAGTTGCGCCACCGTTCCGTCCCGGGCTCGGTCTGCTCGAGCCACGACTTGAACGCGGTCGCGTTCGACGGCGGGTTCGACGTGTAGGTGGATGTCATGATCGCAAGCAGCCACGGTTTAGTGCCGTCCGGGGGCGACTGCGCGAGCTCGTTCAGCGTGAGCACCTCGTTGGTGTAGCCGTGGAAGCGGCTCCGCTCGGCAAACCGCTCCGCCAGCTCCTTGTTGGATCCAAAGTTGCTCCCGTACGCGATCAGCAGATGGCGGAAGGCGCTGGTCTGCGGGATCTCCGTGGGCGTTCCCCAGTCGCGCCCGATCGTGCGGTCCGGACCGGCCCGACGTTCGCCCAGCGCGGCCGGCATCCGCTCGCGGACGTCCCGCTGGCGCCGCCGGCGCACGACCGGCACCGCCGCCGGCTTCGTCGTCACCACGGTGTTCTTTACCACCATCGCACCTGGTGCGAGCCGCAGCTGGAAGCGCTTGTAGATCTCGAACAGGAGGACGCGGAGCATCATAAAAGTGACCTCCTGCGCCATGCACTGCCGCTTGCCGACCGAGAACGGGATGAACGCGTGGCGCGGCCGGTTGACGACCCTCTCCATGGCGAACTGCTCGGGGTCGAACCGCTCGGCCTCAGGTCCCCAGTAGCGCGGGTCACGCTGGGCGGCGAGCGTGCCGACGAGGACGATGTCTCCCCTGCGAACGCGATAGCGCCCGAGTGTCCCGTCCTTCAGGCTGCGGCGGATCGTGACGGGCATGGGCGGGTAGATCCGCAGCGTCTCCTTAATCACCTGTGTCGTGTAGGTCAACGACATCAGGTCGTCGTACTTGAGGTTGTAGTCCGGATCGCCCCCTGAGAGAGAGTCGATCTCGGCGATCAGCTTCTCTTCCACGTCCGGGCGCGTGGCGAGCACATACACGATCCAGGCCGCCGTGATCGAGGGTCCGTTGAAACCATTCGAGAGGTGCATCAGAATCTGATCGCGGACCGTATCCGCGTCGAGGTGCTCGCCGGTCTCCGAGTCCGGGACCGAGACCAGCCGGCTCAGCAGGTCCGTCTGCGGGCCGAGTGGACAGGTGTGCATCCGCGCGCGCACGAGCGCATCCGCCGTCCTGAAAAGCTCCTCGTTGTGGCGCCGGTAACGCGTTTTGCGCGCGCGCCGCGCCCGGCCAGCGAACAGTGTGGAGTCCGGGGACGGCTCGGCCACCCGGAGGATGCTCTCCTTCGTGCTCTCCGGCACGGCCGTCGCGAACGGATGCGGCTCGCCGAGGCCATCGAGCAGGCCGAAGTTGTAACTGCACGCGCCGCGCCCCGAGACCTCGAGCGCGTAGCGCTCCATCCACGCACGGGCGTCGAGCGGCTCGTCATCCGGGATCGTGGTCCACATCGCCACGAGCTTGCGTGCCTGCTCCTGCATCCGCTCAAGCTGAGTGCGCTGGTGCGAGGGCGCGTACCACGGGAGCATCACGCGCCGGATCCGCTCGTAGCGCTCGCCATCGCCGATCACCGATATACCGTCGCCACGGGAGTGCTTCAGCTGAGCGAAGAAGTTGATCTCCTCCACCGGCTTGCCGAACTGCTCCTCATCACCCGCCACCTCGTCAAGCAGCTCGGGATCAGACACCACCACAAGCCGCCACTTCTTGGTCGGGATCCCCACCGCGTAGATATGACCAAAGCGGCGGTAATAGTCGAGCTGCGTGTCATTGTCGTTCAGGATGTCGAAGTTCGCGAAGCGCTCGCCCTTCGGCACGAGCCAGCGGATCGCGTACGGAATCCCGAGCGGCCCGTCCGCACCAGCGCCGGCAGCAGCAGGCTCGCCGGCAGCAGGCTCGGACGCTCGCAGCGGAACGGCGGACGAGTCGGGCCGCCCGATCACAGGCGACCCACAAGCGTCGGCCGTCGGCGACTCGGGCGCCGCGATCGCATCCGCCGAGGGCCTCGCTACCGCTCGCACCGGGGTGGCATCGTCGGCGGTATTCAAAAGCCGCGGCTCCGTGCTCGCGTGCGCCGCTCGGTCGTCTCGTGTCTGGTACCGGCGCATCATCATCAGGCATCTGTTGGTGACAGGCGACTCGACGTGCGCACTTAGAGCTGCCGAACTGGTTGCGCCACTTCGCCCAGTCCGACGCGTTCGAATGTCAGATCTGGGTCGCCCGGTCCGGCCTCTCGCTCTCCAATCTCGGCGAGGATCCCGTCCCACAGCAGGGCGCGGGCCTCGATCGCCTCGACGCCCACTTCCTCGGCCCGAGCGATCCGCGTCGGATCGTCCGCGCACAGCAGGTCGAGCAGCTGCAGTGCGAGTGGCCCATGCTGGTCGTGATCGAGCGTGATGTGGCGCTCGAGGTAGTGTTGGAAGGTGGGAGTGCTCGAGGCGCCGTCGCCGAGCCCGGTCTGAACCGCGCCAAGGACATCGGGCAACAGATTCTCACGGCCGTGGCAGAAAGCTGCGGCTACCTCGTGCGCCTCGCCCTCGCGGGCGATCGTCACCGTGCGGGCGACGAACTCGCGAACAGTGGGCGGAATGTCTTCGGAGTCAAGCGCATCAATCGGATCGAGGCCATAATGCATCCGGGTGACGAATCCATCGATCGGGGCTCGGTCAGCTCCAACCTCGTCCATCGCCAGGAGGTAAAGCTCGAAGTGGCTAGCGCACCCGCCGGCAATCCCCTCATCACACTCTTCGGCCAACACAATCTCGGTAATGAACCGGGCATGGCTCGCGAGACCGCGCGGCAGCCACGGGACCTCAACGCAGGACACCTCGCGCTGGAGCCGCTTGAGCAGGCTAAAGAAGTCCCATACCGCAAACACATGGTGCTTCATGAAGACCCTTGTCCGGGCGGGGCTGTCGAGCTCGGAGTAAAGACGATGGTTGACCAGCGCTGATCGGGCTTCGGCTCGCGTCATCCTGCGTAGACCTGCCATGTTGTTGAGCTCCTCCTGTCAGTGTTGCTCTGAGTACGGCTGAAGGGGCCCGCGCGGTTCGCGCAACTGGAAGAACTTGTGTTGGGCGCCGTATGCGGGAACGGAGGCTGGTGTCCTGGGTCACAGGATCGTGGATTTTTTCTTGGAATCGGGAATTTTGAGTTCTGAGGACCGGTTCGGCCATGCGACACGATGGAGGTGCGCATGGCAGAACGAGGTCGTCCCCGGGCTCCGTTGGTTTTCAGCGAAGACGAGCGGTTGACGCTCGAGCGGCTGACCAGTCGGCGCAAGACTGCTCAGGCGTTGGCGTTGCGGGCCCGGATCATCCTGACTTGTGCCAGCGGAAAGATGAACAAGGAAGTGGCCGCTGAGCTCAAGGTGAGCCCGGCGACGGTCGGTAAGTGGCGGGCCCGTTTCGTCGAGGATCGCCTGGGTGGCCTTTTCGATGAGCCGCGGCCGGGGCCGGCCCGCACGATCACCGACGGTCAGGTGGAGGAGGTGATCGTCAAGACCCTCGAGGAGCGGCCGGGAGGTTGTCCCCCAGGTTGTTGAAGTGAGGCGGTGGTCCCCCGCCTGAGACCGTGCCTTTGGCATGGTGTCGGGCGTCCGCCAAGACAACCAACAAGGAGGAGGACCACCGTGAAGAAGAAGGTACCTGTTGTGGGCGTGGCTGGGGTGGAGACGGCCAATCTGGCCGGTCTGCCATTGGAGGCGACCGTGTCGTTGGCTGATCTGGCCGGCGCGGTGAAAGAAGGGCTGCTCGGTTTCTGCGCCGATGTGGGGCTGATGGTGATGGCCCAGATGCTGGACGCCGAGATGACCGCCCGGGTGGGGCCCAAGCACGCCAAGATCCCGGCCCGAGCGGCGAACTGGCATGGAACGGCCACTGGGCCGGTGGTGCTGGGTGGCCGCCAGGTGAGCGTGTCCCGGCCTCGGGGCCGCAGCATCGATGGCAGCGAGATCGAGCTGGAGTCCTGGCAGGCGTTCTCTTCGAGGGATTTGCTTGACCGGTTGACGGTGGAGCGGATGCTGGCGGGGGTGGCCACCCGCCGCCACGTGGATGTGGGCGAACCGCTCAGCAGTGCGGTGGAAGCCGAGGCGAAGGCGACGGGGCGCAGCTCGGTGAGTCGCCGGTTCAAGCGGGCCACCGAGGCCGCCCTGGCCGAGCTGATGGCCCGGGATCTGTCCGGGCTGGAGGTGGCGGTGATCATGATCGACGGGCTGGAGGTGGCCGGCCAGTGCGTTGTGGTCGCTCTGGCCATCACCGCGGATGGGACGAAGATCCCGGTCGGGCTGTGGTTGGGTGACACCGAGAACAAGACCGTGGTCACCGGCCTTTTGGCCGACTTAGCGGCCCGGGGCCTGTCCGGCGACGGCGGCCTGCTGGCCGTGCTGGATGGGGCCAAGGCCCTCGCCGCCGGGGTCAAGAAGGTCTTCGGGGACAAGGCCCGGATCCAAAGGTGCACCCTGCACAAACGCAGGAACGTCAAGGGATATCTGCCTAAAGAGCTCGGCTCGAAGATCGACTGGCGACTGGCCCGGGCCTTCGCCGACACCGACCCGGCCAAAGGACTCGACCAAGCCAAGCGCATCGCCGGCGAGCTCACCGCCGATCACCCCGACGCTGCGGCCAGCCTGCTCGAAGGACTCGAGGAGATGTTCACCACCCGCCGCCTGGGCATCAACGGCCGGCTGGCCACCACCTTGACCAACACCAACTGCATCGAGTCCATGATCTCCGTGGCCCGCACCACCATGGGCAACGTCAAGAACTGGAAGGACGGCTCCATGAAGAAACGCTGGGTGGCCGCCGGCATGATCGAAGCCGAACGGAACTTCCGGCGCGTCCGCGGCTGCCAGGACATGCCCACCCTCGTCGCCGCTCTACGACGCCACATCCAGACCGTCACACCCGACAACTACAATCAGGCCGCTGCCTGATCAACGCAGTGGCCACCGCCAAACTTCAACAGAAGGCGGGACATCCTCGCGGCCGGTTGACGCCACCCATTGGTCGTCTCGTTCCATGGCGAAGGCGACGGGCATGTCCCAGTCGGCCATTGTGCGGATATGGCGGGCTCTCGAACTGCAACCGTGGCGGGCGAAGAGCTTCAAGCTGTCGACCGACCCTCTGTTCATCGACAAGCTGTATGACATCTGCGGCCTGTATCTCGACCCCCCGGAGCGGGCTGTCGTCCTGTGCGTAGACGAGAAGGGCCAGATCCAGGCGTTGGATCGGGCCCAGCCGATCCTGCCGATCATGCCCGGCACGCCCCAGCGGCGCAGCCACGACTACGTCCGGCATGGCACCACCAGTCTGTTCGCCCGCATTGGACAGGCTTACCGGCGAGGTGATCGGCTCCATCCACTCGCAACGCCTTCGGCCGATTCTCGCTATCATTAAGGCCTTCCTTCTCTCGCCCGAACGAGGTCCTCAGGCCGCGCTTCGTCTCGCGCTCAGTGCCGACTTGACCGGAGTGACCGGCGCGTACTTCGAGCGTGGGCGACGCCGCCGGTCGGCGGACGTCGGACACGGGGACGCCTTCAGGTGCTGAAGATCCCCAATGACTTCGGCCCTGGCGCAGCTTGAGTCGTGAGGCAGGACTAGCCTTTTGTCTATGCTACGTCACCGGCGCACGAAGCTGACAGACGCAGAGCGCAGCGAGCGAGTGCGCGATCTGCAAGAAAGGTATCGGGCTGCCACGACCGACACGGAGCGCGCTGCGGTCGCGGCAGCCTTCGCGCCGTCGGCGGGGAAGTGCCAGGAGGAAGCCCGGAGCCAGCGGCCGAGGCAGAGGCAGCGCGTGCGTTACCGTTGCGGAAAGCCGACGAGGTAGAAGCATGGCTAGAGGACACGTGAGCGCCCCTCAGGTCCATCGCTGTTGAACGGCGTACCGGGGTTGGGCGAGATACCAAAAATCGAGATTCAACCCTGCGACCCAGGGGTATAGCTCTTGTGTGCAGTCGCTACGAGAACCTGTTGACAGGACGGTTTACCCTCGGGGGTGGCGGGAGACCGTCTCGAGGCTGACCAGCGGGTCTCGCCCCGCGATGGTGGTTCTGATCCTCCGGCGGCCGTCGTCTAGGTCAAGAACGAGTAAGACCGGCTGACACCTGCAAACTGTATCCAGAGGAGAGTCCTGAGTACATCTCGTCCTGCCCGTTCATGCCCGTGCGCCACGACAGAGTTGAGAGCACAGAAAGCATTGCAGGTACAGTGCCCGGCGCTATGATCGACGTCGACCGCGAGCACGGAAAACGTTGTGGGCGACAGTCGCCGGCCTGACGATCGTACCGTGCCCGGGCGAGGTGTTCGCCGTCGGGCGCTTGCGCCGGTGCGTTCCCCTCGTGGTCGGGATCCCAACCCAGCCACCTAATCGTCCTGTCGTACCCCGATCCTAAGGAGTTTAATGAGCATCCGACGCGTCTGGGCTATCGTAGCTGTCGTCTGCATTGGTAGCTTCGCTCTTGGGTTAACGGCTGTGGCGGAAGGCGCAACAACAACCAAAACGGTTAACCTCTCAGTGGGTCAGTCGGCCACTATTAACTGTAGCAATGGTACGCTCCAGGGTTCCTGGGCTACGCCGTTGATAGCGACCTGTGCAGGTACCACAACTACCAGCAGTACGAGTACGACCGTCGCCTCAACCACTACGACAACAGCGCCCACGCCTCCCGCAGGTGTTGCAATTGCACCGGTTGGCACATTGGCCGCAGCGTCCGCGCCCGTGGGAGCGAACCCTGTTTCCTTGTCTGTCAATCCTGAAAAGGTTGGGGACCTGATGCTTTTGGGCATTGAGGACAGCAACACAACTCCCCCGACGGTCTCTGGCGTCTCAGGTGGTGGCGTCTCGTCGTGGACGCTTATCGCCAGTGACTCTGACGTGACTTACACCCAGGACGGTGACGAGATATGGGAGGGTATTGTCAGCGCAGCGAGGGGCATCGACTATCACAGTTACTCTCAGCGGGTACTCTGACGGTGATGACCTCGTGGCTCAGGAGTTTAATGGGGGAGGATCCGTCGCTTGGTCCCTTGACAAGATTGGGAAAGTAACGGGGACCGCCGCCGGTGATTTCAACTATCCTTCCTTGACTCCCAGCGGCACGCCCGAGCTGTACTTCGGTATCGGTAATGCCGTCAACGGCACACAATTAGTCGGTGATGGCACGCCCGGAGTGGCATACATAAGTACCGGTCTGGAATGCGTCAGCCTTGTCGCTTATGATACCGAAACCTCTAAGGCTTTGGCACCAGCCGTCGCTAACTCGAGCGGAAGTGGTAACTGGCAAACAGCGTTGGCGGTCTTAGTGAAGAGCTAGATTCCGAGGCCCGACGCCGACGAACTCGCTGCCCGAATAGTCGCCGCGGACTTCCCCGCTACTTCGTCGTTGCGTACCGAAAGCGGCTGTTCCAGCTCGACAAGGGCCATTCATCTAAGTCGCTGCGGCGCGAACTAGATGGGCAGCTACGGCATCGGTTCGAGATCGAGACTTCGGCATTCGCCGGGGGCGTTGCCATGGCCCGCCCAGTGTGGTCGGCGAGGGTGAACCGGTCGCGGTGGTGGCAGGACAGCGAGTGCGCTGCCACGAATGGATCGATGGCGAGATCAAGCTCAACGAGCAGACCAGCGTGGAGGAGAGCCGCCTGATGGGTAAACTGGTGGCTCACCTGCATGGACTGTGCCTGCCATGGTCACAGGTTCTTGACTACACGCCGGGCGATGACGAACCCCAGTGGGCTGGTCTCGCCCTGGAGGCCGATCGCCGCCGCAGCGGCTTGGCACCACTCATTCACGAACATCTCGCGACCCTGGAAACCCTCGAGGACAAGGCCCGTCAGGCTCGGCGGGCACATCGAATGTTGCCTACGGTGGGTAGCCACCGAGATCTTAATGCTCACAATGTCCTGTTTTCCGCTGATGGTCTGCAGCTCATTTGACTGGGATGCAGCCGGACCGATCTTCGTCCCCTGGGAGCGGGCGAACTACGCCACCCTGTGGAGCGCCCGCGTTGGCGGCCGCTCCGACCTAGAGGCTTGTACCGCCTTCCTCCGCGGTTACCGCGAAGGTGGAGGCGAGATCGAAGGCGATGACCCTGACACCCTGGATTTCCTCGTCGAAAACGTGGAGAACTGGACCAAGAAGAATGTGCGGTGGGCAATCGAGACACGCACCTCTGAACAATGCGAGTGGGCCCGGCTCCTCCTCGCTGCACTCCTGGAGACGCCGGGGACCATCGAGCAACGCCGCCGCCTGCTCCAAAAGGCGATTTCCCGTCTGGACCGTCGCGACTGATTCGTAACAGAAATGGAGGACGTCGCCGGTCAGCAGAAGTTGTCCGCTCCGTACCCGCCCTTATTGTGCCGGAGTGTGAGGGTGACGCGGTCACCCGCGAGCGGCGATTCGGCCGCATGGATCGGACACGGCCGACAATACCCGTTAATCGCTGTCGGGCTCGTGTTTCGGCCGATCGGTGTACGTCCCCGATGGTCCGGCGCCGTGGACCTCGATCCATTCGGCACCTTCGGGTCCAGCCTTCCACGAGTAAAGCATGTCCGGGCTGAAGTAACCCATCCCCGGTCGCACGCTCCGGTTACCGTAGATCAACTCACCTTTGAGAATGTAGGTGAGTTGGTGAGTCCCGTGACGATGAGGTTTCACCCGTTCACCGGCCTGGACGCTTTCATGGAACACGCGAAGTCCGGGTGTTTGAAGGATCACCTTGGTCACCATGTCACGTCCGAACAGGTCGAACGCTTCAGCGGCGACGCCGGGATCTGCGTTTTCGTACAGGTCGGCGATCGTACGTCCGGGAATCTCGTCAATAGAGAAGAAGAACGGTCGCAGCTCTTCACTCTCTTCTGTTGTAGCGGTTGTCTCTGACATTGCTTCCCGAGCCTCCCTTGTAGGGGCCTTACGCCGCGATGCTACCCGGTCGGGGCTGAGGTCTCCAGGGTGGTCGCACGGCCGCCAACAGCTGCGCCAGTCCGGCTCACAGATCAGTGACGGTGACGATCGCGCTCTTCCTCGTCGTCACGATCCAGGTCGCGATCCTCCTGTCGCCGCTGCCGCAACTCCTCGGCGTGTGTATCGACGTGCAACCGGTGTTCCAGCTGCTCGGCGCGGCGTTCCTCCTTCGGAGTCTCGTGCCCTTCTTCCTTTTGCTCGTCCAGCGACTCGAGCTCGCTTTCGAGGGCATCATCGCGGGGGCGGGGCGGCCCGTCAGAGTCAGGCATGCGTTGCCTCCATTGGTCGGCTGGTCCAAAGGACCGATGGAGGCAGGTTAGCCGATCCGTTTTGGAAGCCCGGTAGCTGATCACGTTGGCGTCTTGGGCGACGTGTACCTTGACCTACCGATCCTGATTCAGTTCGGTTCGAACATAGGATTCGGATATTGACTTCTGCCTCTTCGTTCGTCAGGCGGCTCGGGGGTACTTTGGGTAGGAAATTCGGAGGCGGTTTCGGTAGATCCGCTGAGGATCGAGGCTGGCGCCGGCGGCCCGATGAGCCGCTCACAGGTCGCGTTCATTCGCGACGCTTGAACCGCGGTGGGCCCAAACGGCGATTCGATTGATCGACGTAATCTTGGCTTTGCCCGGGCCGTACGACGGGGACAACGTTCGTACGTTCGTTACAGCAATCATCCCGCCGACAAATGTGCAGTCGAAATTGCGTGGCATCAGTGGTTACGACCCTGCGCTCTCGGTCGAGTTGCCCGTTGTGACCGCCACGGGGTCTCCCGGATCGGTTCCGGCGAGAATTCCTCACCAACGATCCGGCGCTCAGCCATCCGCTGTTGCTTGGACTCGACTCCGGCAGCCGATACGGGGCGGCGAGGCCTTCTCTGTCGTGGGCGACGGTTTGGGAGGGTGTGGATTGCGACAGGGAATGGCGGGACCCGCCGATGACGGCGGCGGTGGCCGCTGAGTGACCCGTCGCCCGAAGAAGACCCTAGATGCCGTTACCGTGATGGCTCAAAG
Organism: uncultured Acidimicrobiaceae bacterium; assembly: GCA_963781155.1. Taxonomy (GTDB): domain Bacteria; phylum Actinomycetota; class Acidimicrobiia; order Acidimicrobiales; family Palsa-688; genus PALSA-693. The sequence goes on from CAWAEC010000006.1 coordinate 286,378, forward strand.
TGCGCTCGATTGTCCCGTAGCCCCTTCGAGTGGACAGGACTATGGAGTCGCGCCCTCAGCGCGGAGGCCTGTCGGTGCAGGACATCGGCGGGTGTCGGTTGCTCGTTGAACATCTCTGCCCACGTGATCGGGCCGCCTGGCGCAGGATCGTTGGGGTAGCGGGGAACGATGTGGGTGTGGAGGTGAGGAACCCAGTTTCCGAGGGTGAGCAGGTTCATCTTGACGGGACGGAACTCCGTCTCAATTGCACGGGAGACAGCCAGCACGTCAGCCCAGTATTGGCTGGCGGCATCGGCGTCAAGCTCGGTGGGCTCCGCTACATGACCGTGCCGCCAGATGACGATGCTGTAGCCCGTGAGCCGACTTCGCCGTTCCAGGCGGACCTCGCTGGAGGGTAGCTCGGTGACGAAGAGTGCGTGGTCATCGTCGCTGTCGTTTCCAAGCGCAGCGCACAGCGGGCATTCGACTCCAGCCTTCCGGTCGCTCCAGTCGTCGGGCCACCCGCCATCGGTCACTCCACCAGCCTCGCGCGCGTTCGACGGGATTCGGTCGGCGCTCGTCGACCACGGCGGGGACGAAGGGGAGGGTGGCTCGTCCGCCGCCATGCCCGCCCGCTTCCGTGCCTTGGGCAATGACGATGTCGGCGCCTGCGTCGAGCGCTGTGCGGGCTTCCTCGAGGTTGGTGACCTGTATGACGAGTTTCACCCCCGCTCGCTTGACTCGCTCGGCGAGTGGGCCGGGATCACCGAATGACAACATGATGGCAGGGCGGCGTTCAAGAGCCCATTCGACGATTCCTGGGTCGACCGACCACGAGGGGAACCCCACGCCCCAGGGCTTATCAGTACGGTCAGTGACCAGCGCCAGCTCCCGATCGAGCCAATCGATTTCGCCCCGTCCCCCGCCGACCAGGCCGAGCCCACCGCCATTGGATACTACCGCGGCAAGCACTTCGCCGGCAGAGCCGCCCATGGGCGCCGAGGCGACGGGGTGAGCGATCGAGAACATCTCGGTGAAGGCAGTCCGCAGCGACATACCCTCCTGCTTACCGCCGGCCGTCGCAACGCGACAAGAAACGGCAACGCTGGGTTTCCTCTTCGAGTCCGGGGAGGTGGCTCGGGGGAATTTCGACGACGTTGCACCGATGTCCTTGGCGAATTGCGCCTCCGCTTCGGGTGGGATGGCCTCATCGTTTGTCGCCAGGAGGTACCAGGTGGGCAGCGATTTCCGTGCGGGGACGCCCATCATCTCGGTGGACGCGGCAGAGGCCAAAAGTGGCTGGGCGGCCCGATCGCACACGTGAATGGCTGTGGTACTGCCACTGTCGGTGGCGGTCAACCGAGCCGGCTCGGTGTCGGGAAGGGGGATGAGCAAGGGACGAAAAGCAGGCGGTCCCCAATCCCCCGTCGGCACAACCAATGAAACCTTGTGTCGGTGAGACGGAGCGCCTATCGTCGCACTAGTGCATGGTGCACGATTGCAATGACGGGCGTGTGACCGTCTGACACGACGGGGGAGACCGAACGACAAGCGATCTGGATTCCCGGTAGTGGGGAGCCAGGCCCGATGCAGCGGAAAGGAAGTCATGGTTGCCGTGCCTGCATTCCTGACGAGGAAAGCCCCGGCTCATTCCGGGGTCGGCCGGAAACATGGGAGACGAGCGGTCGCCGCCTTGGCGGCGCTCGGGCTCCCGGCCGTGGCCGGGGTCTACGCCGTGGCCCCGTTGGGGGGGCCGCCCGCCGCGTCCGCGGCGCCGGCGGCGGCCGGCCCGGTGGCAACGCCGGTCACAGGTCAGCCCGCCGCGTCTGCTCCAGTTCCGACGGTGACCGGTCCGCTCCCGGGGCCCATCCCGCCTGCCGCGGGCGGCGGGGTGTCCATCGTGTCGCCCACGGTGCTCCAGCAGGCCGGCTACCAGGAAAAAGAGTTCTTTATCTCCGGCACTGCACAGGCGTACAACTTCGTCGGCACCCCGACCCCCGCGGGCCGCTGGACAGTGGTGCCCGCGCCGGGCTCTGCGACGTATTACCAGAGCAGGATTGTGGTGCTTACGCCGATCAACCCGAAGAGTTTCAGTGGGAACGCCATTGTGGAGTGGTCCAACGTGTCGGGCGGCCTCGACTCCCTGCCGGATTTGACGCTCGACCACGCCGACGTGTTCCGCCAGGGTGACGCCTATGTGGGTGTGGCCGCGGAGTTCGTCGGTGTCGCTGGGGCAAAGCTGAACAACCCGGCCCGGTACGGAACGCTGGTCCAGCCGGGCGACAGCTACTCCTACGACATCTTCTCCCAGGCCGGGATGGCCGTTCGCAATTTGTACGCCAACGTTCTCGGCGGCCTGAAGCCCAAGGTGATCGTGGCCGACGGGATCTCCCAGTCGGCCATCCGCATGCAGACCTACATCGACGCGTTCGCCCCGATGTACAACGTGTACGACGGCTACGTCGTGCACAGTCGCAGTGCCGCCACCTCGGATCTGCAGCAGGCGACCAGCACCGCCTCGGTCCTGGTGGGCGGGGTGCCCACCTCGGTGCCTGACGGCAACGTGGGGCTGGCCAATGTCCCGGCGCCATCGGTGGTGCTGAGCCGCACGGACATTTACGCACCGGTACTGAGCTACATGACCCAGACCGACGTGTTCTCGCCTCCCTACGGTCTGCTGAACTACGGTCCCGCCACCCAAGCCAACTCGCGGGGCTTCCGGCTATGGGAGGCGGCCGGTACCTCCCATGCCGACTCCTGCCAGTTCCTGTTGTGCATCAATCAGGGCGGCGGGTTGGCCGGCACGATCGCGCTGTTCAACGAGATGCTCAACCCGCCGGCCACCATCCCCGGGATCGGTACTTGCTTGACTCCCGGAGGCCTACCGGCGCCGATCAACACAGGCGAGGCCCGCTACACCTTCAGCGCAGCCGTGCTGCAACTGGTCACGTGGGCCGCTACCGGCGGCGCTCTGACCGGCATGCCTGCGGCGGCGCCGCCGCTGTTCGTCGGCCAGTACGTCGGAGAGCCTGCCACGACTGCTCCCGTCGTCGACGCCAACGGGAACATCATCGGCGGGGTTCGCTCACCCGCAGTGGACGTGCCGGTGGCGACCCTGACCGGCGACTCCACCAGCATGCCGGGCTTCTGCGTACTGGCGGGAACCACCACTACGTTCACGTCGGCCCAACTCAAGGCGCTCTACCCGACGCACCGGGCATTTGTGGTCAAGTGGGCCAATGACGTCTCCAAGCTGGTACGGCAGGGCTACCTGACTCAGATCGACGGCGAGCAGCTCATCGCCGCCGCCGGAGCCTCCAACGTGCGCTGAAAGGTGAGCGCCGCCGGCGGCTAGGGCGACAGTGGTCGCACACCCGTGTCCTAGGCAATGCGGTCAGCGTTTGATGCCCATCCCCCCTCACCCTGCGGTCCACCACCGTGGGGTGAGGGGCTTATGGGACGGACGTGCCTATGACGTGCCGGTGGAAGTTTCGAGGCGTTGGTATCGAGCAGAACCTCCGACTTATCGGTCGCGGGGTTGGTCTGCGCACGGGGACGTTGTCCCGCCCGGTTGGTGACGACGGAGATCGACCGCTAGCATCAGAAAGTGGGCGCCTCGTCGATCCGAGACCGCAAAGCCCGAGAGACACGGGCTCGCATTGCCAAGGCCGCCCTCAGCCTGTTTATGACCAACGGCTACGCCGCGACGTCGCTCGATGAAATAGCCCAAGCCGCGGACGTGGGTCGACGCACGATTTTCGAGCACTTTTCGACGAAGGAGGCCATACTCTTCGACCACCTCGTCGTCAGCCAAGAGGTCGCTGTTCAGCGCCTTAAAGATAGACCACTCTCCGAGCCGCCCATTGTGAGCCTGCACGCGGCGATGCGCGAATTGTGCGAGGAAGGCTACGACCGGGACTATCTCGCGCAGATTAGAGCCGTGCTCAAGGCTGAACCGCAGTTCGGGTATGGCGAGCTGTCGGTCGGTGCGAGGACGTTCGAGAGGCGCCTCCTGGCGACTCTCAAGGATCGGGTGGGTGAACAGGGATCGTCTCTGGAACTCCGAGCCGTGACCCTGATGGTGCTCGCGTGGGTTGACGCCGCCAATCGTGTCTATCTTTTCGAGGGCCAACGTTCGCTGGTCGAGTACTTCGACGAGGTCGTAGAAGCCTGTCTTACTACGGCCGAGCGCGACCTCCGAGTGCGCCTCAAAAGTCGGTGACCCCAGGACGCCCACCGTCCAGCCGAAGGACGGGCGCGCCCTGTTCTTCGTGGTCGAGCCTGACCGCGCCCGGCTCGTGGACCTGGCCCAGCGGCTCAGGGACGGACGGCTCCAGCCGATCGTCGGAGCGGTACGCCCGCTCGCCGAAGCGCCCGCTGCGTTCGCCCCCGACCAGCGCACCCCCGGCAAGACGATCATCCGCATCACCGAAGGCGGATAACCGGGTACGGGCAGCTGCCCGCTGAACCCTCGGCCTGGAGCCGCGTGCCGCCGGCGAACCCCTCCTCGCCGCCCGAGCGCCACCCTCGTGCTGGTCGGCGCTCACCTGGTTACGGCTGAGGGGGAGATCGGGAGCTTCACTCCGGCTGCCGTCCGTTCGGCCGATCTACACCCGCTAGGTCGCTACGCTGCCCATAGGGAGGTCAGCGCAAACCGAAACCAGGAGGAACCAGATGCCAGAGTTCACCTCATACGCTGCCGGGACCCCGTCCTGGGTCGACCATGCGACCCAGGACCTCGAAGCTTCCAACTCCTTCTACGGGGCTCTCTTCAGCTGGACCGCCGACGACCAGGGCGAGGATATGGGGCACTACACGCTCATGCGCAAGGGCGGGAAGATCGTGGCTGGCAACATGAAGGTCATGGCGGAGGGCCAGCCCAGTGCATGGGTTTCGTACGTCTCCGTCGACGACGCCGACGCCACGGTCGACCTCGCCAAGAAGGCGGGCGCCACCGTGTTCGTGGAGCCCATGGACGTGGCGGATATCGGGCGCATGGCGGTTTTCGCCGATCCCACGGGCGCCGTTATAGGCATATGGCAGCCGAAGACCTTCAAGGGAGCCGAGCTGGCCAACGAAGCCGGGACCTTCGCCTGGAACGAGCTCAACACCCGAGACGTCCCCGGGGCGAAGGCCTTCTACACGGAGGTGTTCGGCTGGACACCGAACGACCTCGACATGGAAGGAATGACCTACACCGAATGGAAGCTCGCTGACAAGTCGGTGGCAGGCATGATGACCATGCCCGACATGGTCCCCGCCGAGGTCCCCGCACACTGGCTCGTCTACTTCGCAGTCGACGACACCGACGCCTCAGTCGCCAAGGCGACGGGACTCGGAGGAAGCACTTTTGTGCCTCCGACCGACATACCTCCTGGGCGCTTTGCAGTTCTGTCCGATCCTGACGGAGCCGTTTTCGCCGTGATCAAGATGAACCCGACGACGGCCGCCTGAGCGTTGGGCGTAAAGGTCCTCCAGATCAAGGCTCGGTGTAGGGTTAGCTCTGCGTCCGTGTTGAGGGCGGGGTGTGCCCACGCTCGAGTCGGGTAGCGCAGTTTTGGGGCCTTCCACATCTGGAGGTGGTCCTCCGCTTCACCATTACCCGCACTAGGAATGGCGGTCGCCGAGAGTAACGGTGGCTGCCGGGCTCGCGCCGCCAAAACCCGCCGGCGGAAGATCGCTCACCCCCCTGGTGTCCTCGGGGCGCGCCGCCGTTCCGGACGGCGCCGGTGACGGCCATCGTGGCGGCCGGGCAGGCCAACGCGGCCGCGATTGCAGGTCGAGCCACCGTGACCAGGGCTTTTTTGGTCTACTTCATCATCGATTTCCTTTCCTTTGCATTCGGATCCGATCGCGTTTGCGACCCGCGCGTCGATCATCATCTCGGCGTCGCGGAAAAGCCCCATGACAACTCCCGGGACTCTCTTCATGGTGAGTCGACCACCTAGATCCTGGGCGAATCGCTCGACGTGCCCCCCGTTGCGGCCGAATCTGCCACCCCAGTTTGCGAGAACTGGGGATTCTCCCTAGGGACTTCACCCGTCCTCAGGCGCACACTGGGTCCTAGATCAACGGAGCCGGACAGGTGCGACGAGCGGAAAGGAGCCAAGCCATGAACACGCTGTTCACGCCATCTCGCGTCACCCTCGACTACCAGGCACCGCCCGTCCTGGCCTCGCCGCAGAAGACCCCCGATGTGACGCAAACCATTGCCTCGAGCCGCAGGTCTTCGATGCCGACGGCATCGTGCGGAGGAGACGAGACAGCGAAGCCGGTTGACCAAATCGCATCACATCAACCCTGAACCGATTTGCCAGCCCGATGCGGCAGGCGACAACGAAAGGATACAAACTCCATGTCCATCACCCCATCCCTGTTCCGTCCCCAGACGCTCTCGATCGGCTGTCTGCGCGCCGCTCTCGCCACTCGGTGGCGCCGGACACGCCGACTCGTCGCTTACGAGCTTCACGAGGCGACCAACAGCGGCCGTCCGAGCATCAGCGACGACTACGGCGCCACCACTCGTCAAGCAGAAATCCAGCGTCTGCTGTCGCAGACACGCACACCGGAGACCGCCTTGTGCTTCCTGCGTGGCATCACGCCGCTGTCAGCCCCGACGCCCGGATAAGTCGTAAAGAGGTCCAGCACGACACGTGTGTAGGTCCTCATGCGCTGTGACATCAGGCGGCGTCATGGAAAAGGATGCCGAGGGTGTAGCGCTGCCCGGAGCGCAGCACCGACACACCGTGTCGCACCGGGGCGGCCGACCAGCCGCGCTGGGTCCGAAGCGGCCGATCCCGGGTGGTGAACACCAAACCGTGGAGGTGAGGGAGCGTCGCCGACGTTCCCCTGGACTGGGCCCGGGGGCGCTGCTCGACGAGGAGGAACTCGCCGCCGGTGTAATCCGTGCCGGGCTTGGTCAGGGCGACGACCACCTGGAGAGGGAACACAAGCTCCCCGTAGAGGTCCCGGTGCAGTGCGTTCCAGTCGCCCGGCCCGTATTTCAAGATGAGCGGGGTCGGCTTGGTCTGCCCGGCCTGATGGCACTGCTCCAGCCACTCGTCGAGGCTGTCGGGCCAGGGCGTTGGCCGGCCGAGTTTGCTGTACCAGTCCCGGGCGATCGGCAGCAGGTGCGGGTAGAGGGCGCGGCGCAGCTCGTCGACCACCTCGGGGAGCGGCATCGCGAGGTAGCGGTACTCGCCTTCGCCGAACCCGTGGCGCCGCATTGTGACGGTGGAGCGGAACGCCTCGTCCTGGTCGTAGAGCTTGATCAGTTCACGAGCGTCGGAGACGGTGAGCAGGCGTGGCAGGCGGGCGCAGCCGAACTCGGCAAGCTCAGCTCCGACCGCTGCCCAGTCGGCGCCGTCGACCCTCACCGGTATGCGGTGGCCGTGTCGGCGCCCCCGGCAGTCATCGCCGTGCCTCCAGGTCAAGCAGCCGGTGCTTGATTTCGTGTCCACCGAGATAGGCGCCGAGCTGGCCGTCGGAGCGGATAACGCGGTGGCAGGGAATGACGACCGGCAGGGGATTGGTGGCGCACGCCGTGCCGACGGCCCGCACGGCTTTGGGGTTGTGCACTGCAGCGGCCACGGACTGGTAGCTGGCTGTCTGTCCGTAGCTGATGGTGGGAAGATAGGCCAGCACCAAGCGGCGGAAGCCGGCCGAGAGGCAGAGGTCGAGCGGCAAGTCGAAGGTGGTGCGGTGACCGGCGAAGTAATCCTCGAGCTGGCGGGCCGTCTCATCCAGTCGCCGCGGGGCGCGAAGGATTCGGGGGCTGACCTTGCCCGCCAGGTCTTGGAGTACTGCTTCGAGTCCCTCACGCTCGTACGCGACCCGGACCAGCCCGGTCGGGGTGGCGGCCAGCAGCAGTGTGCCAACTGGAGTGTCGACGGTGCGGTAGGCGACATCGAGTAGGCCCTCATCCTCGGCCTGGGCGACAAGACGCGCGTACAGAGTGGGGAGCTCCTTCTCTCCGGGAGGAGGGCCCAAACCTTCGGGGGAGTCTCGGTGGGGTCGTTCAATAGTCATGGTCATTACACCGTGCCTTCACTGTCGTCGTTATGGGCGCCCCTGCCGGGGTCGTCCGGAGCTTGGCAATGCCGTCTGCCGCGGCCCGGCGTGCGGCCTCCGGGCTCCCCCCCACGAGCGCCGCCACCTCCACATACGGCAGCCCCACGAGGTAGTGGTAGATCACCGCCTGTCGCTGCCGGTCCGACAGCCGAGCGAGCAGTCGAGCCAGGTCGATATCGCTACCGACGAAGTCGAACTCGCTCGGCTCGACAGGAACCTCGGCCACCGGCTTCGCGGACCGCTGAGCTCTTCGGACCAGGTCGATCACCTTCCGGTGGGCGATCGTCACCAGCCACGCTTCGACGTTGGCGTCGGCGGGCAGGGTCGGATAGGCGCGCAGGGCCGACAGGAACGTCTCGGACCACGCGTCGTCAGCGTCGATCGGGCCGACCAGGGCTCGGCATACCCGCAGCACGGTCGGGCCGTGATGCAAGACAACCTCGTCAAAGGTTTGCTTGTCGGTCACGCCAGGTAGACGCCCGGACCTTGGGAAACGTGAGGGCCCATATCAGAACAGTCTGCTTTCCCGTCCAGAGACCCTGGCTTCTAGGTCGAGGAGGAACCGCTTGCGGGTCAGCCCACCGGCGTAGCCGGTCAACTTCCCGCCCGCACCGACGACGCGATGACACGGGACGAGAACGCAGACAGGGTTTCTGCCTAGCGCAGCCCCCACATCCTGAGGAGTGGTGCCGTTCCGCAATTCGCGAGCCAGGTCACCGTAGGTGACGGTCTCACCGTAGGGAATCTGGCGCACCAGCGCCCAGACGCGCTCCTGGCACTCGTCACCGTAGGTGGCCACCGGCAAGGTGAACTCCCGCCGGTCGCCGACGAGAAACTGGCTGATCTGGTCGCGCACTGCGTCGAAACCGATATGGGTGTAAGAGCCGTAGCTGGCCCGGTCGGGCCGGTACCAGTCGCCGGGGAAGTACAGACCGACCACAGTTCCACCCCGAGCCACGATCGTCAGTTCGCCCAACACGGAGGCGATCGTCGTATGCGTCATCGACGCCCGTCCCACCGGCTCTTGGTCCAAGATCAACATCAAGTTCCTCCTCGCTCACGACTGGCAACGAGTAGACGCTCGGAGCAGCCGAACGTGAGGTCGGCCTCACCGGCCGCGCGGATGTACCGAGGGCAATACGGTCACAACCTTTCCGACTGACCGTAAGAGGCTGGTCCATTCGGCCTGACCGGCTGCAGGCAGCCCGATATCTGGGCAGATCGGACAGCAAGGGTGTCGGCGCGCAATCCCAAAACGCATCTCACGAAGCGATCCGCCGCGGGGTCTTCCCACCGACGGCCCAAACGGGACCGCTCACACCACAAGGTGGCCTGGTCGGCTCTCCCATCAGCGGTGCCGATCATCGGGTGCGTTGGTGACCGGTCAGCCGACGAGCGAACGGATGTCGGCGTAGCCCGGCGGTCCGTCATAGACGAGTTGGCCGTCCCGTAGGGCGAGGCAGCGGTCGGCGGTGGCGGCGTAGTCGAGTTGATGGGTGGCGATCACGACCGCCGCCCCCCGGGTGGCAATGCCGTCGATGAGGGAGACGAAGGTGTCGCGGCCGGCGGGGTCGAGCCCGATGAATGGCTCGTCGACGAGCAGGAGCGAGAACGGCCGGATCAAGGCCAGAACGATTGCGGTCTTCTGTCGCAGCCCCCGCGAGAAGCGCGACGGGAGATCATCGGCCCGTGACAGCAAGCCGAGATCCGAGAGCAGGGACACCGCCCGCTGTTCCCACTCCTGGGCGTCGTGCAGCCGACAGGTGTAGTCAATGTGCTCGAACACTGAGAGGTCGTCGTAGAGGACCGGGTTATCGGGAAGGTAAGACAGCGCGGCGCGGGCGCCGACCGAACCGGCGGGCTCGCCGGCGATACGGATGCTTCCACCCGTTGGCTCCAGCAACCCTGCGGCCATGCGAAGCAGCGTGGTCTTACCCGAGCCGTTATGGCCGATCAACGCCAGCCGCTGACCCCGCGGCACGACCAGGTCCAATGGTTCGAGCGCAACCAGATCGCCATATGACTTGGTGAGACCTGTCACTGTCAGCGCCGGAGGGCGGGCACTGGTTGACATGGGATTCGGACGCTACGCGCCAGAAGGCGCGTCCGGCTGGACCGGCGCGAGCAGCTGCTTGAAGTAATCGTGCAGCTCCTGGCGGTATCGCACCCAATACAGCACCAGGGCGAGGAGCAGCATCGCCGCCAGTGCGACCGCCCCGACTTGCTTGACGGCGACGGCGGCGGACTCGGCATGGCGGCCGGCGAGGATGGGCGCCACTCCTGCGGTCGCGATCAACGGGGGCCACACCGTCCGTAGCACGGCCCGGGCCCCGGCCACTTCCGGCGGCATGAGGCTGTCCGTGCGACTGAACAGGGGTGGCGGTCCTTGGAGGGTGGCGACCGACGCTGCGGCCACTGCGGCCAGCGATGCCGGCAGCCATACCACGGCGGCGACCGCCAATGCGGTGGGGTTGCCGCCTTCAACCGCCACTGCAGCGGCGACGCCGGCCACCCCCACAGCCGCGGTCAGTGCTGCTGAACAGGCCAGGTGGCGGACCAGTACCGTCCCCGCCGGTCGCGGGTAGCTCTCCAAAAGGGTGGGGTGGTCGATCTCCTGCGCCAGCGGCTCCACCGCGTCCAACCCGACCACATAGAGGGCCACACCAGCCAGGAACAGGAGCGGCGTGCTGCCTCGCCAGGCCCCGACCGCGGCCACACCCGCGGCGGCCGCCAGCATCACCATACGAGCAAGGCGGCTGAATGGGAAACGAACGATGCCTTGCCAGCCCCGCTGCCACACCGGGCAGCGGACCTGCCGCCCGCTCGACTTCGCCGGGGAGTAGAAGCGTCCCGTCGACCGGATCCACGGTCGTTGCCGGGGTAGCTCCTGGGCCAGCTGGCGGCGTAGAACGATCACGGTGCGCAAGTCCCGGACGGTTGCGGCGAAACGGATTTGCCCGGCCAGGCGGGCCCGTCGCTCCGATGCCTCGATCGACGTTCCTCCCACCGACACCACCCCGAGAAGCACCACAACGGCGGCCACGGCTACGCCGCCGAACGCATCCGGACGCCAGCGAAGCGGCAACAACGCCAGCTCACCCAGAAGACTGGCTGGCGAGGTGGCGCGCCCGACTGCGACATCCGCCGCCGACCAGGCCAACACGCCCAGAGCCGCGGCGCCCGCCACCACGCGGCCCAGACGCCGCCCGGCCGCCAACATGGCTGCACCAAGAGCGGCGTCGACGGTTAACAACCCCACCAGGGCCCCGCACCCCACCCACTCGGCCGCCGGGCCTTGCAGCCGCCGAAAAGCCAAAAGGCCGACCACCGCCCCCAGCCCAGCGCCCGCTGCCGCACCGAAGCGGAGCAGACGCAAAGCGGGGCCCCGCAGCGCCGTCGCCCGGTCGACCGGTGCCAAAAGAACGTGGCGAACATCGGCCGCCTCGATTACCAGCGGCCCACCCCGCCCCCCGGTCCGCAGACCGACAGCCAGCGCCAGCGCCACTACACAACCCACCAGTTGCGGGCCGTCCGAAGCGACCCGTGCAGCTGTGGTCGTCCCCACACGCGTGTCGCCTACCAGCCCCGACAGCACCCACAGGCTGACGCCGGCCACCAGGCCTGTGATGTAAACACGGTAAAGGGCTTCGAACACGTCGAAGTCCGCGATACGTCGACGTCGTTCCGCGTTGCGCAACTCGGCCAAGACGGCCTTGCTGTGACGGACGTCCATCGTCGACACCAAGCCGACCGTAACACCCGGCACCCGCCGCCCCACGGCGCCCGAGAAGGACCGGGCGGGCCCAACGCCTACATTCGCCCAGTTGGGAAGGGGCGCGGTGATCCGCGGTGGACGACCCGGGCTCAGGTTCCTTTGGGACCACCCAACCTGTGGAGCTAGAGTCCGGCGTCAGTTGGCCGGGTGCCGATGACCGGGGGGCAGACGTTCGTTGGCCGCGTACTGACCCAGACCTTCCAACGCGAACCCGAAGGGGATCTCGTCGGCCAAGCGCCGCTTGAACGAGCGGGCCAAAGCGGCGTGGCTGTACGCCAGCACAGTGGGAGACCACCGGAGCCATTGGTTGGCGATCTCCAAAGCTCGCGGCATGAGCGCCGGCCGAGGTAGGACCTCGGAAACCACTCCGAACTGCGAGAGCTCTTGGGCCGTGAGGGTCTGGGCGGTCATCAGGAACCGTCGGCCGCGATTGGTGCCAAGCAGCTCGAGCCAGACGGCATGGCAGCCGTCCGAGGGGACGACTCCCTTACGCATGTGGGAGTCCTGGAAGTAGGCATCCTCGGCCGCCAGAACCACATCGCCGAGGACCGGAAGCTCGGAGTGATAGGTCACGGGGCCGTTGGCAATGGTAATGAGGGGTCGTTCCAGGTCGAGGAAGCCCGTGATGAGGTCTATCCCCTCGCGGGTGGACCGGATGAAGTCCCATCCGTCACCCCCTGGCGGATACTCCTCTTGGACGGCTTCGACGATGAACGAGTCTCCGGTGCCGGTGAAGATGACCACCAGGTTTTCAGGGTCCCGACCCACGTGCCATAGAGCGTCTCCAATCTGTTCGTGGATCGACCCCTCGAGAGCCGCCCACTTCGCGGGGCCGCCATCCCGGTGGATGCGCATGGTCAGAACGCCCGACGCAGTGCGCTCGAGGGCGACCTGCGGATATCGGTTGACGTAGTCATTGAAACGGGTCATTAAAAGACCTCCGTTCGTTGGGTGAGGCACCGATACCATCAAAGGACCGCGGTGCCGGTTGGCGAAATCGTGCCGTCTTTTCCCAGAACGACCCCGAACGGGCACGCACCCGGTTGCCGCGAGTACGCCAGCGTGCGCACGACTTTGCCGAAAATATACAGAAAACGCGCGACACCCGGTGCGGCACTTTTCGAGCTATGGCAGGACCGGGTTTTGGGAAATGGCGGAACCGCGTGGTATAGGACAAGGAGGCGACTGCTTGCTCACATGAGCCTTGATGCAGGCGTTATCTCCCCAGTAGTACGTCCATTGAGTCGCCTGACCCGGCTTGAGGCTCGCCGGGGGGCCGAGACGGCCCCATGTCGTGTGTCACCTTCCTCTGATCGTTTGCCACAGCCACCCGGACGGTAACAGTCCAGGCCGGACCGCTCTCCTGGCCACCACTCGAACCTAGGGTCCCACAAGGTTGCGAGTCGCAATGAAGCTCAAACAGGAAGCCGGGGTGTGGAGCGGGGCTGCGACGGCGTGGCGCCGGAGACCCTGTGCGGCCGTCTCAGATGGTGGCGAGGGCGAGCGGTTCGTCGGCCTCTTCGGCAATCGCGTCGTCGGTCGTCGGTTGGGGCCGCCGGATGAGCGTGAAGGCCGCCGTGGCCGCCAGCGCTAGCACGATGGCGCTGAAAACGAAGGCCGTGGTGTAGCCGTGGATGGCGCCGGCGGTGAGCGAGGCCGGCGAGGTGCCGTGGGTCGCGAGGTAGGACACGGTGGCGCTGGTGGCGATGGTGTTGATAAGGGCCGCGCCCATGGTGCCCCCGGTTTGCTGAGTGGCGTTGACCAGGGCACTGGCCACGCCGGCGTCCTGGGAGTTCACGCCGACGAGGGCCGTGCTGTTCATGGCTACGAACGACAGACCCATGCCGAGGCTGACGATGATCTCGGCCGGGAGCACGGTGCTCAGATAGGTGGAATGCACGTCGAGGGTGCTGAAGAGGGCCAGGCCGGTGACGGCCATGAGCAACCCGCCGGTCAGGAGTGCGCGTGGTCCGAAGCGCGGGAGGAGCCGGCTGGCAGCCGTGGCGCCGGTGATGATGCCGAGCGAGAAGGGTACGAAAGCGAAGCCCGTCTTCAGGGCCGAGTAGTGCAACACGCCCTGGAAGTAGTAGGTCAGTGACAGGAACGTGCCCAGGATGGCCGTACCGACCAGCAGGGAGGCCAAGAACGACCCACCTCGGTTGCGGTCGAGGACGATCCGCAGCGGGAGGAGCGGGTGGGCGGCCCGCTGCTCGATGGCGACGAAGGCCACCAGCAGGACGGCGGCCGCAGCGAACAGAATGACGGTGGTCGAGGCACTCCAGCCGTCGGTGCCCGCTTTGGTGAAGCCGTAGACCAGCGCCAGCAGGCCGCCGGTCACGGTCGCGGCGCCGGGGAGGTCGTAACCGTGGCTGGCCGAGGCCCGGCTCTCCGAGACGTAGCGGAAGGCGGCCACCGCGGCCACGACGGCGATGGGCACGTTGATGAGCAGGGTCCAGCGCCAGGACGCGAATTCGGTCAGCACGCCGCCGAGGATGAGGCCGATGGCGGCGCCGCCGCCGGCGATGCCGCCGTAGACGGCGAAGGCCCGGGCTCGCTCCTTGGGCTCGGTGAAGGCCACGGTGAGCAGTGAGAGCGCGGCGGGGGCCATGACGGCGGCGAAGGCTCCCTGAAGGGCGCGGGCACCGAAGAGCATGGCCGAGTTCTGGGCCAGACCGCCGAGCGCGGAGGCGCCGGCAAAGCCGATGAGGCTGATCACGAACATCCGTTTGCGCCCGAAGTAGTCGGCGATGCGGCCCCCCAGGAGCAACAGGCCGGCGAAGGAGAGGGTGTAGGCGGTCAGCATCCACTGGCGGTTGGCGGTGGAAATGTGCAGGGCCCGCTGGGCAGAAGGCAGGGCGATGATCACCACGGAGGCGTCGAGGACCACCATGAGCTGAGCGACCGCGATGATGGCTAATGCCCGGAAGCGCTTGGGGTCGAGATCGGGACCCGCTGCGCTCGGCTGGTCCGGGCGGTCAAGGGTTGAGGCCCGATCGAGGGGCGGGGTCATGGCGTTCCTTTCTGGAAGACAAGAGAAGGGTCCGAGTCCGCCCGCCCCTGCCTCCGTCCCCTTCACCTGCAAACAAGGTCTGGTTTCGGCTGGGCCGCTGCGATATAATCGGAACCGGAGTTCCTGTTCCGCTTTCCACTATACGGAACTAGGGTTCCGCTTGTCAACCAGGAGGAGGCGATTTCCGTGGGACCGATGCCGAAGGGGGCGGCGGGGTGTGAAGTATCCGACGTTGGTGCCGGCGGCCGGCCGTTGCGGGCCGACGCCCAGCGCAACCGGGGCCACATCCTTGAGGCGGCCGAGGTGTTGTTCGCGGCCGAGGGGATAGAGGTCCCTGTCGATATGATCGCCGAGAAGGCCGGAGTGGGCGTGGGGACGCTGTACCGGCACTTTCCCACCAAGGAGAAGCTCTGCGAGGCCATCTTGCTGGACCGGCTGTCGAGGCTCACCCTCGATGCCCGGGCGCTGGCCGAGGCCGAGGACCCGGCCGCGGCCTTCTTCGGCTTCCTGGAGCACGTCGTCGAGGAGGGGGCGGCCAAGCGGGACTTCCTGGTCGCGGTGATGGGCGCCGGCGCCGAATTCGAGATCGCGGCCGCCGACGTCAAGGAGGAGCTGCGCGACGCCCTGGACGCCCTGCTGCGCCGGGCCCAGTCGGCCGGTGCCGTCCGCCCCGACGTCACGGCGCTCATGGTCATGTCGTTGGTGGGCGCCACCTGCCAGGCAGCCGCGCACGCCGGCGCCGCGCCCGCCGGCGACCTGCTCCCCATCATCTGCGACGGGCTGCGACCACCGGGCCCGGGCTGAGCGCTTCGGACGTATCTCTGCAGGTCACACAGGGTGTTCTCGTTGCCGAAGGACCTCTAATGACCCTCTGGACCCAGTTTCGGGTTCTGGCTCGGGTCTTGTGATTTGCCAGCATCGATGTGACGGGAGCCCACGCCCATCACCTGCCCGCGGGTCTCAGTCGAGCGGCGAGTGCACGGCGGGCGTGAGCAGGCCGGTCAGCTGAGCGATGTCGTCGAGGGTGTCGATTCCGAGGACGGCTTTTTCGACGGCGGCCTGGCGCTCGGCAGAGATGGCTCGGCGGGTCAGCTTGGTGTATTTGTCCTGGATTTCGGCGTTCGTGAGGTTCCTGTCGCCGGTACCGCGGGGGTGCACGACTTTGGCGGTGTGGGTGGTCCCGTCCTTGAGGGTGAGGCGTACCTGGGTGGTGAGCCGCTCGTCGATTGGGAGGTTGTCGTAGGCCCGTTCGTGGTGAGTGATGGTGCGGTCGATCAACGTCCACACGTCGTCGCGGTTGATCCGGCCCTGGGTGAACTGATCGACGAGCACGTCGCCGTCGAGGAGAGCCACCGCCACCGCATAGGCGGCGTTCATCTGGGCACCGATCACTTGAAGCGGCCGCTCCGCCTTCCAGCCACCGTGGGCGTAGGCGGCTTCGCCCATGTAGATGTCGATGCGTTGGATCTGGTTGACGTCGACCTTTGGGCGCAGCTCGAGGGCGGCGTCGATGCCGGCGTGCAGCAATCCCATCGCCGCGTAGGGCTTCACGGCGATCCGTTCGGTCTCCCAGAGTGTGCCGAGGCCGGCGTAGATCTCTTCGGGGTAGGTGCGGTGGCATTCACCGAAGACTGCCAGCCAGCCTCCGTAGGGGCGTTCGAAGACCCGCTTGATGCCGACGTAGCCCACCGCGGCGAGGGCGGCGGCGGTCAGGCCGTTGCGGGAGGCGAAGCCGTGTTGCATGCGCTTGACCATCGATTCGTACATTGCTGACATGAGCCCGCAGGACTGGGTCGCCGCCATCCCGAAGGCGTCCTCAAAGCCGGCGGCGTCCAATCCGTACAGCGTCCCGGCGGACGCGGCCGCGGGGATGGTGCCGAACACCACGCCCGAATGCCAGCCTCGCGAGAGCATGTCCAGGCCGCCCAGCGCCTGGCCAACCCGAGGCCCGGTCTCGTAGCCGAGAATAGCGCCGAGCAGGAAACGCTCACCCGAGACTCGGCCCAGGCGCGGGGCGGCGGCCAGCATCGCCGGCAGGACCAGCGAGTTGCTGTGTAGCGGAGCCAAAGGATGGTAGTCGTCGAGCTCGAACCCCTGGATGAAGCTGGAGTTCAACATGGCTGCCGAGGTGGCGCTGGTCGCTCGACCGTCCCAGCCGACCAGCGCGGCATCCCCGGCGCTCTCCAGCGCGGTGACGCCCTCGACGCCAAGACGGGACCAGGACAGTTGCGCGCCCACGAGGGCACAGGCGATCCCGTCAAGCACCAGGTACTTGGCCCGGTCACGCACGGAGGGGGGAACGTCGTCGAGGGTTGTGTGAGCGACCCAGGTGGCCAGCCGGCCCGTCGGGCCGGCAGGGTCGGTAGGGGGACGGCGGGTGGCGGTACCTGTGGTCGGCGCGCTGAGGACTTATGTTGGGTTCTCCTCGTCTCTCTTTTTTTTTCTGGCCGGAGGGGCGGTGGCCCCACGCCCGCCTTCCCAATTTCAACCCGGACGGTCATCGATGCCACGCGCGTCGCCTGTTTGCGGCTTCGGAGGGCAATCCTCTCGCGGACCGCTAACACGCCTACGGCACTTTAAGTTGGTCGACAGCGCAGGTCGGATCCGCAGCGTGGTAGCAAGATTAGGCTGGAGATCGTCTCCATCCGAGGCCTCAGGCGGCCGGGATTTCTGCCCACGGGATAATCACGGCACGGCCAAGGAGGTGGCCGCTGATGTTGATGCCGAAGCCGAGAAAAGCTGGAGTCGAGTCGGCCCTTACCCGAAGCTCGAGCTGCCCGATCTTCTCGATGCCCAGGGCCTGCACCACAATGACATAGCGGTGACGCCCGTCCCCGGGCGGCGGTCCCGCGCCGACGAAGCGGGCCAAGCGGGCGTCGTTGGGAAGATGGAACGCTCCAGGTGGCAGCTGCTCGCTAGCGCCGTCCCCCGCTCCAGTTGGGAGTTCGGTCACCGACGCGGGAATATCAGCGACGGCCCAATGCCAAAAACCTGAACCGCTCGGCGCATCAGGGTCGTATATCGTCACGGTGTAACTCTTAGTTTCTGCGGGAGCGCCAGACCACGTCAGCTGGGGCGAGACGTCGCCGCCGCCCCGAACCCCGAAGATGCCAGACATCTGTGCAAGAGGCAGCTCCTGTCCATCGGTGACGTCCGTGCTGGCCACGGTGAAGCTCGGCACCACCGGCAAGCGCGCGAACGGATCGTTCATGGCTGTTCTCCCTCCACAGTGATGGTCTAAGGAAAGGGTAATTCGGCGACTACGGGCGCTGTCTGCGAACCGCGGCCGAAGCGACGGCTGCCACGGTGTGCCGCGTCTAACCCGCCCGGCCTACGAGCAAGCTAATGGCCTTCTACGAGCGCTTTGAAGTTGTTGAGAGCCTCTTCGAGGCTCTTGCCATTGATGCGCTTGACGACGAGCGCATCGGCGAGCTTCCCTAACGCGCCGGCTGGCAGCGAGTAGTCAAACATCGTGCTCAGGCGTGTTCCGTCGCCTTCCGAGGTCAACTCCCAGCGCGCGCGGCCCGACAACATGCCTTCCATCTGAAAGAGCTGCAACTTGTCCGGCTGGTAGTCGAGGACCGTCTCTGTGATCGGCATGGAGATGCCGGCGGACTTGACCTTGAAAGTGACCTTGCCGCCTTCTTCGGGGTAAGGAGCCGCGATGTGGATCTCTCTCATCCCCGGATACCACTCGGGCCAGCGGCTTGCGTCGCTCAAGAGCGCCATCGTCTCCTGCGGCGAGGCCTTGATCTGGACACTGCGTTGCACGGTTGCCATTGGGCTCTCCTCGCTCTTCTGTGTCGTCCGGCCCGTGAGGGCCCGGTCGAGTCAAGCGGCTGCTGCGGCCGGGCCGGACAGGACCATAGACGAGCGACCTCTTTCAGGGGTGCACGGTCACTCAAACGTCCGCGGTCCAAGCAACACCCGCAGTGCTGAAGTCACGCAGCTGCCGGCGCGAGTCGATGCCCAGGCTTCCCCTCGGGCCGAGACCGAATGCCGACCCCGGCGAGGGCACGCGCTGGCCCTGTTCCGCTACGGCTTGACGGAGAAGAGTGGGGCGCAGCCGCTCCACAACATCTGGGGCATGCACAACGACGTCGCCATGGGGGCGTTGTCGCTCGGGGTGATCCTGGTCTATACGGTCCTGCTGGTCGCCTTGGCCGTGCGGCTGTTCACCAAAATGGGGACCAGTTAACCGGAAGGGGGGTTGGCGGGGCGGTGCTGGGAGCCGGCGGCAGAGTTGAACTGGGCACGGTCCGGCCAGACGGGCACGGTAAATGTCAGAAACGGGGGTGATGTTCGCCCACTCAGCCGGACCGTGCCCACTTACCGAGAAGTGGGCACGGTTCGCGGGGGCGTGGGGGCGGGTAGGACCGGGGTGACACACCAACCCGCAGGTCATGCTCGACGGTCAGACCACCTGGCCCGTGGACACCGCCAACTCGACCTGGGCGCTCTGCGACACTACGGCCGGGGCAACGTAGAACCTCCGGTCCCGGGCTCGTCGGACGGCACAACCCCAGGCGGGCCATCAAGCTGTCTGATGTACCAACGCCTGTTTCAGGGGGCCTGATGTTCCTGGACGGTTGGCACCGACATGGCAGGTCATCTCTCTTCCCAAACCAATCATGACGAGAAAGGGGTCGCCCACTATGGTGGACCACCCCTTCCTCATCGTCCCAAACGACGAATCCGAATGAGATCAGGATCGAAGTGGCTTGCCATCTCGGCACGCGGGGGAATCGGCAGGGATCTGGGACAGCCCGGTGGTCGCTAGCCTGTTGGGCCGTGCAGAGTGAGTTCGTGCCGGACGATTTCAGTGTCCCGAAGGAGGTTTCCTTTGGCGAGTTCCGTTTGGAGCCGCTCGGACCTGAACATAACGCGGCGGATTACGCGGCTTGGACGTCGAGCGTCGCCCACATCCGAGCGACGCCGGGATTCCCGTGGGGGTCGTGGCCGCAGTCGATGAGCCCAGCCGCGAACTTACGGGACCTCGAGGACCACGCCGAGGATTTCCGGCGGCGCCGGGGCTTCACCTACACGGTTCTCGACTCCGCCGGAGACGTGATGGGATGCGTGTACATTTACCCGTCGCGCAACCAAGAAGTCGACGCGCAAGTCCGTTCGTGGGTTCGTGCCGACCGAGTTGACTTCGATTCGACGCTGGAAGAGGCGCTCCGAGCCTGGCTTCGCGATAACTGGCCGTTTCGAATCATCGACTACCGCGACCGCGGCCATGACTAACCCGACACGATGAGTGCCTGGGGTCGCCGAAGCCGAGCGATCCAGGGCGCAGGGCGCGGATCGACAAGCGGGTGGTGTCCGACCCTGCGAGTTACCTGTTGGTAGAGCCAGGCTGGATGGCGTCCTCCGACGCGACCGATTAGGGGGGACTATTTGACGACCGCGTCATCTATTAGCCGCCTCCAGTTAACCCTGATCCTTCACCCGGGTCGGTGACCTGAGGGGCGGGGGTCCGCGAAAACGCCCTCCTGGCAAGGGATACTGCGCTTGTCGAAGGCGTACAGGACCCCTACCAGGAGGGCACTTCTGAGGTGAACGCTACCAGCACTACCCGGCTGTTGGTGGAGACCGGCGGTGAGGGGGTGGTGGCCCATGTGGGTCTGCATGCTCTTGGTCGTTTCGGAGACCGCCTGGGTCTGGCTGATTTGCTGTCGGCTCGCATCCCGGTCATGTCGGAGCGGCTCCCGGTTCATGACCGCGGCAAGGTGCTGGTTCAGGCCATGTTGATGATGGCGGGTGGCGGCGAGGCGTGCAGCGACATCGAGAAGTTGCGGGCCCAGCCGGCCCTGTTCGGGTCGGTGCCGTCGGACTCGACTCTGTATCGCAGCTTCTTCCAGCTCGACCCGGCGACGGTGACCGGGTTGTGGGAGGCGATGGCCCAGGCCCGCAGCGTGGTGTGGTCCCGGGCGGCAGCGACGACGGGTAAGGACATGGTGGTGTTGGACATCGACAGCTCGCTTCATGAGATCCACTCCGAGAACAAGGAGCTGACCGGCCCGACCTATAAGGGAGGATTCGGGTTTCATCCGCTCTACTGTTTCGCCGATGCCACCGGCGAGACACTGGCGGTCAGGCTGCGGCCGGGTAACGCCGGGGCCAACAACGTGATCGACCTGGTCGGTGTGCTCGACGCCGCCATCGACGGCCTGCCCGCCGAGATCGCTGCCGGCCACCGAGTCGGTGACGAGCCAGGGCCGCTCCGGCGCCCGTTGCAGGTGCGCGCCGACTCGGCCGCGGGGCGCAGCTTCGCCCTGGCTTGCAGGGCCCGCAATGTCGGTTTCGCGGTGGTGGCCCGCTCGAACGATCAGATCCACACAGCGATCAGTCGGGTCGCCTACGACTCCGACGCCTGGCAGCCGGCGGTCCGCCAGGACGGCGAGGTTCGCAAGGGTGCGGCCGTGGTCGAGGTCACCGATCTGGTCGACCTGTCGGACTGGCCGGCGGGAACCCGGCTGATCATCCGGCGCGAACCGCTTCACCCCGGTGCCCAGCAGAGCCTGTTCCCCTCCGAGTGCTACCGCTACTGGGGGCACTACACCGACGCCACCAGCGACCCGGTCGATCTTGATCGTCACATGCGCGCCCACGCGCATGTCGAAGACAACATCCGCCGATTGAAGGACTCCGCGGCGGCCCGCTTCCCATTCTGCGACTTCGACGCCAACGCCGCCTGGCTCGCCGTGGTCTGCATGTCCGACGCCCTGATCCGCTGGTTCCAGCAGCTCTGCCTGACCGGACCGCTCACCGACGCTGAACCCAAGACCCTGCGATGGTCCCTGTGGCACACCCCGGCCCGTATCGTCCATCGAGCCCGAGCCCGGATCGTGCGCATCCTCGACAACTGGCCCAGCGCCGCCTTCCTGCTCGAGGCCTACCAGCGAATCGACCTCATCACCTGAACGACGCCAGTGCCGAGAAACCCGGGCATGAGCAGATACGAACGCGCCCGATCACCCGTACCGAACGGGCCGACAACACCGAAATCATCCCTCCCTGGACTAACCCGAGCCCGAAATGGCTCCCTCACCCTCCACGATCCCTGCAACAATCACTCAGAGACCGCCCCAGCATTCTCATGAACGATCGGGGTTAATGCTCGATTTGTCGTTGCGGCTGGTTGATGGTGCACAGTGGGTGATCACGCAATCCGAAGGGGGCAGGTGGGGACGATGGTCCATCTCGATAGAACCGGCATGCATCACCGGGCCGGCTACGTTCTGGAGATGGGCTTATGGCGTGCCACCTGTCTCACTTGCGGTTACAGCGTGACGGCTCTGCAGCGCCGACAGGCCGCGATGGAGTTCCACAATCACGCCCGCGACGCCGAGGCCCCGGTTACTCAGATGAAGGTGGATCCACGGTAAAACCTGGCTTCCGGATCGTTGACGACCTGAGACCGTGACGGTTGGCTGGCTGCGCCGCGGCATCCACGCTCAGGGCCATGGGAATGGAAGGGTCCGCGGACCGGGCCAGAAGGGAGCTCCTGGCCACCGGGGAAACCGTGCGTAAACGTAGCGTCGACGCTTTGTCGGACCTGACTCCCCAAGAAGCGCAGATCGCCCGTCGCCGCCCCTGGCTGCACGAACGGCGAGATAGGTTCCCAGCTTTTCGTTAGCTCTCGAACAGTCGAGTGGCATCTGCGAAAAATCTTTACCAAGCTCGGAGGTCAGGTGGGCAGCGCGTGAAGCCAGGACACGAGACCCTCGAAGTACCGGTCCTGGTCGTCGTACATGGCCAGGTGGCTCCCTTCCGGGCAGTACAGGTAGGTGCCTTGCGGGAGGCTCGCCGCCATCGCCTCCATATGAGCCGGATCCATCGTGTCGTAGCGGGCGCCGATGACGAGGGTTGGCATGGGCAATCGATCGAGGTCCTCGAAGCGGTCCCATTCGGCCAGCTTGGCATCGGGGCTCATGCCCATCTCGCTTGGTCCCTGAAGCGGAACGTAGATCTTCGGGTTGATGTGGGCGAACCCTCGCTGTACCGGCTCGGGCCATTCGTCGACGGGCATCCGGATGGTGTGCTCCGTGTAGTAGTGGGCGTTGAGCAGCTCCATATAGCGCGGCTGCTCAATGGCGCCCTTCTCCTCGAGCGCGAGCACTTCGGCGAGCACGTCTTGGTCCATGGCCGGCATCAGGACCTGATGGGCATAGGTCGTGTAGGCCGGAGCGCTCGCCATCATGTTGGAGATCACTAGTCCCCGCAGGTGTTCACCGTGGGCGAAGGCGTACTCCATAGCCAGGATGCCACCCCACGATTGGCCATACAGGACGAAATTGTTCCGGTCGAGGCCTAGGGCTCGGCGGACCTGTTCGACCTCATCGACGAAGCGGTCGAGCTCCCAGAGCGACGGCTCGTCTGGCTGGTCGGAGAACCCCGACCCGAGCTGGTCGTAGTGGTAGTACTCGATGCCCGCCGCGGGCAGGAAGCTGTCGACGGCTT
This sequence comes from uncultured Acidimicrobiaceae bacterium, assembly GCA_963781155.1. Lineage (GTDB taxonomy): Bacteria > Actinomycetota > Acidimicrobiia > Acidimicrobiales > Palsa-688 > PALSA-693. The sequence goes on from CAWAEC010000006.1 coordinate 309,678, forward strand.
CGAGGTACTCGTGAGTGGCTCCTGGGCCTCCATGGAGCAACAGCATCTTGAGGTCTGAGTTGTTGCCTATCCGTTTGGTCCACACGGAGAAGGTCCCGACGGGCGTCTCGACCGATATGCGCCGGGCTCCGCCCGACAGCCGGTCAGGCCGGTCGCTGTAGTCCAGGTAGGTGGTGATGGCACGCATGTGGGTCCCTTCGACGATAGGCGCCCATCATGGCCGGTCTACGAGCGATGCCGAGAGGAACGGGCGGCTCAGCAGCGACGTGCACATCACGACAGCTTCAACCGGGCCCGACGCCCACGCTAGAGTCGGCCGCGCTCGGCGCTCCCCCTGCGCTTCGCTTCGGCGGCCTCTCCGACGGCGCCAACTATCGATCCGCCGCCGGCGATCCGAGGCATGTGGTCGGTGGCCTTCAGGGACACCGACCTCGGGGATTATGGGGCGCTCGTTCCGATGGCTGGTACTTGACAACGTCGAGTTCCTTAGCCGTTCGACTCGGATTTAAAGACTCCACGGCACCGAGGCGCGGGGGAGAGGCTTAGATGGCAGTCGCGCCGTGAGCCATCCAGAACTCATTGAGTCTTCTTTGGCACTTCACCACCCAGACGAACCATCCCACGATCGGGAGGAAGATCCAGAATCCCGTTACCGCGCTCACAGGTCTCGCCTTTGCTTCGCGGAAGTAGAGATTTCCGATTTCGGCTGGCAACAGAAAGATATTGACGATGCTAATGAAGATCGCCAACAGCAGCCCAACGACGCCACCGATGCCCTGGCCTGAGTAGTCGTTCATCTCCTGAAAGCTGGCGTACTGCCAGTACAGACCATATATGCCAAAGGTGATGATTGTGAGAACTGCAACCACCCAGGGGCGCCTTGGCTTACCCAGTACTCCGGTCGGTTGCACTGTTCGAAACTGCTGGACCATATCCGCGGGAGTCGATTGTCCAGGTGGTGGAGGCAAGGGGGCTTGTTGTGGCGGATACCACCTGCCATCAGTTGCAAGCCACCAGCCCTCACCCTGCGATACGTCGCTCATTGAAAAGCCCCTCCGTCTTACCCCAAGTTGTAATGCTCGACCTTCTTCTTACTTTGACGCTCACCGATCTTACTTGAAGCAGCGCGTCCAGGCACCCCCCCGGGGGATAGCCCAGACGCCGCGGCAATCAAGCACCGGCTCCAAGCCTGACGCCACGGGTCGCACGGATTCGTCAGCTGTTCGCCTTCCAGATCTCTTTCCATCCGTTCCCGGTTGCATTGAGCGTGCCAGTGTGGACGTCGATCTTCGTCATCTCCGCCAGGTCGTTAGCTACTTGCCCCTGAAAAAGCCGATGTGAGCGGAGGGTTCCGTTGGGCACTTGGTTCAGGGGCGTGAGGTCGGGGTCGGCCCCGATCTCGATGTGTTCAGGGGTTGTCTGCCGGTCGATCGTGATCATTGGGAGCTGACCAGCGTTGCGATCTTGACCAGGTTGTGGTTGAAGACCCCGTGGCCGCACCAGGTCTTGGTGCCTTCGAGTCCGTCGATGCGGGTCCTGTTCCATCCGAAGTCTCGTTTGAGGCAGCTGATGCGTCCCTCGCTTCCTGTCCGCCACCGGACCAGGTCTTGGAACGACTCCTGGTTCTCGACCGCTCGTCGGGCGGCGCTGGGTTTGCCCTTGGTCGGAAGCACCACCTGGCGAACGCCGAGTTCGCGGAGCGATTCGCCGACGGCCGCCTCGCCATAGCCGCGGTCGGCGGTGACCGCGTCGGGGACGACGTTGGCCCGCTGGCTGATGCGCTGGATCGCCGGAGCGAGCATGGGGGCATCGGGTGGGTTGCCGATGAAGACGGCGTGGTCGACGACGATGCCGTCCTCGTTGTCGACCACCTGGGCCTTGTAACCGAACTCGACCGGCTTACCCAGCCGACCCTTGCGGATGGGCCGGGCGTCAGGGTCGTGCAGCGACACCAGACGGGTGGACCCGTCGGGCACGTTGCCGGCCAGGCGTTGGCGGGTCTGGCGGGCGATGCGGGCCACCCGCTCTGCGGTCACCTCGAGGTCGTTGGCGACGACTTCGAGCCTGGCTGGCGCAGCCCGGCCCAGTTGGCGGAGTCTCCGTCGGGCGTTGACCGTCACCCGACGGGCCTCGCGGATGGCGTCGGAGGCGATGCGGGCCATACGGGCATTGATGGCCATGACCTCGCCCTTTGCCTCCTCGGTTCGCCGACGGAGGTTCGCCCCGATCGAGCGGGCGTGACGCCGCACCAGATGGGTGCGGTCTCGGGTCTTGACCCGGGGGGCGAGGCCACCGGCCTTCAGACGCTGGACCGCTTTGGCCATCTTGGCCACGCCCTTGGCCAGCAGTCCCGAGTCGGTCGGGTAGGCGACATCCGCGGGAACCACCGTGGTATCGGCCCGGACCCGGTCGGTCTTTAGGAGCTTCGCCGCCACGGCTGTGGCCAGCAGCGCCTCGTTGAGACCGTCGACGGCCGACGACCCGCAGCGGGTCGTGATCTTCATCAGCGTGGTCGGGTGCGGGACCGCCACGCCGAGGGGGATCCGGCAGAAACGCTGCCAGGAGATCGAGTCGGCGACCTCCCGGCACAGCGGCTCGAAGCCCAATCGATAGCGGTACTTCAAGAACATCAGCCGCAGGTACGTCTCGATCGGCACCGACGGCCGCCCGAGCACCGAGTGGAAGTGCGCCCTGAAACGGCTCGAAGAATCCCGAGTCGTCCAACAGCCGGTCGACCCCCTCCAACTCGTCAGGCAACCCGAGGCACATCTCGGGCAGGATCGCTTCCCACAGGGTGGGCTGAGCGTTTACCGTTCTCAACATGATGGCCTCGATCCGTACCAGTCCTACGGGTCGAGGCCATCATCGCCGATCGGGGCGAAAACCGCGAGGACCTACCCCGAGTTTTTCAGGGGCAAGTTAGCTACAGCGCCGGTGGTACGCACGGTGGAGCCGTTGAGCGAGCCCTGCGTGAAGCTGACCTTCGTGAAAGTGGGAACGGGAAGGGTTGTACCCGACGAGGTGTACGTTTCGACGCCCCAGAACGCGTCGGCATTAGCACCACCCGCGCTCGTTGTGGACCGGGATTTCTTCTTTGTGATGTCCCTGAGTGTCAGTTTTGTGCTGGTGACGGTTTGGCTCGCCGTGGTCACGATCGCGTCGCCGGGCGCGGGGGAGAATGAGGTGAACGTGAGCGAGCCTGCGACGAGGAACCCGCCATAGTAGATGGGTGTGCTGCTTCCTCCCCCGGGACAATAGGGGATCACATTTGCGGCATCCGGCGCACCGGATGAGATGAAAATGATAGACCCCAGACCCATCGCACTCTCAACGTTGGCGTTGCAGGTGACGCTTGGCACTGTGAAATGGTCGACGACCGACGCGCTGGCCGGCGCGCTCACGAGGTAGCCGGCCTGACCCGCATTGGTCCTATTCGCGGCGTAGATGTGGAGAGCGGGTGACAATGACGTTGCATGGGCCGCCGTTATGGGCATCGACAGGCCCAGCGCGGACACCACTGCGCCGACCACCCCTGCTCGAACGATCCAACCATTCATATGTCTCTACCCCCTCCCCTTGGCGCGGAGCGCGTTGCCCCGATCGGAACCTCCTTCTAGCACGGTGGGAACACTTCATGGGCGGAAAGTCACCGAATGGCTAAACTTCCCTGTCCTGCGTAGCAGATATGTCTTCGAGGGTCTGGCTCGAGTTCAGAAGCAAGAGGCGCAAGAGAGGAAGGACCTCGGCGCGAACCACGTCGGTGACGCCACTCCGGATAGCCCGTCCTCGACAAGGGCCAACCGCCTCGTCAGTCACATCGAAGACAGCCAGAGGCGGCAAAGACGGCGTGAGCGCGCGCGGCCGCGGTGGGGATTTCGAACAGGACGCCGCCCTCTCAGTGCCGCCATCAGGTGGGCTTCGGACGGGAACAGTCCTGCGAGCGAGTGTAGGCCACCGAGTTCGGCAAAGAGGGTGCGAGTCTGGTTCCGGAGGTGTTCGAGGGACTCTTAGAAGCGGGGCGTCGGCGGGGTGCGGCCGAGGGCGACCTGGCCGATGTCTTTGAGTACTTCGACGTTGTAGAAGATGTGTTGTGCGGCGGCGTGGAGATCTCGAGAGCAGCGCTGAATCGGGTTGTCGGCGTACACGGCGCTGGCGCCTGCGAGCGGAAGGACGGCGTCGACAGCGGCCACTGCCGATCGTTGCAAGGTCTGGTTGGCGGACATCACCCGGGCCCGCTGGCGGAGGCTGCATGGGTCGCCACGGTTCACGGTCTCCCAGGCGTCGCTGATGGCGTCGAGGTAGAAGGCGCGGGCTGCCTACAGGTCCCCGTCGACGATGGCGAAGCGGTGCTGCACGATGGGGTCGTCGGCGACGGAAGTCGGAGTGGGGCCCCGGTGTTTGTGCTTGGCTGTCGCCGCGAACTCGTCGAGGGCTCGCCGGCCGACACCGGCAGGGAAGCCCGCCATGTGTGCGGAGATCAGGTTGAAGAACGACAGCCGGTAGAGGGGTCCGTGGTGGCGGGCCGGTTCGAAGATGGGGGCGCAAGTCAGCTCTTCGGGAATGGTGATGCCGCGTGCCACCACGTCAGCGCTGCCCGTGCCCCTCAGGCCGGCCGCGTCCCAGTTGTCGATGATCTCCCCGTCGCTGCAGGGGAACCAGGCAAACCGCCAGTCCGGCCGTCCGGGCGGGACCAGGCGGGGTTGGTCGCCGTCCATGACCACTACTCCGGTCACGAACCATTCGCTGTGCGGGCAGCCGCTGTTGCACGGCCAGCGCCCGTCCACCCGGAACGACCCGCGGCCGTCGGGGACCGCCCGTCCCAGCGGTGCGAACACCCCGGTGGTGCAGATGTCGGGGTTGCCGTTGAGGAGCTCGGCCGCGACGGCAGGATCGAGCCAGGCCATGAATGTTGGGCTGCAGCCGATCAGGACCGTCCACCCGGCCGACCCGTCCGCGTAGGAGAGCAGTTCGATGGCCTCGAAGAGGGTGACCGGATCGGCTTCCCAGCCGCCCAAGGCGGCTGGCAGCGACAGCCGGAACAAGCCGGACTCTTTCACCTTGGTCGCCAGGTCAGCCGGCATGGTCCGGTTGGCCTCTCCCTCCGCCGCCCGGGCCCGGAACTCGGGTGCCAGGGCGGCCGCTCGCGCCAGGATCTCCTCACGGGTAGTTGTCATTGGGTCACCTCCTTCATTCCCGGTGCGACACGCACTTGCCGGGTTGGCAGCCGATGGTCTTTGGCGGGACAGCAACTGTCAAGAGGAATTCACTGCTGGCCAAACCGAGCGGGGCGGTGACAGTGACGCTGACTCGGGAGGTGCCGGTGACGGTCGGGTAGCCACTGATGACGCCCGTGGTGGGGCTGATAGACAGACCGGGGAGGCGGGCCTGTGGCGGTCCAGTTGTAGTTGGTCTGGCTGGCGTCACGACAGTAAGTCAGAGACCTCTGCCCTATCACCGAGGCCGCCTCCTGTGTGGCGTCGGGCCGACAGTTCCCCGTCCAACCGGAGATGATCTCATGTCGTGTCACGCCTGTCACGCCCGTAGCGACCGAAGCCAGATTGTCGATACCGCCTGCCCACTAACCGAGGTGCTCGGCGTCCTGCTCCGGGCGGCCGCAAACTATTCGCCATGGAAAGTCATCTGATCACCGCAGACGGCTCCGAGCCCGAGGTCACCCCGGAGAACGTCAAGCGTCTCATAGAATCCTCCGCACGCTTCTGGCTGGACCTGGCCGGCCTGGACCCGGACAGCGCCACGGTGCTGCTGGGCGATACCTTCGGGTTTCACCCGTTGGCAGTCAAAGACGCCGAGCAGTTCGGGCAACGCCCCAAGTTCGATTCCTACGACAACTACGCGCTGCTGATCGTCTACGGCGCCACGCCTGCCGGGCACCTGGTTGAGGTGCACTGTTTCTACAACGAGAACTATCTGGTCACCGTCCACCGCGACTCGAGCCCTGACCTGGCCTCGCTGGCGGACCGAGTCCGGCACCACGCCGGCCCCCGGCCGGACCATGTCATGCTGCTCTACCAGGTGCTCGACGCCCTGGTCGACAGCTATTTCCCGGTCCTGGCCAGCCTCGACGACCAGATCGACGACCTGGAGGACCAGATCCTGCAGCGACCCACCGAGGCGCAGCTCGGGCAGCTGTTCGACCTGAAACGATCCCTCATCGCGCTCCGGAAGGTAATCACCCCCGAACGGGACATGTTCGCCACGCTCAGCAGCGGCGATCAACTGCCCGGTATGACCCCCGACGCCCAGCGCTACTTCCGCGCCCTCTACGACCATTTGATTCGGATAAGCGACCTCGTCGACAGTTACCGGGATCTGACCAGCGGCGCCCTCGACACCTACTTGTCCACGGTCTCCAATCGAGTGAACGTCGTCGTGAAGCAGCTCACGATCATCGCCACCATCTTCCTCCCGATGAGCTTCTTGACGGGCTTCTTCGGCCAGAACTTCGGATGGATGGTAAGCCGTATCACCAGCCTGCCCGTCTTCCTCGTGGTTGGCATCGGGCTGCAGCTACTCACCGCAGTTGCACTCCTCGGTCTGTTCCGCCGCCGCGGCTGGCTGGCATCAGACGGGACCGTGCCACCCGCCACGCCCGCGGCACGACCCCGGTTGGAACGCGCTGAACGCTGGTCCCTGCTCCTGGTGTCGAAAAGATCGCAGGCGCTGCAGGTGCCCTAGGTGCTGGTGTGAAAGGAGGGGTTTTTGAGGCTGATGTGACTCGGTTCATACGTCTGGGTTCCAGCTGTTCTGTTTTGAGTTGAACCGATGATGGGCCGGGGCGGTGATCGGTAGGCCCGAGGCTGGACCGGTGCGACACAGTGTGGCTTTCGTTTGGTGGTTCTGGGTGTTCATGGGATTGCCCAGGTGCCCTCGGGGCCGCCGCGGATGCCGACGACGGCGAGGCGGGCGAGGTTGTGGGCGGCGGCGAGCAGGTTGAAGTCGGCGTCTACCTTTTTGCGGCCACGCACTCGTGCTCGTCGGCCGCCGTGGCGGCGTCGCATCAGGTGCGCGAGTTTGCGTTCGACCTTAGGTCGGGTCTGTCGGTAGTCGTTACGCCATTTCGGGTCGTTGGCCTGGGTGCGGGCTTCGGCCAGGAGGGCTTCGTGGCGGCCCACCTGGATCGTCCGTCCCTGAGCTGCGGTGGTGCAGTCGGATCGCAGCGGGCAGGTGGCACAAGCCGATTCGAAGTAGGCGATGCCATCACCGGATTTGTTCCGTCGGATCGTGACCTCCTCGCCGGCGGGGCAGGTGACACTGTCGGCGTCGAGGTCGATGTAGAAGTGGGCTTTGCTGTAACGCCCGCCGGGAGCGGCCGGTGGCTGGGTCTTGCAGCGGTTGTCGATACCGGCTCGGGCCAGATGGTCCAAGAACTCCCCGCTGCCATACGCCGCGTCCCCATAGACCCTCGGGCGGTCCTGGCGGGACCGGCGGCTCTGACGGCGAGCCGCCCCGTTGGCCCGCCGGGCGGCGGCCCGGGCAGCCCGGGCGACCTGGGCGGAGGCCTTGCCAGCTCGCCGCCGGTTGGCCTTGCGGGCGCCTTTGTTGACGCCGGCCAGCTCAGGTCTGGCAGCAGGCTTGCCTGCCCTGCTGTCGCTGACAGCGACATCAGCGCTTCGGGACCCGTCACCGCCGCTGCCATCGTCGCTGTCCCCACCGGTGAGATCATCGATCAGATCCGCCGCCACCGCGGCATCCCCGGCATTGGCCGCGGACACCTCGGTGTCGGTGATGATCTCCGAGTCGGGATCCAACGCGATACTGCCCTTGTAGCCGTCGAAGCCCCGGGCCGAGGTCTTATGCCCGTGGTGGGCGTCGGGATCCACGGTGGAGATCACCCGATCGTGGGCCACCCGCCGGGCGATACGAAACACCCCGTCGTCGCCGTGCTCCAGGTCCTGGCCCAAGACCGTGGCCAACAACTTGGCCCCATCGGCCACCGGGCCTTCCAGCAGCTGGCTGTCCAGATAGGCCAACATGGCGTAGCCGTCTGCGGCGCGCGAGTGGATCAGCTCCTCCCTGGCCGCCTTGTCGTCCCAATCGATCTGCGGCTTGGCCGAGTTCGCATAATCATCACCGCTGGTGATCAACCCCCGCAGCCGGCCCTCCAGCACACGGTCGGCCACCTTGAACAAACCCCGGATGGCCGAGCGCATCAAGGTGACGGTGTCCATCGTGGCCACCGCGTCATACAGCGGGGTGGAATCCAGCACCCGCCTAGCCCCCACCAGACCGGCCGAGCCGGCCACCTCCACGCTGCGGTCGAAGATCCTCCTCTTATCCGAAGACCTATCCAGCCGGGCCCGGAAATCCACCAGCACCGTATGAGCGAAACTGCCCCACCCGCCACAGTCATAGCTACCCACCCCTGCCGCGTAACGCCAGCGGGCATCGAAACTGTAACGCTCCACCGCCTCCCGATCCGACAACCCCTCCAGGCGCTGCAGGACCATCACCGTCGCCACCACCGACGGTGGGACACCCCGACGGCCCTTCACCGAGAACAGATCGGCGAACATCTCGTCCGGGAACAGCCGGTCCCGCTCGCGGTGCAACAGCGCGTAAATGGAGTTCTCCGCCAGCGCCTCGTCGCAGAAACGATCCATGTCATTGAGAACACTGGGCTGGCGACCGGCCACCCCCAGGCTCACCGCTCACCCCGCAACCAGAATCCCATGCCTGTGATTCTCGCCGATCCCGGCCGCCAACACGAGCATCCACGCCCGCGAAAGACACCACCCACCTAGTCAACGCCACCCGCATCAACGGAAAGTTGCTCCTCGGAAAGCCTGACGCCAAGGCCCCAGGTTCGCTACGGCAAACACACGGCCAATCCCGATTCGGGCATTTATGGCCTCGGCGCCGCCGAGACCATAAATGCTCTGCAGGTTTGACCGGATCGGTGGGGAGTGCCACTCCGCCGGGGTAAAAGCAAGTTTTCGCGCATCGATTGCGTCAAGGGGTCGTTTCGGTAGGGCGGATGACCCAGGCCGGAAGCGCGCAGCCCGCAGACGCCTGTTCGTTCTTCTTTAGGACGGCTTTGGTGGTGGGCGTTGGTTGCGAGGGCAGAACAGCTAGACGGACCACAGAGCTTGGGTTGGTGAGAGGCGTGCGGCTCGCAGCGCGGGGATGAGCCCGGCGACCGCGCCGATGACGAGGGATGCGACGATGCCGCCGAGCCAGGCTTCGGCGGGGATGACGATGGCCCAATTCTTGGTGTGGGCGTAGACGGCAGTGGATGCGGCGCCGAGGGCCACGCCAATGGCACCGCCGAGGAGTCCGAGCAGGACGGCTTCGGAGAGGAACTGAGTGCGGATGTGGCTCCTGGTGGCGCCGAGGGCGCGGCGCAGGCCGATCTCGGAGCGGCGTTCGAGGACGGAGATGATCATGATGTTGGCGACGCCCACCGCGCCGACCAGCAGGGCGACGGCGCCGAGGCCGAGGAACAGGCCGTTGAGGGCGCTCTTGGCGTCGGCTTGGGCGACCAGGGCGGCTGAGGGTTGGCTGACGTTGACCTCACTGGGGTTCTCGGGGTTGGCGGTGGCGGCGAGGAGGTTGTCGACGGCATTCACCTGGTCGTTTTGGGCGCGGAGATAGACGGTGGAGGGGTGGCCGTCGAAGCCCAGGTACTTCTCTGCCGCGGAGTAGCCGACCAGGACGGAGGAGTCGATGGCAGAGGCGAGCACGGCCGGTTTGAGGATGCCGGCGACATAAAACCATTGCCCTACCATCCAGATGCGTTCGCCGGGGTAGATGCGGTCGATCCCGAGGCGCTGCGCAGCAGCCGCGCCGAGCACCGCGACGGGTTCTTGGGCGATGGCCGCGTTGAGATAGTTGCCTTGGGCGATGCTGGTGGCGACCACCGAGAGGAGGTCGAGAGATGCGGCTTGGACGGTCAGGGCGTTGGTGTCGATCGAGGGGATGTAAGGGCTGCGGTAGGCGTTGGCACCGCTGACCGTCCCGGTCGTCTGCACCTGCTGGACTCCTGGGATCCGGCCGATCATCGCTGGTGCTGTGGTGGGGAGCTCGGCAGGGGCGCCGGTGATGCTCTGGCCGTTGGTGACGGTGAGCAGGTTGGTGCCGAGCCGGTTGATCTCGTTGAGCAGGCCGGCCTGGGACGAGGACGAGAGGCCGAGGACAGCGACAATGGCGGCTACGCCGATGGCAATACCGAGACCGGACAGCGCCGCCCGCAGCTTCCGTGTGCGTAGTCCGATCGTGGAGAGCCGGGTTAGGTCGGAGAGCTGTAGCCGCCTGCGGGTCAGGGTGGCGGTGGCGGTCATGACACCTCGTGGTTGAGGGGACCGCCGGACGCTGTCTGCGGTGCGTCGATTGGGGGTGGAGCGAGAGGGCCGAGGCCGGAGTGGGTGTCAGCAGCGGCGCCGGTGTCGGCAACGATGAGGCCATCGAGGATCTCAACTTTGCGGGGCATGCGCCCGGCAATGGTGTGGTCGTGGGTGATGACAACAATGGTCGAGCCGGCCCGGTGGAGCTGGTCGATCAGGGCCAGGATGGACTGCCCGGTGGCTTGGTCGAGGTTCCCGGTCGGCTCGTCGGCCAGCACGATCGCGGGCTGGCCGACCAGGGCTCGGGCGATGGCCACCCGTTGCCGTTGGCCCCCGGAGAGTTGGGTCGGACGGGCGTGGGGGCGCTGGGCCAGGCCGACCAGTTCTAGGGCGTCGAGGGCGCGCTGGTGGCGCTGCTTGAGGGGGATGCCGGCGTAGAGGAGCCCGTCGGCCACGTTGTCCAGCACGGTCGAGTGTTCAGCCAGGAAGAACTGCTGGAAGATGAACCCGATTCGGGTGGCGCGCAGGTAGGCCACCTCGTCGTCAGCCATGGTGGCCACGTCGAACCCGGTGACGCGCACTTGGCCGCTGGTGGGCCGGTCGAGGGTTCCCATCAGTTGCAACAGGGTGGTCTTGCCCGACCCCGAGGGTCCGACGATCGCGACCAGCTCGCCCGGCCCGATGCTGAGGTTCACCTGGCGCAGGGCCTGGACCGGCGGCTCGCCGGGGTAGCTCTTCGTCACGTTGTCGATGTCGAGCACCGGGACGTGTATGGCGTCAGTATCGGGGCCGTTGCCCGCCACCACCGACGGGTGGTCGGGCAGGTGCGATGGTGTGCAGGTCATACCGTTGGGACCACCACTTCTTGGCCGGCACCCAGCTCCGAGCCTGCGACCTGCACCAGCCCGTCGGCGTCGTCGAACAGTCCGAGCATGACCGGAACGAGATGGTGGGTCCTCCCTGGGTCGACGACCTCGACGGCGTAGTCGCCTCCAGACTGGGCCAGCAGTGCTGTTACCGGCACCACCAGCGCGCTGGGCACGCTGGCGGTGGTGATGGCGACCTGCACCGGGGCCTGATCCCAGCTGCCCGTGGTGGCCGGATCGGACGGGGTGACATCCACGGTGATGCTCGGAGTGGTGCTGCTCCCCGAGCTGCCCGACGAGCAGGTGTCCGTTCCCGGAGCACCGGAGCCGGAGCTCGACCCGGCGGTCCCCGAGCTCGATGGACAGGTGGCCACCATCCCCACCGAGGAGACGACACCTGGAGTCGTCTGGTTGTTGGGCAGGGTGATGCTCACCCTGTTCCCGACCGCCACGTCGGTCTGTTGAGAGGCGTCCAACGCCACCTGCACCTGGCGATTGGTCGAGCTGCCCTGCATGACCGTCTGGCCGGTCTGGGTGCTGCCCCCCAGCTGAGCTGACATGGTCGTCACCCGCACGGCGCCGGGTTCGAACACCACTTGACCAAGGGTCAGCGTGCCGTTCTGGGTCAACCCCGAGACGGCCTGGAGCTTCTCCAAGGCGGCGGTGGTGGCCGACCCGAAGAAGGAGGAAGTTGGGCTGAGCTGAGCCGAGGTGGCGTAGCCGAGCGCGACCAGATCAGCATTGAGCTCGGCCACGTCGGCGCCGGTCGCCCCGGCCGTTAGGCTCCGATAGGCAGGCGTCGAGCCATACAGCAACACCACCGGGATGTCGTTCACCCGATAGAGCACCTGACCTTGAGAGATTACCTGTCCGAGCAACGGCAGCTCGGTGTATGTCCCGCTGTCCTGATTGACCACCGAGTACGCCGAGCCGTCCGGCTGCGCCCGATAGGTCAGGATCCCATCCACCGAGACCATGGCCGAGAGACTCCGCTTTTCCACCTTCACGGTGTTCGTCGGCGGCTCCTCCGCAGCCGAAGTCGCTTGCTTCGCACCGGACGTGGCGACCACGCCGCCGGCGGCAATAACGCCAGCCAGGACGGCTGCTCCGACCAGCACCCACGCCTTCCGCGTCACTGGCCCCGCAACCCCGGCTCGCCTGAGTAGAGAGCGGTGCACTGACCCCCCGCGGCCCGGAACCACGGAATGCTGCGAGCGCCCCTCCCTGCAGCGGATGGCACGAAAGAAGTGTCGATCAGGGGACTGGTAGCAGTGTCGTTGGCGCCGCTGCTAACGCTGAGGACGGAGAGCTCGAGCCTGCGAGCTTGGTTCCAGCCACCTTCGCCCTGGTCCGGGTTGGACGTCGCCTGATCTGCGCCGTCGGCGGAGTCGACGAGCTGCTCAGCCTCCGTCCCGCGGTTGCCGGTCACCCGCCAAGGCCTCCAGTGGTCGGCTGCTGGGACTTGCAGGTGTCCATCGCCTTCTGGAACTGCGGCGAGCTCGACCCGCTAAGACCGGCAATGTTGACTTCGTCGCCGCTTGGGAAGGTCGGGTCGGGGAGGTTCGGCACGCCGTTGGCGCGGATGCACTTAGCCCAGCTCAACCACGCTTGCTGTTGGGCCGGCGAGAGCTGCTGGCCGGTGGAGTTCCACGGCGACGGCAGGGCCTTGCACGCCTGAACGGCACCTTGGAACGCATCCGAGTTTGGGTCAATTCCGACGGTCCGATACCCGTAGCCCCCGCTGGGCGTCTGCACCGGGTCGGGGAAGTTCGGGACGCCGTGGCTGCGGACGCACTGGGAGTAGGCCACAGCTTCGGCGAGCGGCGTCGCCCCCGACGAACTTGATCCTCCGTCCAGGGCGGCTGTCGTGGTCGGCTGCGAGCCGGCGGTAGGGACCGTCGATCCGCCCGAGCAGCCGGCCAAGATGACTCCCACGGCCACGGCTGCGGCCACCCAGAGGTGCGATGGACGCATGATTCCCCTTTGCGACACACCCCGCCCCTGAGGCTGTCGTTCCGAGGGACTGTTACCTGCTACTCGTGCTGGTTCGCTGTGGGCCATGCCTCCAGTCAAAACAGCGAGATGTTGCCAGCACGTATGCAGTTTTCGATATGCCGACGATATGCCCCGGCTCGTAACATCGCGAGGGTGTGCGTGTGCTGATCGTCGAGGACGAGCCCTACATGGCAGAAGCCATCCGTGATGGCCTACGCCTGCAAGCGATCGCCGCCGATATCGCCGGCGAGGGTGACACCGCTCTGCGTCTGCTGAGCGTCAACGCCTACGATATCGCGGTCCTCGACCGCGACATCCCTGCGCCCTCCGGCGATGAGATCGCCAGACGTATCGTCGCCTCCGGGAGCGGCATGCCTATCCTCATGCTCACGGCTGCCGACAGGCTGGATGACAAGGCCTCCGGGTTCGGACTCGGCGCCGACGACTACCTCACTAAGCCGTTCGAGCTCCAAGAGCTCGTGCTCCGGCTCAGAGCCCTCGACCGCCGGCGCGCCCAGAGCAGGCCACCCGTGCGAGAGATCGCGGGCCTGCGTGTGGACCCGTTTCGCCGCGAGGTCTACCGCGACGGCCGCTACGTCGCGCTCACCCGCAAGCAGTTCGCCGTGCTCGAAGTGCTCGTCGCGGCCGAAGGCGGTGTCGTCAGCGCCGAGGAACTCTTGGAGCGGGCGTGGGACGAGAACGCAGATCCGTTTACCAACGCCGTGCGCATCAGCGTCTCGGCCTTGCGCAAACGCCTCGGCGAACCCTGGATCATCTACACCGTGGCCGGCGTCGGCTACCGGATCATCACACACCCAGACACCGGCCGTGCGGCAGGAGACCGTGGATAGAGTCCGGCTGGAGTGTCTCCCTCAAACTCACCCACCAGGGGCGCGACCGCATCTGAGGTGGGTGCGCCTCTCGCTTGCCAGGATGGCGCCACGTCGACTGATCCACCTGCCCTCGCGGACCGTTCGTCTGCGCCTGACCCTGCTCTACAGCGGCCTATTCCTCGTCTCGGGATTGGCCCTACTCGCGACGACATACCTGCTCTTTCGCAGCTCCACCGGGGTAGACCTCATCGTCCCGGGAGGCCCGGGCCGGACCCCCGACGCTGTTCGTCGGGTGGAGCAAATGTACGCCGCGGCCGTTCAACGCCACACCCATGGTCTCCACCAGGGGCTCATCCAGTCCGCGATCGCGCTAGCGATCATGACCGCGGTCTCCATCGCACTCGGCTGGCTGGTCGCGGGCCGGGTCCTACGCCCGCTGCGCACCATGACGGCGGCTACGCGGCAAATCTCCGAGCGCAACCTGAACGAGCGCCTGGCGCTCGCAGGTCCCCGCGACGAGCTGAAGGACCTGGCCGACACCGTCGACGGCCTCCTCGCCCGGCTCGAAGCGCATGTTTCCGAGCAGCAGAGATTCGCCGCCAACGCCTCCCACGAGCTGCGCACCCCGCTAGCGATCACCCGGACCCTTCTCGACGTCGCCCGCAACGATCCGAACCACGACAACGGCGAACTCGTCGACCGTCTCCACCACCTCAATACCCGAGCAATCGACCTCACGGAAGCATTGCTACTGCTCAGCCGCGCCGGGCAGAAATCCTTCACCCCGGAATACCTCGACTTATCCCTCATAGCCGAAGAAGCCACCGAAACGCTCCTCCCCCTCGCAGAAGAGCACGGCATCACCCTCGAGACCTCCGGCGAGATGACCCCCACCATGGGCTCGAAGACGCTCCTGCTCCAGTTGACGACGAACCTCGTACACAACGCCATCGTCCACAACTTGCCTCAACACGGCGCCGTATGGGTCATCACCAGCGTTCACCCCAAGTATGTGGTGCTCACGGTCGAGAACACCGGGGAGAACCTTGCCCCGCAGTTGGTTTCCACGCTCGCCGAGCCGTTTCAGCGTGGCACCGAACGGATACACACCGACCACGCAGGTGCAGGCCTCGGCCTCGCCATCGTCAAAAGCATCACCCGAGCCCACGACGGAAGCCTCACCCTCACCCCCCGCCCGGCCGGCGGTCTCCGCGTCACCGTGCAACTCACCGCCGCGCCACGCACACTGGCAAATCACGATCAGGGGAATTACCGGACACTCCGGAAGGAATAGTTACGGCCCGTAGATCAGCACATCCGTGCGGCGTGAGCGTCACCGCTCTGCGATTCGCCGGGTCGTAGCGGATCGAAGACCACCAAAAGTGAGCTCGATCAGTGCCTGGCCGACGGGCCGGTGGCCGAGCGGCCCACGGCGCGGCCATGCAGCAGCTCGTCCAGATGTTTCCCGACGTCCGCGTCCACACCCCTTACCCGATCCAGTTCGGAGGTGACGACTGGATCACCGTGGTCACCAACGCGACCGGGACACTCACCGGAGAGATGACCCTGCCCGACAGAGACGGCGTCAGACAGACCGACCGGCGTTGCCGGCCCTGCTGATCGCGATGACCGCGGGCTGGGCCGCATCCACTCGTTCCGCATCGTAGTGCGGCGTGCCGGCCACCCCACGCACAAAGCCGCCGGCGTCCCCGTAGTGCCGGCGTCCCCGTAGTGCCGGCGTCCCCGTAGTGCCGGCGTCCCCGTAGTGATAGTCCTCGGCTAACTGGGTAAGAATTCGACCGTGAGCCTGTCGCGGACTATCGCCCGGCCGCTGCTGGCGGCCATATTCATCTCCGACGGTTGGGACGCCGTCCGAAACCCGGGTGGAAAGGTGAAGCAGGCGGAGCCTGTCATGCTGTCGATCGCCGAGAAGGTCCCGATCCTGCCCCAGGACGCCGAGCAGCTCGTGCGGATCAACGGTGCCGTGATGGTCGGCGCGGGCACGCTCATGGCGCTCGGCAAGTTCCGGCGGCTGGCCGCTGTCGCCCTGATCGGATCGATCATCCCGACCACCTACGCCGGGCGTCGCTTCTGGGAGGAGGAAGACGAAGCGAGCAGGGCCCAGCAACGGATCGACTTCCTCAAGAACCTGGGTCTGTTGGCAGGGTTGATTCTCGAGGCTGTCGACACCGAAGGGTCCCCGTCGTTGATGTGGAGGGCGACCCACCGCGGGGGGAAGCAGGACTCCAAGGGCGGCAGCGACCTGGCCGACCATCTAAGTGAAGGGATCGGCGCCGCACAGGAAATGTTCTCGCACGCCGCCGGGGCAAGCGCCCCGGCGATCGGACAGGTCAGGGAGGCTGCCACGAGGGTGCCGGAAATGAGCAACCGAGCCTGGAAGAAGGCGCGGCAGCAGGCAGCGCAGATCGATATCGCACAGCAGAAGGCCGCCCTCGCAGACGCCCAGGCCGCGATGCGACGGGCGGCTGACTTGTACCGGGCTGCGGCTACCAGGGCCCAAAAGAGGGCGGCCAAGGTGGACCTGGCCGACCAAAGAGTTGCGCTCGAGGAGGCGCGGAGGGCGCTGCGCCAAGCAGTGAAGCAAGGTCGGGTGAAAGCTCAGCCGGTGTTCGCGCAGTCGGCGCAAGCGCTCCGGCACGCGAAGGCCAGCGCCCAGCCGGTGCTCGCACACTCAGCGGAAGCGCTCCAACAGGCCAGGTCCACCGCTCCACCGGTGCTCGCAGACGCAGCAAGATCGCTGCAGCAAGCCAGGGCCAACGCCCAGCCGGCGCTCTCATCTGCCGCCTCGCGAGCCGCTGGCGCCTGGTCACACGCCTCGGCTGGCGCATGACCTCGGGCCGCGGCGTCGAGCTCCTCTTCAACGACCGGCTCGACTTCCAGCGGCGGCAGGTAGGCGCCACCACGGCGACGTCGCCCATGGAAGCTGCGACGGGCGTTCGCTGCTGTGGAAGAGAATGTGTGGGTGACCGCACAGTCGGAGGACGGACACTCAGCGGCTTACTTTGGCCCGGAGCGGAACTACTGGTGGAACGAAGACTTCCTGGGTCTCGTCGTCGCTCGTCTGGGTCTGGCGGCAACACGGTCGCTTCTTGATGTTGGCTGCGGCCTGGGGCACTGGTCGCGGGCGCTGGGGAGTGTTCTTCCCCGATTGGACGCACTTGTGGGCGTGGACGCCGAGCTGCGTTGGGTGCAGCGTCTTGCTCGGGGTGTCCCACTGCGGGGTGCTGTTCACGGCGACGCGTACCGGCTTCCCTTTAGGGACGGCTCGTTTGACCTGGTCACTTGTCAAACGGTTCTGATCCACGTGGCTGACCCGGTGATCGCGCTCGGCGAGATGCGTAGGGTTGCCCGGCCAGGCGGGACGGTGCTCGTCGCGGAGCCGAACAACCGGGCCGGTTTGTTGGTCCAGTCTGAGCCCCCTGGTGTTCCGGGAATGACCTTGCAGAAGCTCGCCTTCTATCTGACCTGCGAGGCGGGGAAGGCCGCGTTGGGCGGTGGCGACAGTTCGGCTGGCGATCTTTTGCCGGAGTACTTCGCGAGGGCGGGCCTGCTCGATGTCGTGGTGTATCTGTCCGACAAGGCGTCTCCGTTGCGGCCGCCGTATGAGTCTCCGGAGCAGCACAGCTTGCTCGACGCCCTTGCTGCCGCCGTTGCTGAGGATCGCTGGATATGGAGGCGGGAGGAGGCCGAGGCGTACTTCCTCGCCGGCGGGGGACGGCGCGAAGCTTTTTCCGCCACCTGGAAGGCACTCCTTGACGGACAGCACGCCGAGTTGGATGCCGCCCTCGCAGGCTCGCTTGCGACCGCCGGAGGCAATCTCATGTACCTGGTCGGGGGTCGGGTCCCTGCGGCCTGACCCGTCCACGGAAATGCGTAGAACGTACCTCGGGCTGAGAACTCGCCCCCAGAGGCGCCCCGCGGGCCGTCTCGTAACGTCAAGATTTGCCTCCGGCCGGAAAACGGGCCAGGATCTGGAGCAGGTAACGATGTGAAGCCGGTCCGGACCCTGCGTTGGTCCGCCCCCGCTCGTCGCGATTAGCCTCCGCTACCGCGGGTGCGGACTGTCAAGCGCATCCTGGGCTCCAATCATGATTCTGAGGAGGGACAGTATGTCGTTTCGTTTGAGTCGGCGCGTGCGGAAGTGGCCGGTTATGGTCCTATCGCTGGCTGTGGTCGGATCAGGTCTGGGTTGGGCCGCCGCGGACGCCAGCGCGTCCAGCCCGACGCTGTTCCTGATCTCCCCCAAGGCCCTGGCCTTCGGCTACATCCCTATCGGTTCAACCGCCCCTAGCCAGATAATCACGATCACCAACGTAAGCAAACACTCCCAGACCATGTCGGGAGCGGGTGGGGGGGCCGGGCTATTTGGCGGGGCGCAGAACTGTGAGGGCGAGACGCTGGCGCCGGGTGCTTCGTGTCAGATGTTCTACGCCTTCTCGCCCACGGCCAAAGGGTCCGTGAGCGGATCGACCAACGGGAGCTGGAACGGCCAGGCGTTCAGCCTCAACTTTACGGGCACCGGCACTCCCCAATTCCTCATCACGCCTACCAGCCTGGTCTTCGGGCACGTGAAGGTTGGTACCTCCAGCCCCGAGCAGACAATCGACATCACCAATCTCGCCAATAAGTCAGTGGTTATGAGCGGGGCCGGCGGGGGGGCCGGGGTATTCGGAGGGGTGCAGAACTGTGAGGGCGAGACACTGGCGCCGGGTGCCTCGTGTCAGATGTTCTATGCGTTTAGTCCCACCACCACCGGACCCGTGAACGGATCGACCGGCGGCTCCTGGAACGGTCAGCCGTTCAGCCTGAAATTCTTCGGTACCGGAACCTAACCACACCCGCACAAAGCGACCCATCGCAGCCGACGTCCAAACCCGTGGCAACCGGGCCTGCACCTGGGACGAGGAGCGGCCCGAAGGTCGTCCGTGGACGTTCGTAAGACCGCGGCCAGGGTCCGGGCCCTCCCCGCGGTCGTTGGTTCACCGCTGAAGGCCTTCTCGCTGGATCGGTCATGCGAGCATCGGCGGCCACGGCTGGCTCGGGGTTGACCCACGACCTCGACATCTCGCGCCTTTTGTCCGGAAATATTGAGAATGCGTTGTCCAGCCGCAGAGGCCCGCAGGACTACGTTCACAGTTTCGGCTCCGGGATGCCGAGCGACCGTTATGTCGTGGATGGGTTGCGGCTTCGCCGCATATCGAGTGGTCGCCTTGGCGATAGCGCGTCGCCCTTGACGTCAGAACCCGTGGCTCCGGCCTTGCGACCTTTTGGACAGGTCGGTGCGTGCCTCGAGGCGCTATCGTCGCGTTCGCAAGTGATGGGGGTCCACATGGCCCTGCCGTGATGGGTGTGCCCCTCAGGGGCAGTCAAGTGACTCTGGAGGCGCTGTGATTGGGTGGAGGCGTCGAAACATCGTGCGCATCGGTGCGGTCGCGTCGATTGTCCTGCTGGGCGGGCTGTTGAGTGGCCACACGGCGGGGGCTGCCGGGGAAGCCTCTGCGGCAGGCCAAGCCGCCCGATCACTCGGGGGTGCGCGCCCGGTAGTCGGCCCGCCGCTCGGACGCGCGAAGCCGGCCATTTCAGCGCAATACCAGGCTTCGACGGGTGCCTTACCCTGGACGGCACTGAAGAACCCGCCGCCGTTCGGAACGCCCGGCACGATGCTGTTGCAGAGCGACGGGACGGTGTTGGTACACGATGAGCCGGACAACAACGCGACGGGTGGTACAACCGCGTGGTGGAAGCTCACGCCCGACTCTAAGGGTAGCTACATCGACGGAACCTGGAGCCAGATCGCATCGATGCCGCCGGGGTACTCGCCGCTGTATTTCGCGTCGGCGATTCTGCCGGACGCACGCATGATCGTCGAGGGCGGCGAATACATTGGGGAGAACGCGGTGTGGTCCAGCAAGGGCGCCATCTACAACCCCGTTACGAACACGTGGCACGCGGTTGCTCCACCCACGGGATGGACGAACATTGGGGATGCCCAAAGCGACCTGCTCGCCAACGGAACCTACATGCTGGCCCAGGCGTGCCAGAACTGCACGGCAGCGAACCCCATCCTCAGTTCGGACTTTGCGGTCTTCAACACGACCGGGCTGAACTGGTTAGTGCTCCCCGGGCAAGGTAAGACTGACCCCAATGACGAGGAGGGTTGGAGCCTGGAACCGAGTGGCCAGCTGATGACGATTGACACCTGGCTGACGCCCACGACGCAGCTGTTCACACCAAACAGCTTGAGTTGGTCGTTCGCCGGGAACACCGTGAAGTCGCCCGTGAACACTCCCGCAGTCGAGATTGGTCCGCAGGTCGTGTTGCCCGGTGGGGACACATTCGTGGTGGGTGCGGGGACGTCGAGCGATATTGCGCCCGCGCCGTGCACCACCCGCACGCCCGCACCCACCGCCCTGTACGACTATGCGGCGAGTCGTTGGGTCGACGGTCCCTCGATCCCAACCATTGGAGGTCTGCAGTACGACTCTGCCGATGGTCCTGCTTCCATCCTCCCGGACGGCAATGTCCTGTTCGATGCCAGTCCGTGCGTCTACAACGCCCCGATCGCGTTCTTCTTGTACAACGCCAGCTCGCACACCCTGAGCCGTGTCACGGATGTTCCGAACGCGGCGAACGATTCGACTTACTACACGCGGTTGCTTGCGTTGCCCAACGGACAGGTGCTCTTCAACGACGGCAGCAGCCAGATGTTGGTCTATACGGCCGGTGGAAAGCCCAACCCGGCGTGGGCCCCCTCGATCACATCGATCAGCACCGCAGCCTTGATGCCGGGCAAGGCTGCCAGCCTGTCCGGCATCCAGCTCTCCGGGCTTTCCCAAGGCGCTGCCTACGGCGACGACGTTCAGGACAACACCAACTTCCCGCTCGTGCAAATAACGAACTCCAAGTCCAAGGTGGTCACCTATGCCCGAACGAGCAGCTGGACATCGGTGTCGATCGCGCCAGGCGCCGCTTCGTCGACCGATTTCACCGTCTCGAAAACGACACCGCCCGGGCCGAGCACCCTCGTTGTCATCGCCAACGGAATCGCATCGGCGCCGGTGTCGGTCACGATCCTCTGAGAGCCTTTGAACCCACGGCCGCCCAACAGGACGCAAGGCTAAGTTTGCCGCATGCAACCCGGCGATATCGCACCCAACTTTGAACTTCACGACGACAGAGGCACCGTCCAGTCCCTCGGCGGGCTACTAGCCGGTGGACCGGTCGTCCTGTACTTCTACCCGGCCGCCATGACCCCGGGTTGCACGAAGGAGGGATGCCACTTCCGGGATCTGGCAGAAGAGTTCACCAAGCTGGGGGCGCAGCGAGTGGGTATCAGCACCGACAAGATCGAAAAGCAACGAGAGTTCTCAGAGAAGTACACGTTCGACTTCCCCTTGCTGGCGGACACCGAGGGGACGGTGGCCAAGGCCTTCGGTGTGAAGCGGGGCTTCGGACCCCTCCCCGTCAAACGGGTCACCTTCGTCATCGATACCGACAGGAGGATCCTGGACGTCATCAAGTCCGAGATCTCCATGGCCAAACACGCCGACCGCGCCCTCGACGTCCTGCGCAAGCGGGCGGCCACCTCCAGCTGAACCGTCGGGCGGGCCGGCGGCCGTTCGACCTCCGTGTTCCGCGTACCGCCTATGGACCCCCTTGATCGGCACTCCAGGGCTACTCAACCCGACCGGTATCCGGTATCCCGCTCGGTTGCGATGCGGCATCATGGCGGTGTGCATGCGGCTGGTGGTGAACGGAATGGGAGATTGTTGATGAAGACGACTGGGATCACGGCGGCGCTGCCGGCACAAGACCTGGCCCGAGTGAAAGCGTTCTACACAGAGAGAGTGGGACTCCGCGCAGTCGAGTCTCACTCTCTAGACCCGTATTCCGCACCGTTTTGGGGTAGGTCTCACCCTTTGGGTGGGACGATGGTGGCGATCTGTAGGGCGTCGAGGATGGTCTGTTGGGCGGGGGTGACTGGGTCCGGGATGGCTTGGAGGCCGGTGGTGGTGCGAACGTGTTGGAAGCCGAGGCCGGCGAAGGCACGGAAGATGTTCTCGGCGGTGGGTCGGGCGGCTCGTTGTTCGGGGAGGAGTCCGTCGACGGTGCGGGCTGGGGTGATGGCCCGACGGGTTTCGGTCTCGATGAGCCCGTAGACGAGCAGGGCGATGGAGCAGACTGCGACGAGGGCTGCTGCTCGGCGGTTGGAGTGCAGGAACACCGGCCGCACCGCCAGCGGTCCTTTTAGGAAGTGGTGGGCGCGTTCGGAGAGGGCCTGGTCTTTGTAGAGGGTCAGGAGCCGGTCGGCCGAGCAGTGGTGGGGACCCATGTTGGTGACCAGCGCGTAGAGGCCGTCGCGGCGGGCTGTTTCGGCGAGAGCGTCAGTGTCGCGCCACCAGCGCAGGGAGAGGTTTTCGTTTTTGTCGGCGTTGACCTCGGTTCGCAGCCATAGGCCGACGCGGCCGTCAGCAACGGCTTGGGCCACCCGGCGCCCGACGCGTTCGGGGTCTTGGCGGGGCTTGGCGGTCAGGCCGCGGGCGATGCGGGCCAGGGCGTCTTCGGCCCGGCGCAGCAGCCGGGCCCGGCTGGCTCGGGCCGCGCCGGCCTCTTCGGAACCGTAGATATAGAGAACCCGGAAGCGCCGGGCGACCCCGTCGGGGCCGACCATTTCGATCGTCGATTCCGCGCCCTCGAAGCTCGGCCGCTGCGCGGGTGCCAGACGCTTGGCCCGCTGCGCACAATAACTTAGGGGCCGCCAGGCCTCATCGGGCTGGGCCAAGGCATCGGTCTCGTAGTCGAAGGTGCGCGGCAAGCGGGACACGAACCGGATGCCGGCCGCGTCCGCCGCGGCCAGGTTGGCCTTGTTGACCAAGGCGGAGTCGGCCACCAATAGCAGCCGTCGTGGTTCGGCCAAGCCGCGCAAGGTCTCGAGGAGTTCGCTCGTCTCGGTCCCCTCGTGACGGGCGCCGTCGACCACCCGCCCGAACAGCGGGATCCCCGAGGCGGTGGTGGCGTGCGCCACTTTGAGCTGGCGGCGGTGACTCTTGCGGTCCGACGAGTGCCCGTAGCCGATCGTCGGCGAGGTCGGATCCTGGTCGTCGTAGGCCCCGCAGAACGCCACCGAGGTGAAATCCCAGTGGATCCGGGCGGCGTCGACGCCGAACGCGCCGATGGCGGCCATCGCCACCGTCGAAGCGATCTCGTCGATGCGTCCGGCCACCGCATCCAGCGCCCGGCCCAGCCGGTCGTCGTTGAGCAACGCGCCCGGCGTGCCCAGCCAGTCATTGGTGGCATAGGTGTTGCCCCAACCGGCGACGTCATAGAGCGGCCGAGGGGCGGTGAGCCGGTTGGCCACCAACGCAGCGATCACCTCGCCGTGAGTCAAATGGGCCCGGCCTCGCATGGGGCAGGCCCGATCGACGATCCCGGCCACATCCAGGCGTTCCAACACCGGGACCACCAGCGGCAGGGCCCCGACCGCATAGCGGCCCGGGGTGGGGTCCAGCCGAGTGAACGCGGCGGCCAGATTGTCCAGGGCGCCAGAGTCTTTCAGCTGGTCGCGGCGGCCCAGGTTTGCCACAACACGATGGCGGACCTTCCCCCCTTCGTCGCGGTAGCCCTCCACGATGTGCACGTACTCGTACACCCGGTCCCTCTGCCGCACCCGCTGCACACGAACGAACATTTCCCCAACATAATAAGACCACACACCATCCGGATGATGGATGCTGTCCACAATACGACACCGAGGCTTTCCCCAACACACACCGTCCACGCAACCGCTGACCCATCACCGTCAACCGCTCTGACCAGCAACAACGGACCAAAATCCTCAACACCGACCCGCTAAACCTTGCCCTCACGAACAAGGTGCGGAATACGGGTCTAGAGGCAAGCGATGGACGGGTGGGCCTAAAGGTTGGAGATGGTGTCAACGAGCTCTTCGTCTATCCCGCCCGGGTGAGGTCGTCCGGGGAGTTCACGCAGGCGGTCGTCCACGTCCCCGAAGTGCGGGCTGCAGTCGAAGAGATGAGAGCTCGCGGTGTGGAGTTCGAGGAGTACGACACTCCGGAGACGCGGACAGAGAAAACGGTATTGCTCGAACGCCCGATGGAGGCGAGGGCGCGTGGTTCAAGGACTCGGAAGGCAACCTGGTCGGCATCGTTCGCGCTCTACCCGGCTGAGGGACGGAGGAGCAACTAGTCGGCCTCGGGTCAGACTTTGTCGAACTTGCCGCGTGCCGCGGTAGTGGCGACGAGCCATAAGGCGACGCGCGCCGCGACAAACACTTCATCATCGGCGGAGTCCAGCCGGTTTGAGGCATCTGATTGAACCGTCTGGATGAGGCGGCGCGTTTGGTCATCGTCGGGGATCCACTCTCCAGAGATCAGAAACAAATCCGTGGCTGAACCCGCGGTGCGAACGTCGAACTGGTGCCGTGCCAGCCTGTCCTGGAGGTCCAGCCGGATGGCGGAGGCATAGACGTCTGCTTCCGGTGGCAGGCCGCAGTGCAAGAGTCTGAGGTATGCGCAGCGCGAGCCGGCCCTTCTCATCTGTCCATTTCGGCGGTCGTCGTCGGTTGCGACACGCTCCGCCTCTCCCATACGCCGATGATTCTGCCGTGACCACTCCGGGGCGTGCCCCAGGGCCAAATAGTGCGCGGCGGAGAAGACCGCATCGATCGGTTGGTTTTCGTCGAGTCGCGCCGCGACGTCGCGACTCGCCGCGGTCGACAGGCGTCCGAACGTCCCGTCGCCGAATGCGTCGTCGACCAGGTGTTGCGCGTCCGTAACTGATACCCCTGTGTTCCCAACTACGGTTGCCGGTTGTGAGGGTACGTCCGGCCCGGTCAAGACAGGAGGAACCGCCGTCCCCTCTGGGGTGGTCCGGGTGTCTGCCAACGAGGCCGGGGCGCCGGCCGTCGCGGATGCAGCCCGGAGGCGCGCGATGCGTCGTAGGACGGTGGCGCGCCCGCTCTGATCTCTCTCCCGCTGCTCCACCTCCCCCAGTTGATCGAGCGTCAGGGTACTGAGCCGAGAAACGATATCCGACGCCCGCAACCTTTCGTAGTACGGAATCGGAAAGGCGGAGTGAGGCATTTGCGGTGTCTGCCCCTGGCCCGGAAGCGGACCCAACAGCAAGTCGATCCGGCGCAGGATGCTCACGCGGCCTTTCTCCGTACTCTCGTGCTCGCGTACCTGGGCGAGCTGATCGGCGTCGAGGTCGGACAGCAGAAATACGATCTGGCTGGCGCGGAGCTCGGAGTAATTGCCTATGGGGAAAGGCCGCTCGTCGCGCTGCCCCTGGCTGTTCTTTTCCGCCACACCGTTGATGGATGCAGCAGGCGGAGCGTCCGGTTGCGAAGGGGGAGGGTCTCGAGGTTTTGCCGGGCTGGGCCCGCTGATGGCGGACTCCAGAAAGGCACTTGTCGTCGTGACCGGTTCGGGAGTGTGGGCGTCATGAGGGGCACGTCGGCGTCGGGCGCGCACCTGGAGCATGAGCCCACCAGAGGCCGCGAGCAGGATAACGAAACCAAGGGTAAGCGACAGTGGTGGTAGGGGGCTGCCTGGGTGTTTGGATTCGCTGAGCCCAATGGTCGGCCTGGCCACAGGGGCGGTCTTGACCGGAACCAGCGGGAGGACAGCGTTCGTCGTCGATGGCCCGGCCGTCGAACGGGGTACCGATACCGCGGGCGCCCGAATCGACGGAGGCGAGACGGTGTAGGGGATTGCGGGCACTGTCCCCGCGGTGCAGGTGACGAACTGCCCTCGGGCATTCAAACAGATCAACTCGGTCGCACCCGCCGACGCCTCAACCGCCAGGGTGCCAACGACTGCGGCTGCGGCCGCGACGACAGCGGTGCTGCGGGCGAGCCAGCGCGTCATCCCGCGATCTGGCTGGCGAACACGACCGTGTTGTCAAGATAGTGCCCTGTGGCCCGGTCAAAGGGGCCTCCGCACGTAATCAAGCGCAACTCGGCGTCCGCTACCGGGCCGAACACGCGTGCCGTTGGAAAGTCGTCTTTGGATACCGACTGAATAAGCGTGACGGCGAACGTTTCGGTCCCTTGGGCCGAGGTGACAATCACGCGGTCACCCGGTCGCAGCTCTGACAACCGCCAGAACACAGCTGGTCCTGTTGTACTGTCTACATGACCGATGATCACCGCTGGGCCGGGCTCCCCCGGGGCAGGGCCCTCGTCGTACCAGCCAGCGACCCCGAAATCGGTTGGAACTTGCATAGTTCCGTCCGCCATGCGCCCCAGGTTGACGATCGACGCATTGATGCCCACGGCGGGTGCCGCAATCCGTTCCGGCTGATTGCTGGGGTCGGCCGTACCAGCGGCGGCGAGATCAATCAATGGAGCTGCGCTCGAATCGGGGCCGGCGGAGGTCGCGGCCGGCGGGGACCACGCGGTTCGCCCCGTCTTCGTCGTGCCGGTCCGGGTGATCGAGATGGTCGGCAGGGTCGGGGTGGACTGTGATGGTATCGTGACCCTTCTCGGCGACTCGCTGCCACAGCTGGTGACGACCAGTCCAGTGGCGCAAGCCATGGCGGCCACGCCTACCGAGGCCCGCCGTCGACGGGCAAGGATCACGGTAACCAGGGCAACAACGAAGACCCCGCCCAACGCAAGTTCGAGGCTGTCGGAGCCCGGGCGCCCACGAAGAGCCATTCCACCCGCACCGGTCTGCATGCCTCCCGTAGGCAGGCTGGCGGAGCCAACCGCGTCCTTAAGGACCTCCAGCGAAGGCGAGGCCGGCCCCTGAAGCACGACCAGCGACGCCACCGTCCCGGCGGCTACCGGCCAATCGTTGCCGCTGAGGACGCTGGCTCCGGTCGTGGCGTTGCTGAACGTCACGTTGTAGGTGCCGGCTTCCACGTCCATGTAGGGCGACGCCGCGCCTTCTGGGACTGCTGGCACGGCCACTGCGTCCGGGACAGCAGGACCGGGGGCCATGCTCAGGTTCCCGCCGAGGGCCGGAACCGTCGCCAGAGTGTCGATGATCCGTACCTTTGCGTCTCCGGGCGGCGGTTGGCCGAGATTGTCGGTGAAAGACGTGACGTGTAACGAGTGAGCGCTATCCGCAACGACCAACACGGTGAGAAACTGGCCGGGCGCGATCGCTACTGCGGCCGAATTAACTGATGGCGGCGCGCCGCCGGACGAGGGCACGGTGATTTGCAGGGTGTGTGGCCCCGCCGGCACCGCCACATATGAGCTCACTTGCTGGAAACTCAGAGCGCTCACCAGGAGGCGGCCGTCAAGCTCGATGCTTGCCGCTGCGGCTCCTGGCACAAAGTGCCCGACGCGCAAGTAGCCAGTCGGCGCGGCCGCCGAAGCAGTTCCGGTCGGCAGCGAGACAATAGACAGCCCGATTGCCACCACTGCGGCCCACGCCATGCGATATCTGCTCATATCCAGCCCCTTTACCGTTCAATCCGTCACCCCTGCCAGAGGCCCGGATGGCGATCTCATTCTCCGTGTTCACCCGAGCGCCTTTCGTACTCAGCACCCTTCAGGGACGCGTGCGCGAAGTCCGCTCTGTTGTTGCCGCCTGGACCGGTTGGTGGTGGTCCGCCCCCACCACCACCAACCGGGACCGCAATAAGCCTCTGAACGCCCCGCCGGTATGAACGCCACTGCCGTCGCCTCGCCCGCGTCCTCACGCCCCAATCGACAAACGAGGCCCTCTCCAGAAGGACAGTACTTCCGAGCACAAACGAGTCCCTTCAGTCGAGGATGATGGCTCGCGTTGTACGGAGCCGATTCAGCTTCTGGATGACCAATCGGGCAAGAAATCGACGGCAGGCAGGTACATACGTCGTTCGATATGCGCCGCGTCGGCTCAGACGTGCATGTCGAGTGGTCGGGAGGTGACTAATAGTGGTGTATCACTGCGGTGACCAGCGCCTCTCTCCATCTTTGAGGATTGATACCCCCGGGTGCTCGAATATGCAGCGACAACAGGGCGGGTTCGCTGAGGGGTCCTCGGCGCCGCGTGGGGGTCACGTCGAGCCCAGCCGCCGTGACCTGGTAGAAAGGAAGCAAAGAGTTCGACTCCAACGGCCACACCTCAGGTGGGTTTCCATGAAGTCCGTAGGTGTACATAGCGGTCTGTAGCAGGTCTCCAATCTTTCGTTTTTTTGTGACAGCTTCGCCTTTTCCCTTTGAGTGGGCCGGTGCGGGTCAGGCCTCGTGCTCGTCGTTCACGGAGTTCTGCACCTTATCGGCGTCGAACTCGGCCATGACGTCGCCCGCGAGCACGATATACTGGTGAGGCGGCTGGTGTCCGGCATGCTGCCGATATCCGCACGTCGCTACGTCTTGCAAGATTCCAGCGGACACGAGGTGGCCAACATAATTTATTCGCGCACGGGCAATCTGAAACGAATCGCTGTTGACCACAATCTCTATAGCTGTCGACAGCTGTCGACGCAAGATCAGTCTCAGGAAACCGCAGCGTCCACGTTTTCCGGAATGACACCGGTGCATTGGCGGCTTCGACCCGCTCTCACGGTCGCAACGCCGGAATCACAATCGTCGGGCATGGCGAGTTTCGGTGCAGCATGTCGAAGGCTCCTCCGCCCGAGGCCGCGACACTGGAGGTCGTTGACGCCGCGACTCAGCCTGTGATGACCGTGGAGTTCGAGGATGGGAACCCGTCGAGACTTCGTCCGTTTGCTCTGGATCATGCCGTGATTCAGGAACCAGAACTTGCTGAAAGCATCATTCTGACCACCGTCTTGGCCTTCCATGTGCTGTCGGTGAAGTTAGGTCCAGGTTGATCTCTCAGGTGGAAGTAGCGGTGGGCAGGGTCCGCTGGTTGCACTGGTCCATTGGCAGGCCGCGGATGGCGTGAAATGCCATTAATCTGGCCGCCTTGCGTTTGAGATCTTCCGATGCCATCGCCATGGATAAACCCCCTCGTCGCGGGTCCGCTGCATGCTCGAGTATCTCTCCGTGGCGCGCATCCGGCGAGGGTCCGCCGTGCGAGTGTCGCTTGACGACGTTAATCTCAGCTACTTATGAGCGAGTTTGATCGCGACGCGGCGCTGCGCCGCTTGCTTGACGAGGCGGACGTATCACAGGTGATCCTGCGCTACGCCGATGGCCTGGACCGGCGCGACTTCAACCAGGTTGGAGAATGTTTCGCTCGAGATGCCTACGTGACAGGAAGTGCCTTCTCCGGAACCCTCTCGGATTACCTGCCACGCTTAATCGACGGTGTGCAGTCCTTCGGCGCGACACAACACCTCATGGGGAACCAGCTGAGGAGCGTCGACGGCGATTCAGCTCACACTGAGACCTACGCCGTGGCACACCACTTCTACGATGCCGCCGGTGAGCGGGAGGCCCTGGTGATGGGCGTCCGCTACGTTGATGACCTGGTCCGGCTCGGCGACGGACGGTGGGTCATCACCACTCGACGAGCAGATCCCATGTGGCGGCGTCAGAGTCCCGCATAGCCGCCCGTTCTGGACGTTGATGTCGACGAGATCGACAGCCCTTCGGATCGGCCGCCCCCTCCGCTGCAGTGAGGTCATCCCGGCGCCCCGACGAGTAACAACCAAGCATTCAGCGTGCCACCGACGAGGGCGAAGACGACGGCCGGTACCAACCAATAGAGACCGCCACCCTCTCCGGCGAGGAGGGTCGCGCCCGCGACCAGCGTGAACAGCGACGTCAGGAGGTTGGGACTGCTGCGGTCTATCAGCCCCGCGAGGCGTGACTCTTGGTCGCCGCTGGGAGTCTGCTTGCCTCGTCCGGCGACGGCCAGGATCAGCCCCCCTATGACGGCGAGGGAGGTGAGTTCGGACCCTAGAACCCACTGAGTCTGCCCTGGCGTGAGGACCAGGATAGAGACAACGAGTGGAAGCATGAACAGCACAAGTGTCTGACTGGCGCTGGCGCGCAGTGACCGATTTTCTGTGATCCGGTCCCGGTTGAGCGAGACACCAAAAGAGGAGGCCGACTAACGCGCCGCTGGATGCGCCAACGACCTGACCGAAGCCGCTCCAATCCTGAATCGACATTGCTAAGCCCGGATCCACCGATCCGGCGGGGGTGACATAGGGCGGGTATCCGCGAAAAGCGCCTTCCGGCAAGGGAAAATGGCGGCTACCACACCAAGCCATGCCCCTACTGGAAGGCACCTTTCAGATGCGTTCATCTTGGCACAGTCTGGACCGGATCGGCGTGACCTTCGATGACGAGCGGCTGGTGGCCAACGCCGGGCTGATCGCGCCGGCCAGCCTGGCTCAGCATCTACGGCTGCGTGAGATCTTCGATGAGCGCGTCGATCTGGGCGACGGCTCGGGCCGGGCCAATGTCGGGGACAAGGCGATGACGGTGATCCACTCGGTGCTGGCGGCCGCGGACAGCATCGAGGGCTGCGAGGTGCTGCGGGCCGGGTCGACCGCGGCGGTGCTGGGTCACACGGTGCTGGCTCCCTCGACGATAGGTACCTTCTTGCGCAGCTTTTCGTGGGGGCATGCCCGCCAGCTCGACGCCGCCGCCGGCGAGGCGCTGGCTCGTGGGTGGGCGGCCGGCGCCGGCCCGCAGCCGGGGGAGGCGTTCACCATCGATCTGGACAGTTCGATACATGAGACCTACGGCACCCAGAAAGAAGGCGGCAGCCGTTTCGGTTACACCCATGTTCGTGGCTACCACCCGCTCTATGCCATCGCCGCCGATAGCGGCGAGGTGATCCACTCGCGTCTGCGGGGCGGGAACTCGCATACCGCTCGCGGCGCGGTCGGTTTCCTGGCCGAGACCTTCGGGCGGGTCCGAGCCGCGGCGGCGACCGGCCCGCTGATGGTGCGGGCCGATTCGGGGTTCTACTCCGCCAAAGTGGTCCAGGCCTGCCAGGCCGCCGACGTCCGCTTCTCGATCACGGTCAAGCTGTACAAGAACGTGCACGCCGCCATCTCGGCCATCCCCGAGCAGGCGTGGAAGCCGATCCCTTACTGGCTCGACGACGGCGCCGATGTGACCGCCATCGACTGGCGGGCATTCAAGTCCGGCACCGACGAAGGCATCCCCTGCCGGCTGGTGGTGCGCCGAACCCGGCCCACACCGGGATCGCAACTCGCCCTGATCGCCGACTACTCCTACCACGCCTTCATGACCGACCGCGACGGCGACCCGATCACACTCGATGCCTGGCATCGAGCGCACGCCAACTGCGAGAACGCCATCCGCGACCTCAAATACGGCGTCGGGCTCAACCACCTACCCTCCGGTCGCTTCGCCGCCAACGCAGCCTGGCTCACGCTGAACGTGATCGCCCACAACCTGTCGCGCTGGACCACCCGCATCGGCGGCATCGACACCGACACCCCAGCAGGCGTCAGCGAAGACACCAGCGACGGGCAGCCCAACCGCAAAGCCTTCGTGGCCACCGACACCCTCCGCCGCCGCTACCTGACCATCCCCGGCCGGCTCGCCACCTCAGGCCGACGCGTCCATCTCCACCTTCCGTCCCGCTGGCCATGGACGGTCCAGTTCCACACCATGCTCGACGCCATCCGCAGCGTGGAACTCGTTATCTAACCGCCCAGCAGAACCGATGCCCGTGGCGGCCGCGTCGACGACAGCCCGAACACCCAAAAGCCGTGACCTCACACGCCCCCTCACCAGCCGCCTCCCCCTCGCCACCCCCTCCGGACCATCACCACCCACCCCAACCCGCCACAGACCCGCTAAAACAATCGACCCCGGTCAATCGGTGGATCCGGGCTAAGTGTTGCCCGTCAGAACTCGGCGCACATCTCGGACGATACGAGGCCAGCCCGATCCACCTCACAATCCGTCGACAGTTGTCGCTCGTCAGCGGCGGAGAAACCGTGACCTCGTCGCGGGGTAACGTGCGACGGTCAAAGCGCGCCACGCCAGGAGACACCATGGACATCACGCAGTTGATCCTGGACGACCATCACGAGCAGCGCCGTCGCTTCGCCCTGTTGGAACAAATGGATTCCGCCAGCGTCGCGGCACTATCCGATGTCTGGGCCCGGTTGGCGGTGTTTCTCGAAGTCCACGCCGCGGCCGAGGAAGACATCTTCTACCCGGAACTGGTGAAGCTGGCGCTCGCCCCGCGGCCGCTCGCTCGTGCCGAGCCGGAGACGATCGACGCGATCCACGACCACAACGAGATACGGGACACGATCGCGGCCGTTCGCCCGCGTCCGGTGGGCAGCCCCGACTGGCGCGACGCCATCGCCGCGGTCAACGCCGCGAATGGCGATCACATGGCAGAGGAGGAGCGTCAGGGCCTGACCGACTTCCGCCGCCGGGTCAGCCTGTCTCAGCGCCATGAGCTGGGCGTGCGGTTCGTGACGTTCGAAGCGCGGAACTTCGCCGGCGTACAGCCGGTGGACAAGGATCCCCAGGAATACGTCCAGCAGCAGGAAGCGGCCGCGCGGTCCAGTCTGCGGGCTGAATCGCTTCTCGATGGCGGCTCGTCTGGCTCGGCAGACTCGCTCGGTATCGGCGGCTTGAAGGACTAACTGCGCTTGAGGATCAGTGGCTCAACGTCGGGGTTCGGCGTAGCCTTGCACCGTGAGTCAACACCCGTTCGCGTCAATCGACGAGGCCTTGGAGGACCTACGGGCCGGTCGGCTGGCGTTGGCGACGTTCTCTTTCAGCTGTGCCAGGTTCTGGTGAGTGACGAAAGCCTTCTGGCCGGCGTCGACCCGCCAGCTTTCGTCCAGGCCACCGATGTCGAGGGCGTCAAACCCGAACTGGTTGTACAGCTCGACGACGAGCCGTTTGGCGTCGCTGTCATCGCCGGCCAGAGCCAGTGCCCGTCGCTTGGGGTCTCCTTGCGGATGGCCGTCGCTGGACATGTCCGCCGCGTCGATCATACTGAAGGCCCGCACCACGCGGCTTTTCGGCAAGTGTTCTTGCAACAGGCCCGGCGCGGTGGTGCTCCCGTTGTCGATCGCGGAGAGGTGCCCCAGCCGGTCCGGGAAATAGTTGATGGTGGCAATGACCACCTTGCCCTGCAGGGGCTCGACAGGCACCTGGTCGATGGCCGTGATGGGGATGGCCACCACGGCGAAGTCGGCCCGGGCGGCCGCCTCGGCCGGCGTCGCGGCGCTGGCGTGCGGCCCCAGCTCGTGCGTCAGGCCAGTGAGGGAGGCGGGCCCCTGGCTGTTGCTGAGCACCACGTCGTAGCCGTTGGCGATGGCCGCCTTGGCGATGTTGCTGCCGACGTGGCCGCTGCCGATGATGCCGATGGTGGTCATGCTTGGTGTCTCCTTCTGGCCATGGGGTGTAAGAGGATCCGGGAGTTCAGGCGACGAGGGCCAGCTTTCCGAACGGACGGCGTCCCATAAGGGCCCTGAGCGCGGCCGGGGCGTCCTGCAGTGGGTAAGTGGCCCCTACTGGCACGGCCAGATGGCCGTCTGCAGCCAGTTGCAGCAGTCGACCACGCTGGGAGGCCCGATACGGCCCGCTGGCCGGGTTCGAAGCGCCAATCGAGAGTAGCCCGTCCCCCTTGGCCCGCTGGAATGCGGCAGTGGTCACGATGCGTTTCCGGTCGGCGACAACCGCCAGCGATACGTCGATGGCTTCGTCGCTGCCGACAGTGTCCAGGGCGACGGTGACCTTGCTGGAAGCGGCGGCGCGAACCCGGGCCTCCAATCCGGGGCCATACTCGACGGGGATGCCGCCGTAGCGGCGCACGGCGTCGAAGTGGTCGCGGGCGGCCGTGCCAATGACCGTGGCGCCGAGCCGCTGCGCCTGCTGCAATGCGCTGGTGCCGACGGCGCCGGCGGCTCCGTGCAGCAGAATGACATCGTCCTTAGAGACGTCGGTGACGTGCAGCATCTCCGAAGCAGTGGTGCCCACCAGAAACAGATTGGCGGCCTGGGGAAAGTCGAGGCCCGGGGGCTTGGCGAACACTTCCGACGCGTTCACCGTGATGGCGGAGGCGTATCCGCCCAGGATCTGGAAGGCCACCACCTCGTCCCCGACCGTGCCGCCACCAGAGGCCAGGCCGGTGTCTGGGCCGAGAGCGGACACGATTCCGGCTACCTCGTAGCCCAGCGTCAAGGGCAGCAGGTTTCGGTCTTGGCCCGGGCCGATGTGCTTGTAGTCGGCGGGGTTCATGCCAGCCGCTCGGACCTCGATGGTCGCCTCCCCCCTGCGAGGAGGGTCCAGTTCGACCGTCCGCTGCTTTAGCACCTCCGGACCGCCGAAGTCGGTCGCAACCCACTGTGTGGCCACGGTTAGCTCCCTCACGATGACCTGCCCCGCCCGGAGCTCCCTGAGTGCAGATTCGCCAGTAGCACCCCCGGCAACGTAACGCTAAATTTGGGGTGAATCTATGACTGAGTCACCGGACTTTTTTGCAGATCGTCCAGGACACGGCGACGGGCCGGCATCCGACCCTGACGAGGGCTCCCGCCCCGATCTCCTCTCCGGCATGCTCAGAAACGTGCGGCTGCGGGGAGAGGCCATCTTTTGCTGTGCCCCCGCCCCTCCCTTTGCCATCTCCTTCGCTCACCCGGGGGGAACCATTCACATCGTCAACGACGGCCAGCTCGAGCTGCAGCTCGAAGGGGACCGGGCAACCCATCGTTATCAACGCGGGGACGTGATCTTGGTGCCGGTGGCGAGGCCCCACGTCATTCGCGCCGGCAAACGGGTGCCAGCTCGGCCCCTTGCCTCCACCGACATGCGCCCCGACGTGGTGCGCGATCACATCGGTACCCGCTGGCTGGCGGGGACGTTTTCCTTGGACGCGTCGCGCGGTGCCCAGCTGCTGCAGCGCCTTCCCCCCATCATTGAACTGCGCGGCGCCGGAAACGAGTCGCTCGAATGGCTGGATGTGAGCGCGGCGATGCTGATGCAGGAAAACACCAACCCATCGCAAGGGTCACGAGAAATGCTCTCGAGGATCCTCGACCTCCTGTTCATCCAGATCCTGCGAGCGTGGGCGGTGCGGCCCGATGCCACCCCCGCTTGGTTGACGGGCGCCATGGACCCCGTCATTGGCGACGCCATCACCGCCATCCATGCCGACCCCGCCCACCCCTGGACCATCGAACGCCTGGCCGAGAAGTCCAACCTGTCCCGCTCCGCGTTCGCCGAGCGCTTCGTCAAGCGAGTCGGGACGCCGCCCGCGGCCTACATCGCCCAGGTCCGACTCGAGAGCGCCGCTGATCTCCTCCAATACACGACCCAGTCCATCGGCGCCATCGCCGCCCAGGTTGGGTACGACTCGGAAGCCGCCTTCAGCCGGGCCTTTTCCAAGCGCTACGCCAAGCCCCCATCGAGATGGCGACGGCAACTACCCCAACGGTAGGTGCGACGGGTCGAGGGTAAACGGATCCACGATCAGGTCGTCATAGGCGGCCAGCGAGCTGGAGAAGACGGCCGGATGGCTTTCCAGCAGTTCGGATGTGACCGGTCCTTCGAACCCTCGGGTTGCGGTGAGATGGCGGACTGCGGCCCGGATGGTCTCGACTCGCGGCCGCCTTCTCGCTTCGTATGCTCGGAGGACCTGGTCAACGTCGCCAGATTTGCCGAGTAACTCGGCCAGGGAGGCGGCATCTTCGATGGCCATGGCCGCGCCTTGTGCCAGCAGCGGCGGAAAGGCGTGAGCGGCGTCGCCGATCAGCAGTATCCGCCCTTGATGGTAGGTGGGCGTTTCCACTTCCTGGACCGGCACGAAGATGACCTCGTTGGGATCCATTTGTTGGTCGATCAGCGACGAGACGCTGCCAGGAAACGCCGAGGCGAGTTCTTTGAAGCGGGACAGGTGCTCATCGCGCGAAAGAGCTGGAGCCTTTGAGGTGAGTTCGGTGTTCGGCCGCCGGCGACCTGGCGGATGTCTTTGAGCACGTCGGTGCTGTAAAGAGATACGTTCGGGTGCGAATGGTTCAGCCATCACCGCGATACCGTTGCGCCAGCTTGCCGGCGACAGCAGTCAACAGCAGGGTGCGCTGAGCCTCATCGAGCCGGTCCAGCAAGACCGTGTCGTCAAGGCTCGGTAAGCACACCACCTCTCCCAGCTGCAGACCTTGTAGCGCCGCGTCTACAACCTCTGACGGATCGAGCACCGGAAAAGGAATGCCGGACATGTCCATCCCCTCATGGAACTCGGTGGCAATCAGCCCGGGACAGCACACCTGCACCCCCACACCGGTCCCTGCCAGCTCGCCGGCAAGGGCCTGAGTGAAGGCCACCAGGAACGCCTTCGCGCCGGCGTAGGTCGCCCGGAACGGCAGTGGCTGCGGCGGGAGGGTGGCGCTAAACGCCAGCAGAGAGGCCACATTAATGATCCCACCCCGGTTCCTCTGGACCATGGATGGCAGGACGGCCCGGGTGAGACGGCTTGTCGCCCGAATGTGCACACCCACGAGGTCGTCAACCACCTCGGGCGCGACATCAACGAACGGGGCGTAGCCGGCAAAACCAGCGTTGTTCACCAGCAGATCAACTGCCTCTCGGGCCAGCAGACGCTCGAGCTCGGCGACGTCTTCTGCGACAGCGAGGTCCGCGACATGCACCCGCACCTTCCGCCCGGACGTCTCCGTGACCAGTTCGGCGAGGGCCAACAGCCGCGGACGCCGACGGGCAGTGATGACCAGGTCCCAACCGTCCGCGGCCAGACGGGCGACGAAAGCTTCGCCCAGCCCGGCAGAGGCTCCCGTGACGACTGCCAGCATGGTCATTCCCCCCGGGGGACCGGGTTGCGGGCCCACTTGGCCCGGTTGGTCGCCCATGTGTAAACGGACGGCGTCACCGTCTCGGTGGTCATCACATCATCCTTTCCAGACTCGCGTCAGTCATGGGTACGCACTGGGGCACGTCCCGGTTCGCCCCAATCCCCCCGCCTGCACCAAACTGAAGGACCCGCACGCCATTGCCGAGCCGGCAGGACTGTGCGGCCGGACAGGTTCCGCGGGGTACCCACGATCAAAGTGCCGGCGGAGCCGTCTTCGGCTTCCAGAAGCGCACCCCGGCCATCGCAACAGAGGCATTCACGTCACTCAGTCTCTGCCCGTTGCCGGTCACTCCGAAAGTGGCAAGCTAGCCAGGATGCGCAAACAACTGGCCAAACATCGGACGAAGATGGCCGTCCACGTAACCTTGCAACAAGAGCGAAGCTGACGGAGGCCACGCATAATTTCGCTGAGCGGGGTCACACCGTTATGAGCATGTCGGCGTCGCGGTTGACGAGAGCGGCGTAGTGCCCCTCGAGTTCGAGGAGTTGCTCGTGGCTGCCGCGCTCGACGATCTCGCCCGCGTCCAGGACGATGATCTCGTCAGCGTCGCGGATCGTCGACAGCCGGTGTGCGATCGTGATCGTGGTCCGGCCCGAGGACAGCGTGTCGATGGCCTCCTGCACCGCTTGCTCGGTCTGCGTGTCGAGGGCACTGGTGGCTTCGTCCAGCACGAGAATGGGCGGGTTGCGCAGGACGGCTCGGGCGATCGCCAGGCGCTGCTTTTCTCCGCCCGAGAACCGGTAGCCGCGCTCCCCGACGATCGTGTCGTAACCATTCGGCAGGGACTCGAGGTGGTCGTGGATCTGCGCCACCTTCGCAGCGGCGACGAGCTCGGCGTCGGAGGCATCGGGCTTGGCGAACCGCAGGTTGTCGGCGACCGAGGCGTGGAACAGGTACGTCTCCTGGGAGACGACGCCCACGGCGGCGGCCAGCGAGTCAAAGGACATGTCCCGAACGTCGGTACCGTCGATCGTCACGTTGCCTGACGTCACGTCGTACAGTCTCGGGATGAGGTAGCTGAGCGTTGTCTTACCGGATCCGGTCTCGCCGACGACTGCCAGGCTGTGCCCGGCCGGTACGGTTACGTCGACGCCGCGCAGGGTCGGTTCTTCCTCGCTCGAGTAGGAGAAACTGACATCGTGCAGGCCCACCTCGCCGCGCACCTCGCCGACCGCGACCGGATGCTCGGGCTCTGCGACGTCGACCGGGAGGTCCAGGTACTCGAAGATGCGGCTGAACAGTTCCAGAGAACTCTGCATGTCGACGCCGACGCCAAGAAGCTGGACCATCGGGCGGAAGAGGTTCTGCTGCAGCGTGGTGAACGCGACCAGCGTTCCGATCGAGATGGCCATGTGATGTCCGTGTGCGGTCAGGCCGGTCACCCAGTAGATCACGGCGGGCATGGAGGACATTACGATCTGGATCGTCGACTGGCGCCAGCGACCCGCCATGTTCGATCGAACCTCGAGGTCGGAAAGGTTGTCCGACTCGGTCGCGAAGGAATTGGTGAGCGACTGGGAGCGGCCCATCGTGTGGCCGAGCAGGACGCCGCTGACGGAGAGCGACTCCTGCACGATCGAGGAGATCGTGGCGAGCTGGCGCTGTCGGTCGCTGGTGATGCGCCGGCGCTCCGTCCCGACGCGTCGGCTTACCCACACGAAAACGGGCATCATGACGAGCGAGGCGATCGTGAGGCGCCAGTCGAGGGCGATCATGGCGATGATCGAGGCGACCACGGTCGTCAGGTTGGAGACCAGGGTGGTGGCGGTCGTTGTCACCGTCGCCTGCATGCCGCCGATGTCGTTGGCGATCCGGGACTGCACTTCTCCGGTACGGGTCCTGGTGAAGAAAGCGAGCGACATGCGCTGGAGGTGGGCGTACAGGGCCGTGCGCAGATCGTGCATCACTCGCTGGCCCACCTTGGTGGACACGTACGTCTGCGACACGCTGAAGGAGCTGTTGCTTATTGCCACGATGACCATGCCGAATGCCAGCAGCGTGAGCAGCCCGGTCCGCCCCTGCGGCAAGGCCACGTTGATGATCTCGCGGACGAGGAACGGGTTGATGATCGACGCAATCGACGAGGCACCGACCAGGACCCCGACGAACGCCAGGCTCCACCGGTAGGGGCGGAAGAGGTGCAGGATGCGTCGCAGCGGGACACGGGGTCGGGCGGTGTTCAGATAGGCCTCCAAGAATGGCTTTTAGTCGCGATAGCTCAAACAGAGCTAACCTCAAAGTTATTCCAAGCTCAGTATGAGCCTGGCTCCTGGTAAGCTGACCACTATGGTGCGTGAGGATCCAGTACAGCTCGCGGACCTTCTCCAGCGGCTGACCAAACGGCTCCGCCGGGCACAGGCCGACCGGCTCGCTCCGTTCGGTCTCACTCCCGCCCAGGAGCGTGCCCTGCGTATGATCACCCGTAGCGAGGAGCCGCCCCGGATGAGCGAACTCGCCGACCATCTCGGCATCGTGCCCCGTTCGCTGACAACGGTGGTTGATGCGCTCGAAAAGGCCGGGCTCGTCCGCCGTGAGATCGACCCCGACAATCGGCGCGCCATTCGCCTGCACCTCACCGAACACGGCGCGGCTGTTCGTGACGACATGCATGAGGCGCGGCGGCGCGCTGCTGAAGACCTCTTTGCGCCGTTGACCGACAAGGACCGCAAGGCTCTCCTGCAACTCCTGAGCCGCATCGATGACAACGCGGCTCGAGTGGCAGATACGCGAGAGCCGGCCCCGGGCCTGACCGTCGGGCACGTCGAGACCGAGGTCAGCGTGGCCCGCCAGAGGCGACCTGGATCTCGACTCCCGGTGTCTACGTCAGCATCAACATCCCGGGGTCGCCGTGCTGCACTGCGAAGTCTGAGGTAATCACGTTTCGGGTGGACGATTCTCCGACACCTCGCCTCGCCTGTCTCCGGCTCATCCGCTCCGGTGACCATGACATCAGGTACGTATCCCGCTCGACGAACGAGATCCGTAGAGGCATCCGGGAGCTGCCGATGTCCATCGCGCACCTGTTGTAGACACCGGCGAGTCGGGACTCCGACAGGCCGCGTTCCGTACTGAGCAGCCGCCTTCTAGAAAGTCGGTTGCTGGCGACTGCTCAGCTTGACAGGCTCGCCCGTGGTGGCAGAAACCCACTTCGATGACTGGATCGCGCTCCGATACGCCAGACTGTGGCCGGAGCTATTCGACCCAGCCGTCTTGGACCCCACCGTCGAGTTTCTCGCCGGATTAGCTGGGACGGGTCCGGTACTGGAGTTCGGCATAGGCACGGGTCGAGTCGCCCTGCCGCTGGTCCGGCGAGGACTACGCGTAGAAGGCATTGAGCTCTCGCCGGCCATGGTCGCCGAACTGAAGCGACAGGTCGGATCGGACATGGATGTGATCGTGGGAGACTTCGCTACCGCCCGAGTACCGGGTTCGTTCGGCCTGGTGTACCTGCTGCGGAACACGATCACGAACATGACCACCCAGGATGAGCAAATCGGCGTGTTCCGAAACGCCGCCACCCACCTCAGGCCCGGCGGCTTCTTCGTGCTAGAGAATTACGTACCTGCCCTGCAGCGACTCCCGCCGGGAGAGACCACACGGGTCTTTGTCGCCACGACCCATCACGTTGGCATCGAGGAGTACGACCTCGGCGCCCAGATCGCCGTCTCTCGCCACTGGTGGGTCATCGACGGCGAGCTCAAGTCTTTGACCTCGCCGCACCGTTACGTCTGGCCGTCCGAGCTGGACCTCATGGCCCGAATTGCTGGAATGAGCCTTCACGAGCGGTGGAGCGACTTTCGTCGCTCGGTGTTCACGGCTGAGAGCGCCAACCACGTCTCCGTATGGCGGAAACCGACCTAGTCGCCGGAAGTCGCAGACATATCGCCCCATCCCCATCCCGGCCCAGGGTTTCCAGGTTGCGGTCCTATCGGACTTGTGAGAGGCAACGTGCGTGGCGCGGTGGAGGGGAGTGGGATGATGTCGTAGTGCGGTCCTTCGATGAGTTGGTGGGCGAAGCCGCCGCGGCTGATGTCACCGGATGGGGGTTCGACTGGTTGAATGGGCGGGCGACTGAAGAGCGGCCGCCTTGGCGTTATTTGAAGCTCCTCAGTCACCGGCTTGGCCAGGTCGAGTCCGCGTTGGACATCGACACTGGTGGCGGTGAAGTCCTGGCGGAGGCACCAATGTTCCCGCCGAGGATGGTTGCCGCCGAAGCGTGGGCACCCAACGCACAGCGTGCTCGTGAACTCCTGGGACCGCGCGGTGTCGAGATCATCGAATCCGTGAAGGATGCCCACGACGAGTCATTTGAGCTGGTGACCTCCCGCCACCCGGTGGGGCCCGACTGGGAAGAGATACATCGCGTCCTCGCCACAGGCGGCTATTACTTTGCGCAGCATGTCGGACCGGCATCGGCGTTCGAACTGATCGAGCACTTCCTCGGTCCGCTTCCGCACGTAGGGAGGCAAAGAGATCCGCAGCGTGAATGCGCCGCGGCTCGAGCCGCTGGCTTGGTGGTGACCGACCTCCGCACCGCCCGGTGTCGCATGGAGTTCTTCGACGTGGGAGCCGTTGTCTGGATCCTTCGCAAGTGCGTCTGGTGGGTACCGGAGTTCACGGTCGAGAAGTACCACGAAGCGCTGGCCCAACTCGACACTCAGATGCGGAACGGGGAACGCTTTGTCGCCCACTCGACCCGACACCTCATTGAAGCACGACGATCGGCTCGGTAGTTAAGCAGTTCGGACCAGCCGCCCAGCACTCATCCCATCGTTTGGTCTCCGCCGCCAGCGGTACCTGGGTCTGTGTAATGTCGAATGGTGACGCGAGCGAAGGGCAGTTCCCGCCGGATTTTCCTCTCGGTGTGCGTTCTGCTGGCCGGCGCCTTGGGCGTCCAGGCATGCGGCGCGAACGGTCAGGTGAGATCCACGGCCACGACCACGTCCTCGGCGGACTCGGCGAACTCGTTCAACTCGGCGGGCTCGTCCGACTCGGCGAACTCGTCCAACTCGGCGGGCTCGTCGAAGCCGACTTCCTCGTCGCCGCTCTTGGCGCCGAACGTGTCACCGGCTCAGGACGCCCAGTTCCTGACGGATGTCACTCAGGCCGACCCTCAGCTGGCTACCTATGCGCAGGCTCAGGGGAGCGTGGCTCTGCGTGCTCTCCTGACTGACGGGTCCGCCTTCTGCGCCTTCTTGCAGCGGGGTGGAGGAATTGATAACGCCATGGTGGGGGTGGCGGTCGGAGCCAGGAACGTGGAGTCGCAGACGCATCTTCCCCTGTCGGTCACCACGTTCAACACGCTTGAAGCAGTGGCGCTCCTGAGGCTCTGCCCCTCCTATCAGTCGCTGTTACCAGCCTCAGCTCGCACCAACATCCGCAATCTCGGTGACGCTCTCGCCAAACAGTCGGGCTAAGTATCGGCGTCTGATGCGGCGTTCGGACGGTCCGCGGAAGAGTGCGCTCCCGTCAGAGTCCCGACGCCCGGAGCCGGTCTGCGGGGCGACGCACAAGACCCGATGGCACGGCGCTCAGCCACAAAGTGTTCACGACTTCGTTGCCCAAATGATACCGGTTTGATGCCTGTCCCTAACCCGTGGGCCATTTCGCGTGTGTAAACCTCGTCTCATGCGAATCTCAGTGTTGAGAAAGAGTCGTCGCGTTCGGCTGGCGGCCGGGCTCACTGCTGTGGCGCTGGCTGCCTTCGGAGCGGCGACGGCCACGGCCTCGCTCTCCGCACCGAAGTCGTCGTCCGCCACCCCAATCACCTGCCCGGCGGGCAGCACCCTGCAGATACCCCGCGGCGGATCCATCCTCAACGAACGCTGCGTCATCACATCGACGGGTACACCAGTCGGCGCGATCAGCCATGTGTGGTTGATCATCCTGGAGAACAAGTCCTACGACGAGACCTTCAGCGGACTCAACCAGAACAGCTACCTGTGGCAGACGCTTCCCCAGCAGGGCGCCCTGCTGACCAACTACTACGGCACCGGCCACTTCAGCATGGACAACTACATCTCGCTGGTGTCCGGCCAGGCTCCGTCCTACGCCGTGCAAGACGACTGCTCGACCAGCGCGAACATGACGAACAGCAACAGTGGGATCATCACGACCGGCACGGTGGGCACCGTGACGGACACGGATGGCACCACCGACGCCAGCGGGACCAACACCGCGACACCGAACCCGGCTGGCGCGACCAGCGGGAACTACGGTCAGCTCGAGGTGCACGGTGGTGTGGACGCTTCGCTGGCCAACAACGGCTGCGTCTACCCGACCGACGTGGCGACACTGTTCAACCAGTTCAACGCGGCCGGTGTTTCCTGGAAGGCCTACGCCCAGGATCTCGGGGGCGCCCAGCCCGTGGGATCGACGGCCTACGTAACCGGTGCCACCCCCGGAGTCACCGATACGGTTCCTGGTCGCGACGACGGGGCCTGTGGCTACCCCGGGCCCTCGAATGGCGATCCGGTGACCAATCCAAC
The DNA here is from genome assembly GCA_963781155.1 of uncultured Acidimicrobiaceae bacterium. GTDB lineage: Bacteria > Actinomycetota > Acidimicrobiia > Acidimicrobiales > Palsa-688 > PALSA-693. Next base: position 352,928 of record CAWAEC010000006.1, read on the forward strand.
CAATCTTGTGGCGCCGAGCGGTGACGTGACGAGCTTTACCGGTGCCCAGCCTGCCAACGCCGGCGGAAATGGAGACCCGGCCGACCAGTACGTGGCCAAGCATTTCCCGACTGGCTGGTTCACGTCATTGACCGGTGAGTCTGAGGGCATGCAGAACATGGTCACCTACCCGGCCCAACCGGCTCTCAACGAGCCGACCACACCGGAGTACGACGGACCGGGGGGAACGACGCCCAGCAACTGCGACGCCAACCACGTTGCCAACCTGGACGACCCCAGTTACGGCTTGGCCCACGATCTGACCCTCCCGGCCAATGAAGTCCCGGCGTTCAACTGGATCACCCCGAATAACTGCAGCGACGCCCACGATGCGACCTGCCAGGGCAACAACCTCTCTGGCGCCTTCAACGCCAACGGCACGCCGAACTACACCCCGACCGGGGTGCCGGCATACGATCCCGAGGCGACGACGCCGACGAACTACACCGGCGGGTTGTACGCCGCTGACCTGTTCCTGCGTTACTACATCCCGCTCATCGAACAGTCAGCCGCCTTCAAGGCGGGCGGGCTCATCGACATCACCTTCGACGAGGCCAACCCTCCATTCACGATCGGCAACAGCTTCAACAACGTTCCGGCGCCGGGTGACTCCTCCACCAATTTCGCGCCGGCCGACCAACCGACGTACGGGAAAGCCGGGAGCACCGCTCCTGGCGCCAGTTCCCTGTATGGGGCCTACGGAATCCAGACCGACGCCGCAGGCGAGAACATCAACGGCCAGAACGTGAGCACTGAGCCGACCGGGCCCAACGACCCCGAGGTGACGGACACCGCCGGCCAGCAGCTGCAGCCCGGCCCCGGAGCGTCAGGCTTTATTGACAGGCCGACGGGGCTTGCCGGCGAGAGTCCCAATCTGAGCGGGTCGCCCGGCATGGCGACCGAGCCCGCCCTGGTCGCCCCGCAGTCGAGCATGGTCACTGACGCCAAGATCAACGCCGATGACACGGGCCGGCTCGTCTCGGGCACCGACGCCTTCGGCAACACGATCCCTCCCGACACGTTCGTGGGAGCCGTCAGCGACACCGGGCCAGTTTCGCTGGGTTCCAATGCCAGCGCGAATGGCGCGTCGAACAACTACGCCAAGCCATGGAGCGGTACCTTCCAGTTGCTCAACGACAGCGGACAGCCCATCACCCTGCCCGGTGGCTTCGACGGCAACGTGACCCTGAGCGCCGAGGGAGGGACCTCCACGGTCGGCAGCATCACGTGCCCGATCGGCAGCGAGGTGGCTACGACGGGCGGGTGCGTCACCGCCGACCCGCTGTACGACCCCACCGACTTCACGCCGGGCGGCGGCGACACCGGTACCGTCCTCATAAGTCCGGCAATCCGACCGGGCACGGTGTCGAGCACGTACTACAACCACTACAGCACGCTGCGCACGCTGGAGGACCTGCTCCTGACCGGTCAGTCTTGCACCGAGCCGGTCAATGTTGACACGCCACTCGTCGCGGGTACGGTCTGTGGTGGTCTGGACAGCCACGGCCACCTCGGCTACGCCGCCCAGGCCGGCCTCGCCGCATTCGGGCCGGATGTGTTCACCGCGCAGTCGTACACGGTGGCGCCTGTACCGCTGCTGTACAAGCCGGTCTCGGGCAGCGGCTCGGGCACCTTGTATTGCGGGATCCTCGCCAACCTGGGCGGCCCCGGTCAGAACGGCAACGCTGGTGGCGGGGGCTACGGTGGCGTCGGCGGCCAAGGCGGGGCGGCCGGCTGCAATAGCAATGGTGGCAACGGCGGCTCCGGCGGCAGCGGAACCACCTCGGCTGGCGCCGGTGGCAATGGCGGCAATGGAGGCAACGGAGCCTGCCCGCCCGAGGAATGGAACGGAGCCTGGTTTACCGCAACGGGCGCTCCGACCTCGCCTTACGACACGCCGCCCTGCAACGGGTTGCGCGGCAACGGCGGGAACGGGGGCAACGGGGGCAACGGTGTGGGTTCGACGCCGGGCGGCAACGGCGGCAACGGCGGCAACGGGACGCCCGGAATGGTGGGCCAGAACGGCGCCAACGGTTAGAAGGACACCGTCAACGTGAAGATTGGAGCCCGCCGTTAGCGCGGCCAGGTGTTGGCAGGACGGGGCCCGCGGGCCCCGTCCTGGTCACGGCATCGTCGCCGCACTGATCATCGTCCTCACTGTCGCCCTCGCTGCCTGTGGTGGCGGCCCGAAGCCCGCGTCCTACCTGCCGAAGAACACCCTCCACCCCGACATCGACGCCGCGCTCACCGGCACGATGGCAAAACCGGCCCTCCAGGTCGAAGGACTGCCAGTCGAGGTGAAGACGAAAGCGTTTGATGTGTCGGTCACGGTGAGCGGACCGATCGTCCCGGGCGAGGGCCTCCCCGAGCAGCCCGACGCCACAACCTGCACCTGGACTGTGACCATGGAGGATGCCACCGCCGACGTGCCGGTTTCTATAGATGACTTCCACTCTGTCGACCATCTCGGTGCCGTGTTTCTGATGGGGCTCGTCCCGGGCGAGCATTCCCCGCCATTCGTCCTTCACCGCGGCCAGACGCTCACTTTTCAACTTCGAGCCTACGAACTCGTCGGCGAGGGCATGATGCAGTGGGCCCCGGACCACGAACACGTCGTTGCCTATTGGGATTACACCGTCGAGAACGACTGACGATGCACGAACCTGGGGGAGCGCGATCAGGTGCCGGTGACCTGCACTTCGGGTGGCTGGCGGGGCAGGACTCGAACCTGCAACATCCGGATCCAAAGTCCGGTGTTCTGCCTATTGAACTACCCGCCACCGCGGGATCAGACCCTACGCTCTCCAGTGTGACAGCCGGCGGCCGCTGGGGTTGGTAGAAAGGGGCATGACGAGCCAGGCCACCTCGTTGTCCGCGGTCGTGCTGGCCGCGGGGAAGGGACCCGGATGCGGTCGGAGCGCCCGAAGCCGCTCCACCGGCTGTGCGGTCGGCCCATGGTGCTCCATGTGCTGCATGCCCTGGCCGAGCTCGACCTGGAGCGGGCCGTGGTGGTGGTCGGCCACGGGGGCGCCTGGGTGACCAAGGCGGTGGGGGAGCAGCCGCCTCCCGGCCTGCGGCTGGACTTTGTGGAGCAGCGCGTCCAGCGGGGCACCGGCGACGCGGTGCTGGTGGCGCTGACCGCGTTTCCGGACGACGACGCCGACGGCGATGACATCATCGTGCTTCCGGGCGATACGCCCCTCCTGCGTCCGCCCACGCTGGCCTCCCTGGTGCGGGCTCACCGCAGTGCCGACGCCGCAGCCACCCTGCTGACGGCCAGGCTGGCCAACCCGACCGGCTACGGCCGGGTGGTACGGGACAAGACCGGCCGGGTTGCCCGCATCGTCGAACAGGCCGAGGCCGGCCCCGAGGAGCTGGCGGTCGACGAGGTGAACACGTCGATCTACGTGTTCCGCCGATCGGTGTTGGCCCCTGCGCTTCGGCGGCTGAGCCCCGACAACACACAGGGCGAGTACTACCTCACCGACACCATCGCCGTTCTCCACGATGCCGGGTATCCGGTGGAATCCCTGGTGGTCGCCGACCCTATGGAGGTGGCAGGCGTCAACGACCGCCATCAACTGGCAGTCGCCGAGGCGGAGCTCCGGGATCGGATCAACGAGCGCTGGATGCGACGCGGCGTCACCATGGTCGACCCGGAGCACACTTACGTGGACACCACGGTGGAGTTGAGTGCCGACGTGGTGCTGTATCCCGGCACGCTCCTGCAGGGCACCACCACCGTGGCGGGGGGTGCCGAGATCGGGCCCAGCACGCAGCTCGCCGATTGCACGGTCGGCAACCGGGCCGTGGTGACGGCCACGGTCGGCCGGAATGCCACCGTCGGTGCCGACGCCCGGGTGGGCCCATGGGCTTACCTGCCGCCGGATACGAAAGTGCCCGACGGCGTTGTCACTGGTCCGTGCTTCACTGGAGCCAGCCCTATGGACGAACTGCCTTGACGAGCGAGCCCGAGAGGACGGCGATGGAACTGGTCCCCACCCGCACCCTGCGACTGCTTTCGGGACGGACCCATCCCTCCCTCGCGGCTGACATTGCCGCCAATCTCGGTGTCGAGGTCAGCGAGGCCAACCTGGTGGAGTTTGCCAACGGAGAAGTACGCCCCAGTTTCGCGGAGTCCGTGCGGGGGGCCGACGTTTTTGTCATCCAGTCCCACGGTCGCACACTCGGACGTTCCGTCAACGATTCGTTGGTGGAGCACTGGATCATGATCGACGCGGCCAAGCGGGCGTCCGCCAAGCGGATCACGGCGGTGTGCCCGTACTACGGCTATTCCCGGCAGGACCGCAAGGCCAAGGGCCGCGAGCCCATCACGGCCCGGATGGTCTCGGATTTCTTCGCCGCCGCCGGCGCGGACCGGATCATCTCCGTCGACCTGCATTCGGGACAGATCCAGGGCTTTTTCGACGGCCCTGTCGACCATCTGACGGCTGTGCCGCTCCTTACCGATTACCTCCAGCTGCACGCGCCATCCGGTGACTTCGTGATGGTCGCGCCCGACACCGGGCGCACCAAGGTCGCGGAGCAGGCCGCCCGCCACTCCGGCGCTCGGGTGGACGTGGCTGCGGTCTACAAGCGGCGTCCCGCCAATTCGGTCAACCAGGTGGAGACGCTGGGCGTCATGGGCGACGTGGACGGTCGCATGTGCGTACTGATCGACGACATGATCGACACCGCCGGGACCATCTGCGCCGCGGCCGACCTCCTGCTCAAAAAGGGCGCCACCGAAGTGTGGGCCATGGCCACGCACGGGGTGCTCTCCGATCCGGCCATCGACCGGCTCAAGAATTCGGCGATCGCCCGGGTGGTGGTCACCGACACCCTGCCCCTGCCGCCCGAGAAGCAGATCGACAAGATCGAGGTCGTTTCCGTGGCCCGTATCTTCGCCGACGCCATCGACGCCGTGTTCGCCGACCGGTCCGTCTCCCAGATCTTCGGCGGCGAAAACCAGACCTGACAGGCGCCCGCTAGACTTTCACGGTCCTTTCGCCAGTACCGATTTGCCACTACCGATTTGTCAGTACCGATTCCTCCAGGAGCGCGCTTCGATGGCTGAGATCACCCTGCTCGCCGAGCCCGGCCGGCCGACCGGGTCGGCTGCGTCCCGGCGCCTGCGCTCCGGCGGCCGTATCCCCGCGGTGCTGTACGGGCATGGCGGCGACGCCACGTCCGTGTCGGTGGACGGGCGTGATCTCCGCCACGCCCTCTCCGGTGAAGCCGGGCTCAACCAGTTGCTGTCCCTGCAAGTCGGCCGAGAGACGCATCTGGCCCTGGCCCGCGCGCTGCAACGGCATCCGGTCCGCCACACCGTGCTCCACGTCGACTTCCAGATAGTCCGGCGGGACGAGATCATCTCTGCGGACGTGCCCATCGTCCTGGTGGGTGAGGCCAAGGCCGTGGAGCAGGAGAGAGGGCTCGTGGAGCAGCTGCTCACCTCCCTCGCCATCAACGCTACGCCGGGTCGGATCCCGCCGCACCTGGAGGTGGACGTGTCCGGGCTGACCGTAGGCGAGGGCGTCCGGGTCGGCGATCTGCCCCTGCCGGAAGGCGTGACCACCGACGTCGGGCCGGAGGAGATGGTGGTGCTGGCCTCGTTGAGCCGGGCCGCGCTCGAGGAGGAGGGCGCGGCCGAGGGTGCCGAGCCCGGCGAGGGTGCCGAGGCCGGCGGAGGCGAGGCGGGCGCTGCCGCCCGGGACGGCGGCGAGCGCGCGACCGAGGAGGGCTAGCTGCTCGGGCGGTCGCGGTCGGGCACGCCCGCCGACCTGCTGGCCGTCGGGCTCGGCAACCCGGGCGACGAGTACGCCGGCTCCCGCCACAATGCTGGCGCCGCCACCATCGCACTCCTGGCCGCCCGCCATGGTGAACGTCTCAAGCGATCCAAGGAGCACTCCCTCGTCGCCGAGGCGCGTGTCGATGGACGCCGGCTGGCCCTGGCCTTCCCGCAGACCTACGTCAACGACTCGGGTCGGGCCGTCGCCCCCCTGGTCCGGCGCTTCGGTATCACCGACCTGGCCCGGTTGGTGATCGTGCACGATGAGCTTGATCTGCCTCTTGGCACCGTGCGGGTGAAGGCCGGCGGCGGCTTGGCCGGGCACAACGGACTGCGCTCCATCAAGGCCCACCTCCATTCGGACGCCTTCAGCCGGGTCCGGATCGGCATCGGCAAGCCGCCGGGGGGAAAGGAGGGGGGCGCCGACCACGTGTTGTCCGCCCCCTCTCGCCGGGACCGCACCGAGCTGGACGTGAGCATCGAGGTGGCGGCCGATGCCGTCGAGTACATCCTGACCGAGGGCGTGGCAGCCGCCCAGAACCGGTTCAATGGGTGAAGTGCCCTCCGCATCCGGCGCGGAACCCGTCGCCACCTTGGCCCCCCTGCTGCCCCTTTTGCGCAGCGACGAGACCTTTACGGCCCTGCGCGGGTTGCGCGCGGGCATCGTCGCCGTCCCCGAGCCCGCCCGTGCCTTCGCAGTGGCCGGAGCAGCCGAAGCGTCGGGGCGCCGGCCCACGCTGGTGGCGGTCCCTACCAACGCCGAGGCCGAGCGGCTGGCCCACGACCTGACGGCCTTCCTGGGTCCCGAGCAGGTGGACACCTGCCCGGCGTGGGAGACGCTGCCGTTCGAGCGAGTCAGCCCGAGCGTGGAGACCATGGGCCGCCGGCTGCGAGCCATGTGGCGGCTGCAGCGCGGCCGGCAGGGCCAATCCGAGCGGCTGCCGAAGGTCCTGGTCGCCCCGGTGCGGTCGCTGCTGCAACGACTCGGCCCTCACGTGGAGGACGTCGCCCCGATCGTCGTCCGCAGAGGCGAGCAGATCGACCCGGAGGCCCTCGTGGCCCGCCTGGTCGGCATGGGCTACCGGCGCGAATACCAGGTCGAGCACCGCGGCGAGCTCGCCGTGCGCGGCTCGATCGTGGACGTGTTCGGTTCCACCGCCGATGCGCCCGTCCGCATCGACCTCTGGGGCGATGAGGTGGACCGGCTCACCGAGTTCTCCGTTGGCGACCAGCGCTCCACCGACGACCTCGTCGAGGTGGAACTGTTCGGGTGTCGGGAACTCCTGCCGAGCGACGAGGTCCGCAGCCGGGCCGCCGCGCTCGTCGGCGAAGCGCCCTGGGGCCGCCAGCAATGGGAGCGGTTGAGCGAGGGCCTGGTATTCGACGGTATGGAGTCGTGGCTGCCCTGGCTTACCCGCGACGAGCACCTCCTGGTGGATCTCCTGCCGCCGAATGCCCTGGTCTTGCTGGTCGAGCCTCGCCGCATGCGGGATCGGGCGGCGGAGCTGCTCGACGAGGAGGCGGCGTTGGCGGCCACGTTGGCCCAGACGTGGGGGGCCGGTGGCGAGGAGTTTCCCCGCTTGCACTTGCCCTTCGACCGTCTGCTCGCCCACACCGACGCGGCCGTGCTGACCATGACGGCCGCGCCCGAGGGGCCCGGGACCGAGGTGGTCGCGGCGGCCGGCTGGGATCCGGTCGTGGGCGACGGCGAGCGGCTGATGGCGCAACTAGGCGAGCTTCGAGCTCAGGGGTACCGGATCGTGGTCTGCGCCGAAGGGCGAGGGAGCGGCGCCCGGCTCGCGGCCCTGCTCGGCGATCACGGTGTCCCGGCCCCGCTGTACGAGTCGCCCACGGCCGCCAATCTGACCGACCCGGGCGTCCGGGTGGTCGTGCAGCCGCTCGAACGCGGCTTCGTCTACCCGCCTCTGAAGCTGGCGGTGCTGGCCGAGAGCGATCTGACCGGACGCCGCCGTGCCCACCGGCGCCCCCGCTCCCGGGCCCGCAGTGCCGAGACGTTCTTCGACGACATCACCACTGGCGCCTACGTCGTGCACTACCAGCACGGGGTCGGTCGCTTCGGCGGCATGGTGCGCCGCGCCATCGGCGGGGTCGAGCGGGACTACCTGCTGCTCGAATACAAGGGCGGCGACAAGCTCTACGTGCCGTCCGACCAGGTGGACCTGCTGCGGCCCTACACCGGCGGCGAGTCGCCGGCCTTGAGCCGGCTCAATGGCACGGACTGGCAGCGGGCCAAATCACGGGTCCGGGCCGCGGTGCGGGAGATCGCCCAGGAGCTGGTCGTGCTCTACCAGAAGCGCGTCACCGCCACCGGCCACGCCTTTCCGGCTGACACCCCGTGGCAGCGGGAGATGGAGGAATCGTTCCCCTATAACGAGACCCCGGATCAACTCCGGGCCATTCAGGACGTGAAAGCGGACATGGAAGCTGAGGCTCCCATGGACCGCCTGGTGTGCGGCGATGTCGGGTTCGGCAAGACGGAGGTGGCCATCCGGGCCGCGTTCAAAGCGGTGCAGGACGGCAAGCAGGTGGCGATGCTCGTCCCGACCACTCTTCTGGCCTCCCAGCACTTCCAGACCTTCTCCGACCGCTTCGCCGGGTATCCGATCCGGGTGGAGATGCTCTCCCGGTTCCTCACCCCCGCCCAGGCCCGGGCGGTGGTGGACGGCCTCTCCGACGGTTCCGTGGACGTGGTCATCGGCACCCACCGCCTGTTGTCCGGCGATCTTCAGTTCAAAGACCTGGGCCTGCTGGTGGTGGACGAGGAGCAGCGCTTCGGGGTCCAGCACAAGGAGGCCATCAAGAAGCTGCGCACCGACGTGGACGTGCTCACCCTGACCGCCACCCCGATCCCGCGCACCCTGGAAATGAGCCTCACCGGGATCCGGGACCTCACCTTGCTGCACACCCCGCCCGCCGACCGCCAGCCCATCCTGACGTACGTCGGGGAGTACGACGAGCGGGCGGTGGCCGAGGCGCTACGGCGGGAGCTGCTGCGGGAAGGCCAGGTCTTCTACGTCCACAACCGGGTGGCGACGATCGAAAAGGTGGCCGCGGAGCTGCGAGCGCTGGTGCCCGAGGCCCGGGTGGCGGTGGCGCACGGCCAGCTGGACGAGGGTGCTCTGGAACGGGTCGTGCTGGACTTCTGGGAAGGGGCCTACGACGTGCTGGTCTGCACGACCATCATCGAGTCGGGCATCGACATGCCGACGGTGAACACCCTGGTCGTCGACCGGGCCGAGCGGCTGGGCCTGGGCCAGCTGCACCAGCTGCGCGGCCGGGTCGGCCGGGCCGGCCAACGGGCCTACGCCTATCTGCTCTTTCCTCCCGATCAGGCGCTGTCCGAAGAGGCCTACGAACGGCTCCGAACCATCGGGGAGCACACCGAGCTGGGCTCGGGCTTCAAGATCGCCATGCGCGACCTGGAGATTCGCGGTGCTGGCAACCTGCTCGGGGGGGACCAGTCCGGTCATATCGCGGCCGTGGGGTACGACTTGTACGTGCAGATGGTCACCGAGGCTGTGGCCGAGCTCAAGGGAGAGGAGGTGCGCCCGCCGGCCGAGATCAGACTTGATCTGCCCGTGACCGCCAACTTGCCCGTCGACTACGTGGCCCGGGAGGATCTCCGCCTGGAGGCGTACCGGCGGCTGGCGACGGTAACCACTCACGCCGAGGTGGATGACATTGAGACGGAGTGGCTGGACCGATATGGCCCGCTGCCCGAGCCCGCCCAGGCTCTGCTGCGCATCGGCCATCTGCGGGCGGAGTGCGCTCGCCTGGGCGTCCGGGAGGTGGCAGTGGTGACGGGCGGGGCCGGCCTGTCCGGAGGGGGATTCACGGCCCGGCTGTCCCCGCTCGAGCTCAAGGCCAGTCAGCGGGTTCGCCTCAGCCGGCTGGCCCCCAAGGCGGTGTTCAAAGAGGACATCGGCCAGCTGGTCATCCCCCTGCCTCGCGGTGCCGATCCCCCTGCCGACATGGCCGCCTTGCTAGCCCAGCTGGCCCCGCCGGTAGCATCGCCGGCGTCGTGAAATCTCTTGGATCAGCTCTGGCCGGGGTGGCTGCCCTCATCGGTCTCACGTTGACCGCGACCGCCTGCGACACGTCGCCCTTCGCGGCCAAAGTCGGCTCGCACGTCATCCACCAGACCGCGCTCAACGCCGAGCTGCGAGCCTGGGCCGGGAACTCCGCCTACGTCTCGTCGTTCGACTCGGCCAACTCGACCTCCGGGATCACCGTTGCCGGCGACGCGACAGGCACGTACAACACCACCTGGGTCGCCGGTGTCCTCAACGGCATGATCGACGCCACCGTGGTGGACCAGCACCTGGCGACCACCGACCAGTTCGCGAGCGATGCCTCGAAGGCGGCGGCCCGGTCCGTCAATGAGATCAGCCAGGTTGGCTGGAGCAGCTTCTCGCCCGCGTTTCGCGACGTCCTTGTGGAACGCCTGGCCGACCAGGCCACGATCACGCCCACGGCAGTGCCGCGCTCGTCGCTGCTCTCTGCGTACAACCAGTACAAGAAGTACTTCTTCCTGCAGATCTGCACGGTGGCGACGTCGGCCTTCTCGGCCGGCCAGGCCGCCACCGTGGCCGCCGACGGGGTCCCCAACGGGGTGCCGTCGTGCTACACCCAGGCCCAGCTCGAGTCCCAATCCGCGGCCTTCCAGAACGCTGTCCTCGGGCTCGGCGTCGGCAAGGTGGCTCCGCCGATCAAGACCGGCTACGGCTACCAGGTGGTCAAGGTCGTGAGCCGGTCCAATCAGGCGTTCACCCCCGACCTGCAGCGGGTCCTGTCGCTCGCCATCGTGGCGGCCCAGGGGGGGTCTGATCCGGTGCTGGGTGGCCTGCTCGGCAAGGCCAGCGTTCAGGTCAACCCGGCGTACGGCACGTGGCGGTCGTCGCAGGTGATGCCGCCCAGCCCGCCGAGCACGGGCTCATGACGGGCCGGGTCGTCGTCGTCGGGTTGGGTCCCGGCGATCGGCGGCTCGTGAGCGTGGGGGCAGAGACGGCGATCGCCACGATCGGGACCCGGTTCGTTCGCACCAGCCGTCATCCGAGCGCCGATCTGGTCCACCCGGCCACGTCTTTCGACGCCATCTACGAGCGGGCCGGCGCGATCGAGGAGGTCTATGCCGCCGTCGTCGAAGCGCTGGTTGCCGCGGCCCGGGCCGAGGGAGAAGTCCTGTACGCCGTACCCGGCTCGCCGCTCGTGGCCGAGCGCACGGTGGAGCTGCTGCGGTCCGACAATCGTGTCACGGTGGAGATCGTGCCCTCGTTGTCGTTCCTGGATCTGGCCTGGGCCCGGTTGGCGGTCGACCCCGTCGCTGCCGCGGTCCGGGTGGTCGACGGCCACCGCTTCCCGGTCGAGGCCGCCGGCCAGGTCGGGCCGTTGCTCGTCGCCCAGTGCGACAGCCGGGCGGTCCTGTCCGACATCAAGCTGGCCGTCGACGACGGCCCCGATGTCACCGTGCTGCAGCGGCTCGGCCTGCCCGGACGAGGCAGTGCGGACGGTGGCCTGGGCTGAGCTGGACCGGGCGGTCGAACCGGACCACCTCACCTGCCTGTGGATCCCGGCGCTGGCCGAACCGGTGGCGGCGGAGCTGGTCCGCTTCGCCGAGCTGGTCCGCACCCTGCGGGCCCGCTGCCCATGGGACCACCAGCAGACCCACCGCACGCCTCACCCGGCACCTGCTCGAAGAGACGTACGAGGTGCTCGAAGCCATCGACGAGCTCACGGAGCTGGCTACGACCACCTCGAGGAGGAGCTCGGCGACCTGCTGTTCCAGATCGCCTTCCACGCCACCCTGGCGGCCGAGGAGGGACAGTTCACGCTGGCCGACGTGGCGCGGGGGGTGCACGACAAGCTGGTCGCCCGCCATCCGCACGTGTTCGGGGCGTCCGGGCGAGCCCATGCCGAACTGGGAGGAGCTGAAGAAGGCGGAGAAGGGACGGGCCAGCGTCATGGACGGCGTGCCCGGCAACCTGCCTTCGCTCCTGTACGCCTGCAAACTCCAGAGCAAGGCGGCTTCGGTCGGGTTCGATTGGAAAGACGCGGCCGGTGCGTGGCCCAAGATCCGCGAGGAGCTCGGGGAGCTCGAGGCGGCCATCGCCGACGCCGCAGCTGACCCGGCCGTCAACGAGGAGCTCGGCGACGTGCTGTTCTCGGTGGTCAACGTCGCCCGTCACCTGGGGCTCGACCCGGAATCCGCGCTGCGGGAGGCGGCGGCGAAGTTCCGGGATCGGTTCCGGGCCATGGAAGCGCTTGCCGGCGAGCGCGGCGTCGCCATCACCGATCGAGCTGTGGGACGAGGTCAAAGCGTCGGCTCATCCCCACTGACGCCGGCTTGATGGGCTGAAGGCGGGGTGGGCGGGGGCGGGTTCGGCGCGCCCGGGCCGGGCGGGTATCGCTGCCCGTCCCGGCCGCCACGGGCTACTCGTTTCAACACCAGCCACAGGAGCCACAAGCGCATCAGGTTCATGAGCGAGATCGAGCAGCTGATCGGGCGGGAGATCCTGGACTCCCGGGGCAACCCCACCGTCGAGGTGGAGGTGCTCCTGGCGTCGGGGGCGACGGGGCGGGCCGAGGTGCCGTCCGGCGCTTCGACGGGCACCCACGAGGCGGTCGAGCGCCGTGACGGCGGGCCGCGCTACGGCGGGAAAGGGGTGCGCCAGGCAGTGGCGCACGTCAACGGCGAGATCGCGGACAGCGTGGAGGGTCTCGAAGCCCTGGACCAGCGGGGCCTCGACGCAGCCCTCATCGACCTGGACGGCACCCCGAACAAGTCCCGGCTCGGGGCCAACGCCATCCTCGGCGTGTCGCTCGCCGTCGCCCACGCCGCCGCCGATGAAACGGGCCTGCCCTTGTACCGCTATCTCGGCGGGGTCGGCGCCGACGTCCTGCCCGTTCCGATGATGAACGTCATCAACGGCGGGGTTCACGCGGACAACAACGTGGACCTGCAGGAGTTCATGATCGTCCCCGTCGGAGCAGCGTCGTTTGCGGAGGCCCTGCAGTGGGCAGCCGAGACCTATCACGTGCTGAAGGCCTTGCTGCACGAGCGGGGCCTCTCAACTGCGGTGGGGGACGAGGGGGGCTTCGCGCCCAACCTGCCGTCCAACGAAGAAGCGGTCAGGGTGCTGGTGGAAGCGATCGTGGCCGCCGGCAGAGCACCCGCCGACGACATCGCCATCGCCATCGACGCGGCCGCCACCGAGTTCTACCGGGACGGGCTTTACCACTTGTGGGGAGAGGACCGGTCGCTGCCGAGTGCAGAGTTCTCGGAGTACCTGCGGGAGCTGTGCGAGCGCTACCCGATCATCTCGATCGAGGACGGAATGGCCGAGGACGACTGGGACGGCTGGGCCATCCTGACCAGAGAACTCGGTTCGCAGGTGCAACTGATCGGCGACGACCTGTTTGTCACCAACGAGACCCGGCTCGCCCGCGGCGTCGAGTCCGGCGTGGCCAACGCCATCCTGATCAAGGTCAACCAGATCGGCACCTTGTCGGAAACGCTCGACACCATGGCCCGGCGCCGCCCGAGCCGGGTACGCCTCGGTTGTGTCACACCGCTCCGGCGAGACGGAGGACACCACCATCGCCGATCTGGCGGTCGCCACCGGCTGCGGGCAAATCAAGACCGGCGCGCCGGCTCGCACCGACCGGGTGGCCAAGTACAACCAGTTGTTGCGGATAGAAGGCGGGTTGGGTGACAGCGCCCGCTACGCCGGACCCGGCGCCTTCAGGTCCCGATGAGACGAGCTGCCCGATGAGACGAGCTGCCCGATGAGACGTGCTGTTCGTACCCTGCTCGTCCTCGTGGCCGTCGCCGGGATCGTGTTCCTTTTCGTCCTGCCTGGACGGATCTGGCTGGCCCAGGGGCGGGCGGCCGCGGTCGCCAAGCGCCAGGACAGAGCACTGTCCCAGGAGAACGCCGTGCTGGCCCAACAGGCCGCCCAATTGCGAAGTCCGGCGTACATCGAACAACTCGGCCGCCAGGAATTCGGGTTGGTCATGCCGGGCGAGCAAGCGTATGCCGTGCTGCCCGCCACCACGCCGCCCACGACCGCGCCGCCCGCCGCCAAGCACCACTGAGTGGCGCCGGCGGGCCGCCTATTGTCGGCGAGCGCCAGTCCACAATCGGTAGGGGGTCGCATGAACGTGTCGATGCGCGTCAACGGTGAGTTCAGGGTGCACGATGTCGAACCGCGAACGCTGCTCGTTCATTATCTGCGTGACCTCGTCGGGCTGACCGGCACCAACATCGGCTGCGACACTTCTTCGTGCGGGGCGTGCACGGTCCTCCTCGGCGGCGAGTCGGTCAAGTCCTGCACCATGCTGGCCGCGCAGGCCGACGGGACCGACATCATCACCATCGAAGGTCTGGCCGACGGGGACGACCTGCACCCGGTGCAGGAGGCGTTTCGTGCCAACCACGCCTTGCAGTGCGGCTACTGCACACCAGGCATGGTCATGGCGGCCGTCTCGCTGCTACAGGAGCACCCAACCCTCACGGAAGCCGAAGTCCGCAAGGGCCTCGAGGGCAACCTGTGCCGTTGCACCGGCTATCACAACATTGTCCAGGCCATCCTGGCGGCGGCCGCGCCGAGCGGGGTAGGCGCATGATTCCAGCCGCGTTCGACTACCGGCGCGCCATCTCGGTCGAGGGCGCCGTCGGCCTGCTGACCGAGTACGGAGACGACGCCAAACTGCTCGCAGGTGGCCACTCGCTGCTGCCGCTCATGAAACTGCGCCTGGCCACCCCACCCGTGCTGATCGACATCGGCCGGCTAACGGACCTCTCCTACGTTCGGGAGAGCGGCGACGAGGTCGCGATCGGGGCGTTGACCCGCCACCGCGACCTGGAGATCAGCGACGTCCTCCAGCGCCACGTCCCGCTCCTGGCTCACGTCGCCGGCCAGGTGGGCGACCCGCAGGTGCGCCACCGGGGCACGATCGGAGGTTCGATCGCCCACGGCGATCCGGCGTCGGACCTGCCCGCGGCCTGCCTGGCCCTGGACGCCACCTTCACCGCCGTCGGACCGACGGGAGCCCGCACCATTCCGGCGGCCGGTTTCTTCCACGGCTTCCTGGAGACCGACCTGCGCCCCGAAGAGATCCTGACCGAGATCCGGGTGCCGAAGACGGCCGGGGCCGGCTGGTCCTTCCAGAAGTTCAATCGGCGCGCCCAGGATTGGGCGATCGTGGGGGTGGCCGCGGTGATCGGGGCCCGGCCCGGCATCGCCCTGGTGAACATGGGCTCGGTGCCGCTCCGCGCCGGCGCGGTAGAGGCGGCCCTGGTCGCAGGCGCCTCTTCGGCCGAAGCGGCGGCTCACGCCGCTGACGGCCTCGAGCCGCCCGCCGATCTCAACGCCAGCCCGGAATATCGCCGGCATCTGGTCCGGGTCCTGGTCCGCAGGGCCCTGGAGGAGGCGGGCGCCGCCTAGCCTGTAAGAGTGGCAATTCCGGTACGGACAGCACTGACGGTGGACGAAGTGGCGGCCGCGCTGGCCGACCAGGGCTATCTGGCCGACGAGGGGCTGGCCACGTCGATTTTCCTGGCCATGGCCTTGCCCCGGCCTCTCCTCCTCGAAGGCGAGGCCGGCGTGGGCAAGACAGAGGTGGCCAAAGTGCTGGCCGCGTGGACGGGCGGTGCCCTGTTACGCCTGCAGTGCTACGAGGGGATCGACGTGTCCCAGGCCGTCTACGAATGGGACTACGCCCGGCAGTTGCTCCACCTTCGCGCCGCGGAAGCAGGCGGCGCCATCGCCGAGGAGGACGACGTCTACAGCGAGCGGTTCCTGGTCCGGCGCCCACTGCTGGCCGCCATCGACCACGGTGAGGGGCCGCCACCGGTCCTGCTCATCGACGAGGTCGACCGCTCCGACGACGAATTCGAAGCCTTCCTCCTCGAGTTCCTGTCGGAGTACGCGGTGACCGTGCCCGAGCTGGGAACCTTCCGGGCCGTCCAGGCGCCCCTGGTGATCATCACGTCCAACCGGACCCGGGATGTCCACGATGCCCTCAAACGTCGGTGCCTGTACCACTGGGTCGAGCACCCCGAATTCGAACGGGAAGTGGCCATCATTCGCTTGCGGGCCCCCGAAGCGTTGCCCGCACTCGCCCGCCAGGTGGCGGCCGCGGTCGAAGCGCTCCGGGAGCAGCACCTGTACAAGCCGCCGGGTGTCGCCGAGTCCATCGACTGGGCGGCCGCTCTGGCCGCCCTGGGTCGCAGTCACATCGACGACCGCACTCTCGACCTGACCCTGGGCACGGTCCTCAAATACCAGGAGGACCAGGCCCGGGTCCGGGCCTCCGGCATCGACGAACTGGTGCGGACCGCCCTCCAGCGCAGCAGCTGACGGTATGGAATCCGAACGGATCGTGACCGGCTTCGTGCGCGTGCTCCGCGCCCAGGGCCTGTCCATCTCGACCGGCATGGCCATCCTCTTCGCGGAGGCCCTGGCTCTCGTCGGCCTGGAATCGCGGACGAGGGTGTACTGGGCCGGGCGGGCCGCCCTGGTCCGGCGGGGGGAGGACATCGCTGCCTACGACCGGGCCTTCGCCGCGTACTGGCAGGACCGGCCGGACCAGGTCGACGCCGCCCCGGTCCCCGAGCCGGAAGTCCTGACGCTCGCGCTGGACGACGGCGATGACGGCGGGGAGTCCCCCGAGGGCGACAGGCCCGCGGGCGATGTACTGGCCGTACGCTTCTCGCCGACGGAGATCCTGCGCCACCAGGACATGTCGGCCCTGACCGCGGCCGAATGGGCCGAGGCCCAGCGGTTGATCTCGGCCCTCGGCATCGCCGCCGAGCTGCAGATGTCCCGCCGCACCCGGCCGAGCCGGCGGCGCGGCCGTGGCCACCCCGACCTCCGGGGCACATTGCGACGCAACATGCGCACCGGCGGTGTCCCGGTCCGGCGGGCGTGGCGTTCCCCGGTACGCCGGCCCCGGCGACTGGTGCTGCTCTTGGACGTGTCCGGCAGCATGGAGCCCTATGCCCGCGGGCTGGCCCGCTTCGCGCATGCCGCCGTCGGGTCACGGCGCTCCGGCCGGGTGGAGGTGTTCACCATGGGCACCCGCTTGACCCGCATCACCCGGGAGCTGTCCCGTCGGGATCCTGACGCCGCCCTGGCGTCGGCGGCCGAGTCGGTCGCGGACTGGTCCGGAGGCACACGCCTGGGGACCAGCCTGCAGGAATTCAACGACCGGTGGGGAGTGCGGGGCCTGGCCCGCGGCGCCGTCGTCGTCATCTGCAGCGACGGATGGGATCGCGGCGACCCCGCGGTTATCGGGGAGGAGATGGCCCGCCTGGCCCGAGTGGCCCGCAGGGTCGTATGGGTCAACCCGCTCAAGGCATCCCCCGGGTACGCGCCGCTGGCGCGCGGGATGGCGGCGGCCCTCCCGTTTGTTGACCAATTCGTGGAAGGCCACGCCATCTCGTCCTTGGAGCGGCTGGCCGAGATCATCGCAGGCAACGCAGCAAAGGAGCGACACCCGTGAAGGACCTATTGGGCGATATCGAACGCTGGCGGAGCCAGGGCAAGGAGGTGGCCCTTGCTCGAGTGGTCGGCCTCGAGGGATCCGGGCCGCGGCTGCCGGGGGCGGCCATGGTCGTCTCCGACGCCGGGGAGGTGGCCGGATCGGTGTCCGGAGGCTGCGTCGAGGGCGCCGTCGTAACCGAGGCGCTGGACGTCCTCGCCGGGGACCGCCGGCCCCGGTTGTGCACGTTCGGTTACTCCGACGACGAGGCCTTTGCCGTCGGGCTCACGTGCGGGGGCACCATCCGCATCTTCGTGGAACCACTCGACTGGTGACCGGCCTCTTCGAGGCTCTGGCCGCGGCCCTGCGGTCGGAGCAGCCGGCTGCCCTGGCCGAGGTCATCGAGGGCCCACCCGAGCTGCTGGGCGGGAAGTTGCTGATCCTGCCCGGCCCGCCGCTGGAGCTGCTCGGCAGCGTCGGTGACCCGGACCTGGACCGGGTGATCGGCCGGGACGCGCAAGGGGAGCTGGCCGCCGGCCTGTCGGTGACCCGCCACTACGGGCGCCATGGGGAGGCCCGAGGGCGGGACGTGTCGGTGTTCATCGAATCGTTCGCACCGCCTCCCCGGATGATCATCTTCGGCGCCGTCGACTTCACCGCGGCCCTGGCCAAGGTGGCGAAGATCCTCGGCTACCGGGTCACGGTATGTGACGCCCGGCCGGTGTTCGCCACCCCGGCCCGCTTCCCGATGGCCGACGAGGTGGTGGTGTCGTGGCCCGACCGCTACCTCACCGAGGTCGGCGCGTCCCTCGGTCCCAGGGACGCCGTCTGCGTCCTCACCCACGACCCCAAATTTGACGTGCCCGCCATCCAGGCGGCCCTCCGGACCGAGGCCGGCTATTTGGGGGCGATGGGCTCCCGGCGCACCCACGCGGACCGCGCTGCCCGCCTCCGCGACGCCGGGGTGGACGAGGACGGCCTGGCGCGCATCATGGGCCCGATCGGCCTGGACATCGGCGCCCGCACCCCGGAGGAGACCGCGGTGGCCATCTGCGCGGAGATCATCGCCGTGCGTACCGGGAAGGCCGCCCCGTCGCTTCGCGACGCCGACGGCCCGATCCACCGGGACCTGGCGGGCGCCTCCCGGGGAGAGCTGCTCTGAGCGATCAGGTGGGGTCGTCAGCCTCGGAGCCGGGCGGCCGCCGCGTCGGCGCTGCCATCCTGGCCGCCGGCGGCGGCTCGAGGTTCGCCCCAGGCCCCGACGCCACCCACAAGCTGCTCGCCCCCTGGCGGGGCCGCCCTCTCGTGTGGTCGGCCGTGGCCCACGCCCTCGCGTCCGGTCTGGACCCGGTGTGGGTCGTGACCGGAGCAGTCGACCTGTCGGCCCACCTGCCGGACGGGGCGGTGCTGCTGACCAATCCCGGGTGGGTGGAAGGTCAGGCCACGTCGCTGCAGGTAGCGGTGCAGGCAGCCCGAGCCGAGGGCCTCGACGCCCTGGCCATCGGGCTGGGCGACCAACCGTTGATCACACCGGAGGCGTGGGCCGCCGTCGGCGCGGTGGACGCTCCCATCGCAGTAGCCACCTACGATGGGCAGCGCCGCAATCCTGTGTGCGTGGCTGCGGCGGTGTGGGAGCTCCTGCCTGCCACCGGTGACCAGGGGGCCAGGGTCGTCATCAACCGGCGGCCAGACCTGGTGCGGGAGGTACCGTGCCAGGGCGACCCAGCCGACATCGACACGAGAGAGGACCTGTTGACATGGAGCTGACCGACGAGTTTCGGGTGGATGTACCGGTACCCGATGCCTGGAAGGTCCTGACCGACGTGGAGCGAATCGCACCGATGATGCCCGGTGCCCAGCTGCAGGAAGTCGAGGGCGACGAGTACCGCGGGGTCGTAAAGGTCAAGGTGGGTCCGATCTCCGCCGAGTACAAGGGCAAAGCCACGTTCCTGGAGCGCGACGAGTCGGCGGGCCGGGTGGTCCTGAAGGCGTCCGGTCGCGACACCCGGGGTCAGGGCAATGCCAGCGCCGTGATCACCGCCACCATGACGCCGGACGGCGACGGGACCAAGGTGGCCGTGCTGACCGATTTGACGATCAGCGGCAAGGTAGCCCAGTTCGGGCGGGGTGTCCTCGCCGAGGTCAGCGCCAAGTTGATGGGCCAGTTCGTTGACGCCCTCGAGGCCGACCTGAACGCCTCAGGCACAACGGAGGAAGATGACTCGGCCGGGCCAGAACCCTCGCCCAGTGGCGCCGCGCCGGCGTCCGCATCCGCCGGCGAGGCGAGCACCGAGGGGGTCCGCCAGATCGCCGGTCCCGAAGCCGAGCCGGTCGACCTGCTTTCGGTGGCGGGGGGCTCGACCTTGAAGCGACTGGCGCCTCTGGCGGTGGTGGTGGTTCTCGTGCTGGTGGTCGTGGCCCGCCGGCGCGCCCGATCCCGGCCGGCCTGATTTCCGGGGGTGGCCGACGCGGGCGACCGCGAACAGGTAGCCCGACTGCTGGGACGGCCCCCGCGGGGTCCGTTCACGGTGGTGGTTCGCGACGGCTCGGGCACCCCGGTCGTGATCCGCAACGGCCCTCACCTCGACGACGGCACACCGATGCCGACTCGCTACTGGTTGGTGGGCCGGACCGAGCAGGGTGCCGTCGACCGGCTGGAGGCGGACGGGGGAGTGCGAGCGGCCGAGGCGGCCGTCGACTCGGCCCGGCTGGCGGCCGCGCACCGGGCTTATGCCGCCGAACGCGACGCCGACGTCCCCGCCGGCTGGGTCGGGCCCCGGCCGTCCGGAGGGGTGGGGGGCACGAGGAAGGGCGTCAAGTGCCTTCACGCCCACTACGCCTGGTACCTCGCCGGTGGTGACGACCCCGTCGGCCGGTGGGTGGCGGGGCGGTTGAGCCGCGGCCCGGTCGCCGCCATCGATTGCGGCACCAACTCCACCCGCCTGCTCGTTGCCGGCTCCGGTGGCGAAACGCTGATCCGGCTGATGCGGATCACCCGCCTCGGCGAGGGGGTGGATCAGGAGCGCCGGCTGGCCGACCCGGCGATGGAGCGGACGCTGTCCGTACTACGGGAATTCCGGGCGGTCATGGACGACTTCGGCGTCGAGAGGACCAGGATGACCGCCACCTCCGCGGCGCGCGACGCCAGCAATCGGGAGGAGTTCTTCGACGCGGCAACCAGGGTGGTCGGGGTGCGCCCGGAGATGCTCGGCGGCGAGGAGGAAGGGCGCCTGGCATTCCTGGGCGCCACCGCCGAGCTGGATCCTGCTTCGGCGCCCTGGCTGGTGACCGACATCGGCGGCGGCTCCACCGAGCTGATCGTCGGCCCCGATCCGCGAGGCGAGCCCATCGCCGTCTGCTCTCTTGACATCGGGTGCGTCCGGATCAGCGAACGGTTCCTGCGGTCGGACCCGCCGACCGCCTTGGAACTGAGCGCGGCCAGCAGCTTCGTCGCCGGCACGCTGGCTGACGCCAGTCGCCGGCAGCCCGAGTTGACGGAGGCCGCGACTCTGGTCGGCCTGGCCGGCACGGTGGCCACCTTGGCCGCCCTGGCGCAGGGGCTGCGCGCCTACGACCGGGACGGGGTCCATCACTATCTGTTGAGCCGCTCCGTCGTCGAGCAGCTGCTCGCGGCTCTGGCCTCCGAGCCGGCCGCTGCCCGGCGGCTGCGGCCCGGCATGGAGCCGCAACGGGCGGATGTCATCGTCGGCGGGGCAGTGGTCCTGGCCGAGGTCATGCGGCACTTCGGCTTTGACGCCTGTTTGACCTCGGAGGCGGACATTCTCGACGGCCTGGTCGCCACCCTGCGTCCCTGAAGGCCCTGGGTCGAAGCCGGAGCGATCGCGCTGCGCCGTCTACCATCGGCGCGATGGTCGTGACCGATCGCATCCTCATGGGACCCGGCCCGTGCAACCCCTACCCTGAGGCCGTCACCGGACTGACCCGGCCCATGCTGGGCCACCTCGACCCCGAGTTCATCGGGATACTCGACGAGACCTGCGATCGCCTGCGGACGGTGTGGGGGACGGGGAACGCCCTCACTCTCCCGGTGTCAGGTACAGGATCGGCAGGCATGGAAGCCGCCTTCGTCAACACCGTGGGCCCGGACGACGTCGTCGTGGTCGGGGTCAACGGGCTCTTCGGCGAGCGCATGTGCGACGTGGCCGGCCGCTCCGGCGCCGAGGTGGTCCGCGTCGACGCCCCGTGGGGGGAACCGCTCGACCCGGCTGTCCTGCTCGGTGCCCACCCCGCCCCGAAGGTCATCGCCCTCGTACACGCGGAGACCAGCACCGGCGTGCGCAACGACGTCGCCGCTGTCGGGGCCGGCAAGGGCGACGCCCTCCTGCTGGCCGACTGCGTGACCTCCCTCGGTGGCATACCGGTCGACATCGACGGTTGGGGAGTGGACGTCGCGTACAGCGGGACCCAGAAGTGTTTGGGAGTCTCACCGGGGCTGGCTCCTTTCACCATGGGAGCGCGGGCATGGGAGCGGCGTATCGGCCGACCGCGAAGCTGGTACCTCGACCTGGGCATGATCGGTGAGTACACCTCAGGGGCGACCCGGAAGTACCACCACACAGCTCCGGTCGCCATGATCACGTCGTTGCACGCGGCTCTGGGTGCGCTCCTCGACGAGGGCTTACCCTCCGCCTGGGAGCGCCACACCGAGTGTGGCGCCATGCTGCAGGACGGCCTCGAGAAGATGGGCCTGCAACTGTGGGCCGCGGAGGGGCACCGTCTGCCGCAGCTGACCACCGTCGTGGTACCCGCCGGCGCCGACGACGCTGCCGTTCGCCGCACCCTGCTCGGCCGTTATGGCATCGAGATCGGCGGCGGGGTGGGGCCCTGGGCCGGCAAGATCTGGCGCATCGGCTGCATGGGCCACACGGCGCGGCCGCGCAACGTCACGCTGCTTCTGGCAGCCCTCTCGGAGACTCTGGGTCGTTGACGTCCGCCAGTCGGGCCGGGTGGCCGGAGCTGACGGGCCGGCGCGTCCTGCTGCGGCCCCTGGCCGTGAGCGACTTCGAGGCCTGGCGGGAAGTACGGGTACGGGGCCGTGATTGGCTGCTCAAATGGGAGCCCCGGCCTCTGCCCGGCCAGCCCGATGCCACCGCCGATCGCCGCGTGTTCGCGGCCCGCTGCGGGGCTCGCGAGCGCGAACGGCAGCTCGGCAATGGTTACGGTTTCGGCATTTTCGTCGGTCCTCGCCATCAGCGCTTTGCCGGTGAGATCAACCTGTCTTCCGTGCAGCGAGGTCCCTATCAGAACGCGTACGTCGGCTACTGGATCGACGAGGCCGTCGCTGGAAACTCCTATGTCCCCGAGGCGTTCGTGG
Organism: uncultured Acidimicrobiaceae bacterium; assembly: GCA_963781155.1. Lineage (GTDB taxonomy): Bacteria > Actinomycetota > Acidimicrobiia > Acidimicrobiales > Palsa-688 > PALSA-693. The sequence goes on from CAWAEC010000006.1 coordinate 375,598, forward strand.
TGCTCTGCCGGTTCGCCTTCGAGGACCTGGGGCTGCACCGTTTGCAGGCGTCGATCATTCCGCGCAACGGTCCCAGCAATCGCGTGGCCGAGAAGCTGGGTTTGCGGAACGAAGGAGTGGCCCTCCGCTATCTCGAGATCGACGGGGTCTGGGAGGACCACACCCGCTACGCCATCACCTCCGAAGACTGGGAGGAACGCCGGGACGAGCTCCTGCGGGGATGGATCCAGCCGGCCGATTGACAGCGCTGACTTATGGCCGTACGACAGCAGGCGAATGGCGAAAGAAGCTCTCGACGTCGCCCTGGTAGCGAGAGGTAGGGCCGGTTCCGGCGACGACACGGTGCAGTCGTTCGGCCTCCACGAAGCGACGGACGGCGCCGGCGGTCGTGTACCGGTAGTTGAACCCCGCTTTCTTCAGCCGGCGATTGTCCACCCCCCGGCCGTAACGGAGCAGGTCCAGGACCTCGGGCGTCAGGTCGATGAGACCAAGGCGGGACAAGGAGGCCGCCGACAGCCCGGTCATGATCGGACTGAGCAGCAGGGGTGGGCGCCCGGCCAGGGCGCGTACCTCCGACCAGGGGAGCCGCCCGTCGCCGGCCAGGTTATACACCCCTTCCAGGCCGCCCGCGACAAGGAACTCGATGGCCCGGATGACGTCGTCCTGCTCCACGAACTGCAGTTGCGGGTCGAAGCCGGCGATGGTCGGCGTGAGCGGCAGCGCCAGGGCCCTCGACAATGTCGTCACCGGGTCTTCCCCGAGGACGTTGACGCAACGCAGCAGGGCCACTCTGATCTCCGGGTATTCCTCCGCGAACGACCGGAGATACCCCTCCGCTTCGATCAATGACTGTTCGAGGGCCGTGCGCGGGTTGGCGGTGCGGGGCGTATCCTCGTCGAACCAGGTGGGATCTCTGCCCGTGCAGCCGTACAACAGGGTGGAGGATTTGACGACCAGCGAGCGGACCCTGCTGTCGGTTGCTGCGGCGGCTGCCAGCAGGTTCATCGTGCCGATGACGTTCAGTTCCTGCAAGCGCCGGTCGGGCGCCGCCGAGGAGTCGACGACCAGCGCGGTGTGCACCACCGTGTCCACCTGGGTGGCCCGGACCAGACGGGCCAGAATCGAGTAGCTCTCGTCGGTGCGGACGAACTCGGTGCGCTCGAGCGCGACCACGGGGTCGGCCGTGTCGAGGCCCACGATCACCTCGACAGATGGATCCCGCTCGAACGCTCTGGCCAGCCGTCCGCCCCAGAAAGACGACAGTCCGGTGATCAGGATCCTGCGGCCCAAGACGCGCTAGCCGAACCACACGCTACGACGGCTGCGCAGCATGTCGTACAGGCTCTCCTGCATGCGCTGGCGGATGGCTTCGGCCTCCTCGAAGACCCGGCCGCGGGGGTACCGATCCTGACCGGGAGCGACGTCGAAGGTCACCGGATCGAGGACCCGCAGCTTCATCTTGGCCGGGAACGGGCAGAACACCCCGAGCGGGCCCAGCAACAGCATGTTGGCGGTGACCGGCACGTATGGCACGCCGAGCCATTTGGCCAGGCGCGGCGAAGAGGCCAGCATGGGCGTCGTCTCTTCGCTGCCAATGACGGTGATGGGCACGACGGGCGTGCCGGCTCGCATGGCAATCTCCACGAAGCCACCGCGGCCGAAGCGGCGCAACTGGTATCGCTCCGAGAACGGCTTGCTGGTCCCCTTCGTGCCCTCCGGGAAGACCAGGACCAGTTGCTGGTCATCGTGGAGCAGGCGGTAGGCGTTATCCGGGTGGGCGGCCACGCCGCCACCGCGCGCCCAGGCCGTGCCGACCACCGGTATCGACCGGAACAGGGCGGCTGCGAGGGCGTAGACGGGTCGCCCCAGCTCTTCCTCGACCCCGTGCATGATCACCGGCGCGTCCACCGGCATCGCCCCGGCGTGGTTGGCGACCAGCAGGGCGCCGCCGTGGCGCGGGATCTTCTCCAGTCCTTCCCATTCGGCCCGGAACCAGTGGCGGTAGACCGGTTCGTACAGCCGGCGGAGCAGGGCACGGGCCCGCTCGGATCGGCCCCACTCATCGACATCCTGCAACCTGGGTTCGATGGCCGGAGTGGGGACAGGGCGGCGAAGGGGGAGTAGCGCTCCCGCGCTCGGGGGCTCTTCGGTCACCCGGCCCGATGGCATCGAGCGATGCTATCCGACCCCTCCGACGCATCGACCCGGGAACCACCCTGTCCGCCCGGATGGCCCGTAGCGGTAGACGACCCGGCCGGCGAGAAGGGCGCGGGGGAAGGGCCCCAACTGACGGCTATCGGTGCTGGCCGCGGCGTTGTCGCCGCGTACGTCGGCCGACCAGCGGTCGAGGTTGTGTACCCGCTTGACCATGATCCGTTCCGCGTCGCGGGGGTCCGCCACCGCGACCACATCCCCGGGCCGAACCCAGAGCGGCGGCGCCAGCAAGAGGAGGTCGCCGGGCCGAAATGCGGGAAGCATGCTCTCGCCGTCCACGCGCACCCGCCGGAAACCCGTTATCAGGCGCAGGCTCCGGCCGAGGCGCTGCCCGATGCCGGCGGCGGCCGCGTGCCTGATGGCGGCGGCCGTGTGCCCGATGGCGCCAGTACGTTGCCGGCGCCAAGCCTCGCCCCGCCGGCCTCCGCTTACGCTGTTCCAGAGCCTGCCTGAGCGAGGGCTGCAGCCGCGGGAGCATTGGATAGGGTGAAGTCGTCCACGAACCATCACCAAGGAGCCTCCCTGATGTCGATTGTTGCGCGCCTGCTCAACCTTGCCGATCAGCTGAGCCCGCCGGCCACCATCTCGGCCCACTGCGACCTGCCCTGCGGCGTATACGACCCGGCCCAGGCCCGCATCGAGGCAGAGTCCGTCAAGGGATGCATGGAGAGGTTCAACGCCTCGGACGACAACGTGTTCAAGACCCGGGCCATCCTGATCAAAGAGCAGCGAGCCGACCTGGTCAAGCACCATCTGTGGGTGCTCTGGACGGACTACTTCACCCCGGACCACCTCAGGACCTATCCCCAGCTGCACGACCTGTTCTGGCAGGCCACCAAAACCGCAGGCCAAGCCAAGAAGACCACCGACACGGCTGTCGCCGACAGCCTTTTGGGACAAATCGCGGAGATCGACAAGATCTTCTGGGAGACCAAGAGGTAACGCCAGCCACCAGCGCTCCCCGCCGGATCGTAGGGTAGGGACGGCATGCCATGGTCAGGCGCCAGCGAGATTCGCAGCCGAGCCAGCCACGTGGCGCGCGCCGGCGGCCGGCACCTCGAGCGCACCCTCGGCGGGCAGGAGCGGACACGGGTCATCCTGGCGCTGGCCGCCATCCTGGCGTTGGCCAGCGCCGACACCGCCACCGTAGGCGCGGCCGCCATCCCGCTGCGCCGTGCCCTGCACATCGACAACACCGATATCGGCCTGTTGGTCACGGTCAGCTCCCTGGTTGCCGCCCTCGCCAGTCTGCCCTTCGGGGTCATGGCCGATCGCTGGAACCGCACCCGCATACTGGGCATTGCGGTGGCCACCTGGGGAGTGGCCATGGTCTGGAGCGCCAGCGTCTCCAGTTTCAACGGTCTTCTCCTGACGCGGCTGCTCCTGGGGGTGGTGACGGCCGCGGCCGGCCCGATCGTGGCGTCCCTGGTCGGCGACTACTTCGAGGGTTCGGAACGGGGTCGCATCTACAGCTACGTCCTCACCGGCGAGCTGGTCGGGGCCGGCGTCGGCTTTGCCGTGACCGGCGACATCGCGGCGCTGTCCTGGCGGGCCGCCTTTGTGTTGCTTGCGCTGCCGGCGTTCGCGCTGGCGTGGTTCGTGCTCCGGCTCCCCGAGCCTGTTCGGGGCGGGCTCGACCCGCTTCGACCGGAGCATGCCGACGGCGCCGTCGGCCGGAATCCGACACTGGCGAACGGCGCCGCGGCGGCCGGCTTCCCGGACGCGGACAATGATCCGACCGGTCCCACGGACGCGCAGCGCCTGGCTGCTGCCCAGGGCATCGCTCCCGACCCGGACCACGTGCTTCCGGGCGCGGAGGTCCAGAGCATGGGGCTGGCAGCCGCGGTACGGGCGGTGCTGCGCATCCGCACCAATGTGATCCTCATCATTGCGGGGGCCTGCGGGTACTTCTACCTGACCGGCGTGGCCACCTTCGGGGCGGAGTTCGTCAAAGAGCAGTACGGCATCGACCAGGCCCTCGCCAACCTGCTGTTGCTGGTCGTCGGGGGTGGGGCGGTGATCGGCGTGCTGGTGTCCGGCAACCTGAGCGACAAGCTGTTGAAACGCGGTTTTCTCAACGCGCGCATTCTGGTGGCGGCCATCGCCGCTCTGGGCGCGACGGTGCTGTTCATCCCGGCCCTGACCGCGCGGAGCGCTGTGACCGCTTTGCCCTACCTGCTCCTGGCGGGATTGATGCTCTCCGCCCAGAATCCGCCGATTGACGCGGCGCGCCTGGACATTGTCCCGCCACTTCTGTGGGGTCGGGCCGAGGCGACCCGCACCGTGCTGCGGTCGCTGGCACAAGCGCTGGCGCCGGTTCTTTTCGGCGCGGTGTCGGACCACGTGTTCGGCGGCGGCCGGGGTGGTTTGCAATGGACGTTCGGAATCATGTTGGTCAGCATGGGGGCGAGCGGGGTCATCCTGCTGCGCGCCATGCGCACGTACCCGCGAGACGTGGCTACTGCCGCCCAATCGCTCCCACCGGCGCCGGCTGGATCGTCCTCACCTGACGGCGATCCCCTGGCGGCGCCGCCCCCGGCCCCGCAAACGTGGCCCAGCCCCGCCCCTCCGACTCCGCCCGTTCAGCCGGATACGGCCTGAACGCCCTGCCGCCGTTGGCGCGGGTTCAGGAGGACGCGGTGGCGTTCACCGCCGCGCCCGGTTTCACCGTGGCATCCAGCTCGGCGGCCCGGGCCCGCAGTCGTTCGGCCTTGGCCGCCCGCTCCCCCCGGAACTCCTCGATGCGGCGGAGGGTGTCGTCGAGGCGGTCGATCAGTCGGTCGTTGGCGTTGATGGCCTCGTCCAGGAGGCGCCGCTGGCGATCTGCCCGGGCGCCTTCCCGGTAGGCGCGGCGCAACCGGCTGAGGACGTCGTCCGTGTCGAGCACGGCGCGGATCTCCGCCAGCGACAACCCGAGGAGGCATTGCAGGTGCCGGATCCGGGTCACGCGCTCGACTTCGGCGGCCGAATACAGGCGCTGACCCCCCTGCAGATGCCCGTGCGGAGCGACCAGGCCGACCTGCTCCCAGTAGCGCAGCGTCCGGGTGGTGACCCCGGCCAGCTGGGCCACTTCGCCGATACGAAGAGGCACTTCCTCGGTGGTGAGCGGCAGGGAGGCGCTCACCGCGGCATCACATCCTCCTCCACCCGATCCTCGACAGCGAGGCCGTCCAGCGACTCCGGCTCGTGGTCGGCGTGCACATAGCGCCGGCCGCGACTCCATGAGGCGACGGCACCCACCAGGCAGGCCCCGATTGCGAAGTCGAACGCAGTGTGCAATCCGTGGCGGAATGGGCTCGAGATGAGGTTCGGGAAGAACGACCGTCCCTCCAGAGTCGCCACCCGGGCGGGCGGCAGGTGGGCGAGCACGCTCGGACCGAGCAGGTGCTGCATCGGGTTGTACCCGAGGAAGGCGGCGAACAGGGTTGCCACCGGCGGCAGGTGGGCCACCTTGGACGCATCCTGCGGGGAAACCCCTTGTTGGACAAGGCCGTGATACAGGCTGTTCGGGAGCACGGCCGAAAGCCCGATGATCATGAGCGAGAAGAAAATACCGATGGAGAGCACCTGGGCCGAGTTCTGGAACGTCTGGTTCATTCCTGCGCCGGCGCCGCGGTGGTCCGGGGGCAGACTGTTCATTACTGCGGCCCGGTTCGGTGACATGAACAACCCGTTGCTGAGTCCCATGAGCAGCAACAGCGGAGCGAAGGCCCAGTAGCCGAAGTCAACTGGCAGCAATTCGAGCAACAAGAAAGCCAGGGCCGTGCAGAGCATGCCCCCGGTCGCAAACGGGCGGGCCCCGTAGCGGTCGGACAGCATCCCTGAGAGCGGGCCGGCAATGAAGAACCCGAGCGTCAACGGCAGCATGTAGATGCCCGCCCACAGGGGGGTGCGGGCGAAGTCATAGCCGTGAAGCGGGAGCCAGATTCCCTGGAGCCAGATGATGAGCATGAACATCAAGCCACCGCGTGCGACCGCGGACAGGAAGCTGGCCAGGGTTCCGGCTGTGAAGGCCCGGATGCGGAACAGGTGCAGGCGGAACATGGGTTCCGCCGTTCGCTTCTCGATAATGGAGAAGGCGATCAACAGGACCACGCCGCCGCTCAACGTGCCGATCACCAGCGGGTTCGTCCAGCCCATGGTGTGGCCGTGGTAGGGCTCGATTCCGTAGGTGATGCCAATCATCAGCGCGATCAACCCGGCCGCGAAGGTGAGGTTGCCGGTCCAATCGATGCTGGTACGCCGGGGTGGGGTGAGGTCGTGCAGCATGGTGTAGGCCCAGATCGTGCAGAACAATCCGATGGGGACGGACACCAGGAAGATCAACCGCCAATTGATCGGCGCCAGTAACCCACCGATGACCAGGCCAATGAAGGTGCCGCTGGTCGCGGCCACACCATTGATTCCCAGGGCCATGCCGCGCTGGTTCGACGGGAACACGTCGGTCAGAATGGCCGCCGAATTGGCGAAGAGCATGGCTCCGCCCACGCCCTGGAACAACCGGCCGACAATCAAGAATGTGGCGCCGGCCCTCCCCGACAACCAGGTGATGGTGAGGACCAGCGAGAAGAAGGTGAAGATGGCGAAGCCCAGGTTGTAGATCTTGACGCGGCCGTACATGTCGCCCAGTCGTCCCAAACTGACCACCAGCACGCTGGTGACCACCAGGAAGCCCAGGATCATCCACAGCAGATAGAAGCTGTTCCCCGGCAGGAGCGGGTCGAGCCCGATGCCCCGGAAGATGTCGGGCATGGCGATGAGCACGATCGACCCATCAATCGTGACCATCAAGACGCCCATGGTGGTGTTGACGAGGGCGATCCACTTGTACCGCTCGGACCGGGCGGTACGGCCGAAAGCCGTTCGAAGCGGCGAGGGGCGGTAGCGCCGCGGCCGACGCTGGTGCCGTCCTGCCGTTCGGATAGGCGTCGCCAGCTGAGGTCTGCGAGGGCGTTCCGATGGCCTCGACCCTACCTGCAGTTGACGTGAACGTCAATCGGGTGTCGGGGGCCACTGTCCGGCGTGGCACGCCCGGTTCGTCTCGGTTACGTTCGCACGCAATCCTGCATGCCAACCGAGAAAAGATGGGAATATGGCGACACCACAGCGCGCAATCGTGACGTCGCCGGGCGAGCACCGGTGATATGTCCATCTCAGTCGCACTGATGGCGCCGACCTGGGAGTCATCAAGAGGGCGCTCATCAATCTGAGACAGGACTGCAACATCCAGGGTGTCAACGTTTGTGTGACGTTCGGGCCCACGCTGCTCGCCGACCTCACCGACGACCGCCCGGAGGACTTCCAGCCTTATCCCGGTTAGGCGTCCTCGGACGGAAAGGAAGCCAAAGCCGGCATGAACGGTCAGGTTCGGGACGCGCTTACGGACTACTCCACGCCTGCGTCGGGGTCGTACTACTTCGCTCCCTCGATCGAAGTCCTCGACGCCGCTCTCGGCTGACCCCCGGGAACGCCGAGAGGTCGACGGCGTCCCCGCCCTTCAGGCGTCGACCAGCGCCGCCGCTTTGTGGCGGTGGGCTTCGAGGTAGCGGCGCGTCATCAGTAGGGCCGCGATCCCGTCGCCCACCGCCGAGCCGAGTTGTTTGGTCGACCCGGCGCGCACGTCGCCGGCAGCGAACACACCGGGCAGCGACGTTTCCATGGTGGCGCTGGTCAAGAGGAACCCTCCGGCGTCCGTGGCCGCCACCCCGTGGAGAAAGTTGCTGTTGGGTCGGAGGCCGATGAAGACAAAGGCGGCGGCGGCCGGAAAGCGCCGGACCTGGCCGCTGCTGCGGTCGCGGGCCACGACCGCGGCAAAACGTCCGCGCTTGCCTTCCAGTTCCGTGATGTCCATCCCGGTGTGAATCGCGAACTGCGGATCGGAGCGGACCCGTTCCTGCAGGAGGGGGGAGGCGGACAGTCCCGACCGTGCGAGCACCCGGACGCGATGCGCGAACTCGGTCAGGTGCAGCCCCTCTTCCAGGGCCGAGTTACCGCCACCGATGACCACCACCTCGTCGGCGCCTTTGTAGAAGGGTCCATCGCAGGTGGCACAGAAGTGTACGCCGGCCCCAATGAGGGCGTCCTCTCCCGGCACGTTCAGGCGGCGGTATGTGGACCCGGTGGCGACGATGACGGCATGTGCGCTGATCTGCTGGTCCGACGAGAGCGAGGTGACCACGTCTTGCCCGTTGTCGTGCCCCACGGCCGTCACCGAGACCGCGGACAGGAGTTCGACTCCGTAGCGGCGGGCCTGGGCTACGAACCGCTCGGCCAACTCGGCTCCGGAGATCCCATCCGGAAAGCCCGGGTAATTGTCGATGCGGTCGCTGATGCCGGCCTGGCCGCCAAGGGCGCCGGCATCGACCACGATGGCGTCGATGCCTTCCCGGGCGGCGTAGATGCCGGCAGCCAGCCCGGCCGGGCCCCCGCCGACGATCACCAGGTCGTAAGCGGCCCGCTCGGCCTGAAACGCCAGGCCGAGGCGTTCGGCCAGGACGGTGTCGCTGGGATTCACGTCGTGCGACCCATCCCCGTACACGACGGTCGGAATGATCTGCCCGCCGTCCTGGAGCTGCTTGAGCACCTCGACGGCTTCCGGATGCTCGTCGATGTCGATGTTCCGATAACGCACCCGGTGGGCCGTAAGGAATCGCTTGACTCTTTTGCAGTGGGGACACCAGGCGGCCCCGTACACGGTCGGGTCGGCTCCAGTCACCCGATCGACTCTAAGCGGCCGCGAGAAACCAGCGTGCGGGACGCTGCGTTTCACGGTGGTCGCAGTCCGGCCGGCCGCCCTGGCCGCGACCACTGGGGGGTGCGACCACCGGGGCCGGGCGGCCGGCCTAGGACCGGGGCGGGACCCGCTGAACGGACCAGCGGTTGCCATCAGGGTCGGCGAAGAACACGAACGACCCCCAGGGAAACTCCTGTACCTCGCTGACCTCGACGCCGCGCTCGAGCAGTTCGGCTCGGGCCGACTCGATGTCGTCGACGACCAGCTGCAATCCCTGCAAGATTCCCGGTTGCATGTCAGAGAGCCCGTTCCCGATCGCGATCGAGCACGCCGAGCCGGGCGGGGTCAGCTGCACGAAGCGGAGTCCGTCGCTGACGACGTGGTCGTAATCGGCGGTGAACCCGGCCCGCTCGGTGTAGAACGCCTTGGCCCGGTCGACGTCTGTCACGGGCACCTGCACCAGCTCGAGTTTCCATTCCATGGGGCACCATCCTTTCTTGCTTCCAAGAACGTTCATGACCGATGATGCCGAGTGAAACCGGTCATCAAGTGGCCGGTTTCCTCTGAAAGACTTGACCGATGCGCGCCGACCGCCTGGTTGCCATTCTCCTTCTCATGCAAGCCCGCGGGCAGGTCACCGCAGCGGAGGTCGCCGACGAGCTGGAAGTCTCGGAACGCACGGCGCGACGAGACCTGGAGGCACTCGGCATGGCCGGCCTGCCGATCTACTCCCAGCAGGGCCGCAACGGAGGGTGGCGCCTGGCTGGGGGTGGACGCACCGACCTGAGCGGCCTCACGGCCGGGGAAGCCCGGGCCCTGTTTCTCTTGACCGGGCCCGCTTCGGTTGCCGCATCTCCGCAGTTGAAGGGGGCCTTGCGGAAGCTGGTGCGGGCCTTACCCGAGCCGTTGCGATCGGGGGCTCAGGCCGCGTCGGCGGCCGTCGTCGTCGACCCGCGGGGCTGGGGGGACCCGGCCCGGCCGCGCCCGGCGCCGCCGCTGCTCGATGCTGTGCAGCGAGCGGTTGTCGAGAGCGAACAGGTGACGCTCGGATATGTTGCCCGCAACCGGGAGGCAAGCACCCGGGTTGTCCATCCTCTGGGTCTGGCCGCCAAGGGACTCGCCTGGTACCTGCTGGCCGACACGGATGCCGGACTGCGGACGTTCCGGGTTGACCGGGTGACGTCAGTCGAGCCGACCGGCGAAGCGGTGGTGCGCCCCCCCGGGTTCGAGCTTGCGCAGGCGTGGCAGCTCATCAGCGACGAGATCGAACAGCGGCGCACGCCCGTCCGCTGCCGGGCCCTGGCGAACCCCGATGCAGTCCCGGTGTGTCGCTGGCTCTTCGGTGAGCGAGTTCGCATCGGGCCCGCGGGCTCGGACGGGAGGGTCGAGATCGAGCTCCGGGGGCATCACATCGAGTCCCTGGTCATGGAGATCGCTGGCTTCGGCGCCCGCCTGGAAGTGGTGGACCAGACAGACGTGCGCCGCCACCTGGGGCGGATCGGTGCGGAGCTGGCGGAGGCGTACGGCGACAGTTGACGGCACGACACTTCCGGCCTTGACGCGATGAGTCTGGCCGGGGACCGCCGTCTGTCCAGGAGAGAATCTCCAAGAAACCGGCCATTGGATGGCCGGTTTAGCGGAAAAAGATGGAGCCATGAATTCCCTCATCCTGCAAACTGCTCCCGGCGATACCGGCAGACCAACGAACCCACGACCGGGCTCGACCCGATAAGTCGGGCCCGGGTTTGGGAGGAGGTGCGGCGGCTCAATCGAGAGCTGGGCATGACGATCTTCCTGACGACGCAATATCTCGAGGAGGCCGACGAGCTCGCGGACCGGGTCGGCATCCTGAGTGTCGGGCGTCTGGTAGCCGAGGGGACCCCCTCAGATCTCAAACGCACCATCGGCGACGATGTGATCGTGGCCCGGGTCGACGGAGATCCAGCGGCCGCCCTGGCCCGCCTGGCGCGAGTGCCGGGCGTGCAAGTAGTCGACGCAAGCGGCAGCGAGGTGGTCGTGTCGGCGACCGACGGTGCCGCCACGATCGGCCCGGTGGCCGTCGCCCTGGACAGCGGCGGTATCGCCGTCCGGGACCTGACCCTGCGGACCCCCACCCTCGACGATGTCTTCCTGGAGCTGACGGGCAGCCATATCCGACCCGACGAAGGCATCGGCCACGACGCGCAGGACATGACCTGATGATCGCGACCACCCCCACGCTGCCGTCGCCGACAACGCTTCGTCCGAGCACCATTCGCCCCCGGCAGGCCGGATTCGTGCGTGACGTCGGCGCCATCGCGGGCCGGGCCCTGCGAGCCATTCCCCGGGACCTGACCGCAGTGATACCCCCGGTCCTCATCGCCCTGTTCTTTTTTGTCGTCAACATCGGAACGCTTCAGCGCCTCACCCAGCAGAACATCGCCGGCTTCGACTTCCGAGCGTTCATGATGGCGACCGCCATCCTGCTCGGCGTGACCGGTATCTCGCGGGCGCCGGCGCTGGTACTGGACGTCGAGAACGGCTACTTCGACCGGTTGCTGCTGACTCCGGTGCGCCGCCTGGCCATCCTGCTCGGACACATGCTCGCCGACGTGGCCGTGGCGTGCGGCCTCACCGTGCCGATCGTCATCCTGGGCTTCGCCCTCGGTGTGCGTTTCAAGGCCGGTCCGGCCGGAGTCCTCATGTACGTGGTGCTGGCCGCCCTGTGGTGCCTGGCGTTCGCGGGGTTCGGGTATGCCATCGCCCTCAAGACGGGCAATCCGGCTGCGGTCAACAGCGCCTTCCTGTTGTTCTTTCCGTTCTTGTTCTTGACCTCGTCCTACGTGCCTCGCTCCCAGCTGACCGGCTGGCTCAACACGGTCGCGGCATGGAATCCGGTCACCTACCTGCTGGCTGGGCTTCGCTCACTGACCTCCCAGGGCTGGCGTTGGGACGAACTGGGCCAGGCCGTCGCGGCCATAGCTGTCGTCGCACTGGTGAGCATGTCGCTGTGCTTCGCGGCTTTGCGTGGGCGCCTCAAGCAAGCCTGACCCGGCTGTCGGCCCCGCAGCGGCGGACCTCCTGCGCGTCCGTCGCAGCCCGGTTGTCAGGGTTCCAGGACGATCTTTCCCAACGTGTGACGCTGCTCCAGATTCCGGTACGCCTCGCGCACTTGAGTCAATGGGTAGACCCGGGCGATCGGAATCTCGAGTCGTCCCGCCGAGATAAGGCTGGCCAGCTCGGCGAGCACTTCTGTGGAGGCGCCCGCAGCATTGCCATCGGTCTTGACCCCGTACTCCTGCGCCGCGGCGCGGTCAGCGATGGTGTCGATGCGTTCCGGCTGGATGCCGAGCCGAATCGCCATCTCGACATACCCGCCGCCGAACGTGTCGATGAACGCGTCAATGTGCCCGTGGGCCGCTTCTTTGATGCGGTCCTCGACTCCGTCGCCATACGTGACCGGCAGTACTCCGTGGCTGGACAGCCACGGGTGATGCGCTTCGCCGGCCAGGCCGATCACGGTGGCCGGGACCTGCTTGGCGAGCTGGACGGCAATCGAGCCCACACCCCCCGCCGCACCCGACACCACCACCGTGTCACCCGGAGACAAGTCCACGGCCCGCACGGCCGCGTACGCGGTCGCGCCCGCGACGTACAGCGAACCTGCCACGTCCCACAGCACGCCAGCCGGCCGCGGCACCAGGTTCGCAGCGTCGACGATCACCATCTCGGCGTGGCTGGCCCTCGTGTCAACCCAGCCGATGACCGGGTCGCCAGGGGTGAACGCGGAAACTCCAGGTCCGACCTCGACCACGATGCCGGCCAGGTCGCTCCCCTCACCCGAAGGGAAGGTGGCGGGCCACGCGGCATGCAGCAGGCCCTTGCGAATGGAAGCCTCACCCGGGTTGATGCTTGCGGCCACGACGCGCACCAGAACCTGCCCGGATTCGGGAATCGGTCGCGGCACCTCGACGACGTCCAGGACGTTGACATCTCCGTACTCGGAGAACCTCACGGCCAGCGGCATTGCAGGACTCCCTTCTTGCCTGACCCCCCGGCCAACCGAGGCCCGGTCCGGTGTATTCCTGCCCGCTCGACTGGAGCGCGGGCCGCGCCCCATCCGGCGAGCAGTCGGGGAGGCCGTGTCCCGCAGACCCTGGACCGGCATCCGACGGCCGCAGGCTTGTCTGTTTCAATGTTCGCCATGCCCCTTTACGCACTCGGACAAGATCGACCCCACATTCACCCTGCGGCTTATGTTCACCCGGAGGCGGTCTTGATAGGCGAGGTGCACCTCGGCCCGGAAGCGAGCGTCTGGCCAGGTGTGGTCATCCGGGCCGACAACGGACCCATCCTCGTCGGCCCTCGCACCTCCATTCAGGACGGAACGGTGATTCATACCCAGCCCGAGAACCCCACCCGGATTGGCGCCGACTGCGTGGTGGGTCACCTGGTGCAACTGGAGGGCTGCGTGCTCGAAGACTTGGTCCTCATCGGATCCGGTGCGGTGGTCCTGGAGCGTGTGACCTGCCGGAGCCCCTCGCTTGTGGGAGCCGGAGCGGTCGTCGCCGCGGGCACGGAGGTCCCGGCCGGAGCGATGGCGCTGGGTGTGCCGGCTCGCATTCGCCCGGACACGGTTACCGAGTCGTTGGTGGCCGGGAACGTCACCGCGTACCTGAAGCACCTGGTGCAACACCGGGACGGCAGCCGCGAGGTGCCACTCGCGGAGTGCCTCGATGCGTGATGCCGGTCCGGCCGCCCGCGGTCAGCCCCCGGCTGTTGGCTGTCCCCTTTCGCGCTCTTGGGCGGACCCTTGCTCGCACCCGGGGCGGTGTCTAGCTTCGGTGGGGTGAACGACACCCGTGTCATGGAGCTGTCGGATGGGCGGGACCTGGCCTGGCTGCAAGTCGGCGAGGAGCGAGACCGCCCCGTGCTCTGCTTCCACGGCACACCGGGGTCGCGCCTGCACTTTGCTGTCAACGAGAAACGAGTCGCAAGCTGCGGAGCCCGCCTGATCGCTGTCGATCGACCCGGGTACGGCCACAGCAGCTTCCAGCCAGGTAGGACCCTGATCGACTGGCCGGCAGATGTGCTCCAGTTGGCCGACCATCTGGGTCTGGATCGCTTTGCGGTCATGGGCGTGTCCGGCGGTGGTCCTCACGCCTCGGTCTGCGCCGCCCTGCTACCCGACCGGGTCAGTGCCGCCGGAATCATCAGCGGAGTTGGCCCGCTCGAGACGCCCGGTGCCGAAGAAGGGATGATGCCGATCAACGTGGGCATCGCACGGGTGGCCCGTCATTGGGCGGCGCCGTTGCGGCCGTTGTTCGCGGCCATGACTGCCGTCGGCCGGCACTGGCCGGATCGGACGGCAACCATGATGAGCAAGCAGCTGCCACCGGCTGACGCCGCCATCCTCGAGCGTCCCGAGGTGCGGAAGTTGTTTTGTGACGACGCGGCTCATGCCTCGGCCACCACGGCTCGGGCTGCTACCCAGGATTTCGCTCTGTTCTCCAGGGATTGGGGCTTCCGGCTGGAGGACATCCGCATCCCGGTACAGGTCTGGGCCGGCGACGCCGATCGAAACGTCCCGATCTCCCATGCGCGGGCGCAGGCGGAGGCCATACCTGGCGCCGAATTCCACGAGATTGCCGGCGCCGGTCACCTGCTGGTGTACGACCAGCTCGAAGCGATTCTCGCCTCTTTGCTGGGGGAAGGGTAGAGGCCCGCCGCCGGATCGCTGAGGCTGGCGGACCGTCGTCACTCTGGGCGGCGGCGCACAGGCCGCCGAGCAGCGAGCACCGCCGCGGGATATCCAGTGAGTCGCTGGTGGGCGCGGAGGGAGTCGAACCCTCATGCCCGAAGGCCGCAGGGTTTAAGCCCGCTGTGTCTGCCGTTCCACCACGCGCCCAAGGGCCGACAGTTTGCCACTACCGATTTGTACAGAGAGGAGGTTGGGTAGCCTCAAAGAGTGCTGGCGGTCCTGAGCGCCCTGGGCAGCGCCCTTATGTACGCCCTGGCATCGGTCCTCCAACAACGGAGCGCGGCCGCCCAGCCCGCCGATACCGCCCTGCGGCTGAGCCTCCTGGCCCGGCTGTTGCGCACCCCCGCGTGGCTGCTCGGCCTGGCCTGCGACGTGATGGGCTACGTGTTGCAGTTCATCGCGCTCGGCCATGGTCCGATCGTGATCGTCCAGCCCCTCCTGGTGTGTGGTCTCCTCTTCGCGTTGCCACTCGGCGCGGCGTGGGCCGGCCGCAAGCTGCGCCGCATGGACTGGATCTCGGCCCTGATGGTGTGCTCCGGCCTGGCGGTCTTCTTGCTGGTGGCATCACCGCAGTCGGGGCACGACAACGTCCGACCCATCGTGTGGGTCGCGCTGCTCAGCAGCGCTGCCGCCGTCGTGCTGGTTCTGGTGGTGTGGAGCCTTGGGCGGGTGGCATGGCAGCGGGCCGTGTTCCTGTCGGGGGCGGCTGGCGTCATCTACGGGGTCACGGCTGCCCTGACCAAGACCAGTTCTCACCTGCTCGATGGCGGCATCATCCATCTGCTCGGGCACTGGCAGCCTTACGCCCTGCTCGTCGCGGGTGTGGTCGGCATGGTCATCGGCCAGAGCGCCTTCCAGGCCGGCTCGCTCGACGCGTCGCTGCCGACCATGAGCGTCGTCGACCCGATCGTGAGCATCATCATCGGCGCCCTGGCGTTCGGGGAGACCATCGCAGGTGGACCGGCCAACGTGCTCCTGGAGGTGATCGCCCTGAGCTGCATGTCGGTCGGAGTGTTCCTCCTGGCCCGTTCTGCGGCTGCTCGGGCCCCGCACCCCTACCCGTCCGACACACCGGTGGGGCTGTAGGGCGGCAGGCCGGCCGCGCCGTTGACCCGGCAACCCTACGCTGCACGCCCGTGACGGCGCCTCCTCTCGACCCGCTGGCCCGCTTCCGCCTCGACGGAAAGGTGGCCATCGTGACCGGCGCCTCCAGCGGCCTCGGCGCTCGCTTCGCGGCCGTCCTCGCCGCGGCCGGCGCGCGTTTGGTGCTGGTGGCCCGTCGCGCCGACCGCCTGGCCGCCGTGGCCGGGGGACTCAACGACGCCCTCGTCCTGCCCGCCGACCTCACCCGTCCGGATGACGTCGAGCGCATCGCCGCGGTGGTGGAGGACCGTTATGGCCGCATCGACGTCCTGATCAACAGTGCCGGCGTCACGGACATGGTCCCGGCCGAGGATGAGCCCCTCGAAGAGTTCCGGGCCACTGTCGACGTCAACCTGGTGGCCGCGTTTCACCTCTGTCAGGTCGTCGGCCGGAGAATGCTCGCCCGGGGCCAGGGCACCATCGTCAACGTGGCGTCGATGCTGGGAACGGTGACCGCCGGCCAAATCCCGCAGGCGGGCTACGCAGCCAGCAAGGCCGGCCTCATCAACCTGTCCCGCGACCTGGCCGCCCAATGGGGAAGAAGGGGGATCCGGGTCAACGCGCTCTGCCCCGGGTGGTTTTTGACTGAGATGACGAGCGAGATGTTCGCGAACGAGCGCTCGCAGGATTGGATCCGGCGCAAGACGATTCTGGGCCGGCCCGGCCGCGAGGATGAGCTCGACGGCGTCCTGCTGTGGCTGGCCAGCGACGCCAGTTCCTACGTGACCGGTGCCGCGGTGCTCGTCGACGGGGGCTTTACCGCCATGTGACGGCGATCCCCCGGCTTGCTACACCCGGCCGGCCCCCAGCAAATCCGACCAGTAGATCGAAGAGATCGACACCGTCAGGCCAGTGGACGGGGCGTCGATCATTTCCCCACCGCCGATGTAGATCCCGACGTGATACACGTCACCCGACGTCCCGAAGAAGATCAGGTCGCCCGGGAGCGCGTCCGCCAGCGGGATTCTCATCGTCAGGTCGTACTGGGCCTGGGCCAGGTGGGGGAAATACACCCCGGCCGCGTCCCACGCTCGCATGGTCAGGCCTGAGCAATCAAAAGAGCCCGGGCCCGCTCCACCCCACTGATAGGGCTTGCCGAGCTGGGCGTAGGCGTAGCTCACTGCGATGCCGGCGCCGGGTGCCTCGTAGTTCCCAGGCGGAGGGGGTGGAGGCGCGGTCACCGGCGGTGACGTCGTCGGTGGAGAGGTGACCGGTGGGGAGGTGACCGGTGGCAGCGTGGCCGGCGGCGGGGTAGGAGCCGGCGGCTCCGCCACGGGTGGGGAGGCCGTGGGAGGCGCCGGGCGGGTCGTTGTCGGCGGCGCCGTCGGCTGGGGAGCAGCTGCGCGGTACGCCGGCGAGGACGGCGATCCCGCTGACGAGACGGGCGCGGCGGGCGCCGGCCGGCTCACCGCCTGCGAGGAGGTGCCCGAGGCCCGCACCGGCTGGACCGCTGGGGTGGACGGCGGAAGTTGATCCTCTCGAGCGAGGGTGGCTCGGACCGCCGCCTGCTCGGCTTGCTGCTGCGCCTCCTCGACCTGAGCCACCAGCGTCGCCAGCCGGCCCTGAACCTGCGCCAACGTCTGGCGCTGGACCGCGACGGCCTCCATGGCGGCGGCGCGGTCGGCCTGGAGTTTGGACAAAGACACCAGGACTTGGCGATCTGCCTCGGTTACTTGCTTCGCCTGCTGTGTCTGGCTTGCCAGGACGGCCCGGTAGGCGTCGACCGCCCGACCAAGGCCCCCGGAGGCGATCTCGGCATAGGAGACGGTCAGGCTTCGATCGAGACCCGGCCGGCCCGGAAGCTGGGCGACTGTCGGAGCCCCGCCGGCGAGATATGAGAGGAGCGCCTGCCTCTTGAGATTGGCTTTGGCGACCTTCACCTGACCTGCGGTCCGGACCATGCCGGCCTTCAGGATCGACAGCTGGGCGTTCAACTGCTGATTGTGCAGCTGAGCGGCGTCGACCTGCTCCGCGATCTGGTCGAGGTTTACCCCCTCGGCCTGGATCTGGCTGGCCAGCTGCTCCGCCTGCAGGCGCAACGCGCCCTCAGCGGTGACCGTCGCACCACCCGCACCGGACCCGGCCGCCGTGGCGACAGCGGATCCGGCCCCCAAACAGGTGGCGGCGACGGCCGAAACGACCATCGCCCGGGTGGCCCGAGACATCCAGGGCTGGTATGAGGCCCTCACCGTCCGTTAACTCTACTCACAACAGTCACACAAGCAACAGGGTCAACTTTGACAACAGGTTGAAACTCCAGGAGTGACGTGCTGTACCTTCCGAGCATGAGCCAGAAATCAGCCGCCGGGTTTCGCATCGAGCACGACTCCATGGGCGAGGTTCGGGTGCCCAAAGAGGCGAAGTGGCAAGCCCAGACCCAGCGGGCCGTGGAGAACTTCCCGATCTCGGGGACCACCGTCGAGCGGTCGTTGATCTCGGCGTTGGCCGCCATCAAGGGGGCGGCTGCGCTCGAGAACGCTCGCCTCAAAACGGTCGACCGCAAGGTCGCGGCCGCCATCCACCAAGCCGCCGAAGAGGTGGCGGCCGGCCACTGGAACCAGGAATTTCCTCTTGACGTCTACCAGACCGGCTCAGGCACGTCGACGAACATGAACATGAACGAGGTCCTCGCCACCCTGGCCGGCGAGCGCCTGGGCCGCAAGGTCCACCCCAACGACGACGTCAACGCCTCACAGTCCTCCAACGACGTGTTCCCCTCGGCGATGCACCTGGCGGCCGCCACGCAGATCCAGGACGAACTCATCCCGGCCCTCGAACACCTGGCTTCGGCGCTGCGGAAGAAGAGCCGGGAGTTCAGGGACGTCGTCAAGTCCGGGCGGACGCATCTCATGGACGCCACTCCCGTCACCCTCGGGCAGGAATTCGGGGGGTATGCCGCCGCCGTCGAGCTTGGCATCGAGCGTCTCCAGGGGGTGCTGGGGCGTGTCGCCGAGCTGCCGCTCGGGGGGACCGCCGTGGGGACGGGCATCAACGCCCCGAAGGGCTTCGCCCGGGGCGTCATCCGGCGGCTGGCCGAGGAGCGTGGGCTCCCGCTCCGGGAGGCCCGGGATCATTTCGAGGCTCAGGGAGCTCGCGACGCCCTGGTCGAGGCGTCGGGGGTGCTGCGCACCATTGCCGTGTCGTTCTACAAGTGCGCCACTGACCTGCGCTGGCTGGGGAGCGGGCCCCGGACCGGTCTGGCCGAGATTCGTATCCCGGACCTGCAGCCAGGCTCGTCGATCATGCCGGGGAAGGTGAACCCCGTCATCCCCGAGGCGGTCTCGCAGGTGGTGGCCCAGGTGATCGGGAATGATGCGGCTGTCGCGTTCGGGGGGGCGGCGGGCAACCTCGAGCTCAACGTCATGCTCCCGGTGATCGCCCGCAATCTGTTGGAGTCCATCCGCCTGCTCGCCGCCGTGAGCCGGGTCTTCGCCGACAAGTGCATTGCCGGGATCGAAGCTGATGTTGAGCGGTGCCGCACGTACGCTCTGTCGTCACCTGCCATTGCCACTGCCCTCAACCCGTACATCGGCTACGAGGAGACCGCGAAGGTGATCAAGGCATCCGTCGCGGAAGGCAAGGACCTGCGCACGGTGGTGCTCGAACGGGGGCTCCTGTCCGAGACCGACGTGGATCGGGCCCTGGATGTGGAGGCCATGACGAAGGGCGGCATCGTCGGTTAGCGGGCGATCGCCGCTGCGGTCGCCGTCGCGCGGGATACATACGACAGAGAAAGCGGCGCCGGGCGGTGTGGCCGGCGTTCTCTGTCGTGGTGGTGTGCTTGGCCGGGTTGTGGATTGCGACAGAGAAGCGGCGCCGGGCGGTGTGGCCGGCGTTCTCCGTCGTGGTGGTGTGGGTCGCGGGTCTGCGGATTGCGACAGGGAAGGGGCGGAGGGCTCGCGTGGCAGGGAAGAGGCGCTGGGGTAGTGTGGCCGGCGTTCTCTGTCGTGGTGGCGTGGGTGGCGGGTCTGTGGATTGCGACAGGGAGGGGCGGAGGGCTCGCGTGGCCGGCGATCCCTGATCGAGGGAGGTACGGGGCGCTATAGCGGGGATACGACAGAGAAGCGGCGCCGGGCGGTGTGGCCGGCGTTCTCTGTCGTGGTGGTGTGCTTGGCCGGGTTGTGGATTGCGACAGAGAAGGAGGGCTGGGGTGGTGTGGCCGGCGTTCCCTGTCGTTGTGGCGTGGGTGGCGGGTCTGTGGATTGCGACAGGGAAGGGCCGTTGTGGGGGTCTGGCCGGCGTTGCGGCCCACGATCGTCGTCAGTCTGGTGCCGCTCCCAGCTGGCGACCCAGGGCGTCGAGCCTCCGATCCCACTTCGACCCGACCTCAGCAAGCCACGACGACGCCCCTCCCAGCCGCCCGGCCACCACCCCGTAGCGGACCTCGCGGCCCTGGCGCTCGGCGTCGAGCAGCCCGGCCGCGGCGAGGGCACCCAGGTGTTTGACCACGGCCTGGCGGGTGACGGGGTAACTGGCGGCGAGCTGCGTTGCGGTCAGGGGACCGTCCGACGACAGCTGGTCCAGGAGACGCCGGCGGGTTGGGTCCGCAAGGGCGGCGAACACGGCATCGACATCGGACCCCGACTCCGGGCGGCCCCGGGGATCAGGCTCGGACACCCTCAGGCTCGACAGCGACGAGCCCGGCCCACGCTCCGGCCAGACGGCCATCCCACGCAGTCCAACGCGAGGTTGCCCCGCCCGGCGCTGGAGCCGCGCCTCCAGACGCATACCCGGCCGCCCGGGGCACGCTCATGATGCTTCGATCGGCGACCCGTGCCTGTGTCGCGCCGGATGGCATGCGGCCCAGGGGCCGCTCCTGGATCGTCAGCCGCGTCCCGTCCGGGACCGGCTCCAGCAGATAGCTCACCTCCGACGTCTGGTCGGCAGTGGATGCCTCGAGCCCGGGCGTAGCTTCCTCGACCCCGGCGACGCCGACCCCGCTCGGGGGCGCCGTCCAGCCAGGCACTCCGGGCGCCGGCCACCAGCGGAATCGAAGGTGGCGGCCGGGGCGGACGGCCTCCACCCGGCCGGCTCGATCCCGGCCATCGTCGCCGTAAAACCGGGCAGGAGCACCGGGTTCCAGCTGCCACTCGACCCGAGCCCCGAACCAGTTCTCCACCTGATCGGGGTCAGTGAGCGCCTCCCACAGACGCTCCGGGCTCACGGGTAGGACGAGTTGGCGCCTGATCATCAAGAGTCCTCCTGGACGGTAGTGCAACAAGAGAATTGCACATCTCGGGCCGCGTTGCTATTGTGCAACTCTACAGTTGCAGATACCGAGGCGCCAAGCGTCAGGAGGCCGCCGCCGATGAGCTACCTGGTTCCAACCGTGATCGAGCAATCACCGAAGGGGGAGCGGGCCTACGACATTTACTCCCGGCTGCTCAAAGACCGCATCGTCGTACTCGGCACCGACATCAACGACGCCACCGCCAACTTGCTCACCGCCCAGCTCTTGCACCTCGAGGCCGAGGACCCCGACAAGGACATCTCCCTCTACATCAACAGTCCTGGCGGCTCCGTCACCGCCACGCTCGGGATCTACGACACCATGCAGGTCATCGTCCCGGACGTGTCGACCGTGTGCATGGGGATGGCAGCATCGGGCGCGGCCGTGCTCTTGGCCGGCGGCGCGCCCGGAAAACGAATGGCCCTGCCGAACGCCCGGGTCCTGATTCACCAGCCCCACGGAGGAGCTCAAGGCCAGTCCATCGACATCGAAAACCAGGCCCGGGAGATCGCGTTCCTGCGAGGCCGGCTGGAAGAGATATTGGCCGCGCACACCGGGCAGCCGAAAGAGCGCATCGCCGCTGACACCGACCGCGACTACATCCTGGGCGCGCAGGACGCGGTTGCGTACGGTCTGGTAGACGAGGTGCTGCGCCCTCGCCGGCTGAGCCTTGTCCCCGCCGATCCTGGCCAGCTGGGCCCCCCAGACCGGGCCGACCGGGCCGACAGGGCGGCCGAGGCTGGCGCAGCGGCGCTCCCGGTCGCGGCCCCGGCCCGGGTGGACGGCGCCCGAGCTAAGTAGCGGGGCGCTCGCCCGGGCCGAGCCCGATCGGGCCGGGAGTGCACGCCCCGACCGGACTCGAGCTGCCGGCGTGGTCGACGGCCAGTGAGAGGCTACGGTCGCCCCCGTGAGCACCGGCTACCAGATCCTGGTGATGCTGCACCTGCTGTGCGTGATCGGCGGTTTCGGGGCTGTCGCCTACAACGGCCTCTACCTGAGTCTGGCCCAGCGCCGGCCGGGAGGCGAGGGCGCGAACGCCATTCTGGAGGTCAACACCCTGGTGTCGGGCCTGGCCGAGCTGCTCATCTATGCCGCCCTCTTGTTCGGAATCGGTGCGGTCACCGCCAGCCACTCGGTGGTGAAATTCAGTCAGGCCTGGGTCTCGGCGGCCTTCGCCATCTATTTGGTGGATATCGCCATCCTCCATGGTTGGATCCGCCGCTATCAGCGTCGCTACACCGTCCTCGCCCATCGGATGGAGGAGGTCGGCCCTGCAGCAGGGGGCCGCCCGGCGGAGCTGGGTGAGCTGGAGGGACTGGAGAAGCGGGTCGCCGTAGGGTGGGGGGCGTTCAACGTTCTCGTTATCGCGGCGGTCTATCTCATGGTCTTCAAACCGGGGAAGTGATGCATCCCATCGAACATCTGCGCCACGTGGCCCGGGCAACCGGCGCTGACCCGGCCCTGGTGGCGAGCGAAGCGGCGACCGCGCTGGCGCAGATGGCCTCGCTCGACCCTGCCGGACTGGTTCCCGCTTGCCGGCGATTGGTCGAGCGCCACCTCACCTCAGGTCCGGTGTGGTGGCTTTCGGCGCGTGTGCTGGGCGCCGACGACCAGCGATCGGCCGCCCGGCAGGCCGCGGCGGAGCTCGACGACGACCGCACCGCCCGGCAGCTCGCCGCGGTTCTCCCGGACAACTCGTCCGCCCTTGTCTTGGGGTGGCCCGACCTGATTGCGGAAGCCCTGCGCCGGCGCGGCGACGTCGAGGCTCTCGTGCTCGAGGCTGGTGGGGAAGGCGCCGCGCTCACCCGCCGGCTCGTCGACGCCGGTAACGACACCGCCCTCGTGGCTGACGGCGCAGTCGGATCGGCGGCCGCTGTCGCCGAGCTGATCCTGATCGAAGCCCACGTTGCCGGACCGGCCGGCGTGCTTGCGACACCGGGGTCCCTGGCCGCGGCGGCGGTCGGAAGCCACCTGGGAACCGAGGTGTGGGCCGTGACCGGAGTGGGGCGAGTGCTACCGGAGCGGATGTGGGATGCCCTGGTGGCCCGGTTCGACGAGACCGGGGGCGAGCCGTGGGAGCGGCCGGTCGAGCTGGTTCCTGCCTCCTTGATCTCCACGGTCGTCGGCCCGGAAGGTCCGCTGCCAGCCGCGGAAGGATTGGCTGCCGCCACCTGCCCGACGGCACCGGAACTGCTGCGCCTGTCGGGTTGAGCCCGGGCTGTACCGGGGATTTGGTCGAGGCCAAGCAGGCAGCCGTAGCATCCGGTCATGTCCGAGCGCTCCCGCTACCTTCCCCGGCGATCGTGCCACGCTGTCCCGGGGTCCAACGGGAAATTCCTTGCCAAGGCGCCCAGCCTCCCGGCGGACATGTTCTTCCTGGACCTCGAGGACGCAGTCGCACCATTGGAAAAAGAGGGAGCTCGCGCCAAGGTCGTCTCCGCAGTCGGTGACCTGGATTGGGGTGACGCCGTCGTCTGCGTGCGTGTGAACGCCTGGGATACCAAATGGACTTACGGAGACGTGATTGAGGTAGTTGGGAATGCCGGGCCCCGGCTGGATGAGGTCATGCTGCCGAAGGTGCAGACCCCGGCTGAAGTGGTGGCCCTGGACCTGTTATTGACTCAAGTCGAGATCAATTGCGGCCTGCCCCCGGGGCATATCGGCATCGAAGCACAGATCGAGACGGCCCGCGGCCTGATCAACGTCGAAGAGATCTGCGCGGCGTCGCCCCGTCTGGAGACGGTAATTCTCGGTCCGGTCGACTTCTCGGCGTCAATCGGGATGCCCTCACTGTCAGGGGGGTTGCTGATCCCTGAATACCCGGGCGACTACTTCCACTACGTGTTCATGAAAATCCTGATGGCGGGGAGGGCCAATGGCCTTCAAGTGATTGACGGCCCGTACGTCAAAATCCGCGATCAGGAGGGGTTCCGAGAGTACGCCCGTCGAACGCAAATTCTCGGGTTCGACGGGAAATGGAGTCTTCACCCGGATCAGATCCAGATACTCAACGAAGTGTTCTCTCCCACGCAAGAGCAATACGACCGGGCCTGGGAGGTTCTCGACGCCTACCGGGAGGCCACGGAAGGCGAACGCAAGGGTGCGGTCATGCTCGGCGACGAGATGATCGACGAGGCGTCCCGCAAGGTGGCCGTCATGCTGGTATCCCGCGGCGAGCGGGCCGGGATGGTGCGTGGCGGCTGAGCCAGGGAGCAGCGCCGGCCCAGCGCAGGCCCAGCGCAGGCCCGGCGCCGCCCGGCGCCCCCCTACGGTCTTACCGGCCCCTTCCCGGCGCCCGGCGTAGCCCGGCCGCCCGGAGTCTGCGTACCAGCTGTCTGCTGCTGACCGTTTCGGCCCCGAGTTCGATGGCGCGCTGGCGAGAGTCGGCGGGGACGTCGTAGTGGTCGCCCTGGAACACCCGACGGGGTATTCCCAGCCTGGACGCGAAGAGATGAAGTTCTTCGTAGCTGTGATCGCTGGCCAGATGTGCCCAGTATCGCCCCTTCCATTGCCAGCCGTGCTTCGTCTACCAGGATCACGAATGGTTTCCGGACTTCTCGATCAGGCGCCGGGCGACGACCTTGAGGGCCAGGGTTTCGTCGGCGCCTTCGAATATCGACAGCACCCGGGCGTCGACGAACAGCCGGCTCACGGGAAACTCTTCTGCGTAGCCCATGCCCCCGTGAATTTGCATCGCTTCCCTCGTGACCCATTCCGCCGCCCGGCACACATAGGCTTTTATCATCGACGCGGCCAGGGCGCCGCTGTCTTTGGCCATCAAACGCGCGACCGTGTACATGTACTGCCGGGACGCCTGAATGATGGCGCCCATGCGCCCCAGCTTGACCCGGGTCAACTGGTAGTCGCCGATTGGATGGCCGAAAACGCGCCGGCCCGCCGCGTAGGCGCCAGCCGCCTCGTAGGCGGCCTGCATCACCCCGACGGCCCGGGCCGCGGTTTGCAGCCTGCCGTTCTCGAACCCCTCCATTTGCAGGTAGAAGCCCCGCCCCAGTCCTTCCTCGCCGCCGATCAGGTTGTCAGCCGCGACCCGCCAACCGTCGAAGGACAGCTCGTACGAATGCATTCCCCGATAGCCGATGGTGTCGATTGGACGTCCCTCCAGGCGGCCGCCGCCGGGCTGGGTAAGGACGAAGCCGTGGCCGTCCCCTCGTTCTTTGGGTACCACGAAAATCGACAACCCCCGATGGCCGAGGCTCCGATCCGGGTCTGTCCGCGCCAATAGCATCAGGACATCCGCTCGCGCCGCGAACGTGCACCACGTCTTGGTGCCGTGGATCAGCCAATCTCCGTCACCTGCCGGACTGGCCGCCAACGCGATGCCCGCGACGTCGGACCCGAAGTCGGGCTCGGTCACGGCCACGCCGGCCATGACCTCGCCCGTAGCCAGCCGGGGGAGCCAGGTTCGCTTTTGCTGTTCCGTGCCGCCGCGCAAGAGGGCCCGGGCCAGGATCTCGGGGCGGGTGATCAACGATCCCCCAGCCCCAAGGGAGGCCCGTGACAGCTCCTCGGTCGCCACAACCATGCCCAGATAATCGTGCTCGCCGCCCGTGGCGTAGCCACCGTAGGCCTCCGGGATCGACAGCCCGAAGGCGCCCAGCCGGCCCAGGCCGGCAATGATCTCCTCGGGGATGTCGCTGTTGTGGCGGTGAATACGCTCGGCCACCGGACTGATGCGTTCTTCGGCAAAACGGCGAAAGGTACTTGCCACCAGTTCGAAGTCGGCGTCGAGGTGGCGAGGACCGTCGACGCCTCCGAGGGACGCCACCCATTCCGGATTGCGATGTGCCGACAGAAAATCGGCGGCCGGCGCCAGGGCTCCGGGCTTCGCGCCCCACCCAACCTCGCGTCCCACCAGCCGGGCGGCAATATCCGAGAGCACCTCCGCGGCGAACGCGGTGGCCAGAGCCGCCTCGGTGGGGCCGCGTTCGCCGTACTCGAGAGCGGCTCGGGCTGTTTCGGTGGCCGCCGCGCTGTGGGCCAGGTCGTACGCCACCACCTGCTCGGTGTCTGCCGCGGCTCGGGTTTCGAGCACCCAGATGCCGGGCCGCATTCTCGACAAGCGTCCCAGCCAGATCGATCGCAGCCCACGCCCCGGCCATATCAGGGGGGGATGCCGGCATGGACGGAGGCTACCCGCAGGCACGCGGCGACGCCGGGGTAGGACCCCGGCTAATCGACGGCCGTCACCGCCCTGCGGGCCACGACCGTCACCAGGGGCGGCAGCAACACGGCCTCACTGCCGGGGGGCACGCCCGTCATCGCCTCCAGGTAGTCGGAGACGGGCCCGGGACCGAACCATGCCGGCGCCTCGGCCCAGGCGTCGACGAGGTCCAGGCCCGCTTCGACGGCCAGCGCCGGGAGCAGCGCACCGACATCAGGATGCGGGACGCCCGGCATCGACAGGGGCCGACCCCCGATGCGACCGGCCGTGCTGACCGGTTCCTGCGCGACTACCCAACCCCCGGGCCGGACGGCGGCCCGCATCCGCCGCAACACGACGACAGGGGAGTGAACGTGCAGAAGGACGAAGCGACAGAAGGCGAGATCCAGCGGCTCGGGCAACGTCAGCTCCTCGCCGGCCTGCGTCAACGCCACTACTTGCGCCTGGGCCGCGGCCGCGGCCGCGGCTGCCACTTCATCTCGCCGGGCCGGATCCGCGTCGACCGCATAGACGCGGCCGTCGCGGCCGACGACCCGGGCCAGGGCGACCGTCACGTCCCCGCCACCGGCTCCGACATCCGCGCATTTCCAGCCCTCGCGCAAGCCGAGGCGGTCAAGTGCCGTCACCAGCGGCCGGCGGTATACGTCGTTGCGAAGCTCGAGGTCCATCACACCGGCGACGTTATGGCGTGACCGGCGTCGCTAGCGTGGCCGGCGATGACGACTTATGAGCGTCCGTTTGGCCGGTACTTCGAGGACTTCCAGGAAGGGGACGTCTATCGGCACTGGCCCGGCAAGACAATTACAGAATACGACGACCACCTGTTCTGCATGATCACCATGAATCACCATCCTCTCCATACCAATGCCTGGTTCGCCGAGCACGAGACCGTCCATGGCCGCAATGTGGTGGTGGGCAATCTGGTTTACAGCGTCGTGCTCGGCATGAGCGTTCCCGACGTGAGCGGCTCATGCATCGCCAATCTCGAAGTCGAAGAACTGACCCACTCCAAGCCGACCTTCCACGGCGACACCATCTACGCGGAGACGCGCGTCCTGGGAAAGCGGGAGTCGGCCACCAAGCCGGACCGCGGCGTCGTCACCGTCGAGACCAAAGGGTTCAACCAGCGTGGGGAAGAGGTCTGCTACTTCCGCCGCAAGGTGCTGGTGTGGAAGGAGGCCGGCGCCCCGGCTCGGCGCCGTCCCTATGGTGATGACGTCTGGGGTTGACGTCCCCGGCATGACAAGACCGGCCACTCTGAACGCACGCAGGCTTTCTCGTCTTCGGGCGGGCATCGTGAAGTGGGCGGACGAGAGCCGCCGCGACCTGCCCTGGCGGCGGACCCGGGATCCATGGGCGATTCTGGTCAGCGAGGTGATGCTGGCCCAGACACAGGTGGTCGCGTCATCCCCCGATGGGAGGCCTTTATGGCCTGCTGGCCGACGCCGACCGCCTGCGCTCGAGCGCCGCTCGGGGACCTGATCTCCGCGTGGACCGGGCTCGGCTACAACCGGCGGGCCGTCTTCCTGCACCGGACCGCCGTGCAGTTGGTCGAACGTCACGGTGGCGTGGTGCCGGCCGACGAGAGGGCGCTGCTGGCGCTGCCCGGCGTTGGTTCGTACACAGCGCGAGCGGTGCTGGCGTTCGCCTTCGACCGGCCGGTGGGCGTGATCGATACCAATGCCGCCCGGGTGCTGGCCCGGGCCGTAGCCGGCCGGCGCCTGGCCCCGGCCGGAAGCCCAAGAACTGGCGGACCGGCTGGTGCCGCCCCGGACGTCGTGGGCATGGAATCAGGCCATGCTCGATCTGGGTGCCACCGTGTGCACGGCGCGCAGCCCGCGTGCCAGTCGTGCCCGCTCGGCCCGCGCTCGCCCCGACGGTCCGACCGGCCGACCGGTCTGCGCCTGGGCGGCAGCCGGCGGCCCCGACCCCGCGGTCCGGCTCGGCCGGCACCTCTCGGCCCCAGTCGAAGTTCGCCGGGTCAGACCGCCAGGGTCGGGGTCGCCTGCTGGCCCACCTCGCCGCGGCCGCAGTCGGGGCTCGGGCGAAGTACGCCCGGCTGACCTCGCCGCGGCGGCCGGGTGGCCCGGCGAGCCGGATCGGGCGCTCGCTGCGGCCCGCAGCCTGGTGGCCGATGGACTGGCCGTGGCCGGTCCGGACGGCACGCTCCGGTTGCCGTAGTACCCGTAGTACGTGGTAGTGGTCGCCCCGGCCCGCCCGTGTCGGCTGCGCCACGCCGAACGTGGCATCTGTCACACCGACCCTATCTGGTGCGCGAAGGCCTGGATAGGCTCGTCAACGAGCGACGGGGGTGTGCGGTGGAAGTGACATTCTACGGGGTGCGGGGATCGTGCCCCTGCCCATCCGACGCCCACCGGCGCTACGGGGGGAACACCGCATGCGTGGCGCTCACTGTTGATGGCGAGCCGCCCATCGTCTTTGATCTCGGAACCGGACTGCGGTCGTTCGGCGAAACCCAGCCGCCTGGATGGCACCTTCCGGGGCACGGCGCTGCTGACCCATCATTCATTGGGACCACGTCCAGGGCTTGCCGTTCTTTCCCGCCCGCCGACCGGGTGGGAGCCCGTTTCGACGTGTTCGGCCCGCAGCAGGAAGAGGGGACGCTGGCCGAGGTGCTCGACGACTTCATCCGCCCTCCGTGTTTCCCCGTGACGTGCTCGGAGCTGCGAGGCGACATCGTCTTCCACGACGTCCTCAAGGACGACTTCACTGTCGGGACCGCCCGGGTGATGGTCCGGCCCGTTCCTCACTGCGGTCCGACGGTTGGCTTCCGGGTGCAGTGGGGCGGGGCGACCGTGACCTACATCAGCGACCACCAGGCGCCGCTCGGACTGGATTCGGTCGCGGACAGCGTCCTCGAGCTGGCCGATGGCGTCGACCTGTTGATACACGACGCCCAATACACCCGGTCGGAGTTCGCGGAGAAATCCCACTGGGGCCATTGCACGATTGACTATGCGGTGCAAGGTGGCCAGACAGGCCGGGGCCAGGACGAGTGGTGCTGTTCCACCATGATCCCTCGCATGGCGACGACGTCGTCGACCGGCTGCTCGCCGATGCCCGGGCGGAAGCCGGTGCCGGGGTCCCGACGTCCTGGCCGCGTTCGAGGGTCTGCAGCTCACTCTCTGAGCCGGCGTCGTCCTTGGCCGAGTGGCAGGTCGGTTCGGACGTCTGGGTCGTCGACCAGGCCAGTGCGGCCTTCCGTCTGGCGCAGCAGGGCGGCGAGTGTCCTCCTCGTTGTCGATCCGGATGACGATTACGTGGCCCTCCCCGCCACCGGCTCCGGCCGGCTGGCGGTGATGGTGGGGCATCTCGACGACGTCGGCGTGCGCAGTGCGGCCGAGGAAATGGCCGAAAGAGCTTTTCGAACGTCAACCGCAGCCTCGTCCGGGGTGGGCCGGCGAGGGCCGGTAGGCCTAGCATCCGCCCATGAAGATCGCCACGACCCTCAGCTATGCCGGCGGCTTCAAGGAGTCTGTCCGCCAGGTCAGCGAAATGGAGAAGGCCGGCCTGGACCTGGTCTGGATCGCCGAGGCGTACGGTTTCGACGGCCCCAGCCTGATGGGGTACGTGGCCGCACTCACCGAGAGGGTGGAGATCGGCTCGGGGATCCTGCCCATCTACACCCGAACCCCGACCCTGCTGGCCATGACGGCGGCAGGCGTTGACGCCCTGTCGGGCGGCCGCTTTCACCTGGGCCTGGGCGCGTCCGGACCGCAGGTGATCGAGGGCTGGCACGGGGTCGCCTACGACGCCCCGCTCGGGCGTACCCGGGAGATTGCCGACATCTGCCGGCAGGTGTGGGCTCGCGACGAGCCCCTGGTCTACGACGGCCGCTACTACCACCTGCCCTTGCCTGCCGGACAGGGGACCGGCCTGGGCGGCCCCTCAAGATCATCGCCCACCCGGTTCGGCCCCGGATTCCCATCTGGGTGGCGTCGCTCGGCGACAAGAACGTGGCCCTGACCGCGGAGGTGGCCGACGGTTGGCTTCCGATGCTGTTCATCCCGGATCAGGTCAAGGAAGTGTGGGGTCCGGCCCTGGCCGACGGGTCGGCCAGGCGGGCGCCGGGCCTCGACCCGCTGATGATCTCGGCCGGCGGGCCTCTGGCGATCGGCGAGGGCGACGAGATTCTCCGGCTGCGCGACCTGGCCCGACCGAGCGTGGCGCTCTACGTCGGCGGCATGGGGGCGCGGGGCCGCAACTTCTACAACGACCTGGCCTGCCGGTACGGCTACGAAAAGGAAGCCGCCGAGATCCAGGACCTGTACCTGGCGGGCAACAAGGACGAGGCGGCCGCCCTGGTCCCCCAGGAGTTCCTGGATCTCACCTCGCTGATCGGACCGCGGGGCTGGGTGGCGGAGCGGGTGGCGGCCCTGCGGGAGGCGGGGGTCACCCACCTGCAGGTCACGCCGATCCCCACCGGCGACCAGACCGCCGGCAGTCCTGATCGAAGAGGTAAAAGAGATCGTCGGATAGCCGCCGGCCGCTCTCCCGCTCGCTGGGGCCGCGGCTGCGGGCGCCGAGCGCGGCGTGTGAGGCGGACGAATAAGCTGCCCCCATGCGACCGATCGCCCTCAGGCCCCGGGCGAGTGGCTTTTCGCCGTGCTGATGGCGGCCTCGCCGATCGTCGGAAGCTTCTGGGTGACGCCCGACGTGACCCGGTGGATCGTCTTCGGGGTGGGGGTGGCCATGGTGCTCGGGACGCCGCGGCCGCGGCTCGGCCGGTGAAGGCCCACAACCTGACGAGTCCCCCGATCCGTCGTTGGCCGGCGGTTGAGACCGCTGTTTCGTTCCTGGAAATTGTGATAGCTGCTATCTCCATCATCGATTAGGTCGATGAACGGCAGTAAGGTGCCGGGCTGTGCGCATCGGTCTGGTGCTCGGAGCCGGCGGCTCGATAGGGCTCGCCTACCACGGAGCGGTCCTGGCTGCGCTGGCTGAGGTGACCGGTTGGGACCCTCGGACCGCCGATCTCATCGTGGGCACGTCGGCCGGATCCATCAGCGCCGCCATGCTCCGGGCCGGCGTCCCCGCGGGTGACCTGATGCGGATCAGCGAAGGACTGCCCCTGTCCGAGGAAGGGGCTCGACTGGCCGCCATCGGCAGGCCGCACCGGCCCCGTCCGAAGCCGGGTGACGCGCTGCACATCCGGCCGGTCGCCGACCTCCTCGGCGTCGTGCACGGGCTGGCCCACGTCCGGGCCCACTCGTTGGGCTCCTCTGATGGCCGCCCTGCTTCCCTCGGGCGGCATCCCGACCGACGCCATCGCCACCGGCATCGATGCCCTGCACGCCGGGTGGCCGCCGGAGCCCCTCTGGCTGTGTGCCGTGCGGCTCCGCGACGGCAGCGAGTCGTGTTCGGCCGCGCCGGGGGCCCCGACGTTCCGGTTGGGCGAAGCGGTGGCGGCTTCCTGCGCAGTGCCGGGATACTTCCAGCCCGTGCCATCGACGGCACCGGCGTACATCGACGGCGGGACCCGCTCGCTCACCAACCTGGATCTGCACGCGGGACGGACCTGGATCTGGTGATCGTCAGCTCGCCATGTCGCAGGCGTCGTTCCGGCCGCCCCGGCGCCGGTTATCAGCGTGGTGCGGCACAGCCCTGCGCGTCCAGCTGCTGGCCGAAGTGGCCGGCGTTGCGCCGGGCCGGCCTGCCTGTCGTGGCCATCGAGCCCGACCGCCGGGTGGCCCGGGCGATGGGGATCAACCCCCTGGACGCCAGGCCCCGAGGCTGCGGTGTCCAGAATGGCCTACGCCAGCGTGGCCCGCTGGCTGACCGAGCGCCCGGAGGGCCAGGGGCTCGCCGCGCTGCTGGCCGGGGCTGGAGTCAGGGCACGACGCCGTCCGGTCCTGGCTCTCGGGCCGTCAATCGGCGGCGACCGGCTGCGGCCGGTTCCGCGCTCCTGCCTCGCCTCCGTGCCGGCGTGACGGCCTGCGGGGCGAGCGGGTAACGAATAGCTACGACGGGTAGGGTGTCGGGGTTGTTACTATCGACATAGGAGAAATCCCCGAGTCGATGCCAACCAGAGGGGTGACGCCATATGGCAACCACAGAACTGGATCTAGGCCGGTACAAGCTGGGCTGGAGTGACGTCGAGGACTACTACGTCTACAAGCCGAAGAAGGGCCTCTCCGAGGCGAGCCTCCGGGAGATGTCCTGGATGAAGGGCGAGCCGGAGTGGATGACCAACCGGCGCCTGAAGGCGCTGCGGCACTTCCAGCGCCGGCCCATGCCCACCTGGGGCGGTGACATGTCCGGCATCAACTTCGACGACATCTACTACTACATCAAGCCCATCGACAAGCAGGTAAGCGCCTGGGACCAGCTGCCCGAGTCGGTGAAGGCGACCTACGACAAGCTCGGCATCCCGGAGGCCGAGCGCAAGTACCTGGCCGGCGTGACGGCCCAGTACGAGAGCGAAGTCGTCTACCACAAGAACCGGGAGGACCTGGAAGCGCAGGGAGTCCTGTTCTGTGACATGGACACGGCCTTGCGCGAATACCCCGACCTGGTGAAGCAGTACTTCGGCAAGGTGATCCCGGCCAACGACAACAAGTTCGCGGCCCTCAACACCTCCGCCTGGTCCGGCGGCAGCTTCATCTACGTCCCACCCGGGGTGAAGGTCGAAATGCCGCTGCAGGCCTACTTCCGGATCAACGCGGAAAACATGGGGCAGTTCGAGCGGACCCTGATCATCGCCGACGAAGGCGCCCAGGTGCACTACATCGAGGGATGCTCCGCCCCGGTGTATACCTCGGACTCCCTGCA
This sequence comes from uncultured Acidimicrobiaceae bacterium, assembly GCA_963781155.1. Lineage (GTDB taxonomy): Bacteria > Actinomycetota > Acidimicrobiia > Acidimicrobiales > Palsa-688 > PALSA-693. The sequence continues at coordinate 408,632 of CAWAEC010000006.1, forward strand.
CTCGGCCGTGGTGGAGATCATCTGCAAGGCGCCACAGCCGGGTGACCTACACAACCATCCAGAACTGGTCCAACAACGTCTACAACCTGGTCACCAAGCGGGCCCTCTGTGAGACCGAAGCCCACATGGAGTGGATCGACGGCAACATCGGCAGCCGCCTGACCATGAAGTACCCCGCCGTCTACCTGATGGGTCCCAAGGCGTCCGGTGAGGTCCTCTCCGTCGCCTACGCCGGCGCCGGGCAGCATCAGGACGCCGGCGCCAAGATGGTCCATGCCGCGCCCGAAACCACCTCGACCATCATCTCCAAGTCGATCTGCAAGGACGCCGGGCGGACCTCCTACCGCGGGCTGGTCCGCTTCGAGGAGGGGGCCCGCAAGTCGAAGAGCTTCGTGCGGTGCGACGCCCTGCTGCTCGACGAGCTCTCGCGGAGCGACACCTACCCGTATATCGAGTTCGGTGAACAGGACGCCCAGGTGGGCCACGAGGCCACCGTGTCCAGGGTCGGCGACGACCAGCTCTTCTACCTGATGAGCCGCGGCCTTTCCGAGCAACAGGCCATGAGCATGATCGTCAACGGCTTTATCGAGCCCGTGACCCGCACCCTGCCGATGGAGTACGCCGTGGAGTGGAGCCGGCTCATCGAGTTGCAGATGGAGGGGTCCGTTGGCTGACGCCAGCCGGCGGCCGGCGCCATGACGGGGGCGGTCGCCGCTCGCCATCGTCCTGGTGATCGCGGTTGCCGGCTTGAGTCTGGCCATGCAGAGTCAGCGGGCCGCCCAGTCCGCCCAGGGCCCACGGACGCCGCGGCCGCGGCCGCCGACGCCGCCGCGTCGCACCCGGGAACGAAAGGCGGCGCAGCCCACCCCTCCCCGGAGATCCCCACCACGCCCGAGCCGGCCGAACCGGAACTGCGCAGCCCCGACCTCCTCCATTCCGGGGAGCCGGCTGAAGCCAAGGTCATCTCCGTGGTGGACGAGCGCACTATCGGGCCGGTCACCCGCAGCCGCCTGACCCTGCAAATCGACCCGGGGGACAAGCCGCCGTTCGAGGTCACGACGCGGGTTGCCTTCCCGACCCCGGCTGCCCGGTCCCGCGTCCACGTCGGGGGCACCGTTCCCGTTCGTTACGACAAGGACGAGCCGACCCGGATCGTCGTCGACCTGCCACCCGATTGAGGGCCAGGCTGGCCTCGCCATCGGGTGCCGTACACTGATTCTTCGGCCGCGACGGGCCGTCGTCGCCTTTAGCCCCCCAAGGAAGCTGTCCTGACTGCTTTCACCGTTGACGCCGCCACCGGGCTGAGCGGCCCGCCCTGGCTGCGGGCCCAGCGAGGCGCGGCGCTCGAGCGATTCCAGCAGCAGGGCCTTCCGACCGCCGCCCTCGAAGAGTGGCGTTACAGCCGCATCGATTCGTTCGACCTCGACCGCTGGGACCTGGCGCGGGCGCCGGTTGGCGCGCCGGGGCCGCTCCCCCGACCGTCGGGGGCTTGCTCAGCGGCCTGGGGCCGTTCATTCCCGCGGTTGAAACGGTCGACGGCTATCTGGTCAGCGGCGAGTTCGCGGGCGGACCCGTTTCCGTTCAGCAGCTGTCGGGTCCAGAGGCACCACCTGTCGAGCTCGGCGCGGTCGGCGGGGAGCCGGATTCTCTCGCGGCGCTCAATCTGGCCTTCGCCCCGGCTCCGGTGCGCATCCGGGTGGCTCGCGGCTCGAGCCCGGATCTCCTGGTGGTGGTGCACCGGGTCCAGCACGACGGAATTGCCGTCTTTCCCCGGGTCCTGGTCGAGGTCGACGACCTGGCGGACGTTTCGGTGCTGGAGGTGATGGCCGGACCTGGCTCCGCTCTGGTGGTTCCGGTGGCCGAGCTCGATGTCCGTGCCGGGGCCCGCCTGTCCTACCTCCACCTCCAGCTCCTCGGTCCCGACGCCTGGCAGGTGGGTCTGCAGAGCAGCCAGGTCGCCCGGGACGCACTGCTGCGCTCCGCCGCCGTTGCCATCGGCGGTGACTACGCCCGTCTGCGCACCGATTCCGCCTTGACCGGCCCGGGCGCGGAGGGACAACTTCTGGCCCTGTATTTCAGCGCCGGCCGCCAGATGCACGACTTCCGAACCGTGCAGCACCATCAGGCGCCCCGGACCCGGTCCGACCTGCTCTACAAGGGCGTGCTGGCCAACTCGGCCCGATCGGTGTACAGCGGCCTGATCCGGGTCGAGAAGGGGGCCCGGGGCACCGACGCCATGCAGACCAACCGCAACCTGGTCCTGCACGAGGGCGCGCACGCCGACTCGGTGCCGAACCTGGAGATCGAGGACAACGACGTTCGCTGTAGCCACGCCTCGGCTGTCGGCCCGGTCGCGGAGGACCAGCGTTTCTACCTGGAGAGCCGGGGCGTACCCACCGATGTGGCGGATCGCTTGATCGCACTCGGGTTTCTGGACGAGGTCCTGGAGCGGTTGCCGGTCCCGGGGCTTGCCGGACCCCTGCGTTCGGTGCTGGCTGACAAGCTCGACGCGGCCGACGCCGAAGAGCACGGCCGGGCGACAGGGGAGCGCTGATGGCCGAGCTCGGGCGGATACGGGTGGACAAGGTGGAGCCCGGGACGGCCGTGCGGCTCGACGGCGGCCCGGACGGCGTGTGCCTGGTGCGGATCGGCGACGACTTCTACGCCATCGGCGACCGGTGCAGTCACGCCGACTATTCGCTGGCTGAGGGCGAGATCGACGAAGAGGACTGCTGGATCGAATGCTGGAAGCACGGCAGCGCCTTCTCCTTGATCGACGGGCAGCCGCAGTCCCTGCCTGCCACCCAGCCGGTTCCCGTGTACCGGGTGCACCGGGACGGCGACGACGTGGTGGTCACCGATGGGGAGCCCGGATGAGCGGGGCTGGCCTGGTGATCGAGGGCCTGCACGCCCGGGTCGGCGACCGGGAGGTCTTGCGGGGCGTGGATCTCCAGGTCCGTTCCGGGGAGGTCCACGCCGTGATGGGTCCGAACGGCTCGGGCAAGAGCACCCTCGCTCACGTCCTGATGGGCCACCCGGGCTATGCGGTCACGTCCGGCCGGGTCACCATGGACGGGGTGGACTTGCTGGATCTAGCGACGTGGGAGCGGGCTCAGGCCGGGTTGTTCCTTGGTATGCAATACCCGATCGAGGTGCCGGGGGTGTCGCTCGCCGACGTCCTGGCGGAGTCGTTGCGAGCCGGTGGGCGCGAGCCGGCCCAGGTGCCCGCGCTGGTCGGTGCCGAAGCGGCCCGGGTGGGATTCGATTCCCGGTTCCTGTCGCGGCCGCTCAACGTCGATCTTTCGGGCGGCGAGCGAAAGCGGAACGAGACGGTGCAGCTGGGCGTGCTGCGCCCGCGCTTTGCCGTTCTGGATGAGATCGACTCCGGGCTGGACGTCGACGCTCTGCGGGCGGTCGCACGGCGCGTGGCCGAGGCCACCACCGAAAGCGAGCTGGGCGTCCTGGCCATCACCCACTACACCCGGCTTCTGACGGTCTTGCGTCCGGATCGCACGCACGTGCTGTCCGGTGGTCGCATCGTGCGGGAGGGCGGTCCCGAGCTGGCGGACGAGCTGGAGCGGACGGGCTACGCCGAATGGGCGGACGAGACCGTGGAGGCCGACCAGACGGCGACGCCCGGCCGGCCGCGGATCGACGATCCCTTCGGCGGTCCCGGTGCAGCGGATCCCTTCGATGATCCGCTGGTGTAGGCGCGGGCCGGCGTCACCAGTTACGAACGCGCCGCTCGATTGAGGCCGCCTGGGCCGCCCAGGATCTCCACCGTCCGCCAGACGTGCGCCTCGTCGCCGAGGGGGCGGTCCGGCCCAGGAGTTCCCGGCGGCGATCGGTGGCCAGCTGCTGCAACATCATCGGGTGCATCGGGCTCCTCTCCTTCTTGTCGCCGCGGGCAGGTTCGTTGGTCAGTGTAGCTGCCAAATTCATCGTTGGACAGTTATTTTGTGATATAGTCATATAACTATGCCAAGCGCAGACACCGCCACCACGGCCCCGTCCGGCCCCCTCCTGGCCCGCTTCGTCGTTCGGCCCACACTCGTCATGGAGTTGGTCTGGGCCCTGTTCGTCGCTGATGACGATGCCGCCGAGGCCGACTTCCCCGCTCGAGTCAGTCGCTTCGCCGCCGCGCCCGAGCTGCCGGCCCGCATCCGCGACTTCTGGGCCGATGGGGAGCCCTGCTTCACAGAAGTGTTTGTGGCCGCCGAGCGTGGCGGGGTGCTGTTCGAGGACGACCCTGACCGGCTGTGGGCAGGCCTTGCCGCCGGAACCGCGGCTCCGGCTCGCTTCGAGGCGCTGGCATCGGAGACCCCCGCGGATCAGGCCCGGTTCCGGGAGCGCCTGGCCCGCTTGCACGATGACCCCAGCATCCGGGAGGGGTGGCTGGCGCTGTTGCGGGATACCTGGGCGGTGATCGACGCGCAGTGGCGGGCCGAGGGCCAGGAGGTAGCCGAAGCGCTGGCGTGGGAGCTGCGATCCCGGCTGCCCGATGCAGGCTCCTACGCCGACCTGGTGCCGTTGGTGGAGGGCTGCGACTTTGGTGGTCTGCTGCCGCGGCTCGTGTCCGAGGCCGCCGCCGGTGGCCAGGAGATCGTCCTCTCGCCGGCCTGGCTCGGTCGGAAAGGCTTTCTGATCTCGCTCACCGGTCTTCTGCTCTGGGCCTCCTCACTGCCTTCGCGTTCGATCGGACCGAGCGCCGAGGTCCGCGATCGGGCCCGCCGGTACAAAGCGCTGGGCGACCCCAACCGTCTGGCCATCTTCGAGGCGGCGCGCGTCGTCCCCGCACCGTTGGCGAGCTGGCTCGAGCCCTGGGGGTGACGCAGCCGACGGTCTCCAATCACGTCCGGATCCTGCGGGACGCGGGTTTGCTGCACCAGGAAAATGCTGGCGGCCGGCGGCTTTCCGCTCGACGTGGCTGGCTTTGAGCGGCTGCTGGACGAAGCTCGGCGCGCGGTCACGGGGTCCGCGTGCGCCTGACATTACAGGTCTGGATCATCTCATGAAGTGACATGTAACATAGGTGTTGATGGTCGCCACCGTGGTTCCAGGCGCCGAGCGCCTTCCGGATGTGCTGCCTACCGATCGCCTGTCTGCGGCCGGACGTCCCGCTCCGCAATGCGAGGGAACGCTGCGCCGGATTCCGGATGAGCGCAATGCCGTGACGGTGATTGGTGCCTGGGTTCAGTCGTTTGGCGTGGTGGCCGCGGCTGCGGTCCTCGACCGGTGGTGGGCCTACCTGGTGGCGTTCTTGCTGATGGGCCGGGCGTTTGCTCTGCTCAACATTCTCGGTCACGAGGCCGCGCACCGTTTGCTCTTCTCTCGCCGGCGGATCAACGACCTCGTCGGTCGCTGGCTCCTCGCCTACCCGGCATTCCTGCCCTTTGACCTCTACCGTCGGTCCCACATGGCGCACCATCGTGACGAGATGGGTCCGGAGGAACCGGACCTGGCGTTGTACTCGGGCTATCCGATCCCCCCTGCGTCGATGCGCCGCAAGCTGATCCGTGACGCCGTCGGCATTTCCGGCTGGAAGAATCTGTCGCCCTTGCTGCTGGCGGCCTGGCGGGGTTCGTCCGCGGCGTCCGGCCGTCCGGATACTGGCCGTCCAGGCTGTGCTCTGGGCCGCGTTCTGGCTTGCCAGCGGGCACTGGTGGCTGTACCCGCTGTTGTGGCTGGCCCCGTGGATGACCGTCTGGCGGGTGCTCAACCGGTTTGCGCGCCATTGCCGAGCACGCCGGCATGGAGCGCTCCACCGACCGGCGCCGGACCACCCACGTGGTACGCCAGCGGCCGCTCGCTCGCTTTTGGATGGTTCCGTACCACACCGGGTGGCACCTGGCCCACCACGTCGACAGTGGCATCCCGTGGCGAAACCTGCCGCGGCTGCACGCCGAACTGGTTGCGGCCGGCTGGATCACCCCCGACCTCGAGTACCCCGGCTATTTGGCGCTCTGGCGGGCGTTGGCCTCGGGTTGCAGGACAGCGACCAGTTGAATTTACACCATACCGGGGCTGATCCGTCGGCCCCGCGGCTCAGATGCTTCCCTCGGACCCCGAAATGATGGATGCTGGTATATCAGCTCGATCCCGGCTGAAACCAGGAAGGAAGGAAAGGCACCATGAGCACCGTTTCGGGGGACTCGTGGGTCATCGTGGTGGGGGTGGACGGGTCGGCAGAATCGGCCACCGCACTGGCGTGGGCGATTGACGAGGCTCGGCAACGCAAGGCGAAGTTGAGTATCGTGCAAGCCTTTCCCGCTTTGGTGTCGTTCTTTGGAAGCACCGCGCACGAGTACTACCCCCAGGTCGAAAAGGAAGCCCATGAGCGTTTTGATGCGATCCTCGCGGCCGCGCCGCCCATGCAGGATCTCGAGGTCTCGCACACCCTGATTCCTGGTAACCCGGCCCAGGTCCTTGTCGAGCAGAGCGAGGGGGCCACCATGCTGGTCGTCGGTTCACGAGGTCACGGCGGGTTCCGGGGCATGTTGCTCGGGTCGGTATCGACGCACTGCACTCAGCTCGCCCATTGCCCCGTGCTGGTCGTGCGCGAGGAGCATTAGCGGGCGTGGCGTTCGGCGAAGCGCACGTGGTCAGCGATTGGCGCCGGCCCACGCAGCGGCGCCAACCGCCATCACGCCATCACGCCACTGACAAGGGCGTTTCCAGCTCCACCGAGGCTTCCAGCTCGACCTCGTGCACGGCTTCTTGGACTTTGTCCCGGGGCATGCTGACCGCGACCGCCCAGAAGAAGATGGCGAGGCTGAACACCGCAATGACCAGCAGGTCATACCAGTTGGGCAGGTTTTTGGTGGAGGTCAGGGTGATGCCGAACACCTTGGGTGGTGAGCCGTTGTACTGCCCCTGCCAGGAAATGATCGCCAGGCCCAGCAGCCAGGGAATGATCCAGCTGGCGGCCCGCCAATCGATGATCGTTCGCCGGTCCGGCGGCAAGTAGGCCTGGTACAGACCAAACAGCACAAACCCCGCCGCCACAAACACATACAGCCAGAAGATCGTGCTCCAGCCGGCGAAGTAGACGATGAAATTGGCGAAGATGAACGCGACCGGGCACAACACTTGGGCGGCCGGGAGCCGGTAGGGGCGTTCTCGGTCGGGGTCCTGCCTTCGCAGTCCGGAAAGCGACACCGGTGCCATGCCGTACATGATGACGGTCGCCGAGGTGACGAGGCCGACCAGCCCGCTCCAGCTGGGGAACGGTAGGAACACGAGCAGCCCAACCACGAAAGCAATACCGATGGACACCAGCGGCACACCCCGGGAACTGATCTGGCTGATGATCCTGGGGAAGTACCGGTTTCGGCCCAGGCCATACGACAGACGCGATGACGTCCCGATGTAGACCAGGCCGGTCCCTGCCGGCGAGATGACCGCATCGATAATAAGTATCAGGGCGAGCACCCCCAGCCCGGCCTGGTTGGCCAGGGCGTAATACGGCCCGTAGTTCCCGGTCGCCGAGATGGGATTGGACCAGCCGTGGACCAGGTTGGCGGGATTGAGGGCACCGATGAACGCCACTTCGAGCAGCAAGTAGATGATCGTGCCGATGATCATCGACCCGATCACGGCAAGGGGGATATTGCGCTGGGGATTCTCTGCCTCGCCACCGACCTGAATGGCCTGTTCGAAGCCCTCCAGGGCGAACACGATGCCGAGGGGCAGAGCGGCGAAAATCCCGTGGAAGCCGAAGGGGGCAAACCCGCCGCCGGCCGTGAAGTTTTGCGTACGGAACTCGGTGAACAGCAGGGCGAAAATGGTGATGACGGGTACAGCGATCTTCCAGTAGACGGCGATGGTGTTCGTCTCGGCCAGCCAGCGGACACCCATGATGTTGATGAACGAGAACACCAGCATGAACCCGACACCCAGCAGGAACCCGTTGCCCGTCAAGGTGCCGTTGGCCTTGACCAGGTCCAGCGACGTGAACCGAGAGTTGAGATAACCGAGGCTGGCCTCGACCTCGATCGGTGCGATGGTCACGGCCTGGATCCAGGCCATCCAGCCGCCGGTGAACCCGCCCAGGGCACCGAAGATCATGAAGGGAAAGCGTGCCGTCCCCCCGAAACCGGGTACGTCGATCCCAGCTCGGCATGCACCAGGGCGAGCAGGGCCAGGACGGCGCCGCCAAGGATCCACGAGATCAGGGACGCGCCGCCGGCCGTCTTGGCGGCGGTGATGGCTCCAAGCAGCCACCCGCTGCCAATGATCGATCCCAGCGAGATCATGGTGAGCCCTTGCAGACCCACCGCCCGGCGCAGGTGATACTCCCCCTCGACCCCTGCGGTCTGCGCTACACCGGATGATGTCGCAGCCATGACACCTCCCCCTTTCGGTTGTGCGACCGTCCTGAGTGGCTCGAAGACCATTCCTAGTGGCCGACGTGCCGCTGAGAGATTAGAGCGCGCGCCACCGGGTTTGGTGGTTCGGCGAGGAATCTGGTCGCGTCAAGTTCCTCTCGCGCGACGCGGTCGCCCGCCACGCCCGCTCACAGCCCTGACGCGGTTTCCCCGGGTTTCGCCCGGAGCAGCCGCGCCGCCTGCCCGGGACCTGGCTACACGACCTGTCGATGGCTCCCGGAGCCGGAACCCGGACGCTCAGCCGTGGCGCCGGCGCTCGCGCTGGAGCAGCCGGCCCAGCTCCTGTTCGTACGCTGCATAGGCGGCGCGCAGCCGGGATCCGGGCCAGCGCGGGGGCAAGAGCGAGGTCGGGAGCAGGGGATCGGCTCGCAGGTGACGAACGATGGCGGCGGCCACCATGAAACGGTCGGCGGGGTCGTCGCTCGTGAGCGCGTCGAGCAGAGCCTCCGCGCGCCGAGCCCACCCCGTCAGGTCCCACAGGCGGGCAGCCAGCTCCCTGGCCGGGGCCGGCTCGTGCTGGCGCCGGGTCGTGGAGGGGCGCGCTTCGAAGCGCCACACCCGTTCCCGCAGCGAGCCCGGCCAGTCCCGGCGCAGGTTGGCCGGCCTCGTCCACACGCCCGCTCTCAACTCGCCGAGACGAAGGGCAGAGAGCTCGACGTGCAGGTTGTCTCGCGCCGCCGCCCCCCGCGTGCCAGCCCTGGCGACGGCCATCTCCCATCCGCCCCGCCACGGGCGGGTGGCCGGCACCCGGCCCTCGTCCTGGCGCTGCTGCCGGGTGACCAGCCGGTCGTTGAGGCGGTAGCCGCTGTTCTCGGCAATCACGTCCCGTTCGGCCACCAAGCGGGACAGGGCAACCCTCGTCGTCCCCTCGCTGATCCCGAACAGTTGCGTGGTGCGGACGAGCGATCGCACGGGCAGCTCGGGGGGATGGGTGCCCAGCAGCACCGACAGGATCACGGACCGGGCCGTCAGTGGCTGAAGGCCCAGCTTGTCCGTCCGGCCCGGAGGCACGGCCCGCCGCGGTGACTCCGTCACGGGTCCCGGCGGCGACCGCGATAGAGGCCCAGCCGGTACCCGACCCACCCGGCCACGCCGGCGACGACCAGTAGCTCGAGAAGGTGCAGGATGGCAAAGACCGCGCCGGCAACCGCCCATACCGCGAGGCCGATGGCGACCACCGCGACCGCGATAAGGGCGAGCTGGCTCCCTGGCGAGCGCGGCGGGCGCGCCGGCCTGCCCGGCGGATAGACCGCGTCCGGCTGGACGGCGGGGCGCTTCGTTGCACCCTTGTCCCGACCGGCCTTGTCCCGGCCGGCACCGCCGGCGATCCCACCTGCGAGCGGTTCCTGCCAGGCTCGGCCCGTCTCAACCTGTTGTTGAGGTTGAGATCCCTGGAGGGTGCGGCAGATGAGGCACTCGTCAGGACGGAATCCGTGCGGGCAGGTGTCGGTCATGTGCCCGTGAGGCGGTCGGCCTCGAGGACGGGGGCATGCCGCAAGGCCTCCTCCCAGGACAGGGCGCACGCGGTGGAGCAGAAGCGCTGGATGCTGCCATCGGGTCCGAACCTGGTATCGAGGCCGGTGACCGCCGGCAATATCAAGCCACAACAGGGGTCCGTGACTCTGACGTCCGAGGTTCCGATGGACATGAGACTCGCTTCGAGCGGCCGGTCGAAGCCCTGGGCCCGGTACAGGCCGGTTTCGCCGACATGAACCCACCGAGGCGCGTGGCTCACCACCTCCCGGGTCGCCAGGACCTGTCCGGGGGAGGCCAGGTCGCAGAGCCGCGACGCCACGTTGGTGGCCCGGCCGATGTAGTCGTCGCCTTCGAACATGATGACCGGGCCTCTCGATAACCCACTCCGAATCTCGAGAGGCACCGCCTTCGGAACCGTGAATTCGAGCTCGAGCACCATCGAGACCACCGCCTGGGTGTCCTCCGAGCTCAGCATGGCTCCATCACCAAGCCATTTGGTGACCCGAACCCCGCGGCGAGCAGCGATCTCGCGGACGCGCGTCCGGAAGTTGGCCAGCACCACCACGGTGCGCTCATCTCCGTGATGCTCGTTGAACGCGGTGAACCCGCAAAGATCGACGAACGCAAAACAGCGCTCTACTCGCATAACACCATGGTGGGCGACAGGGTCAGTTACTACAAGCCGTAACGCGCTCCGCTCGGAGTCGACCGCCGCCCTCGGCGACTACTCGACCCGGCTGGCCAGCACGAACCAGGAGCTCATCGGGATGATGTGCACGGTGGCCCCCGTGTATGGCGCTTCCACAATGTCGCCGTTGCCGACGTACATGGCGACGTGCTGACCGGGATCGGACGGGAACACCAGGTCACCCGGCTCGACATCGGAGATCGGGATGTGCGTGGTGTCCGCGTACTGGGCCCCGCTGTAGTGGGGGAGCGAGATCCCCACCTGCTCGTATGCCCACATCACCAGGCCCGAGCAGTCGAACGCGCTGGGACCCGCCGCACCCCATACGTACGGGTCGCCGACACGGCTCTCGGCTGCCGCCACCGCACCCATCGCACCGGACCCGACCGGGGGCGGGGCGCTGACCGGGGCGGAAGGGGCCGGAGCCGAGGGCGCCGGAGCTGAGGTGGTTGCCGGGGCGGACGCCCCGCTTCCCGTGGAGTCGGCCAGCACCGCCGCAGCCGCCGTGGACGACGTGACATCGCTGCTGCGCTGGCTCTGGCTCTCGCTCTGGCGGGTGGCTGCTTGCTGCTCTGCCACCAGCGCGGCCTGGCGGGCCGCGGCTTGTCGGGCGGCGGCCTGCTGAGCCGCTAAGGCGGCGGCCTGGCGGGCCCGAGCGGCCGCCGCGGCTGCGGCTGCCGCCGCAGCTTCCTGTTGCGCGACCAGCACGGCAATCCGGCCTTTGTCCTGGTTGAGAGCGGCTTGCAACTGGACCTGGCTGGACGAGACGGCCTGGCGAGCCTGGTCGACCTGCTGGACCTCGGCCTGAGCAGCCGTGGTCTGCTGTTGCAGATTGGCCTTGGCCGACTGCGCTTCGACGGCAGCCAGGTGGTATTGGTCAATGGCGTCGCTCTGGTCGGTGGCCAGGCTGTCGACGTACTCGGCGCGTAAGAGGCTGTTGGTGGCGTCGTTCATCGGGTTGCTGCCCGTGGTCAGCGGATTGTTCCCGCCGTGAACGTAGGCCTGGATGGCGTCGGTCTCGAGCACGGCTCTGGCCCGAGACGCGTGGTTTGCGGCCGCCGTCAACTGTTTGGCGGCCTCCGCCACCTTCGCCTCCAGGCTCTGCACGGCGAGTTGGTCGGCGTCGTACTGCTCGGAGAGCGATGCCTCCTGAATGCCGAGTGTCTGTATCCGGGACGCGAGCGCGGCTGCTTGGCTCCTGAGGTCCGAGATTTGGTCAGCGGACGCTCGTGGGACAACCAACTCTGAAGCCAACGCAACCACACAGGCGGCAGCGAAGACTCGACGCGCGTGCCGGCGGAAATTCCACGTGCACGTAGTCACAACGGATTCGTACCTTAGGCCAGCGGTTCTGCCCAGATCAAGCCTTTGCTAACGGGCTTTTTTTCGCGTGCTGCCCAAACAATCCAGAAAGGCGTCGTTCAGGGCATCCGTGATTGGAGGGAATTTGCTCGCACGAGTGTGTTTCAGCTAATAGGCCGCACTCGGGCTCCAGGCCCTTTGCGCACCGCCATTTCCGAACGCCTCGGGCGCTCGCGGTAGCCCTGCTGAATAGCCAGTTTGACCCGAAATCCCCAGTGGGTCTGGCGATGTAATCGGGCGGCCAATCTGGCGGGTAGCCTGGATTTGATGACGGATATCAGCGTTTCGCCCGTTCGCAGCGACCCCGCCCTGGACGGTGATCACGAGCGCATGGCGCACATCGTTTTGGAGGGCTTCAAACCTGAGGACGGTGACTTCGTGTCGGCCGGTCCCACCGTAGTCGAGGGCCTGGTCAACGGCACGGCTGTCAAGGCCCTCTGTGGCAAGGTCTGGGTGCCCGGGCGCGATCCGAAGAAGTACCCGCTCTGCCCGACCTGCAAGGAGATTGCCGAGGGGCTGGGCTGGGAAGTCCCTGCGTCATAACGGGCCATTCCCGCTGCAAGTCAGGCGTCGCCGGCCCTTTACGGTGTTCGCGTGTTCTTGTGAGGATATCGGACCGGAAAGTTACGCTTCTGGTGGCGGAAAGGGCGCCCCGGCGTCGATCAACTGCTGCAAGGCCATGACCCGGGCGGGCCGGCGAACGCCGAGCGCTGCGACCAGGCGGCCGTGGCGTCCGTACGCAGCGAGGAAGCGATCTTCGGCGGGATCCCCTTCGACCACCATCACCTCGTCTCCCGGGCGGGTCTCGCCCACGAACTGGATCTTCATTCCATACTGGTCCGACCAGAAATAGGGGGTGGGCGCGAACGCCGGCGCCGCGTCGCCGGCGAGCAGGGCTCTGGCTCCGGCTTCCGCTTGCTCGACCGCGTTGGTCCAGTGTTCGACGCGCACGGACTCGCCATACACCGGGTGCGCCCATCGGGCCACGTCCCCGATGGCGACGACGTCGGGGTGGGAGTGGCCTCGGACCCGGACGCGGAGCCGTTCGTCGCAGAGGATCCCGTCCGCGACCTCGATCCCCGATCCGGCTACCCATGAGGTATTCGGGGCCACCCCGATGCCAACCAGGACCAGGTTGGCGGGCAGAACGTTTCCGTCGCCCAGGCGCACGCCCTCCACGGGCGCAATCGTCCTCTGGTCGACCCGCGCCGGTTCCGGCCTGGCCCGGAGCAGCCCGTCGAAGGCGACATCGGCGCGCACGTCCACACCGTGGCGGCGATGAGCAGCCGCGATAACCGCGCCCATCTCGGCCCCGATGGCCCGTTCCAACGGGACCGGTAAAGCTTCGACAACGGCGACATCTAGGCCCAGCTGGCGGGCGCTGGCCGCCACCTCCAGCCCGATGAACCCGGCGCCGATGACCACGATCCGGTCCGCGCCGGCCAGGTCATCGCGCAGGGCGACCGCATCGTCGATGGTGCGCAGATAGTGCACCCCGGGCCCTGGATCCGCGCCTCGCAGAGGCCGGGGGTGGGCGCCCGTGGCGATGACGAGAAGATCGAAGGCGATCTCGCCGCCGGTGCTCAGCCGAACCCGCTTCCGATCGAGCTCCAGCCCGGTGGCGGTCACCCCCAGCAGCCACTCCGCGGCTACGTCGTCCGCGATCGGCAAGACGACCTGCTCCGGGCTCGCCTTGCCGGTGAGGATCTGCTTCGACAGCGGCGGCCGGTCGTAGGGAGGATGGTTCTCGGCTCCGAGGACGGTTATCCGTCCGTCGTGACCAGCCCCCCGCAGCGCCTCCGCAGCTCGCAGCCCCCCGAGGGATGCCCCCACCACCACGGCGTGCCGTTGCACGGGCGCCGACGCTATCACGGCCCGCGCCCGGTGATGAAGGCTCCAGGCGCGGACGGCGGACGGCGGACGGCGGACCGCAGGCGGCAGGCGGCGGACGAAGCGGGCGGCGGACGGCGGGCGCGGTGCCCTCCTCCGTGCCACCATGGCTGGGTGACCGACGCACTCCACGAGTGGTTCGCCGCCAGGATCCCTCCTGAGTGGAAGGTGCAGGCCGTCGAGGTTGCATCCGACCAGGACGAGATCCTGGTGGTGGTCGACCTGCCCGAGTGCACGCCGGCGGACTCCCCTGATGGCCAGGATCCCGACGAACTGGCCCGGGTCCGACTGTTCCGAGAGGACACTCGCGACGAGCGTATGAAGCTGGCCGTGATGGCCGAGAAGACCTTCGGCCGGAAGGTGTCGTGGGGAGCGCGGGCGGGGGACGTGGTGGTTGTCTTCACGACCGCGTCCGTTCCGGTGATGACCCGCCTGCGGTTGCCCGAGCGGCGAGTCCTCGACACCTTGATGGATGCCGGCGTTGCCAGGAGTCGCAGCGAAGCACTGGCCTGGTGTGTACGCCTCGTTGCCGACAATGAGAAGGAGTGGATTGGCGACCTGCGCCGTGCCTTCGCCGCGGTCGAAACTGCACGAGAACGGGGACCTCGCTCTCGGGGCACCCGGCCGGGAGAACCTGCAGAGCCGGCCTGACCCGCTCAGCATCGGGTCCGACACCACCCGACAGGTGGTCGCCGCCTGGCATCAAATGGGGGCATCCACCGGTCGTTCGTTTGACGACCGGTCAGTTTTTGACGCTATTGCCGACGCGGCGGCGTTCTCAGCCCGCCGCCACCCGCTCGGATTCCAGGTGGTCCAAGGCCTGAGAAAGGGTGTTCCACGACAGCGTGGCGCACTTGATCCGCACGGGGAATTTCACCACGCCCTGCAACGCTTCCAGATCCCCGAGCGACACCTCCGGTTCCTCCGTCTGTGACCTTGCTCCTGCGCCGGTGTCGTCGCCGGCCTCGTCCACACCGTCGCCGTCGGCGGGCCCGTCGAGGCGCTGTTCGTGGATCGACATCATCGATTTGAACTTGCGAATGGTGGCCCGGGTCTCGGCCAGGCTCTTGCCTTTGACCGCCGTGGACATCATTGACGCCGACGACTGGCTGATCGAACAGCCTTGCCCGGTCAGCTTCACATCCGCCAACCGGTCGCCCTCGACCTGCAGGTACAGGGTGATTTCGTCCCCGCAGAGCGGGTTGAACCCGGTTTCCGAGTGGGCCGGCGGGGTGGCCAGCTCGCCCCGATTCCGGGGATTGCGGTAGTGATCGAGGATGATTTCTCGGTAAAGATCTTCAAGACCGGGCATCGAGGGGTACCTGCCTGTGGGGGAAAATAGGGGCGGGGAAGTAGGGCTTGCTAGGAGAAGAGACGGTCGGCGGCCGCCAGGGCATCGACCAGAGCGTCCACGTCGGCCTCGTCGTTGTATACCGAAAACGACGCCCGGGCGGTCGCTCCGATTCCCAACCGGCGCATCAGGGGCTTGGCGCAATGGTGCCCGGCTCGAACGCAGACTCCGGCTTCGTCGAGGACCTGGGACAGATCGTGCGGATGAACGTCCTTGTAGTTGAAGGAGATGACCCCGCCTCGCTGGTCGAGGTCGCGTGGGCCGTAAATCACGAGGTCCGGGTACCGCTCCGACAGGGCGGCAATGGCGTATTCGGTAAGGGCGCGCTCATGGGCCCGCACGTCCGGCATCCCGAGTGCGCTCAGATAGTCGACGGCAGCGTTGAGGCCGACCGACTCAGCGATAGGAGGGGTCCCGGCCTCGAACTTCCAGGGCACGTCGTTGGTGGTGAAGCCGTCCAGGCGAACATCGCGAATCATCTCGCCGCCCCCGAGGAACGGCGGCATGGCCTCGAGCAGTTCCGGCCGTGCCCACAGAGCACCGATCCCGGTGGGCCCGAGCATCTTGTGGCTGGTACATCCGAAGAAGTCGACACCCAGAGCCCGGACGTCGGTTGGCAGATGAGGGGCCTGCTGGGCACCGTCGACCAGGATCAGGGCGCCCGCGGCGTGGGCCGCGTCGGCCAGCTGGCGTATGGGGTTGATGGTGCCGAGCACGTTGGAGACGGCGGCCACGCCGAGTAACTTGGCGCCGTCGAGGGTGCGGTCCAGATCGGACAGGTCGAGCAAGCCGTCGTCGGTCAGGCCCAGATACCGCAGGTCGATACCCCGCTCGGCCTTGAGCATCAGCCACGGGACCAGGTTGGCGTGGTGCTCCATCTCGGTGAGCACGACGACATCCCCTGGGGCCAGGTTGGCCCGCCCCCAGGAATAGGCGACCAGGTTGATGGCCTCGGTGACGTTCTTCGTGAACACCACCTCGCTCGACGCGCCCCCGATAAAGCGGGCCAGCGCCGCCCGCCCGGCCTCGAACAGCTGGGTGGCTTCCTCTGCGATGGTGTACACGCCGCGATGGACATTGGCGTGGGTGGTCTCGTAGTAGCGGTCCATAGCGTCGATGACCGAGACCGGTTTCTGGGACGACGAGGCCGAGTCCAGGTACACCAGACGCCGGCCATGCACTTGCCGCTCGAGGATCGGGAAGTCCTTCTTGATGGTGGTGACTTCTAGCGCCATGCTTCGTACCCTTCCTTCTCCAGCTGGCGGGCGAGCTCTGGCCCACCGCTGGTGACGATGCGCCCATCGATCAACAGATGCACGAACTGCGGTTGCAGCTGCTCGAGGATCCGCTGGTAGTGGGTCACGACCAGCACCCCGAGGTCCGGCCTCGACGCCCGGACCGCCTCGACACCCCGGGCCACAACCCCGAGGGCGTCGATGTCGAGTCCCGAGTCGGTCTCATCGAGCACGGCAAACTCGGGCTCGAGGATGGCGAGCTGCAGGATCTCGTTGCGCTTCTTCTCGCCGCCGGAAAACCCTTCGTTGAGGTAACGGTCGCTGAAGGACGGATCCATGCCCAGCTTCTTCATCCACTCCATGATCGAGACCCTCAGCTCGAGCACGGACAGGTCCATGCCCCTCCGGGCCGACAGCGCCTGGCGGAGGAACTGGGCCACCGGGACGCCCGGGATCTCCTCCGGGTACTGGAACGCCAGGAACATGCCCGCCTTGCCCCGGACGTCCGCCGCCCAGTCAGTCACGTCTTCCCCCTTGAAGCGCACCCGGCCGCCGGTCACCTGGTAGGCCGGGTTGCCGAGCGCGGCGTTGGCCAGCGTGGACTTGCCGGAGCCGTTCGGCCCCATCAGGGCGTGCACCTCCCCGGCGTTCACCACCAGATCGACGCCCTTCAGGATCTCGGCGCCGTCGACGGCGACGTGCAAGTCTTCGACCTCGAACAGGGGCGCAACCACGCCTAGATTCTATTACCACTACCGAGATAGGGGAAAATACCGGCCGGGTCGCGCGGCGCCCCCTCTTTCTCCCGCTAGCCTGCCGCGTCGATGGCCGACCCGTGGACCTCGCATGCGAGGGTCTCACTGGGGGGACCGGACGATCGGGTGACCCTGGTCGAAGGGTCCGCCTTCATGATCTGCGCTCCCGATGGCGACGTGGCACCGGTATCCGCCGAAGGGTTCTTCTTCCGGGACACCCGGTTTCTCTCTCGCTGGTCCCTCCACATCAACGGGCAAGCCCCCGAGGCGCTCGCCCGCGCCGTCTCCGACCCATACTCCGGCACGTTCGTGGCCCGGTCGCGCCCTCGCCCGGGCAAGGCCGACTCCAACCTGATGGTCGAGCGACGCCGTTACGTGGGGCGGGGCATGCGAGAGGACCTGGTCATCCGGAACTTCAGCGAGGAGCCGGCGTACTGCGCGGCCGAGCTGATCTACGGCGCCGATTTCGCCGATCTGTTCGCGGTCAAGGAGGACAGGGCGACGGGCAGCGGCGAGCGCGACGTCGTCCACCAGGACGGATGCCTGTTGTTCAGCCACAAAAACGGCTCCCACCGACGCAGCCTCCGCATCTCCTTCTCCCAGCCCGCCGTGCTCGACGGCAACACCGCCCGCTGGGAGGTGATCATCGAGTCCAAGGGGACGTGGACCCTGTGCCAGCAGTTCACTTGCGGCATCGACGACGACGAGATCGAGCCTCGCTGGCTGTGCGGCCAGCCCATCGAGCGGGCCAAGCCCGCAGAACGCATGGCGGCCTGGCGGCGCAGCGTGCCGGTCCTGGACACTGACTATGAAGGGCTGCGGTCCGTGGTGGCGCGCAGCGCCGAAGACCTGGGCGCCCTGCGGATCTTCGACCCCGATTACCCGGAGCGGACCGTCGTGGCGGCCGGTGCCCCCTGGTTTATGACGCTGTTCGGTCGAGACTCCCTGTTGACCGCCTGGATGGCCCTGCTGGTCGACCCCGAGTTGGCCCTCGGGACACTGCAAACCCTGGCCCGGTTCCAGGGCCGGGATGTCCGGCCCTACAACGAGGAGGAGCCCGGCCGCATCCTTCACGAGATGCGCTTCGGTGAGGCCTCGTCGCTATCCCTCGGCGGAGGCACCATCTATTACGGCACCGCGGATGCTACTCCGCTGTTCGTAATGCTCCTGGGAGAGCTGCGGCGCTGGGGTCTGGCCCGCGAGGCCGTCGACGAACTGCTCCCGCACGCCGATCGGGCTATTCAGTGGATCGAGGAGTTCGGCGACCGCGACGGCGACGGCTACGTCGAATACCAGCGCACGTCGGACCGGGGTCTCCGCAACCAGGGCTGGAAGGACACCAACGACGCCGTCCGTTTCGCCGACGGCCGTCTCGCGGACCCGCCGATCGCGCTGGCCGAAGTCCAGGGGTACACGTACGGCGCCTACCTGGCCCGCGCCTTTTTCGCTGCGGAGCAAGGCGACGCCGCCCGCTCGTCCGAACTGCGCGCTCGGGCTGCCGCCCTGAAGGCCGCCTTCAACCGCGACTTCTGGTTGGAGGACAAGGGCTGGATCGCGATGGGCCTGGACCGGGACAAGAAGCCCATCGACGCGCTCACCTCCAACATGGGCCACTGCCTGTGGACGGGAATTCTCGACGCCGACAAGGCCGACGCGGTGGCGCGAAAGCTGCTCAGCCCCGACCTGTTCAGCGGGTGGGGTGTTCGGACCCTGGGTGCCTCCATGATCGGCTACAACCCCATCAGCTACCACTGCGGGTCGGTCTGGCCCCACGACAACGCCATCGTGGCCGCCGGCTTGATGCGCTACGGGTACGTGCGCGAGGCCCAGCGGGTGATCATGTCCATCCTGGACGCGGCCGTGGCCCAGGGGGGCCGGCTGCCCGAGTTGTTCAGCGGGCTGGAGCGGATGGAACTGCCCCTGGTGGTGTCGTACCCGACGTCGTGTTCGCCTCAGGCCTGGGCTGCGGCGTCGCCGCTGCTCATGTTAAGGACCCTGCTGCGCCTGGACCCCTGGGTGCCCCGGGGCAAGGTGTGGCTCCATCCCGCGCTCCCCGAGCAGATCGGGCGCCTGTACGTGGGCCGCATCCCCCTGGCCGGTGCCCGGGTGTCGGTCACGGTCGAGGGCGACAAGATGGAGGTCGAGGGCCTGCCGGCCGATCTCGAGCTGGTCGACGCCCCTCGACATCCCCTCACGGGCTCCTGACGCTTCCTCCGCAGCCGAGGCGACGATGGGCGCCGGGCTCCGTTCCTACCAGCCCCGGTCGATCCACTCCTGCAGATGCGGCGACTCGTTCCCGATGGTGGTGTCGACGCCGTGACCGGGTAGCACCCGGGTCTCGGGTGGCAGCGTCGAGAACAGGCGATCCTCGATGGATTGGATGATGGTCGGGAAGTCGCCGCCGGGGAACTTGGTGGCGCCGGGCCCGCCAGGGAAGAGGGTGTCGCCGCTGAAGAGCACCGGCGAGCCCTGCAGCCGGAAGCACATCGAGCCGGCCGTGTGGCCGGGCGTGGCCAGGGTGTGCAGACGGAGGCGGCCCACCTTGATCACCGCCCCGTCCTCGAGGACAAAGTCGTAGGACGGGAGCATGGAGGAATCGGCGGCGGTCACGCCCACCTCGTAGCCGGCGTCGCGCACGGCGGGCACCGCCTGGATGTGGTCCCAGTGGCCGTGCGTCTCGAGCACCTGGCGTACGCCGAGGCGCCGGCACAGGTCGAGGAGCTTGTCGTGTTCGTTGGCGGCGTCCAACAGGACGGCGTCGCCGGTCTGCTTGCAGCGCAACACGTAGACGTTGTTGTCCATTGGCCCCACGACCACTTTGTGGATCTCAGCCTGGCTGTCCTCGTAGTGCATGGGCATCAGCCTATGGACTAGAAAGTGATTTCGACGATCGAGCGGCCCGAGGGGGACGAACCAGCGTGAACTTTGCCTTTAGCGAAGAGCAGGAGGAGCTCCGCAGGTCGGTCCGGCGCTTCCTCGAGGACAAGTCGCCCGAGGTCGAGGTGCGCCGCCTGATGGACACCACCGAAGGCTACGACCCGGCCGTGTGGAAGCAGATGGCCGAGCAGCTTGGCCTCCAGGGCTTGATCATCCCTGAGGAGTTCGGTGGGTCCGGCTACTCCTACGTCGAGCTGATCGTCGTTCTCGAGGAGATGGGCCGGGCGCTGCTGTGCGCTCCGTACTTTTCCAGCGTGGCTCTGGCTGCCAACTTGCTGCTGGCATCCGGAGACGACGCAGCCAAAAAGGAGTTCCTGCCTGGCATTGCCAGCGGCACGACGATCGCCACGGTCGCCCTGGCGGAACCGTCCGGGCGATGGGACGAAGGCGGCGTCACCCTCGAAGCCAGCGGCTCCGGCGACGCGTTCACTGTCTCGGGAGAGAAGTTGTACGTGCTCGACGGCCACACGGCTGACCTGATCCTGGTCGCGGCCCGCACGGGCGCCGGCGTGTCGGTCCTGGCCGTGGAGAGGGGGGCGCCGGGATTGACGGCGACGCCCCTGTCGACCATGGACCAGACCCGCAAGCAGGCTCGGCTCGAGTTCGCGTCCACGCCCGCACGCCTGGTCGGCAACGACGGGGCCGGGTGGTCGGCCATCTCCAGGATGCTGGATCTGGCTGCCGTGGCTCTGGCCGCGGAACAGGTCGGGGGGGCGCAGCGGGTGCTGGAGATGTCGGTGGAGTACGCCAAGGTTCGGGTTCAGTTCGGCCGGCCCATCGGAAGCTTCCAGGCCATCAAGCACAAGTGCGCCGACATGTTGCTGGAGGTGGAGTCGGCGAAGTCGGCTGCCTACTACGCCGGCTGGGCCGTCGCCGAAGACAGCGACGAGGTGCCCGTCGTCGCCAGCCTGGCCAAGTCGTACTGCTCGGAGGCCTACTTCCACGCCGCCGCCGAGAACATCCAGATCCACGGGGGCATCGGCTTCACGTGGGAGCACCCCGCGCACCTCTACTTCAAGCGGGCCAAGAGCTCGGAGCTGCTCTTTGGTGACCCCACCTACCACCGCGAGCTCCTCGCCCAGCGCATCGGGATCTGAATTCTTCGTCGCGGGAATGAGTTGGCTACCACGCCGGATGTGACTACAATCTGGCTCACCGAGGAAAGGAGGTGGTCCAGCTGAGCAGTCAACGATGTGGGACCTCGGAGGTGGCTGGTCGCTAGGCGGCCGCTGGACCACCTGGTCAATCCACACCAGTTACCAGGGACGAGCCGGTCGGGAAATTGGTCCCACCCGACATTGAAACGGTCGTTCCGATATCCAGTGAATGTTGCGAGCGGGGTCGCCTGAGGGCGGCCCCGCTGCGCGAGAGTGGTTCGGTGAGCACGCCCAGCCTCGGTGGCATGGACCCGGCGCCAGAAGAGGGTGGCTCATTCACAATCCCGGTTGGTGATGTGTCGCTGGCGGCCTACCTGGCCCGCCCCGCGCCTTCCGCCGCCGGGGGCGCCGGCCGGCACGGACTGGTGCTGTGCCACGGCTTTCCCGAAGACCAGAGCGGGTCCGGGCAGCCCGATCGTGGCTACCACGAGCTGGCCGAACGGCTCGCCGGGGACGCCGGCTGGATGGTGCTCACGTTCAGCTTCCGGGGGATTTCCCGGTCGTCGGGCAACTTCTCCCTGGGAGGGTGGCTCGCCGACCTGAAGGCGGCTACGGACTTGCTGCTCCAAACGCCGGGCGTGGACGCGGTGTGGACTTGCGGGTTCGCGGCAGGCGGCACCCTGGCCCTGTGCGCGGCCGGGGAAGATTCTCGTATCCGGGGGGTGGCGGCCTTCTCGGCGCCGGCGGACTTTGCCGAGCGGGCCATGGACGCCAGGCGGTTCGTCGCTCAGGCCCGGGCGGCCGGAGTGATCCGGGATCCCGGCTTCCCGCCCGACCTGGAGGCGTGGGCCAGGGAGTTGCAGGAGATTCGCCCCCTCGGTTTGATCGGCAAGATCCCGCCTCGCCCGATCCTCCTGGTGCACGGCGCCAACGACGAGGTGGTGCCGGTTCTCGACGCTCGCGCCCTGGCCGACGCTGCTCACGGCGAGGTCGAGCTGCGGATCCTCTCCGGTGCGGCCCACCGGCTCCGCCACGATCCCCGCGCCATTGCCATCCTGATCGGGTGGTTGGACCGTCAGCAGGGCTGAGTCGGTTCTCCCGGCATGGCGGCATCGATCGCGGCCCGCAGCCGTCCGGCCGCCGCCTCCGGGTTCGTGGCCGTGGTGAGGTAACGGACCACCACGAACCGCCGCGCTCCCGCCGCCGCCATCTCTGGCACCGTCTCCGGGGTGACGCCGCCGGTCACGAACCAGGGCCGCGTCTCCTTCGTGGCCGCCGCGTAGCTCAGATACTCGAGGCCCGTTCCCGGCCGGCCTAGCTTGGTGGGCGTGCGATTGACCGGTCCGGCAGACAGGTAGTCGGCGGTGGAGCCGCTGGCCGCGTCCCACTCCGGCGGCGCATGGGTGGAGAACCCGATGATGGCGTCCGGGCCCAGGATGCGCCGGGCCACCTCGGGCGGGGTGTCGTCCTGGCCCACGTGCACCCCGTCGGCCCGGCACGCCAGGGCCAGGTCCGGGCGGTCGTTGAGGATGAACGGCACGCCGGACTCGCCGCACACCCCCGCCGCCAGCTCGGCCCGGGCCAGCAGGGGGCGGGCCTCCAGGTTCTTGTCCCGGAGCTGCACGACGTCGACCCCGCCCCGGATGCACGCCGCCAAAAACGGCTCCAGATCGGGTCGATCCGCCGTGCACAGGTACAGCCGCCGGCCCGCCAGATCATCCGCCGGCAACGGCACGCACCAGCTCGATCCGATCCCCGTCCGCCAGGTCGGTCGTCGCCATGTCCCGGCGTTCGACCGCCGACCCGTTTCGTTCGGCGACGACCCATTTCGCGCCCAGGCCCAGGGCGCTCAGCAGATCGGTCAGACGGGCGCCGTCCGGGAGGGTCACCTCCTGGCCGTTGGCGACGACGCGCACCGCTCAGGTCTTGCTCTTGGCCGCCGCCTTGATCTGCGCCTTGTAGGCGCGCACACGGCCCAGAGAGTCGGTATCCACGATGTCAGCCACGGACAAATACGTGCCCGTTTCGCCAAACCGGCCTGCGGCCTCCTCCCAGCCCGCCGGCCGAACCCCCAGCTGCTTGCCGAGCAAGCCGACAAAGATGCGGGCTTTCTGTTCGCCGAAGCCCGGGAGGGCCCGGATCCGCTGGAACAGCTCCTCCCCGGTCGACGCCGTTTGCCAGATGGCCGCAGGGCTGCCGTGGTACTCGTCCACGATCAACCGGCACAGTTCCTGGACCCGCTTCGCGTTGGCGGCCGGAAAGCGGTGCAGCGCCGGGCGGACCGAGAAGACCGCCACCAGCTTGTCCGGGTCCATCGACGCGAGTTCTTCCAGATCGAGCCGGCCGCCAAGGCGCTCCTTGAGATCGAGGGGAGCACTGAAAGCTCGCTCGAGCGGGATCTGCTGATCCAGGACCATGCCGATCAGCAACGCCAGCGGGTCTTCGGAGAGCAGCCGGTCAGCATCGGGATTCTGGCTCAGGTGCAAAGTGGCCACCACCTCACGGTAGCCCGAGAGGGGGCCGCTCAGGTCAGGCGCGGGTCTGGGGCGTCGCCATCGATGCCGTAGGCGGCGATGGCCTTGTCCACCTCGGCTGCTTTCGCTTCGCCGATGGACCGCAACCCGTCCAGGACCGCCACCACCACATGGGCGGCGTCGGTTTCGAAGTAGCGGCGGAGCTCCTCCCGGGTGTCCGATCGCCCGTACCCGTCCGTGCCGAGCGGGATGTAGGGGGCCGGCACCCAGCGGGCCACCTGGTCGGGGACGGCCTTCATGAAGTCGGTCACGGCCACGATGGGTGCCGCGGCCCCGTCGAGCATCTCTGTCACGTACGGGGTGCGGGGCTGGAGGCTCGGGTGGAGGCGATTCCAGCGCTCGACCGACAGGGCATCCTCCCGGAGCGTCTTGTAGCTCGTGGCCGACCACAGCTCGGCAGCAACATCGTGCTCCTCGGCCAGAAGCCGCTGGGCTTCCAGGGCCGCCTGGGAGGCGGTTCCGGAAAACAGGATGGTGGCGCGCCGGGACGGTCCCTCCGGGGCCGCTGCGTAGCGGTAGAGCCCCCGTACGATTCCCTCGCCGGCGCCTTCCGGCTTGGCCGGCATCTGGTAGTTCTCGTTGTACAGCGTCAGGTAGTAGAAGATGTCCTCGCGTTGCGGCCCGAACATGCGACGAATACCGTCCGCGACGATGGCCGCCACCTCGTAGGCGAACGCGGGGTCGTAGGCGGCCACGTTCGGGACGGTCGACGCCAGCAGCAGCGAATGGCCGTCATCATGTTGAAGGCCTTCTCCCAGCAGGGTGGTGCGGCCCGCGGTGCCGCCGAGCAGGAATCCCCGGCCGCGCATATCCCCAAAGGACCAGATGAGGTCGCCCACCCGCTGGAAGCCGAACATGGAATAGAAAATGAAGAACGGGATCATTGGCTCGCCCCAGGTGGCATACGCCGTTCCCGCGGCGGTGAAATCGGCCATGCCGCCCGCTTCGCTGATCCCTTCCTCCAGGATCTGGCCGTCTTTGGCCTCCGAATAGGTCAGCATCAATTTGGAGTCGACCGGGTCGTACAGCTGGCCGAGCGGGGCGTAGATCTTGACCTCCTTGAAGAGGCCGTCCATGCCGAAGGTGCGGGCCTCGTCCGGGATGATCGGCACAATCCGCTGGCCCAGACCCTTGTCGCGCAGCAGGTTGCGAAGCATCACTGCGAAGGCCATGGTCGTCGACACCGAACGCTTTCCCGATCCGCTGTCGAACTCGGCGAGCGTTTTCTCGGCCGGGGCGGGCAACGATTTGGCCCGCACCACCCGGTCCGGCAGGGACCCGGCGAGCGCCTGCCGGCGGGCCATCATGTACTGGTATTCCGCCGAATCCGCAGGCGGGCAGTAGAACGGCGGCTCGCCGGATTCCAGGGCGGCGTCGGGGATCTCGTCCTGCAGGTAGAGGCGATCCCGCAGGAGCTTGAGTTGCCCCGCGGTCATCTTCTTGATCTGGTGGGTGGAGTTCCGAGCCTCGATCTCCGGTCCGAGCGTCCAACCCTTGATGGTCTTGGCCAGAATGACCGTGGGCTGGCCGGTCGTTTCGGTGGCTGCCTTGTAGGCCGCGTACAGCTTGCGGTAGTCGTGGCCGCCGCGGGGCAGGTTGCGCAGGTCGTCGTCGGACAGATGCTCGACGAGAGCCCGGAGGCGGGGGTCCGGGCCGAAGAAGTGCTCCCGGATATAGGCGCCGTCTTCGGTGGCGTACTTCTGGAATTCGCCGTCGACAGTGGTGTTCATCTTGTTGAGCAGGACCCCGTCGACGTCCCGGGCGAGCAGCTCGTCCCACTTGCCTCCCCACACCACCTTGATGACGTTCCACCCGGCGCCGCGGAAGGTGGCTTCCAGTTCCTGGATGATCTTGCCGTTGCCCCGCACCGGACCGTCCAGTCGCTGCAGGTTGCAGTTGACGACGAAGATCAGGTTGTCGAGTTGCTCGCGGGCGGCCAGCGACAGCGCTCCGAGTGTCTCGGGCTCGTCGCACTCGCCGTCACCGAGGAAGCACCACACCCGGCTCTGCGACGTGTCGACGATGCGCCGGTGCTGCAGATAGCGGTTGAAATGGGCCTGGTATATGGCGTTGAGCGGACCAAGACCCATGGAAACGGTGGGAAACTCCCAGAATTCCGGCATCAGCCGCGGGTGCGGGTAGGAGGACAGCCCACCCGAGCCCGCCCGAGCGCCTTGCAGCTCCATGCGGAAGTGCTTGAGCTGCTCCTCGCTCAAGCGGCCCTCCATGAAGGCCCGGGCGTAGATCCCCGGGGCCGCGTGCCCCTGGAAATAGACCTGATCGCCGGCTTGTCCGTTGGCTTTCCCCCGAAAGAAGTGGTTGAAACCGACCTCGTACAGGCTGGCCGAGCTGGCGAAGGTGGCCAGGTGGCCGCCGATCCCCTCGGCGGCGTGGTTGGCGCGCACGACCATGATGGCGGCGTTCCAACGGACGTAGGCCCGGATGCGACGCTCGATGTGCTCGTCTCCCGGGAACCACGGCTCCTGGTCGGGGGGGATGGTGTTGACGTACGGGGTCGATACGGTGGCCGGAAAACCGACCTGATTCTCCCTCGCTCGTTCCAGCAGCTTCATGAGCAGGAAGCGGGCCCGGGTCTTGCCGTGTGCGTCCAGGATGGCGTCGAACGAGTCGATCCACTCTGCCGTCTCCTCGGGATCGATGTCCGGCAATTGGTGCGCGAAACCGTCAAAAATCACCCCTCCATCGTCGCGCTCAATTCGTGCGGATCGGTGCAAGACTTCCAGGGCTTGACCGTGACGACTCCGAATACCGAACGGCAGCGGGCCTGGCACCGCTTCGACGAGCACTACCCCCACGCGGCCGTACTGGTAGGCGTGGTCGCGCTGGCCAAAGCGGACGCGGCCGCCATCGGCGTGGTCGCCCCAGCCCTTCGGGCCGATCTCCACATCACCGACGCGCAACTGGGGCTCCTCGCGGCCTTGTCCGCCGTGACCGGCGCCCTGTGCGCGCTGCCGGCGGGCGGCCTGGTCGACCGGCGCCACCGGCCTGCCATCATCGGTGTCGCTGTTCTGATATGGAGCGTGGCCCTCGGCCTGGCCGGGCTGGCGACCGGGGTGCTGCTACTGGCCGTGGCCCGGCTGATAAGCGGCGGAGTGGCGACTATCGCCCGACCGGTCTCGGTGTCGATGGCCGGCGACCTGTACCACCCCGAGCGCCGGGGCCGCGCCCTGGCCGCCCTCGACGCGGGTCAGGCCGCCGGAACCGGGGTGTGCTTCATCATGGGCGCGCTGGCGCTGCACTTCCTCAGCTGGCGCTGGTTGTTTTGGGGGCTGGCCGGGGTCGGCCTGGTCCTGGCCTTGAGAGCCCGGACGGTGACCGACCCGGCGCCGTCACGACGGCCCGGTCCGCCCCTGCGGCCGGTGCTCGCCACCCTGGTACGGATCCGGACCAACCGGCTGGTACTCCTTGCCGACTCTGTGGGGAACTTCTTCTTTGCCGGAGTGGCGTCGTTCTCGGTGCTGTTCATCACTGTGCGCTATGGGCTTTCGGCCGCCACCGTCGACGCCCTGGCCCCGGTGCTGGCCGTCGGGGTCATTGGCGGGATCGTGGCTGGCGGTCGGATCGGCGATCGGCTGACCCGGCGGGCCGGCGGCGGGACCCGGCTCGGAGTTGCGTCGGCGTGCCAGTTGCTTGCTACCGGCGTCTTCGGTGCTGCGCTGCTGTGTAGCTCCATCTTCCCGGCCGCCGTTCTGTTGTTTGTGGGGGCCTCGTTGCTGGGCGGTGCCGGCCCGTGCCTCGACGCGGTGCGCCTCGACATCGTGACGCCCTCCATTCGCGGCCGGGCCGAAGCCGCCAGGGGGGTACTGACCCTGGCGAGCAGTGCCCTCGGACCGCTCACCTTCGGGTTGGTGGCCACCGCCCTGGCGACGGCCGGGCGCAGTCACGCCCTCGCTCTCCGGGATACGTACCTGCTGATGCTGATCCCCTTGGGCCTGGGCGCACTGATCCTCGTGGCCGCTCGCAGTTCGTACTCGGCCGATGCCTTGGCCGCGGGCGGCTGTACCCCCGACGCATAAACCGTGGAGCCGACCATCGTGTACACCGACGGGGCGTGCCTCGGCAACCCGGGGCCAGGCGGTTGGGCCTGGGCCGTCCCTGGCGGGCCCTATGCCAGCGGGGCGGCGGCCCGCACGACCAACCAGCGCATGGAGATCCAGGCCGTCCTGGAGGCAGTCACCACCCTGGCCGGACCGCTACAAGTGGTGAGCGATTCCACGTATGTCGTCAACTGTTTCCGGGACCGGTGGTGGGAAGGGTGGCTGGCTCGCGGTTGGCGCAACAGCCAGAAGAAGCCGGTAGCCAACCGCGACCTGTGGGAACCTCTCATCTCCGCCTATCGGACCGACCAGGAACGGCTGCGCTTTCGGTGGGTCAAGGGCCACAGCGGCGACCCCATGAACGACCTGGTCGACCGTCTCGCCGTCGCCGCGGCCAGCAGCCAGCGCGGTAGCCACGGTGACGGTCCTCCAGCGGTCGTGGGGCCGCCCGATCGACCCGGCCAGCATTGGTGAGCCCCGGGCGGGTCGGAGTCGACACCGGCGGCACCTTCACCGACGTGGTGGCCGACAGCGGCGCACTCGTCAAGCTGGACTCCATGCCGGACGATCCGGCCCGGCCGGTCGCCGTCGGGGTGGCCCGGCTGGGCGGAGCCCGGGTCCTGGCCCACGGGACCACAGTGGCCACCAATGCGTTACTGGAGCGAACGGGCGGCCGGGTGGCGCTGATCGCCACCGAGGGCCAACGAGACGTGATCGAAATTGCCCGCCAGGCTCGTCCTTCCCTCTACGACCTCTGGGCGGATCGTCCGACTCCGCTTGTCCCCCGGGACCTGCGCTTCGAAGTCTGCGGCCGCCTGGACGCGTCCGGCCGGGAGCTGATCCCGTTGGGCCCGGTGCCGTCGTTGCCGTCGGGACTCGACGCCGTCGCGATCTGCCTTCTGCACGCGGACCGAAACCCGCAACAGGAGCGGGCGCTAGCCGCCGCGCTGGGCGGGCACACCGTCGTCTGCTCGGTGGACGTCTCCCCGGAGTACCGGGAGTACGAGCGCACCGTGACCACCGTCGTTGACGCCTACCTGCGACGGCCATGCAGCGCCTATCTGGCCGCCCTGGACGGCCTGGCCGGCGAGGTTCTGGTCATGACGTCAGCCGGAGGGCTGATCCCGCTGGGAGAAGCCGCGGCCCGTCCCGTCAGCCTGTTGCTGTCCGGTCCGGCCGGAGGAGTGCTGGCGGCGGCTGCGGTGGCCGAAGCGGCGGGCTTTCCCGACTGCGTCAGCCTCGACATGGGCGGCACCAGCACCGATGTCTGCCTGATCCGCGGCGGCCGGCCCGAGCCTGCTGCGGAGCGACGGGTAGCCGGTTTGCCCATCCGTTTGCCCGCCCTGGATGTGCACACCATCGGGGCCGGGGGTGGGTCCATCGCCGGCATCGACGCCGGGGGCGCCCTGACGGTCGGTCCCCGCAGTGCCGGCGCCCAGCCCGGCCCGGCGTGCTACGGCCGCGGCGGATTCCAGCCGACGGTGACTGACGCCGACCTGCTCGCAGGGCGGATCCCCCTGGACGGCCTGGCCGGTCTGGGCCGGTTGGACCGGGGCGCGGCCGTCCGGGCTCTCGACGCCGCCGGGGTCCCGGCTGCCGGTGTGATTGCCGTCGTCGATGAGGCCATGGTGCAAGCCGTCCGGGTGGTGTCGGTTCAGCGGGGCATCGACCCGGCCGGACTGGCGCTGGTGGCCTTCGGGGGGGCCGGCCCACTCCATGCGTGCGCGCTGGCCGAGACACTCGGCATGCAGGCGGTCGTGGTGCCGCCCCGCGCCGGTGTGCTGTCCGCCGTCGGGCTGCTGGGCGCGCCCCGCCAGTTCGACCTGGTGCGCTCCTGGCCGGACCCCGCCGACCATGCCGGGGCAGAGGCCGCGGCCGGGTTTCTCGGTCAGGAAGCGGCCCGGTGGGGCGGCGCGGATAAAACGGCAACGGCGACGGTGGAAGCGGCCATCGATTGCCGGTACGCCGGGCAGAGCCATGAAATCTCGGTGCCGGCGACGCCGGCTTTCGCGGCGGAACACGCCCGGCGCTACGG
Source organism: uncultured Acidimicrobiaceae bacterium (assembly GCA_963781155.1). Lineage (GTDB taxonomy): Bacteria > Actinomycetota > Acidimicrobiia > Acidimicrobiales > Palsa-688 > PALSA-693. Next base: position 438,437 of record CAWAEC010000006.1, read on the forward strand.
CTTCGCCATGGACGGCGTACCCGTCGAGGTGGTGGCCATCCGCGCCACCGCTCGCTGGCCGTCCCCTGTTGATTTGGCCGGCCTCGAGCACCCTGACCGGCGCGGGCGGGTGATCGGGCCGTCGATTGTGGCCGAGCCCGACTGCACGATCTGGGTGGCGTCCGGCTGGGAAGCCAACGCCCATCCGTCCGGTTCGTGGCTGCTCACGAGAGCCGATTAGGGATGGACCCGGCGGCGCTGCAGGTCTTGATCTCGCAGCTCACCGGGGTGGCCATGGAGATGGGCGAGGTGCTGCGACGCTCGTCTTTTTCCCCCAACATCAAAGAACGCGCCGACTGCTCGGCTGCGGTCTTCACCGCAGCCGGGGAGCTGCTGGTTCAAGCCGAGCACATTCCGGTCCACCTGGGCAGCATGCCCGCCTCAGTGCAGGCCGCCATCGTCACCGGGCTCGACCTGGCGCCCGGCCAGCAGATCGTCCTCAACGATCCGTTCGCCGGCGGGACCCATCTCAACGACATCACCCTCGTCGCCCCGTGCCACGTCGCCGGCCGACTCGTCGGATGGGTCGCCAACCGGGCCCACCACGCCGACGTGGGCGGCATGACGCCCGGCTCCATCCCGCCGGACGCGGTGGAGATCTACCAGGAGGGGCTGCGCATACCGCCCGTGTTGTTGACGCCCGAGGTGGCGACCCTCCTCGCAGGCAAACTCACGGGCCCCCGCCGAGCGGCGCGGGGATCTCGACGCCCAGGCCGGTGCCAACCGGGTCGGCGTCGGGCGCCTGGCTGCCCTGGCCGGACGCCAGGCCGATTTCGACCGGGTCGTCGAGTACGGCGAGCGGCGCATGCGGGCCGCGCTGCACGGGTTGCCGGACGGGACCTGGTTCGCTTCGGACGTGCTGGACTCGACCGGGCCGGCCCCCTGGCAGCAGCGGCCGGTCGCCATCCGGTTGCAACTGACGATCGCCGGATCCCGTGCCACCTTCGATTTCGGTCGCACCGAGTCCCAGCAACCCGGCAACGTCAACGCCGTAGCCGCCGTGACCCAGAGTGCAGTGGCGTGGGCGTTGCGCAGCGCCACCGATCCCACCATCCCGGCCAACGGGGGCGCCCTCCGACCCGTCCGGGTGGTCATCCGCTCGGGCAGCGTCGTCGGAGCCTTGGCACCCGTCGCCGTGGGCGCCGGCAACGTGGAGGTGAGCCAGCGGGTCGCCGACGTGTGCCTGCAGGCGCTGGCCCAGGCCGCACCGGATCGGGTCGGCGCCGGCGGTCAGGGCACCATGAACAACCTGATCCTGGGCGGTCGATCCGGGTGGGTGTACTACGAGACCATCGGCGGCGGCCAGGGCGGCCGGCCCGGAAGGCCCGGCATGAACGGCGTGCACACCGCGATGACGAATACCCGCGACACTCCGACCGAGGCCCTGGAACGGGCCCACCCGGTCCGGGTACTGCGATACCGCCTCAGGGATCGAAGCGGGGGATCCGGGCGTTGGCCGGGCGGGGACGGCATCGAGCGGGCCATCCAGGTCCTGGAGCCGGCGACGCTCGCGCTGATCAGTGAGCGGCGGATCAGCGCTCCCTGGGGTCTCGCCGGCGGCGGGCCGGGGGCGGTAGGCGAAAACTGGCTGTGGCCGGGCGGCGACGAGACCCGGCGGGTGCCGCTGGCCGACAAGGTGACCGCGCAGCTGGAAGCGGGCGACGCCGTTTGCGTCTGCACCCCGGGCGGGGGCGGCTTCGGGATCCCGTAGGGAACCGGGAGGCGGCCGCCGAACGTCTCATATCGTGTGTCCGGCCGCGCCTGCCATGGATACCCTCGCGGTCATCGCGGACCCACCCCCGCCCACTGACCCCGATGACGCGGCCGCGCTGGTGAAGCGGGCGCGGGGAGGTGATCGGGACGCGCTGGAGTCGTTGCTGCGCGATCACTATGACCGGATTCACGCGGTGTGCCAGCGTGTGACCGGGAATGCCACCGACGCCGCCGACGCGGCCCAGAACACCCTCATCGCCCTCACCCGGGGCCTGGCCCGGTTCGACGATCGCAGCCGCTTCTCCAGCTGGGCCTACCGCATTGCGGTGAACTGCTCGATTGACGAGCTGCGCCGGCGGGCACGGTCGCGCAGTGTGAGCCTTGACGCTTTCGGTACCGCCGAGGGGGTGGCGGCGGCCGAGGCCGCCAACGACGGGGACCACGCGGCCGAGGTGACCGTGACAGCGGGTCGACGTGGACTGGGCCCTTCGGCAGTTACCGGTGGGGTTCCGGGCCACGGTGGTGCTGCGGGACTTGTGCGGCCTGGATTACGCCGAGATTGCGGAGGTGCTCGAGCTGCCTCCGGGTACCGTCCGTTCCCGGATCGCGCGGGGGCGGGCGGCCCTGGTGCGCCTGCTCGAGCCGTCCAGGAGCGAGCCATGAGCGCCGGCGCACACCTCGACGACCGCCAGCTCTCGGCTCTCGTCGATGGGGCGGCCGAGACCGACGATGTCGCCCACGCCGCCGCCTGCGCCCGCTGCCACGACCGTCTGGCCGCCTGGCAAGCGGCCAGCCGGCTGGTCGGGGCCGCCCCGGATCCGCCCGGTGCCGCCCAGCGCGATGCTGCGGTGACCGCTGCCCTGGCTTCCTTCGAGCCACACTCGGGGCCCGACGTCGTGGCCGGGCGGGAGGAGCGACGACGGCCGGGTCGTTGGCGCTCCCACACCGTCCAGCTCGTGGCCGCCATCGCAGCGGTGCTGGTCATCGCGGGCGTGGCCGTAGGAGTAACCCGGTCGAGTGGCGGCCGGGGGGCCGGGGGAGCCAGCAGCACCCGCAGTGCCTCGGCTGCCGGTGCGCCACCAACCGCCGGGTCGGCGCGGGAGTCGAAGCCGGAGTCCGCGTCCGCGTCCGCGTCCGCGTCGGCGGCTAACCCGTCCGCCGTCGAACGGCCGGCGCCGGTGCTGCCCCGTCCAGTGCTGCCCGGTCCGGTGCGCTCTGCCGCCCTGGTCGGCGACCTCACGTCCGCCACCCTCGTCCCCGCGGTGCAGGCGGCCTTGGCCCGAGCCCCCGGGTCCGGTAGCGCCGGCGCGAACGCTACGCCGCGGGTCGGGTTTGCCGGATGTGCAGGCCGGGCCGCGGCCGGGGCCAGCCTCCCGGTCGGGACCGTGCCGTTGCTCGAAGCCAGTGCGACCTACGAGGGGTCACCCGCGGGGGTATTCGTCTTCAGTGCCGGCGCCCACCACGTTGCTGCCGTGGTGCGCCCGACGGGTTGCCAGTTCGTGGCCGCCGTGACGTGGTGACGTCGACAGGAGACCAGCCCTGGCTCGGCTCAAATGCGTCGCCTCAATGCCGCGAATCGGGGCAATCTGGCAGCGACCGGTGGACGTTCGACGCCTTTGTGTGATGTTTGCCGCGTATTACGCGACTTTTATCACACAAACCAAAGTGCCAGCTTCCCCAGCATGGCCCCCCGGTCCCACCCAGGGCCCGATCTCATCAGCCCGCAGTCAGCCGGCGTCCCAGTCGCATGACGGGCTGGAGTTCCTTGATGCCGAGCAGGTGGGCCAGTCCCAGGTACACCGCCGTACCGACCCCGACCTGAGCAACCAAACGGCCGATCAACACGGCATCTCGGCCGTGAGCCGGGAACAGCTGCCCGACCGCGACAGCCGCACCGACCGTGATGCCGCTGGCCACCAGGATGCGAGCCAGCGCCCGCACCGTGTAGACCCCGCCGAGCGATCCGACCCTGCGCCGCAGGTCGTACGTCGCGATGATCGCGGCGATGGTGTATGGCCCGACCCAGGCGGCGACAAGGCCCGGTACGCCGAAGAGCGGATCGAGAGCGAGAGCAGCGACGACCGTGAGGGCGTTCTCCAGCAGGTAGATCCAGAACATCATCCGCGCGTTTTGCATCGCCTGGTAGAGGCGGATCAAAAGGAAGTAGGCACTGAAGCCGGGCAATCCGACCGCAAAGATGGCCAGGCACGAGGCGACCAGGTGCGCCCCGGACGCGGTGACGCGGCCGTGGTACACGGCCAGCTGGATAAAGGGCTGGGCAACCGCGGCGTACACGAATCCGACCGGGACGATCACCGCCATCGCCACCCGGAACCCAAGCACAAACTGACGTTCGAAGCCGCGACGGTCGCGGACCACCCATCGCTCCGCCAGGTCGGGCATGAGCGCAGTCGCGATCGAGACCACTATCAAGGCGTACGGCAACTGGAAAAACTGGTAGGAGAACTGGTAGGCGGTTACCCCACCTGACACTTTTCCGGCCAGGATCATGACCAGCGCCAGGGCAACCTGGTTGGCGACCACCACCCCGACCAGCCAGCTGGACAGTTGCGCCACCCGCCGGACGGCAGGGTGATGCAGGTCCCACACCGGACGGAGCCGGTACCCGACCCGGTGCATGGCTGGCAACTGAACGAGTAACTGCACCACGTAGCCGGCAGTCGTGCCGATGCCGAGCACCCAGATGGCGTGCTGGTCGCGGGTCAGTCGCTCGAGGACCCCGACCGGATCCGCGGGATCGCGGTGGACAGGATGCCCGACGCCACCGCTTTGGTGGCCAGGAGGGCGCCGATGGCGATCAGGTTGTTGGCAACAGGCGAGAACGCCGCGGCCGTGAAATTCCGCCGGGCGTTGAGGAGGGCGGTGGAGACGACGATGGCGCCCAGGAAGAACACCTGGGGGGCGAAGAAGTGCAGCAGGCGGGTGCCGAGGGCTCGCTCCGCCGCGCCGGTCGCGGCCGGGTTGAGAAGGAGGTACAGGTGGATCACCGCAGGAGCCAGTAGCCACAACACGGCGGTGATGGCGACCAGGGCCGCCAGGATGGCGGTCACCACAGCCGAGATGGCGCGCATGTTGCCCGCGTCGTCGTCGCCGCGCAACTGGTCGACGAACACCGGGATGAGCGTCGCCGACAGGATCCCGCCCAACACCAGGTCGTAGATGATGTTGGGGATGCCGTTGGCGTAATTGAAGGCGTCGGACAGGGAGGTGACGCCGAGCACGTAGCCGATCGTCAGCACCCGGAGGAAGCCCGTCAGGCGGGAGGCGAACGTGCCGGCGGCCAGGATGGCAGTGGCGCGGCTGGTGGAGGTGGGCAGGCCGGTGGAGGGGGCCGGGCTGGTGGAGGTGGCTCGGTTCGTCGGTGGGTTTCGCCCGGGGCGGGACGGCGGGCGGGCCGCCGGACGCGCCGGTGATGCGGTGCCCGCTGGCGGGGACTGGCTGGCCGGGGCCGGCGGGCTCGTCCCGGCGGCCGAGTCGGTGCCTTGGCGCCTCGCCCGCTGTCCAGACGGAGCGACAGGAAGCGCGGGCGACGCGGCAATGAACTCCCCGGACGGCGGCTCGGGGAGGGGGACATCCGCCCAGGAGGCGGCCGGGGGCGGGCCGGGCAGCAGCGGCGGCCCCAGGCCGCGGCGGTACGCGCCGTCCCCGGGACGCGAGCTGATCCGCACCAACCCTGCGCCCGGCTCGACCGGTTCGTCCGAAGGCTCCGCGTCGGGCTCGTCGTCCGGTTGGCCGAGCTCGAACTCGAGCCGGGCCTGACGCCACGGTCCCGGATCACGCCCCCGGCGGCGCCGGGCTCGCGCAGCGGCATCGGCACGGGTCGGATCCAACCTGCGGTCCTGGTCGTAGAGCATGCCCCGACCGGCCCGGTCCGGGGCGGCGGCGCCTCCGGCATCGACCGGCGCGGCGTCCTGGTCGAAGAAGTCCCCGGAGCGGCTCACCGGGCCATGCTTGCCCAGGTCCCTGCGGGCGTCCAGTATCCACCCGGACCCGGTCGCTATCCCCCGCCGGGCGGGTGCGGCCAACGACGCTCGGATAGCTTCGCGGCCATGCGTTTCGTCGAAGTGAGTGGTGTCCGGCTCTCGGTGGTAGGACTCGGAACCTGGCAGTTCGGCTCCTTCGAATGGGGCTACGGCCGGGCATTCGCGGAGGGGGAGGCGTTGCAGATCACGCGCCGGGCCCTCGACCTCGGAATCAACCTGATCGACACCGCGGAGGTCTACGGCTTCGGCCGCTCGGAACGCGCCGTCGGCCAGGCCATCGCTGGGCGGAGGGACGAGGCCTTCATCGCCACCAAGGTGGCGCCTGCAGTTCCGTTTGACCCGGTCATCCACCAGCGGGCCCTGGCCAGCCGCCGCCGTCTGGGAATCGACCACATCGACCTCTACCAGGCGCACTGGCCGAACCCGGTGTTCCCGCCTGGCCCTCTCTTCGAGGCGCTGGCACGCCTGCAGCGAGAAGAGGTCATCACCCATGTCGGCGTAAGCAACTACTCGCTGCCGGCCTGGGAGACGGCAGAGCGCCTGCTCGGTGGTCCGATCCTCTCGAATCAGGTCCAGTACAGCCTGATCGACCGGCGAGCCGAGGCAGACCTGGTCGGCTGGGCACAAGCACACGACCGGCTGGTCATTGCCTACAGCCCGTTGGCGCAAGGTCTTTTGTCGGGCAACTATTCGCCCAGCAAGCGGCCGAAAGGGATGCGCGCCTTTCGTCCCCTGTTCCTTCCGCAGAACATCGACCTGGCCCAGGACCTGCTGGTTGCGTTGCGGGAGGTGGCCGCCAACCACGGGGCCACCCCTGCGCAGGTGTCGCTGGCCTGGGTGATCCGAAACCCGAATGTGGTGGTGATCCCCGGCGCCAGCAGCGTCGCGCAACTCGAATCGAACGCCGCCGCGGCCGATCTTCAGCTCAGTCCCGAAGAGGTGCAGCGCCTGTCAGAAGCCGCCGAGCAGTTTCGCCCCCACATGGGGATTGGCGCGGTCCCTGCCGTGGCCCGAAGTCTGCTCCCGATTTAGGCACGACCACGATCCAGGCATGACGACAGAGCAAACTCGCCGGCGTCCTCCGGCAGCCCTGACGGGTACCACTACCATCGATGCCATGAGCGGACCGGACGCACTTTCACCTCTCGACGGCCGCTACCGGACCGAGGTCGAGCCGTTCGCCGACACCCTTTCGGAGGCGGCCCTGTTCCGCCAGCGTTTCACGGTCGAGGTGGCGTGGCTTCTCTTCCTTTCAGCCGAGCCGGACATCGTCGAGTTGCCGCCGATCGGTCCGGATACCACGGCGGTGTTCAAGGGGTGGGTCGCCGACTTCGGCCCAGGCGACGTCGCCCGGATCAAAGACATCGAGCGGCGGATCAATCACGACGTCAAGGCGGTGGAGTACTTCCTGAAGGAGAAGCTGGGCGACATCGGCTTCGGCGCCCACGCAGAGTTCGTGCATTTCGCCTGCACTTCGGAGGACATCAACAACATCGCTCACGCCCTCATGCTCCGCGAGGCCCTGGCCACCGCCTGGTTGCCGCTCGCCGACGGCCTCGTCACCGAGGTGTGGTCCCACGCAGAAGCCCACGCCGCCCTGCCGATGCCGAGTCATACTCACGGCCAGCCAGCGTCGCCGACGACGCTCGGTAAGGAGCTGGCGGTGTTCGCGGCCCGGTGGCAGCGGCTCCTGCGGACGATTGACGGTGTGCCCCTTCTGGCGAAGTTCAACGGGGCGGTCGGCACGTATGCGGCGCATCAGGCGGCCTACCCGGACGTGGACTGGGTCGGGATCTCCCGCCGTTTTGTCGAGAGCTTTGGACTGACCTGGAACCCCTTGACCACCCAGATCGAATCCCATGACGCCCTGGCCGAGGTGTTTCACGCCATCGTGCGGTTCAACTCGGTGGTGATCGATTTCTGCCGGGACATGTGGGAGTACGTCAGCCGCGGCTACCTGCAGCAGCGCGCGGTCGCCGGCGAGGTCGGGTCGTCGACGATGCCGCACAAGGTCAATCCGATCGATTTCGAAAACGCTGAGGCGAATGCCGGCATCTCGTCGGCGTTGCTGGACCATTTGGCTTCGAAGCTGATGATTTCCCGGATGCAGCGGGACCTGTCCGACTCGTCGGCCCTGCGCAACATGGGCGTCGCCCTGGGTCACTCTGGGCTGGCTCTCCGCGCCGCCCGGCGCGGTCTGGCCCGCGTGAGCCCAGCTGCCGAAGTGATGGCCGCTGAACTGGACCAGGAATGGGAAGTCCTGGCCGAGCCTATTCAGACCGTGATGCGCCGGTACGGGCGGCCCGAGCCGTACGAGCAGCTGAAAGCGCTGACGCATGGTCGTTCTCGTCCCCGAGGAGCTCCACGGCTTCATCCGAAGCCTCGGGCTGCCGGCGCCAGTGCAGGCCCGGCTACTGAACCTGACGCCGGCCGGGTACACAGGTTTGGCCGCCGAGCTGGTGCGGGTTGGCCGCGACGGGCTCGCTGAATGACCAACCCGGGGTCCCAAATGAGCCCCGTTCTGGATGAGCCCAGCCGGTCTGACGAAGCCTTCCGGGTAGAGCAGCACGGCATCGACTACATCCCCGGTCGGGAACGTTGGGCCACTCCGCATCATCTGTTCGGCATGTGGGCGGGCGCCAGTGTCAACTTCGAGTACCTGGTGTACGGCGTCGTCCTGATGACGTTTGGTTTCACGTTCGCCCAGGCGGTGCTTTTGATCCTGGTCGGGAATCTGTCTTACCTCTTGCTCGGCGTGTGCAGCTTGCAAGGCCCGGACGCAGGCACCACGACGTTCACGATCAATCGGGCTGCGTTCGGACCGAACGGGAATCGCTTGACTGCGCTTTTCAATTGGCTCACCCAGGTCGGCTTCGAGACGGAAGGCCTGATCCTGGTGGTGTTTGGTGGGATCGCCCTGGCGGTGAAGGCCGGATATCACCCGGGCACACCTCTAAAGGTGGTCCTGATCATCGCCGCGGCCGGGATTCAAGCAGTGCTGCCGTTCTTCGGCTACGCCTCCGTCGTCAAGGTGCTACGGGCGCTGGTTATCCCGTTCGTCGTCCTGTACGTGATCCTGGCCATCCTCACCGTGGGCAAGGCTAATCCGGGCAGCATCCATCACGGGGCCAACTGGCAGACATTGATGGGCGGGCTGGCGTTCACGATCACGCTGAGCGGGTTGGGCTGGGTGGAGTCCGGCAACGACTTCTCCCGGTACCTGCCGCGCACCGCCAGCCGCAAAGGCATCATCGGCTGGGTGTTCGTGGCCACTGCCATCCCCCAGACGGCGCTGATGCTGCTCGGGGCGGCGGTGGCGACGTACGTGCAGATCAACAGCAAAGACCCCTTCAGCAGCTTCCCGCACGCCTTCAGCAGCTGGTTCCTGGTGCCCTTCCTGGTGGTTGCCATCATCCAGCTCTTCGCCATCAACAGTATGGACGTCTACTCCTCCGGCGTCACCCTCCAGGCGCTGGGGCTCCCGGTCAAGCGGTGGAACGCAGTTCTCATCGACACCGTTATCGGCTCCGGGATCACTGCGTACGCCGTCTTCTCGGCCGGGTTCAGCAACCTGTTGAACGATTTCGTGGCCGCGGTCATCGCGTGGATCGGCCCGTGGATGGCCATCTTCCTCGTCGACTGGCTCCTGCGACGCCAGCGCTACGTGCCCTCGGAGCTGCAACGCACGGATGCGGGCGGCCTGTACTGGCGCCACGGGGGCGTTCACTGGCCGGCGCTGGTGGCCCAGGCCCTGGGTTCGGTCGCGTCGATCCTGGCTTTCAACCAGTCGTTCTACGCCGGTCCTATCGCCCGGGCCTTCGGTGGCGGGGGGGCGGACTTCAGCGTGTTCACCGGGATCCTGGTGGGCGGGGTGACCTACTTCCTGCTGGCCGCGCCGGGGGTCCGTCGTGAAGCTGACCGGCAGGACCAGCTCCTTTCGCAGCCGGCTTAGATATCCGGTAAAAGAGCGGCCCCCGAGCGGCTCCCGATCACCCCGCTCCACACGCCAGTCTGATACGCGAGGTCGTCCAGCAGCCGCAGAGCCGACCAACGAACCGGCCCCAGCCCGTGCGGTCGGCGGCGAACCCACTCGGCCAACGGTGGAAGCAGCAATGCTGCCCCCAATGCCGCGGCCGGTGCCCGGCGGCCCCGCCGGGCCGCGGCGACCGCGACCAGGGCCGAAGGGGGCAGCCAGGCCCGGCGCACCGCGGCGGCGAGGCTGGCGCCCGCTCGAAGGTTGCCGCGGATGGCGAGTCCGGCCAGCACTCGGGCCGTGCGCGGGTCGTGTCCAGCCCGGCGGGCCAGTGCCGCGGTGGCCGCCGCGGCCAGGGCGCTTCCGGCGACGGGATGACCCGCTGCGGTCAGGGTCCAGGCAGCCAGGCTCCACATGTTCATCGCCGCCGGCGCCACGGCCGGCCCGTGGCGGGCGGCCAGCGGGGCCGCGGAATGGCCGTAGTGGTAGCGCTGGGCCAGCCACGGCCCCCATCCGCTTCGAGCCGGATGGGCCACGTTGGAGGTCGGCTCGTAACGGACCCGCCACCCCATTTTTTCGAGGCGCCATACCAGGTCCACATCCTCGCCATAACGCAACGCCTCGTCGAAACCCCCAGCCTCAGCCAGAGCTGAACGGCGCACGACCAGCGCTGCGCTCGGCACGTAGGGGACCGGGCTACCGGGCCGCACCGGTGCCTCGCGAGGTCCGAGATCGAGCGACGATCGGGCCCGTTCGTAGCGGCCGAGCGCCACAGGAGTCGCCGCCGTCGCGGCCGCCGTGATGCGAGGCGCCGCCGCTCCCACCACTGGGTCGGCGAAGTGGGGGAGCAGGGTCGTCAGCCAGCCGGATCGCGGCTCGCAGTCGGCGTCGAGGAAGGCGACGAGTGGAGTGGCCGCGGCCCGCCAACCGGTATTGCGAGCCGCGGCCGGGCCTCGCGTGGTGCGGTGGCGAACCAGACGCACCCCTGCTGTGCTGCCGGGGTCGAGCGGGGTGACCGAGCCGTCGTCGACCACGACCACTGGCGGGCCCGCGTCGAGGGCCTGCAGGGTGGCGGCCAGCCCGCCGGCGCGGTCCCGGACCGGGATCACCACTGTCACGTCGGCCGGCGAAGGTCCGGCGCCGGCAGGGGGCCGGGGGTGGACAATGCCGGCATCCAGGAGCCGGCGGGCCAGAGCCCGGGCACCCCGGCCCGAACCGAGAGCCTCGCCACCGGCCCAGGCGTCGACGCGGGCGCCGCCGGCGGCCCGCAGGCGGAGAACTCGGAGGGGCGAGCCGCCTACGAGAACGTCAGGTCGGGGCCGCCGTGTTCCCGCATCCAACGAAAGACGGAAGTCCGAAGGCGGAAGGGGAGGGCCGGTGGCGGTCACTCACCGGGCCGTCATGCCGGCATCCACGGGTAGGACGGCGCCGGTGATGCCACTGCTGTCCGGTCCGCACAGCCAGGCGATGAGGGCGGCAGGCTCGTCCGGCGCCAGCAGACGAGGCAGCAGATGCTGGTTGGCGAACTCCTCGGGCGTGGCCAGTCCGTAGACCGCGGCGCTGGCCTCCAGCATGGCCGTGGTCGTCGAGCCGGGCGCGACGGCGTTGGCGGTGATCCCGTGCGGCCCGAGCTCGGCGGCCAGGCTGCGGACGAGGCCGATCACGCCGTGCTTGGCGGCGCTGTAGGCGGCCAGCATGTAGATGCCGACGGTCCCGCTCGCCGACGCCACCGCGACGAACCGGCCCTGCCGGGGTACCGGACGTTCCAGGAGGGCCGGCACGGCCGCTTTCGCCAGCCGCCAGGCGCCTTCAAGGTTGATCGCCAGCAAGGCGGACCACAGGTCGTCAGGGGTATTCCAGGCTTCCATGCCACCGCCGATGCAGCCCGCGATCGCCAGGGCGGCATCGAGGCCGCCGAAACGCTCGACGGCCAGGCGGACGGCGCCGTCCAGGGCGGTCTGGTCGCGCACGTCCGCCACCACCCCTTCGGCCTGTTCGGGCCCCCCGCACGCCGCTACCGTGGCGTCCAGATCTTCTTTGGTTGCGAGCGAGTACGCCAACGCTGGATCGTCCGCACACTTGTCGACCAGGACGAGTCGCCAGCCCGCGTCGGCCAGGCGGACGGCGGTGGCGGCCCCGATGCCCCGGGCCCCACCGGTGACGACGGCGACGCGGCTCACCCGCGACGAGGCGGTCGGGCCCGAAGCTGGACCGGGACCGAGTGTCCAGCGCCGGGGGCGGGGGCGGCGCCGGGCGCGACCTGCTCCAGCACGGCCTCTCCGTGCCCTTTGACGCACTCCGGGTCAGGCCCGTCGAGCGGCAGGCCAGTGAAAAACTTGGCCGCCATGCACCCGCCCTGGCAGCTGTCATACGAGCCGCACGAGGCGCACGCTCCCGCCGAAGACGGCCGCCGGAGGTCGACGAACAGGTCCGAGTGGCGCCACACGCGGGTGAATCCGCCCTGCTCTCTAACGCTCCCGGCCCGGAACTCCGGGTGCAGCACAAACGGGCAGGCGTAGACGTCTCCAACCGGGTCAATGAGACACACGACCCGGCCGGCGCCGCACAGGTTCAGACCGGGCAGCGGTTCTCCCAGGGCGGACAGGTGGAAGAACGAGTCGCCGGTCAGCACCCCGGGCCGTTCGACCAGCCATCGGTACAGGGCGACTTGCTGCTCCCGGGTGGGATGGAGTTGGTGCCAGGATTCCGCGCCTCGCCCGGAAGGCCGCAGCCGCGTCAGGCGCAGCTGGGCACCGTAGCCCGCCGCCAGGGATTCGAAGTCGTCCAGTTGGCCGACGTTGTGCCGGGTGACGACCACACTGATCTTGAACGGACCGAACCCGGCGGCCGCCAGGTGATCCATGGCCCTGCGGGCCGCCGCGTAGGAGCCCTCGCCTCGGATGGCGTCGTTGGTGGCTGCGTCCACCCCGTCGATGGAGATCTGCACGTCGACGTAATCGGTCTCGCTCAAACGGCGGGCCCGGGCCACGGTCATGGTGGAGCCGTTGGTCGAAAACTTCACGCCCACACCGCGGCCTACCGAGTACTCCACGAGGTCGTAGAAATCGGCCCGGATCGTCGGCTCGCCCCCGCCGATATTCACGTAGAAGACCTGCAGATCGTGGAGCTCGTCGATGACGGCCCTGGCCTCGCCCGTGGAGAGCTCGCGGGGATCCCTCCGCCCCGAGGAGGACAGGCAGTGGATGCACGCCAGGTTGCAGCCGTAGGTGATCTCCCAGGTCAGGCAGATGGGCGCGTCGAGCCCGCCTTTGAGCTGGTCGACCAGACGGGTGGGCCGTGTCGATGCGGGAATGGTGTCAGCAGGCACAGATGAACCTCGAGGCGGCCAGGTCGGCGAGCGCCTTGCGGTAGGCCGGCCGCTGCGATTCAGGCACGGAGGCTTCGAGCGCTGCCTCTGCCGAGTCGTGCTGATCGAGATCGCGCACGACAGCAGCCAGGAGCGGGGAGCGGAGGAATGTGAGCCGCCGGCTGCCGTAGTGATAGGCGAGCGCTCCGAACGGTTCCGGTCGCAGGGCGACGGCCGGGTCGAGTCGGTAAGAGGCGCCGGGGTCGAACCCGTCGTCGCGGTCGATCATCGTTATTTCGGCTGCTGTCCCGCCGCGTCAGTAGACGCCGCACATCCCGTCGATGGAGATCTCCTCGACGAGCAGTTCTTCTTCGACGAGGTCCTCGTCGTCGCGCTCTCGGGCGGGCGGGGGGAGCAGGACGGCCTGAGCGGTCTCGGGTATCGGCATGGGGCCATGATAGAGAGGGACGCGGGTACCCTGGGAAGCGGACGGCAATCGGAGGCACCCATGAGCGAGTTGAGCGACGGGTTCGAGCATCGGGCTCGGACGGCCGCCGCCGGACTGCGCCGGGCAACCGCGATGCGCTCCCCGGACCCGGAAGAGCTGGTATCGGCGTCCAGGATCAGCCGGATCAGTCTGGTGGTCGTCACCCTCGCTGCTGCCGCTGCCCTGGGCGCGGTGGCCTTTGCCCTGGCCACCGTCGCCGATCCGATCGGCGTGCGTTGGGGCACGGGCCTCGTCCTGTTGCTGCTGTTGATTGCCACCGGCGTGATCTCCGCGCACGCCGGCGGGCATGCCTGGCTGGTGCCCGTGCCGGCGGTCGCGCTGGCCGTGGTGTGGGCGTTCACGGCATCCGCTCGTTCGTCGGAAGCCGACTGGTGGCTGGTGGCCTTGAGTGCGACCGCATGTGCGGGCGGGGCCATTCTGGCCGCGGCTGCGCTGCGTCAGCGACTGCGGGGCACGCTCGCCGTCCTGCCCTCCCTGCAAGGCGCGACCGGGGTGGCTGTGACCGACCTGTCGCCTCGGGGCGTGGTGCGGGTTGGTGGAGAGAACTGGAGCGCGGAGTCCGTGAGCGGCCGGTTGCCGCTCGGCGCCCCCGTGCACGTCCTGGGCGTGCGGGGCGTTCGTCTGGACGTGTGGTCCGAGGTCGGTACCGTCCCCGACGGCACGGCGTTTGCGGCCGACGAATTCAACTCGGACGGAAATAAGGAGTAGAGGTTGTGATTGCTGTCATTATCGCTATCGCTGTCATCCTGGTCGTGGGGTTCGCCGCCGCGGTGGGCTCGATCCGGATCGTGCGTGAATACCAGCGGGTGGTGTTGTTTCGGCTTGGCCGCTCGAGCGGTGTCCGTGGTCCTGGTCTGGTCGTCATCAACCCCATCACCGATCGGGTCACCATGGTCGATCTGAGGGAGCAGTTTCTCGAGGTCCCCCATCAGGTGGCCATCACGGCAGACAACGCTTCGATCGCCATCGATTTTATCATTTTCACCAAGGTGTTCGACCCGGTGATGTCCGTCCTCGCCGTCAACGACTTCCGTGGTGCGGCCCTCAAGGTGGCTGCCACGACCCTGCGGGCCGTGGTCGGCGACATGAGCCTCGACGAGGTCCTCTCCAAGCGGGAGGAGATGAACAACACGCTGCGCTTCAAGCTCGACGACGTCACTGAACGCTGGGGAGTGAAGGTCACCAACGTCGAGGTCCGGGAAATCAATCCTCCGCCCGGCGTCCTGGAGGCCATGACCCGTCAGATGTCCGCGGAACGAACCCGCCGTGCCGTGGTGACCGAAGCCGAGGGCACCAAGCAGGCCGCCATTACCGTGGCCGAGGGCCAAAAGCAGTCTGCCATCCTGGCTGCCGAGGGCGACCGCCAGGCCGCCATCGTCCAGGCCGAAGGTTACGCCTCTGCTCTCGAGCAGATTCACCAGGCGGCCAGTGGCCTCGATCCGAACACCATGACGCTGCAGTACCTCGATGCCCTCAAGAAACTGGGTGCGTCACCTGCGACGAAGTTTGTGGTGCCGGTGGAGCTGTCCCGACTGCTGACCGGGGTCGCGGGTTCGGTGAGCCAATCGTTTGCCGACGGCACGGAAACCAACGGCCACGTCGATGTGGCATCCGCGCCTCAGCCGCAACTCGACGGCGCGCCCGAAGCCTGATCGTTGTCAGGCTCGCTGCCAGTCCTTCCACACCGGGTCGTAGCCGGCGGACCGCAAGGCCTGCGCGACCTCGACGGGACTGCGCGTGTCCGAGATGGCGAACTGCGGTTCGGCGTCACTCTCTGAGGCGTAGCCCCCAGGCTCGGTGTGCGACCCCGCGGACATGGTCGTCACGCCGAGGGGGACCAGGGCGTCGCGGAACGCGGCCGGTTCCCGGGTGGACAGGCTGATACCGACATCGGGCAGGCCCACGCGCAAGGCGCAGATCAGCTGCACGAAATCGCGATCCGGTAGCGGGTCGGCGGGCTCGTAGCCGCCCGCGGCCGGCCGCAGGCGCGGCACGGCGACGCTGACATCGCAACGCCACCACCGCCGCATGAGGGCCCGGGCGTGTGCGGCGAGGGCGATCGCCTCGACGCGCCAGTCGGCGTGCAGGCCGAGCAGCGCGCCGATCGCCAGGCGGCGCATACCGGCCTCCGCGGCCCGGTCCGGTGCTGCCAGGCGCCAGGCGTAGTTGCGCTTTTTGCCCTTCAAGTGGACTGCCGCGTAGGTGGCCGGATCGTACGCCTCCTGGTATACGGTGACGCCGTCGCATCCGGCGGCCAGCAGCCGGCGATAGGTGTCGGTGTCCCACACCTGCACCTCGATTCCCACCTGGGCGAAGCCGCCGGACACGGCTCGGACGCAATCGACCAGATAGTCGCGGTTGACGATGCGGGCGTGTTCGCCGGCGACGAGCAACAGGTGACGAAACCCCCGGCGGTGCAGCTCTTCGGCCTCGGTTGCCACTTCGGCGACGGAGAGGGTGCGGCGGGCAATGTCGTTGCCGGCGGAGAAGCCACAGTAGGTGCACGTGGACACGCACTCATTCGACAGATACAGGGGCGCAAAGAGCCGTACCGTCCGTCCGAACCGGGCCAGCGTCACCCGGTTGGCGGCCTGAGCCAGGTCCTCGAGGCGGCCTGCGGCGGCGGGGGAAAGAAGGGCGGCCAGGTCCGGCAGGCCCGGGTGGGGGCGGTTGAGGGCCCGCTCGACGTCGGCGTCCGTTGCGCGAGCCGCGATCTCCCGCAGGGCGGCCACGTCGGTGCCCACCACGTCTGCGGCCGCGGTCCCATCCGGCACCCGGTCCGGGCGGGACTCGAGGGTGACCGGCGTCGCCATCACGCCAGGAAACCCGTGAGAGGCGAGGACGCGGCCGCGACCCGTTGACCGACCGGCAGACCGGCCAGGCGGCCGGCCCGTCCGGCCTCGACGGCCAGCCGGAACGCCCGCGCCATGCCGCCCGGATCGCCCGCCGTGCCGATCGCGGTGTTTACCAGCACGGCGTCGGCGCCGAGTTCGAGGGCTTCGGCGGCATGACTCGGCGCGCCCAGGCCGGCGTCCACCACGACGGGGACGGTGGCTTGCTCGACGATGATTTCGAGGGCGCCGCGGGTGCGCAGCCCCTGGTTGGAACCGATCCAGGACCCGAGAGGCATGACGGTGGCACATCCGGTCTCTTCCAGGTGCTTGCACAGGACCGGGTCGGCGGGGCAGTACGGCAGGACGGTGAAACCCTCTTGGCAGAGGCGATCCGCGGCTCGCAACGTCTCCACTGGATCCGGCAGGAGATAGCGGGGGTCGGGCGTGATTTCCAGCTTGATCCATGCAGGCAGACCCGCGGCCCGGGCCAGCCGGGCCAGCCGCACGGCTTCGTCGGCGTCGAGCGCTCCCGATGTGTTCGTCAGGAGGAGCACCGTGTCGGGGATGGCATCGAGGATGTCCTCCTCCGCGGTGGGGTCGATGCGCCGCAGGGCGACGGTGACGATCTCGGTCTCGCTGGCGGCGATGGCCTCCGCCAGCGCCCGCGGGGACGGGAACTTCCCGGTACCGAGGAACAGCCGGGACCGGAACGTGCGGTCTGCGATGACCAGTTCATCGTCGGGGATCGTGTCGGTCATGTTCGTGCGCTCCCTGGCCCGCGTTACCGGGCCGGTCGAAGATGAGGGTCGCCGGCCGCGTAGCCAACCTCTCAGCCCGGTGTCGCCGAGCTCCCCTGCGTCTCTGTCAGGGCCTCAGCCTACTGACCGCTCCGTCCTCCCGAGGACCTACATTGGACTTTGGCCTTAGAGGAGGTGGTCCACACGGCCGAGGAGTTCGATGTCGTGATCATCGGCGGCGGTCCTGCCGGCTACGCGGCCGCGCTGCGCGGCGGGCTGGCGGGTCTCAATATCGCGGTGGTCGAGAAGGAGAAGGTCGGAGGGACCTGTCTGCATCGCGGCTGCATCCCGGCGAAGGAATTTCTCGAGACGGCATCCGTGTACCGGACGGTCACCGGCGCGAAGGAATTCGGGATCGCCGTGGATCCTCCGTCGATCGAGTTCGCCCAATCCCAGGCTCGCAAGCAGAAGGTCGTCGATCAACTGTGGAGAGGGCTGCAAGGCTTGATGAAGAAGCGGAAGGTCACGACGTTCATCGGCACGGGCACCCTCGGTCCTGATCATGTGGTGCGGGTCGACGATGACGCCGAGCTGGTCGGCCGGTACGTCATCCTGGCGTCCGGTTCGGTGCCGCGCAGCATTCCGGGGTTTGAGGTCGACGGGGAGCTGGTCCTGACTTCCGATGAGGTGCTCGACCTGGAACGGTTGCCAGCGTCTGCCGTGGTGATCGGCGCCGGCGCCATCGGCTGCGAGTTCGCGTCGATGCTGTCCGATCTCGGCACCCAGGTGACGGTGCTCGAAGCCTTGCCGAAGATACTGCCCGGTTGTGACAACGATGTGGCGGACGTGGTGCTGCGGTCGTTCAAGAAGCGCGGCATCACCGTGCGGACGGGCGTCATCGTCAGTGGACACACACCGAGCGAAGATGGTCGCTCCACGACCGTCCATTTCGGCGACGGCGAGAACGTGACCGTGGAGGCGGTCGTGATCTCCGTGGGCCGGCGGCCGCTATCGGACAACCTGGGACTGGATGGAACCAAGGTTCGGGTCGACCCCCGCGGATTTGTCGAGGTCGACGAGTACATGCAGACCGGTGAGCCAGGGGTATTCGCGGCCGGGGACCTCGTCGGCACGCCGGCGCTGGCACATGTGGGCTTCGCCGAGGCCATCGTCATCATCGATCAGATCCTGGGCGACCCGGTGGTTCCCGTCGACTACAGCAAGGTGCCCTGGTGTATCTACTGCCACCCGGAGGTGGCCTTTGCCGGGTTGTCCGAAGAGGCCGCGCTGGATGCTGGTTTCGAAGTGGTTACCAAGAAGGATCCCTACGGCGGCAACGGGCGGGCCCTCATAGTCGGAGAGCCGGAGGGCCTGGTGAAGGTCATCTGCGAGAAGAATCCCGACGGCGGGGCCGGTCGGGTACTCGGGGTGCACATGGTCGGTCCCTGGGTCACCGAGCAGCTCGGGCAGGCCTACCTGTCGGTCAACTGGGAGGCCACTCCGGCCGAGGTTGCGCAGTACATCCAGCCCCACCCGACGCTGTCGGAGACTTTCGGCGAGACCATGCTCGCCCTCACCGGAAGGGGTCTGCACGTTGGCTGACATCACGATGCCCCAACTGGGGGAGACCGTCACCGAAGGCACGATCACCCGGTGGATGAAGCAGGTTGGCGAGCCCGTGGCCGAGGACGAGGTGTTGTTCGAGGTCTCCACCGACAAGGTGGACTCCGAGGTTCCGTCCCCAGTGGCCGGCGTGCTCGCCGAGATCCTCGTACCCGAAGGCGACACCGTAGACGTGGGGACGCGACTGGCCGTCATCTCGGATGGATCACAGGCCGGGGCGCCGGCTCCGGCTGCGAGCGCGGCCGTCGAGGCGGATTCGTCCGGCCAGCCCGAGGTAGCCACTGAACCGGAGCCGGTCCGGGCGCCTGTGGCTGAGGAGCCGGCGGAGGTCCGGCCAGATGGGGAGCCTCCAGTCGAAGTGCCGGCAGCCGAGGCGCCCGCTCCCCGGCCTGTCCCCGCTGCCGAGCCCGAGCCGGTCCCCGCGGCCGCCGCCGCAGTCGCGGCCGTCCCTCCGGGCGAGGGCAGCGCCAGTGGGCGCGTGCTGTCTCCGGTGGTACGCCGTTTGATCGCCGAGCACGATCTCGACCCCGCCCAGATCGAGGGGACCGGCGCGGGTGGGCGCATAACCCGGTCGGATGTACTGGCCTTGATCGACCGCCGCAACGGAGGTGCGGTCCGGACCGTGCCGCAGCCGGCGTCGGCTCCGGCACCACCGGCGGCTCCGGCTCGTGCTCCCGGACCGGCGGCACCCGCGGCAACTCCGGCGCCGGAATCACCCCCGGTCGTGGTGGCGGCCGGCGGCGAGCGCGACACGATCGTGCCGTTCACCAATATCCGCCGGCGCACCGCCGAGCACATGGTGCGCTCCAAGCACACGTCCGCCCACACGATGGTGGCGTTCGAGGTCGACTACTCCGGCGTCGAGCGGGTGCGCCATGCCGAGAAGGACAAGTTCCGCCAGGCAGAGGGATTCGGGCTCACGTACCTGCCGTTCGTGACTCGGGCCGTGGTTGACGCCCTGGCCGAGTTCCCGAATGTCAACAGTTCGGTCGGTGAGGACGAGCTGATCGTGCACCACGACCTCAACATCGGCATCGCCGTCGACCTTGACTTCGAGGGGCTGCTGGTGCCGGTGATCCACCAGGCCGACGGGAAGCGGTTGCGGGCCCTCGCCCGAGAGATCTCGGCGTTGGCCGGCAAGGCTCGCGCCAAGCGGCTGACGATGGATGACATCTCGGGCGGTACTTTTACCATTACCAACGCTGGCCCGTTCGGCACGTTCGTGACCGTGCCGGTGATCAATCAGCCGCAGGTGGCGATCCTTTCGACCGACGGGGTTCGCAAACGGCCCGTAGCCATCGAGTTGCCGGACGGTTCCGACGGAATCGCCGTGCACCCGGTTGGCAACCTGGTGCTCTCATGGGACCATCGGGCATTCGACGGGGCCTACGCGGCCGCCTTCGTGGGGGCCATCAAGAAGATCATCGAGACCCGGGACTGGTCCGCAGAACTGTGACGGACGTGCTGCGAGCCCGCTGGTTGGGCCGGGTTCGTTATCAAGACCGCGCTGGCCCTCCAGCGGGGCCTGTGGTCGTCGGGACGCGACGATTGGTTGCTTCTCCTCGAGCACCCGCATGTGTACACGCTCGGGGTGCGGGCCAAGCCGGAGCACGTCCTGGTCGACCCCGCTTCGGTCGGCGCCGACCTGGTGCGCAGCGACCGCGGCGGCGACGTCACCTATCATGGCCCCGGGCAACTGGTGGGCTACCCGATCATGGCCGTCCCGATGGGGCCCAACGCGTCGCCCTGCCACGTGCATCGCATCGAACAGCTGGTCATCGAGACGCTCGCCGACCTGGGGCTCCCGAACGCCGGGCGTCTCCAAGGTTTTCCTGGCGTCTGGGTCGACCCCGCCGGGCCCAACCCGCGCAAGATCTGTGCCACGGGAGTCCGTGTGTCTCGGGGCCGTTCCATGCACGGTTTCGCGCTCAACGTCGCCCCCGACATGGAGTACTTCGGCCACATCGTCCCGTGCGGGATCGCTGACAAGCCCGTGACGTCGCTGGCCGCCGAAGGTATCGACGTGCCGATGTCCGTCGTCGTGGACCGGGTGGTCGGCCGGGCCCAGGCAGTCTGGGGTCACACCCGGGTCGACCGACAGGATGTCGCCTGGCGAGTCGCGCCGGAGGATCAGGCGCCGTTTACCCGCGGCGCCGGCCCGGGCCAACCGGTTCGCATGCTCGACCGGCGTCTGGCCGAGGCTGGAGTTGATCCCTCCGCCGGAGTGCACTTCAGGGAACGCAAACCGGAGTGGCTGCGGGTGAAAGCTCGTATGGGCGAGGAGTACCGGTCGTTGCGCCGCACGATGCGGCAGCTGGACCTGGTGACGGTCTGCGAGGAGGCCGGCTGCCCCAATATTTACGAGTGCTGGGCGGACGGTACGGCCACTTTCATGATCAACGGCGATCGCTGTACCCGGGCGTGCGGCTTCTGCCTGGTGGACACGCGCAAGCCCCTGCCTCCCGATCCAGAAGAGCCCGGACGTGTCGCCGAGGCCGTGACCCGGTTGGGACTCGCCCACGCGGTCGTGACCACCGTCGCGAGAGACGACCTGGCAGACGGCGGCGCCGGCGGCTTTGCCGCCACCGTCGCCGCTATCCGGGCGCGGGCGCCCGGGACCGCCGTCGAGTTGCTCATTTCCGATTGCAAGGGCGACCCCGCCGCGCTGCAGACGATCTTCGAGGCAAAGCCAGATGTGCTCAATCACAACGTCGAGACGGTCGCCCGCCTGCAACGAGCGGTGCGCCCATCGGCGTCCTACGCCCGCAGCCTGGCCGTCCTGGCCCGGGCCAAAGCGGCCGGCCTTCTTACCAAATCGGGTTTAATCGTGGGCATGGGGGAGTCTGTTGAGGAGGTGGTGTCGACGCTGGCCGACCTTCGTGGCGTGGGTGTCGACATCGTCACGATCGGCCAGTATCTGCGACCGACGTCGCACCACCTGCCGGTGGTCCGTTGGTGGAAGCCCGAGGAATTCCGTCAGGTGGCGGCCCTCGGGGAGGCCATGGGCATCCCCCATGTGGAGGCGTCACCATTGACCCGATCCAGTTATCACGCTCGGCAGGCGGCGACGGCCGCGACAGCCGATCCCGGTGTTCCCTAGGAGGTGGGTTCCTTCTCATGAATATCAAGGAGGCCCGGCGGGGCCGCTTCGACCGAGTTCGGGAGCGGATGGCCGAACTGGACGTGGACGCCGTTCTCCTCTCGCTCGGCGCGGACCTGCCGTGGCTCACCGGGTATGACGCTTTATCCCTCGAGCGGATCACCATGCTCGTCCTGCCCGTGGACGACAGCGCCACCCTGGTCGTGCCACGCCTGGAGGCGCCACGCGTCGAGGAACAACCCGACCTGTTCGCCATCCGGCCCTGGTCGGAGTATGAAGACCCACTGGACCTGGTTGCCGACCTGGTTGGCGGCCGGCGCCAGCTGGCCATATCGGATCGCACCTGGGCCACTTTTGTGCTCGGATTGCAAGGACGCTTGTCGGGTTCGGAGTGGCGGCCCTCCTCGGTGGTGACGGGACCCCTGCGGGCGATCAAGGACCCGGCGGAGATCGAGGCCCTCGCCGCGGCGTCTGCGGCCGCGGATCGGGTCGCGGCGCAGTTGCTCGCCGGGCAGATCCCCTTGATCGGCCGCACCGAACGGGATGTTTCGCAGGACATCAGTCGCCGGCTCATCGACGAGGGGCACGAGCGGGTCAACTTCGCAATCGTGGGGAGCGGCCCCAACGCGGCGAGCCCGCATCACGATGCCAGCAGCCGCGTGATCCGGCTTGGCGAGCCGGTGGTGTGCGACTTCGGCGGTGCGATGGAGGGTTACTGCTCCGATATCACCCGCACGGTGTGGACCGGACCCCCTGATCGTGAGGCCGAGGACCTGTACCACCTTCTGCAGCGGGCCCAGGCCGCCGGTGTCGCGGCAGCGGTGGTCGGTGTCCCTTGCGAGGATGTGGACGGCACGGCGCGGGCCATCATCGCCGAGGGCGGGTACGCCGATGCGTTCATTCATCGCACCGGTCACGGCATCGGGCTAGAGGAGCACGAGGATCCGTACATCGTTGCGGGCAACACCGTCCCGCTGACGCCCGGTCACGCCTTCTCGGTGGAGCCCGGCATCTATCTGGCCGGTCGCTACGGCGCCCGTATCGAGGACATCGTGGTGGCTGCCGTGGGGGGGCCTCGGGCGCTCAACCACGTCAGTCACGATTTGACCGTCGTAGAGGTCTGACGGTGGCCGGGGCCGGAGCCGGAGTCCGGCCCTCGCAGCCGCCCACCGGCGCCGCCGGCGCCGCCGTTCGGGCGGCCTTCCCGCTCTGTTTGCGGACGGCGCAGAGCTGATGGACCTCGGCATCGCCGGCAAGGTGGCGCTGGTGACGGCCTCGTCGAAGGGGCTCGGTCGGGCCAGCGCTGAGGCGCTGGCCGCCGAGGGCGTGAAGGTGGTGATCTGCGCTCGGAGCAAACGGGACCTCGACGAGGCCGCCGAGACCATCCGGGCCGCAGGTGGTGACGTGCAGGCCGTCGTGGCTGACGTCACCGAGCCGGCCACGCCGGCACGGCTCGTGGACGAAACCCGCCGGCGCTACGGCCGTCTGGACATCGTGGTGCCAAACGCCGGCGGGCCCCCACCGGGTCGCGCCCTCGAAGTCACCGACGAGCAGATCATTGCCGCGGTGAATGCCAACGCGCTCACCTCCATACGCCTCATCCAGGCCGCGGTACCCCTGCTGCAGGCCAAGGGGTGGGGGCGAATCTGCTGCATCACCTCCTACACGATCAAACAGCCGATTCCCACGCTGGCCCTGTCGAACCTGGCTCGCACAGCCTTGTGGGCGTGGGCCAAGACGGCCGCGGCCGATCTGTTCCCAACCGGGGTCACCCTGAATCTGGTGTGCCCGGGAAGCCATGCCACTGACCGGATGCGCCAGCTGGGCGGGGAGGGCGCGTTGATGGGCGATCCCGCCGACTTTGGCCGGGTGGTCGCGTTCATGTGCTCGCAGCCGGCGGCCTACATCTCCGGGGCGGCGATCATGGTTGATGGAGCCGCCAGCGTCGGTCTGCTGTAACCAGGGCCGATAACGGGCTTGTGTGTGGGCCCGACCCTGCGGCCGCAGGCCCCGACGGCGGGGAGGGAGTGTGCGACAGACCGATCCGGTACGACAGAGAAAGGACGGGGACCCGCCGCACGTGCACCCCACTCCACCCCGCCCAGCCACGTCCGAGCGCCATAGGGTGGGCGGGCACGAGGCTCAGGCAGCCCCGTGGGGAGGGCGAGTGATGGTCGGACCAGTGGAGCGCACGGTGCTCGCTATCAGGGCGCCCGCGCTCGCCGCCACGCATGACCGCGTACCCGGGACCGGGTTCAGCCCTCATCGGGTTCGGACGGTGAGAAGGGAGACTCGCGCATGAAGCAACTGACCGGCCTGGACGCCAGCTTCCTCTACATGGAGTCAGGCACGTCGTACGGTCACGTGAGCGGCCTCGGGGTGTTTGCTCGCCCGGATGACGCGGCGTGGTCCCCATACGACGTCATGCTGGACAAGCTGACTCGCCGGCTGCCCGAAATGGATCCGTTGCGGCGCCGCCTGGTCGAGGTCCCGCTGCAGCTCGACCACCCGTTCTGGATAGAGGACCCCGATCTCGACATCGAGTTCCATTTGCGAGAGGCCGCGCTGCCGCCACCGGGAACCGACGACAAGTTGGTGCAGCTGGTCGGCCGCCTCGTCGGGCGGGCCCTGGATCGGGGACACCCTTTGTGGGAGGTCTATGTGATCGAGGGGCTGAGCGAGAACCGCTTTGCCATCTTGACCAAACTGCACCACGCCACCATCGACGGGGCGGCCGGGGCCGAGTTGATGAAGATCCTGTTCGATCACGACCCGAACGTGCCGGAGGAAGCCCCGGCGTTGCCCCTGCCGCCTCCCGATCACGTGCCGAACTCCGCCCAGGTCCTCTCCTGGGCTCTCCGTGGCATGGTGCGAAAGCCGGATAAGTTCGTGCGGCTTCAGGTGCGCGCCCTGCGAGCCCTCGGTGACCTGACGAAGAACCGGGGCCTCACCGGGCTGGCCGACCTGGCTCGAACCGTCCCGAACCCGGTCGGGGCACGAGTGGCCGCGCACCGAGACCGCGACCGATACCGCGACCACGGCTCGGACGCGCCGTCACCTCCACCCGAATCGGCCGCGCCGGCAACCCCGTTTAACGCTGCCATCACACCCCACCGGCGGGTCGCGATCAGATCCATCCCGCTCGACGACATCAAAGCCATCAAGCAGAGTGCCGGCACCACCGTCAACGACGTGGTCATGGCGGTCTGCGCCGGTGCCCTCCGTCGTTACCTTCTGGAGCACGAGGCCTTGCCCGACCGTCCACTGGTGGCGATGGTTCCCGTCTCGACGCGGACCGGCGTGGAGACGGATCCCTGGACAAACCGGGTGTCGGCGATGTTTCCGATCCTGCCGACAACGTCGGCCGACCCGCTGGAGCGTTTGCGCCGGATGCAAACGACCATGGTCGAAGCAAAGGACCGGTTCTCTCTCGTTCCCGCAGAGGTGCTGAGCGACTACGCGGAGTTCGCTCCGCCGGCGTTGTTCATGCGCGCCGCGAGGGTTGTGTCCCAACTACGGCTGGCGGATCGGTTCAATCCTCCGTTCAACCTGGTGATTTCCAACGTCCCCGGTCCGCGCCAGCCCCTGTACCTGGGTAAGGCGTTGATGCTCCACTACTACCCCATCTCCACGATCGTGGATGGACAAGGCGTGAACATCACCGTCCAGAGTTACCGCGACACCCTGGACTTCGGCTTGGTGTCGTCGCGAGAGTTGCTTCCAGATCTCGAAGATCTGGCCGACCTGCTGGTCGACGAGGTCGCCGTCTTGTCGAAGGCGGCCGGAGTCACGCGGGCGCGCAGCCGACGCAAGGCGTGAGCGGGGTCGTCCGCCGGGTCGCCGGCGCTCCGGGTTCGGCCGGCGGCCCGGGAGCAGGCATTCCCCCCAAGACGGGCCGCGCAGCCCGCCGATCGGTCACGCCCCTGGGCTGTCGGCGAAGGGCGAACCGCACTGGCCGTCGTTCACTTAGACGACGGTCGGGAACCGCTCGGGGACGTGAGTACCGCCAGCCGTCCGGCCAGATCCGGCCGGCGCAGCCGGGTGCGCGTCGATTCCCGGACCTGCCTGACCACGTCGGCCCGGAGGCTGTCGTCCATGGCGTCCGGTCCCATCACAGCCTGATCCGCCACAGTCGGCTGAAAGGCGATCACGGGCACGCCCCGGCGACGCAGGACCTCGACCTCCATCGCCAGCTGGGCCCGAGCCGCCTGGCGGAACGCCCCCTGAAAGCCGCCCCGCCCGGTCCTACCCATCGGCGCGCTGACCAGTACCAGATCGAGGCCGGCCCGGGCCACGCTCGTCACGTTCGTCAGGGAGTGCGCGCCGCCGTCGACATACCGGACCCCATCGATGCGCACCGGAGTAAACCAGCCCGGGATCGCGCACGAAGCCGCGACCGCTTCTCCCGGAGCCGCCGCGGGGGCGCCCCGGCGACCGAAGACCACCAGTCGGGCGTCGTTCAGACGCACCGCTGTTACCCAGAGGGCGGCGCTCGGCCACCGGCCACCGAGCAGGGCCCCGACACTCTCGGAGATGACGGTGGTGGGCACCGGGCCCTCCGGCAGCAGACCGGCCAGCACCGCCGGCGGGCGGACCGCCCACGGACGACGGAGCGCGGCCAGCAGCACCGAGGGAGCAGATGGCGCGAACGGGGGGCCACTTCTCCCGGCCCGGGGCCGGGCAACCGGTGGGGGCCCGCCGGCCAGGCCGGCCCGCTGCAGTCGGGCCGCCCCGTCGGCGCTGAGTGGCCGGTCTTCGAGCCGGGCGGCCAGGTCGCTGGCGCTGAACCCGGCACGCAGCATGGCCGCCGTCAACGACCCGGCCGACGTCCCCACCATGATCTCCGCGTTCCGAGGATCCCAGCCGGTGCCGTCTTCGAGGGCGGCCAGCACCCCGGCGTGGAAGGCTCCCCCTGTGGCGCCGCCGGCGCCGAGGACCAGGCCGATGCGCGCCATCACGGCCCTCCGTCTTCGACGGCGGCCAGCACCCCGGCGCCGAGGACCAGGCCGATGCGCCCCATCGCGACCGCCGCCCTCCCTTCGTCGCCTCCCATACTTTTATTGCACGGCCCGTTCCCGGCCCTGCCAGTAGGCGACCCGTAGCTCCCGTTTCAAGACCTTCATCGCCCCCGAGAGGGGGAGGGGCTCGGTCCGGAACTCGACCACTTTGGGCACCTTGTAGCCGGCGATGCGGGCCCGGGCCCACGCCCGGATGTCCTCTTCTGTTGGGTGGGTGCCCGGTCGGGGCACCACGATGGCGAGCACGGCCTCGCCCCATTGCTCGGAAGGAATACCGATCACTGCGACCTGGGCCACGTCGGGGTGGCTGGCGATGGCGTTTTCAACCTCTGCCGAATAGACGTTCTCGCCGCCGGTCACGATCATGTCCTTGACCCGGTCGACCAGGTACAGGTAGCCGTTCTCGTCCAGGTAGCCGGCGTCACCGGTGTGGTACCAGCCGCCCTGGAAGGCGGCCTCGGTCTCTTCCGGCCGGTTCCAGTACTCACGCATGTAGTTGCCGGCTTGAGCGCAGACTTCCCCGGTCTCTCCAGTCGGCAACACCTCGCCGGACTCGTTCTGAATCGACACGACCGATCCCGGCACCGGCCGTCCCGCCGAGCGCAGCAACTCTCCACCGCGACGGTGTTCTTCGGGTCCGAGCGCCGTCAAAAGACCGCAGTTCTCCGTCATGCCGTATCCCTGAAACAGCTCCAGGTCCGGGAACAGCCCGAGGACCCGTTCGATCAGTGCAGTTGGCATTGGCGACGCCCCGTAGGTCAGGTTGACGAGCGACGCCAGCCGTTCCGGCTTGAAGTCCGGGTGGTCCAGGAGCATGGCCACCATGGTCGGCACCATGACGGTGATCGTCACCCGATGGCGTTCGATGACGTCGAGCACCGCCGCGGGCTGGAAGGCAGGCACAAATGTGGTCTGGCCGCCGACGGCGGGGACGGCCAGGACGGCGCCGAGCGAGGCGGCGTGAAACATCGGCGTCTGGTGCAGGTAGACCACCGACTCGTCCATGCCCCAGAGGGTGGCCACCTTGTAGATGTCCAGCATGAGGGCCCGGTTGTCGATGACTACCCCCTTCGGCAGCCCCGTGGTCCCGCCGGTGTACATCAGGAGGGCCAGGTCGGATTCGGCCGGCTCGGGCGGCATGATCGGCCGGCCGGCTGCGACGAGGTCCTCGTAGCGGGCGTCGTGGGGGACGTCCCCGCCGCCCAGCAGTACCACCTGCTCGAGGCGGGCCTCGGCCCGGACGGAGTCGACGAGGGATGCGAAGAAGGCGTCGGTGAAGCAGACCCGGGAGCCGGAGTCCCTCAGGATGAACGACAGTTCCTGTGGCGCCAGCCGCAGGTTCAGCGGGTTGATGACCGTTCCGCCGAGCAGGCTGGCGTGGTAGAGCTCGAGGAACGGGTGTCCGTTGAGGGCCATGACTGCGTAGCGGTCTTCTGGGCGGAGGCCGAGTTCCTTCGCCATCCCGTCTGCCAGCCGGCATACCCGGTCGCGGTGATCGGCGTAGGTGGCGCTGTAGTCGCCGTCGATCACGGCGACGCGGTCCGCGAGTCGCTCGACAACCGGGAGCAGGAAGCGGTGATACACCAGTTCTTTCACGTCCCTCACTCCTTCCCCCGGGTCCGCGGGCGCCACCGGCGCGGGTGGCGATCATAGGGCAGCCGGTCCGGTGCTTTGACGGGCGGACTCTTTCCTCGATAGCGTTGTCCTGAATGCGGATGAAACCCGTCATTTATAGCGGCAAGATACGAAAGCTCAGGCGGGCTGGAGTACTCGGAATCGGGCTTGCCGCCCTTGCCATCACTACCGTCGCGTGCGGATCCTCGTCGAAGTCGTCCAGCGCGACCACCGCGGGGGCCGCGGCCGGTGGCGCCACCACGGCGGCGCCGTCCAGTGGGTCCGACAAGCCGGTCACCGTCCATCTGGGCTACTTCCCGAACCTGACCCACGCCCCGGCGCTGGTGGGGGTGGCGGAAGGGATCTTCGCCAAGGACCTGGCGCCGGACACGCTGTCCACGGAGACGTTCTCCGCCGGGCCGACGGAGAACCAGGCACTGCTGTCGGGTTCCCTGGACATCGCCTTCGAGGGCCCGAGTTCGGCGCTGTCCGCCTACTCGTCGTCCCACGGTGCGCTGACCATCATCGCCGGCGCCGCTTCGGGCGGGGCGGGCCTGGTCACAAAAGCCTCCATCACCAGTCCCTCGCAGCTGAAAGGCACCACCCTGGCGTCGCCCCAGCTGGCGAACACCCAGGATGTCGCCCTGCGGTACTGGCTCAAGACCCAGGGCTACACCACCACCACGTCCGGTGGCGGCGACGTGCACGTGGAGCCCTCCGCGACAGGTAACGGCACGGTTGTCACGGAGTTCAAAGCCGGGGCTATCGACGGCGCCTGGATGCCCGAGCCCTACGAGACGGAGATGCTCCAGGCCGGCGGCCACCTGCTCGTCAACGAAGCGACCCTCTGGCCCGATGGCAAGTGGGCCACGACGAACGTCGTCGTTCGCACCTCCTTCCTGCAACAGCATCCCGCCACCGTCCAGCGCTTCTTGACCGGCCTGGTTGACACCCTGAAGGCCATCCAGTCGCAGCCGGCCGCGGCCCAGAGCGCGTTCAACACCCAGCTGGCCAAGCTGCAGGGCGGCAAACCGCTGTCGAGCGCGGTGCTGACCGAGGCCTGGAACAACCTGACGTTCACCGCCGACCCCCTCGCTTCCACCCTTCAGACCCAGGTGCAGCACGGGGTGGCGGTTGGGCTGCTGAAGGCGCCGTCAAACCTCGCCGGCATCTACGACCTGACACTGCTCAACAAGGTGCTGGCCGCAGCAGGCGAGCCCCCCGTGAGCGGCCTGTGACCGTCGCCGACTCGGTCCGCTCCTCCGAGTCCTCGGGCCCCGCAGGCTCGCTCGGGGCGGCTGCATCCCGGGCAGCCGTCGTCCTCGACAACGTCTCCAAGGTGTATGGGCAGGTGGGCGCCGCCGTTCCGGCCCTCGACCGCGTCTCCTTCGACGTGGGAACGGGCGAGTTCGTGTGCCTGGTCGGAGCCTCGGGCTGTGGGAAGAGCACCTTGCTCAACCTGATTGCCGGCCTGGACCGGCCGTCCGCGGGGACCGTCGACCGGCGCGGCGGAGAGGCAACCTTGATGTTCCAGGACGCCTCGTTGTTTCCCTGGCTCAGCGTGGCCCGCAACGTGGAGCTGCCGATGCGCCTACGCGGGGTCGGCCGGGCAGCCCGCCAGGCACGCGCCAGCGAGCTGCTGCAGCTGGTGCGCCTGGATGGTTTTGCCAGCAAACGACCCCACGAGCTGTCCGGCGGCATGCGCCAACGGGTCGCGCTGGCCCGGGCCCTGGCCCAGGACCGGCGCATCCTGTTGATGGACGAGCCCTTCGGCGCCCTGGACGCCATGACCCGGGACCTGCTGCACGAGGAGCTGGAGCGCATCTGGCGCGACACCGAGCTCAGCGTGGTGTTCGTGACGCATAACGTGCGCGAGGCCGTCCGCCTGGCGGACCGGGTGGTGCTGCTGTCGAGCCGCCCGGGCCGCATCGTCGAAACCTACCCCGTGTCGATCCCGCGGCCTCGGCGCATCGACTCGGCGGAGGTCGCCGGCCTGGCCGCGACCATCACCGACCGGCTGCGAGACGAGGTGGCACGACATGGCCGTCGTTGACCGGCTCGACCAGGAGCTGGAGGGGCTCGATCAGCTGGAGCTGGCACTGCCCAGGGCCCGGTCGCGGCCAAGGCGAATCTGGTCCGCGGTGTGGCCCAAGCTCGCAGCCATCGCCGTCGGCTTGGGCCTTTGGCAGCTGGTGGTGTGGAGCGGGTGGAAACCCACGTACCTGCTGCCGGGTCCGGCGACGGTGTTCCACCATCTGTGGGAGGACCGCAGCGTCATCTGGAGCGGGACGGTCACGACCCTTCGCCGCGCCGTCGAGTACTACACGCTCAGCCTGGTTATCGGCACCCTGGCGGCCATCGCCATCACCCGGGTCCGGGCCGTGCGGGTGGCGGTGACGCCCCTCGTGACCGGTCTGCAGTCGATGCCGTCGGTGGCGTGGGTGCCGATCGCCATCCTGCTCTTCGGCGTGAAGACCCAGGCCATCCTGTTCGTGACCCTGGCCGGCAGCATCCCGGCGTTCATCATCGGAACGGTGGGCGCTATCGATGCCGTACCGCCCACGCTGCTGCGGGCCGGCCACGTGCTGGGGGCGCGCGGCATCGCTCGTTACCGTCACGTGGTGATGCCAGCCGCCCTGGTCGGCTACGTGGCCGGGATGAGACAGGCGTGGGCGTTCTGCTGGCGGTCGCTGATGGCCGGCGAGCTGATCGTGCCGGCCCATGGGACCAACTCACTCGGCCAGCTGCTCAGCGCCTACCAGGACCAGAGCCTGGCCGCCGACGTCCTGGCCGTCATGATCGCCATCCTTGCCGTCGGACTGCTCATGGATTCAGTCGTGTTTTCCCGGCTCGAGCGGGTGGTACTGGAGCGGCGGGGTCTCCTCGCGGAAACCTAAGGCCGCCGCACCACGAAGTACTTGGCCTGGGGGTGGTGGCAGATGATGGCAGCGGTGGTCTGTTCGGGGTGGAACTGCCAGGACGTCTCCTCGCTGACCTCCACGCTGATCCGGTCCGCGCCCACCAGCTCGGCGCACTTGGCGTTGTCCTCCAGGTCCGGGCACGCCTCGTAGCCCCACGAGTAACGGCCGCCCCGGTACTGCTGCCGGAACAGCCCGCCAAGGGTCGGACCGTCCTCCTGGGCAAAGCCCCACTCCTCCCGGACGCGCCGGTGCCACAACTCGGCCAGGGCCTCGGTCATCTCTACGCCCAGCCCGTGCAGGTGCAGGTAGTCCTGGTAGTGATTTTCGGAAAAAAGACGGGCCGTTTCCTTCGAGACCTGCTCGCCCATGGTGACGACGTGGAAGGCGGCGTAATCCTCCTCGCCGGACGCGGCGGACCGGAAGAAGTCGGCAATCGACAGCCACGGCTCGGCGTCCTGGCGGGGGAAGGTGAACCGCAGCCACTCCGACGTGCGGGCGTCGTCCTTCCAGACGATCAGGTCGTCGCCTTCGGAGTTGACCGCGAAGTACCCGTAAGCCACCGCGGGCTGGAGCACCCCCGACGCGTGGGCCGCGGCCAGCTGCTCCCGAAGCACGGCCCGGATCCGGTCCTTGAACTCGGCGTCGGTCTCCTGGCGCGACTTGTCCGGCCGGTAGCCCCACTGGGCCCGGAACAGGGCCGTCTCGTTGACGTAGGCGGCGATGTCGTCGAGCGGGATACCCCGCTCGATCCGCGAGCCCACGAAGGGCGGGGGGAACAGCGGGTTGTCAGCTGCGACCGACGGGGCCCGGGACGGGCGGTCCGGGTCGATCCGGGCGGCGGCCGGCTGCCGCGCCTGACCCGCCTGGGTGGCCTCTCCGTCGATGACCTGCGCGGCCCGGGCCGCCCGCGGCCGAGCGCCTTCCCGGCCCTCGAGGGCGCGCCCGAAGTCGGGGTCGGCCTCGCCCGTGGTCTTCAGTTCCATGAGGCGATCCATGGTGTGCAGGCCCTCGAACGCGTCCTTCCCGTAGAAGAGCCGGCCCTTGTACTCCGCGCGGAGGTCTCGTTCGACGTAGGTGCGCGTCAGGGCGGCTCCGCCGAGGATGACGGGGATGTCGGAGAGGCCTCGTTCGTTGAGCTCGAGGAGGTTGTCGCGCATGATGAGGGTGCTCTTCACCAGCAGGCCGGACATGCCAAGGACGTCGGCGCCCATGTCCCTGGCGGCCTCGATCATGTCGGCGAGCGCCACCTTGATGCCGAGGTTGCGCACTTCGTAGCCGTTATTGGTGAAGATGATGTCGACCAGGTTCTTGCCGATGTCGTGCACGTCGCCCTTGACGGTCGCCAGCACGATGCGGCCCTTTCCCCCGGTGTCGGTCTTCTCCATGTGCGGCTCGAGATACGCCACCGCTGTTTTCATGGTCTCTGCCGACTGCAACACGAAGGGCAACTGCATCTGGCCCGAACCGAACAAGTCCCCGACGACCTTCATCCCCCCCAACAACGGCCCGTTGACGACGTCCAGGGCAGCCGAACCCTCGGCCAGGATGGCGTCCAGATCGGCCTCCAGACCGTCACGGTTCCCGTCCACGATGCGCTGGCTCAAGCGGCGCTCGACCGGCCAATCGGTCCAATCCTCGCTCGCCAGCTCCGAGGTGGCGACACCCTCGAACAGACGGAGCAGCTCCGCCAGCGGGTCATACCCGGTAGCCGGGTCCCGGCGGTCGTAGATCAGGTCCAGGCAGACTTCGACCACGCGGGGATCGATCTTGTGCAACGGGAGGATGCGGGCCGCGTGGACGATCGCCGCGTCGAGGCCGGCTTCCTGGCACTCGTGCAGAAAGACCGAGTTGAGGGCGTGGCGGGCGGAAGGGTTCAGCCCGAAGCTGACATTCGAGAGTCCCACGACGGTGCCGACGCCGGGGAGCTCCGTCTTTATCCGGCGGATGCCCTCGATGGTCTCGATGCCGTCGCGACGGCCTTCCTCCATCCCGGTCGTGATGGGCAGGACCAGGGGGTCGAACAGCAGGTCCTCAGGCGCCAGGCCGTAGCGGCCGACCGCAAGGTCGTAGATGGCCTGGGCCGCCCGCAGCTTCCAATCGGCGGTGCGGGCCTGGCCGTCGGTGTCGATGCAGGTGCAGACCACGGCCGCCCCGTACTCCCGGGCCAGGGACAGGAAGCGGTCGAGGCGGGTGCCGGGGGCGTCATCGTCCTCCAGGTTGACCGAGTTGAGGATGGGCTTGCCGGCGATGTGCTGCAGGCCGACCTCGATCACCGGGGGCTCGGTCGAGTCCAGCATGATCGGCAGGGTGGCCTGGGTGGCGAAGCGGCTGGCCACCTCTCGCATGTCGGCGACGCCATCTTCGCCGGTGTAATCGACGCAGACGTCAAGGACGTGTGAGCCGCCCTTGACGGCCTCGCGGGCCATGGCCACGCAGGTGTCCCAGTCGTCGGCCAGCATGGCCTCGCGGAACTTTTTCGACCCATTGGCATTGGTCCGTTCACCGACCATCAGCACCGACGGAGTCTGGTCATAAGGGACGTGGCTGTAGATGGAAGCGACCCCCGGCTCCCACTCCGGCTGCCGGACGGCGGGGGTCAGGTGCCGGCAAGCATCAACGACGGCCCGCAGATGCTCGGGAGTGGTGCCACAGCAGCCGCCGACGATGTTCACCCCGTACTCGGTGACGAAGCGGGCGTGATGGTTGGCCAGCTGTGCCGGAGTCAGGTCATAGTGCATGCGGCCGTTGACGACTGCGGGCAGCCCGGCGTTCGGCAGGACCGCGATCGGCACGGGACTGTGCTGCGAAAGGTGACGCAGGTGCTCGCTCATCTCGGCCGGCCCGGTGGCGCAGTTGAGGCCGATCACGTCGGGCTGCAGGGCGGCCAGGGTGGTGAGGGCGGCGCCGATCTCGGTGCCGAGCAGCATCCGGCCGGTGGTCTCGATGGTCACCTGGACCTGGAGGGGGACCTGGCGGCCGGCCGCGGCCATGGCCCGCCGGCAGCCGATAATGGCGGCCTTGGCCTGGAGCAGATCCTGCACGGTCTCGATCACGAACAGGTCCACGCCTCCGGCCAGCAGGCCGATCGCCGCTTCCTGGTAGCCGTCGCGCTGGTCGGCGAAGGAGATCTGGCCCAGTGAGGCGATCTTGGTGCCGGGGCCGAGCGACCCGGCCACCCAGGGACCGTCATGGCTACTGCCGGTGGCCTCCCGGGCGATGCGGGCCGCGCCGGTCGCCAGCTCCCGGGTCCGCGCCGCCAGCCCATATTCGGCCAGTACCCATGGGAGGGTGCCGAAGCTGTTGGTCTCGACCACGTCGCAGCCGACGTTGAGGAACGAGCGGTGCAGGTCGGTGATCACGTCCGGCCGGGTGGCGACCAGCACCTCGTTGCAGCCCTCCAGGCTGGCGCCGCCGAAGTCGTCGGGTCCGAGGTGGCGCAATTGCAGATTGGT
This sequence comes from uncultured Acidimicrobiaceae bacterium, assembly GCA_963781155.1. Taxonomy (GTDB): domain Bacteria; phylum Actinomycetota; class Acidimicrobiia; order Acidimicrobiales; family Palsa-688; genus PALSA-693. The sequence goes on from CAWAEC010000006.1 coordinate 473,280, forward strand.
CCCGACTGCCCCGTCAAAGACCACCACCCGCTCGCGCACGGCTTCCAGGTAAGAACCCACGTCAACCCTGGAGATCGTCGTGCCGGTCACTGATACAGGCTACAGGGACCGGTCGGCTGGTTCAGGGCAACCGCGACCGCTTCAAGCCCCGCAGGCCCCGACCGATGTCAGGCCCAACCCAGCTCCTTCAGGCGGTCGTCGGAGATCCCGAAATGATGAGCGACCTCGTGGATCACCGTGGTGGTCACCAGGTCAACCAGCTCACGCTCGTTCTTGGCGATGCGGCTGATCGGCTCCCGGAAAATGGTGATGCGATCCGGCATGACGCCGGCGTATGACAGAGGGGAGCGGCGGGTCAGGTCGACGCCCTGGTACAGCCCGAGCAGGGTTCCGCGCCGGCCTGCCAGCTGCTCCGCGTTGGGCCAGTCCTCGACGAGGACGACGACGTTGTCCATGACCCGACCGAGCGACTCGGGGATCTGGTCGAGCGCGTCCCCGACCAGTCGTTCGAAGGTGGCCCGGTCTGTTTCCATCCGCTCAGTCTGCCCGGCCCTACCCGGGGGACACCCCTATGATCGCCGCATGCGCCTGAGCGCTTCGGAGGGGCGCGTCATCGGCAGCCTCATCGAGAAACAGCTGACGACCCCCCAGCAGTATCCCTTGACGCTCAATGCCCTGGTCTTGGCGTGCAACCAGTCCTCGAATCGGGACCCGGTCGTCTCCTATGACGAGTCGGAGGTGCAGCGAGCGCTGGCCGGCCTGCGGGAAGCCGGCTTGATCGGACTCGTGTACCCCTCCCACGGGCGTTCCGTCACCCGCTACCGCCACACCCTGCCAGAGCGCCTGGGGCTCGACGAGCGAGAGTTGGCGCTGCTGGCGGTGCTCCTGCTCCGAGGCCCGCAGACGGCGGGCGAGTTGCGGGCCCGGACGGAACGCATGGCGCAGTTTGACGGGATCGGCGCCATCGACGCCGACCTGGTGCGCCTCAGTGAGAAGGAAGAGCCGCTGGCGGCCCGGCTGTCCCGCCGTCCCGGCCAGAAGGAGGAACGCTGGGTGCAGCTGCTGGGCGTGGAGTCCCTGGAGCCGCAGCCGCAACCCTCGGGCGAGCCACTGGCGGCGTTCCCGACTGCGCCGCCCCCGGCCATCAGGGCCCCGGAATCCGCAGCCGACGACCGGGACGACCGGGTGGATGCCCTGGCCTCTGAGGTTGCCAGCTTGCGCGACGAGGTGGCTTTCCTCCGCACGGCGCTCGAAGAGTTACAGGAACAACTGGGCGGGTGACGAGCGGACGCTCGAGGTGCCTGGGGGCCAGCGATGCTGCGACCCCCGCCTCCAGCCTCGCCCCGAGACCTACCCTGGGGATATCGAATTCGCTGCCACCCTTAGCTCCAATCAGACAAAAGAGCTCGTCTTTCTGTTCGTCGTTCTCCCCTTCCTCGTGGCCGGGGCGGTCATAGCGTTCGTGTCCTGGCGGTCCTCAGCCGGGCCACCTCCGATGCGTACCTCGACGATCCTGGCCGAGGGGCTCCCCGGCCGGGGCGAGGTGCTGGCGGTCAAGCCTCTGGGCAACATCCTGGACGTGCGGCCTATGGTGCGGGTTTCTCTGCGGATACGCGCCGACGGCGACGGTCAACCGTTCAATCTGGACGTGGTCCAGTCGTTTCCCCGGGACGCGGCTCGCGATATTCACCCCGGTGACACGCTCGAAGTTCGCCTGACGCCAGACCACTCGGCGGGTGCCATCGTCTGGGGTTGGCCGCCAGCCTTCTAACCAGCTGTCTAGGGGTAGCGTCAGCGCCGTGCTGTCCGCCCGCGCCGTCACTGTTCGCCGGGGGACCCGCGTCGTCCTGGACCGGATTTCGGTATCCATCGGCCCCCGCACCCGGCTGGGCGTGGTCGGCCCCAATGGGGTGGGGAAGTCCACGCTGTTGCGGGTACTGGCCGGATTGGAGGATCCCGAGAGCGGCGCGGTGGATCGGTCGCCGGCGGACCTGCGCGTCGGCTACTTGAGCCAGGAACCCGACGCCCGCAAAGGGGAAACGGTGCGCGCCTACCTGGCCCGGCGTACCGGAGTCGCCGCTGCCAGCGCCGAGCTGGACCGGCTTACCTCCGAGCTGGCCGCGGATGCGACCCGGGTGGATGCCTATTCCCTCGCCCTGGAGCGGTTCCTGGCCCTCGGCGGAGACGATTTCGAGACCCGGCTGGGGACGGTGGCCGCCGACGTGGGCCTGTCGCCGGACCTGCTGGACGTGGCGGTCGCCGACCTGTCCGGCGGCCAGGCGGCTCGCACCGGTCTGGTCGCAGTGCTCCTGGCCCGATTCGACGTGTTCCTGCTCGACGAACCGACCAATGACCTCGACTTCGCCGGGCTCGACCGACTGGAAGTCTTTCTCGGCTCAGTCCCCGGCGCCGTGGCCGTCGTCTCTCACGACCGGGCCTTTCTGGACCGGGTTGTCAACCGGATCCTGGAAATCGACGAGCACCACCATGCCGCCACCGAGTACGCCGGCGGCTGGAGCGAGTACATCGAGCGCCGGGCGCTGGCCCGCAGCCAGCAAACGGAGGCCTACGAGGCGTGGGCCGGGGAACGAGCCCGCCTCGGACAACGGATCCGCACCCAGCGGTCGTGGTCGGAGCACGGTGTCAAAAAGACGACCAAGCGGCCCCGCGACCACGACAAAGCACAGCAGGGCTTCTTCGCCAACCGCACGGAAAAACAGGCGGCCAAGGTGCGTCAATCGGAACGCGCCCTGGTCCGTCTGGGCACTGTCGAAAAGCCGTGGGAGGGTTGGAACCTTCAGCTCGACCTGACTCCAGCCGCTCGCAGCGGCGACGTGGTCTTCCGCCTGGAGGGCGCTGTCGTACAGCGTGGGTCTTTTCAACTTGGTCCGGTCGATCTCGAACTGTCGTGGGCTGACAGGGTGGCGGTCACCGGTCCGAACGGCGGTGGGAAGTCGACCCTCCTGGGTACCCTGCTCGGTCGGCTGCCGCTGGTCGCGGGCCGGCGCTGGGCCGGCCCGAGCGTGGTGGTCGGCGAACTCGACCAGCACCGCGCCCGTCTGGACGCCGGGGCGGACTTGCTGAGCGGCTTCGAGGCGGCGACCGGGCTGCCCCCGGAGCCGGCCCGATCGACGCTGGCGAAGTTCGGGTTGGGTCCGGCCCACGTTGGTCGCCGGCCGGGCGCCCTGTCGCCGGGGGAGAGGACACGGGCGCTGCTCGCCGCCATCATGGCGAGCGCCACCAACTGCCTGATCTTCGACGAACCCACCAACCATCTCGATCTGCCCGCCATCGAGGCTCTCGAGCAGGCCCTCGAGGAGTTTTCCGGAACCCTCCTCGTCGTGTCCCACGACCGCTGGCTGCTCGAGACCTTGCGGGTGAACCGCACGTGGATGGTCGACGACGGCCGGGTCCTCGAAGGCGGCGCACCGACCGGCGGTCTCGCCCCGGGACCGGCCCGCCTCGATCGGTTGGCTCACCCTCCCGGATAGGCTCCCGGCCAGCGATGAAGATCTACACCCGCAAAGGGGACGACGGCACGACCGGCCTGTTGTTTGGTGGTCGCGTCGCCAAGGACTCGGCCGTGATCGAGGCCAACGGCGCGGTGGACGAGGCCCAGGCCGCGCTCGGGACGGCCCGTGCCGCGGTGGAGCCGGACTCGGAGCTGGATCGTCTGCTCGTCGACCTCGAACGGGACCTGTACGTCCTCATGGCGGAGCTGGCGACGGCCGCGCCCAACCGGCACAAGCTGAAGCCTGGCGTTTCCCTGGTGACGGAAGAGATGGTGCAGGCACTGGAGGACCGTATCGACGACCTGACCGGCCGCTTCCCGCCGCTGACGGATTTCGTCGTGCCGGGCCACGATCCGGTGTCGGCTGCCCTCGACGTGGCCCGGACCGTCGTGCGCCGGGCGGAGCGGGAGGTGTTGGCCGTCGCCGCTCACGGCTCGCTCGTCGGCCAGTACCTCAACCGGCTGTCCGACCTGGTCTGGACGATGGCGAGATGGCAGGAGCACGGGGAGTGGCTCTTGTCGCGTCGTTCCGCCCGGTGAGCCCGCCTCGCTTCGAGGTCGTTGCCCGCGTGCCGGACGGCACGGCTGTGCTGGGAGTTCCCGTGTACGCCGACCTGTCCGTCCCGCCCGGTGGCGGCGCCGCCTTCGACGCCAAGTTTCTCGCCCAGCGCCGCTTCGAAGGACAGCCTGGCCAAGCCCAGGCGGTCCTCGCCGACGACGGCTCGACCGTCGTGGCGCTCGGGGTGGGGGCCCGGGCCCGGGTCGACGCCGATACCTTGCGTCGGGCCGGCGCCGCATTCTCCCGGCAGGCCGGGACAGCCAGCGTGGTGGCGACCACGCTGCTCGCCGCCGCGCCGGACCCCGCCCTGGTGGCCGCCGCGGTCGAGGGTATCGGCCTGGGCGGGTATCGCTTCGAGGGGGCGCGGCGACCGACCCGACCCGGACGGATCGAGCGGGTGCTGCTCGTGGCGCCGGGCCGGGGCAGCGAAGTCTCGCGGCCGGAACTGGAAGCCGCGGTGCAGCGGGGCCAGGTAGCCGTGGACGCCAGCTGGCGCGCCCGCGACTGGGTCAACCGTCCACCACGGGACCTGACACCCAGCGAGTTCGCCCGGGTCGCCGTAGACGCAGCCGAGGGGACTGCCGCGACGGTCGAAGTGTGGGGCCGGGATCGCATCGTCGCGGAGCGCCTGGGGGGGCTGCTCGGCGTCGCCTCCGGCGCGGAGGAGCCGCCCCGCCTGCTGCGAATTTCCTACCGACCGCCAACGCCGAGCGCCACGGTGGCGCTGGTCGGCAAAGGCATCACATTCGACTCGGGCGGATTGTCCCTGAAGACCCCGACCGGGATGATGACCATGAAAAGCGACATGGGTGGCGCCGCAGCGGTCATCGCCGCCACCGTGGCCGCCGCGGAACTGCACCTACCGTTGGCGGTCACGGGCTGGGTGGCGGCGACCGAGAACATGCCGAGCGGGAGCGCCCTGCACCCCGGCGACGTGTTGGTCGCCCGCAACGGCACCAGCGTGGAGGTGCTCAACACCGACGCCGAAGGACGTCTGGTCCTGGCGGACGCCCTCTCTCTGGCGGCCGAGGAGGACCCCGACGCCATCGTCGACATCGCCACCCTGACCGGCGGCCAGCGGGTTGCCCTGGGTGAGGGGGTGGCGGCCGTCATGGGCAGCGACGAGGCGCTGGTCCGCCGGGTGATCGCCGCGGGCGCGGCCGCCGGAGAGCCGGTGTGGGAGCTGCCGCTGGTCGCTGCCTACCGCAAGCAACTGGACTCGGAGGTCGCCGACCTCCGCAACGTGACGACCAAACCGGGCGCCTCGGCGATCATGGCCGCCCTGTTCCTGCAGGAGTTCACCGGCGGCCGGCCCTGGGCCCACCTCGATATCGCCGGCCCGGCATGGGCGGACAGCGACGACGGGTGGCTGACCCGGGGCGGGACCGGTTGGGGGACGCGGACCTTGATCCAGCTGCTGTTGTCCTGGGCCGACCCGGCGCCTACGACGCCTGGCTGACCGAGGACATATTGAACTCCTCGACACGAAGCGGCGGCATCGCGGTCCGGGTGAAGTAGTCGGCCCACTCCCGCGGCAGCGCCCGCACCGGAGGGCCGATCTCGGTGATGCGGCTGAGGAGATCGACGGGGCTCTCGTTGAAGCGGAAATTGTTGACGCCGCCGACCACCTCGCCCCTTTCCACCAGGTAGACCCCATCGCGGGTCAACCCGGTCAACAGAAGGGTCTGCGGGTCCACTTCGCGGATGTACCAGAGGCAGGTGAGCAGCAGGCCCCGGTCCGTGCCGGCCACCAGTGCCTCCAGATCGGGCCCGCCGCCCGGGCCCTCCATGACGAGGTTGTCGACATACGGCGTGACCGGCAGTTCGGTGAGCCCGGCGGAGTACCGGCTCAGGACCAGGCTCCGCAACACCCCCGCCTCGATCCACGGGGTCGGCTGGAGCGCAAGGCCGTTGTCGAAGACGGACAGGTCGGCACCGGACTCGTGGGCGATGACAAACGGCGCGCATTGGAGCAACGGGGCGGCCGGGTCGCTCCGCAGGCTCACCGGCACCTCGGTCAGCCGCTCTCCGACCCGGGTCCCACCGCCGGGCCGGCTGAACACGGTCCGCCCGTCGTGCGCATCGCGCCCTCCCGCCGACCAGTACAAGTCGATCATCAGGTCGGCCACCGCGCTCGGCGGCAGGATGGTCTGGTAGCGGCCGGCAGGCAATTCGATACGCCGGGACGCCCACCCGAGGCGCCGGCTCAGCTCCCCGGTGATGATGCCGACGTCCACGTCCTGGAAGTCGGCGGTCGCCACGCCCGACCAGGCCGAACGCTCAAAGTCGGCCGACTTGGCATTCAGCTCGAGATGACCGGTCGGCTGATCGTGGCGGGCGCGCAAACCCATCGAGGAGGCCACGTAGGTCGTGCGCATCTCGTGCTCGGTGTACCCGAAGAGCACCTCGCCGGTCGACCCGGCCCGGCCGAAGGCCTCGCCCAGCTCCGCGGCCACGTCCTCGAACACCCGGATCGACGTCTCCGCCGGTGGAGCGTCCCAGTTCGCGCCCGCAGTCAGGGGCGCCACCAGGACCTGCCGGTCCTCGGCGACGGGAGCCGTGCTGGCGGTCTGTTCGGCCGCCCGGACGAGCGCCTCGACGTCCGCGGCCGTTACCCCGCTCTGCGACATCACGCCCACCGCCCCGCCGGTGATCGCGATGACGGTCACCTGGTTGTGGCGGGTCACCCCGTTGGTGGTCAGCGTGTTGTTGGCCCACCGGAGGTTGGCATCGCTGATCTCGTCGCCGATGACCACACAACCGTCGGCCTTCGACAGGTCGAGGGCCAGTTCGAGCAGCTCCTGGGGGCGCGTCCCGCTCACCCGACCCTCACCGACCACTCTCCTGGCTGGTGTTGAGGATGCGCACGCCGCGAAACAGGGCCGACGGGCACCCATGGCTGACCGGCGCAACCTGGCCCGGCTGCCCTTTCCCGCAGTTGAACGCACCGCCGAGGACGTAGGTCTGCTCCCCACCGGTCGCTTCCATTGAGCCCCAGAACTCGGTCGTCGACCCCTGGTAGGCAACGTCGCGCAGCTGGCCCGTCAGCCGGCCGCCACGCACCCGGTAGAAGCGCTGTCCGGTGAACTGGAAGTTGTACCGCTGCATGTCGATGGACCAGCTCTTGTCGCCGATGATGTAGATGCCGTCATCGAGCGCGCCGATCAGCTCCTCTGTGTTCGGGCCGCCCGGTGCGGGCTGCAGCGACACGTTGGCCATTCGCTGGATGGGCACATGGCCGCTCGAGTCGGCGAACGCGCACCCGTTGGACCGGCCGAAGCCCTGGCGGGCGGCCATGCGCCGATCCAGCTGGTAGCCGACCAGGATTCCGTCGCGGATCAGATCCCACGACTGGGCGGCGACCCCCTCGTCATCCCAGCCCACCGTGGCCAATCCGTGATCCACGGTGCGGTCACCGGTCACGTGCATGATCGGGGAGCCGTACTGAAGCGTGCCGAGCTTGTCGATGGTGGCGAAGGAGGTACCGGCATAGGCGGCTTCGTAGCCGAGGGCCCGGTCCAGTTCGGTGGCGTGCCCGATCGACTCGTGAATCGTCAACCACAGGTTGGAGGGGTCGATCACCACGTCGTACAGGCCGGCCTGGACGGCGGGCGCGGCCACCTTTTCGGCCAGCAGAGCCGGCAGCGCCGCCAGCTCGCCGGTCCAATCCCAACCGGTGCCGGTCAGATACTCCCAGCCCCGGCCCGCCGGCGGGGCCAGGGTACGCATGGTGTCGAACTCCCCGGTGTCGCCGTTCACGGCCACGGCCGTGGCCGCCGGATGAACCCGGACGCGTTCCTGCACCGTCGTGGTGCCGGCCAGATCCGCGTAGAACTTGTTCTCCTGGACGGCCAGGACCGCCGCATCGGCATGGTCGACGCCCGGCTGGTTCATCAGGCCGGTCGTCCACTCGAGCAGCAGCGCTGCCCTGTCCGCGGCAGGCACCGTGAACGGACTCTGCTCGTAGGACGACACCCATGCCACGTCCGGGTAGACCACTTCGTCGGCCAGCTCGATGCGCTCCCTTCGGAGGGATGCGGACGTGCGAGCCACGTCTACAGCAGCCAGGGCCGCGTCGGCTGCTGCGTCCGTCGAGAGATCCGTCGCGGCGGCGAACCCCCAGGTCCCTTCGTAGAGGACCCGAACGGACAGCCCGGCGGACTCCCGTTCGGCCGCTCCCTCGAGGTGATGGTCGCGTACCCGGGTATCGGACTCGCGGTCGCGCTCGACCCGAAACTCCGCGTGGTTGGCGCCGGCCTGGCTGGCGCGCTCGAGTGCAGCGCCGGCCAGGTCTCGCAGCGGGAGCGCCAGGAAGTCGGGGTCGACAGTGGCCATGTCATTTCCACGCTACTGGCCGATCGCCAGGCCTCGCTCGTCCCGGACCGTCAGCTCGGTCCTTCGGCCAGGGCCAGGGCCGCATCGACCAGCGCCAGGTGCACGGCGGTGGAGGGCAGATTGCCCATGAGCTCGCCGTTGAGCGGGTCGACCGCTTCCGCGAGCAGGCCCAACCGGCCCCCGGCCGCCACGATGGCCTCCATCCGCTCGTGGGCTTCCTCCCAGCGCTGGAGCCGGGTCAGCGCCCGGACGGCCCAGAGCGATGCCGTCAGATCGGGGTTGTCGGGGCCGGCCCGTCCGTCATCCACCTGGGGGGAGTAGCGATAGAGGAAGCGGTCGGAACCCAGCCGGTCGAGCACCCGATCCACGGTGGCGGCCACGACCGGGTGGGCGGTAGGCCACGGACCCCGCCAGGCGACACGGACCAGCGCCGCGTCCGGTTCGTCCCCGTCGCCGCGGCCCGGACGGCCGTCCCGGCGCAGACCTCCATCGGCTGCCACCCCGGCCGTCTCGAGCCAGGTCAGTATCCCTCGTGCTTCTTGCTGCCAGGCCACCGCTTGGAGATCGAGCGGATTGGCAGCCCGAGCCAGCTGGGCCATCCGGTTGAGGGCCGACCAGGCCTGGATCCGCGACGCCACCAGCAAGCCCGGGGGCCCCATCGATTCCCACACCCCGGCGTCGGGTTCGGACCAGTGGTCGGCGACCCAGTCGGCCGCATCAGCAAGGGCGGCCCAGGCGCCGGCGAGAGGGCCAGGCCCGTGGCTCCCGCCGGGGCCGGCGGTGCTGGCCCCGTAGCCGGCGACCACGTCGCCGTAGAGGTCGAGATCCACCACACCCATGGGGGATCCGGTCACCACGGGCTGCGACCGCCGCCATCCGGTCAGGCTGAGCACCTCCTGTTCCGGGACGGGTTGCCCGTCAGCGTCGAGTGCTACCGGCCACGGCAGGGGCGCGCCCGAGACCACCTGGCGCAGCCAGCCCTCCGCCGCCTCCGCGTCCTCCGGGAAGCCGGCCCCCGCCCAGGTCGCGGTGGCGCCCGCCGCGTCGCGGAGGCGCACCCAGCGCTCGTCTGCCGTTCGCTCGCTGCCGCTGCGCCGGGGGAGCGAGGTGGTGCCCGCGGCGGCCGGGCCGCCCCCGGGCCCGGTGAGCGACCGCACGGCCAGCAGGCTCCGTTCGACCGCCGGCCCATACGGTCCGCCGTAGACCAGGGGTGCCAGCCAGCTCCGCCACGCCAGTTCCGTGTCCGAGACCGCTCGCCGAGCCGACTCCACCGACTGCGGTCCCGGGCCGCCCAGCCGCTCGATCGTGACAACGAAGGCATCCCCCGGTTCCAGCCGGCGCACGGCCCGCCACCGGGGCCGGTCCCGGCCGAGGGGCTCGAAGCGAAGCGGGAACCCGGTCCGAACGATCACCCCGTCGACGACCAGGCCGGCCTCGAAGGCGGCCACCTCCTGCGCCGGCCCCCAGGCTCCGGCCGGGTGCACCTCGACCTCCACGTCCATCGGTCCGGCCAGCGCGGTCACGATCCGGACCAGCTGACCCGGCGCCACCAGACCGGGTCCGGGCCAGGGAAGCAGATCGACGATCGACAGCCGCCCCCCGGCTCCATCGGCCAGCACCGTTTCGAGGACGTTCGTGCCGGCCCGATAGCCCTGTTCGAACGGCGGAAGGCGCCGGGTGGCCTCGGTACCGCTACGAACCGGGCCGGCGCGGACCGCCCCTCCCGCAGGATCGAGCAACAACCAGCAAGCGGGCGCCGTTGCGATGCCCTCGGGGCAATACCAGTCCAGGGTCCCGTCGCCGCTGACCAGCCCACCGCGGATCCCGTCGCCAATCCAGCCGCGGGCGCCGAGCGGCACCCGGCCGGGGTCGGTGATCAAGGTGAGTTCTTAAGCCCCGACTGCGACGATCTCAACCTCGAGCGAACCGCTCGGGGCGTCGTAGGAGACCTTGTCGCCTTCTTTTCTGCCCATCAGCGCCTGGCCCAGCGGGGAGTTGGGGGACACCACCGCGATCCCCTCCCGCCGCTCCTCGATTGACCCGATCAGATAGCGCTCGACATCGTCATCCCCGACGTAGCGCAGCGACACGACCGTCCCGGTGCCGACGGCGCCGTCCGCGCCGGTGGCATTGTCAACGATCACTACGTCCGAGAGCATGCCCTCGAGTTGGCGGATGCGGGCCTCCATTTTTCCCTGAGCGTCCTTGGCGGCGTGGTAGTCGCCGTTCTCCGACAGGTCACCCAGAGCCCGGGCGGCCTCGATGGCCCGGGCGATGTCGATCCGGCCGCGCGTGCGCAGGTCCTCGAGCTCGGCCCGTAGCCGGTCGAAGGCGTCTTGAGAAAGTTCCGTCGCAGCCATAGGACCCAGGCTAGTGGCGGTTGACGCCCAGGCGGTCATCCGCGAAACTGTGCAAACCATGTCGCCATCAGCACGCGTCCGTCCTACCGCCGGAATCGTAATTATCGTGTAGCGCATCGGACCTCGAGCCGATGCGCTGTGCCGACCGTCCCGATGGGGCGGTCGTTTTGTGTCCGGACCCCGAGCCAAACCGAAACAGGCCAAACCGAAACAGGCCAAACCGAAACAGGAGAGCGCCACTGTGAAACCGCTGAAAATCGCCGTCATCCCCGGCGACGGCATCGGCGTCGAGGTCCTTACCGAGGGCCTCAAGGTGGCCCGGGCCGCCGGAGCCAGCCTGGAGACCACCGAGTACGACCTTGGTGGCCGCCGCTACCTGGCAACCGGCGAGGTGCTCCCCGACAGCGTCCTCGACGAACTCCGCGGCTTCGATGGCATCCTTCTCGGCGCCGTCGGCACCCCCGAAGTGCCGCCGGGCATCCTCGAGCGAGGGCTGCTGCTGCGCCTGCGGTTCGAGCTCGATCTCTACGTCAACCTCCGGCCCTTTGTCGCTGCCGCGAGCGTGGGCGCCGGGGTCCCGATTGACCTGGCTGTCGTCCGGGAAAACACCGAGGGCGCTTACGCTGGGGAGGGTGGGTTCCTACGCAAAGGCACGCCGGCGGAAATCGCCACCCAGGGATCGGTCAACACCCGGTACGGGGTGGAACGCTGCGTCCGTTACGCCTTCGACCTGGCCCGGTCCCGTCTCCGGAGCCATCTGACCTTGGTACACAAGACCAACGTGATGACATTCTCCGGTGATCTGTGGCAGCGCACCTTCGATCAGGTGGCGCTCGAGTACCCCGACGTTTCGACGGCATACAACCACGTGGACGCCGCGTGTATCTACTTCGTCGAGTCGCCAGAGCGCTACGACGTCGTCGTCACCGACAACCTCTTCGGCGATATCCTCACGGACCTCGGAGGGGCGATCGCCGGCGGAATCGGCCGGGCCGCATCAGCCAACCTCAACCCGGCCCGGAACGGGCCTTCCATGTTCGAACCCGTGCACGGCTCGGCGCCCGACATCGCGGGCACCGGTCGAGCCGATCCGACGGCCGCCATCATCTCCACGGCCATGATGCTCGACTTCCTCGGCGACAACACCGGGGCAGGGCGCATCACGCGGGCGGTGGCGGCCATGCGTTCCGAAGGGACGCTCTCGACATCCGAGACGGGCGACGCCATCGCCGATCTCGTTGCTGCAGAAAGGGTGTAGTGCCATGCCGATCACCAAAACAGATAAGATCTGGATGGACGGCGAGCTCGTCGATTGGGACAACGCTCGCATCCACATTTTGACCCATACGCTCCACTACGGGTGCGGGGTATTCGAGGGGATCCGGGCGTACCCCACCGACAACGGGCCGGCTGTCTTTCGCCTGACCGATCACATCAACCGGCTGTACGACTCGGCCAAGATCTTTCTCATCGACATCCCGTTCAGTCCGGACGAGTTGATCGAGGCCACCAAGACGACCGTCCGGGTCAACGGTCTGCCCGAGTGCTATATCCGGCCTATCGTGTACCTGGGGTACGGCGAGATGGGCCTCAACCCGCTGCCGTGCCCGGTACAGGTGTCGATCGCCGTGTGGCCCTGGGGTGCCTATCTCGGCGCGGACGGGATCGCCAATGGGGTACGTACCAAGATCAGCGCCTGGCGCCGGCACGACCCCAATGCCATCCCGCCTGCGGCCAAAGGAACCGGCATGTACATCAACTCGTCGATGGCGAAGATCGAGGCCATCAAAGCCGGATACGACGAGGCCATTCTGCTCTCGCCACAGGGATATGTCAGCGAGTGCACGGGTGAAAATATATTCATAGTGCGGGGTGGCCGCATCATGACTCCACCATTGTCGGCCGGCGCCCTGGAGGGCATCACTCAGAGCTCGGTAATGACCATTGCCACCGATCTTGGCTTTGATGCCGTGTCCGAAAACCTCCTTCGCTCCGACCTGTACACCGCCGATGAGGCGTTCTTGTCGGGCACAGCAGCAGAAGTGGTGCCGATCATCTCGGTGGACGACCGGGTCGTTGGCGACGGCCAGCCCGGCCCGATCACCCGCCGCATCCAGGAGGTCTTTCGAGGCGCCGTTCGGGGTCAGGTAGACCGGTACAAGGACTGGGTGGAGTATGTCGGCTGACCGGCTTCACCGGCATTCGCCGGCGCATACTCAGGGCCACGATTCGCATACTCAGGGCCACGATCTGCCCCCGGAGCTGCCCGACGCCGTCGATATCTACGACACCACACTGCGAGATGGCAGTCAGCAGGAGGGGCTGTCGCTCACCGTCGACGACAAGCTCCGGGTGGCCGAACAACTGGACCACCTGGGCGTGCAGTACATCGAGGGAGGCTGGCCGGGGGCCAATCCCAAGGACGAGGAGTTCTTTCGCCGGGCTGCGGCCGGAGACCTGCCGCTGGCGACCGCGACGCTGGTGGCGTTCGGTTCGACCCGCAAGGCCGGCGGCCGGGCCGAGACCGACCCGGTGCTGGCCGGTCTGCTGGCCGCTCAGACGGCCGTTGTTTGCTTGGTCGCCAAGTCGGCGGCCTGGCATGTCACCGAGACCCTGCGCACCAGCCTGACCGAGGCGGTCGACATGGTCGCTGACTCGGTCGGCTACCTGGTCTCCCGGGGACGGCGCGTCTTCCTTGACGCTGAGCACTTCTTCGACGGTTACCGGGAGAACCCAGGTTTCAGCGCCGACGTGCTGCGGGCCGCGGCTGGGGCGGGAGCCGAGGTGTTGGTCCTGTGCGACACCAACGGGGGCAGCTTGCCGTTTGAGGTGGAACGGGTGGTCGGCGAGGTCCGGGACCTGGCAGGCGTCCCACTCGGTTGCCATTTCCACAACGACTCCGGCTGCGCGGTCGCCAACTCCCTCCAGGCCGTGAGGATGGGCGTCACCCAGGTTCAGGGCTGTGTGAACGGCTATGGCGAACGCACCGGGAACGCTGACCTGACCGCGGCGGTGCCGGACCTGACCTTGAAAATGGGCGTGCGCACCATCGGCAGCGAACGCCTGGGCCGGCTCACGGCTGTCTCCCACCACATCGCGGAAGTGGTCAACATCGCACCCGACCCGCATCAGCCCTTCGTGGGCGTTTCTGCGTTCGCTCACAAGGCCGGGCTGCACACCAGCGCCATCGCTCGCTCCCGCGACGCCTACGAGCACGTCGATCCCGACCAGATTGGGAACGGCACCCGTTTCGTCGTGAGTGAGATGGCCGGCCGCTCCACCATCGCCCTCAAAGCCGAACAAGTCGGTCTGGGCCTCGATGACGCCGCTCTGGCCGACATCGTCGAACGGCTCAAGGACCTGGAACATCGCGGCTTCCACTTCGAGGTGGCCGACGGGTCCCTGGAGCTGCTCATGCGCTCGGCGACGGGATGGAAGCAGCCGTTCTTTACGCTCGAGTCGCATCGTGTGATCACCGAGCTGCGGGAGGACGGCGCCTTCATGACGGAGGCGACGGTGAAGGTCATCGTCGACGACGAGCGGGTGTTGGCCACGGCCGAGGGGAACGGTCCGGTCAACGCGCTGGATGCCGCTCTGCGAAAGGCGATCGGACCGGTGTACCCCGAGCTCGCCCACATCCATCTGACCGACTTCAAAGTCCGTGTCCTCGACACGAGCCATGGCACGGCCGCGGTCACCCGGGTGCTGATCGACACTACCGACGGGGACCGCACCTGGACCACCATCGGAGTGTCGGAAAACGTGATCGAGGCATCGTGGGCTGCACTGGAGGACTCCATCGTGTTCGGGCTATTGCACACCATGACCACCAAGGAACGAACCGGTGACCGCGAGCACGAAGCGGGGGCATCGTGAGCCAGCCACCCCATGTGCCCGTCCAGGACACCGACCGCATCCGCCCCTCCGAGCTGCTCCCGTCGCCCCGGCCCTGGTATCTGGACCGGCCGGCCGAGATACGCGACTTAATGGCGCCATCCGGGCGGCGCTTCGGTGCGCCCGCGTCCGACCTGGGTTACGGCCTCAAGCTGGCTCGCATGCTCGATGACCGCCTCGAGGGGGTCGATGAGGAAGAGCGAGGGGACGCGCTGGCCGGCGCCTTTGCCTGTGGGTCCCGGCGGGCGGCGTCGTTCGGCCGGGCGCCGGTTATCTATGACATGGAGTGGGCCTACACCCTGTGGGGCTACTTCGGGGGGGCTCCGGCGGAGTTAGTTGCGTGGCGGGATGGTCTGTTCAAAGGGGCTGCGCTCGATTACTGGGTGCAGCGGCGCATCGCCGACGCCGTCCGCCCCGAGACGATGCGGCTCACGCCTGCGCAGGTCCGGGATCGAGTGGCGGACTGGAAGGAGCTGCTGATCGTATGACCGGCGGGCCGGCGACCGACGACGGTTGGCGTTCCGGTGAGGCGGCCGTGACGTTGTCCCGCGCCGAGGCTGACCTCCAGCTGACTGCCGCCGGCCAGCCTTTCGAGGTGGGCCAGACCGACATTCGTGGCGTCGCGACCAAGATATGGAAGAACTGTCCGCCCACTCTCGGCGACATCCTGGTCGCGAGCCGCATCAGGGGCGGCGACATCTTCCTGGTCTACGAGGACGAGCGCATTTCCTTCGACGAGCACTTTCGGGCTGCCGCCCACTTTGGGAACCAGCTGCGCAACAGCTTTGGCGTCGAGAACGGCGACCGGGTGGCGATAGCGTTGCGCAACTTCCCGGAGTGGTCGATCGCCTTCTGGGGTGCAGCTGCGGCCGGCGCTGTGGTCGTTCCCCTCAACGCCTGGTGGACCGGTGAGGAGCTTCACTACGGATTGGCCGACTCCGGCGCCAAAATCCTGGTTTGCGACCAGGAGCGGGCCAGTCGCATTGCCGGATACGTGACGTACTTACCTGACCTCCGCGCCACCATGGTGGCCCGAGCCGAACCTCGCGATATCCCGGTGGGTATGCGGAATTTCGCGGACGTGCTCGGTGACGTGCCCGCGAATGCCGAGCTGCCCGATACCGGTTTTCATACCGACGACGACGCCACCATCTTCTACACATCCGGCACCACCGGGCGCCCCAAGGGCGCGCTCGGCACCCACCGCAACATCTGCACCAATCCGATGAGCCTGATGTACGTGGCCGTTCGGGACGCGCTTCGAGCCGGCACGGACCCGCTCGGTGGTGGCGGTCAGAACGCGTACCTCCTGTCTGTGCCGCTGTTCCACGCCACTGGCTGTCACTCCATCCTCGTGACCAACCTTCTCACCGGCGGCAAGCTCGTCATGATGCATCGGTGGGACGCCGGGCGCGCCCTGGAACTGATCGAACGAGAACGGATCACCACGTTCGGCGGCGTGCCCGCCATGGTTATGCAGGTGCTGGACCACCCCGATTTCTCCCGTCGTGATACGTCCAGCGTCAAAACGGTTGGTTACGGTGGCGCCCCGGCCCCGCCCGATCTGGTCCGCCGCATCAAGGCGCATTTCCCCGGGGG
Organism: uncultured Acidimicrobiaceae bacterium; assembly: GCA_963781155.1. Classification (GTDB taxonomy): domain Bacteria; phylum Actinomycetota; class Acidimicrobiia; order Acidimicrobiales; family Palsa-688; genus PALSA-693. Next base: position 489,538 of record CAWAEC010000006.1, read on the forward strand.
GCGGGCGTCCAACGGCTACGGCCTGACCGAGACGTCGTCGCTTTCCACCATGAATTCCGGGTCTGACTACGAAGCGAAGCCCGACAGTGTCGGGCCCCCGGTTCCCGTCGTGACCGTCAAGGTGGTGGACACCGACGGCAAAGAGGTTCCCGTCGGCGATATCGGCGAGTTGTGGATCAAAGGACCGAACATCGTCAAGGGTTATTGGGGCAACCCCGAGGCCACCGCGGAAAGCTTCAGTGACGGCTGGCTTCAAACCGGTGATGTCGCCCGCCTCGACGAAGACGGATTTGTGTATATCGTCGACCGGGCCAAGGACATGCTGATTCGGGGTGGGGAGAACGTCTATTGCGTCGAGATCGAGGGCGTGCTCCATGAGCACGGTGCCGTTGCTGATGCCGCCGTGATCGGCATCCCTCACCCGATCCTCGGCGAGGAGGTGGGTGCGGTCGTACACCTGCGGGCTGGCGCTTCGGCCTCGGAGGCGGACCTGCAGGAGCACGTGGCCAGCCGCCTCGCTTCGTTCAAGGTTCCGGTGCGGGTCTGGTTTCTGGACCAACCGCTGCCTCGCAATCCGGCCGGCAAAATCCTCAAACGGCAGCTGCGGGACGAGCTCGTCAACCCGTAGGCGCTCGAGCGCACCTCGGCCGCCGGGACTCATTTGTGTGATAAAAGTCGCGTATTACGCGTCTTTTATCACACAAACGCCCCGATACGCAGCGGTCTTAGCCGGAGCGGGCCGCTTCCAGGAAGGCGCCCAGTTCTTCCAGGTCGCCCGGCCCGGATACGTTTGCCCGCGACGCGTCCTCGACGGTGCGCTTCACCATTCCGGACAGCTCCGTGCCCGGCCCGAGCTCCAGGAAGTGCGTGACACCCATACCCGCCATCGTTGCCAGCGATTCTCGCCAGCGCACCGGCGACACCAGTTGCGCGGAAAGCAACGCGGCCCATCCGTCGCGATGGGGAGCGGCATCGACATTGGCCACCACCTCGATGGCGGCGGTTCCGAAGGCAGTTGAGGCAAGCGCGGCGTCGAGCCGGGCTTGGGCCGGGGCCATCAAGGGGGAGTGAAACGCACCCCCAACGGCAAGAGGCACGACCCGCTTGGCGCCGAGTCGCTTGGCTGCTGCTCCTGCCGCGTCGATACCGGCGGGGGTGCCGGCGATGACCACCTGGCCAGGGGCGTTGTCGTTCGCCGGCCAGGCGCCGTCGACCTCCCCGCACGCTTTGGCGACAGCATCCAGGTCGAGGCCCAGCACCGCGGCCATGGTGCCGGCCTGGGCGTCGGCGGCCTCCTGCATTGCCTCACCCCGCGCCGTGACGAGTCGGGCGCCGTCCTCAGGGGTCAGGGCGCCCGCGGCCACCAGCGCCGTGTACTCACCCAGGCTGTGGCCGGCCACGGCGCCGACGCCCTCCGTGCCGCGTGTTGCGCTTGTCCCGAGTGATGGGCCCTCGAGGCCGGCGTCCCGGGCGGCCGAAAGGATGACCAGGCTGAGCACGAATGCCGCCAGCTGGGCGTTGCGGGTGGCCTTCAGGGTGTCGGCGTCGGCATCGACCAGCAGGCCGGACACGTCGCGGCCGGTCGCGTCCGCCAACCGGTCGACCATCTGCCACGCCGGATGACCGTGCCACGGGACACCCATCTGAGGACGCTGCGAGCCTTGACCGGGAAAGAGCAGGGCGAGCACCACCCGACCCTATGCGCCGGCGTGGAGGGCGGGCACGGCTGAGCGCCGCACGGCGCAGGCACGCGCCCACAGCGGCCGGCGCCTCGCAATCTGTGACGCTCGGTTGCAACCTCGGCCCGGACCGCGTGTCCCTTGCGTCTCGTCGCTGGCCCCCGGCAGGCCACACGCCGGGCAGCCCCCACGCCGGACAGTCCCCACGCTGGGCAGCCCCACGCCGGGCAGCCCCACGCCGGGCAGCCCCACGCCGGGCAGCCCCACGCCGGGCAGCCCCACGCCACAACCCACACCCGCGCCCTCGCCCACACAGACGCCCACGCCGACGCCCGGTGGCGCCCGGTTGGCCGGCGAACGGTGCAGCCGGCGGAGAAAGTGGGCGCGCGTCGCCAAACTGGGCAAGGTTTGGCCGGGTTTTTGCGGGTTTCCGTGCCCGTTTGGCGCGATCGTGCCCAGTTTTCCGCGGGTGGGCACGTTATTCGGCGGCCCCAGGGCTCTCCACCGGTGCTCAGCGGACCGGCCCGCCCGGTTGTCGCTGTCAACTTCCCTCAACGCAACCTGGTGGCCTCTGCCGGGGTTGCCGCTCCGGACACCGTTGTCGTTCGCCGATTTTCTTGGACATCCAACCAAATCGCCGGAGGCGTGTCATGATGGAGGAATGCAGCCCATGACGCTTACTCAGGAGCAGCGCGACTTCCGTGCTGCAGTCCGGCAGCTTGCCGAGGAGCGCTTTGCCCCACGCGCCGCCGAGATCGACGCCACCGGCGAGTTTCCGTGGGACAACTTCAAGGATTGCGTCTCGATGGAGCTCCCCGGGTTGGCGATCCCGCTCGAGTACGGGGGCTCCGGAGCCGACCACGTAACGCGCGCCATCATGGTCGAGGAGCTGGCTCGGGTCTGCGGATCGACGAGCTTGATGATGGCGATCAACGGCTTGGCGGTAACCCCGATCGTCAACTGGGCCTCCGAGGAGCTCAAGGCGCGGTACCTGCCAAAGATCGCGACCGGCGAGTGGCAGGCGAGCTACTGCCTCTCCGAGGCCGACGCAGGCAGCGACGCCGCAGCCATGAGCACCCGGGCCGTCCGCGACGGCGATTCGTACGTGCTGAGCGGCACCAAATATTGGATCACCAACGCGGGCATCTCAGAGGTCTACGTGGTCTTTGCCAAGACGGATCCGGCTGCCCGGGCTCGAGGGGTCTCCTGTTTCCTCGTGGAACGAGCCCACGGCATTCAAATCGCCAAACTGGAGCGGAAAATGGGCATGCACGGCAGCCCGACGGGCGAGGTCGTCCTCGACGAGGTCCGCATACCGGCCTCGAATTTGATTGGCGAAGAAGGTCAGGGATTCACGATCGCCATGCACACCCTGGATCGCAGCCGCCCCTCGATTGCGGCTCAGGCTGTCGGGATCGCGCAAGGGTCCCTGGACTATGGCGTCGGGTACGTCAAGCAACGCAAGGCGTTCGGACACCCGATCTCGGAATTCCAGGGTCTGCAGTTCATGCTCGCTGACATGGCCATGAAGATCGAAGCCGCCCGAGGGCTCACCTATAAGGCGTGCGCCATCGTCGATGAGGGCGACCCCGAGGGCGACCTCAACGCCGTCGGGGCGATGGCCAAAGCCTTCGCCAGCGACGTCGCCATGGAAGTGACCACGAACGGCGTGCAGTTGCTCGGAGGGTATGGCTACACGTCCGACTTTCCCATGGAGCGGTTCATGCGCGACGCCAAGATCACCCAGATCTACGAGGGGACCAACCAAATCCAGCGGATCGTCATCGCCAGAAACCTTCTGCAGTAAGGGTTTTAGTTTCTAAGATGGGCTGTCCGAAGCGTCTTCGAAGGGGATATCCCTACTAGTGGATCGCCGCGGAAGTTACATTGATGTGATTAGCATAAGGCATGCGACTTCCTCCTTTGGAACTTAGAGACGGTGACCGCGAGGTGCTGGAGGCTTGGTGTCGAGCGGGAACAGTCGAGGCTCGGATGGCGAAGCGGGCGCGCATCGTGCTGTTGGCCGCGGATGGCTGCTCGTGACGCATTGCTTGCCGTGTCGACGAAGGATTCGGCCGAGGTCTTTAGGGCGAAACCAGCCCCAAAGTCGGTGGCGTCGTAGCCCCCGCTCCCTAGCGCAATGCGTTGAGCGTTCTCGCCGCAGGTAGCGCCTCCGTGCCCTGGTTGGCCTCCGGTCAAGTTTGGCGATCTTGCGCTCGCTCGCATGAGCGTCAGCAAGAGCGGGATCGGATGATAATCGAGGATCTGGTAGGCGGGAGGCCCATGATTGGGATCACGGCGTCCGCGGGCGTGTATGCGCCCCGATCGGGGGAGAAGTCCGCTCGATTGAGCGTTGCTGTGTTCCTGGCTATCGTTTGTGGTCCAGCCGACCGTGACGCGGGGAGGGCGTGGCCGTATGGACTCGATCGCTGAGCGTCTCGCCGCTGACGTGGCGGCTCTCACGTTCGAAGGGCTACCCCCTGCTGTGGTCGAGAAGGCCAAGCAGTGCGTCTTGGATTACGTGGGAGTGGCTCTACTCGGTGCCACTCTGCCCAACGTGTCGCCGGCGCGGCGCGTCGTGGGTGAGATGGGCGGGCGGCCCGAGAGCACCATCGTCTACTTCGGCGACCGAACCACGCCCGCCTATGCGGCCTTCGTGAATGCCACGTTTGGTCATAGCTGTGAGTTCGATGATGCGCATTGGCTGGGGGGACATCCTGGGGTGTGCACCATTCCCGTGGCCCTGGCGCTGGGTGAGCGGTCCCATCTGGGCGGCAAGGACGTGATCGCGGCTGTGGTGGCCGGCTATCAGGCGATGGTGGTGTCGTGCGCGCCGATCCATAGGGCGAAGCTTCGGCTGGGATGGCATCCGATGAAGGTGGCCGGCGTTTTCGGGGCCGCCGCGACGGCGGCGAGGCTGCTCGGGCTGGGTTCGGATCGGACGGCTCATGCGTTGGCCATCGCGGCGAGCGAGGCGTCGGGGACCATGGAGTACGACCAGAGCGGCGGGGAGGTGAAACGGGTGCACGCCGGGTTCGCGGTGCGCTCGGGCATGGAAGCTGCGCTGCTCGCCGAAGCCGGCCTGACTGGACCCCGGATGATCTTCGAGGGCAGGCGGGGCGTGTACCGCCTATTCGGCGACGGCGACGACGACGATATCGATGCGTGGGCGAATGAGCATCAGATCCTGGACACCACCTTCAAGCTGTATCCATGCGTGGGCACCCTGCACTCCGCGCTGGACGCCCTCACCGAGATCATGAACCGGCAAGTGTTCGAGGTCGATGAGGTCGACGAGGTTGTCGTCTATCTGGCCGATTGGGCCATCCCGCATGGGGCGACCATCCGCTACCCGTCCGACGCCATAAGCGCCCAGTTCAGCCTCGCTTTCAGCATCGGATTGCGGCTGGTGCGAGGATCGAACGCCCTTTCGCTTTACACCGACCCGGCCATGTGGAGCGATGCGGCCGTGATGGAGGTCGCCGGCCGGGTCACCCCACGGCCGCTTGACTTCGCCCCCGGCGAGCCTCAGCTGGGATCGCGAGTAGAAGTGCATCTGAAAGACGGCAGACGGTTCGAGTCGCACCAGCGAGCCTTCCGGGGTCATCACACAAATCCCGCCACGACCGAAGAGCTGACCGCGAAGTTCCGAGAGGTCACATCCGGCGTCCTGCCACCCCGCAGCGGCGAGGAGTTGACTCGTATGATTGGGGGCCTGGAGAATCTAGACGACGTCACCACCCTCATGAATACCCTTGTTGTCTAACAGAGAAGCCCCACGGTCTTTAGGGCTCGCTTTTGGCCTGCCGCTCAAATTCACCCTGATCGGGTAAGCCAGTAACGCCGGACAAGCCTCCAGAGTCACCTCGCCACGAAAACAGAGAGATGGCAGATCGCCACGGTCGCTGTGGCCCGAAAACTGCTGGTGATCTGCTGGACACGGTCCAGGACCAACGTGACTGCGCCCCTTGTTGGTGGTCAAGAAGACCCGAGCAATCGAGCTACGCGCCGGAGCGCCCGCTCATCGAGGACGACCGCCGGGCCGGCCCCCGGCTACAACCTAAGCCTGGATCCACCGCCCAAGCGGGGGTTGAAGGCGTGAGAGGGGGCTGAGCATCCACGAAAAGGCCGCTCCGGTAAGGGAAAATCTGGCTACCACACCTCGATTAGTCCCTGACCGGAGGGCACTTTTTCGATGCGCTCATCTTGTCACAGTCTGGACCACCTGGCGGTGACCTTCGACGATGACCATGCGGTGGCCAACGCCGGGCTGGTGCTGCCGGCCACCTTGGCCCAGCACCTGGGCGTGAAGCAGCTCTTCGACGAGTATGTCGATCTGGGCGACGCTGCCGGCCGGGCCAATGTGGGGCTCAAGGCGATGACCTTGGTCCACTCGGCGTTGGCGGGTGGGGATTGCATCGATGACGCTGATCGGATGCGGGTCGCTTCCACCGCAGAAGTGCTGGGCCACCCGGTGCGGGCGCCTTCGACGTTGGGGACGTTCCTTCGTAGCTTCACCTGGGGTCATATCAGCCAGCTGGAGCGGGTGCAGGACGAGCTGCTGGCCCGGGCGTGGGCGGCGGGGGCCGGTCCCGGCGATGGCCCGGTGACCGTGGATGTCGACTCGACCATCTGTGAGACCTATGGGTTGCATAAGCAAGGGGCCAAGTTCGGCTACACCAAGGTGCGCGGCTATCACCCGCTGGTGGCCACTGTGGCCGGGTTGGACCAGGTGGTAGGAACGCGGTTGCGGGGCGGCAATGTGCACACCGCCCGGGGGGCGGCCAGCTTCATCACCAAGGTGTTCCGTCGCATCCGCGCCGCCGGTGCGACCGGGGTGATGGTGATGCGGGCCGACTCAGGGTTCTACAACCGCAAGGTCACCCAGGCGTGCGAGAAGGCGGGCGTGGCCTACTCGATCACGGTCAAGCTTTCCAAGTCCCTGCTGCAAAAGATCGCCGCCATCCCCGAAGAAGCTTGGACACCGATCCCCTACTGGATGCCCGACGGCGCCGACGTGGCCGAGATCGCCTACCGGCCCTTCTCTCGCCACCACCGGGAGGTCCGCCTGATTGTGCGGCGAACCAAGCCGACACCGGGCACCCAGCTGGCCTTGCTGGTCACCTACGACTACCACGCCTTCATCACCAACCGCCAGGGCGACACCTTGACCCTCGAAGCCGACCACCGCCGTCACGCCGTATGCGAGGACACCATCAAAGACCTCAAATACGGGGTCGGGCTCAACCACCTCCCCTCTGGCCGCTTCGCCGCCAACGCTGCTTGGATGATCTTCAACGTCATCGCTCACAACCTCGGCCGCTGGACCGTGCACATCGGCTCGGGCCAACAGCCGACAACGATGACCACCAAGACCCTACGGACCCGGCTGCTTGCCCTGCCCGGGCGGATCACCACCTCGGCCCGCAAGCAGAGCCTTCACCTGCCCGCCCACTGGCCCTGGCAAGAACACTTCTACACCATCCTCGACCGCCTCCGTGCCGTCGAGCTAGTCACCTAAACGGCCAGCCGGACCGACGCCCGTGGCGGCCGCGTCGACGACAACCCCACCACCCAGAACTGCTAGGCCCAACACGCCCCCAAACGAACCCCGCGTCCTGACTCAGGCCCCCACCGAACTCATCAACGTGCCCCCATCCACCAAACACCCAGAGACCGGTTCCACCCGGAGCTCATCGGTGGATCCGGGCTAAGAACAGTCCGTGACCGCGAGCGAGCCCAGGGCGAGCAGGCCGAAACCGACCACAACCACCCCACCCGAAACTGGCAGCAAAGCAGACCGGCTGCCAAGACGTAGACAACGAGCCCGAAACGGGGTCGCCAACCAAGCGTGGGAACCCCAACCCACCGGGCCGTCAAGGCTTCCCCTCCGGCCGGCTCCGCCGGCCTTGACCGCCCTCCCGCCACGGTTACCAGAGGAATAGCCGAAGTCACCCGCTTAACGCTCGATTCTATTTCTTTCATACGTGGAGCAGATCACGGCTTGTATCTCGACGTGGTAGTCCAAGAACGGGATGAACTCCCCCCGGGCGTTGGCCACAAGCCTTTCAGCGCAGGGTAGCGGCCATCCCGCTTGCCGGCCAGCTCGTCGAACGCGGCCCGTGCTGCTCGGCGTTGACCGCGGTGCAGATCGGTCTCAGGTCGCGTTCGATCCTTTCCCAGTGCTTACGTGACATCAGCCGGAAGATGTTGCGGATCAGTGGCACCATGCAGATCTTCACCGTCCGTGCGGCCACGCGTTTGCCACCTCCGGCAGCCCTTTCAGGACTTCGCAGCCCATGAAGAACGTGTCCTGGTGCCCCGGTTCTTGATCTCGGTCAGCACGTGAGCGCACACATCGAAGGCATTTCTCAACGTTCGCCGTATCAGCGGTCTGGAGTTTGTTTACGCCGGATGAGGCCGTCCCTCATGCACCAGTTCGAACAGGACGAGGCAGCCGTCAGGCGGAGGTGTTGCGGCGACTGGCAAACACAACGAGTGACTTGACGTCTGGTTCAAGAGAGGGTTTAGCCACGATTCTGCCGAAACGCGTGGCCCGAAAAATGTGCGCAGCGCAATGGGTCACGTTATGATTTTTGGGACGCCTCGAACGGGCGCCACCGCAACCGAATCGCACCAGCGATCCGATGTAGCACGGCGAGCGGGAGAGCCGCGACAACGGGAGCCGTCCAGGCCGCTACGCTCTGCTGTTGGACGCGGTCCAAGAACGTCTATCCGGGGAGGTCCGGGCCAAAAGGGGAGGAAAAAAGATGGCTCAGAGCAGACGCGTGATGCCCCGAGCAGCCGTCGTGCTGGTCGTAGCGGCCATGGTGCTGACGGCGTGCGGCAGTTCATCGAAGAGCTCGTCGCCGTCGACGACAGGTGCCTCGTCGGGGAGCACCTCGACTTCCACGAGTTCGGGCGCGGGCAACACCGCGAGTGCCCCGGGCGTCTCACCGACCACGATCAAGATCGGCTTCATCACGTCGTTTACTGGCGCCGCCTCGTCCACCTTCGCAACCGCCTCCACGGGGGCCAAGGCCTACTTCACCGCCGTCAACAAGGCCGGCGGCGTCGACGGACGCCAGATCCAACTCCTCACCGCCGACGACGCCTCCACCCCGGCCGGGGCCCTGGCCGCCACCCAGCTCCTCCTGAGTCAGGGGGTCTACGGCATCGTCGTGGACAGCTCCTACTACTTCGGCTCCTACAAGGTCACGACCCAGGCGGGCGTCCCCATCACTGGTTCGGGCTTCGACGGCCCGGAGTGGGGCGAGCAGCCCAACACCAACATGTTCAGCACTACGGGCGGGATCAACCCCGTCCATCCTGAGCTCCAGGCCTCCCTCGGCTCGGTGGCGCTGTTCAAGTCAATCGGGGCTAGCAACGTCGGCGGCCTGGCCTACGGGATCTCGCCCTCGTCGACGTCGTCCATCAAGGACATGCGCACAGCCTTGCAGGACAACGGGCTCACCATGGGTTACGAAAACCTGTCGGTGCCCTTTGGGACCACTGACGTGTCTTCTGATGTGCTTTCCATGAAGAACGCCGGGATCAACATGGCCGTGTGCTCCTGCGTCCAGTCCACGGTGCTGGCCATGGTCACCGGGCTCGGCCAGTCGGGATCGAAGGCCAAATCGCTTTCCTTCGCGTCCGCCGACTCATCGCTGTTCGCGGATGCGTCCGCTGCCGCAGCCGCTCAGAACGTGTATTACAGCAGCATCATCCCGCCGGTGGACACCAACAACGCGGCCTCGAACACCTTCGAAGCCAACATCAAGGCCGTCGACCCCAGCTACGTTATCGGCACCTACCCTAGCTTCGGGACCACCGATGCCTATTTGGGCGCTGTCCTGATGGTGGAGGGCCTCCAGGTGGCGGGGCACAATCCCACCCGACAGTCATTCATCACCAACCTGGCCAAGGTGACAAACTGGAATGCGCTCGGACTGATCCCCATCGGCGTGAGCTTCAACCACTTCGGCACGTCGGAGCCGTCCTACTGCTCGTTCTACGTCCACGTCCAGGGACAAGCGTTCGCCGCCGTCAACAGTGGGAAGCCTTTCTGCATGACCGTGCCCGCCAACCTGAAATAGGCACCGAGCTGTTGTAGTACGGCAGGCGCCGGGGTGGTCCTCCCTCCGACGGACCCACACCGCGGCGGGGGCCTCCCGGTCGGGAGACCTCCGTCCCATCAGGCCGTGGCTGCGAGGTCCAGTCTAGGAGCGACAAGCGACTTCGTAGAACCGTGGGGAATCAATCCTGGCGCTGGCCTCCGTTTGGGCGGTCAGCCGCTGTCGCCTTTCGGCGTTCGCTCCGTAGGCGGCCTCGTCGGTCCACAGATGACCCACGATTGTGCTTTCCACTCTCGAGCTGTGTCACTCCCGCTCGCTCGGCCCTGGACGCGACCCTGGTGAGCCAATCGACGTCGGCCCCGCCGGTCTTACTGCCCGAACTGTCGGACGCACGGCTCAGTGGCCTCTTTGGTGGTCGCAGAAGGGCAAGACATTTCCCGTCATGGCGGAGCCGTACCGCTCAGCCTTTCACCGTTCTTGCTCGGTCAGGGCAGTGCGGTACAGCTCGCTGACGAAGAACTCCGCTCGCTGACGGACACCCGCCTCGTCGAGGCTGCCGAACGGGTGCGGGATCCGCGCCCAGGCCTTATCAGGGCGACCCTGGATTCTCGCCAGTGTGGTGAGCGCGCCAGTGAAGGCCTCGGTGCAAAGCGCCAAGGCGGGGATCCCCTTCTTCTCGAGCCAGATGGATGCGAGCAAACTGCCCGCGCTACAACCCCCTCAATCGCCGATGGCAACAAAGGCGACGTCGACCGGCTGGCGCCAGTGCTCCTCGTCGCTCATATCGTGGCCGAGCCCGGTCCTCCCTTCGACCCAAACGAAGCGCGCGGGTGTGAACCGCTGCTGGATGATCGTGGCTGCCATCTCCAGCACCTTCGTTGCGTTCAGCTTGGTGTTGCTATACAGGCCGACCACCTTCCCGTCCAGTGTTGTCAGGCGGGCCGGGGCTGGCTGCTCGACGACGACCGATGGAGCGATGGGATCAAGCATCGGGATGCCCATGGATTCCTCCTATTGCTTCAGTACTTCGATCTTCTGCGACACGGCCGGGTGGCTGAACCCCATGCCGGGGAACGGGTGGAGGATGTGGCAGAACCCGCCGGCAGGACCGCCGGCCACCACGGAGAGCACGTCTTCAGGGCTGCCGGCGGCGGCGTACAGCTTGTCCTCGTCCCCAGGCTCGACCGGCTCAAGGCGGGGGCTCGCCGGCGACCACGTCTGTAACCCCTTTTCCCGCATCCACTTCTTCGAGCGCGTCGTGTGCTCGAACACGTAGAGGCCGACATCCTCCTTCGTGAACCCGCTGTCGACGAGGTGGCCGGCCAGCTCGGGCGGGAACACCAGGACGAGGGAGCCCCGCCGCATCAGCCAGCCTTGCCGCACGATGTGGTGGCTGACGGTGTCAAGCACGTCCTCGGCACTCTTTTCCTCGTGGACACCTATTTGTGCGTGCCAGTGCACCGGCATTCCTGTGACGACATTGTCGATGGCGGCATAGCCGCGCGTGACGTGCAGCGGCAGGAGCGCGGGAAAGTCCTCCTCGTTCTCGACGAGGTGGTACATCGTGTACTGGCCAGGCTGGCCCAACGTCGACCGGTCGAGCACCGGTACCGGCAGGTAGCCGTCGTTGCCGGCGCCGCCCACGCTGCCGAAGGCGTTGCGATGAATCAGGGCGATGGCACGGCCGATGCTGGCGTTGGCCCGGTTGCCTGGGCCGAGCACGTCACCGCGGTAGTTCATGCCGAGTTGCTCGCGGATGGGGCCGTTGACGATGAAGACGTTTGTCCAGCCGCTTGTCGACACGCCCGGCAAAAGGCCGCCCCGCAGCGTCAGTCTGACGAGGGCGACGACTACTGGCATGTACTCGGGGAGGCACCCAGCCATTACGGCGTTGATGGCGAGCTTCTCCATCGTGATCGTCTTGCCGCGGCTCTTGAACTCGCCCAGCGCCTCGTCCGGTCGGGCGCCGATGTAGTCGAGGAAGGCAAGCACCCGATCGGGCGTGGGCGGCACGATCGGCAGCCCGTCCGTCCAGCCGCGCGCATGTGCTGTCTCAAGGGCGGCTGGGAAGTCATCGGCTTCAACAACCTGCGACGAGAACAGGGTGGCCGCGTGCCGCGCTGACGAGGCTTGACCAGCCCTCAGCGTCGAGGCCTCCACGGCGGGCTCCACAAGTGGCTCTCCGTCGCCTTCCAACCACTCGTGCGCGGCAATGGCGGCGGTGACGCCGTCACCCGCCACCGCCGCGAGCTGTCGGCTCGAGTGCCAGCGGCATTCCCCGGCCGCGAACACGCCGGGGATCTCAGTACGCATCCGCAGGTCGACTTTGAGGTGGCCGCCACCGTCCGCGGGAACGACGCCTGTAAACGGCGCTGTGGCTGGGTCGTTGCCGATGTGGACGAACACCCCGTCGACGACGAGCTCGTGACCGCCAGCCAGGCGGACTGCCGTCACGCGGTCGTCACCGACGATGGCTTCGACTTCGGCGCGGGTCGTCACCGTGATCTCGGGACAGGCCCCCACCCGATCGCGAAGCACCCGCAGGCCGGTGAGGTCATCGCCGTGGGTGACCAGGTGCACGGTCCGGCACATACCCGCGAGGACCAGCGCCTCGTCCATGGCCGAGTCGCCGCCGCCGATCACGGCGACGTCCTGGCCCCGGAAGAGGGGACCGTCGCATGTGGCGCACTCCGACACGCCCCGACCGGTGAGCTCCGCCTCGCCACGCACACCGAGCGAGCGCCGGGTGCCGCCGCTGGCCACGACCACGGCACGGGCGCGCCAGCCGCCGCCCTCGCCGAGCACGTGGAACGGTCGGGCTGTCGTCGTGAGGCCCTGCACCACGCCGGAGGCGAACTCGACGCCGTTGGCGGCTGCCTGCTCCTGGGCTGCCATCACCAGATCGATGCCCGACACGCCCGTGGCGAAACCCGGGTAGTTCTCGATGAGCTCGCTGTTGACGATCTGGCCGCCAGTGACCAGGTCTCCGATCACAATGGTTCGCAGGCCCAGACGGGCAGACTGGACAGCCGCGCTGAGCCCGGCCATACCCCATCCGATCACTGCCAGGTCATAGACGTTGCTCACGCGCTTCCCTGTTACCTCACTTTAGCCACCCAGTATCCCAGGCGGCGCAGTCGTGCCCTTCCTGAGCGGGCAACCCGGCCGAGCCACCCGGGCTGTCGAAGCCGCCTATCGCGGCTAGTTCACCACTGCCAACGACATGGCCAATGTTCTGGTCGGTGACTATCGACGTGCCCAGAGATCGGGCCGGGACCATCTTGAGGTCACCGTTGGGCGAGAGGGTGTCGAGGGTGCTAATGGTCTCGGACGCCAGGTGGCACGGTTCTTGGCCACGAGTGGCCTTGACGTGGGTGAGGTGCAGCCGAACCGCACCGCGGATCGCCGCCGCCGGCGACGTCGTCAAAAGACCGATCGTGAAAACGGGGAAGCCATCCCCGGGAGACGTTGACCATGAGCCGCCAAAGCCTGCCGTGACGAAGCTTCCTGGTCCGGTTGGTCAGATGGATTAGCGAGTACGAACGGAACGACGCGTTCCGCTCGGTCAGTCGATCCCCTCGCCTCTGAGCCTTAGCGGAGGTAGTTGTAACCCCCGTCGACCATTAGGGTGGTCCCGGTGACGTACGCGGCGTCGTCGCTGCAGAGATACACGACCGACCGCCCTATGTCGGCCTCGGGGTCGCCGAGCCGGCCGAGTGCCACTTCGGGCAGGACCATGGTCTCGTAGGCGCCGGTCTCCCCGTCGAAGAAGTCCATGCCGGGCGTCTTGGCAAGAGGGCAGACGGCGTTGACCCGTATCCCGTACCGTCCCCACTCGACGGCCGCGGCCCGGGTGAGGACGCGGATGGCTTCCTTGGCCATCGCGTATCCGCCCATCGCCGGCCGGGGGAGAATCGCCGCACCCGATCCCATGTTGACGACGCATCCCTTGGTGGCGAGCAGGTGATCGAACGAGGCCTGCATCATGCGGAAGGTGCCCATCGGTCCGGATTGCCACATAGACTCGATGTCGTCCTCGCTCAGGCGGCGCAACGATTTGAAAGCGAGGGTCTGAGCGTTGTTGACGACGATGTCAAGGCGACCCCAGCGGTCCACGGAAGCGGCCACGATGGCCTCTACTTCCGAGCGTCGCTCGACGTCCCCGACCAGCGCGATCGCCTCGCCGGCCCGAGCGGCTATCTCTGCAGCGACGCCTTCTAGCTTTGCAAGGGTTCGTCCGACAAGTGCCACCGCAGCCCCTTCGGATGCCAGTGCCAGTGCCACTCCCTGGCCTACGCCCTGCCCTGCTCCTGTCACTATGGCCACCCGACCCTCCAGACGGCGCGACAGGTCAGCCTCCTCTCAGGCCGCTGCTGGTGTGCATCGGGCTACGGTGTTGGTGTGGATCTGGTTGCGGAGCTGCTCGCCAAGCAGGCGTGCACGGAGCTGATGGCCCAATAACGTGCTGGCCGTCAACACCCGCGACGTCGAGGGTTTCGTGTCGCTCTTCACTACCGACGCCGAGTGGAACCGACCAGGCGGTCATTCGATGAGGGGTCACGACCAGATCAGAGGGTTCATTGATTTCGCGCTCCCAGATCCCGCGGAGCGGACGCTCCACCACATCAACGGCGCCCCGCTGGTGGAGATTATCGGTCCGGACAGCGCGACATCCTGGTCGCAGACGACGGTGTACGACACCGATGAGGGCGGTGCGCTGCCTTGGGCATCGGGGTTCCGAACACGGTGGTGGAGTATCCTCACCGCCTCTTCTTGAGCGGGGGGCGGTGGTTGATCCGCCGAAGGGACACCACCGTGGTGTTCGCCGCTGGCGGTTTGCCGGCGGTTCCTCCGGGGCTGACGTCCGCGCATTAAGTGCCGACGACCCGGAAGAGGAGGGATGCGGTCGTGACCGGCCGATCCCGGTTGCCTTCATCGTTGCCGGCGATCCCTTTCCGTAGCTCCATGGTGACGATCGTCGTGTGTGCTTCGGGTCGACCAGATCGCCCAGTGTGAGCTTTTCTCACAGGTCCTTTGTTCGGGCGATGACCTCCTGCCCGAAACGAGCGAGTTCGTCCCGGACTTCGGTGATGTCCTTCGAACGGATCGCGATGGTGCAGCGGTCGGCGCCCAGGGCGGCCATCGCTGCCGCCTCGTCAGGCGTGCGGGCCCCTCCCACGGTGATCTCGATGGAGGCAGGGTCCCGCCCAGCATTCTCGGTCTCGGCCCTGACCTGGCTGATCACCTGTCGGAGCGTCTCGTGGAGGTCTCGGCCCGGTCCTACGAAGGGGAAATAGCCATCCCCGTACCTGGCTGCACGGCGGATCGCCAGGCGTGAGATCCCCCCTACGTGCAGGGGCACCGATCCTTTGGGTGGGCTCGGATCGCATCTCACCTGGTCGAAGCTCACGTACCGTCCGTGGTAGGAGGCGACCTCGTCCTGCCACAGGGTCCGCAGGGCTTCCATGTACTCGTCCATCCTCTTTCCGCGGTTGGTGAAGTCCATCCCGACGGCTGTGTACTCCTCGTGCAGCTCGCCGACGCCGATCCCGAGGAGAACCCGGCCGCCGGAGAGGGAGTCGAGGGTCGCCACCGACTTGGCCAACACCGCTGGCTGATGCTCGGGGACGATAACCACATTGGTGCCGAGTCTTATGGCGGTGGTGTGGCCGGCGATGAATGCCAGCCAGACGAGCGGGTCAGGAATCCCGCCCCGGCGCCAGAGGCGGTCCATCCGTCCGTCGGCAGACCCGGCGTAGGGGGTGACACCTTCGCCCACGGCGACCACGACGTGCTCGGGGCACCAGAGGGACTCGAATCCGGCTGACTCCGCGGCTTGCGCCATGGCGATGGCTCGCTCCGGCTCGGGGAAAGTGGTGCTGGCGAATACGATTCCCCACTTCACCTCAGGGTTTACTCCGGGTCTCTCTCGGCGTCGATCACTGAGGAGAGGCCTTGGAATTGCGGGGGGCGTTTGTCCCGGTAGCTGGCCACCCCCTCGGCGAAGTCCCCGGCTGCGGCCATCTCGCGCAGTACCGAGACGGCGTGCAGGCGGCTTTCCTCGGCGCCGCGGTCCCAATCCGCGAGCACCTGCCGCTTGATCTCCGCCATGGAGTTGGGCGAACAGTTCTCTGCCATGTCGCGCGCGTATTCGATGGTCCGGGCCATCAGCTCGCTCGACTCGAAAACCCGATTGACAATCCCGAGCTCTCGAGCCTCCTCAGCGGTGATGACCCTCGACGACAGCAACAGATCCATGGCCGTCCCGGTCCCGACGATCCGCGGGAGCATCCAGGAGATGGCGTTTTCTGCCGGCAGCCCGCGACGAGCGAACGCCGTGGTGAACTTGGCGCCGCTCGCCGCAAAGCGAATATCGGCAGCGCAGGCTTGCACGAGCCCCATGCCAGCGCACGCCCCGTTTACGGCTGCAATCACGGGCTTGGGCACCAGTTCTGCGAACGTCACAGGGAGTCGGGGACCTTGCGGTTCTCGCTCCCCTCTCGCCGACGCCGAAAGGAGCTCGATGTCAACCCCCGGGCAGAAAGACCGGCCGGCGCCGGTGACCACGATTACCTTCACGGCGCGGTCCTCGGCGGCGTCGCCAAGCGCCGCGAAAAACTCCTCTTCCAGCTCGGGGCACCAGGCGTTGTTGCGGTCGGGTCGGTTGAAGGTCAGGGTCAGGACCCCGCGGTCCAGGTAGCGCAGCACGGTCGTCACCGTCGCAACCTCACTTCGTGGTCAGCCGGTCTAGAGCGGACGGACATGGTCGTGTAGGCGATCGGAGCGAGACCGTTGACCGCGATCCCGGACTCCTCCCCTTGTATTGAGAGCACCCGTACAAGACCCCAGAGGCCAGCCTTGGCTGTCCCGTACGCACTCGATCTGGGTATGCCGAGCAGCCCGGAGTTGGACGTGGTCATGACCACCCTCCCGCTGCCGGACCCGCGAGGTAGGGCCACGCGGCCCGGGTCACCAGCATACGCCCGGTGAGGCACACCTCAAGGACTTCGGACCAGACCCGAAGGGAGGTCTCGGCGAACGGAGCTGAGCGGAGGATGCCGGCATTGTTGACCAGCGCGTCAAGGTGTCCGAACGACCCGAGCGCCCGCTCCACGATGGCCTCGGCCCCGTCCTCGGTGGCTACCGAGTCGGTGCCGATCGCGGCGCTGCCTCCGTTGCCGACGATACCTTCGAGCACTTGGCGGGCCGACGAGGCGTCAACGTCGTTGACCACCACCGAGGCGCCGCGCGCCGCGAGCAGCCGTGCGTGGGCGGCGCCTATACCCGTGCCAGCGCCGGTAACCACTACAACTCTTCCATCGAAACGCAGCTGGGTGCTCATGATCGGTGGGGGTCGACGAGGATCTTTACGTGGTCGTCGCTGTTGTGGAGTAGCTCTTCCAGGCCGAGTTGGACGATGTCGGTGAGCGCGATCGTGTCACTTATTAGCAGGTCGGGGTCTGCGGTGCGGTTCGCGAGGAGTTTGGGCGCTGCGGGGAAGTCGACCTGTGGCTCGTAGGTCATGGTGAAACGGATGTCGGCCTCCTTGGCCATCGCCACGCCCATGTCAACCCCAGCTTGCTGCTGCCAACCGGCGACCGACACCATGGTCCCTGTGGGACGCAGGGCTCGGATCCCGGTGTTGAACGCTGCGTTCGCTGCGGAGGTGTCGAAGACGATGTCGACCCCCTCCCCCCCGAGCAGGTCCCGGATGGCACGGCCTGGGCTGGTTTCGCCCGGGTCGATTGCCGCGACGGCTCCCATGCTGGCCGCGGTGTCCCTCCGGCGACGGGACGGTTCGCTCACCACGACGGCCGATGCGCCTGCCGCCCGCACCGCGGCGAGGATGGCCAGCCCGACCGGCCCCGCGCCGAGCACGAGGACTGACGCCCCCAGCACCTTGGGTGCCCGACGCACGGCGTGCACGGCGACAGCGACCGGCTCGGCGAGCGCGGCGTCTGCCGCTGCCACTTCGGCGGGAACTCTGAACGCGGAGCGCCTCGACACTGCGACCCGGCCCGCGAGGCCTCCGTGGAGCGGGTCGCCGTAGCCGCCGTAGATGGCGATCGAGCGGCAGGTGTTGGGATGACCGTGCGTGCAGGACCAGCAATGACCGCAGTACTCAATAGGGGCGACGGCGACCAGATCGCCGAAGGAGAGGTCGTCTACCCCGTCTCCCAGTTCGATCACCGTGCCGGCGAACTCGTGGCCGAGCACCACACCCGGCACGTGCATCGCCGCTCCGCCCGTGTGGGACCCGACATAAGTGTGTAGGTCGGAGCCGCAGATCCCGTTGCGAACGACCTCGATGACGATCTGGCCGGGTCCAGCTGCGGGCTCGGGAACCTCCTCCACCCGGAGGTCCCTGGGGCCGTACCAGACCGCGCCAAGCATCATGCCGGTTCTCTCGGCAGCCCGAGGACTCGTTCGCCGATGATGTTGCGCTGGATCTCCGAGGTACCGGCGTAGACGGTGCCCGATCGTGCATTGAGGAGGAAGATGTCGATCCAGGCGTTGTTGCGATTGGGCGCCCCGATCTCGTCGGTGCGCGCCAGCACGAAGATCCAGTCACCTATCTCGCCCCTTGATGTCCACACCTTCTGGCCGTGCAGCACCCACTCGTCCGCGTCGAGCCGAGCCTGCAGCTTGAGACCGGCGAGGTCCGATCCGGCATCCGGCTCGGAGTAACCCTGCACCCAGTTGTCGTCGCCGGAGATTATCCCGGGCAGGAATCGGGCTTTCTGCTCCTCGGTGCCCGAACGCAGCAAGGTGTTACCCATCATCTTGACCGTAGTGGTGTCGACATTACGGCCCCAGGGCACCCCGGCACGTGGGAACTCTTCCGCCAGGACGACCTGCGCCGCCTTGGGCAAACCCCGATCACCGTAGCGGACCGGCCAGTTCACACCTATCATCCCGTTGACCGCCATCGTCTTGCGCCAGGTTTCGGTCCAGGCGTGTGCGTCGGCGCGGTCGAGCTCCCCGAAGCGGAATCCCCGTGGAAGGTTCTTGGCGAGGAACGCCTGAACCTTGGAGCGGAATTCCTCGGCCTCAGGTGGGTGACCCAGGTGCACTTCGTCCTCCGGACGCCCGGTGCCGGGCGGATGGGGTCAGCGCCCTCATCCTCGGTGAAGATGACGCAGGTGTCAAGTGGGGGAGCCTAGCTATCGTTGTGTTCCGTGGGGAAAGCACACTGGGACACCATCCCCGCCTTAGTCGATGACGCCGCGAGGCGATTCGGCAAGACTCAAGCTTTCAGTGATGGCTTGGTGTCGCTCGACTTCTTGGAACTCACTGCGTCCGTCCAGCGTGTCCAGAAGGCATTCATGGCGACTGAAATCCAGCCGGGAGACCGAATCGCTCTGTGGGCGCCCAACTCGCTCGCATGGATACAGGTCGGGCTCGCAGTTCACTGTGCGGGAGGGGTTCTGGTCCCGGTCAACACCCGCTTCAAGGGAGCAGAGGCCACCGATCTCATCCGACGGTCCGGCGCCCGGCTCGTTTTCACGGTTTCGGATTTCCTTGGAACCGATTACGCGGCGCTGGTCCGGGGCCATCACGACATCCCCAGCCTCGAGGAAATCGTGGTTGTGACGGGCCGCGCTGAGGAAGGTTCGGTCTCCTTCGAGGATTTTTTGGCCCGTGGGGACAAGGTGACCGATTCGCAGCGAGCGGCAGCGCGCGGCGGCTGTGCAGGGCGATGACCTGTGTCACATTCTCTTCACGTCTGGGACCACCGGGAAGCCAAAGGGCGTCATGCTGGAGCACCGGGCGGTGTGCAGGGCTTACGACAACCTGGCCGACGTGTTCGGCATGCGGTACGGGGACCGCCAGCTGGTCGTCCTCCCGTTCTTCCACTCCTTCGGCCTCCACGTCGGAATCCTCTGCGCATTGATGAGGGGTATCACGATTCTTCCGCATGCGGTGTTCGACCCGGAGGCCGTGATGCGCCGGATCCAGGACGATCGGGTGACGCTCTTTCCAGGACCGCCGACGGTCTTCCAGTCCATGATCTCGAGCCCCCATCGCGATGAGTTCGATCTCAAGTCGCTTCGTTGCATCACGATCGGTGCCGCCGGGTTCCCGCCGTCGCTGGTAGGCGACATCATCGATCGGCTCGGCGTTCCCGAGGTGCGGAACGGGTTCGGAATCACTGAGTCGTCGGGCATCGTCGCCCTCGTTCCGGCCGGTCAGCCCCGGGAGGTCGTGGCCCGAACGGTCGGGCGGCCCCTGCCGGGTATCGAGATCAAGGTCGTCGGGCCTGACGGTACGGAGGTGCCGCCGGGTCAACCCGGGGAGTTGTTCGTCCGCGGCTACACCATCATCCGCGGATACCTCGACGACCCGGAAGCCACGTCCCAAGCCGTCGACCAAGACGGCTGGTTGCACACGGGTGACGTCGGGGTGCTGCGACCCGACGGAAACCTCTCCATCACGGATCGGATCAAGGACATGTTCACCGTCGGTGGGTTCAACGCATACCCCGCAGAGGTGGAGGCGGTGATGGCCCGCCATCCCGCCGTCGGACAGGTGGCGGTAATCGGCGTGCCCGATGAGCGGCTGGGAGAAGTTGGGATGGCATTCGTGATAGCCTCCGAGGGGGCGGCGGTCGGTGAATCCGAAGGACAGGCGATCCTCGCCTGGACCCGTGAGCAGATCGCCAACTACAAGGTCCCCAGGTATTTGGAGTTCGTGGACGCCCTACCGCTCAACGCCACCGGCAAGGTACTGAAAACTGACCTGCGGATCAGGGCAGGGCAACGACGTCCACGCAGCCCGGAGGAGTCCTAGAAATGCTGCCATCACTCGGAAGCGTCCGGATAGACGTCGACGGTCACGTCGCCCTCGTAACCATAGATCGCCCACCAGTGAACGCCCTTGACCGCACGACATTCCGGGAAATAGCCGCAGCGTTCGACTCGCTCGGCACCCGTAGAGATGTGAGGGCGGCCATCTTGACCGGCGGTGCGCGGATCTTCTTCGCGGGTGTCGACCTCGTGGACTCACCGAAGCGGTACCGGACCGATGGGCGCAGCGAGGACGACGGTCAACCGGGCGACCCACGCGACCAGATCGATCCCGGCTTAGTCGTCCGGGAAGCCTTCTGGGCTCTGTACGACTGCGCGGTCCCGGTGATCGGCGCGGTCGACGGCAAGGCTATCGGGGCGGGGGCGGTGCTGGTGTCCCTGTGCGACATGGTCATAGCGACGCCCAGGTTCGAGATGGCGCTCACCGAGGTCAACGTAGGGGTGCTCGGAGGTGTCAAGTCGACCCAGCGCATGCTTGGTCCTTACATGGCGAAACGAATGTTCCTGACTGGCGACTTCATCTCAGCTGAGGAGCTCTACCGTCGCGGTGCTCTCGAGGCTGTCGTCGATCCCGAGGACCTTGTGCCCACCGCCAGAACTCTCGCCGAGAAGATAGCGTCGAGGAGCCCAATCGCCATACGCCTGGCGAAGGAGTCGGCGAACCGGGTCGAGTACCTGGATCTCAAGGAGGGGTATCGCACGGAGCAGGACTACACCCTCCGGGTTAAACGGTATGCCGACGCCGACGAGGCCGGTAGGGCGTTCGCCGAGCGGAGGACACCTGAGTTCCGATGGGAGTAACGGCGCTCATCTTGACCAAACCAAAGGTCGCATCTGTCCGCTCTTTTGGCTTCACGAGCGGATCGGACTCCCGTAGCACTCGTCTCAAAACCTTGCAGCGGGGTTGCGCGGTATCTCCCCTGCGAACACGACGCCTGCGAGGTGCTTGTCGGCGGCCAGGTGCCCTGAGAGGTATGCCGTCACTTCTTCTTCGGTGAGGTCAGGCCCCAGAGCCGGCACTGCCGCGACCTTGGGTGCTTCTCGGCGGCGCTCGTCTGGTATCCCCTACACCGCGCAGTCGGCGATGTGCGGGTGTTGGAACCGAAGCCCCTCTCGCTCGGCGGGCGCAACTCGAAACTCACTGGACTTGATCGGGTTCTTTGACCGGTCGGTGAAGTGGATCCAACCCCCGGGCTCCCTGCCAGCCGACGTCGCCAGTGCGAAGCCACCCGCCGAGCAGAAACGCTGACGACTTCGATGCGTGGACTCTCGGGATCGAGCAGATCGCCGCAGACGACCAAGACTCGGCTTAGTGTCTCCCGCCTGGGTTGGCGGCAGGTGATCCAAGTGAACCGGCCCGGGATCCGCGGTCAACGGCGGCCGAAGACTGACACCGCCCCCTGCCGGGTGGGCGGGTTGTTTGGGGTCGTCGTCGGTGGGGACCCTCCCGAGGTCGCGGTCTTTGAGTCGGTAGCTGTCGCCTTTGAGGGAGACGACTTCGGCGTGGTGGACGAGGCGGTTGATCATGGCGTCGGCGACGATGGCCTCGCCGCAGATCTCACCCCAGCGCCCGAAGGGTTTGTTGCTGGTGACGACGAGGTTGGCCCGTTCGTATCTGCTGCTGACCCGCTAGAAGGACAGGTTGGCGGATTCGGCTTCTTAGAAGCTGTAGCCGACCTCGTCGATGACGAGTAGCTGCCGAGGCCGAGGAGCTCGTGGCGGAGCCGGCCGGAATTGTGGGCCGAGGCGAGGCGGTCGACCATCTGATTAACGATGTAACTGGTTCTGCTATTTACAAGTGAACCGAGGTTACTTCATTAGGACTGTTATGCAGTTTCGGAAGGCGATTGGAAAAGCATTCAGCGCCCCCTTTCGCCGATTCGACCGGCGTTGACCGTCTCGTCGAGTAGGGTCACGACTCACGACGGCCAGGCACACACAGTTGAGGGCCGCCCGCTCATTCGGGAAAGGACCCGGAGCTTCGACCGCCTTGCTGCCTCGAACCCGGAAGCCTCTGCGTTCGCCGCTAACGTGGTCGCTACGCGGAAGGCCGTAGCGGAAGGAGAGGCGATGCTCGACGAATGGGCGGCGTTGGACGGAAAAGTTGCGGTGATCACAGGTGGCGCCGGCGGTCTAGGGTTGCCAATCACTGAACACCTAGCCGGAGCGGGAGTCGCCGTCGCGGTCTGCGACCGGGATCCCGCGGCCGTGGCTACGGTGACCGAGCGACTGGCCGAGATGGAAGCTGACGCTGTCATCGAGTGTTTCGATGTCCGCGAGTCGAGGAAGCTGGCCGCCTTCGTCAATCATGTCGATGGCAAGTTCGGCAAGCTGGATGTCCTTGTAAACGTACCGGGGGGATCGTTCCGCAAACAGGCGATCGACCTGACGCCGAACGGCGTCACAGCCGTCGTCCAACAGAATTTCACGCATGTGCTGGAAGCCTCCCAGCTCGCAGCCAGAAGAATGAAGGCCCACGGGCACGGCGGGAGCATCGTCACCGTGTCGACCGTCGAGGCCCACCGAGCCATGCCGGATATGGCTGTCTACGGGGCCATGAAGGCGGCCGTGGAACAACTGACGCGCACGCTCGCTGTGGAGTGGGGGCCGAGCGGGATCCGGGTCAATACTGTCGCACCTGACCACTTCCCAACCGAGAACGCCGCCAAGTTCGCCTGGGGACAAAGGGCAGGCGAGAACCTACTCGAGGACAGCATCATAATCCCGCTGGGCAGGAAGGGAACGGGTCGGGATCTCTCGGGATGTGTCCTGTTCCTGGCGTCGGATCTCTCCTCATACGTCACAGGTACCACCCTTCACGTGGACGGAGGCACGTTGGCGGCGGCCGGATGGATGCGGTGGCCTGAGGGCTACGACAATATGATCCCCCAACCCGTAATTGACTTCCTGGAATCGCCTCCGGGAGTGGGCTATCCGTCCGGAGACTAGCGTGAAGGGGTCGGCTGAAGACGAGATCGGGTCATCGATTCAGCATGCAAGGCCGCTCGACGCATTCGCTGCCTCGACTTCGCCCGAGTGCGTCGCTGGGTCACCGGGGGGCGGAACTGGTCGTATTCAAAGAACATGAGGCGAGGGCTGCAGACGCCGATCGTCCTCGCGGCAACCTCGGATCGTTTACGGGCCATTTTCCCTGATCCAGGACGTGCTGCCTTCCGTGGAGCACTAGGGCGGGTCATTCCCAACATGACCTTTGGAGCGGACGATCTAGCACCGGTCGGCAACGGGACGGTGGGATCGGACCCCGTTCGGATCGGAGAACTAGTGGCGTAGGCGCCCAGGGATGCTGCGCTCAACCGGCCGGGCAACATCATCGCGCCGTCGACATCGCTCGTGGTGAGCACGGTCGCATGTGTCTTGGGCCTGTGCTGGGCCCCGGTAATCGATCAGGCTGCTCGGGTACACAGGAAAAGAAGGGATCAGCCGGGGGCGACCGATATTTCCACGTGACCGTGCAACTCGATCCGGGTCGGGCCCACGGTCAGCGACTTGTGGACGCGCAGGAAGTGGGCAAGTAGGTATGGGGTTGGGAACGTTTGCCGTCGACTGGCATGGCCCAGGATCCCGAGGCGGCGTACCAGCAGGTCGGTGGCCGCGTCCTGGTCGTCCGCGCCAGACGCTTCACGGCCCCGCCGCGCCGTCTACCGAATCAAGGGGCTACAGTTCCCGTCCCCTCCAGGAACCGCTTGCCGGCGGGTCTCGTTTCTTAGGTGGTGTGGCGTGCCTCTATCGCCACGACCTGCCCTAGGACGTCCAGAGCCTGGATCGCGACAGGGAACCCGGCATATACCACGAGCATGGTGAGCGCCTGCCGGAGTTTCGCTTCAGGAATACCATCCTGCAGCGCTCCATGGAGGTAGTTTTTCAGCTGGGTGTGATGTCCCTGTGTCGCAAGTGCGATGACGGCGACTAAGACACGTTCCGTCCATTCGAGGTGCTCACCCGCCCAGACCTCCCCGAACACGAAATCCTCGGACCATACGGCCAAGGAGCCGTCGATTTCGGTCATGCGGTCCTGGATCTTCTCGTACATGCGGCCTTGGGAGCGACGACGGCGAGCGGCGCCCGCCTCGCGCCGTCGTGTGTTGGACTCGTCCTTCATTTCCGCGGCCATGAGCGACTCCACCTATCCAGTCGACGAACGACCGTTCAAATTACCAGGTCGGGATCGAAGCACGAGAGGCATCGGCTGATCCTAAGCAGGACTGACAGCGACCGGGTCGGCGTCGCTGGGCATCGAGAGGATTATTCTCGAAGCTAACATTCGACATTGTCCACTCAATGAGGCCATTCTGCGAGTCATATGTCCCAGCCCGTGCTCGATGTTGCCATCTCGCCACCTCGCCGGGGTGTCGGATTCCGTGACGCAGCTACCGTATCGTCATGGACGCGATCGAGGAGTTGCAGGCCAAGCAGGCATGTGCAGAGTTGATGGCCCGATATGCACTGGCCGTGAACACGACCGATGTGGAGGGGTTTGTCGGCCTCTTCACACCCGACGGTGAGTGGAACCGACCGGGCGGCCATTCAATGCGCGGACACGAACAGATCCGCGTCTACATCGACTACGCCCTGGCAGACCCGACCGTCCGCACCCTGCGGCACGTCAATGGCGGGGCGCTCGTGGAGGTCCACGGTTCCGATAGCGCCACCTGCTGGTCCCAGACCACCGTCTACGACGTGCCACAGGGGCCGCCGTTTCCGGTACCCCTCGCCAACCCGGACATGGTCGTCGAGTACCGGGACCTGCTGTCGCGTCACGACGGCCGCTGGCTGATCCGCAGGCGCGACACGACCGTTGTGTTTGCGGCAAGAGGACTCCCGAAGGTCCCTGAGAGCTGATGACGCACAGAACAGCCGTCAGCCGGTTATCCGGAGCAGGATCGAAGCGCTCGTGACCACCCGGTCCTCGTTGCCCTCGTCGTTGAGGGTGAGACGAACTCCGACCTTGCCGCCGCTGCCTCGGAAAGCCTCGGCCCTCACTCTGAATGGCCCAACTTTCCCCCGGGCCGCGAACTGGCAGTGGTAGGCCTCCGGCTGCAGATCGTCGGTCCCGGCGAGGGCCGCTGCGGCCTCGAGCGCGGCTCTCTCCAGGACTATGTGCTGAGGTCCGAGGTGCAGGGCGGCGTCGGGAGACGCCATCTCCAGGCTCAGGGGCGGGAGCCGCCACACCCCGTCGTTGCTGCGGTAGGCGCCGAAGACCTCGTGCAGTGGCGGGAGGTCCGGTGAGTCCTCTATCGCGATGGGCGGGTTGTCGATCTTCTGGTAGTTCCCAGGCGTACCACCCAGGGAGACGCCCATGCCCTCCGAGATGGCCACGACCCGGGAGTGGTCGTCCTCGTCCACGATGAGAGTTCTGCTGAACCCCATTTGCCTGCCCAGGCGGACCGTCTCGGGGTAGGACCGCAACCGCTTGACGTCCCTGGCGTCGGTGAGGATCTGCATGGACGCGATCACCGGGTTGGGCACGAACTCATCGTCATTCATCCCTCCGGCCTCCGGGCTGAAAATACACAAGGGTGCGACCATGATCCCGCCCAGCGGATTTCGCATGTCGTGGCGCAGGAGCATGCTTTCGGCGCCCGCGTTGCTGTCGAGTCCGGCGTTGACCCGACCCAGATAGCGGTAGCTGAGCAGGCTGGTCCACTTCTTCTCGAACACCTTCCAGTACTCGTCCGGCGACACCGTGCGGATATCGATCGGCCTCTCTGACGTCGTCACGGATCCTCCTCGCGGTCGGAATGTCTTGTGTCGTGGTGCGGCGAGTCGGGGCGGTCGGAACGACCCCGCTAGTGGGGGAGCGCAGACTGGCCGAACTCCCATACCTCTTGCAGTTGGCCTCGTTCGTTGATCGTGATGTGAAGGAGGAAGTGGATCTCCAGATCGCTCCCGTCTTTGAGCTTAAAACGGTCGATCTGATGGCTGAAGGCCGTGTTGCCGTTGGAGACCACGGTGTGCGGGACAATCTCCCATTCCGCTATGTGTTCGTTGGGTGTCGCCGCGGCGGCGAAGAACTCGTCCCGGCCGTGGAAGGTGGACGGGACTTCCGCTTGCAAGTCGTCGGTGTGCCAGACCACATCGTCGGCGATCAGCTCCTGCAGCGCGACTTGGTTCCCCGTGCTGAACGCCTGGGTGATCCGGCGGTATACGTCTCCTGCGTCGTGGTTCATAGGTCCCGTCCTCTCTGGCGATATGGGGGTGGCCAACACCTGAGCGCAGCCGCCATGGGGTTGATGGGCGAGCCGGCCGCTCCGGTGATCGTGAGGGGCAGCGCGGAGAGCAGGAAGTCGTAGTGGCCGTCGGCGGCGCTGTAGCCGTTGTAGATCTTGCCGTCATGCACCACGGGGGCCAGTGAGTCCCACTGCGTGCCGGTCTGGGGGCCGTCAGCATCAAAGGGGATCGCCAGGGACAACACCTGACCGGTTCGGACGGCCTGCACCCCCCGCAGAACAGACTCGGCCGTGATGAAGTTAACGGTGCCAAGCTCGTCGTCCGGTCCCAGCACCCCCAGTTGCTGTAGCGCTCGATGAGGGTACGGAACTCTTCGATTGTCGTCGCCACGGCGATCCTTTCAGACGTCTCGAGGAACGATGCCCTCGAAGTTGGTGACGGGGGCCCACACCTCCTTGTCGATCAGGACGTCGAGAAGAGCGGCGCGCCCGCAGGAGAGAGCCTGGTCCAGCGCCTGCCGGAGGTCGGCCACGTCGTGGACCCGGACCCCTTCGGCACCAATAGCGCGGGCCACATCGGCGTAGTCGACGTCGAGGAAGTCGTTGACCTTGGGAAGCACCCGGTTGTTCCACTGGAGCATCTGGCCGTGATACTCGAAGGCCAGGGACCGGTTGTTGAGCACGACAACGGTTACATCGATGCCGCAGCGCAGGGCCGTCTCCAGCTCCATTAGGTGGTAGCCGACCCCGCCATCGCCGATCACGCATGCCACCCGTCGGCCGGGGTTCGCCAGTGCGGTGCCCAGGGAAGCCGGGAGGGACCAGCCGAGTGAGCCCGCGGCCCGGAAGAAGTGTCGGCCCGGCGCGGTCACCGGATACAGGGCCCCGCCCACGCGCCCATGTAACCGGTGTCCGTGACCAGGATGTCGGTGGGCTCGATCGCCTCGCGGAACGCCGCCATCACCGCGGCGGGATGGATGGCCCCCGGCTTGGAGGTCGCGGAATCCGCCAATGATTTGGCTCGCTGGTGCCACTCCGCCACCCTGGCGATCACCTGACCGGTCCACTCGTCGTGCCGCCGGCTGGCGCCGGCATCACCGAGCGCCTTGCATAAGGCTTGCAGGCTGAGCTTGGCGTCGCCGACGACGCTCACCTCTTCCCGGTAGGTCGTTCCCATGACGGTTGGATCGGCGTCGATGTGCACGATCCGGACACCCGAGCCTGGGACCTTCCACCCGTCGGTGACCATTCCACCCAGCCGGCTACCGATGACAAAGAGGAGGTCGGCTTCGCGGACCACGTCGTTGGCGACCTTGCGGGAGTACCGACCGATGAGCCCGACTGAAAGCGGAGAGGTCTCGTCGATAGTTCCCTTTCCCCCGAGCGATGTCACCACCGGGACGTTGGCCAGCTCGGCGAACTGGCGCAGCTCGTCCCAAGCCTCGGAGAGCATGACTCCCGTGCCGGAAAGGATGATAGGGCGGCGTCGCGGTCGAGGAGAGCCTCGACCGCCCGACGGACGCCGGCCGGGTCGGGAGCCACCCGCAAGGCCGGCACCCTCCCGAAGTCGGGCTCGGCGTAGGTCTGGGCGCCCGGGTCCGGGGCGGCGAGCTCGGCTCGCATCAGGTCGGCCGGGATCTCCAAGTGGACCGGCTTGGCTGGCGTGCTCGTGGCGACCCGGATGGCGTTGCGCAGGAAGGGGACCGCTTGATCCGCGCGGACGGCGGTCTTGGACCAGGCCGTGACCGAGCTGTGCAGCGGGAGCTGATCGAGCTCCTGGTACTCGTACCGGCCCAGGGAGTTCGTTCGCATCGACGTGGTCAGGGAGATCACCGGACTCGAGGCCCAATAGGGATCGGCTAAGCCGGCCACCACGTTGGCCACGCCGGGCCCGTATTGTCCGTAAACGAACCCCGGCCGACCGCTGGCCCGGGCGTACCCATCCGCGGCGTACACGGCGGCCTGCTCGCTGCGGCAGAGCACCACCTCGATGCCGACGTCGTCCAGGGCAATCCACAGCGCGTGATCACCGCCGGTCAAACAGAAGAAGTACTCGGTGCCGTACGCCTTCAACGTCCGGCACAAAGCATCAGCAACGGTCGGCATCGGTCCGCTCCTCTCCGTGTGGCTCCTCATTTAACTCTCCGAGACCACCCAAGATCATCTTCGGTCGTTGGATCCTGGGCCGATCGGGGCCGCTCGGCGCGGGGCCCCGCTCCGAAGAAGTCCACCCGCCGGGAGTTCGGCCCCAGCCAGCCGCCGAACGGTTGGCGCCGGCTCGCTCCCAGGGTCGAGAGAATCCGGGTCCAGGCACTGCCGCGTTCCAGCTTGCCACTTAAGCCTGGATGCCGACAGGGGAACCTGTGGTGGCGGAGCCAGCTGTACACCAACACGCAGGGCCTCGTGAGCTCGTTGCGGTTGCATTGAAGGAGTCACTTCCGGCGAAGCGCCCCTACGGCTTTCCCCTTCGTCGAAGAATACGGTCGTCGTGCACCCGAGTTACCTGAGCGTCTTATGCGTCGCGCCGAACGGGGGCGACAACCACCGAACCAGATGAGGGCGTCGCCCCGGTATGCGGTGATGTGCGACGCACAGGCAGTGCGGGTGGAGATAAGCAGCCCGGACCCGATCAGGTCGAGGCCGGGAAGCTGACCAGACCCGAGCAGACGGGCTGGCCGTTGGGGTCGGCGTTGATGAACTGGGAGCCCTGCAGCCGCACGAAGTTGATGCAGCCGGTGGCGGGCAGCATCTGGGGTGTCCCGAAGTTGGTGAAACTGGTCGGGCTGGGCAGGACGCCACCCGCGTTGTAGGCGCTCACCTGGCGCAGATTGTTGATGAAGGCCTTCCTGGTCGGATTCTGCCCTGCGACCTGGAGTCCTTTGATCATAAGGTCGGTAGCGATGTACGAGCCCCACGTGCCGAAGTCCGGCAGGTCGCCAGTGTGGAAGCTCGGGTCGTACTTCGCCAGATTGGCGAGCATCGTCCCGACCGGCGGGTTGTTGGCGTCCCAGATGATGGTGTTCTCGAAATAGGAGCCTGCGTAGGCAGCTCTGGTCGCCGCTGTCGACAGAGTGTTGCTGTCGTAGCCGGTGTAGAAGAGCTTTTTCACATTGGTGAGGCCGGCCTGCGTCACGGCGGTGGCCATGGCCTGGTCCGAGCTGTCCACGAACGAGCCGATCACGCTGTCGCAGCCGGCCGCCTTGACTTGCAGGACATCCGCAGTGAAGTCAACCCCTCCGAAAGGAACCGAGTAGTTGGCGTAGCAGTCAGAAAGTCCGTTCTGCGACGCACCTTCGTAGACCACCCTGATGCTGGCCTGAGACGACGGGGAGATACCGTAAGCGAAACCCGCCGGCTTCTTCGAGCCGATGGCGGCCAGGAACTTCCCCGTGTAGTTGTAGTAGTAGTACTTGCCGTTCCACGCTGTTGAGTCGGGCGGCAGGAAGCTGAACATGTTGCTGTTTGGCTGCTCACCCCACTCCGGGCCATCGAAGGCGTACCCCGTCACCGGTATGCCTGCCGCCTGCAGAACCTTGTAGCCGCCGAAGGTGAAGGCGGAGTAGTCGACTACCCCGAAGACACCCTCCGACACCAGTCGCTGCGCAGCAGCCAGATCTCCAGCGGGAGTCGATTGATCATCGACTTGCACCAGTTGGATCTGCCGCCCGTCGACCCCGCCCGCAGCGTTCTGCACGTCGGCTCGAGCCTGGGCCGCAGCGAAGCCGTCAGAAAAACCGGCGGAGGATACCCCGCTGTCCGATGTGATGTAGCCGATCTTGATCGTCGTCGGCGTGACGCCGGTATCGCTGGCGGTGTTACCTGCAGTGCTCCCAGACTTGCCGGCGGTTGGCCCCCGCCGGAGCTGTCGTGTTCGAGGAGGTACCTTTCGACGAGCTGCCACAGGCGGCAAGGACGAGTCCTGATGCCACAACCGCGACAAACGGTGCGCTCCACCGACGATTCATGCGATCCCCCAGTCAGCCAGGTTTCTCCGCGAGATGACGACTTTCATATTCCAGTCGATCCGGCGGAGATGCGCAAGTCAGTCCTTGAGGGAGGCCTACACCTTCGTTAGCAATACCGTCGTCGGGGCCAAGCCATCCGGGGGAACTCCTTCCGCCGGGACGCTGGAAGCGCAAGGCGAGCGGCCCGTAGCGCTGCGGGGTGGGCCAGGGGCTTTTATTGCGGCGCGGACGGCCCTCCGAATCTCGGAAGCGGTTCTGAGCAGGCAGGGAGCACCCCGTCGTGTCCCGGGGCGCCACTCTGCTAGTGCGGCACCTTGATTGGGCGGAGGCGAGGTGCTCTCTCTGTCTCGGGTTTGGGCGAAACCCACGATCAAACACTGATAGCGAAGGCAAGAACTCGTGGCGTGGTTGGCCGGGTGAAAGGATCGACCTGAACGCACGCCAGGGGAGCAACCGAACCTGGTTGGCTGCGGCTCCCCGGGGAAGTGCTCGCCCCGGCTACAGTCCAATCACGTATCTGCTCGACCTGATTGGCTAGTCGGATCTATCCCCCTATCGGGGCTTCGTCCCCTGACCGCGACCGGCTCGCTGTCGCTCGCGTGCGTTCGGTGCGATCGTTCGTCGGCTCCCTCTTTTTCGACGAGGAGGCGACGGTGTGGGTGTGTGCCGTTCGAGCGCGGCCCGCTCCGGCGACCGACCGACCTTCGATCGCTGCTCATGACTGCGCGGGTGGAGATGCTGGCGGGGCCGCTGTTCGCGCCACGTGTCCCCCCGCCGTGGCTCGCACGACGCGCATAGCCTCCGGTCCGAATCCTGGTTATGTCACTCCGCGTGTGCCGCGCCCGCCGGCAATGCCAGCCTGACTCCCAGAACCTACAGGAAAGGAACCCCATGGAGCGTCACGAACTGGAAGCGGTTATCTACGAGAAGGATGGCCCGATCGCCCGGATCATCTTGAACCGCCCGGAGAAGGCCAATTCCCAGAACCCGGAGATGGTCTGGGACGTCGAGAACAGCCTCAAGGATGCCGAGGCCGACTACGCGATCAAGGTGGTGATCATGAAAGCGAACGGCCGCGGGTTTTGTGCCGGCCATGACGTGAGCGGGCCTGGCCCGGGTCCGGGATACCCCGAGTTCGTCAAAGCCACGGAGGCTGGACATCCCTGGGGCGGCCCGGCCACCCTGTTTCTCTGGCCGGTCCTGCATCTCTGGGAGTTCCAGAAGCCGACGGTGGCCGCCGTTCACGGCTATTGCGTCGGAGGCGGTACCTACTTCGCACTCCTCAACGACATTGTCGTCGCCGCTGACGACGCGTACTTTCAGATGCCGCTGCCGCAGGGCCGGGGCTTCCCCGGCGGCGAGACCATGATCGAGCCGTGGGTCACCATGAACTTCCATCACGCCTACGAGTACCTCTACCTCTCTCAGACCATCGACGCTCAAGAGGCGCATCGGCTGGGTATGGTAAACCGGGTGGTGCCTCGCGCCGACCTGGAGGGTACCGCCGAGCTGATCGCCCAGCAGATCGCCCAGGCCCCTCTGTCGGTGCTGATGGGCATAAAAGCCGGTGTGAAACGAGCCTGGGAGGGGATGGGAATGCGGGTGCACATCCAGTCTCACCTCCAGGTCATGGAAGCGGTCGGCCGGGCCGGCGATGTCGCGGCCTGGAGGCAGGAGAACGTAGAAAAGGGCTACGGGACGTCGCCCCGACAGGTGGCCGCCAAACGGGCCGAAATAGCGGCGGCGGCCGTGAAAGATGGTGCCTGACCGTCACGCCATCGACGGACTCGGCGGCGACGGCCGCTGAGCTGTTCACCCAGAACGGCATATTCGACCTCATGGGCGAACACGTTCGCAATCGCGTCCCTATTTCCCTTGCAAGGAGTACGCCCTAGAGAAAAGAGAAGTCGAGATGGATTTGAACCAACCACAGCACTACAAATTCTATGGCCGAGGTCTCGTTATCAGTGGTTCGGGGACGATGATGAAGGCTACGATGTGGTCGTTCTGATCGTCGCTCAAACGAGCCACCAGCCGCCTCTGCGAGGGAGCACATGCCCGAAAATCCTTTTGCGCCCGATTTGCTGGTCGAAGCCCAAGGGGCCGTGCGAATCGTCACGATGAACCGGCCTGAAGCACTGAACGCCGTCAATCCTGAACTCAGCTACGCCCTGGCGCACATCTGGAATCACCTCGCGCAAGACGCTGAGGCCCGAGTTGTTATTCTGACTGGGGCAGGGCGGGCCTTTTCGGCCGGCGGGGACATGATCATGTTCACTCAGATTCAAGCGGACAAGGAGCAGCGCGCCCGAGGTATCGAACAGGCCCGTGTCACGTTCAGCTCCTTCATCGACTTTCCCCTGCCGGTCGTCTCGGCGGTCAACGGACCAGCGGTTGGACTCGGTTGCTCGCTCGCGCTATTGGCGGATCTCGTGTACATCGCCGAATCTGCGTATTTGCAGGATCCCCACGTCTCGGTGGGCCTCACTGCGGGCGACGGGGGCGCGCCCTTCTGGCCGCTGACCATGAGCCTGGCGCGCGTGCGTGAGCTGTTGTTTTTCGGGGGGCGTATCACACCTTCGGATGCGTTGGCCTGGGGAATCGCCAATGGCGTTACCCCGGACGGCCAAGTCTTGGACAAGGCGATGGAAGTCGCCACCCGACTTGCTGCTTTGCCGCCTCAGGCCGTTCAGTCGACCAAGCGCGCCGTCAACCTGCATGTCTCCCGCGGCGCGTCCGCGATTCTCGACTACGCGCTGGCGGCCGAATTCCAGTCCTACGACACCCCCGAGCACATCGAGGCCGTTCAGCGATTTCTAAAGAGGTAACCGGAAATGGCGCTTTCAACGCTCACCGCATAGGATTTTGTCGTCGTTCCCGCCCGGGACCGCCGCCAGAATCCGGGGGTTGTCGTGACATTGAAGGATAAGGCCTGTATTGCCGGGATTGGCACCACCACGTTCTATCGGCGGGGTCAGTCTGGAGACCGAACCTTCCTCGACTTGATGGTCGACGCGAGCAGGGCTGCGGTAGAAGATGCCGGGATCAGCTTCGATGACGTCGACGGCTTCTCATACTACTCAGGGGGCTTCGATTCGGGCTTGTTGGCATCGGCCCTTGGCATTCCCGAACTGCGCTACTCGGTCATGATGACCGGGGGCGGGGGCGGCTCACAGGGCACCATTATCAACGCCGCTTCAGCCGTGGCCAGCGGGCTGGCCGAGATGGTTCTGTGCGTGAAGGCCCTCAAGCAGCCACCCGGGGCCCGCATTGGCCAGCTGGGCGCTAGGCCCCGCACCGAGCGCCCAGCTGCGGGCGGGGCCGGTGCCACTGCGGATGCGGATTTCTACATCCCGTTCGGTCTCATGACCCCGGGGCAGGGCTTTGCGCTCATGGCTCGGCGGCACATGCACAAGTACGGCACCACCGCGGAGCAGTTCGGGGCAGTAGCCGTCTCCACCCGTTTTCACGCCGGTCGCAACCCGGCTGCCCTTTACCGGGAGCCGATCACCCTCGAGGACCACCAGAACTCGCGCGTGGTAGCGGATCCGCTGCACCTGCTGGACTTCTGCCTGGAGACAGACGGAGGTACCGCCGTGCTGGTCACCACGCCGGAACGCGCCCGGGATCTCCGGCAGAAGCCAGTATATGTCATGGCCGGAGCGATGGGCGGCCCCGGCCGCTGGGGTCAGGGGATCTTCTGGCACCAGATGCCCGACGAGTATTATCACTCATCAGGTCATCGGCCTCTTGCTCCCCGGCTGTTCGGTATGGCAGGCATCGGACCGGGCGACGTCGACGTAGCAGAACTCTACGACCACTTCACTCCGCAAGTCATCGCGACCATCGAGGACTACGGATTCTGCAAACCGGGGGAGGGGGGTGCATTCGTGGAGGATGGCGGTCTTCGCTTCGACACCGGCCGCCTGCCGGTGAACACCCATGGCGGCAACCTGTCGGAGGTGTACCTTCTCGGGCTGACGCACGCAATCGAGGCCGTCCGCCAGCTGCGCGGGAGTTCAACGTCTCAGGTAGAGGGCGCCGAGATCGCGTTGGTCACCTCAGGCCCCGGCATCCTGCCCACAAGCGCCATCATCCTCCACAACTAACCATCGTTCCCCCTCTCGCCGCTCTTGTCGACACCTTGATCCCCGAACCCACCCGCCCGAAAGGTTTGCCGTGCCCAGCGACTTCCCTTACCTGACCGAGGACATAGCCAACCTGTTCCCAGACGAGGTTTCCGCCGAGTTCTGGGAGCGCTGCAAGCAGCATGTGTTGGCGTTTCAGCGTTGCACCAACTGCGGCACACTCCGCCATCCCCCCGTCGACGTTTGCTACGTGTGCCGGTCGAACGGCAGCGACTGGCAAGAGGTCTCGGGCGAGGGCAGGTTGTACTCCTACACGATCGTCACCCACCCCGTGCATCCTGGGTTGGTAACCCAGGTGCCGTTCAACGTGGTTTTGGTGGAGTTTGCCGACGCTCCGGGCGTGCGACTCATCAGTAATGTCGTGGATGCGAGCGCGGACGAGTTAGCCGTCGGTCTTCCGGTCCGGGTGCGCTGGGAGGACCTCAGCAACGGAGCCACTCTGCCGCGCTTCCAGATGGCCTGACGATGCAAACCTGAGTGGCTCGCCTTCGTCCAATCGAACAGCGCCGCAAGCGTCCGACGACCCGAACGCTTGCGGACTGCTCCCGATATTCGCGAAGGCCCCGACAGAAGCCCCAGAGCCCGGTCGCTAACGGGGTTCCTCGCCGTCGGCCGGAGGGTCCGGCACGTGGGGGAAGAGTTCCTGGAAGGCGCCGATCCTCATCCGAACGCTGACGTCGGCGGGAGCGTCGTCGAACAATTCGTGCAGCGTCTTTTGCGTGTGACCGAATGTGCCCTCGAAGTGGGGGTAGTCGCTGCCCCAGACGGTGTTCGGGAAGCCCGCCCCCGTCATGGCCAAAACCGCGCTCCGCGAGTCGTGTTGGAACGACGCGTAGACTTGCTCGTAGACGATCTGGCCGGGCGGCCGGGTTAGGCGCGGACGCACCGCCGCCGAGTGCTGCCGATAGGCCTCGTCGAGGCGGTCCGCGATGAACGGGATCCAGCCCGAGCCACCTTCGGAGACCATGACCTTCAGGTTGGGGCGCGAGTCGAGCGCTCCGGACGCCACCATCTGGCAGATGGCTCGCTGACCACCGAAAGTGGTCTCGGTGTAGTTCATCACCGCCCCGCCCCGGCCAGTGTGGTACACACCGGTTCGCTGGTCCGGGGTGTGTGGCTCGGTCCCGATATGAAAGGCGATCACCATCCCTGATTCGGAGAACGCGTCCCATAGCGGATCCCAGTATTCGGCAGCCCAGCCAGGGCCCTCCAACGAGGGCCGGACGGGCAGGAAGCCGGCTTTGAATCCCATCTCGGTGGCGCGGTGCACCTCGGCGACGGTGTCGTTCACGTCGATCAAGGGCAGAGAAGCGGTGGGAACGATGCGAGGCGACTGCCGCTGGATGTCGGCAGCCCAGTCGTTCATCACCTGGGACCCGGCCACCGCCAGCCTGGGATCGCGAATGTTGAACGACCAGATTCCGAGGGACGGGAAGACTAGCTCGCCCCAAATGCCTTCTCCGTCCAGGTCCGCCAGGCGAGCTTTGACATCCCAACCGTGGCCGGCCGGGCCCCTGGTGAGGTCGCCACCCTCGAGGCGCTTCTCATCCAGGAACTCCTCCGCGGTCAGGCTGCGCCTTCCGTCCGCTCCGTCCATTTTGGGCATCTTGCGGCGAAATGACTGTCCGTCCACCGTGACAGTCTCGTACTCGCCGTCCGGATCCTTGACGCTCTTCGGCATCCGGTCGGACAGATCCTTCGGCAGATTCTTGTCGAACAGGTCCGGAGGCTCGACAAAATGCGAGTCGCCAGAGTTGGCCCAGAGCTTGTCAGCCATTCTCTCTCTTCCCTTCGAGACGTCCACGCATTGAGAATAGCATACTCAAATATGTCTTGTCCAGGGGCTTCGGGACGGGAACGTGAACTCGGGCTACGTGGCAGGCACGAAGACGGGTATGACAAACTCCCCACCGGGAAGCTTCTCCAAGCGGGCCTTCACCCTCATACCGACCCTTATCTCGCTGTGGGGAACATCGACGACCCGGCCGGGCAACCGCAGGTCCTTCTGCTCGTCGAGTTCGATGATGGCGACCGCGTAGGGAAGGTTGTCGATATAGCCGACGGTGACCGGTCGGTGTTGCACGATAAAGGAGTGCACCTCGCCGTGACCGGAGACCGGCTGATAGGACGTCGTCGCGTTGCACCTGCGACACCGCTCGAGCGGGGGTTGCATCCAGAGCCCACATGTGTCGCAGCGACAGAGCGCGAGCTGGCCCCTGGATGTTGCCTCCCAAAATCCAGCACTGTCCGCATCGGGGACCGGCTGTGGCGGCGTATGGAGAGCGTCGGGCGGGTCTTCGACTTCGTCGTTGGCGGTGGTCACCCCGGTTCCGTTCCGTAGACCAGAGCACATCCATACGGGCCGGCACCGGCAGTGACCAGCGCCAGTTCGGCGTCAGGCACCTGGCGTTCGGCGGCTTCACCGCGCAGCTGCAGGACCGCCTCGAAATGATGGTTGAGTCCGTGCAGGTACCCTTCCGACAGGAGGCCGCCATGCGGGTTGACAACCACCTCGCCGCCGTAGGTGGCCTTCCCTTCCCGGAAGAAGTCCCCTACCTCTCCCTTGCCGCAAAACCCGAAATCCTCGAACGTGGCCATCACCGTGAAGGTGAAGCAGTCGTACATGAGCGCCACGTCCATGTCTGACGGTTTCAGACCAGTGCGATCCCAGAGGCGCGGAGCGCAGTCGCGTGAGTACATGGTGGTCAGGTCGTCCCAGTACTCCGGGACACCACCACAGCCGGTACCGTCGGCCACACCCAAGGGGTACACGGGCGTGTGCTTGAGATTCTTCGCGCGGTCGGCCGACGTGAGTACCAGAGCCACGGCCCCGTCGACCTCGTAGCAGCAATCGAAGACCCGGAATGGCTCGCACACCCAGCGTCCGTTCAAATAGTCGTCCAGGTCGATGGTGTCGCGGGCGATGGCGTGCGGGTTCTTCGAGGCGTGGGCTCTCTCCTGGATCGCGATCGCCCCGAGATCCTCGTTGGTCGACCCGTAGACGGCCATATGCCGCTGGGCGCCCATGGCGAACCATTGAGGGGGCACGATGAATCCCTGCGGCCCGGACCACTGTTGCGCGCCTCGAACCTGTACCGCCCCGGGGTTGGCGCCGTAGCGGGTCTCCGACCCGAGCACACGGAAGACGACGGCAACGTCACACTGGCCAGTCACGATGGCCGCCGCCGCGTTGCCTACCACTGCAGATACAACGTTCCCCCCGCCGACGGTGTCGGTGACCCAGGACAGCGTGTCAAGCCCGATCGCGTAGGCGATCTGGTGGGGGCTGACGTTGCCGCCGTAGCAGGTCATTCCGTCCACATCGGAGGGCGTGAGGCCACAGTCCTCTAGCGCGTTTCGCACAGCCTCCGCAGCCAGGGCAGTCGGAGTACGACCCGAAGCGCGGCTGTACCTGGTGCGGCCGATCCCGGCTACAGCAGCACGGCTCAACAGGCTTGGCTTCGATCTCAGCATGCGATGATCCCTCCCGCCTTCTCCTCGGCCAACTCCGAGAATAGTCCCAACAGACGACCCGCGATATCCCGCACGGGAATCGAGTCATCCGACGAACCACCCCGGCGGTCCGATCGCCAACTGCTTAAAGGCGCTCGTCGCTGGTGGACGCTCGGTTGCGCCGGCCCGCACCGAAGCTGTCAACATGTCTGGGACTGCAGCGTCAACCGGTCTTTGCCCCGTCGGCGAGGTGATTCTTGACTACTCACAATCCAGCGACGAAACATCGGCCGATCGCCGGAGATTTTCTCGAAGCGAGTCGGGTTGCGATTATTGGCGCGACCGGCGGGGAGCGGGATGTCTGGTCGTATAACGCTCGCATGACTCGATCTTTGCTTGCCTCTTCCTTCGACGAGGTGGTGCTCGTCAGTCGTCGCGAGACGATGGTCCTCGGGCGAAGGACGCACGAGCACATCTCGGAGGTGCCGGGCGGCCCTGGCGATCTTTGCGTTGCGGTCGTTCCTCACGGCGTGCTTGCTCAGACGGTCGCCGATTGCGCCAACTCCGGGTGGACTCGCGTCCTGGTAATTACAGGCCAGCTCACTACTGCGGACCGGGAGGCACTCCGGAGTATTGTCCCGAGTCGCGTTCGACTCTGGGGTCCCAATTGCACTGGGTTCATCGCGACGAAGTCGAATCGAAGGGTGATGTCCAGCGACTACCGGCCGGCAAACCGACCGGGTCGAAACCACCTCGCCGTCGTCGGTCAGAGCGGGGGAGCGCTTGGAAATATCGCCGGGATGGCCGAAGGTTTTGGCCTGAACATCAGTCATATAATGAGCAGTGGCGAAGAGATGGACGTCGGTATCGAGGACATGTTGAAATACCTCGCCCATGCCCGCGCGACCGATGGAGTAATCGCTTTCGTAGAGCAAGCTCGCCAACCTGGAGCGTTCCTCGCGGCACTCGATGATTGCGCGGCTGCGGCTCTCCCGGTCATCGTCGTAAAGGTAGGTCGCAGCGCACAGGGACGAATTTCGGCTGCGACCCATAGTGGAGCCTTGGTCGGAGACGCCGACGAGTTTGATGCTGCCGTGGCAGCACACGGTGGTATTACGTGTCATTCATTTCGCGAGGCCGCCGGTGTCGCCACGGTGGCCACGCAGAGCAGCCCCCGGCGTCCGGGACGTCGAACCGCCTTCTTCACGAGTTCGGGCGGCACTGGTGTGCTGGCCTGCGACCTCGCGGAGCGTCACAATCTCGGTTTGGCTCAGCTGGCAGAGCCGGGCGCCACGAGAGTGCGAGAACTCGTCGCCGGCGGGATCGATAACATCAATCCGTTCGACTCCGCCTTGGGCGGCGGCACTCCGTCCTCGTTGCCGACATACCTTGACGCCGTTCACGCCGACCCGGGCGTCGATGTCCTCGTCGTCCTGCATGGCGGCGACGTCTATGGCGAGTTCGTGACTCAGCAGCTAGAGAACTGGAGTTCCGTCCACACTAAGGTTCTCACTGTATGGCCAAACATCGCTGAGGCGCTGCGGGTCCGGCTCTTAGACGCCGGCCTACCCGTCTTCGAGGATCCGGAGGATGCGTGCCGGTGGCTCGATCTCGCCGCTGAGCCGTGGGATCCGTCGGCGATACGCTCTTCCGGTTCGACCTCGCCGGGTCGAGTGGAAGCGTCCGGGGATCCGTCAGTCGGCGCCGGCTCGTTGTCTGCATCCGGCTCTCTGAGTTACCGCCTGGCAAGCCAGCTACTGCGGCGGTCGTCGCTCACCGTCCCCCAGCAGTGGTATCTCGACGGGAGGGACGACATCGAGGATGTTGTCAAAGCCGTTCACCGTTATCCGGTGGTGGTCAAAGCCGCCGGTCTGTACGGGCATAAGGCGATCCATGGCGGGGTTCTCGGCGTGCCCTCGGCGCAGGAACTTCGAGCAGCGCTGGAGCGAATGATTCGGTCGTTCGGCCCCGTCGTAGTCGAGGAGGAGGCACCGGTCGGTATCGAGGTGATGGTCGCCGTCCACGATGGGCCGTTTGGCGGTATCGCGTTGGTGGGGCTTGGCGGACCCTATGTAGAGTCGTTTGGAAAGCAGGTCGTGGTGATGGCCGGAACTGACGCCGCGACCCTCGAGCGGGCGATCGGACACTCATCCGTGGCGTCCGTGCTTCGGGCGACTCTCGGGGACGATGCCCTTCCTCTTGCGTTGCGCGAGATCGCCAGCGCCGTCTCGGGCTTGACGCTTCTACTGCGAGAGGAAGGGCTGTCCCGAATCGAGGTCAATCCGCTCATAGTCTCGAGCCATCTCGCCGTCGCCTGCGATGTGAAGGTCGAGGTCCATGGTCACACGCTCGCCCCGGCCGAGACTACAGCTCCGACGACCGAGGGTTCACGGACAGGAACGTGATCTTGCCGGCGGGACGCTCACTGCAAACAAGGCTACGACCAGGTCCAGGAGGGGTCGCGTTTCTCCCGGAAGGCTGCCCGCGCCTCAGTGGAGTCGTTGAAGGTCTTCATCCGCTGGGTGTAGTCCTGCTCGGTGCGGTAAGCGTCCTCCAGTTCGGACCCCTCGATCCTCAAGACCGACTCTTTCGCCAACCGCAACGCAATGGGGCTCTTCGACGAGAGCCGCTGGGCGAGCGACACCGCCGCCTTCTCCGCCTCACCAGGTGGGACCAATTCCTCGACCGCCCCCAGGCGGTGAAGCTCCGCGGCCGACAACGGCTCACCGGAGAAGAGCATCATCCGAGCCTTGAAGGGTCCGAGCATCCTCAGGGCCTTCGCGGCGCCGCCCAGCAGGCCGACGTTGATCTCAGTAAGCGAGAAGGTCGCGGTCTCCGACGCCACGATGAGATCGCATACCCCCACCAGCCCGAAGCCGGCCCCGATGGCGGCGTTCTCGACGGCCGCAATGACCGGGACGGTGCAGTGACGGATGCACCGCTGGGTCTCCCGCCAGTACCTTCCCGAGTCGAGTGTGTCCGCCACCGACCGGGGCCCTTCGTTGTCACCGGACCCCTCGACCAGGTCAATCCCGGCGCAGAAGGCCTTCTGCCCCGCGGCGGCAAGCACAACCGTGTTCACACTTCGGTCTTCACCCAGCTGGGCAAAACGTTCCCGCAGCTCGGACATCATCTGCCGGTTGACGGCGTTCACCGGCGGGCGATCCAACCGAACAACCGCCACCGCCCCTTCCTGGTGAAACGCGATCGTTTCCACGGGCCAAAGCCCCCTTCGGGATCGATTGGCTTTCGCTGCGGCGACGCCACCTATCCGATGACTCTAACTTCAACTTCGTCCGACCCCGCATCTTCCCTGTCCAACTGTTCGGCCCGGACTGTTGGACACGTCGAAGGCACCTCCTCCTGACCTGCGCTTCTAGCATTCATCGCGACCACATTCACGGTACAGGTGCTGATCCAGCCGAGGCGCTGACGGCGCGGGCTCGTGAAAGGACCACGACTCATGGATGAAACCGCTCGGTTCTGGGCTGACTGGGAGCAGGTGCAGCGGGTCCTCTCGGAGTACTGCCACGCCGTCGACGAGGGGCGCTTCGACGACTTTGAGACGCTGTTCTTCGACGACGCCATAGTGACGGCGCGACTGGCGGGCACCACGTACCGGGGGCCTGCGGAGATCAGGGGGTTCCTCGAGGCCCAGCCGGCAGAGATGCGCGGCCTGCACGTGACCGTGAACCCCGACATCGTTATCGACGGGGACGAGGCACGCGTGCGGGCGGACTTTTTCGTCCTGGTGCCCCGCCCGGGTAGCTCGGTGGTGGGCGCGTGGGGCTGGTACCGGGATCGGCTCGGCCGCCACGGGGCTGGCTGGCTGTTCCGGGAGCGGCACATCGAGACGCAGTGGAGGCTGGGCGACACCGCGGTGGCTCGCTGAGCGCAGGCAGGGGGTCAGATCAGACGGTGGCCGGTCCTGATCCGTTCCGTGAGCAGGCCGGCCGCACGGTCTTGATGAAAGCGTGACCCCCCGAACGTCACCTGGTCGAGGTTGGCCCGCTTGAGGAAGAGATGCAAGTCGTGGTCCCACGTGAAGCCGATCCCCCCGTGGACCTGAAGGCCGGTCGCGATGACACGGGGACCGGCCTGGGAACACCACGCCTTCGCCGAAGAGGCCGCCAGCG
Organism: uncultured Acidimicrobiaceae bacterium; assembly: GCA_963781155.1. GTDB lineage: Bacteria > Actinomycetota > Acidimicrobiia > Acidimicrobiales > Palsa-688 > PALSA-693. The sequence goes on from CAWAEC010000006.1 coordinate 531,990, forward strand.
AGGCGTCGGCGTCGCCCACGTCCACGCACCATGCGGCCCAGTACAGGATCGAACGCATCGCCTCCACGTCGACGAGCATGTCGGCGCAATGGTGCTTCACTGCCTGAAAGCTTCCGATCGCCTTGTCGAACTGCCGGCGATCTCTGGCATAGGCAGTGGTCATCTCGAGCACCCTGGCTGCGCCCCCGAGCAGCATCGCCGAAGTGCCCACCGCGGCCCGGTCCATCAGATCCTGCGCATCGGCTGGGCTGCCAATTCGGCGTCCGCCGTCGGGCACCCACCCGACCGGCCGGGTCAAGTCCATTGCCGGCTCGGTACCGACGTTCGGATTCTCGAGGAGGCTCACGCCGTTGTCGCTCACTCTGACAATCAGATCGGCACCCGGTGCCCCCACACACAACTGCTGCTGCCACACCGCAGCCCCGACCTTCCCGCCCGAGGAGAGCTCCTCGACCAGACGCTCCTCTCCGGCCTTCTTCAGAGCCCAGATAGCAAGGAGTGTCGGCAGGTACGCCACCGGGGCGAGGGCCCAGCCGATCTCCTCCAAGAGTATCGACGCCTCGAGGAAGCCGGACCCGGCCCCATCCTCGGCGAATACCGAAGAGAGGGTGAGCCATCCGAGCTCTGTCATCCGCGCCCATAACTCCTGGTCGAAGGGTTGACGCGAATCGATGGCGCGAGGAATCTTCTCGGAGCTGCAGTAGTGGCCCAGCAGCGAGCGGGCCGTGGAGCGGAGCTGCTCCTGCTCGTCCGAGAACTCGAAGTCCATGTCCACAATCTACGGTTCCGCCCAGTCACGTCGGATGGTTGCTCCCAGCTGGTCGCGCCGGAACTGATTGGTCACCAGCTGTCTAGGCTCCAATCCGACATTTGATCCGATTCCTCGCGGTTTCCGCTCTCAGGGAGGTGTTACAAGTGAGGCTCCATTCGACGTTCGAGAATCCGTTGGCCGGTGGCTACGAACGTCCTGGGGGAGCCTGGGACGTCCCACCGTTGGGAGAGGTGTTCCGGCCCGGCCGATTCGAGGGGGTGGCCCTGATCGATAGCGAAAACCGGCTTGATCACCGTGTGCTCGACCGCTCGATCGGAGCTCTGGCCGGCAGCCTGGGAGGCCGGGGCGTGGAGCGCGGCGACGTCGTTTCGTGGCAGATGCCCAACTGGTACGAAGCGGTGATGCTCTACCGCGCGTGCTGGCTGCTGGGCGCGATCGCGGTGCCACTCCACCACCGTCTCGGTGTCGGCGACCTGGCGGGGGTTGTGGACATGCTGGAGCCGAGAGTGACCCTGTCGGCACCTGGATTGGCGCTGGCCGAGCTGTCCCCGGCGGTACCGGTGCGCGACGGGTCCGCCGCTTTCGAACAGATGCTGACCGGGGCGGACCCCGCTCCCGGGGAAATAGCTGCGAGTGACATCGCGGTGGGAGTGTTGACCTCGGGATCGACCGGCCAACCCAAGGTAGTTCTGCACAGTCACCGAGGGTTGGCCTACAAGTGCGGAGTCCAACAGCAGGTACACGCTCTGCGATCGGACGACGTCGTTTTGATGCCCGCTCCACTGTCCCACGTGTCAGGGCTGGTCAACGGTGTACTGCTTCCCGCCTTCTGCGGCATGCGCACCGTCCTGATGGATGTTTGGGACCCTGAACGGGCCTTGCGACTGATCGAGTCGGAGAAGGTCACCTACATGGGTGGCCCGGCGGTGTTTCTGACGGGGATGGTCGAATCGTCCGTGTTCACCCCGTCCCGAGTAGCGTCTTTGCGCCTTAGCTCCATGGGAGGCTCGACGATGACGCCTTCCGCGTTGACCACCCTGGCAAACCGGCTCGGCTGCACGGTCAAGCGAGCCTACGGGAGCACCGAAGCTCCCACCGTCACGACAATGCACGACCAGGACCCGGTGGACAAGGGCCGGGAGACGGATGGGCGTCCCGTCGGCGAAGCAGAGATCCTGGTGGTCGATCCGACTGACGGAACCCTCCTCGGCTCGGGACAGGTGGGGGAGATATGGCTGCGCGGCCCGGAGATGTTCGCCGGGTATGCCGTCGCCGACCAGACGGCCGAGGCCGTAACAGACGACGGGTGGCTCCGCACTGGCGATCTGGGTGTGATCGACCAAGACGGCTGGCTCACCGTGGCTGGCCGTATCAAAGAGCTGATCATTCGGGGAGGCGAGAACATCGCCACTGCCGAAATCGAAGCGGTCCTCGAGTCACACGTGGCGGTCCGCCAAGCCGTCGCGGTCGGCTACCCGGACCCGATACTCGGCGAGCGCGTCGCCGCGATTGTGCTCGCCGACGACGATTTCGATCTGGAAGAGTGCCGGCGGTGCTTCGCCGACCGCGGCCTCGCCAAGTTCAAGACGCCGGAGGCGGTCCTGCACGTGGACTCCATACCGATGCTGCCAACCGGCAAGCCCGATCGTGTGCAGATGAAGGACTACGCCGCCGCCGCCATCGCGGCTCGAACGGAGCGCATCAGTGAATCTTAACCCCACCCCCGAACAGGCTGCCTTTGCCGGCGAGTTGCGCAGCTGGCTCGAGTCCAACATCACGTGGGAGTACGGCAGGACTCCTCCCCGCCAGGCGGACCTGGCTGAACGGGTGGCTGCCGGGCGTGCGTGGCAACGCATCCTGGCCGACGGCGGCTATGTCGCCGTCGCGTGGCCGGAGGAGCACGGTGGCCGCGGGCTTGGGCCGATCGAGCATTTCATCGTGCAGCAGGAGCTCGCCCGGGCTGGTGCCCCCGAGCTGGTGGGACGCATGGGGTTGAACCTCGTCGGGCCCACTCTGCTCGCTCATGGAACATCCGATCAGCGATCGCGGTGGCTGGGGCCCATCCTGCGAGGCGACGAGCTGTGGTGCCAGCTCTTCAGTGAGCCCGACGCCGGCAGCGACCTCGCGTCGCTCAAGACCGCTGCCATCCGGGTCGAAGGAGGCTGGGTACTCAACGGTCAGAAGGTGTGGAACTCCTATGCCCAGTTCGCGGACTGGGCCATCTGTCTGGCCAGGACAGACGGTGAAGCTGCGAAACACGCAGGCCTGTCCTTCTTCGTCGTCGATATGCGCGACCCCGGAGTCCAGTGCTGGCCACTCGTGCAGATAACCGGTGAGTCCGAGTTCAACCAGGTGTTCCTGTCGGAGGTATTCGTTCCCGAAGATCAGCTCATCGGTGAGATGAACGCCGGATGGCGCATCGCGGCCACCACCCTCGGCTACGAGCGAGGCCTGAACCCGCGCCAGCAAGTCACCTTGACCCAGCTCCTCGAGGACCTGTGGCACCTGGCCGACGACAGCGGCTCGCTCGACGATCCAGAAACGGCGCGCCAACTGGCCCAAGCATTCATAGAGACCCGCATCTTCCAGCTCCACAACCTCAGGACGCTGTCTCGGCTGGCCAAGGGCGGCGAGCCCGGGCCTCAGGGAAGCGTCGCCAAGCTCTGGTGGAGCGAGATGTCCCAGCGCTTTCACGGCCTGGTACTCAGTGTTCTGGGCGACGCCGCCCCGCTCTGGGAGGGTGCTGCCGGCAATCCCGGTCAGGGCAGGTGGCAGCGTTCCTGGCTCTACTATCACGCCGCCACGATCATGGGCGGCACGAGCGAGATTCAGAGGAACATCATCGCCGAGAGGGTCCTCGGACTCCCCCGCGAGAGCTTCCGGGCATGAGCCAGAGCCCGCTGAAAGGGATCCGCGTTCTCGACGTCGGGACGAGGCTCGCCGCACCGTTCTGCGCCGGTCTTCTCGGTGAACTCGGAGCGGAAGTCATCAAGATCGAGCAGCCCGGCACCGGGGACGTGATGCGCTCCCTCGGCCCCTTCGTGACTGACCCCGGCTACAACCCGGATCCGGGCCAAGGCCCCGCCCACGAGCCCTCCGAGGGATACTCGCTCTTCTGGGCCGTGGAGGGTCGAGGACGGCGAAGCGTAACATTGGACCTGCGTCGAGCCGAAGGCCAGGAACTGTTCCGAACGCTCGCTTCGCAATGCGACGTCGTCTGCGAGAACTTCCGCCCCGGGACCCTGGAACGCTGGCGTATAGGCCCCGACGACCTCGACCCCAAACTCGTGATCGTAAGGATCAGCGTGTTCGGCCAGGACGGACCCTACCGTGAGCGGGGCGGACTCGACCGCCTCGGCATCGCCTACGGCGGCCTGCTCAACCTCACCGGGTACGTCGACCGACCCCCGGTCCGGCCCGGCCTCAACCTGGCGGACTACCTGACCGGGGTGTTCGCCGCCCACGCCGCTATAGCGGCACTGTACGAACGAGACACGGGGGACAGCGGCCGAGGTGGCGTCATCGATGCTGCCCTGTACGCCGCGGTGCTGCGAGTCAACGAGTGGACGCTCGCCGCCTACGACCGCCTGGGAGTGGTCCGTCAGCGCTACGGAAACCGGATGGAGAACTCCGCTCCCATCGACAACTACCTTGCCGCCGACGGCACCTACGTCTGCATCGTCGCCGGCTCCGACAACAACTTCGAACGCCTGTGCGACGCCATGGGTCGCGCCGACCTTCTGGTAGACCCCAGATTCCGGACCGCCTCCTCTCGCGCCACTCACGGCGCGGAGATCAACGACGAAGTCGCCCGGTGGGTGAGCGGCCTGTCCCCCCTCGAAGTGGAGCGCCGGTGCCTGGAATCCGGTGTTCCCGTCGCGCCGATCCTCGACGCGGCGGGTATCTTCGCCGACCCTCACATCGCCCATCGGGGGGACCTCACTGTCGTTGATGACCCGATAGCAGGCCCGATCCGCCAGCAGGCACCATTCCCCCGGCTCGGTCGGAAGCCGCGGCCCGCCCCGACGGGGGCACCGCTTCTCGGCGAACACACCCGGTCGGTACTGGCAGAGCTGTGCGGACTCGACAACGCGGCGCTGGACAGCCTGGCCGCGATCCGGGTCATCTGACGCGTCGAGGCACGCGGTGTGAAATCGGCCGCCCGACAGGAGAGTTCAGCCTTACGTTACTGGTGGCCCGAACCGTGCCTCGACCGAGCAGGCGGTTCCTGCCTGCTTGATCTATCATAGCATTGATAGTCTTGTTAGGTTCTCTTTTTCGGGACCGTGATGCTCGTCGGTGTCGGAGGGTGCAGGTGAGGGACCAAACGGCAGATTCCCAGGTGCGAAGCACTGACGCGTTTGAGACGGCACTTCTGCGGGTCGACCCCGGTGATGTCGCGCACCGTAAGGGGGGAGAGGCCTCCCAGTTCGGTGGATCGATCGAGAACCAGCCCGTGGTCCGGGTCGAGCTGTCCACGCTCAGCTCTGGACCGTCGCCCCGCGACCACAGGCTCTGCGAGCAGCATGTAGCCGTTCTCTCGGAGGCGCGCGGTAATTGGCCGCCGATTCTGGTCCGATCCAGGGATCGTGTCATCGTCGACGGGCACCACCGTGTGGCTGCAGCCGGCAGGCTCGGGCTGCAGACCATCAGCGCTGTGCTTTTCGAAGGGTCGGACGACGAGGCGTATGTCCAGGCGGTGAAACAGAACATCAGTCACGGGTTGGCATTATCGGTCTCCGAGCGGGTAACTGCTGCTCTTGGATTCCTGTGTCGCCACCCTGACTGGTCCGACCGCCGGATCTCGACAATTTGTGGCCTGTCGCCGAGCACCGTTGGCAACGTCCGGAGCAGAGCCGCTCATCAAGGCCGTGATTTGACTCGTGCGCAAGCGGCCCGGCCCGACACGCGGCTGGGCGCCGACGGCCGCCGGCGCCCGGTGGACCGTGGCGCGCAGCGGGCGCACATCGCCCACCTGGTAATGGCTGATCCCTCGGCGTCGCTGCGGTCGATTGCGCGCCTTATCGGTGCGTCGCCGGAGACGGTCCGGGCGGTTCGGTCCGAGCTCCAAGCCCGCCTGGGAGCCGGCACGGTGGACTTGCCGCCGCGCCAAGAGCAGCACGCGACCACGGCCGAGATCGCGCCGGCCTTCGTATCCACCCGGTCGGGACGTGATTTCGTCGACTGGTTCACGAAGACCCGAATAACTCCTGAGGACGGCCGCTACTATGGCCCGGAGATCCCGCTCAATAGGATTTATGAAGTGGCAGACGAAGCCCGCCGGCGGGCCAAGCAGTGGGCTGAGTTCGCGGACTTTGTCGAGAGGCGTGCCTCTCCCAGGCACTGATCGGCCGACGCGCTGAGGAATGCGGGGGAGCTCATCCGAACTCAGCGGCAGTGACCGAGCGGTTCGGGTTATCGCCGAGTGAGTACCGCTGAGCCGTGTGAACGTGCTCCCCGGTCAACTTCGAGGCCGCGTCGGCGTCCCCGTCCTCGATCAATGATGTGATGCGCTGATGGGCCTTGAGGGCAGCGCGGCGCCCTCGGAGGTCGGGATAGCTGTGGCTGCGTTCCGCCCTGCTGGCCCAATCTTGCGCGCAACCAGACCAGATAGCCTCCAACGCCCCGACCACCACGACCATGGCTTGATTGCCGCACAGTTCGACCAGCACTTCGTGGTACCGACGAGCGCTGCGGGTGAAAGCAACCGGCTCATGCAGCGCTTCAGCCGAGTCCTGCAGAATCTCGCGCAGCCGGGGGACGACGCTGGTGGAACGCTCGGGATTCTCAGCGCACATCGCCGCGCAGAGCGGCTCGATCTTTTCTAGAGCGACGGCGAGCTGACCGGCCGGCACCGAACGGGCCTCCATAACCATTGCGAGCATTCGCCCGGCGGCCCGGGGGCTGGGAGTGTGGACGGTCGCGCCGCCCATGTTCCCTCGTCGGACGGTGGCGAGTCCCTCGTTTTCCAATATTCGAAGGGCTTCCCTTACTGCGACCTTGCCGACATCGAACTGTTCGCTGAGCTCGTCCTGGGTGGGAAGGAACCCGCCGTCTCTCAGTTCACCATGGAGAATCGAGGCTCGCAGCTCCGAGGCGATCAGTTCCGCCAAGTGCGGTTGACGCAGTCCCTCCCCGGTCGAAGTCGTCCTGTCTCCCATCGTTCAATCCTAGAGGGTCGGCATCGACGACGACCTGACGGCCGACCCGTCTGCGGTAGGTCCTTCTAAGACCGACCTGTCCCCCGATCGCCGATTCGAACGCCGACCGCCGACGGGCAGGGAAGTCCAAACTTTCGCCCAGCCCACGGAGGGTGAATGACCACGTCGCTCAACACGGCCAGCACAAAGAGCCACGGTCTGCGAAAAGTCAGAGCGTCGGCGCAATAGCGCGGCGACGCGGTGACTGGCGGACTATTCGGTGTCCGTCTGTTGCAGGGGAGGAGGGCCGACGTGGGGAAAGAGTTGGAGGAACGCGCCCTGCCGTATGTGGTACGAGTCGGCGGCGGCGAGGTCGTCGAAGAGCTCGTGGAGGGTCTTTTGTGTGTGACCGAATGTGCCTTCGATGTGGGGATAGTCGCTGCCCCACAGGACGTTGCGGTAGCCCATGGCCGTGCATGTCAGCACCCCGGTAGGGTCGTGCTGGAAAGAGGCGTACACCTGCTCGCGCAGAACCTCGGATGGCATACGGGTCAGCTCGTCACGCACAAACTCGGCGTGCTGACGGTAAGCCTCGTCGAGACGGTCGCCAATGAACGGTAGCCAGCTGGCCCCCGCTTCTGAGATCAGTAACTTGAGGCCGGGCCGCTTGTCGAGAACGCCCGACGCGGCCATCATGGCGGCCATGTCCATGCCGCCGTAGCAGGCGTAGAGGTAGTTCATGGTGCCGGCCCCGGGTCCATGATGGTGAATCGGATCCTCGCCCACTGGGGGGCCAGTGTGGACCGTCAGAACCATCCCCTGCTCTTCGGCGGTGTCCCACAAGGGATCCCAGTGACGGCGATTGAAGCTCGGCATGCCCTGTGGGGCCCCGGGCGGGAGCGACAAGGCCTTGAGTCCGAGTTGGCCGGCCCGCCGGATCTCCTGCACCGCGTCGTCGATATCCAGACAAGAGACCTGGGCAGGCATCACGTGTCTGACGCTCTCACCCTGGACTCGCGCTGACCAGTCGTTGACGACCTGCACCGCTTCGCGCATCAAGCCCGAGTCGGAGATCATGGAGTTCCAGAAACCGACGGAAGCGTAGATGACCTCGGCCCAGATTCCTTCGTTGTCCAAGTCCTGACGCCGGAGAGTCCAATCGGATGCGCCCGGGGCTTGTAGCGCTTGGGCCAGGGTGCGACCCGTCTTGCCTTTGACGATCCCGATGCGCGGCATCGGTCGTTGGAATGACTTTCCGTCCACGTAGATGGTCTCGTACGTTCCGTCCTCGGACTTGACCGACCGGGGCATCCGCGTCCGGAGATCGGGAGGCAGCGCGTCGTACAAGCCGGGCGGTTCGTTGTAGTGCGAATCACCGGAGTTCGCCCAGAGCTTCATGGTGCCTCCCTTTGTCTCTGACCAATCATGCCAGATGAAAGGACGATTTTCAAGCTAAACTATCGGCCCTGCTTATAGCGCCTTCACGAGCGCGGGGACCTCGGCCAGGCTGCGCAGCATGTCGTTGAGATGAGTGCAGGCATGCAGCTCAGTCAAAGTTTGCTGGACGGTTCTACGAAAGTCGGACACTGGGGTTCCTACCAGCTGTTCTGCGTGGGGTGCGGCCCATTGGCACTCCGGGAACGGCAGCACCCGAGGTGTCGCGACGGCCGTGAGCAGGGTGTGGTCGTGGCGGTCAATGCCGGCCGTGACGGTGTACTCGTGGAGCGCCTGTTGGGTTCCGTCGGGATCCCAGCAGGCGTCCCGGAAGAACGCGTCGACCGTCACCACGTCGCCCTCGAGCCAGGCGTCCACCCGGCGATGGCGGCGCATGCCCACCCGCGGGTCAGGCGGGAATGGGTGCCAACCGAGGGGATCATCGGGCGTCGTGATGTCGCCGGCCGGGCGTACCGCATGTTGTGGATCCTCGTGGCGAATCCGATGGGTGTCGGCCCAGCCGCCCGGGCGCAACCCCGAACAGATGATCCGGCCTTTCCTTACCCCGAAGGTGCGGGCGGTGGAACCCTGGTCGGCTGTCTCGCCGCTCATGCGCCGGCGGATCTCCGGATCCCACCTCGACCAGGCGAAGCCGGCGATCAGACTGGTACCGGCGATATCATCGAGGAGGAAATGGAGCGGAGTAGCGCCCTCCCGCTCCCCGGGCAGCACTCGTTCGATGGCGTTGCGCAGATCCGACCCACCGACCGCCCCCACCAGGCCCTGTATGCCCGTTCTGGCCGGCGTGACCGAGATGGCACCGACGGTTCGAGACCCGGGGATCGTCACTTGCATGGTCGCCTCGTCCACGACAGTCGGCGGCCCGCCCACCGGGGTGAGCAGGTCGCGGGCCCGGCCGACGAGCTCCAGGGGTCCGCCATTGCCGCCCGGCCACAGCATGTCGATGGTCGAGGTTCGGCGCACGGATCCGGGGCGGCGTGCCGGCGTGCCCGAAACCGAATCGTCGAGATTTGCCGGCAGCCCGATCGGATGCGCCATCGATGTCACGTCAGCCATGAGATCCGACCCTACCTCTCGGTTGTTCGGGCCACTCTGGGCGAGTGAACGGAGGACGCACGCCTTCTTCCTCGTGGTTGGAGGGATACGGGTCGGCATAGGCTTCAGCCGTGTCAAACATCAGGGCGTTGCACGAAGTCGAGCTGGACCGGTTCTGGGACGAGTTCGCGGAGGTCATGGGAGGCCCCGAAGGGCTGATGACCTACAGATATCTGGGGACCCACGCCACCGCGCTGGACCGGCATCATGCCACCGGGACGATGGCGTTGAGGAGGGACCTGCGCGGCGAGTGTCGGGCTCCAGGCCGCACCGCTGTTGATACTGGTGGCCGACACCATCGGCATCCTCGATGATGCCATTGCCGTTCCAGCCCCCGTCCATTTCGACCTGGCGCTGCTGGATGACGGCGAGGGGGTTGCCGAGGTGCTCTGTATCGGAGAGATGATCCACGAGGGGCGGAGCCAGCTTTTCTCCCGCGCCCGCCTGGTGGATGCTGCGAATCATGACCGCGTGCTGGCAATCGCTCGCGATTCGGGTGTCGTGATGGCGAAGGCTCCCCAGGGGTATCGGTACGTCGATCCGGGGCCGGGTGTCCCCGACTCCCCTTCCTTGCCGCCTCTGTGGCAGGCGTTCGGGGTTCGCAGACGCGACGACGGCGGCATGGAGATCCCTGAGTTGACCAGCCGGATCGGATCGACGTCGGGATCGTTGCATCACGGCCCGACCCAGATACTTCTTGAGGCCGCGGCTAGCGAGGCAGCGATGGGCGCGGCTGGGACCGAACGACTGCGACTGCGCCAGTGGTATGTGACCTTTGTGGCGCGGGGGCTGATGGGGCCCTTCGTCGCGTCAACCGAGGTCCTCCACGACCGGGGGACCACGGTCGCGATCGACGCATCGCTACGGGACGAGGGACATGGCCGGGTCATCGCCTCGGCCACAGCGGTGTTCGAGCGAGTGTCATAACTCGCGGGTTACCGATGCCGGTCGTCTCGTTTTGGTCAGCCGATGATGCCGGCGTCACGAAGAGATGTGATGCGCTCGCGGCTCAGTCCGAGCTCGGCGAGGACCAGGTCGGTGTGCTGGCCCAGTGCCGGCGTGGTCGGCGTGACGGTGGTTGACCTTGAGTAGGTGACCAGCGATCGCAAGCGGGGAAAGGTGCCGAGGACCGGGTGCTCCCGCTCGACGATCAGGTCGAGTAGGTAGCCGATGGCGTCGTCACCTTCCCACAGAGTGGCATCGGACGGTCCGGGCGCCACTTCCACGCACGCCACCCCGACTGCCGTCAGGTCGGCCTCCCATTCGTGCGCTGTTCGGGAACGGAACATGTCGGCCAGAGTCTCGACAATGTCGGCGTCCGCAGCCAACCGACCTTCGGCGGTGGTGAGTCGGGCATCATCGGCCAGGGCACCCAGTTGTGTGCCAACTGCGGCCACGAACCTGACCCAGTCGTGGTCGGTAACAGAGGCGAGGAAGACCCATCCGTCCTTCGCCCGGTACATCCAGTAGAGGGCGTTGAAGCCCAGAATCTCGCTGTCGACCTCGACAAGGGGCACCCGGCCCTCGTACTCGACCAGGTCCTCGGAGAGGCAATGGCCCATGGTGTTGAGCATGGTGGTCAGGATCGATTGGCCTGGCGCCCCGCGTTTGCGGGCGAGGAGACCGAGCAGCAGACCGGTGGCCACCCCGAGGGATGAGATGGCGTCCGGGTTGGCGCCGCTCATGGCCGCCGCCCCCACCCGGAGGGACAGCTCCTTGACCTCATCGTCGCTGAGGTCGGCCCGCTGCACCATGGTCGACCCGAGGTTGCGACCCGCCATGCCGGCACCCACTCCGATGGTGGGGGCATACGCGGGGCGCTTTCCGTAAGGGCCGTCGATGCCGAACCCGGGGGCATTGTGGTACACGAGGTTTGGGTTCAACGTGAGCAGGGTGTCGGCATCAAAGCCGATCCGCTCCGCTGCGCCGGCCCGGAAAGAGCGCAAAACCAGGTCGGCCCGCCGGATCAGCTCGTAGACGATGTCGCGGCCCTCCGGGTGCCGGATGTCAACCGTGACGCTCTCCTTGCCGGCCAGGACCTTGAGCCCGCCCACCTCGGGGAAACCGGTGATCCAGCGCATGGGATCGCCTTCGAGCAGCTCGATCTTGATGACCCGGGCCCCGAGCTCGGTCAGAACCGTCGCCCCGTAGGGCCCGGCGTAGAAGGTGCCGAGCTCCACGACGGTAACGCCCTCCAGCGGCGAGCGGGTCGGCGCCGAGGAAGGGCTGTCGACGGGTCGGGCAGCACCGGCGGCCGCTTGGCGCAATTCGGCCTCGTCGGAATTGAGGGTGGGTGACCGCTTGTCGACAACGGCGGGCGTTGCATTCATCTTCACGAGGGGACCGAGTTGGCGGATCTTGCCGAACCGCGGATCGTCGGCTTCGATGACCTGACCGTCATGGAGCAGCTGCGGGTGGTGAAGCAACTCGGAGCCGCGGCGCGACACCTCAGCAAACACGTCCGGCTGGGCGTCGAAGACCTGCCACCACTCATCGATCGTCTTGGCTCGCACTGCGGCCAGCATCTTCTCCCACAGGGCTTCGCGTTTGTCGATGTCTGGGTCCGAGGGAGCGTCCACCCAGTCGGGGTCGTCGAGCATCCATCCGAGACCGAGTGAGTGCATAAACGCCACCCACAAGCGCTCGGATGTCTGAGAGAACTGCATCCACCGGCCGTCTTTGGACAGCGCCACCAGCAGCCGGAAAGAAAGAGGACCGTTGGGAACCTTTCGCTCCTCATTGACCCGAGGCACCGCAGTGAAGGCCTCGGGATACCGCCGGGCGACCAGGCGGGTGATCCAATTCCAACAATCGTGGGTGGTCTGGGCCTGGACGAGCGTCGTGTCGACCCTTTGCCCGATGCCGGTGTCCTCTCGCTCGTACAGAGCGGCGAGGAGACCGTGCAGCAGCGTCTGGGAGGCGCTGAAGCTGGCCGCCGGCGTCGCCGCGAACGAGGGCCGATCGTGGGCTGTCAGGCGCAAAGCGCCATAGGCCCCGATCTTGGACATCACCACACCCTCGTAGCCCTGGAGATGGGACAGCGGGCCAGTGCGACCGAAGCCGGTGATCGAGCCGTAGACCAACCGGGGATTGACGGACTGCAGGTCGTCGTATCCGAGCCCGAGTCTCTCGGCTACCCCGGGCCGCCACGTTTCGATCACGACGTCTGCACCCTCGGCCAGCCGCCGGGCTGTGGCATTGTCGCCGGCATCCTTGAGGTCAAGGACGATGCTTTTCTTGCCCCGGGCCCAAAATGGGAAGGCGGGCTGGGCCCGAAGCGGGCTGCCTCCGATCGGCTCGATCATCATCACTTCCGACCCGAAATCGGCGAACAGTTGGCTGGCGTGGGCGCCGCTTAACGTTGTCGAAAGATCGACGACTCTGAGTCCCTCGAGAGCGATCATGCGAACCTTCCCTCTGTCTCTCGGTCGAATGGCGGATTTTAGTTGGTCTTGGCCGCAGCCCGTGATCGGCGCGGCGGCTCTCATCCCGTACGACGGACTTCCCTTCCGTCGAAGTGATACTCGACCCCGGGATTTCGAAGCCCTTCGGTCTCACCGAGGCGGACGATCCGGGCGACCAGGGAGCCCGGGGCCAGATCGACCACGGCCACGGTGCCGAGCCGGGTGGACCACTGGTGGGGATGGACGGCGCTGCCGGAATTTATTTGGAGCACACCGTCGCGCCAGTCGAGGCGTTCGAAGTGGGTGTGGCCCGTGATGAGCACATCGGCCTCGGCACCTTTCAGGTACCTGCGACGCAATTCTGCGATCGGCTGGTCCTCGGGTTCCATATCGTGAACCACGGCGATGCGGAAGCCGTGGACCTCGAGCCACTGGACGTCGTTGACGCGCTCATCCCCGGAGGGGAACAAGTCGTTGTTGCCGCGGGCGGCCAGGACGGGGGCCCACCGTTCGAGTTGATCCAGGACCAGCGGATGACAGATGTCGCCGGAATGCAGGATCAGGTCCACTCCCTCGAAGGCCGCTCCCACCTGGCGCCACATCTCGCGCAGCGAGCCTGGCATGTGCGTGTCGGACAGAATCCCGAGGCGCGTCGTCGAATGTGGCATCCGCCGTAGTCTCACACAGCCGCGACGGCGAGACGAGCTCCACCGGGTGATTGAGAACTTGACTTGCGTAATAGCGGGTCGCGTGGGTAACATGCCTGCTGCACCTGGGTTTGGGTGCCACGCGGCTGAGGCTAGCGAGGAAGGTCGAGCCACCCGATGAGCATCAAGGACAAAGCTGCCATTGTTGGAGTGGGAGCGACGCCTTACTACAAGCGGGGCCAGTCATACCCGGAGAGCGAATTCTCCATGGCGTGCACGGCGATTCTCGCCGCGCTTGACGACGCCGGCTTGACCATCAAGGACCTGGACGGATTCTCCATTTATTCCAGTTCATGCGATCCCGCCGCAGTCGCCGCCGAGCTCGGCGTACCCGAGGTCCGCTGGGCGACGACGCTGACATCGGGAGGAGGGGGCTGCGCAGGCGCGCTGGGTGTGGCCGCTGCCGCGATCGACGCAGGAATGGCCTCGACCGTTGTCACCCTCATGACCCTCCAACAGCTCAACAAGCGTTTGGGCGGCTCCGCTATCGGTGGGATGCTGGCCTACGCGACGGCAACGGAGGGAAGCAGCCCTTATGGCGGTAGCGGGATTCCTCCGAGCGCGGCGTTCACTGCCAACAACGGCCTGCTGTCGCCGGGACACAGTTTTTCGGTGCTCGCCATGCGGCATATGCATCTGTATGGAACTCAGCGCGAACATTTTGCCGAGATCTGTATCTCGCAGCGTGAAAATGCGATCAAGCGGCCGACCTCGTTGCGTACCGAGCCCCTGACACTGGACGACTACTTCAGTGCGCGGATGATCTCGGATCCATTGTGCTTGTTCGACTACACGATGGAGAGTGACGGCGCGGTTGCGGTCATCACGGTCGCTGCGGAGCGCGCCAAGGATCTCCGGCAGCCGCCGGCCTACATCATGGCGTCGGCTCATGGCGGTAGTGGCAGGTGGGGTCCGGCGATTTTCCGGTATTTCCAGATTCCGGAGGAGGAGTTCCCGTCCTCCGGGCACAGGCCCGTGGCCAAGCGCTTATTCGAGATGGCAGGAGTCGGGCCGGGCGACGTCGATGTGGCCCTGCTGTACGACCATTTCTCTCCCATGGTGCTGATGCAGCTCGAGGACTACGGGTTCTGCCCGATCGGGGAGGGCGGTCGTTTCATCGAGGACGGCAACATCCGGTACGGCACCGGGACCATCCCGGTGAACACCCATGGCGGCAACCTCTCCGAGGCCTACATCATCGGGATGACCCACGTACGCGAGGCGGTCGAACAGATCCGTGGCAGTGCGATCAACCAGGTTGAGGGCGCGGAGATCGCGCTGGTGACCGGTGGCCCGGCCAGCTTGCCGGTCAGCGGGACCCTGTTGAGGAAGTGAGACGACCATGAGCACCTTCAGCAACCTCAGAGCGGGCGTCTTTCCGTCGATCATGACTCGCACCCACGCGGACGTTCGGACGCAGCCATTCTGGGACGCAGCCAAAGACGAGCGCCTCGTCGTTCCCAGATGCACGAACTGCGACACTTTCAGGCTCCCGCCGAGCCCATACTGTTTCAACTGCCAGCACCGCGACGTGGAGTGGGTCGAGCTCGCCGGGACCGGGAGGATTGTGTCGTACACGGTGGTGCGCCATCCGCTGCACCCCGATCTGGGGCCGGCATGCCCCTACGTCTCCGGCATTGTGGATCTCGACGGCACGCAGGGCGCCGGCGCTCGCATGTTGGTCAACATCATCGACTGTGACCCCGATGCCGTCCGGATCGGCGACGCGGTCGAAATCGTATGGGAACACGTCAACGACGAAATGACGACACCACGTTTTCGCCCCTTAGCCTCGTAAAACGCAGGTCCCGACCGCTCCCAGGTCGGCCTCGGAGCGGCCGGGCTGGTCTCGGTCTGCGCACTCTAGGCTTCTGTTATGGCCACCGAAGATCAATCTGAAGTCGCCCCTCTGCGACTGCCGGGCCGTCCGAGGCTGTACGAGCCCGACGAGGAACGCGATCGAATCCTGATCGGTGCCCTGGAGGTGTTGCGGCGAAACGACGGCGAGGAGGCGACCGTCGCGGACATTCTGGCCGAGTCGGGCCTATCCACCCGGGCCTTTTACCGCCACTTCGAGACCAAGGAGGACGTGGTCCGGGCACTCTACGAGCGTGATGCAGAGTCCTTTGGGGGCCATTTGCGGCGCCGGGTAGAGGGAGCGGGTGATCCGGATGAGGCGTTGGGGGTATGGGTGATGGAGATGCTCAGCTTGGGGTACGATCGGCGACGGGCGGAGCGGCGGTTGGCGCTCAGCTCGCCGATGGTCGCCCGTGCGGTGGCGGGGACTCGAGCCCAACAACTCGGGGCGGATCTACTGGTGGCGCCACTGAAGGCTGTGTTGGAGGATGGCCTGGCGGTCGGATTGTTCCCAGATGCTCAACCGGAATTGGATGTGCATTCGATTCGGGCGATAACCATGGAAGCTGTCAATTGGGCGAACACCGGCACGCTCCGGTTGTCGCGCCGGGAGGCCGCTGACCACATCCTGCGCTTCAGTCGAGCGGCCTTGGGCGTTGGCCGGGACCGGTAGCCTTCTCACGGCGAGGTCAGGCTCCGCCGGTCGCGTCTGGGTGCGCCAGGCCCAGGCCGGTTGCCCGGTGCCGGCGCGGCCGGTAGGGTTTGCCGGTGAAAATCAAGCTTGCATTTGTCGTTGGGGGAAGAAGACGCACATGAGCGACGGAAGCCGGTTGGGCGATGCGTGGCCCGGCTGACGCTGTGACCGGGTCCGGCGGCGTGCTGGCCGGCATCCGGGTCCTGGAGCTTTCCAATGGCCTGTCCGGGATACAGGCCGGGCAGTTCTTCGCCGATTTCGGCGCTGACGTGATTCAGATCGAGCCGCCAGGGGGAAGCACCCTGCGAGCCCAGCCGGCCTGGGCCTTCTGGGCCCGCGGCAAACGCAGCATCGCGCTGGACCTTCACGACCTGGCCGACTGCGCCGTGGCCCGACACCTGGCGGTCAGCAGCGACGTGATCATCGAGACTTTCCGGCCGGGTGTGGCGGCCCGCTTCGGTCTCGGTTACGACTCCCTTGAGCCGGACAACCCGGGGCTGGTCTACGTGTCCGTTAGCGGATTCGGCAGCACCGGCCAGCTCAGCGGTCTGCAGGGATACGAGGCCGTGGTAATGGCGAAGCTCGGTGTCCTGTCCGCGGTGAGCGACATGACCGATCGCCCGGGCCCGTCCTTCCCCTCCGCCCGGTATTGCTCATATCCGGCAGCGATGCTCGCCGTGCAAGGCGCGCTGGCGGCCCTGTACGAGCGGGAGGGTAGCGGCCGCGGCCAGAAGGTGGAGACCAGCCTGGCCCAGGGGCTCACCGTGCATGACACGTTCAACTGGTTCTCGCGGGTCGTCGCTCAGCGTTTCAGCGGGGGCTTCACTCAGGCTCCGGTTTCGGTAAAAGGGGTACCCAGCGGTGGGCTCTCCTTTCGCCTCCTGATCGCGTTGACGGGCGATGGCCGTTGGGTGCAGTTCTCCCAGACCGTCGACCGGTTGTTCCGGGCCATGATGCGCATGCTGGGTCTGGAATGGATGTTCGACGACCCGGAGTGGAGCACGGCCCCTGATTTCGAGGACGTCGAGCGCCGGGTCACGTTCTGGGAACGCCTGCTCGAGGTGGTCCGCTCCAGGACCCTCGCTGAATGGCGGGAGCGGATGGATGCCGATCCGGATGTGTGGGCGGAAATGTTCAGCAAATGGGACGAGGTCCTCGACCACCCGCAGATGACCTGGAACGAGATGGTCGTATCCTTGGCGGACCCCGAACGCGGCACTGTGCTCCAGGCGGGTCCTGTGGTCCGGTTGGACCCGCGCCGGGCAGAGATCCGCCGCCCGGCGCCGCGCCACGGCGAATACGACGCGGAGATCCGGGCCGAAGCTGCCGGGGGGAAGCGGCCTGCGGCCCCGGCCCCGTCCGCTCCGTTGCCTCCGTTGGGGTCGACGCCGCTGAAGGGTGTGACCGTGATCGAGCTGGGGACCTACTACGCAGCGCCTTACGGCGCCACCCTGTTGGGCGAGCTCGGGGCGCGGGTAATCAAGCTGGAACAGCTCGACGGCGACCCCCACCGCAACATGCTGCCTTTCCCCGAGGTCGCCGGCCTCAAGGTCTTGCAGGGCAAGGAATCGGTGGCCGTCGATATCGCCACCGACGAGGGTCGGGCGATCGCCCACGAGCTGATCCGGCGAGCGGACATCGTGCTGCAGTCGTTTCGGGCTGGTGTGGCCGAGCGGCTGAAGGTCGACGCGGCCTCGTTGCGAGCGGTCAATCCCGACCTGGTGTACCTCTGTGCCCCCGGGTATGGCACGGGAGGACCGTGCGGGCATCGGCCGGCGTTCGCCCCGACGATCGGCGCCGCGGCTGGTCTGGCCTGGCGCAACGCCGGGGCCACCATCCCCGAAGCCGCTGACCTCGCCCTGGAGGACATCAAGGCCACCGCCATGCGGCTGGTCTACGCGGTGATGGGGGTCGGCAACTCGGATGGCTTCGCCGGCGTCACGGTGGGCACCGCCCTGCTTCTCGGCCTGCTCGCCCGCCAGCGGGGGAGAGGCGCCCAGACCATGCTGACCACCATGCTGTCGTCCAGCGTTCACGCCCTGTCGGAGGCAATGGTTCGCTACGAAGGTGCCGGCCCCATCCCGACCGCCGACCAGGAACTTCACGGCTTCGGTCCGCTGTACCGCTTGTACCAGACGGCCGAAGGTTGGGTTTTCTTGGCCGCGCCGGGACCACACGAGTGGCCTCGGCTGCTGGCCGGCTTGAACGGAACGGGCCGATTCGACGACGACGAGCGCTTCGCCACCCCGTAGCTCGGGCCACACACAGCGACGAGCTCGCGGCCGAGCTGGCCAAAGTGTTCCTCGAGCGGCCAGCGGCGCGGTGGGAAACCGACCTGCGGGCCCACGATGTCGCCTGTGTCGAGGTCCTGCCCGGCCCGGTCGAAGCTCATTTCCTCGACGACGGAAGCTTCGGTCGTCAGTCCGGTTTCGTCACAGAAGCCCCTCATCCGATGCTCGGCATGGTGCCCCGGCTGGCGCCGCTGGTGGCGTTCTCTCGCTCCGGCACCTCGGCGCGGGGTGCGTGTTTGCTTGGCCAGCACACTGACTCGGTGCTCGGCGAGCTCGGCTACGACACCACCCGCCTGGCCGACCTGCGGTCCCGCCGGGTCATCGGCGGCTGAGTGACTGCGGTGGTCGGTTCTCGGGGGTGCCAAGCCAACCTCTGGAAGCACACGCGGCAGTCCGCCCTCTGGGTATGACGAACCACCGCGGCCGGCCCGGCTGTAAAAGTGTCGAGCGCCATAAGTCGAAGGAGAGGTGTAAGTGAAATTCGGTCTCAACTTCACGCCGGTCTATCCGGGGCAGATGCGCGACCTGGCGCGTTTGGCCGAGGAGCACGGGTTCGAGTCGTTGTGGGTCGGTGAGCACGTGATCGTCCCTTTCGGCGGGGTTCCCGAAGGTGACCGGGTCAACTTCCGGCCCGATAGCCGGTTTGTCGAGCCCTGGGTGGCCCTTTCCCATATGGCCGCGGTGACGAGGAGAGTCCGGTTGGGCACCTGCATTGCCGTCTTCCCGATGCATCACCCCATTCACCTGGCCAGGGAGATCGCGACCCTCGATGTGCTGTCTGACGGGCGGGTGACGGTGGGTATCGGCGTCGGGATGATCGAAGCCGAGTACCAGGCAGTTGGAGAGGACTTCCATACCCGGGGGGCGCGGCTGGACGAGATGATCCAGGTAATCGACGTGCTCTACCACGAGCAGAAGCCCGAGTTCCACGGACGGTTCTATGGGTTCCCGCCGTCGGGTTTCGAGCCGAAGCCGATCCAGAAACCCCGGCCTCCTCTGCTTCTCGGCGGTTACAGCGAACGGGCCCTACAGCGCTGCGTGCAAGTCGGCGACGGCTGGTTTGGGGGCAGTCAGGCGCCTGCGTCAGTGCAGGAGATCGTCGCTTCTCTCCAGCGGCGCCGTGCAGACGCAGGACGGCCGCCGCTCGAGATCACCCTGTTGACCGGCTGGGGGA
Source organism: uncultured Acidimicrobiaceae bacterium (assembly GCA_963781155.1). Lineage (GTDB taxonomy): Bacteria > Actinomycetota > Acidimicrobiia > Acidimicrobiales > Palsa-688 > PALSA-693. Next base: position 551,579 of record CAWAEC010000006.1, read on the forward strand.
AGGGGTACGACGCCGAACTGGTCGAGGCGTACGAGCAGGCCGGCGTCGACCGGCTGATGGTCACGCCCTGGACATCGAGCCGCGCGGCGCAGGACGGCATCGAGCGGTTCGCTGCGGAGGCGGCGCTCGTCCAACCGGCCTGAGCTCGACGGTCTGAGTGAGCTGAACTAACCCCCGAAGACGAAAGGCATATATGGACATCCAGGGCAGGACGGTCATCATCACCGGAGCCAGCCGGGGGATCGGCAAGCAGATCGCCATCGAGATAGGCCGCCGAGGTGGGCGCGTCGTCGTCGCCGCCCGGACGGTCGAGGCCCATCGGCGGCTGTCGGGAACCATCGGCGAGACCGTCGCCGCGGTCGAGAGGGTGGGAGGCCAGGCGATCGCCGTGCCAACCGATCTTCGGGACCCGGACCAGATCCACTCCCTGGTCGACCAGGCCGTCGAGCGGTTTGGCCCGGTTGGCGTCCTGGTCAACAACGCCGCAGACACCAGTGGCGGGACGCCGTCGATTGCGGATCTCGATCGTGCTGAGTGGCTGGGCCAGTTCGACACCAACCTTCACGGGCCATTTTCCCTGATCCAGGCCGTGCTGCCGTCCATGGCGCCTCAAGGCGGGGTCATTGTCAACATGACCTCTGGCGCGGGCGATCTGGCACCGGTCCGCCAGGCACCGATCGGATCGGGCCCCATACGGATCGGGGAACGAGTCGCCTACGCGGCCAGCAAGGCTGCGCTCAACCGGCTGGGCAACATCATTGCGCCGGAGTTGCGAGAGCTCGGCATTGCGGTGGTCATGGTCGACCCCGGTTTCACCCGGACCGAGCTCGTGGATCTGATGGGGGAGCGTGGTACCGTCGACGCGGCGGCCGCTGTACCGATGGAGGTACCCACCAAGACCGTGCTGCACGTCGTCACCTGCAACGACCCCATGCAGTACACCGGAGAGATACTCCGAGCGGCAGCGTTCGTGGAGCAGAATCGGTTATGAGCGTCGGCCCGTCTGATCCAGGCGACGCGCGGTTGGACCCGGGGGGCGACCCGATGATCCTCGCCACAGCAAGGACTCTGGACAACGGCACGGTCGGGACCGTCGAGTTGGCCGGTAAGACGGTTCGCCGCCTCGGATTCGGTGCCATGCGCGTCTCCGCGGCTCGCAACTCCGAGGGCAAGCGAGACCGGGGCGAGGCCGCCCGTCTGTACCAGCGGGTCTACGAGCGCGGGGTCAACTTCGTCGACGTAGCCAACATTTACGGCTACGGCGAGTGCGAGGAAATCCTCGCCGAGGCCCTGCATCCCTATCCGGCTGACCTGTTGATCGGGACCAAGGCGGGATTCAAGCCCGGGAGGATTGAGCCGGGGCAACGCTCGCTGCCCCCCTTGGGCCGGCCCGAGCACATTAAAGAGGAATGCGACCGCAGCCTGCGACGACTGCGTTTGGATGTCATCGATCTTTACCAAGTCCATGTCCCCGATCCCCAGGTGCCGTACGCCGATACGGTTGGAGCGTGCGCCGAACTGCGGCGTGAGGGCAAGGTCCGCCATATCGGGTTGTCCAATGTCAACGTGGCTCAACTCCAGGAGGCCAGGTCTATCTGCGAGATCGTCTCGGTGCAGAACGCCTACAGCGTGGCCCGGAGAGGATCCGACGACGTATTGAGGGCCTGCGAGGCGGCCGGCATCGTCTTCATACCCCATTCGCCGAACATCCTGGGCCCGGCCGTGCCTTACGGCTCGGACGGCACCCTGGAGCGACCAGCTACTCCAACTGAGTCGGCCGTCGCGGCCATCGCCGCTGACCACCGCGTCTCGGCCCAACAGGTAGCCGTCGCCTGGCTCCTGGCCCGCTCGCCCGTCACGGTTCCCATCCCGGGCACGTCCAAGATTGCCCACGCAGACGACAACATCGATGGGGCTTGGTTGGCACTGACCGAGGACGAGATAGCCGGTTTGGACCGACTGACCGACGACGTGAGCCGAAGCCAGAGGCCCTGAAACCGTCCACGCTCGCCTTCCCCCGTGTCCCCGTAACAAGGGTTACGCAAACTCGGATGCACGGCCCGCCGGGCCGCTTGAGTGTCACCCACCCGTTCAGCCGGAAACCGCGCAGCAACGGTCTTCGGCGGGGCGCTTAGAGTCAGGGACATGCGGTTCACGGCCCTCTACCCCATGCATCAGACGCCTTACAGCGACGACATTTTGGACCCCGACTACCTCCGCAACTTTGCGCAGACCGCCGAGCGGAATGGCTACGACGCGGTCGCCTTGACCGAGCACCCGGCTCCGTCGGCGCGGTGGCTGGACGCTGGTGGCCATGACGCCCTGGACGTATTCACGATTCTCGGATTCTTTGCCGCCGTCACTTCGGCGATCAAGTTGATGCCGTATGTGCTCGTGCCTCCGTTCCGCAACCCGGTCATGACCGCCAAGCAGATCTCGACGTTGGACGTGGCCTCAGGTGGCCGACTGATCGTGCCAGTTGGAACCGGCTATCTGCGCTCTGAGGCCCGAGCCCTGGGCTCTGACTTCGAGAACCGTAATGTGCTGCTCGACGAAGCCATCTCGGTCTGGAAGCGCCTGTGGACGGGCGAGACGGTGACGACTTCGGGCGAGGGGTTCGAAGCGGAAGGGATCCGGCAGCTGCCGCACCCCGTGCAGCGTCCCCATCCTCCGATATGGATCGGAGGCAACAGTGCCAGAGCCCGCCAGCGCGTCGCCGACTACGGGGAGGGTTGGACCCCCATATTTGCCGGGGATGTGGCGGCGAAAACCACTCGGACTGCCCCTCTGCCCGACGTCGCGAGTATGGCGGCTGCGATCGCGGATCTGAGGCGTCGGCTGGAGTTGGCGGGTCGGGACCCGGCCACGGTGTCGGTGCAGATCCAGCAGCTTCGAGGTCCGGGCCGGATGGTGGAGGCTGGGGGCGACTACGGCCCCTATCTGGAATGGCTGGAGGAGTTGAAGACGGCGGGCGTCACTCAGGTCCTGGTCCATATCCCGTCCGACAATGGGCGCAGGGGTCTCGAAATCCTGGAGAACTTCGCCGATCAGGTCGTGAGCGAACACCGCTGACCGCTCGAGTGGATACCGTTAGCTGTGATGTCGTCGGCGTCTCGGCGACCGAAGCGATCGGAGACTGGGGTGCTTATCTCCACGGGCATGATTCCGCGCAGCCGCTTCAGCACGCCCGAATACCTGACAGCTGTAGCCCAGAGTGCGGACTCGGCTGGTCTGGCCCGGATCTGGATGGGGGACCGCCTCGTCTATCCCGCCCACTACGAGTCAGCGGGAGACCTCGGACGGGATTTCCCTTGGGATATCTCGGCGCCCCAACTCGAGGGCATCGTCGCGATGGGGTGGATGCTGGCGGCGACGACGCGGGTGGGCGTGGGCATCTCGGTAATGGTCATACCGTTGCGTCAGCCGCTTCTGCTGGCCCGCCAACTGGCCTCGCTCGACCACCTGTCGCACGGACGGGTGACAATGGGGGTCGGGATAGGTGGCGTTCTCGAGGAGTTCGACTGTGTCGGGGTCGACCGCCGCCGGCGCGGCGCTCGATCGGAGGAGTACGTCCGGGCCATGAAGGTGCTGTGGAGCGAAGAGCGCCCGTCGTTTTCCGGTGAGTTCGTCTCGTTTCCCGAGTTGTACTGCAACCCCAAGCCTGCTCAGGAGAGCGGCATACCCCTGTGGTTCGGCGGTCACTCCTCCGAAACCTACGATCGCGCCGTCCGATACGGAGTGGGCCTGGCGGCGGGATCCCTGCCACCGGACCGGGCGGCGGTACTGGCAACCATCCTTCGTGAGCGAGCGGAGGCCGTCGGCCGGGATCCGTCCACCGTTGGCCTGATGGTTGTCGCCGACCACTCTGAGCGGGATGGTCTGCGCCGGATACTGGACGAACACCGGAAGGCGGGAGTTACCGAAGCGGTCGTGCCGCCGCACGGGCGTACGCCCACCGAGATAGCGGACTCAGTCGCCTCCATCGCGGAATTCGCCGAGTGACGATACCCAACGGCCAGAGAGGTTGAAGGCACTCCGGACAGGAAACCTCCCCGGCTGCGCGACCCAGCCGCCGTCGTGTGGGAGCGAAGGCCTGGGTCGGCCATTTTGATCAGGCGTTGGGATTGACCTTGAACAGGGTCCCGCAGACGTCTTTGCCGCCGTCGTAATAGACGAACTTGCCCGCAGAGATGTAGGCGAACTGGCCGCAAGAGGTCTGTGGCAGCATGGCGGGAGTTCCGAAGTTGGTGAAGCCGATAGGGCTGGGCAGGAGCCCCCCTGCGTTGTAGCTGCTCACCCCGCGCAACGTGGAGACGAACGACGCTCGGGTTGGGTTCGGGCCTGCTTTTTGCAGCCCGTCGATCATCAGATCGGCGGAGATGTAGGAGCCGTACAGCCCGAGGTCGGGGATTTCGCCTGCCTTGTACGCCGGGTCGTACTGCTTGAGGGTGCTGAACATTGTTTGCACCGCCGGAAGGGTGCTGTTGGGATCGTAGGAGACAGCGACGTAGTCGCCCGCAAACGCATCGGCCGAGGAGGGGGTGCCGAGGATGTCGCTGTCGTAGCCCGTGAAGTACAACTGGTGCACGTTGGGCAGGCTGGCTTGCTTGACGGCCTGGCTCAGAGCGACGTCGGAGCTATCGACGAAGCTGCCTACCACCCCGTTGCAGCCGGCGCCCTTGATGGATAACACGTCGGCGGTGAAGTCCACCCCGCCGAACGGCACCGAATCGTTCTCATAGCACTTGGCGATCCCCAGAACTTCGGCGGCGGTCATGATGGCATGGATACTGGTCTGCGATGAGTTGGAGACCCCGTACCCGAGGGCAGCCAACTTGGTTACACCCGCGGCCTTCAGGACTTCGGCGTCGGTGGTGTAGGCGTATGCCGGCCCCCCTGGGTCGGGAATCGGCGTGTCGACCACGGGGCTCCAGCTGAACATGTTGCTGCTCGACGGCTCGGCCCACTCTGGTCCGTCGAAGCCGAAGCCGGTCACCGGGACGCCTTGCTGGCTCAGGTACTTCGCCCCCCCGAAGGTGAAGGGGGAGAAGTCGATGATGCCGAAGACATTCTTGGTCTCCACCAGCTCCTGGGCGGCCGACAAATCTTGCGTTGGGCTCGACTGGTCGTCGACCGGCACCAGGACGATCTTGCGACCGTCCACTCCTCCCTGAGCGTTTTGCAAGTCGATGCGGGCCTGGGCGGCGGCGGGGCCATCCGCGAAGGTGGAGCTGGCGTCTCCGGTCTCTGAGGTGATGTATCCGAGTGTGATGGTTGTCGCAGAGATGCCCGGGGCGCTCGCCGTGTGAGGCGCGCCGTTCGTTGGCGACGACGATCCACTCGCGCCGCTGGGCCCGGTCGTAGCGGTGGATGACGGTGTTTTCGAGCTGCCGCATGCAGCACCGACCAATACCAGGGCGGCAACAGCGGCCGGACAGGCATATCGGCTTCGTCTCATTCGGTCCCCCCTACAGCAGCCTGACGCGCACTTCGGATCGTACAAGATCTCCCGGTCGGGAACAAGCGCAGGACTTCTCCGAGGCGACGGGCGCCGGCCGCATCCGGGCCTGGATTCCTCTCAAAGGTGTCATCATGCTTAACTTGCTTCGATTGGTCGGAGCCTGGACTTCGACCTGATGGGAGTGACCCTTGGCTTGGACGGGCCGGTTGACCAATCTGCCACGATGGCCGCCAACGGTGTCGAGCGAGCAGGGGGAGGCCATGAAACCAGCGCCGTTCGAGTGGCATGGTCCGGAGAGTCTCGATGAAGCGGGCCTATTGGGGCGAGGTCGGCGTTCCAGTTTCCCTCCGGATTTCGAGCCGTGTGAACTCAGTTCCCGGAACGGAGGACCATGACCTACTACCGGCGTGTGGGCGAAGTGCCCAAAAAGCGCCACTCGCAATTCCGGGGTCCGGACGGGCAGTTGTACCTCGAGGAGCTGGTCGGAGAACAGGGGTTCTTCAACGCCTCGTCACTGCTCTACCACCGGGGCAGCCCCAACATGATTCTCGCCGCGGAGGCCGTCGACGTACCGGCGCTGCGGCCCGTCCCAGCTCCCAACTCCCCCCTGATCCCTCGGATGTTCCAGACCCAGGAACTGCCCGCCGGCGGCGACGCGGTCACCGGGCGGCACTGCCTGCTCGTCAACGACGAGATCAGGATTTCCTACGTGGTCGCCGATACGACGAGCCCACTGTTCCGCAACGCCGTCGGCGACGAACTGGTGTTCGTGCAGGAGGGCAGGGCGAGCCTGGAGACGCAGTACGGCGTGCTCGGGGTGGGAACCGGTGACTACGTGAAGGTACCGATGGGCTGCGTGCACAGGTGGATCGCCGACGCCGGAGGTACCCGGATGCTGGTCATGGAGGCAACCGGGCACATCGGGATCCCCAACCGCTACCTGTCGCCGCGCGGCCAGTTGCTCGAGCACGCCCCGTACTCCGAGCGTGACTTTCGTGGGCCGACCGACCCGCACCTCGTCGACGACGGCGAGGCCGAGGTTCTCGTAAAGCACCGCGATGGCGTGACCCGCCACACCTTGGCCCACCACCCCTTCGACGTGATCGGCTGGGACGGCTGCGTGTACCCGTGGGTCTTCTCGATTTACGACTACGAGCCGATCGTGAAGCGTTTCCACGCCCCGCCTTCGGTGCTCGAGACGTTCGCGGGTCCGGGCTGGGTCGTGTGCTCGTTCTGTCCGCGCCCGGCCGACTACGACCCGGACTCGGTACCGGCACCCTATGCCCACTCGGCTGTCGATTGCGACGAGATGATGTTCTTCGTGGCTGGTGACTACACCATCCGGCGGGGTACCAACGTCGGGCAGGGGTCCATCACCTTCCACCCGGCGGGTTGGGTCCACGGACCGCACCCCGGCGGCGCCGAGGCCTCGATCGGCAAGCCCCGCCACGAGGAGTACGCCGTCATGATCGACACGTTCAAACCGCTGTCGCTAGGGCCGGCCGCGAATTCCGTCGCCGACCCCGACTACCACACCAGTTGGGCCAATCACCCGGCCCGCCACCGGTGAGCGAGCTGCGACGCGACGACGTCGAGTTCGTGTCCGAGGGCAGCACGCTTCGTGGTTGGCTGTTCGTGCCCGACCGTGACGGCCCGATGCCGGCGGTGGTCGTCACCGCCGGGTTCGCCGGGGTTCGCGAGGGTTTTCTCGGCCATCCTTACCAGGAGGTGTTCGCCGAGGCCGGGATCGCCACGCTCATATACGACCACGCCAACTGCGGTGACAGCGACGGCCTTCCCCGGCAGGAGCTGGACCCGATCCTGCAACAGCGTGGTTACCACGATGCCATCACCTTCCTGATCAATCACCCCGAGATTGACGCCGAGAGGATCGGTATCTGGGGCACCAGTTACTCGGGCGGCCACGTCCTCGGCGTCGCCTCCTCCGACCGGCGGGTGAAGGCCGTCGTCTCCCAGGCCATGACCATCAGCGGGCACCACAACCTCGAGCTGCGCCACACCCAGGCCGGCTACCGGGCGCTACGGGAGAGTTGGGAAGTCGACCGCGCCGCACGCGGTCGGGGCGATGCCCCCACCCTGGTCCCCGCCTTCGGCGAGGACAGCGCCAGCGTCAGGTTCGCCATGTCCCGCCCCGAGGAGCACCGCCGCAACTGGCGCAACGAGATCACCCTGCGCTCCTGGGAGCACTACGACCGCTACGAGCCGGCCGCGTTCATCGAGCGGATCTCCCCCACCCCACTGCTCATGATCGTCGGCATAGAGGACACAATGACCCCGGCCGCCGACGCCCTGGCTGCCTACGAGAGGGCCCTCCAGCCCAAGCAGCTCCTCCTGATACCTGGAGAGCATTACGACGTCTACCTCGACCAGTTCGAAGCGACCAGCGCCGCAGGGCGCGACTGGTTCGTGGAACACCTCTGAGAAGGCCCCCCGATCAACTGGCCGCACCGACCGGCTACAGCCCGTCCCCATCAAGCTCAGCAGGCTCATCACCGGCCAGGAATGCCACGGCCTCCGGGCCGCCGTCGAGAAGCCGGTTGACCTCACTTACGGCGCACGAGCTGTCCCGGCCGGGCTCCGGTATCGGTGCCACCGCGGCGGGTGACGGTGCCGGCGACGGTCGTGAGCACGTAGCCGGTCGCGGCCTGGAGCATCCGCACCCCGCCGGCGGGAAGATCCGCCGTCGCCACGGGGACGCCAAGCCGCAGCCGCTCGAAGTCGATCACGTTGAGATCCGCCCGCAGTCCGGGCTCGATCCGACCTCGGTCTGCCAAGCCATACAGGTCAGCCGGCTGAGAGGTGAGTCGGCGAACTACCTCCGGCAGATCGAGCCGCGGTCCCCGCTGCCGGTCGCGGGCCCAGTGCGTGAGCATGTAGGTGGGGATCGTCGAGTCGCAGATCAGCGCGGTGTGGGCGCCACCGTCATTGAGACCGACCACCGCGTCGAGGTCGAGGAGTTGCTGATGAAGCGCGGCGTGGTCACCGTCGGCATAGTTGTACACGAAGTTGCAGAGCATGGCTCCGTCGTCAAGCAGGATGTCGTACGCGACCTCCTCTGTCGAGACGCCGCAGGCCGCGGCCGCGGCGCCGATGGATCGCTCCGGCCCGGGCTCGTAGTCGGGCGAGCCGACCATCGGGAAGCTGGCCGGCAGCACCCGCTTCACCCGTTCGACGCTGCGCCGCTCTGCCACCCCTGCGAACTGGTCGGGCTCGGCAAGGATGGCCGCCCGCACGGCCGGACGGCGCAACTCGACCAGCCGCTCGGGCAGCGGAAGGCGCGAAAGAGGCCGATAGGAGGCACGGGCCATGAAAGGGTGACGCACATCCCATCCCCAAATGGACGTGAATGGACGCCCCGCGATCAAAGGCACGACTGAGGCGCCCTGCGCCCGCCAGGCCGCTGACTGCTCGGCTTCGCGCCGCCAGCGCTCCGGGGCGTTGTGACATTGAAGGAGGATGAAGGTGGTGGTGAGGTCGGCCTCGATCGCGATCCGGCCGATCCGGTCGATCTCACCGTCGACGACCGCGTCGTCGTCGGCGACCGCCAGCCCCGAGGCCGCGAACTCCATAAGCGAGCCGCCGGCCCGTTGGACCGCCCGAGCCAGCGCCAGCAGTTCTTCGTAGGTCGCATACGTCCCCGGCACCGGGGTGCCATCCAACGACAGGTGACCGAGTGTCCGCGAAGTCGTCACAGAAAACGCACCCGCCTCGATCGCGTCAGCGACGAGCGCAGCCATAGCGGCGATCTCCTCAGCAGTGGCCGGTGTGCGGTCGTTGCGGTCGCCCCGCACGAGCGCCCGAACCGGTCCGTGTGGCACCTGAGTGGCCACGTCGACGCTCCAGCGCAGTCGCGCCAGCGCATCCAGATACTCGGGGAACGACTCCCAGCCCCACCCGACACCCTCCTGAAGGGTGGCACGGGGGATGTCCTCCACGCCGGCCATCAGGTCGAGCAGCCGATGGCGTCCGGCCTCGCCCGCCACCGGGGCGAAGCCCACCCCGCAGTTGCCGGTGAAGACCGTGGTCACCCCGTGGGCGCTGGTGGGCTCGAGCAGGTCGTCCCAGAGCACCTGACCGTCGTAATGCGTGTGAACGTCCACGAAGCCGGGCATCACCACGAGCCCCGAGGCGTCGACAACCTCCGCGGCCTCAGTCGACGCAAGCCCAGGGCCCACGGCAACGATCCGCCCATCGACGACCGCAACATCCGCGGTTCGCTCAGGCGCGCCCGTCCCATCGACGACACGCCCATTGGAGATGATCAGGTCGTACACCCTCTCGCCTCAACTTGTCGGCCGGGGGAAGTGCTCCAGATACATGTCCGGGACCCTGAGCTCGTGCACCTCGACCCGCTTCCACAGACCACCGATCTGAAAAGGTTCGCTCTCCAGGTAGGAGTCGACACCGGCTCTGCTCTCGCAATCCAGGATCACGACCGAGCCACGCACCACGCCTGCATCGTCGTAGACCCCGGCACCCAGCAAGACCGAGCCTTCAGAGAAACGAGCGCTGATCGTTTCGGTGTGCGCGGCCCGCAGTTCGTTGCGAAGTGCGATTCCGGGGTCACCGGGCACGTCCCATGCCCGCAGCATGAACTTCACGACGTCCGACACTACTTCGCCCCGACAGTCCGCGTGCTGGACGCCCATGTCGTGCGACCTGCGCCGACAACTTGGGGTCGACCATCTAATCGAATTAAAGTTCGAGAACGGTGCATTGGGGGTTTTATAAGTTCCGACTCTGTACACGCCCCACCAATTCACGCGTGGCGGGCCGTAGATGTTCCTCCCACCTCACTCGGCCGTCGTGAGGCCTCCCGCGAAGTATCTGCTTCCGCCTGGCCAGCAGCCGGCGCCCCGAGTCAGCTGACGACCACGCGAGCCGACGCCAGATTCTGCAGCCGCCGGTGCTTGGCATTCACGTCGCCCTCGCGCTGCGATGCAACCAGCGCCGTCGCGAAGTAGGTGCCCGGGGTGTCATAGGCGTGGCTGGTAGTCAGGGTCACCTCGCGCCTGGTTCCATCGACCTCATCCTGACCGACCGGGAACGTACCTTTGCCATCGAAGTCCCAAATCACGGAAACTATCGTGCCGCCCGCAGGGGGGGCTTCAGCGCGGACCTGCAGTATTACGGTCGCCCCGGCAGAGACGTCGGCACGGCCGGCTCCATCAGCGGTAACGCGAACGACGGGCTGGACTCCGCCTCTTTCCGCGGCGCGAGCCGGTAGCTGGACCTGGCCGTCCTGGTAGGTATAGCGGGTGGCAGCGGGCGCAACGCCGTCCTCGACCCACCCTGCGAGGTCGACCAGGCCCTGCTCGATGATCGGGGTGTAGTCCACCAGGCACGTGTTGCTGGCCCGCAGCGGCGACGAGGGAAGGAACGCGGGTCCGATGTGCTCGGCGTTCTCGGTCCATTGCAGCCGAAACCGCTCAAACGCGCCGTCGGCACCCTGCGCCTGCTTGGTCGCCGCCTCGTAGATGATCCCTTGCGAAGGCCACAGAGATGAGTCGTGGGTGTGATGTATCCACAGAAGCTTGCCCTGGAAGTGACCGGTATACGAAACGCCCATGAGGGGTGACATCAGCGGCACGGGGTGCTGCTGGTAGATGGGCCGCCCGGCCACCCGGAGACCATCGAACTGGGTGTCGGACATGATGTGATGACGGTGGAAGTAGCAGAAAGCGAGGAATTTCCGGTTGTCCACCTGCACTTCGTCGCCAGCCTGTACACCGTTGAAACGCTCGAGATTGGCCTCGCCGTGCCCGTCACCAGCGAAGAGATTTCCGGCGGTGGCGATGGCGTAGAGCTGGCGGCCTTTGGCGTTTCCGCTCACCATCCGCAGACCGGCACCCAGCCGGTAGCCGTCGGGCAATCCCGTGAGCTCGATGGCGTAAGGCGCGTCGATGGTCGCTTCGTCGGCGGCCATGATCCCCGCCATGGTCCGCATCAGCAGGTACTCGTCGCCGGCGAAAGCCGGGTCGCGTAACAGATCACGCACCGTGACTACCCGCTGCACTGTGGTCGTGACATCGATCAGATCGGGCACCACGACCTCCGGGGAATCGTGGCCGATGTAGCCCGGCTTTGTCCAGAAATCGGCGAAGTAGTCGGGATCCTGGGCGACGAGAAGATCGGCGATCGAGGTCCAGAGCCATATCTGGCCCATCGGCGTGAATATCATGAACTCGTCGCCGATAGGGAAGCCCTGCCGGTACAAGCTGGCGAGTTCGTCCCGCTCGTGACTGGTCAGCCCGGCGAATGGGTCTCCGCTGCCCCCGGGCTGCATGGAATCGATCAAACGGATGGCCTTGGCCGGATCACGCAACAGACGATGGACGTTGAACATACAGGCGAAGCTCATGACCTGGGCGCCCTTGATGCGCTCTTTGGCGGGGAAGGGACGGACGTCACCGCCACCCATAAACGGGAGAGCGCCGTCGAATACATCGGGCGCGTTCTCCAGTACCAAAGGGGAGCGCCTCGCCCCGCCGCTGCCACCCCAAACGTAGCTGTGATGGGGTGGCGAACCATAGACCTGAGCAGCCACGTGCTTCGAAAATCGACCTGTCTCGGCCGCGGCGCGCCAACCGTACAGTGTCGGATCATCCCCGCCTTTGCGGTCGATGTCGTCGCCGATGTGCCCCATGTTCGACTCGGCCATGTAGCCGCCGAGGCGCACGGTAAGTGCCAAACCGCCGATCAGCTCTCCCATCGGGCCCCCGAAAGCCCCTTCATGGCCGGCGTGGGCGCCTTCCAGCGGCATGTACATCCGACCCCCCCACTCCTGCAGGGCGGGGAAGTAGAAGGTGAAGCGAGTGTCGCAGTCGGCGAAACCGCCATGGATGTGCCGGTGCGGGCAGGGGGTGTCCCTCCATTCGTCGACGTCGATGTAGGGCGCTCCGAAGAATGGATCCGTTACCGCGTACGAACTGCAATCGATCGCTGATTGGTCGCCCATCTTCTTTCCCCTCTAAGTACCACTCGGCGCGAAAGGCCGACGCAGGCGAAGGTAACGGCGTTGGATCGATGATGTCAATAGGCGACGAGTGCCCTGAGCGGGATCCTGCGCTTGGTTGGTGTCCCACCACCGGGATCGTGGCGGAGGTACAGATTTTCGGACAGCTCGCCCGGATAATGTGTGGATATTTGCCGGGATAAGTGGCGCCATATCTCCTGCTTCACCTTTGTCTGAAGGAGTGTCTAGAAGCCAAGGCTTCCGGTCGAAGCACTAGAGTGCCGTGGACAAGGACGTCCCAGTAGGGAAGAACCCACGAGGTTGAACATGCCCATTGACCTGTCGGAGATGCTCAGCCCCCGGGCCACCGCGGTGCTCACGATGGAGGTCCAGGGCAACACGGTTGGCGACCTGACCACCCTCCCGGAACTGCGAAAGGCGGTCGAGGAAGAGGGAATGCTCAGCCGCATCCGGGATCTCCTGGTCGCGGCCAGGCGAGGCGGGGTCCCCGTCGTTCACTGCACGGTCGGCCCCGACTTCGTCGCGGGGATCCCTCCCAACTATCCGGGGGCCGCGGCGATCGCGAAGAGGACGGCGGGGGCGGCGCCGCGACCTGGCGCGACCGACCCGGTGCCCGACATCGGGGTCGCTCCTGAGGATCTGGTCATGCGGCGCAGGCACGGGGTCTCTCCGTTTACCGGGACCGATCTCGACGCTCTTCTCCGCCGCCTCGGGGTACGCACCATCGTGGCCTGTGGGGTGTCGCTCAACGTCGGGATCCTGGGTCTCACCATCGAGGCGGTCGGACTCGGGTACCGGGTGGCAGTCGTGACCGATGCGGTAGCCGGGGTGCCGGTCGAGTACGGCCGAGCGGTAATCCAGAACTCTCTTCCGTTCATCGCCACCCGGCTGACCGTGTCCGACGTGGCCGCCGTGTGGGATGGAGGAACGCCAGGCTGATAGCCGTTGGCGACCCTCAAGCGGGCCGGAACACCGGGGCCGAGACGCGCTCGTCGAGGGCCTGGAAGTCTACGACAAGCGCCATCCCGATGTGCAGATCGGCCGGCTCGGCCCCGACGATATTGGTCATGATGCGAGGCCCTTCCTCGAGGTCTACGGCCGCCACCACATAGGGGAGCCTCCGGTCGAACGGCGGGAGGTCGTTCATGTACACCGTCGAGTACGTGTAGAGCGTGGCCCGCCCGCTCGACTCCTCCCAGCCGATCTGGTCGCTCCAGCACTGCACGCAGAACGGCCGGGGGTAATGCTGCGCCGCGCCACACAAAGTGCAGCGCTGGATCAAGAGGCGCCCTTCCCGGGCTGCATCCCAGAACGGCTGGCTCTCGGGCTCGACGGTGGGCAGGTCAAATCGGGGCTCGTCGGTCATGGCGCCAGTGTCCTTTGAAACTCAGTGTCCTTTGAACTCGGTGGGGCGGCGCTCCAGGAAGGCGGCCACCCCTTCCGTGGCGTCGTCGGCGCGGCTCTGCAGTTCCTGGAAGGCGGCCTCGATCATGAACGAAGCCGTTCGGTCATGATCGAAGGAGGCGTTGAGCAGGCGTTTGGTGAAGGCCAGGCCGCTCGTCGGCATGCCAGCCAACTGGTCCAGCAGCTTCGAAGCCGTGGCGTCGAGGCTGGACGCCGGGGCCACCCGGTTGACCAGGCCCATGGCTTGCGCGGCTGAGGCCGGGAGCTTCTCGGCCAAGAACATCAGCTCCTTCGCCCGCTGTGTACCGACGAGCCGAGGGAGCAAGTAACAACCTCCCGCGTCGACGACGATCCCCCGCAGCAGGAACGGCTCCAGGAAGGATACATCCTCTGCAGCCACGACCAGGTCGCAGGCGTAGGCAATATGGGCCCCAAGACCAGCAGCCGTTCCCTGGACCACCGCGACCACGGGCTTGGGGCAGTCGAGGATGGCTTCGATCAGTCGCTGGGCGCCCTGCATGATGCGCCGCATACCGTCGCCTACGACCGCGTTCGCCGCTCGACCGCCCGCAATCGAACCGACATCGGCGCCCGAGCAGAAGTGCCGACCGTTGGCCCGGATCGCCACCGCTCTGATCTCCGGATCACGGTCCGCCGCGGCAAGGAGCTCGATCACCGCGTCGCGGATCTCGGGCAGAAGGGCGTTGGCCGCATCGGGACGGTTCAAGGTGACGGTGGAAACGCCTTTGCTGACGTCGTGCAAGATCGTCGTGCCGAGGGCCCCGGGAGCAGTCATGTGCGTCTCAGGCAGGACAGCCGCCCCTTGATAGTGAAGCCAGCGGCGGGCGGGGACCCGGTCACGAACGCCTCATCTCTCATCGTCCCCGGAGCTGACGGAGCCAGGACGCATCGTACTGGGCGGCCTGGGCAGCCTTGATCCCGCTCATACCTTCGCTGTCAATTATCTCGCGAAAAGAACGTCCATCCGGTGCGGTCGCCCGCCCGCTGTTGGCCAGGGTCACGGCGTCGGCCGCGAGGGCCGCGATGCGACCGGCTGCGTCCCCGCCCGCGTCGGCCACCGCGTCGAGCGCCCTCTTGTTGAGCAGCACCGCTTCCCGGGGCAGGCGGGCCAGGCGGCCGGCAAGGTCGCGGGCCCGGTCCATCAGCTGGTCGTCGGGCTCGACGGTGAGGATCAGCCCGATCTCCCGGGCTCGTTCGGCGCCGATTTCCTCTCCAGTGAGCATCATGTACTTGGCCCACTGGCGGCCGACGACTGGCACGAGTGCGGTTGCGCCGACCAGGCCGATGCGACCCTCCGGGAGCGAGAAGCGAGCGGATTCGGCGGCGATAACGAAGTCACACGCTACGACCATCGACAATGCGGCTCCAAGGCACACGCCGTGGACGGCCGCGACCACGGGCAGCCTCGCGTCTCGCAGCCGGCGGTGGAAGCCCTCGGCCTTCTCGAGGAAGGCTTGATGCTCGAAAGCCGTCTCCCGTCGGGCGTTGCCCGACAGATCGCCGCCGCTCGAGAAGCCCCGGCCGCTGCCGCTCAATAGCACCGACCCGATGTTGGGATCTGACTCAGCATTGCTCAACGCCCAAGTGATTTGATCCCGGGTGCCTCCGGTCCGGGCCGATATAGCGTTGAGCTTGTCCGGGCGGTCAAGGGTGATGGACGCCACGCCGTTCGACTTTTCATAGCTGATCTCGTCGAGCTTCACCCGTCCGTTTAGATCCCCCTATCGGGCTGGGCCCGCTCGATTTGCGTACAGTCGGTGCGGTGAACGTCGAGAGCCTATCGCGCTTGCTCAATCCCGTGACCATTGCGGTTGTCGGCGCCAGCGAGAAGCTCGGTATGTCAAATAATGCCGTGCTGCCCATGCTCGACGTGGGCCGCAACGTGTATCTGGTGAACCCAAACCGCGACCGGGTCTACGACCGCCCTTGCGCACCCAACCTGGATGCGCTGGGGGAACCGATCGACGCGGTGCTGTCGCTCGTCAGCGCCGAGCGGGCGATCGACGTGGTGGCCGAAGCTGCATCACTCGGTTGCGGGGGAGTGGTCGTGGCGGCGGGCGGGTACGCCGAACTGGGCCACGGGGGAGCGGGACTGCAGCACCGGCTCGTCGAGGCGGCCGGCCCGGAGATGGCCGTGATGGGGCCCAACTGCAGCGGCTTCCTCAACGTCCGGACCAACGCCAACCTCTTCACCGGCGGCCGCATCAAACTGGACCCGGGCGCCACCGCGGTCATCTCCCAGAGCGGCTTCCTCCTGCGCTCGTGCCTGGCAGCTGGCCTGCAGCGGCGGCTGGGCTTCGGGGTGGCCATCTCGTCGGGGAACGAAGCGGTATGCGACATCGCCGACTACATTGAGCTGCTCGCCGACGATCCCGAAACCAGCGTGATCTGCCTCGTCATCGAGAAGATCCGGGATGCCTCCGCCTTCCTCGCTTCGGTGGCGCGGGCCCGCGGCTTCGGGGAAGGGAGTAATCGCGCTCAAGCTCGGCCGGTCGGAACGGTCGCGCCACATCATGAGGTCGCACACGGGAGCCATCGCCGACGAGAGCTGGGTGTACGACCTGGTCTTCCGCCAGGCCGGGGTCGTCACCGCGGGAGACGTGGACGACCTGCTCGACCGGGCCCAGCTCCTGTCCCAGCTTCATCCCGCACACTGGCGCCCGATTCGCGGCGTGGCAGTCATGGCCTCCTCCGGTGGCGTCGCTGGCGTGGCCGCCGACCAGTCGCTCCAGGAGGATGTCGAGCTTCCTGAGTTGGCCCCCCTCCGTGCGTGGGTCCGGCAGCGGATCCCGGGAGAGGACAGCAGCCTGAACCCGCTCGACCTCACGGGCTTCGTGATGCGCGACCGAGCCCTGCTCGTGGAAATGTTCCGCGGGTACGCAGAAGCGGTCGGTGTCGATGCGCTGGTGCTGTGCTGGTGGGCGGGGGAAGGAGACGAGGGCTGGGCCCGCACTCTGCTCGATCCTTTCGCCGAGGTCGCCGCGGCGTCGGGCATCCCCCTCGTCGTGACTCCCGTGGAGGCGACTGCGATCGGGGCGTGGACGGCGAAATACCGGGAGAGCGGCCTGACCTTCTGCCGGGGTTTGCGCGCTACTTTTCGCGCCATCCGAGCGCTGAGCGAGGTGGCTGCCGGGGCACCGTCCGGTCGGACCGAGGGTCCTTCAGCGGCGCCGGCGGCGGTCCCCTTCGCAGCGCCGCGGTTGGTGGACAGTCCCGCCGGCCGCATCGTGGGATTTGCCGACTCGATGGCCATTCTTCGCCGGGTCGGGGTCCCCGTTGCCCCCTACCTGATCCTGCCCGAAAGCGTCGAGCCTGACGCGGACGTCGCCCGCCTGGGCGGACGGCTGGTGGTGAAGCTGGCCGACGTGCCTCACCGCACCGAGCTCGGCGCGGTCCGTCTCGGGGTGACTCCCGCTGACGTGGCGGCATCCGTCAGGGAGCTCCGGCTGATAGCCGCCGCCCACTCGGCGCCAGGCACCGTGGTCGTGCAGCAGATGCTCCACGCCCGTGGGGAGGCGTTCATCGGGATCCAGGGGGACACCGACTTCGGGCCGCTTGTGCTGTTCGGGCGCGGCGGCATCCTCCTCGAGCTGGCCGCACGGGTGGGCGGGCGGCTGCTGCCGCTCGGCTCGGGCGCCGCCCGTTCGCTGGTTGCCGAGATCGCTGACCAAGTGGGTGTTCTACGGGGCGAGCCGGCCTGGCCGCTCGATCAGCTGGAGGCGGCTCTCGAGGGCATCGCCAGTGCCTGGCAGGAAACGGCGTCGTGGCTCCGCTCAGCGGACATCAATCCTCTGATCATCACCGATGACGGGGTGGTGGCCGTCGACGCGCTGTTCGTGGCGCGGTCGTGAGACAATGGCGTGACGACGATTTCGTACTACGACGGTCACGATGTTGGGAGGAAGACCAGTGAGCGAGACAACACTCGACAACCAGGCCGCGACGTTCGACGGGCCTCCCTCAGTCTCGGATGCGACTCGACCGGGGACGCCGCAGATGCTCAGCCACGTGGCCTATGTGACCCGGGATACGCAGGCGACCACCGACTTCTACACCCGCCTCCTCGGGATGGAACTGGTGAACGCCGTTCTCGACGACTCCATCCCGTCCACCGGTGAGCCCGTTCCGTACTTCCATTCCTTCTTCCGGATGGCCGATGGCTCGACCGTCGCCTTCTTCGAGGCTCCTGAACTGCCGCCCCTCGAGGACCCGCCGCACCCCGCCTACTACACGTTCCAGCATCTGGCCCTCCAGGTCGACAGCCCGGAGGTCGTCGACCGGTGGAGGGAGTGGCTCGAGGTCAACGGAATCGAGGTGCTCGGGCCGGTAGACCACAAGATCATCTACAGCATCTATTTCCGTGATCCGAACGGCGTCCGGCTGGAGCTCACGGCTCCCACCTCCCCCGCCTGGAATGACAATGCCGAACACGCGGCCGCCCAACTGGGTGATTGGAGCGAGGTGAAAGAGCAAGCCCGCCGGTCAGGCGACAACTTGTCGACCGTGCTCACCCAGCTGGCCAGTGACCGGAGTCATCGCCGGTCGTGACGGAGCTTCCCAAGATTGTGAGCGTCGACGACCACGTCGTCGAGCCTCCCCATGTGTGGGACAGATGGCTCCCGCAGCGTTTTCGGGATCGCGGCCCCAAGGTGGTCCGCCGTGGCATCGCCAACATCGACTACGTGGGGACGGCCAGTTACGTCGAGCACTTCGACGACGACTCGCCGACCAAGGTCGACTGCTGGTTGTACGAGGACCTCGTGTATACGCACAAGCGGATGGTGGCGGCCGCCGGGTATCCCAAGGAGGAGATGACTCTTACGCCGATCACCTACGACGACATGCGGCCGGGATGCTACGACCCCAAAGCTCGTCTTGAGGACATGGACGCGAGTTGGGTGGAGGCGTCAATGTGTTTTCCGACTCTTCCTCGTTTTTGCGGGCAGACCTTCTACGAGGGGCATGACAAGGAGTTGGGACTCGCGTGCGTCCGGGCGTACAACGACTGGATGCTCGAGGAGTGGTGTGGCGCTTCCGGAGGCCGGCTCATTCCGCTCGGCATCATCCCCCTCTGGGATGCCCGGCTCGCCGCCGACGAGGTGCGGCGCAACGCGGCACGCGGGTTCAGGGCGGTCTGCTTCAGCGAGCTGCCGTACCACCTGGGCCTGCCGACCATCCACAGCGGCGAGTGGGATCCGTTCTTCGACGCGTGCGCCGAGACGGGCACCGTCGTGGCCATGCACATCGGGTCGTCGTCGAAGATGCCGGCGGCGTCGCCGGACGCACCTCCGTCCGTGAGTGCGACGCTCGCATTCGGGAACGCGATGTCGTCGCTGATCGATTTCCTCATGTCCGGCCTCCTGGTCCGCTATCCCGACCTGAAGCTGCTGTACGCGGAGAGCCAGATCGGATGGATCCCCTACGCATTGCAGCGGGTCGACCAGGTGTGGGAGGACAACCAGGGGTGGGCACAGACCAAGCACATCCCCGAGCCGCCCTCGACCTATTACTACCGTTCGGTGTACGGCTGTTTCATCAACGACCCGCATGGGCTGGCATCTCTTGACGAGGTGGGCGTCGCCAACGTGACGGCCGAGACGGACTACCCGCACTCCGATTCGTCGTGGCCCGACACCAAGCAGGTCATGACCAAGCTGACCGGCGGATTGGCGAACGAAGTGGTGGAACGCATCCTCCGGGGCAACGCGATCGAGGTGCTCCGACTGGACCACCTCGGCTGAGCGGGGCCACGTCCCTACTTGGTCGCCAACTCCTCCCGTAGCTGGCGTTTGAGGACCTTGCCGTAAGCGTTACGGGGAAGGCGGTCGCGAACGACAAATCGACGCGGCCGCTTGTAGCCCGCCAGGGTGGCTGTGCAGTGGCCTGCCAGCTGGGTCTGTAACGTGCTCGGATCGACGCCCGGCTCGGCGACGACCACCGCGGTAACGATCTCCCCCCACGTGCGATCGACCAACCCGATCACGGCCACCTCCCGAACCGCAGGATGGTCAGCCAAGGCGGCCTCCACCTCGACCGCGTACACATTCGATCCGCCGCTGATGATCATGTCCTTCGTGCGGTCGAGCAGGTAGACGTACCCTTGCTCGTCGATTCGGCCCAGGTCGCCGGTGTGCAGCCACTCACCCCGCAAGGTCTCGGCGGTGGCCTCGGGCCGGTTCCAGTAGCCGCGCATGACGGCCCCTCCACGAACGCAGACCTCGCCGAGCTCGCCCGGCTGCACCTCCGTCCCGTCCTCGGCCAGGATCCTCACGTCGGTACCGGGCCGGGCCACCCCTGCGGAGCCAAGTCGTTCCGGGTGGTCACCTGACAACGCGGCGATATGGTCGCCGACGCTGAGGGCGGTGGCGGTCATCGGCGTCTCGCCCTGGCCGAAAAGCTGGACGAACACCGGGCCGAACAGCTCGAGGGCCTGTCGGAGGTGGGCGGGAGGGAAGGCGCGCCGCCGTAGACGACGCGGCGCAGCCGCGGGAGGTTCGGCTTCGAGCCGCCGAGGGCGTCGACCAGCATGACGATCTGGGTTGGGACCAGCCAGGTATTGGTCACCCCTTCAGCGGCCAGAAGCCCCAGAATTCCAACCGGGTCGAAGTGGGGGTCCGGGGGTATCACCTGCAGGGCCCCCCGAGCGGTCGCGGCGAGAGCGTGGAAGCCGGCCCCGTGGCTGAGGGGCGCGGCGTGCAGCGTGACATCACGTTCGTCCAACGGGGTGAGGTCCGCCAGCCACGAGGCAGTCACGAATCCCAGAACGCCGTGGGTCAGCATCGCCCCTTTCGGACGGCCTGTCGTCCCCGAGGTGTAAAACAACCATGCCAGGTCGTCGCGGTCCACGTCGACTGCCACTGGCGAGGCGTCGGCCCCGGCGATCAGGTCCTCGTAGACGACCACCCCAGGGGTGGCTGCCCCTCCGGCTGCCACGATCGTCGTACCACCAAGGCCGGAGCGGGCGACGACGTCGGTGCACTCGGCGTCGATGAGGAGCGCCACCGCACCGGAGTCCTCGACATGGAAGGCGATTTCGTCGGGGGTGAGCCGACTGTTGAGGGGAACCAGGCAGAAGCCGGCCTTGAAGCACGCAAACATGGCTTCGAGGAGCTCTGGGCGATTGCGCATGAAAACGCACACCCGGTCGCCTTTGGTGACCCCGGTCGTAGTAAGCCCTCGCGCCAGCGCATCGGTCCGCCGGTCGAGGACGCCATAGGTAAGCGTCAGCTCACCCCATTTGATCGCGGGGCGGTCGGGGAATCGCCTGGCGCTTACAGCGAGGAGCCGGCCCACGTTCACCGCCGTGCTTTCTACCAGTCGTCGGCACCGGACCGTGCGTTACCGTGGCGATCGGTGACACCAGGGGTCGCGGGCCGGAGGCGGCGGGAAGCCGCGCTGCTCGGTTGTTACGTCCTGCCGGGAGGCGTGGCCGACCCCCGGCCGGTGACCAGGCAGGCCCGCCGCGCCGAGGCCGCCGGGCTGGGAACAGTGTGGATCGGCGAGCGGTACGACACCAAGGACCTTCCGTCGCTCGCGGGTGCGCTCACCCAGACGACCCAGCGCATTCGCATTGGAGCAGCCGTGACCCACACGGGGTTGCGACACCCCATGGTCCTGGCGTCGATGGGTCAGACCCTCCAGGCCCTCTCGGGGAACCGGTTCGTGCTCGGTCTCGGTCGATCGGCCCCGTGGCGGTGGCGCCACTACGGGACGATCGCGCCGACGTGTGCTGCCCTCGGCGACACAGCACGCATCCTGCGGCGGCTGTGGGCCGGGGAGACGGTGGAATACGAAGGTCCCGCCGGGCGCTTCCCCCACCTGCGGTTGGCCCAACAGGCTGATGTGCAGCCGCCACCGGTCCTGCTCGCCGCGGTTGGCCCGAAGACCTTAGAGCTCGCCGGCCGGTGGTTCGACGGCGTGATCCTCCATCCGTTTCTCACCCCCGACGCAGTGCGACGTTCCCTCGAAAGAGTCCGTGACGCGGCCGCAGCCGCCGGACGCGATCCGGGCGCGCTTCAGTGTTATGCAGCCGTCGTGGTCGCCCCGGACCGGTCGCCCGAAGACACCGATCTGGCGGTGGCAGCCCGGGCCGCCGGTTACTTCCACGTCGCGGACCTCGGCGATGCGCTGGTCGCCGCCAACGGTTGGAACTCGGGGTCACTTGAACGATACCGGTCGCAGCCCTTGCTCGTGGCTCTCGGCGACAAGCAGGCCGACAAGGCGCTCACGCGTGCCCAGCTGATCGAGGTCAGCCGGTCCTTGCCGGCCGAGTGGATTCCGACGTCGTCGGCGACCGGTAACGCTGCCCGCTGCGCCGCCCGCCTGCATGAATATCTCGACGCCGGAGCCGACGAGCTTGTGCTCCACGGCAGCACCGCCGAGCATCTCGACCGTCTGGTGACCTGCTTCTCGGAGGCCCCCTGACGTCCCCCGGGGCCGGCCTGACGGGACCGTTGGCCGCCTGGTTGGCCGAGCGGCTGCCGGCCGACGAGGTCGTGATCACGGCTCTGGAGCGGCCAGCCGCGGGCCAGTCGAATGACACCATGCTCTGCGAGATTTGGGCCAGTGGGCGCCAGGAGCACCTGGTGGTCCGGCGCCAAGCGACAGGGACGCCCATCTTCCGCAACCCCGACGTCCTTCGCGAAGCTCGTGTACTGCAGGGTCTGGCTTCGACCCCCGTCCCGGTGCCTGCGGTGCGATGGGTCGAGCCCGACCCGTCGGTACTCGGCGCTCCGTTCTTCGTCATGGAGCGCATCGCCGGCCAGGTGCCGCTCGGTAAGCCCTCCATCCACACCGAGGGTTGGCTGCCGAGGCTGAGCCGACCCGAGCGGGAGCGCCTGTGGGCTTCCGCCATGGAGGTGCTGGTGGCCGTTCACGCCGTGGAGTGGGAGCGCACCCACCGCTTCCTTCTGGACGGGGCACCGTCACCGCTATCCATCGTCGATCGGGTCGCGGCGCTCCGAGATTGGTACGAGTGGAGCACCTCCGGCCGCCGATTCCCCATCACCGACACCGCTATCGACCGTCTCACCAGTCAGGCCCCCCGGGTCGACGCTGGGGAACCGGTGCTGCTGTGGGGTGACCCCCGAGTCGGGAACATGTTGTTCGGCGACGCCGGCGTGGTCACCGCGGCCCTTGATTGGGAGACGGCGAGCGTCGGCCCGGCCAGTCAGGACCTGGCTCACTGGCTGTTCTTCGACGACTTCCAGACCAGGGCGGTTGGCATCGAGCCGCTCCCGGGTTGGCCGGATCGCGACACCACTATCGCCCGCTACTCATCGTTATCGGACCGGCCCGTCGGCGACCTCGAGTTCTTCGACCTGGTAGAGGAGTTGTTCATGGCCACCACGCTCATCCGCCAGGCGGACGCCCGGCTCGCCAAGGGGCTCGCTCCCCCTGACACCCGCATGGGACACGACAACACGGTCACCCAGATGATCGCTCGCCGGCTCGGCCTGCCCGTACCGGATCTCTCGCCGGACTACCTCGCCCATCGAGGCATTGTCGTTGCCAGGACCACACCGTGACCAAGCTGGAGCGCAACCTGATCGCCGCGCCCCAGGAGGCGCACGCCAAGGTGGAGATCTACTCGGGCGTGGCCCGCCTCGCTCGCACGGTGTGGGCCAGCGAGGTGCGGGCTTCGGGGCTCCGGCCCGCCACCGCGGTCGTCTGGTGCCACCCGACCGCCAACTTCCTCGGCCATTACGCCCTTCCGGGCCTGGCCGACAGGGGCTTCGGGTCGATCGGGCTCACCACTCGATATGTGGGCAACGACACCAACCTCATCATGGAGAACTGCCTGCTCGACCTCGGGGCGATGGTGGCCCATCTCCGGCAGATCGGCTACGACAAGGTGGTGCTGGTGGGCAACTCGGGTGGCGCGTCCATCGTCCCGTATTACCAGGCTCAGGCCCGCCACCCGACAGTTACCTCACCACCGGGGGGCGGCCCGGACCTCACCTCGGCGGGGCTCGTACCGGCCGACGCCATCGCCATGTTCAATGCCCACCCGTCACGGGCCCGATTGTGTACTGAATGGCTTGACCCGGCGATCCGCGACGAGCATCAGCCCTTCGAGCGGGATCCATCTATCGACATGTACAACCCTCACAACGGCCCCCCTTTCTCTGCGGAATTCATCGAGCGCTATCGGGCCGCGGAAAGGGAACGCAACCGGCGCATCTCGGCGTGGGCCGAGGCGACATGGCACGCTCTCCGCTCGCCAGGTCACTTCCCGCCGGGCCTCGAGGATTTGGCGTTCATCGTCCAGGGGACGACCGCCGACCTGCGCTTTCTCGACGGCGCCATCGACCCGAGTGACCGGGAGGTCGGAGTGTCCCTGTGGGGACCTCCGGCGCTGGCGAACTACCTTCCGGCCGGCATCGGACGCTGCTCTACTGTTCGCTCGTGGCTGAACCAGTGGTCGCTCGACCACACCCTCGGCGACTCGCTCCGGTGGCTCCCTGAGGTCGTCGATCCGGTATGGGTCGGGGTCGGCACGGCGGACCCCGTGGTGACTCCGCAGATGGCCCGGCAGATGCATGACGCGGCCCGAGCGTCGAGCTCACGCCGTCTGGTCGAGATCAAGGGCGCGACGCACTACTTCGAGGGACAGCCGGAGCACCTGAGCGAGGCCCTCGACGCGCTGGCAGACTGGGCATCGGGCTTATAGGTGCCGGCGGCCGCCATCTGGGCGCGTCTCTGCTCTCGCGCTTCGGATGCGGTCGGCAGGCCAGAAGGGAGAAGGAGTTGTGAGGTTCAATCTGTTGATGCCCATGCGGGCGACGAAGCACTACGACCGATGGATCGAGGGCGGTCACCTGGCGGACGTCGCCCGCCTGGCCGAGGCATCGGGCTTCGATGGTGTTTCCGCCACGGAACACCCGTTCCCCGACGACGAGTGGCTGGCCCACGGGGGCCACCACGCGTTCGATCCGTTCGTGGCCCTTTCGTTCATGGCCGCGGCCACGACCCGGGTGCAGCTGCTGACGTTCGTGCTCGTGTCGGGGTACCGCAACCCCTACGTGACCGCCAAGGCTCTTGCGAGCCTCGACAAGCTGTCCGGGGGTCGGGTCGTGGCCGGGATGGCGGCCGGGTACCTCCGTCCGGAATTCACGGTGCTGGGGGCCGAATGGGAGGGACGGGGCCCGCTGTTCGACGCCGCTCTCGACGCCATGAGGACCGCGTGGACCGGTGACAGCGTCGACATCGACGGACCCTTCCCGGCGAAGGGGCACACCCAGCTGCCTGCACCGGCCCGGCCTGGGGGCCCGCCGATCTGGATCGGCGGCAACAGCGCGGGAGCCCGACGCCGAGCGGCCGCCAAGGCCGACGGCTGGATGCCGATTGCCCAGGACGAGGCCTTGGCCAGGATCACCCGGACGCCCGCCCTCGAGACGATCGACCAGCTGGCGACGATGGTTTCCGACCTGAAGACGCGCCGGGCCCAGTACGGTGGCCACGCGGTGGACGTGTGCTTCTCGCCGTTCGGTGATCGAACCGACGCGGCGTCGTGGGCGGCCCAGATCCGTCGAGACCTCCCGGCCTACCAGGAGGCGGGCGTCACCTGGCTGCTGATCGAGCCCTGGAGCCGGAGCTTCAGCGAATTTCGCGACTCGGTATCCCGCCTGTCCGACGAGGTGGTCGTTTCCAACTGACCGCGATCACCGGTGGCCGGGCGAGGAACCAGCCAGGTCATCGTCTACAGTCCGCATCCCCGAAATCAGGAGGGTTCGAATGGGACTGCTCGACGGCAAGACCGCGCTCGTCACTGGCTCAGGGCACGGGATCGGGAGGGCGCACGCCATGGAACTGGCCAAGCAGGGCGCACAAGTCGTAGTCAACGACCTCGGCACTTCGGTATCCGGGGACGGGAGTGGTCGCGGACAGCGACCGGGTCGTGGCCCTTATCACCGAGGCGGGAGGCGAAGCCGTCGCCGACTACGGCGATGTCGGCGACGAGGCTGACGCGGCGGCCATGGTCGAGCGGGTGGTCGACACGTGGGGACGCTTGGACATCGTCGTCAACAACGCCGGGATCGTGCGAGACCGGACCATCTGGAACATGGACACGGACGACTTCGACCTTGTCATGCGGGTCCACGTACGGGGCACATGGCTGGTCTCCAGGGCTGCCGCCCGCCACTGGCGCGCCGTGTCCAGGGCGCAGGGCGGCCCGGTCGGAGGACGTTTGATCAACACCGTGTCGGGGGCCGGGCTCCTTGGCAACTTCGGTCAGTCCAACTACGCCACGGCGAAGGCGGCGATCATGGGCCTGACTCTCACCCTGAGCCTCGAGCTGGCGAGCATCGGGGTGACCGTCAACGCGATCGGGCCCGGCGCCGTCACGCGGCTGTCTGCGGGGGTGAGCGGGACCGCCGCGCCCCTGGAGCCGGACGAGTACGACCCGGACGAGTTCGACCCTCTGAACCCAGCCGTGAGTTCGCCGGTCGTCGCCTGGCTGGCCAGCGACCAGGCGGGCCATGTCAGCGGTCAGTGCATCCGGGCGATGCGCACGAAGATCCACTGGATGCAGGGCTGGACCGAGGCCGTGACCGTGGACAACGGAGGCGCCTACTGGGATGCGACGAAGGTCGGCCGGCTGATGGACACCGCGGTCTTCGGGGTCCGCGCTCCCGGACTCAGTCTCGGCGGTTGACCGAGGGCGTTCCGTCCCGCGGGGGCTCGGCGCCGGTGGCGAGACGGCGCAAGGCGTCCTTGTCGACCTTCATCATCGAGGTGAGGGGCAGGGCGGCCACGAACTCGATCCGGTCCGGCGCCTTGTAATCGGCCAGTCGGCCTTTCAGCCAGGCCCGCAACTCGTCGGCGCCAGGCGGTGTGGTCTCTACAGGCAAGACGAAGGCGATACCGATCTCTCCGAGCACCGGGCCCGGGACGCCGATAACCGCGGCCTGGGCTACGCCAGGATGCTCAGCGAGGACGTTTTCCACCTCGAGCGGGTGGACCTTGTATCCGCCCCGGATGTACACGTCGTCAACCCGACCGGCCAGCACCAGGCACCCGTCACCGTCTATGTGGCCGACGTCGCTGCTGCGGAGCCAGCCAGCGTCGTCCAGCACCTCCGCAGTCAACTCAGGCTCGCCCCAATAGCCGCGCATGACACATCCCCCCCGAACGTGGATCCGCCCGATCGCGCCGACAGGCAGCGGGGCTCCATCCTCGGACCGGATCGAGATCTCCAACCCGGCTTGGGGCCTCCCGACGGTCCGGTAGAGCACCTCGGGCGGATCCCCGGGGTCCGTTCCGGTGATCGAGGGAGATTCGGTCATGGCATACCGGACAATCAAAGGGCAGCCGCAACGCTCGGCTACCCTCCGCACCAGGTCGGGGGGAGTTGGGGCCGTGGCGGCCACGCCGAGACGCAAAGCGCTCAGGTCACCCCGGTCGAGGTCCGCCTGTTCGAGCAGCTTCTCCCATTGCGCGGGCGCTCCTCCCGCGACGGTGATCGCTTCCACCGCCAGCAGCCTCAGCATGTCCGCAGCTCGCCATGGCGTGGGGCTGATAACCAAGGTTGTCGCCCAGGCCAACTGTTCCCACAGCTTCGCCATGTAGCCGGCATGGGCGAAGGGCGTGGAGACGAGGCGGCGGTCGAAGGGTGCGGTCATTACGCCAGCGGAGCTCACGGCGGTCCGCAGATTGTCGTGATCGAACCACGCCCCCTTCGGCAGGCCCGTGGTCCCACTTGTCCACACGATCACGACGGCGTCACCCGGCCGGACCTCGGGCCGGCGGGCACCGAGCCCGGGCCGGGCGCTGCCGTCGGCGAGCTCTGTATCGTCGATGGTGGTCACGGCCGGCAGCAGCCCCTCCGGCCGAGCCCCTTGCGGGACGACGGCCAGGGCCGGGCGGCAGCGACGGGAGATAGCCTCCACCTCTCTCGGGCCGAGCCTGACGTTCAAACCCGTCGCCACGGCCCCGGCCCGGATCGCCCCGGCCAATGCGATGGCATAGTCGATTGACGAGGGAATCATGATCGCCACGACGTCTCCTGGCCGCACGCCCCGCTCGACCATCGTTGCCGCCACGCCGTCGGAAGCCCGCAGCCAGTCGGAGAACGTCAGCCGGCGGGTCCCCTCGACGTAAGACTCGACGTCGCCGAATTGCTCGGCGGCCGCGTCCATGGCGTCGGGAAGAGTGGTAAACCGTCCGACCAGGGGCGGCTCGCTCATGCCTAGCCGCGGCCCAGGATCAGCGTGCCGCTGCTGCAGAACCACCCACCGGTACCACTCACGCAGGCCAGCTCGGCTTCATGGACCTGGCGGTCACCCGCCTCGCCGCGGAGCTGGCGGACCGCCTCCACGATCAGAAACAGTCCCCGCTGCCCGGGGTGGCAGGCGCTCAACCCTCCGCCGTCGGTGTTGGTCGGCAGGGCCTGGCCGACCCGCAACCGGCCATCTTCCACGAAGGGACCCCCTTCACCCTTCGCGCAGAACCCCAGGTCCTCCAGGGTGATCAGCAGCATGTACGTGAACGCGTCGTAGAGCTGGCACACATCGACGTCCCCCGGGACGACCCCCGCCCGCTGGAACGCGAGGCGCCCCGAGACGGTGGCAGGACCGCTGGTGAAGTCCTCCCATTGGCTCATGGACACGTGCGACACGTGCTCGCCGGTTCCGATCACCCATACCGGCCGGGTAGGCAGGTCGGCCACCCGGTCCTCGGCGACAAGGACGGCGGCGGCCGCCCCATCGGAGCGCAGGCAGCACTGGAGAGCAGTGAACGGGTCCGCAATCATCCTGCTGGCGAGCACCGCTTCGACCGTCAGAGGGTCGCGGGCCTGGGCGACAGGGTTGAGAGCGGCGTTGTACCGGGCGGACACCGCGACTTCGGCTAGCTGCTCGAGAGTGGTGCCGTAA
This sequence comes from uncultured Acidimicrobiaceae bacterium, assembly GCA_963781155.1. Taxonomy (GTDB): domain Bacteria; phylum Actinomycetota; class Acidimicrobiia; order Acidimicrobiales; family Palsa-688; genus PALSA-693. The sequence continues at coordinate 580,338 of CAWAEC010000006.1, forward strand.
TCGTGCATGTGCCGCCGGGCAGCCATGGCGTACTTCGAGATCAGGGTGACGCCATGAGGTGCTTCCCACTGCTGTGGCCCCCGCGAGCCCCAGTCCAGATTGGCGGTACGAAGACCTGCCCGCAGGTCGCTGCGGGCCGTCGAGCCATACGTGAGCAGGACTACCTCGGCCCTTCCCTCGGATATGGCATCCGCAGCATGGGCGGCCATGACCTCCCAGGCCGCGCCCCCGACCGAGGTCGAGTCGACCCAGTCCGGGTGCAGACCGAGGTACTCGGCCATGTCCACAGGCGAGAGGACACCAAGCCCTGTGGACCCCAGCCCGTCCACGTCGCCGGGTAGGAGACCTGCCTCCGCCAGAGCGCGGCGCGACGCCTCGGCGGCCAGCGCATAAGGGGTGGCACCGTCGGCGCGGCCGGCATCGCCCGCCAGTCCGACCCCCGCAATAGCCACCCCGCGGTTCACGTGTTTCCCTCGGCGCCGGTGTTCCGGGCCGCGCTCGCCGCGTTGAACGCGCTCACCTTGTCCTTGAAGTCCTGTGACATGAACAGCATTGTCTGGGCCAGGCGGTCGATATCCCTGGCGGTGCGCCGGTCGACCGTGTCCGCGGCGTCGATGGCCACCTTGGCCAGCCCCATGGCCTCACGTGGCATCGAACACAGTGAGGCCGCGAACTGTCGCACCTGTTCGTGGAACGTGTCTGCAGGAAACACATCGTGGAGGAGCCCGATCTGAATCGCCCGGTCCGCGTCCACCGGCTGGCCGGCCATGGCCATCCACTTCGTCCAGTGTGGACCTATCAGGCGGCATAGCCTGCTGGCGCCGCCCGAGCCCGGGATCGTCGCGATGTTTGGAACCTCGGGGAGTGCAAAGCGGGCACCCACGGCGCCAAAGCGGAAATCGCACGACGCCGCCATTTCGACGCCCACCCCGAAACAGTGCGCCTGAGCGGCGAGGACGATCGGCTTCTCGATCGACTCCATTTCATCGAAAAGGTCGTGGTAGGCCTCGCTCCGGTACTGCCTGCGCATGTTGGACCCGCGCACCACCCCATCGGTGCCCTCACCGATGTTGGGCCGCAGGTTGGCGTAGTCGAGACCTGAGGTGAAGTAACGTCCGGTAGCGGTTATGACCAGGACGCGCTTCGCGTCGTCGTCGCCGAGGTCGCGAACAGCCCGTCGCAGTACGTCCCACATGGCCGTATTGACCGCGTTGCGCTTGGCGTCCCGGTTGAACGTTACGGTGATGATTCCGTCGGTGTCATCTCGTATGGCATCGTCAGGCGTCACGGCGGCGTTCCCCCCTCGAGATCAACGTCTGCACAATAGCGAGCACTCCAGTTCCGCCGGGGCGGCTGCATGCTCGTTCTCCTACGTCCAGGACGTCCTTGGCCCGGTAATGGTCGCCAACCGGTACCCGGTATTGGGCCAACGAGTGGGCATCAGTAGACCTCGTCGACGCGTCCCAGAGCGGATTCGCAAGATGCTCGGGCGACGGCCCGCTCCGAAGGGGTCGACCTCGCCCCGGGATACGATGCACTCGGTTGCGTTCACGGCAGGGAGGGAGGATGCTCGTGCGGCTCGAGGGAAAGGTGGCCCTGGTCTCGGGTTCCACGCGCGGCATCGGCCGCTCTATTGCGCAGATGTTCGCGGCGGAGGGTGCCAGGGTGGCGGTGACGGGGCGGACCAAAGAACGGGGACAGAAGGTTGTCGACCTGATTCGAGGGGCCGGAGGCGAGGCCGAATACTTCGAGCTGGACGTCAGCCGCGAAGAGAGCGTGCGGGACGTGATCGAAGCAGTGGTGGAGAGGTTCGGCTTGCTCAACACTCTGATCAACAACGCCGCCCCGACAGTTGAGGTCGGCTCGTCGATAAAGCGTTTGACCGAGGTCACCACGGAGGAATGGACCTACGTCCTGACTGCGTCCTTGACCGGTCCGGTGTTCTGGGCGTGCAAATATGGGATCCCGCACCTAAGGGCTTCGGGCGGGGGGGCCATCGTCAACATCAGCAGCGGGCAGTCTGTCGTTGGGCTTGGCGGCTTCAGTGCTTACTCGGCGGCCAAGGGAGGGATGAACAGTATGACCCGTTCCATCGCCGCCGAGGAGGCCGAGAACAACATCCGCTGCAACACCATCGTTGTCGGCCGCGTCGTCGCCAAGGGCGATATGGGCGCCGGCATGGTTCCCGGCCACCTCACTCGCTACGGCGTGCCCGACGACGTTGCCTATGCGGCCACTTACCTGGCCTCGGATGAATCGGCGTTCGTGACCGGTTCCACCCTGACCGCCGACGGTGGCTTTACGATCAACGGCGGCCGGGTCGGCTGATTCCAGAGCGACCAGCCGAGGGCAACCCCGTCCGACCGGGGACATTCCCCGGTCGGACGTGCGGGTCCGGGGCTGATTATCGGATTCGACCCGGTCGCCGGGACTGCGGACCGGGGTCGGATCGCGGCGACGGTGCCATTCCGGCCGGCGCGTGGGCCTCGCCCCGCGGGGCGGTGCCGTCGCCTGGCAGGCGGTTCCGTAGTTCGTCCTTGAGCACCTTCCCGGTGGCGTTGACGGGAAGCGCATCCATGATCTCGACGAAGCGAGGGACCTTGAAGTTGGCCAGATGCTCCTTCGCATAGGCGATGACGTCAGCGGGAGTGACCCGTTGGCCGGGAACGGGGACCACGAAGGCGGCTCCTACCTCGCCGAGGCGGTCGTCGATCATGCCCACTACCGCGACCTGTCCCACCCCTTCGCATCCGAGGAGGGTGTTCTCAACCTCGGTTGGGGCCACGTTAAAGCCTCCGACGATGTAAATATCCTTCTTGCGGTCGGTGATGCGCACATACCGGGCCTCGTCGATGCTGCCGATGTCACCGGTGTGGAGCCATCCGTCCGCGAAGACCGAGGCGGTCGCCTCGGGATCCCCGTAGTAGCCGCTCATCACGGCGTAGCCCCGCACCATGAGCTCGCCTTGGACATCGGGGCCCACATCCTGCCCCTCGTCGTCGACGACCTTCACTTCCAGCCCGTCGAGCACTTTGCCGACGGTGCTGGCAACGAGATCGGGCGAGTCATACGGTTTGCTGACGGAGATGACGGCGTGGTTCTCCGTCAAGCCGTATCCGTTGAGGACCGATTCGACCCCGAGCTCCTCCTTGAGGCGACGGACCAGCTCTACCGGAACGAACGCGCCCCCGATGATGACGGACCGCAGCGAGGACAAGTCGAACTCCCGGCGCCGGGGGTCGTCGAGCAGAGGCCAGAACATGGTGGGGGAGCCCGGCATGTGCGTGATCCGATGCTGATCGATCATTTCCATGACCGTCCAGCCGTCGAAGACCGCAAGCGGAAAGGTCGTCGCTCCGGCCATCAGGTTGACGAGCCACCCCGCCTTGTATCCAAAGCAGTGGAAGAACGGGAGGACGAGGAGGACGCGGTCGTCCTCCATGACCCCAAACGACTCGTTGAACCCACGATAGGCGCGCAAGGTGGCTCCGTGGCGGAGCATCACTCCCTTCGGGGTCCCCGTTGTCCCCGAGGTGAACATGACATCCGAGACGTCGTCCGGGCCCAACCGGCGCATACGTTCCAGCGCTTCAGCTCGGGCCGGTCCAGAGGCCCGAGAGAGAAAGCGCGCCCATTCAGGACGGGAGCTCTGGCGAGGCCCTGGAAGAAGGACGGGCTCCGCCAATGACGCTGGGTCCGTCGTCTCGTTGCGCAGGCTCTCGATCTGGCGCCCGCCCAGGAAACCGTCTGCTACGAACAGGCGCCTGGCATCGACCGTCTTCAGGATGTGTGCGACCTCTGCTGCCCGGAACCGGGTGTTGACGGGCACCAGCCAGCCGCCGGCGGCCAGGATGCCGAGCGCCGAGGTGATCCAAACCGCTGAATTCGGAGCCCAGAGAGCCACCCGGTCGCCGGGTTGGAGTCCCCCGGCGACCAGTGCCGCCGCCACCTCCAGCATGTTGTCGCGCACCTCATTGAAGGTGAGGGTCACGTCACCGTCGCGGATCGCCACCTTCGCGCCGAATCGTTGAGCGCTGGCCATCGCGGCGGCTGGAATAGTCCCGGCGTCCAAGCTGCCCGGTACCAACTATCTGCTTTCCGATCCGGCCTGGGCCCACTCTTCGCGAGATGTGTCGGGCCGGACAGCCAGGAGTCCGGCGACGTGGTCGTCAACGCTCATCCGGGTCATTTCGTCATGTCCCACGTACCCTCCCTCCTCTGCAGGGGGTCCGTACCCGTTCAGCGACACTATCCTGCACCAACCAGTCAGGTGTGGCAACGGTAGGGGAGGGTCTCCATGGAGTGCCCGGTGGCGACAGGATTCGACCTGCTGGATCCCAGCATGCTTGTCGATCCTTATCCAGTATTGAACAACTGGCGAACCGAGACGCCCGTGTTCTTCGTCCCGGAGATCGGCCACTACATCGTGACCCGTTACCAGGAGATCGAGTCCATTCTGCTCGATCGTGACAGCTGGTCGGCGGCGAACGCGTCCTCGCCGCTCATGCCCATGTGCCCGGCCGCTCAAGAGGTACTGAGCTCGGGCTTCGAGAGGGTACCGACGCTCAATAACTCGGATCAGCCTCGGCACGGCCTCATGCGGAAGTCGGTGCTGACGGTGATGTCCCCTCGCCGCCTGCGGGCCCTGGAGCCGACGCTGCGTTCTTACGCGGAAGGGCTGGTAACCGGGTTTCAGGACGAGCCAGTCGTTGACCTGGTCGAGCGATACGCCTTCCCGTTTCCCGGCTTTGCTGCGTTCAGCTTGCTCGGTTTCCCCGCCGCGGACACTGACCTGCTCAAGGAGTGGAGCCGCAACCGGGTCCTGCTCACCTACGGCCGGCTATCCGATGAGGACCAGGTGGCAACGGCTGGCGAGGTCCTCGCCATGTGGCAATACGTAAAGGAGTTCGTCAGCCGGCGTTGGAACAACCCCGCAGATGATCTGACGAGCGATCTGGTGCGCCTGTCGCGCCAGAAGCCCGAGCAGCTCAACCAGTTCGACATCGTCAACATCGTCTACTCCATGGCGCTGGCGGGACATGAGACGACCTGCAACGCCATCGGAAGTGGTGTATACGCCCTGCTCCGCCACCGGGAGCAGTGGCAGAGGCTCATCGCCGAGCCCGCTTTGATAGCAAATGCTGTCGAGGAGATCCTTCGCTACGACGGCCCTGTCCTGTATCACCGCCGGGTCGCGAAGGTGGACACGCGGATAGGCGACATCGTGATCCCCGCCGGATCGAAGGTCATGATGTGCTTCGCCTCCGCTGGCCATGACCCGAGCCAGTTCGGCGTCGACACCGAGGAGTTTCACATTGACCGCCGCAATGCGGAGATGCACCTGGCCTTCGGCAAGGGCCCCCATCTCTGCCTCGGGGCGCCTCTTGCGAGGTTGGAGACGCAGATCTCGCTGGAGTTGCTGACCACGATGACGCCCGGCATGGAACTGGTGCCGGATCAGAGCGTGAGTTACGTGCCCAATGCCTTATTCCGCGGCCTGGAGGCACTGCTCGTAGCCCCGGGTGGGGTCGCCCCCGTACCATGACCGAGGTGGAGGTCGAGGAGATTCGTTTGCCGAAGCCGGACGGATCGCCCAGTCGCCGCCCTACGGTTACCCGGCTCGATGACGATCACTGCGGTTCTTGAGGGAAGAGCCGAGTCATTCCGTCGCTGGGTGGGTCAGCATCGGGGCGGGTATACGATTACGGGGAAGAACGCTGGTGTCGGCAAGAACCGTTGTTTGGCTCGGGCGTCACCAGTCGAACGTCACCGCCAACTGTGGGGGTCAAGAGCAATGGATCGTCGAAACATCGGCTCCCTGTCGGTGCCCGTGGTGGGCCTGGGATGCAACCAGTTCGGGACTGCGGCCTGCGACGAGCCCACAAGCGTCAAGGTGATCGAAGAAGCACTTGACGCCGGGATCAATTACTTTGATGTCGCCGACGAGTACGGGCAGAACTACGCGGACCCCACGGATCCTCGCGGGTGGGGCGTCTCGGAGGAGATTCTGGGGCGGGCCCTTCGCGGCCGCCGGGATGAGGTCGTCATCGCCACCAAGTTCGGATCACATCCGCACGGCGATGATGCCCGCGGTGGCAATAGTGCTCGGTGGGCGAGAATCGCTCTCGAGGACAGCCTTCGTCGGCTCGGAGTCGATCACGTCGACCTGTACCAGGTCCATTTCCCCGATCCTGACGTCCCGATCGCCGAGACGCTCTCAATTCTCGACGAGTTCGTCCGGTCGGGCAAGGTCCGCGAAATCGGGTGCTGCAACTTCACCGCGCCCATGCTCCGCGAGGCGTCGGATGCAGCCAAGGAAGGCGGGTTTCGGCCGTTTGTCAGCGTCCAGAACCCATTGAACCTCTTTCAGCGCGGAGCCCTGGACGATGCCCTACCGGTCTGCCAGGAGCTCGAGATGGCCTTCATCCCGTACTACCCGCTCGCCAGCGGGATGCTCACCGGCAAGTATCGACGAGGCATGGCACTGCCGTCGGATACCAGGCTTACGGACGGACTCATGGTCACCGCTGAGGCGCGCGAGCGCTTGTTCTCTGAGCGAACCTTCGCCCGGCTCGAGGCCCTGGAGCAGTTCGCCTCCGACCGGGGCCATTCGTTGCTGGAGCTCGCCATCGGTTGGCTCCTGGCGGACCCGTGCGTGGCAACCGTGATCGCCGGCGCGGCCAAACCGGGGCAGGCTATGAGCAACGCCGCCGCCGCGGGCTGGCGGCTTTCGCTTGACGAAGCCAACCAGGCGACGCAGGCGCTTCTGGCGGCCACGTAGATGAACCGCCTGATCCTCTCCTCCCACACCGCGAGCCGGGGCACGTTTCGTGAGCTGACCGAGGCCACCGCGGCAGCGGGTGTGTCCGCCATAGCCTTGACCTACCGGGAATATCGACGTTTCGCAGCAGGTGGAGAACGGGATGCCGATATGGTTGCGGCCGCCCACGAACGCGGCGTCAACGTGGTCGACATCGAGGCCGTCTACGCTGTCCTCGAACCCGACCCGTCCGGCCGGACCGCAGCGTACGCCGACAGATTGTTCGCACTCGCTGAGCTCTTCGGGGCGAAGAGCATCGGACTGCATTCGAATGTCGAGGGCGACGTCGACACTGCCGCCACCCGCTTGGCCGACTTTTGCGACCGGGCGGCAGCACATGGCGTAAGGCTCGGCGTTGAGCCGGTCCCAGTCATGGGCCTTCGGGACCTGGCGACAGCCTGGGAGATCATGGAGCGCGCCGACCGGCCCAACATGGGCCTCGTGCTCGACACCTGGCACTTCTCACGGGGAGCCGGGACTATCGACATGATCCGTTCGCTTCCGGGCCGGGCTTTCAAGACGGTCCAGATCAGCGACGGACGTCTCGACCCGGACCCAGGCCTCGACTACCTCGAGGACACCCTCACCAACCGGATGCTCCCGGGCCACGGAGAGTTTGATCTCAGCGGAATCATCAGTGCGCTGCAGGATGTCGGTGCGACTGTCGACTGGGACATGGAAATCTGCTCGTCGGCTCTCGACCGGCTGCCAGGACACGAAGCCGCGGACCGGGCTGCCGAGGCGACTCGCTTGGTGCTGGCCGCGGCCGGCCAAATCCTCGATGATGGCTGAGCAAACCCGCCCACGTTCCGCCGAGTGACGCGGTGGGCTTCGGGGGTACGGTCCGCGGCGGGCGCACAAGTCGGTCCCGTCCAGGATGGTGTCCAGGTCGCCGGATAGTATCCGGCCACGAGGTACGGCCACGGGGCCTTCAATACCGCAAAAAAAGGGGGTCGTCATGACCATCACCGCACCGGTGAGTGCCGACCAGGTGCTGGGAGGCATCAGCATCGTCGACTGCGACGCTCATTTCACCGAACCTCCCGACTTGTGGACCTCGCGGGTGGCCTCGTCCCAGCACGACCAGGTTCCCCAGATGAGGACCGAGGGCGGGGTCAGTGCCTGGTATCTCGGAGACGAGGTGTGGGCGAGCGTGGGTGGCAATACCATCCGGACGGGAATCCAGAAGGTGCTCGGCTCTCAGACGGTTCAACCCTTCGAGGAAATCGATCCCTCGTCGTATGAAGTTGGCGCCCGCCTGGCGCTGCTGGACGAGATGGGAGTGTACGCCCAGATCCTCTACCCGAACGCGGTCGGCTTCGCGTCGAACTCGATGTTCGGGATCGACGACATCACTCGTCGCAACACGATCCAGCGCATCTATAACGACTTTCTCGTCGACATCCAGCACGCTTCGGGCGACCGGCTGCTGCCCCAGGCCGTCCTGCCGATCTGGGATATGGATCTGACCGTCAAGGAGATGACCCGCCTGGCGGGGGAAGGCATTCGGGGCTTCACCATCACAGATAAACCGCAGGTCGTCGACATGCCCGACCTCGATGCGCCGTACTTCGCGCCGATGTGGTCCCTCGCGAACGAGCAAGGTTCGGTTATCAACTTCCACATCGGCAGCGGGGGGGCACGTCGGCTTCAGGACTCCGACCCGGCGGTGCAGGAGGCTCGCCGGCGGGGGTCGGCGGTGGCGGGACCGAACCCCGATATCTACTGGGAGTCGTTCGGGCCCCAGCGGCGCCTGGCTGTCCTCGCCACTCAGTTCTATATGAGCAACGTAAGGGTGATTGTGAACTTCTGCATGAGCGGCATGTTCGACAAGTACCCCAACGTGAAGATTTCCTCCGCGGAGAGCGGGATCGGGTGGATTCCGTTCATCCTGGAGGCGATGGAGTACCAGCTCGACGAGATGGTGACGACGGCTGAGGAGAGAGCGGTCCAGAAGCGCCGGCCGACGGAATACTTCCGCGATCATTTCTATGTCACGTTCTGGTTCGAGAAAGTCGGTCCCACCAAGACACTTGAGGACATCGGCATCCACAACGTGTTCGTCGAGACCGATATCCCGCATCCGACGTGCATCTATCCCGGCGCCAAGCAGCGGATCGCCGACGTCATGAGCCACCTCGATCCCTATGCCCGGCGGCGGGTGCTGCGGGACAATGCTGTCGAGGCCTACCGCCTGACGGTGCCCGGAGCATGACCCGAGCGCTCCCGACCCGAGATCTGGCCCGATGAACGTGCTCGAGGGTGTTCGGGTCATCGACCTGACGATGTGGGCGTTCGTCCCGTCCGCGGGCGGCGTTCTGGCTCACTGGGGGGCCGACGTCATCAAGATCGAAGGCCCGCGCACCCCGGACCCCATGCGGCTCCTCGGCGGTACGCTCGACCCTGGCGACGCCAGCTGGTACTTCAAGCATTACAGCCGCGGGAAGCGTTCGCTCACCCTGGATCTCAAGCGCGAAGAGGGGCGAGACATCCTCTACCGGTTGGTCGAGAACGCCGACGTCTTCTTGACCAGTTACCTCCCGAAGACCCGCAAAGCCCTCAAATTCGACGTGGACGACATCCGTGGCGTCAATCCGCGCATCATCTATGCCCGTGGCACCGGCCAGGGACCGAAGGGCCCGGAGGCCGATCGGGGCGGTTATGACGGCGCCACCTGGTGGTGCCGGGGGACGCTGGCCGAAAGCACAATGAGGGTTACCGGTACTGACTGGCCGTCGGGGATGATCGGCCACGGCGACGGGATGTCCGGCATGACACTGGCCGGGGGAATTTGCGCGGCTCTGCTGAAGCGAGAGCGGACCGGTGAGACGTCGGTGGTCGACGGCTCCCTCATGGGGACTGCCGTCTGGTTCAACGGACCGGTTCTCATCTCCACCGGCCTGGGGCGCGATCAGACCTTCGATCAACTGTCCAGCGCCCGCGAGGCGCGACCGGCAACGCAGAACATCTACCGGACCCGGGACGGGCGCTTCCTGATTCTGTCCATGTTGGGCGACCACCAGGACGAGTGGGAGGACATGGTCGACCACCTCGGCCATCCGGAGCTGAAGACCGACCCTCGCTTCCGGACGGGCGCCGACCGCCAGCGCCACTGCGCCGAGGCTGTCGCCATTTTCGACGAAGTGTTCGGATCCAAGAGCCTCGACGAGTGGCAGAAGATCCTGGTTACGACCAGGGGCGTCTGGTCACCGATTCAGCATCCGGAGGAGATCTTCGACGATCCCCAGACAGTGGCGAACGGGTTCCTGCGGCCCGTGGAGTACTCAACCGGGTCGGTCCGCCTCCCGATCCCGCCGATCCTCTTCGACGAAGAAGGCGGAGACCCACCCCCCGCGCCCGACTTCGGTCAGCACACCGACCAAGTTCTCGGCGAACTGGGGATCGACGCGGACGAGATCGCAGCTCTGAGAACGAAAGGCGTCGTGGCCTGACCTACAGAACTGCGACGCGGGGGCTGTACTACGGGAGAGGGGCGACAACGAGGGCGGCGTCGGGCCGACGGGCTGACGGGTAACTGAGTAGCGCCTGGCTCAGAAGGGCTGCCGAAGGCAAGACCAGGATGAGCAACGCCATCGGCAGCGCATCGCGGGTTCCGCCGATTCCTGCCAGGGGTGATATGACGGCGGCCAGACTGAATTGGAAAAAGCCCAGAACGGCGGCGGCCGAGCCTGTCGCGTGAGGGTAGCGCTGTAAGGCCAGGGCCAAGGAGTTGGGCCCGACGAATCCACTGCCGAACATCACCGCAAACAGGGCGGGGATGACACCGGGCAGCCCCAGGGCACCGGTGGTGACGATGGTGAGGAGCGCGGCCCCGGCCAGCAGCATCACGGTCAGACCACCGCGGAGCAAGGCGGCTGGGCCGAACCGGGTGGCGAGCCGGCCGTTGACCTGAGCACCCGCGACCAGACCCAGGGCGTTGAGGGCGAATACAAGTCCGTAGAGCTCAGGCGAGAGGCCGTAAACGTTCTGAAGCACGAAGGACGATCCGGCGACATACGCAAATGTCGCGCTCATACCGAGTCCGCAAGCGAGGGCATATCCGAGGAACACCCGGTCCCGAGTGACCGAGACCATCCTTGCCAGTGTGGACCAGAGGCTGCCCGTGGCCCGGGAGTCCTCCGAAAGGGTCTCCGGCACTCGGCGCCAGGCCGAGAGCAGCAGGACCAGACCAAAGACAGCCAGCACGACGAATATGCCCCGCCAAGTCGTGACGGCCAGCACCCAGCTGCCGATTTGCGGAGCGATGACCGGCCCGAGCCCGGTGGCGAGCATCAGGGTGGAGAAGAACCGGACCAGCGCCACCCCGGAGTGCAGGTCCCTGACGATTGAGCGGGCGATGACAATGCCGGCCGCCCCGCCCACCCCCTGGACCAGACGGAAAGCGGTCAAGAAGAAGATGTTGGGGGCCATGGCGCAGGCCACCGACGAGAATGCAAAAGCCGCCAGGCCGACAAGTAGGGGAGGCCGGCGGCCGACACGGTCGCTGACGGGGCCGAGGAGAAGCTGTCCGAAAGAGATGCCGATCAGGCACGCCGTGAGGGTGATCTGTACCGCCGAGGCGCTGGCGTGCAACTCCTCGCTGATGCGCGGCAAGGCGGGCAGGTACATGTCGATGCACAAAGGCCCGAAAATGGTCAAGCTGCCTATGAGGGCAACCAGCCGCCACCCCGACGGGATGTTCGAGTGCCGAGCCTGCGTCCCGGGTTCCCCCCGGGTGATCGCCATCAGCTGAGCGTAATCGACGTTTTCTTAAGCCGTGCGAGCGACCGCCGCGGGCGACGGGGGTCCGCCGGGCGGATCAGGCCGTGGGGTGAGTCCCAGCTCTCCAGTCCGGGTACAAGCCCCGTTCGAGAGCCAACGTCTGGGCGTCGACGTTGCCTCTCTGGAGGTCGTCAGCATCTTTGGAGCTGACCAGCCAGGCGACGGCGGCGCCCACGGCCGCGGGGGGGCCAGCCCAGGCGGGATCGAAGCCAAATTCCTCGACGTCCAGAGAGTTTCGCTCGGTCAAGACGAAGCCAGGATTGACGTTGAAGGCCCGGATTCCTCGCTCGCCGTACTCGGCCAAGAGACTTCCGACCAGCGTGTGCCCGGCGGCCTTACCGATCCGGTAACCAAGGCCCGGCCGGGGGCTCTCCGGGTAGAACTGGTAGCCCGCCCCGGAGCTGATTGTCACGAAAGTGCCCTCGCCACGTTCCAGCATGCCGGGCAGCAGCATCTGAGCGATGCGTATCGGGGCCACACCGTGAGCCATGAGGAACAGCGGATATTGCTCGATGGGAGTGTCCAAGACTGTGTCCATCAATCCAGGGCCGATGTGGCGCCCGTTGTTGACGACGACGTCCACGCCGCCCCATTCGTCCTGAAGGGTTCGTATCGCCGTGTCGACTGAGTTCAGGTCGGTGAGGTCGATCCGCAGCGGCAAGGCCCGCCGCCCGCCTTGTTGGATGAGAGATGCCGTCTCGTCGACGCTGCCAGGAAGGCTGCGGACGTCGGTCTTGTGCACGGTCTGCGAATGCTCCTGAGTCGGATCGGACGAGTGCAGGGTCCGCGCTGCCACGGCGACGTCGTAGCCAGCTTCAGCAAGAGCCAACGCGATGGCCTTGCCGATGCCCCGGCTGGCGCCGGTGACGAGAGCCTGTTGGGTCACGAGTCAACCTCCCAGTTGTCGAGTTCTGTCAGGTTGATGTTGTCACGGACGCGCCCGGGACACCCCGGGCGTGGCCTTGTTCATCACACTGGACAGCCTTGCGGCGGGACCACCGACCTGCTCCGCACGACCGTCCCGGAAGAGCTGGCTGAAAACGCCGTTCTTGAAGCAAAGATCTCGGAGGCGGTGGTGTGGCCGTCTCGTAGTGTTGGGCTCGGTATCTGACGGCTTCGCGGAGAGCACGGGGAGAAGGAAATGGGAATTGCGATAACGGTGGAGCACCGCGAACTCGCTGACGTGGCTCGGATCTTCTTGCAGGATCAGGATGCGATCGGCCAGCACCGAGCCGTGCTCGACGCCCCGGTTGAGGAGATGCCCCCGTTGTGGAAGGGACTGGCCGCGTTGGGCTGGCTCGGATTGCATCTGCCGGAGTCATGTGGGGGATCCGGGTATGGCCTGACCGAGCTGGCCGTCGTGCTGGAGGAGATGGGTCGGGCCGCGGCGCCCGGTCCCTTCCTGCCCACCGTCATTGTTTCCGCCCTTATCGCCGAGTTGGCCTCCGAGGAGGAGCGATCGCGTCTCCTGCCCGGCCTGGCCGACGGCACGGTGGTGGCGGGTCTCGGTCTGGCCGGGTCGCTCCGCCGCTCGGGCGGGACGATCGACGGCGATGCTGGCGTGGTCATGGCTGCTTCGGTGGCGGGACTGCTGGGTTTGCGGTCGGGTGATGACGTGGTTGTGGTGCCGCGCCACCACGGGGCGGTGTCGGTGTCGGCCGCACCCAGCCTGGATCGGGGCCGCCGGGTCGGGCGCGTGACGCTCACCGCCTTTCCCGCCGACGAGGCGGTGGTATTGCTCGGAGCCGCACGGCGGGGCCTCCAGATCGGCCGGGCCCTGGCGGGGGTGGAAGCCGCCGGCGGCGCGGCGCGGTGTACCGAGATGTCGGTCGCCTATGCCGGCCAGCGGACCGCGTTTGGCCGGCCGATCGGGCAGTTCCAGGCGGTCAAGCACCACTGCGCCAATATGTTCGCCCAGTCGGAGATCGCCCTGGCCGCGGCGTGGGACGCGGTTCGCTTTGCTGGCACCTCCGACACGGCCGAACTGCCGACCGCCGCGGTGGCGGCGGTGGCCCTTCCCGCGTTCTACCTCTGCTCCCGGCTCAACATCCAGGTTCACGGGGGCATCGGCTTTACCTGGGAGCACGACGCCCATCTCTACTTCCGGCGAGCCATGTCGCTGATCGCCCTCTTCGGGCCTCTCGAAGACGCTCGCGAGCAGGTCCTTGCGGCCGAGCTGGCGGGGCAGAGGACCGTGGCGCGCTTGGACGTCTCGCCGGCGGCGGAGTCGGTACGGGCTGACGCGCGGGCTTTTCGGGCCCTCTACGAGTCGCTGCCCGAGCAGGAGCGGCGCGCCACTCTGGTGGACTCCGGTTTCCTCCTCCCTCATTGGCCGCCGCCGTGGGGGTTGGGTGCCGACATGCTCGAGCAGGTGGCCATCGACGAAGAGCTCAGCGGCATTCCTCGCCCGGCGGCTGGCGGATGGCTGGCACTGACGCTGGCCGCTGTGGGCACGGAGGACCAGCAACGCCGCTGGGTCCGTCCCGCCCTCGAGGGCACGCTGCGGATCTGCCAGCTCTTCAGCGAGCCCGATGCCGGCAGCGACCTGGCTTCGCTGAAGACGAGGGCCACCCGCACCTCGGGCGGGTGGTTGATCACCGGCCAGAAGGTGTGGACCAGCGGCGGGATGGAGGCCGAGTTGGGCTATGCCCTGGTCCGGACCAATCCCGACGCGGAGAAGCACGCCGGGATCAGCGTAATGATGGTCGATATGCGCGCCCCGGGGGTCGACCGCCGGCCGCTGCGTCAGATCACCGGTGACGCCCACTTCGCCGAGGTGTTTCTCGACGACGTGTTCGTCCCCGACGCCGACGTTATCGGCGAGATCGACCATGGCTGGGGGGTGGCCCGGACGACCATGGGCAACGAGCGGATGGTCATCGGGAGCACCATCACTCATGTGTCACCGGAGCTGCTCCTCGAACTGGTGGCCGAGCGGGTTCCGGAGGGCGCGCCGATCCGTCAGGAGGTGGGGGCGATCCTGGCCGAGCACCACGCCCTCACGGTGCTCGACCTGCGCCGCGCCATGCGGGTCCTGCAAGGTGAGGGGACCGGCGCCGAAGGCAACATCACCAAGCTGATCGGCAACGAGCTGGACCAGCGCCTGACCGAGGTCGCCATGCGGATCCTCGGGCCCGACGCTGCTGCCATCGATGCCGGCTTCGAGGAATGGGGCTACCAGTTCCTGTTCACCCGGGCCTACACCCTGGGTGGGGGCACGTCGGAGATATCTCGCAACGCCATAGGCGAGCGGATCCTGGGCCTGCCCCGCGATCCGGCCCCGCCCCGGGCGCGGGACCGGGGCTAGACGTGTCCGTGTGGAAACCTCGCCGGCGGACCGCGCCTTAGAAGCCGGGTCGCGCTCCACCCCTAGCTTCGGGGAAAGTTGTACACCCGCCGCGCGTTTCCCTCGGCGATCTTGCGGGCGGTGTCGTCGGGGACGTCGGCGAGGGACTTGGCGAGCATGTCGCGAGCGTGGGGCCAGTTGCTGTCGCTGTGCGGGTAGTCGCTTTCGAACATGACGTTGTCGACGCCGATGCGGTCGAGATTGGCCAGGCCGACATCGTCGTAGATGAAGCAACCGTAGATGTGGTCGCGGAAGATGTCAGAGGGACGGCCGGCGTCGGTCATGCCGGTGTAGAAGCGGTGCCGCTCCCACGTGTAGTCGGTGCGCTCGAGGATGTAGGGCATCCAGCCGATGCCGCCTTCAGAGAGGGCGACCTTCAGCCGGGGGAATCGCTCGAAGATCCGGGAGTTGACGAGGTCGACCGTGCACATCTGGCTGTTGAGGCCGAAGAGGGCGATCGCAGTCGTGAAGGGAGCTTCGGGGGCGACGGTCGGGGCCCCGCCTGAGCCGAAGTGCAGGCTGAGGGGCATGCCGGCTTCTTCGGCCACAGCCAGGAACGGGTCCCAGTGGCGGGTGTGGAATGACGGCAGGCCCAGAGCATGGGGCATCTCGGTAAAGGTGAAGCCTTTGGCTCCCTTGTCGGCCACCCGGCGCGCTTCGGCCGCCGTGGCGTCGATGTCCCAGAACGGGACCAGCGCCAGGGGGATCTGCCGGCCAGGCATGGAGGCACACCACTCGTCGATGACCCAGTCGTTGTAGGCGACGACGCAGGCCGTGGCCAGTTCCTTGTCGGCGGCGTTGAAGAAGGTGCTGCCGGCGAAGCCGGCAAAGGTGGGGAAGCAGACCTGGGCATGGACGCCGTCTCGGTCCATGTCCTCGATGCGGGCCTTGGCGTCGTAACACCCGGGGCGCATGTCCTGGTAACGGACCGGATCGAGCCCGTACTCTTCACGTGGCTTGCCGGCCACCGCGCCCAACCCGCCGTTGTAGTGAGGTTCACCCTCGAACATCCACACGTCTCGCCCAGCATCGTCTCGGACGCTTCGGGGACCGGCTTCCCTGTACTTCGCCGCAAGCCGGTCTTGCCACACACCTGGGTGCTCGATCACGTGATCGTCGACCGAGACCAGTTGGACATCATCCGGGAGCGCCATACTGCGAATCGTACGAGCCCACGGCGCCAAGTGGGCCGAATCCCCGGTCGGACAGCGTGGTTTCCGAGGGCCGTCCCGCCAAATGACCGCGGCGTTTCCGTTATGGAAACGATCGTTCGCAGGCTTTGCGTTGTTCCAACCGGCCGCGCCGCGTAAAAAGGCCAGGAGGGCAATGGCCGAGGCGTATGTACACCCGAATGTGATGGACGACTCGACCGGTTCCGGCGGCCGAAGACGGGGAAAACCGCGGCTCGCCGCTCCGTCGGTTACCGAGGTCGCTCTGGCCGCCTTACGAGCCGGTCTGGAAGTCCGTATGGGGCCGGTCGACTCCGACCATGTCCTGGCCCTGGCCGAGGTCCCGGATCGCTGGCCGCCGATCGTCGTGAGGGCCGAGACCATGACCGTGCTGGACGGGGCCCACCGGGTGGCCGCGGCACAGCACCTCGGAGCTACGACGATTCAGGCCGTTCTGCTTGATTGTGGCGACGATGAAGCCCTCATCGAAGCCGTTCGCCGGAACGTCGAGCACGGGCTCCCGCTGTCGTTGAAGGAACGCAGAGGCGCCGCCCGCCGCCTGCTCGAGATGGCTCCCGCGCGCTCGGATCGGGCCATTGCCTCTATCTGCGCACTCGATCACAAGACCGTCGGCCGCCTGCGCAGGGAGGGCCGCAGGTCGGACGGCAGGACCGCAGAGCCGCCGGTCCGGATCGGGCGCGATGACCGGGCTCGCCCCGTGGACGCTTCCACGCTCCGGGATCGGATCGCCGCCGCTCTCCGCAGCTCGCCCGGTGCGTCGCTCCGGGCGATAGCCCGCCAGGTCGAAGCGTCACCCGAAACGGTCCGCGACGTCCGCGCCCGTCTGGCCCGCGGCGACAGGCCAGATCCGGACCGACTGCCGGCCGCGCCGCTTGCACCGCCTGAGGCGAAGGTGCTGCCGCGAGAGGTCGTACAGTGGCCGCACTGGATGGCAGACAGCGCGTGCCGGTCGAGTCACGACGCAGCGGAGTTCGCCGCGTGGCTCGACGACGGCAGGCTTAGCCTGGAGTGGCCGCGTTTTGTCACTACCGTGCCCTTGAGCCGGGTCTACGAAGTGTCCGACCAGGCCCGCGCCTACGCGGCTGCCTGGCGCGACTTTGCCGATGCCATCGAGCGCCGCAGCCGGCCCGGGGTGGTGGCCGCGAACCCGGAGGGTCTCGAGGCCAAGTCCCGGGCAAGGGTCATCCCCCTACACTCCTGAGCGGGCCGACTTCCGGCCGTCCGGAAAGCAGCACGACCTTGGAACTATTCGAAGCTCTTTACACGACGCGGGCCATGCGCCGCCTGAAGCCGGACCCGGTGGCGCCGGACCTCATCGCGCGCATCCTCGACGCTGGCATCAGAGCACCGACGCCCGGAGCCGCAGACCAACAGTCCTGGCGGTTCGTCGCCGTCACCGACCGGGAGGAGATGGCCGAGCTGGCGGCAGTGTGGCGATCGACCCGCGAGGCTCTGCTGGCTCGGATGCCGGACCTCTACCCCAACGAGAGGCAAGCGGCGTCGTCTCAGTACCTGCACGACCACTTCGACCAGCTACCTCTTCTGATCCTCGGGTACGGATTCGAGGGCATCGGCGGGCACACCGTCGTCCAGGCTTGCTGGAGCATGTGCCTGGCCGCCCGGGGCCTGGGCCTGGGGGCGACCTATACGACGTTGCTGAGCCAGGCTGCCGGCGACGTGGCCCGGATCGTGGGTATACCGGACGGCACCGGGCTGGTGCTTCACGCCGCTTTGCCGATCGGGTATCCCCTAGGTGGGTGGTGTCTTTCGCGGGCGTGGATGCTCGTGTTGGCGGCCGGGATCGGCGAGAATCACAGGCATGGGATTCTGGTTGCGGGGTGAGCGGTGAGCCTGGGGGTGGCCGGTCGCCAGCCCAGTGTTCTCAATGACATGGATCGTTTCTGCGACGAGGCGCTGGCGGAGAACTCCATTTACGCGCTGTTGCACCGCGAGCGGGACCGGCTGTTCCCGGACGAGATGTTCGCCGATCTGTTCTCGGTGAAGGGCCGTCGGGGTGTCCCACCGTCGGTGGTGGCGACGGTGATGGTCCTGCAGCGCCTGGAGGGGTTGTCGGATCGGGAGGCGGTGGAGCGTTACAGTTTCGATGCCCGCTGGCGTTACGCGGCAGGGGTGGGTAGCTATGACTGTGGCGGGTGGGGCAGTTTCGCTCATACGGTGCTGGTGGATTTCCGGGCCCGGCTGGATAGGTCTTCGGATAAGAGGAGGATCTTCGACCGCAGCGTGGAGGTGGCCGGCTCGGCCGGTCTGGTGGGGGCTAGGCGGGTGCTGGATTCCACCCCGCTGTATGACGCGGTGGCCACGATGGACACCGTCACCTTGATGCGCTCGGCCATCCGGGGTTTGTTCAAGGTGGCCGACCGTGTGCTGGAGGGCCGGCTGCGGGGGTTGATCACCAGCGGTGATGATTATGCGAACTCGGCCAAGCCGCAGATCGATTGGGACGACAAGGCGGCCAGGGAGGAGCTGATCCACTCGCGTGCCGCAGACGGCTACGCCATGTTGGCCTATCTGGACAGCCAGCTGCTGGAAGGCCCGGTGGCCGATGGGGCCAAGTTGTTGGCCACGGTCTTGGGCCAGGACCTGGAGCACGGCGACGACGGGGTGTTTCGTATCGCCCGGCGGGTGGCCCACGATCGGGTGATCTCCACCGTGGATCCCGACGCCCACCACGGGCATAAGACCTCGGCCCGGGGCTTCGACGGCTACAAGGGCAGTATCGCGTTGGATCCCGACTCGGAGATCATCACCGACACCGAGGTGTCCGCGGCCAATGCCGGGGATGCCGCGGTGGCGGCGGATCTGATCGATGATCTCACCGGTGGGGACAGCGACGATGGCAGCGGCGGTGACGGGTCCCGAAGCGCTGATGTCGCTGTCAGCGACAGCAGGGCAGGCAAGCCTGCTGCCAGACCTGAGCTGGCCGGCGTCAACAAAGGCGCCCGCAAGGCCAACCGGCGGCGAGCTGGCAAGGCCTCCGCCCAGGTCGCCCGGGCTGCCCGGGCCGCCGCCCGGCGGGCCAACGGGGCGGCTCGCCGTCAGAGCCGCCGGTCCCGCCAGGACCGCCCGAGGGTCTATGGGGACGCGGCGTATGGCAGCGGGGAGTTCTTGGACCATCTGGCCCGAGCCGGTATCGACAACCGCTGCAAGACCCAGCCACCGGCCGCTCCCGGCGGGCGTTACAGCAAAGCCCACTTCTACATCGACCTCGACGCCGACAGTGTCACCTGCCCCGCCGGCGAGGAGGTCACGATCCGACGGAACAAATCCGGTGATGGCATCGCCTACTTCGAATCGGCTTGTGCCACCTGCCCGCTGCGATCCGACTGCACCACCGCAGCTCAGGGACGGACGATCCAGGTGGGCCGCCACGAAGCCCTCCTGGCCGAAGCCCGCACCCAGGCCAACGACCCGAAATGGCGTAACGACTACCGACAGACCCGACCTAAGGTCGAACGCAAACTCGCGCACCTGATGCGACGCCGCCACGGCGGCCGACGAGCACGAGTGCGTGGCCGCAAAAAGGTAGACGCCGACTTCAACCTGCTCGCCGCCGCCCACAACCTCGCCCGCCTCGCCGTCGTCGGCATCCGCGGCGGCCCCGAGGGCACCTGGGCAATCCCATGAACACCCAGAACCACCAAACGAAAGCCACACTGTGTCGCACCGGTCCAGCCTCGGGCCTACCGATCACCGCCCCGGCCCATCATCGGTTCAACTCAAAACAGAACAGCTGGAACCCAGACGTATGAACCGAGTCACATCAGCCTCAAAAACCCCTCCTTTCACACCAGGCACCTAGGCCGTTGGGGGGTGGCGCCGCGCCAGCCGGCCGAGGAGGTGACCTACGCCAATCGGTGGGGCCGGCGGCCGGAGTGGACAGCGGGGAAGTCGGCGTTCTGAGTGGCCGTCCGCCGGCGGTCCACGACCCCTGCCGTGACTTTGATGGACCGGATCTGGAGCCACCACCGCCGCCGCCGCACGCTAGCCGAGGATCAGCGGATCTCCCCCGGCTCGGATCTCCTCCGCGATCTTCCGGATGGCCGTCACGACACGCGAGTCGTTGTCGGGGCGCCACAGGAGCAGTACGCGAGCGGACACGGTGGGGCCGGCGTACGGCTTCGCCATGATGTCGTGGCGGCGGTTCCGCTGCACTACCCCTGCGGTGGAGATGTACAGGCCGAACCCGGATGAGACCAGGTCGAACAGCTCGCCTTCAGTCGTAACTTCGGCGTGATGGAAGCGGGCGCCCGGGACATGGGGCGAGGTGCCGCCCACCGACGGTGACGGCACGATGAGGGTTTCGCCTGTCAGGTCCTCCGGGAGAACTTCGTCCCGTTCCGCGAGCGGGTGGCTGACCGGCACGCAGATTGTGGTGAGCGGGTTTTCCGTCAGGACCAGTGTGGCCAGATCAGGACCCGGCGGGACGCGGGCGATCCCCACCTCAACGCTCCTTGACCGCACGGCCGACGCGACCTGGAGGCTGATCATCTGAACCGGCCGGACGACAACCCCCGAGAGCCGGCGGCGCACTTCCCGGGCTAGCACCGTCATCAGCTCGCCGGTCCCAGGTGCGTACGCCACTCGAATGGTCCCGATGGCCCCGGCCGCGGCGTCCGCGGCCATGACGCGGAGTGTATTGATCTCGGCCAGCACCCGCCGGACCTGACCGAGCAGGACCTCGCCTTCGGGGGTCAACCGGACGTCGCGGCTGGTCCGTTCGAACAGGCGCAAACCGACCTGGCGCTCCAGCTCCGATATGCGTTTGCTCATGGACGGCGTGCCCATGTGCAGCTGCGCGGCCGCACGCCCGAAGTGCAGCTCGTCGCCAAGCTCGGCAAAGCACTCGAGATGGACCAGTTCCGTGTTGGGCGCCCTTTGTCGAAGCCACGTCCAACCTCGATTGTTGCCGGTTTGGAAAGGATCCGCAATTCTGCTTTCCGAGGCCCAATCCGACCGCGAGGACGACGGCTCCCGAGCACACCGCTCCAAGGTCGGACGCCCGGGGGGGTGCGGGCGATCCGACCTTGGACGTGTGCTGCAGACGGCCAGCGCCGCCGCAGCGGACGGCGGGTGATCAGGGGGCAGCCGAATCGGAGTTGGGAATCAACGTCCCGCATACCTTCGGCAGCGGAACGAAGGTCGTCCCCTTCAACTGCACGAAGTAGGCGCACGAGTTCTGCGGATATTTCCCGAATTGGGCCAGCGACAGGTCGACCGGGCTGGGCAGCACACCCCCATCGTCATAGCTGGTAACACCGTGCAACCCGCTGATAAACGATGCCCTGGTCGGATTCTGGCCGGCCACCTCGAGCCCTTTGATCATCAGCTGTGCGGACAGGTAGCCGCCCTGCAGGCCGTAGTCGGGGTCCCCGCCGGTGTAGCTGGGGTCATATTTTTTCAGATTGGACAGGATGGCGTCGGTAGCGGGCTGGTGCAGCTCGTAGGGGACGGTCACCGTAGTGAAATACTGGTTCTGGGCCGCCGCCGCCGCCGTCGGGTTGGTCAACGTCGACTGTGAGTAGCCGGTAAAGAAGAGGCCCTTGGCATTGAGGCCGGCCTGGCTGGACGCAGTGGCCAGGGCCAGGTCACTGGACTCGACGCACGAGCAGGCGTAGCCGTTGACCCCCGCCCCCTTCATCTGCAGCACGTCGGCGGTGAAGTCAGCACCGCCGAAGGGCACCGACAGGTTGGTGTAGCCCGCTTTGAGACCGGCGTTGGTTACCGACTTTTGCATCTGCTTGATACTGGCCGTCGACGACGGCGAGATGCCGTACGCGAAGCCGGCCATACTGGTCACGCCGATCGACTTCAGGAAAGTGCCGTCAACGGTGGTGGCCGGGTACGAGGCATCGAGAGGTATGTAGCTGAACATGTTGGTGTACGGCTGCAGTCCCCACTCGGGCCCGTCAAACGCGGCGCCGACCACCGGTATCCCGGCTCCTTGGAGGTACTTCGCACTTCCGAACTGATAAGGGCTGTAGCCGATCACGGCAAAGGCCTTCTTGTTGCTCACCAGATCCTCAGCCGCGCTGAGATCTTGGGCCGGAGACGACTGGTCGTCAGCGGTCACCAGCACCAGCTTGCGGCCGTTCACACCCCCGGCCGCGTTCTGAGCCGCTACCGCCGCCTGGGCCCCGGCTGCGGTGTCGGCGAACGTCGAACTGGCGTTGCCGGTCACCGAGGTCTCCAGTCCGATGGTGATGGAGTTGGCCGTGACGCCCGGCGCGCTGGCGGTGTTGGCCGCAGACGCGCCGGCCGCTGCCGTGGAACCGGCAGTCCCCGCCGCAGTCGACGGGGAACTGGAGTGGGACGAACTTCCGCAACCAGCCACGACCAGTCCCGCGATCCCAAGCAGAGCCGCGACAAATTGGCGTTGAATCCGCATATTTCCCCTTCGTGAGATGGCACCACAACTCCTGCGATGACCGACGCAGAGGGTAGCTGGGTTTCTCGTCTGTGGGCACGCGCCGCAAGCGCGGACCCCGAAGACGGAACTGACGGTGGACCCTCCCGGACGAGGCTCTGGTCGCCGCGACGTCCGGCGCTTCCGACGACCGGTTACGATCAGGGGGCGAGCGACTTGAGCGCCATGCGGTCCTCGGGCTCCCAGGTCGCGGGGTAAATGCAGACGCAGTCCACTCCTGCCTCCCGGTACTCGTCGAGTCGCGCCCGTGAGGCGCCGAGGTCATCACGCGACAGTGTGGTGCCGGCAACGATTTCTTCCCGGCTGGTCAAGCCTTGCCGGAGGAAGTGCCGGTGGTAGTTGGACATCGCATCGTAACGCTCTGCATCCGAGCGAAGTGCGTCACCGTTCATCAGGCGAAGGTACAACGACGTCCGGGGCGTCGAGTTATCCGGAGCGCTTTCTCTTATACGGCGCACCGTGGTCGCCGCATATTGCGGAGTGAGCCAATTGAGTATCAGTCCGTCGGCCTCTTGCACTCCGAGAGCAACCATGGCTGGGCCGAGGGCGGCGATCAAAACCGGCCAACCACGCCCGTCGGCCACGCCGCTAGTCATCTGTCGTTGAAATAACTTCGGTGGTTGAGTAGGCTGTCAGTATGCCTGTGATGACAGCCGATCCGTTGGCGGTGACCGACGAGCAACGGGCTCAGCTCGAGCGGATTTCGCGGTCTCAGACACTTCCGCATCGCAAGGTGTTGCAGGCCCGGGCGCTGTTGTTGGCCGCTGATGGGGTGCCGACCAACGAGGTGGCCCGCCGTTGCGATACGACCGACACGTCGGTGCGGGCGTGGCGGCGGCGCTTCGAGACCGGGGGGATTGGCGCGGTGGGGCGGATCGCCAAGGGCCGGGGCCGGCGCTCGTGGCTGCCGGCGGGCACAGTGGCTGAGGTGGTTCGGGTGACCCAGAACGAGCTGCCTGACGATGGCTCGACGCACTGGACGACGCGTCGGCTGGCGGAGCGGTTCGGGATCGGCAAGGACAGCGTGGCGCGGATCTGGCGTGATCACGAGCTGAGACCGTGGAAGGTAGATCGGTTCAAGGTCTCCAACGATCCTCGCTTCGAGGAGAAGCTCGTCGACGTGGTGGGGATGTATGTGCACCCGCCTCAGAGGGCCGTGGTATTCGCTTTCGACGAGAAGACCCAGTGCCAGGCGTTGGATCGCACGCAGCCGAGCTTGCCCATGAAGCGGGGGCGGGCCGGGACGATGACCCACGACTACAAGCGGCACGGCACCACCGACCTGTTCGCGGCTCTGAACATTGCCACCGGCGAGGTCCTCTACGACACCCGCAAACGTCACACGGCCAAGGACGTGCTGGCGTTCTTCAAGCTGATCGACCTTCACGTGCCCAAGGACCTCGACATCCACGTCGTATTGGACAACCTCTCCGCTCACAGCGCTCCCGACGTGACCGAGTGGCTGGCCCATCCTCGCCGGGCTCGCTGGCATCTGCACTTTGTTCCTACCTCCAGCTCTTGGCTGAATCTCGTGGAACGCTGGTTCAAGGAGCTCACCGACCGGATGCTGCGCCGGGGAGTGTTCTGCAGCGTTCCGGCTCTAATCGACGCCATCGAGCTGTGGGTCGAGCACTGGAACGACGACCCCAAACCCTTCATCTGGCACGCCGAAGCTGACAAGATCATCGAAAAAGTCCGCCGCGGACGAGCTGCGCTCACCGAAGTCATTTCCGCGACGCGCGACTAGCAGAGCGGCCTTTGAGCTCCTTGACCCACGAGCGCATGTAATCGACGGGATGATCCGGAAAATCTGCTCCAAACAAGGCGCATTGTTCCGGGTGTGAGACACCTAGGCCAAGCGAGAATCTACGGGAGGAGAGCTCGGAGAGTGTGGCCGCCGCTATCGGCAACGAGAGGGGGTGGTGCATGGGGAGCGCGGCAACGCCGAGGGTGCCCCGAACTGTCCGCGTCGCACAGAAGAGGGCCGCGAGCCCCACGAACGCGTCGCGTCCGACCAGTCTCCCCTCCTGATCGGCCATCCCGCTATGTGCACCATCGGGCAGGTAGACCTCGGCGTAACCGTGATCCTCTGCGAAGCGCCCGATATCGGCAACGACACTCGCCGGCACATTGCGGACACAGATCGCCAACTCCACGGTGAGCCCTCCGTCCTTGCCACCACCGGCCGCAATGGTAGCCGTAGGCCATTGTCGGACTGGCCGTTCGCCGGGTCGGCGTCTTCGGTTGGTTCTACGTCGACCGGGCTACGATTTAACCTGTCGGGGCTGAGATTGGTTGAACCGATAAGGTGTGGCGACTACAGACTGAATGGGACAACCGGAGGGAGGGCAAGTGATCAAGGCCGTTGGACTGCCCGTGGACAGGGATGTTGTGGAGCTGTCGTTTCGCCGGCCGCCGTTGTCGGAACGCTCCGGCCAGCCGGTGCTTATCGGGATCGGCGATGCTGTGACCGGGCCCCTCGTAGGGTTGTTCTACGATGCCCCCTCGACCCCGGAGCAGCTGGCCGGTCCGCCCGACCTGGCGCCTGCGCACAGCCATCCGTGCGACAATTTTCGGATCGTGATGAAAGGCGAACTGTGGGTGGGCCAGGAGCGCTATCACCACGGACAGTTCCGACTGCAGCGTACGGGTCGGCCGTACGGCCGCGATGGCGACGCTCCTCACCGCGAAGGGAACTGGCGCATCATCTTCTTCGCCGACCGGCGCGGCCACCGGGTCCGGCCGACCAACCCTGAGCTGCGGGCTCAGTACGCCAGTCCGGAGAACATCGCCCGCACCAAGGAACAATTCGGTGACGTGCTGCCCGTGGTCCTGACCGACGAGGATGATGGCGTCGGCGGTCTGTTGACCACGATCGACAAACCGTTCAGCAAACTCGGCCATATCGACGCGTCATTCGACGAGGCGAGCGCGTGGGAGCCGGTCGGGGTGGGGGGTCGCATGGTGGTGACGGTGATGGGCGTGCACGATGTCGGGCCGGTCGTCATAGTGCAGCGGACCCCGCCCGGCGAAGTGGCTACGCCGGCTATGTCGTTGCGCTCCGACGTCTTCCGCTGCGTGATCAGGGGTTCCTATCTTCGCGGCGAGGAAATCATGCAGATGGGGGACACGGTGCTGCGAGCCGAAGGCCGACCCTGGGACACAGTGGTGGCCGGTCCGCACGGCCTTGACGAAGTAATTATCGTCGGCGATCGGCGGGGTCTACCGCCGGTTACAACCGGGCTCGGCCGAGACTGGGCCGACACCGTCAGCAACCTCGTCGGCCGGCTGGCGCTCGGGCTCGACGCCCTGGCACCTGCCTAAAGCGCCGGCCAAAACGCCTCGGGCGGAACGCAATCCAGCCGGGCACGGCCATCCAGGTCGCCCATCAGCGTTCCTCCCACGGCCATTCGACTTCTCCCATGGCGACCTTCCTGTCCGGCCGAAGACATGCCTGTGTGGGCAGCATGCCAACTCGCAATGTAGTTGGCCGTCTCGTGACGACCCAAGGAAACGCGTATAGCCATTCACGAGACGGCTCCCGGAGCGCACCGCCGACGCGAATGGACAGTCGGTTGGACAGAGCAAATCGACCACTACACTCCTCCGGCAGTTGACCGAATAGGGGGATTCGAATATGCGGTCTGGTCTCACCTGGCGGTGGCTTGGCGCGGCGACGCTTGCAGTGTTGGTTGTGTCCGGCTGTGGCAGCTCGTCTAAGGGGACGTCGTCGCCGACGACAAGCGGTACCGGTTCGACGGCGCCTACGAGTGGCAGTACAAGCAACAAGGCGAGCGCACCCGGGATCAGTCCGACGACCCTCACCTTGGGGTTCGTCTACGACGCCACCGGTATTGCGTCGTCGACCTTCGCCGACAGCGCCGTCGGCGCCGAAGCCCGCATCGCGATGCAAAATGCTCAGGGAGGAGTGGACGGGCGGACCATCAAGATCGTCAGCGCGGACACGACCTCCACTCCTTCTGGGGCTCAGGTGGCGGCCCAGACGGTCGTCACGGAAAAGAGCGCTTTCGCTGTCGACGAGGTGTCAGCGTTGTTCTTCGGCGCCTACAAGGCCCTTCAGGAGCAGGGTATTCCTGTGACGGGCTCGTCACTGGACGGTCCCGAGTGGTACATGCAGCCGAATACCAACATGTTCAACATCGAGGGCACCGGCAGCCCCACCTACCCGTCGTACACCTTCTACGGTGAGTTCTACAAGAGCATCGGCGTCCACAAGATCAGCCTGGTGGCGTCCAACACCCCCTCGTCTACCCGAGGTATCGCCCAGTCGAAGGCGTCGATACTCAACGCCGGTTTGCGGACCTGCGCGGACACCGTCGTCCCGCTCGGCGGCGTCGACTTCACGGCCACGGCGCTCAATATCAAGGCCGCCGGATGCGACGCCGCGGAGTGCTCCTGCGTCCTGTCCTCTTCCCTGGCACTGGCGTCTGCCTTGCAGAACCTCGGGCTCAACCTGCCCGTGGTCTTCGACGCCGGACCAGCCCAGCAGGTCATCGACTCGCCGTCGGCCTCGAAGGAGGCAACTGGCGCCTACTTCCCGGCCCAGGCGTACTACTCGGGAAGCGCGTATGACACCTTTACCAGCGCCCTGAAGCAGTACGACCCGAGCTACACGGGCGGCGTTCCCGACCTCGGCCTTATCGACGGGTGGCTCACCGCCGACCTGTTCATCAAGGGGCTTCAGGTCGCCGGCCAGAACCCGACCCGAGCTTCGTACATCGCCGCACTGCGCCAGGTGACGAACTGGAACGCCGAGGGCCTGAAGACCGTGCCTGCGTCGTTCACGAACTTCGGCCAGACTCCGCCGACCGGATGCTTCCTTTATGTCAAGTACGACAACGGGAAGTACGACAACTACCCTGCTGATGGCAAACCCATCTGCGGGACCCTTATCCCTAACTCCAGCGCCTCCTGACCGGAGCCCCTGCTGACGACACCCTGACGTATTGGGGAAGGTCTGTCAGCTGCAACGGCGGAATATTGCGTATTTGGATAGGTACCCGGAACCGTTCCACTCGACCATCACGGGATCGGCGCACTGGAGGACCTGAGTCTGCGCGGAAGTGTGATAGTGTGGCTTTTAGCTCAATGCGAGCGCTTGCGCCCCTGTCAGACGGGGGAAGATTGGGGGTTCCGATGGGAACCCAACTTTTGAGGCGACGGGTCCCTGACGAGGTAGCGGCCCCGGTTGCCAAGTCCGACGACGGCACGGGCAGCGACGATATGGGTGTCCGAGCGGTGGGCCCAGCGGCGATCCCTTCGACGCGGGCAAGCAGGACATGGACACGACTGCTTCCTGTCCTGGTCCTGTTCGCCGCGATCTTGTTGTTCGTGTTGCAGAATCTTCGCAGTTCGAAGGTGAGGTTCATGTCCCTGTCAGGGACGCTGCCGCTCGGAGTCGCACTGCTTGCTGCGGTCGCCCTGGGGGCTTTGTTGGTACTGACGTTAGGATCGGTCCGCATCCTGCAGCTGCGCCAGTTGGTCCGCCGTAACCACCGCGCAGCGCAGGCTGGTGGGCGGGCATGAGCTACGACGCCGATGAGCGGATCGGAGTGGACAACCCGATCTTCGTGCCGCTCCCGGAGCGCCATTGTGGCCGTTGCCAGTGCGCTTTCCCCGGCGACCCGACGCTGTTCTTTCAGACCGATTGGGCGCTGTGCCCGGCCTGCGAGGCCATTCTGCTGCCTGGCCGGCCCGCGGCCTCGGCCTCGGGACAGTTGTCCGGGTCGATCGCGGCGACCTTGACGCCGGCCACGCCTCGCCTTTAGCAGCCTGGGGGAGCCCGTAGGGAGCCGGTCAGAGAGCGCCAGCCCGCCTGCCCTAAGCGCTCAGGCCCTCCTCGCTGGCATCCGTACCCAGACAGGACGGCTTGACCGAGGCGAACCGGCGTGCCTGTTTGCCGGCCCGCTGGTGGCCGAGGCCGGCACGCTTGCGTCGACCGGCCTCCGAGCGGATCGATTTCACAATCTGCCATTCACTCCCAAGGAGGAGAACTAATGCCGAGCCAATCATCAACCCTCTCCGACATCGCCGTCGACGCAGCGTCAGAGGACCCGCTCGCGGAGATCGACCACCTGTTGCAAAAGCGACTGGACGACGAGCGGCGAGCAGCTGCGCACAGCGCCCAGGTTCGAACGGATCGTTCGGACTTCTCAACCGGGTTCACAAGTGTCTGCGAACAGCAGGTGCGGCCGTCCATGGAAGCGATCCTGGAGCGCCTCCGGCGAAACGGCGGCGGTGGTGTCATCGAGGAAGGAGCCGAGGATGTGAGCCGTCACCGCCGACACCGGCTGACCTTGTGGATGTCCCTCAGCGGCGAGATCGAAGGGTCGCCGCGTCAGGACCGCCATCCGTACCTGCAACTTGACGCCGACGTGGACAAGCGATCGGTGGTGGTTTCGGAAGGAGACATGTGGCAAGGTCACGGTGGGAATCGCAGCGGCAAGGTCGGTGAATGGAGGTTGGCGGAGATCACCGCCCCTCTGGTGACCGAGGAAGCTCTCGCCGTCCTCCGTCGGTCCGTTGGCCAGCCGCCGGCATGACACCGCGCCGCAGAGCCCGAAGCGGTGACGGCACCGCCTGGCTCGTCGTCGACTCGGTCAGCGGCGACTACCTGTGCTACTGGTACGCCGGCCCCGGAGGCGGTGAGCTGATGGAACACGTCCGCGTTCGCGAACGCTTCGGACGCGGTGGGCTGGGGTCGCCTCCGCACATCGCGCGTCCGGATCCGCACCCCTGACAAATGCACCTCCTGGGCGGGGACCGCACCCCGACCACCAGGCTTCAACCACACCTGGGTCGACCGCGACGCCGACCGTCGAGTGTCCCTCACCCAATAAGGGGATTCTTCCGGTGTTGCGGGTGCGGCCGGGTGGTGGTCCTAGCTGGAAAGTAGCTCATAGGGCTCGCGGTCGCTCGAGGCCAAGCGCAGCTTGGACAAGGCGTGATCCTCGATCTGTCGGATGCGCTCCCGGGACAGGCTGAACTGGGCGCCGACCTGGTCGAGGGTGCGGGGCTCACCTCGGTCGAGCCCGAAGCGCAGGCGCAGGATCTCGCGCTCGCGTACGTCAAGGGCGGTCAGCATCTTGTCGAGCTCACCCGAGAGCAGGGCGGCCGCCGCGGCGTCGAAGGGAGAGACCGCGGATCGGTCCTCGAGCGTGTCGCCCAGTTCGCGTTCGCCGTCTTCGCCCAACGGCTCGGAAAGCGACATCGGCACGGCCGCGTGGCGGAGGATCTCGGTGATCTTCTCCTCCTTCAGGTCGAGACCGGCAGCCAATTCGGTCAGCGTGGGGCGCCGGCCCAGCTGCGCCTCGAGACCACCCCGGTGATTCGTCACCTCAATGAGCAGGTCGCTGGCGTGGATTGGGAGCCGAATGGTGCGACTGGTGTTGGCGACGCCGCGAGTGATGGCCTGGCGGATCCACCAGGTGGCGTAGGTCGAGAACTTGAAGCCCTTGCGCCAGTCGAACTTGTGTACCGCGTGGATCAGACCCAGGTTGCCCTCCTGCACCAGATCGAGCAGCGGCAGCTCGGCGCTCCGATATCTCTTGGCCACGGACACCACCAGGCGCAGGTTGGCCTGGATGAATGTCGTTGCGGCCTGGTCTCCCGCCCGAGTCAGGCGGCGCAGCTCTCGCTTTCGCACCGGGGTCATTTTCTTGTGCGTCGCGAACTCGGCCCGGGCGTCCCGGCCGGCTTCGATAGTCTGGGCCAGGCGGGCCTCGTCGTCCCTGGTCAGCAGGGCATGCCTTCCGATGTCGTTCAGGTAGAGGCGGACCAGGTCCTCCTCAGGCTGAGCGACGCGATGATCGCGCACTCGTCCTCGTCTCGATATATCCGGACAGATTCATCTGGTCCGTATCTTTCTGGGCGAGTATCGCCGGTCCGGATCTATGACCACCAACGGCGCACCGCAGCCACCCCTAATTCTACTCCGTCAAACCCCAATCGCGACACCAAATAAGGCAGTGCCTTCGGACGCGATTTGTTGAGAAGAGCCACCGGCCACGTAGGCGGGAGTATGCCGCGAACCTCCGGCGACAAAATCCGGAGCGTTCCGGCGAGGGAGCTACTGGTTTGCGCTGGGCAGGGGGCGCGGCTGCCGAGGAAGAGTGCCGGGTACCTGGGCCTCAGCGGAGAGAATCCCGTCGGGTGCCAGGTTCTTCACCCCCGGAAGCGGCCGAAAGGACCAGCTGGTCCCGCCGAATTTGTGATCGCCGAGGTATGTCGCGGTCATCTCGTGATGATGACCGCCAAGATCCACGTAGCGGACGGTGTATGTCGTACGTGGGCGCAGATCGCAGCGGGATGAAGTCATTCCCTCACCCTCCTTTTTTAATCTGCCGGTGTAGCGAAGAAACTACCACATCGTTCTCGACCTCCTGGACGGGACTGGAGCCGGGTACCCGGTGCATGTTCCGTTGTCAGTCCGATCGCCCTTTTCTCGAGGTGACTCGTCCGCCTACTGGTAACAACGACGGGCGTGTACAGTGAAAGGCGGTCCAGTTTGGACGAAGCGCCCCATGTTTTCGGGGCAGATTGGCGGTTCCAATGGGAACTCCGGCAGTATTCATGTTCTTTGACGTTCGATCTGGTTGAGAGTGGTTTTTATGTTTGGATGGCGTATTCCCTCACCGGATGAGGCGATGTTGATCAGCGGGGCTAAAGGGCGCGGAGACGCCGCGCCGTTCAAGATCGTGAAGGGCCATGGAGGCTTCGTTTTCCCATTTCGATCCAAGGTCTCGTTCCTCACTTTGTCTATGCAGGAGGCGGAGGTACTGGAACCGTGCGTGACCCAGCAAGGGATCACGCTGGCCGTGAAGGCGGTGATCGCGTTCAAGGTGGGCAACGATTACGAGTCGATAACGAACGCGGCCACCCGTTTCCTTGCCGACGAGGATCAGATGACCCGTCTGACCGGACGCATTTTTGCCGGTCATCTCCGCTCCATCGTCGGGTCGATGACCGTCGAGGATCTCATTCGCGAACGACAGAAGCTCGCCGCGGAAGTCCTCGATCAGTCGAAGCCCGAGATGGCCACGCTCGGTCTGGTAGTTGACTCCTTGCAGATCGAATCGATCGACGACCAAGGCTCGGGCTATATCAAGGCTCTCAGTCAGCCTCACGTTGCGGCGGTCAACCAGACGGCGGCCATCGCCCAGTCGGGCGCTGATCAAGCCGCTGCTCAGGCCCGCCAGGAGTCGGACCGCAATCAGGCGGAGTACGCCCGCCGAACGTCCATTGCCCGGGCCCAGTACGACGCGGAAGTAGAGGCCGCCCAGGCGAAGGCGGCGCAATCAGGTCCCCTCGCTGCTGCCCGGGCGCAGCAGGAGGTTCTCGCCGAACAAGCCAAGGTGGCCGAACGGAACGCCCAGCTTCGCCAGCAGCAGCTCCTTGCTGAGGTAGTCCGCCCGGCGGAGGCGGAGGCGGAGCGGATCAAGGTCCTCGCCACCGCGGAGGCCGGGGCCACAAGGGTGCGCGCTGAAGCCGCCGCTGCGAACGACCGGGTTGCCCTCGATCAGCAATTGATTGCCATGCTGCCTGAAGTGATTCGCGGCACCAGCGACGGTCTCGCCAAAGCCAACATTACGGTTCTGAATGGTGCAGAGGGGTACAACCAAACCGTGTCCGGTCTGGTGGCCCAGTCCATGGCTGTCCTCGAATCGCTCCGCGCCGGAATCCGCACCGGACCAGTCGAACGCGGCAGCGCCGGCAATGGCGCGGTGCCGTCCGACGCGATCGCCCCAAGCGGACGCTGACAGTTCCTCAGGCCAGCTGCACGACACCCGTGGAGAGGCTAGACGAGACCACCTTCGCGTCTGTTGAACGTGCGGGGCGCGACAGAAGCAGCGCGGCGCAGACACGCCATGATCTCTGGCTGCTCCGACCTGCTCAGCTTCAGATCCCTCAACGTCTTGCCGGCGCCAAAGACCGATGACAAGAAGTCATACCAGATGTTCTCGTCGGTGGCATTGGACCAATCGAGGCCCGACTCAGCAGTCAACCCGAGAATCTCCGCCCGCTGGGCAGCTGTAAGCATTCTGGCCCATCTCTCTCGCGGGCCAGGGCGCACTGACAGTCAGAGCATCGAGCCGCTGTACCCAAGAGTACCGCAACCGCTTGCGCTCGGCGGTACACGGCTCGAGGCGCGTCGGAACCCGCTGAGGGGTCCCGACAGCGAGCCGGAGGAATCGCGTCCTTCCCGGTCAAGATCCGGGGGACTGCCGCAGGCCACAGTCCCTCATGGCGCTTCCAGTGTCTCTGTTCCACATCTGCAACGGGAGCGATCTCAGTGTGTTTGCCTTGCGGGGTTGGAATAGTTCAGCTGGGCGAGGAGCCAGTCGAGGGCGTCGTTAACGGCCGGGAGGGCTTTGTGGTCGAAGGCGTGGCCCATTCCGGGCACCAGATCGAGGCGACGGTTCGGAGAATTGCAGCCTTGATAGATGGCCTGTGCATCGGTCGTGGGGATGTACCGGTCCTGGTCGCCATGGATGATGACGACGGGAACCGCGATGTCTCGGACCAGCTCGGCGGGGAATGCCGGGGCCTTCCAGGTGGGGACGATGCGGACGTGGAGACGATGCTTGGCGATTCGACGGCCCAGGCGGGTGCGGGCTAACCCGATCACCAGGGCCCCGGGGGCCGAGCGGGGGGTTCGCCAGGTCGCTGGGGCGCTGATACTGACAACACCCGCCAACTCGGTGTCGCCGGAGGCGGCATAACGGAGGGCCGCGACGGCACCCATAGATGCTCCCACCAACACCACGTCCAGCCCGGTCTGCTTGGCCCTGCTCACGGCTGCGGCGATGTCGTACGACTCGAGATCACCGAGGGCGCATTGCCCTTCGGAGCGGCCGTGGCCTCGCGAGTCGTAAGAGAGGACATCGAAGCCGGCGCCCCGGAGGGCCCGGGCCTGGCGGACGACGGCGATATTGTCGCATGAGCCCGTGAAGCCGTGCGCGAGCACGACGACGGCGCGTGCTACTTCTGTCGACCAGTACCGGCAGTGCAACTTGACGCCGTCTGCGGTAATGAGGGCCTCGCTCGATTCTTCATCTTCCAGCGAATCGGGCCGGCCTTGGGTGATTCCAGGGTGGGCCGCCTTTTGAGATGTGCGGTTCCCGACGCCAGGGGCTCGGTCCCAGCCGGTTCTCACCTTGACCTCCAAGCACTCGTCGGCGAATCGTGCCTGGGCAAAAGGGCCGGTCGAAGTCCGCCGGGGTCTGGGGCGGCACGAAAGGGATTACACCCACTATCTCAGATGGAATGCTCCGCCCGCAACCGCAGAGAGCGTTCAAAACCGTGGCTGGGAGCACGTACGGAGGCCGTGTACGAGTTACCCCGGTACTTGGCCGGTCACTGACGGTGGACCCGTCGTGCGCTGGATCGATCGCTGGGGTACGCTTCGGATTGTTCGACGGGAGCGGCCCAGCTCCCGGCGTTGCTCCGGTCCCTGGTGACGCACTGACGGCGATTTCACCAGGAGGGACCCATGCCGCTGCCCACTGTTCCCGGGTTGCGCAACGACTACGGGGTGCTCGCGGATCGTATCCGCGATACGAGCTTGCTGCGCCGACGGCCCGCCCATTACCTCGTCACCATGGCCCTGACCATTGTCGCTTTCGCCGGGGCCTGGGTAGCGCTGTTCGCGGTAGGCGACTCCTGGGCGTGTCTGGGCATCGCCGTACTTCTGGCTTTCCTGTCCACCCAGGTGGCGTTCTTCGGCCACGACGCCGGCCACCAGCAAATATTCGCGTCGCGCCGGGCCAACCGTACGGTCGGACTGGTAGTCGCGAACGTGCTGACGGGACTGAGCTTTGGATGGTGGGTACCCAAGCACAACGCCCATCACGCTCACCCCAACGTGATCGGACGGGACCCGGACATCGGCGGCGGGAGCGTCGCGCTGGCCTTCACCGCTGAAGGGGCGCAAGTTCGCCAGGGCGCCAGCCGGGTTCTGGCTCGCTACCAGGCGTGGCTGTTCTTTCCCCTTCTCCTGCTTGAAGGGCTCGGATTGCATGTCTCGGGGGTTGACGATCTCCTCCGGCGGCGGGATCGCTCTTCTGTCGTCGAGGGCATGCTGCTCGGCCTGCACGCTCTGCTTTACCTCGCCGCCGTCCTCTGGGTGCTCTCGCCGCTTCGGGCCCTGGCTTTCGTGGCCGTCCAGCAGGGGACCTTCGGCCTGTATCTGGGGTGCACCTTCGCGCCCAACCATAAGGGCATGCCTGTACTGGTCGACGACGCAGACTTGGGATTTCTTCGCCGCCAGATCATCACCAGCCGGAACGTAGCCGGTGGCCGCTGGATCGCGTTCCTGTTCGGAGGCCTCAACTACCAAATCGAACATCATCTTTTCCCGGCCATGCCTCGGCCCAACCTGCCAAGGGCGAGACCGATCATCCAGAGGTTCTGCGCCGATCACGGCATCACCTATCATGAGTCCAGCCTCTTCGGTTCCTACCGGCAGGCGCTCGTATTCCTCAACACGGTGGGCGCGGGCTAGAGCACGAGCCCCAGCGTCCGACCAGCGGTTGAGGACCGTATCGACGTTGCGGCCCGGACCACCTCGTGCACCGATATCAAGTGCCGTGGGAGCGACCGGTAACGTCCACGACCCTCCTGGTGGTCGGATGTCGCCTCGGCGCTCTTCTGCTGTTCGCGGTGGCCTTGCCCGGCCCGGCTGCGTTGGATGTCCGACAGAGCCGGTCACGGGCGCGACGGTTCGGGGTTTGCCGCTCTGCGGTCCTGGGTAGGAACGATTCAGTCGTGAGCAGGCGGATTCGTTCGGAAGGCTGGTAAGTGACTATGACTAATACCGACGACGCCAAGGGCCGGGTGAAGCGGGCCGTGGGTGACCTGACCGGTGATAAGGATATGGAGAACGAGGGGAAGGTAGACCAGGCCAAGGGCAAGGTCAAGGATGCTGTCGACAAGGTCGCAGATAAGGCGACCGGCAAAGACTGAGTCCGACATACCTCGAGCTGCACTTAAACAAAAAAGGGAGTCCGGCGATGAGGAAAACACCTTTCCTGATAGGAGCCGGGGTCGGGTTCGTTGTCGGATCCCGAGCCGGTGAACGACCGTACCAGTGGCTGCAGACGAAGATGCATCAGGTGGGGGGTCGTTCAGCCGGCCAAAACATGGCCGACCTGCAAACGGGTGCCTGTGTTGTAGCCGGGCCTCGAGTTTCAAGGTTTGGCGAGCCTTCAAGAGATCCGAATGAGATGAGCACGGAGGAGTCAACCCGCGTTGGCGCCTCCGGAGAGCCGGCCGCGATGTCGGCGGTCGTCGGATTCGGCGGGCTCGGCCAAAACGGGCACCCGGAGGAGACAGAAACCGAGCGGGACACGACGCTCGATGCCTTGCTGGAGCTGAACGTGTCTCCGGCGCGAATCGACGAGATGAAAGAGGACCTGCGACAGACGGGTAACGTCGGGCCGCCCGGAGAGGCGACGGACAGTGACGTGGCGGGCGATCGGTCATAGCGACGCGCAACCATGGAGAGATGTCCGTGCAAGAGCCGCTCATGGGTAGCCGTCGTCACCTCGGATAGATAGAAACCGCCGGACGCTATCCACGTGTCGAGCTTCGGCAGCTATGCCCAGATGGAGCAGGCTTTCTCCAGCCACGCCGTGCCGGTGGGGGTGAAGTACATCCTCTATGACAACGAAAACTGGGCTGCCACTCCTGTGGCAGAGCAACGCCAACCCTTTGCGTATGCCGCCCAGGCCGAGACCCTTGCTCACCAGCACGGAATGGACCTCATTTTTACGCCCGCGGCCGACTTGGCCAAGGTCTTCGATGCGGCCGACACGAATACCGCCAAGTACGGCGGCTATCTCACGTTCGGCTTCGCCAGTCAGGGCGCCCGGGTGAGCGACGTGTTCGAGATTCAAGGCCAGCAAGACGAAGCGGCTAGCGACTTCGTCAGCTTCGTCGACTCGGCGGCCGCGCAGGCTCGCGCCGCCAACCCGAAGGCGCTCATCCTCCTCGGCATTGCCACCCAGGCGCCGAGAGAGCAGGTGACTCCACAGCTACTGCTTCACGCTTATCAGTCAACCCGCTCGCTGGTCTCGGGCTACTGGATCAACCTTCCCGGCGGGATCTCAGCCGGCTCGAAAAACGGCGCGGCCGTCGGGTTCTTGGAGGCGCTGGCACCCGCCCTCGGCTACCGCTAGCTGCCGCGGTCGTCGAGGAGTGCCCGAGCCGGTGGCCATCGTCTGGTCCCGTTGGCGTTCAGGTCGACATCACCCGGCGAGGACACACCCGCGAGCGAGGGCCGATCCGGCTGGCAGAGAAAGATGGGCCCAGACGGTCTTACCACCGCTGCGACCCTGTTGGCCCCACCGCTCGGCGATAGCGTCAACAAGACGAAGGCCGCGACCACCGGGCATCATCGGCCCTGGATGCTCGACCCGAGCGAGCGTAGGGTTGTTGTCGGACACGGCGATCTCGATGTACTGCCGGTGGGCGACGAGACACAACTCGACGTCATCGGTGCAGAACTTGACGGCATTGGTGATCAGCTCGCTAGTCACGAGCACAGTGTCCGCCAGCCGGCTGTGGGCGACATCGCTGGCGGTTACGCCCCATTCGGTGAGCTGGGTGGTCACGAATGCCCGAGCAGACCGCACGGAGGTACTCGTGCAAGGCAGCCGTGCTGTAGCCAGCTGACACATCGGGTCTCCCGCGTCGGCTTCAGTCGTTCACTACTTGTCGTACCCGTTCCTATCGACCAGATGCAGACCATCTCGACGATGACGGGCACTCCGCGAAGCCTTGGGCTGGCGCTAGCGGTTGGTAAGGCCGAGGGCCGCGAAGCCGGTCGTGATAATGGCGTCCCGAAACGCTGGTCCCCGCCAGCGACGATCGGCAGTGCCGAAGGCGATGTCAGTGGCCGCGTGGACGACGTCGATGCCGACGCCGATCTGTCGGACGCAGCGGCCGTATCTCCGTTCGGCGGCGGCCTGGAGGAGGTGACGAGCGCCGAGGAATTGCATGATCCGACGCGGCCAGGGTCCGTCGTCCACACCGCCCATGAGTCGAAGTAGTAGCCCGGGGGCGATCAGAAGTGCTCCGCCCCACGCGGCGCGCAGGGCGAGCGGGAGTGGCGCGGCTCGGCCCGATCGGTCGGCGTTGCGCATTGGCATCAGTCCACGAATTCTCAGCCGGCGTCTGGTCGAGTGCGGCGATCCCGGACGCTCGCCATGGCCGCTTTGAGAAAGGTGCGACCGGCGGCCGGGAGTGTCTTCAGAAAGCTGGGGTCGAGAAAGCCGCCCGCTTTGTCGTCGAAGATGCCGTGGGCGCCAGCGTCGCGTTCGTTGTCGGCGGCCTGGTGCAGATTGTCGGGCCGCCCCGCGTCGATGGGTTGATCGGTGAGTTGGGTCTCCCAGGCGCCCAGGGCGGCGTACTGGTTGCCGAAGCCCGGGGCAAGCGAGCCGGCAGCGACGAGCATCTTGTTCCAGGAACCGATGACCTTGGAGCGGCGGCCATCGAGGGCGGCCTGGACGATGTATCTGGCCGGTATCTCCGGCTGGTAGATAGGAGGCACGGGCTGAGGATGGCGATTCATGCTGGTCTGGCACCAGTCGAACTGGGGGGTATTGACAGCAGGCAGGTGGACCATGGAAAGGCGCACGTGGCTTCCCTGATGGAGAAGTTCAGCCCGGGTGGACTCGAAGAACCCACGGCAAGCGAACTTGGCCGAGCAATAGGTGGCTTGCAGCGGTATCCCGATGTACGCGAGCGCCGATCCCACGTTCACGATGTTCCCGCGGTCGCGCGGTCGCATCCGTTCCAGCGCCGCCATCGTGCCCCACACCTGGCCGAGAAAGGTGACCTCCATGGCCCGACGGAAGTCATCGGGTTTGGTATCTGATAGCGGAGAGAAACTGGTGGTCATGGCGTCGTTGACCCACACGTCGAGCGGTCCCAGCTCGGCCTCAGCCCTCGAGGCGGCGTCGT
This sequence comes from uncultured Acidimicrobiaceae bacterium, assembly GCA_963781155.1. GTDB lineage: Bacteria > Actinomycetota > Acidimicrobiia > Acidimicrobiales > Palsa-688 > PALSA-693. The sequence goes on from CAWAEC010000006.1 coordinate 618,905, forward strand.
CTACAGCGTGGAAGTCGGCCACGTCGGCGGGCACAACCAGCGCTCGGCCGCCGCGAGCCTCCACCTCGGCGGCGGCGGCTTCGAGTCCGGCGCGACCACGGGCCAGTAAGCCCACATCGAAGCCGTGTTCGGCCAGGGCGACCGCTGTGGCTCGCCCGACTCCAGCGGACGCACCGGTGACCAGAGCGACCTTGCGTTGCACCATAGTGTTCCTCGATTCCTCAGTAGGTGGTTCAGTTGCAGAACTGGCGCCTGGTCACGACGGCTCGGTGGCTGGTTGGCAACTCAGGCGGGCGCTGCATTCCAGGAGCAATGCGTGCACGAAGGCTTGGGGCAGGTTGCCCCGCAGCTGTCCTTGACGGACGTCGAACTCTTCGGCCAGCAGACCCGGTGTGCCCGGGGCGGCGCGGCCTCGTTCGAAGAGCACTCGGGCGGCAAGACTGTCTCCCTGTTGGTGCTTGGCCAAGGCCAGGACGAAGTTGCAGAACAGAAAAGCGCCTTCGCTTTCGTGCAGAGGCCGGTCATCTTGGCGGAAGCGGTAGACGTAATCGTCTCGACGTAGGTCTGTTTCTACGGCCGCGACGGTCGCCAGACTGCGAGGATCCGACACGGGCAGGGCACCTCGGATGGCAGGCAGGAGCAGGGCGGCGTCGACTCTGGGATCGCCGGGGGCTCGCTGCCAGCGTCCGCTTATGTGCGAACAGTCAGAAGACACGTCGGCGAGGATGGTGTCGGCCAGGGCGCTCCAGGGGGCGGACTCCGACGCCGGTGCCAGCGCGGAGACGGCTCGCAGTCCCGACACGCAGGCGAGCCGGGAGTGCGCCCAGCGTTGATTGTCGAGTTCCCAAATCCCCGCATCAGGTTCATGCCACCGGTTCTGGATCGCCGCGACGGCCGTCTCAACCGCGGCCCAGCCACCGCTGTCAAGTCGCCCATGGTGGGCAGCGGCGGCGAACAGTTCCAGAGTCTCTCCGAAGGTGTCGAGCTGGAACTGGTCGTTGACCCGGTTGCCCGCCTTGTCCGCCCCACCGGGGTAGCCGGACAGGTGGGGCAGCGAGCGCTCGCTGGGTACGGGGCCGCCGATGACGGTGTACGCCGGTTTGAGCTTGTCGCCATCGACGAGAAGCCGTTCGGACACGAAACGGACGGCGGAGTCGAGCAACGGAAAATGGCCGTGAGCGGCCGCCGCGACCCCGGCAAAGCATTGGTCGCGGATCCAGGCGTAGCGGTAATCGTAGTTGCGTCCTTGGCGGGCTCTCTCCGGCAAGCTCATCGTGGCCGCCGCGACCATCCCTCCGCCGATGCTGGTCAGCCCATGCAGGACCGCCACTGCCGCCTCGGCCTCGCGGGGGCCGACGATTCCCTCTTGCATCTCGGGGACCGCGGTCCGCCACGCCGCTTCTGTCGCGCTCCAGCACTCAGCCGGAATCGGCGAGTCGGGCGGAAACTCTTCGTCTGTCACCTCGAGTACGAAATCGCGGGCTTCACCCGCGGCCAAGCTGAAGTCGAGTAGCAACGGGCCGGGACCGGCCCGGCGAGCCTCGGGCGCGCCAGTCCATCTGAACCGCAGGGGACCGGAGCGACCGGTCCATGACCCGCGGTCATCGCGGTGCGTGTGGTGCATCGGCTGGGCACCGAATTCGGCTCGCACGTCGAGAACGACACGCACTCGGGCGGGAGCGTCGAGGGCGCGGACCTGACGAAGGATGACGGCGGAGGCAGGGTTCGCCGGCATGCCTAACGCCTCCCGGCTCTCAACGATCCCGTTGACGGTGACCCAGCGGCTGTTCCAGATCAGCGACCGCGGCTGCGAATATCCCCCCCAGGTGTGACGCTCGAGTGGACAGACCACGTAGCAGCCGCCCCCCCCGATCAAAGTGGAAAACACTGCGTCAGAGTCCCACCTGGGCGCGCACATCCACGCGATGTCGCCGTTCGGACCGAGCAGCGCACCCCGCTCGCCGTCAGCCAGCAACGCGTAGTCACGGAGGGCACTGGGCCCGAAGTCAGTAACCGGCGCCATCAGTTGATCTCGCCCCGAACGGGAACGGGTTCCTCAATGCGTCACCTACGAGATCCGTCTGCCGGACATCGCGCCTGTCGGCACTTCGGGTTCGTCGGTTTGAATAGTTGTCGGCATGGCAGATTCGTCCCGGCAGGCCTGGAGGTACAACCGATTTGCCCTCGGCCTGTATGGGTCTACCCCGTCTCGGCCCTAGGCCAAACGACGATCGGCCGTCCGAGCGGCGGTCGGCAGACCAGCTCCGCTATCCGGGGTTTACTCTTTCAGGACGGCGCAGCCGGCGTGTGGGCCCCGGTTTGCTGGTACATACGGTCGCGGATGACCGGCGAGCCAACGGTGTCCTCACGTCTTTAGGCGATTTCCACGAGCCGGGAGTGATCTTCTACCGGCAGCGCGGCGGCGCCTACCGTTGCGGTGACTTCAATCTTGTCGAGGGTGGCGACCCCATTGGCGATGTCGGCGAAGGCGGCGTCGGCCGCATCGCGCCCGGTGACCACGCGAACCAGGGATGAGCGGGGGGCGAGCCCGGTGGGGTCGTACACGTGCCAACCACCCTCCGCGAACGCCTCGAAGACGGCGTGAAAGTCCATGGGGTAGAGCCCGGGTGCGTAGACGGCCGCGAATCGGGCCGGTATCCCCGTCGCCCTACAAAGGGCGATACCCAGATGAGCGAAGTCACGACAGGTTCCCATCCCGGTAAGCAGGGTGTCCTCTGCGGAGTCGTGCACCGTACTTGACCCGGGGACGTACCCGATTCGGCTGCGTATCCAGTCTGTGATCGCCCAGACTCGACTGCTGTCGTCGGAGCCCGCCCCGAACTCCGCCACCGCAAAGCCGACAAGGTGATCGCTCGGGCAGTATCGGCTCGGTCGCAGGTACATGAGCCGCTCATAGTTGAAGGACTGTTGCCCACCTGCTCGGGATGTTGCCATCTCGGATGACCCCTGCGAGACAGTCTGGATCCTGGCGCGATACGCGATGGTCAGGCGTCCGGGCCCCGAGCGCACCACTTGCAGCCTTGCCCCGTGGGGATCGCGAAGCTCGACGACAGACGACGGAGGCCTGCCACCGGTGTCCACCTGGAATTGCTCTTCGGCCACCTGACCGGCCGAGCTCGAAGCCATGATCTGGAGCACGACCTCAGCCTCCTCGGCCACGCTGAATTCGAGACCGCAGGAGATCACCCTCGACGTCTCCTGGGGGCCACATTGCGTGGCCGAGCTATCCAAGTTGGGCATCACCAACGGTCCCACAGATTGATCCGGGCGCGTAACTGCCTCGCTTCCTTGGTCACGACTGAAGGAGCCGACTCTGGGTATAAGCAGCAGGTGACAGTAAGAGACGGCATTCGTGGCGTCGAAACAGCTTGTAGAGGCGCCTCCTGCGCACTTCGGCGGGGCGCCCGCAGTGGCGACCGGGGCGGACTATTGGAGCAGCGTCAGCAGGTCCACCACGTCGAAGTCGTCGACCAGGTTGTCGGCCAGCTCGACCAGGGTCCGGATGAGGAGATCGGCGTCGGTTATCACGGGCGCTCCCTGCGATCTGCTTCGCTGGCGACGCGGGTCCGGGCGGGCCAAGCGGTGGATGTTCTGCGCGCTATTTCAGCACACCGCCTCGCCGAATTAGCGTCCGTCGAGATCATCGAAGCGGAGCGTACGAGCGACCACGTCGCCGGCTACCTCGTTGAGCGGCCGGTCGGTGGCGTAGGCGTGGGCGCGTAAGCGGACCAGGGCGTCGGCGACGCTGATATCGAGTTGGACCGAGACCATGCCGGCGGCCTGGTGGACCACGGCGTGAATATCGGTGCCGAAATCGAGGGGAGTCGACCCGGGCTCGGTGCGGCTTTGGAGCGTGAGGACTGTGCGGGCGATCACGTCGGCCATGACGAGGGCGTCAGCGTGCTGGTCGTCGCTGAGCGGTCCGGGCTGATCGCGGTAGAGGTTGAGGGCGCCGATGCGGGCCGCCCCAATCCGGACCGGGAAACCGAAGATGGCCCGGGCTCCAACGTCGATGACTTTGGGGGTGAAGGCCGGCCACCGAGGCGACACCGGTGTGACCAGGTCGGGTTCGCTGATCGGCGCGCCGGTCTGGTACGCGTCGATGCAGGGTCCCTCCCCCAAGGTGTACTGCAGGTCCTCGATCAGCTCCGACACGCTCCCAGTGGTGCACAGCGAAGCCTGGGGGACGCCGTCGGCCAGGATCATGACCCCTGCGCCGGTGACAACCACCAGGTCGGCCGCGACCTGGCACAGCGGGCCCGGTTCCGACGGGCTCACGCCGGCCGAAACCAGCCGTTCGAGGATGCGGACCAAACGCTCGGCCGCCACCTCAGACCGCCCGATGGGAGAACCGACTGCTGTGGGCCTGCTGTGCCACTCCCGGGCCTCCTCGCCGAACGACACGGCGCTCCACGAGGACCAGGTTTCGCGCATCCCGGCCGAGCAACGACCGACGTAAGCTCGATTTTAGCGCACCGTGGCGGGGTTGCCTGGACCGACCGGCCAGACAGATTGACCTGGCATCGACCCCCGACGTGCTGGCTCCGACGGGTGACGGCCTCTGCTCGCTCTGCTCACTCCGATGCGATCGCCTGCAGGACGTCCAGCCGTGCCGCCCGCCGCGCCGGGAAAACCGCCGCGCCGATGCCAATGAGGGCGGCTACGACCAGAACGACGATGACCGTCGGCACCGGAATCGAGAGCACCGTGATTCCGGAGTTGGAGGCCGCATGGACGATCGCCGCACCCAGCGCGATGCCGAGTACGAGTCCGAGTACGGCACCCAGCAACGTGACCACCACCGCCTCTCCGCGGATCATGGCCCGAACCTGGCGGCGAACCATGCCAACGGAGCGAAGCAGCCCGATCTCACGGGTACGCTCGATGACCGACAGCGCCATCGTGTTGACGACACCAAACGACGCGATCAGGATGCTGAAGGCCAGCAGGACGTACACCAGGTTCAGTATCGTGCCGAACTGCTTCTTCTGGTCCGCCTTGTACTGCGCCGCGGTCTGAACCTTCACGTCGGGGTACCGAGCGAGGGCAGTCTCGAGCGCGGCCTGCTGCGCGGGTCCGACGGTCGACGTCTTCACGAAGATGGCCTGGTCCTGCAATTCCGTTACATGCGCGGCGGCGAAGGCGTACGAGACCACGTAGTTCCCGAGGAACTGATTCGTCTTGTAGGTTCCCCCGATCGGCACATCCGTCACACCGGTGTCGACGAATCCCATTGGCAGCGTCTGGCCCAGGTGCAGATGCCGATCTCGGAAGACTTTGTCATCTACGAGTACCTGTCCCTTGGCCAGGTTGGCGTATGAACCTTGCACCATGACGAAGGTCAGGACCTGCGGAGCGGTGGCCGGGTCGATGGCAGTCGCCTGCTTGCCGGTACCGCCCTCATGCCAGGAGATCTGGGTGTAAGGAGATGTCGCCACCACCCCGGGCGCCGAGCGCACCACCGGCTCCACCACCCGGGAAAACTGATTTTGACTGGTCGTCAGCACGTAGGACGCCGTTACTGATCGGTCGATGATGGCGCTGAACGAGGAGCTGATGGAGGCGCCCAGCGTGCCAATGCACGCGACTAATGCGAGCCCAATCATGAGCGCCGACGCCGTGGCTGCGGTGCGGCGCGGGTTCCGGGTGGCGTTGGCCTGTCCCAGCTTCCCGGGGACGCCGAGTAGGACGGGCAGTGGCGAGCCGATGGCTTGCGCCAACCGACCCGCCACGAAGGGGGCCAGGATCGCAACGCCGATAAAGGTCAATGCTGCCCCCGCCCCAACGACCGGGATGGGCCGCTGCAATCCGGCGAAGAGGCCGTCCATGAGCAGCCCCAGACCGAGCAACGTGAACGCGCCTCCCACGATGGCCCGGCGCCGCAGGGACACCTCGGCGAGTCCCGCGTCGTCGCGCATGGCGGCGACGGGAGGAATCCGCGACGCCCGGAGGGCCGGTCCGATGGCGGACACCACCGTGACGCCCGTTCCGACCAGGAGTGAGACGACGATGGTGCGGGGGAGCAGCTGGATGCCGGAGGCGGGCGGGGCGAAGCCGAAGGCGCGCAACAGCGCTTCGAGTCCGAGGGCGATCGGCACCCCGACGGCCAAACCGATCACCGAACCGGCCAGGCCGACCACGAGCGCCTCCCCGAGCATGGAGCGGGTCACCTGCGATCTGCTGGCGCCGACGGCACGGAGCAATGCCAGCTCGCGGGTTCGCTGGCCGATCAGGATGCTGAACGTGTTGGCGATGAGGAAAGCGCCGACGAATAGGGCGATGAGGGCGAATGTCAGCAGGAACGTATTGAAGATGCCGACGAACTGGTTCACCTGGTTGGCCATTTGCTGGGCCGCGACCGCTCCGGTCACTGCCTGCAGGTTCCCGGGAATCACCCCGTTGATGTCCCCGATGACCGCATTGACGTTGGCCCCGGGCTTGACGGCCACGTTGATCTGCTGGACGAAACCGGGCTTCATCAGCAACTGCTCGGCGCTGTGCAACGGAAACGCGATGAGCGTGGCGCCCAGGAGGCTGTTCTGGCTCCCGAACGTGACGATCCCGGTCACGTGGAAGGGCTGTGGCGGCGCGTTCGGCGTGATGATCTTGACTGTCTGGCCGACTGTCCAGTGCTGGGAGTCCATCGTGCCTCGGTCGATGACCACCTCATTCGCGGCGGTGGGCGCTCGACCGGCGACCAGGCGCAGCGAGGAAAGCGCCCGATCCGGATCCCAGCTCACTCCGAGCGTGGGAGGGCCGCGTTTGACGAGGGCCTTGCCGTTGGATTTGATCAGTGTGACCTCGGCCTGAATGATCGGTTCCGCGTCTCTGACGCCGGGCACGCTTCTGACTTGCGGAACTACCGACGTCGGAACCGGCGGGCGGTTCTCGCCCACGGTGGCAAACCCTCCGGTTCCGTAGGGCGCCCGCCCTTGCACCACCACGTCAACGTTGGCGTTCACCTGCTGGAACAAGTTGTCGAAGCTGTGTTTTACGGTGTCGGTCAGCACGAACGTCCCGGCCATGAACGCCACACCCAAGACGATGGCCATGGCCGTCAAGGCCAGGCGCACCTTGTGCGCGGAAAGGCTCTTCAGCGTGGCCCTGAACATGCGTTTCTCAGTCCCCGAGCTGCTTCATGTGGTCGATGAGCCGGTCCGCGGTTGGTTCCGCCATCTCGTCCCGGATTTGCCCGTCGACGAGGAAGACCACCCGGGAGGAGTAGCTGGCGGCGACGGGATCGTGAGTGACCATCACCACCGTCTGGTGCCAGTCGCGTACGGAGTTCCGGAGAAAGACCAGCACCTCTCCGCTGGAGCGGGAATCCAGGTTTCCGGTCGGTTCGTCAGCGAAAATAATGGCGGGACGCGTGATGAGGGCGCGAGCGACCGCCACCCGCTGCTGTTGGCCGCCGGACAGTTCCGACGGCTTGTGGCGCAACCGATCCCGCAGCCCCAGGGCTGCGATGACCGTGTCCGACCACGAAGGGTCTGCCCTACGGCCGGCCAGGTCGAGCGGGAGGGTGATGTTTTCCATGGCGGTCAGCGTCGGCACCAGGTTGAACTGCTGGAATACGAACCCGACCCGGTCTCGGCGCAGCACGGTGAGCGCCCGGTCGTCCAGGCTGCTCAACCGGACGTCACCGATGATCACATCCCCGGACGTCAATCGGTCCAAACCGGCCAAACAGTGCATGAGCGTCGACTTGCCCGACCCTGACGGACCCATGATGGCGGTGAACTGCCCGGACGAGAACGTGGCATTGACGCCGTCCAGCGCTCGCACCGCGGTCTCGCCCCGGCCGTAGACCTTCACAGCGTCGAGGGCTTGGGCTGCGATCGCGCCCGTTCTGGGCGGGTCGACGGGGGAGTAGATGGGGGATCCCGTTGGCATCGCGACTCAGTCTCGCGGGCGCCGACCCGCTTGTCGTCCTTATTTCGGCGGACCCAAGTCATCCTTCAGATCGATCTGCGTGGTCAGCAGCCCGAAGCGGCGGGCCGTCAGGTGTGGATACGATCCGGCGATGGGTGAGTTTGCCGATGCCGCGTTCGCAGGGATCTCGATGACGCCGCAGGGCGACCTGAGCGACCAGGACCCCGCCGAAGTGTATTGGGAGGTAGTCGAAGCGGCACTCGACGACGCCGGTCTCGGGCTCGGCGACGTGGATGGCCTGATCGGCGCCGCGCCGGAGGGCTTGGGTCTTCGCGGCGCCTTGCCGGGCGGCGCCTTTGCCGACGGGGTTGGCCACCCGCTGCGGTTCCACGCGTCGACGGCCATTGGGGCCTCCAGCCAGTCCGCCGGTGTCGGCTTGGCCGCTTTGGCGATCGCTCACGGGGTGGCGTCAGTCGTCGTCATCCCGAACGTTGCGGCGGGCCGGCCGTCGGGCTACGCGGGAGCGAGCCGTAATGAGGCGGTGGCCTACATGGCCCAGCTGGGCAGCCCATACGAATATGTATGGGGCACCACCCGAGTCGCCGATTATGCAGTGGTCGCCCGGCGGCACATGCACGAGTTCGGTACTACCGAGGAGCAGATGGCGGAGATCGCGGTCGCCCAGCGCTACGGTGCGACGCTCAACCCGCTGTCGGTCAACGGCACGCGGGGCGAGATCACGATCGACGAGGTTATGAAGTCCCGGCCAATTGCCGAGCCGCTTAAGCTGCTCGATTGCTGTCTCATCAACCAGGGGGCGGGCTGTATCGTCATGACGAGTACCGCCGACGCCAGGGCGCTCGCACGCCACCACCCAGTAGTGCTGCTGGGCTGGGGGGAAGGCCAGAGCTACCTCGATCCGTGTACGGCGCCGAGCCTTGCCGGATTCGAGGGCGGGCGGCTCGCCGCCAATAGCGCGTTTGGCCACGCCGGGGTGGAGCGAAGCGAGATTGACGTCGCCGGCATCTCGGACCATTTCACCATCAACGTCATCGTCGAGCTCGAAGACGCAGGGTTCTGTGCCAAAGGGGAGGGTGGCTCGTTCGTGGAGGGCCAGGCCACCCGCATTGGCGGTCGGCTCCCCGTCAACACTGACGGCGGATTCCTGTCAGGCAGCCACGCCGGCAGTTGCGGGCTGTTCACGATGATCGAGTTGATCCGGCAGCTGCGCGGCGAGGCCGGTCCTCGACAGGTTGAGGATGCCGCCCTCGCGTACGCTCACGGCGTCGGCGGCGTGTCGCAGGTGCAGTACGGCGCGGTGCTCGGGAGAGGATAGAGACGTGACATACCAAGGGTTCGTTCCCCAGATCACACCGTCGCACCAGCCGTTTTGGGATTCAGTCAAGCGCCACCGGGCGGAGCTGCAGCGCTGCAACAGTTGTGGCCGCTTCCGTTTTATCCCGAGCGAGCGATGCCCGTGCGGTTCGACGGAATACTCGTGGACACCAATCGCCGGCACCGGCCAGATATACACTTATACCGTCGTCCACCGAGCGCCGACCCCGGCCTACCAGTCCGGCGCCCCATATGTGATTGCTCACGTCACCCTTGACGAGGGGCCTCGCATGATCAGCACTCTTATGGGGTGTGATCCCGGTGCAGTCACGGTAACGATGCCGGTCGAGTTGATCTACGACGACGTGACACCGGAGCTGACCCTCTACCGTTTCCGGCCGAGCCCAGCGTGAGTCGCAGTCCGGCCGTCCTTGTCCAAACCAGGGACCACAAGATGTACATCGGTCTCAATCGTCCCGAGGCCCTCAACGCCCAGAACGACGAGATGCGGACCCTGCTTGTCGATGCCGTGGAGAGGATGGAAGCTGACGGCGAGGTGCTGGTCGGTATCGTGTATGGGGTTGGCGGTCGGGCCTTTTCGGCTGGCGCGGATCTCAAAGAGCCCGGACCGGGCGTGCCGGGGCGGTTGCGGCCTGAGGGCCAGAGGCCCGTGTGGCGCCATTTCGAGGCGTTCCGCTGGGCGTCGAAGCCGCTGATCGCGGCCATCGACGGCCACTGTCTGGGTGGCGGGCTGGAGCTGGCGAACTACTGCGACATCCGCATCGCGACGGAGCACTCAACCTTTGGCCAGCCCGAACCGCGCACGGTAGCCGGACCGGGCGGGCCGGGCTTGCATCAGCTGCCGAAACTGATCCCACTCGGTGAGGCGCTCCTGATCCAACTGACGGCGCAACCCATGACCGCGGCGCGCGCGTACCAGATCGGCCTCATCCAGCGACTCTGCCCGGATGCGGCCGCCCTGATGGTGGAAGCCGACGCCATCGCGGACCAGATGATCGCTTGCAACGCGGACGCCCTGCGCATTGTCAAGCGGGTCGTGCGATGGGGTGCCCACATGCCAGCCGAAGACGCGGAGAAGCTGGGGATGATTGCGACAGAAATGGAAGTCCGGATTCGCGCCGAACATCGAGGCGCCGAGCACTGAGGACATTCCGCAGGTGGGCCGGCGCCGGCCACTGAAGCGATTCGCTGAATCCGGCAACCGGTAGGATGCCGGCCGGCTCATCCAGCTCGAACCGCAGGTGACTGGAGATCAAATGGACTACTCATCATACGAGCATCTCAACGTCGCGAAGCACGACCGTGTCGTTACGGTGACCTTGAACCGGCCTGAGATCCGCAACGCCATCGACGCCGGCCTACATGCGGAGCTCGGTCGGATTTTCATTGACCTCGACCGAGACGACGACTGTGACGTTGCCATTCTGACCGGAGCCGGCGGGTACTTTTGCGGAGGTGGCGACCTGAATTGGGTGTTGTCACTGCACGGGGACCCGGCCAAGAGCTCGGCTGCCATCCGCACCGATCGGCGCATACAGAACGCGATGCTGGACCTGGAGAAGCCGATCATCGCCAAGGTACGTGGTCCCGCCATCGGGCTGGGCTGCTCGCTGGCGCTGTTCTGCGATTTCGTGTATGCCACGCCTCAAGCCACCTTTGCCGATCCTCATGTATCCGTGGGTCTGGTCGCGGGGGACGGAGGGGCGGTGATCTGGCCGCAGCTGATCGGTTACGCGCGAGCGCGCCGCTATCTGCTGACCGGCGATCCCATTCGGGGAGCGGAGGCGGCCCGCATCGGTTTGATCACCGAGGCGGTCGAGGACGAGGACCTCGATCGAGAGGTAGCGGACTTGGCCGCCCGCCTGCGTGCGGGCGCGACGTACGCAATCAAATGGACCAAGTCCTCCATAAATGCCGGGTTGAAGGTGACGGCGAACGCCATCATCGACCGGGCCGGCGCCCTGGAGAATATGAGTCAGATGACCAACGACAACAGGATCGGGCTGCAGGCGTTCCTTAGCAAGGAGCAGCCGAAGTTCACAGGCAGCTGACGACCGGGAACCGTCACGACCCTGGACGTGGCGGTCAGGTGGTGATACCCGAGCGGACACGCCGTGGAGCCGCCGCTCGCGATCGGTAAGATCTTGGACAAGCAATGCACTGTTCAGGCAGTGCGGACCCGAGGGCTGGCGGGATTTTCGTTCCCGTTTCTGTCGCCAGTCCGCCGCCCCGACCGAACGGGATGACGGGCGGCTCCGCACCGACTGGCAGTTGCAGCGCGCCTGACCGGTTGCCGACGGCCGCGCCGGAGCAGCCACGGTCACATATCATGCTGTTCTCTGTTCAGCCGAAGCAGCCGGAGGAGGAGTTATGAGCGAACATGACGTGGCCACGCTCGCCGATCTTCTGCACGAGACCAGCGAGCATCACGGGGTGTTCGAGAGCACCGCACCGCCGCACAACTGGTGGGACTGGTACGCCGCCTACATGGACGCCCGTGAGCACGGCGCCTCGCCCGACGAGGCTTCGCGTCAGGCCGGGGTCCGCATGGAGAAGATCCTGTCCAAGGGCACGCCGGCCCCGCCCTCGAGTGATTCCTCTGGGGGTTAGGCCCGGGACCCTGTTTGGGTGCTCAGGCGACCACCTGGAAGATCGCGGAGGCCGACGTCACCAGGCGGTCGTCGTTGCCCTCATCGTGCAGCACCAGTCGCACCCCTACCTTTCCGTCCGGACCGGTAACCGCTTCGCCGTCGACGCGGAAGGGTCCGACCTTGCCCCGAGCCAGGAACATGACATGCCAGCTCTGCATCTGGAGCCGGTCGGTGCCGGCCACCTCCGAGGCCAGGCTGATCGCGGCCGTCTCGAGGACGACGTGCTGGGGACCGATGTGCAGCGCCGCATCCGGGGAAGCGAGCTCGACCGACAGCTCGGGCAACACCCAATGACCATCGTCGCGGCGGAAAGCCCCGAACGCCTGCCAGAGGGGCGGCAAGTCGGGCGAGTCGACGATCTCGAGCTTGTCCTCGGGCATCCTGTCGAGGCCCTCAGGTACGGTGCCGATGCGGACGCCCTGACCCTCGGTGAATGCAATGACCCGTTCCGGGTTGTCCGCGTCCACGATCTTGGAGCGTGAGTAGCCCATGCGGCTGCCGGAATGCAACACCTCGGACTCGACGACCTCGATGCGCTGAACATCGGGGGCGGGATCCACGATTTGGCACGAGTGAATCACCGGATTCGGTACGGTCACAATGTCCGCTCCCACGTCGCCTTCGGGCGAGCTGATGGACAGTGGCGCTACCAGTAGGCCCCCCGCCGCGTTGCGCATGTCGCGGCGAAGCGTGACCGTGTTGTCTTCAGGACCGGCATTCATGGAACTGTGGTTCCGGCCGATGTAGCGGTAGCTCAGCAACCCCGTCCAGCGGCGTTGAAGCTCGGCCGCGTAGGCGGCGGGGTCGTTCCTCAGCTCTCGGATGTCGCGCAGCACGGCCTATGCCTCGAGGGGCAGGTGGGGTCGCCCGACCCCGTCGGAAGTTGGTACGACAGATACCATTGGTTCCTCCCTTTCCGATGCAGCTATGACGAAAATGACGCTCACCTGACGCTACTCCTCAGCGATCCGCCGGCGCGTACACGTGCCTGGCTCTCGCCAATCCGGACCCGTGCCGAGCGCGGGAGGAGAATCCAGCCAGTCGATCCCTACCGATGTCCGTGATCTGTGCACGTCTTGCCCCTCAGGAGCAGCTGCCTCGACTGCGCCATTGCCACAGGTCTGTGTGGACCCTGTCCAGTAGCGGAAACCTTAAGGCATCGACCCTAGAACTACCCTCCGACCCCGGCCTCCGCACCGCGGATTCACGCCTTGCTCTTAACAGTTCCAACTAGAGTCTGCCGTACCGTATGTCCGACTGCCGTGGCGCGCCGCTACTTCTGATGGTCATCCGATGACCGATCCCGCTGTCCCCAGGTCCACCAGGCGGCGTCCACCGGCCCCGGCGCCGAAACAGCTCCCTCGGGCCAGCAACTCGCTTGGGACGGCGACTCGTGAACGTATTATTCTCGCGGCGGAGCGTCTTTTTGCCGAGCGTGGTATCGCCTCGGTATCGTTGCGAGAGGTGGCGGAAGCGGCCGGGCAACGCAACAACGCGGTTATTCAGTACCATTTCGGTGATCGCGAAGGCCTGCTGACCGCCACCATCCGGCATCGGGCTGCGGCCACGGCCCAGATTCGCGTACGGATGCTCGCAGACATGTTGTCGCAAGGCCGCGAGCCGGACGTCACCGACCTGGTTGCTGCCATCGTCGTACCGTCGGCTTCGCAGCTGGTCCCGGACAACCACTACCTGGGACTCCAGGCTCGCTACGTTGTCGAACGCGGTCCGTTCCACATCGGCTTCGGAACTCCGCATCTGCTCGCGGATGAGCCGGAGGGGACCTGGTATTTCCTTCGGGAAGCCCTGCGACGTAAACTCGACCATCTGCCTGAGTTCCTCTTCGATGCCCGATGGGACGTCGCGGTCAACACGAGCATCCTGACCCTGGCCGGCTACCAGATGGCCATGGCGAGAAGGGCACTCGCGGCACCGCTGGACATCCTCGTATCGGACTTGATCGGAGTGCTGACCGGCGCCCTTACTGCAGAACTAAGGGAAAGTCCTTCTTCTGTGGCCCAGGGCACCCCCGGTAAGGCCCGCCCGGCTCGCTCCGGCTGAGGGGCGACGCCTGCACTTTGCAGCTATACTGCTTAGCGTTGAGAAGCGACGGCGAGAGCACGGCGTGAGCACGGTGCCCGGCCAGCAGGGAGGAGTCGGGGTGGCAGAGCAGGTGCCCTTGGTCAACTATCTGGTCCTCGGTGACGATCCGCACCTGGTGGCTCAGGAGTGCGTGTCGTGCCGTGCCCGCTATTTTGGTCGGCGCACGGCCTGCGCCGGCTGCTCGGGCAGCGAGTTTCGCGAGCAACGAGTCGCCAACGAGGGGATCCTGCGGACGTTCACGATCGTGGCCCGGTCGGCGCCGGGCATCCGGGTGCCATTCGTTGCCGGCGTGATCGACTGCGACGGAACCCCCGTTCGAGCGAATGTGATCAATACTGAGGCCCGGCCGGAATCGGTTGTTCTGGGCATGAAGGTCCGGCTGGCGACGTATACGTACGGCACTGACGAACACGGCGTGGAGGCCGTGGCGTTCGGTTATGAGCCGGTCAGCTAGAGCAGGTTCTTCGAAGACGCGAGCAGGAGGTCGCAATGGGTGAAGGCGTCTGGGTCCTTGGGGTCCACATGACGAGGTTCGGCAAGCATCCTGACAAGGACAACGTCGATCTGGCGGCGGAGGCCAGCGTGGCCGCCCTGGCGGACGCGGGCGTGACAATGAAAGAGATCGGAGTTATCGGCGCGGGCAACCTGCGAGGCGGGGGCGGGTTGGGCCAAGGCTTGCAGAAGCAGATCGGGCAGACCGGTATCCCCGTGTATAACGTCGCGAACGCCTGCGCGACCGGGGCGACGGCGCTCCGCGTCGGTGTCATGGCGATCAAGGCGGGGGAGGTCGACTATGGCCTGGCCGTCGGGGTGGAGAAGATGGCCGGGTCCGGCCTTCATGTGTTCGGCAGCAGCTATGACACCAGCACCTGGACCCCACAGGGGCGGGCCGGCGCGGTCGCTTCCCTGGAAGGTACCGTCGGTACAGACACGATGCCGGGCGTCTTTGCGCAGATTGGAATGGAGTACGCGTACAAACACGGCGGGGCGGACTTCGAACTGTTTGCGCGGATCAGTGAAAAGAATCATGCCCATTCCACACTCAATCCTCTGGCCACTTACCAGAAGCGGCTGACGCTCGACGAAATAATGAATGATGTGATGGTGGCCTACCCGAATACCCGACCCATGTGCTCGGCGAACTGTGACGGGGCCGCCGCGGCGGTGCTGGTGAGCGACTCGAAGCTGAAGACGCTGTCGGCGGAGCAGCGCCGGCGGGCCGTGAAGATTTCTGCGTCGGTGTTGACCACCGACCCCTGGGAGGAGGCATGCCAGGTCTTGCCGGACGTCAACACGCTGACCCGCAACGCAGCCCGTCAGGCTTACGACGCCGCAGGGATCGGGCCTGAGGACCTCGACCTGGTCGAGCTGCACGACTGCTTTGCCACGGCGGAGTTGGTGCACTACGAGAACCTCATGCTCTGCGAAGAAGGCGGCGCAGTCGACCTCTTCGAGAGCGGCGCCACCTGGCGGGACGGGACCACTCCCGTCAACGTGTCGGGCGGGCTCGAGTCCAAGGGCCATCCCATCGCGGCCACTGGGGTTGCCAACATTTGGGAGATCTGCACCCACCTCCGGGGCGAGGCCGGGCCGCGGCAGATCGAGGGAGCTAGAGTGGGTATGGCGCACGTGATCGGGCTTGGCAACGCCTGTGGCTTGCACATCCTCGAAAAGGCGGCCTGAGCATCTGATGTCTCCGGCCGCCCGGCCACCAGCGTGAGCTCAAGGCTGGGCATCGAAAGCAGAGGAGACATGACGATGACATACGAGTTCGAAACCGTCGTTGGCAGCCTGGAAGGCGGAGTTCTGGATCTGGTTCTGAGTCGTCCAGGTCAGCGCAACGCCATCTCCCACAAGATGATGGCTGAGTTCGATGAGGCGCTCGACCAGGCCGAGCTCGACGACGAAGTTTTGTCCGTAATGCTCCGCGGAGAGGGGCCGGTGTTCTCGGCTGGGCACGACCTCAAGGACCAGGCAGTCAAGAGTTTCCCGGACCTGCTCTTCCCTCTAGCGTCGCCGTCGGTGGCGCCGGCTTTGCCGCGCGCCTGGTACTTCCGCAAGCCGCTGATCGCCGGCGTCCATGGGTACGTCGGGCCCTACGCCCTGGCGCTGTTGAGCTTCTGCGACTTCATCATCGCCGTGGAAGGGACAAAGTTCAGCTGCGAGGTTTTTCGGTCGACCGCCCCAGAGATGCCATGGTTGGCTCTCTATCAGCAGCTCCCGATGCGGGCGATAAAGAAGTTGTTCCTGCTGGGGGGATGGTTGGATGCCGACGAGGCCTTGCAGTTCCAACTGGTCCAGCGAGTCGTACCAGAGGACCAGGTGCGGGAGGAGACGGAACGATGGGCGAAGCAGGCCGCGTTGGTTCCGACGGAGATCTATGGGCACAGCAAGGAGACCATCCATCGCACCTATGAGGTGATGGGTCTTGCCCTGGCACCTACGGTACTGAAGCGTTGGGGGCCGCCGCGGCCGCCGAACAGCAGTACCTTTACGCGGACGATGCAGGAGAAGGGGTTGAAGGAAGCCGTACGCGAGCGCGACGCCAAAGTCGATCCGGACATCTCGCGCGTGTGAAAGCGCTCAGGCTGGGGACCGCAGGACGCAGCTGATATCGACCGCGACCAATCCGTCCGGTCCGACAATGATCGGGTTGAGGTCTATTGCTTCCAGCCAACCTGCGGTGGCCGTCGCCAGCCCGCTGATGCCAAGGAGAAGGTCGGTGATCTTGGCGACGTGCCAGGGTTGGCCACCTCGGAAGCCGTCCAGGATTTCCCAAGCGCGTAGCTCACGGATCATCTCGTCGGCGTCAACCGGCTGGAGCGGCGCCACCCGGCAACTGACATCTCCCAGCGCCTCCGTAAACACTCCTCCCAGGCCCACAAGGACGATCGGACCAAATCCAGAGGTCGTATAGGCGCCCACGATCAACTCGCCTCGCCCGTGTACCTCCGGTTGGATGACTAGGTCCTGGGACAGGGAATGCCGGGCTGCCACGCCGACAAGCCGGGCCGCAATCGAAGGTATGTCGGCGGGCTGAACGCCGGTCGCCACCGCACCGATCTCGGTGCGGTGGAGTGCGTTGGCTACCTTCACGACATAGTGTTCCGCCGTTGGCAGCGCTTGCACCGCAACTGACAGGTCATCTTCCGGTCCGACTTCGACGAATGGGGCCACCGGAAGGCCAGAGGCCATGGCCAGACGGGCCGCATCCCCGAAGCGCAGCATCGCGACATCTCCGTCGCAGACCGGGTCCAGGTTGCCGGGTCGGGGCATCGGCGCAGGCGCTTCCGGTTGGGGCCGGGCGCGTTCATCGCTGAAACGCTCCATGGCCTTCAGGCTTCGGGTCGTCGGTACGAGTCCTCGCCCGATCGCTACGCCGCAGTCAAGAAGCTCCTCAACCCAATCGCCGATCGAACCGCTGGCGGCGGAGACCAGAATGAAACGCTTCGAGGACGCCTGTACGGCTCTGCGAAGGGGACCGATAACCGGAAAGTTGAACTGTTCTTGTGACGGACCGAGCCCGCTGCTGACAACCACCACGGTGTCATATTGCGGAGAGGCGAGATAGCGTTCGAGGATGCCTTCGAAATCGTGCTCGTTGTATTTCAGGCCGGTGATGTCGAACGGATTTCCCACCGCATTCGTGGGCACAATCCCGTGCGTCCACCTGGCCAGGGCATCGTCGACATCGAGCGCTATGCCAACATCGTCGAACGCGTCGCTCACCAGGGCTGCGTTCCCACCCGAGGCGCAAAGAACGCCGATGGCCCGCGCATCGCGCCATTGATCCGGGGGTAGACCGGAGAACAGGTGCGCAATATCCAGGAGATCATCGATATCGCGGGCAATCAGCACGCCGGCTTGGCGAAAGGCGGCGTAGTAGTCGCGGGCATCGCCCATCATGGCGGCGGTGTGCGAGGCACCAACCCGCTTGCCGCGCTCGGACCGTCCCAGCTTTAAGGCGACCAGCGGCTTGCCGGCAGCTCTCGCCCTGTAGGCCGCCGCCATGAATTCCCGAGGCCGCCGTATTTCCTCAATAATCATCAGGACGATGCCGACTGCTGGGTCGTCGGTGAGCGTCTCCAGGTAGTCAACCAGGTCGGTGGCGGCTTCGTTGCCCGCCGAGATCAGGTAGCTCCACCCCAAAAAGCGTTCCGCGCCCGCCATCAGGGCCGCGGTGAGCAGACCCCCACTGTGCGAGATCAGGGCCACCCGCCCCGGTCGCGCATTCTCCCAGCGGCCGGCCAGACTCTTGCCCGCGGCGATGTTCAAGATGCCGCTGCAATTGGGTCCGCAAATCGCCATGTCGTGGGCCTTGGCGATGCCTGTAATCGCCGCCTGACGCTGGCTTCCGGCTTCATCCGTCTCGGCGAAGCCGGCCGCAGTGATGATTGCCGAGCGGGCGCCGGAGCGGGCCGCATCCTCCACGACCGCAGCCGTCAGGTCTGCGTTGACCAGGGAGATGACGGCGTCCATGGGCTCCGGTACGGCCTCCAGGGAGCGGTATACGGGCCGCCCGAAAAGGTCGTCGCGGTTGGGGTTGACGAGATAGACCCGTACGTTCGCCTCTTCGTTCCTCTCGACGGCCAGCTTGAGCATCGGGCGGTCCGACGCGCCGACGATGGCCACGGAGCCAGGGTTGAGCATGCAGGCAACCGAGGATCGCCGGTTGGCTGCCGTCGACGTTCCCCCGGTCATCTCAACCGCTCGTCCGTCGGCGCACGCTAAAGTTCGTGGGGCATTCAGGCGCGCTCATTAGAAGTTCGAGAAAGATCGACGTTTGTGTGACGATTCCTCTCACAATATCGGGTCGCCCGTCGCCGAACGCAAACTGCGCTCATCAGCCCCTGACGCCATCGCGCCGGGTTGCTCCGTTTTCCCCTCGTCGGCCCGGGGTCTGCAGAGGGAAAACTTGGCCGCCTGAGTAGGCGTTCTAATGCTCGTGCCTGAACTTTGTGCTACGGTGAGGCCGTACGTTAGCCATGCATCCGGCGCCGCAGGGGAGGACGGACTGATGACGACGACCGCTTCGACACACACTCCAGCAGGCGGCGGGCTGACCGGCACGCGCTGCATCGACGCTGACGGGCACGTGGTTGAGACCAGGCTTGGCGACGACGGGCTCGGTGATGGCCGGGGTGTGGAGGCCTACCTGGAGCCGCGCTACCGGGACACGCCGCTCCCGTACCGGCCGCTCTCCTTCGGGGGCATCGAGCAGAGCATGATCCCGCCTGGATGGGGCAACTCGACGTGGGATCCGTCCACGGTCAATCGATTGGCTTTGCCGGGGGGGCACGAAGGCGGAGCGCGTCTGACCGACATGGACGCAGAAGGCATCGACGTGGCCGTCCTGTTTCCGACCTTCCTGCTGCGTTTCGATCCGAACGTGTCCCGGTTCCGGGCCCTCCATCATGCCTACAACAGCTGGCTCTACGACTACTGCAGCGCCGATCGATCGCGGCTGATCGGAGTGGGTCTGGTGCCTTTAACCGATATCGATGCCGCCGTAGCGGAGATGGAGCGCTGCGTCCAGGATCTTGGCTTCAAGGCGGTCATGGTTCGGCCCTGTCCGTACATCGGTGACCGCAAACTCAATCATGCCGACTACGACCCGTTCTGGGATGCGGCACAGGAGCTGGGCTGCCCGATCGGGATTCATCCGTTCTCTTTTAACGACATGCCCAATGTGGTCAGCATGATGAAGCTGGACGAGGACAGCCTGTTCCTTCCCAGCGAGGGACTCACGCTCCGGCAAGGACTCGGCAACTCCATCGACTTGATGGTGGCGCTGGGCTGGTTCGTGGCCGGCGGGATCTGTGAGCGTTTCCCGCGGCTCAAGGTGGCCTTCCTGGAGGGGTCCGGAGGCTGGATCTGCACCATGCTGGAGCGATTTGACCACCACCTCAAGGTGTTCGGAAGCCGCTATCAAAAGGAGCTGCCCTCCGACCTCTTCCGGCGCCAATGCTGGATCAGTTTCGATCCCGATGAGGTAGCCATGGCTTTTACCGCCGAGCACCTGGGTGACGACCGCATCATCTGGGCTTCCGACTACCCGCATCCTGACGCCAAGATTCCGGGCGTGGTCGCGGAACTCCAGGAGGCCACAGCAGGGCTCAGTGAGGAGACCCGGCGTCGCATTGTCGGCGAGAACGCCGCGGAGCTGTACGCGTTGTGATGAGTCGGCCTCGGCGCTGGGCCGAGAAACGTAAGCAAGGTTCATAAGACTGGAGGGGAAGCAGTGAAACTCGAGGACATGATCATCATCAGTGTCGACGACCACGTGATCGAGCCCGCGGATATGTATGAAGGGCATTTGTCCGGGCGCTGGGCCGGAAAAGCGCCACGACTGGTCGCAGATGATGCGGGCAAGGAAAGCTGGACGGTGATGGGCGAGCGTCTGTCCACCGTGACCGCGATCGGCGCCACGGTCGGTTGGCCCAAGGATGAGTGGGGATTCGATCCGAGCTCTACGTCTGAGATGCGTCCCGGCTGTTACGACCTCGATGAGCGCATCAGGGACATGAACCGGAACGGCATCCTTGCCTCGATGTGTTTCGCCACCTTCCCCGGCTTCAGCGGGCGGGGATTCCACGACATGGCGGACAAAGACCTGGCACTCGTCTTGCTCCAGGCTTACAACGACTGGCACATCGACGAGTTGTGCACGGCGTACCCTGGGCGGTTCATCCCGCTCAGCATGGGACCAACCTGGGACATGGACGCGCTGGTAACGGAAGTGCATCGCGTGGCCGGCAAGGGTTGCCGGGCCATCAGCATGCCCGAGCTTCCGTTTGTGCAGGACATACCGAGTTATCACAGTGACTGGTGGGATCCCTTGTTCAGCGCAGTCAGCGATGAAGGCATGGTCGTCTGCTTGCACATCGGACAGGGGTTCGCGGCAGTGCGGCAGGCCGATGACGCCCCCAAAGACAACCTGATGATCCTCTCGACGCAGGTGTCGATGATCGCCGCCCAGGACATTCTGTGGGGGCCGTCGCTGCGCAAATTCCCGGATCTCAAGATCGCCTGGTCGGAAGGTGGTATCGGTTGGTTGCCTTTCTATCTCGATCGTTGTGACCGCCACTATCAGAACCAGCGGTGGCTCCGACAGGACTTCGGGGACAAGCTGCCAAGTGAGGTTTTCAAGGAACACTGCCTGGCGTGTTTCATCGCGGATCCGTCCGCACTGGTAGTCCGGGACCGTATCGGTATCGATACCATCGCTTTCGAGAGTGACTATCCGCATTCGGATTGCCTGTGGCCCGACGCCCCCGAGCACCTCTTCGCCGAGCTCGAGGGGGCGGGCGCCAGCGATGTCGACACCCAGAAAATCTCCTGGGAGAACGCAGCCCGCTTCTTCGCGTGGGATCCGTTCCAGCACGTCCGGCGGGAGGAAGCCACCGTCGGGGCCTTGCGCGCCCAGGCCGCAGACGTCGACGTCACCATCCGGTCCCGGGCCGAATGGCGTACCCGCTACGAGGCGAAGCTCAGTGCCTGAGCTGAGCGGGCGTCGACCCTGACCAAGCTCGAGGGGAGGCCTCAATGCCGTTTGTGATCGACCTGGAGGGCCGGGGCGCCCTGGTAACCGGGGCAGGGCAGGGCGTAGGGCGGGCGATCGCCACCGTGCTTTCACAAGCCAATGCGAAGGTCGTTGTCAATGACGTCGTGGCAGAGCGGGCGCGGGTCGTGGTTGACGAGATCAACGCCGGTGGAGGCGCCGCCCAGGCTGCCGTGTTCAGCGTGACCGACTGGGAAAGTGTGGAGTTGGCTATCGACCAGGTCGGTGGCGTGGACATCCTCGTCAACAACGCTGGCAATGCCGGCGCCGAGGGTTTCAACCTCGGCAGATTCGTCGACTCGACGCCACCCGAGTGGGAGAGATACTTCGCCGTCAACCTTTACGGCGTCATGCACTGCACGCGTGCGGTGCTTCCCGGCATGATCGAACGGGAAGACGGTCGTATCGTCACCATCGTTTCCGACGCGGCGCGCTTCGGCGACGTCAACATGGCCGCCTACGCTGCCGCCAAGGCCGGCGCCGCGGGGTTCACGCGCTCCATCGCCCGGGAGGTAGGCCGCTACGGCATCACGGTCAACAACGTCGCCCTTGGGGCCATTCATTCGGGCGGGTCTGCCAGTGCCGACGCGGAAACGCCGGATATCACCGAACGCCGGATGCGAATGATGAGGTCGTACGTCATTCGCAGGCCGGGCGAGCCCGACGACATAGCCGCGATGGTGGCCTTCCTGGTCAGCCCGCAAGCCTCCTGGATCACCGGCCAGACCTATCCCGTCAACGGCGGATACACGTTTGCGCTGTAACGGGGCTGCTGGTGGGCGGGAGGCGCCGGCGTCAGGAGTCCACGCCGGCACCTCGGGCGGTCAGAGCTCGTAGAGTCGCTCTGCGCTCCCGCCGGCAATCTGACACTGCTGCTCCGGACTCAGGCTCTCGATGGCCTTGACAAGCTCGTCTGTGACGCCGGGGATCTTGGCGTCGGGGTGCGGGTAGTCGCTGGCCCAGATAATGCGGTCCGCGCCCACCAGCTCGGAGTTGGCCGTAAAAGCCAACGTCGACTCGTCGGTGTCGAAACTGATCCAACACTGACGCCGGAAATACTCAGAGGGCTCCATCTTCAACACCGGGACATCCCAATCGAAGACTTCATAGTGATGATCGAGTCGCTCCAGCCAAGGGACAATCCAGCCGCCGTTGGACTCGAGAAAGATCAGTCGCAGGTCCGGGTACCGCTCGCACACGCCGCCTGCAATCAGAAAGGTCAGCGAGTTCATCATGTCGAACGGATTGGCGATCGCCTGCGTGAAGAAGATGTTGTCGGTCACCGAGCGTTCAGACCCCGGGGCGACTGCGTTTCGATTCTCGATGGCTTGCCTGGTCGTGTTCGACGCCTCGTTGAGGCGAAGCCCCACGCAGGCACCGGGCAGGTCGGCTGCCAGGAACGGGTGCAGGCCGAGCGGCATCCCCGTGTCGCTCGCCGCCTCCCAGATGGGGTCATAGACCGGATGGTGGAACGGCTTCCACTCCGCAGTCGGATTGGGTCGGATAAAGGCGGCCTTGATCCCAGGAAGCTCGGCGGCGCGCCGGATTTCACGCGCCGACCGCTCGATGTCCTGCTGGGGAACTACCGCGGCCCCCCACAGCCGCCCGTTCGACTCCGTCACATGGTCGGAGAGCCAGTTGTTGTAGGCCTGGCATTGGACGTCTGCGAAGTCGACGTCCGGTTCGTTTTGGATTCCCAGGAAGAGGGTCGGGTACAGCACTGACACGTCGATGCCTTCACTGTCCATGTCCTCCAGACGCGGAGCCGCCTGATGGCCGCCCGGGCGCATCATGGGGTCACTGAGCCGGGACGACACACTCTCTGCCGGTGTCTCCGTGCGCGCCCGCGTCCCACCCCAGTTTTCGACGATACGCTCGGACCATTCCTTGCTGGCGTGATCCGCCAGGGCCGGGATCATGTTCGGATGTTCGAACACGTGGCCGTCAGAATCCACAAACTTCAGACCGTTCTTCATCGGGCGTTCGTCCCTCCCATCGCTGGAATTTCCCTTTTGCTGTTCGGAGTCTATCCCCACGTCCCACTGAGTGCACCGGGACCTCGGGGGCCACAGTCAAGGAGTGGCACCGGCCGGATGTTGTGGGCCTCACTGGTTGATCAATGTCCCGCAGATCGGCTTTGGAGTCGCGACCAGAAAGTGCGAACCCTGGAGTTGGTCGATGTAGACACACTCCGTTTTGGGAGGAGTCTGGTAGTCCGGGAAGTTCACCGGGTCCGAGAGGAGCCCGCCGGCCGTGTAGTTGGTGACCTGGCGCAGATTGCTGATAAAGGAGGCCCGGGTCGGGTTTTGCCCGGCCACCTCGAGGCCTTTGATCAGTAGATCGGCCGAGGTCCAGCCTTCGGACCAGTCGAATCCTGGAGTCCCGCTGAAATTCTCGTACTGCTTGAATGCCGCCTGCTCCGACTGGGTCGCGGCGGTGTGCAGCTCGACCGGGACCTGCTCGACCGCGAAGTAGGCGCCTTGACCGGTTGCCACGGCTTCGGGATCATCCAGGAACGGCTGACCATAGCCGGTGGCCAGTGTGGCCACCTTCCAGTTGATGCCGGCCTGCTTGCCGGCGGCCAGGACGGCGAGCAAGGTGTTGCCGTCGATAGGGGCGTCCAGGCCGTTGACGTTGGCGCTCTTCATGGCGAGCACCATCGGAGTGACGTCCACGGTCCCGAACGGGAGTGAAACATTCACGTAGGAGACCGTCAGCCCGGCCATGCGGTCAGCCTGAGCGTCTCCGAGGGCGGATGCCTTCGAGGACGGAGATTCCCCGTAGCCCAGGACGGCGACGCGCGTCGCGCCATGCTCCTTGTCGAATATCGAAGTCGTGGTGTAAATCGGGTTGCTGGCGTAGACCGCGTAGAGAGTCGAAAACATGTTGGAGTAGGAGGACTCTGTCCATTCCGGCCCGTCATATCCTCCACCCACCACCGGCACGTTCTGCGAGGCCAGGTACTTGGCGGCCCCAAAGGCAAACGGACTGTTGTAGTCGACGGCGAACGCGCCGTCGTTGAGGGCCACGCCCGCGGCGGTGAGGCCGCCGGTCGGGCTCGAGGTGTCGTCCAGGGTCACGACCTTGATCTTTCTGCCGTATACGCCCCCCTGCGCATTCTGAGCGTCGATACGGGCCATGAATCCGTTCGGAATTCCCGGCATGGAATTCGAGGAGTCGGATCCGGTCTCAGAGGTAATGAGCGCGACCTTGATGCTGGTCGTGCCTACCCCGGGTGCGCTCGCGGTATTTCCTGCCGGCGCGGTGGACACGGAAGAGGTCCCGCCCGTCGAGCCGCCACTCGACGATTTCTTCGAGCTTCCGCACGCGCCAACCAGCAGCGCAAACGACAGCAGCAGGCCGACGACCACACGACCCTCGCGACGACCCAGCGACGGCATCTATCGTCCCTCCCCCCAAGCCGCCAAGCGCGACTTGTCTACCAGAACCGTAACATCCTTCCGCCGCCCGGGCAAGTGAAATCCTACGACCGGTTAATAATCGGCATGCGGTCGACCGGTGCGTGCGTTGGCTTCGTGATTGCCAACGCGGCCTGATCACAGTAGATTTGAAACATCCGGTGACTTTCCGGTTTCCCTGGGAGTGGACTGAGGTGGCAGCAACCAGCAGGGCCGGGATGGCGACGAGCAGACGACTGCCCGCCACGCCGGCCCCGGTTCCACGCCGGGTGCGATCAACATCGGCGCCCTGATGCCCGGCACGGCGGTCGTTGCCGGCCGGCTGGACTCACGGTTATGGAAACTGGCGATAGTCGTCGTCCTGGGCACGATGATGTCGATCCTCGACACGACGATCGTCAGTGTCGCCATCGAGACGCTGGGTCGATCATTGAACACCTCGATCGGGACGATTCAGTGGGTGAGCACCGGGTACCTCCTCTCGCTGGGGATGGTGATCCCGCTGACGACGTGGGTGATCGAGCGCTTTGGGGCCAAGACGATGTGGATGGTCTCGGTGGCGCTGTTCCTGGCGGGGTCGCTGCTGAGCGGCTTGTCGACCTCGGTGACCATGCTCATCGTCTTCCGGGTCATCCAGGGAGCAGGTGGTGGGATGATCATGCCGATCGGCCAGACGATCCTGGCGCAGGAGGCGGGACCCGCCCGTATGGCCAGGGTGATGAGTGCAGTTGGCGTTCCGATGTTGATCGCTCCTGTGGTGGGCCCCACGCTGGGGGGGCTGATCGTTCAGACCCTCTCCTGGCGGTGGATCTTCTTTATCAATATCCCGATCGGGATCGTGGCGCTGCTGTTCGCCTGGCGCATGCTCCCTGTTGACGTCCGCCAACCGGGGCGCCGGCTCGACTTGCTGGGGTTCTTGCTGCTCTCGCCCGGTCTGGCCCTCATCTTCTACAGCCTCACCGAACTTGGGGTCGACGGAGGCATCCGGAACGTCGCCCAGGGTGTCATCCTGGGTGCCGGCATTGCGCTCACGGTGCTGTTCGTCGTGCATGCCCTCCGACACACGCACGCCCTGCTCGACCTTCGGCTGTTCGCCAACCGAAATTTTGCCGCCTCCAGCTGCACGGTCTTTCCGTTGAGCGGTGCGCTCTTCGGAGTCCTTTTTATTCTTCCCTTGTACTATCAGGTGGTCCGGGGGGCCAGTCCCCTGGTCGCCGGACTGCTGCTGGCTCCGCAGGAGCTGGGGGCAATGGCAGCCATGTCAGTGACCGGCAGGCTGGCCGATCGGTTCGGGCCTGGCTGGGTCGTGCTCAGCGGGGGAGTGCTGGTCGTCGCCGGCACCATTCCGTATGTTGACCTGACGGCAAATACCAGCAAGGCGGTTCTTGCCACGGCTCTCGTCGTCCGGGGCGTCGGCCTGGGATCCACGCTGATGCCAGCCATGGCCGCCGCGTACCGGACGTTGCCGCGAGATGCGGTGGCCCGGGCCACGCCGCTGCTCAGCATCGTGAGCAGGATGGGGGCATCCCTGGGAACAGCGATGCTGGCGGTCATCCTGGAACAAGGTGTTGCCACCGCGCTGCCGGGTCACGCCAGCGGGCTTTCGGCGCTTGCCGGTCAACAGCAAAACTCGACGACTCTGGCGCCGATCGCGGCCGCGTTCGGTCACACGCTCTGGTGGTCTCTGATCATGTCGGCCGTCGCCATCGTTCCTGCCGTGCTGCTGCCGCGAAGCCCTCCGCCTGAAATTTCGGAAGCGGGGCGCGGCCGGGCGGACCTGTCGGGGGTCGTCGACGCCCTCGAGCCAATAGAAGGCGTCGGTTGATGCCGCATTCGGGGGCGCAGACCGCCTCCGTCGGGCCCCCCACGAGCAAGGGCCTTCACTAGGCTGCCGTTCCTATGGCCGACCCCTCCGGAGCGGAGCCGTTCCGGAAACCGGGACGCCCGGCCGACGGCGACTCCGAGGAGACCCGGCGCCGTATCGATGACACGGCACTTCGGCTTTTCGGGGCGTACGGGTACGCCCAGACTACGGTGAAGAGCATTGCCCTCGAGGCCGGCCTGACGAGCGCGGCGGTCTACCACTATTCGCCATCGAAGCGCGACCTGTTCACGGCCCTGGCCTCTTCGGCTATCGCCCGGGCGGTGGGTCCCCTGGAGTGTGCCGCCCGGCGTGAGACCGCGTTAGGGGATCGCCTAGATGCTCTTCTCACGCAGATGCTGGCAACCGACGAGGAGTTTCCGGATCTGGCTCGGTTTATGATCGTCCTCACGGGCGACGCGGCCCGTTATCCCGAACTCCGGGAGACATATGAGGCGGTCATCGCCGCCTACACGGAGCTCTGTCTCTGGCTGGCGTCAGACGCTCAGATCGCCTCGGAGATATCAACTGTGGCCGATGCACCGACGGTGGCCCGAATGCTCGCGGGGGCCGTTCTGGGTATCACGTCACTCCTCGCGAGCACTCCGCCGGGCCAGCACGGCCCGATTGTCGGGTGCGCGAAGCTGCTTCTCTCGGCCCGCCTGTTTACGGACCAGGAAGGTCAACGGATCACGTCCCGACGAACAGGTCCCCGGTCATAATCGCCTCGAGCGCGTGGATCGCGCCCCGATACTCCTTCGGTGTCGCGGCGGCAACCGTCGCCATGCCTTCGATAAGTCCCATAAACAGCCGAACCAATGCGTCCCGATCGATGTCGCCCCGGACCTCTCCCGCAGTCAGGCCCTGGTCCACCAGACTCCCGTAATAGTCTTCGAAGGACTTTATGATCGTGACTCTGGCCTCGGCGAACTCCGGGTACCGGAGGGCGTCGGGAAGGATTCCGGCCGAGAAGGCGGCCAGCTCCGGCCGCTCGCCATAGATTGCGGCCGAGTCCTCCAGGAGCAGAATCATCTTTGATTTCAAGGAAAGACGCAGACTGGCGACATGGGCTGTGCGCTGGACGATGAAGTCGCGCACGTCCTCCAAGAGGGACGTGACCAGCGCGTCCTTCGAAGGGAAATAGTGATAGACGGTGCTGCTCGTGATGCCCGCGCCTTCTGCGATGCTTCGCAAAGTGGTACGGGCGTAGCCGCGATCACCCAGTTGCCGCAGCGCCACTTCCAAGATGCGCTGCCGCGTCTGTTCTCCGTCCGCCTCCAGTGGCCGGCCGCGCCGTGGTCCCACCTCCGAACTCTAACTCGCGTCGGAAACTTCAGGACGTTGATCAGATGAAGGTTCGACGGCAAGGCGCCGTCGTTGAGGGACAACCGTGTATTTGGGATCCAGTGCCGATGTCAGGCGGGATTCGAATATGGCGAAGCGGGTCAAGGCCGAAGCCGCCACGAAGGGTGGCGCTGATGGCGGCGCCCGCGAGGGTGCCGCCAGAGCGCCAAGCGCTCGTGACGCCACCACGTAGTTGCGGAAGTACTTCTGGTGCTCGATGACGTAGCGACGATGCCGCCCAGGAATGCGATGTCCGGGCCCGCGCGCAGCGGCGCGTGGAGGTCTGCCACGGCGCTGGTCCGGCTGAAGCGGGGATCGACATCTGGACGTAACGGACAAAGGGCGCAAAGCCTCACGCGACCGCCCCACCGCGGACAGTCCGGGTCGGTGATGGCGGGCGTGCCACAATCTGGTGAACTCTCATGCCCAGAGGAAGCGAGTGATCCCCGAACCGATGAGCCGCCATTCGGTCCCTCTTTTTCCCAAGTTCGGGATGGTCCGGCGCACCGGTGGCCGCGATCACTACAGTGCAGGCCCGTCATGACTGAAGCAGCCGGGCGGGCAATCACGGCACCGTCGTTGCAGCGGATGCTTCTGCCGTTGGCCCTGGCTCAGTTCATCTGCAGCTTCGCGGGCTCGAACATGAACGTGATGATCAACGACATCAGTCACGACCTGCACACCTCGGTGCAAGGCGTGCAGGTGGCCATCACGTTGTTCCTGCTGGTCATGGCCGCTTTGATGATTCCCGGGGGCAAGCTGACCGATCGCTGGGGGCGGAAGCGCTGCTTCACGCTCGGGCTGGGCCTCTACGCGGTCGGAGCCGTCCTGAGTGCGGCGGCACCCACCCTCGGCGTCCTGATCCTGGGCAATTCGATTCTGGAAGGGGTGGGCACGGCGCTGTTGATCCCGCCGGTGTACATCCTCACCACCATGTTCTTTCATGACCTGAAGTCTCGTGCCCGGGCCTTCGGCATCGTCAGCGGGCTGGGCGGCATCGGGGCCGCGGCCGGGCCGTTGATCGGAGGCCTGATTACCACGGCAATCAGCTGGCGAGCCGCGTTCGTCTTCCAGGCCATCGTGGTGGTGATCATCCTGTTCCTGAGCCGCCCCCTCCGCGACCCGGTGCCAGCCGACCCCACCCGTCCCTTCGACATCACCGGTGCCGTTCTGTCGGCGGCCGGCCTGATCCTGCTGGTCCTCGGGATCCTGGCCGCCGACAACGATCTGGTCCTGACGCTCATTCTGCTTGTCATCGCCGCCGTGGTCCTGATCGGCTTCTTCGCCTGGATCCGCAGTCGCGAGCGCGCCGGTCAGGAACCGCTGATCTCTACGTCACTTTTCCAGAACCGAACCTCGAACCTCGCCCTGGTCACCCAGAACATCCAGTGGCTCATGCTGATGGGAACGTCGTTCGTCGTCTCCGCCTATTTGCAGGTCGTACGCGGCTACAATGCCATCCAGACCGGGGTGATCTTCACCGCGGCCACCCTCGGCATCCTCGTGTCATCGCTGGCGGCGGGACGCCTGGCCAAGACGTTCCGCCAGCGGACCCTTATCCTTGCCGGCTTTGTGACGGCGATTGCCGGCGTGGCCGTTCTCCTGGCCGTGGTGAAGGGCTCTCCCAGCGCCTGGGCCTTCGCTCCGGGTCTGCTGCTGATCGGCTTGGGGCTCGGCGTCATGCTCACCCCGTCGGTGAACGTGGTCCAGTCCGCCTTCCCGGAACAGCGCCAGGGTGAGATATCCGGCGTGTCGCGCAGCGTGTCGAACCTGGGATCGTCGCTTGGTACCGCGGTCGCCGGCACCATTCTGGTGTCGGGTTTGACCGACCCAAAGCACTCGTATGCCTTGGCCATGATCGTGGTCGCCGTCGTCGGGGTGATCGGATTGTTGGCCGCGCTGTTGTTGCCAGCCGGGGAGGCGCCCGGTGAACCGGAGCCGGTGACCTGATCGCACGACTTTTCGCAGTCAGGGAGCGCCTTCGAGTTCAACCGTGGACGTCGCGATTCTCCATCCCCTGCATCTGACGGACCGACGCGGGTGATGCGGTGGGCGGAGCGTCGGCTCCGGCCAGCAACCCGATGCCAACGAGAGCGAGAACGAGGCCGATGATCGCCGGTGCCAAGCGGGCGCCGGCCTCGGAAAGGCTCTCACCGAACACGATCGTGCCGAACATGATGCTCGCGAACAACGTGACGGCGTTGCTCGACGCAATCGCGGGCGCCAGCACGCCGGTTTTGAGCGCGGACTGCTGAAGCCCGAACCCGAGAATGGCCGAGGCAATCAGAGCATAAATCGTCCAACTCGAAAGCAACGTCGAAAGCCCGTGGCCGATCAGCGGCACGAACGCTTTGGTAACGGCGGCCTGCAGCGCAAAGCACACTCCGGCCGCGGAACCGAGCAGCAACGCGCGGGGTGCACCATGCCGCGGCCAGGCGAAGAATGCCAGGAACCCGACCAAAGCGACGGCGAGGATGACCGCGGACCACCAGGCGGAGGCGGTCGCGGATGATGACCCGTGCTCCGGCGATCCCACCGACAGGAAGACCACAATCCCTACGACCATGGCCCCGGCGCCCAGCCAAACCCGGAGACCGGTGGTCTGGTCGGTGAGCCAGGCGCCGAGCGGGAGCGCAATGACGAGGCTGAGCGACGTGATGGCCTGGACGGCGACAAGGGATCCGCGGTCGAGCGCGGCAGCCTGTAATACCCAGCCCGCTCCCTGTATCGCGCTGCCCGCCAGCCAGACCGGGCGGCGCAGGATTTGGGTCAGGAAGCGGAGATCCTCTTCTCCTGCCGAGGTCTCGAGTGTGCCCTTCTGTTCGAGCACGCTTCCGAGCGCGAACGCGCACGCAGCGAGGAATGCGAGTGCTACCGCCACCGGACGTCAGCTCACCCTTCGGGAGCCGGCCGGAACGATTTCGCCGATGCTGGAGACCCTAACCCTGTCACGCGCCTACCTGGCCCTGGCCTACCCGCCTCGTTCGGTTTCCCTGCAACGCAGCGTACCGCGTGGGTATCCTCCGGGCCGGCGATGTCCTCGACGGAAGCGCGTGCAGATCCTTCCCGGCCATGATGTATTCCTTAGCGGCGGAAGATTACGACGGAACGTCGCCGGCGTTGGCGGCCTCAAACTCGGCGCGCAGGCGCGGGCCGCCCGGAGATGTTCCTTTCAGAACGGCGAGAAGAATGAACGTGCCGGCCGCCAGATATCGGATCCAGCGGTTGTCACCTTTCTGGCGCACGACAACCGCCAGCGCAGTGAATGCCAGCGTTACGATCCAACCCTCGATTGATACCGGGCCGAGACCCCATCCGAAGCGCCTTGGACCGAACCAGGCCTTGCGTCCAATCAAGGGAGAAGTTCGCATCGTCCCATCATCGCGCCCCTGGCCGCGCGCGGTCGCATCGAGCGGGCGCGTCGCGGGCACGCCTTATGCGTCGAGGCCCAGGACCGCCAGCGCGTTGTCGCGCAGGAACTTCGGCCACACGTTGTCGTGGAAGGGAACCGTTTCCATCTCGGTCATGATCCTCTCCAGCGAGAGCCCCATCGGGAAGTAGCCGGCGTAGATGACCTTGTCGGCACCGCGGGTGTTGGCGTAGTCGATGACGGCTTTCGGGTAGTACCGCGGCGCGAACGCGCTGGTCGAGAAGTACAGGCCGGGCCATTTGAGCATCAACTTGACAGCGAGGTCGGCCCAGGGCTCACATCCGTGTCGGGTGACAAAGATGAGCTCGGGGAAGTCGTACATGACCTCATCGATGAGTTCCACGTGTTGAGGGGCGAACCTGATGCGAGGGCCTGGCACTCCGGCCGTGCAAAAGATGGGTATTTGGAGCTCCACGCATTTGGCGTAAACGGGGTACATCTTCTTGTCGTTGATTGCGACTTGTGGAAAGGTGCCGGCCGGGAAGGCGGTGACAGCCCTGAGCCCCTCGGTCTCGTACAGGCGGACCAGTTTGCGAATCCCGTCCATGCCCGCGTTGGGGTCGCAAGCCGCCGAAGGAAGAAACCGGTCCGGGTAGCGTTTGATCGCCTGCTCACCAAGGCCGGTCTCGTCGCCCACGCCGATCAGGCCTCGTTCGACGTTCCAGCGGTCCATTTCGGTCAGGGTGATTCCGACAGGATCCTCGATCCCGGGCATGTCCTTTTCCGGCACCTGCTTGAACATGTACTCAACCGGGAAGGAGAACTCCTCACTCGATTGACGGTCTTTTGTCTGGCGGGTAATGAACGCGTACGCTTCCTTCATATCGGTATGGGGGAAGCCGATGAGTGTGTCAATGATCCCGATGCCCGCGGGTATACCCATGCTGGCCAACCCTAGCCCAGCCGTGGGCCGGTCCTCGCCTGCCCGTCTCCGTCAACACCGTCCCGTCGGATGATGCCAGGGGCTACCGGTCAGGATCGACCGGACGTCCCCGGGACCCCGGGACACCGCTCAATCGCCGGGTGCCAAGGGTGGCGGCAGCTGCGGTCTCGGGACGCCCCGGCGGGAGGCGGGCCGCGAACGCGCCCATAACGCTGAGCCAACGGTGATGCGGTCACTCCGTGCGCCACCACGCTCAAGATCACGGTAATGGACACGGCCGCGATCACGACGCGTGACCCCGTCGCGTCCAGGCTGTCCACCGCGATCAGCCCGAACACCACCGATGCCAGGCCGCGGGGCCCGAACCATCCGATAAAGAGCACGGTGGAACGGTCGAAGCCCGATCCAGCCAGGGCCACGGCGACGGGCGCCATGCGCACGATCGTCAACGCCAGAACCGCGAACACCACGTCCCGCCAGGTGGCTGCCTGAAAGCCGGGAACGACCATCACCGCACCAAAGATGAACCAGACCAGAAGCGACAACAACGTGCCAGATTCCTCTGTAAATGCGAGCAGGCCTGTCTCGCCGGTTGCGACGCTGCCGAAGGCCACTCCGGCTGCGAACGCGGCCACGAATCCGTTTGTGCCGGCCAGCAGGGCCGTGGTGTAGGCGAGAAGGGCGATCGCGAGCACGGACTCATGCTGGAAGTTCTGCCCGCTCCACTTTGCCCTGCGGGCGAGGAGCAGAAGCACCGCGCCGCCAGCGCCGATTCCGGCTCCCATGGCGGCTCCGCCGAGCAGTTCGATGGCAGCATGACCCACGCCGGCGTGCATGGCCTCGGCAGCGACTGCCCCGGCCAGGAAAAGATTCACGAACGGTGCGGCGATCCCATCGTTGAGCCCGCTCTCGACGTTGAGCGCCCGCCGAACCGGGGCCGGGACACGATCGTCCTGGAGGAGCGAGGCGCCGAGGGCCGCATCGGTCGGCGCAACGACCGCGCCGATGGTGGCCGCCACCCAGATCCCATCGGCGCTGAAGAGACCGGCCGCGACCGCGGTGCCCGCGCCGATGGTGAGAGGCAACCCGATGGCCAGCAGACGCACGGGCACGGCCATGTCGGACCGCAGCGCGCGGGCATTCACCCGCGACGCGTCCGAGAACAATACGAGGGCCAGCGCCAGTTCCGCGAGCGAACGAACGTCCGATGAACGCAAACGCAGATGAATGACAGCCAACGGCCCGTTACCAGCGGCCAATCCCAGGACCACAAACGCGATGGGGGCGCTGACATCCCACCGCTCCAGTCGGGCGGAGACGAGACCCCACACGATCACGCACACGGAGACGACGGCGATGGTGGCAGTGACCTCATGTTCCACGGTCGCGACGTCCTCCTGCGGCCGGCGGCGCTGGCCTCGCCAACGGCGCTGTGGTAACCGCCTGTCGTTGGTGGAGCCTTCTGCTTCTGGTGTCGGGGCTCAGGATTTTTGAGCTTATCTGCCGGGCAGGCCGCCGTCCGTCGGGCACCACGGCAATACTGCTCGCCCCCCTCGAGCCGCCACGAACGCCAGGAACCGCCATACCGGGAGCCCGGCGCGCCCGAGGCCAGGGCCCGTATCATGAGCCGGAATGGGCAGTTTTGCGCGCGCCATGTCGGTGCAACGAATGTCACGTGGGCGTTGGACCGCGACCATCGACCCCGTTTGGACCATCGGCGATGCCGTTCATGGCGGATGTGCGCAGTGCGTCGTCGTGCAAGCCGCTGTCGAAGAGACCGGCCACCGCCATCCGGTCGCGACGACAGCCCATTTCCTGGCCCCCACCTTGCCCGGCGCCGTCGACATCAGCGTCGAACCGCTACGTGAGGGTCGGACCGCCTCCACTGTTCGCGCCGTGCTCTACCAGCACAGCGAGGCCAAACTGGCCGCCCACGTGACCGTCGCCACGCTCGGAGAGCAGCGGCCGTTGTACCAGATCGAGAAGCCCGCCGTGCCTCCTCCAGACGTGTGCATGCCGCGCCCCGATCGGTTGCCCGACGGGAGCGTCGTACGGTTCCTGGAGGAGATCGAGGTTCGCATTGATCCGCGCCACGTGGGCGGCCCGCTCGACGCCCTGTCCGGGGTTCCCGACGTCCGGGGCTGGATCCGCTCCCGGGACGGGACTCCGCCCGACCCGTCATTCCTCGTCTTCTGCGTAGATGCGTTGCCGCCCACAGTGCTGGAGATCGGGGGCGGAGGTTGGTCGCCGACCGTCCAGCTGACCACCTACATCCGGGCCCTGCCGGCCCCGGGATGGCTGTCTGTGGTGTCCCATGCGGCTGCGGCCGGCGATGGCTGGTTCGACGAGGAAGCCCAGGTTTGGGACAGCGCGGGCCGGCTGGTGGCCCAAGGCCACCAGCTCGGGCGATATCGTCTCGGTACGGGGGACTGACGCCGCATACACTGTTGGTAACCGTCGTGTGGGGAGGGTGCAATGTCCGACAAGCCGAGTTACCTGGGACTGCTCAACGCCGTGAGCCTTGCTGAGTCCGCCGCTCATTGCTATTTGACCGAGTGGGCTGGCGTGACAAAGGATCCCGATTTTCGCGCGGTCCTTCTCACGATCGCGGCGCGCGAGGGGGAGCACGCCATGAGCTTCGCGAAGCGAATCAACGAACTGGGTTACGAATTACGGCAGAAGCCGGATGCGAGCCTGGACAAGAAGCTCGAGATCGTGCGATCTAACTGCTCGGATCTGGAAAAAATGGAAGCGCTCGGGCTGGCAGGCCTCGACACCACGGACCAGCCTGACATCTTTGACAATTTCTTTCACGATCATTCGATTGACATCCGCACCGGGGAACTGCTCGGGCGCTACATCGCCGAAGAACGCGACACGGGCCGACTGTTTCGCCAGTGCCACCAGTGTCTGCGAGACGCGGCGGAGCGGCAGGCTGCAGCAAACGGTACGGCCCCGGGCAAGGACGACATCAAAGCCGACAAGGCGGTTCGGGCTGCTACCAGGCGGATCGCTGGTCTCGAAAACAAGCTCGACGACCTGTGTGCCGCGGTCGAAAACCTGCAGGAGATGGTGCGCGCTCAGGCGGTTCCGGTCTCCTGATCGCCGATGGCAGCACGCTTCTACCAGTTGGCTGTTGATTGCTGGGATCCGACCAGACTTGGCCGATTCTGGGCGGAAGTACTGGGCTGGCAGGTCCTGTATGACGACTCGGACGGCGTGATCATCGGTAGGGATCCGCACGACTACCCCGGTATCTGTTTCCTGGAGGTTCCCGAAGGCAAGACCGTCAAAAACCGCCTGCACATCGACATCGACCCCGATGATCGTGACGCCGAGGTGGAGCGATTGCTCGCCCTCGGCGCGACGCGAGCGGATGTGGGGCAGGGCGACGTTACCTGGGTGGTCCTGGCGGACCCCGAAGGCAACGAGTTTTGCGTGCTGAGGCCTCACCGGTCCCTGGTCGACTGAGTATTGCGCAAGTCGGCCGGGCACAGGCTCCAAGGGTCGAAGGGCGGGTTTCCCCGGTACCGTGAATGTCATGAGGATTGACATCTGGTCGGACGTCGTGTGTCCCTGGTGCTACATCGGCAAACGCCGGTTCGAGAGCGCCCTCGCCCGCTTTGCCCATGCTCCCGAGGTAGAAGTGCACTGGCGGAGCTTCGAACTGGACCCGGCCGCGCCCGCGGTCCGGGAGGGCGACAACGCGACCCGGCTGGCCCGCAAGTACGGCATGAGCATCGAGCAGGCCCAGGCTTCAGGGCGCCACATGACCGCTCTGGCCGCGGCCGAAGGCCTCGACTACCGGCTGGACCTGACTCGCTCCGGGAACAGTTTCGACGCGCACCGGCTCCTTCATCTCGCCGCTGATCGCGGCGTGCAGGACCAGGTCAAAGAACGCCTCCTCGCCGCGTATTTCTCCGAGGGGAAAGCGATTGGAGACCGCGCCGTGCTTCTGGGCGAGGCCGAGGCGGCGGGGCTGGATCGTGGCGAGGCGCAGGAAGTGCTCGAGGGGGACGCCTACGCCGAGGACGTCCGAGCCGACGAGGCGGAGGCGCGCCGCAGGGAGATAACCGGAGTCCCCTTCTTCCTGATCGATGGTCAGATCGGCATTCCCGGCGCCCAGGACGCCGACACCATGCTGGTCATGCTGGAGCGGGCGTGGAACAAGCAAGCGTCGGCACCGGTGGGGACCCACGAGGCTGCCGGGACGAAACCGGCGAAGTCAGCCTGATTGCCGGGCCTCACGGTGTGCCGTGGGAATCCGGATCAGTCTCCCGGGCCCGCCCAGTCAGAGTGTGGGTCCGAGGCCGGGAAGGACTCGTCTTCCTGTTCGTCCAGGTAGTGGCACCGGCGGGACTCGTCCGCCGTCGGCGGGTCCGCCGGCTCCCCGGTCTGGGTTGTCGCCGGGTTCGGATTGGGGTGCGGGTCCGACATCGACATCCAGCTTTGCATTGTCGCGAGGCGCTCGCTGCTGATCCGGCTGGCGCCTATGCGGCGGTGATCGCGGCGGTGACATCGTTGAGGAGCGCCCGACCGGCCAGGTATCGCCCGAGGTTCTCTGCAAACAGCTCAGCCTGCCGCTCGTAGCGGCCGACACCTCCCGCCGAATTGTGCGGGGTGATCGTCACCGAGGGATGCCGCCACAGCGGGCTGTCCGCGGGGAGGGGTTCGACGGCAAACACGTCGAGGATGGCCGCTTCGGGAATGCCCCGGTCGAGAGCAGCCAGTAAGGCCTTCTCGTCAACCAGGCCGCCCCGCGCCACATTGACCAAAACAGACCCTGGCTTCATCGCTCCCAACAGGCGCTCGTCCATCAGCCCGTTCGTGCTGGCATTGGCGGACGCCGCCAGGACCACCACATCGGCTGTGGGGATGGCGTCTGGCAGCTGGTCCGGGCGGATAATGCTGTCTGTCACCTCGTCGCCCGTAGGACGGCGCCGGCACCCGATGGTCGTGACCCCGAAGGCGCCTGCCCGGGTTGCGACCGCGGAACCGATGCTGCCCAGGCCCACGATCAACCAGGTTGATCCGTACAGCTCGCGGTAATCATGCAGGCGCCATTCCCCGTGCGCCTGCGCCTGCCGCCACAGCTCCGCCCGCTGGAAGTGGTCGAGGACCGCCCGCAGCACGTACTCGGCGATCGGAACGCTGTTGACGTGGGCGTTGGTGACCCGCACCCCGCGTTCAGCCAGTTCGCGGAAGACCGGGCCATCGAAGCCGGCCCCGGGGGACTGAAACCAGCGAAGGGTTGCGCTGCGACGGAGCGCCCCGAAGAATGGGCGCAGCGGCCCGCCATCCAGGAACAGGTCGGACGTACCCCAGGCCACCTCGGGTTCGCCCGCGTCACGCTCGACGGTCGAACCATCCTCGAGGCCGAACCCGCCGTCAGTGCCGAGAAGTAGCGGCTCGACACCCGGGCGGGCCAGGCGTGACCAGTAGCGCCCGTGGGCGATCTCGGTGAGCAGGACCCGCATCTCGTGGAGGCTAGCGAGCACGATGCATCGGTCGAAGGGGTTCGGGGATGTCGCCGGCCGCCGGCCCGACGCCGGCGCCCGCCGGCCGGCGCCCGGCCTGGCGCCGGCCTCTGGCGCTGCAAGTGGGCGCGGTTTGGCGAAGTGGGCGCGGTTCGGGCCGGTTTTTGCGGGTTTGTGTGCCCATTTTGGGGGAGCGTGCCCAGTTTGGCTGGGGTGGGCACGGAATCCGCGACTCGGTGGCTCCCGAGGGTTCCACTGGCCGCTGCCGGCGCCCGCCGGCCCGACCGGCCCCGGCCCGACCCGGCGGTCACCGGCGCACCCGCGGTCAGCCCTCGGTTAGTTTCAGGGCATGAACCCGGCCCGGGTCATCGTGGTGTCCGACAGCCACTTGTCACCAAGGGCGGAGGACGCCGAGGCCAACTGGTCGGCTGTGGTGGCTCATGTTGCCGCCGCCGTGCCTGATCTGGTCATTCACCTCGGCGATCTATCACTCGACGGTGCAGGCGACCCCGAGGATCTACGTTATGGCCGAGCCCAGCTCGACCGGCTGCCGGTCCCGTGGCTGGCGGTACCTGGCAATCACGACATTGGCGACAACCCGTCACCGGTTACGCCTGCGGCCGCTGTCGTGGATCCCGACCGCTGCCGTCGCTGGATCGATCTGCTCGGCGCCGACCACTGGTCGGTCGAGCTGGGCGGGTGGAACGTGGTGGCGGTCAACGCCCAGCTCTTCGGGTCCGGAATGCCCGAGGAAGCCGAACAGTGGGACTGGTTATCGGGCCAACTGCAACAGCACATTGCCGGCCAGCCGATCGCGCTGGTCACCCATAAGCCACTGCTCGCGGGGGCTCAGGAACTGGCGGACGCTCCACCCTATCGGTTCGTTCCCCCGCGGGAGCGCCGGCGCCTGAGCCAGCTGTTTCTCGACAGTCCGCCGGCCCTCGAGCTGGTCCTGAGCGGGCATGTGCACCAGTACCGGGTCCTGGACCTTGGTGACGTCGCTCACGTGTGGGCTCCGACCACCTGGGCGGTCCTGCCAGACGACGCGCAGCCAACGTTTGGCATCAAACGGTGCGGGGCGGTGGCGATGGAGCTCGCGGAGGCGGCGTTCATGCAGACGCTCATCGAACCGGTCGGCACCCGCCAGCTGACCATCGGCCATAACACGTCGGATCCGTATTCCCTTGACGGACATCGCTGACCAGGCCTTGTGCGCCCGCAGCCCCCTTTGCAGTAGCGGAGTCCTGGCGTGAGTCGTGTTGACCCGGGCCGTCTCGCTGACCTCGAGGATGTCCTCAACGAGGTTCGGTCCTGGGATGGAGTGGATGACCGCGGCGCGGGGACCTTTTATCTGCGTAGGAAACCGTTCCTGCATTTTCACGCCGGCCGCGATAGTCGCCGCGCCGATGTCCGGGGCGCCGACGGTTGGCTGGAAATCGACCTTCCGGAGCCCGCCCGTGCGGCGGTCAAGCGCCATCTGCTTTCCGTCCTGCGTGACGAGCGCGCACTTCGCTGACCGTGCCACCCGGGACTCTCTCGATGCATGAGCATGACTCTCGTGTCCTTTAGCTAAAAACTCGGGCCCATTCTCGCCACTTTGGACCGAGAAGTACCCAGCGCGTCGATTTCGGTGCAGAAGTGAGCACGGCGTCCTGAAGTCGCCGCCCCAGGGGAACCGATCGGCAGCCTGGCGTCGTCGTAGCTGCCACAGGACACAACACGGACGCAGAGGTGGAGGTGGAGGGTGCGACGGTGCTTCGCAGTTGTCGTGGTGGCTGCCGGATTCGCGATTTGCCTGGGCGTCGCGCCCGCCGCCTACGCTTGCGGTGGGCTGGTGGCTCCCAACGGGGCGGTCAAGCTCCTGCAGACCACCACCCTGGTGGCCTATCACGATAGGGTCGAGCACTACGTCACTTCGTTTGAGTACGCAGGCGGAGGCGGCCAGTTCGGATCGATCATTCCTTTGCCCGGGGTTCCCACGTCGGTGAGTCGAGGCGGCAGCTGGACGCTGCAGCGCCTGGAGCTCGAGGTGCATCCACCGGCCCCCGTCCGTATCGAGACGGACGAACCGGCGGCGGCCTCGGCGGGCCCGGCGCAGGTGATCCTGCGCACGACGGTGGACGCCCTCGACATCACCGTGCTGAAGGGGGGCGGCCCCGCAGTCACGGCCTGGGTGCGCCAGCACGGCTTTGCGATCAGCCGAGGCCTGCCGGCCATGCTCGACTTCTACGCTCAACGAAGCCCCATCTTCCTGACGGCGACTTTTGATGCGACCGCGGAGGCGGCCCGCGGCCTTCACCAGGGGGACGGGACCCCCGTGCAGATCACCATTCCCACCGCTAATCCGTGGGTTCCACTGCACATCCTGTCGCTCGCCAAAGACGCCGACGATGTGGTCACCGCCGACATTTTCATGCTCACGGACCGCCGGCCTGCCTTGTTGAGCGGTCCCGGGGTGCGGCTGTTGCAGAGCCGGCCCGCCGAAGCGTCGCTGCTCAACGACCTCCGCTCCAACCGGGGTATGGATTGGATCGCTCCATCCGGCTGGTTGTCCTATCTCACCGTGGACGCCCCTGCTGCCAGTTTGGACTACGACCTCGCTGCAGACGTTTCCGGCTCAGGGCGGCCTTCGCTCAGCGCGGCCGCGCTGCCCCCCAATCTCCCTCGGAACCTCCTGACCCCCACCGGCTCCCTGAGGGCGAACGTCAGCACATCAGCCGTCCGGGACCCACGGAGGACGCCGTGGTGGCGGAGCACCCAAGCAATGGCCCTGGGCCTAGCCGTCGCCATAGCCATAGCCATAGCCGTGGCAATGGCCGCGATCCAGACCCTCAGAGCTTCTCGGTCCCCTCGAACGCGATGACGTCCGGCCGCGAGACGTAGCGGAGGCGCGGCAGGGTGACCTGGCCGACCGCGATGGTCGCAGAGACCGCATAGCCCGGCTGCAGCAAAGGCTGGTTCCACGCGTCGCCGTCAAAGGTGACCAGACGCGGGTGAACCCGCTCGACCCTGCGCAAGTCGTATTCGGGTTCCACCTGGACCAGTCGCAGGCCGCGGGGCGTGGCGGCCAGTGTGGTGCTCACTGAGAACTGCACGTCACCCGGGTCGAGCGGGTCAGGGTCGAGACCAACGACGTGGGCGATGACTGTTTCGTCACGCTCGATCACCAGCTCCGCCCGGTCGTAGGAGCGGCGCAGCCGCACCGCGCCGGATACCGCCGGGAATCCCCATCCAGAAGCCAGGGCGGAGGCGGCCCCTGGATTGTCGATGATGCAACCCACCACGAATCCTCGGGGCCGGACTCCGCTGCGGCACGAGACGCGAGCCTGTGCGACCGAAAAAGGTCCCCACTCGCTGTCTGGTACTCGCCACGTCAGCAGGACGAGCAATGGCGGGGTGGTCGGGTGCAATGCGGGCGGGAGCATCGCCGACCGACAGGAGTACGGCAGCTCGAATGTCGCCTGCAGGATTTCGACGTCGGCCCAGCCAACCGCCTCCACACCCAACGACGCCATCCTCGGCGCTCGGCTGGCCAAGGTGTCCAGATCGGCCGTGCCGCTCAACATGTCGTAGTCTGCGACGACGAGGACCGGTCCGAAGCCGACGCACTCGACGATCCGGCCACTCCCGGCCCGGTTGACCGGTCACGAAACTTCGGCATGACCTGGTCGGCAAACAGTCGGAAGCTGTCGAGGACCTCCTCTTGGAGAATTGTCTCGCAGGTATTGACGATGAAGTTGATCCCGGTCACGCCGATGGACTCCCAGCGCTGGATGACAGACACCAGGCGATCTGGATCACCCACCCCGATTCCTTCGGGGATGCTGCGGGGATCACCTGGACCGGAGCGGTCGGCCGCGTTGCCCGGAGCCAGGTTCCCCAGTGATTGGTAGGCGCGTGTGGGATATGCCTCGCGGGTCCAGAGCAGATGCGAGTTCGTCAGACCAAACAGATTCACCATGCGCATCCCGGTCTCCGCCGCCTTCTCGGCATCCTCGTGGCAGTAGAGATAGTTGAGGGTGGTTACCTGGTCGTTGACGACAGAGCTGACCGGCTCGCAGTTCTGCACCCGCTGGTGGTAGGCGCGGGTGCGGTGCTCCTGCTCGGCGTATCCCGCGGCGGCCACCCCGAGGCAGCCCAACCCCCGGTCGGCCGCGTCCAGCTCCGTGCCCGGGCTGGTGACCGTGACCCACAGGGGCGGATGCGGTTTCTGCACGGGTTTAGGAAGCACGTTTCGCTCGGGCATCGAAAAGGACCGGCCCTCGTAGCCAAACGGGTCGTCGGCCCAAAGGCGAGGGAGAACACGAACGAACTCGTCCCACGTCTTCTTGGTGTCATCGGGATCGACGCCAAATCCGCCGAGCTCGGTCCAGGTGGAGGAGCGCGCCGTACCGAACTCCAGTCGGCCATTGGAGACGATGTCCAGGGCGGCGGCCCGCTCGGCCACCCGGACCGGGTGGTTGATTTCCGGAACGCAAACCACGGCGCCGTGACCGACCCGAATCCGGTGGGTTTGGGCGGCTACGGCGGCCAGCACCACTTCAGGGGCGGAACAGTGTGAGTATTCCTCGAGGAAATGGTGCTCGACGCACCACACCCAATCGAAACCAAGTTCGTCGGCCAGCCGGGCCTGCGCCAACGCGTGGTGATACACCATTCGCTCGATCCCGGAGCCAAACGGCCTTGGAGTCGACAGCTCGAAGAAGATCCCGAATCGCACGGGCTATGTGTAGCACCAGCAGGCTAGGAAGACGTCTTCAGGGCCAGGTACTTGATGTCGAGGTACTCCTCGATGCCCTCCCGACCACCTTCTCGTCCGAATCCCGATTGCTTCACCCCTCCAAACGGGGCGGCGGGGTTCGAAACCACACCCTGATTCAGTCCGACCATGCCGGCCTTGATGCCCTCGGCCACCCGGACGGCTCGGTCCAGGTCGGCCGTGTAGGTGTAGGCGACGAGGCCGTACTCCGTGCCGTTCGCCGCGGTCACCGCCTCCTGCTCGGTCTCGAAGGAGACGACGGGTGCCACCGGTCCGAAGATCTCCTCCCGCAGCAGGTTGGCGTTGTCAGGAACTGGAAAAAGGACGGTCGGTTCGAAGAAATAGCCCGGTTTGCCCGGCGCACCCCCGCCGCACAGGACCCGGGCGCCCTTCGCCACTGCGTCGTCAACCAACTCCTGAACCTTGCGCCGCTGGTTTTCGTCGATCAACGGGCCGACCTGGACGCCTTCACTGCTGCCTCGGCCCACCTTGAGTGAGCCCATGCGCTCCGCCAGGCGTGCCGCAAACTCTTCGGCGATCGGGCGCTCCACGTAGAAGCGGTTGGCGGAGGTGCACGCTTCCCCGCCGTTGCGCATCTTTGCCAGCAGGGCTCCCTCCACGGCGGCCTCGAGGTCGCTGTCCGCGAAGACGAGGAAGGGGGCGTTGCCGCCCAGTTCCATCGACACGCGCAGTACCTGGTCGGCTGAGGCAGCAATGAGCAGTTTGCCCACTTCGGTCGACCCCGTGAACGACAGCTTCCGCAGCCTCGGATCAGCGATGAGTGGCGCCGTCGTGGCGCTCGACTTCGACGTGGTGATCACATTGAGTACTCCCGGCGGCAGACCGGCGTCGATCAGGATCTGAGCCAGGGCCAGCGAGGAGAGCGGTGTGAGCGCCGCCGGTTTGAGGACCATGGTGCACCCCGCGGCAATTGCCGGGCCGATCTTGCGGGTGCCCATGGCCATCGGGAAGTTCCACGGGGTGATGAACAGCGCCGGCCCGACCGGCTGCCGCATGACAATGAT
The DNA here is from genome assembly GCA_963781155.1 of uncultured Acidimicrobiaceae bacterium. Taxonomy (GTDB): domain Bacteria; phylum Actinomycetota; class Acidimicrobiia; order Acidimicrobiales; family Palsa-688; genus PALSA-693. The sequence continues at coordinate 662,667 of CAWAEC010000006.1, forward strand.
CCGGCTGCCACCCCCCGGCGCGACCCGGTAGTCGCCGCTGATGCGCACCGCCTCCTCGGAATACCAGCGGAAGAACTCGGCTGCGTAGGCGATCTCCGTCCGGGACTCCGCGAGCGGTTTGCCCATTTCGAGGGTCATCAGGAGCGCCAGATCGCCGGCGCTCGTGGTGAGGGCCTCAAAGGCCCGCCGCAGGATCTCGCCTCGCTCTCTCGGCGGCGTCGCGGCCCAGCCGGGCTGGGCCCGGTCGGCCGCATCCAGTGCGGCCAGGGCGTCGTCAGCGTTGCCGTCGGCCACGCTCACCAGGGTTTTGCCAGTGGCCGGGTCCTCGACCGGCAGTGTCAGCCCCCCCGCCGCGGGGCGCCAGGCGCCGTCGATCAGCAGTTCCGTGGGGACAGCACCGAGGACCCGGCGCTCCTCGGCCTCCTCCTTGTCTGGAGGCCGCTGGTCCGGGTAGTGCTGAGCGGTGGTGTCACTCATTGCTGGTAGTGCTCCACGACCTCACCAGAGCGGACTTCGGCCTCGGCCGGGTCGTGGCCGGAGTGACGGCGAGCCCGTCGTTGCCGGAGCAGGTCCCAGCACTGGTCGAGCTGGACCTCGATGGCGTCCAGTCGTTGTCGCTCCTGCTCGGTCAGATCCCGCTCGCCATGGTCCCGTTCCAGGTGGTGCTCCTCGGTTACCAGGTTGTCGATCTGCTGTGCGATCTCTGCGTCGTTCATTGAGGTCTCCTACCCATGGTGTGCCCATTGTCACAGTCGTAACCTGGCCGGTCCTGGCATAATGCCGGGCCTTCCGTGGTTATTTCACTATGCAATGAAGCAAGCTCCTTCGTACTCTCCTGATCTCCTTGGCCTGTATCTCGACGAAGCGGGCAGTTTCCCTCTGCTCACCAAAGCCGACGAGATGCGACTCGGCCAGATTATCCAGCAGGGCCAGGTTGCCCAGGCTGTCCTCGACAGCGATGAGGCACTGACCCCCAAGCAGCGGCGCGAGCTGCGAAAGCAGATCGCAGAGGCCGCGGAAGCGACCACCGAGTTCATCAACGCCAACCTGAGGCTGGTGGTTTCCGTAGCCCGCAAGTACCAGTGGTCGGGACTGCCGCTCGGCGACCTGATCCAGGAGGGCAACCTGGGTCTCATCCACGCCGTCGAGAAGTTTGACTGGCGCAAGGGCTTCAAGTTCTCGACCTACGCCACGTGGTGGATCCGGCAATCGATCGGCCGGGCCGTGGAAAATACTGCTCATACCGTGCGGGTCCCGGCCCATGTGGGCGACGAAATCCGGCGGGCCCGCCGCTTGCAAGCGGAGATGGAACTCCGGCTGGGGCGTCCTCCGACGCTGCTGGAGCTCGCAGAGGCTCTCGGCACGACCGAGGCGGTGCTGTCCGAGTTGTTCCGGTATGACACCGACCCCATGAGCCTTGATGTGGCCGTGGGTGAGGACGGTGACACCAGTCTCGGTGACCTGGTGGTCAATCGCACGGCCGAGTCGCCGTTCGAGGCGGTTGCCAGCAGCATGCTGCCCGAGGAGGTCGCCCGGTTCCTGGACCGGCTCTCCGACGAGGAGCGTCAGGTGCTCGAACTGCGGTACGGGTTGGACCGGGGCGAGCCGCGGACGCAGGGAGAGGTGGGCCAGGCCTTGCAGCTGACGGCTGAGCGGGTTCGCCGCATCGAGCGCGATGCGCTCGGCAAGTTGCGGCGCCAGCTCGCCGGCGGGGATGCGCACGACCTGCTTGCCAGCTGACGCGTAGCCTCAGCACTGTGTCGGAAGGTCCGCGCGTACGTATCGCGCCCTCGCCCACCGGGTACTTCCATGTCGGCACAGGTCGTACCGCCCTGTTCAACTGGTTGTACGCCCGGCAGCACGGGGGCACCTTTATCCTCCGCATCGAGGACACGGACGCCACCAGGAACCGTCCCGAGCACATCGACGGGATACTGAGGGCCCTGGAGTGGTTGGGACTGGATTGGGACGAAGGTCCGTACTTCCAGTCCCAGCGAGGCCCGCTCTATGCCGAGGCCATCGACAAGCTGTTGGCGTCCGGTGCCGCCTACGGCTGCGACTGCGCGCCCGACGCGGCGGCAGAGCGGGCCCGCCAGGAGGGCCGCAAGACACCGGGTTACGACGGCTTTTGCCGCGACCGTGGCCTGCAGCCGGGGCCGGGTCGCCTGATCAGGTTCCGGACGCCCGACAGCGGGCAGACCAGTTTCGACGACGTGATTCGTGGCACGGTGACAGTCGACAACGCCACGGTTGAGGACTTCTCGATACGCAAGTCCAATGGAGACCCCCTCTTCATCCTGGCCAACGTCGTGGACGACGCCGACATGCGCATAACCCATGTCATTCGTGGCGAGGACCACGTCACCAACACCATCAAGGCGGTCCTGCTCTGGCGGGCCCTTGGCTATGGGCCGCTGCCGGTGTTCGCCCACCTTCCCCTCCTGCTCAACGACGCCCGCAAGAAGCTTTCCAAGCGCCGCGACAAGGTCGCGGTCGAGGACTACCGGGACGAGGGCTATCTCTCAGAGGCGATGCGCAACTATCTCGCCCTGCTCGGCTGGTCACCGGGGGACAACCGGGAGATCCTGACCCTGGACGAGCTTGTCGCCGAGTTTCGCCTCGAGGACGTCAAGAGCGCGGGCGCGATCTTCGACGAGCGGAAGTTGCAGGCGGTGAATTCCGAATATCTTCGGGCCCTTCCCACTTCGGAGTTCGTGGCGCGTTCCCAGGAATGGCTGCGCACCCGCTGGGAGCCCCTGGCGCTCCAGGTACAGGAACGCGCCCGCACGATGGCTGACGTATACGCCCTGACCGGGTTCCTCTACCTGCCCACCCTGGTGGTGGACCCGCAAGACTGGGAGCGCGGTGTGCGACGCTACCCCGCGTTTGGGGCCGTCCTGGCTGCCGCCGCCAACCGGTATGCCGACCTCCAGGATTGGACCGCACCGGCAATCCACGACGCCACTGTGGCCGCCGGGGAGGACGCGGGCGTCCCGCAGGCTCGCCAGGCGCAAGCGCCCATCCGACTGGCGGTGATGGGGCGCGAGGTCGGGCTGCCCCTGTGGGAGTCGCTGCAGACCCTGGGCCGGGACCAGACTCTGGCTCGTCTGCGGGAGGCCACGGCCCGGCTCGCAGCCGAGCATTGACGACGCCGGCGGTCGCGACACGTCGCCACGGCGGCTAACATCTGCCCCGCCCTTCGGGGGTGGTGTAATCGGCAACACAGCAGGTTCTGGCCCTGCCATTGGGGGTTCGAGTCCTCCCCCCCGAGCTTCGCTCCCGCAGAGAATCCGCAGGTCACGGGCCTGCGGGACTCGTCGGGGATGGCATGAAGTGCAGGCCCTGGTTCCAAAGTGGTTCCAAGAGCGACGGGGACGCCGGAAGGGTTCGAGCTAAGCGCCGAAGATGAGCGCAGCGACGCGCTCTGCAGCATCGGACTGCATCCCCTTAACCACATGCTGGTACGTCTGCCAGGTAACCATCGGCGACGAGTGGCCGAGCCGTTCCGAGACCACCTTCACATCGACGCCGGCAACAAGGGCCAGTGTTGCCCAAATGTGTCTCAAGTCGTGGACGCGGATGCGAGGAAGCTCTGCGAACTTCGCCTGGCGGAGTCGACGGTCGAATGTCTTGGAGAAGGCTTCTGGGTGGTAGGGGCGGCCGTCAGGTCGGGCGAAGACGAGATCGAGGTCCGCGTAGCCAGCACCCATAGCGAGGCGCTCCTCCGCCTGGCGAGCCTTCCACGATCGGACGGCTGAAACGCTCGCTACGTCGAGTTCGACCACGCGTGGTTTGCCGGCCTTGGTGCGCTTAACAATGACACCTTCTCGGCCGATCCCGGCCGCCTTGGTCAAGGGGATGACCTCTTGGCAGATGCTCACCAGCGAGCGGTCGAAGTCGATGTCCGACCAGCGAACTCCGAGTGCTTCCCCACGCCTGCAGCCTGTCGTTGCCAAGAAAAGCCACGGCCATCGATACCGGTCGCTGTCGCAGAGCTCGAGGAACCGGCGCACTTGCGGCCCGCTCCAGACATGCATCTCGGGTGGCTTCGCCAAGGCAGCCGACGGGGGAGTGGCCTGCGCGGCAGGGTTGACGACAAGCCGGCGCCACCTAACAGCGTCGTCGAAGGCGGCGTGGATGATCGTGTGGATGTACCTGACCGTCCGAGGTTTGAGACCGGGCGACTGGCGGCCCCGCTTCCGACCGGATTCGAGGAGAGTTGCGTAGAAGCGGTTGAGGATGGCCCCGTCGAACTGCTGGAGCTGAACGGTGCCAAGGCCGGGTGTGACGTGATTGCGGATGTTCCGCTCGTAGCTCTCCCAGGTCGAGCGGGCCAGATCTTGTCGCATGGCTGGTAACCAGTCCTCGGTCATGTACTCCTCGAGCGTTTGACGCTTGGGGGCGACGTATGTAGCGGTTGCGATTGAATGTCGAAGGCGGTCGAGTTCCTCCTGTGCCAGCTTTCCTGGTTGGGAAGCCACGTCGGTGTGCCCGTCGGCGTCGGCCGTCTGGTCCGGTTCCGATGTCGACGTTGAACCACCACGTCCCGTTGTCGGCCTTGCGGGGGGCGGCGTTGGCGTTGCGGGCCATCAGGTGGCTCAGACTATGGGGTGGCAGTGTCGAGGGCGAGCATCCGACGTAGTGCTGCGGTGGGCACGACGATGCGCCGGCCAAAGCGGATGGTTGGTATGTCGCCGCGGCGGGCTGCGTCGTAGGTGGCGGCGCGCCCGAGGCCGAGGATGTTCCCGACTTGGGGCCACAGCTGCAGGGTGGGCTGATCTTCGGGCTGAGGGACGGGATGCGAGACCGGGGAGTCTGGTGCGCTCAAGGCGATGGGGCCGCTTGTTGCTCGGCGGCGGGCGGGTGTTTGTGGTGGCTGCTCGGCGGGAGGGAAGAGCAACTCCTGTTGCGCGGCTTGACGCGAAGCTGTCACGTGCCCTCCTTTCGAATAGGCGTGGCGTCCATGGCTCCTGGCCGGGCGTGCTCAGCGTTGAGCTGGTGGTCCGTCGGCCTCCCTCGGCCCAGCTCGAGGTCGCGACGACTGGCGGCGAATGCCGGGCGAAGGGTCGAAGGGCCCAGCCGAATCTGGGATTCTGCAGGCCAATTAGTGGTGCCCTCGCTGCCGGTGTCGTGGTGTCGGAGCCTTTCCACATAGTCCACGAGCTCGATGTAGGGGATGCGCCTGGCGGTGCCGATTCTGACGGAGTCGATCTGGCCGCCCTTGATGAGGGTGTAGAGCTTGGAGCGGCTTATGCCTAGCTGGCGGGCCGCGTCGACGGGGGTCAGCAGCAGCGGGTGCATGCCCGGATCCTCCGGTGATTCGACGATGGCGGTCGGACCACTCGGCTCCGCCTTGACAGCTCCCGCCCCGGACCTCGTCGGCCTTGAGAAGCCGCGCTGCGGGCTGCTTAGCCGTTGGCGGGTGACGAGGCGGCCCGTGGTCGTGACCTCTGCGGGGTTACTTGTCCAGGCTCTGAGAGCGCCTCGGGCACCGTGAAAAGCGGGGTAGGGGTTCTTATGTTGCATTCCGACGAGGCGGCCGGCGTCGCTGATGGTGTAGCCGACCACACCTACGGCGAAGGTGACCGCTGCTTGGGCGGCGTCGAGCACGCCGGCGTGCAGAGCATCGGCGATGATCGTCGTGGCCTGGCGCTCCGCGCTGAACGCCGCGTCTGGCCCGGACTGTGTCGTCTCGGATGGTTTGGTCGCGAATGCGATCCTGGAGGACGTTTGTTTGCGCCAGTGATCGCGGCTTTGGCGCAGGCGTGCTTCGACGTCGCGGACGAGGACAGCGGCAGGACGGTGATATCGCTCACCGCGGTGAACGTGGATCGCCTCCCATCCCATCGACACGGCGTCGATGTGGACCTCGTCGAGGCTGCCCCACGGCCCTGTTGACGCCGGCTGCCACTGTCGCTTCGCGGCGCTGCGTAGTCCGGGCAGCACGGCTTGTAGTACAGCGCGGGTTGCCAGGTTGTCGGTGGCGGCCAGGACGAGCAGGTCGGCGAGCAGGGCGCAGGAGCGGGCGGGGTCGCCCATCTGGCCGATGGTGGCGACCAGCTCGGCTGGCGACTTGAAGTCGACCAATGCCGGGCACAGGCCGCCCCAGGCTTCGATGGCGTGGCGGGCCTTCAGGCCGGTGCCGATGGCCTCCCATTCATGGGCGAGGGCGGAGTACACGTCTACCGGGACGTCGAGGGATGCGGGGTGGTGGGAGCTCGCGGTCATCTCACCTAGGTCGGGACCGGTCGTGTCACTTTGGGGCTTCCGAGACCTTGGCTGACGTCGCCTGCGGCGTCGCCAACGCCTGCGGGCAGCCCTGGTATGAGTGCAACGAGGATGGGGTGGGCCGTGAGTGCGTCGTGGTGCGCCGTAGGTAGAACTCCGCTGAGTAGGTGTAGGGCTGTTGGGTAACCCGAGCATCCGACCGCATGGAGGATGTCGGCCGGGGGAGCGAAGCGCTCCAGTTGGGGCGCGGCCTGCTTCCAGACGACGAGGCGTTGACAGGCGTCGGGTCGGGAGGCGCGCCCCGCCCGATCCGTTAGTAGGGCGACCCACACGCTTCTGGGAGCATGGTGAGGAGTAGCCCTCGGGGAGTCCTGGCCCGAGCGCTGGCTCGTGGTACGCGCTGGAGAGCGCGGTTGCACCGCGACGGTGCTGGTTGCTTCGAGGTGTCGGCCTCTGGTTATCTCTGGTTCGCCTTTTAGGGTTTGGTCGGGGAAATCGCTTCTCATAACAAGGGCGGGCGCCATACCACCTATCCGCGATGTGGCCCTCACCTACAGGGGGCGGTGTGGCCGGTTTGCTACAAGCTCGAGGGGCGGCCCAGTCCAGCGGACCCCGTCGTCGACGAAGGACTCGGTTTTCTGTGTTTAGGAGCAGGTCACTGGCTGGCGCGCTGCACGCCGCGGTGGTGCTCCCGTCAGGTCCGCCTGCATAACGATCCGGTGCGATTGGGGATGGATTGGTCATCACTACGTATGGCACCGGGCGTGTCACTTTCGGACTCCGGCGATGGGCTAGGTGCCTGGTGTGAAAGGAGGGGTTTTTGAGGCTGATGTGACTCGGTTCATACGTCTGGGTTCCAGCTGTTCTGTTTTGAGTTGAACCGATGATGGGCCGGGGCGGTGATCGGTAGGCCCGAGGCTGGACCGGTGCGACACAGTGTGGCTTTCGTTTGGTGGTTCTGGGTGTTCATGGGATTGCCCAGGTGCCCTCGGGGCCGCCGCGGATGCCGACGACGGCGAGGCGGGCGAGGTTGTGGGCGGCGGCGAGCAGGTTGAAGTCGGCGTCTACCTTTTTGCGGCCACGCACTCGTGCTCGTCGGCCGCCGTGGCGGCGTCGCATCAGGTGCGCGAGTTTGCGTTCGACCTTAGGTCGGGTCTGTCGGTAGTCGTTACGCCATTTCGGGTCGTTGGCCTGGGTGCGGGCTTCGGCCAGGAGGGCTTCGTGGCGGCCCACCTGGATCGTCCGTCCCTGAGCTGCGGTGGTGCAGTCGGATCGCAGCGGGCAGGTGGCACAAGCCGATTCGAAGTAGGCGATGCCATCACCGGATTTGTTCCGTCGGATCGTGACCTCCTCGCCGGCGGGGCAGGTGACACTGTCGGCGTCGAGGTCGATGTAGAAGTGGGCTTTGCTGTAACGCCCGCCGGGAGCGGCCGGTGGCTGGGTCTTGCAGCGGTTGTCGATACCGGCTCGGGCCAGATGGTCCAAGAACTCCCCGCTGCCATACGCCGCGTCCCCATAGACCCTCGGGCGGTCCTGGCGGGACCGGCGGCTCTGACGGCGAGCCGCCCCGTTGGCCCGCCGGGCGGCGGCCCGGGCAGCCCGGGCGACCTGGGCGGAGGCCTTGCCAGCTCGCCGCCGGTTGGCCTTGCGGGCGCCTTTGTTGACGCCGGCCAGCTCAGGTCTGGCAGCAGGCTTGCCTGCCCTGCTGTCGCTGACAGCGACATCAGCGCTTCGGGACCCGTCACCGCCGCTGCCATCGTCGCTGTCCCCACCGGTGAGATCATCGATCAGATCCGCCGCCACCGCGGCATCCCCGGCATTGGCCGCGGACACCTCGGTGTCGGTGATGATCTCCGAGTCGGGATCGAACGCGATACTGCCCTTGTAGCCGTCGAAGCCCCGGGCCGAGGTCTTATGCCCGTGGTGGGCGTCGGGATCCACGGTGGAGATCACCCGATCGTGGGCCACCCGCCGGGCGATACGAAACACCCCGTCGTCGCCGTGCTCCAGGTCCTGGCCCAAGACCGTGGCCAACAACTTGGCCCCATCGGCCACCGGGCCTTCCAGCAGCTGGCTGTCCAGATAGGCCAACATGGCGTAGCCGTCTGCGGCGCGCGAGTGGATCAGCTCCTCCCTGGCCGCCTTGTCGTCCCAATCGATCTGCGGCTTGGCCGAGTTCGCATAATCATCACCGCTGGTGATCAACCCCCGCAGCCGGCCCTCCAGCACACGGTCGGCCACCTTGAACAAACCCCGGATGGCCGAGCGCATCAAGGTGACGGTGTCCATCGTGGCCACCGCGTCATACAGCGGGGTGGAATCCAGCACCCGCCTAGCCCCCACCAGACCGGCCGAGCCGGCCACCTCCACGCTGCGGTCGAAGATCCTCCTCTTATCCGAAGACCTATCCAGCCGGGCCCGGAAATCCACCAGCACCGTATGAGCGAAACTGCCCCACCCGCCACAGTCATAGCTACCCACCCCTGCCGCGTAACGCCAGCGGGCATCGAAACTGTAACGCTCCACCGCCTCCCGATCCGACAACCCCTCCAGGCGCTGCAGGACCATCACCGTCGCCACCACCGACGGTGGGACACCCCGACGGCCCTTCACCGAGAACAGATCGGCGAACATCTCGTCCGGGAACAGCCGGTCCCGCTCGCGGTGCAACAGCGCGTAAATGGAGTTCTCCGCCAGCGCCTCGTCGCAGAAACGATCCATGTCATTGAGAACACTGGGCTGGCGACCGGCCACCCCCAGGCTCACCGCTCACCCCGCAACCAGAATCCCATGCCTGTGATTCTCGCCGATCCCGGCCGCCAACACGAGCATCCACGCCCGCGAAAGACACCACCCACCTAGTGGCTCCTGAGCCTTCAGTTGCGGTCCTCATCTCAGGCCATCGAAGTGTCAAAAAGGCCTGCCACCTGCACACCCAGGCGGGCGCCGCCGGGGTGTTCTGTCTGGCATCGACGAGCATGACCGGCTGATGTCAACGTCGCATTTGGGGTCGTCATAGCCCATGTGATTCAAGGCTGATCCTGGGCCCGTAGGGTCATCGTCGGGCGTTCACGCCCCCGCTTGCGGAGTCGCAAGGTGGCAGTGGGTGTCGGAGCGGTCGCTCGGGCGGCACCTCTCAGCCTGAGTGCGCCGCAGAGGGGTGTGTCGATCCGGGTTGGGCGGATTTTTTTCTGTCCGTGGTTGTCCGTGGTCGTATTGGTCGACAAAACGGGGTGGTGGGCGCGCCGTTTATTAGGTGATGAGAATGGTGGGTCGCGCCCAACGTGTGCTGGCGGGGTGAGCGGCGGTGTTGCGGCTGGCCAAGTTGACCGACGCCGAGTATGTGCTGGACCAGGTCGCGGCTGGGGTGGAGGACTACTACTTGGGGTCGGGCGAAGCTCCCGGTGTGTGGGCGGGCCGGCTGGCCGAACAGCTGGGTCTGGCCGGTGTGGTCCAAGCCGATGATCTGCGATCGTTGATCGACGGCTGTCATCCGGGGGCCCCTGCTCTTGGCGTGGATCTTCTCGATCCGCTCGCCGAACTCGGCGTCGGAGACCTCCCGGCGCGACGGCTGACGCTGGACCCAGTCATAAAAGGCGGACCGGGAGACCTCCATGAGCTCGCACGCCTTGGTGACGTTACGATCCTCGACCTTCTCCGCCTCGATGAACGGGTACACGCTCACCGGGTCTCCCGGGCGAAGAAAGCCACGGCCCGCTTCAAGATGTCGCGCTCCTCGCGGGCCTCGCGCAGCTCCTTACGCAGCTGCGCCATCTCCGACAGCTGCTCGCTGGTCAGGCCGTCTGAACGGCGGCCCCGGTCGAGATCAGCCTGCTTCGCCCACGATCGCACCGCCGTCTCGGTCAGGTTCAGATCACGAGCGACGCTGCCCGCGCTACTACCGGGCTGGCGTACCAGCTCGACGACCTCAGCCTTGAACTCCGGGGTGAACGACCTGCGAGGGCGAGGCTCCTTCTTTCCCATCGTCTCCATTGTGGACATCCTTTCTGGGGGTCACCCCCCACTTGGTGGATGTCCGTCGAACCGGGGCAGGCCTCAGCATGTGAGCGAAGTGACCGGGCCCCGAGGGGTCGTACCAGCACGACCGGCCTGGCTGCCCTCGACCGAGCCCAGGGAGTGGACGGGTTAGCCGCCGATCGGAAGCCGGCGGATGCGAGCATGTCCCGGCATAAGGCTGACGGCAGCGCCCTCGCCCACAGGACCCTCGAGCTCGGCCAGTGCCGAGACTAGAAGCACGGCCTGGCCGTCGAGGTCGTGAGGGCCCGACGCAACACCACACCACGCTCGGAGCCCGACGCTGAGAGAGGGCCAGCAAGCTACTGAAGTCCGTGTCGGCCGAGACGACGATCCGTCCTTCAGAAGCGGCCGCGCTCTGCACCTGCTCGTCGTCGGCTCCCGCCAGCCCCCGGCTCGCCAACGTGGCCGGCCGCTCGCAGTCGGGTCGTGATCTGAGCCGGGAGGGACTCGTCGATGAGAAGCTTCAACCGGCCGGACGCGGAGGAAGTTCGCCCTCATGGATGGCGGCGGCGAATCGCAAAGGCGTCCCACACGTCGCCCTCGGTCAACTGCGAGAAGTCGGCCAGGATGGCCTCGACGGACGTCGCCTCGGCCAGCATGGCCACCACGGTGGCCACCGGGATGCGGGTGCCTTTAATGCAGGGCACGCCAGCCATGATCCGATGATCCACAGCGATCCTCTCGAACGCCACCACGGGATCCTACGTCCACACCCGACAGAACTCACCGACATCACCGGCGATCAGCACCAGCCATTCGACCATCAACTCGACCCATTTCACAACTTCGCTCGGTTCCTTCAACAGCAGAAATCACAAGCAGCAGACAGTTGCCACCCAATGCCGGGCCCGGCATTGGGTGGCCTATGCCGGGTCAGAACCTATGCCGGGTTGACGATCCTCCGGTTCGATAGAGCCTGGTCAGGGAATCGGTCGGTGGTGATGTACCCGGCATAGTTTTCCGAGCGCGCGGCACCGTTGGCTCTTCTTCATCCAGAGAGAGGAGCAGCAGATGGGATTCCCGCGTTTACAGGTTGACGAGGTTTCGGAGGGACTGGTCGAGGCGTATTGTCACTATGAGCTGGTCGAGCGGCGGCTGGCCGAGTTGACGGTGAGCAATGCGGCGTACGCGGTCCGCCAGTTCCTGGCGTGGCGGACCGAGATGGGCCTGGGACCTATCGAGCACCTGGACCCGGTCGAGCTGGAGCAGTTCGTGCTACACGAGTCTGGCCGGCTGAAGCGGGGATCGATGCGGACCAGGGTCGGGATGTTACGGACCTTCGTGCGGTTCCTGTTCCGTACTGGCATAACTGAGCGTGACCTGTCGGCCAGCGTTCCGTGGATCGCGAGCGCTCGCTTCGACGGGCTGCCTAAGGCTCTCGACGCCTCCACCGTGGCGGCCCTGTTGAACTCTTGTAACCGCAGACGCCCGGTCGGCGTGCGGGATTACGCCATCTTCACTTTGATGGTCCGGCTCGGTCTGCGAGCGATCGAGATCTCCCGGATGCAGCTCGAAGACGTCGACTGGCGGGCGGGCGTGTTCGTGGTGCACGGCAAAGGCGGACGGCGGGCCCTTCTCCCGCTGCCGGGTGACGTGGGCGAGGCGCTGGTCGACTATCTGCGATTTGGGCGTCCTGTCTCGTCTTGTCGGACACTGTTCCTGGCCTGCCGGGGCGAGCCGACGGGCATCTCCCGCCAGGCGGTGGTCCTGATATCGCAGACGGCCTGTCAGCGGCTGGGTATTCCGAGCGTCGGTGGTCACGCCCTGCGCCACACCGCGGCCACCAACTTGTTGCGCCACGGGGCGTCGCTGCGGGAGGTGGCCGAGGTGTTGCGACAGTCCGATGGGGCCACCACCGGCATCTACGCCAAAGTGGCCGACGGGGCTCTGTCTTTGGCGGTCCGCCCCTGGCCGACAGGAGACCGGCCATGACCGCCCTGGGAGGATACCTGGTGCGCTACATCGTCCTGCGGCGGGCCGTGGGATACCAGCCGGACAACGACGCCCAGCTGCTTGGTGCCTTCGTCAAATACCTCGACGGAGACGGCCAGACCACGGTGACCGTGGCGGCCTCGTTGGCGTGGGCTGACCAAGCCACGGCCGATCAGCAGTCCGCCCGGCGCCTCCAAGCGGTGCGCGGCTTCGCCCGCTACCTAACCGGATTCGAGCCTGACACCCAGGTCCCACCGCCGGGTTTGATCGCAGCCGCCGATGTCCGCCGGACACCTCACATCTTCACCGAAGAGCAAACATGCGCCTTGATGAAGACGGCGGGCAGCCTGACACCACCGGTGTGGGGTCTGGCCATGGCCACTGTCATCGGTTTGATGGCGGCGACTGGGCTGCGCCCCGGGGAGATATACCGCCTCGGACGCGATCACGTCGATCTCGGCGCTGGACGCCTGGCCGTGATGCACTCCAAGCACGGCAAGAGCAGACAGATTCCCCTGCACGCCACCACCGTCGACGCCCTTGGCCGCTACGCCCATCTGCGAGACCGGAGTTTCGCCGACCCGGCCGGATCAGGCTTCTTCCTGACCGCGTCTGGCAGCAACCTGACCAGCGAGGTGGTGGCCCGCTGCTTCCGCCGGCTGGTGCTCACCGCCGGGATCGACCCGTCGGGCGGCGGCCGCTCACCGGCGCGGCTGGGCGATCTACGCCACAGCTTCGCCGTGCATACCTTGCTTTCCTGGCATCACACTGGCGTCGACGTGCAACGCCAACTCCCGGTGCTGTCCGCCTTCTTGGGGCATAACGAGCCAGCCCACACCTACTGGTATTTGCAGGCCGTCCCCGAGCTGATGGCCTTCGCCGCCGACCGGCTCGACCGTTTCTGGCAGGTCCGGTCATGACCCGGGCCGCCCCGCTGATCCAAGGATTCTTCACCCAGCGCCTGCCCCAGCAGCGCGTCAGCGCCCACACCATCGCCTCCTATCGGGACTGCTTCAAGCTGCTGTTGCGGTTCGCTCATGCTCGCACCGGCCGCCCTCCCGTCGAGCTGGACCTCGCCGATCTCGACGCCGAGCTTGTCGGGGCGTTCTTGGATCACCTCGAGACCGACCGTCACAACGGGATCGACACCCGCAACCTCCGCTTAACGGCGATCCAGTCGTTCTTCCGCTACGTGCAACTCGACTGCCCCGAACACGCCGGCGTCGTCGCCCGGGTGCTGGCCATCCCAGCCAAACGACCCGACCAAACCATCGTCAGCTACCTCACCCCGAACGAGGTCGACGCCCTGCTCGCCGCTCCTGACCGATCCACACCACTGGGGCAGAGGGACCACCTGCTCATGCTGGTGGCCGTCCAGACCGGGCTGCGAGTGTCCGAGCTGACCGGACTGCGCTGCGACGACGTCAGCTTCGGTGCCGGGGCCAATCTCTTCACCAAAGGCAAAGGCCGCAAGGACCGTCACACCCCGCTGACCCAGCCGACCGCCCGGCTACTACGAGACTGGATCGAACAGAGGGCTGCCGGGCCGGAGGATCCTGTCTTCGCCACAAGGACAGGCGGGCGGCTGAGCACCGACGCCGTCCAGGACCTTATGGCCAAGCACGTAGGCGTCGCCGCAGAGCAGTGCGAGTCGCTCCGCCCCAAGCGGATCACCCCGCACACGCTCCGTCACACCTGCGCCATGGGCATGCTCGCTGCCGAGCTCGACGTGGCCACCATCGCGTTGTGGCTCGGGCATTCCAGCATCAAGTCCAGCGAGATCTACATCCACGCCGACATGACCCTCAAGGAGAAAGCCCTGGCTCGCGTCGCCCCTACCCCGGCCGCCCAGCGCCGATATCGGCCACCGGACAGGCTCCTCGCCTTCCTCGAAAACCTGTAACTATGCCGGGCAACCCAGCACGAAACCGAAGCCCGCCACGGCCCTCTCGGCCCCACCCGGCATAGGTTCTGACCCGGCATAGGCCACCGGGTTCCCCGGAGGCGATGGAAGGGGCCGCGGCGGGAGCAGGCGGGGTCTCTCGTGCTCGGGGAGAGGGGCCTGGCTGTCGATCGAGCGAGATCTCGGTCTCGGACCCTAAGGCCCCTCTGCCTGAGGAGGACAACCGAAGCCTGACGCCCTCCGCCAGCGTTCCGGGTGGTGGCCAGATTGTCCTGACGCGCTCGGGTGGCACGCTCCGGGTTGTTCAGTGGTGCGTGAGTAACCACATCCAGCGGATGCCTACCACGAAGAGTGGTTTCGACGGCAAGATCCATTACGAACCGATCACCCGTGTAATCATCCCCGAGCGGCATCTCTGACAGAGCGCTTGCTGTCAAGTACGAATCGCTCTAGCTGGAAGGATTTTCGGTCCTGTGGGGCCGACTCGTCTGAGTTTCGGGCGCGTTGAAGCGGGTCCTCGATGATGGATTGGTCGGCTTCGGGGAAGTTGAGAGCTCGGCTATCGACTTCTGGCTCGCCACGAGCCCGCCGATGGACAGCGGTCAAGGGCGGCGAAGCTGTCCCGGAGGGACGCGAGGACCGGAGGCGAAGCGTTAACGGAGCCGAGGACCGCAGCGCCCTTGAGGGCTGGCTGGCGGTGGGCTACTCGTCTAGCCGCGGTGGGTGAGTTCTTTCCCGGGGGTTCAGCTGTTGGGTTCTGGTTGACTCCTCGGGTCGGGTCGGATGGTCACAGCGGATCGCTCACCATTGCCCATCAAAGTGGGCGTGGGCATGCCGGTGTTCCGGATGCCGGGCATCTCTTCGCGCTCGGGGCGCATGGTGGGGTGCGGCCACAGCCAGGCGGGTTCAATCACTTTGTCGACGTCGCCACCGAGGTGGGAGTCATGCCGTTACACGAACGCGCGCCCTGGCTGTGCCCGATCCGGGTCATCCGGCCTTTTGGGCTTCGGCGAGGCACCGGATGTGTCCGTCGCGTAGCCCGTAGTAGACCATGATGACAAGCTTGCGGGCCACCGCGACCCGGGCGACGCTCTTCGGTCGCCGCTCGGCGATGCGGTGGTAGTCCGCTTTGAGTTTCGGTCCGCCCCGGCCGTTGGAGACGGCCTCGATGGCCGCCCAGCGGACCAGTTTCGAGCCGGCCTTGGTGATCCGGCCGCGGCGGACCTTGGTGTCGGACTCGTGGTGCTTGGGGGTCAGCCCCGCCCACGAGCACAGCGCCTGAGGGTTGGCGAAGCGGGAGATGTCGCCGATCTCGGCCACCATGATCGCCGCGATGGTCTGGCCGACACCGGGGATGGCCTGGATGGCCCTGTAACCGGTGTGGTCCTTGAGCTGGCGGTGGATCTCTCGCTCGAGCATGTCGATCTCGCGGTCGTAGACCTCGACCAGGTCGCGGATGGACTCAATCCGGGTGGTGTACGCCCGGGGCAGGTCCAGTTGGTCCAACGAAATCGGGCCCGACACGCCCCACAAGTCCTTCACCGGCGGGCGCACGCCGTGCTTGGCCAGCACCGCCTTCAGTTGCGCCTTGAGCCCCGTGCGCAGCATGACCAGCCGGGCCCGGAACCGGACCAGCTCTCGGAGTTCGCGCACGCCGTGGGGGGCGATCCACGCCTCGGGCAACTTGCCCAGGCGCATTCGGTCCAACAGATCACAGCAATCCCGGTAATCGTTCTTGACCCGCCGGTTCTCCCACGCCAAGCCCGACGGGTTCACCAGGTGGACGTTCGCCCCCAGCTCTTCGAGGGTGTCGACGGCCCAATACCACCCGTAGGTGGCTTCTATGGCCACCTCGGGCGCTTCGCCAGCTTCGCGAATGGCTTCGGCCAGCGCCAGCGGGTCGTTGTCGATACGAGTCACGCCGACTTTCTCGCCGGCCTCGTTCTCGCGAACTACCACCGATCGGTTCAGATGCAGGTCGATGGCGACGTACTGTCGTTCCACGGTTCTTCTCCTTGCTCGGGAACGGGTTGGTTTTGTCGCCACCAGTTTCGGGCTGGAACCGCCCCGAGCGGGAGAAGAACCACCACCAGCCTTCGCCGACGACGCCTTCGACACCGGCGTCGACCCAACCTTTCTTCCTGACACCTTCGCCACCACCGCTGAACCTCCAAGAACGACGGCTGCAGCCGAACCAGCTGTCCGGCCTACTCAGCGAGAGCGAAGCAAGCGCTCTGTCATCCCATCACCTTACGGTGACATGTCCCACTTGGATATGCCGCTGTCGAGCTGAGCGCCCATGGCGCCCTGGCCGCGCACTTGGAGACCGAACTGCACATCGACCCTGCTGATATCCCTAGTCCTCTCCAGGCCGCCGGCGCTTCGGCACTCTCCTTTCTCTCCGGCGCCCTGCTTCCAATGCTGGCCATCCTGCTGCCTCCGGCCTCTGCACGAGTCCCGGTGACCTTCGCCGGCGTCCTGGTCGCTCTTGCCCTGACCGGTGCCCTCAGCGCCCGGCTGGGCGGCAGCAACGTCCGCCGCGCCGTCCTGCGCGTGGTCGTGGGCGGCGCCCTCGGCTTGGGCTTCACCTACGGCGTTGGGCACCTCTTCGGCACGGCCATTGG
This sequence comes from uncultured Acidimicrobiaceae bacterium, assembly GCA_963781155.1. Classification (GTDB taxonomy): domain Bacteria; phylum Actinomycetota; class Acidimicrobiia; order Acidimicrobiales; family Palsa-688; genus PALSA-693. The sequence continues at coordinate 679,392 of CAWAEC010000006.1, forward strand.
CTAAATGAGCCGCTCCCGCTCCGGACACGGCCGGGGAGCGACTTCGCCATCGCCGAGCCGCCCCTCAAGCCGGATGTTCTCCGTGCTGAAAGGACGGTCAGAGAGCAGGCAGCGGTGACGGTGGACCGACCGTGCACCACCGAACGACGGTTGCCCCCGACGCGCCGCCCACCGCCGGTTCGCGGGGGAAAATGACGGCGGCCCTGCCGTCGTATCTCCTATGCCAAGGCGCCAAGGGCAGTCGTCGGCTCTCCGAGGACCGGCGTTGTTGTAAGGGCCGCCTGGATTGACGGGACAGGGGTGAACTGCGCCGCGGTTGCGCCGCGATGGTTGGGGGCGAATGATCCCTAACGAGGCTCGCTGACGGATCGCGGGGAATGACATAGGCCCTGCTCAGCTCGTAGATTCTTGCATCGTGGCTGGACGTAAATCGGATGACAGTTTCCCTGATAATGCTGAGGTCGATGGTTCGATTCCATCTAGCCCCACCGACCAGAAACCCTTTGTGACCAGGGATGATCTGTTCGGGGGATGGTTGCTGGAGACGCTACCGACTGACAATCAGCCGGCATCGGTGCTGGCTAATTTGCTGGCGAATTGCGGAAACTCATGTAATGCGGACAAGGGGTATGAGCACCTCGAATCGGAGCGCGTCGACGTGAACGGCCAAGGGGTGACGTCCCCGGGTAGCGCTAGCCGAACTTCCGCCGGGTGGTCGTTCAAGCACGTCTGCCATACCACCACCATCAGGACGGACCCCCAGGCGGGTCGTCGGCGGCGTCAAGCCCGGCGAAGGCATCAGCGAAGCCGGCAAAGTCCTCGGTAAGTTCGCTGGCGTCGGCGAACTGATAGGCAACTAGCCTCACCTGGTTCCCCTCCCTCCGATTGTAGAAGTAGGAGGTGTACTGGGCGTCGTTGGGGCTACTCCGGAGAACTACGAAATGCTGCAGCAGGAGCGGTTGGCTCGCGCCGTCGGTGCACAGGTACAGCTCGCCTTTCTCCATGAGCTCGCCCACTTCCAGCTCGATCTGCCGAAACGGCGCTGCGGGGCCTGTGACCAGTTCAGCCTTCTGGAATGTCCGCCCGTCTTTGCGATAGCCATCGCCAGCGCGAACGCATTGCAGTTCGCGCCACGTGGCTCCCAGTAGCTCTCGCAGCTCCTCAAGCCGACCGAACAGATAATCGCGCTGCACACACAGTTCTCGGTCAGTCAGTGCGGCGCCATGACCATGCCATGTGTTGCGCTTGTGGTTGACGTCGGCGATCAGCCCGTTGATGCGTGGGTCGAGCAGTGCGTCGAGCGAGCTTCGTGTGGCTCCACCGAAAGCTTGGAGCACTGCGGAGCGCTCGTCTTGGGTCCCGCGCGTTAGTCGATCCCGGAAGCGGCGGCTCAGGCGCTGGGTGATAAGTGCCCAGGTTCCCAAGCTGGCCCGGGCGGTGCTGAGACGGGCGTCAGCGAGCGCTTGCCGAAGCCGCGGCATCTCGTCCAGCCGAAAGGCCGGGTCCCGGGAGAGCGCGGACATCAAAACCCCGGCGTAGAACGCGGCGTAGGCCTCCCAGACTAGGAAGATCTGCCGGCGCGCCGCATCCGGGTTCTGTCGTCGAGTCTCGAAGGCCCAGATAGCAGAGGCGATGGGGTAGGGGAGTTCGCTCAACCACGTGCGAATCGAGGTGTCGAACAGTGGCTCGAACCGTCTAGCGATCTCTGCTGCCTTAGCCGGGGATGACCAGGCTTCCCGGCGGGCCGATTCGACCATTGCGGCAGACGCGGACAGGCGCGCTTCTGTAGCGGCGACAGTTTCCTGTGTGGCCAGCGGTGGGAGGGGGACCTCGATCTCGTCACAGAACCGGAGGAGTGCCCGCGGTTCGGTGCGTAACGCGAACACGACCGCGCCCGAGCTTGCTGCCCGCAATGCCCGTTCCCGGGCCTGTTGACCGAGAGGGCTGTTGAGCCAGCCGACGAGGAATTCCGGTAGAACGCGTTCTGCGTCGCAGTGCAGGATGAGCCGGCGGGCCGTTGCCTCCGCGTCTGGACTCTCGGCGTCGTGGAGGGAAGCGGGGTAAGCCAGCGTCGTCGGTAGCAGGACCGTGCCCGCCGCACTTGTGGACGGGAGACCGCCGCCCGTGGCACCGGTGGTCGCGACTGGGGCATCCAGCAGCAGCGCTGATAATCGCGTGGCTACCCATCCGATGCCCTGCAACCACGGCCGCAGCGGATTGGATGAATTAGCCGAGACGCTGTCGATATCGAGCGCACAAATCGGGGCGTTGGCTTCGCCCGCCTCTACCCCGACAGGGCCGTAGCGTCCGGCGAGCTGGGCCTCGCTGTCAAGGTCGCGTGGTAGGTCGAGGAACCAGCGCGGCGCATCTGCACGATCCGTAGCCGTCGTCGCTACGCGAACCTTCCGCCGAATCTTGAAGAACCGGTCCGAAGGGACGGTTCGGGAGACAACGCCGTCACGGGAGGTCTTGAGCGCGTTTCGGAGGGTGTCGAGCGCCGCTGCCCGGATCTGCCGCGGCGCATCGCGCAACCGCGAACCCTCGGAGGAAGCTCGCAGGTCGATGAGCTGAATGCGGCCTTTCCTCGCCTCTGACTTGTTCCGGTCGAAAACGACTGCGTAGCAGGGCACGGCTGCCTGGGTCAGCCCCGCCGGCAGGGCGACGATCGCCTCGATGAGGTCATTGTCCACGACTGCTGCTCGGACGGCCGCGTCGGCTCCGGAGCGCCACAGGCTGCCACCGACCATGAAGGTCACAGCGCGCCCCGTCCCAGGCGACGTCGTTGCCAGCTTCTCCAGCAGCCGTGAGGCGAACAGCCAACTCCCGTCGTTTTGCTGCGGCAACCCGAAGGGGTACCAGCCAGACCTATGCCGTTCCAACACCCCTTCGGCGTCACGACGCCATGAGAGCCCGAATGGAGGTTGCGAGACCGCGAGGTCTACGTAGGCCGGGAAGGGGTCGTCAAGCAGGGAGTTGGCGACCGCGATCTCTCCGGGGACGCCCGCGAGGTACAGCGTCCCGGCGGCCAGTTTCGCGATACCCGGATTCAGCTCGACCCCAAGAACCTCCGCTGAAAAACCGTGCTGCGCGGCGGCCCTGGCAGCGCTGAGCAACATCGATCCAGCGCCCGCCGCGACGTCCAGGATCTTGACCGTGCCGTGGCCCTCGCGAAGACGTGACGCCAGAGCGACCTCTGCGACGTCGCGCATGGACTGGCTTGACAGTGCCTCGAAAAAGCCCCCGTCGTCGCCTAGAAAATACATCAGGGACGGGAGGTACTCCGCAAGTTGACCCTCCGACTCGGCGGCCACGAGAGCTGCGCGCTGGGCTCGACGGATCTCCGCTCGGAGGGCGCCTCCTTGGGAGACGAAGGCTGCGAGCATCGGCCAGAGCCGTTGCCGGGTTCTTTCATGGCGCCAAGCCACTGCGTCTGCAACCAACGAATGCAGAAGCCCCGAACCGCCCGACGCAGTTCCCCGAACGCGGTCGCGGTCGACGAAGAGCAAGCGCCGTACGTTCTCGTCGAGGACGAGGCCGCTCACGGTCTGTCGACGACCTTCGGCTTGGGCGGGGCGACCTCGCACACTAGGCGCCGCACCACCGTAAACGGCAGGATCACCAGGCCGTACTCGTGGGCTTTGAAGTCCTCCCAGAGCAGGTCGCCCAGGCGCAGGCGACCTTGTCAGCAAACCGGATCGGTTGATCATTCACGAGTGCTCTTACTCCCTGACGTCCGTCCTGCTTCTCGCCACCGTAGCCGTGAGGGCTGACAGGAGTGGCATCGACAGGAGTGGCATCCTCCTTGCAGCCGTAGGCGGCAGGAGTCAGCGCAGCGGTACTGACCTCGCCCTGCCGTACGTGGCCGAGGGCCCCCCAGGGGCCCACAGCGAGCAGAATCGCGCGATCGATAATCCGGCCGGCGTCCGGTCCGGCAGAGCACAGATCGGCACCTCCGCGCTCGCCACTGCGACCGAGGAGTCGGAAGATTGCTTGACATAGTCCGCAGCACCGGCAGCCCCAGGGCTTCGTGGTATCCCACTTATCCGGCGAGGGGCGGTCGCGAGTCAGTCAAGCGCCGCACGTTATGGGGCGCGAGGTAAGGGCCGAAGTCGAGCGCCCGGCGGCAAGAGGAGGGAAACGCTCTGGGCGGTCGTCGGCCGAAGCCTGGAAGCTGCCGGGTAACCGGGAAGGGGCGATATCGACCGGTTCGATGGTGCTTCTCGGTACGGGGTCGTCTCGACGAGCGGTCCACGAATGTCAACCGCGGGAGGCGGCTCTCCGACCCTCACGCTTGCTATGTCAAGCGAACCGATCGCTCCGGCAGGGTTACAGATCGATCTCCTGCCGGTTCGGTCGTTCCTGGCACCCGCTAGTCGAACAATATGGGTGGCCTCGGTCAGCATGTTATGGGCCGGGTCCCGGCTGGCCGGGAACTGTTCGTACTTGCGGCAAATCCCCGGGTATAGCGTCGGCCGCTCGTTGCCGCATAACGACCAGGTTCCCCGTGATCACCGGAACGGCGAAGGCCGGCCAGGCGGTGACGTTGAAGCGCAGGCGACGGCCGGGAGACCGCGCCCGCGCCGCCCCGCCGATTGCCGGCGTATGCTGCCGCCGTCTCCCGGCACGCGCACGGAATCGAGGTCCGATGGGACTCTTGAAGGCCTGGAAGGAAGTCAAGGCTCTGGCGGCCAGCGGCGCGCCATCCACCACCGCGGCCAGCCCACCGCCCGGCCAGCACCACGCCCCGCCTCACGGTGCAGGCGGGATGATGGCCGGGTTCATGGGCGTGATGATGAAGTTCATGACCCCGCTCCTCATGTGCGAGGCCCCCGAGCGCGGTGATCCGCTCCCGGGCTCCGAACCCGGCGTGCTCGACGCGCAGGACCCGGCGGCACGCGATGCCGGGATCTCAGCGATCAGCGCCCGGGACTCGGCGTTCGACCCACAGACCCTGACGACGTTCGCCGATCAGGTCTATTCCGCCGTCGCCGCGGCGTGGAGCGCGGGCGACGCGTCCTCCGTCCGCCCCGTCCTGGCTGACGCCCTGTGGGACCCGATGGGTGCGGCGATCACGAGCGGTATGGCCTCCGGGATGGGGATGATCTTCGGTTTCATGGGGGCTCAGGCGTCGCTGGCGGGCGTGTGGTCTGGGCCGTCCTACGACACCGCCCGGTTCTCGATGGCCGTGCACATCGACTTGCCGCCGAACTCGGGCAAGATGCCGCCCGGCTTCACGCCCGACTGGACCGAGGACTGGTTCTTCCAGCGGTCCGTCAGGCCCGGATCCGCTCCCATGCAGCCGGCAGGGTCGTGCCCGTCGTGCGGTGCGCCCACCGCGATGGACGACACCGGGCTCTGCACTCACTGCCGGCAGCCGATCCCTGTGCTCACCAGCGGCTGGTTGCTCACCGCCGTGCGTTCCCACAACCCGATGGTGGACATGTATCTCGACCAGATGGTCGGCGAGATCCGCCAGAACCCGAGCTGGTTGGCGCAGATCCCCGACGAACTGGTGCGGCTGCTCCCCGTGGATCTGGTGACAGAGGTCGCCCCCGAGCGGGCGGCTGCCCTGCATCTACACGGCTGATGAGGGAATAATGCGCTGGGGCAAGAACGACAAGGAAGAACCGCCTTCGCGAGTCGAGGGCGGTTGGTTGGTGATCGGCGCGCCGCTCGCCGGCACCGAGGCGGTCATCGACACCATCGACCGCGGCAGCGCAGCGGGCCCCGCCGCTCTCGCTACCGTCGACCCCGCCTTCAACTCCGACGCCTTCGTGGAGTGGTCGAAGACCGTGTTCGACCGGGCTGTGGCCGCCTGGCGATCCCGGAGTCCCGAGCCGCTCCGACCGGTGATGGACGGCGTCGTCTGGAACAACTACGCCCAGCACCTCCTCGCCATCAGCACCATCCCTCTCGTCGGGTCACTCATGAGCGCCGCACGGGCCACGCCGCACCTCGACGGCACTGCCGCTGATGCCACCTGTCAGAGCGCCCTCATCGGCTTCGAGGTGTCGACCGATTCGGCCGTGTACGCCTCGTGGGGCCTCGACCCCAGTCACCGCACGTGGTCGGAGCGGTGGCTGTTCCAGCGGCCGTCGTCGTCACAGACCCACGCGTCCGGTGCGGTAGCGGTGTGCCCCGTGTGCGGGGCACCGGCCCAGCCCGAGGACACCGGGCGGTGCCGCTACTGCCACGCCGACATCACAACCCGCACCGCGGGCTGGCTGGTGACCCGCACAGCCACCACGCTGACGACCACCGCCAAGATGGACACCCACGTCGAAAAGATCCGCGCCGAGATGCGCGAAAAGACGGCCAACAGCATGCTCATGGCGCCTCGGCGCCGGCCGGGACCCCTCTCCAACCTCCGCGCGCCGACGTCTAACCGCGTCACGGGGTCTCCTAGTTACTCAGAGCCACGGGTAGTGAACTGATCTGGGGTTGAGCATCCGCAAAGAATGCCTCCTGGGCAAGGAGAATCGGGTTTGTCGAAGACCATGATCCCTTACCCGAGGAGGCACTTCCGAGATGAGTGTACGCGTTGGCACGACGGATCGGGCGATCACCGCGTTCGGTGGCGCCGAGTTGCTGCGCGAGGCGGGGCGGGCGGTGGGCCTGGTCGAGGCGCTGGACGATTGCGTGAGTCTGAAGAAGCGGGCTCGGGGGCTGTCGGACACGCAGTTCGTGATGGGGATGGCCGAGACGATCGCGGGTGCGCGCCCGCGTCGAGTAAGGCAAGGATGTCATCGAAGTTTCGAGTCGCCATCGCTCCGATCAGTGGCACTTGGTGTGCAAGCCTGTCCAGCCACGCAAGGGCATCTTGCTGGTCATGGGTGCCCTAGTCGTCTAAGACTCCATGGCCTGGGGCCGCCGCGACGAGTGAAGATGGTGGTGGGTCTGGCCGAGCTCGGTGAGCTTTGGTGCGAGTGAGCCCGTGTCTAAGACTGATGCTCGGGGCCTTCCCGGCACCGCGAACTGTTGCATATTGCACGACTTACAGCGTCGTTGATTCGGTTGGCCCTGCCAGACCCGTCCAGGTTGAGTCTCGGAGAGGGGAGTGGGATGGACATCATCGCCGAGCGGGTCGCCGGTCTTGATATCGGCAAGGAGGAGGTCGTCGCCGCAGTACGCACACCGGGCCAGGGCTTCAAGCGCCGCCAGGAGATCCGTACGTTTCCGACGTTCACCGCGTCGCTAGAGGCGCTGGCCGAGTGGCTGGCCGCCGAGGGGGTGACCCAGGTGGTGATGGAGGCAACAGGCCAGTACTGGAAGCCGGTGTGGTATGTGCTCGAAGGGCGGGGCGGCTTCGAGCTGCTGCTGGTAAACGCCCGACATGTCAAGATCCTCCCGGGTCGAAAGACCGACGTGGCCGATGCCGCCTGGCTGGCTGAACTGCTCGAGCACGGTCTTCTGCGCTCGAGTTTCGTGCCGCCGCCGGACATCCGTCGATTGCGAGACCTCACCCGCTACCGGAAGCGGTTGATCCAGACTCATACCGCCGAGTGCCAGCGGGTGCAAAAGGCGCTCGAGGACGCCGGGATCAAGCTGGACTCGGTGGCGTCGGACGTGCTGGGCGTATCGGGCCGGTTGATGCTCAAGGCTCTTGTCGCCGGCGAGAGGGATCCCGACGTCCTCGCTGATCTGGCCAAGGGCCAACTTCGCAAGAAGCTGCCCGCCCTGCGCCAGGCCCTTTACGGCCGGTTCGAGGACCACCACGCCCTCTTGGTGCGGCTGTCGTTGGAGCACCTCGAGCAGCTCGAGACGATGATCGCCCAGCTCGACATCGAGGTTGACCGGGTGATCGCCCCTTTCAGCGCCGCCCGTGACCGGCTTGACACCATCACCGGGGTCGGGAAGCGGGCGGCTGAGTGCATCATCGCCGAGATCGGTGCGGACATGACCCGGTTCCCCACCGCTGGGCATCTGGCCTCGTGGGCCGGGCTGTGCCCAGCCAACAACATCACCGGCGGCAAACGCCGTTCGGGAGGGACCAACAAGGGCAACCGCTGGCTCGGCGAGGTCCTCGACCAGTGCGCCTGGTCGGCCGCCCGCTCGCGTGACACCTACCTCGCCGCCCAGTTCTGGCGGCTCGCCCGGCGGATCGGCAAGAAGAAGGCGGCCGTCGCGGTCAGCCACTCCCTTCTGGTCATCGCCTGGCATGTCCTCTCACGCGACGAGGACTACACCGACCTCGGCGGCGACTACTTCACCCGCCACACCGACACCGACCGTCGCCGCAACGGCCTCGTGAAGCAACTCCAAGACCTCGGCTACGCCGTCACCCTCCGCCCAGCCGCATAAACGCCAATGGTCCACTCACGACATCTTCCTTACAGTCCTTTCGGACCATCTTGAACCGATCGGCGACGCTTGCCGTCATCGAAGCCTCAATGCTTGCGCGATTACGCTCGAACTCCTCGATTACAACTGTGGGAACGATTGGGGTGGGACGACCCCAGTCGCTAGAAGACGGACTGAGACGATCCGCTTCTGACCATCCCGCCGCTTGGCGAGGTCGAGCCATGTGGAGGTGTCCACGAGAGCGTGCAGCGCGACCGAACCGCAGTAGAGATGCCTCATTAGAACCGACGGGTTGAACCTTGGACAGTGCCCTGACGACCGGACTTGGGGCGGCTCTCAGCCTGCGATTCCGGGTCGATCCTCAGGTTGGTGGCTACGGCGCCGTTGCGCTCAGACGCGCGGCCTCCGCCGCTCATGGATCGGACCGCCGATAACGGGGACTGTCTCGGCGCTTTCCGGTGAGCATGTCGTACCTCTAGCTCCCACGGGCGTACTGGGGCAGCGGGTGCCATCTGTCCCTGTGGCGATTATGAGCGCCCCTTCGGTACCCGGTACTCGTGGGAAAACGACTCAGCCTGCTTCGAGTCGCCGGTCGACGCAGCCTGGTCGAAGCCGTCGGTGGTCGCGGCCCAGCTGCCCAGTAGGTTCAGGGCGTTCTGTTAGGGCAAGCCCGGTTCGGCGGTGTAGGTGAGGAGGCTTTGGCTGGGATCGGCGGGGATTGGGAAGGACTCGAATGGGAGCTCGAGTTCTTCACCACGCGCTTCCCGAGGGGTCAACCATGACAAAAGGCCGCCACGGCCGACGCCGGCTCGTCACCGTCGCCGAATGCCCTCTTGAGCTTGGTCATCGAGCCGCGCCGCACCGGTTGCATCGTAAGCAGCGCAGCATCCCCTTTCGTCTTCACGGTTCCGGGTTGATCAGGTACTGTGAGATCCCTGATGCGCGCGGCTGGCGGTCTTTGACCCCGGACCGCCGGCACTTGCTGAAGGATCTGTCCGAGTGGATCGAGAGACGAGGACGAGTGCCCATCAAGTACGCCGCGCAGCCCGAGGAGGACTTGGTCCGCCTCTATCTGACCGATATCGGTAAGTACGCCCTGCTCACCAAGGACGCCGAGGCGCGCCTGGCTCAGGCCGTCGAGGCCGGCCGGCAGGCGCGGGGCGAGCTGGCCGAGGCCAAGGGCATCAGCCCGTCCCGCCAGCGGGAGCTGCGCGGCCTGATCCGTGACGGCGACCAGGCCACCGAGGTCTTCGTCAAGGCCAACCTGCGCCTGGTGGTCTCTATCGCCAAGAAGTATCGGGCCGCCGGGCTGCCGTTGCTGGACTTGGTCCAGGAGGGCAATTTGGGTCTGATCCACGCGGTGGAGAAGTTCGACTGGCGTAAGGGCTTCAAGTTCTCCACCTATGCCACTTGGTGGATCCGCCAGGCTATCACCCGCGGTATGGCCAACAGCGGTCGCACGGTGCGGCTCCCGGTTCACGCCGGTGACCTGCTGAACCGGGTCATCAAGGCCCGCGGCAGGCTCGAGGGGCAGCTGGGCCGGCGCCCGACGGTGGCGGAGCTGGCCGCCGACCTCGAGATCCCGGAGGGGAGGGTTACCGACATCCTCCGCCATGTCGCCGAGCCGCTGTCGCTGTCCGAGCCGGTGCGCGAGGACGGTGACGCCGAACTGGGCGACGTGGTGGAAGACCACGCCGCGGTGTCCCCCTTCGATGCTGCGGCCGTGGCCGTGCTCGGCGACGAGGTCAACAAGATGCTGGTAGCCCTCGACGAGCGGGAGCGGGAGATCCTCCGGCTGCGCTTCGGCCTGGACCGGGGCCAGCCCCGCACCCTCGACGAGGTCGGCGAGGTTTTCAGCCTGACCCGGGAGCGGATCCGCCAGATCGAGGCCCGAGCCATGTCCAAGCTGCGCCACCCTTCGCTCGACCGTGACGCCCGCGAGCTGCTCAACGGCTAAGGCCATCACAGGCCTGGAGATCGTCCCCCGCCGAAACTGCCCGCACTACTACTGGCATTTCGTGCACCTGAACACTTCGTGCATCCTGAGCCGGGGTGCGGTCACGTCAGGCTGCAAAGGGTGACTGCCGTCCCGGGCCCAAACATGAGCGGACCACTTGGATCTACCCCATGAAGGACCGGTAGCCGAGCCCGCTGTACTGCACCGGTGCCTCCCTGGTAGCGGTATTCCTGGCGGACCGGCTCCCCGTAGCGGACCCCGACTGGAACGACCGCTGTAGGACCTTCGACGGCAAATGATCTCGGTGGCCACGATAAACCCGTCAGCCGTCCCGATCGCCCTCCCACATCTGTCGGATCTCGTCGAGGCCGACGACCGGCTCCTCGTGCGGCGAGTGTAGGTACATGCGTCGGCGATGAAGATTCGGGCCAAACCATTCGCCGGTCGAGGTCGTAGCCGGCCACCCATCGCCTTACCGTTGCCTGGTTCGTCACCTCTCTCTTCATGCCAGGGTCCTCCGCCCCGGCCAAGCCGCTGGTCCTCCACTGCCCCGGCGGGCCAGGGAGTTCTTTGCGCCAGCGGTCGCGGCCTTTGATTCCTCGGAGGTCAGTGATCCACGACCGGTCATCTGGTTTCGCCCTTTGGGCACCACGCTCTGGTAAGCGCGACTGACCCTACGCCGCGCGTCCGGCCCTCATCTCCCGCCAGTGTCGCTGGGCGAGCGGCCCCGTTACCACTCGGCAGGTCTCAGGCGGGGGACCGCCACTCGAACTTCCACCCCGGCCGGGACAATCTCGTTGCGTCGGCCCCCATGAGGATCTCGCCGTGCTCCCAGTTCCAATCCCAGGCCGCGCCAGCTGCAATCTGGCCATGATGGCCTTCGCAAACAGCAGCCTCCAACAACAGGACGCCGCCCGGCTTGTTGACCTGGAGCACATGCGCTGCCGGCTCGACGCATCGCAGCACCGAACATTCGGCCATTCCAGGAAGGCTAGCGAGAGGAGGCCTATGCGGCGGCCCGTCTGCCCGTTCGGACCACTCGGCGTTCCCGCTGGGTGAGCCCCCGTCAACGGCTCAGCCGGCCGTCCTTGTCAGCGGGCATCATCAGGTGTACCGTCTGAGTTGACACGGAACGCGTACCCGCGCCGTGTTGGACTCTGCCGGTAACGCCGGCACTCTCCCGGGCGCGTTGCTCCGGACCCTGGTAGCGCAGCAAGCGAATGCGTTCACCGATCAGGGAGGCCGCCGCATGGCGCTCACGATGCTTCCCCCATCTACGGACACCGTGCAGCGCGGCGTCCGATGTGCGGTCACGTCCCCGGTCGTGCATGCAGAAGGGACGCACACCGTTGTCACCCTACGCGGCGAAGCGGACGTGTCCACCAGGCCCGCCCTGGCCGACGTGTTGTCCCGGGTGATCGCCCACGGGGCCGGGGATGTTGTCATCGATCTCGCCCCGGTGACGTTCATCGACACTGCCACCGTCCGCGCCTTGGCCACCGGTCAGCAGCTACTGGATCGCACCGGACGGGCGCTGACCTTCCGGTCGCCGTCGAGGCTGGCCGTCCGGGTGCTCGACCTGTTCGGGCTCACCGATCAGATCGAGACCCGCCCAGTTCCACAATCTTGAAGGGCGGAGAGCGACAGATCCAGGGGGCAGAGCCAGCGGAGACTGTCGATGAGCTTGAGGGGCCAATGCACACGCGTGCATTTGCCACTCCGTTGTTCGTGGTCTGATCCGAGGGGAGGGACTCGGTAGTCCGTTACCGGATCTGGAGCAACGATGACCCTGCCGACTGGGCCCGCCACAGCTCAACCGGAACTGTTGATCACCCTGGTACCAGCGGCGGTGGTGCGCTCCGAACCCGAGCCAGTCGTAAAGGACCGACCGGCACCGGTTGCCCTTGACCGGGCGAAGGTGCAGACTGGCAGCTGCTGCGTGTCGCGCCAGCCGATTGGCGCTCGCTCTAGACCCCGTTTGCGGCGTCCTCCCTTGCCGGGTGCCGGGCCGGCCGGCCGCGTCGACCAGCAGTGGCCTAAAGTGTTCCTCCACCGGTAGGCGGTGAGGTGATCCACCTCTATCTCGCGGTCAGCGGAGCTCCTCGGTCAGCCGGTCTGGGTGTACCGCTCGAAACTGTCCGGGTCGGGCGGGACGAGCGCCTTGCCCCCGGCGACGGAAAGGCCGACGACTTCGCGGCCGCCGTCGTCGCCCTCGGTGAGAGCCCAGACGACAATGGGGTACGTGCCCTGCGTGGTCTCCATCTTGGCGCCGTGCAGAGCGGGCACGATCTGCAGAATCTTCATCGCCACCACGGTAAGCGCCGCGGGCCGTGGCAGTGATGGTAGACGGGCACGGCCCGATGTCGGGCTGTGTCCGCTCACGACTGCGCCGTGCCGAGTGCTCACGAACCATGCCCGTGTGGCCCGATCGCGTCAGCGCTTGGTTTTGCACTGGCCTGTCGCGTGCCCTCCGACCAGACCGGTTCCCGGTCTGGGGCAGGCGGCCAGTTCCCGGTCTGAGCCGGCTGCCGGTTTGCCCCGGGTGACACCGACCCGAGCACCGGGCCTGATGGGACACGCCGCTTCCTCTAGGACCTTCCCGTCGGTCACAGCGGTTCACGCCGAAGCGGGCAAGCCGACGGGTATTGTCGCCCTCGGGCGGGGCGCCGGCGAGGACGATGGCGCGCAGCTGCTCGTGGCCCCGCCACACGTCTTCACGCTCCCGCCGCCGCCCTCGGTCGCCCGCCAGTTTGGATGCCGGCAAGCGTTGGACGGTAGACGATTCAACTGGTCCCGAAAGCGCTGCTCGACCTGGCGTACCAGGTCGCCGTCTGACACCGAAGCGTCCTCGGCCCTGGCCCGGCGCACGAACTCGACCACCTCGACGGAGGCCTTCAGCACCCTTTGCGTCCCCGCTCGCCCAGAGTGAGCCCGGCGATGTCCCGAGCTTGGAAGGCCAGCCGCAGCCTGGTGAACGTCTGTCGGCTCACCCCGAAGCTCCGGCAGGCCTCCGACACGGTCATCTCGGCCTGGGCTCAGGCTGGCAGCATCACCTAGCCGACCTGGAGGCGGTCAACGGCGTCGAAGAGCTCCGGGGGGTGCGGAACGGCTCGGCGGCCACGGCGCCGCCCGGTCATGGAGGGCTCCCTGCGCCCGCCGCGCTTGACGCTTCTCTGCGCTGGCCATGTCCGTGACGGTAACCACCCCGCCTCGTATGTCACGCCTTGCCCGTCGCTCACGTCCCCTCCACCGTCTGCGTACTCCGTGACGGGCCGGAGTTTCTGACCGCTCCCGGGCGGATCGGCCCGTCTCATCTCGGACGCGACTAGCGACGTGACCGCCCGCCAGGCGCGACCGCCGCCGGGACTATCGGGGTCCGGTCCCTGTTGGGGCGCGGTCTTGGCGTTTGTGAAGCTGAGGTAGCGGTTGATCGACGTCAGGTGCTCGCTCAGCGGCCGGGCCGGGCGGGAACGTCCTCGGACCAGCATTGGTGGTGGGCCATGTCCAGGCAGAGCCAGCCGAGCTGGCGGCGCAGGTTGTTGATGGCCCCGAGCAGCTCGTTGGCCCGCTCGGGGTTGGTGCGGCGTCGGAGGCGCCCTTCGTCGTCGAACAGAAGGCGCTCCAGATGGTTCACCTGCGCGATGGCAGCAACCTTGTCGGACCCGGACAGCACCATCGGGGACCGGACCACACCTGTCGAGGTGTTCTCGGTCGGAAATGGCGGTCTTGCACCCGGCGGGGCTGGCATCGCGGTAGCGAGTCTATTTGGGGCGTATGCATACAACGCGGCGGGCGAGAAGGGCCGTGACCGGGGATCTCCGAAATGTGAGCTGGCCACACGGAGGCCGTCCGCCAGGACCACTGCTGGAGCGCGCCGGTGACACCCTGCGCCGACCGAGGACCTGAGCCTCGCACGGCGCCGACTGGTGGGGCCTGTCGCTCGGTGGTTTCATCACCGAGGAGATCCGCCGCGTTTCTTGAATCATGTCGTGGTAGCTCTGGGACACCGCCAACGGGCCCGATCATCCGTCCGATCTGCGGCGTTGCCGGCAGCGCCGGCCAGCAGCACCATGGCGTCCCTGCCGGCTACGGAGCGGACGTTGGGGATGATCCAGGAGAGCGCGGGCGGAGTGCGCCCTCCACTGGCGGCACGCGGCGGTGCATCCGCTGATGAGGTGGAGGACGGGCCTGACCCTCGGTTGTAGCCTCCGCCCATGCGGATCCTGTTCGTTCCGACTTATACCAATGGCAGCGTCAGGGGCGAAGTCGATGCTGCCAGCGACGCGGTGGGCTACGGGATCACCGCCGCCGCGGTGTTGGTCGAACAGTTGGGTGTTCTGGGGCATGCCGTCGACACCATCAGCATCGTTTCACGGGATCGGCAGCGGTGGTACGCCGAGTGCCTGGAGACGATCGCGAGCCGCCTTCGTTGGGGGCGCTACGACGTCATCTTCTGCTTCCACTCGTTCTGGCCTTTCGCGTCCGAGGTTCGAAGGATCGTTGACGACGCCCGCCGGTCCGTCCCGATAGTCGCCTATAACCATGGGAGCCACTGGGACCCCACCGACGCATTCCGCCAGGAGCGCTACCCGGCGCTGCGGTGGGCCGATCTGGGCAACCTTCTGGCCGTTGATGCGGTGCTGCTGGTCAGCGACTACATGCGGGCGACGTTGCTGCGCGAGGTCGGTGGCGCCAGCGCGGAGGCAGCCGCCCAGCTCGCCGCCAGGCTGTGGGTGGTGGGCCTACCCATCGACACCGGGTTGTTGGACGCCTGCCTGACGGAGAAGGAGCAAGCCCCCACGGTTGTTTTCAACCATTCCTTCTCGGAGGGTAAGCGGCCCGGGGCCTTCCTCGATGTGGCGGAGGAAGTCCTCGAACGTCGGCCGGCGCGTATCGTAATTACCCGTGGGGCACCGGTGAACTCGCCCCATCGTGGCCGCCTGTCCCGGCTGGCTAAACGGTTCGGCTCCCGCGTCACCGTCGGCGAGACTCTGGCCATACCCGACTACTTCCGGGCCCTGTGGGGCTCGCACGTGCAGGTGAGCACCGCCACTCATGAGAGCCTGGGGATCGCCACCCTGGAGGCGATGTACGCCCGCAACTACTGTCTGCTACCCGACCTGGGGGCCTACCCCGAGGTGGTGGGACCGGTTCGAGAAGCGCTCTACGATCCGAGGGAAGAGCGCCTCGCCGATCGAATCGTGGGGGCGATAGACGATCCGGAGGGGCGTGTCGCCGTGGCCGATCGGCTTGCGGAGCGGGCCGGCCGCTACCGCCCAGACGTCATCGGGCGGGAGGTGGAGAAGGTCCTTCAGTCGGTGTGCCTCGGCCCGTGATCCTCGCCGTTACACGGGCCCCCGGAAAGCTCGAACAGGTATGGGCACCGTTCACTACCGGTCTGGCTTCGTTCCCCCCGCCCATACGCCTCGACAGGAGGGCCACCGGCCTCTCCGACCCCGTCCCGTTCCGTCAGATCACCGGCGAGGTCGGTCCCGGTGCCCAGCCGTATCCGCCTGACGGGTGGGGGGCCAAGCCCGATCTGGGCCCCGGGGCCGACCCGATGCGGCACCTCTACGACCGTGCCGATGTCGTCGGGGGGCTCGGGTGTTGGGGGCGAGCCAGCGCTAGCGGCACCCCCGACTCGACGCGCGGCGGCCTGGTGCGGTGAAGGGGGTGCCGCCTGGAGCGGTGCGGGAGCCGACACATGAGCCGTGATCCGTTCGTGTCGTATGCGCAGAACCGGGAGGATGTGGTGCTGGCCCGGGCCCTACGCCCCGACGACCGGCGGGGCTTCTGGGTGGACGTCGGTGCCGGTGATCCCGTATTGGATTCGGTCACTGCGGCGTTCGCGGAGCGGGGATGGCGGGGCGTGAACGTGGAACCGCTCCCCCGCGAACACCAGCGGCTGTGCGCGGCACGGCCGGCTGACACGAATCTGCGGGTGGCGCTCGGGGCCAGGGCCGGGCTGGGGGAGCTGTTCGTGGAGCCGACCGAAAAGCCGCACGGGGCCGGACCCCGATGCTCCCATCGACCGGGGCGCCTCCACCATGGTGGCCGAGCTGGCGGCGCGCTACCGGGCCGACGGCCAGGAGTTCACTCCGATCGAGGTGCCCATCTCGACGCTGGCGCAGGTCGTGGCCGACCACGTTCGGGGACCCGTCGACTTCCTCAAGGTGGACGTCGAGGGTTTCGAGGCAGAGGTGCTGGCCGGGGCCGACTGGTCCAGGTTCCGGCCCCGGGTCGTGGTCATGGAAGCCACCGTGCCAAAGTCCGACGAACCGGCCCACCAGGCCTGGGAGCCGATGCTCGTCGAAGCCGGTTACCGGTTCGCCATGTTCGACGGCCTGAATCGCTTCTATGCGCACGCTGACGAGCCGGCGCTGCTGTCAGACGCTCGCCATCCCCGCCAACGTGTTCGACGATTTCGTCCCCTACGCCTGGGCGCACCAGGTCGACCAGGCACAACAATGGGCGCACCGCCTGGAGGACGCGCTCACCCAGGCGCAACAAGAACTCGACCAGCTTCACGAGGATGTGACCCGCGCCCGCGCAACCGCCCGCTACCACCACGACCAGGCTGCCATCGCCGCCGACAGTACCGCCCGAGCGCTAGCAGAGGCTCACCGGGTTCGCACAGAACTGGACGCGCTGAAGGCCACCCGCACCGTCAAGTGCACCGCGTCGCTGCGAAATGTCTACGCCACCGTACGTCGCGTGTTCAGCGATCTCGCACAGTGAGACCGGCTGCGGCCGAAGGGGAGCACAACAGACGGAACCCGGCAGCTGAACCTCCGCTGGCTGGGCTCGCACTGTGAAGGTATACCCGCTGCGGTCGCGTTCCCCGCAACTGCCAGCGTTCGCCTGTTCTCGAAGGAGACCACGTGACGTCGTTGCGAAAAGCGGAATCGCCTTTGAGATCGTCAGGGGCAAGGAATCCACAACCACGCGTCGCGTGGATGCCGCTCTGCGACACCGACCCTGGGGTGCTAGGCGTCGATCGCACCCCGTGATCACAGGGTTCGCGGTCGGCGCCGGGTAGACATCTCCCGAATCGATCTTTACGTCAGGAGAGCCTCGTGTCGTGATCGTTCCTCTGCCTCGCGTTCGAAGTGAAGATGCTCGCTTCCAGCCCCGGGAGTCCAATCAGATCAAGATCTTGGTGTTGTCCCACGTAATGCCGAGATTCTCCGCAATCGACATCCCGGGTCGAATGCCGGACCCAACGACCGGGCATGGTTGTCCTTGCTCGAGCCGGGATCCGGCCATCCGCGCCCGATCGGCACTCCCCGGGTCGCCCGGATTGTGGGCAAACCCGCCGTGGTGGCGTCCCAGGAACCGTGTAAATGACGACGAACGCAGGCTCCTGGTCGATGATGTGACGCGGCGGTTGTGACGGTTGTGTCGGTGCTGGTTGTGACCTCCTCGATGGTGGGTGGTCCGAACGGCTGGCGGCGCAACTCCTGTAGCTGAGGGACGGCGGCGGTGGTCATGACCACGCCCCGCCAGCCCCGGCTGGCTCGGTCGAGCACTGCCCACACCACACCGACGCAGGTCCGTTCGCCGGGGAGCCGTCCGATCACCTTGGCCCGCCGGCGGGTCTCGCCGAAGGTTTGCTCGATCATGAAGTGGAGTGGCGCATCCTGCTTCGTCGCGAGGTAGGTCGACGGCGTACGACAGCGGGCAGGGCTATTCAGACGTGGGCACAAGTCACCAGAAGAGCGCGGCCAAAACTGGCCGACCCGGTGACCAGATCGAAATGCCACCAACACTCGGCCGGGTTCGCCGAGTCGAACCTATTAAGGAGCTAAACCCTCATTCCCGAAGCCGAGCCGGACGGACTCGGACGCAAGAATTCGAAGTCAGCCAGCTTCAGCGAACCTTCCGAGGAGCAGCTACCTCTGCGATCGGGTACGGGTAGTACCGACCCGCTGCTTCACTCACGTCTGATATCTCATGGTCAGGCGGCCAAGGCGGCGCGCCTGGCCGTGTCGACTCGACGCTGGGACAATCTTTGTGACATTCGGTCCCTCGCCCGTCTGCGCCGCCTCGGATGTGGGTGGTGCGGGAACCGTCTCGTTCGGTACGCCATAGTCGGGGCCCGAGGCGAGAGGTTGCGCTCCCGCCAGACAAATAACCCCCGCACCCGCTGCACCTGATCGTTGGACGATTCAGACAGTGCCCACTAGAAACTCCCGTTTCGGCGAGGATCGTTAACCTAAGGCTGCAGTCTGGGTTCCGTCGGAACCTGCCATCTCCGCCCAGTGCAATGGCGCCCCAATAACTCAAAGTGAGCTACTTGGATTCGACAGGAAGTGCCAGCAAGTGCTAGACTCAAATATTAGAGAGGAGGGCGATGTGAATACACAGAGCTCATCCGTTGAGGTTGGCCCGCCTGGCTGAGTTGGACCTTGGAGGTGATCACGTCAGGTGATTTCCGCTGGGGTCTTACCTCGAACGTCATCAGTACCAGTTCGTCGACTAGAACCGGCCCAATGTCCGGGCTGCGCTGCGGTGCAGGCCTGAGACGAGGCGGTCCCACCCGTGCGAGCGGAACCGGGACGATGACAGGCCATAAAGAAGCATTAACGACAAAAAGGCGACCCTAGGAGGTCGTCTTTTTGTCTGTCAAAGGCTCAAATTGCAGCGAGAGAGATGAGGCGCTGCTTTCCCCCGAACTCACCCCGGACATTGACGGAATCTGGGCGCGTCGTCGACTTCGGCCTCTTCATGGTGGCGCTGACCGCGACCACGCTCTACCTCCACCCGGGCCGGCCCCCAACGGAACACGATGCCCTGCTCGTATTGGCGGATGACGCGGAACCCGAACATAGCGGGCTTCGTTCCTGCGGCGCGCCGTACGCGCCAGCAATATCTCCTTTCAGGCCGTCTCGGCGACTGCCCGGTGAGGGGGGGTTTCGGGGGACAGGTGGCCCGCTGGCGGGGTGGTGGTTGGACCGGCTGCGGTCCAGGCGCCGGGGAATCCTCCCGGGGCGGGGTCGGGTCCGCCCCAGTAGGTGTGGTGGTCCGGTAGACGAATCCGGGCCCTGGGGGTGCGAGACCGGGCCCATTCGACGGCGACGGCGGCGCTGGGCGCGTTGGTGTGCTCAACGAGGTGATCGTCGGCCGGCCCGACCAGCCAATAGCAGTGATAGCAGTCACGGGGCGTCGTAGACGAGCCAGGCGGTGCCTTGCCCAACCCAGGGCGGCTGGGCGTTGTGTCCGGTGGGTGCCGAAGCGGCCTCGGGGAGCATTGAGGTGGGATCGCTTTGGTGCATGTCCGTCGCCTTCTTTCGGCCCTGTAGGGCAACGTTGGCGACGACCGAACGGCCTTGGGGTTTCTTACGCCGGAAGCATCGACGTTCGTCCGCGACCGGCACGCCGTGCCCAGCCAGGGTTCCCGGCGTCGCCGGAGCGGCTCATCTTGGCGATTCGCCAGCCACGAACGGCACAGAGTATCCGCCTCTTGGCCGGCGTTGGAGGCGGGCCGAGGGGTGGGGCAGCGGCGAACATTATGTGACGCCTGGGTCCATTCGACTTCCGACGGGTAGGCGATCAGAACACCGTCTATCGGTGCCGTAACGGTCGACCCGTCCGATCGACGGTGGGCCCGGGAGGCCTCGTCCCCGGCGGCGCGCCCTGCCCTGACATCCTGACGGCGCCGCGGCCTTCGGGCCGGAGGCGCCGGCCCTGGTGCCGACGCGGTTCTGGCGGCGCCTGCGCGGGCGCGGTGAAGCCTGCGCGTGTCGTTCCGCCCGACCATGTGGGTGCTATTGGGCGTCATCCGTTCTGACCGCCCGATCAGCCAGAAACGATGTTCGTTCTGATCAGCAGATCAAGGTCGCTTCAGACACCGACGCACCTGTGCGTGCCGAATACCTCATCCGAGCACGTTGGCCTGCACGTTTGCTAGCAAATCAGCCCGCTCCTGGTACGAATCCCCGAGACCCGGTCGAGCAGCTGCGTCTGTCGTCACAGCGGCGACCTCTAAATAACCCATTCCGCATGGCGCTCCTAAGAAATAGGGGAGCCGCGGGTACACTTCGTGCACGGAGGACGAGCATGTTCGAACGTTTCACAGACCGAGCCCGAAGGGTCCTGGTCTTGGCCCAGGAAGAGGCCCGACTGCTCAGCCACAATTTCATCGGCACTGAGCACATCCTGCTGGGCCTCATCAACGAGGGTGAGGGCGTGGCCGCCAAGGCGCTCGAGTCCCTGGGGGTGAGCCGGGAGGCCGTGCGCGAGAAGGTCGCAGAGACGATCGGACCGGCCGGTTCTTCGACCACCGGTTCCCCGCCGTTCACACCCCGGGCCAAGAAAGTTCTGGAGTTGTCGCTGCGCGAGGCCCTCCAGCTGGGCCACAACTACATCGGCACCGAGCACATGCTCTTGGGCCTGGTACGTGAGGGCGAGGGCGTGGCCGCCCAGCTGCTGGTCAGCCTGGGCGCCGACCTACCCCGCGTGCGCCAGCAGGTGATCCAACTCCTGTCGGGCTCCCCGTCGCCGGGTGGCAAGGAAGACGCCCCGGCCGGGGCCGGCCCCCCAGGCGGCCGGGAGGCGCCCAGCGGTTCGCCGGTGCTCGACCAGTTCGGGCGCAACCTGACCCAGCTGGCCCGGGAACGCAAGCTCGACCCGGTCATCGGGCGCGACCGCGAGATCGAACGGGTCATGCAGGTCCTGTCCCGGCGCACCAAAAATAATCCCGTCCTGATCGGCGAGCCCGGCGTCGGCAAGACCGCCATCGTCGAGGGGCTGTCCCAGAAGATCGTCTCCGGCGACGTGCCCGAGACCATCAAGGGCAAGCAGCTCTACACCCTCGACCTGGGGGGGTTGGTAGCCGGTACTCGCTACCGGGGGGATTTCGAGGAGCGCCTCAAGAAGGTGCTCAAAGAGATCCGGACGCGCGGCGACATCATTCTTTTCATCGACGAACTGCACACCCTCGTCGGGGCCGGGGCGGCGGAAGGCGCCATCGACGCGGCATCGATCCTCAAGCCCCTGCTGGCCCGGGGCGAGCTACAGACCATCGGGGCAACGACCCTCGACGAGTACCGCAAGCACCTGGAAAAGGACGCCGCCCTGGAGCGCCGGTTCCAGCCGATCAAGGTCGAAGAGCCCTCGCTCAGCCACACCATCGAGATCCTCAAGGGCCTCCGAGATCGGTACGAGTCGCACCACGGCGTCACCATCACCGACCAGGCCGTGGTGGCCGCCGCGAACCTGGCCGACCGCTACATCGCTGACCGGTACCTGCCGGACAAGGCCATCGACCTGATCGACGAGGCCGGCAGCCGGCTGCGCATCCGGCGCATGGCCACCCCGCCCGACTACAAGGCCATCGAGGACGACCTCGCCCGGGTCCGCAAGGACAAAGAGCTGGCCATCGAGAAGCAGAACTTCGAGCAGGCCAAGAAGTTCCGCGAGCGCGAGGAGGAGCTCCTCCAGCGCAAGGAACAGGAGTGGCGCGCCGAGGGTGTCGACCTGTTCGACGTAGTCGACGAGGAGGTCATCGCCGATGTCCTGTCCAACTGGACGGGCATCCCGGTGTCCAGGCTGACCGAGGAGGAGACCGCCAAGCTGCTGCGCATGGAGGATGAGCTCCACAAGCGGGTCATCGGCCAGCAGGATGCTATCCGGGCCGTGTCCCAGGCCATTCGCCGGACCCGGGCCGGTCTCAAGGATCCCAAGCGCCCGAGCGGGTCGTTCATCTTCCTCGGCCCCTCCGGGGTGGGCAAGACCGAGACGGCCAAGACCCTGGCCGAGTTCCTGTTCGGCGACGAAGGCTCGCTCATCCAGCTCGATATGTCGGAGTACATGGAGAAGCACACCGTCAGCCGGCTGGTCGGTTCGCCCCCCGGCTACGTGGGCTACGAAGAGGGTGGCCAGCTGACCGAGGCCGTCCGCCGCAAGCCGTTCTCGGTCGTCCTGTTCGACGAGATCGAGAAAGCTCACCCGGATGTGTTCAACACGCTCCTGCAGATCCTGGAAGACGGGCGGTTGACCGACTCGCAGGGCCGCAGCGTGGACTTCAAGAACACGGTCATCATCATGACCTCCAACCTGGGGACGGCGGATCTGCGCAAGACCTCGGTTGGTTTTGCCAAGACCAGCGAAACGGTCACCTACGAGAAGATGAAGCTCACGGTCAACGACGCCCTCAAGCAGCATTTCCGTCCCGAGTTCCTCAACCGCATCGACGATGTCATCGTCTTCCACGAGTTGACCAAGGACGAGGTCACCGAGATCATCGACCTGATGATCAAGCGGGTACGTACCAGCCTGGAGAGTCAGGGGCTCGGCCTGGAACTCACCCAGACGGCCAAGTATTACGTGGTCGACAAGGGCTACGACCCCACCATGGGGGCGCGGCCTCTGCGCCGGGCCCTGCAGCGGCTGGTCGAGGACCCCCTGTCAGAGAAGATCCTCTGGAAGGAGTTCCGCGCCGGCGAGACCATCATCGTCGACGTCGAACCGGACCCCGATGCCGGCGAGCCGGTCATCGTGTTCCGCTCCATCGAGGGACTCCAGCCGCCGCCGGTTGAGATGGCCGGCGCCGGAAGCGGGGAATAACCCAGCCCTGCGGGGGACACGGTCCCCTACATTGGGGCACTGTTGCATTAAGCCAGCGCGGGCGGCTGAACCGGTCTGACGAGGCGTCGAATATGTCTCGAGGCCGGGTGTAACGAACACCGGTACGCCTTTTGTCCGCACCAAAAGTGGCGTCGGACCCGTTGCTGCAGTCCCATTTGCTCCCACGCAACAGTGCCCCATACCCCCCGTCGGCTCGAGATACAGATCGACGATCCGATGACCCAGGAAGTAACGAATCTCACCAGACGGGGCGGCGGAGAGGACAAGGGTCGGGAAGATGGTCATCCCCGCACGCTGACAGCCCCGGATGAGATACACGCGGATGCACGATGGATCACACGTGTATTAGATTCTCCTGCCGCCGCGCTGCACCGCGATTGGTGAGAATCTGGTGGCGGGTCTGGCAGTGCTCGGTTCGCCTTGGTGCTGGTAGCCCGAGTGTTAGATTGATGCCAGGGGCCTTCCCGGCACCGCGAATTGTTGCTTTGAGCACGTCTTACAGCCTCGAAGATCGGTTGGCCCCGCCAGATCCTTTCCATCGTGTGAGGAAGGGGGTTGTAGTGGATGTGATCGTGGAGTGTTGCGCCGGGTTGGATGTCGGCAAGGACGAGGTGGTCAGCTGTGTGCGTACCCCGGGCGTCGGAGGCCAGGGCCGGCCGGCCGAGCTGCGAGTGTTCCCGACGTTCACGTCGGGCCTGGAAGCGCTCGCCGATTGGCTCACGGCCAACAGCGTGAGCGAGGTGGTGATGGAGGCCACTGGCCAATACTGGAAGCCGATCTGGTATGTGCTGGAGGATCGAGGGTTCGATCTGAAATTGGTCAACGCCCGCCACGTCAAGATGGTCCCCGGTCGCAAAACCGACCTAGCGGACGCGGCCTGGTTGGCCGAGTTGCTCGAGCATGGCCTGTTGCGCTCGTCGTTCGTGCCGCCCGTGGCCATCCGTGAGCTGCGCGACATGACCCGCTACCGCAAGCGGCTGATCCAGACCCACACCGCTGAGTGTCAGCGGGTTCAGAAGGTGCTCGAGGACGCCGGGATCAAGCTGGGCTCGGTCGCTTCTGATGTGTTGGGAGTGTCCGGGCGGGCCATGCTGCGTGCTCTGATCGACGGCGAACGCGACTCGGAGGTCCTGGCCGAGCTGTCCAAGGGGGTGTTACGCAAGAAGATCCCGCAGCTGCGGGAGGCCATGCAGGGTCGGTTCCGGAACCATCACGCCCTTATGATCAGTATCGCCTTGGACCACGTCGAGCATCTCGAAGCGTCCATTGCCGCTCTCGATGTTCAAGTGGATCGGGTGATGATCCCTTTCGCTGAGGCCCGCGACCACCTGGACACCATCACCGGGATTGGGAAACGGGCGGCCGAGTGCATCATCGCCGAGATCGGGGTGGACATGGGCCCTTTCCCGACCGCCGCTCACCTGGCCTCGTGGGCTGGTGCCTGCCCGGGTAACAACATCACCGGCGGCAAACGCCACTCGGGCAAGACAACCAAAGGCGACCGGTGGCTCGGCGAGATCTTGAACCAGTGCGCCAGCGCTGCCTCTCAAACCCGAAACACTTACCTGGCTGCCCAGTACTGGCGGCTCACCAAACGCATCGGCAAGAACAAGGCCACGCTGGCCGTAGGCCACTCCATCTTGGTCATCTGCTGGCACCTCCTAACCAACAACACCGACTACGACGACCTCGGAGGCGACTACTTCGCCCGCCGCACCGACAACGACAAACGCCGCGACCACCTCATCCGCCAGCTCCAAGACCTCGGCTACGGTGTCGCACTCACCAACCTGGCCGCCTGAACGATTCGGGAGGATTCTCCTTACAGGCGTTCTGGGCGACCCTTTACGCGACGTCCTGCTGGCACATTCGGGGACGCCCTCAGGGAGATGGCTGGGACGTCCGAGGGGAAGATCGGTCGTTTCGGGTGGGCTGACGCACTTTTCACGACCTGGTGGGTGGTACCGGGTAACGCATGGGATGCGGGTGTGTCCCTTTCGCCTCGGTTCCCGCCGCGAAAGGTTGATCCGGTGAGCCGGTGCTCTGGGGTGGCGGGAGCGGTAAGGTTGTGGGCGAGAGGCTTGATGCCTCGGCCTTGGGCGCCCGTTCGATCCAGTCCCCGTTGACGCTCTCCCTGGTGAAGTCAAGGAGGCAGGTGATGGACGGTCAGGGTGGTGCGGTGATCTGGAGGTCGTCACCCGGTTCGAGATGGACTCGAGGCGCCTGAATGGCCGGCGACAGGCTGCGGCGCATCTTGGCCGAACTGCCGGCCGGTAAGGGCGGGCCGTCCTCGGCTCGTCTGTGTGAGGTGAGCGCCGAGATCGTCGGGGTGAGCGGGGCGGGGATCATGCTGATGTCGGGCGACGTGCCCCAGGGGTCGGTGTGCACCACCAACGAGGTCAGCGCCCTGATCGAGGACTTGCAGTACTCGCTGGGCGAGGGGCCGTGTGTGGACGCCTTCCACCAGGACCGGGTGGTGGCCGAACCCGACCTGGCCGCTCCGGCCACCCCCCGGTGGTTCGGATTTACGCCACCGGCGGTCGAGGCGGGCGTGCGGGCCGTGTTCGGGTTCCCGCTGCGGGTGGGCGCGGTCCGTCTCGGCGCCCTCAACCTGTACCGGGACTGGCCGGGGCCCCTCAGCGACGACCAGCATGCCGATGCGCTGGTGATGGCCGACGTGGCCGCCCGCTGGGTGCTGGAGGTGCAGGCCCACGCGCCTGCAGGCGTCCTGGCCGACGAGCTGGAGGTGGGCGCCGACTTCCACTTCGTGGTGCAGAACGCGGCCGGGATGGTGTCCGAGCAGCTCGGGGTGAGCGTGACCGAAGCGCTCATCCGCCTGCGGGCCTACGCCTTCGGCCACGACCGCCTGCTCGGCGACGTCGCCCGAGAGGTCGTGGCCCACACGCTGCGCCTCGACTGACAGGACTTCTGGTACCAAACCTGCGGAGGTATCATCAGCGGCAACGTCCGGCTTCGAGCGGGCGCCCAGCGACCGGGACCCTGTCGCCTCGGCGCTTTGAGCAGGGGAGGTTGGCGATGTCTCGAGAGGAGTCCCTGGTCCGATCCCTGGTAGAGATGGCCGACACCCTCGTCGACGACTACGACGTGGTGGACCTGTTGACCGGCCTGGCCGACCGGTGCGTGGACCTGCTCGGCGTCGCCGCCGCCGGCGTGATGCTCGCCTCCCCCGACGGTGAGCTGCACCTGGTGGCCTCTTCCAGCGAAGCGATGCGGGTGCTGGAGGTCTTCGAGCTGCAAACCCAAGAAGGGCCCTGCTTGGACGCCTACCGCACTGGCGAGCGGGTCGAGCACGAGCACCTACGCGCCGGCAGGGGACGCTGGCCGCGGTTTGCCACCGTCGCGCTCGAGGCGGGCTTCCGCTCCGTGTTCGCGTTGCCGCTGCGGCTGCGGGACAAGACGATCGGCGCCATGAACCTGTTCCACGCCGAGCAGACCCCGATGGACGAACGCGACGTGATCGTCGCCCGCGCCTTCGCCGATCTGGCCGCCATCAGCGTCCTCCAGCACCGTGCCGCGACCGAGACCCAACGCATCAACGAGCAGCTCGCCGGGGCGCTGTCCAGCCGCATCGTGATCGAACAAGCCAAAGGCAAAATCTCCGAACGTGACGGCGTCGACCTGGCCGAGGCGTTCAACCGGCTACGCAACCACGCTCGCAAGAACAACCTGCGCCTCACCGCCGTCGCCCAAGCCGCCATCGCCGGCACCCTCTCGCTTTGAAAGACAGCCATCGCCGACCTGCCCCCTAACACGTGGCGCCGGCCCGGCGCTCCCTTGAAGTGCCGCGATGGGCGACCTTCCGCTGCTTGATATCCCAAGCGCTCCGCAGGGGACAGGCTGGGCTTGGCCGCTGGAATATTGACTCCGAGTTTTTCGGCTTGAGCGAGTCTGGCTCGCAGGGAGGGCGCGGACGGGGTGTCGGGGAGCGGCGCTGGGGTCGGCGGGCGGCCGCCGAAGAGGGCGTGAGTTGGGAGGGCGAACGGTGTTGGCTTGATGGTAGGGCCCGACGTCTGACCCAGTTTCAGGCGGGCCCGGTCCGTGCGGTGCTCAGGACCGATAGGTTCGGTTGGTGCCCCAGAACTGGACCGAACTCGCCGACCGGCTCGTCAAGGTGCTCCATCTGTCGTCGGCTCCGGTGGCTATCACTTTCGCGGCGAGCCCGCCGCTGGGTATCGACCGCTTCGACGCGCCTATGCTCCCGGCGACCGAGGACGGTCGCCGGGGCCGGGTCTCGGCCGGGTGCGTGTTCTGGATTCACGGGGCTGAGCGGGCGTTCGCGACGGTGCCCGAGGATCACGGAAACTGCAGCGTGGGCAGCGTCACCCACGGTCTGCTCGCCCCCGGCGAGGTCATCGACCGTAGCGACGTCGCCGAGCTGGTCGGTGCCGGTTGGGTCGGGCCCAGCGTCTTGGATCAGCTGCCGAAGGTGGCGACGCGGCCCGGGTCGGTCGTCTACGCCCCTCTCGGTGCCGTTCCGATCGAGCCCGATGTGGTGCTCTTGCGGGTCAATGCCCGCCAGTTGATGGTGCTTTCCGACGCCCTTCCGGGCCTGTCCATCGGGGGCAAGCCCCAGTGTCACATCGTGGCCATGGCCAAGGAGCAGGGGGTTCCGGCGGCCAGCGTCGGCTGCGCCCTCAGCCGGCAACGGACGGGCATGCCCGCCGAGGAGATGACCTGTGCCCTGCCGGCCGGGCAACTGGACACGATGGTCGAGGCCATCGAGAAGACCTCGGGGATCGACGGCGCCGTGGCCCGCTACGCCGCCGAAGACGCCCACCGCTTCGCCTGAACAACGGCGGCGGCTTAGACGAATGGGGCCAGCGGCGCGAGTTGGGCCTCGGTCGGCTCGGAGCAGCAAAACCATGGTTCGGTGAGCCGGGCTCGCTCGCCCCGAGGGCCGACGGAAACGGCCCCCGGGGCGGGGCGCGCCGGTGCGTTCGATGTGTGCGAGCGGATGAGCCCGTCGACCTGATTGAAGGTCCGCTCCGGATCCTCGCCGACTTGGGCCTCGACCAGGGCGGCGATCTCCGCCTGGAGATGGTCGACGACGGGATCGGGATGGGTCCAGGTCCAACCCAGCCGGGCCGGGTCGTAGCCTCCCAGGTGGGCGGTCATGGCCGGCTCGGCCAACAGCAGGGAACCGTCGGGTACGAGCAGCCGTACGCTGTACTGCACGGGATCGACGTTGGCTATGAGATCGTGGGCCACCACGAAGTCGACGAGGGCGGCCAGGTCGTCGAGGGTGGTCCATGGCGTGAAAGGCAGCCACGACGGGCGGATCTCGATGCCGTACGAGCGTAGGGCGATGACCGCTTCGGACATGTCGGCGGCGGTGTGGCCCTTGTGCAGAACCGCGAGGATGCGGTCATTGACTGACTCGAAGGCGCTGACCACGAACGCACAGCCGGCCTCGGCCAACTCGGGGAGCATGTCGGGGTGAGTGAGGAGGTGCTCGACCTTGATGGTGGCGTCGAAGGTCAGGTCGGGATGGCGGGCGTGCACCGCGACCATGATCCGGCGGGCATGGTGGGGTGCGTTGAGGAAGTCGGGGTCGGCGAAGCTGAGATGGCGGGCCCCGGCGGCCACCAGCTGGTCGACGTCGGCCAGGACTGCGTCTTCGGCCACCGGACGGACGCGCCCGTCGTAGACGACCGGGACCGGGCAGTGCCGACAGCGGTGCGAGCAGCCTCGGCTGGCGGCCACCGAACCGACGGATCGTTGTTCGCCGGCGACGGCCAGGTGGGTGTAGCGGCCCAGTTCGGGCAGCGAGCGACGGTCGGGTACTCGGGCCTCGAAACGGCCCAGTTGGACGGCCGCCCCCGGGTCGTCGCCCCCGGCCCAGGCTGCTACGCCGGGCTCGAACTCTCCGGCGATAGTGGCGTCGGTCGGCGAGGTCACCGTCAGGTCTCCCGCCATGCCGGCGTACAGACCGAAGAAGCACAGGGGCAGGCCGGGCCGGCGGGCCCGCACGATTTCGGCCACCCGCAGGGCCAGGCGCATGGCCGTGTGCATCGGCACCGACAGTGCGACCCGTTCGGCCCAGTCGACGGCTTCCGCCGACAGCGTGTCCACTGCCATGTCGACACAGCGCACCTGGTGGCCGGCGGCGAGCAGGGAAGCGGTAGTGGTCGCCGCTGACAACGGTTGGTGGCCCAGCTCGTAGGTGGACACCACCAGAACGTTCACCACCTGAGCCTACGCCGAGCGCCGGCCGTATCTGCCCGCCGGGCCTGCGCGGCCGCTCAAGGGCTGGGGGCTGACGACGACGTCGAGGGCCGCCTCGGCGCGGCGCAGGGCCAGCTCGACATCGGCCGGCGTCGGCCCTCGGGCGAAGACGAACCCCAGATACCGGTCGCCCTCGGGCAGGGGGACCACCGCTCGACCGGCGGGGATGCTGATCTCTAGGCCGACCACGCCGTCGACGGCCAGGGCCTCGGCTTGACCGGACACCTGCTTGAGCATCCCGGCGGCCCGGATCGGAAGCATCATCACCCCCGAGGCCCGGGTCTCGCGGCGCAGCCCGTCGAGCCCGGCGCCGATGGCGTGGCGCACGATGATCTCTTCGAGGCTGACCCCGGCCCCGAAACGCAACGACCGGGCGCACAGACCGCCGATGGAACGGGCCGCTACCTCGATGACCACGGGTCGACCATCGGCTCCGACGCGTAGTTCGGCATGCACGGGACCCTCCCGTAGCCCCACGGCCGCCGCCGCCGCCGTCACCGTGGCGGCCAGCGAGGCCAGGATCGGGGCCGGCTGGCGGGACGGGGTGACATAGATCGTCTCTTCGAAGAACGGACCGTCGAGCGGGTCGGGCTTGTCGAAGATCGCCAGCACCTCGAGGACGCCGCCCACCAGCAGGGCCTCCACCGCCACTTCGGCGCCGGCGACGAAGCCCTCGACCAGGACCGGCTCGCCGGGTCCGACGATGGCCCGAACCCGCTCCGCGACCGCGGAAGCCTGGACGTCGTCATCGACGCGAATGACCCCTTGACTTCCCGAACGCGACACCGGTTTGACCACGCACGGATAGCCGATCTGGGCCGCGGCGGCCGCCACGCTTTGGCCCGGCGCAACGACCCGGTAGTCGGGTTGAGCCACCGCACCGGCGCCCAAGCGGGCCCTCAGGGCGGCCTTGTCGCGCGTCGCGGCCACGGCCTCGATGGGGTTGTGAGTCAGGCCCAACCGGGCCGACGCCGCCGCGGCCACGACCAAACCCTGGTCGTCGACGGCCAACACCGCGTCGAGGGACCGACGGGCATGAAGGGCGGCAATGATCTCCACCGCTGCGTCGACCTTGCCCATGGCGACGACCACGGCCCCATCGCCCATGGCGTCGGCCATGGCCTGGCGCCGCTCGCAGCCGACAACGACATCGACGCCGAGACGATCGGCTGCGGCCAGGAAATCCTTGGCCCGGTAGGTCTCTGTGGGCAGGAGGAGGAGTACGCGGGGCATCACCCCTAGGATGGCCCGAAACGACCGGGATGTGACAGACCCACCATGACTGACAACAATCCCACCGACACCTCGGTCCTGACCCTGACCGAGCTGGCGCTGGCCAAAGTGCTGGAGTTGCGCACCGGTGAGGCTGCTCCCGAGTCGCTGGCCCTGTGGATCGAAATCAGTGGGACCAGCGGCGACGCCTACACCTACGACATGTACTTCCAGGCCACCAGTGACGCCGGGGCCGACGCCTGGACTGCGGTGCAGGACGGGCTGACCATCGTCGTGCCGGCCGCCAGCGCCCCCAACATGATCGGCTCGGTGCTCGATCTCAACCGGGACCTCATGGCCGGCGGGGGCGGGATGAGCATCCGTAACCCGAATCGGCCCCCGGTGCCTCAAGCCAGCCCGACCATGACCGGTCCCCCACCGGACCTCAGCGGTGACGTGGCCCAGCGGGTCATCCAGGTACTCGCCGCCCAGATCAACCCGTCCATCGCCGCCCACGGAGGCCACGCCGACCTGGTCGCGGTGACAGACGGGGCTGCATACCTGCGCCTCAGCGGCGGCTGCGCCGGCTGCGGCATGGCCGCCGTGACCCTCAGCCAGGGCATCGAGGTGGCCATCAAACAATCAGTGCCCGAGATCGTCCGCATCGTCGACGTGACAGATCACGCCTCGGGCACCAACCCATACTACGAAGCCGCCAAGAAGTAAACCGGCGTTCAACTCGAAACCCGGCAGCCCCGATACTCAACCAGTCGTCGGCCAGGCGAGCGGGGGCGCTGACATACCACGACTCGTTGGAGAGCAAGAACCCGGCGACCCGAGCAGACGGAGCGCCCACTAACGCTCTGCCTACAAGCAGTCCGCGTCCAGTCCTCGGGGCTAACCACCTACCCGGCGATGGAGGGCACCCCGGAGGCGCTATTCGGGGACGCGATTCTGGGACAGGTCGCCCGTTGGCCACGGGCCGATCTGCGTCGGTGTGCTCGTCCCGCCGTCGTCATCGTGGAGCGCCGTTCCGCGCTGCGGTTTCGAGGGCGGATCGGCGGTGCCGCGTCCTGGTAGGTGTCTAATCGGCGACGAGCCGGCAGTCAGGGCGCCTGGCCCGCCAAAACGACGCCTACTTCCTAGGCCGGGAGGCCAGCCTGTTCGTGACGTTCCCGTAGCCGCGCAGCTGGCCGGCCGCCCGGGGCGCCACTTCGAGCGGGGTGCGTGTCGGGCACGCCGACGGCGGTGGCCAGCAGAGGCGCCGCCTCGCTTCGGAAGTAGCGGGACACCAGCCCGTCATAGAAGGTGGGCCCGGTGGCGCCACCCCCGAGCGCGAAGGCGTTGAGCGTCAAGCGGCCCGCCACGATGCCGGCTTCGAGCTGCGCGGCCCGGTAGCCCCTTGCCCCCAGACCGCCAAGCAGCGGGGGGCTCGACGGCGTGGAAGGCCGTGTAGGCGGAGTCGCCGCCGAGGGGCTGGCCCAGGCACAGGTGGGCGCCCGCGGTGCGGGGATCGGCGACACGGACCCTGGCCTCGAAGCCGCCGTCGCTGGTGTAGCGGTAGCCGCCGGGCTCGACACCCTCCACGTCGTGCACGTTGACCAGGTGCTCGATTCAAGGTGCCGGGCCGGCGGCGCGTCGAGTGGCACCGCTTGTGCCGCGGCCGGCAGTGCCCACTCCAGCAGCTCGGCCGATCCTCGTTCGGTCCGGAACACCCGGGTGGAGCCCCGCTTTAGGATCACGTCCTCGATCCGCTGAGCTTCTTCGACGCCCGCCGGGGCGTCGACCGCGGCGGGCGGCGGCCTGGACACCGCCCGGGCGCCTGACACCAGGCGGCCACGGTCCCCTCGGTGAGCACACCGGCGGAGTGGGCCTCGTCGGCCAACGGGAAGCGCAGCACCCGGGGCGCCACTGGCAGCGACGCGATGACGAGCGGATGGAGCGAGCCGGCCGGGGGCATGACCAGGTCGGCTTCGCCCAACTGGACGACGACTAGCGGTAGCTCCTCTCCGCCGTCGATCCCGACCGGCTGGGCTACCGCGTCGTCGTCGAAGCCGGCCTGGACCCTCGCCGCCACTCCGTGGGCGGCGGCCACGGCCAACGGTTGGCCAGGATCGTGCTGGCGTCCCACCACAGGTGGCGCCAGCCCCGTTCGCCGTACTTCCAGCAGGTGCGGAACGGGATCCCGGAGAGAACAAAGGCCGCGCCGGGGCCTGGGTCGGCAACCTCCTCGGGCTGGCGCAGCGCGACCAGGCCGTGCTCGAGGGGCTGGTAGTGGTGCACGCCGGAGCGCACCACGTAGACCTCCACGGGGTGGAGGTTGCCGGCCGAAATGGCCGCCCTGAAGAAGACCCGCTCGTCACCGCGGGCCGTGAACCGGGTGACGCCCCGCGGCCAGGAACAGCAGCGTCCCCAACAGGTCGTCGCCGAGCTCGGCGAGAGGTCCCCGACGTCCCGAGAGCACGTCGGACGCCGGACACGACGACCGGAGGATCCGCCGCGGCAGCAAGACGGGCTCGGGGTCGGGATAGACCTTGAACGGCCGGGGCCGGTTTGGCTGGGTTCAGGGGCCGGAACGAGACGAGCTGCTCCGGATGCGTGGGCGGCTCCCCGTGGCGGGTCGAACCGTGGAAGACCTCCACCACACCACGATCGTTCACCCCCTCGTCATCCTACGGGCACACCGGAAAGCGCCGCGAATACCCCTCGACCGCGCCGAATATCTCACCATCCCGACGGACCGGCGATCCAACTGCTGAGCGCCGTGGGACACGCCGGGCGTAGGCTTCTCCTGTGACGACAACGGCAGAGCGGCTCCAAGCAGTTCGGGCCAAGATCGGCAGCGCTCGCGACGCTGTTGAGGGCGACAAGGGAGCTTCACCGGTGCTCGTGGCGGTGGTCAACGAGTTCGCCAAGAAGGCGGACAAGGCTGCTGCGTTCCCCGACGAGCGCATAGCCGTAATCGAGCTCGAGCAGGCCGGCGACAGCGCCAAGGCGGCAGCGGAGGCAGACTCGGGCGTGTCGCCGGAGGCCCGGGAGGCAGTCTTAGAGGCTCATCTGGCAATCTGTGTCGCGAAGGGCAAGCTCGACCTCTGAACCTCAATAACCGGCAAAGGACAGGGCGTGGGGATCCCCGCCCCGAGCTGGGCGGTCGGGGATTGGCCGGTCAAATCCGTGTGGGACGGCCGGACCGGAGTAGGCAGGCCGGACGTACTCTCTACTCATGAGGACTTTGTATATGGCGACAAGCGGTGCGGCGGATCCGACCCGGGCATCCATTCCGCTCCACTTGGCCGTCAACGGCTCTCTGGAGGTGGGTCACACGGTCGGCATCGTGCTCGCTGGGGATGCAACGGAGTTGGTCAAGGCCGCCGTCCGCGAGCAGCTCGAGGGTGTTGGTGTACCACCAGTCCGCGACCTGCTCGCCAAGGCCCGCCAGCATGAGGTGCCCGTCTACGTCTGAAAGGGATGCGCGGTGGCCCGTGGGGCCACCGATGATGACCTCGCTGCTCTCGGCGGCCAGTGGGTGACTCCACCGGATGTCGCTCGGCTCATCGAAGAGGCAGATCGCTTCGTCAGCCTGTGACGCGGCAGGCGGGGAGTTCGCCGGCCGGCAGCGCTCTGGTGGGTGTCGCGCCAACCTTTTACCGGTGCTGCTCATCGACGCCGCGAATGTCGTCGGCGCTCGTCCGACGGGTTGGTGGCGGGACCGAGCGACCGCGGCTCGTCAGCTCGCGGAGCGAGTCCGCGCTGCGACGGCAGCATCCCGGCTTCCCCAGCCCGTTGTCACCCGCCCTGGGACCAAACCCGCCGCACCGACGCGGCCCGCCTCGAAGTCGGACTCTACTAACCCCACGAAACTGATCCACTCATGCCACCCAAGGAGAACACCTCACCATGAAGGTCTGGATCGGTCAAGATCTCTGCACCGGCGACGGACTTTGCGAAGAGATCGCCCCCGCCGTCTTCACCCTGCTAGACGACGGCCTCGCCTACGTAAAAGAGACCAAGCCGCCTAACTCACCAGGACGCCAACCCCAGCATCGACGGGAACACCTGACAATTGCCGAGGTGGACGGTCAGCAAACCGCAGCAGTGCGCCGGTGAGTTTCGCCTAGGCAGGAAGTTGCCGCCTTCGAACGGTCTCCGGCACCGCTTCGGGAAGGTCGATCGCAAGATGACACCCCTTCAAGCGCACATCAGCCGCCTCGGGTGTGCATCTCAAGGTGCGGGTCGCGGCGCAAAAGCGTGACGGGAACCGCTGTGCGCGTACTCAGAGTCATCCGGTCCACCGCGCCTTGGTCACGCCGAGCGCGCCAGGCCGAGGCGAGGATCTGCCTCAACTCTTCGTCGCTGGCACCGCCGCGCAGCGGCGTGCGCAGGTCCGTTCCGCTATGAGCGTACAAACAGCGGTACCAGAGGCCGTCCGCTGTCAATCGGCTGCGGTCACACGACGCACAGAACGGCTGGGTAGTCGACGACACGATCCCGAACGTCCAACCGTCGGGAAGCGCGAAGCGGCTCGCCGGCGCGGCACCCTGCCCGGAGAGGGCCTCGATCTTGCCGAAATCCCGGGTGAGGGTCTCCAGCATCTCGTGGCGCGAGACCACCAGAGCCGAGTCCCATCCCGTCGCTCCGCCGACGTCCATGTACTCGATGAAGCGCACTTCGGCGGGGACCGTTCGACTGAACTCCACGAGCTCGGCGAGTTCGTCGTCATTTGTCCCTCGGATCACCACCGTGTCGATCTTGGTACCGACAAAGCCGGCCTCGGTCACAGCCCGAAGCCCCTCGAGGACCTGGGCATGACCCGAGCGCTGCGAGAGCTTCTGGAACCGTTCCGGCCGGAGCGTGTCGAGACTCACCGTGACCCGGTCGAGACCCGCTTCGCGCAACGCTGTTGCCCGCGGAGCAAGGATGACGCCGTTCGTCGTCATCGCCAGATCACCGATCGCGGTCTTGGCCGCGATCAGACGC
This sequence comes from uncultured Acidimicrobiaceae bacterium, assembly GCA_963781155.1. Lineage (GTDB taxonomy): Bacteria > Actinomycetota > Acidimicrobiia > Acidimicrobiales > Palsa-688 > PALSA-693. Next base: position 714,673 of record CAWAEC010000006.1, read on the forward strand.
AACAGGTCAGGAAGCTCTCGTCGCAGGAGCGGTTCACCCCCGGTGATGCGAACCTTGCGGACACCGACTGACGCGAACACATCGACCAAACGGCTCAGCTCGTCGAACGTGAGGATGTCGCCGCGGGGCAGCCAGGTGTACTCGTCCTCCGGCATGCAATACCGGCACCGAAGGTTGCACCGGTCCGTGACCGACAGGCGTAGATCGCGCAGTGGGCGACCAAACGTATCCACGACCCGCTCGTCGAGCCCCGCTTCCACGTCATCTACCCGAGACGACCAGGAGAAGGAAGAGAAGTCATCGGCGTAGTCCGCAAAGCGTACCGCGCCCCAGCATCGAGCCCCTGGAAGACCGATGCCGCTCGACCGCTTGAGGTGACTCGCGTCTCAGACGCTTCGGCGGCCCAGATCACCTCCCCCAAAACCTGCGTCGCGGGCACTACCAGCTCGGCGTCGAGAGCCGACACCGTCATCTTGTGGTCGCGGCGGCGTTGGACGAACTCGCCGGAGTCATCTGATCGGGCGCCCCCAAACAACCAACTTTGCCCCGGTGGCCCCTGAGCACCACCAACGCAACAGTGCCCGCCCCCATCGCCGAGCTACGACCTCTGCCAAGGCAAGGACCGGCCTTACCGGGACCTGGTTCCCCAGTTGGGGGCACTCTTCGCCGCAAACGGACTGCACCTCCGGCGGTTTGCGGGGCGTCGGGGACACTTCTACACGCCCAGTGTGGTCTGTGGGGGCTGCGGCACGGTCATTGAAGCCGGCCAGGCCTTGAAAGCCTGTCGCAGCCCTCGGGCGTCAGGTGATAGCTTCGGCTCAGGCACGGGAGCCCCGCGAGCAGGGCTGAGAGGGTGTGTTGTCACCGACCGTACGAACCTGATCCGGGTCATATCGGCGCAGGGAGCCCTCTCGGGTAGTCCGCGGTCGGCTCCCCTAGTGAGGAGCAGGCGTTGTCGGACGTGGTTGTTGTTGGCGGTGGGGTCATCGGTCTTGGTGTCGCATGGCGTGCCCGCCTCGCCGGCTTGTCGGTCACGCTCGTCGACCCGGCCCCCGGCGCCGGCGCATCGTGGGCCGCGGCGGGGATGCTTGCTCCGGTCACCGAGGTGCACTACGGCGAGGAGGCACTGCTCGCTCTCAACCTGGCTTCGGCCGCCCGCTACCCGTCCTTCGTCGCCGAACTCGAGGACGCCACCGGTCTCGACGTGGGCTACCGCCGGTGCGGCACGCTGGCCGTGGCGGCCGACGCCGACGACCGGGCGGTGCTCGACGACCTCCACGCTTTCCAGTCCCGTCTCGGGCTGGTGTCGGAGCGTCTGCTGGCGGGGGAGTGCCGCAAGCTCGAACCGTTCCTGGCGCCGAGCGTGCGGGGCGGGCTGCTCGTCGACGGTGACCACCAGGTCGACAACCGGCGCCTCTCGCGCTCTCTTCTGGCTGCGTGCGCCGGGGCGGGCGTCGACGTGGTCGCCGCGTCGGCGGCGGGCGTGATCGCCAATGCTGATCGGGTCGTGGGCGTCGAGCTCGACGACGGGGCGCTGGTCATGGCGGCAGCGGTGGTGCTCGCCGCCGGCTGCTGGTCGGCTCGCCTGACCGGTTTGGCGCCGGGGGTGGCGCCGCCGGTTCGGCCGGTGAAGGGCCAGATCCTCCGGCTGCGAGCTGCACTCGACCCGCCGTTCATCAGCCGCAACGTGCGCGGCGTTGTGGCCGGATCGTCGATCTATGTCGTTCCCCGGGCGGACGGCGAAATCGTCGTCGGGGCCACGGTGGAGGAGCAGGGCTTCGACACGACCGTGACCGCCGGTGCCGTCCACCAGTTGTTGCGGGACGCGTGCAGGGTGCTGCCCGGCATCGGCGAGCTCGAGCTGGTCGAGACCCATGCCGGCCTGCGTCCAGGCTCACCCGACAACGCGCCGATCATCGGCGCAGCGGCCATCGACGGGCTCGTGCTCGCCACCGGCCACTACCGCAACGGCATCCTGCTGACCCCGGTGACGGCTGACGCCGTCGCCGAGCTCCTGGCCACGGGCACGGCGCCCGAGCTCATCAAGCCGTTCTCGCCGCGACGGTTCGGATGCTCGTAAGCGTGAACGGCGGACCCGACCACGTGCCCGACGGCACCACCGTGGACGACGTGGTCGTCCGTCTCGGGCGCGGAAAGTCCGGCCTGGCCGTCGCGGTCAACGACGAAGTCGTCCCCCGGAGCCGGTGGGCCTCCACCGCCCTCCAAGCCGGCGACCGCGTCGAGGTCCTGACCGCGGCACAGGGAGGCTGAAATGGACGATCCTTTCGTCATTGCCGGGGTCACGTTCGGCTCGCGGCTGATCCTCGGTACGGGAGGAGCGGCCAGCCTGGACACGCTCGAGCAGGCCATCGCCGCGTCGGGGACCGAGCTGGCCACCGTGGCCATGCGCCGCGTCGACGCCTCGGCCCAGGGGTCGGTGCTGTCGGTCCTCGAACGCAGCGGGGTCCGGGTGCTGCCGAACACGGCCGGGTGTTTCACCGCCCGAGACGCCGTGCTCACGGCCAAGTTGGCCCGCGACGCGCTGGAGACCGACTGGGTGAAGCTCGAAGTCATCGGCGACGACCGCACGCTTCTGCCCGATACCGTGGAGCTGCTGGTCGCCGCCGAGCAGCTGCTCGACGACGGTTTTGTCGTTCTCGCCTACACCAACGACGACCCGATCGTCGCCATCCGCCTCGAACGCCTCGGCTGCGCCGCGGTCATGCCGCTCGGCGCACCGATCGGCAGCGGGATGGGCATCCGCAACCCGTACAACCTGGCCATCATCCGGGACGCGGCCACAGTTCCCGTGATCCTCGACGCCGGTATCGGCACGGCCTCGGACGCGGCCATCGCCATGGAACTCGGGTGTGACGCCGTCCTGCTGGCCTCAGCCGTCACCCGGGCCCAGCAACCGGCCCGCATGGCCGAAGCCATGCGCAAGGGCGTGGAAGCGGGGCGGCTGGCCCGGCTGGCCGGGCGCATCCCACGCCGGCTTTACGCCAGCGCGTCGTCACCCACCGAGGGCCTCGCCAACTTCGGCAACGAGGCGCAGCCATGACCCCGTCCGTCGCCCTCACCATCGCAGGCTCCGACTCGGGCGGCGGGGCCGGCATCCAGGCCGACCTGAAGGCGTTCGCGGCCAACGGCGTCTTTGGTACCAGCGCGGTGACCGCCCTCACGGCGCAGAACACCGTCGGCGTGCTCGGTGTACAGGTAACCCCGCCCGACTTCGTGGACGCCCAGATCGGCGCCGTGCTGGTCGACCTGGCCGTGGCCGCCGTCAAGACCGGCATGTTGGCGACCGGCGCCATCATCGACGTCGTGGCCCGATGGGCCGCAGCTGGCGAACTCCCAAACCTGGTGGTCGACCCGGTCATGGTGGCGTCGAGCGGCGACCGTCTCCTCGACGCCGACGCCGAGCTGGCCTACCTCGAGCGCCTCTTCCCCTACGCCGTCATCGTCACGCCAAACCTGCGGGAAGCGTCGCTGCTGGTCGGCCGCGAGTTGAGCGACGTCGACGACATGGCCAAGGCGGCGGTCGAGCTGGCCGCCACCGGCGCCCGGTCGGTGCTCGTCAAGGGCGGCCACCTCGCCGGCGACCCTGTCGACGTTTTCTTCGACGGCGAACAGGTCCACGAACTGCGCTCGCGCCGTGTGGTCACCGCCAACGTCCACGGCACCGGCTGCACGATGGCAGCCACCATCGCGGCCCGTCTGGCACGGGGCGACACTGTCGCCGATGCCGTGCGGGCGGCCAAGGGCTACGTCGCCTCAGCCATTGCCGGTGGGGCGAGCTGGCGGCTCGGGCGGGGTCACGGGCCGATCGACCATTTTGGCTGGGAGAAAGGCCCCGGATGACCGCGCTGGATCAACCTGTGGACGAGGGCACGGTCGGTATCGAAACCCGTCCCCGCGAGCCTCCGCCGTCTGCGGGCCGTCGACATCGGCGTGTTGTGGGGCGACCTCTCCATCGGCGTCCTCTCCATCGGCGTCCTCGTGCTGGCCGCCGGCGCCGCCGGCTCCGAGGCAGTTATCGGAACCGCTCGGTCAAAGGAGCTAACACTCGCGGGCGCATCCGAAGACTCCATCTGTGTCAACAGCGGCGGGAGCGAGGCCGGCTGCCTCTCCGCGTCGATTGAACGGCTCGGGCGTCAGGTGGATCAGTACCGCTGCCCCGCGAAGAAGCACAGGATACGCCGCGGCAGCGCTGGCCCCGGTCGTCGTCGAAGCTGCCGTGGTTGCCGCCGTCAAGGCCGGTGCTGACCGCCGGGCGCGGGCAACCTACCCGGAGCCGGCCCGGCTCGCCTTCGCCGAGCGCTCCACCTACGAAATCGAGGGAGCCTACCTCGGCCCGTTCGGGTGGGCTTAGCGCACCGTCGAAGCCCACATGACCGCTCTCAGACAGCGCCTGTCGTTGGGAGCGGCCGCCGTCGAGACCGACCTGGCGTTCGGCGTCGCCGGTGAGCGATTAGACGGCGATGGTTTCGGCTTCGACGCTGGCGGGGTCGGGGATGGGCAGGCTGTCCTCGGCCAGGCCCTCCAGGTGGAACGGGATGGCTTCGCAGATGAGCTGCTCGACTTCGGCGCGGGTCTCTCCCGCGACCCGGAGACCGGATAGAGCGGGGACGTAGGCGCCCCAACTCGTCGGGCCGCGTTCGTGGATGACTGTCCAGGTGGCTATTACTGTCCTCGCAGTCCTGCCTGCTTGAAGATGTTCCCCGGCGTACCGGGTGGGACATCGGTGCTCCGGTTTGCCCGTCACGGTGACCTTGCCGGGCTTGGCCGGGTGCCGGTACTGGCGGTGGCTGCTGCGCTGGCCGGTGAGCTGCCAGCCGTCTTGTTCTAGAAGACGGATCACCTCACGGACCTTCATCGCCCAAAAATCTCACACGTTTGTAGTTCTCCCGCCAGGGTCCCTCGCCATCAAACCCCATCTCTCCCAGCCGGAGCCGATCGGGGCCGCTTCGACGAACCTCGCCGTGGCAGCCGGCTGCCACGAGTCTTGTGCGGTCAGAGGCCCGCCGCGCCAGCATCGCGCCAGCATGGGGCAGGAAAACGATGCCTAATCTGGCTAGGTCATGCCGCCCGATGGAGCACGAAGCCGCTGGTCAACGCTAGTGTCTGGTCCGTTCCGGTAGGCATGAGAGGCATGACCATTTCCCTGATAATGCTGAGGTCGGTGGTTCGATTCTGCCTAGCCCCACCTATCAGAATGGCGGGCTGACGAGGCCGTCGCACGGTTCTGTTGGGGCTGATGTGACTATTGAGGTTCGTCGGGGCCGGAGTTATAGGGCCTGGTCCTGACGAGCATCGAATCGGTTCGGGTGGTTCATGCGAGAGCGGCCCGAAGCTTTAGAAGGTTGTGGATGGAGCAGATGAGCCGCCATTCGCTCAGTGCTGCTTGCTGACCGCGACGGGCGAAGCGGCGGAACCGCAGGTTCGATTTGATGTTCCCGAAGGCCGGCTCGGCGGTGAACCAGCGTTTGGCGTAGCGGGCCTTGCCCTCGTCGCTGGCCAGGCGATCGAGCATGTTCTTGCGCACCCGGGCCGGGTCGGGTCCGCCGCTGCGGCGCAGATCGCGCAGGTTGCGAGCCCATGTCTCGGATACACCCATCTCTACCGCCGCCTGCTTGAGCGAGATCTTCCCCGCATCGTGGCGGGCCAGCACCTTGTGGCGAGTCACGATGCGGGGATCGTCGGGATCGGTGATCCCCTGGGTAGCGGGCATGGGGGCGATGAGGACCTCGGCGTCGGAGTGGAAGGTGGCGTTGGGGACACTCCAGTAGCCGGCGTCGGCCGTGTAGGCGTCGGGCGGATCGGCCTGGCCCGCAGCGGCCAGATTCGCTTCGGTGGCTTCGACCAACGGCACGAACATGGTGGAATCGTTGGCCGCGTTGGTGAGCCTGGCGGCCACGATCACCTGGTCTTCGGACATGGCAGCCTGAGCGTTGTAACCCTGCAGGAACCGGTTCCGGGCCCCCAAGTCGGGTGGGGATCGGACACCAATCTGTCGACCTACATGGAGTCCCTGATGTCGCCAGCACCAAGGTATAGCCGCCCGCGCTGTCCCCACATCCGCCGGCGGAGCTCGCCGGCCATGTCACGGTATCGCAACGCGAGGACGGCGAGGGCGTCCAGGACCCCCGGGCGGGGGTCCTCCACCATTGTCGGCTGGCGAACTGGCTGGCGGCGCCCGCTGTCAAGACCAAGCCCTCCGGGCGGCCTGCGGCCGGCCTGGACAGCGGCTTCCTCGTGGGTGACCTCGATCCCGTGGTCAAAGCGCGTTGCCCGAGGTACAGGTTCTGGCTCCAGATACAGGTGCCGCGAACACAGGTCGAGAACGCGCTTGCCCTCGGCTCGTGACAACGCCGCCAGTATGCGCATGGAGCGGGCGGCGAGGTCATCGCTCGGACGTGGCGCCGGGAAGCGGTCCGGTTGGCGGTGGCCTGGTTCCAGGTTGGTTCCAAACTTCCCATAACGAAACCGGACTTGACGGGACGGCAGGGGAGCAGCGCGGCGAATCATCCTGCTCAAGGGGCGTGACGTGGACTGCCTGACACCATCGATCACGAGAGCGAGGAGAGTTCGAGTCCTCCCCCCCGAGCTGCAGTTTCTGAGCGTTTCCGCAGGTCAGCGACGTTCCAATCCCTGTGGATAAGTGATCACAGAGGCTATGGTCCCAGGGGCTCTGAATGTGCGCCGGACTGCGGTGGCCATCCCGCCCCCGAGATTCCGGGTGCCAACCGACCGAACCGTCTCGATGGCCAACGATCCGGGAAGCGACCCTCTCTACGGCGTTCGCTACCATCTCCGGGGTGACCTGACTGGAGATTTCGGCCGTGGTGGCTGTCGTGCGATGCTCGGGTTGCTCGTGAGACGGGGTTCAGGAACACACCGGGCTGCAAGAGCAAGGCTCGCCCAGCCATGGCGCAATCGTGAAGTCTTCTCTTTAACCCGCGCTTTGTTGCTCTATGTGGGAGCAACGATGCGGCCGTCCGCGCCGGTGCCGGACACTTTGCCCCGCGGCACAATGCCCTGCCGGATCGCTGCCACGTCGCGTTTCCCGATCGATGTCGCTCCAGCGCAGACCGAGTACTTCTCGCGTCGGCAGCCGGTGTGAGCAGGAGAATGGAATCGCCCTCGCAATTCGAGGGACTAACCAAGCTGTAGACCCGACCAGACGCGCATCTCTGGGGCTTCGCTTGCGATGCCGAGGGCGGAGTAGCCCCGCTCGCGAAGTTGACGAGATAGTCCGCCAGTGACTGCCGGGTTGGCGCCACGTAGGCCGATGTACCAATCGAGCGACGAATGCCATCCAGTTCTTCCTGTGCCGCCTTTCGAGTCTTGAATCCGGGGCGTTTGTCTGACGACGCGCTCCATCTGGACTCCCGCTGCCGACCACAAACCCGGGCCCAGTGTCTGGGTCTATACGCGGTGCTCCGATCGGGCTGCGGTTCACTTCTGATTTCCCCCCGTTGGCCGCCGCTCCCGCTCTCGTCCGGTCGCAGCGATGCGGTTGCCTTTCTGTTCGTCTTCCTCGCATGCGGCGGGGACGTCTGGCGCTATGCCTGCTTTTCCCCGTACAGCATCGCGATCGACCGATGTCCTATCGTGAGACCCATGACTACATATGGGGGGATTAAAACCAAAGCTCTCGTGCTTACCGCTGTAGTAGCGGTCGCAGCGTCGGCCTGCGGCAGCTCGGCGAAGTCGAGTAGCTCAGGTAGCAGGACAACAACTCAAACCGGCAGCAGCCACGCCACGTCGAGCCCCATCACCATCGGAATAGTGACCTCACTGACCGGACCGGCGTCGGCCAACTTCAACGGAGCCGTGCAGGGTGCTCAAGCCCGATTCGACCTGCAGAACGCTCAGGGGGGAGTCGACGGTCACCAGATCAAGCTCCTCTCTGGCGATGACACAAGCACCCCGAGCGGTGCTGAGACGGCTGTGAGTGAGCTCGTCCAAGAACGCAAGGTCTTCGGGCTGATCTTCATCTCCGACCTGACCGCGGCCGGAGCGTATCGGCTACCACAACAGCTTGGAATCCCCGTGGTCGGGTTTCCCACGGATGGGCCCGAGTGGGCGGAGCAGCCGAACACCAACATGGTCGCCACCTGGGGCGACCAGACGGCGAATCCTCCCATCACGACCGTGTACGCGAAGATCGCCCAGCTGGTCGGGGCCAAGAACATGGCCGACCTGGCGATAGGTAACGAGCCGCCCTCGGATGTCGCGGCCCAGGACTTTTCTAAAGCCGCGCAGAGTATCGGTCTGAAGGTGGGGTACTTAAACGACAGCATTCCCCTCGGCTCAGTGAATGTGACAGCTGACGTGCTTGCCATGAAGCAGGCCGGAGTCGATGGCTTCAACTCGGAGATGCTCATCAACACCAACCTCGCCATCATGGAAGGCGCCAGGCAGGAAGGCATAAACCTGGTCGCCTCCCTCCTTCCAACCGGCTACGACCAGGCCCTCCTCGACGACCCGTCCGCGGTCCAGGCTGCCCAGGGTGGGATCTTCGCCGTTGAGCAAGTTCCATTCGAAGAGAACACACCGGCCACCAAAGCGGAGCAGGGCGCCTTCGAGACCTACGAGCACTTCAGCGGGGTGCCCAACCTCAACTGGACCGAGGGCTGGATCTCCGCCGACATGTGGATCCAGGGCCTCGAAAAGGCCGGCAAGAATCCGACGCATGCTTCCTTCCTGAGCGCCGTGCGGTCCATCCAGGGATACACGGCCAACGGCATTCTGCCGCAGCCCCTCGACCTGAGCCTGAAGGACTTCGGGAAGGAGACCAATAGCACGACGTGCCAGTACTTCGTCACCTTAAAGGGAACGACCTTCGTTCCCCTCAACAACGGAAAGTCGATTTGCGGCCCCATCGTCGGATGAGCGGAGATCGCTCCGAATAACCCGGGATAGGGCCAGACACCGATAAACCAGATCACGGGTTTGCATGAAGCCTGCTGACCTATCCGATAGTCGGTCGGTCATAGCCTAGAAGCGGGTTTCGAGGCGGGCGCGGACCTCCCATCGTTCTGGACCGTTTGTCTCGGCCGAGGCCGACAGCGGTGGGAGGTTTTTGCCCGCAGTCGTAGCCGGAGCATGTGCGACTTCCTCTAACGGTCAAGGCACTGCCCGACCCCGCCGCGCCGGGTCGTTCTTCTCGGCCGCCGGGGGGATTTGATCGCGAGGGGGTGCCCCCACCCCTTCGAAGACGCATGCGGCCACCATCGAAGCGCGGCCGCAAAGAGCTGATCCTGAAGCCACCAACCTCAGAAGGCGGCTTTCAGCGATGCTCTCGTCCGATTTGATCCGATCCAAGGCCCGGCGCCTGGCGCCAGCTCTGATCTTGTTGCTCATCGTCTCCGTCCTCCTCCAAACAACGCTCCCGTCCTCGCTGGCGAGCGCTTCGCCGCGTCCGCACCGGGGTGGGTCTCTCCCGAGGCCGATGCAGGCCAAGCGCATCCACCCGGCTCCCAAGCAGTCCCCGTTCACGTCGCAGGTCTTGAACCAGATCGATCTGCACCGGGGGACGGCCCCCACTTCTGACGTCCCGCGGGCCGCGATCAAAGCCGCGACCGGAGCTGCCGCGCAAGGCAGCTTCACCGTGTCGCCCGCGGTGCGCCGCCTGCTCGCGTCGGCCCTCGGCCTGACCCTGACCCCCGGCCCCCGACTCGTCGGCGGCGTCTACTCCCACTACGTGTCGGTACCCGTCGGTCCACCCACGTCGGTTCGGTTTGGGCTCCCATCCGGCTACCAGAGCCCTGTCTTCAGGGAAGGAACGCTCGTCAGCGACACCCGGACCGGCACCCTCACGTTCGTCACCCAGTCCGTCGCCGGGCTGGGCGCCAGCTTCAGCCTGGCGATTCCTGACGCGGCCACGACGACGCTCGCGTCGCCGGAGGACGTGGCCGGAGCCTTCGAGATCCCCGAGCTGCCGGTGCTCGGCGGCACCGTCGGCCTCAAGGGAACCGTGGTCTATGACGCGGGAGCGCTGCATCTCACGGCGACCTCCTTCGATACCGCCGCCACCCGTCTCGGTGATGGGCACGTGTCGGTGTCGCCCGACCTGCAGGTCACCCTGGACAGTCACCAGGGACTGACTGTCAACGGCCGGGCCACCATCGGTTCGGGGCGCGCCGCACTGCAGGAAGCGTTGAGCGGCGCGGTCTCGGGCGCCGAAGACTGGTCGCTGCGGCTGAGCCCGATCGCCCACTCGAAGCCCTGGCAGCCCTTCGCCAGCCTTGTCGTCCAACCCAGCTTCACCGGGACCCTCGTCGACAAGGCCGGAGCGGTGGCCTTCGATGTGACCAGCTCTCGCCCGGTCGAGTGGTCTCCTTTGGCCGCAACCGCCGAGGCCACGACGCACATCGAGTTCTCCGACGCGCCCTCATCCGCCAGGCAGGTCCTCCCCGCCGGCTACCACCCCGGTGACACCTGGGTGGGCACGGAGGGGGATCTCACCGTCTCCGCCGGATCCGCCGGAACCGTTCAGGGCCCGGGCCGTCTGGCTGTCGACCTGACTACCGGCCGGGGCTTCGTCGACGCGGCCGGATCGACACCCCTGTCGGCGGGAACCTTCGCTCACGGCACTCGGATCAGCGGCGATGCGGTGTCGGGGGCCCTCGATGTGCAGGGCGGCGATCTGGCCGGCGCACTGGATGTAACGACCGCCCACAACGGGTCCATCGAGATCGACCGCGGCGCTCTCCTCGGTGGCCTCGCCGGCCCCGCCGTTCAGAGCCTTCCCGTCGACGCGCCTCGCGCTGCCGCCCCCGCTCATTCGCTGACCGCCAGCGCCGCTTCCAGCCCCAGTACCAGCTACAGCGTTTCGAGCGCCATCTACAGCTTCCTCGACAACACGCTCGGTGTCTCGCTGTCCTCATCGACGCTGCAGGGCTCGCTTTCGGGCTCCACCCTCACGGTCGACCTCGGTAACCCCACCAACGTCAACCTGCCCCTGCCGACCGGTTCGGCCACCCTTGCGTTTGGCGCCACCATCCTGTCGATCGACGAGAGCACCAACACGTTGACCTTCACCTCCTCGGCCACCGCGGGAGGCGCGACCGCCTTGCTCACGGGCACGATCGCCAACGCCAACAGCACCACGACGGTCGATTCGGCTGATTTCACCGCGACCGTCACCATCAGCGGACTCTCTGTGCTGGGGGTCCCGGTCAACCTGACCGGCGCCCTCACCTACGACGGCACAAACGTGTCGTTCTCGCTCACGGGCACCCTCGGGAGCGCCGCGACCCTGACTACCGGCGTGGTCCTCGACAGCGGCGCCACGTTTACCTTGGACTCCGGGAGCGGGCTGTCGGTCAACGGCACCGTCGATCTCGGCTCGGGAGCGACCGTGGTTCCCGTCTCCGTCGCCGGCACCCTGGCCGGGATATCCGACTGGAGCCTCACCGTCAGCGACCCGAACGCAAGCCCCTGGCAGCCCGAGCCTGGGCTGACGGTCACGCCGGACTTCACCGGCACGCTCAAGGACACAGACGGCGGCATCACCTTCGACCTCAGCACCGACAACACCGTTGCCTGGCAGCCGGCGCCCAACGTGGAGCTTGACGTCACCAATCTCGAGGTGTCCAACGAGGCGCCGCCCTCGACCGTCTCGTGCCCGTCCGGGCTCGAAGAAGGGGCACTGTGGGTCGATGCCGAGGGCATCGCCAAATACACGCAGCCGGACGCGACGTCGCCGCTGGTCTCCCTGACGGGCCAGGCCTGCCTGGCACCCAGCCAGGAGTCGTTCACCTTGACGACCGATGCCACCGGCAATCTGGCCCCACCGCTCGGCTCGAGCTTCACCCTGACCGATCTCGCCCTCGATGTGAACGGCAACTTCGCCACCGACGACTTCTCCGTCGAGGGCAGTGCCAGCCTCGGAGGGGTCGGGTCGGCTCCGGCCCTGACAGCGGGTGTGGCTTTCGACACTGATGGTTCGTTTCAGGCGGGCGTGGCCCTGGCGGACCTGAGCACCCTGGGAATCTCCGGACTATCGGGGAGCGGAGCCGTGTGGGTTTCCACCGAGGACATCCCGAGCTTCGTGCCCTCCTCGATCCCCGGGTTCACCTCGGACACCCCGTTCCATCTCCGCAAGGGGCTGGACGCGACCTTGACCTACAGCCTGCCCTCGACCGAGCAGAGCGACCTGACAAGCTGGGGAATCCCGGTGCCCCAGTCCGTTACGGCGGTGGCGAGCATCTCCGGGGCGGGCGTCACGCTCAACCTCGACCTGGACTTTGGCGCCGGCGAGAACGGGGCCACCATCCTCAACACCGGCGGAGCCGCCGTGTACCTCAATCAAGTCACCCTGGGCGTCGTCTTGGGTTCGGAGCCTGAGCTGACAATCGGCGGTACCGCGACCCTGCACCTACCCTCGGTCACCGGCAACTCCAACTCCACGCCGTCCGACGTGAGCGTCACCCTCACCGCAGCGTTCGAACTGGACTCCGCCAGCATCACCGTGGGGATTGCCCTGACCGGCGAATGCAACGACGCTCCGTGTCCCTGGCAGGACGCGTTCGGCATACAAGGTCTGACCATCGGCACCTTCGCCGCCAGCATCGGCGTCGAGTTGGGCGACGGCATCCCTCTGCCCACTCTGTCTTTTGACCTCGACAACGTGATGCTGCCAACCGAGATCGCCCAGCCCATCGGCCTGCAGCCCGACGCGGAGATCTCCATCGACGTCAACTTCGACCTCGACGCCCCCATCGTGCATTTCGGGCTGACCGCACCGGCCGGCCAGGCCGCTCTGTATCCGCTGCAGATCACCGGCAACAGCAGCCTGGAAGACGCCATTGCGATTGACACCGCGGACTTCTGGCTGGCCCCGGTTGGCGGCGTGCTCGCGGACCAGCAGGTGGTTACCCCTGGTGCGTCGATCCAGTTCAAGGCGATCTTCGGCGGTGTCTCGGTGAACGTCTACGCCGCGGTCAACCTGAGCAGCTTCAGCGTCGACGCGAGCATCACAATCTCCAACTTCTGGCTGGGTCCGGTCCAGTTTTCCGCTGGCCCCGGCCAGGCCGCCGTGGTGTTCAAGCTCCACCTCGGCACCGACGGGTTCACCTTCGAGTTCGAGGGCGGCTTCAGCTTCACCGGATTCGACTTCTCGGCGTCGATCAACCTGAGCGCGGTGTCGAGCTTTGTCGGGGCGAGCGCCTCCGTCTCGATCACCGCTGGCCTGCCCCAATACCTGCAGCTCGGAGCGAACCTGAAGGGCTCGTTCAGCCTGGACAGCTCCGGCCTCAACCTGTCGGCGTCGGGCTCGGGCTTCCTCATCGTCGCCGGCGACAACTTGGGCAGCGTCAACTTCGGCTTCTCCTTCAACAGCGGTGTGCTCTGGGGAGCAATCACCCAGGCGTACCAGCAGGTCGCTCAGGCCTTCCAGAACGCCTACAACTGGACAGCCAATCAGATCACCCAGGCCCTCGCCGGTCTGCAGTACGACGCCACTGAAGTGGCTTCGGCCCTGAACTACATCGGTGTGCAGGCCGCCCAGATCGGCCAGGACATTGTCCAGTTCTTCAGCGGCACTTCGGACGGCAGCCTCGCCTCCTACCTCGACCAGGCCGGGCTCAGCCCCGAACAGATCGGCAGCGCCCTCAAGTCCGCCTTCGCCGATGTGGACAGCACCGTCGCCTACTGGCTCAATCAACTGGGCTACACCGCCGACCAGATCGGCCAGACCCTGCAGAGCGTGTTCAACGACGTCGGCACCCAGGTGGCGTACGTCTTCGACGAGATCGGCATGACCGCCAGCCAGATCACCCAGGTCCTGAGCAACGTCTTCTCCTACGCCCAGTACCAGATCCTCAACGCACTGGGCGACCTCGGGATCACGGGCCAGACCGTCCTCAACGCCCTCACCTCGTTCTTCACCGGAGACGGCAGTTACTGGATCGGCACCTCCGACGCCCTGGTCCTGGACGTCAACGGCGCCTCGACAGCCTGGGGAGCCGAGGTCGACCAGTGGTACTGGAACGGGGGCTATAACCAGGATTGGTTCGTCATCCCCACCGACAGCGGCTATGCCGAGATCGTCAACCGCAACAGCGGCCAGTGCCTCTCGGTGTCCGGCGACTCCTATAACCCCGGCACCCCGCTGGTCCAGTGGCCGTGCACCGGTGACTACAGCCAGCAGTGGTTCATCGGTGGTGGCACGTACCCCGGATGGAGCGAAGAGGGGTGGAACGCCGGGATCGGGAACCGGCTGACCGGCCTCTACGCGGACGTCTACGGTGCCAGCCCCTGGGCCGGCGACGAGATCGACCAGTGGTACTGGAACGGCGGCTGGAACCAGTACTGGCAGTTCACCCAGGCGGTCGGCTGATGGCCCTTTGATCGCTCCTCCACCGCCTACCAGATCTGCAAAGCCCGGCTGTCCCGGTCTCTCGAATGCGGAGGGCCGGGGCAGCCGCGCGTTGATCCCGGGCCCAGGGCGGATAGCGCTGACAGAACGGCCGGCTTCGGCTCGCTCGGGCAGGAGAGCTCAGAGGCAGGTCATCTCGTGGTCGGCCGGTCGTCTTGTGAGCCCTCGTCAGTGCCGGCTTCTTGCGTGACGCCGTCCAGATGTATTTCTTCGACGACCGAGTGCTCCTGAGATCAGGGAGCGTGTTTTGCCCGCGTACTGCCCGATGTATTGCTGATGGCGGAGTCTTCCTGCCAGCGATGTGACAGGACGGTGGCCTCGCCTGCGACGATCAGGAGTTGCATGTGCTGGCCGATGAAAGTACGGAACTTGAGGAGCCGGCAAACCCGGGGTGGGGCCCAGGGCTCAGTGCGGGCATCGCGCGTGGCGCCGCCATCGTGGCCGGCCTCACCCTGCTGTCGCGGGTCCTCGGCCTGGTACGGACACTGGTCTTCTCCCAGACCGTCGGCGCCACTTGCCTGGGCTCGGCGTACGTCACCGCCAACCAGGTTCCTAACCTGCTGTACGAGCTGGTCCTGGGTGGTGCGCTAACCAGCGCGATGGTCCCCGTGCTGGCCCGCTCAGCCGAGCGGGCGGGACGTGACCCCGCGGAGAAAGCTCGAGTCGGCCACATCACCTCGGCGATGCTGACCTGGTCCGTTATCATCCTGGTGCCGGTCGTCGTGATCATCGCGCTGGCTGCCGGACCCATCGCCTCCTTGCTGAACCCCACTAACTCGAACGCGCATTGCGTTCGAGCCGACATGGTGACCGCCACCGGCAACATGCTGGTGGCTTTCGCCCCGCAAGCCCTGTTGTATGGGCTCTCCGTCGTTCTCTACGGGCTGCTGCAGTCCTACCGCCGCTTCGCGGCGCCATCCATCGGGCCTGGGATCTCGAGCCTTTTTCTCATCGGCTGCTACCTCGCCTTCGTTCCCTTGAGCAAGGGCCGGTCGCTCGGTGGCTTGCCAATCGCAGCCGAGCTTGTCCTGTCGATCGGGACCACCCTCGGCATCGCCGTCTTGGTCCTCGTCGCCCTGCCGCCGACGCGGCGGCTGCGCCTACGATTCCGGCCGACTCTGCGCTTCCCCACCGGGGTGGCGCGCCGGGCGGGCGGCCTGGCGCTGGTCGGCTTCATCGAGCTGGTCGCCATCGAGTTGACGAGCGTCGTGGCAATTGTCCTGGCCAACGGGCGCGGAGAGACCGGAGCGGTCGTCCTGTTCAACTACGCCTCGCAGGTATTCACCTCCGTGTCCGCCGTCCTGGCTCTGTCCATCGTCGTCAGCGCCTTCCCCGTCCTGTCCTCGCGGGAGGGTTCGGCATTCGACCGGACCAGTGCCGGGTCGACACGCGCAGTGTTGCTGATGTCGTGGCTCGGCACGGCAGTGATCGCGGCGATCGCCATTCCCGCCGCCCATGTCCTGGCCAAGCAGCCCGATCAGGTATCCCAGCTGACAGTGGCGTTTGCCCTGTTTGCTCCGGGCATCGCCGGAGTCGCTGTGATCACCAACCTGTCGCGGGTCATGTTTGCCATCGGACGGCTCAAAGTTGCAGCGGTGGCGCTGGCCGGAAGCTGGCTACTCGTCCTCATCGCCGACGTGGTGCTGGCTGAGCTTGTCCCGTCACGCTTGGTGGTCGGCGCCCTCGCCCTGGGTAACACCATCGGGCAGACGGTAGTGGCCATCCCGCTGCTGATTGTGACCCGGAGGATCTGCGGTAAGGCCGCCGTGCAGGGTGTTGGTCACGCCGCCCTCGCGGGGCTGGCCGCCGGCGCGGTCGGTGCCGGCGTGGGCATAGCGGTCAGCCTGGCTGTACCCCTGCATCACAAGCTCGAGGCCTTCGCCCTGGCAGTTCCCGCGGCTGGCTGCGCGATGGTCGCCTTCGGCGTCGTCGCGTACCTACTGGACGATGGTGACCTCAGGGCCGTCATGGCATGGGTGCGGCGGGCGGTCAAGCTGGTGTGACAACCGCGTCCGAGCCCAAAGCGAACAGCGAGCCGGGAAGTGCAATAGTGATGAGTGTCCGACAGTCCAATGCAGCTGGAGGTCTTTCTCATGCCTATCGCAGACAGCGTCGTGGTTGTTGGTTTTAAGGAAAATAGCAAGGCCTATGAGGGTTTGACGGTCCTCAAGTCACTCTCGGACCAGCAGCAACTCACAGCCAGGAGCGCCGCCGTCGTCGAACGGGACCAGAGTGGCACACTGCAGGTCAAGGACAGCTTTGACGCCGAGACAGGTGCGGCGACGGCGGGCGGGGGGTTTATGGGTTTGCTCCTCGGCGTCATCGGGGGCCCGGTGGGGATGTTGCTCGGTTTTACCGGCGGTGCCCTGACCGGCGGATCGTTTGACCTGCGTCGCTCCGACGAGCAGGACGAGGTCCTGACCCAGCTCAACGCGGCGATCAATCCGGGGCACACGGTGCTGGTAGCTCAACTCAACGAGCCGACCGAGCAGGTCTTGGACAAGGCAATGGGCGACCTCGGTGGCGTGGTGGTCAGGCGCTCCGAAGCCGATGTCCTCACTGAGCTGGACGCGGCGGAGGACACGGCCCGCGCCGCTCAAGCTGCAGCGCGAAAGGCCGTCAGGGAGAAGAAGATGACGGAGATCAAGGAGAAGCGGGAAGATCGTATCGCCGCTCTGAAGGCCAAGTTCTCCCGTCATTCTGAGCCGACCGGCAAGGCAACGGCGGCTTCGTAACAGGCACGTTGTCGGGCAGAAGGGGTGTCCGCTTCCAGTCGTCATCCCTGAGGAGATCGGCTTCGAGGCGCTGACGCGGGCGGGACCACCCGATCTGCTGGCGGCTTTGAGCTACGGGATGAGGATGGTCCGTTCGCCTGCGCGTCCTGGCCAGGAGCGGACCGACACCGAATGGGCCCGCACCCTTGCAGGCATGACCGACGAAGATCGAAGCGCCCTTCGGAGTGGGTGAGGGAAGGCTCCGAGGACCCGGACGCCGGTGCGGTGTTGGGGCTGTGCCGCCTCAGAAACCGGTGCGACTATGGGGTAGCGGCCGACAGCCGCACTGTCGGTAGTATCGCCGCCTACGGGGTTTATCGGGTTGGAAGGGGGTGGTAATTTCCCTTCGGATCAATACTTCATCCAGGAATAGCGTCCTGATTGCGCCTCAGACAGGACAGAAGGGAAGGACCGCCCGATCCGACGGCTCGGGCGGCCGTGCGCTGACTTGCCCCGAAACTCGTTCTTGTGAAGGAGTCATCACTGGTGACCAGTACTAGCGATACCCAACCACCGAAGATCCTGGATGTTCCGATCGGGCTGCACGCGACGGGGATGCGTCGAGAGTTCGACAGCCTGGGTACGGTCGAGGTTCCCGCCGACCATTATTGGGGTGCGCAGACCCAGCGCAGCTTGGAACATTTCAACATTGGCGATGACCGTATGCCCAAGGAGGTGTATCACGCCTACGGGTATGTGAAAAAGGCGGCGGCGGTGGTAAATACCGCCGCGGGCCGTTTGCCGCGCTGGAAAGGGGAGCTGATCGAGCGAGTGTGCGACGAGGTGATCAGCGGCCAGTTGGACTCGGAGTTCCCGCTGTATGTGTGGCAGACCGGTTCGGGTACCCAATCGAACATGAACGTCAACGAGGTCATCTCCAACCGCTGCATCCAGCTGCTCGGCGGCACCCTGGGCTCGCAAGAACCGGTCCACCCGAACGACCACGTCAACATGGGCCAATCGTCCAACGACACCTTCCCGACCGCCATGTACATCGCCGCCTACACCATGGCCATGGCGCGCACTATCCCGGCCCTCAAGCGGCTGCGCGATGCACTGGACGCCAAGGCCACCCAGTGGGCCGACGTGGTGAAAATCGGTCGCACCCATTTGGAGGACGCCACGCCCTTGACCGTGGGTCAGGAGTGGTCCGGCTACACCGGAGCCGTCGACGACACCATGGCGGAGTTGGAGCACGCGACCTCGGGGCTGCTGGTGGTCGCCATGGGTGGCACCGCCGTCGGCACGGGGCTGAACGCTCCCGCCGGATTTGGTGAGCAGGTGGCCGCTCAGCTGGACCAGATGACCGGCGCCGCCTATCAAACCGCGACGAACAAGTTCACCGCTCAGGGCACTTTGGATCGCATGGTGCGCGCCCACGCCGGGCTGAAGGCCGCGGCCGTTACCTTGTTCAAGATCGCCAACGACCTGCGCTGGCTGGGTTCGGGCCCCCGCACCGGTATCCATGAGCTGATCTTCCCCGCCAACGAGCCCGGCAGCTCCATCATGCCCGGCAAGGTCAATCCCACCCAGGCCGAAGCCATGCTCATGGTCGCCATCCAGATCATCGCCTCCGACGTGGCCGTCACCATGGGCGGGTCCGAAGGTAACTTCGAGCTGAACGCCTTCCGTCCTATCTTGATCAGCAACTACCTGCACTCGGCGCGGATCATGGCCGACATGTGCGACCACTTCCGCCAGTTCATGATCGAAGGCACCAAGCTGAACCAGGCCAAGCTCAAAGAGAACATCGACCGCTCGGTGATGATGGTCACCGCCTTGTCTCCGGTCATCGGCTACGACAAGGCCGCCGCCATCTCCTACTACGCTATCGACCACGACCTCACCCTGAAACAAGCGGCGCTCGCCAAGGGGGTCAGCGAGGAATTGTACGACAAGATCGTCATCCCCATAAACCTGACCCGTCCTGGTAGCGCCGACCTGCCCACTCCTGCGCCATCCTCCGCGAAGAGCGGGTAGTTGGTCCGTTGGTCCGTCTCATGGAGTCTGGCCACCGCCGCGGCGCCGGCGGCAACCCGAGTTATCCGAATGTGAACACGTAGGCCTCGACCCCTGCCTCCTGGAACTCGACCTCGCAGGCCCGGTCTACGATTGGACCCGGCTGACGGACCAGCTGGTAGAGGCGCTGGCCGCTCACCGTGCCGTTGCCGTTCTCATCGACATCGACGCCGTGCGCCGGTCCCGGGGGTTGGCCGTCGAGTCGGACCTGGAATCGGATCGAGGCCGGGCGCACAGCGGGGCGCATCACGAGGTGCAGGTCGCGGGCCCGGAAAGCGCAATGCAGAGCTGCGCCGCCCTCTTCCGCCACGATGGCGACGCTGCCTATGCGCCAGTCACCCGACAGCGCCCACTGATTGCGTTCCAATCGGGCCGGGGCTACATAACCGTGGCGCACGTCTGGCATCACACCGCCGGGGGAGGCGAAGCCTTGGGTCCGTCCGTAACCGACGTAGTTCTCCGGCGAGCCCAGACTGTCCCAGTCGGCCGGGAGCTCCACTCCCTTCGGTTCGAGTTGCACCAGCCCGCTACCCACGTCGGCACCTGTCTCGGTAAGCAGCATCTGGATCACCCGTTCCGATTCCGCGTATTCTCCCTCGCCGAAGCGGTGATGGCGGATCCGACCATGGTCGTCGACGAAGTACAAGGCGGGCCAGTAGTGGTTGTCGAACGCGCCCCAAATGGAGTAGTCGTTGTCAACTGCGACGGGATAGCGAACATCCATCTCCTTGACCGCCGCACGAACGCCGTCGAGGTCTTTCTCGAAATCGAACTCGGGCGTCTGTACCCCGATGACGGCCAGACCCTGGCCCTGGTACTTATCCGCCCAGGCCCGAACGTAGGGGAGGGAACGGATCCAGTTGATGCACGTATATGTCCCGAAGCTGATGAGCACGACACGGCCGTGGAGGTCATCCAGGTTTATGGGCGCCGAGTTCAGCCAGGCGTGAGCCCCATCCAAGGCCGGAAGTTCTCCTTCGATCGGGTATTCGTTGCGATGGCGAAGCATGACGGGTTCCGCTTAGCCTTCCCATCGCAGGGCGGAGAGTTGGGCCCGGGGCGGGGGCGTCGACACGGCGCGTCGCCTCCGGCCACTGTCTTTCTCCATCAAACGATCAATGCTCCTGGAACCGAACCTCTCTTGTCCCCGTGGGCACAGAGGCGCACATCGGCTACTAGCAGTCACAGGAACAATCTACCAAGAGTGCTTGCGTCTTTCTCCGGACCACATTGGTCTTCTCGCAGGTGAGCGAGGTCGAGTGCAGCTGCTTCCTCACGCTTCCGGGCGAGTCCGGGTAAACCGGCGATCCGGGATAAACCACACGACCGCGACCAAGATGTAGAGCGCATACGCAATCCAGGGGCTGATCCACGCCAGGCCGATGCCGAGGACATACAACCCGACGGATACGTTTCCTTTCGTGTCCGATCCGACTGCGGTTGCCACTGCGGAGTCGCGTCCGTTGGCCCGGATGATCATCCGGACCAGAATTCCGAACGCCACCGCGGATCCCAGGGCGACGATCCCGTACACCGACGCGGGCAGGCTGGCCTGGTGGGCCTGGCCCACCCACTTGGTGGCAACCGGCACCAGGGACAGCCAGAAGAGCAGGATGAGGTTGGCCCACATCACGGCACCACTGATGTGTTCCGTTGCCCGGAGCAAGTGGTGGTGGTTGTTCCAGTAGATGCCGATCATCGTGAAGCTCAGGACGTACACCAGAAGCGAGGGGAGTTGCTGCCCGAGCGCGTGCCAGGTGGTGTCCTTCGGGACGTCGAGGCCGAACGCCATGATCGTGATGACCACGGCCATCACTCCGTCGCTGAAAGCCTCGAGCCTTTCCGCTTCCCGCCGTCCCTCCGCTCGCGGGACGCTCATATTGTTCTGACGGACAGCGTCATCCGGTCCACGATTCCGTCAAACTATCGGGTCACCGTAGGGCGTGATCCTCGAGCCGTGGGCGACCTCATTCCATGACGGTCACCGGGCCGGCCCGCGCGTCGGCGCCGTCCGGCACCCGCCGGCCCTGCGCCTCGCCGGCGGCGCTGGCGCTAACCGTGCCCGCTTGGCTGGAACTGGGCACGGTGGGCCTAACCGGGCACGTTTGGTGTCAGTAGCGGGGGTGTTTTTTGCCCACTTGGCGCGACCGTGCCCACTTTGGCCGGGGGTGGCGCCCGTCTTCCCTGACCTCGGCGGCGACCTGCCCACACCGGCCGCGCCCCGCTCGCTGGCCCTTCCGCATCAACCGTGTGACATGATCCAGGGTCAAAGTGATCACGGTGGGCGTAGCGGCTGGGCCAGCCGGTGCTCATCTCGAAGACAGAGGGAGGGGCCGTGACGCCAACGACAGTCACAACAACGAAACGGGCGGCGAAGGACGGCGGTGCGGCCGACCAGGTCGAGCACCCGAGCGCCGAGGAGCGAGCGGCGAGGGGCAAATCTGCTCGCGCCATGTTGCCCCGGGCCCGTCATGCGCAGTGGGACCCCAGCCGGAGGATCCATCAGCCCCTGGACCTGTTGGCAGAGCAGGCACAGACGCGAGTCCCCGAGTTGGTACCGATCCGTCACGGCCGCATGGCGGCTTCGCCGTTCGCCTACTACCGGGGCGCGGCGCTGCCGATGGCGGCCGATCTGGCCACCATGCCCCACACCGGGCTGACGGTCCAGCTGTGCGGGGATGCCCACCTCTCCAACTTTGGCGGTTTCGCCTCTCCGGACAGGGCCATGGTCTTCGACGTCAACGACTTTGACGAGACCGCCCAGGCCCATTCGAGTGGGACCTGAAGCGGCTGGCCGCCAGCCTCGAGATTGCCGCACGCGGCCGGCAGTGGAACTCTCAAACGGCGCGGACGATCGTCACGGCCGGCATCCGATCGTATCAAGACGCGATCCAGGGCGTTCGCGACGATGCCCAACCTGGACGTGTGGTACACCCGCCTGGACGTTAACGAAGCGATGCAGCGGTGGGGCGGCACGGTGGGGAAGCGGATCGTGCAGCAGGTGGAGCGCAATGTCGGAAAAGCACAGAGCAAGGACCAGATAAAGGCGCGAGCCCAGCTGACCCGGCCTGTCGATGGCGAGCTGCGATTCGTTTCCGACCCACCCCTGCTGGTGCCTGGCGACGAACTCTACGACGACGACCAGGCCCAGATGGTACGGGACTCGATCCACGATGCCATCGTGGGCTACCGCCGGACCCTCGCCGGCGACCGACGCCGCCTGCTGGAGTCGTACCGGTTTGTGGACCTGGCCCGCAAGGTGGTGGGAGTGGGCAGCGTGGGCACCCGCGCCTGGGTGGCGCTGCTCGTCGGCCGGGACAACGGTGACACGCTGATCCTGCAAGTCAAGGAGGCGGAGCCGTCGGTGCTGGAGCGGTTTCTGACCAAGAGCCCCTTCGACAATCATGGCCAGCGGGTGGTCGAAGGTCAGCGGCTCATGCAGGCCAGCAGCGACATCTTTCTGGGCTGGCACCGGGTGGCCCGTGGCGTGGATGGGCGCTCCCACGACTACTACTTCCGCCAGTTGTGGGACTGGAAACTCTCGCCCGCGGTGGACAACATGCCGGCGGATGTGCTCGGGGTGTACGCGCAGCTCTGCGGCTGGACCCTGGCCCGCGCCCACGCTCGATCCGGCGACGCGGTTGCCATCAGCTCTTATCTGGGTGCCAGCGATACCTTCGTCCAGGCGTTGGCCGACTTCGCATTTGCGTACGCTGATCAGAACGAAGCCGACCATCAATCCTTGGTCGATGCCATCGCGAATGGCACAGTCGCAGCGCAGGCCGGCGTGTAGGGGGCGCCCCTAGCCCCGTCGGCTTGAACGACGTGCGAAACTCTACCGTGACCGAGCGAGGAGCTTCACTCGTGGCTGAGTTCGGCTGGTACGCCGACCCGGAGTATCCCGGCATGCTGCGCTACTGGGACGGCGGCAACTGGACCGAACACCGCGCCGCCGCCGGATCGACCGTGGCGGCGACCGGACCACAAGCAGCGCGAGGCCACCCCGAAGCTGCCCAAGCGACCAGTCAGACGCAGGTATCGGGGACCTCCGCCGAGACGAGATGGGCTGCGCCCGTGGCCTGTACGGACGACATGGCGAAGCGGGTGTTGACCCCGTTCAGGGCCGGACTGCGGAGACCGGATCGGCTCATATGGATCAGTCAGGGGTGGCTTCCAGTCGGGTCTGTTCGCTTCGACTACACCTACCTGGGCCAACGCGGGCCCGGTCCCGCAGAGGAGTTGTGGGCACACAGACGGGTCGCGTTTGAGCTGGTCTCGGGCACTCCGATTCCGCTCCCGCAGTTGGGGACAATGGCCCAGGTGCCGCGAGAGCTGGTCACCGTGGCCACGCGTTGTACCGCCGAAGAGGTCGCGAACGCCGCCCGACACGCATGGGACTATTTTTGCGGTCTTCGCCATCCCGGCTCGTCCGCCTGGGTGAGGGCTCGCCTTCACTCCCTTGGCGTTCCAGCCCAAGCACGAACCCTTCGACCGTGTGTCGAGGGTACTTTCCTGCTGCCATTCTTCGCTGCCCTTGTCGACGGTCCGGCTGGAAGCCGGGTGGCGGCTACGGTCGACGGACGGTTGCATGGCGCACTCGGTGCGCTCTTTACACGTTTGGCTCCAGAACTTCTGCTGGAACTGGCGAACGGTCGTCCGATCTAGGGAAGTCCGGGTCCCACCGGCCCGCGACGAGCCCGCCCGTCCCTGACTAATGCGGCGGCTTCCCGGTTTGCGAGCGCCGCGTTAGCTCCTCATTCAGCGGCTGCACCGAATCTCGCTCGATCCGGGTGGCCTCCTCGGGCGTGGCTCGGCGCATGGCTGCCACCGCCTGCACGTACAGATCGAACAACTCCTCGTAAGTGAGTGCGGTGAGATCAGGTAGCAAGCGGGGGAGCATAACGCTGATAAGTGAAGGCAGGGTGGCGGCCGGAGGGGCGGTTCCTCCCGGCCAGGTCGCACCGTGGAACCAACGAAGACCACTGGACAAGCATGACTAAGCGCTACATGCGGACTAAGGGCTTGGAAGTCGTCTATCGCTTGCCGGGTTGGCGCCGTTCGTCGAGTGCGACCGCGTCCGCCAGAGCCTCATTGACATAGTCCTTGAGGGTGATGCCGCGAAGAGCGGCAGCAGCTTTGGCCCGGTGGTGGAGGTCATCGGGCACCAGGACGTGTATACGCACGGACATATTGCTCACAATATGTCAACAACTGAGTCCCGGGTGAAAGCTAAGCGATGGGCGAGACGATACCGTTGGGTAACCGGGCCGCGCTCGGGATGGCGGCGGAACGAAGGGGCACCGATGGCAACAACCAACGAACTGACGGCTGATCTCGAGTCGCTTGTCGAGTCGTGCGACCTGGTGATCGCGGTTGACTCCCCCGACGGTGAATTGCCTGGCTACAGCTTCTCCACACCCGCCGGCGTGGTGCTTGGCAGAGCAGTTGGCCTGAGCCACGCGGTGACCTGGTTGCGCGGCTACCGAGCGGGCAGGGTGATGTGGCGCTAATGCTTGGGTTGGTCGACAAGGTATACCGCGCCCAAGGCCATGGACCTCCGACTCGAGGGCATCGTCAGGGCGGCCTGGCCTAGATTTCTTTGGCAGTAGAAGGGGCAGCTTTATGCATTTTACGAACTTGACGGAACGCGCTCCGTCGCCGCTCCCGGCGGGCGGCTCTGGCGCCAGCCGGACCCCACTCTTGTGGGCTGGCCAACAGGGAGCGGTACCGTGACCCGGATAACTGAGGAGATGTACGCGCTCGCGGCGGCCGTAGGCCTCCATGTCGCTTGCCAGCGAGCATCCTCGAGAGAACCGACACGTTTTCGGTTCTTCGAGCGTCCGGGGGACTTCACGTCCGGTGCGGGGTTGGGCACGGTCATCGGTCCGCGAAACGGTCTGACCTGGTTGCGCGGGTTCCAGGCGGCTCGGTCGCTCGGTTGCGGGCTGCGGCAGGCCCCAATGAGCGGCGGGGCATGACTCCTCAGGCGGGGGCGGCCGGTGCGGCCGAACCGCGCCGACGCCCCCGGGCGGAGTCAGGCGAGGGTGTCCGCAACCACCGAGGTGCTGACGCGGAGCGTACATCCAACTACACTGGGTGGGAATGCTTCAGTGCGGCGGGCGCCGCCGCCACACACTCGCCCTCAAGCTCCGCTTCCAGGCCCGCCATACTCGCTGCGCTGCGCTCGCTGTCGGGCCGTGATCCAATTTGTCGTCGGCACCCCGCTCTGGTACCTGCCAGCGTGGCAGCGAGAGCCCTGGGGCGTCATCCAGGTCCCTCATCTCGTTGCCCCTTTCCGTGTTGTGCCCGGGAACTGCCCAAATCCCGATCTGCGGCGTCCGTACAGGGAGATCGAAGCCGGTCGCTTTGATAGGCAGCCCGAGCAAATTCCGGGGCGTTTTACCTGCTCATGACGCACGAACCGGTTGGAGTCCTGACCTGGAGTCCAGATTGTCCGTCCCGGTCCCTTGCGGCGGTCATTCCGGCCTAGTCTTGTCCACGAGGTGTAGCACCGCCGGTTCTACTTTCCCACCCCCCGCATGTCCCGAAGGGAGACGTGTCCGTGGCCCAAACAGCCAAGAACTCTCCGTCGGGGCGGACTCCGGTCCCGCCTCGCGGCAAGAAGAAGGGCGGGAGCTCTTCGCCCCGGCCTGCCCCCGCGTCGGCAGCCAAGCGGCCGCCGACCGGCCGGCAGGCCGCGCAGCAGCGTCATCGCCGCCGCCAGCAGACCTGGATCGCCGGGGTAGCCACCGCGGTAGTGGTGGTCGTCGTCGTCGTCCTGGTGGCCGTGGGCCTCTCGTCGGGGGGAGCGAAGGCCGCGCCCAGAACGGCGGTTCCACCGGCGACGTCACACGCGCTGCAGTCGGTGCCAGTCGCTGATCTGGTGGCGGCGTCGGCAAAGGTGTCGGACCTGTCGCCGGCAACGATATTGAATGCGAAGGCATTGACCTCCGCCAACAAACCGCAGTTCTTGTTTATCGGGGCCGAGTTTTGCCCGATCTGCGCCACCGAGCGGTGGCCGATGGTCGTGGCGCTGTCGCAATTTGGCACGTTCACGAATCTTCAGCAGACCCGCTCCGCCGTCCGGGACGGCAACATCGCCACGTTGAGCTTCTACGGTTCGACCTACTCGAGCCCGTATCTCACCTTCACTCCGGTTGAGACCACGACGAACGTGCCGAAAGGCAACTACTACCAGACGCTCCAGACGCCCACTGCGCAAGAGCAGGCGCTGTGGAGCTCCACGCTCGGAGGAAATCTCTCCTTCCCCTTCATCGACATCGGCGGAAAGTACATGCTCAACACGAGCCAGTTCCCCGACACGACGCTCGAAGGTCACAGCTTCAACGACATCGCCAATTCCGTCGGTGACAACACGAACACCATCGGCGCGGACATCGATTCTTCGGCCGCATCCCTGGTCAAGTACATCTGCGGCATTACGGGCGACAAACCCGCGGCCGCCTGCAGCGCGGTAGCGAATGTCAACGCAGCCACGACCACGGGCTCCGCGTCGGGGGCCAGTTCCTCGGCGGGCTGACCGTGGCCCTGGAAACCCAGCGCCTGGACGACGAGGAGGAGTACTACCCGCCCGAGCAGCCGCGCTGGCCCTGGATGATCGGGCTGCCCCTGTCGGTCCTTGGCTTCGGGCTGGCCGGTTATCTCACCTACGAGCACTACACGTCGTCGACGTCGCTCAGCTGCCCGGCCGGCGGGGGCATCGTCGACTGTCTCAAGGTGACAACGAGCCAGTACTCGAAGATCCAGGGGATACCGGTCTCGCTGCTCGGGCTCATCTTTTTCGCAGTCATGATCGTCCTGCAGTCACCGCCGGCCTGGAGAAGCACGTCCCGGGCAGTACGCATGTCCAGGGTGGTGTGGTCACTGGTGGGGGTCGGCACCGCCCTGTGGCTGATCTACGCCGAGCTGTTCAAGCTGGACGCGATCTGCCTGTGGTGTACCTCTGTGCACGTCGTGTCGCTGCTCCTGTTGGGGGTGACGGCCTTCGGCACCGCCGCCACCTCCCCCAGCTATGCGGAGCTGAGCGAAAACTCGGCCTGAGTGTCGGGCGGCCCAGGTGCCGATCTCGCTGCTTGCCATCGCGGCACCTGACCTCCGAACGCGTCCATCGACCCGGCCGGGTGTACCCGGGCGCGTGTGGCCTAAGTTAAAGGCCTGAGCATCCGGCCCGGTGCCTCGGGCCGGGGACAAAGGAGAGAGCAGTGGGCGCATTGGACGGTCGTATTGCGGTGATCACGGGCGCAGGTCGAGGAATTGGCCGAGAACACGCGCTGCTCTTCGCTCGCGAAGGTGCGAAGGTCCTTGTCAATGACCTCGGCGGTGCCGAGGACGGATCGGGTGCCGACGCCGGTCCGGCTCACGATGTCGTGGCCGAGATCAAGGCGATGGGCGGTGAGGCAGTGGCCAACACCGACAATGTCGCCGACTTCGATGGGGCGGAGCGGATGATCCAGCAAGCCATTGAGTCCTTCGGCGACCTGAACGTGCTCGTCAACAACGCCGGCATTCTGCGGGACCGGATGCTGGTCAACATGTCGGAGGCGGAATGGGATGACGTCATTCGCGTGCATCTCAAGGGCCACTTTGCGCCGCTGCACTTCGCGGCCGCGTACTGGCGGGATCAGAGCAAGGCCGGCCGCCAGGTGAACGCCGCCGTGGTGAATACCTCTTCGACGTCCGGTTTGTTCAACAACCCTGGGCAGTCGAACTACGGGGCTGCGAAGACGGGGATAACCAGCCTCACGATCATCGCTCAGAAGGAACTGGACCGTTACGGCGTCCGGGTGAATGCCATCGCCCCGTCCGCCTTCACTCGCCTCATCGCGACCATTCCCGGTCGGGATCAACCTGAGGAAATAGAGTCGGAGGCGTGGACGCCCCAGGATCCGGCGAACATCGCTCCTTTCGTCGCCTACCTGTGCACGGCCGACTGCCCGATCAAGGGCAGGGTGTTCCTGGTTCGAGCCGGAGATATCTACCTGTTCCAGCCCTTTGCGATCATCGACGAGATCCACAAGGAAGGGTCCTGGACGATCGAGGAATTCGAAGACGCAAGCCGCCCACCTGGCGGATGTGCCGTTCAGCCTCAACGACCCCTTTCGGCGCGCCTAGACGCTGGGTCGCCGCGTGGCCGCTCGCGCCGACGGCTCGACCCGGCCCGTCCCGAGGGTCCGCTGCTAGGGTTCAAGCCGATCCGATCGAGGAGGCGTAGCGTGTTGGGTCGTTGGGTGTCCGATCTGGAGGAGGGCGACCTCTTGGGCCCGGTGGACCAGGTGATCACTCCCTTCCTGCTACGGGAGTATGCGCACGCGGTGGAGGACGCATCGGAGCGGTATCAGGGTCCAGCAGGCGAGGTCGGGGACGCCGTGCACGTGCCGCCCACGGTGGTGCACGCCCACAAGACCAGACTCCTGGATAGCGCCTGCCCC
This sequence comes from uncultured Acidimicrobiaceae bacterium, assembly GCA_963781155.1. GTDB lineage: Bacteria > Actinomycetota > Acidimicrobiia > Acidimicrobiales > Palsa-688 > PALSA-693. The sequence continues at coordinate 743,304 of CAWAEC010000006.1, forward strand.
GAAGGTGCCGGGCCGGCGGCCCGCCTGCACTTGATATACGACGCCACCTACCATCGCCGCAGTCCGGCGTCCCGGCCCCTGCAGATAACGGGCGAAGTCATCCAGAAATACGCCCACAAAGGGCGGGAGCACCTGGTGATCGATTTCTTCGTACGCGACAAGGTGACGGGCCAGATCTACACCACTTACCGCGACACCTCGTTGCTGAGTTTTCGCCCTGGGGGAGAGGATGGCTGACCTGTGGACACCCGGACGGGAGTTGCCGCGCCTGCAGCGGACCATGACCGCTGAACGAATGCGCTGGTACAGCGACGCCCTGGAGTTGGTGACACTGGCGGCCGACGAACTGGTCCACGCCGAGCCCAATATTCACACTGACGACGCCATCGCCCGGGCGAATGGCCTCCGTGGTCGCGTGGCAGACGGCATGATATCGACGAACTGGATTTCCACGTTACTGTCCGACGAGTTCGGCCATCATTATCTCGAAGGCGGTTCCCTCCGGACGCGTTATGTCCGTCCGATCTTCGAGGACGATCGGATCGAAGTCGTCATCCGGATCACGGGCAGGAAGCCGGCTGACGATGGTCGTGAGCTACTGGTAGCCGATGTCTCGTGTGTGAAGTCCGATGGGGAGGTCGCCACCGCCGGCGAGGCGACGATCTCCGTCGAAACAGGCGAGGGGGAGAGCGAACAAGGAGGTCCGTAATGACACTGGTGGGCAACGTCGGCTTCGATCTGTCGTCCGACATCGACACCTTGTTGGCTGGTCTTCGGGCCTTCGTCGACGCCGAGGTTGTCATCCGGGAGGAACGAGCCGGAACTCTGCTCTCCGATCCGCGCCGCAAGTATCGTCCTGACGGGCGTTTGAGCGACGAGGTACTGGAACTGGTCCGGGAGATCCGGATGGCGTCCGCTGCCGCGGGCTATTACGGCATGTTCGTCCCCGCTTCCATCGGGGGCGGCGGACTCGGGAGCGAGGCGCTGTACCGGGTTTGGGAGGACCTGTACCACCACTATGGCTCTCACAACTGGCTCATGTCTTGGGTCGTTGCCCATTGGGCCCGCGGCCCGAGCCACGTGCTCCAGCATGCGACCCCTGCCGTCCGGGAGCGGGTTCTGCCTGATCTGCTGTCCGGCCAGGCATCCATGTGCTTCGGGATGTCCGAACCAGACGCGGGCTCGGACGCCAGGATGATGAGAACCCGGGCTGTGGCCGATGGCGACGACTGGATCCTGTCGGGCAGCAAGATATGGATCACGAACGGGCCCTACGCCGAGTACGGGGTGATCTTCGCCCGCATCGACTCTGGTTCCGAGGACGGCCACCGGGGCCGGATCAGTGCCTTTCTGGTGCCGACCGACAGTCCGGGGTTTTCGGCCGAGCCGACCATCCGGATGTTCGGTGAGATCGGCAGCGACGAAGCGATCCTGCATCTGGATGAGGTCCGGGTGGGGCCGGAGATGGTCCTGGGCCAACTCGGTGACGGCTTCTCGATCGCCATGTCGGGGGTCTCCGCTGGCCGTGTGTACAACAGTGCACGGGCGGTGGGGCTGGCCCGTTGGGCCATCGAAACGGCCACCGGGTACGTTACGCGGCGCGAGGCCTTCGGGCACCCGATCGCCGAGCATCAAGGCGTGGCCTTTCCCCTGGCTGAGTCGGCGATGGAGATTCACGCCGCTCACCTGATGGGGCTCAACTGTGCCCTCCTGCTAGACCAGGGTCGCGTGGCGACGAAAGAGCTGTCCATGGCCAAGGCCTTCTCCACCGAAGCAGCCGTCCGGGCTATCGACCGGGTCATCCAGGCGCACGGCGCCATCGGCTTCACCAACGAACTCGGTCTGGTCGAGGCTTTCCATTCCGTCCGCAAGGCGTGCGTGGCGGATGGAACGTCGGAGATTCTTCGCCGCACCATTGCCAGACGGCTGTTTGCCGGCGATCTCGACCTGTGAGCTGAGCCCAGGGCTCAGGCCAGACCGGACTTGACCCTCTCCGTCTCCAAGTCGCTGCGGACCATCTGCTCGAGGAGGTTGGGGAACTCCGTTTTCGGTTCCCAACCCAGGATGTCCCGGGCCCTGGCAGCATCGCCGGCCAACCGGTCCACCTCTGCGGGGCGCAAGAAGCGATCGTCTGTCCTGACGTATGGTCCCCAGTTGTCCACGCCGATCACCTGGAAGGCCAGATCCAGTACCTCGCGAATCGTCCACGTCGTCCCAGTGGCAATGACGTAGTCGCCCGGCTCGTCCTGCTGCAGCATCCGCCACATGGCGTCGACATAGTCACCGGCGAAGCCGAAGTCTCGGGACGAGTCGAGGTTGCCGAGCGTCACCGTATCCTGGAGACCGAGCGAGATGCGCGCCACCGCATTGCTGATTTTCCGCTCGACGAACTCGAGGCCCCGGCGTGGGCTGGTGTGATTGAACAAGATGCCGTTAGAGGCGTGAATCCCGTAGGACTCCCGGTAGTTGAGCGTTGTGTAGTAGCCGAAGACTTTGGCGGTCCCGTACGGCGAGCGCGGATGGAATGGCGTGCTCTCGCGTTGAGGCGACTCGTGCACCTTGCCAAACATCTCCGAGGTGGCGGCCTGATAGAACCTGATGGGGTTGTTCGGGCCGCCGACGATACGGATGGCTTCGAGCACCCGGAGGACGCCCGACCCGGTGACATCAGCGGTGAGCTCGGGTTGGCTGAATGACAGTTTGACGAAGCTGATGGCCCCCAGGTTGTAGACCTCGTCCGGCTGGACCTGCTCTACGGCCGCGATGAGCGAGGAGAGGTCGGTGAGATCGCCGTCGATCAGTTCGATCTCGGGGATCTCGTCCTGGACGATTCTGGCCTTTGGGTTGTTCTGGCCACGGATCATCCCATGGACCTGGTACCCCTTTCGGACCAGGAGCTCAGCCAAATAACGGCCATCCTGGCCCGTGATGCCGGTGATCAGAGCGTGTGCCAACCGAACCTCCTCGTGACCACTGCAGCGTGCCCGAAGTTCGCGACCACGCTAGCTGCTGGCAAGCATCGGCCTGTGCCGGGAAGGATGACGCCCGGGCGAGTCAGTCTCCGGTGTCGTTGGCGGCCGGCTCTTGACCACTCGTTTGCTGGTAAAGGGGTTGTTGACCCGGGAGCGCGCCGGTGTCGTCGCCGGCGTTTCGGAATCCGGGGGGAGGTGCCAGGTTCGGATTCCGCAATGTGGCAATTGGATCGATGAGGTGGCGCTGGTGCCGGGCCGTGTTGGCATCGATCTCCTCGATCACGAGACCCGCCTGGTCCCGAAGGGGTCCCGCAATGACACGGCCGGACGGGTCGACGACGAGGCTGCCGCCGTTCCACCGGACCTCGCCACTGCGGTGACCTGTAGATCGAGCCGGGAGACCATCGGGTAGCTCCGACGAGGGCAGGTAGGGATGAGCTCCCACCAGGAAGACTGAGCCTTCTTTCGCGATGTGCCGGGTCGTCGACAGCCACAGGTCAGACGTCTCCGCCGCCGGAGCCAGGTAAATGTCCAATCCCTGCGCATACAAGGTGGCGCGGCGCCATCGGTAGGTAGCTCTCGGATCCGATCAGTGTTCCCATTCGACCGTAGGGCGTCTCGACGACCTCGAGGTCCGAGCCTCGGCCGTCGCCCCAAACGAGTCGTTCGGCTCCGACGGGCGCCAGCTTGCGGTGTGCTGACAGCAGCGATCCGTCTGGCCCGAAGAACAGCTGCGTGTCGTAGAGCGTCGATCCGGCCGGCTCGCGCTCGTCGATGCCCACCGACAGATAGATACCAAAGCGTCTCGCTGCGACGGCGAGCACCTGTGTCACGGCCGAACCGATCACGATGGCGTTGTCGAACAGGGCGGCGTAGTAGGCCGCGGCCCGCTCGTCGGAGGGCGACGTCCGCCACACCCAATCGGGATAGCCCGGAAGGAAAGCCTCCGGGAACACGACCGCCTGTGCTCCGCCCGCCGCCGCTTCCTGTGTCAGCGTCAGCACCTTGTCGAGCGTCGCGTCGCGGTCCGCCAGCACTGGTGCGTCCTGTACGACCGCGACCCGTGCGGGCTGCACTCGGCGTCCGAGCGTCATCGGTCCCGGACCTGCGGGCGTCGAGGGGCGGGACCCACGGCCGGCAATCTGCGCCGCGGATCGCAGCTCCTCCCGGATCGCCGGCGGAACCAACGCCAGTGCCGCCTCCGTATCGCCAGCGAGCAGGAGTTCGCGCACGAGCGTCGACGAGATCCCTTCCGTTTCCGGGTTGGAGGGGGCGAACTCTGTCGGGATCCCTCCGGACATGAACTTGTTGAGGACCGCCAGCGAACGCTCCAGATCAGCTTCCTTGTGGGCGGATCGGATGATCACGTCGGCTCCGTGTTCCCTGGCGAGGACCCCGGTGACGCTTTGTACGGCGAGGCAGCTGACGTTCCCGAGCTGTTGGGTGGCCAGGGTTGCCAGTCGCACACGGTCGTCGGGTGTCAGGAGCGAGGCGGCCTTCTCCGGGTTGCTTGCCACCGCCACGATGACGTCGTCATAGGCGCCGGCGGCCCACTCGACGATCGCCAGATGCCCGAGATGGAACGGGTCGAACGACCCCGGGAAGAGGGCGAGGGACACGTTCGCCAGTATCGCCGATTACCTTCCCCTGCTTCGCCACCCGATGACGATCGGGCCATCTCGAACGCAAGCGTTACCGGCGTGGGTGAGTGGGGTACATTCCGACTGTGTAGTCTTGGCGCCTGCAGCCGTCAGGGGGAGGGGGTCGCAAATGGCAACACGCCCGGAGCCAGCGTCGGAGGAGATGTTTGCCGAGGCGACGGAGGCGGTCTTCGGCGGCGAGGATATCGGGGGCTGGGATCCTCAGGAGCTCACCCGCTCGCTTGCGCTTGGCATCGGAAGCGTGCCGCGTGGACTGCGGGCCAGTGCTGGCATGTGGGCCGAGCTGGCCCGGGTGGCGGTCGGGGCGTCGAAGCTCGAGGCGCCGAAAGGGGACTGGCGTTTTGCCGATCCGGCCTGGAGCGACAACCCCGGATACCAGAGACTGAAGCAGGCCTACCTGGCCTGGTCGGAAGCGATGATGAAGCTCGCCGAGGATCCGAAAGCCGACTGGCGAACCGCGGAGCGGGCTCGCTTTGCCATGACGGTCCTGACTTCCGCTGCCGCGCCGACCAACTTCTTGCTCTCGAACCCCGCGGCCTTGAAGCGAGCGTTCGAAACGGGGGGAAAGAGTGTGGCCCGCGGCGTTGGGACGTACCTCAAGGACCTGCTCCGTAGCGGCGGCATGCCCTCCCAGGTCAACGAGGGCGTCCTCGAAGTCGGGGAGCACCTGGCAGCCACCCCTGGAGCAGTCGTCTGGCGCGATGAGCGCTGCGAGCTCATCCGCTATGCGCCGACGACCCCGACGGTCCGGTCGCGTCCGGTCGTGGTGGTGGCGCCGCAGATCAACAAGTACTACTTCCTCGACTTGGCTCCGGGGCGGAGCTTCGTGGAATACGAGGTGAGCCGCGGGATCCAGATGTTCATGGTCAGCTGGCGCAACCCGAGTGCGGAGCACGCCCACTGGGGCCTGGACGAGTACGCCACGAGCGTGCTCGGTGCGATCGATGCCGCCCGGAGCCTGACCGCCAGCGACGATGCGGATGTCTTCGGCTTCTGCGCCGGCGGCATCACTACGGCCACGACCCTTGCGCACCTGGCGGCTGCCGACGACCAGCGCGTCAACACGGCTTCGTTCGCGGTCACCCTTCTGGACTTCGAGGTTCCGGCGTTGATCGGCATGCTCGCCGACGCCGGCCTGATCCGGGCGTCGAAGTGGAATTCTCGCCGGGCGGGGGTGCTGAGCGCCTCGGCGTTGGGTTCGGTCTTCAGCTGGCTTCGCCCCAACGACCTGGTCTGGAACTACTGGGTCAACAACTACCTGCTCGGCCAGGATCCCCCGGTGTTCGACGTTCTGGCGTGGAACGCCGATGGCACGAACCTGGCGAGCCGACTCCACGGCCAGTTTCTGGACCTCTTCGGGCAGAACCTGCTGTGCAAACCCGGTGCGCTCAGCGTTCTGGGAACCCCGGTCGACCTGGCCCGGATAAAGGTGGAGACGTACGTCACGGGAGCCACCACCGACCACTTGACGCCGTGGAGGGGGTGTTACCGGACGACCCAGCTTATGAGCGGCCCGAGTACCTTTATTCTCAGCAACGCCGGGCACATCCAGGCCCAGGTGAACCCACCCGGCAACCCGAAGGCGCACTTCTTTGCTGGTCCTGCGCCCGGACCCGACCCCGACGAGTGGATGGCCAACGCCGAACGGCATTCGGGGACGTGGTGGGAACACTGGGCGGAGTGGGCTCTCTCCCGCTGCCCCGCGGATCGCGCCGCGCCAAACGAGCTGGGGAACGACGAGTACCCGGTCCTGGCTCGAGCTCCGGGAACCTACGTGTTCGAGCGTCTCTGAAGCGCTAGCCGACGATTTCGCTTGTCTGGATCACCGGAGCAATCGTCGTGTAGTTCATGCCCATCAGTCTCGCACTTTCGCCCTTCGGGCCAACGTTCGGCGCGTCAGTCGGTTTGCAGAACCTCGACCGACATCGACCCGGGCACGGGCTGCTTGAACCACTCCTCCGGTGTGTCCTGGATGAAGGCGATCATTTCCGGCCTGCCCATGAACGCTTCCTCCACGCGCGAGCACGACCAGACGCCGTCCGGACTGCAGCCGGATCTCGTCTCCGGCGCGAACCTCGGTGACGGGGGTGCTCTTCCAGTTCTCGGCCATGCCCTATTCTTCCGATCCTTGGCGGCGGACGCACATCCTGGCCGTACCCTGCGGCCGACCCCCTGGCCGCCTTCGGCAGCGCGGCACCGGCCGGCAGCGCGGCTCCCCGCCGGCACGGCCGGGCCGCTAGAATGTTCGCTGCCGCTGGGCCCCATCGTCTAGTGGCCTAGGACACTACCCTCTCAAGGTAGAGACACGGGTTCGAATCCCGTTGGGGCTGCTGGGTTTTTAGCCCTCCGGGAACCTTTCATCCCGCGTCCATCCCGCGGTCGGAACCGTTCCCCCATCTTCTCACCGGCCTGACGATCCGCTTCGACGGTGGCCCGGGCATAAATCCCGAGCGTCGTGGACGGACTGGCATGGCCGAGACGAGCCTGAGCGGTCTTCACGTCCACGCCAGCCGCCACTAGGGCGGGGTAGCCGCCATCGAGCGCAGATCGTGGAACCTGAGCCCGCCCATGCCAGCTTGCTGGCAGGCTGGCAACCAGAGGTGGCGCCGCCACGGCGAGTACGAGAGCGGGCCGCCTCGGCCGTTGACGAGGACGAGCGCATCGCTATCGGCCGCGGTGAGCCCGCGTCGGGCCAGCAGCGTGCGAGGTCGTCGAGCAACCACCGCGGCGCCGCCATCGTCCGTACCCCGGCCGCCGACTTCGGTGCCGCCAACTCCCGATTCCGGCCCAGCTGCCCAGTGACGGCCACCGTGCCCCGCAGGAGATCGAGCGACCGAACCGTCAGTCCGGCCACCTCCGCCCAGCGGAGACCGAGAACCGTCGCCATCCACATCATCGGGGCGTAGTCCGGTCCAAGCGCCTGGCGAGGCGTTAAAGGTCCTCTGCGGTCAATGACGCGCGCCTCACGAGAGAAACCTGCGGCAAACGGATGTGATGACACGGCGACCGCAAGATGATTTCGGCTGCCTCCGCGTAACCGAACACAGCCCGCATGGTCGAGAACATCCGCGCCACCGTGGACGGCGCGTGAGTAGTCCGCCAGGTATCAACCAAACGCTGAACGTCAGCCCTGGTCACAGATCCGACCGGCCGAGACCCAAGCACGGCCAGGACGTTCGCATGGGACGCCATCCTCGCCGTCACCCAAAGGGCAGAGACGCGTTCAATCGGAAGCTGGGTTACCCGGCTTACGAAGGGCGGATCAGTTATGTCGACTTCGAGACCCGGATCACCAGGAGCAACAGCACATGACCGTGAACAAGGACGGCAACGACGTCGAGCAGTTGGAGTTATTTAGCCCGCCGCCAAAGCTGGTAAAGCTGAGGACGAAGAAGCCGAAGCTGCCACCGCGCGGCAAGTGGCGGCAGTACAAGGGTCCGCTCGACCCCGAGCTCACTAAGGCGTTCTACGGCCACTGCGTCGTCTGCGGTTACCAGACCTCGGCGCGTATGGACGGCGAGTGGTGCCATCCCAGCTGCGCAGACGATGCCGCATGACCCGGTTAGCTCCCGAAGTACGTCCTATCACCGGCAGTCGACCAGCCCATGACGACACCGGGGACCGCCCCAAGCGCCGACTCTGTTCCGTTTGCGCGTCGAGGTGGTGCTGTCATTCAGCGCACCCGTGCGCGTCGTTACTCGGTGAGGACGAGGTGTTGCTTGCCGTCGATCAACTCGCGCGCCGCGTCAAGGTGACCAGTGTGGGCGGCCGTCTCCGTGATGACGTGGAGCACGATCTCTCGGACGCTGTCGAGCCGCCAGGAGCCGAAGAAGTCTGGCCACCACACAGGTGCCGCATCGAGGTGGCGGGTGGCGATGATCGCATCGGCACGCTCGATGTTGTGCCGGTACCCCTGGAGCACCGCCTCGGCGGAGTCTTCGATGCCTACGTCCCAGGCGTTGTCCGACGAGCCGAGCACATCTTCTACCGCAGCCTGGTCCCCAGCGATGACAGCCTGGAACCACAAGCGCTCCACATCTAAGGATAGGTGGTTCACGAGGCCGAGGCAGGTCCAGCGCGACGGAAGAACCTGGCGGCGAAGGTCGTCGCCGTCAAGGCCCTCCAGGGCCTCGAAGATGCGCTCGCGTTGACCCTTCAAATACCGCAACAGCACTTGCTGCTCGTTCGACGTCGCCGACGGCATGGCTCGCTCTCCTTCCGGTTCTGACGCGGTGCCCGGAACGGACCTTATCCACCGAACGCGACGGATCCGTTGCTGCCGGGACGACCGGTGTCGACCGCTCATCCTGACTGCCGACTCGCGACCCCAGACACACGACCACCGGGGAGGGCCAACAATGGCCGCCCGACTAGGCACACCCAGGCGAGAGGGCCCCCAATCATTCCCGGCAGCGCCGCCACGATCTTCGTGGACGCCGCAGGACAACCGGGGGGTCGAACGTCCGTCGGTACGGTTCTGCTGCCGACAGCGAGGCGTTCAGCGGCTACCGGGGCGACGCGCCGGCGACCGACGGGGCTCACCGAGGCTGCTCAAAACGGACAGGTCGGGGAGCTCCCGGCTTGCCGGCTCCGGACCGCAGTGGATGGTCACCATCTCCCTATTTTTCCGGGGGATGGGTTGGCAAACGGGTCGAAATCGGATATTCCCGGTATTTTTAGGAGTAGAGCCTCTGGTAGCGCTAATGTTGGTGTGCCGGGCGCGCTCAGGCGGGGCGCTCCGGTGCGGGACAGGTGAGCGGCCACCCTCCGGGGTGGCCGTTTTGCGTCTTGGGTCCTCCGGGTTACCAGTCGTCATCAGCCCAGGATCGGCGGAGATCCCAGGCGACATCCGGGTATTTGGCGGCGAGCCGGTCCCAGTCGTCGCGGTTGCCGTAGCGGAGCGCATCCCGAAACTTTCGTAACACTTGGAGCGGGTCCTCCTCGGCCCACAATCTCCGGCCGCGCGCCCCGAGCCCGGTCGGCCGTTTCGGGGTGGTCTCACCCTCAGCGTAAGCTACCGGTGGGTAGAGTTACCGGCGAGTAGGCTGGTGGTCGTGGGGTACGACCCGACATTGGCGCAGGCGACCGGCGGCGTCGACGACACCATCGACTGTATTCAGCAGGCGGTCGCCGAGGTCCGCAAGGACCCGTCGCAGGCGAAGGTCATGCACATCACCCCGACCGAGCCGAAGGAGAACAATGGCTGACTTTCAGGGCGGGCAACGCCAGATCCGTAACCAGGACCCCGACCAGCTGCCCGGGCCGGCGATGGGTCCCGATCCGCACTACCTGGAGAAGAGCAAGGACTACGACGCGGACGTGTCGAAGGCGGTCGGGCGCCCTATCGGTGCCGCCGAGCGCCACCCGACCAGCGGTCAGTTCGTCAGCCCTGACACGCCATGAGCCTCCAGTTCGGCGCTGGTTTTTTGACGCCCGGCTCGCCGGCGTGAGACATGCTCAGCGACGAGCAGAAGACGGCGATCGAGGTGGAGCGGGAACGGGCCGAGTTCGAGGTGTTGGCGGCGAAGCATGTGGCCGAGGGCGAGGAGCGGACGCTGGGGTTCCGGGTCGGTCAGACCGGCGCTAGTGGCCGGACTCATGCGGAGATCATCGGCGCCTGGGCGCACCAGGTGGACCGGGCCGACCGTAAGGTCGAGCAGGCGAAGCACCGACCGGACTGCGGCAGCGACGACTGTGCGTGGAAGCAGGCGGGCATGGGTGAGCTCCCGCCGGTACCGGCCCGGTACGGGGATCTGCGCCCGTCGAAACTCCAGTTTGAGCTTGAACAGGCGCGCGAGCTGGAGGAGACGACCCCGGCGACGGTCGCCGAGTTGAAGGGGTTGCAGCGGGTGGTGACCGGCTTGAAGAGCAAGATCCACGGGTTGTCCGGCCGGTCCGAAGCACCTGCGCCCCGGCCGGCTGGGAGCGACGTTCGGACCCGCACGGGCGGCGGGATCGTCGACTGGTACTAGATGGTCCCGCGCCCGCCGGATCCCCGGTCCTGGACGATCGAGGGCGAGCTACAGGGCCACACTTTGCAGAAGACGTTCGACTATCTCGGCTGGTGTAGCGACTCGTCGGATCAGGAGCAGGAGCGGCGGACGGCGCCGGCCGAGTACGTCTCCCATGACGAGCGGCCGCGCGGCTGGCTACGGCGCCTGTTTCACAGACCGTAGGGCGACCCGCCCGGGCAGGTGTAGCTACTCGCCATACCCCGGGGACTCGTCGCCGGCAGCCTGGTCTGCTTCTTCTAGTAGTTCGTCGATGCGGGCCCGCTGGTGGTCGGCGAGCCGGTCGAGGTCACCCTGGTCACGCAGCTGGCGGATGTAACCGAGGAGATGCCAGGCGGCCGCATCAGCCGGGTTCACGGTTCTCAGTGCGACAACTGCCGGCACGTCCCGCGTGCGGCGAGCACGATCAGGGGGAGTGCGACCAGGCCGATGGCCATGGCGATCCAGCCGCCCAGCACGCCCCCGACGAGGGCGCCGACGAGGACGCACACCACCCACCAGACAGGGTTCATAGGAGCATCACGCTAGTTCTCGATGTTCCACCAGGTGTACACCCAACCTGTCCCGTAGAGGAAGGTGTTGATGTAGGGGTAGTTGTAGTACGGCCCCAGGTGCATGGTCGCCATCACTCCGGAGAAAAACTCAGTGGGGTAAGGGAACCAGGTGAAGGTGGTGGCCCGGGTGACGTAGCTCCACCCCCTCCACCCCAGCTGGCGCTGCCGCCGTGGATCTGGTCGGGGATGCCGTAGATCATGCCGTTGCTCCAGCAGAAGTCGGTCTGCAGCCACAGGGAGTAGTAGGTGATCAGCCCCGGGGTATAGGTGATCTTCTTGTACGCCCATCCGCAGTAGATGGTGGCCGGGGCGTTGGGGCTGGCGCCCACCTCAGCTAGCTCCCGGCTTCGCTCGGCGGTGGTGGTGGCCCGGCCGGTCGAACTTGTCTCGGTGACCCCGCCGGACCGGGTCTCGGTGGCGATCACCGCGGCCCGCAGGGCGGGGGAGGCGCCGGCCAGGAAGGCCAGGCTGGTCGACCCTTGGGCGTGTTCGACGGCGAGCAGGAACCGCTCGACTGCGATGGGGTTGTGCAGGTTGGCGGGGGTCGGGACCTGGTGGCCGGCGACGGCGATGTGGTCGGCGGTGGCCGCCCGGGCCGGGCTGGCCGCCGTGAGACATAGGCCGGCTAGGGGCGTCACCGCTAGCGCGGCACGCGTCAATCGTTTCCGCATGTGCGTTTCCTTTCTCCGTTGGTGAACGGAGACAGGCGCCAGTCCCGCGGCCTAGCAAACTAGGCGCGCTATGCTCACTATGCAACCCCCTGTCGCTAGGCCCGCGCCGTTTATCATCGGGAGAGTGGTCACCTTGAACTACGCCATCGACGACGAGCTCCACCAGCGGCTCAAGGTGATCGCCGCCCTCCAGGCGACCACCCTCAAAGCGGTAGTGATCGAGGCCCTGGCCGAGTACGCCGACCGTCACGACACCGCCGGGAAGAACCCCAAGCGCTAGCGGCAACCATCCCGCGTCCATCCCGCGGACGCCCTCGACCGTGGCGTGTCACCAGATGTCACCCCAGCCATCTGACCTGCCACTACGTACCGCAGGGTGTCGCCGAATGTCACCCGTATAACCCTCTCAAGGTAGAGACACGGGTTCGAATCCCGTTGGGGCTGCTGGGTTTCTCGGCCCGAGAGGGATGCCGAAGCGGTCCGATCGTTGTCTTCCAGGATTGCGGCGCGGCTCCCGGGGTCGCTGGCTGGGCATCCGGATGTTCAGTGGCAGCCGTCCGGGGTCGGCCCGCCCGTAGCAAACGAGGGGCCCACGGAACGCATCACAGGCATGTGTCCGAAGGTGGAACCATCACCGCCACCGCGGCGGGCAATCCCTCGAGCCGGACTGGACGTAGTACCGCGTGACACCCTCCACATCCTCGTCTGAGAGGCTTCGATGACTTCGCCTGTCCGTTCCGACCGGCTCCGTACCTTTACCTGGCCTGTCGCCGCCATCGCCGGCGCGTCCATCCTTTTCGCCGCGTGCGGCTCGTCGAGCAAGACGTCCGCGCCGCCGTCGACCGGCACGGCGGCCCCGGCTGCCGCGGGGGCGGCGGCGACGACGGGCGGGTCCAGTGCATCCAACGCGTCGGTCACGGTGAGCGCAGCCAACGTCCCCGGAGTCGGCACCGTTCTGGTCAACGGGAATGGTCGCACCCTGTACGTCCTCGAATCTGAGAAAGGCGGGAAGGTCACCTGCACCGCCGCGGGCGGCTGCACGTCGGTCTGGCCACCCGCAGTGCTGCCGTCGGGGATGTCGCAGGGGATCGCGGGCAACGGGGTCCAGGCGGGGCTGCTCGGCACGGTCAAGGCCCCGGACGGTACTGTTCGTCTCACTTATGGGGGCTGGCCGCTGTACACGTTCTCCGCTGACACCGGATCGGGCACCACGAAGGGCCAAGGCGTCAAGGACTCGTTTGGCCTCTGGTGGGCACTGAGCCCGTCGGGTTCCCCGGTGACCACGTCATCGGCAGCCACGCCGACAACGGTCGCGCCCAGCGGTGGCGGCGTCAGTTACTGAGCGGGTCGCCGGACGCGCCCGGAGGCGACGTCACAGGCCTTCGAGCAGCGCGGTCATCGTCCGCATGACGCGGAGAGCGGCGGACAGTTCCTCCTCCGACAGATTCCCGAGCTGCGCATCCCAGAGCATCTGCCAGTTGGCGCGCTTTTCTTCGACGATGCCCCGGCCCTTGTCGGTAAGGGAGACCATGCACACCCGGCGGTCCTGACTGCCCCTACGACGCTCGACGATCCCGTTGGCCTCGAGCTGATCCAGCATGGCGGTCACGCTGGCCGGGTTCAGATCGGCGCTCTTGGCCAGCTCGCCGGCAGTCACATCTTCGGATTTGTGCAGGACGAGGAGGGCCCGCAACTGTGAATGGGTGAGGTCGCGAGGCTGCTGTTGCTCGCGACCGCGCAGGCGCCGCTCTGCCCCGAACAGTTCGCCCAACGCCATCCGCAGCTCGTCGAGAGTGGTCGACGGGCGCTTCGCGGTCGGCTCGACGGTTGTCATACGATCGCCTCGACGAGCGCCTCGTCAGAGGGCGCCGTCTCTTGGCCGGTCGCCCGCAGCTGTCGTTCGACGCGCCACAGGACTGTGGCGGGGATGAGGGCAAGGATCGATATCAGGATCACCCACCGGTAGGTCTCGGCGAAGGACGCGGCGATCGCAGTGGCCGAAGCGCCGTGCCGGGTGTTGGCTCCCGGCAGATGAGAAAGCTTGGTCTGCAGGACGACGGCGATGATTGCCGTCCCCAGTGAGCCACCCACCCGCTGGATCACGTTGAGCTGCGGGCTGGCGTCGTTGACCTGATCGTGGTTGAGCGGGGAGAACGCAGCGGTCATGGCCGGCATAAACGCCAGGCCGACGCCAACGCCCCGCACCACCATCGCCGCGCCCAACCATTCGTACGGCGTCGTCGCCCCGACGAAGAGGAACGGGATCGTGGCGAACACCATGATGAGGACACCGCCCAGGGAAGTGAGGCCGGCGCCGAAGCGATGCGTCGCCAGGGCGGAGCGGTTCATGCCGATCGAGGCGCCGATCCCCTGGGGGATGAGGAGCAGGCCGGTGGTGATGGCATCCTCTCCGCGCGCCACCTGGAAGTAGAGAGGCAACAGGATCATGGCGCCAAACAAGGCGGCCCCCATGCAGAACATCACCACACTGGCCGCGCTGTAGGCCCGGATCGCGTAGAGCCGAAGATCCAGCAGCGGACGGCTGATGACCCGGCTGCGCACGACGAACGCCACGACCAGCACCGCGCCGAGGACCATCGGGCCGATGACCGTCAACGAAGTGAAGCTCCCGGCGGTGGCGCTCTGCGACAGCCCGTACGTGATGCCCACAGTCCCGAAGCCCGCCAGGAGCAGTCCGGGCCAGTCGAGCGGACCGGCGCTTTCCTTGTTCGGCTGGTCTCGAGGCAGTAGCCGCAACGCCACCAGAGCGGTGACCACGCCGATGGGGACGTTGATCCAGAAGATGGCGTGCCAGCTCACGCTCTGCAGGAGGAACCCGCCAAAGGTCGGACCGAATACGGGCGCGAGGACCATCGGTACGCCGATGGCGCTCATCACCCGGGGCAGGTTGTCCCGGCCCGCCGCGTTGACCAGAATCGTCAGGCCCGCCGGGGCGAGCAGCCCACCACCGAGCCCCTGGAGCGCCCGAAACGCGATGAGCTGCTCGGAGGTGGTCGCCAGGCCACACAAGGCGGATCCGAGGGTGAACAAGATGAGCGCCACCAGATACACGCGGAAGGCGCTGTAGCGTCGCACCGCCCACGCCGACAGGGGAATGACCGCAGCCAAGGCCAAGAGGTACGCCGACACCACCCACTGGATGTCGCTGAGGGGGGCGTGCAGGTCACGCGAGAGACTGTCGAGCGCCACATTGACGATCGTCGTGTCGAGGATCGACATGATCATGCCCAACACGATCACGATGGCGACCCGCTTGATGTGCGGGTCGAGGCGTTCGACGGGCTGCCGGCTCAGCACCGCCTAAGCCGTCCTAGTTAGTCGGGCGAACATTTCGACAACAAACTAGACGCCAAAGCACTGGCTGTCAAGGGGCAAGCCCGCCAACGCACTGGCTGTCAAGGAGCAAGCCGGCCGCCGGCGGGATCATCGAACTCGGCCCTGGGGCGGGCCCCCACGCGGGGCACGGTGATCGCCCTTGGCACCCTCGCTCAGCTGTAAACCGATCCGCGATCGATCCTGGGTTAGATCCTGCGGGGCCGTGGGTGAGATCATCTGATCGGGCCCCAAAAGAGGTGCCCCTTGGAATCAACGACCAGATCAGCCGAAGGTGAAATCGTAGGCTTGGATTCCGGGAGAGAAGGTCAGGGACAGCAGACCCCCGCTGTCGCTGGAAGCCTGGAAGAGGGTGTAGAGCTTCGGAATACCGCTCACCACTACGGTCCGAAGCGGTTTGCCGTTGTCCGCCACGGCGACGGTCCCGGTCCCTCCCATGACCAGGTACACATCCTCGCCGGCAAACCCGAGGTCCATACCCGCGGATGTGCCTGCGGTTGCCTCCTGAGCGTGCACTGTCCAGGTACCCGACAGGGCCAGCTCTCCCAACTCCATAGATGCCGGGAGCGCATAGACGGCCGGCTGGTCCTGGTCAACCTTTTGGGTCGGGGCGAGGTACTGCAACCTGTCGTAGCCGAGATAGGTTTCGGGGCTCATTCCTTCAACCGGCGTTCGATTAGGGACATTGGTGGCCGGCGACAGGACCAAGCTCGGGTGGGCGGCAGCGAGGAGCTGCCGGATGAGTGATTCTGTATCGGAGTAGCCGCCTTCACCGAACGCCACGTGCCGAACGTTCCCTGCGGCGTCGATCAAATAGTCCGCCGGCCAGTACTCGTTATCGTACGCGTTCCATGTTTCGTAGTTGTCGTCGACGGCGACCGGGTAGGTGACCCCGAGGCTCGCCACCGCCGACCGGACGTTCGAGACGACGTGCTCGAACGAGAACTCGGGTGTGTGCACCCCCACGACCACAAAACCGTCCTTCTGGTACCGGTTGTACCAGGCTTCCACGTGTGGAAGGGCGCGCTGGCAATTGATGCACGAATAGGTCCAAAAGTCGACCAGGACGACATCGCCGCGCAGCTGGCTGATGGTCAAAGGCGCACCGCCTCTGGTGTTGAGCCAGGCCGTGATGCCGGCGAAGTTGGGTGCTGGACCGCAGGCGATCAGGGATGTGGCGGTGGAGCTGCATTTTGCGAGCGACGAAGCGCCGGATCCGGTGAGGCTGTTGAGCTGCTTGCGGACCTTCTGGGAACCTTCGACTTTGTTCTGCAGGGCGCTGGTGTAGCCGGGAACGTCGCGCTGCAGACTGGCGAAGCTGTTGAATCCGATGGCGAGGGCCATGGCAATCAGCACTGCGCCCCCGACCATGCGGAATTTCACGGCGTGCCGTCGAAAGGCTCGAGCCCGCACGGTCAGCTCGCTGCCAGCGAAGGCGACCGCCAACAACGGGATGGCCGCGCCGGCAGCGAATGCTGCGGTGAGAAACACAGCGGTCCAGCCGACCCGGTGGGTGGCACCGACGACGGTGATGGCGGCGAGAATGGGCCCGGCGCACGGCACGAATAGCAGGCCACAGGCCAACCCGACCACCAGGCCAGCCGCCGCACCGCTGGGCTGCCGGGTGCTGATCTTGGCGAAGGGGCGCTCGAGCAATTGCCCGAGAGGCGGAATCAAGAAGCCCAGACCGAGCGCGACGAGAACGGCTATACCCGCGTCGCGCAGGAAATCTTGGGGCAGATGCAACGCTGAGAGGACCTCGGAACCGACCAGGATCAAGAAACTGAAACTGATCACCAGGCCGCCGACGACGGCGACGGGGCGAAGTCGGGCAAGCCGGGTTGGGCGCCCGTCAGAAAGGCGGCCGGCGCCGCCGACGAGGACGAGCGGGAGGACGGGCAGGATGCACGGAGAGATGCCCGCGATGATGCCGGCCACAAAGCCGACGGCGAGGAGCTCGGCCACCGCCGGTCACCATATCGATTGTGGTCTCGCTGCGGTCATCGCGCTCGACCCTGCCCGGAGACCACGACCGGGCGGCTGACCGCGACGCGGCACCTTGGGCTCACCAGATGCGGCGAAGCTGGGCTCCCTCGCGTCTGGCCCGAAGTTGCTCTTGTCGCTCGCCTGTTGTCACCACAGGCGTGTCCGGGTGCAGGTGGTTCCGCACGTCCGCAACCGGCACTTTTGTCACGGTCGCTTCCGGGGACTCGTTGGTCCGGTAGAGTCGCATCTGGATGATGCCCCACGGAAAATCGGCTTTGTCCAGCCAGTTGTGCACACCCGGGTCGTGTTTCGAGATGACCGCCCGGAGCTTGCCGTCAGGGTCGAGACGCGCTTGCACGTCGTTGAGGCTCGACTGGCGGTTTACCCAGTCGACGGTGGCGAAGCGATCGTCGGCGACGAGGATCTGCCAGTAGTAGCACTCCTGGGGCACGGGCACCTCGACGACCAGGGCCTCGTCGTCATCAATCAGGTGGATCCCGTCGTAGTACGCCTGCTGGGCCAATCCCCCGGCTTCCTCGATCCACTGCGATCGCAGGAGCACGTTGATTCCGTGATGTTCGCGGTAATAGCGGACGAGCTGCATGTCGAACTGGATGGTGCCGTCGATCCATTCCGCCATGTCAGAAAAGCGCCGGGCGATGTCCTCGGAGCTCATATCTTCGCCCGGGTCATCCAGGCGGTTGACGGCGACGCGGGCGTCGACTTCATTTTTCCAGTCGCACGAACACCTGCGCATCAGGAGCCGCCGGGCGCGGGGGTCGAGTGGCCACCAGTCACCGGTGTAACCCTCGGGGCGCTCGGCGCTCATGATCACGCTGAAATAGCCTTCGTCACCAAGGGTGACCTGATCGAGGTTGTTGGTCGTCCGCAGCGGTGGGCCACTGCGACCGCCCATCATGGATGGGCTCAACATGTCCAGCTGTTGCTGGGTGATCTCGATGAAGCGGCTCGTACCCCGGAACCCGGTGATTTGATAAACGCCGTTGGGGTCGACCTCAGTCGTCGAGTACACATAGTCCGGATTCGGTCCGCCCTGGTCGAAGGCATAGTTCCAGAGAGGCATGAACACGGGCCGACGGGCATCCGTGTAGACGCGACACAGGTACCCGCTGGCGAGGATAGACAGCGCCAGCTTGTTCATGTCCTGCATCTCAGCTTCGGTCGCTCCGTCTGGTCGCCAGGCGGCCACGAGCTTGTCGGCTACGCCTTGAAGGGCTTTCATCTGGTCGGCCCAGGTCGGCAGGGTGCTCATGTGGTTCAGCCCTCCAGTGCCACGTCGAAGTGGCGGATGTAGAAGTCGTAGTCGGAGCGAATCTGGGCAATGCTCAGGCCGAATTGCTCAGCCGTATAGCGATGGATCCCGTGCGCCCCGACCCGATTCGCCTCCTGCCACTGGAGGATCGTTTGCTCTACGGGAGGGGTGAGCTCGAGCTCCAGCCAGTCGTACACCCGGCGGATCGTGCCTTTCGGGTCAGCCACCAGATCATGGTGGTGGACATCCAGGAAGCGGTCCTCGCCGATGCGAGTGCGCGCTTCGATGGCATGCTCCATTCCGACGCGCAGATGGTCGCAGATCTCCCGGCCCAGCCCTTCAAGATCGCGTTCGCCGTCGGCGGGCGGCAAGATAACTGAGACAAAACTGGCATACGACGGAACTGCTTTCGCTGGGTCCCGGTGGGTCATGATAAAGCGGATATCCGGATAGGCCGACATCAATGCTTCGAGATGAAACTTGTGGTGTGGTGCTTTGAACAACCACAAGTCCGGGGCGTGTTCGCGATCCCAGTAGCTTGACCACGCGCCGGTGGTACCCGTAGGTGGGTGTGAGGTCAACGCCCCGCCACCAGGCCCGGTAACCGGGGACGGGCAGCGTCATCTGCTGGCCGTGAAATGCCATTCCGAGCAGCTCAGTGTCCTCCACGGTGGCATCTATCTCGTAAATGTGCATGGCCCGGCGTTCCTCGGGCTCGGCTTCTCTGGCGTTGATGGCCTGGAGACGCCGCGGATCGGTGGTCTCGGTCTCGGGGGTCGGGGGCGGGCAGGGCTGAGTCTGCTCCCAGGCGCGCAGGCAGCGAAACTGGCTATCGAGCGAGAGCATGTCCGCAAGGGCGGTGGTACCGGTCCGCGGCAGGCCGTTGATATCCACCGGTCCCCGGATCGTCACCTCTTCGATCTCGGGATGCTCGGAGTACCAGGCCTCCACCTCGAGACGGTTGACGAGCCGTCTCCGGAAGTCCCTGAGCACGCCCTCGTCGGCCTTCGGGCTGAGGTCCCCGTCGCGCTCGAGGCTCTCGAGCAGAATGGCCAGGCCATCGCTGAAGTCGCCGGGCCCAAAGTCGGACAGCCCGGACTCTTGCACGGCCTCGGCTAACAGCTGGTCAGACGCCGGATAGCGAGGCATCGCCTCAGCTGGCCTTGACTCGGTCGGGATAAAAGTGAGCGGCCATGCGGCGGAACCCGTCCCGCCAATGCACCTGGCACGGACCGGTGATTGATGACCGCCTGGCGTGGTCGCACACGGAACCTATTGAGGCGCCCGGTACCGGCTCCACCGCAACCTCGGCCTCGACGCCGAGCAGCTCTCCAAAGTAGGCCGACCACTGTTGCACAGTGACCGGCTCGTCGCCGGCCCAGTTGACAATCGACGCCGGCACGCTGGCCACGCCGAGGAGCGGCTCCAGTTGGGCAACAATATCATCATCATGGATGGGGCTGTAGGGGAGCGGATCCCAGCGAGTCTGGACTGCTTGCCCGGCGGCGATGGCCTGCAGGTGAAAGCCAGGAAGGCCGCCGCGCTCACCGTAGGCGCTTCCCATCCGGGCGATCGTGATCGGCAGCTGGAATGCCCGGGCACAGTAACGGGCTACGCCCTCCTCCGCGATCTTGGTGATCGAATACGGTCTCGGGTGTGGCAAGCCGGCGTCGCCCAATGGGTCCCCCTCCGCAAACGGATGCCAGGGGTCCGGGTGCGGCTTGTAAAGCGTGACCGTCGACATCACCAGCGCAGCCTTTGCCTGGCGGCAGTGGGAAAGCAGCAGGCCCGTGCCTTCTGCATTTACGCGGAGACCCCGTTCGTAGTCGTCGCTGAAATCGGCAGCGATGTGCAGCAGGTAGGTGAAGTCGGTCGGAAGGTCACCGAAGTCGCCCTCCCCGATATCGATCGCGCGGGTGATGACGCCCAAGGCATCGACTTCTTCGCGTGTGGCCGCGTCGCCGAAGCGCGCGATTCCCCAGACCTCGTTGTCGGGAACGAGTGATCGGGCGAGCCCGAACGCGATCCGACCAGCCGGTCCGGTTATGAGCACCTTCTCGCCCGTCAGCATGTTGTCCCCCCAACGTAGTTATCACCCAACGGCGTTGGCACGGGCGTATGCTAGCGACGTGGGCCCAGGAGGGGACAGGCCAGGAGGGGACAAGGTTGTCGAGTCGGCGATTCTCGCGTCGCTCGATGAACTGCTCGGAGCTCTGGATCTGCGACCGATCGGCGACGACATGTTCACGGTGCCGTCCGAGGTCGGCCGGTTCGTGGATCGCGTTTACGGAGGTCAACTCCTCGCCCAGGCGCTCGTCGCCGCGAGTGCCACCATCGATGGAAAGGATCCGCAGTCACTGCATGCGGCCTTCGTCGAGGCGGGCACCCCGGGCCGGCCGGTCGACCTGGCCGTGGAACGAGTGCGAGACGGACGTTCCATGTCGACTCGTCGGGTCACTGTGCTTCAGGAGGAACGACCGCGGCTTATCGCGATCGTGTCCTTCCACGCCAACGTCCCGGGACCGGATCTGACCAGCCCGATTCCACAAGTCCCGCCACCAGAAGCGTTCCCGCTGCTCCAGGACTGGGCAGAGCAGGTTCCGGCCGAGTGGTCTGCGCAGGCCCGGGGCTGGATCGAGCGGCCACCTCCGTTGGAGATGCGCCTGGGTGAGGCCCTGACCTTCCTGGGTGGGTCGTCGGCGACGGGGGCCCGCTCGCACTGGATGCGAGTCCCGTGTGACGTGGGTGACGACCCGGCGCTCCACGCCGCGTTGCTCATCTACGCGAGCGATTTCTTTCTGATGGACATGGTGTTCCGGGCCCATCCTGACGGAGCCGGCCCGGGCAGATTCACCGCCTTCAGCGTTGATCACGCCATCTGGGTTCATCGGCCGGTTCGCTTTGACCGCTGGCACCTTCATACTCAAGAGGCACTCGCCATCGTGGGTGATCGCGGCCTCGCCCGCGGCGAGATTCATGACACCGATGGTCACTTGGTGGCTACCGTGATGCAGGAGGTCCTCGTGCGCCCCATGGCAACCCGATGAACGGCCCGCAGCATCGGCTCTTCGAGCAACCCTGGCCTGAGGGCGAGTACCGGTTCTTCCAGCTCGGATTCCTCGTCGAGGATATTGTCGGCACCGCCACCGCTTGGGCCCGGGTTTTCGGCGTCGGCCCCTTCCTGGTCAGAGCGAGCAGCGAGACACTCGCGACGTACCGGGGCGAACCTGCGCCCATCACACTCGAGGTCGCGGTCGCTCAGGCAGGGCCGGTCCAGATCGAGCTCATGAAGCAGGACTGCGACCGACCGAGCGTGTTCCGGGAGTGGCTCGGTGGCCGGACGTCAGCCCTCCACCAGCTCTGCACGGTGACCCCGGACTTCGACGGCAAGAAGGCCGAGTACGAGCAACTGGGCTACGAGTGCGTCTCTGAGATCGACACCGGCGCCTGGCGTCTGGCCTACATCGACACGTCCGCGGACTTTGGCTTCTACACCGAGGTTGTCGAGCAGACGCCGGACACTCTCAAACAGCTCAGCAGCCTTTCCAAGATGTGCGCCACCTGGGACGGAACCGATCCGGTCCGGGTGCTCACCCGCGACGGCTACCGGGTGCCATAGTCGATCGGGCGTCCGGATGTGCGGGCCTCCCGTGCGCCTCCGCAAGTCCTCTTGGCACCGGAGCGTTTGCGCTCTGACGCAGCGGGTTTTCATTACGGCAGGGCTCGCCGTCTCGGGCGTCTGGCGCTAGTGTCCCGGTGATGCTTGCTCTCCGTTTCGACCTCCGAAACCCCAGCTTCGCCGGCATCTCCGCCTCGGATCGCGTCCGAGCGGCCATCGAGATGGCAGCCTGGGCGGAGGACCGAGGCGGGGTGGCGATCAGCCTGTCGGAGCACCATGGTTCCGATGACGGCTATATGCCCGCTCCCATCGTCGTCGCTGCCGCGATGGCGGCCAGAACACGCGACATTCGGATCGGCATCGCGGCCCTGATAGCTCCGTTCTACGATCCCTTGCGTCTGGCTGAGGACCTGGCGGTGCTCGACGGCATCAGCCAGGGACGCATCGACGTGACGATCGCCGGCGGCTACCTTCGGGATGAGTTCGAGATGTTTGGTGTGCCCACCAACGAGCGGGGACCGCGAACGACCGAGGCTGTCCAAACTCTTCGCCAGGCGTGGACCGGGAAACCCTTCGAGTATCGGGGGCGGATGGTCCGCGTGACCCCAGAGCCCTACCGCCCAGGTGGTCCCCCCATCATTTTGGGCGGCTCCTCCGATGCGGCAGCCCGGCGCGCCGCCCGGATCGCGGACGGTTTCGTGCCGTCCAACGACCTCTGCTGGGAGGCTTACCGGGACGAAATGGTAAAGCTCGGCAAGCCCGATCCCGGCCCAAAGCTGATTCCGACGGTTGTCACCGTCACCACCCTCGCGGACGACCCCGAAGCCGGTTGGGAAGAGTTCCTGCCCTATTTCATGCACGACATGAACACCTACGGGACGTGGCTCGAGAAGAGCCATATGGTCGGGCCGTACCACACCTGCACTCCGGAGGAGTTGAAGGCGTCGGGTGCGTACCGTGTGCTGTCGCCCGAGGCGTACGCGGAGGAGTTGCGCACTATGGGCCAGTCCGCCTTTGCCTTCTTTCACCCAATGGTCGGCGGCATCCCACCGGAGCGAGGCTGGGAGACGTTGCGCCTGTACGCGGAAAAGGTGCTTCCCGCCCTGTAGTCACAGGAAAATGACCGGTTGAGTCTCAGAACAGAGAAATATCCCACGTGATGTGAGCGGAAGGAGAGAGGCATGCAGACCGAAGCTGCGATCCTCTGGGAGCCGAAGACCGAATGGAGCGTGGAGTCCATCGAGCTGGACCCTCCGAGGTACGGCGAGGTTCTGGTCCAGCTGGCTGCCTCGGGAATGTGTCACTCGGACGAGCACCTCCTGACCGGCGACCTGGGCGGCGTGTTCCCGATCATTGGCGGCCATGAAGGCGCCGGAGTGGTGGCGGACGTGGGAGCCGGCGTGACCGATCTGGCGCCCGGCGATCACGTCGTCTTCGGATTCGTTCCCGCCTGCGGTCACTGCCCGTCGTGCGCCCGGGGTCGGTCTAATTTGTGCGATACCGGCGCGGCCCTCTTGATCGGGCGGCAGATGGACGGCACTTCCCGTCACCACGCGCGTGGTGTTGACCTGGCAACCATGGTCTGCCTTGGGACGTTCAGCAAATACACCGTGGTCAACCAAATGTCGTGCGTGAAAGTCGCCGATGACATCCCGCTGGATTTGGCCTGCCTCGTTGGCTGCGGGGTGACCACCGGATGGGGTTCATCGGTGTACGCCGCCGAGGTGGCACCCGGCGACAACGTTGCCGTGATCGGAATCGGTGGTATCGGCGCCGCTGCGGTGCAAGGCGCCCGCCTGGCTGGTGCCGAGCGGATCTTCGCCATCGACCCGGTGGCCGAAAAACGCAAATTGGCGCCTCGCTTTGGTGCCACACACACCTACGACTCGGTCGAATCCGCTTTTGATCCGATCCGCCACGAGACGTTCGGGCGCATGTGCGACAAGATCGTGTGCGCCATGGGGATCGGGCGGGGAAGTCTGATGGCTTCCATCATGCGGCTGACCGCGAAGCACGGCCGGGTCGTGGTTACCAATATCCATCCGATGGCCGAGATGGAGGTGACCCTCAACCTGTGCGACTTGACCCTGATGGAGAAGCAGATCGTGGGAACCATCTTCGGATCGGCCAACATTCGCTACGACATTCCGCACCTCTTGCGTCTGTACCAGCTCGGGCAGCTCGACCTCGAAGGCATGGTCACCCGGCGCTACAAGCTCGGTGATGTCAACCAGGGTTACCAGGACATGCGCGACGGCAAGAACATCCGCGGCGTCCTCGTCTACGACGATTGAGCGTTCCCGAGAGGTCGCCGGTACCGGTGGGCCAGCCGAGTGCGTAGAGACACGGCCGGTTAGTTTTCCCGGGCCAGAATGTCTGCAGCGGCTCGCATCTGGCGAGCCAGGTGCTTACGTGCCTCGGACTTGGAAGTCTGGCGCATCTCCTCCTTCGCCTCACGGATGGCGCTACGGAGTCCCTGGACCGCCTCGTGAGCCTCGGCCGTCGCAGTCCGGACCGCCTCCCGCTCTGCCCCCAGTTGCTCGAGGGCCTGCTTGAGCTCGTCCCGGGCTCGCTCGGCCCGAGCCAGAGTCTCCTCCAGAGGTTCAACCATGGTTCCAGGCTAGTGAGCCACCGGCTCAACCCGCCTTGGCGGCCAGGATTCGTTCAACCGAAGCGTCGATCTGGGCCAACGGCAGGGCGCCACTGCTCACTGCTTGCTCAACCGCGGCGAGGGTGGGCAGCCACTGCGAAGCGTCGATCATGACCATGTCCGCTCCTGCCTCGAGCGCTGCCACCGCCGCCGCGGGCTGCGAGTAGCCGGCTTGTGAGATGGCGCCGGCGTCGAGGTCATCCGTCAACGCCACGCCATTGAAATGCAGATCCTCCCGCAAGAACCGGTAGGTGGCCGCGGCCAGGCTCGCGGGAACATCGCCACTCAGGCCCGGAACCTGCGGATGGCCCACCATGACGACCGGCAACTTGGCCGCCACCGCGGCCTGGAACGGGAGGACATCGTCGGCCTCGAGTTGCGATAGCGGCGGGTCGAGGGCAGGACCAAGGTCGGTGTCGGCGTTGGCGTGACCCAGTCCAGGGAAGTGCTTGACAACGGGAACGATCCCGGCCGAGCGCAGGCCGTCCGCAAACGCGACGCCGTACGCTGCGGCGACGCGGGGGTCCTGGCTGAAAGATCGGCTGTCCTCGTCGGCCACCCCGTCGGTCGGGCTTGCCGTATCCAGCACCGGGGCCAGGTCCATCGTCATCCCCAACGCACGCATCGCCGCACCCCGGGCCGCGACCATCGACTGAACCTGGGCCGGACTCCACTCGGCTGCCATGGCCCGGGCCGACGGCAGCGGCCCGATCACGTCCGCCAGCCGCTGGATGGCGCCTCCCTCCTCATCGCTTGACATCCAGGGGATCACCTGGCCCGAACCGGTGGCATCCGCGGCCAACCCGGTGAGACCAGCGCGGATCGTCGGGGCCGACGCGGCCGGGGGCTCGCCAAAGAAGACGAAAGCACCGACGCCGGCCGACGCGGCCGGCGCCGACGCGGCCAGGTTGCTGAACTGGCCGCTCAGCATGAGAACCTGCTCGAGGCGACGCGACAGCGTCCAGCCCGAAACGGGATCAACGGACCCCGCCGGCGGTGTCGCGCTCGGCGTCTGCGCCGACGTGGACGGGGCTCCGTGCCCTGACCCGGTCGTCGGTGGACCATGAAGGGGAGCGGCCGGGCTGTCTGCAGCAGACCCGTCGGAACTCGGGGCCCGCCCTGATCCGCCGCCACAGCCCGTCAGCGCCACTACGGCAGCAATCGACACCACGGCGAGAAGGAGGGGGCGGGGTCCGCGGTGGAATTTTTAATGAACTGCCCGAGCGGACAATGGCCTTCTGCGGGTGCGGGTCCAGGGGGTCACGCCAGCGAGGCAAGGTAGCACCCGGCGGGTTCGCTGTCCGGACATGGGAGGGGGCCCGGCCCGACGGCGCTCGGATGACGGGTCGGTGCCCCTCCCGCTAGGGTGCCCGACGGCAGGTCGGCCTGGTCGACAGGTTGAGCCGTTTCGTCACCACGGGAGGAAGGATAAGTGCGATGCGGTACATCTACCAATACCCGGAGGTCGAGGGGAAAGATACCGAGATGCTCGACACCGGTGACGTCGCCGAGCTGGCGGTAGCCGTAGAGGCGGCGGGGTGGGACGGCTTTGCGTTTACCGAGCATCCGGCACCGAGCGCCCGCTGGCTGGCGTCTGGCGGGCATCAGAGCGTCGACCCACTCGTTGCGCTCTCGCACGTCGCCGCGGTGACAAACCGGATCCGGCTACTCACCTACCTCACGGTCGTCCCCTATCGCAATCCGTTACTGCTCGCCAAGGCGGCAGCCACTGTCGACATGCTCTCCAAGGGCCGGCTCATCCTCGGTGTGGGCACCGGGTATCTGAAGTCCGAGTTCTACGCCTTGGGGGTCGACTTTTCGGAGCGCAACGCGCTCTTCGACGAAGCGCTCGACGTGATGCCCCTCCATTGGAAGGGTGAGCCGTTCTCCTACGAGGGGCGACACTTCACCGCCCGGGACATTGTTGCCCGTCCCAGGCCCATCCAGAACCCCATCCCGATCTGGATCGGCGGCAACTCGCACCGAACTCTGGAGCGGGTGGCTACCAAAGCGCAGGGGTGGATGCCGTTGACGGGTTCCCCGCAGCTGGCAACAACAGCTCGCACCGCCTACCTGGCATCCCTGGAAGCAGTGAGCGAGCAGGTGCAACGCCTTCGCGAGGTGGCCGGCGCCAGAGCCCCCTTCTTGGACATCGTCTTGGCCTATCGGGAGCCCTCGGTGTTGGAGCCAGATACCGACGTCGACCGCCACCGTGAGGCGCTCTCACTCATCGAGGAGGCGGGTGCCACCTGGGTCCTTGTACCCGGTCCGGCCGGGTCCACAAAAGCCTCGCTCGAATTCATCGAAGCGTTCACGAGGAACTACAAGCAGTAGCGAGCGGGCACCACTTCCGACCAAGGGGAAACAAATTTGGAGATCAACGGCATTCAGATCACGTTTCTCGACATTGGGCCTGAATACACCGAGGCTTATAACCGGTGGTACGACCTGGACCACATGCCGGAACACGTGGCCAAGGCTGACGTGGTGATGGGGCGGCGCTACGTCGCCGACAAGTCCTTGCGCAACCTGCCGGCGTCGCACGTCTCAGATGTTTTCGGCGGACACCAGCCGTATTTGACCATCTACTGGTTCGGAGGGCCGCTCGACATGACAGGCGACGAGGCCCGTCAGGGTTGGCGGACCCTGGATCATGGCATCGTCAAACAGGGACGCTATTGGTTGAAAGGCCGCGGCACGGGTGGGGGCACGTTCCGCCTGACGGATCGCGTGGCGTGTCCGGGAGTGTTGGTGTCCGCGCCGGCGATCCCCCACCTCAATCATCGGGGCGTGATCGTCGCCTACGGCAAGGCGCCGTCGCCGGAGCGGCGAGACGAGGCGGTGAGCTGGTGGAAGAACACCCATCTGGTCGATTTGTTTACGGTCCCCGGGATCCTGGCCGCGCTTCGCGGCGACCCGGTCGGCGGAGAGCAGGATCACGTCCTCCATTTGTTGCTATGTGACGACCGTCCTGCCGAGGTCATGGAGCGTATCGCCGACCTGCTCCACTACAAAGGGGGCATGGGCCGGTGGCCCGCATATCGCGGCGCCTACGAGCCTCGGGCCTTCCTGCCGTACGACAGAATCAACCCGCTCGAGTACGACTTCGACTTCAGCGACTAGCCAGAAGACCGGTTCGGGACCGTTCGACGGCGGCTGCGTCGCTGTGGTTACATGGCCCGGTGGGCCAGCTCGACGGAAAAGTCGCCGTGGTGATCGGTGCCAGTCGCGGCATCGGTAAGGGAGCAGCGATCGAGGCCGCGCTCGCGGGCGCCACCGTCTACGCGACTGGCAGGACGCTGACGGCCGCAAGCAGCCAGTCGACAGAGCCCGGTTCTCTCACCGAAACGGTGGCGGAGATCACCGCGGCAGGTGGCCACGCTATTCCTGTCCGCTGCGACGCCACCAGTGACGCGGACCTGGAGCTCCTCTATGCGCGGGTGCGCTCCGAACAGGGCCGCCTCGATCTGTTGGTGCACAGTGCGTACAACACCGGGGTCATCGGACAGACGATGGGGCGGCCATCCTGGGAGCTGCCTCCCAGCCTCTGGGACGACATCGTGCTGGCCGGAGCCCGCGCCGCGTACATCTCAGCCGTGCACGCAGCTCCGGCTCTGATTGCCACCGAGGGCGGATTGATCGTCCATGTCTCTGCCCGGGGCGCGGCCCGGTACCGTTACAACGCTGCCTACGGGATGGACAAAGCGGCTATCGACAAGCTGACCGCCGACCTGGCCCATGAGCTCCAGCCTCACGGTGTGGCCGTCGTCTCTCTCTGGCCGAGTGTCACTCGGACGGAGAGAAGCCGGCCGACCTCAGGAGTGGACGAATATGGCTACCCCGACCCGTCAAGACCAGTCGAGGAGCTGGAGACGCCCCGGTACTCGGGCCGAGCGGTGGTGGCCCTGGCGTCCGATCCCGAGGTCCTCGCCCGCTCGGGCCGGCGCTTCTGGACGGCAGAGTTGGCCGCCGCGTACGGCTTCACCGACGAATATGGTCGCTCCCACCCGATCCCCGCCGAGGTTCCCGGCCCAGGCTCCGTCTCTTCACCGGCCGGCGCAGCTACACCCACCCGATCCGGGTGACCTGAACGCTGATCCTCCTCCCTAGTGTCAACGCTGACGTTACGACCGATCGCAGGAGTTCGACCATGCCACTGCTAGCCGATGTCACGAGCGGAGGTTTCATCGGGCTCTGGAGCGTTCTCTACTTCATCCTGCTGGTCACCCTCGGCCTCATCTCCCTCCGGAAGGGGCACTGGATAATGTTCTTGATCGGGATCTTCATCCCGCTCTTCTGGTTCATCGGAGCCCTGCTACCGAGAAGAGTGCTCTGAGGCTGCCTCGCCGGATGGACACTGCGTTTGATTTCGAGGCGGTGGCGGGGTCCGAGCGGGCTGCCGTGCTGGTCCATCCTCATCCCGACATGGGTGGCGACCGCCGAAATCACGTCATAGACGCCATCTTCCGGGCCTTACCCTCCGCCGGCGTCAGTGTCCTGCGATTCGACTTGAGCACGTCGGACCCGGCGAAAGCGCGTGCCGAGACGGCGCGCGCCACCGAGTTTGTCAAAGAGGCCCGCTTGGTCCTGGTGGGCTATTCGTTTGGGGCGGACGTGGCGCTCGGCCTCGCCGACAGCCGGATCGAGGCCTGGTACGGCGTGACGCCGCCCCTGCGGCGAGGGTCCTTCGAGGTCGTGGCGGCAGACGAGCGCCCCAAGGCCCTCGTCGTTCCCGAGCACGATCAGTTCTCTCCGCTGGAACGTGTCCGCGACGTGACCGCAAGTTGGGTGAACACCAGCATTACCCGGCTGGATGGCGCCGATCACTTCCTGGTCGGCTACGGCTCGACGGTCGCAAACGCGGTCCGGGACTGGATTGCTGGCCTGGAGTAACTCAGAGTCGGTGGGCTTCCTCAGCATCGAGCACATCGAGCAACTCGCGGGTACTGGCGTTACCTCCCGTCAACACCAGAGCCACGCGCTTTCGCTCCAGCCGGCCGCCCAGCTTGATGGCACCCGCCACGCCCGCAGCGCCGGCAGCCTCAACGAGATTCCCGGTAATCCGGATCAGGGTTGCCTGGGCAAACCGGATCTCCTCGTCGCTGACAAGAACGAAGTCGTCGAGCCGTTCCCACAGCATGTGCTGGGGGAGGGCGAACGAGGTGCGGGTGGCGAGGCCCTCGGCATAGGTGCTCATCGGCGCCTCAACCAGTTCCCGGGCCCGCCACGACCGGTAGGCCGCCGGTGCCTCCTCCGATTGCACCGCGATGACTTCTATACGTGGGTCGATCGCTTTGGCCACCAGGCACGCTCCCGCGGCTCCACTTCCGCCCCCCAGAGGGACGATGATGACGTCGATTCCGGGCTCGTCTTCCAGGATCTCGAGGGTGCACGTGCCCACCCCCGCGATCAGATGGGGTTCGTCGCCTGAGTGGATATAGCGAAGACCGTGAGCGGACGCCAGGGCCTCGCAGTGGACCCGAGCGTCGTCGAAGTCCCGGCCCTGGCAGACCACCGTTGCACCAAGGCTCTGCATCGACGCTACTTTCAACGGGTTGGCGCCCTCGGGGACGCACACGGTTACGGGGATCCCGAAGAGACGGGCGGCATGGGCGATCGACTTCCCGTGGTTTCCGGTCGATGCCGTGATCATCCCCCGGGTGCGCTCCTCTTCGGTCAGCTGCGAGACGAGGTTGATTCCTCCCCGCACTTTGAACGCGCCGGTTGGCTGATGGTTCTCGTGCTTGACGAAGACGGTCGCCCCGACGAGCTCGTCCAGGGCGGGGTAGTTGAGGAGGGCAGTAGGCCTCAGGTAGGGACGGATGCGCTTCCGGGCCGCCAGGACATCACGGAGCGTAAGGGTCGGCCACGCCATCCACCCAACGTACTGCAGGGGTTTCGAAACCCTCAGCGCAGTCCGGAAAACAGATCGTCCTCCGGCACGGAAGCACCTGTACGATCCTCGATCCGAGCAAACGACTCGTGACCGAAAAGCTCGACAAATGCATCCTCCGGAAACCGAGTCCACCAGGAACGGTCGAGTTGGCTGGCGTGAGCCGCCAGCGCCTCCCGCTTCTGGACGGCGACACCGGTCGTGTCAACCGTGGTGGTGATGCGTGTCTCTGCCTCCGCCATGCGTTTCAGCACCTCGGGATCAAACGGGCGGGGCGGCGGGGCGGGCGACTCGATGCCGGCCTCGTACAGACGTGCACGCAATTTCTCCCAGTCCTGGCGCCGTCGGACGATGAAGTACAGCTTGGCTGGAATGCCGGTATCCCGGCACGCCTCCACGGCAATGCGATGAGCTTGGAGATGGTCGGGGTGGTTGTACCCACCCATGTCGTCGTAGGTCACCATCACCTGCGGCTGGTAATAACGAACGAGAGCCGTCAGGCGACCCGCCGATTCTTCGATGGGAACATTGCAGAACACACCGGGCCAGTCCTTGTAGGGCCATTCCCTAATTCCCGAATCGTGGTAACCCAGCATTTCGAGATGGGTCACGCCCAGGTGGAAGCAGGCCTGCGTCAGCTCGCCCATCCGGGTCTTGGCCACTCGTTGCGGATCGTGGCCGACCTGACCCGGCTTCACGTGGTCGGGGCCATCCCCGTACTCGCCGTTCGTGCAGGTCACCACCACTGTGGTGATGCCCTCGTCCGCGTAGCGAGCGAGGATGCCACCCGTGCTCGACGACTCGTCGTCAGGATGGGCGTGTACGACCATGAGCGTCAGGTTGGTCGGATCATCCACGACGGCAGAGCATACGGTCGGCGAAGTTCAGAAGCCCAAATGTCGGCGGACAACTTAGTAAACCATATTGACTGTACCGAGTCATGACCATAGAGTGTGCAGCCGTGGAACCGGACCTGCCAGACCAGCAGACCGCTCGCTGGCCCCTGCCAGCGCTGCTGCGGGGGCGCGATCGCTCTTGGGATCGGTGATCCGACACACCCTGGCTGACGCCGGCTTTGATGACCTGCCGCAGAATGGTCCCTACGTTCTGGGCGCGATCGCCACGACTGGGGCTCCTTTGAGCGCGGTCATTCGCCGGCTTGGCGTGTCGAAGCAGGCGTCCGGCCAGCTGGTCGACACCCTGGTGGCCCGCGGTTATCTCGATCGGTCCGTGGACCCGCAGGACCGCCGCCGGCTGCTGGTCTGTCTGACCGAGCGAGGTGACGCCGCCTCGGCTGTGATCCGAGCTGCCGTCGACCGGTTGGAGTCCGACCTGACCTCCGCGGTCGGAACCGAGCGGATGGCGCATACCCGGGAGACGCTGGCCGCATTGATCGACCGGAGAACCCGTGACAGCTGACCGGTTCCCCTCGATGACGGCGCAACGGGTGGCGGCTTACCGCCTCGGCTTTGAGCGACTCACGGCGCCGTACGGGGACCCGTCCGCAGACGAGCGGCTGACCCGGGACGTTGCCGCGTCGCCGGCTGCGCCGACGAACGGTTCCATGCACCGCTACCTGCAAGCCCGGACCGCATTCTTCGATCGCGTCGTGATCAATGCCCTCGAGCGTGAAGTGACGCAGGTGGTTTCCATTGGAGCTGGCTACGACGGGCGCGCTTTCCGTTATGCCAAGCCAGGGGTGCACTGGTGGGAAGTCGACCATCCCGACACGCAAGCGGACAAGCGGGCCCGCGTCGAGCGTCTCGGCTTGTCGGCAGCTGAGACCACCTTCGTCAGTTTCGACTTGCGCACGCAGGGATTGGCGACGGCGCTGACGGCCAATGCGTACGAGCCGGATGCTCCATCACTCATCCTTTGCGAAGGAGTGGCGGTGTATCTGGAGCCCGGGGCCCTCGAGCGTCTTTTCGCGAATTGCGCTCCGTGGCCACGGTGGGAACGCGACTGGCCGCCTCCTGGGCGACGTCGCCCTCAGATGGGGAGCGCTCCCAACGACGGGAGCGTTTTCGGGCCACCGTGGCCGCTTGGGGAGAGCCGGCCCGGAACACGCTCTCCACCGAAGATGCCGCTGATCTACTGAGCCAGGCACGCTGGCGTCTCACCGACCTATCCGAGCGGGCCCAACGGGCTGGGTTCGTCGTGGCCGCGCCGGTATGGGCTCCGGCGACTGGCACTGATGCCCCGTCCGTCGGCGGTGTGGCCAGGTTCATGGAACGGATGCTGCACCGCTCAGGCGCCGGGACCCTTCCAGCCCACCTGGAAACCACCTACGGGACGCCCGTCGTCAGTGCTCGCGAACTCGACCTGGGCGTACACCGCATCGAGCGGGCCGACGGCTCGACATGGGTGGCTCGGGTTTTTCCCTTTGTGCGTCCGATCGAAGGGACACGACAAGATGCTGCCACCCTCAAATGGCTGATCGAAGCGGGTTTCCCCGCCGAACGTTGCGCCCACGAGGAACCGGTGTCCGTGCACGACGGCCAGAGCGTCTTGGTGACGCAGTTCGTGGCCGGTCGCAACCCGGCTGCCAATCCGGCCACCTTCGAGCTGCTCGGTCAGTTGCTCGGACAGCTCCATGCACTGCAGCCTCGCTCCGCGTCCGCTCTGCAACCGGGCGGGGCCTGGCACCATCTGGTCCTGGATTGCGGGCCGGAAGAAGAGATCGCCGCTGCGGCCGCTCTGCTGCACGACGCTCGCCATCGGGTTCCGCCCGGCCAGGGGGCACGGTGTGACGCGCTGGTCAGAGCCGTCAGCGAGCTGGACGACTGCCGTGAATTGCCGAAGGCGTTCATCCATGCCGACCCGGTGCCGCGCAATCTGATCCGCTCCGCCGACGGAACGGTGACCGTCGTCGACTGGGCCGGCGCGGGCTGGGGCCCCCGGGTTCTGTCGGTCGGTTGTCTGCTCTGGTCGGCCGCAAGCAAGGGCCCCGCTTCCGTGCGGGCTGCAGCAACCGGCTATAGATCTGTGGCCGGTAGGCTCAGTCCACACGAATTGGAGCTTCTCACCGGGACCATGAAGACCCGCCCGCTCATCCTGGCTTGCTGGACCTTTGCCACCGGGCGGGGGCGCCTCGAGGATGTGATCAGGCGCTGGCAGCGCGAATCACGCGCCATCGAGGCCGGGGCGCGCCTGGCCGCACAGGTCTTCAGTGGGGACCGGTGAGCGACGGCATCGAAGTCGATTCTCCGTTCGTCATCGGCGTGACACCGTCGAGGGCGACCCTGGCGGGCAGGATCGCCCTCAACGGCCGGTCCGATATCAAGAGTGCAAAAGGTTGAGCTGGTTGGTGTCGTCGTCGACAAAGTAGAGACCGTCGCCGCGAGGCGCGACGGCCAGACCGAACAGCGCCCCATTGCCAGGAGGGGTACCGGTGCTATCGAGGAAGCGGGTGGCCACCTGGATGCCTCCCGGAGTGGTTTCCACAGCCCGTCCGTTACCACCGTTCACGGTGACGATATCGCCGTCGGGGGCGATGGCGAGCCCGAGTGGACCGTTGAGGGCGTGAGAGGTGGCCGTCACCAACCGCCCGGTTCCCGCGCTAGTGGTGCGGAAATCAGCGTTGGGGATGGCGCGGATGACGCTGTTGACCGTGTCGGCCACGTAGAGGGTCCCGTCGCGAGCGAGCCCGACGCCGGTGGGCCCGACGACGAGCGCCGCCGGATCCGTTCGTTCGGCAAAGCCGGATCCAATGACTGTGTCGCTCACCACCTGCGGAAACGGATGGCTGAGATCGAGGACGACGCGGGCGATGGTGCCGCGATGGACGACCGCGCCGCCGGCCGCCACGGTCCCGTTGAGAACGTTGGTGACGTACAGGACACCGAAGTTCCCGAAGCTGGAAGCGGTCAGGTCCCACGGTCCGTTGATGTTGCTACCGGTGATGTCGTCGACCAGGGAGCCTTGCCGATCCAGGACCAGCAGGCCGCCCCGCCGGGCGGTGGCCGACATCCCGTTGCTCGTCGGTAAGTCCCCGACCACGACGAAACCGTGGGGCAGCACGGCAAGGGCGGTGGTCAACCCGACCCCGCCCGGTACGTTCTGAATGCGGGCAAACGTGGTGGCGTTCCCGGCCGGGCTGATCTCGACGATGGTTCGTCCGGTGCCTTGCTTGTTGGCGCCGTTGTTGAAGTTGCTGACCAGAACGTCGCCCTTCACCAGGCGACCGATGGTCTCTGGTACGACCGATACCCCATACGGATTCAGGTCCCCGTCGCCTGGCTTGGCGGGCGTGCTCGACGGCACGGTCGAGGCCACCTCGGAGACCGTGGTGAATCGGCCCAGGAACGTGGTACTGGCCCCCGCAGGTGAGCTGAGGACGGCTGCGGCCGTCGCGGTCGAAGCCGTGATCGTGGCCGCTGTCAGGACGCGACGCCAACCGAAAGCACGAAATTGCATATAGGCCTCCTCAAGGCGTGGACAAGCTGGAGGTGGACACGCCGTCCGTAGTACTGACCGAACGGTGCAATCGGATTGCCTGCCAGCGCCGAAAGGTTGCGACGATGCCCCGCAACCGGTGGCCGACTGGCGGTCGTCGCCCGGCCCGCTGCGGAGACACCGAGTCCCCAGGATGGGGATTGCGACAGAGAATGTCGGGCGAGGCGCTCCGAAGGCTTTCTCTGTCGTGGGCCACGGTTTGGGGGGCTGTGGATTGCGACAGAGAAAGGCTGTTTCCGTGTCGGGGCGGGATTCTCTGTCGGGTCGTCGCCAGCAGAGTGCACGGCCGGTATTTGGGGACGCGGCCACGCCCGAAAGGGGAGGGGCGAGCGCCAATCAGTCAACGCGGGGCCAGCCCGGCGCCCGGCCTCGTCCCGGCACCGGCAAGCCCAACCCGTGGGCCAACCTCGCCGCGGTAGAACAATCCCCCCCGATCTGGTGACAACCTCGGGCAGTTGCCCAGAGCACTTCGTTCGGCCGGCCGCGGCCGGCCGGTCTGGTTCAGACATACTGGCCCGATGCGTATCGGCGTGGGACTCGACGCCCGACTGGGCCTCAGCTTCGCGGGCTTGCGCGAGGCCGGGCGCGAAGCCGCCCACCTCGGTTTTGAGAGCCTGTGGACCCCGGCCGGTGGAGTGCCCGACGCCTTCCACGTTTGCGCGGCCTGGGCCGAGGACGTGCCGCTGTGGACAGGGATCTCGGTCGTGCCGGCGGCCCGCATGTGGACCCCGCTGGCGCTGGCCGTCCAGGCCGCCACCGTCGGGCTGCGCTCCGGGGGCCGGTTCGTGGCCGGGATCGGCACGGGCGGCTACGGCCCGGGATTCTGGGCCTCTATCGGGCTGCCCGACCGGCCCATCGCGGTCATGCGCGACTACCTCACCACGGTGCGGGCCTTGCTCGCCGGGGAGGCGGTCAGTTACGAGGGTCCGGCCGGGCGGCTCCGGGGCGCGTCACTTGGCGTAGCCGACTTGCCGGTTGTTCCGGTGTACCTGGCCGCCCTCGGGCCGCAAATGCTGCGGCTGGCCGGCGAGCTGTCGGACGGTGCGCTGCTCAACTGGGCCACCCCGGAGCGGATCGCCCAGAGCCGGCGTCTGGTGGCCGAAGGGGCGAGTCGCGCCGGACGTGATCCCGCCCAGGTACCGGTGGCCATGTACATCCGCGTGTGCATCGACGAGGATCGTGCGGCGGCGCGCCGGGCCTTCGGCGCCCAGGTGCTGGCGTACGCCATGGGTCGCCCGGGCACCCCGCCGACCGCCGGCTACCGGGGTCTCTTCGCCCAGATGGGCTTCGACGAGGTCCTGTCCGACCTGGAGGAGCGCAGCCGCCAGGGCGAGCCTCTCGAGGCCCTGGTCGACGCCGCTCCCGACGACATGTTCCAGGCGGTCGGCTATTACGGGCCCGCCTCCGGCGCCGCTTCCGCCTACGCCCGGCTGACCGTCGGGCTGGACGAGACGATGGTCCGGATTGTGACGGCGCGCCCGGGGCTGGAGCCGGTGGTCGCGGCCTTGGAAGCGCTCACCCCCGATCGCATCCGGGCGGCCATGCGCGCCGCGAGCCCCTGAGTTCCCGCCGGGACCCACCGGCGAGAAAAGAATGTCCGTAGTTGCCCGGTTTCAGGGCATTTGCGGTCGGCAATGCGCCATCGATCACCCAAAAGGGGTGGTCCTGACTTCTACGCTGCGCTTGAGTATTCCGCTGCAAGCCGGGACAGACCCGGCCGACATGGCAGTTACCAGGCCGGCCGTGATGGGACCCCCTTCACGTCGCGGCAAGTTGGTGCAAAAAAAGGAGAGCAACCGTGCTGGCGTACACCTACCCGCTGCTGGACATCTTCTGGACGATGCTGTGGTTCTTCGCCTTCTTCATCTGGATCTGGCTCCTGATCATCGTCTTCGCCGACATCTTCCGCAGCCATGACATGGGCGGTCTGGCCAAAGCCCTTTGGGTTATTGTGATAATCTTCCTACCACTTCTTGGGGTTTTGATATATTTGATTGCAAGAGGTGGCAAGATGCACGAGCATGCCGCTGCCGATGCCCAGGCCCAAGACGAAGCGTTCCGCGCCTATGTCCAGCAGGCGGCGGGGGAAAACAGCAGCGCCGACCAGCTCGCCAAGCTGGCCGACCTCAAGGCCTCGGGCGCCATCACCGATGCGGAGTTCGAAGCGGGGAAGGCCAAGATCCTGAGCTGACCACCTGACCACCTGACCACCTGACCGCAGAGAGTCCTCGCGCCGGCTACGCCCAGCGCCGGAACTCCCCGCCGTACCACAACAAACCCGGCCGAGGTGGACCCAGGCGGATGTCGTCGACATCCGCCTCCACCAGGTCGGACCAACCGGTCGCCCGCCGATCCGTGACCCGGCAGTCCAGCTGGTCCGGAGCCGCCAACAGACGAGGTCCGTACGGTCCCTCCTCCACCTCCAGCAGGTCTCCGGCCGCGCCCAGCGACCCCGCGAAATGCTGGGCCAACCGGCGGTGGTCCGCCCGGTCGGCGAGCAAATGGACGACAAACACGCCCCGCTGCTCGATGGCCCCCGCGAGGTCGGTGTCCGGCCCGATCAGGCCGACCAGCCGCCCAGGTTCCCCCTGGGCCAAAAGAACCGAGGACACGGTGAGCCCGGCCCAATCGCCGGCGTCGCCGGCGGTCCAGACGGTAACCGGCGCCGGCAGCCGCCCCCGGGCCTGCCGGAGCGGGTCCCGCGCTTCGGGCGGGTCGGCCCACGGGTTCCCGAACCGAACAGACGAGCCCCCTTCGGGCGACCGTTCGCTTCCACTCACCGGCTCCACGGTACGCCCCACCTCACTCGGCCGAGGTGGGAGTCTCCGCGGCCGCTGGTACGCGGGTAGGGCAGAGGCCCGCCTTCCGCACAGCCCCGGCAAACTGGCGGGCGTCGCGGGGGGCACACCCGTGCATGTCGTTGTTGAAGTACACGAAGACCTGAGCGGACCCAGGCCATAGCCCGGCCAGATGCTTGGCCCAGGACTCGAGTGCCGTCCGTCCATAGCAG
Organism: uncultured Acidimicrobiaceae bacterium; assembly: GCA_963781155.1. Taxonomy (GTDB): domain Bacteria; phylum Actinomycetota; class Acidimicrobiia; order Acidimicrobiales; family Palsa-688; genus PALSA-693. Next base: position 781,413 of record CAWAEC010000006.1, read on the forward strand.
GACGGTGGCCGGCCCCGCCCCTGATGGAATCGCACATACCCCCAGGTCGCCGTACGCCAAAACGGTGTATGCGGCCCTCTGGTATCGGTGAGCACCAGCGCCGCGTCGTGTTCCTCCAGCAGGCGCCGGGTTTCGGGGACAAACCAGCTCTCATGACGGAACTCCACCGCGACGGGGATCGGCGCGAACGCGGCCAGGGTGCGGCCGAGAGCGGCAGTGTCGATCCTCAGGGTCGGAGGGAGTTGGAGCAGGACCGGCCCTCGCTTGGGGCCGAGACCGGCCATGCGCTGGCGAAGACGTTGCACCGGTTCGTCGGGTTCCTGCAGCCGTCGAATGTGGGTGAGGTAGCGACTGGCTTTCACCGCAAACAGGAAGTCTTCCGGGACTACGGCAGCCCACCCGGCGAACGCGGCCGCTTCGGGCAGGCGATAAAAGGCGTTGTTGATCTCCACCGTGGCAAAGCGCCTGGCGTAGTGGCTGAGCCATTCGCGGGTGGGAAGCTTCGACGGATACAGGAGGCCTCGCCAGTGCGAGTAATGCCAGCCAGATGTCCCGATGCGCACCGTCATGGCGCGGTTTTACCCTGCTCCCGTCGACTGCGCCCAGCGGGGAATCCCGGCTTTGGGAGATCCAGCCCCGACAGCCATCTTTTCCTGCCGGCGGCCATACAGGGCGACGGTATTGGAAGAGAGCTGTCGCTATGGCCGGGTCTTTATCCAACAATTCCCGGCGGGTCCGTATCCGCGACCGGACCGTGATCCCGGCAACGCGCCGTCCATCCGGTCGGGATGATCACCACCCGCAGCCGCCGTCCGCATGTCGGGCAATAACGGGGCGGTTCGTAGCTCCCCCGGCACCGCCCTGCGGTCGGACAGATAGCCGTCGTGTTTCCACACCCGGTGCAATGTCGACCGGGGGGCCCACCGTCAGATGACGTTGGACACCGCCCCGATCGGCATGCGCAGATCGCGGAGCATGGCGAGGTCGGCGTCGGGACTGCGACCCAGGGTGGTGAGGTAGTTGCCCACGATCAAGGCGTTGATGCCGGCCGTCATGCCCATCGCCTGGAGTTCGCCAAGTGTCAGCTCACGCCCGCCGGCATAGCGCAAAATGACGTCGGGCAGACCGAGGCGGAAGAGGGCGATCCAACGGATGGCGTCAAGTGGCCGGACCGGTTTGCGGATCGAGAGAGGAGTGCCCGGGCGGGGGTCGAGAAAATTGACCGGGACCTCGGTCGGCGCCAAGTCCTGGAGCTGTCCGATGAGCTCCAGACGCTGGGCATCGGTCTCTCCCATGCCGAGCAGCACACCGCAGCACAGCTGCATACCGGTGCGGCGCACCTCAACGCACGTCTCATATCGCTCGTCCCAGGTGTGTGTCGTCACGATATGAGGGAAAAAGGACCGGGCCGTTTCCAGGTTGTGGTTGTACCGGTGCACACCCCCGGCGGCCAGACGAGCCGCCTGTGATCGGTCGAGGATCCCCGCCGATACCGCCACATTGAGCCCGCTGGCAGCGCGGACCATGGGAACCAGTTCGAGCAAGCGTTGCATGGTTCGCTCGTCAGGACCCCTCACGGCCAGCACGATGCAAAACTCCGTCGCGCCGAGCCCGGCCGTCTGGCGGGCCGCTTCCAGCACCTGTTCCGTGTCGAGGAAGGGGGTGGCCAGCACAGGCGTGTCGAATCGGGACGACTGAGCGCAGAAGTGGCAGTCTTCCGGGCAGCCTCCGGTCTTGGCCGACAGGATGCCCTCGACCTCGACGGTGTCACCGCACCAGGCCAGGCGAACCTCATGGGCCAGCGCCGCGAGCGACGGGACCAGCACATCCGGCAGGCCGGCCAGCGTGGCCAGCTCGGCCGCCGTCAGCCGCTGGCGCCGGGTGACCATCTGTTCCCGGGCCTGGGCAATGTCAGAGAGGGCCGCAGAGGAAGGCACGGGCGTGGATCGTCGGGGACCGGGCGAGGCCAGGGCGAGGACAGGGTGAGGACAGGGCGAGGACGCGGATTACAGCTTCCGCCTGCTGGGTAGGTTCCAGACGATGGCCACTGAACGACAGAAGGAAGCGGCTCGTCGGAACCTGGTAAAAGCGCGGCAGGCGCAGAGCGCCCGGGCCCACGGGGAGCAGGTCCCGCGCCGAACTCAGGGTCTGAGCACCGCGGAACAAGACCGGCTGGATGCTTCGGAGTTCGCCTTTCCGGACGAGCGCAAGGAGCCTCTCACCGACGCCGGCCATGTTCGGAATGCGATTGCCCGGTTCGACCAGGTCGAAGGGGTGACCGACGCCGAGCGGGATGCGGCCTGGCGGCGGATCATGGACGCAGCCGGCCGCTACGGCGTGCGGGTATCGGAGGGTGATTGGCGGGAGCTGTTCCAGCGCACCTGAGCGGAATGCGTCTTCGTGGTGAGCGGTTGTCACCCTCATGAGCGAAGGCCATCGGATCAACATCACGCCAAGTCATGCGCACGTCGCGGTGAGCGTGGGCGGGACGGAAGTCGCCGCCTCGGACCGCGCCGTGGTACTCGAGGAGACGGGCCTGCCACCGCGCTACTACCTGCCGCCGGAGGATGTCCGAGTCGACCTGCTGCGGCCGACTACGAGCGCCACGACCTGCCCGTTCAAGGGGCAGGCATCGTACTGGTCTCTGCAGGTTGGTGATCAGGTGTACGACGACGTCGTGTGGAGCTATCAGGAGCCCATACCGGCCGCGGCCGGGATCACCGGCCTCTTGTGCTTCTTCAACGAGCGAGTCGACCTTCGAGTCGGTGGGACGCTGCTGCCTACGCCGGAGACGCCCTTCTCCCGTTCGTGAGCCCTTTTTTTCGTAAGCAGGGACCCGGCCAGGCCGGTCCAGGCCGAGGTCGGGGTCGGGGTCGCGAGGACGCATGCAAGGCGCGAGACCGCCCCGGCAGTACCCTCTTCAGCGATGTCGATGCCGCCGATGACGGCGCGGGACCGGGCTCTGGCCGTGGCCAACGAAGCGGGGGCCCGGGTCCTGCACCGTATCGAGCGTCAGGTGGTGCGCTCGTCGCTCGTCCCCACGACGCCGTTCGTACCGCTCCGGGTGTTCGACTGGATTCCCGACCTGGAAGCCCATTGGCAGACGATTCGCGGCGAGCTCGACCAGGTGCTCAGCTACCGTGAGGCGCTCCCCAACTTTCAGGACATCTCCGTTGACCAGGCGTCACTCACCGACGACGACGGGTGGAAGACCTTCTTCTTCTCCGGCTACGGGTTCCGGTCCGAAGCCAACTGTGCCCGCTGCCCGGCCACCGCGGCCCTGCTCGACCGTGTGCCCGGGTTGACCACGGCGTTCTTCTCGATCCTCGCCCCGCACAAACGCATCGGCGAGCACCGCGGTCCCTGGCGCGGGGTGCTGCGCTACCACCTGGCGTTGTTGGTTCCCGAGCCACACGACCGGGCGGGTATATCCGTTGACGGGCAGGTCGCCCACTGGGAGGAGGGGCACAGCTTGCTCTTCGATGACGGCTACGAACATCACGCCTGGAATGACACCGACGGCGTTCGGGTCGTCCTCTTCGCAGACGTGATCCGGCCCCTCAAGCCGCCCCTGGACCAGATCAATCGGGCCCTGATCGCCGCGATCGGCCGGTCGCCGTACATCCGCGACGCCCGCAACCGCCATGAGGCCTGGGAACGCCGATTCGAAGCCGCCCGGGCCGGGAGCGGCCGGTGAGTCACCCCCGGGGGGACTGGGATCAGGATCCGGGGTACGAGGCGCAGAGCCCGGCAGGCTCATCGGCCCCGAACAAGCCGGCGGCGGACGTCTTCGCCAAGGTCGCGGATGCCCGGCTCGAGGAGTACCGGCTGGCGGAGTCACTGGATCTGATCCCCTTCTACCGCGAACTCGATGGCGAGATCGGGCCCACTGTCACGTTCCGGGGCCGCCAGGTGGTGATGCTCGGTTCCAATAACTACCTGGGCCTGACGACCGATGCGCGAGTCCGGGCGGCGGCGTCCGCAGCGATGGCCCGGTACGGCACCGGCGTGACCGGCAGCCGCCTCCTCAACGGCAGCCTGACGATCCACCGGGAGCTGGAAGAACTGCTCGCCGACTGGGTCGGGCTGGAGGCCGCCCTGGTCTTCACGACCGGTTACGCGGCCAACCTGGGTCTCCTGGGTGCCCTGGTCGGCCGGGACGACGCTGCCATCGTCGATTCGGCCGCCCATGCCAGCCTGGTGGACGGCGGCCGCTTCTCCGAGGGGACCCTCCGGGCGTTCCGTCACAACCGGGCCAACAGCCTGCGTCGGACCCTGCGGTCGTGGCGGGAGCAGCCCGGCGCCGGCGGGGCCCTGGTCGCCGTCGACGGTATCTATTCCATGGAGGGCGACTGGGCCCCCCTCCCCGAGATCGCCGCGCTCTGTCGCGACTTCGGGGCCCGGTTGCTGGTCGACGAGGCGCACGCCCTGGGTGTGGTGGGACCGCGGGGCGCTGGAACGGCTGCCGCCAGCGGCGTTCAGCCCGACCTGATCATGGGCACGTTCTCCAAGTCACTTGCCAGCTGCGGTGGGTTCATCGCCGGGCCGCGGCCGGTCATCGAGTACCTGAAAGTCACGTGCAGGCCGCTGATGTTCACGGCGTCGGGCGTGCCGGCTGCTCTGGGGGCGGCCTTGGAAGCCGCCCGGATCGCCCAAACCGAGGACTGGCGCCGCGCCGCGGTCACCACGCGGGCCACGCAGCTCCGCACCGGCCTGGCCGAGCTGGGGCTGGATGTGGCCACCGGGATGCGCAGCCCGATCGTCGGGGTGCGAGTCGGCGACAACTGGGAAGCCGGGCTGCTCTGGAAGGCGCTGCTGGACGAGGGCGTCTACACCAACTGCGTGATCCCGCCGGCGGTTCCCCGGGCCGTCTTGCGGGCGTCGGTGATGGCAACCCATACCGAGGCCGACATCGAGCGGGCCCTCCAGGGATTTTCGGTCGTCCTGAGCCGGCGGCGGTGATCCCGCCGCCGATGGCGGCGGATGTAGAGAGGGCTGACTCCGACCGTGGTGCGGCGCCGCCGCGCTGCTGCGCTGCCGTCGAGGGTTTGCGGTCGTGCCGGGCCAGAGGTGGGCCCGGGCCCGGCTACCGGGGCGTCCCGGCCGGCCGCTGGTAGAGCCGCCAGACCTTGGATCGGTGGGCGCCCATGGCGGCGAGCTGGTCGTTGATGCGATGGTTGCTCGCCAGCGTCCACGACGCCTCGGCGGTGCGAACACCGTCCGCGGCCAGTCGGTCCACGATCTCCCGGTACAGCAACGGACCCAGGGCCAGGTGCTGATAGTCGGGACGGACCCCGAGCGCCCAGACGCGGGCGTGATCCAGCTTCTTCGGGCCGGTGAGCAGCGGGTACCAACCGAGCGGGAACAGCCGGCCCGAGCGTACGCGCAGCATGAGGCGATTCACGTCGGGGAGGGCCAGGCAGACCCCCACCACCGTGCCATCGGGTGTCTCCAGCCCGAACGCCCAGCGCGGATTGATGATCTGTTTCAGCTGCTTGGCCAGATGCCGGATCTCGGCTTCGGGCATGGGGGCAAAGCCCCAGTTGTCTTGCCAGGCCGCGTTGTAGACCTCGAAGAAGCGGCCGACCTCGGCATCGAAGTCGTTCATCCGGATGCCGCGCACGCTCACCTTCGCCCGCTGCTGGATGCGATGGAGGGTGCGCCGCTGGCGCTCCGATAACGCGACGGTGTCGGCGTGGAACTCCCAGGCCCACAGGTCCATCGCTTGCTCCCACCCGTGTTCGGTCCACAGCGACTCGTAGTACCGGGGGTTCTGCAGCGTCAACAGACTGGGCAGGTCGTCAAAACCCTCCACCTGCAATCCGAGCTCGTCGTTGGTCGTGAAGCACGCCGGCCCGACGCACACCTCCGCCCCGCGCCCGGCCGCCCACGCCCCCGCCGCGTCGAAGAGTGCCCCGGCCGCGTCGGGATCGTCGAAGCTGTCGAAGAACCCGACCCACCCCCACCGCACGCCCTGGAACTCATTGAACGAGGAGTCGACGCAGGCACCGATGCGGCCCACGGGCCGGCCGTGGCGGAACGCCACCCACAGCGCCACCTCCTGATGCCGCATGGCCGGGTGCCGTGGTGAGAGACGGTCGTACACGCTCAGGCGCAGGGGCGGCACCCACCCCGGGTCCCCACCGTGGATTCGAAACGGCACGTCCACGAACAGCCGCCGGCCCCAGAGGCCGCGGGCTGGCCGGACTTCGACACCGGGCATCCCAGGACCGTATCCGAGGCGGCCGGGCTGGGCGCGACGTGCCAGCCGCTGGCAAGCTGGGAGCATGGCCGACACCCGCAGCGCCGATCTCCCCCTGCCGCCGGTCGAGGCCGTGCGGCCCGGGTTGTGGAGCATCCCCGTGCCCATCCCGAACAACCCGTTGCGCTACGTCCTGGTGTATGCCTTCGAGACGAGCCGCGGGCCCTATCTGATCGACGCCGGCTGGAACACCGACGACGCTTACCAAACGCTGGTCGCCGGGCTCGACCAGGCCGGGTTCGCGATCGACGACGTGCAGGGCGTGCTCGTGACGCACATTCACCCCGACCACTACGGCTTGGCCGGACGGATCCGGGAGGCGTCGGGGGCGTGGGTCGCCCTGCACCCGGCCGACGCCCGCCTGATCCACGCCCGGTACGAGGAGCCTGAAGATCTGCTCCAGCTCATGGCAGTGATGCTGCGGCGGGAGGGCGCTCCGCCGGACGACGTGACCGGGCTGCAACAGGCGTCCATGCCGGTCCGCCCTTATGTCTCGGCGATCACGCCCGACATCTTGATGGAGGACGGCGACAGGCCGGAAGTGGCCGGGTGGGAGCTCACCGCGATCTGGACACCGGGCCATTCGCCCGGCCATTTGTGCTTCTACGAAAGCCGGCATCACCTCATGCTCTCGGGCGACCACGTGCTGCCCCGGATCACCCCCAACATCTCGATACACCCCCAGACCGGTCCCGATCCCCTGGGCGATTTCCTGGCCTCTTTGGAAAAAGTTGGAGCCTATGACGTGGACGAGGTTCTCCCCGCCCACGAGTACCGTTTCGCCAACCTGCCTGCCCGGGTCAACGCGCTGAAAGCTCACCATCAGGCTCGCATCGAGGAGGCCCTCTCGGCCATCCATTCGGGAGTGGACACGGCGTGGGGGATCGCGGAGCGGATGACCTGGAACCGCCCTTGGGACGAGATGCCGGCATTCGTGCGCCGGGCGGCCGTTGGCGAGGCGCTGGCCCACCTGCGCTATCTGGAGATTCTCGGGGTGGTCCGAGAGCACCTCGGCGAGCCTTCGCACTGGGTCCTGGCCGACGCGGCCACCCGGGCCTGAGCGCGCGGCAGGCGCTCAACCCAGGCGCGTCACGGCGAGGGAGGCGGCCAGCAGGACCGCCGACCACGACAGCGCCCGGAGCGTCCGCTCGAGCGGGTCCAGGAGCGTGCGGGCGTCGATGGGCGCGGTCTGCCCGTCGTTGAGGGTGATCCGACCCTCGACTTCGGCGGTCCGACGACGAAGGGCGCGGCGCCGGGGTGCTGAGCCGTCGCTGGGCGACTGACAGCGCGAAGGCGAACAGCGCCGCCAGGACCGCCCCGGCCGATACCCGTCCGGTCTGGGCGACGTACCCGGTCAGGACCGGGAATGCGCCCCAGCCGGCTGCGAACCCGGTGTCGGTGTGCACCAGGCCCCCGAACCACTCCAGGTTGTAGGTCAGGACCAGCAGCGGCCCGACCACCAGAAACGGGAGTAAGGGCCACCCAACCCTCGACACACCTGCGACGCCGAGGGCGACGGCCCCGCCGAGAGCGGCGACGCTGACCGCCACCAGCACCGAGGAGGAGATGCGGGTCCGCAACGGCCGGCCTCGCAGTTCGTCGAGGCAATGCGCGGCGACGCCGACGGCCAGGAAGAAGGCGAGCAAGGTGGCCGCCAGCCGGGACGGATAGACGTGCGAGGCCAGCGCCGCGCCGACGACCACATAGGACAGGTGCCAGGCGGTGTAGGGCGGGTGGAGCAGGTTCCACCAGTCGCGCCATCCGCCCGGGCGGACGGCATAGAACGCGGGGTGAGGGCTGGCCGGCTGCTCGATCACCGTCGCCGGGTTCCGCTCATGACCAGACCGCCGCCCAGGCTCATGGGCCGGGCCCGCACGTCGTCGAACCCTGCCTCCTGCCAGGCGGTGACGATCGCCGGCAGCGGGTGATCGCGGTAATGACGAGAAATATTCGGGCCCAGGAACCGCCCCACCCGGTACCAGGGGCGCCCACCGGTGAGCAGGCCCCCGAGCGGGAGAGCCCACCGTGTGTAGAGCCACCAACAGCCCCGCCAGAACCGGTTGGGGGGCTCGAGGAAGTCCAGGCTGGCCATGACGCCCCCCGGTTTCGTCACCCGGGCCAGCTCCCTGAGCGTGCCAGCAGGATCGTCGACGTACCTCAGCAAGTAGGTGAAGGTGACCGCGTCGAAACTGGCGTCGGAGAAGGGCAATTGTTCGGCTCGGCCGACCGCCAGCAGGATCCGGTCGGTCAGCCGGGAAGTTGCCACCCGCCGCCGTCCTTCCTGCACCATGGCCAGGGTCAGATCGACACCGACGACCGACCCGGGGGTACGAGACGCCAACGCCGTGGCCACACCTGCCGTCCCGGTGGCGACATCGAGGATCCGATCGGGCGCGGCGGCGGCGACCTCGTCGACCGCGGCTCGGCGCCAGCGGGCGTTCTGACCCAGCGACAGAACTTCGGCCAGACGGTCGTAGCGGCCGGGGAGAGGACTGAACAGTTGCTGAGCGAATCGGTTGCGGTCACCGGTGGCATACAGCACGGCATTCCCCTCGACGGGTGGAAGGATTTCAAATGTAGGCCAGGGACACGAATACCGCGAGAAGGGACAACAGGGATTGACCGCGAGCCGCAGGTTTGACGTTGTGGTGGTCGGCGCCGGCCCTGCGGGGAGCGTGGCTGCTGTCACCCTCGCTCGAGGCGGCGCCCGGGTGGCGCTCATCGACAAGAGCATCTTTCCGCGGGACAAGGCATGCGGCGATCTCATCGGCCCACGCGGCGTCCAGTTGCTCCGGGACCTGCAGTTGCCGCAGCCGGACGGTCCCGAGGTCGGGCCCATGCTCGTGGTGGGGCCCACCGGCCGGCGGGTTCGCCTGCCGAGCGCTCCTGGACTGACCTATCCCGATCACGGCTCGGTGGCCGTCCGGGTCAGCTTTGACGCCGCCCTGCGCCAGGCGGCCATCGATGCCGGCGCCGTCCCTGTCGCCGGGCGGGCGGACACGCCGTTGTGGTCGGAGAACCGACTGGAGGGGTTTCGGACCCCGACCGACGGAGAGATTCGGGGCGACTTTGTCGTCGGTGCGGACGGCGCCACCAGCCGTGTGGCCGCTGTGGCCGGACTGATGGACGCGAACCGGGTGCTGTGGGGCTTCGCGCTGCGCAGCTATCACTGCGAAGCGGTGTCGATGCCCAGCATCGTGCTGTGGGAGCCAGACCGGTGGCGCGGGTTCCCCGGCTACGGCTGGGTCTTTCCCGGGGCCAACGGCACCGCCAACGTCGGCCTGGGTGCGGCCACGGGGACCAAGCGGCAGGCCGGCGCCGAGGCCGTGCGAGCTTTGCCGGCATTCTTCACCCACCTCCGACGGCTCGGCCTGATCGACGGTGAGGAGGCCGTCCCGTCCGGACGGCCCCTCGGCGGCTGGCTGAAGATGGGAATGGTCGGGACGATCCCGGCCGCCGGGCAGGTGCTGCTCGTCGGTGACGCGGCCGGGCTCGTCAACCCGCTGCAGGGGGAGGGGATTTCCCAGGCGCTCACGAGTGGCCACTGGGCGGCAGAAGCCATTCTCGGCGCCGGTCCCGCCGGCGCGGCCGGCCGATACCGGGCCCGTCTGGCCGCCGCCCACCTGCCCTATCAGCGCGTCACCGCCACCCTCCAGGCCGCAGTGACTCCCCGTCCGCGGGTGGTGGCGGGTATGGCCCGGCTGATGACGACGGTCGGGCAGTGGGACGCCCTGGCCGGCGGGTGGGCGGTGTTCTGGAACGAGCTGCTGGACGGGGCGCCTCCCGGCGCGCGACCGAGCCGTGGCCGCGTCCGTCACCGCTCTCGGGCGGGCGCTGACCGCGCCCACTTCTACGGCCAGCTGGCTGCGCGAGGCCTTCCACTACCATCCCGCCCCGTGACCGGGTGGAATTTCGCCGACGTCTGGGAGTCGGTGGCGGAGATCCACCCTGACTTTCCTGCGCTGGCGCAGGGACCGATCCGCCGCTCCTGGCAGGAGCTCGACCGCCGAGCCAGCGCCATCGCCACCGCGCTGGTCGAAAGCGGTCTCGGCCGACAGGCCAAAGTTGCCCAGTACCTCTACAACGGACCGGAATATCTCGAGTCGCTCTTCGCGGCCTTCAAGGCCGGCCTGGTGCCGGTCAACACCAACTACCGGTACACAGAGGCGGAACTCGCCTACCTGTGGGACAACGCCGACGTGGAGGCGGTGGTGTTCCACGGCACCCTGGCCGCGCGGGCGGCCGAGGCCCGGCAGAGCCTGCCCCGGATCCGGACGTGGTTGTGGGTCGACGACGGCGGCGAACCGTGCCCGGCGTGGGCGGTCCCCTACGAGAAGGCCGCCGCCTCCGGCCCGGGTGCGTCGTCCGGCGTCCGGTGGGATCGCGGCCCCGACGACCTGCTGCTGTTGTACACCGGCGGGACGACCGGCATGCCGAAGGGCGTCATGTGGCGCCAGGACGATCTCTTCGCGGTGATCAACCGGAGCGGTGAGCTGCGCTATCCGGGGGCCGGCGACCCGGCCGAGGTGCGGGCCACGCTCTCCGCCCCGCTCACTCACGCCCCCGCCCGGCTGTTGCCCGGGCCCCCGCTGATGCACGGCACCGGCCTTCTCACCGCGATGTCGGTGCTGAGCAGCGCCGGGTCTGTGATCATGCTCGAATCGCGGCACTTCGACCCAGAAGCCTTGCTTGACACCATTGCCGCCGAGCGGATCACGGAACTGTCGATCGTCGGCGATGCCTTCGCCAAGCCCATCCTGGCCGCCCTCGACGCACACCCGGGCCGCTGGGACATCTCGTCCCTGTGGCTGATCATCAGTTCCGGCGTGATGTGGTCGGCCGAAGTCAAAGCCGGCTTGCTGCGCCACCAGCCCAAGCTCCTCATGGTCGACACCCTGGGCTCGTCCGAAGCGCTCGGTATGGCGACCTCCCGCTCCCGTCTCGGCCACACCGCGTCCACAGCCGGATTCCGGCTCGGACCCAATACCAAGGTGCTGGCGGAGGACGGCTCGGAGATCCCACCGGGATCCGACGAGCAGGGGGTCGTCGCCATCCGGGGGCGCGGCCCGGTCGGCTACTACAAGGACCCGGCCAAGTCGGCGGCCACCTTCCGCGTCATCGGCGGGGACCGTTGGACCCTTCCTGGTGATTTTGCGATGGTTGCCGCGGACGGCACGGTCCGCCTGCTCGGACGGGGGTCGGTTTGCATCAATACCGGGGGCGAGAAGGTCTTCCCGGAGGAAGTCGAGGAAGCCCTCAAACGCCATCCCGGGGTTGCCGACGCGGTGGTGGTCGGCGTCCCCGACGACCGTTTCGGGGAGAGAGTCGTGGCGGTGGTGGAGCCGGCGATCGGGGCGGCGGTGGACCAGGACCAGCTGATCGACTGGGTTCGGGACCGTCTGGCGGCCTTCAAGGCGCCGCGGGTCGTGCTGTCCGTCGAGACGATCGGCCGTTCCCCGGCTGGAAAAGTCGATTACAAGCGCCTGAGGGACTACGCCGTCAGCACCATCGGCTCGTTCACCCGGAATCCGGAACGGCCCTGACGTAGCGGCGCCGCCGTGCCGACCGTTGGCGTCGGCTATCGGCCATGATCGAGCGCCGTGGTCGTGGCCGCGCCGGCGGGGCACCCTGCGCTGTACGACACCCTGGTAGCCCTCCACGTCACGAGCGCGATCATCGGCTTCGGGGCAGTGGCGGTGAGCGGGCTGTACGGAGGTACGGCCCGGCGCCCGGATCGCACAGACAACGTCGAGGAGACCCGCCGCTATTTCCGTGGCAAGGGTCGGGCGGAGTGGCTGCTGCTGGCGGTGCCGTTCCTGGGGGCAGCGGCACTGGGATTGCGGCCGAAGGGAGCGGACTTCGGCGACATCTGGGTGGTGGCGGCGTCGGTCATCTGGCTGGCCGCCGCTGTCCTGCTCGTGGGCGTCATCCGCCCGGCCGAACAGCGGATCCGGGAGGGCCTCCGGACCGACCGGACCCCGTCGATCGTGGAAGTGGCAGGCGCGGGACGCCGCCTGATGTGGGCCGCGGTCACGTGCGACTTCTTGTTTGTGGCGGCGCTGGTGCTCATGATCGGCCAGCCCGCGTAACGACTTCGAAGTCACCCAGTTGTCACACCCCGGACCTACCATGAGGTGCAGCTATGGTCGCTTCCCTATCCCCGATCGCCCAGTCTGCAACAGCTTTGTCCCCCGTTGTGACGCCCACCTTCCGGGGGCTGCCGGTTGATGAGCTGAGGGCCGATTTCGCTACCGCCTGGGTGTCGCGGTTGCTGGACGATCGGGAGATCGCCCTCCAGAAGCAGAGCCGGGTCTTTTTCCAGATATCCGGCGCGGGGCACGAGGCCGTCCTGCTCGGACTCGGCCGGGAGCTGCGGCCGGCCTACGACTGGTTCTTCCCGTACTACCGGGATCGGGCCCTGATGCTGGCCCTGGGCGTCACGCCCGAGGACATCCTGCTGGAGGCGGTGGGATCCGCCGCCGACCCCGCTTCAGGCGGCCGGCAGATGTCCTGCCATTGGGGCTCGGCGGCCCTCAACGTGGTGACCCAGTCGAGCCCGACCGGCAGCCAGTGCCTGCCCGCGGTTGGCTGCGCGGAAGCCAGCCGCTACATCTCCCGCCGCAAGCTGCCCGGCTGCGTCGCCTACGGCGACGAGCTGACGTACGTGTCGCTCGGCGAGGGGGCCACCTCGGAAGGGGAGTTCTGGGAGAGTCTCAACACCGCCTGCAGCCTGCACCTCCCGGTCCTTTACCTGGTGGCTGACAACGGCTTCGCCATCTCGGTCCCCTCCGTGGATCAGTCGCCTGCCCCTATCTCCGAGTTGGTGCGCGGCTTTCGGGGCTTGCAGGTCCATGTCCTCGACGGGCGCGACTACTTCGAGGTGCGGTCTCGCGTGCCCGACATCGTCGCCCAGGTACGTGCGGGAGTGGGTCCAGCCCTCATCCATGCGACGGTCACCCGGCCGTACTCGCACTCCTCGCAGGACACCCAGAGCAAGTACCGCTCACCGGAAGAGCTGGCCGAGGAAGCCGCCCACGACCCGCTCGTGCTGATGGAGCGGGCCCTGGTCGAGGGCGGGGTGTTGACAACCGACGACGTGGAGGCCATCAAGGAAGAGGCCCGCCAGATCGTCCTGGTGGCGGCTCGGCGAGCCTTGGCCGCGCCCCGCCCGGATCCGGCGACGGTCCGCGACAACGTGGTCGCCTTGCCCGTCGTCGACCCGTCCGCCGAGGCCGCGGACGACGGCTCCGGCGAGGTTGTCGCGCTGGGCGAGGCCATCAAACGCACCCTGCACGAGCAGATGGAGGAGGACGAGCGCATTCGGGTGTTCGGCGAGGACGTGGCCGACGCTCGCGAAGCGGTCCTCGCCAACGTCGAGGGGAAAGGCGGCGTGTTCGGCACCACCTCCGGGCTGCAACGCCGCTTCGGTCTGGCCCGCTGCTACAACACCCCGCTGGCCGAGGCCAACATCGTGGGCCGCGCCATCGGGCAGGGCCTGCGGGGGCTGCGGCCCGTGCCCGAAGTGCAGTTCTTCGACTACATCTGGCCGGCCATGCACCAGATCAAGAGCGAGGCTGCGACCATCCGCTGGCGGTCCAACGGCGCCTTCACGTGCCCGATGGTGCTGCGGGTCCCGATCGGCGGCTACGTGAGCGGGGGGGCGATCTGGCACTCGCAGTCCGGCGAATCGATTTTCACGCACGTCCCCGGGCTCACGGTCGTGATGCCGTCACGAGCGTCTGACGCCGTCGGTCTGCTGCGCACAGCCTTGCAGGCCGAGGACCCCGTCCTCTTCCTCGAGCACAAGCACCTGCTGCGCCAGCCCTACACCCGGGACCCGTTCCCGTCGCGGGACTTTCAGGTCCCGTTCGGGCGGGCCCGGATCGCCGTCGACGGCGACGAGCTCACCATCGTGACGTGGGGCGCCCTGGTCGAGAAGTCCCGGCAGGCTGCCGCCGCGCTGGCCGCGGAGGACGGCAGCTCCGTGCAGGTCATCGACCTGCGATCCCTGCTTCCCTGGGATCACGACCTGGTCGCCACGGAGGTGGCTCGCACCGGCCGGCTGCTGGTCGCCCACGAGGACGTGCTCACCGGCGGTTTCGGCGCCGAAGTGGCGTCCTGGGTCGGCGAGCACTGCTTCGCTGACCTGGACGCTCCGGTGCGGCGGCTCGGCGCAGCTGATACTCATGTCGCCTACGAGCCGACCCTGGCGGCCGCCATCCTCCCTCAGGTCGAGGACATCACCGCCGCGGTCCGGGAGCTGCTCGCCTTCTAGCATCGGGAGCATGGCTCATGAGGTGCGCGGCGTCGTCGCCGCCGAAAAAGGGGCGCCGGTTCGCGTCGAGACGGTGCTGGTGCCCGACCCGGGTCCGGGTGAGGCGCTCATCGCCGTGCGTGCCTGTGGTGTCTGCCACACCGATCTTCACTACCGCGAAGGGGCGATCAACGACGACTTCCCCTTCCTGTTGGGCCACGAAGCCGCCGGCTACGTGGAGGCGGTCGGCCCCGGTGTGACGAACGTGGCGGAAGGGGATTACGTGGTGTTGGCGTGGCGGGCGCCCTGCGGGGTGTGCCGGTCGTGCCAGCGCGGGCGGCCCTGGTACTGCTTTGACAGCGCCAACGCGGCCCAACCCATGACCCTGGCCGACGGCACGGTGCTGTCGCCCGCCCTCGGGATCGGCGCCTTCGCCGACAAGACGCTGGTGGCCGCCGGCCAGGCGGTGAGGATCGATCCCGCCGCCCGACCCGAGGCGGCCGGGCTGATCGGCTGCGGGGTCATGGCCGGCTTCGGTGCGGCGGTCAACACGGGGGCGGTGGGCCGGGGCGACACGGTGGCCGTGTTCGGGTGCGGCGGGGTCGGCGACGCCGCCATTGCTGCGGCTGCGCTGGCCGGCGCCCGCGTCATCGTGGCCGTCGACATCGACGCCCGGAAGCTCGAGTGGGCCCGCCGCTTCGGGGCCACCCACACCGTCAACTCGGCTGACGTGGACCCGGTCGAAGCGGTCAAGGACCTCACCGACGGCTTCGGGGCCGACGTGGTGGTCGAGGCGGTCGGTCGGCCCGAGACCTACCGGCAGGCGTTCTTCGCAAGGGACCTGGCCGGCATCCTGGTCCAGGTCGGCGTGCCGGACCCGTCGATGACGATCGAGCTGCCGATGATCGAGCTGTTCGGGCGGGGTGGGGCGCTCAAATCCTCGTGGTATGGCGACTGCCTGCCGTCGCGCGACTTCCCGATGTTGATCGACCTGTACCTGAAGGGCCGGCTCGATCTGGACGGGTTTGTCAGCGAAACCATCGGGATCGAGGGCGTGGAGGAGGCGTTCGCGCGTATGGAGCGGGGCGAGGTGCTCCGTTCCGTCGTGGTCCTGTAGCGGCCGGCGCTGTTGGTCCATTCGGCCGCGCACGCCGGCCCGCCGGCTGGCTGCCGTCGCCGCCCGCCGGCGCCCTCACGGCCCGCCGGCCCGGTGTCTCGCCGGCGGCCTTGGCGCTAACCGTGCCCGCTTGGCTGGAACTGGGCACGGTGGGTCTAACCGGGCACGTTTGGTGTCAGTAGCGGGGGTGTTTTTTGCCCACTTGGCGGGATCGTGCCCACTTTGGCCGGGGGCGGCGCCCGCCGGCCTGCCGCCGGCTGGCTGCCGTCGCCGCCCGCCGGCGCCCTCACGGCCCGCCGGCCCGGTGTCTCGCCGGCGGCCTTGGCGCTAACCGTGCCCGCTTGGCTGGAACTGGGCACGGTGGGTCTAACCGGGCACGTTTGGTGTCAGTAGCGGGGGTGTTTTTTGCCCACTTGGCGGGACCGTGCCCACTTTGACCGAGGGAGGCGCCCGCTGCCGCTGTGCCGCCCGCCGGCGCCCTCACGGCCACCTCGTTAGTTGGACGTCCTAGTTTTCGGCTAGGCTGGGAGGTGATGTCTGAGCCCAAGCTGCACCGCCCGGTGCACCCGGTGCGGTTCGTGACCGCCGCCAGCTTGTTCGACGGCCACGACGCCGCCATCAACATCATGCGCCGGTTGCTCCAGTCCCAGGGCGTCGAAGTGGTGCACCTGGGCCACAACCGTTCCGTCGACGAGGTGGTGACCGCGGCGGTCCAGGAGGATGTCCAGGGGGTGGCAGTCAGCTCTTACCAGGGTGGGCACGTCGAGTACTTCAGCTATCTCGTCGACCGCCTGCGGGCGGCCGGCCGCGGCGACGTCCGGGTGTACGGCGGTGGCGGGGG
Source organism: uncultured Acidimicrobiaceae bacterium (assembly GCA_963781155.1). GTDB lineage: Bacteria > Actinomycetota > Acidimicrobiia > Acidimicrobiales > Palsa-688 > PALSA-693. Next base: position 797,887 of record CAWAEC010000006.1, read on the forward strand.
CACGATCGTCGCCGGTGAGATCGACGAGCTCCAGCGCTATGGAGTGGCCCGCATCTTCTCCCCCCAGGACGGTCAGACCATGGGTCTGGCCGCCATGGTGAACTCGATGGTGGGCGAGTGCGACCATCCCCTGGCGCCCCCGACCGAGGCGGACCTGGAGGCCGCCTTCAACGGGGACGACCGCGCCTTGGCCCGCGTGATCACCGGCGCCGAGACCGGCACGCTCGAGCCGGGGGCACGCGCCCTCCTGGCCCAGGCCGCCGCCCGGCACCGGGCGCCGGTGCTCGGCATCACCGGGACCGGGGGGTCGGGGAAGTCGTCCCTCACGGATGAGCTGGTCCGCCGCTTCCGCATCGACCAGGAGGACAAGCTGCGGATCGCCGTGCTCGCCATCGATCCAACCCGCCGGAAGGGAGGCGGGGCCCTGCTCGGCGACCGCATCCGCATGAACTCCATCGACGGCTCGGCGGGTTTCGGCGCAAACGGCACGGCTCGCGGGAGCCCGGGCGGCCGGGTCTTCTTCCGTTCCTTTGCCACCCGGGGGTCCGGGACCGAGCTGCCCGGATGCCTCGACGACGCCGTCGCTGCCTGCCGGGCCGCCGGATTCGACCTGATCATGGTGGAGACGCCGGGCATCGGTCAGGGCGACGCGGGCGTCGTTCCCCACGTCGACTTTCCTCTTTACGTCATGACGCCGGAATTCGGGGCCGCGTCGCAACTGGAAAAGATCGACATGCTGGATTTCGCCCGGGCGGTGGCCATCAACAAGTTCGAGCGGCGCGGCGGGCCCGACGCCCTGCGCGACGTTCGCCGCCAGCTGGCCCGGACAGGCGAATACCCAGGCATACCGCTCGAGGAGCTCCCGGTGTTCGGCACCGTGGCCAGCCGCTTCGCCGACGACGGGGTCACCGCCCTCTACCAGCTGCTCAAGTACGAGGTCGGGGACCACGGCTTGCAGCTCGGCCCAGGTCAGTTGCCTGCCGTGGCTGCAGGGCTTCGGACATCCACCCGGGGGCAGGCGGTGGTACCACCCGACCGCGATCGGTATCTGGCCGACGTCGCTGCCACCCTGCGTGCCTACCATCGCGCCACCGACGAGGAGGCGGGGGCCGCTCGCCGCCGCCAGCAGCTGCGGGATGTCGCCGCCCTCCTGTCCGTCGAAGGCAACCCGGCTGCCGCCGAGCTAGAGACGCTGGCGGCCCGCGTCGACGAGCGCGGCGAGCTGTCCCTGGCCAGTCGCGACCTCCTGGCCGCCTGGCCGGCCAAAGCCGAGCTGTACCGGGACGAGCGCCACGCCCGGGTGTCCCTGTCGGGCACCCCGGTGCCCCGGGTGGCGGTCCCCGGATTCCGCGACGACGGCGAAGTCCTCAGGTGGCTGCGCGAAGAGAACGTCCCCGGTGAGTTCCCGTACACCGCCGGAGTGTTCACGTTCAAGCGGGAAGGCGAGGACCCGGCCCGTATGTTCGCCGGGGAGGGTGATGCCGCCCGCACCAACCGGCGATTCCACCTGCTGGCAGCCGGCCAGCCGGCGACCCGGTTGTCCACCGCCTTCGACTCGGTCACGTTGTACGGCTACGACCCCGATGTCCGACCCGACATCTACGGGAAAGTGGGCAACTCGGGGGTGTCCATCGCCACGCTCGACGACATGAAAGACCTGTACCGCGGCTTCAACCTCTGCGATCCGGCCACGTCAGTCTCGATGACCATCAACGGACCCGCCCCCGCCATCCTGGCCATGTTCCTCAACACCGCCATCGACGATCAGCGGGCCCGGGCCGAGGCCGACGCGGGACGCCCGCTGACGCCCGCCGAAGCCGCCGAGGTCGCGGCCCGCACCCTCCGCCAGGTGCGCGGCACCGTCCAGGCCGACATCCTCAAAGAGGATCAGGGCCAGAACACCTGCATCTTCTCCACGGAGTTCTCGCTGCGGGTCATGGCAGATGTGCAGCAGTGGTTCATCGAGCACCAGGTCCGCAACTTCTACTCCGTATCGATTTCCGGCTACCACATCGCCGAAGCCGGGGCCAATCCCATCAGCCAGCTGGCCTTCACGCTGGCGAACGGGTTCACCTACGTCGAGGCCTACCTGGCTCGAGGCATGCACATCGACGACTTCGCCCCGAACTTCTCCTTCTTCTTCTCCAACGGTATGGAACCCGAATACACGGTGATCGGCCGGGTGGCCCGGCGGATCTGGGCCGTCGCCATGCGGGACCGCTACGGCGCCAACGCCCGTTCCCAGAAGCTGAAGTACCACATCCAGACGTCAGGTCGTTCGTTGCATGCCCAGGAGATGGCCTTCAACGACATCCGCACCACGCTCCAGGCCCTGTGCGCGATCTACGACAACGCCAACAGCCTGCACACCAACGCCTACGACGAAGCTGTGACCACGCCGAGCGAAGAGTCGGTGCGGCGAGCGTTGGCCATTCAGATGATCATCAACCAGGAGTGGGGCTTGGCCCGCAACGAAAATCCGCTGCAGGGCAGCTTCGCGGTGGAAGAGCTCACCGACCTGGTCGAGGAGGCGGTCCTGGCCGAGATGGAACGACTCAGCGAGCGCGGCGGCGTACTCGGCGCCATGGAGACCGGTTACCAGCGGGGCCGTATCCAGGACGAGTCGATGCTGTACGAATCGAAGAAGCACGACGGCAGCCTGCCCATCGTCGGGGTGAACACCTTTCGCAACCCGACGGGCGACATCGTCCCGGAGCACCTGGCGCTGGCTCGCTCCACCGACGACGAGAAGCAGAGCCAGCTCCGGCGGTTGGAGCGGTTTCACGCCGCACACGCCGCCGACCGGCCCCAAGCCCTGGTCCGACTGCAGCAGGCCGCGCTGAGCGGCGAGAACGTCTTCGCCGAGCTCATGAGCGCGGTCCGGGTCTGCAGCCTGGGCGACATCACCAACGCCCTGTTCGAGGTAGGTGGGCGCTACCGGCGCAACGTCTGAGCCGCACCGACCGGTGCCGGTCTTGCGGATGCACGACTGCTTTGGTCATATTTCAGGGACGACGCGGCGGCTTCAGGAGGCTCCCAGCTGATGCAGATGACCTATGAACTCTCGCACCTGCGCACGCTGGAAGCCGAGGCGGTCCACATCTTCCGCGAGGTGGCTGCCGCCTTCGAGCGGCCGGTGCTGCTCTTCTCGGGCGGCAAGGACTCGGTCGTCATGCTGCACGTCGCCGCCAAGGCGTTCTGGCCGGCTGCCCTCCCCTTCCCGGTCATGCACATCGACACCGGGCACAACCTCCAGGAGGTGATCGAGTTCAGGGATGCGACCGCGGCCCGCATGGACCTGCAGCTGGTCGTCGGGCGGGTCCAGGACGACATCGACGCCGGCCGGGTGGTGGAGGAGAGCGGCCCGCACGCCAGCCGCAACCGCCTCCAATCCGTCACGCTGCTCCGCGCCATCAAGGAGCACCGGTTCGACGCCGTGTTCGGCGGGGCCCGCCGGGACGAGGAGAAGGCGCGGGCCAAGGAGCGGGTCTTCAGCTTCCGCGATGAGTTCGGCCAGTGGGATCCGCGCAACCAGCGGCCGGAGCTGTGGAACCTCTACAACGGCGCCCACCGGAAAAAAGAGCACATCCGGGTGTTCCCTCTCTCCAACTGGACCGAGCTCGACATCTGGCAGTACATCCTGGACGAGGACATCGAGCTGCCCGCCCTGTACTACGCCCATCGGCGGCAGGTGTTCGAACGGGACGGAATGCTGCTGGCTGTGTCGCCCTTCGTGACCGTCCTGCCCGAGGAGGACCCCTTCGAAGCCACGGTGCGATTCCGGACCGTCGGCGACGCCACATGCACGGGCTGCGTGGAGTCGGCGGCGTTCACCGCGGCCGAGGTGGTGGCCGAGGTCGCGGCCTCCCGGCTGACCGAGCGGGGGGCGACCCGCGCCGATGATCGTATTTCAGAAGCAGGGATGGAAGACCGGAAGAAGGAGGGGTACTTCTAATGGCCGAGCTGCTGCGGCTGGCCACAGCCGGCAGCGTCGACGACGGAAAGTCCACGCTGATCGGCCGGCTCCTGTTCGACTCCAAGGCCATCTTCATTGACCAGCTCGACGCGGTCGAGCGGACCAGCCGCCAGCGCGGCGACGGCTACACCAACCTGGCCCTGCTGACCGACGGGCTGCGGGCCGAGCGCGAGCAGGGCATCACGATCGACGTGGCGTACCGCTATTTCGCCACGCCCCGGCGCAAGTTCATCATCGCCGACACGCCCGGGCACGTGCAGTACACGCGCAACATGGTGACCGGCGCCTCCACCGCCGACCTGGCGTTGATCCTGATCGACGCCCGCAACGGCGTGCTCGAGCAGTCCCGCCGGCACGCCTTCATCGCCAGCCTGCTGCGCATCCCGCACTTCGTCGTGTGCATCAACAAGATGGACCTGGTCGACTGGTCCGAGGAACGCTTCGACGAGATCCGCGACGAGTTCCGCAACTTTGCGACCAAGCTCGACGTGCACGACGTGACGTTTGTTCCGGTGTCGGCGCTGCACGGGGACAACATCGTCGGTCGCAGCGACAACTCGCCGTGGTACGAGGGAACGCCGCTGCTGCACCATCTGGAGCAGGTGCACATCGCCTCGGACCGCAACTTGATCGATGCTCGCTTCCCGGTGCAGTTCGTCATCCGCCCGCAGCGCGGCACCGACCACGACCTGCATGACTACCGGGGCTACGCAGGCACCGTGGCCGGAGGGATCTTCAAACCGGGTGACGAAGTGGTCGTGTTGCCGTCGGGCTTCACGTCGCGTATCGCCGAGGTGCGCGCCCCCGGAGGCGAGGAGTTGGCCGAGGCCTTCCCGCCGCAGGCAGTCACCCTGCGCCTGACCGAGGACCTCGACATCGGGCGCGGCGACATGATTTGCCGGGCCAACAACCGGCCCCACGTCGGTCAGGACATCGACGCCATGGTCTGCTGGTTTGCGGAGCAGTCGTCGCTGACGCCGGGCGGGCGCTACCGGATCCTGCACACGACCCGGTCCGTCGTGGTGCAGGTCGAGCACCTGGACTACCGCCTCGACGTCAACACACTGCACCGGGATGAAAAGGCGACCTCGTTGTCGCTGAACGAGATCGGGCGCGTCCGCCTCCGCGCCCAGGCACCGTTGATCTTCGACGAGTACCGGCGCAACCGGGCCACCGGCGGTTTCATCCTGGTGGACCCGGCCTCCAACAACACCGTGGCCGCCGGCATGATCGTGGGATCGGAACAGGCCAGCGTTCCCAACGTCGTGTGGCACGCCAACCTGGTCGAGCGCGACCAGCGCCCGACACGAGGCTGCACGATCTGGCTCACCGGGCTGTCGGGGTCCGGCAAATCCACCGTCGCCGTCGAGGTGGAGCACAAGCTGGTGACCGCCGGTCGGCCCGCCTACCTGCTGGACGGGGACAACCTGCGCCACGGGCTGAACGCTGACCTGGGATTCGGCGCCGGGGATCGAGCCGAGAACGTCCGCCGGGTCGGCGAGGTGGCCCGTTTGTTTGCCGACGCCGGCCTGGTGGCGGTCGTGTCGCTGGTCAGCCCGTACCGGGTCGATAGGGATCGGGTGCGAGCGCTGCACCACGCGTCCGGACTGCGGTTCATCGAGGTGTACGTCGACACTCCCCTGGACGTGTGCGAGGCCCGGGATCCCAAGGGCATGTACGCGAAGGCGCGGGCCGGCGAGATCACCGGCTTCACCGGCGTGGACGATCCCTATGAGGGCCCGGTCAACCCCGAGCTCATCCTGCGGCCCGGCCACGGCAGCCCGTCGGCCATGGCCGACCTGGTGATCGCGCGGCTCGAGGAGTGAACGGCGACGCCGACCTGGCTGCCCGGCTCGCCGAGGCCTCCGGTGCCCTCCTGCTCGAAATTCGGGCGGCCGGCGCCGGCGAGGGTGACCCGAGAGCGCTCGGGCGGCGCGGCGACCAGGGGTCCAACGCCTTCCTGCTCGAGCAACTCGCTGCGGCCCGGCCCGACGACGCGGTCTTGTCCGAGGAGTCCGAGGATGATCCGGCTCGACTCCAGGCCCGGCGGGTATGGATCATCGACCCTCTGGACGGGACGCGGGAGTTCACCATGGACGGCCGGGCCGACTGGGCCGTGCACGTGGCCCTGTGGGAGTCCGGCGCCGGCATCACTGCCGCGGCGGTGGCGCTGCCGGCGATGGGTGAGTTGTTTCGGAGCGACCCGCCGCCACCGGCCCGTGGGCCATCGGGACGCGACCGTCCTCTCATCCTTGTCAGCGACAGCCGCCCGCCGGCCTTTGCCGCCCCGGTGGCGGCGGCCGTCGGCGCCGACGTGGCCCAGTTGGGGTCGGCCGGCGCCAAGACCATGGCCGTCGTGCGCGGCGACGCCGACGCCTACGTGCACGCCGGAGGTCAGTGGGAGTGGGACTCCGCGGCGCCGGTCGGGGTGGCTCGGGCTGCCGGGCTTCACACGTCCCGGCTGGATGGCGCCCCGTTGGTCTACAACCAGCCCCGCCCGTACGTGCCGGACTTCCTGATTTGTGTGCCGAGCCTGGCCGCATCGCTGCTTGCCGCGCTGGCGCCCTACGCGTAGTCGCGCTCCGGCTGGGCTACTCCCGCCCGTCGCCGTTGGCTGTCCGGTCCTGATCTGGCGGCTCCTTGCCTTCGCCACCCTGTTTTGCACTCTTCTGTTCTGGGCCGTCCCCGGCCGCACCGCTCCGGCTGCGGGGTCGGGTCGAGGGGCGAGCGGGGGAGCCGCGACGTGACCGGGCGCCCTTGCTGCGGCCGCCCGCCGGCTCCGGCTCGGGGCCGGGGCTGCTCGTTTTGGCGGGCTGGGTCCTGCGCACCGGCTGTTCGGGCACGACGGCCGCCTGGCGGGCGCCCGGAGGCCCATTCTCGTTGTCTTCGCCTGCCGCCGCCTGCTCCGCCTGGCCGACCAGGGAGCGGTAGACGGACAGCAAGGCCGACTTCTGGCTGGCTGTCAGCAACGGGTCGGCTCGAATGGCCGCCTCGGTCGCCGGGGGAGCAGCCGCCGCGTCCTCGTCGTCCTCCAGCCCGGCGACCTGGGCCAGCAGGGCGTCGGCGGACAGGTTGAGCGCATCCGCGATCGACCGAATGACCGCGATCGAAGGCTGATGCAGGCCCCGCTCGATCTGGCTCAGGTACGGATTCGAGATGCTGGACAACTCCGCCAGCTGGCGGAGCGTGAGCTGGGCCAGCTGCCGTTGGGATCGGAGATACGCGCCGAAACTCCGGTACGCGTCCCTCCCACCCTGGTCGTCGCCTGGCACGGGTCAACCGTACCGGGGACGATCGAGAGGGTGGCGGCGACGGCGATACGAGGGCAGGACGGGGGGGAACGTCACGCCGGACTCGTCGCCGTCGCCGCCACGAACCCGGGAGCTCAGGCTGCCTTGGTCGTGGTGGTCCTGGGTGCCGGCGACGGGGCAGGGCTGCTGGGCAGCAGGCCGATCAGCGCCAGCGCGAAATCCTTTTGAACGGCGAGGGCATCGGTCGCGAACGTGTACCACTGCTCGACGCCGGTGGTAGGCGAGGGCAGCTTGTCGGCGAAGGGGAGCGCGCTGGTCGCGTCAAAAAGCGGCTCGGCGAGAGCGGCAAAGGGCTTGAGGAAAGTGACCACGGTCTCCTGGGTGGCGCGAACAGCCGAGAGGGCTTGCTCTTGGGCGGCAACGGTGGCTTCGGTGGGGTTCATGCTGTGCTCCTTGAATATGGCGGGGTAGGGGGTGCTGCTGCTCCACATAGTATACGTGTGCTTGACATAGTTAGCAAGGCGAGATCGACGAAGAGCGGGGAAGCTGCCGCCGGCCCGCCGGCGCCCCTCACGTGCGGGCCGGCAGCCCCAACTCCCGAGCGATGAGGAGGCGTTGCACCTCCGACGTCCCCTCCCCGATCTCGAGCACCTTCGCGTCGCGATAGAAGCGGCCGACGGGCGTCTCGTTCATGAAGCCGTAGCCGCCGAAGATCTGCGTCGCGTCGCGGGCGTTGACCATGGCCGCCTCCGACGCCACGAGCTTGGCGATGGCCGCCTCCTTCTTGACGGGGCAGCCCTCCAGCAGCCGGGCGGCCGCGTCGTAATACGCCAGTCGGGCCACGTGGGTGCGGGCTTCCATGTCCGCCACCTTGAACTGCAGCACCTGGTATTCGCCGATCTTGTGCCCGAACGCCTCTCGCTCGCCCAGGTAGCGGACGCATTCGTCGATGCAGCCCTGCGCCAGGCCCACCGACAGGGCGGCGAGAGCAATTCGACCCTCGTCCAGGATTTCCAGGAACTGGGCGTAGCCCCGTCCCCGCTCACCGAGCAGATTGGCCTCGGGGACGCGGCAGTCCACGAACGACAGTTCCCGCGTGTCCGACGCCGCCCACCCCACCTTGGAGTACTTCGCGGACACGGTGAACCCCGGTGTTCCCGCCGGCACGATGATGGTGGAGATCTCCCGGTGGCCGTCGCCGCCTGCGCTCCCGCCGGTCACCGCCGTGATCGTGACCAGCCCGGTGATGTCGGTCCCCGAGTTCGTGATGAACGCCTTGGTCCCGTTGATCACCCACTCGCCCCCCTCCAGACGGGCGGTAGTGCGGGTGGCCCCGGCATCGGAACCGCCCCCCGGCTCGGTCAAGCCGAACGCGCCCAACCGCGTGCCCGCGCACAGGCGCGGCAGCCACTCCTGGCGCTGGGCCTCGCTGCCGAAGCGGTAGATCGGCATGGCCCCCAGGCCGACCCCGGCTTCGAGGGTGATGGCGACCGACGAATCCACCCGGGCCAGCTCCTCCAGGGCCAGGCAGAGGGCGAAGTAGTCGCCGCCCATGCCGCCGTACTCCTCGGGGAAGGGCAGGCCGAACAGACCCATCTCGCCCATCCGGGCCACGATCCGGTACGGGAATTCGCCTCGTTCGTACAGCTCCCCGATCACCGGCGCCACCTCTCGCCGGGCGAAACGCTCGACGGTGGCCCGCAGTTGCTCGTGTTCGCTGTCGAGCCCGCCCGGGCGGTTGCCCGTCACCCGTTCCGGCCGCCCACAGCCTGCACGACCCGGGACGGGCTCGGCCGTCCCAGCTCGCCGGCCATCCACACGCTGGTCGCCACCAGGGCGTCCAGGTCCACCCCGGTGGCGATACCCAGGCCTTCCAGGTGCCACACCAGGTCCTCGGTTGCCAGGTTGCCGGTGGCGCTCTCCGCGTACGGGCAGCCGCCCAGACCGCCGGCGGAGGCATCGACGGTGGTGACGCCCGTTTCCAGGGCGGCCAGGGTGTTGGCCAGGGCCTGACCGTAGGTGTCGTGGAAATGCACGGCCACGTCGTTGGCCGGAATGCCGGCATCTCCGAGCGCCCCGATGAGGTCGGCCACGTGCCCGGGGGTACCGACGCCGATGGTGTCACCCAGACTGAGCTGCTGAGCGCCCATGGCGACCAGGCGATCGGCGACGTCCACCACCTGGCGCACGGGGACGTCGCCCTCCCACGGATCGCCAAAGCACATCGACAGGTACGCCCGCACCCATATCCCGTCCTGGCGGGCGGCAGCGACGACCGGGGTGAACATTGCCAGCGACTCGTCGATCGTCCGGTTGAGGTTCCGCCGGGCGAAGGCTTCGGTGGCACTCCCGAAGACCGCGATCTGGCGGGCCCCGGCGGCCCGGGCTCGGTCGAGGCCGGCCAGGTTGGGGACCAGAACCGGGTACCGAACCCCTCGGTCTTGGTCCAGGAGCGGAAAAAGGACCTCGGCGTCGCCGAGCTGCGGCACCCACTTGGGGGACACGAAGCTGGTGGCTTCGATGGTGCGGAGCCCGGCGCCAGCCAACCGGCGAATGAACTCGGCTTTGATGGCCGTGGGCACCGTGGCCGGCTCGTTTTGCAGACCATCGCGGGCGCCGACCTCGTAGATGTCGACCGCGACCGGCAAGCCGGCTCGCGGGTGGACGCTGGGCGCGGCGACCGTCACCGATCCGCTCCTGCCGCCGCGATGACCGCCAGGGGCTGGTCCAGGCGGACCGCGTCGCCGGGGTTGACCAGCAGCTCGCTGACCGTGCCGTCGTGGGGGGCGGCGACGACGTGCTCCATTTTCATGGCTTCGACCGCGACGACGGGCTGGCCCGCCCGCACGGCTTCCCCGGGGCTGACGTACACCGCGAGCACGGTACCGGGCATGGGGCTGGTCAGGGGCCCCGTTCCGAGTTCGGCGGGCCCGGCCCGGTCGATGCGGTCGCGCCGGCGGGTCAGTTTCCAGGCGTCGCCGCCCCGGCCGAGCCAGACAGCCATGTCGTCGGTCGCGTAGGCGTAGCGAGCCGCTGTCCCGCCGGTCTCGACCAAGACGCGCCTGGCGTCCAGGCGGGCTTTTGCCGTGACCGGCTGGGAGTCCCCGACCCGGACGGTCCCATCACCGGTTACGGCCTCTACCACCTGGCCGCCGATCTCCCAGCCGGTGGAGATCCCCGTGGACCCGCCCGGCCGCCAGCCATCGAGAACATCCCACGGGTCGACCAACGGTCCGGGAGGAGCGGCGAGCAGACTGAACAGAAGGGCGGCCGCGGCCACGATCTCGTCCGGGGCGCCAGGACCGACCAGGTCGGCTGCGATGCGCTCGACCAGCTCGGTGTCGAGACGGCCGGCCTCGACCTCGGGGTGGGCTACCAACCGGCGGAGGAAGCCCACGTTCGTGGTGACCCCGAGCACCTGGGTCGCGCCCAGCGCGGCGTGCAGGCGGGCCAGAGCCTCCTGTCGGTCCGGTCCCCACGCCACCACCTTGGCCAGCATCGGGTCGTAGTCCGTACCGATCACGCTGTGTGCGCCGAGCCCCGAATCCACCCGTATGTCGGGCAGCCCCAGCGGCTGGTCGAGGTAGAGCACCGTGCCGGTGGCCGGCAGGAAGCCACGGCGGGCATCCTCCGCGTACACGCGTGCCTCCACGGCGTGGCCGTGCGGTGCCGGGCCGGTCACGGGCCAGGGCAGTGGCTCGCCGGCAGCCACCCGGAGCTGCCATTCCACCAGATCGACCCCCAGCACGGCCTCGGTCACGGGGTGCTCGACCTGCAAACGGGTATTCATTTCCATGAAAAAAAATTCATCGGGGTGATCCGCCGACATGATGAACTCGACCGTGCCTGCGTTCACGTAGCTGCACGCCTTCGCGACCGTCACCGCCGCGGAAGCCATCGCCGCCCGGGTGCGCCCGTCCAGGAACGCGGCCGGGGCCTCTTCGACAATCTTTTGGTGGCGGCGCTGAAGGCTGCACTCGCGCTCGCCCAGGCTGCAGACCTGGCCGTGGGTGTCGGCGAAGATCTGCACTTCGACGTGACGAGGATGGGCGACGTAGCGCTCGACCAGCAGGGTGTCGTCGCCAAAGGCACCCCGGGCTTCGCGCCGCGCCGCCGCGATAGAGCTGGGCAGCTCGTCGGGGTCGGCGACCAGACGCATGCCCTTACCGCCGCCGCCCGCAGCCGGCTTGAAAATCACCGGCAGGCCGATGTCAAGGGCGGCGACCGCGAGCTCCCCGTCGGACAGTCCCGCCTCGTCTCGGCCTGGCACGACCGGAACACCGGCCGCAGCCACCGCCCGCTTGGCGTTGATCTTGTCGCCCATCGCCTCGATAGCCTCGGCGGGCGGCCCGATGAACACGACCCCGGCCTCGGCACAGCGGCGGGCCAGATCGGGATTCTCGGACAAGAAGCCGTACCCGGGGTGGAGGGCGTCGGCCCCGCTATCGACGGCCGCGGCCACGATGCGCCCCGCGTCGAGGTAAGCGGAGGCCGGTCCGATGGGGACGGCGAGGTCGGCCGCACCCACGTGCACGGCGTCGCGGTCGGGGACGGTGTAGACCGCCACGCTGCCGATGCCCATCGCCCGCAGGGTCCGGATAATCCGCACCGCGATCTCGCCCCGGTTGGCTACCAGCACGCGGCGGAACATCGTCACATCCGGAAAACGCCGTAGCGCACGGGGCGGAGCAGGGATTCGCTGGCCGCGGCCAAACCCAGACCGAGCACGCGGCGGGTATCGGCGGGGTCGATGATCCCGTCATCCCACAGGCGGGCCGTGGCGTAATACGGGTGGCCCTGGTGTTCATATTGCTCTCGCACCGGGGCTTTGAACGCCTCGATCTGCTCTTCGTCCCAGGTGCCGTCCCGATCCGCGACGGTGGCCAGCACAGAGGCGGCCTGTTCGCCGCCCATGACGGAGATGCGTGCGTTTGGCCACGTCCACAGAAAGCGCGGTGAGTAGGCCCGTCCGCACATGGAATAGTTCCCGGCGCCGAAGCTGCCGCCGATGATCACCGTGAACTTCGGCACCCGGGCGCACGCCACGGCTGTCACCATTTTGGCGCCGTGCTTGGCGATCCCACCCGCCTCGTAATCGCGACCGACCATGAATCCGCTGATGTTCTGGAGAAACACCAGAGGGATGATGCGCTGGTCGCACAACTCGATGAAATGGGCGCCCTTGAGGGCGGATTCGCTGAAGAGCACACCATTGTTGGCCACGATCCCCACCGGGTGCCCGTGCACATGGGCGAAGCCGGTGACCAGTGTCGGCCCGTACTCGGCTTTGAATTCCAGGAAGCGGCTGCCATCAACCAGGCGGGCGATCACCTCCCGCACGTCGTAGGCCGTCCGGGAGTCGGCCGGCACCACCGCATACAGCTGGCGAGGGTCCACCACCGGGTCCTCGGTGGGGATCACGGGCCAGGGGGTGGCGGCCCCGGGCGCCAAGGTGGCGACGATGGCGCGCACCATGGCCAGGGCCTGGCGGTCGTCTGCGGCCAAATGGTCGGTGACGCCGGACGTTCGGGCGTGCAGCTCCCCGCCGCCGAGCTCCTCGGCCGTCACGACCTCACCGGTGGCCGCCTTCACCAGCGGGGGGCCGCCGAGGAAGATCGTCCCCTGGTTCGCCACGATGATGGCCTCGTCGCTCATGGCCGGTACGTAGGCCCCGCCGGCCGTGCACGATCCGAGCACGGCGGCGATCTGGGCCACACCGGCTGCCGACAAGTTGGCCTGGTTGTAGAAGATGCGACCGAAATGATCGCGGTCGGGGAACACCTCGTCCTGGGCGGGCAGGTAGGCGCCGCCGGAATCCACCAGATAGATGCAAGGCAGACGATTGTCGGCTGCCACCTCCTGGGCCCGCAGATGCTTCTTGACGGTCATCGGGTAGTAGGTCCCGCCCTTGACGGTGGCGTCGTTGACAACGATCACGCAGCGCCGCCCCGCCACCCGTCCGACCCCGGTAATGATCCCGGCCGCTGGGGACTCGTCGTCGTACATGCCCAGCGCAGCCAGCGGGGACAGCTCCAGGAACGGGGACCCGGGGTCGAGCAGGTGATCCAGGCGCTCGCGTGGCAAGAGCTTTCCTCGGGCCAGATGCCGTTTTCGGGCCGGCTCCGGTCCGCCCCGGGCTGCGACCTCCAGGTGGGCGCGCAGATCGCTGACCAGGGCCCGGTGGGCGTGGTCATTGCGCTGGAACAGCGCCGAGGACGGGTCGGCAGCGGTGCCGAGCACAGGAAACTCCTGGGCGGGCACAGCCAAGTCGGCGAGCATCGTCCGGCATGTTACGGCTCGGCCTTGAGAAGACGGGGCTAGCCTGCAGCCCCGGATCGATCGCCGCAGTTACGGGGGGGATTGTGTACACAGCCCGTTACGCGCAGGAGGACCCTGACCGGTGCGCCATCATCATGGCGACTACCGGGGAGGCGGTCACCTTCGCCGAATATGAGCATCGGTGCAATCGGACCGCGCACCTGCTGCGGGCTACCGGCCTCGAGGCGGGGGATCACATCTCGATCTTCATGGAGAACAACGCCCGCATGCTCGAAATCGAGGGTGCCGCCGAGCGGACGGGGCTGTACTACACCCTTGTCAACGCGTACCTGTCCGCCGACGAAGTCGCATATATCGTCAACAACTCCCGGTCGCGCCTCTTCTTCAGTTCTGCTGCCAAGCGCCAGGTGGCCGAGGAAGCGGCCCTCGCCTGCCCGAACGTGGAACGGCTGCTGATGGTCGACGTCGCCGCTCCTTCCGGGCGTTGGGAGGCCTACGAAGACGCAGTGGCCGGCTGGCCCGCCGATCCGGTCCCGGGCGAACGGCTGGGCACGCCCATGCTCTACTCATCCGGGACGACCGGACGACCGAAGGGCATCCTGCGTTCGCTTCCGGACATGACCCCCGACCAGACGCTCGCCGCCATGGACTTCGTCCGCCTGCTGTTCGGCTTCCGGGAGGGCATGATCTACCTCAACCCGGCACCTCTGTACCACGCGGCCCCTCAGGCCAGCGTGGCGTCGACCCTCCGGTTGGGGTGCACCGCGGTGATCATGGAGCACTTTGACCCGGAGCAATGGCTGCAGCTGGTCGAGCGGTACCGGGTGACGCACTGCCAGATGGTGCCCACGATGTTCTCCCGTCTGCTGCGTCTGCCCGCATCCGTCCGGGACCGCTACGACCTTTCGTCTCTCGAGGTAATCGTGCACGCGGCCGCTCCGTGCCCGGTGCCGGTCAAGCGGGCGATGATCGACTGGCTGGGCCCGATCATCACGGAGTATTACGCCGCGACCGAAGGCAACGGCTTCACGTTCTGCGATTCGAGCGAGTGGCTGGCCCATCCCGGCACGGTCGGGCGCAGCCGGCGTGGCGAGCTGCTGATCCTCGACGAGAATGGGCAGCCCTGCCCGCCGGGAATCGACGGCACCGTCTGGTTCCGGGGCGCGACCGCGTTCGAGTACTTCGAGGATCCCGTCAAAACAGCGGAGAGCCGCAGCGCCGACGGCACCGCCAGCACGGTCGGCGACGTGGGCCACGTCGACGTGGAAGGGTGGCTGTACCTGACCGACCGGAAGAGCTACATGATCATTTCGGGCGGGGTCAACATCTACCCCCAGGAGACCGAGAACCTGCTCGCCACCCATCCCGCCGTGATGGATGTGGCGGTGATCGGGGTGCCCAACAACGACCTCGGCGAGGAGGTCAAGGCGGTGGTGCAACCGGTCGACCCGACGCAGGCCGGACCGGAGCTGGCCCAGGAGTTGATCGGCTTTTGTCGCGAGCATCTGGCGCACTTCAAATGCCCGAGGAGTGTGGACTTTGTCGATGAGCTGCCGCGTTTGCCCACCGGGAAGCTGTACAAGCGGTTGGTCCGTGACAAGTACTGGGCCGGTCATCAAACTGCGATCGTGTGAGCGCTACCCGCGGCGTCGCGCCGGCGGCGCCGGCTGCCCGAAGCGGAACGTACTCTGGAGTCATGGCGACGTCGAGCGTCCCCACCCGGGTCGGCGCGCACGTGTTCTCCTGGTTGCCGATGTCCGGGCGGGCCCGAGCGACCCGGCATCGGGACATTCAGGGCGGGGGCGTGCGCGCCGCTGTCCTCGGGGCCATGGACGGGTTGATCACCAATGTGTCGCTGATCCTCGGGGTCGCAGGGGCATCGACGAACGCATCGGCGATCCGCCTTGTAGGCATCGCCGGCCTGCTGGCCGGGGCGTTCTCCATGGCCGCCGGCGAGCTGGTTTCGGTGCGGGCCCAGCACCAGCTGATGCAACGCGAGCTGCGGGTGGAGAAGGAGGAGCTGAGCGAAACCCCGGATGCAGAACGACGCGAGCTGGCCAACATGTACCGGGCTCGGGGCGTCTCGGCCGAGGACGCCGACACGGTGGCCCGCATCCTTTCCGCCAACGCCAGCGTGGCGCTCGACACCCACGCCCGACTCGAACTTGGCATCGACCCCGACGCCCCAGGCTCGGCGGGGCGGGCCGGGGTCGCGTCCTTCGTCGCCTTCGCGGTCGGGGCGCTGCTCCCGCTGCTGCCGTGGTTCTTCACGGGAGGCACCGCGGCCCTCGTCGCGTCCATCCTTATCGGGGCGGTGGCGGCCATGGTGCTCGGGGGCGTGATCGGGGCGGTTACCGAACGGGGGGTGGTCCGTACCGCCCTTCTCCAGGTAGCGGTCGTGGCCGTCGCTGCTGGCGTCACCTATGGCGTCGGTTCTCTTCTCGGAGTCTCGACGTCGTGACCGGAACGGCCCGGGTAAGCCGCTGAGATGACGGCTGCGCCCAGGGTCCCTGCGGCCGCAGACGGGGCCATCTGGCTCGAAGACTTGAGGATTGGCGATCTGCTCGCCGAGGGCGGGGAAGGACGGGTGTTCGAGCTGCCGCTCCAGCCGCATCTCGTCATCAAGCGCTACCGGCGGCCCTCAGCTCGACAGTTCCTCGATGACCTGGTTGCGTGGCCCGATCGAGTCACCGACGCCGGTCTGGCGGCGCGGGTACGGGCGGCGACGGCCTGGCCGGCGGCCACGGTCATGGAGGCGAATGGGTCGGCGCCTGGTTCTCTTGCCCCTGCCGCAGCCCCCACCGCGGCAGCCCTCCCTGCCGCAGCCCCCCCTGGCCACCCTGCCCCCACCGCGGCAGCCCTCCCTGTCGCAGCCGGAGTGCTCCTCCCCCGGGCGCCGCGCCGGTTCGCCCTGCGCCACCGGGATGGCACCACCCGGCTGGCCACCCTGAGCTACCTGACCGCCGACCCCGCCCATGGCGCCGTGGCGTACGGGCTCTCGCTTCCGGAGCCCGCCGGGCCGGAGCGGCTCGGGCTCGTGTACGCCCTGGCTCGGGTGCTGGAGGCCTTCGAGAGCACGGACCCGGTGGTCGGCCACGGCGACCTGTCCAGCAAGAACGTCCTGTGGTCGCTGCAGCGCGGTCCGGAGGTGTTCGTGATCGACTGCGACAACTGCGAGCGTTTCGACCCGGACGGCCGGCCTCTGGCCGAGGCGGGCCGGCGGCGAGCCACCACCCCGAACTGGGAGGACCCGGCGGTCCTGGCGGGCGCCAATCCTACCCTGGCATCCGACCGGTACTCCCTGGCGCTGATCTTTCTGCGCGTGGTTGGTGCCGCGAACTTTCCGATTCAGGCCCGGCAGCGGCAAGGCGGGCCGATCACGGTCGATTTCCCCGTGCCGCCCGGACGGTTCGGGGAGGCTCTGCTCGCGCCGGACGCCCCGCTGTGGGAGCTGTGCGGGCGCGGGTTGAGCGTTTCCGATCC
The DNA here is from genome assembly GCA_963781155.1 of uncultured Acidimicrobiaceae bacterium. GTDB lineage: Bacteria > Actinomycetota > Acidimicrobiia > Acidimicrobiales > Palsa-688 > PALSA-693. Next base: position 814,876 of record CAWAEC010000006.1, read on the forward strand.
GGCCCGACGACCTCCGGCTTCCGCCTGGCTGGCGGCGTTGGAGGCCGTCCTCGACGCCCTCGGAGCCGCATCGGTGATGCGCTCGGTCTGGGCCGCGCAGGGGGGTGGGGCACCGTCGGCGGCGGCGGCGCTCCAGCCATGGCCCGGCCCGCACGATGTGGTCATCCGGCCAGTGCGCGCGTCACCGCGACCGGCGCCGCGCCGGACCCTGGTGCTGTCGACGGCACCAGGCTCGTCCTGGGTCCGATCGGGCCCGCTTGGGGCTGGCGCGACGGTGAGCGGACCCGGAGGCGGCGGGCCGGGGTCCGGCGGGGTCGGCGCCGCCGGCGGGGCGGTCGTCCCCCGACCTGGGGCGAGCGGCGCCGGGGTCACCGGCCCCGGTGGGCCACTTGCGACCAGCGCCAGGGTGGCGGGAGGCTCGGCGTGGACCGGTCCCGGTCGCCCGGGGTCGGGCGTGTCCGCCGGCGCGGCATCGGCGAACGGGCTGTCACCGCCGGTCGGCGTGCAAACCAGAGCGTACCTGGCCCAGGCCGGCGCCTGGTGGGCCGCGTTGCATCGTCACATGCTGCGGGCCCTGTGGACATCCGGCCATCGCGTCGAGGGAGTCCGCAGGCTGGCTGCCTGCGTCGTCGTCGATCTGGTGCTCGCCCTGATCGGCTTGTTCGTGGTCGGAATGATCGTCTCGCCGGTGCTCGGCATCTGAACGACCCTCCCTCCGGTCGCCGTCCTTTCCGCGCTCGGGCAGGTACGGTGAGAGACGATGTCCAGCGGAAACGTCAGCGTGGAGGAGCGCTACGCGGTCTTTCCCTTTTATCTGTGCCTCGATGTCTCCGCGTCCATGGCGGGGGCGCCGCTCGAGAGCGTCAACCAGCAGCTCCCTCTGCTCCGGGCCGCCATCGGAGAGGACCCCGCCATCGCCGAAGTGATCCGCTTCGGGGTGGTCACCTTCAGTGACGTGGCCCGCACCTTGCTGCCGTTGTGTGACCTGAGCCTGGTGGAGGCGGTGCCCGAGCTGACGCCGCAGGGGCGCACGTCCTATGCAGCGGCCTTCGACCACCTGCGGGCAATCATTGAGGCCGATTACCACACGAGCCGCGCCGGCGGCGACCGGTGGTACCGGCCGGCGGTCATTTTCATCTCCGACGGCCGCCCAACGGACGACCCCGAACGTTGGCGGGCCGCTCACCGCCGTCTCACCGACGCGTTCTGGAAGCGCCGACCCAACATCCTGGCGTTCGGGTTCGGCGACGCCGACCCCTCGGTGCTGGCCGTGGTCGGCGAGTCCAAGCCGAATCGGGCCTTCATCGCGGTAGAGGGCGCCGAGCCCAGCAAGGTGGTGCCGGAACTGATGTCCGGGCTGATCCAGTCCATCGTGAGCTCGTCCGCGAGCGTGTACACCGGGGAGGCCCAGTTGGTGCCGCCGGAAGTGCCGAGCATGACGCCAATCCCGGTGGATCCGCTGGACTGACGCCATGGACCGCGAAGCGCCCGTGCTCGGACGCCCCTCGAGTGCCGCGGCGGAGATCGCCCCGCTGCGGAACGGGGGAGTGGCCAGCAGCGCGGCCTACCGGGCTGACGGAGGCGACGCCGACTGGTGTGCGCTCCGGGCGGCGTCGATTGCCGGCGTGCGACACCGCCTGTCAGGCCAGCCCGGGCAGGACAGCTTCGCCTGGGCCTGCCACCCGGATGGGCTGGTAGTGGCGGTCGCGGACGGCCTCGGGGGCGTGCCCGGCTCCAACCACACCGCCGGCCGGGCCGTCACCGCCGCAGTGGACGCGGTCGTGGCCGCGGGCGGACCCCACGACGCGCAGCTGGCTGCGGGACTGGCCGCAGCGAACGAGGCTGCTGGCGGAGGCGGGGCCACGACCCTGGTCCTGGGCTTGATCCCGCGTCTCGGCGAGGTCCTCCTGGCCCGGGTCGGCGACAGCACCGCCTTCCTCATGTACGAGGAGGGCCGGAGGTGGCGGGAGTTGTTCGAGTCGCCCACCGACGACGCCATCGTCACGGCCACCGCCGCCCTTCCGTCTGCCCGGGTCACCCCAGAGCTGGCCGGCACGACCCTCGGCGCTGACGACGTCCTGTTGCTCGCGACCGACGGTGTCGGGGACCCGTGGCGGGATGGCCCGGCAACGGTCGCGCCCGCCCTGGCGGCCGCCCTCACCCGCCGCCCCGGGCCTCTCGAACTGGCCCAGCTGGCCAGCTTCTCGCGCCAGGGTTGCCACGACGACCGCACCATGCTGGTGGTGTGGCGCCAGACGGAATCGCCGGGCGCGTCAAGTTCCTGACTCTGGGGAAAAGGACCGGCCGGGTCGCTTAGAACGCGTCAGCCAGGGCATCGACCCGGGCGCCGCTCAAGGCCCAGGCCTCGACCGCGTAGCCACCGCCGGGTATGAGGCCGGCAACCAGGATGCTCAGGGTCGTAAACAACTTCCACCTCATCCGGGCCCGCACCAGCAGCACCAGGAACAGGTACGCGGTGAACACGCACCCGTGCGTGAAGCCCACCACAACGAGGGCCGTGGCCCAGGGTCCGTGGAACTTGTAGCCGGTCAGCGACACGACCCACGCCACGCACAGCACGACGAAGAACGTCGCTTCCCAGAACGCGACCTTGCGAAGCAGGCGGATCATCCTCACGGCGATCTCACTGTATTGGCCCTCCAAACCTGATACTCGCCGCGGGCGCGAGGCATCCGGACGCAGGCGGTCACCCGGCCGTAGGCTTGTCCGGTGGACCGTGGCGCAGTAGAGCGAGAGATCAAACTGGAGGCAGGGATCGGGTTTCGGATCCCGGACCTCGACGGGCTGTCGCCCGGTGTCATCGCCCGGTCCGAGGCCGACCTGCACCTGCAAGCGGTTTACGTCGATACGCCGGACCTCCGTTTACTGCGATCCGGATTGACGCTGCGGCACCGCTCCGAACGGTCCCAGGCCCGGGATTCCGGCGAGTGGACTCTGAAGCTGCCCGAGCCGTCGTCGGAGGCCGGTCTTTCCCGGCGGGAGATCAACTGGCCGGGCCGGTGGGGCCCCGTCCCTTCGGAGATCGCCGGTCTGGTGCGGGCGTACCGGCGCGATGCCGTGCTCGGCCCCCTCGCACGACTGGTCACCCACCGGCGGCGAGCTGTGTTGTCCGGGCGTCTGGGCGAACGCCTGCTGGAGATCGACGACGACGTCGTCTCGGTGATGGATGGCCGGCGCCTCGCGGCGCGCTTTCGCGAAGTCGAGGTTGAAGTGGTCGGCCCCGCCCCGGCGTTCTTGCTGGAAGCGGTGGTTGCCCGTCTCGAGGAGGCCGGGGCCGTCCGAGGTGAGCCCAAGCCAAAGCTGGTGCGAGCCATCGGGTTTCGGGCCACCGAGCCCCCCGACGTGGTCCCCGTTCCCATCGGGCGGGGTGCGCCGATCGGCGAGGTGGTTCGCGCCGCGATCGCCCAGGGGTATCTTCGGCTGCTCGCGCACGACCTCGGCGTACGCCTCGACGAGGATCCCGAGGATGTCCACCAGGCCCGGGTTGCGACCCGGCGGCTGCGGTCCGACCTGCGGACCTTCCGGGATTTTCTGCCGGAGAAGTGGGCGAGTGAGACCAGAGCCGAACTCGGGTGGGTCGCCGAAGCCCTGGGCCGGGCCCGGGACGCCGACGTGTTGTTCGAACGCTTACAGGGCGAGATCGAGTTCCTCGACGGCCGGGACGCGGGGCCGGCGGCTGCTCTGATCAGCAAGTTGGTGGCACAGCGCGGCGAGGCCCACCAGCACCTGATGGAGGTGTTCGACAGCGACCGCTACAGCGCGCTGCTCGACCGGCTGGTCCTGGCGGCCCGGGAGCTGCCGCCCCTCAAGGTGGCGGACTCGCCCGGGCCCATCGGGGTGGTTGGGGCGCCCGGGGTTTCTGGAGCGCCGGTCGTACCCGAAGCGCCGGCAGTGCCCGGGGTTTCCGCGGCGTCTGCTGCTGCCGCCGTACCTGCGGGATCTGCCGTACCTGCGGCGTCTGCCGTACCTGCGGCGTCTGCCGTGCCTACGGCGTCTGCCGTGCCTACGGCTTCTGCGGCGTCTGCTGTCGCCGCCGTGCCGGCTGCCTCCGCCGTCTCCGGCCTGCCCTTGGCCTCGAGCGAGCAAGCCCTGCTTCCCTCCGCGGCCGCCGGGTTGGCCGAACCCGACGGTGCGGGCCCGGGTCTACCCGACCCCGAGCCCAGCCTTCCGGCATTGGGGCCGGACCGGGACGCACCCGCAAAGGAACTCGCCCCCTCGGTGGTAACCGGGCCCTGGCGGCACCTGGCGCGGGCGGTGTCGGCCCTTGGCCCCGATCCGTCAGACGAGCTGCTTCACCAAATCCGCATTCGGGCCAAGCGCCTTCGCTACGCGTGCGAAGCAGTGGCTCCCGTCGTCGGCAAGCCGGCCGCCGAACTGGCCCGGGCCGCCGCAGACCTGCAGGGTGTCTTGGGGGACTTCCACGACGCCGTCGTCGCCGAAGAATGGTTGCGGACCGCCAGCGCCGGAGCGTCCTCAACCCAGGCGGTGGCCGCAGGACAACTGATCGCTCGCCAGCGACAAGACGCGGCTCGCACCCGGGGCGAGTGGCGGCAGGCCTGGAAGCGGCTCAACCACAAGAAGCTGCGCGCCTGGCTGAACTGACGCCGATTCGTCTGTTCCGCGTCCACCGCGGATCTGCCGTGTACCGTCAGCAGGCGTGCGAATCGCCGCGCTCGACCTCGGCAGCAACTCGTTTCACCTCCTGGTTGCCGACGCCCACTCTGACGGGACCTTCGAGCCGCTCCTGCGCGACAAGGAGATGCTGCGACTGGGCAGCCTGGTAGCCAGCACCGGTGAGATCGGGGAAACGGCTGCGACCGCAGCAGTAGAGGTAGTTCGCCGTTTCCGGATCCTGGCCGAGAGTCTCGAAGCCGAAGAGATCGTTGCCTGTGCCACCGCCGCGTTTCGGGACGCCCGCGACTCAGCCTCGGTAGTTGACCGCATCGAGGCAGAGGCAGGGGTGAAGGTCCGGGTCATCAGCGGCATGGAAGAGGCTCGGCTCATCTTTGGAGCAGTCCGGGCCAGCGTCGTCATTGAACCGAGCCCCGGACTGGCCCTGGACCTCGGCGGAGGCAGCCTCGAGCTCATGGTCGGTGACGCCGGAGGCATGGACTGGTCGACCAGCCTCAAGCTCGGTGTGGGCCGGCTAACCGCCGAGCTGGTCCGCAGCGATCCCCCGACTGGCGGGGATCGCCGCCGGATCGTGCACGCCGTGACCACCGCCGTGGGACGCGTCCTGCCGGAGATCCTGAGCCTCGGCCCGCAGGTGGCGATCGGCAGCAGCGGCACCCTGGAGACCCTCGTCGCTCTGGCTGCCGGACGGCGAGGTGGTCCTCTTCCGGTGTCCGTCAACCAGATGGCAGTCACGGCCCGCGAGCTTGATGCCCTTGGGCAGGACCTGCTGCGCATGACATCCGCGCAGAGGGCAGCTCTGCCTGGCGTCGACGCCCGAAGGGCCGATCTACTTCCGGCCGGCGCATTGCTGGTGGTCACGGTGCTGGATCTCACCGGTCTGGAACAGCTGATCGGCTGCGAATGGGCCCTGCGGGAAGGGATGGTGCTTGACGCCATCGGGCGTCATTCCCGGGCAGAGTGGACGGGCGACCCGCGCGCCATGCGTCTTGAGTCAGTGCTCGGGCTCTGCCGGCGATGTGGTTGGAACGAGGCGCACGCCCGCAAGGTCAGCCGCTTGGCCGGGGAACTGTTCGACGGCACCGCCTGGCTGCACCGCCTCAACGAGACCGACCGGGAGCTGCTCGAGCTCGGCGCTCTGCTTCACGACATCGGTGAGCACGTCAGCATGGAAGGCCACGAGCGGCACACCGCGTACCTCATCGAGAACGGTCGGCTGCGCGGCTTCCCTCCCGAGGAGGTGGGCATCCTCGCCTGCCTGGGCCGGTTCCACAAACGGGGTGCGCCCAAGCTGTCGTACGAGCCCTACGCCCAAATGTCGAGCCAGGACCGCGACCGGGTGACCAGATTGGTGGCGTTGCTGCAGGTCGCGGACGCTCTGGATCGCAGCCATGGTGAGCCCGTCCACGACATCGAGGTGTACACGAGTCCCGGCGTGGTCGACGTGGTCGTGCACGCTGAGGAGGACATCGACCTGGAACTGTGGGGCCTGCGGCGCAAACGGGAGCTGTTCGAGCGGGTGTTCGACTGCCGTCTGGAAGTGGTCGACGCCCAGCTGGCCCTCCCCATCTACGACGACGAGGTCGGCGAGGCCGTGCGGACCGCACCGCCGGTGCGCTGACATCCCCCGGGCGCCGTCGGGCGCCCCTCCCCTCTTGGCACTAAGTGTGCCCACTCGTGGGGAACTGGGTGCGCTCTGCCAAAGTGGGCTGGGTTTGGCCGGGTTTTTGCCGGTTACCGTGCCCGGGTTTGGTGACCGTGCCCAGTTTGGCCCTGGTGGCGCGGCGCTGGCGGGCGCCGCTCCCCTCTTGGCACTAAGTGTGCCCACTCGTGGGGAACTGGGTGCGCTCTGCGAAAGTGGGCTGGGTTTGGCCGGGTTTTTGCGGGTAACCGTGCCCGGGTTTGGGGACCGTGCCCAGTTTGGCCCTGGTGGCGCGGCGCTGGCGGGCGCCGCTCCCCTCTTGGCACTAAGTGTGCCCACTCGTGGGGAACTGGGTGCGCTCTGCGAAAGTGGGCTGGGTTTGGCCGGGTTTTTGCGGGTAACCGTGCCCGGGTTTGCGAACCGTGCCCACTTCAGAGGCGCACGCCGGCCCCGCCGGCCCCGCCGGCCCGCCGGCCCCGCCGGCCGTGGCAGGGAGAAAGTGGCTAGTTGCGCGGCACCTGGGACCAGGGCAAACCCTTGTCCGTGCGGATATCCCCGGGCAGACCGAGCACCCGTTCACCGAGGATGTTGCGCATGACCTCCGAAGTGCCGCCCTCGATCGAGTTGGCCCGAGACCGGACGAACATACGTTGCACCGTGCCCCCCACCCCGCCCGCGCTCTCCGGCCGGCGCATTTCGTAGCTGTCGTACAACATCCCTTCCGGTCCGAGCAGGTCCACGCACAGGTCGTAGACGCGCTTGTTGAGCTCCGCGGACGCCAGCTTGGCGATCGAGCCCTCCGGCCCGGGCGTGCCGGCCCGGGAGTTGGCCAGGGCGCGCAGGTTGGTGACCCGCTGCACCTCGGCGTCCACCCACAGGCGCATCAGGCGGTCGCGAGTGGCGTCATCCTTACGGGCCGCCGGGCGCTGATTCCACAGGCTGACGGCGGTGGCGATCGGGCCGCTGCCTCGAGGACCGACGCTTGCGCCGATGGACACCCGCTCGTTCATCAGCGTGACAATGGCGCCCCGCCACCCGTCGCCCGCCGCACCCAGTCGCTCTGAGTCCGGAATCCGGACGTCGGTGAAGTACACCTCATTGAACTCCGCATCCCCGGTGGCCTGCCGCAGGGGGCGGACTTCGACGCCGGGTGCCTCCATGTCGACCACGAAGTAGGTGATGCCCCGGTGCTTCTCGGCCTCGGGATCGCTGCGGGCCAGCAGGATGCCGAAGCGTGCCGTGTGGGCCAGGGTGGTCCACACCTTCTGGCCGTTGATGATCCACTCATCACCATCTCGCCACGCCCGGGTGGCGAGGCTCGCGACGTCGGACCCCGCGACGGGCTCGGAGAACAGCTGGCACCAGATCTCCTCGCACGTGAACAGCGGCCGCAGATAGCGCTGCTTTTGCGCTTCGGATCCGAGCGTCAGGATGGTGGGGGCGGCCATCCCGTACCCGATGGGGTTCCGGCCGCCGAGGACGGGAGCCCCGGCCAGGCGAAGCTGGTCACTGACAAAAGACTGCAGCTGGCGCGACAGCCCCAGACCTCCATACCCGACCGGGAAGTGGACGAAGGCCAGCCCGGCGTCGAACTGGGCCCCGAGAAAAGCGTGTGGTTCGGTTGTCTCCGGGGGACAGCTGGCCACCAGCTCGCTGATCTTGTCCGCCACGAGCTTCTCGTCGTTTCCGGCGGCGATGTCGTCTACTGCGGTCATGGCATCCCTCCCGGGCCAGGCGCGGCCATCCGGGCCACGATACCGGCTGCCCCCTGGGCGCGGAGCCCCAGGTAGGCTGGCGCCGCGTGAACCGGCCCCTCCGCTTTGTCGCCATCATCGCGGCCGGTGCCATGTTGATTACGGCTGCGGTCGTGAGTCTGGCTGTTGTCGGCAACCACCTGGTGCGTCATTCCGTCACCGCGGACGCGGTCCCCCTGCCCCCGCTCGGCAACCAGACCGCACTCGGTGGGTCGACGGTCTACGCCGCGGATGGCAAGACCGTCCTGGCAGTCCTGCATGCGTCGCAGGATCGCAAGCCGGTAGCCCTGTCCCAGGTGTCCAAGGTGCTCATTACGGCCGTGCTCGATACCGAGGATCATCGGTTCTTCCTGCATGGCGGGTTCGATATTCCCTCCACGATCCGGGCCCTGGCCGCCGATTCGTCCGGGTCGGGCCTCCAGGGTGGCTCGACCATCACCCAGCAACTGGTCAAGCAGACCTACCTGACGTCGGTCCGCAAGCTGTCCCGGAAGATCAAAGAGGCGGTTCTCGCGGATCGGCTCGAGCGCAAGTACTCCAAGGACCAGATCCTGCAGGCCTACCTGAACACCATCTATTTGGGCAACGGGGCCTACGGCGTGGAAGCCGCGGCCAACGTCTACTTCAACGAAGACGCGTCGCAGCTGACCCTGCCGCAAGCGGCGCTACTGGCCGGCTTGATCCAGAACCCGAGCGGCTACGACCCCATCCTGTCTCCCGCCCCGGCGCGGACGCGCCGTGCCGAAGTGCTGGACCGGATGGTGCACTACGGCGACGTCACCGCCGCTCAGGCTGCCGCAGCCAATCAGGTGCCCCTGCCGACCTCCATCGTGGAGCCGCCGGCGGTCGGCGATCCGGTCAGCGACTACTACGTCCAGGAGGTCCAGACCGAACTGCTGTCGGCGGGCAGCCCCCTCGGCGGGACCTACGACCAGCGCTATGAGGCCCTCTTCGAGGGCGGCCTCAAGATCTACACCAACCTGAATCCAACCTTGCAGGCGCAGGCGGAGCAGACCGTTCTCAACGACACCCCGTCCAACGGGAAGGGCTTCCAGCAGGCCATGGTCACGATCGACCCTGCAACCGGCAACGTCCTGGCGATGGTCGGCGGATCAGGCGTGCAGACCTCGCACTACGACATCATCACCCAGGGCACCCGGCAGCCGGGCTCAGGCTTCAAGATTTTCACCCTGTTGGCGGCGCTCCAGAAGGGCTACTCGATCTACGACACACTGGACGCGCAGTCGCCCTGCGCCATCGACTTCCCGACCGATCACGACCTGGTCACGCATCCGGCCCGCAACGACGAAGGCAACGGTGGGGGAGTCGTCACCTTGCTCAACGCCACCGCCCAGTCGCTCAACTGCGCCTACATCCGTCTGGCCCACGAGGTGGGCCTGTCGAACGTCATCGCCATGGCGCACAGCATGGGTATCAGCGAACAGTTGCCGGAGTACCCCTCGATCGTCATCGGCTCCGTCGCCGTACACCCCATCGAGATGGCCGCCGCCTACGCTGCCGTCGCGGATGGAGGTGTGTACCACGCCCCGTCGTTCATCAACTACATCGTCGATCAATCCGGGTCGATCATCCACACTGCCCCGAACCCGGGGCAACGAGTCGTGTCAAGTCAAATTGCGACCGAGGCGACCGTCGCTCTGCAGGCCGTCGTCCAGTACGGCACCGGCACCGCCGCCGGCCTGTACAACCGCCCGGCCGCGGGCAAGACCGGTACCACGAACAACAACGTGGATGCCTGGTTCAATGGCTTTACCCCCCAAATGGAGACCACGGTCTGGATGGGCAACGTCAGCGCGGAAGTGCCAATGGTCGACGTCGGCGGCGTTGGTGAGGTCTATGGCGGGACGTTCCCGGCCCACACCTGGCATGACTTCATGACCGGCGCCCTGGCCGGTCAGCCGGCAGTGGGCTTCCCGCAGCTCGACGCGGCCCTTCTGCCTTCGCCGCAATACATCACGTCGCCTTCTCTGGTTGCCGCCGACGTCCTCGATCACAACGCTGCCTATGGCTGTCCGAGTTCTGGCTCCTACAACAATGGGTACAACGGGTACAACAGCTATAACGCGTGCGGCACCAGCTACTCCGCTAACCCGGGTGCCACCGGCTCGCCAACACCCACGTACTCGACCCGTAACTACTACTACACCCCCGCCACGGCGCCTTCGCCCGCTACGACCGTATCGGCGGGGCCGTCTCCAACCTCGCCGACCACGTCCGGCTCGGTGCCGGCGACGTCCGAGCCGAGCCCCCCGAGCCCCCCGAACTCGCCGAACTCGCCGAACTCCAAGAACCCCCGGCACCAGTGACAGGAGCCGATCTCCACGCCGTGCTGGCGCTCCAGGAGGTCGACACTGCGCTCGATCAGCTGCGTCATCGACGGGCGCACCTCCCCGAGCAGGCGGAGCTGGCCGCCATCGACCGAGAGGGTGCCGCGCTGGAGAAGAGTGCCGGCGGCCTTCGTGCCGGCCGGGACGAGCTGGCAGCCCGGGAGGCGGCCGTGGAAACTGACCTGGCGTCGACCGAGGCGCGGGCCGAGGCGGTGAACCAGCGGCTCTACGGCGGCGGGGTCAGCGCCTCACGCGAGCTGCAGGCCATGGCGGCCGACGTGGAGGCGCTGAAGGCTCGGGCCTCGGTGCTCGAGGACCAGGCGCTGGAGTTGATGGAGGAACGAGAACCGCTCGACGCCCAGCTCGCGCTGCTGACGGGCCAGCTCGACGCGCTCCGGGCCCGTCGCCGGTCGGTGTCAGCCGCAGCGACGGAGGCGACGGCTGGGATCGAGGAGGAGCTCCGCCAGCGGGAGGTTGTGCGGGCGGAGGCGGCACGCGCCATCCCTCCCGATTTGCTGGCCACCTACGACCAGCTCCGAACCCGGCTGGCCGGGGTCGCTGTGGCCCGGTTGATAGGGAACCACTGCGACGGCTGCCACCTGGCTCTGCCGGCCATGGAGCTGGACCGTATCCGCCGGCTCGGCCCGGGCGAGGTGGTGACCTGCGAGCAGTGCGGACGGATCCTGGTGCACGACTGACCACCCCGCCTCCGCGGTGACATCAGGGCCCAGGTCGACACCGGGGACGTCACCGGCGGGAACACGCATCTGATATACTTCGTTAGCACAGCTAATGAGATCCGCCGTCCGGAACACCTTCTCCTCGCTTTTGCATGTCCGGAACTTCCGTTACTACTTCGCGGGCCAAAGCCTGTCGCTGATCGGGACGTGGATGCAGAGCGTGGCCCAGTCCTGGCTGGTGTTCAGCCTGACCCACTCGGGCTTCCAGGTCGGGCTGGTAGTGGCCCTCCAAACCCTGCCCATCCTGCTCCTCGGTCCCGTCGGCGGAACCATCGCAGACCGCTTCGGGAAGTACCGCATCCTCTTCTATACCCAGGCGCTGGCCGGTGTGCAGGCGTTGATCCTGGCGGCTCTCGAACTCACCGGTCACCTGCAGCTCTGGGAGCTGTACCTGATCGCCTTCTCGCTCGGGCTCATCAACATGGTCGACAACCCGACCCGTCAGACCTTTGTCGGGGAGATGGTCGGACGCGAGCACCTGGCCAACGCCGTGACTCTGAACTCGGTGATGGTCAACGTGGCCCGGGCCGTCGGTCCCGCCGTAGCCGGCGCACTCATCGTCTCGGTGGGTACCGGTTGGTGCTTCTTGATCAACGCCTTTTCCTTCGGCTTTGTCCTGTTGTCGCTCCGGGCCATCCGTTCCGACGAACTCTTCCCGGCGCCCCGGGCGCCGCGGCAGCGCGGCCAGATCCGGGAAGGGTTCCGTTACGTAGGGCGAACCCCGATGCTGCGGGATGCCCTGATCATGATGGCGCTGATCGGCTGTCTCACCTATGAGTTCCAGACCACGCTGCCCGTGCTCGCCGGCACCACCTTCCACGGGGGTGCTCGCACCTACGGGTTCCTCACGGCTTCCATGGGTGTCGGTGCCGTCGTGGGCGGGCTGGTGGCTGCCGGCCGCCGCCCCCGGGGCTCGGGATCGCGCCGCCTGGTCCTGACCGCCCTCGTCTTCGGGGTCGTCGTCGTGGCCGCCGCCGTGGCGCCGTCGTTACCGGTCGAAGCCGCGGTGCTCCTTCTGGTCGGGGCCTGTTCGGTGACCTTCCTCTCGCTCGGGAACGCCACCTTGCAACTGAACTCGGAGCCGTCCATGCGGGGCCGGGTCATGTCGTTGTGGTCGGTCGCTTTCCTGGGCTCCACTCCGATCGGCGGTCCGGTCGTGGGGTTGGTGGCAGGTTCGCTGGGAGCGCGGTACGCACTCGGATTGGGTGGGCTGGCAGCCCTCACGGCGGGTGGCTTCGGCTTCCTGGCCCGGCGACGGCGCCGGTCGGGGACCCGACCCCTTCCCGTTCCGTCGCCGCCGGCACCGGTCACCGCCGGCGAGGCGGCGGCTCCAGTGCCGCCGCTGCCCTCGGTGCCGACGTCGGGAACGACCGCGCTGGCTGCGAGCCGGGAGTAGCGTCAGCCGCCGTGCTCTTGCTGGTTCGCCACGGCCGGACCGATGCGAACGCCGCCCACCGGCTGCTGGGGCGAATGGATGTGCCGCTTGACCGCCTTGGTGTCCGGCAAGCCGAGGCACTTGGGCGGGAGCCCCGGATCCACCAGGCCTCCCGGGTCGTCACCAGCCCGCTTCGGCGGGCTCGCGACACCGCCGCCGTCCTCGGCCCGCCCGTCACCGTTGATGAGCGCTGGACCGAGCTCGACTACGGCATCTACGACGGCGTGCCGCCGGACGAGGCGCCGGAGTTGTGGTCGGAGTGGCGCCGCAACCTTCGCTTCGTCCCGGAGGGGGGCGAATCTCTGGCATCAGTCGGCGCCCGGGTTCGTGCCGCGTGCGAGGACCTGTGGCCAGAGGCGCTCGAAGGTGACGTAGTGGTGGTTACTCACGTGTCGCCGATCAAAGCCGCGGTGGCCTGGGCGCTCGGGGTGGGCGATGAAATCAGTTGGCGCATGTTCGTGGACGTGGCCTCGGTCACCACGATCGGGGCGGGTCGGGCCGGTGCCGGACCCTCGACCCCATCCCTGCGGACGTTCAACGAGACCCAGCATCGCCCTTCCAGCTAGCCGCTCCGGCCGGCGCGGCGACGTATCGTCGCAGCCATGGTCAACACCGTCGCCGGCCTTCCGCAGAGACGTCATCTGGTCACGGACATTCCCGGTCCGAAATCCCGGGCGCTGGCGGCCAGGCGGGCGGGAGCGGTCGCGCCCGGCGTGAGCTCGGTGCTGCCCGTGTACATCGAACGAGGCGAAGGAGCGATCATCGTCGATGTCGACGGCAACTCCCTGATCGACTTGGGCTCGGGCATTGCCGTCACGAGCATCGGCCACGCCGTCCCGTCCGTGGTCGAGGCGGTACGGGAGCAGGTGGGGCGTTTTACCCATACGTGTTTCATGGTCGGCCCGTACGAGGGGTACGTGGAGGTCTGCGAGCGGCTGAACGCCGTGACGCCGGGGGGCTTCGCCAAGATGTCGGCGCTGTTCAACTCGGGGGCGGAGGCGGTCGAGAACGCCGTCAAGATCGCCCGGCGCGCCACCCGCCGGCAGGCCGTCATCGTCTTCGATCACGCCTACCACGGTCGCACCAACCTGACGATGGCGCTGACCGCCAAGAACATGCCGTACAAGGACGGTTTCGGGCCGTTTGCCCCGGAGGTGTACCGGGTGCCGATGTCCTATCCGTTTCGAGATCCGCAGGGATACTCCGGTTCGGACGCGGCCGGGCGGGCAGCAGAGGTCATCGAAAAGCAGGTCGGGGCCGCCAACGTGGCGTGTGTGCTCATCGAGCCGATCCAGGGGGAGGGCGGCTTCGTCATACCCGCTCCGGGCTTTCTGCCCACGCTCGCCGAGTGGTGCCGGGAGCAGGGCGTGCTGTTGATCGCCGACGAGGTGCAAACCGGGTTTTGCCGGACAGGGGCCTGGTTCGCGTGTGAACACGAGGGTGTGGTACCGGATCTGGTTGCCACGGCCAAAGGTATGGCCGGCGGGATGCCGCTGGCCGGCGTCACCGGCCGTGCCGATCTGATGCGGGATATTCATTCGGGCGGCCTCGGCGGGACCTACGGCGGCAACCCGGTCGCCTGCGCGGCCGCCCGAGCCGCCATGGACTACATGGCCAGCGAGGACCTGGCCGGCGCCGCGGACCGGATTGGCGTGGCCATCGCCAACCGTCTCCAGTCCTTGCAGGCGGAGTTTCCGGCCATCGGCGACGTGCGGGGCCGCGGCGCCATGCAGGCCATGGAGTTTGTGCGTCCCGGCACGACCATCCCGGACCCAGCCTCGGCCGCCAACATCGCCACCGCCTGTCACGTCCAGGGGGTGGTCGTGCTGACGTGCGGGACCTGGGGCAACGTCATCCGGCTGCTCCCACCGCTGACGATCGACGGCCCCTTGCTGGCCGAAGGGCTGGACGTGCTGGCGGGCGCGGTCCGCTCCGTACGCGGCCGAGGCTGACCGCCAGCCGGGCTATCCCGGAGGCCGCGAGCCCCGCACCTACGCCGGCCGGGCGACCGACGAGGCCAGCTCCCGAAGGGCCGGCGCCAGGCGACGCCACTGCTCGGATGGCACCTCCCGTGGGCCGGCTGCCAACGGCTGCACGCACACGTGGTTGGCCCCGGCGTCGAAATGCGCCCGGACCCGATCGGTCACGGCCTGCTCATCTCCCCACGCCACGATGGCGTCGACGACCCGGTCACTCCCGCCGTTCTCGAAATCGGCGTCGGCAAAACCGAGACGCCGCAAGTTGTTCTGGTAGTTCGGTAAACGGACATACACGCCGGTGTGCGCACGCCCGATCTCCCGCGCTCGAGCCGGGTCGCTTTCCAACAGCACGGCCTGCTCGGTGTACAGGGCGGGGGCGCCCCCCAGCTCCTTCCGGGCGGCCACGGTGTGCTCCGGCGGCACCAGATAGGTGTGCGCCCCATCGGTGCGGGCGCCGGCCAGGGCCAGCATCTTGGGGCCCAGGGCCGCCAGGGCCAGGTGCACCGGTGTCGTTGGCCGAAAGGCCGAATAGGGGCTCTTGTCCATGGCATCGAGATAGGTCGTCATGGCTGCCAGGGGTTTGCCGTAGTTGTGGCCTCGCAGCCCCTCGACGAGGGTGTGGTGGCTCACCCCGAGTCCGATCAAGACCCGCTCGGGAAACGCCTCGGTCAGTCCTTTTACCCCTCCAACCATGGTCACCGCGTCGCGGGCGTAGATGTTGGCGATGCCGGTGGCCCCCACCAGCCGCTCGGTGGCCGACAGCAGCAGCGCCAGGTGGACCATCACGTCGCGACCCGCGACCTCGGGAAGCCAGATGGCGCCATACCCGAGCTCCTCGAGCTCGGCAGCCAGTTCCTGAGCCTGCGCGGCCGGCACCGCGTCGAGCGAACCGGTCCAGATGCCTATGGGCGCGAGCGGAAGGTGCGGTTGCTGTTCCATACCTGCCACGGTATGGCACGGAGCACTAGGGTGAGCAATATGCGAGTGGTTGTCGACTTCGACTTGTGTGAAAGCAACGCCCTTTGCATGGCGTCGGCCCCGGAGGTGTTCGAGGTTCGTGCGGACGACTTCCTCTACGTGCTCCAGGAAAACCCGCCCGAGGAGCTGCGCTCGAAGGTCGAGGAGGCAGTCCAGCGTTGCCCCAAGCAGGCCATCAAGCTGGAGGGCTGAGGCTCTCCTCGTTGGCGATGGCGACGAACGGCAGGTCGCCCGCCGGCTGGATCCCGAGGATTCGTCCGTAGAAGGCCAGCTCGGCTTCCGCCACGGCGACGATGGTCGCCGCCTTCCGAAAACCGTGCTGTTCCCCCTCGAACGGCAGGTAGGCGACCGGCACGCCCCGGTCGCGTAGTGCCGCGAACATGAGCTCGGCCTGAGCCGGGGGCACGATGGGGTCTTCCAGGCCCTGGAACAGGATAAGCGGCCGGGAGATGCGGTCCACGTGATGAACGGGGGATCGGCGCCGGTACTCGTCCGCCGCCTCCGGCCAGGGGCCCACGAGCCCATCCAGATAGCGGGACTCGAACTTGTGGGTGTCGCGGGCCAACAGTTCGAGGTCGGCGACGCCGTACAGGCTGGCGCCGCCGGCGAAGCGGTCGGTGAACGTGAGAGCGGCCAGCGCGGTGAACCCGCCGGCGCTGCCACCCCGGATGAGCGCTCGTCGCCCGTCCACTCGATCCTGTGCGGCCAACCAATCGACGATGCGGGCGCAGTCCTCCACGTCGCTGACCCCCCACGAGCCTTCCAATCGCCGGCGGTAAGCGGTCCCGTACCCGGTGCTGCCGCGATAGTCGACGTCCGCAACAGCAAAACCCCGGCTGGTCCAGTACTGGACCGCTAGGTTGAACACGGACGTGGCGTTGGAGGTTGGGCCACCGTGCATGACGACGACGAGGGGCGGGCGCTCGCCGGCGGGCCCGGCGTATCCGGGATGGCAGGGCGGGTAAAAGAGCGCATGGGCCGTCTCCGCCTCGCCGGTGGGAAACTCGACGGCTTGGGGAACGGCGATGGCGGCCTCCGCGATGGGCACTTCTCGGCTCTGGCGGAGCACGTCGACGCCAGCGGTGGTCAGGTCGAGGCGGACCACACTCGGCGGGACGGTCGGCGATCCGGCGATCGCGAACACTCGAGATCCCTCGGTCTGGACTTCGGCATACGTGGAAAAAGGGAGCGGGACGGGGTGGACGTCCCCTTCGCTGATCACCCCGAGGTGGTCTTGGCCGCCTCTGGACCAGGCGGCTACCGGCCGGCCATCGGGTCCGAACCCGAAGGTGGCGGTACCGAAGGTCCAGTCCGGCCGGCCGAACTCGGCGTCGAGGGGGCAGAGCGACCGGCCCGTTTCGTCGTGGAGATTCCACCATCCGCTGCGGTCCGACACGTAGTGCAGCACCCCGCCGGGCGACCAGCGGGGCTGGGTGACCGACTCTCGGGTGTGGCCGGCTAATCGGTTCGGGGAGAGCAGCGTGGCTTTCTCGTCAAGGTCGGCGACCCACAGCTCGGTGTGGTCCCAGGGCATGTTCGGGTGGTCCCATTCGACCCACGCCAGCCGCGATCCGTCTGGCGACAGCCGCGGAGCGCTGTAGAAGTCTCGCCCGCTCGCCAGTACGCGCGGCGGCTGGCCCGGGTTCGGGGGGTCGAGGGCGACGACGACGAGGTCGTTGTCGACCCGGTGGTCGGCGGCGTGGTGCTCGTGGACGCAAATGACCCATCGGCCGTCAGGGGTGACGGCAGGGTCGGCGAAGCGGTCAGCGCGGGGGCGAACTGGCTCGGGTGTCAGAGGGATGAGCTCCTGGCCTGGGCGCAGCAGCCACAAGCGCTGATCGCCCCAGTTGGAGAACACGACCGCCCCATCGTGGATGGCGTAGCAACGGCCCCCGTACTCGTGCACCTGGGTGCGGGCCGAAAAGCCTTCCGGCAGAACATCGACGGGGTCCGCGCCAGGATCGGCGCAGACGATGACCTGCCGCCCAGCCTCCGCCGGCCGACCCTCATTCCAGTAGGCCCGCTCCCCGGCCAGCTGCAGCTGCGAAATCCGCACGGCGGCCTCCACCAGGAGCTCAGCCGTGACCGGCGAGGGCCATGTTCCGTATGGTGCGATCACTGGAGTCAAGCGGTCTCCCAATTCTTTCCCACTAACGGCTCAATCGCGGACTCAAAACTTGAGCGCGGTTGTATGCTCACGTTTGCGGCACGTAGTCACAACAACTTAGAGCCGCCGAGCGAGCCCGGCCCCAGGAGTCCACCCGCCACCTGGCCGGGCTCGTTGTGTGTCCGACGTCAGTTCGTCGTCCTGGCCGTCAGGTTGTAGAGGGTCACTCCCCCGACGGTGGTCGACGTGAAATGGGCTTCGACCCAGCTGGTGATTTGGCTGGCCGTATCCGATTGACCGGCCTGACCCGGCCCGCCGCCGAGGTCGCCGCCAGTCCCGATGAAGTAGTGGATCTGACCGCCGGCCACCATCTTCTCGAACTGGGCGAGCGTCGGCGCCGGGTCCGTGCCATTGAACCCGCCGATCGACATCACTGCCTTCCCGCTGGCCAGCTGGTAGCCGGCGGCCTCGTTGGCGCCGACGGTGGCCAGCACCCAGCGGTAGCCGGCTGCACCGGCCTTCAGGTAGTTGATGAGCGCGGAGTCCGGGTTGCTGGAGTTGAGCAACCCCCCGGCCCCGCCGCGGCCCCCGGGGCCGCCGGCGCCCGGGGACCGGTTCGAGAAGGAGCCGCCCCCTGCCGCTGCTGCGCCTCCGAACCCGGCAGGCCCCTGGCCGCCGCCACCAAAGAAGCCCCCGGGAGTTTGCCCACCCGGAGCGCGCCCGCCCGGACCGCCAGCCACGCCCGGACCGAAGCCGGCGCCGGTCGTCACGGCCGGTCCCGCGGTGGGAATGGCGCCGGTATGCGGGGTCGCGACGGTATCCAGGGTGTAGGCGGCTGGACCGGCGAGGCAAGCCGCCAGCGCCGTCACCATCACGAGCCTCCGGGCCCACCTGTCGATCCAGGGCCAGGCCAGCAGCCCGGCGGCTGCGGCCAGACCGGCGACAAGCACCACCGCCCGCAGGTCCGGCAGCCAGGCCGGGCTGCGGCGCATGAGCACCCAGGCCCACACCGCGGTCACTCCGACGGTACCGGCCAGCACGGCTCGCCACAGCGTCTCGCGCCGGCGGGCCCACACGGCGGCAGTGCCGATACCGACAATGGCCGCGACCGCCGGCGCCAGGGCCACGGTGTAATAGGGATGGATAATCCCTTTACCCAGACTGAACGCGGCCCCGCTCACCAACAGCCAACCGCCCCACAGGACCAGGGCTGCCCGGGTGCGGTCTCGCCGCGACGTCGCCCAGTGCAGCACCAACCCCGCGGTCAGCAAGATGAGGGCAGCGGGCAGCAGCCAGGAGATGTCCGCGCCCATGTCCGAACCGAACAGGCGGGTCAAGCCGGTTGGCCCCCACGGGCTGGTCCCTGCCCGGCCGCCCACGCTGCCGGATTCGTTGCCGGTCAGCCGGCCGAACCCGTTGTAGCCGAAGATCAGGTTCCACAACGTGTTGTTCTGTGACCCACCGATGTAGGGCCGGTCTGCGGCCGGCGTCAGTTGCACGGCCAGCACCCACCAGCCCGCCGCGGCGATCAGGGCCGCGCCGCCAGCTGCCAGCTGCCAGATCCGGCGCCGCAGCGGGCCGGGCGCGGCGAGCAGGATCACGGCGGCGAACGCGGGAACGACCAGGAAGGCCTGGAGCATCTTGGCCAGAAACGCAAAACCGACCAGAGCGCCGGCCAGGACGAGCCAACGGGTCCGCCCCGCCTCGATAGCTCGAACGGTGGCGTAGGCGCCCAGAGTCAGCAACAGCACCATGAACGCGTCGGGATTGTTGAACCGGAACATGAGGGCCGCGACCGGAGTGAGCGCCAGCGCCGCCCCGGCGAGCAGGGCCGCCGCCGGGGAGAACCAGCGCCGCACCGTGGCATACAGGACCGCGACGGTCGCCACCCCTTCGAGAGCGTTTGGGACCAGGATGCTCCACGAGTTGACGCCGAACACCCGGGCCGAGAGCTCCATCACCCACAGAGCGCCCGGGGATTTATCGACGGTGATGAAGTTCGAGGAATCGAACGATCCGAAGAAGAACGCCTTCCAGCTCTTGGTGCCGGCCTGCACGGCCGCCGAATAGAAACTGTTCGCCCAGCCGGATGCTCCCAGATCCCAGAGGTAAAACACGCCGGTGGCCAGCAGCAGCCCGATCAACGCAGGGCGCACCCAGGCCGGATCGTCGGGACGGCCCCGGAGCCACCGCGGCCGCCTCGAGTTCAGTGCGCCGGCGTGCACCCGAGTCTCGCTTGCGACGCTCTCGACGGTGATCGCGCTCATCGACGGACCCCCGTCCCGGCCACACGCAGTTCGGCGCCCGGCGACCGTCGCGTGCGCCGCAAACGCCTGATGCCCTGGAGGTCGGCCCAGGCGGTCGCGAGGATCTTGACCCGGGAATCTGGATCCTCCACCCAATCAACCGCGACCTCGTGAATACGCAGGCCGTGGCGTTCCGCCAGCACCAGCAGTTCCGTATCGAAGAACCAGGCATCGTCTTCGACCAGCGGCATCAAGGCGCGGGCCGCATCGACACGCACCGCTTTGAAGCCGCACTGGGCGTCGGAGATGCGAGTTCCGAGGGCCGCCCGGACGATCAGGTTGTAGCAGCGGGAGATCACCTCGCGTTTGAGGCTCCTTCGTACGCAGGCGCCCGGCACCAGCCGAGAACCGATCGCGACGTCGGAGTGCCCGGACAAGAGCGGCGCCACGAGCGGCAACAACGCATCCAGGTCGGTCGAAAGATCGACGTCCATGTAGGCCACCACGACCGCCTCGCTGGCGCTCCACGCCGCCCGCAGGGCCAACCCGCGACCCCGCCGGCGCAACCGGATGGCCCGAACCCCGTCCAGTTCCCGGCTCAGCTGGTGAGCGATGTTCCAGGTGTGGTCCGTGCTGCCGTTGTCGGCGATCACGATTGCGGCCCGAAAGGGGAACTGCTCATCCAGGTAACGGCGCAGGTGGCGGACGCTGGCTTCCAGAAGGCGTTCCTCGTTGAGGACCGGGACGACAATGTCGACCACGACCGGCGCGAACTCGTCATGCGACGGGGTGGGTGCCAGTTGAGTGCCGAGGTCGTCAAGGATGGACATGGACGAAGCATGCGAAGCCGGTCTGGGCGCTCCCTGAGGACGGACTGGGGACGCCCGCACAATGGCGCCCCGCCCGAAGGGGGGCGTTCGTCGTCAGATCGCCGGCCGGTCCTCGGCCAGCACCGGGAGACGGATGGTAAACACGGCCCCCGTGTCGCTCCCCGGCGCGGCCGCCACGGTTCCCCCGTGCGCCGAAACGATGGCGGCCACGATCGACAGCCCGAGGCCGGCGCCGCCACTCGTCCTGGACCGGGAGACATCCGCCCGGTAGAAGCGCTCGAAGAGCCGGGCGGCGTCGTCGGCACTGATGCCCGGACCGTCGTCGCGGACTTCGCAGACGGCCTCTCCGCCAGCTTGTGAGATCGCGATCGTGGCACTGGTGCCGGGTGGCGTGTGGGCCCGCACGTTGGACAGCAGATTGTCGAACACCTGTCGGAGCCGGCTGGCGTCGCCGGAGACTTGCACGGGCGCCGACGCTTCCACGCGCATATGCCACTCCGGGCCCACGGCCTGAGCCGCCTGGACGGCCTCGGTCGCCACCTCGACCAGATCGACGGGGGACCGCTCGATCGGGCGGCTCTCGTCCAGGCGGGCGAGCAGCAACAGGTCTTCGACCAGATGCCCCATTCGAGCCGTCTCCCCACGGATGCCCTTCATGACCCGGGCCAGGTCTTCGGGCCGGTTCTGGGCGCCCCGCTCGAAGAGCTCGGCGTAGGCGGAGACGGCGGCGACCGGCGTCCGCAGCTCGTGCGACGCGTCGGAGATGAAGCGTCTGAGCCGGCCTTCGGATCGGCGCAGGGCGGCCTCGGTCGCGGCGCGGGCGGCGAACGCCTGTTGAATCCTGCTGAGCATGACGTTCAGGGCGCGGGCCAACCGGCCCACCTCGGTGTCGTGGTTCTCGCCGGGCACCCGATGCCCGAGGTCGCCTTCGGCGATGGCGCCAGCGGTGCGCTCGATGTCCCGCAGCGGGCGCAGACCCAGATGGACCAGCCACCATCCGATCAGGCCGGCCAGGATGAGGGCGCCCGCGGTCACGGCCAGTTCGATCAGCAGCAGGCGGTGGAGGGTCTGATAGGTGCTCGAAAGCGGTACCGCCAGGATGAGCTCCTGGCCGTTCGAGAGCTGCGACGCTCGCACCCGGAACTCCGGTCCCCCCTTCTGGGCGGCGGGGGAGTTGAAATAGACGGTGGCCTCGCCGCCGGGATTGTTTTTTGTTGACAGACCAGTGATGTCAGCGGGCAGTCGGGGCGAAAGGGGGGTGTCGCCGGGTAGCCGGTAGGCGGCTTGCTCGCAGATCTGCGCCGACCCCTCGCGGATTTCGAGGTAGGTCCCCGGATCCAGACGGAAGTTGCACTCGCCGGTCCCGCCGGGCGGTCCGAACTGAGGGGGCGGGCCGTTGGGCCCGTGCTGGGCGCCGGTGAGGGCCTGTTCGATGGAGAGGTGGCTGGACTGGAGACTCTGGTCCACCTGGCTGTACAGGAACGACCGCAGAGCCGAGTACGTCGCCACGTCCGCCGCCAGCAGCGCCGCCACGGCCACCACGCCGACCGCGAGAAGCAGGCGGCTTCGCAGTGACACCGTTTAGCCGGGCTCTCGTAGGGCGTAGCCGACCAGGCGGATGGTGTGGATGACAGGCGGGCCGGCCGTGTCCAGCTTCTTCCTCAGGTAGCTCACGTAGGTCTCGACGATGTTGGCGTCACCCCCGAAGTCGTAGTGCCACACATGATCGAGGATCTGCGCTTTTGACAGCACCCGCCTCGGGTTGAGCAGGAAGAAGCGAAGCAGGCTGAACTCGGTCGCGGTGAGCTGAATGGCCTGGCCCGCCCGCCACACCTCGTGGGACTCCTCGTCCATCTCGATGTCGGCGAACCGGAGGCGGGCGTCGTGATCCGGCTCGGCTCCCGTCCGGCGCAAAATGGCGTGGATGCGGGCCACGATCTCCGCCAGGGAGAACGGCTTGGTGACATAGTCGTCGCCGCCGATGGTCAGACCGGCAACCTTGTCCTCGAGGGCGTCGCGGGCGGTGAGAAAGAGGATGGGAACCCGGATGCCGTCGGACCGGAGGCGCCGGGTGACCTCGAGGCCGTCGAGGTCCGGGAGCATGATGTCCAGAACGATCATGTCCGGCGTCTTCGCCTGAGCGGACGCCAAGGCAGCCCGCCCCGTCGTGGCCTCGTCGACCTCGAACCCCTCGTAGCGAAGCGACGTGGCCACCGCATCGACGATCGACGGCTCGTCGTCGACGACCAGAACCCGCTGCTTGGCGCTTCCCAGTGTCAGCATCTCGACCTCCTGGTCGCCAGCATGGCGGTCCGGCTGCGTTGCTGCCTGAATGCCCGCTGAGACCAGGCTGTGAAAGGTAGCCGCAGGGATGGGAGCTTTTACGGACAGCAGCAGGCGGTTCCCAGCGGATCCCCAACTGCGGGAGGTCGAGTGGACGTCGGCGGGCCACTCCGGCCCCCTTCGACCAGCAGGAGAGCACGATGAAACTGAAACGGCCTTTCGTTGCGGTGGGCATCGCCGCCACCACCGTCGGCCTCGGCCTTGGTCTCGGTGTGTCCGCGGCGACCGCCAGCACCGGTTCCTCAGCGGGGACCCGGATCGCGGCAGACGACGGCCTCGACGGGGTCCACATCGACCACGCACCCCTGTTCCAACATGGGCTCGGGCGGTAGCTCGGGTTCGCAGTCCACCGCCCCGAGCACTCCTCCGGCCGCCTGAGGCCGCGTCCCCCGGCAGGCCCCTTTCAGGAGCCTGCCGGGCGGCACGTCTCTTCGCCGGGCCCGTTGTCGCCCTTCGCCACCCATCCCCCGACAGTGGCAGGATGCTTACGAACTCGGTCGTTTCTGCCACTTCCGGACTGACCGGGCAGGGACCACGATCGAAGCATGAACGACTCCAGCGAACTCGGGACCAGCACCCGTCGCCGGCTCGCTCGCCGGGTATTCAACGCCCTCGCTCGCAACTGGCGCGACACCGTCTACCTCCAGCAGCGGCTCATCGATGCCCAGCGCCCCTGGGAGCGTCAGGGCGAGCTGCGGTGGCGCCGGCAGGTCGGCGGTTGGCGTATCGCCGGGTCCTACCTTCCCGCCGGTCCGGGTGGATGTCCGCCGTCGACTGATCGCGGATCAATCTCTTAGCATCCCTCGGGTTTCGGCCATCCGTCGGGTCTTGGCCATCCCTCGGGTCTTGGCCATCCCTCGGGTCTTGGCCATCCCTCGGGTCTTGGCCATCCCTCGGGTCTTGGATCGAAGGCCCCGGGTCGAGGCGGTGCTCTCGCACCCGCCCATCCTGTCACCCGGGCCCGGACCGAGCCGGCGGTGCCCCGTGTGTAGCCGGCAAATGCCTTGAACGGTGCCGCCGAATTCCGCTGCCGCGATCAGCGGGCGGACCGGTCCTAAGCTCGTGGTCATGGCCGAGGAAAGCGGGAAGCAGAACACCCCCCTGCGGCACAGGCGCGTGTGGGGCATGCCCCTGACCCGGCTCGTGATCGGGGCGGTGGCGTTGGTCTACGGGATCGTCTTCATCTCCCTCAACACGGCCCGGGTACGGATTCACTTTGTGTTTTTCACCGTGACCAGCCACCTGTGGGTCGGGCTGCTGGTGTGCCTGGCCGCTGGGGCGTTGCTGGGCCAGGCCGTCGGCATGTACCGCCAGCGCGCCCGGAAGGCCGACCGACCTCGCGGCAGCCGCCCGGCCGCGTGAGGCACCGCGCCCCGCCGCTCCATCCGGACGTTCCTCTCGGCAACCGGGGCCGGCATCGGTGAGCGGCCTCGTCGTTGGTGAGGACGGCCGGCCCCGATGCCCATGGGGTACCTCGACGCCGGAATACCAGCAGTACCACGACGACGAGTGGGGGAGACCGGAAGGTGACGAGGACCGCGTCTTCGAGATGCTATGCCTGGAGGGCTTTCAGACCGGGCTCTCCTGGTTGACGATTCTCCGCAAGCGTGCCGCGTTCCGCCAGGCGTTCGCCGGCTTCGACCCTTATCGGGTGGCGGAGTTCGACGACGCGGATGTCGAGCGACTCCTCCTCGACCCGGGCATCGTTCGCCACCGCGGCAAGATCCTGGCCACCATCCAGAACGCCCGAGCCACCGTGTCACTGCGGAGTCGGAGCGAGTCCCTGGCGGGGCTGGTCTGGAGCCACGAACCGGCTCGGCGCCGGCCGCTCCACGCCGGCGCAGACGTGGCTAGCTCCACGGAGGAGTCGAAGGCCCTTTCCGCGGTGCTGCGACGCGACGGGTTCCGTTTCGTCGGGCCTACCACCGCGTACGTGGCCATGCAGGCGCTCGGTGTGGTCAACGACCACCTGGTCGGTTGCTGGGCCCAGGACGAGTGCGAACGGGCGCGGCGCCAGTTTGTGCCGCCCACCACGGGGCCCGCCGCGCCCTGACGGGCGAAGCCCCGTCAGCCCAGAAGGAGCTTCCCGAGGCGCTCCACGGTCGCGGGTGCCATCCCCGCCGGCCCGAGCAGGTATGCCTCGGCTCCGCCGTAGCTGTCGTCCAGGTCTTTCAAGGCCTCGGCCATCGCCCATCGGGGCGTCCCCAGTACCGCCCCGGCTGCCTCGGGGCCCATGCCCATGGCCAGGAGGTTCTCGTATGACTCCGTCTGGTGGTGCCGGAGCCGGAAGCGAGAAGTCAGCTCGTAGTCGTCGAGCACCAGGGGGCGCGGCACGCCGAGCACTTCGAGCAGGAGGGCCGCGCTCATCCCGGTCCGGTCCTTGCCGCCGGTGCAATGGAATACCGCCGGCAGGCCGTCGGGCTGAGCCAGGGCGCCGAGAAGACTGCCGAAGATCGGTCCGGCGTTGCGCAGCAATCCCTGGTACATGTCGCGGAGCATCTGCTCGCCTTCCGTGGCGGCCTGGCGGTCTGCCCGCTCCGGCGGCGTCGCCGCTTCGGAGGCATCCCGGGACAGCAAGGCCAGCTGGACTGACGGAAAGGGATTCGGGTACCGCTCGCGCTCGGCGTCTCCCCGCAGGTCGTACACCGCGTGGAGCCGGAGCGAGTCATAGTGAGCCCGGTCTTCGGGGGTGAACCGGTGCAGGGCGTCCGAGCGGAAGACGCGACCCCAGCGGGTCCGGTTGCCACCCACGGTCGGATATCCGCCCAGGTCACGAAAGTTGGTGACGCCCTCGAACGGCACGCGGCGCTCGCCGACGACCACCGCCCCGCCCCCGCGGTGAGGCGCCACAGACACGTAAAGGCGCCCCGTCCCGACCCCCTCGATGCGGGCCGAGCGAAGCCCGGGGGCGACGGTCAAGGAGTGCACGTGATCAATGGCGTCGGGGCTGGGGCCGACCGCGACGTCCACTCCCACGTCGGGTGGTGCCGCCGG
Source organism: uncultured Acidimicrobiaceae bacterium (assembly GCA_963781155.1). GTDB lineage: Bacteria > Actinomycetota > Acidimicrobiia > Acidimicrobiales > Palsa-688 > PALSA-693. Next base: position 840,925 of record CAWAEC010000006.1, read on the forward strand.
AGTGACGCCGGTCACGGCGCCCGTGCCCGCCGTCTCGTCGCCCACAAAGCTCCACCGGACGACCAGCGCGTCCCCATCGGATTCAAGTGCGGCGTCTGTCACCGTCGCGTTCATCGTTCGCCGAAGCTACCGGACCGCGACGAACGGGGGCGCCCTGAGATGACCGCTGCCCCGATCGCCCGCTACGGTCGTCTCTGCGATGCTTGACGAAGTGGGCCCAGGGAAGAAGCGATAGCGGCGATGTCGGGGAACGGGGCAGCGAGCCCAGCAGTGGCCCTGGCGGGACAGGACCGCCGGCTGCGAGAACCTGGCCCCCGCTACAAGTGGGTCGCCCTCACCAACACGACGATGGGCGTGTTGATGGTGGTGATCAACGGGTCGATCACGATCATTGCCCTGCCCGACATCTTCCGCGGCATCCGGCTGAATCCCCTCGCCCCCGGGAACAGTTCGTACTTCCTCTGGGTCCTGATGGGGTTCCTGCTCATCACATCCGTCCTGGTGCTGACATTCGGGCGGCTCGGAGACATGTATGGCCGCGTGCGGATGTACAACCTCGGCTTCGCCATATTCACGATCTTCTCGATTCTCCTGTCCGTGAACTGGTTTACCGGCACAGCTGGAGCCCTGTGGATCATCATCATGCGCGCCGGTCAAGCCGTTGGCGGCTCACTCGAGTTCGCCAACTCGAGCGCCATCCTGACCGACGCCTTTCCTGAGGATCAGCGCGGCTTAGCCCTGGGGATCAACAGCGTGGCCGCGATCGCGGGGTCTTTTATCGGCCTCATCCTGGGCGGACTGCTGGCCCCGATCAACTGGCGCCTGGTCTTTCTTATCTCCGTGCCGTTCGGGTTGTTCGGCACCGCGTGGGCGTACTTGAAACTGGTGGACAATGGCGTCCGGGTACCGGCCCGGATCGACTGGTTCGGCAACATCACGTTTGCGTTCGGGCTCACCGCCCTGCTCACCGGCGTTGTGTACGGAATCCAACCCTACGGGGGTCATCCCATGGGCTGGACGAACCCCTTTGTGCTGGCGATGGTGGGCGGGGGCCTGGCCCTGCTGGCGACGTTCTGCTGGGTCGAGACCAAGGTGGTCGACCCCATGTTCCGGCTGCATCTGTTCAAGATCCGATCGTTTACCGCTGGGAACGTCGCGGGCTTCCTCGGGGCCCTTTCCCGGGGCGGCCTTCAGTTCATGCTGATCATCTGGTTGCAGGGGATCTGGCTGCCCCGGCACGGATTCAGCTTCACGCAAACACCCCTCTGGGCTGGCATCTACATGGTCCCGCTGACGGTGGGGTTCCTGATTGCCGGACCCACCGCCGGGATACTCACGGACCGCTACGGCGCCCGGTTGTTTGCCACCCTCGGCATGCTGGGCACCGCCCTTGCGTTCGCCCTGCTGGAGACGCTGCCCATCAACTTCGGGTACCAATGGTTCGCGCCACTGCTGCTGTTGATGGGGCTGGCCATGGGCCTCTTTGCGTCCCCGAACCGGGCGGCCATCATGAACAGCCTCCCTCCACAAGAGCGCGGCGCCGGAGCGGGCATGACGACCACATTCCAAAACTCGGCCACCGTGTTGTCCATCGGCATCTTCTTCAGCGTCATCACCCTGGGGCTCGCCGCGTCCCTTCCCGGCCACCTGTATGCCGGCCTGACCGCCCAGGGAGTCCCGTCGGCGGCGGCCCATGCGATCTCGCACCTGCCCCCGATCGGGGTGCTGTTCGCGAGCTTCCTGGGCTACAACCCCGTACAGCAGTTGCTCGGACCGACCGGCGTGCTCCAGCATCTCAACCCCCAACAGGCCGCGGCACTCACCGGCCACCAGTTCTTCCCGGCATTGATCAGCTCGCCGTTCGGAACGGGCGTGCACTACGCGTTCGACTTTGCCATCGTGTGCTCGTTGGTGGCGGCCGCGGCCTCGTGGATGCGAGGGGGGAAGTACGTGTACCACGCCGGCTCCGTCGCCGGCGAGGTGGAAGAAGGGTGGATTGACGAAGCTGGCGTCGCCCTCCCGGCGGTGGACTCCGGGTCCCGGCCGACCGGCTTCGGCTCGACCGGGTCCAGCTGATCTGCAGCCTCTGCGATAACTTGAGGCAAGCCCGCCGGCGCAGACCCAGACGGAAGGAGGCGACAGCGTGAAGTGGGGGATCGTTTTCTCCAGCACCAGGTGCCCGGATCCGGACTCCGCGGCCGCCCTGGCAGAGACGGCGGAAGAGGCCGGGTTCGAGTCGCTGTGGGCGCCCGAGCACATTGTGGTCCCGGTGGAATACGAACCGCTCTACGAGGCCTCGCCGACGGGGCGGATGGATCGTCTCGGCAATCGCGGCGGGATCCCGGATCCCATCGTCTGGTTCGCCTACGTCGCCGCCCGGACCACCCGGCTGCGATTCGGTACGGGCGTGGTCGTCTTGCCCGAGCACAACTTGCTGGCCTTCGCCAAGTCGTGCGCCACCCTTGCCGTGCTCTCAGAAGGCCGGTTCATGCTGGGATGCGGGGTGGGCTGGAACCGGGAAGAGTACGAAGCCCTGGGCATGCCCTGGGATCACAGGGGTGCTCGCTACGACGAGTACATCTGGGCACTGCGGATCCTGTGGAAGGAGCCGGAGCCGTCGTACGAGGGCGTCTACGTCAACTTCCCGCCGGTGCAATGCGACCCCAAGCCTCCCGGTGGCAGCATTCCCATCGTGCTCGGCGGAACGTCCACCGCCGCGGTCCGCCGAGCCGGCCAGGTCGGCGACGGCTACTTTCCCGCCATCTTTCCTACCGAGCGGGTCCGCGACGAGCTCCCCAAGTTGCTGGCGCTTCTGCGCTCGGCGGCCGAGGACGCCGGCCGTGATCCGGCCTCGATCGAAATCACATCGGGAGGCGTCCGCACGGCCGAGGAGGCCCGGTGGTTTGCCGACCTGGGGGTGAGCCGGCTCACCGTCGCGGTTCGGTCGAAGACCATCCCCGAGATGCGCGACGAGCTGCTGCGTTTTGGGGACGACGTGATCGCGTCAACGGCGGACCTGTAAATCCGGGCCGGCGCCGCCGCACCGACGCGGTGCGGGTCGAGTAGAGCCAGCGTCCGAACGCCCGTCGGCTTCGGCTGCCCCTCAGGAGGCGGGGACGTAGAACTGGCGGCCGACTCGCTCCAGTTGGGTCACCGCCTCGGGACCGAAGCGCTCACTGACCTGTTCGGCCACGAACGCAGCATTGACCACGTCATCGAAGGTGTTGCGGGGCCCCTGGATGATGACGAGCAGGGCCCCCTCCTCGTCGCCGACGTTCTTGAACGTTCGGACCACGCCCTTCGGGACATGGATGAAATCCCAGGGTTCGAGTATGACCGACTCTTCGCCTCGCGGCCCCCACTCGATGGCGAAACGGCTCGAGAGGCAGAAGAAGGCTTCCACGGTGTTCAGATGCGCGTGCAGGGTCGGACCGCGACCCGGTGAGCAAACGGCCAACGACACCGAGATGGCATCCCCGGCGTCGCCGCCCGTCATCGCCGCGTAACGCTGAATGATGCTCTGGCCCTCCATGGCCGGCGCCATATATGAGTAATTGGCGTCAGCGGTCATGTACTCGACCACCTCATCGGGAAGCTGGCCGGCCCCGGGCTTGGGTCGAGGCGTCATGTTTTTGAACCGCACGACCCGAGCTGCCATCTCCTCGGGGCTTATTGTCACCGACGCAGCGTCCATGTCGTCTCTCCTGTTTTCAAACCGGTAATGCCTCTGGGCAACGCCCACACTATCCCCGGGCCGCAAAGGGCACCCCGGGCCCGCACTCGAAGTGGTTACAGCTGCAACTCAGATGCAGCCGTCGACCCGGAGCGCCGCCAGCTGCTCCTCGTCGAGCTCGAGCTCGCCGCGGTAGATGTCGTCGTTGTCCTGCCCGACCGCGGGGACGGTTCCGGTGCCCATGGGCACACCGTCCACCCGCAGTGGCGGGCGCGGCCAGCGGAGGGCTCCGACGCCGGGATATTCGCCCCGCTCCCACCCGCCGACGGCAGCCAGGTGGGGGTCGGTGAGCAAATCCGCCGGTTCGTTGACGGCGCCAGTGGGGATGGCCCGGCGTTGGGCCTCGACCAGAAACTCCTGCTTGGTGTAGCCGGACGCCAGTCGCTCGACCCAGCCGTCGATGAGTTCGATAAACGGCACGCGCGCCGTCGCCGAGCCGCGGAACGTGTCCATCAGCACCTCTTCGATCCCGAGATCGTCGTGGATCCAGGCGGCCAGGGCATCCCACTGGCCGGGCATGAACGGCAGCAGCTCGACCAGTCCGTCTTTGGTCGGGAACAAACCTTGGGCCGCGGCCCGGCGCCGGCCCACGCGTCCTTGGCCGCCGCCTTCCAGGGGAAAAAACGGGCCGCTCTCCATCGTCACGCTCAGCACGGCCTCCTGAAGCGAGATGTCGACCATCTGGCCTCGACCTGTGCGGCTGCGAGCCGCCAACGCCAATACCGTCCCGGCCGCGGCATTGAGGCTCCCCGCTGCGTAGGCCAGGTTTCCCCCGGGCGATACCGGCCTCCGGTCGGGATCGCCGATGCTCGACAGGGCCCCGCTCGACGCCCAGGCAACCAGGTCGGACCCTCGCCATCGCCGGCGCGGTCCGCTGGTGCCAAACGGCGTGAGCGACGTCAGGATGAGCCGCTCGTTCACGGACCGCATGGTGTCGTAGTCAAGACCACGGCGGCACAGCGTGTCGGCCTCGTCGCTCACCAGCAGGACGTCGGCGTGGGCCGCCAGACGGCCGAAGAGCTGGTAGCCGCCGGTGGTGGCCAGGTCCACGGTCACCGACCGTTTGCCGGCTGCCGTATAGAGGAAGTGCGGGCTGACCTGCTCTCCTGTCGGTGTCGTGACAAGGGGAGGGACGCGCCGCCCGGCAGCGCCTCCCGGTGGCTCCAGCAGCACCACGTCGGCGCCCAGGTCGGCCAGGACCCGCCCCGTCGCCGCCAGCGCCTCCCCGGAGAGGTCCAGGACCCGCACCCCGGCCAGCAGGGACAGGGTCATGATTCGGCCCGGCCGGCGGTCCCATCGTCACTCTGGGCCAGGCGGTCGTAAAGGATGGCGGCCGGGTCGAGCGTCGACTCAGGCCAGGCGCCGGGCATGAGCTTCCGCAGCCAGTGAAGGTACGGGCGTTCGAGACGGACATCGGGGTCCGTCATCACGTGGGCGGCGCCGGACGCGAGCGCCGCTTCGACCTCCTCGTCGGTGCAGTCCGCCAGGTCCCGCATGATGTCCGCCGTGTCCTCTCCGAAAGCGGGCGCGGCCCGGGTGAAGCGGGCCGCGGTATCGGAGAGCACGATGGCCTGACCGTAACTCAGCTCCGCGCCAAAACGGGGGTGCGGCAGAACCCGGAAGAAGTCCCGGGCGTCCAGCTGGGTGTCCAGAAGGACTTCGAAGTTGTTGACCACGGGAGCGGCGGCGACGTCTGCGGCCTGCAGTTCCGACGCTGCCTCCCAGGGCGTGAGGCGCTCGCTCCAGCCCGCGATGATGTCGTCGAGATCATCTTGAAAGGAGAGACGCCCCGCCAGCACAGAAAACCGGGGGTCCAGCTCCAGGACACCGAGTCCCTCAACCGAGCACAGTCCGCGCCACATGACGTCGTCCAGGACCGAAATGGCCACCCACTGGTCGGGTCCTCGGCACGGATACACCCCGTGGGGGGCCCGGCCGTCCCGCCGATTGCCGAGGCTGCCCAGCCCCGACCCGCCCAGCACGGCTTCCAGGATGGTTGGGCCCAGGCACGACAGCGCGACCTGGAACTGGGACACGTCGATCTCGCAGCCCACGCCCGTGTGCTCCCGCTGGATGAGCGCCGAGACCACCGCCACCGTGCCCCACAGGGCGGAGACGTAATCCGGATAGTTGACGCCCATGCCAACTGGATCCCGGTCCGGCCAGCCGACGAGCCGGGAGATGCCGGCCATGGCCGCAATGTTCCTGCCCCACGTGCGGTAGGTCCGGTAGGGGCCATCCTCAGAACCGAAAGACGGCATGTTCATCCAGACCAGGCGAGGATTGATGTCTCGCATGACGGGATACGACAGGTTGAGGCTGGCAATCGCCTCGACGCTCATGTTCATCACCAACGCATCGGTCTTGGCCACCAGCTGCTCGAAGACCTTCCGTCCGTCCGGCTGGTCGACTTCCAGTCCGATGCTCCGTTTGCCCGGGCAGGTGAAGTTGAGCGCCGATCCCGTATCCCGCAGGATGTCCCAGTCGGTGGTGAGGGGTACCCAGCCGGCGCCCACGGTCCGCAGCGAGTCGGGCCGGCGGACCGACTCGACTCTGATGGCGTCGGCGCCGAACTGACCGAGATTGCGGCAACACACGGGAGCCGCCACGCCGTAGCCAAACTCCAGAACCCGTATTCCTTCGAGGGGCAGTCGTGCGTCCGGGTCCTGCTGGCTCATGGCCGGGCGGGGCCCATCCCCACCCGCTTCGTCGCGCCTCGTCAATTGCCGCCGTGCCCGACCGACGCGCGGTTGATAGGCGTTGGCATGGCCTGAATGGCGGGGAGCACGCGCTCGGCGAAGAGCTGCAGGCTGCGCGTGGCCTTCTCCACCGGCATGCCTCCGTAGAAGTAGTGGATCACGAGGGTTTCGAGGCTGATGGCCCACTGCAGCGTTTTGATCCGGTCGATGATCTCGTCCGGGGTGCCGATCGGTTGCGTGTCCCGGCGAGCAGCCAGCGACGAGTCGGCGCGCCCGACATCGGCGGTGTGACGCTGCTCGTACTCCTCGTACCCCTTGATCCCCTGGAACCCAGGATTGTTCCACTCGAAGTAGTGATGTTGCGCGGCGAGCAACTGGTTGTAGAAATACTCCCACCCTTCTTCGGCGTCGGCGGCCGTCTCCGCGCAGTACATCCACAGCAGCGTGGTGGGCTGATCCGGGGGCAGTCCCAGCTCCGACCGGATCTGGTTGAACCTGCCAACCTTCGCGGTCATGACGTCGAGCTCCTCGCCGGCCACGAACATCTGGCCGAGGCCATTCTCCGCGGCCAGTCGGGCCGACGTCTCGGTCGAGAAGGCCGCTTTGATGCGGGTCGTCAGGTCGCCCTTGTGACGGCTCTGGGGTCGAATGGTCGTGGGCGGGATCTTGAACACCTGGCCGTCGAAGGTGAACCGCTCCGCTCCGTCCGCGGCCCGGATGGCGTTGACCACGTCGTAGAAGTAGGTGTGCGACTCCTCGATGGGGATCCCCAGGGACGCATACTCGTGGGGGGCGACACCCCGTCCGATGCCCAGGTGCAGACGGCGTCCGCGGAGCAGGACGTCGAGCATGGAGAGCTCGCTGGCGAGGCGGACCGGGTTCCACCAGGGGGCCACGACGACGGCGGTCCCCACATCGACGCGTTGCGTGCGACCCGCCCAGTACGCCAGCCACTGGAGAGGATTGGGTTGCATCGAATACGCCGACCCGTAGTGCTCGGTCGCCCAGATGGAATCAAACCCGAGCGGCTCGACGAGCTCACCTGCCGACAGGGTGTTCTCCATGTTGACGTAGTCCGGGATCTCTGGCGGGCGGTCGTAGTCTCCGGCCATCAGACGCGGCCAGTCCGCCTGGTTGTATCCCGTCACCATGACGCCGCAATGCATATGATCCCTCCCGATCGCAAACCGGAACCGCGAGCAACGAGACAGACAACCAGATCAGCCTCGGTGGCAGATCAGTCTCGCTGGCCGTGACCGCCGGCGACGATATCAGGGCGCCCCGACCTCGACCGGGCCAGGGGCGATCACACTGACGTCGCGACGTGGATCACTCCGTCGCGGGCCAGGACGTCGATCTCGGTCCGGCTCAGGCCGGCCTCGAGCAGCACCTCAGCCGTGTGTTCACCGTATCGAGGCGGGGGGCAGCAGATCTCGCTCGACGAGCGGCTCATCTCGATGGGCTGAGCGACGAGTTGCACCGGACCGCGTTCGGCGGAGACGACCGGACGGGCCATCCGCAGGTGGCGCACCTGCGGATCGGCGAAGACCTGGTCGATCGTGTTGATGTTGCCGCACGGAACGCCCGCCTGGTTGAGTGTGTCCACCCACTCTGAGGAAAGACGGCGGCGGGTGTGGCTCCCGATCAACGCGTTCAGGGCGGCCCGGTGTATTGAGCGCGCCCCCGGGTCGACGAAGCGCGGATCGTCGAAGCGAGAATCCGCGAACACCGCCTTGAGCCGCCGCCATATCTCCTGGCCGGCGCAGGCGATATTGATGGCCCCGTCTGCGGTCTGGAAGACGCCGGTCGGGATCGAGGTGGGGTGGTCATTGCCGGCCTGCCCCGGGACCTCGCCGTCAACAAGCCAGCGGGCTGCCTGAAAGTCCAGCAGGAAGACCTGCGCCTGCAACAGCGAGGTGCGGACCCACTGGCCCTGTCCCGAACGTTCCCGCTCGAGGAGGGCCAAAAGGACGGCCTGGGCGGCCAGCAATCCCGCGGCCAGATCCGCCACCGGGATGCCGGCGCGCATCGGCCCCCGACCGGGTTCGCCCGTGATGGACATGAGGCCGCCCATGCCCTGGGCGATCTGGTCGAAGCCGGGGCGGTCCCGGTAGGGACCGTCCTGGCCGAAGCCGGAGATGGACGCGTAGACGAGCCGTGCATTGCGTTCGGCCAACTCCGCGTAGCCGATCCCTAGCCGGCCTTTCACGTCGGGTCGGTAGTTTTCCACGAGCACGTCCGCTCGATCCACCAGCCGATGGAAGACGGCGAGCCCGTCGGGCGATTTCAGATCCACGACGGCGCTGCGCTTGTTGCGGTGCAGGTTCTGGAAGTCCGCCCCGCCGCGATCACCCCCCAGCCCCCCGGGTGAGTCCAGCCCCGGCGCTTCGATCTTCACGACGTCCGCACCCCAATCGGCGAGCTGTCGAACGCAGGAGGGTCCCGCTCTGACCCGGGTCAGATCAAGGACCCGCAGACCCCCGAGCACGTCGCTGGCCGGAGTGAACGGCATCCACAACCTCCTTCTTTGTGTCGTGCTCTTCGTCGCGTAATACGCGACGAAGAACACACAGTCACGTCCGTGCTGGGCTCGGTCGGTGCGCCGGCGTGGCGCTGGGCTCGGTCGGTGCGCCGGCGTCGTGCTGGGCTCGGTCGGTGCGCCGGCGTCGTGCTGGGCTCGGTCGGTGCGCCGGCGTCGTGCTGGGCTCGGTCGGTGCGCCGGCGTCGTGCTGGGCTCGGTCGGTGCGCCGGCGTCGTGCTGGGCTCGGTCGGTGCGCCGGCGTCGCGCTGGGCTCGGTCGGTGCGCCGGCGTCGCAATAGTGTGATAAAAGTCGCGTAATACGCGACAATTATCACACAAACGCTTTCCGGGTCTCCGGTGGCGCCGGGCAGCGGCGGTCGTCCAGACCTGCTGTCCGCGTCCCCCCGCCTCGGCTGTCGGCTCCGTCTCGCCGACGACGCGCCGAAGGGGGACCCCGGAAGCCGGGATCCCCCTTGTCTGCAAAACTGCCTTCAGGTGAAGAGATCAGCAGGTGCCGGTCCAGTGGCTCCCCGTCTTCCAGAAGTTGCAGGCGTTGGTGTCGTAGTACGGGCTCTGGATCTCGGTGCCGTACTCGTTCCCGCCGCCGGGACCGCCCGACGTGAAGTAGTAGCTGTTGTTCCCATTGATCCAGTCGCCGTGCGATATTGGATCGGCGCTGGAGTTGTGACCAAAGCTCAACACCCACGGACCGCCACTGAAGCCCGGCGTTTGGGCGGACCCGATCGAGTCGTCCTGCGCCCCGGGGTCGGTGCCTGGATTGGTCACGTCGTAGCGGTGTTCGGCCGAGGTGACGACCAGATTGCCTCCGCTGTAGGGGCTCTCGGACGGGTAGCCGAAGTCCTGCCAGAACTGATCACGGCTCCAGTTCCAGGCAAAGCCGAGTCCGCCGGTGACCGACACGATGTGCTTGGCCTTGACCGTCCCCGTGGCCTGCATGTAGAGGTACGCGTAGTCAGCGCTCCAGTAGCCGTCGTAGTACCAGCCACCCGTCTGCTGGGCCAGGGCATACGCCCAGCATCCGATCTTGGGGTTTGCCCCGTTGAGATACTGGGGGCAGAACTCGAAGTTGGTGTAGTAGCTCTCGCCGCCCTGCGCACCAACACAGTGTCCGGCCGTCCAAACCATGTTCAGCTCACTGCCGTTACCATAGGTAGCCGCAGCGGAGCAGACATAGTTCCCGCTCGGCTCTGTAAAAAAGAGCTTGCCGATGGAGGAGACGGGGAACGCGGCTTTGCGATCCCATCCAGTTGTAGGTGTCGTTGGGGCCCGGGTAGCCGCCGTCAGCGGGAAGCACGCTCGAGCTGCTGCCGTTCTTGTTGATCGATCCGGTCTGGGCCGGCCCAGCCTCCAGGCCAGCCGGAACCAGGCCTCCGGCGAGCCCCGGATTCCCTGTCGCGGTATTGCCGGCGTTCTCGGCCTTTGCATTCTTGGCGGACGCGCCCGACATCGTGAGCTGCGCCGGCTTTGCCGAGGCCATCCGGCCCGCCGTCCAGTAGGACAGGATCGCCTGTTGCGAAGCGGCCATCCGGTCAGCCGGGATCACCGCCGGCGCGGGATTGGCCGGGTTGGCTACGGGCTGTCGAGCCGCCGACGCTCCCGCGCCGCTACCGGAAACCGCCGTGGCTCCGATTGCACCGATCATGCCGACGGCAGAGAGGTACGCCAACCATCGTCGCGGCGCGACGAAGGCGCCTTTATTGGCACTCATCATTTCCCCTATCTGATTACGGGTGCTCGAAGAGGCTTGCCAAACCGTCCCGTCAACGGATGGCATTCGCAAACAGCATGCTGCTGACGAAGCTTTTGGCTCACCTCACGCACCGGGATGGTGGTACAGCACTTCGAACCCTACGCTTGGTCTGGACGACGCTCAAGCGTCAGGACGCAACACTGTCCGTTCGACTATGTCTCGTTCGTGGCGAAAATTCGGTATCTGTTCTCCGAGTGGCAACGCAATGACTACCCCTCCACGTTCGCCGTCCCGAAGGCCCTGGCGACGCGGGCAGCTCGACCACGGCGCCAAGCTCAACTCGTTGCGATCGGCTACCGGTCGTCCCGGTGGCCGGCGGTCGGACCCCAGTCAGGGTTTCGGCGGCTCACAAGCTGGCTATCCCGATCATCTGTTTCGGATGCAGTTCGATCACTGATCGGTCCCGATCCGGCCGCCGTCCTGCGGGCTGCCAACGTGGCCGACGTAGCGGCGTCGGATGACGGCGTCCACCACCAACCCGCAGCGTGAATTCTCGATGCATCGACGCACGTGGGGCCGCGCCGCCTAGCTACTTGACCCTGAAGAACCCGCTTCGATAACGAGTGGGGTCTGGGCTGATTGGTGCCTGTGGGGTGGTGTGGGCCTGTTCCCCGGCCGTTTTGGTTTCTCTCGGGCCGCCTTTTCGGCCGTTGCTGGCCGTCGGGGCGTGGCGGGAGAGGCGGTCGGCCGGGGGTCAGGCAGCATTCCGGGCTGGTGGCATGGGGGTGGGCGGGTCGGTGCCGGGGACGATCCGGGTTGGTCGCGGCTGGCACGGGGTGGCTGGCGGCGGGGTGGCGGTATGGGCGAGGGCGGCAATCTTCACCGAGTTGTGGGCCAGGACACCCCAGCCGCACCAGGTTTGGGTGCCGCCGATCCCGTCGAAGAGGCTGCGCCGCCAGCCGAAGTCCCGCTTCAGGCAGGAGATCCGGGCCTCCGAACCGGTGCGCCACTTCACCAGCTTGGTGAAGCGCCGTCCATGTTGAACCTTGCTGCGAGCCGGACCGGGCCTGCCGCGCCGGGGAATGGCCACGGTCTGCACGCCGAGCGATTTGAGATCGGAGTCTATTTTGGCTTCGCCGTAGCCGCGGTCGGCGGTGACCGCTCGGGGGGCGCGACCGAAGCGGGCGGTGATGCGGGCGACGGCGGGGACCAGCATCGGGGCGTCGGGCGGGTTCCCCTTCACTACTACATGGTCGACGACCACGCCCTCGGCGTTGTCGGCCACCTGCGCCTTGTATCCGAACTCGACGGGACGACCGAGTCGTCCCTTGCGGATGGGGCGGGCGTCGAGGTCGTGAAGCGACACCACCCGGGTGGCCCCGTCGGGGATCTCACCGGCGAGGCGGGCCCGGGTCTGAGCCGCGATCTGTTCCACTGCGGCCGCGGTCTCCTCCAGGGCCGAGATCATCGCGGCCAGCTTTCCTCCAGCGGCGACGCCACGGCGGGCCAGGGTCCGTCCGGCGTTGGCGGCCACCGCCCGCGCTTCGCCGACCGTCGCCACCGCGATCGCGGCCAGCTCGCCGGTGATGACCAGGACCTCTTCTTTGGCGTCGTCGTTGCGCCGACGCAGCCAGGTAGCCACATCATGGGCTCGCCGTCGCACCGATCGGGTCCGATCCCGGAAACCGGTCCGCTTCGCCAGCCCGGCCGCCTTGAGCTTGCCGGCCAGGACCGCCATGCGGGCCACGCCCTTGGCCAAAAGACCGCTGTCGGTCGGGTAGGCCACGTTCGCTTCGACCACAGTGGTGTCGGCGCGGACGGCGTCGAGACGGATCAGCTTCTCCTCGGCCGCCTTGGCCAACAACGCCTCGTTGAGCGCCGAGATGGCCGTCTCACCGCAGCGGGCAGTGATCTTCAACAGCGTGGTCGGATGCGGCACCGCCTGATCGAGGGGGATCCGACAGAACCGCCGCCACGCGATGGAGTCGACCACCTCCGCGACAGCGTCTCGTACCCGAGTTTGTAACGGAACCGCAGGAACATCATGCGCAGGTAGGTCTCCATCGGGATCGACGGCCGACCGGTCCGCTCCGAGAAGAACGGCACGAACGGCTCGAAGAACCGCACGTCATCGAGCAGCCGGTCCACCTCGGCCAGCCCCGGCGGCAGCCCCAAGCAGCACTCCGGCAGGATCGCGTCCCACAAGGTCGGCTCAGCGTTTATGGTACGCAGCATGATGGCCTGAACTCCTTCTCGCACAAGGGGTTCGGGCCATCATCACAGCATTCGACCCCAAACCGGGGGACCGTCAGACCGCGAGACCCTTACCAGACAAGGGCATACACGTCGACTTTTTCAGGGTCAAGTAGTTAGGTAACTGACCTCACGCTTTTCAGGCGCCGTGGCAGTCTGCTTAGCCACTTTCCACCGGGCCCAGTAATGCCCGACAGTGCTGGTCGGCCCGGTTCTGCAATGGTTCAGTCGCTTCCCTCTGCCCGGGACTGCCCCCGATTCCCTGCCGCATGGGGCACGATTGGGGCACGCCGTTAGCGTCACTCTCTCGGAGTCATCGACGCCCTGCTCAAGAGCGTCAAGTCCCTCAAAGCGGCGGATATCGACTCGCTGCTAACGAGTCCCGCCTCCCCTGTCGCTGATCGCTAGTTGTAGGAGCCACGAATAGCCGTTTATGCCCTTGACCTGGGACTTTTCGACGGGGGCGCATTGCCGTTCGCTACCCTTGTTGGCCATGCTTCGCTGTGGCTGGTTGGTTTCTGGTTGGTTTCTGGGTGGCAGATCGCACCCTCTACCGCGGGTCCAGTCGGACTCACGAAAAGTGAACAAACCGTGCTCGCCGGGGTCACGTCAGCCAGTGTGCGATCCCGAGGCAGAGAACCGCTCGACTCGATAGCGTCGTGCCGCGCCCCTACGCCTTGCAAAGAGATCGGACGCGCCCAGTCGTGGTCGTTCCCGGAGTTCTTCGCCAGGGACCGTTACTCGACGCTTGTCGGTTTCAAGCGGGTCCTCTCCAACACCACTGGCGCAAACGCCGGGCCGTCCAACCGCTACCGGCCATCTAGACGGCCTCGGCAGGCGCGGTGCCCCGAGCTGGTGTGCTGCCGCGAGGCTGGAGGAGTGACTGATGGGGGATGGCCAGATGACTGGGACGAGCGCAAAGCCGGGATTGACTGCCCGCTGTGCGCTGGCCTTGGACGCGATACAGCGGCGACGCCCACGCCGTGTTCGTCGCGACAGGATGGTGACTGGCTCGGCGCAGGTGAACGGGAAGGGGCAGCGATGCAGAATGGGCGATGCCTGACCCTCCGAGCAACGGCACGGCCGCATCCAAAGACCGCCAGGACATTCCTGTCGCCCGACCTAGTGCCGTCTCAGGCAACCTTTGCCCGCTTCGGTCGCACCCCCCGGCGCCAGAGGCCAGCAGGCAAGTGAGGTGCCAGATACGGACGCGGCGCCTGCCGGATGGGACGTTGTTTTCGGACGCGGGTTTTGACGCCGCCTCCGGACCGGCTCTGGCTGGCTGGCGCCGGTGTGTCAGTAGCGGTCCTCTATGACTCACAGGCCTGCCGGCCCCGGACCGACAGTGCGTCCGTCGGCTTGCGGGCCAGGTCATAGACGAAGCCCACGTCGTGCGGGAAGGTGCCGTCGGCAGCGGCGAACGGGCCGATCGCGGCCGCGAGGTCGTTGTCGAAGCCTGCCCCCTGGTCGCCAAGGACCGAAGGCGGGAGGAAGGAGGTGGACCGGACGAAGCCGGCCAGTTCCGCCGACTCCACCGGTGCTCAACGTGGAACTCGTGGCGCCCGGCCGTCTCGAACCCAGCCTCCGACAGCACCTGGGCATCGGGCCGTCGCCGCTGCGGCTCGGCCCAGTTGGCGGGGACCCGGTCGTGCGCCGAGCGGGGTCTGCCACCGGTCGAGCAGCGCTGCGAGCGCACGCTGCCACTCCCGGTCACCCAGCTGCGGGACGTCCGCCCAGCACAGCGCCACGCACCCGCCGGGCCGCAGCCATTGCAGCAGCCTGGCGGCGACCAAGTCGCGGTCGAGCCGGTGAAAGGCGCTGCCGATGACGACCAGTTCGAAGTACTCGGGTTCCACGTCGAGGGTCTCGGCGTCCGCCGTGACCGGGCGGATGTTCCCGGCGCCCAGCTTGTCGGCCTTGGCCTGGACCATCTGCACGAAGTCGGGTTCCCGGTCCACGGCCCAGACTTCCCGCGAAGGACCGGCGCAGCGGAAAGGCGAGCTGGCCGGTACCACAAGCCAAGTCAAGCAGCCGCCCCTGCCCGGAAATCCCGGTGCGCGCGATCAGGTCCTCGATCATCGCCTCCGGGTAGGGCAGCCGGTAGCGGTCGTAATACTCAGCGGTCCCCTGGTAGAGGTCGACCGCGAAGTGCAACTTGTCGTCCATGACGCTGAGCCACGCTAGCGCGACCAGCACTCTACGGCCGTGCCATAAACGAAGGTTTGGCACCCTCGGGGAGCGTCGAGATCGTTGGCCAGTTAGCTCAGAGTCCCTGGCTGAGAGGGAGCAAACGTTGCGTGAAGCGGCACTGACTAGAGCAGCTAGGCCGTCTCTGACCGAGGGTCTTAGTCGCACAATTCGCACCTGGGACAGCGACCGACTGCCGGATTCAAGCCGCCCGGCAGTCGTGCGGGGCAGGTGCCAGGCTCATCGTGCGCCAGTGTCGGGCACAATGTGGCGAGGATGTCCCGCCTTCTGTTGAAGTTTGGCGGTGGCCACTGCGTTGATCAGGCAGCGGCCTGATTGTAGTTGTCGGGTGTGACGGTCTGGATGTGGCGTCGTAGAGCGGCGACGAGGGTGGGCATGTCCTGGCAGCCGCGGACGCGCCGGAAGTTCCGTTCGGCTTCGATCATGCCGGCGGCCACCCAGCGTTTCTTCATGGAGCCGTCCTTCCAGTTCTTGACGTTGCCCATGGTGGTGCGGGCCACGGAGATCATGGACTCGATGCAGTTGGTGTTGGTCAAGGGGTGGCCAGCCGGCCGTTGATGCCAGGCGGCGGGTGGTGAACATCTCCTCGAGTCCTTCGAGCAGGCTGGCCGCAGCGTCGGGGTGATCGGCGGTGAGCTCGCCGGCGATGCGCTTGGCTTGGTCGAGTCCTTTGGCCGGGTCGGTGTCGGCGAAGGCCCGGGCCAGTCGCCAGTCGATCTTCGAGCCGAGCTCTTTAGGCAGATATCCCTTGACGTTCCTGCGTTTGTGCAGGGTGCACCTTTGGATCCGGGCTTTGTCCCCGAAGACCTTCTTGACCCCGGCGGCGAGGGCCTTGGCCCCATCCAGCACGGCCAGCAGGCCGCCGTCGCCGGACAGGCCCCGGGCCGCTAAGTCGGCCAAAAGGCCGGTGACCACGGTCTTGTTCTCGGTGTCACCCAACCACAGCCCGACCGGGATCTTCGTCCCATCCGCGGTGATGGCCAGAGCGACCACAACGCACTGGCCGGCCACCTCCAGCCCGTCGATCATGATCACCGCCACCTCCAGCCCGGACAGATCCCGGGCCATCAGCTCGGCCAGGGCGGCCTCGGTGGCCCGCTTGAACCGGCGACTCACCGAGCTGCGCCCCGTCGCCTTCGCCTCGGCTTCCACCGCACTGCTGAGCGGTTCGCCCACATCCACGTGGCGGCGGGTGGCCACCCCCGCCAGCATCCGCTCCACCGTCAACCGGTCAAGCAAATCCCTCGAAGAGAACGCCTGCCAGGACTCCAGCTCGATCTCGCTGCCATCGATGCTGCGGCCCCGAGGCCGGGACACGCTCACCTGGCGGCCACCCAGCACCACCGGCCCAGTGGCCGTTCCATGCCAGTTCGCCGCTCGGGCCGGGATCTTGGCGTGCTTGGGCCCCACCCGGGCGGTCATACTCGGCGTCCAGCATCTGGGCCATCACCATCAGCCCCACATCGGCGCAGAAACCGAGCAGCCCTTCTTTCACCGCGCCGGCCAGATCAGCCAACGACACGGTCGCCTCCAATGGCAGACCGGCCAGATTGGCCGTCTCCACCCCAGCCACGCCCACAACAGGTACCTTCTTCTTCACGGTGGTCCTCCTCCTTGTTGGTTGTCTTGGCGGACGCCCGACACCATGCCAAAGGCACGGTCTCAGGCGGGGGACCACCGCCTCACTTCAACAACCTGGGGGACAACCTCAATGTGGCTGGTGACCAGGGTTAACTATCAAAGCCGCGGGGTTGCAGGAGTTACGCCAGCAGACGAGCGCTCAGCGCGGAGGTCCTGGACGGATGGCACGCCGCCATCAGCCAGTTCGTTCCGCCCAAGCCAGCCGGGCAGCGAGTGCTCGACGTTGGAGCCGGAACAGGCATCTTCGCCAGGGCGTGGCCGCGATGGCGTCCCTGCGGGGTGGTAGCGCTCGAGCCGTCGGCGACCATGCGCTCCGAGATGGTCGCCGGGTTGCCCTCGGGTGCCTCGGTGGTGGCCGGATGCGCCGAGCGGCTGCCGGTGCGGGCCGCGTCGATCGACATTGTCTGGCTGTCGGCGGTAGTTCACCACCTGGTGGATCTCGACGAGAGTGCCGGCGAGTTGCGACGAGTGCTGGCCGACGATGGTGTGGTGCTCATACGTGGGCTCTTCGCCGATGGCGTGTGTTCCGAGGGTCTGCAATTCCTGCCGGGATGGGAACGCGCCCTGGCCTCGTTTCCTTCCACGGCGACCGTCGAGGCCGCACTGACGGCGGTCGGCTTCGAGCTGCTGGGCCGCACCGAGGTCGCCGACAGCGGCCCGTCGAGCGTCGGCGCCAGCGCGGAATGGATCCGGCTGCTGCGCCGCGCCGATTCTTTTCTCGGGCAGCTAACAGATGACGAGATCAACGACGGTCTGGCCACGCTGGAGGGTGCGATCCCTGACCGAACACTCGACCCCGCCACGCTGACCCTGCTGGCCTTTGCGCTCCCCTAGCTGGCGGGTGTCGACGAATGGTCCTCGGACCGGTCGACCCCTCGAAGAACTCGCCTGTCAGGCGATCGGACCTTGGAGCCGGATCGTCACGATCGTGACGAACCACATGTCTGTGAGACGCGGGCATCAGTTCACGACCGTGAACTGATGCGTCTGGGCGTCATTTCATGACTGATCAGAAGAGGGATTTCAGCTCCAGCAAGGAGCCGACAGCGATTGCGTCGCCTGAGTTGAATGACCCAGCGCCCCGAGCGAGATGTGCACGGATCTCATGCCAAGCGCGGCGGCAGCACTGCAGTAGGCAGCCTGGTCGTCCACGAACACGGCCCGAGCGGCCTCGACGCCGAGTCGATCGAGGGCGCTTCGATAGATCGCCGAGGACGGCTTGGCGCAGCCGATCTCACATGACAGCACCACGGCGTCCACCAGGTCGGCGAGGCCGAGCTCCTCCAGCATGGGGCGGGTGTTCTCGGCGCAGGTGCTAACCAGCTGGCGCTCGACACACCGCGAGCCTTGAGCATGTCGAGGAACAGGATCGTGTCTGCATGCACCTCCGAGCACTCGATGAGTATCTGCCGATCTCGCCCGACGAGGTCATGCAGGAGGTCCTCGGAAGGCTGTCGTCCGGTGGCGCGGACCATCGTCGCGTAGACAGCGGCCAACGACGCTCGCCCGTCGGTTACAGCCGGACCAAGCTCCACCAACGCGTCATCCCAAACTTTTGCCGGGACCTTGGCAAATCGCTGTAGCGCTCTCGCATACGCAGCAAAATCAGAACTCAGAACCGTCTCGTACACATCGATCAAACAGCCCGAGAACCCAGCCACGACCTAACTGTACGTCGAAGCCCAAACCGCAACGGCCGGCGTGCTTATCCGACTTCGCTGTGTGTCACTGGTGACTCGCCCATCCACTCCCGCAGGGTGTTCTTGAGCTTGGTCTGTTGGATGAAGAGGTCGTTCTCGGGTGGGATCGCCGGGTCGGCGGTCTGCGGGCTCTTGAAGTAGAAGCTGAGCCACTCTTGCACCCCCTTCTGCCCGGCTCGGGCGGCGAGGTCGAAGAACAGGGCGAGGTCGAGCACGAGTGGCGCGGCGAGGATCGAGTCGCGGCACAGAAAGTTGACCTTGATCTGCATGGGGTAGCCCATCCACCCGAAGATGTCGATGTTGTCCCACCCCTCCTTGTTGTCGCCGCGGGGCGGGTAGTAGTTGATGCGGACGACGTGGTCGATGTCGCCATAGAGCTCGGGGTAGTCCTCGGGCTGGAAGATGGTGTCGAGGACGCCCAGCTTGGAGACCTCCTTCGACTTGAAGTTCTCGGGATCGTCAAGCACCTCCCCGTCGCGGTTGCCGAGGATGTTCGTCGAGTACCAACCGCGCATGCCGAGCATCCGCGCCTTGAAGCCGGGGGCCAAGATGGTCTTCATCAGCGTTTGGCCGGTCTTGAAGTCCTTGCCGCCGATCGGTACGCCGTTGCGGTCGGCGAGTTCGACGATGCACGGCAGGTCGCACGTCAGGCTCGGGGAGCCGTTGGCGTAGGGCACCCGCGACTGCAGCGCGGCGTACGCGTAGATCTGGCTCGGGCTGATCTCGAGATGGCTGTCCGTGAGACCCCGCTCGAAGGTGTCGATGCTCTGGTGCACCGCACCGGGCTCGCGGTAGGCCTCCGTAGAACCGCACCACACCATCACGAGCCGGTCGCACCCGTTGTTGGACCGGAAGCGTTCGATGTCAGCCATGAGCGCCTCGGCCAGCTCCATCTTGGTGGCACCGGTCTTGACTCGGTATCCGTCGAGACGCGATACCCACTCGCGGTCGAACACCGCGTCCATGGCGACGATGCCTTCCATCTCGCTGCTGATCGACGCCAGATCGCGCTCGTCGAGCACGCCTGCCGTGCGCGCCGCTTCCAAGGCGTTCGCCGAGATCGGATCCCAGCCGCCGAACACGAGGTCATCGAGCGAGGCGAGAGGTACAAAGTCTCGAATCAACGGGTTGCGACCCTCGCTGCGGCTGCCGAGGCGGATGTGCGCCATCTGCGAGACGGAGCCGATCGGCGCTTCTCCGGTCCGACGAGCGGTGAGGACACCGGCGATGACTGTCGACGACACTGCGCCGAGGCCGGGGAGCAGCACTCCGAGGTTTCCCGTTGCGGGCGCGATCTGAGGGGGTTTGGGCATGAGGCGATTGTTGAGCAACTCTTCTGTCTGTACAAGATCAGTTCAGTAACACTGAACTAATCTGCGACCGATGGCGAGCAACCTCCCGAACCTCACTGTGCAGCAGCTCGACTACCTGGTCACGGTGGTCGAGTCCCCGACCTGGGCCGATGCTGCCAGTCGTCTCGGGGTCAGCCCGTCAGCCCTGTCGCAGGGCGTCGCCGAGCTCGAACGGCGCGTCGGCGTCCAGCTCTTCGAACGCCAGGGGCGCCGTCGCGTTCTCGCTGCCAGCGCTGCGCCCGTGCTCGAGCACGCTCGCGACGTGCTCGCTCGCACGCGCAATCTGGCCGACTGGTCCGCTCGGCACACGCCGGCCGCGCCGGCGACCTACGGGTTGGCATGATTGACGCCGCGGCGGTGCACCACTACCCGGACAGCGCTCCGGCGCTTTCGTCACCAGCGTCCCGAGGTCGAGCTGCGGCTCACCGTGGCGCCGTCGGCCTCCTTGCTGGCGGACCTCGCACCCGGGCACGCTCGACATTGTTGTATGCGTCGAGACCGCATCGTTGTCCGTCGACGACATCACCGTGCTCCGCGTCCGGACCGACGAGCTCGCCGTCTACACGCCACCGTCGGCCTCGCCGGGCGTGCCGTCGACATGGGGGCCATGGGTGGCATTCCCGGCCGGCTCGCACACGCGCAGCTGATTGACAGCGCACTCCGCCGGCGCAGCGCACCCTTCGACGTCGTCACCGAATCGCATCAGCCTGAGGTCCTCCGAGAGATGGTCGCGCTTGGCTTCGGTTGGACAGTGCTCCGCCACCGTCCAGGCCAGGCCGGCTCCGCCCCGTCTGTCCGCTCACCAAACGCTCCCTCGTCCTTGCCCGTCGTAGCGCTGCCGCGCCCAACGCCGCCGCCGACATCCTCGCCGCGCAACTTCGGAGCGACCGCGTGCCGGCCCCCTCGCTGAAAAGGCGGGCGAATGAGGACAGCTCCAAGACTTGAGCCACGCTCGTTCTGGCGGTCGATGTTGAGGACTAGTGCAGCGTCGCAGGCATGGTCGTGAGACCCGTCTTTATCGATGCTCTAGCCACGCAGCTGGGAAATGAGGCGCGGGGATCGGCAGCACGCGGCCGTGGCGTTGGAGACGCGAGAGCCCGCGGTGGGCACGGGGGAAGGGGGCCGAAACGCAACGGCGGGAAGGCGGGCGACGACCCGGGGGCTGTAGGTGGCGGACCAGCAAGCCGTTCCATGACCGCGGACCGGCCGCCCAACGCGCCACGGTGTACGTCGGCGACGATCAGGTCGGCTAAGCATCCGAGTTCCCGGGCTGAGCAATCGACGCAGCGAGGGCGGTGGTGATTCCGAAGGGCGGGTTGGGGAGCTACTCGGAACTCCCGCTTCGGCAGCGGAGATCGCTTGCGTCCGCCTCGACAACGACGACCGAAGAGCCGAAGCGCTGACGGAGCCGGCACGCTGGCTGAGGATGCAACTCGACAGCGATCACCCTGGCACCCGCGGCGAGCAGTTTGGCAGTTTTAGGGCACCGCTACCAGCACCGATGTCTAGGACGAGGTCGCCAAGATGAATCCGGGCGGCATCGACGAGACGCTCAGCCCAAGGATGGAAAAGAGTTCGTGATAGGCCCAGGGGGTCCGCCGTTGGGCGGATACGGCGCACCATTACCGTTGTCATGCGCCCGAGTTTGTCCGATCAAGCCTCGACGTGCCACCGGATTATCCAGTCGACGCCGGCCTGATGCCCGAGATCCCGGAGGAGTGGGATGCTCAGGGGAAGGAACGGCGTGGAGATACAAGGCAGCGTGTTATGGGGCGCCCGCTCTGCCTGTCAGGATCTCGACGACGGTAACGCCCGATCAGGCCGATACTGCGCCCTTCGTGGCGCGAGTCCGGTCTGTCAGCGCCGTCGGCGACCTGCAAAACGTTCGGAAAGGTTCTCTGGACGACAGCCGGCGCAGCACCGGTGGTCGACGACAGGTGGGGGTACACGGCTAGACCTTGGGTTGCTAAGGTGCCACTCTGGCGGATGGGGCGCAGTTTCACCACGGAGCGGCCGGGTGCGGCCAGACTAAAAGGATGTCCGTGACGTTGCCGCGCCGATTGCGCGACGTTATGCGCAGCAACGACGGCGGGCTGGAGTAGCTCATTCGATTCCGGCTGGGCGCGCGGGCGGTCGAACGCTGGGACCTGGTCGTCGGCGAGCCCTTTTGAGGAGGGCATGGCCGCCTGGACGGCGCCCGCCACAACGGCGGCCGGCGTAGAGGTCGTCCTCAAGGTTTCCTGGCCGTGTAGGAGCACAGGTACGAGGCCGCCGCGCTCGCTGCCTGGCACGGCGCGGGCGCCGTCGAAGTACTCGACACTGACGCGGACGACTCCGCGCTCCTGATGCGACGACACCGAGCGGGGTCGAGGATGCGTGATCGCCCGTCGGTAACGCCATCGAACACCTCAGCGTCGGAGCGGAGCTGCTGCGCAGGATGCCGGCCTGTACCGGTTCGCGAGGCAGAACATTTCTTGGACCTCGTCGAGGCGGCGGACGACTCAGGTGGTCAGTTGCGCCGAGCGGCTGGACCGTCTACTGCCGATCGCGTCGGTCCCGATCGACGCTGGTGTATGTCGCCAGCCTGTCGATCTGCTACGGACCCTGCCTGGGGACGCCTCGGTACGAGGCCTCGCCCACGGCGATTTCAACCCGGGGAACATCCTCCTTCACGTCGACACGGGGGCCGGCGGGACGAAGAGGTCAGGCGGGTGGCTGGCGATCGACCCGGAGCCGGTCTACGGCGACTTGGCGTGGAACCGTGGCCGCTGCTCAACCAGGTCGGCGACGACAGGACCGTCGTGATGCCCGACCCGCCGAGCTGATTGACCCTGCAAGACTCGTCGCCGACGTGGTTGGCCTCGACCCCGCCGGACCGCGGCGTGGTGCGTGGCTCGCGGTGTGGAGCATGCGCTCTGGGCGGCCGACGGTGGCTGGTGGACCGGCTTCCTGGGCGCGGACGGCGATCTGGCCCGGACGGCCGCCTGGGCGAAAGCGATGACTCGGCTCAGCAGCTGGACGCGCTTCTGTCGCCGGTGGTGGCTGGCGCGGCGGCAAGAAGACCACGCATATCCGGGCACCAACCAACCGCACATCGCCGGCGACGGGTAGAGGCCGCACGACGAACGTCCGCCCTAGTCTCACGAGCGATGGAAGATCCGACCTTCGTGCCCGTCTCACTCGTGCGCGAACTCGATGTCGCCGACCTTCGACACCTCGATGCCTGGGGTTTTTAGGTCGGACTCATCGGATTCGAGGTCGTCTTCGAGCGGCGCCACGAGCGGTTCGCCTACCTCGCGCTCGGGCGGGCAGAGCTGATGCTTCAACATTTGACGTACCGGTCGGCGATTCCGCACCGCTCCTCTGGCTCGCCCATTCGGTCGGGGCATTGACCTCCAAGTCGCCGTACCTGACGTCGACCACATCCATGACGCTATTGTCGCTGCCGGGTTGAAGCCAGGGTAGCGCTGGCGCTGGAGGAGCGGTGGTACGACGTCGACGTTGTCGCACCAGCAGGTCGTGGACCGCGTCGGGCCGATGCAGGTCGTCAACCGCCAGTTCGTCGACGAAGATCAAGACGGCTACTTGCTGCGACTCTTCACCAGCCTTGGACCTGGGTCGTCCCGTGACGAACAGTGACCGAGGCAGGCGATCCCGTCCGGCACCGGCGGTCGAGGGCATGGGTAGAGGTTCGCTCCGCGGAACGTTCGGGGCAGCGTGGTCGATGACTTCGTGACGCCATCGGACCTCGATGACCTTCCACGCCGAATGGATTTAGTTGGAACCGGAGGCACGCGTCCTGTGAAGCTGTCGGTGTGAATGTCCGCTCCAAGCGTCCCGAAAAACCGACGAACGTAGGTAACGCCAGAGCCGACCTCCTAGAGCCCTCCAAGCCCCGCCCAACCGGTACTCGCCACCTCGGAGAACCAGACGACGAGTGCCTCGACGGGGCCCCATCCGTGGCCGCGCCACAGACGTTGACCGCCGGTGGATTGAAGCTTTCGCCGAACGGTGTTTAGGACCGCGCTCGTTGATACTGCTTGTGGTATTTTTTTTTTTTTTTTTTTTTTTTTTTTTTTTTTTTTTTTTTTTTTTTTTTTTTTTTTTTTTTTTTTTTTTTTTTTTTTTTTTTTTTTTTTTTTTTTTTTTTTTTTTTAAAAAAAAAAAAAAAAAAAAAAAAAAAAAAAAATTGGTGGTCATTGCCATTCACGGCTCGGCTCCGTCGGTGCCGCCATGGGCGCACGTCCCGGGGGGGGGGGGGGGGGGGGGGGGGGGGGGGGGGGGGGGGGGGGGGGGGGGGGGGGGGGGGGGGGGGGGGGGGGGGAAAAAAAAAAAAAAAAAAAAAAAAAAAAAAAAAAAAAAAAAAAAAAAAAAAAAAAAAAAAAAAAAAAAAAAAAAAAAAAAAAAAAAAAAAAAAAAAAAAAAAAATTTTTTTTTTTTTTTTTTTTTTTTTTTTTTTTTTTTTTTTTTTTTTTTTTTTTTTTTTTTTTTTTTTTTTTTTTTTTTTTTTTTTTTTTTTTTTTTTTTTTTTTTTTTTTTTTTTTTTTTTTTTTTTTTTTTTTTTTTTTTTTTTTTTCTGGCAGAGACGAAGAATTTTTTTTTTTTTTTTTTTTTTTTTTTTTTTTTTTTTTTTTTTTTTTTTTTTTTTTTTTTTTTTTTTTTTTTTTTTTTTTTTTTTTTTTTTTTTTTTTTTTTTTTTTTTTTTTTTTTTTTTTTTTTTTTTTTTTTTTTTTTTTTTTTTTTTTTTTTTTTTTTTTTTTTTTTTTTTTTTTTTTTTTTTTTTTTTTTTTTTTTTTTTTTTTTTTTTTTTTTTTTTTTTTTTTTTTTTTTTTTTTTTTTTTTTTTTTTTTTTTTTTTTTTTTTTTTTTTTTTTTTTTTTTTTTTTTTTTTTTTTTTTTTTTTTTTTTTTTTTTTTTTTTTTTTTTTTTTTTTTTTTTTTTTTTTTTTTTTTTTTTTTTTTTTTTTTTTTTTTTTTTTTTTTTTTTTTTTTTTTTTTTTTTTTTTTTTTTTTTTTTTTTTTTTTTTTTTTTTTTTTTTTTTTTTTTTTTTTTTTTTTTTTTTTTTTTTTTTTTTTTTTTTTTTTTTTTTTTTTTTTTTTTTTTTTTTTTTTTTTTTTTTTTTTTTTTTTTTTTTTTTTTTTTTTTTTTTTTTTTTTTTTTTTTTTTTTAAGTCGGAGCATCAACGGAGAAGGCAGTCCAAACCGGCAAAAATACGAAGCGCCCGGATCGATTAAGAATTTTTTTTTTTTTTTTTTTTTTTTTTTTTTTTTTTTTTTTTTTTTTTTTTTTTTTTTTTTTTTTTTTTTTTTTTTTTTTTTTTTTTTTTTTTTTTTTTTTTTTTTTTTTTTTTTTTTTTTTTTTTTTTTTTTTTTTTTTTTTTTTTTTTTTTTTTTTTTTTTTTTTTTTTTTTTTTTTTTTTTTTTTTTTTTTTTTTTTTTTTTTTTTTTTTTTTTTTTTTTTTTTTTTTTTTTTTTTTTTTTTTTTTTTTTTTTTTTTTTTTTTTTTTTTTTTTTTTTTTTTTTTTTTTTTTTTTTTTTTTTTTTTTTTTTTTTTTTTTTTTTTTTTTTTTTTTTTTTTTTTTTTTTTTTTTTTTTTTTTTTTTTTTTTTTTTTTTTTTTTTTTTTTTTTTTTTTTTTTTTTTTTTTTTTTTTTTTTTTTTTTTTTTTTTTTTTTTTTTTTTTTTTTTTTTTTTTTTTTTTTTTTTTTTTTTTTTTTTTTTTTTTTTTTTTTTTTTTTTTTTTTTTTTTTTTTTTTTTTTTTTTTTTTTTTTTTTTTTTTTTTTTTTTTTTTTTTTTTTTTTTTTTTTTTTTTTTTTTTTTTTTTTTTTTTTTTTTTTTTTTTTTTTTTTTTTTTTTTTTTTTTTTTTTTTTTTTTTTTTTTTTTTTTTTTTTTTTTTTTTTTTTTTTTTTTTTTTTTTTTTTTTTTTGTCCAATGAACCCTACGGTAAAGCCGAATTCGCAGGAAAAATTGCGCAGATCATGGCAGAGACGTTTTTTTTTTATAAATTAAATAGAAGTCGGAAATTGTCATTCAACGGGATATTTTTAGGCGTCATCACCGGCAAAAACGAAGCGTTCTTTTCCGGTATAATCGTAAGCGTCCCGCGATTATCGATGTGCCACCGCCGAGCCTCTCTCATAATTAGCATTCAAGACGGTCAAACTCGTTCGACCGCCTCAGATCACTATGAGAGATGGCACGGTCCCCGGTCTTGACCAAAGGCCACAGTTTTTGACCACTTGGCGACGAAGACGAAAGCGGCGCTCTAGGCGTCCGGATTACCAGCCACCTGGGTGAGACTGGCGCGTTGGATCTGACCGCCCACGACGATGGCGACACCTGAGTACCACTGGGTGGTGCCGTCCGGGTTGTCCGATTGCAGGTCGTAGTTCACCTGATCGCCGCTTTGAGAGATCTCAGTAACGTCTTGATCCCCCGTGTTGGCGTACCCGGCCGCCCATTGCGAGTAGCTGCCTTGGTCATCCTGCATGGTGGGGGCGAACAGGTTCCAAGCGTCGGGATAGTCCCGTGAGGAGACATCGCCGTAGTATTCGGATACGACGGCCCAGGGGTCAGTTTGGGGGGATGTCGTCACCGGGACGGGGACCGGCGCTGGATCTGTAGTCGGGCAGCCCCCGTTGGGCAGGATCTGCGACGGGTCCACTCCGAAGCTCCACCCGTAGTAGAGCGCCGAGATCTGATACGCGCTGGTGGCTATGGGGATCGTACTATTCCGCAGGTCGGAGCACAGTGCCTCCTCCACTTGATCAGGAGTGGCGTAAGGACCGAGCGTCATGATGAGCGGGTTGCCCTTGGCTATCTCCTGCCAGGCCAGCACGTTGAGGTCGCCGTTGACGCAGGAGACCGGCCAGACGTTCCCATCAGCTCCGAAAGTGAGTTGCTGGATGCATTCATCAACCCTGGGCGGCACCGTGGCGGGCGGTAGCACCTGACGGGTTGTGACCGCCGTTGCCGGGGGAGCAGGCCTTGTCGGCGGAACGGTGGCAACAGGAGTCGTGACCGGAGCCTGGGCCGCTGTGGTGGGCGGTGTGGTGGCAGACAGGGGGCGACTCGATGAAGAGCTGTGCGCCGCATTGTCGGGCGGCGGCGAGGAGGCCTTCGATCCACCCCCGCAAGCCGCGACTAGCATACTGAAACCCAGCATAAGAGCCAATCCCAGAGCGGCTCGTTGCCGTGCTCCTAATTGATGTATCACAATTGCCCCTTCGCCCAGGTGTCGAGGTGTCGGCTCATTCGGGTGCCCGCCAGGCTCAAGGTATACCCGTTCGCCACCAAGGTTTCGGCTGCCAGGTCGTCGGCATCTGCGGGCGTGTCTCCGAAGAATCTCAATTGCGGGTGGGCTCAGCTTGGAGTGATTCGCCCCGGATTTTGATACGGAGTTCCGCAGTTGTTTGGGTTGCTGGGGCGTTCGCGGTGTGGGAGTAGACGCCGCCTTCGTTCTGGCCCGCTCAACCGCAGCCTGTATCTCACTGATATCAATCACCAAACGTGGCCGTCTTCGTTCTTGGCGAGGTCCCGGTACGCTCTCTTTTTCAGCGGGTTGGCGTCGTTACAGGCAGGGTATTGGTGGTCTCGAGTGACGGGGGTACTACATCGCATCCGCTCGTGTACAAGTGGACGGTCCCGTCCCACCTGGCTCAGGTGAACCGTCAAGGGTGGTGGCAGTCAGGGGCCACTGGAATGGGCCAGCAATGGTGTGTGCACCACCACAAACTCACCTGTCAGCACCATGGCGCGTCTGTGTGACGTCCTCCAGGATGACGTGCCGGTGGGGTTCTGACCACCGCCAGGCAGAAACCTCAAACTCTCCGAATCCGACTGCCACCTACCCGAAGGAGTAAGAGCGATGTCAGGTCGATTCTTTCACCGCGCCCGATTAGCCGTGGCCGGGCTGGCCCTGTGCGGGGGTGTATCCGGGGTAGCGCTAGCCGCCACCGGCGGCACCGCCTACGCCACTACGTTCGACGGACCTCTCACCGCCCTTTCCTCCGGCTGGAGCCTCGACGTGGGCCAAAACGGGGTGGTGATCTAGGACCAGTACGACGCCAGCTTTTCCCAGATTTGGTATACCCAGTCCCCCGGAACCTTCGGTCGGATCAAGAACTTTTTCTACAACGAGTGCCTCACCACCGACGGAGTCGAAGGTGACCAGCTTTACCTGAAGCGCTGCACCCGCAGCCTGGTCGCTCACCAGACGTGGAAAGTCATACAGGACGCCCCGGAGATCGAGAGCTTCTGGAACCCCTACTTCAACCTGTACGTCGATGTCTACCAAGGCAGCAACCAAGTGGGGGCACCCATCGACGGCTGGCCCTACAACGGGGGCGCGTTCAACCAGTGGTTCTCGATCGTGCAATGACGAGGCTCGCTTAGGGTCTCGACCCGGAGGAGAGGGAGGGCGAGATCCGCCCTCCTTCGCTTGTCTATCGGCCCTGCGGGTACTACCCAGAAACATCGCGCCTACGTACGTGTGATGTAGGGGTGGTGTCCCCTCTTTGCGATGCGTGATTTCCCGCATGCTCATACGTACCGGCAATCACCCCCGGCCAGTCAGGCCACCAACACCAAGGAGCTTCTTTAATGTCCGGTCGATTTCTTCGTCGTTCCCGTCTGGTCATGGCCGGAATGGCCCTGTGCGGGGGTGTTTCGGGAGTAGCCCTGGCCGCCACCGGTGGCACCGCGGACGCCAGCACCGCCTACGCCATTGAGCTAGGGCAAATCTGCAACGATTACTCCCACCTCGTCCTGGACGTGGGCCAAAACGGGGTGATGATCCAGGACCAGCTTGATGGCAGTTCCGCCCAGCTTTGGTCCATACCCGCCGCCGGGGAGTCGGGCCGGTTTAAGAACTGGAGCTACAACATGTGCGTCACCACTGACGGAGTCGAAGGTGACCAGCTTTACCTGAAGCCCTGCACCCGGAGCCTGGTCGAGTATCAGACGTGGGACGTCCAGCAGGAGGCTCCCGGCCTCCTCTTCTCTAATCCCTATTTCGGCCTCGTTGTGGACGTCTACGGCGGCAGCACGCTGCCGGGTGCCGCCATCGACGGCTGGCCCTACCGCGGGGGGTCGAACCAGTGGTTCAACTTCGGGGCCTGACCAGACTCTCTTGGACTTTGGGTACGACACGAACATCCAACATCCACATAAATGGATGGTCCGCCAGCCTGCTCATCCACCACGGCCAGTCCGTGAAGGTGGTGCCAGCCAACCTGGGCCACGCCAACGCGACCGAGACCCTGGGTACCTACAGCCATCTGTGGCCCGATTCCGAGGACGAATCCCGGGCCGCGGTGGACCGGGCCCGGGGTGCCCGGGGCCAACTTTTAGTGACCACCGGGGTGACCGGGGGCGGTACCCGGAGGTAAAACCGCAGATCAGGGGTATAAAAGACGTTGAGTCGGCCTGTAGGCGGGATACAGTCCGTTTAGCTGCTCTGATCTGCGGTTTCACCCTCGGCGGTCCGTGGGGCGGTCCGTGAACGAGGGTGAATGGCCGCTGATATCGCCGCCGCGGCCCGCTCCGACTGGTTCGGGAACAGGTGCCCGTAGGTGTCATACGTCTCGGTGATGCTGCTGTGACCCATCAACGTCTTGACCGTCAGCGCGTCCAGTCCCTCCGCGATCAGCACTGAGGCGTAGCGATGGCGCAGATCGTGGAAGCGCAATGACGGGCTGACCCCGGCCCGCTGCTTCGCCTTGGTCCAGGCGTCGCTGAACACCTGGCGGTGCACGGGCGTGCCGGCTGAGGTGGTCAGCACCAGCCCGGCCCGAGGAGGGTAGGCGGCCAGATGCAGAGCGACCGTGTCGACCGTCTCCCTGGCGAGGGGGACCGTCCGGTAGCCGGCGTCAGACTTGGGCGGCTGGTCCAGGAGCACCCCTTGGCCGGGGATGGTCTGGGCCTGACGGGCCACCGTCAACCTGCGTCCGAGCTGATCCAGGTCGCCGACGCGCAGGCCGAGGAGCTCCCCCTGGCGCAGACCGGCCTCGGCGGCCAGGCGCACCGCGACGGCGTACCGACCGAATATGGCTGCCGCGAGCACTTCTACTTCCTCATTGGAAGGGACCACAAGACCACGCCGGCGGGCGTTGGAGCCCGCACTCCAACCGCATTCGACTTGGGGATCAGGTCGTCCATGACCGCCGCTTTCAGGCAGGACTGGAGCACAGCCAGGATGGTCTTGGCCGTGCGAGGGGCGACCGGCAGCCGGTTGCACCAAGCCTGAAGCTCGTTGCGGCGGAGGCTTCCGAGCGGTCGGCGACCCGAACGCGGGCAGGATGTGGGCGCGGCCGTGGCCGGCGTAGGTCACCCTCGAGCTCGGCGCCAGCTGCCGCTCCGTCAGCCACACCTTCCAGTAGTCGCCGAGCAGGGTTTTGGCCCCGTCCGGGTTCACGAACGCGCCCCGGGCCACGGCCACGTGCTGCTCGGCCAGCCACACCTCGGCTGCGGTCTCGCTGACAAAGGCTTTGGTGACCTCCTGACCACCGCCGGGTGGGTTGAACCCGGCCAGGTACGGGCTGGCCCGGCCCGTGCGTTCGCGGACGAAACCGAACGGCCTAGATGACGAACGCCGCTTCATGACTGTCTCTCCTGTCGCAGGACGGCGGCCCGGACCGCCTGAATGGCAGCCACGATGGCTTCGGCCGCCTGGTGGGTGATGCCGGGGATGTCGTAGATCTGTTTCTCGACGGGCTTCTCCTCGACGAAGCCGACGGCCCGGTACAGCGTCCCCATCGGGACTTTGCAGGTCGCTTCGATCATCGAGACTTCGGTGGAGGTGAGCCCGTAGCTGCGATCGGTGAGCATGTGACTGACGCTCGACTGGGACATCTCCATGTTCTGGGCCAGCACCTTTTGGGACAGCCTGACCTGCGCCATCAGTCCCCGGGCCGCCGCTCGCAGCTGGTTCTCCTTGATCGCGGCTAGCTCTTGGTACGTCGAGATCCCGTCGGGCCCGTACGGGAGGACGATCCTGCGGCGGTCCTGGGTCTCCGGGTCGGTCACGGAACCACTGTAGTCGTTCATTCTTGCTCATGTCCACTCACGGACCGGATTCTGTCCGTTGACTTATGCATCTAGCCGGTACACGATGCGTGTAACCGAAACCGACGAGAGGGGGTGAACATGAAACCGAAGAGGATCAACCCGGACGAACTGTCGGAGGCTGACGCCGCCGAACTACTCGGTGTCACCAAGGCCACCCTTGCCAACTGGCGCTGGCGGGGGTACGGGCCCTCTTACCTCAAGATCGGCCGCCGGATCATCTACCTGCGCCGCGACCTGGAGGAGTGGAGCACCAATCAGCGCGTCGCCCCCGTCGCTGCCTGGAACCGACCCGCCTCCTGAAACCTCCCCGGTCCCGGCCTGACGGCCGGGCGCCGGATCGACATCTCCGCTTCAGGGTGGGAGGCGTCGATCGGACGCCCAGACGTCTTGTGCCCTCGGTAGACGCCGAGGGCACAACCCCATTCCGACCGATCAGGAGGAGACGAGGGCTGGTGCCATTCTCACATCCCTGCTGCGACACCCGGCGGCAGTGGCAGGCGGTCGTGCTCGGTCTCGCTCGCCTGCGAGTCGCGGCCTGGCATCACACGCTCGTCTTCGTCGGGGGCCCGCTCCTGGAGTTCCTCCGACGACGCCAGGACCGAGCCTGGGAGCAACTCGCCGACGCCGAGGCCAGATGGCTGGCCTAAGCGACCCCGAACGGGCCCCGAAGATTCAACAGTTCTTCGCGATCCTGTGGGACTCGCTCGAAGGGTGGGTAGCCACCGCCTCGGGCCAGCCCTATCTGGAGGACGGGAAAGTCCGACACCAGGACTTCCACGAACGTTTCTTCGCCTGGCCCCGCCAAGCCGACGCCCTGGTCGAGTTCCTCGCCGCTGTGTCCGTATCGCTCGACTGCTGGTTCACCCCGGGTCTCAGCTATGGCCCCACCCGGCACATGCGTTACCGCCGTAACCAGCCCTCCCGCTTCCTGTGGGTCGACTGCGACGCCGCCACTTCGGATGACCTCGATCAGCTGAGATCCCTTGCCGGTCAAGGCGGATTTATCGTGCGGTCCGGTCGCGGTCCGAGCCACGTGCACGGCTACGTCAGGCTGCACAAACCGATTCCGCCGGAATCGGTGGCGTCGCTCAATCGTCGCCTCGTGCGCGCCGTGCATGGTGACGCCAGTCCCTCCGCGCTCAACGGCTACTTGCGGCCGCCGTTCACGTGGAACCACAAACGGCCGCTGCTTGACGGCAGCCCTGCGCCCCTGGTATCGCTCGACGCTTACCGCGACGGCGCCGGTTGGGACGTCACCGAGCTCGATCGCCTCCTCCCACCCGTATTACACCTGAGCGGGCCGGCCGGCCCGCACGACTGGAAGCCTCAGCCTCTCCCCGAGTCTCTGCCCCTGCGGGTGGCGGCCATCCTGGCCGACCCACCCGACTGGCCCGGTGACAGATCGGCGCGACTCTTCCAGCTGGTCGCTGCCTGCCGGCGGACCGGACTGTCCGAAAGCCAGACCCTGACCCTCGCCGAGGGCCACCAGCCGTCGCGACTCAAGTACGGGCCTCGACTGAGGACTGAGACCGCCCGGGTCCTGCTGAAGCTACGCGGTTTGCGCGATTTAACGCGTGACGCGAGGCCACCGCGGTGAGCGAAGCCCCGCCGGGCGTGTTTGTCCTGCCCTCGCCGTCGCACCCGATGGCCGTGGCCCGCCTCCTCCTGGAGCGTTACCTCCACGGCGACAGCGCCGCCCTCACCCTGCTCCACTGGCGAGGCTCGTTCGTGCGCTGGGACGGGCCGGCCTGGGTCGAGCTCGAGGACCGCACAGTACGGGCCGAGCTGTACCGGCGGGTGGAGCACGCCTGCTACGGGAACGCCAAGGGCGAGCTCGTCGACTGGGCCCCCAACCGGCACAAGATCAGTGACCTCCTCGAGGCGTTCGCCGCCGTGACCCACCTGCCGCGGGGGACGCAGCCCCCGGCTTGGCTGAATCCGGGGCATGGCAGCACTGGGATCGTGGCGTGCGCCAACGGGCTGCTTGACGTCGCGTCGAGGAGCCTCACGGCGCACACCCCGAACTTTTTCAATGAGATCGCCGTCCCCTTCGATTACGACCCCGACGTCCTGGAGCCGACCGAGTGGCTGGCGTTCCTCGACCAGTTGTGGCCTGACGATCCCGAGTCGATCGAGCTGCTGCAGCAGTGGTTCGGCTACGTCATCTCCGGGGAGACCAACCTGCAGAAGATCCTCGGGATTCTCGGTCCGATCCGGTCCGGCAAGGGGACCGTCTGCCGGGTGTTGCGTGGTCTGGTCGGGGCCCGCAACGTGACTGCTCCGACGCTGGCTAGCTTCGGGCAGAACTTCGGCCTCATGGACTTGATCGGCAAGCCGGTCGCCATTATCGGCGATGTCCGTCTCGGCTCGGGGGAGTCGCCGGCCGTGGTCGAGCGGCTGCTGTCGATCTCCGGCGAAGACAGCATCACCATCGATCGCAAGTACCGGGATCCGTGGACCGGGCAGCTGCCCACCCGGATCATGTTCGTTTCCAACGAGCTGCCTCGCTTCGGTGACGCCTCCGGCGCCATCGCGACGCGTTGTCTCCTCCTGGAGACGACCCGATCATGGCTCGGGTCCGAAGATGCCGACCTGACCCCGAAGTTGCTCACCGAGCTGCCCGGAATCCTCAACTGGAGCCTGGACGGGCTGCACACGCTTTCCGAGCTCGGCCGATTTAGCGAACCGGCGTCCTCGGTCGAAGCCCGCACCGCGCTCGCCGACCTCGTTAGCCCGGTGTCCGCCTTCGTTCGTGACCGTTGCAATCGAGGTCCCCTCCTCGAGGTGGAGATCGATCGGCTGTGGAAACAGTGGAGATCGTGGGCGGACGATAACGGCCACAAGGCCGGCACCAAGCAGATGTTCGGTCGCAACCTGCGTGCCGTGATCCCCGGGCTCAGAGTCCAGCGGCCACGCACCGGGTCGGACGACACGCGCCGGCGCGCCTACGTCGGCGTCGGTCTGAAAGACGAGACCTGAGTGGAACAACATTGGACCTGACCGCGGACCATGTGGACCACGCGGACCGCGTCGCCCGGGGCTGGTCCGCATGGTCCGCGGTCCAACCCATTGTGGGCCCCACTCGCGAAACCGCGCACGCCGCAGGACCACCTACCAACCCGGAGGAGCACAACGTGATCCCTGGCACCGGCTGGGAAGCCAGCTACAAGCACCCCCGCACACGTGCGGATGGCAAAACCCACTGGACGTGGGCGCACCTCCCGGTGGTGTTCTTCGACGAGGACGGCGAAGGCTTCGTCGCCGACGGCAACGGCACCCTCCGCCGCGCCGAGGACATCGCCGGCTTCGACGGTTTCCAGCAGTCAGGCCAGATCGTCGCCATCCTGCCGTTACCGCCCGGCGTCAAGGTCCGCTACAAGCACGATGACGGCACCGAGGGGCTCTCGCCGTTCGGGCTGTGGGGGCTCAAAGCTAACGGCGACGTAGTGGTGCTCGACTCTGATTCCAGCGGGTACATGGAAGAAGCGTCGGCCGTCAGCAACTTCGACGGGCTCACCGAGCCGCCCGAAGTCGAGGTGCGGGACCGGTGAGACCGGTGGTCTTTGGCGCTGTGATGAGCGACGTGCCCGGTTTCGAACCGTTCGATCAGGTCACCTTCGCGGTCGAGCTGCTCGCCGTGTTACGTCAGATCCGCGACCAGCTGCAAACGATTGGCGATGTGCTCTCCGAGCTGGTCCCCGACCGACCACTGACAACAAGCGAGGAACCATGACCATGTCCGACGCCGAGTACGGCGACCGCCAAGCCCAGGCCATCGACCACTGCGCCACCGCCCTGGTCTTGGACGACGCCGGCGAACACGACGAAGCCCTGGCCGCCATCCAGACCGCCATCCAGACCGACACCACGCTCGCCGTCAGCACCTTCTTCGACATGCTGCGCCAGGTCTGGCGCGATCTCCCCGCCCACGTCAAGGAGCACCACCTACGCCAGTGGCAGCAGGATTCGCTGGAGCTCCGGGCGACACCATGACCGCAGAGACGAAACCGGGACGGCCGGCCCCCGGCCGCCACACCATTTTCCTCGTCGTGTCCGAAGGCGGGTCGATCAACATGACCGTAGAAGTGGACACGTTCGGCAACAGCCAGGTCACGACCCTCACCGTTATCGCCCCCAGAGGCGACCAGATAACCGCGGCCCGGTTGCGGCAGATTCCGGTAGCCGGATGGGTCCGCCGCCATCTGGCCACCTGTCGGCCCGGAACCCTCGAATCCACCTTCTGCGATGGCGGCGGCTACGTCCGTTCGCTGCTTCCGTCGGAACCGCCCGGACCGCGCCTGTCCTCCGTGCCCGAGGAGGAACCGTGACGGGCCGCCACCCCGCTCAATTCTCGCCCGAGGTGCTCGAGGTGCTCGGCCAGCTCATCCATGTCGGGGAGCGGGTACACGATCCCTTCGCCGGGCCCGGACTGCGACTCGCCAAATTGTGCGACGCCCTGGACGCCACCTTCACCGGCGCCGACATCGAAGCGTGGCCCGGCACGGACGAGCGAATTCGCCTCGCTGACGCCCGCGACCCCCTCAGCTACCCACAGCCGCCGTTCACCACCGTCACCAGCCCCGTCTACGTCAACAAGCGGTTCGGCGACTACGCCAACGGGCCCACCCCGCGCACCAAGACCAAGGGACGACGCGACTACGGCATCGCTTTGGGTCGAGCCCTACATCCAGGCAAATTTCGCGAGAGTCACCGGGCGGCCGGGCCGCGCCGACGGGTACTGGCAGGGCCATCGTGACGCCGTGAAACACTGGGACGCCAGGGTGCTGCTCAACGTCGACGGCCCCATTGCCGGCGAGTGGGTCGGCCTGCTGGTGGAACGGAATTACTGCATCGAGGAGACCGTCCTGGCACCCACTCGGCGCTACCGTGGCCTGGCCAACGCGGACAAGCGGGCCGAGCATGAGGTCGTGATCGTCGCGTCGAGAGGCCCGGTAAGCGTTACGGAAACGGACTCACGCCATGACGCAGTTTCCGTAACACCCACTTGCGAGACATGCGGGTCGACCCTGACCCGACCAATCGTCGTTCTCGGTTCGAAGATGACCCTGCCCTACCGTCTCGGCGCCCGCTTCTGCTCGAACGCCTGCCGCCAGAAGGCCTACCGGGAACGCCGGGAGAACCAGTGAGCTGCCCAGCCTGCAGCTCCGATCGGATCGTCATCCCAGTCGCCTCCATCATGCTCCGCCACCGCGACGACGACAGCCTCCTGATCTGCCACGACACCGTCTGCCAGGATTGCGGGCAGCTCGTCGAGCAGATCCGGCAGCCCTATGACGGGGTCGCCCCGGTTGAGCTGGTGGAAGCCTTCTACGACAGTAGCAACCCGCCCGACGTCCACCTGTGGCTGTTTGGCCGAGTCGCCTGGCATTACAACCCGCTTCACATGGGAGTGTTCGATCTGCCCGGCATGGGTTCCGGCGGGGTGGAGCTTCTCAGGCGGGGCTTCCGTTACGAGGCAACCCTCCATGAGGACTACCGGTGAGCGAGGACAACCAGTGACCAACCACCGTGACAAAGAACCCGTGAAGCCCTGGCAACAGAAGTACGCCTACGAGCAGACCGCTATCGAGATCACCGACCCGGGGCGAACCGTCACGCCCGACCCTCCGCTACTCTGCCGCGACCGGGGCCGCTGCACCCGACCGGCTGGCCACGACGGGGCCCCATCAGCACGCTGGCCGCAACTGGGTCGGGGACCGCTGGGACGACCCACCCCCGGCCGCCTGACCGGGGGCACACGCCGCGATGGGGTGGGTCGTTTTTCGGAAACTTCAGGGCAAAACATCCCGACCTCACTTTGCTGTACGCCGACAAGCGGGAACATCGGCCGGACAAATCGGACATGCGGCGGGGATCGGCTGCGACAGGACGGCAAGAGTCCGCGACGAAGCGGGATCCGGCGTGTGGGGTTTCCCGTTTCCTGGCCGGCTGCCCGCTGGTGTCACCATGGTGGCCGTGCCCGGCTATCGCACGGTCCCGGTCCGCATGTCACGGAGGAATTTCGGGCCGCGGCAGCGACCATCAAAGCGTTGAAGGCTGGTGGCCGCCTCGAGGGAGTTGACGAGGCGCTTGTGGGTCTGGTGGTCTCGACCGCGGCCCGCCTCGACGCGGCCATCGCCGACGAGGAGGAGCGGACCACGGCCGTGGCGGCTATCGCCCTGGTTCACCTCCACAGCGTGTTGAGCCTGCTCGGTCGCTACCCCGTGCAGCAGCAGTCCGACGCCGTGGAGGAGATGGTCGCCTTTCTGCGCTCGGTGCCCGACGGTCGGTCCGCTGACGACGAGCTGGGCAACTCGCAGCAGTGGTAGCGGTCGACCGGCTCGACGTCGCCTGCGTTCCCAGGTGGGCGACGCCGCGCACGCCGGAGCGGCGGACGGTCGGGCCGCGGGTGGCGAGAATGGCCCGCCTGTTGGGCCGGTCGTTCATGCCCCACCAGCAGCAGATCGCAGACGTGGCCGGCGAGGTGGACGAGCGCGGCATCCCGTACTACCGGGAGATCCGGATCGCCCTGCCGAGACAGTCCGGCAAGACCTTGTTTGCGTTGTCGGAGACGCTCGATCGGCTGCTGGGTTGGTCGGTCGAACCGCAGCGCAGCGTCTATACCGCCCAAAGTCGCCTGGCCGCCCGGGCCAAGCTGGAGGAGTATTACGAGATCGTCCGCAAGGGGCCGCTGGACCCGCTGATCGCCTTCCGCCGCCAGACCGGCATGGAGTCATTCCGCTGCGCCAACGGCTCCACGTTGGAGCTCTCCGCCACCGAGCAGGCTTCCGGTCACGGCCCGACACTCGACCAGGCCGTGCTCGATGAATGCTGGGCGCAGCTGGACAGCCGCCTCGAGGCCGCCGCCCGGCCGGCCATGTCCACCCGGCCCGAGGCGCAGATGTTCCTGCTGTCGACGGCGGGCACGGAGGAGAGCCTGTGGTGGCGGTCCAAGATCGACGACGGCCGGGCCCGGGCCGAGGCCGGGCAGCGGTCCGGGGTGGCCTTTTTCGAGTGGGCTGCTGCCGATGACGACGACCCCGACGACGAGGCCACCTGGTGGTCGTGCATGCCCGCTCTCGGGCGGACGGTGTCGGTGGAGACGATCAGGGCGGATCGTGACGGTATGGAGCCGGCCGAGTGGGAGCGCGCCTACCTGAACCGCTGGAAGAGCTCGGGAGGCTGGCCGCGATCGACGCCGACCAGTGGGCTTCGTTGCGCGACCCGGCCTCGAAGCGGGGGCCGGTGCTGGCCGCGGCTTTGGACGTCTCACCGGATCGGTACGCTTCGATCGCGTCGCCTCGAGGCGGGCGGACGGGCGGATCCATGTCGAGGTGGTCGCCCACGATCCGGGGACGGACTGGGTGGCGGCCCGGGCGGCCGAGCTGCAACGCAAGTGGTGTCCGGTCGGGTTCATGTACGACCCGGCGGGACCGGCCGGATCGCTCCGATTGGATTTGCAAGCCGCAGGCGTGGCCGCGGCGGCGACAGACACTCGCTCGTACGGCCAGGCGTGCGGCGCCTTCTTTGACGGTGGTGAGCGGGGAGGTCGCCCATCTGGGTCAGCCGCCGCTCGACTCGGCGGTGGCGGCAGCCCGGTGGAGGAACATCGGCGACGCCAAGGCGTGGGCCCGCCGGGCGGCAGCGATATCAGCCCGCTGGTGGCGGTCACGTTGGCGAGATGGGCGTATCTGGCGGCGGGAGAAGGCCGCAGCCAGATCCTGTAAGCGGCGCCATGCCCGACTTGCCATCAGACCTATTCGGAGTAAAGCGTTTATCCCGAATAAGTCCGTGGACTGCTGGGCCAGCCATTCGGCCTTCACCGAGCGCAGCATGGCTCACCAGGCCTGACTTTGCGGCATCGGAGCCGACCGGCTGCCCCACTGCTCGGAACCTGGCCCGAGGCGCTGAGCAGCTTTCCGCTCGTTGCCGAGGAGGGCGCCCAGGTGGGCGTTATCGGAGCGGCAGGCGGCGACCAGGTTGGACGGTTG
Source organism: uncultured Acidimicrobiaceae bacterium (assembly GCA_963781155.1). Classification (GTDB taxonomy): domain Bacteria; phylum Actinomycetota; class Acidimicrobiia; order Acidimicrobiales; family Palsa-688; genus PALSA-693. Next base: position 879,800 of record CAWAEC010000006.1, read on the forward strand.
TGGCTGCTGCCGAAGGCGACTGGTTTCAGGTGGTCGACGGTGATCGAGGCACCCGGCTGGAGCTGCTTGCCGCAGTAATGGCACCGCCAGCGGTCCTGCTCGAGCACGTACAACCGGACCGACTTGTAGACGCTGGACCCGTAGGGCGTACGCCGGCTCACGCTTTTGGCCACGACCCCCAGTCTGCCCTGGCCCCTAACCTGGTGGCGTGGCCTCCTCTGCTGGCAGCGGGCCCGACGACGACGAGTGGCCTCCGGAGCCTGCCGACTGGCCGGAAGGCCGGCCGCCCGAGCCGTCGCTGCGGTGCCAGAGCTGCGGCGAGCCGTTCACCGAGACGAACCTGCCCGGAACGCTCGGCGGGACCAAACTGCAGCTCTGCGCTGACTGCATCGACCTGTTCTGTTGGCTAGAGGCAGCCGTCCACACGGAAGAGAACTTTGCGGTGTGGCGGTGGGCTACGCCCTGGCCGTGCTTGGCCTCGACCCGCAGGCCAGCGCCGCGCCGCCGGTCTGTACGTGACGTTGGCTGGTGCTCACCGAGCGACACCCCCGACGCCACCCTGCGCGCCCTGCTCACCGACGGGGCGAAGCCGGCGCCGCCGGACAAACAGGTGCGCCACGACTGGGTGACCGGCCGCCGGCCGCCGGGCCTGACCGACATCGAGTGGCCGGCGGGGATCACACCCGGGCCCGGCTTTGCCGATGATTCCGGGTGGCAGTCCTGCGCCCGCTGCGGCGAGGACCGCTACCACAATCCCCGGTGGTGACGACGTCACCGGCTGCTGCCTTCAGCTTGTCGGCCTGGTCGTGGTCTCGGTCGGTCTCGGCTTGCTGGCCGTGTGGCTGGGGGTGGCCGTCTTCGGTGTCGGCCTGGTCGTGGCCGGCACGCTCGGCGAGATGACCTCGGCTAAGGCCAGGGCTGAGCCGGGGCACGACAAGCGACCTCAGGACGCCGTCTGGTGAACGCCGCCGTCACCGAGCCGCACGTGGTCGTGTCCGGTGCGGCCTGCGTCGTGCTGGCTCGGGTTTGCTCCTCGGGTGGCCGGCCAGAGGCTCGATGGCGAACTGCGGGCAGCTCTGATCGCCATCGGCACCGCCGTGGAAGCGCAGCGGGCCGCAGAGGCAGCCCGGCAGCGCCAGGACGTCACGCTTGTCGCGGGTGGCTGCCGGTGAAGGAGGCCGCCATCCGGCGGGGCTGCAGCCCACAGGCGATCAGGAAACGGATTGCCAGGGGGACCTTGGCGGCCGAACGGCGCGGCCGGGCCTGGCTGGTCGAATCCGTCTAGGTTGCGCAACCTTTCCGCAACCAGCAGCCTGAGCGGGAGCGCACACTGCGTCCATGAGCGAATTGCCGGACCTTCTTCACCGCGAACCGCCTGTTTACGCGTGTTCCTCCGAGTTCTCCTTCTTCGCCGACCTGGTCGCCGCCGGGACCACGACATGGAGGCCCGATCCCGCCTCGGGCGCCACGAGAGTCAGCTGCAGTTGCGGGCGGCGGCGGACACACAGACCGGGCGGGGGTGGTGCCGCCCCAATGGCTGGCCGACCAGTTCGTGGCCGTCGCTCACGGCCGCCGGCCGCTGGCCGACACCGTGGCCAACGTCGCCACCGCCAACGCCAACGCGGGCCGGTCGGCCGGCAGACCGCGGGAGCGGTGATCGACATACAGGCCGGCGAGAACACCCCGCCGCCGACGGCGACCTGGTCGCCGACATGCTCACCGTCGTTCCCTCCACCCTGGCCGGCAAGGTGGACGTGTCCCGCCAGCTGCTCGACGGCAGCAGCCCGGCGTGGACGGCCTGGTCTACACCGACAGCGAGGCCGCTACGGGGCCGGTCGAGCGGATGCTGGTCGCCGCGCGACCGCCGCCCCAAGGTCACCACCGTCGCACCCCCGGCGGCGCCGGACACGATCGTCGACTCCATCGTCGAGGCCAGCTGGCCGTGCGCAAGAACCGGTTCACCGCCCCACCGTCATCGCTGCTCCGATGACGACTGGGCCTTTTTGGCCACCGCAAAGACGAGGCGGGCCGGCCGCTGATCACCACCGGCGCTGGACGGTGTCGGCCGGCGCGGTGGGCTGGGGTTGGCGACCACCTACGGGCATGTTGACGGCGAGGCGGTGGGCATACCCATCGTGTCTCGTGGGCGATGCCGGTAGGCGCATGTTCGTGTTCGTCGCCTCCGATGTTCTGTTGCTCGAAGCCCGCTCCAGCATTTCCGCATCGAGCAGACCATCGGGCCGCAGACCATCCGGCTGGCGCTGGGGGTACGCCGGCGTCGTCGCCGACCGTACGACAGCATCGCGAGGTCCAGACCGGGTCGCCGGCGGATGACCGGCGGGCGCTGGCTACCACCGCTGAGAGCGGCCGAAGCCGCTGTCTGATCGCTGAGTGGAAGGCTGGGACCTGCTGCAAAGCCGGGCTGAGAGCCACCGGGCCGACACCCGGCTTTGCAGACACGGTCGGCGGACCCGTTCGATGATGACGTCGGGGTCCTGCAGATCCGCGTCTTTTCGGCCCGGCTGCAGATCCGGTGAACCGGGCCCTGGCTGAGCACCGGTTGTTCGTGGTGGAGGCCGCTTGTCTGATCGCCCGGTGGAAGGCCGAGGATCATCTGGCCGCGGCGGCCTGAGTAGCGCAGTCGCTAACGCTCGGGAGGCCGAGCTCGACGCCGCCTGGGCCGCCTTCCTGGCCACCCCCGAAGGCGTGGCCTGGTACGGCCCGCAAACCCGGCGGTGACCCGAATCGAGCTGGCCCGCCTGGTACGGCCACGACCTCGCCGGCCGGCTGTTCGCCCTCAGCTTCGGGACCGGCGGCGAAGCCGGGCTGCTGCTGCTCGAGGAGCTCGCCTTCCTGCTTCCACTCGTCGAAGACTTGGGTGAGCTGGGCCGGGAGTTGCATCTGGCCGCCAACCGTCAGCGCGAGAGCGGTGACATGGAGGGATCCGGCCTGCTGCTGCAGGGCGCCGTCGCGGTCTACAGCGAAGCGCTCGCCATCCGCCGTGCTGCGAGCGACGGATAGGTTCCTTCCGATCTGCGAGCAGCTCGTGCCACCATAGGAGGCGATGCCCGAGGGCCCGCCGGCGTCGAAAGTGCACCTGGTCAACCGTCGTGGGGCGCGACCCTACCTGCGCAGAACCGCACCCAACGCCCTCGAGCGAGGCCAGCACGGCGCCCAGGCGTACGCCGTCGGCTGCCGCTGCCGGACCTGCCGGGACGCCTACAACGCCGCCGCCCGCGGTTACGCCAAAACCGAGCGGATCGAACGGGAGATCCTCAACGGCCGCCAGCCCATCTACCTGGTGTCGGCCCGGCCGGCCGTCGCCCGGGTCGGCGAGCTGCGAGCCCGAGGCGCCAGCCTGCGAGCCATCGCTCTGCGCTCCGGGGTCCCTTACGAGTCGCTGCGCCGTCTGGTCAACCGGCCCAGCCCCCGCACCACCAACACCCATCTGGAGCGGCTGCTGGCCGCCCTGCGTTGAGCGAGGAGTGGATGGGCCGGGCGGCATGCGCCGGCCAGACCCGAATCTTCTTCACCGACGGCCGGGCCGACCACCTCGGCCAGGCCGTGGCCCGGCGGATCTGCGCAGCATGCGGTGTTCGCTGCCAGTGCGCGTCGCTTGGCGTTGGAGCTGCTGTCCGCTGACCCGCCACTCAACGCCGGCGTATGGGCCGGGGTGACCGTGTCCGGCCACCAAGCCGAGCGCCGGCTGCGGGCCATCGCCGACGAACCCGGCCCTCAGATCCTGTAGAGCCCTGGCCGGTCCCGGGCTCACCGTCAGCCTCGAGGTAGCCGGCCGGCGCGTCACATTGTCCTGCTAGACCCTGCAGCATTCGCCACTGGCCGGGTGGTCAGAGAAAGGCGAACCGGGGCTTTGCTTGTTCACCCGTCACTGCAGCCGCCCGGCCGTTCATGCCATCGTCTAAGACTCCATGGCCTGGGGCCGCCGTGATGAGTGAAGATGGTGGTGGGTCTGGCCGAGCTCGGTGAGCTTTGGTGCGAGTGAGCCCGATTGGAAGACTGATGCACGGGGCCTTCCCGGCACCGCGAATTGTTGCATAAAGCACGACTTACAGCGTCGTTGATTCGGTTGGCCCTGCCAGACCCGTCCAGGTTGAGTCTCGGAGAGGGGAGTGGGATGGACATCATCGCCGAGCGGGTCGCCGGTCTTGATATCGGCAAGGAGGAGGTCGTCGCCGCAGTACGCACACCGGGCCAGGGCTTCAAGCGCCGCCAGGAGATCCGTACGTTTCCGACGTTCACCGCGTCGCTAGAGGCGCTGGCCGAGTGGCTGGCCGCCGAGGGGGTGACCCAGGTGGTGATGGAGGCGACAGGCCAGTACTGGAAGCCGGTGTGGTATGTGCTCGAAGGGCGGGGCGGCTTCGAGCTGCTGCTGGTAAACGCCCGACATGTCAAGATCCTCCCGGGTCGAAAGACCGACGTGGCCGATGCCGCCTGGCTGGCTGAACTGCTCGAGCACGGTCTTCTGCGCTCGAGTTTCGTGCCGCCGCCGGACATCCGTCGATTGCGAGACCTCACCCGCTACCGGAAGCGGTTGATCCAGACTCATACCGCCGAGTGCCAGCGGGTGCAAAAGGCGCTCGAGGACGCCGGGATCAAGCTGGACTCGGTGGCGTCGGACGTGCTGGGCGTATCGGGCCGGTTGATGCTCAAGGCTCTTGTCGCCGGGGAGCGGGATCCCGAGGTCCTGGCTGATCTGGCCAAGGGCCAACTTCGCAAGAAGCTGCCCGCCCTGCGCCAGGCCCTTTACGGCCGGTTCGAGGACCACCACGCCCTCTTGGTGCGGCTGTCGTTGGAGCACCTCGAGCAGCTCGAGACGATGATCGCCCAGCTCGACATCGAGGTTGACCGGGTGATCGCCCCTTTCAGCGCCGCCCGTGACCGGCTTGACACCATCACCGGGGTCGGGAAGCGGGCGGCTGAGTGCATCATCGCCGAGATCGGTGCGGACATGACCCGGTTCCCCACCGCTGGGCATCTGGCCTCGTGGGCCGGGCTGTGCCCAGCCAACAACATCACCGGCGGCAAACGCCGTTCGGGAGGGACCAACAAGGGCAACCGCTGGCTCGGCGAGGTCCTCGACCAGTGCGCCTGGTCGGCCGCCCGCTCGCGTGACACCTACCTCGCCGCCCAGTTCTGGCGGCTCGCCCGGCGGATCGGCAAGAAGAAGGCGGCCGTCGCGGTCAGCCACTCCCTTCTGGTCATCGCCTGGCATGTCCTCTCACGCGACGAGGACTACACCGACCTCGGCGGCGACTACTTCACCCGCCACACCGACACCGACCGTCGCCGCAACGGCCTCGTGAAGCAACTCCAAGACCTCGGCTACGCCGTCACCCTCCGCCCAGCCGCATAAACGCCAATGGTCCACGCACGACATCTTCCTTACAGACGCCCGGGCCAGCTCCTGGGCAGTGAGGGCGTCGCGGGCGGTGTCGATCTCGGCTGCGATGTCACCCAACCAGCCGGCGATCGTTTGGGCCAGGTCGGTGTCGAGACCGTGATCGCAGGCCACCTCCAAAGTGCCGGCGATCTTCCTGAGGTCGATGCCGGCGCCGCGCAGATCCTCGGCGATATCAGATGAGCCGTTGGGGGACGGGAACCAGGGCAGCCACGATGCCTCCAGATGGTCGGGCTCCGCCCGCCCCCAGTAGTAGCGCGCCCGGTCGGCGCAACGGTGGACCCGCTGCCGTGTCTAGGCGCCGCCGGCGGCGCACATAGCCTCGAGGCGACGCTCCAGGCGGGCGAGTCTCTCCTCGGAACCCAGAGCCTCAGTAACCTCCTCGACGCCGTCCACGTAAACGGTTTTGGCGTGGGCGAACCCGTCGGGGTAGCTCACCTCGCCGATGTGCTCGTTGATGTACCGGTTGTTCTCGTGTGTCTCGAACTCGACCTGGTCGAGACGCCTGGCGAGGTCGGCGAACCAGGCGGTCACCTGGTCGAGCAGCTCGAGCAGGTCGACACTGATGTGGCGATCGGCTCGGACGGCAGCAAGCGGCGCCTGGCGTGACGCCACCCTGACAGCGGCGGCTCGGAGCTTGTACTCGGCGAAGAGGACCGGCTCCTCGATCCCGTACAGGGCGGCCAGCCGGTCGCGGGTGCCAGCCTCGGGGAGGCCGCCGTGCTCATAGCGAATGATGCTGTTCACGTTGCGGTTGACAGCCGCCGCTGCTTCTAGGTAAGTCAACCCAGCCGCCCAGCGGGCAGCCCGGACCCGGTCGCCCATGGTCTTGCGCTCCTCGGGGTTCAGGTGGCGGGCGATGGGGTCATGAGCGCCGCCCGGGCGCCGGCCCGAACGGGGACGATGATCTTCCCGATGGCGGGCGTCTTCGGCAACGCTGGTCATGGTCGGTACCTCCGCTGTAGGTGTCGGCTCCGGCCCCGGCGGTGTGAGCGCACCCCGGGGCCCTGTCGCGACGGTAGCGGCATGCCCCAATTCCGGTCCGTGGGCGGTCCGTGGGCGGTCCGTGAAACTCACGGACCAAGCCAGTTATCCACAGGGTCGGTAGTGAAATAGAGTGAACGAAAGCGCTGGTCAGAGACCGATTCAGAGATAAATGACGGTGAGTCGGCCTGTAGGCGGGATTCTGTCATCCGATCCGTTCCCGGACGGATGGGTGGCCATCCATCTAAGCGGTCTACCTGGGGCCGTTGGCCGGGCCGGCCGTCCCACGCTTGACCTTGCTCCGGGTGGGGTTTACCGAGCCGCCCGGGTCACCCCGGACGCTGGTGCGCTCTTACCGCACCGTTGCACCCTTGCCTGTGACGGCTTTGCCGCCATAGCGGCCTGCCGCCCATCGGCGGTCTCCTCTCTGTTGCACTTTCCTTCGAGTCGCCTCGACTGGCCGTTAGCCAGCACCCTGCCCTGCGGAGTCCCGACCTTCCTCGACCGGGTCATGCCCGGCCGCGACCACCCGGCCGACTCACCGTCACCTCCATTGTGCCAAAAGCGCGCCGTCGAGGCTCAGAAGTCCTCGAGGCCCGCCCGCCGACCCCGGACCAGGCCGGCCGCCACAACGGCCGAGCACAGCAGCAGCACCCCGGCGAGCACCAGCACCACGCTGAGGGCGTCGGAGAAGGAGTGCTGCGCCGCGGCGAGGACATCCTGAACGATGCGAGCGATCGGCCCCGTCTTCGGCAGGTTCGAGGCTCCGGTCCCGACCGAACCGGTCGTGACCGAGGTGATCACCTCACCCCGTAACGACGGGGGCAGACCGGGGATCTTGGCCAGCTGCTGATTGAGGTTTGTCACCAGCAGGCCGTTCACGACGGAGCCAAGCACAGCCACGCCGGCCACCGCGCCCAGTTCCCGGCTGGTGTTGACCACCGACGCCGCCATCCCGGACCGGGCGGCTGGAACGACCCCGAGCACCGACGAGGTCACCGCCACCATGACGACACCGAGGCCCGCACCGACCAGAACCAGGGACCAACCGAATAAACCGACGCCCGAATTGGCGTTCAGCAGCGCGTTGGTGATCAGGATTCCGACCCCGGCGCACACGCAACCTGCGGTCATCGGGAGCCCCGGTCCGGCCCGTGCCACCCAGCGGCCGCTGAGGGCGGAGGCCACGATCATCACCACCGCCATCGGCAGGAAATCGACGGCCACGTCGTACGCGGACGCCGTGCCGATCAGCTGCACGTAGAGGGGGATGAAGAAAAACACGGCGAAGGTGGCGAAGTACCCCGTGAATGCCACCAGGTTGCCGCCGACGAAGCCGGGTTCCCGGAAATACCGCAGGTCCAGCACCGGATCCTCGGCCTGCCGCTCGACCCGGATGAACGCCACCCCCGCGACCACCGCGATCGTGAACAGAAGCCCGATCCACCACGTGGCGTAGCCCGACGTTTCGCCCGCGATGGTGGCGAAGGTGGCAGCGATGAGCGCTACGGCCCCGAGCAAGAAACCGGGCACGTCCAGGCGGCGCCGGTCCAGGGTGGCGGGCTCGGGGAGGACGGCGAGCACGCCGGCCAGCGCGACCACGCCGGCGGCAACGTTGAAGACGAAGACAGCGCGCCACGACCACACTCCGACCAGGGCCCCGCCAATGACCGGCCCGGCAGCCAGCGCCAGGCCCGACACCGCCGCCCACACGCCCAGTGCCTGCGCCCGCTCGCCTCGATCGGGATACAGCTGGCGGATCATGGACAGGGTGCCCGGTTCAGACGCGGCGGCGCCGACGCCCATCACTACCCGGGCCGCAATGAGCATGCCGCTGCTGGTCGCGACCGAACCGAGCACTGACCCGAGCGTGAAGACGACCAGCCCGAGCGCCATGATCCGGCGGCGGCCCATGTGGTCGCTGAGCGTCCCGAACGTGAGCATCAGGGCCGCGAAGGTGAGGGCGTAGGCGCTCACGACCCACTGCAGCGCGCTGACGCCCGCGTGCAAGCCGACCTGAATGTTGGCAAGAGCGGCGGCAACGATGGTGTTGTCCAGGAAGGTCACGAACAGCACCAGGGACAGCACGGCCAGCGACAGTCGGGGCCGAGTGGTGCCGGGGACGGGGCCGACCACCCCTGCAACCTACCCCTGCAGGCGCTGTCAGCCGTGGTTTGGCCCCCCCTACACTGCCGCCCGGTGCGACCCCGACACCTCGACGGGCTGTTCTGGCTGGTCCTGGCGGGCGTCAGCTACATCCCGCTGCTGTTGAGCAAACCGGGGATGGTGGCTGCGGACACCAAGCAATACCTGTATCTGGACCCGGGCCGCCTGACAGTGGGCGCGACATCCATGTGGGACCCCAATACCGGGCTCGGCACCGTTACCCACCAGAACATCGGCTACCTGTTCCCGATGGGCCCGTACTACACGGTCGTGCAGTGGCTGGGCGTACCGGTCTGGGTCGGGCAGCGGGTGTGGATGGGCTCGCTGCTCTTTGCCGCCGGGCTCGGCGTCCTGTACTGCGCCCGCCGCCTCGGGCTGGTCGGCGCTGGCGCTGTGGTGGCGGCCCTCGCTTACCTGCTGAGCCCCTACATGATCGATTATCTGGGCCGGACCTCGGCCATCTTGATGCCCTGGGCCGCGCTCGGCTGGCTGGTGGGGTTGACCGCCATGTCGGCCCGGGATGGCGGTTGGCGCTACCCGGCTGCGTTTGCCGTGGTGGTGGCGCTGGTCGGAGGGATCAACGCCACTTCGATCCTGTTGGTGCTCGTCGCCCCCGCCCTGTGGCTCGTGTTCGCGGTGTGGGGAAGCCGGGAGGTGACGGGGCGCCGCGCTGCAGTCGCCGCGGCCCGTCTCGGCGCTCTCAGTGTGGCGGTCTCCTTGTGGTGGGCTGCGGGATTGTGGGCGGAAGGCAAGTACGGCCTGAACATCCTGCCGCGTAACCGAAACGGTTCCGACCGTCGCCCGTACCTCTTCAGCGGCCGAAGTCCTGCGCGGCCTCGGCTACTGGTATTTCTACGGTTGGGACAAGGTGCAGCCCTGGACCCTGGCGGCGGTGAGTTACACGCAGTCGGTGTGGCTGCTGGCCGTGAGCTTCGCCGTCCCCGCAGTCGCGGTCGCTCTCGGTCTCGCAGCCCGCTGGCGCTACCGGACCTTTGCCGTGGGCCTGATCGGAGTCGGGACGCTCGTCGCGGTCGGCGCGTACCCGTATGCCCACCCGTCGCTCTTCGGCGCGCTCCTGAAACGGGCCTCCGGCGGGACGGTGGGGTTGGCGCTGCGGTCCGTCGACCGGATCGTTCCGCTCGTTGTCCTCGGCCTGGCCTTGTTAATGGGTGCGGGGGTCAGCGCCATCCGCCTTCGGGCGCCCCGCGTGGGTCTGGTGGCGGGGCTGGCGTGCGTCGCCCTGGTGGCCGCCGACCTACCGCCGCTGTGGACCGGCGACCTCATTGCGTCCAACCTCGACCGGCCCTCGCAGCTGCCCGCCTACGAGGAAGACGCGATGGCGTACCTCAACGCCTCGGGAACGAGCAGCCGGGTGCTCGGACTGCCCGGCGAGGACTTTGCGGCCTATTCCTGGGGAGTGACGCAGGATCCCATCGCGTCCGGTCTGCTTGACCGGCCTTACGTGTCCCGCCAGGTGGTGCCGGCCGGCACTCCCGCCGCCGCCAACCTGGTGCAGGCGCTCGAGGAGCCGCTGCAGGAAGGCACCCTCAACCTGCAGGCCCTGGCGCCGGTGGCGCGGCTCATGAGCGTGGGCCAAATTCTCCTCCAGTCCGACCTGCAGTACGAGCGGTATCACTTGCCGCTGCCCCAGCAGCTTTGGAATGAAATGGTGCCCCCGCCGGCTGGACTCCGCGGCCCGGTCACGTTCGGGGCGCCCAACCCGGCACCGCAAATCCGCTATCCGCTCGACAGCGAAATTCGCCTGGGCCTTCCCGCAGGAGAGCCCCAACCTCCCGCCCTCGCCGTCTTCGACGTCGCCGATCCCCGGCCCCTGGTGCGCACCGAAGCCACCGCCGCCCCCATGCTCCTCGCCGGGAACGGGCAAGGAGTGGTCGAAGCCGCGTCAGCCGGCCTCCTGTCCGGGGATCCCACCATCCTCTACAGCGCCTCGTACGCGCACGACCCCGGCGGATTCCAGCAGGCCATGGCTGACGGCGCCACCCTGGTGCTGACCGACACCAACGCCCTGCAAGGCGAGCGGTGGGGCAGCCTGCGCGACAACCTCGGTCAGGTCGACCAGCCCGGGGTGAGTTCGCTGGCCCCCGATCCGTCCGACTACCCGCTGCCGGTGTTCCCGGGAGCGGGGAATGACACCCGCACCGTGGCCCAGGTAAGCGGCATAACTTCGGTACAGGCCACCAGCTACGGCGACCCCCTGACCTATACGCCGGAAGACCGGCCGATCAACGCGGTCGACGGCGACCCGTCGACCGCGTGGACCTGCTGCGCCGACGCGGGCGTCGCCGGGCAGCGCCTTCAGATCAATCTGGAACACCCGGTCACGACGTCCCACCTCACCTTGCTGCAGGCCCAACAGGAGCGACCGAACCGTCGTCTCACGGCGGTGACCCTGCGTTTCGACGGCTCCCGCCCGGTACAGGTCAACCTGACGGCCGCGTCGACCCGGTCCCCCGGACAGACCGTCCAATTCCCGGCCAGGACCTTTCATCAACTGGAGATCACCCTCGACGGCGCAACCGGCGGTGCTGACAAACGCCTCGACGGCTTGGCCCAGGTGGGTTTTGCCGAGGTCGGCATTCCCGGCGTGGAGCCGGCCACGGAAGCGCTGCGCCTGCCGACCGATCTTCTCAGCCAGGCCGGCGCCGCGTCGCTCTCGCACGCCCTCGACATCCTCATGACCCGCAGCCGGGCCATCGAACCGCCCCGCCACGATCCGGAGCCGACCATGGCCCGGACCTTCGCTTTGCCGACGGCCCGCAGGTTCGCCATCACCGGCACCGCCGAGATCAACGCCGGCGACTCCGATTACCTCATCAACCAGCTGGTCGGGCTCACCCCGAACGGCCCCTTGCCTTCCGGCGCCGGGACAGGGCCCGCAGTCGTCGTCGCCGCCAACTCATCCACCCGCCTCGACCAGGACCGCCAGGCTCGGGCCAACGCCGCCGTCGACGGCAACCCGGCCACCGCCTGGATCGCCGAGACCGGCCCGCAAGCGGGGGAATGGTTGAGCTACACCCTCAACAAACCCGTGACCATCGACCACCTCGACCTGCAACTGGTCAACGACGGTCGCCACTCCCTTCCCACCCGCATCACCATCAGCGCCGCATCCGGCAGTCAGGTGGTGGACCTACCTCGCATCCCCGTCGGGTACGGGCGGGCGCAGGGGGCGACGACAACCGTCCCGGTCAGCTTCCCGGCGGTGACGGGCAGCCAAGTGAAATTCACCATCGACGCCGTCGACCAGGTGCAAGCCCTGGACTATTACTCCACGTTCACACCGACCACGGACATCCTGCCGGTGGGTATCGCCGAGCTGGGGCTGCCGGCCGTCCAGCCGGCCCTCCCGTCCCGGCTCCCGGCCACGTGCCAATCCGGCCTGCTGCGCATCGACGGCCAGCCGGTCGACGTAGAGGTCACCGGCTCCACCAGCGACGCCCTGGCCGGACAGCAGCTCTCATTCCGGGGGTGCGGCAACGCCGCCGGCGGCATCGCGCTGAGCGCCGGGCCACATCTGGTGCAAACCAGTGCGAGGCTGCCAAGCGGGTGGTCGATCGACACGCTGGCGATGGCTTCCGACGCGGGCGGCCCGGCCGCGCTCGGTCCGCTCCCGGCGGCGGCGACTCCTCCCGCCGGCGCAGTCCACGTGACCCCGCCGCCCCTTCACCTGGACCATCAAAACCGCACCTCGTGGACCGTGACCGTCGACGGTAACGGCAACCCGTTCTGGTTGGTGCTCGGGCAGAGCCAGAGTGCCGGGTGGTCCGCCAACCTTCCTGGCGGCCACAGCCTGGGCCCGTCCCAGCTGATCGACGGGTACGCCAACGGTTGGTATGTACCGGCTGGGACGGTGAACGGCCCGACGGTCATCCATCTGACCTGGACGCCCCAGCGCGTCGTTTGGGCCGCCCTGGGATTGTCCGCAGCCGCCCTCGTGACGAGCATCGTGGTCGCGCTGTGGCCCGGCGGCGCCATCCGCCGGAGGCGCCGCGCCGCGTTGCGCCGACTCGTCGCGCCGGCGAGCAGTCCGCTGCCAGTCTCGTGGGCGGCCGTGTCCGGCGTTACGGGCAGCCGGCCCGACGTGCGCCGGGTCGCAGTCGCCGCTATCGGTTGGGCAGTGGTGGTGGCGGCAGCCAGCCGGCCGGTCATCGGAGCGGTTGCCGGTGTGGCGGTCGTGGTGGGTTGCTGGTGGCCACGAGGGCGGTTGGCCGGGCGAGCCGGCAGTGTCGCCGCCCTGGTCGCGGTCGGCGTGTACGTCATCGCCGAGCAGGTGCGGTACCGCTACTGGCCCGCCATCGACTGGCCCGCCGATATGAGCTCGGCCAACGACCTGGCCTGGCTCGGCCTCGCCCTGCTCGGCGGGGACACCGTGGTCGGCGTGACCCGATCCCGCTTCGGGCGGGCGTCTACGCTCCAGGGCCGCAACGGTCGCGTGGGAAGGGCCCGTTCGTGATCACAACCGGTTCGGCCGCGGGGGGCGGCCAGGTGAGCTTGGGGATCGTCGTCGCCGTCTGCTCCGTGGCCCTGTACGACCTCGGGTACGTGCTGGAGAAGCAGGCCCTGGCCGAGCTGCCGCCACTGTCTCGGCGGACGGCCTCCATGCTCGTCGCCGTCGCCCGCTCGCCGCGCTGGGTGGCCGGCTTCGTCGCCATGCTCAGCGGGCTGGGTCTGCAGGTTGTGGCCCTGACCCTGGCGCCGGTCAGCGTCGTGCAACCTCTGCTGGCCGCCGGCGTGTTGGGGGTGGTGGTGGCCGGCCGGACCGTTCTGGGCGAGCGGCTCGGACGGCGCGACTGGCTGGCGGTGGTGCTGGTGCTGGCGGGCGTGGTCACCATCGCCCTGTCTGCGGGGTCGGGCGCCCGGCTGGCCCGCACCGTCCCCGGAGGGCGGTTCTCGGCCATGGTCGGGGTCGTCGTGGCGCTCGCCGTTGCGGCTCGGGTGCTGGCGAGTCGGGGTGCCCGGCGGGGTTGGAGCGGCCGGCGGGACGCCGTCGCTCTGTCCGTCGCGGCCGGCCTGTTGTACGGAGTGGGAGCTCTTTCCGAAAAGGCGATCGCCACCGGCCTGGTGGGACACGGCGTGGTGAGGGGAGCCGCAACCGCCCTCGGGACCGCGTATCCGTGGACCTTCGTGGTGGCGACGTTCGCGGGCATGGTCGTCTTCGAGCGGGGACTGCAGCGACAGCCGGCCTCGCTGATGGTCCCCTTAGCCAACGTGATGTCCGGCGTGTGCGCCCTCGCCGGGGCGTCGATCGTGTTTGGGGAGCTGTTCGTGCCGAGCGGGTGGTGGTCGTTGCCTCGCTGGTTCGGCCTCGCAGCCGTGCTCGCGGCCATGGTGGCACTCGTAGGAGACGACGAGCGGAGCGGCGCGCCCGCGTTGGCCTGACCGGATAATGAGTGCCGACCGCAGCCTGCGGGCATGGCGCGGCCAGGTCGCCGCCATCGTCGCCCTTGGCCTCGCCATCCGATTGGCCGCTGTGCTGGCCCGGCCCCACCTCGTCGCCGGAGGCGACGCGGCCGAGTATCTGGGTCAGGCCAACCTCCTGGCGGAAGGAAAGGGCTTCATCGAGCCCTTGATCTACGCGGCCACGCACCAGGCCGTCCAGACGGCCAAGCTCCCACCGCTGTACATCATGGTGCTGTCGCTGTGCTCTCTGGCCGGCTTCAAGGGTTTCCTGGCCCATCGTGTCTGGTCGGCGATCATCGGTGCTTCTGCCGTTGGCCTGGCTGCGGTCGTGGGGAAGGAGCTGGCCGGGCCGCGGGTCGGGTTGTTGGCGGCGCTGCTGGTCGCCGTCGACCCGAACCTCTGGATCAACGATTCCCTGGGCATGTCTGAGACCCTGACTCCAGTGCTGGTGCTCCTGGTGCTCTGGGCCGCCTACCGCATGCGCCGGCATCCGGGGCTGGCGTCGGCGGCCTGGCTCGGCGCCGCTATCGGCTTGGCCGCTCTGGGCCGGGACGAGCTGATCCTGCTGGCCCTCTTCATCCTGGTCCCGCTGGTCCTGGGCGCGCCTTCGCGGCCGTGGCCGGAGCGACTGCGGGTCCTGGCCGCCGGCGCCCTGGCGTGCGCGGTCGTGGTCGGCCCGTGGATCGGGTACAACATGACCCGGTTTACCGACCGGGTGTTCATCACCGATCGCTTCGGGGCCACCCTGGCGGTCGCCAACTGCGACCCGGCCTGGCGGGGACCGTTGGCCGGCTACTGGTCGTTTAACTGCGCCCTGGCCGCGGAACGTGGGGCAACGGGCGACGAGTCGGTCCGCGACGCTGCTGCTGGCCGGGTGGCCACCCGGTACATCGAGAACCACCTCGGGGGCTTGCCGAAGGTGGAGCTGGAGCGGCTGGGGCGCACGTTTGGCGTGTACGAGCCCATCCAGCAGATCCGGCTGGACGTCTACGTCGAGAGCCACCCGAAGTTCTGGGCGTTCGTCGGTCTCGGCCTGTACTACGCGCTCGTGCCGTTGTCCGTGGTTGGGGTCGTGCTGCTGCGCCGGCGGGGTGTCATCGTGTACCCGTTGCTGGCCGTCGGGGCGGACGTGGTGGTCGCGGTGCTGGTCACGTACGGCCAGACGCGCTTCCGGGCCCCGCTGGAGCCGGTGATGGCACTCCTGGCCGCGGTGGCCGTCGACGGTCTGCTCACGAAGTGGGGTTCGAGGCGTGCCCCGCCCGCCGCCGAGCATCGGTGGCGAGCACCTGCAGCGTCCCTGACGCCGTCCGATCCCAGGTGAGCGCGCGAGCGTGCGCTTGGGCCCCCAGCTTGAGACGCTGGCGGACGACGCCGTTCCCGAGCACAGCGTCCAGCGCGGCTTCCATCTCGGGCCCGGTCTCGGCCAGGAAACCGCTCTGGCCATCCACCACCGCATCGAGGTGGCCGTCGATCCGGCTGGCCACCGCCGGAGTCCCGCACGCTCCGGCCTCGGACAAGGTCAGGCCCCATCCTTCGTACGCCGACGTCGATAACACCACCCAGGCCTGTCGGTACAGGTCGAGCAGCTCGCCGTCGCTCACCCGTCCCGGCAGCCGGAGCCAGTCCTGGGCCCGGTGGGCGCGGATCCGGGCCTCCAGGCGGGGTCGTTCCGCCCCTTCGCCGGCGACGACGGCGCGCAGATCGGGATGACGGGACTTGACCCGGGCCAGGACTTCGACGAGCAGGTCGAACCGCTTGTACGAGACCAAACGTCCGACCGCCACCACGAACGGGGCGGGGGCTTTCGGCCCCGAGGGATGAAAGCGCGCGTCCACGCCGGGCGGGACGACGGTTACCTGGCCAGGAGCCAGGCCCAGGGTCTTGATGATGGTGCGGCGGGAGGATTCCGAAAGGGTCACGACCGGGGTCCCGGCATACAGAGGCGGCGCCAAGCGGCGTTCGATCCACTGCCCCACCCGGGCCAGCTGAGGCGGCAGGACCAGGTCCCACATCCCGCCGTGGACGTGGTGCACAAATGTCACCCTGGGGTGCGCCGCCCACAGGGGAGTGAAGAAGGGCATGCCGTTCCACACCTCCACCACCCCGTCGGGGCGTGGGCCGACCCGGGCCAGGCCGGCCGCCAGGGTCGCCGGGAAGATGAGGTACCGGCCCGCCGGACGAGTGGTCCGGTAGCCGTCCCGATTGTTGCGGCGGGGGGCGCCGGGTGCTCTCGATGTGGTGAGCTGCACGTCCAGTCCCGCGGCGGCCCAGCGCTCCGCAATGCGAGCCGAGTGCACTTCCGAGCCGCCCGCCTCGGGATGATCGAGGTCGCGCCAGGCCACGATCTCGATGTGACGGAGGTTGGCGCGGGCGGCCAGCATCGCCAGGTGCTCGCGAGCCCGGTACGGCGCGACCTGGCCGTCTGTGCGGGGACTGGGCGGGACGGCATCCCCTGGCCTTGTTCCGGGACAGGTGGTTCTGGGTGGTGACAGGGTGGCGTGGCGCCGGCTGACGTCCGGGAGCAGAGCGGGCTCGGCGGCCAGATCGGCGCGGGCGGCCAGATCGGCGCCGGCGGCCAGAACTTCTTCGGCGGGATCGCCGACCGTCGTCATCGCCGGCCCGTGCCCGCGCTCGGAACGGACACGCTGACCGCGCTCTTGGCGGTGGGAGCAACCGGGCCGACCAGGTGACTGCCGGCGGGGTCGAGGACGGCTCGTGCGGACGGGGCGGGACCCTCGAGGGCCATCGGGCCGGTCCTGAAGCAGCGCTGGAGAAAGTCGCGCAGGGCGCGCATGGGAGCAACCCCGGCCCGGCCCCGCAGGATGGGCCGCTCGACCAGCACGTAGCTGACGGTGGCGGTGATGACCGCGAAGGCGGTCACGGCGAAGAAGAACTCCCAGAAGGGGATGTCGAACAGGTGGTCCCCGGTCCAGCGCAGGAACATGGTGATGCCGGCTTCGTGCCACAGATAGACGCCATAGGAGACCACGCCGAACAGGGCGATGGGCCGCCATTGGAGCAGCCGCCGGCCCCAGCCGTGATCCTGGGGCCCGAACACGGCCGGGAGCACCACGAAAAAGGCGAACAGGCCGTACAGCGTCTGGCGGGCGAGGCTCTGGGGGATCGGGGACCCGGTGATCGGCGTAACCGGGAGGCCAATGTTGCTGACCGCCCAGAAGAGGATGCCAGCTACGGCCCAGCTGGCCCAGGGCACCGCCGGGTGCCAGAGCCACCCGGGGCGCCGGTCCGTCGCGGCCAGGTGGGCGCTCACGACGGCCAGCAGCATCCCCAGGCCGAACAAGTCCGTAAACGCCGGCAGCCAGCTGGGCATGGTGTCGGCGAGCGGGGTGTGCCACTGCATCACGGCCGTCCGGTAGGCGAAGCTGCAAAGGGCGAGGATCGCCAGCCCCCACAGTTCCACCCGGAGCTGGTCGTCGGGCTGGCGACGCCGGCGTCCCATGAGGGCCGCCCAGAGCGGCAGCGTCAGGTAGAAGCTCATCTCCACGCAGAGCGACCAGGCCTGGCTGACCCCGGTCACGATGTGCGAGGGGGAGTAGATCTGAGCGAATCCCAGATAAATGGCGAGCGAGCCCCAACCACGCCGGACATAGTCCGCGTGCAGGACGTAGGTGATGACGAGGAATGCCGCCCAGTAGGCGGGGATGATCCGCCGGAGCCGGCGGGCCCAGAAGGTCTTGAGGGGCGTGGGCGACCGTTCCCCGAAATGCGCGACCGCGAAGGGCCGGTACAGCAGGAATCCGGAGATCACGAAAAAGACGCTCACCCCGATCTCCAACCGGCTGGTGTAGCGCCCGTACCCGTTCCGGGTGGTGACGCCGGCCACGAAGGTGGTGTGCACCGCGATGACCGCAAGGGCCGCAAACGCCCGGAGACCATCGAAGCACGGGAAGCGAACTGCGGCTCGGGTCGGTCGTTGCTTGCTGGACCTGATGAAGTATCCCCCGGGAGCGCGCCCAACGTGGCCTGGTTGCACGAAGCGTAACGGACTGGTTCCCGCGGCGGGAGTGCAGGCCGGTGGACCTGACGGCCCCTCGGGCGACCCTCTGTAAGGGGGGCCGAGCAGCCCGTTCGTCCCGGTCCGCTGAGAGCGAAGCTGGGAGGCTGGGCTGCTTCAACCCGTCAGCGGCCGGGCGGTGGCGCGGCGTCCCGAGAGCTTCACGACCTCTATCGCATTGGGGAGTTGCTCTTTGATCGCCGCGTCATGGGTGACGACGAGGATCTGGCGGAAACGACCGCGGAGTCGCTCCAGGGCCAGGAGCATGCGGGCCTTGCGGTCCTCGTCGAGCGGTCCGAACACCTCGTCCAGCACGAGTAAACCGATGGACCCTCCAGACTGGAGGTGCACGTGCTCGCTGATGGCGACGCGCAGGGCCAGGTTGGCGAGGTCGATCTCCGATCCCGAGAAGCGGTCGAGGCCGTACACCTTGCCCGCGTCGGTGATCTGCAACTGATAGGTCTCCGGGTCCACCCGCAGGTCGTCGTATTCGTGGTCGGTCAGCTCCGCAAACAGGTCCGAGGCCTGGACTGCCAGCCGAGGTCCTACGGCGGCGACCACGATATTGCGGAAGTCGGCAAGCAGGTCCGCGGCGCGGGCCAGGTGGCGGGCCTCCGACTCCAGATCAGCCAGCTTGGCATGCTGCGCGACTGCGTCAGCGAGGCGGGCCGCGGCCGCCTCCTGCCTGGCACGCGCCGTGGCGGCGTCTACGGCCGCCGCCTGGGCTCGGGCCTGGGCGGCCTGACTGGCGACCCTTGCGTCGTCGTGGGCCGCGGCGGCGCGCCCGAGGGCCTCGGGGTCGAACCCGAGGGCGCGTCGCTTCTCCCGCAAAGCTTCGAGCCGACCGGTCGCCACCCCGGCCCGCTCGCGATTCAGGCGCAGCGACGCCTCCAGTGCCGGCCGGCGCTCGAGGCGAATCCGGAGTCGCTCGGCCTCGGCAGCGGCCGCCCGTTGGCAACCCACCCGGTCGCGCAGGTCGCCCAGGTCGCGGGCCAGGTCAGTCGCGGATGGGGGCTGCCCGTCTCGTCGGGCCCGGCCGGGTGCCTCCGCCAGCACGGCCGCCCAAGCCTCCCGAAGGGTGGTGAAGGTATCCCGGGCACGGCGATCGGCGAGCTCCCATTCAGATCGGGCTCGGCGAGCCGCGTCCGCCGCCGCAACCAGGGCAGCTTGTCGGGCCGTGGCGGCCTCGACGCGTTGTCGGGCTTGGGCGACCCGGCGCGACAGGTCCTGCAGGTGCTGTTCGGCGCCGACCACCTCGGCGGCCCGATGCATCTGGACCTGCTCGAAGGCAACGCCCAGGGCCTGACCGCAGAGGGGACAGTCCGACCCGTTGTCGAGCCGGGCGGAGCGGGCCGCGACCTGGCGAGCCCGATCGAGGTCCTCGGTGGCGGCCCGGGTCAGACTGAGCAACCCCGCCAGATTCTGGGCCGCCTCGGCCGCCGCCGTCCGCACCGTCTCGACGGCGTCCTCGTCCACCTGCGCCGGCTCGGGCAGAACGACGGCGTTCTCTGCGTTCGTGGCCGCCGCCAGCGCCGCCCCGAGCGCCGCCACCTCCCGCTCGCCGTCGGCCAACCCAACCGCAACACGGTCGGCTTCCCCCAGCCGGTCAGTGGCGGCCAGGAGCGCCTCCAGCTCTGTTTCTTGCTCGACGATCTGCTGATTGGCGGTCTCCAGCTCGGCCCGAACGCCGCGCCCCTCGATGACCACCGCCTCGTGATCCTGCCGTCGCCGGTCGAGCACCTCGAAGGCGGCCGCTGCCTGGCGCTGGCGGTCGGACGCGACAGCGGCTGCCTGGTGCTCGGCGCCAGCGGCAACGCCGGCCGCGTCGGCTCGGGCTTCGGCGTCGGCCGCTTCGACCCGTATGGCCTCCACGTCGGGCAGCACGTCGCGCAGACGGGCATGGTCCGCGGCAGTCCGGCGGGCGTCCTTCCGGGCCAGATCCCGCGCCGCATCCAGGGGAGTGATTCCGAGCAGGCGCAGGACCAGGCGGAGTCGCTCGGCGGGCGACTGACTGGAAAAGGCGGCCAGCTGCTTCTGCTCCGCGAACACCGACGCCCGGAAAGCACTGTCGTCCATCCCGAGGACCGACTCGATATAGCGCTCCGCATCCCGAACGCCCTGGGACATGACCACCCCGTCACAGGAGGCCTCCAGCCGGGGGCTGGCGTTCATGCCTGTCAGGGTTCGGCGGACCAGGTACAGATGGCCCTCGTGCTCGAACTCGACTTCGGTGACGCACTCGCCCCCCACCCCGGACGAACGGATCTGCTCCTTGGTCGTCCGCGCCTTGCCCCACAGCGTCCACAGGATGGCCTCCAGCAAGGTCGATTTGCCGGCGCCGTTGGCGCCGTAAATTCCGACCAGTCCCGGTGGCAGCTGGAGATCGAGCTCGTCCTCGTAAACTCTGAAGTTGCGCAGGTAGAGCCGCGTCAGCAGCATTTACTGCCCCGCCGCCTCCGACCGCGGGACGACGATGTAGTCGCGGCCCAGCCGGCGGACCGCGGTCGCGGTCCAGACCGGTGAGGTCCTGCCCTTCGAGATAGCCGTCCCACTGTCCGCTCAGGGTGGCCGTGGTCGGCAGTTCGGCAGGCATGGCAGTCGCCACGAACTGCGGTTCGAGCTTGAGAATCAGTGCGGCCGACGCGGCCTCGCGCACCGCGTGGTGGTCGATCAGCCGGTACACCTCCGGGTCGACGTGCTCCAGGTACAGCCGGGCGACTGCTCCTGCCGGGATGGCTTCGGCCCGCTGGAGGATCCGCTCCTGCAGCTCCGTTGGTGACAGGCCGAGTGCGAATACCGGCTCCAGGGAGACGAGAGGGCGCAGCCCGGCGAGCGGCACGTGGCGGCACTCGCCGGAATCGGTGTCGAGGACGACGATGCCCTTGGGCCGATCGGGGTCATCGGCGAAGCTGAACGTGTCCGTCGAGCCGGCATACCACATCTGCCCCGACACCCGGGCATGAGCGTGGTAGTGGCCGAGGAGGACCAGATCTGACTGGAGGCGACCCGCGTCGACTTCGATCTCGTTGATGTCCGCGTGACGGGGCTGCAACTGCGTGAGACGGGGGTGGGTGATGAGCAGATTGGTCACCCCGGGGCGCCGCCGGCGAGCGGCTTCGTCCAAAGCATCCAGGGCGGCTTCCACCGTCAGCATCTGCGGAACGGCGTGGACCACCAGGCCGGGCAGGTCGAACTGCTCATAGGTCAGGCGATGGGCGAAGCGGATCTCGGGGAAGCTGTCCGCCAGGGTGGAGTAGGGGCTCCCCGTCCCGGGCAGCCTGGGGGTGTCATGGTTGCCGCTGATGACGACCGCGGCCACGCCGTGAGCCCGGATCCGGGCCAGCGCCCGTTGTGCCACCCGGTACGCGTGGTAGGTGGGGCGGGGGTGATCGAAGACGTCTCCCAGCCAGATCACCAGGTCTGGACGCTGGTCCAGGGCGAGCTCGACCGCCGCTTCGAAGGCCTGCTCGAAGTCGAACTCCCGCTGGTTGATCCCCTGGGAGGTGGTAAACGGATAATACGAGCGCCCAAGATGGGCGTCCCCGATGGCGGCCACGCGCATGGGACCAGCAAACCAGAGGCATGGGACGAATACCAAGGATGTGGTTTATTCTCGGGGTGTGCGCAGCCCGGCCGGGAGGTCCGCGGAGGACAACTACCATGACGCTCGCAATCGGCGCCGGCGGAGAGCAGCTCTCGGTTTCCTGCTGGTCGCGTTGAGCGGGGTCCTGGCGCACGCGGCCCTCGGGGCGGCCCACCCCCGGAGCCGGCTCGTGCTGGCGGTGTTGAGCGCGGGCTGCCTGCTGGCCGGCTTCGGCGTGTGGTGGCTCCGGTGGGGCCCGGACCGAGACCTCCAGCGGTGGCGGCGGGGCGCGGCCGGTGAGAGGGCGACCGCGGCGGTGCTGGCTGAGCTGCCCGCCCGACGCTGGGCGGTGCTCCACGATCGGCGGGTGCCCGGCAGCCGGGCCAACCTCGACCATCTGGTGATCGGGCCGAGCGGCGTGTGGCTGCTCGACACCAAGACCACCCGGGCGGTGGTTCGTGCTGGGTGGCGACGCGTCCATTTCGGGAAGCGTTGCCTCGACGCCGGTCCGACGAAATGGGAAGCGCAGGTGGTCGCCGACCGGCTTGGCGTCGCGGTCCGGCCGCTCATCGTCGTCCACGGCTCCGGCCTCCGCGGCCGGGGTGGCCGGTGCGGCGGGGTCCGGGTGGTGCCGCCCGGCTATCTGGTGCGCTGCCTCCGCCGCCCCTGGCATCGCCGCCGGCTGAACAGCCGGGACGCCGCGCAGCTGGCCGCCGAGGCGGACGGCGCCTTTCCTCCGGCAGATCGTTCTCTGGAAAAAGGGGTGACCGTTCGTGACTGACGCTCCGCCCGGTCCGACCGGGGGGGCCGCGGCCACATCGGCAGCCACGGTTGTCCCGTTGCGAGACGGTCAGGACGGGCTCGAGGTCCTTCTGCTGCGCCGGTCTGCCCGCGGTGTGTTCGGGGGCATGTGGGTGTTCCCCGGCGGCCATGTCGACCCCGAAGACAGGGACGGCGGTGATGCCGCCGGCGAGCAAAACGAGATGCGTGCCGCCCGCAGGGCGGCCGTCCGGGAGGCGCGAGAGGAGGCGGGCCTCGAGCTGGCCGAGGCGGACCTGGTCACGCTGTCGTTCTGGTTGCCGCCACTCGAGGCGCCGCGGCGGTTCGCGACGTGGTTCTTCCTGGCGCCGGCGGCCGAGGACCCCCAGGTCGTGGTCGACGCGGACGAGATCCACGAACATCTCTGGGAGGCGCCCGCCGCGGCGATGGCGTCGCGTAACGCTGGGCGCATCGAGCTGGTTCCGCCCACGTTTACGACCCTCTGGTGGCTGGCGCAGCACCGAACCGTGGCGTCGGCGCTGGAGGCGGCCCGGGCCCGGTCGCCGGAGCGGTTTGCGACCCGGATGGCCGCCAGTCCGGACGGACGGGCTGTGGCGGCCCTGTGGGCGGGCGACTCGGGGTATGGCGACGGGAACCCGGACCGGCCCGGCGCCCGCCGGCGGTTGTGGCTGGACCCGGCCAGTTGGCGCGTGGAGATCTCGACCTAACGTCGCCGCCATGGTCGCTCCTCGCGTCTTGCCGTTCGATCCGATCGCCGAAGCCAGCCGGCAGTGGGAGGCCCACGGCTGGGCGGACGCGGCCGGAGGGATGGCCGCCGTGACCTCCATCTTCCGGGCGCAGCAGATCTACCTGGCCCGGATCGACGCCATCCTGCGCCCGCTGGGGCTCACCTTCGCCCGCTATGAAGTGCTGATGCTGCTGTTGTTCAGCCGGCGCGGCGCCTTGCCGCTCAACAAGGTCGGCACCCGCCTGCAGGTCCACCCCACCAGCGTGACCAACGCGGTCAACCGCCTGGAAGAGCAAGGGTTGATTGCCCGCGTCCCGCACCCCACCGATGGCCGTACCACTCTGGCGGCCATCACGCCCGACGGTCGCCGGCTCGCCGAGAAGGCCACCGACGCCGTGAACCGGGAGGTATTCGAGCAGCCCGGGCTGGACCCTGACGCGGTCGCCTCGCTCGTGGCGGTCGTCACGCAGCTTCGCCGACGAACCGGGGATTTCCAGCCGCCGGATCAATCCACGAGCGCCGACACGTTGACGGACGCGGCGGGTCGAGGCGCCGGCGGAGGGGGAGTGGACCGCACCAGTTCGGGGTAATGGTCGATCATGGCCGGCACCGCGAACGGTGCGGCGAGATTGACGATCAGGCACTCGCCCGGCATGAGCGTCTGGATCTCCGGGCCCTGGGCGCTGATGTCCTGCTTCGCGGAGGCCCGCAGGATGTTGCGGTCTTTCTCGTCGGCCAGACCGAGGATGAAAAACGTGTTGAACTGGCTGAGAAGCTCGTCCTCGAGCAGTTTGGGTTGCTGGGTGATGGCACATAGGCCCACCCCGAACTTCCGCCCTTCGCGTGCGAGGCGCGGGAACACGTTGGACTCCCGGTCCTTGCTGGAACTGAGCACCCGCTGGGCTTCTTCCAGGGCCAGCGACACCACCGGCATGCGGTCGTGGCGGTCGGGGTCTTCCAGGTAGGCGGACTGCCAGGTCTCCAGCAGCCGGCGGGCCAGGAAGGAGGCGACCAACACCTCCTCGGTCGACCCCAGACCGCTCACGTCGACCAGTACCACCTTCCCGGCCAGCAGGTCGTCGACTATCCGCGCACCCGCCGACACGGCGGGGTCGGCCGCAATGCAGCGCAGGTCCACGATGCGGCGGGCCCGGCGGTGCACCACTTGCAGGGTGTTGAGTGCGACCCGGGCGGACAGCTCCACCTCACGGAAACCGGGCAGGTCCTCGACCCGGGCGAAGTCCGCCAGCCAGGCCAGGCCGGTCGTCGCGTAGTGGCGTTCGAGCTCATAGAGCGCCTCCTCCTGCGGCCGGCTCCAGTCATAGGCGGTGCGCAGGTCGTCCACGCTCAGCTCCGCCAGGCTCAGTCGCAAGGCGGACGAGCCAGGCAGGGCCCGATTGGCGTACACGCGCAGCGCGGCGGCCGCCCACGGATGCCGGCCGAGGGCCGTCCGGTACTCGCCGTGCGGATCGATCAGGAGCAGCCCGTAGCGGCCGTTGGCGCGCAGCACGCCACCAGCCAGGACCTGCATGAGGTTGGACTTCCCCATGCCCGTGGTGGCGAAGATCCCGACGTGGGTCGCCAGGCTGTCGCCGGGGATCCCGACCGCCAGGTCCACGACCGTTTCGCCGCTCCGCAGCTTCCCGACCGGGAGGTCGCCCATCCGCTCGGCCAGGAACGCGAAGTCCGCCGGCGTCGGGGCCACCACGGCCGAGAACTGGCTGGGGAGGCTCTTGGGTTTGCGGAACACGGACCGGACCGCACCCGACCCCGGTTCTGGCGGCGCCAGGTAGCCGAGACAGCGGCACTCCGCCACCCGGTAGGTGCGCCGCTCCTGGTCGTACAGGTGGTGGACTCCCGTCTCGCCACGCTCGTCGTCGGCCAGCAGAGTGCCGGCGACGCGCTCGGCCCAGCCCGGTTCGCGATGTTCGCTCCCGTAGGTGACATCGACCACCCGGAACACGTAACGGCGCCCGGTGGTTTCGTCCACCCCTATCAGCAGCTCCCCGATGAAAAGATCCTCGTCAGGGGCGGCGCGAAAGGCCCCGTCCAGCACACTCCGGCCGAACAACCGGCCTTTGGGTCCTGCGGTAAATCCGCTCACGTCATCCTCGTTCCATCAGGCGGTGACGGTCCGCGAAGGCCCGCTCCTGGACGTCGAGCCCGACGCCGCCGCGGTCCAGCCCGGCCCGGATCTGGTCCCAGAGCTCCTGACGCACCCAGGGCGAGCAGGCCGCCAGCCGGTCGGCGACGCTCAGCGGGTAGGGATAGCCCGGGAAGGCGGCATCGTCAGCCATCGCCGAGAGGGCACCGAGCGCGGCTGCCGGGTCCGTCACGTCGCCGGGCAGGTCGACCCGGAACGAGAAGCGGGCGTCGGGGTCCAGCCGGGCGACGACAACCTGGATGCCCGGGCGCACGTCCGCCCGGGTCCGGGCCACCGGCACCCACCAGCATGCCCGCGGCCCGAGGGCGCGCTCCGCCTCCCGCTCGAGTTGCCCGAGGAGCGGGCCCCCATCGCGAGACAGGGAAGAATGTTTGGTGACCCCGACCAGCGTGACGCCTCGGGCCGCCGCTTGGGAGAGCAAGTCCGCCAGCCAGGACGACGGAATGCGCCAGTCCGGTTGCAGGTCGCCGTCCACCAGCACCATCGCTCCCGCTGCCGATGCGGCCACGCAGTCGCGGACCAGCCGCCATTCCTCCCAATCGCGCAGCAGGTTCACGTCGACAGGACTGTCCGCTGCCACCGGAGCTCCCGAGGCCGCCAGGGCCGAGCGTTCCTCCCCCAGTCCCAACAGATGCGCCCGCACCGGCCCCGCCTGCTCCTGCAGGGCCTGACCGTGCTGCCATCGGACCCGGGCCGCCCGGATGGCGTAGACCTGCAGGCAGCGAGCATCCGCCACCAGCCCCTGTCCGCCGTCCACGGCCCACACCTCCACAGGCGGGCCGGCCCTGGTCAGGGGTTGCACGATCAGGCGCGCCTCGAACTCGAGTCCGCGGCTCTCCGGATCGCGCCGTCCATCGCCGCCGCCGACCAGCAATCGGGCCAAGCGCGCCGCGGTGGCGTCGATTGTGGGATCGGCGTGCAAGGTTGAGGCCGCCATGGGGAAGAATGGTGGCATGCCCCGGGCCATCTGGAGCGGATCAGTCAGCTTCGGGCTGGTCAACGTACCGGTCAAACTGGTTACGGCCACCTCGCCAAAGGACGTCCGCTTCCATCAATTGCACGATGCCGACAACGGCAGGATCCAGCAGAAGCGAGTGTGCTCGCTCGACGGCGAGGAGGTGCCGTTCGAGCACATCGTCAAGGGCTATGACCTGGGCGGCGGCCGGTACGTGGTCATCGAACCGGAGGAGCTCGCCGCCCTGGATCCCGCCGCGACGCGCACCATCGACATCGAGGAGTTCGTCGACCTGGGCGACATCGACCCGGTCTACTTCGACCACAGCTACTACCTGGTTCCCGACGGCCGTGCTGAGAAGCCCTATGCCCTGCTCGTGGAAGCCATGTCCCGCACCGGGAAAGTGGCGCTCGGGCGTTTCGTGCTCCGCACGAAGCAGTACCTGGCGACCATGCGCGCTCGTGACGGGGTTCTGGTGCTGGCGACCATGCTCTACGACGACGAGGTCATCGCCCCCGAGGCGCTGGACGTGCCGACAACCGCGGCCACCGCCCCGAGCGATCGCGAGGTGACGATGGCAACGCAGCTGGTGGAGTCGTTGTCGGGGCCGTTCGATCCGTCCAAGTACGAGGACGACTACCGGGAGAAGGTTCTGGCGTTGATCGAGGCCAAGGCCGAAGGCGAGACCATCGCCCAACCTGAGGCGCCCGAGCCCACCGCCGCGGTGGTGGACCTGGCGGCGGCGCTGGAAGCCAGCCTGGCGGCCGCCCGCAAGAAGCAATCGGCGTGACGCCCGCGGGGGGGACCGACGTCACCGTCGACGGTCGGGTGCTCCGGCTCTCCAACCTGGACAAGGTGCTGTGGCCGGAAACCGGCTTCACCAAAGGGCAGCTCATCGATTACTACGCTCGCGTCGCGCCCGTGATGGTGCCCCACTTGGACGGTCGTCCGATAACCCTGCGGAGATGGCCCAACGGCGTCGACGCCGGGTCTTTTTACGAGAAGAACTGCCCGTCACACCGGCCGCCGTGGGTCGACGCGGTCCCCATGGGCGACGTCAACTACTGCCTCCTCAACGAGCCTGCCGCCCTGGTCTGGGTGGCCAACCTGGCTGCCATCGAGCTGCATCCCAGCCTGGCCACCGCTCCTGATCTCGAGTCGCCGACCGCCGTGGTGTTCGACCTCGACCCGGGGCCGCCGGCGGACGTGCTCAGCTGCGCCGCGGTGGCACTGCTTGTCCGCGACACCCTGAGCGGTCTCGGGCTGGAGTTGTGGCCGAAAACGTCGGGTAGCAAGGGCTTGCAGCTCTACCTGCCGCTCAACAGCGATGCCACTTACGCGCAGACCAAGCCATTCGCCCACGCGGTGGCCCGGCTGCTCGAGCGGGACCACCCGAAGCTGGTCGTGAGCGTGATGGAGCGGTCCAGGCGCACAGGGAAGGTGTTCATCGACTGGAGCCAGAACACGGCGTCCAAGACGACCGTCTCGGTGTACTCGGTACGTGCCCTGCCGCAGCCCAGCGTGTCCACTCCTGTCACCTGGAGCGAGTTGGAGGAGGCCGTGGCCGCCGGCGATGCGGAGAGGTTGCGCTTCGACCCCGATCAGGTACTCGACCGGGTCGGCCGCCTGGGCGACCTGCACCAGGTCGTGCTCGACCGGGTCCAGCACCTGCCGGCCGACTTCAAAAACTGAGGGCGCTCAGGTCCGGATACCAGGCGGCGGCACGTTCTGTGGCCCGGCGCCACCGGTCCCGGCCGGCGGGCCGGCCCGACGGTTCGACCACGGCCCGCGGCGACCAGGTGGCGGCCACATCGTCCAGGCTGGCCCACGCCCCGGTGGCCAACCCCGCCAGCAGGCCGGCTCCAAGGGTGGTGGCCTCCAGCTCCGGTGACACTTCCACGGGGCGATTGCAGGCATCGGCTAAGGCCTGAACGAACACCCGATTGGCGCTCATACCGCCGTCGATGCGCAGATGGCCGATGTCGAAGCCGGCGTCGCGCTCGGCGGCTTCGAGCAGGTCGGCGCCGGAGTGGGCGATTCCTTCGAGCACGGCCCGGACCACCTCGGAACGCCCGGTACCTCGGGTGAGCCCGAAAAGCGCCGCCCGGGCGCCGAAGTCCCACTGTGGGGTGCCATACCCGAGGACAGCCGGTACCGCGACCACACCCCCCGTGTCCTCGCATGCCGCGGCCACCGCTTCGGACTCGGCGGCGGAGTCGAGGAGGCCGAGATCCTCCACCAGCCAGTCGACGGCCGTGCCGGCCGCCAGCATGATTGCCTCCACTCCCCAGGTGGGTTCACCGTGGCGCTGCCAGGCAACGATCGGAAAACAGCCCGCTGGGCCGCGAATGTCGAAGCCGGGCCTGGTCTTGCCGAGGCAGACGTCCAGCATGGCGCCCGTGCCAAACGTGGCCTTTGCCAGCCCGGGCCGGGTGCAGCCCTGACCGACGAGGGACGCCTGCTGGTCGCCGATCAGAGCGCACAGAGGCGGCGATCCCGGCAGGGCGGTGGCTCGGCCCAGGCCTCCGGTCGAATCGACAACGGTGGGGAGGGTACCGATCGGGATGCCCAGGCGGGCGAGCGCCTCGGGTCGCCAGCCGTCGAGGCCGTACAGGCCCGTCACGGCGGCGTTGCTCGCGTCGGTGATGTGCAGGGTCCCCTCGCTCAGCTGCCAGGCCAGCCAGCTGTCCACGGTGCCGAGCTTGGCGCCGGCCCGCGTCTCGGGGGTGAGGGCATCGAGCAGCCAGCCGAACTTCGTCGCCGACTCCGCAGGCGAGAAGCGCAGGCCCTCGCCTTGCAACTCCAGGCACATGCCGGCGGTGCGCAGGTCCTGCCAGCCGAGGCCGGGTCCGAGCGGGGCCCCGGTCCGGCCGTCCCACACGACGGCGGACGCCCGCTGGGCGGTAAGTCCGACAGCTGCCACGCTGGGCTCGCCGCCGGTGCCTGCAGCGGCGAGGGTCGCTCGGGCCACCTCGAGCGCAGCTGCGGCCATGGCGGCGGGGTCGAACTCCACCAGGCCGGGCATGGGGATGGTCGGCGGCAGGGGAAGGCGGTGGACGTGATCGACGCTGGCGTCGGGTCGGACGATGGCGGCGCGCACGCTGCTGGTCCCCACGTCGATCACCAGAACGCTGATGGTGGTCCCTCCCTGTCCTCTGGCGTGCGCGTCGGGTACGCCTCCGGCCGTCCCCTCCTCAGGCTGTCGATCGCCCGGGTCCCGACCCTAGCCCGGTGGCTACCGTCGTTCGTTCCCCTTGCGTTCCTTGACCCTCCCCACCCTCCCGATTCACACTCCGCACGCAGGCCGTTGCGACAGAGAAAGAGGCGGGAGCCGGGTGGCACCCATTCTTCGCACGCCTAACTCCACGGGGCGGCCCCGAAGGGCGAGGGCAGTCCCAGCTTGCCCGGATTGAGGATCCCCGACGGGTCCAGGGCCGCCTTGACGGCGGTCAGAACCTCGAACGCGCCGCCGAGATAGCCGGCCAGGTAGCGGCCCCGGTTGAGCCCGATGCCGTGGTGGTGCGAGATGGCCCCGCCGGCCGCTTCGGTGGGCGACATGATGGCGTCCCACGCTCGCCCGCCGGTAGTACTCCTCGGCGTGGTCGACGCCCGGTCCAGCAGGCCGCCCTGCGAACGTGAAATAGAGGCAGGCCCCGTCCGCGTAGGCGTGAGACTGGTGCGCGGAGGCGACCACCGTCCCCTCGAGACTCATCACAGCCTCGACGGCGGTTTGGTAGATACGGGGGAGCGCCGTCCACGACCCCGCCACCTCGATCGTGTCTGCCACGATTCCGGCCCGGGCCAGCGACTCGATCGGAGGCAGTTCGTTCCGATGTTCGAGCCAGCGGGCGACCAGCCCGCTATCAAGGCGCTCCGTTGGCGAGCCACATTCGTCGGCCACCACCGTCATCACGGCGTCGATCATGGTCGGATCACCCTCGTCGAGCACCAGGAGGACCGCGGCCCCCTCGAGGCCAAAGGACCGTTGGGATTCGACCTGGTCGTAGAGCCGGACCACCGCCGGGGTCGCACCGCGCCGGAGTATGCGCCGGCAGGCGTCGAGCCCCTGCTCGAACCCGGCGAAGGCGTAGGCGGCGTGCCGCTCCTGATTCGGGCGCGGCCGGGCCCGCAGGCGAGCCTCGGTGATCACCCCGAGCGTGCCCTCGCTGCCGACGAACAACTGCGTCAAGTCTGGGCCCGTCGCTGCCCGCGGCGCCGAACGCCCCGTGCGGATCAGCCGCCCATCAGGGAGGGCAACTTCGAGGCCGGCGACCAGATCCTCGACCTTTCCGTACCGTGTGGAGTACTGGCCCGCCCCCCGGCAGGCGACCCACCCGCCGACCGTTGACAAGGCGACGGATTGGGGCCAATGCCCCAGGGTCAGGCCGTGCGCATTCCGCAGGTTGTCTTCCAGCTCGTCCCCGAACGTGCCGGCTCGCACATCCACGAGGCCTGACACGGGGTCGACGGCGACAAGGCCCGAGAGGGCGGTCAGGTCGAGCGCCACTCCGCCGAACACGGGGATGCTGCCCCCACATACCCCACTCCGACCACCAGCCGGCGTGACCGGGATGCCGGCCTGGGTGCATACCTCGAGGACGGCGGCTACCTCGGTGGACGTCGCCGGCCGCGCCACGACCGCCGGAAGGGCCGGGACCGTCCCCTCAAGGGCCCATGCGAATGCCAGTGGCCACCAGTCTCGTCCGGCGTCGAACCGCGCCTGACGCCCCTCCTCGACCGAGGAACAGACACTCCGGATACGTTCCACGAAGGCGCTGTCGACATCCACTTCCCGGCCGAACCGGGAGGGCCGGATGCCGCTTGCACCGCCGGCGTCGATCGGAACCGGAATCTCCGCCCGGGAGTCCCGTGCGTTCACCGAACGGAAGTTGCAGCGGCGCCCGTTCCGGCACTCCGAGACCCTTCCGAGGCCGCCTTGGCGCCTCCTTCGGCATCCCCGTCCTGCCAGCTTCCGGTCCCGATGATCCGCTCCAGCGCCGCAACCTGTTGTGCTCTTTCGGCGCGATCCCAACCCAACTCGCCGGCCAGCAGATCGGCTACGCCAGGAGCCGCGAGGAGCGTCGCCCGGCGATCGAGAATCGTGGCGCGGGTCCGCCGGGCGAGCACGTCCTCGAGCGTGTGGGCCATCTCCTGTCGAGCCGCCCACACCGCTTCGGCTCGCAGGTACGGCAACCCTTCGACCAATGGCCCGGCAAGTGACGGGTCGGCGGCGCACAGTCCGAGCAGGCCCCGCCACTCGGACCCGTAGCGGCCCACGAGGTGGCGGACCGTCGCGGCGTCCAGGCCCAGAGAGCTCGCAATCGGCGTCCCCGGCTCGGTGCCGTTGAGGCCGTCGGTGCCGTCGGGGCCGTCGGTGCCGTCGGTACCGGCGCCGATGAGGCGTAGCCGGGCCGTGTGGGAACGGGACAGATGGCGGTCGGGGAAACGGCGAACCACGACGTCCACCGTGTCAGCCGCCATCCGCCGGTACGTCGTCAGCTTTCCGCCCGTGACGGTGATCAGCCCGTTCGGCGACACGATCACCCGGTGCCGGCGAGACAGATCCGCGGTACGAAGGTTGCGGGCGTCCGCGACGAGAGGCCGCAGGCCTGCCCAGGAGCCAGTGACATCCGAGGGCTGAAGGTCGGCGTTCGTCCAGTTGTTCACCGCCCGCAGCAGGTAGTCGACGTCTTCGGGGGTGCACTGTGGATCGTCGAGCGGGCCGTTGTAGTCGGTGTCGGTAGTGCCGATGTATGTGAAATGGCCAGGGCCGGGGTCGGGACCCGGTGCGTCGTTGGCGGCCCAGGGGACGACAAAGACGCTTCGATGATCACCCGGAACAGACAGCACCGACGCGTAATCGCACGGCAGCCGCGTTGCTGGCACTACCAGGTGGATGCCCTTGGCTGGCCGGATCGCAGCCGGGCTGGGCGCCGATGGCCCGGCCAGATGCGCGATTGCCTCAGACCACACCCCCCCGGCGTTGACGACCACCTGGGCCCGGATGTTCGTACCGTCTGCGAGCCGGGCTCCCGTCAACCTGCCGCCACGCTCCAGCAGCTCGACGACGGGGGTGTAGTTGGCGACGGTCGCCCCGCGCGTGGCGGCGGTCCGAGCCAGGGCCAACGTAAGGCGGGCATCGTCGGTCTGGGCGTCCCAGTAGAGAAACGCGGCGGCCAACCGGTCCGTGCGCAGGACAGGGAAATGGCTCAAGGCTTCGGCGGCATCGAGGCGCTGGTGGCGTTTGCCGATGCGGATTCCGCCCGTCACGTCGTAGAGCCACAGGATTACCGAGTAGGCCTTCGCCACGCTCTTGTTGACCACGCCATCGCGGCCGAACAGGGGCACGAGGAACGGCAGCGGGTGGACGAGATGGGACGCGTTGGCAAGGAGGCGCTGACGCTCGTGCAGCGCTTCGTACACAAGGCGGTAATCGCGTTGCTGGAGGTAACGGAGGCCACCGTGGACGAGCTTCGACGACTTCGAAGACGTACCGGACGCGAAGTCCTGTCGTTCGACGAGCACGGTGCGCAACCCTCGGGTGGCGGCATCCAGGGCGACGCCGCAGCCGGTCACCCCGCCCCCGATGACCAGCACGTCGAACTCCTCGGTCGCCAGACGCTCGAGCGCCTGCCGGCGATCAAAGGAGACCGGAGCTGCCACGGTTGGCCAGGCTACTGACGGGTAGTGGGCTAATCGGGTTCGCCGGCGCGGCGCCGGGCTGACCTGCGGGGTTGGCTGCCTGCTCCCAGTCGATTCCTACCAGACCCCTTCCCGGCGTCGGCCCACCTATTGACAATGATTGTTAGGTACTACTATTTGTTGGTGTGAGGTCACCAGCCGAGATGGTCGAGGTGTTCCGGACGCGGGGACTGAAGGTAACCCCCCAGCGTGAGTGCATCTTCGAGGTGCTCTGCCAGGGGGACAGCCATCCCAGCGCCGAGTCGGTCTTCGCCGCGGTTCGCACCCGCATGCCGACGATTTCGCTCAAGACCGTCTACCAGACCCTCAACGATCTCGCTCAGATGGGCGAGATCCAGCAGTTCGACCTGGGTACCGGGGCCAGCCGGTTCGACCCCAATCTCGACGCCCACCACCACCTGGTTTGCGCCAGTTGCGGCCAGGTACGCGATCTCTACGCCGACTTCGGACCGATCGAGGTTCCCCTCGAGGCCCGACAGGGGTTCGCGTTGGGAAGCGCCGAGGTCGTCTTCCGGGGCCTCTGCCCAGAGTGCCGGGTCAGCACAGGTAGCTGAGGACCCCGACGCGCGCACCACTCGCCGTCACCCACCCGAGGAGCACAAGAAAAATGCCCCCCCTCAAAGACAGCAAGACACACCAGAACCTCAAGGAGGCGTTCGCACGCGAGAGCCAGACCAACCGCCGCTTCCTGTATTTCGCACAGAAGGCCGACATCGAGGGCCTCCCCGATGTTGCCGGTCTTTTCCGGTCAGTCGCCGATGGTGAGACCGGGCACGCCTTCGGACATTTCGACTTCCTGGCCGAGGTCGGGGATCCGTTGACGGGGATGACGGTCGGCGACACTGATGACAATCTGCGCTCGGCGATCGAAGGCGAGACGTACGAGTACGCGGAGATGTATCCCGTCTTTGCCCGAACCGCCCGGGAGGAGGGCTTCGACCAGATCGCTGAGTGGTTCGAGACCCTGGCCAAGGCGGAGACAAGCCACGCCGAACGCCTCACGACCGGGCTGGCCAACCTGAGTCCTGGTGCCTGAGCCAGGCTCCTTCGAGGACCTTTTGGGCTAGACAGGTCAGATTCTCCTGGGCCAGACTGCGAAGAGGCGGTGCGTGGGGAAACCTGCGCCCGGCCCTTTTCGACGGGACTATACACATGGACACAAAAGACACCAAAACCCTCGTTTGGCGCCAGCGGGCAGCCTGTCGCGGCGTCGATCCGGACATCTTCTATCCGGTGTCGGATGAGGAGGCCGAGGACGCCAAGGCCATCTGCGCCCAATGCCCCGTCCAGCAGGCCTGCCTCGAGTGGGCGCTGACCAGCCGCGAGAGCGACGGCGTTTGGGGCGGGGCAACTGAACGCGAGCGCCGAAGGATCATCCGCCGCCGGCGCCGGTCGGCTTGACGAACGCGGCGGTTGGGCCTCCCGGGTTGCAGCTACCCGTTTCCGGGGCGCCGACTTCGGTGACCCTTGACGAGTTGGGCGGCTGGCCGGCGGTACTGGGGCGGCTGGTCGACGGCGCGGATCTGGATCGAGCCGAAGCGGCGGCCGCGTTAGCGGAGGTCCTTGCCGGCAACGCCACCCCCGCCCAGATCGCCGCTTTCGTGGTTGGGATGCGCTGCAAGGGCGAGACGGTGGACGAGATGACAGGCCTCGTGGCGGCGATGGTGGCGGCGTCGGAGCGGGTCGTCGTCCCCGTAGAGTTGGCCGAACGGCTGGTCGATACGTGCGGTACCGGGGGGGACCGGACCGGGACGATCAACGTATCGACGATCGCGGCGCTGGTCGTGGCCGGGGCGGGCGTGCCGGTCTGCAAGCACGGGGGACGCGCGGCCTCCTCCAAAGCCGGCTCGGCCGACGTGCTCGAAGCTCTTGGCGTCGTGATCGACCTGGGCCCCGGGGGCGTCGTGCGCTGCATCGAAGAAGCCGGGATCGGGTTCTGTTTCGCACCCCGGTATCACCCGGCGATGCGCCACGCGGTACCGGTGCGCCGCGAGCTAGGGGTGCCGACCGCGTTCAACTTTCTGGGGCCGCTGGCCAACCCGGCCCGGGTGCGTCGCCAGGTGGTCGGCGTCGGCGATCCGGCGATGGCCGCTAAGATGACCCAGGTGCTCGCCGCCGGCGGGGCCGTACACGCGCTGGTCGTGCACGGGGCGGACGGGCTGGACGAACTGTCCACTACGGGGCCGTCGACCATGTACGAGTGGCGGGCGCCCACCATCACGGCCCACCCCGACCGCTCCACGCCCGCGGAACCACTGGTCACTGCCATCTCCGTCGATCCCGGCAGCCTGGGCCTGCCCGTGGCGCGCCTCGGGGATCTCCGGGGCGGGGATGCGGCGACCAACGCCGCCTACGCCCGCCGGGTGCTTGCCGGCGAGCGCGGTCCGCATCGGGATGTGGTGCTCCTCAACGCGGCGGCCGGACTTGTCGCGGCCGGTGTCTGTGCCGACCTGGCCGCCGGCCTGGAGCGGGCATCCGTGTCGATCGACGAGGGCCGAGCGGAGGTGGCGCTCGATCGGCTGGTCGCCGTGTCCACCGACCAGGCCGCGTCGACGAACCGGTAGCGGGGGCTCGTCCCGCTCGCCCCCTGGCGGCCCGACTTTCCCTCCCTGCCGCCACGCAGGTCTATCCGCTTAGTATGCGTTTATCCCGATTTACGGCGTTTACCCACACCAGCGTTCGTTCGTTTGTGTGATGTTTGCCGCGTATTACGCGACTTTTATCACACAAACCAAAAGTGTGCCCACTCGCCCACAGTGGAAGACCCCGTCACCCAGTCAGTCCGTCACTCTGTGCCGACGTCCCAGATGGCCTCCAGGTCATGCCGGCTGTAGGCCTGAAAGGCGATCAACGTGCGGGTGTCGACCACGCCCGCGAGCCGCGAAATGCCCCGGGTCACGACGTCCGCCAGCTCCTCGTGCTCCCGGACCCGGACGACGGCCACGATGTCGGCGTGGCCGGCAACCGAGTACACCTCCGCCACACCGTTTACGTCAGCCAGCTCCACCGCCAGCTCCGCCACACGCGACGGTTCCGCGTCGATGAGGACGAAGGCGTGCACCATGAACACGAGGCTACTGGCGGCCGGCCGCCCCCCCGGTTGGGTACACGCAACCCGACTGACGACCGAGCCCAGGGTGATCGCGCGGGCCGCCGGTAACATCCGGCAGTGGCCGCCCGCCCCCCAACTCGATGATCCGGCCCGCACTCGAGTTGGCCTGGGCCGTGGCCAAACTTGGCGGTGACGCCCGGCCACCCGTTCCACCGCCGGGCCGGCTGCGCCCGCTGATGCGCTTCGCCAAGCTTCCCGATCGGGCGCTGTCCACCGTGCGCCAGGTCGTCGACGACGACGACGCGTTTCGCAGCCGCGTGGCCCAGGTCGCAGAAGAGGCCGCACTGGAGCGGCCATCCTGGTTATGGCTGGTCCGCCCCGAGGGGTGGGCCGAGGATCTTGGTGCGCTGGTCGACGCAGCCGGCGCCGCCGCGCTGGAGGTCCAGGCCGAAAAAGAGGAGCGCACCGCGTCGAGACGACTCGCCGCAGCTGAGGCCGCGACGGCTCGAGCCGAGGCCGACCTGAAACGACTCCGGTCCGACAATGCCGAGCTCACCGAGGAGGTCGCCGCCGAACGATCGGCCCGCCGGCGTCTTGAGGCAGAACGCGCCGCCATGGAGGCGGCCAGGCACACGGCGGAAGCGGACGCCCGCCGGATGGCGGAAACGATGGCACCGCTGGAAACCCGGATCGCCTCGCTTGGAGCTGAGCTCGACCAGAAGCGTGAACAACTGGCGGGGCTGCTCCAGGAACGCGACGCGGCGCGGGCCGAGGTCGATCATCTCCGGGCCGAGCTCGAACGGGCCGGCACTGCGGCTGCGCGCCAGGAGGCGCACCAGGACGATCTCCGAGTCCACGTCGGGCTCGCCGTGGGGCGGGCCGCCGGCGCGGCGCGGCAGTTGAGTGAGGCCCTGGCCGAGGTGGCTCGGTCTGTTCATCCTGAATCGACAGGGGTGGACGAATTCTCGGCGACCGCACTCTCTTCGGGTTCGGGCCGCGTGCCGCCCGCTCCCGTGCCGGCTCCCTTGCGGCCGGTCCTTGCGGAACGGTTTACGGTTCGCCGGGAGCCGATGCCCTTGCCGCCGGCGGTCTTCGACGACTCCCTGGAGGCGGCCGACTACCTGGTGCGCGCTGCCGGAATGCTGCTGGTCGTCGATGGCTACAACGTGACCCTGTCCTCCTGGCCACACCTCGACCTGCCCCGCCAGCGCCAGCGCCTCGTCGATGCCCTGGTGGAACTGGCCATGCGGGCCGGGACAACCGTGCGGGTCGTGTTCGACGGAACTGACGTGGGCGGTCTGTTCGGGCCGACTGCCGCCGCTCGTCACCGGGTGCGAACGACCTTCTCACCCGATGGCGTCGAAGCGGATGAGGTCATCATCGACCTGGTGGATCGGCTGGACCCGTCCCGCCCGGTGACCGTCGCCACCGACGATCGGCGCGTCCGAGATGAGGTGCGCCGGCGGGGCGCCAACGTCATCTCGGTGGCTCAGTTGCTGGGCGTGCTGGGGCGAACTCCGGGCAGTGCGACGGGAGACCCGGGCAGCGTCGCTCGCTGATCGGAAGTGCGAACGGTTCCGGCTTCGGCGGGCGAGCCCCGCGTCGCCGGTCGCTGTCACAGGGTCCTGAGATCATCCCCTCCATGAGCGAGGACTTCGTCATCAGCTGCGATGACTGCAGGATGCAGCACACATCGACGTGCGAGGAGTGCGTTGTGACGTTCATTTGCGAGCGCGACCCCGGAGAAGCGGTCGTCATCGATGTGGCCGAAGCCCGGGCTATTCGACTTCTCGGCCGGTCCGGGCTCGTTCCACCTCTTCGTCACCAACAGCGCACCCAGCGCGACCGTGAGTGCGGGTGATGGCTCTAGCGTGGTCGGCGGACAGATGGGTACGCACTCGAGGCTGGCGCCTGATAGCCGGGTCGGTGGGCACACCACGCCGGAGGCGTCGGTGGGAGACGGCCGCGGCTTCGGTATCACCCCCGGCTCCCTGTCGCTCCTGTCCCGCGGATGGAGATGCGCGGGCGCGAGGTCTGGGAGGGTGCGATGAGCGACGCCCGGCGCCTCGCCGACGACGTGTCCCGAATTGGCCGAGCTTCTGGACTCGATGCCGTCGGCGTCTGCGACGCGCAACCCTTCGAGGACGCCCGCCGGATCTTGCGGGAGCGGGCAGCCCGAGGCTGGTCGGCCGGCATGCAGTTCACGTTTCGGAACCCCGACCGGTCAACCGACCCGCAGGCCACTCTGCCGGGCGCGACGGCCATCGTGGTCGGAGCCCGCCGTTACGAGCGTCGACCGCCGACCGTGGCCAGCGCCAAGGCCGCTCCCGCCGCGGCGACGTTCGGGCCGGCCCGGCCCGCGAACTCCGGCGCGACGGCGGTGACCCTTCAGCGATCAAGGCCCGCGGGCCGGGTCGCCATGTACTCCTGGATCGACCATTACCGCCTGCTGCGGATCGCCCTCGCCACCATCGCCGACCACCTGTCGCAGCAGGGATGGCGAGCGAGGGTGCTCGTGGACGACAACGCCCTGGTCGACAGGGCGGCAGCAGTCCGGGCGGGGATCGGCTGGTATGGGAAGAACACCAATGTGCTGTTGCCCGGCGCCGGATCCTGGTTCGTGCTCGGCTCGGTCATCACCGACGCACCGCTCGTGGAGGAGGTCGGGTCGCCTTCCCCGGTGGCGGACGGGTGCGGCACGTGCGGACGTTGTCTGGCCGCCTGCCCGACGGGAGCGCTCGTCGGCCCCGGCGAGATGGACGCGCGACGCTGCCTGGCCTGGTTGCTGCAGGCCCCAGGGGTCTTCCCGGTCGAGTTCCGGGAGGCGCTGGGCGACCGCCTGTACGGCTGTGACGACTGCCAGACCAGCTGTCCCGTCAACCGTATTGCCACCCGCCGCCATCCACCCCCCGAGCCCGAGGTGGACGCCCAGCCCGCCGTGGATGTCTTGGAGTTACTCGCCGTCAGCGACGCCACTCTGATGACGATGGTTGGACGGTGGTACATCCCCGGACGTGAGGCGCGCTACGTCCGACGCAACGCCCTGGTCGTGCTCGGGAACTGCGGCGATCCCGCCGACCCCGCCGTGGCGTCCGCCCTCAGTCGGGCGCTGGCCGACGCTGATCCCATTGTGCGGTCGCACGCGGTGTGGGCGGCCGCCCGGCTCGGAAGGCGGGACCTTCTCCGGGCCCTCTCGGCCGACGACGACCCGCTGGTCGCAGCCGAGCTGGCTCGGGCCGCCCGACCGCCGTCAGCCGCCGAGGGGATCGCAGCTGCCGGAGCACCGTCGTGACCCGCCACCTGCTGGTCACCAACGATTTCCCGCCGAAGATCGGCGGCATCCAGTCGTACCTGTGGGAGCTGTGGCGCCGACTGCCGCCCGAGGACGTGACGGTGCTGACCAGCCCGCATCCGGACGACGATCTCTTCGACCGCCGGCAGCCGTTCCGGATTGTCCGGACCCACGAGCCGGTGCTGCTGCCCAACCCGGTCCTGATCCGGCGCGTCCGGCGATTGGCGGCGGAGGTCGGGGCGGAAGCGGTGGTCCTCGACCCCGCCCTCCCTCTCGGGTCCATTGGCCCTCGACTGGGCCTGCCGTACGCGGTCGTACTGCACGGTTCGGAGGTCACCGTCCCGGCCCGCCTTCCCGGCACGCGCACGCTGCTGGCCCGTGTTCTCAGCGCCGCCTCCTTGCTCATCGCGGCCGGCGGTTATCCCGAGGCCGAGGCGCGCCGGATCGTCACCTCGCTGCCGCCGGTGGCCCAGGTTCCCCCCGGCGTGGACACGTCGCGCTTCGTCCCGTTGGCCCCTATCGAGCGTGCCAGTACCCGGGCTCGCCTCGGTCTGCCGGTGGCGGGCCCCTTGGTGCTCAGCGTCAGCCGGCTGGTGCCGCGCAAGGGCATGGACACCCTGATCGAGGCTGCCGCCCGGCTCTCGGCGACCGGCCGCTACCCCCAGTTGACCGTCGCGATTGCCGGCAGCGGCCGCGACCGGGCCCGGCTCGAGCGGGCCATCCACAAGAGTGGGGCACCGGTGCGCCTCCTGGGCCGGGTACCGTCCCCGGACCTTCCCGGCCTGTACGCCTGCGCGGACGTGTTTGCTCTGTGTTGCCGGTCTCGCTGGGGGGGCCTGGAACAAGAAGGGTTCGGCATCGTCCTGTTGGAAGCGGCCGCGGCCGGCGTCCCGGCCGTCGCGGGCAACTGCGGAGGCGCCGCTGAGGCTGTCGTCGACGACGAGACCGGTGTGATCGTCGGTAACCCCTCCGATCCTGCGGCCGTGGCCGACGCCATTGACGGGCTGCTTTCCGACCCGGCCCGGGCCAGTCGCCAGGGTCAGGCTGCCCGCCAGCGGGCGGTCACCGAATTTGCTTACGACAGACTGGTCGTGCGTCTCGGGGACGCCATCGCCAAGATGGGCGCCGGAGCTCGCTCGTGAGATTTCGGGCTGTGCGGCCCTGCGACTACGGTCCTTTCCCGGCGCCCTTGTCAAGTCAGGAGGTACGGCGCGGTGGAGGAGCAGGTCAGCGAACGGATGATCATTCGCGGAGCCCCGGAGCACTGCTATGACGTCCTGACCTCCTTCGAGAAGTACCCGGAGTGGGCAGCAGACATCAAGTCGGTCTCGGTCGAGGAGCGCGACGAGCAAGGCCGGGCCGTGCAGGTTGCATTCCGGGCGGCTGCCTTCGGCCGGAGCACCTCCTACACCCTTCGCTACGACTATCACGCTGCCCCCGGAGAGCTGTCGTGGGTCCAGGTGACGGGCGACCTGACTCGTCGCCTCGATGGCGCCTACGAGCTGGTGGCGTCCGGCGACGGGGCCACGGAGATCACCTATCGCCTGGTCGTGGACCTGAAGGTGCCGCTGCCCGGTTTCGTGAAACGGCGGGCCGAAGGACGCATCATGGGCACGGCGCTGCGCGAGCTGAAGGCACGCGTCGAAGGCTGACCCTCCCGCCGTGCTGCCCTCGCCCGCATCTTCCGTTGCGGCTCCCATATAGGGTGGGGCCATGTCCATTTATGACGTCTCCATCGGCGGCCTGGACGGTTCCGCTTTCGACATGGGAGCCCTCGAGGGCAAAGAGGTCCTGGTCGTCAACGTCGCCTCCAAATGCGGTCTCACTCCTCAGTACACCGGACTGGAGGAGCTGCAAAAGCGCTTCGCGGACCGGGGATTCACGGTTCTGGGCGTGCCGTGCAACCAGTTCGGCGGCCAGGAGCCGGGCACCGCCGAGGAAATCGAGACGTTTTGTTCGACCACGTACGGGGTGACCTTTCCCATGACCGAGAAGGTCGACGTCAACGGGGCCAAACGCCACCAGCTCTATCAGCAACTGACGGAGCATCCCGATAGCAAAGGCGACGGCGGCGACATCCAGTGGAACTTCGAAAAGTTCCTGATCGCACCGAACGGCGACATCGTCGCCAGGTTCCGCCC
This sequence comes from uncultured Acidimicrobiaceae bacterium, assembly GCA_963781155.1. Lineage (GTDB taxonomy): Bacteria > Actinomycetota > Acidimicrobiia > Acidimicrobiales > Palsa-688 > PALSA-693. The sequence goes on from CAWAEC010000006.1 coordinate 921,201, forward strand.
ACCTGTGGAGCCCGGCTCGGACCAGGTCGTCGAGGCGATAGAGGCGAACCTCCCTTAGCAGAGGGCCGCATTCACCCGGGCCCGACGCCAGCGGTGGTGCCGGCCCGGATCGACGACCCGGACGACCCGCGGCTTACCCTCTACCGGGGACTTCGTGACGCCGATTTGCGGCGGCGGCTCGAGCACGATCACGGGGTGTTCGTCGTGGAGGGTGCTCGAAGCGTCCGGACGCTCCTCGAGACGTCGTGGCGGGTCCAGTCGCTGCTTCTCCTGCCGGAACGTTTCGCCGCCCTGACGGACGCGGTGCAGACCGCGGTCCGCCGGGGCGTTCCGGTCTATGTGGCCAGCCGGGCCGTCTTTGACGGCGTCGCCGGGTTCCCGTTCCACCGTGGTGTGCTGGCGTTGGCCGAGCGCCAACCCCTCCCCGATCCGGAGGCGGTGTTGCGCGGCGCGGCCGCAGTCGTGGTGGTCGAGCGCATCAACGACCACGAGAACATGGGCGCCATCTTCCGCAACGCCGCCGCCCTTGGCGCCCAGGCCGTACTGCTGGACCCTCAGTCGTGCGATCCGCTCTACCGCCGATCGGTGCGGGTGTCGGTCGGCCATGTGCTGCGGGTCCCTTTTGGCCGGCTGACCCCCTGGCCCGGGGCGCTGGCCGGACTGGGCGCGCTTGGATTCACCGTTGTCGCCCTCGATCCGGCCGGGTCCGAGACCCTCGATTCGGTGGTGGCGGGGCCGCGAGTGGCGTTGCTGGCCGGCGGTGAGTCGTCAGGATTGAGCGAGGGGGCTCGGCGAGCGGCTGCACACCGGGTGCGCATCCCGATGGCGACCGGGGTGGATTCGCTCAACGTGGCGACGGCGGTGGCCGTCGCGCTGCACCGGCTGGCGCCAGTCCCGCCCAGTGGTCGGTAGGTCCAGGTCCTGGCTCGAGCGGCTCCGTGACTTGCCGCGGCTCCGTGACTTCCGCGGCTGCGCGGCTTCGCGGCTTTGCGGCCCCATCGGCGCTTGGCCGGACCGGGCTGCCGGAGTCGCCCGGGTTTAGGGTGTGGACATGTCGGACTTCAACTTCGAGCGCGCCGTTGCGGTGGTGACGGGCGGTGCCGGCGGCATCGGCCGGGCCCTCGCCGTCCGTCTTGCCGCGGAGGGGTCACGCGTGGTGGTCGTCGACCTTGACGAACAGGGTGCCAAAGCGGTCGCGGCCGAGCTCCCGGGCGCGCTGGCGGTTGCCGCCGACGTGGGGGATCCCGCTGCCGTCCGTGCGGCGGTGAGCGAGGTGGAGGCAGCCCTGGGTCCCATCGACATCTATTGCTCCAATGCCGGTGTCGGGACCGGCGGTGGCCTGGGTGACGACGAGGCGTGGGAGCGCAGTTGGCGAGTCCACGCTATGGCCCACGTTTATGCGGCCAGGGAAGTGATGCCGGGAATGGGCGCTCGCGGTTCGGGCGCTCTGGTGATTACCGCGTCCGCGGCCGGGCTGTTGATGTTCATGCAATCGGCGCCGTACACCGTGACCAAGCACGCGTCGGTGGCGATCGCCGAGTGGGTGGCCGTCAATTACGCCGCACCCGGCGTGCAGGTGCACTGCGTCTGCCCGCAGGGGGTGCGCACGCCCATGGTGTCGAGCGACCCGGAGGGCGAGACCGAAGTGTCCACCAGCGGCTCGATTATCGAGCCGTCGATCGTCGCTGATGCGGTGGTTGAGGCCGTGCGGGCCAATCGTTTTCTGGTGCTGTCGCATCCCGAGACTCACGGTTACGAGATGCAGAAGGTCGAGGACCGGGATCGGTGGTTGCGGGGCATGCGCCGGCTTCGGAGCCGGCTTGTAGGGTGATGCCCGGGGACGTCGACGGGCCGGTGGTGGGCGTCGACATCGGCGGGACCAAGTTGATGGCGGTGCGGATGCACGCGGATGGGCCGATCACGCTGGACCCGGTTCGAGCGTCTCCGGCTGACGGTCCGGGCGTGGTCGAGCAGGTGGCGGCGGCCGCGGTCCGGCTCTCCGGTTCGTCGGGGCCGGGGGCCGTCGGCGTGGGCGTTCCTGGTCTGGTCGACGGCGCCGGCATCGTCCGCTTCGCACCCAACTTGCACGGCCTGGTCGACACACCGCTCCGGGATGCCCTTGGCGAGGCGCTGCCGGGCTGGAAGATCTGGGTGGGCAACGACGCCACCGCCGCGGGGTGGGCGGAGCACGAGCGGGGAGCGGCCCGCAACGTGGACGAGGTCCTCGTGATCACCCTCGGGACCGGCATCGGCGGGGCGATCATCGGGGGCGGGCGGCTCATGGAGGGCACCAACCGCTACGCGGGTGAGTTCGGGCACATGGTCGTGGACCCGCACGGACCTCCCTGCCCGTGCGGCAAGCAAGGATGCTGGGAGCGGTTCGCGTCCGGCAGCGGTCTCGGGGCTTTGGCCCGCCAGATGGCCGTCGCCGGCGACGCCCCGGGGTTGGTGGATCTTGCCGGAGGCGACGCCGACAGTGTGCGAGGAGAGCACGTCACCGCGGCTGCGGCTGATGGCGACCCGTCAGCGCTCGAGGTCATGTCCCGCTTCGGGTGGTGGGTCGCTCTGGGGTTGGCCAACCTGGCCAACGCCCTCGATCCCCGGCTGATCGTGCTCGGGGGAGGCCTGGTGTCCGCCGGGGAGGTCCTGATCGAGCCGACCCGCCGAGCCTTCGCTGCTCTCGTGGAAGCTCCCTGGGCCCGTGCTGGAGTGGACATCGAAGCCGCCGTTCTCGGTGCTCAGGCCGGTGCGATCGGCGCCGGCCTGCTTGCTGCTGGCCATCCCTAGGGGCGAAGCGAATGCGCAGACCGGTCACATGCGGTCCAGTAACCTCGCCACGATGGAATTCCGCCGGATCAACGGGTTGCCGCCATACGTCTTTGCCATCATCAACGAACTCCGCGACGCAGCACGGCACGCCGGTCGGGACGTCATCGACATGGGTTTTGGCAACCCGGATATCCCGAGCCCGGACATCGCTGTTGAAAAACTGGCCGAAGCGGCCCGTAATCCACGCAACCATCGCTATTCGGCGTCGAGGGGTATCCCCAAGCTTCGGCTAGCCATCGCCAACCTGTACTTGCGACGCTTCGGCGTGGACCTCGACCCCGATACCGAGGTCGTGACCACCATCGGGGCCAAAGAGGGGTTGTCCCACTTGATGTGGACCCTGGTCGGCCCGGGGGACACGGCGCTGGTGCCGACCCCGAGCTACCCGATCCACATCTACGCTCCCCTTTTTTCCGGAGCTGACGTCCAGCAGGTCAGGCTCGGACCAGACCAGGACTTTTTCGCCAACCTGGTCGAGAGCTGGGAGTCGACGTGGCCCCGGCCCCGGGTGATCGTCTTCTCGTTCCCGCACAACCCGACGACGGAGTGCGTCGACCTGGACTGGATGCAGCGCATCGTGGATTTCGCCCGTGAGCACGATGTGTCGCTTGTTCATGACTTCGCTTATTCCGACACGGCCTTCGACGGTTATCAGCCGCCCTCGGTCCTGCAGGTCCCGGGAGCCAAAGACGTAGCGGTGGAGCTGTACACGCTCACCAAGAGCTTCTCCATGGCCGGATGGCGGGTGGCGTTCCTGGTCGGCAATCCGCAGATGGTGGCCGCACTGACGAAACTCAAGAGCTACCTGGACTACGGGACTTTTCAGCCCATCCAGATCGCCTCCATCGTGACGCTCAACGAAGCCCCCGATTATCCGAAGGTCGTCAACGAGATCTACCAATCGCGTCGTAACGCCCTCTGCGACGGGCTCCGGCGCATCGGCTGGGACGTCGAGCCGCCCCGGGGAACCATGTTTGTGTGGGCTCCGATTCCTGAGCCGTACCGGGAAATGGGCTCGCTCGAATTCGCCAAGTACCTGGTAACCGACGCCGAGGTGGCCACATCACCGGGAGTCGGGTTTGGCCGGGGCGGGGAGGGCTTCGTTCGTTTCGCCTTGATCGAAAACGAGCAGCGGATCCAGCAGGGCGTCCGCAACTTGCGACGAGCCCTGACGAAGCTCGGCTGAGATCCCGACGCAGGCTGCGCGTCCAGCGCGTAGCGTTCGTCACATGGCTTACTGGGTGCTCAAGATCCTCCTGACCCCGGTACTGCGAACGATCTTCCAGGTTCGATCGGAAGGCACGAGCAACGTGCCGAAGACGGGACCGGTGATCCTGGCATCCAATCACCAGTCCTTTGTTGACAGCGTGTTTCTTCCGCTGGTGGTGCGCCGTCGGGTCACGTTTGTGGCCAAGGCCGAGTACTTCGAGAACCCGAAGACGGCCTGGTTCTTCCGCGCCGTCGGGATGATCCCGATCAAGCGGGGCGACGGGCCGGCGTCGGCCCGCGCCCTGGCCGCGGCCCGAGAGGTGCTCGCAGCGGGTGGTGTGCTCGGCATCTATCCAGAGGGCACTCGTTCGCCGGATGGCCGGTTGTACAAGGGCCATACTGGTGCGGCCCGACTTGCCCTGGACTGCCACGTCCCTGTCGTTCCCGTTGCCCAGATCGGTACGGCTGCCGTCCAGCCCATCGGGTCCATGTGGCCGAAGCTGTTCCGGCGAGTGGAGGTCAAAATGGGGCGGCCCCTGCGCTGGGATGGGCGGGTTGAGGGATCAACCGAGTACCGGGCGTTCACGAATCGTCTCATGGCGGCCATCGCATCGCTGTCCGGACAGGTGCAAGTGGACACTTACGCCCGGCGGGACAAGGGGCGACTCGCCGCTCCGGGGTCGGAAGCCGAGCCGTTCCAGCCGAACGGACCAGGGGTGCGAGCGGCGCCCGCGTAGGCGGCCTCACCGGCGACATCGGTGACGGCGTAATCGCTCTGTCGCCGGGCGGTAACAGCCGGTTCATATGACGGCGCTACCGTGGCGCCGTGCCCTCGTACATCCTGCCGCGTATGGGTGCCGGATCGGCCCGGCGCCCTTGGCGCCGTGGCCAGCCGCATCGGGGCCGTCCGGGGTGACCTCGTGGGCATTGACATCCTCGAGCGCGGCGGTGGCCGGGCGATCGACGAGCTGATCGTGGACCTGCCGCATTCCGGGCTGGTCGATTTGCTCGTGTCCGAGGTGTCGCAGGTGGACGGCGTGGACGTGGAGGACGTCCGGCTGGCGCCGGAAGCTGCGGTCGATCCTCGCCTGGATGCTCTGGAAACGGCAGCTTCTCTGGTTGCCCATGCCCAGGTGAGCTCATTGCTCGACGCCCTGGCTCGGCGCAGCCTCTCCGACTTCCAGTCGGATTGGGTGGCCGTGGTCGACCTGGAGTCGTCGAACCAGGTCGTGACGGTAGGGACGGCGCCGCCGGCCTCGTGGCTGGCGGCCTTCGTGACGGGCAGCCGGTCGTCGGCTGATCCCGGTTCGGAGGGTGGCCCCGACGACGTGGCCTGGGCCGACATGGACGCCGCAGGTCTGGTCGTCGTGCTCGGCCGGAAGGGTCGCCCGTTCCGAGCCCGGGAACGACGCCAGTTGACCGCGCTGACGCGCATCGTCGACCACCGCTGGACCGAGTTGCACACCCGGGCCGGCAAGTTGGCCCATCCGAGCGCCTTGACCTTCTGATCGGGAGGGACTTCGCCCCTGGTCTGACAGGTCGTCTCGGCGTTCGCACAATGGGCCCTGTGGGTGGTCGTCGGCCGGCGCCGTGCGGACGCACGGATGTCCTCCCGGGTGGGGATTACGACAGAGAATGTCGGGCGAGGCGCTCCGAAGGCTTTCCCTGTCGTGGGCCACGGTTTGGGGGGGTGTGAATTCCGACAGAGAAGGGCTGTTTCCGTGTCCTGGCGGGATTCTCTGTCGGGTCGTCGCCAGTCGCGAGCGGCGTGGACGGCCCGGGATTTGTGGGCACGGCCACGCCCGGAAGGGGAGGGGCGAGCGCCAGTCAGTCGACGCAGGGCCAGCCCGGCGCCCTGGACCCCGCTGACCGTCGCCGCGGCAGCTGCTGTCAGTCCTCGGCCGCCGGCCCGGACACCCCGGAGTCACGTCCCCGGGGCTGCAAGCCGGCGGCCAGATAGACGGCATCGATGACCCGCATGTTGGCGACCGAGTCCGACGGGGGGGTCAGCACCGGCGTCCCGTCGGCGATGGCGGCGCAAAAGGCCTCCAGCTGATAGGTGTACGTGGGCCGGCGGGGAAAATGCTCGACTCGACGATGCCCGTCCACGTGCACGGAGAGGCGGTGCCACGCCTGGGGAGCCAAAGGGTTGAGCACGGTGAGGCGCCCGGCTTCGCCGCGCACGCTCGCCGATACCCGCAGCAGGGTGGACGACCACAGCGACGTGGTGATCCGACCGCTGTGGCCGCCCGGATACGACAGCTCCGCGGTCATGGCCCGGTCGACTTGCGGTGAATGGAGCTTGGCAGTCGCGGCGGTGACCGTAGGCTCCTGCCCTCCGAACAGCCGGGCCATGTGGATGGCGTAGCAGCCGGCATCCATGGTGGCTCCACCCGCCAGGTCCAGCTGATAGCGGATATCGGAGAAGCGGGGGAGGGGGAAGCACACTGCCGTCTCCACCTGGGTGAGGCGGCCGAGCTCTCCGCTCTGGACGATTTGCAGGGTGCGTTGCGCCAGCGGGTGGTAGCGGTAGTGGAAGGCCTCCATCACCACCAACCCCGTGTCCTTTGCCGCGGCCGCGACTTGCTCGGCCTCGGTGGCATTGGCCGTGAAGGGCTTTTCACAGAGGACGTGCTTGCCGGCCGCCAGCGCCTTCAGCGTCCACTCCGCGTGCAGACCGTTTGGGAGTGGGTTGTAGACGGCATCGATGTTGGGGTCGTCGAGCAGGGCCTGGTACGACGGCGCCACCTTGGGGATCTTTCGTTTCGTGGCAAAGCGGTTGGCTTTTTCGGAATCCCGTGCCGCGACGGCCTCCACCCGCACGTTGGACAGTTGCTGGGCCGGCCCGATGACAGCGGCCGGGGCGATCCGGGCCGCGCCCAGGATGCCCAGGCGGATCGTGCTCACGACAGCCGTCCTGTCACCATCACCCACTCCTCACGCAGACCACACTCACGCAAACTCACCATGACCCTCACCATCACCATCACCATCGCCGTCACCATCCCAGGACCGGGCCCGCTCGACTGCCCGCAGCCAGCCGCGGTATGACGCCTCCACGCTTGCGTCGTCTCCGGCCGGATCCACAGTCCGGTCGGAAATCCAGAGGTCGGCCACCTCCTCGAGCGAGTTCCATACGCCCTCACCAAGCCCGGCCAGAAACGCGGCGCCAAGGGCCGTGCTCTCTCGTACGCCTGCACGCACGACGGGCACGCCGAGCAGATCGGCCTGAAACCGCAGCAACAGGTCCATGACGGCAGCACCGCCATCGACCCGTAACTCGCTCACGCGACGACCGGCCGCAACCTGCATAGCTTCCACCACGTCGCGGGTCTGGAACGCCATGGCTTCGACCACTGCCCGGGCCAACTGGGCCCGCCCGACGCCACGGGTGGCGCCGACCAGGGTGCCCCGGGCGTGGGGGTCCCACCACGGACTCCCCAGACCCGTCAGCGCCGGGACCAGGTAGGCACCCCCAGTGTCAGTGACCGAGGCCGCGAGGGGCCCGATTTCCTCTGCGGAATGGATAATTCCCAGGCCGTCCCGCAGCCATTGCACTGCCGCGCCGGTCACGAAGATCGATCCCTCCAGCGCGTACGCCACCTGCGAGGGGCCGTCCAGCGACCAGGCCACCGTGGTCAGCAGTCCGGGAACGGGGGCAGCGGGATGCGAACCCACGTTCATGAGGACAAAGCTCCCGGTGCCGTAAGTGTTCTTGGTCATGCCGGACTCGAAGCATGCCTGACCGAACAGGGCCGCCTGCTGGTCGCCTGCGACCCCGCTGATTGGCACCCCGGCCGGCAACCCCGGCACGACACCGCCGGTGGTCAACCCCATCCGCCCGCTCGAGGCACCGACCTCCGGCAGGGCGGAAAGCGGAACCCCGAACAGCCCCGCCAGCTCCGGGTCCCAGGCCATGCGATGGATGTCGAACAGCAAGGTGCGCGACGCGTTCGTCGGGTCGGTCGCATGAAGGGCCCCACCGGTGAGGCGCCACCGCAGCCAGCTGTCGACTGTTCCGAAGGCCAGATCCGGCCCGGACTCGATACCGCCGTTCGTCAGAAGCCAGCTGAGTTTGGTGGCGGAGAAGTACGGGTCGAGGACCAGGCCGGTGCGCGATCGGATCAGATCCAGGTACCCGGCGGCCTGGAGCGCTTCGCATTGCGGAGCTCCCCGCCGGTCCTGCCACACGATGGCCCGGTGCCGGGGTCGGCCGGTGCGGCGGTCCCAGGCGACAACGGTCTCGCGTTGATTGGTGAGCCCCAGGGCGGCCACCGGCTGGTCGACCCGCTCGAGCACGGCGCCCAGTGTCTGGGCGACCGCCGCCCAGATCTCATCGGGGTCGTGTTCCACCCATCCGGGCCTGGGGAAGTACTGCGCGAACTCCTGGTAGCAGGCCGCGACCGGTTGGCCTTTCTCGTCCACCGCCACGGACCGCACGCCGGTTGTGCCGGCATCCACTGCGATGACCACGGCCATGGGAACCGGACCCTATCCGCTCGTCCGCCAAAGCACGACGACAAGAGGCGCCGCAGACGAGTATCCCCGGCGCGGCCCCCTGTCGAAGGGGCGGGGACAAGGGGGCCGGCGCCAGGGTCATGACCGCCGAGGGGGCAGCTTCGGCGGCTCTCGGTGATCTTACCCCTGAGGGCGCTTCCTATCACGTCGAAACGGGAACTTTTTTTGTTGAGCGATGCCACAAATCGCTCCTGTGGACAACCTGCAGATCTTTCCGCAGCTAACCCACAGGGGGGTCAGCATAACGGCTCTATCGGTCCACAGCCACGCGCCCCTAGCGTCAGTGCGCGAAAAAGCCACGCCTTCCGCGACCAGAATGCAAACCTTCGCGAGCACCCCGTGACCAGCACTTTTCCCCGGCACCTTCGATTGACACCGATGGAACTACGGTGATGTAATTTGGTCCTCATGTTGTGGCTCCCGGCGATCCCGGAGGCCGACGACCACAACCTGTTGTGGGTACGCCGGTCAGGCCTTGGCGTGCTCCGTACGACGACCGACGAACTGTAGGAGGTAGAAGGGATGGCCATCGCCCCTGAGCGGACGGGCATCGGGATCCGGCGGCAGTTCACCTCGCCGGGACAAGACCCCTACGACACCGTGGACTGGGAGCGCCGCGACGCCCGCATCTCCAACTACGCCACCGGGGCGGTGGCCTTCGAGCAGCCCGGCGTCGAGGTGCCCGCTGACTGGAGCGTGAACGCGACCAACATCCTGGCCCAGAAGTACTTCCGGGGCACCCTCGGCACCGTCGAGCGGGAGTGGTCGCTGAAGCAGGTGGTCGACCGCGTGGTCGACACCATCACCGGCTGGGGCCGCAAGGACGGGTACTTCCTCGACGAGGAAGAAGCGGACGCGTTCCAGGCCGAGCTCAAATACCTGATCATCCACCAGAAGGCAGCCTTTAACTCGCCCGTCTGGTTCAACATCGGCGTGGAAGGGGTGCCACAGCAGGCGTCGGCATGCTTCATCCTGGCAGTGGAGGACTCGATGGACTCGATCCTCAACTGGTACAAGGAAGAGGGCATCATCTTCAAAGGCGGGTCCGGCGCCGGAGTCAACCTGTCGAAGATCCGTTCGTCCAGGGAGGGCTTGCGCGGCGGTGGCACCGCGTCCGGCCCGGTGAGCTTCATGCGCGGGGCCGATGCCTCCGCCGGGACGATCAAGTCGGGTGGGAAAACCCGTCGGGCGGCCAAGATGGTCATCCTTGACGTGGCGCACCCCGACGTCGAGGACTTCATCTGGTGCAAGGCCATCGAGGAGCGCAAGGCTCGCGCCCTTCGAGATGCCGGCTTCGACATGGACCTGGACGGCAAGGACAGTCACTCCATCCAGTACCAGAACGCCAACAATTCGGTCCGGGTGACGGACGAGTTTATGCAGGCTGTCCTCGACGGCCGAGACTGGGAAATGCGGGCCATTACCAGCGGCCAGGTGGTCCAAACCGTCCCAGCCCGGGACCTGTTTCGTCAGATCGCCAAGGCTGCCTGGGAATGCGCCGATCCCGGCCTGCAATTCGACACCACCATCAATCGCTGGCACACCGCGCCCAACACCGACCGCATCAATGGCAGCAACCCGTGTAGTGAGTACATGCATATCGACAACTCCGCCTGCAACCTGGCCAGCCTCAACCTGCTGTCCTTCACCGAGCAGAGCGGCTCGTTTGATGTGGAGGGGTTCCGCGCCGCCACGGAGATTATTTTTACCGCCCAGGAGATACTGGTCGGCAATGCCGACTACCCGACCGACAAGATTGCCGAGAACTCCCGTCGGTTCCGACAACTGGGGATCGGCTACGCCAACCTGGGTGCGCTGCTCATGGCTGAGGGTCTGCCCTACGACTCGGATGAGGGTCGGGCCTGGGCCGCGGCTATCAGCGCCCTGCTGACCGGTCATTCGTACGCGACGTCGGCACGCACCGCGGCGCGCATGGGTCCCTTCGCCGGTTACCAGGAGAATCGCGAGCCGATGCTCAACGTCCTGCGGATGCACCGGGAAGCAGTGGCGCGCATTGACGAAGAACTCGTCCCGCCCGAACTGCTGTGCGCGGCCCAGGAGGCCTGGGACACCGCCGTGCTTCTGGGCGAGCAGTACGGCGTGCGCAACGCCCAGGCCAGCGTGCTGGCGCCGACCGGAACGATCGGTCTGCTGATGGACTGCGACACGACCGGTATCGAGCCCGATCTGGGTCTGGTGAAGATGAAGAAACTGGTGGGCGGGGGGACCATGTCCATCGTCAACCGCACGGTGCCGCGGGCCTTGAGCAGGTTGGGCTACCAGCCCGGGCAGATCGCCGACATCGTGGCCTACGTCGACGAGCACAAGTCCATTCTCGGGGCGCCTCACCTGGCCGCGGGGCACCTGGCGGTGTTTGCGTGCTCGATGGGGGACAACCCGATTCATTACCGGGGTCACGTTCACATGATGGGCGCGGTGCAACCGTTCATCTCGGGAGCCATCTCGAAGACGGTCAACATGCCCGAGGACGTGACGGTCGAGGACGTGGAACAACTGCACGTCGACGCCTGGCGCCTCGGGCTGAAGGCGGTCGCCATCTATCGGGACAACTGCAAGGTGGCCCAGCCTCTCGCGACCGCCAGGAAGACAGCAGAGGATCCCGGAACCCCGGCCGCCGAGGCCCACGACGCCCAGCTGGCCATCAAGGTGGCCGAGCTCGAACGCGCCCTCCAGCGCCAGACGGTGGTGGTCAAGCAGCCCATTCGCGAACGGCTGCCTCGCCGGCGGGCCTCGACCACCTTCGCTTTCCGCGTCGCCGACTGCGAGGGCTATGTGACCGTCGGCGAGTATGAGGACGGCCGCCCCGGCGAAGTATTCATGAAGGTGTCGAAGCAAGGGTCGACCTTGGCCGGCATCATGGACGCCTTCGCTATCGCCGTCAGCCTGGGCCTGCAGCACGGTGTGCCCCTGGCGACCTTCGTCAAGAAGTACACCAACATGCGCTTCGAGCCGGCCGGCATGACCGATGATCCGGATCTGCGGATCGCTCAGTCATTGGCGGACTACATCTTCCGAAGGCTGGCGGTCGATTACCTGTCCTACGAGGAACGGGCGGAGCTGGGGGTGCTCACCACGGCTGAGCGAACGCAGTTGACGCTGCCGGGCGTCGAGGAGGCGGTCACGCCGAGCTCTCGTTTGGTGGAGGTCGATCCCCTGGGCGACGGGGGCGGCGTGGGCAACATGGGCGGTCTGACCGAGTCCCGGGACCTGGGCGACTCCGGCGCTCCCCGCCGCGACGACCGGCAAGAGCCACCGACGCGGGTAGCCGCCCCGGCTCACGCGGTCTGGCCGGTAACCGCCGAAGCGGACGCCCCGTACTGCTTCCAGTGCGGCGTCCAGATGATCCGCTCCGGTACCTGCCACGCCTGTCCGTCTTGCGGCACGACCAGCGGCTGTTCCTGACAGGCGGCCGGGACCCGCGGCGACCCGCGGCGACCTGCGGCGGCGACCCGAGGTCAGCCCGCGGTGAGCGAGAACAAGGTCGTACCTGCATCGCCGGCCGCCGTCGCCACCCCCGACACCGGCTCGTTTCCGGCCACGTAGCCGTCGAGGAAGGCTTCCGTCACCGCCTCGACACCCGGCAGCCAGTCGCTGCCCGCCTCCAGCGGGGGCAGGTGGCCGGCCCCGTGCAGGACCAGGAGGTACTTCGGCGAGGCCGCCTGGCGCCAGGTCTGATACCCCAGCTCGGGTGGGTTGATGGTGTCCGCGTCGCCCTGGGTGACGAGGATCGGGGGGTTCGGAGTCGGGTCGGCGGCCGACACTGACTGCACTGCCATCGCGATGACGGCCCGGAAGCGCGGCTCACCTGGAGGGGGGGAATTCAAGCTCACAGCCAGAGCGGTTTCGGCGCCATCGCTGTGGCCGGCCACCGCGACGCGGCCGGGGTCGATGTGGGCTGCGACCGGGCTGCCCGCTCCCACCAGCGCATCGGTCACAAAACGGACATCCGCCGGTTGGTTCACCAGGTCTGCTTCGTCCAGGTTGGCCCCGGCGACCGCCTGGTCCGTCAGCGGGAACTCGGGGGCGGCCACGACATAGCCGTGCGCCGCCCACGCGGTCAGCAAGGTGACATAGGGGTCCGGCCCGACTTGAAACCCGTGGGCGAACACCACCAGCGGCCATCTGCCGGGCGCATCGGGGACCCACACCAGGGTGGTCAGCGCCCGCGTCGGGCTGATTTCCCGACCCTGATCCACGGTGGGCCTGGTGGCGTCGACCAGGGGCACTGTGAGTTCGCTCACCGGGTAGGGGGGCGATGGGGCCACAGATGGGGGCGGCGTGGCCGGCGGGACAGAGGTGCTCGGGGGGCTGGCAGTCGTGCTCGGCACGGTGGTTGGAAGCGTGGGCGGAATCGTGTGCGGCGCAGTGGTCGACGGCGGTGTCGCGCTGACGGGCGCCCGATCAGTCCCTGGTCGTGTCGGTCCCGAGCCGCCACAGGCGCCGGCTGACAACCCGAGGCACACCGCGAGCGCCGCTGCCGCCGCCCGACGGGCGTGTCTCACCACGATGCCATGACCGTATCCGCTGCCAGCGGCCGTACGCTCATGGCATGCCAATCACGCGCATGAACCACGCCGTCCTTTACGTACGAGACGTCGAGCGCACGGTGTCCTTCTATCGCGAGGTCCTCGGATTTCGCGTCAAGTTCGAGATTCCCGGACAGGCGGCCTTCCTGCAGGCTCCCGCCAGCCAAAACGACCACGATCTCGGTTTGTTTCAGGTCGGCCCCACGGCAGGCCCATCGGAAGCCGGCCGGACAACGGTCGGGCTGTACCACCTCGCCTGGGAGGTGGACACTCTGGACGAGCTGGACCGTATCGCCGGGAAGTTGCGCACCGCCGGGGCGCTCGTCGGGGCGTCCGATCATGGCACGACGAAGGCGCTCTACGCCCACGACCCCGACGGGCTGGAGTTCGAGGTGTCGTGGCTGGTGCCCGCCGATCAGCTCCCGGCAAAACCGGAGCTCGTAACCCGGCCCCTGGATCTGGCCGCCGAGATCGAACGCTACGGAGGATCGACCCGAGGCGGCGTGGGCGTCTCGTTCCCGTCCCTCGTCTGAAGGCTGGGAAGCGCTGCGTTGGGCCGCGGCCGCCGTACCCTGAAGGGTATGGCATCTGAGGTCACCAAATCAGACGGCGAGTGGCGGGCGCAGTTGAGCCCGGAGCAGTACCAGGTCTTGCGCCAGGCGGGGACGGAACGCCCCTGGTCGGGAAAATACGTGCAGAACCACGACGACGGGAGTTACCGGTGCGCGGGCTGCGGCGCACTGCTGTTCGACTCCTCTACCAAGTTCGAATCCGGCAGCGGTTGGCCCAGCTTCTATGAGCCGAGTGTGGCGGACGCAGTCGAACTGATCGAGGACCACACCCACGGCATGGTCCGCACCGAGGTGCGGTGCCGGCAATGTGGAGGACACCTCGGGCATGTCTTCGACGACGGGCCCCAGCCGACGGGACAGCGCTACTGCATGAACTCCCTGGCGCTTGAGTTCGAGCCTCGGGCTTGAGCGCTTAGCCCTGAACCCGGACCCGCTCGGGTTCGATCTGGAGGATCACCCGTTCGGTGGCGATGGGCGCAGTGTAAGGACCGCCCACGTATTTTTCGCTCAGTCGATCAATATGCTGCCGGGCGTCGGCCCCGGTGACTTTGCCGACCACGCGACCGCGAATTTCCGTGTACCGGTACGGGTCTTCCGAGTCAATGACCGTCACGACGACTCTGGGGTCATGCTCGACGTTCGCGAACTTCTGCCGTCCGGTTTCGGTGTTGATCAAGACGTGATCGTTGTCAGCGTCCACCCACATCACCTGAGTCGACGGCTGCCCGCTCGGGAGCAAGGTGGTGAACGCAGCAAAGTTCTTGCCTTGGGCGAGTTCCCTCGCAACAGGGTCCAGCATGGCGCTCAACCTATCGAGCGCCAGGAGGCTGCGGGGCCTCACTCCTCCCGGGCGAGCTGGCGAACGGCCGCATTCCGGGCCGCCCACAACGCCCGCCGGCGCTTCCAGAACGGGGTCTTCCAGACTTTGAAGCCTGGCCGGCGACCCGGCTTTGGATCGCCCTTGGGTTTCGACGACGATTTGCGGCCCAGGTCATGAGGGACCTGCGGGCAATGCAGATCGGCGTCCTCCAGGGCGTCGGCGTCGCCGGCGAGCCCGTGCAAGGTTGCCCGAGCCGTGTGGCGCACCAGCCTGGTGGTGCGACGCCGGTGGTCGGGCGCTTCGGTGACGATGTCCGTCGCTCGGACGACTGGATCATTCGCCTGCGGCTCGCTCACTGAACCTCCTGCCCGGAACCGGCACTCGCTCGAACCGCCGGCCCGTAGAACCCATGGTGCCATGCCTGCCGGATGTGCCGCTAGGGGCCACCGGACTCTTTCAGGAGCTCTTCAGAACCCGTTCAGATACATGCCGTCAGCGAGGACGGAAGATCGCCTCGCGGTAATAGCGCAGCTCCTCCACGCTCTCGAGGATGTCATCGAGAGCCCGGTGGGCGCCCGCCTTCTTGGGCCCGTTCGCGTAGACCTCGGGATACCATCGGCGAGCCAGCTCTTTGATGGTGGAGACGTCGATGGAGCGGTAATGGAGGTACTCGTCCACCTCGGGCAGCCACGCGGCGAGGAAGCGGCGGTCCGTGCCGATGGAGTTCCCGCATAACGGGACGGTCCGCGGTTCGGCGATGTACTCCCGCAGGAAGGCGAGGGTGGCGTCGCCCGCCTCGGCCAGGGTGAGAGTGGACGCTTGCACAGCGTCAATGAGTCCGCTTCGGGAGTGCATGGCCCGGACGACCTGGTCCATTCCCCCCAACTCTTCCTCCGACGCGGCGATGACGAGATCGGGCCCGGCCGCGACAATCTCCAGCCCGTCGTCGGTGATCAGGGTGGCGATCTCGACAATGGCGTGGCGAGTGGGGTCAAGTCCGGTCATCTCGAGATCCATCCACGCCAGCACTGCAGCGAAGATACCCAACCGGTCCATCCCGTTTCGGGTCGGTACCGTGGGGGGGTGGTCGAGATCCCGACAGTGCTTGTCGACGACAACGTGAGCGTCCCCACCTATGCCCGGCCGGGAGACGCAGGCGCCGACCTGATAGCGCGCACCGGTGCGATTGTTGCGGCAGGCGGCGGGCGGGCGTTGGTCCCAACGGGCGTCCGGGTGGCCCTCCCCGACGGGTACGCGGGATTCGTCCAGCCGCGAAGCGGTCTGGCCTTGCACCACGGGATCACCCTGGCCAACAGTCCCGGCCTCATCGACGCCGGCTACCGCAACGAGATCGCCGTCATCGTGATCAACACCGACCCGCGAGACGACTTCGAGATCCGTCCCGGTGATCGCATCGCGCAACTGGTGGTCCAACGGGTCGAGCACGTGTCCTTCGTGGCGGTCGGGGAGCTACCGGCATCGGAACGGGGTTGCGGTGGCTTTGGCCACAGTGGGCGTTAGCTGCGGTGCCTGAACTTCCTGAGGTCGAGGCCCTGGCTCGCTTTCTCGGCGAGAGGTGCACGGGCAAAGTGATCGAACGCATCGAAGTGGGCGCTCTTTCCGCGCTGAAGACCTATAACCCGCCAGTGGAGGCGTTGCGTGGCCGGGTCGTCGATGGGACCGTTCGCCGGGGGAAGTACGTGGGGCTGCAGGCCGGCGACCTGTGGCTGGTGATGCATTTGGCTCGGGGCGGATGGGTCCAGTGGCGGGACACGACCCCGCCGGGCCGGGCGCGCCCGGGAAAAGGCCCGCTGGCACTCCGGGTCGGCCTTTCGGGCGGTGGCGGCTTCGACGTGACCGAGCAGGGGACCGAGAAACGTCTGGCACTGTGGGTGGTGGCCGACCTGTGCGCCATCGAGGGGGTGGCCCGGCTGGGGCCCGACCCGCTCGACCCCGGTTTCGGGGTGGCCGAACTGCGGGGCTTGCTCGCCGGCCGAGGGGGGAACCTGAAGAGCGTGCTGACCGACCAGTCGGTGCTCGCCGGCGTCGGCAACGCCTATTCAGACGAGGCGCTCCACCGCGCCCACCTGTCGCCATACAAGGCGGCCGGAAAGCTTGACGATGCGGAGAGCGCGGCCCTCCACGCTGCCTTGGTCGGCGTTCTGGCTGACGCCGTGGACCGGTCGCTCGGTTTGCCCGCCAAAGGATTGAAGGGTGAAAAACGCAGCGGATTGGCAGTGCACGGCCGAACCGGCGAGCCCTGCCCGGTGTGTAGGGACACGATCCGGCAGGTGTCGTTTTCGACAAAGTCACTGCAGTACTGCCCGACCTGCCAGACCGGAGGAAAGCCGCTCGCTGATCGCCGGCTGTCGCGCCTGCTCAAGTGAGCATCGAGGAGACCACCCACCGGGGCGTCCGCTGGCAACGAAACGACGATGGCCGATTGCGGTTCTACGACGCGGACGGGGAACGCTGGGTCACGTGGGCGCCCGGTGTCGATGCGCCGCCGCTGCCTCCGGAGTGGGGATCCCCATCACGCGCAGCGGGTCTCCAGCGGCCCCCCTTGCTCAGCCGCTGGCGTCTGATCCCGATCGTCCTGGTCGTGGTGGTCCTCGTCATTGCGGTGGTGCAAGCATTGCGGCCCTCGGGCAGCCAGGCCCACAAGGAGGCCAAGGCAACAGCGGCCCTCCTCGGCAAATGCCTGGCGCAGGACGGTACCTCGGGCGGCCATCCGAAGTACTCGGCTACTCCGGTGCCGTGCGATGCGCCGAATGCGGCCGTGCGTGTCGTCGAGGTGGTCCCAAGCACTCCTGGGAGCTCGTTGTGCCCCGCTTCCAGCGTGGGGGTGGAGCTCCCGTACCCCGGAGTGCGGTATCTCCATGTGTTGTGCATTGAGCCCGTCCGCGGGTAGCCGCCCAGGGACCCGGGGGTGGACTCTGGTACGCTGCCAGACGCTGCGGACGTGGCTCAGTTGGTAGAGCATCACCTTGCCAAGGTGAGGGTCGCGGGTTCGAATCCCGTCGTCCGCTCCAAGAAAGTGCAGGTCAGAGCGTTGCGGAGGGGCTGACCAGGAGGCGGACAACTTCCGTCCCTACCTCCTGCCGGAGATCGGCCGTCGCCGTGCCGACGCGGTCTCCGCCGTACAGCTCGACCGTCTCTACCGGAAGCTGCAGGACGACTCGGGACTGTCCCCCTGGGTGGTGGTGCGATGCCACGGCCAGCTCCGCGCCATGTGGAACTGGGCGGTACGTAAGAAGCTGGTCGAGGCCAACCCAGCCCTAGCGGCGGACCCGCCCCGAGTGAAGCACCAGCCGCTCGCCATCCCCGACATGGCTCAGGTCAGGGCGGTACAGGCCGTGGCTCCAAAGGACATGGCGGCATTCATCCAGCTCGCCGCCACGGTGGGGGCCCGCCGAGGAACTCTGGTCGCCCTTCGCTGGCGGGACGTGGACCTCGAGCGGGGCACGATCATCTTCACGCGCGCCATTGCCGACTCGGCCGACGGAGAGGTGGAGAAGGGCACCAAGGCCGAGCGCCCCTATGTCGTGACCCTGGGGACGGCGACTCTAGCCGTGCTCCGAGAGCATCGGCTCCGGGCCTCCGAGCGCGCCTTAGCGACCGGTTCTCACCTCGCTCCCGAGTCGTTCGTGTTCTCCGACGACGGGGGTGCCTCGCACTGGAACCTGAGTTGGCCGTCCCATGCCTGGGGGATTTACAGCGCCAAGGCTGGTGTGCCCGGATTGCGGCTGCACGATCTTCGGCACTGTGCCGCCAGCCAGATGCTGATGAACGGGATACCAGTGTCGGTTGTCGCAGAGCGGCTCGGCTGCACCGAGGCGAACGTGTTGCGCACCTACCGTCACTTCATTCCGGGCTCGGACCGTCACGCCGCTGAGCTCATGGATCGCCTCCTGGGCGAACAAGGAGCGTGAGCTCCAGAGGCGATCGTGACCTTCAAGAGAGGGTCGGCGCGTCGTCGGTGCGGCGTCGGTGGCAAGTCCGAGACGCGGAGCTAGTCGGGCTGCCCGTCGATTAATCGGGCCACTGCCTGCCGAGGTATGAGCACCTTGCCATCGAGATGAGGCACTCGCGGCAGTAACCCCTTTCGGACGAGGCGGCCGATCGTGTCATCGGAAACTTGGAGAACTTCGGCCGCTTGGGACACGGTATATACCGCTGGGGAGCACGCTTGGAGTCGACGCAGGTGCGGTTCGAGTACTCGGTTGATAGCGCGCTCTACGGCAGCCTCCACGAGGGCTTCGATGGTGTCAGACGCCGGATCCACCCGACCGCCCTGAGCGACCCTGTCGTCCTCATCCGAGGATCGGATCGGGACTGGACGGATCCGGTGCCCAGTCATCGGCCGACGTCCTGGAGAGCGGCACCGTTCCGGCAGCCGGCGCAGTTGTCGGTGTTGGAAATAGTTGACGGAAAGAGGGACGCCGGCACCGCAGCGCTACAGTTACCGTGGAGAAATGCCACCTCAGTACGCTCACCGTCTTTCGGACTCGGACAGGTCCCGAATATTTCCCCCTCTCGACAGTGCTCGTCTTCCTTATTAGGACGGAGACCGTGGGTGTCGCAGGGCGTATGGCTGTCCTTCCTGGCTCGACAGACTCGAATCCGGATTCCGTGGGGCACGCCGAGCTCATAGACAGTTGCCATCCCCATTCGGGGAGGGCCTTTCAGATCACCCGTCGCGGCCGCTGCACCCGAGTTTTCGCGTTCGCGGCTCCGGATCAGAGCTCGAGCACGAGTCGGCCACGGGTGCCGCCAGCTTCGAGGCGACGATGAGCCTCGGGCGCGTGCTCGAGCGGGAACGTGGCCGCGACCGCAAGGTCATATGGCCCGAATCGACCGCCTAGCGAAAGCTGGTCCAGCGCTGCGTGTTGTGGGCGTAGTCGGCTCCCGACGTCTGGTGGAGCTTGATGCCCCGCTCGGTCCGGCGAGCCCACCGGCGGACGACGGCGAGCCGTGGGCTACCCCAAGGATAAGATAACGAGTCGGAAGGATGGGAGGAGCTTCCGCTGACGATCAGCGATTTCCGAGGCCGGGTTGCGCAGTGTACGGCGAACGCCTCCACGAAGTCCTCGATGAACTGCTGACTCCGAGCCTTGGCTCGATGCACAAGCAGCCGTCCAAGGGGTTAGCTCAGTCATCAACTCAAGCCGTTAGATTTCCAATTAGCAGATGATTGCTCCGGTCCCCAAGGCGAGCATCAGCGATCCTTTTTCCCCGAAGGTGTGGGATGTCTTCAAGGCGTCCAATATCACTAGCCGGCGTTGCCGACCTCGCCGCCGACCAACTAGCTCTCCGTGCGGGTCACCGACGGCGCACGGTACTTCAGCGAAAGCCTGGGCGTGCCACGCACCCCCCAGGGCCGGGGTTTCGCCCTTGATGAGCGGGTCGCGAGTTCACGGGTCGCGACGCATGTGATGGTCGACGTGGAGTGGGGACGAAGCGCATTGCGAGAGCGTGTGCCTGGCCATCCCCTGCGGGCTCGTGGGCAAGGGAGGGTTCGTGGTGGTCGTTCGCCGGACCCGCAACGTCGACGACCTGGTTCGCACCCCGCGAATGGAGCGGGTCCGCTGGGCGGGTGCACGCCATGGTGTGGAGGTGCCAGCGTCCAGACACCCCGGTCGTCGAGGCTCAATGACCTTTCCCGGAGGCCGGGCGCGGTGTTGTGAAGGTGATACGTTCGCACGCTTCAGGAGGATGTGATGTTCGACTTGGGGGGCAAGACGGCGATTGTGACCGGCGCCGGTCGGGGGATTGGGCGGGCGATCGCCGAGCACTTGGCCGGGGCGGACGCGAGGGTGGCGTTGGTTGCCCGCACCGGAACGCAGCTCGCCGAGGTGGCGGAAGGCATCGGGGCCGCAGGGGGCACGGCGATCGTGGTGCCTCTGGATCTGTCTTCTCCCCAGGCGCCCTCGGTGGCAGTCGAGACGGTCGTCGGCCTGCTCGGAGGCGTCGAGGTACTCGTCAATAACGCCGCGGTGCCCTGGCCGGTGGGTCCCACGGCGACCTGCGATGCGGACGAATGGGCCGCGGCGTTCCAGCTGAATGTGCTCGCCCAGGTACGTCTGGTGCTGGCTGTGCTGCCGGCCATGTTGGCGAAGGGGTCGGGGCGGATCATCAATTTGTCTTCAGGAGCGGCCCGCCCGCCCGGTGGTGCGAACCAGAACGCGTATTCGACAGCCAAAGCGGCGGTCGAGATGTTCACGCTGAACCTCGGGGCGGAGATCGACGGCTCGGGGGTGACGATCAACGCGCTTCGCCCCGGTGCGACGGATACGCCGATGCAGACGTGGATGCGGGAGCAGGATCCGGCGAAGGTAGGCGCGGGTCTTCCGGCCAGATTCGCTGAGATGCAGAGGCTGGGAATCATCAAGGATGCCGGCCTGCCCGCCGCCCGCGTCCTCGCCTTGCTCCGCAGTGACGACAACGGACTCGTCGTTGAGATGGTCCGCCGCCGCGAGGGAGACCACCTGGTCGACGTCGAGAGCCGGCTTTGGAACCTCGGGTAGCCGGGTGCCCTTCCAGATCATCAGTGATGGCGGAGTCCGGCATGGAAGCGACATCGTAAAGGCGGTGTCGTTCGGTGCAGGTGGCTGCGTGATCGGACGGCCTATCTCTGCGGGCTGGCGGTGGGCGAGCGCGGGTCGACCGCGTGCTTTCCCTACGAGGGAGTTGTCAATACGATGGCTTTTGTGGGTGCCGCGTTATTGATCGACCTGAACGTGGATCCGCTCGGCACGGGACGCGATCAAGTCGCTCTGCACCTCCGGTCGCGGGTTGACAGAAGAGGGTGGTGGTAATGCGAGCAGCCATCGGGGCGAGCGGTCAAGGTCGGCTCGCCCTGGGTCTCGGGGCGGCGTCGGGGGACTACGGCCTGTTCCGGCGGTGCGCGGCGGCTGCGGACCGAGCCGGCTTCTCGTTCGTGTCGGTCGGTGACAATCCGGGGGCCCTGAAGGAAACTTACGTTTCTCTATCAGTGTTGGCCATGGCCACCGAGACGTGCCGGGTCGGTACCGCCGTGACTAATCCGACTCATCGGGACCCCCTGGTTGTTGCCAGCGCCGTCTCGTCGGTGGAGTCGCTCGCGCCGGGCCGGGTGTTCTTCGGGATCGCCACGGGTCGAGCGAGGAGACCAGCCACCCTGGACGCGCTTCGAGCGCACGTGGTGATTCTGCGCGCCCTCTGGGCCAAAGGAGAGGTGAGCTACCGCGGGGAGACGTTGCGCCTGGCCTGGGATGCGCGTCCGGTGCCGATCTTCGTTTGCGTGTCGGGTCCGAGGGGCCTGCGATTGGCTGGCGAGATCGCTGACGGTGTCATTGTGGAGTCCGGGGTCAACTTGGCATCGGTAGAGCAGGCCCAAAGCTGGATCGAGGAAGGGGCGCGCTCGGCTGGCCGTGACGCCGACGCGATCGAGCGGTGGTGGTACTTGAAGACTGCGGTGGCGGAGACCGACGAAGAGGCGTTGTCGCAGGCGCTGGCACCCGTGGCAGCCAGCGGTGGGTTCGTGCTCGGACGCGATCCGGGCGTCCACGCCGTTCCCGACCGTTTTCACGACGAGTGCCGCCGGCTGCGGGCCGGCTACGACAAGCGCGCCCATATCAGCACCGGCCTCGACGACCCGAACCGCCGGCTGATCGAGCCGGGGCCGTTCCGGGACTATCTGTTCGATCGGTTCGCCCTGGCGGGTTCACCGGCGGCGTGGCTCGAACGGATCGCCGAGCTCGGCGACCGGGGTGTGCACAACATCTTTTGCGCGGCCGTCGTCCCCGACGTCGAGTACTTCGTGCGCCGCGTGGGCGAGTCGGTCGTCGCCGAGATCGGCCGGTGACACGCCCCCGCCGCTGTTAGGCTCCAAGTGACAGTGATACCAAGGTTCGGTCCAGCCGGCCGGGCTGTCTTCCGTAGAGGAGAGGTTCAACGGTGAGCGATCCCCGGATCGAGCGAGCGCTCGAGAGGGCAATAGCGCTGGGCGAGGTCGGCGTGCAGGTGGCCGCCTACCAGGGTGACCAACTGGTGGTCGACGAATGGATCGGCACGGCTGACGAGAAAAGCGGTGTTCCAGTCGAAGCGGACACCCTTTTCTCCGTCTTCTCGGCCAGCAAGGTGCTCATCGCGACCGCAGTGCATCTTCAGGCGGAACGCGGCTTGCTGTCCGTGGACACGCCCATTGCTCACTACTGGCCTGAGTACGCGGCGAACGGGAAGGGCAACATAACCCTCCGACACGTGCTGCAGCACCGCGGCGGCGTCCCCCAAATGCCCGGGGGGCTCACGCCGGAGGCACTGGCCGACTGGGACGGGATCGTCGGCTGGTTGGCTGAGGTGACGCCGCTTTGCCCACCCGGTGAGCGGTCGATGTACCACTCGTTGAGCTTCGGGTACATCCTCGGGGAGGTGGTGAGGCGCACGGACCCCGGGCATCGCCTCTTCGGTGACTTTCTCCGGGACGAGGTCTGCTTCCCGCTCGACATCAAGGACCTGTGGGTCGGGCTGCCGCCCGAAGAGGAACACCGGGTGGCCACCCTCACCTGGGGCGCTGAGCCTCCCGCCGCGCCGCAGGTCGCACCGAGCCCGATCCGTCAAATGATGATGCCCGCCGGAGTGGCGCCGGTTCCCGAGATCTGGAACACCTCTGCGATGCGCGCCGCCGTGATCCCGGCAGGCAGCGGCATCATGACCGCCCGCGATGGCGCCAGGTTTATGGCGTTGCTCGCCAACCGGGGCGAGTTGGGCGGCACCCGTCTCATCTCCGAGGAGCGGCTGATGGCGTTGACCGAGCCGCGGCCCAACCCACTCGAGGTGGACGAGGGCATCGGGATGATCACCACCAACGGGATCGGCGGCTTCTTTGTCGGAGGGAAGCATCCTCATACGCATCCGGTCATTGGCCGGGCGACCCATGTGCTCGGCCACAGCGGCGCGGGCGGATCGTGTGCGTGGGCTGACCTCGATGCCCGGGTCGGGGTGATGATTACCCACAATCGGATGTTCGGGGCCCTACCCGACGACCGGCATCCGTTCATCGCCGTGGCGGATGCGGTCAGAGCCATCATCGGTTGAACGCCGGCCGGACCGACAAGCTCGCGCAATGGCTCGCCCTGACGGTGGGGGGACAAACAACGCCCTCGTCGAGTGCTCGACCACCGCCGTGAGTGCCTGACTGTCCACGGTCATGATGCAGCCCGCCAAGCATCGGCCCACTTCGCGGGCCGAGCGAGGCTTTCTGTCTCCGGATGCGCCTGTGTACAGCGGGGGTCCGCCCGGGTGGATCGGGGAGGAACCTACGGAAGCCCGGGGCTCCATCCCAGGGCGGTTCCCCCGATCAAGTTGATCCTCGTCGACTCCTGACGTGCACCTAGTGCCGCATCAGGCAACCGTTGCGCGCAATGATATAGCACGAAGTTCTTCATTGTCGGTATGCCGGTTCCGCCAGGCGATGTAACGACGGATCATCGAGTTCTGCTCTTCGTGGCTTCGATGGTCGGTGCCGTCGAGGGCGAAGTAGCGCAGGGCCCGGAAATGACACTCGATCCGATTGAAAAACGACGCATTCGTGGGCACGTAAGCCATCTCGACGTTGTTGGCCGCCGCCCACTCACCCACTCGGGGGTCCTTCTTGGTGGACAGGTGCGGGCTGAAGTTATCGAGCACGATCGCGATCCGCACCTTCGGTGGGTACAGCAAGCGAAGGTAGCGGCAGAACTCCAAAAAGGCCCTGCGACTCTTCCTCACCTTGACGTGGCCGTAAATCCTGTCCCGGTTCATGTCGAGGGCGGCCAGGAGGTGCGGGACGCCCTTGGTGCGCTGGTAGGTGGCCCGGGCCCGACGACGGCGCGGCGTTGAGACCGAGCGCTTCGAGGCCCGCCTCACCACCGGGGCCCACTGCTTGCCCGGCCGGGGCAGCCGGTTGAGCGGGCCGAACTCGCCCATCGAGAAGACCACCCTCGGATCACCGCGCCTGGGACTCGCTTTGCCTTCGGCGATGTCATACAGCTCGAGGACCCGGTTCTTGTTCTCCTCGTAGTCCGGATCGTTCGAGGCCTTGAACGTCTTTATCGCTTGAAAGGACACCGCCTCGGTTCGGAGCAGAACCCGCAGGCCCTCGTGGCTGATGTCGTCGACCACCCCCTCGGCGACGGGAAACTCGGCCAGTTTGGCCAAGCTCCACGTCGAGAAAGCCAGACCGTGATCGGCCGGACGGGACAAGGCGATCTTCCTGATCCGCTGACGTTGTGGCAGCGTGAAGGTGGGCGGCCAGCCACCCGCATAGCGGGGGTAGAGCGAGTCGAAGCCGTCCTCATTGAAGTTGTAGAGCACGTCACGCACCCGGTCGGGGCTGGTGAAGCTGACCTTGGCGATCCCAGCCACGTCCATGCCCTGCACCGACAACAACACCATCTGCGCCCTCCGTCAGGTCACCACCGACCCGACGAGCGTCGCACAATCCGTAGCAGCCGGTTCCCCTCGTCGTTTGAGATCTCCCGGACCCGCAGACCCTCTCTCGACACCACCACCTCCGATCCGACATCGGTACCTGTCAGATCAGCGTGCGTGACCAGCACCCCAAGGTGGTGAACCTACGAGGCGAATGTTGGCTGATGCGGCACTGGCCGCTGAAGTTGCCCGCGCCAACATCGGGATGCACATGGACGCTTTTGCCGATTTTAGCGGTCTTCGGTGACCCGAATCAGGTTCGCGAGCAAGCCGAATCGTTGCTAGCGATGGTCATGGACAGGATCGTCGTACTGTCCCTAATCCCTTTGCTACGGAGTCTGTGGTTGCAGCCGGCGAGACTCTTAGCGGCGTGTCGGATATCGCTTGCATGACACCCCTACGGGGACGATGATGGTGGCGGTGAGCCGGCTCATCAACTCCGCCATCGCGTGTCGCAGCCTGGAGGCGAGCCTGCCTTCTATTGCGAGGGCGTCGGGCTGACGGTTGTCTCCGACAATGAGTTTGAGTCGCCGTTTACGCCCTTGATGGGTGTGGGTACCGGCCGCGTTCACCAAGCCCACCTTGCTGATCCGGTGGACACCGGGGTCAGGCTTCTGGAACTCGTCGAGTTCAAGACCGGTCTCGAGAGTCAACGGCCTAGTGACCCTCCATTTCAAGGGCCCTTCCTGGTCGGATTCGAGTGCGACTACGACCGCGTGGTCGAACGCCTTCGGTCGGTGGCCTATACCGACATTCGGGAGACCGCGCTGAGCGAGAAAGACTTCGCGGGCGCCGGGGCCGACCCGATGAAGATCGGTTTTCTTCGCGATCCAGACGGCACCGTTGTGGAACTCGTTTCCAGGAACTTTCCCGCAGCATCTGTCCGTCTTCGGCATCAAGGGGTGGTCAGCCGGCTCGAGCCCTGGCCATAGCCGGGGCATCAAGTGGTTATGCTCAAACGGCTGCCGGCGGCAAAGGGTGGTCAGGCGGGGTGTAAAGCACGGCGCACGCTTGCGGGTTTTGGCTGGGTACTGACTGGTTCGATCGCCGGCGTCAACCTTTCCAAGCCGGGTGTGGCCGAAGCGGGTAACGCGGAACGCGACCTCATCCGAGGAGTACCCGAAGTCGTACCACATGCGCCGCATCCTCTCGCTTGGCAGCTCCGACAGAGAAGGGTCGTCCCCGGGGAATGGGTTCCGATAACGACTCCACATGGGATCCATCCGACCCCGCCAAGAACGGCATGGCGCCACCCAAATGAGGAACGATCACCTTGAGACGGGGAAAGTGTTGGGGAATCCACCGGTTGATCCTATGTAGCCCGAATACGCTAATTTGTCACGTACTGTTCGACCAGGAGAATGGCGGCCGCGTCGGGCCTTCGTCGCTCCACTCAAAACGAGGGTCATCGGAGCGTGCGAGGCGATCGCTCGGAGCGCGAGTTGCTGAGACGGTAACCTCGGAGGGCAGTTGACGCGGGCCGGTGTGTGGACTCGTGACGGAGGTCCCGGAGCGAGGGCTCAATCGACCGAGACGCCGGACGCGGCTGGGGCTGACAACTTTGACTCTAAGAAGGAGATCTCATGGCAACCGTTCCCGAGTCTCATATCGACCTCCTGCGTCCAAGTGCCCTCGGCGCGTTGGCGACAATCGGGCCGGACGGCTTTCCGCAACTGACTGCCCTGGGGTGCTTCCTAGGTGAGTCGGCATAAAGTCGGGCTAGGGGGACTGAGGGTCCCCCATTTTGGGTGGCGGGGGGAATTGAATTTGGGGTGTGTTGGGCAGGGTTGATCCTCAGGGTTCGTTGCTGGAGACTCGGGTGATGCGCCGGCATCTGGTGACGAAGGGCTCGTTTTATGAGCGGCTGGCCGAGCATGGCCACGAGATCTTCGGTGACGACGATTTCGTCGAGTTGTACTCGGCGCGGCTGGGGCGGCCGTCGATCCCGCCGTCGGTGATGGTGCGGGCCATGTTGTGCGCCACCCATGACCGCACGCCCTCAGATGCGGAGACCTCCAGGCGGACCCGGGTGGACGCCGATTGGAAGGCGGCCATGGGGGTCGAGGACGACTTCGAGGGGATCGCGGCCCGGACGTTCAGTTTGATGCGGGCCCGGATGATCGCCCATGACGCCGATAACCAGCTGTTCCAGGCCACGCTGGCCCAGGCGGTGCAGGCAGGGATCTTCAAGGGCCGCTTGACCGCCATCATTGACAGCTCGCCGGTGAACGGGGCGGGGGCGGTGGCCGATAGCTACGAGCTGATCCGAGGCTTCCTGCGCCAGGCGGTCCGAGCGGCCGGAGACCGTTTGAGCGATGGGGCCCAGGCGGTGGCGGCGCCGGTTTGTGGGGCCAAGCCGGATATCGACTGGCAGGACCCTGCGGCCCGCCGTGCGCATCTGGGGGTGCTGGTGGGAGCGGCCCGGGTGGTCATGGCCGACCTGGACGGGGTGGAGGACCCGGCCGTGGCCGAGCCCGTCGGTTTGTTGGCCCAGGTGATCGACTCTGACACCGAGCCCGACCCCGATGGCGGTGGCGGCGGGGTCGGTATCCGGGAGGGGGTGGCCCCGGATCGGGTGATCAGCGTGTCGGACCCGGAGATGCGTCATGGCCGCAAGAGCGCGTCGCGCCGGTTCGACGGTCACAAGATGGACATCATCACCGACGAGGCCTCCGAACTGGTGTTGGGCCTTGAGGTCCGGGCGGGTAACGCCTCCGACGGCGAGGCCGCGGTCCCCCTGCTCGACCAGGTGACCTCCACCCCCGGGCTCGACATCGAGATCCTGGTGGGCGACATGGCCTACTCCGACGGCGATATCCGAGCCGGTGTCGAACAGCGCGGGGTGGAAATGGTGGCCAAGGTGCCGCCGGTGACCAACGCCGGCCGCTTCCCCAAGACCGATTTCTATATCGACACCACCGCCGGCGAAGTCACCTGTCCGGCCGGGGAAGTGACCACCAACGCCACCGTCGGTCGCGATCACAAAGGCCGGCCCGGTCTGCTATTCCGCTTCGACCCGGCCGAGTGCTCCACCTGCCCGGTGCGGGCGGACTGCACCGGCGCGCCGAGCGGGCGGACCGTCTTCGTCGGTGTCCACCACGACCGTGTCCAAGCGGCCCGCGCCGCCCAACACGACCCCGACATCCGGGTCCTGCTGCGCAACCGATCCAAAGTGGAACGCAAGATCGATCACCTCCAGGATCTGGGCATGCGCAAAGCCCGATACCGGGGGCGCCGAAAAACCAAACATCAAGGCTTCCTGGCCGCCACCGTCGCCAACTTCTCGCGCCTCGAGGTCCTCGGCGCGCTCGGCCAACCAGCCCAGAGCGCTCTGGCCGCCTGATCCAAGCAGTTTCCCAGCCGCGCCCGCACCCAGCCCCCCTGCAGGCGTACTCAAACCCTCACCGACCCACATGAGACCCATTCACAGCCAAAACCATCCCCCCCACCACCAGCCGCCTACCAGCCCCAAAAAGGGCACTTCCTGCCGACTCACCTAGATGACGACGGGGTCGTGAAAATGTCGGTGTCTTCGGCACGTCAGAAGACGAAGAACCTCTCGGCGCGACCAGAGTGCAGCCTGCTCGTGGTCGACCCCGCAGACGCCCAGCGTACGCTCGAGATCCGTGCTCGGGCCGAAGTTCTCGCCGACGAGGACTATGCCAACCTCACCAAGATGCTGAAAGCGTCAGGATCCGACATCGACGCCCGCTCGCTTGATGGCCCGGGTGAAACCCGCTGCGTGATAAAACTCGATCCGGTCAAGTTCAACACTCACGGCTGACGCCGGGGATACACCGAAGCATCTGACCGCGCTCGTGGACCCTCCGAAAGGACCACCGATCCCCCGATTACCAGCCCCCCACTCAAGCGGAAGCAGCACTACAGCGAGCACGAAATAGTTGGTTAACGCAGAGGCATGTATTAGCCCGTCTCTGGTTGATAGCCGGCCGTAGTCGGTTTAGTGCTTGAAGCGGGCGTGATGCTGGGCAAGCAAGTCGGCCCCATAGTCGTTTCCGTTCGGGGTGCGGACCACCGTGTGGATATGGTTGCGGCTGCGATGAGGATTGTCGAACGCGACGCCGGACTGGTGGTCGAACTCTATCAGGATCACGGGGCTGTGGACCCGGTAGTAGAAGACCGACTCGGGGTCGGCGAGGGCACTGGCGTCGTCGGGACCGGCCCAGGCGAACCAGGTTTCATCGAAGTGTTGGACCACCTCGGTTGTTCGGATGCCGGCATGTGCGGGTCGGATGACGCCCACGTAGCCGGCAATGAGGGCCCGAACCAGCTGTTGTTGTCCCGCCGACAGCTCCTGATAGTTGATGCCAGCGTAGGGGAGCACAAGGTTGTCGCGGAAGGCGAACGCCGTGGTCGCGTCGAAGCCGACCCCGGCGCCGATGGTGGCCTTAACCCGCTGCGCCGCGTCGAGCGCGTCCATCACCGCCAACCCGTCGCTCTCCTGGGCGGCGAACACCCGGGTGCCGACGTAGGCGCCACCCTCGGCGAGGCAGGGCTCTGACCCGAGAAAGGTAGGCGTCATCACCATCTGCTCCCCGAGGACGAGACAATTAAGGTTGAGGTGGTGTCCGTCGATCTGCCAGCCCCAGGGCTCGTCGGTCGAGGGCGAGCCGAAGATCGACAGCCAGTAGT
Organism: uncultured Acidimicrobiaceae bacterium; assembly: GCA_963781155.1. GTDB lineage: Bacteria > Actinomycetota > Acidimicrobiia > Acidimicrobiales > Palsa-688 > PALSA-693. The sequence goes on from CAWAEC010000006.1 coordinate 950,801, forward strand.
ACCATTCTCCGAACTCGTCGTGCTTTCCGGTCATCTCGGCGACGGTCTCGTTCAGCTTCATAACATTGCGCGCCGTTTCGAAACCCACCGAACTGGTGGTAGCCGCCAAGAGCGCAAAGGCGAGGCGACGCTGTTCGAGGGTCAAATCCTCGAAGCACACCCCGTGGCGCATGACATAAGGATGGATGTTGACCCAGCTTCGCCAATTGCGGCTGTCGACGGGGAACACGGCTGCCGATCGCTGGCTGGCCCTCAGGCTATTGAGGAAAGCCTGGGCCGCCGCCGCGATCGGCGCCGTGGACGCCCCGGTCTCCCGGAGGCGGAACAGTCCTGAGCGTACGACTCCGTCGGTCGTGATGCCACAAAACGGCTCGGCCAACGCTTTCTCACCCATGTCCCTGAGGGCGCGGACATTGCCGGACAGCGTCTCGTTCGGCCGGGCGAGCATGGGTTCGGGCCACTGGCGAACGCCGAAAGGGTACCTGGCCACATCGGACCTCCTCTCGTGTGAGTGCCTATCGGGAGCGAGCGGGGCACCGGGTCTCCATGATCGTATTACACGCTTTGTAATGCGACGGGCCGCTCAGGGTGTCAACCTCGGTAGGCCTCCTAGTGACATGGCCCGCTTCGCCGGCCTGGAGTGCGCCCGAGCGGACCGATGATTGAGGGCGCGGCAGGACTTGGCCACGCCAAGGACCTGGGCACCTTCCCTAATCCCTGAGGCGTCAATTGTCGATCCGCGGGCCGCGTCACTCCGGCAGACGATCCTCATGGCCGCGATACAGCGCCTGCTCCTGCTTTCTTCAAAGGTCTTTGGCCGCCGCGATCTTTTGCACGCTGGCGTCCCTTCGGGTCCTGTGCGTCGTGGCGCAGGATGTGGCATGGTTTTGCGTGTGAAATGGGGGATCGTCTTTGCCAGCACTGCGTTTCCAGAGCCCGACCGCGCCGTCGCTATGGCGAAGGCGGCGGAGGCCGCCGGCATCGAGTCGCTTTGGTGCCCCGAGCACGTGGTGGTAGCGGTCGGCGATCACGTCACCCCCTACGCCGGGTCGCTCGACGGCAAGATGGACCGGTTGTGGCGCCGGGGCGGCATCCCCGACCCTATGGTGTGGTTGGCCTTCGTGGCCGCCAATACCACCGTCATCAACCTCGGTACCAACGTCGTCATCCTGCCCGAACATCAGCCCGCGGTCTTCGCCAAGTCGGTCGCCACGCTCGACTCCTTGTCGAAGGGGCGGGTGCAGCTCGGCATCGGGGTGGGGGAGCTGCCCGAGGAGTACGCCGCGGTGGGCATGGAGTACACCAACCGGGGGAGGCGCATGGACGAGTACATCGAGGCTATGCGGGCGCTCTGGCAGCAGGAGGTCGCGGCCTATCACGGCAAGTACGTGTCCTTCGACGGCGTGCGGTGCGACCCCAGCCCGGTCAACGGCACCGTGCCGCTGCATATCGGAGGCGCCTCTCCGGCAGCCGTCCGACGTGCCGCTCGCTACGGCGACGGCTACTTCCCCTTTGTCCGCCCCGACCTCGACCTGCGCGAGACGCTCGGGCGGGTCATCCCCGCCGTCCGACCGAGGCCGAGAAACTGGGCCGGGACCCCAGCTTGATCGAGATAACCGTTGGTGGGGCTCGAACCGTGGCCGAAGCCGAGCAGATGGCGGCGCTCGGCGTGCACCGACTCACCGTGGCCTTACGCGCCAAAGAGATCGAGGCCATACGCGACGAGGTGGGGATGCTCGGCGAGCTGGTGGACGCTACTCGGGACCTGTGAGCGGGGTGGACGACAGGGCGTCCCTGGAGGGCCGGTTGGACATCGTGACCGTCGCCACGAATGTGTCTTACAAGGCTTTGGACTCAGCAGCTCGGTGCCGTGACCGCGGAGGTGGTGACACGTAATACGGATCTTCCCGTCACCGTAAGTGGCGTGCGGTTCAACACGATCACCTCGAACGAACCGGTCGGAGGCGGTCTCGGAAGGAAGCGTCGGGCCGATCCTGCCGACTTTGCGCTCTTCCAGCGACTCCAAGCGCCCCGTCATTCTGCATCGGGGCGCTTGGAGCAGCCGTGTGAGCAGGATGCATTTTTGAGGTGATTATTTCAGGGCTGTGTTATTCCGGCGGTCTTAGGGATCTTGCCCTTTGGCCACTGTGGTGAATGGTGGGAAACTGAGGTGCGCAGTTTGCGTCCAACTTCGGGAATCCCGATGATCAGCACTTTCACACGTTCTTCCGGATGGGTGACGGATCGACGATTGCCTTCTTCGAGTCGCCCGGCTTGCCGCAGACGCCCGAGCCCCCGACGCCAGCGTTCAAGAACTTCAACCACATTGCGCTCGAGGTGCCGACGCGGGCCGATGTCGACCAGTGGTGCGCATGGCTCGAGCAGAATGGCGTCAAGGTGCGGGTGGTCGACCATCACATCATCTACAGCGCCTACTTCGAGGATTTCAACGGCGTTCGATTGGAGGTCACGGCGACAGCGGTCGACTCGTGGAACGACCGGCCCGATGTCGGCGAGGCGGCATTGACCGAGTGGCGCGAGGCGAAGGAGCAGGCGCGTGCGGCGGGCACCGACGTCGCCGACGCGCTCCGGGCGGTCATCGCACGCCATGCTCACCGGGCGAGTATCCGCGATCAACTCGGCACCGATCAAGCGTCCGAGTGATTGGGGGTCGATCGAGATGGAGGTTCCCATGACGACCGTCGGACCGTTCTTCGACTCGCCAGCCGACCCGTACTTCGACCCGGTGTGGGCGATCTTCAACGAGGCGCGAATCGTCATCGCCTTCCATATCGGTGAGTCCGAGGCCACCCACCCGGTGCTCAGAGCCTGGAACGAGAAGGTCACCCCGGCACGTCATTCGGCATCTGGTTCTGGATGAACGCCTACGGAGAGGTTCCCCTCGTCCAGACCCTGTCGTCGATGATCTACTACAACCTGTTTACCCGCTTCCCAAACCTGCGGGTCCTCAGCGTAGAGAACGGGGCCGAGTGGGTTCCGCACTTCCTCACCAAGCTCGACAAGAACCGCGGCATGGCGAAGAACGGCTTCTGGCCGTGCGGCCAACTCCCTGAACGGCCGAGCAACATCTTCCGCCAGCACATCGGCGTGGTGCCATACCCAGAAGACGACATCGTCGCCATCACCGCGGTCGCCGGCCCCGACACGCTATGCCTCTAGGAACCGACTTCCCCCATCCGGAAGGCGTGGCCCGGGTGCTCGAGTTCGTCGAGGAAGCGATGGGCGACATCGACGACGAGCAGGTCCGACGCAAGTTGCTCTATGACAACGGCCGTCGGTTCGTGCCGGTCGGCGCGGCATAGACGGTCCTGACCCGAAAGGGAGGGGCCGCTCTGTCAGTCCGTGTTGTGTCCCGCCCCTGTCGAGTCGTCTGAGGAGGTCCAATATTTCACGGTCAGTTGCGTCGGCGGTCGATCAGGGCCGACTGTACTCGACGTGGGCGGTGCCACTAAGGATGCGCCGTGCGGTTCGGTCGACGCTCACCGAGGTCACCCGAGGACCGTCGGGATTCTCCTCGACGATGCGCACTCCGATGGTGGCGATGCCTTTGGGGTGGGCGAGTCGGACTGGGCCTTGGTGTGTGACGTTCAGCAGGTGGGCGACGGTGCCCGGGATAAGGCTCGCGGCGGCGACACACATCGCGGTTGTCAGCGGGATGGCGTGATGCGCCCGTTGCATCGACGTCGACCTGACCTGGAGATCGTGGTCGGCTGCTTCGACCGTTCTTACTGACGCGAGTTGGTGCCGCTCCGCTCGGCTGAGCAAGGCCAGGCGGGGAATCGCTGGTGAGCGAGCGAGGGCGTCGTCTTCGTCATGCGCGAGTCCGGCCGCGACGGCAGCCGCCGCGCGGATCGACTCGATTCGATCGAGAACTGCCGTGTCGGCGTTGATCGTTGACGGGTCGACACTGGCTGGGACACCGAGCCCCTCGGCGGCGATGATGACGAGTGGGGTGGTGACGTCGACGATTGACACGTCGACCGGGTCACCGATCTTCGGGTGGAGCCGATCAACGGCTGCACCGGTCGGGAATAGCCGACCGGTGACGGCCCCGGCCGGGTCGAGGTACTCGGTCACGATGCGCGCCGCCGTGCCCGGGACTCCCTCTAACTCGAAGTCGCCCGCCCAGGCGAAGCGACCGCGGTCGACCGGCACCCGCGCCACGATCCGACGGCCGGTGTTGATGTTGTACATCGTCACGTGTGCCAGGCCGTCAGGAACGCTGAGCAGCCCTTCGTCGATCGAGTAGGGGCCGACCGCCGAGGTGAGGTTGCCGCAGTTGCCTTTTGCGTCGACGATCGCCCGGTCGACGCCCACTTGGTAGAACGTGTAGTCCACGTCGCAGCCGGGCCGATTCGACCGGCTGACGGCCACCACCTTGCTTGTCGACGATGTCGCCCCCCCGAGGCCGTCGATCTGCATCGGATCCGGCGAGCCCATCAGCGACAACAACATCGCATCTCGCTGCGGTCCCCCCGGTGGCAGATCGTCGTCGCGGACGAAGACGCCCTTGCTGGTGCCGCCGCGCATCAGCACGACCGGCAGGTCGTGAGATCGGCGTGCGTCCTGGTCCCCGGTTTGCACCGCTTGGCCCTACAGCCAGGCGCCCGGGTAGTTCGGGTCGTCGGCTCCGATGGCGTTGGTGGTCAACCGGACGGGCTCGACGAGGTCGATGATGACACCCCACAGATCGCTGCGCAGCCCGGCTTCGGGTCGCTCGTAGCCGGGCTTGGCGCCGTGGCCGCCGGCCCGGGTGTGTACGGTTATCTTGCCGAGACCGGCGATCGCGCCGCTCTCGCTGGCGATTCGGTAGAAGATCTCGTCGCAGTCGGTGTTGTGATCTGGGATGTTCGGATAGGCGTTCGGATGGTCCGGCAGACGAGCGGGCGTGTGGGCTGAAACGAGTACCCCTCGGCATTCGAAGACACCATCGATGTCGGGGTTCAGGTTGACGCGGCCGCTGAACGGCTCGACGTCGCGCATGTTGAGGGCGTAGGGATAGAGCGCACCGTCCCAGCCGACGACATCGAACGGGTGCGTCTCGTACACGTAGTTCGTGATGACGTCATCGACCTTGACGGCGACCGCGAACTCGCCTCGTTCGTCGGTCGGTTCGGGGAGCTCAGGCACCCTGAGGTCCCGCTCGGAATAGATCGCCTGCGACAGGAACTGCCCGACCGTGTTGCGGTACTTGGCTGGTGGCCCGATCGGGGTGCTGGTCTCGATCACGATCAGGCGCTGCGCGTTGGAGTCGGGTACCAGCCGCCACGTCGTGCCCCGGGGGATGTAGACGAAGTCCAACGGACCGTACGAGAACTCTCCGAAGAGGCTCTGGATGGTGCCGGTCCCTTCGACCACGGCGTACAACTCGTCCTTACCGCCGTTGCGGAGGAACCGTTCGCCGGCCGTGTCGGGCGTGGCGATCGAGTAGGCGAGGTCGCGGTTGAACGCGATCGGCACCCGGGCGTCGAGCACATCGCCAGAAGCTTTCAGCAGAGTCGGATCGACGATGTGATTGCGGACAACGCCCTCCTCCCACGGTTCGATGGGCATTCGGGTGACGGGCTCGACGCGCACGACGCGGGTCGGTCGATAGAGCCGATAGAGCAAGGAGGCAGGACCGTTGAACCCGGAGGAGTTGTACAGCTCTTCGCAGTAGTGCCCGCCTTCGGGCCGGGGCAGGATGGTGAACCGCTTCGCCGGGATGGCTCCCCGTCGTTGGTAGTAGGTCATGTCGTCCTCCTCGTGGCGTGGGGGATCGATCGCTCGTTTAGAAGTCGGCTGAGTAGTGATCGTGCAGCCAGGTGGTGACCGCCTCGGTTCCTTGCGTGGTTCTGGGACCCGAGGTCCCGTCGGGGTTGATGGGGAAGCCAAAGTGGTCGGCCTTGGGGATCAGGACGAGATCCTTGACGGCAGACTTCGCGGCGTCGAAGCTCGAGCGCACCTTGCTCATCTGGGTGATGTTGTCGCCCAGGTAATGGACGGTCAGCAGTGGTTCGGTGAGCGAGGCGAGACACGCCTCGGTGTCGGCGCGGCTCGTGAGCGCGCTCCACGTGCTGAGCCATGCCTCCGGGGTGAGGAACTTGACCAGGCCCGACTGGCCGCTCTGGCCGGCAAAGTCGCCGATCGCGCCGCCGTAGTTGAGCAGGTCGGGTCGGAGGTGGTTCGTGTAGGCGCTGACGCGTCGATCGTCGGGCTCGATCGATAGGTCGACCATGGCCGGATCGGCCATGGTGCGGTGCACGATGACATGGTCACGGAACGAGGCCTGGCGTTCGAGGGCCCGAGACGGAGCGCGTCGGAGTTCGGTCTCGGCGGCGCGTCGTCGGTCGAGCGCCGCTCGGGCTATGGCGTCGATCCGCTCGACGCGTGATCGCTGCGCGGGGACGTATCGAGCCAAGAACTCTTCGGTGTACCGGCTCGATGCCGGGGGCGTGACGAAGCCGTTTCGCGGGTCGTACAGGTCGAGCGTCCAGTCCCAGGACGTCGGATCCGACTCGTCGGTCATCGACGGGTCGATCCGTTTCATCAACGAAATCGCTTCGCCGGGATGGCCACCGATGATGACGATGGCGTCGGCCGCCGGAAGGTCTGCGCCTGGCAGGTCGATGGGATCTCCGGCCGGGCTGTCGCACAGCCGAGCGGCCGGCTCCGTTCTGGCTTGCCACTGGTAGAGCGCAGCAAGTGGAGCGCCCCCGCTGTTGCCGAGCAGCACGACCGTGTCGCACCCGCGGTCGTGAAGTAGGCGGACGCCGGCGGCGACGTCGAACAGGAGCGTCTCGTGCACGGTCTCGATGTCGTTGTTGACCCACCTGCCCGCTCTTGCCAACACCATGCAGCCGGCCTCGACCAGCGGTGGGACATTGTAATTGTACGACTGATCGGTCCGAGGGTGCATGATGTGCACGCCGATGCGGGTGCGCTTGCCGACCGGCACGTACAGGTTGCCGCGCGACCTACCGCCGTCCTCGGCTACGAGCTGCGCGACTTCGACGTGGCAGCCACGCATGTCACCCAGGTTGACGTTGGCGCCCGTCGGCAGTCGTGTTGCTTCAGCGTGCCGCGACATCGTTGTGTCCCCGTGCGGCAGTGGCCGCGCACGGCGCGGCCCCAATGGCCGAACCGCCTCCGTATTTCCGACCCAACTCGTCGAACTCACTCTTCCTGACCAGCCGCTGGCGGTCGTCCCACGAGGCGATCGGCGGCTCGTGGCCTTCGTCGACGTCGGCGCGCAGTCGAGCGAGGGTCTCGCGCACGGCGTGGATGCTGGCCAGGAGCGGGAGGTTGGCGAACAAGGCGAAGCTGTAGCCGAGCTCGGAGATCCGCTCGGTGGGCAGGTGAGGTGTCACTCCGCCGTGCACGAGGTTGAGAATCTTCGGTCCCTCGACCTCCCGGGCGACGATCTCCACCTCGTCGATCGTCTGTGGAGCCTCGATGAACACGATATGCGCCCCCGCGGCTCGATAGAGGTTGCCGCGCCGGCAAGCCTCGTCGAGCCCGAACTCGTAGCGCGCATCGGTGCGGGCAACGATCAGACAACTGCGGCGGCGGGCGTCGCACGCAGCCGCGATCTTGTCGGCCATCTCGGACGCATCGATCACCGACTTGTCGGCGAAGTGACCACACCGTTTGGGGAAGGTCTGGTCCTCGATCTGGATCGCGTCGGCGCCCGCGTCCTCCAACTCGCGCACCGTCCGCCAGACGTTGACGGCATTCCCGAACCCGGTGTCGGCGTCAACGATCAGCGGGATGTCGACGGCCCCCCTGATCGCGGCGACATGGAGCTTCAACTCGGTCACGGTCAGCAAACCGATGTCCGGGACGCCGAGGAACGTGTTGGCGATCCCGGCACCTGTCACATAGACGGCGTCGAAGCCGGCACTCTCCACCAGCCGCGCCGTGAGCGCGTTCACAGCTCCCGGCAGCACCGTCGCCGCCCGAGCGGCGATCAGATCGGTCAGTGTGGTCACACCGCCAGCTTGTAGAGCTCGGCGGCGTTGTCTTGCAGGACCCGGCGCACGGCGTAGCTGTCGAGCCCCGACAGCACATCGGCGAAGTGCTCCCGGGCCCCCGGGTACTTGCAGGTCGGATGTGGAAGGTCGGTCTCGACGAGCACGTTGTTGACGCCGATCGCCTCGATCGCATGCTGGGGGCCGTGCCGCTCGAACCAGAACGTCACGAAGATGTGATCGTTGAAGTACTCGCGCGGCCGGCGCTTCGTCAGGCCGACCTCGGACGGCGAGACGACCATCTCGTCCAGCTGCCACTCGATCGATTCCAGCAGGAACGGGATCCAGCCGATGCCGCTCTCGGCGGACACGACCTTCAGGTTCTCGAACCGGTCGAACAGATCGGACACGACCATGTTGGTGATGATCCGGGCGTTGCTCATATAGCCCTGGATCGCAGTCACCGCCAGCTGACGCATCGGCCCGAACGACGACCAACTCGGGTTGGCCACCTTGGGGATCTCCTTCGAAGGAGTCCCCTGGAGCATCAGCGCTCGGCGAGCCTCCACCTCGTCGCGTCGGCTGCCCGATCCGATGTGGAAGTTGGCGACGGTGCGAGTCGCGTCAAACACGTCCCACATCGGGTCGAAGTACGCGTGGTTCAGTTCAGGGAGCCCGAGCAGTTCCGGCCGATCGGACAGCGTGAACCCGCGGATCCCCCGCTCGACCAAGCGCGTCATCTCCCTCACCGTGAACTCCATGTCCCAGATGGGCAGCATCGCCTGCGGCAGCAGCCGCTCACCGGAATCGCGTTGGACGTCGACGTAGAAATCGTTGAGCGTCTGCAGCACGACCGTGCGCTGCTCGAGGTCATCGATGGCGAAGATGTGATTCGACGAGAAGCCGATCCCGTTCGGGTAGAGCACCTGGGCATAGATCCCGATCTCGTCGAGGAGCTCCAGCCGCTCCTTGACCCTCCACGCGCAGGGATCGATCGCCTCGAACGGCTGCATGACCCACTCACCGAGGATCTTCTCGCGTCCGCGCCGCAGCGTGTTCCCGCCGATGCTCGCCCACGGCTGCCCATCCAAAAACCAGTGGGTCTTGCCGTCGACGGTGCGCTGTGTCGGCAGCCGGTCCCTCCATGACGACGGGCCTCGCGACAGCCACAGGTCGGGCGGCTCCGTGAAATGCGAATCGGTGTCGATGATCTTGAGCCCATCGAGAATGGCGGTGCTGCTGGCCTGCGGTTCAGTGAGCGTCATTCGAGGTGTCCTTGTTGGTCGTCGTGGCGCGCCTGAGAGACGCTGGTGAATGAGTTCGCAAGATGACGAGTCATGGCGTTCTGCGCCGCGTCCGGGTCGCGCCGGCCGATCGCGTCGACGATGACTAGATGCTCGTCGAACGCGGCGCGGGCCCGTCCAGGCAGCCGCCCCGAGCTCCGACGCGCCATCTTGGCCTGTGTCTGCAGCTCGGTTCCCGCTCTGAGCAGCGCCGGGTTGCCAGAAAGCTCGAGGGTCCGCCGGTGGAAATCGGGGGACGCGGGGTAGACGCTCCCGGCTGTCGTGTCGAGCAGCTGCGCGGTCTCGCGCAGCATCGCTCGTAGCCCACCAACCGCCTCGTCTGTGGCGCGACGCGCCGCGAGCCGGGCCGCTCCCGACTCGACGATCTCGCGGAACTCGTACATCTGCTGGAGCTCGAGCGGCGAGAAGCTGCGGACGAACGCGCCGCGATGGGCAACCACGACGACCAACCCCTCGGCCACCAGTCGCTGAAGCGCTTCGCGAAGCGGGCCCCGGCTGATGCCCATCGCATCGGCGATTTCGACCTCGTTCAACCGGCTCCCAGGCTCGTACGTGCCGTCGAGGAGTTGCTGGCGGAGAATCCCGAAGGCCTGGTCCCGGAAGTTCCAACTGGCCACACGTGTGCTGGTCGCCGCCGAGTCGGCCGCGGTAGCCGTCGTCGCCGTCATGGCCGAACCCCCTTCGATGATCTGCAGTATAGAGAGGGAAGTGCAAACTGTCAACAGTCGGCTGAAACTGGAGAGAATCCGCTCTCCTCTACCGCAACTCGGCGCGGACCAACCATGGGACAGCGAAGGCGGCGATCGTCGAGTTGACCAGCGCCGTTCGTTGCTCCTGTGCGTCGCGGCCGCCCGTGCGACACCCGGATTGGGGTCGGATTGTGAACGTTTCAGTGATGTCGAAGGACAGCCACGGCCACAGTCTGCTCCAGCGGAGTCACGAACCGATGAGGCTGGTCAGTGCGAGCTTGTCGACCTTCATCATCGACGTCAGCGGTAACGTGTCGACGACCTCGAGCCGGTCGGGCGCCTTGTAGTCGGCGAGACGATCCGCGACCCAGCTCCGGAGGTCTTCGAGCGTTGGCGGGTTCGAGTGGTGGGTAGGGACCACGAAGGCGACCCCGATCTCACCGATGACATCCATCGGGTGACCAACGACGGCCACCATGTCGACGAGTGGGTGTTCGGCAAGGACGTGTTCCACCTCGAGCGGGTAGATGTTGTAGCCGCCGCGGATGTACATGTCGGATGTCCGTCCGACCAGCACAAGGTTGCCGTCGGGGCGGAATTTGGCGAGATCAGAGGTCGTCAGCCACCCGTCGTGATCGAGCACTGAGGCGGTGAGTTGTGGGGCGTTCCAGTAGCCGCGCATCACACAACCGCCCCGGACCTTGACTCGGCCAACTTCGCCTGCAACGACGGTCTTGCCGTTCTCGTCGACGAGTTCGATCTGTATCCCCGCCTGCGGGCGACCCACCGTCTGGTACTGGACCTCTGGAGGGTCGGCGACGTCGGTGCCGGCGATGCTCGGCGACTCGGTCATCGCGTAACGAACTACGAGTGGGCAACCGATTGTCGAGGCCACACGCTCGATGAGCTCCGGCGGCGCGGACGCCGTCGCTGCCAGGCCGAGCCGAACAGACGAGAGGTCAGCGTTTTCGACGCCCGGTTCGCTCAACAGCTTCGACCACTGCGTCGGCACGCCCGCCACCACGTTGATCGCCTCGTCCTCAATCAGCCGCACCATGTCGGTGGCGCGCCACGGCGTCGGTGAAATCACCGTTGTTGTCGCCCACGCCAACTGGTCCCACATCTTCGACATGTACCCGGCGTGCGCGAACGGTGTCGACACCAACTTGACGTCGTACGGGTGGCTCATGACGCCCGCACTCGCCACGGCCGCCTCGAGGTTATGGTGATCGAACCACGCACCCTTCGGCACTCCGGTCGTACCGCTCGTCCAGATGATCACGGCCGGGTCGTCAGCGTTTCGAAGCGGTCGCCAGTCCCCGAGCGGCGTACCGGCGTACGCCTCGACGATCTCATTGAGTAGCATCACCGAGACGGAATCTGCTGCGGCGACAGCGAACGCGTCGGGGTCGAAGAAGATCAGGCGCGGCCGGCCCTGCTCCAGGATTGCGTCGATCTCGCGTACTCCGAGTCGAGTGTTGACCGAAGTAACGACGGCCCCGGCCAGAGTGGCCGCGCCAAATGCGATGGCGAATTCGATCGACGAACCGAGCATGATCGCCACGACATCGCCGGCGACCACTCCGCGTTCAACCAACGCGCCGGCGAGCGAGTCAGACCGCTGGTACCACTCATCGAAGGTGATCCGTTGTCCGCCAGGAGCACCGTCGACGTAAGCGATTCGCGCCGCGAACTGCCACGCCGCGGCTTCAAAGGTGTCAGCCAGCGTCATAAACGAGCCCTGTAACGGAGGGACTAGCTCGGCCACTCGCCAACGCAAGCTAGCACGATCAAGGACCGTACCTTCGCCCGGGTGAAGCTGGCGCATGGATAGTTCTAGGCTTTACCGTCAAAAGTTGAACTCTGACGCCGTCGTGGCTAGTATCGATCAGTCGTCGCTATTCCACCCGTTTGCAGGCCGACCGAGGAGACGGATCCATGGCGACCGAGCCCGTTTCGATCGCCGTTAGCGACACCTGGGAGTCCCACTGGGCGTCCTACCATTCCTCAGACGCTTCGCGCCGTGGCATGCATCTTTACGAGAGAACCGCGCAGCCTTGCCAGACATGAACGATGATATGCGCAGTCACTGATCTTCGACTCGCCCGCTGGTGGAGTGCGGCGGGCGAGCACGCACTACTGAACCCCTGAGCCAAAGGATCCGCAATGGAACTCGACCCGATGCTCCTGCCGCCACCCATCCGCGGGATGATGTTCCAGCAGATGGAGCTGTCCAAGGTGGTTCCGCTGTCATGCCCCCAGCAGCCGTATCTGGACATGATCGAGCAGGGTGGGCTGCACTGCCCGATGGAAGGCCTCGCCTTCACGTTCAACCGCGAGCTCACGAACTTCGTGCTGCGCAACCACGAGCTATTTTCGTCCGCAGTCGACCTTCCACTCGGCAACATGCGCCCGCTGATCCCTTTGAACGTCGACCCTCCGAAGCACACGATGTACCGCAAGATCCTCGATCCGCTGTTCGCGCCCAAGCGGATGGACGCGGTCGAGGCGGACATTGCCATCCGGGCCAATCGCTTCATCGACACCTTCATAGATCGAGGTGAGTGCAACTTCTCCGAGGAGTTCGCCGAGCTGTACCCTTCGGCGGTCTTCCTCGGATTGATGGGTCTGCCGTGGGAGGAGCTCGACACCCTGATCGGCCTCCGCGACGGGATCCTGCACCCCGAACGACTCGACCCCTCAGCACAGTCGGACTTCATGGTGCGCCTCTCGGTGATGAACGAGACGGGCCAAAGGCTCTACGAGTACTTCAACCGCCAGCTCGACACCCGTGAGGCCGAGCCCACCGACGACATCCTCACCCACTTCACCACCGCTGAGGTCGACGGCGACAAGATGACCCGAGACGAGATCCTCGATCTCTGCTTCCTGTTCCTCATCGCCGGCCTCGACACGGTCAGCGACTCGCTTACGTGCATGTTCGCCTACCTCGTCAACAACCCTGAGGCTCGCCGGCAGCTGGTCGACGATCCGGCAGTCATCCCTGCTGCTGTAGAGGAGCTGCTTCGTTGGGAGTCACCCGTCCCGTACGGGATCCCCCGAGTCGCCACCCGTGATGTCGAGCTCCCCAACGGCTCGGTGCTCCTGCAAGGGACCGCAGTGAGCCCCGGCTACGGGGCCGCCAACATCGACCCCGCAGAGTTCCCTGACGGGTTCACGGTCCGATTCGATCGAGAGGTCAACGGCCACATCGCCTTCGGCGGAGGCGTTCACCGATGCCTCGGGTCCCACCTGGCCCGGCGCGAGCTTCGCGTCGCCCTGGCCGAATGGCATCGCCGGATCCCCGAGTATCGGTTGAAGCCGGGAAGCGAGGAGCTCACGTATTCGTCGGGCCTTCGACACGTCGACGATCTCACCCTCGTGTGGTCGTGAGCGCTCGGGTACGGCCACACACCCCGCGTCGGCAAGGAGCGCGCCGGGTTGGTTGCGACGATACGGATCGAGCGTGACGATTTCGGGAGCGACCTCAAGATGCCGCTCGGGATTAACAAGTCGCTCTTCGGAACCGCGATTCGGGACCGAGACCTCGGTCGGGGACGCTGATTATCTGCCCCGAGCCGCTGCTGGGGAGGGCCACGAACGGTCAAGTGTTGGCGGACAGGGGGCACTCGACCGCCGAGGTCCACGGCAACCCGGGCTCCACCTTTTTGGCTCGTTTGCGCATGGCGCGACTGACTCACCGCACGGGTTCAGCTTTCATGGTCGGCGTGGTCGCGACAGTGGGCATGGCGTCCGTCACACTCCTCGAACATTGCCTCCAAGCCGGCGTTGCAGGGCATGGCTATCCGTAGGCGTTCTGCGACGTCAGTTTTCAGTTAGAGGGTCCTGTCGGGCATCCGTTCGGTGAGCCAGCGGATGACTTGCTCCCCGTGGCGGCGGATGTTCCCGCGGCGAGGGCCCCGTCGCCGGCGCGAATCGCCGTTGCCACCCGTTCGAGGTCCGAGGTCTTGGTGTGCGATAGATTCGCCAGTTCGGGGACCGGACGCAGATCGGCGGGTGCGTCGGCGATCAACGTCGACAAGACCCGGGTAAAAAGCCGCGCGGTGGGGCTGTGCGAGAAGTCGGCGAGCTTGAGCGCGAACGTCTGGGTGGCAGCGAACAGCGCGTACCGGTCATCCGGCGCAATCGAGGCCCGCATATGGGCCAACTCCTCGAGAAGGCACGCCCGTTCGTCCGGGTCCGCCTGCTCGGCGGCCAGCCGGGCGCTCTGCTCCAGGAGCAAGAACCAAGATCGGGCCAGGTCGACGACTGTTGTCTGCTCGGCACGTAGATACACGGATGCGATCCGGGCCACGGCATCGGTGCTCGGCCGTCGGGCGAACAGGCCTCCGTTGAGGCCCCGCTTGACGACGAGGAGCTCTTCGGCCTCGAGCAGGCGAGCGGCTTGGCGGAGGGTAGGTCGGCTGATCCCGAGTCGTTCGAGCACGTCATCCTCCGAGCCCAGCCACTCACCGTCGGCGAGGTCGAGGATCTCGTCGCGCAACACGTCTACGGTGGCGTCGACAGCAGTCGTGACTGCGGGCCTTCGCATCAGCGCACGCCGTCGAGTGCGGCCTCCAGGCGATCGAGCTCGCCTATATCGTCGCTTAGGGGGATGAAGACCAGTTCGTCGAACCCGGCCTGCCGGCAGTTGTCGACTGCCATCTTGACGCCGTCGGGGGTGTGGACCGGCAAGTCCCCGAACGGCGTCGGCGATCCTGCCGGCAGGCCGATGTAAGCGGCGGCGGCATCGTCGAGTTGCTGCTTGGCTTTGTCGCCCAGGGCGTACCAGAGGCTGTTCACCAGGTAGGGCCGCTCGGAACGACCCGCTTGCTCCCACGCATCGACGTGGGCGGCGACCTCGGTCTTGAGCGACTCCACCTCGACGGTCATGTTCGCTCCCAACCATCCGTCAGCCCATTTCGCCGCCGCGGGAGCGCAGTTGGGCCAGAGGCGCTCGTGAAAAGCGGCGGTCCGCCTGGCTGGACAGGCGCCGGCCCGACCGGGGCGGCGCCCTCCCATGGCGGCTCGCCGGCCCAGATGCGACGAATCGTCGCCACTGCGTCATCGATGCGCTTCCACCGGTTGTCAAAGTTCGAGCCGGCCGCGCGGTAGTCGTCCTCCCGCCCCCCGGCGCCGATGCCGAGCACGAACCGCCCTCCCGAAATAACGTCGATCGACGCCGCTCGCTTAGCGAGCAGAACGGGTGGATGCATGGCAAGGATCATGATGTTGCTCATAACCCGCACTCGGTTTGTTACCGCAGCCGCAGCGGCGAGGAAAGCGTGCTCCTCGACCTGGGGCCAAAGCACCCGCTCACCGGTGCAGATGGTGTTGAATGGCCCCTGGTCCACCCGCCGAAACCACTCCAGGAGCCGGTCCCGGTTCGTGCCCGACATGTACGGCCCGTTGATCCCGAACTTCACTACTTCGCCGCCGCGGATGCCGTTGACCTCTGGGGCACGGTTCTATTGACCTTTCGTACGCCGATAGGAAATCGTGTTACCGCTTCGCGCAACACGAGACTCAGCTCGAGGCTAGCTGGCCGGGCCGGGGTGCCGTCGCGATGAAACCGTGGTGGAACCGGAGGCCAGGACGGCCAAGAGTCGACTGATCGGACTGTGGCGTCGAGCGGTGCAGGGCCACGGGGGCCAGCGTTCCGAAATGTTCGGCCATTACGCCCAGCAGGAGCAACAGACAACCGCGGGAGGTGTCCCGTCCGCTTAGGAGGGTCTCCCAAGGATGGGGAGGTTCTGAAGAACCGAGACGGGGGCAGTGGCAGGAGCGTCGTTGAGGAGGTCCTGTTCTTGGGTATGCAACTCCAATCCTCAGTCTCGCTCGCTGGTCGGGAGAAGCGACTTCCGGCGGATTTGGGGTGGACCTTCGCCGCACCCGAGTCTAGGGTGCATTTAGGTACCTGTTCAAGTGTCCGGTTGGAGCGGCCCGTTCGCGAGAGTGGGGCTCGGAGTATGGGGGGTCCCCTGAGGTGGCAGGACTGACATGATGTTCGTCGGCAGCGTCGGCGTCAGCGATACCCCGAAGGGCTTTACCTCGCCGTTCGGGCGCCGTCCACCCCGTGCACGCGGTCAGATGCCGAGCCGGATGACCCGATGAGTACGACGCCCCCGTTCGACGTCACCCGTTGTCCGCCGGTCCCTGGGCGTACCGATCTGACCGGGTTCTATTGGGACGCGGTCGACGCCCACCGCCTGGAGTTGTTGCGCTGCCCGGCATGCGGCCATTTCGTGCACTATCCCCGGCGGGTCTGTAATCAGTGTCTCTCAACCGACCTCAAACCTGAGGTCATATCGGGACGGGGCACGCTGTACAGCTACTGCGAGGTCATGCAGGCGTCGCATCCGTACTTCGCCGCCAGGCTGCCATACTTCATCGGGGTCATCGACATCGAGGAGGAGCCCGGCGTGCGCATCCCCACCGGCCTCGTCGACTGCACCGCCGACGACCTGCGGTGCGGGATCAGCGTGGAGGTGGTGTTCCGTGACCTCACGCCAACGCTGACGCTGCCGTACTTCCGACCCGCGGGCGCCTCATTGTGAGGCACCAGGAGGCGGCTGCCGTCGGGGTGGGGTACTCTGCCACGGGCCGAAAAACGGGGTTGTCGTCGTTCGAGCTGGCCCGTCAGGCCACGATCGCGGCGCTGGCCGATGCTGGGATGGCCCCGGCCGATCTCGACGGTGTGACCTTGCTGTGGGGCGTGGCCGGACCGGCTCCGGCCGGCTTGGACGTGGTCGAGCCGATGAGCTTTGCGCAGGCGATGGGCATCGGCCCCCTCAACTGGTATGGCACGGCTGGTCCCGCCTACATCGGTCCCGCCCTGGAGGCTATCTCGGCCATCCGCTCGGGCATGGCCCACACCGTGCTCACCCTGCGCATCATCAACCAGCGGCTGAGCACGACCGCCGAGCTCGCTGCGCTGTCCGAGGCCCGCGAGCCGGTGACGGCGCCCGGCGACATGGGGTTCACCATGCCGTACGGATTTGGTGTGGGCGGCATCATCCCGTCGATCGCAGCGCTGCCGGCGCAACGGCACATGGACGTGTTCGGTACGACCGAAGAGCAGTTCGGCACCCATGTCATCGCCCAGCGTTGGCATGCCTCGATGAACGAGGACGCCATCTTTCGCGACCCCCTGACCATGGACGACTACCTGGCGTCGCGATTCATCGCCAAGCCGGTGCGCCTGCTCGATTGCGACTATCCCGTCGACTCGGCATCCGCGGTGATCTACACAGCCGGGGACCGGGCCCGGGACTGGCGGCAGCCGCCGGTGTGGGTCGAGTCGGCGGCCAGCTCGTCGGTCGGCGCATTCTCGGTCTTCGATCTCGGCGACATGAACCACAACTCGCCGTTCCACGCCGCGGGAGAGTTGTGGAAGCGAACTGACCTGGGACCGGGTGACTGCGACTTCGCCCAACTCTACGATGGGTTCACCATCATCGTGTTCCAGTGGCTCGAGGCCTTGGGGTTCTGCAAGCTGGGCGAATCAGGATCGTTCGTTGCGGACGGTAACACCCGCCTCGGCGGGTCGTTGCCGGTGAACACCGACGGCGGGGCGTGCAACGTCGGCCGCCGCCACGGCGCCAACTTCTGCATCGAAACGGTGCGCCAGCTTCGCGGCCAATGCGGTCCGCGCCAGATCGCTGACGCCGAGGTAGGGGTGTGGGCAAACGCGGTCGGGCCGTTCTCGGGAGCGGTACTCATGACCAAGGATCGCTGACACGACCATGCCGTAAGGTTCGGGAGGAGAAGTCATGGACACAGACCCGCAGGCTGAGGCAGCGCCTTTTCTTGCCATCCAGCAGCTCATCGACTACGTCGCCCCGCAGCCAATGTACCGGGACATGCTCGACGCCGGGCCACTGGCCCAGCTGGCGCCCGGCGCCACCATGACGGTGTCGCGCCAGGCGTGGCAACGTCCTCGAACTGGGCCTCGGGCCCGCCAATGTCGATCCCTCCGTCTTCGACGACCCCTTCGAGGTCCGCTTCGACCGCGCCGCCAACCCCCACGTGGCCTTCGGCGTCGGCGTCCATCGCTGCCTCGGGTCGCATCTGGCCCGCCGCGAGCTGCGGGTGGCATTGCGGGAGTGGCACCGGCGCATCCCCGACTGCCAGCTGGTTCCCGGCACGGAGCTGAAATACCCACCGGGATTGCGCTCTGTGCAGAACCTCCGCTTGCGGTGGCCGTCCCGGGGATGACCGACATGTCGACCCGCGACCGACCGACTTGCGCCCGTGCTCGTGACTATCGCGGTGGTGGCCGAAGCTGGGAGTGATGGGCCGGTTGTCTTGGCCCATCTGCAGGTAGAGCCGGCTTGAGCATGAATCGAACGATCGGAAGGGAGTGCCGTGGAGCGTCAAGAGCTGGAGACAGTCATCTACGAGAAGGACGGCCCGATTGCCAGGATCATCCTGAACCGCCCGGAGAAGGCCAACGCGCAGAACTCGGCGATGGTCTGGGACGTCGAGAACAGCTTGAGGGACGCCGAGGCCGACTATGCGATCAAGGTCGTGGTAATGAAAGCGAACGGTCGGGGCTTCTGCGCCGGGCATGACGTCGGCGGACCGGGTCCGGGGCCTGGGTACCCCGAGTTCGTGGAGGCGATGGAGGCCGGTCATCCCTGGGGCGGTCCGGCGACGCTGTTCATGTGGCCCGTGCTCCACCTGTGGGAGTTTCAGAAACCAACGGTTGCCGCCGTCCAGGGCTATTGCGTCGGCGGCGGAACCTACTTCGCACTCCTCAACGACATCGTGGTCGCCTCCGACGACGCCTATTTCCAGATGCCGCTGCCACAGGGATTGGGTTTTCCCGGCGGAGAGACGATGATCGAGCCCTGGGTGACGATGAACTTCCATCACACCTACGAGTACCTGTACCTGTCGCAGACCGTCGACGCCCAGGAGGCCTACCGGCTCGGCATGGTCAACCGGGTCGTGCCCGGCGATGAGCTGGAAAGCACTGCGGAGCTGATCGCCCGGCAGATCGCCCAGGCGCCGCTGTCGGTCCTGATGGGCATCAAGGCAGGCGTCAAGCGGGCGTGGGAGGGGATGGGCATGCGGGTGCACATCCAGTCCCACCTCCAGGTGATGGAAGCAGTGGGCCGGGCCGGCGACGTGGCCGCGTGGCGGCAGGAGAACGCCGAGAAGGGCTACGGGACGTCGCCGCGACAGGTGGCGGCCAAACGGGGCGAAGCGGCCGCCGCGGCGGCAGCCACCGGCGCCGGGAACGGTGGTGCGTGAGCGTTCCTGAGCTGCTCGGCCCGCTCACGATCGCGGCGCCGGTCCGGCGCCCCGGGACGGTGCGGCGGACCTCGAACCTCGATTGTATCCGCGTGCCGGACGATCCCAGCATGTGGTCGGTGCGCCGCATCCGCGGCGGCGGGCGTGATCTACTGACCGCTGACCACGGTTCGCTGACCCTCGACCAGGCCCGCTTCGAGGTCGAGGTGGACACCGGCAGCGCCATCGTCAGCATCGGGGCCGGTCCCCACGCCGAGTCGCTGGCGGCGCTGGTCGGCGCCCGGGTTGGCTTCGGCTTTCGCTCCCAGGTCAAGCCTTTGCTGCAACAGCTCGGCCCGTCGCTGCTGGCTCTGCTGGTCGACGACCTCTCAGGCGCGACCGCCCCCGCCGGGTACGCCGCCATCCGCGAGCGCGCCTTGTCAGGCACCCCGGAGCTGCCCCGCCCGCCGCCTGGTGCCCCGAGTGAAGGCCCGACGCGGCTGGACGTGTGCGCGGGCTGGCGGGAGGGTGGCCTGGCCAGTTCGGCACGCGTCTCGGGGGAGCGCGTGCCCTTCCGCGAGGCGCCCCTGGCCCCGCCCGTAGGGCGAGCCGATGATTCGGACGCCTGGCATGGGCTGGAACCGCTGGAAGCGGGGTGGACCCGCCGACTGCGGCGCCTCGACGTCACCTCGGAAGGCGCCACGCTGGCCGTCGACGCTATGTTCCGGGACACCTCCGTGGATCCCGATGGCACCGAGCGTGTCGTCCACGAGTACGCCCTTACCGCAACTCTCGACGCCGACCAACTCGTCTTCGTCGCCGCCCGGGCCGACCCCCGGGCGCTCCCGTTCCCGACCGATTGCCCGGCAGCGGCAGCGAGCGCCTCGGTGCTGGTGGGCCAGCCCCTCGCCGGGTTGCGGCGAGCCGTGCCGCGTCTGGCTTCTGGCCCCAGCTCGTGCACCCACCTCAACGACCTCATGCGCTCCCTCGCCGACATCGAGGCGCTGGTCCACGCTGGCGCTCTCGTTGGTGACAAGGAGGTATGATGCAGTTCACCTACCCACCGGAAGCGGAGGAGCTGAGAGCCGAGCTGCGGGCCTGGCTGACCGAGAACCTCACCGACGACTTTCGCAACCACGGTCCGCAAGCCATGTTCGGGGGCGGCGGGGCCCGGCCCGATCTGATAAACGCCCGGGCGTGGTCCCGCAGCCTCTATGAGGGGGGCTGGGCCTGCATCGAGTGGCCCAGAGAGCACGGCGGGCGGGCCGCGACGGCGGCGCAGCAGATCGTCTTCGCGGAGGAGATGCAGGCGGGCTGGGGCGCCTGGGCATCCCGGTCAGCTCGGCATCACCCACATCGGTCCGGCCATCGTCATATTCAGCACTGATGAGCAGCGGGCCCGCTTCCTTCCCCGGATGCTGGCCGGCGACGACATCTGGTGCCAGGGCTTCTCCGAACCTGACGCCGGCAGCGATCTGGCCTCGCTGCGCACGCGAGCCGACGACGACGGCGATGAGTTAGTGATCACTGGGCACAAGACCTGGAACTCGGGCGGGCACATGGCCGACTGGTGCGAGCTGCTGGTGCGGACCGACCCGGACACGCCACGCCACGGCGGCATCTCCTGTTTGCTGGTCGATATGCGCACGCAGGGGGTCGAGGTCCGCCCGAACCGGACCGTGGCTATCGACCGCACGCTCGTGGCCGTGGTGGTCGATGCCGTCGGCGCCGCCCAAGCCGCCCTCGACCTGACCCTCGGCTACGTCGGGGCCAGGACGCAGTTCGACGAGCCCATCGGCGCCTTCCAGCACGTCCAACGCCACTGCGTCGACGCCTTCGAGCAGCTCGAGATGAGCCGTACCGTGGGTTACTACGCCATGTGGGCGGCCGACGACGGCGACGCTGGCGAAGCGCATCGCGCCGCCGTGATGGCTAAGGCGTTCGCCAGTGACGCCCTCCCGAGCGCCTGCTCGCACGCGGTGCAGGCCCACGGCGGCACCGGCGTCACCTGGGAGTACGACCTGCACCTGTTCTACAAGCGGTGCCTGTCGATGCAGTCCGCGTACGGCGCTGCCGCCGAGCACTACGAAGACGTCGCCTCGATCATCCACGACCAACCCCTGGAGGCGGCGGGGACGGGGAACGGGCGGTGACGGTCATCGACGCCGGCGCTCCTGGGCGGGAGATGCTGAAGGTCGGCAAGGCTGATGGCGCCCGGCGCATCTGGATCTGTAGCGGCGACGCCATGCCCAAAGGCAGTGCGGTCGGCCTGCACCGCCATGGCGGTGACGAGATCTTCCAGGTGTTCAGCGGCGTGGTCCGCTTTCACGTCGACGGCCGCAACATCGACGTCGGCGGCGGCCACTTCGTGGTCGTGCCGCCCTTTACCGAACACGGCTTCAAGATCCTCACCGACGACGCCAGCATGCAGTTCATCGGCGAGATCGAGATGGGAGAGTGGGTCACCGTCATCGACCCTGACGGGTCGCGGCGTCAAGTCGAGGTCCGCTCCGAGGTGATGCCGTGGCACCGCAGCCCGCTCGAAGGCGAAGTCTTCGACCTGAGCTCGATGTTTGCCATGTTCGAGTCGACAGTGCACCTGCTCAACCAGGAACCCGGCCAGGAGGACCGTCATCATGCTGAACACGGGTGACTCCGCACCCCAATTCACCCTCACCGACCAGCACGGCTCGCCGCTGTCGCTGTCGGCGCTGCGAGGCCGCAAAGCGCTGCTCTACTTCTACCCCAAGGCCGACACGCCGGGTTGCACGGCGCAATCCTGCGGCCTTCGGGACATCGCAGGCGAGGTGGGCGACACCGCCATTGTCGGCGTCAGCCCGGACACGCCCGGCGACCAGCTGGCCTTCGACCAGAAGTACGGGCTCGGCTTTCCCTTGCTCGCCGACGAGGGCCACAAGGTCGCCGACGACTACGACGTTTGGGGCGAGGTCGAGCTTCCCAACGGGATGAAGTTCACCGGTGTCCAGCGGTCCGCCTTCCTCATCGACGAAGACGGCCGCATCGCCGAAGCGTGGTACAAGATCACTCCAGCCGACACGCCACAGAACCTGCTGCACGCGCTTGGCGTTCGCTGATGGCGTCCCGGGCATTTTCGCGCTATGAGCAAACGGCAGCGTCGACCACGTGAACGTCGCGCCTCCGGCCGCGGCCTCCACCGGCCCGGTCGTGCTGGTCCATGCCGGCGACGGGCGGTGGCCAAGATCCGATCCCGATCGGCAACCCGCGGGCAGGCCGGTCGACGCGCAAAAACGGGTGCGGCATTGCCGCGAGTCTTCCAGTTGGCGGGTTGGTAAGTCCCGACGGGGCCGACTGTGCCATGGCGGTGCGGTCTGGGTGGCGTGGCGGGGCGGAGCCTGTCCCGTCGACGAGGGGGAGGGGCGCTAATGGCGAAGGTGCTCGTGACCGGGGCGACCGGGCTCATTGGCTCGTCGGTGTGCCGCCTGCTCGCCGAGGACGGCGACGAGCCGGTCGGCCTCGTTCGCCCCGGCGGCGACCGCGAGTCGCTCGAAATGAACGGGATCGCAGTCATCGAGGGCGATGTGACCTCCGGCACTGACGTGCTCCGGGCCTCCGAGGGTTGCGCGGCGGTCGTCCACTCGGCCGCGAGTCTCGGCGGTGCCAGCCAGGACCCCGATGAGCACCGGCGAACGAACGTGGAAGGCACTCGTCACGTGCTCGAGGCCGGCGCTCGTCAGCACATCCGCGTCGTCGCCCTCACGACCGCGTTGTACCTCGACTTCTCCGCGACGTTGACCGAGGCGTCGCCGCTCGCCCCCGGCACCCCGCCCGACCCCTACAGCGCGTCGAAGGCCCAGGCTCACCTCGAGGCTATGGCACGCGCGGCGCGCGGCGAGGACGTCGTCGAGGTGATCCCCGGCGGCGCGTTCGGACCGGGCCTGTCGGTGAAGCGCTCCATTGGGCGGGGGAGCTGGAACCGTGCCATTCGCGCCGCGATCAACGGCCGCATCGACGATTACCTGATGAACAACCCCACGCCGTGGGTGCTGGGCGAGGACACCGCCCGGGCCAGCGTCGCCGCGTTGCGCACGGGCCGCGTGGGCGCCACCTACATCGCCTTCGGCGCCGAGGACGCGTCGGACGGCGCGCCGTTCCTGAACCTCGCTTGCGAGGTGGCGGGCGTCGAACACCGGGTGCGGGAGCTGTGGCTCGACGATACCAACGAGGCCGAGATCCTGGCGAGCTTCGGCCCGAGCCTCGTCGCGAACGCCAAGCGCACGTGGCCGGTGCCGTGGTTCGACAACCACGTGACACGCGAGGAGCTTGCGTACGACCCGCGGCCGCTGCGCGACGCGATGGAGGTGACCGTCGAGTGGCTCCGCCGGGAAGGCCAGATCCCCGCGTGAGGCGACGGGCGACGTCACAATCGATGGGCGCGCCGTCGTGGACGCGCCAGTACCGAGGGCGTCGTGGCGATCTACCTACGAGACGGCGTTCCCGCGAGCGCCGGCAGCCGATCGCGAGGCGATAGTCGGCGGTAACATCGCCACGATCTCCGACATCCCACGTGCGATCTTTACTTGACCTGACGACGCCGGTTCGGCGAAGCCCCTGTCGAGCCGTCGCTTCTGGCCCCATTTCGTGAGGGAGCAAAAGGTGATCCTCGATGCCCTTGACATCAGCCCAGAGGTCTTTGCCGCCGGGACCGGATGGGAGATCAAGGCCGAAGGGGCATGCCGGGGTGACGTGTGCGTGCCCCTGGCGGCTGCGGGCGACCCCTTCGACGTCATGGCAGCCGCTGAGGGGCTCGGAATGGCTGTCGTCTTCGACGAGGGTATCGGCCTGTGGGCGCTGGGACCCGAGTCCCTCTCCGGCCGGGCCCTCTCGACCGCTGAGGCTCCGGAGCTCGTGCTCCCAGACCTCGACGGCAACGAGTTCCGGCTCTCCTCGCTCCGTGGCCAGAAAGTCGTCCTCGTCTCCTGGGCGCCGTATTGAGGCTGCCGTATGGACCTGCCCGGGTGGCAGGCACTCCGGTACGAGCTCCGGCCCCTCGGCGTCGAAGTGGTGACCGTCGGCCTCGAAATGGGCGGCGCCGAGATCCTTCGGCCCTATGTCGAGCACGCCAGCCCTGAGCACCCCTGCGTCGTCGATCAGCGCCACCAGATGGATGCGCTCTTTGGTGTGACCAACACCCCGAGCGCCGTCTGGGTCAACGAGCGGGGAACGATCGTCCGATCCCCTGAGTTGTGTGCGCCTCCGCCCGTCGGGCGACCCGACGCCCAGGGCAGCCTGCAGCCCCACGGGCCTCAAGACCTGGCGGCCGGTATCCCGGACCTGGTCGCGGACGGCATGCGCGCCAGGGCAGAAGATCCGCAGCGCTACGCGGACCGGCTCCGCGACTGGGCCCGGTTGGGCGCGAAGAGCCGCTATGCCCTCACGGCCGACGAGGTGATCGCCCGGTCGTGCCCGCGTCCGGTCGAGGCATCCGAGGCCGCCGCGCATTTCGAGCTCGCCCAGCACCTTTGGCGCCTCGAGGGGTTCAGTGGACGGACGCTTCGTCATTTCGAAGCGGCGCACACGCTCCAGCCTGACAACATCACGTACAAGCGCCAAGCCTACTCGGCGTACAGCTTCGGACGAAGCGACGACAACGAGTTTAGCCGGTTCTTGCAGTCCCCACGCGAGGGCGAGGAGTGGCCCTTCGTTTCGGATTACAACGCCGACATGGCGGCCCTCCAAGCCCAACTCCAACGCGAGCGAGCCGCTCGCCAACAAGCCTCCGGGTAGAGGAACCGCCCGCCGGGCCGCAAGGCACGAGCGACCGCCCGGCAACAAGGTGGCCTCCGATCGACATCAGGCGTGTGCAACGCCGCCCGGGACCGGCTCGCCGGGTGACGTCCTGAGTGCGTCGGCGCCTTCGACGTTGAATTGGAGGAGTCCCCGGTCGAGCCAAGATCCCCGTCGGCTCCGAATAGGAGCCCGCGACGCCCGCCGCTGCTATGGGCGCCAACTCGTGCACGAACCGGTCGGCCAGCTGCGGGGCGACTCTGGCGGCGAAGTCCCCCGACGCCTACACCGGGCTTTGGATGGTGTTGTTGAACCGTTTTCGGGGGCCGTGCTCCTTACCCCAGGAAGGCCGCGACCGCGATGGCGTGGCCGGGAGCGTTTGCCTGCCAGCAGCGAGCCTGAGCTCGCCTCCACATGAACGAGAGGAGACCACACGACGATGCTCGCCCCGTCCAGCCTGCTGGTCGATCTCGGCGGGTGGCATTCCCTGTATGTTCCCACCCTTTCGTGGGGCGTCCCCATCACGCGAGCTACTTATCTACTTGCCCCTGAAAAACTCGGGGTAGGTCCTCGCGGTTTTCGCCCCGATCGGCGATGATGGCCTCGACCCGTAGGACTGGTACGGATCGAGGCCATCATGTTGAGAACGGTAAACGCTCAGCCCACCCTGTGGGAAGCGATCCTGCCCGAGATGTGCCTCGGGTTGCCTGACGAGTTGGAGGGGGTCGACCGGCTGTTGGACGACTCGGGATTCTTCGAGCCGTTTAGGGCGCACTTCCACTCGGTGCTCGGGCGGCCGTCGGTGCCGATCGAGACGTACCTGCGGCTGATGTTCTTGAAGTACCGCTATCGATTGGGCTTCGAGCCGCTGTGCCGGGAGGTCGCCGACTCGATCTCCTGGCAGCGTTTCTGCCGGATCCCCCTCGGCGTGGCGGTCCCGCACCCGACCACGCTGATGAAGATCACGACCCGCTGCGGGTCGTCGGCCGTCGACGGTCTCAACGAGGCGCTGCTGGCCACAGCCGTGGCGGCGAAGCTCCTAAAGACCGACCGGGTCCGGGCCGATACCACGGTGGTTCCCGCGGATGTCGCCTACCCGACCGACTCGGGACTGCTGGCCAAGGGCGTGGCCAAGATGGCCAAAGCGGTCCAGCGTCTGAAGGCCGGTGGCCTCGCCCCCCGGGTCAAGACCCGAGACCGCACCCATCTGGTGCGGCGTCACGCCCGCTCGATCGGGGCGAACCTCCGTCGGCGAACCGAGGAGGCAAAGGGCGAGGTCATGGCCATCAATGCCCGTATGGCCCGCATCGCCTCCGACGCCATCCGCGAGGCCCGTCGGGTGGCGGTCAACGCCCGACGGAGACTCCGCCAACTGGGCCGGGCTGCGCCAGCCAGGCTCGAAGTCGTCGCCAACGACCTCGAGGTGACCGCAGAGCGGGTGGCCCGCATCGCCCGCCAGACCCGCCAACGCCTGGCCGGCAACGTGCCCGACGGGTCCACCCGTCTGGTGTCGCTGCACGACCCTGACGCCCGGCCCATCCGCAAGGGTCGGCTGGGTAAGCCGGTCGAGTTCGGTTACAAGGCCCAGGTGGTCGACAACGAGGACGGCATCGTCGTCGACCACGCCGTCTTCATCGGCAACCCACCCGATGCCCCCATGCTCGCTCCGGCGATCCAGCGCATCAGCCAGCGGGCCAACGTCGTCCCCGACGCGGTCACCGCCGACCGCGGCTATGGCGAGGCGGCCGTCGGCGAATCGCTCCGCGAACTCGGCGTTCGCCAGGTGGTGCTTCCGACCAAGGGCAAACCCAGCGCCGCCCGACGAGCGGTCGAGAACCAGGAGTCGTTCCAAGACCTGGTCCGGTGGCGGACAGGAAGCGAGGGACGCATCAGCTGCCTCAAACGAGACTTCGGATGGAACAGGACCCGCATCGACGGACTCGAAGGCACCAAGACCTGGTGCGGCCACGGGGTCTTCAACCACAACCTGGTCAAGATCGCAACGCTGGTCAGCTCCCAATGATCACGATCGACCGGCAGACAACCCTGAACACATCGAGATCGGGGCCGACCCCGACCTCACGCCCCTGAACCAAGTGCCCAACGGAACCCTCCGCTCACATCGGCTTTTTCAGGGGCAAGTATCTAAGGACAGCACGGGCTTCTCGGTCGGACTGGCGAGCTAATTCCCCGGTGGCAATTCGGATACCGGAATCTGGTTGCGCCTGCTATCGTTGCAGGCGTGCTACCTGACGACGCGCAAATCATTTCTGTCGACGACCACGTTGTCGAGCCCCCGAACGTGTGGCAGGACCTGCTGCCCGCCAAGTTCAAGGAGTTGGGCCCACGGGGCGTTCGCGACGACGAAGGTCGGGACGTGTGGATGTTCGAGGGGACCCCCCGCTTCAACGGTGGCCTCGGCGCGGTCGCCGGGAAGGACCGCGAGGACAGTACGGCACCGACCCCGTCAGCTACCGCGAGATGCTGCCCGGATGCTACGACATCAAGGCGCGGCTTCAGGATATGGACGTGGACGGGATACACGCTGAGCTGTGCTTCCCGACCTTCCCGGGGTTTGCCGGCAACACGTTCTACGCGGCCGAGGACAAGGACCTAGCGACAGCCTGCGTGTCCGCCTACAACGACTGGCTGATCGAGGAGTGGTGCGGGGCGGACTCTGGACGCCAGATCCCGATCGTGCTCGTGCCGTTCTGGGACGTGGAGCGCACCGTCGCAGAAATACGGCGGGTGGCGGACAAGGGGGCCAAGGCGATCACCTTCACCGAGGCGCCACATGCCATCGGGCTGCCCTCGTTCCACACCGCGCATTGGGACCCGGTGTTTGCGGCGGCCCAGGACGCCGACCTGCCGCTGTGCATGCACTTCGGCAGCGGGGGCACCCCGGCGATCGCGCCGGGTGGGCCGTTCACCGCGGCCATCGCCCTGTTCGGACTGAACTCTCAGCAGTGCACAGTCGAGCTGGTGAACTCTCGCATCTTCGAGCGCTTTCCCCGTCTCAAGGTGGCCCTGTCGGAGGGCGGCATAGGCTGGATGCCCTACATCCTCGAGCGCTGCGACTATACCTGGGAACGCCACCGCTTTTATACCGGGATGGAGGACGCCAAGCGGCCGTCGGAGATCTTCCGCGACCACATCTACGGCTGCTTCATCTACGACGACGCGGGGCTCAAGAACATCGACCTCATCGGCGAGGACAACGTCATGTTTGAGTGCGACTACCCGCACTCCGACAGCAACTGGCCTCACACCCGCAAGATGCTCGCCGAATCGCTCCGCAACATCCCAGACGAGAAGGCCCGCAAGATCGTCGAGGGCAACGCCCGGAAGCTCTTCAACTTCCCCCGTCAATGAGAGGGCCACAGTAGTGCCGGCGGTCTAGCATCGCTGGGAGACGCAGTTATTTTATCGTTGCCTCGGAAAGGGGGTTTCTTTTATGGAACCGATGTCGAAGTCGTTTTCGGTGTTTGATTGTGATGCTCACATCAATGATCCGACGAGGATTTGGGAGTATGTGCCTGAGTCGAAGCGGGAAGTTGTCCGGGAGACGTATTGGCGGGATGAGTCCGAGGCGTGGTTGAACGGGACGCAGCGCGTCTTGGGCGGTGGTAATGGCCAGTTCCCGGGCTACAACCCGATCTGTATCGCGGGGCCGCAGATGAACAAGAAGATCATGCGCAAGCTGAACACCTTGCCGCTGACGCCGGAGCAGAAGGCCTACCTGCATCATGACGGTGCTCTCGATCCCCACGCGCGGATCAAGGAGATGGACCTGATGGGGATCGATCAGGTCTTGGTGATCCCGACGATGGTGATCATGCATCTGCCGTTCGCCCGGAACCTGGAGGGCTTGGACGCGTTCTGCCAGGCGTATAACAATTTCTTGGTGGACTGGTGCGGGGAGGAGCGCGGCCGGCTGTTCGGTGCGGCGCTGTTGCCGGTGCAGGATCCCGAGCGGGCGGCCAAGGAGATACATCGAGCGGCGGGGCTCGGCCACCCGGTGGGACTCATCCGTCCGATCGACGCCAACGCTCTCTACCCCAACGACGACGCTCCGTCGATGATGGCGGACGGCGGTCCGTACGATGCGGTGTTCCGGGCGTTCGAGGAGACGGGGATGGTTTTGGGGATGCACACCTTTCCCGCTCCGAGCTACCCGCACCCCTTGGGCAGCGAGTACCTGGCGTCGCCCGGGGAGCTGTTTACCCGTTCCGGGACCGATTCCCAGACGTTCTCGTTCGTGCACGAGATGCAGGTGTGGTTGGCCCAGGTGCTGCTGACCGGGTTCTTGGACCGTTACCCGAAGTTAAAGATGGCGGTCTTCGAGTCGAACGCGGAGTGGCTGGCCAACACCCTGGACACTTGCGATCGGTACTTCGAGCTGTACGCCAACGAGCGTCCGGCTCACGCCAAGCGGCTGCCGTCGGAGGCGTTCCACGAGCAGTGCGTGATCAGCTTCGAGTCCGACGAGACCGGCGTATTCCGTCAGTGGAAGCTGTACGAGGAGATCGGGATCTGGGCGTCGGACGCCTACCACCACGACGGGGCGGACTCGTGGTCGGCGATCAGGAACATGAACCAGGCCGGGGTACCCGCCGACGTGCAGGCACGACTGCTCGGCGAGAACGCCCGAAAGATCTACGGGATCGAGGCCAAGCTGTTCGTCACCGAGGAGCCGCCTCCGATCGAGCGCCCCGAATGGTTCCCCCAAGGGCCCGAACTCGACGATTGGGCCGACAAAGTGGCTCATCCCCGCGAGCACGCCGCCGAGCTGGCCCGCCTGGCCGAGGCCGAGGGAAGCGCCATCGCGGCCGGAGGTGTCAGGGTCGGGGTCGGCTACTGATGGGCGTGGTCGTCGACGTCGACAGCCACGTCTACGAACCGGTCGCAGTCTGGGACGTGTACGTCCCGCCCGAGCTTCGAGGGCTCGCCCGCTCGGCCTTCTATCACGAAGTCGACTCTGAGGGTAACCCTCTCACTATTCTAAACGGGGCGCTCGGCCCCGAGCTCAACCGATCCCGACTGGTTCGCCAGGCCATCTGGCGACCGGGAATGACCCCGCAGAGCATCGGCCGGCTCGACCCGGACGTATTCCAGCCCCTTACACCAGGGGCGTCGGACCCCGTAGCCCGGCTGACGGATATGGACGCGATGGGGGTGGACGTGGGGGTCGTCTTCCCCACGTTGTTCACCGAGTACCTGCCCCTCGTCGAGAACCCGGACGCCGCAGCCGTGCTCGCCCGGGCCTACAACGACTGGGTTTGGGACTTCGCTGCCCAAGGAGCCAACCGGCTCCACCCGGTCGCGCTTATCCCCATGCACGCCCCCCTGCTAGCTCAGAAGGAGCTCGACCGGGTTGCTGAGAAGGGGTTCACCTCGGTCATGATCCGCCCGGCGTTCCATCACGCCCCAGTGCTAGATGATCACAGCCCCGAGGGCCAGATGCGCAACGGGGTCCGTCGGATGATGACCGCCGCCAACGGTGGCGCCGACCAGGGCTCGCGCACCTTCATCGAGGACGTCCCCTACCGGCCAGTCTGGCGGCACATCGACCAGCTCGGCCTTGTGGCATGCGTCCATCCCAGCCTGGGCATCGCAGGCGTCGACGCTGTGTCGAGCGGAGGGTTCGCCGAGCGGGTGTCGCGGCGCCTGGGCGCCACCCACACCGTCGCCGAGCCGATCGCCTACATGCAAGACGCCGACGTTTTCGTGACTGCGGCCTTGTTCCACGGCTTGCTCGAGGATCACCCGTCGTTGCGCTTGGCCATCCTCCACGCGGGGGTCAGCTGGGTACCCCTCGCATTGGAGAAAAGCGAAACCTACCTGTGGCTCTCCCCCCAGTTCGGTCACGCCAACGTTTGCCTCGAACCAGAAGAGGTTTGGGACCGCCACCCCCTACTGGTCAGCTTCGACGGATGGGAGAAACCGGTCGCCCGGATGCCCGACCGGCTCGGTCCCAAGGCAGGGTGGGGATCCCGCTACCCGCACCACGACACCTCGACACCATCCGAAGCCCGAGCCATGCTCGAAACCGAAGGAGTTGCCCAGGACCTCATCGACGACCTCCTCGGAGGCCACGCCGCAGAGCTCTTCCGGCTCCACCAGACCGTGGGCGGCTAAGAACATCCCTACAGAAATACGGTCACGTAACTACACGGACGTGATAATGGATCTCCACTAAGGGCTCATCGCCGGTTTGGTTCTACGATGAGGGTTTAGTTCCAGTCGCCGTGAAATGTGTGGGCGGTGACGGGGATTGCGGCCATGGTGGCGTCGCTGATCTTGCGGTGACGGAGATGGAACGCGATCGGCAGGGCGCCACCCTCGACGTGCCGTCGGACGGGCGGCTGGTACTGGCATCGGCGCTCGATGGATGCTCGATGACTACATCCAGTCCGGCATCCCGTTCGATCCGCCCGGCGTGCGCATTGGCCGCCTCAAGGGATCTTTGACTATCCTCAAGGGCTGCTTCGCAGATCAGCCGTTCGCGTTTCGCGGGTAGGCACTACCAGGTTCGGGATTACAACAGCCGCCCCAAGCCCGTACAAAAGCCCCATCCGCCCATGCTCATCGGCGGCGGCGCTCGACGGATGCTACGCCGGGCCGGGCGCGAGGCCGACATCGTCGGCATTAACTTCGACGTCCGCTCAGATGCCGCGAAAGCGCCGTACACGCCTGTCGTTGGAGGCGTGATGACCGCGGCCGCGGCCCGTACCGGCACCGCCGATGCGGTCGACCGAAAGATCGCCTGGGTGCGCGAGGGGGCCGGAGACCGATTCGATCACCTCGAGTTCAATATCACGAGCTTCGTCACCCGGGTCACCGATGACGTGGACGGGACTGCCGCCCGGATCGGGGCCCGTATCGGTCTGGGCAGCAAGGAGATTCTCGAAATCCGTTTGTCCTCATCGGCCCCGCTCAGGACATCGTCGACACACTGATCGCGCGCCGCGAGCGGTTCGGCCTGAACTACTGGACGTTTCCCATTCCCAGCATCCCCGATGCATATAGCCAGCTCGCTCCCGTGGTCGAGCGCCTGACCGAGAACTGACCGCCTCGGCATCGCGATCCTTCATTATCGGCAGGGCTCTGACTGTGAGAAGCTGGACGATCAAACTTGCAATCGTTCAAGCCTGAGTCTATGGTTATGGACTGAAGAACAGGGGGAGGGACACAGTGAATCACAGGTACACGGCGTTGGCCGTTGCCGGCGCCCTGGTAGCGATGATCGCGGCGGCATGCTCGAGCAGCAAGCCTTCGTCGAGTGCAAACACCAGTGCGACGACCGCATCGAACGGCACTACGGCCACCTCAACCGCGGGTAACACGGCGAGCGCGCCGGGCATAACGCCGACGACGATCAAGCTTGGGTATATCACGTCGGTGACCGGGGTTTCCTCCGCCGGTTTCTCTGACGGGTTCGCCGCGGCGGAGGCCCGCGCCGATGTGCAGAACGCCGCAGGCGGCATCGACGGCCGGAAGATCGAGTTGGTCCAGGTGGACGATCAGTCGACTCCGGCCGGGGACTTGGCTGCCGCACAGCAGCTCGTCTCGCAGGGTGTCTTCGGGGTGGTCGACTACTCGGCGTTCACCTTCGGCGGCTACAAGGTCTTGCAAGAAGCCGGCCTCCCTGTGACGGGGTACTCGTTCGATGGGCCGGAGTGGGGGGTGGAGCCGAACAGCAACATGTTCAGCTTCTTGCCGCCCGAGTCCACGGCCTGGAACGGCAAGTACTACTACTACAACGTCACCGGGAAGTTCCTTTCGGAGATCGGCTCCAAGAAGCCGGCCGGCTTTGCCTACGGAATCTCACCCTCGTCGACTGCCAGCATCAAGGTGATCTATGAGGGCGCCTCGCAGAACGGACTCTCGGACTGCTATGCCAACTATTCCGTGCCCTTCGGCGGTGTCGACTTCACGGCCGACGTCCTGCAGGTCAAGGCGGCCGGTTGCGACAGCGTGATCGGGTCGTTCGTGGACAGCTCGGACCAGGCGCTGGCCGCGGCGGTGAACAACGCAGGCCTCAACAACGTGAAGAAGCTCTGGTTCACTGGCTACGACAGCAACTCACTGTCCACGGCGGCCACCAGGGCCACCTTCCAGGACTCGTACTTCCAGAACCCCATAATCTGGGACGCCAACATCCCGCCGGTTGGCGCGATGCTCGCCAATCTGGCCAAGTACGACCCGAGCTTCCATGCCGGTGACCTGCCGGACTTCGGCACGTGGGGTTCATACATCGCCACAGACCTGATGATCAAGGGCCTTCAGCTGGCCGGGCAGAACCCCACCCGGCAGTCCTTCATCAGCCACCTGCGCCAGGTGAGCGCCTACAATGCGGGCGGAGTCCTGCCGAGTCCGACCAGCTTCACCAACTTCGGCACCCCGCAGATGATGCCCGCTACCGGCTGCACCAACTTCGTGCAACTGGTGAACGGCGCTTTCGTCAACGCGGATCCAAACCAGACGCCGGTGTGCACCGGCCTCGTAACCTTCCCGGCAAGCACCTAGCCGGCGAGCCGGGTGGGCGGCAGACACAGGATGACGAGACGGCCCAGCGTGGATTCCGAGGAATCCAGCCCGGGCCGTCGTATCCAGCACTGCTTCCGGCCGGTCGTGGTGAAGACGGTCTGAGCCGAGCCTCGCCGAATATATGGCCGACCCTCGCCAAATGATGCCTTGTGACGGTCGTTCCGCGTCACCACCATTGCACACGCAGGCCGGTACCATCTTTCGCCTGAATAGAGTATGAGGGGAGGCCGCCGCGAGACTCACCCCCCGGGTCTCCGGGCCCTCCCGTCGTCTGGTATTTCACCTCGTCGCCGGAAGCCTCACAGCCCCGGCCGCTCGCCTCACCGCCACCAGCCGTGGAATGTCGATGGCGAACTCGGGCGCTGCCAAGACGCGCTGGGTAGCTTGACCCCATTCAAAGGAAGCCGCTCATGTACGGGCGCCCAGAGCTGATACTGGTCAGCAGTGCGGATTATACGGGGGGTTGGGTCACGGGTCGTATATCCGGCGACAATCCCACGTTGCGCCGGACGCGCGATCTGAAGAGACGACCGGTCGTTCTTGAAATGGTTGTTGCGGGAGCTGAAGCCTGAGTACCTGCCACAGCTTTGGGTTTCCCTAAGTCCTTGCGAGTCTCACCTGTTAGAATCCGGGGGGGTCGGAGTATGGTCAGGGGGGTCGGGTCAGAGGGGGTGACAGGTCTGAAACTCGCGACGTTTTCTTCCGGTGGTGACACCCGCATTGGTGTTGTGGTCGAAGACCAGATCGTGGATCTCTCACTCGCCGCACCCGACCTGCCAGCAGACATGGCGGCTTTCCTGGCAGCCGGCGAGGCAGCCTTGCTCGACGCCCGAAGTGCCGCCGATAGGGGGATGCATAGCGCTCGGCTGTCGGAGATTCGCCTCCACGCACCGGTCACTCGTCCGCCTAAGGTCCTCGGGATCGGGCTCAACTACTCCGAGCACATCGCTGAGGTTGGCACGCAGACGCCGGACTTTCCGCGCTTCTTCAACAAGCAGTCGACCTGCGTAGTCGGACCGTTCGACCCGATCCACCTGCCGCGAGATTCAGACGAGCTGGACTATGAAGGTGAGTTGGGGATCGTGATCGGTCGCCGTTGCAGGCACGTACCGGAGGCGGAGGCGCACCGTGTGATTGCCGGATTCGTGGTCGGAAACGACGTGAGTGCTCGAGACTGGCAGCGTAAGTCCGGGACGGTCACCCTCGGCAAGTCCTTTGACACTCACGGCCCGCTGGGACCGTGGATAGTTACCCCCGACGAGGTGATGGATCCGCACCAGCTCGACCTGAGGACGTGGGTAAACGGAGAGCTCCGCCAGAGCTCGAACACCCGCTTTCTTATCCACGATTGTTACAAGCAGGTCGCCATTCTCTCGTCTGTGTTCACATTGGAGCCCGGGGATGTGATCTTTACCGGGACGCCCGCAGGGGTCGGTGCCGGTTTCACCCCGCCAAAGTACCTGAGCCCGGGTGACACCGTCCGCATCGAGATCGAGCGGATTGGGACCATCGAGAACTCGGTCATCGAGGAGCCAATGTCGACGGAGGTGAGCTGATGATTCGGACCAGGCACGAGCCCCGCGGTACCGGACCTCTTGGTCGGCGATTTGTCGTCTGCTCTCGGAGATCCCGACGGAAAGGTAGACCGGACCATGACTGACCGGGTCGACCGAGCGCAATTCCTCTCCGCGACTCGGGACCTTCCGCCTGTCCGGCTCAGCGAGATCGTCCTGCGGACGTCGCGCTACCAGGAGATGAAGGACTGGTACCAAGCGGTGCTCGGTGTGGATCCATATCTTGACACGGACCAGTTCTGCTTCCGACGCCTGTACGTCGACTACCCCTATACCCAGGTCCTGGCCATCTTCCACATCCCCGAGGCCGCGGATCGGTCGGGCCCCGTCGCCGGCCTCGACCACATCCAGTTGCGCCATGGTTCTCTGGGGGACATGTTCGACCGGTACGAGCGATTGGCCGATGTCGCGATAGCCCCCTACGACTCGATGAACCATGGACCGGGCACCAGCTTCTACTACCGGGACCCTGACGGCAACTCGGTGGAGTTGTCGGGACCCAACTTCGACGAGGAGAAGGATTACCTGGCCTACTTCGAATCCGAGTCCTATCGCAACAACATCGCCGGCATTGCGGTCGATCCCCATAAGTTTGTTGAGCGCTATCGCAGCGGGGTTCCACAGCATGAGCTCGTCAGGGTCTAGGAGAGCGGATGCCCGGAAGCCATGCACGGAGGGAGGACGTCGACGGAGTCATCACCGTCACGTTCACACGAGACGCTGCGCTGAACGCCATGAGCCCGCAGATGTTCGAGATGATCGCCGATGCGGTCGACGACCTGGAGAGGCGGGACGAGCACCGGGTGCTGGTGATCACGGGCGAAGGTCGATACTTCACTGCAGGCATCGATATCGCCAGCATGCGCGAGAACCTTGGCGAGGGGACGGACGGCACCGTACGCGGCTCCAACCTGCGCCGTCAGTATCGCGACGAGGCTCGCCACGACCTGTACGACGCGATCGAGCAGGTCGAAAAGCCCGTGATTCTGGCCGCACAGTCACACTGCTTCGGCGCGGGTGTCGAGATGGCGGTGTCGTGCGACTTCCGGTTGGCGTCGGACACCGCAAGGTTCGGCCTTCCGGAGATCACCAACCTCGCGATCATGCCCGGGTCGGGTGGTATCAGTCGGCTGACCCGCCTGGTGGGTCCGCACTGGGCTCGCTGGATGGCGCTAGCCGGCCAGCCGGTCGACGCCCAGAAGGCGGTGGCGATCGGTCTGGTCCACGACGTCTATGCCGCGGCGGAGTTCCCGGCCCGGGTGCAGGAATTTGCGCGCCATTTGGCCGGGTTGGCCCGGGAGGCGATGGGTCTTGCCAAGCTGGCGATCGACGTCGCGGCGACTGTTGATCGTCGAACAGGTCGCGAGTTTGACCGGGTGGCGCAGACGCTGCTTCTGAAGTCGGACGAACACCTGGCCAAGGTGAAGGCCTTCCAGGAGCGGGCCCCAAAGCGCTGAGCCGCGCAGACTCCGCTGCGACCCAGTCAGATAGCGGTCCTCGATGAGCGAGGCTACTGGTGCCTGTAGTCGGGCGGGCGATGCTCCTGGTTGGCGGCTCGGCGTTCGGCGGTGTCGGTGGTGGTACGGGCCAGGACCACGCCCCGGGTGTCCAAGTCGAGGGCCCGGGCGAAGCTCTGCGCTTCGAGGTTGGCGTGGAGCGCCTGTTTGGTGAGCCAGTTGTCGAGGGGGGTATTGATCATCATGGCGCCGGCGATCTCGAGCACTCTCGGAATCAGTTGGTCATCGGGAACTGCTTCGAGAACGAAACCGATGTCAGCCGCCTCCTCGGCGCCAACGGCTCGGCCCGTAAGCAACAACTCGGCGGCGCGTTGGCTGCCCACGGCGCGCGGTAGGAGGTAGCTGACCCCGCCTTCGGTTCCAATGCCGACGTTGTGGAAGGCGTTGACGAACCTCGCTGATCTGGCCGCCACCGCCAGGTCGGCGGCCAAGACGAACATCACGCCGATGCCCGCGACGGGCCCGTTGACCGCGGCGATCACCGGCTGGGGCAGGCCCCGCATGGCGAGGGGGACCTCACGGATCTCTTGCATGGCGTACAGGTCGCGGTGCTGGCCGCCGACGCCGGGCGGAGCCCAGGGAGGCGGGGTGCCCGCCGTTAGATCGAGACCCGAGCAAAAGCCGGCTCCTGCTCCGGTGAGCACGACCACCCTGGTGTCGGTGTCGTACTGGACCGCACGGAGCCACTCCAGGAGCGAGCGGTACATGTCGAAGGTGAAGGCGTTGTACTTCGCCGGACGGTTGAAGGTGACCCGGCGTACGCCTGGCGCCAAGGTGTCGAAGAGGAGCGGTTCTGCGTCCGGTTCCACTTTGCTCATGCGTCGGATCAGCAGGCGGGGCCGGTAGGGATGAAGCGGCGGCCGTTGTCGTGAAGGAGTTTGCGCCGGGCGGCTTCGTCGTCGAGGTGCTTCATTGACAGGTCGACGAAGTCCTGGGCCCGGGCGACACCCTCGGGGTGGGGGAAATCGGTGCCGAAGCAGAGGGTGTCAGGGCCGGCGAACGCGATAATCTCGGCGATGCCGTCCTCGGGGTAGGGGACCACGCCGACGTTGCGGCGGAAGATGTTGCTCGGCCGCTCGGTGAGCTGACCGCACGGCCAAAAGCCGTTCTTGGCCATCCCCCGGCTCTTGTCGAGCTTGACGAGGAAGTGGGGCACCCACTCGGCGCCGTTCTCGACGCTGAGCACCTTGAGATTCGGGAAGCGGGCGAAGAGGTTGTAGTAGATCATCGAGGAGATCGTGTGGACCAGTGGTGCCTCTCCGTACGCGTTCATCCAGAACCACGCGGAAGCCGAGTGGCGGGCCGGCGTGACCTTCTCGTTCCAAGCCCGCAACAACCCGTGGGTGCCCTCGGACTCGCCGATGTGTAGCGCAACGACCACGTGTCCCTCATTGAGCACGGACCAGACCGAGTCGAAACAGGGGTCTGCCGGCGACCGCCCTGCCGCTGGCTGCGCCGGCAGCAAGACGACCCGAGCGCCGTTCTCGACCATCCAGGTGACTTCACGCCGGGCGGCGTCCAGGTCGTCGAGCGCCAGGACCGGCGCCCCGTAGATTCGGTCGAGGTGGTTGAACCCCCAATCCTCGAGCAGGTACTCGTTGAAGGAGTGAAGCAGCGTGAGGCGGTCCGCCGGGTCGGTGAAGTACGGCCACATCGAGATCACTTCGCCCGGATAGAGGATGGACGCCTCTACCCCAGTGTCATCCATGTGCGCCAGGCGTCCCTCTCTGGTGAGGACCTCGGGGCCGGCTGGGACGAAGACGTGCTCTGTCAGCCCGTCCTTCAGCGCGCGGAGGAACTCCTTGAGCGAACCGGGCTTGGGGATCAGGTTGCCCGGACGGGTCGCTGTCCTCGAGGATCTCGAGGCGCCGGCCATTCAGGTACCACGGGTATTTGCCCTCCGCAGTCTCGCGGCGCTCGAGCTTGTATTTCTCCTTGAACGCCTCCGGCTGGTGGCGGGTCAAATTCTCGAGGGTCTCGACTATGTGCGAATCGCAGTCGAAGAACGGGCCCACGTCGATCACGGCGCGTCTCCTTGGTGCTGGCTGTTGAGTAGCTCGCGGATGCTTGCCTGATGGGCGTGAGAATCTATGACCGCCCGAAGCCGCTGGTCGACGTCGCTACCGTCGAGCAGAGCCGAAGCCTTCGTAGCCGCCCACTCGCGGAGCGCCTCCTTGGCAACCTCTGGCTGGTCGTTCCAGCACTCCACGATCGTCGCGGTGATCTCCAGTCGAACGCCGTTCGGGTCCTGGAAGTAGATGCTGTAGATGATTTGGTGGTCCACCGTCTGCACCTCCACACCTTGCTGGTCCAACCACTCCCGCCAACGATCGACGTCCGGCCGCGTCGGGACCTGCAGTGCGATGTGGTTGAAGTTCCGAAAAGCCGGTGACGGGACCTCCGGGGCAGGTGGCAGACCGGGGGACTCGAAGAAGGCGATCGTTGACCCGTCGCCCATCCGGAAGAAGGTGTGGAAGTAAGGGGTGCGGTCGCCCGTCGAAGGGAGGTGGTCATCCATGACCGCGTTGACCATGGGCATGCCCATCACCCTCGTATAGAAGTCCGCAGTCGCCTCGCTGTCATAAGTGATGTAGGCGACGTGGTGCAGCATCTGCGGAATAACCGGGGGACCGGGATCCTGTCGGGGGGCGAGAGCTCGCGACTCCACGGATTCGCTCGACATCACCATCTCGACTCTCCTTACTCACCACTCACTCGGGGCCACAGCGCGAGAAGACGCCGACGGCGGAACCATCTCCGTGCCGTGAATCTACAGCAGCACAATCAGCAGTTCAAGTCTTGATCATCAAGGGTCGAGGCATCTGGGCCGCTGTACCGGGTAGGATACGTCTCCATGCACTCCGATGCCGCCTCCACGGAGGAGCTCGAGGAGGCCAAACAGTTGATACGGACACGCCTTCTCGAGAGTCACGCGGTCGGACCCGAAGCGTTGGAGCGGATGGAGGTCATGTTCGACCTCACCCGCTTCACGACCCGGCTCGCCCGCGACTTCGAGTCGATCCACCGGGCCAACGGGCTGACCTGGCCCGGGTTCCGCATCCTGAACATGCTTTGGGCTGTCGGGGACCTCGAACCCAGCAGGCTCGCCCGCCTGACCGGGTCTTCCCGAGCAAGCACATCCAGCGTCCTCAACTCCCTCGAAGCCGGTGGCTTCATCGCGAGGAACACCAAACCCTCGAACCGGCGGCTCGTCCAGGTCTCACTCACCGACAAGGGAGCTCACATGCTCGCCCAGTCCATCCCTGTCCAGGCCGAACGGGAGCACGCTTGGCTCGGCGTCCTCACCCCCCGCGAGCTTGCGACACTTCAGAAGATCGTGCACCGGCTCATGTCCCAAACGGCACCCGACCCAGCGGATCGACGAGCCGGTGACGACTGAATCTCTCCGCGGCCGTCCGGCCAAGATCGCTACTCCATAGGGACTCGACATTCGACGGACGCGATTCCCTTGGGGTGGAGCTGTCGTCTCACCCCGCAAGCTTCACTCCCCGATCCACCGCCGAGACTTGGCCGTCCTGCGCCAGCAGCTCGATCGCGTCCGGTCAGTCGTTCGCGGAGAGATTCGTAGTTGTTCGGACGACGCGGCCACTTTGCTCGAAACCGTGGACGCATCAGTCCACGCCAGCAAGGCCGCAGCGGTGGCCGTCATGACCGCGGAGCTAGATTGGCCCTTCTGCCGCGATAAGCCAGCGGCCATTCGTGCCCGTTTGGATTTGCCGGCACCGTCGACCACCATACCCAACTGGTACCGGGCGCGGACGGCCTGATCGGGAGAGTGATGGGGACACCGAGGAACCGGGATCCTGAGACGTTGACCAGGTGCCTCTCCCGATAGCTGGCTGGCCAGATACCGGGTGCCCGCGACCTCAAGGTGGGCGAGGTCCGGGCGCCGAGAACCGGGAACTCCAATGAGACCGTGTACTTCGA
This sequence comes from uncultured Acidimicrobiaceae bacterium, assembly GCA_963781155.1. GTDB lineage: Bacteria > Actinomycetota > Acidimicrobiia > Acidimicrobiales > Palsa-688 > PALSA-693. The sequence goes on from CAWAEC010000006.1 coordinate 991,356, forward strand.
CCTCGCGTGGGACGAAGATTGCCAGCGCCGGCACGAACGCCTCGTCGCCCGGATCCAGCCCTCGGACTTCCAGCTGTTCCTTGGTGCTGACGTAACGTTGCAATACCGCATGATGGAGGCCATCGCGGCCCAGAACACCGTTCGAGTTCCACCCCTGTTCTAGTCAGAGCTTGATCCGGCGGTGTTGGGCGGACCGTTCTTCGTCATGGGCCACGTGGATGGCAGGGTCGCCACAGAGCGGCCCAGCTACCACCGAGCAGGATGGATCGCGGACCTCCCTCCCAGTGAGCGGCAACGCTTAGCGCACAATGCGATGAGTGTGTTCGTGGAGGTAGCCAAGATCGACTGGCGCCGAAATGTCGCAGGGATTACGGCCGCTGGCTGGTCGGGGCGCCTCGGTGTCGGCTCGAGGTTGAAGAGCTCAGGCGGGCCGGAAGAAAGGAGCCGTGATGCTGTCGTCGAGGACACGGAACTCCACAGTCAGCGCCATGCCGACGCGCAGGTCAGCGGGATCGGCGTCGACGATGTTGGTCATGATGCGGGGCCCTTCTGCGAGGTCCACAGCCGCGGCGATGTAGGGAAGGCGGTCGGCGAAGGGGGGAAGATCGTTCATGTAGACCGTCGAATAAGTGTAGAGCGTGCCTCGCCCGCTGGCCTCCTCCCAGCTCACGTCGTTGCTCCAGCAGGTGGCGCAGAAAGGCCGCGGATAGTGCTGGGCCGTTCCGCACGCTGCCGCAGCGCTGGATGAGGAGCCTGCCCTCCTTGGCTGCGTCCCAGAAGGGCTGGCTCTCGAGCTCGATGGTGGGGAGATCGAATCGTGGCCTGTCGGACATCACCGCAACCAGGGCGAGTCGTACTGGGCGTCCCGAGCGACTTTGAGCCCTTTCATGCCGTCGGTGTCGATGATCTGCCGGAAGGGGCGGCCGTCGGGGGCGGTGGCTCGGCCGCTGTTGGACAGCGTCGTGGCGTCAGCGGACAGTCCTGCGGCCCGGCCGGCCGCCTGCCCGGACGCATCCGCGACCGCATCGATGGCCCGACGGTTGAGCAGGACCGCCTCGCGTGGCAGGCGAGCCAGGCGGCGGGCCAGGTCTCCAGCACGGTCGAGGAGCTCGCCGTCGGGCTCCACGGTGAGCGCCAGGCCGATACGGCAAGCCTGGGCGGCGGTGATGTTCTCACCGGTAAGCATCAGGAATTTTGACCACTGGCGCCCGACCACGGGCACGAGCGATGTCGCCCCGACCAAGCCGATCCGCCCCTCGGGCAGGCCGAAGGTGGCCGATTCGCCGGCGATGACCAGGTCGCAGGAGACGATGAGCGACAGGGCGGCGCCCAAGCAGATCCATCCCATGGACGGCGGCGATGGTCGGCAGCTGTGACGCACGCAGGCGCCGGTGGAAGGACCCGGTCTGCTCGAGGAACAGCTGGTGCTCCACCGCCGTCTCGCGGCGAGCGTTCCCGGAAAGGTCGCCGCCGGAGAACCCTCGTCCGGCTCCGTTGAGCAGCACGGCTCCGACGTCCGGGCCGGACTCGGCGTCGACCAACGCCCACAGGATCTGGTCGCGAGTGCCGCCGGCCCGGGCCGAGACGGCGTTCAGCTTGTCGGGGCGGTCCAGGGTGATGGCGGCGACGCCGTCGGCTTTGTTGTAGCTGATCTCGTCCAGTCGCACCGGTTCGAGCACGGCGCTAATCGGCTCCGAGAATCATGGTGCCGTTGCTGCAGAACCACCCGCCCGTGCCGCTCACGCATGCAAGGCGAGCTTGGGGAACCTGGCTCTCTCCGGCGTCTCCGCGCAGCTGGCGTGCCGCCTCGACGAGTAGGAACAGCCCGCGCTGGCCGGGATGGCACGAGCTCAGCCCGCCGCCGTCGGTGTTGGTCGGCATGGCACCACCCAGTCGCAGCTTGCCGTCCTGCACGAACGGGCCGCCCTCGCCCTTGGCGCAGAACCCGAGATCCTCCAGGGTGATCAGAAGCATATAGGTGAAAGCGTCGTAGAGCTGGCAGACGTCGATGTCGGCCGGGGATACGCCGGCGCGAGCGAACGCCTGACAGCCCGACACTGCCGCAGGACCGGAGCAATAGTCGTCCCATTGGCTCATCGAGACATGCGAGACGTGCTCGCCCGTGCCGAGCACCCACACCGGCGTGACGTCGAGGTCCACCAGGCGCGGCTCGGCCACCAGCACGGCGGCGGCTCCGCCATCGGAGCGGAGGCAGCACTGCAAGGCCGTGAAGGGATCCGCGATCATGCGGCTCTCCAGCACCTGATCGATGGTCAGCGGATCACGGGCCTGGGCATTGGGGTTGAAGCCGGCGTTGTAGCGAGCCGACACGGCGATCTCGGCCAGCTGCTCGATCGTGGTCCCGTACTCGTGCATGTGGCGGCGCGCCGCCATGGCGTACTTAGAGATCAGGGTGATGCCGTAGGGGGCCTCCCACTGCTGGGGCCCTCGTGAGCCCCAGTCGAGGTTGGCGGTGCGCAGCCCCGAGCGCAGGTCGCTGCGTGACGTAGAACCGTAGGTCAAGAGCACCACGTCGGCCCGGCCTTCCGAGATCGCGTCCGCTGCATGCGCAGCCATGACCTCCCAGGAGGCGCCGCCCACGGCGGTCGAGTCTACCCAGCGCGGGCGCAGTCCCATGTACTCGGCGACGTCGACGGGTGGCAGGGTGCCAAGGCCGGTCGAGCCGAATCCGTCGACGTCGGAAGGGAGAAGGCGGGCGTCGGCCAAGGCGGCCCTCGACGCGTCCGCGGCCAGGGCGTATGGAGTGGCTCCGCCGGCGCTGCCGTTGCGACCGGCGAGGCCGATCCCTGCGATGGCGACTCTGCGACTCATCGGTCTCCTTCTCGGCGTGTCGCCAACCCTAGGCCACCACACACCGGGGCTTGCTCGCCCGATCCGGCATTATCCGGTACGACGCGGTAGGTTCCCGCAGAAATCGGTGCGAGCGGCCGTAACGGGGAGGGCAGCAGAAGTGTCGCTGCGGGTGGTGCATGTGGGTACGGGCTTCGTTGGGCGTCAGGCTCTGCGCGGCGTCATCGAGCATCCCGATCTCGAGCTGGTGGGGCTGGTCGTAAGTACGCCAGAAAAGGTCGGTAGCGATGCGGGGATCCTGGCTGGCACCGGGCACTGCGGCGTCGAGGCGCGCATGGGCCTGGACGAAGGGCTCGCCCTCGTTCCCGACGTCGTGTCCTACTTCGCCACGACGCACAGCCGCCTGAAGGCGACGATCGAGGAATTCTGCCGGATCTTGGCATCCGGCTCCGACATCGTCACCACCTCTGTGGGCGCCCTGATCCATCCAACCTCCGCCCGCGCTGACGTCCTCGCACGTTTGGAGGAGGCGTGCAAAATGGGGAATTCCACCTGCTTCTCGACGGGCATCGACCCCGGATTCTTCAGCGACTTCCTGCCCGTGGTATTGAGCGGCTGTGCACGCCGGATCGACGCGATCGAGATCTACGAGATGGCTGTTTACACCTCAGGCTCCCAAAGCGACAGCGTGGCGTTCGACCAGGTCGGCTTCGGGTCGCCGATCGACAGCGTGCCACCAATCGTCCACCCGGACGGTCTGCGGGCGGGCTGGGGCGGAGTGCTCACCATGATAGGCGAGCAGGTCGGCGTCACCTTTGATCACATCGCCACCAGCCATGAGCTCTTGCCCGCACCGGAGTCGTTTTCCTATCAGGGTCGCACGATCACAGAAGGTACGATCGCCGGGATGCGCTTCCGGGTGGCGGGTGTGGTCGACGGACGCGACGTCGTCTCCCTTGATCACGTCACCCGGACCAGGGCCGACCTAGCTCCCGACTGGCCTCGGCCTCTCCGGGGAGACGCCTACCGGGTGGTGATCGACGGGGAGCCGCGACTCGACTGCGAGTTTGAGTTCTCCAGTCGAGAAGGCGACCACCTCGCCGCCGGGTTCACCATCACGGCCATGCGCGCCATCAACGCGATCCCGGCCGTGGCAGCCGCCGAACCGGGCGTGAAGTCGGTATTCGACCTTCCCCTGATCAAGGGAAGGGTCGGGTGAGGCAAGTCGCGAGCCAACGTGGCGTACTGTGCCACCCTGGCTGGCGTCTGACCAATCGGCGTTCTAACCGGGTCTCGGGTGATCCTCGACGCCGGGTTCACCGTCAACGGAGACGCCATCGCGAAAGTGGCTCCGCCGGCAGGCCTGACCTCGTTGATCTATATTGAAAAGTCTCCTTTCAGTATCATCATTGAGTCAGAGGATGAGTACAGGGATGGCAGGTCTACTCGAGGGCAAGATCGCACTGGTCACGGGGGCGGGGCATGGCATCGGCCGGGGCCATGCGCTGGAGCTCGCCCACCATGGTGCGACGGTGGTGGTCAACGATCTCGGGTCGTCCGTGCATGGCGAGGGCCGCGGTCGGGATGCCGATGCTGTAATCGCAATCATCGAGGGTCGGGGCGGCACAGCGGTCGCCGACTACGGGGACGTCGGTGACGAGGCGGAGGCCACGGCCATGATCACCGGTACCGTGGAACGTCTGGGCCGGCTGGACATCCTGGTCAACAATGCCGGCATCGTGCGTGATCGGGCGGTGTGGAACATGACAGCCGAGGACTTCGACCTTGTCATGCGGGTGCACGTGCGAGGAACGTGGTTGACGTCGGCGCGGCAGCCCAGCATTGGAGGGACAGAGCGAAAGCCGGCACAGGGACGGTGTTCGGTCGGATCATCAACACCACGTCGGGCGCCGGGCTGCTCGGGAACTTCGGCCAGACCAACTACGCAGCAGCCAAGGCCGCGATCGTCGGAATGACCCTCACGCTGAGTGTTGAGCTCGCTTCCATCGGGGTGACCGCCAATGTCATCGGTCCCGGGGGGCTAACCCGTCTGTCCGCGTCGATTCCCGGCGGGACGGTGCCCCCCGAGGCCGACGAGCGAGACACGCGGGAGTTCGATCCGATGGACCCGACGCTCGCATCTCCTGTCGTGGCGTGGCTTGCCAGCGAAGAGGCCGGCTACATCAGCGGGCAGGTCATCCGGGCCATGGGTCAGAAGATCCACCTGATGGGTGGTTGGACCGAGGACCGGACTCTGACCAACGGAGGTCAACGCTGGGATGCCACCAAGCTCGGGGGCCTGTTTGCGACCGAGGTCTTCCGCTCCCGGGCGCCCGGCCTCCGGCTCGGCGGCTGATCCGGCAGTCCGACCAACCCGGCTACAGGGTGCATTGGAGTGCTAGTTGCCGATGAACACTGGCGGGCGTCCCTCCACGAACGACTGCATTCCCTCGCGCCGATCAGCTGTCGTCGAGATGAGCGCCGTGGCCGCCCGCTCCTCCTCCAGGGCGCCGGCCATATCGGAGTCGAGGGAGCGCCGGTAGAGGCGCTTGGTAAGGCCCAGGGCTCTGGTCGGCCCTTCGGCCAGACGGGCAGCGAGAGCCAGCGCCGTAGGCATCGCTTGCCCCGGCTCCACCACCCGGTTGACGACTCCCCACTCGCCGAGCTGCTCCGACGTGACGGGGTCGCTCAGGAGCGCCAGCTCGCTGAGGCGGTGGAAGGGGATGATCCGGGGCAGGTAGTAGGGGTCGCCGGCGTGGGGAACCATGCCCCTCCGGGCGAAGACATGGGTCCACCGGGCGCCGCGCTCCGCGACGACCAGGTCGGCGAGGAGGGCCAGCATCCAACCGGCTCCGGCCACCGTGCCGTTGACGGCGCTGACGACGGGCTTCTCCACCTCCCACAGTGACTTGAACAGCTTCCGGTACGGCTCGGTCGCGTACCGGTAGTCCAACGGGCTGGGGGTGGTTCCCGGCACGCCGACCACGTCCGCACCGGTGCAGAAGTCCCGACCGGAGCCCGTGATCACGATGGCTCTCACCGTGTGGTCGGTGTTGGCTCCCTCGAGAAATTCGCCGAGAACGGTCGCTGAGCCGTCGTCGACGGTGTTGCGCCGCTGCGGTCGGTCCAACGTCACCACGACCACGGAGGCGTTGTTGGCAACTCGCTCTATCCGCAGCTCCCGGGACGCATCCCTGGCCACCGCTGGCTCGCCTTGTTCCACGCTGGCGATGCTAGGACTCCCGACGTCGATGCATAGCGGGTCCAGCGTGCGCCCGGAGCGCCACCTTGTCGATCTTGGCCATGGCCGTCTGGGGAAGTTCTTCGACCAGGCGGACCTCGTCGGGTGCCTTGTAGTCGGCGAGGTGGGCGCGGACCCACTCCCTTAGCTCAGGGGTCGAAGGAGGATCGGTCGGATCGGACGGGACCACGAAGGCGACACCGATCTGGCCGATGACCGGGGTCTCGACACCGACGACGGCCGCCCTCGCCACCAACGGGTGCTCGAGCAGCACGTCTTCGACCTCGACCGGGTAGACGTTGTAGCCGCCGCGGATGTACATGTCGTCCACCCGCCCGACGAGGACGAGGTTGCCGGCAGGATCGATACTTCCCAGGTCGCTGCTCGTCAGCCAGCCGTGCGGGTCCAGCACCTTGCCGGTCAGCTCCGGGGCACCCCAATATCCGCGCATGACGCAACAGCCGCGTACTCTGACCCTACCGATCGTGCCGTCGGGCACCGGGCGTCCCGTTTCATCGACGACCGCCACCTCCACACCGCTCTGCGCCCGGCCGACAGTGCGCTGCAGGACCTCGGGTGGATCGCCCGGCTCGGTGCCGGTGATGCTCGGCGACTCGGTCATAGCGTAACGGACGATCAACGGGCAGCCCAAGGCTGCCTCGACGCTACGGATCAGCTCCGGAGGCGCCGGAGCCGTGGCGACCAGCCCCACCCGCAAATGAGATAGGTCACTGCCGGCGAGGCTCGGATGCTCGACCAGCTTCGCCCACTGCGTCGGGACCGCGGCCGCCACCGATATGCGCTCGTCGACCAGCAAGCGCAGCATATCGTCGACGCTCCACGGTATCGGGCTGATCACGACCGCCGACCCCCACGCCAGTTGCTCCCAGAGCTTGGCCATATAGCCCGCGTGGGCGAACGGCGTCCCCACCAGCCGGCGGTCGTACGGGGCGCTCATGACCCCGGCACTCGCTACGGCCGCCTCCAGGTTGCGGTGGTCGAACCAGGCTCCTTTGGGCGTCCCGGTCGTCCCGCTGGTCCAGATGATGACTACCGGGTCGCTCGCCCGGCGATCGGGGCGGTCATCGCCGAGGCCGGCCCGTGCGGTCGCGCCCGCCAGCTCGCCGCGGTACATGGTCGGCCACCCCTCCAAGGGATCTCCACCGGCGACCTCGATCTCGTGGTCGCGGACGACCAGCGCCGGGCAGCACTGTTCCATGATCGCGGAAATCTCTCGAAGCCCGAGACGGGTGTTGATCCCGGTGGCGACCGCACCGGCCCGGACTACGGCTGCGTAGGTCACCGCGTAGTCGATCGACGGCGGGAGGTGGACGGCCACGACGTCGCCGGGCAGAATCCCTCGCTCGACGAGAGTCGCGGCCAACCCGTCGGCGGCCCTGTGCCACTCGGTGAAGCTCATCCGGGTCGAACCCTCCACGTACGCCTCCCGGTCGCCATGCTGGGCGGCCGCTGCATCCATGGCATCGCCCACCGTGGCAAAACTGCCCTCGAGCGGAGGGTGCCAGCGGGCTGCCTGAGCCGCCGTCACTTGAGGCGGGGGCGCTTCATCAACCCGACTGGCGAAGGCCGGCGCAGTACCCCATCACCTCTGCCGTACCCTTGGCGACCGCGTCTTCGGTGGCCCTCGTCCATCGACCCAGAGCATAGCTTCGGCGATTGCCGGGCCACCCCGAGGTCGGGCCGGTTTGCCCCAGCCGTTCACGGCCACAGCTGCTTGCGGGCTCAAGCCGCGACGTCGCCGGTACGGCTCCCAGCCTTGGCCAGAGGGCCAGCGGTAGGCCACGACTAACGTTCGGCCCGGGTAGAGCAGCACGGGAAAGGAACGATATGAACTCGCATGTCCGACGAGAGGATATCGATAGCGTCAGCACGGTTACTTTCACCCGGCCCGACAAGCGAAACGCGATCAGTCTCGAGATGTATGCGGGCATCCGCGACGCAGTCACAGACCTGCGCGACCGCGACGAGCTGAGGGTGCTCGTAATCACAGGGGAGGGCGAGTACTTCACCGCCGGCAAGGACGTGATCGACCTGCGGACGGATGTCGGGCAGGGGCCCGACGGGACGTTTCTCGGCTCCAAGTTCCGCGCCGAGTACCGCGTGGATGCCGACCACGACCTGTTCGACGCCATCGAGCAGGTCGAAAAGCCCGTGATACTGGCCGCCCAGGGGCACTGCCTCGGAGGCGGCCTCGAGATGGGCTTGTCATGCGATTTTCGCCTCGCGGCAGAAGGAGCCACGTTCGGCCTGCCCGAGGTGGCGAACATCGCCCTCATCCCGGGGTCGGGCGGAGTCAGCCGGCTCACGCGCATCGTCGGACCCGCTTGGGCGCGGTGGCTCGCCTTGGCGTGCGAGCGCGTCGACGCGCAGCAGGCCCTCGCCATGGGGCTGGTCCAGGCCGTCTACCCGGCGGAGGAGTTCCCCGAGCGCGTCCAGGCTTTTGCCCGTCGGCTCGCCGGCATGCCCCGCGAGGCGGTCGGCGTTACCAAGGTTGCGATTGACACCGCCGACACCGTGGACCGGGCGACGGCACGCGTGTTCGACCGGTTCTCCCAGACGATGCTGTTCACGTCGGGTGATTTCCAGGACCGGGTGAACGCGTTCAACCAAGCGAGCGCTGCTCGCCAACGTGACAGGTGACCGCTGGCAGACTGACAGCGCGCGCCCGGGCTGCGGATCCGCTTTCGATGACCGGCGAAGTGAGGGGATCATCTCGCCGGTACTGTCGGAAGATGCTGCAGCACACCCTCACCTTGATGGTGACGCTCACCCCCGGCGAACGACGTGAACGAAGTCAGCCATGGCTGACAGGAGCCCCGCACCCATGATGGCCTGTCCGGTTCTCGTGGCTTCGACCCCCTGGGCGAGAACTTCCTCATCGATCCCTACGGATGCCTGAGCGCCAGGCGTGAGGAATCGGCCGTCTTTTACGACCCAGCCCTCGACTATTATCTGGCCACCCGGTACTCGGACATCAAGGCGATCATGTCGGACCGCGAGCGGTTCTCGGCCGCGATCGCCTCGTCGCCGATCTGGCCGGTGGCGGCCCCGGCCAGGGCGATCCTCGACGCCGGCTTCCCCCGGGTGCCGACCCTCAACAACGCCGATCTCCCCGCCACACCGTGATGCGCAAGGCGGTGCTTTCGTGCCTCCCGGCCCGGAGGTTCGCCGCGCTCGAACCCGGCCTCCGGGAGTACGCCGGGGGGCTCATCGAGCACCTTGCCGCCGCACCGGACATGCGCCTGTCGGAGGATACGGCCCGGTACGCGCCCACCCTCGTGCTGCACGGGATCGAGCGACTGCTCGTGGAACCTCGGCCGGCCCGGTAATGCCCTAGCCGCGTTAAGACTTGAACAATGTAGACTTGAATTGGAATTGTAAGGCGTGACTGGCGTAGCGTGGGGGTCCAGAGTGGGCCGCCTGCACCGGGGGTGCCGAGAATGGCTTCGACTACGACAAGCACAGTTGCCGCTCCATCCGCGGTTCGTCCGGCGACGCCGCAGATGCTCAGCCACGCGGCTTGGGTCACGTGCGACGCGGTGGCCACTGCCGAGTTCTACGAGAACGTGATGTGCATGCCGCTGGTGAACGCTTTCACCGACCCGAATGTGCCGTCCACCGGCGATCCCTATCCCTTCTTGCACTTCTTCCACCGCATGCAAGACGGGTCCATCGTGGCGTGGTTCGAGTCGCCCGGCCTGCCCGCCCCCGCACCGTCGACGGACCCCGCGTATGACATCTTCAATCACTTCGCCATGCTCGTGGAGTCCAAGGAAGCCGTGGAAGCTTGGATGCCGTGGCTGCACGCCCACGGCGTCGAGACCATCGGGCCGGTGGACCACCCCGGGATCGCCTACAGCTTGTACTTCTACGACCCCGTCAACCACATCCGCCTCGAAGTGACATACCCGCTGCATCCCCGCTGGAACTCCAATGAGGAGTTCGCCCGGCAGGCTATGGAGGAGTGGAAGGCAATGAAGGCAGAGGTCGAGGCGCTGGCTCCCGCCGATCCCAAGGAGCAGGCTCGGCTGATGGCGAAGATGATTGAGGACGGCCGTGCCCGCCGTCCGGGCCACGAAGGCAGCGCACGAGCGCACTGACCCCGGCAACGTGTCCGCCGAACTCGAGGAGCACATCCTCGGCATCCCCTATCCAGCTTCGGGCCAGTTCGAGTTGTTCTCTGGTGTGGCCCGCATCGCGGGCAAGATCTGGGCGCGGGAGGTCAAGATCGCAGGAACCCGACCTCGCACCGCGGTCGTGTTCGTCCACCCGACCTCCAACTTCCTCGGCCACTTCGCTCTCGAGCCCCTCGCGGCTGCCGGGTGCGGTGCCATCGGCTTCACCACGCGCTACGTGGGCAACGATTCGCAGATGCTGCTCGAGAACACCCTCGTCGATATCGCAGCCGGAATCCGATTCCTCCGTGAGCGCGGCTACACGCGCATCGTCCTGGTCGGCTACTCCGGTGGGGGGGCCATCGTGCCGTGGTACCAGCGGGAGGCGCTGGATCCCGTGACGACCAGCGCGCCATGCGGCGGGGGCCCCGATCTGACCAAAGCCGATCTCGGGCCCGCAGACGCAATCATGCTGATGAGCGCCCACCCCAGCCGGGCGCTGATGCTGCGTGACTGGATCGATCCCGCCATCGTCGACGAGTACGACCCGTACGCCCGTAACCCCGCGCTCGACATGTTCGACGGGCGCAACGGCCCGCCGTATCCGGTCGACTGGTTGGAGCGCTACCGGGGTGCGCAGCTGGAGCGTTTGCGGCGAATCACGTCGTGGTGCCGGGACGAGCTGGGCCGGTTGCCCACTCTTGGCCAGGACCACCCCAACGATCGTTCGTTCGTCGTCTACGGGACGGTGGCCGATCCAGGCTTCCTGGATCTTTCTATCGCTCCCAACGATCGAGCCGTGGGTACCTACTGGGGACCGGCGCGCAGCGCGAACCTGCTTCCTGCCGGCCCGGCTCGGTACAGCTCGCTACGCTCCTGGCTGTCCAACTGGAGCGTCGACACCTCCAATGGCGACGCTCGGAAGCATCTCGGCGAGGTGAAAGTACCCGTGTTGGTGGTCAACGGCACCGCCGATCAGGGGATCCGGTCGTTTCACACCCACCAGCTGTGGGACGCGGTCGTCTCCGACGACCGGGAACTGGTCGAGGTCAAGCGCGGTGACCACTACTTCACCGATCCCCAGCCGCGCGCCGAGGCTCTCGACGCGATGGTGCGATGGCTGGGTGAGCGGGACTTCGTCTGATGAGACAATCAGGAGGCACCGCCGACGCCAAATCGCAGGCATCCGAGGCCGACATGGATCGCATTCCCCCGATAGTGAGCCTCGACGACCACGTCATCGAGCCACCCCACGTGTGGGAGCGCTGGCTACCCCCGCGGTACAGGGATCGGGGGCCGAGAATAGAGCGCCGCCGCTACAAGCCGTTCACCATCGTCGGGATGGGCGACTACGCGCTCGAGGAGTCCGAAGATGGCGATCCCTGTGATGTCTGGGTCTTCGAGGGCGTCGTCTACCCCCAGAAGCGCCACTTGGCCTCGGTTGGCTTCGCTCCTAAGGACATTCTGCCGCTGCCCATCACCTACGAGGAGATGCGGCCGGGCTGCTACGACCCGGCGGCCCGGGTCGCGGACATGCGCCTCAACGGCGTGAGCGGGTCGCTGTGCTTCCCGACCTTCCCCCGCTACTGCGGCCAACGGTTTTGGGAAGCGAAGGACAAGGAGCTGGCCCACTCGTGCGTGCGGGCCTACAACGACTGGATGGTGGAGGAGTGGTGCGGCGACAGCGATGGAGCCCTTATCCCGCTCACCCTCATGCCATTGTGGGATGTGGACCTCGCGATCGCCGAGGTGCGCCGCAACGCCGCCCGGGGGGTCCGCGGTGTGCTTCAGCGAGATCCCGTACCACCTCGGGCTCCCGAGCATCCACAGCGAATACTGGGAACCTCTCTTCACAGAGTGCGAGGAAACCGGCACTGTGCTGTTCATGCACATCGGGTCGGCGTCGAAGATGTTCTCGACCTCCGCGGACGCTCCTGGCGGCGTGGTGCAGGACATCACGGCCTTCCAGTGCGCGTCGGGGGCGCTCGCGGACTGGCTCGCCAGCGGGGTCTACCTGCGCCACCCTCGGCTTCGGGTCGTCCACGCCGAGGCCAACATTGGCTGGATCCCCTACTTCCTCCAATCAGCCGACCAGACCTGGGCCCACCAGGCGTGGACCTTCTTCGACAAGATCCTGCCCGAACCTCCTTCGCACTACTTTCACCAGAACGTCTCGGTGACCTTCATCGACGACCCAGTCGGCCTCGCCGCGCTCGACGTGATCGGCGACAATAAGGTCCTGCACGAATCCGACTACCCCCACGCAGACGGCACCTTCCCCTACACCCGGGCCGTGGCGGCCCGCCAGATGCGCGACCTCGCCGACGAGCAGATCTACAAGCTATGCCGTGGCAATGCCCTGGAACTGCTCGGGCTCGCCGACTCCATCCACTGAGCAGCCGGCAGGAACGGGGTGATGGGTCCTATCGATAGTAGGACGAGGCAGAGCTTGGGCCGGGTGGCCGCGAGCGTGCAGTGAGTCCGCCCCAACGGATGCGAAAGGGCCGTCATGGCCAGGGGGCTCGTGATGGGAGCCACCGGGGTCATCGGCTCTAACGTCTGGTGCCTGCTCGCTCTGGATGCCAACCAGCCTGCCGGTCTGGAGGCCGCGCTAGCCCATCGAGGTCGCCGTCCACGGCGACGGGGTATCCGGCCTAGGACCCCGACACCGCTCGATCTCGGTAACCATTGGTAGGTAGCCTCAGGCAATGGACCACTCCGATCGTCTCGTGCTTCACGAGCTGGCTGCGGCGTATGGCGATGCTATCGACCACCGTGATTGGACTGCGCTGACCAAGGTGTTTACTCAAGACGTGGTGTACAGCAATCCGACGATGCCGGGCCGAGACCTGGTCGGCCTCGAAGCGGTCCGTAGATTCATGGCCAGGGCACACCATCCGCTTGCTCATCACATCACCAACGTGCGAGTAGAGGACGCTGCCGAGGGACCGATCCTTCACTCGCGGGTGCTGCTGCTTCGAGACGACGGCTCCTGCTCGTCCGGCGAGTATTACGACCGAGTTGTGCGAACGAGCGACGGTTGGCGGGTTCGCCATCGCAGCTTCCAGGCCAGAGTCAGACCAGAGGGAGACACGCCTCTCCAGGGCTGAAATAGCCACGTTCCACGAAGCCAGACTCATGAGCCCAGACCGAATGAGGAAGGCTCCACTATGGAGCGGAGCTCGGACCGAGGCGAGTCTTGTCAGGTGGTGGTCGCTCCCCTAACGTCTCGATCCATAGTCCGACCATCGCCGAAAACGGTTTAGACTTTAGGTCTGAGCGTCTCCGACTCGGCTGGCTATTATCCAAAATGTCGTAGGGCGACCGCCGCGTGGAACCGCTCGCCCAGGGGAGGGTGAATGACGTGCAATTCAGTCTCTTGATGCCGATGCGAGCGACCAAGCACTACGACCGTTGGATCGAAGACGGGCACCTGGTCGACGTGGCTCGCTTAGCCGAGTCGTCGGGTTTCGACGGGGTGGCGGCGACGGACCACCCCTTCCCTGATGACGACTGGCTCGCGCATGGTGGTCATCATGCTTTTGACCCTTTCGTAGCACTGTCGTACATGGGTGCGACTACCACCAGAGTGCGACTCATGACCTTTGTGCTGGTCGCGGGCTATCGCAATCCCTACATGGCGGCCAAGGCGCTCGCCAGTCTGGACAAGCTCTCCGGCGGGCGAGTCGTGGCCGGCCTGGCCGCGGGCTACCTACGCCCCGAATTCGAGGTGTTGGGTGCGGAGTGGGAGCACCGCGGCCAGCTTTTTGACGCGGCTTTGGACGCGATGCGCGCCGCTTGGTCGGGCGAGAGCGTCAGCGTCACCGGGCCGTTTGCCGCGACGGGGCACACCCAGCTGCCGCCGCCGGCGCGACTTGGTGGGCCACCCTTGTGGATCGGGGGCAACAGCGCTGCGGCGCGGCGCCGCGCAGCCGAACGGGGCGACGGCTGGGTGCCGATTGCTCAGGGGGAGGCGATGGCGAAGATCACGAGAACCCCACCCCTGGAGACGATCGGGCAGCTGGCAGACCTGGTGGCCGACCTCATTCGCCGCCGCACAGAGAGTGGCGGCTCGAAGGTCGACGTATGTCTCGTGCCTTTTGGTGACCAGGCCGACATGGCCTCGTGGTGCACGCAGATCCGCCGTGACCTCGCCGCGTACGATGACGCCGGCGTGACCTGGCTGCTGATCGAACCGCACGTGCGCAGCCTCGGTCAGCTGCGCGATGCCGTAGCGCGGTTCGCCGACGAAGTGATGGTGGCCGGCTGAACGACACTGTGAGTCTGAGTCCTCACGGATAGCTCGGGTTTCCGCAGGATCCGTCGACAAATAGGGGCCCGCCCGAGAGTGGAGTGCGGCGCGCAGTCGCCAGATCGAGTAGCAAGAACGACGACCGGGCCGGAACAACGACGGTGGTTCGCTCCGCACGCAGACCCGCCGACGCGGTCCGAAGGACCGCGTCGGTGCTGGGGCCGGCGGGCGAACAGGCCGCCATTGAGGCCCCGCTCGAACACAGCTTTCTCATGGACGACCGGAGTGACATCGACACAGGAAGGAAGGCGGCATGCCAACAGGACTCACCGGTGACGAGGCAGCACGGCTCCCGAGTTAGAAGATCGGGCGGAGATCAACGACATCGTGAACCGATATGGCAACGGCGTTCGCCTCGGTGACGCCGAGCAGATCGTTTCCTGTTTCTCTTATGACGCTGTGGTGGACCACGGACATAGCCAGACCGTCGAGGCCAGCGAGGCGCCGCCTCCCCGGGCCGTGCGGCGTGCTTGACGGGCACTCGTCCTCGTCTCTCGATGGACCCGGACAAATCCTTCAACAAGTGCCGACGGTCCGGGGTCAAAGACCGCCAGCCGCGCGCCTCAGGTATCCCAGCGTACTTGATCAACCCCGAACCGCGACCGCGAAAAGGGACGCCGCGCTGCTTACGATGCAACCGGTGCGGCGCAGCGCGATGAGCAAACTCAAGGCGGCTACCCGACGACGCTGACGAGCCGGCCTCGGCGGTGGCTACCTTCTGTCATGGATGAGCGAAGCGCGTGGTGAAGGACTCGAGGGGCGGCGCAGGTTTCAATTTTGTTGGTCGCCGCAGGGGTCCACGCCTGGCATGTCCAGGAAGAGGCGGCCCTAGGTGGTGACTTCTGGCGCCTCCGGCTGGGAGCCTTTGGTGGACAGCTCCAGGATGTGCGATTAGTCGGGTAGGGCCGCACCTCTGCCACTCGGCTCGCGTCCATACGGTTCGGATACCCTGCTGAGCACAGATGTCAACGCCGCCATGGAACCTATGGGAAGGACCGCCTGTCGAGCTGGATGCCGCCGGCGGCGTGTTGAGCGTACAGCGTACTGCTCCTTTGCAGAGCCGGCCTGGCAGTTTCGCGTCATTTCCGGAGGCGGCCTCCGTGATCGCAGCCGCGACGGCCGGCCTCTCATGGGAACCGGGCACACATAGCCGCTGGGGCAGACGTCGAGCCCCGCGACGAGGTGGACATTTCGGGACGGGCTTGTCTTCTCCGATGAAGGCGAGGGCCAGCGATGCAGTTCGGGTGCGGATCATCGCTCGGACGTGGCGCCGGGAGGCGGTTCCGTCGGGGCGAACTGGTTCCAGGTTGGTTCCAAACTTCCCGTAACGAAGTCGTACCGGATGGCACGGCAGGGGAGCGGCGCGGCGAATCTCCCTGCTCAACGGGCGTGAAGTGGACTGGGTGACACGATCGAGCACGGGAGCGGGGAGAGTTCGAGCCCCCATCCCGGCTCACTTCGGAGGGCCCACGTGGCGGAATGTCTGATCAGGCAGCCGGGATAGTCCGCCGATCTGTTACCTCCACCGGTGGGTTAGCGTGCTTGTCCTCCGGGCGACGGTCGGTCTTAGCCCAAACAAAGCATCGCAACACCGACCAACAGGTCAGTACGGGCGAGACGCGCCGAAGACAGACTCCGCCGACCCTGGCCAACAAACTTGTATATCCCCGTCGTGTAGAGGGATATACTGGTCCGGTGACGAAACGCCTGGTAGACATCGACGAGGAGGCGCTCGCCGCGGCGCAAGCCGAGCTGGGCACTTCTACGATGAAAGAGACCGTAAACACGGCTCTGCGGCGGGCCGGACAGAGCCGTTCTCGTCGGGTGAAGGAAGCGCTCGATCGCCTCGCCCGCCGCCAGTTGCTTCCCCGTGAGGACGCGTGGCGCTGACCCATCTCGTCGACACCAGTGTGATCTCGCGTCTGGGCGTGGATTCGGTTCGCGCCATCGTCGATCCCCTCGCCGAAGAGGGTCGCGTGGGTCGAGCCGGAATCACCGATCTCGAAGTTGGATACGGCAGTCGGAATGCTCGGGAGTGGGATCGGGATATGGACGATCTGTCCATCTTCGAGCTCGTGGAGACGACCAGCGAGCACGTCCGAAGAGCCCGGCAGGTCCAGCGGCTGCTCGCGTCGCGGAGCCAGCGAGGGCGCAAGGTGCCGGATCTGCTGATTGCCGCCGCGGCCGAGCAGGCGGGCTTGACCCTGTTGCATTATGACTCGGACTTCGACCTGATCGCCACGGTGACAGGCCAGGGGTGCGAATGGATCGTGCCGGCGGGGAGCATCGACTGAGGGGCGTCCGTCCAACGCCTCCGCTGCGGCGGACTCCACCGACGATCTTTCCAACATTTTGCCAACCGACTCTGGGTCGCAGGCCCCCGCAGGAGCCGTGGAGAGCCGTCCTCCCACCACGGAAGCCCTGCTCAGCGGGTCGATGCGGTTTTGCTATCACCTTGCCAAGGTGAGGGTCGCGGGTTCGAATCCCGTCGTCCGCTCGGGGTAAAAGCCGCAGGTCAGATCGCCCAAATGCCAGGCGCGCCTCCTGGTAGGAAGCGATCGAGGGGCGGCGCCTGTGCGAGGCGTGTAAGAGTCGGACGGTCGAGGGTGCCCGCAGAGGAGTGTCGCATGCCGAGGGATCGAAGCCACGCGTTGGACCACGTGGTGTTGGTGCTGTTCGAGAACCGCTCATTGGACAACGTGCTGGGCCATCTCTACGGCCCCGAGGACAGTAAGAACTTTGAGGGGGTGATCGGCAAGGACCTGTCGAATCCCATCCCGGAATGGGCGCAGTATGGGGCCGAGCGCAAGGCGGTGCCCTACACGGCGGCCACCGACATGGACAGCCCCAACCCCGATTCGGGGGAGGAGTACCCGCACACCAACACCCAGCTGTACAACATCTTGAACGAGGAGAACCGGTTCAAGATGGGCGAAGATCTTGTCGCCCCCTGGAACGCACCCCAGCCGGGTCAGACGCCCACCATGGATGGTTTTGTTACCGACTACATCAGTTTCTTCACTGCCGAGACGGGGCGGCAGCCCACCTACGAGGAGTACTCGCAGATCATGACCGGCTTTACCCCCGAACAGGTTCCGGTGCTGAACGGGTTGGCCCGGGGCTTTGGGGTGTTCGACCACTGGTTCTGCGAGGTCCCGTCCCAGACCTTTATGAACCGCTCCTTCTGGACGGCGGCGACGTCCTCGGGGTTGACGGTAAACAGTCCGGCCAAGAAGTGGCTCACCGACAACGACGCCGAGACGATCTTCAACCGCCTCGAAGCGCACGGCAGGACCTGGAAGGTGTATGTGTCCGAGCCGATGCAGCTGTCGGCCACCGGGCTGATCCACTATCCGCGGCTGAAGGATCGCCTGGCCACCCATTTCGTGCCGTTCGCCCAGTTCGAGGTGGACGCCGCCAACGGGGCACTACCCGACTTCTCCCTCATCGAGCCGTGCCTGACTATGGGGCACAACGACTACCACCCGGCCTACGGCCGAGCCCTGGCCCAAGGGGTGACCATCCCGAGCGCCGACCCGCCCTCGTCGATACTGGGTGGGGAGGCGTTCCTGGCCCGTATCTACGCTGCCTACGGGGGAATGCAATCGGACACAGCCTGCAATGTGTGGAACACCACGTTGTTCATCGGCTGGGATGAACCGGGTGGCACCTACGACCATGTGCCCCCGCCGCCAGTCCCCCCGCCCGACCGCGGCGTCCCGGTCGGCGAATGCGGGTTCAGGTTCGACCGCTCCGGCTACCGGGTGCCGGCCGTCATCGTCTCGCCCTGGGTGGCCGAGGGGGTGGTGTTCAACCAGGAGCACCGCCACACCTCGCTGATCGCCACCCTGCGAGAGTCGTGGAACCTGGGCGACCCTTTCACCGGCCGGGACGCCGCGGCCCGTACCTTTGCTGACGCCTTCACGCTGGACCATCCCCGGGACCCTGAATCGTGGCCGGTGCCAATCCCACGTCCGGTGCCAGCCTTCACCACGGACGCCGCCGCCATCGGACAAGTCCTGTCCCAGGTGGGCAAAACCTTCCTGGACGGACTTCGGCAGCACGCAGCCGAGAACAACGTCAAGCTGGGAGGGTTGCCCGACGACCCCAACGCGGAAATCGCGCCCGAGCGGGTCCTCACGGTCATCCGCAGCGCCCTCGCCATCTACTTCCCGCTGCTGGCCCCCACCTCCGTCGGGTAGAAGCGCTGTTAGGGCGCGAATTGGCAATGACGGTGAGGGCCACCTTCGAAGCTGACGGAGCGCGCTGCTAGCGGGAGTGGTGGCTGGACTCGGAGGCGCCATGGACGTCGGGTGGCGTCTGTGTACGGGATGTGATTATGGGCGCCTACGGCCGGCCGAATGCGATGGTCTGCCGCGAGCTGGCATGGTGGACGGGGCTGGATCCGTTCGAGGCAACGGCCCCGATCCCCACCGCTCTAACGCACTACACGTTCGTGCAGCCGCGTTGCGTGGCGTCATATACTTCGCTGACAGCGTATCGGCGGTCCTTGTACGGCGGTGAAGGTCGTGCCAGGCCGCCCGCACCTACCGACGGGTGAGGCGGTCGCCCGCTGCACCGGCCCGTACTGTGGCCGTAATCGAGTAGACTGTGTCGCCAGAGGGTAGCTCTACCGCTGTGGTTTCCCTCCCGGCTCCCAGCGAGCCAGGCCCGACTCGGTGTGATCCCCGAGTTGATTTTGGCCAGGAAAGGAGGGATCGCCAATGCCAACCGGAACCGTGAAGTGGTTTAACTCTGAGAAGGGTTACGGTTTCATTTCTCAAGACGACGGCCCTGATTTGTTCGTGCACTTCAGCGCCATCTCCGGGAACGGCTACCGCAATCTGGAGGAGAACCAGAAGGTGGAGTTCGAGACCAAGCAAGGACCGAAAGGTCTGCAAGCGGCCAGCGTTACGCCCATCCGCTAGCGAGGCACGTGCCGAGGTCGACAAGGACCATGTCGACAAGGACATGACGCCTTGCGACCTCGTCACCGACTTGTGCGATCGCCAAACGTACGGTGATCGCTTTGGCGCGCTCGCTCGACGGTGACCCCTCGCTTGCGCCTTTCTTTCCGGTTCGGTCAAGAGATGAGGACAAGTGCCGAACAAGCGAGTTGCACAGGAGGACCTTGTCCGACTTTACCTGGACGACATCGGCGCGTACGCCCTGCTGAGCAAGGATGACGAGGCGCGACTGGGGCAGGCGATAGAGGCGGGCCAGAGTGCCCGGACCCAGCTCGACCAGGGAGAACATCTCACCGCGGCACACCAGCGGGAGCTGGGTCGCCTGGTCCGCGACGGGAAAGCGGCGAGCGTCGCGTTTGTCGGAGCCAACCTACGACTGGTGGTGGCGATCGCCAGGCGATATCCGAGTGGCGACATGCCACTGCTGGATCTGATCCAGGAGGGGAACCTCGGTCTGATCCACGCGGTCGAGAAGTTCGACTGGCGGAAAGGTTTCAAGTTCTCCACCTACGCGACCTGGTGGATCCGTCAAGCCATCAGCCGTGGCATCGCGAATGGCGGACGGACGGTGCGGCTGCCGGTCCACGTCGGCGACCTCCTGGTGAGCTTGGTCAAAGCGCAGGGCCGGCTCGAGGGGCGCCTGGGGCGGCGACCGACGATTGCCGAGGTGGCCGCCGACGTCGGGGTTGACGAGGTCCGGGTGATCGAGGTTCTCCGTCATGCGAGAGAACCGCTCTCGCTGTCGGGGCCCCTGTTTGCCGACAGCGATATAAACCTCGGGGAGGTGGTCGAGGACCCATCTGCCATCGCACCGTTCGAGGCCGCCGCAGCCGCGATGCTGGGTGATGAGGTCCAGAAGATCCTTCTCGTTCTCGACGACCGGGAACGCAAGGTTCTGCAGCTGCGGTTCGGACTGGACCGCGGCGAACCCCGCACCCTTGACGAAGTGGGGGTGCATTTCAATCTGACCAGGGAGCGGGTACGACAGATCGAGGCCAGCGCCCTTTCCAAGCTGCGCGGCCCCGCCGTGCTGCACCATGTCCAGGACCTGCTCGACGACTTCGGCATCAAGATCGCATCGGTTGACCCAGCCTTTTAGGACCGAAACGAGAAGGCCGTTCGGCTCACGCCATCACCATGTCCGCGCCAGCGCCGGGCGAGGATAAGCTGTGGTGTCCGATGGGGTTCCAGCCCGCAGATCCCGGGCGACCATCTGCCCCGGTTGGTCCCTCCTCATGCGGCGCCGAAAGGTCGATTCTGATGACCGATATGACTTCTGGGTCCGGTGGCGGCGAAGCCCGTCACCTCGCTCCCGCCGGTGGCCGAACGAATGACCGGCTACGTGATACACCCGAGGGCGGAGCCACAGTTCGACCCCAGGCATCCACCAGAGACTCGGTGATCGGTTTACGGGAGGCCGGCCGAAGCTACGCCGCAATCGCCCGTCAACTGACCTTGCCCAATGCAGTGCAGGCCCAGGCCGCGTTCGTTCGGGCCGTCCGCCAACGCCCAGAAGAGGAGCGGGCCGGCCTGGTGGAGCGCGAACTCGGTCGCCTGGACGTCCTGGAGCGGACGATCCGGGCCGCCCGCGATGACGATCCCACCAAAGCGAGCTCACGTCTCGTCGCTCTCGAAAAGCTACGCTCCGCCCTCCACTAGCCATGTCTCGTCGCGGCATTGTGGGCTCGAACGCGTCCCAAGGTTTACCGGTGGCACACCCGGGGAATATTGGTACTGAGGAACGGTCTCTACTCCGATATCTCAAGTACAACCGCAACCATGGCAGAAAATCCCTTGCTCGACGACAATGATGCCTCACCGCCTGGTGAATCGCCCCCGTCGGCGGACCCTGGCTTCCTGCCCCCTGCTCCGCCGAGGGCGACCGTCGAATCTGTCGTCGTTCGTGTTATCGCAACTCTAGGAGTAATAGGAATTGGCACTGCAGTCGGGGCCATCATGGCCACGGCCGGCGCACCTGGGTGGGTTTTGGGGTTGGTCGTTTCGGCGGTGAGTGTGGTGCTCGCTGCCGTGCTGTGGAGGTCCCGGAGGCTGTGAGCGCCAGCGACAGGGGACCGGGTGTGTTGCGTTCCAAGGCGATGCATTCAGAACGAGAGTGACTCCGTCTACGTCCAAACTGAGTGGATTGCCACTCGAATTACCTGCGGAGTGACGGAGTGCCTGCAGCGGTAGGATCCGTATCGTTGCTATCGGGTTGGCGGGTTCCGGCGGGGGGCGGTCCGTCCGCTGTTGACGGCGCCATGGTCACGCCGGCGGCAGCGTAGGCGTCGGCGCCATCGAGCGTCTCTGCTTTCAACAGCGCCTTGCTCAGGCTGTCGAGTTGTTGGCGGTGTTCCGAGAGGAGCTGGGTGACATCGTGGTGCGCGGATTCGACAATCTCCTGCACCTCCTGATCGATGAGCCATTGCAGCTCGGGAGAGGGCTCACCCGGGCCGCCCGGTGTTGGCCCGGCGTCGCCCGACAGCAGCGTCACCGGTCCGAGTTTGTCGCTCATGCCCCAGCGTCCGACCATCTGCCTGGCGATTTGCGTTAGGTGCTCTATGTCGGACTCGGCACCCGTACTGATCTGGCCGAACACGACCTCCTCGGCAGTGCGGCCACCAAGCGCCACTTTGATCTGCGCCCTCAGCTCCTCTTTGGTGTAGGAGACTCGGTCTGAATCGGGCGTCGACAGAGTCACACCGAGAGCCACCCCTCGAGGGATGATCGACACCTCCCGGACGGGGTCGGCCTGTGGCGTCAGCATTCCTACCAACGCATGCCCCGATTCGTGATAGGCGGTGCGTTCTCGATCGGCCTTGCTGAGCAAAATGCCACGAGGAGTGCCGAGCAGTATCTTTTCGAGCGCGCCCGTGAAATCGGCCATCTGTACCTTGTCGTGCTGGCGGCGGGCGGCAAGCAGGGCCGCCTCGTTCGCCAGGTTGGCCAGATCGGCGCCGACCATTCCGGGCGTGGAGGCTGCGACGGCGCCGAGATCGACATCAGCTGCCAACGGAATGGTTCGCGTATGGACCTGGAGGATCTTGAGACGTCCGCCCCGATCGGGTGGCTGTACCGCGACCCGGCGGTCGAACCGGCCTGGCCGCAGCAGCGCAGGATCGAGGACATCGGGCCGGTTCGTCGCGCCCAACACCACCACCGCGTCGGTGGACTCGAAGCCGTCCATTTCCGTGAGGATTTGATCGAGCGTCTGCTCCCTTTCGTCGTCTGCCCCTGACACGCCCACTGCCCCTTGGCGGGCGCGGCCGATGGCGTCCAGCTCGTCTATGAAGATGATCGACGGTGCGGCCTGCTTCGCGGTAGAAAAGAGGTCGCGGACGCGAGCCGCGCCGACCCCGACGATCGCTTCGATGAACTCCGACGCCGAAATCGAAAAGAACGCTGCCTGCGCCTCTCCCGCAACGGCCCGAGCCAGGAGCGTCTTCCCTGTCCCCGGTGGCCCGAACAGCAACACCCCGTGGGGGATGCGCCCGCCCAGACGCTGGTAGCGGTCGGGGGTCCGCAGAAAGTCCACTATCTCGGTGAGCTCAGCCTTGGCCTCGTCGATCCCCGCCACATCGTCGAACGTCACCGTGATCTTCTCCGGGTCGATCCGGCGAGCCTGCGAGCGACCGAACCCGCCCAGGGAGCCGAGTCCACCACCACCTCCGGTGGCGCGCCGAGCCAAGAACCAGAACAGCGCGACCAGCAACAACGTCGGCCCAAACCCGAGCAGCAGCTCCGTCGTCAACGAGGACCCCGACGACGTTGACTCCGCGTTGACCTCAACATTCTTCGACTGGAGCAGGGCAGTCAGCTCGGCGTCGTTCCAGAACGAGGGCACCTCTGTCGAAAACAGGTCGGTCGGGGTTGCGCTCTGATCACCCGGCGGGTAGCGCACCTTCGTGGCAAAAGTGCCCTGGACGGTGTCGCCCTTCGCGGAGATCGATTTGACGTTTCCGGCCTGCACCTGCGACAGAAAGTACGGGCTAAACGGCACCTTGACCCGCGGCTCCGACGCGGGTCGAGACATGACCACTGCGATGATATTCACGGCCAGCAGCACGAGGACGATGATCCAGAAGATCGGGAGCCGGTGCGGCGGCGGGGGTTTGTGCTCCTGAGGCGTGCCCCGACCGTCTGGTGCCGGCGCCACTCGCCAACCGCGTTTGTCACGGGGCATCGGCGCCGGCGGCACCGACTTCTCGGCGTCCCCGGTGCCCTCCAGCATGGCGTTGTCGGGGTTACTGTCGTCTCGGTCAGCGGATGTCGACGGCATGACGATCCCTCCTCGTCGAGCCTGGCCGGCCCTTCGACGTTCTACACTCTCGCGCCGCCCACCGTCGGCCGCACCCGGGCGCGACCCTGGTCGACACCCTGGTCTCCGGTGGCGCGAGATGCAACGTCAGTTCACGAGGCCCGGACCGCCCCAGGACCCCCTCAGTCCCCAGAATGCCGCTCGGCGCAGGAGGGGCACAGGCCCCGGTAGGTCACCTCCACCCCGGTGACAAGGTAGCCCGCTCGAGCATCATCGGAGATCGCCGGTGGCTTACGGGGACGAGGCACGTCGCGGATGGCGTGACAGTTGTCGCACACCAGGTGGTCGTGCGCCGCTCCGACGTTTGGGTCGTACCGTTTCGGGCCGTCAACGACGTCCACCTCGAGCAGTTCGCCCATCGCAACCAGCTCATTGAGCGTGTTGTACACGGTGGCAATACTGATCTCGGGGAGTCGCTCGCGGGCCAGGTCGTGGACCTCCTCGGCACTGAGATGCACATGGTCGCCGACGAGTACCTCAGCGACAACCCGGCGTTGTGGGCTGAGCCGCCAGTTGCGGGTGCGTAACCGCGAGAGCAGATCCATGGGCACCAACGCCATGATAGTGCTTGACGCACGAACGTGTCGAGACTTATAGTCGTTCTAAAGTAGGCCATTGCAGCCTGTCACTCCCAGTTTGTCGTGCACCAGGAGCAACCAGGGTCAGGCCGCAACAGAGCCATCGGAAGGAACAACGAGAAAGGGAGACCGACGTGTCTGAGATCGGCAGCGAGAGCGAGAACCCAGTAATCCCCGCCCCGACTCCCAAGGCCCACCGGCCCATGTCGAACCAGGACTGGTGGCCGAATCAGTTGAACCTGGAGGTTCTCCACCAGCATTCGCCCGTGTCCAACCCGCTGGACGCCGGCTTCAACTACCGGCAAGAGTTCAAGACTCTTGATGTGGAGGCCCTGAAGCGGGACCTCGTCGAAGTGATGACGACCTCCCAGGAGTGGTGGCCGGCGGACTACGGCCACTACGGCCCGTTTTTCATCCGGATGACGTGGCATGCCGCAGGGACGTACCGCATCCACGATGGCCGTGGCGGCGGCGGCGAGGGCGCTCAGAGGTTTGCTCCGCTCAACAGCTGGCCGGATAACGCCAGCCTCGACAAGGCTCGCCGATTGCTCTGGCCGATCAAGCAGAAGTACGGCCGAAAGATTTCCATGGCCGATCTGATCATCTTTGCTGGCAACGTCGCCTACGAGTCCATGGGATTCAAGACGTTCGGCTTTGCTTTCGGGAGAGAGGACATTTGGGAGCCGGACCAGATCTTCTGGGGCCCTGAGGACAGCTGGCTCGGAGATGAGCGGTACAGCGGCGAAAGGGATCTGGCGAGCCCGTTCGGCGCGGTGCAGATGGGCTTGATCTATGTCAATCCGGAGGGACCCAACGGCAGCCCCGACCCGCTCGCGTCCGCCCGAGACATCCGGGAGACGTTCGCTCGCATGGCGATGAACGACGAGGAGACAGTCGCACTCATCATCGGCGGTCACACGGTCGGGAAGGCCCATGGCGCTGCCGGCGCTGAGTACGTCGGGGCCGAACCCGAGGGTGCCAGCCTCGAGGAGCAGAACCTCGGCTGGCGGAACACGTACGGCACCGGCAAGGGGTCCGATACGATCACCAGCGGGCTCGAGGGGGCCTGGACCAACGAGCCCACAAAGTGGGACAACGGGTATCTGGACAATCTGTTGAAATACGAGTGGGAGCTGACGACGAGCCCCGCCGGTGCGAAGCAGTGGACCCCCAAGGATCCTTCGGCCCAGAACACGGTGCCGGATGCTCACGACGGATCGACGCGGCATGCTCCCATGATGCTGACGACGGACCTGGCGCTGAGAATGGATCCGATCTACGCGCCGATCGCGAAGCGCTTCCAGGAGCACCCGGACCAACTTGCGGAGGCGTTCGGCAAGGCGTGGTACAAGTTGCTCCATCGAGATATGGGACCTGTGTCGCGCTACCTGGGCCCTTGGGTTCCCGAGCCGCAGCTGTGGCAGGACCCGCTTCCCAAGGTCGACCATCAATTGATCGACGGAGCAGACATCACGGCCCTCAAGGGCAAGATCATGGCATCGGGATTGTCAGTCTCCCAGCTGGTCTCCACCGCGTGGGCCTCGGCCGCCACCTTCCGCGGCACCGATAAGCGTGGCGGCGCTAACGGAGCCCGAATCCGACTGGCTCCCCAAAAGGACTGGGAGGTCAACAACTCCGGCGAACTGGCCAAGGTGCTGCAGAGCCTCGACGAGATCCAGCAGGACTTCAACACCTCACAGTCCGGCGAAAAGCGGGTCTCATTCGCCGACCTGATCGTCCTGGGCGGGTGCGCCGCCGTGGAGCAGGCGGCCAAGAATGCAGACCACGCCGTCACGGTTCCGTTCGCCCCCGGGCGTTCAGATGCGGTGCAGGAGCAAACCGACGTGGACTCGTTCGCGGTGCTCGAACCGACCCACGACGGGTTCCGCAACTATGTCCAGGGCGATCAGAAGTTGCCGCCGGAACACCTGCTGGTCGACCGTGCCAACCTGTTGACGTTGACCGCTCCCGAGATGACGGTTCTGGTTGGGGGCATGCGAGCCTTGAATGCCAACTTCGGGCAATCCCCCCACGGCGTCCTCACCGACCGGCCCGGGAGCTTGACGAACGACTTCTTCGTGAACCTGCTGGACATGAGCACGGAGTGGAAGCCTTCCGGATCGGGTGAGAACGTGTACGAAGGTCGCGACCGAGCGACGGGCCGGGTCAAGTGGACCGCCACCGCCGTCGACCTCGCCTTCGGCTGGAACTCCCAGCTCCGGGCTGTCTCAGAGGTCTACGCGTGTGACGATGCGCCGGAGAAGTTCGCACGTGACTTCGCAGCCGCCTGGGACAAGGTCATGAACCTCGATCGTTTCGATCTGGCCTGAGCGACGCCCCCTATTTGATGACCGGTTCGCTCTGGACCGGTCATCATGGGGGGTGCCCGCGGCCAGATCAGCGTCGGCTTCCGCCAGCGGAACGGCAAGCCGGCGAGGTCGCCCGGCGCAAACGCCGAAGCCCGCGAACGACAATTTGCCGCCTTGAAGTCCTCCTTCTAGACCCGTATTCCGCACCTTGTTCGCGAGGGCAAGGTTTAGCGGGTCGGTGTTGAGGATTTTGGTCCGTTGTTGCTGGTCAGAGCGGTTGACGGTGATGGGTCAGCGGTTGCGTGGACGGTGTGTGTTGGGGAAAGCCTCGGTGTCGTATTGTGGACAGCATCCATCATCCGGATGGTGTGTGGTCTTATTATGTTGGGGAAATGTTCGTTCGCGTGCAGCGGGTGCGGCAGAGGGACCGGGTGTACGAGTACGTGCACATCGTGGAGGGCTACCGCGACGAAGGGGGGAAGGTCCGCCATCGTGTTGTGGCAAACCTGGGCCGCCGCGACCAGCTGAAAGACTCTGGCGCCCTGGACAATCTGGCCGCCGCGTTCACTCGGCTGGACCCCACCCCGGGCCGCTATGCGGTCGGGGCCCTGCCGCTGGTGGTCCCGGTGTTGGAACGCCTGGATGTGGCCGGGATCGTCGATCGGGCCTGCCCCATGCGAGGCCGGGCCCATTTGACTCACGGCGAGGTGATCGCTGCGTTGGTGGCCAACCGGCTCACCGCCCCTCGGCCGCTCTATGACGTCGCCGGTTGGGGCAACACCTATGCCACCAATGACTGGCTGGGCACGCCGGGCGCGTTGCTCAACGACGACCGGCTGGGCCGGGCGCTGGATGCGGTGGCCGGACGCATCGACGAGATCGCTTCGACGGTGGCGATGGCCGCCATCGGCGCGTTCGGCGTCGACGCCGCCCGGATCCACTGGGATTTCACCTCGGTGGCGTTCTGCGGGGCCTACGACGACCAGGATCCGACCTCGCCGACGATCGGCTACGGGCACTCGTCGGACCGCAAGAGTCACCGCCGCCAGCTCAAAGTGGCGCACGCCACCACCGCCTCGGGGATCCCGCTGTTCGGGCGGGTGGTCGACGGCGCCCGTCACGAGGGGACCGAGACGAGCGAACTCCTCGAGACCTTGCGCGGCTTGGCCGAACCACGACGGCTGCTATTGGTGGCCGACTCCGCCTTGGTCAACAAGGCCAACCTGGCCGCGGCGGACGCGGCCGGCATCCGGTTCGTGTCCCGCTTGCCGCGCACCTTCGACTACGAGACCGATGCCTTGGCCCAGCCCGATGAGGCCTGGCGGCCCCTAAGTTATTGTGCGCAGCGGGCCAAGCGTCTGGCACCCGCGCAGCGGCCGAGCTTCGAGGGCGCGGAATCGACGATCGAAATGGTCGGCCCCGACGGGGTCGCCCGGCGCTTCCGGGTTCTCTATATCTACGGTTCCGAAGAGGCCGGCGCGGCCCGAGCCAGCCGGGCCCGGCTGCTGCGCCGGGCCGAAGACGCCCTGGCCCGCATCGCCCGCGGCCTGACCGCCAAGCCCCGCCAAGACCCCGAACGCGTCGGGCGCCGGGTGGCCCAAGCCGTTGCTGACGGCCGCGTCGGCCT
The DNA here is from genome assembly GCA_963781155.1 of uncultured Acidimicrobiaceae bacterium. Lineage (GTDB taxonomy): Bacteria > Actinomycetota > Acidimicrobiia > Acidimicrobiales > Palsa-688 > PALSA-693. Next base: position 1,019,652 of record CAWAEC010000006.1, read on the forward strand.
ATGGCTGCGAACCGAGGTCAACGCCGACAAAAACGAAAACCTCTCCCTGCGCTGGTGGCGCGACACTGACGCTCTCGCCGAAACAGCCCGCCGCGACGGCCTCTACGCGCTGGTCACCAACATGGGTCCCCACCACTGCTCGGCCGACCGGCTCCTGACCCTCTACAAAGACCAGGCCCTCTCCGAACGCGCCCACCACTTCCTAAAAGGACCGCTGGCGGTGCGGCCGGTGTTCCTGCACTCCAACCGCCGAGCAGCAGCCCTCGTCGCAGTCTGCTCCATCGCCCTGCTCGTCTACGGGCTCATCGAGACCGAAACCCGTCGGGCCATCACCCCAGCCCGCACCGTCGACGGACTCCTCCCCGAACAACGAGCCGCCCGACCCACCGCCGAGAACATCTTCCGTGCCTTCGCCGGCCTCGGCTTCCAACGCGTTCGCACCACCACCGGCCTCCAAGCCATCCCGGACCCAGTCACCCCCGCCCAACAGACCATCCTCGACGCCCTACAGATCGCCACCATCGTCCCACCCAAAGGGTGAGACCTACCCCAAAACGGTGCGGAATACGGGTCTAGAACAACGACGGGACGTAACGCAGCGCCAGGTGCGGTTCGACGTAACCGTCGGCGCGCTGGCGCCTGGGCAGAGCGACCTCATCTCGGGTGAGCGGCTCATAGGGGATCTGGCTGATCAGGTGGTTGATGATGTTGAGCCGGCCTCGCATCTTGTCGTCCGTGTGTGCGATGTACCAGGGAGCCCACTCGGTATCAGTGGCTGCGAACATGGCATCCCTCGCCCGCGAGTAGTCATACCAGCGGCCGTACGACTTCAAGTCCATATCCGAGAGCTTCCAGACCTTTCGCGGGTCGTTGATCCGGCTTTCCAGCCGGCGAGTCTGCTCGTCGGCGCTGACCTCGAGCCAATACTTCAGCAGCAGTATGCCCGAGTCGACCATGGCTTTCTCGACCGCCGGCACCTGTGCGAGGAATCGCTCGGTCTCGTCCGGAGTGCAAAACCCCATCACTCGCTCTACCCCGGCCCGGTTGTACCAGCTCCGGTCAAAGATCACGATTTCCCCGGCCGCGGGCAAATGTGTGATGTAGCGCTGAATGTACATCTGGGACTTTTCGCGTTCGGTCGGCGCCGAGAGGGCAATGACGCGGAACACCCGCGGGCTCACCCGCTCGGTGATTCTCTTGATGGTGCCCCCTTTCCCGGCGGTATCGCGTCCCTCGAAGACGACGCAGATCTTTGCTCCCGAGGCTTTGGCCCATTCCTGGATGGCGACGAGCTCCGCGTGCAAGAGCCGTAACTCCCTCTCGTATTCTTTGAGTTTCATCTGGGCCGGCCGAATCTCGTGAGGTCCCGGCTCTGGCATGTCTCGCTTCTTCGTCACTATGCCGTTACCTCCGGCGAGCTATCCATTTGCCTGCTTCCCACGCGAACAGCAGTACCACGGCTGCCAGCAGCCCGATTCCCCATTGTCGGGCAGTCACTTGGGTGGTGCCGAGCAGGCGGCGCAGGAAGTCTGCCTGAGTGATGAGGAAGGCTCCCGCCACCTCGGCCCCCGCGATGAGGTTCATCTTTGCGCTGTTGAAGGTGTCGGTGCGAAAGATGGTGTCGGTCTCACTGCGTGCCTCAAAGGCGGCGACCACCAGCATCAAGGAAAAGCCGACCAGGCCGATCGAGCGCCCGGTGGCCATGCCGCCGTAGTGATTCTTTCCGACCGCGATCAGCGTCAGGTTGGCCGCGGCGATGTAGAGCCCCACCAGACCCGACGTGATCATCACCCCTCGGGTCAGAATGGTGTCACCTCGGGGGCGGGGTGGGCGGTTCATCAGCCCGGGAGTTTCCTGGTCGAAGCCGAGAGCGACGCCGAAGGGAGCGTTGACCAGGAAGTTGATCCACAGGATCTGCGGAGGCGTAAACGGTTGCCCGGCAGCGAGGTTGAGCAGCGTGGCGCCGAGAAAGGTCAGCACGAATGCCACCAGTTCGAGCAACACGAAACGGATGTACTTATTGAGGTTGTCGTAGAGCTTGCGCCCCTGCTCCACGGCGTAGACGATGGTCGCGAAATTGTCGTCGGAAAGGATCATCCGGCCAGCATTCTTGGCGACCTCGGTTCCGCTGCCCATCGCCACACCAATGTCGGCGGCCTTGATGGCGGGGGCGTCGTTGACCCCGTCGCCGGTCATAGCCACCACATCCCCCTTTTTTTTCAGCGTGTCGGCGAGCAGCACTTTGTGCTCGGGCGCGACCCGGCCGACCACGCCGATGCTGTCGATCCGTTCGAGCCGCTCCGCTTCCGACAGGGCCGCGAACTCTGCGCCCAGCATGGCGTCGCCCGGAATCCCGAGCTTCTCGGCGATGGCCGCCCCGGTGACGACGTCATCGCCCGTCACCATCCGCACCCGGATATGAGCGTGCTGCGCGTCGCTGACCGCTGCTTTCGATTCCTCCCGGGGCGGGTCGACCATGCCGACCAGGCTGGTCATCTCCAGACCGTTGACCAATGCCAGCAGATCGCTGCTCGGGTCGAAGTCGGCCGGATCGAGGTCGCGAAACGCGCCGGCCATGACGCGCAGCCCTGCCTGCCCCATCCGCTGGACGTGCTGCTCGGCCCGCTGGCTGAGGCCGTCGTCCCATGGGATGCTCGTACCGTTGGCAAGTGCGCTGGTGGCACGGGCCATCACCGCCGGCGCCGCCCCCTTGACGAAGCAGCGCACCACGTCGACCCCGTTGGCATCCTTGGTCCCGTTGAAGGTGGCCATCAGTTTGTAGCTGGGATCGAACGGGAGCGTCGCCAGGCGAGGGTGCTCCTCCCGGGTGCCGTCAATGAAGATGCCGGCCTTGAACGCCAGCACGAGCAGGGCGCCCTCGGTCGGGTCCCCAACGACCTTGCCGTCCACGAGGGTGGCGTCGTTGGCAACCACATAGGGCAGGATCGCAGGCTCGAGGCTGTCGGTCTTACCGGCGGGGTGGCTGATCTGGCCTTCCAGGCTGTAGCCGCTGCCCGTGATCGCGTAACGGTCCGTGGGGTCGACGACCTCGACCGCGGTCATCTGGTTCATGGTGAGGGTCCCCGTTTTGTCGGAGTTGATGGCCGACGTGAACCCCAGTGTCTCCACGGAAGGGAGGTCCTTGACGATGGCCTTCTGTTTCGCCAGCTCGACGCTGCCGAGCGACAGGACGACCTGGACGACCATGGGCAGGGCGAGAGGGATGGCGGCGATGGCCAGGGCGACCGCCGTGTTGAACAGCGTCGTCCAGGATTGCCCTCGACTGAGGCCCAGGGCGAACATCACGACCATGGTGATGCCGGCTGCGCCGACGATCCACAGGGTCAGCGTGTTCATCTGCTTGGTGAGCGGCGTCTCCTCCTTTGCCGTGGCGGAGAGCATCCCGGCGATCTTTCCTACTTCGGTGCCGCTTCCAGTCGCCGTCACGATCACCACCGCGCTGCCGTGCGTCACGGGGGTGTGCATGAACACCATGTTCGATTGCTCACCGGGTTCGACCTCCCCGGTGGCCATGGTCGCAGCCTCCTTGGCCGCGGGGACGCTCTCTCCGGTCAACGCCGATTCGTCGATCTGGAGCGCGCTCGACGTCACGATGCGGCCGTCGGCGGGCACCTCGTCACCGGCGGAAATGAGCACCACGTCCCCGACGACCAGTTGCTCGGCCGGGATGACAGCCTCCACCCCGCCGCGCCGGACCCTCGCGGTCGCCCTCATCATGGACTGCAGCGCGTTCATGGCGCTCTCAGCCTTGCCTTCCTGCCGCAGCCCGATCACGGCGTTGAACAGGGTGATCACGAAAAGGGCGATGGCGGTGGTCCACTGTTTGATCGCGAGCGAGACGATGGCGGCCGCCACCAGAATCAACTGCATGTAGCTGGTGTACTGCCCGAGCAGACGCCGCAGCGCCGACGGTGGTTGCTCCACCGGGAGCTCGTTGGGGCCGTTGCGCTGCAGGCGGGCGGCGGCCTCGTCGGACGAGAGACCGGATGCCACGACGACGCCCAGCAGGCCGGCCACCTGCGCCGGATCGACCGCATACCAGCGCTCGACGGCTGACCCCTCCCGGGTCTGCTCCACAGTAGCCACCATGACTCCTTCCCCAACCAGCAGCGGTGCTGGTCCGTGCTCCCCGGGTCCCTTGAGGGTGAACCCGTAACGCTAGCCACGCGGGACCGGACAGGGTGGGAAACCGCGTTGTCGGTGGCGTCCGCGCAAGCGACAAGGGGGGCAACAGCGGACCCGGTCCGGTGCCAGCCAATCAGGGTAAAAGACGGAGCGTCGCGGTCGAGGTGACCTCCGATGCCGCGTCGCCGGATCGCGAGGCTAAGATGCAGCTTGGTTGGGGAGTAACCCGCTACCGGTGGATCGACATGCTGGCGTGATGAGCGCCCGGTCGCCGGGCCTGCTCTGTGCAGGTGGGCCAGACCTTCCGTTCGTGTGCTGCGTCATAGTGGCCGGGAACGGAGGAAGGCGCTCCCACCTGGCCGGGAGGTTACCTTCGGGTGGAGCCCTACATTTTCTTGATCTGCTTCCCGATCATCTTCCTTGGGGAGTTGCCGGACAAGACCATGTTCGCCAGCCTGGTCATGGCCACCAGGGGCAGACCCCGTCAGGTATGGCTGGGAGCAGCCGGCGCCTTTGTGGTCCACGTGGTCATCGCCGTCACCATCGGAGTGGCCCTGTTCGCCATCCTCCCGCAGCACGTCGTCGACGGCGTCGTTGCGGTCCTGTTCGGCTTTGGCGCCATCTATGCGTGGAGAGAGGGGAGTAAGGACGAGTCTGCGTTGGCCAGGAAGGAAAGCAGCAAGCACGGGGTGGTGCTCACCGCGTTTGTGGTGATCTTCCTGGCCGAGTGGGGCGACCTCACCCAGCTTCTCACCGCCAACCTGGCGGCCAAATATCACAATCCGTTGTCAGTTGGCATCGCCGCCGTACTTGCCCTCTGGGTGGTCGCCGCACTGGCGGTAGCCGGTGGTCAGACCCTGCTTCGCTACATGAGCATTTCCACCATGCGGAAACTTATGGCAATCATCCTGCTCGGGCTCACCGCCTACACCGCCTGGTCGGCGGTGCAGTAGCCAGCCAACCGAATCACAGGCGGTGGTAGGCTGCAGCAGCCGCAAAGCCATCTGAGTACCCGCCTGAGTGCATAGAGGAGGGTTCCGATCATGCTCTCCTGGACCCCCGTCACCCGCCGTCTTCCCCTGTGGTTGGCGCTTTTCGGCCCGCTGGCGGCGGCCGCGGTCATGATCACCCTGCGAACTCACGTGCCCGACACTGATCTCGCACTTGCCATGGTGGTCGTCGTCGCGCTTGTCGTGCTCCCCGGATACCGAATCGAAGCACTTTTGGCCGGGGTCTCGGCGGGAATATGGTTCGACTTCTTCCTCACCAAGCCCTACGAGAGCTTCTCGATCGCGCGCGGCTCGGACGTGCAGACGACCGTCCTGCTGGCAATCGTGGGCGTCGTGATCGGCGAAATCGCCGTCCGGCGGCGTCAAGCGCGGACCGACACCAGAACGGCGCGCGACGAAGTGCTGAGCCTGTATGTCGCGGCCGAGATGCTGGCCGCCGGCCGCGACGTCGAGGACGTGCTGGCGCTGGTCAGCGAACAGTTACAGGATCTGCTCTTCCTCTCCGATTGTCACTTCGACCCGAGCGTTCGAGACGGGAAGGATCCCATGCTCAACCGGGCCGGCGAGCTCGATTACGGCCGTCTCAGTTGGTCGGCCGCTGACGACGGTCTGCCCAACCGGGACGTGATACTGCCCGTCGAGTCCGGAGGGCGGCGCCTGGGGTCGTATATCCTGCGGGGCCCGGCCATCGGGGTACCCCTGTCACAGGACCGCCGACTGGCCGCGGTGGCGCTGTCGGATCTGGCTGGCTCGGCCCTGAGTCGTGAGCCGGGTGGCTACCGCATCGATCGATTTGGGAGCCCGTCCAACAACTGAACCGACGCTCCCTGGTCTTCTTCAGGTCTCACTCTCACGGGCATCCCGGAGCGCCTGGCAAGGAACTACAGTTCACGGCATCCAACTGAGTGTCGGAGCGCCGGGAAGCCTGGTCGGCATATCGGCGTCCGGTAGACGTTGACGAGCAGCCATGGCGGGTGATGTCGCCGGGTTGGTCCTGAGCCTGGTCGTACTCGCCCTCACGGGTGATCAGTTCATCATCGGCGTGGCGCGCCTGGCCGGCGCGCTTCGCGTCCGGCCGACCGTCGTCGGCGCTTTGGTGGGCGGGTTCGGTACCAGTATCGCCGAGTTGATCGTGGCCGCCCTGGCGGCGGGCCGCCATTCCGCCGAACAACTGGCCCTCGGCAGCCTGATGGGTTCCATCATCGCCAACGTCTGCCTGGGCCTGACGATCGCCGCCTTGATCACTCCTGTGCGAGTCGACTCCGGCACCATTCGCCGCGAAGCTCCGCTGAGCGTGGCCTCGGTCGCCCTTTTCGCGCTCCTGGCGGGTGGGGGGATCTCCCGGGCTGACGGGGTGATCATGGCCGTGGCCCTGGTTCCGGTCGTGGTCCTGCTTTTCGTGAGCGCCCGCCGTGGTGGCGCAGACGAGCTTGGCGTCGAGGTGGTCGAGTTTCTCGAAGAGTCTGCGTACCAGCCTCGGCGGGAGGTCGTCCGCTCGCTCGTCAGCCTGGCCGTCATGCTCGGCGGCGCCGAGCTCATGGTGACGTCGTCGGTAGGACTCGCCAACCACCTCGGGTTCTCGCAAGGCTTCGCCGGGCTCACGCTCGTCGGGGTGGGCACGTCGGCGCCGTTGATCGCTTCGTCGATCCAGGCCGCCCGACGCGCTGAACACGATCTCGTCGTCGGCAACGTCCTGGGCGGCAACCTCTTCATTGCTCTCGGGGGAGGCGCCCTGGTCGGCCTGATCGCCCCGGGTCACGTCGCCGGCGCGGGCATCCTCCCGTTGGTCTTGATGGTCGGCGTCGTCCTCGCCTCATGGTTGGCCATGGCCAGAAGACGGGTGCTGGCCCGAAGCGAGGCGCTCGTCCTTCTCATCGCCTATGCAGTCACACTCCCGTTCGTCAACCGTTAGACAGAGGCAGGGATCGCCACTGCCTTACCGATCCGGGTCGGGCTCTGTGAGCAGGTCAGTGAGCCGCTCCAGCGCCGGTAGGGCGCGATTCGACCAATTGTCGGTCTGCGGGGGAGAGTCGCTCGAGCGCGACGCCGATACGCCGCTCGTGCGCCTGTTCCCATTGGGCCAGCTGAGCCGCTCCGTCCGGGGTCAGGGTGACAACAGCGGCGCGCCGGTCGGCTGGATCGGTTTGCCGTTGGACCAGCCCGCTGCTGATCATCTGAGCGACCAGGCCGCTCACGGTGCTGTTGGCGAGACGGAGTCGCCCGGCGAGGTCGCTGATCCGGGCTGGTGCCACCTCAGCCAGGGTCTGCAACAATTCGACCTGAGCCATGGGCAGCACTTCCCAGGGGATATCCGTGCGAATGCTGGCCCGCAGGGCGCGTCGGAGCCTGGTGACTACCTCGGTCAACTGCTGGGCCTCCACCGGGGCCGGCCCGACGCTGGCCTCTGCGTTCCCGCGCGCCGCGGACCGGGTGGTGGCCATGCCAACACTCTAGACCCGCCCCTGGTTTACCTCGGCTTCAGAACATTTCGGTAACCGATATAATAGGGCGGTGAGCTCGGCAGCCCGTTGGTTGGTGACGGAACGAGCGAGGCCGGAGCGCATCCGGGCGTGGCCGCGTGCCTGGACGCTGGCGGTGGCCACCGTCTGCCTCGGCGCCTTTATGGGCCAGGTGGACGCCAGCGTGGTGACGCTGACATACCGGCCCGTCGAGACGGAATTCCAGGCCGGGCTGGCCGGCGTCGAATGGGTGTCCCTGGTCTATCTCCTTACGCTGATCGCCCTCCTGATACCGGTGGGACGCCTGTCCGACGCTCACGGTCGCAAACTCTTCTACCTGTTCGGATTCGCAGTCTTTACTGTTGCTTCGGCCGCCTGTGGATTGGCCCCGACCTTGCTGGTGCTCGTCGCCTTTCGGGCCGTGCAGGCTGTGGGCGCCGCCCTCTTGCAGGCCAACAGCGTGGCGTTGGTCACCACGACTGCACCGCCAGGCCAGCGCCGCAACGCGCTGGGCGCCCAGGCCGCCGCCCAAGCCCTCGGACTGGCGCTCGGGCCCAGCCTGGGGGGAATACTGGTGTCGACCGTCGGTTGGCGATGGGTCTATTTCATCAACGTCCCCGTCGGCCTGATCGCCTTGGTCGCCGCCCATTATCTCCTTCCCCGCACCCGTGAACGCAGTCCGCTGACCCGGCTGGATGCGTCGAGTATCGCCACGTTGGCGACCGCCAGCACACTGCTGTTTCTGGGGCTCTCCGCCGCATCCGGTCTGGATCTGCCGGTCCAGATCACCGTTGGTTGTTTTGTGTCGGCGGCCGTGGTTGCTTGGGCGTTCGTGCGTCGCCAACAGCGGGTGGTGGAGCCACTTGTGGACCCGGCGCTGTTCGGGAATCCCGTGTTTGCCGGCGGCCTTCTGGCCGCCATGTGTGGTTATCTGGTCCTGTTCGGACCACTGGTGCTGGTGCCGGTGGCTCTGGCGCAGAGGGGCATCACGGCCTTGACGGCCGGCCTGGTGCTGTCTGCTCTCCCCGCCGGCTTCGCCATTGCAGCCGTCGGTGCGCCCGCGATACTCCCGGCCTCGCTTGCGGACCGCCAGCGGGCGACGATCGGCGCCGTCATCTGCAGCGGGGCGCTGATTGCCACCCTTGCCGTGTCCTTTTCACCTGGATACCTCGTCCTGGTGCTCGCGATTATCGGTATTGGCCTCGGGGTCTTCACTCCGTCCAACAACGCCACCATCATGGGAGCTGTCCCTGCCGGGCTGTCCGCCACCGCAGGCGGACTGCTCAACCTGACCCGGAGCCTGGGGACCGCGCTTGGCGTTGCCCTCGTCGCCTTCGCCTTCCACGCCGGCTCAGCGCACAATGGCATCCTTCAGGGCGACCGGCTGGCCGTGGTATTCCTTGTTGTGGCGGCGCTGACGGCCACGGCCGCCACCCGCGTCGGCGCCGGATCGTGACAGGCCGTCAGCCTGTCGTCTCGGTTTGGCCTTCGCGGCTCTGCTGCTGTACGCCGGGTTCCAGCCCGACGAAGGCGATCACCGCGGCAGCAGCCATGATGCCTGCCATGACGTAGAACACCGTGCTGGTCGCGTGGGCGAAGTCCAGACGAACGTAATGGGGGATGGACGACAGACTGCCGGACCCGCTCTGGGATTGTGAGAGGCGGGACGCCTCTTTCGCCGCCTGCGCGGCCGGGACGCCCTGCGACTTCAGTGAGGCAGTGACGTGGGAGCGCAGCTGCGTGACCAGTATGGTCCCGAGAACAGCCAGGCCGAGACTGGCCGCGTAATTCCGGACCGTTTGCGTGATTCCCGTCGCCTCACCATAGGACAGCCTGGAGGCTCGATTGATGGCGTCGGTGTTCGCGGGACCCAACATGAGCCCAAGGCCTGCACCCGCCAAAATGACGAAGTCGACCTGGTTGGAGAACTTCAACTGGGTCAACCTCTCCGCCCACAGGTAGTAACCGATCGCCGCCAGGACGCAGCCAACCACGACGGTGCGCTTGGCTCCTCGCCGGTCGAGGATGCGGCCTCCGATCTGAGCTGCCACGACGAAGCCAATGAAGAAATACAGCAAGTACAGCCCTGCTTGCTGGGACGACTTGCCCAGAGCGATCTGGGCGTACTCGCTGGCGAAAAAGAACATGGGGATAAAGACGAGCATGGCGGTCGCGAGAACGAGGTTCTCCACGAAGAAGGCTCGAATACGAAAGATCCGGATCTGGATCAGCGGTTGGGCGGTGCGGGCTTCGGTGAATCCAAAGATGATCAACAGGATCACGCCGGCTGCGATGGTCAGCCAGATCCCGGGATTGTGCCAGCCCCAGACGCTGGACTGCTGAAAACCAAATATGCTCAATCCAACGCCACTGACGATCAGGGCCAGTCCGCGGTAGTCGATGGGTGCCGGTCGGTACTCGGTCACCGGCTTCGCCAGGGCGGTGAGCACTAGAGCGATGATTGCCACCGGAATGTTGACCCAGAAGATGGCTCGCCAGGTCCATTGGGTCAGGTAGCCGCCGAGAAGGGGGCCGATGGCGGTGAGGCCGCCGGCTATGCCGAAGAACACGGCCAGGGCTCTGCCTCGTTCCTGAAATTCAAACGTTTGCACCACGATGGCCAGTGCAGCCGGGAACATGATGGCACCGCCCAGTCCCTGGAGCGCACGAAAGGACACGAGCCACGCTTCCGCCGCACTCCCCTTCGGGGTCAGCCCGCACAGTGCTGACGCGCCGGCGAACACGATCACCCCGAGCACAACCATCCGGCGGTGTCCGACCGTGTCAGCCAGACGGCCACCAAACGCGAAGAATGCAGCTAAGGACAGCAGATAGGCGTTTACCACCCACTGAACGCCCGTGGAAGTCAGGCCGAGCTCGTGCTGGATCTGAGGCACGGCGATCGAAACGATCGTCTGATCGATGAAGGTCATCGAGACGGCGAAGATCATCGCCGCTAGGACCAGGGTCCTCGACCGAGTTGGTCCGGCGCTCGTGGGGGGCATAGCTACTCCTCGCGGGTTTCTCGGGAAAGGGTAGCGCGCCCGCTTCGCGGCCAGCCGGTTCGGTTGGTTCCGGCGCTCGCACCATCTCGGCTCCGAAGAGGACGGCGTGTGCCAGGCTGAGGGCCATGTCTGTTGCCGACGAAGTCCGAGAATATTGGGACGCCGATAGCGTCGTCTACGACGACGCTGCGCATCATCACCCGACCGGTGCGGCCGAGCAGGCCGCCTGGACGGCTGCCCTCGCCGATTTGCTCCCCCCCGCACCCGGACGGGTCCTCGATTGCGGCGCCGGTACCGGCTTCCTGTCTCTGACCGCGGCCCGGCTCGGCCACCACGTCACCGCCCTTGACCTCTCACCTGGAATGTTGCAGCGGCTCCGCGCCAAAGCAGAGGCCGGTGGCCTGGATATCCAGGTGGTCGAAGGCCCGGCCGAACAACCACCCCCCGGAGACTTCGACGCCGTGATCGAGCGCCACCTGTTGTGGACGCTTCCGGATCCGGCAGGAGCGATGCGGGCCTGGCGGCAGGTCGCCCCAACCGGGCGTCTGGTGGTGATCGAAGGGCTCTGGGGTTCGGCCGACCCGCGGCAACGTCTTCGCGGCGTTGCCAGGCGCCTCTCCCGGCGCTCGCCATGGTCGGGCAGCGCGCAATTGCAGTCCGGCGGTCACCATGCCGAGTATCCGGTAGCCCTGCGGGAACTGATGCCGCTGGGCTCGGGCACCACACCGGCGGCGGTGACCGGCCTGATGGTCGAGGCGGGCTGGCCGGCTCCGCAATTGCGCCGGCTCCGCGACGTCGAGTGGGCATCGACGTTGGGCGTGGGGATCGGCCAGCGCCTGCTCGGCGTTCCTCCGCGCTTCGCCATCGTGGCCGGCACGTAGCCTGCCCACTTCGCCAGGAACGCCGGCTCGGGACCCCGCGGGATCTCCAGTCTGCCCCCCCGCCTGCATCCAGTGAAAGTGAGAGCGAGCACGCCGGCCTACAATCCCCACCGTGGGGAGCGTCCTCCTTGCATTCGCGGCGGCCTTGACAAACGCCCTGAACGTCGTCACCCAGCACGTGGCGAGCACTGCCGCGCCGGCGAAGGACAAGGGTTGGCGTCTGGCGCTGTACCTGGTCCGCAACCCGCTCTGGCTTTTTGGCGTGCTGGCCATGATCAGCAGCTTCGTGTTGCAAGCGCTGGCTCTGTACAACGGCAGGCTCTCGGTCGTGCAGTCGATTCTCGTCACCGAGCTGGTCTTCTCGCTCGTGATCGGCCGTGTCTGGCTGAAGCGAGACGTGGTGGCCGGCGCCTGGTTATCGGCCTTCTTGACGACAGTCGGTTTGGCCGTGTTCCTCATCATGTCGGAGCCAAAGGGCGGGCACGCCGAGGCCACCAGGCAGGCCTGGTTGCCGGCCCTGCTTGCCTTCGGCGGGGTCGCGGGCATCCTGGCTTTTCTGGCCAGACAGGGCTCCCCGATCCGCCGGGCGGCCCTGTACGCCACAGCTTCGGGAATCGTGTGGGCCACTCTGGCGACGTTCCTGAAATCGGCGACGGACCTTCTCGGCGCCGATGGTGTCGTCCCGGTCCTGGAGCAGGGTGCGATCTACGGCGTGATCATCGCAGGGATCGTGGGCACGATCCTGACCCAGGCCGCCCTCCATTACGGGCCGCTGGGGGTCTCGCAACCGTTGATGGTCGTTGTCGACCCCTTCGTCAGCATCATCCTCGGCGTGTGGTTGTTCGGTGAGCACTTCACGGGAGGCTCCGTGCAGATTGCCTTCGGTGTTCTCGGATTCGCGGCGATGGTGGTGGGAGTCGTCTGTCTGGGCCGGACGGCCCCATCCTTCGAGGCCACGCCAGCGGTCTCGCCGTCAGGCTGACCGAGGCCGCCGCACAACGCTTCGGTCAACCGGTATCTCGCGTGTCCGGCTGCCGCCCCGCGGTCATCAGCACGAGCTGACTCGTCGACCAACCGAAAACGCTCGGCCTTACCCCCACCTGACTTGGGGTTCATGATCAGCACCGGATGGGTCGGTCCGGACCCCGCCAGGGCTGGGACACGGGCGGGTCTGCTGGGGCGTGATTGCCGGCCCAGCGCAAACCGGGCCGACGCAGCGGAAGCAAACATCAGGACGATCGCTAACGAGAGCTGCGACACGACGAGCCAGCGCCGGGCGGGCGTCGCTCATTGGAGCCCCTTCTCCGCTAACTCTTTTACTCCTTGGCGAGCATCACCTCGGTTGCCTTGATCACAACTGTCACCGGGTCACCAGGTGCGAAGCCGAGTTCGACGGCCGCCTCACGGGTGATGGCGGCGGTGATGGTCTGGCCGTCGGGTAGGTTCACCTTTACCGTCGACATCACTTCGCCGTGCGTGACCGCGTCCACGGTCGCCGTGAGCTGGTTTCGTGCGCTGAGCTGCATGACGCCTCCTGTCTCATTGTCGTGTCGTTGTCGTGTACCCGGGCGGGCAAGCACTCAGTCGGGCTCCGGGGAGATCAGGATGGCTTCGCCACGATGACCTCGGTGGACTTGATGACCATAAGGACGCAGTCGCCTGGCGTGAGGTCGAGGTCCTCGGCGGCGTCGTTCGTAATTGCCACGGTCAGGAGCTGCGGAGCGTCCACGACAGCTTTGACCGTCGACATCACCGGGCCGTGGTTGACGGCCGTCACGCCGGCCCGTAGCTGGTTGCGGGCGCTCAGGCGAAGCTCGGCCGGCCGTGGCGCCGTGGTGGTGGTCGCCCGGGCTGGTGCCGTGTTCTCCCCTGCCGCACCTCTGCCGTCGGCCCGTTTCGCTGCGGACGACGTTCCGGCTCCGGCCGGCTCTGTCGCAACCAGCGTCTCGGGCTCGGGCCCACCGGGAACGTCTGAGCCGATGGCAGCGTCCAGGAACCGACGCACGGCTTGGGCCTGTTCGCACCGCCACGCTTCGACGAACCCCACGTCCCCTGCTGGCGAGGTGAGCCCCGAGATTGTCGGTTCGAACACTTCCCGCTGGGCAATGAGTAGCGACGTGATCTCGAGTCCGGCTCGCTGGCGCAGGGCAAGCTTGATCAGCAGCTCGGTGCGGACATCACGGAGATGCTCGACCGGGGTGGCCAGCCAGCGCTGGGCGATGCGCCGGCCAGAAGCCGTCGGAGCCAGCAGTACCCGATCGCGGCCATGGCCCGGGGTGTGGCCGCGGCGGGACACCAGCGCTTTGTCGACCAAACCGTCGATGGCCCGGTAGCTCAGGGGGCGGCTCAAGCTCCAGATGCGGCCGAGCTCACCACCCGGAGCCAGGAGCGTGCCCAGAGCCCAACCGTGCGAGTTCCCTTCTACCACGAGCGCCAGGCAGACATGCTCCGCGAACGACAGCTCCGGCGCCGGCGGGTCATCAGGGCGCTTGGGACGGGTTCTGGTGGAGGTCGACGGCAACGCGACGACATTACTCAGCGGGGCGGCAACGAAGGCAGAGCACAGCCCGGTCGGCGGCAGATGCTGACTCGGTGGGCTCAGAGGGCTACTGCCCGGAGCGAAGGATGCAACGAAAGCCGATGTGGCTGCTCGTGGTGTCGATTGTCTGCCCCTGGCGCGCGGCCGGACGGTAACGCAGGCAGTAGTTGGGCGCGCACAGGTGGGAACCGCCCTTGATGACCCGGCGGGGTATCTGTGGCCCGGATGCGGCCAGGTCGTAGCTATGCGCCGGCGAGGTCACCCGGGGGTTGTGGGGAGCGCAACACGGGCGGTCGGACTCCGCGGTGTGGTCCGGGGTGAAGAAGTCCGATGTCCACTCCCACACGTTTCCGGCCATGTCATAGAGGCCGTACCCGTTCGCCGGGAACGTCTTGACGGGCGAGGTCCGCTCGTATCCATCGAGGAGCAGGTTTTGCCAAGGGAACGCCCCCTGCCAGGTGTTGGCCATCATCCGTCCCTTTGGCGCGAACTCGTCGCCCCAGCAGAAGACCTTCTCCTCGAGTCCCCCGCGCTGCGTACTCCCATTCGGCTTCAGTCGGCAGGTCCTTGCCGGCCCATGCCGTATAGGCGCACGCGTCCGCGTACGAGACGTGGGTCACCGGGTGGCGCTCCCGACCGTGCAGGGTCGAACCCGGGCCTTCGGGATGGCGCCAATCGGCCGCCGGCGTCCAGCTCCACCAGTTGTGTACGTCCGAAAGGTCGACCGGTCCGCTGCTCCCGGTGAAGACCAGAGATCCGGGCACCAGAAGCTCCGGAAGCGCCTCGGGGTAGGCGGCCGGGTCTGGCGGTTGCTCCGCCCAGCTGACATGGCCGGTCGCCTTCACAAACCGGCGGAACTGTGCGACCGTCACCGGATGTTGATCCACCCAGAAGCCGTCCACCGACACGTGACGAACAGGACGCTCCTCCGGGTAGAAGTCCGTGGACCCCATGAGAAATTCGCCGGCAGGCACCCACACCATGTCTTTGAGGGTCTCGCGCGCACCGCCGGCCACGACCGGGAAGCTAGCGGACGATCCGGCTGGCAACCACCAGCACTATGCTCCCGTCGCAGTGATCCGTACACGTGACAAGGGGAATCGCAGGTGACCGACGAGCAACCACTGGGGCCGATCAGCTACCTGAATTGTTGAGTTCCCGGGCAACAAGATGACCGGCGAGGGGTTCCCCATCCTCCTCGACCTTGTCGACCGGGGGGTGATCCGCATCCTGGACCTGATGTTCGTGACCCGCGACGGAGATGGGGGAGTCCGGGCCGTCGAGCTCCGCGACATCGACGCGGACGGACAGTTTGACCTCGCCGTTTTCGAAGGAGCTTCGGCGGGGCTTCTGGATGAAGACGACCTCGCTGAGGCAGGGGCGGCAATCTCACCTGGCTCTTCTGCAGGCGTCCTGATCTTCGAGAACCGGTGGGCCAC
Source organism: uncultured Acidimicrobiaceae bacterium (assembly GCA_963781155.1). Classification (GTDB taxonomy): domain Bacteria; phylum Actinomycetota; class Acidimicrobiia; order Acidimicrobiales; family Palsa-688; genus PALSA-693. The sequence goes on from CAWAEC010000006.1 coordinate 1,035,131, forward strand.
CCCATTTGTCCAGGCGTTACGGCGCGGCGGAGCTGAGCTCATTTCTGCGGGCTACATTCCGCAAGACGACCTCGCGGCGGCGCTCGAGGCCACCGAGACTGCTGGCGACTGACCAAGGAACGTCAAACTCCGGTCATGTGAGCTGAGGTGCACTTCCACCTCACCATCGATCGCGCCACCCGCACGGATTTGCTCCGTGAGGCCACGACGATGGTTCTTTATGTTTCGGTGGTCGAGATCGCCGAGTTGGCCGCCCTCCCAGAAACGCACTTCGCCAACGGTCGAGTGACCGGTCCTGCCGGCGGAGAGCTGCTTGCCATCGTGTGGGGCACCGCGGTCGGGCTGGCCCTGGCCCACTGGTTCGCTTTCCGGGTTGCGGCTCCCGCCTTTCGTGGGGAGCACCTCACGAACCACGATGCGCTCGTCGGCCTGGCCCACCTCAGCGGGGCGATGTTTGTTGCGGCGCTGTCGAGCCTGCCGGCGCTGTTTCTGTCGGACGCCCGCGCCCAGGAGACGACGGGGGACGTCCCGGCCCTCCTCGTTGGCGTGGTCGGATACCTGATCTCTCGCCACAGCGGATCGTCCCGGTTGGCTGCGTTTTGCTACGGCGTGGTCGCGCTGGCCCTTGGGGTGCTGGTCGCGTTCGTGAAGAGCTCCCTGTCGGCACATTGAAGAGGCGTCCCGGGGCCGCCGTCGCCGCCGTCGCCGGTGTCGCCGGTGTCGCCGCGGTCGCCGCCGTTGCTCCGTCTCGGCCACGGTGTTACGGTCCTTTGGTCCGGAAACACGTAACGCGGGGGGTGACCGATGAAGTCCATCTTCTTCCACCTGATGCCCTACAGGGATCTACCGCCGGATTTCGAGGATCGGTATGAGAGTGTTTGGGTTACGCCACCCAACAGCGTCTTGTGCGACCCGGCCCAGGTAGCTCAGTACTACAAGTGGAACCTGGACGAGCTCGAGCTCGCCGACCGGCTGGGCTTCGACGGTCTCGGCGTCAACGAGCATCACCAGAACGCCTATGGCTTCATGGCCTCGCCGAATCTGATGGCGGCTGCCTTGGCCCGGCGCACTCCCAACAACAGCGCCATCCTGGTGCTCGGCAACACTCTGGCGCTGTACCAGCCGGCGCTTCGGGTTGCCGAGGAGTTCGCCATGCTCGATTGCATGACGGACGGCCGCCTGGCCGCGGGCTTCCCGGTCGGCACCTCCATGGACGTCAATCGCTGCTATGGCGTCACGCCCAGCGAGACCCGGCCCCGCTTTTACGAAGCCCACGATCTGATCATGAAGGCATGGACACAGCCAGGGCCCTTCACGTTCAACGGCCGATTCAACCAGCTCCGCTACGTGAACCCCTGGCCCCAGCCGCTGCAAAAGCCGCATCCGCCGGTATGGCTGGCGGGTGGGGGATCAGTCGAGACCTGGGAGATGGCGGTCAAAAACGACTACACGTACAGCTACCTCAGTTTCTTCGGATACCAGTTCGCCAAGAAGCTGATGGACGGGTTCTGGGAGACGGCGGCCCGGCTGGGCGCGGACGAGAACCCGTTTCGAGCCGGGATGGCGCAGCAGATCTGCGTGGCCGAAACGGACGCCCAGGCCGAGAAGGACTACCTGGAGCACGTCACGTACTTCTTCAAGAAGTGCCTGCACATCCCTGGATACTTCTTCGAGACGCCCGGCTATCGGACCAGACGGAGCACCGAGTTCGCCCTGAGGACCAACCGACCTGACGACATCGCCAAGGTGGCCAGCATGGAAAGGGACTGGAAAACCCTGGTCGACCAGGGCTTCATCATTGCTGGCAGCCCGGACACCGTGGCGGATCGCCTTATCGACGCCGCCAAAGGCCTCCGGATCGGCAACCTCATCGCCTTACTCCAGATCGGCTCCATGGGGCATGAGCTCACGGAAAAAAACTTGACCCTCTTTGCCGAGGGCGTCATACCCAAGATCAAGCATCTGTGGGATGCGGAGGGTTGGGAGCACCGATGGTGGCCCCAGGGAGCCAGGCAGGGCGTGCCCGCGGCTCCGGTCGCCCCGTGACCGTGGTCGCACCCGCGGAGGAGATCGTCGAGCTCCAGTCCGGAAAGTGGAAGACCCGGATCCTCACGGCCGGCGAGGGAGCGCCGGTGGTGTTCCTGCACGGCAGCGGGGGACTGCAGTGGGACCCGTGGCTGGATGATCTGGCCGCTCGCTATCGTGTCGTGGCCCCGGAACACCTCGGTTCGGGCGCGTCGCAGGGAATCGAGCATCTCGAGGACGTCCTCGACCTGGTGCTCTACTACGCAGAGTTGTTCGACGCCCTCGACCTGCCCTCCCCGGCGGTGGTGGGCCACTCCTTCGGCGGCATGGTCGCCGCCGAGATCGCCGCCGTCAACCCGGAGCGGGTCCGGAAACTGGTGCTGATCGATCCGATTGGCTTGTGGCTGGACGACCACCCGATTCCCGACATCTCCGCCATCCCCCCCAGAGAGCTGGCTGGCCTGGTGTTCGCCGACCCGACCGGACCGGCCGCGGCGCGCCTGGCCGTCCCCGACCCGCGGGACCCGGAGGCGCTCTTCCAGGCTTCCCTGTTGATGGCGAGCATCCTGCAGTTCATATGGCCGCTGCCGGACAAAGGCCTCCGGCGCCGCTTGTATCGGGTGCAGGCCGACACGCTCGTGTTGTGGGGTGCCCAGGACCGTTTGGTCGATCCTGCCTATGGACCGGAGTTCACGGCAGCGATTGCTCGGGCCCGCCTCAGCGTGATTGACGGAGCCGGCCACCTGCCCCAGATCGAGCAGCCGGCCGAGGTGGTTTCGCTGGTCAGCGCCTTCCTCGGCTGACTGTCCTTGGCGGCAGGGGGGACCGCAACCCCAAACCGCCCCGGCGTACCCTTCGTCGCCCACCTTGCCCGCCCGCCGTGCCCGCCCGCCGTGCCCGTCGTGCCCACCCGCCTTTTGCGCCCCGTTGGCGCCCGTCGTGCGCACCAACCGTGCCCACCCGCCCCAAACTGGGCACGCCGAACCAACTCGGGCACGCTAAGCGGCAAAAACCCGGCCAAACCCTGCCCACTTGCCCCCACCGTGCCCACCCGCCGCCAAGTGGGCACGCCCGGATACCAACCCCCGACCCCGCACCGGCAGGCCGCCCCATAGACGCGCCCGCCGGCGACCTTCTCCGCAGACGGTTTACCCAACCGACGACCTCTTTTTCCATCTAGCTACCGAACAGGTGTTCGATTAAGCTCAAGCAGATGCCATCGCGTCGAGCGGCGGTCGCGGCCACGATCCTGCACGCGGACCTTGACGCCTTCTACGCCTCGGTCGAGCAGCTGCTCGACCCCGAACTGCGAGGCCGGCCCATCGCCGTCGGTGGGGGCGTGGTCCTGGCGGCCTCCTACGAGGCCCGGGCCTTCGGCGTTCGCGCGGGTATGCCCGGCTGGCGAGCCCGGCGTCTCTGTCCGAGTTTGCGCTTCGTGGGCGGGCACTTCCGCGACTACCAGCGCCTCGGAGACCAGGTTATGGAGGTGCTGAGGGACTTCACGCCGCTGGTCGAGCGGGTGTCGATCGATGAGGCGTTCCTGGATGTAGCGGGAGCGGTCCATCTGTTCGGCTCGCCGGCGGAGATTGGCATGGCCATCCGGCAGCGGGTCCGGGACCAGCTGGGCCTGGCCGTGTCGGTCGGGGTTGCGACAACGAAGCACCTAGCCAAAGTGGCATCCCAGGTGGCCAAGCCAGACGGGCTGGTTGTGGTGGAGGCGGGCCAGGAGCGCGCCTTTCTCGAGCCGCTCCCGGTCGAGCTCATCTGGGGTGTTGGGCCGGTGACACACACGCGCCTGGCAGGGAAGGGGATCCGCACGATCGGGGAACTGGCGGCGACCGGTGCCCCGCTGCTCGAGCAACTACTGGGGAACGCGGCGGGAGCCAAGCTGGCGAACCTGTCGGCGAACGTGGATTTGCGCCGTGTGCACGGTGGGCGAGCGGCAGTGTCGGTCGGTGCTCAGGCGGCACTCGGGCGGAGGGACGTCGATCCGGGGCTGGTGCGCGGCACTCTCGCCTACCTGGCCGACCGCGTGGCCGGGCGGCTGCGCGCATCCGGCCTGGCCGGGCGGACGGTCACGGTGCGCGTCCGCCTCGGAGAGCTGCGGTCGGTCACCCGCTCAGCGACGGCCTACGCGGCGCTCTCGAGCACGCTGACCCTGACCGAGATGGCAACCGAGCTGGCCAGGGCGGCTCTGGCCGAGACGCGAGCTCGCCAGATCACGTTGCTGGGGCTGTCGGTCACGAATCTGATGGTGGAGCCGGCACATCAGCTCGAGTTGGCTCTTCCCATGTCGGATGATCCGCACCGGCCGGGCAGCGCGTCGGGTCAGGCTCGTTGGAAGGTGGATCGTTCAGTGGACGCCATCCGGGCCCGTTTCGGCCGCGATGCCGTCGGCTACGCCGCGGTCGAGTTGTCAGAGCAGCGCCTCGCGGGAGTGCCTGAGGCTTTCCGTGAGCTGGCGGAACACCGGGACGACGCTGAGGTTCGGTAGGCACGCATGAGCGGGTGGGGAATCGCCGAAGCGCACGGTTCGACCCGACGCCGGGCAGGCGTCTCCTCAAATCACCCGATCCGGATGACCTGATCCCGCGCCAGGCATGATGGTCTACACCATGTTCTACGTCATCGTCTTCTCGCTACTTGCCGTCCTGCTCGTCGTGTCCGGTTTGACTGTTGTGTTCCGCCGCCGCAGTCAGCTGGAGGCCGAGGAGCACCACAGCGCGACAACGAGCGAAGCGGCCAAGCGCAAGCGCAAGGCGGCCCGCACTCAGTCTCGCCAGGATCGGCGCAAGCGGACCTAGAGAGGGGCCCGATTCCGCGATGCGGACCGCCGGCGCACTCCTTCTACCGAGATTCGCCCCTCCGCGGGGTCAGGTTCGAGCGATGATCTCTTGAGTGAAGCGGCGGGCCAGGCGCGGCGCGAGCGGGCCCACGCGCTGCACGTGAGAACGTCCCCGGAGGGTGGAGGCGATCTCCGAGTAGGCATACAGGCCCTTGCGCACGTAGACAGCGTCGTTGATGCGGGCCAGCGGGAAAGATTGCTCCTTTCGCGAGATGATGCCCTTGCCGACCAGGACCCGTCGGTTGGTCAGCACCGTCAAGTTCTGCCGGCGCCACAGGCCGTACAGGCCCAGCGTGATCAGATACCTCGGCCAGACGGCGGCGATCGATGGCCGCGCCATCAGAACCACCGACTCGCCGTGTTCGAAGTCGACTCCCCGGACCTTGTTCTTCTTGTCGATCTGTTTGTCGCGGCTGTCGTCGACGAGGTCCTCGGCCACGGGATACCTCCGGGTGCGGGCGGTGCGAGTCACTACGTGGGTGAATGTTCTAGTGCAGCGAGGCCCACAAGGGGTAAACCAGCCGCGTTGGAAGCGGGGACTCGACCATCAGGCTCCTCTGGGCTCGTGTCGAACATAATGAAGTACGCCGAGAGTTCAGGCGACGGAGAGTAGTCATGCGGAGACGATCAACGGAGCAGGCGGCGACGAGGTTCTCCTCCCTCAAGCCCGAGGGAGCGATCAGCGAGGGGGCGTGGATCTATGTCGTCGACCACGGGTGACGACCCCGACCAGTCGATTGCCAACCCGGAGGATGGGTCTGCCCGCGACAGTGCATCCGGGCTGAGTGCGGATGCGGCAAACGCCGGTGGTGCCTCGGATGGCAGCCCGGCAGGGACCGGTGACGCCGGCGAAACCGCCCCCGAACCTGGCGCCAGCTCGATTGCCTCTTCGGCCTCCGTCCCTACTGCGGAGAAGCCACCCGCCGCGGCTGCCGCTCCAGCGGGTGCGTCTGGCGTGGCCCCGGCCGCCGCTCCCGGTCCCGGCCAGCCACCCGCGGCCGCAGCGACGGTGGCGGAGCTGACCCACGAGCTGGCGGAAGCGGAAGCCGAACGCGACGCCCTGGCGAAACAGCTCGACAAGCAGGGCCGTCGGGGCCGCTGGCGGCGTCGGGCGCGCCAGTACCTGGCCGGGTTCCTGGTGGTGATCTTCGCCATATTGCTCCCCGTCACCTATGTGGTGACGTGGGCCCACAACACCGTCCTGAACACGGACAACTTCGTGTCAACCCTCGGGCCGGTCGCCTCCAACCCAGCGGTCACGGCCGCTGCCAGCGCGGAGATCACCGACCAAATTTTTGCCAGCCTCAACCCACAACAGATCGTGGCGAGCTCGCTCCCACCGAGAGCATCCTTCCTGGCGGGCCCGGTCACAAACGCGGCCAAAGGGTACGTACAGACCGCCGTCAACAACGTGCTGCAGTCCAGTCAGTTCCAGGCGTTGTGGCAGCAGGCTCTCCGCTTGGCTCACAGTGAGCTGGTCTCCGCCCTCAACGGCCACGGCAAGGCGCTCACCACCACCAATGGCCAGGTAGTTCTCGACCTGGTGCCCCTGCTCAACTCGACGCTGCAGCAACTGCAGGGGTTCGTCTCCGGCGTGGCCGGCAGGAACGTCAAACTCCCCACCATCACTGCGAACGAGGTCCCAAGTAGCGCGTGCATGGCCATCGCCAATGCCCTCAATCGGCCTGTCCCCAACACCTGTGGCCAGATCGTGCTGTTCCCGGCCGACAAGCTCACACAAGCCCAACACCTGGTCCGGGCTTTCAACCGGATCACGGTGTTGCTGCTCATCCTCACTCCGGTGGTGGCCGCCCTGGCTCTGTGGGTATCCCGACGGCGGCGACGGACTTTGTTGCAGTTGACGGCCGGAGGATTTCTCGGCCTGGTGGTGATCCGGAGGGTCGTGATCTTCCTGGAGAACACGCTCGCGAACACCGGGTTGGCCGCAAACAGGAATGCCCGGCGAGCCATCCTGACCCAGTTGTTCAACGCCTATTTCAGCGTGAGCCGTTGGGTGCTCCTCGGCCTGATCGTCGTGTTCGTCGTTGCCCTCATCACCGGCCCCTATGGCTGGGCCCAGGCGTTCCGGCGTACGGCAACCCATTGGGGACGGGAAGGGTGGAACGTCGCGGTAGCTGCCGCTGGACACGCCCGCGACGACTCCACCATCGAGTGGATCGGGGCCCATCTGGACCTGTTGCGGGTCCTTGGGATTGCGGTGGCGGTGATACTCCTGCTCGCGCTGTCCGTGTCGTGGGTCGGGCTGCTGGTGATCATCGTCCTCCTCGCGGCTTATGAACTGTGGCTCCACCGGCTGGGACAGCGGCTTCGCCCCGATTCTGGAGACGGGGAGCCACCCCCCGGGGAGCCCAGCTCGGGTGCGGCCGCCGATCAGACCGCTCGACCGTCGAGTGACGCGGGCGCCGCGTCGGCGGTGTAGCGGCGAGGCGGGTATGTCCCCCTGGCCTCCGACGTCGTGCGAGGTCGGCACGCTGCCCCTCGACCGCATCCGGGTGGGGGGCATCCGGTAGTCCTCGGCGAGACGGAACGGACCTATCAATCACCCTTCGCGGGTGATGACGCCTCACCCGCGAAGGGTCATACTTGGCCCGGCTTCAGCCATTCGGTTGACCCTCGAGGTTGGCTCGAAAGGGTCAGGCCAGCACCTGTTCTGGACATATTGCCCAAACACCCGGGAAAGACGAGCGGACCGGAGAAAGGGCCAGATGACTGCGATAGCCGAGTCGCTGGAACCTGGCCTCTGGACACCGCGCCCCCCGCGGCGGCCCTCTCGGGCGGCCCTGCCGACCCTCCCGGACTGGTTCATCCCCCGATCCCGTCTCGCGGTGAAGCTTGGAGCCGCGGCGACCGGGCGAGTGACGGTCGTCACCGGTCCTCCAGGAGCAGGCAAGACGACTCTGCTTGGCCAGTGGGCGCGAGGGCGACCACCCGGCTCGGTGGCATGGCTAGCGCTTGAACCCGGCGACAACCGTCCCACCCGCTTCTGGAGGAGGTTGGCACACGCGCTTGCCATTCCGCCGTTGTTTGGGACGCCGCGGGATCCGGGAACCCGACCCTCCGGCGTTGCCGAGAGTCCCATTTCCGCCTTATTGACGTGTCTGGACGTCTCACCGGCAACCGCTCTGATCCTCGATGGGTTCGAGGTCCTGACCAATGCCCAGGTCATCGCCGGCGTCGACGAACTGGTCCGACACCCGGCTCTCCCGTTCCCGGTGATCATCGCCAGCCGGGCCGATCCGGATCTTCACCTCCATCGCCTTCGGCTGGAAGGGACGCTGACCGAAATCGGCACGCACGATCTGCGTTTCACGGTCCGGGAGATACAGGAGCTGTTGACCGAGGCATTGGGGCGCGATGTTGCCGACGACGAGGCCCGGATCATCGCGGAGGAAAGCGAAGGCTGGGCCACAGGCGTAGCTCTGTCCGCGACGGCATGGATCGAAGGCGATGACGCCGCTCGCCCCGGCGATCGTCCCGGCGGTCGTCCCGGCGATCGTCGCGGTGGTCGTTTCGGCGAACGAGCACCGCTCGTCGCCCGGTACCTGTTGCATGAGGTCTTGGAGCAGCTGCCGGTTGGAGAGTCGTGTTTTCTGCTTGCCACGTCAGTGCTTCCCCGGTTAAGCGGCTCCCTTTGTCGGCTACTCACCGGCCGGGCTGACGCCGGCGCCGTGCTCGAGTCCCTCGCCCGACGCAACCTGTTCGTGATCCGGCTGGATGCCCGCTCGCAGTGGTACCGCTACCAGGGTTTTTTCGCGGAATTCCTCCGCGAGCGCCTGATCACGGAGGATCCGGATTGGGCCGAGGAAGCCATGACGTGCGCGGCGGCATGGTTCAGACCTCCGATGGACGATTATGTGGGCGGGTCCCGGGACGGGTGGGTCTCTGGTGTTCGGGCAACCCATCCTTCCGGGCCGGGTCGAACACTCGACTGCTCGTCATGCGGCCCGCAGCCGCCGGCCATCGTGGCCCGCCATGAGGCCCGGGTCCCGGAAGGGCGAAGCAGTTCGGGGACATTCGACATGGCGATAACACTCCTGCAGGCGGGTTGTGCCACGGAAGCTGGATCGTGGTTGCGCAGGCTGGATTCCGCGGTAAGCGCGCAAGCAGCGTCAATCCCGTTGCGGGCTCATATCGACCTTCTGTGGGCCGTGCAGGCCGCCCTCGTCGGCGACTCCGTGGCCGTCCTCGAGCACTGCGGGCGAGCTCGAGCGGGTTTCGCCGCCCGGCCGGGACCGTGGGATGCCAAATCACCGGATATCGCTGCTCTGGAGCAGGTCGCGGCCCTGGCGGCTCGAGCTCAGTTGTCGCTCAACCGTCCGGATGCCGCCCGGGCAGCGCTGGTCGGCTGCACTCGGGTCGACGGCATTGCTGCCGATCCCGGTGCTCTGGTTGTCCTGGCTTCGCTTTCCAGCACCTGCGGTCAGCTGCACGACGCCTACCGTCTGGCGTCCACAGCGATCGAGCGGCTCGATCCCAGCCACCTGCTTTACCCACTCGTGATGCTGGACGGTCGCCTGACGCAGAGCACCGTTCTCTGGGAGCGCAACGACCTCGATGGGGCGGCCCGCTTGCTCGAAGCCGGACCGTGGCCGACCAGGGGCTGCGCACAAGGGGAGTGGTTGGGGCGCCTGGACGGCGGGACACCAGGAGAGTGGTCGGGGCGCCTGGAGAGCGGGACACCAGGAGAGTGGTCGGGGCGCCTGGTGAGCGGGACACCAGGGGAGTGGTCGGGACGCCTGGTGAGCGGGACACCAGGGGACTGGTCGGGACGACTGGCGAGCGCGACAGAAGGGGAATGGCCCTTGCACCCCGAGGGCGGGATACCACTCCTCTGGTCCCAGCGCCTCGAAGGCCAGGCGATTCGGGTCTTGATTTCGCAGCATCGGCCCGAGGAGGCCCTCGATCGTATCGAGCGCCTTCGACACGTCGACCGCCCGCCACACGTCGACCGCCCGCCACACGTCGACCGCCCGCTACACGTCGACCGCCCGCTACACGTCGACCGCCCGCCACACGTCGACCGCCCGCCACACGTCGACCGCCTGCCACACGTCGAGTGCCCGCCATACGTCGAGCGCCCGCCACACGTCGAGCGCCACCCACAGGTCGAGAACCGGCGTAGCCCGGCCGGCATGCTTGCGGAGCTCGAGGTGCTCGAGGCTCGCTGCCGGTACCTGCTCGGAGACCCGGAGGGCGCCGTGGCGACACTGGCGACGAGTACGCCGTGGCCTCACCCAGCGGAAGTCCTGGCCTGGGCCGATCTGTGTGCCGGTGATCCGCAAAGAGCGGTGGCACATCTCAGATCTGCCCGGGACCGGCCACCAACGGCAGGCATCGCGCTGCGCCGGCTCGTCCTGCTGGCCCGGGCCCAGGTGCAGCTCGGCCAGGAGCGCGACGCTCTGGCCACGGTTCGTCGCGCCGTCGCCGGCGGCCGGGCCGAAGGATATGTCACGCCATTTGTGGAGGACACGCCCGAACTGCTGCCGCTCCTGCGCCGCGTTGGTGGGCGCGTCCCCGACCGGTACGTGTCCACGATCATCGCCGGGGTCGAGCGATTGCAGGACTACCTCGATGCGCGTAAGCCCGTCCGAGCCGGCGACCGCCTTTCGGGGCGCGAACGCGAGATCTTGGCCCTGCTCCCCAGTTACCGGTCACAGGGCGAGATTGCGGCGGAGATGTACGTATCGATCAACACCGTGAAGACACACATCCGCTCGGTCTACCGCAAGCTCGGCGTCCGCTCCCGCTCCGAAGCGGTGGCGTTTGCTGAAGCCCACAAGCTCATCTGATCGCCACCACCCGCCCTGGTTGCTCGACAGCATTGCCACCTCGGTCAGAGGTCACGGGTGACGACACCGGACCTTCACGGAGGGTTGGCTTGACGAGTCTCGGCGGACCGGTCCTCCTCTGGGTCCTGAGGTTGGAGAGGATCGTGGTCTGCGTCGGCAGAGAACCCCACGGCCAGTTCGGCCTCTGGTCTGCGGACCTCCATCTGCACCAATCGCTCGAAGACCTCCCTGTCCGCGACGGTCAGCGGCGGCTGGACAATCGACCTGGGCCAGAGTCGAAACTGCTGCACCACATTGATCTCGGCCGCCAGCAGAAAGAGTTGGGCGCCGAGGTAGATCCATGACAGCAGGACGATGACGACGGCAAAGAACCCGTACGTGTTGCTCTCATGGTGCAGGCCCCTGGCCACATACCAGGCTCCGACCGCCTGCAATGCTTGCCAAAAGACGGTCGCCAGAGCGGCCCCGAGGGCTACTTGGCGCCACCGCAACCGGATGGCGGTCATAACCATGAAGGCCACCACGATCAGCACGAAATTCACGAGAACCGACCCCAGGAGCAGGATGGTTCGAGCCCCCCATCCGTGAGCGGTCAGCGTGGCGAACCCGGTCAACACGGTCGAACCGATAGTTGACAGGGCCAGCAAGACCAGCACTCCGAGGGCCCGCAGGTTGCGGAGAACAAAGTTGGGCCGACGAACATAGGGGATATTCCACACCGCATTCATGGCGCTCTGGGTCGCTTGGCCCAGCCCGAAAGCGCCATACAGCAGGAGCAGGGCCCCGATCACCAGTGCGGCACCGTTGCCCTCGAGAGTGTGGGTCTGAGACTGAAGCTGGTCGCCGATAATCGGGAAGCTGCCCAGGGCGCTATTCACCAGATCCTGTCGCAGGGACTCGTTGCCGTGTAAGACGTAACCCAGGATGGTGGTGAACAACAGCAGCAGGGGAAACAGCGCGAAAAGGCCGTAGTAAGCGATCAGCGCGGCTTTGCTGCCGGCCTGATCGTTGCCGAACTTTTGCGCTACCGCCCACGGAAAGCCGACGACGCCATGCGCTTGCTGGAACTTGTCCATCTTCCGTACAACGGTTTCGAATGGGTTTGGCCGCCGCGCAGTGGATTCATCCCCGGACGGCGGCGAGGTCACTGAGCCTGTTCCTCGGTTGGCGGAACAAAGGGTTGATCGCCAGCCGCCGCCCCATCGCCGTGCTCCGCGTGGTGCTCCTCCTGGTCCTGGTAATGGGCGAGTCGTCGTTCGCCTCGTCCCCAAAGCGTGGCGTTGATGACAGGAGAACTGGTCAGGAGACGCCCGGCGAGTGCGGCCCACACGAGGAGGGCCAGGGCGGACGCCAGAGCACCGTACGTGACGGACTTGTGTTTGATCACGATCGGCAGCCAGTAGGCCGTCACCAGGTGGAGGGCTTCGACGCCGAGTGCCACCACGATGGCGCCTGGGAGAAGTGCCCACCACGGAACCGGTCGATGGGGCAGGTAAATCGATACGAGAAGCCAGAAGGCTCCGGGGATGGCGATAAAAACCGGGGCGGTCGCGATGGCGACGATGATGCTCTGAGCCTCGACTTTGCTGAGGATGGCAGACAGACAAAGCCCCAGCGTCACCAGTCCGATCAGAATGACCGCCGGTTGGACCCTTGCGGTTCTCGGGACCGGTACCCGCCAGATCAGTGCGTGTGTGACACGGAGCACCTTCAGCAGGGCCCGGGCTGTCCAGACCAGCGCCACCGCTCCCCCGATCAGCGCGATCAGGCGCTGCAGCGTCGACAGGTGCGTGCTGCCCGAGACTGCAGTGAGCATGAGACCGCCGACGCCGGTGTCACTCGCAAACGCGCTCGTCGGTGGTGAGGAGGTTGTTTCCGTGTACCCGAGCAACGTGACAACGACGAAGGCGTACGGTACGAGGAAGAGGAAGACCCGGAAGGCCACGGCCGCACCGAGAACGCCACCCCCGCTTTCGGTGTCATGGTCGATCGCTTCCAGTACGGCGTCGAGAGCCGGGTTGTCTGGCCGGGCCTCGTCAATTCGCTGGCGGGCACGAGCGGCCTCGTCGAGCCATCGTTGGCGGCGACTCTTCGCCCCAGGCGTCGTCGTCGGTGTCGCCTCTCTCTGCGTGTGTGGGTGCTTCTTTCAGCCGCGGTATTCGATCCGCAGTCGTGAAAGGTATACCCGCCGGGTAGCGGGCGTCACCGGACCCTGGCCGCCGCCCGCAACGGCATCCCTATCCCGATATCAGCTCCGACGCGTCGTGTGTCAGCGGGCTCACCAGGGCTGCCGACTCGTCGGAGATGAGGTGTACTCGGGCCGCCTTCACGATCGCCTCGTTTCGAGATCGGGCGCCGAGCTTCTGATAGATGTTTTTCAGATGCGTCTTCACCGTGTTCGGGGAGATCCGGAGTCGCGCCGCGATGTCGACCGTCGACAGGCGGGTGGGAAGGTATCGCAGCACATCCAGTTCTCGGTCGGTGAGGGGACGCTGCGACTTTGACGGTCGGAGGATGCTGGATTCGTCGACAGCGGAAGGATCGTCCATACCACGCTCCTTCCGCGAGCCCTGGTGCGGAGCTCCCCGTTATCTGATACCCAGAGCGCCGGCCCGGGACCCACCCGAAAGGGGTGAATGCGCGGCCGGGATCAGGCCGTGAACCCGGGCCCGCTCGACCGCCTCCGATCGCGAAGTGGCCCCCAGCTTCCGGTACACCGCCTTGGTATGGGTCTTGACCGTGTTGAGGGAGATGAACATTGCGGCCGCGATTTCGTGCTGGGACAGGTGACCGGGAAGGAAACCGAGAAGCTCGCGCTCCCGGTCGGTCAGCGGCTCGAGTACTTCGATGGGTGCGTTGGCGGGGCGCGACGGCAGAGCGCGGAGGCGGAAAACGAGTTCCTGGAGATACGAGTCCGTAGCGCCTTCCTCGCTTGCAAGCAGGGTCGCGGACACCTCAGGTGCGTCATCGAGAAACATCCGGATGAAACGAGCGGGCCGGCCCAGGTCGACGGCCCGGACAAGCGCGACTTCGGCCCGAGGCTGGTCGCCGAGCTGGTGATAGGCCCGGGACAACAAGAGGTGCCGCTCGATGTCCACCCGGGCCCGGACGGTGGCAACCGGGTTGGCGGCCAGACGCCCGCCGGCCCGGTCCGGGCGTCCCGCAGCCAGATCGATACGAGCCAGTAGCGCCGCCGTCCTCCCTCCGGAGGGGACGGACCGAACGATCTCTCCTGCTCCGTCCAGGTCGCCCAGCGCCAGCCGGCAGCGGATCTCCAGCACGTCGAGTCGTCGGCGCAGGTGGTCGGGGAGAGCGTTATCGAATTCGCCGTGCCGAAGGCGGCGAAGCCGGTCGAGCGCATCCCCAAATTGCCGGGACGCCATCATTATCCGAACCTGATCGCCCTCGACCGTGGCCGTCCATCGTCTCAACCCGGCCGTCTGGCAGAGGCGGTGTGCCTCAGTCAGCAGGGCCGAGCTGGCGGGCAGATCGTCTCGTTCGTACCGGACGGCAGCCAGGGTGAGGAGGCTGTCGACGGTTGCGATGCTGCCCGAACGCCCTTCCCGGCCGGCCCGGTCGAGGGCCAGCTGGGACAGCTCTGCAGCCTCGTCGAGTCGATCTCCAGCCAATGCCAGCCGGGCGAGTGCGCCGTAACGGAGCTGGCCTTCAGGGCCGGCGCTGCCCGTGCCGGCTGTCTCGGGGTGCCCGCGGAGCGCATCTTCTTCGCCGAGCCACAGATGAGCGAGGGCCACGGCGGCCGGGAGCTCGGCCCGGAGCACCGAGTCCAGACCGATCACCCACGATGGAACAATCGGACCTGGCCCGGCGCCACCACCCCGCCCTCCGGAATCATGTCCGAGGTGATGGATGTTCGCCCGGGCCCGGTCGGCGTGAACGAGCACTCCATGGAGGTCGGCGTGGAGCAGGTCGTGAAAGGTCCAGAGCAGCTCGGATCGTGCAAGCAGACTGGCCGCCAGTTCGTGAACGCAAGAGGCTCGTTCGAAGCGCCGCAGCGCACGGGCTCCATCCGCCAGACGCACGTTCCCGAGGTGCGCGGCGGCGAGGACATACGCCCGCCACGGATCCAGGCCCCTTGCATCGTCGGCGAGGTCACTGATGGCCAGCCGTTCCCGCTCGGCCAGGTACCGGCCATCCAGACGGTGCGCCACTTCAGGGGTGCCGAATGCGAGGGCGTCGTCGTCGCGGCCGGCGTGGACGAAGTGGCGTACGGCGGCAGGGGTGTCGCGCCGGCTGTGGCACCAGGCCGCGGCCCGCCCGTGGGCTTGCTGGAACAGCAACGGATGCTCGGAGGCCAGTTTGTGCCGGAGAAACTCGAGGAACAGCGGGTGGCGGTGGTACGACCGAGGTGGCCCCGGCAACCGCCTGACGAAGAGCTGGCAGCGCCCACAAACCCTCCAGGAGCCCATCGCTGTCCGGGCGGAGCGAAACCGCAGCTGCGGCCTCGGTGGTGAGCTCATCCAGGACTGAGGTCGAGAGGAGCAGGTGGACAACGTCGCTGCTCTCGTCACGGATCACCTCCCGCTCGAAGTATTCCGCCACTAGACGGGTGTCTCCGGTGATCCGGATAGAGGGTGCTGCACCGCCAAACTCGTCGCACATGAGATCGGCCAGGCGAAGACCGGCGGCCCAGCCCTCAGTCTGATCGGTCCAAGCGGCGACCACTTCGTCCGGAGGCGGCACCGTCCGGGATGCGAACAGCGCCAGGGTCTCGTCTCGCGTGAACCGCAGGTCGACAGGGCCGATCTCGAAGATATCTGTTGCCCCCTCCCGCCGCTCAGTTCCGATGCCGGGAATGACGCGCCCGACCAATACCACGTGAATATGACCAGGAAGGTGGCCGACCAGATAGGTCAACGCCTCGAGAACATCCGGGTTGTCGAGAACCTGGAGATCGTCGATGACGAGCACTGCCGGTTGGGCCAAGTGATCTCGCCGGGGCTCAGATGAGGTGACAGCAGATCGGGTTCGCTCCCGGCCGACGCCGGCGGAGAGCGACACGTCGACTTCGTGGATAGCTGCGGTGAGATGACGCCAGAACCAGCCCGGGTCGTTGTCCATGTCGGTCACGGACAGCCAGGCGACCGGGGCCGGCGCGTCGTAGCGGCACCAACCGGAGAGCAGGACCGTCTTGCCGGACCCCGGCGGTCCCGAGACCAGGGTCACGGGATGGCGCACCCCTTCGGTGAGCCTTTGATGCAGGCGCGGCCGTGCCACCCACCGCGGTGGGAGCGGAGGAAGGGCGGGTGGATGGCGAAGCACCGGGCCGGCGGCGACTGACACTGCGGAGGTCGCCCTCGTTATCGAGCCGCCATGGGTCTCGAAGGGCCGCCACGCACCGGCAGAGGCACACGCACGCCCGGAGGATATCACCTGCCCTCACCCGATCCGGGTGACACCCCTAAAGCCCCGCCGCACCCGGAACCTCGGACCTGCCGGAACCTCGGACTTGCCGGACGGTTTGGTTGGCTTGATGTACAGCCGGCCCCTGCGGTGAGGCGCCCCGCTCAGGTCTCAGGAGTGGAGGGCGCTTCGGCGGGTGGTCCTTTGATCCGACCCCGAAACACGTAGTAGCTCCAGGATTGGTAGGCGACCACCAGGGGAGCAAATATCACGGCCACGACCGTCATCACGATCAGGGCGTAGTGGCCGTTGGCGCTGTTGGCGACCGTCAGGTTGTACGCCTTGTTGGTGGAGGAGACCATGACATTGGGATAGAGGGTCACGAAGAGGGCGACCACTGTGGCGGCCATGGTCGCGGTCGTGGCCGTGAATCCCCAGCCTGCGTGGCCGTCACGGATGGACCAGGCCGCGGCGACCATGAGCAAAAAGGCAGCCACCTGGACTGGTCCGGGGAGCACGCCGCCACCCGATTCCAGGTGACTCCAGATGCCATACCCGGCAATGGCCAAGACGGCTATCCAGGAAAGCGGGCCGGCCAGCCGTTGAGCTCGGGCTTGTACCACTCCAGTGGTCTTCAGGCTCAGGTACATGGCCCCGTGGGCGAGCGACAACAGCAGCAACGTCACCCCGACCCAGACCCCGAAGGCGGTAAAGAGGTTTCCGAAGTTTCCGGTGAAGGTTCCGCTCTGGTTGATGGGCAGGCCGTCGACCAGGTCGCCGAGGGCGAGACCCAGGAGGAAGGGGAGCAGGAGGCTGCCGATGGTCAGGGTCCAGTCCCAGGTGGTGCGCCACCGAGGACTGTTGACCTTCCCCCGGTACTCGAAGGACACGCCGCGGATGATCAAGGCGATGATGACGAGCATCATGGCCAGGTACAGGGCAGAGAACATGGAGGCGTACCACGCTGCGAAGGCCGCAAAGGTGCCGGCGCCGGCCACGACCAACCACACTTCGTTGCCATCCCAGAACGGACCGATGCTGTTGATGGCCACTCGGCGCTCCAGATCGGTTCTGCCCACGACCATGTGCAGGGAACCGACGCCGAGGTCGAACCCTTCCAGAACGAAAAAGCCGGTCCAGAAGAAGGCGATGACGATGAACCAAAAGATCTGCAATCCCACCGCTGCCTCCTAGTAGGTCAGGACCGGGGCCCGATCCGCACCAGTCTCGGCACCCTCTTCTTCGGATGCGCCTTCTTCGCTGTCAGTGAGCGCCTTGCGGCCGTATCGGACCATGAGAATGCCGTCGACAACGGCGAAGATGGCATAGATCAAAATGAACAGGATGAGGGTGATCCAGATCCACGTCGCGCTGACCCCGGGCGATACGCCGGCTGAAGTCTTGAGCAGGCCCTGAACAATCCAAGGCTGGCGCCCGTTTTCGGTCAAGAACCATCCAGCCGTGTTCATGAAAATCGGAGCAATGCAGAACCACGGAGCGGCCCGTAGAAACCAACGGGATCGCTCCAGCCGGCGGTGCCAGATATTCCAGGCTCCCCACAACGCCAGGAGCAGGACCACCGCGGCGATATAGGCCATGACGCGCATCGACCAGTACTGGATGAAAACGTTCGGCACGTAGTTGCCCGGCCCGTACTCCTTTTGATACTGGGCGTTGACCTGGTTGAGCCCCAGGACCTGGCCGTTCCAGCTGTTGGTGGCCAGAAGCGACAGAAGATGGGGTACTTCCAGGATCTGTGTCGGGGTCTGGTCTTCTTTGCCGCCGCCGATCTGGAACAAAGAAAACGAGCACGGTTGACAGGTATTCCACTGGGCCTCGGCCGCCGCGATTTTCATCGGCTGATATTTCGCCTCGACCACGCCGAGCTCGCTGCCGACGAACATGGCAAGCACGATGAAGGGCACGAGTACCACCAGGGAGATCTTGGCCGTCTGCCCGAATGCTTCCACTGAGCTGCCGCGCCGCAGGTGCCAGGCCGACACGGCCAGCATCACCAGCGCTCCAGTGACGGCGGAGGCCAGCAGAACATGCGTGAAGCCCCAGAGGAAGACCGGGTTGGTGAACACCGCCACGATGTTGCTGAGCTGGGGCTGACCGGTTTTGGAGTTGATGGTGTAGCCGACCGGATGCTGCATCCAGGAGTTGGCCGCCATGATGAATGCAGCCGACAGGACGCTGCCCAGGGCCACCAGCCAGATGCAGGCCAGATGCACGCGTTTGGGCAGGCGGTCCCACCCGAAGAGCCACAACCCGAGGAAGGTTGATTCCAAGAAGAACGCCGCCAGCCCTTCCATGGCGAGAGGAGCGCCGAACACGTCGCCGACAAATCGTGAATATGCCGACCAGTTCATCCCGAACTCGAACTCCTGGACGAGCCCGGTGACGACCCCGATGGCCACGTTGATCAACAGCAGGGTGCCGAAGAAGCGGGCCAGCCTCTTCTGCTCCGGATCCCCCGACCGATACCAGATGGTCTGCAGGATGGCCACCAGGAAGGCAAGTCCGATCGTGATGGGCACGAAGAGGAAGTGGTAAATGCTCGTGGACGCGAACTGCACCCGGGCCAGGTCGACGTTCGTCATCGCGGAACCCCCATGTCTCCGTCCCCGGCCAGGCCGCACTCGCGCTGCCACTGCCGGGCGTAGGGCCCCGTACCGGCGGCCAGGTCGGTGTGGCTGCCCCGCTCGACGACGCGCCCGGCGTCGAGCACGAGTACCTCGTCCATGGCGTCCAGTCCGGACAGCCGATGGGTGATCATCACTGTGGTCCGGCCTCTCGTCAGATCGAGCAGGTCGGCGGTCAGAGCGTCTGCGGTGGCCGCGTCCAGGTGCTCTCCCGGCTCATCGAGAATGAGCACGGGAAAGCGGGCCAGCAAGGCGCGCGCGATTCCGAGTCGCTGGCGCTGCCCCCCGACAAGCGAGCACCGTGCTCGCCGACCTCGGTGTCCAGTCCGTCCGGGAACGCGTCCACCCAGTCCAGTAGCCGGGCCTGCTCAAGCGCGACACGAACGTCGGCCTCCGTGGCATCGCGGCGAGCCAGAAGAAGGTTCTCGCGAAGCGTCGTGTCAAAGAGGTAGGCGTCCTGACTGGCGAGGCCGACCACGCGCCGGATGTCCTCGCCTGCGAGCGTCTCGAACTCGGTGCCGTCGAGAGTGACCGAGCCCGCCTGGTAGGGCAGCAGGCGCAGCAGCACCAGAGCCAGGGTCGACTTGCCCGCTCCGCTGGGCCCGACAATGCCGACGCGTCGGCCCGGGGGAAGATCCAGATCGACACCCTCGAGGGCCCAGTTCCGCTCCTGGCCGTAGCACGCTCGCAGGCCGCGCATCTGGACGCAGTGGGGGGCGCCCACCCGGCCAGGGGTGTCGGGATCCACGAGGGGGAGCGGGCTGTCGACCACGTCGAACACCCGGGAGGCGCTGCCACGCACTCGCTCGAGCATTTGGGCGGCGGCAGGGAGCCCGTTGACCATCTCGAACAGGGCCAGGGGGACCAGGGCGACCACGGCGAGCAGCGGGCCTGGCAGCCGTCCCGAGCGCACCGCCGGCACGCCGGCGATGAGCACTCCCCAGACAGCCAACCCGGCGAGCAGCGTCACCAGCGCCCCCCCGACCCCGCCCGTGCGAGCCGAGGCGGTGGCGATGCGTGTCAGATCGGCGTCCGCCGCGGACACCCGGGCCAGCTGCTCGTCGGCCGCGTCGAACGCGACCAATTCAGCGGCGCCCTCGAGCAGGTCGACAACGTGGGTACTGAGCTCGCCCCGGGCGGTCGCCTGCCGGCTCTCCCGGCGGGCCGCGAGACGCCGTGCATACCACGGCACCACAGCGGCCGCGGTCAGGAGGGTCCCGCGAGTACCACTCCCGCCGACGGGAGGACGTACCAGATCAAGCCCACCGCCGGGATGCCGACCAGCAGCACGGCCCCGAAGGGGGGAATGACCCGGAGCATCAGATCCTGAAGGGAGTCAACGTCCTCGACCAGACGGGCCAACAGATCCCCGCGGCGGAACGCCGGCAGGCCCGTCGGCGCCAACGGCTCCAGTCGCTCGTAGACCCGCACCCGGAGATCTGCCAGAACTCGTAACGCGGCATCATGGCCCACCAGGCGCTCGCCGTAGCGAGACAGCCCCCGTGAGACAGCGAAGGCGCGCACGCCGATGATGGCGAGTCCCAGGGCCACAACCGACGGGCGCTGGGCGGCCCGGGAGATCAGCCACGCCGATGTCGCCAGCAGCGCCACCCCGCAGCCCGCAGTGGCGGCGGTCAGGAGTGTGGTCAGGAACAGCCGGGTCCGGGCGGGGCGGACCAGCTGCAAGGTGCGGCGCAGGGAGGCGGAACGCGGCGACACCGTCATGTCGCTCCCGGTCCCGGCACGCGGGAGGCCGGGCAGCACGTGCGCGCACTCACGCCGCCACCCCTGCGAAGGCCAGATCGACGACGCGATCGGCGAGGGCGATCAGGGCCGGACGGTGCGCGACCAGGACCACCGTGCGCCCACGAACCACCTGGCGCAGGGCGTCGAGCACTTCTGCCTCGGTCCGCCCGTCGAGGTTGGCGGTCGGTTCGTCGAGCAGCAACAGGGGCGCGTCGCGCAGGATGGCCCGAGCCAGGGCGACCCGCTGCCGCTCGCCCGCCGACAGGCCCGCCCCGCCTTCTCCCAGGACGGTGTGAAGACCCTGCGGCAAGCGGGCCAACACGTCGCCGAGGGCCGCGGCCTCCGCTGCCTCCTGGACCGCAGCGTCGTCGACTCCGGGCCGACCGAGGCGGATGTTGTCGGCGATGGAGGCTGCGAACAGATGCGGGTGCTGCGGGACCCAGGCCACCCGCCGGCGCCAGGCTCCGGGATCGAGGCTGGCGAGGTCCACGTCTCCGGCGCGCACGGTCCCGCGATCGGCCTGGAGAAACCCCAGCAGTATCGCCAGCAGCGTCGACTTCCCGCATCCGCTCGGACCGGTGACTGCTACCACCTCGCCGGGACCGACCTTCAAGGTCAGGTCGTCGATGACCGGGGCGTCCCCGCCCGGGTGGGTGAAGTGGAGGGCCTCTATGCGCAGCCCGGTCACGGCCGGGTCTGGGGCGTCGGTACGGACGCCACTGGGCGGCAGCGGGCGATCCAGGAAGTCGAAGACCTGCTCCGATGCGCTCAGCCCTTCCGCGCTGGCGTGATAGTCAGCCGCGACCTGTCGTAGCGGCAGATAAGCCTCGGGGGCCAGGACCAGTACGAACAAGGCGGCCCGCAGGTCGATGTGCCCGTCCAGCAGACGCAAGCCGATCGCGACCGCGATGAGGGCCACCGACACGCTGGCGAGCATCTCCAGTACCAGGGAGGACAGGAAGGTCACCCGAAGGGTCGTCATCAGCCGCCGGCGGTAACTGTCGGTGACGTCGCCGATGACCTCAATCTGGGCCCGGGACCGGCCGAAGATCTTCAGCGTGGTCAGGCCGCTGACGACGTCGAGAAAGTGGCCCGCCAGTAACTGGAGGGTACGGAACTGGCGATCCGTGTGCGCCCACGTCGCCATCCCGACCAGGGCCATGAAGACGGGGATCAGCGGCAGTGTCGCCAGCATGATCGCCGCCGAGATCCAGTCCACCCGGAGGACGGCCGCGAAGACGATGACCGGGACGATGATCGCGAGCACGAGGGCCGGCAGATACCGGGCGAAATACCCGTCCAGGGCGTCGATTCCCCTGGTGGCAAGAGCGGCCAGGTCGCCCGATCCGCTGATCGCCTCGCGCCCCGACCCCATCCGGGCGATCCGCTCGACCAAAGCGGTTCGCATTCCGGACTTGACGCGGGCCGAGCAACGATCCGCCGCCAGCTCGGCCGCCCACGGACCGCGGCCCGCAGGGCGACCACGATCAGGAGCAGGACCAGGGAGAGGCGCAATTGGCGAAGACCGGCGCCGCCGAGAAAGGCCCGGGCGACGATGGTCGCAAGCAACCAGGCCTGGGCGACGAGCAGGAGAGCTCGCATCGTGCCCAACACCACGGAGGCTCCCAGAAAAACCCTGGTTGGTCGTCCCCACTTGAGCAACCGCGGGTCGACTGCTCGCACGGCGTCATCATCGCCGGTCACCGCGAGGGCGAGATCCCCCTGTTTGGGTGAAGCCGCCGGTTTTCTGGTCTGCCTAAGGTCCCTGATGTTGCCGGCGGCGGCAACCGCGACAGCGGACACCTTCGATCTCGAGCACAGGAGGAAAGCAGGATGGTGGTCAACGGGATGCTCAACGGCAAGGTTGCGATCGTCACCGGAGGCAACTCCGGTATCGGCAAGGCCATCGTGCTGGCGTTGGCGCAGGCAGGCGCCGACATCGTCATCGACTACGTGGCCGACGAGGCGGCCACCGAGGACCTTGAGCGTCAGGTGGCCGCCTTGGGCGACAAGGCGATCGGGGTCAAGGCGGACGTCAGCCAGATTGCCGACCTGCAAATGCTCATTGACCGGGCGGTCAAGGACCTCGGCCGGCTGGACGTGATGGTCAACAATGCGGGCATCGAGACGCGCACGTCCGTGCTGGACACCACCGAGAGCCAGTACGACAAAGTTCTCGATATCAACCTGAAGAGCGCCTTCTTCGGTACGCAGTTGGCAGCCAAGCAGATGATCGCCCAGGGTGGAGGCGGGCGGATCATCAACATCAGCTCCGTGCACGAGGACTGGCCCATGCCCGGAAATGCCCCGTACTGCCTGTCCAAAGGGGGTATGCGCATGCTGACTCGTCAAGCCGGCCAGGAGCTGGGTCCGCACAACATCCTGGTGGTGGGCGTGGGTCCTGGCGCGGTAGCCACCCCCATCAACACCTCGACTATCGCCGACCCGGAGAAGATGAAGACGCTCGACGCGGCCATTCCGCTGGGCCGGATGGCTGAGCCCGCCGAGATTGGCTCCGTGGTGGCGTTCTTGGCCGGTGACGGCGCGTCCTACATCAATGGCTCGACCATCTTCGCGGATGGGGGCCTGATGCATTCCAGCCCCGGCCTGTAGTCGCCGGTTCGGGGAAAAAGGAGGCGGCGTGGCTGAGCACTACGACGTGATCATCATCGGAACCGGTGCCGGCGGCGGGACGCTGGCGTATGCGCTGGCGACGTCTGGCAAGCGGATCCTGCTGCTGGAGCGGGGAGACTTCCTGCCCAAGATGGGCGTCGGCGAGCACCTGACCGAGCGCTTGGCGTGACCAGCGAAGGTTCGGGCCGGCACCGGGTCGTGATCGTGGGCGGCGGGTTTGGGGGGCTGCCCGCGGCTCGCCTCCTGGGCCGCCGGCCCGTGGACGTGACCCTGATCGACCGGCGGAACCACCACCTGTTCCAGCCTTTGCTGTACCAGGTGGCCACCGGCCTGATACCCCCGGGTCAGATCGCCCCGGCCCTGCGTCACGTGCTGCGCCGGCGGAAAAACGTGCGCGTCGAGCTGGCCGAGGTGACCGGTTTCGACCTGGACAGCAAGTTGGTTCAGATCAGCATCGTCGGCATGGCCAGCCGGGAGATCCCTTACGACAGTTTGATCGTGGCCGCCGGGGTCAATCAGTCGTATTTCGGGCACAACGAGTTCTCCCTCTACGCCCCGGGCATGAAGACCATCGACGACGCTCTCGAGTTGCGCCGTCGTATCTTCGGGGCCTTCGAGGTGGCCGAGCTGGTCGAGGAACCCGTCGAAAAGCGGCGCTGGTTGACCGTGGCCATCGTGGGGGCCGGCCCGACCGGAGTGGAGCTGGCCGGCCAGATCCGGGAGCTGGCCGTGCGCAGCCTGCGCGGCGAGTTCCGCACCTTCGACGCCGCCTCGGTGCGCGTCGTGCTCCTCGACGGCGGCAAAGAACCCCTGGCCACCTTCGGCGACCAGCTGTCGGGCAAAGCCGCCCGGGCCCTCGAGCGTCTGGGCGTCGAGTTGCGGATGGGTGCCCGGGTGGTCGGCATCGACCCTGACGGCGTCGACATCGCCGAGGCGTCCGGCGCCACCAGCCGGCTGGAAACTCACACGACCGTGTGGGCCGCAGGAGTGGAGGCGTCTCCCCTCGGTGCCGAACTGGCCAAGGCCACCGGCGCCGACCTGGACCGGGCCGGGCGCATCTCGGTACTGCCGGACTGCACCCTGCCTGGCCACCCGGAAGTCTTCGTCGTCGGCGACATGATGGCCCTGGACAACCTGCCGGGGGTGGCCGAAGTCGCCCTGCAAGGCGGTCTCCACGCCGCCACGACCATCTCCCGGCGCCTCAAAGGCGAACCCGGGCGGCCGTTTAAGTACCGCGACGTCGGCAGCGCAGCCACCATCGGGCGGTTCAACTCCGTCGTGGACTTTCACGGCGTGCGCCTGAGTGGGTTCCCAGGCTGGGTCGTGTGGGCGTTCGTACACCTGACCTTCCTGACCGGCTTCGGCAACCGGCTCAGCACTCTGCTCAAATGGACCCGATCGTTTATCGGGCGCGGCCGGGCGGAACGAGAATTCAGCGTCATGCACACCGGCGGCGACCTCAGCCTCCCGGAAGAAGTACGAGCCGCGGTCCAGCCCAACCCCCTGCCCGTCTACGGCCGGATGCAGTCAGAAAGCGCGGATCGCGCCCCGGGCGACGCCGGAACCGGTCAGACCTCGGCCTGATCGGCGGCGGCCGGGCTCTATGAGGGTGCCTCCCGGGGCGGGACGAGCGCACCGGAGAGGATGACGACGGATCGCGGCCCGACAGTCACGCGGCCGCCGGCCGACGGCGGCCGGGGAGTGGGAAGGGTGGTCGGGTCGTACGTGTCGAGTTCCCCGTACCACATCTGGCTCGGACGGGTAATCGGCAGAACGAACTCGAGCGGCTCCCACCAGGCATTGATGAGCAGGAGGAAGTCGTCGTCGACCATTGGACTGCCGTCGGCGGCGCGGTCGGGGTCATCTGCGCCGTCGAGATACAGGGCGACGCTGCGGGCGTTGGGATCGGCCCAGTCCGCCCACGTCATGACCGCGCCCGCCGGCGTAAACCAGCGCAGCTGTGCGGCCTCGGTTCCGGCCAGGAACCGCCGGCGCCGGAATACGGGGTGGGCGCGTCGCAGCGCGATCGTGCGCTTGGTGAACGTCATCAAGTCGCTATCGACGCGATCCCAGTCGAACCAGGTGATCGGGTTGTCCTGGCAATAGGCGTTGTTGTTGCCTTGCTGCGTGCGCCCCAGTTCGTCTCCGCCCAACAGCAGCGGCACCCCGAAGGAGATGAGCAGGCTCGCCAGCATGGCCCGGCGCTGGCGGGCGCGGAGAGCCAGGATGTCCGGGTCGGTGGTAGGACCCTCGACGCCGCAGTTCCACGACCGGTTGTCGTCGGTGCCGTCCCGGTTGGCCTCTCCGTTGGCTTCATTGTGCTTGCCGTCGTAGCTGACCAGGTCGGCGAGCGTGAAGCCGTCGTGGACAGTGATGAAGTTCACTGATGCCGTCGGCCGGCGGCCCCTCGCCGCGAACAGGTCGGAGGACCCGGTCAAGCGGGACGCGAACTCTCCGAGCAGCCGGTCGTGGCTGCGCCAGAAGTCGCGCATCGTGTCCCGGTACTTGCCGTTCCATTCCCGCCACAGAGGCGGGAACCGCCCGAGCGCATAGCTGTCCGTTTGCCCCACATCCCACGGCTCCGCGACCAGCTTGGCTGCGCCGACGACCGGATCCTGCGAGACCAGGTCAAAAAACGCGGAGACCTGGTCGAAGCCGCCTTCCTGGCGAGCCAGGCTGGGCGCCAGGTCGAACCGAAACCCGTCGACGTGCATCTCCGTCAGCCAGTAGCGGAGCGAATCCATGATCAGCCGCAGGGCGGTGGGATCGCCGGCGTTGACCGTGTTGCCGCACCCCGTCGTGTCCACGTAGAACCGGGCGTCCTGCGGCGCCAGGTGATAGTAGGCGGGGTTGTCGAGGCCGCGGAAGCAGAGTGTCGGGCCGAGGTGATTTCCCTCTGCGGTGTGGTTGAACACCACATCGAGGATGACTTCCAGTCCGGCGGCGTGGAGAGAATTGACCATGGCTTTGAACTCGGAGACCTGGCCCCCGGCGCGGCCGGCCCGGACCGCGGCGGAATAGCCGTCGTGGGGCGCGAAAAACCCGATCGTGTTGTAGCCCCAGTAGTTGGTCAGGCCGCGATCGGTCAGAAACGCCTCGGGGACGTTCTGGTGGACCGGGAGCAACTCGACGGCCGTGATGCCGAGGTCGACCAGATGCGACAGGGCCGCCTCGTGGCCGAGTCCGGCGTAGGTGCCCCGCAGCTCGGGCGGGACGCCCGGGTGGGTCATGGTGAAGCCTTTGACGTGCACCTCGTAGATGACGGTGTCGGCGTCGCGGTAGTTGGGCCGGGAATGGTCGCTCCAGCGGTAGTCGGAATCCACCACCAGGCTGCGCGGCACAAAACCCGCCGAGTCCAGGGCGCTCGGGAAGTCCGCATCCGGTTCCGCGTAGCCGAGGACTTCGGGGCCGAACCGCACCGTCCCGGTGGTAGCCCGCGCGTACGGGTCCAGGAGCAGCTTGGCCGGGTTGCAGCGAATGCCCCGGGCGGGGTCGTAGGGACCAGTGGTCCGGAAACCGTAGCGCTGCCCGGGCCCGACGCCGGGCACAAAGCCGTGCCAGACGCCGGCGTCGAAATCGACCAGCGGAATCTGCGTCTCCGCGCCGGCGTCGTCGAACAGGCACAGCAGCATCCCGTCGGCCACCCCCGAGGCCACCGCAAAATTGGTGCCGCCTGCAACCGGCGTCGCCCCCAGGGGGATCTCGCGGCCGGGCAGGGCGGCCGAGGTGCGCTCGGCCAGGGCGGTCATCGCTTCCGACCCTGGCGATTCACCACGGTCCGAACCGCATCGCCGACCGGCAGCACGTCGCCATAGCGCCGCCGAATGGCGTCGGCCACGACGCCGGTCCAGCCGGTCTGGTGTGACGCTCCCAGCCCGGCCCCGTTGTCGCCGTTGAAGTACTCGTTGAAGAAGATGTTGTCCTTCCAGGCCGGGTCATGCTGGAGCTTTTCCTCCGTCCCGAAGCTGGGTCGCCGGCCGTCGGGGCCGACCAGGAAGATGGAGATCATCCGTGCACGGAGGTCCTGGGCTATCTCCCCGAAGGTCAGCTTCTGCCCGGAGCCGGTGGGGTATTCGATTCTCAGTGCCTCACCGAAGAACCGGTCGTACCGTTCCAGGGCCCCGATGATCAGGTAGTTGAGCGGAAACCAGAGCGGGCCGCGCCAGTTCGAGTTCCCTCCGAACATCCCCGTGGTGGATTCGGCCGGCTCGTAGTCGATGCTCGCGCTCAAACCCTCGACGTCCAGTACGTAGGGCCGGTCAAGGTGGTAGGCGGAGATGGCCCGCAGGCCATACGGCGAAAGAAACTCGTTCTCGTCGAACAGCTTGGTAAAAATCCGCTCCAGGCGGTCGATGCCCACCACCCCGAGCAGCATCCGCCGGCCGCCGGGATCCCCCTGCAGCAGTCCGGCCTCGGCCAGGAGATCAGGGCTCTCGAGTCCCTGGCCTCGGAGGAGGCGTGGCAGCGCTCGGCCGACCGCGAGGCTCTGGTCCAGCATGCCCTCGTCGATGACGGCCGCCGCCAGCACGGGGATGACTCCGACCATGGAGCGCACCTTCACTGGCACGGCGGTGCCGTCGGGCGTGACCAGGCGGTCGTAGTACAGGCCGTCGGTGTCGTCCCACAGACCTTGCGTGTCCAGAGCCAGGCGGATGGCAGCGAAATGCTCGGCGAACTTGAGGACCAGATCGGTGGCGGGCCGCTGCCCGCTCCGGTTGAGCACCCCGGCCATGGCGACCATCGCCAGCGCGTAGGACGCCATCCAGCCAGTTGCGTCCGATTGTTCCAGGATCCCGCCCACGGGCAGATGGGACCGGTCGATCGGTCCGATGTTGTCCAATCCCAGAAAGCCGCCCTCGAACACGTTGCTGCCGTCCGCGTCCTCCAGGTTGACCCACCAGGTGAAATTCACCATCAGCTTGTCGAAGACCCGGCTCAGAAAATCCAGATCCCGGGCCCCGTCGATGCCGAACACTTCCAGGGCGGCCCACGCCTGCACCGGAGGATTCACGTCGCCGAAATCCCATTCGTACGCAGGCAGAGCACCATCGGGGTGTTGAAACCACTCCCGGCACAGGAGGATGAGCTGGTACTTGGCGAAGGCGGGGTCCACGTGCGCCAGTGCCACGCAATGGAAGGCCAGATCCCAGGCCGCGAACCAGGGATATTCCCACTTGTCGGGCATGGACATGATGTCGAAGGCGTCGAAGTTCCGCCACCGGCTGTTCCGGCCCGTCAGCCGGGAGGCGGGCGGCCGAGGCTGGGTTGGATCGCCGTCCAGCCAGCGGGCGACGTCGTAGTAATAGAGCTGTTTACTCCACAGCATCCCGGCAAAGGCCTGCCGCATGACCAGGGCCTCGTCCGCTGAGGCCTGCTTGGGGGTCAGCTCGGCGTAGAAGTCGTCGGCCTCTTTTCTGCGGCGGGCTACCGCTTTCTCGAAGTTGGCGCCGAGCGCACCGCCGGCCTTCGGCGACGACCCTTCCGGCCGCAGACGTAACCGAAGTTCCACGGTGGCGCCGGCCGCCACCGTCGCCTGGTACCACAGGGCGCACTTCGTACCGTGTTGCTCCGGGTTGACGGTCGCGGCCCCGCGGACGACATGATCGTTGATGCCGTCTTTGGGGTAGCGCGGGCTGGAGGCCACCCCGTAGAGGCGGCCGTGGTTGGTCTCGTTCTCACAAAAGAGCAGGGAGGGGGCGTTTCCGTCCGGTCCGGGGCCGGCCAGCAACTCCAGCTGCCCGAGAAACGGATGGCCGACGCGCACCGCGTTCGGGCCGCCGGCGGCCAACTCCGGCTTCTGGGCGCCCGGATCCCACGACCACGTATTCCGAAACCAGGCCGTCGGCAAGACATGCAACAGCGCGGCGTCGGGGCCAGCGTTGGTCACCTGGATCGTCATCAGCAGGTCAAGAGGATCGGCCTTGGCGTAGTGGACCTCCACGATCCAGTACCGGTTGTCGTCGAACACGCCCGTGTCGAGAAGCTCGTACTCCGG
This sequence comes from uncultured Acidimicrobiaceae bacterium, assembly GCA_963781155.1. Classification (GTDB taxonomy): domain Bacteria; phylum Actinomycetota; class Acidimicrobiia; order Acidimicrobiales; family Palsa-688; genus PALSA-693. The sequence continues at coordinate 1,064,192 of CAWAEC010000006.1, forward strand.
CTCGAACTTCGACCGGCGGCCGTTCTCCTGGCGCAGCTGCTCGTAGGGAAAAGCTCGCTGCGGATAGTGGTAGCGCCAGCGATTCCAGGCGTGGCTGGGGATGGCATCCAGGTACCACCAGTACTCTTTCACGTCCTCGCCGTGATTGGCCTCCGCTCCCGTCAGCCCGTAGGCCCGCTCCTTGAGGATGGGGTCCTGGCCGTTCCACAACGCCAGACCCAGGCACAGGCGCTGCTCGATGTCGCAGAAACCGGCCAGACCGTCTTCGCCCCACCGGTAGGCCTGCGACCGGGCGTAATCGTGGGGCAGGTAGTCCCAGGCCTCGCCGTCCGCGCTGTAGTCCTCCCGGACCGTCCCCCACTGCCGCTCGCTCACGTACGGCCCCCACAGATACCAGTCGCTGGCCTGGCGCAGGCCGTCCTCCAGATTCCCGAACCCCTTGACCCGCTCGGATTCGATGCTCACCGCGGCCACCAGCCTTTCGTTGTCGACGAGCGCCGGGCTAACCGAGATACTCCGGCGGGCAAAACCGTCGCTGCCGTCCTCCATGGTGCCGCGCGCCGACCCCGCGCCGAATCACCCCCACGGGGTGAGGCACGCGCCGCGACCGCGCACGACGCTGCGGAGCGCGTGAGCGTGCCCGGAGGTGGACCGAGCCATGCCTGACCCACCCTCGCCCCCGGCCGCGGGCGAGCCCGCGGCCGGTACCGTCGCACCGGCGCCACCTGCAAACGCCGGCGATGGCGGGGGCCCCGACGTCACGACCCTGCTCCGGTCGCGGAGTTATGTGGCGCTGCTGGTGCTGGCCGCCATTCTCGGAGGGGTTATCGCGGCCGGCGCGTACTGGTTTCTCTATCTCGTCGCCGACCTGCAGAAGTGGATCTTCAACCCGGACTACCTGCTCAAAGCCCTCGGCTTCCACGGCGAGCCGATCTGGTGGCCGCTGCCAATGGTCGGCCTCGCGGGCGTGCTCGTGGGATTGACCATCCGCTACCTCCCCGGGCGGGGTGGGCACTCACCTGCGGACGGATTTCACATGCATGGGGCGCCGACCGCGATCGAACTCCCGGGCGTCGCCCTGGCTGCGCTGGCCGGGCTGGCCCTGGGGGCGGTGATCGGGCCCGAGGCGCCGCTGATAGCCCTCGGCGGTGGAGTCGCGGTGGCCATCGTCCGGCTCCTCAAGCACGATCTCCCCGATCAGTCCGTGGCGGTGGTCGGGGCCGCCGGGAGCTTCGCAGCCATCAGCACCCTGTTCGGCTCGCCGCTCGCCAGCGCGTTTCTCCTGATGGAGGCGTCAGGGCTCGGTGGACCGCTTCTGGGGGTGGTGCTCGTGCCGGGGCTGCTGGCCGCAGGAATCGGCGCGCTGACCTTCATCGGGTTCAACAGCTGGGCGGGCCATGGCACCTTTTCCCTGACCATCCCCAATCTCCCACCTTTCGCCCATCCCGATGCCGCGGAGTTCGCCTGGGCCATCGTCATCGGGGTGGCGGCCACGTTTCTCGGCGGGGGCATCCGCTGGTTGGGGCTCTACCTCAAACCTCACGCCGAACGCCGCATTACCCTCATGGCGCCGCTGGCGGGAGTGGTGGTCGGCGGACTGGCAGTCATCTTCGCCGAATGGACGGGAAAGCCCTCCTCGGACGTGCTCTTCTCTGGCCAGACCGCGCTGCCGTCGCTGGTGACGACCGGCGCCACGTATTCGCTGGGCGCCCTGATCCTGCTGGTCGCGTGTAAAGGCCTCGCCTACGGCGTCTCTCTCAGCGCCTTTCGGGGTGGTCCGACCTTCCCGGCCATGTTCGTTGGGGCTGCCGGCGGCATCGCCATGTCGCACCTGCCGGGGCTGCCGGAAGTGGCGGGGGCGGCGATGGGGCTCGGGGCGATGACGTGCGTCATGCTCGGCTTGCCACTCAGTGCAGTTCTCGTGACCGCCATCGTCTTTGGCTCGGACGGGCTGACCACCATGCCCGTCGTTATCGTGGCGGTGGTGGTCGCCTACGTCGGTCGGGCTCATTTCTCCCCATCGCCGCCGGCGGCCGAGGAATCCGCCGGGGTCACCGAATCTCCGCCCGTGGCGACCCCGGCCATGGGCCGGACGGCACCACCCACATCGGGCGGTGGGCTCACGTCACCCGGGTGATACCCTCGGCCGGCAGAGCCTCGATACTGCATTCGGGCTTGTGCACGTGTCGTCAGATTGCGAGAGTACGTACCAGCGGATCACGACACCGGGAAGGAGCACTGAGATGAGCAGGGCGAGAGACGAGCGGGCCGCTCTGAGGGCCGAGACCACCCAGCTGCTGCAGGACCTGGGAGGGTCGGCTGAGGAGGTGGCCGCACATCTCGAATCGGCCGGGGTAAAGGGGATTCCGGGCAGCGGCACCGGCTGCGCGGTCGCCCGGTACATCAATGCAGTCATGGCATCGGATCCTCGTCTCGGACCGATCACGGTGAGCAATGAAGCCGTCACCATCCTGGGTCGCCATTGGTGGACGCCACCGGTCATCGTGCCGGTACCCCTTCCGGTGCGGAGCTTCATCGTGCGATTCGATCGGGAGGACTTCGTCAGCCTGACCGCCGCTCCGGGGTCCCACCGTCAGCCTCTGGGACCAGGACCAGCGGATCACGCCGCCAGCCGGCACGGCCAGACATGAGCGCGGGGGCCGGGTTCGTCACTGGATCCGGCCCCCGACGCCTGATCCCGCAAAGCCTCATCCCCTGAACGACTCTGATAGTCGACCGGGAGGGCCGGGACCCTTCCGCGGGACACGGGCATCCTCCATGGCGCCAGGCCGAATTCGTAGTATCTGGACATGGACGATGCCGAGCGCGGATCCAGCAACCCGGACGACACGGCTGCCTTCCAGCGGTTCTATTCCGGCGATGGGGCCGCCCAACCGCAATCCCGTGGATTGCTGTACCGAGTGTTGATCGGCTGGTGGCGCGACCGGCGGTAGGGCACGTGAAACCGCCATGTGAAACCTCCACGCCGGAGCCAGCAGACTGACGGGTGTGAACGGCGAGGAGCGACTGCGGGAGGGGCTACGCAGATTCGGTGACGTTGTCATGCGGGGGCCGCGCTGCCTGACCGCCGCGCAACTCGCCGCTCGGTCCGGCGTGGATCTCGAACTCGCCTGGAAGCTGCGTCGGGCCATGGGCCTTCCGGACGTGCCGGACACAGATGTCGCCTTCTACGACGGCGACCTGGAAGCCCTCCGCCGAGCCGACGCCCTTCTTCGTGACGATCGCCTGGACGTCAACGAGGTCCTGTACCTGACCCGCACCCTCGGCCTGGCGGCCGCCCGAATGGCCGACGCCATCGTTGGCTTCTGGCTGGAGCGGCGGCCCGGCCGAGGGCCGGACCCGGCCAACGGGGAGGTCCTCGACATCGGTCCACTCGCCGATGCCGAACGAGTCGAGGATGTCGAGCAAGTCGTGCTGTACCTGTTTCGGCGGCACCTCATAGACGCCGTGTCGCGCCGGCTCGCCGGTAGCGACGGGACGATCGGGGCCGGGGTGACAGCAGTCGGCTTCGCCGACCTGGTCGGCTTCACCTCGCTCAGCGAGCAACTCAACGACTGGGAGACCGCGGCGCTTGTCGAGCGATTCGAGGAGACCGCCACTGACCAGATCGTCGGGGGGGGCGGCCGCGTGGTCAAGATGATCGGCGACGAGGTCATGTTCAGTGCCAATCCCGTCGATGTGGGCGAGATCGCACTATCCCTGGCCGAGTCTTTCGCGTCACCGGACATCCCGTCGGTGCACGTCGGCGTCGCCTCCGGCCACGTCGTTGCCCAGTCCGGGGATCTGTACGGCCCGGCCGTCAACCTGGCCGCCCGGGCGACGATGGCCGCTCGCCCCGGCAGCGTGCTCGTCTCCGACTCCGTCGCCGCGTCACTCCGGGGCGACGGTCGTTACCAGCTGCTCCCGACCCCGCCCCGCCGCCTCAAAGGTATCGGCGAAGTCCCGTTATGGCTGCTCCGCCGCGCCAACTTGCGGCCCGGGTCGGCTACGTCCACAGGTGCTGCGTGAACTGGCAACTGTCCTGGAAGTCCGTGCCGGGATCTTCGAGGCGTTCGTAGCTCGACTGCAACCCGACCCGGCCCGGCCCCCACACCCGCAGCCACAGGTACCGGTTGCCCCACGTCCGCCACAGGCGGGCGCCTGCGGCCGGGAACTCGACGTGCAGCTGCATCGCCACCGAGGGGTCCTTGAACAGCAGAGCCGGCGGCTTGACCAGCAGGGATTCGCCGTCGCCGAGGTCGCGCGTAAAGGCGTTGCCGCCGCATTGGATCAGGACCAGGCCGGGTCGATCGGCGGCTGCGAAGCGGTCGACCTGCCGGCCCACGGGATAGGTCCAGCGGACCTCGTCCTGGCGTCGCTCGTCGCCACCCCCGCTGTCGATGCCGGCCAGGTCCAGACCCATCTTCAGCAGGCCGGCGCTTCCGCTCTGGGAGGCGCTTCCTTCGCCGGAGGTGGTGAACCAGATGCCGCTGTCGTACCAGTCGTAGCCGACGCCGCGAGTGGCGGCCACCAGCTGGTGTTCGCGCACGTCGATCGCCTGTCCGGGCTGCAGGGGAATTGCCAGGATCTCTCCAGCCGCGTCGTGCGAAAACGAGATCGTCCCTGGACCCGCGGCTTCGACCATCACGACCGGGAGGCCGGCGCGCATGCGGTCCCACCCGCCTCGCAACGACATGGCGTCGACCTGGACCGATGGCTCCAGCCAGAGCAGGTTCTCTTGCGGGAAGTAGACCCCGTCGCCGCCGACCAGGCGCACGTCAACTGCCGGCACCAGCTTGCCCATGATCTGCGCCGAGGACTGGCCGAGCTGCAGGCGGGTCATATCGGGGATCGCCGGCAGCTCGGTCCAGCCCGAGGTCGTGGTCCGGCGGGTGACGTCGACGGGCGCCCCGCAGTTCGGACAGGTGGCGCCCGCCCCACTCGAGGCGGTCCGGCAGTAGGGGCAGCTGTAGGTGGTGGCCGCGTCGCTCATCACGCAGACCCGTGGTTCATGTACATCGACTGGATGCCGACCCGGCCCGGCCCCGACAGGCGCATAAGGGTGATGCCGGGGCCGGTGACCACGCCGGAGGCGGCCTGCAGCGCATCGCCCGAGAGGGCGCCGAGGCCCTCCTTTCGCAGCGCTCGTACCGCTTTGAGGCCGGCCAGGCCGCGGCTGGCCAGGCTCTTGGCCCCTTGGACGGCACTCGACCCGGCCACGTCTCCGGAGGTCAGCTTGTGAGTAACGGGCTCCATACCCACCGCGGCGTCCTTGTACAGAAAACCACCCGGTTCGACCTGGATCGACTCACCGGTGTCCAGGGTCCGTTCGAACACGTTCCCGTAGCCGTGCAGAAGGAGCAGTCCTCCGCTTTGGCCGCCCTGGAAACGCTCGAGGTACATCCCGCTGCCGACGCTGAGCGTGGCCTTCAGGCCGGGCAGCTTTTCGAAGCTGTAGGTCAGCCCGGCGGTCGCCACGATCATGGCATGCTCGCGCACATCCAGCTCCACGCCCGCGTCGACGGGCAGGACTACGAGCTCGCCGGGCGAATCGCGAGAGAACGAAATGCGGCCAGGCCCGTGCGCCACGCTCAGCACGAACGGCAAGTCGGCCAGCAGCCGCTGCGCCCCGCCCGGGGCACTCATGACCGACATCGCCACCTGTTCGTCTTTCCAGAGCATGACGTGATGTTCGAAGAACACGGAGTCGCCGGGACCCAGGTTGACGTCGGCTACCGGGACGACGGTGCCGTCGACCTGGAACACGCTGCTGCCGAAGCCCACTTCGGTGAGATCCCGCAGGCGGGGTGCCTGTCGCCAACCGGAGTCCGTCACCACGTCACGGACGTCCAGCGGCGCCCCACAACGGTCACAGGTTCGGGCCGACGCCGGGCTCTGAGCCCGGCACCAGCGGCACACCAGGCGCTGATCGAGGTCGCTCATCGGTCGTTACGCTAAGCGGGGGCGTGACGTCGCGCAGCCCACCATGTGCGAAAGGCCAGAGCCCCGTCGCCTCTCAGGCCCCGGCCGCCGGAACAGGCTGGGGTGCAGCTGCCTCGGGCACGGCGGCGGTGCGGCTCCGCCGCCGCACGATGGTGGCGGCGGCATCCGCATCGCTGATCGTGAGGGCGAACACCGCAGCGATCAGAGCCGTGCCGGCGGCCACCAGAAAGGCCACGTGGTACGCGAGCAGGTTAGGCTCCGGCCGCCCGCCCACCACGTGGACGGGTCCAACCGCCGCCACCACTGAGGTCAGCAGCGCCACGCCCGTGGCCGACCCCAGCTGGCGCAAGGCATTGAACAGGGTCGACGCCCGCCCGGTGTCGGCCGGCGAGATGGTCGCGAAGCCCGCGGCCTGGGACGGCACGAACACGTGGGCCATGGCGAAGCCACAGAAAAACATGTCGGCCCGAACCCACCACAGGTTGGTCTCCAGGCCGACCAGAGCGAGCAGGCTCATGCCGGTCGCCAGCAGCACCAGGCCTGCGACCATGATCCGGCGCGGCCCGAAGCTCGGATAGAGCAGCCGGGTCACCACCTGCGACCCGACCATTACCCCGATGGCCTCCGGAAAGGTGTTGAGCCCGGATTGGAGCGCGGACAACCCCAGCCCATCCTGGAAGAACAAGGCCACCAGAAACAGAGTCCCGATGAACGCACCCGAGCCGAGCGACAGGACCGCGCTGGCGCTCCGAAACAGCCGGTCTTTGAAGAGCCGGATGTCGACGAGCGGCTGACGCTGGCGCAACTCCACCCAGATGAGAAGGGCCAGCAGGACCACACCCGCGGTGATCGTCGCCACGGTCACGGGCGCGCCCCAGCCATGGAACGGTCCCTCCGACACCCCGTACATCACGAGCGCGAGCCCAATTCCGGCGAGCAGGAAGCCGGCCAGGTCGAAGCGACCTGGTTGCTCCTCCCGCTGGGCGGCGAGGAACAGCAAGCCGAACGTGACGGCGGCGACCCCGATGGGCACGTTGACGTAGAAGACCCAGCGCCAGGACAGCTTCGTCACGAACAGGCCGCCGATCACCGGCCCGAGCGCCGGCGCCAACGCCGTGGGCACCACCATGATGCTCGACGCGCGAACCCGCTCCGACGGAGGAAACGTTCGGTAGAGCATGGCCATGCCCACCGGCACCATCAACCCGCCGCCCGCGCCCTGTATCACACGAAAGACGACGAGCTGGGTCAGGCTGCCGGCGGCGCCACAGAGGGCGGACGCCCCGGTGAAGAGCACGATCGCGATCAGCAGGATGCGCCGACCCCCGAAGCGGTCGCCCAGCCATCCCGAGGCCGGAATGAAGACGGCCAGGCTCACCAGATAGGCGATCGACACGGTGGCGACGGCGTCGGGGCGGACGTGAAACTCGCGACCGATGGTGGGTAGCGCCACGTTGACGATCGTGATGTCCATGATGTTCATGAACATGGCGGCCACGAAGACCGCCCCCACGGCGACCTTCTGATTGAGCTGCGAGCTGAGCACGGATCAGTGACTCCGGTAGACCCTGAAGAGACGCGCCGGGCTATTGGCAGCGTCGTTGTTGAGGCTAGCGAACCTCCTGGCGGATCGGCGCGGGAATCCTGCGGGCGCGGTCAGCGGGCGGGGAGCAGGGAGTAGCCCGGGAAGTTGCCGAACAGTCGCTCGTCGGGACCGTCGGGACCGTACGTCACGGCCTGGACGAGCAGGTCGCCGCCGACGAACGCGCCTTTCCACGAGTGGCCCAAACCGCCGAACACCTCCTCCCGGTCGCCGCGGCTCCGGGGCTTGTTGACCCCCACCTTGAACGACTGCAGCTGCTCCGCCACCCGGTCCGCGAAGTCCAGGTCGTCCGTCGCGACGCTGGCAACCAGCGAACCGTTGCTGGCGTTCATGGCCGCGAGCAGTTCCGATTCGGTGTCGACGATGACGACGGAATCGATGGGACCGAAGGGCTCAGCATGATGCAGCGCCCACGCCGCCGGCGGCTGGAGCACGCAGGCCGGGGCGACGTAGGCGGAGGTGTCCTGGGCGTCGAGGAACGACCCGTCGGCGACCGACCCCCGGTAGAGCGGGATACCGCCGCCGCGAACTGCCTCGTCCCACTGGGCGCCCAGATCGGCGGCCTTGGTGCCGTGGATGACCGGTCCGAAGTCAAGATCGGGAAAGGGTCCCCGCCATCCGCCACGGCCAGCGGGTGGCCGAAGCGGACCGACTTGACGACGGGCAGGTACGTCTCGAGGAAGGCCGGGAACAACCGCCGCTGCACCACGTAGCGCGGGTAGGCGGTGCAGCGCTGCTTGGCGTACTCGAAACCCTTACGCAGATGCTGGGCCAGCAGATGCCACTGGGAGAAATCCCAGATGCCCCACGCGTTGAGACCCTCCTGCTCGAGCATGTGCCGGCGCCCGGTGTCGGCGAGGGACACGGCCGCCCGCCTGCCGTTGGCGCGCCCACCCACGAAGGCCAGGGCGCCGATGCCGTCGCTGCGGATCAGGGCCTCACTGAGATGGCCGCCCACTCCGGACAGCAACGTGACCGGGAGCTCGGCCCGCCGCATCAGGGCGTGCGCCAGGGTCAGGGTGTGAAAACCGCCCTGGCTGGGCGTTTTGGCCACCACCGCGTTGCCGGCCAGCAGCTGCACGAGCTCGGCGTGCACCTGCACGCTCATGGGGTAGTTCCAGCTGGCGATGTTGGAGATTGGCCCGGGGAGCGGGGCGCGTTCGTCCGGGTCGCCAATCCGGAGCTGCCGCGCGATCTCTCCCACGTACCACCGCACCCCGTCCAGGCAGCGATCCACGTCCGCGCAGGCCAGCCGCCACGGCTTTCCGATTTCCCAGACCAGCAGCAGGGCCAGCAGGTCCCGGTGCTCGGTCAGGGCATCCACTGCGGCCGTGATGCGCTGGCGACGTTCGTCCAGATCGACCTTCGCCCAGTCGGCGTGTTCCGTGCACGCATGGGCAACGGCCGCGACGGCCTCGTCGTAGTCGACACGGGGGGGTCCGGGGATCGGCGACCCATCGACAGGGGTCACGTGGTCCCCGGGGATCCCGACCCGGCGCCATTCGCCGCGCGGTCAGGTTTCGCAGGCGATCGGAATCAAACGCTTCCGGGGCGACCGACACGCAACGGGCGTAGGTCTCCCACCATGACGTGCCCGGCTTGAGGACGAGAGACATCCCCCAGACCTTAGAGGCGTGCGTCCTCTACCGTCTCCAGCGTGGAGAAAGCGATCTACCTGCTGATGGACGGCGATCCCAACGTCGGGACGACGCTGCGCAAGCAGACGGTGGACGACTTGCGGGCGGCCGGCGGCGGCCGTATCCAGATCAACCTCGTCGAGCCGCGGATCGGCCCGCCCTTCGGCGTTGCCCCCGACCCCGACACCTCTCAACTCACGGCGGCGGTGTCGGTGTGGGTGGACACGGTCGAGGGTGCCGGCCTGGACGCGGCGCTGCCGCCGCCTGGCCCCGACGGGTCGTGGCTGGGCTATCTGGTCACCGAATCGGAGCCGCGGCCCAACACCACCGTCGCACCCGGGCCCGACGGGCGCGTACCGGGTTTCGCCCAGCTGGTTCCGCTCAGCGTGCCCGAAGGGATGGGCTGGAACGAGTGGCGCCGGCGCTGGCAAGTCGACCACACGCCCATCGCCCTCGCCGTCCAGTCAACGTTCCGATACGTGCAGAACGTCATCTGGCGGCCGCTCACCCCCGGGGCGCGCCGATACGCGGGGATCGTGGAGGAGTGCTTCCCCGCCGCCGCCGCGACTGACCTGCACGTGTTTTTCGACTCCGTTGGGGATGAAGCGAAACTCTCGCGGCACATGTCAGCGATATCCGAAAGCTGCGACCGGTTCATGGATGGAGTGGCCCCGGTGACCTGGACGGCCGAATACCTGTTCGAAGACGAGGACGACGACGAATACGAAAACGACGAGGACGAAGACGAGTCATGACCATCGACCAGGGTGAGTTCCGGGCCACGCTCGGCCACTTCGCCACCGGGGTAGTCGTGGTGACGGGTCTCCACCACGAGCACCCGGTCGGCCTCACCTGCCAGTCGTTTTTCAGCCTGTCGCTCAACCCTCCCCTGGTCGCCCTGGCGCCCGGTCGGTCATCTACCAGCTGGCCGAGGGTGGCGGAGGGAGGCAGTTTCTGCGCCAACATCCTGGCGGCAGACCAGGAGTCCCTGGCCCGGACTTTCGCCAACACCGGAACGGAGAAGTTCGCCGGTGTGGGCTGGTCCCCCGGGTCCACCGGATCACCGCGCCTCCACGGCGCTCTCGCCTGGATCGACTGCACCATCGAGACCATCCACGATGCGGGCGACCATTACCTCGTAGTGGCACAGGTGATGGGGCTGGAGACGGGCACGGGTCGCCCGCTCCTCTTCTACCGGGGCGGTTTTGGCGGGTTCGAAGCCTGAACGCCGGATCACCTGAACGCCCGGATCAATCGTCGGGCGGCTCACCGATCTCCTTGAGGGCTGCGGCCAACAGAGCGCGCAACCGGCGGGCCGTTGACGGGGACAGATGCGCGACCAGCCCGGCGCCGGGGCGGCCCGCCTCCTCGACGGTGAGCTCGATCCTGGGTTCCTCGCAAGCGTCGCAGTCGTCGAGGACTGCGACGCTCCACGCCGTTTGCGCCTTGTCGTCGTCGTCGGCGGGGTGATCGTCGAGGCCATAGCCGGCGAGTTTTTTCACGCCAGCAGTCAATCACGGCGTCTCGTCAACTGGTTGGCCGCTCGATCCCCGGCGGACCCGAGACCGGGACACGGGGCCGGCCTATGCTCCCGCCGGCCGGGGAACTACTGCTGGCCGGAGAGGGGAGCTTTCATGCCGCAGATCCTGGTGGAGCGGGACGGCGCCACCATGGTGATCACGCTGAACCGACCGGAGCGCCTGAATGCCTTCAGCGGCACCATGCTCGTCACCCTGGCGGACGTGTACAGGGAGGCGGCCGCCGACGACGACATCCGCTGCATCATCGTGACCGGGGCGGGCGGCAACTTTTCATCTGGAGCTGACCTTCGAGCGATGGCAGGCGATCCCGGGGAGAAGGACGCCCGATCCGATGTTCGGGAGCGAATGGCGGCCGATCCCGACACACCCTGGAAGGGATTCTTGAAGTTCGACCGTCCCCTGAAGCCCATCATCGCTGCGGTCGAGGGCGTCGCCATCGCTGGGGGCACGGAGATGCTGCTCGGGACCGACATCCGCGTCGCGGGCGAAAGCGCCCGCTTCGGGGTCTCCGAGGTGCGTTGGTCGCTCTATCCGATGGCCGGGTCGGCGGTACGTCTCGGTCGCCAGATCCCGTACACCGCCGCGGCCGAGATCCTGCTCACGGGCCGGCACATCACCGCCCGGGAGGCCAAGGAGCTGGGCCTGATCGGCCACGTCGTGCCGGACGGGCAGGCGCTGGCAAAGGCCAAGGAGATCGCTGCCCTGATCGGCCGCAACGGGCCTATCGCCGTCGAGGCGGTACTGGCGACGATGCGCGCCACGTCCGGCATGACCGAGGCGGAGGCGTTTGCGTGGGAGTGGGAGCGGGGTCAGGCCGTGTTCGCCACCGAGGATGCCAAGGAAGGCCCGCGGGCCTTCACCGAGAAACGGGACCCGGTGTTCCACCGCCGATGACCACCAGGCTCCCGACGGGTCGCCAGCCGGGTCCCGTCGGGTAAACAGGGTGGCATGCAGATAGGCGTCGTTTTTCCCCAGACCGAGATCGGCGGCGACGTGGGGGCGGTGCGGGCTTACGCCGAGGGCGTCGCCTCGCTCGGGTACTCGCACGTCCTGGCGTACGACCATGTGGTAGGCGCCGATCCGGCCTACCACCCGGGCTGGGCCGGTCCGTACAACGTTGACAGCACCTTCCACGAGCCGTTCGTACTGTTCGGCCACCTGGCCGCGATCATCCCCCTCGAACTGGTCACCGGCATCATCATCCTGCCCCAGCGCCAGACCGCCCTGGTCGCCAAACAGGCGGCCGAGGTCGATCTGCTCACCCGCGGTAAGTTCCGTCTCGGCGTGGGCCTCGGTTGGAACGAGGTCGAGTACGAGACGCTCGGTCGCAGTTTCACCGACCGGGGCCGGCGCTCGGAGGAGCAGGTGGCGCTCCTGCGGCGCTTGTGGACGGAGCGGACCGTCGTGCACGACGGACCCTCCGAGCACGTCCCCGGTGCGGGCCTGGCTCCTCTTCCGGTCCAGCAACCGATCCCCATTTGGTTCGGAGCCAGCTCCGACCCCGCCTTACGCCGGGCCGGACGACTCGCCGACGGCTGGTTCCCGCAGGTCCCGCCCGGTCCGAGGCTCGACGAGGCGCGGCGCGGTGGTCGCGGCCGCTGCCGGTGCCGCCGGTCGCGACCCGGATGCCCTCGGCATGGAAGGCCGTGTCAACTGGGGAGCCGGCGGGTCGGAGCAGCTTGGCGATCACGCGCAGCGCTGGCGTCAGGCCGGCGCCACCCATATCTCCGTCAACACCATGGGGGCCGGGCTCGGCTCCGTGGACGGTCATCTCTCCGCTCTCGCTGATGGAGCGGAGGTGCTGGGGCTCACCCGGCCTGCCACCCGGTGATCCGGGTGGGGCGCAGGATGACGATGCCCACCACCGCGCCCGGCGCCCGGTAGGGCGGGTACCGATCCGCCAGGGCTTCCACCCAGGAAGCCGGGTCGGCGGCCGCCTCGGCGGTGGCGTGCACCCGGACCCACCACAGCTCGGCCCAGTCATCGGAATAGTGCTCGGCCAGCAGGACGCACCGGGCGTCGTCGGCCAGATTGGCCAGACGGGTCAGCCGCACGTCCCGTTTCGGCTTCACCGTGTCGATCGGTAGCACCAGCACGCCGGACACGATCGCGAACACGACCGGCACGGCGTCGACTCCCCGCCCGGGATGCCGCGTGGCCAGCACCGCGTGGCGGGCCTCGTCGAGCCGGGCCCAGCACTCCTTCTTGTCGAGTCTCACCTGCGATCACCGCTCCGGCGGGCTGGAGCTCGCCGCGCGCTCGAGGGCTCTGGCCCTAGCCGAGGACCACATCGGCGATCTCGGCCAGCTCGGCCGGGGACCGGCTCATGACCACCAGCATGGTGGCGCCTGATTCCTCCACACGCGGCCAGCCCGTCGCGGATCTTTTGGCCTGATCCGATGAGCGAGATGTCCTGCACCAGCCGGTCGGGGACAGCGGCAATCGCATCCTCGCGGTGGCCTTCCAGAAAGCAGCGCTGGATGTGGTCGACTTCGCCCTCGTAGCCCATGCGGGCGAACACTTCCTTGTGGAAGTTCATGTCCCGGGCGCCCATCCCTCCGATATAAAACGCCAGGGCCGGCTTGGCGGCCCGGATCGTCGACTCCTCGTCGTCGGTAACAACCACTTGGCAGTTCGAGGCGATCTGAAACTCCTCGGGCCGGCGCCGGGCGCCCGCCCGGGCGAACCCTTCTGCCAGCCAGGAGCGGTACATCCCGGCCGCCCGGGGCGAGAAGTAAATCGGGAGCCAACCGTCGGCGATCTCGGCCGCCAGCGCCACGTTGCGAGGACCCTCGGCCCCGATCCAGATCGGCACGTCGGCCCGAAGGGGATGGGTAATGGGCCTGAGCGGCTTGCCGAGATCCAGCGACCCCGGGCCCTGGTAGGGCAGGGGATAGTGAGGGCCGGCTCCCGTGACCGGAGCTTCCCGGGCCAGGACCTGCCGGACGATGTCGACGTACTCCCGGGTGCGGGCCAGCGGGCGGCCGAAGGGCTGCCCGTACCAGCCCTCCACGACCTGTGGACCCGAGACTCCCAGGCCCAGGATGACCCGCCCACCGCTCAGGTGATCCAGGGTCAAGGCGCTCATGGCCGTGGTCGTCGGCGCCCGAGCGGAGATCTGGACAATGGACGTGCCGAGGCTGATGCGTTTGGTGTGGGCGCCCCACCAGGCCAGCGGGGTGAGAGCGTCCGACCCCCACGCCTCGGCAGTGAACACGGCGTCGTAGCCGAGTCGCTCCGCGGCCTGGACGAGCTCGAGTGCGTGCGACGGCGGCTGCGCACCCCAGTAACCGAGGGTGAATGCCAGCTTCATGGCCGAGGCGCGTCAGCAACGAGGGGTTTCATGGACGAACCGGCCGGGGTGCGTTCGGGTCGCTCGCACCGGCATCGCCAGAGCCGCCGGCGGGGGATTGGAACGGATCCTCCTCGTCGGGGGAGCGAGACGCGGTGATCGTCGCGGCCCACTGATAGTCGGGCTTGCCACTCGGCGATCGGACGACTTCGTCGACCCTGTGCAACTGGCGGGGCACTTTGTAGCCGGCCAGGCTCACACGGCAGTGGGCCTGCAGGTCGGCGAGGCTCACGCGGTGGCCGGCGCGGAACTGCACGACCGCCCCGACCCGCTGACCCCAGCGTTGGTCGGGTACGCCGACGACGACGGCGTCGTAAATCCCGGGGTGGCCCTTGAGAACGGCCTCCACCTCCTCCGGGTAGATCTTCTCTCCGCCCGAGTTGATCGACACCGAACCACGGCCGAGGAGGGTGATCCGGCCATCGACGTCGACTGTGGCGTAGTCCCCCGGCATGGCATACCGGATCCCGTCCGCCTCGACGAACGTGGCGGCCGTCTTGGCCGGGTCCTTGTAGTAGCCGAGCGGGATGTTCCCCCGGCGGGCGACCTTGCCGACGATCCCCGACCCGGCAACGACGGGCCTGAGCTGCTCGTCGAGCACCACCGTGTCCCGCACGCCGGCGACCGTCGGGCCGCCGGCGCCGTCGCTGTGCCCCGATGCCACGATGGCCACGCCGTTGGCCCCCGTCTCCGAGCTCCCGATGGAGTCCGTCATCGCCAGGTTCGGAAAGCGGCGGAAAAAGGCCGCCTTGACCGCCGGAGAGAACACTGCGGCCGTCGACGAGAGCGCCACCAGCGAGGAGGTGTCGTACACCGCGCCGGGCTGGTCCAGCGCCTCTATCAGCGGTCGCCCCATCGCGTCGCCAGTGATGAACAGAATGTTGACCCGCTCTTCCTGCACCAGTTTCCACACCGCACCGCGTCGAACTTCGGGAGCAGCACGATCCGGTTGCCCCGGAAGCTCTGTCCCATCACCGCCCATTGGCTGGCTCCGTGCATCAGCGGCGCGCACGGCAGGAACGTGGTCGGGGCGGCATCCTGTCCGCCGCGGGTGATATCACCGGGATCCTCGACGCGGCGGCTCGTCAGCGGATCGATGCCCCCGCCAAGCGCGTAGAAGACGTCCTCTTGCCGCCACACCACGCCTTTCGGCAGGCCCGTGGTGCCGCCGGTGTAGAGGATGTAAAGGTCGTCGCCGGAACGGGTCCCGAAGTCCCGCTCCTGGGGCTGGGCCGCCAGGGCGGTCTCGTATTCCTCGGCGTCGTCTCGCACATCGGGATGGCCGCTGCCGTCGTCGATCACCAACGAGAACCGCAAGTCGGTCAGCGTGTCGGCGAGTTCGGCAACCCGGGGCGTGAACTCGCGGCCGTGGATGAGGCCGACCAGATCAGCATCGCGACATAGGTGGCGCAACTCGCCGGCCAGATACCGGTAGTTGATATTGATCCACACCGCCCGCACTTTGAAGATCGCCCACAGGGATTCCACCCACTCCGCCTGGTTATAGGCGTAGATGCCGACGTGATCGCCGGGCTGGATCCCCCGGGCTATGAGATGGTGCGCCAGGCGGTTGGCTCGCCGATCCATCTCCGCGTACGTGCGCCGCTGGCTTCCCGCGATCAGGTACTCCCGCTCCGGGAACGCGTCCGCCGCGAACTCCCACAGGTCCGCAAGGTTTGCCTCCACGGCTCGCCAGTACAACATGCTCCTGCCACGGCAGCAATGGCCCGGCCGCCTGATACCCCTCCGGCTCTATCCGCTCCGCGACCCCGCTCGGTGCGCTAGGATGGATGGCACGGGGCGCCGGGTAGGTTGAGGCCGGGCATGGTGGAGACCGGCGGGAGCGAACAGGGTGACGCGGGGTGCCGGGCACAGGCATCCAGGAATGGAAGGGAACCCGAAGACGTTCAACAAAGAGGGACCGGAGATGACCGGGACCTGTGGGTGGTGATTGACGGGTCGTACCAATCCGGGCCGGGACGGCCGGAGAGTACGGCGAGGCCCATCGCATCACCGTATGTGGAGTGACGCGCAACAAGTGACGCACACAGGAGTGAAGACGAACCTGGATCGGTTTGCTTTCGAAGCGGCCGCGGTCGCCGACGCCGGCGGCTGGGCGACAAGCGAGGAGACTGCCGCGCTCGCCGCGGACCCGCTGGCCTGGGCGGCCACGCTGCGGCGGCTTATTCACGAGACGGACGACGGACTGCGCGGCGCCGTTGGCCTCGGTGGCGAGCTGCGCGACGTTGTTCTGTCAGACCTCAGCGAGGAGCGAGACCGCCTGGCCGCGGTTTTGCTGCGGTTGACCGGCGACGAGATCGATCCTCCCGCGCTGACCCAGCCCGTGACGGCGGGCGGCACCGACGGGGGCACGAGGCACGCCGGGACCACGGGATCGTCCCTTACGC
The DNA here is from genome assembly GCA_963781155.1 of uncultured Acidimicrobiaceae bacterium. GTDB lineage: Bacteria > Actinomycetota > Acidimicrobiia > Acidimicrobiales > Palsa-688 > PALSA-693. Next base: position 1,080,676 of record CAWAEC010000006.1, read on the forward strand.
CCGGCGAGAATGGCGCGACCGCCACGCCCCGATCCGCCGACGGCGCGATCAACACCGGCGTAACGGAACTCGGACCGCCCTTGCTGCAGGCCTCCTGGGCCGAAGGCCGGATCGTGATCTGGGCCGGAGGTCCGGGCCCGGACGCGAGCCCGGACGAGCTCGACGCGCTGCTGAAGAAGACCGACGGCGACACCATTGCCTGGGAACGCCATCCGGCCGTGCCCATCCCCGGGCGACCTGCCGCGGAAGCCCGCTCCGCGCCGCTGTCCCAGACCCTTGGCTGGCTAGTGGGTGTCGGTGCCGGCCAAGGCGGCGACGGCGTCGCTCCAAGCCTGCGCTGGGCGGGCGAGGTGGCCCAGTGGGGGACCGAGTTGGTGGCGCAGGGACGCATGGTCCCGGTGGTGCGGGGCGCCAGCTCCGGCAGCTCCACCGGGCGGCAGGGGGGCGGTCGGCACCGGGTGCGCTGGGTGCCCGCCCTGGTCAGCCGCGAGCGCCTGCACGGGCTGGTCACCCGCATGCCCACATCGGTAGTAGCTCTCCAGCCCGTGGCACAGGCAGACGCCGTGTGTCGGTCCATGCTCGCCGCGGTCGTCGACGCCATCGCCAGGGCCGGTGCCGCCCGGCTCGTTGCTCCGGCCGCGGCGCCGCACGCCAGCACCCGCAACGAGATCGGCGAGGCGGTGCTGTCGGGCCTGGACGGCCGCCCGTTTATGGCCGACCCCGAGTTGGCAGGACGAATTGGCGAGGACCTCAAACGGTGGGCCGCTCCGGTCACTGCCAACCACCGGGTCGGCCTGACGGTCCGGCTCGATCCGCCTCAGGCTGACGGCGGCTGGCTGTTGACCGTCGAGGCCACAGGCGTCGACAAGCACGCCATGCCGGTCGAACACGCACTGGTCGTGGCCTCTGGCACCAAGTCACAGCAGGTCGAAGCGCAGCTGCGGCGGCTGGAACGCTTGCTTCCCGTGCTGCGCCGTCCGAGCACCCGCCGGGGGCAGGTCGTCCTGGACGGGGACGAAGCCGCCGATCTGATGTTCCGGGTCGGGCCGTCCCTGACCGCGGCCGGCTTCGACGCCATGCTGCCGGTGGTATCGGGCCGCAAGCCCCGCCCGCAGTTGCGGCTCTTCGCCGAGGCCGTCGGGCCGTCACAAGTAGGGGTGCAGCAACTGGCCAACGTCCGTTGGTCCGTGCTGTTCGGCGATCTGGAGCTGGACGCGGCGGGGATCGCGGCGTTGGCCAAGGAGGCCCAGCCGCTCGTCCAGGTGCGCGGTCGCTGGGTCCACATCGACCGGGCCGATCTGACCGCGGCCGCGTCCGCGCTCGCCGAGCGGGCGTCGATCACGCAGCTGTCAGGCGCAGCCGTGATTCGTCATGCCGTCGGCCTGGAGGGGGCCACCCTCGCCGGGCCGGTCCGCGTCGACGGCACGGGCTGGGCCGCCGACTTGCTCCGCGGCGCCACCACCCATCCGCCCGCACCGGTCGACACACCCGACGGCTTCGCCGGCCAGTTGCGCAGCTACCAGGCCGAGGCCGCCGGATGGCTGGGCTTCCTCGACCGTGCGGGTCTCGGTGGGTGCCTGGCCATGGACATGGGCCTGGGCAAGACGCCGACGCTGCTGGCCCACCTGCTCGTGGATCGCGGCCACGGCTCGACCCTCGTCATCTGCCCGCCTGCGGTGCTGAGCAACTGGGCCAGTGAAGCCCGGCGCTTCACCCGGGGCCTCAAGGCGGTCGTTCATCACGGCCCGGGTCGGGCGGAAGGCGACGCGATCGGCCGCCTCGCCGCCACCAGCGACGTCGTCCTGACCACCTACGCCACCGCCGTGCGGGACATCACACCGCTGTCCGCTGTCGCCTGGCGCCGCGTCGTCGTCGACGAGGCCCAGGTGATCAAGAACTACCAAAGCGACACAGCCCAGGAGCTGCGCCGCCTGTCCGCGCATTCCCGGGTCGCTCTTACCGGCACTCCCGTCGAAAACGGACTCGGCGATCTCTGGGCGATTCTCGACTTCACCAACCCCGGTCTGGTCGGACCCCGTAACGCCTTCATCGAGCACCTGTCCCGGGCCAGCGAAACGGACGGCGCCAGTTCCGGGCAAGCGGGGGCGGCGTCGCCCATGGGAGCGGGAGGCGGTGGCGGCCGCCGGTCGGAGGAGAGCGCGCTGCGGGCTCTCAACGGGCTGCTCATCTTCCGCCGGACGAAGAGCGAGCCGGAGATCGCGGCCGAGTTGCCCGACAAGGTGGACAAGCTCGACCACTGCAGCATGACGGCGGAGCAGATCGGCCTCTATCAGGCCGTCGTGAACCGCCTCCTCGATGGCGGCCTCGACGGCGACGCCAACAAGCGAAAAGGCGCGGTGCTCGCCGCCATCACCGCCCTCAAGCAGATCTGCGACCACCCCGCCGCCTACCTCCGCGACGACGACGACCAGAAGACCCTCGTCGGCCGGTCCGGGAAACTGGCCCGGCTGGAAGAGATCGTCACCGACGTGTTCGCCGCCGGCGAACGCATCCTGATCTTCACCCACTTCGCCCGCTGGGGCGAGGTGCTGGCCCGCCACCTGAGCGAACGGACCGGCCAGCGGATCGGGTGCTACCACGGCGGCCTCAGCCGGAGCGTGCGCGACCAGTTGATCGCCGACTTCCAGAACGGCACCGGCGCCGGGGCTCTGGTGCTGTCGATCAAGGCCGGCGGATCCGGGCTCAACCTCACCGCCGCGAACCACGTCGTCCTGTACGACCGGTGGTGGAACCCGGCGGTGGAGGATCAGGCCCGGGACCGGGCCTGGCGGATCGGGCAGACCTCGACCGTCATGAGCCACCGCCTGGTGTGCCCCGGGACCGTGGACGAGCGCGTCGAGGAGATCGTGGCCGGCAAACGGCGGGTGGCTGGCATGGTCCTGCCGGCGCGGAGCAGCCTCGGCGACCTCGACGCCGACCAGCTGCGGGTGGCGCTGGGCCTGCACGACGAGGAGCTCGTCGAAGACGAACCGACTCCGGACGAGGCGGGCGAGGAGGAGGCCGCGTGAGGGGCGGTGGCTGCGTATGAGCAAGCGCCGCCGTCCGGGCGCGGGCGCCGGGTCGCTGAACAGCGCTTTTGGGGTACGGCCTCTCCGGCCTCTCCGGCTTCTGCGAACCCTGCGACTGCGGGCGCTCAGACGGACGCAGAGCGGGCACAGCAGCCGGCGACGAAGACCGGTGCGCCCGACGAGACCATCCGGCCCACCGCCGATCCGGGAGCCGTCGTGCGCTCATTGGGTCCGCCCCCCCTCGCGGTCGATGCCTCGATGGCCGAACGCCACCTGACCGCGGTCTACGAGGAAGCGGTACGGGCGGCGACGGCATTGGCCGCGGCCAACGGTCTGCTGGCGACTGATGCCGATGACGAGGAAGCCGGAGGTTGATACCCCGCCCGGCGGGCGGCGGCGCCGCCGGGCCGGGACTCCCCGAGAAGGTCGACGCTCTCGGCGAGAGCTCTTACTTGTAGCGGTAGGTGATGCGACCTCGGGTCAGATCATAAGGACTGATCTCGACCTGGACCTTGTCGCCAGGCAACACCCGGATGCGGTTCATCCGCATCTTCCCTGAGTTGTGGGCCAGGACCTCGTGTCCGTTGGCCAGCTCAACCTTGAACATGGCGTTCTTCAGGGCTTCGCTCACCGTGCCCTCCAGCACGATTGCGTCTTCCTTGCCTTGTGCCAGTGTGATTCCTCTCGTTGTGATTCCGGCTCCGAGCCGTCAGCTCCATTGTAGGCCCAAGCCAGTGACAGCCGGCTTTGTCCGTATTTGATCCGCCAGCTCGTCGACCCAGGCGATAGCGTCCGAAAAGTGACGAGACGGTGACGAGGCGGGGGGTCGCGCTCTTCATTCTGATGTCGGTGGTGTGGGGCGTGCCCTACCTGCTGATCAAGGTGGCCGTTCGGGACCTGTCCCCCGCCACCATCGTGGGGGCACGGACCGCCATCGGGGCCGTGGTCCTGTTGCCGCTCGCCCTCCGCCAGGGCCAGATCCGCCCATTGCTTCGGGCCTGGAAACCGCTGCTCGCCTACACGGTGGTGGAGCTCGCCGTGCCCTGGTGGCTGCTGTCGGACGCGGAGCGGCGGCTGCCCAGCTCGCTTTCCGGCCTGCTGGTGGCCACCGTCCCCCTGATCGCCGTGATCCTGGCCGCTCTGACCGGGCACCGGGATCGCTTCGACCGGCGGGGGGTGGCGGGTCTGTTGATCGGCCTGGTCGGCGTGGTTGCACTGCTCGGCTTCGACGTGGGCACGGGCGACCTTCGGGCCGTGGGAATGGTGGGGCTGGTTGCGCTGGGCTACGCGACCGGCCCGCTCCTCGCATCGCGTTACTTCGCTGACCTGTCGAGCCTGGCTCTGGCGGCGGTATCCCTGGGGCTGGTGGCCGTCGCCTACGCCCCACTGGCGGCCTGGCAATGGCCCGGCCGGTTCCCACCCGCCACCGTCGTGGCGTCGGTGCTTTTGCTCGGACTCCTTTGCACCGCCCTGGCGTTCGTGGCGTTTTTCGAGTTGATCAAAGAGATCGGTTCGACGCGGGCCACGGTCATCACCTACCTGAACCCGGCGGTGGCGGTTGTCCTCGGGGTCATAGTGCTCGGCGAGCAGTTCAAACCCGGCACCGGTGTCGGGTTTGCCCTGATCCTCGCGGGTTGCTGGCTCTCCACGGCGCCGCGAGACCGAGCCCGCGGCCCCCTGCCACAACCGGCGTCCGCCCGCCCGGTCGGCCACGTCGCTCGAGGAGCGGAGGACGCCGGGACCGCCTGATCGGGCCGAAAACCGTGCTCGGCACGGGCGACGTCGTAGTGTGGTCCGCGATGACGATCGTCCTGGCGTTGCTGTCGGCTGCCCTCTACGGCGCCGGCGTCGCCCTCCAGCAACGCCCAGCGTCAGCGATACCAGCCCGCTACGCCGCACGTCCGAGCCTGCTGGTACGCGTCGCCCGGCAGCCGGCCTGGCTGGCAGGGGTGGCCGCGGAGATCGGGGGGTTCACCCTGCAAGTCATCGCGCTCCGGCATGGGTCTCTGGTCGTGGTGCAGCCCCTGCTCACGACCTCCCTCCTCTTCACCATCGCTCTGATCGGGGCCTGGACCCGCCAAGGTGTGACCGCGTCGGAGTGGCTGGCGCTGGTGGGGGTCGTCGCCGGCCTGGCGGTGTTCATGGCAGTGGCCAGCCCCGGCGAACGCAGTTCCGGCCAGGCGGACCCCGCGGACTGGATCCTCACGATTCTGTCGATCTGCGCCGGGGTGATTGTCCTGGTCGGCTATGGCCTGCGGGCCGCGGACCGATCAAAGGCGGCTGCGCTCGGATTGGCCGCCGGTTTGGGGGACGCCCTGATGGCGGTGCTGATCAAAGCCTTCTCCCGCGTCACCGACCACGGATTCGCCGCGACGGTGACCTCGTGGACGCCATACGCCCTGTGCGCCATCGGGCTGGTAGCGATGCTTCTGACCCAAACCGCCTATCAGGTGGGACTTCCAAAGGTGACGCTGCCGATCATCACGGTCGCCGACCCGCTCGTCAGCTGTGGGATAGGCGTCGCGCTCTTCGGCGAAGCATTGCATTTCGCGGGCGCAAGGGCACCCATCGTGCTGGCATCGATCGGTGTGATGGCGGCCGGCTTGATTGTCCTGAGCCGATCGCCGGCGGCGAGTCTCGCTCGCGAACCCGCTGTTACCCGTTGAGGAATTCAGCCTTTCCCGCCGTGCCCGCGGTGCCCGCTGTGTCCGCCACACCCGCTGCTGACGGTTCACCGGCTGCGCCCGGTGTTCCCGTGGTCCCCACCATTCCGCCAGCACGCGTCGTGTTCAGCGGCGACGACCGCCAGGAGATCCTCGATCTGATCGACGCAGCTCTGGTCTCGGGGAACCTGACACTCGGTCCGTTGACGGAGCAGTTCGAGGAGGCGTTCGCGGCCCGCCACGGGGGTCTGCTGCCGGTAGCGACAGCTTCGGGGACCAGCGCTCTCGAGATCTCCCTCCGGGCGGCGGGCGTCGGCGGAGGTGAGGTGGTCGTCCCCACCAACACCTTCTTCGCCACCGCGGCGGCTGTGGTGCACGCCGGAGGGCGTCCCCGTTTTGCCGATATCGACCCGAGCACGCTGGCGCTTTCCGCAGCCACGGTTGCGGCGGCGCTCACCCCGGAGACGGTGGCGGTCATCCATGTCCACATCGGAGGTCGCATCACGCCGGAGATGCCGGCCATCCGAGAACTGTGCGACAAGCGAGGGATCTGTCTGATCGAAGACGCCGCCCATGCCCACGGATCCACGCTGGATGGTCATCCGGCCGGTTCGTGGTCCCGGGCCGCGGCCTTTTCGTTCTATCCGACAAAAGTGGTTGCCGGCGCCGAAGGCGGGATGCTCCTTACAGCCGACCCAAGTATCCGCGACGAAGCTCGCATTCTGCGCGACCAGGGCAAAGCCAGCTTTCTCGGCGGCGGGCACATCCGCATGGGGTCCGCATGGCGGATGAGCGAGGTACAAGCGGCCGTGGCCCTGGTCCACTTGCGCCGCATCGACGACTTCATCGCGGTGCGCCGGGGGGTGGCGGCCCGGTACGACGATGCGCTGGCAGCCTGCCCGGGCCTGGAAGTGTCGCCCGAACCTACCGGCTCTCGCAGTAACTACTACAAGTACGTCGCCATGCTCGCACCGGGCCTCGATCGGGCTGCCATCAAGTCGGAATTGCGTGAGCGCTTCGGCGTGTGTCTGAGCGGGGAGGTGTATGCCACCCCCCTCCACCGCGAACCGGTCTTCGCGCCGTTTGCGGATTGCCATCTGCCCGTCGCAGAAGACCTGTGCGCCCGGCATATTTGCCCCCCCATCCATTCCGATATGACGGCGGCGGAAGTAGAACGCGTCGTCGGCGCTCTCCACGCCACCTTGGCCCGGGCAAGCGGGTGAGCGCCAGGGTCCTCACCCGGGCCCTCTTCATCTCCGGCTCCCTCGGCAAGGGACATGACGTGCTCGCCGAGGCGTGTGCCGACGCCCTTCGCCAGCGAGGCGTCGAATGCGACATTGTCGACGCCATGCGGCTCTTGGGCCGGCGGTCGGGGCAGACGGGCGATTGGGTCTTCCGCCGGCTGCTGTCCGTGAATGCCATCTACGACGCCTTTCATTTCTCCCAGCTGCGCGATGACGGCAGGTTGGCTCGGAGCCTCGACCGGGTGTCGGTTCAGGCCATGTTTCCGCAGCTGCGCGCCGTGGTGGACGAATTCCGTCCGGAGCTGGTGGTGTCCGTGTTCGCCACCGGGGCGGGTGCAGCGGCCCGCTTGAAGGCCGCCGGCTACCAGTTGACCTCGATCGTGGCCATGACGGATTCGTTCGCCCACCGGTTCTGGGTGCACGAGTCGACCGACCTGTATCTGGTCACCTCGCCGGCGGCAGGCGAGTCCGTCCGGCGCTACTGGCCCGAAGCACGTATCGAGGTGTTCACCGCCCCGGTGCGGCCGGAGTTCTACGACGCCCCCTCGCGGCCGGTGGCCCGAAAACAACTCGGCGTCCCTCAGGACGCCACCTGCGTCCTGCTGATGTCGGGGGCTTGGGGCCTCGGGCCGTTGGACGGGGCCGCTGCTGAGCTGGCGGCGAAAGGGATCTGGGTGCTGGCGGTGGCGGGGACCAACGCTTCGATGGCGAGCCGGCTGGAAGAGGTGGCATCCGCGTCGGACCGCGTTATCCCGTTCGGCTACACGGATCAGGTTCCGACGCTCATGGCGGCGAGCGACGTGGTCGTGACCAGTTCGGGCGATACCTGCCGCGAGGCCCGGACGCTCGGCCGGGGGATCGTGCTCCTCGACGTGGTCCCAGGCCATGGCCGGGAAAACCTGATGCACGAGCTCGAACTGGGCGGGGCCACGGTCTGCATGCCGACGCCCGAGTCGATCGCCCGAGCAGTTCGGGCTTTCCTTGCCGACCCGGATCGGTTCCGGGTGCCGCCGGCCCGCGAGGCTCGCTTGGCGCCGGCGCAGTTCCTGGCGGCGCTCCAGGGGTTGGGCTTCGAGTTCTGAAGGGGCCAGAACGGTCTGGGACCGTGCCCACTTTGGTGAAAGTGGGCACGGTCCGCCCAAACGGGCACGCTAAACGGCAAAAACCGGCATGATCCGCGCCCACTTCGTCCCACCGTGCCCACTTCGACCTGGGTGGGCACACCTAGCGCTCTGCGACTGTGCCCACTTTGGTGAAAGTGGGCACGGTCCACCCAAACGGGCACGCTCAGCGGCAAAAACCGGCATGATCCGCGCCCACTTCGTCCCACCGTGCCCACTTCGACCTGGGTGGGCACACCTAGCGCTCTGCGACCGTGCCCACTTTGGTGAAAGTGGGCACGGTCCACCCAAACGGGCACGCTCAGCGGCAGAAACCGGCATGATCCGCGCCCACTTCGTCCCACCGTGCCCACTTCGACCTGGGTGGGCACACCTGGCGCCGGCGAGGGGGCCGACGCGGCGGTGAGGGAGCGGCGGGGGAGCCGGACCAGCGGCGAGGCGTCCCCCGGCCCACGCCCCAGCCTTTACCGCCCGGCAGTCTTGGCGGTCACCCCCCGAGCCGCCCGGGTGGTAAGCCCCCAGCCGAAATGCCAGACCGGGCGGGCGCTGTCGTGGATGGAGTCCATCACCACGCAGAACGCCTTGAGGAACTCCTGTGCATCCTCGGTAGTGGCCGTCAGCGGCGGCAGCAGCTTGAGGACGTCCATGTGGTCGCCGGCGGTCTGGGTCAGGATCCGGTGGTCCTCGAACAGAGCACCGACGACCATCTGGGTGAACAGCCCTCGCCGGGCCATCGTCAACGGACCCCACCGGGTGCGCAGCCGCCGGGACCTCGGCCTCCCGAACTCGATGCCGATCAACAGACCCCGCCCCCGCACATCGCTGATCAGCTCGTAGCGCTCGGCTGCCGCGCCCAGCCCGGCCGTCAACTCGGCGCCGATCGCCGCCGCGTTCGCGATCAACCCCTCGTCGTCGATGACCGACAACGTGGCTAGCCCCGCCGCCATGGCCAGGGCGTTGGTGCCGAACGTCGAGTCGTGCACCAGCATGCGGTCCATGGAGGAGTACACCCGCTGGAACACCAGCGAGGTGCCAAGGGTCGCGCCCACCGGGACGAACCCGCCGGACAGGCACTTGGCCACGGTCACCAGGTCGGGCTGGACCCCGTCGTAGTGATAACTGAACAACCGGCCGGTCCGGCCCAGACCTGTCTGCACCTCGTCGCATATCAGCAGGGCCCCGTTGCGGTGCAGCAGCGCCGAGGCGGCCGCCAGGAAGCCGTCGGGAACCACCTGGACGCCCTTCCCCTGCACCGGCTCGATGATCAACGCGGCCACGTCGCCTGCGCCGAGCTCGCGACGGATCGCTTCCAGGTCTCCGAACGGGACTTCGGTCCCGGGCAGGAGCGGGCCGAACCCCTCCCGGAACTCCCGGGCTCCATTGACGGACAGTGAGCCGGCGGTGAGACCATGGAACGCCCGGTTGCAATACAGCACCCGCGGGCGACCGGTGGCGCAGCGGGCGAACTTCAGGGCGGCTTCGACCGCCTCCGTGCCGCTGTTGCACATGTACACCCGATCGAGCTCGGGGGCCCGCTCGATCAAAGCCTCGGCGAGCAGTCCGGCCAGCAGCGGGGTGTCCATCTGGATCAGATCCGGCAGCTCGCCGTCCAGCACCTCTTGCAGCGCCCTTCGAACGGTGGGGTGAGACCGACCCAACCCGAACACCCCGAATCCCGAAAGGAAGTCGAGGTACCGGGCCCCGGTTTCGTCGTAGAGGTAGCAGCCGCGGCCCTGCTCCCAGCGCCGGTCGAAGCCGATGGAACGCACGACCCGCGCCGTCTGGGGATTGAGATAGCGAGCCCACAACGACGGGCCCTCTCCCGCTCGGGCTCGGAGCGCGCCTGCGAGATCGAAGCCCATCAGCAGCTCATGTTACGCCCGTCAACTCAGGGCAGCACGAAGCGACTCCCGGAGGGATCGGGTGGTGGCCAGCACAGCGCTCGGCTCGTAGCCGCAGTGCGCCATGCAGTTGGCACAACGAGGGTCCTTTCCCCGCCCGTACTTTGACCAGTCCGTGGAGTCGAGCAGCTCCTGATACGTCGCCGCGTAGCCATCGGCCATCAGGTAGCACGGTCGCTGCCACCCGAAGACCGAGTAGCTCGGGATGCCCCACGGCGTGCATTCGAAGTCGGCCTTGCCCTCGAGGAAGTCCAGGAACAACGGACTGTGGTTGAGCCGCCAGCGCTTGCGGCGACCCTCGCCGAAGGCGGCCGCGAACAGGTCCGTCGATCGCGCCGTGCTCAGGAAGTTGACCTGGTCGGGCGCCTTCTCGTATGCGTACCCGGGCGAGATCATCATCTGGTCGACGCCGAGGTCGTCGTTGAGGAAGTCCAGGACCTCGGCCACGGTCTTGGGTGAATCGGTGTTGAAGAACGTGGTGTTGGTGTTGACCTTGAAGCCTTTGGCTTTGGCGGCGCGGATGGCGGCGACCGCCTTGTCGAAGGTGCCGTCCCGGCTCACGGAGTCGTCGTGGCGCTCCCGCAGGCCGTCGATGTGGACGACCCAGCTGAAGCGCGGGTGCGGCGAGAACTTGTCCAGCTTCCGCTCCAACAGGAGGGCGTTGGTGCACAGGTAGACGAAGCGGCCCCGGTCGAGGAGCGCCTCGGTCATGCGGTCGATCTCAGGATGGAGGAGCGGCTCTCCGCCGGCAATGGAGACCATGGGCGCCCGGGACTCCTCGATGGCGGCCACGGCCTGTTCCACCGTCAGACGCTGGCGCAGGACCTCGGTGGGGTACTGGATCTTGCCGCACCCGTTGCAGGCCAGGTTGCAGGCGAAGAGGGGTTCGAGCTCGACGATCAGCGGAAACTTGTCGCGGCCGGCCAGCCGTTGCCGGGCCATGTAGGACGCGATCTTGATGCTTTGGCGCAGCGGCACACCCACGGTTATCGAACCTCCAAGGGCAGGGGAAAGGTGACCTGTTCGTGGCGCACGGCTCGTTCCTCGACGTCGACCGGTCCGAGGCTCGCGAGGGCCTCGACCACCCGGTCCACCAGGACCGGAGGGGCGGACGCGCCGCGGTCACCCCCACAGTCGATGCACCCCGGAGCCAGGCCAGGTCCAGTTCGGTCTCGTCGTCAAGCAACTCGGCCCGGCATCCGGCCCGGTTGGCGACCTCGGCGAGCCGGGCCGTGTTCGACGAGTTCTGCGACCCGATGACGAGCAGTACGTCGCACTCCGCCGCCATGGCCCGCACCGCGTCCTGGCGGTTCTGGGTGGCGTAGCAGACATCCGAGGCGTGCGGTCCGATGACGGCCGGGAAGCGATCCTTGAGTGCGCCCACCAGGCCGGCCACGTCGTCGGGGGAAAGGGTGGTTTGGGTCACATACGCCAGGCGCTTCGGATCCTCGACCTCGAGGCCGTCCACGTCTTCGGGATGCTCGACGAGCATGACCCCTTCCGCTTCGCCGAGGGTGCCTTCCGTCTCGTCGTGACCGGAATGGCCGATGAGCGCGACCTGGTAGCCGCGAGCGTGGAACCGGTGCACTTCGTGGTGCACTTTGGCGACCAGGGGGCACGTGGCGTCCACGACGTGCAGGTCCCGATTCGCCGCTTCTGTTCGCACCGACGGCGCCACGCCGTGGGCGGAAAAGACGACAAGAGCGCCATCGGGAACGTTGTTGAGTTCGTGCACGAAGACGGCGCCCCGTCCCTCCAGCTCGGCCACCACGTGGCGATTGTGGACGATCTGTCGCCGCACATAGACGGGCGGGCCGTGTTGCTCGAGCACGCGTTCGACGGTCTGGATCGCGCGCTCGACACCGGCGCAAAACGACCGGGGCCCGGCCAGAAGCACCGTTTTCGGTCCCACTGCGGCCGCCCAATCCTCGACGACGGGCGCGGCCGTCCGCAGCGCCCGCAGCGCCCTCCATCCGCCCTGGATGACAGCCGGTGAGAACAGATCCCGCGTGGAGGTGTCAGATATGGCTCGCACGACGGCTACCGGCTGGTGCCAGGGCACGCCGACCAGGGATGCCGTCTCCATGTCGACAGCGAGGGCCCCCATGTGGGCGAGCCGGGCGCGGTGGGAGGATCCTTTCACCATTGATGCGCACGACACGACCGGACCGACCCTGACCCGGAGGCCCTGGCGGCGCAGGGAGGCCGCCAGCAGCGGAGCCGACGTGAGCGGCGCCGCCACGGTATGCCCCTCTTCGTCGAGGACCCGGTCGGCGACGACGACCGAGCCGGTTGGCAGGTCGTCGACGAGGGCACCGGCCACCCCGGATACCGCCACCGCCGCCGGCCGGGTGTTGGCGTGAAGGGCGCGGGCGGTTTCGGCGGCCCGGCGCAGCCCCGCGCCGGTGCGGACCACGCGAGTGCCGGGAACGGCAGCGGCGAAGGCGTGGGCCTCGACACGGAGGGGGGCGAGCACGAGCAGTTGCGGGTTGTTCATGCTCGACCGCTCCCGGCCTCCTGGACGTAACGGCCGAGCGCCATGACCGGCCAGACCAGGCGGTAGAGGTGGTAGTTGATGCTGAAGTCCCACGGGAAGCCGGTCCCGGTAAACCAGGGCTCGTCCCAGCTGCCGTCCGCCCGCTGGGTCCGGGCCAGCCAGGCGATCCCGCCGCGGACGGCGGGGCTGGCGGCTTCACCTGCGGCCAGAAGGGCGAGCAGGGCCCAGGCTGTCTGGGAGGCCGTGGACTCGCCCCGGCCGCGCCAGCTGTCGTCGATGTAGGAGCGCAGGTCCTCCCCCCAGCCGCCGTCCGGGTTCTGATGCTCCGCCAGCCAGGCGACGGCCCGGCGGATGGAAGGGTCGCCCGTCGAGACGCCCGCCTCCACCAGGGCGGGGACAGCGGCTCCGGTGCCGTAGATGTAGTTGACGCCCCAGCGCCCGAACCAGGAGCCGTCCGCCTCCTGCTCGGCCAGGAGCCAGGCCACACCTCGGGCCAGGATCGCCGGGGGCGCGTTCCGCTCGTGCGCCAGCATTTCGATCACATGGGCTGTGACGTCGGCGGAGGGGGGATCGGTCACTTCGCCGAAATCGCAGAAGGGCAGGTCGGCGATGAGTCGGCTGTCGTTGTCGGCGTCAAACGCGCCCCATCCGCCGTTGCGGCACTGCATTCCCATCGTCCAGGCGACGGCCCGGGCGCAGGCTGCATCGCCCTCGGCGCCGACGGCCGCGGCCACCCGGCGCAGCGCCAGGACCACTTCCGCGGTGTCGTCGATGTCGGGATAGTTGATATTGGCGAATTCGAACGCCCAGCCGCCCGGGGCCAGCCCCGGGCGCCGGCGCGTCCAATCCCCGCGGACGGTGATTTCCTCGTCCACCAGCCAGCGGCACGCGGCAGCCAGCGCCGGGTCGTCGGCTCCGGCGCCGGCATCGGCAAGGGCCACCACCGCCAGAGCGGTGTCCCATACCGGCGATTGGCATGCTTCCATGCGCCGACCCCGATCGTCGTGAATGACGAAGTCGTCGAGGCCCGCCAGCGCCGCCCTCATGACCGGATGATCGAGGGGATAGCCCTGCAAGTGCAGGGCGATGATCGAGTAGACCACCGGCGGCTGGATACCCCCCCACAGGCCGTCGGCTTCCTGGCGGCGAACGACCCAGCGCTCCGCCCGCCGCAGCGCCGCCTGACGGAGCAAGCGGGCCGGGGGGAGCGAGGGAAGAAGTTGTTCATACCGGTGCAGGACGCGATCCAGGGCGAGAAGGGCGTGGACGGCGGCTCGCCGGCGCGGCCGCGGTCGCTGGAGGGGTTGCTGGCGCCCCACCCCCTGGCTCAGATCTCCCGGATCGCGGTGGGGGACGGACCGCAGCTCGGCTGTGGAAAACGGCAATGGTCGGGCGGGCCGATGGGCCATGACCACCGTCAGGGCCACAATCGTCTGACGGGCCCAGCAACCGAAGTCGTAGATGTTGAGTGGAGCCCAGGTCGGCAGGAACATGATCTCCGGGGGCAGAGTCGGAAGTTGCTCCCAGTCCCACTCGCCAACCACTGCCAGCCATATCCGGGTGAACACCCGGGTTCCTTCGATGCCCCCGTTCTCGCGTACCCATTGGGCCGCGGCCCGAAGCGAGGGCGAATCCGAACCTTCCCCGGCGAGACGAAGCGCCACGTACGCCTCGACTGTGGTGGACAGGTCCGGCGGCGCCCCGAAAAAGGTGCCCCACGTCCCGTCGGGGCGCTGGTTGGCCCGGATCCAGCGGGCCGCGGCGACGGCCGTCTCGACATCAAGGATGCCGAGGTAGTGGCGCAGCATCAGGTCTTCGGCGTCCATCGTGACGTTCGTCTCCAGCTCCGCTTTCCACCACCCGTCCGGGTGCTGAAGCTTGCGCAGGTCCTCACCTGCGGCGGCGAGGGAGCTGGCGGCAAGCTCGACCTGGTCGACGTCGTCGACGGTCGCCACGGCCGGCGGGGCGGTCATGAGTCCCGCTCGACGACGTACACGGCAATGTCCGCCAGATCCCGGTGCGGGATGGCGGAGAGCCGGACGCGCTCCAGGGCGCCCAGGGCCGCGTCCAGGTTGGCCTTGGCGCGCACTGCGGTCCACTCCCGGCCACCGCACGCCTCCACCAGATAGGTGGCCCGCTCGACCTGGTCGGTGTCGAGTGGCTGACGGTCATTGGAGGACGCGCCCGCGGCATCGCCGTCTGGGCCGACGGGGCCGAGGCCAGAGTCGGCGGTATTCGCGTTGGCGGCCTCGTCGTCGATGCCAGCGGAGCTGACAACGGCCGCGGCCGGACCGCCGAGCAAGGAGCGCAGTTCGTCGGCATCAGGACCGCCGGCCGCCAGCGCGGAGACGACCGGCATCGACTTTTTGCGCTGGCGCAGGTCGCTTCCTGCCGGCTTGCCGGTCTGGGCCGGGTCCCCCCATATCCCGAGCAGGTCGTCCACAGCCTGGAATGCCAGGCCCAGGTAGCGCCCGTAGTCGCGCAGGGCCCCTACGGTCGCGTCGGGCGCGCCGGCCAGGATGGCGCCGATGGACGCGGCGCACCCGAGGAGGGCACCGGTTTTCGCCGCCGACATGGCCATGCACTGCTCCACGGTCACGTCGCGCCGGGTCTCGAAGGCGATGTCGTCGGCCTGACCGGCGATCATGGCCGCCGTGGCGTCGGCGAGCGCCGCCGACGCGGCCGCCCCCCGGCCGTCCGGCGTCTCGAGAAGGATCTGATGAGCCAGGATCTGCAGGGCGTCGCCGGCGACGATTGCGGGTCCGATGCCGTACACCGACCACACCGTCGGCCGGTGATGGCGTTCGGTGTCGGTGTCGATGATGTCGTCGTGGATGAGCGAGAAATTGTGGACGAGCTCCGCGGCCACGGCACCCGGCACCCCTACCTCGGGGTCGGCCCACGCCGACTCAGCCGAGAGGATGGCCAGGGTCGGCCGAATGCCCTTGCCGCCCGGCGACTCGACCGGGTTGCCGCCCGTGTCCGTCCAGCCCATGTGGTAAGAGGCGAGCCGGCGGATCTCGGGCGCGAGACGCTCGATCGCCTCGGCTAGCGCCGGGACGACCGCCCGGCGGGACCGGGCCAGGACCTCGGGGACGCCAATGGTCGGGGTCACGCCACCTCCTCGGTGTCGGTTGGCTGGGGCATCGTGGTGCTGGTGCGACCGTCCCGACCAGTCGTCCCGGTCGTCCCGGTCGCCGCAACGCTGCCGGCGAGGACGGCACTGCCGGCACTGCCGGCGCTGCCGGCGAGGACGGCGTTCGCGGCGGCCCGGCCGCTTCGGACCGCGCCCTCCATGGTGGCGGGCCACCCGGTGTCGGTCCACGCTCCGGCGAGCGCCAGTCCGGGTCGGGTGGTGGCCGCCCCCGGTCGTAGCGCTGCCGTCCCGGGTCGGGCCCGGAACGTGGCGTTGCGCTCCTTGGTGACGAGGGAGTCGACCAGGCGGGCGCGGGCCGCGCCGGGGAGCAAGCGGTCGAGCTGGGCCCTCACCATCTGGACCAGTTCGTCCGGGTGGCGCCCGATGAACTCGTCAGCCGCCGAAATGGACACCGCCAGGTACTGCTGTCTGTCCCCTTCGTGGGTCATCTCCGAGGACAGCGTGCGGTCGAACACCCACAGCGGCGGCGAGCCCAGGCCGGCCATGAGCGGCCAGTCGGTGACGCGGCGATCGAAGACCAGGTGGACGTCGACGATCGGGGAGGCGCCAAGCTCCTGAAGCCGGTCCTGGTGGGCGACCGTACCGGGTGGCAGGAGCGACCCGGCCACATCATGGGGGACCGCCGCGATCACTGCATCGGCGTCCGTCTGCCCGCCGTCGGCCATCACCGAGAATCGAGGGGCTCGACCGCTGGCCGGCCCGGAGCCGGTGCCGGTGCCCTCGATGGCCTGAACCCGCACTCCCAGGCGGACCTCGACGCCCGCACGGTCGAGGGCGGCAGCGGCCCGCTCACCGTGCAATCGCCCCAGCGGGACCCGGCTCCAGCCGATGTCGGCGGCGTCGCTTTCGTGCAGCAGACCGGTCTGAAACACCTTCGCTGCCATGGCCAGCGACGCCTCGGCCGCGGGCAGATTGACCGTAGGCACGGTGATCAGGTCCCACAGGCGCGACATCGTCTCGGGCGTTTGCCCGTGACGGCTCAGCCAGGACGCGAACGTCTGTCCGTCCAGGTTGTCCCGGCCCGGATCGAGGCGCCGCAGGCCCAACATCGCTCGGGCGGCGGACAGGCGAGCTGACACCGGCAAGTGGGGGTACCGCAGTAATGATCCGGCGAGATGGAGCGGGGCAGGCAGATCGTTCCGGCGGAGCCAGCCCAGCCGTGGCGGCTGGCCGGGCCGGGTCGCTGGGGCCACGACGGGGATGTCGAGCCGACCCGGCAACTCCACCTCGCCCCGGGCGCCGATGCGACCCAGGAACCCCAGGTACTCGTCGCAGCACCGCAGGAACACGTGCTGGCCGTTGTCCACCCACCGGTCCGCATGACGGAACGACCAGGTGAGGCCGCCGAGGCGGTTGCGCCGTTCCAGGATGGTCACGCGAGCACCGCGGTCCGCGCACTCGAGGGCGGCGGCCAGACCGGCCAAGCCGCCCCCGACGACAACCACATGCGGCCCGTCTGGCCCATGCGGCCTGCCAGGGTGCGTGGCAGCCGGGGTCATGCCGTCCCTCTCACGAGGGCGCGGGCAGCCACGGCCAGCTTTTCGCGGCCCGGCAGCGACATGCGGCCCCCCAGCACGGCCGACGGGTCCCGCTGGATGCGGGTCAGCAGGCGCCGGTAGATGCCGGCCATGGCCGCCGTGCACGCCCGGGAACGCCAGTCGAGCAGCGGCAGCAGAGTGAGCCCCCGGTCGTACCACTCTTCCGCCCGGGCCGCTTCGAAGCTGATGAGCGCCATCATGGCGTCGGCCGGGGCCTGGAGATCGGCGCCCACCCCGAAGCGTTCGCGATCTTCGAGGGGGAGGTACACCCGATCCATCTGGTCGTGGTCCTCCACAATGTCGCGGAGAATGTTGGTGAGCTGCAGTGCCACGCCCAGGTCGTCCGCGAGCGGAACGGTCCGAGGCGAGTCGCCAGGGCCGTACACGCCCAAGCTCAGCCGCCCAATGCTGCCCGCGACCCGTCGGCAATAGCCGACCAGATCGTCGAAGGTGCGGTACGAGGCGCCGTGAACGTCCATCTCGCACCCATCGATCAGGTCGTCGAAGGCAGACACCGGAATCGGAAAGCGACGGGCCACGTCCGCGACCGCGACCAGCACCGGGTCGTCGCCGTCGTGGTCCTCGGTGGCCAGCGCCGCGACCTGCTTGCGGATCTCCGCCAGCGCGGCGAGCTTGGCAGGCACGGGGCTGTCACCGTCTCCGATGTCGTCGACCCGGCGGGCCAGGGCGTACAGGGCGCTCATGGCCTGCCGTTTCGGTCCCGGGAGCAGCTTGATCCCGTAAGAAAAGTTCCGAGCCTGAGTGGTGGTGATCTCCTCGCAACGGAGATAGGCGTCGGCGACCCTCACACCGCCTCCCGAGGCGCGGCTGGGTTCCGCAGGGCGGCGACCGCGTGCCGCGCCACCCGGGAGGCCGCCGGTTTTGGGGCGCCCCGGAGCGGATCGAAACCGCTGGCCGCGACGGCGTCCAGGGCTGCCTGCCCACCCGCCCAGAAGCCCGTGACCGCCCAGCGAGCCCCGCCGCGAAGCGAGGAGAGCAAAGGAGCACCGTCATCGAGAATGCGCCGCGCCCTGGCCACCTGAAAGGCCAACAGTCCTCTCAGGCCCGGTGATGCGGGTGGCCGGTCCAACAGGTCCTGGCGGTCCACCCCGAACCGGGCCATGTCATCAGCCGGCAAATACACCCTTCCGGCGGCCGCATCCTCGGCGACATCCTGCCAGTGTTCGGCCAGCTGCAGTCCGGTACAGACGTGATCCGACCAGGACACCCGCTCCGGGGTGGCGGCGCGAAACGCGGCCAGCACCAGTCGTCCGACAGGGTTGGCGGACCGCAGGCAGTAGCCGATGAGGTCGTCGAAGGTGGCGTAGGAGTGGACGACCTGGTCCTGGCGGTTGGCGTCGATCAGGTCGAACAGTGCTGCGGGGTCAGCGCCGAGATCGTCCACCATCCCAGCCGCAGGGGAGACGAGGGGATGGAGGGCCGGGGCCTTCGGATCCAGGAGGGCGGCGTGGGTCTGGGCTTCCAGCCAATCGAGCGCTTTGAGCCGGTCGCCGGGGTACTCGTCGCCCAGGTAGTCGACGAAGCGGGCGAAGCCATAGACTGCCATCAGGTGCTCTCGTGTTGCAGCCGGCAGCACCCGCGACGCGACTCGGAAGTTCTCGTTCCCGGCTCGGCCCAGGAGGGTGCGGGGCGCGGGCAACCCGTTCGGGGCCGTCAGAACGGGCCCGGTCGAGGGAGGGGGCGAGCCATCCGAGCGAGTGTAAGAGAATGACCGCGTAGTCACCAGATGTACGCGCTGGGGCGGCGCGTGTCAAGGATCGCAGGATCAGACGCTCAGGTGGGCGATGCCAACTCGTCGCCCAGACCTGTGTCCCCCAGGCCCCCGTCCCCCAGACCCGCGTCCCCCAGACCGGCGTCCGCCAGACCGGCGTCCGCCAGACCGGCGTCCGGTGGCCAGTCCGGCCCGACCGCCCAGGCCAGGACGGTGGCGAAGGCGGACTCGATGATCCCCAACCCCGACTGGACCGCTGCCTCGGATTCTGCGTCACGACCGGTGAACGGACGGCCCGCGGCCTCGGCGAGGGTACGCAACACCCGCCGGGCGAGGACCTCGCTCGCCTCGTGGCCCTTGGCGGCGCGGGCGCCAAGTTCCAGCAGCATGGGGAGAACGCCCGCAACCAGATGCCCGAACACCATTGCCGTCTTCTCGGGGTCACCGGTCAGGCCGGAAGGCCCCCCGAGGGCGGTGACCGCCATCTCGAATCGCGACTCCGTGTCCGCCAGCAGGGACTCGATGGCGGCGGTGAGGAGGTCTTCCTTGGAGGCGAAATGGCGGTATATCGTCCCTTTGGCCATGCCGGCGGCCTTGGCGATGTCGCTGACGGTCACCTCGCTATAGCTGCGGGTCTTGAACGCCTCGATGGCGGCGGCCACGACCCGGGCCCGACCTTCCGGGTCCGCGGCCGCTTGGGTGCGGATGTGCTGCAACGCTTCGAGATGACGTTCGTCGTACCCAAAGCGGTTCGCCATCTCCCGCACGGGCGGGGGGATCAAACCCGCCCGTCGGTAGTGGTGGATGGTGCTCGCCGGCACGCCGCTGCGTGCCACCAGTTCCGACAACGAGAACCGTCTCGCCGACCCGGGCTCGGGATCCACCGGACGACCTCCGTGCCTCAGGCCGCCGGCTCGAACCCGTTGCGGAACCACATGTTCCCCAGTGTGCCCGTTTTACCGTCGGTCAGCCATGGCAGAGGGTGGAATAGTGCCCATGCGGCCCTTCTGGAAGTCTTCGAACGCCTCGACCAGCTCGGCCCGGGTGTTCATCACGAACGGGCCGTAGTGCGCCACCGGTTCGCCGATAGGCCGGCCGCCGAGCACCAGGATGTCGAGCGCCGGGTGCCTGCTTTCCTGGTTGCGGTCGGCTTCTACGGCAATCAGGTCACCCCGGCCCAACACCGCCAGCTGGCCGCTCTGGAAGGGCCGACCGTCCGGTCCGACCCTACCCCGGCCCGACAGTACGTACACGAGCGCATTGGCCGCCGGGTCCCAGGGCAGCTCGAGGCGGGCGCCCGGCGCCAACGTGGCATGAACCAGGGTGATCGGCGTATACGTATCGCCCGGCCCCTGGTATCCACCGACCCGGCCGGCGATGACGCGGACCAGCGTCCCGCCGTCGGCCGATCCGAGGAGGGTGACCCGGTCCCGTCCGATGTCCTGGTAGCGAGGATCCACCCACTTGTCGGACGCGGGCAGGTTCACCCAGAGCTGGATTCCGTGGAACAGCCCGCCGCTGGCGACGAGGGCCTCGGGCGGCCGCTCGATGTGCAAAATCCCCGATCCTGCTGTCATCCACTGCGTGTCCCCGTTGGTGATAAGACCGCCGCCGCCGGCGGAATCCTGATGCTGGAAGGTGCCGTCGATTATGTAGGTGACGGTCTCGAAACCGCGGTGGGGGTGCCACGGCGTTCCTTTGGGTTCACCGGGCGCGTACTCCACTTCCCCCATCTGATCCATATGCACGAATGGATCGAGGCGATCGAGCGCGACACCGGCGAAGGCGCGCCGTACGGGGAACCCCTCGCCTTCGAAACCCGAGGGGGCAGTGGTAATGGTCTCGACCGGCCGGACCCGGGCCGGCGCGCCGGTCGCGGAGTCGCCGGAAGTCGGGGCGATGCGGGGTAAGGCGGAAAGATCGTCAACGGTAACGGCTGGCATGGCAACCTCCTATGTCGCTGGTCGCGCCAACAAGGTTGCGGCCGCAACTATTCCTCCGGCCTCTAGGATGGGTGAGTGATGTCCGACGACGACCGCCTGTACTTTCGCCAGCTGCTCTCCGGGCGCGATTTCGCGGCATCCGACCAGGTGGCCGCGGAGATGGTCAATTTCTCGTATCTCATCGGGGACCGACAGGAAGGGACGGCTCTGCTCGTCGATCCTGCATACGGCGTGCGGGACCTGCTTGACGTCGCCGCCGGTGACGGTATGACGGTCTCGGGGGTGCTGGTCACCCACCATCATCCCGACCACGTGGGCGGCTCCATGATGGGGTACCGGATCGAGGGCCTGGCCGAGCTGCTGAACCAGGTCGCAGTGCCGGTCCACGCCCACCGCAAGGAGGCCGCGTCGGTCGCTCGGGTCACCGGGCTCGAGAGCGGCGACGTGATCGCCCACGACAGCGGCGAGCGCGTGGCCGTGGGCGCCATACAGGTTGAGTTGCTTCACACCCCAGGCCACACTCCGGGCAGCCAGTGCTTCTTGGTGGACGGGATGCTGGTGGCCGGGGACACGCTGTTCCTCGAAGGTTGCGGCCGGACGGATCTTCCGGGTAGCGACCCCGAAGCCATGTACGAGAGTCTCCAGCGGTTGGCGTCTTTGCCAGACAGCACGGTCGTGTACCCGGGGCACCGGTACTCGGTCCCGTCTACCGCCACGATGGCGGCGGTCAAAGAAATCAACATGGTGTTCAAGCCGAGAACACGAGAGGCCTGGCTCTCGATGTTCGGTCGTTGACTCGTTGAGTTGGTGAGTTGGTCAGGCTGGCGCGGGTGGATCAGCTCGTGCGCTAGCTCACGAGGCCGAGCTCGATGAGCCGCTTGCGCATGGCTGTTTCATCACGTTCGAAGACCCGTCCCAATGCCAGGACGTCCTCCCGTCGAATGGTGATCACCCGCCCGTTGAAGTCACCCCTCTGGATCTGGATCATGCTGACGTACCGCCGCAGCACTTCCTTCTCGGGGGCCTCGAGTGCGGCGAGGCTGAGCAAGTCAATGCTGACCGGCCCCGGTTGCAACGAGGGCTCGGCGCCGTTGGTGGACAGTCGGCCGTCGAAGTCGCCCGTCGCTGACGGCGGTCTGGGCAGCAACTGGTCAACCGGCACCCCGTACAGATGGGCGAGCCGCTGCAGGCGGAGGACCGAGATGATCCGCTCGCCCCGCTCGTAGGCGCCGAGGACGGAAGCTTTGAACTCCCGGCCGGAGGCCTCCTCGACGGCCAGGAGCGACAGGCTCTGCTGGCGACGGAGGTTCCGGAGACGTTCACCTACTGCCCGAGCGTAGGACAGCGGCATGTCATCAGACACTCGGCACCTCCCTGGATGCATGGTAACGATGGGCGCCGATGGGATGCGGTGACACTGTACTTCCGGACGGGGCTCAGTTCTGCTCGTCCGGGGGGGAGCCGATTGCAACACCAACAGCCGGGGCCCCGGAACCCGGATGACGCCTCCCGCGGGGCGCCGGGGTCCGGGCGCCTCCCCGTCCCTGCCTACGCCGGCCGCACTGTCGAGCACCACGTCCCACGACCAGGCCCAGCGCGCCGCTGGCAGGGTGAAATCGATCTCCTGGTCCCAGCCGTTGAACACCAGGTAGAACGAGTCGTCCACGATGGGCCGGCCGTGGATGTCGGGATCGGGTATGGCCCGGCCGTTGAGGAACACCCCGATGGACTTGGCGTAGCCGATGTCCCAATCTGCGTCCGTCATGGGGAGCCCGTCGTTGCGGAACCAACCAATGTCGGGCAGCTGGTCGGAGGAGCCGGTTCCCCGCAGAGAATGCCCCTGGAAGAAGCGGCGCCGGCGAAATACCGGGTGGGCCCGGCGGAGCGCGATCAACCGCTGCGTCCAGGCCAGCACATCCCGGTCAATGTCGTCCCAGTCGTACCAGGAAATCGCAGAGTCCTGGCAGTAGGCGTTGTTGTTGCCCGCTTGAGTACGCCCCAGTTCGTCTCCACCAAGCAGCATCGGGACGCCCTGGCTGAGGAACAGCGTGGCCAGGAAGTTCCGGACCTGGAGCCGGCGCAAGCGCACGACCTCGGGATCATCGGTCGGTCCCTCGACCCCGCAGTTCCACGAGCGGTTGTCGTCACTCCCGTCCCGCCCGCCCTCGCCGTTGGCTTCGTTGTGCTTGTGGTTGTAGGAGACCAGATCGGCCAGAGTGAAGCCGTCGTGGCACGTGACGAAGTTGATACTGGCAAACGGGCGACGGCCGGTCGCTTCGTACAGATCAGAGCTGCCGGTCAAGCGCTCGGCCAGATCGCCAATAGGCGCTCCACTTTGGCGCCAATAGTCACGAACGGCGTCACGAAACTTTCCGTTCCACTCTGACCAAAGGGGCGGGAAGTTACCGACCTGATACCCTCCATCACCCACGTCCCACGGCTCGGCGATGAGCTTGACCTGGCTGATCACCGGATCCTGCTGGATGATGTCGAAGAAGGCCGCCAGGCGGTCGACTTCATGAAACTGGCGAGCCAGGCTGGCGGCCAGGTCGAACCGGAAGCCGTCGACGTGCATCTCCATGACCCAGTACCGCAGCGAGTCCATCATCAACTGGAGCACGTGGGGGTTGCGGACGTTGAGCGAGTTCCCCGTGCCGGTGGAGTCGCTGTAGAAGCGCGGCTGGCGGTCGACCAAGCGGTAGTAGCTGGCGTTGTCGATGCCCCGGAACGCCAGGGTCGGACCGAGGTGATCACCCTCGGCGGTGTGGTTGTAGACGACATCGAGGATCACCTCGATGTGGGCCTCGTGTAGGGCCCGAACCATGGCCTTGAACTCGTTGACAACCCGGTGCCCGCCCCGCGAGGAATATCCGCTATAAGGGGCGAGGTAGGCGATGGAGTTGTAGCCCCAATAATTCTTCAGTCCCAGCTTGACAAGCCGGTCATCGTGCACGAAGTGGTGGATCGGCATCAACTCGACGGCGGTGATCCCGAGTTTGGAGAAGTGCTCGAGCATCTCGGGATGGGCGACCGCCGCGTAGGTGCCCCGCTGGTGCTCCGGGATGCCGGGGTGGGTCCACGTCAGACCCTTCACGTGGGTCTCGTAGATGATGGTGTCGGCCCACAATGTGCGAGGCGGCCGGTCGGAACCCCAATCGAACGCAGGGTCGACCACGATCGCCTTCGGCATCGACCGGGCCGAGTCGGTGGTGTCAATGGACAGGTCGTCGCCTCCGCGAGCGTAGGAATACGGGGCTTGTCCCCACGTGACTTCCCCCTCCACGGCCTTGGCGTACGGGTCGATCAGGAGCTTGGCCGGGTTGCAGCGCAGCCCTGCCTCCGGCTTGTAGGGGCCGTACACCCGGTAGCCGTACCGTTGGCCGGGCTCGACCCCCTCGAGGTGGCCATGCCAGCAGTAGGCGTCGACTTCCGGTAGCACGAACCTGCGCTCGCGCCCGTCGTCGTCAAACAGGCACAACTCGACCGCGTCCGCCGCCTGGGAGAACAGCGAGAAGTTGGTGCCGAGGCCGTCGAACGTTGCGCCGAGCGGATAGGGCACGCCCGGCGACACGGCGTGTTCCATAGGCCCGAAGCTACCGGCTCCCAGGGCGCGAGACCCGGTCGGGTCGGGTATCAGCCCCACCAGAACGCGGTGGCGATGATGCAATAGAGAGCAACCAGGGCCATCCCCTCCACCCAGGTGTACTCGCCGTCGTAGATGATGACGGCCACCACCAGTACCGACGCGGCCAGCGCCGCAACCAGCAACGGTTGGAACACGAGGTTGAGCTGGCTGGGCCCGACGAACCGGCTGAGGATAACCAGCACCGGGGTGAGCAGCAGTGCCACCTGCAGTGGGCTGTTGAGCGTGGTGCTGATGGCGTATTCCGGTTTCGCCTTGACCGCGAAGCGAATGCCGACGGCGTGCTCGACCGCATTCGAGGCGAGCGCAACCACGACCAACCCGGTAAAGGCCTGGGACAGGCCCAGGCTGGTGATCGCCGCTTCGAGAGGGTCAACGAACCAGTGGGATGCGAGCGCCGCCCCCAGGCTTCCGGCCGCGAGAAGGGTGACTGACAGGGAGAGGGGCCACACCTGCGCCGGCGGGTCGTCCGGTCTACCCGGTTCGTTGACGGGTGTGGGCCGGTGTCGAAGGTAAAACGGGATGCTGGCGGCGTACACGACGAGCAGGGCGATGGCGCATACGTCTGAGAGGACCGAGATATGGGCGGCAGCAGGCGTGTGCAGTTCCGATGCCAGGGTGGGTACCACGAGGGCGGACACCACGAGCAACAGGAGCGAGGCGTTGAGCCGGGGCTCTTCGGGGTCGAAGCGCTGAACACCGTGACGCAGGCCGCCGGCCACGAAGGCCGACCCGAGTACCAGCACGGTATTGGCCAGGATCGAACCGACCAGCGCCGATTGCACGACAGCGGTCAATCCCATGTTGAGCGCAAAAATGCAAACGAACAACTCGGGCAGGTTGCCCAGCGTCGACTGCAGCAGCCCGGTCGCTCCTGGTCCGAGACGTTCACCGACCTGCTCGATGGCCTGCCCGACCAGGGCGGCCAACGCGGCCAGGGCCAAGCCGGCCAGCACGAAGCGAGGAACGGCTCCCGCGCCGGCCGCCGCCGCGATGCCGGCGATCGCGGTGAGAAGCGCCGCCGCACCCAGCGTGATCCGGTGGCTCGTTCGCAGAGGGCGCAGGTCGACGGCAGCGAACATGGGCGCGCCGACCGTAGCCGCCCGAGCCGAGCCCGGTGCCGTTCGGAGTAGAGTGAGCGACTGGCATGCCGGGCGGCGTGGCCGAGTGGTTGAGGCAAGGGCCTGCAAAGCCCTGTACACCGGTTCGATTCCGGTCGCCGCCTCACGAGCGTTATCGCAGGTCAAGGCCCCTTTTTGGACTTTGACCCGCGACGCGACGGATTCGAAAAACCCGCGGAAAACCCGCGTACCCTTGACCCCGCCGAACTGTCCGGGTCGGCAAGCGCCACTATCCGCGGTTTCGCCGTATCCGCCGCAGCTAGCTCCCGTTCCAGAAAGGCAGCGACCTGGCGATCCCGCTCTTCGGTAGCGTGCTGATAAATGAGCGCCGCCCTCGGTGACGAGTGCCCGATACGCGCCATTAGCTCCTTAGTCGTGATCCCAGGCATTTGGGCCGTGAGAGTGGCGGCGTAGTGCCGGAGGTCGTGCGGACGCATATCCGGGTCGACCCCAACCGACTCCTTGGCCTCTGTCCAGGCGACCGAGACGCGGGATCGGCGCGCTGGCCCGCCTCTTGGGTCCGTGACCAGTTCGCCGGTCGGGGCGCACCCGAACGCATCCACGTGCGCGGCAATGGCGTCCATGGCTTGGCGAGGGAGCACAACGGTCCGCCGGCCGGCCTCGGACTTGGGATCCTTCACCATCCGGCCCAGCCCCGGAATCTCCTGAGCTGTCTGGCGGACATGGACCGCAGACCGGAGGCTATCGACATCGGAGAGCCGGAGACCAAGGGTCTCGCCCGTGCGTAGCCCGCCCAGCCCGGCGAGGACCAACACGAGTCGGTACCGCGCCGGCATCGCCTCGATGAGTGCGAGCACCTCGGACGTGGTGGGTATCGGTCGCTCGGCGGCAGTCTCGGCGCCGGCCCCTTTGATCCGGCACGGGTTTCGGCTGATGCGTTCATCGTCGACCGCGGTGTTAAGGATGGCGCGAAGAAGCCGATAGCACTTGGCGGCCTGATCGTGTCCGGACTCGAGGGTCACGCTGCCGTACCAGTTCCGCACCCGCTCGGCTGTAATCGCTCTCAATGACAGCGGACCGAGGTGCGGGAGGATATTGCGGGCAAGGAGCCTCTCGTACCCGTAACGGGTTGACGGTGACAGCGGCCTACCCTTCACCACTCGAGCTGTCAGCCATTCGGCGGCGTACATCGAGAGGGTCACTTTCCCGGCCCTCGGATCGGTGACAAACCCAACGAGCTCGTCGCCTTCGACTTTGGCCTTGTAGGCGTCGGCGTCCTTGCGTCGGACGAAGCGCTTGGATCGCTCCCCTTCGCGGGTGCGCCAGCGGACCTCGTATCGCCATGCGCCTATGGCTGTCGATCGGCGTTTGATGTGTGCCATCTCTCTGCTCCTCTCCCGACCTCTTCCTCCATCAGCCCGGGCGAAAACCAGCCTAGGAAGCGGATGGGACAGCCGAACCCTGCTTCTGTTCGCAGTTCTGGCGGTCAAGCAGACGGTCGATGTACTCGTGAACCTCTTTGAGCGGGATTCGGCGGCTGGCCCCGCGCTTGATCGAGCGCAGCTCCCCAGCGTCGAGCAACTCGTAGAGGGTGGATCGGCCCATACCGAGCAGCTCCGCAGCCTGGTTGACGGTGAGCAGTAGCGGCATTACGGGGGACCGCGATTGAGCATCTCGGGGTGGGCCGACGGGTTGGGGTAGGGGAGCCATGGGGTGGACCTCTTGAGTTTTGGGCGGGTTAATCGGGCGG
>CAWAEC010000007.1:0-737444 GCA_963781155.1 uncultured Acidimicrobiaceae bacterium
GTTAGCGGCGTGACTGTCTGATCATCGGGGGGCGTTTTCGGCGGCGGTGTTTGCGCGGTGGTTTGGGCTGGTGTCGGTGGGTGGGGGCGGCGAGGATGGCGGGTCCTTGTTCGCGAGGGACCCCTCCCGCTGCGATTGGTCTCTCGGTCGGGAGGGGTCCAAGGCGGTGTTGCCACCTGTGTCCATCGTATGGCCGTGCTCGTTGTCGGTCGACGCGTATGTCGGCGGGCCGGGCGGTGGAGTTCCCGCGGCCGGAGTGCCCGTCGTGTTCGGCGCCGATGGGCTGGTGGTCGGGGTATCGGCGTCATGTCCGCCAGGGGGGCCTGTGCCAGCGGGTGTTCATCCCCCGTGTGCGCTGCCGGTCTGCGGGGTGACTCATGCGTTGCTGCCGGCGTTTTTGTTGGTCGGCCGGCTGGACGTGGTGGAGACGGTCGGGGCGGTGATCGAGGAGGTGGCGGCCGGCGGGTCGGGGTGCGACCGGCGGCGGAGGGGGTGGCGGTTCCTTACACCACGGCCCGGGGGTGGTGGCGGCGGTTCCGGTGAGGGCGCCTTGGCGGCGGTGGCGTTCGCGGCGTTGGCGGTGGAGCTGGCGGGAGCGGTTGGCGCCGGTGGCGGACCTGGACGGGTGGGCGCTGGCGGCGATGGCCGCCGCGTGGCAGGCGGCCTGTCGCTGCCGGGCTGGGCGGCTGTTGGCGGTTGGCGGTTCGTGTCGGCGGTGAGCGGCGGGAGGTTGATCGCCACCAACACGGATTCGCCCTGGTTGATCGTCGGCAGACGTCGTTTCATGCCTCCGGTCCCCTGAAACGGAGACCGAGAGGAGGACGACATGGAAACGACATGGCCGAGGCGATCGCCTTGCACCGCTGGGCGGTGATCGCCGAGGCCACCGCTGACCGGCTGAGCCCGGCGGAGCGCGGGGCGGTGGTGCGGGGCATCGCCGGGCAGGCCCATACCCATCCCGATGGCAGCAGCCGCCGCTATTCGAGGGGCACGATCGACCGGTGGATCCGGGCGTGGCGGGCCGGAGGGCTCGAAGCGCTGCGGCCTTCGGCCCGCTCGGATGCCGGGACGGTGCGGGCCCATCCGGAGCTGGCCGACGAGGCGGTGGCGCTGCGCCTGGAGCTGCCAGCCGTTCGGCCGCGCAGATCGCCTCGATCCTGTTCCACCGCCACGGGGTGGCGGTCTCGGAGCGGACGGTGAGAGATCAGCTGCGCCGGCGCGGTCTGCACCGCGAGGCGCTGGAGGCGGAGCCGAAGGTGTTCGGCCGCTACGAGGCGGCCCGGGCCAACGAGCGGTGGATCACCGACGTGCTGGTCGGCCCGTGGGTCCCCCACCCCAAGATCGACGTCTCGGTGCGGGCCAAGCTGTTCCTGATCGTCGACGACCACTCCCGACTGCTGGTCGACGGGGTGTTCTACGCCTATGAGAACGCCCGGGCCTGCCAGGACCTGCTGCGCCGGGCGATCGTGCGCCGGGGGATGCCCGAGGTGCTCTACGCCGATAACGGGGCCCCGTTCAAGAACGCCTGGCTGGCCCGCACCTGCGCCGTGCTGGGCATCCGCCTGGTCCACTCCCAGCCCTACTCGCCCGAAGGCCGAGGCAAGCAGGAACGACTCAACCGCTACATCCGCGACGCGTTCCTGTCCGAGGCCACCCATCACGGCATCGACAGCCTGGAGGCCCTCAACGACCTGTTCTCGGCCTGGGCCGAGCAGGTGGCCAACCGCCGTCTCCACGCCGAGACCGGCCAGGCCCCGATCGAACGCTTCGAAGCCGGCGGCCCGCACCGAGCAGCTGATCCCGAACGGCTGCGTGAAGCGTTCCGCTGGTCGGTCACCCGCAAGGTGACCCGCACCGCGACCGTCCCTTTGGAGGGCAACCAGTACGCGGTCGACCCGTCCCTGGTCGGCCGGCGCGTCGAGCTGCGCTACGACCCCGAAGACCTCACTCGCCTCGACATCTTCTACGAAGGCAAACCGGCCGGGGTGGCCACCCCGTTCGTGATCGGACGCCACACCCACCGGGCCGTGCCCCAAGCCGCCCGGCCCGCCCCGACACCCACCGGCGTCGACTACCTCGGACTGGTCGCCGCCGCCCACGAAGAAGCCGCCGGCACCGGGATGAAGATCGACTTCACCCAGCTGGCCATCTTCGAGCTCCCCGGCGAGCGAGGAGGCCCAGTGAGCCGGGCGCCGTGGGTGGCGCATTTCGGGCTCAAGCGCACCCCGTTCGGCAAGTCCATCCCGGCCAAAGACCTCTACGCCCGGCCCGCCCACCAAGAAGCCATCGCCCGCATCAACTTCTGCGTGGTCGAGAACGCCCTCGGCGTGGTCACCGGTGACGTCGGAGCCGGAAAGACGGTGTCCGTCAGAGCCGCCGTCTCGGCTCTCGACCCCACCCGCCATCAGATCATCTACATCTCCAACCCCGCCTTCGGCACCAGGGGCCTCTACGTCACCATCGTCAGAGCCCTCGGCGACCACCCCGATATCAGCGGGCCGAGCTCATGGTCCAAGCCGCCGACCTGCTCGCCGCCGAAGTCGCCGAACGCCACCGCCGAGTCGTGCTCATAGTCGACGAAGCCCACCTCCTCGAACCCGCCCAGCTCGAAGAGCTACGACTGCTGACCAACGCCGACATGGACTCCGCCTCCGCCTTCGCCGGCATCCTGGTCGGCCAGCCCACCCTCAACCGCCAACTGCGCATGGGCACCTTCGCCGCCCTCGACCAGCGCATCGCCACCCGCTTCACCATCAAACCCATGGACCTCGCCGAGTCCCCCGAATACCTCCAACACCACCTCGCCCTAGCCGGACGAGACGAACCGCTCTTCGCCGACGACGCCATCTCCCGACTTCACCGCGTCGCCAACGGCCTACCCCGGCAGCTCAACAACGCCGCCACCGCCGCACTCATCGCCGCCGCCGCCGACAACAAAGACCTCGTCGACGACGCCTGCGCCAAAAAAGCCGTCGCCGAACTCACCCGAGACTGAACATGACCCATCCCGCCCGGCCCCCGCCCTCATCCACAAACCCCCTGCCGAACTATGATCAAACACCGCTGCCAACCCGTGTGCAGACAACGTGGCCGCCAACAACCCACGGCGATAGCCAGCGAGAAGAGCAGCGCCTCGATCAAAGGCCGGGACAGGGCCACGTTGACGATAAAGATGAACGCCGTCAGCCCGGCCGCCACCGCGAACAGAAAGCGCGAGAACTGCGACAAGCCGACCTCGAACGCGGTCTGGCCCTGCTTCTCCGACAGGCCCGCCGCGATGCGCCCGAACGCGGTGCGCGCTCCGGTGCGGACCACCACCCCCAGTCCCGAGCCCTGGTGGACGATGGTCCCCATGAACACGCATCCCGGCTGATCCAGCGCCGGGCGGCCGGTGACGGCCTCGACCGATTTGGCCACCGGCATCGACTCTCCCGTCAGCACCCCCTCGTCGCACTCGAGTTCTTCAACGGTCAACAAGCGGACGTCGGCCGGCACTAAAGCCCCGATGCGCAGCGCCACCACGTCGCCAGGCACCAGGTTCGTGACCGGAACCCGGCACGAGCGTCCGTCCCTCCGCACCTCGGCCTCGTGGCGGATGTTGGCTCGCAGGGCTTCCATGGCCATCTCGGCCCGGTACTCGTTGAAAAACCCCAAGCCGACGCTGAGGGCGACGATCACCACGATGATCACGGCGTTGGTGCCACCGCCGGTCAGCGCCGATATCAGGGCCGCGGCGAGCAGCATGATAAGGATCGGGTTGCGGATCTGACGGAACAGCACCGCGCTGGCCCGCACCCGATGGGTGGCGAGTGCGTTCGGCCCGAACTGGCGTAGCCGGGCGGCCGCCTCGTCGGACGACAGCCCCTCCAAGCCGCTCCCCAGCCCTGATAGCACCTCCTCGCAGGTCAGACCGGCAGCGGCGACCATGTCCAAGTCGCCCGATCGGGGGGGCGCCGCCACGACCATCACCGAAGCTTTAGCGTCGGAATCCGACGCCGCTAGGGCCATTGGTCCCGCCCACTGCCACCGGGGGCGACGGGCCTGTCGGCCATACCCGTCATTGCGTTCACGGCCCCATCACCTGACCGATCCGATACGTGACGGCCGCCGCGGCCGCCCCCAGGGCGAGCTGACGCAGGCCAACGCGCACCAGGGGCCGGCTGGTGACCCGCCACCACGGCGCCGCCAATGAACAGGGCGACCGCCGACACCAGCACCGAGAACACCAGGCTCCGAGAGCACCAGGCTCTGAGCGGCAGCGAAATACGGGACCAGCGGGATGACCGAACCCAGAGCGAATGACACCATGGATGAGCCCGCCGCCACCCATAGCGATGCCAGGGCTTGGGGGTTGACCCCAAACTCCTTACGGGTGCGCATCCGCAGGGCCGCCTCAGGTCGCTTGGAGATCTCCGAAGCCACGCGGCCGGCCAGACCCAAATCAAGTCCGTAACCAGTGAGCACCTCGGTCAGCTCCTCTTCCTCGGCCTCGGGAAACTCGCCAACTTCTCGCGCTCAACCGCAGCCTCCGCTCCCGCGACGGCAAGCCTCCACCGCCGACACCAACGATCTGGCGCTGCTGGCGGTGGTGCTCGTTTCGGGCGTCAAACTGCGTTCGCCGGACGTGAAGCGCGATATCACCAGGTCGAACAGACCAACTTGGCCTCGACGGAGCGGGACGAGCATCGGACTCCCGGTTGATCTGCGCATCCTTGATGCGGCGCCACGAGGGTCCGAGGTAACACTTACCGCCGCCAGCCGGAACCGGCTGAGGGAACTTCACGCGGCCTCATCGACGACGCCCACTCAAACCATACACCCGACCGCCTCCGCCCCCAGCCGCCCTGATCGACGCGCCATCACCGTCCCCCGCGAACATCTTCCGGTGAGCTGTACCGACGTTTTGGCACGTCGGTCTCCTTTTCTCTGGGGTCGGGTGCCGGGCGGCGCCTACGGATGCGGGCAGTTGGGCCGCAATTCCGCTACCAGCCGCGCTTCACCCGTTTGCATGGTTCGTCACAGCTCGCCAGCCGCTTCCGATCGCTGCCGAATTCGCGCTTGCTGGCGTGCTTGGCCGAGGTCTCGGAGCGAGAAGATTATGTGCCGCCGTCCATCCCGTCCGCGGGGAATTGGGGACGCACCTCGGCAGTCCCCTCGGATCCTCCTGAGCTGGACGCCCTGCGAGGATGGCCAGATGGGAACCGGCGAAAGGCACGTGCCCCGCCTCGGTTCGTGGCGGTCGAAGGTTCCCGCCTGGTTGCGCCACGGAGTGGTGATCTTACTGCTGCTCCTTATCGTGGAGTATCTGGTGATCCCCGAACTGGTCGGGGCAAAAAAGGACCTCCACCTCCTCAACCAGCTCAACGTAGGGTGGCTCGCAGCCGGGATCGTCCTCGAAGCAGCCTCGCTGTGGTCGTTTCTGGCCGCCCTCGGGCACATCGTCGATCCGGTCGAGCTGTTCGCCGCCTCGGCATCGCCAACGTGCTCGGCGCCATCCCGGTGACCCCTGGTGGCCTGGGCATCATCGAGGCGTTGACCGCCACCCTGCTCGTGAGCTTTGGGGTCCCACGCAACGTCGCCGCCCTAGTTGGGTGGTCGGAAAGTCGCTGGTCACGGGCTTGAATGGTGCTCGCGATTTGGGGCTGATTCGGCTTGACTTGGCGGGGTGAGGGGAACAGTGTCACCGCAAGGCTCGCTTTCGCAGATCGATGTGGTCTGCGGCGAGTTGCTCGACGAGGACGGGTTCTTGGCCACCTTGGGTGCAGCCCGGGGGAACTTGTTCAACGACGAGGACTTCAAGTGCCTCTATGCCAGCGGGAGGGGTCGGCCGTCTCATCCACCGTCGGTTCTGGCGGCGCTGTTGCTGGCCCAGATCTTCTACGGGGTGTCGGATCGGGAAGCGGAGCGACGGTCTCGGTTTGATCTGTCTTGGA
Source organism: uncultured Acidimicrobiaceae bacterium (assembly GCA_963781155.1). Classification (GTDB taxonomy): domain Bacteria; phylum Actinomycetota; class Acidimicrobiia; order Acidimicrobiales; family Palsa-688; genus PALSA-693. Next base: position 5,934 of record CAWAEC010000007.1, read on the forward strand.
AGGCGGCGCTGGGCTTGCCGCTGGAGCATCGGGGTATCCCTCATGTGTGCCTGGTGGAGTTCCGGGCTCGGTTGGTCAAAGCAGGAATGGACGGCTGGCTTCACCAGCGGCTGGTCGGGGTGGCCAAGTCCGCCGGGGTGGTCGGCCATCGCCGGGTGGTGGACTCGACCGGCATCGCCGACAGCGTGGTCACCCAAGACACGGTGAGCCTGATCCGGTCGGCTATACGTCGCTGCTTGAGTTTGCTCGAACCGATCTCACCCGAAAAGGCCCAGGCGTGTCGAGCCTCGTTGGCCCGTGATGATTACGACCAGCAGGGCAAGCCGGAGATCTGCTGGGCGTCAGAGGTGGAACGTCAGGCGCTGGTCAATGGTCTGTTCGCTGACGCCTGCCGGGTGATCATCGCCTGCGCTGGGATCACCGATCCAAATTTGGTGGCCGAGGTGAAGCTTTTGGCCACAGTGGCCGCTCAAGATGTCGAAGACGACGGAGCGGGCGGAGTGCGGGTCGCGCAGCGGGTGGCGTCGGAGAGGGTGATCTCGACGGTGGATCCTGACGCCCGCCATGGTCATCGCTCACGGCGGGACCGCTATGACGGTTACAAGCTGCACATCAGCGTCGATGTTGATTCTGATCTGTTCGTGGCCGGCCAGGCGACGACCGCCACGACCGGCGACGGGGAGGTCTTGCAGGGCCTGCTCGAAGATGACCCCGTCGCTGTAGGTGAGGTGATCGGCGACACCCACTACGGCAGTGGCGAAAAGCGACGTGACATGGCCGAAGCTGGCGTGGAGCTGACCGCCCCCGCCCACCCCTCGCCGGCGCTGAAGGGATATTTCAGCAAGGACGAGTTCAGTATTGATCTGGACGCGGGGACCGTCACCTGCCCGGCCGGCCAGACCGCGACCATCCCCATGACCAAAACACGGCATCGCCAGGCCTGTTTCGATGCCCAAGTGTGCGCCAGTTGCCCGCTACGTGATCGCTGTACCAAACGAACTAAAGGACGGGTCATCCAGATCAACGACAACGAAGAACTCCTCGTCGCCGCCCGCCAGGCCCGCTGGACCCCTGCGTTCCGTCAGCGCTATCGAGAACGAGCAAGGGTGGAACGCAAGAACGCCCAACTCAAATGCCGGCGAGCCGCGCTGCCATGGCGAGGACTGCGAAAGGCGAACGCGTGGCTGAAGCTGCGCATGGCCGCCCTCAACCTCGACAACCTGGGCCGCATGGCCCTCCTGAGCGCATAGTCACACAACCTCACCGGCGTGGCCACGGCACACATCAACCACAACACTCGCAGTGGGATCGGCCCCAGCCAGGACCACCATAGGTTCCGGCCAGAAACCGACCCTCGATCAAACTTCTATTGCCGACCAGCCAACTAGGCGTCCTTGGGTGGCGCCTCGTGAACTTCTGGCTCCCCATCCCGATGGGGGCCTTGGCGTATGTCTCCTCAAAGTCCCCCGAGGCTCAGGTCTCAAGGCGCGCCGAAGAGCCCTCTCCGACATGGCCGCAGACGCCAAACACCCCGGCGAGACACCACCCACCCCAAACTCGCCGCAGATCAAGTGATGAGCGCCCGAAGTCGCCCACTCGCTCGACAGTTCGTTCCAGCCGCCCGCCATGCCCGCCCGTTGCTTCAGGTCTGACTCGAAGGGGTCTTGGGGTGACCCCGCGGTGGGATCGAGGGTGCCGTCGATGGCTGCTTGGGCCACGTCGGTCAGTCGGAATCCTTCCAGGTCGTTATGCAAATGCTGCTCATGTCCACGCTGTTCCTCTCCGGAGCACTCTTCCCGCTTAATGGCCTCCCGGGCTGGCTGGCCGTCATCACCCGCCTGAACCCGCTCACCTATGCGGTGGCACCGTTCCGCCAGGTCATCTTCTCCGCCCCGAACATGTCGGCAGCCGCCCGAGCCCGCTTCCCGATCAATGTCACGCTCTTCGGTTACACCCTGCCCATCTGGGTCGAGCTCGCCGTCGTCGTCGCCTTCGCTCTCGTGTTCTTCGTGCTCGCCTTCCGCGGCCTCTCCCGAACCGAGTAGGCCGTCGGACTCCACGACCCGTCACGTCGGTCACGGTTCGGCTCATGCACGACGACAAACCCCGATGTGCTCGGTCGGCGGGCGGCGCAACCCGAGTGGATGCTCACCGACTCATGCAGGCCAGACCAGCGCCATAAGCAGTGCGACCACCTAGCCGCTGGGTTCCTCAGCCTGACGCCAATACAGGGGACCAACGGCCCTACCTCGCGAATCGGGGCCGCGAGAACATGGATCTGCTCGATGTTGTTTGGGCTGAAAGGGGGTGCCATGGCGTATGTAGTTGACGACGGTCCAGAAGAACGAACTGGGTACGTGATCGCTCAACTTGGACGGGTGGTCGCCATGATCGACGCGCTTTGGCGAGACGCCCTCGTCGCAGGCCGCAGTGACAGCGAGATCCCATTGGGTGAAGCGAGCCAGGCAGTGCACCGGGCCTTGATAGCGCTCAGTTTGCAGCGAGCTGTGGAACGCCGACAGGGCTTACCCCCGAACCTCTAAGTGGAGGGCGAGCTCGTGTCTGGCTACCGCTTCACCGGCGCCTTGGGCCGGGGTATGGCCGTGGATCTGGGAACCGCGAACACCCTGGTGTATGTGCGCGGTCGTGGCATCGTGTTGAACGAGCCGTCGGTGGTCGCCGTCGGCAGCGGGGATAACCGACTGTTGGCCGTGGGGGTGGAGGCCAAGCGCATGCTGGGCCGCACGCCCAGCCACATTCACACCATCCGGCCCCTGCGTGACGGGGTGATCGCCGATCTGGAGCTGTGCGAGAAGATGCTGGCCTACTTCATTGGCCGGGTGCACGGCTCCCGGCGTTTGGCCAAGCCCCGGATGGTCATCTGCGTCCCCTCCGGGATCACCGGGGTGGAGCAGCGGGCCGTGCAGGAAGTCGCCGAGGCGGCCGGGGCCCGCAGGCCGGCGTATATCGTCGAAGAGCCCATGGCCGCCGCCATCGGCGCGGGACTGCCGGTCCACGAGCCCACCGGGAACATGATCGTCGACATCGGGGGCGGCACCACCGAAGTGGCGGTCATCGCCTTGGGGGGCATCGTCACCAGCCAGTCGATCCGCATCGGCGGCGACGAAATGGACGAAGCCATCGGCCAGTTCATCAAGAAGGAGTACGGCCTGGCCGTCGGGGAGCGCACCGCGGAAGAGGTCAAGATCGCTTTCGGCTCCGCCTGCCCCTTAGAAGAGGAGTTGTACGCCGAAATCGGCGGCCGGGACCTGGTCACCGGGCTGCCCAAGACCATCGTCACCAGCACCGAGGAGATCCGCGAAGCCATCGCGGAGCCAGTGTCGGCCATCGTCGACGCCGTCACGGCCACGCTCGACAAGACACCACCAGAGCTGGCCGCCGACATCATGGAGCCGGGCATCGTCCTCACCGGGGGTGGCGCTCTCCTGCACGGGCTCGCCGCTCGCCTGGCCGCCGAGACCGGAATAACCGTGCAGATCGCCGAAAACCCTCTGCAATCGGTAGCCGTCGGCGGCGGCCGATGCCTCGAACAGTTCCACGTCCTCAACGGCGTCCTGATCTCGTCAGCATGAGCCGCTGACTCGCGGCCTGGGGCTGGGTCAAAAAGAGCCGAACACCCGCACGACTTGACAGGGCCATGCTCGACGTCGCCCAAGCGGCATCGGGCCAGGGCTCGTGCGGCCCCCTCTAAAGAGGGCCTATCGGCCCCCTCGTGGCGGTCAGTCGCTTGCTCGTCGCCGTTACGCCGTGGCTGGCTCGTCGAGAAGCACCGTCGCCTGCAAGGCGGCAATACGTTCCTTGTCGAGGACGGAGACAAGCTCTGGGGGTGATCAGATGGCGGGTCACCAACGTTCAGGAGTTGTTCTACGGGGGAACTCACATCGGCAGCGATGCTGTGAGCTGCAGCCCACACGTCCAGAAGGCGATCGATGATCCTGCCGGTGGGAATGACTGTTTCCCGCAGGTAAAGGTCCAGTACGGCGATGGCTTCGTCGAGCCGGACCAGGCGTGAATCGGCGGCCCCGCCCGGTGACTGGTCGGGCTCTGAGAGCCGGTCGTCGTTCACAAGGTCGGCCTGAGGAGCCTCAGATATTGGGTTACGCCGAGATGCGGCCCCAGCGGACGGGATCCAGTGACGGTCACGTGCTTTGGACTTTCGGCACATTCATGAGTCCAGCATCGACGACGGGGGCGGCCGGCCAGTCGGCGAGCGGCAGTGGCCGGCATCGACATGCCGCCACCGTCGCCGCGAGGCGTCAAAGCGCTACCCGGTCAACGGGCCGTACGGGCCGCGCGGCCGGCGATGTCACTCATCGAGTTGTCGCCATAGGCAGAGTCGAACGGCCCTAAAGACTGGACAGGGTGGCCGCGAAAGCTGATGGACGGGCGCGCCGCCTGGACTACGAGCACGGCTGAGTGCGGCTGCCCGGCGATACAGGAGGTTTCGGAGCGACATGCAGAGGGACCTTCGGCTCTACTGGCGGACCCGGGCCGGCGGCGAGGATGACGGTGAGGCCCGCGGGAGCCGGGCCACGGAGAAGAAGGAAGCATTCTGATGACGAATACTGTGGCGAGTGATGTGGTTGCCGTTTTGGGTGATCCGTCTGAGCGAACGAACCCGCGGGTGTGGGAATGGGTGAAGGAATCGAAGGTCTTGGCGGTGGGGTGGCTGGCTATGCGGGTGTGGCTGGGGGTGATGTGGATCCAGGCTGGCTGGGCCAAGCTGTGGGGGGCGGAGAACGCCGCCTTTTTGCACCATAACGGGGCCGGGGTGGCCGGTTTCGCCGGCCACGCCAAGCCGGCCTACACCTGGTGGGGTAGCTTCCTGCACAGCTTCGTGGTCCCCAACTCGGGCTGGATCGGCGTGCTGATCGCGGTGTCCGAGCTGGTGATCGGCTTCGCTTTGGTGGCCGGCCTGTTCACCCGAGTGGCGGCGCTGGGCAGCCTGGCCCTGCTGTTCACCTACGTGATGTCGGGCACCGCCAGCGTGTGCGCCTTCTACGCCCTGTTCGCCATCGTCATCCTGACCATGTGGAGGACCTCGAGCTGGATCGGCATGGACGGGCTCATCGCCGGCTACCGCCGGCGCCGCCACGGCCCGCCCCGCCACGACTCCCTCGCCGGGGAGGGCGACGGGACCGGGACCGCTGCTGCGGTCAAGACGGCCGCCTAGCCGGTCCGCTGCCTCGGTCACGTCACACTGGTGCGGTCCGCTCCCCGCGGGCCGCACCGGCGCGTCCAGAGGCCGTTCTGACCATCTGTCTCAGGATCTGTGGGTGTCCACTGTGAGACTGCTCGCCCGGCCCTGTTGGCAGTATCGTCGAGGCGGTGTGGGACCAACGGTCGAGGCGGGCGCCGTCAGCGAATCGGATCGGGCCTCGATCGCCGCCCACCCATGGTCAGACATCTTCCTCGGCCGAGACCGCCCACCCTGCGGCAGCGGTTCGGTTGCGGCGCCTAGCCGGAGTGATTGTCGTGGCGGCCGTGCTCGGCGACCCCCAAGCCGAAGGCGGCGTCGAACGACTCGGCTTCAACGGCGGATCAGCGCTCGACCTATGCTCCGCCTGACGGCCCGAACCTCCAGAGACGCCGACGTCGCCTATCGGGGAGAGCTCCTCGAGGGCCTCGACCTCATGCGGACGCTGCTGGGGATCCCGACCGGAATGGGAACTCGACCGTCCCTCGCAGGATATTTTCCGAGCAAGGGGACGAGACTCGTCTCGGTTGGAGGTCGCGGCGTGGCTAGACGGCGACCTCGTGGCGTGAGCACCGCATCGGGTATGGGACCACCTAACCGCCGGCCAGGGGACATTCGTTTGCGCGGGGAGAGGGATCACTGCCCGGGGTCCGCCCGCGCCGACTTTTCCGGGCCAGCGGGTCGCGTACTATGCGAGAGCATGCGACCTGACCGGTATTCGTTCGTTGCCTAGTTCTATCCCGCCGGGAGCCGGCGGGGCCGACGACCCGCTGGTCGAGGTGGACGAGATCCTGGAGGAGCGGGCGGAACGTCTGCGTCAGGCTGAAGATAGAACCGAAGTCGAGGAGGCGCGCCGCCGGCAGTTCCTCGACGACTTCTCCGCAGTGTGCGAGCGCGAGGTCCGCCCGGCGATGCAGGCAGTGCTCGATCGGCTCCGAGGCGACGGCGGGGGAGGGTTTATCGAGGAGCACCCCGGCGGTGAGCCGCGATATCCTTTGCCGAGGTTGACGCTGTGGATGTCGCTCGTCGGCGCGATCCCCGGACCTGGCCGAGAGGATCGTTACCCCTATCTCCGACTCGATGCCGATGCGACCCACGGATATGTGCAAGTCGCCGAGGGCGACATGTGGCAGGGCGGGGGCACAAACAAATCGGGGCCGGGCTGGGATATGGCAGGTTTCTGAGATCACCAGCGATCTGGTGGAACACACGATCTTGGATATCCTTCGCAGATCGGCAACCTGAGCTGGGATCGTCCCTAGCTGTTCCATCGGGATCCCGGTGTCAGAGGCGGGATGATGTCGGTGCCAGATTCGACAATCCCGGGCTGATCGTGGCCTGCGTTATCGGCGACGGTGAAGCCGAGACCGGCCCGTTGGCGACGGCATGGCAGTCCACCAAGTTCCTTAATCCGATCACCGACGGGGCGGTGCTGCCGATCCTGCACCTCAACGGCTACAAGATCAGCAACCCGACCGTACTGGCCCGCATCGACCACGAGGAGCTGGAGCAGTACCTGCGAGGGTGCGGCTGGACGCCGCATTTCGTGGAAGGCCACGACCCGGAAGCCATGCACCGGCTCATGGCCGCCACCTTGGACGAGGCCATCGAGGCCATCCGGCAGATCCAAAGCCAGGCCCGCAACAGTGGCAGCGACGGCGACTCGGCCGCGCTGGCCGATGATCGTTCTGCGCTCCCCCAAGGGCTGGACGGGGCCGAAGGTCGTCGACGGCGTGCAGATCGAGGGCACGTTCCGATCCCACCAGGTGCCGCTGCTGGTGGACGGCGCCCATCTCGAACATGTGGCCCTGCTCGAGAGCTGGATGAAGAGCTACCGGCCCGAGGAGCTGTTCGACCAGGACGGCCGGCTGGTGCCCGAGCTGGCCGAGCTGGCCCCCAAAGGCGACCGGCGGATGGGCGCCAATCCCCACACCAACGGCGGTTTGCTGCGGCGCGACCTACGGATGCCGGACTTCCGCGCCTACGCCCTGGACGTGGCGTCTCCGGGCGCGGTCGACGGACAGGACACGCGGGTGCTGGGCGAGTTCCTCCGGGACGTGATCTCGCTCAACGAAGAACATCGGAACTTTCGGATCTTCGGTCCCGACGAGACGCTGTCGAACCTTCTCGGCGCGGTGTTCGAGACGACCAACCGTCAGTGGGAGGCCCCGGTAGTAGGAAGCGACGAGTTCCTGGCGCCCCAGGGACGCGTGGTCGACTCCATGCTGAGCGAGCACCAGTGCCAGGGCTGGCTGGAGGGCTACCTGCTCACCGGACGGCACGGACTGTTCAACTGCTACGAGGCCTTCATCCACATCGTCGACTCCATGTTCAACCAGCACGCCAAATGGTTGAAGGTGACCTCGCAGCTGCCGTGGCGACGACAGATCGCCTCGCTGAACTACCTGCTCGTCTCCCACGTGTGGCAGCAGGATCACAACGGTTTCACCCACCAAGACCCCGGCTTTCTCGACCACGTCGTCAACAAGAAGGCCGACATCGTGCGGGTCTACCTCCCCCCTGACGCCAACTGCCTGCTGTCGGTGGTCGATCACTGCCTGCGCAGCCGGCACTACGTGAACGTGGTCGTGGCCGGGAAACACCCGCTGCCACAATGGCTGAACATGGACGCGGCGGCCGTGCACTGCACGGAAGGGATCGGCATCTGGGAGTGGGCCGGCAACGACGAGGGCGCCGAGCCCGATGTGGTCATGGCCTGCTGTGGCGACACCCCCACCCTGGAGACCATGGCGGCCGTTTCCATCCTCCGCGAGCACCTGCCCGAGCTCAAGGTGAGGGTGGTCAACGTGGTCGATCTCATGAAGCTGCAACCCGCCACCGAGCACCCCCACGGGCTGAGCGACGCCGACTACGACTCGATCTTCACCGCCGACAAGCACATCATCTTTGCCTTCCACGGCTACCCCTGGCTGATCCACCGCCTCACCTACCGCCGGACCAACCAGAACCTGCACGTCCGGGGCTACAAGGAAGAAGGCACGATCACCACCACCTTCGATCTGCGGGTGCAAAACGACCTCGACCGCTTCCATCTCGTCGCCGACGTGATCGATCGGCTCCCCCAGCTAGGGCGCCAAGGGGAGCTACCTCAAACAGACCATGCAGGACAAGCTGGTCCAGCACCGGCGGTACATCGACACCCACGGCCAGGACATGCCCGAAATCCGGGACTGGAAATGGCGGGACCCCACATAGCGCCGGCCGGCGCAGGGGCCAGCGGCGAGAAGGGCATGAGCATCAGGCAAGGGCGAACCAGCCCGCCAACAGCAGGTTGCATCCGGTAGAGGGAACCCAGCTGGGGAGGCCTGCGCGTGTCCGAGACGGGCGGCAGCCGGGTCGTCTCGACAGTAGATGAGAGCAGTGGCCACCGCGGGGTAGTGCGGTGAGGGAGCTTGCTCGGCGACATCAGCGCGCTCCTGGTAGACGCTTCGCCATAGCAAGTAGTTCCGCGGACCACGGAGGTGCAGTAACCGACGCCGAACGCACCCGGCGGTGACAGGCAGTGCCCCGCAAAGGGCAGAACGAATGGGCCAAGATGGTACCGCCGACGGCACCGGCCGGCCGCCACCCCCTCCGGCATCGATCGACAGACCAGAGAACTTCTGACGTTCGCTACGCTGGCCGCCCACGGCGGCTGCGATCCGCAAGTCGCGCGGCCACGTCGCCGCCAACCTCGGAGTCGGCAACGACAGCAGCGTGTTCCTCGCTGTCATCACGCAGCTGCTGCCATTCATCGGCTGCCCCGCACCCTGAACGCACTTGCCGCCATCAACGAGACCGCACCCGCGCCAAGCGGAGGAACGGCTTCACCGCCCGCTTCCATGGCGAGCCGGGGTTGAAGGAGAGGAGGAGACCGGGAGCCACCCGAAATGAAATGATCTGTCGCGCTGAGAGGGCCGGCTTCAGGGCTGCGTGAGAGGGCGTACGCCAGGGAGCCCGAGCGCAGGATCCGGCATTCTGCGAGGCCCGTTCACCGATCTACTCGTCGATATTCTTCCAGTGGGTCCGCCCAAACAGGCGGCCAAGTCGAGCGGAAAGCGAAGATCCTTCGTCGTGGGCCACGTCGACTTCGAGCACAGGGGGACCAATCGGTGGGGGAAGCGACGCTGCTTCGCCGTCAGTGAGAGAGCAGCGGACGACCGTCGTGGTGATCTCGGTGATCTGATCTCGATCCACGAAGCGGAGCCCGTGTCTCGTCTTCACGGAGATCCCGTCGAAGAGGTCCAGTTCGGGAACCTGAAGAACGTGATGAACCTTGCCGAACTCCGTCCCACTGGAGCTAACCACGGGTGTGTCAACGGCCAAGGCCTCATAGGAAATCGGGCGTCCCTCGTCCACAGGTGTCCCTCTCCCTCGGTCGGCGGGGTCTTCACTGACACGCTAACCGGACGGAACTGGGGTAGTCTTACTGTGGCTCGGGAGTATGTCCTCGTAGCCGTCTCACGGGCCGTTCTGCACCTTCTCGCGGGAGGTCGACCGTCACCGTTTGTTGTACCTGCCCGCTAAGTGGACCGTTCTCTCTTCCCCAGCTCCTCGTTGGCCAGGATGAACTCATGAATACTCCTCGAGCCTCCGATTCCGACGACAACATCCCGGATATCCAAGCTCAAATCGTCGGCCTTCACCACGTCCGCATCCCGGTTACGGACGCTTGGGTTAGTCGGAACTGGTACATGACGGTTCTCGGGTTCAATCCGGTCTTGGACTTACAAGTGGAACAGGGCCTGATCGGAGTCGTGCTACGCCATCCTGGCGGAATCGTGCTGGGCCTGCACCGGAACCCCAGGCGTGCGGCAGCCCTAGAGGGGTTCGCAGTCCTCGGCCTGACCGTCCTGGACCGGGCCCGGTTACAACAGTGGGCCGACGAGCTGAACCGCTTGCGCCTCCCCCACCGCTCGCTCGAAGAAGGCCACATGGGCTGGTACCTGGACATCCCAGATCCCGACGGTATCCTCGTCCGCCTTCACACCCCCGGCATCGACGCCGAAGAGGCCTGACAACTGGCCGGCTGCAAGGGCGGCGTCAAGGTCCAAGCCGTGCTGGTAGCCCACGACAGGATTGCCAGGGAAGTATGGGGCCACAACCGACGCAACCTCGCGCCAGACGCACTGGCAGTCGCCACCGATCTGGAATACGTTGGAGATCCGACGACTATGTCGCCGGTGTTGGCGACTGCCGCGGAACGTCACCGGGCGGCGCAATTCTGGGACAGGGTCCAAGGACTTTCTGGTCCGGATCGCCCGCAGATAAATAACAGGCCGACGGGTCGTTCCGCGGGGACTGACAAACTGAATGACACGACGCCTACCCGAGGCGAGATCTTCGAGGAGCCTCGGTCACAAATAGGCGCTGGAGGTGGTGACACTTCCCCACCATGCATGACCCAGCGGATGCACCGGTCGAGGTGAGTAGATCCTCGAGGCTCGAACGACTTGGCCAGTACCTGACAGCTACCGCATGATTGCGCCCGATCATGGCCGGGGTTCGGGTGGCGCGACGAGGACGGGGCAGGTGGCGTGGTGGGCGTCGAATGGCCGAGACCAGGATCCGCGGCGGTCCGAGCCGCTCGACCCTGGGGATCATGTCCTCGTCGATCAGCGATAGGTGCACGCCGGTGGCGCCGTGGGGGATCCCCCAGTCCGTGCACGTCGGTGATTACATTCGTTGGTAGATTTGCGAGAGTTGCCGGGAGGTGGCTGGTGGTCAGTGCCGCGTCCTCGGGTGGGTTGCTGGCCGTGAACTTGAACAGCCCCGGCTATTTCATCCACTGGGGGTTCGTCCAGCTGTCGCTGGCGAATTTTATTGTCATCGTGTTGATGATCGTGGTGTTCGTGGTGGCCCTGTTCGCTCCGTTCCCGGGGGGAAGGAACCGGCCGTGACCGCCACTCCGGTGTCGGAGCGACCTGGCGGCAGCTGGACGGGTCGTGTCCGGGACCGGCTGCTGTCGGCTTTGCCCCCGGACCGGGCTCTTCCCGACCACCAGCCGGCCTATGTGTCGTCGTGGATCTATGTGTTCGGGGTGCTCACCCTGGCCGCGCTGGTCTTCATCATCGTCTCGGGTGCGGTGCTGGCTCTGGGCGGGATCAACTGGTGGCACACCACCGCGGTCGGGCATTTCTTCAACAGCTTGCACCTGTGGAGCGTGGAGCTGTTCTTCTTCTTCATGGTCATTCACTTGTGGGGCAAGTTCTGGATGGCGGCCTGGCGAGGCCGGCGCGGGCTGACCTGGGTGACGGGGGTGGTGGCCTTCTTGGTGTCGGTCGCCACCGCCTTCACCGGCTATGTGGTCCAGACCAACTTCGACTCGCAATGGATCGCCACCCAGGCCAAAGACGGGATCAACAGCACCGGGGTGGGGGCGTTCTGGAATGTCCTCAACCTGGGCCAGATGCTGTTGTGGCACATCATGCTGCTCCCACTGGGCGTGGGGATTATCGTGGTGTTGCACGTGGTGTTGGTGCGCATCCGGGGTGTGGTACCGCCGGTCGGCATCGACGCGGACGGCGGGCCCACCAGCGACGGCAAGCGCGACCGGTGAGCGAACCGACACCCTCTCGCCGTCACCGGCGACGGACCAGTGCGGGACAGTGGACCGGACCCAAACGCCCTTACGACCTGGTCAAGGAATTCGTGATCGCCCTGATCGTGGTCGGCCTGGTCGCGGTGATCGCCGCCCTGGTGCTGTCCTCCCCCGACGACAAGGCCATTACTCTGCAACAGTGGGGCCGCCAGGACCCGGCCGACTTCGTCACCACTGCTGTCACCGAGCTCGACGGGACCAGCACCAGCGCCTCCTACGGACCCCCCTACAACCAGGCCGGCACCGGCCAGTCGATCTTCTTCCTGCACCTGCAAAACTGGGCCGGCGTGCGCCTACCCGTCGACCCCGCGGTCGATTTCGTGCTGGCCCCCCTGTCCACAGTCACCGGCAACCCTGCCCTTACTGCCGCCCTGGCTGCCTACCGCAACGCCAGCACCAGCCAGCAGCAGGCCTGGGCCAGCGCCTACGACACCGCCATCTCCAAAGCCCCCGGCAACGACCCGGCCAAGGTCGCCCCCGGCAACTACGGCCCGGTACCGGCCATGACCGCGGCCCTGCTCCGCCTGGCCCAAAGCGGCGCCCTCAACAGCCAACTGGTCAACCAGGGCAGCGGCTTCTACCAGGACAACTACACCAAACCCCTCCTGTTCCTGGCCGACGGCACCTACCTGGGCAACCTGGCCAACGTCCAACATCTCGGCGGTGACCAGTGGGGCATCATGAACGAGACCGGCAGCTACCCGGGCCAAGCCTGGCTGTGGCTGTACACCTTCTGGTACCAGATATCCCCGTTCAAAACCTCCGGCAACGCCGACGCCCTGGTGTGGGCGATCATGATGATCCTGTCCCTCGCCCTCATCCTGGTCCCCATCATCCCCGGCGTGCGATCGATACCACGATGGATACCGATCTACAAGATCATCTGGCGCGACTACTACCGCGATCATCCCATCACCTAGACTAGGCCGGACATAAAGCCGAGGTGGGACGAGAACCTCCTCTCAGATCCGAGACGGGTCGAGACGGCGCCTCAGTCCCGACAGGAGAATGGCAGGTAGAAAGGAACGGGGGTCTCATCGCAGGGTCCTGGCGCGACCTGAGTAATCCCCTCCCTTTCCTCGACCCCGAACCCAACACCGGAGGCTACCTCCATCGTCATTGCCCTCGCACAAGATCGGTAGCCAATAAACGCACGGTATCGGATTGGACCCACCCTGCTGTTTGATCGCCGGGTTGGTTTCAGACTCACGGTATGACTCCGCCAGGGTCCGGGTGATCGATCCACGGCTTCCGACGCCCGCACGGGCGCTGCCCTGGTGATCTGGTGTCAGTGACGGTCACCCTGTTGCTCATAGAAACCGACAGCATGCTCTCCGGTCACCCGAGCCCGTGGTGGAAATGTTTCTCTATTGGTCGGGTGGACTCACCTCCTTCTTCTCCCTGATTAACCGTAGGACTGTTCTGCCTGCAGCAACAGGGCCAAAGGCCCCTGTACCGTGTCTCTTCTCGCTAGTGGGGTGTCCGTCTGACGGACGCCGGTAATCCCACAGTTGTAATTCGTGGGTTGGGATGATGTTGGCGGGTGGAGTCTGGCTGAAGGAGTCGCCTGTGGCCCGCCCGCCGTCGGTGTTCGTGAGGGAGTTGAGCCCTGATGAGGGACAGCGGTTGCGTCAGTTGTCCCGCCGGCATAAGCAGTTCCCGATCCGCCAGCGAGCTCAGATCCTTTTGGCGTCGGCGACGGGCATGGCGGCGGGGCAGATCGCCCGGGCGTTGTCGAGCGATGAGAACCAGGTTCGCCGGGTGATCCGGGAGTTCAACGAGGACGGGATGGCCAGCCTCCGCCCTCGTATCGGGGGCGGGCGCCCGAGGAGGAGTGATTCGACCGCCATGGTCAATACCGCTCTGGCCCGTCCCGGCGACCTCGGCGAGCCCGGAACCCGCTGGACTTTGCGGCGTCTGCGCCGCTACCTGATCCGATCCCACAAGGTCGCCTCGGTGTCGGTCGAGGGGCTGCGCCAAGTCCTTCGCGCCGCGGGGGTCACCTACCAGCGGACCCGGACTTGGAAGACTTCCAACGACCCGCTCTATGAGGCCAAAACTGCCTGGGTTACCGGGATCTACCAGGCGGCAGAGGCGGGAACCCTCGATGGGGTTCTGGTTAGCTTCGACGAGTGTGGGCCGATCTCGCTGCGTCCCTGGCCGGGGTCGTGCTGGGCCCGCCAGAAGAAAACCCAACTCACCCGGGCCACCTACCGGCGGCTCATGGGTGTCCGCTATCTCTTCGGTGCCTACGACGTCGGCGCCGACAAGCTGTGGGGCGTGTTGCGAGCCAAGAAAGACGCCTCGGTCGTACTCGCCTTTTTGAAAGACATCCGCCGTCGCTACCCCGCCGATGTCCAGCTCTACATCGTGATGGACAACCTCTCCACCCATTGGACTCCGCAGATCCGAGCCTGGGCGCTCACCAACCACGTCGGGCTGCTCGCGACACCCACCTACGCCAGCTGGCTCAACCGGATCGAATGCCACTTCTGGGCATTCGTCGAACTGGTCGTCAACAACAGCGACTACCCCGACTGGGCCACCTTCGACAGAGCCGCCCGGTTCTACATTCGCAGACGAAACCGCGACCGCCGCGATCCCCGCATCCAAGAACTCGAACGTCGCCGGCGAGTCGCATGACCACCCCATTACCGGCGTCAACAAACCGGACACCCCACCAGGAGCACCCCGACGGCCGGTAGTCCACGAGGACACGGACGACATCGCGCAGCGAGGCTGCCCGACGACCTCCCCGCGCCAGTTGGCAATGTCCTCGTTGCCCTGTCGGCGGTCCTTCTGACCTGACCGTCTGACGGACCTCAGCCGACCCCGGTGGATGTGGGGCGCACCCAAAAGACAGTGCCTACCGACCCCTACTCGTCCCGGCCGTCATTACCCGGGTTATGCCTCGGGGCACGAGTGACCTTCGGCTCTGTTGTACCCCGTCCGGACAGATCAACCTGATGAGGGAAGCCCACCTTGGGAGGCAAGTGTGAGAGCCATCGATTTGATAGGAGGAACGGAGATCATTTCTGAAGCGGACTGCTGGGAACTGCTCGAAACCGAGCAGATCGGCCGCATAGCAGTGTGGTACGGCGGACAAGTCGATATCTTCCCGGTCAACTACGGACTCGACGGTGACGGCATCGTGTTCCGTACCAATGCTGGTCGCAAAATGACCGGCGCAGCGTCCAGCGAGGTCGCCTTCGAAGTCGACAACATCGACGCCCAGGCCAAGGCAGGATGGAGCGTGATGGTCCACGGTCAAGCCCGAGACATCACCCGCTACGACGGACTCGAACGACAGCGGGCAGCACAGCCATGGACCGGGTCGAAAGACTTCCTCATCCGCATCGCGCCAAGGTCGATCACCGGTCGACGTGCCGCCCCCATCTCCGATTGAACCGTCTGCATTATGCCCGCTCCCCGCGATCGTGCCCACCGCGGCGCCGTCAAGAACGGCTCGGCTGGACGAACTTTGCCGACTCCGTACCGGCGCCTCCGGCCCTGACCGTGGCTGAGCACCGCACGACCGCTCGGCGCGTGCACGTTGCGCACCCAGTCGGCACGATCGCCCAGCATCGAAACCAAATACCGCTCGCTGTCGTAGTCCGCGCTCACCACCGGGAAGGAGATGACCCCGACCGCTCCGGCGGCCGCGAACCTCGAAAGCCCCGACACGAGCCGGCCAGATGCCGGCCGCGACACCGTGAAGGACCTTGCCAGCGCACCCGTTCCCCGCAGATGTTTGATGTGGCGATTCGGACGAAAGCGTCGTCGCTAGGAGTCGGGACCACGAGGCCAGCGGTAGGCTCCGCAGAGCTTGGAGCGCAACAGCGTCGGTAACCGGCCAGCCTCCGCGTTGGATTTGTACGGCCCAGCCGTCACGAGCTTGCTCATCGACGTAGTCAGCGTGGAAAGCCACAACCGAGTTGCAGGCGGCCCGATAGAGTCAAGAAGCAGGGCGGACCCGAACAACGACATCGGGGCCGCTGAGAACAAAGCGAGCGCTGTGAATGGCTGGCAGGGGCGCCGATGCTCAGCGCGATCCGACCCAGCCGCAAGTGCAGCAGTTTCAAGCACTCCTCGGGCCTGAGTTCGACGATCTCCGCTTCTTCGCTCACTTCCGTAACAGTGCGCCACGAGGCGATCGCAGTGGGCGACGGTCAGCCAACCGGCAATCGGCGGCCGGCCGCCCCCCAATAAATGTCGTCGTCCCATGGCGCCCACCCACCCTCATCCAGGCCCCATTACCGTGCGATGGGGGCGGGCCCTCGAGAGGAGGATTGTCAACGGCGGGCACGGCCTGCTTCGCAAGGCCAAGAGGGCTACCGAGACGCTGGTGTGTGGTCGCTGACAAAGCGAAGGACCGCGAGGTGCTTATCGGTATCACGTTCCATCAGATCGACCAGAAGGCTCCACAATGAGGTGTCCTTGATGTCGCGGAGTTCCCGACGAAGGCGCTTGAGTTCCTTCGCGTCCTGCTCTTCGCTCTCCGTCAGGGTCTTTGTGGCCGTCCGGACGGCTGCTGCGTCGGATCGCTCAAAGTCCAGATACGGAACTGCGGGCTTCTTTCCCAGTAGCGCCTCAGTCTTCAGAGACTCCGCCAGCTCTGCAAAGATCCGGTGGTGGCGAATTTCATCCTCGATAAGCAGATTCACAAGATAGCGAAACGCCTTGGACTCAGTCTTTTCTGCAATAGCCGAGTACTCTTCCAGCAGACTCCGCTCGGCCTGGACGTGGCCGGTGAGGTGAGCGTACAGATCCCGCTCCCACGGCGACGCGCCCGCGCTCGACTCGTCGGTCATATCTACCATCTGTTCTCCAATCCGGCCGGTCAGCCTGTGTCGTCTCCCAAGGTCGCGCCTCGCCCCTCCCGTGACCAGGGTACTTTGACCCCAAATCGGGGGTCCGTCTCGACGTCACAACCGTCCAGACCAGGCTCTCGGACGTACTGCTCGACCGCGGATCCCGACAGAGAACAGAGTTCGGAGGTGGTTTAGAGATTCAGCCGGCATATCCACGCTTCCGCTTCGTCGCTCCCAGCTGCACGAACACCGTCATCTCGCGGCAGTCCGTGTTCGTCCCGATATGATTCGTGGGTACGGCCACCCCATGGCGCTCGCCGGTCGAAATAGGGCTCTTCGACCCTGGTCGTCGGTCGAGTCCAGGGTAAGATTGGCTCAGGGAGGACGTTTGATGTCGGGTGAAGAGGACGATCTCGATCCTGGTGGGCTCGATGAGATTGACGAGTCCGAGTGCTGGCGCCTCCTGGCGACTCAGTCAGTGGGGCGAGTGGCGGTGATCGTCGGCCACTATCCGTTGGTTTTCCCTGTTAACCACCTGGTCGACGGTCGCAGCATCGTGTTTCGAACCGGGGCAGGCACGAAATTGTGGGCGACGACCCGGTCCAACGTCAGCTTTGAAGTCGATTACCTCGACCTGGTTCATCGCGCCGGCTGGAGCGTCCTCGTGCGCGGCGCTGCTCGCGAACTGCGCCCTGTCTCCAACCGAAATGCCCAAGCTCTGGACGTCGCAGGTCCACAGCCATGGGCTCCGGGCGCCCGAGCACACTTGGTGCGCATCGTGGCCGACGGCATTAGCGGCCGACGCATTCGCCCTGCCGAACTGCCTCCTGCAACCGACCTCCGCGGGTACCTGTAACCAGCTCGTGTATTCCCGCACCTGGCCAGGCTCGCTAACTCTTTGAACCGCCCGCGTTGTGGCCCGCGAAGACCGATTCGCCGGAACCTCAGTCTTCTACTACGCCCGTGGAGCTGCATGATCGGCTCGAGCCGAGTGACGACGTAATTGTCGAATTCGAGCCGGCGGTAGAGCACCCCGGAGACGATGATGACGCGGCGCCCGACGACGTCGTCGCCGTGTTGTAGCTCCACCACCTGCGACCCGTCCTTGCAGTGATAGCCGACAGCTCTTTTCGGGACGACGAGGGTCGTATCGAAGCGCTGAGCCTGTACGGCAGCTCGAGCGGCGAACTCGGATCCGGATACGCCCACGGGGACCAGGTAGTTTCCAGTCGGCTGGTCGTCCCGATCTGTCCGCCGGTGCAGGCGGCATCGAGCGTCGCCACCTGAAGGCCTTCGGACGCGGCCCACACTGAAGCAGCCAGGCGTAGCTCGTGCGACTCGTGGGCGTTGCGGTCTCGAATGATACCTCGCGGGAGTCGGGTACAAGCCTGAGGGGGTTCGTTGCCACTGGGCCGGAGCGGGGGTGCAAGATAGCCGCATGAGACGGGTGCGTCGTCCCGCCACCGAGTCGCCTGCTATCCCCATCGAAGACCCGGGCCAGGTTGCCGCATGGTCGCTGTACAACTTTGCTGCCCATGGTTGGGCGGCGCCGGTTGCAGCCGTGCTCATCGGACCCTGGATGCTGTCGCTGGCTACCAACGCTGTGGGTAAGCATGGCGTCCTGATCGCCGTCGGTCCGGTGCACCTTCGAGCCGAGGCCTACCCGTCCGCCATGATCACTGTGGCGGCTATCGTGCAGTTCTTCGTGCTGCCCCTGGCTGGCGCCTCGGCAGATCTGCGTCGCGCCAAGCGCCGTTGGCTGGCAGCGGGGTGTGCCGGCGGTTCGGTGATCTGTGTGCTGTTGGCCCTGACCGGCGGCAGCGAGTGGCTCCTCGTGGGGTTGCTGTTCGTGGCCGGCGCTGTCCTTGCGGGCCTGGCCGATCTGATGTGGAACGGGATGCTCCCCGAGATCGCCGGACCCGAACGGCGCAACGCCGTGTCCAGCCGGGGCACAGCCATGGGGTACCTCGGCGCCGGGGTCATCCTGGTCCTAGAACTCGGTTTTATCGACTTTCGCCACACGCTGGACCTGTCGAAGGCCACGGCGGTGCGGCTATGCTTTCTCGTCGCCGGGATCTGGTGGGCCGCCTTCGGAGCCGCCGCGATCCGCCACCTCGATCCCCCGCTAGGTGAGTCGGCAGGAAGTGCCCTTTTTGGGGCTGGTAGGCGGCTGGTGGTGGGGGGGATGGTTTTGGCTGTGAATGGGTCTCATGTGGGTCGGTGAGGGTTTGAGTACGCCTGCAGGGGGGCTGGGTGCGGGCGCGGCTGGGAAACTGCTTGGATCAGGCGGCCAGAGCGCTCTGGGCTGGTTGGCCGAGCGCGCCGAGGACCTCGAGGCGCGAGAAGTTGGCGACGGTGGCGGCCAGGAAGCCTTGATGTTTGGTTTTTCGGCGCCCCCGGTATCGGGCTTTGCGCATGCCCAGATCCTGGAGGTGATCGATCTTGCGTTCCACTTTGGATCGGTTGCGCAGCAGGACCCGGATGTCGGGGTCGTGTTGGGCGGCGCGGGCCGCTTGGACACGGTCGTGGTGGACACCGACGAAGACGGTCCGCCCGCTTGGCGTGCCGGTGCAGTCCGCCCGCACCGGGCAGGTGGAGCATTCGGCCGGGTCGAAGCGGAATAGCAGACCGGGCCGGCCTTTGTGATCGCGACCGACGGTGGCGTTGGTGGTCACTTCCCCGGCCGGACAGGTGACTTCGCCGGCGGTGGTGTCGATATAGAAATCGGTCTTGGGGAAGCGGCCGGCGTTGGTCACCGGCGGCACCTTGGCCACCATTTCCACCCCGCGCTGTTCGACACCGGCTCGGATATCGCCGTCGGAGTAGGCCATGTCGCCCACCAGGATCTCGATGTCGAGCCCGGGGGTGGAGGTCACCTGGTCGAGCAGGGGGACCGTGGCCTCGCCGTCGGAGGCGTTACCCGCCCGGACCTCAAGGCCCAACACCAGTTCGGAGGCCTCGTCGGTGATGATGTCCATCTTGTGACCGTCGAACCGGCGCGACGCGCTCTTGCGGCCATGACGCATCTCCGGGTCCGACACGCTGATCACCCGATCCGGGGCCACCCCCTCCCGGATACCGACCCCGCCGCCACCGCCATCGGGGTCGGGCTCGGTGTCAGAGTCGATCACCTGGGCCAACAAACCGACGGGCTCGGCCACGGCCGGGTCCTCCACCCCGTCCAGGTCGGCCATGACCACCCGGGCCGCTCCCACCAGCACCCCCAGATGCGCACGGCGGGCCGCAGGGTCCTGCCAGTCGATATCCGGCTTGGCCCCACAAACCGGCGCCGCCACCGCCTGGGCCCCATCGCTCAAACGGTCTCCGGCCGCTCGGACCGCCTGGCGCAGGAAGCCTCGGATCAGCTCGTAGCTATCGGCCACCGCCCCCGCCCCGTTCACCGGCGAGCTGTCAATGATGGCGGTCAAGCGGCCCTTGAAGATCCCTGCCTGCACCGCCTGGGCCAGCGTGGCCTGGAACAGCTGGTTATCGGCGTCATGGGCGATCATCCGGGCCCGCATCAAACTGAACGTCCGGGCCGCGATCCCCTCGAAGTCGTCCTCGACCCCCATGGCCGCCTTCCAATCGGCGTCCACCCGGGTCCGCCGGAGGTCTCCGCATCTGAGGGCGTGCGGTCATGGGTGGCGCACAACATGGCCCGCACCATCACCGACGGCGGGATCGACGGCCGCCCCAGCCGCGCCGAGTACAACTCGACGAAATCGTCGTCACCGAAGATCTCGTGGCCATGCTCGGCCAGCCGCTCATAAAACGAGCCCTTCGTCACCAGATGCCGGCGCATCACCCGAGTCTCCAGCAACGAACCCTGAGGATCAACCCTGCCCAACACACCCCAAATTGAATTCCCCCCGCCACCCAAAATGGGGGACCAACCCTCAGTCCCCCTAGCCCGACTTTATGCGACTCACCTAGGGCTGGCCTCCTGGCGGCTGCGGTCAGGCCGGCTGGTGCCATGGCTCAACTCGGCGCCGGCTACCGGCTGCTGCGCCAGATGCCGCAGGTGCTGCGATTCATCGTCGCCTATCTGTGCTTCGGCGACGCGGTCTCCGCGGTGATCGCGCTGTCGTCGACGTTCTTGACCCATCAGCTCTTCAACGACGACACCACCAAGGCGTCCACCTTCCTCTTCGCTCTCATCCTGATGGTCCAGTTCGTGGCCATCGGCGGTGCGCTGTGCTTCGCTCGGCTGGCCGCCCGGCTAGGGACCAAACGGGCCGTGCTCATCAATCTGGTCGTCTGGTTCTCGGTCATCGTCTTTGCATACGCCATATTGGACAGCAAAGCGGAAGCAGTCGTCATGGGCGTGGTAATCGGGTTGGCCCTGGGCGGTGCGACGGCCCTGGCCCGCTCCATGTTCGCCCAGATGATCCCCCGCGGGAGCGAGGCGACGTTCTTCGGCTTGTTCGAGGTTTGCAGCCAGGGCACGTCATGGTTGGCCCCGCTGATCTTCACCATCGTGGTCAACACCACCGGCTCGTTCCGCCAGGCCATTCTCTCTTTGATCATTATGTTCATCCTGGGCTTCGTGCTGTTGTGGCGGGTCGACCTCGCTGAAGCGGCGGGCGAAGCCCAACGGGCATCGCCATCATCACATGGTTAGGTCTTAGCCGCGGAGCGGCGTCCCATGGCCGCGTAAGCGAGCCTGGCGGAACGGCAGGTCCAAATGTCGAGCACCCCGGGGCTCACCTCCACTAAGAGCACGGTGGGTCCGTAGCCCGGGAAGCCCCAGTCGGCGTGGGTGATTTTGACGGCCTGGTACCCCAGCTAGGTCATATCGGTCGCAGCGAGGGTCTTTTCGACCCCGTGGTAGACTTGGTTAAGGTCCGACCGACGTGCGCACATACCGCTGCAGCGTCGTGATGTGAGGCTTGTGGGTATCATCGAGTGCCCATCCCTGCGGCAGGCTCTCAACCAATCGAGCGTTGATCACTCGGGCCCGCTCGATGGCCTGCTCGTCGGGATCGATCGAGACGTCGATGGCAGTCAGGTCAGTCATGGCGGGATCCCCCTGTTAGAAGACAGTGCTCCAATCGTCTTTGATGCTGACGACCGTCCAGCCCAACTCCTTCGCCTTGTCCAAATGACTTCTCGGCGCCACTGGTGTAGGCGAACTCGCCCTCGCCATCGATCGGCTGACCCAAGGGGAGAAGTTCTGCTCTCATTAGTAGCCAGCGCGTCGATCTGCACGTCGTTCCTGGCGGCGACGGTGGCGGCGCATGACGCCCAGTCCGACCCACACCAGTGCCCCGAACACGGCCGTAATAATGGTGTACCACCACAACGGCCAAGAGAAGTGCCAGACCAAGAAGTGCAGTTTTATGTTCTCGGTGTTCTGGATGATGAAGATGAGCAGGAGACCGCCTCCGACTAGAGAGATGATCGCACCGCTGCTTAGCCGCGCACCCTTCTTGCTTTTGCCGCTGGGATCCTGCTGGATCATCATGACCCCCCTCGTGGGCCTCTGGCCCGGAACAACTCGCCCCAGGCGACCAGCCGAGCATGTCACATGCCGTGGTCTTGCTCCTGTTATACCCACTCCTGCCAGGCCAGCGCCCGGTGGCTTTACCCATAACGGCCGATCTGCGGCTAGCCTCCGAGACCAACGAGCCAGCCATCCCCGAATACGGAAGGATGGATCTCAGAACACCGGTGGCCGCTCCCGTCCGTCTCATAGCCTCAGCCCATAATCGCGGCCGCGGGGTCGCTCCAAACGCCGGCCTGGAGGCGCTTATCGCCGACCGAGGGTCCTTGCTGGAGTTGCTGCGCCCGGTGCGGCATCTCTGACAGAGCGCTTGCTGTCAAGTACGAATCGCTCTAGCTGGAAGGATTTTCGGTCCTGTGGGGCCGACTCGTCTGAGTTTCGGGCGCGTTGAAGCGGGTCCTCGATGATGGATTGGTCGGCTTCGGGGAAGTTGAGAGCTCGGCTATCGACTTCCTGGCTCGCCACGAGCCCGCCGATGGACAGCGGTCAAGGGCGGCGAAGCTGTCCCGGAGGGACGCGAGGACCGGAGGCGAAGCGTTAACGGAGCCGAGGACCGCAGCGCCCTTGAGGGCTGGCTGGCGGTGGGCTACTCGTCTAGCCGCGGTGGGTGAGTTCTTTCCCGGGGTTCAGCTGTTGGGTTCTGGTTGACTCCTCGGGTCGGGTCGGATGGTCACAGCGGATCGCTCACCATTGCCCATCAAAGTGGGCGTGGGCATGCCGGTGTTCCGGATGCCGGGCATCTCTTCGCGCTCGGGGCGCATGGTGGGGTGCGGCCACAGCCAGGCGGGTTCAATCACTTTGTCGACGTCGCCACCGCGGTGGGAGTCATGCCGTTACACGAACATCTCATGTGTGGGGATCCTCGGGCTGCGGGCGTGGTGTGAAGGGCGGGTTGGGCGGCTGATCGACGAGGCGGGCAGGAGGGAAGGGGCGTTCCTGGTTGGGGGGTTGGTGGGGGTCGAGATCTTGGTGGTGGCTGGGAGCGTGCCCCTTCCCTCCTCGTCCATTGTTGGTCGGTGGTGTCGGTCACGACGGTCGGCGTCAAGCGCCGGTCGCACCTCGAGTTGCTGGGCTGCGGGCTGGTTTGGTTGCGCCCTTGACCGCTTGACCCCGACCCGTGCCGGCAGGAGCGAGGTGAGGACCTGCTCGGCCACCATTGGGATTGTCCAATTCCTGCTGGTGCGACAAGGAGGTCCTGATGAGCATGGTATGTGGGCTGGATCTGCATCGGGCGCAGATCACCTTCGATGCCTTGGAGATCGAGACGGGGGAGGTATGGCGGGGCCGGCTGTGGTCACCCGACCGGCAGCGGTTCCGCGGTTGGCTTTGCGACGAGGTCGCTCCTCGGGCTGGCGGCGGGCGGGTGGATGTGGCGGTGGAGGGATGCACGGGGTGGCGTTACGTGGTGGAGGAGCTCACCGCGGCCGGGTTTGTGGCGCACGTGGCCGAGCCGGCGGAGACACAGGCCATGCGGGGCCGGAAGAAGCGGGCCAAGACCGACCGCAGCGACGCCCGCCTGCAGCGGGAGTTGCTGGCGAAGGGCGAGCTGCCCGAGAGTTGGATTCCGCCGACCGAGGTTTTGGAGTGGCGGGAACGGGGCCGGCTGTACAAGAACCTGCTGGACCAGCGCACCCAGTGGGTGCAAAGGATTCACGCCGAGCTGTTCCAACATGGCGTGCCCGCACAGGCGGAAATCCGCAGCGACAAGACCCGGGCCGTGTTGACTGGGCCCGACTTGGAGATCAGCCCGGCCGGGCGTCAACGCATCGCGGTGGCCTACAAGATGATCGAGGCCATCGAGGCCGAACAACTGCCGTTGCGGAAAGATCTCGTTCGTTTCGGTCTACGCCAACCGGCCTGTCGGGTGCTGGTCCGAGACCATTACGGCATCGGCGGCCTGACGGCGGTGATTGTCTGGTCGGAGCTGGGCGACTGCCATCGCTTCTCCCGCTCGACGCAAGCGGTCCGTCACGCCGGTCTAGACCTGACCGTCGATCAATCCGACATACACCGTGCCGGCGGGAAGCTGTCACGCCAAGGTCCACAGACTCTGCGCTGGGCGCTGTACGAAGCGGCCAAGGCCTCTTCTCGCCAAGTGGCCCCCGACCACGAGTACTACGCGAAGGTGAAAGCCGCGGACAACGGCAAAGTGGCTGCCCTCTCGATTGCCCGCAAGCTGGCCCGACGCTGCTTTCACAGCCTACGAAGCCTCGATCCCGACCTGGTCTACGCCATGCCCTAGACCTACACCCAACTGAAATCGATCGTCTGGAACGTCCCAACAGACATCACGACTTCGCGGTCGACAGCTCCAGCAGACGCGCTGCACGCTGGCAGTATCGCTGCCAGACGGCCCCCGAACACCGAGCCGGCCGCGCTCCCCATCCCGGAGTCACCCAATCCAAGATGTTGTCGCCGACGATGACACAATCGTCGAGCACCCAGGTAACGCTGGGCGACCCCAGGCCTTCGATCTTCCACCCACTATCGGCCCCCTTGACAGGACGCCCCCACACAGGTAACGCGCGCCCTGGCTGTGCCCGATCCGGGTCATCCGGCCTTTTGGGCTTCGGCGAGGCACCGGATGTGTCCGTCGCGTAGCCCGTAGTAGACCATGATGACAAGCTTGCGGGCCACCGCGACCCGGGCGACGCTCTTCGGTCGCCGCTCGGCGATGCGGTGGTAGTCCGCTTTGAGTTTCGGTCCGCCCCGGCCGTTGGAGACGGCCTCGATGGCCGCCCAGCGGACCAGTTTCGAGCCGGCCTTGGTGATCCGGCCGCGGCGGACCTTGGTGTCGGACTCGTGGTGCTTGGGCGTCAGCCCCGCCCACGAGCACAGCGCCTGAGGGTTGGCGAAGCGGGAGATGTCGCCGATCTCGGCCACCATGATCGCCGCGATGGTCTGGCCGACACCGGGGATGGCCTGGATGGCCCTGTAACCGGTGTGGTCCTTGAGCTGGCGGTGGATCTCTCGCTCGAGCATGTCGATCTCGCGGTCGTAGACCTCGACCAGGTCGCGGATGGACTCAATCCGGGTGGTGTACGCCCGGGGCAGGTCCAGTTGGTCCAACCAAATCGGGCCCGACACACCCCACAAGTCCTTCACCGGCGGGCGCACGCCGTGCTTGGCCAGCACCGCCTTCAGTTGCGCCTTGAGCCCCGTGCGCAGCATGACCAGCCGGGCCCGGAACCGGACCAGCTCTCGGAGTTCGCGCACGCCGTGGGGGGCGATCCACGCCTCGGGCAACTTGCCCAGGCGCATTCGGTCCAACAGATCACAGCAATCCCGGTAATCGTTCTTGACCCGCCGGTTCTCCCACGCCAAGCCCGACGGGTTCACCAGGTGGACGTTCGCCCCCAGCTCTTCGAGGGTGTCGACGGCCCAATACCACCCGTAGGTGGCTTCTATGGCCACCTCGGGCGCTTCGCCAGCTTCGCGAATGGCTTCGGCCAGCGCCAGCGGGTCGTTGTCGATACGAGTCACGCCGACTTTCTCGCCGGCCTCGTTCTCGCGAACTACCACCGATCGGTTCAGATGCAGGTCGATGGCGACGTACTGTCGTTCCACGGTTCTTCTCCTTGCTCGGGAACGGGTTGGTTTTGTCGCCACCAGTTTCGGGCTGGAACCGCCCCGAGCGGGAGAAGAACCACCACCAGCCTTCGCCGACGACGCCTTCGACACCGGCGTCGACCCAACCTTTCTTCCTGACACCTTCGCCACCACCGCTGAACCTCCAAGAACGACGGCTGCAGCCGAACCAGCTGTCCGGCCTACTCAGCGAGAGCGAAGCAAGCGCTCTGTCATCCCATCACTTTGAGGGCGCGTCACCTGGTTTGAGAAACCGCAAAATTTGGGATGTTATGGGTTGTTCATGTTGTAGAGGGGTGACCGCGTTGCTTCAGTCACGCTTCCCGATGGCTTCGGAATCGTCGAGCATCATCGGTCTGACGGACGGTTCGGGAAGGATCGTTGGTGGAACGGGTAGCGGATTCGCTTGGCGGCGGCCAGGCGGCGGGCCTTCTCCCGACCCCGTCGGTGTCGGCTTTTATCCCAAGCGGGGCCTGGCCCCAACCCGGGGTGTAACCCGAGCCCGGTGCGCGGCCAAGAGGCGGTTCGGGCCCTCAATCCTTGACCACCTGGTAGATGCCGTAGATGACTCCTGGCACGTGCCCGAGAAGCTGCAGGAGGAACGCCCAGAGCACCTCCAGACACGGTCCCCTCTTGAGCAGAACAGCCAAAAACGGTAACACCAAACACAGGAGAACGAGAAGAACTTTGATCAAGGCCTGTCACTTCGCCGACCGACCACCGATGGTGCGTCCACGGATGTCCTGCTGCATTCTTCCCCGGCGGGGCATCTGCCAACCGGTCGGGGCCTTGCCCTGCCCCGGCCGTCGACGACCACTCTCTGGTCGAAACCATCGCTGCCGCCTCACCGCCGCCGAGTGGCGCCGCTCAACGACTGGGTCAACCGGAGGGCATCTCGGGCGCTTCACATTCGACGTCGAGCCCATCACCCATCGCCGGGTCGATGGTTGGCGGCGGCCCGACTCGGCCTGTCCGACTACCGCCCGAGGCGACTGCGGCGAAGACTGGAGCCACGCTGGGGCACAACCCAGCCGACCCAACCTCCAAAAAAAAACTTACAACTGCTCTTGCATGTTTCATCTCGTTCGTTTTACGCTTTCCTGAGCAAGCGGTGGCAACTGAGAGAGGAGGAGCTTGCGATGTTGATGCGTACCGACCCCTTCCGGGACCTGGATCGCCTTACCCAGCAGGTGTTCGGCACTCCGGCCCGGCCTGCGGCCATGCCCATCGACGCCTTCCGCCTGGGCGACACCTTTGTCGTGGAGTTCGACCTGCCGGGCGTGTCGCCCGACTCCATCGAGTTGACGGTTGAGCGCAACGTCCTTTCGGTGCATGCCACCCGGACCCGCTCTCAGGACGAACAGACGGAAATGCTGGTGGCCGAACGACCCTTCGGGACCTTCAGCCGCCAGCTGTTCCTGGGCGAGACCCTCGATAGCGACCGGATCGCCGCGAACTATCGCGACGGCGTGCTCCGCTTGGAGATCCCGGTAGCCGAGCAGGCCAAACCCAAAAAGGTCACCATCCAGTCCGACCATCGTGAGCAGACGGCCATCACCGTCTGAGTACGCCTCCACCAACACGGGGTGCGCATGCGACTTCCCATAGACAACGTAGATGCGCCCCTCTATACGGTAGGCCAGGTGGCAGCCATGCTCAGGGTGCAACCGGCCTTCCTGCGTCGGCTCGACAGC
The DNA here is from genome assembly GCA_963781155.1 of uncultured Acidimicrobiaceae bacterium. Taxonomy (GTDB): domain Bacteria; phylum Actinomycetota; class Acidimicrobiia; order Acidimicrobiales; family Palsa-688; genus PALSA-693. The sequence goes on from CAWAEC010000007.1 coordinate 33,349, forward strand.
GAAGACCTGATCAGCCCGGAACGTTCCGACGGCGGGCAGCGGCGATACACCCGCTCAGAGATTGATCAGATACACCGGGTCAGCGAGCTCGCCGGCGAGGGTCTGACCCTCGCCGGCATCCGCCGGCTGCTGGCCTTGGAGGCAGAACTGGGACAACTCAAGCGGGAGGTGGCCCGACTCAGAGCGGCCCAGGGATCCGCCCGCCAGAGTGAAACGGGGTCCTCACCTCAGACCTGAGGGAGGAAACCTCTGTTGTATTTCTGGTCCTGTGGTGCCACCATCGGCCTCCCTTCAAAAAAGAGGGTCGAGCCAGTCGGTTCCCTTTCGGATAGTAGGCGGCACAAGCGTCGCCGCCTTCAGCATCAGCGTGGTTTGCGACTTAGGGTGAAGGGAGCAAATCGTGGTTGACGACGGCTTCGGCGTAAAGGCAGTGATTTCCAACGGGCGGGCCGTCGTGTTCGTCCAAGGCGAGATAGACATGAGCGCCGGCCCGGCGATCCGTGATGCGCTGTCCACGGCCCAGCAGGGCTCGCCCGATGTGATCGTCGACGTGAGCGACGTGTCCTTCATGGACTCCACCGGGATCAACGCCTTGCTCCGAGCCCACCGGCAAGTGTCACCCGGCGGAAGCCTTCGGGTCGTCGGTGCCACATCAGCCGTCCGCAGGGTCTTCGACATCACCGGGGTATCCGAACTTCTCTTGCTCGAGCCAAATCGGCTTTCCTGGCAGCAGGTGACCTACCACACCAGCGGTTGGCGTCAATGGATGACCGACCAGACCACGAACGACGGCAAGCCGATAGCAGAGATCGTCGAGGTCGGCCCTCACAGCGGCTGGAGCAGCCACAACGTCCAGTACGCCCTGGAGAGCGAGGGGGAAACCAGACTCTACGACTCGCTCGACGAAGCCATCCGAGCCGCAGAACTCCTCGGCTCCGTCACTCCGCAGGACGTCGCGGAGGTGACCACCATGCTCCCTCCGGTCTGAAAGCCGAAAAACGTTAAGTTTGGGTGTTTCCCGGCGGCAGGGCAAACAACGCCCAGCTGGCTCATCGTTCCAGCCGGCCGGGGCGTTCCGCGGGCGCCATCCTGGTCGTCCTGCAGCCCTGACAGAGACCGAACCGTATTCATCACGCGCCCAGCAGCGGAATCGGCCTGGCAACAGCGCTCCTTGGCGGGACAAGCCCGGGTTCATCACCGTCGAACTGGCCCCCCGATGACAACGGGACAAGCGGGCGCGGCGAGCGGGCCGATGGTCAGGGAGTAGCGGTCGAGGTGCTCGTGGGGGAACTCGCCCAGCCAGCCACCCAAGCCTCGCCGGTCTCCGATATTCAGCCGTGGATGCTGATCAACTGCTCCGGCTACATGAACGCAGGCCGGATCGAAGACGTCTCGCTGATGGTTCCGGACGCCAGCTGGAGTGGTGGCAGCCGCCGTCGGTCTCGCCTACGAGGCGTTGCCGCCGTGCTCCGCGCCAAGGACCCTCGTCAACGTGACCTCCTCTGCCGTGCACACCTCCACCCCCGCTTACGGGCTGGTATCAGGCCTTCAAGGTCGCCCTGCGAGAACTCAACGATTCGCCTCGTCTGGCGCTGCGCGGCGTCGGCGCGGACGTCGGGCCTGGCGGCTATCGCACCCGGCAAGGGAAGCTACACGTTCGGAGCAACCGCCCAATCCCTTGAAGGTTCACACCTGCCCGACCGCAGCCTCCGACCGCGCCGGAGAGCCGCCGAACTGGCTGGCGTCTCCTGCTCGCGCAGGTACTCGTACACCGTGCCCCCGACCACTCCCGGATGGTCGGCGTTGGAGGCGTGTCGAGTTGGGGGCCGAGGTGGGGGCGGCGCTGGTGTGGGCGTTGCCGGTATTGGCGTTGGAGGCGGTCTGGTTTGCAGGCTGGATGACCGGGGCCGACTTTCCGTTTGTGGCGGCTGGTCGGGGGGTACAGCTGCCTTGTCGAGGTGGTATGGCCGCGACGTCCAGGTTGAACGGCGGCAACGCCTGCCGCGCAGGTACTGAGGAGGCGCCATGGCCACCAATCCAGCCCAACCGCCGGAGTCGGTGAATTCGGCGTCTCTCATCGTCGACCAGCCTGGGCGGCCTGGGCAGTCTGGGCAGTCTGGGCGACGAGCGACGCCTGGCGGGGGGGAGTCTGACGAGAAGGCGCTGGCCGAGCTGCTCAAGGACCTGTCTGAGCAGACGACCAATCTGGTCCACCAGGAAGTGGAACTGGCCAAGGCGGAGATGTCGGTCAAGGGCAAGCTTGTGGCCGCGGGGGCGGCCCTGTTGGCCGCGGCGGGTGTGCTCGGGTTCCTGGCCGTGGCCGCTCTGGTCGCCTGTGCCATCGTGGGGCTGTCCGAGGCGCTGCCGGTGTGGTTGGCGGCCTTGATGGTGGCGGTGGTGGTGGGCGGGGTGGCAGGCGTCCTGGCCTGGGTGGGCAAGAGCACGGCGCTACGGGGGTCACCGCCGGTGCCCGAGGAGGCCCTGGAGAGCACGAAGGAGGATGTGGAATGGCTGAAGATCCCGGCCAAATCCGCGAAGCCATAGCGCAAACCCGAGCCGACATCGGCGAGACGGTGCAGGCCATCGGCGAGAAGGCCGATGTCAAAGGGCGGGCGGCCCAGAACGCGGTGGCCCGTCGCGATCAGCTCAAGAAGACGTCGAGCCAGGCGCAAACCAAGCTGGCCGAGATGGGCCGTCAGGTCCAACGCAGCTTGCCCGAGGCGGCCCACCCCGTGGCACTGCCGCCGCCGAGGGGGTCGACAAGGGGGCGTCGGGCGTCACCCGGGTCTGGCGGCGGCAGCCCTGGCTGGTGTGGGCGACGGGGGCCGCGGTCGCTGTGGTCGTGGTGGCCCGGCTCGTCCGGCGGGGGCAGCACTGATGGTCAAGCTCGTTTACAAGCCCATGGGCATGGTGGTGAGCGTGCTGGGCGGTGTGGCGGCCAGCGTCGTGTTCAAACGGGTGTGGAAGCTCGTCAATGGTGAGGACGAAACTCCGACCGCCACCCAGCGCCATCGGAGTTGGAGCGAAATACTGGTGGCGGCCCTGCTCCAGGGGGCCATTTTCGGGTTGGTCAAAGCCGCCGTCGACCGGGCCGGAGCCGCCGGTTTCGAACGGGCCACCGGGGCCTGGCCAGGTGACGAATAGCACGCTCGTTTCTAGAAACACTCAAGTGACGGCTCTTGCGCCCATAGCGAGATGTTTCGGAACTCGAGTACCTGGGTACTATATCAAGCACGGTAGAACCACATCGGTTCCGCGGCGGACGAATGCAGGAGAAAGCATTGAGTACGACAGAGACCCACGTGCGTCAAGCACAAGAGGCATTGACGGACATGGTTGACGGGTGGTACCAGCCTGCAAAAGCCCTGTTTAAGTCGGTTCCAACCACCAGTTACGGGCTTCTCAACCCGACGGAAATATTCGCGCAGGCGTCGCGTCTGAGCCAGCGTCTCGCTGGGGTGAACATCGAGTATGTGCAAGACCTGGCTGGCGCCATGCGCAAGCACGTCACTGGCCTTGCCAGCGTCCTGAAGGACGAGATGGCCACGACGGCCAAGGTCACCATTGACCAAGTGGAGAAATTTGAGGAAGCAGCCGTCGACCAAGCCGACCAGGCGGAGCGCGCTCGAACGCGCCGCGGTCCGACGTGCCAGGAAGGCTGCTCGCGACGCCGCTGGTGCGCGATATCAGGAGATGACCAGAGTCGAGTTGTCGGAAGAACTCAGCGCTCGGGGTCTGCCGAAGAGCGGTAACGTCAGCGAACTCCGCGAGCGGTTGACCGAGGCCGACCTGTAAGTCACCCGCCTTCGCGTACGGTCAATGAGAACCGTTACTGGAGAGAAGAGCATTTCCCGGGATGACGGCGGCCCCAATGGGAGTGCCTGGCACGACACCTCACGAGCTGTCGTCGTCCGGGCGTCGGCAGCATCCGAACTCGAAGAAGGCTCGCGGCCTGACACTGACGAGGACTTCATCGGCGCGACGCCAAAGTCGATCACGCCGACCTCGCCGGCAGGTGCATCCCTCTCGATGTCGGAGTCATGCTCGTCTGGTTCTAAAGGCGTCATCTGCCGTCGAAGTCGACCAACGCTGGCGCGGTTCTCGATCTGAAGGCTCCCGGCTCTTCGGCTGGTACGGGCATCCAGTGTCGTTACCATTAAGGCTGGCACAACACCCGCCGGCTGCACAGCTTCCTCGGCTACCTCAGCCCAGCCGACTACGAGTGTGGGAGCTTGACCCTCGCCCATGGCCGCCTGATTCGGACTGCGGCGAGGGCGGCCCGGGCCGCGTTGGCGCCGCAGGCGCCGTGGACGCCGCCTCCGGGGTGGGCGCCGGCCGAGGCGAGGAAGAGGCCGTCGACGAAGGTGCCGGGCCGGCCGAGCCCTCGTACGGGTCGGAATAGCAGTTGTTGGTGCAGTTGGGCGGTGCCGCCGTTGATAGCGCCTCCCTGCAGGTTGGCATCGGCTGTCTGAAAGGTTGTCGGGGTGAACAGGTGCCGGCCGATGATCGATGCCCGGAACCCGGGCGCCAGCTCCTCGATTCGGAGTTCGATGCGTTCGGTCATGGCCGCTTCGTCGTCGCTATCCCAGCGCCCCGAGATTTCGTTGCCGGCGTCGCGGTCGATGCGGCGGGGGACATGGGTGTAAGCCCAAGCGGTCTCGGTGCCGGCTGGTTGGCGGGTGTGGTCGGTCATGGACTGCTGCCCGAAGAGCAGGAACGGTTTGGCCGGCAGGGTGTGGGTGGCCAGGTCCGCGGACCAGCGGGTCAAGTCGTCGAGGCTGTCGGCGACGTGGACGGTGCCGGCTAGGCGGGCGGCGGGCGCCGACCAGGGCACCGGAGCGGAGAGGGCCCAGTCGACTTTCACGGTGCTGGCGTCCCATTGGAACCGGTCAAGGTCACGCCGCAACATCTCGGGCAGGGCCAGATCGTCCCAGGAGCTCGTAGTAGAGCTGGGGGGCGTCGACGTCGGCCAGGACCGCGTGGATAGCGCCGAACTCTTCACCGTCGGTGGTTTGCACCGCGGTGGCGCGCCCGTGTCGGACCACGATGCTTCGGACTTTTCGGTCGCAGAGGACTTGGCCGCCGCAGGACTCGAGGCGACGGACCAGGGCCGAGGTCAGTGAGCCTGCGCCGCCCGCAGGGACAGGGAAACCGACGTTCTGAGCCAGCGAGCACATCAGCCAGCCGAACAGGCCGCTGCCGGCGGTCTCGGGGCTGAGGTCGGTGTGTAGCGCGTTGCCGGCGAGGAGCAACGCGCCGCCTTCGCCGTCGAAATGCTCCTCGGCGAGCCGGCGGGCCGGGATCAGGCTCATCCGGGCCAGGTCGAGCAGCCCTTTGGTCTTCAGCTGGGCGGCAAGACGGGCGCCGGCTCGCAGGGGTGGGAACGGGCTCAGCAGCGTGTCCACGAATCGCTGGCCGTAGCTGTCCCACGGTGCCATCAGCTTGCGCCACCCGACACCGTCTCCGGCCGCGAATCGCTCAAGGCATGCTGCGGTTTCGGCCCGGTCGGGGGCGATCAGCGCGCACCGGCCGTCGGGGAGGGGATGGGCCAAGGGGTAAGGGGCCCGACGCCAGCGCAACCCGAAGTCCTCCAAGCCAAGCGCTCGCAGCACCGGCGACGACGCCGCCAGGGGGTAGAACGCACTGAAAAGGTCGTGACGAAAGCCGGGGACCGTGACCTCTGCGGTGCGTACGGCTCCGCCCGGCTCGGGTTGCGCTTCGAGAACCATGACCTGCCAGCCGGCACCGGCCAGAATGTTGGCGGCGACCAGCCCATTGGGGCCGGCACCGATGACCACCGCTTCGGCGGACATGCGGCACCTCAGAGCGCGCCCGCCGCGGCAGAGCCGGGCGGAGGCATATCGAAGATGATCCGTCTCACGTGTGCTCGCTGAGTCAACGGCCGTGGGGTGACGTTCGTCGCTCACACCTGGCGGCAAGGCGAGCCAAGGACTCCACGTTCCGGCGGTGAAGGATGGCATCGGTGGCTTGGTTGTGCAGCCACCGTCCGGGACCGCTGATGGGGATCTCGGTGAACGTGACTCGCGTCCCGTCGCCTTCGGCGGTCAGAGTGATTTCGATGTGGGCCTCCCCGCACGGTCGGACGCGTGCCGTTAGGGCCAGCCGCTCGTTCGTGATGGCCTCATCGACGCTCGTCTCGTCGGCTAATGCGGCTGGCCATACTCCGCTCGCATGGAAAAGGCGGCTCCCACTCGCCGGCCACGCCTCCTCCACTGCCTGCACGTGAGACGTCCCGACAACCCACCCGGAGTAATACCAACCGTCAGCGAGTACAGAGAAAACGTCCGGAGGAGATACGTCGATGTAAGTGGTTACTGTCGCCACCCTTGCTCCTCGCTCTGCCCGTTGGCGTCGATATCCATTCGCAGTCCTACCCAGACCGACGGCCGGGCACACCTTTCTGTCCACGTCTCAGCTCCCCCGCGCCGCCGCGCTGACGACGCCACAAATGCCAGGGTCTGCGTTGAGAGCCCGTGCAGCAACAGTTGATGCGATCCGGCGCCACGTAGGTCCGCGAGATTTGGGAGCGGCCGAAGACGGCACGGCCCGTCCCTCGCGGAACTTGCATCGACACATCCCGCTGCGGACTTGGCATCTGGGGTGGGGAGCCGACCTCGATCGGGGTTGGTCCGTCGGTCAGCGGGTATCAGGGGACTATGACGTCGATCGAGAATGAGCTGGGGAAGGACACCGATGCCGACTGAGCACGCTCGCGCTGCCCGCGGTCGCGAGGGCTCGGGGACTGCGGTCGATAAGCCCGGCGACCTTCCCGGACCCTTGAAGAAGGCGGTGTTCAAGCGGGCGGCCAGTGAGTTCCGAAACAACAATCTGACGATCCTGGCCGCGGCATTGACGTATTACGCCGTCTTGTCCGTGGTGCCCGGGCTCATCGTGCTGGTATCCGTCCTCGGACTGGTCGGCCACAACATCGCCAGCCGAGTGACCTCCCAGGTGGAATCGCTCGCGCCCGGATCGAGCGCGACGTTCGTGCACTCGCTGATCACCCAAGCCCAGCAACACAAGAGCGGGGCCGGGATCACGGCCATCGTCGGGCTCGTGATCGCCCTGTGGTCGGCGTCGAGCTACGTGAACGCGTTCCGCCACGCTTCGAACATCATCTACGGCATCGGCGAAGGTCGCCCGATTTGGAAGACCGTCCCGCTGCGACTCGGCGTGACGGTGGTGGCGGTGATCGTGCTGGTGATCAGCGCGACCATCGTCGTGGTCAGCGGACCGGTGGCCGACCAGGTCGGCAACGTCATCGGAGCCGGTAACGCCGCGGTGGTGGCATGGGACATCGCGAAGTGGCCGGTGCTCCTCATCCTTGTATCGTTCCTGCTGGCCATCTTGTTCTGGGCCAGCCCGAACGCCAGGCAGGGCGGCATCAGATGGATCAGCCCGGGCGGCGTCGTCGCTACGGTCCTGTGGGTCGCGATCTCGGCCCTGTTCGCGGTGTACGTGACGCACTTCTCGTCCTACGACAAGACCTACGGGTCGTTAGCCGGGGTCGTCATCTTTCTGGTGTGGCTGTGGTTGACCAATATCGCGCTCTTGCTGGGCGCGCAAGTGAATGCGGAGTTCGATCACGGACGGGCCATTGCCGGCGGGCTGCCCGACGACGTTCGCCCTTTCGTCGAACCACGCGACACCCGCAAGCTCACCGAAGGCGACCGCCGCGTCTGTCGAGGAGGCCCGGGCGGCCCGTCGCCCCTAAACGAACGAAGGCCTCGTTGATACGAAGCGCCGGTGTACAGGGACCAGGCCCACCACCTCGCGGCCCACGCCTCAGGTTCAAGGACTGGCTCATCAGCGTCGACGCCACGGCCGCATACAGCCATCTGCATCTCGGTAACCTCGATCGTGCGGCCTGATGCACCTTCGCCCCGCGCAATGTCAACTCACTCTCGGTACCGCGTTGACCGCCAGTGGGCAGTCGCTACTGGCCTGGAACGGGCAAGGCCCTAGCTGGCTGCCCCACACTTGACCGATCTGGCACGGGTGTGGGACGCGAGGGCAGGAGCAGAGGCTGGGAGCGACAAAACCCCAGGTCAACGCCGCAGCGGCGAGCGAAGATACGAGCACTGATAATGCTGAGGTCGGTGGTTCGATTCCACGTAGCCCCACAAAATACCTGGTAGAAGGCCACTTTTCTTCGAAGATGAGCGCAGCGGACCCCCCGACGCTTCGCTCAGGCTCCTCGCCGGCTCAGGTGTGCGATACAGATGGGCCGTTGCTAGTGGCGCCATTCAGGCGTTGGCTCGCCCACTCTCCATAGGAAGGCCCGCGCGGAGCTTTCACCGAGGTGGTGAAACCGCTCCTTCAGGTCCTGGACCGTCGCTTCCGGATTGGGGTGCGAGGCGAGGAAGTCGTGAAAAGTGCCGTTCTCCTTGGCGAGCTCCAGCATCACGTTGGCGTTCTCGACGGTCGCCTCGATCTTGCTGCGGTTGCGGATCACGGCCGGGTTCTGCGCGATCGCTTCGACCTGCTTCGGACTAAGTGGTCCACCGCGGAACTACATTGATGTGATTTGATTGGGTAGCGGCGAGGGGGTGTGGGCGGCGTTGCGTTCGCTTCGTGTGGAGGGACGCTGTGGCCCGTGGCAGTGTGAGTCCGTTCGAGATCGTGTTGTCGGCAGCTGAGCGCGGCGAACTTGAGAAACGGGCTGCGACTTACACGGACTCGTACGGGCGGGTGGTAAGAGCCAAGATCGTGCTCCTTGCTGCTGCGGGGCTGGCAAACGTGGATATTGCGGCACGGCTTGATACCAGCCCGCAGGTGGTTCACCGCTGGCGGAGGCGGTTCTTCGAACAGCGATTGAAAGGGCTCGAGGACCGGCATCGCTCGGGCAGGCCCCGAGTCTTTTCCCCCCTCGGTGGACGTCGAGATCAAGATGCTGGCCTGCGAGCTTCCGGCCACCACCGGGGTGCCGCTGTCGCGCTGGAGTTGCGCCGAGTTGGCCGCGGAGTTGATGCTGCGAGGCGTGGTGGCGTTTATCTCGGCCGCCACGGTGTGGCGGGCGCTGCGATCTGACGCCATCCGCCCGTGGCGATACCGGTCGTGGATCTTCCCCAGGGCGGCGGACTTCGCGGCCAAGGCGGCAGTGGTGTTGGACCTCTACGCCCGCGTCTTTGACGGAAAGCTGTTGACCAATCGGGAGTTCGTGATCAGCTCGGACGAAAAGACCAGCATCCAGGCCCGCTGCCGCTGCCATCCCACCCTGCCGCCCGGCCTGGCCAGGCTTATGCGCGTGGAGCACGAGTACGATCGGGGTGGAGCGCTGGCCTATCTGGCCGCCTACGACGTGCATCAAGCCCGACTGTTCGGACATACCGCGCCGACCACCGGGATCGAGCCGTTCGGCCGGCTCGTCGAAGATGTCATGACCACTGAGCCTTACGCGTCGGCCAAGCGGGTGTTCTGGGTCGTCGACAACGGCAGCAGCCATCGCGGACAAGCCTCGATCGACCGGCTTGAAGGCCCCTGGCCCAATCTGAGGCTGATCCACCTGCCCGTTCACGCCTCCTGGCTCAACCAGATCGAGATCGTCTTCTCTGTCATTCAGCGCAAGGTCGTCAACCCCAACGACTTTTTCGATCCGGACCAGATCGCCCGACGCCTGGCCGACTTCGAAGACCGCTACAACCACACGGCCGAACCCTTCGATTGGACCTTCACCCGAGACGACCTAAACGAGTTCCTTCAGCGCATCGCCCAATACGACCCCGTCGCTCCCGCAGCCCTGCCGACTGCTGCGTGAGCTAGCCGTCCAAGGCCATCCGCCACACCCTCGGATCGCCCAGATACAGGCCGCAGGCGCAATCCAGCGCCTCCTCCGGGCTGCCACCCATCATTCCACTCGGCAGGAACGAATCCTCGTAATCGTCGTGGCTAGCCCGATGGATAGCGAATCCCCACACGCCCGCCATCCCGCCATAGCGAAGCCGGCACAACGGGATCGTCGGGCCATCAGCGATTTCGCCGCCCACATAAGCAAAATTCGAGCGGAAACGCACCTTCACCCCAGCCAAGTCAGGCCAGTGCTCCCGGGCATGCTGACCAAGGCGAGACTCCAACGAACGACGTGTCGACTCAGGTATCTTCACCCACCCAACACTACGACCCCCTCACCGTACTTCCGCGGACCACCACTAAGGTTCGCGACGTACTCCGGGTCGAATCCGTGAAACGCCTCCAGGAACCCGGGCCACTTGTTCTCGACGACCTTCCAGTTCAGCCCTGCGATGAAAACCGCCTTGGTCAACTGCTCGAGGTAGGCGCGCGTGTCGCTCGGGTCAGGAGGAGCGACATCGTGGTGATGCGTCTGCGGGCCGGATGTATCGGGGTTCATACCGTTGCTCCGTTCACGTGTGGTACCTGCCAACAACGCTGCCACCCAGTTTGCCGCCCACGGCCAACATCGGTGACTTCGACGGCAACCACCTGGAAATAGTGCACAGGGGCTTCAACCCGCCAAGCCGGCAGCATCTTGTGTAGACGGCTCGAAGGCATCGCGATGGACCGCGGCGAATCATGGTGAGGTGTGGGAAAGCGGGTCGGTTTTGCCCTGTCGTCGCCCAGGACCGGCTTGAACGAAGCCGTGCTCGTCGGGCAAAAGCGCCGCCCCGTCCCCGAGATGTGGACGCCAGCGAAGGAACGGGATGAGCGACAGGCATGCCGCTCGGAGGGAAAGGTCTTGTCGCCGAGCTGCGTGCCCGCCGCCGTTGATGTCGGTGGAGGAGGCGGTCCCCCCGCTTCGCGTAGAGGCGCGGCGTGCGCAGGCTGGTTGCCTCTCGCTGGTGTGACCAAGCTTGTAGCTTGTGGATCACCACCTCGATCCACGCCAAGCATCCACGGAAGGATGGCCGCTTTGCGAACGAGTGTTAGTTCTTAGCCTCGCTCACGGTCCGGTTGGGGTGGACTGCCCCGAGTGTCGATCTCTGTGAGCCATCTGCGAAACGTTTCGGCCATGGCTGGGAGTCGTCGTCGTGTGAGCCACGCGAGGCCGAGTGGCCGGCGGGCTCCGCGGTCAGTGATGGTCAGCATTGGCGGTGAGGTTTCTGGGTCCGGTGGGTTGTAGCTGGGGAGGATGGCGACGCCGAAGCCGGCGCGCACCCACCATTGTCGCCAGAATGGGTGAGCAGTTCCAGCTAACCGGCGCGGTCCTCGCCGTGGACCGCCCCTACCGCCTCTCCTACACCTTGGTTGACAACGAAATGGAACCATCGGTGTTTGTAACCTGGGAGATCGTCGAGCATGCCGGCGTGACGACAATCCGCCTTACCGTGGACAAACCGCGACGGACAAAAGGCACCGACTGCGAGCTGGCCGAGCCATGGCTTCGGGTGCTGTTGGGGCTGACGGACCATCTCGGTGGCGGACCGGCGAACTCGAGCGCACCGCCCGCAGGATCCTGACCAGTGTCGCGCTTAGTGGAGTAATGGCCCCGGAAACCGAGCGTGTGGGCCCCTCACTTCGACCTGAGTTTTGTTTGGCACTTGCCCATGGCGTTCTACCCCGACTGGATGGTCCGGGAGTGGAATGCCCACCTGCGGAAGGGACTCACACGTTGCCGCCCGGCAGGGGCTCGAGGCGTGGGGCGGCCAGCGCCGCCAGGGCGGCAGCGATGCCTGGCGGAACCGGCACGTTCGAGCCCTGGAAGCCGTGGAAGGGACGAAACGATCCGAGCTGGACGTCTTCAAGCAGCTCCGACCTGAGCAGCGGAGGGCGCACTCGGAAGTCGAACCGGATGTCGGTTCGCCACTTGAAGTGGACAGGGTCCCCTGGCTGAATCGGGTGCTCGTAGATCTTGGACACGATCGTGGCGCGGTAATAGATGCCAGGGTTCTTCGGGCCCGTGACCTGCAGCCAGACCAGGTCGCCGACTGCCATCTGGTCCCGGTAGCGTGGCGTGCCCCACCAATGCAGCCGGGAGGCGGTCACTTCGGCGTCAAGATCGTGATGCCGGGGGCTGTCCTCAAAGATCCAGTCGCCCATGGTTCGGTATCCTAGGGTCAGTCCGCGGAGGTGCGAAGTCGCTGGCGGCCTCTGTAGCAGGCCGCGAGCGACCGGTAGAGTTCTTGCGTGACAAAGCGGGACCCGATCGCCGACGCTGCCCGGCAACGATTCGGCTACCGTTCGCTGCGTCCCGGCCAGCGTGATGCGATCCAAAGCGTCCTCGACCAGCGCGACACCCTTGCCGTGCTGGCAACAGGCGTCGGCAAGTCCGCCATTTACGAGCTCGCCGGACCCCTGCTCGGCGGCTCGACGGTGGTCGTTTCGCCATTGATCGCCTTGCAACGGGACCAGCTGACCGCGCTGGAGGCAGCCGGGGACATGGTGGCGGTAGCGCTCAACTCAGAGGCAACCACCGGCCGACGGCGCCAGCTGCTCGACGAGGTGTCGCGTCGTGACCGCCCGCCTGACTTCGTTTTCTTGGCTCCGGAACAACTGGTGAACACTGACGTGATCGAGCGCCTGGCTGCACTTCGACCGGTGCTCCTCGCTGTCGACGAGGCACACCTGGTGAGCCAGTGGGGACCGGACTTCCGTCCGGACTATCTTCGGATCGGACCGGCGCTCGATGCCATCGGTCGCCCCGTCGTCCTGGCGCTCACGGCCACCGCTGCCCCCGCTGTCCGCGACGAGATCGTCGCTCGCCTGCGCATGCGCGAACCGCAAGTGCTGGTGCACGGCTTTGGCCGGGACAACATCAGATTGTCGGTCCACTCCTATTTCACTGACGAAAGCCACAAGCTCGAGGTCGTCACTGCCGACGTCATCGAGGCGGTGCACGTCCGGGGCCGTGGCATCGTGTACGGCGCCACTCACAAGGCGGTGGAGACGCTGGCCGAGAGGCTTTCGAGCCGCGGACTCCGAGCCATCAGTTACCACGCCGGTCTCCGGGACGACGTACGACGCGTCGCGGAGCGCCGCTTCCATGAAGGTGACGCGGACGTGGTGGTCGCCACGATTGCCTTCGGGATGGGTATCGACAAGCCGGACACCCGCTGGGTCTTCCACGTCGACGTCCCGGGGTCGCCCGACCAGTACTACCAGGAGTTCGGCCGAGCAGGCCGCGACGGCGAACACGCCGAGGCAGTTTTGTACTTCCGGACCGAGGATCTCGCGCTTCCTCGTCGCTACGCTGCCGGTACAGGGCCAAGCCGAGCGGCGCTGAATGCGGTTATGGACGCCGTAAGTGCCAAACCCGGCGCGGTGACGATGACGTCCGTCCAGCACCGGACAGGGTTGTCCCGGAGCTCCACCGAGGCCGCTGCCATGGCGCTCGCCGATGCCGGTGGCATCCGCGTCGGAGCCGACGGGGACATGGTGGTGACCGGAGATCTCGCCGAGGCCGTTACCGCTGCCAGCGACCAAGTACAGGCGCGGCGGGCTATCGAGTGTGGCCGCGTCGAGATTATGAAGCAATACGCCGAGCACGTCGGCTGTCGATGGAACTTTCTTCTGGGGTATTTCGGTGAGCAAGCTCCGACGCCCTGCGGCCATTGCGACAACGACGAACGCGACGAGGCGAATGCCGGCGAGGCGCAGGGCCCTCGACCGTTCGCACGGGGTGCCCGGGTTCGCCACGACGTGTTCGGCGAAGGAGATGTCGTAGGGTACGTCGGTTCTCGCATCCTGGTCGACTTCGACACTGCGGGCTACAGGCGATTCGATCTGAATCCGGTGATCGGCGCCAACGTGCTCAAGGCAGTCGGCCGGCGGATATCGCAGTAGACGTTTCGGGTTATTCGGTGCGGGTCTGGCACTGCCAAAGTCCTGCGTCGGGCGATGGCGGCGTCGGTGAGTGCGAGGAACTCGCTGGGAGCCGCAGTATCGGAGGAAAAGAGAGGATTCCCTTGTCCCCTCATGGATCCTCAAACGTCCGAGCGCTCAGCGGGACCGGTCGCGCCGCGTGCTGCCGGGCGCTCCCCTTACGAGATAGGCGATAGATCGCCAACTCGTAATGAGAGCCACGCCAATCGCTGATGCCCGGGACTGCAGTCAGTCTCCCACGGCGAGGCCATACAAGCCATCACGCGTCTTTCTAGGCTGAATGAAAGGTGGAGCGGGCCAATCGTCAATATGTTGTGCACCAGGCTCGTGGTCGCACCGCGAGGCGCGAGACTACCCGGCCGGGCACGGATAAAGGAGCTCGAGCGGAGTTCCTTACCCCTCCGGTGGCCAGAACGCCGGCCCGGTGGGCGGCGTCTTAGGCTTCCAGTCGGGAAGCAGGTTGTTCTGGTAGCAGAACTCCTGGCCCTCGATCGTCTTGCCCTTGTGAGCGTCCGCCTCCGGAGCGGTAGCAAGCCAATACACGACTTCGCCGATGACCGCCCCCGGTTCGCCGAAGTCAGAGCCAAAGCCAAACTCGGCCATGTCTTGAAGGATTCGCTCTGTGCGGATGGCACCGGGTTGGACGTTGAAGGCACGGATCCCTTGGTCCCCGTACTCGACGTGGAGAAGTGGAGCAATCATATGGCCTGCCGCTTTCGACATGCCATAGCTCAGTCCCCAACCGCCCTTCCCGGCGGGAGCAGACGGCGCGTGGTAGGCGGCCCCCGAGGTGATGTAGATGATCGTGCCGCTGCCTTGCTTCAGCATGGCCGGAAGGAACACCCGATTAATCACCAAGGGAGCAAGGGCATTCCCCTGAACGTGCTTCTCGAGCACCTCGACCGGCGTGTCAGCTTGCAGGTCCATATGTCCAGGGCCGATGAAGCGGGCGTTGTGCACCACAAGGTCAATCGTTCCCCAACGTTCAAGAGTCACCGCCGCAGCGGCGCCCAGCGAGCCGCGGTCCAGCAGGTCGGCGGGAAGTACCAGGACCTCAGCGCCGGCCTCCCGCATCAGGTCAGCCGTAGTGTCCAAGCTCCCCGGCAACGGGGATGTATCGGATTTCTTGACGGTGCTCGAGTGCTCGCGAGCCTCGCCTTCTTGTACTGTACGGGCGGTAATCGCAACGTCGTAGCCCCCCTCGGCCAGACGGACGGCAATCGCCTTCCCGATTCCCCGGCTCGCGCCCGTGACGAATGCTCGTTTCTTAGCCACTTCCCTACTCCCTTTCATGGTCGGTCCCGGTCACTGCGCTGACATCGTCTGAGCAAGCTCTCCTCGTCGAGTCTCATACTCGGCCCAGCGGATAAACCCAGCCTAGACGTCGTACGCAAGCCGGCGAACTTCGAAGCTGGTGAATCGCGGGCAATGTAGCCGTGGTGCGCGCCTCGGGACCAACACGGCTGTCTGGTCAAGGCCAGGGTAACCCTAACAGGTGTCCGGCGATTTGGGACGTCATGCCCATGATGCTCGGCCGCTGGCCACGGAGACAGGTAAGGACGATACCTCGGACTCTGCGATCCTCGGCAGGCCGCGGCGATCTCGGGGTCGAGAGGATTCTCGGATATGCCGATATCGGCCATCTCACGCTCAGCCCAGAACAGTTCAAAGACGGCTACACCCCAGAGTGGACCGCGGGCGGCCAGACCGCGCTGCTGCGTTTCTGGACCCGGCTGCTGCTTGCGATGACCGAGGCCTTCACCGCCGCTGGCTTTCGGATATCCTGCAGGGTAGCTGTCATGCAAGAGCAGCTGTCCACGGTGCCCCACCGCGATCGAGAAACATCAGGACCGTTCGCGGGGAGGATGTCGCCTTGGATTCCAGCTCTTGTGGACAAACTCGAGGCGATTGCCGTCGAAGTCGGCAACGTTGGCCGCGTAGTAGCCGGGAGCAAAGTACGTGCGGTCGGCGGGCTGACCTTCATCGGTGGCGCCAGCGTTGATTGCGGCGTCGTACGCTGCATCAACCTGGTCTCGACCATCACAGACGATTCCAAGGTAGAGGCCGGTCTCGCCGAGCTTACGCTCGCGCAACCAGATGCTCGATCCGACGGCTTCTCCGGACATGTATTCAGCATCACCCAGTCCGAAGAGATCGGGAACGCCATCCGGACCAGAGGACGAGTCGTACTTTCCGAACCAGCGCCACCCGACTGGTTCGAGTGCGGCGGTATAGAGCTCGACAGATCTGTCGACGTTGGTTACTGAGATGTAGACGTGATCAATCATGGACGTACTCCGGTTAAATAGCTAGCTCTTCGCCTGCCAAGCGGCGGCGTTACGTTGGGCGAACTCGGTGAAGGTCGTCGCCTTCCGACCAGTGACCTCTTTGACAACGGTGTTCGGACGTGAGCCGTTGCCGGCTCAATCCGACCACCGCTCGAGATTAACGCTGCGTCTGTCAGAACTGAAGCAATGAGTTGTCCGAAGTGGACCCCAGGAGCTGGCTGAGGCTCTTCCCCAGACGGCCAGGAGGACCCCACGAAGGTGCCAGTTGGCTGTCGATGTGTGGACCCTTTGTTCGTCGAGAGGGCAGAGGCTTGCGAATCGAATGACGGCCAGAGGAGCGCCATGCCACCAAAGAACGCCCACAGTGGAGCGATCACCACCTCATCGGCGGCAACGGTTCGGCGCCGGCGGACCGAGAAGGGTCGCTTCGACGCCGTTGAGCGCATGGTCTTGCTGCACCGGTACGAGGGTCGCCAGGTGTCGGTGACTTTGGCCGACGGGACTCAGCTCGGCGATTGTCTGCTCGTTTCCGCCGGACGGGGACGAGTCCAAACGCTATGGATTTTCACCGATGACGTCGACACGTTCATCCCGCGGGCGGAGGTGGCGGAGATCTGCCTGGGAGGGCGAAAGCCCCTCGATCCGACCCGGTCCCCGAGCGGTACTCGGCCGCCGCGCCCATTTGGTGGCCGGGCCGTGTCTACCCGCTGCAGAGATCCTGCCCGCCCCGATCCCGGGGTAGCCGCAAAGAGGAGTACCGATGACCGACGCACTTTCTACAGAACTGACCCGAAGCAACGAAGCCGCGCACCGGGCGTGGACACTCGTGCTCGTCTCGCTCGGGCTCTTCATGGCCGCCTTGGACACGCTGGTGGTTACTACCGCGCTGCCGGTTCTGCGGGTCTCGTTGCACACCAGCCTCTCGGACCTGGAGTGGACCGTCAACGCTTACAACTTGGCGTTTGCCTGCTCGTTGCTGACTGGCGCGGCCTTCGGTGACCGCTTTGGTCGCCGGCGCATCTACTGCGTTGGCTTGGCCGTTTTCACCGCCGCGTCGGCCGGTTCGGCGCTGGCACCGACGGTGGGGGTGCTCATCGCCACGCCGCGCTGTTCAGGGCGTAGGCGCGGCCATGGTCATGCCGCTCACGCTAACGCTGATCAGCGAGGCCTTCCCCCCGGAGACGCGCGGTGCGGCCATCGGCCTGTGGGGCGGGATCGCCGGATTGGCAGTAGCGGCCGGGCCGATCGTCGGCGGGGCCGTGGTCCAAGGGCTCAACTGGCACTGGATCTTCTGGCTTAACGTCCCGATCGGCCTAGTTCTCATCCCGCTGTCAGCGGGCCGGCTCCGCGAGAGCTTCGGGCCGCGGCCGCGACTTGATGTCATCGGTCTGTTTCTTGCCGGTGGCGGCCTCTTCGCCATCACCTGGGGGTTGGTCCGTTCGAACGCCGTCGGGTGGGCGAGCGGCGAGGTGATTGGCTCCCTGGTCGCCGGTGCGGCGGTCATCGGCCTGTTCCTGCAATGGGAGCACCGCACGCGCAACCCTATGTTGCCGCTGGCGTTGTTCCGCCGGGCCCGCTTTAGTTCGGCCAATGCGGTGAGCTTCTTCATGTACGCCAGTCTGTTTGGCGCTGCGTTCCTGATGTCGCAGTTCCTCCAGACCGCACAGCACCATTCCCCGCTGCAGGCAGGACTGCGGCTCTTGCCATGGACGGCGGCTCCGATGATCGTCTCGCCGATAGCCGGCAAGCTGGCGGAGCGCTATGGCAACCGGCCGTTCATGACGGCCGGCCTTCTCTTGCAAGGTGTCGGTCTGGCCTGGGTCGCCTCCATCGCCACAACCGATCTGGCCTTCACCGAACTCGGCCCGGCGCTCGGCGTCGCCGGCGTCGGTATATCCCTAGTATTCCCAACCGTGGCGACCGAAGTCCTGGCCTCGGTCCCAAGTGAAGACGTCGGTGTTGCCTCCGGCACCAACAGCGCACTTCGAGAGGTAGGAGGGGTGTTCGGCGTCGCCGTGCTGGCGTCGGTGTTCGCCCGCCCCGGGGCCTATGCCTTCCCCACCGTCTTCGTCCATGGGTTCACCGCAGCCCTCTGGGTTGGAGCGGCCTTCTCAGCAGCCGGAGCGCTCGCCGCGCTGCTGGGCGGTGTTCGGCGTCCACGGGGCATCACAGCCCTGCCGGCTTCTGCGGCCGCACCCGCGTTCGCCGAGGTGATCGACTGACCGTTTATCCTCAGCCGTCGAGCGGGTCTGGTGATAGAACCAACATCAAAGGTCGGCGGGGTCGGGGCCAAGTTCCAGGTAGGCCCACCGTTGGCCGACACGCTTGACCCTGCCTGCTCTTGGCAGTGAGCTGTGACCGCCGAACCAGATCCCGGGCGCTGATACCGTTTTCCGGTACGAGACGCATGACGTGAACCCAGATGGCGATGGAGACCAGCCATGGTCGAGGACCTCCTCCGCCCGTGCGCGCGTGGCGAGTCCTCGGGTGCGGCATGCGATACTCGAACTCGTTGTCGAACTCGATGGTGAAGGCCACCAGCAACGCCGAGAGCGGGGCGGTAAGGTCGCCGGATTGGTCTTCTTCGGAGTGCGTTTTCGCCATTCTTCACCCCCGTGAGGCTCTTCGACCCAGTCCGTCTACCTGCTCCCGCGCCAAACCGCGGCATGGCTCATCATGGCAGAGCACCTCAGCGATCACCTCACGGAAGCTCAGGGGGGCGAAGGCGAGCCGCGCCTTAATCCTGTGGCCGAAGCCCTCCGGCGACGCCAGGCGTGCCTCGGGCAAACGGCCGTGAGGTGAGAGCCGATGAGCACCGGGCGCCTGGAGTCGTTCAGCGACGGCGTTCTTGCCGTTGCCATCACTTTGCTGTCCCTCGACCTGGCGGTTAGTGGACCTGGGCATGGGACGCTCGCCCATCAGCTCGGCCAGCGGTGGCCGTCATTCGCTTCATACGTCGTCAGCTTCTTGGTCATCGGAATCATCTGGGTCAATCACCATTCGCTGTTCTCGAACCTCGACAAGATCGATCGCGTTGCGCTATTCCTCAACCTGCTACTACTTCTCTTCGTGGTGGCGATCCCGTTCGTCACTGCCACTTTGGCCGAGTACTTGCGCGTAGGGGGTAGCGACTCGCATCTGGCCGCCGCCCTCTATGCCTTCGTGTCATTGGGTATGGGTCTCGCATTCGCGATGATGTTTCTGTGGTCCTCGCATCACGGGCATTTCCGCGTCGCCCTCGGTCCCAGGAGTCGGAGAAGAGCCTTTGTGCGCTTCAGCATCGGAAATCTGGCCTATCTACTGGCAATCGGCCTAGCGTTTGTGAGCGCCTGGCTGACACTCGTGCTCGTCGCTCTGGTCACTCGGAGTCACGATGATCTCAGACGATAGGCGGCGGATCCCCGAGGGCTGCGGTCTTGTCAGGGTTGAGCCGAACCCAGATCGACGTGATCCGCCCATCGAAGGCCTCGCCGGTGACCACGATGCGCCCGTTGGGCGTGTCGACCACGAGCGAAGGGCTGGAGTTGACCTCGAGAATGCGTGCGGAAGGCAGCTGGTCGGCGGTCCATGACCACGGTAGGACACCCCCAGGTCGCGCAGTATCCGCACGCCCTCGCCGCCCCTGACCAGAGCGTGCGGACCCTGGTTGAAGCGGTAGCCGCTCCGCTCGTCAGTGCGGGCCGGCCTCCGACAGCACCGGCCTCCACCACGACAACCTGCTTCCCCGCCCGGGCGGCGGTAGCAGCCGTCAACCCCGCCAGCCCCGCCCCGATCACCACCACCGCAACCTCGTCACGTTCTCCACGCACAAATGACGCCGCCGCCCACGCTCCTGTGACATCACTTGGTATGCCAGGCGTAAGCGGAGAGCGCGGGGTGAAGGTCAGCACCACGGCTTCGCAGTGTCGGCGTTTTCACGGTGTCATCCTTGCCCTGCCCAGGGCAGGGCCGGGCAATCACTTGTTGCGCGGGTCGTCGGCCGGGTTGAGGTATTCAAGACCGAGCGGCCCGATGGCCGACACCTGGGTGACGTATTCACCGGACTTTGCCCAGTGGAAGTGAGGGGTACCGCCGGGGAGCACGACGACGGCGCCTGGCGGGTACGCTTGCAGTTGTTCGTCCTCAAACCGGCTCCCCAGCCCGATGTAGAAGACACCGGACATGACCGTGTAGACGCGGTCTTCCGGGTGCTGGTGCGGCATCAACTTGACGTCGAAGGGCACCTTGACCCTGATGACGTATGGTCCCGGTTGGGAGGGCTCGCCGACGACGATTGCCAGGCGGGCCGCGGGCGGGAACGCCGGGAACGGCTTCCAGTCGATGTCCTCGGGGAGGACCGATTTGAAAACGGCCTGGTCTGGTTGGTGAACCATCGGTGACGGACCTCCTGAGTAGGCAAGGGAGTGATGGTCGCTTCGAGCAGATCGACGCTGGCCACGACAACATTTTCTCTGTTTTCAGGACGGTGCGCGCTTCGAGCCGTGATGCTCCGGGCGAGCCGTCAGTCGGAACCGGCCACGCCTGCCGCGGCCAGGATCGGGCCCTTGTCCAGCCGCTGGCTCGCCGCGTCTCCGGCCGCGCCCTCGAGGGTTTCGTCCTGACCGTGCACGTACCGACCGCCCCGCAGCAGAGAAGCGATGGCCGCCACGAGCGAGCAGCCGATGGCGAAGTCAAAGGCATACGCCAGGCCAGTCTTGAACGCTGGGCCGATGAGGCTCGGGAAGAAGCTGCGGCCGGTGAGGTAGGCGGCGTGCCCCGCGGGCAGGGTGCGCCAGCACGCTGGCGGGCACCAGCTGCTGGATGGGGTTGTACCCGAGAAAGGCGGCGAACAGGCTGCCGACCGGGGGCAGTCCGGCCACCTGATGGGCTGTCGCGGCGGGAACGCCCTGCGCGGCCAGGCCGGTATAGAGATGTGAGGACAGGGTGGCGGCTAGGCCGAGCGTGATGACCGAGAAGAACACGCCGATCGACAGGACCTGAGCGGCGTTCTGGAAGGTGGTCATCATGCCGGCTCCTGCACCGCGCTGGTCGGGCGGCAGCGAGTTCATCACGGCGGCCCGGTTCGGCGAGGAGAACATGCCCATGGCCAGCCCCATCAACAGAAGCGCCAGGGCGAACCAGACGTAGTTGAAGTTAATCGGGAGAAGCTGGAGGAGGCCGAACGCCAGCGCCGCCCCGATCATGCCTCCAGTGGCGAAGGGTCGGGCGCCGTACCTGTCGGACAGGATTCCGGACACGGGCCCGGCAATGAGGAAGCCGATCGTCAAAGGAATCATGTAGATGCCCGCCCACAACGGCGTGCGCACGAAGCTGTAGCCGTGCTGCGGCAGCCAGATGCCCTGCAACCAGATGATGAGCATGAATTGCAGGCCGCCCCGGCCCAGGGCCCCCAGCAGGTTGGCCACATTGCCGGCTGTGAAAGCGCGGATCCGGAACAGGTGCAGCCGGAACATCGGGTCCTCGGTCGTGAGCTCGATGCGGACGAACGCGGCCATCAAGATCAGTCCCCCGATCAGGCAGCCCAGCACGAAGGGACTCGTCCATCCCATGATGTGGCCACCGTAGGGCTGGATGCCGTAGACGATGCCGGTGAGCACGGCGATCAGCCCGATACCGAAAGTGACGTTGCCCGCCCAATCGATCTTGGCCGGGACGCGCACGCCGTTGTCCACCAGCTTGGCGTAGGCCCAGATCGTGCCGAACACCCCGAAGGGCACGCAGACCAGGAACACCAGCCTCCACTCGATGGGCGCCAGCACCCCGCGATCAGGAGCCCGAGGAAGGAGCCGGCGATCGCGGCCACCCCGTTGATACCCAGGGCCATGCCCCGCTGATTCTCCGGGAACGCGTCGGTAATGATGGCGCTCGAGTTGGCGAACAGAAACGCTCCGCCGACTCCCTGGAACACCCGCATGATTATGAGCCAGAGGGCGCCGGCGATGCCGCTCATCCAGGTGACCGACAAGAGGATCGAGAAGAAGGTGAACACCGCGAAGCCCAGGTTGTACATCTTGACCCGGCCGAACATGTCCCCCACCCGGCCGAAGCTCACCACGAGCACGGCGGTGACGAGCAGGAATCCCATCAGCAGCCAGAGGAAGTAGGAGGTGTTGCCAGGGGCCAGGGGGTTGAGGTGGATGCCGCGGAAGATGTCGGGCAGCGAGATCAGCGTGATGGAGCCGCTGATCGTGACCATGAGCACCCCGATCGTGGTGTTGATCAGCGCGATCCATTTGTAGCGGGTGCCCGCCGTCTCCGCTGCGTTGCCCATCTGGCTCGGCCTTCCTCCCTAGTTGACAGTTAACGCCAACGTCAGGTTGGGGAGACATATTTCATCATGCTAAGTATTTTCCTGGGACCGGTCGGCGGCGAAGATCGGCACCCGAAGGGACGCGCCTTGGAGCGTTCCTTCCGAGCGGATCCATTGCCACGTGGGCTCGGTAAGCTGCTCCCACGGCGACCACGACGGATCACGTCGGCGCCGTACTCGGCGAGGAGCCGGGCGCCTGAACGACAATCAGGTTCCCACCCAGTAGCACGATGGTCGGGGTCATGGATCGAGTCCGGCCACCACGTGCTGCTCCGCGTGGCGCGCGGCGGCTGCTATCCACCGACTTTGGTTGGGGAATACGACGTGAGCGAGCCGGATGTCCCCTGTCGGCAGCGGAGCCGTGACCGAGCGGCAGCCTTGCTTTCCGTCTCGCCCAATCAAACGGACGCCGCGTGCGCGGCTCAGAACACCGCGATGGGGTTGACCGGCGAGCCGGTCGTGTTCTTGAAGCGGATCGGTGCAATGGACAGCAGGAAGGTCCAGCGGTCCAGTTCGCGGCAGGCGTCAGCGAGCTCCTCAAGCTCGAAGTTGTCGAGGATCCACATCCCGATGGAGCACATGGCCACGACATGGAAAGGAGCGATCCAGTCGTGCTCGGCTGGGCGGGTCTCGGTGCCCGTGTCACTGCCGACGACGGCCACGTCGTGCTGTCGGAACCATGGCAGGGACGCTGCCGACAGTCCGGGCAGGTGGGGGAGCGGGTCGGCGTCGGTCGCCCGTTCCGCCCGCTCGACCTCCGGCACTCGGCCGTGGCGAGACCGCCGGATCGAGCCGTAGCCGGTGCGGACCAGGACGACGTCCCCCGGCTCCATCGTTACCCCATGAGCCGCAGCAGCCGCGTCGAGCTCATCTCCGGTGATGGCGTAGCCCGGTGGGAGGGCGTCGACACCGACGACCTCGGCGACGTCGAGGAGCACCCCCCGCGACACGATCCCCTGGCCGGCCAGTTCGATCGATCCCGCCCGGGCACCCGATTCGGCTGTGAGTGTGGCCGCGGCGTGACCGTTATACATGGTGCCGTTCCAGATCTGGTGGCTCGGCGCATCCAGATGGGTCATGTACAGGCCGTGGATGTCGAAGCCCACCCAGTCCAGGCCACCGCCGGCACCATCAGCGTTGAGCCGGGCGCCTGTCGAGGACAGGAAGTGCTGCGGCGCTGTCTCGGCCTCGTAGACCGACACCCTGCTGGCGAATTCGACCACGCGAGCGCACGAGACTTGGCGACCAAGTCGGACCTGCGCGGCGGCGGATCTGACCTTGGCCTCGTCGACGAGGTTGAGGGTGCCCTTCTGGTCCTCCGGTCCCCATCGGCCCCAGTTGCTGAGCCCGTCGAAATAGGCGCGCCACTCCGCCTCGCTCATACTGCCTCTCGAAGCCCCTCGATCCGTCAAGTTCCGTGCCTCCGTTGCCGGTCCAGGTCTGGAAGCTAGTCGGCGTCGGTGGGGGGCCGTGGTGGATTGTCGTTAGGAGCCAAGGAGTTCTGAGCAAACAGCCGATCCTGCCTGCCGGTTGCCAAGGCCGTCTCGCGGCGCAGGCCGTTTCGCGGCGCTGGCGGCAATACCGGCCGTCCGGTTCCCTCATCAGGAAGGCCTGGCGCCAAGAGTCCTCCCGCCCACTGCATCTGATCGGGTAGTGCCCCGGAAGGTCCCGGAGTTAGGCCCACAAATCATCGACCGACGCATGAAAGAACTAACGCGACACCAAGCATCCGGTGCTGTGTGGTGGTCACTGTGGGAAATCGGCTGACTGAGATGTTCCTAAGACGGGAAGCCGAGGGCGTTGGCGGGCGTTCCGGTATTTACCAACTTTGAAGACAATCTGATGCCAACTCCCACACCCGACGAACCCAGGCCAGTTAATTCGGATCCCCGAGGCCGGCCGGCCGGCCAGCGGCCGCCCCGGTGGCGACTATGGGTCTTGCTCCTTGGCGTTTTGGTGACGGCGCTGCTGCTGTTCCGGCCGGCGATGAGCGGTACGACACCAACCAAGCTGAACTTCACCGAGTTCGTGACTGATGTCACCGCCAACCAGGTCAAGACGGCGACCATCAACACGACGGGCGCAGTCAGCGGCAGCCTCACCAACGGGACGTCGTACACCTCCCAGATCCCGACCGCGCTGCAGGACAACACCCTGGCCGCCACCCTGCAGCAGCACCACGTTCAGATCACCGGCACCGCTCCCTCCAGCGGAATCACCGTTGGCACAGTGATCCTGGATCTTCTCCCGCTCATCCTGTTCATCGGCTTCTTCGTGTGGCTGGGCCGGCGCAGCCAAAAGGCCCTGGGCGGAATCGGCGGCATAATGGGGGTGGGGCGTTCCAAGGCCAAGGTGTATGACGAAGACCGTCCCAGCACCGGGTTCGCGGACGTCGCCGGCTACGAAGGGGCCAAAGCGGAGGTGTCGGAGGTAGTGGACTTCCTCAAGAACCCCGACCGCTACCAGCGGGCCGGAGCGGTGGGCCCCAAGGGAGTGCTGATGGTGGGTCCGCCCGGCACCGGCAAGACGCTGCTGGCCCGTGCGGTGGCCGGGGAGGCCAGGGTGCCGTTCCTGGCCCTCACCGGTTCGAGCTTCGTCGAGATGTTCGTGGGCGTGGGAGCGTCGCGGGTGCGTGACCTTTTCGCAGACGCCCGCAAGCGAGCCCCGGCCATCATTTTCATCGACGAGATCGACGCCATCGGAGGCAAGCGGGGCAACGGCCATTTCGGCGGCAACGACGAGCGCGAACAGACCCTCAACCAGCTGTTGGCGGAGATGGACGGCTTCGACCCCGCCACCGGCGTAGTGGTGATCGCCGCAACCAACCGGCCCGAGACCCTCGATCCGGCGCTCCTGCGCCCAGGGCGGTTCGACCGCAACGTCGAGATCGGCCTGCCCAACCAGGCCGAGCGACGCGCCATTCTGGCTGTTCACGTGCGGGGCAAGCGCCTCGACTCCGACGTAGACCTGAACGCCATCGCCCGGGGCACGCCGGGTTTCTCGGGGGCCGATCTGGCGAACTTGGTCAACGAGGCCGCCATTCACGCCGTGCGCGCGGACCGGTCGCAACTGCACGCCAGGGACTTCGACGCGGCCCGGGACCGGGTGCTCCTCGGGCGCCGGGAGACCACCAATGCCCTCCTGCCCGACGAACAGCACAGCGTGGCGGTCCACGAGACCGGGCACGCCCTCGTCGCTGCCCTTTCCGTTCATGCCGACCCGGTGGTGAAGGTGACCATTCTGCCTGCCGGTCAGGCGCTCGGCGTGACCGAGCAGCTCCCAGAAGTCGAGCGCCATCTGTACCCGGAGAGCTACCTCAAAGACAGCCTGGCGGTGCGCCTGGGTGGGCGGGCGGCCGAACTGCTGGTCATCGGCGAAGCGTCAACCGGCGCGGCCAACGACCTCGCCGGCGCCACTCAGCTCGCCACGCGGATGGTGCGAGAGTGGGGCCTGTCCGAACGGCTCGGTCCCATCGGACTTAGCCCCGAAGGGCCCGGCTATCTCGGCGAGGCGGGGTTCGCCCCCCGGCCGTACTCGGACGACACCCAGCGGGCCATCGACGAAGAGGTCGCCCGCCTACTGCGAGAGGCCGAACAGCGCGCAACCGAGCTGCTTCGCACCCACCGTGACGCCCTCGACCGCATCGTGGCATTGCTCATCGAGAAGGAAGTCATCGACGGCAACGAGTTGGTCGCCATCATCCGCCAAACCGGTGTTGAGCCCGCCAGCCGATCCGGCGTCGCCGCGGCCACCGGCGCCACCGGGTCGTTCGAGGTGTCGCCCTCTCGAACCGAACGGACGCAGCAGGCGTAGTCCAGACCGGACTTCTGCCGGCGTTGCTCCCGGCGATGGGCCGGTCACTGGTAGGGCGTCGACCATAAGGTCGTGGATCCGCTGGGGAACGGAACGGATAATCCTCCCTGGGAGTGGCCTGGCCAGGATCCGCAAACTCCATGGCGCGTCCATCTCAGCCCCATCCCCATCCCACCCGGCGGTGTTCCAATCGGTCGTCGCCGGCATCCCCGCCGGAGGCGAGAGACAAGGAGAAGCACACCGATGCCGAGCACCATCGACTCAGCCCCCTCGGCCGTCACCGCACCTGCCGCGAGCGCGATCGATCAACCGCGCACGCACCCTATGCGCCCAGCAGCCGAGCAGAGCACACCACGGAGGCTCGCGGCACGCACATCGCCGGCGAGGAGCGCCTTGGCAGAAATCACGGTGGCCCACGGACAACTCGAGGTGGTCGCGGCCAGGCTCGCCCTGTTGGCGACCAGGCCGGACGTCGGCCCCGACCGTATGGACATCCTCGATGCCGCTCATCTAACGCATCACGCCCTTCTGTGCGTGCAGCAGGCCCGCAACCACATGGAAGCCACGACGAGCAACCGTCCGGTTAGCGACGACCGGCCCGACACCTAATTGGCTAGGTTCGCTCGTACAATACGAAGCCAGCCCTACTAGGCTCAGAACCACCCGAACATCGGGGAATCAAGCCAGTAGTCAGTCTTCCCACCGGATCCGGGGCGATTCAGGCTGAGGCGTATGACGGGATCCGGAAGTGGCATCCAGATGGCCGGGGTCCATCTTCGGTGAGTGTTTGAGCACCAGCCATCGTGTGTTGACTTTGATTTGTCTTACCCGGTTGTCTGCTCCGATCACTGCGTGCAGGTATCGGGCGGCCGGGGAGCCGCTGGGGCCGGAGGGCCGGACCTGGATGCCCATGGAGCCGAGGGACACGGCCACTTCACTTACGGTGCCTCCCAGTTCGTCAAGGAGCCGGGCAGCGTCCTCGCGGAGCGCGGTTCGTTCGGCCAGCAGACCCATTTTGTATCCTCCCTGTTCTCGGTTGCCAGGTCTTCACCGGTAAATGTCACCGGTATCGGCGGGATGGTTGTTGCCGGCGGCTGCTGGCGGGGATTTGCGTTGTCGGTGAGAGATAGCAACGCGGGTTACGGGACCAAGCTGCCGAGGAGGCGACGACGCCGCTCGTGTTCCGGCTGTCTCGAGCAGAAGGCGGTCGATTGATGTCCACTCAGTCGGTTCTCGCGGCGCGAGTGCC
This sequence comes from uncultured Acidimicrobiaceae bacterium, assembly GCA_963781155.1. GTDB lineage: Bacteria > Actinomycetota > Acidimicrobiia > Acidimicrobiales > Palsa-688 > PALSA-693. The sequence continues at coordinate 60,806 of CAWAEC010000007.1, forward strand.
CGGTGAGCCCACACGGGGGCGATGACCCGGAGATTGAAGGTTGCCGTGGGGTCCTAGACTGGCTGGCGTGAGCGAGCGATCGGAAACTAGCCGCGACAGTGGCAACCGCGACAAGCGGCGGGTGCGCGGCGCGGTCGGGCGGACGTTCATCCGCGTGCCGGTGCTGCGACGCTGGTACGTGCGGCGGACCCTGAGGTTCATCGACAGGTCCAAGGCCAAGGGTCGTCGCCTGCCCGAAGGAATGGCGGAAGCCGCCCGCTTGATGGCTCGGGTACCGAAGGTCGAGCGGGCCCGGGCTCTTGAGGACGCGATTTTGGCCAACCAAGACACGCCGAACATGGGACGGGAGTTCCGTCGGGCCGCTGCCCGCCAACGCCGCAGCGGCAAGAGCGATGCCCGGGACCGGCCGGGTCTACCTCCTGGCGCGGTCAAACAAGGTCATCGGAAGTCTCATTGAGTTCCGACGCCGACGGAGCGAGCGTCCCCTCCACCTCGTCGGCGGGTTCCGATTGCAGGCGAACAGCGCCACTGATGGTTGGCATCAGTTACGGATAGCCGCTCCCGACGCCTAACCAAAGAGAAGACCCGCAGGAACTGCGGCCTACTACAGCCCAACTCGGCTGCGGCATGCCATTGATACGCTCATGTTTATCGCCGACGGTGGCGCGACTCCCCACCCACAAGCACGATCGGGGTAGTGAGCCGCTTACCGGCGACGGCTGCGAGGCTCAGAAGCGGGGCGCGACGAATGTCCGGTGCCAAACACCGGTCGGCTAACGGGAAGACGCCAGCGAGAGGGCCGTTTCCGGCTTCGTCACCTTGGCGATGCGCACAACGCAGCTGTAGGTGGTTACGGCGATGGCGAGGTGCATCACCATCAGGACCGCGATGGCCTCGGGCGGCTGCCCTTTGGCAAGGATCCACAGGTCGGGATTCCACAGGACCAGGGTGACGGCCACGGCCAGACGCAGGTACAGCCAGCGGGGCGACGAGCTGACGCGTGTTACCACCGGCCAAGCCAGGCAGGCGACCACGACGCCGAGCGCCGTCAGCTTGGCATAGTCAGCAAAGGCAAAGTGGACGTAGCCGTGGGTCGAGGGGAACACGGCCGTCCCGATAGCCACCAGTGCCGCATCAGCCAGTAGGGAAGCCACAACGGCGACGCCAGTGGCTGCCGCCACTCGGGCATACGTGGGCTGCCGGTGGGTGGGGGCAAAATCAATGTGGAGGAGTTCGAGCGCACGCTCGACCACGGGGGGCGCTTCGGATGCCAAGGGTTCTCCCTATCAAAATGGAACGATGCCGTCGGCACCGGTCCAGAGAGGGATGGACCTCGGCTGATACGTCCGTAGGCTCTCGTCTGCTTCACCGGGCTCTTCGCCGTGCGGGCCGGGAGGCTCCCGTCGAACAAATCCAACCTTGTGCCACCAGCGTTCCTTCCCCCAACAGTGCCACGCCGAGGACCACCGAGGAGCCGGCCATCCCCACTGAGCTCGACCCACCCGCCAGTTCGCCGGTGGCCGGCCCGGCGCTCACGGTCGTGGCACCGGCCCGGCTTCGAGGGTGGCGCGAGGCCAGCCGCCCACCTCGGCCGCGGCCTCGTAGGTACTTTGAAAGAAGGAGAGCAGCGTGGCGTCGGGATCCTCGGCGGTTCTCACCCACCGGCAGGGCAACACAAACTCCCCCAGGCCGCTGATGACGCCGAAGTCGAAGCCGGCTTCCTCGGCCAGAACCACATCTCGCACGAGCTGCTTGGGACCAGCTTGCTCGCACATCATGGTGTAGCCAAACAGCGTCACCGCGTCCCTCCCTGCTGCTCGAGCCAGCGAGTCACCACGGTGAGGTCCTCGTCGCCGAGCCCGTCATCGACGACCTGCTGCCACTCATCAGCCAGGCAGGCAAGGACGGTGAGTTGGTCGTCGTCGACCCCTTGCAGAGCAAGGCGCACGTCCTTTAGCGCCAGCGACAGCGCGAACTGGGCCGAGAATTCGCCGGTGGCAATCCGGTTCAGCTTGGCGGCCTGCCAAGACGACACCAGCGGACCGCCGCCGAGCCCGTCCACCACCCTGTCGGTCTCGAGGCCCAACCGCCGAGCAAGAGCCACCGACGCGGCCACCGCTTCGGTCGCGAACGCCAACCACGTGTTGTTCACCAGCTTCAGGCGTGTGCCAGCCCCGACCGCCCCGACCCAAATGGTGCGCCGACCGAGGGCGTCGAAGAGGGCCGCAACACGCGCGTTGGCCTGCTCGGGCCCTGACGCGAAGATCGTTAGCTGGCCCTGCTCGGCCGGTTCCCTGCTGCCCGACACCGGCACGTCGAGGAGCGTCACGTCAGCTCGCTCGGCGTCCACCATGGCTGCGACGCGCTCCATGCCTGCCACGCCGATCGTGCTCATCTGCACCCAGACGGCGCCCGGAGCGAGAGCAGCGAGCATGCCCTGGTCGCGGGCGATCGACAGGACAGCATCGGTGTCGGTCACCATGGTGACGACGATGGCGGCCCGCCGGGCGGCGTCGGCGGCAGACTCGGCGACGTCCGCACCGAGATCGGCCAGGTCGCGGGTCACGTCTCGGTTCCGGTTCCACACGATCGTCGGGATGCCGGCACGCAAAGCACTGACGGCCATCCCGTGGCCCATAGCGCCGATACCGAGCACCGCAACCGGCTCGTCCGTCGATGCCATCGGTGTCCCCTTCCCAGTTATGCGAGGGTAGCTCGCCACCAGCATCGCGTCGTCCAATCAGCGCTGCACCTGGGGTTGTGGCCCGAACCAGCGCGATCGGCGGCGGGCGGGGCTGATATTCGGACAGGCGAGGGCTTGTCGCGCGCGGAGGGAGCTCATTTCGTGGCTCCATCTGCACCGCTCCCGTTGTGGGTCCGACCTCGGCGTGCAAGGTAGTGGTGGCATCACCCAACGAAACGCATGCGTGCACGATGGTGGTGGCGGTCCTGTCGGGTTGTCATTGACGACAGCGGTTCGAAGGCGGGCCGGTTCGCCCGGAGGAGGGAAAGCAATGAAGCTGCATCCTGCCGAGTCGAAGGCGCCAGGCAAACGGAACTGGAAGGGTCGCCGGGTCTTTAGCCGCCCTGGTGGCGGCGACCGCCGGCGGGACCGGCCTGCTGCTCGCCACCACTGGTACCGCTGACGGCGCTCCGACGGGCCCCCCGGCCGGCGCGCACGCGTACTCAACCCTGGTCCCGGCGTCGGACTGGCTCAACGTCGCCGTGCCCGGGGGTTCGAATCACCTGGATCTGACGATGAGACATCAACGCTAGTTTTGCCTCAGCGGAAAGGGATTCCAACCAACGAGGAGGTGCCCTGCGATGATGAGACTGTGCCGCTTCCGGCCCGATCCTGCGGTCACGCCTGAGTTCCTGGCCGGACTCTGGTATGGAGACGTACCCCCCGATCTGATCCTGCATGAGTGGCTTTACGTCGACGTCGAGCCCCGCGAGATGGTTCTACTGTGGGAGGGTGGCGAAGAGGCGGAGCGCTGGGTTGACCGATCGTTCGGCGAATTCGGGACGTTAACCTGCGAGCCCGTGACCAACTCGACCCCGGGCCTCGCCGCCTGTCTGGATCGTGACCTGGAACAGTTCGGTACCTGGATGCGGTCCAGGGGCAGCTCCGAGCCGGAGATCATTTCGCAGCTGGACCTGCGCCGCAGGGGGCTCGAGGCCCGGTCTCGTGAGGAGGCTCTTTCTGCCGGCCGCTCGTGGGCCGTAGAGCGGTAAAACCGATACCACCACGGGGGCCTCTTCGCCGTTGGCAGCCTCCTCGGCCCGCCTGGCGATGTCCCCCACAGCATGAACTCCATCGAACCGCCACCGTCGAACGGGTCCCTGCTTTCCGTGTCGTCTGGTAGTCGATCGACCCAGATCGTATTGGCGCCGTCGCCGTCCCACTCGGTTGCTAGCCTCTACGACGGTTCCCGTGCCCGAATTCTTTGGAGGGTTGATGGTAGATCGCGACAAGCCCGACCAGGTCGGGGGGATTCTTGCCGGGATCCGCATCGTCGACATGTCGGAGGGCATTGCTGGCCCGGTCGCCACCATGCTCCTGGCGGAGGTGGGCGCCGACGTAGTCAAGGTCGAGCCCCCGCAGCCGGGGCCCGACCGGTTGGAGCCGGGATTCAGGACATGGAACCGCAGCAAGCGCAGCGTCGCGCTCGACCTCACGACCGACGACGGGAAGGCTCAGCTCGAGCGCTTGCTATCGGTCGCCGACGTCCTCGTGCACGGCCTCGGGCCGAGGGCGGCCACGGCTGCTGGACTCGATGACGCTGGCCTCGCCACCCGACATCCCCACTTGATCGTCTCGTCGGTGTTGTCATGGCCCGCCAACCACGCCGACGCAGACCGACCCGTCGACGAGACCTTGGCCATGGCTCGTTTAGGGATCTTCGACGAGCAGCTCCCATGGCTGCGGAGCGGACCCACGTTCGTGCGTTTCCCGATCGGCAGCTGGGGGGCGGTCTACACGGCTGCGTCCGGGATCGTCGCCCGCCTGATCTCCCGGGGCCGCACTGGCGTGGCCGGACCGGCCCACACCAGCTTGGTCCAAGGTGCTCTGGTGCCCATGGGCATGCACTGGTCTCGGTCCGAGACACCGTCGCCACTACTGGCGGCCGGAATGCCCAAGGAAAGTCGGGGTTCGCAGGCCACCATCTTCGAGTGCAGCGACGGTCAGTGGATCCATATCATGGGCAATCCCCTTCAGGTGCCGCGAATCGCCGAGTTCGTGGCGGGCTACGTAGACGAAGAACCGGTCCCCTTCGCCTCGCGCCATCCGCAGATCTCATGGGTCAACCCCTCCAGCGCGCTGGTGGCCAACTTCCGCAGCGCACCCCAGTCGGTGTGGCTCGACGAGCTGTGGGCCAACGACGTGCCGGTTCAGCCGTGCCTGCCGTTTGGCGACGTGTTCGGCGACGAGCAGGCTTGGGCCAACGAGTACATCGTTGAACTCGACGATCCGGTGGATGGCCGTATCACCGTGGGCGGGAAACCTCTGACCGTCACGCCCCCTCAGGCGATCAAAGGGGCCGCCCCCGAGCACGGCGCTGACACCGCAGAGGTGCTCGTTGAATGGGCGGAGCAAGCCGAGCAGGCCGAGCGCGTTGCTGACCCGCCCGGCACCGGGGTCACGACCCGATACCCGCTCGAGGGAATCCGGGTTCTGGATCTGGGGAACTATCTGGCCGGCCCGTACGCGCCGCAGATGCTGGCCGACCTTGGCGCCGACGTTGTCAAGCTCGAGGCCGCGACCGGTGATCCCATGCGGGCTCTGGGCTGGCCATTTGCGGGTTGCCAACGGGGCAAACGGGGCTTGGCCCTCGACCTCAAGTCGCCGCAGTCGCGCCCGGCGCTTGAGGCCGCCATCCGTTGGGCAGACGTCGTTCATCACAACCTGCGGATGCCTGCGGCCCGCCGCCTCGGGCTCGACTACGAGTCGGTCCGCCGCATCAACCCGGACATCGTGTTCTGTCACACCAGCTCGTACGGCCCGAGCGGGCCCCGTGCCGATTGGCCTGGATATGACCAGCTGTTTCAAGCCCAATGCGGCTGGGAAGTGCTCGGCGCCGGCGAAGGCAATCCGCCCATGTGGCATCGGTTCGGTTTCATGGACCACCAGTGCGCCATGTCCTCGACGGTGGCGACCCTTTTGGCCATCTACCACCGGGACCGGACCGGGCAGGGCCAGGCGGTCGCCGGGTCGCTGCTCGGCGCCGGGGCGTTGACCGCCAGCGAAACCTTCAAGCGGGCCGATGGCACCCTGGTGCCCCGACCCACAGTCGACGCCATGCAGTTGGGTGTCTCGGCGGGGCGTCGCATTGTGGAGCTCGCCGATGGATGGGTCGCCCTGGCCGCAGACCAGCCCGCCCAGGTCGAGGCGCTGGCCGCCATTGAACTCGAGGGACGCAAGGTCGATGACGCCCTCGCCGACCTGAACCAAGCCGGAGTACCGGCCGAGCAGGTCCGCCTGGTCCAGCGGTATCCATTCTTCGACAGCCCGGTCAACCGGGCAGCTCATCTCGTGGCTGAGTACCCCCACGCCGAATGGGGAAAGCTCGAACAGCCGGGTGCTTTGTGGTTCTTCGGTAACCAGGCGGTGCAGCTACACCTGGCCCCACCCGCACTCGGCGAGCATACGGTAGAGGTCTTGCGGGCTTTCGGCCTCGATCAAGCGGCCATCGACGAGCTCGTGATCGAGGGCGTCGCCGTCCAGTACGCGCCAACCGCTGGTACTTGAGGGCAGCGCGTTATTACGCCCTCTCGTTGAACGGGTTCTCGATGAAGCATGACTGACATGCCCTCCCGCCCGAGCCAGTCGTTTTAAAGACCGACCTATCCTTGCGCTGCTCTCCAACACTGCATGGTCACCGCAGTCGCCCCGGTCACAGATCGAGCACTATGTCGTCGTGGGGTTGTGAGCAGCAGATGAACACACTTCCGTCGGCGGGAGGTTCAACTGGGTCGGGGCTGTAGTCGACACTCCCGGCGATGAGCGTCGTCTCGCACGTGTGGCAGACCCCGGTACGGCATGACCAGCGCACGGGCACGTCACAGGACTCGGCAAGTTCAAGGAGGGTGCCGTACTCGAGGCTCCACGGGATGTTCAGGTCGCTGCGGGCGAAGGCGATCGTCGGGCCGGTTCCGGGTTCGCCGGTGGGGGGATGGGGTGCCCGGGCGGGTGTGGCGGCAATCCCTGGCGTCTCGCTGGGTGTCGGCCCGAAGAGTTCAACGTGGACGCGGGAGGCATCGAAGTCCAGGGCGGCCAGACCGGCGCTGATCTCGTCCATGAAGGCAGTAGGCCCGCACAGGTATGCTTCTGCATCGGGTGGCGGCGTAAGTTGGGCGAGCAACGTCGCGGTGAGACGTCCGGCCCTGTCGAAATCGCGGCCTTGGAGGTCATCCGGCTCCGGGCGGCTGTAGTACACGTGGGCCTGTGCGTTGGGCAGCGACGTGAGTAGGGATCGGGCCTCGGCGCCGAACACGTGCTCACGACCGTTGCGTGCGACCTGCAGCCACCAGATCTCTCGGTCGGAGCGCTCCTGCGCCAGTGCCTGAAGCATGGCGAGAACGGGGGTGGCACCGATCCCGGCGCTGATCAGCAGGACGGGCGCGCTCGTCTGGTCGAGGATAAACGTGCCGCGCGGTGCGGCGCTGTCGAGTTGGTCGCCGACAGCCAGACGAGTGTGGAGATAGCCGCTGGCGGCGCCGCCCGGTTCGCGCTTGACGGTGACGCGGTAATAGCCCGCGCCGGGTGGTCCGGAGAGCGAGTAGTTGCGCAGCACCGCCCGCTGCCCCTTGTCGGGCTGAACTCGCAGAGTGAGGTACTGACCTGGGCGGGCTGCCGGTATTGGAGCGCCCGTGGGATCCTCGAGGCGTATCGAGATCGCCGAGACGCTTTCACGGGTGATGGCTTTGACCGTCAGCTGACGAAAGCCAGACCAGGCTGGAGGCGGGCTCGTTACGGCCAGACCAGCGTTGCCGCTGCCGGGTTCCTCATTGAGCAGAGCCCGAAACGAGCCCTGCCAGCCCGGACTGAGGGCAGGAATACGGAGCGCTTTCAGCAGCCCCTGGCGCGTGTGACCGGGAAGGTAAAGCAGGGCGTCGACGTCCGCGATCGTCATCTGCTCGGGTCCCGTCGAGAGCTTGATGATTTTGTCTCCTGCCTGTACCTCGCCCTCTTCGAGCACCCGGAAATAGAAGCCTGGTCGGTGGTGGGACACAAGCAACGCGGGAATCTGGGGATCATTCATGCGGATCCCAACCCGATAGCAGGTGACGCGAGGTTGGGTTACCTCGAAGGTGGCGCTGCCGATCTGGTAGCGATCGCCGATGCACACCTCGTTATCGGCGAGACCGTCCACCGTGAAGTTCTCGGCGAACTGTCCGTAGGCGAAGTCGTTTCGTCCGAGCTCGCGCTCCCAGTATCGATACGAGTCGATCTGATAGACGAACACCGCTCGCTGCTCGCCGCCGTGACCGGCCAGGTCGCCTTGACCATCGCCCTCAACGTTGAGCCGACCGACCCGATGGGAACCCGGCACCGGGTCCTTGAAGACCCCCGTGTGGACAGTCCTCCCCTGCCAGGAAACGTCCTTCGGCAAGCCGACGTTCACCGACAATAACGTCCCAAGGGGCGGGTTGGATTGGACTCGCGTGGGCTGCTCCTCGTGTGCGATCACAGGGGTAGGGGCTGCGGCAGGGGGTCCGGCAGTCATTGTTCCTCTCCATCGGTGACGGGACCGACGATCTCATGACGGGTTCAGCTGGATCGGCGACGTCGAGACTTCACACTCCAGGCACCAGTCCGTCTCCCTTCCTCTCCGCTTAATCAGCAGGTCATCGAGGCCGGTATCGCATCGTGCAGCATCAGCATCGCGCTTGCGGCAGCCCAACCCGCAATCCGGGGTCTGATCGCGTTCGATCCCCAATGAACCCCCACGGGTGCTCGGTGATTGGCGGCGGCGGCCCGTTCCTGTATCCCTACTAGGATGCCGACGAATCATGCGCTTTTTCGGCTGCGCCCTATCTCCGGCGCGGAATCCATATCATCGCCCGATCGCGCGCGTACCCCGTTCGAAGCGGGTTACGCATCCTCAACTACTGGAGGTGCCCGGATGGCCGACTTCACACCGCCCAGAGATGGAATGGTGTTGTGCCATTTTATCGTGTCGGACGACGTCGAGCGCTCCCGGCGCTTCTACACCGAAGTACTCGGGGGGAGGGTGATCTTCGGCCCAGAGCCGACCAACATCGCACTCGCCAACAGCTACATCGTCATCAATCTCGGCGGAGGCCCGACCGACGACAAGCCCACGGTCACCCTGGAGACGCCACCCGACCCCGACCGGGTCAGCAGCTTCCTAAATATCCGTGTCACGGACATCCACGCCGTGCACGCCGAATGGAGCGCCCGGGGGCTCGAATTCCTGACCCCGCCGAAGCAGCACAAGTATGAGATCCGTTGCTACCTCCGTGATCCCGACGGACATCTGATCGAGGTCGGGCAAACGACCGACCCAGAGGGCGACTGGTCACCGTGGCAGTCCCCTCCCTCGGGGTCATGAAGACGGCTGCTCGTACTTCGTTCGCCTGCAAGGCAACAATTTTGTAACGCATGAGCTCACCGGCTGCTCGGGCTGCTCACATATGGCATCTGCCGGACGTTGTGCGGCAACATTGGCCACCTGCACTTGATACCAGAGCATCATGGAGGAGTACTTCGTGCCACAGGTCGGTGAGCGGTTTACCGGGGCTCGGGTCAGGCGGTCGGAGGACACCAGGATCCTCACTGGGCTTGGGCGGTACGTCGATGACGTGCGGCTGCCTGGCATGCTGCACGCCGCGTTTGTGCGGAGTACGTTGGCGCACGCCCGGATTACCCGAGTCGACGTCGAGGCCGCCCGGTCGGCCCCCGGAGTCGTGGCGGTGTTCACTGGCGAGGAGGTCGAGGCGCTGCTCAAGCCGGGTCCGGTCGGGATTCAGGCTCTCATTGGCGGAGATTACCCGGCCTACACCCTGCTGTGCACGGACAAGGTCCGCTTCGTCGGCGACCCGGTCGTGCTCGTCGTGGCCGAGAGCCGCTACCTGGCCGAGGATGCCGGCGAGTTGGCAGAGATCGATTACGACGACCTGCCGGCGGTCGGGTCAGCCGAAGAGGCCATCGGCGTCTCGAGCCCCGCGATCTTCGAGGACCTCGGGACGAACATCCTCTCCACGAAGGGGCCGACGATTTATGGCGACGTCGACGGCGCCTTTTCCCGGGCCGACCGCGTGCTGAGCCTGAACCTGCGAGAACACCGTGTGCAGAACGTTCCCATGGAGTGCCGAGGGATCGTCGCGACCTTCGACCCCGCAACGGGGCGGCTGACCGTCCACGTCGCCTGCCAGGGGGTTCACTTGGTGCGCACGACGTTGGCGACGCGTCTCGGCCTCGAACCGGAGGAAATCAGGATCGTCGCTGGCGACGTCGGTGGCTCCTTCGGCCTGAAGATGGGCAATAGCCGGGAGGAGATCGCCTGTGCGGCGGTCGCCAAAAGCCTGGGCCAGCCGGTCAAGTGGATTGAGGACCGCAACGAGAACCTCACCGCTTCGGGTCAGGCTCGCGACGAGAGTTTCGACGTGGAAGCGGCCATCACTGCCGATGGCGTGATTCTCGGTCTCAAGGTGCGGATGCTGCTTGACTCGGGCGCTTACCCGGGTATGGGTCATTCTGTCTCGGGGACGATGCAGTCCGTCATGCCCGGCCCATACCGCATGGAGGGGCTGTCGTTCGAGGAGATCGTCGCCATCACGAACAAGGCCTCCTATGTGGCCTATCGGGGCCCGTGGGCGGGAGAGACGTTCCTGCGCGAACGGCTCATCGACGTGATCGCCGCCGAGCTCGGCGTGGAGCCGATTGAGATCCGGAGGCGCAATGTGGTCGATGACGGAGATCCGCCGCCCAGGCTGGTGACGGGGCGTTCGCTGGCGGGGGTCACAGCTCGCCAGGCACTCGACCGCGTCGCCGAGCTCGTCGATATTCAAGCGTTTCGCCGGCGCCAGGCCGCGGCCCGCGATCAGGGCCGGTACCTCGGGATCGGGATGGCGACCTACATCGAGGGCGCCCCGGGGCCTCGCGGTGACCGCCCGCTTGGTAACGAGAACATCCGCGCCCGCCTGGAACCGGACGGGACCGTGAGCCTGTTTACCGGTCAGACCCCCCACGGGCAGGGCCACCAGACCACGCTGGCGCAGATCGCCGCGGACGAGTTCGGCGTGCCCTTCGAGGATGTCCGGGTCATGGTGGGCGACACCGATGTGGTGCCGAGCGGCTTCACCGGCGGCAGCCGCTCGGCCACCTTGGCCGGAGGCGCATCGCTCAACGTCGCCCGGGCCCTGCGGGCCAGGGTCCTTGACCTTGCCAGCGAGATGCTGGAGGCGGATGCGGCCGATCTCGAAATCCTCGACCGGGCGGTTGCCGTGCGGGGCGTGCCGACCAGTGCCCTGCCGCTCCGAGCGGTCGCCGCGGCAGCCCTCGAACCAGGACGCCTCCCGGCCCATGTCGACTCCAGCCTCGAGGTCACCTTGGTTTACGACGGCGGCGCCGGCGGCTGGTCGGGTGGGACGCATTGCGCCGAGCTCGAGGTGGATCCCGGAACCGGGATGGTCGAGATACATCGCTATGTGGTAGTCGAGGACTGCGGCGTGCTTATCAATCCGAGCATCGTCGAGGGCCAGATTCGGGGCGGCGTCGCCCAGGGGATCGGCTCTGTGCTGCTGGAGCGGTCGGCCTACGGGGAGGACGGCCAGTTCTTGGCCGGCAACTTTATGGACTATCTGCTCCCGACCGCAACTGACGTTCCCCGCATCGACATCGAACACCTGAAAACGGTTCCACTCGACGCCGACGTAAACTTCCGCGGCGTGGGAGAGGGCGGCATGATCGTGGCCCCCGCGACGGTGTGCAACGCTATCGCCGATGCGATAGCGCCATTCGACGCCCAGATCCTCGAACAGCACCTTCCGCCTTTGCGACTACTCGAACTCATGGGCGCCATCGAACCCGAAGCCATGGACACTCATCCCACGGAGCCGGCCCTGGAGCAGGCGAGCCACGGCGCCAGAACCACTTCGTGAGCAAAAATGGCTATGACCGCCAATACCGGTAGGGGCTGCCTGTGAGATGGTTTCCGGAGGCTCCAACGGTCGAGGCCTTTCTCGATGCCTGCAAACACACTGGTCATATGCTCGACACAGATGAAGTCCGGCGCGCCTGGCTGGGTCCCAGCGTTCTAAAAAAGATGACCGTAGGCGACATTGCGGGGCACATGTTCCTCATCGTCCGCCGGGTCGGCAAGCACATCGAGGACTCCCCACTACCAAGCACTACGGCTCCTGCGGCAATACCCCGCACGGATTGGACGTGGATGCGCCTCGAAACGGGGGAGGACCTTGATCGACTGGACCACCGCCAGGTCAGGGTCGACGCTGCTCACGTCGCCCGTTGGGGTTGGGAGGCAGTCCAGAGTGCATTCAACGCCCGAGTCCGCCACGTTTCCGGGCTTCTAGAAAGGGGATGCCCACCCGAACTGAACGTGTCGGGCCACCGCCTCCCCTTCTCCACCTACCTGGCGACAAGGGTCGTCGAACTGATCGTGCACACCGACGACCTGGTCTCCAGCGTCGGGCTTTCTACCGCGCTACCCAGCCGGGCGGTCACCGTCGCCGTCGACGCGTTGGTTGACGGCGCTCGCTCGGTGCACGGGGATCTTGCGGTGCTCCGTGCCCTTTCGCGAGCCGAACGGGCGCCGAGCGACATCAGCGTGTTCTAAGCCAGGGTGGCCGAGGCAACAGGGGTCCCAGCAATGGCGGTGATGACGAACGAGGCGCTCGCCACGGACCCGGCCGCCCGCTCGCTCTCCTCGGTCGTTCTCGATCCAGTAGTCGCCGCCGATAGAAAAGATCTTTTCCTGCATCTTGTACCGCACTGCTTCTTCCCGCCGTTCTTCACGGTGCCGGAACAATGCCATTCTCACTCCCATCCTGTAGTCCCATGACGTCCTGCAGAGACCGTCCACTTCTCCCTGTTGCTGTGACATCGGTGTAGCCGTTCAGAGATTGAAGCCGCGCCTGTTTGGCGGTGAGGGGCGAGTCGCGGTTGAACCGATTGCCCGAGGTCGCTACGCCTGGCGGCCCACGTAGCCGAGAAATCTCGTCTGGTCGTCCGCGTCGGCTGGAACCTCGATGCGCGGGCCGAACATCCCGTCAGCGCGCAACGCCTCTTCGGGTATCGCCCCCATGCCGGCGATCATGCGCTGGAGTTGGTCGGAATCGAGCGTCTCGGACTGACCGGTCGCGCGGGCGAGATCCCACGTGTGCGTGAACACGTCGCCGGTGACGATCATGTCGACGGTCTCGGCGAGCGACTGCGTGCTGAAGGGTGTCGCGACCTGCTCGGAAGCCAGGGTCGGGTTGGCAAGCGCCCTGGCGATCGTGACCTGGACGGTCTCCCACGCACCAACCGGGTCGCCCGCCACGGACGGCACCGGCGGGAACTCCACTCCGTGGGACCCGAAGAACGCCGGAATCCACTCGGTCAGGTGACCGACGACGTCGCGCGCCGTCCAACCCTCGCACGGCGACGGGTTATCCCAGGCGTCTTCCGGGACCGCGTGGACGCGGTCGCTGAACTGGGCGGTCACGCGCTCGTAGCGCTCGGCGATGTCGCTCATAGAGAGGTAGACGGTACTGGCGCCCGGAACTTATCGCGGGCGGTCTGGGTCCGGGTAGACGGAGGCCGTCGCTTCCTGCGCCGCACCGTCGATATCGCCCCGGTTTCCCGCCCTCGGCTCACGGCTGGCGGGGTCGAGAATAGCGGCTCGGACCTGGCGATCGGGGAGAGCCTCGATGCGGCGCCGACGCGATTTGGAGACAGTACGACTCGAATCGTCGCGGCGCCATTGGTGCCATGATTTCAACATGCCCGACGAGCCGCTATTCGAAGACGTGTCCGACGCCCTCCGCGGGTTGCCGCCCGCGGACCTTGGCGAACTGCACTGCACGCACCATCGTTACGGCATAAAGGTCTGGCTGGGACCGGCAACCAAGGCTCCACGAGAGCATTATGAGGCACAGGTGATTGGACCTCAATACGTCCCCGAGGCCGCGACACTCGCCATCGAAGTCGGTTTCCACAGTGAGCATCCGCAGGAGGCAGACAACGAGGCAGTGATCGCAGCACTGGTTGGGTCAGAATGGTCGTGGCGTAAAGAGCTGGGCGAGGAGGTGCGTGTAGGAACATTCCTCGGACGTGCCGAGCACTGGCGGCGGGTATCAGAAGTTTGGCCCGACCCAGACATGAGTGATCCCGAGCTGGTCTTCGAACTTGCCGCCCGGCTAACCGACTACCTCACGGCTCTGGAGCCGTGTCGAACAGCCCGACGAAAGTAACAGAAAGGGAAAACGGGGGTTGGCTGCTCAGGCCGGACTCAGGTCGAAGGACCAGTTGGCCATAGGGCCCTTGCGGCTCAATGTGACGAACATCGGCTGGTTGCCCGGCGAGCCAGTCCTGTTCGACGATGTCCTGGCCGGGATCATTCGAGAAGCACAGCGGCGGGGGGAGGTGCGCGCCGGACTGGCGGCGCGAGAACTGGGCGAAGCGATGGCCGGCCTCACCCCGGACGCTTTGCAGCCGTGGGCGGGGGGTGCTCCTGACCTGCAAGCGCTGCTCGAGTACCCCGTAGGCGAGCTGTGTCGGACCACGATCGCCAGCTCAGTGGATCGCCCAAAACGAGGCGGTTAACTCGGTCGCCCGCGGACACATATTTGGCACGGCGCCAGCGCGCTCGGAACAATCCACGTAGGGTAGTTTCCTGCGGACATAGCGCGCTACCGGCCCGTCCCGCCTACCAAGACCCGGCGGAGCAGGTACAAATCAAGGACCAGGGGAACGACGAACACCAGGCCCCACCAACGCCCGGTGGCGCAGAGCACAACGACCACGACGGTGATCCAAACGGCCAGCAGCAGCCGGATGACCAGCGATGAGTTCCGGTGGCGCAAATCCCGGTTCATTGTTGCCGCATGCTACGCCCAGCCCCTGTGGCATCCTTTGCGCCGGCTGATGCCCGTCATGCGCTGACCCTGTCAGCGCCGGGCGGAGAAAGAAGAATCGTCGGAACGTACTCGAGCAGCTGGATGCGACTATCGAACGTGCGGCTGCCGATCATATCGAGAGCAACATCGGGGTAGCCGTCGTAGATCCGCTCCCGGCCGCTGCTTCCAGTTATGACAGGAAAGACAACCACCCGGAAGCGGTCCACGAGACCGGCCTTCAGGAGAGAGCCACACAAGGTGATGCTGCCGATGGTGCGCATCGACTTGGAGCCCCTGGCCTTCATTTCGCGCACGGCCTCAACCGGGTCTCGAGCCACGAGTTGCGTGTTCGCCCAAGAAAGGGGCTCGCTCAACGTGGTCGAGAACACCAGCTTCGACATTCCCGCCAGGGCATCGATACCTGGCTCGCCCTCGGCGGAAAATCCCGACATGACCCGGTACGTGGTTGCGCCCATCAGGACCGTGTAGTCCGCTTCGGGCTGCTTGCCCAGCCACGCGAGGTACTCGGGTCCTTCCAGCCCCCACCACCCCGGCCAGCCGTCTGCAGCTGCGTAGCCATCGAGAGAACTGATGAAGTCGATGAGGAGTTCTGGCATCGTCTTGTCCTTGTCCTTGTCCTTGTTCTTGGATCTCAGGTAGCGGCTCCCACCTTCTCTACCATGGTGGTAGGAACGAGGGTAAGGACGTGCGACCAGGTGAGACCCGCTGTAGCGAAAACGTAGTCACCACAATCTGCACCATGTGAACGACCATGCCGGGAGCCGCCGCCACAGGTGATGGGACTTAACCGTCCAGATCTTCGAGCAATCGCACCCAGGTGGGAACAGATTCTGGAGAACGGAGAGGGCCGGTGGCGACAACCCTGCAACTCGTCAGAGAAGGTTCCATTATGGAGCTTTGACGTGGCACCTTCTGCGTCTTGCTCGACGGCAATGACGTCGGATCGATCGAATCGCACCAGACGCTCGAGATGCCAATCGAGCCAGGTCACCGTACGTTACAGGTCAAGGCAGGTCGCTACACCAGCCGAACACGTCCCTTCGACGCGGCCGACGGGGAGATCGTCAACTTCGCTGCTACGGAGGCCGGACCTGGCCCCTCTGCCTGTCGTCCATCGTCAAGCCCGACTTGGCACTCATACTCAAGCGCCAGTGACCCGATCCAACGCGGTCGCGCCGGTGCCAACCACGTCTGCGTCCAGGTCCTCGGGGATCCCGGCCAGCTGCGTGCCGAATGGCGGGCGCTCGCGCGGGCCCTCACTGCCGTCTGAACCCGCCCCGATCACCGATCTCGCATCCCCGAGCATCCCCTTCACGAGTACCCGTGACCCAGCCCGTATAGCGACGTCCCCCGGGCGTGACTCCGCAGCGCGAAGATCGATGCGTGGAGATACGAGTGGACGTGATCACATCGGCGTTCGGTGGCGCGGCGATCGCGCCGGATGGCAGTAGACGCAGATCGTCGGGCGACTTCAGGCGCACAGTGGCGAGTTGCGCGTTCCCGGGTAGACGCCAGGCCGAAAGCGTTCCATCTTCAGCTAGTTCGGAGGTCCCGGACTTGGGATTCCCGCCCGTTGCCACGGGCTGCTCCGTCTCCTCACGCCTCGCTGCCGGCCCCTTCCATGGTCAGTGAAGTGAGCGTTCTGGTGGTCGGCGGAGGGCCCGCCGGCGTCACCGCCGCTATACAGGCCCGCCAGCTGGAGGCTCCGGTCACTCTGCTGGAAGCCGATCAGGTTGGTGGCACCAACCTCAACCGCGGCCCGGCGCCCGTGCGGACCATGGCCCGCTCGGCCAGGTTGGCGCGAGACTGGACGTCGTGGTCCACATTCGGGCTGGAAGGCCCGCCACCGCAACCGAACCTGAAGGCCATCCTGGCCAATAGCGCTCGGGTGGCCCGCCACGCCTTCGAGAAAAAACATCTCGCCGACCAGCTGCGCCGAAATGGCATCGACCTCATTGAGCATCTCGGGCCGGTCCATTTCACCGACCCGTATACTCTCGCCACCGGTGACGGTCGTGCTTGGCAGGCTGACCGCATCATCGTCGCTGTGGGTGGACACGCCGCACGGCTGCCCATCCCCGGTAGCGAGCTGGCGCTCACCTACAACGACATTCGCAGCCTCTCCGCTTTACCGGTTACCGCGGCGGTCATCGGCGCGGCGGACACCGGCTGCCAAATCGCGTCCATCCTGGCCGACCTGGGCAGCCGCGTCAGCCTTTTCGAAGCAGGTCCGAGAATCGTGCCGCACGCCGACACCAGCGTTTCCACCGAACTCGATCGAGCATTCCAACGTCAGGGAATCGAAACGCACATCAACACGACGGTAACGGCTCTCCGACCCCGCAAAAACCAGGTTGTCGTCGAACACCGCAGTGCCTCCTCATCGGCTGAGAACGTCGTGGACGCCGTCTTCTTTGCGGTCGGATGGCCCCCAAACCTCGAACACCTGGCGTTGAACGCCGCCGGTATCAGCCCCGAACCGCACGGGATCCCCGTGGATGCCTACCTTCGTACGGAAGTGGAGCACATCTTTGCCCCCGGCGACGTCAACGGCCGTTCGATGTTGGTCCAGGTGGCCCGTCTCGAAGGACGCATCGCCGCCCAGAACGCGGTGATGGGAGCCACTCGCCAGGTCAACTACGAGGTGGTGCCGAGCGCCAGCTTCACCGACCCTGAGTACGGGGGTGTCGGCCTCACCGAGGCACAAGCGGCTCAGCGCCACGACATCGTGGTCGGAATCGCCCGCTACGACGACCTGCTGCGTCCGGTAGCGGACGGTCACGAGGACGGATTCTGCAAACTCATCGCCGACCGGCACAACAGGACCATCTTGGGCGCCCACGTGCTCGGCGAGTACTCCGCCGAGATCATTCAGGTGGTCGTCGCTTGCATGACGGCCCAGATGACCGTTGAACAAGTCGCGGAACTACCGTTCGCCTTTCCCACGTTCACCGAAGGCATCAGTATGGCGGCCCAGAAAATCTGCTTGGAGCTGGGTATCGGGCAGTTCCCCCCTGTGTGGAGCTACCTCGGGCCCAACGACTGACGCTGACACCAATCGGCCTTGGCGCCCGTTGACTCCTGGACGGCGCCGCAGTCCAGGACAGCAACGCAGTGTCCTGTGGGCGACGAAGCCCGAGGAGTTCACAAGCGACATCTGGTCGGCCGGTACGTGCCGCGAGTTTTGGAAAGATGAGCTACGACGACGAGATCAGCCCGCCACCCAAGCCGCTGGACAAGGTAGCGTCGGACACCTCCGGGTTCGGGCAGAATCAACGTTGACCGACGAGGGCCATACAACGATAGCGAGGCAGGCTTCATGCAATACCGAGGGATCGGCAGTCTCCAGGTTTCCGTCGTCGGTTTAGGAGGTAACAACTTCGGGACAGACTTCTTCGGCGCCCGTTGTGACGGGCGGCAGGTCACCCGGATCGTGAACGCGGCTTTGGATGCTGGCATCAACCTCATTGACACGGCCGAGGAGTACAGCATCACTTCCTTCTTGGGCGAAGGCCACTCCGAGGAGCTCATCGGTGCCGCCCTCGGAAGCCGCCGAGAGGAGGCGCTGATTGCAACCAAATTCCTGAACCAAAGCGAGTCCGATCCGGAGGAGCGCGGTGCAGCGCGCATCGTGGCCGCGGTCGAGGCCAGCTTGCAACGGCTCGGGACCGACCGCATCGACCTATACCAACAACACCAACCCGACCCCGTCACACCGCTCGAGGAGATTCTCGAAGCGCTGGACCGCCTGGTCGCGGCCGGCAAGGTACGCGAGATCGGCTGTAGCAACTTCACGGGAGAAATGCTCGCCGATGCAGCCGAGACGGCCGCCCGGTCGTCGTTCACGCCATACCGGTCGTGCCAGACTCAGTACAGCATTCTCGAGCGACCACCCGAGAGCTTTCTTGATGCCGCCCAGCGCCACCAGGTCGCGCTCGTCGCCTATTGGCCTCTGGTAAACGGGCTCCTCACGGGGAAGTACCGACGCGGCCAAAATCCGCCACCGGACTCACGGCTCGGGGCTCAGGGTTTGGTTAGCGGCATGCTTCGCGATGGCATCATGGCCGCTCGCCCTCCACTCTCCGACGAGCGGCTTGCCACCGTCGAGCGACTCGCCGCCTTTGCTGAGGACTCGGGGCATTCGATACTGGAACTTGCCATCTCATGGCTGACTTCCCAACCGGCCGTCGGGACGGTCATCGCTGGCGTCACCAAAGTGGAACAGGTGGTCGCCAACGCGGCCGCCGGCGACTGGCATCTCACCGGCGACGACTTCGCCGCCGTCGATGCCCTCGTTGCCCAGGAAGGCGTGCCGTCATAACCGGTGCCTGGCTGGTCCCGAGACGGAACGCTCGCTGCGATCCCACCCGACAGAGAATCTCGCCACGACACTGAAACAGGCATTCTCTGTCGCAATTCACATCCCCCCAAACCGTGAGCCACGACAGAGAAAGCCTTCGGAGCGCCTCGCCCGACATTCCCTGTCGCAATGCCCACCCGCAGTTACGACGTGCGAGTTGGTCCTCAGTCCGTCGTCCACCGTCTTTCCTCCGCCCGTCAGCCGTCATCCCATATTGCCCGCTCGAACCGACTCGTCACCCGTTGGGGTGGACGACGATACGGGGCGGGCCCTGAGCCTTACGGGCCAGATCAATGGCGTCTGGCACACCGTCTAGATCGACCACCATCCCAACACTGGGGAGAGGGTCGAGCCGGCCCGCCACGATGGCGGCCAGCGTTCCATACCAGGCGTCGGCGCCCGGGCCGCCGCCGAACTGGATGGAGACCCCCTTCTTGGTCGCGGAGGTCACGTTGAGAGAGTCGCCGGTGTACCAGCCGCCCACGGCGAAGATCCGGGAGCCCGGGGGGCAGTCCTCTACGATCCGCTCGAGGAGACCCGGAGCGCCCACGCACTCGTAGATGTACGCGGGCGAAGTAATGTCCTTCTCGGCGGCGACCTCGGTCCAGACCTCGTAGGGCGAGCGCGAGGCGGGGTCGACGGGGATGCAGGAACCAAAGCGGGCAGCCAGGTCGCGGCGATCGGCTTTGATGTCGGCGACCACGACAGGCTCGACACCTCGGGCCGTCAGGGCGGCGACGGCCGACAACCCGATGGCCCCGGCCCCGACCACGATCGGGAGTTTCCCGGTCGTGATCCCCGACATGGCCACGTAACCCTCGCCGACAGCAAACGCGTCGCACACCGCCACCGCATCGGGATCGACATCGGGCGGCACCGACCGGGCGAGCGCCTCGGTCACGACGAACAACTCGCCAAAGCTCCCCGTCGCCTCGGGATGCTGGCCGATTACTTGCGTACCCGTGCTGCGAGCCAGGGTCGGGAGGCTCGTGACCCGCGTGCCGACCGGAAGGTCGCCCGAGCAGCCCGGTCCCAGTCCGACGACCTCGCCGATGAACTCGTGGCCCATCACGACGTCGCGATCCTCGTCCCACACGAACAGACCGGACCGATCCTCGGGGTCGGGATGGTCCATGTAGTGCACGTCCGACGCACAGATCGCCGTGCTGATCGTCCGAAGCAATAGCTCACCCGCCCGGGGGACCGGATCGGCTGTCTCCCGCACCTCCAGTCGACCCCCCCGCAATACGACCGCTCTCATATCGCTCCCCTCGGGCGCCGGCAACCGGCAACCCCTTCGGCCCGTGCTGAGCAATCGCACAGCACCCGGTCCACATTCGCTAGCACTCCCGACACGAACGGCGCAAGAGACCGCCGATGCGTCGGTGACCCCTGCTCGGTTCGCTGACTCCGCGCAAGCGAGTCGGGAACTGGATCTGGAGTTGACCTGTCCCGCCGACAGTTGATCATGCCGTTTTGTGACGTTCGCGACCGACTTCAGCGCAACGGTGGCGGCAGCATGATCGACGGACGCGCCGGTGGCGAGGGCCGGCGCCCAATCTGCGTCGACCGAGCACAGCGCGTCTAGAAGAAGTTCGGAGTCGATAGCCGGGCTGAAGCGGCCAGCCGGTCCCGGGCGCTTGGGTTCATCGACTAGATCGAATTGCCTGGGCTGAAAGGTTCACAGTCAGATCAAGTCACATTTCTTGGGGGCGCGCCGCATGATTGCTTCCAGGAGAACTGACTGGCGGACGTCCCGTCAGGCGGCTGCAAAACAGAGCGGGCACGCACAGTGCTGACCGTGTCCCCAGGGACAGACTGTTTTCTGGGACATGTGGCTACGGCGGAGGACCATGGGCTTTGAACGACTCTGACCGCCCGGTGACGTCTACCGGTTGCGGATGCTGCGACGGCATCAGAGAGCTCGACCTGGTCGAGGCGATCGGTTGGGCACGACGGTGTCACTGCTCACCGTACCTGACGGCCGGCTTGCCGCGGACCTCCTTCCGCATGACGGCGAACGCCATGTCGCCCCTCGCCCCCGTCGACACAAGCGTCCAGCCTTCCCTAGCAGCCTCGTTCAGCGCCGCCTCCCAGATTTCCGGCTGATCCCGGTTCCTGAACGGGATCACCTTGTATTCGGACATCGCCATGGACGGCGAGCCTATGCGGGGGCCAGAAACTGGACGCCGTTTGCGCACCAATCGCGCACGGATCGCCCACGTGATGCGGGGCTACTCAACAGCTGACTGGGGAGAAGCGACCACCTGTTGGTCCCACTCGACCACGCCGAGCCGGGCGGAGACTGGGAGTTTCGGTTTCGGCCGGAGTCGGTAGAAACCCTTATCGGGGCGCCAGCCGGACGACATCTGCGAACCAGGCTTCGCCGGTGGGAGTGCCGAAATCCCGGGTTGATGTCGAGCGGCCAGGGGCGAGTGAATCGATCCGCCAGCCCGAGGAAAACGGGATGCGTAACTCGCCTTCGGTCACCCGGCGACGCCCCAGTCGCCGGCGATGATGACGTGGGCCTGGGAAGAAGCGCTAAACGACCTGAGGGCGACCCAGGCCGCGGTCCTCCGTCTCTCAAAGTTCTAACAGGCGCGCCAATTAGTTACTTGACCCTGAAAAAGTCGACGTGTATTCCCTTGTCTGGTAAGGGTCTCGCGGTCTGACGGTCCCCCGGTTTGGGGTCGAATGCTGTGATGATGGCCCGAACCCCTTGTGCGAGAAGGAGTTCAGGCCATCATGCTGCGTACCATAAACGCTGAGCCGACCTTGTGGGACGCGATCCTGCCGGAGTGCTGCTTGGGGCTGCCGCCGGGGCTGGCCGAGGTGGACCGCCTGCTCGATGACGTGCGGTTCTTCGAGCCGTTCGTGCCGTTCTTCTCGGAGCGGACCGGTCGGCCGTCGATCCCGATGGAGACCTACCTGCGCATGATGTTCCTGCGGTTCCGTTACAAACTCGGGTACGAGACGCTGTGCGCGGAGGTGGTCGACTCCATCGCGTGGCGGCGGTTCTGTCGGATCCCCCTCGATCAGGCGGTGCCGCATCCGACCACGCTGTTGAAGATCACTGCCCGCTGCGGTGAGACGGCCATCTCGGCGCTCAACGAGGCGTTGTTGGCCAAGGCGGCCGAGGAGAAGCTGATCCGTCTCGACGCCGTCCGCGCCGACACCACCGTGGTCGAAGCGAACGTGGCCTACCCGACCGACAGCGGTCTTTTGGCCAAGGGCGTGGCCCGCATGGCGGTCCTGGCCGGCAAGCTCAAGGCGGCCGGGCTGGCGAAGCGGACCGGTTTCCGGGATCGGACGCGATCGGTGCGACGGCGAGCCCATGATGTGGCTACCTGGCTGCGTCGGCGCAACGACGACGCCAAAGAAGAGGTCCTGGTCATCACCGGCGAGCTGGCCGCGATCGCGGTGGCGACGGTCGGCGAAGCGCGGGCGGTGGCCGCCAACGCCGGACGGACCCTGGCCCGCCGTGGCGTCGCCGCTGGAGGAAAGCTGGCCGCGATGATCTCGGCCCTGGAGGAGACCGCGGCCGCAGTGGAACAGATCGCGGCTCAGACCCGGGCCCGCCTCGCCGGTGAGATCCCCGACGGGGCCACCCGGGTGGTGTCGCTTCACGACCTCGACGCCCGCCCCATCCGCAAGGGACGACTCGGTCGTCCCGTCGAGTTCGGATACAAGGCGCAGGTGGCCGACAACGCCGAGGGCGTGGTCGTCGACCATGTAGTAGTGAAGGGGAACCCGCCCGACGCCCCGATGCTGGTCCCCGCCGTCGCCCGCATCACCGCCCGCTTCGGTCGCGCCCCCCGAGCGGTCACCGCCGACCGCGGCTACGGCGAAGCCAAAATAGACTCCGATCTCAAATCGCTCGGCGTGCAGACCGTGGCTATTCCCCGGCGCGGCAGGCCCGGTCCGGCTCGCAGCAAGGTTCAACATGGACGGCGCTTCACCAAGCTGGTGAAGTGGCGCACCGGTTCGGAGGCCCGGATCTCCTGCCTGAAGCGGGACTTCGGCTGGCGGCGCAGCCTCTTCGACGGGATCGGCGGCACCCAAACCTGGTGCGGCTGGGGTGTCCTGGCCCACAACTCGGTGAAGATTGCCGCCCTCGCCCATACCGCCACCCCGCCGCCAGCCACCCCGTGCCAGCCGCGACCAGCCCGGATCGTCCCCGGCACCGACCCGCCCACCCCCATGCCACCAGCCCGGAATGCTGCCTGACACCCGGCCGACCGCTTCTCCCGCCACGCCCCGACGGCCAGCAACGGCCGAAAAGGCGAGCCCGGGAGAAGCGGAAAGGGCCGGGGGATGGCCCCACACGACCCCAAAGCCACCACTCCAGCCCGACCAGCCCCGCCAATCACAAGGGCTTTTTCAGGTCGAAGTAGTTAGAGATGACCTATTTTTGTCACTCCCACAGGAAGTACAAGGAAGTGCTATACTCAAATATTGGAGAGGAGGGCGATGTGAATCCACAGAGCTCATCCGTAAAGGTTGGCCCGCCCGACTGAGTTGGACCTTGGAGGCAATCACCTCAGTGGTTGCCGCTGGGGTCCGAGACCGAACGTCATCAGTACCAGTTCGTCGACTAGAACCGGCCAATGTTCGGGCTGCGCCACGCACGCCTGAGACGAGGTGGACCGAAACCCGTGCGAACGGAACCGGGATGATGATGGGCTATGAGACAAGCGTTAACGACAGGAAGGCGACCTCGTGAGGTTGCCTTTTTGTCGTCAAGGCTGAAGTTGCCGCAGAGAGTTCACTTGCTGCTTCCCGAACGGGCCTGCGTTTCTGACCACCCTCACCTGGCGAGGCTCGGGTGGATCGCACGGTCACGGCGGGCCCCCCACGGCGACGAAAGTAACTTCAGGCCCGAGCGATTACCCCTTTGCGCGATAATTGGATGAGCTGGCGGGAATTTGTCGTTTGCCACCTGGCCAACCCGGCGTGACGTTGGTAGCCAACGAGCGACGTTCGCATTATCGCGTGGCGGCTTTTGTCGGGTAGTAACGGTGGAGGTGTTAGGCTGCCTGTGTCGTCCATCTCGGACGGCGGGGCCTCGGTGTGCGAGGCAGATTGGCGGTTCCTGTGGGAACTCTAGCTACGTCGAAAGCGTCCGCCGACCCCAGCGCTACGTCAAATATCGACTGCGATGTCCGAGTGGTGGTAATCGACGATCGCCACGATCGTCGTCAGCTTATGAGCTACGTGGTGGAGCAGGCTGGAGACGACGTGAGCGTGGTTGGCTACGGAGACGGCCCTGTCAGTGCGGTGGACGCCGTTGGCCGGCTGGGAGCAAACGCCGTTGTCCTTGAGATTCAACTCCCCGTCGCTCAGGGACTGGACACGATCAGCGCACTGAGAGACGACTTCCCGGCGTTACGGATCCTCGTCTGCTCCTTCCACCAGGACGCGACAACGAAACGAGCCGCCCTGGCCCGCGGCGCGGACGCCTATCTCGTGAAACCGCTCAGCCCGCGGGACCTCCACCAGCTCCTGCGTTCGGTGAGCTGAACGTAATCTCCGCCAAGCAGCAGTCTCTACGTACCTCCTCTGAGCCGACTCGCCGCTCGCAAACAGGCTCAGCCATGCCTCAGCCTGCTGATCTGTGCCCAGCGTTCAGTCGGTGAGGCCGAGGTGCAGCTTGTCGTCGATCAAGTCCCGTGGCGCGTCAAGCGGACCGGCGTGGGTGGCGGTCTCCGTTACGACGTGAAGCCGATCTCTCGGACGCTGTGGAGCCGCCAGGAGGCGAAGAAGTCGGGCCACCACGCCGGCGCCCCGTCAAGGAGCGAGGGAAGGACCCGGGCGGGTGGGCACCTCGAAGCTAGGTCGGGTTCGAGCGGGTGTGGTTGTGTTCAGCCCGAGTGGCTCGCGATCCGGATCGGGACCGCTCCGAATGGGTCAAGCGCGTAGGCCAGCGACACCCGGTGGTAGCCGTCCGCGATCTCGGCGCCATCGTCGAGCGAGACGACGAGGACGGGCGACAGTTTTTCCCCGGCCGCCAACTTCGCCAGGTCCCGTAGGACGCCCGGATCGTTGAGCGGAAGCGCTGTGAGCCGGGATGCGCGCAGGATGTCGTTGGCGCGCCGTTGGGTGACCGATGCCTCCTTGAGTCGCTTCACGAGAGTCTTCGCCTGCTCGGGGCTGAGCCGGATGGAGAGGAAAGCTTCGGCCGCGTCGAAGTCGTGGGCGACAACGTCCTTCTTCCAACTGATCACCGGGGCAGAGTCGGTCACACAACGAAGTCTAACCCTGGGCGCTGTGCGTCAAGTCTGCCGTCGTTCTTTCGTGGACAGCGGTTGGCGGCGATCGAGCTTCTGCCGATAAGGCAGCGAAGGCCTGGGCATCGAAGGACTTCGTCGAGGCGGGAGCGGCGGCGCTGGCCGCCCGTTCGATCGCGCAACAGGGTGGGCACGGCAGTTGAGGGAAGGGCAGTCGCCCGGGGGTTCCGCTTCCGTTTCATGGTGAGACGTTGTGACAGGGTCGACGTCGGGGCCGGGCGCTGACACCCAAGCACTGCGGAGAACGTGTCTTTGTTGGCGGTCTTTGAGCGCCCGCCTACCCCGCGACGCGCCCACCCACGACAAAGTGGGCACACGTCGACCAACTGGGCAAGATCCGACCGGGTTTTTGCCACTTCACGTGCCCAACTCGCCCGACCGCGCCCACTTCTCACTCCAGAACCCCGTCGGCGCCCGCCGGTCAGGTGGGTTGGCTGCCGTCGCGTAGCGTGCTGGCGTGGCGGCGCATGGCTTCGGCGATCGGCGCCAGCCTTGGCTCGGTTGACGCCTCATTGGCGACCAGGTCCGCGGCCTCGTCCAAGTGCTCGGCCATCAGCAGCCAGGCGGCTCGCAGGTGGGGCAGCAGGTAGTCGGGCTGGTAGAAGAGTTCGAAGCTCGGTCCGGCAGTCCGGCCTGGCGAGCTCGGACCGACCGGCAGGGTGGTGACGATCTCACCGAGCGGCTCGATCACCTCGAACATCAAACCGATGCTCACGGTCGAAAGAGTCCGCATCTGCTCATCGGTCTCGTCGACATGACACAACAGCCGGTAGAGCAGCTGCAGCAGCACCTCGTAGGCGACGTTGCCCAGCTCGACGATCCGGGCTGTCCGCGGGTCGGTGATCAGGTCGACGTCTTCACCGCTCTCGGGGGCGTGCACCAGCGCGGGCAGGACAGGACGAGCGACCTCCAGGTCAGGAGAAGCAGCCAGCATCTCCAGATACTCGTCGAGCACGCGGAGGAAGCGGCCGAAGTGGGCGTTCCGCCAATTGCCCCTTGGTCCCTCGCCTTGTTCAACGATGAACTCGATGGCCTGGACCGCCGCATCGCAGCCGTCGATCGGCCGGAGCTGCGACCAGCCGAACAGTTCGCCGCTCGTCTGGGATTCGACCGGCCCGATGAACAGCTTGTCCTCGCCCCACTTCTCGGACAGGTGGCGGAAGCCGGCCTCGATCGACCGGTACAGGTGGCCGACGGTTTGGAACTCTTGCAGGTGTGGCGCGATCTCTTCTTGACCCATGACCGGTACTGCGCTGCCCACGGCTGTCAGCCCGTCGGCGTCGTCGATATCAAAACCCTCCGGACGCTCCAGAAAAAGGAAATGACGAAGGGCCTGTTCCCCGAATGGCAGCAAGGTCAGCCGGACGCCTGCCGGGTAATGGCGGGCTGGTTGGGGCAGGTTGGGACGGGACAGATGTGGGCTGGCGCCGAGAGACGTGATCAGGTTGGAGTTGATGGCCAGATGGAGCATCTCCTGCTTGGCGACCATCAAAATGGCCGATCGCCATCGCTCGACCGCATCCAGCTGATTCTGAGTCAGGCCTTCGTCGATGGATCGTTTCAGGGTGAAGGCGGCGAAGAGGTACTCGCACATGAGGGCGTGTTCGAGCTCGGCCGCCGCGCAGAGCATGTAGATCAATGGCTCGCGATGCTCGATGACGATTGGCCGTTCCTCGACCGGTTCCGCGCTCCGCAACGCGACTGACCGGCCGAGCGCGCCGCCGATGCCCTCGCTCTCACCGTCAGCTGCCATGCCGGCGCCGTCGCCTGCAGCGCCAGCGGGGCCGATTGGCTCGGCCGCCCCGGGCTGCCCCGCCCGCTCCGGCATGCCGACGTCCACCCAGCGTTGAAACACGTCGATCTTCTCAGACGGCCACGCGCCGTCGCAGGGCATGGACCCGTTGCGGAGGCGCTCCAGGATGGCGGTCGCGTTGGCGCTCACGTCACCGTACGCCCACAGGTCAAAGGCAAAACGCATCGACTGGCGGTCGCTTGGGCGGAAGAGACCCTTGATGTGCTCCGTGAAGCCGATCGCCTCGGCCACGCCGGGCAGCACGGGCTGCGGCTCGGCCTCGTCGACGGCCAGTGCGGGGACCCGGGCGTCGGGGGTCGCGTCGTTGACCCACGTCCACTTCGGCACCGCCATGTTCTTCGGAGGGCGGGCCCCCTCCTGGGAGTTTTCCACGGCTAAGTGCGAACCCCACTCGAGGTATGACGTGAAGGCGGCCGCGAATTCGGCATCGTCCGGGAGCCCCGCCTCCACGGCGCTCTGTTTGAGAAGAGTGACCCACCGGGACCGTTGCCCATCGGCCAGGTGCTTGCCGAGATGCTGGGAGATCATCCGGGTGTAGCCGCCGTAGCGCTGCGAGTACCGCGCCGGGCCACCGAAAACTTCCGATAGCCAGGCGGCAACCCGTTCTGGATGGTCGGCGGCCATCGACGCGAACAGCGGACCGATCAGCGGGTCCTCAGGCACGTACTTCTCATAGAAGATACGGGTCATACGCAGGAGCGCCGGCCAGCCACCGGCCCACTCGAACAGCGTTGGCTCGTGGTCCGGACCCGCGATCGGGTCGTGGAAGCCGACGTACCAGTGCATCCCCGAACAGAACGGCTTGTTCTGCGACTGGCCGCACCGACACAGGCTGTAGTGCTCGAGTGAGGCGCCCAGGGAGCGCGCCACTGGGGAGCCATCGGCATCGACCAGCGGGATACGACCGGTGACGCGGTAGGGGCCATCCTTTGAGACTTCTACGGCAGGCAGGCGATCCGTGTCGACCAGGTGGCGTTGTTCCTCGCCGGCAACCGCGAAACTCAACGCACCCGAGGGGCACTGCTGGCTGGCCTTGACCAGGTCGTCGAGCCGGGCGCCGCTCGCGGCCACGAACGGTTCTGCCCCGGTACGAAACGCCGTCGGGACGCGGGTCGTGCAGAAGCCCGCGTGGGCGCAGATACCGCGGTTATCCAGGACCGTGATCCGCTGTCCCTCGTAGCTGTCACGCCGATCGGGAACCCGGTGCGCGTCTTTTTCCCCCGAAAAGGCGAACTCGGCGTGAGTGCCGTCGCAAAACGGCCGGGACTCCGAACGCCCGCATCGACACAGGGCCACCATCGGAGGGATCGCCACGTCCTCGCCTAGCCACGTCTGCAAGGCGACGCCGCCGCTGACCAGATACGGCCCGTCGGTCTGTACCCTCAACTCGAGCGCAGGGGTTGCCAGCGAGGTCGAGCTCTCGGCCGGCAACAGATATTGCGCCCCCGCGGCCGCCTCGATCAGGTCCGCCGAGCTGCCCAACTCGACGGCGAGGTCGGTCAGGTCTCGGGCGAACGTGAACAGCGTTGCTTCGAGCCCGTCCGCCGGCAGGGGAGAGTCGGCCGCGGCGGGAGCGTCACGACCGGACAGCTTGGCCAGCGGCCGGATCACCGTCCGCTGAAGTCGGCGGGCCACGGCCGCATTCGCACTGGCGGCCAGCTCGACCGCCCGTCCAAGAAGCGGCGCCACCCGATCAGAAGGGGAGCCACTTTCAGCTGGCGGGGCAGGCATGGCAGTTCCTCACCTCACTGCTCAGTCCGATGATTACAACATTACATGCCGTCTTCGCTGAGGTCGACAGATGAGGCTCCAGTGTGCCGCGGTGCGCTCCGAGCAGCACCCGGAATAAACCGGGCTTCGCGGCGAGGGCGGCCCGGTGACCTCGGGGGTGTCCCTCGCCGTTCCGCTCTTTCCCGCCGGTCAGTGCCAAAGTGGCACTGCGCGCCGCACCCCCGGGTTCACGACCGTTGGCTCAGCAGAGTTCGGGTCGATCACCACGGGTGGGTTCTTATGATCACGACCTGCTGGACGAGCCGCACCACGTTGACGCTGGCGTAGTACAAGGTGACCGCCAGCGGGAGGCCGAGACCCCAGATTGCGAACAGCGCCGGGAGGAACGGGCCTGCTCGGCGGGCGACCGCGGGACCGGGATCGCTTGTGTGCGGCAAAGCGGATCTGACCAGATGCTGTTGCCAGATCGCTGCCCCGACGGTGATCAGCACCAGGCCCAAAAACAGACCGGCCGACCAGGCTGATAGCTGTAAAGCCGCCGCCCCGGTACGAGACAGGTCCACGCCCCAAAAGCGCATGGTCGCGCTCGATGCGAGAGCGTGAAAGAGGCGGCTCGAATGCGGCAGGTAGCGAGGGTGAAACCCCTCAGCCCCGCGCACCCGGTGAGCCACCCCCCGGATGGCTTCGTACGCCGATAGGAAGACCAGGGCGGGCAGCACTGAGGGCAGGCACCCCGACCAGAAGGAGACACGATGCTCCTTGAACAACGCGGCGGTCTCTTGCGCCAGGCGCTGAGGATCGGTGGCGTATTGGCGGCGCAGTTCGGCCAGGTCAGGCTCGAGCCTGGCTCGCGTCAGCCGGGACCGCCACGCCCATACGCTCAACGGCGTGGTCAGCACGATGACGGCGGCGCCGAGAACGACGATGGACACGCCATACGAGGCCACCACGGCGTACGAGGCGGCGAGCACGACGGCCATTCCGGCAAAGATGACGCTAAACCCCGCCACGTGAGAGGCGGCGATGACTTGCGCGCCCGACGGGCGCGACGTGAGAAACTGAAATGACATGTTTGGAACCTTTCGGTGAGCTGAGGATGTCGGTCACGCGTCTCGAGGAGACGCGGGGAGCATCGGTCAGCGACGAATCACCGAAAGAACCACCGGGCAGTCATGATCGATCGAATGCAGGTCATCGATCCATCGGGGACTTGCCGGCCAGACGTACCTGGTTGAGACCGCTCCGGGCTGCCATAGGCCCGGGCGTAGACGGGGTCCGAGCGCGAGGACGGACAACGACATTGCCGCGAGAAGAGCTACTGCCAGCGGGTCGGCGCCCGCCATCATCATCGGCCCCGCCATCAGCGCAAGCGCCACCAGCGGCCGTCTGATCACGAGCTCACCCTACTGCCGCCCCATCATCCCCGGTGCTGCGCCCTTCTCCTGGCGGCCACAACACCGGGCCAGGAGGACCGTGGACGTAGGGTGGTCCGGTGCTGACCGTATATGGCGTGGTGGT
This sequence comes from uncultured Acidimicrobiaceae bacterium, assembly GCA_963781155.1. Lineage (GTDB taxonomy): Bacteria > Actinomycetota > Acidimicrobiia > Acidimicrobiales > Palsa-688 > PALSA-693. The sequence goes on from CAWAEC010000007.1 coordinate 91,122, forward strand.
CCTGACCTTCATGATGGTGATGTACGCGCTCGAAGGACGGGACCGCCGGTTCATCCTTGCCTTCGCGGTGGGGTGTGCGTTGTCCAGCAGCTACGGGTTCGCGAGCGGAACCTGGCCGTTCGGGGTGGTCGAGGCCATCTGGTGCGTCATCGCCGTTCACCGCTTCTACCGGGGACCGGTCCCATCCCTGCCAGCCGAGGGGTGAGCTCCTCGGTTAGCCGGTTTGGGTGTATCGCTCGAAAATGCCGGGGTCGGGCGGGATGAGGGCGTTGCTACCGGCGACGGCAAGACCCATGACCTCGCGGCTGCCGTCGTCGCCCTCGGTGAGCGCCCACACGACAATCGGATATGTGCCTTCCGTGGTTTCCATCTTGGCGCCATGCAGGGCGGGTGCGATTTGGAGAATCCTCATGCCCACCACGCTAAAGCGCCCTGGGCCGGGGCAGTCTTCGTGGATGAGCCGGGACTGGGTGCCGGGTTGCGAACGACTCAGCGGTGCCGGCGGCGGGTGACGGTCCTGTCGGGATTCGGGGTTGCGCGCCTCGTGCTGGTTGCGACCGGCTGATTCATTGCGGTGTTCTGGCCAGGTTGGTCTGCCCAGCCGGCCAGGGCGGAGCTGAGAGCTCGCACGAGGCGGTCGAAGCTGCGGTCGATGGCGGCGGGGTGAACGAACGTGGTTTCGAGGGACACGAAGCCGTGGAGGGCCGCACGAAGCACCCGGGTAGCGTCGATGGCGTCGTCGCCGTGGAGGTCGTAGCCGGCCAGGACGGCACCGACGATCTCGACCGCGGCCCAGTCGGCGGCTTCGGCCTCGGTGTCGCCGGGCTCAGGGACTCTTTGGGCTGCGGCGTAGCGGCCGGGGTGCTCGAGGGCCCAGCTGCGATAGGCGTGGGACATGGCCGTGATGGCGTCACCACGGGCACGGCCGACGGTGGCTCGGGCGAGAGTGTCGGCCAACTCGTTCTTGGCCCGGATGGCCATGCTGCGTTGGAGGCCGTCGATACCGTCGATGTGTTTGTACAGCGACGGTTGGCGCACCCCGAGGCGGCCGGCCAGGGCGGCCAGGGTCACATTCGAGAGGCCGACCTCGTCGGCCATCTGTTCGGCCTCTTCGACCACGCGGGCCTGGTTGAGCCCGGCTCTAGGCACGGTGGTTCACCGTTCGGACCAACTGGAAAACCGCGGGGCCACCCGGTCCGCGATGCCGCGTCGAGCGCAGGCGGGGTACCCGTAGGCGCCCCGCAAGCTGCCCATGGTGGCCACCAACACGATGAGCGGGCGGATCCCCGTCGATGTCGTAGGCGATCCGCCTTCTGGGACGGTTAGGGGTCGACCGTTCGGTGGTGGGCATGCCTAGGCGTCCCGCCGGCGGACCACGACCATGCTGATGGCGGCCGCGGCGGCCACGTAGAGGGCGAAGATGGCGAGGCCGGCCCACGGGGGCAGGGTGGAGCTGTCCCTGGTGGTCGTGAATATGGCCTGGCCAGCGTTGCCGGGGAGGAACTTCACCACCGTGTCCTGGACGGAGGCCGGCAGCGTCAGCAGCAGTGCTGGTAGGACCAGGATCAGCCCCACCAGGGCGGCGATGGCACCGGCGGTCCGCCGCACGATGGTGCCCAGGGCAATGGCGAGCACGGCCAGGAGACCGAGGTAGAGCCCGACGCCGACGATGGCGCGGGCCGCGCCGGGGGAAGTCAGGCTGACGCCGCGGGCACCCAGGATGGCCTGTCCGACCAGGAAAGCGATCACGCTGGCGACCGTGCCGTCCGTGAACGCGATCGCCCCGAAGGCTCCCGCCTTGGCGGCGATGACCAGGTGTCGCTGGGGGGCGGCGGCAAAGGTGGAGCGAATCATGCCCGTGGAATATTCGCTGGTGATGACCAACACCCCGAGGATGGCGATGGCCAGCTGAGCGACCAGGACCCCCGACAGGCTGGTCAAGACCGGGTCGAAGGTGGCGGGCTGTGGGCCGGTGTGCGAGGCGGTGTTGATGGCGCCGTAGCCGACCATGGCCACAACGGCGACGGCGAGACTCCAGTAGGTGGACCGGACGCTGCGCAGCTTGGCCCACTCCGAGCGCAACAGGTCCGGCAGGGGCGACTGCTGGCCGGTGGAAACGCCCAAGCCGGCAGTGGCAGGGGGAACGGCAAGGCCGGTATCGGTCATGATCAGGCTGCGCTTTCTTCGACGGGTGTGGGATGGGTGTTGGTGCGGTATTCGACACTGTCGTGGGTAAGTTCCATGAAGGCCTCTTCCAGCGACGCCTGTTGGAGGGAAAGTTCGTGGATGGTGATGCCGTTGGCAGCGGCGAGATCACCAACGCGGTCGGTGGAAACGCCGGCGATAGTGAGTTCGCCGGGTGTGGCGCTGGCCGGAGTGGCGCCGGCCCTGGTGAGCAGGGCGGCCAGGCGCGCGGCGTGCGGGGAACGGACATGCACGGTGCTCCGTCCGGCGGCGGCGATGACAGCTTCGACGCTGTCGTCGGCCAGCAGCCGCCCTTGACCGATCACCACCAGATGCTCGGCGGTCAGGGCCATCTCGCTCATCAGATGGGAGGACACCAACACGCTGCGGCCCTCGGCGGCCAGGCAGCGCAGCAGGTTTCGGATCCACAAGATGCCGTCGGGATCCAAGCCGTTGATGGGCTCGTCGAGGATCAAGACGGCGGGATCACCCAACAAGGCCGCGGCCAGCCCGAGGCGCTGTCCCATCCCTAACGAGAACCCGCCGGCCCGTTTGGACGCCACCGCGGTGAGACCGACCAGATCCAACACCGCGTCGACGCGGCCGGGGTCAATGCCGTTGGCCAACGCCAAGCCGCGCAGATGGTTTTCGGCGCTACGGCCGGGATGGAACGCTTTGGGGTCCAACAGCGCGCCGACTTCGAACAGCGGCCGACGGTGCTCGCAGAACGGTCGCCCGTTGATCAGCGCCGAACCCGACGTCGGAATGTCGAGGCCGAGGATCATGCGCAAGGTGGTGGATTTGCCCGCGCCGTTCGGTCCGAGAAACCCGGTGACAACGCCGGCACGCACCTCGAAGCTGAGATGGTCGACCGCGACGGTCCGCCCGTAGTGCTTGGTCAGCTCCCGGACCTCGATGCTCGGTGCGTGCGTGGCCATCATCTGCGTCCTTTCGGTTTGCTATCGGTCCCGCTCCGTTGGGCCGCGCCACCTGGGTGGTGCTTGCGGCTGGCTAAGGTCTTACCGTGAGCTATCGTATCTAGCTGATAAGCTAATGTCAATAGCTAACGGGCGGGCGGGCTCATCCGGGCGGCGCGCCATCGGGGGGCAGGCCGAAGGCGGAGGGGTGGAGCCAGCGGGCGATGGCCACGATGGCATCGCCGTTGCGGGGGCTGGGGGTCACTTCGTCGTAGGTGAGGGGCAGGAAGCACCGGTTCTTCACCGCGCTCAGGTTCTTGGTGATGGGGCTGGTCTCCAGAAACTGCTCCTTTTGGGCGGGGGTGGGGGTGCTGTAGTCGTTGATGATGATGCACTGCGGATTCGCTTTGATCACCTGCTCCCACGACACGCTGGTCCACGTTTGTTTGAGGCCGGCGAAGATGTTTGTGCCCCCGCCGGCGGTGATCTCTGCGTCGGGCATTGCCAGGCCGGGCCCGGTAAAGGGGGCGGAGGTGCCGCTGTCGTAATCGAATACGCTCACCGGCGGCAGGCCCGCCACCGTGGATTGAACCGAGGCGATCTGGGCTTTGATGCCGTTGATGACCAGCTCGGCCCTGTCGGGGACGTTGAAGATCTGACCGAGATCGGTCAGATCCTGGTAGGTGTCGCCCACTGAGACCGCCTGCTTGGACGCCTGGATATGCGCACACGACTCGGTGAGGGCCAGGGTTTTGATGCCGTACTTGGCCAGGTTGTCCGGCGTCAGGGCGGTCCCGACCTGCAAACCGTAGTTCCAGCCGGCGAAAAGGAAGTCGGGGTGGAGCCCGACCAGCTGCTCCAGGGTGAAATAGTCACTCGAGACCTCGCGGATCTGTTTAAAGCCGGCCGCGAACTCGGCCGGGAAGGGTTGACCGGCCGGGAGGCTGCCACTGGCGGCGAACTCGCCAACCATCTGTGACGCCAGGCCCAGCGCGATCATGTCCTCGGTGGTGTTGATGTCGTTGGAAACGGCGCGGGTGGGGGCCCGGGCGTAGGTCACCGGCGAGCCGCAGTCGGACACGGTGACCGGATAGCCAGCGGCCAACGCGGTTGCGGAGGACGAGGCCGGCCCCGGCGCGATCGCACTCGACGACGAGTGGGAACTGCCACAGGCGGCCACCATGGTGACGAGCGTGACCAGGGCTATGCCCGGCAAGGCGACTCGCAGTGTGCTCGGGCGAGCTGGGCCCGGGCGGACGGGGGATGACAATGAGGTTCCTTTCGGTTCGAGACAGCTTCAAGTCGGCGGCTTGGAGCCCTGTCGGTTTTGGCTGCTCGGACTATTGGCCAGGGCCGGATCCGTCGTGTGGCGCGGGGCGTGCCTGAAGAGGTGCCCCTCGCCGACGGCGGGGGATCAGGTGGGGGGTGGCGGTGTCGGGATGGTCGATGACCACTACGTCGGCGCCGTAGGCGTGGCGGACCGTCTCGGCGGTGATCACCTGGGCAGGCGGTCCGCCGGTGACGAGTTGGCCGTCGGCCAGCAGGTAAGCCTGGTTGCAGAACAAGGCGGCCAGGCTGAGGTCGTGGAGGGCAGTGAGCACGGTAACACCGAGGCCGGCGACCAGCTCGAGGACCTCCAGCTGGTAGCGGATGTCCAGATGGTTCGTGGGCTCGTCGAGGATGAGATGATCGGCCCCCTGTGCGACGGCGCGGGCGATCAGCGTCCGTTGTTTCTCCCCGCCCGAGAGGGTGTTGTAGCTACGGTGAGCGAGATCCGCGCATCCGACCCGCTCGAGGGCGTCGGAAACGATGTCTCGATCTTGCCTGTTATCCCGCTCGAAACCCCGCTTGTGAGGGGTGCGGCCGATCATGACCATCTCCCACACGGTGAAATCAAATTCGACGGTGGTTTCCTGGGCCACCACCGCCACTCGCCGGGCCGCGTCACGAGCCGGTAGAGCCAGCAGGTCGACGCCGTCAATGAGCACCCGGCCGGTTGCCGGTCGGTGCACACGGTAGATGGCTTTCAGCAGGGTGGACTTTCCGCTCCCGTTCGGGCCGATAAGCCCGACCAGCTGCCCGTCGTCAACATGCAGGTTGACATCCGTGACGATCCGCCGACCGCCCACGTCGACGGACAGGTCCTGTAGCTGGAGGCTCATTGGCTGGCCCCGTAGAGGTAGGGGCGCCGGCGGATCAGGATCAGCAAGGTGGGAGCCCCGATGAACGCGGTGATGACCCCGATGGGCATCTCCTGGGGCGAGACGATGGTCCGGGCCAGCAGATCGGCGGTAACCATGAAGGCGGCGCCGACGGGAACTCCCACCGCCAGCACGCGCCGGTGATCGGAGCCAACCAGAAGCCGGACGATGTGGGGAATGACCAGTCCGACGAAACCGATCACCCCGCTGACGGCCACCGCCACGCCCACCATGAGCGAGGTGACCACGAACAGGTTCCGGCGGAGGCTGGGCACATCGACGCCCAGGGAGGCGGCCGGTTCGGTCCCCATGGCCAGGGCGTTGAGGTTACGGGCCTGGGCCAGCAGATAGCTCGTGGCCAGGACCAGGGCGAAGGCCGGGATCGGCAGCTGGCTCCAGGTCGCGTTCCCGAACGAACCCAACAGCCAGAACAGCACCGACTGGGTGGCCTGTGGATTGCCCCGAAACAACAGGAAGCTAGCCACTGCCTCGAACATCGCCGAGAGGACCACCCCGCACAGGATCAGCTGGGTGGGCGCCAGCTGACGGCCGGAGCGGGCCACCAGGAACACCGCGGCCATGGCTCCCATGGCCCCGAGGACGCTGCCGACCGACAGGGCCCACACTCCGAGTGAGGCGAACGCTCCGAACAGCAATACCGCAGTGGCGCCCACGCTGGCCCCCGAGGACACGCCTAGCAGGAACGGGTCGGCCAGGGCGTTTCTGACCAGCGCCTGGACCACGGTGCCGGCCGTGGTCAAGGCGGCACCCACCAGCGCCGCCAGCAAAACTCGGGGCATGCGGATCTGCCACACGATCTCATCTGCGACCGTGGTCCGGGGATGACCGGACAGGTGGTCGGCGATCACCTGCCATACCTGGGACGGGCTCAACCAGACGGATCCGATACCAATGCCGAGTACCATCACCGCGGCCAGCAGCAGTGTGCAGACGACCAGCACCCCGCTCAGCTGGGCGCGATCCCTTCGTCGGCCGCTGGCGTCACCAAGGGCGACCGCCCGTCGCCGCAGACCCCGGTGCACCCTGTCCGCTTCGGTGTCGATGGCCGTCGCTGCGTCCTCCTTGTGGTTCGGAGAACCCAGCGGTATCGGAAGCCGAATCTCGACCACCGAACGCACCAGCCTTTCCTCCGAGGGCCAGCCACGTCGGTCCTCAGCCAGGCGACCGGACTCGTCCCCCAGGGGGCTTGACCGTTGCGGAACAGTGCCGGGCTCGCACCGGACTTCGCTGGGCTGAAGGCCACTCCGGACACGCCCGGAGCGCCGACGAACCTAAACCCCGCCCCGCCCGGCTGTCAAGGCTGATCAAACATTCATGTTTTCAGCCCAACGGAGTGTGGCAGACTAGCCGACGTGCATCTGGTTCCTGCCGAGCGAGCCGACCGCCGTGTCATCGACGAGGACCGAGTCTGCGCCGCCATCCGCAGCCTGGACGCTGCCACCATCGAGGAATGGACCCAACGATTCGCCCTGCTCGGTGATCCGACCCGGCTCAGTCTCCTGCTTTGCATCAGCGCTGCCGGTCCCATCAGCGTCTCCGACCTGGCCGTCGCTGTCGATCAAAACCCCGACACGGTCTCGCAAACCCTGCGGCTCCTTCGCGCCTACCGCGCCGTCAGCACCCAACGCGACGGCCGAGTGATCCGCTACCAGATCGCCGACCCCACCATCACCCGGCTACTCGACCTCGCCGGCAACTCGGTAACGACGGCCGAAAAATAGCGCCCACCATGCCCCGAGGGTGGAGCGCATCTGTGCTGCACGAATGCTCTTCAAGCAGTACCGATGGAAGAGAACCGAAGGGTAGTTAGAGTGTCGAGCCTACCCGGACGGGTGGTCAGACCGAACAGCGTGGTGGCGTTGTGCTCCAGGATGGCGTTGGCGTCGTCTTCGGCGATCTGGGGGGACAAAGGTCGCGGCCTTGCCCAGGCTTCCGACCGCGGTGGAGCCGAACCGCCACCCCGCCGGGATTCCTGACGGGGTGCGGCTCGGATCAGCTCGGATCGGCGCGGCTGGTCAGGCGATTCCGTACAGCTCGCAGGCGCTCTCACTGGTGATCGCCCGCTTCTGCTCGTCCGTGAGGCCGGTCAGGGCTTCGGTCAGCTCCGCGGTCACGCCCGGGAACTTGGCGTCCGGGTGCGGGTAATCCGACGCCCAGATGATTCGGTCCGCCCCGCACAGCGGTGAATTGGCCGTGAAGGCGAGCATCGACTCGTCGGGGTCGAAGCTGATCCAGCACTGGCGGCGGAAGTACTCCGACGGCAGCATCTTCAGCCACGGGACGTCCCAGCTGAACTTGCGGCTGTGGTGGTCAAGTCGCTCGAGCCAGGGCACCAACCAGCCGCCGTTGGCCTCGAGGAAGATGAACTTCGCCCCCGGAAAGCGCTCGGCGACTCCCCCCGAGGTGATGTAGCAGATGGCGCTCATCACATCGACGGGGTTGGCGATGGCCTGGGTGAAGTAGATGTTGGGGAGCATCGTGCGCACCGTCGCCTCGCGGGCCGCTTCAAACTCATCGAGGCTCACGTAGCTGCCATCCTCGTTCTGCACCCGGGCCAGCTTCAGGCCATCGCAGGCGCCGGGCAGGTCGGGGGCCAGGAACGGATGGAACGCGACCGGAAGCCCGGTGTCTTGCAGGGCAGCCCAGATCGGGTCGTACACCGGGTCGTTGAAGTACCGCCAGTCGACCGCCGGGTTGGGCCGCATAAACACCGAGACCATCCCCGGCAGGGCGGCCACGTGCTGGATCTCCTCGACCACACCGGCGATATCCTCGGGCGCGTGCATGGGCGGGAGGGCACCCGCCCCGAACAGCCGGCCCTGACCGCTTTTCAAGTGGTCCGAGCACCAATTGTTGTACGCCCGGGCCTGCACCCGTCCGAACTCGACGTCGTGATGGCTCTGGAGGCCGAGCATCGTGGTCGGGTACAGGACCGACAACTCGATGCCGTCCGTGTCCAGGTCCTTGAGGCGCAGGTCGGCCGTCCAACCCGACGGTCGGGTCTGGCTGTAGGGGATCTCGAGGTTGCGGACCTTGTCGACCATTTCATCGGGGAAACCCGCCGTGCCTCCCAGGCCCGATGAGCGACTGCGGACCCCGTTCCAGACGGACCACTCGACACCGTCAGAGTCGGTCTCCAGGTGCCAGATACGGTCGCGGTAGGCGGCCGGGGCGAACTCGAGCATGCCGGTGGGCGGCTCCAAGATGTGCCCGTCCGAGTCGATGTACCGCAACGACGGATCTTGAGTCGTGGTCATGATGCTCCTCGGTATCCTTTCGAGAGGGTGAATGGTATCTCGGAGATGGCTGCTGCCTGCGGCCGGACTCAGGCCAGGCTGATGCCAACCGCTTTGTTACGGGCCAATCTACGCTGACTTCGCAGACCGCGTGCCCTGCCCGTGTGCAACCCCATCCGGAACCGCAACGGCCCATCATCGGCCGAAGCGGCAGTCACCTCGTCTGCCCGAGCGACGACCGCCGCGACATCGTCCCCGCCGGTCGAGAACACCGTGACGTTGCCTCACCGCTTTTCGTCTCTCACCACACGGTTGGTGGACACCTTCGAAACGTTTTTGCCAAGCTCGCGACCAATTAGCGCGGACACGACAGTCCGCCGCGCCAAGATCAATAGAAGGAGCCTATAGAGGTGACAGACCAGTACCAGAAGGACGAAGCCGCGATCATCGGGCTGACGCCCCGGCAGTACGCCGTGACCCAGGAGAACGCCACCGAACCAGCCTTCGACAACGAGTTCTGGGATAAGAAGGACGCCGGCATCTACGTCGACATCGTCTCAGGAACCTCGTCCTCGCCGTCACCATGTGGATACCCGCGTGGGTCCGGTTACCGGGAGGCGGACGACGGCGAACCCCTGTTCGCGTCCACCCACAAGTTTGACAGCGGATGCGGCTGGCCGAGCTTTACGATCCCACTCGACCCAACCAACGTCATCGAACGGACGGACCGGAGTTACGGGATGGACAGAACCGAAGTTCGCTCCGCACATGGTGACAGCCACCTCGGCCACGTCTTTGACGACGGCCCTCCCGAAGACGGCGGCCTGCGCTACTGCATCAACTCTGCCGCCCTCCGGTTCATCCCCTATGACGACCTGGAAGCTGAAGGGTACGGCCAGTACAAGCAGATCTTCGAGACGTCCGGCAGGGAAGGCGAGTCACCCCGATAAAAACCGGCGCGCCGAGATAGCCGCTCTCCCGAAGCGAGCGCCGCTAGAACGTTGACCTCGGTGCGTGTGTCGTGCGGGGGCTTGTGAGACTGGGGCTGAGAGGGCCCGGCGAACGCCAGTTTGGTCATGGAAAAGGAGACTCATGCCGATCATCGTTGTAGCCCGCCTACGACTGAGGGACCCATCCCTCCTCGACGAGTTCTTCACTCACGCCGCAGCCGTGCTCGAACAGGCCCAGAAAACTCCTGGCAACCTGGGCGCTGACGCGCTGGCCGAAGCACACGACGTTTGGTGGGACGTCACTGCCTGGGAGGGGAGAGCGCCGATCGAAACCTTCCTGAACACCGAGCCTCACCTCAGCACCCGGGGACTCGTAGACCACCTCTGCGATCAGGCGAGTTTCGTCGATTGGGAACAGAACAGTGCCGAACTCCCCGACTGGCAGACCAGTTGGCGTCGCCTGGTGGCCGACGGTCGATCAGCCCCGCTCACCGACCCATCCGAGGCAAACGAGACTCGAGCCTTCCCTGCTCCCGTCGAGCCGCCCGCCAGCGTCGCCTGACCGGCCGTGGTTGAGGTTACAGACCGGCGCCAGGCCATGCCCGATAGATGCCGGAGGTCATGGTCTGCAGCCCGACGAAGAGGAGTTTGAGGAGTTCGACCATGAAGTCGTGTATTCACGTCATCACCCTCGCAGTAGCCGACCTCGACCGGGCCCTGGCGTTCTACCGCGATGGCTTGGGCTTTGACACCGAAGGACTGATCGGCACCGAGTTCAAAGGAGACGAAAACACTCCCGACGGGACCACTGCGGTGTTTCATCTTGATGGAGGACTCATGTTGTCGATCTACCCGCGCTCCGAGCTCGCCAAAGACGCTGTTGTCCCTCTCACCCCAGCGAAGGCCGGCGAGTTCAGTATCGGTCACGTCGTGGCCAGCCGCGCCGAGGTGGACGAAGTCATCTCGCACGCCAGAGCAGCCGGAGCGGCCGTCACGGACCCACCGCACGACCGACCGTGGGGCATCTACTCGGGGTACTTCCAGGATCCCGACGGCCACCTTTGGGAGATCATCTGGAACCCGGCCCTCGATGCCGGGACAACCTGAGGTGCCGTCAGCTCCCAGCCGCGCGCCTCCAGGGCGGCGTGTGCTGGCGTCTCTGGCGCGGCTACCTCCGTTACGGCTCTCGTTGACGAGGTCGTTACTTTCCGCGATGGACAATGAGCACGGGCCGACGGGAGTGGGCGGCGACGTCTTGGGCAACGCTGCCAATGAGCACGTCGGCGAGCCCACTTCTGCCGTGTGAGCCGAGAACGATGAGGCTTGCATCCTGTTCGTCACCGATCTGGACGATGGCCTTGCGGGGGGGAGCGCCTTCCCGTGCCATGCTTTCAGCCTTGAAGCCCGCGGCTCCCGCCAGCTCGGCTCCCTGGGCAGCGGTTTCTTCGGCGGCCGCCTTGACCTCATCGGCTGCCGCAGCGTTCATTTCGATTTCGCGAGGAGGGACGAAGCCCACGTTGAAAGGTTGCCAAACGGTGAGGACGATGGCTCGCCGCCCAGGAACCAGCTGCCGCCCCGCCTCGGCAATGGCCGCCTTGGCCAGATCGGATCCGTCGTACGCGAACACGATCGGACCTAGCGCGACACTCGGCATCTCAGATCAACTCCTTGCCGGTGCACATCAGCTTTGCTGCCCTGTCCGACCCGCGCCGATGACTTCGGGTTCTGATGGCTCAGAGCTGGCTGAGGCGCCGCACGCGGCGTTGAGGGCTTGTAGTAACCGCCGATTTCGAGCATCGTCATCGCCGCCTGGTTGAACCGTCTCGGTCGGCGCTCGGCGGATGCCTGCCAGCAAACGCGGTGATTCCCACGCCGGTTGTGCTCCGGCCAGCCACTGCTCGAATGCAGGTGTCGGAGGACGCACACGTCCCAGGGCGTACAGGCTGACGCCGGCTACGGCACCGCCGGCGGAGATGCCGAAGCAAATCCAGAGGGCGGTGGTCGTGCCCGCGCTCACGCTGCTTCCTGCCGTCAGGGCTACCCGCAGCAGGATGGGCGCGATCATGAAGGCTGCCACGGCGCGGAGAAGCTCCACGATGGCGAACACCCGTTGCACGCCGGCGGACCGCACCGAGAAGCCGACGAGGTACAGGGCCGGCGTCACCGAGCATCCGACGCCCAGGCCGATCAACCCGGAGCCCACGAGCGTGAGCGCGGCGGTGGGCGGGACCTCGCGGCTGATCACGATAATGCCGGCGCTGAGCAGGATCAGTCCGGACAGGACGAAGTAGTGCAGTGCCCGGGCGCGGAACACCATCGAGAACACGAGCGCGCTGATGGCGGCTCCGCCGAACTCGGGCAGATAGAGAAAACCAACATGGAGAGGCGAGTAGCGCTGCGGCAGCAGTGCCCCGCTGATCACGATTGCCGACACCGAGGCTGCAGCGGCAGACATGGCCACCAGGATCCCCGTCGTTGGAATCGTGCTGACCAAGGGCCGTACCTGCAACAGGCGGCACGTCCCTCGATACTCGAACACCACAAGAACGACGATGAGTGCCAATCCGCCCACGAGCGGCACGAGGGTCAGGGGATCGAGGAAGCCGTGGGTGAGCAACTCCGAGGCTCCGAAGAAGGCCGCCGCGCAACCAGCGGAGGCCAGTCCGAGAGCCAGCGGGTCCGCCGGCCAGGTCGGGTCAGCCGGCGGGGCGTCCACAAAGGTCAACAACGACAACACCAGCGCCACCAGCGCGACCCCGGCGACGATCCAGAACAATGGCCGCCAGCCGTGCGCGGAGGCTTGGACCCCGCCAACGAAGGGACCCAAGGCGACGGCACCAAAGATGCATAAGTTCAAGATGATCGCCGTCCAACGGGCCTTGGCCACCGGGTAGCCGATGATCAGCGGCGGGAGCGCAGCTATCAACAGGAGGCTCGTGCACAGGCCCTGCAATACATGACCGGCGATGAACACCCCCGCGGTGGTCGCCGACGCGGCCATCACGGAGGCGATCACCAGCACCACGCCATAGACCAGCAGCATTCGCCGCTGCGGAAACCGTAAGGCGAGTTGGACCGCGAGCACGGTCCCGATCGCATAGCCGGCGTTGGCCATGCCCAGGGTGAGCTGTATGGCCTGGGCGCTCATGTGTAACTGCTGAGCGATGATGGGCGCCACCGGCTGCAGCGCCCCGGATAGGACCAGGTAGGGGACCAGTGCGGAAACCACCATGCCCGCCACCACCGGGTAGCGGCCAGCCAGGGGACCCTGTCGCATCAGATGCCTCCGTCACCGTCCCTGACCGATGCGTCTCTAGGAGCCGGGATCGTGGGTGTCGACCAACCGGGTGAGTTCGACCCGTGAGTTGACGTCGAGTTTTGCATAGATGCTCCGCAGGTGGCCGCTAATGGTGTAGTGAGACACGAAGAGCCGTTCAGCGGCCTCCCGGTTGGTGAATCCCTCTGCGACCAGACGGGCGACCTCCAACTCTGAGTCGGTGAGCGCCTCCCAGCCGTTTCGTGGACGTTGCGGTCCTACCAACCGGCGTCGGACGCCCAGCGCCCGGAGCCTGCCGCGCAACCTGGCTGCATCCCAAGCGGCCCCGGCGCTCGCAAAGAAAGTGAGGGCGCGACCGAAGGCGTCGACACCTTGCTCCGTGGCGCCATCCTCGACCGAGAGGATTCCAAAGTCCTCGAGGGCAGCCGCGACCGCCAGCGGGCGAGGACCGCACTCGAAGAGCTCAATCGCGTTCGCCAGGTCGACGAGACTGCTCTGCGCCAATCCCCGCGCATGTGCTGCCGTGGCCGCCAGCGAAGAAATGTTCGGGTTCCCCCTTGACCGGCGGAGCGCAGATTCGTACGCTTGCGCCGCGAGTTCCCGATCCCCTGCGCTGAGCGCGATGTGGACCAGACGAACCTCATCGGCCACGTCCATAGGAAACAGCGGCAAGGTCAGGATTTGCTGCTCGCCGCCGGGGTCCCGGAGCCATTCGTGGGCGCGGCCCGGTTGGCCCTCCGCCAGAGCCAGCAGTGCGAGCAGCCAGGCCCCGTGCCGACGGACACTGGGGGCAGCCTGATCCAACATCACCCGGGCGATCTCCGCGGCCTGCCGGGCGTGTGGCCGGTCGCCCCGGTGGATGGCCACCCGTGCGAGGGCAACGACGCCGGCGGCGTCCATGACGCTCACCACCTCGCGTGCACTGTCTGGAGTGAAACGTTCCTCGAGGACCGGGGCGGCATCGGCGAGCCTTCCCATCTGGAGTAGCTGGCGAGCCCGGCCCGTCTCGTAGAGATGCAGCGCCCAGCCCTGGCGGTCGCGCTGCGCTGCGATGACGTTGTCAGCAGCGAACTGGAGGGCGTCGTCGAATCGATCCAGCATGGTGAGCACCTCACAGTGCCATTGGCGGGTGAGGTGGGCTCGGGTGTCATCGCTGACGCTGAGACTCGATCGCAGACTCGCTTCAACGAGTTCGAGGGCACGGTCAAACTGGCCGTCCGTGTAGGCAAGTCCTGACTCGGCCAACTCGAGCACGAATTGCCCGCCGCGGTCGTGGGATCGGTGCACCGCTGTTGTCGCCTCTTCGAGGACGGCTCGGGCCTGACCCATCCGTCCCGCCGTCACGAGGTTGTGGAACAGCAGAGCCAGGTGGCGGGCCCGCAGCCCGGCAGACAGGTCGGGGAGGGCCAGAGCTTCGCGGCAGGTCTCGGCGCGTACGTCCGGAGAGATGGAGAACATGCCGGCAATGCTGAGGCGAACGGTCGCCTCCTGTTCGGCTGGTAGCGCCTGGCGTAACGCGGTGTCGGCGAACGCTTTCGCCTCGGCGCCGCGCCCTGCGGCGTGCAGCCAGACCGCGGTTCCGGCAACGAGCGGGCCGCGCAAAGGGTGCTTGGTCGGGCACAGGTCCAGGGCATGCTGGCTGAGATCGGCGGCGGCGCTGGGGTCGGTTGGGCCAACCATCTCGGCCGCCTTCAGGAGAGTGGTAATCGCCGTCTCGTCGCCGGGTTCCGCGCTTGCCGCCAGCTGCATCGCCACTTCAACCGGAAGGGCACCGCCAGCGAGGAGGACCAAGGCCGCTTGTCGGTCGAGAGCCCGACGCACCGAAACCGGAACGCTGGCACGGATGGCCTCCAGGATGAGATCGTGGGAAAAGGCAAGCCGATCCGTACGTTCGACCAGCAGGTCGGACTGAATGAGCTCCTCGACCGGCACCAGCAATGCTGACGGTGGCAGGTCGAGCATGGTGGCCACGCCGTTGAGTGCAAACCTCCGGCCGAGGGACGCGGCGACGGTGGCGATTTGGCGAGCCTGCTCCGAGAGCCGCCCCAGCCGGCCGCGCATGCTGTCACTGACCCGTTTGGGCAGGCGAGATTCCAGCAGCTGGGCCCGACCGGATTCGACCCGAACAATCTGTTCGTCACGAAGTCCTGACAGAAGCTCCACGACAAGGAAGGGGTTGCCCTCGGCCCGGTCGGTCAGCGCGAGGAGAGCGTTGTCGGGTTCGGCCTCGAAGACGTCCGTGGCCACCTGGGCGACCGCCGTGCGATCCAGCGGGCCGAGGACCACCCGGTCGGCGCCGTTGTCCGCCAGGTAGTCGAGCACGCTACGAAGTTGGGCAGTGCCCGGGTCAGGGCGCAAGGCGACGATCCACCCCACCGGGACCGTGGCCAGACGACCGGGTAGGGCACGCAGCGCGGCGGCCGTACCGTTGTCAGCCCACTGCAGATCGTCGAGACAGATGAGCAAAGGTACGTGCAGTGCTGCTCGCTCGAGCAGCGCTTCGATGTCCTGGATGAGCCAGTAGCGTTGTTCAGGCGAGGCGTGCGAGTCGCTGAGCGAATCTCGCTGCAGAATGGGACTCGGGCCGTCGAACAGGGCTTCCATCAGGGGAGCGAGCTGAATGACCGAGTCTCCCGGCTCTGCGAGGCCTTTGCCGACACTGATCGACAGTCGGTTGGCCATCCCGGTGATCTCATCGAGCAGCCGGGTTTTGCCCATCCCGGCGCCGCCCTCGAGGACCAGGACCGGGCCGAGCCCAGACAGAAGTCTGTCCAGATGCTCACCGATCGTTACCAGTGCGGCGTCGCGGCCGCGCAGCTGGTGGCTTCGCTTGGGTGCCGTTCCCGAGAGCGTGCGCGCTGCTCCTTCGTCCGGTCCGCCGTCGAGGGGGGTACCGCTCACCGTCGTCATGGTATGGGTGCGCAGGGTCGTTCTGCCCGGGAATGGCAGAGGTGACGGAGATTAGGCTCCGGTAGTTCCGCCGACCGGCGGCGGTCGCCAAGCGCAGGATCCGGCGTGGCAACTCGGTGGATGCTTGGATGGGTCTTCACGGTGCGAGCGGCGCCGGCGGGATGCGAGTCGAGCCGGTCACCTCCGGTGTCAGCATTCCGACGCCGTCGATGTAACACCAGCACCATTCCTCTTCGGGCTCGAGCGATCGGATGATGGGATGCCCGCTTGAGCTTGCGTGGGCGGTGGCGTGACGACCGGGCGAATCGTCGCAGCAGCCGACATGTCCACATTCGAGACAAATGCGCAGGTGGAGCCAGGGGCGCCCGGCTGCCAGACACTCCTCGCAGCCGTCCACGACCTCCGGAAGGCGAGCGATTTTGATGTGGTCCCTGTGGCCGCACAAGTTCATCCATGTGGACCATGACCACCGGCAGACCTTTGCCGCATCGCGGCGAACGCGCGGGATGTAGCCGTCCGCCGACCGAGTCATTCGCAACTCGCGCAAAGGGTTATGAACACCTCGGACGCGTGATGCGAGGTGGCGGACGTCGATCAGATAATCGGGGTGCGGAGTGATCTGCCGGTATCACCCTGCCTCCTCGACAAAAGGAAAATAGAGACCTATGACCGAATATGTTGAGTTACCGAACCTGAGTGTGAAGACCGACGCGGGATTGACCTATGCGTATCGGGACACCGGCGGAGCTGACCTCCCGTTGGTGCTCTTGCAGCACTTTCGAGGCAACCTGGACAGCTGGGATCCTGCGTTGGTTGACGATTTGGGCTCGGCCACGCGAGTACTTGCTTTCGACAACGTCGGCGTGGGTGGAACCGGCGGAACGCCCGTCAGCACGATCGCGGACATGGCCGCGGGTGCGCTCGCCTTCCTCGACGCCATGGACCTGCAAACGGTCAACCTGCTGGGTTTCTCGATCGGTAGCTTCGTGGCCCAGGAGATCGCTCTGATCCGACCGTCAGCGGTGAACAAGCTCGTTCTGGCCTCCTCGGCACCCAAGGGCGCAGCCGGAATGCACGGATGGGCCCCGGAAGTGATTGGCGCGGTCGGGGCACCAGAAACCCAGCCTGACGGGTACCTCAGTGTCTTCTTCGCTCCGTCAGAAGCCAGCAGGACCGCCGGGCGCGAGGTTCTGGGTCGGATTTACTCCCGGACCGAGAACCGCGATGCGCCGACGAGTTGGGAGTGCCGGCTGGCACAGTACGATGCCGTGTGCGAGTGGGGAATACCGAACCGGAGTCTCCTGGAAAGGTTGGACGCCATCGGGATGCCCGTGTTCGTGGCCAACGGTGACAGCGACCCCATGATCCTGCCCCGATACTCTCACTTGCTCGCAAGCCTGCTACCCGACGCAAGGCTCAAGGTCTATCCGGATTCGGCGCATGGATTCTTGTTCCAACACCACCAGCAGTTTGCCTCCGACCTCCAAGATTTTCTCGATCGATGACACAAACCGAGAGGGTGCACTCGTCCAACCGCAAGGACCTCCGTCAATGAGATCGGCAAGTTCTGGGCGGCAGGGGAGGGTCGATTCCCCCGCGTCGGGCCGCCGATCAGGACGGCTTGTCGCGGACGCCTTTTTCGACCGCGTCGCCGAGGCCCCGGTCCACATTGCGCAGGTAGTCGAAGGCGCGCAGCAGTACCGGCTCGGTGACGCCGTTGCGCAGTTGGGCAACAGTGTTGGTGACCAGCCGGTCCCGGGCGGCGTCGTCGAGCACCTGGCGGACCAGTGTGCCCACCTGGCCGTAATCGTCGTCTTCGGCGTGGGTCTCGAAGGCAGTTCGCATGATCTCGCCTGCGGTATACCAGCTGGGCGGGGCGTAGCGCTCGGGGTAGGCGCGAGGGCCGCCCTTGGAGTTGGGGAAGTACACCGGGTCGCTGCGGTTCACGATGCGCATGGCCCCGTCCTTGCTGTAGGTATGTACCGGCGCGACGGGAGCGTTGACCGGGATCTGCTGGTAGTTGACGCCGAGCCGGTAGCGGTGGGAGTCGGCGTAGGAGAACAGCCGGGCCAGGAGCATCCGGTCCGGGCTCGGCCCGATGCCGGGCACCATGTTGTTCGGCGATGGGGCGAACTGCTCGATCTCGGTATGGTTGTCAACCGGGTTGCGGTCCAGCGTTATCCGGCCCACCTCGAGCAGCGGGTAGTCCGAGTGGGGCCACACCTTGGTCAGGTCGAACGGGTTGTACCGATAGCCCGGGGCGTCATCGAAAGGCATGATCTGTACGTACATCGTCCAACTCGGGTGATCGCCGCGGGCGATCGCCTCGAACAGATCCCGAGTGTGGTAGTCGTAATCGGACCAGACCAGCTCCGAAGCCTGCTCGTCGGTGAAGAACTCGATGCCCTGGTCGGTCTTGTAGTGGTACTTCACCCAGAACCGCTGTCCCTTGTCGTTGATCCACATGTAGGTGTGACTGGAGTACCCGTTCATGTGCCGCCAGCTCTTTGGCAGGCCCCGGTCGCCCATCAGCCAGACCACCTGGTGTGCAGTCTCAGGCAGCAGAGTCCAGAAGTCCCATTGCATGTCGTTGGAGCGCAGGTTGTTGTCGGCACGGCGTTTCTGGGAGCGGATGAAGTTCTGGAAATGAATCGGGTCCTTGATGAAGAAGACCGGCGTGTTGTTGCCGACCATGTCATAGTTGCCTTCGGAGGTGTAGAACTTCAACGCGAACCCGCGGAGGTCCCGCCACAGGTCGGGACTGCCGCGCTCGCCTGCCACGGTGGAGAACCGGGCCGTCATCTGGGTCGTGGTGTTCGGCTGAAAGACCGCCGCCTTGGTGTAGGCGCTGACGTTTTTGGTGACCTCGAATCGGCCGAAGGCACCGCTACCTTTCGCGTGTGGTTGCCGCTCCGGAATCCGCTCCCGGTTCCACTGCGCCATCTGCTCGATCAAATAGCTGTCCTGGAGCAGGATCGGGCCGCCTGCACCCACGGTGAGCGAGTACGCATCGCTCTCGACCGGGATGCCGGCATCCGTCGTCTCCGCGGGCGGCTGCTCGGTGGTCATATGCCGTTCTCCTTTGGGGAAGGGAACTGGGGCAGTGATAGGCGAGGATAGCGCAGAACTGCATCCGCGGTATACGCAGAGCACCCGATGACGAAACGATGCCACCCCGGTAGATCGGGTGCTCAGCGCCGAACGCGCTGATAACCACCGCTGATCCACTCGACGACCAGACGACCGTACTCCTCGGGCGCTTCTTCCCAGGCGTAGTGCCCGGCGTCAAGCGAGTGGATCTCGCTGTTCGGCAGGAGATCGTAAAGGTATTGGTTGTTCGACCACGGCACGAGGTCATCCGCGTTACCGGCCACGATCTGCACGGGCGTGGTGATTGTCGGCAGCAGGTCTCGCAGTATGGGATTCTGCTCTATGTAATGGCGCACGAACCGAGCCGACTCGGCGAACCGTCCGAGGTCGTAGGCGCTCACGTAGTCCTCGTGAACCTCCGGCTCGGTGTCGCGCCCAGCGCCACTCTCGATTGCATACCCGATATTCGTTCTTGCATCCAACCCTCGCAGGACATCAAGGTTTGGTGCCTCGATGATGTCCTTGAGGGCACCTCCGGTTTCGATCGGGTCGCGGAGCGCTCCGCCGCCGACCGTCAAGCTGGTCACGCGCCCCGGCGTCTTGGACGCGAGGAAGAGCGCGGCCGCCGTGCCGACGTCGGGCCCAACGACGTGCGGAGACCCCAAGCTCCATTCCTGGATTAATTGGGCCAGGAAGTCTCCCATCGCGTCAGGAGCAATCAACTCGGGACGAAGTTGGTCCGAGTGGCCGAAACCTGGCATGTCTATCGCCACAACCCGTCCTAGCCGGGTGACCCGATCCCAGACGCGCCGAAAAGCCCACAGGCTTTCCGGCCACGGGGCCAGCATGAGGACGATAGTGTTCGAGTCGGCCTTGGTGTCAGCGAAGCGCACGCGCACCCCGTCGCACACACGAAAGTAGGTCGCCAATGACGGAGCCCTGTCTTCGCTCACCAACCACTCTCCTCGCTCGGTGTTCCCAGGCGTCTCGTTTGTCGACGAGCGTCTCCGCTGCCACGGGAGGCGATGGCCCGAGTCAACGGCTGTCTCTTCAGTTGGCCTCCACCGTTACGGGCGGGAACCCCCGAGGGCATCGCGCGAACGTGCCGTTTCTAGTGCGTTCGGCCAACCATGGACGGGGTCACGAGCCCCTGGAGGAGCTGCCAAACCCGCCATCGTGCAATATCTTTGATCACGATATAAGGGGCGAACCCCTCGACGGAATGTCTCGACGGACAGGGTCACGCGTGGATCACAGCAGAAGTTGCGCAGCTTCAGGTGGTCGGCGAAATGACCGGCGACGGCTGGTCGCCGATTGTACCCGGCTGGTCGACCAGGGTGTTTCACGGAGGCGACGGCGGTGTGGTCAGTGGCAGCCTCATGTCGGGCTTCCAACGGATGCGCCGCTCGACGTATGGGCACCGATCCCACACAACCGGCTGGTCCGGCGTACTCGCCCGGCTGGCCCTTCTTCAGTACCCAACCCATGAAAGGTGGATACCTGTGTCAAACGATGCTGAAATCCGACCGTTCCGGGTCAGCGCGCCCGACGATGCGATCACTGACCTTCGGCGGCGCATCGCCGCCAACCGGTGGCCGTCCAGAGAGCTGGTCACCGATCGATCCCAGGGCGTGCAGCTCGCGACACTGCAGGAGCTCACGCGCTATTGGGCCACTACCTACGACTGGCGTCGATGCGAGGGACGTCTCAACGCGCTCCCGCAGTTCAAGACCGAGATTGACGGAGAAGACATCCATTTCATCCACGTGAAGTCCCAGCACGAGAACGCGTTGCCGCTGATCATCACCCACGGGTGGCCCGGCTCGGTCATCGAGATGCTCGGAGTTGTCGGCCCGCTCACTGACCCGGGCGCGCACGGCGGCTCCGCCGAGGACGCGTTCGACCTCGTGGTCCCGTCGATCCCCGGCTACGGCTTCTCCGCCGAGCCGACCGAGCTCGGCTGGAACGTGGGGCACGTCGCCGGAGCGTGGGCGGAGCTTATGGGCCGCCTCGGCTACACCCGATACGTCGCACAGGGCGGCGATGTGGGCGCGGCCGTCACCGACGCGATGGGCCGCCAAGCCCCCGAAGGCCTGCTCGGCATCCACATGAACCTGCTCCTGGCGGGGCTCGCCGGCGGGTACCCGTCGCCGAACCCCTCCGAAGAGGAACGGGCTGCGCTCGACGCCATCACCACCTTCAGGACCAGTGGCAATGGCTACCTGATCGAGCAGAACACCCGGCCGCAGACCATCGGCTACGCCCTGTTGGATTCACCCGGAGCGTTGGCGGCCTGGATGCTTGACCACGACACCGACGCCTACTACAAGATCTCTCGCGCCTTTCTCGGTCAGCAGCCCGCTGGCAATCTCACCCGCGACAACGTCCTCGACAACATCACCCTGTACTGGCTCACCGGCACCGGCGCTTCCGCGGCCCGGTCGTACTGGGAAAACACCCAGGCCACAATCCACGCGGCCGGACAACCGCGACCGGAGGTCAAGCTCCCTGTCGGCTTCACCACCTTCCCCGGCGAGATCTTCCGAGCCCCGCGCAGTTGGGTGGAAAAGTCTTACCCCAATGTCGCCTACTTCAATGAGGTCGACAGGGGCGGCCACTTCGCGGCGTGGGAAGAGCCCGAACTGTTCGCAACTGAGATCCGGACCGCGTTCAGGGCGCTGCGATAGCAGCGCCTCAGATTCCGGTTCGCTCGGTACGCGCCGGCGCAGGATCTGGCACGTGGGGCATCAGCGCATTCGGCGGTATACGGCCGAGCCGGCCCGCCTCGAAGTCCTCCACGGCCTGACCGATCTCCGCCTTGGTATTCATCACGAACGGCCCGTAGTGCTCGACGTGCTCGCCGATCGGCTCGCCCCCGAGAAGCAGTACCTCGAGGTTCTCGGCGTCTGAGTCCTGATTCGCACTGGCTGCAATGGTGAGCCACTTTCCCGGTCCGAACGCCACCAGTTGACCGGTGCGAACGGGCCGTCGGCCCGGACCGGCCTCGCCGGAGCCGGCCAGAACGTAGGCCAGAGAGTTGAAAGCCTCCGGCCACGGCAGATCGATAACCGAGCCGGGCGTGATTGACGCATGCATCAGCGAGATTGGCGTCTGGGTCGAACCGGGACCGGCCACGTCGCCGACTTCTCCAGCGATCACCCGCAGCAGCCCTCCAGCGTCGCGGGAGGCCAGCAGCACGACGTCGTCCGCCTCGAGGGGCTGATAGGCAGGCGGAATCCATTTTTTCTTCGCCGGCAGGTTGACCCACAGTTGCACTCCATGGAAAAGCCCTCCCGAGACGACAAGCTCCTCCGGTGGGGTCTCAATGTGCAGAATGCCCCGCCCCGCGGTCATCCACTGCGTGGCGCCATCGGTGATGACGCCGCCGCCCCCATTGGAGTCCTGATGGGCGAACGTCCCGTCGATCATGTAGGTGACGGTCTCGAAGCCGCGGTGGGGATGCCAGGGCGTTCCTTTCGGCTCGCCCGGTGCGTAGTCCACCTCGCCCATCTGGTCCATGTGCACGAAGGGATCGAGGTCGGCGAACTTCATGCCGGCAAAGGCGCGACGCACCGGGAATCCCTCGCCTTCATAGCCGCTGATTGCGGTCGTCACCGAGGAGACGGGCCTTGGTCGATCCGATGGGCCCGGCGCGGGCACTCGTGGGAGGGAGGTCCATTCGGGGACGTTCACGGCTGGCATCGGCGCCTCCTCGATCCTGACAAGATTCTCACACTTTTCCCCTGGCCCACTGACCAGGCGTGTGAAGCGGAGCAGCGCACAGGGCTTAGCCGTGTCGCGCTGTGCGTTGCGTTACTGCTACCGCTCGCATCCTGTTCCTCACCTTTCTTGACGGCGTGACCATTCCGCTGCGGTCTTTGCGTCGGGGAGCCGACCAGGTCGCGAGACACTGCTCAGAGCCGAATCAGGTTGAGGCCGCTGAGCGGATGGTGGATTTGCTGCATGGCCCCACCTGTCGCCAGGCTGCCGAGGTCGATCGTGGCGAACCCGGCATCCTCGAACAGTGATGCCACGGCGGATTTGGCGTCGGTGTCGTCGCCCGACAAGAACAGCACGCGCCGACCGCCGGCTTCCTGTGGGTCCGAGCCGAGCACGTCAGCGCCGAGCGTGTTGGCGGCTTTGACGACGCGAGCACCGGACACGAGGTCGGCGACGAGTTCGCTTGACGTTCTCCCATTCAGGTCGTCGGCGGCCCAGTCATTGGTTGCGTCGATCACGACCTGCCCGTTCCATTCGAGGCCACGCACCGCGTCGGGAACGTGGTCCCACGGGACCACGATGACGACGATACCTGCCGCGACAGCTTGCTGCACCGTCCCCGCCGACGCTCCGTTTCCGAGCGTCGAGACGACGGACGTCATCGATTCCGGGCCGTGGCTGTTGGCGATAAGAACCGAGCGACCTGCACGAAGGGCGGTGCGCGCCATTGCCTGCCCGAGTCGGCCGGCACCGATGATGCCGATTGGGTCGCTCGCAGTTGCGTTCATCAGGTTCTTTCCTTGCGTTCAGAAGGGGCTCGGCACCATTGAAGTCGTAGACCTCGAAGCCCGCCGCTGGATCAGCTTCACCAGACCCCCCGAGGGACGGGGTCAATCGACACTGGACGGCTTCACCACGATAGCGGAGGAACGTCATTGAGTGTCCTGGAAGCCTTGGCGGGGTCACCACTCGACAATGACTGCCTCAGGAGGGCGGTACCCCAGGGATTCTCTCTGATCGCACACGCGTGCGGTCGTGCCCAGGATTTTCCCTCGGGTACCGCAATCGGCCTGGATACCGACTGCACTCGTCTGGCCTTGACTCTCACCCGGTAATCGGGGTCCCGCCCGGCGACGACTGGGCACAGTTTTGGTTTGTGTGATAAAAGTCGCGTAATACGCGGCAAATATCACACAATCGGGCAAGCGTGCCCACCCGTCGGCAAATGGGCACACTTCTGGTTTTGGTTTGTGTGATAAAAGTAGCGTAATACGCGGCAAACATCACACAATCCGCGACGGATTCAACATGCGGAGCGCGTCGTCGTCGAGGCGCACACGGGCCGCGCTGACGTTTTCCTCAAAGTGGCGTCGCGACGAGGTCCCCGGAATGAGCACGACGTTCGGTGCCGCTTCCAAAGCCCAGGCGAGCGCCACCTGAGCAGGGGTACAGCCGAGCCGTTCCGCAACCTGCCGCACATGCGGCAAGCCGAGAACCGAGTCACCACCGGAGCCCAGGGGCGCGAATGGCACGAAGGCAATGCGCTGTCGGGTGCACTCTTCCAGGATCGGTTGCGACCCGCGGTTGGCGAGGTCGTACGGATTCTGCACGCAGGCGATGTCCGTCAGTGACAATCCGCGGGTCAGGTCCGCGAGCGTGACGTTGCTGAGCCCGATGCCGCTGATCAGGCCGTCATCACGAGCGGCCATCATTGCGCCCAGCTGGTCTTCGAAGAAGGTGTCGGGACCGCCCCTCCGCATCAGCCTCAGATTGACCACCGGAAGGGACTCGACGCTGAGCGTTCTCAGATTGTCCTCGATGCCGGCGCGCAGTTGTGCAGGTTCGTCGTACACGAAGATTCCGCCTCGGTCGTCCCGGCGGGCCCCCACTTTGCTTACCAGAACGAGATCAGTGGGGTAGGGGTGGAGGGCCACGCGAATGAGCTCGTTGACCACGTCAGGCCCGTAGTACTGAGCGGTATCGATGTGATTGACGCCGGCGTTGATGACGTCCCGCAAGAGTTGCAGTGCGTCGCGGCGATCTGGGGGTGGCCCGAAGACGCCGGGACCGGTGAGCTGCATGGCTCCGAAACCAATCGGCGCCACCGGGTAGGGTCCCAGCCACCGCCAATGGAGCTGGGGATCCCGGTCGCTTGTCACGATGTTGGCCGGGCGTCGTCTGCTGAGTAGGCGGCAGCGAAAAGGTGGGAGGTGGCGAGGCTGCGATACGGGCGCCACTTCTCGGCGATCCCGAGGACCTCGTCCTGGCTGGGCAAGTGATCGAGGTGATAGGCGGTGCGCACCGCTTTTGCGCAACGCGAGATCCCCGGGCAGCACAACGTCCTCCCGTCGCAGGGCGACGAGCAACGCGCCTTGCGCGGTCCATGGGCCAATACCGGGGACGGCTGTCAGCTCGGCGATGAACTCGTCGTCTGGGAGCTGGGCCAGCCGTCTCATGTCCAGTCGACCGTCCGAGAAGCGCTCGGCGAGATCCCGGAGCGTGTTGACCTTGCGCCAGGAAAAGCCCGCAGCCCGGAGTTCGCCCGGCTCCACCGCCAACAACTCCCCCGGCGACGGCATGTGCCCTCCGACAAGCGCCGTGACACGATCGACAGTCCGTCTGGTCGCAGCCACGGACAGCTGTTGGCCGGCGACCTGGAACAGCAACGACCCAAACCGGTCCATGGGCGGGAGTTCGTCCAGCCAGGCGTGTGGATCGAAGTCCGGGCGGAGCTCAATGAACCGCCCGATCACAGGATCCGCTTGACGGAGGTGCTCCTGGGCGAGCCGAAGCCGCTCCGGGGGTTCTCGGATCATGGTTTCTCCCTTACCTCAGGCAGTGTTCGACACGACCGTGCCAGTGACCCGACATCAGACCATACAGCCAGCCTGATTGCTTTAGCAAGCAATATAACGGCCTTAAACTCTCGAAACCAGCCGGATCGACCTTTGCTTGAGACATGAACGTCCACCACTCCGGGTCAGCGCTGGGCTTTCGTCGACGGTTTCTCCTCGAGCGTGGCCGCAATGTCAGAAAGGGCCTGGGCGGCCTCGGCGAGGGTCGAGGGATCGACGTGATCGAACACCCGCTCCCTGACACTGGCCAGGTGCGCCGGCCAGGCCACCTTGAGTTTCGACAATCCGGCGGAGGTTAACTTGGCGACGTTCCCTCGGCCATCCTCCGAGCTTGCCCGCTTTGCCACCAGTCCACGCGTTTGTAGGTCGTCGACGAGGCGGGTCATTCGACTCGGCGATAAGGCGGCAGCGTTCGCGAGGTCAGCCATGCGCAACTCGCGGTTGGGGGCCTCGGAAAGACACATCAAGGTCGTGTACTCATTTGCGGTGATCCCCGCGGCGCGAACGAGATCGACATCCAGGCGGTGGGGGAGCGACAAGACGATTCGCATGAGCCCACGCCAGAAGGCCTCCTCGGTCGCACTCAGTGGATCGACCTTAGCCATCCACGGAGGATACCTGTCTCAACACGCACCGGAGCTCCTTTCGGCTCTACGTGACCGTGCCGCGATCGACAACTCGACGGTAGCATCTTTTTGCTTGCGCACACAGATTGAAATATTTGCGTGCCGATGCACCCTGTTCCTGGTGTTCTCCTGCGGAGTGCTCTCCCAGCTGATGACCGCCCGCCTGCAGGCCTCGCGCGTGCTCGGACTGGGCACGATCTCGATGCTGGCCGGTCTCGTACTTCTTGTCGTTTCCATGCGTCTCTCGACCCCGAATCTGGCCCTGTTTCTCATCAGCGGTGCCCCGATTGGCGGCGGAGCGGGTACGCTCTTCAAGGGGACGACCGGCATCGTGCTTGCCGCAAGCCCACCCCAAGACCGCTTGGCCATGACATCGGATCTACTCATCGCCCTTTACGTGGGATTGTCGCTTCCGGTGGTCGGGGCCGGAATCGCGCTCAACCAAGGCGCCAGCCCCCCCGACACTGTCCTCGGGTTCGCCGTTCTCGTCGGGCTCGGCGTCTCCATTTCGGGTTGGGCGCTATTGCGACGCCGCACCGGAACGTCCGAGCTGGGCGTCTAGGTGGACTCCGCTCTCGGCGTGCCGGAGACGTTGCCTTCTTCCATAGGCGTGCGGGGGGCCCGCCACAACAACTTGAAGGACGTCGACGTCGACGTGCCGCCATGGCGAACCGTGGCGGTGGTGGGCGTTTCCGGCTCGGGCAAGACGTCACTGGCGATCGGCACGCTGTACGCGGAGGGCATGCACCGGTTCCTCGAGGGCCTGAGTACCTACAGCCGTCGGCGGCTGACCCAGGCGCAGCGGCCCGATGTGAACCGGATCGAGCATCTTCCTGCCGCCCTCGCGCTCCAGCAGCGCCCTCCCGTCCCCGGCCCGCGCAGCACGGTCGGGACCATGTCGGAGATTCTCAATGTGCTGCGTCTGATGATGTCGCGGCTGGGCTCCCACCTGTGCCCGAACCGTCACCTGGTTCGGCCCTCGATTGCCAACATGGGCATGGAGATCGTATGCCCGATCTGTGGCGCCCGTTTCGAGCACCCGAGCGCGGAATCGTTCTCGTTCAACTCTTACGGTGCCTGCCCCGCGTGCCAGGGCCTGGGAGTGCGATCCGAAGTCGACATAAACACCCTGGTTCCCGATCCCACCAAGACGATCGCCGAGGGTGCGGTACTGCCGTGGAACTCCGGTGGGCGGCGCCTCTCGATGTACGCCGCTGGCGAGCTTGGCGTCCGCCTCGATGTGCCATACCTCAGCCTGAGCGAGGATGAGCAAGAGATGGTGCTGCACGGGGAGCCGGTTCAGCGTCGGGTAACGCTGCATTCGGGCCGGAACGGAAGGACCGTGCAACTTAACGTCAACTACGATAACGCCGTCGCCGCGGTGGAACGTTCACTGCGCAGCGACAACGAGCGCACTCGCCGTCTGGTTCAGCGCTTCGTGGTGACTCGGGTCTGCTCGGTCTGCCACGGCACCCGGCTTCGACCCGAGGCCCTCACCTCACAACTGGGCGATCGCAACCTGGCCGAGATCAGCGCCCTCACCCTCGACAAACTCGCGGAGTTCACCGCCGAGCTGCCCGCCGGGCTGCCGGCAGAACTGGCGCGACTGACCAGCGGGTTGCTCGCTGAGCTGTTCGGTGCACTCACCCCGCTGCTCGAGGTGGGCCTCAGCTACCTCACCCTCGACCGGCCCGGGGCGTCGCTGTCGACAGGGGAGCGACAACGCATCGAACTGACCTCGACCGTCCGCGCCAGCACCACCGGGATGCTCTATGTGCTGGACGAGCCGTCGGTCGGTCTGCACCCGGTCAACGTCCAGGGGCTGCGCCAGACCATCGCAGCCCTGGCCGGCAACGGGAATACCGTCGTGATCGTGGAACATGAGCGGGACCTCATCCGCTCTGCCGATTGGGTCATCGAACTCGGCCCCGGGGCCGGCGGCCAAGGTGGCGCGGTGATCGCGCAGGGCACCCCCGGCCAACTCGAAACCGATCCGCACTCGATCATCGGCGCATTTCTGGCCGGCGCTCCGGCGGTGACCCGTGACCGATCGGCGCCAGAGGATCCGGACGGTGAGATCCTCATCGAGATTGGCGACCTGTACAACCTGCACCATCTCACTGCTGTCTTCCCGATACAGCGGTTAACCGCGGTGGCCGGTCCATCCGGGGCGGGCAAGACCGCCCTGGTCCTCGACAGCCTGATCCCGGCCGGCCGAGCGCAACTAGCCGGGTCAGATCTGCCACATCACGTGCGCCGCCTGGAACTCGGCGCAATCCGCCAGGTCGTCCAGATCGACGCTTCACCAATCGGCCAGAACGCCCGGTCGACGCCGGCCACCTACTCGGGGACGTTCGACCACATTCGCCGCCTATTCGCCGACACCGCCTACGCCAGACGGCGGCGGTGGAAACCGGGGCACTTCTCCTTCAACACCCGCGAGGGACAGTGCCCCACGTGCCGCGGGCTTGGCCACATCGACCTCGACGTCCAGTACCTGCCCGATATCAGCGTCGAGTGCCCCACCTGCCGCGGCGCTCGCTTCAACGACGCCACTCTGGCGGTCAGTCTCGACGGCTTGACGGTCGCGGACGTCCTTGACCTCAGCGTGCACGACGCCCTGGCCCGGTTTGCTGACCGGGCCGCGGTCGCCTCCGCGTTGCAGCCGGTGGAAGATGTCGGGCTGGGATACCTTCGACTTGGCGAGCCCACGCCGTCACTATCCGGTGGCGAGTCGCAGCGACTGCGGATCGCCTCGCGGCTGCGCAGCAGCCAACGCGGCACCCTGTACGTCTTCGACGAGCCCTCCACCGGCCTGCACCCGCTCGACGTGGCCACCCTGGTCGGCGTGCTCGATCGGCTCATCGATGCCGGCGCAACGATCATCGTCATCGACCACGACCTGGATCTTCTCGCTGCCGCCGATCACCTCGTCGACATAGGCCCCGGCGGCGGCCCGAACGGCGGTCACATCCTGGCCGCCGGGACGCCGCAGGACGTGGCCCGTTCCCCGGACAGTGTCACGGGACCCTGGCTGGCCGAGCACCTGGCCATCCTGGAGACCCGACCGGCCGGGACCGCGTCGCACAACTAGCGCTCGTCGTCGCACCGCGGCCGAGGGCCGACCCCTCAGCCAGCCGGCGGATTGAGGGGTGTTATCTCTACTGACAGAGTCACGTCGCGAGAGTCACACTGTGATCGTGCAGTTGTCGCAGGATCCGCGTCGCAGTGAAGAACTGGCCACCGGACGGCGACGGCGCAGGAGCTTGACCTGGCGCCTGGCCGGCCTGGCCGCGACCGTCGGTGTGATGGTGCTGTTCATCTGGGCGCTGACACCCGGGTCCTACTTCTGGCCCGGCTGGGTATGGCTGGGCCTCCTGATCCCCTTTGCCGTGGTGAAGAGCGTGCGGATGGGTCTCCGGATGCCCGCCCGTCGAGCCCTGGGGGTCCAGTTCGGAGTCTCGGCGGTCGTGATGGGCATCCTGATATGGGTGTGGTTGATGGCCGGTCCCGGCTATCCGTGGCCCCTCTGGCCGCTTCTGGGACTGGTCCTGGCCTTGGCCACGCACGCCTTGCTGTTGCCGCCCAAGTCCGGTGCGCGGGAAAAGGAGCTGGCGGAGCGCGTTGGAGCGTTAACCCAGTCCCGTCGCAGCGTGCTCGAGATCCAGGAGCTCGAGCTGCGCCGGGTCGAACGGGACCTGCACGACGGGGCCCAGGCCAGGCTGGTGTCCTTGGGCATGAGCTTGGGCTTGGCCGAACAGATGATGGAGGCTGACCCGGCCCAGGCCAAGCGGTTGTTGACCGACGCTCGATCCTCGGCTGGTGCCGCTCTGACCGACCTGAGGGACCTGGTGCGAGGCATCCATCCGCCCGTGCTGTCCGACCGGGGCCTGGAAGGCGCCATCCGAGCTTTGGTCGTCTCAGTACCCATCCCGGTCGAGGTCACCGTGGACCTGCCAACGGGCGGGCTGCCCGAACCGCTCGAGTCGGCCGTCTACTTCGCGGTCGCCGAATCGATCGCGAACGTCGTCAAGCACAGCCAGGCCCGCCACGCGTCGATCCGGATCGAGCACACCGCTGAGATGCTTTGCGTGGTCATCGGGGACGACGGTTGCGGTGGCGCGGATCCGGATCGAGGAACCGGACTAGCCGGTGTCGCCAACCGGTTAGCCGCCTTCGACGGGACCTTGAGCGTGGTCAGTCCGCACGGAGGACCGACGATCTTGAGGGTGGAGGTCCCTTGCGAGCAGTCATCGCAGAAGACCTAGCCCTTCTCCGGGACGGACTGGTCCGGGTTCTCACCGCCAATGGAATCGACGTGGTCGAGGCGGTGCAGGACGGCCCTGCTGTGGTTGACGCACTTCTGTCGCACCGCCCGGACGTGGCGGTACTCGATGTCCGCTTGCCTCCCACCTTCACCAACGAGGGTCTCCTGGCGGCCGTCGAGGCCCGCCGGCAGCTGCCGAGCCTCCCGATCCTGGTCCTCTCGCAGTACGTGGAGCCGCTCTATGCCCGGGAGCTGCTGTCCTCGCGGGCGGGCGGGATTGGCTACCTGCTGAAGGACCGGGTGATGGACGTCGGGGAATTCGTCGAAGCGGTGCGGCGGGTGGCGTCCGGAGGAACGGTCATGGATCCCGAGGTGGTGTCGCGCCTCGTCACTGGCCGGGAAAAAGACGACGCCATGCGCAGGCTCACCCCGCGTGAGCGCGAGGTGCTGGCCCTTATGGCCGAGGGTCGGTCGAATGCGGCGATAGCTGCGGCGCTGGTCGTGTCCGAGAAGGCGGTCAGCAAGCACATCGCCAACATTTTTCTCAAGCTCGATTTGCCTCCCTCCGATGACGACAACCGTCGCGTCATGGCGGTGCTGGCCTTCTTGAACTCCTGACCACGCCGGGGTGGACCTAGGTCCACCCCAGAAACGGGGTTTGGCACCATGTTCACGACGGGGCGGGATTTCTACGGTGAGAGGCATGACTCCCGTGCTCAGTCGTCTCGCTCTCGCCTGCTACCGGCACCGCCGCCGTGTCCTGTTGGCCTGGGTCGCCCTGGTCGTCGCCGCCGTCACCCTCGGTCCCGGCCTGGCGGGACGGTGGTCCAACAGCGGCCGTCTGCCCGGCACCGACTCGCAGGCCGCCCAGGACGTCCTGGCCGCCCAGTTCCCCGCCCAGGCAGGCGAGAGCGACGCCGCCGTGTTTGCCGGTATCACCGGCCATCGGGCGGCCGCTCAAGGATTCCTGGCCCAGATCGGCCGCCAGTCCGGCGTGACGAGCGTTGGGCAAATCCAGTTTGCGCCTCGTGGGGACGTCGCCTACGCCCGATTCACGCTGGCCGACAACCCGAGCAGTCACCCCGGTCAGACGGCCACCGCCATCGAGCATCTGGCCCGTCCGTCGGGCCTGACGGTGGCCTTCAGTGGAGATTCCTTCGAATCCGGCAGCGCCCCGAAGGGTGACGTCATCGGAGTGGTGGCCGCCCTGGTCGTGCTGCTCGTCGTCTTCGGTTCGGTTCTGGCCGCCGGCTTGCCCATTCTGATCGCGCTGGCCGGCATTGGCGTCGCCATCCCGCTGATCGGAATCGCCGCCCACGTCGTGCCCAGCCCGAACTTCACTGACCAGGTGGCGGCACTGGTCGGCATCGGCGTCGGAATCGACTACACGCTGCTGGTCGTCACCCGCTACCGGGCAGCGCTGGCCCGCCACGGCGCGCCGGAGCAGGCGGTCGGGGAGGCTCTGTTCACCGCTGGGCGGTCTGTCATCCTGGCCGGCTCGACGGTGATCGTCTCCCTCATGGGTCTGTTCTTGATGGACGTGTCCACGTTCGACGGTCTGGCAGTGGGAGTCGCGCTGGCCGTGCTGATCGTGGTGGCGGCCACTCTCACTCTTTTGCCGGCCCTGCTGGGATTCGCGGCCGGCCGAATGTTCAAGTGGTCCCGAGCCAGGGCCAGTGCCAGGGCCAGGGACGTTCCTTCTCAGCACCGGGTCCGGGCCGCGGGCCGCGGCCGCCTGTCCAGTTTGATTGGGCGGAAGCCGGTCGGGTTGGCCTCGCTGGGAATGGTCGGGTTGCTCGTCCTGGCCGCCCCGGCCCTGCACCTTCATCTCGGCACGGCCGACGCCGGCACCGATCCGCCCGGCAGTACCACCCGCCAGGCCTACGACCTGGCCGTCCAGGGATTCGGCCCGGGTTCGGTGGCGCCCATCACCGTTGTCGCTCAAACGCCGTCGGCGCGAACCAATCCGATTGCAACTCCTGCCAGCCCGGCCATGCAGGCGCTCGTCTCCTCCCTTCGGGGTACGCCGGGCGTCACTTCGGTGACCGCTCCCCGTTTGAGTGCGTCCGGCACGACCGCCGTCGCGCAGGTGACTCCGGCATGGGGTCCGGCCGATCGGCACACGGCGGCGCTGATCGACCGGCTGCGCCACGACACGCTGCCCGCGGTGGAACACCAGACCGGGCTCACCGCTCATGTTGGCGGGGAGACGGCCGGCAACATCGATTTCGCTTCGCTCACCGCCAAGCGCCTACCGCTGCTTCTGATCGGAGTGCTCACGATCAGCTTCCTTCTCCTTCTCGTGGGATTTCGCTCTGTCGCCGTCGCGGCCCAGGCCATCCTCCTGAACCTCCTTTCCGTAGGAGCCGCCTACGGCATCGTGGTGGCGGTATTTCAGTGGGGATGGGGCGCCGGGCTGACAGGCGCCCCCGCCGCACCGGTTGCTCCATGGATCCCGACCATGCTGTTCGCCATCACCTTCGGATTGTCGATGGACTACGAGGTATTCGTCATCGGAGCGATCCGGGATGCCCGCGCCTTGCACGGCAACGACAGGCAAGCAGTCGTGGATGGTCTGGCCTCTACCGCGGGCGTCATTACCGCGGCTGCTCTGATCATGGCGCTGGTCTTCGGCAGCTTCGTGAGCTCCAACAGCCTGGATCTCAAGGTCATCGGAGTGGGATTGGCGGCGGCCATCGTGGTGGACGCTTCACTCATCCGGCTGCTCATCGTCCCGGCCACCATGACCATCCTGGGGCCGGCGGCCTGGTGGTGCCCACGCTGGCTGGACCGCTGGTTGCGAGGGGGTCGAGCCCAAGCGGACGACCACACCGCCCCGGAGGTCGCCACCCGGCCGAGCGCGCCCTCGCTGGCTGTGCCGAGCTACATGTCTCGGCGGAGCGGCTGGCCCGGCGATTGATCTGAGCTGAGTTTCTCAGCTGGTCTCCTCGGCCAGTGCGATGATAATGCCCTCGGGGCCGCGGACGTAACAGAGCCGAAAGCTGTCCTCGTACTGTTCGAGGCCGCCAATGAGTTCCGCGCCGTGGCGCTGAAGGCGGGCGACGACGTTTTCAATGTCCTCGACAACGATGCCGACGTTGTCCATCCTCTGGATCGGCATATCGTCGAGCATAGGGGCGGATGTTGTCGCTTGCTCACGGCCCGGGTGCAGCGGACTGCGCGGAGTCAGTTGTGGCGGTTGCGTGCGCGACGCGCTAACAGATAGTGGTATGGCAAGCAGACCTCATCGGCTCTACCACAACTGGATCAGTTCACGCGCTCCAGCTCTACGACGGCTCGTATTCGATGCCGCCATCGGCACGATTGTGGCCCTCGCCATCACGCCCTTTGTGACATGGCCCCTGGCCCTGCTTGTTGGGTGGGACGCGGCCGGACTGACCTTCCTGCTGACGGTCCTTCCTGTCATCACTCGGGCTGACGGGCCGCGAACCCAACGCGTGGCGATGCGCGAGGACGAGACGCGAGACACGGCCGGGCTGCTCGTTCAAGCCTCGTGCGCCGCCAGTTTGGTGTCCGTGGCCCTGGCGCTCGGCCTGGCGAAGCACGAGTCCGGAGACCGTCGAGCTGTGATCGTCACCATCGGCGTCATCACCGTGATCCTGTCGTGGATCGTCGTCAACTCGGTGTTCACGTTGCGCTACGCCGATCTGTTTTTCCGGCTGGCACACGATGGAAACGGAGGAATCGACTTCGGGTACGGCCCTGATGCTGGACCACCGAACTACCGGGATTTCGCATACCTAGCCTTCACCATCGGGATGACCTACCAGGTCTCCGACACCGCGCTGCACGACCGGCGCCTGCGGGGCACGGTCCTCTACCACGCCTTTCTCTCCTATTTCTTCGGTGTGGTGATCGTGGCAACGGGTGTCAACGTCATCGCGAATCTCGGCGGTTGACATCCCTAGCCCGCGTCCCGCGAGTCCGGGGCTCCGTTGATCCGGCGCAAGATCACGCCGCGTCCGGCTCGTCAGGCGTCCGCGTCCGGGTCACCAGGCGGTCGACGCCGATGATGTCCAGGATCCACCGGATCCGCGGGTTCGCGTGACGCACGCGACATCTCCCTTCCACAGCCGCGACCCGGCGAATGGATCCCACCAGTGCGCTTGCCCCGACCGCGTCAATGCGATCGACCTCACTCAGATCGAACACCAGGTCGAGGCCAGGCCGAAGGATTGCTGTGATCAGGTGGCGCAACCGGGTCGCGGCGTCGAGGTCCAGAGCGCCGAGCGGTTGGCAAATGAGAGTCGAATCTGGACATATCTGCAGTTTTACCAAGTGGTTACTTCCGTCGTGTCCACCGGCCGAGGACACCCGTGTCAGGTGACGCATACTCACAATCCAACCTCCAGCGTCCGATTCGATTTGGTCTGGGGTGATGGGACTGGCCCCCCAAGTCGCCCGACCCATCATTCCCGTCGTCCGTCTGCGGTCACCATCGTGCAACAGGACCGAGCGGATGGAATCCACGAAACGCGTAGTCGTTCTCGGACACGCTCGCACCGATCAGGTGACCGACGCAGAATGTCACCACGCCGGCCGTACCGCCCAGAAGAAGTCGAGACGGTCGACGGCGGCGAGGGGCATCAGGAGCCGGCTCGGTCGGGGCGGAGCCAGCGGTGGATGAGTTGTTGTTGTTCGGCCGGGAAAATGGCCTTCGGGACCATTCCATGGACGGCTTTGGGCGGGGATGGAGGTGTACGCCGAACTGGTCTGGTGGGCGTACTGGGTGACCCGGAAGCTGACCGCCATACTGCACAGGGCGTACGCCTCCGACTCAGATATTCCAGAGGCGAGGTGGAGCCAGCGGATCAGTTCTCGCAGGCAGGCAACCAGTGCGTCGTCGAGCGACGCGCCAAAGCCAATACCGATCCGGTGGGTGGAAGTCTCGGCTATCGGCGCGGTGAGATCGGCCTGATGGTGCAGGTCGTAGCGGATCTGCAGGTCATCGGCAGCGGTCTCGATGGCCGTCTGGTCGACCACGCCGTCGCCCTCGAGCGCGTGCACGTCACCGACCCACACCCGCCCTCCCGCCTTGGCCACGGGCAGGAACAACGACGAACCGACCGTCAGCTCCCGCAGCACCAGGTTCCCGCCGTACGGGCCGGCCAGGATGGCACTGACCGTTTGGTCGCCGACCGGCTCGGTGGCCATGACACCGAGGAACGGAGCCAGTGGCAACGTGATCCCCTGAACGTACTCGGTCCGGGTCCGAGCGTCGTCGAAACGGAAGTAGTGGACGTAGGGTTGTGCGAAGTCGTTCGGCAGGGCGCCCACCCCGAGAGGGAACGAGTTCCATCCCCAGTCCCGGGTCCGTAACACCAGAACAGAGCATTCGATGCTGTCGCCCGGAACGGCGTCGGTGACCTCCACCGGACCCATCATCGAGTAAGGGCCGTTGGGATAGCGGTGCCGGAGCGGCTCGCGCTCGGCGAACGACATCCCGAACGTCGCCTCGTTCCCCCAGTGGGTCCAGGTGTCCGGATAGCTGACCACGTCCCCCGAGGCGATGGTTGCCACCGGAGGCGCGCTGGGGTCCAGATAACCGGAACGGACCGTCTCCTTGGTGGACTCAACGGTGTGGATAGTCATGGCCTCTCTATCATCTACCACGTCGCTTTCCTCGGGTACCACACGGACGCGTCTCATCGCGGCGGCCGCTCCCCGGCGTGGCATCGGCGGATTACGGGTACGCGTAATGGCATGTCGGGGGCCGTATCGTTTTTATTTAGCGCTGGTGTCGTTATGACGAGGAGGCTTCATGACGAGCGAACCGATTCGCGATCCGATAGCAGACCATCTCCTGACCCCGCAGAACTGCGCGCTCGTGATCATCGACTACCAGCCGACGCAGATCCATTCGATCAGATCCATGCCCACCGCTGCCCTGATTGACAATATCGTCCGCGTGGCGAGGGTCGCAGTCCTCTATGGCCTGCCCATCATCCTCTCGACCGTGAACGTCCGGACGGGCCGCAACGCCCCTACCATCCCCGAACTCGTCGACGTCCTACCCAAGAACATCGAGTCATACGACCGAACGCAGATCAACGCCTGGGAGGACGTCGAGTTCCGGGCCGCCGTGGCGGATACCGGGCGGACAAAGCTCCTCATGACGGCGTTGTGGACCGAGGCTTGCCTCGCCTTTCCGACCCTCGATGCGTTACAAGAGGCCTATGACGTCTACCCCGTTGTCGACGCCGTCGGCGGGACGTCGCTGGAGGCTCATCGCACCGCTCTTGCTCGGGTGCAACAGGCGGGAGCGCGGCTGACGAGCTGGGTGCAGATCATTTGCGAACTCCAGCGCGACTGGGCGCGCAGCAGCACTTCGAGCGGATTCGCCAACATCCTTTTTGGCGGCCCGAAGGCGGCGTAGAACACTCGGGGCGTTCGAACTCGGTGCCACTGAGAAGGGCGTTGGGTAGCCAGGATCGCATTCGGCCGGGGCCTGCCCGTCGAGCAGAGGCAATGGAAAAGGCGCTTGCTACAAAAAGCCGATCCGCGACAGCGGCGTGGCCACTACCTCTATAACCCTGGCACGGCACGGTCTGGATGACATCGAACTTCAGGGCCACAGTCTGACCGGGATCTCGCGACTCCTGTTCTCGGGACATCCGAACTCCTCGTAGACGACAGCTCGGCTCATGCGGACCTCGAGTGGCGCCCGTTAGCCGGCGTCGGTGAAGCCGGTAAGTAAGCCGGTGAGGATGGAGGTGAGTCTTGGGCCAACGTCGACGATGGCGTGGGAGAGGTGAGGATCCGCCTCGTAGAGTTCACGCAACTTCGGGCCTGGGGCGGCCATCTGCCAGAGGGCGCCGGCCATGCTGGTGGCGGTGGCGACGGTATCGTATGCTCGGGCCTCGGTCAGGGGGAGCAGCCCGCAGAGTGACTCGGCGACGTGCCCGGCCTCGGCCAGCGCGGTGAGCTTGAAGGATCGTGCCGACTCGAGCGAGACGTTGCGTTCGAGGTTGAGCGGTGCCTGCGCGAGCAGATCACAGAACAAGGGGCGGCCGACCAGAGAGCTCGCCAGTGAGTGTGCAATGGAGGCGATCGATTCGGACCTGGCGCCGGGGGTGTCGACGACCGTGGGGATTCGGCTCAGATCAGCCCGAACCGATCGCGACCACTCCTGCCATTGCTCGTCGGTGAGAACAAGGAAGATCTGCTCGCGGGTCTCGAAGTAGCGCAACATCGCTGATTTGTGCATGCCTACCGCGGCCGCGATGTCGGTCAGGGTGACCGACCGCACCCCACGCGCCGTGGCCAGCTCGGCTGCCGCGTCGAGGATGGCTCGCTCCCGGGTGCGCTTGGACTCCGGGCTGCGGGCGCGCTGAAAGCCGGTCGTCATCCGGAGTCAGGATAGCACAACGTGGTTGCACTATTAACACAACTATGTTGTGATAGCGGCCATGACCGAACCCAGCCTCAGGCGCCTAACGTTTCGCGAAGGACAATGCTGGTCCGAGTGAATTGTCTGAGATATGAGGTGAGACGAGTTGAGCGATCAATCCACGGACCCGACAGAACTAGAGCCTGCCGCGGAAGAAGCCGAAATCGAGGACGTCTCGGCAGCCGAGGTAGCCAAGAGCGCAGAAGAGGCGAGCGCCCAGGGCTCCGCCATCACTACCGCGATGGAAGAAGACTAGGGGTTGACGCCGGCCGGTTGGCCGGTCTCTATGCGCAGAAATGGCTTGATCGAGTGATGTGGACGACCGGCCAAGGGTGCAGCCTTTGGTGGGATCGGTAAACGATGGAGGAAAGTGAATATGGCTGCACGTCCTACGGTGATTCTGGTTCATGGCGCCTTCGCTGACGCCTCCGGCTATGCCGGCGTGATTCATATACTGCAAGCGGAGGGTCTCGAGGTTCGAGCCCCCATGAATCCGTTACGGGGGTTGGCGTTCGACGCGGATGCTGTCGCCCGTTACCGGACAGCGGTTGACGGGCCGGTTCTGCTGGTTGGCCATTCCTATGGCGGAGCGGTGATCGGACAGGGCTCGCCGGCCATGGGCGATGTCCTGGGGCTGGTCTTTCTTTCCGCGTTTGCACTGGACGAAGGAGAGACCTGCGCCAGCCTGCCGGAGCCATTTCCACCTGCGCTTCTGGCGACGACGAATGTGCCCAGCCCCTATGACGCACCGGGCGCGGCAGGGGGGCCCGACCTGTTCATCAAGATCTCCGAGTTCCACCGCACCTTCTGCGCCGACCTCCCCGAAGATCTGGCGAGTACGATGGCGGTAAGCCAACGCCCGCTCAGCGCGGCGGCGTTCACCGAGAAGGCCACCGCGGCCGGGTGGAGGACGCTCCCCTCGTGGTACTTGGTTTCCGAGCAGGACAACGCCATCCCGCCCGACGCAGAGCGATTCATGGCCAAGCGCATGAACGCGGTGACCGAGTCGGTGGACGGATCGCACGCGGCATTCATCGCTCGTCCGGACGTCGCCGCTGGCCTGATCCTCAAGGCCGTGGCTTCGCTCTGATCTGAGAAACCTCCGGGTCGGAAAGGAATCGCTGTCGACCCGGCTTCGGCCACGACTCAGCCCGACGCTTGCAGGAGTCCGTCATGCCCATGATCGATGTCTACGCCAATCAGGGGAGCTTCTCGAACCCGCACGGACTGGCCCGGGATCTCGCCGCAGCGGTCATGCGGTGGGAGCAGGTCCCAGACCTGGCGTTGTTCCGCAACAACACGGCGGCTTTTATCCACGAGCTGCCAACCGAATGCATCTCCAATGTGGCGGGCGAGAACAACTACATCCGGGTGCAGGTCCTCACTCCTGTCGGTGTCCTCGATCGCGACAAGCAACTCGGCGTGGTAAGAGAACTGACCGACATTGTGGCTGCGGCAACTGGTGACCCGTCAGTGGCCCAGCGAACGTGGGTTCTGATCACCGAGTCGCCCGAAGGAGGTTGGGGCGTCAGCGGCCACGCCAGTACCGGAGCCGACATTGCCGACGCCGCTCGCCGCGAGCTCTCAGGCCAGTAGCTGCCAGCCGACAGCCCCGTCCGGCATACACTCCGTTCGTGAGGGCGACGTGAAGGAAAGCCTGCTGCCCCTGCGGGGCCGGGACGATGAACTGGGGCGGGTGCGGGCACGACTCGAGGAGGTGGCCACAGGGGTCGGCGCGGTCGTGGTGGTCGAAGGGCGAGCCGGGCTGGGCAAGACCAGGTTGTTGGCCGCCTGCACGGCGCTGGCCGCGGACATGTCATTTCGGGTCGGGCAAGGCACCGCCGATCCCGGCCCGAATATCGTGGAGTTGAGCGCGCTCTTTGATGCTTTGTTCGCCGGCCACCCGCCTTTGGTGGCTCGTAGCGCTCTGCGCGCCCTCCACGAAACGTCGGAGCAAACGTTTTGGTTGCTTCAGGACATCCAGGCGCTCATCGAGGAAGCTGCCCTCAAGGATCCGCTGCTGATCTGCCTCGATGATGTTCAGTGGGGCGGTAACAGTTGTGCTCTGGCCATGCGGCAGCTACCGCAGCAGCTGGCCTCGCTTCCTGTGGCTTGGGTGATAGCCGTGCGACCGAACCAGGGTCCTCCTGCCATCGCCGACGTGACCAGAGCGCTCCTGAACGCTGGCGCCGAGTTCATCAGCCTGGGACCGCTCGACCGCAAAGCGGCGGCGGCGCTCGCGGCGGACATCCTGGGGGCAGAACCCGACCAAGACCTGCTGGAGCGGGCGGAACAAGCTCACGGCACTCCTTTCCTCTTGGTCGAGTTCTTCCGTGGACTTCAGGACGAGGGCCTCGTTGCCATCGACGGAGGACGAGCCAGGCTTCTCGCGAACCGTGTTCCGCATCGGCTGAGTGACAGCATCCGTGGTCGATTGGCACGGATGTCCCGGGATGCCGAGCGCGTCGCCATGGTTGCCGCTTCGCTCGGACGGCGGTTCACGTTGCGGGACGTAGCTGACATGACCGGCGCGACGGCGACAGACCTCCTGGGCGCGGTCCAAGAGCTCCTGGATGCTGACATCCTGACGGAGAGTGAGGGACAGCTGAGCTTCGCGCACGATCTCATTCGAGAGGGGGCACGCGCCAGTTCTCCCTTCGCCATCCGCCGCGCCTTGGACCGTCAAGCAGTGGATGTGCTCATTGATCGCGGGGCGCTGCCAGTTGAGGTCGCCCGGCAACTCGCGGCGAGCGCCGAACCAGGGGACGACATTGCCCTGGCGACGTTGCTGGAAGCCGCCGACAGCCTCGGCGTCACCGACCCGGCCACCTCGGCCGAGCTGGCGGGCCGGGCCCTCGAGCTGACTCCCGCCCGGCATCGCCTGCGGGGTGCGCTCGTCGCTCGCCGTGCGATCTCCCTGTTCGCGACCGGGCAGGCCGCCGAAGCGGCACGATTCGCGGATGGTGCCCTTCGTCAGGCGCTACCCGCGGAGGAGGAGGCCCGCGTCCGCTGGACCGTTTCCGGAATGTTCGACATCTCTCCCGAGGTCCGCGCCACCAGCGCCCGAACCGCCTTGGCCCTTCCAGGGCTGAGCCTCGAGCTTCGGGCCTTATTGTGGGCATCACTGTTCCATAACGTTGTGGTGGCCGTTCGAACCAACGAGGCACTCCTTTTACAAGCGAAAGCGAACGACGCCGTCTGCGCCAGTCCCGATGGCTCCGGGCGATTCGCCCTCGAGGTGGCGGAGTCGGCCCTCCGTTATCAGCGGGGGGACTTCCAGGCGGCTCTGCAGGTGTTGGATCGGGCCGAGGGTGAGGTTCTCCCGAATCCCGAGGACGCCCGGCAGCGTCTCGCCCGGAATTTTCGAGCGTCGTTCCTGGTCGCCCTGGATCGGTTCGATGAGGCGATGCGCGTCGCCGACGATGCGCTGGCGGCCGCCCATCGAGACCGACAGAACTGGGCCCTGCGCGTGTTCGAAACGTGGAAGGGGCGCCAGCTACTCGAGCAGGGCCGCCTGGCGGAGGCTGCCTCGGCCCTCGAGGGCCGGTTCACGCTCAGCGGTGCACCGGGCATAGTCGGAATGCTCGAGGCACCCAATCTTGTCGCCCTCGGCAAAATTCGGATGCACACCGGTGACGACAAAGGCGCCGGCGAAGTGGCCCGGATCGCCACCATCATGCTCACGGCCGCTGCGCCGGGTGTCAAACGCTTCGCCGCCTGGTATCTGGCTCTGCACGCCATGTACCTCGGAGATCCGGCGGCGGCGCGAGATTGGCTGGCTGCCGGGGAGTGGGGCGAAGAGGATCCCCTCGTGCCGGTCTTCCCATTTGAAGTCTCCGACATCCAGCACGTGGCGAGAATCGCCGCACACGTTGGCGACGAGAAGCTGGCTCGCCGGACCGTAGCCTTCGCGGAGCAACGATCCGACATGAACCCGCCGGTCCGATCGCTCCAGGCCGCCGCGGCGCACGCCAGAGGCCTCCGGAAGGGATCGTCCGAACAATTGGACTACGCGGTTGAGCTTTTCGACGATGGGCTCCGGCCCCTCGCCCTTGCTTCCGCCCTGGAAGACCTGGCCCTCGTGAAAATCAGAGAGGCGAACACCATAGAGGCCGTCGCCGCCCTGGATCGTGCGCTCACCATCCACACTCAGGCGGGCGCCCAATGGGACGCAGCTCGGATCCGACGTCGCCTGAGAAGGCTGGGCATCAGGCGGCGTACGTCGATCCCGGATCGGCCGAAGACCGGATGGGAGGCACTGACCAGCGCCGAGCGTGCGGTCGCTCAACTCGCCGCCGATGGCAGCACAAATCGAGAGATCGCCGAGAGGCTCTTCATATCGCCTCACACCGTGAACACCCATCTGCGACACGTGTTCGAAAAACTCGGCATCAACTCTCGCATCGCCTTGAGTCGAATCGCGGAGAGCCGAGGGTTCGGACAAGGCTAAATGGGCGGAGCCAACGCAGGAGACGTAGAAATAGCGCCATCAGGTAATGTGGGGCCCGCCGGATCGCGTGCACGGTGTGAACGGACGTCGAGTGAGTTCCGGTGTGGTCCGGAACCACGGCCCAAGGAGCAGCCAAGGTGAGTGGCGCACTCGAGACTTTGGAACGGCAAGTGTGAGGACCCGATGGGCGACGACGTGATCATCGGCTTCGACGGCAAGCAGCGCTGTTCCTGGGCCGGAGCCGGCGACACGCCGTCGGGCCGCTACCACGATGAAGTTTGGGGTACGCGGACCCACGATGAGACGGCGATGTTCGAGGCGCTCACCCTCGGGGTGTTCCAGGTCGGGCTCAGTTGGTCGATCGTTTTCGGCAAGCGGGATGCCTTCCGGAGGTCGTTCCACGACTTCGACGTCACCAAGGTCGCGGCGATGACGGACCAGGACGTTGACCGCCTGTTGCAGGACCCGTCGATCATCCGTAACCGCGGCAAGATTCGGGCCACCATCGAAAACGCGCGCGCCATGAGATCTGCCTCACCGGATCTGGTCACACTGGCGAGGTCGTACGAGGGCACTCCCAAACCCGCGCCTCGCTCCCTGGCCGATGTCCCGGCCTCCACGCCCCAGTCCGAAGCGTTCGCGAAGCAGTTGAAGTCTCAGGGGTACCGTTTCGTGGGCGCGACCAGTGTGTATGCGTTCATGCAGAATGTCGGCGTGGTCAACGACCACCTTCACGGGTGCTTCCGAGCGAGCGACTACCGCCCGCACCGAACGGTAGGCCGTGGGGAGTAGCTGGGCACGGTCGGGCCAAGTGGGCGGGGTTTGGCTGGGTTTTTGCGGTTTACTGTGCCCGGGTTGGCCGGGTGTGCCCACTTTGGGGTAAGTGGGCACGTTCACGCGAAGTGGGCACGATCGGGTCAAGTGGGCGCCGACGCCGACGCCCGGCGCCTCACCACCGCGAAAGGCTTGATTTCAGACGACCTCGGAGATGGGCAGATCGCCCAGATCGCGGAGAAGTTGCTCTCCCGCTATTTGCATGTGCTTGCGCCAGAAGGCTTCCGCTTCCACACCTTTCCTGGCTGATATGAGGTCGATCACTTTCTCGTGGGCCCGATAGGAGCGTCGCCACACCGTTTTGTCCCAGCGCGTCGACACCATACGAGCGGCGTGGCTCTGCGAGATATGTTGCAGCGTCGCTCCGATGAGGCCAAGGGTCTTGTTGCCCGACAGTTCCGCCAGTTCGGTGTGGAACCGCCAGGCGACGATGGGATAGACAGCCCGGTCATCGTCTGCTGCCAGCTCCTCTTCCAGGGTGCAGCGGAGCCGTTCGATCTCCTCCTCGGGAGCGTGTTCGGCCGCCATCCGGCAAGCCGGGGGTTCGAAGATGGTGCGGGCTATGTACACGTCTCGCAGCGTCGCCCCTTTCAGCTCGAGAAGCAGCGTCACGTTGCGGGCAGTCAATGATGGATCGGGCAGACGTACCGTCCAACCGAGGTGGGAGCCGCGGCGGACGGTGAGGA
This sequence comes from uncultured Acidimicrobiaceae bacterium, assembly GCA_963781155.1. Lineage (GTDB taxonomy): Bacteria > Actinomycetota > Acidimicrobiia > Acidimicrobiales > Palsa-688 > PALSA-693. The sequence goes on from CAWAEC010000007.1 coordinate 134,757, forward strand.
GCTGGTCCTGCTCGAGGAGCCTAAGCGCCTCCCGCAGCGTGGGCCGTGCGATCTCGTACCCCCGCATCATGTCCGCCTCCGAGGGCAGACTCTGTCCCGGCGCGAGCTCGCCGGAAACGATCTTGCGCCGGATGTCCGCTGCGATGAGCTCGGCCATCTTCGGCGCCCGGAATACTGGCGAGGTGACGAGCGATTGCGAGCTCATCGATACTCTTCGCCCTGAGGGCGGGAAGCTGCCATTACTTCTTCCGACACCCGGTCCGGGGACCCGAGTATCAGACGCAGTCCCTCGAGACGCATGGCGAAAAGATGGGCGGGAAAGTCGATCGTGAACCCCCGAGCCCCCGACAGCTGGACGATCTCCGGGGCCATTCGTGCTGCCAGGTCCCTGGCGTAAATCACCGCACTGCCGGTCCGCTCCGGATCGTCGTGCCAGGCCGCCTGTCGGGCCAGCCAGATGGCCGCCTCGGTGGATACCTCGAGCTCCGCGATCCGATGCCGCAACGCCTGAAAACTGGATAGCCGTCGGCCGAATTGCTGGCGCCGGTCCAGGTAGGTGGCAACATGATCAATGGCCGCCCGAGCCGTGCCGGCGATCTCGCAGGCGAGGGCGAGTCGGACGACGGAGAGGACTCGAGCAGCACGGCCTGCGGAAACCGGCTCACCCTCCCTTGCCCCGACCTCCCCGAACGGGTACCCGAAACTACTGGTCACGGGAGCGACGGCTTCTCCCTGCAATTCCGCGATCCATGCCGACGCGCTATCGAGGCCGACGAGCAAGCAGTCGATGGGCGCCACTCGGGCCGGACCCGGGCGGCGACGATCAACCACCGCGACCGGAAGCGATGGGGGCCCGCCGAGTGCCTCCCACCCGACCAGCAATCTCGGTCCGGGTAGGACGGGCAAGCCCAGCCGGGCGCACTCCTCGACGACGAGGGCGCGCTCGAGGAGAGATGCCTCCGGCGGCACCGTGTCGGCCACGGCTGCGTCCAGGTCCGCGTCGAACCCGCCGCCGCCAGCGGACTGCAGCAGTTTCTGCGTGCCGCCATGGGAGGCCACTACCTGGCCTATCCCGGCGAAAAGCTCCATCTCCGACGGTGTGAGCCCGTAATCCACTCAGTCGCCCTCCGTGTCGAGAAGAGCTCGGGCCACGCCGTTGAGCTGGACCTCGACGCTCCCCCGCCGAGCCCGGCGATCATCGACGTTTTGAGCTGAGCATTCCCCATCGACCATCGTCCGACGTTGTCCCCTTCGAACAGATCGAGGACAAGCTCGGCTGTCGCCCGCTCGGCTCTCACGATCGCCACCCGGGCCGCGGCCACAGCGGCGTCCTGCGGAGCCTCCTTAACCCTGAGATCGATGGCCCGCTGGACCAACACTCTGGCGGCCTCGCAGTCGGCAACTGCGGCCAGGAAGCGATGGCGGAGTCCGACGGAGCCTTCGTTGATCGCATCGAGCACCTGTGGTCTCAGGCGTTCGAGGACGAAGGCGGCTCGGGCGTAGCGCGGTCCGCCGATCCGCTCGTGAGCCAGGGCCTGCTTTACGACCTCCCAGCCCTCGCCTTCCGCGCCAAGCCGGGCCGAGGCCGGCACCCGGACGTCTTCGAAGGTGAGCTGGTTGTACTCATGGATATCCAAAACGCTGGGTATCGCTTCGATGCGCAATCCAGGGCTGGCCGTCTCAACGAGGAAAATAGAGATACCGCGCCCACCCTTCGTGTCGGAGTCGGTGCGGGCCAGCAAGAAACAGAACTCTGCTTTCTGCGCGTACGAGGTCCAGATTTTGGTGCCACTGATGACGTACTCGTCCCCGTCGCGCCGGGCAGAGGTGGCCAGAGCGCCGAGGTCGGTACCTGCGTCCGGCTCGGAGAAACCCTGGCACCACAAGACGTCGCCTCGACTGATCCGGCGCAGGTGATAGGCCTTCTGATCATCGGAGCCGGCGATCATGATGGCCGGGCCGATCCAGTTGACATTCATGTATTGGGAGCCGCGGGGCTCGCCCACCCGCCACAGTTCTTCACCCAGGATGATGAACTGCCAACCCGACGCTCCTCTGCCGCCGTAAGCGAGGGGCCAATGTGGCGTCAGCAGGCCCCGCTCGCCCAGCTTCTGACAGAAGTTCATCGTGAACTCGGACGCGTACTCCTGGCCTGGAATCAACCCATGCCAGTGCTCCGGCAGCTCTGCCGCCAGAAACTGGCGGATTTCTGCCCGGAAGGCTTCCTCGTCCTGGTGCCACCCCAATTCCATCAGGAGGCCGCCCGCTCACCGGGTGGGATCATCGCAGCTTCCAGCCGCTGACTTTCGCCGGGCGGTTCGGGTTGTCCAACCCGAGCGGGTCCCCGGTTTCCAGAACATTCCCGAGGATGGTGTAGTGCAGGCCCCGGTCCAGGGCCGCCTGGCGCCCGAGATCGAGGGACTCCCAGATAGCTCTGACCGTTCCCTGCACCGCTATGGGAGGCTTGCTGGCCACCGCTCTGGCTAGCTCCTCGGCCCTTGGCCAAAGTTGCTGCCTTGGCACGACTTCCGTGACCAATCCGACCTGCAGCGCCCGGGCGGCACTCATCCGCTCGTCCATTCCCAGCAGCGCCATACGGATCACGTCCCCGAGTGGGATCTTGTACCGAAGACCCACTGGTTCCAGGGAGGCGGTCATGCCATAGGAAACGTGCGGTTCGAAGAAGGTCGCGTCCTCCGAGCAGATCACGAAGTCGGCCTCGTTGATCCAGTAGAACGCCCCTCCGGCCGCCATGCCGTGGACCGCACAGACCAGCGGCTTCCAGCACCGGTTGGCCTTCGGGCCGAGCCGCGAGCCCGGGTCACGATGCGACCATGCGTTGGGCGGCTGGAAGATCGGTTCTGTGACGTCCACTCCTGAGGAGAATGCTCGCTCGCCGGCGGCCCGCAGGACCACGACTCGGACCTCGTCATCGAAGGCGGCCTGCTTCCAGAGCCGCTCGAACTCGTCGCACATCGCCTCGTTGAACGCATTCAGCCGGTCCGGTCGGTTGAGCGTCACGGTCAGTACGTGCCGTTCCTGTTCGACTTCGAGTGTGGTGTACTCGCTCAAGAATTCCAAGCTTCCTGGTGGGGCGCTGGTCGCCCGACTGCGCTCATAATATACTACGAGACGGATCCCGCACCACGGTCGATATCGGGATATCGGGATATCGGGATGGGAGCCCTCTCTCGAAGGAAGGATTCCGTTGAACCAATCATCTTCCAGTGGAATCATCTCTGTCGAGGACCTGCCACTGCCGGCGCTGGACGTGCTCGGCGACGCGTTCGCCGCTTCTCCCGTGCGCGCGTTCTGCGCGGGCTTCTCTCCGAGGGCCACGTCATGGCCCGCAGCCATCGGGGAGTGGAATTGTTGAGCTATGCGTGGGTCTCGGACCTCCTCAACGATCCGCGCTTTCATACGGTGGATGCCCAGCACTTCGCTCAGAAGGGATCGCCGGACACTCTCTTACGATTTGTCGAAGACGGGCTTCTGCTGTCGATGCCGGCTGACCGACACGACCGCGTTCGACGGGTTCTGGCCCGGGCCTTCAGCCTGCGCCGGGTAGACGAGCAGAGAGCTCTCATGCGCGAGGTGGCGAACGCCCGGATCGATGAGTTCGCAGGGAACGGAATGGTCGACCTGGTGGACGAGTTCACCGGTCGGTATCCCATGGAGGTCCTCTGCCGGGTCATCGGGGTTGCACCTGCCGAGATTCCGCAGTTTCTGGGCGCTGCCCACGACTTGCATCTGATGGCCGCTGTTCCGATGGCACCCGGGTTTCCTCGGATCGACCAGGCGCTGCAGACGCTTGAGTCGTATGTCGTTGACATCGTCGAGCGTCGCCGGCGGGATCCGAGCAACGATTACATCACCGGTCTGGTGGAAGCCCAGCAGACGGAAGGGGCTCTCAGCCGGTCCGAGCTGGTGGGCAACGTCGTCAATCTTCTGTTCGCCGGGGCCGGCACGACCAGGTACCAACTGGCTTCAGCTGTTCGGGCCCTCGTCGAGGAGGAAGTGTGGGAGATAGTGGCTTCTAATCCCACCCTAATTCCCGGTGCCGTGGAAGAGGCGCTTCGATTTTATCCCGTCACGCAGTTCGTGGTTCGTATCCCGGATGAGGACGTGCGAATAGGTGAACTCGTGTTCCCGCAGCGGCGACGGATCATCCTCAACTTGCAAGCGGCCAGCCGGGACCCACGGATGTTCCCGGATCCCGACCAGTTCGACATTTACCGGGACACCAACTCGCGGTCGCGTCTTCCTTTTGGCTGGGGGACGCACCATTGCCTGGGCCATGCGTTGGCCAGGGCGGCCATGCAAGAGGCGATCAGCGTGCTCTGCACGAGGGTAACAAACCCGAGGATCGTCGAACCACCGCAGCTGGCTCCGGCGGCTGCCATGCTTGGCGGTCCGGAGCACCTGAGGCTGTCGTTTCGACCGCTCCCGGGCCAGGACCCGGGGGTCGCCTTGCGCCAGGGCGGTGGGCTAGCGGTCCCAGACGAGCAGTAACTGATCGAGTCCGAGTACACCCCCGGCGGCGTGCTCGATGACCGTTGACACATCGCAGCCATCGGCGAGGCGATAATCGGGGATTTGCTGGTGCCACTCGCGCAGGGCAATTTGCAGCTCCCGACGAGCCAGGTGCGAGCCGAGGCACCGGTGCGGTCCGGCTCCGAAGGACATGTGGCGACCTGCGTTTACTCTGTCGAGGTCGACGTGGTCGCCCCCGGGGAATTCGTCGCCATCACGGGTGCAGGCCGACAGCGGGAGGTAGACGATCTCGCCCTCCTTGAACGGGCAGCCGTGGAAGTCCATATCCCGCGTGACTTGGCGGCCAGGGGTGACGATGGCGTAGAAGCGCAGCAGTTCCTCCACTGCGTCGGGAATGATGGCGGAGTCGGAGACGATGCGAGCTCGGTCCTCCGGATGGGTGGCGAAGTGGAGGAAGGAGTAGGTCAGCTGCTGAGTGACGGTGTCGAGCCCGGCCATGAACATGAGCAGGCACATATTCGAAAGGTCGCTCTCCGGGATGCTCTGACCGTCGATCTGCCAGCTGAGACAGGCGGTCACCAGATCGTCGGCCGGCTCGACTCGACGTTGTGCGAGCAGGTCGGCAAAGCAGGATTGGACCCCGGCCATGGCCGCCTGCATCTTCGTACCATCAGGGTCACTCTCATTGGAGTAGTTCAAGATGGCGTCTTCCCAGGCCAGAAACTGGGGGGCGTCCGAGAGCGGAAGGCCCATCAAGTCCATGAAGATGGAGGTGGGATAGACGCGGGCGAAGTCCTGGTAGAAGTCGCACTCGCCTCGCTGGGCGATAGACGTGACGATGTCCCGGCAGCGCTCACGGACCATGGGTTCCAGGGCGGCAATCCGCTGAGGCGTGAAATGAGGGCCCAGAAGCTGACGCCACTTGGTGTGCACAGGTGGGTCCAGCATCTCCGGTATCCACAGGAAGTCAGGGTTCGGAAGGTGGGGCTGGATGGCCTTGTTCGAAAAGAGGCTGGGGTTCTGGAAGACTTCGCGAGCCAGCTCTGCGCGGGTGACAATCCAGTAGCCCTGGCTCCAGGTACTGCGAACCACATCCGCCTTCTGACGGAGTTCGTCTACGGCCACCATTCGTTCCAACGCGTGGGTTTCGGATATCGGGTCATAGACGACCGCGGTGATACCGGGGCCAACCGGCGATTCGTTCAACGTCATCGATCCCCTCCGCTGCTAGTGCCACGGGCCTCGTCTCGTAGTATACCTTGAGTCTGGTTCACGCGCTAGCCGGTCGGTGTTGTGCCGGGGGCACCCGGGAACGGCCGGCCTTTCTACGGGACTGGATAGCTTCGAGCCTCACGCAGGACGCGCCCTATAAGTTCGTCCTTCGGCCCGGGTCGCCGTAGCAGGTAGACGGTCCGACCGGGGGGTTGTGATCCAGACAGCGGAACGCTGACAAGTCCCGTGACGCCATGTTCGGGTGCCGATCCGATGGCGAGGCCCTGGCGGCTCAGGACCAGCTCGACGATCTGGGCAGGGGAGGTGATGTGGCGGGGACGATAGTGAGGCTCGACGCCCTGGCTGACAAAAAAAGCGACAGTGGCGTCGTACAGTTCAGGGTTGACGTTGCGCCCGGGAAGTATCAGGGGTTCGTGGTCAAGATCGGCGACGGTCACCGCCGCCCGCGACGCCAGCCGGTGGTCGGCCGGCACGTACAGAACGGGAGCTGGGCTCACCAACGGGATGGCCTCCAGTTCCGGTGCGGTCCACTGGGCGATGCCCAGGGCGACTTCTCCCTCCAGAACGGCGCGGATCACGTGCGGACTGGAGGGTTTTGGCTCGACCTGGATGGCAGTGGTCGGATCAAGCGCGGACGCTCGGCCTACCAGGCGGGTGGTAAGGGCGCCGGTCCCCGGCGCGTAAGCGATCCGAAGTTGGGTACGGATCCGCCCGGCCAACTCGGCCGCCTCCAGCCGGAGATCTTCGACCGTACCCAGTACGGTCTGCGCCCGGCTCAGCAGTCGCCTGCCGGCAGGAGTGAGCTCCACCTGCCGGGTACTCCGGATAAACAACGGTAAGCCGAGCTCACGTTCCAGGCGAGCGACGATCTGACTGACGTGGGACTTGGTGTACACCAGCCGTTCGGCGGCCCGTCCAAAGTGGAGCTCCTCTCCCACCGCCACAAAACAGCGCAAATCGGACAGATCCATTGTTCACTAACAGTACACGGTCGTTCAGCGATTGGGACTTGGAATCGGGTGCCGCGGGCCCTATTACTGAGTTGGAGCTCTCCGAACTGAGGGGGAAGAGATGGACCTGAACGAGCTGGTGCTGGTGAGTATCGATGATCACGTGGTCGAGCCGCCTGATCTCTTCCGGCGGCATATGCCTGAGCGGCTGCGCAGCGAGGCGCCGTACGTCGAGCACCGGCCCGACGGCACCGATCGCTGGCTGTTCCAGGGCACTGAGTGCGGTCCAACCGGCCTTGGTGCTGTCGCCACCTGGCCCCGCGAGGAGTGGAGCATGGACCCGATCGGCTTCGCCGAGATGCGCCCGGCGGCCTACGACATCCATGAACGGGTGCGGGACATGAATATCAATGGGGTGGCCGCCTCCATGTGCTTCCCGACCTTCCCGGGCTTTGCTGGCACCTGGCTGGCGCAGGCTCCGGACCGGGCACTGACGAACATGGCCATTTCCGCCTACAACGACTGGCATATCGATGAGTGGTGTGGGAGCTACCCAGGACGGTTCCTGCCCCTCGCGGTGGGACCGCTGTGGGACCGTGACGCGCTGGTGGCCGAGATTCATCGCGTCGCGGCGAAAGGCTGCACCGCCATCAGCCTTCCGGAAACGCCGTACGGTGTGGGACTACCCAGCTTCTACACGGACCACTGGGACCCGGTGTTTGCTGCCCTCTGTGAAACGGATATGGCGATGTGCATGCACATCGGCGGGGCTTTCGGGCTGTTGCGCCGGCCGGAAGGCGCCCCACACGATCAGTTGATCATCATGTCACCCCAGTTGTCGGCCGTGGCCGCCACCGATCTGATGGTGAGTGGCACGTTCAACCGGTTTCCAGATCTGAAGGTCGCCATGTCAGAGGGCGGAATCGGATGGATTCCATTTCTGCTGGACCGGCTGGATCGTCATGTCTGGAACCATTCCTGGACGGGACTGGACTTCGGTGGGCTGACCGGCACCGAGCTCTTCCGCAAGAACTTCCTGGGCTGTTTCATCACCGATCCGTCGGCGCTCCAGCTCGCCGACCGCATCGGGACCGAGGCCATCGCCTGGGAATGCGACTACCCGCACTCTGACTCGACCTGGCCGACCTCGCCGGAGTACCTGCTGGCCGAGTTGACGGCCGCCGGACTGTCCGACGACATCATCGAGAAGATCACCTGGCGTAACGCCAGCCGGTTCTTTCGCTACGACCCGTTCCAGTACCTGCCTCATGAGCAAATTACCCGTGGGGGCCCTCCGGCGCCTGAACCCGGAGGTTGACACGAGCACCACCTCGCGGCACGAGTACCGCACCCGATACCAGGCCGGGCTCAGCGACGCGGCATCGAGCGGCTGAACCGGCCGTTACAGAATGAGCCGACCGCTCCCGCGCGGACAGGAGTGCGTGCGCTCGACCAGCCGGCAGAACTGGCTTCGGGGAACAAGGTGATCTACCTGGTTGTTCGAAAGTTTGTCGGCAGGAAGGATCGGGCCGCGACGTACCGCGAGAGGGTGAGAGCAAGAATGGTAGGAGCACGATGACCGCCGATGTAGTGGCATGCGCCGCTTGTGGTGTCAAAAATCGGGTCCCGGCCGCCGCCAGCGGCATGCCCAGATGCGCTTCCTGTCACACGGATCTGCCCTGGCTGGTCGAGGCGACCGACGCAGACTTTGACACGGTCACCGACAGTCGGCTGCCCGTGCTGGTCGACCTGTGGGCACCGTGGTGCGGGCCCTGTCGAATGGTCGCGCCCGCAGTCGAGCGGTCCTCTCAGGAATTCGCCGGCCGACTCAAAGTCGTGAAGGTCAACGTGGATGAAGCGCCCAAGATTTCGGCGCGGTTGGGCGTGCAGGGCGTTCCCACTCTCCTGCTGTTGCGGCAGGGCCGAGTCGCGGCGCGCCAGGTCGGAGCTCTTCCGGAGACCCAGCTGCTGTCCTGGGTCAGGGGTTCGCTGGATTCGCCGGCCGCAGCGTAATCCACTTCCTGGAAGGGGCCATCGCAGCGGGTCTTCGGGGCGGTACTGGCGGGCCTCGCCCAGACTGGGCTGTTGCCCTCAGGCGCCCAGGAGTGTTTTCGCGGCTTCGATCACATGGCGGGCGGAGATTCCTGCGCTGTCCATGAGCTGTTCGGGAGTCCCTGAACCCGGGAGGCCGCTCACCGCCAGATGGACGATGCGCACCGGGTGGTTGGCATCGTTGAAGGCTTCTAAGACCACGCTCCCGATGCCGCCTTGTGGATAGTGGTCTTCGACAACCACGAGTCGGTTCTGCGTGGCCTCTGCCGCCGCGACGAGCGTCGCAGTGTCGATCGGCTTGATCGAGTAGAGGTCGACGACGCGGACGCCGATGCCGTCGCCGTTGAGTTGATCGGCTGCGGCCAGACAGTTGTGCAGGGTCACGCCTGCTCCAATCAGTGTCACCTGGTCGTCTGAGCCGGAGCGGATGACCTTGGCGCCTCCTATCGGGAACGCCTCGTCCGGCGAATACAGGACCGGGTAGGCGCCGCGTGTCGTCCGCATGTAGACGATACCCGGGGAGTTGGCCATCTCCTGCACCAAAGACGCAGCGCTGGTTGCGTCGCTTGGGTACAAGACTGTCGACCCGTGAATAGCCCGCATCATGGCCAGATCTTCAAGGGCCATTTGCGACGGTCCGTCGGGTCCGATTTCGACCCCGGCGTGGGAACCGCACAGCCGGATGTTTGCCGCCGAGATGGCCGACATACGGATGAAGTCGAAGGCGCGGGTGAAAAAAGCCCCAAAGGTGGCGGCGAACGGGATGTAGCCGCGGACGGACATTCCCACGGCGGCGGCCACCAGTTGCTGCTCGGAGATGAAGATCTCGAAATAACGCTCCGGATACACTTTGGCGAACTCTTCGGTATGGGTGGAATTCCCCACCTCGCCGTCGAGAACCACTACATCTCGCGCGGGCTCCGACCGCAGCCAGCGCCTGGCCGAAGGCCAAGCGGGTAGCGACCTTGTCGCCGAGCTCATACCGGGGTAACCGGACTTCGGTGCTGGGCCGGATTCGGGCCGCTTTTGTCTCCGGCAGGAGTCCCTGGACGGTGACGTGCCGTTCGCCACCCAGTTCCACGATGGCCCGTTCGGCCATCTCGGCTGGCAGCGTCCGGCCGTGCCACCCCTCGCGGTCCTCCACCTCGGAGAAGCCGCTGCCCTTGCGAGTGTGGGCCAAAATCACGGTGGGCTGATTTACACCGGCTACCTGGGTGAGAGCTTTGTCGATCTGTGCGAAATCGTGGCCGTCGATCGGAATGGCCCGACAACCGAATCCGTCAATCCGCTTGACATAGGCGTCCACATCCCAGCCCAATTCGGTCGGACCTCGCTGGCCGAGACGATTGATATCGACGATTGCCGTCAAGTTGGTTAACCGATAATAGGCCGCCTTGTCGAATGCCTCCCACATCGACCCCTCCGCCATCTCACTGTCACCGCAAAGCACCCAGACCCGGAATGGAAGCTCGTCGAGATACCGCCCCGCAAGGGCAACGCCGACCCCGTCGGGTAGCCCCTGACCCAGCGAACCGGTGGCGACGTCGACCCACGGCAAGATCGGCGTGGGGTGTCCCTCGAGCGGCGACCCGAAGCGCCGGTACTCCCCGAGCAGCTCGTCGTCGGAGATGACCCCTGCAGCCTTGAACATCGAGTAGAGCAGCGGGGAGGCGTGTCCCTTCGAGAAGATTAGGTGATCGTTGTTGGGATTCTTGGGTTGCTGCCAGTCGTAGCGCAGATGGCGGGCCAACAAGACCGCCATCACGTCAGCGGCTGACATGCTCGAGGTTGGATGACCCGACCCGGCCGCAGTGCTACAACGAATCGAGTCGATTCGCAGCTGCTGGGCGAGCTCGCGGACGTCGTTCAAAGACTGGACGGTCTGCAGGGTCATGACAGTCTCCTCCCGTTCTCGAATTCTCCCCTCGTCTTAGCACTTCGGCGGCAGTGCTTCTGTCGGCCATGTCCCGCTCCCAAGTCAGGAGCCCATAGCATCGTCGCCATGTCTGGAGAAGCTACCGAGGCGATAGCCGCGCTGCGCAGATCGCACGACGAGATGGCCACGATGGTGAACGGATTCTCGGCGAAGGAGCTGGCCGCGCAATCGGGTTCGTCGGAGTGGACGGTGGCGGCCGTGCTGAGCCACCTGGGCAGCGCCGCCGAGATCGGCCGCAACACGCTTGTCAACCGCAAGGCGGATATGGCCGCCGCGCCGTCGGTGTGGGAGCGATGGAACACGATGACGCCCGAGGCACAGGCCGTCAATTTCGTGGTCGCCGACCGGGCTCTCGTGGAGGCGTACGAGAGCCTCAGCGACTGGGCGCTGGCCCACGAGACGATCGACGTCGGGTTCCTCCCCGAGCCGGCTGGTATCGACCTGGTGGCGGCCATGCGGGTGAGTGAGGTCGCCCTCCATCGGTGGGACATCGAGGTGGCCTTCGACCCCGAGGCGACAGTCACCGGATATCTGGTGGCGCCGGTGCTCCGGCTCCTGCCCATGTTTGCGCCCTACTTTGCCAATCTCGGCGCCGCGGCCGGGCGGGTCGACGTCTCCACGACCAACCCGGCGGGGAGCTACGTACTCGAGCTGCGACCGGACGGGGCGAGCCTGTCGGAGGGCGGCGCCGCCGGCGGAACCGGAACGCACCTCGCGATTCCCTCCGAAGCGTTCCTGCGTCTCACCGGCGGCAGGCTCGATCCGGCGCACACGCCGGCCGAAGTCAGCATCAGTGGTGAGTTGTCCCTGGACGCCCTGACGCGCCGCGTTCCCTGGCTACTGACACCCATTCTCTGGACGCATCCTTCACTTCTGGACCGGAAACGAGACGCCATGTCGTTCTCGGTCCAGAAGTCAGTCCAGGGTCCAAAACTCAGCCAGGAACGGGTTGTTCAGCTCCACCAAACGGGTGCGCAGGCGACGGCAGCCTCGACCAGGTCGCCTTTGGTCACCGAATTGTCTTTCAACCACGCCTTGATCGCGCCGGCGAATCCGTAGGCGACGAACTGCGCGATTACCTGATGGTTGGCATCGGGCAGGTCCGGATGGCTGCACCGAGCAATGAACGCCAGGCCGTACTCGGTGAAGTGGCGGATCAGCGCTTCATACACTCCCCCGTCGGCCGGGTCGTGCACAGCACGCATGTAGATCGCCTTGAAGCGCTCGATGTGATCCGCCACGTCGATGATCGAAAGCCTGAGCATCTGGGCCGCCGACCGGGTGCCTTCGGCGCGACGCTCATCCTCGAGGCGATGAGCGCGGTCCAGGTCGGCCAGGAGTACCTGTAGCAGCAGCTCCAGAGGACTGCCGTAGTGGTTGTAGAAGGTAGCCCGGGTCACCCCGGCCCGGTCGGCCAGTTCGGCGACCGAGATCTGTGAGACGGGGCGCTCCGAAGCGAGATCCTGGATCGCCTGCTCACATGCTTGGACCGTGCGCTGGATACGGGGATCAGTTCGGTCAACCATCACGTCGGGTCCCAGCTCGGTCGCACCGTCATCGCACGGTCGACTGCTTCAAGGCCGGCGACGCTAGAGTCGGCACCCCTTGCACTCCAGCACAATACCTGCTTCTATACACTTGTCAATATTATACATTTGTCAAAGAGAGGTCGGTACCGCTATGACATCGCACTCGCCACTCCATCGCCCATCACGTCTTCAAAGAAGACGGAACTCGCAAGATCATGGTCGCCTGGCTCTGCTACCTTGACGTCTTCTCCAAAATCAACGGCGCCCGGTACTTCGCTGACCGTGGACTCATCCTCGAGTGGAGCGAAACGCGGGCGCTGGGGGTAGCAACGGCAGGCTGAGATTGCCTGCCAGGCAATCCCTGAGCCCACTCGCCGGAGGAGAGGGGTGCGGGTCCGGCGCTTCCCAAATGGTGGGCCCGGGTGATGCTGTTAGCTTGCTGTCATGAAAGGATCCCGGGCACAGAGGAGGGCGATTGCGTCACAACTCACCCGAGCCGGCTTTCCGGGTGCACGGGAGGAAGTCCGACAAATGGCCGAGGTCGCCGGGGGTGACGCCACCACCTTGCAATGCTGGGCTAAGCGCCGGCAAGACGGGGAACCGCTCGAATGGCTCATCGGCTTTACCGTGTTTCTGGGCCATCGCGTATATGTAGAGCGAGGCGTCTATGTGCCTCGTCCGCAAAGCGAGCTCATCGCCCGGCGAGCTATCGAAGTCCTGCCTGATCTCGGCACGGCAGCCGATCTGTGCACGGGGTCAGGGGCGATCGCGGTGGCCCTGCGGAAGGCCCACCCGGAAGCACGCGTCGTGGCCACCGATATGGACGGTAGCGCCTGCCACTGCGCAGCAAAGAACGACGTCGAGGTTTACCAGGGCCACCTCGGCGACCCCTTACCAGCCGAGTTGATCGGCAGGTTGGATGTCGTCATCGCGGTCGTGCCTTATGTCCCGACTGACGAGATCACCTTTTTGCCTCGAGATGTACGCAAATACGAGCCGCACGCCGCCCTCGATGGTGGGGTTGACGGGGTCGAAGTCCTCGAGCAGACGATTTCATCCAGCACTCGCCTTCTCCGGCCGGGCGGCCACCTGCTCCTGGAACTCGGTGGCAACCAGGACGAGGCCTTGGCTCCAGTCCTTCAGGCAGCGGGATTCGATCTCGTAGACCGTCTCGTTGATGACGAAGGCGACCTGAGAGGCGTACAAGCACGGTTCACCTCTCCGGAACTCCCCAATAGGACGCATCGGTCACCGTACACGCGAGTGCCGGCCCAGGGGGTTCGTGGGTGCCATTGAGTCTCGGCCACCGGGCGGCGTTGCCGGGAGTGGTGCTGCCACCCCGTAGTTGCCGCTGGGACCTCATCTTGGTGGCATGGTCGCCCTTACGGGGCTAAGATGATGTTGTCGATCAAGGGTGGGCTTGGTATTCACTTTCGAGCCACGAAGCAAGGGGGTAGGGCGTGTCGACGTTTTTTGTGAGGCTGACCCATACATCGGATCAGTGCCCGACAGCCAATTCGAAAGTCCGCGAGAGGGTGCAGAACGGTGCGGGCGAGATCCCGGTCCTGTCCGAGCGGCTGGGGCTCAAGATAGTTGTCGGGCCGCTCGTGCTGGGCTCGGAGCACGAGTCGGTTGCGGTCGTCGAAGCAAACAGTGCTGAGGCGGTCAACGACTTCATCCAGCAAAGCGGTCTGATCCAGTGGAATTCGGTCCGGGTGTCGCTGGCTGAACCGCTTGAGGACGCCCTGGCCCGTATGGACACAATCCCGCCGGCGATTTATTGACGGCTCCCGGATTCTCCGGAGGTTGCGATGGCCGGTGATCGGCCGGGTGAATGACTTCGGCCGGGTTTGACGCGTAGCTGAGCGGAGCCATCCTTGCCGGCGGCTCCTGTCGGCGGTTTCACGGCCGAGGAGTCCGTGGGGGCGTCGTATCTCGGCCACCGAGGTGGCGGGTTGTTTGCGCATAGTGGCTCACTTGCCACTTTCGGAGCGCAACGGGAAGACCGGACAATATGCGAGGTGGACGCTTGTGAGGCGAGTTGCCCGGCGCGCAGAGCCAGGGAGCCGACCCCTCGCGCTGCACCTCCGATCGGGCGTGCTCTCTCCCGTTTGGCCTCCGCGGCACGACGACGCCGTACGTTCCGCCGTGGCCGACTCTCGACCGGGCCGGCGGGTCGGATTGGTAGAGCCGCGCCCAGAGGAGAACCGCGACGCGGCGTGGTGCGTACCCGTCTTTGAACGCGGGTGTGGAAAGGACGATCTGATGACCCCGGACACAGCGACACCTCCCGTCTACACGTTAGGGAGCAACCCCGCCGAGAGTGCGCGATTGCAGGGACAGGCCGATGATCTGGCGGCGCACACTCTGACGTTGCTCGACCACGTTGATCTACCTGTGGGCAGTCGGGCACTCGAGCTCGGCTGCGGCCCGGCCGGTTCGATTGCGCTGCTCTCCGAGCGGGTGGGCCCCTCAGGAAGCGTGACCGCCATTGACATCGATCCAGCCCACGTCGATCTGGCCCGGCAGTTTGTGGCGGACCGACGGCTCAGCAATGTCGAGGTGCTGGAAGGCGACGCGCGAGCTTCCCACCTCGCGTCCAACTCCTTTGATCTCGTGCATGCTCGATTGTTGCTTGTCAATGTTCCCTTCCCGGAACAGGTGATCGCCGAAATGGTCCGGGTGGTGAAGCCGGGAGGATGGATCATTGCCGATGAGGTCGACGGCGAGGTGCGGGTGTGCTACCCACCTCACGAAGCGTGGGACCGCCTCGTCGAGATCTTCCACGCCGCCTACCGTTCCGACGGTGCCGATTTGATGATCGGAAGGAAGTTGACCAGCTTGCTGCGCCGCGCCGGGCTGGTCGATGTGGGCGCCGACGCCCGAGCGGATGTGTACCCGGCGGGACATCCGCGCCGTACGCTCCTCGCTGATCTGGTGCGCAGTATGCGGAACAAGATTGTCGAGCGAGGCATCGTTTCGGAGGACGAGTGGGGCCGCCTCGACCGAGAAGTCCGGGACCATCTGGCGGACCCGGACACTCTGACCATGTCCTGTCTGTACTTCCTGGCCTGGGGGCGGAAGCCAGTCGAGACGGAGCGGGACTGACGCTGGCTCCGGTCACCTGCAGCGCCCTCCTGCGGACGACCACGCATAGTGACGACGTCACCGGTCTTGGCCTGGGTGGCGCGCTGGGCTCCAAGCGACGAGCGCCTCGGGCCCACGTCAGCAAGCTTTGAGAGCTCGCGCCGACCACCGCCAGCGGTCGCGCCGGCCGGGCCGATCGGGCCGGTCGTGCCACTCGAACCGGTCGAGCCGGCCGCGCCGATTGATGTCGCACGTCGGGCCGGCGAAGTGGAGTCGCCGCTGCAGAGTATTCAGCGAACCGCTTTAGTAACGTACGCAGCGCGTGACAGGCCCTTTCACGGAGCGGCTGCTGACATGAGGATCATGAGCGGGATGACGATCCGGACTGGCGACACGGGGGGAGCCGGCTCGTGAGGTGGTCGCGGGGTATTGCGGTGGGAGCGGCGGGGGCGATGCTGGCGGTGCTGGTGTCCGCGTGTGCGAGTGGCGGGCACAATAACGCTCCGGCTGGGGCCGCGGCCAGCAAGCCGGTGGCCGGGGCCAAGACCGTCACGGCCCCGCCGACCACAACCAGCCCGGACGTAACGATATCGCCCGCGAACGGCGCCGCCGACGCCGACCCATCCGCGGGCATCACCGTCACCGCAACCGACGGCACGCTGCAGAGTGTCACCGTGCATACGTCGGGCGACGCCGTGACCGGTCAACTCAGCCAGGGGGACACGATCTGGCACAGCGAGTGGGCGCTCGACGTCTCCCAGACTTACACGGTTTCAGCCGTGGCAACCCGGAGCGGGGGCGGCACCGAGACCAGCGTGAGCACGTTTCACACCCTGACGCCGAGCCGCACGTTCGAGACCAAGATCATCGAAGGGTACAATCAGGTCTACGGCGTCGGCATGCCGATTATCCTGTACTTCAGCCAACGGATCACCAACCACACGGCCGTCGAGCAGGCGCTCCAGGTCGCGACATCGAGGCCGGTGGTGGGGGCCTGGTACTGGGACGATTCCTGCAACGTGGCGGTCACCTGCGCCTACTTCCGGCCCCGCGATTACTGGCCGGCCGACACGACAGTGGTTTTCACCGGGCACCTGAATGGCGTCCAGGGCGCACCGGGCATGTATGGCACGCACACGCTGACGCAGACCTTTGCCATCGGGGCCTCGCTCGTAGCGATCGGAAACACCGCCACACACCGGACGCAGATCTATTACAACGGCGCGCTCCTCTACGACTGGCCGATCAGCTCGGGCCGGCCCGGTGACGACACCCCCAACGGAAGTTATCTGACCATCGAGAAAGAAAACCCGGTCCAGATGGTCGGTCCCGGATACAGCATCTCTGTCCCCTGGTCGGTGCGGTTTACGTTCAGTGGGGACTACTACCACGACGCATATTGGTCCGTCGGCGAGCAGGGTTTCGAGAATGTCAGCCATGGTTGTGTGAACCTGTCGCCCGCCGACGCCGAGATCTACTACAACCTGGCCGTCCCCGGGGACCCGATTACCATCGCCGGCAGCCCGAAGGCCGGGACCTGGGACAACGGCTGGACCGAATGGTTTCTGAGTTGGCCGCAGTATTTGCAAGGCAGCGCGCTGCACGCGGCGGTGCTGGCGGGTCCAGGCGGCAGCGTCTTTGTCAACCCGGCGTCCATCGCCCCTTCGGTCGCGGCCCCACCCCTACAGACCGCACCGGCCAACAACACTGTCGCTCAGTAGCTCAGGGTCCGGTCCCGGGGGTGTCGGCCGAGGCAAATGCGAGTGCCGCCACCCCACCGGAAGGTGCAACCGCACCCGGCGTCAGGCTGGGTACCTTCGAGTTCGGCGCGGTCATCGCCGCAGTTTGGCGGCAGGACGCAATCGCTTGAGGTGGGTGGCGGCGCGGGGCGGCGGTTTGCGCGTCAAGAGGTCCGTCACCGTCAGAGCAACTGGTGGATCTGTTTGGCAAAGATCGCCAGCGCCGCCACCGCCAGGCCTCCGGTGACGGCCGCCACGACCGCCAGTGCGGTCAAGGTGCGAGGCAGTATCGAAATCTGTTCGAAGCCGACGTGGCGCCGTGCCTCCTCCTGTCCGCTCATCCCTTGGATGCTTGTTGTTGCCGGTGCGAGGAGCACGTCGAAAACTCGCGCTGTCGACTTTCGCAGCAGCCTCGGGCGTCGAGTTCGGGCCTTGAACAGAACGCTCTCACGGCTGTTCGGCAGCACTCGGACCACTGCAGGGCTGACCGCGAAGGCCAACTCCCACGCGGGACTCACCAGTACAGCCCTCAAATCGGCAACGGCATTCCCGTTGTTCTCGACGTCAATGACGTGCCGACTCGACCAGCGGGCCCGTACAAGTGCCGGTTGCACGTCGAAGTCCAGGCGAGTAACCGGGTCAACGGTAAGAACTCCCTCGACGACGGTGGAACGCTCGGGATCGTTCCGCGAGAAACACCGAACAGCAAAGGGAATCTCGGACGCGGGCGCAGGTGGCGCAGCGGGAGGTACAAAGGCGATTCTGGCTTGGGCTTCTCCCGCTGTGGGAAGCGCAATCGTGTGGGGGATGATCCGCCCCCAATCCGCGGCCGGGCCTAAGAGCTCAAGCTCCCGGTCCTCGCCGCCACGCCCCCGGTTACGGATGATCACTGTCGTTGCGGCCTCTTCTCCGGGCGCGGCGTGGAGGCGGGTATCGCCCAATACCAGGCTCGGCGCGGTGGACGCAGCCTCCTGAAGATGAACGGCCTGGAGCGCGATGGGGCTTTGGCCCGGCGCGAGGACGTTCACCACGAACGGGTACCTCTTGTCGGCAGCGCCATACAATGTTTGCTGAGGCGCCACGGTGATCCGGGCTTCGCCTTTCGCACCCGGCTCCAATTCGAGGGATTCGGGGTTGGTTGTAAAAGAGAGCTCGCCCCCTGGCTGTGAGACCTGGACTCGCACCCTCATGACCGTGTTGCCCGCGTTCTCGATCTGGAGATGGTGCTCGCCTCCCTCCGGTCCAGTGGACTGCAGCGGAGTCAGGGATGCCGTCACATCGACGAATGCGCCGACGTCCAGCGACCCATCCACGTGGTCGACCACGGTGACGTCTGACTGTGACGTCGCGACCAGGCGAAACGGCGTCAGGCCAGAACGCACCTGCCAGTGCCGCCGCGGACGGAACACCAGCTGAATCTCTCCCTTCTGTTTGGGGAAGAGCCCTACCTCGTCCGGCTCGATCTGGGTCCAAGGCCCGGGTTGACCTTCGACCGCAAACGTCACCTTTTCGACTACATCACCGCCATTGCGGACCCACGCGCCGAGTCGGGTCTCCCCGCCGGGAGGCACGGACACTCTATCTTCGAGAAGTTGCACGCCGATGCGCCGCTCATGAGCTCGGGACTCGGCTGGAAAACCAAGGAAGTTACTGCAGCGATTGCACCAGATATCGTCGCTGCTCTTCGGGTCATCATTTGTCTGTCCACATTTGTCACATACGCGCATGACAGCATCGTCCTATCTGGATCTGGCACAGCGGCCACTGTTGAAACGCACGTCGGCTCTACACGCCCAGAACACGGTGGACGCCTTCACTCAGGATCACGAGCGAAGCCACAATCGCCGCTACGAGCAGGAGTAAGAGGACGGCACGAAACATGATCGTAGGTATCGCCAAACTGTCGTTGTAACGGACGCGCTGACCGCCGTTTCGAACCTTCATGGCCTGGTGAAATTGTTGCCGCCGCATTCCCCCGGATCGGATGCCCATCCGGTCGGACAGGCTCGAGGGCAGAACCGGGGTCTGGCCGGCTGACGGTGAAGGAATAGGCCGCAGTTGGCGGCCGCATTGATTACAGAACCAGGCTTCAGGGTGGTTGGTGGAGAAGCAGGTCGCGCAGTTGACCCCCATGAAGGTCCCCTGCCGGAGGCGGGTATTGACGCTCCGGTTCGCCTCTCGACCACCCGACCCATCGGTTACAACCGGCGCTCCCGGACTGTCGCCACCGGTACCCTCCAGGACCGGCCGAGGGTGAGCGGCTGGAAAGATCTGCGCAACCGATCGGAGGTCGTCGTCTACGTCCAGACCCGCTGCGCCGGGCGGAGTCTCCGGAGAGACAATGATCTTCGTTCGATCGGGCGCGGCGACGATATCGTGGAAGGCTGCTTCGGAGTGTCCGATCTTTATCCGGTCAGTGTCCTGGAGCCGGTAGGGAGCGGTGATGCGGTCCTCGTTGACATACGTGCCGTTGGTCGAGCCGAGGTCCTCCAGCCACACACCGTCCACCCCTCGGTAGATGCGGGCGTGACGCCGGCTTACGGCAGGATCGGCGATCGTGATATCGGCTGACGCGTCTCGCCCGAGGGTGTTGTCGAAGCCGGCCGGTATGTCCACGACGATATCGGCGTCGCCGTGCCTGCTCGCGGCGATGTTAAGAGAAGGAAGCTCAATCGACATGTCTTCGCGTACCCCGTTGTACGTCCACAGTGTTTGCCCGCTGATCGGAGACCAACGATATATCCCCGTGATCAGGAAGGGGAGAAAAGGTCGCCAGGATTGTCGGAGAGACATTTTTCGTCCTGGCGAGAACCGCTCAGGGACCGGGCAGAGCCGAGGCGGCGAGCAGCCGTTTGGTCAGACTAGATGCGCACGGGCGCGGAGGAGGGGCCCCGCACGGTGTTGGTGGCCACGTAGGTGACGGCGGAGCGGTCGACCTCCCACGTCGGGAAGCGGCGCAAGACTTCGGTCAGGGCCACCTTGCCCTCCATGCGGGCGAGCGCTGCCCCCAGGCAGTAATGGACGCCATAGCCGAATGTGACGTGGCGGTCGATTCTGCGACCGATGTCGTAGGTGTCGGGATTCGTCCACTTCCGCTCGTCGCGTCCTGCCGAGCCGGTGAGCAGCGCCACCTTCGCTCCTTCGGGGATGAGTGTCCCGTGCAACTCGACGTTCCGGGCGACGTACCGGCCCTGGATCGGGGAGGGAGCCTCATAGCGAAGGAGTTCCTCTATCCCGGCGGGGATCAGGGCGGGGTCGTCGACCATCTGCCGCCGCGCGTCGGCGTACTCGTCGAGAACAAGAGCCGTCCAGCCGAGCATGCGCGCCACGGTCTCGTTTCCGGCGTTGCTGATCAGTGCCATCATGCCCATCACCTCGAGGTCGTCCAACTTGCGGACCGTCCCCTCCGGCGTCTCGAGGTCGGCGTCCAGCAGGGCCGAGATCATGTCATCCGTCGGCTGGGATCGCCTCTGAGTGATCTGCTCCATGTAGTAGTTGATGGTGAGGCCCTGCGCCTCCTGAGCCTCGGGTGTCATTCCTTCCTTGCCCTCCTCGCGGTGGAGGGCGATGTCGCTCCACTCCCGCAGCTGCTCGTGGTCCTCTTCCGGGAAGCCGAGCAGGGTCGAGATGACCATCACGGGCAAGCGCATTCCGAAGTCGTGGACGAAGTCGAAGCCCTCCGTCCCGACGAATGGATCGAGGTAACCTGCGCAGAGCGCTCCGATGCGGTCCTCCAGAGCGGTGATCCGACGGGGGGTGAACGCCCGGTTGACGACCTTCCGGAAGGCGTCGTGCAGCGGTGGATCCATCATGATCATGATCGGGAAGGGGGCGGGTTCTCCGATCGTGTCGAGCGTGATCCCCTTAGCCGAGCTGAATGTCTCTGTGTCGAGGGAGGCCGATAAGACGTCCTCGAAGCGGCTGAGTGCGTAGAAGCCGTACCGATCGTTGTGATACACGGGCGCCTCGTCCCGTAGCCGCCGCCAGGTCTCGTATGGGGCCGCTCGCTGGTCGGCGTGGTACGGGTCCCAATAGGGCGGCGTTGAGATCACGTCGGTCATGTTGTCCCCTTCGAGCGAACGGCAGCGACTGCCATCGAGCATGCCACGGAATCGTGGCCGCCGCAGCACGCGGCAGACGAGCGGTGAACCACGTCACCCCACATCGTTGGCGCTGAACCGGTGGTTCGAAGCGGAGTCGATCGTCGTCGGTGCGCCGGCCGCGACCGTTTCTCTACCGGTAACGTGGCGCGTCCGCGTCTTGTGCCGGGGCCCACCAGCGAGGAAGCTTCCCGAGTTGTCGGGCGTCCGAGGAGAAGCGTCAGAGGAGAGCAACGTATGGGAACGGAAAGTCTGGACCTCACAGGCAAGGTGGCGCTGGTCACGGGGGCGTCGAGGGGAATTGGGGCTGCCATCGCTCGCATCTACGCCGAACACGGCGCGGCGGTGATGCTGTCCTCACGCAAGCTCGACGCGCTGGAGGCGACCGCCGCCACGATCGAGGGGGAAACCGCCGTGTTCGCCGCGAACGTGGGCCACCCCGACCAGGCTCACGCATGCGTGGCCGCTACCATCGAGCGGTTCGGTGGTCTGGACATTCTGGTCAACAATGCCGCGGCCAATCCCTACTACGGGCCGACGATTGACATCGACTTGCCCCGTTTCGACAAGATCTTCGAGGTTAATCTGCGCGCCCCGCTTGTCTGGATCCAGGAAGCGTGGAGGCAGGTCATGTCCGACCGGGGCGGCGCCGTCATCAATGTCGTCTCGGTGGGGGGCCTGAAATTCGGGGGACCGATCGGCGTATACGACACGTCCAAGGCCGCCCTCATTCATCTGACCAAACAGCTGGCCACCGAGCTGGGGCCAGGTGTTCGCGTGAACGCCCTGGCTCCCGGCCTGGTCAAGACCGATTTCGCCCGGGCCTTGTGGGAACCCGGCGGTGCTCAGACCGCATGGTCCTGGCCGTTGCAGCGCCTGGGTGAACCGCTCGACATCGCCCGCGCCGCCTTGTACCTGGCCAGCGAGTTGGCGGCCTGGGTGACCGGCGAAGTCACCGTTGTCGATGGAGGTGGCCTCGTCACCAGGGGGGCCTGATCATCGCGGGGTGGCGAGCCTCAGCCCGGTACCACGTAAGGAAATCATCGTCAGACCGTCAAGGGATCCTCCGCGAATTCGACGATGATGCCGTCGAGATCCGACGGGTCCACGAGGAGGACTCGTTGTCCTCCGGGCGCCACGTTCTCACTGAAATGAGTGCCACGGCTATGCAGGTCGTCTGCCTTGGCATTGAGACCGCGAACACCGAAGCGAATGGCGTGAGGTCCCACGCCCCATTGGGTGAAAAACTCGCCGTGCCTGCCGGTCTCGCCCTTGGGCTGGATCAACTCGAGCGCAGCGCTGGCCGGCAACAGAGGCTGCAAGGTCGCATAGCGGACCTGGTCGTCCTCCGATGGCTGGACAGCAGCCTGGTCCCACCGGAAGATCTCATCAAGTTGATGCAGCGTCTGGTCGATGTCGCGGACCAGGTAGGACCGGGACATCACCCGTGTGATGCCTCCTGCTCCCAGCTCCTGTGGGATGACGTCTCTTGTGGCAAGTGCGGTACCTCCCCAACTGATGATTTCCATAAACAGGTGGCCGTCGACTGTGGGATCGTAGGCGTTACCCGGGGAACCGGACTGAAAGTCATCTATTCCTGTAAAACAGCGCGCGAGCCCGTCACCCGGATCGGACATGTTGAAATATCGCAGACCCTTTGCCTCCAGGTTGTCGATAACTTCCGGGAAGGTCTTGGTGACGAATACCGTCGCGTGGGTCTTGACAGGCCGATCCCGGCTCTGTCCGCTTACCGCGGGCAGAGCCGAGGATGGCTGGATAATTTCTATCAACGTCGGGGCGGCGTGGCTGAAGGGGTGGTAGGCCCGCATGTAGGCAAGGTGGTCCACGCTGCTGTCGGTCCAGGTAGGTCTTAACGCGGGGAGGCCGAGGCGCTCAGCCAAGAGGTTGGCGGTCTTTACCGTGTCCGCGACCATCAGGTCGACGGAGAACATGCAGTCGACTGTGATTGTCATGCCTTTACTCCTTGTTGGGTAGCACATTTCTGTTCAGGCCCGCTCAGCCTCCTCCTGCAACGTGTCGAGCCTCTGATCCTGGTAACGGTACTGAATCTTCTCGAACGAAAAGCTGGTCGAGTCCTCGAGGCCGACTGAGAAGACGGACCCGTCGGTTCGCTCTGGTTCTACCGGGTCGGGCAAGACCGAAAGGGCCTTCAGGATCCCGGGGTCGGCGTCTCCTTGAAGCTCGCGCGCCGACCCATGCAGCATGGCTCCTTTGATCCCGTAGTACGAGGAACCGGACGGTTTGGACTCAACCACGCAGCAGACCCGGGGATCGCGGCGCAGGTTCGCCAGGGTACGGGTTTCCTGCGGCACCCGGAAGTAGACCCGCCGGTCCACATAGCGGTAAGCGGCGGCGTCGGCCCAGGGGTTGCCGTCGGCGTCCAGGGTGGCCACGATCAGACGGTCGAAAGACCCGAGGAACTCGTCAAGCTCCGTGGGCGTCATTTTGATGTCGGCGTGCTCGCGCGGCACTTGTTTACCTCCCTCGCACGTCGGTCAGCCAGGAGGCGTCCTCGGGCACGATCTCCCATATCACCCGGACCCGGTCCCGAATGCGCTGCACCATAATGGCCGCCCGCTTGAGCCAGTCCACCGGATCTTCGTTGTCAAACTTTTCGGGGGCATCCTCGACTTTTTTCACTCCTTCCATGCCGATACCGCGGGCCGCGACGACGCCGGGCGGGGCGTCCTCGGCCAGGGTCTCGTCGGCCGTCAGCAGCCGGGCGCGGCCCCGGGCCAGCATCGCCTTGAAGTCGGGGTCGTCCGAAGCGGTCGTCACCAGGACCGCCACCCGGGGATCGCGCTCCAGGTTCTTGTGCTTGATGCTGGATGCGTACATGTTGAGGTAGAACCCCCGATCCGCATAGAAGCGTGCCATCGGGTGACAGGTCGGCGATCCGTCTTTGCGCTTCGTGACCATGAAAGTTCGCATGCACGCATCGATGTGTTGGTCCACGTCGTCGCCGATGATCTTGTCGCGGTTCGCGTTGTTGTCGTTCATGTGAACACCCCGTCGGCCTCCAGTTCCGTTATCTCCTCATCGGACAAGCCCAGCAGCCCTTTGAACACTTCCTCATTGCTCTCGCCCATGGCCGGGCCGGCTCGATCTAACTGCAGCGGCGTGATCGGCAGGCGGCCCCCGAGGCGGAGCAACCGCCACTCGCGACCTTCACCGGGCACCGTCGCGAGCAGGTCCCGGGAGGTCACGTGCGGGTCGGCGAAGAGCTCGGGCGCCCGAAAGGATGGCGCTGAGGGCACTCCCTGGGCCTGCAGGGCGGCGGTGACCTCGCCGGGTGACCGCGTCGACGTCCATTCGTTCACGCGCTCGCCTACCGCGTGGCGGGCCGCCCAACGCCCTTCGGGGGTGTCGAGGTCCGGGTCCTTGGCCCAGTCCGGTCGGCCCATGGCCGCGACCAGCCCTTGCCACTGGCTATCGGTGCCGACACCGATAGCCACCCATTGGTCATCGCCCCGACACCGGAAGCAATCGTGAGGCACCAGACCGGGCTCGTCGTTGCCAGCCCGGCTCGGCGCGGTTCCGTTGAGCGTGTGCTCGAGGATCGAGTCGCCAATCAAGTTGGACTGCGACTCGATCGACGAGAGATCGATGTGTACGCCCTCGCCCGTTGCCTGGTGGTGGACGAGAGCAGCCAGGAGGGCGAAGCCGCCGTGGACGCCCACGATGATGTCGCCGCCAACGCGGATCTGGGTGGGCGGCCCGTCGGCGTATCCGGTCATTTCCCCCAGCCCCGACAGGGCGACGAACATCGGCGCGTAGCCCGCAAATCGCGCGTACGGGCCATGCTGGCCGGCCATCGAACTCGACAGCATGATGATGTCCGCCTTCACAGCGCGTAGCGCCTCGTAGCCGAGCCCGAGCGAGTCCATGACCCCGGGCCGGAAGCTCTCCGCCACCGCGTCGCTCACTGTTACCAACCGTTTGGCCAACTCAACTGCTCGGGGATGGCGCAGGTTCAACGTGATGGCCTTCTTCTGGCGGTTGGTGGTGGCTGACGTGAACCCGCTGCGCCGCAGCACATCCAGACGGAGCCGGGTCTCGACTTTGATCACCTCCGCTCCCAGCGTCGCCGCAGTCATTGTGGCTGTTGGCCCGGCGACCGCCCAGGTGAAGTCGAGGATGCGCACCCCGGCCAGGGCTCCCTTTCGGTTGGCGTGGATCACCTTTTCTTCCTCACCTTGTGTCGCCGGCCTCAGATCGTTCCAGCGGCCGCAAGGGCGTCCAGCTGGGCGTGGGTCAGTCCGAGACCTGAGAGAACCTCCCGGGTGTGCTCGCCCAGTCCGGGCGCCGGGCCGAGAGTGGGCGCCTCGCCGGAGAAGCGCCACGGTCCGGTCGGATAGCTGGCGTTCCCGACAACCGGATGCTCGATGGGCGCCAGATAGCCTCGCTCCGCCATCTGTTCGGACCGGACTACCTCGGCCACCGAGTGGTAAGGGGCGACGGTCACCCCCATGGCCTGGCCGGCCACCACTACCTCTTCTCTGCTCTTGGTGGACAGCCACTCCCCCAACCGGGCGTTGATCTCGTCTGCTCGGCCGAGGCGTGACTGCTCCGTGGACGCCCACTCTGCGTGCGCCCACTCCGGGTCGCCCATGGCCTTTACCAGGGCGCGCCGACTGGTGCTCCTCGTGGAACGTGAACTGCAGGTAGCCGTCGGCGCAGCGCATGATGCCACCGAACGGAACGGCGAGACTGGCCCGGGTCGGTGTCAGGCCGAGCTCCAGGTAGCCCTGGAATTCGAAGAAGTTGAGTCCGATGAGGGCGTCCTGTTCGGACAGCTCGATGACCTGGCCGCACCCCGTGGCCCGGGCAGCGAACACCGCCGCGAGCACGAGCGTCCCCGTGTAGGTGGCGAGCTTGTACTGGGCCGCGAAGCGGCCCTGCCGCACCGGGGGCCGGTTCACCACCTCTGGCATCAGGTGGGAGGCAACCGGTGTCAGGTAGCCCTCGCCCGCGCTGTGGAACGTCGTCAGCGGCGTGGCCGCATGGTGGGCGTTGGGGCCATCCCAGCCGAACGGGGTAAACGACAGCACAACAAGCGAAGGAGTTTCGCTGGCAAGCCCTTCGAAGTCGATCCCCAGTGCCGCCAGTTCTTCAGGGCGCCGGTCGGTCACCAGCACGTCAGCCCCGCGCACCAGCCGCCGGAGTAGCTCGGCGCCTTCGGGATGCTCCAGATCGATGCGAACGCTGCGTTTGGAGGTGTTGCAGTGGAGAAAGAGGACACTCCGATCCTCGCCTGGCTCATTGCCGGCGAACGGCCCGATCCGTCGGGCCGGATCCCCGCCGGGAGGCTCGACCTTGGTCACACCCGCACCGAGGTCGGCCAACAGCTTGGTCGTATAGGGGCCGGCAACCTCGCTCGCTACTTCGACCACTGACAGGCCGGAGAGGACGCTCACCTACCAGACTCCCGTTCCTTGGCGGTTCCCCCGGACCCGACCTTCACGAGATTGTTCCTATCAGGGGGGTGGTGCTTGGGGCAACCGGATGTTCGGTCAGCTGCGAGCCAGTGTCACCGTCGTCGGTCCCTGGGGGGTCGGTACAGTCAGGGTCAACGAAGCGGCGGAGCAGGTGTAGCTTCCGGAGATCCCGCCGGTTGGAAAGCCGCCGGCTTTGATCGGAGCGGAGTAGCTCGCCTGGGTGCCCAACTTCGCTTCGAAGGTGACGTTGCTGGTGCCTTGCGCCGGAAGAGTGAAGGTGCCCGTAGGCGAGAAGGACGCGGGCGCTTGCTCCTGGCCCAGAAAGATTCCTTGACCGGAGATGGAGCCCGTGATGGTCACCGGCTGCATGCCGGAGAAGTCGATGGATATCTGGGCGGGGGTGATCGAGAAGTGAATGCCGGCGCCTCCAGCGATGTGCTGGCCCTGCACGGCCTGGGTGTAGTTCGTGGAGACCCAGTTGCCTTCGTAGCAGTTGCCGCCGCCCGTCGCCGCGGCCGCGGCGGCGGTTGTGGGGGGCGCAGCGCTGGTGGCCGGTGTTCCAGTCGTGGCGGGCGCGGCGGGAGCCGATGTTGCGGATCGGGCGGCCGTGGTGGCCGTCACCGCACTCGGGGATGTGGTGGCCGCAGACGTGTGGCTTCTCGCCGATCCGCAGGCAGCCAGGACGACTGCAGCGAGCGCGGCCGGGATGAGCAGGTGAAAAGCGTGTCGAAAGTCAGGTCGGAACCGGGTCATGGTCGCACTGTGACCTATCGCGATTACATCGCGATTACACGGTCACCCAGCAGGGCTAGCCTTCGTATGTGCAGGACATGCCGACCCCGGGCGGTCCTGCGCAGTTCTGGATTCTCGGGCCGCTCGAAGTGCGACTGGGCGACCAGGCGGTGGCGCTGCGGAGAATCAAGGAGAGGATCCTGCTCGGCCTCCTGGTTCTGGGTGCGAACCGGGTCGTGCCCCTGGATGAGCTGGCCGGAGGGCTGTGGGATGACTTTTCCCTGCGACCACCGGCCACGCTGCGGGTACACATGTCGCGCCTGCGCCGATCCCTGGCCGCCATGGGACCGGCCGCTCCGCCTCTCATCGCAAGCGGCCGGGGATATGTCCTGCAGATAAGACCGGAGGCCATTGACTCCCGTCGCTTTGAGCAGCTCGCCGCCGATGGCCGCCGGTTGCTTCGGTCCGGCGAGGCTTTCGCCGCGGCCGGCGTCTTGCGACAAGCGCTCGGCTTGTGGCGGGGTCCTGTCCTCGAGGACCTGGGGCTGTCGGCCGCTCTCGCCCCGGAGGTGGTCGGTCTGGAAGAGGCCCGGTTGGACGCCCTCGAGGACCGGATTGAGGCGGACTTGATTTGCGGCGCTAACCGTGAGGTGGTGTCGGAGCTCGAGCAGCTTGTCGGCGAACACCCTCTGCGCGAGCGACTGTGGGGGCAGCGGATGGTGGCCCTCTACCGCAGCGGTAGGCAGGCGGAGGCGCTACGTGCCTACCAGGATCTGCGTCGGCTGCTGGCCGAACAGCTTGGTCTTTTTCCCAGTCCGGACCTCCAGCGCCTCGAACGAGCGGTGCTCGAGCAGGACCCGGCGCTCGAAGTAGGAGCGCTCTTCGTTCCCTCTCCTCGACTCGGGGTAGCGGCCTCTCTTGCAGACGAGGCCGTTACCCTGGCTGCTCCAGCGCGGCTGATCACCGAGGGCGGCCTCGGATTCTGCGGCCGGCAAGCCCAGGTCGACGGTCTGCTGCAGCAGCTGAAGGTCGCCGCCAACGGGGAACTCAAGGTGGTGCTGGTCTCGGGGGAGGCGGGTATCGGCAAGACGCGTCTGGCCGCCGAGGTGGCCCGACGCGTGCTGTCGATCGTGGCGCGAGCGTGTTGTACGGCCGCTGTGACGAAGATTTGGCCGTGCCGTTCCAGCCGTTTGTAGAAGCCCTGCTGCAGGTCGCTCGGAGCCGTCCAGATCCCGGACTGTTTGGTCGTTACGCCGGCGAGCTGGTGCGTCTCGTTCCCGAGCTTGCCTCGCTGATCCCGGGGCTTCCCGAGCCGCTGCAAGCTGACCCGGAAACGGAACGCTACCGCCTCTTCGACGCGGTCGCAGCCTGGCTCGCTGCCGTCTCCCACGGGCAAGGCGCCATGTTTGTCGTGGACGATCTGCACTGGGGTGAGCAATCCACAATGCTGCTCATTCGCCACCTGGTGCGTTCGGCGGAGCCGATGACGCTGCTGATCGTGGCGACCTATCGGGAGAGCGAACTCGGCCCGCACCATCCACTGAGCGACCTTCTGGCCGATCTGGGCCCGGACATTCGCATCGAGCGACTGCCGCTGGAGGGACTCGACCTTCCAGCAGTGACCGAGATGGTGTATGGGGTGGGTGGCCATGGCTCCGACGACAGCGCGCGCGACCTGGGCCGGCTGCTGTGGTCGGAGAGCGCCGGAAATCCTCTTTTCATCCAGGAGATTCTCCGCAGCCTGGTCGAGGGCGGCATCCTTCAGGAACATGACGGCTTGCTGACGACGAGCGAGCCCGTCACGTCGATCAGCATCCCCGACAGCGTGCGGGACGTGGTCACTCGCCGGCTCGAACGTTTGCAGCCGACCACCAGGACCGTGCTGTCGGTGGCATCGATCACCGGACTCGTGATCGATTTCGATGCTGTGGTGGCGGCCTCCGGCCTGGACGAGGATGTGGTGCTCGACGCGTTCGACGAGGCAGCGGGGGCGGCCATTGTGAGCGAGACCCCGTCGGGCGCGTACGAATTTGTCCATCCTCTGGTGCGGTCGACCCTCTACGCGAGTGTCGGACCGGCACGCCGACACCAGCGCCACCGCCGCGTCGCCGAGGCGCTGATGCAGCGACCGGGTAGCGACCCGGCCTCGGTCTTCTACCACCTTGATCGAGCGAACGTGGTCGATCCAAGAATCGTCGAGCAGTCGGCCTCAGCAGGGGAGGACGCGCTGCATCGCCTGGCCTTCGATGAAGCGGTCGGGTACTTCGGTCGAGCGCTGAAGGCGATTGGTGGGGTCGTTTCGGCGGGAAGACCGCCACAACTCAAATGTGAGCTGCTCATCGAGCTCGGCATCGCCCAGCGGCTCGCCGGCGGGCCGTCGCATCGCGACACTCTGCTGGAAGCCTCGGAACTGGCCTACCAGCTGGGCGATGCCAGCCTGTTGGCTCGGGCTGTCCTCGCCAACAATCGGGGCTTTGCGTCCGTGGTGGGCATCGTGGACGACGAGAAGGTCAAGTTCGTGGAGGCGGCGTTGACCGCGGTGGGTCCTGCCGACTCCTCGGTTCGAGCTCGCTTGCTCTCCGTGCTGGGCCTCGAAAGCATCTGGGACAACCGGGACTTGCGCCGCCTCGAGCTTGCTGACGAGGCGGTGGCGATCGCCAGGCGGATAGGCGACAAGCCCTGTCTGCTGGAAACCTGGACCGCAGCCCATGTGGTTGGTTCCGTGCCGGACCACGTCCCCGCGCTCCTCGACGAGGCGCCCGATCTGATCAGCCTGGCGGAACGAATTGGCGACGCCCACCAGCAAGCGGGGGCCTACGCCATCACCGCCATTCACTACTTTCAGTTCGGCCATTTGCGCGAGTCGGCAGCGCTGCTCGATCGTATCGATCGGCTGGCCACGGAGTTCAACCACCCGTTTCTCCGGTGGATCTATGCGAATCATCATTGCTGCCAGCTCACCATTTCCGGTACCGGCAACGAGATCGAGGCGGCGGCGCTGCAGGCGCTTCAGCTCGGACAAGCGTCCGGGCAGCCGGATGCGCTGACCTGGTTCGGCCCGCAGCTGTTCGCGGCGCGGTGGGCCCAAGGGCGGCTTGCCGAGATGGTGGCTCTCCTCAGCCACGTCGCTTCGGAGTCCCCTGGTTTACCCGTGTGGCGTGCGGCCCTGGCGGTGGCTTGCATCTCGGCCGGCGATCACCGGGGTGCCGTTTCCATCGTGGATGACTTGATGGTCGACCCGACGCGGACCTTCCCGCCGAATGTTGCTTGGCTCCTCGGTCATTCGGCCCTGGCCGAGGCTGTCGCCGTTGTGGGCACGACGGAGCAGGCGGGACGCGAATACCGGGCTCTGCTCCCATACGCGGGGCGTATCCCGAATCTGGCCATGGTGGCCCGACCGGTTGTCAGCTTGTGGCTCGCCCTTCTCGCCGTCCGGGCCGGCCGTCCCGTCCAGGCTGGCGAGCACTTCGCTGCGGCCGTTCACGAGCACGAACGCCTCGGCGCTCAGGTATTCCTGGCCCGTACCCGACTCGAGTGGGGTCGATTCCTGCTTCACCAGGGCAGCGCTGAATCGGGCCGGTCGATGTTGACTCAGGCGAGCCAATCCGCTCGTCGCCTGGGAGCGGCCGGCATCGCCGACGACGCCACCCGCCTCCTCCAATCGATCCTCGAGTGATCTGGCGGGCCGGGAAGGACCGCCGTATCTCCGTCTGGGGTCGCTCAGGTGATCGATGCCTGAAAAATGGCCTGTATTGCATCATGCAGCTCGGCGTCGAACTCGGCGTCGCTCTGCTGGCTGGACAGGCCTTCCATCAGGGCCCGGGCGAAGCTGGCGATCACGCCGTGGTCGTGGGCGAGCCGTTCGACAGCCTGCGCTCGCGTGTACCCGCCTGAGAGGGCGAGCACCCGCATGACCCGCGCGTCGCCGACAAAGTCGGCATAAAAATTGTCCTTGTCCGGCAAGCTCAGCTTCAAGATCACCTGCTCGTCTGGAGCCAGCCCGGCCAAGCCTGCGAGGAGTTCCTCTCTCAACATCGATTCGGCTTCGGCTTTACCGGGACTGTAGATGTCGATTTCTGGTTCCAGAATGGGCACCAGGCCGGCCGCCAGAATGGGCCGGGCAAAGTCGAATTGCTGGCTGACGATGGCCTTCACGCCGGCCGCATCGGGCAACTTGATGAACGATCGCATCTTGGTCCCGAACACCCCCTGCCCGTGTGCCTCGGCGACTACCGCTTCCAGATCGGGGATCGGCTTCATCAGCTGCACGCCGTCAGCGTCCGGTTCGAGGCCCAGGTCGACCTTGAGGAACGGCACGATTCCTTTCACGTTCCACAAGTAGGCGGCGGTTCTCTGCCCGTCGACCTGGCGTTCCAGGGTGTTCTGGAAGAGGATCGTGCCGAGGATCCTGTTGCCGTCGAAGCTGGGGCTCTGCATTATCCGGGACCGCATCTGCTGGACCAGATCGAGCATCTGCTCATCATTGGAATAGGCACTCTCGGGAATGCCATAGGCGGCGAGAAGCCGGGGAGTGCTGCCGCCGCTCTGATCCAGGGCGGCGAAGAAGCCACGGCCGTGTCGGATCTTGTCGAGATGTTCCGCGTTCACGACCGGTTTCCAAATCGCGACGCCGCAGTCGGGACGAGAGCAGGACGATTCATGAAGGGAGAATGACGGTCGCTCCAGCGACCGTCGGGCGCTTGCGGGGAGCCGGTCATGTGCACAGTGTAGATGCGGTCTCGTCGGCGTCGAGGCGCCCGGCGATTTGTCTGCGGCTCTCCGGCTGGGCTGACAGGTCGGCTGGTGCGGGAACTACTATCGCCTGCGGCGCGACGGACTCCTGTCCGTAGCGGGGCTGACCCAGACAGACTGCCCAGAGGAGGAACGATGAGCACGACCGAAGCTGTCGGGACTGACGCTGCCGGCCGCGTTGCCGACGACCTGGCCATACGCAATCTGGTCGCCCGACTGGCCCATCTGGCGGATATGGCTGCTCCAGAGGAGCTGGATGAGTACGTGGCACTCTTCACCGAGGATGCGGCGTGGGAGCTTCCGGGCAACGAGCGCCGCGGTCATGACGACATTCTCGAAGGGGCCCGGCAGCGTCGTGGGGCCGGGACACAAGGGCCGGGGACCAACACCCGCCATGTGATCACGACGCAGACGGTCCACTTCGATGGAGCAGACACCGCCGTCTCCGACGCCTACTTTCTCTTTGTTGCCGATACCACGACGACGCCGGTCATCCGGTCAATGGGCCACTACCACGACCTGCTGCGCCGGGACGGAGGGGTCTGGAGGCTGGCCCGGCGCCAGATCACTCCGGGCTGAGGGGGGGCGTACCTCGAGTTGCTGGAGTTTGCGTGGACCGCCAGGCCTGGTAGCCCCCTTCCAGGTCGGTGACGTTCGTGAGGCCAAGGTCGCGGAGCGCGGCCGCCGCCAGACTCGACGCGTACCCTTCGTCGCAGACGATGACTACGGACCGGCCCGGATTGTCCATGCCAGGAAGGCGGTAAGGGCAACTCGGGTCGAGCCGCCATTCGAGCACGTTGCGATCGATGACGACGGCGCCCGGCAGGCTGCCGTCGGACTGGCGCAGACCTTCCGGCCGAATGTCCACCACCAGGCCGCCAGTTGACAGGACCGTATCGAGGTCTTCCGGTCGGGCCCGGGGACCGATTCGGGTCCGGGCCGCGGCGAGCATCCGGTCGACTGACGGAGTCACGCCGGGGCGGACTTCGTGGCGGCGAAGCGGATCTGGTACTCGTCGTGATCAATCCGTACATCTGAAAGTCCGGCACCTTCCAGCCGAGGTCGTAGCGTCTCGGGTGGAACTGGAGTGAACGTGTCGTCGGCGTGGCCCTGGCGAATCGGCTCGAGGTCTCTGGAATCCACGCCGACGAAGACGCCACCCGGCCGCAGCACGCGGCCGACCTCCCCAAACAGTCGATCCTGGTCCTGAGGTGTGTCCATATGGTGCAATACCGAGAAACAGGTGACAGCAGAAAAACGGTTGCTCGGGAAGCCGGTCCGGGTGCCGTCGCCTTCGACTACCTCGACGTTTGTGCCAGCAAGCCGGGTCGTCAGCCGGGTGGTGAGGATGGGGTCGACTTCCAGGGCAGTGAGCCTGGCGACCCGTTCTCGTAGCAGGTCTGTCGTCAGACCGGGCCCGGGTCCGATCTCGAGGACATCATCTCCCAGTTCGCCGACGCTCTGAACCCAGGGCAACAGGTCTGTCTTGAGCATGTCGGCCCATCGGTCGCTGGAGAGGAACTCGATGTGCGTGCGATTCACTGTGGTCGTCTCCTTCGATCAGGTCGTAACGGGTAAACCGGTGAAGGACATCTGGAACTGGCATGGGGCTCGCCTTGTTCACCAGGGGCCGGCAGGTCGTCGAGCACGGCTCTGTTCTACACTCCGGCGGCGGTGACCATCTCTGCACGTTCGGTCAAGAATCAGGCCGAAACGGCCAGCAAACGCGTGGTGGACCTGCGCCACGGCGGCCGGGCCGCGGGTGGAAGCTATCTGTATCAAGGAGAGCGGCTTGTCACCGACTGGCATGCCCACGACCTGCACGAGATTCAGTACGCCGAATGGGGCGTGATCGAGGTCGAGACCGCCAGCGGCCATCATCTCCTTCCACCCCAGCAGGCGGCGTGGATTCCCGCCGGTCTGGACCATCAGACCACGATCAACACCGCGGTGCGGAATGTGGCCGTGTTGCTCGACCCGGCTTTGATCCCCTGCCACGGCGAACGTGTTCGGATCGTTGCCGTCCATGCCCTCCTGCGGGAGATGATGCTCTACGCCCTTCGCTGGCCCATCGCCCGGCCTGAGCCGGACCCCGTCTCGGACGCCTTCTTCCGAACGCTCGCCCATGTGGTCACCGAGTCACTCGAGCACGAGATGCCGCTCCACCTGCCAAGCTCGTCTCACCCGGTCGTCGCCGCGGCGATCAACTACACGCAAGCACACCTCGAAGCCGTGACCTCCAGCGAGGTCGCTCGAGCTGTCGGCGTCTCGGAGCGGACGCTTCGGCGCCAGTTCCACTCGATCCTCGGTATGTCGTGGCGCGACTACCTGCTCCAGGCCCGCCTCTTACGAGCCATGGCCCGACTAGCGGGGCCCGGACTCACCATCCTGGACGTATCCGTCGAAGTCGGGTTTCACGACGTTGGGTCCTTTGCCCGTTCGTTCGTCCGACACTGCGGAGAGACTCCGTCTGCGTACCGACGACGGGTCAACGCCCGGTCGACGTGACGGTCGGTTCGTCCAGAGCGACTCGCACAGGTTGGCTGTATCAGCGAGGGTGGATCGGGCTCAGTACCTGTGGACGACCTCTACCCTTCATCTGTTGAGCAGGAGTGTGATCAGCGTTGACAGTCGCCCCTGTTGTCGTGGACGCCTCCTCGGGCGCGCATTTGACATTGTCCCATACCCTTTCCACGTCCGTCACGATGGCCAATCCCATCGGCGGCCGCGAGGGTCAGAAGATCCTGTTCCGGTTGACCCAGGGTGGCCGTGGTTCCTCTCTTATCACCTGGGACAGCGCGTACGACTTCTCGGCAGGCCTGGCCCTTCCGGTTCTCAAGAACGCGCCCGGCGACATCGACCTCCTCGGGTTCATGTATGACGCGACGAAAGCCAAATGGGTCTATGTGGCAAGGGGAGATCACTACGGCGTCCTCTTGACGAAGGAGGCTTG
Organism: uncultured Acidimicrobiaceae bacterium; assembly: GCA_963781155.1. Lineage (GTDB taxonomy): Bacteria > Actinomycetota > Acidimicrobiia > Acidimicrobiales > Palsa-688 > PALSA-693. The sequence continues at coordinate 169,773 of CAWAEC010000007.1, forward strand.
GGCCGCAGCGCGGCCCGAGGTGTGCGGGACCGCCGGCCGTACGCCGAGGGGTGCACCCGGGCGGTAGGACCGACGGCGCGACGTCGCGATGCGGTAGCGTCGGAGCGGCGCGAGCGCACCGGGTCAGACCCGGCGGGTCACGTCGTACAGGCCGTCGAAACCGTTCGACCATCGAAGCCCGGGTGATCCATGACCGCAGCAAGCCAGGCAAATCACGAGATCCCCAAGAATGAGTGGGAGGCGACGCTGGACAAGCTGACTACTGCCCATCAGGGCAAGTACGTCACGCTGGAACTGTTGAGCGATGACTTCGGGGACGAGTACGAAGCCCAGCAGATACCGTTCGCTTACCTCGAGTATGACCCCAAAGACGATGAGGTCAACGTCGGAGTGGGGGGCCGCGACCGGCGGATCCCCGTCGTGCTCCGCCACGGAGTCGAGCATCCGAAGAAGATCCTCGTCGACGCCATCGACCCCGACGTTCCCCTCGCCGTGGAGATCACCGCCGCCGATGACTCTCGTACCGTCGTGAGCTTCCTCCCCGGAGGGGCGGCGTAGGGTCGCTTCTGGCTGGCGCCGACGATCGGCGTCCAGCTCTCCCGATCTCAGCGGGTGACGGTGGTAGTTTCGCGTCGGGACTATCCAGGTGATCCACTCGTCGGGAAGAGGGACCCGGCCGGTGGGAACGGACGGGAGGAAATGCGATGACCGACAAGAGCGAGCTTCGCTTCGTTGACTCTGATGGGCACGTCCTCGAGCACCCCACCGGGATGCTGGATTATGCGCCCGGAGAATATCGGGACCGCATCTGGCATATCGAGACCGACGCCGACGGCACGGAGTGGCTCATGTTCGACGGGACCCGGACTCCCGCCAACTTCGTTTCGGTGGCCGGCACCGCCGGCATGAGCGAAGAGGATTGCGCCCGGGCCATGGCCGGGGAGCTGCGCTACACCGAGGTTCGCCCGGCCGCGTATAACGCGAAGGCCAGGCTGGAGGACATGGCAGCCGACCAAATCGACAAATCGGTGCTGTACCCCACCCAGCTGCTTGGCATCCAGGGCTTCCAGGATGTTGATTTCGCCAACGTGCAGTGTCGGGCCTACAACGACTGGCTTGCCGATCACGTGAGTGAAGCCAAGGGGAAACTCTTCGGGGCGGCGTTGTTACCACAGCAGGACATTGAGCTGGCCGCCGCCGAATTGCGCCGCGCGGCCAAGCTGCCGGGCATGGTGGCCGCCTTTATCCGCCCGAACCCAACCGCCGATTGGAAGCCCTTCAACAATCGCGTGTACGACCCGCTGTGGGAGGCCGCTTGTGACGCGGGGCTTCCCCTCGGGCTCCATCCGTTTCTTGACGCCCGACTCCCGGGTGCTTGCAAAGGGATGCACTTTGACAAGATCCACGAGACGCCGGTACGAGGGGTGTTCGACGAGAACATCAACTCGACCGATCTGAGTGGCGGTATCGACAACATCTTCTTCAGCCAGGCCTTATCGAACCCCTTCGACATGATGGCATCAATCGCCTTCCTCCTCGCGGGCGGTGTCTGCGAGCGATTCCCCGAGCTCAGGCTGATCTTCCTGGAAGCCAACGGCGGCTGGCTCGTACCCTGGCTGGAGCGCCTCGATCACCACGCCCATGTGCCGCTGTTCCGGCCCGACGTGCCCGACCTCAAGAGGGATCCCTCGGAGTACTTCCGCCGGCAGTGCTGGATCAGTTTCGACGCCGACGAGGCGCTCCTGGCCTTCACTGCCAACAGCCCGATGGTGGGCGCTGACCGCATTGTGTGGGCATCGGACTACCCGCATCCGGATGCGGAAAATTCCCCGGTACGACCGACGAGCTCTTCGAGCACATCTCCCCGCTCTCGGACGAACAGCAGGTGCAGGTTGCCGGGAAGAGCTCCGAAGCGCTGTACGGGATCTGACGCAGGCTGCTCGGCCGCTCAACGCGGCGGCCGAGGCGCTCTCAATTGGGTTGGTTTGCCCGGGGAGGTGTAAGACTGGGCGACCGTCATGCTTTCCGCACCCCTACGCGACCCCTTACCACTGCCTCCGAAACGCCGGCCTGGCTCGGTAAGGCGCACCAGTTCCATCACTATGAGCTGGCCGGCGGGACCCGGGACGCCGACCCGCATGGTCGGGGTAGCTCGAGATCTGAAAACCGGGTCAGATGGTGCTGTCACGGTCCTGGCCGAGGATTCCATGGACGTGATGGTCGGCGTCAGCAGGGATATACAAGCGGTCCAGGTGAACCCGCCCCGGCCCGGCGTGGAACGGCTCGTCGGGGCATCCGGCGGCGGGGGACTGCGCGCCGCCATCGACGCGGCCCTGCCCGAGGATCGAAGCAGACACACGCCTCTGGCCCTCTTGCTCGACGACATTGCGGGGGCCAGCCTCGTCAGCGTGTTCGTCTGGTTGCGCCACGCTCCCGAGACGCTCGGAACGGTTGCTCCCCCAACCGCGAACCGAATTCCTGTCGCATCGCCCGGGACCGGCGGCGCGCCCCCGCGCCGACCCATGGAGGGCATTTGCGCTGGCTTCCGCCCCGGGTCGTCTGCCCTCGGCGACGAGGGGATGCCTCGACGCTACGGACCCAATGTCGCCGAGGTTCCGTCTTTGACCGACCCCGACGATCCGATGGGTTGGCACGAACTCGTCCCCTTCGCCGACGTCGGTATGCGCCGGGCCCGCCGGATGGACGTGTGGGGAGAGGGAGGGAACTACCGAATCGACGCTCATTTTCGTGATTCCTGCACCGACCCGGATCTGAGTGAGGTGGCGGTGCACGAATACAGTCTGGATGCCACGGTTGACGGCGCGTCCCTGACGCTCACTGATCTGGTTGCTCAGGCCCGCGTGCTCCCACATCCCGAATGCCCGGCAGCCGCGCCCAATGCCGCCTGGCTGGCCGGTCAGCGGCTCCCGGATTTACGGCGCAAGGTGCTCGAAACCCTCAGGGGAGTGGATTGCTGCACGCATCTCAATGACGCCATCCGGGCCCTCGCCGACGTGGACGCGCTGCTCGCGGAAGTCGGCTGAGGCAGGATGCCAGCAGGGTCCGTGGTGCCGAGGATCGACAGTCTCGGCGCGACCCAGCGGACGCCCGCGTGCGCGAGCGGTAGGCTCGGCCATCAACCCACGTGTGAGGAGGTGCCATGGATCTCGGTCTGAATGGGAAGGTGGCCATCGTGACGGGAGGGGGTCGGGGAATCGGGCGAGGTACCGTCGAGGTCCTTGCGCGCGAGGGCGCCCAGGTCGCGTTCTGCAGCCGGAGCCTTGACCAACTGCGAGCGGTGGAAAAAGACGTCACCGCCTTCGGAGGCAGGTGTTTGCCGATCCAGATCGACCTGCAGGAGAAGTCCGCCGGCGATGATCTCGTCCGCCAAACCATGGACGAGTTTGGTGGGCTCGACATCCTGGTCTGCAACCACGGCTACCACCAGATCAAAGACTGGGAGGATCTCACCGACGAGGACTGGGAGCGGACCTTCGACATCAACTTTTTCGCCGCCATGCGGGTCTGCCGGGCCGCCCTTCGACCGATGGTCGCCAAGAAGAAGGGCAACGTCGTTATCGTCTCTGCTGGATCCATCTACAAACCGTCCATCGGCCCGGATGAGCATCCCCATTACACCGCCAGCAAGGCAGCGGTGAGCAACATGGCCAAGTTCCTGTCCAAGCGGTACGGTCCTGACAACATTCTGGTGAACGCGGTTCTGCCTGCGTACGGCATCAGCCAGAGCGGGATTGACCGCTGGGCGGAGGAGGCGAAGGCGAAGGGTGTGACGCCCGAGGAGCACTTCGTGGCTACCGCAAGTCACATCGGTTTGCTACCGGCGCTGCACCGTCCGGGTACCACGGAGGAGTTCGGCCGTATCATCGCCTTTCTCGTGTCGGACGCCAACACGTACATGAGCGGCGTTGACGTGCAGATTGATGGCGGGGGTCTCGACACTCCCTGACCGGCGCCGGTCGCTGCTCGGCCGGCGGCTTCGACTCCTGGCCCGGCTCACTTCGTATGGGCCGGGAGTCAAAGGCCCGGCGCCACGACGACGCTGGTGGAGCCGAGCCGCCGGGTAGGTGCTCACAATCGCCTTCCCTGGAATTGATGGTCGATACTCTCGCCAGGGACGTTCCCGTCTTGCGTGTTGCCCTGCTGCAACTGTTGTCGGCTGGTCCCCGCCCTGAGGACAACCTGGTCCGGGGGATCGTGGCATGCCGGCAGGCTGCCGCGGCCGGGGCCGACCTGGCCGTATTCCCCGAGTTGTGGCAAGTGGGGTACGCCCTGCCTGCCAACCAGCCCGAGGCACGCGGCGTCTGCGAAAAGTTCGCCATCGGGCTGGACGATCGGTGGTTGGAAGAGTTCCGGCTGGAGGCTCGGCGCCTGAACATGGCTGTCGTCACCACGTTCCTGCAGCGCTGGCCCGGCGCCCCCCGCAACGCGGCGGTGCTCATCGATCGCACCGGCCATGACATCGCGACCTACGCCAAGGTGCACACCTGCGACTTCTCGCTCGAAGCCGCGATCACGCCCGGCGACAAGTTCTGTGTGGCGTCGCTCGACACCCGGCACGGACCCGTCCAGGTCGGGATCATGATCTGTTACGACCGTGAGTTCCCCGAGTCCGCTCGTACGCTGATGCTGGAAGGCGCGGAGGTGGTGGTCACACCGAATGCCTGCGATCTCAACCCGGACCGTGTGGGCCAGTTCCGTGCTCGGGCCTTCGAGAACATGCTGGCCGTCGCAATGGCCAACTATCCCGTTCCCCAGTACAACGGCCATTCCTGTGCCTTTGATGGCGTGGCCTTTCAGGTCGACGGGCGCGATCGCGATCACAAGCTCGTCGAGGCCGGCCCAGAGCCGGGCGTCGTCTTTGCGGATATCGACCTCGCCCTGCTCCGCGGGTATCGAGCCAGAGAAACATGGGGGGACGCGTATCGAAAGCCCTATGCGTACCAGTCGCTCGTGTCGCCCCAGCCTCGTCCTCCGTTTGTTCGACACGACGCCCGTCGGACGAAGCCTCTGTGTGGAACGGAAGGTGCTCAGTAAACGGCGTCGCCATGCCCGACCGCAGGTCGATCACGGTGCTCAACCCCAGCGCGGCGAACGCCTCGGTGTCGGCGGCGGTCAGCCGGTGGAGGGTGTCGCCGTCGTGTAGGTTCGAGCGCCGAAAGGGGAAGCACGCATGGAACTGGAGCTGACCTCCGACCAAGAGTTTTTTGCCGAGACAACACGGAAGTTCCTCGAGGACAAGGCGGATGTGACCACGCTCCGTGGTCTGCGCCACGATGAGCAGGGCTACGACGCCGGCTACTGGCGGCAAGGGTGCGAGCTGGGTTGGACATCGTTGCTCGTCGCCGAAGATGACGGCGGCGGGAGCATCAGCGGCGAAGGCGTGGAGGACCTGATGCTCGTCGCCTACGAGTTTGGACGCCACGCCTCACCCGGTCCCCTGATCACAACGAACGTGGTGGCGTCGGCCCTCAGCCGTTCCGGCTCTCCGGAACAGAAGACCGGCCCGCTGCAGGGAATACTCGCGGGCGAACTGGTCGCGAGCTGGGCCTGTGCCGAGCCTCGACCCCACGATCATCTCGGTGACGTGGCCCTCGAGGCGGCCCCGAACAAGGACGGCTGGTCGCTCACCGGCACAAAAGTCGCGGTCGAGGCAGGCGGGACATCGGATCAGTTCCTGGTAACCGCCCGCACCCCTGAGGGTCTGAGCCAGTTCCTCGTCGCGGCGGGCACGCCCGGCGTCACGGTCACGCCCATGCGGACGATCGACCTGACCCGGCGGTTCTCCGCTGTCACCTTCGCCGGCGCCAGCATCCCCGCGTCGGCGGCGGTTGGCGACACCGGTGCCGCCGGTCCCGAGGTGGCGTCCCAACTGCAGCTGGCCAACGTCATGCAGACCGCCGAGATGGTCGGCGCCATGGACAAGGCCATGGAGATCACCGTCGATTGGGCCTTCAACCGGTACAGCTTCGGCCGGCCACTGGCCTCCTACCAGGCCCTGAAGCACCGTTTTGCCGACATGAAGGCATGGCTGGAGTGCAGCCACGCCCTTGCTGACGCCGCGGCCCGAGCAGTCCAGGACCGGGCCGGCACCGCCGCCGAACTGGTCAGCGGAGCCAAGGCGTACATCGGTCAGTACGGCCCGGAGCTTTGCCACGAATGCGTACAGCTGCATGGTGGCATCGGTGTGACGTTCGACCACGACATGCATCTGTACGTCCGGCGGGTGGCGCTCGACGCCGCGCTGTATGGCACTGTTACCGAGCACCGGCTGCGCCTTGCGGACATCCTCGAGGCGCGGGAGACCACGAAGGCAGGCGCGGCGTGAGTTCCGAAACGATGACACTCCCGGATGGCACCGACGTCGAGAGCCTGGAGAGCTTCCGGCAGCGAGCCCGCAAATTCATCCACGACAACATCCCGGTCGCCACCAACGTCGGCACATGACGGGACAGCAGACCGACGAGGAAGAGCTTGCCGATGTCGAGCGCAACCGGGCGCTGCAGCGGCTGCTCTTCGAGGGAGGCCTGGCGGGGATCATTGTGCCCAAGGCCTATGGCGGCCAGGGTCTGACGCCCGAGCATGCTCGCGTGCTCGACGAGGAGATGACCGGACGGCAATATCCCAACCGGTTGCAGGTGCCGACGATGACGCCGTGCATGGCGGTGCTTCTCGAATTCGGCACAGAAGAACAGAAGCGCCAGCACGTGCCGGCGATCCTGCGCGGCGACGAGATCTGGATGCAGATGCTGTCGGAGCCGAGCGGTGGTTCGGACGTCGCGGGCGCACAGACCACTGCTGTCCGCGACGGCGAGGAATGGGTCCTGAACGGTTCGAAGATCTGGACCACTGGCGCGTGGTGGGCCGACTGGGCCCTGTGCCTGGCCCGGACCAATCTTGACGTTCCGAAGCACCGGGGCCTATCGGTGTTCATGGTTCCCTTCAAGACACCCGGCCTCGAGATGCACCGCATCGAGATGCTCAACGGTTCGAAGGAGTTCTGTCAGGAGTTCCTGACCGACGTTCGCATCCCGGACGCCGACCGCGTGGGCGGGGTCGACGACGGGTGGACGGTCGGCATCCGCTGGATGTTCCACGAGCGTTCCTTTTACTCATCGCCGTACACGCTTCGTCCCGCGGGCGGAGTGGGGTTCGATCCTGCCGGCCGGGCCGGGGCCCTCTTGGAGATTGCCCGGCAGGCAGGGCGAGCCGACGATCCGACCGCGCGCGAGCTGGTCGGGGAAGCTCATGCGCTCGGGATGGCATCCGCACAGCTCGGCCGTCGCCTCCCGAAAGCGATGGCGGCAGGCAAGATGACCGACCAGGCGGCATCTCTGGTTCGTCTGGTGGGTGGCATGGTGGCCCGGCGCACCGGGACCATCGGCTGGCAGCTTTCCGGCGCGGCCGCGGCGGCGTGGACAGACGAGGATGAGGACCTCGGAGCTCGAGGCGTCAGCTTCCTCACCCGCCAGACTGGAGAGATCGCCGGTGGCACGACCGAGATGGCCCGCAACGTGGTGGCCGAACGCGTCCTCGGTATGCCGCGTGAGCGAACCATGGACCGGGACGTCCCGTTCCGAGAGATCCCGAAGGGGCCTCCGGCGCGCTGAGTGATTGCTGGGGCGCCGGGGTGCCGCCCTTCAGCGCGCGTCTCTAACCGAACGGGCCGGAAAACCCTGCGGAGGCGGCGCGTCGACGCTGAAGGGCCAACCCGGCCCGGTCACCCAGGGCGGAACAACTGGGCGGGGATCGGTGTCCCGCTTTGCTCGGTCCAGTTGCTCCAGTCGGGGCGGGGATCATCGGGGATCTCCCACGTGGTGAACGCCATGACGCACCCCTGCGTTGTCTGGGGGTCCGTGAGCAAGGTGCTGTCGTCGGCCGAGGCGAACCTGACGTCCTTGCTGTGCAGATATCGCTCCGCGTCGCCGAGGTCCCGCACTTTGAAGGTCAGGGAGTGCAGGCTCTGATGGAAGCGGACCATATCGGCTTGGAGCGGCCCCTCGCCCGCTGGCTGCGCCAGTTCGACCACGACGTCATCGCCGACCAGCACGAACGCGCTGCGGGAGCCAAGGACGGGATTGTCGTCCTCGTGGAGGACCCTCCCCTGCAGCAGGCCCACATACAGATCCCGGGCCCCGGCCAGGTCGTACGTCGAAACAGTCACATGGGAGACCTTCTGGATCTGTAACGGGTGATAATCAGCCCACCAGGATGGGCTCCACCCGGGGGCGAACCGCGGGTCCGGCAGTATGGAGGGCCCACCCGGCGTGTTCGGGGCAGGGATGAACTCGAGTTGTGTCAGCGTGTCCCGTGGGTGCGTGAACACCGGGCCGTCGACGTAATCACCGGTCAGTAACACACCCGCTGTTCCGCGGCACTCGATGTCCGCAGCCCGAAGACTCCGATACAGGTCAGCCATGCCCTCGTCGACGTACCAGGCCAGAGAGTGAAGGCGTTTGCCGTGCTGGGTGAAGTAGCGCCCCAGGGGCATTCGGTCCCAGCCCTCCACCCGGAAGGCGGGCGCCAGCGGCTCGATGCACAGATCACCGAGCAGGACCAAGGACGCATCCCGCTTCTCGGCGTCCATGTACGAGGTGGGCATGAAGCGCCGAACGGAGAACACGTCGTAGTACCACAGGTCCAGCTCCCGCTGGTCGCCCGTCATGTGGATGATGTGGAAGTTTTTGCCGATCCTCATCGGGATGCCGGATCACCGCTCTCGGCTTCAGCTTCCACCTCGCCGGCGAGTCGCTTTGCTGCCCACTCCCTGGGCTTTATGCGGACAGGGCCCATGCCGGCATTTGCGGCCCGGGCGTCCGAGTGCGCCCCGGTCAACGACACCAGATCGTTGGACATCTGCAGGTGCATTCGAAGGCCCATGAGCTCCCAAGCCCGCTTGAGCAAGGTCTTCGTCGCCCGGAGCGTGCTGAGTGGGGCGGTTGCGATCCGGCTGGCCATCTCCTCTACCGTCGCCTCGAGCTCGTCGCGTGGAACGACATGGTTGACGAGGCCCATCTGCAAGGCCTCCGCCGCGGTCAAGGTCTGCGCGGTGTAGAGGTACTCCGCTGCACGTTTCCAGTTCATGAAGACCCAGGGCTCGATCATCGTCTCGCCACCGGGCAGACCGAGTCCTTGCACCAGAGGCATCTGGAAGTAGGCGTCCTCGGATGCGATGGTGATGTCCGGCAGCAAGGCGAAGTATGTTCCGCCGCCAATCGCGTACCCGTGGACCTGGGCGATGATGGGCTTGGGGAACTCCCACAGGTGCAACACCGGCCAGACGAAGAGTTCGAACTGGGGCATCCAGGCGCTGCCCACCTTCTCCTGGGCTTCGCGGAACTCCTCATACGCCGTTCCCTGGCGACCGATGACGTGGCCCGAGCAGAACCCGTTGCCCCTGGCTTTCAGTATCAGGACCCGAACTTCGTAGTCGCGCTCTGCGTCGTGCAAACACGTCTCCACGTCGTGGACCATGGCCGAGGACTGACTGTTCGCCTTCTCCGGTTGGTTGAGGATGATCCGCGCAATATGGCCCTCGCGCTCGTAGATCACTGCTTCGAGTTCGGTCGTTAGCTTCTCCGGCATTGTGTGTGTTTCCTTTCGAGCCAGTCCGGGCGCTGGTGCCGCCGCAGGCGGTGGCCATTGAGGCTTGCTCCGAGCGCTTGGTAGATGCGGTGCTGCGATGATCGGGGGGCGGGTGTTCTTGTGTGAACGCCGCCCATCGATCGACTAGGCGGGACCCATCGCTGTCTTCTGGCGGCCCGTGGTCACCGAACCGTAGAAGCCGCCATCGCTCCAGAGCACTTCCCCGGTCACGTAGCTCATTCTCGGGCTGCACAGAAGCACCAGCGGCCAGCCTTGTTCGTCGGGTCGCGAGTACCGTCCGACCGGACCAACCGCCGCGTCGACAACTTCCTTCGTCGCCATGGCGTGGAAGGCCGGCATCATCGGCGTGTCGGTCGGACCCGGGTTGATGCAATTGATCCGTACCCCGTACTGCATCAACTCCGAGCACCACCACCCGACCCACGCGTCGATCACGTACTTCGAGAACGCGTACCCGCTCCATGACCACTTGTCCTCGTTGGCTCGAAGCCATGCCTCGGCGCTCTCGAAACCGGATGTCTCCAGGAGTTCGGTGATGGTGGGAAGGTGTTGTTGCCAACCGAGCGCGGCCGCGGAGGAGATGCTGCCGATGGCGGACTCGTCTGCCATTTTGGGCAGGAGTTGCTCGGCGAGATGACGAGGACCGACGAAGTTGACCAGCATGGTGTCGAGCTGGCTGAAGGGAGGACCCGGTAGCCCGGCACAGCTCAGCAGGGCGTGAATCGGACCCTCGATCTCCGAGGCCACCTGCTCGATGGCACGCGGGTCCTTGAGGTCCAGTTCGAGTGTTCGCTCCACAGGCACCGTCACCGGCTTGATGTCGAGTGCCGTGACCCTGGCGCCAAGGTCGACGAGGATCTGCGCGGCTGCCTGACCCATCCCCGAGGCAGCGCCCGAGACGACCACGGTCTTTCCCGCATAGCCCAACGCGTCATCCACCTTCGACCCCTTTCCCTTGGGCGGTGGCACGACCTTAGCCGTGTTGGTCCCAGGCGGACCGGCGACCGGCCAGCGTGGTCGGACGCTGTCGCGGCGGCCGCGCCGATCGCCGCGTCACAGGGCGGTGTCGTTGCCGCTCGTCAGCCGGTGGGGTCGAGCATCACTCCGTCGGGAGACCCTGGATCAACTCGATGACCGGAAGTCCGGGTCGGGGCGGGGGTTCCAGGTAGGCGAAAGATACGCCACCGGTGTCGCCGGCGAAGACCGTCGCCCACCCGTCCTGTTCCATGGCCGCCTGCGTGGCCTTCAGGTCGGTGACCGGGAAGCGGATGTGGTGAAATCCGTCGCCGTGGGCGTCAACATGGTCTCTCGCGGGGCTATCGCCCGCCACTACCTGCACCAGCTCGATCTCGAGCGGACCAAGGTGGGCGAACCCGAGCTTCAGCGTCACGCTCGACGGCCGACCGCGGTAGGTGATGTCCATAGCGGGCACGTCGACGATCTGAAAGGGCCCGTAGAGCGATGCATAGTGCTGGGCGGCATCCTCGGCGTCTGCAACGGCGAAGGAAATCTGATCAATGGCGCCGAGCCCAAACTGCTGTTCCGGTGAGACCGTGTCGGACATGTCGCCCTCAGGACCTCGACCAGCTGACGGGCTCGAATGGAAGGTTCTGCCCGGAGCCGGCTTCCTGGCTGGGCCTGGTTTCCTCTGTGATCGTCACGGCTCCTCCCGGTTCTCCGCGCCCCGAGGAGGATAACACGGTGACCTCTGAGGCCACCACGCCCCGTACTTTCAGGACTCGCTGATTTGCGCCCGTTTCAGTACCGCAAGACCTCAGGTTTCGACAACGACGCGAAAGACACCCTTCGATTTGTCTTCGGCTACCCGAAACGCCTCGGCTGCGTCCTCGAGGGGGAAACGGTTCGTGATGAGCATGGCCGGCAACTCGGGTCGCTGGGCCAGCATTTCGGCCGCCTCGGCAAACTCGCGCCGACCGTGATGACCGCAGTATCCGAGCGAGGGCCGGATTGCGATCTCTCGCATGAACGCCTCCTGGTGAGGCCATGATGTATCGGCGTCGTACGCACCCAGGACCACGACCGTGCCGCCCGGACGTGCCAGCTCGACGGCGCGGTGCAGGGCACTCTCGCTGCCCCCGGTCTCGATGACGACGTCGTAGTTCCCGGTTGGCGTGGTGGCGGCGACGCGCTCGCGTGCTTCGTGCTGGTGCGGGTAGCGGGCCTCGAGCGCGACGTCGGGCGCCCCGAGAGCCTGGGCTGAGGCGGCGGCGAGGACTCCGATAGCACCAGCGCCGACGACAGCCACCTGCATCCCGGCCTGGATGCCGCCTGTGCGACAGCTGTGCAACGCCACTGCCGCCGGCTCCACCAGCGAGGCGTCGGCGATCTGGAGGCCGTCCGGGAGGGGGACCAGGGCATGGCGGGGCGCCCGGAACCACTCGCACATGCCTCCGGGATCGACCATCCCGAGGGCGGTGGGACCCTCAACGCAGAGGTTATAGCTGCCCTCCTCGCACCACGGGCACCTGCCACACCCGAAAATGGCTTCGACTGCCACGGCAGTCCCGTCCTCGAGGACACCCGCAAACTCGTGGCCGGCGATCTGGGTGCTCCCGAATCGCAGATAGTTGAGGTCCGATGCGCAGATGCCCGTCACTGCGACGCGGACGAGCGCCCCTTCTCCCTCTGGTTCGTCGATATCGACAATCTCGACGGTTGGTGGAGCATTACGTACGGCACGCACGATGACTCAGGTCGTCTTCGCCCCGACGTCGCCGCGCAGTTCCCACCGGTTTCCCGCCGGATCCTGGCAGAAGAGAACCCAGGGGAATCCGGGCCGCTGGGCGGAGTCGTAATCGATCTCTGCCTCCTTCAGCCGCCGCTCGATGTCCCCCAGGTCAGGGCCGAATGCGACGGCCACGTGGGCTCGCGCGGCCGGTCGATGATCGGGGTCGGGGCTGAGGTGCACCTGTGACCCGTCGGTTGCCTCGAACCAGTTGACGCCCATTTGCTGCAACGGCGCGTCTACCTGCATTCGCCTGTATCCGAGCACGTCCTGCAGGAACTGTCCCTCAGCATCGACGCCGTCCACAGGAACGCCCAGATTGACATGATGAAATGCGACCATGCCTCACAGGTTATGCCGCCGAGGGGGTTCGGGGCACCATCGAGATGTGTTCAACTGCTCGCTTCTCGCAGTTGCACACTGAGGGGATCCGGATCGAGTTGGGCGGCAAGGTCGGATAGGGCGGCGAACTTCGCGGCCCGAGAGCGGGTGGGCCGACCCATCCTCGCGATTGTCGAGCCGGTACTACCCTCCCCGACATCACACGGTCGTGGGCGATTGCGGCCCATCAGGCCTTGACAGGAGGAGCACCTCATGCCCGTTGCCGAACTCGGTGATCAGGAGATCGCGTACGACGTCATAGGGGAGGGCCAGCCATGGGTCGTGACACCCGGCGGTCGTTTTAGCAAGGACTACGGCGGGGTCCGCGACTTCGCCCAGGCCCTGGCGGAACAGGGACGGAAGTGCCTGGTCTGGGATCGTCCCAATTGCGGCGAGTCCTCGGTCAACTTCAGCGGTGAGTCGGAATCGGTGATGCAGGCCGACACCCTGGGGGCACTTCTCCGGCATCTCGACTTCGGACCGACGATCATCGTCGGCGGGTCCGGCGGAGCGCGCATCTCCTTGTTGACTGCGGCCCGCAACCCCGACATCGCTGCGGGGCTCGGGATCTGGTGGATCAGCGGAGGCCCGTACGGGAACATGTCGCTCGCCAATGTCTACTGCTGGCCTTCACTGACGACCGTCTGGAACGGCACGATGGAGGACGTGGCCAACCTGGAGACGTGGGAGGAGGTCACCAGCCGAAACCCGCGTAATCGCGACCGCTTCCTCGCCCAGGACCGCGAGACGTTCCGTGACACCATGCAGCGCTGGGGTCACGCCTACTGCGGCTGTGGCGATCCGCTGGTCCCGGGCCTGACCGATGAGGAGGCGGCCGCCATGACGGTGCCGATCCTCGTATTCCGCAGCGGCCAAAGCGACATGTATCACACCCGCGCTACGTCTGAGCGGGTCGCCGCCAATCTGCCGAACACCCGCCTGGTCGAGCCGCCCTGGGGAGATCGCGAGTGGATCGAGCGGCAGGAGGCCTCGGCTGCCGGAGGCGCTCTGTTCGAGCGGTGGCGACTTCTGGTTCCACAGCTCGTCGAGTGGGCGGACGAGACAGTGAAGCCCTGAAGCGACGGCGGCGACGACGACCGGGCCGCGCACGGAGCCATAGGCAACACAGCGCCCACGGAGCCATAGGCGACACAGCGCCCACGGAGCCACAGGCGACACGGCGCGCACGGAGCCATTGGCGACACGGCGCGCACCGAGCCACAGGCGACACGGCGCGGACGAAGCCACAGCCACCGCCCCGGCAGAACAGGCGTCTGCCTGTCGAGAATGCTAGTCTACCCGTTCAGGATGCGTGTTCCGGGCGGTTCTGGTCCGGACAAGGGAGGTGGCCTCGATGGCATGGGATTTCGCGACTGAGCCAGAGTTCCAGGAGAAGCTGGACTGGATGGAGGGGTTCGTCCGGGAAGAGGTCGAGCCCCTGGACGTCCTGGACGTGTACGCGTACACCCAGCCGACGGGCGCCTTCAAGGAACTCCTGGGGTCGCTCAAAGAGGAGGTGCGCGCCAGGGACCTCTGGGCGTGCCACCTCGACCCCGACCTGGGTGGTCAGGGCTACGGTCAGCTGAAACTGGCGCTGATGAACGAGATCCTCGGGCGGTCGGGGTGGGCGCCGGTCATCTTTGGGTGCGCCGCGCCCGATACCGGGAACGCCGAGATCATCGCCGCGTACGGTACCGATGAGCAAAAGGCCAGGTGGCTCAAGCCCTTGCTGGAGGGGGAAGTGTTCTCCTGCTACTCGATGACCGAGCCGCAAGGGGGCGCCGACCCGACCCAGTTCCGGTGCCGGGCGGAACGCGATGGCGAGGAGTGGGTGATCAACGGGGAGAAGTTCTTTTCCTCAAACCTGCGCTCGGCGAGCTTCATCATCGTCATGTGCGTCACGAATCCCGAGATAGATCCCTACCGGGGCATGTCCATGCTGCTGGTCCCGTCCGATACTCCCGGAATCCGGGTGTTGCACGACATCGGTACGGCAGGGGAGGCATTCGGTCAGGGAATGCACGCCCACGTCCGCTACGAGAACGTGCGAGTCCCGATCGAAAATCTGCTGGGACCGGAAGGCGGCGCTTTCGAGGTCGCTCAGCGCCGGCTCGGTGGCGGACGCATCCACCATGCCATGCGGTCGGTGGCCAGCGCCCGCCGGTACTTCGAGATGATGTGCGAACGGGCGGTCAGTCGCCGAACCAAGGGGACGCTCCTCGCCGACAAGCAAATGGTCCAGGAGCAGATCGCCGACGCCTGGATCGGGATCCAGCAGTTCCGGCTGCTGGTGCTCTATACAGCGTGGCTCATTGACCAGTCCTCGGCCCGGCAAGCCCGCCAATGGGTCGCCGCCTGCAAGGTGCAAGCCGCCGAGTTGCTGACTGACCTGCATCTCAAGGCCATGCACCTGCACGGCGCGCTCGGCGTTTCCAACCTGATGCCCTTTGGCGGCACGGTGGGTGCCATGGGGATCGTGGACGGGCCGACCGAGGTGCACAAGGTCACCGTCGCTACTCAGGCGCTGAAAAATGCCCGGCCGTCGCCCGACCTGTGGCCGACGAAGTTTCGGCCCCGGACGCTGCTCAACCACCGGCGTGAGTTCGACGCCCTAGTGGCCCGGCGGATCCCGGATGCCGGCGGACAAGCCGAGCTCAACGCCCTGGTGCAGGAGGGACCGGCCAACGACGAAGCCGTGAAGCGATTCCAGGAGTACCTGGACGCCACCGCAAACTACTAGCCGGAGCCCGGTTGAGCTCGCGATGAAGCCGAGCCGATCATATCGGCGCCCTGGGCCTCATCGCCCGACAACAAAAGGAAGCGATGAGCGACGTACTTGACACCGAGGACCTGGCGACGCGGGCAACGGGCGCGGCCCAGCAGTGGGCGCCGGGTTGCCGGGTGGAGGACATCACCTTCTTGCCCGGCGGCACCGTGAGCATCGTGTACACCGGTCGGGTTATCGGCGGACCGGCCGGAGTCGACACGATCGTATTGAAGGTGGCGCCCCCGGGACTGGAGCCGAGACGCAACCGGGACGTGTTGCGACAGGCCCGTTGCATCGATGCGCTGAGCCAGGTCCCGGGGGTCGCGGTGCCGGCGATTCTGTTTACCGACGCCGGAGATCCGCCCGAGATTCCTCCGTTTTTCGCCACGCCGTTGCTTCCGGGCGAGTGCAAGGAGCCGATCCTGATCGCACCGACATCTCCTGTGGAAGCCGGGCTCGCCGGGCCCAGGGCAGGGGCTGCCGTGGACATGCTTGCGGCCATTCGCAAAGGTGCCCCGCAATCGATCGGTCTCGGTGACGAACCAGTGACGACGCCAGCTGATGAGGTCCGGCGCTGGGTGCGCACCTTCGAGACTGTCCCCGACGAGTACCGGGAGGATTATCAGCTGGCCGCGGACGCCCTGCTGGCGTCTGTTCCGGAACTGATAGGACCGGCCGTGGTCCATGGGGATTACCGCCTGGGGAACATGCTGTGTGACGGCCCCATGATTACCGGGATCATCGATTGGGAGCTCTGGACTGTCTCCGATCCGCGGATCGATTTGTCGTGGTTCCTGTTTTTCACGGACGAGGCGGACCATCCGAGCGCCCGTCAGGGTCTTCGATCGGGTATGCCTTCTTCCGAGGACCTCCTCGCTGCCTACGAGGCCGCGGTTGGCGAGCCGACGAAAGACCTCCAGTGGTTCGACGCCCTGACCTATTTCAAGGAAGCCTCGGCGACAGCCCTGATCGCCAAGCTGGCGCGGCGACGCAACCCGGAAGCGCCGGTATCAATCCAGCCCAGCTTTTGCACGGGTCTCATCCAGCGCGCCTTGTCGACCGTGGGCGGCTGACCTGGCCGGTCTGCTGATCGGTCCGCGGCCACCCACGTTTCGACCCAACCGGGCCGGCACCCTCCGGGCGCTCTGTTTCGATCAACGCCTGGATGCGTTCCCGCTGGCGGGGCGAGCGGCTACTCAGCCGATCCCGTAAAGCGCAATCGCGCTCTCTGACGTGATCGTGCGTTTCTGATCGAGGGACAGCCCCTCCAGAGCCTCCGACAGTTCCTCGGTCACGCCCGGGAACTTGGCGTCAGGGTGTGGATAATCCGATGCCCAGATGATCCGGTCCGCGCCAACCAGGGGTGACTCGGCAGTGGTGCGCAACATGGCCTCGTCCGGGTCAAAGCTGATCCAGCACTGCCGTTTCATGTAATCCGAGGGCAGCATGGACAGATACGGGACCTCCCAGTGGTACTTCCGGCAGTGGTGGTCCAGGCGCTCCAACCACGGAACCAGCCATCCGCCGTTGGCCTCCAGGAAGATGAATCTTGCGTCCGGAAAGCGCTCGCAGACGCCCCCAGCCAGGAGGAAGGCAATGCAACTCATCACGTCAAATGGGTTCGCGATCCCCTGGGTGAAAACTTGCTTCGGCGTGAACTCAGGATGCTCGATTTGCTGCTCGGTCGTGAGCCCTTGCTCCGGGTCGAAGTCGTCCATATAGCTGCCATTGGCCAGGAGGGGCCGGGCCAGGCGCAGGCCTTTGGTGGTGCCAGGCAGGTCCGGCGCGAAGAAGGGGTGAAGGGCGACGGGAAGGCCGGTGTCGGAAGCCGCCTGCCAGATCGGGTTGTACACCCGGTCGTTGAATGGACGCCAGTCGATGGCGGGGTTGGGCCGCATGAACACCGATACCATCCCGGGCAGCGTCGCCACCCGTCGAATCTCGGCGGCGAGCCGTTCCACGTCCTCAGCGTGATGCATCGGAGGGAGCGCACCAGCCCCGAACAGTCTTCCTTCGCCCTCCTGCACGTGATCGGAACACCAGTCGTTATACGCACGCGCCTGCGCCTCGGCGAAATCGACATCCAGCTCACTTTGCAGAGCCAGCAGCATCGTCGGGTACAGAACGGCCTGATCGATATGGTCTTGGTCCATATCCTGCAGGCGAGCTTTCGCATTCCACGCCGCGGGACGGGTCTCGGTGTAGCGCATCTCGCCTCGAAAGGCTCGGGCCCGGTCCTCGTCGCTGGCGCCGGCGACACCCGCAGCCGACATCGTATTCGCGGAGCGGCGTTGACCGTTGTAGACCAGCCATTCGGCTCCGTCCTCATCCGTCTCGATGTGCCAGATGCGATCCCGATACCGCTCAGGGGCATAATCCGGCATCGCGGTGGGATGCTCGAGGATGTGGCCGTCCGAATCGATGTAACGCAAACCGTCAGCCGTGCTCATGGCTCGCCCTCCCTCGTACTGAGCGCTACCGCTCAACCGCAGACTATCAGTGCTCCCGAGCCGGCAAAGTTGCGAAAGGCGCCATCGGAGTATTTCCGCAGCAACCTGTATGCCACGTTCCGGTTCGAGAAGAATCGCAACACGCTGTCGGACCTGGTGGAGGCGGTTGGCGGAGGGGCGCAGGCGTGCCCGGACGAAGCTGGGAAGCGCGTTTTCAACTTATCAGGCTTCGGTGCGGCCGTCAAGCCCCTCTGCCAACCCGATGTGGGGGCCACGACACACTCGGCGGTATAGTTTTGTTCGGTCGCGCCGCCGCGCTCCCGCACCCCGTTTGCGTCGGGGGTGCGGGAGACTGGTCGAGTGATCGGCGCAACGGTACGGTCCGCAGAGCCCGCTGAATCCGCACAGCCCACGCAGCCAAAGAGCAAACAGTCCGCACAGTTTGAGAGGAAGCCACCATGCGCAAGGAAGACATGATCCTGGTCAGTATCGACGACCACATGGTTGAGCCGCCGGACATGTACAAGAACCACGTCCCATCGAAGTGGCGCGACGATGCCCCCAAGGTGGTCCGCAACGACCAGGGCATCGACGAGTGGGTGTTTCAGGGTGAGGCCACATCGACGCCGTTTGGCATGGCCGCGACCGTGGGATGGCCGCGGGAGCAGTGGGGCTTCAACCCCGGGGCCTACACCGAACTGAGGCCCGGTTGTTTCGATGTCCATGAGCGGGTCAGAGATATGAATGTCAACGGTGTGCTGGCGTCCATGTGCTTCCCGACCATGGCTGGCTGGAACGCCCGTACGTTCAGCGAGTCTCGCGACAAGGAGATCGCGCTGGTGATGCTCCAGGCGTACAACGACTGGGCTATCGACGAGTGGTGCGGTGCCTATCCGGGACGTTTCATCCCGCTCGGCATTGTCCCGATGTGGGACGTCGACCTGGCGGTGCAGGAGATCCATCGCGTCGCCAAGAAGGGGTGCCGCTCGATCAGCTTCCTCGAAGCGCCGCACGCCCAGGACTTCCCGAGCTTCCTCTCCGGTTACTGGGACCCGATGATCAAGGCGTTGAGCGACGAGAACATGGTCCTGTCGCTGCACATCGGGGCCGGCTTCCAGTTGATCAAGAAGGCCCCTGAGGCGCCGATCGATCACCTCATCATCCTCACCTGCCAGATCGCCGCCCTCGTCGCACAGGACCTGCTGTTCGGGCCGACCCTCCGGCGCTTCCCGGAGCTCAAGGTGGCCCTGTCCGAAGGCGGAATCGGCTGGATCCCGTTCTATCTGGATCGGGCGGACCGCCACTTCGAGAACCAGGCGTGGCTGCACAACGATTTCGGCGGAAAGCGGCCTTCGGATGTGTTCCGCGATCACATCCTGGCCTGCTTCATCACCGATCCGTCCGGGCTGGAGCTGCGCCATCGCATCGGCACCGACATCATCGCCTGGGAATGCGACTATCCGCACACCGACACCACGTGGCCGGAGTCGCCCGAGTTCGCGTGGAAGGAGTTCCAGAACACCGGCTGCAGTGACGCGGAGATCAACAAGATGACGTGGGAGAACTCCTGCAAATTCTTCAGCTGGGATCCGTTCCGGTATACGCCGAAGGAGAAGGCGACCGTCGAGGCCCTTCGCGCCCTGGCGCAGGATGTCAATACGGCGCGTATGCCTCGCGAGGAGTGGCGCAAGCGCAACGAGCAGGCCGGGATCGGCGTCTTCTGAGTCCGAGACGGGGATCGGTCTGGCCGGCAGTCTGGCCAGACCGTTCGCGTCGGAATGTTTCGTGGGCGGGATTCCAGCCGGCACGGCAACCGCGGTCGGCGACGGTCGCGCTGACCTTGCTGCCGCAGTCAGAGGCTTTGTGTGATAAAAGTCGCGTAATACGCGGCAAATATCACACAAACAGTTAACCGTGCCCACCCGGGGCCAACTGGGCACGCTCGACGTTAGTGGTATAAAAGTCGCGTAATACGCGGCAAATATCACACAATCGCGGCTGAAGCGGGCGAAGGCTGAAAGTGCGACGGCGGCATCAGGGAGGGTCAGGGGGCAGAGGGGGCAGAGGGGACACAGGGGACAGAGGGGGTCAGGGCGCAGGGGGGCAGGGAGAGGGCGCTCACAGACCAATCTGTTTGGCGTACCGCTGGATAACCTCGAAGCCGTCGCGGCCGATCTCGCCGACGTTGGTCCCGGGCCAGGGAGTGACGACGACTCGATCCACGCCGGCAGCGGCCAGCGCTTCCAGCTCGGCGGTGGGCACGGTACCCAGTGGGGCCAAGCTGGAGAACTGGAAGGGCGCATCGCCACGGCCCGCCGCCTGAAGCTCTTCTCGAATCGCGGGGATATCCCTGGGATCGCCGTACCAGCCGTCACCGAGACGGCCCGCTCGCCGGACCGCCGGGCCGGCGCCCCCGCCAATGTGGATGGGCATCGGCTTTTGAACCGGCTTGGGCTGGAAACCCATCGGACCGAAATCGAAGAAGCGGCCGTGAAACTCGGGATGCTCGGACTCAAAGAGGACGTGCAGCGCCTCGATCGTTTCGTTCATCCGCTGGCCGCGCTGTTTCCAATCGTTGCCGGTCCAGGAGTACTCGTCTGCCGTCCACCCCAGGCCGACGGCCATGTCGATACGTCCGTTGGACAGGACATCCAGGGTCGCCAGGGTCTTGCCGACGAGCACCGGGTTCCGCAGCGCGAGCATGTAGATCCCGATGCCCAGGCGCACCTCCGACGTCACTGTGGCCAGATGGGCGAGCACGATCATCGGGTCCGGGAAATCCGAGTCGGGGGTGAAGGGCACCATCTCCTCCGTGAAAGCTTCACCCATTGCCTGTGCCCCCGGAAATAGCCTCCACCAGTCGGCATCCGTCGACAGGCAAACGTGCTCACCAGACCACAGCGATTCGTAGCCGAGATCCTCAGCCATCCGGGCGAATTCCGCCAGCAGATCGGTTTTCACCCAAACGATGTTCAAGCCCACTTTGACCGGCGGTGCCATACCTGTTTCGTCCCCTCCCTCTGGCCGTCCGTCCCCCGTCGCCTGGCTGCGCGGCCACGGTAGTCGCCGAACCCGCCTCCCGCTAGCACGTCGGGCGGCGGGTGGGTATGGTAACCCGGTCGTTGACTGAGCTAAAGAGGTCTGAGTGACATGGCCAACCCGGACACCACCAAATGACCGCCGGACCGCTGGCAGGAAAAGTTGCGCTTGTCACCGGGGCCTCGCGTGGCGTGGGTCGGGCTGTAGCTGTCGAATTGGCCGGACTGGGGGCCGATGTGGCCGTGACCGGGCGGACGGTCGAGCCACGTGGTGACGATCTGACCGGGACCATCCTCGAGACAGCCGCCGCCATCGAGGAGACCGGCGCCCAGGCACTCCCGATCCGGGCGGACCTGAAGCACCCGGAGGAGCGGGACCACGTCATCGGGGCAGCGCTGGACAGGTTTGGACGGGTCGACATTCTCGTCAACAACGCGGCCGACACCGGCGACAACGTGTTCCGCGGCTTCTGGGAGACAACCGTCGACGACTGGGCGGAGCAGATCGATGTCAACGTCACGGCCATGTATGCCCTGATGAAGGCGGCGGCGCCGAGCATGCGGGACCATGGCGGCGGCTTGATTGTGAACCTCGGGTCGATGCGAGCTATCCCCGAGGGGCTGAACGGTGGTGGAGGCCGCATCAGCGGCGACGTCCGCCTGGGCGCCGCCTACCCCACCACCAAGGTGGCCATTCTGGCCATGTCGACCCTGGTCGCCCAGGAGCTGGCTGAGGACGGAATCGTCGTGGTGACCATGAATCCTGGGGGCGCAGTCACGGAGAGCTTCCTGCACAACGCCCGGCGCTTCGGCTTCGACCCGTCCTTCGGGACACCAGTGGTCATGCCGGCAAAGACTGTCGGCTACCTGGCGACGTGTGCCGACCCGATGAGCTTTGCGGCCACCTACATCGACGCCGTCTCCTTCGCCCAGGAGAAAGGGCTTGTCGCCGCGGAGTGACGCGCATCATCACGCCGATCAGGCCAGCGGTCGGCCCCATCCCGAGGTATGGCAGTCTTATCCAGATCACGGATTCTCGAGCAAGGGAGTAAGGCCGTCATGTACCAGCCGATGAAGGGCGTGAAGATGGTGGAGGTCGCCCAGTTCACCTTCACCCCCGCGGCGGGCGCGGTGCTGGCCGAATGGGGTGCCGACGTGATCAAGGTGGAGCACGCCGAGACGGGTGACGCGCAGCGGGGTCTGCGGCTGGGTGCAGTCGGCGCGGCTGTCGGCTCGTTTCACCCCATCATGGAGCACCCCAACAGAGGCAAGCGCAGCATCGGGCTGGCCCTGGACGCCCCTGGGGGCTACGAAGTGCTGATGGATCTGGTCCGCGAGGCTGACGTCTTTCTCATCAACTTTCTGCCTGCGGCCCGTCGACGACTGAAGCTCGAGGTCGAGGACATCCGCAAGGTGAACCCGCGCATCATTTACGTGCGCGGCAGCGGGCACGGACAGCGCGGTCCTGAGGTCGAAAAGGGGGGTTACGACCAGCCGTCGTTCTGGTGCCGCTCGGGGGCGGCGTGGAGCGCGACGCCACCCGACAGCCCCCGTCCTATCGGGATGCCGGCGGGCGCCTACGGGGACTCCATCGGTGGAATGACGATCGCCGGCGGTATCGCCGGCGCTCTGCTCGGCCGGGAACGCACCGGGGAGACGTCGGTGGTTGACGTCTCCTTGCTCGGGGTCGGGATCTGGGCCATGGCCTTGAACCTCACCAACTCCATGTTGACCGGCGAACCGTTTGCCCCTGCACCGCTGGACACGCCGATGATGAACGTGGCCGTCAACCCCATCGTCGGGAACTTTCGCACCTCCGACGGACGGTGGCTCAACTTCAACATGCTGCAACCCGGTCGCTACTTCGCGGACGTCTGCAAGCACCTAGGTCTGGAGCACCTGCTCGACGACGAGAGGTTCACCACCGCAGACGGACTGATGGCCAACGCCGAGGAGGCCGGCCGGGCTGTGGCTGACGCCGTCGCCAAACAACCCTTCGCCTACTGGTTGCAGCACCTGCAGACGATGGAGGGCCAGTGGGCCCCGCTGCAGAATCTCGAGGAAATCGTCGAGGACCCGCAAGTCAAGGCGAATGGTTACCTGGTGCCGATCACTGACGCCGACGGGAACGACCGTCGGCTGGTAGCCAACCCGGTGCAGTTCGACGAGAGGCCGCCGCCCACCAGGCGAGCGCCCCTCTTCGCCGAGCACACCGACGAGATCCTCCGCGAGGTGGGGCGCAGTGACGATGAGATCATTCAGTTGAAAGTCGACGGCGCCTGCACCTGAGCCCCTCGGCCAGGCGGCGCCCGCCGGCCGGCTGCCCGGCCGGTCGTCGGGGGAGGCGACAAGTCGGCGGCACCCCTCTGTGACATCAAAGTGGCATTGCGATGACATCATCTCGGTGTTAGAATGATGTCATGCAGCTTGACCCGTACGTCACGCAGGTGCAGTCCCAACTCGCGGCCGCGGCGGCCCTGGGGGATGAAACGACGCGGGTGGTGGCCGAGACCTTGGCGACCGCCGCGGAGCCGGCAGTGCGCTTGGCCTTGCTGAGTGCTATCTCGGCGGCCGCGGACGAGATCACCTCAGCGTTGCTCGACTCGCCCGGCACCCCTGCCGTTGCCGTCCGTCTGGATGGTGACGATTTGCGCGTCGAGGTTCGTGTGCCGGACCCGGGCAACGCCCCGGCGGACACCCGGCCCTCTTTGGAGAACGATGAGGAAAACAACGCCCGGATTTCGCTCCGGCTCCCCGAGACGCTGAAGGCGCAGATCGACGGGGCAGCGCGCGCCGACGGTGTCTCGGTCAATACCTGGATTGTCCGGGCCGCCTCGAGCGCCTTGGCAGGACCCGGGTGGGCCGGCCGGCGCGGGTCTGGCGGGACCAGCGGGTCCCGATGGGCGCCGGGTCCCACCCCGCGCCTCACCGGCTGGATCAACGGATAGCCGCTCGGGCGCTGAGTCGTGACAGAACGAGTTGTGCAGAGAAAGGAACAATCGCATGGCCTCGGACACCACCACCTTCCCTCTCACCGGACCGATCAAGCTGCAGGTTCGGCTCGGTTACGGCAGCATCACCGTCACGGCCCAGGACGATCCCGCGAGGCGACCGTCCGGCTCAGCCCGCGGCACCGTGATAGCGATGTCCTGGATCGCATCACTGTCAGGATGGAGGGGCCGACCCTGCTCGTCACCGGACCGCACCAGGGTGGACTGGCAGACCTGATCGGCATGTGGCGGCGGAACGGTGACGGTATCGATGCCGTGATCCACGTTCCGGCCGGCACCCCTGTCAGGATCGCATCGGCCAGCGATGCCATCACGGTGACCGGCCAGTGTGGCGACGCCGACATCGCCTCGAGCGCGGCACACATCGACGTGGAAACGGTGGCTGGCGACCTGCGACTGCGCTACGGGAATGGCGACAGCCATATCGCGGCGGTCACGGGCTCGGCGCACGTAGCCGCCGGTCGAGGCAACGTGTCGTTCGGGGAAGTAGGGGCTGCCCTGGAATGCCGGTTCGGCAGCGGGGAACTCAACGCTGTGGTCACACACGGCGACGTACACGCACGCGCCGGCAAGGCAGTGGCGGAACTGGGGGCCGTCTATGGCGACGTCGACCTGGCCTTCGGCGCCGGCGCGATGAACATCGGGTTGCCGGCGGGTGTGGCTGCCCACGTGGATGCGACGAGCGGCACTGGTCAAGTACACACCGACCTGCCGGTCGAGCCTGCACCGGCGCCGGGCAGGCACACAATCTCGGTACGAGCCCGAACGGGGGCCGGCGACATCCGGCTCCAGCGGGCGGCGGCGGCGGCGTAGCGCCAGCGCTCCGGCGAGTCGCTCCTGCGCGACACTGTGGTCCGTGGGAGTGGGAGCAGAGCCGACCGTACACGGACGCCAGCTTGGTGCCGCTCCCAACCTGGCCCGCATGCGAGCCGATCGTTTCGGCAGGCTCCTCGACGAAATGGACCGTCAGGGCGTGGACGGCCTGGTCCTCACTGGTTCCGGCTCCGTTTCGTACGCCACCGGCGTCGTGTCGGCCGGATCGGATTCGACTCAGGCCCTGTGTGGCACTCCGGTCGCGATCGTGGCCCGGGACGATCGCACCGGGCACGTCCTGACCAACTTCCCCGAGGGCGTTCCCGACGACGTCCAGCCGGAATTGATCCATCCAGGAGTCGCGCCTGACCTGGAGGACGGCGCCGCCATCCTCGGGAGCTTCCTCGCCGACCTGTTCCCGGCTGGGTCTCGCCTCGCCTTCGACGACGTTCCCCACCCGCTGCGGCGCCGGTTGGCCGGCCGGGAGATCCTCGGGTCCGCCCGGATCCTGGGGCCGGCCAAGCTTTGCAAGACGGTCGACGAACTGGCCTGCATCCGTACCGCGCAGGCGATCAACGAAACGGCAATGCTCGACGTCTACCGGCAACTCCGTCCGGGAGTCCGCCAGAACGAGCTCACGGCCTGCTTCCTGCGCCGGATATTCGAGTTGGGCGCTACTGCGAACTGCGTTGATCCCATCTGGCAGGCGATGCCGGCGTCGCTCAATGTCGGGCCCTGGACGACCCATGGGGGCATCGCCTTCCCCCTGGCCAGCACCGACGCCTTCATTCGTGACGGCGACGTGATCTGGGTCGATAGCGGTATCTCGTACAAGGGATACGCGTCGGACTTCGGCCGGACGTGGATTGTGGGTGATGACCCGCGGCCCGGCAAGCGCCAGGAGGCGCTGTTCGAGCGGTGGACGGATGTGATGCGGGCGGTTCTCGAATGTTGCCGTCCCGGCGTCTCCAGCCTCGATTTGGGCCGGGCCGCGATCGAGGCCAACGGTGGCACGAAGCCCTGGATCGACCACTTCTATCTGGCGCACGGCGTGGGCACCGAGAGTGCCGAGATGCCACTTGTCGGCACGGATCTCGGCGAAGCGTTCGACGAAGCGCTCGTCCTCCAGCCGGGCATGGTTCTCGTCCTCGAGCCCGTCACCTGGGAGGACGGCGCAGCGGGCTTCCGTGCTGAGGACATCTTCGCCATCACTGACGACGGGTGGGCTGCGTTGAGCAGCCATCCTTTTGATCCCTTCGGAATGGCATGACGCGAGCGGTCGGATACGGGACCGGGTCGTTGCGGGAGGGGGGACGGGTCGACTTCGACCGTCTCCGCGCCGATCGCCGGCGGCGTTTGTTCGCGGCCATGGCTGACGAGGGCGTCGATGTCCTCCTTCTGGGCCGGGCGGCGAATATCGCCTTTGCAACTGGCTCCCGGCTTCTCTGGACGGCCGGGCACAAGCCCTTCTCGGTCGGATGCGTCATCGTCCGACGCACGGGTCGGATGCATTTGCTCTCGACCTGGGACGAGGGTGTGCCGGAGGAAATCGGGCGGGAGGATCTGTTCGGTCTGTCCTGGAACCCGGCCATTGCCACCGCACGGTTGAAAGGGATTGAGGGGGCGGCCGGGGCCGCCGTGCTCGCATCGGACGGCTGGAGCCCCTCCGCCCAGACGCTGATCGAGGCCGTGTTCCCGGGGGCGAGCCTGGGCGACGCAGGCCCCCTGCTGCGTCGCAGTCGCAGCGCCAAGTCCTGGGACGAGGTCGCCTGCATTCACACCGCCGTTTGTCTGGCGGAGGGCATACTCGGCGCCATTCGCGAAGCGGTACGGCCCGGCGTCTCGAGCCGGCAGTTGGTCGCGCGCTACGGCGAGGCGGCGGCTTCACTCGGCTCCACCTCTCCACCGACCGAGGCCGTGATCTGGACCTCCCCGCCTGAGCGGCCTGGAGTCAGCCGGAGGTCTTGGCCGTGGCGGCTACCGTCGGATCGGCCGCTGGTGGCCGGCGAGTTGGTCGGGCTGAACCCGGGCGCGTTTTACGCCGGGTATGAAGGCACCTTGGGACGTACGTTGGCGGTGGGCGGAGAAGCGAGCGATGTGGCGATGGCCCTGGACCGCCGCTGTCGAGAGGGGCTGGATGCGACGATTGCTGCGTGCCGGCTCGGTGCCACAGGTTTCGACTTGCTCGCCGCCTGGAAGGCGGCCACCGGAGTTGAGCCACCGGAGGTTCTGGCTCGAGGGGTGGGCCTGGGCACGGAACCTCCGATTATCGGCAGAGGCGTGGGGGGAGCTGAGGTCATCGACGCAGGGGTGGTATTGGCAGTGAGCGGGTCGATCAGCTCCCCCGGCGGTGACTCGGGGGTACTGGCGGAGGACGTGGTGCTGGTGGGTGCGGACGGCCCGACAATCCTGACCCGCTACAGTTCCCTGCTCCTGCAGGGCTGAGGGCGACAGCGCGACCGGCCTGGAGGGGTCAGGACCCGCCGGCGGCGTCCTGGGGAGCTCGCGGAATTGGCTCGGCCAGGCCCTCGTCGTCAATCACCTGTTGCCACCGGGCAATGGTCTCGTTCAAAGGTGCACCACGGCGGGCGCCACGGGAAAACGTGGCGGGCAGATGCTTCATGCCGTTGATAACCCCAACGGTGTCGTAGTGCACGGCCCCGTCCGGGTCGCACTGGTAGTCGGGTAATCGCTCGAGCACGGCGGTGAGCATGGTCTTGAACGTGGCTCGCGCCACGTTCGAGCCGATGCAGCGGTGGAGGCCGAGACCAAAGCTGGTGTGACGATTGTGCTTCCGGTCAATCCGGATGGCGCCGGGGTCGGGGAACACCGACGGGTCACGGTTCGCCATCGCAAACGACAAGTACAGGCGGTCACCCTCCTCCAGTTTCCGGCCGGAGAGGTCATACTCACGGGTGACCGTGCGTCCGTCGCCAGGGGCAGGGGTGTAGAACCGCAAGAACTCTTCGGTGGCGGTATCGATGAGCCCGGCCAGGTCCGTCTGCAGGCGGTCGCGTTCTGCCGGATTCTGGCTGAGCCACTCCAGGCTGTGTGCGGTCAACGCCGTGGTGGTGTCGAAACCGCCGCCGATCAGCAGCACGAGGACGTCTCTGATGTCCTCGTCGCAGGGCGGTCGCCCGCATACGTCCCCGGTGATCAGGGCGTGGACCATGCCGGGTCTCGGGTGGCTGCGCACCTCGGCTATGGACTCCGTCAGCCGGGCCGCCATGGCCATCGAGACGGCCACGACGCGGGGCATGTCGGGCGAGTTGGGCGGTGTGTACACCGTCGCGTGGGCAGGCTCGCAGTAAATGACCCAGTCGAGGAGGGGTAAGCCCATGAGGGCCATCGTCATCAGTGCCGGGACGACGTTGGCCAGGTCGTCGACGAAGTCGATCGCCCCGGACTCGATACGTTCGTCGAGGCAGGCGCGGGTCAGATCCTCGATCATCGGCCGCCAGCGGGCGACGGCGGCGGGGGAGAGATACGGATCCAGGATCCGCCGGTAATCCCGCTGCTCCGGCGGGTCCATTTCCAGGAAGCCGCCACGGGATTGCCCGGACCCGGGCGGTCGCGGAATCGAGATTCCCTGATAGCCCTTCCGCTCCCCTTTGAAATCGTGATCGTTCGACAGCAGGGTGGCGTTGCGAGCGATTTCGAAGACCTCCCGATAGCCGCTCGCCACCCAGTGGCCGCCGTAGGTGTCCGACCACGCGATCGGACACTTCTCTTGAAGCTCCTGGGTGATCTCCGAGAAGTGATCCATGTAGTCGGGAGCGTGGCGATCGAAATGGACCGGAGTCAGCTTCTCACCCTCGACCGCCATCGGCCTTCCCCCTTCTCGTCGATTTCAGGCCGACCCGGGTAGTGTACGGTCCTGGACCCGGCGCACCGGGTGAAAGGGTAACGGATATGAAGGTTCGAGTCGATCCCGACAAGTGCCAGGGGCACACGCTCTGTGCGATGGAGGCCCCCACCCTGTTCCGGTTGAGCGAGTTCGACGGCCACTCGACTGCCATCTCCGAGGACGTCCCGGCCGAACTCGAGGATGCGGCACGCGATGCCGCCGCCACCTGCCCGGAGCAGGCCATCGTCATCATCCCGTAGCTCCGCCGAAAACGGCCTTTTCTGCGCCGCCAGCCGGTCCGGGTAACGCGCCGACCGCTGGGCGCCAATCATCTGTACAAGCCGATGAGACTACGCTCGCCGCAGGTGTCAGCTGCTGACCAAGGAGTCTGCCATGCCGATGTATGTCCTCCTGAGCACCCTGACGCCGGAAGGCCGCAAGACGCTCCATGATCGCCCGGGGCGGCTCGACGCGGTCAATCAGGAAATCGAAGCCATCGGGTGCAAGGTCGTCATTCAGTTCGCGGTGCTCGGACCGTACGACTTTGTGACTGTCATCAACGCGCCGGACAACACGACTGCCGCGCTCCTTTCGGTCGACCTCGGGGCGCGGGGCACGGTGGAGATCATGACCTTGCCCGCCATTCCCGTCGACGATCTCGAGGCCCGCATTCACCACGCCGAACCTCTCGGCGGTACTCCTTAGCGCCCGAGTCCCGACACCCATCGCACCGCCGCACGACCACTCCTAGGAGTCTGCCGGTACCAGCGGCCGCACGAATCCGGCGAGCATCTTGCCGATTTCGATGCTTGCGGTTCCGGTGGTGACCGCCGGGTCGCCGGCTGCGAAGGCGCGGAGTATGTCCTCGTCGTCAAATTCGACGACTCCCAGTCCCCAGGATCCGGTGCTGTCGAGCACAGGCCCGAAGACCACCATCTGACCCGAATCCACGAACGGTTGCCAGTAGGCAGCGTGGCGCCTCATGATCTCCCGCTCCTCATCAGTCATATCGAGGGCAAAGGTTGGGCGGGGAGATTTGAGCCGAAAAACGAACGTGCTCACGCAAAGAAGTTTACGGATGCCTGCATGTCCAGACGGCCGGCGGGGCTCCGCTTCGCTCCCCCGGGCGGAGGTTCATATAGCGACGCGGTCGAATTTGTGAAACAGTAGGGGGGATCAAGAGCAGCTGAACCGGAGGTCGTTCTGTGGCCGATACCAGCCAAGACTTCATCTTCGTACGAGAGCGGCGCCTACCGTACGAAACGTTCGACGCCGACAACCACCTCTACGAGAACCGGGACGCGCTGACCAAGTTCCTTCCCGCTGAGTACGCGGGGGTTGTCAAGTACGTGGAAGTGGGGGGCCGCACCAAGCTGGCCATCCGGGATCGCATCAGCGAGTACATCCCCAACCCGACGTTCGGGAAAGTGGCGGCGCCCGGCAGCTGGGGCAACACCGCGTCCAATCGCGGTCATGGCGGGGCTGGCGGTCACACCGGGGTGAAGCCGAGGGTGATGCCGGGGATCGACGCCTTTTTCGATCCCGAACCGCGTCTGGAGTTGATGAAGGACATGGGCATCGACCGGACGCTCCTGTGGCCGACACTCGCGAGCGTGCTCGAGGAGCGGGTGGCCGACGATCCGGACGTGGCGGTAGCCATCATCCACGCCCTCAACCAGTGGATGCACGAGCACTGGAGTTTCGTGTACTCCGACGCCATCTTCGCTACACCCATCATCACACTCGCCGGCGGCGTGGACAGCGCTCTGGAGGAGTTGCAGTACATCGACGAACGGGGCGCAAAGATCTTCCTAATCCGGGTCGCCCCGGTGCCCACCTGGAAGGGACGCCGGTCCTTCGCGCTACCCGAGTTCGACCCGTTCTGGGAGGAGGTGCAGCGCCGGGACCTGGTGGTGGGCATGCATTCGGGCGACCCGGGCTACCAGCGCTACGTCAACGAGTGGGAGGGCATCCCGAACGAGATGCTGCCCTTCAAAGCCACCGGTTCGCCGGCTTTCCAGGCCATGGCCTCGGAGAAGGTGGTGGTACACGACGGCATGGCTTCGGTCATCGGCCATGGGTTGGCCACTCGTTTCCCGCGGCTGAAGTTCATGCCGGTGGAGTTCCAGGCGGAGTGGATCCGGCCGTTCCTGCGGCGCATCCAGCGGGCCTATGAGCGCTCTCCTGTGCTCTTCGACGAGGACCCCTTCGAGGTCTTCAAGCGCAACATCTACGTGCACATCTTCCACGAGCCCGATCCGGGCGAGCTCATTCAGATGGGCTTGCCCGCCGACCGGCTCATGTTCGGCTCCGATTTCCCTCACCCAGAAGGCATCGCCGACCCGCTGGGCTACAGCGACGTCGTCGCGGGCTTGAGCAACGAGGACCAGGAGCTCATCATGGGCGGCACGCTGGCCAGGGCCCTCAAAGTCGGGAAGTACGCGACCGCCTGACCGCCTGACCGTCGGGCGCAAGGCCCCTACCCGGTCAGGCCCTCCGATAGATCTGCGAACAGCCGGTAGCGGTCGGCCACTGGAGCCACCCAGCGGGGCTCAGGCTCGATCAGGCGCCCTGTCCTGGCCCACCGGCCCGACTCGTTGAGGTCGGTCTCGAGACCCGCGCACATGCGGGCCAGGAAGGCGGCGCCGCGGGCCGCACCCTCGGGTTCGGCGGCGACGTGCACAGTCGTCCCCGTGGCGTCAGCCAAGGCTTGCATCCAGCCGTCGGAGTGAGTACCGCCGCCGGTTGCCACCAGGCGAGCCGGTTGTACCCCGGCCAACTCAAGGTGATGGCGGACCACGAACGCCGACGCCTCCCATGCAGCACGGCGAACCGCGGCCGGACCGTGGGTCAGATCGAGCCCGTGTAGCGAGGCCCGCCGATTGGGGTCGTGGTAAGGAGTGCGCTCACCTCGCGGGTACGGCAGCCAGACGGGCACGTCACCCGGATCCACAGCGTCGGACGTTCCGGCGCGGCCGCGGCCGCGGCCGATGACGCTGTTCACCCAATCGATGAACAGACCGCCCGCATTGCTGGCCCCGCCCACCAGGCTGCGGCCGGGCACCGCGTGTCCCACGGTCCACAGTCCCGGGACGTCCGGCATCCCCGGGGCGACCGCCCACACGATGAGCGTGGTGCCGCAGATGACGTGCACGTCTCCGTCCTGGCCCGCGCCGGCGACCAGCTGCTCGCACCAGACGTCGACCGAACCGGCCGTGAGCAGCGGGCCGGTGCCGTCGAGGCGGCCTACCGAACCCCCGATCGTCTCGACGGCGGGAAGCTGTTCTGGTCGGATACCGCAGTCCGCGCACACCGCCGGATCCCACCCTTCGGGCCCGTGGAGGGGAGCGGAGGTGATGGCCACGCTGGGGTCGATCGCGGCTGCGCCCCCGAGGGCCCGGTTGGCGACGGCGGGGGCCGGCCAGAACCCGGCGGCGCGTGGGGCGATGTTGGCGGTCCAGCGCAGGAAACCGACGGCCTCGCCCTGTTGTTCAACGGTGTCACCAACCACGCCCGGCCGGCGGCCACGGACATCGCCATAGAGCAGCCCGGGTGTGAGCGGCCGGCCGCGGGCGTCGACCGCGGTAAGAGAAGGCACCATCGAGGCCAGACCGATCGCACGCGCATCCACGTCGCCAAGCGCGGCGAGGGCCCGGCGCGGCCCTCTCCTCCAGGCCTGGGCGGCATCGTGTTCCATCCGATCGGGCGCGGGCACGACCAACCGGTGGGGGACGCGGGCGCGGGCGATGACCTCACCCTCGTCGTCGACGGCGACAGCCTTGACCGAGGTGGTGCCGATGTCCAGCCCGATCGTCACTGACCCCATGCCGGACCTCCCGACCATGACATTGGCGTCACAGTATGGCAAGAATGTCGGGGTGACCGAAGGGGACCGGCCTCGTGCCTACATCACCGCCCCATTGCGGGGCCCCGGCTTCGACCGTCTGGCTGCGATGACGGACGTGATCTATGACCCGTGGATCGAACACACACCCCTGCGGGTGTACTCGTCGGCGCAACTGCTGGACCGGGTCGAAGCCGAAGCGGCGGACATCTTGATTGTGGAAGTCGATGCCGTCGGCAGTGACGTATTCCAGCGCCCGCTCCTGGCTGTGGCGGCAACCCGCGGCGATCCGGTGAATGTTGACGTGCCCGCAGCCACCGCCGCCGGGGTACCCGTGCTCCACTGCCCCGGGCGGAACGCTGACGCGGTGGCCGAGCTGGCGGTGGCGCTCCTTTTTTCCCTTAACCGCAAACTGTTGGCCGCTGACGGCGACGTCCGTGCCGGCGAGGTCTACCGCTCCGGGACGATTCCTTACCAACGGTTCCGGGCCTGGGAACTCGCCGGCCAGACCGCCGGGTTGGTCGGGTTGGGCTCGGTGGGTCGGGCCTTGCGGTGGCGACTGGAGGGACTCGGCCTGACCGTCATCGCGCATGATCCCTACTGCGAAGAAGCGACCGTGTCGCTGGAGGAACTACTGGAACGGGCTGACGTGGTTTCCCTGCACGCCGCCGTCACCGCGGAGACGGCCGGCATGATCGGGGCCGCGCGAGTTCGCGTCCATGAAGCCCGGCGCCCTCTACCTCAACACTGCTCGGGCCCAGCTGCACGACACCGATGCCCTCGTCGCCGCCCTGCAGTCCGCCCACCTGGCCGGCGCCGGACTCGACCATTTCGTGGGAGAGCATTTGCCGTACGGCCACCCGTTGCTCTCCATGCCGAACGTGGTGCTCACTCCCCATATCGGCGGGGCTACCTGGGACACCGAGAGCAGGCAAACGGCCATGGTGGCGGACGATATCGAGCGGCTCCTCGCCGGCAAGGAACTGCTCCATGCGGTCAACCCGGAAGTCTTGAGTTGAGGCCGGAGGTGCCGGACATGCGGTACGTCGATCACGCGAACGAGCGGGTGCTGGCTGTCGCCAAGGACATGCTGCGCCGGGGATTAGTCGAGGGAACCGCCGGCAACATCTCCGCTCGCCAACAAGACGGCAATATTGTGATCACGCCGTCCTCGGTGGACTACGCCGACATGCAGCTCGACGATCTCGTCGTCGTGGATCCCGACGGGGAAACGTTGGCGTGCAAAGACGGACGCTCCCCGTCATCGGAAAAGATGCTGCACCTGGCTTGCTACCGGGCGTTCGACGACATCGGCTCGGTCATCCATTCGCATCCTGTGTACGCGACCATGTTTGCCGTTGCTCACCAAGGCATTCCGGCCTGTATCGACGAGTTCGCCATCTACGTCGGCGGCGACGTGCGGTGCACCGGGTATGCGCCCAGTGGCTCGCCGGAGGTGGGCGAAGAGGCGGCGAAGGCGCTGGAAGGACGGGGTGTCGCCCTGATCGCGAACCACGGCATGGTCGCGGTAGGTCCCGATCCAGCAACGGCGCTGCACAGCACCGCGCTGGTGGAGCGCAGTGCGCAGATCACTCTGGGAGCCCTGACACTGGGGGCGCTGCACCCGCTCCCCGACGAAGTCAACGACCGGTTCGCGACCTACTACGGCTACATGCGCCAACACTCCCGTGAGCAGCGCGACGAGTAGGTCTACTGGAAGAGCTCTCGAAGGGTACGACCGTAGGGACGGGTGGCGATTCCGCCTTCAGTGACGATGGCGGTCACCAACCGGGCCGGTGTCACATCAAAGGCCGGATTCCTGACGGCTACACCCGCTGGCACCAGCCTCGTGTCACCCAACACGGCGACCTCGTCGGCGGCGCGTTGCTCCACCGGGATGTCCGCTCCTGACCGGCAGTCGAGATCCACTGTCGACAGGGGCGCGGCCACGTAAAAAGGGATTCTGTGGTGACGGGCCAGGACGGCCAGTGAGTATGTCCCGATCTTGTTCGCCACATCCCCGTTGGCCGCGATTCGGTCCGCGCCGACCAGCACGCAATCGACGTCGCCGCCGGCCATGAGTGCGGCGGCCGCACCATCCACGACGACGGTGGCCGGAATGCCGAGCCGGGCCAGTTCCCAGGCGGTCAGCCGGCTGCCTTGCATGACTGGACGGGTCTCGTCCACCCAAACCGACGGGCGTTTGCCGGTTTCGTGAGCCGACCTGATCACGCCCAAGGCGGTTCCGTACTCTGCGCACGCCAGGGCGCCAGCGTTGCAATGGGTCAGGACCCGACTGCCGGCCGGTAGCAACTCGGCTCCCAGCCGGGCCAGCGCCCGGTTGCGCTCCGAATCCTCGCGGGCGATGGCGTTTGCTTCGTAAACGGGATCGTCAGCCGCGAGGGCTCGCTCCACCCCCCACCGTAGGTTTACGGCGGTGGGCCTGGTTGAAATCAAGCGGTCCGCGGCGCCGGCCGTGTCGTCGCCCCGGTGGGCCGCGAGGGCGACCCCCATGGCGCCGGCCACGCCCAGGGCCGGAGCTCCCCGGATCGCCAGCGACCGGATCGCGTCGCACAACTCGTCAACGGTGGACGCATCCAGGAAGACCAGCTCCGCCGGCAGTCGCCGTTGATCGATCAATCTGACTGTTCCGTCTCGCCATTCGATGGTCGGTGGCAGCACCTGCTCACCGGCTTTCACGGTGTCGTCCGGCCGGCCATCCATGGATCGCATTCTGCCGCGTGAGCGGGGTCAGCGATTGCGAACGCTGCGGTCTCGTGTGCGATCCCAGGCCGAAGCGAGGCGAGTCGTCCACCGGTACAGGGGACCGAGCGCCAGCAGATGGGGATGGGGATGGGAGAGGATCACGTTCTCGGCCCCGCGCATCTTCGCGCCGAGGTCGTCCAGCTCCGCCGGACTCAGCTTCTCGCGCATGGTCGGCACCAGCACCCGCTCGCAACGCTCCAGATGAGCATCGAACACATCGAGCAGCTGATTGACCAGATCAGGCATATCCGGCGAGTTGATCTTGCGCCGCTCAGTGAGCACGAGCAGGTGCTCCATTCGGCGGTAGTCGTGTCGCAGCTCGTCGGCAAAATGTGGGGATCCCAGCGGACGCCGCTTGACCAGCGGGTACAGGAAGCTGCACTCCACGGCCACGTGGCTGGTCACCTGTCTCACAATCTCCAGCCACAGGGCGCCCCGGTCGGCATCGGAGCTCCGCAGCTGGGCGAAACCCTCTCGAAGGTCGTGGTGTTCCCGGCTGAGCACATCGAGGGCGCTTTCGTCCATAGCCGCCTCCTCGATCAGAAAGATGTGCTTTTGGCCAAGTCTCTTCCTTCGATGGACCGTTGTCAACGGCAAGTTCCCTGACGCCGCGCCCTGGAACCGAACTTCGCCCGCCGGCGTACGTCTCATCGGGCCAATCTGGCGCGCCTGCATTTCTTTTTACACGAAAAGACTTCGCTTTGTGGGTGCGGAACCGCCATTACACAGGAGCCGTAATGGTCTTTGTGAGGTCACGGCGATCTCGCGTTAACCCTTCTAAAGGAGGAGTATGTTTACCGACTACATGTCAAAAGGCCGCCGAAAGCAGGCGGCGCGTTACCTGGCGGCCGGGCTCATCGCGGCAACCGTCCCGCTCGCAGCTATGAACGCGTCAGCGAAGGCAGCGCCGGCGCGGGCCAACGGGGTGCCTGTTGCCCCTATCCTGAGTATCGGTCCCGACTGGTCCGGGTCGGCGGGGTTTGGATCAAGCGCTCCTTCCTGGTTCAAGGACACCGGCTTGGTCGATCCGGACATCGTCCATCTCGAGGGCGCCGTCAAGCAGGTGTCGACGGCCGGGCCCAATCCTGATCTGATTGCGACTCTGTCCCCGGCTGCGAGTCCGAATCGGGTCGTGTACACGATTGTCCACACCTTCAACGGGACGTACGCAGATCTGGCCATCAATCCAAACGGACAGATCGACGTGATCGGGCCCCGTCCGCCTGCAGTTCAGGACCTGTCGTTCCTTTCGCTCGAGGGGATCAGCTACGAGCAATTCATTCCGGCCCCCGAGCCGTTCGGGACTATCAACACGGCCAACTGGTCGACGAACGCCGGTTTCGGTTCGTCCGCACCGGCCTGGTATGCGGACGGATCGGGCGTTGTCCATCTCCAGGGAGCAGTCACTCAAACCTCGGCCGTGGGGCCGAACGCGAATGTGATAGGCACTTTGTCGGGTGCGGCGATGCCAAACCACGACGTGTATACCATCGCGCACACGTTTGACGGAACGTACGCGGATCTGGAGATCAGTGCCGGTACTGGCCAGATCTCGGTGATCGCTCCGAGGTCGCCGGCGGTGACTGACTTGCACTTCGTGTCCCTGGAAGGGATCAGCTTCCCGCAGTCCGGGGCAATCCAGTCCCTGCCCGTGAACGCCACGAACTGGAAGACCAATGCTGGCTTCGGCTCAACTCGGCCGGCCTGGGAACTGGACGCGTTCGGGGTGGTGCACCTGTCCGGAGCGGTGGCCCAGACGTCGGCCACCGGGTCCAACGCCAACGTGATTGCGACCTTGCCGCCTGCGGCTCGCCCGACGCGGACCGTGTACACGATCGTGCACACCTTCGACGGTACCTATGCTGACATGGCAATCACGCCTCAGGGTCAGATGGTCGTGATCAACCCGCGGCCCCCGGCAGTGGTCGATTACCGGTTTGTGTCGCTGGAGGGGATCAACTACCAGCCCTGACCATTTCGGCCGGCCACGCGGTCTCCGGTCTCGGCCGCTGCGACGTTGCAGCGACTCGGTGCACGGAGGCCGCGCCGGCGCGTCCGGAGCCACACGCCACCCGCGGCAAGGGCTAACGTGACCGCCTGATGTGTGAGAGCCCGGTTAGATGACTGCGGACGCGGTCCCCTCAACGATCACTCAGGCTTTCCTCGGCGAGGGCCTGCGATGGGATGGCCACCGCATCGAGTTGCTGGGAGTGGACATCCTGGCCGGTCGGGTGTACCGGGGTCGGGTTGCGGATGATGGCACCCTCAGCCTGGTAGGTGAGTACTGGGTGCCGGGCACGGTCGGAGCCGTCGTTCCGGTACAGGGCGACGAGGGTTGGGTCCTGGCTGCAGGCCGCGGCTTCGTCTACCTGTCCCCGACGGGTTCGCTGCGCCCCATTCTGGAGGTGAGCCCGCCCGGAACGAGGATGAATGACGGCGCCTGCGACTCCCACGGCCGCTTCTGGGCAGGGACGCTGGCCAACGACACCCGGCCAGGCGGTGGGGCGCTCTACCGCCTCGACACAGGCGGCCGCGTCGATTTGATGCTCGACGATTTGACGATCTCCAACGGATTGGGCTGGAGCCCTGACGGAAATGTGATGTACCTGGTCGACAGCGGCCCTGGTGTTATTCACGCTTTCACGTTTAGCGCGGAGGCCGGCACCATATCGGACGGTCGTGTCCTCGTCCGCGTGCCTGACGATCTTGGCGCCCCGGATGGATTAACCGTCGACGCCGACGGGGACCTGTGGGTGGCGATCTACGGGGGCGGGCAGGTCCATCGTTACTCGGCCGAAGGTGAGCTGCGCGACGTGCTCGTCCTGCCGGCCGTGCAAGCGACGTCCTGCACCTTCGCCGGCCCAGACTTGCGCCGACTGTACGTCACCACGGCGACGGAGGGCTGGAGTGAAGAGCAACGTCGGGCCGAGCCGGCCGCAGGGATCGTGTATCGCTTCGAGACCGATGCCACCGGCCGCCCCACTGCACCGTTTCGCCCCGACCCCGCTTGGTGGTCGGCGCTGACATCTGGGCCGTAGTGGCCAGGGTACAAGGCCTCCGGGGCGCCGACAGTCAGGGGGAGGAATACGTCTCTTTAGAAGTGGACAAAGGGACCGACTCCCCAAACCACCACCTCGGCAGATGCGCCGTTTTGCCCTCCGGCGGTCACGACCAGGGTGTTTAACGGCGGAGAAGAATGGAGTAGCAATGTCAGGTCTTGCGAGTAGACCTCGCCGGATGTCAGCGGAACGGTAATAGGAGCTGCACCATTCACGGCTATTGTCGCTGACGTGAGCGCAGTGGCATTCGTGCCATTCTGAATAACAAGCTCGTTGCGGTCCTGAGGGAAGGCAAAGCCCGTGCTGAAAACTCGGCCGCCGGGAATGACGTTTTTAAATTGGCCCAGACAACTGGTCTTCTCTCCGGCCTCGTTGGTAATCGTCAACGATCCGGACGACCCCTGGGTCGGGAGGATCTGAGTGGAAATTGGTGGCTATAGGCGCAGTCGTGCCCCGGGTGAAGGTTCCAAATACACGCGGTCGCGTTCAGATGATATGGGCTGATGATGTTCTTGATGCCGCTGGTCGGGTCCTGGGCGGTCAGCTGCATCCCGGCGGGCGTCCCGTTGTTGATGCCCGTCAGGCTGCAGGTCGGCGGTGGCGCGCTGGCTGCCGAGGCGGATGATCCCAAACCGGGGAATAGCCAGATCGAGAGACCAGCTGCAACCAGGCAGGCTCGCCGGAGCGCGGGAGGAATCGACAAGGCCTTTTGCGTCACCACCAAAGTTCCAAACCTCCTGTACTGGCCCCGAAGGCACTCTGGCTGTTCATGCCACGCAGCGTGCCCGATCGACCACGCCCTGATCAACAAGCTTCTCACCAGGACGGGAGGCTGTCAATGACAGGCGCACAGAAACTGCTGTTGCACGCATTTGGCCGGGTGCCGGGGTGCTTTACGGGCGGCACCGGTATGGTCGGCCCTCCTTGGTTAGCCGTCGCCTGAGCCCAACGCGATTCGCCGCGCCACCAGCACCCCCGGCCGGCATCCCGATCGATTGTGGTCCGACGCGGAGGCGTTTCCTCGATCGGACCGAAGCATTCGGTAAGCGTGGCTGCGGGGAGATTCAAGCGAGCCGCAGGAGAGTGGACAGCGCAGCGATGGCACCCACGACGACCCAGCTCGACAGAGAGTGAGATTCCCCCCGTCCGTTGGCGCCACGGCGTCGAACACGCAGATCGCCACACAACCGCTCATCACGGTCCGTGCTGGTCGAGTGGCCCGTACGTCAAAGGTGGTGAGCAAATTTGTCATCGCACCTCGTCGCCGGCGGCGGTGCCTTGAGATCGGGGAGAGTTCCGGTCGGATAAGTGGGGCTCAACCTGAGCGGGCTCATGGTGTTGTGTGGACGAAGCCGAAGTTGGTGTCGGCACCCTTGAGGCATTTACCGCTGCGATACAGAGTGAGCCCGCCCGCTCAACGGAAGGCTGTTGGTACCATGGCTTTGGTCTGTGGACGATGCGGACGTTCTAATGCCAGCGAACGCACTTTCTGCCTCTCGTGCGGTGCCGACCTTCCGTGGGCCGTCGGGCGCATGGCTCACGGGACAGAGCCCGTGAGCGCCGTTCCGCTCGGCGCTTCTCTGGCGATGCCCTGGGAGATCGAGCACGCCAACTGGTTCTCCACCAGTCCCGGTTTGAATCCCTCCAACCAGGGCTATGTGGCTACGTGGATACCGGACGACAACACCTCTGTGGTCCAAGCCAGGAACGGCGATTTCGCTGCGCGTCCTGACTCCGGAAGCAGCTGAGCGTCTCCGCAAACCGTCCGCTGTGGGAGAATGCCTGCC
The DNA here is from genome assembly GCA_963781155.1 of uncultured Acidimicrobiaceae bacterium. Classification (GTDB taxonomy): domain Bacteria; phylum Actinomycetota; class Acidimicrobiia; order Acidimicrobiales; family Palsa-688; genus PALSA-693. The sequence goes on from CAWAEC010000007.1 coordinate 209,906, forward strand.
GTGACCGAGCGGATGGAAGTGCAAAGGGCGATTGCCGCAGAGCCGGAGGCCGTCTTCCGAGTGCTGACTGATCCCGAAGGTCACGTCGCAATCGACAGTTCCGGGATGCTGATGGCTGCCAGCGGCGGTCGCGTCGGCGCCGTTGGTGACAGCTTCGTCGTGCACATGGACCGCGAAGCCCTCAACGACTACCCACTCGGTCTTTACGACGTGACGGTCAAAATCATGACCTTCGCCCCGGATCGAGAATTGAGCTGGACGGTCGAAGGGCAACTCAACCTGGGACACGTCTACGGTTACGGGCTCGAGCCGATCGAGGGTGGCACCCTGGTGACTTCGTTCTACGACTGGTCCTCGGTCGAGCAGAGCTGGAAGGACGCCCAGATCTTCCCGGTGATCCCCGAAGCCGCCTTGCGTGCGACCCTTGGCATCCTGGCTCGAACGGTCGCGCCGGGCAAACCGCGGCCCGTCGTCTGACGGATGCATGGTCGGTCGTGTCCGGGCTGCCAAATGCGATAGCACGCTGGCGTAGCCCGTCATGGTTGCGTGCCTCGTTTCGAGTCGATCGGGTGTCCCGCATGGGAGCAGCCTCGTGCTAGCCCCTGGGTGTTGGAGGGCGGGGTAGTGAAACCACCATCCAGAAGAAGGGCGAACGGGTGAGCGACGGCGACGCCTCCGACGCCCGTCAAGAGGGAACCGCGATCGAGCCCGCGGTCGGGGCCGCCAGTCCGGAAAAAGAAACAACCCGCGACTCGGAGCAGATCAGCAGCCTCGAGGGCATTCCGGCGCTGTCGCTGGACGCCATCAGTTCGGTCGCGTACGGGCCGGAAGCGATGCTGGTCGTGCTCGCCACGGCCGGGGCGGCGGCCCTGTCCAAGATCGAGCCGATCACGGTCGCCATCGTGGTGTTGCTCATTCTCCTGGTGTTCTCATACCGCCAGGTGATCGAGGCCTACCCCGACGGTGGCGGGACGTACGCGGTGTCCAAGGCCAACCTGGGCCGCAACGCCAGTCACCTGGCGGCGGCGGCGCTGGTCGTCGACTACGTGCTCACCGTGGCCGTGTCCATCGCAGCCGGCGTGGCCGCGCTGGCGTCCGCGTTTCCATCATTGAAAGACGCCAGCCTGGGCATCGCCCTCGGCATCCTGGCCGTGCTCACGGCGCTCAACCTGCGAGGGATCGCGACGAGCGCCAGGGCCCTGTTGCTGCCCACCGCCGTGTTCATCGTCGGTATCTACGTGGTGATCGTGGCGGGATTCGCCAGAGCTCACCCCTCGCCCACAGCCGGGCTGCCACCGAACACGCTCCCGAAGACGGTCGGCGCGGTGGGGATCGTGCTGATACTGAAGGCGTTCGCGGCCGGATGCAGCGCCCTTACCGGCGTGGAGGCGATCGCCAACGACGTACCGGCATTTCGTCCGCCCAAGGTTCGCAACGCCCAGCGCACGGAGATTCTCTTGGGGCTGTTGCTAGGCACCATGTTGTTGGGCCTGTCGGTCTTGACGGTCCGGTTCCACATCGCCCCGTCCTCCTCGCAGACGGTGCTGAGCCAGATCACCTCAGCGTCGGTCGGCCGCGGGGTCGTCTACTACGTGATCGATTTGTCGACGACCGTGATCCTGGCCATCGCCGCAAACACCTCTTTTGGTGGACTGCCGGTGCTCGCTTCCCTGCTGGCCAGGGACAATCTGGTTCCCCACGTGTTCGGCCTCAAGGCAGAGCGCCCCGTGTACCGCTACGGGGTTGTTGTTTTGGCCGTGCTGGCCGCCATCCTGCTGATTGCGGTCGATGCCAACACGAACTCGTTGATTCCCCTCTTTGCCATCGGGGTCTTCACCGGCTTCACGCTGTCGCAAACCGGCCTGGTGCGGCACTGGTACCACGACCGGCCCCCCTACTGGTGGGCCCGTGCCATGCTCAACGGCACGGGCGCGGTGATGACCGCGGTCGCCACCATCATCTTCTTGCTGACCAAGTTCGTGGCCGGGGCGTGGGTGGTGGTCATCATTGTGCCCGCACTGATGCTGCTGTTTTCGCGTATCGACCGGTATTACAACACCGTTGGGGCCCAACTGGGCCTGGGAACAGTGCCCGTCCAGCCGACCAAACAGCGGAGCCTGGTGGTTGTCGCGGTCGTCGCCGTGTCACGTATGACCGAGTCGGCCTTGACCGCGGCCTTGTCGTTCGGTGACGAGGCGGTTGCGGTCAGCGTCCAGTACGACAATGAGAAGGCGGATCATCTGCAAGCGGACTGGGACCGCTGGCGACCCGGGGTACGCCTCGTCATTCTCAGACCGGTCACGCATTCCATCGCCACGCCGATGTCCGACTACCTGAACTCGCCCGAGGTGGTGGCGTATCCCCAGGTGCTCGTGTTGCTTCCTGAAGTCGAGCCCCAGAAGTGGCGGCACCGGCTATTGCAGAACCAACGCGGCATCATCCTGGCCAACGTGCTGCGTCGTCGCTGCAACGTAAAAGTGGCCCGGCTGTCGTTTCACCTGAGCGACGAGTAGGGCACTGGCGAGAGCGCGAGGGCGCCGGCTGGCGCCGGGGCACCTGCGCCGCCCTGCTCGGTCTGGGTCCCTTCGGGATGCCCCGCTTGGTCAGGTCCCGGCGAGCTCGGCCACCAGCTGGGCACCGTCCACGGTCCCCACTCCGCTGGCCAGGTCATAGCCGGGGACGGCCTCGAACCCGCGGACCGTGTAGGTCCTGGCGTTCTGGCTGACGGTGACCGTGTTGTTGCCGGTGGTGATGTCCACGATTCCCGGCGCCTTTGAGGCGGAAAGCGCATACAGCTGCGGGTTCAGCAGGCCGAGGTCGTGCCCGGCCACTTGGTCGGCAATAGCGACAATGCCAGCAAACAACGGTGTGGCTTCGCTGGTCCCGCCGATCAGGTAATAGGCGGGTGCCGGGAGACCGCCAAAGCTCATGTAGACCAGGGCGTGCCACTCCAGACCCCCCTCTTCCGAGCTTCGATGCTCGCTTGTTCTGAGGCGAACCGCCCGACTCCGGGTGGAGCGGACAGTGGTGAGCCAAGCACGTCCAGCGCACGCACGTCAACCCCCGATCGCACGTAGTGCGGCGCCTTGGCTACCCCCGGGGGCCCCCGTCCTGCAGCTGCCCATTGCTCCCCGGGTGCCTCCGCCACTCACCGGTGCCTACCGCTGCCTGCCGCCGCCCGTCGGTGATCGGAGCGTGCCGGTATGGTCTCACCTATGAGAGTGGTGCGCTCGAGCGAGGCGGACGAACTGGCGGCACGAACCGCTGCCGAAGACGGATCCCTCCTACCGAACTGGCTCGAAGGCCCGTTCAATGCTGACCGGCTCGATGTCGCCATCGTCACCGCCGGTCCGGGGGGAGTGACACCGCCGCACGTGCACATCGGCGGGCAGGTCATTGTTGTGACGTCCGGACGGGGCTTTGTCGAGACGAACGGCACTCGCGTCGAGATCGGCGAGGACGACATCGTTATTTCCCCGCCGGGCGAACTTCATACTCACGGCGCCCTGCCGGATGCCTCGATAACGCATTTGACCGTCACGACGGGGGGATATTCGTTTCCTGACGGCGCCTGAGGCGGTCGGGGAACGATCACCGCGACCAGGGTGCTTATTTACGGCGATCGACCCTCCATTCATCTGTAACCGGCTGCACCCGGGAGGCAGCGAGCCGCCGGACAAACGGATCGTCCTCGGTGCCACGCCCCGGCCCGGTCCAGATCGCGGCGGCACCGGCGGCGGCATCGGCGGCGGCTCCCGGTGGCCAGGTGCCCAGCCGGATGCAATGAATATCGGGCTGATCGTCGATCAACCGAGACATCCGCGACACTGCATCGGCCAGCAGGTCCGCCGCGGGCCCCACAACCCCGGCCGGCCCGACAAGGTCGGCAACGTCGCGGTCTGTCAGGGGCAACAGGCGCGCCACTCCCGGCTCCGCCTCGTCCTCACGCCCGGACGCCCGCGCCACCAGGCCTGCGCTTGCTTCGTTCTCCAGCGTGAGCCGCCACGCATTGCCCCGCAGACTCTGGGCGGAAACACGGTACGCGGACAGCAAGTCGGATGTGATTTCCGGTGCGAGTTGCTGCACCCGCGGGGAAGGCGCGTCGGCATCCAGGACCCCATCCAGGAACATTCGGGCCTCCGACACGGCGCAGTCTTCCGGCGCCACCAGCGGTCCGCGCTGCGGGGGCTGCCAGGTGCCGGATTGCGCCTCCGCCATGAGTTCCCGGGCCCGATCGGCGAGGACGTCGAGATGAGGCCGCGTCTCGAGCCCGGCTTGCTGACACCAGGCGAGGGCATCGGAATCGGAAACGAACGCCAGGACGGGCCGGTGGCGCGCCACGTGCCGGGCCAGAGCCACGAGCCGCCTGGGCCTGGCAACGCTCGCCAGGTCGACGACGATGACGCCCAGGCCGGGATGACTGGCGAGATAGGCGAGCCCGGAGTTGACGTCAATGCCGTGCGCTCCCGCCACCACGGGCGCAGAGGCGTCGAGCCGGTGTGACTCGCAGATGGCGGTCCAATCCTGGGCGGCCGGCCAGCCCTGGCAGACCGCGTCTGACGTCAGCCGGAGGGATGGCGTCCAGCCATGGCTGCAGAGCGGCACGCGTGGCGAGTAGATCCCGCTCGATGACAGCATCCAGATACGCCTGTATCGGCGAGATCGGAAACGACACCTCGATCACTCCCTCGCTGCGGTGCCGCTCGCAGGGAAAACCGGTCTGGCCGAAGACGTCCAGCATCGGGTGGTTGATGCTGAGTGTCTCGGCCTCGAACGTCGAGATGCCACGGCGCCGGGCCGCGCTGGCCAGGTGTTCCAGAAGCAGGGTCCCGAGTCCATGCCCCTGGAAAGCGTCGGCCACGACGAATGCGACCTCCGCCCGGGCGGTGAACGGAGCGCGGTCGTAGCGAGCGACGGCGACCAGCGTGTCGCCGACCAGAGCAATGAGGGCCAGTCGTTCCCGATAATCGACGCGGGTGAAGCGCGCCAGCTCTTCCGGGCGCAGGTGAGGATGAGCGCTGAAAAAGCGGCGATACACGGTCTCGCGGGACAAATGCTCGTGGAAATGGGTCAGGCGGTCCGTGTCGCTCGGGACGATGGGCCGGATCCTCGCCGGCGTTCCATCGAGCAGGACGACATCGCACTCACATTCCGTCGGGTACCGCTCGACAGGGCCAGGAGTCACCGGTCTCCCGCCTCCAGGAGTTTTACGCGTGCACCGGGTGTCGGTCCTCGCGGTGGCATTTATCTGGACGCTATCAACGCGATCCCACGTTCAAGTGGGAAACGAACCAGTCCCGGGCCTCGCCGCTGACGCGCTCGGATTGATCGCTATCACGGCGTAGTGTGAACCCGTCTTGGCGCTCCTGCGCTTCTCCTGCGCCCGTCGGGCCCCCTTGCCTCCGGCCTCACGTTCTATCAGGACGGGGATCGTACCCAAAATACTCGATATACACTAAAAGACATAGCAGTGTTGGCCAGCGACCGCTGCTGATGGCCGGTCCCGGGGGATGCGCCCAGCACGCTCAGTGATTCCGCCTACGGTTTGGGGAATGAACGGCACCATGGGGCCGGCGTCCCGCGAGGCAGCAGTGACGACTCCGGCCCGGCGTCCCTGGTTCCCGCTGATGTCCCCCCAGCAGACCGAAGTGGTCCGGTGGGTGCTGCGTCTGTTGGCCCTGACCGTGATCGTCGTCGTCGTCTCCACCGGTCACCGCCACATCGACCGCCCGGGCGTGGCTGCATCCTCCTACGCCATCGCAGGCGGACACCTTGACCAGGCCTATGTCCCGGACCCCGGTACGACTGGCCAAGTGGCTGGGGGAGCATTCCAGCCTCCCGGGTTTCCTGTTGCGGCTGCGATTGTCATTGCTGTCTGGGACGGGATCGTTGGACCGGGGGGCGCAGCCGCGGCACTGACGTTCGCCGCCCTTTGCACGGCCGCAGTGGTTGTCATCGCGGGAGCGCGCCTCGTCGGAGGCCGCCAACAGAGCTTGCGCAACGAGGCCCTGTTCCTGGCCGCAATGGCGGTGACCCCGTTCTTCAAGGAGTCCCTCGGCGACTACTTTCATCCCGAGGACGTTCTCGCCCTCGGGCTCGTCCTTGTGTCACTCTCCCTCGCCTCCGACGGGCGATGGCTCTGGGCGGGGGCCGGCCTGGGACTGGCCGTCGGCTCCAAACAGTGGGCGCTGCTGGTCCTTCCCGTGCTCCTCCTCATGGCACCAGAACGGCAAGCGAAGTCGCGTTTGGCCACTGGCACGGTTGCGGCCGCAGCTTTCCTCTACGTCCCGTTCATGCTGATCAGCCCGCAGTCCGCCTGGCAGGTCCTGCGCGGGCCGATCCCCGTTCCCGGCGGCTTAGTTCCGCAAACCACCCTGGAAGGCATGCTCCGAGAAGCCCCTCTCCACGTGGCAATCGGACAGGTGAACGACCTGGCTCGCTTTTTACCTCTTCTCTTCGCCGCACTGCTGGTTGTTGTGTGGGCCCAACGAGCCTCGCGCTCGCGCCTGGTGTCCGGGCAGGGGCCCGACCTGGATCAGGTCGTCGGGCTGCTGTTGATCTGTTTCGCATTCCGGCTGGTCGGCGACTGCATCGCGCTGTCGTACTATGCGCTCCCCCTGTCGGTGTTGATCGCCATTGCCGAAGCACGCAGAGGCCGGACGCCACTCCTGGCTATCGCTTCGAGCTTCACGCTTGCCTTCTGGTACGGCACCCATGTCCCCAAGCACCTGCTTGGCCCCTGGGCGGGTGCGGCAGTATTCACTTTTTTGATCGCGGCTATCGCTGGGGGTGCATTGCTGATCGTTCGTACGCCAACCGTTGGCAAGATTGCAGAGAGCTCTCGCCTTGAAGCTGCTGGGTAGCCGACGACTATGGGAGTCATCCGCTTGGATGGCGTGACCGGCGAGGGTCTGCATCGGGAAACTCGCGCCGTAAGGCCGTCGCCGTCTCGACCTCCTGTACCTGCTTCGCAATCCGTCGGTGCCGACGCCGCATTGGCATCTGGCCTGATCCTGCCCGTCATCACCGGATTCGGCGCGGTACTGGCCATCTGCGTGGGAGGAACGCTGGCCGGAACCCCGATGGACGTGCACCTGCCGGACGCCTGGGCCTTCGGAATGGGCCACACGTCGGGCGCGGTCCAGAAGCTGGGCGTCGCCGCGGTTCTGGCGGGGGTCGCGGCCCTGCTTGTTGCCTGGCTCCAAGTCGTCGGGTACCTGCGGCGCCGACCGGGGACACCGGTCAGGACCGTCCTGGTGGTATTCGGCCTGTGGGTCCTGCCGCTGTTGATAGCGCCACCGCTGTTCAGCGGGGACGCCTACAGCTATGTCGGCCAGGGCACCATGGTGTTGAAGGGCATCAACCCGTATCACTACGGACCGGTGATCCTGAAGCCCAGCGACCCGGGGCTGGTGCGAATGGTCGATCCACTCTGGCTGAAGACATCCGTCCCGTACGGGCCACTCTTTCTCGGTCTGGAGGCAGGCGTGGTCGGCGTGGCTCGCCACCATGTGCCGGCCGCCGTTGAAGGCCTCCGTTTGCTGGCTCTTGCCGGCGTTCTCCTGGCCGCGGCCGCCCTGGCATCTCTTGCCCGCCGCCTCGGCACGGCGCCATCAATCGCCGTTGCACTCGCGATCCTCAATCCGCTCACTCTTCTGGGTCTGATCTCACCCGGCCATAACGACGCTCTCTTGGCCGGCCTGTTGCTTGGGGGCCTGGCGCTCTTCCAATGCGGGCGCCCGGCGCTGGCGATCGGCCTCTGCGCCCTGGCCACCGCGATCAAGGCTCCGGCGCTCATCGGCACCGCCTTCCTCGCTTGGAGTTGGATCGGCAGCCAGGTGTCGTGGCGCGGCAAGCTCCGTGTCGCGGCCACCGTCAGCGCCATCACCGTTGCCGTGCTGGAGGCCTGCGCCCTGGTAACCCGAATGGGGTGGGGGTGGCTGACGACGCTGGGAACGCCGGGGGTGGTTCGTTCAGTGCTCACGCCCACCACGGACCTGGCTCTCCTGAGCGACCATCTGGTCCGCCTGCTCCAGGTGGGTCCAGACACGATCACCCTGGTCTCGGTCAGCCGAGCCATCGGGTACGCCGCGGCGGCAGCCATCATCGCGTGGCTGTTATGGCGAGGGCGACACCTGGGAATCGAGGTCGGGTTGGGGCTGGGGTTGCTGGCGGTCGTCGCGCTGGGCCCCGTCGTTCAACCGTGGTATCTGGTCTGGGGACTGTTGATCCTTGCGGCGGTCGACAGCGACCGATGGCGAACAGTGCTGATCGGGGTGTCCGTGTTTGCGACCGTCGCATCCTTACCCCGATTCGAACCGCTCGTGTCGTCCGCCGGTCTGGCAGGTGACCTGTCCGGCCTGGCCCTCCTCGTGGTGTTCGCGTTCTTGAGCCGTCCTGGCCTCGCGGCCCGGGTTCCATTCATTCTCGGTGGGGACCGCAAAGCAGGATCCGGTTGACGCGCGCTGCGCACCGCGGGTGCCTACGCAGTTCGGGTTTGCTGCGCTGGTAATGCCGGTTTCTGACGCCGGCCCAGCGGCGACCCCATTCGAGTGACCGCCGTCGTGCGACTGCGCGCCGGTTGCTCATTGCCGTGGTTGAGAAACCTGCGCAGACGGGCGACGCATACGCCCGTTCACAGGCGGACTGGCCAGTCCCGTTGGGTCGCCGAAGGGGCGGGGAGCCAGCTCGACCGGTCACGATGACACCGGGCCGCAGCCGGCCGCAGACGGGGTGGCGCCCGCTGCCGCCGCCGTTGCCCGTGCCCCTGCCCCCGCCCCACGGAGCGCACGGAGCTCCCGTTGTTGCCGGTCCACGGAGAGGAACACGGCTGGCAGAACCAGCGGAACGACGAGCAGGTGAATCCAATCGAACAGGGTGTTTCCGGCGAACCCCGTCCACGACCATCCGAAGCGGTAGGCGCCGACAAGGAGCACAGCCAACACCGCAGTGGGGGCCGCAATCCCGGCAAACCACTCGCCTGGATGGGTGTCGCGGGTCTTGGCCCACAGCGGGACCACCGCCACGGTGAGGGGAAGAAGTATGAGATTCAGCCAGTCCCAGAGGCTGTTGCCGGCAAACCCGGTCCACGACCATCCCCATCCGTAGCCGCCGACGACCAGCACCGCGAGCGCGAGGCCGCTCATGGCCAGACCTACGGCTACATACCTTCGATCGCCGGGCTCGTCCCGCCACAGCATGGGCAGCCCCGAGAGAGCGAGCGGGAGCAGCATGACCTGAAGCCAGTTCCAGACGGTGCCGTTGGCGAGGTAGCCCGTCCATGTCCACCTGCCCGCGTAGCCTCCGACGAGGGTGGCAAGGAAGCCGGCCAGCCCGATCGTCACAAGAAGCGCACCCGTGCGAACCCGCCTGGTACGGCGGGCGCCGGTCACCGGGACACGAGTCTCCAGCACGCGATATCGCGGGCGGACCGTCATGGTGCCGGTCATCGGGGCTCCTTTCTCGTCTCCCGGCGCGGTGGGGCCGATTGGATGTGTCGTGGACTTGGGCCGGAGGCGGCCTGTTCTCAGGCTGACATCTCCCCGGGCAGATATCAGTGGTGCACGCATGTTGATTTGCAGGCGTGGTGGCACCCCGGGCCGCCTTCCCGGATCCGGGTGGCAGCCTCGTAGACTGCACGGTCGTGCGCCGGGCGACGGACTCGCTCCTTGAAGCGGGATTCACCAGTTCACCTGATGCGGTGGTGGTGGTGGTCGACGAGGCGGAGCGGACCGGGTGGAGCGTCCTGCTGGTGGGTGTGGGCTACGAGGTGACGGACGCCCTGGATGCGACGAGCGCGGCCACCCGGGAGTTCCCCGTGGACACCTGGGCTCTGGGGCGGAAGTCCCACTGGATCCGCATCGAGAGGCAGAGGGTGACAGGGCGCAGGCTGCGCCCTGGCCGATAGCCATAGGCGAGCATCGATCCGACCCCAACGATCAAACAACCTCCACCCAAATCAGTGGTCCTTGACCGCTCAAGGTCACGGACGGCCCCGATAATGTTTTTGTGGATTCCAGTCGGTTGGAGATCGAGCTCGCCAGAGTCCGGGCCTTGTTGGACCGGATGGCCGATCGCCGCGTCGCAGGCGGGCTGACCGACGCACAGGAGGTGTGCTGGCGCGGTCTGGTTCAGCGCGAAGGCCAGCTCCTCGAATCTCTCCGCTCGGATTAATACCGCGGCCGCGAGTTTCTACGAGCTTGGCGCGGGGGACGGGTTGGAGGCGGCGTAGCCCCCTGCGACCTGGGCGGCCGGCGGGATGGTCTGGCAGGCCTCCGCCGCAGCCGCCCCGTCCTTGGCCAGTGCCGAACTGTCAAGCTTGACCACGTCGTCGGTTGCCGCGATGAGCTCCTCCCCGAGGCCCGTCCACTTGGGCAGTGGCTTGCCGGCGGTCTGGGCCTGGCTGGCGCCGGCCATCAACTGGTAGGCGTTGTCGGTGACGCTCTGCCCTACCGCTCGAGGTACGCGGCCCTGCGCGGCATCGGCCAGATAGGTCTTAAACGCGGCGCATGCCCGCGCTGCCGCAACATCGGCCTGGGCTGGCTCGACCGAAGACGAGGCATTCGCCGTTGACGTCGTGGGTTCTGGCGCCGCCGCCCTCGTCCCGGAGGACCCGGCGAGGGCAGCCACCGCGCCCAGCGATGCTCCCGCGACAACGGCGACAGTCAACAGTCCGATCAGCCAGCGTCCGGCCGGCCGCCGCCGGCGGGCGCGAGATGATCGAGCAGGTGGCACGGTGATGATGGTGTACCACCTGTGATCCTGGATTGGGCATCACGGCAGGCCAGGGGCTCTCTTCAGCGAGCCAACGTCGTCCCGGACCTGTCGGTTGGTGCAACGCTTTAGCCATGAATGCAGCGGAAGAGTCATCGGCCCACGACTCCGAACCATTTGATCCGGACGACCCCAGCGGGCGGCTCGCCGCCTACCTGGCCAGGACGCAGACGCCGCTCGACCTCCTGGCCTTGTTGACTCTCTGGGTCGTCATCGTCCCGCCCGGCGACTTCGGGACCACAAACGACGCGTACAACATTGCCATCGGCGTCCGCGTGGCGCTGTCTTGCATCTACGGCGTCGATATGGCGATTCGGACCGCGCTGGCCCGCCGGCACTTCCGGTACCTCTACACCCATCTTCTCGGCCTGGCGGTTGTGGCCATCCCGCCCTTGCGCGTGGTGTTCAGCCTCCGTCTCGTCCGGTCGTTGTTTCAACGCGGCCACTTGAGCCGGTTCTTGCTGGCCGCGGCGCTGCTCGTCCTCAACGGGGCCACCGCGGTCTGGCTCTATGAGCGCAATGTGGCTGGGAGCAATATCCACACTTTGGGTGAGTCCGTATGGTGGGCCGTCACAACCGTTACAACCGTCGGCTACGGCGACTACTTCCCCGTCACGGTGCTGGGGCGAGTGGCGGCGGGATTCATCATGGCGATTGGCATTCTGACCCTGGCCGTCGTCACTGCTCAGGTGTCGTCAAGTTTCGTGGAGCAAGGAGCGCGCAGGCGAGCCGGCGCTGAACTCTCCCAGGGAGGATCCTCTGAGGTGACGCTGGCGGATCTGGCCCTTCGCTTGGGTCGCATCGAGGACCTGCTTGCTCAGGGTTCCACGCCCGCCGGTGCGCCGGCGGATCCGGACCCGCCGGCGTAGGTGCTCACGACGACCGGTAGTGTGTGTGGCCGGTGAGCCCATGAGCGAGACCGGTGGGAAGGCTTCGGAAGAGCGAGAGGGCGTGTCCCTGACCCACCTGGATCAGCCGCTCTTTGACGGCGCCGGGGCGACCAAGCGGGATCTGGTGGACTATCTCGACGGGGTACGGGATCAAGTCCTGCCTGAACTCGCGGACCGACCTCTGTCGGTCATCCGGGTCCATCGGGGGGAGCAAGCGTTCATGCAGAAGAACGTTCCCAAATACACTCCTTCCTGGGTTCGAACCGTCCAGTATTGGGCGGAGTCATCCAAGCGACAGGTGACCTATGCGCTGTGCAACGACCGGCGCACTCTGTTGTGGTTCGCGAATCAGCGCGCCGTGGAATACCACCCGACCTTGGCACGAGTAAAACGCCCGGACCGGGTCACGCACCTGGTCCTCGATCTGGACCCCCCAGACGCGACTGCCTTCCCCATGGCCGTTCGCGCCGCCCACCTGGTCCGCGAGGTGCTGGCCGACGCCGGTTTGGCCGGCGCGGTCAAGACCAGCGGGGCCAAAGGCCTGCATATCTTTGTGCCTGTCGACGAGCAGTCTCTCCCGGGCGACGTAGCGGCCGCGACCCGGGCCATTGCCGTCCGGACGGAGGCGCTCGACCCGGAGATCGCCACCACCGCGTTCATGAAAGAAGACCGCGCCGGCAAGGTGTTTATCGACTCCACCCGCGTCGGAGGGGCCACGGTGGTATCGGTGTACAGCCCCCGGGTCCGGGCGGGCGTGCCTGTTTCGTTCCCGGTGCGGTGGGAGGATCTCGACGCCGTCTCGCCGGCCGAGTTCACGGTCCATACCGCGATCCGATTGCTGGCCGGCCGCGACCCGTGGACCGCCCAGATGCCGAGCCCGCAATGTTTGAATCCGGCGCTCGTCGAAGCGGGTCACGCCATCCCGGTCGCTCGTGTCCAGGCGATGCACGAAGGAAAGCGGCGGGCCCGAGCTCAGCGGGGCTGACTTCTCCGCGACTGCAGCTGCGCTCGTGAGAGACTGTCGGCGGCAGGTCCGGCGTGACCTTGTGCCGCCCCAGTCCGAGAGAAGGGATCTCGATGTCCGCAGGATCTGAGCCAAAGCACCTGAGCAGCAATCACCGGGACACGCTGGCCCAACTGTTCCGCCATCCGGTGAGCCAGAACGTCGAATGGCGGGCAGCGGTGGCCCTGCTGGAACAGGTCGGCCACGTCACGGAGCGCCACGACGGGAAATTCGAGATCAAGGTAGGCACAAACACACTCATCATGAGCCGGCCGCGCACCAAGGATCTCGACACTCAGCAGGTCGTCGACCTCCGGAAGTTGCTGGAGCAGGCCGGCTATGCACCGGAACCCTAGGACCGTTTGACACCACCAGACGGGCTGCGGTCAGTGCCTGACGAACGAGAGCGCCGAGCCTCGAGCGAGCGTCTGATAGACGACGCAATAGCGTTCCGTGGCCGCGACAAGCTGGTCGAGGTCGGCGGCGGGGGCATCCGAGCGCAACTCGAACTCGACCCGGATGGCTCGAAAGCCAACGGGAGCCTCACGATCCACCCCGAGGGTGCCGCGGAAATCGAGGTCGCCCTCAGCCCGAACCACCCCTTCAACGTTGATCCCACGCGTCGTCGCGATGGCGCGCAGCGTCACCCCGGCACACGCGACCAACGCCTCCAGGAGCATGTCGCCCGAGCACGCGAATGTCCCGTCGCCCCCCGTCGCAGGGTGCAGACCGGCCTCCACGAGCGCTCGCCCGGTCTGGACCGAGCAGACGATGTCGTCGCGGGCCAGCGATCCCTCGGCGTGCAACGTCACCACCGCGGCGTCCGGATCCGCCCGGTACCGATCCTTGAGCGGCGACTGCACCTGACGAAGGCCTTCCACGTCCATGGCTGGCAAAGCCTATCCCCGTGGTCGCACGGCCGAGTCGCCCACCGGATGGCCGCTCCATCCCGTCCCGAATACCTTCCTGCTCCCGGACCGGCAAGGTTGGCAGAGGTGGGCTCGCCATGAACGACTCAAGTGATGTCATGGTTCGACGGGCGGCGCCCCGGGACAGCGACGACGCGGTGCGTCTCTTGCGCCAGCTTGGATACCCCCGTGACCGTGACGCGGTCGAACGCGACCTGCGAGGTACGGGGGCGGGCGTGGTGTACGTTTCCGTCCACAACGGTGAGGTTGTTGGCCTCCTGGCGCTGAGCGTCCGATACCAGTTCCATTGGGGGGCGTCGATCGCTTCTATCGACGCCCTGATCGTCGATCGGACGGTTCGATCGCGGGGGGTCGGTGCAGCACTACTGGATGCGGCTGCCGACCACGCCCGTGCGCACGACTGCATCCTGGTGGAGGTGCACTCCAATCGCCGGCGACGACGGGCCCGCCAGTTTTACCAACGACACGGGTTTGAGGCCACCAGCGTCTACCTGGTCCGCCACCTGACCTAAGTGCTCGCCGGGCGCTCAGGTGCCTGGGCGAGTGGACCGCGCAGCAGCCGCCCGGGCAGATCTCCCGTGTACGCCCCATCGCGCCACGTGAGCACGCCGTTGACGACGATGGCGTCGAATCCGACCCCTTTCTGGACCAGCCGAGGGCCGCCGTCGGGCAAATCGTGCGTGACGCTCGGCAGCGACGATCCCACCTGCTCTGGATCAAAGACAACGACGTCGGCGGCATACCCTGCACGGAGCAGACCCCGGTCGTGGAAGCCCCATATCTGTGCGGGCTCAGATGTCAACATCTTCACCGCTTCTGGCCAACTCAACGCCTCTCGGGTTCGGACCCACTCGGACAACAGGTACCCGGGAATGTTGGAGTCCAGGATTTGCGACACGTGCGCACCCGAGTCGGATGCAGCCAGGACGGTATCCGGACGACGCAGAAGGCCGAGTCGAATTTCATCGTCGGAGCGGAGGGTGCTCTCTGGTCCGAGAGTGGTGTGCTGCATGAAACATTGGCGGAACTGGCTGCCCACGGCGCGGTCGATGATCACATCCACGGGGGTCGTACCTGCGGCTTGGGCGAGTTCTGCGATCGAACAGCGAGCTTCGTCACCGCCAACGGGATACATCAGATCAAAACGAGGCGGGCGCGGCTCGGCGCCATAGACGGGACCGTAGCGGGCCTGCATCGCTTCCTGGACCAGACGGGCGCGCATTTCAGCATCGCTCAGCAACGCCATCTGCTCGTCGTGGGTCTGGCTTCGCACCTGATGCCACGTGGGCAGACGATCAAACGGTAACGAGGTCTCGAAGCTGTACACGTTTGTGAACCCCCGGACGTGCACCTGCCCGATGACCTTGCCCCCAGCCGACCCCGCCTCAGCGGCCAGGCCGTCGAGCATCTGGACGTCCCCGGCCACCATAAACATGGCCAGCCGACCGCTGGTGCGGGTCAACCCGACGAGGCGCCGTTCGAAATCGGCCCGGTCCTCTGGATCTTTGAGACGCTCCGGCGCCAGCTGGAACACCCCAACACCAAGTCGACCCATGGCTCCCACCAGCGCCGCCACCTCAGGCCATTCGGCCCACCGGCTGGCGACCGGCTGATCCGCGAACGTCAGATGGTTGAAGCTCCGGGACGTGCTGAAACCGAGCGCCCCGGCTCGCAAAGCGCCCTCGACCTCTGCAGTCATGGCTGCGATGTCGTCGTCGGTCGCCGCTTGTTCAAACGCCCGCTCTTTCATGACGTGGGCCCGCAATGCCGAATGGCCGATGTAGCCAGCACAGTTGAACGCTTTCGGCAGGCCCGCGATCGCGTCCAGATACTCGGGGTACGTCTCCCACTTCCAGGGCACTCCTGCGAGGATCGTGCTCCGTTTCATGTCTTCGGCGCGCTCGATGCTGCGGAGAACCAGATCGACGTCGCTTTCGCCGGAGGGCGCCAGGGTGAACCCGCAGTTGCCCATCACCGTGGTGGTGACCCCGTGCGATGACACCGAAGCCGAGATCGGATCCCAGAAAATCTGCGCATCGAGGTGGGTGTGACCGTCGATGAACCCAGGCGCCACAACCAGACCGGTCGCGTCGATCTCGACACGGCCCTGATCTGCCACGGTGCCGACCTGGACGATCCGGTCACCGTTCAATCCCACGTCGGCTCGCTCGCCTGGACGCCCCGAGCCATCGAGCACCAGCCCTCCACGGATCACCAGGTCGAGCATCGAGCCTCCTCCTTCGCGAGCTGGACGGAGCCGAGCATACGCGGCTCGTCAAAGCCGGGTCATAGGCTCGTGTCGTGGATCTGGCCACGCGCTGGCGGGCCTTGCTGCAAGGCCCCGAGGAGGATCTGGGCCTGGATGAGGCGGCGCTTGTCATCGCGGCTCATGCCAACCCTGCCCTGGACATCGGAGCCCAGCTCCAACGACTGGACGGAATCGCTACTCGGGTACCCCAGCCGGACACCGCCGGGGTGTGCCGGGTGCTGTTCGAAGTACTGGGCCTGCGCGGCGATCGTGACAGCTACGACAACCCGCTCAACTCCTACCTCGACCAGGTTCTGGATCGCCGCCTCGGCATTCCCATCTCGCTGTCCGTGCTGATGATCGAGGTCGGGCGCCGGTGCGGCCTTCGGCTGCAGGGGGTCGGCATGCCCGGCCATTTCCTGGTTCGCGACGCGGCTGCCCCGGACCTACTGATCGACGCGTTCGATCGTGGCCGCCGGCTCGGACCCTCAGAATGTGAGCGGCTCCTCCGGGACGTCACCGGTTCCCGGCGCGAGTTCACGAGCGACATGCTCGCCTCCATGGGTCCGCGGGCCATCCTGGCTCGCATGCTGGCCAATCTCGACCGTAGCTTTGAGCGCCGCGCCGACGGTCGTTCGTTGCTGTGGGTCTCGCGGCTTCGCGGCGACGTGCCCGGTCTCCCGCTGGCCGACCGGGTGCAGCTGGCGGGGCGCCTGGGAAGCCTGGGCTGCTTTGACGAGGCTGCTGATCTCCTCGAGGAGCTGGCCGATACGCAGGCAGGGTCGGAGCTGACGGATCGTCTGCGCTCCGAGGGGGCCAGCCTGCGGGCCCGTCTCAACTGAGCCCCCCTGCCCGCGTGCCGTCAGGCGGACGAGAGTCTCGCCTCTTCCAGGTCGAGATCCCGCTCGATGGCGCGCAGCGTCGTGACGCCGATGCGGCCGCCGTCGCGCAGGGAAACGAGCGTGCGTCGTTGCAGAGCGATCAGGTCTCGCCGCATGGCCAGATCGGTGGCGGCTGTGGCCTCGACCTCGGCCTCGAGGTCGTCGTCGTCCGGGGATGTCTCCAACCGGTGGAGGCGTCCCAGGTACTGGGCTCGCAGCCCGTCGGCAAGTTCCTCCGGCAACTCTCCGTGCGCGCAGGCCGTCCCGATACGGTCAAGAGCCGCTCTGGTGAGCTCCACCCGAGCGTCGCGCTCGGCGTCGGTCACAGACGGACTTTCCCGAAGATGCAATTGCCGAACCAGCGCCGGCAGCGTCATGCCCTGACCCACCAGCGTGGCGATGATCACGGCGAAGCCCAGGTAGATGATGTCGTTGCGGCCGGCGAGCGGAGCCCCCGCCTTCGTCGCGGTCGGCACGGCCAGGAGCGCCGCCAGCGTGATGGCGCCGCGCATGCCCGCCCAACCGAGGATCGCTCGCTCGCGCCACCCGATCTGGCGCCGCCCCTCCCGAGCGCTGCGCCGGACCCGGATGATCCAGCCGGAAGCCAGCATCCACACCAGCCGGATGACAACCACGGCCGCCACCACCGCCACACCCGCCAGAAGCAAACGCCCGAGTGGACCTCGGGCCTGAGCCGTGAACGTGTGGAAAGAGAGGCCCACCAGCACGAAGAGGGCGGCGTTGACCAGGAACACCAGCGTTTCCCAGAAGGCGTTCGATTGCAGCCGGCTGCGAGCGGAGAAGGCGTCGCCACTGCTGTGCCACCCCAGGTACAGACCCGCGGTCACGGCCGCCAACACCCCTGAAGCGTGGATCTCCTCGGCCGGCAGGTAGGCGACGTACGCAAGCAGGATCGACCCCGCGATTTCGATAGGCGGGTCGTCGATGCGATTGCGCAGCCACCGGCCGATCATGCCGACGACCAGGCCGATCGCGCAGCCGACCACCGCGGAGTAGATGATGCTTCCGGCCGTGTGGAGCGGCGAGAAGTGGCCTGTGGTGGCGGCCGTGACCGCGGCGGCGTAGAAGACCAGTGCCGTGGCGTCGTTGAACAGCGACTCCCCCTCCAGGATGGTGACGAGGCGCCTGGGCAGTCCGAGGCGTCTGGCAATGCTCGTCGCCGCTGCCGCGTCGGTGGGCCCGACCGCGGTGCCCAGAACAAAGGCGATAGCCCAGGAGAGGTGGCCGACCCAGTGGGCAGCCGCAGCGACGCCGAAGGCAGTCGCGACGACCAGAAGCACGGCGAGGGTGCCGATCGACGGCGCGTCCCGGAGGAATCCCGTGGGGGAGGCGGTGACCGCCGCGTCGAAGACCAGAAGGGGGAGGAGCCCGAGCAACACCACGTTGGGTTGCAGGGAAACGTCCGGGACAAACGGCAGAAAGCCGATGATCAACCCGGCGACGACGAGGACAACTGGCGCGGGTATACCAACGCGGCGCAGCAGAGCGACGGCGACGAGCGTCGCCGCGGCGAGGCACAGCACGATCAGGATCTGGCCGGAGCTCACACTGGCATGTTGCCCGCTCCCCGCCCCCCTCGATCCGCCCACGCCTGGTGTTGGTCCCGCGCCCAACGTGAAGGGTCTTGGCAGGCGTGTCCGCCGCTGGCTAGTGTCCGCCCGTCATAGCGGGGGCATCACAAGGGAGGCGATGGTGCTACGTAAGCGACACAGGATGCCGTTGGTGACGGTAGGAGCGGCTGCCCTGCTGTGTCTGGCCCCGGCCAGCGGAATCGTCGGCATCCAGGCAGCAGGAGCCGCTTCGTCGGGTCGGACCACATTGGCCGGGAGCGCCGTTCCCGCCAGCGCCCGCCAGCACCCGGTCGGCGCCGTAGCCAGGTCCGCTCGAGTGGACTTCGAGGTGGTGCTACAGCTTCGCGACGCAGCCGGGGCACAGTCGCTTGTGCAAGCCCTCAGCTCGCCGGGGAGCGCCAGCTACCGGCACTACCTCACCACTGCCCAGTGGGAGGCCCGCTTCTCGCCGGCCGCGAGCGAGGTCAACAACGCCCGCAGCTGGCTCCGCAGCCAGGGTTTCTCAGTCGGCGCCGTATCCAAGGACAGCATCACCATCTCGGCCTCAGGGACGGCGGCCCAGGTGGAGCAGGCGTTCGGCACCGGTCTGGAGAACTACGTCGTGAACGGCCGGACCGTCCGCTACGCCACCAGCGACATCTCGGTGCCATCCACGATCGCTGGCAGTGTGGTCGGAGCCATGGGGATCAACCAAACCGTGGCCTCGCCGGCCGTGACGTCGGGCGAGGCCAGCGCGTCGGCGTCCAGCACGAACCCGTTCCCGCCCGCCCCGCCTGCGTTTATAACTGCTCCCCCGTGCGGCAGCTACTACGGGGCCAAGACGACCACGGTCACGCCGGCGTTCGGCAATGGCTATCCGACCACGGTGCCGGACCAGGTGTGCGGCTACCAGCCGAACCAGTTCCGTTCGGCGTATGGCCTGACCGCGGCCGACAGCGGGAAGGGGGCCACCGTGGCCATCATCGACGCCTACGGCTCGTCCACGATCGCCAATGATGCCACCCGGTACTTCCAGACCTACGCTGCCAACCTTCCGTTCGCCAACGCCAACTTCACTCAGGACGACACCCTGCCCTTCGACGACGAATCCCTCTGTGCGGCCAGCAGCTGGTTGACCGAGCAGGACATCGACGTCGAGGCCGTTCACTCGATGGCCCCTGACGCCAACATCCTCTACGTCGGCGCCCAGGACTGCCTCAACGGGCTGTTCAATTCCGAGCAGAGCGTCATCGACAATCGCCTGGCGGATGTGGTCACCAACTCGTGGGGCGACGACGCCGGGGATCTGTTGGATGACGCGGCCACCAAGGCGGCGTGGGACGACCTGTTCATGCTGGCCGACTCGACCGGCATGAGCATCATGTTCTCCTCGGGCGACAACGGGGACAACTTCAATCTGTTCGGCTTCTCGTCGGCCGACTACCCGACCGAGAGCCCCTTCGTCACGTCGGTCGGAGGCACCACCCTGCAGATCGGCGCCAACGGCCAACAGACCGGACAGGTGGGCTGGTCCACCGGGCGGGCCTTCCTGTGCACGGCGAATCTCGAGAACCTTCTTCCGGGTTGCACGTCGAAGGCGGTGAACACGTGGTTGCCGGTGTCCTTTGACGGTGGCAGCGGCGGGTTCACCAGTTACAACTACACCCAGCCCTATTACCAGACTCCGGTTGTCCCAGCGGCGCTGGCGTTGCGCAACGAGGCTCTGGACGGTCCCGTACCGTTGCGGGTGGAGCCGGATATCTCGATGGACGCCGACCCGGCCAGCGGTCTGTTGATGGGCCTGCACGAGACATTCCCGGGCGGAAAAGACCGGTTCGGGCTCACCCGCTATGGCGGTACCAGCCTGGCTTCCCCACTGCTGGCCGGCGTGATCGCCGATGCCGATGGGGCCTCGGTCCGGGCCGGAGGCGCCGACGTCGGGTTCATCAACCCGGACATCTACAAGCTCCACTCGACGTCGGGCGCGATCGATGACATCGTGCCTGGCGGTAAGCAGGCGCAGTACCGGACGGACTATGCCTTCACCTACTTCGGGCCCAGCGCCCAGGGGTTTGCGAAGTCGTTCCGGGAGCTCACCTATTCCGGCTCGATCACTTACTGCGACGAGACGGGCAACTGCGCGTCTCGGCCCAACACCCTCAGCACGGCGAAGGGTTACGACAGCATGACCGGGCTGGGCTCCATCGGCCCTGCCTTCGTCGCCGACCTGGCGAAGTTCTGACCCAGGAGGGCCTCGTGCCGGCGGGCACCCGCGGGTGTCCCCGGCACGGGCATCGCCAGCCGTCGCCGGTCACACTTTCATAACAACCGGATGCCACACTGAGTGTGGTGCGGACGGAGCCGGACACGATCGTCGTCGTCGAGGATGATCCCAATATCGCCGACTTGATTGACCTGTACCTGCGACGGGACGGCCATCGGGTCATCCAGACGAACCAGGGACTGGCCGGTCTCGACGCGGTCAGGCGCGAGCACACGCGGCTGGTGATCCTGGACATCGGCTTGCCCGGGCCGATGGACGGGTTCGAGGTCTGCCGCCGCCTGCGGTCCACCAGCTCGGTACCCGTGATCATCCTGACTGCTCGCGCCGACGAGATCGACCGGGTCCTAGGATTCGAGCTGGGCGCCGACGACTACGTCACCAAGCCGTTTTCACCCCGCGAGCTGGCCGCCCGCGTGAAGGCCGTCATCCGCCGATCCGATCCGGAGCCGCCCGTCAAGCCGGTCGTTCTGACGGCAGGATCGGCTCTGGTCGACACCGGTCGCCGGGAGGTCCGGGTCGACGGCCAGGCCGTGCCTATGGCGACCCGCGAGTTCGACCTGCTTCAGTTCTTCGCCGAGAACCGCGGTCTGGCACTCTCACGCCAGCAGCTGCTGGACGGGGTTTGGGGGGCGGGTTGGTACGGGGACGAACGAACCGTGGACGTGCATGTGGGCCAGCTCCGCAAGAAGCTGGGCGACGCCCTGCCGCTCGCGACCGTGTGGGGCGTCGGCTACCGGCTGGACTGACGGGTGCGTCGCCGTCTGACCATCGCCATGATCCTCATGGTGCTCGGCAGCGTGGTCCTGTCCGGACTGGCCAGCCTGGCTCTGGCGGTGCACACCGCCCAGACACAAACCCGCCGCGAGCTCCTCCGGGAGGCCCAAGGCCTGGCGGTCAGCGTGCAGCAGCAGGCCGAAGCGGACAACCGTGCGGATCCAGCCCGGGCGCTGCGCACCCTCCTGCTGGCGCTCAAGTCCCCGCTCCGCCTCGACGGGTCCGCGGTGCTGGCCGTCCGCCCCGATGGGCAGCTCTTCGACCCGGCGACGCCGAGGGTGCCGCCAGGGCTGCCGGCGGGATTGCAGGCCGGTGACCTCAAGCCCCAGTCGCTACTGGCGATGCGGACGGTCTCTGGTTCGAGCGGGGGTGTGGTGTTCGCAGCCGTGCCGTACCGGGCCGAGGTGCAGATCCTGGGCGCGCCCCGCCAGGTCGTGCAGGTGGTCGTGTTGACGCGCCGGCCGCCCAGTGCCCTGGCGACCGCGGGCCTGTGGTTCGCCGTGTCGGCGCTGGTGATCCTGGCAGTCGCAGCATTCGTCGCCTACCGGCTGGGTCGCCGATTCGTACGCCCCATCGAGGCCGCGCAGGAGGTCACCGGCCGGATTGCCGCCGGCGACCTGGAGGCCCGGGTTCCGGACCCCCCCGGCGCGGACCCGGAACTGGCTGCCCTGGCCGCGTCCATCAATTCGATGGCCACCCGGCTGGCGCAGGCCAAGGATGCGGAACGACAGTTCCTCCAGTCTGTTTCCCATGATCTGCGAACTCCTCTGACGTCCATCCGGGGCTTCGCGGAGGCGATCGAGGACGGCGTCACCGCCGACGCCGGTGCGGCCGCAGGGGTCATCGCCTCCGAGGCCCGCCGCCTCGAACGGCTGGTGGGCGACCTGCTTGGCTTGGCCACCCTGGAAGCCCGCCGTTTCACCCTCCAGATCCAGCCGGTGGACCTCGACGCATCGGTTGCCTCGACCGCAGCCGGGTTCGGGCCCATGGCGTCCGAGCTGGGTCTGGCCCTGATCGTCGATGCGGAAGAACAAGATCCCGATCACCGGGCAGTCCGGGTGATGGCAGACCCCGACCGTCTGGCCCAGTTGACGGCCAACCTGATCGAGAACGCCTTGCGGTACGCCGCTCACCAGGTTCGGCTCACGACCCGACACCATCACGGAACGCCCGAGCTGTGCGTGACCGATGACGGACCGGGCATGTCCGAGGACGACCTGGGCCGGGTGTTCCAGCGACTGTTTGTGGCCCGTCCGCGGCCCGATCGGCCGATCGGCTCCGGCCTGGGCCTGACCATCGTGGCCGAGCTGGCCGCGGCCATGGGCGGGTCGGTGCGGGCCGAGTCGCCGCTCGGCCCGCACGGCGGCACCCGAATGGTCGTGACGCTGACGGCAGCGCCGGCCGCGCCTCAGGCAAATGGGCCTCAGGCAAATGGAAGGGTGGCGAACCGGCCGCCCAGCACCGACGTGGCGTCCACCCCCACGACCCGCTCGAGCACGGTGGCGTAGACCGACCGGAAATCGACGTTGTATCTCGGGTTGCCGTCGGCGTCCAGCGAGGTGAGCGAGGGTTCCTCGCCGTAAAACTGTCCTCCTTTTACCTGATGACCGGCGACGAACAGCGGCGCGGCCGCGCCGTGATCGGTCCCTCCGCTGGCGTTTTCGACGGGCCGCCGGCCGAACTCAGAGAAGGTCATCACCACCGCCTTGCGGCCCGCGGGCGACCCCGCCACCGCGCCGAGGAAGCCGGTCAGGGCACCGTCGAGCTCGGACAGCAGCCGCTCGTGGTTCGCCTTTTCGGCGGCGTGCGTGTCGAAGCTGGACAGGCTGACCTGGTAGACGTTGGTCGGAGCGCCGGCGTTGATCAGGGCAGCCACAATGGCCAGCTGGCCCGCCAGCCCGGCCCGGGTCGCTCCGGTATCGGTCGCCGTAGCCGTCGTGGCGTGGAGGGCGTCCAGCCGTCCCTTGACCGCGAGCAGGTCCGCTCCCGTCGTCGCGACCTCGCTCAGCAGGCCGGTCCGATCCGGTCCCGGGCCCTGTAGCGAGGCAAACGCGGTTTGGAACCCCGGCGCGCCCGGCACGGTTATCCGGACGGCAGTGATCGCCGTCGCCGACTGCTTCTCGCCTCGCAGGAGCGGCGGCAGGGTGGCCCCCACACTGATGGCCCGCATGGGGTCGTCGCCGGTGGCATCGAGCCAGCGCCCCAGCCAGCCCGGGCCGGTGCCGTCAGTGGGGTTGGCCGTCTGCCAGATGTCCATGGATGCGAAGTGACTGAGGTTGGGGTCCGGGTAGCCCACGCCCCGAACGATGGCCAGCTGCTTGGCGTTCCAGAGCGTCTGCAGCCCTTTCAGCCGGGGGTTGAGGCCGAGACCATCCGCCAACGGCAGGACCTGGTCGGGGCTGTAGCCCAGGCTGGGCCGCGCTGCGTGGTAGGCGGAGTCGGAGTAGGGGATGACCGTATTGAGCCCGTCGTTGCCTCCGTAGAGGCTGATGAGCACGAGCGGACCCTCGCGGGCCGGCGTCGCGGCCGCTGCAGGTGCCGGCGCCGCCGTCGGGTCGTCCCAGGGCCGGGTCACGAAGAGGGTGGTCCCTCCGAGGGCGGCGCCCCCAACGGCGGCAGCACCGATCAGGAACTTGCGCCGGGACAGGTGAGGCACGTCCCGGGGTCCCGGCCAGGGGTGCGGGTCTTCGCTCATGCCAGCACGTACTCCGGAGCCGCGAGGGCCAGGGCGGTCAGCTGTACCGGCCGGCCGGCGACTTCGGCCAGGGCGGTGGCGGTGGTCTGCCCCCACCCGTCGACGGCCAGCAGGTTGGCAACCCCGGCTACCCGCTGGCTCTGGGGCAGGGCCTCGATGCTGGTCAGATCGGCGCGGCTGGCCAGCAGCAGGGCGATCTCGAGACGCAGGTTGGCGGTGGCGGTGTCAAGCCAGTAGGCGTTCTGGCCCCAGCCGCCGACATTTGGCGGGTTGAACGGGGTTTGGCCCAGGGCGGTGGCGAGCGTGGGCAGGGTGCGGGCGGCTCGGCCCGGGCTGGTCCTGGGGTCCGCGGCGTTCGTGCCGTCGGTGTCGCCGCTCCCGGTCCTGGCCTGGCCGGGTTGGCTCGGCTGGAGAGTGGCGTCGAGGCCGAGTGTCCGGGCAGCGCCGGCGAGGTACTCGATGGGTTGTTTGACCAGGCCGACCCTGGCCTCCCCGCTCAGGAACGCCGGGTGCAGGAACATGGCTCGCAGAGCGGTACCGATATTGAGGTCCGGGCCATACGCGGGGAGCAGGTCGCTGACCACCTGATCGGACGGGGACACGGGGTAGGCGAAGTGGCTCCACAGTTTGGCCAGCACGAACCGGGCCGACTCGGGGCGCGTGACGGCGATGTGGACGATGTCCTCCCCGTTCCAGTCGCCGGTCTGGCCGAGGTAGGTCTTCGCCCCGAAGTCGTGCTGGCGGGGCCGGAACCCATAGCGGTAATCGACCCGGTCGTAGATCCACCCGGTGAAGCCCCTGGCGGCGGCGGTGACGTCGTCCTGGGTGTAATTGCCGATCCCGAGAGTGAAGAGCTCCATCATCTCCCGCGAGAAGTTCTCGTTGGGGTGGGTGCGCTTGTCGGTCCCGGTGTCGAGCCAGACCATCATGGCTCCGTCTTTGGCGACCGCCTGGGTCAGCTGCTCGAAGCTCCCACTCCCGGCCGCTCGGAACAGTTGGTTCTGGAGGTACATGAGTTTGGCGTCGTGGACTTTGGATGCGCCGGTGGCGAAGTGACCATGCCAGAACAGCGTCAGCTTTTCCCGTAGCGGGGTGGAGGTAGCGATCATGCGGTCGATCCACCAGCGCTGCAACGCAGCCAGCTCCTTGGCTTCTTCCTGGTTTCGAACCTTGGTTTGCGTTGGCGCGGCGGCCTGAGGCGCCGCCGGCGTGGCCGGTGTGGCGGGCGCGGCCGGCGTGGCCCGCGTGGCCGGCGTGGCCGGCGTGGCCGGGCGGCGATAGGGGCTGAACACGGGCAATGGGACCAGGTCTCCGGTCGGGTCTGGCGCCGAGCCGAGACCGGCAAGCAGCGTGTCGACGGCTGCGTCATAGCCGTTGGCGGCGACCTGGTCCAGCTCGCCCGAGCGCAGACCGAAACCGGCCCGCCGGTACAGCAGGGCGACGTTGCTCCGGGTGGTGCTGGCCATCGGTGCCAACCTTGCCGCACAGGTGTGACGAAACCGTGAGGAAGGGTGCATGGGCTGATCAAGGACCGGCCTGAGCCCTCGCGCCGTTGCTGTCCCCGCTTATCGATCCCGTACCGGGTACTTACAGAATCTTCGCATTTGGCGGGGAAGCTGCGGATATGCGACGGATCACCGACTTCCTCAGATCTCACACCCGAGGGACGGTTATCACCGCGGTAGGCCTGGTCGTGGCCCTTGGTGGTGGGATCGCGGCGGCCGCGCTCACCTCCGGCCCCTCGTCGAACGCGGCAGCGACCGCCGCGCCCACAACATCCACCACCGTCCCGGCCACGCCAGGCCGGGGGAGCGCCGCAGCCGGCTCCCATGCCCGGGCCCGGCATGTAGTGCGAGGCACCGTTACCGCGATCGGCCCGACCAGCTGGACAATCAAAACAGCCGCCGGCCTACCAGTGACAATCCAGATCAGCTCCTCGACCCATTTCGGACCCCGGGTCGTGCCCTCGCGCATCGCGGTCGGCGACGATGTGGTTGTCGCCGGGGTCCGCTCTGGCGCGACGGTGACGGCGGCGCGGATCCGCCTGGCTTCCCTCTCTGGAGCGGCCAGGTCGTCGGGATCCTCGGCGCCGACGTCCACGACGGCACCGCCCACTGCGGCGGCCGGCGGGTCTTCGGGGTGAGGTCACGCGTTGCGGCGGGACACCAGATAGATCCGCTGTGTATCGACCTCGTACGGAAGTGGACCCCGCTGCTGTTCGACCTCCACGTGAAAGCCGCTTGCTCGCAGACGTTCCAGCAGCTCGCTGCGCTGATAAAGAGCCCCGCCGATGGCGCCGATCCTGTGCCCCAGAAGCTCGTCGACAACGACATCGCCTTCCCCCAGGTGTGTGGCGAGGAGCAGGAGCCCGTCGGGGTAGAGAACCCGCCCGATTTCTGCCAACACTGCGGTCAGCTGGCTGCGGGGCACGTGCTGGATCGAGTAGTACGCCACGACGACGTCCATGGAGCTGTCCCGGAGCGGCAGTCCTCGCATGTCGGTCCGTGCCACTGCGAGGGCGGGGTGGCGACGGCGGGCGGCGTGCAGCATCGCGGCGGACAGGTCCACGCCGACGGTCATCGCACCCGCGGCCAGAAGGTGGCCGGCGACCGAGGCGGGCCCGCAACCCAAGTCCAGGGCGGCGGCCGGCCGCGGCAGGTGGTCGCACGCATAACGCAGCATGGCGCGGTCAAGGGGCAGGCGCTCCAGGTCATCGGCGAACGTGGCCTCGTAGTCGTCGGCAACGGCGTCGTACGCGGCTGCGATCGCCGCCGGCGAGAACAAGCTGTCGCCCGGATCACGGGGCCATGGTGCGGTCATGCGTTCATGGCGCGCCGACCGCGCTGAGGTCGGCCCACAGCTCGACGATCGCGTCCACAACGGTCGCTCCTTCAGTCGCCAGATCGTGCAGCCGCCGGCGCTCGCCAAGACCCACAGCGCAATCAAGATGGTCGGGCGTCAGGTTCCGATGAGCAGTAATGACGCTCTCGGGGGCGCCATCACCGATAAGCCAGGCCAGATGCAGCACGTGACAAAAGGCGCCGATTGGACCCCCGAGGCAGGTCCGTCGGGGAAGCCGCGCCGCCGTGAACGGATGCGTACCGAACCAGTCATGCAGGCTGTCAACGACGGGGTCGGCCGCGGCGTAGCAAACCTCGGGCACTCGGTAGAGCAAAATGGTGGCGGCGCACATGAGGCACGGTTCAAACGTGGTGTACAGCGCGCCCGAGGGCCTGGTCCCGAGGGGAACCTGGCACAACACATCCATCTCGGCATGTGCCATCGTGGTCCCGGACAATCGCCCTGGTGAATGCTCGGCCATCCGATTCCGGCCCTGGGCGACCACGGCGCCAGTGTGATCGAGCAGCACCGCGCCCACGCCGGCGGAGCCAACGGTCCATGACTCCCACGCCTGGGCGATGGCGAGCTGCCAGGGAGAGTCGAGTGCTTCCCACGTGGCGAGAGCGGACCCCATCGCTCGATCGTAGAGCCCTCCCGGGGGCCGTGGTCTTGGCGGTACGGCTGTCCGGCGATCGCCGGCCGGCTTATTGCGTTCGGGAAAATGGGGCTGGAGGTGGCGCCGAGCGTTTGTGGACGGACGGCCGGTCCTGGCGGAGCGAGGGGGAGCATACGACAGAGAAGCGTCGGGTGGGGCGTTGTGGCGGGCTTCTCTGTCGTGGGCCACGGCTTGGGGGGGTGTGGATTGCGACAGAGTATGCGGGGCGGGGCGTTCCGGCGGGCTTCTCTGTCGTGGGCCACGGTTTGGGAGGGTGTGGATTGCGACAGAGAATGCGGGGCGGGGCGTTGTGGCGGGCTTCTCTGTCGTGGGCCACGGTTTGGGGGGGTGTGGATTGCGACAGAGAATGCGGGGCGGGGCGTTCCGGCGGGCTTCTCTGTCGTGGGCCACGGTTTGGGAGGGTGTGGATTGCGACAGAGAATGCGGGGCGGGGCGTTGTGGCGGGCTTCTCTGTCGGGTAGGCACTAGGGCACCGCGAGTTTTGCGGACGTACGGCTGGTGACCCCGTGTCCAGTACACGCCCCGGCGGGGTAGTCGTCGGCGGCGGACACCCCGGGTCAGCGACCGCCAGATTGCAGATCGCTAGGTTCTTCGGCGCCGGCGACACATGATGTACGGCGGAGGATGGACCTCAGCCAGGCGTGAGCTGGGTGTCCCTTCGCCGCCGAGCGATCCGTCGCCGGCCTCGTTCGGAGACCCCGCCCCAAACTCCGTGTTCGATGCGGTTCGCCAAGGCGTAGTCGAGGCAAGGTTCCTTGACCGAGCAGTCCGCGCAGATGCGCTGGGCCATCTCGACACCGACGCCGTCGCTGGGAAAAAAGGTCTCGGGGGCGTGCTCTCGGCACTTGCCCTCGGCCATCCAGGTGGTGTCCACTCCATGTACCTCCGTCGATCTTCCGCCAGTAAACTTGGCTAACGTAAGAAGGGGCTGAGACGCACATGAGAGCCGTCAGCATTCGCACGGTCGCCTGACGACAGCCGCCCCTTCGTCTCACATCATTTTCCTGGTGGAATAACAACCGCGTCCCGCCAAATGCCCAATTTTCGGCCAATAGGTACAGGCCGGAGACGATTGGTGGGCCCTGTACCGGTCGACACAATGGGTGGAGGGACCGGTGCACCGGCTCGGGGTGATTGGTTGTGATGTGAGGCAACCTTCGAGGGTGCTCGGGTGTCAGGGTTAGACGTGGCCGCAGAAGCCGGGCCGACGACGCGCGACCTGGTTGCGGCGGACCCGCAGCGGGAGGAACTCCTCGCCCATGATGAGCTCGTATCGGTATTTCGCCTTCACTACGTCGGGCTGTGCCGGCTGGCGTACCTCATCGTCGGGGACACCTCGCTGGCTGAGGATGTGGTGCAGGAAGCCTTCCTGCGCACCTTCGCGGGTTGGCGTCGATTGCGGGAACCGGCTCGCCTCCAGGTCTATTTGCGGAGAGCTGTGATCAACGCATCCAGGTCGAAACTGCGCCGTCGAGGGGTGGAGGCGCGGGCCAATGCCCTGTTCCACGCGGCCGAGCGGCCTTCAGCGCGGTCGAGCGACGACAGCGACACAACCCTTGCGGTCATGGACGCCGTTCGGCGGCTACCACCCCGCCAGCGGGCGGCCGTCCTCCTGCGCTACTACCTGGACCTGCCCGAGGCGGAGATTGCCGACACGCTTGGCACCAGGGTCGGCACGGTGAAATCGCAGCTGGCGAAGGCCCGTCGCAATCTGGGCCGAACCGGGCTGGGAGCCACCGATGGCTGACGACCTCGAGGATCTGCTGCGTCACAGTCTGCGGGCCACCGCGGGAAGGTTCCATCCCGACCGTGGC
Source organism: uncultured Acidimicrobiaceae bacterium (assembly GCA_963781155.1). GTDB lineage: Bacteria > Actinomycetota > Acidimicrobiia > Acidimicrobiales > Palsa-688 > PALSA-693. Next base: position 239,285 of record CAWAEC010000007.1, read on the forward strand.
GTGCAGTTCATCGATTCCGGATGGCGCGAAGGTCTGCAGCGCCGCAGACGAAAGCGGGTCGTCGCCGTCTCCACCGCCATGGTGGCCATCTTGGCAATGGCTGTACTGGTATCCGCGCTTTCTGGTGGAGCTCGCGTGCGAGTGACGACATCTGATCCAGTCGGCGTGTCATCGCTCGCTCCATCTGCCGCCCGTAATCCGCGGCCGAACACACCCGGGGCTTGCCTCTCAACGTGCGGCTCGACGACAGGCGGCCCCGGCACCGCACCCGTCCCGGTTGGTGGCTCGCCCGCTAAGACCCCGATCAAGCAAACGACAACGTCCCAGCCTGGCAGCACCGACGCACAGCAGCCCGGGCAAAGAGGTCCCGCCGCGCCAACGGCCGCTCCACCGCCATCGCCGGAGACGGCTACGACAGATGGAAACGCGACCACTTCCCCGTCGACTACCGTTGCCGCGGTCTCCCCATCGACAACAACCCCTCCGGTCACGGCGACTTCCCCGACGACCATCGCGACTGGGCCACAGACGGTGGTGCTGACATCGGACAACTCCGGTCAGACCATCGAGATCGCGCAGGGAGATACCGTGATCCTGAGGTTGGGCGGATGCCCAGGTACGCGATGGTCGCCGCCGGTTTCCAGTGATCTGGCAGTGATGCGGCCGGAGGGCCCGCCGGCGCCGTCCACCACCCAGATGGCGGCCCAGTTTCTCGCGGCCGGCCCGGGCCAGGCTCAGCTCACTGCATCGATCCGTGCCAGCACCTGCGCTACGCCCACCACCATGTTCGCAGTGATGGTGCTGGTGAGTGCATGAGGTTCTGTTGAAGTTTCCGGGGGGCCGGATTGATCGTTTTACCAGTCGAGGGCTAATTGGTGGGATGAAGAAGGCTTCCGGTTCGGCGCCGGCGCCTCGGTAACGGGGGCTGGGATCGGGCTTCGAGCCGAGCGAGCGTTTGGGGCGGGTGACGCCGGTGCCGGCGTGTTTGTCCGGGCCCGGTCGACGAGCTCGCTCACGTCATCGGCCAACGACTGACGGTCACGGGCAGACAGGTAGGCGCTTCGGTACCGGCGACGGTGCTCGGCCAAAAGATCGGGACGGGCGTCTTCCAGCCACCGTAAGTAATGCTCGCGTACGCCGGGGCGCAGGTGCAGGGCGACGGGAGTGATCGAAACGGCACCCGCGTCCGCGCAGGCGGTGACCACCGCTTCCAGTTGATCGCGACGGTCGGAAAGGCCGGGTAACACCGGAGCGACCAGCACGCCGCACGGCACGCCGGCCTGGTTGAGCCGTCGGACGGCCTCGACTCGGCGCTCCGGGGGCGGGGTCCCTGGTTCGGTGAGCCGCCAGACGTCGCGATCCAGAGTCCCGATCGACAGGTTGACAGCGACGTTGGTGCGGGCGGCCGCGTCGACCAGCAAGTCCAGGTCGCGCAGGATCAGCGTGGATTTAGTCAGGATCGAGAAGGGGTTGCCCGCCTCGCCGACCACACGCACGATGCCTTGGGTCAGGTGATACTTCCCTTCGCACCGCTGGTAGGGGTCGGTGTTGGTGCCCATAGCGATGTGATGACCGGCCCAGCGCCGGGCGCTCAGCTCGGCGCGCAGCCGTTCGACGGCGTTGACCTTGACGACGATGCGCCGCTCGAAGTCCTCGCCGCTGTTGAGTCCCAGGTACTCGTGCGTCGGCCGGGCAAAGCAGTACGTGCAGGCGTGACTGCAGCCCCGGTAGGCGTTGATCGTGTAGCGGAAGGGGACGGGGGAGCGAGGGGGCACCTCGTTGATGATGGATCTGGCGTTGACGTGGAGGAACTCCATACCCCGGAACTCACCGGTGCCGACATGCCGCTCGACCAGCTCGTCATCAGGGAACAGGGCGAGCTGCCCGCGGTCGTCCACCTCGTCTGCCAGCTGCCAGCGAAGACCCTCAGGGCGGTCCACTCCGACCATGCTACCGAACATGCGTTCGTCTGGCGAGGCCCGCCGGCAACTGGCGTCCGAAATTGTCCGCCCGGTCTACTGATACATCAACGACCCCGGCGTCGTGAGCCGCTGGCCTGTCTCCAGCCAGGTCTTGAGGCCGGAGAGGATCATCGGCCAGCCTCCGTACAGCTGCTCGTTGGCGTCCTCACGCAGCTGGTCGTGCGTCACCGTCAGCCGACAGGAGTCGGCGATCGGTTCGATGACCCAGGACACGCGGGAGGGGCCCTCCCGGCGCACCTCTTCGTCCCAGAGGGCGGTCATCGTGTGGACCAATCGGCGGGGCGGGTCAGATTCGAGCACCTCGCCGCCGCCGAGAAGTCCGGTCGGGCTGGACATCTCTATCGCCGCCCCCGGGGTCCACTCGGAAGCGACACGGGCCCCGAAGTTGTACTCCTTGCGGATATCAGGATCGGTGATGGCCTCCCAGAGGCGCTCCGGTGTGGTGCGGATATAGATCTCGAACACCTTCTCCATTTGGCTCTCCAATCGCTCCTTGAGACCGCTGAGTGTTGCCACCCAGGGCTCGGCGTACTTGCTCACCCACCGATCGTGAATGAGCCGAATCGGGACCGGGTTCAAGAAGTGGAGCTTCTCTCGGCCTTGCCGCCGGCTCACGACCAGCCCCGCCTCTTCGAGCTGCTTCAGGTGCTTCATCACTCCGAAGCGGGTCATCGCAAAACGCTCCGCCAGTGTGCCCAGCGTCTGCCCGTCCTCCCGGAACAGCTCATCGAGCAAGCTTCGGCGGGTGGGGTCGGCCAGGGCACGGAACACCGGATCCACGCCCGTACCTTATGTGACCAAACAGTCACATGTCAAGGCGTCATGCTAGGGAGAGGCAGAACGGCAAGAAGAGGGTGGGGGCACGGCCGCCCCGGGGAGGCGTTCGGGACTGCCCGGGGAGCCGGCGTTCGGGACTGCCCGGGGAGCGGGCGAGCCCAGTCCGGCCAGGCCGGCTCAGTAGCTGACTCCCCCGCCAGTCACGGTGGTCGAGCGTGCCGTGGTGGGCGGGGTCGTATGGGGTGTTTCGGCTGGCATTGTGGCCGGAGTATGCATCGTATTTGTGGTAGTGCGGGGAGTGGTTTCGACGGGCATAGGCGCGGGCGCCGGCACGGTATTCGAGGTGGTGGCCGGCTTCTCTGCGGGCGGGATTGTGGCCGGCACAGGCGTGGTATTTGCGGTCGCTGGCGCAGGAGACGCCGCCGGCGGAGTGATCACCACTGCGAACCACGTTCCGCCGCCGTCCACGACGCCCTGGCCGTTGGCTTCACCCGGCCGCAAATCGCCGATAAAGGTGTACAACGGCTTGGTCTGATAGGTCACCTGTGTCCCCTCCGGGCGGGCCACGGTGCCGAGCCCGGTGACGCCGGGACCGCCGATCGCGGTCTTTGCACCTGCGGGTAGAAGAAATGGTGGCCAGTACTTGAGGCAGGTCCCGGTACAGCCTGCCCCTCCGGGATTGTCCGCCGTATACGTGTAGAGCACCATGTCCTGGGCGGTGGCCAGGATGGATCCGAGTTTGGGGTTCGCGATAAGGACCACACTGGGGGCGCTACTGGCGGCCAGCGACGGTGCTGCCGTGGTCGGCGCCGGAGTGACGGCGGGTGCCGGGGCGGGCGGTTGGGTGGCCGCGGGTTTCGTAGCCGAAGAGGAGACCTTTGCCCCTCCCGCCCCTCCGCACGCCGCCAACAGCAGGGCAAATATCGCGGCGGCCGCCGCTCCACCCGCGACCGGAAATTTGATTCTGGTGAGCCTCGTGGGCGCCGGGTTGTCCTGCCATTTCTCCGACATTGCGCTTCCTCCTTGGTATTGCTATTACGGCCCTCGACCCGCAAGGGATTGCGGGCGATCGATTCAGCCGGAGGTGCGCTGATAGGTCAGGTCTTCGCCGTGAACTTCGGCAATGACGACCCCGCTGCTTGTCAGTTTCGCCGTCGCATCAGTCGCGGCGTAAAGGTCGAATACGACACTCACCGGAGGTCCGGGGCGCGCTCATGCCCGAAATAGAGCTCCCAGGAGGCCGGGCTCACCGTGCTCTGCACGCCGCGCTCGTCGAGGGCCAACACCATGCCCGCGACGTATGGCCACAGGCCGGGGGTGCCGATGGTGAAGTTCACCCGCCGGTCGCTCGGCCGCAGGACATGCTCTGCCGCGGCGGTGAGGCTGGCGGTGTCCGCCACTGTTTGGGTGCGGCCGGCCGCGCTGCCGGCGTCCGCTTGCGGCCACGGCCCGGCGCCGGTCGTGGTAGCGACGCCCGCCATGCCGAGATCGGAGTGGACGGTGAGGGCGCCAACCGCGATCGCCGCCACCACGCACAACGCCAGCCGCGGCCGCGGCCACGTGGAGCTGGCGGAGGTTTTTTCCACGTGCGAGACAGGTGATGATTGGCCGAACACCGCCGTGCCGAGGGCGAGGAGAATGGCCAGCGGTACATAGGCCAGCCACACCGTGTAGTACAAGTAGACCGGTCCGGAGCCGAGGGCAAGCGAGATAGTGCCCACGACCGCTCCGACCAGAGCACTGGCCGCAAGCGCCAGGCTCATCGGTTGGGCTCGACGCCATGCCAGCGCGGTGGCGGCGACAAGCCCGACGCTCATCAGTCCGGCGGCGATCGCTAACTCGGCCGGGCTTCGATGCAAAGCCAGCGCGTAGTCGCGGTTTCCGAACGGCACGATCGTTATCGATTGCGCGGCCACATCGAGGACGGAGTGGATCGATGGCTTCGAGTGCGCGGACGTGAAGTAGTCCCAAAGTACCTGCAGGTTGGACGGCCGGTCACGGCCCACATCGACCAACGGCGGCAGCCATAACGCGACCAGGACGATCGCGCCGGACACCAATCCAGGTCTATGGAGAGCATCGCGACTCGCGGGCCGGTGCCACCGCCGGAGGGTCGCGGCCACGACCATCACAACAGACATCGTCACCACCAACCCGGCCGTGGCGATATGTGTCTGGATCTCGAAGGAGCCTACGACCAATGCCCAAACCAGCGTTGCCGATCCGCCGGTCATCGCAGCGGCCCACAGCACGATGAAGAGCACCATGGGCGCCACAATCAGATAGGGATTCCAGGGCTCGCGGAACGTGCCGACCCGTACGCACAGGCAGTAGAAGCCGATCGCGGACGCCGCCCACAGCGCCGCCACGGGCCCGAGCCGGCGCCACACCACGGCCACGGAAGCGACGAGGGCTCCGCCATTGAAAAGGATCGCCCCCAGGTACAACCCCGCTCCCGCCGATCCCAGGATCGAGGTGAAAGGGGCCAGAAGGTAGAACACCGCGGGCCCAGGCTGATGAAAGCCGGCCCGGCTGTATGGCCCGACCAGTTGGTCGAAGTGGGCGGCCCGCCGGGCACCCAGGTCGAGGAGCGCCAGGTCTCCATAGAGGACGGGCTGTGGCTCCTGGACCAGAATCCGGATTGCTTCGGCAAGAGGAAAGGCGGCGATCAGGGCAATGGCCAGCCATCCCAGCCATTGCGGCCGCGACGGTGAGGGTTTGCTGGTGGCGGTGACCCGATGGCGCCACGCCCCTCCGTCCGGATGGGCGGAGGGGCGCGCCAGCACGCCAATCATCCCAACCGACGTAGCGAGCCTCCGGCCCGTGAGCCGGAATCAGCCGTGGTTGCTCTGTCCACGAGGATCCGCAGCCCGACGTCGAGAGAGAACCGCCCGGTTCCCAGCAAAGCCACGACGAAGGCCAGTGCCGCCAGGGCTATGTTGAGCTCGTAGCCGGCTCCTGGCGCATTGGACACGATGCCGTTGCTCCAGGTGACCGTGGCCATGGCCACGATCATGTCGCCCGTCAATCCCGCGGCCGCGATCCGGCCGAAAATCCCGAGACCGACGGCTGCGCCGCCGAAGCATTCGATGATGCCGCCGAGCACGGCGAAGAAGGTGGCCGGGTGCAGATGCGCCACGGTGCCGTAGAAGATGGACGCGTTGTGGATCCCGGCGCCACCGAAGGCCCCAAAAAGGGTACCGGCGCCGTGATAGATGAAAAGCCACGCCAGACCGATACGAGCCCCGAGCAGAGCGATATCGCGAACGATGGGCATGTCCCGGGTGGCTCTGACCTGCCGGTAGAGCTCGCGGACCCGGGGCGGGGCTTCGATCATGATGGACCGTCCGTTGCGGCCCCGGGCGCAAAGGGTTGCACCAGTTGCGCCAGGACAACGTGGGCGACTCCGACCCCACGGGCCGTCTGCTCAATCGGCACCGGCCGACCGCCGATCCCCGTCGGGATTGGCGGCCCTCCTGCCGGAAAGACAGCACAACGCCCCAGCCGATCCCAGCAAACGAGCACGAAACCGAAGTTCACGGCGACACGGCCGGCGATCGGCGTACTCGCGTGATGCAGCCGGTGGTAAGCGGGGCTGACGAGAATCCGCCCCAGAGGCCCAAACGTCCACCGCAGATTGGCGTGGGGGAGTGTCACCAGACAGCTATAGACGACGAGGGCGGCAGCCGGCAGTGTGCCGCTGGCGCCCAGCGCCAATGCGGGGATGAGGGCCAACAGATACGACGCGTGCGCGAACGGGTGGGTGCGGAAGGTGGTGAAGACGCTCATGTCTTCCTGGGAGTGATGCAAGGCGTGAAACCGCCACAACACCGTTGAGCGGTGGTTGCACACGTGCGCGAACCAGTTCATGGCGTCGATTCCGACCAGAATCAGCCCGGTCACGACGATCTGGGGCAAGAAAGGCAACCGGGACAGAACCACGAACGGTGCGTATCGGTCGACCGTTACCGCGAACCCGGTATCCAGGAGCATCACCAAGGGGGCGATGACCGCGAAGAGGGCCAGGTAGCCGGCGTCGACCACATGAGCGCGAGCGAGTGCGGGGCGAGGGACCGCGGGCCAGCGTCGTTCGGCCAGAAAGACGGCGGCGACGACTCCCACCACGGCTGGGCCGACCATCTGGCCGGGGGCCGTTCTGAGGGCATGGCCAAGATCGCCACCCCGGGTCAGCGCCCGCCAACCGACCACACTCAGCCAGATAGCCGCCGCGGCGACCACGAGCATGAGCAACCAGATGCGGCCGGTGCGATGTCGGGCCCTCGGTGGCGAACTTGAACTCGCCGTGACGAACGGAGGCAGGCGCGGTGCGTCCGGCGGACGGGTCAGAGTTGCCGGGGCCGTCACCGCAGGCGTCTCCGTGCAATCGGGATGTGTGTCACCTATCGACTCAGTACGAGACCCCGCCTCCGCTCGGCGGTTTTGTGGTCGAGGGAGTGGTGGTTGCCGGGGTGGTGCTCGCCGAGGTCGAGTTCGAGGGCACGTTGGTTGCCGGAGGCTTCGTGCTGGCACTCGAGGAACCACAGGCCGCCAACCCGATGGGAATGGCGAGGGCCACCCCCACGCCAACAATCACATTCCTGAGCCTTCGACGGTCACCCATCGGTACCTCTCTCTCTTCTCTGTCATCTCTTATGTACACATACGCCGGACATCGTAGAACGGATTCGTGCCAGGCCGAGAAAGGGTCACGGGTCAGCGCCGTGCCGCAGCGCGTCAGAATCGACCGGTGCTGGTAATCGACGCAGCCAACGTGATCGGCTCGCAACCAACCGGCTGGTGGCGTGATCGGCCGCTGGCCGCCCGTCATCTGGTGGAGCAAGTGCGCGCCGCGACAGCCGCGGACCGTCTGCGTTCGCCGGTGGTCGTAGTCCTCGAGGGCCAGGCTCGGCGCGGTGAGAGCGAAGGCGTCGCCGAGGGAGTCACAGTTGTGCATGCCCCCGGCAACGGTGATGACACGCTGGCCGGAATCGTCGCCCATGCCGGCGAGCCGGTTGTCCTGGTGACCGCGGATCGGGGCTTGCGTCGCAGGGCCGAGGAGCACGGTGCGGATCTACGGGGGCCACGATGGCTCCTGGAGCGTCTCGCCGTGCCCGCCGATGGATAGCGCAGAGCCGGGCGCCAGTGCGGATTGGGGACATTGTTATCGGTCGTTGTGGGCGCGTTGATCCAGCCCTGCGAGGCTGTACCCGGGTCGACGTCCGGGGCAGTCGTTCGGTCCGGAAAGGCCCGGTGTTCGCAGGGGCGCGGACACCGGGCCGTTTCGCGCGCCCGGCCCGCTGTTGCTGACGCCTCTCAGCCACGGGATCTCGGCTCCGAGTCCGTAAAGGTGGAGTACAAACTGGGGTCTGTCGCGCCGGAGCGTTGCTCTTTTTCCCAAAACTTTTGACTATCACGATATATCGCTGATATAGTGCGTTGTATCGTTACCGTCAGAAAGGAGACAGGAGATGCACGGTTCGAGAGGACAACATCGGGCCCACGACGAGTTCAGAGCCGGCCCGCCTTGGGCGGGTGGTCCGTGGGGCGTTCGGGCTCGGGGAGGTGGCCGCCGGATGCGCCGGGGCGACACCCGGCAGGTCGTACTGCGGGCGCTGCTCGATGGCCCGGCCCACGGCTACGAGGTCATCCGCCGGCTCGAAGAGAAGAGCGCCGGCCTGTGGCGGCCAAGCGCCGGCTCGGTGTACCCGACACTGCAGATGCTCGAGGAACAGGGCTTGTTGACATCCCACGAGGAGGACGGCAAGCGCGTCTATGAGCTGACCGAGGAGGGACGGGCCCAGGCCGAACGGGAGGCTCCGGGCGGCATGCCCTGGGACACCGGCGAGGCCGGGCTGTCCGGTCGCCACGCCCTGCGTGGCACGATCGCCCAGGTCGAGCTGGCCGCTCAGCAAGTGGCGATGGCTGCCAACGACGCGCAGATCGAGCGCGCCACCGGCATCCTCAAGGAAGCACGCCAAAAGCTCTATCAGTTGCTCGCAGAGGACTGACCGCCTCGCGGTGCCGGGTGGGACGTTCGGGTTTGTCCGTACGTGTGAACTCGCCCGGCACCCGGGTCGGTCCGGCAGCGATGGGGTTACCGTTGCGTCGTGCTTGACGGCGCGCAGGTCGACCGGTTCAGGACCGGTGACCCGGAGGCGGTCCGGGCGGTCTACCGGGAGTATGGCGGCTTGGTCTACGCCGTCGCGTACAAGGCGCTGGCCGATCGCGGCCTGGCCGAGGAGGCGACACAGCAGACATTCGTGCACGCCTGGCGGGCGGCCTCGAGCTACGACCCTCGCCGCGACCTGGCACCCTGGCTGGCGACCATCGCCCGCCGCGCCGCTATCGACATTCACCGGCGTGAGGCCCGTCGCCACCATGAGTCACTCGATGCTACGGATGCGACCGATCCTTCCCTGGTCAGTTTGCCGCCTTCGATCGAGCAGTCCTACGACATCTGGGAGGTGCGCCAGGCGCTGAATCAATTACCCGAGGAGGACGCTACCCTGGTGCGACTGCAACACCTCGACGGGTTCACCCACGTCGAGATCGCCGAACGGCTCGGAATCCCGCTGGGCACCGTGAAGTCCCGCAGTTTCCGCGCCCATCGCCGTCTGGCGGGGCTGCTCGGGCATTTGCGAGACGATCCAGAGCGAACCGACCGGGCTGACGCGCCGTAGAAGGTAGTGGAGGAGTCCGTTCTGTGACCGACGACGACCGCATTTCCTACCTGATGGGCGAAGAGCCGGCCAGTGCGCTCGAGGCGAGCGACCGGGTCGGCCTCGATGAGCTGCGCGACCTTCTGGCCGATCCGGCCCTCTGGGTGGATCCCCCCGCCGAGCTGGAGGAGCGGGTCGTGGCGGAGGTGGCCGCGGCGAGCCGGCTCGATGGGGTCGGCGCCCCCCGATCCACCGAGAGCAGTCAGCCGGAAGGGGCCGGTGTCCAGGGCGCCGGCCGGCGTGCTGGCGGGCGTCGCCGTCTGGCGCTCGTCATTGGGGGCCTGGCCGCCGCCGTGGCGATCGTCATCGGAGTTGCGGTGGCAGTCGCCGGAGGAGGCAAGCAGCCGCTCACCTATCACGCGGCCCTGGGCGGGACCCAACTGGCGCCTGACGCCCATGGCGATGTCACCCTGACGCAAACGCAGTCGGGGTGGCGAGTGGCGCTGCACGCCAGCGGTCTGCCGCGTCTGGACAACGGTCAGTTCTACCAGGCATGGCTCAAGGATCGAGCCGGCGTCCTGGTCCCTATCGGCACGTTCAATCAGCCCGCCGACGTGACCTTGTGGTCGGGCGTTCCGCCGTATGAGTATCCGATGTTTACGGTGACCCGGCAGCGGGCTGGACAGCTGGCGTCGTCGGGCCAGCGAGTGCTCACCGGGAGTGCTCAGAAGGGCGGGTGAGGTCCGGCGGGGCGAGCTTGTTTGGCGTGAGACGTGCCGGCGTGTCCGGCGTGTCCGGCGTGCCGGCGTGTCCGGCGTGTCTGTGACCTCGTCGCCCGGCGATCACACCCTCACAACGGGGCCGATGGCGCCGGCCGTCGCGGCCGCGTGATAGATCGCTATGAGCCGCCCATAGCGCTCGGCAATCACCCGCGATGCCTCCGCGTCGGACGAATGGCCGGCGAGGTGGTCGGCCAGGGCGTCGTGCCAGAGGGTTCGCCCGACCGCGAAGCCGGCGAAACCGGGCACGGTCGCGCCGATCTGGAGCCAATGGACCACCTTGTCCCAGTCGGCGCCGCGGCCGAGCACGACGCAGACCACGTCGCTGCGGCCACCCGCCCGGGCCTGTCGGACCACCGCGGCGCAATCCTCGGCGGTGTCGAGGCCCTCCACCTTCCAGATGTCCGGCTCGACGCCGCCAGCCTGCAAGGCCTCGATGGTCCGCACGACCAGTCCCGGACGGAGGAATCGGTCGTAGTCGTCCTGGTTGTCCTCGACGCTGTCGAGCTGGGCCGTGGTTCCCGGGACCAGCAGCTCAAACAAGAACTTGCGATGGTGCGAGTGGAGCCACCCACTCAGCTGGGCCAGGCGATCTGTTTGGCGCCGGTTGAGGTCGGCATCCCCGTCCGGGTTGTAACGGACCAGAACCTTGGCGAAGGTCGGGTCAAACGCTTCGATGTGCTCGCCGAAACGATCGCCGTATTGGAACTCGAATTCGTCCTGGCCCGACTGCTCAACGGGCATGGCCAGCGGCACGCCCTCCTCGAGGGCCCGTCGGGCCACGGTTGCGCCGAACTCCTCGTCAACCAACACGCCACACTGTTTGGCCGGCGCCCCGCCTCGCACGGCCAGCCGGTTGGCGTCGAAAATGATCTCCTTGGCGGCCTCGATGCCGTGCCGGACCTCGGGCGTTATTGGCGGGTCGGCGTGGAAGAGCCCTTTCTCGAAGGAGCTGCGATGGTCGAAGGCCAGAAGGTAGAGGGGCATCTCGTAATCGTTCGCCATGTGCGCTGTCCCACTGTCCTTCCTGTGCGCCCGCAGGAGTGCTGCGGCGGTGGGTTTAGGTTGTCGCCCGGTCGGACAGCACCAGTTGGCGGGCGACCTCCGTCACCCGGTCTGGAGTGAACCCGAACTTGTTGAGCACCTGTTTGAGCGGCGCCGACGCACCAAAGGTGTGCATTCCTACGATCCTGCCGGCGTCGCCGACATAGCGATCCCAGCCAAAGGTCGACGCCTGCTCGATTGCCACTCGGGCCCGGACCGCCGGCGGCAACACCTGGTCCCGATACTCGCGGGGCTGCCGGTCGAACAGTTCCCAGCAAGGCATGCTCACCACCCGGGCGCCGATGCCCTCATCGGCCAGCTCCTGTCGGGTTGCCACCGCCAGGGCCACCTCTGATCCCGTGGCCAAAAGGAGCACGTCCGGCGCTCCGTTTTCGGCGTCGACGAGGACGTATGCCCCCTTGGCAACTCCTGCAGCCGGCGCCAGGGTGGAGCGGTCGAAGGTGGGAAGCGCCTGGCGAGAAAGGACGAGCACCGCCGGTTCGTGCGTTATGGGTGCGATGACGCGCCACGTCTCGGTTACCTCGTTGGCGTCGGCGGGGCGGAAGACAAGAAGGCCGGGTACGGCGCGCAGGGACGCTAATTGCTCTACCGGCTGATGAGTCGGACCGTCCTCCCCGAGCCCAATCGAATCGTGGGTGAAGATGTGCAGCACCGGGATCTCCATCAGCGCGGACAGCCGGATGGCGCCGCGGGCGTAATCGGAGAAGGTCAAGAAGCTCGACCAGTAGGGCCGGATCTTGGTCAGGGCCAGGCCGTTGGAGACGGCCGCCGCGGCGTGCTCGCGAATGCCGTAATGCGTGTTGCGTCCCGACCGGTTGTCCACCTGGAAGTCGCCGGCGCCCGGGAACGTGAGATTGGTCTTGGTCGAAGGCGACAGGTCGGCCGAGCCTCCGAGGAGCCAGGGAATGACCTGGGCCAGGTGGTTGAGGACCTGACCGGAAGAGTCCCGGGTGGCCAGCCCCTTGGCGTCGGGACTGAATGTCGGCAGCGTCCCCTCCCAGCCGTCGGGGAGCTCGCGGCGCTGCATCCGGTCGACCTCGTCTGCCAGTTCCGGATGACTGCGCCGGTACTCCGCCATGGAGCCCTCCCATTTGCGACGGGACTGGGCGCCACGCGCTCCGACGCGCAGCGCGAAGTGCTCGTAGACGCCATCAGGCACGTAAAACTCGACGTCCTCGGGCATGCCCATGAACCGCTTGGCCGCCCGGACCCCGTCGGGTCCAAGCGGCTCGCCGTGGGCCTTCGGCGAGTCCTCCACCGGCGAGCCATAGCCGATGTGGCTGTGGACGAGCACGAGGGTCGGTCGTTGGTGCTCGGCCAGGAAAAAGTGAAAGGCACGCGCCACTGCGTCCAGATCATTGACATCGGCGACGGTGGTGACACTCCACCCGTAGGCCAGAAAGCGAGCGGCCACGTCCTCGGTGAAGGCGATGTCGGTGTGGCCCTCGATCGTCACCCGGTTCGAGTCGTAAATCCAGCACAGGTTGGAAAGGCCCAAGTGGCCGGCCAGCGACGCCGCCTCCGAGGAGATCCCTTCCATCATGCAGCCGTCACCGGCCATGGCGTACACGTTGAAGTCGAAGAGCGGGAATCCCGGTTGGTTGTATCGAGCGGCGAGCCACTGGGAGCCGATTGCCATTCCCACCGACGTCGCCACCCCCTGCCCGAGTGGTCCGGTCGTGGCTTCGACGCCGCTGGTCCACCGGTACTCCGGGTGTCCGGGACAGTGGGAATCGAGTTGGCGGAACGTCTCCAGGTCTTTCATCGAAACCGCAGGCTGCCCGGTCACCTCGTAATCAGGGTCAACCGCCTGGACCTGGGCCAAGTGGAGGAGCGCCCACAGGAGGGCGGACGCGTGACCTTCGGACAGCACGAACCGGTCTCTGTTGGGCCAGATGGGGTCGGCAGGGTCGAACCGCAGGAATTGCTGCCACAGGGTGTAGGCAACCGGCGCGATGCCCATAGGGGTCCCCGGGTGGCCGGAGTTGGCCTTTTCGACCTCGTCGATGCAAAGCCCGCGAATCGTGTTGATGCACAACAGGTCGAGGTCCGGTGCGGGTGCGGTGGCGGCCATCGCGACATTCTGCCTTCCCCCCGATGGGCTTCGTGCCGGGGGAGCCGGTTCGCGGGTTGTGCAGGGCGGTCGGGCTTCGCGAGTCGTCCGGCTGTGCGCCGCCCGAGAGGGAACTAATCGCTACCCGCTGGCCCGATCGGGGGGGCGGCGGTTGTCCATTCCAACCGCAGTCCGAGCGTGTCCGCCGGCGCAGACCAGGCTCGGTCGCCGATCCGCTCGATCAGCGGCACGGGCACCCGATCGAGGTCGTCAACACGGAGCGTCATGGAGTGCAAGCCGGGCCGCGCCGAGGGCGCCAGGGCAAAGCGGCTGGTGTCCGAGCATGGCTGGACGAGCCGCAAGATGACATCGCTGATGGCCAGGTCGACCGTGGTCTCGTCCTCCGGCGGGCCGGCCGGAAGACCCTCGACGACTTGCGCCCCGAACAGTTCCTCCAGCAGCGCCCGGGGTGCACCTGTGTCGTTCACGACCGCGGTCATCCAGGCGATTTCGCGTGCCGGTGCCGGGGCTGGTCGGGGTGCCGGGGTTGTTGCCGGGCGACGGGGCGAAGGTCCCTGGTCGGTCAGCTCGATGAGAATCCCGTACGTCTCCTTGGGATGAAAGAACCAGTGCCGCGCTTCCCGGTTCACCCCGGTGACGGTCAGACCCTGCTCTCGCACCCGCGCCTCCGCCCCCTCGAGGTCGGCGACGCGCCACGCCAGGGAGTGCAGTCCGGCGCCGTACCGGTCCAGGTAACGGCCGATGGTGCCAGTTGTGTCGTCCTGGGTCGCAGCGAAGAGCGCGATGGCGGTTGGGCCGATATGCAGCATGGTCGTCCAGTGCGTATCCCCGGGTTCCGGCTCTGACTTGCCGATCTCAGCGCCGAGGGAGTCGGCGAACCATCGTGCGGGACCTTCACCGTCGCCTCGCACGGCGATTCCCAGTCGGTGAAAGAGCCCTACCTCGATGAGAGCGGTCACATCCCGGACCCTACCCGGGTGCGTTCCGGAGGGACACGGGCTCGTGTGGAGGCCGCCGCCAAACGGTCAGGCCGCCGCAGTTTGGATGGCGGGAGGGACGGTGGTGGTAGTGCACGTGAGCGTGATCTCTCCGCCGTCGATGCGGGCCGATCCGGTGCACGGGACGATCAGCGGGCTGTATGCGAACGTGACGGCCAGTGGGCCGAAGTCGGCCTGCAGCTTCCCCGCCTCGGCCTGCAGCGGCACCGTCACTCCCGATACGAGGGGTCCCAAGTCCGACAAGGCCCCATAGCCCTTGGCGCGCAGGACTTCAGCCACGCTGACTCTTGCGGTGACAGTGGCGCTGGACAAGCTGCTCACGTGTACGGAACCGTGCAGCAGGTCGGACCGGCTGAGCTTCAGGTTGTGGACGGTCATGTCGACGCTGTCGAGGTGGAGATTCCCGTCGGTCGCACCGGTGACGTGGGCAACGATCAGGCGGACGGTCCCCGACACGGCCAGGCGCACCAAAAACGGCGAGGACGAGATGCTGACCGTAGCATGCGAGCCGGGCAGGCGCGATTCGATGCGCGACGAGATGGTCGACTCGGTGTGGTGTACCGCCAGTCGGTCGCCAAACACAAAGATGCCCGCCAGCACGGCAACTATGACGATCAAAAAGATCAGCTTGCGCAGATTGGCGCTCTCCTGATCCCGGCGGCGATGAGCATCCGTCCACGGTACTTGGCCTGACCGGCGTTGACCGGGCGCGGCCCCGTGGGCCTTACGACAGAGAAAGTCGTACCGAAGGGCGGGCGGCACGTTCTCTGTCGCGTCGCCCGGTTCCCCCCATTGGGGATTACGACAGAGAAGGTCGCCGGGCGACCGGGCGCCACGTTCTCTGTCATGTGGGCACGCTTGGAGCCGGGTCAGGGCGGGGCGGGCCGGCGGGCAGGCAGGCCAGGCCGGCGGGCAGGCGGGGCGGGCCGGCGGGCGGACGCCCGGGCGTGCCCGCAGCGACGCTGCGAGGGACCGGCCGCCGGAAGGGCCCTCATACCCTGGTGGCATGACCGGCGCCGCGTCGCTCCCGGGCCTCCCGCCAAAGGTGACCCTGGCGCACCTGCCCACACCCCTGGAGCGCGCCGACCGCCTCGGCGCCGCCCTCGGCCTCGCACCCGGCGTGCTGTGGATCAAGCGCGACGACTGCACGGGCCTGGCCGGAGGAGGCAACAAGGCACGGAAGCTGGAATACCTGTGCGCCGATGCCCTGACCCAGGGTTGTGACACGCTGGTCACCGGAGGCGGCCCCCAGTCGAACCACGTTCGCATGACCGCGGCGGCGGCGAACAAACTGGGGCTCCGGTCGACGGTGGTGCTCGCGGCGGCGTCTCTACCCGGACCCGCAACCGGGAATGTCCTGCTCGATCGATTACTCGGTGCGGACATCGTCTGGGCCGGCGACCTCGATTACTACAACCTCGAGGCCGCGATCGGCGAGGCTTGCCGGCGCCTCGGCCATGCCGGACACCGGCCCTACCGGGTTCCGATCGGCGGCGCCTCGATTACCGGCGCCATGGGCTACGTGGAGGCGGCCGAAGAGCTCAGGGTGCAGCTGGGCGAAAACGCGAAGGGCACCGAGGACGCAGCCGACGCCGAGGACGCGCTGTTTGTGGTCGCGGATGGATCGGGGGGCACCCATGCAGGGCTGGTCGCGGGCCTGGGACGCTTCGACTCGGTGCTCGGCGTCGACGTCGGGACCCGGCCCGATCTGGACGACACGATCCCGGCTGCGGCCGCGCAACTGGCGGCAGCAGCTGGCCGGCCGGTGCCGGAGGGCACTGCCATCATCGATCACGATCATGTTGGTGCCGGGTACGGGGCGCCGACGGACGCCTGCCGGGAGGCGCTGGACCTCGCGGCGCGGTTGGAGGGGCTGATCCTCGATCCCGTCTATTCAGGCAAGGCGCTGGGCGCCCTGATCGAGAAGGTGCGTGCGGGATGGGTGGGTGAGCGGGCCAGCGGAGCGGGCCCGATCGTCTTCATCCACACCGGTGGCACCCCGGCCCTCTTCGCTGAGCCGTACCCACACTGGATCGCCCCGGACGGGCCGTGAGCAGGGCGGGTGGAGCGGCCGAGGGACCGTCCACCTGCGAATCAACCCCTGAACCCACCCCGGGATTGACGACCGCTCGCCCCCTCCATCGGACACTGTCGGCATGACCTTCACCGATTACGCCATCGACATCACGTTGATCGCCCTCGTCATCCTCCAGATCCGGGGTCGGCGTCTGACCGGCCGGGCGCTCTTGCTGCCGGTCGTCCTGGTCGGATACGTCGCGGCCAACTACCTGCACGGGATCCCCACGGCCGGCAACGACCTGATCGTGGTGGCAGGTGCCGCCACCCTCGGTATCGCCCTGGGCGTGCTGTGTGCGCTGTTCACGACCGTAAAGCCCGGTCCGGACGGGCATCCCGTTGCCAAGGCCGGCCTGATTGCCGCGGTGCTGTGGGTACTGGGAACCGGCACCCGTCTGGCCTTCCAGCTCTACGCCACCCATGGCGGCGCCGGGGCCATCGGTCGTTTCTCGGCGTCGCACTCGATCACCAGCAGCGAGGTCTGGGTGGCCGCCCTGATCCTCATGGCCATGGGCGAGGCCCTGGCTCGCACCGGTGTGCTGGCCCTGCGTGCCTACAGTGGGCCGGCGCCGCTCACCCCTGGCCGGACGCACATGATGAGCACCAGTGATAGCCCACACTGAAACCGGGCCCGGTCCCAGGCCGGCGCCGCTGGCGGTCAGCCTCAACTTGGCTGGCCTGGCGCTCCTCACCTTCGGCGTCGCCGCCCAGGTCCATCCGGGCCTCGGTGGTCGGCATCTGGCAGGTGTCCTGCTCCTGGTCGTGGCGGTCGGGGCCTGGATCGGGTGGGTGTTTGCCCGCTCGGTGCCCCGGCTGCGCCCCCTCCTCGCGTTCTTCCTGGCGGTCACGGCCCTGGCAGGCGGCGCTCTCGCCGTGTTCGCTCCCGTTGCCGTCGTCTTCGTGGCCGTGGCTGCCCTCGGTGCCGCCATGGCCTGGGCCCTGGGCCAGGCCGCCTGGATCGTGGCCGCCGGGCCCGTAGCCACCCTCGTGTCGGCTCTGGCCGCCGGCCACAAGTTGGGGATCGTGTTGTCCTCGCTGGCCGGTGCGCTGGCGGGCGCTGTCGTCGGCTTCAGCCGGCGGGAATCCCAGGAACGGACGGCCCAGGCCGCGCTCGTCCAGATCAGCGACGCCCGAGCCGAGGCCGAACGGGCCCGGGCCGAACTCCTCGCCGGCCGCAATCATCTGGCCCGCGAGCTCCACGACGTCCTGGCGCACACCCTCTCGGCCCAGTCGCTGCAGCTGGAAGCCCTCGACGCCTTGATGAGCAGGAGCGGCCCGCCCACCCCAGAGGTGCGAGCCCAGCTGGACTGCATCAAGCGGCTGGTGCGGGACGGGCTCGACGAGGCGCGCGGGGCCGTCCGGGCCCTGCGAGAGGACTCCCCTTCCCTGGAAGATCAGCTGCAGCGCCTGGCCGGCGACCGCCACGCCGGGATCACCATTTCGGGGCCACCCCGCCGGCTCGCTGCCGATGTGTCGCTCGCCCTCTACCGGGTGGCCCAGGAAGCCCTGACCAACGTCGTCAAGCACGCCCCCGGAGCCGACGCGGAGATCGAGCTCGGATTTGACGACGACCGGGTCACCCTGTCGGTGTCGAATGGCCCCGGTGCCAGCAACAACGGTTCCTCTCTGGCCGATGCGGGCGGCGGATACGGGCTGCAGGGGATCCGGGAGCGGGTGCTCCTGATCGGCGGCCGGGTCGAGGCGGGCCCGAGCGGCGACGGCTGGCGGGTAGCGGCAGAGGTTCCGGCTTGAGGGTGGTAATCGCCGACGATCAACGCATCGTGCGGGAAGGGCTGGCCACCATCGTGGCCAGCCTCCCCGACATGGAAGTGGTGGGCCTGGCCGCTAACGGTGAGGAAGCCGTCTTGCTCACCGCCACCGAACATCCGGACGTGGTGCTCATGGACCTCCGCATGCCGCTCATGGACGGCGCCGAGGCCACCGCCGCCATCCGGAAGAGCCATCCTGGTACCCGGGTCGTCGTCCTTACGACCTACGCCGATGACCAATCCATCGTGGCGGCGCTCTCGGCCGGCGCGACCGGCTACCTGACCAAGGAGGCCACCAGGGAGGACATCCGGCGCGCGCTCGAAGCCGCGGCCGCCGGCCAGGGCGTGCTGGATCCGGCGGTCCAGACGGCGCTGGTCGACGCGGCCCGGTCTGGCCCCACCGGGACCGCCGCCACGTCTGGCGCCGCACTGCCCGACGGCCTGACAGAACGAGAAGCCGAAGTGCTCACCCTGATCGCCCAGGGCCGGTCGAACACCGAGATCGCCGCTCAGCTGTATGTCGCCGAGGCGACGGTCAAGACCCACGTGAACCGCATCTTTGCCAAGACCGGCAGCCGGGACCGGGCCCAGGCTGCGATCTACGCTCACCGCCACGGGTTGGTCAAGTAGACCGGCCGGCGGTAGCGCGGCTCGGCGCGCCCGCGACTGCCATTAGCCTATCCCTTACCGTGGCTAAGTTTTTGCGGCCGAAAGCCGCCGAGAGTGCCGGCAACGCCGCTCCGCCGGGGTGGGTGCGGCGCCTGTGGGCTCTCATGCGCGCGTCATCGGCGCGACCTGTGGTTCGGCGTGGGGGCAGCCGTGCTCGGCAGCGTGAGTCAGACCATCGTGCCCCTTATCGAGCGCCAGATCATCGACGGCGTCATCGTGTCCCACTCCTCTCCGCTGTGGATCTGGCTCACGCTCCTGATCGCTCTTTCGGCGGCGAGCTTCGTGTTCGCGTATGTGCGTCGTTATCGGGGCGGGCGGATGGCTCTTGCCGTGCAGTACGACCTGCGCTGCGCCATGCACGACCACCTGCTGGCACTGGACCTCGACAACTTGGACCGGATGCCAACCGGGCAGCTGGTCGCCAGGGCCAACTCCGACTCGACGTTGGTGCAGGGACTGCTCTCGTTCTTCCCGATCGTGAGCGGGAACGTTCTTCTCCTGGTCCTGTCGCTGGCGGTCATGTTCTACCTCTCCCCGCTTCTCGCGACGGTGAGCGCGGTCATCGCCCCTGCTGTCCTGCTGGTCTCCCTGCGGATGCGCTGGAAGGTATTCCCCGCCACCTGGGACGGGCAGCAACGAGAAGGCGACGTGGCCCAGATCGTCGACGAAGGAGTGAACGGGGTGCGGGTGGTGAAGGCGTTCGGCCAGGAACGCCGGGAGCTCGATCGCATCGTCGAGGCAGCCAAATGTCTGTACGGATCTCAGATGCGGGCCACCCGCATCCAGGCCCGCTATCAACCGCTCCTCCAGGCCATTCCATCGCTCGGGCAGGTTGCCGTTCTGGCCCTTGGCGGCTACCTGGCCCTGCGACATCGGATCACCCTCGGGACGTTCCTGGCCTTTTCCACCTACGTGGCCCAGCTCATGGCTCCTGCCCGAATGCTGGCCGGCGTGCTCACCGTGGCCCAGCAGGCCCGGGCCGGTGTGGAGCGCATCTTTCAGCTCATCGACCTGAAGCCCGCCATCGCCGACGCACCCGACGCGCGCCACCTGGACCGGATTTCCGGTGCCATCGACTTCGACGAAGTCGGTTTCGCTTATCCCGATGGGCCACCGGTACTGGCCGGCTTCGACCTGCACGTGGCCGCGGGCGAGCGGGTCGCCCTGGTGGGACCGAGCGGCAGCGGAAAGTCAACCGTGGCCCTGATGGTCGGCCGTTTCTACGACCCGGGCCGGGGCCAGGTGCGGGTGGACGGCCACGATGTGCGGCACGTGACCCTCGCCTCGCTCCGTCGTCAGGTGGGATTCGTCTTCGAGGAGACTTTCCTTTTTTCCGAGTCCGTGCAGGCCAACATCGCTTACGGGCGACCGGGCGCATCCCGGGCTGAGGTCGAGGCGGCGGCCCGCGTGGCCGGCGCCCACGAGTTCGTGGAAGGCCTCCCCCACGGATACGACACCGTTGTCGGCGAGCGGGGCCTCACCCTGTCCGGGGGCCAGCGCCAGCGCATTGCCCTGGCCCGGGCGGTCCTCGCTGACCCCCGCATCCTGGTCCTCGATGACGCCACCAGCGCCGTCGACAGCCGGGTCGAGGCCGCCATTCACGAGGGGCTGCGCCGGGTCATGGCCGGCCGCACCACGCTGCTCGTCGCCCACCGGCGATCAACGCTGCACCTCGCCGACCGGATCGTCGTGCTGGACGGCGGCCGGGTGGTCGAGAGCGGCACCCACGAGGAGCTCACTGCGACCAGCCCCCTGTATCGGGCCCTCCTGTCGGGGCTGGAGGAAGAGGACGCGGAGGCGATCGGGGACTCGATCGAGCTGCTGGCCGAGGCGGGCGTGACTGCCGCCGCCTGGGAACGGGGTCCCGACGGACAGGCCGGCGTCGATGGTCGCCCGCTCGTGGGCGTGCGTGCGGTCGGGCCACCGAGTCTCGGACCGGGGCTCGGCCGGGGCGGAGGAGGCGGCGGCGCCGGCGGTTGGCGGCGCAGCCTGGCCCCAACGCCGGAGCTTCTGGACCGGGTGGCCGCGCTGCCGCCGGTAAAAGACTTTCCCGAGGTCGACCTCCAGCGTGACACGCGCCACGACCGACGGTTCAACCTGGGCCGGTTGCTCTCCGAGTTTCGCCGACCGCTGTTGGGCGGGCTGGCTCTGGTCGTGGTCGACGCTGTCTTTTCACTGCTGGGGCCGATTCTGGTCAAAGACGGAATCGATGGCGGCGTCATCGCCGGCTCCACCGCGGTCCTCTTCGGCGCCTCAGCCATTTTTCTCGCAGTGACTCTCGCCGACCTCATTGTCGGGGTCGCCGAGACGTTTGTCACCGGACGGACTGCGGAGCGGGTCATGTTCTCGCTCCGCATCCGGATCTGGGCCCAGCTGCAACGGTTGTCACTCGACTATTACGAGCGGGAAATGGCCGGTCGGATCATGACGAGGATGACGACCGACGTCGACCAGTTCGAGTCGTTGATCGAGAACGGCTTGCTCTCCGCGCTCGTTTCGCTGGTGACATTTGTGGGGGTCGGAGTGGCCCTGGTGGTGATCAACCCCGAACTGGGGCTGCTGACCCTGACGTTGGCCATTCCGGTGGCGGTGGTCACCGTCCTGTTCCGGCGCCGGGCGGCGGTGCTGTACGAGCAGTCGCGGGAGCGGATTGCCGCCCTCAATGCCGACTTCCAGGAGAGCCTGTCGGGAGTTCGGGAGGCGCAGGCCTTCGTCCATGAAGCTGAGACCATTCGTCGCTTCCACCGGTTGGGACGCGACTACTTCGACAGCAGGGTCGCGGCCCAGCGCGTCGTCGCCCTCTATTTCCCGTTCGTCTCCCAGTTCGTGGCGGGGTGCGCGGACGCCATCGTGCTCGGCGTGGGCGCCGGGCTGGTGGTGGCAGGGGGGCTGTCGACGGGAGCGTTGATCGCGTTCATTTTGTACATCGACATGTTCTTCTCCCCGATACAGCAGCTGTCACAGGTGTTTGACTCGTGGCAGCAGACGCGGGTCTCTGTTGGCCGGATTGCTGATCTGATGCGGCTGGAGACCCTGACGCCAGTCGACGACGACGCCGTCGACCCGGGCCGGCTGCGCGGCGAGATGGACTTCGACTCGCTGCGATTCTCCTATCCGCAGCGGGCAGCCCGGCGAGATGGCGCGCCGATGGAGGCGCTGCGCGGTGTCGAGCTGGGGGTGCAGGCAGGGGAAACCGTGGCGCTGGTCGGCGAGACCGGAGCTGGAAAATCCACCGTCGTGAAACTGATGGCCCGTTTCTATGATCCCGATGCCGGGCGGGTCCTGGTGGACGGCGACCATGATCTGCGTTTGCTTGACCTGACCGCGTACCGGAGACAGTTGGGGTACGTGCCACAGGAGGCATTCCTGTTTACGGGGTCCATCCGCGACAACATTGCCTACGGACGCCCCGAAGCGTCCGACGCCGAAGTGGAGGCTGCCGCCCGGGCGGTCGGCGCCCACGAGTTGATTGCCTCGCTCCCGGGCGGTTATCACCACGAGCTGGCCGAGCGTGGGCGGTCCCTGTCTGCCGGGCAGGCACAGCTGATCGCACTGGCCCGAGCCGAACTTGTGCAGCCCGCGGTCCTGCTGCTCGATGAGGCCACCTCCAATTTGGACCTGGCCGCCGAGGCCCGGGTAGCGGCTGCGATGCGGAGGGTCTCCGCGGGGCGGACGACGATCGTGATCGCCCACCGCCTGCAGACGGCGCGGACCGCTGACCGCATCGTGGTGCTGCATGGGGGACGGGTGGCGGAGACGGGGACCCATGACGAACTGCTGGCGTTGCCGGGCGGCCGGTACGCGTCGATGTGGGAGACATTCGAGTTGGCCGGCGGCGGCCCGACGGGGGTGTCCGGGGTGGCGGTGGCGCTCGAGGGTGGGGGCTGAGCCGGCGGCCTGGCCGGCCGTCATGGCCCCTGCCGACCGGTCCGAGCGCTTTGTGTGATAATTGGCGCGGTATGCGCGGACTATTATCACACAAACGTCCCGACGAGCCCCGCCGCGCCGCCGAGCCCCGCTGGCCGGTTCCAGCGCTTTGTGTGATAATTGGCGCGGTATACGCGACTATTATCACACAAACGGTCTGGTCGATCGGCTGCGGCCACGACCACGAAACCACGACGCGCCGACCCCGCCCAACTACTGTTGGCCGCTCAATGTCGCCCAAAGCGGTGGACAGCTCACGAGGAGAAAGGGAGCAGTGATGATGCGCCATTCTCGGATGCTGCTGGTGGGGGGCGGGCTGCTGACGGCTGTGGCCGCGCTGGCTCCGCTCGGGGGCCAGCTGGCGGTATCAGCGCCGGCAGCCTCGCCCATGGCTGCCAGTCAGGTGGCCATCTACCCGACCGCCCGCCACGCGGGCGCGGTTCAGGCCGCGCCGCCCACCACCGCGGATTGTGAAGCTGCCTTCCAGGTTGCCTGTTACCAGCCGCAGCAGATACGCGCCGCCTACGACCTGAGCCCGCTGGGCACACAGGGAATTGACGGGCAAGGGCAGACGATCATCATCGTCGATTCGTTTGGCTCGCCGACGATCGGGCACGACCTGAAGGTGTTCGACTCCACGTTCGGCTTGCCGGCACCGCCGTCACTCGCGGTGATCCAGCCGGCCGGGCCGGTGCCGCCGTACAAGGCCACATCGAACCAGGTCGGGTGGGCCGGCGAGACCAACCTGGATGTCGAGTACGCCCACGCCATGGCCCCGGACGCCAACATCCTGCTCGTGGAAACGCCCACCTCGGAAAACGAGGGGACGACTGGCTTCCCCCAGATCGTGACGGCCGAAAAGTACGTCATCGACCATCACCTCGGTGGCGTGATCAGCCAGAGCTTCGGCGCGACAGAAGAGACTTTCCCAACCGCCCAATCGCTGCTCGCACTGCGGACCCCGTATATCGACGCCGCCAACAAGGGCATCACGGTCCTGGCCGCATCCGGAGACTCGGGCGCCACGGATTATCGCTTCAATCTGACGGACCTTTACCTCTCGCCGGTCACCTCCTGGCCGGACAGTGATCCGTTGGTCACCGGAGTCGGGGGCACCCAACTGCACCTCAATGCCGCTGGCCAGCACACCAGTCCGGACACGGTCTGGAACGACACTTACAGCGTCGCGACCAACGAGTTCATCTTCGGTGACGCCGGACCCAACGCGTTGGCGGGTGGTGGCGGAAAGTCGATCATCTTCAGCCGTCCTGCCTATCAGAACACCGTTGCCGGCGTCGTTGGCCGTCACCGGGGCGTGCCTGACATCTCCATGAGTGCCGCCTGTAACGGCGCCGTCGACGTGTACCAGAGCTTTGCCGGCCAGCCCTCCGGCTGGTACCCGGTGTGCGGCACCAGCGAAGCGACCCCTCTCTTCGCCGGCATTGTGGCCCTGGCCGATCAGGCGGCCGGACATCCGCTGGGCCTGATCAACCCTGCGCTGTACGCAATGAGTCAGGCGAAGGCGCCCGGGATTGTCGATGTGACATCGGGCAACAACACGGTGTCATTTGAGCAAGCGGGCGTCCTGGACACGGTCACCGGATTCCCAGCCGGCTCCGGCTACGACCTGGCGTCGGGGGTCGGAACCGTCAACGCTGCCTTTTTCGTTCCGGAGTTGGCTCATTACGCCACGTCTGCTCGCTAGCGTTCGCGGGCCACGTGGAATTCGATTCGGTAGACCAGTGTGCTGCCGTCGCGCAGGTCCGGACTGAACTGCACCACGTCACGCTACCCGGAAGGGACGTTGTCCTTTTGGACGAGCCTGGCGATCGATTATGGCGTCGGCCGGGCAGGGGGCGTTAGGCTTCCCTGCGTTGGCGAAGGGCTCCGTAGACGGGGGCCGAAGAGCCATCTTCCCCCGGAGTCTTTTGAAGAAAGGAAATGCTCGATGAAGCGCGCCTCCCTGCTCCTGCTGCCGGCCGTCGCCAGTTTGGGATTGTTTGCCGGTGGTCCTGTCGCTCAAGCGGCGGCATCCTCGAATGCGTTGTCGCACCGTCCAGCCATCATGATCACCCGGACAAATGCTGGCTGGAGTTCCGGCAACTGGAGCGGGTATGCCGGCACTACCGGAGGTCCCGGTTCGGCGACGTCCGTCAAAGGGACGTGGAAGGTGCCCAAAGTGAGCGCGACGTCCGGCAACTCGTATTCGTCGAGCTGGCTGGGGATCGACGGATTCGGAAACACCAGTCTCATCCAGACGGGAACAGAGCAGGACTGGGTCGGAGGAGCCCCGCTTTACCGGGCGTGGTGGGAGATCCTGCCCGCGGCGGAGACCATCATCCCGTCATTGACGATCAAGCCCGGCGATCTGATGTCGGCACAAATCCAGCACACGTCTGGGGCGAGCTGGACGATCAAGCTCAAGGACGTGACCTCGGGCCAATCGTTTACGACGACCAAGTCCTATAGCGGCCCCGCTGACACGGCCGAGTGGATCCAGGAAGCCCCCTCGACGGGAAGGGACCGTCCTTCCGCTGGCCCATTACAGCAAGACGTATTTCGACAAGGATGGATTCAACGGGTCGCTCGTGGGTCTCACGCTCGCCAACCGGGGCGTGATGATCCAGAACGGTGTCCAGGTGTCGACGCCCTCCAGGCCCGACTCGGACCACGACGGGTTCGCCATCGCTTACGGATCCAAGACGCCGGCGCCCAATCCCAGCTAGGGCCTGGCCCGTAGTAATCGAGTTCAAGTCGGTCCGAGGACACCGACAACACCGACAACACCGTGGTTGGCCGGGCTTCGGCGGGAAGCCCGGCCAGCCAGACTGCTCGTCAGCCAGACTGGTGAGCATGGAGACCACGGATCTGGATCCCCATCCGCTTCGACAGATCGCCGTCTGGCTGGAAGCAGCTCTGGAGGCAGGAGAGCCGTTGCCGGAAAAGATGGCGCTGGCCACTGCGACCGCAGACGGGTGGCCCTCGGTGCGGATGGTCATCTTGAGGGAAACGAGCCCCGGGCTCGTCTTTTTCACCGACAACGAGAGTGAAAAGGCAATCGAGTTGCGGTCGAATCCGCACGCGGCCGCCGTCCTCCATTGGCTGCGACCCACCCAACGTCAGGTGCGCGTCATCGGGCCGGTGGAGCTGGTCGGGACGGACGAGTGCGATCGCTACTGGGCCACACGACCGCCGGGCGGGCGCTGGAGCGCAGCCGCGTCACAGCAAAGCCTGGTGGTAGCCAGCCGGGACGTGCTCGAGGCGCAGATGGCCGACCTGGAGCGGTTGTTTCCCGATGAGACCCGGTTGAGCCGCCCGCCGCGATGGGTGGGGTTCCGGCTGAGGCCCGACCTGATCGAGTTCTGGCAAGAGTCCGCTGATCGCTTGCACGATCGTTTGCGGTACCGCCACAGCACTGAGGGCTGGACCGTCGAGCGCCTTTCGCCCTGAGGCGGCCGTGGGGCCGTGCTCGGCCCTGCGCGCCGCCGGCGTGAGGGTCGTGAAGGTGAGGCCGGTCGATCAACTGGCAGCCGGCCCATTGCTCGGTTCACGTGTGCGTCCCCCGGCGTCGAGAGGGCGCCTCCGGTGGGCCTCGTTCGGACGCCGGCCTACCGGCGCGGGCGTCGGGCCAGGCAAGCTAGTGGGCAATGGACTTCCACAGCCTCGGCAACTGGCTGCGCAACGACCTGCTGCCCACGGTGGTGCTGGTGCTCGGCGCGGCCCTGATCGCCCGAGCAGCCCACTGGTTTGGCACCCGTTACCGGGAGGCCCTCGACAGGGAGGTCCGGGACAAGATTGAGGCTGGCGGCGTCGTGCCCGAGGGAGCCAAGCGGGCCCGGGCGCTCGGGCAGGCCGTGGAGTGGACGGTCGTGTCACTCATCTACTTCGTAGCCGGTCTGGAAGGACTGCGGGAGCTCGGTATCCCGCTTACCAGCCTGGTCGCCCCGGCCACCGTGGCCGGCGTTGCTATCGGATTTGGCGCCCAGCAGGTCGTCGGAGATCTGCTGGCCGGATTCTTCCTCTTCGCCGAGCGTCAGTTTGGTGTCGGCGATCTGATCCGCTTGTCGACGCCGGGGCAGCTGACGGGCGTCAGCGGGACGGTGGAGGAGCTCACGCTGCGGGTGACGAAGCTCCGCAACCAGGAGGGAGAACTTGTGGTGGTGCCCAACAGCGCCCTGCGGCAAGTCACCAATCTCTCCAAGGATTGGTCGCGGGTCGTGCTCGACATCCCGATCCCGGCGGAGGAGGATCTGCATCGGGTCATTGCCATCATCAACGACGTAGCCACGGGCCTGGCCCACGAGGATCGCTGGCGGGACCAGATCATCGGGCAGCCGGTGGTTGCGGGGGTGGAGACCATCGAGGTGGGCTACGTGCTCCTTCGTCTGCTGGTGCGCACCTTGCCCGGCCGGCAGTTCGACGTCGGACGGGAGCTTCGCCTGCGGGTGGCGACGGCCCTTCGCCAGGCTGGCATCACGACTCCTGCTACCTCCGCGACCGTTCCGGCGGCCACATGAAGCTCACCGATTTGTTCGCGGCGGCGCGGAAGCCAGTTTCCAGCCGGATCAGGCTGCGCCGCTCGACGGTACTCATGGCCGTCCTGTTCGTGGGGCTGGGTTCTCTGTGGTTGGAAGTGAAAACGACGTCTTCGGCCACAGCCGATACTGCAAAGGCGTTGAACCAGGTGACGAAGCAACTGGCGCCTGGCGAGAGCCTCACGATCACCCGGAATGGCGCCGTGACGTCCACCACGGTCGCTACGAGCGTGCCGCCGACCACCAGTCCCCACTCGACGACCACGGTGTCGCCCGCCACGACGGCGCCATCGACGACAACGACTTCCGTACCGAGAACTTCGACCACCACCGCGGTCCACGGCGCTTCGACGACGACCCGGCCGACCTCTTCTGCCAGCGCACCGTCGACCACGACAACGACGATTGCCGTTCGTTCGACGACTTCCATCCCCTGAGGACGGCGCATTTCGCAGGGTTCATATGGGCGATGGTCTCCGCGGCCACGCCACCAGAACCGGATGAGCCCAAATAGCATCGAAATACTTCAAGGTGGCGCGGTTTGCCCGGGTTGATGAGGTGCCAGGGGCCACTGGCCCCCGTTGTCTGCACTCATCTAGCCTCTACGTTCTCCGGGTGGCCGTAATCAGCGAAGAGGCGAAACACGATGTCTTTTGATCAGTTCATTGCATCAGGCAAAACACATGAGTCTGCCAGCACAGCAACCGACGCCACAACTGAGCTGAATCCGGCCGAAGGAACGCCGGAACTGGAGGAGACTCCGGTGTCATTCATCCGGGAATCGTGGTTGCAGCCTTCGTCGACCACCGCAGCCGGCGGTGATACGGATCCTTTGCCGATGATCATCAGGGACCGTCCGATGTCCCATAGGCGGTGGACCGGGAAGCTCGCTCTCGCTCTGGCCGTTGTCGCCTGTGCGGCAATCGCGGGGCTCAGCTATCTGTCATTGCATAACCAGCAGGCGGCAGAACGATGGAAACAGCGAGATCTCGCCCAGGTCGCCGTAACGCAAGCGATGAACAATCAGCTCAAGAACGCAAACCATCATATTACCACTCTCGACGGCACCGTCGGCTCCCTGCAAGGGCGGTTGGCGACGGAAACCAGTAAAGCGAAAGCCAACTCCGGCGCGTCCGGGTTCCTTCACCGGGTGCTGTGGCCCTTCGGGTAGCAGAACACCCTGGTAATCAGAGAATCGTCGGGAAAAAGAGACACACCCCATGGCGCGGACCGCCTTTGTCCCTTTCTGGTCGGCTGCGGAAAACTGAAAATTTCGCGGGAGATGACATTTTGGCCGCCCCAAGCGTGGCCGCCCAAGGCTGCCAGTGACCGGGGCCACATTGTTTTGCCAAGGAATTGCATATGTTGTACCCACTCGGTGCTTTGTGGGCTGTATCCTGTAGGCATATGCGAAATGACAACGGCCTAGGAAGTGAAGTTGAGTGGACGCCAGCCGAGGTGCGCGCGTGGGCACGCGAACGCGGCCTCGAGATCAGCGACCGGGGCCGTATCCCCGAAGCGGTGATTGAGCTCTATCTGGCGCAGCCGGCGATCATCCGCAAATGGGCGAGCAAACAGGGTATTGCAGTGAGTGAGCGAGGCCGGTTGCCAGCCGAGATCGTTGAGCAGTATCTGGCCCGCCCCGCTGCGGTACGCGCCTGGGCTCGCCGCCAGGGCATCGAGGTCGGGGAGCGTGGCCGTTTGCCCGCCGCGCTCGTAGAGCGGTATCTCGAGCGCTTCCGGCAACTGGAGCGGCTCGCGGCCTGAGAGCCCCGCAGGCTCCTGATCCACGTACGACATCGGTAGCCGCGTTGCGCCGGTTGGCCGGTCGGCCTGCCCCAACGCCGAGGCTGAGAATGGCCTCGGCGTTGTTCGTTGTCATTGGCATTTCGTTGTTGGCCTGGGCCGCCGTCGTGAACCCCGTGATCGCCCAGCCCACCCCGACGACGTCGCCGAGCACGTCTGCTCCGACCACCCCCACGACTTCGCCCACCACGGCCACGACAACGCCGTCAACTACGGCTGCGCCCTCGACGACCGTCCCCCGTACGACGACGACGGCGGCGTCGACCACCACGTCCACGACGAAACCCGCCACGACCTCCACCACGTCGAAGGCGAAGGGTTCGAGCGATGCGGGCACGATTGCGGGCATCGTCATCGCCGCCGTGGTGGTACTCGGCCTGCTGGTGGCCCTCATCGTGGCGTTGGTACGCCGGGGCCGGCGTACTCAGTGGTGGGCCAATGCCCGGCTGGCGGCCGCTGATTCCGCCGCTCTGTCGGCCGCGGTGGAGCGGGCCCTGTCGCTACTGAGAGATCCCGGCGCCGCTGCGCAGGCGTGGGGGGATCTCAATAATCGCGTCGCCCAACTCCGCGGCCGGTTGAGAACCCTGGCGCGAACCGGTCCGGACCCGGAGGCGACGGCAGCCGCAAATCGAGTGAGTCAGGCGCTCGATGCCGTCCAGGTGGCAATCGACACGGATCGAGGGTTGCGCATAGGTCCGCCGCCGCCCACGGACGACCAACTCGGATATTCGGAGGCGGTGCTGCGCCAGAGAGCAGGGGAGCTTGACCGGGCCGCGCAGGAGCTCGAGGTGTTGGATCCTGCCGGGTAACCGTTACTGTTTCCTGACGCCAGCTGGAGGCTGAACACGGCATTCTCATTCACCTCGCCTTTTCGGAGCCCTATCGTTGGCGTGACTGCCGGCGTTACGAACGCCAGGTGGGGTGCGTGGCGCCAGCCGGCGGTCCTGGTGCCCGCTCGGTACGTGCGGCAATTGTCAGCCGCTGGAGCGGTTCCCGTGGTCCTGCCGCCAATCGGCGACGAGGCCGAGGCACTGGTCGCCCGCCTCGACGCTGTGGTCCTTTCCGGTGGTGGCGATGTGAGCCCGTCCCGTTACGGCGATGCTCCCCATCCGTGCACCTACGGCGTCGACCCGTGCCGGGACCAGAGCGAATGCGCGTTGATTGAGGCGGCCGATGAGCGTGGCCTGCCGATCCTGGCTATCTGCCGCGGCATCCAGATGCTGAATGTGGCCAGGCGAGGCACGCTGCACCAGCATCTCCCCGATCTCGTCGGTCACGAGGAGCACTCGGGCGGACGTGGTGAGTACACCCAACATCCGGTGACCATTGCGGCTGGGACCCGGGTGGCAGCCGCCCTCGGCCCGGGTCGACGCGATGTCGCGACCCATCATCATCAAGCGATCGATCGGCTGGGCCACAGCCTGGTCGTCACCGCATGGGCCGAGGACGGGACGATCGAGGCCGTAGAGGACCCGACACGCTTCGTCGTGGCGGTGCAGTGGCATCCCGAGCTCGATGACGACCACGCATTGTTCGAGGCACTGGTGGGCGCCACGTCCACGAGGTGACGTCTCGGAACCACTGCAGGTCGAGGGTCCGCGGGGCGGTCCGTTCTGCCGCGTATGCTCAGGCGAGACGTGCGGATCGACCGGCTGTCGTAGTCTCGCGATGTTGGAGAGAGCGCTATTGCACGGGCTGGAGCCGAACAGCGCCGCGGGTCGGACTGATTGACACGTGTCTGACGCGGGCCCCGAGCGGGGACAAGACGATGCTGGCGACCAGCGCACTCCAGCCGTCTCGAGCCCGGCCGTCTCGAGCCCAGGCCAGGCGGTCGGGGTCGATCATGCCGGGGAAGAGGAAGCGGTCATCCACCTCGGAGCACACCGCCGGCCTGGAGGGCAGGGGAACGACGGGGCCGACCTGGCGCCCTACAGCAAGACCGCATCCGGCCTCTCGGCGCTCGGACGAGCCCAGGCTCGGGCGCACGCCCTTTCCGACCCTGGCGGCGCGACTGCGGCCCCGGGAGCCGCTTCGGGGCAACGTCGGGCCGCGGATCCGGCGCCCAGCCCAAGTCATGCGTCGCATGGCACGCGCACCCGACGCCTGCGGCTGGGACGCCCCCGACGGACGCGACGCGCCCGATGGACGCGAACTTCGAATATGACGACGAGGCCGGTCTTTCATCGCAGTAGCGGTCGCAGCCTCCGTCGCCAGCGGGGTCTGCATCGCTCCCGTGGTGGCGGTCGCTTCCGTCGCATCTTGATTTCGTTCCTGGTCGCGCTGGCACTGATCGTGGTTCTCGGTGTGGCGTTCGTTGTCGTGCAGTTGCGCCGGTCGGTCCCGGGGCCGGTTCTGCACACGACCGCCCCGGCGACCACCTCGGCGGGTGGGCCAGTCCCGGCCTTGCCGTGGCCGTCAGGGGATGAGGCGGCGGTGGCGGTCGCCGGCGTCGGCAGCGTCGGCGCCGCAGGACCGACCTCCCCGGTACCGATCGCCAGCCTGGCCAAGGTGATGACGGCCGTCGTGGTGACCCGGGACCATCCCCTGGTGCCGGGCCAATCCGGGCCAGCCGTGACGCTCACGGCGGCCGATCAGGCGATCTACGCGGCCGACAACGCAGCCGGCGACTCCGTCGCACCGGTCGTGGCCGGCGAGTCGCTCACCGAGCTGCAGCTGTTGCAGGCTCTCCTCATTCCGTCGGCGGACAACCTGGCCCCGGCGGTGGCCACCTGGGACGCCGGCAACCTCGCCGCCTTCGTGGCCAAGATGAACGCCACGGCCGCCGCCCTCGGCATGCATTCCACCACCTACACGGATCCGGCCGGAGTGTCCTCGACCACGGTCAGCACCGCCGCCGACCAGCTTCGTCTGGCCGAGGTGGTGGCGGCCAATCCGATCCTCATGTCCATCGTGCGCGAAACCCAGCTCACGATCCCCAACAGCCCGGTGCTTTCCAACTACAACGCCTTGCTCGGCCAGGACGGGATCGTCGGTATCAAAACCGGTGCCACGTCGGCTGCGGGCGGCTGCTTCATGTTCGCTGCCGACGCCAGTGCGGCCGGCCATCCCATCCAGGTGCTCGGCGTGGTCCTCGGGAACCGGACGAATCCTCTGATTGCCGGCGCGCTCCAAGCCGGCGAGACGCTGATCGCGCCCGTGGCCGCCGCCCTCCATCCCGTCACTGTTCTCCCGGCCGGGTCGGTCGAAGCCCATATCACGTACCCGTGGGGACCGACCGTTGCCGTCACCACCGTGACACCCGTCACTGTCCTGCACATCGGACCGACGCCCGTCGCGGTGGCCTTCAAGGCGCGCCAAGGCAACTTGCCCGATCAGCTTCCCGCCGGTTCCCGGGTCGGCACGGTGACGGTGACGGCCGGCGGCGAAACACAGACCGTCCCGGCTGTGACGACACAGTCCATTCAGGCGCCGACGCGAACCTGGCGCCTCAAGCGACTGTGACCCTGGTCAACGATGAGTTGCCCGGCGCGGCGCGGGCGCCCCGCATGCCAACGGGCTGATGCGCTAAACAGATAAGGGATGGCGCACCCGGTATGTTCCGTGGGGCCACAAGGTGGCAAGTCCGGATGACCGCGATGATCGTGGGTCTGACGCTGGTGGTCGCCTTGCTGGCCGTGCTCGTGGCCGGCCTGCTCCGGGCCAACGCGGAAGTGATCCGGTCCCTCCACCGGATGGGGGTGAACCTTGGGCCGGATGCACCGGCGTCGCAGTCCACCCCCGTCAGCCTGGATGTCCGTCCTACGCCCGCCCGACCGGATGCGGGTGACGTCATCGACCTGGTCGGCGCGACCCCCCGGGGCGACGCCATCAGCCTGGCCGTCAGCGGGGTTCGCCATGACACCCTCATCGCGTTCCTCACCTCCGGCTGCCAGACCTGCCGGGGCTTCTGGGACTCTTTCCACGCGGGGGCGCCGGATGTTCCCGGCGGGGCCCGCCTGGTCGTGGCGACCCGCGGGCCCGAAGCCGAGTCGCCGGGCGCGATCGCCAACCTGGCCGGCCGCGGCGCCGACGCCGTCCCGGTGGTGATGTCCACCGAGGTCTGGGAGCACTACGACGTCCCGTACGCTCCGTATTTCGTGTACGTGTCGGGGCCGGCGGGTCGCGTGGTCGGAGAAGGGGTCGCCGCCGGCTGGGAGGAGGTGCGCAGGCTTGTCGCCAACGCCGTGGCGGACGGGACGACATCTCCTCCTTCGGCTGCGCCTGCAGCGCTGCCCGGCGTCGCCACTGGCCGGCCGCGGTCGCGAGCCGACCGGGCCCGGGACCAAGCGGTCGACCAGGCCCTGGAGGACGTGGGGATCCGGCCGGGTGACCCACGACTGCACCCGTCTTCCATCGACGGCGGAAGTAGCCCGGGTTGACAACCACCGGGTCCCGGTCGATTACTGCCCTTGGTTTGGCGGTCACCCCTCCGTTGGGCTGGGAGGCGGCGATCTACCAGCGCCCCGCCGCTCCCGGCGAACAGACCTACCCCGTCATCCACGCAGCCACGATTCCGATCCCTCCTGTCCGCGGCGACTACGGCAGCGGAGTGGTGGAGCTCCTCGGGCCCGACGACGTGTTTGTCGGTGTCCTGGAATTCGGGCCGCAGGCCGCAACGACCCCGTTGTTTTCCGGTCTCCAGGGCGTGCCGGGCTTGACCCCCGACGCCTACCGGCCCTGGCAGCTGCAGCGCACCATCGTGGGTCAAGCCGGGGTACAGCGGTTCTTTTCCGCCTCGGGGCGGGCCTTCTGCCTGTACTCGGTGATCGGCGCCTTCGCCAATCGGGTGCCGCTCACCGGCCGGGCCAACCAGTTGTTGGGGAGCATCCGGGTGGAGGTCGGCGCCCTGTGAGCCTGCCCGCCACGGCTGCGCCCTACCTCGCCGCCACGGTCATGCTGGCCGCCGCCGGTCTTGCCAAACTGATCCGTCCGGGCGACACGGCAAACGCCCTTTACGGCGCCGGACTTCCCCGGCGCATCACCGTCGGCTCGGTCCGGGTGGTCGCCGGAGCGGAAGTCGTTGTGGCCGCCGCCGCCCTGGTAGCGCCAGGGGCGGTGACCGGGAGCCTGGTGGCAGCGGCGTACACCGGCTTCGCGTTGTTCGTCGTGCTCGCTATCCGGCGGCGCTGGGCCCTCTCGTCGTGCGGCTGTTTCGGGCGACCGGACACCCCCCCGACGGTCGCTCATGCGGTCCTCAATGCCGGCGCAGCGGCGTCAGCGGTGTGGTGGGCGGTGGCGTGGCAGGGCCGGGACGGGGCCAGCCGCCTGGGGCGGCTCTTTTTCCATGAACCCTGGCACGGCGGCCCGCTGCTGCTGCTCGTCGCGGTGCTCGCCGGCCTGGCCTTCCTGATCTGGACCGACCCGATCCCGGCGGCGCGTCGGTGAACGACGAGGAGGGACGCCCGTGACCACGGTCATCCTGGCGCTGGGTGCCGTCGTGGCCGTGGCTGCGGCGGTCCGGTCAACGTGGTCGCCCTGCGGGCTGTCCATGCTCTCCACCATCACACCCTTCGGCGAGCGGGGCCGGGGCCATCGGTACGCCGCCACTGCGACATGGTTCATCGTGGGGGCCGTCATCGGGGGTGTCACCCTCGGAGGGCTGGCCGCGGGCCTGGCCGCGGCGGCGAACGCGGGCGGCATCAGCGCCCATCCGGGATGGATTGCCTTGATCGTCGCCTTCACGGCGGGGGTCGGTGCCGCGATCGATGCCGGGGTCTTCGGCCCGGTCATTCCGATCTGGCGCCGCCAGGTCGACGACCGGTGGCTCGTGCGCTACCGCAGTTGGGTCTACGGCGCCGGCTTCGGCTGGCAGATCGGCGTTGGCATCGCCACGTACATCATGACCGCGGCAGTGTTCCTGGTCGTGGTGCTGGCGGCGATGACCGCCGACCCGTTCGCCGCGGTCGCCATCTGCGCACTGTTCGGTTTGGCGCGCGGCCTGGCCGTGCTGTCCACGGCGCGGGCGGAC
The DNA here is from genome assembly GCA_963781155.1 of uncultured Acidimicrobiaceae bacterium. GTDB lineage: Bacteria > Actinomycetota > Acidimicrobiia > Acidimicrobiales > Palsa-688 > PALSA-693. The sequence continues at coordinate 274,369 of CAWAEC010000007.1, forward strand.
TCACCGGCGCAGTTGCGCGCATTGCACCGCCGGTTCGACCGGTACGGCCCGGCCGTGCGGGTTTCGCTCATCGCGGTTCAGGTGGCGGTGCTGCTCGCCGTCCTTACCCTCCAGTGGCTGCTGGGCGGGGCTCTCGCCGGGCTGGCGGTCGCTGCGCTCGTCTCGGTGGTGGCGGTGACCGCCGGTCGGGCGAGTCGGCTGAGTCGGGCGAGTCGGGCCGCAGTGCCGTGATGCCGGCGCCGGGAGGGCGAGTGCTCCGTCTTTCGCCAGGTGGCGAAGGCCTACACTGCTCGACCTGATGAAGGCCCTCCGACGCACGTTGGTCGCACTCGGCGTCACGGTGGTGGTCGCCGCGATCGTGCGGCTGCGCGGCAATGGCGGCACGCCGCCACAGCGCGGCGGCTGGCGTGAACTGCCGGCTGACGAGCTGGACTGAGTGCGCGCCGTCCTCGTCGGGCTGGGCGCAGTCGGGACCCGGGTCGCCGGCATTCTGGCGGGCGATCCGGGCGTGGAGTCAGTGCTCGTGGTGGCCCGCAACCCCAAGCGGGCCCGGCCTGTTCTGGACGGACTGAGCCCCAAGTTTGAGGTCCGCAAGGCCGCCGTCGACGACTTGCCAGCCGCCGACGTCACGGTGGTGGCGGCGGCAGTTGGCGCGCGGCGTGCGGCCGAAACGGCCCTTCGGAGCGGCAGCCACGTGGTCTGCGTGGCGGACGATCCCTCCGACGTGCGGGCCCTGCTCGAACTGGACGGGTTGGCACGATCCCAGCAACGGACCGTCGTCATCGGCGCCGCTATGGCCCCGGGCCTCAGCTGCATGCTGGCCGCGTTCCTCCGCAGCCGGCTCGACCGGGTGGACGAGGTACACGTGGCCAGCGCGGGGACAGGCGGCCCGGCATGTGCCCGCCAGCACCACGCCGCTCTGACGGCCACGGCCGTCGACTGGGAGGACGGCGACTGGCGACGGCGTTCCGGCGGCTCGGGCCGCGAGCTGGTGTGGTTCCCGGAGCCCGTCGGGGGTGCCGACTGTTATCGAGCGGGCCTGGCCGATCCGTTGCTGCTGATACCTGCCTTTCCCGGGTGCCGGAGGGTCACGTCCCGGCTGGAGGCCACCCGGCGGGACCGACTGACGTCGTGGCTGCCCATGTTGCGCCCGCCCCATCCCGAAGGGCTGACAGGGGCCGTTCGGGTCGAGGTGCGCGGCTGGCTGGACGGCCGGGCCGAGACCAGGATTCTCGGCGCGGCCGCGCCGCCTGCCGTCGCGGCCGGGGCGGTGGCCGCGACCGCCGCCCAGTGGGTGGCGGCGGACCGGCTGTCCCGCGTGGGGGCGGGGGGATTGGCAGAACTCGTTGACGGCCCGGGATCGTTCCTGCAAGACCTGGCGCCGGCGGGGATCACCGTGACCGAGTTCCAGGGGGCCGATCCGGGCTGAGCACGCCAGCCGGGATCAGGGCTTGCGATGCCGGGCCCACCGCGTCCGCCAATCCAGCGGATCCTGAATGGGAACCCGGGCCAACGTCCGGTTGAGCAACCGCAAGGTAGCGGTCGCCCGGTAGTCGTCAATGTGACGGTGAAGGTGAGCCGCGACCTGGTCTCGGGCCTCCCCGAGCGCCTGGCGGTCCGAGCCGACCAGCTCGATCATCTGTTCCTCGGCCGCAGCCTGGTCACCGTCCGGGCTGAGAGCGGCAGCGCGCTGGATGATGGCATCGGGGGTGACGGTCGGCATCGGGTCCGTTTCTGGAGCGGGTGGGGGAAGTGGTTGGCCGGGCGCATGCTAGCGATCCGGACGACCCCGGGGCATAGTGAGGTGCGGCACCAGGAGCGGTGAACATCGGAGTTTCCTGGGTCACCGCCGCACCAGCGCCGACCTGGCCAGCTCACGCCTTACGCCGGTCGGCCGGCTCGAGCAGATCCTGGATGCGTGCGATGCGAGTGTCGAGGTCGGCGAGGAACAGGTCGAGCGCGTCCCGCTTGGCCTGCACCGTGCCCCGCAGTTCTTCTTGAATGGACAGGGATTGTTTGAGGATCGACCGGCGCTGGCGGGGTTTGGTGTGGCTGTCCCAGTAAGCCGCCGCGCATGTCGTTCAGGCGGTCCTCGTTGGCCAAGACTTCGGCGATCTCGTCGAGGTCGAGCCCCAGCAAGCTTTGTAGCTCCCTGATCCGCGTTACCCGGTCCAGGTCGGCTTGCGAGTACCGGCGCATGCCGCCCGGAGTGCAGCCGGACGGCGTGATCAGCCCGATCTGCTGGTAGTAGCGGAGGGCTCGCTCCGAAACGCCGGCTCGAGCGGCTGCCGCCCCAATGCCCAGCAGACGCTCATCGGGCCCGCGGCCTTCCTGCGGTCCGGCGCCTTCGGACGCGGCATTCAAGCCTTCGCCGGACCCGACGGCCGCGGTGTCGTCAGCTTGTCTGGTTGGTGACGAGTGAGCCAGAGCATTCATGGATGACGCCATGATGCCACCGGCGACGACGAAGTCGCGGGTCGCCAAGGGGAAGACCAACGGGCGCGGGGCTTCGCCACGATGGGGCTGATTATCTCCGGATCCAGTTTCCTGCTGCTGGACTTGTTGCCGATCAGCTTCGGGTACGTGTGGTTTGCCCTGCTGATCTTCCTGTTCGCTCCGGGGATGGGGCTGTCCTTTTCGCCGAATCAGGCTGCGGTCATGAACAGCCTTCCGCCTGACCAACGCGGCGCCGGGGCCGGCATGCTCAATACGTTCCAGAACTCGGCCCAGGTGCTATCCGTGGGCCTGTTTTTCACCATCGTCACGTCAGGGTGGCTGCCCAGCTTCCCTCGCACCTCTACCGCGGGCTTACTGCTGCTGGCGTCAGTCCAGCGGCCGCACACCAAGTCGCCAATGAGCCGCCTATCGGTAGCTTGTTTTCGGCGTTTCTCGGTTACAACCCGATCCAGCAGCTGCTTGGCCCCACCGGAGCCTTGAAACAGCTCCCTCTCCACCAGGCCGCCTACGTGACCGGGCGATCGTTCTTCCCCTCGCTGATCGGAGAGCATTTTGCCAATGGGCTGCACGTGGCATTCGACTTCGCCGCCGGCGTGACCCTCATCGCCGTCGTCGCCTCAGCACTGCGCGGGCGGCGGTATGTGCACTCGACCGAACCGGTCCTCGACGAGGTTGCCGAGGGCGCCGCTGATGCGGCCGGGGTGCTGGGTTTGGAGCCGCCCGTGGCTGCGGCTCGCCGATCCGAGTAGTCACGCAGCTCCGTCCCCCGCCAGATCCTCCCGGGCCAGATGTCCTTCCTTGTGGCGGCCGCCCGATCGGCCGATCGGCCGCCGGTGCTCCTCGTCCCGCATCCCGTGGGCCGCGCCAGCAGGCTAGCCATCGAGCGATCCGGTGGCCGCCATCCTGGGGTCCACAGTGGACCGGGTCGCCGCTCGCTCGAGCGCTCGGCGCGCTCCGCGCCGCGCCCGGTGTGGCCGTCCTCGCCCGAAAACGACCATACGGCGGCATACCTGCAGGTCCTCGTCGGGGCCGCGTCGACACCGATTTCTGAAACGATTTAGGTCACGCGACTGTGGGTGGCATCTCCTACCATTCCGCGGAGGGAGTCACGACAGTGAGCGAGGAGAAAGTCATCGGGGGTCGTACTCCGTCCGGGCACATCGAGGGTGGCCGGCGAAGCCCGGCGCGTTTCCCGGCTACCTCGCCTCGGCTTCCTGAAGGGATTGTGACCTTCTGTTTCACGGACATCGAGGGGTCGACACGCCTGATGCGAGCCCTCGGAGATCGATACCCGGATATTTCCGAGCGGCACTTCGAAGTGATGCGTCCCGCGTGGGTGACTTACCAGGGCACCGAAGTCTCGTTTGCCGGCGACTCCGTCCTGGTCGCCTTCGCCGACGCCACGGCAGCGGTCTCGGCGTGCGCCATGGCACAGCGGCTCCTCGGAGAGACCGAGTGGCCGGAGGGAGGCGAACCGCGGGTGCGCATGGGCCTGCACTCCGGGCTGGCTTTTCCGCGTGATGGCAAATACTTCGCGGTGGCGGTAAGTCAGGCGGCACGCGTGACAGCCGCCGCCCACGGCGGCCAGGTACTGGTCTCGGCAGAGATCGCGGCGGCCGCGGATCTACCCTCCGACATCCTGCTCGAACCGGTCGGCCGATTTCGGCTGCGGGACTTTGAAGAGCCGGCCCGTCTCTATCAGCTGCACGGCCCCGGTCTGAAGACGCGTTTCCCTGCCGTGCGAGCGCTGCCTGCGGACGGACACAATCTGGCTACCCCCGCGACTCCGCTCATCGACCGGGAATCAGAACTGGACCGGGGTCGATCTCTTCTCCAGACGGGGAGGGCGGTCACGCTGACCGGGCCGGGCGGAGTCGGCAAGACGCGTCTGGCCAATGAGATCGGCCGCATGTCCGGGGCAGATTGGCCCGATGGAGTGTGGTTGGTCGATCTGGCGCCCATCACCGACCCGGCCCTCCTGGGCGGCGCGATTGCCCAGGCGACCGGTAGTCCGAGCAGGGGGGGAGATCGGATGAGTGAGCTCCTCAATCACCTCCGTGATAAGTCTGTTTTGGTCATACTCGACAACTGCGAGCACCTGATAGCCGACGTCGCCGTATTAGTGGAGCGGCTTCTTTCCACTTGCCCGGGATGTGGTGTGCTGGCAACAAGCCGAGAATCCCTTGGCCTGGGGCGGGAGCTGGTCGAACGCGTGCCGCCCCTGGGCCTTCCGCCGTCGAAGATCGCCGGGGCGAACGAGGCCTTAGCTTCGGCGGCGGTGCAGTTTCTGGTTGAACGGGCTGTCGCCAGTGGCGCGAACTTCAGCCTTAGCGAGGACAACGCCGGCGAGGTTGCCGAGATCTGTCGCCGGCTCGACGGACTGCCGTTGGCTCTGGAGTTCGCCGCGGCGCGCCTTAACAACCTGCGACCCGCTGAACTGCTCTCCGGCCTCAACGACAGGTTCCGCCTGTTGCGGTCTCGTGCCACGACGGTGCCAGACCGGCAGCGCACTATGGAGGGGGCGCTGGAGTGGAGCGAACGACTGCTGAGCGACGCGGAGCAAGTAGGCCTGAGCCGGCTCAGCGTGTTCCGTACCAGTTTCTCCGTCTCCGCGGCCGCAGCGGCCGTCGGCAGCGATGATCTCCCTGGCCCCGAAGTGCCCCCTTTGCTGTGGTCACTTGTGGACAAGTCGCTGGTTGTCGCCGACCCCACCAAGTCCGAAACCCGCTACGTCCTGCTCGAATCGGTCCGAGAGTTTGCGGCACGCCGTCTGGAGGAGCGCGGCGAGACTGTCGAGGTTGTCACCAGGCTGGCGAGCTGGTATGACGGCCAGCTGGGGCCGGCGGTGCGCCAGGAGCGAGGATGGACGGATCTTGTCGGGGCGGATGTTGACAATCTGAGAGGCCTGATCCCGCCTCTTGTTCATGTCGATTCCGAACTGGCTCAGCGAATCAGCTTCACCGTTGGGCGCTATCTGGATGCCATTGAGTCCTACGAGGAGGGGATCAGCGAACTCCGGAAGCACCTCGAGCTGTTGCCAAAACCGACGCCGGCCCGGGTGTCACTCCTGGCCGCCTTGGCCTACCTGTATCTGAGGAGGGGACGCCTGGCTGAAGCGGAGGAGTCGGTGGTCCAGGCCGAGCTCCTTCGCCTCCAGGTCGGGTCGGTGCCGGATTGGGACGACGTCGCGATCGAACGTACACGAGGTGACCTTGCGATCCGTCTCGGTGCCAGCGCCGAAGCCGCTGCGGCGGCGAAACTTGTCCTGGAACGACAGCTTTCACTGCGTGGACGAGCCAGGATGTCGAATCAGCTAGGGATCGCCCTGGTCGCACTCGGCGACCTGAACGCGGCATGGTCGGCCTTCGAGCAGGAGGTTGATGCGTACCGTCAGTTGGGCGATCAGGTGTATGAAGCCAGCGCCGAGGGAAACCTGGCGGAGATCGCACTCAGACGGTACGACTATGCCGGTGCGGCTCGTCATCAGCGGGCCTGTTGCGATCTGGCGCTCCAACTCGGAATGCCCGTGATGGTCGCATTCTCGCTCATCGTGGCGGCAAGGATCGCGTCGGCCCGGGAGAACTGGCTTTCCGCAGCCGAGTTGCATGCTCAGGCTGACCTCATACTCGATCGCACAGGAATCGTGCTGTACGAGTCCGACCGGAGAGTCAGCGAGGAGATGCTGGATGATGCCCGGCAGCATCTGGGAGAGGATCGCTATGCGGCAGCACAGGCTGCCGGTCGCGTTATGGAGCTTCCGGCAACGGCTGCGCTCGCTGATTTGGTCTTCCAGGAACTGTTGTCCGAATAGTCAATCGTCTGGGACCGCCATACGGGTTTCGGTATCCTCGGCTTTTGCCCAACTCCAGGTCGGAAGGGAGTCATTCCGTGAGCCAGAACGGTGATCCGAGGGATCGGCGCGGCTGGAGCAATAGTGTCGCCTTTCGAAGGGGGACGAACGGGTTTGCCCATGCTCCCGGTGAACTCATCGTGGCCGGGAAGCAGGGTTTGAAGCTCGCACGTCAACGCTATAAGCATTTTTTCGCCGCCGAACCCGAAGGAAGCCTCGGGTCGGGTGGATTTATGAAGCTCACCGTCAAGGAGGACGCAGACCATCTCAATATCGTGCGAGAGCTGAGGCTCGAGGGGGTGGTTGCCCAGCCCAATCACGTGCTCTTCGCCCACGGGGACTGCTGCTGTGGCCCGCATCCGGCGCTGCTGTGGCAAACCTGCTTTGGCGGATCCGCCGTGAGTGGAGCTCCCGTCGCCGGGTCTCCCGGCGGTGGAGCTCCCGTTAGTGGATCTCCCTTGTACGGGTCGCCGCTGTATGGTTCTGCCCTGTACGGCTCGCCGCTGTACGGATCGTCTCTTTCCGGGTCGCCGGTCTCCACCCCGGCCCTGTACGGGTCACCGCTTTACGGCTCTCCCGTCTACGGATCGCCTGCCTACGCGCCAGCCGGAAGCAACTATCAATCGACCGGTATTCGGCACAGTTCGGCCGTGCCATGCGCCGCTCCGGCGCTTGCGACATCTGATGCCCGTGAGAGGCCAAGCACAGGCCGGCCCCGCGTTGTGATCCTCGACACCGGACTGGCCGAGAACCGGCAGTGTCCGCCCAGCCTTCACTTCGTCATGCACTCCGAGTCCGGGTGGAAGGACGCTCCCGCAAGGGAGCCGGACGGCTACCTCGACCCCGCTGTCGGGCACGGGACCTTTATCGCCGGTTTGATCAATCAGCTGGCTCCAGGATGCGAAATCGCCATTGTCAAGGTGCTCACGGAACTCGGTGCCGGTGATGAGTGGTTGATCGCAGAGGCGATCGACACCCTGCCGGAACATGATCTGCTCAACCTATCTTTCGGGGGCCATGCGCTATGGGATATGAGCCGGCTGGAGACCTCCATCGCGCGACTTCGGGCCAAGGGAACGGTCATCGTCGCTTCGGCGGGCAACGACGCAACCTGCCGCCCGTGCTATCCGGCCGCTTTTGATGACGTCGTTGGCGTGGCGGCCTTGGGCCCGAACGGCCCGGCTGCCTTCTCCAACTACGGAAGCTGGGTCGGCGCCTGCGCCCCGGGGGTCGACCTGGTGAGTACATTCTTTATGGACGCTCGCGGTCCCGAGCCGGCTCCCGTCGGGTATCCCGAACCGGACAGATACCGCGGCTGGGCCCGGTGGAGCGGCACGTCATTCTCGACGCCAATCGTGGTGGCCGCCTTGGCCCGCGCCATGCAACGGCGGGAGATCTCCGCTGACGACGCAGTCGCGCAAGTCATTGACGGGCCAGCCTTGTTGCGGATTCCTGGCTTTGGCACGGTGGTCAACATCCAGTAGAGGATCCGCCCGACGTTCAGGTTGGCCCTGGTGAGCTCGGATCGTTGCGGGGTGCTTCATGTTTGCGGAACTCCGCAATGCGCTTCCCCCGATCAGCCGTCCGATCGCTCGATCGCTCGAGCGGTTGGGGCCGAGATGGTGCCTCCTGCTAAGGTGGGTGTCCATAAGAAACGCCCTGGGGACGTAGCTCAGCTGGCTAGAGCACCTGCTTTGCACGCAGGGGGTCGGCGGTTCGAGTCCGCTCGTCTCCACCATCCTGACCAGCACTTTAGTTTTGAGGCGGTTTAGGGAGGCGGGCAATGTGCCCAGTTTTTGTTCCACTTGCCTGTCCCCTACGAACTGGAGCGTCGGTTTGGGGGCCGAAGAGGACGTCGGACATGCGGTCGGCTGCGACCCGCTTGCGGTCGGCGAGAACGTGGGTATAACGACGAGTCATGTCGACCCGGGAGTGGCCCAACATGGCGCCTGCGGTGGCCAGGTCGACGTCGGCGAGCAGTAGGGCGGTGGCCGCGGAGTGGCGCAAGTCGTGCAGGCGTCGTTCGGGGACTCCCGCGGCCCGGCAGAGTCGTTTGAACGTCCGAACGTCGTTGCGGGGGTCGATCGGCAGTCCCAATTCGGTGGCGAGGACCCAGTCGCCCTCAGCCCAGGCCGGCGCCGCGAGCCGTTCCGCGGCCTGGGCGACCCGATGGGCTCGAAGCTCGGCGGTGAGGGGGTGCGGCATGGCGAGCGTGCGGCGGCCGCTGTCCGACTTCGGCTCCGAGACTCGCAGGCCGCCGCCGTAACGCAGTGGGCAATCGGGGGTAGGGCCGCAGCCCTCGGGATGGGAGCAGCCATGCTCCCAGGGGACCCGCTGTAGCTGCCGGCGAATCGTTAAGGTGCCCGCGTCGAGGTCGACGTCGGACCACCCCAGGCCGAGCGCCTCACCGCGACGCAGGCCCAGGGCGAGCGCAAGTGTCCATCGCACGCCATTGCGGGTCCCGGCCGCCGCGCGCGCAGCAGATCCGCCATCTCGTCGAGGCTGTACGGCTCGATGGCCGAGGGGGAGTAGCGCGGCGTAGTGGCCTGGCTGACCGGGTTACGAGCGATAAGACCCTGCTCGACGGCATTGGAGATAGCGGCGTCGAGGGTCCGTTTGCAGTGCTGCACCGACGCCAGGACACCATCGGCCACCATCGTCGACCACAGGTACTCGATGTTGCGGACAGACAGCCGGTCCAGCCTCACATGGCCGATGGTGGCGTCGATGCGTCGCAGATCGGTGCGGTAACCCTCGATTGTCTTGGCGCGAACCCGTCCCAGGCTTATACGAGTAGCGATCCAGTCACGCAGATAAGCGCCGAGAGGAATGCGGGCCGACAGATTTGGCCCGGCGCCTTCGGCCCGGAGCTTGTCCAGCTCGCGCACTTTGCGGGTCACCGCAGCCTGTGTCGGCGCGGTTACGTGCTTTCGAACCTGGCGCCCGTCAGGGCCGACGCCCATCGACACTTTGCCGTGCCAGCGTCCGTCGGCGCCCAGGTATATCGAGGATCGGCCGTTGGCCGCTCGGCCACGTTTCGGAGCGGAAGTCATGGCGAGGTTGCTACACCGCCCGCAAGTGATCCGCAACGCCCAATGCGGGCTGATCACCGGCGGCGACGAACTGCTCCACTGCGGTGCGGGGAACGAGACGCCGGGTGCCGACCTTGATAGACCGAATGCGGCCCTCACGGATCAAAGAGAAAGTGGTAGTGCGTGATAGCCCCAACAGATCAGCGCAATCCTGCACTGACAGCAGGGCTGGCGGATCGTCGCGGGGACTGGCGGCCACGCTCACGGCTTGGTGCACCAGTTCGGCCAACTCCGCTTCCAGCTCAGAGCAAAGCCGCTGCAGCCTGTTGGCCCGGGTCCGGATCTCTCCGATTGGTTCGCTGGAATCGGTCAGCAGAAACGGTCGGCTAGTCATCGATGCCTCTGCCGAGACCATCTGGCAGGCGGGGCAGCGCGGAATCGAGCCGGGCGAGGCCACAGCCTGTCGAGCACCGATCGGTCTGTCTCATCATCGATGTCATGCTGCACGGAGTCCACTCCACGGTCCAGCTGCCTGATACGCGTATGCCCGATCTCGATGCCCGGTGACTGGACACGATCGCAGGACCGTAATGCCAGGACCGAGCCAGGACACCGATGCCAGGACAGTCAAGTCGCACTTGACGCGTCCAAACTTTCTTTACGTCTTTCAAGAAGGCGCCGGCTGCGCCGGCGCCTGGCCGCCCTCGCCTCCAGCCTTCGGCCCGGCGGTGCGGCCCTACAGGAGCAGACACCCCTGTCAACGGCCTCAGAAGCTCTCGTGTCAGTCACAGTCAGGCCCCGCGCTTCAGCCGGCTCGCCTCAGCCTCCAGCACGGCCCGGATGGCGGGCCTGGGCCTGACTCACGACGCCGCGGCGCCCGGGTCAGGCCCTCAACTGCCGGCTGCGGGTCACGCCGTCACAGGTCGGGGTCGGAGTGACCAACGTGGCGTCGCCGGTCACCAGCGGTTCAGCACTGGGCGTCCAGGTCGAGAAGGGAAAGGCGCGGAAAAGATGGGGGTGGCGGGGGCTGGTGGGCGAGCGGGGCTCCCGTATTCACGACCCACTCAGGAGCCGCTGCGCTAGCCGGTGACGAAGGCGGCAGACGCTCCCCGTGCTGGGTCACGCCGGCGGCTGGCGGAGTTCTCGCCATGCAGATCGAGCCCAATCCTGACGCCCACTACACAAAGGACCAGCGAGACCCCTCCAGTCGAAGGCCCCCCTCTCAGCGTAGGACGTTCGCCATGCGCGCTCCTGCCCCAGCGGCTCGGATCCCCGATTATTTGCCACCGGGTGACCTCGCAACCTGGGGGCCACCACCAATCTGCCCTGGCAATTCTGCGTCTGAGCGACTGCGCCAAATACCCCACGGACGCTACGAATCGGTGACGTCTCGGGGGTCTTGTGGCAGAACTATTTGTCGGGGCACAGGGGCTGGCGAACTGAAGGTCTCAATCGTCTTCGTTTCATTCGCCGTGGCTCGATGCAAGCCGGTGAAACCGAGCAGGGTCGCGAGAGGTGAACAGGCAAAGTCGATGACTTCTCCAGGCTTCGCCTCGAACTCAAGTGCTTTTGAGCGCGTTACGAGTCCCTGTCTCAGTTGGATCACATGCTGACCCGGTCTAACCGAGACCTCCGTTGCTTGTCGTGGCCAAAGGTCGCCCTTCTCTGTGCCGTCGATGAGAATCCTGTACGAACTCGAATACCCAATGCCCGCGGTTGGTCGAAAAATCCGCACAAGTGCACTTTCGGACATCTAGCCCGCTCCTGATACTTCCCTGGAGTGTTGAACGTCGGTGGATCCGCTCACAACTACGCATTGTCTCATCCGCGCCCGGCTGGTGCGGCGTCACGCAATCCGAGAAGCTGAGCAGTGACGACGGTTACTGTTACGTCGGCAGCGGAGAGGCACCGGCGCGGCTGGGTAGTCGGGTCCTGATCTCGCCCCTTCGAGCAGCGGTGGCGACCTACGGAGGCCTCCATGGCGACCTCAAGTCCGCGTGAAGTCCGCGGGAGGTTGGGAAGTGCTGGCAAACGTCGACAAGCCATAGCAAGCAAATTTCCTGGTCAGGGGCCACTTTCGGACGTTCGCCCTGATTAGCGACGCGGCTGATTCACCTTGCCAAGGTGAGGGTCGACATTCGCTCACCGGGTCATGGTGCGCGCTTCTACAGGGGGATCCACGGAGTCGAGTACCTTGAGCATCGTGCCGACCTCGGGCTGGTTCAAGGACCTACCAGATGCACGATGCCCGCTGGATCTCGAATGGACGACCAACCGCGCTCGTTCGAGATGGCGGACATGAGTCGACGGACGCGCCTCCCGATCACGCTTATAACGGCGCTCTCACGCCTGTGGACGAGCCAGTGCGCAGGCCCCGCCTGTTCGGCGGGGGCCTCCTTGGCGACGTCCTTGACCTCGTTGTGAGCCTCCCTTGGCCGTGGTGACCGCGACTTGCTTGTCGGGCTCGATGTAGCCTGGTTTTATGGCTCGCCCTGCCGCCGACTTCCCTGACGATCCTGTCATTGTGGTGACCAACCCGGACGAGGACTCCTCGCCCGAGGCCCTTCGCGCCTGGATTGACGAACTCCTGAGCGGTCCTGAACCGGAGATCGAGAGCTTCAACGCCGCCGAGGTCTTGCGAGAACTACGCATCGACAGCGACGTGTGACCGCGGTCGTAGTCGATGCCTCTGCAGGCGCCGAGATCGTCACCGGCACTCGTCGCGGCCAAGCTCTCATCGAGCTGATCCCGACTGGCGCCGAAGCTTGGGTGCCCGAGCACTTCTATGCTGAGGTACTGGCTTTCATTCGCCGCCAGACGCTGACGAACACGATCACCGAAGCCAAAGCGGCTGCCGCGGTGTCCGACCTCAGCCAGTGGCCACTGCGTAGAGCGTCGGTGGCTCCGTTGGTTAGCGGTGCCTGGGCTTACCGCCACAACATGACCGCCGCTGACGCGATCTATGTCGTCCTGGCCGACCACCTGCACGCCGACTTCCTCACCGACGACCACAACCTCGTCGACGGACCGACCTTCCCGCCCACGATCAACGTTCTTCGCATCCCAAGACCCTGATCCCAGAGTGCCCGGGGGACGAAGCGCCAGGTCAGGCTGCCAAAATCGGCCGGCGAGCGGTGATCTCCACAGGGGGTGGGGCTAGTGAGCTTGTCCCCCCTCCGACACGCTGACTTGCCACACCCTGGACGAGTGACACGGGCAGATCGACTTCCCGCTCCGGGGGGTGGGACGTGACCCGGAGGTTGGCGGCGACCGGGAGGCGGCTTGGGAGGGAGGAGGGGTGACTTCAATGGCCGGTCGTTACGCTCGCCGTGGTCGGCTGCCGGAGCCTCGATTGTTAGTCGGGGAGCCTGGAGGCTCCCCTCTGCTAGGCGCCCTTGTGCGGACTTCACAATCGTCGCCTGGCGGAGTTCTCGCCGTGCCGGTCACCCCGGCCCTCACGGTTCCAAACCGGGGATGGCCTCCAACCCAGGCGGTGCGCACACGACTCCAAGTTCCGGCCCGAAGGTCGCTTGGGAGCTAAGGACCACGGGGGAGCATGCCCTCAGGCACGGCGAGCAAGATGCGTCCGTCCGAGGCGAGCGCGTTGATGGCGGCAATCTGGTAGCTCGGGACGTCGACGACGAAGAACCACAGCCCGGGAAGTTGGTTGCTGCTGAGGGTTTTGACCTCAAGCGGCGCTGCCGCCGTGGTGAACCCGATCTGGATCGTCGAGGCCGGAACGGAGGTGACACCCATGACCATGCGGGCGTTTAACCCGCTCCCCGGTCCGATGGCGCCGATGTCGATCGGTGCCAATTTTCCAGGGTCTCCCGATGGCCCCGAGCCTCCGCCTGCGCCGCTTGTTCCGTTCCGGTCAAAGACGATAGCGGTGGACAAGCCCGGTTGCTCCAGCATGGGACCGATCATGGGGTTAGACGCGGGGGTAGTCGTGAGCGTGCCGGGCACGTCGTCCACTGGGTTCATCTTGGCCCAAAAGGTCCAGGCCAAGCCGCCAGCACGGCCAGTAGCCAACAGGATAGGCTCGGTCGAATTCGGCAGGTGGGACAGCAAGCTCGCGCGACGGGGCTCAGATGATCTTTCGCCAGGCAGAGCGACGACCAGGGCGACCGAGACCGCAACGAGTGCGGCCGCCCCGGCGGCGATGACCAGACTCCGACGCCGTCTTCGGTGTGCTGATCTACCATTCCGACCGCTACCAGTGGCCGCAGCTGCTGCCGCGGCGATCTCCTCGGGTTCGCCGAGACGGTCGAGGATGTCCCGGGTGGCAGCTTCGCTGTCGGCGCCGAGCTCGGCGCGGGCGTCCTCGATGTGCACGGTCACGTCCTCTAGGACCTGTGACGCGATGGGGCTTGGGAGCTTAACCAACGCCGACTTCAGTCGTTGCAGGTAGTCGTTGACCGCTCGATCTGAGCCACCGTCGCTCATTTGCCGACACCCCCACCGATAAGAGTGTCCACGGCGTCTCGGAACCGCTTCCACTGCACCGCGAATGCCTCCAGAGCCTGGGCGCCGTCTTCCGTCAAGCGGTAGTAGCGCCGTGGCGGCCCCTGCTTCGACTCATGCCAGGTGGTGTTGACGAGGCCCTCTCGACGAAGACGGGCGAGCAGCGGGTACAACGTGCCCTCACTGGTGAGCAGTCCGTCGGCTGCCGCGAGGGTGCGGGCTAGATCCAAACCGTAGCGCTCTTCGTATCGCAGCAGCGCCAAGACGCAGAATTCCAGGGCACCCCGGCGCATCTGGCTCACAGTGTTAGCGCTACCGCCAGCTACCATGCGTAACAAGATAGTACGGGGGGTTCCGTCAAAGGGCACACCACAGTTCAACTCGCCGTTAGTGGCCTGCCGACATCAGAGCCCGGCTGTGCCCCGAGCGCCACGGCATGATCACGCTCGCCCTTGGTCACGTCATAGTGCACGGAAACCGACTCTTGGTGCGGTCCGGTCGGCGTACTTGGATGAAACATGCTGCGACGGCATGCAGAAACGCGTTGACTCCCGCGACCGGGCGCCAGGACTGGGAACTTGAGGTCGCCACCTCGGCCGGAACCGTATCCTGGCCGGATGGGCGACCCGTCGGGCGGTGTCATCTTCACCCACGCCTTCTACTACCTCTTTATGGCGCGATCCGCCCGTGACCTTGCCGCACAGGCCATCGAAAAGGACCCTGAGGTGTGGCCGCCGGAGACAATCATCGCTATCTTGATGTCAGCGCTCGCTACGGAAGCCTTCATCAATGAGCTTGGCCCGTTGATGAAGTCCGATGTGCAGGATTGGGATGAGGAGCGGCTGCCGGTCAAGGCCGTCCTGACCGATCTGGCCGACGTCCTAGACGAAATCGAGAAAGGGCGTGGCACCCTCGCGTTCAAGTATCACATGGCGCGGAGAGTCCTGAAGGGGCGAACGTTTCCAAGCGGAATCACTCCCTTTCAAGATTTTGCCGATCTTTGCAAGCTCCGAAACTTGTTGGTGCACCTCCGACCCGGAGACACGCTCGACGAGGAGGGGCACATTGTTCCCGCCGAGAAAGTGATTGTGGGATTCCAGCAGCGGGGGCTCGCACACCGGCGGCCGGCGGGCGACCGAACACCGGGGACCACCGGCATGTCGTGGCTCAATGACCTTCAGACGGCCGAGATGGCTGCGTGGGCCTACACGACGGCGTGCACCATCATCAATGCCGTGATCGAGATGCTGCCGGAGACCGAGCCACCGTTACCCAGCGTCACATGGCTGAGGGAGTCCATCAAGTGTCACCTCTCATAAGGTCGATTCGCCGGGCCGACCCCTGGCGCAGATCAAGTACGTGCGCTCTGCCGAGTCCCGAGGGAGGTCGTCACCTGCTCGGTATGGAGTCTTCTGCGCTGGGATCCCTTGGACTCTTTCGCGCCTACCTGGTCACGGATACTGCGTGCAGACGTGCTTGGAGGGCGGCGAACTCGTCATCCGTCAATGGGACTCCATGCAAGTCGAGCCACCGTAGGTTGGTGAGTCCGTCGAGGAAATCCAGGGCGGAAGCAGTGAGGGTCTTCTCTTGCAATGCCAGCTGCTCGAGGTTGGTCAGCCTGGCGAGCTGCCCGATGTCGAGGAAGTTATTACCCGAAGTCCCAAGACCTGTGAGCCCGATTAGAGCTGTGACAGCGGGGAGAGCATCGTCGGTGAGCATCGTTGAGTTAAGAGACAGACGACGCAGGCCAGGAGCGAGATGGACGATCGCACTGAACGATTCCGGGATGAACGGAGGACAAAGTACGAGAGCGGTGACCGCGTCACCTGGTAGCCGGGTGAGGAAGTCGAGGTCGACCGGCTCGGAGCTGAACTTCTTCGACCACGCGTCACCGTGGCGGACGACGGCCATGATGGGGTACACCGTGAGGGCCAGGGACGGGTCGTCGGGCACCTCGACCTGGGCTGTCGCGAGTATTGGCCCTGTCTCGGGTTTCCACGACCCTCGCCAGTCAAGCCAGCCCACGATCCGTTCAGAAGGGAAAACAAGTGTCCGCTTACCCGCGGTCCACAGTCTGCCTCGACCGGCTCCGTAGTGGTCCATACGATCCACCTGTGCTCGCGACTGGTCCATGAAACCGATGCGTCCTCCGCGCCCATCTGTGGCTCGCCGTGAGCCAGATCGCCATCAAATCGGTTTCGACCTGGGTTCCGACGCACGCTACCCTGGCGGACCGAACACCGAACATTATGCGCCAGTACAAGCCACTCGACGCCACTCTCGAGGACCGGTTGACTGTCAGATTCCTCGTGGGGCTCTTTTCCGCAGCCGGTTTCGGCAATGAGTATCTGGATGAGGCTCGTAAGCGGCTGACCATCGACGCCGCCGGTGACTCCGACCATGGGTCGACCCTCAGAGTGGAGTTTGTTGGTTTCGGGACTACCGAAACGCCGTGGGATGGGAACGGAGACGAGGCATGTTCGATCATCGACCGCTCGGCGGAACATCTCGCCGCGGACATTCGGTGGGATCAGGAGAACATGGGGCCGATCGGCTGGGAGAGACCTAAGTCCAATGCGTGATGGACGACCGAATGCCGAGTCCGTATCGGCCCGGGGCTACTCGCTCTCTGGGTCGAGTAACAGTTCTGGCGCGCCGGCCTGGATGAGCCGTCGGAGTCTCCAAATCTCACGAACGAGGCGTGGAACATCCTCCCTGGCCGCTGCGATGAACTCAGCGTTGGCCTCCCACAGGTCGTCCTCAACCGAGACGTAGGGGTTTGGCGTCTGTACCAGAGTTGCCGCCACGTTCTCGGCACCACTCCAGGCGGGCGGGCCACCTACCTACCCGATTCCCCTCCGAGTCCGGTTTGGTGCTTACGGCGATGAACTTGTGGCCCAGTCGTCGTCTAGGTGCCGGACGTGCCACGTTCCGGGGGTGGCAGCGCTACTCCTGCGCTCGATCGCCTTGAGTTCGGCTTCGGAAATCTCGTCCACCGAAACGGACTTCCTCATCTGCGTCCGCCTTGCGAGCGAGTTCCCGTCGACACCGAAGCGCCAGAACGACGTCAGTTATCTGCAGGCGTGTCGCCACACAATCTGGCAGGCGCTATGCGGTACATACGAATAACCGTCATCAACTGGGAGCCTTTCGGCGGCGTCGCCCTGGTGTGCCCAGTTTTGTGCCCAGTTCGCCCTGTTGCGACCGAGGTCACCACGAACGAAATACCTGGTGGGTCAGTCTGAGATGACACGAGAAGACGCCTACGAACCCCCCGCCCACGCTTTGCACGCAGGGGGTCGGCGGTTCGAGTCCGCTCGTCTCCACCACCAAACCCCCAGGTAGGAGGCTCGGCGACCTCAGCCGAGTTGGCGGAACGGGAAAGCGATGGCACATCCATGGCACATCCGGTTGCCAGTTCGGACAGCGCCCGGGCGATCGTCGCATCTCGCTCGGCTGTGGCGTGCTGGTAAATGAGTGCAGCCCGGACGCTGGCATGGCCCATGCGGCTCATGAGCTCTTTGGTTCTGGCACCGGTAGACGCGGCCAGGGTATTGCCGGTATGGCGGAGATCATGGAAGTGCAGTGTCGGAAGGCCGGCGGCCTGGCGGGCTGGCTCCCATACTCGCCTGCGAAAGTTGCTCGGGCGGCCAGCTGGGGTGGTCGTTCCGCTCGCCCGCATCGGATGCGAGGCCCTTGATTGTAGGGTCGGGGACCCTGGAGGCTTCCCTCTGGCTAGGCGCCCCGGTGCGTCCCGGTCAAGAAGGCGCCTGGCGGAGTTCTCGCCACGCAGATCGAGCCCTCCCTGACGGTCGCCACCAATGGCGTGGCCGGCGAGCTCCTCCCGCACAAGGACCAAGACCGCCACTGGGCGCCACTCATTGTGACCTCTTCGCCCGGCCCGATCGCGCCCACGGCCGCTCAGATCGCCGTTCGGAGCGGGTACGTCGGACGCTCCGTGGAGTATCGCGACTTTTCCTGAGGACCTAGATCCCAGTTGTCTGTTGCGGGTTATTGAGCGTTCTATGGGCGGATGGGCGTGCACTGCGCCGGTTATCGGGGCGGCGTTCCGACAATGGATGGGGGCGCCCACAAACTGAGTTCTGTACGCCAACTGGGACTCGGCACATTTACCGGCCTGGCGCGGACCTCTAATATCAGAGCCGCAACGGCCGTGCCGACACGGCAACCAGGATTCCGCGAAACCGAAGGGCAGACATTATGAGCAAGCACCCCGGGACCGACCACGAAGCGCAACCCGCCGCCCCCGCAGCCGCCTCCCCGTCAGGCCGCTACCGGCGCCGGGCGCTCATCCTCGGTGCGGCCGCGGCCGGCGCCGGGGCGGCCGTCAGCGTGGTCGGCGCGGCCATCCCGGCCGGGGCAGCCCCTGATAAAAACGGCAGCCCGGTCCTGCTCGGCGACAGCAACTCTGAGACCCAAACCACGTCCATCACGAACACCGCAAGCGGTGCCTTTAGTGGCAATACGTCGGCCAACGGCGGGCACAGCGGGGTGCACGGCAACGACACCAGCGCCAACGGCGGCTACGGAGTCGCGGGGTCTTCCACGAACGGATACGGCGTGGCCGGGAACTCCACTAACGGCATCGGCGTCTACGGGACCACGTCGGGCAACGCTCCGCAAGCGGGGGTATACGGCGACGACGGCAGCCCGGACGGCGCCTACGGCGTCTATGGTTTCTCACGCGTCGGCGTCGCCGTCTACGGGGAGGGAACAAGCGGCGCCTACGGCGTCTACGGCAACTCCACTATCAGCGTCGGCGTGCTCGGCAACTCCGAGTCGGGCACCGGCGTGTCGGCCACCAGCTCGGAGGGTTACGCACTGCAGGTCAGTGGAACCGCCCAGTTCAAGGGAACGGTCCAGTTCAGCAGCAGCGGCGTGGCAACCGTGGCGGGCGGGGACAAGACCGTTACCGTTACGCTGGCCGGGATCACCACCTCCAGCATCGTGTTGGCCACCATCCAGAAGCCGCAGGCCGGCACGGCCATCGAGGCCGCAAAGCCGACCACGGGCTCCTTCACCATCACCCTGACAAAGACCGCGATCGCGGACATCCCCGTCGGATGGTTCGTCATCGGATAGCCGGGCCCGGGCTACTCACACCGGTCACCGACGACACCGGCCCCAGCGACCGTCAGCGGTAACCGGTCCGTCGGCGTGCGCGACCTACGCGCAGTGCGTACCCGCCCGCGGCAATCCCGACGGCCCGCGACCCCACCGGCCACAAACCTCGTCGTCGAGTACCCAACCCACCGATCGGATCACCCAAGCCGCGCATGGGGCGACGGATCTATTCGAACGCTCGTCACCGACCCCGGAGGGGGCACACTTCGGCCCTTACCCGGCGCGCCATAACTACGGTCACCCTCTCGACTGGCAAATGCCGAAAGTCGCACCAGCGACGGCTGTGGGAGTCGGAACATCGAGGGCGGGTGACCCGCTCCGAACGACGGTTACTGCGAGTCGGCAGCGGCCGCCACTGGCAAACTCAGTGTCCGGCAGTTGATCAGGTCGTCGAGTAGCTAGGGCCCGACTTAGGGCAGGCCTCTGACATCCACCTCGTCCGCGGGAAGTCCGCGGGACGTCGAGAAGTGCCGATAGATGGTGGCAGATGAAGGTAGCTAAAGTGCTGCTCATAGGCCATTTCCTCACGTCTGCCCTAGTCAGCGAGGCGGCGGATTCACCTTGCCAAGGTGAGGGTCAGAACGATAGAAGTTGGCCCGGCCCCGGTAGTGAGCGACGCGTTCCATGGTGCCTCGAGTGACCACCAGGCCACCATCTCGATAGCCGGTCCTGCAGTGCGGGGCGGCGGTCATTCTTGGAAGCAATTCGACGCCACCGGCCCACCCGCTCGTCGCGAAGCTCGACAATGAGCGGTGGGGGCATGGCGACCACGCACCCCACACGCCATTGTCTGACATGGCCGCGAGGATCCGGCACAAAGCGCGCCATCCCCGCAGCAGTGGATTATGGGTGCAAGATGTTGCCGATATTGCTTTCAATGGTGAAGCCTGAGGCGGCTGAGTCCTCTGCGCTCCACACGACCGCCCCACCGATGCCATTACCTTCCAGGCTACTCAAGACGCTGTAGATGTCTGGCGGTTGCAAGCCCCGCGGTGCTTGCGTGCTGGAGGCAATGCCAAGGAGCAAATCACCATAGCCTCCGGTGAACTGGGCGAGGCTGGCAAACAGATTCAGGTAGGACTGCTGATCGTTCAGACCGTCGGCATAGGCTTGGTAGTTGATCCTCAAATTAGTCGAACCGACATTCGAAACGATCCCCTGGTACACCGGCCACGTCTGTCCGAAGGGGGCGATACTGATCCACATCTCGGGGTACTCACCCCGCAGATTGCTGATCACTTGGCTCATGGCGGTCACGAACGTGCTGTCAACCCCGGCCTCGTAATCGATGTCGATACCCGCCAAAGAGTACGTGCTGACCAGGTTCGAAAGCGACGAGGTAGCATTGTTGACCCAACCCTGGACGTCCCCTGGATCTTGCCACGGAGAATTGGCTCCGCCAAGGCTGGCCACGAACCACGCCCCGGTGCTCTGGCTCACCTGCGAGATGAGGCTGGGAGTGAGGCTCTGGTCCCACAATGGTTGGAAGTTGCCGCCGCCGCTGTCCACCGCGAACGCCAACGCGAAGACAAGAGAGGCGCCACCGTGAGGGACCGTGGTGAGATCCGGCGGTGGCGTGCCACCGGGATCAGCTCCAACGTATTCGACGAGAAGATTGCCCATAACGCCTGTCCTTTCTGAATGTGTTCGAACTCAGACGTGCTGTTCACGTCCAGCCTGAACCAACGGCGCCGGGCGCACAGCGGTAGAACTACGTCAACCAACGCCCTGAGGCGGCAGTCGACCTACGTGCCTCCGAGTCCGAGCACTGAGGCATCCGGAGCGGTGCACAGATGCGGCCGAGCCCGCCGCCCTAACATGGCGGGGCCGGCTGCAACCACGTGGAGCTACGTCGGGACACGGGGAGCCATGGCACTTTCATGGCGCATCCGCCTCACGTTCGTACTGTTCACGGGCGTCCGCCGACGCGGTTGACCAGCGCCTTTATCCCGCTGACGTCCGCTTAAGGCTGTCGACCACGCTTTGCACGCAGGGGGTCGGCGGTTCGAGTCCGCTCGTCTCCACCAGCCTGACCAGATGGAATGGTAGCGGGGACCCCGTCCGCTCGAGTACGCCTTGCGCGTACTGAAGGTTGAGAGGAGCTAGAGGAGGTCCCCATGAGGATCGTAGGTGGCCTGGATATTCACCGGGCCCAGATCACATTCGACTATGTGGATGTGCGCACGGGCGAGGAGGTGAGAGGCATGATCCGTCCGGCGACGCGGAGCGAGTTTCGCTCCTTCTTAGCTGCGCTGGGCCGCAAGAAAGCGGCGTTCGCGTTGGAGGCTACGACTGGGTGGCGGTTCGTGGTGGAGGAACTCGAGGCGGCCGGCATGGAGGCGCATCTAGCCGAACCAGCAGACACCACAGCCTTGCGAGGGCCCAAGCGTCGGGCCAAGACAGACCGCGCTCGACGCCCGCTTGCTGAGGGACTTGCTGTTGGCTGGCCGGCTGCCCGAGTCCTGGATCCCACCAGAGCACATCGCCGAGCTGCGTACCACCGTCCGGTTGCGTAAGTCGCTCATGGACGAGCGCACTGCCTGGATGCGGCGCATGCAAGCTCAGCTGTTTCACCACGGCTTGCCGACCCCTCCCAGTCTGGCTACCGCGGCCGGCCGCGACGCTTTGGAACGAGCCCCGGTTCCGCCGGCCGGCCGGGAGCTGCTCGACGTCGGATGTCGGATGATGGACCGTCTCGACGAAGAGATCGAGACCCTCGAACGGCGCCTCACGGTCCTGGCCAGGCGTCTGCCCGGCTGTGCTGTCTTGCGCCGCCACTGGGGCATCGGACCGATCCTGGCTGTCACCATCCTGGCCGAGCTGGGCGACACTCGACGCTTCACGAGCTCCCGCCAGGCGGTGCGCTTCGCTGGCATCGACATCACCGTGTCGGAGTCGGACGGCAAACGCAGCCGCGGCCACCTCGCTCGACAGGGCTCCCCGGTGCTGCGCTGGGCTCTCTATGAGGCCGCGGGTGCTGCCTGGAGAGTCGGCTCCCCCGACCACGACTACTACGTCCAAACCAAGGCTCGCCTGGGAACAAAGCGAGCCCGGCTGTCGGTCGCCAGGCGCATCGTGCGTCGTATCCACCACGACCTTGTCGCCGCTGGCGACGGCGCCTTCACCCAAGCCGCATAGCGGAGACCCGCGGCCTGCCCTGACTTCGATGATCTGTGGCCTGCTCCAAAAAGTGCTCGGCGCCGTCACCACGGCCGTCCCTGACCAGAATGTGCGGCCACAACCCCGACGGGCAACCCGATCACCCATCATGTCGCCGGGCCTTCGAACCCGAGCACCGAGATAAGGCTGGGCTCTCGCCGCAGGGAACCGACACCACGACCGACCTTCACGCTCAGCATCCTGCTCGACGCCATGCGGGTCAACGTCGTTCGTCCAGCGGGGCGCTCCACCTTGACCCGCACGCCGCCCCGCAGGTCATTCGCGCCCAGAAGGCCGAACCAACAACAGAGAAACCCCGACCACCGCTACTTGACCGGGGATCCCGCTACAGATAAGCACTTTTGCCGTTCTGGCGGGAGTTTTTGGCGGGCGGTGGATGCCCCGATCGAACATCGATCGAACATGGCTGTTCAATCGGGGGTACCGCCCGCAGTCTGGGCGGCACAGCGTTCAAGCGCTCGGCCAGTCTGGACAGGGCATCGGCGAGCACACGGTCGCGCTCGGGGGTGGCGTGCTGGTACATGAGGGCGGCGCGAGGGCTGGCGTGGCCCATCCGGCTCATCAGCTCTTTGGTGCTGGCGCCGGTCGACGCCGCCAAGGTGTTTCCAGTATGTCTCAAGTCGTGAAACCTGAGACTGCTCAACCCGGCCGCTCGGCATGCCGGTTGCCATACTCGGCGATTGAAGTTGCTCCGCCGTAGGCCAGGTGCGGGTCACGCCGTCACGTATCGGGTTCGGGGTGGCCAACGTGGCGTCGCAGGTCACCAGCCGCTCGGCACCGTGCGTCCGGCTTGGGAAGAAGACAGGCAGAAAGGAAGGGGCCCGGGGGCTGGTGGGCACGCTGGGCACCCATGCTCACGACCCTCCACGAGCCGCTTCGCTGGTCCGTGGCGAAGGTGGCTCACCGCCCGCTGGTGTTGCTCACGATGGCGCCTGGCGTTCGTACTCCAACGCCGTGAGCCACTGGTACGTGGTAGACCGCGGCATTACTGATCCGCCCCTGTTTCTTCTTCGTCTGGGCGCAGTGGAAGTCTGATTCCGAGGTTCCATTGTCCGTCCCGATCACGAATGCAGAACGCCTTGGATGTGCACTTCTGGCCCACGCGGGTGGCAGCAGCGAGCGGCCGCCGGAAACGGTCGGAGTCCGGGGGTGAAAGTGACGCCAGCGGTTCGGAGGGACAGTCAAACGATGGGCGGGTCCCGGAGTTCCATGGTGTCGTGCTGGCCGATAAGGACACCGGCCAGCCCAGGTTCCCTGGACGGACGAGTCGGCGCAGGCCCGGAGTCTGACCGCTATGACCTGTCTGTACAGTGGTCGACGGCTTGGCCGATAAGCCCGCCGATGGCGGCGCCGAGGCCCGCCCCGACACCTGGAATGGCGCTGCCGATGACTGCCCCGGCAGCGGCGCCCCAGCCTGTCCAGAAGCCACCGCTTTTTGAGTAGACGACCGCACCAGAGCCATCGGGGTCTGCGGTCGGGACGTACGAGCCTACTGCGGAAGACCCAATGATGAGCGCCACGTGGCTGGCATTGCCGGTCACAACCAGCGAGTTATAAAGATCGATTGACTCCAAATAGGCGGCGCCGGCATTGCGTTTGCCCGCGCCCGCCTCAACCGCGATCTCGGACATGCGATTCAAGGTCCCAACCTCCGTGTCGGTGACCAGATCCAGTTCGCGAAGACGGGTGGTGAGCACTTTCATGGTGGCGAGGTTGTCGCCCTTGGTCTCCTTGAAGATGCGATCGACCTCGGCGCGTACGGCGTGCATCAGGTCGCTCACACCAACGCCAACAAATGGGGACGTCTCCACGGGTACCCCTCCTTGATTCGAGTAGTGAGGGTGGTAACGATAACAGTGGTGTTTGTCGCGAAGCGCCGGAGTTGAGACAGAATCATCCATTAGGCCACATTTTCTCGGCGCCTGATGACGGTGGGATTGCGACGGTCCTGCGCCCGGCATCGGTTTGGGCGGGCCGGTTACCAGGCGGCCATCACCGAGTTCCTGAACCTGGCGCCATACGTGTACGGTACGAGCGGCAAGGTCGACGTCGGCTCGCGTGAGTCCGGCCAGTTCGCCGAAGCGAAGGCCGGCCCACGTCGCTAACAGGAGCATCGCCCGGTAACGGAGCGCGACGGCACTCGCTGATGCTGCCAGGTCGGTGAGGGAGGCGACGGGACGCTCATCCGCTCGTTCGACGCTGGCACCTTTGAGCACGCACGGGTTCCGCGGAATCAGCTCATCCTCGACGGCCGTCGCCAGGATCGCTCGCAGCAGGCGGCGCACCCGCCGCACGACCATCCTGGACCCGGAGGCGAACGCCACGAATCTGCAGCCCCGTTATTTCGGGCCCGAGAACCTCGAGCTCGATACCACCCGGGCTTTACTGCACATGAGGAGATTCGCCGATCCTTACACGGCGTGTCGCGAGAGCTGATCGCCAGGCGGGCCGCGGCCATGGGCCCGAGCCCGGGCGGCGACCCGGTCATCTACGCCATCCGAGCAAGGACTCCCAGAAGGACATCATCCGCTGCCTCAAGCGGTTCGTTGCCCCGGGAGCTCTACCACCCCCTCCCCGAACCGACCAAAGCAGCGGCGCGACTCGCCGATTTCACAATAAACCTGGTGGTCGTCCCGGTGGGCGCGGATGGCAAGGTCGACTTCTACACCAGTGCCGGCAGCGCGCAGATCGTCGCCGACGTGTCCGGCTGGATGAGCACCCCGTAGCGGTCTGTCCGGCTGTCGACGGCCCGCCCCGGTAGTGGAGAGCCGGGCGAGATTCAAGATCACTTCTAACACACCGGGTCGGGTTGACCTGTGACAGAAAATTCGGTGCAACCCTGGCCGCCGTGAGCTCGGCAGCTGTGCTCCAGCTGCCCTCGCTACTGTGCAGACACTCCGGCGGTGCGCGGATTGTGGTCGAGTGGGGTCCAACCGGGGCAGCCGATGGGGGCGCAGATGCTGGTCCCGTTGTAGGCGAACACATAGCCGGTGGCCTGTTGCCATTGGAAGAGTCCGGCCGAGCCGCCCACTATTGCGGTGGTGTTGGGGTTGTCGTCGATCAACCGCCAGCCGGGGCACACCGCGGTCAGACTGGGACAGGAGGGGCCCACGTACTTATAGAGCCTGCCGCTACCCCGCGGGCCCTGAAACTCGTAGACCGTTCGGGCGTCGACCGCGACATCCGTGGTGGCCGGGTTGTGGTCGATAGGTGTCCAGCCCGGACACCCGGTAGCGGTGCAGACGCTCGACCCGTTGTAGACGAACAGCAAGCCGGTCGTAAACTGCAACTCAAAGAGTCCGAAGGCGCCACCGATCACCTCCGAGGTATTGGGGTTCCGGTCGATGAGGACCCAGCCCCGACACCCAGCGGGTGAACAGGGCACCCCCGTGTACTTCCAGAGGTACCCGCCGGTCTGTTGTTCAAAGATCCCTGATGGGGCTGTGATCACCGTCTGGGTGTTGGGGTTGTCGTCGATTAACTGCCAGCCGGGGCACCTTGCGGTCAGACTCGGGCAGGGCGGGCCCACGTACATCCACACCTGGGGGGGGAAGACCTGTTGTTCCACGATGGTCGGGTCGCTTCCGGTCGCGGGCGTTAGAGTCTGGTGGGAGGGTGGCGCGGCCGTGCTCGCAGGGTTGCTGGCCGCCGCCGCCGATACCGGATTGACTGCGCTTCCCGGAGCGGCGGCAATCAGAGCGAGCACCGTGGCCAGCCACCACAGCCGACGTGTCCAGTACATCGAACCCCTCCTTTCTCGCTCAGCCTCCGGGCTGAGAAGCCGTTTGCTGACTACAGCTGGGTGGTTTGGCCAGGTTGGACGGGGATGGTGCCTAAACAGCTGTCCGACCAGTACGCCTCCACGTCGCCGATGACGGTAGCGGTCCGGGAGCTGGCGGTCGTGGGATTCTCCTTGTGGTCGTCGGTGGCCACTGGCGAGGAGTCGGAGCTTCAAGGTCGCGAGCGCCCAGAGCAGCGGGGATGGCGACGATCTTCTCCGACTGGATTCCGGTCGACATTGCTGTTATAACTACCGAGCCGAAAATAGCTGGTCTGGTATTCATAAGTCCGGAGCCCTCCGGGCCCGTCCGCACGCTTGCGTGGGGCGAACAAAATAAGGGGGATCGATGGTCGGTCGCGTTGGCGGAGTGGTTGTGGTGACAGTCGCTGCGGTGACACTGGCTGCGTGCGGCAGTTCCTCCAAAGGCTCGACGCCGACCACGAGCTCTTCGGGCGGCGCGACTGCCTCGACGAGCGCAACGAAGGCCAACAACCAGGCGAGCGCTCCGGGGGTGACGCCCACGAGTGTCAAGATCGGGTTCATCACCGACCTGACCGGTGTCGGCGCGTCAACGTATTCTGACGCACAGAAGGGTGCCGAGGCCCGTATCGACGCCCTCAACGCGGCGGGAGGCGTAGGTGGTCGAAAGATCGACCTGGTTGTCGCGGATGCGGGGTCAACGCCGTCGGGCTTTCTTGCCGCCGCTCAAAGCCTCGTCAGCCAGGGGGTTTTCGCAATCATCCCCGACTCGTCGTTCACTTTCGGTGGTTACAAGTACCTGCAACAGCAGGGGATTCCGGTGGTCGGAAATGCGCAGGACGGTCCGGAGTGGGGCGAGCAGCCGAATACGAACATGTTCTCGTACGCGGGCGATCTCGACTCGAAGGAGCCCGCCAACACTCTTGATGGGTTGTTCTTCAAGTCCTTGGGTGTGACCAACGTGGCTGGCTTCGCATACGGGATATCGCCCTCCTCCGTCGACAGCATCAAGGATCTCAAGGAGTCTCTCGCTGCGGTGGGCATAAAAATGGGCTACGAGAACCTTTCGGTTCCCTTCGGGGCGGCCGATTTCACTGCTGACGCCTTGGCCATGAAACAAGCTGGCGTGGACGGTGCAACCTGCTCCTGCGTGCAGTCCACCAACGTCGCGATGGCAGTGGGGGCAAAGCAGGCCGGCGTCCCGCTGAAGGCGGCGCTGATGTTCTCCGGCACTGACTCCAGTCTGTTCTCCAACCCGACTGCCACGGCGGCCGCGCAGGGAACGTACTGGCCAGCGGACATCGTGCCGCTCGACCTGCACAATCCTGCCACCGAGACATTCGTGGCCAACCTGCAGAAGTACGACTCTGATTACAAGGGTGGGTATCCGAGCTACGGGGTTATAACCGCGTATCTCGGCGCGGACGCGATGATCGAGGGTCTCACCGTGGCGGGCCAGAATCCCACCCGCCAGTCGTTCATCACCAACATGTCGAAGGTGTCCAGCTGGAACGATGGCCTGCTGGCCTCGTCGGTTGGCTGGAACCACTTCGGCAGCGCCCCGCAGACCCTGTGTGAGTACGTCACCAAGGTAGAAGGCAACCAGTTCGTCACCATCAACAACGGCAAGCCGTTCTGCGGCACCCTGATACCCAACTCCGACGTCGCGCCATGACCAGCGAGGTCGAACAGTCCGGCCGGATGGGAGGCGGTCGACCACACGGCGCGTACCGAGTGTGTGGGAGCCTAAGATGGCTCCGCCATCGCCAAATGCCTGCGGGGAGCGACTGGGGGCTTCGAAGCTAAGCCGGTAGCAACTCAACTCGCCCTGTATCGGCTCGCCGATCGCGAGGCCGGCTGGCGAGGCTTGGGGTGAATCCGAGCAGCCCGAGATGCATGACACCCAGAGATCCGCGGAAATGACGCTACTGGATGCCTACAGGGCGACCGTGACGCACACCGGTCGAGGAATTCGACGCTCGCTTCCGCTTGTATAGCTTCTTAAGACCAAAGATCATTGGGGAGGAGACGTCATATGACTACCGCGGTCATCACCGGAGCAGGTAGCGGGATGGGACGCGCGTGCGTGGAGAGTCTCCGTGGCCTCACTGACATTATCGTCGCGGTCGATCTGGACGCGCCCATCATTGTCGGGGCGGTGAGCGTGGCGTGCGATATATCTGATGCTGCGTCAGTTCGTGCGCTCGTCGAGCGCGTTCGAGACCTCGGGCCGTTCCGGGCCATGGCGCATGCGGCGGGGATCTCGCCGACGATGGCTGATGCCCGGCGCGTCTTCGAAGTAGATCTCGTCGGAACGCAGCTGCTACTGGATGCCTTCGAGGATCTCGTGGAGCCCGGTTCGGCGGCAGTGTGTTTCTCATCTTCTGCCGCGTATCAGTTCGGTCCGTTCATTGATGCCGACCAGGAGGCGCTCATCAGCGATCCGTTGACGCCCGGCTTTCTCGACCGTGCCGCGACCTCAGTCACTGACAGCGGCGTCGCTTACGGGCTCGCCAAGGTCGGTGTGATCCGGGCCGTCGGGAAAGCCGCCGTCCGATGGGGACGTCGCGGCGGGCGGGTGAACTCCGTTGCACCCGGAATAATCGACACCCCGATGGGCCGGAGAGAATACGATCAGCAGCCCGTCATGAAGACGATGGTTGACCGCACGCCTCTTGGGCGTTTCGGCACGCCCGAAGAGGTCGCGGCGACCGTTGCGTTCCTTCTTTCGGACGCGGCGTCGTTCATCTCCGGCATCGACGTGCTGGTCGATGGGGCCATGATGCAAGGCAATGCGACAGTCGACTCCGCCTGATCAGTCATTGCCAGGCGTGCCTGGACGCTCGAACTAGATAGCGAGCCCGCCGGCCGCGAAAGCGCATGGCGGGTGGCCCACTGGCAGCTTGGGTTCCACGGCGAACAGGAATTTGCAGGCGCAGCCCGGTTCAGACCGCATTCGTGACGCTTGGTGGATGGTCTTGCCGGGGATCCCTGGGTGCGAACACCGCTGGCACGGTGTACGGTGTTGTTGACACGGTGTGATCCCGGTCGTGTTGGGTCAGCTTCGGTTGGCCGGGGAGCGATGCTCCGGACCCTGGTAGCGCGTAATTGGCAGCGCCGAAATGCCAGGAGAGTCCTATGCCCCAAATCGAGTCATTGCCAGGGCGTGCCTGGCGTCGAGGGCCGGCGATGTTCTCGGGGTGCGACGCTGATCACAATGTCGTCTGGGTTCGAGGCGCGCAGGACGCGTCCACCGCGGTGGCGCTGTGCATGACCGTAGCCCGGGCTATCGCATTTGACGATACCGACCTGGTGATCGATTTAAGCGAGGTGACGTTCATGGACACGGCGACGGTCGCAGTGATGATCCGGGCCGAAGCGTTCCTCCAAGACCGGTCCCGGTCATTGACGCTGCGGTCCCCCTCGGCCCAAGCTTGGCGCGTCCTCCGGGTTGGCGGCCTGGCAGACCTGGTCGTTCCACGGCCTACGACAGCACCGAGCTATGGCAACCGGGGGTCCGCCGGCGAGCTCGGCGGGGGGGGCCCACAAACCAGAGAGCCGGCCAACGTGGCGAGGGGCCGCCGCCGCCCAGCCGCGCTGCGGACCTCGTCGCGTGACCTCCCCGAGCGGCGGGGCATCGGCAGACGCTGACCACAACCCAGAAAAACACACCGTTCGCACGATTGGCAGAGGAGACACAGAACAGTTGGCATCGCAGATCGACACCGTCACCGCAGCGCCTCGCTCTTCGACAGCTCACGACTCGGCGGTGTCAGCGACGATCGCGGCCGCTTATGACCTCGCCGCCAGCTCAGGGTCGATCGGCCTCCGGTCTTACGACCTTCTACGCCGCTTGCACCGCAGCGCCAGCGTGCTGCGCGAAGCGACGGCACGCGTGGAGCAGGAGGTCCGAACCGACCCGAGTTCCGCCACCGCAGGTGATGCGCTCGCGCTTCTCCACGAAGTCCGCCGGATCGGACTCTTTTACGAGGGGTCCTTCTAGTGTCCTGATCTCCGGCGTCGCCCCCCACTGCCCACCGCGCAGGCGTCAGGGAGTCGTCCCAAGTCCGGCGCCGTTTGGTTCAGAGTTGACCGGTGCTGTACCGACATCGGTCAGTGTGTCGTTCGGGATTGCCGGCGCGGTGACCGCGGACAGATTGGCCATCTCGGACGGGCGAGGGCGATCGAAGAACCGGAGCAGCTCGATCGGGATCGGCATGACCAGGGTGCTGTTCTTCTCGGCGGCGACGTCGACGACGGTCTGCAGCAGGCGCAGTTGTAGGGCTCCCGGGGTGGCGGCCATGGCCTGGGCGGCTTCGGACAGTTTCTGGGATGCTTGGAACTCGCCGTCGGCCACGATGACTCTTGCGCGACGCTCGCGCTCGGCTTCGGCTTGGCGTGACATGGAGCGTTTCATCGAATCGGGTAGTGCCACGTCTTTCACCTCAACGCGCTCTACTCGCAAGCCCCAGGGTTCCTCCGTGGGTCCATCAATGACGTCCTTGAGCTCCGCGTTCACGCGTTCGCGTTCGGAGAGTAGTTGGTCCATGTCGGCATGCCCGATGACCGAACGCAGGGAGGTCTGTGCCACCTGGGACACGGCCTCCTGGTAGTTCTGCACGTTGATGACTGCCTTGACCGGGTCCACGACCTTGTAATACACAACCGCGTCGACAGTGAGCGTCACGTTGTCGCGGGTAATGGCCTCTTGCGCTGGAATGGCGGTGACGACGGTCTGCATGTTGACCTTCGTCATGCGACAACTGAAGGGATTCAGCCAGGTCAAACCGGGCTGGCGGATTTTTGGCAGGACTCTGCCAAAGCGAAACACGATGCCTTGCTCGTACTGGCGGATGACGTGAAACCCAAGCATGGGGTACTCCCTTTCTGTGGCGCGGCAACCGCACCACCAATTGCAGATCGTTGATCAGGCCGGGGTAGCTGGTCGCCGGTCTTCTCCAGGGGCAGGACCTGGTCGGCGTCGTCCTGGATGACCAGCATGGGCACGTCGATCTTGTCCAGGTCGGCCCGGAAGTCGGTCGCCCAGGTGGGAATGCGGGCCAGCACAGCGGTAGCCGAGGCATCCACAGCGATGTTCCGGTTGGCCTGGTAGGCCATCGGCATCCTCCTGGAGGTAGACGCGAAACACTGTTGCGCTACCAGGGTCCGGAGCAACGCTCCAGGGTGCCGCGAACTGACGACAGAGCCCAACACGGAACGGGACAGCCCGCGCCGATGGTAACGCTACCACGTCCTCGTCGAAGAGGGAAGCCTGGCCGTCTAGCCTCGACACTGCGTAGGTCGGTCGAGGCGGCACCTGAGACCACACCGAGAGGAGATGTGTGCGTCGCCGGCTTCGAAACATGCGGATCGCTCTCCGCTCAGCGACCAAGAGGAAATAGGTCAGGCATCGGCCAAGCCGATCTTGACCGCTACATACTGTCCGGAGCTGGTTGCCGTTGGGGCAAGATGGTGCTTGTGTTCGAGGACCGCACGCTATTGGCGCCCCAGGACGGAGTTGATGCACACGACAGGGTGGCGGCCATCGACCGGCTCTATGACCTCGTCCGAGGCGGAGGCCTGTCCCTTGAGCGGTTCTCCGCAACCTTGGGACAGGTTCTCGCGGCCGGCGTGTACGCAGATCTCGAGGCGGCCATGTCGGACCTACCCCCCCTGGTCCGGCTCACTCCGGCGTCGCGTCGGCTGGCTGAGCCCCTTGTGTTGCGAGCGGATGGCGACCTGAAGTTGGGCGCTGGCTGGCAGTTGGGCGCTGACACGACCATCGGCATCGCGTTCGGAACGGCCTGGCTCGATCTCACCGCGGCCAGCTGGGACGCCAATCAGATCAACCTCCGTCTGGAGACGTGGGCGGGCGCGATCGAGGTCATCGTCCCCGAGGGCGTGGCCGTGCAAATGCTTGGAGGGTCAGGACGGGTCCAGCTTCAGTCGCTATCTGCGCCCGTCCCCGCCGGGCCGGTCTTGCGGGTCTCCACCCTCGGGGCGACCGGGGTGATCCGCATACGGCACCCGAAGAAACGCAGAACCGCTTCACTCATCCGCTGGAGGCGATGGCCACGAGCGCGGAGGCCAACCTCCTGAGCGCATAGCGGCCGAGGCCCTCCGTACCCGGTCGTTCCCCGTCCCTGTCTGACCGCTCGAGGGGCCCGCCGCGCTTTCGCCGAAAGCTCCAGTCAGCTCGCTACGACGTGATAATAACTGACATCAACGTGCCCATCATGGACGGGCTGAAGTTGGTCAAACGGGTACGGTCGGATCCGGTGAATAGCGACACACCCATCATCGTCATCACGACCGAAGGGTCGCAGGAGGACCGACAGCGGGCGCTCTCGCTCGGGGCAAACGCGTACATTACAAAGCCGATCCAGGGCCCTCAGGTCATCGCCAAGGTCAAAGACCTTCTCAAGATCGAGTAGTAGAGGCTCGGCCAACTCGGCCGCCATCATGGCAGGTCCGGGACGGAATACCGTGACGTCCGGAACCGCTTGTTCGAACGGGGAACGCGCACTAAGTTAATATCTGGAACAGGTCGTTCGTATATACGGACGCCACCCTAGACCGAGAAGGAGAAGCCGCGGTGAAGCTGGATCTGCTCTATGAGATCGACTGTCCGTACCCCTGGCCTGACATCCCGCATCCCTACGCTCAGCGGCAGGTTGAGCAGAAGGCGTATGCCGAGGCCATCGAGCAGATCAAGCTTGCCGACCGGTTTGGTTTCAACACCGCCTGGTTTGTCGAACACCACTTCAGGGTCAATCGCTCCCACTGTCCCGCTCCTGAAGTCGTGATCGGAGCGCTGTCTCAGGTTACGGAAAATATTCGCCTGGGGTTTGGAGTGGTATTGATGCCCCATCAGTTCACGCATCCGGCGCGAGTGGCCGAAAAAGTAGCGGTGGCGGATATCGTGACCAAAGGACGGATTGAATGGGGTGCCGGAAGGTCGACACCGATGGAGCAGACGGCCTTTCACGTTCCAGCCAAGGAAAGCCGCGACGAAATGTTCGACGCTATTGAGACCGTCGTGGAGATGTGGGAGTCCGAGACGTACGAGTGCGACAAGCCCTTCCTGAAGTTTCCCGAACGGGTCGTGCTGCCGAAACCGTTCCAGGACCCACACCCGCCGGCCTGGATGGCGGCGACCAGCCCCGATTCTACTGTGTTAGCCGGAAAGTATGGTCTCGGCGCCCTGGCGTTTGCCCCTCTGTCTCCTCTTGAAAGCACCGCCCAGAAGTTGCAGCAGTACCGGGAGGCCCAAAAACAACAGACCCCGCTGACCCGGGTGGTAAACAACAATTTCGCCGGTTACACCCTCGTCCACTGCGCCGACACAAAAGAGGCCGCAGTTGAAAACGGGATCTGGGACGCGGTGTGGTGGTGGTATCGGAACCTGGCGGAGTTCACGCTTCAGTGGGAGGTGCCCAATCACACCCCTGAAGACCGTGATCGCATGTTCCCGATGATGAAGGCGATCGCTGAATCGGACGACCGCAACGTGCTGCACCGCTTTGACGACGAAGACATGATCATCGTCGGCGATCCCGATCAGGTGACCCAGAAGATGATCCGGTACGCCGAACTTGGAGTCGACGAGCTCCTCTGTTTCATCAACTTCGGGAAGCTCCCGCACGAGGCGGTGATGCACAGCATCGAACTCCTTGGCAGCAAGGTCATTCCCGAGGTGGAGCGCCACCGAGCACGGGCCTGACCGCCGGGGCGCAGCTACCGACCAGATAACTCATCGAGCTGAAGCACCCCGTGTGGCGCTACCGGGCTCCTGAGATGTCGATCACCGCGCCCGTGAGGTAGTTCGGGGCGCCTGAGCACAGCCAGGTAATCAGCTCCGCTACCTCGTGGGCGGTGCCCGGTCGGCCAATCGGGATCGTCGCCGAAAGACGCCGAGCTCGGTCTGGCTGGCCACCGCTCGCGTGGATCTCGGTTTCGATGATGCCGGGCCGCACGGCGTTCACGATGATCCCCTCCTTCGCAACCTCTTTGGCCAGACCAATGGTGAGGGTATCGACGGCGGCTTTCGAGGCCGCGTAATCGACATACTCGCCTGGACTTCCGAGCCGGGCGGCCGCCGAGGACACGTTGACGATCACGCCCCCTGGTCCACCGCGGTCGGTTGACATGCGCTTTATCGCTTCCCTGGCGCAGAGGAAGGGTCCGAGAACATTGACCGCCAGCATGCGCTCGATCCGGGGGCCGGCCATCTCCACCACTGTGGTGGGTGGGGCCACAATGCCCGCGTTGTTGACCAGCGCAGTCACCCGGCCCAGCATGTCGTCCACCTCACCGAAGAGGCGGGTGACGTCGGCTTCGACGGCGACATCGACCTGGTGAGTGGTGGCCCGGACTCCGGCATTCGTGCACGCCTGCACCGTTGCATTGGCGGCGTCGCGGTTCACGTTGTACGTGATCGCCACGTCGAAGCGCTGGCCGGCGAGAGCGACCGCGGTCGCGGCGCCGATTCCGCGCCCGCCGCCCGTGACCACCGCAACCCGGCTCATTGCCCCCGGAGCGTATCCGTTGGTCCGCCGAGGAAATGCTTCCAACGATCACCCGGTTCTGGCACCTGCGGTCCTGCTCGTGTGCCAGGGAACGAAGCTCGCTGGCGCTCACAGATCAGGTCGTCGTCGTGGTTGCCGCCGGACAGAGGAACACAGCCTCTACCGACTGCGAGGTGGAAGTGTGAATCCGGAGAGAGTTCGACGTGCACCCGTTCGAAGCCTTGAGTACGTACACACCGAGTGGGACGTGGACTTCAAAATGCCCGTCCGCACCCACTCCAATCGTGTCGTAGACACTCCCGGAGATGGACCCCATTCTCACCTCAACGGTCGTCGCCCGACCGGAGGTTGACGGAACGGTCCCCATTATGGTCGCTCCGGGCACCGATCCGCTCGTTTGGTGGTGACTGCTGCCGCACGCGGTGAGAAGGAAGATCACCATTACGGCCAGAGTCGCGCCCCACCCTGCCCTGCGCTCCCGCGGCACGAGCCCCACCCTAGCTCAGATCGAGCGATCCTCATTTCCGGGCGAACCTCCACCCTGGTCGTGCTCGCACAACTCGCAGGTACTGGTGGCAGTACGGAGCCGAGGATCGAACGTAGCCACGCGGTGTCCCGCCTCAGGGGTCACCATCTGGTTGGATAAGAGCTCCCGGGTCCGTCCCAACCGTCAAGCAGCTCGCGCTTCGCGGTGAGCGAGGGGAGATGGACTCGCTTGGAAAGAAGCCTTCCGGCTTCGGGAGCGGTGACCAACCACACGATGGCCGGTCCGATCACCTCTGCGGGGGACACCGGGACCCCGTCTCCATTGCGGAGCCGATCACGGAAATCGTCACCGTAGGCCACGAAGCCCGGCTCGACCGTATACGCCCGAACACCGGTAGGGCCCAACTCGGCGTTGATCAGCTTGGCGAACTGGTCGATCCCCGCCTTGCCAGCTGCATAGGACAGGGCCCAGCCGCCGTCGTCCTTGATTGTTCCCCGCGGATCGAGAAACACGACAGCGGAGCTCATGTTCACGATGACTCCGCCGCCGTTGGCGATCATCGATGGAATGGCCCGTTGGCACAGGAGCGCCGGTGCGACCACGTCCGCCTCCAGAGTCAACGAAAGCTCTTCGATCGGCATCTCCAGAAACAGCTGGCGAGCGCCGGGGCCCTGATAAACCCCAATGTTGCAGAGCACGTCGCAGCGCCCTCCCCACGCTTCGGCGGCAGCCGCAAAGGCCCTGATGGAGGAGAGGTCGGTGAGATCGGATGCGACCGCAAGACCCCGCTGGCCGAGGGCCTCAACCTCCTCTGCGACCTGGTCGAGGCGTGCCTGATCTCGTGCCGTCAGGGCGACGTCGTAGCCCAGCGCCGCCAGCCGCAGGGCGGTGTCGGCTCCCATGCCCCGACTCGCGCCGGTGACCCAGGCGACCTTGCGACCCTGGGTGCCGGACTCTGACCCTCTCTCCAGGCTTGACATGAACGGTGACTCTACCCCTGCGCCGGAGGCGAAGCGGATGCCATCCCGTCAAGTTGACGAGTCGATGCGGATCGCCACGACTTTCGTCGGGCGATGGAGAACGGGATGGAGCGCTGGCTGGCCGTTGCCGCCAGCTGTCTAGCTGGTCGCCGGGCCTCGCCAGAGGTCGATGTTGCCGTCGGCTGCGTACTTGTCGATCTCGGCCAGCTCATCGGGAGTGAACCGAAGATTCTCCAGGGCCTTGAGATTCTCGTCGAGTTGGGCGACGCTGCTGGCGCCAATCAACACGGAGGTGATGCGGGGGTCGCGGAGCGCCCACGCCAATGCCATCTGGGCCAGCGACTGACCCCGTTGCTCGGCTATTGAGTTGAGATGGCGAATCCGGTCCAGGTTCTCTTCGCTGAGCATGCTCCCTGTGAGCGAACCCTCGCGGGCAGCGCGGGAGCCCTCGGGTATGCCGCGGAGATACCGATCCGTCAGGAGGCCCTGCGCCAAAACCGAGAACGCGATGCAGCCGACGCCCTCAGCCTCGAGGACGTCAAGCAAGCGGTCCTCGATCCACCTGTTGAGCATCGAGTACGAGGGCTGGTGTATCAGCAATGGGGTGCCCAGGCTGCGCAGGATCGCCACAGCCTCGCGAGTTC
This sequence comes from uncultured Acidimicrobiaceae bacterium, assembly GCA_963781155.1. Classification (GTDB taxonomy): domain Bacteria; phylum Actinomycetota; class Acidimicrobiia; order Acidimicrobiales; family Palsa-688; genus PALSA-693. The sequence goes on from CAWAEC010000007.1 coordinate 310,896, forward strand.
GACGGTCGGAATACGAGGAGATTCCCACATAGAGCGCCTTTCCCTGAACTACCGCCGAGTGCAACGCACCCATCGTCTCTTCGAGCGGTGTATCTGGATCGAAGCGGTGGTGGTAGAAGATGTCGACGTAGTCCAGGCCCAGGCGGCCCAGGCTCTGGTCGAGACTGGCGAGCAGGTATTTCCTCGATCCCAGATCGCCGTAGGGACCGGGCCACATGTCCCAGCCGGCTTTCGTCGATATCACCAGCTGATCCCGGTACCCGGCGAAGTCGCTTGCCAGTACGCGCCCGAAGTTCATCTCGGCACTGCCGTACGGCGGGCCGTAGTTGTTGGCCAAGTCGAAGTGCGTGATGCCGCGGTCGAAGGCACGGCGTAGGATCGATCGTTGCGTCTCGAGAAGCCGGTCCTCACCGAAGTTCTGCCACAATCCCAGAGAGATGGCGGGCAGCAAGAGCCCGCTCAGGCCGCACCGGCGGTAGGGCAGCGATTCGTAGCGGTCTGGCGCGGGGACATAGTCGTTCATTTCCTGGAAGCCTACGACGCCGAAGGCGGACGTCAAGCAGCCACGTCCGTCGATGAGCCGAACCTCGTGGTCTTTTTTGGAGAATGAAGACCTGGCGCTACGCTCCAGCAGAGGTTCCCGTGTCGTGTTGCGGCGCGAACCCGATCGCGAGGAGGAGTGAGTGGCCCGAATCCCGGAAGTCGAGCTGCCGGAAGATCTGCCGGTCAAGAACAATTTGGTGCGAGTTGCCTACAACAATCCGGACATGTTTCGAGGTTTTGCCAGTCTCTCGGGACGCGTCCACAGTGCCTCTCACCTGCCGGACCGTCTCCGGGAGCTCGTCATTCTTCGCACGACCGGGATGCTCGACGCCGATTACGAATGGACCGCCCACGCCCGTATCGCAACCCGGCAAGGCGTTACCTCGGAGGAGCTGGAAGCACTGAAGACCGGACAGGACGACCATTTCGAAGGAGCGGAGCGAGCCGCAGTGGCCTTCGCCGCCGCAGTCGACCGGCGGGAAGTGGACGAAGCTGCATGGAAGGCGGCCCGCGCCTTCTTCTCGGAGGTGGAGCTTCTTGACATGACCCTCCTGGCCGGTTTCTACGCCCTGGCATCCCGGTTTGCCCTGGCGTTGGACATCGAACCCGATCCCGCTCCTGCTCCGGGCTAGCGATGTCGGAGACGGCCTTCACGAGCAGAGCGATGCGGCCCGCGGACGGGTGGGCAAGGCACCTCCCGAGTGCACTTGACGTTTGGCACGAAGGTAGTAGAATCTTGAAAGATAGATTTTCAACTTTAGTTGCGCTGCAGGGGTCGGAAGATCTGCAGCAGAGAGGGAGAGGTGCCATCCATGGGCAAGATATGGGCGAACTCCGGCGATTCCCACTTGATCGAGCCTGCTGACCTGTTCGAGACAACCCTTCCCGCTGAAATTCGCCGAACGGATGCCGCGCAGCGTGAAGGATCCCGATGGCCAGTGGGAGACCGTCTATGTCGACGGCTCGGAGTTCCGCCGCCGGATGCCGAGGTCGACGCTGGTGGATGCTGAGACCGGAGAGTCGATGTTGGAGAAAGCGCCCGGGTCAAATGATCCCCATCTCCGGCTCCATGATCTCGACCAGGAAGGGATCTGGGCAGAGTTGATTTACCCGTCCCTTGCCATATGGGCGCATTCGATCAGGGACCCGGAGTTGCTGGCGGTGGGCTGCGCGGCGGTCAACGATTGGGCCATCGAATACCAGAAGGTCTCCCAGCGTTACGTCTGCAACGCGACCATCCCGACCCTCGATGTCGACCACGCAGTAGCCGAAGTCGTGCGGGCAGCGGGATTGGGCTTCAAAGCAGCCTTCCTGCCGGTCACTCCACCCGGTGACAATGATTGGAACGCGGAGGTCTGGGAGCCTCTCTGGACGGCTCTCGAGGAGACGAACACGGTCATCGGCTACCACATTGGCACCGAGCCGCATGACCAATCCACGACAAATGGGGTCTATTACCGAGGACCCGGGGGCGCGATCCTCAACTATATGGAGACAACCTTTGGAGGCCAGCGTGCGGTCGCCAAGATGATCGCAACTGGCGTATTCGATCGTCATCCTCGCCTCAAGGCAATCGTGTCGGAGGGCGGGGCAACGTGGGGACCGTTCATCGCTGATCGGCTCGACGAGGCCTACCGCCAGCATGGTTCCGTCGTGCGACCTCGCCTGGAGCGCCTCCCCAGCGAGTACCTGTACAACAACGTGTACGCGTCTTTCCAGCACGACCGATCCGCCGTACAGGCGAGCATCGCGATGGGGTGGAAGAACGTCTGCTGGGGCAGCGATTACCCGCATTTCGAGGGCACCTATGGCCATACCCAGAAGACGTTGCACGAGCTCTTCGACGATGTACCAGCTGAGCCCCGACGCAGAATTACTATTGGAGCCTTTCAGGAGCTCTTTCCGCATATCCCAGATGCGCCAGCTGACTGAGCGGTGACTTCCGCTCAAGCGAATCAACCACCTGACGTACGTCGCGGGACCCGAAACCCCACGGTCGGCGCACGCCTGCTCGCAAGGTCCACTCGATACGTCGCACCACGACTATGGACGCGTTATCCCGATGGACCTGGGGGGGCCATGGTGCTCTCGGGTCGTGGTCGCGACCTGTTCACTCCCCGCCGTGGAGATCCGGTGACCGTGGCCGAAGCGTCGGTCGAGGTCACGTTCCAACCTGAGTTGGTCGGCACCACTTCGTGCACCCATCTCAACGATTGCCTGCGGGGGCTCGAGGATGTACCGCATCTGGCGATGCAGCTCGCGTAGATGGCGGCCACTCCAGAACCGCCGCTGAAAGGATTCCGATGGTGTCAGACGGTCGCACCCGGTTTTCGATCCAGATCCCAGGTGCCGAGGACATAACGTCCTGGAAGGAGAAGGTGCGCCGAGCGGAAGACCTGGGCTTCTACTCCCTGTCTGTACCCGATCATCTGGCGTTGCATCTTCCCCAGCTCGCTCCGATGGTCGCCCTGGCGGCCGCGGCGATGGTGAGCTCGGAGCTCCGTCTTGCGATCACGGTGATCAACAACGATTTCCGCCATCCCACCATGCTGGCCAAAGAGGCTGCCACCCTTGATCTCCTGTCCGAAGGACGCGTCGACCTGGGGCTCGGGGCGGGGTGGCTGTCTGATGACTACACCTCCAGCGGTGTCAGGTCGTGGGATCCTCCTGGAGAAAGAGTGGACCGACTCGAGGAATCGCTCCAGTTGTTGAAGGATCTCCTTTCGGGGGAAGAGGTGACCTTCAAAGGCGCGCATTACGAGGTCAACCAGTATGTCTCCCTGCCGCGGCCGACCCAGCACCCAATCCCGATAATGATCGGGGGTTCGGGTCGGCGGATGCTCGGTCTCGCCGGGCGCCGAGCCGACATCGTCCACATGGTTGCCAACAACCCCAAGTTCGATAACAGCATGAAGGGATTCGAGCAGCGGCTGGAATGGATCGTTGCATCCGCCCGGCAAGCCGGACGGGACCCGGACGATCTCCAGGTCGGCCTCCGAATCACGACAGGTGAGGTGTCAGCCCCCAGGACGTCCCGCGTCCGGGCGGCTGAACAGATGGCGTCAGCCCGAGGAGTATCCGCCGAATCGATTCTCGATTCACCGTATGCGCTGATTGGCGACAGCGCTGCGATCAGGGACAGGGTCACGGAGCTGCGGGAGCGCTTCGGAGTCTCCTACCTCACTCTGAGCGAGGACTTTGCCTGGCAGGCCGCCGACGCCCTCGGAGATCTGCGCACCGTAAGGTGATGTGAACATCTGGCCGGCTGTCGTTGCATCGGCGGCGCTCACGCCAGCCGGCACATCACACATCGACGAAAGGACGGAAAGCGGATGCGGATCTTCGACGGGAGAGTCGTCATCGTCACCGGGGCGGCGCGCGGGCTGGGTCGGGACTACGCCAGGTACTTCGCCCAGGACGGCGCCCGAGTAGTGCTGGCCGATGTCAAGGACACCGAGGCTGCCGCGGCCGACGCGTCGGCGTTCGGGAGTGAGTGCATCGGCGTCGAGACGGATGTTACCGATCAGCGCAGCGTCGATGCCCTCATGCGGAAGACCCAGGAACACTTTGGTCGCCTGGACATCCTCATCAACAACGCCGGCCTGTGGCGGGGACTCAACGAGGGCGGACTGCTGCACTGCGATGACGATGTCTGGGACCGGGCCTGGGCGGTCAACGTCACCGGGACCTTGCGCTGCTACAAGGCCGTCGTGCCTCTGATGGCGGAGCGCAGCTGGGGAAGGATCATCAACATCTCGTCGATGGCCTCCACTCATGGTGGATCCGCCTACGGGCTGACCAAGAATACTGTCGAGCGCATGACCGCTGGGAATGGCTCACGAGGTTGGTCAGTTCGGGATTACGGTCAACTGCATCGCCCCCGGGATCTGCGCCTTCGAAGCTGCCTTGGAGCAGTTGCCCAACGCTGACCAGATCGTGGCCCAAAACGCGATCAAGCGGATGGGGACGACCCGCGACCTGTACGGTGCCATGGGCTACTTGTGCAGCCCGGCCGCGGATTGGGTAACCGGCCAGACGGTCCGCGTCGATGGCGGCGGGGCGCTGCGATGAACCTGGAAAAGCTGCATGAGAGATGATCGGGAATACGGGGGGAAAGATGACATCGAGCAAGAGCCCCACCAGGTGCGAGCGATGCCGATCGAGTGGGGCAAGGTCCGCGAGTTCGCTATCGCCACGGGCAACACGAACCCGGACTACGTGGACAACCCTTCGGCACCCATACCGCCGACCTTCCTGGCCACAGTGGTGTTTTGGGACGAGCCCGGCCGCGGTATGCGCACACCGGAAGCGGTGAGGGCAGTTGCCGAGCTTGGATCCGACAGTGATACCGATATACGCAACGTCCTCTCCCTCGAGCAGGAATATCGGTTCACCGGCCCCCTGCCACGGGTGGGCGAACAGCTGCTCCTCACCCATCGTTTCGATGGCGCAGAGGTGAAGGAAGGCAAACGGGGAGGGAGAATGTTGTTCACTCGGTTCGCGGTCGAGTTCCGCGATCCCGATACTGGCGAGGTGCGGGCCGAATGTCTGTACACCTCGGCTCGGACCAGCCAAGCTGCGGTCGAAGGGCGGACGGCGTGACCGTGACGCAGTGGACAGCGGGTACGGACCTGCCTGCCCGCGTATTCGGACCGGTCACGCTCACCGACTTCGTGCGATACCAGGGTGCGAGCGGTGACATGAACCCTATGCATCACGACGACGAGATCGCCAGAAGCGCCGGATACCCCGAGGCGTTCGGTGTCGGGATGCTCAACGCCGGCTACCTGGCGACCTTCTGCACCGATCTGTTCGGGACCGAGACAGTGCGGCGGTTCATGACTCGGTTTCGCGGGCTTGTGTGGCGAGGAGACAAATTGGTTGCCACCGGCCGGGTGCAGGACGTCCGCCGCGAAGCCGACCGTGATCGCGTGAGCGTGGAGCTCACCCTCGCGACCGACGAAGGCCGTGTGGTCGTCGAGGGCCTAGCCGAATTCGAGCTGCCCAAGAATTGAGATGGGGATCGGGATCAATATGACGAGAGCATTCGAAGACCTGACCGTCATTGAGCTGTGCGGGAATCAGATCGGGGCGACCGTCGGGCAGTTCTTCGCCGACTACGGGGCCCGGGTGGTCATGGTCGAGCCGCCAGGTGGCACCCCGCTGCGTGCCCAAGGCGCGTTTCCCATGTGGGGGAGAGGGAAACAGAGTGTCGTGCTCGACGCCAAGGAGGCGAAGGGCCGCGCCGCTATTGTGGACCTGGTTCGAGACGCCGATGTTCTGATCGAGACGTTCCGACCAGGGGTAGCTGCTCGCATCGGTCTCGGATACCCCGCTCTCAGCGCCCGTCAATCCGGCGCTGGTCTACCTGTCGGTCAGCGGCTTTGGCGAACAGGGCCCTTACTCTGCGGTAAAAGCGTACGAGGTGATTGTCCAGGCCAAGGTCGGGGCGCTGAAGATGTCCGAAGGGATGAAGGCCCGTCCCGGTCCGGCGTTTGTGGTGCCCCCTATTGCTCAGCCACCGTCGCGCAGGTGGCCGTACATGGCGCGCTGGCCGCCTTCATTGAGCGTTTGAGGAGCGGCCAGGGGCCAGCACGTCCAGACCAACATGGCCCTCGCCATGGGTGCGCACGACACGTGGAACGCCATGGTCGCCCACATGGCCAAGAAGTACCCCGAAGCGTTCCAATCGCGCCCCCTGTTGACGACGAGGGAGTGCCGGTGCACGGCATCCTGTTCCGTCTCATGACGTCGGTCTCGGCGGACGGAAGGTGGCTGCAATTCTCCCAGACTGCGCAGAGGCTTTTCGAGTCGTTTATGCACGAAATGGGACTGGACTGGATGTTCAGCGACCCGGGGTGGAAGACGGCCCCGGAGTTTGAGGATCCTGGAAGCGGAAGGAGTTCTGGGAACGGCTGATTATCGAGATCCAGTCCAAGACGGTCGCCGAGTGGAACCGGGTGTTCGATGCCAACCCTAACGTGTGGGCAGAGGTCTTTCGCCATGGCCCAGAGGTGATGGAACACCCCCAACTGGTGCACGACGGCCGGGTTATCGAGATGGAAGACCCCGACCGGGGCCGTGTTCGCCAGCTGGCTCGATTGGTGGCCCTCAGTGGCGAGCCGGCGATGGAGACCCGACCGGCACCGCGCTGCCGACGGAGGTACAGCGGTGACCTGGAGGCCTCCCTCCGTCGCCCTGCTCCGACCCGGGGGAGCGAGCCCGGCGTCACTGGGCGCGATACGCCGCCCCTGGGTGGTCTGTTGGTGCTGGAGCTCGGGACCCAGTACGCGGCACCATTCGGGGCCACGATTCTCGCCGAGCTGGGCGCCCGAGTCATCAAGATCGAGCAGCAGGACGGCGACCAGATCCGCTGGATGACGCCGTTCCCCGAATTGGGCGGAGTCAAAGTCCTGCAGGGCAAGGAATGCTTGCTGTCGACATTCGCCACCCGGATGGCCTGGCGCTGGTACACGAGCTGGTGAAGAAGGCTGATGTCGTCCTCCAGTCCTTCCGGGCGGGGGTGGCCAAGCGGCGCAAACTGGACCATGACACCTTGCAGTCGCTCAATCCCGATCTGATCTACGTGAGTGCGCCGGCTTACGGTGAGGATGGACCGTGCGGTCATCGCCCGGCTTACGCCCCGACGATCGGGGCGGCATGCGGGCTTCCCTGGCGCAATCTCGGTACCAGCCTGCCGGAGGGTCCCGGCATGGACCTCGAGACGGTGAAAGCTTCGTCAATGCGCCTCCGCGCCGCGACGATGGGAGCGGCTCACGCCGATGGGTTTTCGGCTCTCGGCGTGGCGACAGGTTTGCTGCTCGGCATTTATGTCCGGGAGAGAGGGCTGGGCGCCCGTTATGTCACGACGTCGATGCTCCTCACGACGGCGCATGCGATGGCCGACGGCATAGTGGACTGGCCTGGGCGACCGGACGCACCGGTTGCAGATCATCAGCTGTTGGGGTTGAACGCCCTCTACCGGCTCTACGAGACGTCGGCCGGCTGGGTCGTGCTGGCGGCGTTGACACCCCGGGAGTGGGCCGCCCTGGCGGCGGCCTTTGCGTCGTACACCTCTTTGCTGTCGGATCCACGATTCGCGACACCGCAGGATCGGAGGGCCAATGATCCCGCCCTGGCCGAGGAGATCGGCAGCGGTACTGCGGACGCGCACCGCTCAGGAGTGGGAGGACTACTTCCTCCCCCTGGACGTCGCCTGTGTGAGCGTGACCGAAAAGCCCACGTACGAGTCGCTGTACAGCGACGAGTTCGGCCGGCCGTCGGGGTATGTGGTGGACGTCACCCACCCACTCTTCGGCGATCACCCCAGGTCGGCTCCTCTCGTCAGCTTTTCACGGTCCGCGACCCGCGCCGGTGTCGGGTGCCTTCTTGGCGAGCAGACCGACTCCATCCTGACCGAGCTGGGCCACACCACCGAGGCCATCGACCGATTGCGTGAGGCGGGCGTCGTGTCGTGACGCACCCTCGGCTGTCCGTGAGCGAGATGTGCACGTACCCTTTGCCGTTCAGCGAAGAGCTGACACTCTGGGACGAGCTGGGGGTGAGACAGGTCGGTGTCCTGCGAGCAAAGCTCGAAGCCTACGGTCGCCACGCTGCCGTGGCCGCTCTCCGCGAGCGTTCGATACGGGCGGTCACCGTTATCACCGGCAACTTCGATCTCTCGGCCCCCTCAACGTGGCCCGCGGCCCGGGCAGGCGTGAAGGAGGCCGTTGATCTGGCGACGGTGATCGGCGGTTGCGTGTATTTCACCCCGGGCCGGCGCGACGGGCGGAGCTTCGATGAGCTCACCGACTCATTGGCCCAAGCGGTTGCTCCGTGCGCCGAGTATGCAAGGGAGCGCCAGGTGCGACTGGCTATCGAGCCCTCGCTTCGTACCGACGTGTCCTATGTGCACACACTCCGGGATGGCCTCGACGTCGCCGAGCGAGCGGGGATCGATGTCATCGCTGACCTCGGAAATTGCTGGATGGAGCGTGACTACGAAACCACGGTTCGGCGAGCGGGCCCCCGAATCGGAGCGGTCCAGTTTGCCGACGCGGTGTTCGGGTCCCCGGGGCAGCCACCGCCGGGTGGCAGAGCGGTGGTAGGCGACGGCGATCTCCCGGTTGCCGGGTTTATCCGGGCCGCCTTGGACGCCGGGTATGACGGGGCGTTCGAGCTCGAGCAGGTTGGACCTCTCATCGAAGCCGAGGGCCTCGCGGCTGCACTCCGGCGGGGAGTCGAGCGCGCCAGCGCGCTGCTCGATGGGATCTTCGGTTGACCGGGGATTGAGACAGGAGACAATTCCTCATACCCCTCCCAGCGCGCGCGACTGTCCGGAGCAATCGGTTGCACACCCATCACGTTTGCCGTACAACTGCGCAATCTCAGCACTTGAACATGGGGCGATAGTGTTGGTGGGGTCACGGCAATGGCTCGGTGACGTCCTGAGGAATCCGCTCGGCGATTACTCCCCCAGCCGGGGTACCGCGAACGGTGGCGGTCCCGCGGGCAGGCTATCGAGAACCTCACTCAGCTCGGCCACGGACCACGGTCCGGGCTTGCGAAACGTCTCTTCGACAGACCAGCCCTCGTAGAGCACGATGTCACCGCCCTGAACATTGAAGACCTGGCCGCTGAGCCTGCAGTGGGCGCTGACGAGATAGGCGACCAACGGAGCGGCGTTGGCCGGGTCGTAGGGGTCCCACGCCGAACCGGCCCCGGGGAGCCCCAGCCCCTCGGTCTGCCTGGTGCGGGCAACCGGCGCCACCGCGTTCACCCGGACGCCGTATCGCTCCAGTTCGCGAGCCGCGACCAGTGTCAGCCCGACCACGCCGGCCTTCGCTGCCGCGTAGTTTGCCTGCCCGATATTCCCGAACAGACCGGCGCCTGCCGTGGTATTCACCACAGCGCCAGTCACCGGCTCTCCGGCCCGGTGGCGATCGCGCCAGTAGGCGGCCGCATGGTGCAGGGTGGCCGCCTGCGCCTTGAGATGGACTGCCAGGACCTCATCCCACTCGTCCTCGGTCATGTTCGCGAGCGTCCGGTCCCGGAGCACGCCGGCATTGTTGACCAAGGCGTCGAGCCGTCCGAAGCTCGACAGGGCCGCGCCGATCAGTTCTTCACCGCTGGACCAGCTGGACAGCGACCCAACGTGGGAAACCGCCTGTCCTCCCCGATCGGTGATCTCGGCAGCCACACGCGCGGCCGAGGAACCCCCATCTGGCTCTGGTACGGCCGAGTTGACCACCACCCGCATGCCCTCGTCAGCCAGTACAAGGGCATAAGCCCGCCCAAGCCCACGCCCACCCCCGGTTACGACTGCAACTCTGCCCTGCGCCTCGACCACGTTTTTCACCCCCGGGCGAGATTGTTACCGCACAGGTTATGCGCCCGACACGAGCGGCAGGTTGGCGGATGGTAGAGCCCGGTGGCAATTCTTTCCGCGGGCCTCCGCGAGGGTACGGTGGCCGAGGTGGTCAACCAGGTATTTCGAGACGCGACCGCAATCGTCGGAGTGGGCGAGACGGCGTACTACAGGCGCGGGCAGTCGCATCCTCAGACGATCTACGAATTGGCCGGTAAGGCCGTCCTGGCTGCGGTTGCCGACGCCGGACTGTCGTTCGACGACGTCGACGGGATCACGTACTACGGCTATGGGGGCGGATTGGACAACCACGCCAGATCTCTGACCACGACCGTCTGCGCCCGGGACTTGACGGCCCGCGGGTGAGGCGATAAGTTGAAAAGAACATTGCCAGCTTTTTTATCGGGGTTCTGTCTGAACCTCGAGGGGGGACGTGCGTTGACGTCTGTCCAACCGCTGTCGTTCGCTCCGCCTGCTCGCCTGGTCGGTCAGGCGGAAATGACGACGTTGCCGGCGGAGAACAGGGCACCGGTCCGGGTCGATGTTGGGCGGCTGCGTCCAGGCGCATCACTCCGAGACCGGCCCATCGACACTGATCACGTTGAGCGCCTGGCGGCCACGGGTGGAGAGTGGCCGCCGTTGCTCGTTCGCGCCAGTGATTTGGTCGTCATCGACGGCCTCCACCGGCTGGCCGCGGCGATGCGATTGCAACTCGGAACCACGACCGTCACACTGTTTGACGGATCCACGGAAGACGCCCTGGTGGCGGCTATCCGGACCAATGTGGCCCACGGCCTGCCTCTCACGGTAAGCGAACGCAAGAACGCCGCCTTACAACTGCTGGGCAGGCACCAGGAATGGTCCGACCGGATGGTCGCGGGGATCTGCGGGCTTGCCGCCAGTACCGTGCGCCAGCTCCGCGAACCGCAGAGCGAGCAGCCCGTCGCCACGATCGTCCAGTTGACCAGACGGCTTGGCCGTGACGGACGGGCTCGGCCGCTCGACCGGACTGAATTGCGCCGTCAGATCATTGACGCGCTCCACCAGGACCCGACCGCCTCGTTGCGGATCATCGCGGCGCGAACCGGGGCCTCGCCGGCGACGGTCAGGGCCGTTCGACAGCGGTTGGCCGAACCGCCCGACCCGGCGCCCGTCGACGGAGGTCGAAAGTATGACGGCTCTGCCTCGGGCGCGGGCTCGCAATGGTCGGTCGACTCGGCCTGCTCCTCAGCCGAGGGTCCTCGGGAGTTCGCCGTGTGGTTTGACCACACGCGGATCGATGCCCACTCATGCTCCTTACACGCCGCGAACGTTCCGTTGAGCCGGGTCTACGAGGTCGCTGACGAGTCGCTCCGCCGCGCCAAGCTGTGGGCGGAATTCGCAGCCACATTGCAAAGCCGCCCAGCCGAGACCGGGCGACACCGCTAGCGACTTCAGGGCAGACGCCCTGGTCCCGGCTGTCGGACTGTCAGCGACAAGCACGCCAGAGCCGCACTGGCCCCCGCCCGATCCCGCCGTTCAGTCAGCTAGCGCCACCGATCCGGTCCGCTTTTGCGCCGTGGCGCGGTGGCTTTGTGACGCCCCCGTCATCCGGCGCGCGGCTTCCATCACCGCCGCTGATGCTTGTTGGCGGCTCACGGCGTCGGGCCCGCCGTTCATCCGGACCGAATTGAAATGCTGGGTCGCACCGAAAATCACCTGGGCGTCAGTACGCGGCTGCGTATTGGGAAAGGTTCCGTCCTCGCGACCCCGGACGAGTACAGCCTCCAGGCTCCCAAGGTGCCGCTCTGTCCCGTCGAGGAATTCCTGGGACCATCCCTCGGTGCTCTTCGCTTCGCCCGAGCCGAGGACCTGAGAGTGCCGTTCGCGTCCTTTGTCGAAGGCGACGGACAGGCTGACGTCGACCCAGGCGGCAAGCGCCCGCCACGGATCCGGCTCGGACTCCGTGGCGACCCACAACGCGTCTGCGACCCGCCCGTTGTCCGTGCGGTACATGCTCAGGATGAGTTCGTCCTTGCCGGCAAAGTGGCGGTAGAACGCCCGAGTTGACAAGCCCGCGGCCACGAGAATCTCCTGCACCGAGACCGATCCGCCATCTCTGCCGATGAGGCGGTAGGCGGCGCGCATGATGGCCTCGCGCTCGCTCTCATATCTCGCCAGACGTGCCGGCGACCGAGTCCACTTGCGCTTTTCCGGTTCCACGGCACCCAATGTTACGCTCCGCGGGCGAGCGAACGACTGTCGATCGGTTGAGGTGCGTCCCGCGGCTCCAACTAGGAGTCGCGGCACAGGCCCAGGGTGCGGGCGAGGTGGCGCTGGAAGCCCGATACCCGCATCAGAATGAGATTCGGGAGCGGTTCGCGGTCCAGGAGCCCCTGGGTTTGTACGACATCGTGGTCGAGGCCGCCGGTTCGGGGAGCTCGATCCAGCGATGCGTGGAGCTGTCGAAGCCGGGGGCCACGATCGTGGTGCTGGGGGTGGCATCTGGTCCGCTGGAGGTACCGTTTGGGGCCTTGCTCACCAAAGAGATCACGCTGATCGCCTCATTGAGCTACTGCGGCCACGCCGGGCAGAGGGAAATGCGCCTGGCCGCCGAGATGCTGGCATCCCGGCCAGAGATTCCCGACGCATTGATCACCCATCGCTTCCCGCTGGAAGACGCGGCCGAGGCGTTCCGAGTCGCCGCCGATCGAAAGTCGGGCGCAATAAAGGTTGTCGTCGACGTCGCCTGACCGGGCACGTGCGCCATCTTGCAGTTCGGCGTGTCGCAGCATGCTCGACGGCCGTGCCGGGTGTTCAGCTTGACACGTAGGGATCACCGGTCGAGCACAGCAGTAGGATGCGTCGTGGTGGCGGGGAAGTCCGAAGAGCAAGAGAGGGGAATGCGACATGCGTGCGATTCGATGTGAACAGTACGGTCCGCCATCTGATCTCGTCTTGCGTGAGCTGCCTGATCCCGAACCCGGTATCGGGGAGATCGTTGTTCGCATCGAAGGAGCATCGGTCAACTTTCCGGACACCTTGTTCATTCAGAACAAATACCAGGTTTCGGTTCCGGTTCCCTTCACGCCGGGAAGCGAGTTCGTGGGGGAGGTCATCCGGGTCGCTCCTGACGTTGAGGGCGCGCAGGTCGGCGACCGCGTCATGGGTGCGGCGATGGTGGGTGCCTATGCCGAGCAAATCGCGGTGCCGGTAACGTCTGTCCGACCGGTCCCCGCCGGCCTTGCCGGTCCCGAAGCGGCCGCGTTCTCTGTCACCTTCCGGACCGCGTTCCACGCCTTGATCACCCAGGGCGAGTTCGAGTCGGGGGATTGGGTGGTGGTGCTGGGCGCGTCAGGTGGGGTCGGGACCGCCGCCGTCGATATCGCGACCCGCCTGGGTGGGAAGGTCATCGCCGTGGACCGGGGCGCTTCCCGCCTGGACATTTGCCGGGAACTCGGGGCCGCGGCCGTGATCGACTTCGACACCGAGGACGTGAAGAATCGGATCAAAGAGATCACCGAGTCGGGCGCCAACGTCGTACTCGACCCTGTTGGGGGTGACGTCTCGGAGCAGGCGTTGCGGTCGACGGCGTGGGGCGGTCGCTTTGTCGTCATAGGGTTCGCTTCCGGTGACATCCCGAAGATTCCCTTGAACCTGGTGCTGCTCAAAGGAGTGGTCATAAAGGGTTTCGAGATGCGCACCTTCCCGCAATTCCGTCCGGACGAGTACGCGGCGGGCGAGAAGCGGCTGGAGCAGATGCTCGCCGAAGGCCTGAAGCCGGTAGTCGGCGCCATCTATCCCCTGGGCGAGACGATCGACGCCCTGAACGCCATTCTCGATCGCAAAGTGTCCGGAAAGGTCGTCATCGATCCGACCCGCTGACGACGGGAGAGGCCGGTACGCCGTCCTGGGCTCCGGTCTTTCGATCACGGGCGCCGTGCATGACCGGATCAGGGTTGGCTGAGTGTCACGCGGCCCCACGGGCTCGCTGATGGCGCCGCACCTTGCGGCGAGAAGGCACTCAGATTAGGATTCTGGTACATCAGAACGCGATTCCAGATCGGGAACACCTTGGGGGTGCACGCATGAGCTGGGAATTCGAGACGGACCCGGAATTCGAGGACCACCTGGCCTGGATGCGCGCCTTCATGCAGGATGAGGTGGAGCCGCTTGGTTTGGTGTACCCCCATGACGTGTACAGGATGCCGCAGAGCGACGACATCAAGCTCCTGCTCAAGCCGCTGAAGCAGGCGGTCAGGGAGCGGGGCCTGTGGGCCGCCCACTTGGGCCCCGACCTGGGCGGTCTGGGCTACGGGCAGGTCAAGTTGGCCCTGATGAACGAGATCATGGCCCGCTCACCGTGGGGTCCGAGAGTGTTCGGCGCCCAAGCTCCCGACACCGGAAATGCCGAGATCCTCGCCACGTACGGTACGCCCGAGCAGAAAGCCAAGTACCTCGAACCGCTGCTCGAGGGGGACATTGTCTCCTGTTACTCGATGACAGAGCCCCAGGGCGGCGCCGATCCGGGACAGTTTCAATGCCGGGCCTTCAAGGACGGCGAGGAATGGATCATCGATGGGTGGAAGTTCTTTTCTTCCCACGCCCGATGGGCGTCGTTCCTCATCGTCATGACGGTCACCGACCCCGACAACATGCCCTACCGCGGCGCCTCCATGTTCCTGGTTGAAGCGGGTACGCCCGGCCTCATCATCGAGCGCAACATCGGCCTGGGCGGCGAACCGGAGGAGGACGGATCGCACGCACTCGTGCACTACGACAAGGTGCGGATCCCGGCCAGCAACATGCTTGGACCCGAGGGGCAGGGCTTTGCCGTAGCCCAAACCCGCCTCGGCGGCGGTCGTGTCCATCACGCCATGCGCGCAGTGGCCACCTGCCAAAGGGCGCTCGACATGATGTGCGAGCGAGCGCTCAGCCGCACGACCAAGGGGTCACTGCTGGCGGACAAGCAGTATGTGCAGGGCTACATCGCCGACTCATGGGTCGAGCTCCAGCAGTACCGCCTCATGGTGCTCCAGACCGCCTGGAAGATCGACCGGTACAACGACTACCAACGGGTGCGCGAGGACATCGCCGGGATCAAGGTGGCCGCCCAGAAAATCCTCCACGACATCGTTGGCCGGGCCATCCAGGTCCACGGAGCGCTGGGCATCTCCAACGAGATGCCACTCTGGGACATGTACCAGGCTCAGTACACCACCGGTTTTTCGGATGGTCCCAGCGAGGTCCACAAGACCACGGTGGCCAGGAGAGTTCTGAAGAAGTACTCCGCCGCCCCCGGCCTGTGGCCGACTGAGCACCTTCCGACGCGGCGTGAAGAGGCGCGCGTCACGATCGAGAAAAGGCTGTCCGAGCTGCGCTCGACGTAGCCGGTAACCGCACCTTCTTTGCGTTGGGACCCCCAACGCGCCCTCGCCGCGCCCTGGCGCAAGAGGCCGCCCCCTTTCGAGGGCAGGCCTCTTGGCCAATGGGCACGGCGAGCATGGTGAGCCCGAGATCAGCGCTGCTCCCGCCCCGGCATGACGCCCGCCGGGGAATGAGGGAAGGGAAGCTGGGGGCTGGTGTCGTTGCCGTTGGTAAATGGCGTGCCGGGCGTGAACGAGACTCCCCGGACGACCTGGCCGTAGGTTGGCGGCAGCACGGTCTGGAAGCGCTCGCGCGGCACCTGGCCGGCCGAGGTAGCTCCCAGATCGTCGGTGATCTCAACCAGCTTGTTCGGGTCGGCGCCCTGATCGCCGGAGCCGCTGACCGTGGAGGTGGAAGCCCACAGAGACACCGTGCCGTTCCGGTTGACCTGGCCGGTCAGGCCGCGCAGGCCGTCCGTGGCCGGTGCCCACGGGAGCCCGGTGCCACTGTCGGTGGTGTTCAGGCCCGTCGGGTACTGGTCTCCCCTGCGATCCGGCACCACGTGGTACGGCAAGCCAAGGTTGAGGCCGCTCTGCAGCACGTAGTCCAGCTGCCATTCGCCCATCGCCGAGTTGAACGACCACTTCTGCAAGCCGGCGGTCGTGGAAGCGCCGGCGGCGGTGTACGTGTTGGTGGTGCTGTCGTAGGTGTTGTCGCCGGCTCCCTCGTCGGCCACGTAGAGGGTGGTCGGGTTCGCGAACCAAAGACCGAAGGGATAGTCCGACGCATCCGTTGCGTTTTTGGCGATGTCGGTCGGGAAGCCCTTCAGGATGTCGGCATTGGTGGGGGTCAGCCCCGGATTGTTCATGGTCAGGCCGAGGGCCGTATCACTGGTGCTGTAGGTCGGGGCCGTCCAGTCTGCCGCGCTCGGCAGCGTCTCGGTGGTTGACGGGAGACCGACGCCGTTGGTGGCGTTGGACGATCCGTTGGGGTCGACGTAGTACACGGTGTCGACGCCATTACTGCCCGATCCCTTCGTGAGGTAGACGACGCCGTTGTAGACGGCCAGACCTCGATAGTTGTTGTCCTTGCCGGACTTGTCAGCCGTGTCGCCGAGTTCGGTGATATTGAAGTCGCCGTAGGGCGTCGGGGCGCCCGGGTTCTGGGCGGCCTCGGGCTCGTCGGCCGGGGTGAGAATCTGGGACCCGGCGCCGTCGATCACGGCCGCAGGCTCAGGGCTGGCGCCGTTTCCCGCGTTGCCCGCAGCGAAGATGGTCCCTTGGTGGCCGTCCTCAGGGTCGAGCACCGCGGCTCGACCGTTGTCGCCGCTGAAGGCGTTGGTCTCGGTGAACCCGAACTGGCCGAAGGCATTCAGCTGGGCCACGGCGCGGTACGTCGGTGCCGCCGAGTCGGCGATGGTCGGATCGATCTCACCGGGGGTGTTGGCGTTGGAGGCGTCGATCGTTGCGGGCGCCGCCACATAGCCGACGAAGGTGTCGTAGCGACCGTCCGTCGACTGGTTGATGGCGAGCTCGGACTTGGATGAGAAGCTGGTCGTCAGGTAGTCGCCCGCGGCCGGATTGTCGGGAACGGTCACTGCGTCGATCAGGCGGCCACTGTGGGGGTTGAGCTCGTCGAGGACGATCGGCTCGGTGACACCGAAGCTGCCATCGGCGGCGTCGTTGTTGAAAACGATCGGGTACGTGCCGGGCGCAACCGCCGTCCCACACGTGACGTAGGCCGGGTTGGCGGTGGCGCAGTTCGGCGGCAGCTGCGTGACCCCGGCAGTAATGTCGGCGTTGGCCGTCCAGACGCCAGTGGTTACCAGCAGGTTGCCGGGAGTGAGCCGGTTATGGCCGCCGCCAAAGGCGGGGGAGGCGTTGGCCGCAGGCACGGCGACGAGCGTCGCCGGGCCGGCGAGCGCGGCCAGCGAGGCGGCCAAAGCCAGATGGCGCCTGCGGGCTCGAAGGCGGATGGCTGTCATGTTCTCCCTTTGTCTCATGTCTGAAAGTCGGTCACTGCGGTTACCTGCTTCGCCCCTCGCGGGTCACCTGTCTAAGAGCATTCGTCGCAACGCGGCGCGCGGGTGGCTGACTCTTTGTGTGCTGTTCACCTGTGGGCTACCCCGTTGTTACCGGGCGGTCCCCTGACGACCTGGCGGGCCACACTCCCGGCGAGGTGCTGAGACGGCCAAGGGAAGGAGAGAAGCACGTTGGCGTCGTGGCCCGGCTAGCGCTCCCGGCTGGGTCGCGGGTTCGGTCCGGTTGCCCGGTCGACGTCTGCGTTCGACTAGGATTGTTTGGTTATGGATGCGGACAGATCATGAGTTCGAGGTCGTCCCGATACGCCGCGGATATCAATCTGCAGGTAGCCAACGACCCCCATGTCCTCGCCATCGCCCGGGTCCCGGCCAACAGCCGTGTCCTGGACCTCGGTGTCGCCGACGGCTCGGTCGCCAGGGTCCTGCAACGGATGGGCTGCCGCGTGTGGGGAGTTGACAACGACCCCGTCGCCGCCAAGGCTGCAGAGGCGTATTGCGAGGAAGTGACCATCGCTGATCTCAACACTTTTGACCTCGTCGACCACTTTGGCGGACGGCGATTCAATGTAATTCTGATGCTGGACGTGTTGGAACACCTAACTGATCCCGTTTCATTGCTCCAACGTGTTGCTCCGGTGCTGGACGATGGCGGGTGGGGCGTCATTTCACTTCCAAACGTGGCTCATGCCTCGGTACGTCTGGCCTTGTTGGAGGGACGGTTTACCTACACAGACGTGGGGCTGTTGGATCGGACTCACCTCCGGTTCTTTGATCGGACAGGAGTGGCCCAGCTGTTCCGGAACGCCGGCTGGCAATCCATCGATATGGCTCGGGTCCTGCACAGGGCCGGAGGGACCGAGATCGCGGTCGATGGAGCGGATCCGGAGCTTGTCCAGCAGCTTGAGTCAGATATCGAAGGCCTCACCTATCAATTTGTCATGACTGCCGTTCCTGACGATTCTCCCGTGCTTCGTTGTCCGCCCGTCCTGCCTGCGGCTGCAGCCTACGGGGCTCTTCTGGAGGCGTTGGCGGAACATATGGTCCATCAACAATCCCAGGTTTCTCTCCAATCGGAACTGGCGACGGAGCGTGATTCAATGGAAACGCAGCTCGAGGCCCTGCACCGTAGCTACCAGGAAGTTGATGAAGAACTTCAGCGGCTGCGGAATACGAAGCTGTTTCGGTGGTCCGCTCCAGCCCGAAAGGTTTACGCTTCGCTTCGTCAACGGAGTGAGCCTGCTGGCCTCTCCGATCCGGTACCCGCGACCGGTTCGCCGGATTCAGGATGGTCTCGGGGGCTATTCGATCCGGTAGGAGAGCGATATGTCGAACTCCTCATGCACTGCGTGACCCGTACCGGCTTCGGTGAAGTTCCCCGAGAGGTCGCCGTGAGTGATGATGTTGAGCCGGAGTTGCGCGATCGGCTACAGGAGTACTTGGAGAACCACGAAGTCATGCTCGTCTCCCGTCGCACCGTTGACCCTGCCGTCAGAGACATCGGCGGGGACTGGCCAAGCGAGGCCGAGACGATGATCGGCATGCAACGCCTTCGACAGTTCGGGCTTGCGGTCGGCCAGGCGGTGGCCGAGTCCGTCGAGGGGGATGTCCTGGAGGCCGGGGTGTGGCGAGGCGGGGCATGCATTTTGGCCCGTGGGGCTCTGGAGGCGCTCAGCGATCCGACCAGGAAGGTGTGGGTGGCCGACAGCTTTCGCGGCCTGCCCAAGCCCGACCCCGGCCGGTACCCGGCGGACGAGGGTGATCCACACTGGACCTTCACGGATCTCATCGTCGGCCGGCCCGAGGTCGAAGCCAATTTCGCCAGGTATGGCCTCCTCGACGAGCGTGTCCGCTTTCTCGAGGGTTGGTTCGAGGACACGCTCCCGAGCGCTCCAATCGAACGCCTGGCGGTCTTACGGATAGATGGCGACATGTATGGATCGACAACCCAGGCACTGGAAGCCCTCTATCCCCGCCTTTCGCCGGGTGGGTTCTGCATCGTGGACGATTATGGGGCGATCGCGGGGTGTCGGGCCGCAGTCGACGATTTTCGTCGTCGGCATGGGGTCACCGAGCCCATTGAGCAAATCGACTGGACGGGGATCGTCTGGCGGAAGGGTGCGGGGCAGTAATCGCCCAGTCGGTCCCTTGACAATTCCGCGGGAATGGTCGTACCTAACGATCAGCCGGCGGGAAACCTTCGTCGCCAGGCTCGAGTTGCACGGCGTAGGCGTTGAGCGACATGCACGTCGCACGGTATGAGGCGGCCGTCGCCACTGCGCTCATCGCACCCTGAAGGCCCCAGTTGTCGTGGAGCGAACTCCACGTGTCATCGGAGACCGTCGAGTTCCGGTGCAGGTCGTCTGCCACCCGCATCAAGACGGCGTCATGGTCAGAGACTCCTGTCGCCGCCGGACCGGCAGCCACCCGGTCGGGGTCGACGCCGTGTTGTCGAGCCTGGCCCACGCTGCCGACATGCTTCGCCCACTCGTACTCGGATCGGCAGTCCCATCCGATGCGCAGGATCAGCGTCTCGCGGTCATGCGGCGTCAACGGCGAGACGTGATTCACGAAGTCCGCCCTCGGTCGGCGCGCCGCCGCCATGACGGGGTGGCGGGCGAACGTCCGCACGACGGCAATCGCGTCGCCATCAATCGGTTGAATCCGGGCCGAGGTCGGTGGTGGTTCCCGGTCGGGCACGCCCGACAGGCCCGGCCAGCCGTGCGGCTGCCCTGCGATCTCGTCGCCAATCGAGTGATTGTCGGGAGAAACGCCGAACGTGCGAGCCAGGCAACTCAAAAAGGAAACGTGGGCGACGGTTTCGACCGCGTCCATCATCCAGGTGACCTCGTGGTCGTCGGCAAGAGCGGCCCACGTTGATCCGTGTACCGACGTGGTCAGGACCAGCTCATCGGCTAAGCGCAGTAGCCATCGGCTGACCCGATCCAGATCATCGCTGTCGTCGTCAGTGATTGCGAGCGCGGCATCGCGGGTCCGTCGGTCAGCGCCGCGGGTCGTCAGCATCTCCCAGACCACGTCGCTGCCGTCCAGGGAAGCGGTGCGAAGGGCGAGCAACAGACGGTGCGATGCCGAGAGGGTGGACCTTTCAGTGACATAGCGCGTCATCGGTAGGGTCGCCTCGACCAGTTCGGGCATGTGGAGAAGGGCCGCGAGGAGCGGTTCGACCGGTGCGTCGCCCCCGAAAGTCGCAACCAGATTCCGATGGGCGGCGGTCCATTCCGCCGGGAGCACAGGGCGAACTCGGACTGAGCGTGCGGAGGGCATGGTGCGTCCGTCCGCGCTCAGTGACCCTTGAACACGGGGGCGCGCTTCTCGATGAACGCCTGCATGGCTTCTCGAGAGTCCTCGGTTTTGCGAAGTTCACCCGTCAGGTTCTGCTCGTGCCGGTAGCCGTCGCGCAAGCTCATCTCCTCGATCGTATTCAGCGATCCCTTGGCGATGCGCATGGCCACCGGGCTCTTCGACGCGAGGGAGCGAGCGATCGTCAATGCCGCCTCGATCAGATCCGGGGGTGGGACGCAGGCCTCTACGACACCGGTGCGGTAGAGCTCAGGCCCAAGAACGCGTTGACCGGTGAGCGCCATCGTCCGCAGGCGCGAAATGTGAAAAAAGCCGCATGGCGTGGCGCTGACCCCCCATCAGGCCGACGTCGATTTCAGGCAGCCCAAGGCTGCCGAGCTCCGAGGAGATGAGGATGTCACACGACGCCGCAATGGCCAGACCACCGCCGAGGGCGGCGCCGTTGAGGGCGGCCACCACTGGCTTCTGGCACTCCCTGATGGAGTGGTAGGCCTCTCTGGCGGCCCGGCTGGTGCGCCAATGGTCACCGGGGTCGACGGCTCCTCCAACACGTTCCTTGATGTCGGCGCCCGCGCAAAACACTTTCCCCTGGCCCGTCAAGACGACGGCGCGGATCCGGTCAACGTCACTCAACCAGTCGAACATCGTCGGGATGTCGGCCAACATCTGCGTGGAGTGGGCGTTCACCGGCGGGTTGTCGAGCTTCACCAGGGCAATGTGGTCATCGAGCACCTCGCATTTGACGGTGTCCAGGTCAATGTCGGTCACGGTCAGTCCTTTCCCAATTGCGTATGCATCATTGCGCAACGGCCGGGCCCGGGCCGCTCGGAGTGGCCTCATTACGGTTCATCGGCTGACCCCGCCAGCTTCGCAAGATGCCTGGACGGCTTCGACGATGGGATCGTTCGCCAATTTATGGGCGAGTTCGCTCCCTGCCTGTGTCGACTGACGTTATTCCTCTCCGGAGAATCGTTCCCACGCCGACTGACGTGTCATTCCGAGTGCTTCACCTATTCGCGCCCAGCTGACGCGGCGCGCCCGGAGGGCCGCCACGTGCAAACTGACCGCCCGGTCGACATTCTCGTGCGCGGCGTGGGTACGGACCATCTCGGCGAGCAGATCCTCATCGGACAGCTCGTCCCACAACTTGAGCATGGGCGGGTCGTCTGATCCGGTCGACGACTTCGGCCTGTCGGGTGGGACAGCCTTGGGTTTGAGTTCCTCGGCGATGATCTGGTTGCACAGATCAATGCACTCATTGCAGATGTAGACACCGGGACCAGCGACCAGCTTCAAGACGTTGTGCTGGCTCTTGGCGCAGAACGAGCAGTTCAAGCCGCTGTCGATTGCGGTTTGGGCCACCCGTCTCCTCCTCGCTACCACGACATGTCAGGATAATCCTGACTCTATCGTCAGGCTAAACCTGACGATCAGAGAAGTCAAGTAGTGGTCGGCGAGGAATCCTCCCTTTCCCCGCAGGTGGGAGAGGAAAGTCAGACGTGCGAGCTAGATCTTGAGTTCGGGGTAGAACGTCTCCGGGCCCACTCTGGCGACCTCAGTGAGAAGGTCTGTTCCGTAGGGATTTCCCATTTCCTCAGGATCCACGATGGCAAACGCGTTCCTGGGATAGCTCCAGTTCTCGGGATCGAGCTGATGCGCTTGCTGGAAATGAGGTACTGCCTGCAGCTTGTTTCCGGAACGATGCAGGTGCTGTGCGAGTTCGTATTCGGCAGCGGCCCTCGCCATGTCGGCCGTGCGGGTTCTGGAATTGGCGACGACCTCTGCGGGGCCCATAACGAATGGACTACTGGCCCCTTTCTCCACCCAATCTCTGACCGCCGCGGCATAGCGATTGGTGTCGCCGATCGTGCTCGTCATTTGCGCGATGACCCTCTGCCGTTCCGGCGGCAGACCAGGAGGGATCGCGCCCGATCCCGACGGACCCTCTTGGCCGCGCGGGGCGAATGCGACCTCCGCAGGTCGCACGATGACGCCGTCCTCGTCGATCCAGAGACCGAACGGGACATTTGTGATGCCGAACAAATCGACCAGCGACAAGGACGGATCAATCAGGGATGGATGTGTCGGCTTGGCCCGGTCGGAGAACGGGCGTGCCGCATTGACGTCGGTATCCAGCGCGATCGTCACTACCGTCAGCCCCTTTGGGTGAAGCTCGCTGTGCAGGCCCTGCCACACGGGCAGGTCAAAACGGCAACCTCACCAGGAGGCCCAGGCCAGAAGGAGAACTTTACTGCCGTGCAAACTTGCCAGGTCGAACGTCTGGCCGTCGAATCCCTCGAGAACAATATCGGGGGCCATGCTGTCGTCGATAACGCGGCCTCCGGCTCGAGCACCCAGGGCCCAGATGGAGAAGGCGTCATCCCCGACGAGTGGCATGCCCATCTCGGTGGCGAAGGCCTCGACGTCGATAGTCCCGTCAGGCCTCGTGACATCCCTGGTCAGCGGAACGCAGATGTCCTTCTTGCAGGCGCCTTCCGGTTTCAATTCCCACCCGGTACGGGCGGCGAACTCCTCAGGAGTCAGGTCCAGCGTTTCCAGAAGCACGGGATGGACCTTACACTCCTCGAGGCCTCGGCGAGTCGGTCTCCCCTATGACGAGAAAGCGACAGGACCGATGAGTTTTGCGGAAGGCGGGCGTCTCAGATGGCAAGAAGGCACACCCCGGAGGTTACGATGCCTGCCACGACAACCCGAATCCGTCAGATCAGCCTGGTCTGTGTCCCGACCCTGGACCAGGACCGCGCCATCGAGTTCTACGAGTCCCTCGGCTTCGAGAAGCGCACCGACACGCCGTTTGGAGGAAGCTACCGGTGGGTGGAGGTGTACCCGCCGGACGGCACCACGGGGATCGCGTTGGCGCCTCCGCCGCCAGGCACCGAGGTGAAGCCGCTCGAGACCGGGATCACGCTGGTCACCGACGACATCGACGCTACGCACGCCGCGCTGCTGGCGAGTGGCGTGGATGCCGACGCGTCCGTCTCACGAATGGGCGACCCCGTGCCGCCCATGTTCTGGTTTCGGGATCCGAGCGGACACTCTCTGATCGTGGTCGAGCAACCCTGAGCACACGCCACCGCGGCGCCGCCTGATTTCGACGACCTGGTCGAGGTCGGAGGGCCGCCCCAGCCCACACCTGTCACTCTTGTCACAGCGATCACAGGGATCACAGGGGCTGCCAGCGGAGCGACACCTATAGCGCCGCCTCCGGGCGCGGGGGGTGGCAGACTCGCCGGCCGAGAACCGTGGTTTGTCCGGGCTGTGACCGGGTGATCGACTCCGGACCCCCAGCATCCCCAGGATCCCCACCCGGTGCCCGGGTTCCTCCGGCGAGTCGGGCAGGCCAACCCGGGTGCGGCTCGGCAGCGGCCGTGCTGGCCACCGAAACGTGCCCACTCGCGTGGATCTGGGCACGGTCGGGCAAACTGGGTTAGATTCTCCGGGCTTTTTGCAGGTAACCGTGCCCGGAAGCCCACCCCGTGCCCACTTGCAGCCAAGTGGGCACGCTTACACGTGAGTTGGCCTGGGAACCCAGGGTGGCGCTCGCCGACGTGACCGGGTGTCCGGTGGTCTGGGCGATCAATGGGCGATCAAACGCACTTCGAACGCCGGCCCGCGCCCAAACCTGCTCACGGGCTGGGTACGGTTGCCAGCAGCGCCGGCAGCGGCCGAGTCGGCACGATTGGCAAACGCGCCCGCTAGGGTGGAGCTGTGCTTGCCCGTCGAACTGCGCGGGAGACCCGCGTGCGCCGGCTTTCGTGAGCAGCTCCCCGGAGCCCCGGCTTCGCAGCCTTCCGGCCCCGGCGCTGACCACAGAGCAACTCGCCGCCTACCGAGCCGCTGTCCTGGACGTGGTGGACGAGGTGGCCCGTGTGTGGCGACCGAATGATTCGTCGAAAGCGGAAGCAGTGCTGGTCGAGCGACTGTCCGAGCCCGCCCTGGCAGCGCTCTACACCAGCCTGCCGGGCGGAACGGACGCCGTGACCGCCAGCTTGGTCTCGGAAGTTCATACTTACACTCCGAGCGAGCGAAGCTCGGCGAGCGACCTTCCGTCACTCGTCCGCATCCACCTGCTGTCGCAGATCGACACCGTCTGGTGGGGGGCGCTGGAGCCCTTTGCGGGCGACGCCGAAGTGACGGCCTCGTCGGACCTGGTGGATCTCGACCAGCTGCAAGCGGCCGGACGGCTCCACTTCCAGTACCGATCCCAGCCAGATGGTCTGCCCGGTCGCGCCCGGGACTGGGTCCGCCGGCGGGCCTTGCCCGGCCGGCAGCCGCACACGGCAGGCGTCCGCTTCTCCCGGGCCCGGGCCGAGGTGGTGGCAGCGCTCAACCAACTGGCTTCGGCCTTCGCCGCCCGGGTACCGCCGCAGATCCCGCGGTTGTGGGTCACCAGCCTGGCACGCAGCGTGCAACACCAGAACCACCTGCGAACGCTCGGGTACGCCGCCGTGCTGCCGAGCGCCCACTGTGTGGGCTACGCCTGTGACGTCGAAATGCAGTGGTTCCGGCGCTTCGAAGGCCATCGAACTCTAGGAACGCTTCTTCTGGAATACCAGGACGCCGGTCGGTTGAACGTGATCGACGAGGGCCAGGCTTGGCATCTGTGCGTCAACCCCGCGGTGCGTGGTGAGCTGCGCGCCGCCTACTCAGCCCAGATGGGCGAATCACAGGGCTGAGCAGCCCGCCCCGAAATGTGCGGTGTAGCGCTGATAATAGGACCGCGGCCGGACGCAGCGGTCTTCGAGCGTATGTTGGCGGCCATCGCGCCGCGTGGCGAAGTCTGCGAGACGATCGTCGAGGATCGACATCGCATCGGCACTCAGCGTTTGCGGATTGTCGACCGCGAACGCGCCGTCCAGCCCTGGGTCTCCGCGGATGGCCGATGGGCCCTCTGCTACAACGGCGAGGTCTACAACTTTTCCGAATTACGGGTCGAGCTCCAACGTGTGGGGCGTGTGATGCACAGTGCCAGCGACACCGAGGTCGTGCTGGAGGCATTTCTCCACTGGGGCGAGATGGCGGTGCACCACTTGCGAGGCGAATTCGCGTTTGCGATTCTGGACCGCCACGATGATCGGGTTTACCTGGTCCGAGATCCGCTCGGCGTGAAACCTCTGTACTGGTCTCGTCATGACGGCCACTTGTACGTGGGGTCGGAAGTCAAGGCTCTCGTCCCGGCAGGCGGTGAGGTACACGAGGTCCCGCCGGGCCACCACGGGTGGGGGCGCCCCACTACCGACCCAATTGTTGCCCCGTACGTCGATCTCTTGCGGATGGGAGACGAGGACGAACCGATTGCCGACATTGACGAGGCCGAGGACCTGATACGCGCCGCCCTCGAGGACAGCATCCGGGTACGGGTTGACACCGACTTGACGGTCGGCGTCATCCTCTCAGGCGGGTTGGACAGCACGCTGACGCTGTTGCATGTGCGCCAGATGCATCCGGACTGTGTGGCTTTCACGGTGGGAGCGCCCGGTAGCGCTGATCTCGATTTCGCTCGGCGATTGACGAGCGATCTCTGCGTGCCGCATGAGGTCATCGAGCTCAAGCCTGCTGCCATCCGACTGGCAGAGGTCCGGGAGGCGATCCGACTGTCAGAGCTGACGGAGTATGGGGATGTGATCAATGCCGTGGTTTCAGTTCCGCTCTTTGCCCGCATCCGGGCCTGTGGTGTCAAGGTCGTGCTGTGCGGAGATGGATCGGACGAGCTATTCGGCGGCTATGAGATGTACCGTCAGCCGGACCCCGTCGTGCGCCGGCGGCTCTTTCAACACAAGCTCCATAACCTGGGTCGGACGGAACTGCAGCGGGTCGACCGCACCAGCATGGGGCAAGGCGTCGAAGCCAGGGTTCCCTTTTTGGACCTGTCACTCGTTCGCTTGGCCATGCGGCTGCCTATCGAGTTGAAGTTGCGCGATGGGCAGGAGAAATGGATCCTGCGTCACGCTTTTTCCGAGATTCTTCCCGACTACGTGCGCCTGCGGCCGAAGAATCCGTTATCGCACTCCTCGGGTCTGCACGAGCGGGTCCGGCTGTACCGGTCCCTCTTTCCTCGTATTTACCGTTCCTTTGGCTACGACCGGCTTGGACCTATGCGCAGGGACTTTTCGATCGTCCTCGAACAACACGGGCTCGACCTCGATCAAGCGTTGCTGGACGCCAACGACCGGCCTGACTACACCGTCCGCGAGCACGCCCGGGATCTGGCATCTGCGGTCCGCTGGCGCACCCTCGAAACGGTTAGGCGACGGACAGTGCCTCCGGGAAGGGCGGGTTAGTCAACCCGGGATCATCGCCGCGCTGCTGGCAGTGACTGACCTATCGGCTAGTGCCGTCGCCGGAGCAGTCTCACCATCGGGTCAACCTCTGAGATTCCCAGCGCCCTGGCGGCCAGTCCATAGACGAGCGTTCCTGCCCCGATGAGCACAACCAACCTCAGCACGAGGTCGACGTGACCTGCGCCGTGCGGAAGCACCGCGTTCAGGGCGAACAAGGCAGCGGTCATGACGGCGCCGGCGACGAGGATCCGGCTCAACGCTCTTACCGTCAGCGCTCCACCGAGGCTGCCGGTGCGCCGCTGCAAGTGGACCGCGGCCACGATCGCGACGACGCTGTAGGGGGCCACCCAGGCCAACGCCAAACCGGAGACGCCGATGAGCGGATAGCAAATGGCGGCCAGCGTCAACGTGATGGCGTTTTCGAGGACATACATCCAGAACATTGTCCGTGCGTCCTGCATGGCCTGGTAGGCGCGCATCAACAAGATGAAGGCGCTGAAGCCCGGCAGGCCTATAGCGAACAGGGCCAGGCTGGAAGCGATGTTGTCGCGCGCCCGATGGGGTGACGTGGCCGTACTGGACGGCTGCCTGGATGAGCGGCTGAGCGATGATGGCATAGCCGGCCGCGGCAGGGACCAGGACCGCGAGGGAGACGCGCAAGCCGTCGATCATGCGACGTTGGAACCCGATCCGGTCGCCGGCGCTCCATCGCTCGGCCAGTTCGGGGGTGAGTACCGTCGCCACTGAGACAGTGAAGAGCGCGTAGGGCAGCTGGAAGAACTGATATGCCGTCGTGTACACCGTGGCGTCCCCCGCCGTGCGAGCCGCAAGGACGAGGATGAGGTTGAGGGAGATCTGGCTGGTGACGACCACTCCGACGAGCCAGACCGACAGGCCGGCCACCCTCCGGACGGCGGGATGGCGCAGGTTCCAGGTGGGCCAGATACGGATCCCGGCTCGTCGCATAGACGGAAGCTGGACCAGCAATTGGACCAGGTAACCGAGTGTTGTTCCGAGGCCGAGAATGAGCAAGGCCTTGTGCTCGTGGCGGAAGGGCCCGACGTTGAGGTTGGTCGCGACCGCCCTGGTGGCGAGGATCGCGGCGATAGCAATCAGGTTGTTGGCCACCGGTGAGAACGCCGCGGCTGCGAAACGCCGGCGAGCGTTGAGGAGGGCGGTGCTCACCACGATGGTCCCAAGCAGGAAGACCTGAGGGGAGAACATTCGCAGCAAAGACGTGCCAACTGCCTGCTCTGCAGCCTTCGAACTGCCATGGTTGAGCAGCAGGTAAAAACGCAGGACCAGCGGCGCCAGCACGTACAGGGCTGCACTTATCACAAGCAAGGCCGCGCAGATGGCGGTTGTTACCGCCGAGATCGCCCGGTCGCCCTCGCGTACGTCGTCCCGGGAAAACTCGTCGACGAACACAGGCACCAGAGTCGCCGAGAGGATGCCACCGAGCAGAAGGTCGTAGACGATGTTCGGAACGGAGTTGGCCAGGTTGTAGGCGTCGCCCAGACCGGTGGTTCCCAGAACCGTGGCGACGAGCAGCACTCGGGCGAAGCCGGTCAGCCGCGACAGGAAGGTGCCCCCGAACATGATGGCCGTGCTGCGGGCCAGAGTCGTCTGGATCGCGCCCGGCCGGCGCAGCCGGCGAGACCCGCGTTGGGCCGGAGGTGAAGGTGCGGGTGACGCAGGGGGTGGCTGCGGCGGCGGCTCGCCGGCCGAGGCGGGCAGTGAGCGCTGATCCGGTACGGCGGGGGGAGTTGAGGCGGCGGGGGCGGCGGACGGGGCCGCGGAGCCGGCGGTTGGCGCGGCTGGGCCGGCGGTTGGGGCGGCGGGGCTGGCCGTTGGCGCAGCAGGGCCGGCGGTTGGCGCCGGGACAGGGGCCGATGTGACCCGGACCGGAGCGGGCGCCGGCAATGGCGGCGGCAGCGGCTCCCCCGGCTGGTCGATCAGGCCCGCCGGGCCACCACGCTGGGCGGAGGCGCCGGCGCCGGGATCAGGCGGTCGCCGGCGGTCGTGGGGCTCACGACGCTGGAGGCGCTGCTCGCGTTGAAGCTCACGCTCCCGTTCCCAGCGCCGTTCCCGCTCGAGCCACGCCGACTCCTCGAGGCGTCGTCGTCGCCGGGACGATCGGGGCGGCACATAGCGCTCGGGCGCGTCCTGGTCGTAGAGCGGACCGGGGGGCGGCTCCGGGGGCTCCGGCGGGCCGGCATCCTGGTCGAAGAAGCGGCCCGGCCGATGCATCCCGACCATGGTGGTCCCAGCGCCTTGACCCGTCCAGTCCCCGAGCGATCGCCCGGGGGCACGCCAGGTAGTTGGACCCAGCGCAGGCCTGGCGGAAGGGGCGTTGCCCCTGGTCAGACTGCCGTTTGCCTCCTCAGCGGCTACTCAGCGAGCGAGGCGGCAGCGATCAACCGAGCGGGTAACGGCTGGTGCCAGTCGCCGGCGGGACCACCCTGGTTCCACGACCTCTCTCGCCTGGTCCGTGGCTACCTCTGCGGCCTGGGCGGTAGATCGAGAGGGGCGAACAGCCGGCGAGAGCCCGGTCTTTACTCCACGACTCTCTGCGACCTCCGGACCGAAAACAACACGGGATGTTGATCTCGGTCCAGAAGTCGAGCGAGCGTTCAGAGACCAGTTGACCCTTCTGATGCCGGCGTTTGAGACGCTGAGGTGGTGCCCGAGCTCGACGTCTTGCTCGAGCCGCACGCCGACAATAAAAGCGCGGCGATACCCGCGACGAGTACACCCTTACGCCATGAAACAACCATCAGTTAAATACACCCCTTTTGAAGGTCGGAATGTGACCGAAGACACACCGGATTCGCAGTAAGCCGATCAGATCCCGTCCCGGCCTGGCACACATTGCAACGAGGTCATAGTTGGATGCAAGTCAGCCTGAGGGTTCGCTGAAAGCAGACTCAACGGGCGGCATGACCCGGAGCTATACCGGCAATACCACTCCAAATGCGCGCCCTGGCGCGACCTCGAAGCCGCGAAAGACCCAACCGCCGACGTGAGGATCACTGGTGTAAAGCGATGGGGCTGGCCGCTCGCTGCAGCTCGAGATGGTGGGACGTTGGGAGCGATCCTCGCTACCAGAAAGCCGCGACGAAAGGTGCGCGGGAGCCTGACTGACCGCTCGACGCGGACGGGGGCAGCCCGTCGGGCGCCCCGCACCGGACTTACTATCTGGAGTATGGCAGGCGTTCCCGAGTCGAGGCCCGACGGCTCCGACGACCCGGGCGAGGTCGATGCCTCCCTCAAGGGCCTCCTCGAGTCGCTGCAGGAGCACTTGCGGCAGCTGGAGCGAACGGCGGAGGCGTCGCCTGCTCGGGCCTGGTCGTTGCCGGGCCGCCTCGAGCCGGCCTGGCGCCGATCGACCGAGGGTGAGCGCCGTCTGCCTGTCGCCACCGCGGTCTTGGTTGCCATCCTCCTGCAGCTGGTGCTGCCGAACGACCTGGTGATTCATCCGTCCTGGCTCTTGCCCGCCCTGGAAGGGGCGCTCCTGGTTGGGCTCATCGCTGCGAACCCGCGCCGGATCACCCGCACGTCGAGGACGTTGACCACTGCCAGCGTGATGATGATCGCCCTCATCTCCCTCGCGAACGCCTGGTCCTCCGGAGAGTTGATCAGGGGCCTCGTGAACGGCACTGAGGGTGAGAACGCTGGTGCGCTCCTTGCTCGGGGCGCCAGCATCTATATCACGAATATCATCGTGTTCTCGTTGTGGTACTGGGAGTGGGATCGGGGAGGACCCGTAGCGCGGGCTCGCGGCATTCGGCCATATCCCGACTTCTTATTTCCACA
Source organism: uncultured Acidimicrobiaceae bacterium (assembly GCA_963781155.1). Classification (GTDB taxonomy): domain Bacteria; phylum Actinomycetota; class Acidimicrobiia; order Acidimicrobiales; family Palsa-688; genus PALSA-693. Next base: position 341,629 of record CAWAEC010000007.1, read on the forward strand.
GATGTCGCTGCCGTCGTTGGCTCCTCCGGAATGGGAGCCAACATATACCGACTACCTCTATGTGTCCTTCACAAACGCCACCGCTTTCAGTCCGACCGATACCATGCCTCTGTCCCACTGGGCGAAGATGTTGATGCTGCTTCAATCGGCAATCGCCCTTACGACGGTCGCCTTGGTTGTCGCGAGGGCAGTCAATATCCTGAAATAGGCTCTGTTACCGGTGTGCCCAGGACCGCCGCCCGGGCGCGGTTCGTGGTCGCACGACGATGGCGGGTATCAGCCTTCGCGGCTCCAGCGGGCCGTTGTGGGGTTTACTGGCAACTGCTAGAAACTGCGTATGCCGACGACCGCCAATGGTGAAGTGACCCTTTACTACGAGACCTTCGGTGCCGAAGGCGACCCGGTCCTGCTGCTCGTCAACGGCCTTGGCAGCCAGTGCATCAACTTCAAAGTTGCGTTCTGCGAGAGGTTCGTGGCCCGCGGTTTCCGGCTTGTCCGCTTTGACAACCGGGATGTCGGCCTGTCCACGCACCTGGATGACGGCTCGACCTACACGATCGATGACATGGCGGACGATGGCTTCGCGGTGCTCGATGCGATCGGTGCCGCCTCCGCGCATATCGCCGGGTGGTCCATGGGTGGGATGATTGTCCAGGCTATGGCCGTCAGCCGGCCGGACCGGATTGTTTCCATGACTTCGGTCATGTCGGCACCGGGATCCCTGACCGGGGAGCGTGACCCGGACGTGGTGGCCGCTTTCACTGCCCCTGCGGCCACCAGCCGGGAAGAGGCCGCACAGCGCCAACTGGACAGCCTGAAAGCCTGGGGCAGCCCGGCCTGTTTCGACGTGGAACGGATCACGGCCGATGCCTGCGCCGCGTATGACCGCTGCTGGGATCCCGGCGGGAGGCTGCGTCAGGCGATGGCCGTTGCTTCATCTTCGTCGCGGGAGGAACCACTCCGGTCAGTGAATGTCCCGACCCTGGTCGTGCACGGCGACGCCGACCGGCTGGTTCCTCTGGAGTTCGGCCGCAAGACGGCTGCGGCCGTGCCCGGAGCCCGGTTCGAGATCGTGGAGGGCATGGGCCATGACTATCCGCCCCAGTACTGGGATCGCCTCGTCGACCTGATCTCGGGCCATGCCCTGGCCGCGTCGGAGAAGGGTTGACTCGGCTTTCGTCACCCTGGTAAGAGACCGAACGCTTTGCGGCAGGAGGAAACTGCGGGACGCAATTGCTGGGATTTCGAATCGGCGTAACCGGCCAGGTAACGGACAGGATGCCGTTGAGTCCCCGGGGTGGTCACCAGGACTGGCTGCTATCATTTGCGCCCATCGGTCGTCCGTCCAGGCCTCGGAGGGGGTAGAGATCCTGGTGTTTTGCGCCGGGAGCCAGGACCATGAAAGCTCGACCGCAGCGCGACGATCCCGGCGTCGGTAAGCGTCCATGACCCTCGATCTCATACTCATCGGCGTCGTGATCGCGCTCGATCCCCTCCCACTCACCGCATTCTTTATCCTGCTGCCTTCGAAACGTGGCGTCAGGAAAGGCGCAGCGTTTGTCTTCGGATGGCTCGTGTCACTGGCAATCGTGGTGACGATTACCGTTGTTGCCACCGGAGACAACCCGCCGCGACCGCAAACGGCACCCTCCTTGGCCGCGCTGGCCGTGAAAATTGCCATAGGGGTAGTACTGGTTGTCATCGGCATTCGGCACCGCCGCAAAGTGGCTCAGCCGAAGAAACCCAAAAAACCGCCGAAGTGGCAAGCCAGCGTCGACAGCATGTCACCGTGGTACGCCATGGCTCTCGCGCCTGCCCTCCAACCCTGGGGGTTGATTGCGGCGGGCGCCGCCACCGTGGTTCAGGCGAACGTCACCAGCGTCGAGAGCGCACTGGCGCTGTTCTTCTTCTGCGTCGTCGGCAGCAGCACCTACGTGGCGATGGAGATCTACGCAGCCTTCAGGCCAAGCGAGAGCGACGCCTTGCTGGCCCGTGCCCGTGGCTGGATCGATGGGCATACCGACCAGGTCATCGTCGTGGGCTCGCTTGCCCTCGGCTTCTGGCTCATTGCCGACAGCATCTACCTCATCGTCTCCTAGCGACGTGTCGGTCCGCCGGACGCGTCAGGGCCGTCTGGGTCCGAGAGGCCGGAAGGCAGTGATGCCGGCTCGGTGAGGTCGTTATCGGTATTTCGACGCATTTCGTGTTGGCCAGTACCGATGCCGGCGCCGCGCCCGCGACCACCGAGCACCTCTGGTCGACGGCACCCCGGGCCACGCACCGACGTGTCCGCGGTACGGCGTACAGTTCTTGAGGAGGAACGGTTTTACGAGGTCGCGGTGCCCGGGTGCTGGCCCGCACCGTCTGGAGGCTGCAGGCAATGGACACACGTTCGAGTGCGGAACGGCGAGTCGAGTAGCCGTGCCCTGGAGCCATCAACCTCGACAAATCGACGATCCGGTCCTGGCTGGGCCGCACGACCACACGGTCTGGTTTGGCGACGGACCCAACGAACTCCACCGGCTGGCGCGTGACGCCCTCGCTGCAGGGGCTCGTCGCGGCAACAAGTTGATCTTTATTGCCGATGATCCCGACCCCGAGCAGCTGCGCCCTTTCGAAGAGATGGATCGACTCCTTGGCAAAGGGCAGCTTGAGGTATTAGCTGTCGATTCGGTGTACCCGCCCGGTGCCACGCTCGGCGCCAGAGATCAACTGAACGTCTTTGAGGGCGTTCTCGAGGCTGCGCTGTCACTGGGGTATCGAGGTCTGGACGTGGTCGCCGACAACACTCGCCTCGCCAGCGGCGGCGAAGAGGCGTACCGGCGGTGGCTCGCGTGGGAACTGGTCTGCGACCGTTTCCAGGCCGTCGCCCCGGTGACGGGCTTCTGCTATTTCAACCGACGCGCCCTGCGCGAGGAGCGGCAGGTCACCCTGGCGGCGGTGCATCGGGTTCGCTCGAGCAGCACTCCAGAGCCACCTTTTACCCTTACAGCCCGTGATGCAGCGAGGGCGATCACCGGAAACCTCGACCGTTTCTCCGCCGAGCATTTCCACCAGGTCATCGCGGCCGCTCCCGAGGACGAGCCGCTCGTGCTGGATGTGCGTGGAACGGAGTTCGTGGATCACCGGGCCTTGTTCACCCTCGCCAGTGCGGCGACCTTCACCCGCCCTGTCATCCTCCGCCATGCCCGTCCGGTGCTCAAGAAGCTGGTCCCACTCCTCGGGATTACCACGCCGTACCTGAGTTTCGAGTAGCAAGGGGCCGCCGAAGCTTGAAGGCGCTACGCTGCGCAAGCTGGGTCTGGATGAATCGAAACCTTACATAAAGGGGCTGACGGCGTTCGCGCCGATCGGGAACAGGAGAAGCTCATGGCAGAGTCCGATGGCGTGTTCGTGTTTATCGGCACCTATCTCAACGAGTTGTCCGCCCAGGCCGACTACGAGGAGGTCAAGAAACTGCACGACTGGGGTGGGGTCAGCGGCTATGACGCGGCGGTCGTGACCAAGGACGAGGAAGGCAAAGTGCACGTTCAGAAGGACGAGATGCCGACCCGTAAGGGGGCTTGGGGTGGGGCAGCGGTGGGCGCCGTCGTCGGCATCCTCTTTCCGCCCTCGATCATCGGCAGTGCACTCGTGGGTGCGGGCATCGGCGGAATCGGTGGCCACCTGTGGCGCGGCATGTCCAGGGACGATGTCAAGGAGCTCGGCGATGTAATCGATGACGGCGAGGCGGCACTCGTGATCATCGGACCCAGCTCGCTCGAGCAAGCCCTGGCCAGCTGCGAGCTGAAGCCCAAGAAGCAGGTCGCGAAGCTGCTGGACGTCAACGCCTCGGACCTCAACGAGGCCGTTCAGCAGGCGGTCAAGGACGTCGGGGCGAGCTAGCGCCGGCCCTGACCAATGACGACACCTGTCCCGGTTTTTGGTGTCAGGAGCCGATGATCATCGAGATGGTCGGCGAATCGAATGTGTGTGTAATCGTCGACGGGACATAGCCATCGTCGATGACGAGGGTTGCTCCGTTGATGCCCGAGGCAGCGTCCATGCACAAAAAGGCCAGTGCGTTGCCCATTTGCTCCGGGGTCAGATGTCCGTGCCCGGTGGCCTGCCGGAAGTCACTCTGAAACGGCAGCCACGTGTCGGCGTTCTTGCGCGCCAGGGGTGTATCGGTGCCGCCGGGCATGATGGCGTTGATGCGCATACTGTTTTTGGCGAAGTCGAATGCCTGACGGGCCACGTAGGCGTTCATCGCCTGCTTCGAGAACACGTAGTTGTTGGTGCCTTCGTGCGCCTCGATCCATTTCTCCATGGCTTCCCACGTGCCGTTGGACAGGAAGTCGAGGAGCTGGGACGTATGGTTCTGCCACGCGTACCCGCCGATCGAGGAGATCATCCCGACGGTGCTGCCTGGCCCGAGCCGGCCGTCGGATACCAGCGTGTCGATGATGTAACGCTGGGAGATGAAGTTGATCCTCATGAGCGGTGGCCCATCCGCGATGCCGGCGCAAGAAAAGAGTGCGTCATAGCGCCCCCTGAGTTGACCGAGCGCATCGTCAACGCTCGATTTGTCCGACAAGTCGACCTGGAGGGATTGACTGGTGCGGAAGTCGATGGCTGCCACGTCGAGCACGGTGATCTCCCCACCGAGCTCGGCCGCCAGCTGAGCGGCGGCTGCTCCCATGCCCGTCGCGCCGCCGACCACCAGGACTCGCTTGCTGTCGTATCGGAATAGCTCTGCACCCATGCTGGTCACTCTAGGCCTGGGGCGGGCCGGCCGCACCTGTGTGGTCGAGACCGCGCGGTCCGGTCGACAGCTCGTGCGCCTGGAGTTTAGGTTTGGGGCACTCATCTGCGCCTTCAGGAGGACAAGTGGAGCAAGCCACGTTGGAGACGATCGTCTACGAGAAGGATGGGCCGATTGCCCGGATCATCTTGAACACACCCGAGAAGGCCAACGTGCAGACTGCTCAACAGGTCTGGGACATCGAGGACGCCCTGAAGTGGGCGGACCGGGACGAAGAAATCAAGGTTCTAATCCTCAAGGCCAACGGACGGGGCTTCTGTGCCGGTCACACGATCGTCGAGCCCGAGCAGATGTCGAAGGTCTATCCCACCACCGGGCCCACACCCGAACGAACCCATAAAAACCATAATCAAGATCTCTTTTTGTGGCCGCCATTGAGGCTGTGGGAGTTCCCGAAGGCCACGATTGCCCAGATACACGGCTACTGCCTTGGAGGTGGCACCGTGTATGGCTATTTGACCGACCTCAGTATTGCCGCCGACGACGCATACTTCCAGATGCCGCTCCCTCAGGGCTTCGGGCTTCCCGGTGCGCAGACGATGATCGAGCCCTGGGCCATGATGAACTGGAAGAAGGCATTCCAGTATCTCTATCTGGGGGTGACCCTGTCCGCATCGGAGGCTCAGGAGTGGGGCCTGATCAACGAGGTCGTGCCCGCCGCTCAGCTCGAGGATCTAGTCGAAGAGACCGCCGCGACGATTGCTCGGATGCCCTTGTCGACCATCATGGCTATCAAGACCGGGGTGAAGCGGGCATGGGAGATGATGGGCATGCGCGTGCACCTGCAGAGCAGCACCGACTACATCACCATCTGCAGTGGCGCGTCGGACGTGCAGCAATACATGGCGAGGCGCGGAGGCCAGCGGCCCCGGCAGTTTGCTGCTCGCTCCACTTCTGAGGACTGATCTGGCGGTCGCGGGCGGCCCGCCCCGGCAAAGAGCCCTGCTTCGAGTGCGCCTGCGCCCGCGGGGAACCGCCGGCAGCGATGCGGCAATGATACGGCCGCGATGCGGCAATGATACGGCCGCCATGCGGCTGGGAGGGATCAGTGCTCTCCCGCTGCCGGGCTCCCGTCCCGGTCGCCGCCGGACGGGTAGCGGCGGCGGAACAGAGGATAAGCAATGGCGCCTGCGATCAAGGGAAGCCAGTATGAAGCGAGCCGGTACGCCAGGGTGGCCACCAGCGCCTTACCGCCCGGAACGTTCGCCAGTACCAGCAACCCGCTGAGGCTGGCTTCCACGATGCCGAGGCCTCCCGGGGTAATCGGCACCAGGGCGACGATGCCCGCCGCGGCGTAGGCCAGCAGGACGAGCGACGGACGCGGATCGCTCCCGGTTGCTCGCAATGCTCCGAGCAGGCACAGATAGTCAAGACCGAGGCGGGCGGTGGTGAGGACGACGGCCAGAGGCCAGTTCCGCCCGAGCGTGGAACGGATCTCGTCGCGCTGGTACAGAAGCCGACGGTCTAACCCGGTGACCTTGCTCCGACGACCGGGGAGGCTGTTCCACAGCCGTTCAGCGACGCGGCCGAAGAGCGCCAGGGGACGGTTCGACGCGATAACCGTGATCCCGAAAATGACATAGAGTCCAAAGCCGGCGAGGCCCAGTAGTGCCGTGTGCTCCAGTCCAGAGCTCACCTGAGTCCCCCCGAGAACCGCGGGCAGGCTGAAGATCGGGAGGGCCAGCAGACCTCCGATACTGAGCAAGGAAGCGGCTGTCAGGCCCCCGGCCACCGAGTCGGCGTCGATGCCGGCGCTGGCCAGCATGCGAAATTGCACGGCGGCGCCGGCCGCGGCGCCACCCGGCAACACTTTCGTGACTGCGTTCCCCGCCAGTCCTGCCGTCACCACTGCGTACCAATTCTTCGTTCGCAGGACAAGGCGTTGGAGGGCGAACGTACATCCGAAGCTGGCCACTTCGCACAGGAAGGCAGCGACAAGCCAGACCGGGCTGAGGCTGGTGAGCTGCGGCCAGGCTGCTACCACCCGGGTGAGGCTGGGGAGTACCACGTAGAGCGCTACGCCGGTAATTGCAACTACCAGGACCCGGCCCACGACGCTCCGGGCCGAATGCCGTCCGCGCCCCAGTGGGGAGGAGGACGGCCCATGCTGGGGGGAGTCAACCGAAGCGGTGTCAGGCGCGTCCTGGCTGGATGGCGGACGCGCCTCCTCCGTCCCCGGCTGGCCGGGGCGGTCAAAGTGTCTCAACCTGCAACCTCGCATCGAGACAAGAGGCATCCTCTTCGGAGTCTGGCCCTGCGCGAAAGCCTAGAACCGGACCGCAGCGTTGGGACGCAGCCGACATGATGCCGCTGCGCCCGTTGGCCTCCCTTCGTGGGCAGAGCGGGGACGGCGCCAGGTTGAGGCGGCCCGGCCCCACCGGTCGTCCGCCACGGGGCGGTACGCCCCAAGCCGGGCCAGCAGACGGTCCCACCCGTGTGCCACGATGGCATGGTGGCGTACTGGGGGATCAGTTGCCGTCGCGGTTCGTGCTGGCGCAACGAAAGGACGCAGCGTGGCTAACCTGAGTTTGGCTCTTACCGAATCGGCCGCCCTGCGACCGGACCACCGGGCGCTTCTGCTCGACGATGTCCACCTGACCTACCTGTCGCTGGACGACGCCACCGCCAGGCTGGCGACGTTCCTCGAGGCGAGCGGCATGGAAGTGGGGGACCGGATCGGGATCATGCTGCCCAACGTGCCTGCGTTTGCGATCTCGTACTACGGCGTCTTGCGGGTTGGAGGCGTAGTGGTGCCGATGAATCCTCTGCTCAAGGCTCAGGAAGTCGAGTACTACTTGGGCGACTCCGGGGCAAGTCACCTGTTCGCATGGCACGAGTTCGAGGACGAAGCCCGAAAAGGAGCCCGAGCAGCCGGCACAGAGATCCACGTCGTCCGTCCGGTAGAGTTCGAGGACCTGCTCGCCAGATACCGCCCGACGCCCGACGTGGCGACACGCGGCCCGTCTGATACCGCCATCATCCTCTACACATCGGGGACGACCGGTCATCCGAAAGGGGCGGAGCTGACCCATGCCAACCTGGGTCGCAATGCCAGGGTTACCGCCTCGACCCTGCTCGAGTTAGGGCCCGAAGATGTGATTCTGGGCTGCCTGCCCTTCTTTCACGCGTTCGGACAGACGTGCTGCCTCAACGCCTCGGTCGCGGCCGGATCGACGGTCACCCTCCTGCCCCGGTTCGATCCGGCTCGGGCTCTGGACATCATCGCCCGCGACGGGGTCACCGTCTTCGAAGGGGTCCCGACGATGTTTGCCGCCCTGCTCGAACAGTTCAGGCAGGCACCTACCGACGTCACGTCGCTGCGGGTCTGCATCTCGGGGGGAGCGGCCCTTCCGGTGGAGATCCTGCACAAGTTCGAGGCCGCGTTCGGCTGCATCATCCTGGAAGGCTATGGCCTGTCGGAGACCTCCCCGGTTGCCTCTTTCAACCATCCGAACCTCGAACGCAAGCCGGGTTCCATCGGCACGCCGATTGAAGGGGTCGAGTTCCGACTGATTGACGACGAGGGTCGCCCCGTCCCGGCAGAGGAGACGGGCGAGATCGCCATCCGCGGTCACAACATCATGAAGGGCTACTGGAAGAAGCCGGAGGAGACGGCAGCCGCGTTCGCGGATGGATGGTTCAAGTCCGGTGACATCGCCCGGGTCGACGAGGAGGGCTACTACTACATCGTCGATCGCAAGAAGGATCTGATTATCCGGGGCGGCTTCAATGTCTACCCCCGCGAGGTGGAAGAGGTTCTCTATCAACACCCAGCCGTGCAGGAGGCTGCCGTCATTGGCCTACCCCATGATTCGCTCGGGGAAGAGATCGGGGCCGCTGTCGCTCTCAGATCGGGCCAGACCGCGACACCGGAAGAACTACGGGACTTTGTCAAGGCTCGACTCGCTGCCTACAAATACCCCCGCCAGATCTGGATGGTTGACGAGTTACCAAAAGGTCCGACCGGGAAAGTGATGCGGCGTTTGGTCAAGGCCCCTGAGAAGGAACGGGCGCAATGAGTACCCCGGACGGCCAAAGTACGGCCGACGCCCCGGCCGACGTTGCCGGCGCCCTCGACCTGGTGCTGATCGACGCCGCCCTCGGACAGGCGCGCAGATTTCGACCGGGCCGAGAGACGCTGCGGCTGCTCGGCCGGCTGGGCCGCCGCCCCCGCATGGTGGCATTGCGCGCCGGCGATCTCGGGCGCGAGTACGCCAGGATCGCCACCGGCGCATCGGTGGTGGCGCCGCAAAAGGGCGACCGTCGCTTCGCCGACCCGGCCTGGACCAGCAATCCGCTGCTGCACCGGGCCGTCCAGACCTACCTGGCCACCGCCAGCAGCGCGGAGGCCCTTGTCGCAGACGCAGAGTTGGATTGGCGCGATGACCAGCGAACCCGCTTCCTGCTGGACAACCTGATCGACGCCGCCGCTCCGAGCAACAACCCGGTACTGAGCCCGGAGGCGTGGAAGGCGGCCATCGAAACCGGCGGGTTGAGCGTGATCAGAGGAGCCACCAACCTGATCAAAGACATGGCCAACCCGCCCAGGATCCCCATGATGGTCGAGCCGTCCGCGTTCGAGGTCGGCAAGACGGTCGCCGTGACTCCGGGTTGGGTGGTGCAGCGCACGCCGATGTTCGAGCTCATCCAATACAACCCGACGACTGATCGGGTACGAACCACACCGCTTCTGATCGTGCCACCGGTGATCAACAAGTATTACGCCGTCGACCTCGCCCCCGGGCGCAGCCTGGTCGAGTACCTGGTCAGCGAAGGCCAGCAGGTGTTTGTCCTCTCGTGGCACAATCCCGACGCCCAAGATCGGGGCTGGGGGCTGGATGCGTACGGGGAAGGCATTCTCCAAGCCCTGGACGCTGTCGTCGACATCTGTGATACGGGGCAGGCCCACATCCTGGCGCTGTGTTCCGGAGGGATCATCGCCTCAATGGCGGCGTCGTACCTGGTGAGCACCTCCCAGATCGAGCGTCTGGCGACGCTCAGCCTTGGCGTCACCGTCCTCGACCAGACCCGGGCGGGGATGGCGAGCGCCGCGCTCGACGAAAACACGGCCAGAGTCGCCGCAGCTGCGTCGAGGCTTCGCGGCTATCTAGATGGGCGATCTCTGGCGGAGGTATTTGCCTGGCTGCGGCCCAACGACCTCATCTGGAACTACTGGGTCAACAACTACCTCCAGGGGCGGCAACCCCCCGCCTTCGATGTCCTCTACTGGAACGCAGATACCACCCGGATGGCGGCCCGGCTGCATAAGGACTTCCTGGATCTGGCGCTCACCAACGCTTTGACCAAACCGGGCGAAGCCACCATGCTCGGACAGCCCGTGGATCTGTCCAAGGTGGAAATCGACTCCTATTTGGTCGCCGGCATTACCGACCACCTTTGTCCCTGGCAGTCGTGCTACGCCAGCACGCGGCTGTTGGGAGGTGAAAACCGCTTTATCCTCTCGACCGCGGGGCATATCGCTGCATTGGTCAACCCGCCCACCAATCCGAAGGCCGCGTTCCAGACCAACAGCGACAATGTTGCTGACCCGGCTGAGTGGCTGCGCACTGCCACCTCCGAGAAGGGAAGCTGGTGGCCGGATTACGCCCACTGGCTCGGTCAACGCAGCGGCATTGACCGGCAGCTATCCCCCGGCCCGGGCAACCGGATGTTCCCGGCTTTGGATCCGGCGCCTGGCACGTATGTGTTCGAGAGGTGATCAACCCGGATGCAGCCCCAGAAGGGCCCGCCGAGGACGTCAGCGTCGTCAACGTACGCGGCCGAGACATCCGGATCGCGGTGCGTGCCGGGACCTCAGCCGGGCCTCCATTGCTGCTGTGCTGCGGTATCGGAGCCGGCTTCGATGTCCTGCAGCCGTTCGTCGACGCCCTGGATCCCGCCATCGGCGTCGTGCGCTTCGATGTTCCCGGGGTCGGCGGGTCACCCGCCAGTCACGTCCCGTCGTGCTTTCCGATGCTCGCGTCGTTGGCAGCCAGACTGGTACGCCAGCTTGGCTACGAACGGGTCGACGTGCTCGGGATTTCCTGGGGTGGCGCCCTCGCGCAGCAGCTGGCGTGCCAGTCCCCCCGCCTGGTCCGCAGGCTGGTGCTGGTCAGCACCGGCACGGGATCTCTCATGGTGCCCGGGCGGCCAGAGGTCCTGGCCCGGATGGTCTCACCCCGACGTTTCCGTGAGCCCGGCTACGCAGCGTCGGTGGTTGGCCAGCTGTACGGTGGGACGGCCCGGACCCGGCCGCAGCGGGTTCTGGCAGCAATGGGTGAGGGCGCCTGGGCGGCGTCCCCGGTGGGCTACCTTCATCAGCTCATCGCCGGCATCGGCTGGACAAGCCTCCCCTGGTTGCGCTTGGTCCGCCAGCCCACGCTCGTCCTGGCGGGAAACGACGATCCCATCGTCCCGTTGGTCAACGCCCGCATCCTGCACTCGCTCATCCCTCACTCCCGCTTACACGTCTATCCGGGCGGGCACGTGGCATTGGTGACCGAGGCCGAATTGTTGGCGCCTGTCGTGGCGAGCTTTCTCACCGGGCCTGGCGGGACCCTGGCCTGAAGCCAGACCCTACGTAAACGCCCCGACGCCGGTGATGTCGCGCCCGACGATCAGGGTCTGCATGGTTTCGGTGCCTTCGTAGGTGTGAATGACCTCGATGTCGCCCATGTGACGGATGATGTGGTTGTCGAGGAGGACCCCGTTGCCTCCGAGGAGGTCCCTGGCATCTGCGATGACCTGACGCGCCTTGCGCGTGTTATTGAGCTTGGCCAGCCCGGCAATCGTGTCGGTCAGCCGGCCGCTCTCCTCCAGGCGGGCCAGTTGCATGCAGTACAGCTGCATGCCCGTGACCTCGGCCAGCATTCTCACCAATCGCTCCTGCACGATCTGAAACGAGCAGAGCGGCTTGCCGAACTGCCTCCGCTGCTTGCTGTAGGTCAGGGCGGTGTCATACGCCGCAACCGCGTGCCCGAGTGCCGCCCACGCGCAGGTGGCACGGGTCGTGACCAGGACCCGCCCGGCGTCGCTGAACCGCTCGGCAGAAGGCAGGCGAGCTTCCTCCGGCACCCGCACCCTGACCAGGCTGATGTCCGCCTGCCAGATCGCCCTCGACGCCCCCTTGCCTTCCATGGTGGTGGCCCCGAAGCCAGGCGTGCCCTTCTCCACCAGGAAACCCTTGACGTGTCCGTCCTCGGCGGAACGCGCCCACACCACGACCACGTCGGCGATCGATCCATTGCCTATCCAGCGTTTGGCTCCATCCAGGATCCAGTCCGAGCCGTCGCGGCGGGCGGTCGTTTCGAGGCCGACAGAGTCTGAGCCGTGCAAGGGCTCGGTCAAAGCAAAGGCGCCGATGGCATCGAGCCGGGCCATCAACGGAAGCCACCGCTGCCGGTGCTCCTCGGAGCCGAGCATCGCGATCGTCTTCATGGCCAAGCCGGACTGCACGCCGAAGAAGGTCCCCAGACTCCCGTCGCCGCGGTGGAGTTCCATGGAGACCAGGCCCCGGGCCAGGGGTGTCATGCCCGGGCATCCGTACCCGACGATGTCTTCGCCCAGCAGCCCCAACTCGCTCAGGCGCCGCATGAGTGGCCACGGCAGCTCGGCCGCTTCCCAGTAGCGATTGATGGTCGACAGGACCTCCCGATCGACAAAGCCGCGAGTGGCCAGAAAGTGTTGCCACTGTTCCTCGCTGAACTCGTCTCGCACGTAGAGATAGTCAGTGGCGAGGGCATCGCCGAGATGTTCATAGGGCATTGCCGACGTCGACATGGTGGCTCCTCTCGAGGTCGCGGCTCGGATCATAGGCACCGCGATCCATCGAGGCCCCTTTCACCCTCCGGCGAGCCCGTAGATTCCGTTGCCTACCAGGATGCCCCCGACGACGACCAGGCCCCAAACGATTATGGCCCGGGAATGTAAACGCAGCCAGCCGTTGAACGCCGTCAGATATCGGGTGGTCCTCTCAGGGGCAAGGACGTGCAGCACGATCGGCAGCCAGACGAGCAGGACGTTGATGACCACGACAAGCACCACCGCGGTCACGGTCAAGGTAAGGCTCGCTCGAGCAGTCGCGATCACCTGCAGAGCGGCGAGGAAAGTGGCGCCCGGCGCGAATACCAGGATGCCGACAAAGAAGGCGGTTCGGGGCGCGGGGCGAGCCACCATCCGAGCGACGAAGCCTTCTTGCGAGGCCGGCGACTCCTGCTGGCGTCGCTTACGCCAAGCCACGATGACACCGGCTGCGATAAACAACACACCGAGCCCCAGCCTCAGGCCGTAGCGGGTTTGGTGATCGGCCGGACGGCTCAGGTGGGCGCCACGCAGCACCGCGATGAGGATGACCGACGTGACCAAACTCATGATCACGGCGCCGGTGAGGTAGAAGGCAGCCGCGAGCCGGCCCCGGGACGAGCCCAGGTAGACCGCGGCGACCAGCAACGCGGTCGGGGACAACGCTGCAAGCAGTGCGAATCCAGCTGCCTGCAAGAGCATGGACCACGCTACCCACCATGACCCAGACCGGGAGTGGTCAACGAGGCCGATAACACGCCACCGCAGCAATGGCAGTGCTCCGTCTGGACGGTGGAAGAGGTGTGGAGCGCCGGCTGCTTCCGCAGCCCGTGCCGCCCCGGTGGTCGGGTTGACCCCAAGCGTGCCTCGAAGCCGCGTTTCCCCTGCGGGACGCTATTGTTGACCTGAATGCTAGTGTTTTGGGCCATGACCCGGGAGGCCGTCGGCCCGGCAGTTCGGCCATCGGCTCCTGGGCCCGGCGGCGTGAGGGTGTCGGACAGAGGCGCCACCGGATGATCACCTTCGATCACGTCACCAAGCGCTACGAGGATGGAACCGTCGCTGTCGATGACCTGTCGCTGGTGTGTGCCACCGGCGAGATCACGGTGCTGGTCGGATCGTCGGGTTCCGGCAAGACCACGTCCTTGCGGATGATCAACCGGTTGGTCGATGCCACCTCCGGCACCGTGAGCGTCGACGGGAAGGACGTCCGTTCGACCAACCCCGCTCACCTGCGCCGCATGATCGGTTACGTCATCCAGCAAGGGGGTCTGTTTCCCCACCGCACCGTGATCGAGAACGTCGCCACCGTGCCGCGTCTGCTCGGCACACCTCGGGCCAAGGCCCGGCGCCGGGCGTCCGAGCTGATGGGGCTCGTAGGGCTGCCGGACTCACTGGCCGGCCGCTACCCCTACCAGTTGTCTGGTGGGCAGCAGCAGCGCGTTGGCGTGGCACGCGCCCTGGCCGCCGACCCACCCATACTCTTGATGGACGAACCCTTTAGTGCTGTCGATCCGGTCGTGCGCGCCGACCTGCAACAGGAGTTGCTCCGTCTGCAAACGGAGTTGCACAAGACGATCGTCTTTGTCACTCACGACATCGATGAGGCCATCAAAGTCGGGGACCATATCGCAGTGATGCAAGTCCCCGGCAAGCTGGTGCAGTTCGACACACCTGAACGGGTATTGGCGCACCCTGCCAACGAGTTCGTCGAGAACTTCCTCGGATTCGACCGTGGTATCAAACGGCTGTCGTTCTTTCCGGCCATTACCCTCGCACTTCGCTGCCCGGCAACGGTGCAGGCCACCAGCCCGCCGGCTGATATCAAAGCCGCGGCCGCCGCTGCCGGTACGGAATGGGTCCTGGCTCTCGACGGGAATCGAAGACCCGTCGGGTGGCTCGATGCCGGCGCCCTGGACAGCGAGGTGGAGGGTCCGGTCAACGTGGGGTCGTTGCGGTCGGTGGGTCACACGTTCATGCCGGCGACCGATTCTCTCCGGGCGGCTCTGGACGCCCTGGTGCTTTCGCCGTCAGGTCTGGCTGTCGCCGTCGACGCCACCGGGTCCCTTATGGGCGTGGCCTCCGACGGTGACCTCAATCGGGCGATACACAGCGCCGTTGATGGGAGCTGATGGTGTCGCTGGTCGCTCAGACGTTTACGTTCCGCAAAGTCGGAGATTGGCAGTGGGTCACCACGCATGTGTCGTTGTTCTGGTCGCTGTCCAGGACACACCTGTACATCGCCCTCGTCGCCGTATTGCTCGGCTTCTTGCTGGCCCTGCCGCTCGGGATCCTGGCCGTGCAGGTGCCCCGGGCCCACCCGGTGATACTGGCTGTGACCACAGTGCTCTACGCCCTGCCATCCCTGGCGGTCTTCGCCTTCCTCCTTGGGATCACCGGCTTGACGGACAACACGGTCATCCTGCCACTCGCGGCGTACGCACTGGCCATCCTGGTCCGCAGTGTTACCGACGGACTCAACAACGTGCCCGCTGACGTCCGCATCGCGGCCACGGCCATGGGCTATCGCACCTTGCGGCGGTTGTGGAGCGTCGACTTGCCCGCGGCCATCCCCATCATCATCGCCGGTCTGCGTGTGGCGACGGTGGCGAGCATCAGCCTGGTGACGGTCGGATCCTTGATCGGCATCGGCGGTCTCGGACAACTCTTCATTGCCGGGGAGAACACCGACTTTGTCACCGAGATCATTGCGGGGGTCGTCATCGTTGCATTCTGGGCTCTTCTCTGTGACGGGATCCTTCTGCTCGGCGGCTACGTGCTCGCACCCTGGGCCAGGCGGTCCGCGTGATCCTGGCCGCCGATACCTCCGCCAACGGCATCTTCTCGTACTTGACGACCGCGTCCAACTGGGAAGGCTCAGGCGGTATCCTGCACCGCTTGGTTCAGCACCTGGGCTACTCCGGCCTGACCCTCCTGATCGCGGTGGTGATCGCCCTTCCCCTCGGGCTGGTCACCGGGCACACAGGTCGGGGCGGCCTCCCTCTCACGTTGCTCAGCAATGCCAGCCGGGCGTTGCCGACACTTGGGCTGCTGACCATCTTTGCCATCCTGATCGGAGTCGGCATTGATGCTGCCATCATTCCGCTCTTGTTCCTGGCTATCCCATCGATCCTGGTGAACACCAACGTCGGCATCAGAGGCGTCGACCCAATGGTGGTTGATGCCGCCAACGGAATGGGACTTACCCCATATCAGGTTCTACGGCGGGTCGAAATCCCAGTCGCATTGCCTTTGATCTTTCTGGGCCTGCGCACCGCTGCTCTGCAAGTGGTATCGACCGCGACCATCGCCGCGTACGTTGGTCTGGGGGGCCTGGGCCGGTACATCATCGACGGCCAGGCCAGTCGCAACTTCGCCGAACTGGGCGCCGGGGCGGTAATTGTGGCCGTCTTCGCCATCGCCACGGAGGGCATCTTCCTCCTCGCACAACGTTTCCTCGTCTCCCCCGGGATCCGCCACCGGGCTCGCACCGACTGACAATGTTGAACCCCTACCCGCAAAGGATGCATATGCGCCGTTTTCTGCCCCTTACCGCTGTCCTCGTCGCCTTGTTAGGGGTGGCTGCCTGTGGCAGTTCGAGCTCAAAATCGTCATCGGCCACAACGGCCGCGTCCGGCGCCACGTCGGCGACGTCGGCCGCCGCCGCATCGAATCCCGGAGTGACGATCGGCTCCGCCAACTTTCCCGAAAACGAGGTACTTGCGTATATCTACGCCGATGCGCTCGGAAAGGCGGGTGTCCACGTGAGCACGAAGCTCAACATCGGCAGCCGCGAGGTCTACTTCAAAGAGATGGAGAATGGCACTCTCAATGTGTTCCCCGAATACAACGGTGCGCTCCTCGACTACCTGCAGCCGTCGGCCACGGCATCGTCCACCCAGGCGGTAACGGCCGCGCTCAGCACCGCACTGCCGTCCAATCTGGAGGCGCTCCAGCCCTCAGCAGCCCAGGACAACGACTCGATCACGGTCACCTCCTCCTATGCGACAGCGCACAACCTGAAGAGCATCGCCGACCTCAAACCCATTGAGAACCAGGTAACGGTTGGTGCGGCACCGGAGTTCGCCACCCGTGAGGTCGGGCTCCTTGGCCTGAACAAGCTCTACGGCATCACCGTGAAGTTCAAGCCCCTCGACGAGTCAGGTCCCCTCGCCATTGCCGCTCTCAACGACGGGACGGTCCAGGCCGCAGACATCTACACAACGGATCCTTCTGTCAGCAAGTACCACTTTGTGGCGCTGGCAGATCCCCAGCATCTCTTTCCTGCCGAGAACGTCATCCCCATCATCAACAAGAACGTGGCCACTCCGACAATCACCAACACGCTGAATGCCGTATCAGCAGCGCTGACGACTGGCGACCTCGTGCAACTGGTAGGAGCTGTTGTCAACGACCACGTCGACCCGGCGACGGTCGCCAACCAGTTTGTCGCCCAGGTGCACCTGGGGTAGGCCGGCTTGCGGCCGATGCGTGGGACGGCCCGCCGATGCGTCGGGCCGGTGCCCGATGGGCGCCGCCCTGTCAGCGCAGCTCGGACAGGGCGGTCGCCAACGGTTCCAGCACGGCAGGGGTGTGGGGTGGCCGCAGCTGCAGGATGCCCAGCTGGACGCCGGCGTCACCGAGCGCAGCCGCAGCCGCCGCCGAGGCCGCGGGGTTCCCGTCGAAGGGGACGTGGCTCGAAAGCAGGATCTCTGCCGGGTCTCGGCCGATATCGTGGCAGTGGGCGTGGAGGACGTCGCGCTTATGGGCGAACTGCTCCGGGGTCCCTCCGACGAAGTTCCAGTGCTGGGCGTAGCGGGCCGCGGTCCGCAGGGTGCGGCGCTCGCCATTACCGCCAATGCAGATGGGAGGATGGGGTCGCTGCGGCCCCTTGGGTTCGTTGCGGGCGTCCACCAGCTGGTAGTACTCGCCCTTGAACGTGGTCGTCTCCTCGCTGAGCAGGCCAATGAGCACCTGGCACGCCTCCTCGAAGCGATCGCTCCGCTGGCGTGGCGTGCCCAGCTCGATGCCGTATGCGCCGGACTCCTGCTCGTTCCAGCCCGCGCCGATACCAAGCTCGAGGCGTCCGCCGGAGATGATGTCGAGCGCGGCCGCCATGTTGGCCAGGACCGCCGGATGGCGGTAGTGGATGCCGGTGACGAGGGTGCCGAACCGCAGGCGCCTGGTGGCCTGCGCCAAGGCGATGAGGGTGGTCCAGCCTTCGAGACAAGGACCATCGGTGTCGGAGAAGATCGGGTAGAAGTGGTCGAAGGTCCAGCCGGACTCGAACACGTCGATATCATCGGCCGCCTGCCACACCGCCAGCATGTCGGCCCAGGTCGTGTGCTGGGGAGCAGTCTTGAACGCAAAACGCATCGGCTCCAACTTAGTGCTGGGGCATCGAAGCTCAGTCGGCGACCCGGGATCATATGGTTGCGGGTCGTAAGCGCTCCCGCCGGCGGGCTGGGGTGGCCGGCCCGGGAAGTCACCGTGTTGACTGGGCGGCGCGGCCCGAGAAGCCGAGAAGCCAAGAAGACGAGAAGACGAGAGGAACGGAGGATCGGATGAAGGAACAGCGACGGGGACGGCGCATCGCCATGTCGCCAGAGGAGCTCGACACCTTCCTGGAGGAAGAACGCACCTGCCGGGTGGCCACGGTGGGCGCCGACGGCCGACCGCACAACACGCCATTGTGGTTTGTCTGGGACGGCGAGGCGCTCTGGCTCAACTCGATCGTCAAGAGTCAGCGTTGGACAGATCTCGTCCGCAATCCTGAGGTCAGCGTGATGGTCGATGGCGGCCACGATTTCGGCGAGCTGCGAGGTGCAGAGCTCCTCGGGCGAGTCGAACAGGTGGGCGAGGTTCCCCGCTCGGCCGCTCCGGAGCCTCAGCTCGAGGAACCGGAACGCCGATTCGGGGCCAAGTACTCGGGCGGCGCCTTCCATCCGGACGGCCGCCATGCGTGGCTCCGGCTGGTGCCGGACAAGGTGGTCAGCTGGGACTTCCGTAAGATGGGCTGACAGTCTCTCGGCCATCTTCACAGGCGGGGCGGGGGTCGAAGCGCCACCCGGGAGACGGCGCGGTGGACGACGTCATCGGGTGGGGAAGCGGTTGGGAACGGTTGGGAGGGTGGGGACCGGCGCCGGCCTGGCTCGACCTGGCCCGGTTGGGCAGACTGGGCAGCGTGGACATCGGATTCATAGGGCTCGGCAACATGGGCTCCCGGATAGTGACATTGCTTCTGGATGCCGGGCATCACGTGACGGTGTGGGCTCGCCGGCCAGAGTCACTCGAGCCGTTTGCCGGAAGGGCCGCCACTGCCGCATCGCCCGCCGAGGTAGGTGAGGCGTCGGAGCTGGTCGGGATCTGCGTCTGGGACGAGGGTGATGTCGACGAGGTGCTGCTCGGAGCGAAGGGTGTGCTGACCGGCATGCAGCCAGCCGGGGTAGTGGCCGTGCACAGCACCATTTCGCCGGCCGGCAGCAGGCGTCTCCATGCCGATGCGGCGCACCGGAAAGTGGGGTTTGTCGACGCTCCGGTGAGCGTTGGAGCCGGGCAGCCGAAGCTGCTCGTGATGGTGGGTGGGGACGAAGAAGTCGTGGATCAGTGCCGCGACGCGTTCGACTCCTTCGGGGATCCGGTCCTCCACCTGGGTCCCGTCGGGAGCGGCCAGGTTGCCAAGCTGGTCAATAACACCCTGCTGGCGGGGACGATCGGGCTCGCTGACGACGCTATCGCCCTTGGAGGGGACTTCGGCCTGGACCAGGAGGCGCTGCTTGCAGCCCTGGCCGCGGGCTCATCGGGAGGGACCTGGTCAGGGCTACTGCGGAGCCGCCGGACGGGTGCCGGCGGCCCTTCGGGGCGCACCGGCGAATGGGCCCGCAAGGACGTCGGACTGACCCTCGGATTGGCGCTCTCCGCCGGAATTGACTCCTCGCGCGAGGTGCTGCGACTGGGCGCCCGCGGCGTCGACGTGCTCTCCTAGCAGCTCAGCTGCCAGCGGCTCGAGCCTCGACCGGGTCTGTCCCTGGGGACAATTTCAACCGGCTGTCTGGCTCAACCGGCTGTCTGGCTCACCCGGCCGTCCGGCTCACCCGGCCGTCTGGGCTGGGTCGAGACTGAGCGCTCCCGGGTCCGCCACTACCTCCCTCGGCGGACGGGGGGCCCGGATCGCCACCAACGAGACCAGAATTGCCAGGCAGCCGATGGAGGCGGCGACCAGGAAGGCGCGGGTGTAGCCGTGGACCACCGCCTGGTGGCCGAGAGCCACGCTCAGCCGGCCGCCATTGCTGGCCGCCAGTTGCCGGGACGCGCTCCGGGTGGCCTCGACCGCAACCGTGGACAGCAGGGCCAACCCAACCGCACCCCCGATCTGCTGGCCGGTGTTGAGCAATGCTGAAGCCAAGCCGGTTTCGGTGGGAACCACGCCGGCCACTGCGGTCAGGGTCAGGGGCACGAACGAGAGCCCCATGCCGATAGCAATGCACAGCAGTGGACCGAGAACTCCTCCATAGCCGCTATCCACGGTGAGCCGGGTCAACCAGAAGAGCCCCACGGCCACGACCGACGGTCCGGCCAGCAAGAGCGGTCTGATCCCGATGCGGCCCACGAGCCGAGAGGCAACCTGCGCCATGGCGCCGATGGTGACCGCCACTGGCAGGAAGGCGAGGCCGGTCTCGATGGGCGTGTACCCGACGACGTCCTGGAGGTACTGAGTCAAGAAGAAGAACATGGCGAAGACGGCTGCACCGAGGCACAGCATGATCCCGTACGCGCCCGATCGATTGCGGTTGGCGAAGATGTGCAGCGGCATGAGCGGGTTGGCGGTTCGCGTCTCGAGGAGGACAAAGCCGACCAGGACAATCAGCCCACAGGTCAGATACGCCACAGTGCTCGGGCTGCCCCACGAATGCGTCGCCGCGTTGGTCAGCCCGTAGACAAGCAGCGCCATGCCGGCGGTCACCGTGACCGTCCCAGGAATGTCCAGCCGGCCGGCTCGTGTCTCGGACTCGCTCAGAACGCGGGGCCCGAGGATCAACGCCACCGCGGCAATGGGCACGTTGACGAAGAGCACCCAACGCCAGGTGGCCAGTTCCGTCAAAAGGCCGCCGGCCAGCAAGCCCACGGCCCCGCCGGCTCCGGACATGGCGGCGTAGATTCCCATGGCCCGGTTTCTGCGTGCGCCCTCCGGAAATTTGGTCGCAATAAGGGCCAGCGCGGTCGGGGAAGCGATAGCGCCGCCGACGCCTTGGGCGGCGCGGCTGGCGATCAACCAGTCAGCGCTCTGGGCCAGGCCGCCGAGAAGCGACGCCACGGCGAAGATGCCGATCCCGATCAGGAACATCCTCCGCCGTCCGAAGAGGTCTCCGGTACGGCCACCGAAGAGCAGGAGGCTGCCGAACGTGAGCGTGTAAGCGCTGGTCACCCACACCAGGTTGGCGGAGCTGAAGTGAAGTCCTCGCTGAATGGACGGTAGGGCCACGTTGACGATGGTGGCGTCGAGGACCACCATGAGCTGAGCCGCGGATATGACGACCAGGGCCAAGCCCAGACGGCGGGGAGCCTCGGTCGTTGCCGCTTCTGTTGTGTCGGTGGTCATCGAGCTCGTTTCTGGGTGCTGGAGGTGCTGGCGACGGCCGGGCGGGGAGCAGTCGCCAGAGGGATGAGGACCGCTTCCACGACACGTTGGACAAACGCTGCATCGGGCGGGCCATCGGCGAACAAAGTGCGCTGCAGCATGAACGCCGGGACTGCCGCGCAGACCAGGTCCGCGTTCGGGTTGGGGCCGATCTCGCCCCGGGCGGTGGCGCGGTCGAGTAGCGCTTGCAGCCGTGCCACCCGCGGGGCGACAAAGTGCTCACGGAAGGCGGCCGCCAGCTCGTGGTCGCGGAGCAACGGTGCGGCCAGCCCGGCGATCAGGGGGAACGCGATGTCGGGCCCCGACGCGGCAGCGGCCTGGAAGTACTGCCGGAGGTCATCGGCGAGGCAGCCGCTGTCGGGCAGGTCGGCCGCGGCCGGCTTCAAGTCATTGAGAGCGTCGACGACCAGGTCTGCCTTAGAGGGCCAGCGCCGGTAGATCGCCCCCTTGCCGGCTCGAGCCCTGCCGGCCACGGCGTCCACGGTGAGCCGGTCGTAGCCCTGTTCGGCGAGGAGCTCCAGCACGGCCGCCTTGATGGCGCCGTCACGAGACAGGTCAAGCGAACGTCCGCCCGCCCGGCGCGCCGGGCCGCAGCCAGCGTCCGGGTCGGAATTGCCGGCGGCGCCGCTTTCGGGCGCCGGGCCCGGGCAGACCGGATCGCCGGCCATGGGGGTCCCTCCCGGGTCCGCAACCGGGTCGTCGTCGGCGGCGCCGGGGGCCACGCCGCGAACCGGCGATTCGGGACCGGAAGACGCCCACCCCGACGTATCGTGAGTGGCGGCGGAAGGAAGGTGTGGGAGGGGCAAGGGGATCGTCGTTCATCCACCGGAACGGCTCCGTACCGTTCCGGAACTGAACGTTACCGTTCCGTTGGACGTAGGTCAAGCGATGAGCGGGCGTGAGTGGGCAGGCGGGCCTGACCGGTCGCGAGGCCCGCGTCGAGACGAGAGAAGTGGCACGAGGGGTGAAAAAGGGGGTCCCGACGGGCCGAAAGCGCATCAGGGGTGAAGTTGAATCCTCAAAGGGTGCACATATGCTCAGCATCGTGCGTGCCCTCGGCGGGGTCCGTTTTCGCAACTGTGTCGGCGCGCTCGTGCCGCCGGTTGCGATCGCCGCGACGGTCGTGCTGCTTGGCGGTTGTGTGTTCGTGTTGCCCCGCTCGACTCCTCCGATCCACACGAGTACGCCCATCCTTCTCGCCCGCCCCGTTCCCTCTCCAGCCCCGGCATCGTCGATTCCGGCCAACCACCCGCCGCCGGCGGTCCCGGCTCGCCCGGCCGCGCCGGCCCTCCATCCGGCACCCCTTGGTCATGCTCCCGCCGACCCCTGCCCGTGGGTGGCGCAGTCGCGCGCCGGGAGCAAGTCTCCGGCTGCCCTGGCCGCGGAAGTGCTCGCCCACATGACCTTGCGCCAGAAGGTCGCGTTCGTGGTGCTGGCCGCCCGTCCACACCTCGAGAACGCCAACCAGGGCGTCCCGTCACTCTGCATCCCGCCGTTAACCCTGACGGACGGCCCGGACGGGATCGGCTATGGGGCCACGGGGGTGACGCAGCTACCGGCTGCAATTGGCCTTGCGGCCAGTTTCAATCCAGCCGTCGCCTACGCCACCGGCCAGGTCGAAGGGGCCGAGGCTCGGGGCAAGGGGCTCGACGTCGTCCAGGGTCCCGAGCTGAACCTGGCCCGGGTGCCCCAAAGCGGCCGGACCTTCGAGGCTTTCGGAGAGGATCCCGTTCTGACCGGCGTCATGGGAACGGCGAACGTCGAGGGCATCCAGTCGCAGGGCGTCATGGCCGAAGCGAAGCACTTCACGGTCTACAACCAGGAAACGGACCGGGTCGGGTTGAACCAGGACGTGTCGAACCGTGCTCTGGCGGAGCTGTACGACGCTCCGTTCCAGGCGGTGGTGCAACAGGGGCACGTCGCCTCGATCATGTGCTCGTACGGTTCGGTCGACCAGACCAACATCTGCTCCGACCCGGCTCTCTATGACCTCCTCCGGTCCTGGGGCTTCCAGGGATTCGTTCGCTCGGACCTCGAGGCGGTATTGCGCCCTGCGGCGGCGTTTTATGCGGGGCTTGACCTCATCAAGCCGGCCAGCGTGAGTGCGGTCACCCGACTCGTCCGTACTGCCGCCATACCGATGGCGAATCTGGACGCGGCGGTGGCTTACACGCTGCAGACGATGTTCGCCTTCGGTCTTGTGGCCGCACCCCGGACGCCGAGTCCGTCGGCGGTGGTCACGTCGCAGGCACATCAAGCGGTGGCCCTTTCGGCCGCGGAGAGCTCGATGGTGCTGTTGAAGAATCAGGGTGCCGTGCTTCCCCTGACAGCCACGGCCAGATCGGTGGCTGTCATTGGATCTGATGCGGGAGCCGACGCCACGACGAGCGGGCGGGGCAGCTCCCAGGTGGTCGCCTCCTCGGTCATCACTCCATTCAACGCGCTGCAGTCGGCGCTTGGCCCAGATGTTGCGGTCACGTACACACCCGCCGACTTGCCCCGGCTCTCCCTGCCGCCCATACCGGCGCCCGACCTGATCGGCAGCCCGCTGCCGGGCCAGACACCGAGTCGTGGCGGGGCGGCGATCGGCCCTGGCAGCAGCGGGTTCCAGGCTGGCACCCGCGACCTGCACCTGGCCTTCGCGCCGAATGTCACCCCGGCCGCGGCGACGGCATCCAGCCCCGGGACGGGGCCTGGATGGTCGTCCTGGTCGGCGTCGCTGGAGGTGCCGGTGAGCGGGACATACGAGTTCTCGCTCGAGCAGGACGGAGATACGTGGTTGGCACTGGACGGCCGGAACCTAATTGCCAGCCCCGGCCTTCATGGTCGCTCCTTGTGGTCGACCACCGCCGCTCTCGAGGCCAGACACCGCTACCGGTTGAGCGTCAGGTGGTTCGGCATAGCCGGCGAGCGCATGCCGCAACTCGGCTTCGCCAACGTTTCACCGGAGATCGCCGCAGCCGTGACTGCCGCCCGTCATGCGTCGGTCGCCGTCGTCTTCGCCAGTGTCAGCCAGAGCGAAGCCGTTGACCGCCCCAACCTGTATCTACCGGGCGATGCCAACGCCCTCATCGCCAACGTCGCCGCCGTCAATCCTCGGACAGTGGTGGTGTTGAACACCGGAGGAGCGGTCTTGATGCCATGGCTGGGCCGCGTGGCGGCCGTGCTCGAAGCCTGGTACCCGGGGCAGCAGGATGGCACGGCGACGGCAGCAGTGCTCGACGGCCAGGTCGACCCATCGGGTCATCTCCCCGTGACATTCCCGGCCGCCTCGAACCCGAGCCCGGTCGGCACACCCGCGCAGTTTCCGGGAGTCGACTCCACGGTGACCTACAGCGAGGGCCTCAACATCGGATACCGCTGGTACCAGGCCAGTGGAGTTCCGCCGCAGTTTCCTTTCGGCTACGGCTTGAGCTACACCAGGTTCGCGCTCTCTCATGCCACCCTGCGCACCGCGGTGGGCCGGGTCACCGCCCGGGTGACCGTTCGAAACGCCGGCCACCGGGCAGGAACCGCGGTCGTCCAGGCGTACCTGCACTACCCAGCCGTCGCGGGCGAGCCGCCTGAACAACTCCGTGCCTTCGCGGCCGTCCCTCTCCGAGCCTCGCAGTCGACTGTGGTCGACCTGACCCTGCCGAGGTCCGCTTTCGAGGCTTACCTGAACGGTAGTTTTCAGACGGTGCCGGGCAGCTATTCGGTGGATATCGGCCAGTCGTCTGCCGACCTTGCCATCCACCTGCCGATCCCGGCACCCTGAACTCGCCACCTGCCCATGGCGCGTGCAAAGGTGATGATCGGGTGGTACCGGTCGGTCAGGAGAGGCGACCCGCTGATATCACCCGACCTCGTCGAGAGTTCAAGCGCTGTTCAGCGCACGGAAATGATGTGGTTACCAGTTCGTCATCCGGGCGGGAAGTATTGCGGACATAGTCCTCCCCTCGGATGGAGGCCACATGTTCGATATCGCTGCACGCAAAACGAAAATGCTGGCGGTGGGCGTCCTCGCGCCCCTCGGTCTGGCGCTCGCAGGGACCGGCGCCGTGGCAAGCGCCGCCCCGATCGGTTCCGCATCCCGTACGGGATCGGCTTCCGTCTACACGGTGCACCAGATCCTCTCAGGAACGACGCTGAAGCATTCGTACGTCCCGGCGGGATCGAGCACCCGGAAGACCGAGCCACTCACGAATCCGGACGACATCACCCGCCTCGGCAATCGTATATTTGTGGGCTTTCAAAATGGAGTTGGCCCGCAAGGCCAGCCCAGCAGCGATGGCAATCAGGACAGCACGGTCGTCGAGTTGAAGATGAATGGGAACCCGGTCGCCCAGTGGGACGTGCGTGGCAAGACTGACGGCGTGACCGCCGATCCTGAAGGCGGATTCGTGATCGCCACCGCCAACGAGGATGCCAACTCCAGCCTGTACACGATCAATCCGGACGCAGCCTCGGCCGCGACGGCGGTCACGCATTACGCCTACAGCGAGCCCCTTCCGCACAATGGGGGCACCGATGCCATCTCCATCTACCACGGGCAGATTCTCATCAGCGCCTCCGCCCCCGGGACCACGGGTGCTCCCGCCCCCCAGCCCACCTATCCCGCCGTGTACGTCGTCCGCCTCGATCCCTCGACGCGGGTGGCAGCCGTCAACCCGCTGTTCTACGACGAGGCAACGGCCAAGGTGGCCAACCTCGGCAGCTTCAGCTACGGAAAGCCCGTCAAGCTCATGCTCACGGACCCCGACTCGAACGAGGTCGTACCGCCCGGCGCCCGGTTTGGCGGCGACTTCATGCTGACGAGCCAGGGGGACGAGGAGCAGATCTATGTCAGCGACGCGGGCGGAGCCCATCAGAGTCTCCGCGTGCTCTCGCTGACCCAGTCCGTCGACGATACGGCTTGGCCCACTGCGACGCAGGGGACGCTCTACTCCACCGACTCGACCAACGACGCCATCGACTCTGTCCGGGGACCATTTACGGTTGACCGGCCGCTGGTCGTCGCCACCCCCTGCGGCGCGAACAGCGCTCCTGCCACCTGCCCGGCGCCCCCAACGTATCCGCCGAACTACCTGGCCGCCCTCGATCCGGGCACCGGTCACGTCAGCCCGGTCACCGTGGTGGGAGCCGCGTACACGCCGCAGGGGGGCCTCCTGTTCGTGCCGGCCGGTCCGTGCCGCAAGAGCTGATCGGGCGCAGCCAGACGCCTTGGCATCCGGAAGTCCCCAAGCAGGGCCGAAGCTAGGATCTGCGCGATTCCCACCGGCCCGGCGATGGCTCGAGCGAGCAGCACCGGGTCGGCTCTGACCGATCGGAGCACCCGTGACCGAGCGCCAATACGACGTCGTGATCGTCGGTGGCGGTTCGGCCGGGGTGAGCGCGGCGCTGGAGTGCAGCGACATCCAGCTGGACACGCTGCTGCTCGAGGGAGGGCCGGCGCTCGGCGGTCAGTTGCCGGAGATCTCGCATCCGATCCGCAACGTGGCCACCGGACAGTATGCCGGCGGAGAGGCACTGCAGGCCGGACTGCAGCAAGCCGCCCAGCACCTGGGGGATCACGTTCTGGTCAACCATCCCGTGCAAGCCACCGGTCTGGCGGAAGGGTGGGTGCAGGCGGCAGGCCGTCGATTCCGCGGCAAGTCATTGCTGATTGCCAGCGGCTCCACCCCGGAACACCTACCCGCTGCGGTCAACGGAGCGTTCGGCGGCGATGTCACCTACGACCTCGGAGACGAGATAGACCGCTTCGCCGGGCGCCCGGTCGTCGTCATCGGTGGAGGCGACAGCGCGACCCTCGACGCCCTGGCCCTGGCATCGACGGCGTCGTCTGTGCTGCTGGCTCACCGCTCGCCCGGCCTCACCGCCCGGCATGACATCGTCGCGCAGATACGGGCCGAGCCGCGGATCACGGACCTCCCGGGCTGGGAGCTCGAGTCCGTTCGGGGCGGTCAACGCCTCGAGGAAGTCGTGCTTGTCGATCCCGCGAGCGGCGACCGGCGCGTGGTAGCTGCGGGTGGGCTGGACGTGAAAATCTCGCGGGATCCCAACACCGGCCCGTTCCGCGGCCAGATCGAACTCGACAGGCGCGGCTTCGTGGTCACCGATACCGAGCTGCGGGCCTCCCGCCCGGGTGTGTTCGCGGCCGGCGACGTGGTCAGCGGGTCCTACTGGCGGGTGTCGGCCGCGCTTGGACAGGGCTCGCTCGCGGCCCGAAGCGTCCTCCGTTACCTGCAAGGTGACCCCGCAGAACCAGCCGCCTCCCAGCCGCCTGCGACGCTTCAGGGGCCGTGAGGGCCGGTCTGCACCTGCCGACTGCCGGCGAGGTTCTGACCGTGATGGAACGGTCCGTTCGGGGCGAGCCATCGGCGGTCAGTACCGGCTGGGAAACCCTGGTCCTCGAGCTGGTGGCCTCCAATCTTCGCCAATGGGACCTGGAGGATGCCACCCGCGACCCCCGGGCCGACGACGCTGAGGTCGGAAGGGCCAAACGCGCCATTGATCGGCTCAATCTGGCTCGCCACCAGCTCGTCGAGCAGATCGATGCACAGATCGACGCCTCCATCGAACAGCCTCCGACCGCCACGATCGCCACCGAGACCCCGGGCATGGTCCTCGATCGGCTGTCGGTGCTGGTGATCCGGCGATTCCGCACCGTGATGGTGTCTGCCGACGACGCCGGGTACCGGGCGCGGATCCCGCTGCTTGACGCTCAGATTGCGGGCCTCTCCGCCGCTCTCGACGCGTACCTGGCGGAGCTTCGGGCCGGCACCCGGCGGTTCGTTCCCTACGAGCATCTCAAGCTGTACGGCTCTGCGTCGCCGCCGCCTCCCCGTTGAGGACGTGGAGGCGGTACCCACCCCGGTTGAACCCGCACACGATGAGTGGTCCGACGACGGCCATATGGGCGATACCCAGAGACGCCGCGGCGATCGGGAGTGTTGACAGGGGGGAGGCCGGGTGCCGCAGGTCGATCAGGTGCACGCACCCGGTGCGGCCGGCCACCGCCAACCGCATGCCCACGGGCGCCACCGCCACCCCACCGGTTCCCCAGGCCGCGTCGGCCGGCAAGGGCCCCGACTGCAGCAGCTCGCCCGTGACCCCGTCCAGGATGGCGAAGCCGCCGCCGGTCAGGCCTTCCCAGTTGTAGTCATCGATCTCTCCCAACTCGGGTCCGGCCGCCCACACCGCTCCGGCGAGCCTGCCGATGGCGGCGACACGAAAGCCCACCTCCGCATTCCATCTGGGGCTCACCTCTTCGTCAGCCACGAGCGGGGCCAGGGCCACTCTGCCCGGGCCGCCCAGGGCAATGAGAGGCCGATCCCACGTGCCGGCCACACCGAGGCCGGTCACCTCGCCGAACCAGCTTGCGGCTGCCTGTATCGGGATCTTTCCCCGGTCGGCCACGGCCCGAAGCGGGGCAGAGACAAGGAGACCGCACGCCCCCTCCGAGCGGGGTGCGGAGCCGATCAACCGGCCGCCCGCGGCGATGGTGCGTTCCACGTCCGCCGCGAACCAGCCCAGCCAGACGGGCTCCATATGGCGCAGGCCTGCGGCCCGTGATGTCACGTCGCTCGAGCGAAAGCCACGGACCACCCCCAGGTGGTTGAGGAACGTGACCATTCCCAGCTCGGGTAGATCGAGGATGGCGTGGACATCCAGGTCGTACTGCGAAGGCTCGTCTTCGCCGGGAAACAGAGTCGTGGCGAAAACGGCCTTCGGCCGAAAGCCGCGGTCAGCGAAGACGACGTTCCGCCCCAGATTGTTCCAGCAGACCAATCCAGCTGCGGCGGCGACGCGGCCGACTCCTTCCGGCTGGCTGTTGCGCACCCCGAGTTCCGGGGCCGAGTTCACTTCGATGGCCGCCGGATGGGGTCGGATCGGGGGTGATGGGCTCATTGGGAGCTCAAGAGGGACACCGCGGTCACAGCAGTCCCTGGAGAAGACCAGCGGCGTCTTCGGGCCGGATTCCGGCAACGCATGGGGACCCCGACGGGCAGCTTCGAGATGGGGGCTGGAAGTCACGCAGGCTCACCCGGTCGTTGTAGGCGTAACGCGCCTCCGCCCGCAGACAGGCCTCTGTACAGGGGCCGCCCCGAAGCGCCCGACTGTGGGCCCAGAGTCGCACATACACCGAACTGCGCCGGCAGATCGTGACCGTGGGGACGCCCTGCTGAACGGCGATGTGCGTGAGACCTGTGTCAATGCCGACGACGCCGGCGCATCCGCTGAGGGCGTCGACCGCCTCCCCCGGCGTGGGGGCCACAACGGCCGGGATGCCGACAGTATCGAGCGGTGACGGCCTGTCTCCTTTTACCAGCTGGGCGACCTGGTGACCGTTGGCGAGCAAGAGGCCGGCCAGCTTCTTCCAACGTTCGGCGGGCCACCGCTTGTCGGCGCCGTTCGTCTCGTGCACCAGCAGAACGGTGGCGTCCAGGCCCCGCCAGGCGTTGGTCGCGAGGGGCCTCGGGCGGGTGAAGTCCGCGTGGATACCGAAGTCGGCGCAGATGATCGAGAGGATGTCGTTGATGGTGAGCTCGCCGAACTCAGCCTCGAACGCCGGCGATCCCCACCACACGTCTCGCTGGAGCGAGTGATCTCGAAGATCAACGAGGCGGTCGCCTCTCCCGCAGGCAAGGGTGTCCTCATCCACCACGCCGGCTAACCCCTGGATGCGCTCGGCCAGCAGTCGTTGTGACGGTGCCCTGGCGACCAACCACACCGGCGCGTCCGCCGCGATGATCGCCTGGATCGGGGGGAGGGACACCACCAGGTCACCGAGTCCAAACGAAACGGGGGCAACCAGAGTGCGGGCCGCCATCAGTCGGCAGCGTACGGCGTACGATCCTCGAGATCGGCCTCCACGAAGGCCTTGCGCCGTTCCGCGCACTTGTTACAGCGTCCGCAGTGGTCGCTGTCCTCTGGCGAGATGCACGAGAACGTGTGCTCGAGTGGCAGGTCGCGCCCGAGCACCAGGACCTCCGCTTTGGTCAACCCCGAGAATGGTGTCACGACATCCAGCGCGCAACCAAGGGCGAGCCCGGACAGGCCGGCGAACCCCGACAGGAACGTCTCGCTACTGTCGGCGAACGGGTTGCCTCGTAACGTCCCCAACGCGATGCTGCCGACGCCGTGCAGGGCGCACCAGACCGCAGTCTTGACGAGCAGCAACATGTTCCGTCCGGGCAAGTAGACCGCGTCGTCTTCGGTGGACGCGTCCGGGGAGCCGAGACCCGAGACGCTCCAGTGGGCGCCGTAGACATCGCCGACCGGGAGTTCGAGGACGACCAGGTCCTCGATCCCATCTCGATCGGGGAGCGCGGCCAGGAAGCGGCGCAGGTGCGCTTCCTCGACCGCTTCCCAGCCCAGGCCAAATCGGATATACAGAGGCTGGATCTGGAGGCCGAGGCGTGCCTGATCCGCTACCAGGATGGCGCTGTCTGCACCACCCGACGCGAGGACGACGCGTCGCTCACGAACCATCGCCGTCGCCTCGGTACACGCAGCCCGAGGTGCACGTCTCGCGAACCACCACCTGAGAGAGATCCGGCAGGGCGATCACGAGGCGATCCCAGATCCACCGAGCGAGGACTTCGCTGGTTGGGTTGTCGAGCCCCTCGACCTCGTTGAGGTAGTAGTGATCGAGCCTGGCCAGGACCGGCTTGACGGCGCATGTCAGGTCCGCAAAATCCCGGACCCATCCCGTCCCGTCGCCCACCAGCCCCTCGACATGAACCGCAACCCGGTACGAGTGCCCGTGCAGCCTGGCGCACTTGTGACTCGCGGGCACGTTTGGAAGCCGGTGGGCCGACTCGAAGGTGAACTCCTTGAAGATTTCCACCTGCGCCACGTCCTCCCTGGTGCCGAGCCGGGCGGGCCCGGCCGCAGCGATCATACGGTGTGTTGATCGCGCCTGCGACCATGTGTCCGGGTTGTCGAACTGGCCGGACGCGGGGCGCCACGTCGGCGCCGAACCACGCCTGTTGAACTCAACTGAGGAGTCTTCCGACCGCCACCAGGCCAACCACCAAGATGGTGGCCCGCAGCGCACCAGGTGACAGCCGCCGGCCGATGCGGGCGCCCAGGATGCCGCCCAGGATAGAGCCACAGGCAATGGTGAGCGCAGCCGTCCAATCCACGTGGGTCGTCAACACGAACGCGACGGCGGCAACAAGGTTGACGACGCCGGCAAGCACGTTCTTGAGGGCGTTTTGCCGCTGCAGCGATTCGGCGAGGAACACGGCAAAGAAGCCCATGAGCAGAACGCCCTGTGCGGCGCCGAAGTAGCCGCCGTAGACGGCCGTGGCGAACGTGACGAGCCAGAGAGGAACCGTCACCCGATCGGTCGCCCCACGTCCGCGAACGGCCAGCCAGGCCGAGATCCGGTTCCCGAAAGCGACCAGCACCAATGCCAGAAGAATCAACACCGGGACGATGGCCTTGAACACGGCGGGCGGGAGCACCAGTAGCAGAACTGCGCCCAGCAGGGCTCCCGGCACTGAAGCGGTCGCCAGCGTGATGGCGCGTTGGCGTTGACCTTGCAGCTCACGGCGATATCCGTACGCCCCGACGAAAGAACCGGGAAACAGCCCCACGGTGTTGGACACGTTGGCGGTGACTGGCGACAGGCCTACGGCGAGCAGGACGGGAAAGGTGATGAGCGTTCCGGATCCGACCACGGTGTTGATGGTTCCCGCCCAAATGCCCGCAGCAAAGACGAGCAGAATCTGCCAGGCGTTCACGGAAAGTTCTCCAACTGCGGGTGCCGGTTACCGTACCTTACAGAACGGGGTGATCTGAGAGACCGAGGCGGCGGGACGCGGCGACAACTGTCGATATGATTCACTCCGCGGCTGGTTTGGGACGGGTCGCGGGGTTCAGTCCACCGGGAGGCTCGAAAGTACCCCGGCGTCGGACTGATCGGCCCGGGCCCGGGCCTGAGCGGCCTGCAGTTCCCATCTACTCTCGATCTGGCGGAAGCGCCAAACGGCCAGGGCGACGATCCACGTGACTACAAAGATGCCGACGATGAAGAGCCCGGCCCGATTGATGCTGAACCCCCGTATGTAATCCCAGAATCCACCCGACAGGTTTGTCTCTTGCGCGATAAGACCCACGATCTCCACGGTCCCTATAAAGAGGGCAACAAAGACCGATAAAGCCGTGATGGTGAGGTTGTAATAGATCTTGCGAACAGGTTTGGCGAACGCCCAATCGTAAGCAAAGTTCATGAAGCAGCCGTCCAGAGTGTCGAACAGGCACATGCCGGCCGCGAACAGAATCGGCAGTGACAGGATGGCGTAGAAAGGGAGGCCGCCGACCACGGCCGATCCGGCCAGCACCAGCAGCGCCACTTCGCTCGCAGTGTCGAAACCGAGACCGAAGAGCACCCCGACGGGGTACATCTTCCACGGGGTGTCGATACTGCGTGCATAGCGGCCCAGGACCCGGTTCATCAGCCCCCGGTTGTCGAGTTGCGCCTCCAATCCGGCCTCGTCGAATCGACCCTGACGCATCTCGCGGGACACGCGGAGAATCGAGGCCAGAACGACCAGGTTGAGTATGCCAATGAGATAGAGGAACGTGCCGGAGATGATGGTGCCGGTGATGCCGGTCCAATGGTGGAGGCCAGAGTTCCCGTCTTTGACCTGTCCGTTGAGCGCCCGTATCCCGAAGTTCAGCAACACTGCGAGCAGGAAGACGATCGTGGAATGACCGAGGGAAAAGAAATAGCCGACGCTGAGGGGTCTTCTTCGGTCCTGGATCAACTTGCGTGTGGTGTTGTCGATGGCGGCGATGTGATCGGCGTCAAAGGCGTGGCGCATTCCCAGGGTGTAGGCCAGGATCCCGGTCCCGAACCCAAAGATCCTGGTTCCGCCCTCCGAGAGGTGATAGTGACCCCGGACGGCAGCTGCCAGCATCCCCCAACCCACAACGTTGAGGACCAAAATTGTCGCTGCCATACCACAGACCCGCAGCCACTCGGCCGGGGTCAGCGCCTGGCGGATCTTGGCGAAGCGGGCAGTCGGGTCGGCCACGAACTCCTCCTGGTTGGCCCTGGCAGGACACTGTAGGCAAGATGCGTACAGCTCGCAAGAGGTTCCAGCCTGTAATAATGTGCGGCAATGGCGCCTCGCGAACCGGTTCCCTACGTCGCACCCGCCGCCCGTATGCTGGTTCCCACGACGAGCGTGTGTTTGCCATGAGCAATGTGCTGCGGAGGGTCCGTCCCGTACCAAGGGTCGGGTCCG
Source organism: uncultured Acidimicrobiaceae bacterium (assembly GCA_963781155.1). GTDB lineage: Bacteria > Actinomycetota > Acidimicrobiia > Acidimicrobiales > Palsa-688 > PALSA-693. The sequence goes on from CAWAEC010000007.1 coordinate 375,113, forward strand.
TCGAGGAAGCGGTCGAATTGCTGCGTCGCGCAGGGTGGACGCATCACCAGTTCGCGGCGCCTTCTCTTGCACGCCCTCTTCGATTCGCCGGGCGATCGCACTGCCGAGGAGATCGCCGACGAGGTGCAGCGCCGAGCACCGGACATCAATATCTCCACCGTCTACCGCAACCTGGAGGAGCTCGAACGGCTCGGTGTGGTCGTGCACGCCCACCTCGGTCACGGGCCTGCTACCTATTACCTGGCTACCGTTGCCCACGGTCACTTCGTCTGCGAAGGTTGCGGGGCGGTGATCGAAGCTCCCGGCGACGTGTTCAGGAGTCTGTCACAAGCCGCGAAGGACCGCTTCGGTTTCGAGGTGCACGCCTACCACTTCGCGGTGCTGGGATATTGCCAGAACTGTCAGTGAGTCACGGAGCAGGCTTCTGACGCGGGCTTTCCGAGGGGCCGGGGCCGCACCCGGGCGGCGGGCGCAGGGTCAGTTCAATGAGAATGGCGGGTACGGGTTGGCCAAGAGGAAGAACCAGGCATCCACCCGCAGCACCCAGCGGCTCGCAGCGATCACGAAGGCGCGCAACCCCTCCGGCCAGTGGCCGGTGATGAGCACAGCGAAGAAGGCGACGAGCATGGCGAGGTACAACACGATCCCGACGAAAAAAATCACGATCGCTTGTGGAATCACCAGTATGAACCGGAACAGGACCGCGAGCCTGGACAGGCCCTCTCCTCGCCGGGCCTCGAACCAGGCCGGGTCATCACGCGGGTCTGGATATCCCAGCTCGGGCCCAAAGGGCGGATAGCTGTCCCTCAGGAACCACGCGTACGAATAGGTCCGCCAAGCGTAGCGATAATACCCGGCGATGAAGTTCCCCAGGCCCTCGGGCAACTGGCCGGTAAACAGGGCAACAAACCAGCCGATCAACGCGCACACTTCGGCCGCGATCCGGAGAACGTACAGGATGATGTACAACGGAATGGCCAGGATCCACTGCACCAGCGGCCGCCAGCGCGCGATTTCGTAGGGCGCGTCGACGCCAAGGTCAATCGGATAACCAGTGGTGCTGACCGATGATGAAGAGGGAACCGTTGGCGCGGCGCTCACCGGCGCCGGCATCCCTCCGGCCGATGAGGGAGCTGCGGCGCTGGATGGTTCTGCGCTCGTCCCGCCGGGGCTGCCGGGATCGGGTTGCCAACCCTCGCCATTGGACATGCGAACCTCCCGAGCTCGATGCGGGATCGGGTCGTGCCGTCCCGCTCTCGCGCCGGAGTGTATATCGCCCGGGCCGCGCGAGTCGGGATGACACGGAACACGGTAAATGCGTCGAAGCCCCTTCCAGTCCGGGGACGTGTGCCGGATACGTGTGCCGGATACGTGTGTTAGTGCACCCGGTTCGACCGGCGACGCAAGAACGAGCGGTACCGGATGTTCTCGCTCATCACCTGTCGATTGAACACTTCCACCAGCCGATCCTGCTCCCGGTCCATCTCCTTGGCCGTGATCTCGCCTCGCCGGAATCGCTCATAGCTGTCGTCGATGGCGCGGTCCAGCGCAGTCTCCTGCTCACGGAGGCGCTCGAGGGCGCTCTTCGGAGGCCTGCTCTTTGCGGGGCGGTGATGTCCTGAACGAGGCTGGACGGGGGGCACCTCCTCGTCGCCGAAGGAGGCCGTGTCCGGGGCGCGCGGCGGCAGCACCTCGTCCGCCCGGACGTAGTAGTCCGCGGCCTTGTTGACCCCCAGTGCCGCCAGCTCGACGCGCTGGACACACATCTGCTGGCATTCGTCTTTCAAGCAGTAGTCGTATCCCAGCTCGACGCGCTCCGAGCTGACGGGCTCACCGCAATTCCTGCACAGCAACCCGGCCTTCACCTCACTCCGATTTCTCCGGCTCTTGCGCCGCTCCCAAACAAGCAATTGTTCAACGTCGTGGCCGGCCCGGTTGTTCCGGTCCTTCCGCCCCCAGATAGGGTCAGCCGGGTGCGGGCCCTGGTCCAGCGGGTCACTTCCGCCTCGGTGACTGTTGAACACGAGGTGGTCGGGTCCATAGGTCCCGGGCTTTGCGTCTTCGTCGGGGTAACCCATGCCGACGGCGTCAACAACGCCGAGCGGTTGGCACGGCGGCTGTGGGAGTTGCGCGTCTTCGACGACGACAACGGGCTGGCGAATCGCTCCGCCCGGGAGCTCGGTCTCGCTGTCCTGGTCGTCAGCCAGTTCACCCTGTATGCCGACGTGTCGAGGGGACGGCGACCGTCGTTCACGGCCGCGGCGGTGCCCGAGCAGGCCCGGGTACTCGTGGACGCGGTCTGTGCTGCGCTGCGTCACCTTGGCGCCGAGGTGGCGACTGGACGCTTCCGGGCCGCCATGCGCGTCGCCCTGGTCAACGACGGGCCCTTCACGATCTTGCTGGAGGCGTGACACACCGATGCAGTCACCCGGGCTGCGCCAGGCGTGCCGGACAGGGGCGTGCCGGACAGGGGCGTGCCGGGGTGCGAGGGGCACGCTCGGCTGGAGGGTGGCGTGCCGGACCGCGAGGCGGCGCGCCCCGCTGCTCCAGCGCGGATCCCGGCCCCGGTGCCGACTACCGTGAAGCGAGTGATTCCGGGAAGGACTGGACGTTTCAGGGTGAATGTCCTAATAGTTCGAAAAGTTCTGTTTATGTCGGCCGCTTCTGCTCTCAGCGTCTTCTCAGGTAAGGTCTAGGTCAGTCTCATGTCGGGTCGTTAAGTATGACGCTGAGTCTGAACACAGAGCCCCGTGGTTTTTGAACGTCACTGCGAAGGAGAGTCCGGCTGGTTGGCGCAGCCGCCGAAGGCTGGAGTAGGAACGCGGACGGCGCCCCAGAGCCCCTCGGGAAGCCATCGTCAGGAGGTTGGCCGGTTGCAGGTCACTCGTGGGTTCAGGGAGCCTGCTCATGCCGCCGCGACGGTGACACAGGCCCGCGACGCCTTCGACGCCGTGCGCGGGAGTCAGCCATTCCGAGACGTCGTGGTGGTCATGGCGGCACTCAACGAGGCGGCGAACCTGCCGGACGTCCTGGCCGAGATTCCCGACTCGGCGGCTGGACTTCACATCGATGTTCTGGTCGTTGACGATGGATCCGACGACGGGACGGCGCTGGTAGCCCGCGAGCACGGCGCGGCGGTGTTGCGCCTGGACCGCAACTGCGGGCATGGCGTCGCACTGCGAGCCGGCTACCGGGCGGCGTGGGAGCACGGTGCTCGCTACATCGCCACCCTGGATGCCGACGGGCAGTGGGACCCCGGCGACCTGCCCGCCATGATTCACCTGGTCGCCAGCGGGGAGGCGGATCTGGTCATTGGGTCGAGGGCCCTGGGCGCGACCGAGGACACCGACTCGTTCCGTACGCTCGGGGTCCGCGTCTTCTCGCTGCTGGCGCGAGTCCTGACCGGCGTCACGGTAACCGACACGTCTTCAGGCTTACGGGCCATGACCCCCGATCTGCTGCGCAACGTCCCCCAGACGCAGCCGCAGTACCAGACGTCCGAGCTCATCATCGGTGCCGCACTCGCCGGCTACCGGATCGCCGAGGTGCCCACTGTCATGCGGCCCCGGCTGCATGGCACCTCCAGGAAGGGTCACAACCTGGCCTACGGCGTCCGCTACGCCCGGGTGATGGTCGGCACCTGGTGGCGTGAGTCTCGCCGCCACGGAGTGCGCCAAACTCGTGCTCCTTTGAACACCCGCTTGGTTCGGTACGCGGCCGGGAGTGCCATCTGTTTGGTTATCAGCGAGGTCACGCTTTTTTTCCTGGTACTCGGTGGCTTGCAGGGATGGGTCGCCAGCCTTCTGGCAAGTGTGGCCGGCATCATCCCCGGGTACCCGTTGAACCGCAGCTGGACCTTTGGACGCCGCGGCCGGAGCCACACCTGGCGCGAGGTGGTGCCCTACTGGCTGTCGGCAATAGGCGGGGCATTGCTTGCAGCGGTGCTGGTCGGGATTGCGACCCCCTGGGCCCGACAGGCCACCCAGACTTCGGCGAGCGCCGCGATCATTGATGTCGTTGTCTATATCGGGGCCTACGGCAGCATTTGGCTGCTGAAGTTTGCGTACCTCGACCGCATGCTCTTTCGGCCCCCAGAGCTCGAGCTCACCCCGGCTCCACCTGCGAAGGCCGCCGAACCATCGCGAGAATGGGTCTAGGTATCGGCTATCCTTGCCCGATTGGCAACCGCCTCGATGCTGGCAAAGGGATGGTCCTGTTTCCGATCGCACATGAACCTCCACAGCTAATGATAGGAACCAAAACCCGATGAAGATCATGGTCCTGGGAGCCGATGGCTACCTTGGCTGGCCCACCTCGCTGTACTTGTCCCGCGGGGCCACGACGTAGTCGGGGTCGACAGCTTCGCTCGGAGGGCGATCGATACCGAGCTGGGCACCAACTCATTGGTTCCCATCGCCAGTTTTGACGAGCGCGTTCGCGCCTGGCGTGAGGTCTCCGGTCGTCAGATTTTTCCGGTCGCGGGCGACCTCATTGACGCCGAATTCTGCGACGACCTCATCACCACGTACCAGCCGGAGGCCGTGGTGCACTTCGCAGAGCAGCGCTCGGCGCCTTACTCGATGATCGATCGGCAACATGCCGTCGATACCCAAGTAAACAATGTCGTGGGGACGCTCAATTTGCTTTACGCCATCGCCGCCTATTCTCCCGACTCTCACCTGGTGAAGCTGGGAACCATGGGCGAATACGGCACCCCCAACATCGACATCGAGGAGGGGTGGCTCGAGGTCACTCACAAGGGTCGTACCGATCGGGTGCTGTACCCCAAGTCACCCGGCAGCTTTTACCATCTCTCCAAGGTTCACGACTCCCACAACATCGAATTTGCCTGCCGCATCTGGAAGCTGCGTGCGACTGACCTCAATCAGGGCGTGGTGTACGGCCAGGTGACCGACGAAACGGAGCTGGACCCCCGCCTGGAGACGCGGCTCGATTACGACGCGGTGTTCGGGACCGTCCTCAACCGTTTCACCGTGCAGGCGACGATTGGTCAGCCGCTGACCGTGTACGGACGGGGAGGTCAGACTCGGGGCATGCTCGACATCCGTGACACGGTGCGCTGCGTCGAGTTAGCGTGCGACAACCCCGCCAACCCCGGCGAGTTCCGGGTGTTCAACCAGTTCACAGAACGATTCTCGGTCAACGAGCTCGCCGATATGGTGGCCGAGCTGTATCCCGATGAAGTGGTGGTCCATCACCTCGACAACCCGCGGGTCGAGATGGAGGAGCACTACTACCACGCAGCGAACTCCGGGCTCATCGCCCTCGGGCTGGAGCCCCACCTGCTCTCCGACACCCTCGTGGAGAGCATGTTCCAGATCGCCAAGCGCCACGCAGACCGGGTTCGTCCTGAGACGCTCATGCCACAGGCTCAGTGGCGCCGCTCGACTCGAACAGCAGGTGCCTTGCGAACTGTCAGCTGAGGGGTGACGGCGCCGTCCGCCCCGACGGATGCGGTGGCCCTGGCGGCCCCCACGGCCACACGGGCCCGCGCCGCAGTTTGACGTAGCGGGCCAGCTCTGGTGACGCCAGGTCGTCGTGGTCAGGGTTGGGTGACACGCACCCATCCGATATCGGTGGTCTGGGGCAGGGTGGAATTGTCGACCACCGCCCCTCCGGTCCCTCCGACGGCGGTGTCGACGATGAAGAACATCGGTGTGGTGGGAACACGTTTCGTCACCCGGCAGGTGACGACCCCGTCGATCATCCAGGTCAGGGATCCCGGGGCCCAGACCAGGCTGTACACATGCCAGTTCTGGACGACGTTCGTCGTGGTGGGAGCGCAGCCCGGGGCCCAGACGGTCCCGGCGGTGCCCTCGGTGTGCAACTGCTGGTTCACGACGGTGTGGTCAGAGTTCTCGATCTCGGCGATGTCGATCTCGTTGGCGCCGGGCGCAGGCCAGTCGCAACCAGACGAAGTGATCCACGTCGGTCGCTGACAATCCTTGCCGAGCAGCCATAGAGCCGGCCAGGTGCCGGTGCCGCCGGCAAACCGGGCCCGGACCGTCACTGTGCCGTAGGTGAAATCGAGCGTCCTCCACTGGACGGCACCGGACGTGTATTGGCACGGCTGGCCTGAGGCTGGCGGGCAGTCCGCGCCACAAGAGGCGCCGACCGAAGCCCGCTCCTCGAGCGTCCCGTAGGAAAGAAAGACATTGTGGGTGGAGTAGCACTCCTGCTCGTTGTTGTTCGCGCTCGGATTCGGACCCTGCACCTTCGACCAGGCGGGCGAAAGCGAAGACTCTGAGAACTCGTCGTCGAATATCAGGCCGGGAGCTGTTGTCGAACCGTTCGAGCTCCGCTGGCTGCTCGGAACCGGGCCGACGGACCGGTCGTCGCCCGTGGCCCGGGCCGATCCCAGACCCACGGTGAGCAGGAACGTGAGCAGCAGCCCGGTCACGATCCATTGGCCGCGGGGACGGGCTGACCTCTCCCGGCTCAGGAAGGCGGCTGGTCGCGCAGCCATCGTTGCGTCTCGCTCACCGGCCGTGCCGCATCCGTTGCCGGATGCGTGGGCCAGTCCTGATCAGCAGCGCCATCGTTGAGACCACCTGCGTGACGCAACTGTAGGCCGTGCCTGGTCGATGGTGGTCACGCCCCCACCGAAGCAGGGCACCTCAGACACGATCCGGCTGCCGGTCACCGCCTGTCGAGGAGAGGCCGGGCCGCGGCCACGCCGCCGGTGGCGGGCGGTTACGATCCTCACGTGAGAGGGCCTGGTCGGACGGCAAGACCCCCGTCCGCGGAACGGTAGAGCCATGTCCGGTATGGGTGGCGCCATGCGCACCAACGATCCCACGATCGTTGCCGCCTTCCACCGCGCCCTCCTGCATCAGGGCCTGGTGGTCCTTGTCATCGCGGCTGTGGTCGCTGTGGCCTGGAACGTCCTGCGCGGCGTGCAACTGCGTCGGGCCGGCAGCACCCTCACCGCCGGCCCCGCCACCGGGGCCGGCTCCCCGGGAACCGGCCCGGCCGGCCAACCCACGCCGCTGGCTCCTGCAGCCCTGGCGTTTTCCGAGCCGGCCGCTCGCAGGCTGCTGCGCATCTCCTTCGGGCTGATCTGGATCTTCGACGGGCTACTCCAGGGTCAGGCCTCGATGCCGCTGGGCATGGTCCCACAGGTCGTCCAGCCGGCAGCCGCCGCTTCCCCGAGCTGGGTCCAGCATGTGGTGAACGCCGGCACCACCGTCTGGACCTACCACCCGGTCCCGGCGGCCGCCGCGGCAGTGTGGATCCAGATCGGCCTCGGTATTTGGCTGCTGGCGGCGCCGCGGGGCAACTGGTCGCGGCTGGGCGGGGTGGCCACCGTCGGGTGGGGCCTCGTCGTCTGGATCTTCGGGGAGGCGTTCGGAGGGGTGTTCGCGCCCGGGCTGACGTGGCTGTTCGGAGCGCCGGGGGCCGTGCTGCTCTATTGCGTGGCCGGCGTCCTCATCGCCCTGCCCGACAGGGCCTGGGCCACCGCCCGGCTGGGCAGGGTCCTCCTGGCCGTGATCGGCACCTTCTTCGTCGGCATGGCCGTCCTCCAGGCCTGGCCGGGTCGGGGCTTCTGGCAGGGTCAGGCCGGCCACGGAGCCACCGCCGGCACGCTGACGGCGATGGTCCAGCAGATGGCGCAGACGTCGCAGCCGCACCTGTTTGCTTCGTGGGTGACAGGCTTCGCCGGGTTCGACGCTGCCCACGGGTGGGCGGTCAACCTGTTTGTCGTGATCGCGCTGGCGGCCATCGGAGGCGCGTTCCTTTCTGGCCGGCCCCGCGTTGTCCGCCTGGGCCTGGCGGCAGGGATCGTACTGTGCCTGGCCGACTGGATCCTGATCGAGGACCTGGGTTTTCTTGGCGGGGTCGGGACCGACCCGAACAGCATGATCCCGCTGGTGTTGCTGATCACGGCGGGGTACCTGGCGCTCACCCGCCCCGCGGTGGCGGCAGAGGCAGTGACGACGGCGCCGGCGGCTCCGGCAGCCGTACCCACGTGGCGGCGCCGTTGGGCAGTCGATCCGACCTACGCCTTCCGCTCCATCGCGGCACTCGGCGCAGTCGGCATCACCCTGATCGGGGCCGCCCCCATGGCTGTGGCCGCCACCAACCCGAACGCTGATCCCATCATCAGCCAGGCGGTCGACGGCAACATGACGGCCACCAACAAGCCCGCCCCGAGCTTCACCCTCGTAGACCAGCACAACCGGGCCGTGTCGCTCGAGAGCCTGCAGGGCAAAGCGATCGCCCTGACATTCCTCGATCCCGTCTGCACCTCCGACTGTCCGATCATCGCCCAAGAGTTCAGGATGACCAATAGCGTTCTTGGGGGCGACGCCCGCAACGTGGAGCTCGTGGCCGTCGACGCCAACCCCCGCTACCTCGGTCTGAGTTATCTCAACGCCTTCGACCAGCAGGAAGGCCTCGACCGGGTGCCCAACTGGCTCTACCTGACCGGCACGCTGCCGCAGCTGCAAGGGGTATGGCGTTCCTTCGGCGCGGAAGTCGCCTCTGAACCGGGCGGCGCCATGATCGATCACAGCGAGTTCGCCTACGTCATCGACCCCACCGGTCATTCGCGCTTCGTCCTCAACACCGACCCCGGGCCGGCCACCAGCGCCACGAAGTCGTCTTTTACGGTCAACCTGGCGCACGCCCTCGAGCACGCCCTTGGCCGCTCTTGAGTCTGCCCCTGATACGTGGAACCGCCCCACCACGGCGCCCACCCCGGGGCCGGATCGCCATCCTCGCAGCGATGGCCTTCGCCGCCCTCAACCTGGCCGCCTGCGGCCAGCCATCCTCCCCGAGCAGTTCGGCCACGGCCCCGACCCAGCCTTCGCTGATCCCCGTCCCTCTCGCCACCTCCGTCGACGCCGCCGGGGGTACCTGGGCGACGCTGCCGATGGGGCACTTGGATGATCCGCTCAATACGTTCTGGCAGCTCTTCTACCGGCCGGCCGGCGGCACCGCCTGGTCCGACCGGGTAGAGGCCACCGCCACCGCCACAAACGGTGGTCTGGTGCTGGCGCCGGCCTCCGGACGGTCGTTGCTTGTCGGTATCCGGCCGTCCAACCTGCTTCACTTCTCGCCGTTGATCCAGACGGAGGACGGCCGCACCTGGTCCAACGGGCTCACCGGGGCCCTGGTGGCCCGCCCTGACGCGCTGGCTGTCGCCACCGACGGCCAGTCGCTGGCGCTCGTCGCCGCCGGCGGGACGACGCAGGTGCTGACGAGTAGAGGCGATCTGTCCAGCTGGCCGGAACTGACCGCCCTGCCCGCCCTGGCGGCGGCGCCGGCGGCCCGCCCCTGTGCCCCCGCTTCGCTCGGGGCGGTCGGCTTTGCCGGGCCGACGCCAGTCGTGGGCGCGGCGTGCACCCGACCGGGGGTCGTCGGCCTGTTCACAGACTCGTCCGGTAGCTGGCAGCAAGCGGACGTCCCGCTGCCCTCCTCGCTGGCGGACGGGATGGTCGAGGTGCTCGGCTTGCAATCAGCAAACGGAGCCCTCTCGGCCCTGCTGGCCGTGGTGAGCAAGACCGGGACCGCGATCGTCGCGGCCGGGAGCGCGGACAACGGGTCGACGTGGGCGGTGTCCGCCGCCCTCCCGCTCCAGCCGGGCGAAACACTGAGCTCCTTTGGGACAGCGGCCGGTGACGGTGTGTTCGTCCTGGTATCGGGCGCCCAAGGATCGGAAAGACTCGAGGTTCTCGACGGCCCGGGCTCCTCGTGGCAGGAGCTGCCGCCGCCACCACCGGGTACGGCCACGGTGGCCTTCGGTCCCTCCACCAGCGTCCAGGCGCTGGTGGCAAATCAGGCGGTCCTGACCGTCTGGACGCTGGAAGCTCCTTCGGGCCCATGGACTCGCGGTCAGGTGGTCGACGTCCCGATCCAGTACGGCTCCTCCAGCTGAGGATCTGATCCGGGATGACGGCGCGGCCCACCCCGGGCTGGAGAAGTAGTAGTAAGGGTCGCGGATGCACGGCATGAACAACGTCACCTTCAGCCTGCACGCCGCCCTCACCCGCTGGGAGGCCAGTCCCTTCTCGCTGTTTGTCGTCGCCGTGCTCGTGGCGGCCGGCTACTGGTACCTGCGGGCGGACTGGCTGCTCGCGGCGCGCGGACGTCGCTGGCCCCGCCAGCGGACCGCGGCGTTTCTGGCCGGGCTGGTCGCCGTCGACCTGGCCCTGCAGTCGCCCGTCGCCACCTTCACGCAGACGTACTTCCAGGCCCACGTGGTCCAGCACCTGTTACTCATGGTCGTCGCCCCACCGCTCCTGGCCTTGGGGGCGCCCTCCACTCTCCTCCTGCAGACGGCCAGCCGCCGAACGAAGGTGGCATGGCTGCGAGTTCTGCGCTCCCGGCCGTTCGCGGTGCTGACCTATCCGGTGGTGGTGTGGGCTCTGTATTTCGGCGTGATGTTCGTGTTCTTCCTGAGCTCGCTCATCAACGTGGCCATGGAGCACATGGCCCTCATGGATGCTCTGAACGTGCTCTTCCTGCTGGGCGGGTGCCTTTACTGGTGGCCCATGGTCGGCGCGGACCCCATCGTGCACTGGAAGATGGGTTACGGGGCCCGGATGGTCAACGTCGCTCTGGGCGGGCCCCCCGAAGTCATACTCGGGCTGGCCATTCTGTCTGCCCGGGTACCCATCGCCTCCATGTACTCACTGGACAGCACGCACGCCGGAGGCGCGCTGCTCTGGATCTCGACCGAGATCGCGGTCGTTATCGGCTTCATGCCAATTTTCTGGCAGTGGAGCCGCTCCGACGAACGAGAGGGCGCCCGGGCCACAGCCCGAACTGTCGGGCTCCAGCCGGCGCTGGCTGCGCCCTCGTCGGCGCCCACCTTGGCGCCGACCCCCGCGGACGATAGGCCTCTGACCCATTGGGAAGCCATGTGGTTGGCCCGAACCGGGTCCCTACCCCGTTCCGACACAGACGGATCGACCATCACCCACGGTCCTGTCCGGGTGGCGCCTGCTCCGGACGTCGACCGAAGTCGGCCACCAGTCCTCCGGCCTCCGGCGAAGCGCGTTCGGCAACGTCGGATCAAGTGGGTCGTGGGCGCGGTCGGGGGACTGGCCGTGCTCGCCGTGGCCGGCCCCGCCTTCTTCTTCCACGTGGTGGAGGGCAACCCGCCGGCCCGGTTGAGCTTGCCGCCGGCCCTGGATGCCGCGGGGCCTCTGGTAGCCGGGCCGGTGACCGGCACCTGGAGGGTGAGCACGGGTTCTCAAGCGGGCTACCGGGTCGACGAGATCCTGTTGGGGCAGCATCACACTGCAGTGGGCCGGACCTCCAAGGTGAACGGCGGTGTGATCATCTCGGGGACGACGGTCACTGCGGCCGACTTCAGCGTCGATTTGGGATCGGTGAAGTCTGACCAGCCCTCCCGAGACGCCCAGTTCGACGGCTACATCATGAAGACCTACGCCCACCCGAACGGCAACTTCCGCCTGACCCAGCCCATCCAGCTCGGTCAGATACCGCCGCCAGGGCAGATCATCACCGCCGAAGCGACCGGACAGCTGACGCTGCGAGGTACGACCCGGACCGTCACCTTTGCGCTCAAGGCCGAACGGGTCGGGGCGAGCCTCGACATCAATGCCGAGATCCCTATCACCTTCTCGCTGTGGCATATCCCCAACCCCAGCTTCGCCGTCACCGAAGTGGGCAAGACCGGTGTGATCGAGGTGCTTCTCCGGCTGACACCACAACAGCCATGACGCTCCCGGGGGCCGGCCGAACGCGGGCCGCCGGCGCCCGTTCCGCGGAGACAAAGGCCCAAGTCCTCCGAATGGGGTGATGTTCGCGCCCCCCGGGCCCGGCAACGATTTGTCGACCGTCAGCCGCTCCCACCCGACCCGAAAGGATCCTCCGTGTCCTATACGCCAGTGCCTGACACCCCGCTTGCCGACGCGTTGCTCGCCATGACCGCGGCCTCGCTCGAACGGGCCGACCTGTCGGACCGGGAAATCATGCTGGTACGTATCGCCGCGCTTGCCGCGGTGGCAGCGCCCCCAATCTCCTACACGCTGAACGCCGGCGCGGCCGCCGGCAGTGGGCTGACCCTCGAGGACGCCCAGGCCATCCTGGTGGCCGTGGCCCCGGTGATCGGCACCGCCCGCACCGTGGAAGCGGCCGCATCCATCACCGAGGGTCTGGGGTTGGCCCTGGCCTTGATCGACGCCGAACTGGACGACGACGACGACAGCTGATCGGCGGGGGTCAGCGTTCGACCCACTTGGGTGGCCGCTTCTCCAGAAACGAGGCCATACCTTCTTGGGCGTCCTCGGTCTGGCTGGAGGCCGCCATGACCTCGACCGCGTAGGCGTATGCCTTCTCCTGGTCCAGATCCAGCTGGGTGTAGAAAGCTTGCTTGCCGAGGGCCTTGGACATGGTGCTCCCACGGGTGGCCCGGTCGAGGAGATCTTCGGTGGCGGCGTCCAGTTGGTCGGCGGCAACCACGCGGTTCACGAGCCCCCATTGCAGCGCAGTGCTGGCGTCGACAGGGTCGCCAGTGAGTGCCATTTCCATGGCGTGTTTGCGGTCGACCGCCCGGCTGACCGCGACGAGCGGAGTGTGGCAGAACCAGCCGCCCTTGCCGCCGGGGGTCGCGAAGGCAGCGCCCTCGGCGGCGACGGCCAGGTCCGTACTCGCGACCAACTGGCATCCGGCCGCGGTTGCCAGGCCGTGCACCCGGGCCACCACCGGTTGGCGCAGGCCCTGCATGGTGGTCATCAGGTCGGTGCACGTCCACAGGAGATCTCGCATCGCCGTCAGGTCGGCGCCGACCATGTCGGCAAAGTCGTGTCCAGCAGAAAACACGGGTCCCTTACCGGCCAGGATCACGCCCCGGGCATCGCTCTCGCCGACTTCCCGGAAAGCCCTGATCAGCTCGCGCATGTGCTCGAGTGAGAGGGCGTTGCGCCGTTCAGGTCGGTTCATCGTGATCGTGGCGAACGGGCCGTCCCGTTCGATCAGAACCATCTGAATTGCCATGGCAGCAGGCTACTCCCGGGCCTGTTCGCCTTTACGGTGCCACTGCATTTGCCTTCAAGCCGCGAGCGCGACCCGCACGTCGCCGCCGGGCAACAACGCAGCCGGAAGATCGGCACACAGCAGGCAACGGTCGGGGACGGCCCTGCCGTGGTCGACGGTGATCACCTCAACGGTCCCCGTGGCGCTGTGCCGTAGGGCGTCCCGCACCGCCGCCGTTCCGCTGGCCACGGCCTGCAGAGCCCGCTGGCTCACCGGGGCGCAGACCCAGACCAGATGGTCAGGGTCATCGTCCACCCGCACGATCAGCCAGTGGCCTCCACCGAAGTCAGTGCCGGCCCGGACACTGACTTCGTCGTTCTCCACGATGATCTCGCCGGCGAAAAGCTCCAGCTGGTATCCGTAGAACTTCATCATCGTGGTTGTCTCCTGGATTTGGCGTGCGTACCTCCAGTGTCCGCTCGAAGCGGCCTCGAGCCAACCGTGCGTGCATGTGTCTTCAGAGGTGGTGCCCGCACCCCCCTTATCGCGGGACCCTCTAGGCCGGCTCCAGCCATCGGGACGTCATGGCGATTACCTTCTCGCCGCTCAAGTCGGCCATCTTCCGTTCGATCAGGCGAACGGTGAACGGGGACGTTTGATAGCGAAGGGCCGGGTTTGGATTGTCGGCCACGCTGAGGATCACCTGGGCCACCTCGTCCGGCGGCTGCCCACGCCCGAGACTGGGATCCACAACCTCGTGATAACGGGCCTTCAATCGGGCGATCTCTGCGTCCGGAGAGTCAATGTGCTCGCTGGAGTCATGGAACGGAGTTACCACCGGTCCGGGCTCGACGATAGAAACGTGCACCCCCAGGGCCGCGGCTACGGGATGCAGGGATTCGTACAGCCCTTCGAGGGCATGCTTGGCGCCGCAATACGCGTCGTTGAAGGGCTGCCCGACTGAGCCGGCCACGCTGGAAATGGCGACGATATGGCCGTGGCCTGCAGCGCGCATGATCGGCAGAGCGGCCTTGGTTGTGCGAGCCACGCCCAGATAGTTGACGTCGAGCGACCGCTGCAGGTCGTCAATGGACAACTCCTCCAGCGTGCCCAGCGTCCCGGCCCCGGCGTTATTGACCAGTACATCCAGTTGTCCGTGCCTGTCGACCACGTCGGCGAACGCCCGACCTACGGATCCGTCCGAGGTGACGTCGAGCGCCATAACGTCGACGGAAACCCCGGCCTCGGCCGCCGCCTGTCTCAACCCCTGGGCCCGATCCGGGTTACGCATGGTGGCGACGACCGTGTCGCCGGCGCGGGCGAAGGCTATCGAGGTCGCCAGGCCAATGCCGCTGGATGTCCCCGTGACCATAACGACTCGTCGCATGCTCTCCCCGTCCTAGTGGCCGGACCTGTGCCGACCCCGGGCCCGGATCATACCGACCGCCAGAAGACCCGCTGATACCGTCGAGTGCGTGGACGTGTCCTGTGCGTTTGCGACCTCGCCGGCCACACCGGAGCACATTGTCCTGGCGGAACAGCTGGGATACCGCCGGGCGTGGTGCTACGACTCGCCGGCGCTGTATGCAGACGTGTGGATGACGCTGGCTCTTGCGGCCCGGTCCACGGTACGGATCGGGCTCGGGCCGGCCGTACTCGTTCCGGCGCTGCGGCATCCCATGGTGAATGCCGCTGCCATCGCCACCCTCTCCGGATTGGCGCCGGGCAGGGTCGCGGCTGCCGTTGGTGCCGGCTTCACCGGCCGAATGACGCTCGGGAAACGGGGGATGAAGTGGGGTGAGGTGGCCGCGTATGTCCGGGTGCTTCGGGCCCTGCTGCGCGGAGAGGAAGCGGTCTGGGACGGAGCCGTTATCCGGATGCTCCACCCTGCGGGGTTTGCGCCGCCGCGGCCCGTCGACGACGTCCCTGTTCTCATCGCCGCGGACGGCCCGAAGGGCCAGGCGGTAGCCCGTGAACTTGGCGACGGAGTCATGTACGCCGCCGTTCACCGTCGCGCGCTGACGTGGAGCTCCCCACGTGGCAGGCGCTGCTGCTGTTCGGGACGGTGATGGCCGATGGTGAGGAGCTCGGTTCCGAGCGGGTCATCGAGCGCGGCCGGTCCCGGTTTCGCGGTGGGCTTCCACGCCCGGTACGAGCGTGGTGGCGCGGCCGCGGTTGACGCAGAGCCCGGCGGAACACTGTGGCGGGAAGCCATCGAACGGGTGCCGGGGGAGAAACGACATCTGGCCATCCACGAGGACCACCTCGTTGCCGTGACCGAACGGGACCGCCCGGCCGTAGCCGAGGGAGCCGCTCGCTTCCCGGACCGGACGTTCACCGGGACGCCCGCTGACCTGCGCCGGCGAGCCGGTCAACTGGCACTGGCCGGCGTCACCGAGATCATCTACCAACCCGCCGGTCCGGATATCGTCGGCGAACTGGAGCGCTTCATAGCCGCGGTGGGCTGAATCCCCGGATTCTTGCCTGCGGCGGCCGGGGGCTTAACGGTAAAAGGAGACGACAGGTGACGTTGGTCGAGGGTGTCTATCAGGGTTTCGATGTGGCGCTCGCCGAGCCGGGTATTGCCGTGGTCACGCTGAACCGGCCGGAACGCTTGAATGCCATGGGCGCGGGAACCCGGAGGGATCTGGTCGAGTTGCTGCACATCGCGCAACTGGATGACGACGTCCGGGTCCTGGTCTTGACCGGCACCGGGCGCGGCTTCGTGGCCGGGGTCAACAATCGGGTGACCGAGCCGGAAGATCCCACCCTGGTCCCGCCGGTTCCGGCCACCCGGCACGTTCCGGTGGATCTGTACGCCCGGTTGCGCCTGCACGCCCAGGACCTGCCACGGGCCATCCGCTCGATCGACAAGATCACCATTGCCGCCGTCAACGGGTATGCCATCCAGCTGGGTCTCTCCATCGTGCTGGCCTGCGACTTCGCGGTCGCCGCCCGTTCCGCCCAGCTGGGCAGCGCCACGCTCCGCATGGGTTGGCAGCCGGACGAGGGCGGCCACTGGCTGCTGGTGGAGCACCTGGGCGTCAAGCGAGCACTCGAGTTTCTGCTTCGCAAGGAGATCGTCAGCGCCGAGGAAGCGGCGCGGCTGGGTTTGGTCAACGAAGTGGTCGACGACAGCGACTTGATGGCTCACACCATGAAGTTGGCCCTGGAACTCTCGGAGGGACCCCAGGTGGCGATGCGGTTGCTGAAGCGGGCCACGTACAACGCGGCCCACCTCACCTTCGACCAGGCAGGCGACGATATCGCCAGCAAAACTGCGATCAGCGATTTCCATCTCGACGCCAGAGAGGGTGCTCCTGCGTTTTTCGACCGCCGGGCCGCAATATTCAACAAGTGGCTGGCGGGCGAGGAGGATCCGCAGCACTCGTGAACGGGGCGCGGGCCTCGGTCGCTAGCGAGAAGGGGGAGCGAGGGAGACGTGGGCGGCTGGCCTCCGCCCGCACCGGGCTCGGGACCGGGGGGCGCGTCCGGAGGCACCCCTCGGGCTGGTCAGATCCCGCCGCCAGCGCAGCGAGGTGTCAGGAAGGGTCTCGGCCGCGTCCGGCCGCGCCGGGCCAAAGTACATGAGATAGATCAGGACAGCATGGACCCGGGGGTGCCGGGCGTCGTCGCTGTTGAGCAGCAGTTTGGTGAAGATCGAATTGACATGCTTCTCCACTGCCTTGCGCGAAATGTACAACGCCTCTGCGATTGCCGAGTTGGTCTTACCGGCAGCCATAATCGCCAGCACCTCCGTCTCGCGGGCCGTCAGGCGCCACTCAGGGCGCGACCCTGGCCCGGGAAGCCTGCCGATGGTGCCCAGTCCGCTCGATTGCATTCAGCCGACCTCCTCTGGCGTTTGTTACCAGGATCACTTTCAGGTACGGCCGCCCTCACGGACCAGCGACAACGCCCTCATATCGCCCTCATTTCTTCGCCCATCCCGCCAGGGATACGATCGGCCAGAGCGGAAAGAACCGGACATCAAGGGTGGCAGGTGAGCGAGTCGTTCGGCAGCATGCTTCGTCGGCATCGGCTCGGTTGCGGGCTGACCCAGGAAGCACTGGCGGAGCGGGCCATGCTGAGCTCCACCGCAATCGCTGCCCTGGAGCGGGGCCGGAACCGCGCCCCCCGCATGTCAACACTTCGGCAACTGGCCCGAGCCCTCGATCTCAGCAACGAGCAGTTGGCGGAACTGTCGCAGGCCGCAGCCGCGGACCGGGTCATAGCTCCTCCAGTCCGCCGCGCGAACACCGACCTGTCAGGCGACGCCGGGGGACCGCCGGCTCTGGGTACACCGCCCACGGGCGCCCGGGTGGATCGCGGGCTGCCGGCGCCGGTGGCGCGGCGCTGGCGCACCGGTTTTGTCGGCCGCATGGCCGAGATCGAGCGCCTGCATGACGCCTGGCACCGGAGGTGCCGCATCACCGAGGTGGTGGGCGAGTCCGGCATCGGGAAAACCCGGCTGGTGGCGGAGTTGGCCCGTTCTCTGCCCTCTGGCACCGTTGTCCTGTGGGGTCGGTGCAGCCAGGACCGGCTCGGGTCCTACCTCCCGTACGTCGAGATCCTCCGTCACCTGATGGCCGCGACGGATGACGACACCCTGCGGGCCGCGGTGGGCGTGCACGGGGAGCTCACTCGCCTTGTCCCCGAGCTGGTCGATCGTGTCGGTCCCCTCCCGGGCCCAGCGAAAGCTGACGCCGGCAGCGAGCAGCGGATGCTGTTCGAAGCCGTCTCCTTGCTGCTCTCCCGGTGGAAGCCGATGCTTCTGGTCATTGACGATCTGCACTGGGCGGACGACGCGACGCTGGCGCTGCTTGCCTACCTGACGCGGGACCACAGCCTGCAGGGGCTCGTCACCGTCGTGACGGCACGGCCGTCCGACCTGGACCCGATGACGAGCGGCCTGGTGGCTGAACTGGCCCGGGAGGTCGACTTCACCCGGATCCGGCTCGCCGGGCTCGTCGGCGATGACCTCGCCGCCCTGGTCTCGGACGTGGTCGGAGTGCCGGCTCCCGCCGCCCTTGTGGACTCGGTGGCATCAGCCACGGAGGGCAACCCCTTTTTCGCAGAAGAGATGACGCTGCATCTGGTGGATAGCGGAGTGCTCGTGCCGACCGATGGCGGCGTGACGCTGCGAGGGGGGGCGCTGGATGCCGGCGTACCCGAGCGGGTGCGGGACACCGTCGTCCGGCGTTTGCTCTCGCTGTCGGCGGACGGTATGGACCTGTTGTCCATCGGGGCGGTGGTCGGGCGAGAGTTCGAGCTTTCGTTGTGCGGAGCGGCTTCCGGACTGAGCGGAGCGCAGCTGATCGACGCGTCGGACGATGCGCTGCTGTCCGGAATGGTCGTCGAAACCAGCCCGGGGCGGTTGGCCTTCTCACATGCTCTGCTCAGGGACGCAGTGAGCGGCCGGTTGTCCTACGCCAGAAAAGCCGGCATCCATCGCCGGGTGGCGGAAGTGTTGGAGGCCCAGTCGTCGGCCGACCCGGCGATGGCCGCAGAGCTCGCCCGCCACTGGGCCGTCGTGGCAGAAGTGGATCCAACCGCGGCGACCGCGGCGGCCACCTGGGCTGTGCGCGCCGGTGACGTGGCCCTGGCCTCGGCGGCCGCCGAAGAGGCCATCGCTCGCTACGAACAGGCGTCCATCCTGTGGGCGTCAGCCTCGGTCGGGCACGCCGACGCCCTGATCCGCCTGGGCGTGGCCTTGCAGTACCGCGGACGCGCCGACGACGCGGACGTTCGCTTCCGACAAGCGAGCCAGCTTGCGAGTGCCCTCGGAGATCCTGCCCTCCAGGCCCGGGCCGCCATTGGCCTCGGACGGCGATACCCCTACTGGGAGACAGACCAGGCCCGGATATGGCAGCTGGAATCGGCGCTCGTGACCCTGCCGCCCGGCGAACTGCTGCTGCGGGTCACGCTCATGGGTCTGCTGGTCACGCACCTGATCACGGGGTTCGAACCGGACCAGGCCCGGCGCCGAGACGCGCTGGCGGAAGAGCTGCGGGCAATCGCCTCCGATCCGGACACGGGACCAGAGCTGCTGCTGGCGATCGGCCAAACGCGCATCTATGACTGCATCGAGGATCCGGTGACGCTCGCCGGTGTTGCGGATCGCCTGCTCGCTGCCGGCCAGCTGCGCAACGACCTTCGGGTCGAGGCCGGGGCCCGCTTCGCCCAGGCGTTGTCGTCGCTGGACCTCGGCGACATGGAGCTGCTGATGTCGACGAGTGACCACTACGGCGACGTGGTGGCTCGCCTCGACGACCCCCGAGAGCGGAGTCAGGGAGCGATGGTGCGCTCGACGATCGCCTTTGTCCAAGGCCGCTATGACGACGCCGCCCGCTTGTCCGACGAGGCGCTCGAGCTGGGCCGGGCGAGCGGGGACTTCAACGCCGAACTGCTGCATTACGGCCAGGGAATCCTCCGTGCCCTCGACCAGGGTCTGGCCGCGGAGATTCTGCCGTTGCTGATTGCTTCGACGGAATACCAGCAGATCGCGGCGTTCGACGCCGGGATCACGCTGTGCGCGGCGCTGGCGGGTGACCTGGACCGGGCCCGGGCCGGACTGGAGCGCCTGGTCCGCACCGGGCTGCAGGGATCCCCTCGCGGCGCCGACTTTGTGGCGCCCACGGCTTTTCTGGCCCATACCTGCCAGTTGGTCGGCGCCGCTTCGGTTGCCGAAGACCTTTATCGGTCGTTGCGGCGGACTGATGTGAAAGTGGTTCGAGTCGGGCCGCTGGTTGGCTGGTGGGGGCCCGTCGATCATCATCTCGGCTGCCTGGCCGGGCTCCTGGGCCGTCCCGCAGAGGCGGAGCAGCGTCTGCGAAGCGCCCTCCGGATGGAAGAACGCATGGGAGCGCGGCCCTTCATGGCCCGGACGCAGGCCCGGTTGGCCTCAGTCCTGCGGCGCAACCGGCCTGATGAGGCCGCTCGCCGGGAGGAGGACGCCGTGTTTCTTGCGAAAAGCCTTCGGGCCGGCGGCGTGCTGGCGGAGGTCCACAGCGCGGTTGCTACGGCAAGCTGACCACATGGCTTCCCTTGCGACCTACCAGCTCGACGGCCACGTGGCCACCATCACCTACAACCGTCCAAAGGCTCTCAACGCTATCAACGGTCAGATGCGGCGGGATCTCAACAACGCCTTTGCCTGTTTCCGGGACGACCCCGACGCGTGGGTCGCGATCGTGACCGGCGCCGGCCGGGCGTTTTGCGTGGGAGGGGACATGCGGGACGGAGCCGGAGCGACGGGGGACTTCCCCGGGACGTTCTGGGAGAAACCGACGGCTAACTCGTTCGAGAGCGGGTGGGAGATCTACAAGCCGGTGATCGCGGCCGTCAACGGATATTGCCTCGGGTACGGGCTCACTCTGGTCACGTGGTGCGACTTCGTGCTGGCCAGCGACCGAGCCGAATTCGGGTATCCCGAAGTCCGTCTGGGAGTGCCGACCATCGTTGGTGCGATCCGGCTTCCCCAACGCATCAACTGGCAGTACGCCATGGAGTTGTTGTTGACCGGTGAGCGGATTGGCGCGGCGCGCGCCCACGAAATCGGGCTCGCCGGCTGGGTGGTGCCGCACGAGAGCCTCATGGATGAAGCTCGCGCCCTCGCAGCTCGGCTGGTCGCGGCAGCGCCGCTCGCGGCCCGAGCGACCAAGGAAGTGGCGATCCGTTCGCAGCACCTGGCGCCGGTCGACGCCATTCGCTTCGGAGAAACCATGCGCAAGGTCGCAGCAACCACGGAAGATGTCGCAGAGGCCCAACGAGCCGCCTCCGAAGGCCGCCCGCCGCAGTGGCGAGGTCGATGAAACGACTGTCGGGCGCTACGACAGCCAGTATGGCGCCGTGGTCTGGTAGGCCCGTCGGGCAAACGTGGCCACATCGAGTCGACGCAGTTCCTCTGACAGCACCTCGACACTCACCAGACCGTTCCAGCCTCTTCCCTTCAGGACCCCGATGAATCGGTCCAGTTCAAATTCGCCATCGCCCGGCATGGTGCGCCGATCCATGGTCTCGTGCATCACATCCTCACCCTCCGGAGGCATGGCGTCATCGAACTGGACATAACCCAGGGCTTCAAGAGGAAATGACTCCAGTTCAGCCCAGGTGCTTCGCCCCCGCGAGAAATGGAAGGTGTCGATCATGAGGGCTGCACGCCGGTACCCGACCGGGTCGACCACCGACAAAGCTGCGCTGATGCTATTGAGATCTCCGATCGGTGGCATCTCGAGCGCCAGCCGGGCTCCGGCCTTTACCATCAGATCCGCACAGCGCCCGAAGCGGTCGATGGATTCGTCGTTGACCCGGGTCCACATCAACGACAGCACGAAGTTGGCACCCACCTCCTCAGCCGCGCCAGCCAGCTCGGCGGCCCGAGCCAGTACCTCCTCCTCACGCCGGGAGACCTGCAGGGACAACAGGTCCGTGCACTGCAGCCCGTGTGCTGCAAGCAGCCGAACCGCGCCCGGCACGTCCCCGCAAAGCTGGTCGAAGCTCAGCGACACGCAGGGGAACCCGGCGTCAGAGATAGCCCCGAGATAGGTGTCAAGGTCAGAAAGCGAGTGCACCGTGAAGCCAGTGCCTGGAGCCAGGGACAGCTCGAACATCGGCCTGGGGTCGTCGTCGCGCACCTGCGTGAGCCTAATGGGCGGATTGCCAGCCTGGCGCGGGGGCACCCCGCCGAATAGATTCCGCTGCTGTGACGGATCGACGTGCGGGCCTGTCTGGCACGGCTGTTGGTGCCCTGTGCATGACGGCGGAGGCTCTGCTCGCGAACACCAGCGAGACCGCGTCGCTCGCGCTCGCGGAATTGGTGGTCCGCAGGTACCGAAGCCTGAAGCCGGGTGAACGCCTGGAGTTCCTGACCTTCATGCTCCGCGAGCTGGGACCTTCCCGCGCCGCGGTGGACCTGGCTGTGGATGCGTATCGCCTGGACCGGTCGGAAGCCTCGTTGAGCCTGCTCTTCGAGGCGGTCGAACCCCGTCGCCAGGCGTTGGTCCGGGCGATCAATATGGCCGCCGGAGGCACGTGGACCGTGCTGACGATGCGAGCCGACGTGCTGGCCCACCTCGACGATCATCCGGAGCTGGCTCCTGTCGAGGCGGACCTGTTCCACGTGCTTTCGTCGTGGTTCAATCGCGGGTTCATCGTGTTGGAAGGGATCAACTGGCGCAGCCCCGGCGCCGTCCTCGAGCGACTCATCGAGTACGAAGCCGTGCACGAGATACGAGGATGGGACGATCTGCGCCGGCGACTCGCAGCGGACCGCAGGTGTTTCGGCTTTTTCCACCCTGCCGTCCCCGACGAGCCGCTCGTCTTCATCGAGGTCGCCCTGACGCGTGGCCTCGCGGCGAGTATCCAGGAACTGCTCGACGCCCCGTTCCCCGACGAGGACGAGTTTCCCGCGGATACTGCCACCTTTTATTCGATCACCAACTGCCAGGCGGGGCTTCGGGGAATTCAGCTCGGCAACTTCTTGATCAAGCAGGTCGTGCACGAGTTGGCCACCGACTTGCCCGAGTTATCGCTGTTTGCCACGTTGTCCCCCGTCCCGGGGTTCGTGCGGTGGCTCGACGAGGCCCGACGCTCCGGCTTTTTCTCCGAGACAGACGGGATCGCTCTCACCGCTCTGGAGGATCCCTTCTGGTATGAGAACGCGGAGCGGGCCGATGCTCTCAAACCCGTGCTCCTGGGCGCGTGTGCTCACTACCTGGTTCACGTCAAGCGGGGGCAGCAACCGGCTGATTCCGTCGCCCGATTCCATCTTCGCAATGGTGCTCGCCTCGAGCGAATCAATTGGCTTGGTGATACCTCGGTAAACGGGATGCGCCAGTCCCTCGGCTTGCTGGTGAATTATGTGTACGATGCCGCGCAAATCGACCGCAATCACGAGGCATATGTTCACGAAGGCGTTGTGGCCCACAGCAGGAGTATCAGTAGCCTTCTTTCCCGAACGGACCCGGCAGAAAGAAGAAGCAGCGACTTAGGCTGAACATCACAAACGCCTGCGCAGCCGAGGCGTCTTCTGTCCGTATCAGGTTGTCTCGTGGTTGGCGTCGACCGGGAGGCAGGTCCGAATCCACTTGTACCCGGTGCAGTCATCATCGAAGATCGGAGATGTGCAAGCTCGCCCGGCTACTGCCGACGACGCCCCCGAGGTGGTCCGCCTCGCGGCGGTCATGTTTGTCTCTATGGGGCTTGACCCATCCGCGGAGTGGTGTGCCCGGGCCCGTGATGAGTTTCTGGCGCGACTCGGCCATGGCATGGCCGCGTTCGTCGTCGACCGGCCAGACGGCGGGCGGGGCTTGGCTGCGAGCGGCGCCGGTCTCGTCGCTGTCCGCTTGCCCTCTCCTCTCAACATGGATGGACGGACCGGCTACATCCAGTGGGTGGCGACCGACGCGACGTATCGACGGCAAGGAATGGCGCGGGCCGTTCTGCAAGCGCTCCTCCTCTGGTTCGAAGAACAGGAAGTCCCTGTCGTGGAGTTGCACGCGACCCCCGACGGCGAGCCCTTGTATCGCTCACTTGGCTTTGGTCAGGAGGGCGGGCTACCACTTCGTCGGCGCGCGATCCTGAGCGTTCAGCCGCTCAGGACGTGACATTGGCCACTCGGGTTCGAAACCAAGATTCTCGACCGGCTTCATCGACATCTGACACCGGGAGATCCCTGTCGCTCCGCCTCACGCCACGCCGAGCACCCGATCCGACACGCCGCGTGTCGATACCTTCCTGAGGCCTCGACTCTTGCCTTCGTTGAGCGCCGCGTTGATACCTTTCGGAAGGCCGGAAACTGTTCAGCTTCGGAGGTTATGCGCGGAACGCTGCTGCTTGACCTCGCTGAGTGACAATCATGAAAACGACGCACGTGTAAACTACCTACGAAACAAGAAAAACACGGCCAAAAAACACTGATGGCGCCCAAAGGGCGCCATCAGCGGAGCGGACCGAGCGGCGGATCTCGGTACCGCTCTCCTGGAGTAGGTGGCGGGTTCCCACTCCAGGTATGTCACCATAATCCGGCGTTCCTCCCGTCGTCACGTCGAACCATGATGTTACAGCCCCCACACAGATCGTTTCTGTGTCGTTAGCCCGGACACTGTAGTCGCGTTTGCATATGTGAGGGCAAGTCACCCCTCCAAGAAATTTCGTGTTTTCCGCCAGGCCGGCGCCGGGTATATCCGACGACGCTCTGTCGCGCAGCGAGTCCGGTGGCGGGACCAGCTGCCGGCCAGCTGCTCAGCGGGCCCAGCCGGAAGGCTGCATGCGTTACCGGCACTGCCGGCACGGTGTCCCGACTTGATACCTCTAGAGCGATCGTTGCTCCGGCTAACCGGTCGCTGAGAACCCCGTCTGAGATGCCGCCCGGTGGTCGGCTAGGATGCACCAACGGCGCACGCGAGCGTAGTTCAGCGGCAGAACATCAGCTTCCCAAGCTGAGAACGGGGGTTCGATTCCCCTCGCTCGCTCCAGGCGAATCTGGCGCTTCACGACGCGCTCTCGGCTCGCGCACCCCGATACCGCCCGGACGACCTGGACCGGGGGCGGTCGACGGCTCCTCCCACAGGAAATGGCCGGCATCGACGTCTACCAGTCGGCTCGTCGTCGTGAGGGCTGCAGCCATCTATTGGCACACGAACATGCCGACATCCCCGGCTGTGATGACCACACCATTCTCGTCAATCACCGCTGGCGCGGCCATTCGGCACGGTTCGACTACTTCGGTCCACGGACGGGCGACCTGCGGCTGGTAGTGGTCCCCGACGCTGGCCACATAGCCGGCGACTACTTCCGCGTCGACAGGACGATAAGACGACGGACGCGTGAACGGCCACGTCAGCACATGGCGCACCTGGACTCCGCGGACAGAGACGAAGAGATCCCGGACTTCCGGGAGCGAGCCAGCGATCCTGCAAGAGTCCGTGTTGACCCTGCTTGGCTACGCTATGGGCATGATCGGAGCGGTCGTCGTGATCGGCCTGCTGATCTGGGTCGGCATTACCCTGGTCCTCAACACCTGGCGCCGGCTGTGGCGACGACGGCCGGCGGCTGTGGCCGAACCGCCCCTGCCGGACCAGTCAATATCGATCGCCGACGAAGCTCAGGAGTGGCTCGAGAGCCAATAGCCCGCTCGCGTCTCAACTGTGGTCGCGGTGACCGGCGTGCGGGTCGAGAGTGGCGGTCTCCAGCGGGCGGCCGGTCGCTGACGCCGTCGTCGGTGTCTCTGAGCGATCGGGCGGCACCCGTGCTTCGCGGGGCGTCACGTTAGGATCACGGCACTCGAGAAAGCGCGATGCTGCACAGACGGGAGGATGAGCGTGAGTGGTGAGCGACTGGTCGGGCGCCGGGTTCTCGTGGTCGGAGGGTCGGCCGGGATCGGTCCGGTCATCGGGAAGGAATTCGTGCCAGGCCGGCGCTCACGTGGCGTTCGCGGCCCGCCGGCGCGAGCTGTGCGAACAGATGGCGAAAGAGTCCGGCGGCACGGCGATCGGGTTGGGCTGCGACGTGACCGATGAGGAGCAGTGCGCGAGAGCGGTAGAGGAGGTGGTCGACGGTCTCGGGGGCCTGGACGATGTCGTCTATTCGACAGGGCTGATCTCGATCATCGCTCTGACGGACGCCGATGCCGGTATCTGGCGGCGAACCCTCGAGACAAACGTCATGGGCGCCTCCTTGATGACGAGAGCAGCCTTGCCGCACCTCAAGCGTTCGGACGGGACGGCCGTCTACCTGTCCTCGGTGTCGAGCCGGGGCGGTCCGTGGCCCGGCCTCGGGCTGTACACCGCCAGCAAGGCCGCGCTCAATCGGATGATCGAGACATGGCGGTCGGAGCACCCCGAGGTCGGCTTTGCCCGAATCCTGGTGGGCCCAACCGCGGACGGCGCGACCGGGGCAGAGTTCCACTTGAGCGGGTCATCTCACCTGGCTCGGCATGGCGTCATGGGGCTGTCCTCGGGTGTCCTGTGCTCACCGACATCGGTCGCTTCGGCCGTCCTGCACATCCTGGGTGAGGGCGGAGCCCGGATCTGGGACGTCACCGTGCAACCCAACGACCCGCCACTGCCCTGGCCGGAGCCGCCTTCGCTCGACGCCCTGATTTGAATCATAGGCACCGCCGGCACGGTTCGAATCCGGCCACAATGACAGGACGGTTTGCCAATGGGTGATGGGAGATGACCAAGTGAGCGGATCGATAGTCTGGATTACGGGCGCCACTCAAGGCATCGGCGCAGCGATCGCCCGTCTGGTTCCGTTCTCGGATGCCAGGGTGATCAACATCTCGCGGCGTCAGCACCCGGAGCTGGAGACCGTTCGAGCGGACCTCACCGACCCCGCCGACTGGGATCGGATCAAAGAACACGTTCGATCCGAGCTTCGCGACTTCAGTGGTGAACGTGCCATCTTCATCCACAACGCCATCTACGGCGGCGTGGTCGGGTTCGCCGGGATGGTCGACCCCGATGAACAGTTAAGGCAGGTCTACGCCAACGCGGCCGCCCCCCTGGTACTGGGTGACGCCTTCGTCCGCGCCTGCGAGCCGCGCTATGAATCGGGTTTGGTGATGATCTCGTCCGCGGCAGCGCGTCATGCCATGGAGGGGCACGCCGTCTACGGGGCGGCGAAAGCGGGGATGGAGCAGTGGGTGCGGGCGGTCAGGGCCGAGCGAAGACGACTGGGCGTCGGACCGTGGGTGATCGCCATCCGGCCTGGCTTCGTTGCGACCGAAGCAGTTCGATCCACTCAAGCCCGTTATGAGCAGACGGGCGAAGACTATCCAGGCCGGGCTGCCGTGGTGGCCGCGCTGGATTCGGGCGATTATCTCACGCCGGAGGAATCGGCCCGGCAGATCTGGGATCTGCTGCCCCCCGATCCGAACGGACGCAACGTGCTGTACATCGGCAAGTTCGTGGAAGGTGCGGGGATCGACGCCACGTCGGGGTGACGCGGTCGTCGAGCTCCCGCGGCTGGCTACGATGAACCGGGTCCGGGCACGCCACAGAGATCGGCCAGCACCTGTCCGGCGGCATGCACCGGGAGGGCCCACGTCTGGAGACCGACCACGCCGTCGACAGCGATTCCCCCCGACTGCTGGGCGCCCTTGACGGACTGAGCCGTGAGGGGCCCATAGATGCCGTCCAGCGCGAGAACCGGATCCGAAATGGGGGCGAAGCTGCCCCTACCCTCATTGAGCGCCTGCTGCAAACTGCGAACCACAGGGCCGCTCGATCCCTGAGCCAGCGTCGGCGGTTCCGGGCCGTCGCCACCGAGTGCTCCCCAGGTGATCGGCCCGACGATGCCGTCGACGGTCAGATGGCTATATGACTGAAACTGTTCGACTGCGGCCTTGGTCACAGGTCCGAATATTCCGTCGATCTGGTTGTCGGTCATCGTTCGGCGAACCAGCAGATATTGCGCCCAGCGGACGGTCGGGCCGGTGGAGCCTTCGGAGATGGTCGGGGGTACGGGCATGGGGGTCTCCTTTATGAACAACCTCTATGTCGGCGCGAGCACGAGCCCGTGCTATCCGTTGAAGACCGCCGGCCGGGCGGAATGGATACGCGGGGACACCGCAATTGCCCAAAAGGACAACTGCGGTGTATGCGGAAGGCCACTCCACGCTGGTCGTTGACGTGTCGACGCGACAGGGCTAGGGTTGCGGACGGCAGCAGAAAGTCGGACTCGCTCAGGTGTCGGGTCCGTCAGGAGGGAGGGGAAATGAGGAAGACGCTCGGTGTCGTGCTGGCGACGATCGTGGCCGGTGCGATTGGGTTCGGGGTTCCAGCGGCTGCGTCCGCCAGTCCGGCGCACACGGAACATTTTCAGTTGGCCTTCACGTCGCCCAACGGACCTGGCTCCATCCTGGCTACGGGGTTTTTTACCGTGGGCGGGACGGATTATCAGGGGAACAACGTGGATGTTGCCGTCTTCCATAACGGCGGCTTCAGCATTAACCACCGCGGCGCAAACGTATCGTTCGTCGTCAACCAGCGGACATGCGCCGGAAAAATAAGTGGGCCGAACGTCCCATTTAGCCTTTACCGAGGCTTCGGTGCATTCAAAGGGATCGCCGGAGCCGGAACAGCCAACGTCCAGGGCACGTTTGTGACCGGTAGAAACCCCGTGACGAATCGGTGCAACTTCCGCATATTGAGTTTCATCGAGACGATCCACGCTACTGCCGAGGTGAGTCTGTAGGAAGCCGGCGTGGCGGGGCGGCCGGTTGGTCGTTCCCGCCGCCTCGGCCGGGACGGGCGGGGCGCTGAAAGAGCCAAGTTGGCGTGGTGGCGTGCTTACGTTTCGCCGGCGAGGCGGTCGTGGTAACTCATGGGCAGGAGTTCGATGAGCTGGCCGTCCGGGTCGCGGACGTACAGGCCGAGGCCGATGTCCGTGTCGTCGAGCACCGTCCCGCCATACGCGGAAACCCGAGCCGCGACACCCGGCACGTCCTCAACGCTCAGGGACAAGTGGGTCAGGCCGGGCTCGTTCATGGCCCGCTCCCGATATGCCGGGTTGTCGGCCCGGTCGTAGTGCAGCAATTCGAGGAGCAAACCGTCTCGTCTCAGGTACACCGCCCGCAGGCCAACCGGCGGGGTGATCCGCAAGAGCTGGGCGGTCGGGATGTCAGGGGCCGCAAACTCCCGCTCGAACCGGAACGCGAGCAGTTCCTCGTAAAAGCGACGTGATCGGTTGAGGTCGGTGACGCAGTGGCCCACGTGGTTGTAAACGACGGGGTCGGGCACGGCTGCTGAGCATACGAGAGCTCTCCACGTGGCCGCCGCCGCCGGCCGCCCGCCGTCGTGGCCCCTCGTACGTTTGTGGTATGTTTGCCGCGTATTACGCGACTTTTATAACACAAACCCCTGGGGGGCCCCGGCGGGGTGGCAACCTGGTCGCGGCGTGGGGTGGGCGGCGGCTCGGGCGACGCCGGCGGTGGCCGCCGGGGGCCGGGCCGGGCCGGGAAGGTGCCAGCGCCCGCTCGCCCTAGTGGTTGCTCTCCGCCGGCGAACGGTGGAAGCCCTCGTACCCGTTGTCCGCGATCTCGTCACACCGGCGCGCATACGGCGCGAAGCCCCCGACGTATGGCATGAAGACCCTGTTCTTCCCAGGGATATTGGCGCCCAGGTACCAGGAGTTGGCCTTGGGGAACAACGTGGTCTCCGCGACTTCGCGGACGTGGTCGACCCAGGCTGCCTCGGCTTCCTCGGTTGCCTCGATGGTGTCGATGCCGTTGTCGCGCATGTCGGCGATGCACCGGCCGATCCACTCGACGTGCTGTTCGATGGCCAAGGGCATGTTCGTGAGGACCGAAGGGCTGCCCGGTCCGGTCACGATGAACATGTTCGGGAAGCCCGCAACTTGCAGGCCGAGATAGGCGACCGGACCTGACTGCCATTTCTCGGAGAGCCCGAGCCCTCCTCGGCCGCGAATGTCGATCTTGAGCAGGGACCCGGTCATGGCATCAAATCCGGTGGCGAAGATAATGACGTCGAGTTCGTAATCCCGGTCCCTGGTCCGGATGCCCGTCGGTGTGATCTCCTCGATGGGGGTAGCGCGGAGATCCACGAGCGTCACGTTGTCCCGGTTGAACGTCTCGAAGTAGTGAGTATCGATCGGTGGTCGCTTGGTGCCGTAGGGATAGTCGTTGGGGCACAGCTGTTCGGCGACGTGCTGGTCTTTCACCGTCTGACGGATCTTGCTGCGAATGAACTCGGCGGCGGTGTCGTTGGCCTCCTGGTTGCGCAGCAGGTCGAAATACGACCCGTAGATAAACTTGAAGCCACCCTCTTCGGCCCACAGTTGTTCGTAGGTAGCCAGCCGCTCGTCGGGGCTCACGTCCAGAGCTGACTTCAGGTTGAGTTTGTACGGGAAACCCCCGTACGACTCCCTCTGGAGGCGCCGGATCTCCTCGTAGCTGTCCTTGATTGCCCTGGTCTGCTCTGGCGACATCAGGAAATTTCGGGCCGGGACGCTGTAATTGGGTGTCCGTTGGAAGACCCACAGGTGGTCGGCCTGTTCGGCCACCACAGGCGTGGCCTGGATCCCTGTTGAGCCCGTCCCGATGATCGCCACCCGTTTGCCGGTGAGATCGATAGCGTCGTGCGGCCATGCCCCCGTGTGATACCAGTCCCCCTCAAATCGATCGAGGCCGCGGATGGCGGGGACGTTGGCAGCCGACAGGCATCCGACCGCGGATACGAGATACCGGGCCGTCACGGTGTCGCCCTGATCGGTCGAAATCTCCCACCGTTCGGAATCGTCCTGGAATCTGGCGGCGGTGACGCGTGTGTTGAAGCGGATGTCCTTCCGGAGATCGAACCGGTCAGCCACGTGCTCCAGATACCGCAGGATCTCCGGCTGCTCGGGATACTTGCTGCTCCATTCCCACTCCTCCTCCAGCTCGCTGGAAAAGGAATAGCAGTAGTAATAGCTCTCCGAATCGCAGCGGGCGCCCGGGTAGCGGTTCCAGTACCACGTGCCTCCGACGCCATCACCCGATTCGTAGCAGCGTATGCGCAGCCCCAGCTTGTCCCGGAGGTGGTGCAGGGCGTACAGGCCGGCGAACCCGGCACCGACGACGACCGCGTCGACGTCGGCGACCACGTTGACACTCGAGTCTCCCATCGGTACGACAATACGCCGTCGACGCGTATTCGTGCCTCCAGCGTGTCAGTCCGACGGGCGGGCGGCCAGCTGGACCCGGTCGAGCACTTCGGGATTGACGACCGAACGCGGCGTGATCCCCTCGAGCACGTCTGCCGCGGCCTCGGCGAACATCGTCCGCAGCGACACGACCGAGATCTCGGAATACCAGGCCACGTGCGCGGTGGCGATGACATTGCGCAGCTGGAGCAGCGGGTGTCCGGGATCGGGTGGCTCCCGTTCCCACACATCGATTCCGGCCCCGGCAAGGCGGCCTGCCCGCAGGGCGTCCGCCATGGCTGCCTCATCGACCACTCCACCTCGTGACGTCACGACCAGGTAGGCCGACGGTTTCATCAACGCCAGCTCGGCCGCGCCGATGAGCCCACGGGTGGCGGGACTGAGCGGCGTGTGAATCGACAGGTAGTCGGCCTGTGACAGGACTTCGGGCAGCGGCAGGAGCTCGACGCCGCGGGCGCGGGCGATGGCGGGGTCGACGAACGGGTCGAATGCGACGACTCGCATATCGAAGCCGCAAGCTCGCTTGGCGACGGTCCGGGCGATCGTCCCGAACGAGACCAGCCCCAGGGTTTGTCCCGCGAATCGCCCGGTGTGGGGCATGGCGTCAGCCGCGGCCAGGTGCTCGCCGTCGCGCACCGCTCGGTCGAGCGTGACCAGCTTCCGGTTGAGGGCGAGGAGCATGGCGAACGTGTGGTTGGCTACCTCGTTGTGGCCGTAGTCGATGACGTTGCAAACCACCACCCCGGCCCTGGTCGCCGCCTCCACGTCGATGTTGTCGATGCCGACGCCGCCCCGGACGACAACCCGTAGCTCCGGGAGCCGGGCAAAGAGGCCGGGGCCCATCCAGTACATGCTGTTGAGAATGGCAGGGGCGTCAGCCGCTAACGCCACCACCTGTTCGTCGGTGGTGCACGTCCCCATCACCAGTTCGGCACCTCGTGCCGCCAGGACCCTCCGCTCGATCTCTCCGGCTCCGGGTCTGCTGTCGATGTAGACGACCTTGCGTCGCGTCGGCGTCCCGCTGGTCATTCGGGTGACCATACCAACGAAGGCGGCTCGCGAGCCTCCCGGCTAGTGTCAGAGTGGGAGAGGGGAAGGCATGGACCCACCGGAACTCATCGAGTTGCTGGACGAGTCTCCGGAGACTCTCTACGGCTTGCTGGCGGAGTGCGGTTGGGGGGACGGCCTGCCCGTGGTCGCTCCCACGTCAAACCGGGTCGACGCCATGCTCGCTGCGTACAGCGGTTCGCCGGACGAGGTGCTCGCCGTGCTGCCGCCGCGACTGGGTGCGTGCACGGCGCGCGCCGCGGCGATCAATGCGGTGATGGCGGGATGCCCTCCTGCTGTGTTTCCGGTGATCACGGCAGCGGTGCGGGCTTTGGCCCGCCCAGAGTTCAATCTGCGTGGCGTGCAAGCCACCACCCATGCAGTGGCGGTCATGGTTGCGGTCCATGGCGTGGTGGTGCAGCAAGCGGGGTACAACGCCGGTTTCGGGACCTTCGGGCCCGGCACCCGGGCGAACGCCACGACAGGACGGGCGCTCCGGCTGATCCTGCTGCACGTCGGCGGGGGCCGACCCGGTGATGGCGACGCGTCCACACAAGGTCATCCGGCCAAATACGCCTACTGTTTTGCCGAAAACGCGCCCGCGAGCCCCTGGCCCATCTACCCCCGGTGCCGGGGAGTAGAGAGCCCCAGCGCTGTGACGGTGGCCGGCGTCGAGGGCCCCCACAATGTTCACGACATGTGGGCGACTCATCCCGGTCCGATTCTGGCGAAAATGGCGTCGGCGATGGCGACCCTGGGATCCAACAACGCGGCTATGGCGGAGTCAGAGTTTTTTGTGGTGCTCGGCCCTGAACATGCCTTCCAGGCGGCCGCAGAAGGGTGGTCGCGTGAGGATGTCCAGTTGTTTCTGTATCAGTACGCCCGAGTACGGCGCGCCGTGAAGCGCCAACACTTTGATTCCGGGGCGGCGGAACCTCCCTGGATGCGCAGCATCGAAGACCCGGAAGCTTTGCTGCCGATGACCAGCCGCCCGGATGACATTCGCGTCATGGTCGCTGGAGGCCCCGGAAAACACTCGTGCCTAATACCTTCGTGGGGCAGCATCTCCCGCTCTGTGACCGTTCCCGTGGACAGTTGAACAGGAAAAATGAGCAAGGAGAGGACATGAGCCCGGTGAAGATTTTTCGACCCGATGGGGCGATCGTCGCGTCGCCGCACAGCTTGTCGCCCGGCCGGCGTGTGCTGGCGGGGGCCCGCATTGGCGTGCTCGACAACCTGAAACCAAACGCCGGGCTGCTGATGGTGACCGCAGCCACGCCGCTGGCCGAGCGGGCGGGCACGGGTGCGCCGTTGGTGCTCACGAAGAATGCCGCCCAACCGGCGCCCGAGGAGGTCCTCGAACAATTACGGCAGGAGGCGGACCTGGTCCTCACCGGTAGCGCTGATTGAGGCTCGTGCACGTCGTGGAGTGTCCACGACCTCGTCCAACTGGAAGACAGCGGTATTCCCACTGTGGTGGTGACGACGCGGGGAGGATTCCGCAATCTGACGCTGCAGGTCGCGAGCGCGTTCGGGATGCCCGATGCCCGGGTCGTAACGATCGACCATCCCTTAGGTGGCATCGACGAGAAACTGGTCGTCGACCGGGCGCACACCATCATCGAAGAGGTTCTGCGACTCTGGACCGCCTAAGCGCGTGGCCGTAATGATCGACCTCTCGGGGAAAGCCGCCCTCGTTACCGGGGCCGGAGCAGGTATCGGCGCGGAGATCGCCCGCTGGCTGGCTCGAGCCGGTGCCGCAGTCGCGGTCGCCGACGTCCGTGGCGAGCTCGCCCGACAAGTGTCCGCTTCCATAGCAGCGGAGGGGGGACGGGCGGTGACGGTCGTCGCCGACTGTCGTGACGACCCGCAGATCGAGCGCATGGTGCAAGAGACGGTGGATGCGCTCGGGGCGCTCGACGTCGCGGTCAACAACATCGGCATGATGGCGGGCCACGGCGGCGCACCGATACTCGACACCGACGGCGAAATCTGGCGAGACCTGGTCGACCAGAACCTGGTGCTGACCGCGCTGTGCGGGCGAGCCGAAGCCCGTGTCATGCTGGCGCAGGATAGCGGTGGGGTGATCCTCAACGTCAGCTCAGGGGAGACGACCCGGCCTGCTCCCTTCCTCGGTGCCTACGGTGCGGCCAAGGCCGCCATCAACCACTTGACCCAGACCATGGCCGTGGAGCTCGGACCGTCGAATATCCGGGTCGTGGCGATCGCGCCAGGCACGACGCTCACGGAGACGGTGCGGGCCGCGTTCGATGAGGCACGGGTCGCCGCCATTGCCGAGTCCAACCCCCTCCGCCGCATGACCGAACCCGAGGAACTGGGCCGGCTGGCCGTCTTCTTGGCTTCGGATCTGGCCCGGTGCATCACCGGCCAGCTGATCCTGGCTGACGCCGGCGCACACCTTTCTCGCACCCGACCGGCTAACCACGGCGACAGGGCCTAGAGGCTCGGGGACTGCAGCGGGTGATGCGACGTGTCACCGGGCAGGTGGGCGAACCCGCGGCGCCGGTGCAGGCGCCAACGTCCCGTCCGTCACCAGAGCTGGTCCAGGTACGTGTCCTTGCCGGGTGTCGTACGGAAAAATGGCGCCACCAGCTGCGTATCGGCAAGGCCGGTCTTCTCGATCGCGTCCGTGTAGGTGCGCAACCCGTCCATCGCTTGACTGACGTCGCCGCCAACAAAGAAGATCTGCAACAGGCGGTTTGGGCCTCCGGCCGGGGTGCCCAATGGCATGGGGCTTCCCGAGGATCGCTCTTCCGACGGAGTGCTGGGCGTCCAGGACGAAGCGATCTCGATCGTTGAGCCGGAGAGCAGATCGGGGACGAGTGCTTTGCTCAGTTCGGCTTGCAGGTCAGCGGCCGGCAAGCGGTCTCGACCATCGAACCAGGCGACGACGATGCCGGGGTAGCCGTAGTCGAGCGCCAGCTCGACGGGGACGGGATCATCGTCGCGGTAGCTCGCCCCCAGGTGATCCACGACGACCGTGTGGACGTGGGTTCGCTCCGCAAAGCCACGGTTGTTGGCGTACAACCAATGAACCTGGGGCGACGCCCAATCCGTGAAGTGGTCCTGGTGATGACCTTTTTCAACCCAGTAGATGGAGATATAAGAGCCGGCATCATACGGTTCCGCCACGCCCTCGGTCTGCGGCCACCGCAGGTTCTTGAGGTCCCGCGGCGCGATCCAGCGGCTGCCAGCGAACAGATAGGGTCCGATCATGCATCCGGCATAGAAGTGATCCCTCTCATACCAGCGGTTGTAGGCCTTCTCGAAGCCTCGATTCGGGTCGACCATGGTCACCAGCGCGCTGCCGACCTTGACCGGATAGTCCTCGACAGAGCCTGCATCCAACGGATATGCCATTTCCCCTCCCGGTCCAGTCCTGGGGCTCGTCGTGTCTGCGACGAACTGTGTCTAGCACGAGCGCGGCGGGCGAGGCGCGGAAGCCGCTGCTCGAGCCCGCTACGGTTCGAGTACGACTTTGATCGCTCCCGCGGCTCTGTCGCGGGCGACCGCGAACGCTTCCGGGGCGGCATCCAGCGGGAATCGGTGGGTGATGACCAGCCCGGGTACGTCCGGCCGGGCAGCCAGTACGGCGGCCGCCGCGTCGAAGTCCCGGATCGGGCCGGCCCTTCCGTACATGTAGGCGGGCACGAGGGAGATCTCGCGGGTCCCCATGTTCACCGCGGGCATGACCGGGAGCTCCCAATAGGTCCCGATCGCCACCACGGTCCCGCCTGGGCGACACAGCTCAACGGCTCGGTCCAGAGCGCCGGACGTCCCGGCCGCTTCGATGACCACGTCGTAGCTCCCGGCGACGGGCCGAGCGCCGAGCCGGGCGGCCACCTCAGTTTGCGCCTCGTGGCGGGCCTCTACCGACACCTCCGAGCCGGCGGCCTGCGCGGCCACCAGCGCCAGCTGTCCGAGGGATCCTCCTCCCACCACCGCCACCCGTGTGCCCGCCCGCACCGATCCGCGGCGCACGGCGTGGATGGCGACCGCCAGTGGTTCTACCAGGCACGCGTCGGCCAGATCGATGCCGCTTGGCAGCCGGGTGATGGACGAGGCCGGAACTACCGAAGCCTCGGCCATGCCGCCGTCGCGCCCGACACCGAGGACCATCGAGCCGCCGCGCTCGCACAGGTTGTAGTCGCCAGAAGCGCACGCGGCGCACACCCAGCACGGATCGATCGGCTCAATTGCGACCGGCGTTCCGTCCGGGAGCGTGCCGGCCATCTCGTGACCGAGCACAACCGGCAGGTCCCAGTTGAGGAGATGGAGATCCGATCCGCAGATGCCCGCAGATGCGATTATGACCGTGATGCCATCGCCTCTTGGGAGCGGTTGATCGACCACCGTGACTGTTCTCGCCGCGATCCTCACGGCGCGCACGAACGTCAGCTCCCTGTCGGTCTGGCTGCGAAATGGGCAGCCATGGAGCGGAGGACAGGGAGCACGTCACTGGCCAACCCTGCGATTTGTTCTCGTACGGCCGCCCCGCTCATGCCAGGCAGGTGAATCCGTAGATTCAACCCGTCTGCGTTCGTCACCCGGAGCAGGTCGGAGAGCGCGCTTGCCATCTCCGCCCCCTCTGCCGCCGAAACCGTTTCGTCGGGCGGCAGCGGCGCGCCGGAATTCCCGTGGGACTGATAGAACTGCCGCTGCTGTTCGACCAGGAGAGCTTGCGGCTGTCCGAGCCAGACCCGGCGGATCAGAATCTTCGGCAGCGTTCCGCCCGCATCGTCATAGGCGCTGCACAGCTCTGCGATTTTCGCGGGCGGCGACATTCCTTCCAGGATCAGCCCCGCTCCGCAAATCGCCGCCCGGCGAGCGGCAGCGATCGAGACGGCCGCGCTCAGCACCGGGATCGGATGAACTCCGCATTCCTGGAGCGCCCGGTCGCCGGCGAGCTCGCCGAGGTCTCGCCCTCGTAGCCAGCTGACGACCCGTGGAAGCTCAGCTTTGAAAAGCCGGGCCGCATCCGTCACGTCCAGCCCCATCACCTGGAAGTCGCGGGCCATGGCTCCAGACCCGACGCCGAGACCGACGCGACCCGGGTGGCGAGCGGCCAACCAGGCGATCTCCTCGGCGACCAGGGCGGTAGGGCGCAAAGGTAAAAGGAGGGGGCAGGGCGCGGCCCAACCGTCGGCGGTCTCTTCCAGCATGAAGCCGGCCATCTGGAGGGGATTCGGGATATAGCCGCCCACCCCTCCGTGGTGCTCACTGGTCATGACCCCGTCGAAGCCGCCTTCCAGTGCCAGCTGGCCCTGCGTGCAGAGCTCGGTCACAAGGTCCGTGGCGCCCAGTTCGTTGTGAGGATAGAGCCGCAGCGAGATCGATCCGCGCTCGAATGGAGGCCGGGACGCTCCCTCTTTTTCCAGCATCGTCTTCGTTCCACCCCTTATCCTGTCAAACCGCGCCCGGCGCGCCCCAGCACATTACGCCGGTCCGAGGGGAGGATGCGCGTGGATCCACACACGACAGGGGATTGCTTCGTCGGCAAGGTGGCGATCGTCACGGGCTCGTCGGCTCATGAGCGGCAGAGGATGGTCGCCGTTTGCTCCGCCCGGCCCCGACACACGGTGAAATTGGGAAGGCACCAAAAGGATCACCGGGGCGGCCTTCGGGTGGCTCGATCGTCCCGCGGGTGTTCCGGCTTGCGTCCCCAGGCGCTGATGAGTGGAGAGATGGTCACGTCCAAACGTCCGCTGCGGACGTTTTCCAGGTGCTGATCGATCTCCCCGGCGGTGGCGAGCCCAGCGTCGGTCAGCTCGGCCCGGATCTGTTCGGTCGTTGCGATTTCCAGCAAGTTGCAGACCGGACCGCATACAGGAAAGAAGGCATCGGCTTCCACGTTGATGAGCCCGCGGCTTCGTAACAGCCGCGGGAGCTTGCGGCCGTAAGCCAGATCGGCCCCCCTCCCGCTCATCAAGCGCCGGAAGCCGGCCTTGAGCCGATCGGCGAGCGCCTCGGCCGGGCCAATTTCATGCGGGCAGACGAGCGGCTGCAGGTCCGGGTCCGCCTCTTCGACCAGCAGCCACCCGCCTGGTCGCAGCGCATCGACCAGATCGTCCAACGCCCGGTCTCGAGCCTGGACGTGCACCAGCACCAGTCGAGCGTGCACCAGATCGAATTCGCCTTCAGCTGCCGGGTCGACCCCGAGTTCGTGGCGGCGCACCTCGAACGCGGCATCGCCGGGTATCCAGGACAGGTCTATGTCTGTGGCCAGCACGTGGCCCGCATCGCCCACCTGCGCCGCCAGCCACGAGGGCACCGGCGAACTTCCCGCACCCACCTCCCAGCAGCGCCACCCGCAGCTCAATCCCAGTCGCTCCACGTGGGCGAAGGTCCAGGGATCGAACAACGCGGACAACGCGTCGAATCGCCGGCCCGCTTCGGCCTGACGGTTGTCCAGGAGGTAGCCACCCTTCTCGGTCATGACACGATTCTCCGGCCTCGCGGCCCCGCCGGGCAAGAGCCCACCCCGGTCGCCATTTCACGGTTGGTTCCGCTCGGCGTGTGGCACAGGCAGAATGGTGACGTGAGCCCCCGACACCCCGGCGCCCACGATCTGCCCGCCGGATCCACAGTCGGCCGGCCACCGCGGCCGGGTGACTGAAGTGGCGGTGCGCCGGGCGGTATATCGCATCCAACTTCGCCCCGGTTTCGGCTTCGATGACGCGGCCGGAATCGCGGCATACCTGGCCGATCTCGGGATCAGCCACCTGTACTGCTCGCCGTACCTGCAGGCAGTCGCCGGAAGCACCCACGGCTACGACGTGGTGGACCCGGAGCGCTTCAGCGACGATCTGGGCGGGGCCCCGGGACATGCCCGGATGGTCGGAGCGCTCCGGCAGGCCGGCATGGGTCAGGTCCTGGACATCGTCCCCAACCATATGGCCGCAGACCCGACCAACCGATGGTGGTGGGATGTGCTGGAAAACGGCCGGGCCAGCCGGTACGCCCGTTTCTTTGACATCGAGTGGACCGGGCCGGATGGACGCTCCGCTTTCGCAGTCCTGGTGCCGGTCCTGGGCGACCAGTACGGTCGGGTCCTCGAGGCGGGTGAGCTGGTCCTGGAGCGAGCGGGCGGGGACTTTCGGGTCCGATATTACGAGCACTGCTTGCCCCTTTCGCCACGGACGCTGGACGGCCTACTGGGCCGTGCCGCGCGTCGCGCCGGATCGGAGGAGTTGGCCGCACTGGCCGATGGTTTTGCTGCTCTGCCCCCGGGCATGATGGCCGACCCCGTGGCGGTGGCCGAGCGCCATGATCAGAAGGTTCGGTTGTCGGCCGAGTTGGCCCGGCTCTGCGCCGGGGAGGCGCGGCTGGCCGACGCGGTTGATGGAGAGTTGGCCGCCCTGAATCATGATCTCGACCGGCTCGATCAGATCCTGCGCCGGCAAAACTACCGGCTGGCCTACTGGCGCACGGCCAGCGAGGAGCTCGACTACCGGCGTTTTTTCAACATCGAGACCCTGGTTGGTGTTCGAGTGGAGGATCCGAAGGTCTTCGCAGCCACGCATATGCTCGTGCTCGACCTGGTTCGGGACGGCACCCTGGACGGTTTGCGGGTGGATCACGTGGACGGTCTGGTGGATCCGCAGGGGTATCTGCAAATGCTGGCGCAGAACACGGGCGGGCAGTACAGCGTGGTGGAAAAGATTCTCCAGCCCGGAGAGGCCGTGCCGGACACCTGGGCAGTGGCAGGTACCACGGGGTACGACTTCCTCAACCGGGTGAACGGCCTGTACGTGGCCAGCGATAACGAAGACGCCATGTCCACGTGCTACAGGGATTTCACCGGCCAGACCGAGAGTTATGACGAGGTGGCGTACGGCGCCAAGCAACAGATCATGGGCCACGACCTCCGTGCTGAACTGGAGCGTTTGGTCGGGCTTCTCGCCTTGATCTGTGAGCATTTTCGCCGGCACCGGGACCACACCCGCAGCCAGATCCGCGACACCCTCCGAGAGGTCGTGGCCCACTTTCCCGTGTACCGCACCTATGTGCACCCGCGCCGGGTCGCGACCCAATCTGATCGGGCATACGTCGGCCTCGCGGTCACGGGCGCCCGGGCTCGCCGGCCAGACCTGGATCCGGAGTTCATCGACTTCATCGGTCAGCTTGCTCTGGCAGAGATCGGCTCGGAGTGGGAGCCGGAGTTCTGCCTGCGCTTGCAGCAATTCACTGCGCCGGTCATGGCCAAAGGGGTCGAAGACACCGCGTTCTACCGGTATAACCGGCTCATTTCTCTTAACGAGGTCGGCGGCAATCCCGGGATATTCGG
Source organism: uncultured Acidimicrobiaceae bacterium (assembly GCA_963781155.1). GTDB lineage: Bacteria > Actinomycetota > Acidimicrobiia > Acidimicrobiales > Palsa-688 > PALSA-693. The sequence continues at coordinate 415,101 of CAWAEC010000007.1, forward strand.
CCGTCCGGTCAAGGATTTCCATGTTGAAACGGCTCGAACCGCCGCGCAGTGGCCGGAAACCTTTCTCACCCTCTCGACGCATGACACCAAGCGCAGCGGTGACGTTCGAGCCCGAATAAATGTGCTTTCGGAGTTGCCCGGCCCGTGGGCCGCGGCGGTGGGCCGATGGGCGTCGATAAACCAACGCCATCGGCGCGACCAGTGGCCGGACGCCGACGCGGAATACTTGCTCTATCAAACGCTCGCAGGAGCCTGGCCGCTCGATGCCGATCGAGCCGCGGCCTTTATGGCCAAGGCAACGAAGGAAGCCAAACTCCATACCTCCTGGATGGACCCTGCGAGCGACTACGACCGAACCGTTGAGGGCTTCACCCGCGCCATCCTTGCCGATCGATTGTTTCTGGAGGACTTCGAAGGATTCATGGCGGAGGCGCGGGTCGTGGAGCGCGGGCGAAGGAATTCCCTCTCCCAGACCGCAATCGCCCTGATCGCCCCGGGTGTGCCCGACATCTACCAGGGAACAGAGATCTGGGATCTGAGCCTGGTGGACCCCGACAACCGGCGTCCGGTGGATTACGCCGTGCGCCGTCGCCTCCTGGCCGGGCTGTCGGGTGACGCTTCTCCGGATCCGGCCCCGGGAACCCCGGCCGGAGTGGTCAAAATGTGGCTCATCCATCGCGTTCTCCAGCATCGCCGCCACCAGCCTGAGCTCTACGTTTCCAGCCGGTACGAGCCTCTTCACTTCACCGGGCCGCGTGCCGACGATCTGGTTGGCTTCGACCGCGGTGGTCTGGCAGTGGTCGTGCCCCGCCTCGGCGACGACCGTTGGGACGACACCAGAGTGGACCTGGCTTCAGGGCAGTGGACCGACGTGCTGACCGGGGAGCCCCACGATGGTGGCGGCCGGGGTGTCGCGGTCCGAGACCTCCTCGCTAGCTTTCCCGTGGCGGTGCTGACCGCCAGCCCGAGCCGATGATGGAGTTCTCCGTCTGGGCTCCGAAGCCGGAGCGGGTCGAGTTGTGTCTCGAGCAGGACCGGCTGCTAATGCGATCTTGCCGGGATGGATGGTGGCGGCTCTCTGTCGCTGACGCAGGATCCGGCAGCCGCTACGGATTCAGCCTGGACGGGGAACAGGTTCGACCTGATCCCCGCTCGGGCTTCCAACCCGACGGCATCGACGGGCTTTCCCAGGTTGTCGACCAGAACGCGTTTGTCTGGTCAGACCAGCGCTGGCGGGGCGTGTCCCCCCGCGGCCTGACGCTCTATGAGCTCCATATCGGTACCTTCACCCCGGCTGGGACGTTCGACGCGGCCATCGAGCGGATTCCCCACCTGGTCGGTCTCGGCATCGACGCGGTCGAGCTGCTGCCAGTGGTCGAGTTCTCGGGCGATCGCGGGTGGGGTTACGACGGCGTCGACCTGTTCGCGCCGCATCACAGCTACGGGGGTCCGGAGGGACTCAAGCGCCTCATCGACGCGTGCCACGCCGCGGGCCTCGGCGTGGTCGTGGACGTCGTGTACAACCACCTCGGACCAGCGGGAAACTATCTGGCCGAGTTCGGTCCGTATTTCTCGAGCAGGCACCGGACCAACTGGGGTGCGGCTATCAACTTCGACGGTCCGGGCAGTCTCGAGGTGCGTCGCTTTGTCATCGACAACGCCCTGATGTGGCTGCGGGACTACCACGCGGACGGCCTGCGCCTGGACGCGGTTCATGCCATCCTTGACCAGTCGGCGTGCCACATCCTCGAGGAGCTCGGCCGCGAGGTCGACGCGCTGGCTACCCACCGGGACCGACCGCTCTTTCTCATTGCCGAGAGCGACCTCAATGACCCCCGTTTCGTGCGCGGCTGGGATGCCGGGGGTTTCAACCTGGACGCAGCCTGGGCTGACGAGTGGCACCACGCCCTGCACGCCAGCCTCACCGGGGAACGCCACGGTTACTACGAGGACTTCGGGTCGCTGTCGTTGCTGGCGAAGGCGCTGCGGCAGGCCTGGGTGTACGACGGTACCTGGTCGCCTTACCGCCAGCGCCGCCACGGGCGGTCCCCCGAGGGCTTGTCGGGCACCCAGTTCGTCGTGTGCATCCAGAACCACGACCAGGTCGGCAATCGGGCCTTCGGTGAGCGAATCAGTGCTCTCACGAGCCCGGGACGGGTGAAGGTCGCCGCCGCCCTGCTGCTGACCGGGCCGTTCACCCCGATGCTGTTCCAAGGTGAGGAGTGGGCGGCCAGCTCTCCCTTCCAGTACTTCACCGACCACCGCGATCCGGGCCTGGCGCGAGCGGTCAGCGAAGGGCGGCGCCACGAGTTCGCGGATTTTGGGTGGGACCCGAACCAGGTGCCGGATCCGCAAGACCCCTCCACGTTCCAGATCTCGAAGCTCAACTGGTCCGAGGTCGAGCAGGAGTCACACGCAGATCTTCTACGCTGGTATCGCCAGTTGATCGATCTGCGACGTGCGAAACCGGCGTTGCGCGACCCGCGGCTCGATCACATCCAGGTCACCGCCGACGAGGAAGCCGGCACGCTCGTCGTGCACCGTCCACCGATCAGCATTCTGGTGAACCTGGGGTCCGGGCCGCACTGCTTTGCGACACCAGCCGGCGCCGCGGTACTCGCCACATCCAGCCCCGACACCGCGGAGGGCGACGACACGCTGGTGGTCCCGGCCGATGCCGTTGTGCTTATCGAGGCCCGCAGTGCCTGACGCGTGGGGGATCGACGATGGCTACCTCGATGCGTCCGGCCGGGAACGACTGGTCTCACCGTCATCCCGGGCCCGCCTCCGGACCATCATGGGTCCTGCTCCAATCGCACCCCCAGGTGTGGCGGTGGTGCGACCCGGCGACCGGGTGCCTGTCGGCGCTGGCGATCTCAGCCTGGAAAACGGACGAAGCGTGGCGGTCGACGGCGTGCTCCCACGCGACCTTCCCGACGGCTACCACGATTTCGTCGGCGCCGAGGGCAACCACATCCGGGTAATCGTCACGCCCGGCCGCTGCCCACTTCCGGCCCGGCAGTCGTGGGGATGGGCCGTCCAGCTCTACGCCGCCCGCTCGCCCGCCAGTTGGGGCATGGGCGACCTTGCCGACCTGCGCCGCTTGGCAGTCTGGTCACGGCCACGGGGAGCCGGCTTCATGCTCGTCAATCCCATCAGTGCGGTCGCGCCGACCTTGCCGCAGCAGCCCAGCCCCTACTTCCCGGCTACTCGCCGGTTTCGCAACCCCCTGTACCTGCACATCGAAGACATTCCGGGTGCCGATTTGGCTGCCGCCCAGGTAGAGCGAGCAGCCGCGGCGGGCAAGGAACTCAACACCCGCCGAGAAATCGACAGGGACGCGGTGTCCCGCCTGAAAGGCGCGGCGCTGGAGGCGATCTGGGTGAAGGATGCCCTGCGTCCCGAGTTTGAACGGTGGTATGCCGATCACGCCGCCCGGGTCAGGTTGTTTGCAGCCTGGTCGGTCCTGGCCGAGCAGCACGGACCCCGCTGGCGGAGCTGGCCCGCGGACTGCCGGCGCCCCGATGGCAGTGGGGTGGCCGCCATCATCGCCGCGTCTCCGGATCGCATTCGTTTCCACGCCTGGTTGCAATGGCTGTGCGGATCCCAGTTCGACGCCGCTGGGGACGTGATTGCCCTCATCCAGGACCTGCCGGTCGGGTTCGACCCGGACGGATTCGACGCCTGGGAGTGGCAGGACCTGCTCGCTCTCGACGTCTCGGTGGGCGCCCCGCCCGACGAGTTCAACCAGCAGGGACAAAACTGGGGACTGCCTCCTTTCGTGCCCTGGCGACTGGCCGAATCCGGCTATCAACCATTCATCGAAACCATACGAGCGGTGATGCATCCAGGGGGCGGCCTCCGGCTGGACCACGTGATGGGGCTGTTTCGCCTGTGGTGGATCCCCGATGGCAGCAGCCCCGCTGAGGGCGCGTATGTTCGCTACCCGAGCGAGGACCTGCTGGGCATCGTGGCGCTGGAGAGCCAGCGTTCTCACGCCCTGGTGGTCGGCGAGGACCTGGGAACGGTTGAGCCGTCGGCCCGGCCGGCGCTGGCCCGACACGACCTTCTCTCCTACCGGCTGTTGTGGTTTGAAAACGCCGAACCGCGAGAGTGGCCCATCAAGGCACTGGCCGCAGTGACCACGCACGATCTGCCCACGGTCGCCGGCCTGTGGGGCGGCACCGACCTGGCCGAACAGCGCCGGTTGGGCCTGGAGCCGAACGAGGAGGCCACCCAGGCCATCCGAGACCGGCTCCGCCGGGACGGAGGTCTCGACGACGGCGCCCCCGCCGAGGAGGCAGTCGTGGCGGCCTACCAGTTGCTGGCCGGGGCCCCGTCTCGGCTGCTGGCTGCGACGCTGGAAGACGCGGTAGGGGAGGCTGAGCGGCCAAACATGCCCGGGACCGAATGCACGCGCCCGAACTGGTCGCTCGCCCTCCCGGTCCCGATCGACGACCTTGAGGACCATCCTCTGGCGATTCGCGTCGAGGCCGCTCTCGACGCGGCCACCCGGTCCCTTCCGACGACGGAGCCGGGGGCCGACGTGACCGCCAAGTCGCGACCTGACCCTGGCGTCCTATGATCCGGCCAGGTAGACAGAGGACGTCAAGGAGGAGGCCGTGAGCGAAGCCAGTGTCATCGAGGAGATCGGGGGGCTGTCCCCGCCAATACCCGGTGATCACCCGATGCATCGGTTTTACTGGGATGCGATCAACCAGGGAAAGCTGCAACTGCTCCGGTGCCAGAACTGTCGTCATTTCATCCACTATCCCCGTCCCATCTGCCGCTGGTGCCAGTCGACAGACCTCGCCCCTGACGACATCTCCGGGCGGGGAACGCTGTACTCCTACACCGTCGTCATGCAGGCGGGCCACCCCTTCTTCGTTGACAAGATCCCTTACATCATCGGGGTGATGGAGATCGACGAGGAGCCGGGCGTCCGCATGCCCGGAGGCATCGAAGGTGAGGAAGCGGATCTGCGCTGCGGCGTTCGCCTCGAGACCATCTTCAAAGCGGTGACCCCCACCCTGACCCTCCCGTTTTTCCGGCCTGCAGTCCGGGCGGGGTCATGAGAGTCGACGACCGGGTCGCCGCGGTAGGGGTCGGCTATTCCCGGACCGGGAGGCGAACCGGGCTGGGTTCCTGGCAGTTGGCCATCCAGGCTTGCACCGCTGCAATGGCCGACGCCGGCATGACGCCGGCGGACATCGACGGAGTGGCGGTCCTGTGGGGGGTAGCCGGGCCGGCGCCGGGAAGCCTCGACGTCATCGAACCGATGGACCTTGGCTACTCCCTCGGCATCTCCCCCCTCAACTGGTACGCGGCCCCCAGTCCGGCGCCCGCCTATGTGGCGCCAGCGATGCAAGGCATTGCGGCTATTCGGGCCGGTTTCGCCCACACCGTGCTCACGGTACGGGTCATCAATCAGCGGGCCAGTTCGAGCGAGGTCATCCGCGACGCCGCCGGACGCGGACCCGAGATCGCCGACGGCGACCGCGGCTACACCGCTCCGTATGGCTTCGACGTAGGCGGAATGATCCCCTCGATCGCCGCCCTACCGGCCCAGCGGCACATGGACGTGTACGGCACGACAGAAGAGCAATTCGGCGCCCATGTCGTCGCCCAGCGCTACCACGCTTCTCTCAACGACGACGCCCTCTTCCGGGACCCGATCACGGTCGACGACTATCTGGCTGCCCGTTACATCTGCAAGCCGGTACGGTTGCTCGACTGCGACTACCCGGTCGACTCGGCGTCAGCAGTGATCTACACCGCAGGCGACCGGGCCCGTGATTGGCGTAAGCAACCGGTATGGGTAGAGGCCGCCGCCTACTCGTCGATCAAATACATGGACTTCAACAACATCGATATGAACGAGAGCTCCCCCTTCCACTCGGCCCGCGAGTTGTGGAGCCGGACCGACCTGCGACCCGACGACGTGGATTGCGCCCAGCTGTACGACGGTTTCACCATCATCACGTTTCAGTGGCTGGAAGCTCTGGGCTTTTGCCAGTTGGGTGAGGCCGGCCCGTTTATCGAAGCCGGCAACACCCGGCTCGGGGGCACGATCCCCACGAACACGGACGGGGGGGCGTGCAACGTCGGGCGACGGCACGGCGCCAACTTCTGCATCGAGACGGTCCGTCAGTTGCGAGGCGAATGTGGTGAACGCCAGGTTCCCGACGCCCAGGTCGGCGTGTGGGCGAACGCGGTCGGCCCCTTTTCGGGCGTGGTGTTGATGACTGCGGACTGAGCGCAGCCGCGGTCGGCCGGACTGCTCACCCGGCTCGGGTACATTGGGCCGAGCGTGGAGACGAGCTCGCAGGGGCCCCCCTCAGAGCACGGCCCGGATCACCTGCTGGACGACGCCCGTGATCAGGTGGACGCGGCCGAGCAGGCTGGCGCCAGCCGGGTCGGAAGGGTTCTCCGGCGTCACCCCGCCCTGTCCCGGGTGGTCGATATCGTCGTCGGCGTCCTCCGGGAGCAAGCCGTGGAGCGAGTCGGGCTGGCGGCCTCGGGCGCGGCCTTCTGGCTGTTTATTTCGGCTTTTCCCACGGCCATTGCCGCGATCACACTGTTCGGTTTGGTCGTCAGCCCACAGCAGGTCGCCACTGATCTGGGAAACCTGGCGAACGGCGCGCCAGCGTCGCTCGGCTCGCTCGTGAAGGGTCAGCTGCGGCGCGTCGCGGCCGGCAGTCGCACCGGGTTGTCGTTGGGGCTGGCGACATCGCTGCTCGTCGCCATCTGGAGCGCGTCTGCGGGTACGTACAACCTGGATCGGGCCATCCGGCAGGCGTACGGCGTGCCGGGTCAGAGCTATGTCGAGGCTCGGGGCCGGGCCCTGGTCGGAGCACTGGTGGCGGTGGTGATGCTCGGTCTGAGCGCACTGGTCGTGTCGGTTGTGGTCCGTCGATCCCCCGCCGCGGTCATACTCATCGTGGGGGTGCCGGTGGCCCTCGTTGCGCTCACAGCGGGGATTGCGGTCCTTTACCGTTTTTCGGTGGGGGGTGGAATGCCCGTGAAAGCTTTGGTTCCCGGTGCCCTGGTGTCGTCGGTCGGGGTCGTCGCGTTAATCGCCGGCTTCAGCCTGTACGTGGCCTGGTCGCGGCGCTTCACTGCTGTCTACGGAGTGTTTGCCGGTGCGGTCATTGGCATGATCGGGACCTATCTCGCCGTCTACGCCATCCTGCTGGGTGCGGTCCTCAACGCTCAGCTGATGGCGGGCGCCCGGAAGCGGGATACCGGTTGACTGTGGCGTCCGGGGCTCAGGGCACCAGGCAGCCCGGGGGCGATGTCCCCGATTGCGGGAAGGCGGTGGCCAGCCCGCGGGCGAACGCTGCCGCCAACACGGCCGACCCGGGCGAGTTGTAGTGGATACCGTCCGGGATGTAATAGCTCGGCAACGCCTGGCTGGCCCAGTCGAGGACACGCATGTTGGGGTAGACGGTGCACGCCTGCAACAGGGCGGCGTCCCAGGACTGCATGTTGGCTTCGGCGTACGGACCGCTTGACACGAACGTTCTGACGCCGAACCACAGCACCGGCTGATTCCCGATCGCCGACATCATTCGCTGGATGCGCTCCGTGGCCGTGACGTTGGAACCAGCGGCGATGTCCGCGGCGTCGTTGATACCCATCGCGACCACCCAGCACCCCTTGTAGCCGGAGGCCGCGATCTGTTGGGCCACCGTGTAGGCATTCGGTTCCCCCTCGTACGTCTCCACGATGGACCGGGCACCGGAGATCTGGAAGTTCTGCCCGACAGCGCCGACCTGGGCGTACTGGGCGCTCAGGCGTTGGGCCGGATTCGGCAGATAGTTCGCGGATACCAGACTCTCAGAAGTCGAGTCGCCGATGTGGACGACGGCGTGGCACGACGACATCAGAGGCACCGGCGGCGCGGCGGGAGCGATCGTCGTCGGCGCGGCCGGGGATGTCACCGTGGTCGGACTGCCGACGGTCGTGGCCGGGATCGCCGGGTGCGAGCCGGCCGCAGCCGTGGGCGTCGTCCCGTGGCCGGCGGCCGTGGTGCCGTTGACGGCGGCGCGAGTGCTGGCCGTGCTGGGATTGGAGTGCCCCGATGGCAGTACCAGCACCAGCACAACTCCCAGGGCGACCACGGCGACCAGCGCGCATCCCGCGACGATCCGACTTCGTCGGCTCCGGCGGCGAAGACTGGGCTTGTGCATCCACGTAGCCTGCCGGAAACGCGGGCGCGGTGTGTGGCACCTCGCCACAACGGGAGCACGCGTGTGCTCGTGTGGGGCATGCTGGTTGGGATGACCGGTACTGGCCCGGCCGCGGTTACACGCCAAGCGAGGCGGAGCCGACCGCCTGACATGCCTGACGACCCGGGCCACCCCATCCTGGTCGGAACCTGTTCGTGGACCGATCCCACGTTGGTCAAAGAAACCGACTGGTACCCAAAACGGTCGATGTCGGCCGCCGAGCGGTTGGCCTTTTATGCTTCCAGGTTCTCCATCACTGAAGCGGACAGCACCTATTACTTTCCGCCGACGCCCCAGCTGGCTCGCGGGTGGGCCGAGCGAACGCCGCCGGGGTTCACCATGAACGTCAAGGCGTACTCCCTGTTAACCGGCCACGCGGCCCGGCCGGCGTCTCTGTGGCCTGACCTGCGCGACGCCGTGAAGCCCGAGTTTGTCGGCAAGCGAAACGTTTACCTTTCACATCTTCCCGGGGATGCTGCGGAAGAGGTCTGGGCCCGGTTCGAGTATGCCCTTCGACCGCTCATAGACGCTGGAAAGCTCGGGGCAGTGTTGATGCAGTATCCCGAGTGGTTTACGGCCCGAGCTGACAACCGGGCCGCGCTCGCCGCGATCCGGGAGCGGTGGCCGGCCCTGCCGGTATGCGTGGAGTTTCGCTCGCCGACATGGCTGGCGGAACCCCGGGATCGCGATCGCACTCTGAGCTTGCTCCGGGATCTTCGACTGGCGTTCGTAGTGGTGGACGCTCCCCGCGTATCGAAGCTGCCGACCGTGCTCGAGGTCACCTGCCCGGAACTGGCCGTCGTGCGCTTCCACGGACGCAACGACGAGACGTGGAAGCAGTCGAACACCACCGCTGCGGAACGGTTCCGCTACCTCTACTCCAAACCACAACTGCGGGCCTGGGTCCCGAAACTGCGCTCTCTGGCCGAGCGAGCCACCCGGGTGCACGCGCTGATGAACAACTGCTATCAGGACTACGGCGTCCGCAACGCCGGCGACCTGGCCGCTCTCCTCGGGGGACAATTGACCGGATGACGACGCGCATGGTGGCTTTGCTGCGGGGCATCAACGTCGGCGGGAACAAGCTCATCGACATGGGTCGCCTCCGGGGGCTGCTGGGCGAAGTCGGCTACGAGGACGTCCGCACCTACCTCCAGAGCGGCAACGCCATCTTCTCGTGCCCAGCGGGATCCGAGGCGGGGGCAGCCGAGGCGTTGGAGGACGCGATCGAGGCCGAGTTCGGATTTGATTGCCGGGTTGTCACACGCACCGCCGCCGAGGTGGAAGCCGCCATGTCCCACGACCCCCTTCTGCACCTGCTCGGCAACCCGTCCCGCCACCTGGTCGGTTTCCTATCCGGCCCTCCCGTGCCCTCCGGTGTCGATCGCCTCACGGCCGAGGACTTCGGCGCGGACCAACTTCGCGTCGTCGACGACCACCTTTATCTGTGGTGCCCGAATGGGATCAGTCAGTCCCCGTTGGGCAAGCTGAACTTCGACCGTGTCCTCGGCGCCGCGGTCACGATGCGCAACTGGAACACCGTCACCAAGCTGGCCGCGCTGGCTCGTCAGTGAGGTGCGGTCGGGCGCCCCGCAAACGCTCCACACTCCGTGACGCTCTCCCCTCAGGGACCGCGGCTGCCGCCAGTGGTGCCGCCGGCTGGCCCGGGGTGCGGGACGTGCCACGACGGCTGACGCCTTTCCCGGAAGGCCGCCATGCCCTCAGCCCCCTCCGCCGACGCAAAAAGGGAGTCCGAAAGGCTCGTCGTGTACTCGAAACCTTCGGCACGCCCCATTGCCGGTACGTCGAAGACCAAACGCTTGGCCGCTGCAAGGGCCTCCGGTCCGCCCGCCAGCAGATTGGCAACCACTGCCGCGACGGCCGCACCAAGATCCTCGGCCGGAACGGCCGAGGTGATCAAACCCACGACCGCAGCCCGGGGGGCGGAGATGCGTTCGCCGGTCAGGAACAACTCGAGTGCGTCGGCCCGGCGCAGCTTTGGCAGACAGACCACCGAGATGATGGCGGGAGCCAGGCCCAGGCGCACTTCGGTGAAGCCGAACCTGGCCTCCAGAGCGGCGATGGAAACATCGCAGGCGGCAGCGAGGCCCACGCCTCCACCAAGACAGTGGCCGGCGATGCGGGCGACAACGGGTTTCGGCGAGTCCTGTATCGCCGCCAGGATCTCGGCCAGACCAAAGCGGGGGGCAAGGCTGCCCGTTTGGCTTCCAGAGTCGGTCCTGGCGCCGGTCGGGGCGCCGCCGGATCCGGAGATATCCGCGCCCGCGCAAAACACGGGGCCGGTGTGCGTCAGCACGATCACCCGCACCGTTCGGTCGGACACCGCGGCGGCCAGGCCGTCGCCGAGGCCGTTACGCAAGGCCGAGGTCAGAGCATTGCGGTTATGGGGTTGGTCCATGGTCAGGGTGGCCACTCCGCCGCTGGTCCGATAGCGGACCGCTTCGGTGGGGCCCGGCGCAGTACCGGTCGTCACGAAACGAGGGTGCCACAACCGGCGGCGCGGTGGGACATGCGCGGCCCGGCCGCGGCCTAGGCTGACGGGACTAACACGCCAACAGCCAACACGCAGTACCTGGCCGCGGTCAGACAGGGAGGATCCCATGAAGGGGTTGATGCAGGAAATGCCATTGACGCTCAACGGCATTTTCCGCCGGGCCGAGGCCCTCTGGCCGACCAAGCGGCTGGCGACCGCCGGCCCGGCCGGCATCGACCGGACCACTTTCGGTCAGTGGGCTGACCGAACTCGGCGGGTGGGCACGGCGCTCGACGACCTCGGGATCTCGCCCGAGGGTCGAGTGGCCACCTTCGCCTGGAACAGCACCCACCATCTGGAGCTGTATTTCGCGGCCCCGTGCACCGGTCGGGTCCTGCACACCCTCAACATCCGGCTCTTCGCCGATCAGCTGGTCTATATCGCGAATCACGCCGAGGACGAGGTGATCTTCGCCGACCGCAGCCTGATGCCGCTCCTGTGGCCGCACATCGACGAGTGCAAGACTGTTCGCCATGTCGTCGTCATGGACGACTGCGGGGACCAACCAGGTGCGTCCGAGATTCCCGATGACGGACGCATCGTCCACTACGACGATCTGGTGTCCGCCGCCTCGCCGCACCCCTTCGACGACGTGATGGACGAGAACACGGCCGCGTCGATGTGCTATACGAGTGGCACGACGGGCGATCCCAAGGGAGTGCTGTACTCGCATCGCTCGGTCGTCTTGCATTCCATCGGAGCTTGCCTGGCGGACTCCCTCGGGGTGAGTGAGGCAGACGTGGTCCTCCCGGTCGTGCCCATGTTCCACGCCAACGCGTGGGGGCTCTGCCAGGCGGCGGTCCTCGCCGGATCCGATCTGGTATTCACCGGGGCCGATCTTTCTCCTCAAGCAGTGACCAGCCTGATCCTCGGGGAAGGGGTCACCCTGGCCGCCGGCGTGCCCACCATCTGGATGGGGGCGCGGCCTCTGCTGGCCGGTCAGCAGCACCAACTGCGGGCCATCGTGTGCGGAGGATCCGCCGTGCCCAGGGCGCTGTCCGAGGCCTACCGGCAGGAGATCGGGCTGCCCATCCTGCAGGCGTGGGGTATGACCGAGACGAGCCCGCTGGCGACCGTGGCCCGGGTCCGCCGGGAGCGGCGGGAGGCGGCGCGCTCGGAGGAGGACCTGGCTGATGTCCGCGCGACCGCCGGACTCCCGGTGCCCCTCGTGGAGTTGCGTATCGCCGACCCCGAGACGGGCGCGGACCTGTCCTGGGACGACCAGGTGACGGGGGAGGTGCAGGTGCGAGGCCCGTGGGTCGCCCGCAGTTACTACAACGACGAGCGGGGGGCGACGTCGTTCACCGACGATGGCTGGCTGCGCACTGGTGATGTCGGGGCGGTGAGCCCGGATGGCTATGTCCGTTTGGTCGATCGGACCAAGGACCTGATCAAGTCGGGCGGCGAATGGATTTCGTCTGTTGAGCTGGAGAATCACCTCATGGCCCATCCGGACGTGTCGGAGGCAGCCGTCATCGGCGTCCCCAGCGACCGCTGGATGGAGCGGCCGCTGGCCTGTGTGGTGGTGAAGCCGGGTGCGGTGCTCACCCGCCAGGACGTGATCGAGTGGCTGACGCCGCGAGTTGCCAAGTGGTGGCTCCCGGATGACGTGGAGTTCGTCGACGAGGTGCCGAAGACGTCGGTCGGAAAGTTCTCGAAGAAGGATCTGCGGGATCGCTTCGCCGACCGAAGGGTGCCCTGACAAGAGGGACCGCAGGCACCGCAGGAGGAGGACGGCATGGCCTCTGGTGATGACGGCGAGGTCACCACGATCGTTCACGACGACACGGTGAGCGCTACGGCCGTGGTCGACGCGCCTCCGGAGGCCGTGTTCGACTACCTGCGCCGTCCCGCCAACCACCCCGAGATCAGTGGGGACGGCACCGTCCGCGGCAAGACTTCCGGCCCCGAACGGCTGTCCGACGGTGACTCCTTCGGGATGACCATGCGATGGGGCGTACCCTACTGGACCCGCTCCACCGTCGTGGAGTTCGAGCCCCCCAACAAGATTGCCTGGCGGCATTTCGGCCGCCACCGCTGGCGCTGGGAGATCGAGGCGGCGGGGGAGGGCAAGTCCCGCGTCACCGAGACCTTCGACCTCTCGACCGCGCTGGTGCCGGCCGCTCTGCGCGCCTTGGGCTACCCCGACGGCCATGCCCGGAACGTGGCCGCATCCGTCGCCAACGTGGTAGCGCATTTCATCGGGGGAGCGGGCACCTAGCCGGCGGCGCCCGGATGTCGGGCGCTCGAGGCTGGTGCGGCGGCGGCGTCGGCGTTGGCCGTGTGGCTGTGCGGCTGTGCGGCTGTGGGTTTGGGTCGACGCAGTGCCCGCCTGGAAAGCGGGCGCTAGCTTTCCAGCCGTCGCCTTCGTCGAGGTAGAGGGGAAAAGATGGACCTCCTGGCCATGTACGCCGAGTCCCAGCCGGACAAGGCCGCGGTGATCGATGATCGTCCTGGTCTGGCAGTGGTATCCTGGGGCTTCGCCGAGCTCAACCGCCGGGCCAACCAACTCGCTCACTATCTGATCGATCTCGGTATCAACCGCAGCACGAAGGTGGTCTGGTGCGGGCAGAACTCGGCCGGCCTGCTCGCCGGTACCCACGGCATCCGGAAGGTCGGTGCGGTCGGCGTCCCTCTGAACTACCGGTTATCGGCGGAAGAGGCCGCCTATGTCATCGACAATTGCGACGCCCGGGCGGTGTATGTGGACGCGGAGTACCTCCCGCTCGTCTCCCAGGTAAGAAACCAGATCCCGAAGGTGACCGACGTGCTGGTCTTCGATGGGGACGGCGAGCTCGAGGCCCAACTGGAGAAGATGCCGGTGACCGCCCCGGATACGGCCGCGATCGAGGACACGCCGGCGACCATGATCTACACGTCGGGCACGACCGGAAAACCCAAAGGGGCGCTCCGCCGGGCGACGATGGACACGTCCAATGCGGCCGGACTGATCGGGCTCATCGGGTACGTGCCGGAGGACGTGTATATCACGACCGGCCCGCTGTACCACTCGGGACCCGGGGGCTTTGCGACCCTCGCTCACGCTCTGGGCAACACCGTGGTGGTGCAGCACAAGTTCGACGCCGAGGACTGGTTGCGGCTGGTGCAGACCTACCGGGTGACAACAACGTTCACGGCCCCGACCCCGATGCGCATGGTCTGCACCCTCCCGGCGGAAGTGAAAGCTGCGTATGACCGCTCCAACATGAAGCGGTTGATTGCCAATGCCGCCCCGTGGACGCTGGCGCTCAAAAGGATGTACATGGCCGATTTCCCGCCGGAGTCGCTCTGGGAGGTCTACGGCTCGACAGAGCTCGGCGTGGATACGGTGCTGCGCCCCGAGGATCACCTGCGCAAACCCGGATCCTGCGGGTTGCCGGCGCCGGGCATTGAGATCAAGCTCTTCGACGACTCGGGCCACGAGGTCATGGAGCCGTACAAGACAGGGGAGCTGTACGTGCGGTCCCGGTCGGTGTTCGACGAGTATTACAAGGCCAAACAGAAGTACCAGGACGCGACCCGGGGCGACTTCCACACTGTCGGGGACATCGCCTACCGGGACGAGGACGGCTACTACTACATCGCCGACCGCAAGAACGACATGATCATCAGCGGGGGCATGAACATCTATCCGGCCGAGATCGAGGCGGCACTGGACGCCTGTCCGGATATCTATGAGGTTGCGGTGTTCGGGATCCCCAACGAGGAGTGGGGGGAGAGCGTGCATGCTGTGGTCGTGCCCGCCCGGGCCGGGGTCACCGAGGCTGACGTGATCGCCTTCGCCCGCCAGCACCTGGGCGGCTACAAGGTGCCCAGATCGGTGAGCTTCGTCGACGAGCTCCCGAAGACGGGATCGGGAAAGGTGCTCAAGCGGCAGTTGCGTGCTCCGTACTGGCCGACGCCGGCATAGCAGCGGTCGAGGGGGCCGGCGCAAGCTCCTGGGTTCACCGCCGGTGTCCAGGGCCGGCGTGTTTCCTGGTGGGGCATCGCGGCGACCCATTCGACCTGTGCCACCGTCTGTCAAGATGTGGGCGATCTGTAATACAGATGATAAGAATCGCCTAAAACTGCTTGCCAGATGGTGCCGTCGTCCGCCATACTGAAGTGACAGCGCTTCGGCCGGTACTCCCCCACTGGACCGAAAGCCCTAATACGAAGGGCCCGGCTTCCCCCCCTGCCGGGCCCTTCGTCGCGTCCGGGGTTCGCCCTCCGGCTCACGGATCACCGACCACGGGCAGCGGCCTGGGGCGAGCGGGATCGCTCCGAGCGGACTGCGGATCTGCGAGCATCTGCCTCGATGCCCGAACCATCTGGACGACAGATCCGCCTTGTTCACGAAGACCAGGAGGCGGTGATCGTGGAAGTGGGTGCCGGGCTCAGGACCTACACCGCGGGCGGCCGGGCCGTCCTCGACGGCTACGGGCCGAGCGACATGATCTCGGGCGGACGGGGCCAGGCCCTGATCCCGTGGCCAAACCGGCTCGGCGACGGGCACTTCGAGTGGGATGGCCAGGACTTGCAGACCGCACTGACCGAACCGGAGCAACACAACGCCATCCACGGGCTGGTCCGGTGGGAGCCCTGGTCGTTGGCCGAGCAACACCCCGACCGGGCCCGGCTCGAGTACCGCCTCCACCCCCAACCCGGTTGGCCGTGGATCCTGGACCTGGCCGTGACCTACACCCTCTCCAACGCCGGGCTCGAGGCGCGCACGACAGCAGTCAATCTGGAGGGCGGGGTCGGACGATGTCCGTTCGGGGTCGGCTGGCATCCGTACCTGTTCGCGTTCGGCGGTCTGGTGGACGACACCGAGCTGACGTTCCAGGCCGGCTCCACCTACGTGATGGACGAGCGAGGCCTGCCGGCGGGCACCGCGGCCGTCGCCGGGGGTGCTCTCGACTTCAGCGCCGGCCGGCGCATCGGATCGGCCCATCTGGATGCGGGGTTCACCGACCTGGCTCGCGACGCCGCCGGGCGCGCCGTTGTCGAGTTGGCGGCCACCGACGGGAGCGGCCAGCGAACCCGTCTCTGGATGGACGGTGCGTACGGCTACCTGATGGTCTTCACCGGGGACACCCTGGCAGAGCCGCAGCGGCGCCGGCGGGGGGTGGCGGTAGAGCCGATGACGTGCGCCCCGAACATGCTGCAAAACGGTTTCGGGCGAGTCGTGCTCGAGGAGGGAGCGACCTTCGAGGCGGTCTGGGGACTGGAGGCGGCGGACCGTGGGTGATGCCGGCGCCCGCCTTCTTGCTCATTAGGGGGCAGGGGGCGGGCCGGAGGAAGCCCCGCCGTTTCGTGGACGGCGGGGCCGTTCTCGGCCGAGGGGGGGAGGGCGTGGGATACGACAGAGAAAGGGCTGGGGCCGGCGGCCGGGACGTTCTCTGTCGTGCGAGCCGGTTTGGGAGGCTGTGAATTGCGACAGAGAAAGGGGTTGTGCCGGCCGCGGGGCCGTTCTCTGTCGTGCCAGCCGGTTTGGGAGGCTGTGAATTGCGACAGAGAAAGGGCTGGGGCCGGCGGCCGGGACGTTCTCTGTCGTGCGGGCAGCGTTCGGGACTGGGGCCGGGCATGCGGCCGGGCGAGCGACCGGGCGTGGGCCGGGCGTGGGCCGGGCGTGAAGCCGGGGTCCTCTGTCTTGCGGGCCGTGTCGGGGGAGGGCGGGGAAGGATGCAAACAGAGAAGAACGAGGCCGGGCCGGCGGCCCAGTAGGCACGCCCATGCTCTTGATGCCACCCGGCGAGGGCCAGGCCCCTACCCGGCCGTCGAGAACTGCGCCTCCTCCGTGGAGCCGCTGAGCGCCAGGGTCGAGGCCGTCCCGCCCGACAGCGTGGTCATGATGTCATCGAAGTAGCCGGCCCCAACCTCCCGCTGGTGGCGGGTGGCGGTGTAGCCCTCCTCCTCGAGCGAGAACTCCTGCTGCTGGAGTTCCACGTACGCGCTCATACCCCGCTCCGCGTATCCCCGGGCCAGGGCGAAGGTGGACTGGTTGAGGGCATGCCACCCGGCCAGGGTCACGAACTGGAACGTGTACCCCATGGCACCCAGCTCCTTCTGGAAGCGGGCAATGGTCAGGTCATCCAGGTGCTTCTTCCAGTTGAACGACGGCGAGCAGTTGTACGCCAGCATCTTCTCCGGGTACCGCTCTTTGATGGCCTCGGCGAAGACCCGGGCCTCCTCCAGGTCCGGCGTGGAGGTCTCACACCAGACCAGATCAGCGTGGGGGGCATAGGCCAGGCCTCGGGCCACAGCGATGGGCATCCCCGCCCGCACGTAGTGGAACCCTTCCGGCGAGCGCTCGCCGGTGCAGAACGGCCGGTCCCCCTCGTCCACATCGCTGGTGAGCAGGGTGGCGCCGAGAGAGTCGGTCCGGGCCACCACCAGGGTGGGGACGTTGCAGACGTCGGCAGCCAAGCGGGCCGCGGCCAGGGTCCGGACGTGCTGGGCGGTGGGAACGAGCACCTTGCCGCCCATATGGCCACACTTTTTTTCCGAAGACAGCTGGTCCTCGAAGTGAACGCCGGCAGCGCCCGCCTCGATCATGCCCTTCATGAGCTCGAAGGCGTTGAGGGCGCCCCCGAAGCCGGCTTCGGCGTCGGCGACGATCGGGACCATCCAGTGGCGGTGCCCGTCGCTTTCGGGTCGTCCCCAGCGCTCGGCCCATTCGATCTGGTCGGCGCGCCGGAGGGCGTTGTTGATGCGGCGGACCACGGCGGGGACGCTGTTGGCGGCGTACAGGCTCTGGTCCGGGTACACCTGCTCCGACAGGTTGGCGTCAGCCGCCACCTGCCAGCCGGACAGGTAGATGGCCTGCAGACCGGCCTTGACCATCTCCACCGCTTGGCCACCGCTGAGGGCTCCCAGGGCGTTGACGTAGTCCTCCTCGTGGAGCAGCGACCAGAGCCGCTCGGCTCCCTGCCGGGCCAGGCTGTGCTCGACCGGCACCGAGCCGCGCAGGCGGACCACGTCCGCGGCCGAGTACGGGCGGTTGACCCCCTGCCAGCGGGCTTCATGGGCCCAGCGGTGCTCGAGATCGGCGGTGGCGGCGTCGAACGGCGTCGTCATTGGAGAGAGGTCCTTTCGGAAGTCACAGGGTTGGTGTTCGGGGGTTTCAGGGCAGCAGTTCGTAGGCGGGGAGGGTCAGGAAAGGGGCGAAGTCGCCGGCCAGAGCCACCTGCTCGAAGAGGGCGTAGGCCTGGCCGACCAGGGTGGCGTCGTGGCCGTCGGCCAGGACCGACGCGACCGTGCGGCCGAGGAGGTCCCGGACCAGGGCCGCGGTCACCGGAGTGCCGTCGGCCAGGGTGGCCTGGTGATGCACCCACTGCCACACCTGAGCCCGGCTGATCTCCGCGGTGGCGGCGTCCTCCATCAGGTCGTCGATGGCGGCCGCGCCCGTGCCGGACAGCCACGAGGTCAGGTACCGGACCCCGACCGACACGTTCGTCTCGAGCCCGGCCCGGGTGATCCCGTCCGGCGGCCGCGTGACATCGAGGAGCCGGCCCGGGTCCGCGGCCACCTCTGGCCGCTGACGGTCCAGCTGGTTGGGGCGCTCGTCGAGTACCGCGTCGAACTCGGCCCGGGCCGTCGCCACCAGGTCCGGGTGGGCGACCCACGTGCCGTCGAAGCCGTCGGCCGCCTCCCGGCGCTTGTCGTCGGCCACCTTGGCCAGGGCCGCCTCGGTGACGGCCGGTTTGCGGCGATTGGGAATGAACGCGGCCATGCCGCCGATGGCGTGGGCGCCCCGCCGGTGGCAGGTCTTTACCAGCAGCTCGGTGTAGGACCGCATGAACGGTGTGGTCATCGTCACCGACGACCGGTCGGGCAGGACGAAGGCAGGGTCGGTGTGGAACCGCTTGGCGATGCTGAAGATGTAGTCCCAGCGCCCGGCGTTCAAGCCGCAGATGTGGTCGCGCAACTCGTAGAGGATCTCGTCCATCTCGAAGGCGGCCGTGATGGTCTCGATGAGGACTGTCGCCCGGATCGAACCTCGGTCCAGGGCGAGGGCGTCTTCGGCCGCGAACATCACGTCGTTCCAGAGGTGGGCTTCGACGTGGCTTTCCAGCTTGGGCAGGTAGAAATACGGGCCGAAACCGCGGGAGAGGCTCTCCCGTCCGTTGTGGAACACGTACAGGCCGAAGTCGAACAGGCTGGCCGACACGGGCTCCCCGTCCACCCGGAAGTGCTTCTCGGGGAGGTGCCAGCCCCGAGGGCGTACGACGAGCGTGGCCGTCTCCCGGGCCAGTCGATAGGTCTTGTCCGGGGTGACCAACTCGATCGTGCCCCGGACCGCGTCCTGCAGGTTGATCTGCCCGGCGAGGATGTTGTCCCAGGTGGGGGAGCTGGCGTCCTCGAAGTCGGCCATGAAGACCTGGGCCCCCGAGTTGAGGGCGTTGATCATCATCTTGCGTTCGACGGGTCCCGTGATTTCGACCCGGCGGTCGACCAGGGGCTTGGGCGCCTCGGGCACCATCCATTCCTGGTCGCGGATCTCGCGGGTCTGGGGCAGGAAGTCGGGGCGGCCGCCGGCGTCGAAGCGGCCCTGTCGCCGGGCCCGCGCCGCGAGCAGGTCCCGCCGGCGGGGCTCGAAGCGGCGGTGCAGGGCAGCCACGAACTCGGCGGCCTCAGGGGTCAGGACGCGCTCGGCGTCGGAATGCGGCGTCGTGTACATCGAGGTGGGCACGACCTCGATTATGTAAAAAGAATGGCCGACTTGTCGACCCAAACATCGCTCATCCTTGCGCGATACGTGAAGAAATGAGAAACTTCTCGACAATGTCGTCGGAAGTCCTGGATCCGTTGCTGTTCGGACGGCGTTTGCGCCATTACCGCCGCCAGGCGGGGCTGACCCTGGAGTCGCTCGGCGAGGCCGTCGGCCGGGCTCCCTCGTCCCTCTCCCAACTCGAGAACGGACACCGGGAGCCTCGCCTCTCGACCGTCAATCAGCTGGCGGGGGCGCTCGGATGCCGGCCCTCCGATCTGCTGGATCCGAGCGCCCCCAACCGGCGGGCCGAGCTCGAGGTCGCCCTTGCTCACGTCCAGGAGGACCCGCTCTACCAGAGCCTGCGGCTGCCGTACCTGCGGCCCTCGGCCCGACTGGATGACGTCGCCCTCGAGCATCTGGTGGCGCTGTACGACCGGATACGCCGGTTGTCGGCGGCGGGAGGTCGCCAGGTGATGGGCCAGGTGACGGTGGAGCGCGGGGCCCGGGCGGCCAACGCGGCCATGCGCGAGGAGATGCGCAAGCGGGACAACTATTTCCAGGAGATCGAACGGGCAGCCGGCCAGGCCCTCGACGCCGTCGGCTACAGCGGACCCGGAGCGGTGTCGGAGCGTCATCTGGCGGACCTGGCCGGGTACTACGGGTTCACGGTGGCCCGGGTCCAGGATCTGCCCCCCTCGACGCGATCTATCTCGGACCTGCGCCATCGGGTCATTTACGTCCCCCAGCGCAACGTGACGGGCGGCATGCGCCCGGCCCGCTCGGTCATCGCTCAGACCCTCGGCCGCTTCGCCCTCGGCCACCGGGACCCGGTTGATTTCGAGGGCTACGTCCGCCAGCGGGTGGAAGCCAACTACTACGCCGGGGCTCTGCTGGCGCCCGAGCGGTCTGTGGTCCGCATGCTGGCGGACGCGAAAGCCCGTGAGGACATCTCGGTCGAGGACCTCAACGAGAGCTTCTACATCTCCTACGAGATGGCCGCCCACCGGCTCACCAACCTCATCACCCGTCACTTCGACATCCCGGTCCATTTCCAGCGTTCCGATCCGGAAGGCGTGCTCTGGAAGGCCTACGAAAACGACGGGGTCCTGCTGCCCTCCGACGTTGACGGCACGATCGAGGGCCAGCGCCTCTGCCGGTGGTGGACTTCGCGCCAAGCCTTCGAGTCGGAGGACCCGGACGCACTGCACTGCCAGTACACCGAGACGGTTACCGGCACATTCTGGTGTGCCACCCAGATCGGCCTGGACCGGGACCGCGGCGACGCAGTCACGATCGGCACCGTCGCCAGCGCCGCCCACTGGTTCCGTGGCAGCGAGACCACCCGGCGGGCGGTGTCGCACTGCCCGGAGCCGTCGTGTTGCAGGCGTCCCGTGGACGAGGCGGTCGATCGGTGGGAGGGGGTGGCCTGGCCGTCGGCGCGCGACCACAGCCATTTCGTGTCCGGTTTGCCAACCGACACGGTCGTGTTCAGTCCTCATCCGGGGGTGGATATGACCGACGTGTACTCGTTCCTCGATCGCCGCTCCGGGGTGCCGGGAACGCCCTGACCTGCGTCGCATCCGTGCCCCGGGCCGTGGGCACGGACTAGGGTGACCCGTCGCCGCGGCCCGGCCGGCCCCAGCCGAGCGGCGCGAAGGAGGAAGCCTGTGGCCCTGAGACTTGCTATCGGACTCGGTGTGACGGTGTTCGGCCTCGCCCTGGTCGCCCGCCGCGGCTGGTATCTGTTCCGGCTGGTTGCCACCGGCGAACCTGCACCCGGCCGGATGCGCCACGTGGGCGCCCAGCTCAAAGCCGAGCTGCTGGATGTCTTCGGGCAGCGCAAGCTGCTGCGCCGGCCGTTACCCGGCGTAGCCCACTTCTTCATCTTCTGGGGCTTCATCGTCCTGCTGCTCACGATCATCGAGGCTTACGGCGACCTCTTCTCCGCGACCTTTGCGATCAGTCACAGCCCCACGCTCGGCTTTATCGAGGACCTGTTCGCGGTAGGGGTGCTCTTTTCCCTGGTGACCTTCACGGTGATCCGGATCGTCCTGAGCCCGGAGCGGGAGCACCCCCCCCGGAAGAGCCGTTTCTACGGTTCCCACACCTCGGCCGCGTGGGTCGTGCTGAGCTTGATCTTCGGCGTCATCGCCACCCTGCTGCTCTATCGCGGCGCACAGGTCAACACGGGCCATTTCCCGTACGGCAAGTCCTGGTGGCCGTTCGCGTCCCGCACGGTGGGGGCTGCGTTGGCCGGCGCCGGACGACCGGCCAACCTCCACATCGAGACCACCTTCCTGCTCCTGCAGCTGGTCGTGATCTGGGGCTTCTTCATGTTCGTGCTCTATTCCAAGCACATGCACATCTTCGTGTCCGAGCCCAACGTCCTCTTCTCCCGCCGTCCCAAAGCGCTCGGACCGCTCGCCACCACTCCGGACCTGGACCCCGAAAAAATGACCGAGGACACCGTCTTCGGTGCCGGCCAGATCGCCCACCTGACGTGGAAGCAGCGGCTGGATCTCATCAGCTGCACCGAGTGTGGGCGCTGCCAGGACCAGTGTCCTGCCTGGGCCACGGACAAACCCCTGTCGCCCAAGCTGGTGATCATGGACCTCCGGGACCAGCTGTTCGAAGCGGGTCCTGACTTGCTGGCCAAGGCGGCCTCGAAGCCCGTCAAGGACGACAGTGTCCTGGATAAGCCGCTGGTCCCGGACGTGATCGCCGATGACGTGCTCTGGTCGTGCACCACCTGCGGAGCGTGCGTCGAGCAGTGCCCGGTCGATATCGAGCACGTCGACACCATCGTGGACATGCGTCGCTACGAGGTGCTGATGGAGGCCCGCTTCCCGACGGAGGCCGGCACCATGCTGCGGAACATCGAAAACCAGGGTGATCCCTGGGGCCTCGGCGCCGCCCGTCGCCTGGATTGGACGCAGGGTCTGGACTTCGAGGTACCGGTCGTGTCCGACACCATCCCCGACGACGTCGAGTACCTGTTCTGGGTGGGCTGCGCCGGCGCCCTGGACGAGCGGGCCCGACGCACGACCCAGACCATCGCTCGCCTGCTCCACCAGGCCGGCGTCGCCTTCGCGGTGCTGGGGCCCGGGGAGTCCTGTACCGGGGATCCGGCTCGCCGCCTCGGCAACGAGTACCTCTATCAAACCCAGGCCCAGGCCAACATCGAGACGCTGAAGTCGGCTCAGGTCAAGAAGGTCATCGCGTCCTGCCCGCACTGTTTCAATTCTCTGCTCGCGGGAGTACCCGGCCCTGGGCGGGGATTTCGAAGTGCTCCATCACACCCAGCTGCTCGAGCGGCTGCTCGCCGACGGCCGTCTGCGGCCCGGGACCCGGGTGGATCGCAAGATCACGTATCACGATCCGTGCTACCTGGGCCGCCACAACGACGTCTACGACGAGCCACGCGGCGTCCTGGCCCACGTGCCCGGGGTGGAAGTGGCCGAGATGCACCGGCACCGGCGGACGGGCTTCTGCTGCGGAGCCGGCGGCGCCCGCATGTGGCTCGAGGAACGCATCGGGACGCGCATCAACGTCAATCGCACCGACGAGGCGCTGGCGACCGGGGCGGACGTCATCTCCACCGCCTGCCCGTACTGCCTGATCATGCTGGACGACGCCACCAAGGGCCGTCAGGCCGAGGGCTCGGCAGCTGAGTCGGTCAGGGTGCTCGACGTGGCCCAGGTTCTGGAGCAGTCGCTGGTGGCGCCGGCGGGGGCGGCCACATCAGGCCCGGGGGAGGGCCCGGCGACCTCCGAGTGATCGGTACGGTCGGCGGTGCAGGTCGCAGCGGCGGCCGCCCCGGGTGTCGCTGGCGTTGGCGTTGGCGTTGGCGTTGTTCGGCCCGGTACGGGTCTGTGTACGGGAGTAGGCCCAGCAGTCCTCCGGCGATCATCCACACGGCGGCCGCGACCAGCACGCCGCCGGGTGGCGCCACCCAGACCAGACTGATGAACCCCGACACCACCAGCAGGACGACGTCGGCGACCAGGATGCTGCGCACGACGATCCAGCCGGTCAGGTTCCTCATGGCGCTCCCCACGCTCGCTCGGTTCCTCCGCTGCCGAGCGTAGGCCACGAACGCGCCGGCGCAAGCCAGGTCAGCGCCTCTCAGTTGGAGATGGCTTTGGTGTCCGCTTCTCGCAGGCGGGCGGCCATGCCGGCGAGCAACTTTTGAGCGACCGCAGGCACGTCGTCGAGTACGCCCAGGAACTCCCGCTGGCTGATCACCGCCAGCTGCATGTCGGTGGCGGCGACTACCGTGGCTGAGCGCGGGCCGCGGTCGAGCAGGGCCAGTTCGCCGAAGTAGTTGCCGGGGCCGAGGACGGCGACCTTCCGGCCATTGCGTCGCACCGTCGCTTCGCCCGACAAGACCAAATAGAAATCGCGTCCGCTGGTTCCTTCACTGACGATCTCGGTCCCGGCCCTGATGGCTATGACGTCCGCCACCCTGGAGATCAGGCGCAGCTCCTTTTTGTTGAGAGAGGAGAACATCTGAACCTGGGCCAATTTCTCGAGCTTGGGATCGGCGGGCATAAGCGAACTGTACATACTGACCGTGGCGGCTTGTGTGTCCTCAGCATTTGTCCTCGACTGCCCCGCTGCGTACGTGGTCGGTTACGGGTGTGTTAAAGCTGCCGTAGAGCCGTCACCGGCCGGAGACTTTCGCAACATGGCGGAGTACCGTTGCGAAATGCCCGCATCCCGCCAAGACGTCGACTACGGCGCGCCAAAGCTTCGCCTCGTCGACCGCCTGCGCAATGCCGCCCTGAAGCCCGAGGATCCTGACGCGCCCTCTCACTCCAAGGGCGCGTACGAGCTCTCAGGGGAGGAGCTCCAGATCGAGGCGAAACAGGCAAACGACAAGGAACGAGCGATCGGGTTGCTGGCCGGACCGCTGGCCACGATCATCGCGTTCCTCGTCATTCACAACCTTGTGGTCAACGACCCAGCGGCGCGCCTATCGAATGGTGCGGTCAAGAGCTCGCACGTGAGCACGTCGACCTACTCCGAGCTGTTTATCGTGCTCATCGTCCTGTCGTTCGGGATGACCGCCATGGCCCTGTGGCGAAAGCGCCTCTTCCTCGGCATCGCGGCCGCCCTGTACGGGTTGGCCATTTTCAACCTTCACTACTGGGGGTTCGGTGCGCCGTTTGTCCTGGTGGGTGCCTGGTATCTGGTCCGCACCTACCGCCTGAACCGCAACTTGAAGGAGTCCACTGCCGGCGAGCTGTCAGCGACCTCCTCCGGTCCGGCTTCGAACAAGCGGTACACGCCCCCCTCCCGTGTTCGGTAGTCGCGTTTGTTGCCCGACACGCTCTGCTGTATCAGGCGGGCTGTCGCTGGCTGAGTGAGACGGTTCGCGGCGGCTGCCTTTTCCTCCGGCCCCTCATGCTTCGGACCGCCACGGCAGCCACGAGAGTCGTCAGTACGAGGAGGAGGACGGTCGGGAGAACAAACGGTCCCCATGATGTGTGCTCGCTCTGCGCTTGGTGAACGGTTGCGATCAGCCCGGGGTCGCTTTCGACCGTGACCATTTGGACCTTTGTACCCGGGGAGAGAAGCGCTCCGCCAGGGATCGTGTGGCGATAGCGCTTTCCGTTGAGGACGAATGTCCCGGTGCAGCGGTATCCGGCGGCATTGCTTCCACTGCCACCCAGTGCGCCCAGGCAGCTTGATACGGTCACCTCGATCGGGATCCCATGCCTTCGCAGGTTTGTGATCTGAGCATTCTTGTGGGCCCCGGCAACAAAGAGGGCGACAATCAAAGCGGCCAGCGCCACTACAGATGCCCCTGTAAGGCCGCGAGCTACACGGCGGCCATCCACCTGCACATGGGCTCCCCGAAGGGTCGTTACGGGTTCGTCGGACTTGGCGATCGGCGGATCGTAGTGGACGCGCCGCCGGGTCGACCCAAGTGGCGCCTGGCTCTTTTTGCCAGTTCATGCTCCAGTAACACTCGTGTGACGGTTCTGAAACTCCCAGCCCCCATCCTTTGGCGGCAACATGTGCCGCCGCTTGCGGTCTCGGCATACCCGGTCTGGGTATCGCCGTGTCCGCGACGTGTGAAGTCGGATGCAGTGACCGTACGAGAGGAGAGACCAAGCCCGTGCACTTCGTCGGATTAGTTCCTGTCCCGTACCCGAGTTGGCTGAACTCGGGCGACAACACATGGCAGATCGCGGCTGCCACGTTCGTCGCCCTGCAGAGCATTCCCGGGCTGGCGGTTCTGTATGCGGCGGTCGTCCCCAAGAAGTGGGCGGTGAACGTGCTGGCGATGATGTTCGCCGGCTTCAGTTTGGTTCTCATTGCCTGGGTATTGTGGAGCTACAAGTTGGGCTTCGGCGCCACCTCACTGGGAAGTGGTGTCAAGAACGGGTGTCAGACCTGGATCGGAAGCGGGGTCAACTGCCCGTCGAATCTGAAGGCCACGACAGGCGGTTTCTTTAACCACTTCTTTACGAACTTTGTCGGGAAACCCGGCCCAGTCACTGGCGCCCCTATAAAACAGGGCCAGGCGGTGTCCGCGGCGAACACCGTGATCCCCTTCCACTTCCCCACCGACTCGCTCCTGTACTTCCAGTTTGTCTTTGCTGCCATCACGCCCCTGCTGTTTATCGGGAGCGTCCTCGGCCGTATCAAGTTCCTCGCCTGGTGCATCCTGTGCCCGCTGTGGTCGACCTTCGTTTACGGCGTCGACGCGTTCATGCTGTGGGGCGGCGGCTATCTCGCCCAGGAAGGTGCGCTCGACTTTTCTGGTGGCTTCGTGATCCACATGTCGGCCGGGGTGTCGGGCTTCGTTGCTGCCTGGGTCCTCGGACCGCGGCTATTGCGAGACCGACAACATTTCGTGCCCAACAACCTTCTCATTGCCGCGGTCGGTGCTGGCATCCTGTGGCTTGGGTGGAACGGGTTTAACGGTGGCGACCCGTACTACGCGGGCATCGACATGTCGAACGCCGTGGTCAACACCAACATCGCCACTGCGACGGGCGTGCTCGTGTGGATGGCGTTGGACGGTTGGCTCTCCACGACGAAGAAACCGACCTTCCTGGGCGCCGTGAACGGCATGATTGTCGGCTTGGTCGCCATCACGCCCTGTGCCGGTTGGGTCAACGGCTATGGCGCGATCATGGTCGGGGCATTTTGCTGCATCATCGTCTGGTTTGCGTGGAACTTCCTCTCCAAGGTGAGTCCGTTCAAGAACGTCGATGACGCCCTCGGGGTGATCTACACCCATGGCATCGCCGGCCTCTTTGGTGGGCTGTTCCTCGGCGTATTCGGCGACCCGAACATGATCGAGTACGGATGCGGGAACTTAGGCACTTACGGGCAGGTGACGAATACCTCAGCGGCCACCTTTGGTTCCAGTAGCAGCAGCTGTGCACCCTTCTCGGTGAACGGTTTGATGTACACGGGTTCGTTCCACCAGTTGTGGGAGCAGTTCCGAGCGGCCATATTCGTCATCGTCTGGTCCGCGCTCATAACGTTCATATTGATGAAGTTCATAGGGCTCATCTTGCGAGGTGCTCGCTACAAGGAGGATGTGCTCGAAATCGGCGACGTGGCCATTCACGACGAGGAGGCTTACCCCGATCCACTTGCCGAGCGGGTCGGGGGTGGCGGCCCCGGCGCCGGAGCCTTCGAGCTCGCCGGTCTCGGGGTAGGGTCTATCTCTCCACCCACACCGCCGGACACCTCGCCGCCACCACCCGGTACCGGCTCTTAAGGCTCTCAGGACAAGGAGATCAATTGTGAAGCTGATCGTGGCAGTCCTGAAGCCCTTCAAGCTCCCCGACGTCAAGGACGCTCTCAAAGGTCTCGGTATCTCCGGGATGACGCTCACCGAAGCCCAGGGCTTCGGGCGCCAGCGTGGTCACACGGAGGTCTATCGCGGAGCGGAGTACGAGGTGGATTTCCTGCCGAAGCTGCGTGTCGAGGTGCTCGTCGACGACGCGGAAGTAAATACCGTCGTCGACGCAATCGTGAGCAGTGCCCACACCGGGAAGATCGGTGACGGGAAGGTCTGGGTGGTCCCGGTCGAAACGGTTGTCAGGGTACGCACCGGCGAACGCGGGAAGGACGCGCTCTAAGCCACTCGAGGCCCTTGCCACGCGAGGCGTTTGACGGGCGAAACCGTCCGTACGCCTCGGTGGCGAGGGCGAGTGGTGCGTTCGCGTCGCCCGGGCGGCGTGAGCTGAGCCGCTGGCTCGCTGGCTCACAAGCTCACAAGCTCACAGAGCCGCCTCAACCGCCGCGATGACTCCCTGCTGGGCGGCCGCATCCAGCACCTGGCCGCCGGAGCTCGTCTGTACGTAAAAGACGTCGATCACCTCGGCGCCAAGGGTGTTGATCAGGGCAAAGGTAATAATGAGGTCGCTGTCGGTCAACGCTCTCGCGACCTCATAGAGCACCGGGCCTCGATCCGGGGCGCGCACTTCGACGACCGTTGCGGTCGCCGACGCCGAGTTGTCGATGACGACGCGTGCTTCCGGCGGGGCGGCCGCCGACACCCGCCGGTAGCTGGAGTAGTGCCGCTCACGTTCGTCGAGGCGCGCGCCCAACGGAAGGCGACCCTCCAGCGCAGCCGCCAGATCGTCGGCCACCCGGTTCCAGTCCGGGAGCCGGTCGTATGCCGCTGCTACTTCGAAGCGGAGCAGCGCCATCTCGGTAGCGGGATCGGACAAGGTCGTGGCGGACCGGATGGTGACCCCGCCGAGAGTGAGCACGCCGGCCACGATGGCCAGCAGCCCGGTCCGGTCGGGGGCCACGACGGTGACGCGGCCGCCGTCGGCGAGGAGCTGGAGCCGCCCGGCAGCGAGCAGTGCCTCCTGTTCGGGGCCGATCGTGGAGGCCCGAGGGCCGGGAACCGGTTGTCCTTCCAGGATGGCCGCCGTCAGTGCGACCAGCTGTGCCACCAGGGCTGCCTTCCAGGGGCTCCACGCGGAACGTCCCGTGGCCAGGCTGTCCGCCTCCGTCAGGGCGGCCAGAAGTTCCAGGGTGTTCCGGTCACCCACCGCCGCGGCGACGGCCGCAGCGGTGGCGGGATCGTCCAGGTCCCGGCGGGTGGCCACCTCGGGCAGCAAGAGGTGGTAGCGAACCAGCGTCTGGAGGGTGGCGGCATCCGCTTCGGACAAGCCGAGCCGGGGACCGAGGTTCCCCACTACGCCGATCCCGACCTCGCTGTGGTCGGCGACCCGGCCCTTTCCGATGTCGTGAAACAAGGCGCTGAGCAGGAGCAGGTCGGGTCGAGCCACCTTGCGGGTCAAGCCGGCGGCTATGGCCGCGGTCTCGAGCAGGTGCCGGTCGACGGTGAAGCGGTGGTAGGCGTTGCGCTGCGGCTTGTTGCGGATCGGCGCCCACTCGGGCAGGTAGCGGAGCCAGACCCCCAGTTGGTCGAGGGCTTCGATGGCCGCCACCGCAGGCCGCCCGGCGCCCAAGAGCCGCAGGAACGCCTGCAGCGTGTCGGGGGGCCAGAGGCCCTCCGGCGCCACGGCTTCGGCGCCCAGGCGGTCCAGAGTGGCGCGCGCCATCGGCTTGTCCAGTTCGGCCGATGCGGCCCCCGTGCGGAGAGCGAGCGAGGTATCCGTGCCCACCGGAGCCTCGGCAAGCAAAGTGACCTCGCCATCGCGCAGCACCAGACCCGGCTCGAGCGGGTGATCCTGGCCACCGGCGCGCCGGGGCGGGCCGGCGAGCCAGGACTCGAGCCGGCGCCAACCGTCGTCGTTGACCCAGGCCAGCGCCCGGCCCGCGTCGGCAAGGGCAGACATGAGGACGTCGGCGTCCTGATAGTGCCGGGCGGCGGCAACGACGTCCTGCTCTTGCAGCAGCAACAGGTTGCTCGGGCGGCCGGTCGCCCGCTGCAGCTCGACTCGCGCCGCCACGAGCGTCTCGGCGGCCCGGCTGAGAGTGGGATCGTCGAGCACGCCGGCCAGAATGGGCACCACCCGGCCCAGCGATCGCAACAGGTGCAGGTCCCGGTGCCCGCCTCGCGACTCCTTCAGGTCGGGTTCGAGCAGGAAGGCCAGGTCGCCGAAGCGCACGTGGCGGGCCCGAGTGACCTCGTCGACGGCGGGGAGCCAGCGGGAGGCCCTGGTCTTCCATTGCTCCAGGGCCCGGTGCAGCACCGCTTCGGCCAGGACGGCGTCGCCCGCCACGCGCCGGGCATCGAGCAGCCCGAGCGCCACCTTGGTGTCGGCGTCCATGGCGGAACGGACTTCCTTCGCTGTTCGCACGCTGTGGTCCAGATGGAGACCGGTGTCCCACACCGGGTACCAGATGGCGTCGGCGACCGGACCGATGCGGCCGCGGCGCTCGTGGACCAGCAGGAGATCCAGGTCACTGCCCGGGGCCAGCTCGCCCCGGCCGTACCCACCGACAGCCAGCAGGACGACCCCCTTGTCTTCGCCTCCGGTCGCCTGGGTGAAGACGGCGGTCAGCCAGGCGTCCGCGGCGGCGGCATAGCGCCGGCACCACTCCGTGCCCATCACGTCGTGGTCGTCCAGGAGAGCGGCGCGGATGGCCCGGAGGGACGACGGGTCTCCGGGGCGGGCTGCAGGGTCGACGGGGTCGACGGGGTCGGCGGGGTCGGCGGCCTGGTCGCCGGTGGCAGCGCTCACGGGGCGAGCCTAGAGGCCCCGCCGGCGGCCGCCGGCCGCCCCCGGCTGCCCCGGGCTGTCCCCGGCTGCTCCCGGGCCGCCCGGCTGCTCCCGGCCGCCCCGGCTGCTGCCGGCCGCCCCCGGCCGCCCGGCTGCTCCCGGCCGCCCCGGCTGCTCCCGGCGAACCGTGCCCAGCCGCCCCAAATTGGGCACGGTGGGTGGAGTTGGGCACGGAAAGTGTCAATAGGGGGGTGGTTTCGCGCCCGGTTGGCCGGACCGTGCCCACTTTCCCGGGGACAGGCGTGGGGCCTCGGCGGACGGGCCAGCTCCCAGCGCTTGCCGGCAAACCGTGCCCACTTTCGCCGGGACAGGGGGTGGGGCCCCGGCAAACCGTGCCCACCCGCCCCAAACTGGGCACGTTGGGTGGAGTTGGGCACGGAAAGTGTCAGTAGGGCCGCCATCTCGCGCCCGGTTGGCCGGACCGTGCCCACTTTCCCCAGGAGCGGGTTGGGGACCCCGGCGGCAGGGACCCGGCAGGGAGGCTACGGCCCGCCCTGGTTGCGCACCGCCGCTGTCGCCGCCGCGATGGCGCCGGGATCGCCCAGCTCCCGTTTGGACGCAACACCCAGGGCGGCGTCGAGCTCGTAGACGATCGGCACTCCAGTAGGGATCTCCAGGTTGACGATGTCGGCGTCGGGGATGCCTTCCAGGTGCTTGATCAGCGCCCGCAAGCTGTTGCCGTGGGCCGCAACCAGAACGGTGTGGCCGGCCAGCAGGTCGGGAGCGATGGCGTCCTGCCAGTAGGGCCGCATGCGCACGAGCACATCGGCCAGGCACTCCGTGGCCGGGACCACCTCCGGCGCCAGCGAGGCGTAGCGGGGGTCGTTGCGTACGTCGAAGCGGTCGCCCGGTGGCATCAGCGGCGGTGGGACGTCGTAGCTCCGGCGCCAGGCCAGGAACTGCTCGTCGCCGAAGCGGGCCCGGGTTTCGGCCTTGTCGAGGCCCGTCAACGCCCCGTAGTGCCGCTCGTTCAACCGCCAGTGGCGCCGCACCGGAACCCACAACCGGCCCATTTCCTCGAGCGCCAGGTCGAGCGTTCTTACGGCCCGGGTGAGCACGGAGGTATGGGCGATGTCCACGGCAAGCCCGTCCACCGCGATGAGGGCCCCCGCCGAACGGGCCTCTTTTTCTCCCTGATCCGACAGATCCACGTCCCACCAGCCGGTAAACCGGTTCTCCAGGTTCCACTGACTCTGACCGTGACGGAGGAGGATAAGGGTCCTCACAGCGCCGGAGCCTACCGGTGCCGGGGGGCTGGACTCCAGGAGCACTTCCTGTGTAGCATTCTTGAGTCAACCACGCTCAAGTTTGCTACACTGATCCTCGTTCGTAAGTCGTTCCCAGACAACATGGAGGCACTCGCATGCCCAAGGCCGTCGGCATTGACCTCGGCACCACCAACTCGGTCGTCAGCGTCCTTGAGGCGGGCGAGCCGACCGTCATCCCCAATGCCGAGGGGGCGCGTACCACGCCGTCCGTCGTCGGCTTCTCCAAGTCCGACGAGGTGCTCGTCGGCGAAGTGGCCAAGCGTCAGGCCATCACCAATCCCGACCGCACCATCCGTTCGGTCAAGCGGCACATGGGTGACAGCAGCTGGCACATCGACATCGACGGGAAGCGCTACAACGCCCAGGAAATCTCGGCGCGCATCCTCCAGAAGCTGAAGAGGGACGCCGAGAGCTACCTCGGCGACACCGTCAACCAGGCGGTGATCACGGTGCCGGCCTACTTTGATGACGCCCAGCGCACCGCGACCAAGGAGGCGGGCCAGATCGCCGGCCTGGAGGTGCTGCGGATCATCAACGAGCCGACTGCCGCCGCCCTGGCATACGGCCTGGACAAGGAGGAGGAGCAGACCGTCCTGGTGTTCGACCTCGGTGGTGGCACCTTCGACGTGTCGGTACTGGAGATCTCGGAGGGGATCTTCCAGGTCAAGTCGACCAGTGGCAACACCCACCTGGGTGGCGACGACTGGGACCAGCGGGTCATCGACTGGCTGGTCAAGTCGTTCAAGGACACCGACGGCGTGGACCTGGGCAACGACAAGATGGCCTTGCAGCGCCTGAAGGAGGCGGCTGAGAAGGCGAAGATCGAGCTGTCGTCGGTGCAGGAGACCACCATCAACCTGCCGTTCATCACTGCAACCGACACCGGTCCCAAGCATCTGGATCTCAAGCTGACGAGGGCCAAATTTCAGGAGCTGACGTCGGATCTGGTCGACGCTTGCCGCGGTCCGTTCGACCAGGCCATCTCCGACGCCGGGCTGGACAAGTCCAAGATCGACCACGTGGTTCTGGTCGGCGGCGCCACCCGGATGCCGGCGATCCAGGAGCTGGTGCACACCATGACGGGCAAGGAGCCCCACAAGGGCGTCAACCCCGACGAGGTGGTCGCCATCGGAGCCGCCATCCAGGCCGGTGTCCTGAAGGGCGAGGTCAAGGACGTTCTGCTACTCGACGTCACTCCGCTGTCCCTTGGCATCGAGACCAAGGGCGGGGTCATGACCAAGCTGATCGAGCGGAACACGACCATCCCGACCCGTCGGTCCGAGGTGTTCACCACCGCCGAGGACGGCCAGCCCTCCGTGGAGATCCACGTGCTGCAGGGCGAGCGCGAGATGGCCATGTACAACAAGACGCTGGGCAAGTTCCAGCTGGTCGACTTGCCGCCAGCGCCCCGAGGTGTCCCCCAGATCGAGGTCACCTTCGACATCGACGCCAACGGCATCGTGCACGTGGCCGCCAAGGACCGCGCGACCGGCAAGGAGCAGTCGATGACCATCACCGGCCAGTCGGCCCTCGGCAAGGACGACATCAATCGCATGGTCCGCGACGCGGAGGCGCACGCCGAGGACGACCGGCGCCGTCGTGAGGAGGCCGAGGTCCGCAACCAGGCCGACAGCCTGGTGTACCAGACCGAGAAGATGCTGAAGGATCAGGCGTCGTCGTTCACCGGCGACCAGAAGAGCAAGGTCGACTCGGATCTGTCCGCTCTGAAGGAGGCGCTGACCGGCAGCGACCTGGAGGCCATCAAGTCGGCCACCGAGAAGCTGGCGGTCGGTGTGCAGGAGCTCGGCAAGCAGCTCTACGAGCAGGCGGCTGCGGCTGGGGCCGGCGCCGGCGCCGGGGCCGGTGGCGACGGTGGTGGGTCGAGTGCCGGCGGAGGCCCGTCCGGCAACGCCGGTAGCGACGACGAGGTCGTCGATGCCGAGATCGTCGACGAGGGCCAGGGCGCATGAGGGATGGGGACGAACCCGTCGGGCCTGCGCCCGATGATGAGCAGTCCAGTACGGACAGGGAGCCGGGTGGCGTCAGCGACCCGGCCCCGGTCGGCGCGGGCGTACACGACACGCCCGGGGCCGAGCCCGGCCCGACACCTGAGGTGGCAGGCACGGATCCGGCCGGGCGGCCAGTTCCGGCCGGCGCACAGTCCGCGGACGACACAGCCGCCGAGATCGCCGAGGCGGTGGACCTGGTGACCGCCCTCGCCCTCGAGCGCGATGACTACCGGGACGCGCTCATCCGCCTGCAAGCGGACTTCGAGAACTACAAGAAGCGCATGATCAAGCAACAGACCGACCACCTCGAGCGAGCCGCCGGCTCCCTGGTCGAGAAACTGCTGCCAGTCCTCGACACCGCCGACCTGGCTCTGGCCCATGGTGGAGGCGAGGACGTCAAGCAGATGTCGGCCGCCCTCGCCGGCGTGCTGGAGCGGGAAGGGCTGGAGCGGATCGATCCGCTCGGTGCCCCCTTCGACCCAACCCTCCACGACGCCGTCGCCCTCGAGCCGGGCGAAGGCGCCCAGGAGGTCGTCGAGGTGATGCGAGCCGGCTACCGGTGGAAGGGAAAGGTCCTGCGGCCGGCCATGGTCAAAGTGAGAGGGTGACGGCCAATGGCACCCCAGCGTGAGTGGTTCGAAAAGGACTACTACAAGGTGTTGGGGGTGTCCGATACCGCCACGGACAAGGAGATCGGCAAGGCCTACCGCAAGTTGGCCAAGCAGTACCACCCCGACGCCAACCCGGGTTCGGAGGATCGCTTCAAGGAGATCTCCGCGGCCTACGACGTGCTCGGCGACACCGCCCGGCGCAAGGAGTATGACGAGGTCCGCCGCCTCGGCCCGGCCGCCAACCCGTTTGCGGGAATGGGCGGCACCGGGGGTACCGGCGGCGGCTTTCGGGTCGACGACCTGGGCGATCTGCTCGGCAACATCTTCGGACGCGGCAACCGTTCCGGACGCGCCGGCCGTGGCGGCGCCAGCACCACCGTCGGAGTCCAGCGCGGGCAGGACCTGGAGACCACCCTGCATCTGTCGTTTCTCGACGCCGTACACGGCCTCACGACCACGGTCAATCTCACCTCCGAGGCGCCCTGTCACACCTGCGGCGGGTCAGGCGCGGCGCCGGGCACGGTCCCGGAGGTGTGCCCGATCTGTGGCGGCCGGGGCGTCATCAACGACAACCAGGGGCTGTTCTCGTTCAGTCAGACCTGCCAGACCTGCGCCGGCACCGGCGTCCGGGTGGAACACCCGTGTCCGACCTGTCACGGCGCCGGGGTGGAACACCGGGCCCGGCAGGTGAAGGTACGCATTCCCGCCGGCGTCGAAGACGGCCAGCGCATCCGGGTCAAGGCCCGGGGCGGGGCCGGGCGCGGCGGCGGGCCGGCCGGGGACCTCTACGTGGTCGTCCACACCGACCGGCACCCGATCTTCGGGCGCAGAGGCAAGGACCTGACCATCAGCGTGCCCGTGACCTTCCCTGAGGCTGCCCTCGGCGCCAACGTGAAGGTTCCCACCTTGGACGGCCCGGTCACGGTCAAGGTGCCCGCCGGCAGCCGGTCCGGGCGCACCCTTCGGGTGCGGGGTCGCGGCGTGCCCGCCTCGTCGGGGGCGGGCGACCTGCTTGCCACCATCGAGGTGGACGTTCCCGATCGGCTGAGTGAGGACGCCCGGCGGTCGGTGCAGAGCCTTTCCGACCAGGTCGACGGCGAATCCCTCCGGACCAGTGTCTGGGGTGAACGGTGATGGAACGCCCCGATTCCCAGGTGACCCGGGCGGTGTACGTGATCTCGGTGGCCGCGGAGCTGGCCGGCGTGCATCCCCAGACGCTGCGCATCTACGAACGCAAAGGGCTCCTGGACCCCGCTCGCACGGTCGGAGGCAGCCGCCGCTACAGCGAACAGGACATCGACCAGCTGCGCCGAATCCAGGACCTGACCACCGCCGGGCTCAACCTGGAAGGCGTCCGGCGGGTCCTGGAGCTGGAAGCCGAGGTGGCGCGGCTGCGGTTCGAGCTGGCCGAAGCCCGCCGCCAGGCGGCTGAGGACGTCGCCCGTACCCATCGTCAGTACCGCCGAGACCTGGTTCCGGTAAAAAACTCGCCGGCGCGCTGGGAGGGTTCCTCCCGCCAGGCCGGGCGAAGTTGATATAATGGGACTCAAGTTTTATTCGTCTCCTAATAGAAAGTTGGACTAGTGGCCCTCGACCCGAACCGATGGACCGCCAAAACCCAGGAAGCGTTCGGCGCGGCCGTTGAGGCGGCCAAACAGCGCAGCAACCCCGAGGTCGTGCCCGGCCATCTGCTGGCGGCCCTCGTCAGCCAGGACGGCACCGTCACGTTGCCGGTCCTGGAGCGGGTGGGCATCGCGCCGCTGTCGGTTCGCAATCGAGCCCAGGACATCATCGCCAAGCTGCCGCGCAGCTACGGCGGCGGCGAGCCGCAACTGGGCCGCGACGCCACGGCGCTGCTCAACCGGGCCGACGAGGAGCGCCAGGCCCTCGGCGACGAGTACCTGTCGGTCGAGCATCTGCTGCTGGCCCTGTCCGATCTGGTCGGGGTGTCCCACGACGATCTGCTGGCTGCCCTGCGAGAGGTGAGAGGCAGTCATCGGGTCACCAGCACCAACCCCGAGGAGTCCTACCAGGCGCTGGAGAAGTACGGCCGAGACCTGACCGCTGACGCTCGCGCCGGCCGCCTGGACCCGGTGATCGGCCGCGACGAGGAGATCCGGCGGGTCATCCAGGTCCTGTCGCGGCGGACGAAAAACAATCCGGTCCTCATCGGCGAGCCCGGGGTCGGCAAGACGGCCATCGTGGAGGGTTTGGCGAACCGCATTGTGGCCGGCGACGTCCCGGACAGCCTCAAGAACAAGCGCCTGCTGGCGCTCGATCTGGGCTCCATGGTCGCGGGCTCCAAGTACCGGGGTGAGTTCGAGGAGCGCCTGAAGGCGGTGCTCAAGGAGATCACCGACGCCGAGGGCGAGATCATCACGTTCGTCGACGAGCTGCACACCATCGTCGGCGCCGGGGCGGCCGAGGGCGCCATGGACGCCGGCAACATGATCAAGCCCATGCTGGCTCGCGGCGAGCTGCGGCTGATCGGGGCCACCACCCTGGACGAGTACCGCAAGCACATCGAAAAGGACGCGGCCCTGGAGCGCCGCTTCCAGCAGGTGTACGTGGGCGAGCCCACCGTCGAGGACACCATCGCCATTTTGCGGGGGCTCAAGGAGCGCTACGAGGTGCACCACGGGGTGCGCATCCAGGACGCCGCGCTGGTCGCCGCGGCCGTGCTGTCCAACCGCTACATCACCGGTCGGTTCCTGCCCGACAAGGCCATCGACCTGGTGGATGAGGCGGCCAGCCGGCTGCGCATCGAGAAGGAGTCGAAGCCGACCGAGATCGACGTGGTCGACCGGCGCATGGCCCAGCTCGAGATCGAGCGCCTGGCCCTGGCCAAGGAGACCGACGCCGCCTCCAAGGAGCGGCTGGCGAAGATTGACGAGGAGCTGGCCAACCTGGGCGAGCAGTCGGCCGCCCTGAACGCCCGCTGGCGCAACGAGAAGGAAGCCTCCGACGATATCGGCGGGCTGCAGCAGGATCTGGAGGCCGCTCGCGGCGAAGCTGAGCGCTTCACCCGGGATGGCGACCTGGCCAAGGCCGCCGAGATCCAGTACGGCCGGGTCCCCGAACTGCAGCGTCGCCTCGACGAGGCCATCGCCCGGCTGGCGTCGTTGCAGGGCGACCAGAAGATGCTCAAGCAGGAGGTCGACGAGGAGGACGTCGCCGAGGTGGTGTCCAAGTGGACCGGCGTGCCGGTCAGCCGCCTGCTCGAGGGTGAGGTGACGAAGCTGGTCCGCATGGAGCAGGTCCTGCACCAGCGCGTCGTCGGTCAGGACGAGGCGGTTCAGGCCGTCTCCAACGCGATCCGGCGATCGCGCAGCGGGCTCTCCGACCCGAACCGTCCGATCGGCAGCTTCTTGTTCCTGGGCCCGACCGGCGTCGGCAAGACCGAGCTGGCCCGGGCGCTGGCCGAGTTCCTGTTCGATGACGAGCGCTCGACGGTGCGTATCGACATGTCCGAGTACATGGAGAAGCACTCGGTGGCGCGCCTGGTGGGGGCTCCCCCGGGCTACGTCGGTTATGACGAGGGCGGCCAGCTGACCGAGGCGGTGCGGCGCCGGCCGTACAGCGTGGTGCTGCTCGACGAGATCGAAAAGGCCCACCCGGACGTGTTCAACATTCTGCTGCAGGTGCTCGACGATGGCCGGCTCACCGACGGCCAGGGACGCACGGTCGACTTCAGCAACGCCGTGATTATCATGACGTCCAATCATCGCGGCGACCTGGCCACCGCCTTCAAGCCGGAGTTTCTCAACCGCATCGACGAGATCGTGTACTTCCGGTCGCTGACCGAGTCCGACCTGGAAGCGGTTGTCGACATCCAGCTGCGGGGCCTGGAGAAGCGGCTCGCCGAGCGGCGGCTCAAGCTCGAGGTCACCGAGCCGGCGAAGGCGTGGCTGGCGAAGCACGGCTACGACCCGGTCTTCGGGGCCAGGCCGCTGAAGCGGCTCATGCAGCGCCAGATCAGCGATCCGCTCGCCCTGGCGCTCCTCGAAGGCCGCTACGAAGACGGCGACACCGTCGTGGTGGACGCGCCGTTCGGCGGGGCCCCGGTTCTTTCCGGTGAAGGGCTGACCACCCCCGACGGCCTCGATGTCGGGGCCGACGACAACCTGGTCCTGCGCTGAGCCTGACCGCCGGACAATGTGGTCCGGCAATGTGGTCCGGCAATGTGGTCCCGCCAGTTGGTCCTGCGCTCACGTCGACCAGATTTGATTGTGTGATGAAAGTCGCGTAATACGCGGCTTTTATCACACAAACGAGCGCTGAGCACCCGGGAGGAACTGCCGTGCACCCACGAGGCCTTGACCAACCGCGAATTGCCCCCGACCTCGACCGGCCGGCCGAGGGCATGCTGGCGCTCAACATCTTCCGAACGCTGGCCCATCACGAGAAGCTGATGGACCGTTTCAGCCGCTTTGGCGGCTTCCTCTTGTTCCGGGGCCTGTTGCCGGAGCGGGAGCGGGAGGTGGTCATCCTTCGGGTCGGATTCCGGTGCGGCTCGGTCTACGAGTTCGGGCAGCACACCCGGATTGGAGCCGACTCCGGCCTCACCCCGGAAGAGATACGCCGGCTGGCGGCCGAGACTACGGCCGGGTGGGAGCCGGCGGACCGCGACCTGGTCACGTTCGCCGACGAGCTGTGCCAGACCAATACGGTGACGGATGCCACCTGGTCGCGCCTGGCGGCGCGCTGGTCGGAGGCGGAGTTGCTGGAACTGCTGACCGTGGCCGGCTTCTACCGGCTGGTGTCCGGGCTGCTCAACAGCGTGGGTGTTCAGCTCGAACCGGGAACACCGCGCTGGCCGGATGAGGACCCCATGGGAACGTGATGGCGCCCATTATGCTGAACCGGTGAGCGAGCCGGCAGCGAGCACATTTGGGCGGTCCCGATGAGCGCCACCGTCGTCGTGGGCACCCAGTGGGGCGACGAGGGTAAGGGCAAGCTGACCGACCTGCTGGCCAAGGAGATGCAGGTGGTGGTCCGCTATCAAGGCGGCCACAACGCCGGGCACACCATCGTCGTCAACGGCGAGACGTTCGCACTGCAGCTGCTGCCGAGCGGGATTCTCTACGACCACATCCTGCCGGTGATCGGCAACGGCGTGGTCGTCGACCCGGGTGTCCTGCTGGCCGAGATCGACAAGCTGACCGCGGCGGGCGTCGACTGTTCCCGCTTGCGCGTGTCGGGCGGGGCGCACCTGGTCATGCCGTACCACCAGGAAATCGACGCGCTGACCGAACGGCATCTGGGTCGCAACAAGCTGGGCACGACCAAACGAGGTATCGGCCCCGCCTACGCCGACAAGGCGGCCCGGGTCGGAATCCGCGTCCAGGACCTGCTGGACCCCAAGATCTTCCGCCAGAAGCTGGATGTGGTGCTGAAAGAGAAGAACCTCATCCTGGCCAAGATCTACAACCGGTTGCCGCTTTCGGCCGCGGATATCGCCGCCCGATACCTGGACGACTATGCCCCGACCCTGGCGCCGCTCATCGGCGACACCGTCGGCCTCGTGCACGACGCCCTGGAAGCCGGTCAACACGTCCTGCTCGAGGGGGCGCAGGCCACGTTCCTCGATCTCGACCACGGGACCTATCCGTTCGTGACCTCTTCCAACCCGGTAGCCGGCGGTGCCTGCGTGGGAGCCGGGATCGGGCCGCGTGACATCACGTCGGTGATCGGTATCGCCAAGGCGTACGTCACGCGTGTCGGCTCCGGACCTTTTGTCACCGAACTCAACGACGAGCTGGGTTCGGTCCTGGTCGAGCGAGGCCACGAATTCGGGACGAACACCGGCCGCCGCCGCCGAACCGGGTGGTTTGATGCGGTCATGGTGCGCCAGGCGGTACGACTCAACTCGCTCTCCGAAATCGCCCTGACGAAGCTCGACGTGCTGGACATCCTGGACACGCTGCGGGTGTGCGTGGCCTACGAACACGAAGGGCGCCGTTACGAACACATGCCCTACCACCAGACCGTGCTCCACAACGCGACGCCCGTCTACGAGGACCTGCCGGGGTGGGGGGTGGACACCTCCGGTGCGACGGAACTGCACCATCTACCGGCCGCGGCCAAGGATTACGTTCATTTTCTGGCCGAGCAGGCCGGGGTGCCGATCAAGCTGGTGGGGGTCGGCCCGGACCGCGAGCAGTTCGTGAGGTTCGCCCCGTGATGGCGGGAGGCGGCGAGTGCGGGTCTGCGTAGTCGGCCGCGGTGGCCGGGAGCACGCCCTGGCCCGGACACTGGCCCGGACGGCGGAGGTCGTGGTGTGCCCGGGCAACGCGGGCATGGCTGCGCTCGGGGCCGTGTGCGTGGCGGGACCGCCGCAGGCGGTCGACGCGGACCTCTACGTGATCGGCCCGGAGGAACCGCTCGTTCGGGGTCTCGCCGATGAGCTGCGAGGGACGGGGCGTCTGGTGTTCGGGCCGGGCGCTGACGGGGCGCGGCTCGAGGGCTCGAAGGCCTGGATGAAGGAAGTGCTTGCTGACGCGGGCGTGCCGACTGCCATCTACGGGACCTTCGACGCTGTCGGCCCCGCCGTCGAGTTCCTCCGCTCGCTGCCGGGCCCGTGGGTGGTGAAGACGGACGGTCTGGCGGCCGGCAAAGGCGTCCTGGTGACCGATGATCTCGATGCGGCCGTCGCCGACGCCAGAGCGAAGCTGTCGGGGGAGGCGTTCGGGCCGGCGGGGCACCGGGTGGTCATCGAGGAAGGTTTGACCGGTCCGGAGCTGTCGGTGATGGCCGTGTGCGACGGTCTTCGGGCCGTGCCGCTCGAGCCGGCTCGAGACTTCAAACGCGCTGGCGATGGCGACACCGGGCCCAACACCGGGGGAATGGGGGCGTACTCGCCAGTGCCAGGGGCCGGATCGTCGGTGGTGGACGAGGTGCTCGAGTTGGCCGTGCGACCGACCCTGGCCGCCCTCCATGCGCGCGGGATCGACTACCGCGGCGTGCTGTACGCGGGGCTGATGCTCACACCGACCGGACCGCGCGTCCTGGAATTCAACGTGCGGTTCGGCGACCCGGAGAGCCAGGTGGTGCTCGGCCGGTGGCGGGGGGACGCCACCGCGATCCTGGCTGCAGCCGCGGCGGGCCGCATTGATGCCGTGGCCGAACCGGAGTTCAGCCAGGACGCCGGCGTGTGCGTCGTCCTGGCCGCGCCTGGCTACCCCGATGCGCCCGTACTCGGTCAGCGGATCGAAGGACTCGAGGCGCTGATAGGGCGAGACGATGTGCAGCTCTACTCGGCGGGAGTGGGAGCGGGTCCTGACGGCGACGGATTGGTGACGGCTGGCGGCCGGGTGTTGGGCGTCGGCGCGCAGGCCGCCACGATTGCCGCGGCACGGGAGATCGCCTACCGGGCCGTCCCGCAGTTGTCGTGGCCCGGCATGACCTACCGGCGGGATATCGCGGACCCGGACCTGGCGGTCAAGGCATGAGGTGGACGAAATGACGAAGAGAGTGGCCGTGCTGATGGGCTCGGCCAACGACCAGCCCAAGTTGGTTCCTGCCCTCGACATGCTGAGGGAGTTCGAGGTGGAAACGACCGAGCACGTGATCTCGGCTCACCGCAATCCCGTCGCGGTGGCGTCTTTTGCCGAGGAAGCGCGCCAGTACGGCTACGGAGTCATCATTTGCGCGGCCGGCATGGCTGCCCATCTGGCCGGGGCGGTCGCGGCGCGGACGACGCTCCCGGTCATCGGCGTGCCCCTCTCGGGAGGGGCGCTCGGTGGCGTGGACGCCCTGTATTCCACGGTGCAGATGCCCCGAGGGGTGCCCGTGGCGACCGTCGCCATTGACGGGGCGGCCAACGCTGCCTTGCTCGCGGTCGAGATCCTGGCTGTCGACGATGACGACCTCGCGGAGCGTCTCTTCGAGAAGCGAGGCGAATGGCTCAAGTGAGGAAAGAAAGACGAGAGGAGAGCAACGTGCGAACGCTGGGCTTCGGCCGCAGGCGGGCGATCAGTCCTCGCCAGCCCGCCCTGGGCGTCGGGGCGGTCCGGGTATGACCGCGGTGAACCTGCCCCATCTGGCCTCGGGAAAGGTCAGGGACATTTACGAGCTCGACGACAAGCACCTGCTTTTCGTCACCTCGGACCGGATGTCCGCTTTCGACGTCGTGATGGCGGAGCCCATACCGGACAAGGGACGAGTGCTGACCGCCCTGACGGCGTTCTGGGCCGACCGGCTCGGCGGACTGGCGCCGAGCCATCTGGTCAGCCTCGAGGTACCCCCGGGAGCGACGGAGGGCGGCGACCCGGGGGACCTGGAAGGCCGGGTCATGGTCGTGCGCCGGGCCGCCATGCTGCCCCTCGAGTGCATCGTCCGCGGCTACCTGTCCGGTTCGGCGTGGGCCGAATATCAGCGATCGCAGACGATGCACGGTCAGCCGCTGCCTGCAGGGCTGCGCCAGTCCGAGCGCCTACCCGAACCCGTGTTCACTCCCTCCACCAAGGCGGTGAGCGGCCACGACCAGAACATCTCGTTCAGCGAGGCCGTGAACCTGGTCGGGGTCGAAACCGCCGAGGAGGCCCGTCGCATCAGCCTGGCGGCCTACCAGCAGGGCGCCGACCTGGCCGCTGCCCGGGGGATCATCATCGCCGACACCAAGTTCGAACTGGGTGTGATCGACGGGCGCCTGGCCATCTGCGACGAGGTCCTGACTCCCGACTCCTCCCGGTTCTGGCCCGCGGACCAGTGGCAGCCGGGT
Organism: uncultured Acidimicrobiaceae bacterium; assembly: GCA_963781155.1. Classification (GTDB taxonomy): domain Bacteria; phylum Actinomycetota; class Acidimicrobiia; order Acidimicrobiales; family Palsa-688; genus PALSA-693. The sequence goes on from CAWAEC010000007.1 coordinate 457,864, forward strand.
GGTACTCCGCCGGCGTTCGACAAACAGCCTTTGCGTGACTGGCTGGAAGCCACCGGTTGGGACAAGTCGCCCCCGCCGCCCCCGTTGCCGGCCGACGTGATCCAGGCCACCCGGGATCGGTATGTGCAGGCGTACGAGCGCCTGACCGGGTTCCGCTTCGTCGACTGGCCCGGCGCGAAAAGCGGCGCATGACCCGGTTCGCGGTGCTGGTCGAAGTGGCCTTGCGGCCGGGCATCGCCGACCCCGAGGGGGCCACGATCGAACGAGCCCTGCCCGCGCTGGGGTTTGATGGCATTTCCGGGGTTCGGGCCGGCAAGGCGTTTCGTTTCGTGGTCGATGCCGACACGGAGGCCGCGGCCCGAAGCGAGGTCGACGATCTCTGCGGTCGCTTGCTGGCGAACCCCGTCATCGAATATTCGGCGGTGACGCTGGAGCGGGCGTCGTGACCGCCCGGATCGGAGTCGTGCTCTTTCCGGGCTCGAAATTGCGAGCACGATGTCGTTGAAGCGCTCGAGGGCGTGGGAGCGGAAGCCTCGATCCTGTGGCACGGCGACCGGGGCCTGGGTGCGCTGGACGCGCTGGTGCTCCCCGGTGGCTTCGCGCACGGCGACTACCTCCGCCCCGGGGCGATCGCCCGCTTCTCGCCCATCATGGAAGCGGTGGCCGCCTTCGCCGCATCCGGCGGCCCGGTCGTCGGCATCTGTAACGGCTTCCAGGTGCTGACGGAGGCACACCTGCTGCCCGGCGCCCTCCAAAAAAACCGTGGCCTCACCTTCCTGTGTACCCCGGTCGAGCTGGAAGTCGTCAGCGACCGCAGCGCCCTCACCCGCGGGGTATCCGCCGGGACCCGGCTGCGCATTCCCATCAATCATTTCGAAGGCAACTACATCTGCGACGATCGCACCCTTGCCGAACTTCGCGACGAGGGCCGCATCATCCTCCGTTATGTCGACAACCCGAACGGCTCTGTGGACGACATCGCCGGGATCTGCAACCGGGCCGGCAATGTCGTGGGGCTCATGCCCCACCCCGAGCGAGCCAGCGATCCCCTCCTGGGGTCCACCGACGGCCGGGTGCTGCTCGGCGCCCTGCTTGCTGTTGCAGCCTCCCCTCGCACTGAGGCGAATATCCCGGCGCCGCTGGCCGGTGGGGCCTCGCCGGTGGCATCGTCATCCCGCCCGTAGACCGGCGGGAAGTCGGGCTAACTCCGGGTTCGCGGAATACCGGCTCGCCGCAAGACGGTGGGATCGACGCCGGCCGCCCGCCATGCCGCGTACGTCAAACCCTTGCGTTCCCCGTAGCCCTTTGCCGCTCCGACGAAGGCGTCTTCAAGGGATTTGACGTCAACAGTATTGTCCCTTGATTCCAGTTCGGTTTGCAGATTGAGCCGCTCTTGGACCAGATGAACCCGGGTCAGGGCGTCAGCATTCGGCAGACGAGCGTCGATCTGACGCAACCGGGCCTCGATTCCCTCCGCAGTCCGTTTCCGGCCACGCTTGGGTTTGTGGGCCTCGAGAGCTTCGAGGTATCGCCGCACTGCTCGACTCTCTTCCCGGCCAACGGCCAGAGCCTGCTTGTGCTCCGCGGACATGGTTGGCTTGGCTCGCTTCGCCCTCGGTGCGCTGGTCTTACGAGGTGCAGATTTCGTTGCCATTCGCTCAGTATCTCACATCTATTTGGCAAGATTGCAACAAGAGGCAGGGCCGGTAGGCTCGTGATCATGCCAAGCGATATCCATCGATCTCTCGGGCTCACCGACGACGAAGCCGAGTTGATTGTGGAGCTGCTGGGCCGGGAGCCAAACCATCTGGAACTCGCCATGTATGCGGTCATGTGGAGCGAGCATTGCTCGTACAAGTCAAGCCGCATCCACCTCCGGCGCCTGCCGACCGAGGGCCCGAACGTGCTGGTGGGACCGGGAGAGAACGCCGGCGTCGTTGACGCTGGCGGTGGTTTGGCTGTGGCGCTACGTATCGAAAGCCACAATCATCCTTCCGCCATTGAGCCCTATCAGGGCGCGGCCACCGGTGTCGGCGGAATACTCCGCGATATTTTTACGATGGGAGCACGTCCCATCGCCTTAATGGATCCGCTGCGGTTTGGACCCCCGTCGGATCCCCGTTCCCGGTGGATCGCGACGGGAGTGATCAGCGGAATCTCTGGCTATGGCAACTCGGTCGGAGTCCCCACAGTTGGCGGTGAGATCGCCTTCGACGACTGCTACACCGATAATCCCCTTGTCAATGTGTTGTGCTGCGGTGTCTTGCCTGTGGATCGGCTGGTGTTCGGGCGGGCGTCCGGCGAAGGAAACCTGGCTGTCCTGCTCGGCAACCTCACCGGTCGCGACGGGATTGGAGGCGTGAGTGTTCTCGCTTCGGCGGGTTTCGGCGACGATGCCGAGGTCGAACAAGCGAAGCGGCCCAATGTGCAAGTGGGAGACCCTTTTGAGGAAAAGCGTCTTATCGAGGCGTGCTTGCAGCTGCTCGACGAGCGGCTCGTGATCGGGATCCAGGACCTCGGGGGCGCGGGGTTGACGTGCGCGACCAGCGAGACGGCGTCGCGTGGTGGGGTCGGGATGGACGTGGACGTGTCGTCTGTTCCCAGGCGGGAACCAGGAATGGCGCCGTGGGAGGTGATGACCAGTGAAAGCCAGGAGCGCATGCTGGCCATTGTCAACCCCGACCTGCTGGAACGGGTACTTGCGGTTTGTGACCGCTGGGAGGTGCGGGCCAGCGTCGTCGGCCGTGTGACGTCCACCGGACGGCTCCGGATCCTTGACGGATGGGACGGCCCGGCGCTGGCCGATGTGCCGGCCGCCAGCCTCCACGACGATGCCCCTTGCTACACCCGGCCACTGGCGCCTCCGTCGGATCTCGGCGCCCGCCGGGACGACGATCCCGGCCGCCTCCCGGCGCCCGGTCCCGCCGGGTGCGCTGTGGACCTGCTGGCCTTGCTGGCCGACCCGGCCTGGATCTACCAGCAGTACGACCACCAGCTGTTCCTGAACACGGTGGTTGCACCCGGTGGCGACGCCGCTTTGCTGCGCCTCGCGGCTCCCGGCGTTCCTGCCGCCGCGGGAAGCCGGCGAGGATTGGCGTTGTCGACGGATGGCAATGCCCGCTGGTGTGCACTGGATCCGAGGGCGGGCACCGCCCTTCTCGTTGCCGAGTCGACACTCAATGTTGCCTGCGTCGGCGGCCGGCCCGTGGCGCTGGTCAACTGCTGCAACTTCGGTAATCCGGAACACCCCGAGGTCATGTGGCAGCTGTCGCAGTCGATCGATGGAATGGCCGAGGCCTGCCGGGCTCTGTCGGTGCCGGTGATCGGCGGCAACGTCAGCCTGTACAACGAGAGCCGGGGCCGCGATATCGATCCGACCCCCGTCGTGGCCACCTTGGGCCTGGTGGAGGAGCTCCATCACTGCCCGCCCGGCATCGGGCTGCTCGAAGGCAGCCGGCTTCTCCTCGTCGGGGCGACGACCGCTGCAGCCACCTCTCTAGCCGGTTCCCGGTGGGCAGTGGAGCGGCGGGGTCACCGCGGCGGGAGGCTGCCCGGACTGGACTATGACCTGCATAGCCGGTTGCTGTCGTTTGTTGCCGGGCTCGTCAACGGGTCCGGGGACCTGCTGGACGGGATCCATGACATCTCCGAGGGTGGTCTCGGCCTGGCACTGGCCGAGATGGCGGTGCGGAGCGGGGTGGGCTTTCGGGTCACCGGCATTGTCGACCATGCCGCCCTCTTCGGCGAGGGTCCGTCGCGGGTCATCCTCTGCGTTCCGGACCGGGCCGTTGCCGAAGTACAGGCCCGGGCGGCGGCGGCTGGCCTGGCCCGGATGGAGCTTGGACTGGCCGGGGGGGACCGCCTCGTCGTCCAGGGGCTGGTGGATCTCGCCCTCGCCGACGCGGCGGCCGCCTGGCGCGACGCACTGCCGCTGGCGCTGGGATCGGCGGGGGCCGACGGGTGGGCCGCCCCCGGCGGCGAAGCGGGTGAGGGGTAGTACCGCAGCGCGGGCAGCACCAGGCAGTTGGGCGTGAGGGGCAGAGCGAGATCGCCACGCGATCGACCGGGATCCAACCGCGGCATGCGACAATGGGAGTTGTGCCCGCCCCCGACCTGCCGGCCCCCGAGATAGTGGACCACGCGCCGCGGGAAGCGTGCGGCGTCTTTGGAGTGTGTGCCCCCGGCACTCAGGTGGCCCACCTCACCTTCGACGGGCTCTATGCCCTGCAGCACCGCGGCCAGGAGTCGGCCGGCATGGCGGTCAGCGATGGGGCCGAGGTCATGGTCGTCAAGGACATGGGCCTCGTGACCACCGTGTTCAACGAGCGGAACCTCGCTGGCCTCCAGGGTCACCTGGCCATCGGCCACACCCGTTATTCGACGACCGGCGCCTCGACCTGGCACAACGCCCAACCGGTGTACCGCACGTCCTCGCCTCCCCGGGAGATGGGCACCCCGGTCGCCTTCGCCCTCGGCCACAACGGCAACCTCACCAACACCGACGCGCTCGCGGCCGAGATGGGCATGCTGCCGGGGACGGTCACGAGCGACAGCGACCTGATCGCGGAACTGCTGGTGCGGCACCTGGACGGCCACCCGAGCGACGGGCTGGAGGCCGCCCTGACGGTGGTCCTGCCCTGCCTGGAAGGGGCGTTCTCCCTGGTGCTGCTCGATGACGAGCGTCTGTTCGCGGTGCGCGACCCGCACGGCTTCCGGCCCCTGTGCCTCGGCAAGCTCGACGACGGGGGCTGGGTCCTGGCCTCCGAGACGCCGGCGCTTGACATCGTCGGGGCGCCGTTCGTCCGCGAGCTGGATCCTGGCGAACTCCTGGTCGTCGACGCCGAAGGACCCCGGTCCCTCCGGCCGTGGCCGGCCGAGCGGATCGATCCCAAGCTGTGCTTGTTCGAGTTCGTGTACCTGGCCCGACCGGACAGCCGTCTCTACGGCCAGGAACTGCACAGCGCCCGGATCCGGATGGGGGAGTTGCTCGCCGACCAGGCGCCGGTGGCGGCGGACATGGTCATGGGCGTACCGGACTCGGGTTTACCGGCCGCCGAGGGGTACGCCAGGCGGAGCGGCATCCGTTACGGGCAGGGTCTGGTCAAAAACCGCTATATCGGCCGCACCTTCATTGTTCCCGATCAGGCCCAGCGCATCCAGGGCGTGCGCCGCAAGCTCAACCCGTTGCGTGGCGCCATCGCCGGCCAGCGTCTGGTCGTCGTCGACGACTCGATCGTGCGCGGCACGACCACCCGGGCCATGGTGCGGGTACTGCGCGAGGCCGGCGCGGCGGAGGTGCACCTCCGCATCTCCTCGCCGCCGTACCGGTGGCCCTGCTACTACGGGCTGGACACCGGTGCCCGGGGCGAGCTCATTGCCGCCAACCTGGAGATCGACGAGATCCGGGAATACCTCGGCGCGGACAGCCTGGCCTACCTGAGCCTCGAGGCCCTCAAAGAGGCAACCGGGGCCCCCGGAGCCGGTTTTTGCGACGCCTGCCTCACCGGCAACTACCCCGCCGAGGTCCCGGTGGCGCTCGGCCGCGAGCCGCAGGTCGGTTCGCCGCTTGTCTGACGACGCTCCGGACGACGACGTCCCGCCCGGCGGGCTCACGTACGCCGCGGCCGGGGTCGACATCGACGCCGCAGACCGGGCCGTCGACGCCATCCGCGACCTGGTTCTGTCAACGGCGCAGCGCCCGGAGGTGATCGGGGGGATCGGGGGGTTCGGCGGGTTGTTCGAGCTGCCGGCCGGGTACCGCCGTCCGGTACTGGTGTCGAGCACCGACGGGGTCGGCACCAAGATGGCCGTGGCCATGGCCACGGGGCGCTTTGGCACGGTCGGGATCGACCTGGTCGCCATGTGCGTCGACGACCTGGTCTGCTGTGGGGCAGAGCCCCTCTTTTTCCTGGACTACCAGCTGCTGGGGCGCGTCGATGCCACCCAGGTCCGCCAGGTGATGACGGGCATCGCCGCCGGCTGCCGGGCGGCCGGCTGCGCGATTCTGGGTGGCGAGCTGGCGGAGCATCCCGGCCTGCTCCAGCCGGGCCAGCTCGACGTGGCGGGCTTCGCGGTCGGCATCGTCGAACGCGACGCCATCGTCGACGGGCCGGCGCGCACCCGGGCCGGCGATGTCCTGATCGGGTTGCCGTCCCCTGGCCTGCGCTCCAACGGCTACGCGCTGGCCCGCCGGGCCCTCCTGGAGACCGGCGGGCGGCGGCTGTCCGATCCGGCCTGGGCCGGCGCGCTCGACTGGACGCTGGCCGACGAACTGCTACGCCCGTCCGTCATCTACACCCCGGCTGTCCTGGCCCTGCTGGCCACGGTCAAGGTGCACGCCATCGCCCATATCACCGGCGGCGGCCTGCCCGGCAACATCGCACGGGTTCTCGGCAACGGGGTGGACGCGGTGTTGGAGGGAGGTCTGTGGCCGGTTCCGCCGATCTTTGCCGAGATCCAGCGAGCCGGCGGGGTGACGGACGACGAGATGGCCAGGGTCTTCAACCTGGGTCTCGGCATGGTGATCGCGGTGCCTGCGGACGCGTCCGCTGCGGCAGTGACGGCGTTACAACAAGCTGGTCAGGCGGCGGTGATCGTGGGGGAACTGGTGCCCGGCCGACGGCGGGTGCATTTCCGCTGACTAGTCCGAATATGGCCCGGATGGGTCATGTACGCCAGGCCGGTCGTCTCCTACTTTAACTACGTAAACCGGACACTTGGAAGGAACCGTAGACTATGGCAGAAGATACCCAACCCGACGCACTCCTGACGCCTGCCGAGGTTGCCGCACTCTTCCGCGTAAACCCGAAAACGGTCACTCGATGGGCCCGGGCCGGCAAGATCACCGCCATCCGCACCCTCGGTGGCCACCGTCGCTTCCGGGCCTCCGAGATTCGGCGTTGCCTGGAGCAACTCGACAGCGGCAACCCCTAGAGTCCGGGCTCGCCTGCGTGGCTCCCCTCCCTCTGCCAGGCGGTTTCGTCGCCCACACCGGTCATGCTGGCCTGCGCGACGAGGGCGACGACGTTGCCGTCATCGTGTCGACGCGGCCGTGCACAAGCGCCGGCGTGTTCACTCAGAGCCGCTTCGAAGGGCCGAGCGTCACGCTCAGCCGGCCGCGGGCACTCTCCGGGCGGGCCCGGGCCATCGTGGTCGTTGCCAAGAACGCCAACGTGGCCACCGGGTCGAGGGGACGGCGCGACGCCGAGGAGGTCAGTGCCGGAGTGGCCGCTGCGCTCGGTGTGCCCCACGACGAGGTGCTCATCGCCAGCACGGGCGTGATCGGCCGGCCCTATCCCATGGACCTGCTCCGTAACCATGTCGCAGGCCTGCGTCTCGCGGATTTCGAGGCGGACGCGACCGCGGTGGCCCGGGCCATGATGACGACCGACACCGTCCCTAAGACCGTGGTACGGAGCGTGGGCCACGCCCGGGTGGTCGGCATGGCCAAAGGAGTCGGCATGATCGAGCCAGACATGGCGACCATGCTGGCCTTCGTTTTAACCGATGCGGCCGTCGCCCCTGCGACCCTCGCCGACCTGTGGCGAAGGGCCGTCGACGACACGTTCAACTGTTTGAGCGTCGACACCGATACGTCCACCTCGGACACCGCCGTGGTGCTCGCCAACGGGGCGGCCGGCCCCGCAAGTGCGGCCGCGCTGGCCGTGGCCCTGCGCGAGGTGTGCCTGGACCTGACGCTCCAGCTGGCCCGTGACGGCGAGGGTGCCACCAAACTGCTGACGGTCACCGTGCGGGCGGCAGCCGACCGCGATCAGGCCCGCAGGGTCGCCAAGGCGATCGTCAACTCCCCGCTCGTGAAGACGGCCGTCCACGGGGCCGATCCGAACTGGGGCCGGGTCGCCATGGCGATTGGCAAATGCCAGCACGACCGGGACATCGACCCCGAGAACGTGGTGATCCGCTTCGCCGATCTGGAGACGTATCCCGCCTGCCCCGGGGAGGAGGATCTGGCGCGCCTGACGGGCATCATGAAGGCCGATCACGTGGACATCGAGGTCGAGCTGGGAACCGGCAGCGCCGAGGCGACCGTCTACGGGTGCGACCTGTCCGCCGGTTACGTGCGGATCAACGCCGACTACACCACCTGAGCGCCCTGGCTGGGGTCAGATCGAAGAGTTGCCGTTGAGGCGGCTGCCGAGCATGCCGCCCAGCAACCCGGAGATCTTCGACAGATTCAGCGACGTCGCGCCGGTCGGCGCCGTCACCGTCGTGCCGGAGCCGACCGCGATCCGTAGCGGTACCGCGAACGTGAACTCGTGAGCGAACTGGTTGAGGTCGATGTCGAACTCCTGGACCCTGCCGTCACGCACCCACGCATCGACCACGGCAGTCTGGTTGGCGGGGATCTTGCTCACCATCTGTTTGAGCGAAGAACCCCCGGCGACATTGCCCAGCTCGGAGGGCAGATCGGCCGCAACTTGCTGGACGAAGTTATGGACTTGCAGGGTGACCCGGTAATGACTCCGGCCACCTTGGGTGCCCGCGTAGGCGTAGGTGGCGTTGGAGTTGAAGGCCTTTTCCAGCTCGCGCAACGTCTCCTGTGACTTCGCCGGGGAGGGCAGGGTCGTCGGCGTCGTCCCGGGCATTTTCGACGCAATCCCCTGGAGGAGTTCCGACAGCGCAGATGCCGAGACCGACACCCACTGGCCCTGTCCGAGCGCGGCGATCCCCGGGACGTAGGCGTTGGCGGCCTGAAGGGCCTGCTGGAAGCTGGCCGCCCGGGAAGGGTCCTGGCCGAAGTCGCTCAGCAGCGCGGGCACGTTCGCCTGCAAGTACAGCGTCTGGTCGACGTAGCGAAGCTCCACCGGATCCGTGGCTCCGACCTGCACCGCCAATCCGAACTGCCCGGACTTGTCGGATTGGCCTAACCGGTCAGATTGGTTGGTCCCGGTCTGCCAGCTGTTGAGCGGCTTCCCGTTGCCGGTGTTCAGGTCCACGACAATGGACGATGAAGAGAGCGCCTTGGCCTCCTGCAAGGTGAGGTCGCTCGAGCCACCCTTGCCCTGGGCCATCTGCTGCAGCTGCCGGGCCGTGACCCCGAGGGAAAACTGCAAGTTGACTCCGGGCTGAGATCCGATGGCTTGAACAGCAGCGGTCACGGCCTGCTCGGGCGGGACCCGGGCCGGGGTGCTGCTGCTGCCGCACGCGGCCAGGACGCCGGATGCCACGAAAGCCGTTAGCGCGAATCCGCCGAGACCAACTTGGACCCGCCTCGACGATCGCATCCCATGTCGCATGATGACCCCTTGTCTGAAGGGGAAGGAGGCTACCGCGCCGGTCGCGAAAACGGACGGCGTCCATCCGAAAGTCACTCTTTGGCCGAAAGTCACTCTTTGGCCGAAAGTCACTCTTTGGCCGAAAGTCACTCTTTGGCCGAAAGTCACTCTTTGGTGCGGAAGTATCGTGGGGGCATGCACGAGGAGCGTCCCCCCCGCCGCCGGGCCGTCCTGCTGGAGAACATCCATCCCGGCGCGGCGGCCCGCCTCGACGAGGCCGGTTTCGACGTCGAGACCTACCCCGGCGCGTTTGACGAGAGCCAACTGGTCGACCGCATCGGGGAGATCGATCTGCTCGGCATCCGGTCCCGCACGCGGGTCAGCGACGTCGTCTTCGACAAGTCCCCGCGGCTCCTCGCGGTCGGGGCGTTCTGCATCGGCACCAACCAGATCGACCTGGCTGCCGCCACCCGGCGGGGCGTTGCCGTCTTCAACGCTCCCTTCTCCAATACCCGCAGCGTCGTCGAGCTGGTCATCGCCGAAATCATCGCCCTGACTCGTCAGTTGAGCGAGAAGAACCGCGACATGCACGCCGGCATCTGGTCCAAGTCCGCGGCGGGGGCGCACGAGGTACGGGGACGCCGGCTGGGCATTGTCGGGTACGGCAACATCGGTTCGCAGCTGTCGGTGCTCGGGGAGAGCCTGGGCATGTCGGTGTCGTTCTACGACACTGCGGACCGCCTGGCGCTCGGTAATGCGCGCCGGTGCGCGTCGCTGGAGGAGTTGCTGGCCTGGGCCGACGTGGTAACCCTGCATGTCGACGGGCGACCCGACAATCGTGGCCTCTTCGGCGAGGCGGAGTTCGCGGCGATGCGCGACGGTGCGTTGTTCTTGAACCTGAGCCGGGGTTTCGTCGTCGATCACGGCTCGCTCCGGGCCCATATCGAATCCGGCCATCTGGGCGGTGGGGCCATCGACGTGTTCGTCGAAGAGCCGTCAGGTGAGGACGAGGCGTTCGTCTCGCGGCTGCAGGGGCTGCCGAATGTGATCCTGACCCCGCATATCGGTGGCAGCACCGAGGAGGCCCAGGTGGACATCGGTCAGTTCGTAGCCAAGAAGCTCGTCGATTACGTGCGTTGGGGCAGTACGGCCCTGTCGGTCAACCTGCCCAACCTGGAGCTTCCGCCGCGGGCGGGCGCCCATGCGCTGGTGCACATTCATCGCAACACTCCCGGAGTGCTGGCCGCCATCAACGCCATCTTCGCCGAGCACCGGATCAACATCGAGGGACAGGCCCTCGGTACGCGAGGCGATGTCGGTTACGTGATCACCGACATCGCGAGCGACTACACCGACGACATGCTGGCCCGGTTGGCGCACATGGACGAGACCATTCGGCTGCGGGTGCTCTAGCCACGAACCAACCGATCCAGGGCCTGGCGCAGGTCGGCGACCAGGTCGCCGGCCGTCTCGATCCCGACGGAGGCGCGCAGCAGGCCGGCGTCCACCTCGAGCGCGGAACCGGTCGCGGACGCGTGGGTCATCCGCCGCGGATGTTCGATGAGCGACTCGACGGCTCCCAGCGACTCGGCCAGGGCGAACAGCCGCGTCGAGCGGGCCACCTCCAGTGCGGCGTCCTCACCCGCGGCCACGACGAAGGAGACCATCCCCCCGTACCCTCGCATCTGCCGGGCCGCTACTTCGTGACCCGGATGCGACGGGAGCCCGGGATAGAAGACCCGGCTCACAGCCGGGTGGGCCCACAGCATGTCGGCCACGGCGGCCGCGTTGGCCCCGTGGCGATCCATGCGCACGGCCAGCGTCTTTAACCCTCGAAGAACCAGGAAGCAGTCAAACGGTCCGGGTACTGCTCCCACTGCGTTTTGAAAGAAGGCCAGGCGCTCCGCCAGGTCGTCGTCATCGGTGGCCAGGAAGCCGCCCACCACGTCGCTGTGGCCGCCCAGGTATTTGGTCGTCGAGTGCACGACCACGTCCGCCCCCAGGGCGAGCGGCTGCTGCAGATAGGGGGTGGCAAAGGTGTTGTCGACGACCACCCGGGCGTGTCGTTCGTGGGCGATTGCCGCGGTGTGGGCAATGTCCACGATGGACAGCGTCGGGTTTGACGGCGTCTCCACCCAGATCATCCTGGTCTCCGGTCGCCAGGCCGCCGCGATCGCCGCCGACGCTCCGGGTTCGCGCAGCGCCACGGGGGTGTGCGTCATCCCCAACGGCCCCCATACCCGGTCGATCAGCCGGAACGTTCCCCCGTACGCGTCATCCGGGATGATCACATGATCTCCGGGCGAGAGCAGATGCAGGATGGCGTCCTCGGCGGCCAGGCCACTGGCAAAGGCAAGCCCGTGCCGGGCTCCCTCCAGGGACGCCAGGCAGGCTTCGAGCGCAGCCCGGGTCGGGTTTCCGCTGCGGGCATATTCGAAACCCCGGTGGCGGCCGACCGCCTCCTGGACGAAGGTCGTCGCCAGCGAGACGGGTGGCACCACCGCCCCCGTCACCGGGTCTGGCTCCTGGCCGGCGTGGATGGCTCGAGTCTCGAAGCCGTCAGGGCTCACGACGGCACCCGACGGCAACGGCGAGGGCGACGGTGACGCGGGCCGGCGTCGATGCGCCGAGTCACGTCGATGAGATCACCGGTCACGCGGACCTCCCGGCGCCCCCGGACCCACCCGACCCGTCCTCACGCCGGGCCCAGCCCGACCCGGACAGGAACTCCAGCAGGTCCGATCGGGTCACGATCCCCGTTGGGTGGCCTCCGTCGATGACCAGCACCGCGGCGGCGTCGGCCAGCCGGGCCGCAGCCAGGTCTATGGGTTCGCCGCTTCCGATCATCGGCAGGGGTGGGCCCATGACCGTCTCCACCTCGGTGTCAATCGCACCCGGGTCGGCAACGAGGCGCTCCAACAGACCGCGATCGGTGACTGTCCCCACCACCTCCGCCAGGGCCAGCGGTGGCTCAGCCTTTACCACCGGCATCTGCGACACGCCGTACTCCTGCAGCACCGCAATGGCCGCCCGCACCGTCTCGCTCGGGTGGACGTGCACCAGGGGCGGTAAGCCGCGACCAGGCCCGGAGCCGGCCGCCACCCGGGCTTTGTAGGCCACCACCGCTTCGACCGTGTCGCCGGGGCCGCCGGCTGCCCGGAGAAAGCCGTGGTCAGCCATCCAGCCGTCGTCGTACACCTTCGACAGATAGCCCCGGCCCGAATCAGGCAGGATCACGACGATCACCGCGTCCGGCCCAAGCTCCCGGCCAACCTCCAGGGCCGCCCAGACTGCCGTCCCGCACGACCCGCCGGCCAGGATGCCCTCTTCACGGGTGATCCGCCGGGCCGTCAGGAAGCTGTCCCGGTCCGAGACCCGGACCACCCGGTCGGCGATGCTCCGATCGTAGGTTTCGGGCCAGAAGTCCTCGCCGATGCCCTCGACCAGGTACGGCCGGCCCTGCCCACCCGAGTACACGGACCCCTCCGGGTCGGCTCCGATGATCTGCACCTCGGGGTTCTGGGATTTGAGATAGCGGCCTACCCCTGTGATCGTCCCCCCCGTCCCGATACCGGCCACCAGATGAGTGATGCGACCGGCGGTCTGGCGCCACAATTCCGGGCCGGTGGTCCGCTCGTGGGCTGCCGGGTTGGCGGCGTTGGCGTACTGGTTCGGCATGAAGCCCCCCGGGGTGGAGTCCCTCAGCCGTCGGGCCACCGAGTAGTACGAGTCGGGATGAGCCGGATCGACTGCGGTTGGGCAAACCACGACCTCGGCGCCGTAAGCCCGCAGCAACGCCACCTTTTCCTCGGCGATCTTGTCGGGCATGGTGAAAATACAGCGGTAGCCGCGACGAGCGGCCACGATGGCCAGTCCGACCCCGGTGTTGCCCGAGGTCGGCTCGATGATCGTCCCGCCCCGTTGCAAGGCTCCTGTCGCCTCCGCGGTCTCGATCATTGCCAGGGCGGGACGGTCTTTGGTGCTGCCGCCGGGATTCAAGAACTCGAGCTTGGCGAGCAACTGGGCGGACAGGTCCCGGCCGATGCGATCCATGCGAACGAGCGGCGTGTTGCCGATCAGCCCGATGAGCGAGTCGGCTGCCTGGATGCGAGGACCGGGATCGACGAGATGGTGGACTTCGATGCCTGGGCCAGGGTTCAGCGGCAGATCGCTGTAGACGGTGACGGGCAGGCCGGCCCGGTGCAGCTGGCGGGCGACGTCGGCCGCGCTGGCCGCGCCCGGCCCGGTCGGTAGCCCGAGCACCCCGACGGAGCGCGGAATGTGGGCCCGCAGATCGGCCACCGTGGCCGACGCCAGCAGGCCAGACCTCACGTCGATCCGCCGTCGCGCCCGGACGGTCAGGCGCTCCGGCACCGGGGCGCCGTCCAAGACGACCAGGACATCCATTCGCTCATCATGGCCGCCATCTGGCGGGTTCGCTACATTGGGCCGCGGGGTGTTCTACTTCGTCTGTTTGATCGTCGGGCTGTTCTGCGTGATTGCCCTGGGGTTGGGGCCGTTGTTCTTTGTGCTGGTCGGGGCGGCGGTGGCCGTGCTGGCCTTCCGCCGGCGTCTCGATCGGTGGTGGGGACTTTCGTGCGCTGCCGGCGGTCTGGCCCTGGTGCTCGGTGTTGCTATTGGATGGTCCGCCCGCCGAGTGGTGGAGGCGTGCATCGGGACATTCCTGGTGGTTGCTGCCGCCCGCTTCGCAGGACGGATGATCAGCCGGCGCGCCCCCATGACGGGCGGTTAGCCGTCAACCGCTTGGTCCGAAGCGCTCGACTCTGATCCGGGTCGGGGCAACGCCGTCGGTGGTCAGCAGGTCGGTCGCGCCATCGGCAAAGCCGGGCGACCCGCAGACGTAGGCGGTTGCGTCGGGTTGCAGCTGCCCGTCCAGATCGGCGTGGCCGAGACGAGCGGCCGGTCGAGGCCAGCCCGGTGGGGTCGTTCGGGTGTAGACGATGGTCGTTTGTGGCCCGGGGAGTTCCGTGCGGTAGTACAGGTCGGCGGGACTGCGAACGGACACGACCACGCGGAAGAGGTCGGCGCGGCCTCGGTTTCGGGCCAGGCGGAGCATGGCCATAAGGGGGACGACTCCTGAACCGCCACCGATCAGCAACGCAGGATCGTCAGCGCGCCACACGAACCAGCCGCCGATCGGTCCTCTCACCTCGAGGGCATCGCCGGGCTGGACGTCGTCGTGGAGGAAGGTGGACACCTCGCCGCCCTCCAGGCGCTCGACCGTCAACTCGATCTCGGCCGACCCGTCGGGCGGGCTGGCCACCGAGTAGGACCGCGACGCCGTATACCCGTCCGGCGCCGTGAGCCGGACGACGTAGTGCTGGCCGGCGAGGTGGCGGGAAGGTGCAGGGAGCTCGAGGCGAAAGGTCTTGGCGCTGGCAGTCTCCGGTCGAACCGCGAGGACCGTCGCGGTCTGCCATTTGCTGGGGGTCGGCGCCCGGGTGACGGCGTCAGTCACCCTCGTACCGCTGCTCGAGCCACGGGTCCCCACGGTCGTGGTAACCGTTGCGCTCCCAGAAGCCCGGTTCGTCGTGGTCGAGGAGCCGTAGCCCGGAAACCCATTTGGCGCTCTTCCAGAAGTACAGGTGTGGCACCAGCAGCCGGGCTGGACCGCCGTGTTCGGTGGCCAGCGGTTGACCGGCGTAGTCCCACGCCACCCACGCTTTCCCGTCGGTGACGTCCGCCAGAGGAAGGTTGGTGGTGTAACCGGTGTGCGACACCGCAAGCACATAGGTGGCCGATGGCAGCGGGCGAGCCGCGCCCAGCAGAGTGTCGACCGACACCCCGCTGAAGGTGACCCCGAGCTTCGACCAGGTCGTCACGCAGTGGATGTCACCCTCGAAGGTCGATGGGGGGAGCGTGTGGATTTCCTTCCACGTCCAGGTGGTCGGGTTCTCGACCAGTCCCTCAACCCGGAAGGTCCACGAATCGGTGGAGAGCTTCGGAGTTGGTTCCGCGGTCAGGACGGGCCACCCCGGGCCGATGTCGTACTGACCCGGCGGAAGGCGTGTGTCACGGGCCTCCCGGTTGCGACCCCGAAATCCTCTGGTGAAGGCCATGTGACAGCTCTCCTTTCCGGTGGGTTTGGGCTCCGCATCAACTCCGGCCGCTCGACCTGGAGAAGTGGGTCTGCGGCCGGGCCAGCAGTTCGCCATCGAGGTAGATGTCGACCTGCTCGTTGTAAAAGGCGACCAGGCCGGCGATCGGCAACAGCTGACGGGTCGGGAAGGTGTAGCTCCAGGCGACGTCGGGATGTTCGGCATCGCCGATGTGCGCCGACCAGTACCCGCTGGTCGTGCCTTTGTAGGGGCACGCCGTGACAGTGTCGGTGGGCACCAGGTGCGAGAAGTCCAGTTCCGTTCGGTTGAGGTAATAGCGGGTTGGCAGGCCGGTCTCGAACACCATCACCGGGGACGAGGACTCGCCGAGGACCACGCCTTCCAGCTCAACGCGGCACGGGGCGGGTGGATCGGAGGGCCTCGACCCTCGTGTACGGGTTGCGAGGATGGACAAAGACCTGTTCGTCTTCCTCGAACCAGGCGTCCAGGGCGGCCCACTCAAAGCGGACGGTGCCGCTCAAGGCATCGATGGAGGATTCGCGGAGCAGCCGGGCGGCGTGCGGTCTTCTCGTTGCGCCGCTCTGCAACGTGTGAAGCTCTACGTTGCCGCGGGGGCTGTGCTGGATGACGCCCTCCGTGATCAACAGGTCGGCGCGCACGTCGGCGACCGGGATGTAGTACTGGGGGTAGTTGGCCCACTCCCACACGTACCGCGCCCGGGTGGTGTCGATCACGGTCTGGTCAGCCAAGATGGCCCGGATCCGCATTGGCACGGGCTCCACGTGGTTGACGGGAGTGATCACGGCGGGGTAATCGTCGGTCCGTGTGCTCCCCATCGCCCAACTGTACCTGGACCGGGCCTCTCTGACCCGGGCCCAGAGGCTCTGGCGAGGTTGGTATTGGGACCTAGGCTCTATTGCGGTGGCTGTCGTGGACGGGTGCATTTTCTGCGCCATCGTGTCAGAGTCGGCCTCGGCCGAGCGGGTGTGCGACGACGACACGACGTTGGCGTTCCTGGACATCAACCCGGCTGCTCGGGGCCACACGCTGGTTGTCCCCAAGCGGCACGCCCGGGACCTGTCCGATGTCGAAGTCCCGGACCTGCAGGCCATGGCTGCCGCCGGCTGCAGGGTTGCCGGCGCCGCCGTGGGCAGCCTCGGCGCCGCGGGCGTAAACTTCTTCCTCTCGAGTGGCACCGCGGCCTTCCAAACGGTCTTTCACATTCATCTTCACGTCATCCCCCGCTACTCAGGCGACGCGGTGCGGCTTCCCTGGATCCCGAAACCCGGCGATCCCGACGTGATTGCTGAAACAGGCCGATCACTTCGGGCCGCCCTCGGCTGAGGCCAGTCTTCCTTGTTCATCCCGGCGATTGATCTTGATCAGGCGATGGAGGCCACCATGAGAGCAACCGCATTCACCCACCTGGGTGCTGCTGTGCTGCGTCGTTATCGTTCGAGCGGGTCGCAGTGATGGAGATGAATGTGCGCTGCTTCAACTCGCAGTTCGTCATCGGCTCCCGGGTAGGCGACAGCGCTCTCGGCCGCGAGCAGGCCCAGCCGACGGGCCGGCTCCGTCGCGACCTCGGGATCGTGATCGACGCGCTGCGGGTTGTGTGCGCGGCAGTCCCTCAGGACCACCTGTCCGCCACGGACCGGCTCGCCTTTCAGCGGCTCGCAGAGCTCGGCGGAGGATCGGTTCCGGTGGGTGTATCCGACGCCGTGAACGCTGGTGCCGTCGACAACTTCATCGACGCGTTGCGCCAGCTCCGCCAGGATGATCCCGGGAAGGCCGGTGCAATCATTCGCCGGATCCTCGAAGAAGCCGGGCCGCCTCCAACTCGATCCATCTCGGGCTGACGCTCGCCGGCCTGGTCGGACGGGCAGGCCAGGTGCAGTCCCCCGGTCGATCAGTCGGCTGCGCCTCGCTTCGGCGCCGGCTGGACCTTCTGAGTACCGGAGTCGGGCTGATCACCGGAGTCGGGCGGCGGCGCAGCCTCGTCGCTGTCATCCCGAGCCGCATCCCCCGTCCACAGGCCAAGAGGAGAGTGGCTGGCCGTCGACTCTCGGAGCGCCTCCTGGAAGCCCAGGTCCGCCAGCGTGATCGCCTGATCGTGGTTGAGGCCGACCTGGTGGAGATCTTCGGCCCGCGTGCGGGCCGCGTGGCGGAGCGCTTCCTCGTACGCCGCCACCGCCCGGCGCAGCTCCGTGGCCCGGGCTTCCCCTGCCGCCTCGATAGCCCCGGCCCGGTCCAGGCCAGCCTGGCGGATGGCCTCGGCCCGGGCGATGGCGCTATCGGCAGCCGCCTGGGCAGCGCGCAGAGCCTCCTCGTGGGCTCGATGAGCGGCGGCCATCTCGTCCTGGTAGGCCTGCTCGACGGTCTTCGTGGCCGCCTCTTCGGCGGTAGCGAGCGACTTGCCGTACCGGGCCTCCATGTCACGCAGTGCCGCGGCGCGGGCCGTCTCCGCCCCTCTGAGGGCACCGTCATGCTGGCCTGACACCCGCCGCAACGCAGCCGCCCGGGCCACCGTCGCCGCCCGGATGGCCTCGGCTCTGTCGACCGTGGCCGAGCGAATGGTCTCGGCCCTCACCCGTTCGGTATCGGCGATCTCTTCGGCGACCCGCAGAGCCTCGTCGTGCACCTGCTCAGCCACTCGAAGCGCCTCGTCTTCTGCGCCCATCCCGGCATCGAGGCGGATGACGTTGCTTGGCATCTGGGACCTCCTCGTGTTGGCAACAGACGAGCGTCCTGCTACGCCGGCCTGGACCTGGCGGTGGCGGAAACCTGGACCGCCGCTCTAGTCCATTTAATGCCGGTGGGCTCACGCTCAGCAAGGTCAGAGGCGGACCGACCTGATCGGACCGCGACGCGTGCTCGGTCGGCGACTCCGATCCACGTAGCCTGTCCGCATGCCTGCGTCCGCTGCGTGTCCCGTGTGCGGGATCGCCGTGGGCGATCTCGGGGCGCTGGCCTCACACCTGGTGGACCGGGCGGAGGCGAGCGACGCTGCCCATGTGATGTGGCTGAACCGGCACGCCACGAAGTACCGGCTGTCGGCTTCCGAGCTCGAACCGCTGCTGGCGACCGTGCTGGCCGGTGCCGGGGGGGGAACCGACCGGGTGACGCGATGACCGCGGAGATGGCACGCCGGGTGGAGGAGGCTGTCATCGACGGATGGTTCCGCCGGCCGCCCCGCCTGATCGCCGCCATGGCGTCCGAGCCGACGCTCGGTGTCACGCAGGCGTTCGTCATCCAGTGGACGAAGTTCTCGCGTCTCTTCCCCCGCTGGGTGGGGGCGATCATCTCCAACTGCCCCGAACCCGCGGTCATCGCGTTCGAGGTGGAGAACCTCGTCTCAGAGGTCATCCGCGACGCCGCGGGTGATGCCAATCACTATGACCTGCTCATCCGGCTGGGGGAGGGCATGGGGCTGACCCGGACCGAGATAGAGGCGGCGCCCCCGTTGCCCGAGGCGTCGGAGACGTTTCAGTGGTTGTGGGATCAGGCCCGGGATCCGGATTGGCTGATTGGCTTCACCGCTGTCAACGGACTCGAGATCCTCGGGGACCGCAACCTGCCCGCCAGGTTCGGCATCGACGCCGGTACCGGGTTGGCCCCGGAGCCGTACGCCCGCGCGCTCGACCTGGAAGGCGACAGCCTGGAGTTCTTCGAGGTGAGTGACAAGGCCGACGCCGGTCACGGGCGGGAGACGGTCCAGATCATCGCCCGCCACACGCCCGCGGGCCGAGAGGACGGCATATTGACCGTGCTCAGGGAGGCGATGGCCCGGTTGCGCAAGTTGCTCGATGCGACGTGGGAGTTGGCATTGCAGATCGATGCCGGGCTGGCCGGCCGAGAGGAGCACTGATGGCAAAAGGCGATCCATGCGCGTTGTGCGGATCGACGTGGGGCGACGTCGACGAGGAGATTGGCGGGCGCTGGTATCACTTTTGATGAGACTTGTGAGCTGACGCCTTTGCCAACCTGGTTGCCGCCCTGGCGTCGCAACTGGGTGCAGGCGTTGTCGTCCGGTCGGACGACGTCGAGGGAAACGAAGTCACAGGCGTGGCCTGGTTGCCTGGCGATAGCCAGGAGCGTGGCTACGTCACGCTCTTCACCGACGACGGAGAGGTGATCGACTGCAGGCTCGACCCGGCCGGCCCGCCCTGACGCGGTCAAGGGGAGACCGGGCGGGGCCCGTCTCGCTCGGTCTCGTTTCGTCGCCGCTGCGGGCAACCGAGCCATGGGGTCGGGCGTCAGGGATAACGACGTCTCATTTCATCTCCCGACTGCCCACGTACCTGCTTCGAATGGAGGACTGATGGCCCGTTTACTCAGTCTGGTCGCCGCGCTTTCGGTCAGTTGCCTTCTTGGCCTCGGCCTTCAAGTCGCCCCTGCCCATGCCGCTACCCCGTCCGTCAAGCAAGCCTTGCTCGTCGGCGAGCTCGGCATCGAGGGTGGTGCCTATCCGGGTCTCTTCCACCCCACGGCTGGAACGGTGGAGGTGGAGTTCGCGAACCCTCCTCTTGTCCTGCTCAAGAAGGTGGGCCGATCAGGCCAGTTCAGGATCGCCCTGGGTCCCGGGACCTACACGGTGATCGGCTGTGGCCCGTCCGGTTCGGCGGGCATTTCCGGCCGGCAGTGCAGCAGACCGCAGACCGTCACCCTGGCGCCGGGTGAGGTGGATTATCTCATGCTCATCTGGGCGTACGTGCCTTGACACGCACCACTACACCGAGAAACTGGTTCTCCGCCCCCGCGCTATGGTCAGGAGAGCGACTCCACGCTGCGAATTCCAATCGCGATGAAAATCTGCAAGATCCCGAACATGATGAGCCAGACACCGAGGATGACCGCGAGGACCAGCAGGGACGGGTGTGGCCAGATAAGCACGATCGTGCCGGCGGTAATGGCCAAAACGCCGAGCACGATCCGGAGGGCCTGCCCGGGGAATGAGGGGTAGTCGATTGCCTGAAAGATCCTGACCACGCCGTCGATGATCCAGTAGATCCCGAGGAGCAGCGCCAGCACGCTCAACGCAATATCGATGTGGCGAAGGGCGTACAGTCCCACCAGCAGCCCGAGCAGGCCGAGGATGGCCATCAGGGCCCGGCTGCCCGGTGAGGCATCGGTCAGCGCAACCGCCGCCACCAGCTGGAACAGGCCGCTCACAATCAGCTCCAGTCCGAACAGCACGGCCAGGGCGACCAGCGTGTGATGCGGCCAGACCAGCACCAGGATTCCAAGAACCACGCAGACCAGCCCGAAAAACGCAAACACCCCCCAGGAACGACCGATCTTTACCACCTGGTCGCGGGCGTCGGACCCGGCTGTTCCGCTTCCTCCGGTTGCCATGTTCGACTTCCTAGCACGATCCGCTCGTCATCCTCAGCACCTCAGGTCCGGGGGACTGAGCCAAGCCCAACTATCGTCACCGCGTGCCCCGACGCGCTCCCGACCATGAGAGAGATGCGGGTGGCGATCCCTTCGTGCTGGCCGCCAAGGCAGCCCTGCGGCGAGAGATCTGGGCCGGCATGAAGTCCTCGAAGGTGGCCCGCTTTCCCGGGGCGGACGGGCGGATCCCGAATTTCGTCGGTGCCGAGCGTGCCGCCGAGCGCCTCCGCGAGTGTGGTGAGTGGATCAATGCCGCCACGGTAAAAGCCAACCCGGACGCGCCACAGCTGCCCGTGCGTCAACGAGCGCTGGAGGATCACAAGGTCCTCTACATGGCCGTGCCGAGGCTGGCGACAGAAAAGCCCTTCCTGGTTCTCGATCCGGCCGCCCTAACCGTGGCGTCGCGTCAGGCGGCTTCCATCCGCGGTTCCGAGAAGTACGGACGGCCGGTTGGTATCCAGGAGATGACCCGGGTCGACCTGGTGATCACTGGCTGTGTCGCAGTCTCAGCGGACGGGGCCCGGCTCGGTAAAGGGGGCGGTTACAGCGACCTCGAGTATGCGCTTGCATGGGAGTCGGGGCTCATCGGCCCGGCGACGGTGGTGGCGACGACCGTCCATGACCGGCAGGTTGTGGAAGACGGGCGTATCCCGTTGACGTTCCACGACTTCCATCTGGACCTCATTGTGACCCCCACCCGGGTCTTGCACTGCAGTCCCAACCGGGGTGAGCGGTACCAGCCTCGAATCCGGTGGGAGGAGCTCACAGGCGAGAAGATCCAGTCCATCCCCTTGCTGATGCGGCTTCGCTCCTGAACCGCACCCGCTCGCTTCACTGGTGCCCCGGGAGAGAGATCAGTGATCGAGGGAGAGCGGCGCGATCACGTGGCGGAAGGAGTTCGTCCTGAGGCCTGTCGATGAAACGACTTTGCTGGTCCAGATCCCGAAGTGATTGCTGAAGATCTGGTTGTAGGCCACCGTGACCTGAACCGGGGTGCCTCCCGAGAAGACCAGAACGCCCGTTGTCCTGTCGTCTTTGACGGTCCCGTCCAGCGGATCGCCATCGAGGTTGTTGGGTCCGATGACGTTGTCGATGATCGCGTTCCCGCTCAAGTCCTCAAACTGTCCGGGGGCGATGGTGTGCGCGTGCATTGTCACGCCCGACAGCCCGTTCCCGGAAATGTAGTTGTGCGCCACCAGATTGTCGTACGACGCCGTTCCGGCCGAGGCATTGGCGAACAGCACGCCCGCGCCGTCACCGAGCAAGCCGTTGTCGATGACCTTGTTCCCGATGATGGCATTGTCGTAAACACCGGCAACGCTTGGCTGCGGCACGCCCTGGCTGTTGAGCGCGTTGGGGTTGTGGCCGGGGACGGTGATCCCGCAGTCCGTGGTGTTGTCGCTCACCGTGTTGTAGGCGATCAGATTGTTATGGGTGGGCCCGACTTCGTCCGTCAGCAGGATTCCCCCGGAGTTACCGCTGACAGTGTCGTGGGTGATCCGCGAGTCGGCGACGGTGAGGAAGTGCACGCCCTCACCGCAGTCGCCGGGAACGGGTCCCATCGGCTGACACTCGAAATAAGGGGAGGTAGGAGGAACGCCTCCGCCCAGGTCGTTATGCATCACGACGTCGTAATCGATGGCGACATTCCTGATCTCTCCTGTGACGCCCGCCGGACCTAAAGTCGCACGGGGTAGTCGAGATTTCGCCTGGCAATCAACCATGTCACCCACGGACCCCTTTGTCCCTCTCCGCCGCTTCCGGGCGTATGATCTCACCCGACTGTTTGGTCGTGCGCCCGGCCGGACGGCCACGTTCCGTGCTGCGGTGGTCCTGGGTGCTTTGGCCGCGCCATTACTCGCCTTCCAGGTTGGCGCCGCCGACTTTGACGTGTACCGCCACGGCGCGTCGGTGCTGGTACACGGCGGTTCCCTGTATGCGCCTGGCTTTGCCGCAAGTCCAGCAAACCGCCTTCCCTTCACGTACCCCCCGTTCGCCGCCCTGGCAGCCCTGGTCCTGCTGCCCCTTCCCGAATCTGTGACCGTTGAAGTGTGGGCGGTGACGACGATCCTCCTGCTGGCGTGGTGCGTGCGGCTCGCCTTCCGACCCCTGGTCGAACGGGCAGCACCGCGGGCTGATCTGGGGCTGGCCCTCCTTACCGCCGCCTTGCTGTGGACCCGGCCCGTTTTTGACCATCTCGGCGACGGTCAGGTCGATATTTTGCTGATGACGCTCTGCCTCGCGGACACGGTGACGCCAAACCCACGATGGCCACGAGGATTGCTGGTCGGGATAGCGACAGCGATCAAGCTGGTGCCGGGGATCTTTATCCCGTACCTGTGGGTGGTCGGGCGGCGGCGGGCCGCGCTGATCGCAGCGGGGACCTTCCTGACTTGCGAAGCATCGGCTGCCCTTTTCAATATCCACGATTCACATCACTACTGGACCGACGTCGCTTTCAACACCGAGCGTCCCGGCGATACTGCGGTGTACAAAAACCAATCCCTTCGAGGTCTGGTGTTCCGGTCCTTGCCTGCGCCGGGCCGAGGCTGCGTGTTGACCGCGGCAGTGGTGCTGATTGTCATTGCGGGACTGACGCGGGCCCGGCGCGCCCACCTCGGGGGGCACCCCGTCGCCGGAGCAACGCTCACTGGCCTTACCGCGGTGCTCGCTTCGCCGGTGTCGTGGATCCACAGCACGGTGTGGATTATTCCGGCTACAGGTGTCGTCCTCGGCTGTCTCGCTCCGGCGGCTCGCATCTGGATCGCCGCGACCATCAATGCGGCTCTGGCTGCGGGCTTACCTTACGTGCCGAACGTGGTGCACGGCCTCCCGCAGCCCGTGGTTCTCCTGCTGCAAGGATCGTTTGGACTGATCTGCGTTGGGCTCGTGGTGGCGCTGCCCGTGAGGTCACCACCGCAACGGCGGCTCGGACCATGATTGGGCCGTACGCCACTGACTGTACGGGTACCGGGTGTGCAGGGTGCGCGCCCACCCGCCGAGAAGATCATCGGGGTCGTGCGTGCGTTTGTAACGGCAGACGGCACGCCAGTAGGCGGCCTCGGGGGCGGAATAGCTTCCCGGGAAGCGGCGCAACACTTCCTCATAGGCTGCTTCCGACTCCTCTTCACGCTGCTGGCGGGCGAGTCCACGGGCTCGGCCCAACAGGATCCGCGCCGCGAACTCGGTTGGCGGCCAGTATCCCTGCCAGCTGTCGTATTCGAAGCCGTCCGGGTCGAGGACGCGGAGATCTGGCGTCCAGATTTGGCGAAATCGTTGCACGAGGGGTGCGTTCGCCTCATCCGTGGTGTCGATCTGCACCGGGACAAAATGGTCGGTAATCGCGGCGACGACCGTCGCCTCGGGGTAGCTGGTGGACGCCAGCGCCCCGCAGCCGCCTCACGTCGGAGAGAAAAAGTCGACGAGGACCAGCTTGTCAGACGACCTGGCCTCGTCGGCGGCGGCATCAATGTTGGGCGGTCGCCACTGGATCTGCTCCATGCCTCACTCCTCTCGGCCTGACTCCTCTCGGCCTGACTCGTCTCGCCGCGGCCCAGTCTAGGGTGCGATCCACGCCCGCGGACTCCCCCGCGCTTGGCCGGCGACCCTCGGTGTCTGAATGACTTCTAGGCCCGCCGGCCCAGGAAGTACAGCAGCTTGGTCTGGTCGTCGGCTCCCTCGGGCGGATCGAGTTTCGGTCCGAACACACCCGGTTGGCGGATCATGGCATCCATGGGTTGCAGCATCTCCCAGGATAAGCGGGTGACCTCGGGGTCGAGACGCTCGTCTCCGCCCACGGCCCGGGCCAGGTCCCAGGTGTGGATATGCGTGTCCATCGAGACCAAGCTCCCGAGCGCCTCTTCGAGCGCCGTGGGCCCTGCGGGTCCGCGTACCGGCCTGGTCAACGCGTCAGGGTCCTCGCTGAGGGCCCGCATGCGCGCGTACGCGTCCGACCAGGCTGCGACCGGGTCTTCGTCGCCCGATAGCTCCTCAGCCTCTTCTCCCCGGACGGCCGCCGCCATCGACCGATGATTGCGAACCACGTGTGCGACGACGTCCCGAGCCGTCCAGTCCTCGCACGGGGACGGCGCGCTCCATTTTTGGTCAGGCACGGCCTGAACCCTCTTGTCGAACCCCGCTGCGACCGACTGGTAACGGTCAATGGCCTCACTCATCTGTGTCCCCCTTGTGTGGATCCCTGCCCACCATAGGTGCCGGCGCCGGAGCGGTGACGGGATTCACACCCGGGAGCCGAGAGGTGGTGAAGCGCACCCGGAGATCCTGCCATTATCGAGCCGGGGCGACCGGCTCTTAATCGAACACGACCGTCTTCCCGCCGTAGACCAGGATCCGGTCCGTGAGATGCGCGCGCACAGCCCGGGCCAGAACGGTTGTCTCCAGATCCCGGCCCTTGCGAGTCAGGTCGGCGATGGAGTCACGGTGGCTGATGCGAATGACGTCCTGTTCGATGATCGGGCCCTCGTCGAGGTCCTCGGTCGCATAGTGCGCGGTCGCCCCAATCAGCTTCACCCCGCGCTCGTGCGCCTGCGCGTACGGCCGGCCGCCGGCGAACGCCGGTAAGAACGAGTGGTGAATGTTTATCGTCCGGTGTCGATAGGGATCGATGACACGCGGGGTGAGGACCTGCATATACCGTGCCAGGATTACAAGATCGACCCGCTCGTGGGAGAGCAGTTTGAGCACGGCCGTTTCTTGCTCATCTCGGGTCTCGGGGCTTACCGGTAGTTCAAAGTACGGCAAGCCGAAGTGGTGAGCGGCGTCGGCATGGTCCGGCCAGTTGCTGATCACGGCCGCCATGTCGCAGGGCAGTTCGCCAGCCCGCCAGCGGGCCAGCAGGTCATAGAGGCAATGCCCCTGGCGGGAGACCAGAATCGCTACACGCCGGGCGTCATCGGAGAAGTTGAGGCGCCAGTTCATGTGCAGGCCGGCGGCCAGCTCCGAAAAGCGGCGGCGAAGCTGGAGACGGTCCACGTTCAACCCGTCCGCCCGGAACTCGACGCGCTGGAAGAAGACCTCAGCCTGTTCGTCGGTGTGCTGGTCGGCGTGCACGATGTCGCCGCCGATCTTCCAGACAAAGTCGGCCACCCTGGCGACCAACCCCTTCTGATCGGGACACGACAGCAGGAGTCGGGCACACGGGCCACCGTCAGCCTTCTGGGAGCTGTGCACGACGTCACGATACGGGATGCCCTTGACGCTGGCCGCTGGCCGCCCGCCGCCGGGTGCCGGCCGCCGGGTGCCGGCTGTGGCCGCTCGCTGCCCGGCTCCGCCCGGCCCCCGGCCGCCGCCCGTCCCGAGCCGGCCGCCACCCGCCGCCCGTCCCGAGCCGGCCGCCACCACCCGCCGCCCGTCCCGAGTTCGGCGCCGCTCGCCCCTGAGCCGGCCGCCACCCCGACGGCCGGCGTCTACGCACTTCGATGTATTTCGCTCCGGATTCTCCGTCGCGTTCTCGCTTCTCTGTACCAACAACTACGCCTGATGTGCGGAACAGTTCAGAAAAGCAGAAATGCGAATAAGAATCCCGGGCTGCCAGGTCCCTTCGATTCCACCGGGACACGTGGCGCTCATCGTCGCTGACCATGAGCGGACCGGTCGCCCCAGCGCGCTGCCTTCGGGGCCAATACGCTGCGCGTCATGCAATTCTCCACAAGTATGCCCGGCCTCGACCGATATCCACCTGGGTTCTCACCGGACTGGGCGACCACGCTCGGCGCGACCGACTTCCAGCGGATCGCGCGCACGGCGGACGAGCTTGGCTACGACTCCATCAACATCCCGGAACACATCGTGATGCCGGACAACCTCGCAACTGCGATGGGCAGTTACTGGCCGCACGCGTTTACCGCCATGGCCTTCATCGCAGGCGCCACTACCCGTATCCGCGTCAACTCCTGCGTGATCGTCCTGCCGTACCACCACCCGGTAGTGCTCGCAAAGGCGGTCGCCACCCTCGATGTGATGTCAGGCGGCCGGGTCAGCCTGACCTTCGGTGTCGGCCACGCCGAGCATGAGTTCGATGCGCTTGGCCTCCCGTTTCATCGGCGGGGCCGGCTCACCGACGAGTACGTCGAGGCCATGCGGGTGCTGTGGTCGGAGGACAACCCTTGCTATCGGGGGGAATTCGTACAGTTCGATGGCATCAAGTTCGACCCCAAGCCCGTTCAGCGCCCCCACCCGCCGATCTGGTTTGGGGGCAACTCAACGGCTGCATTGCGCCGCGTGGCTCGCTACGGCAGCGGTTGGATGCCGTGGCTGGTGAAGCCTGAAGAACTCGCCGACCGTCTGAATGAGTTGCGCCAGATGCCGGGCTACGGGGACAACGGTCCGGTCGACATCTGGCTTCCTGTCGCGCCCATTCACATCCGCGAGGAGGATCACACCCTGACCGCGGATCAGCCCCACGATCGGTTTTCGAGCCCGCAGCAGGTAATCGACGCCATTGGCGCCCTCCGGGACCTCGGGGTCACGTGGACCGGCATTCCCTACCCGGGACCCGACGCGACCTCGCTCTCCGAGTATCTGGAACGGCTGGCCTGGGGGGCGGAGACGGTCATACCCATCTTCCGCTAAGGGCTCCCGCCCTCATTGACCGTGGTTCCGCAGATCGCATCGCCGCCGTTCAGCGCCACGAAGGTCGAACCCTTCAACTACGTGAAGTAGCAGCACTCCTCATGGGTACGGTCCCCTAGTTGGCCAGGCGGAATCGATCGGCGGCGGATATAGCCCGTATCAGCGTGACAACATACTCAGGCTTGACCGATCCGAACAGGGGGAGTTCCCATGACGGTCCGACGAGTTGTCACGGGTCATGACGGCAACGGGAAGGCGATATTCGCATCCGACGAAGAGGTTGACCCGGTGACCATGGATCTGCTGCCCGGCGCCGGGTTCCACCGGTTATGGGGAGCCGATTGGGCCCCGGTGTTCCCGGACGAGGGCGGGCCAACCGCTCAACCCACTTACTTTCCTCCCGTGGGCGGCTACCGGTTTGAACTCTTTTCGGTGCCGCCGCCTGCCGGGTCGATTCGGGCTGACGTTGATTTCGAGGCTGCGTTGGCCGAGATCAACGAGAAACTCCCCGGGTTGATGACCTACGTGGAGCCCGACCATCCGGGAATGCACACCACTGACACGATTGATTTCGAGGTGGTCCTGTCCGGCGAAGTGATTCTCGAGTTGGACGATGGGGTTGAGAAGGTTCTGCGCCCGGGTGACACCGTGGTGCAGAACGGCACGCGCCACCGCTGGATGAATCGCAGTTCGGAGCCGGCGGTGCTGGCGTTTTTCATCACGGGGGCCCATCGGGCCGACCGCTGACCCCAGCCCGCGCCGGCACCGGCACCTCGACTGCCGGCGGCGGGTCTTCTGTCGCTCAGTGCTCGTCCCAGTGACCTTCGTGAGCGGCGTGCCGGTGACCATCGTGGACGTAGTCCGTGTGGTCACCATGGACCACAGCTTCGTGGCCGCAGCCCGCTCCGTGCGTGTGCTCATGGCTCTCGTGAGTCACGTGAACATCGGGCTCGCACTCGTCCCAGTGTTCGCCATGGTCACGATGGGCGTGGCCGTCGTGCAGGTAATCGATGTGGTCACCGTGAGTGACGACGACATGACCGCAACCCTCACCGTGGGAGTGGGGGTGCTCGGTGTGGGTTTCATGGGGGACGGTGGTCATGATTGGTGCTCCTCGGTGGTTGGCTCAGGTACGGCTGGGTTGTCATCGACGGGCTCGGCTCCGTGGGCCACTGCATCTCGGGCGATGTGCGCCACGTGTTCGTCGGCGAGGGTGTAGACGGTCTCCTTGCCCCGGCGGGTGCCGGTTACCAGCCCGGTGGTGCGCAGGACGCGAAGGTGCTGGGAGGCCAACGATTGGGAAATACCGACTCGCTCGACCAGTTCGTGCACACAACGAGGGTTCGCCGCCAGCTCCAGGATTATGGCCAGGCGGTGGGGGGTGCCGAGGGCACGTAGCAGTTCGGCAGCGCCGGCCAGTCGCCCCACGTCAGGCGGCGCCCAGGGAGCCTCATCACCAGCCGCGAGGTCCTTCACCACATGAACACATTAGCACATCTTCACGTAACCATCAAGACGCGCAAGAGGCCGCGGCCCGAGGCCGCGGCCCGACGACCCCCTCGCCTCTCGGACGTCAAACGTCGCCCGTCAAGTGGTCAGGGTGGACAGTGCGAGAACGGCTGTGAGCGGCACTCGCCGAGCTGCCCTGGTTGCAGCCGCTTCGTACCGATGACGCGTATTGGTCCCCCGACCCGTGCCGGGAGACCAATCGGAAACGTGTGAACCTGAAAGAGTCAGATCTTGTACTTCGTGCCCGGCAGGGACTCGTATGCTCCGGTACTCGTGTTATAACATATCAAGTTGGTCGTTTTCCCGCCGACGAGTGACTTCGCCGTTCCGCCAGTGACAGTGCTCTTTGCAGAGATTTCAGTCGGCTCCGCAGCCGGACACTTAGAAGGCGTGATCGGGGTCGGTGTTGCAGACGTGCCTTTGGTCGTCAATTTGGTCCCCCATTTGATGGTAAAAGCAGTCCCAGTAGTGTTGCTCTTCAAGGTACCGTGTTTTCCGGTGACAGTTGGATTGTTGCACCCGGTCAACTTCCCGGCAGTCGTAGCGGTCCCACTCAAGCTGGAACAGGTGACGATGACGGGCGCCGCCTGAGGGGCAGCAGCAGCAACGGGAACGACTATTCCCAATGTGGCTGGTACAGCAAATGAGGCCGCGAGGGCAGCAGCGAGTCGACGCAAGGAAGATTCCCCCATTTCTGAGCCGGACACTTTCCGGACTGCAGTGCAGGCTAACTCAGATGTATTTCAGATTGCAACCCCGACTGGAAGGAATTGTCGGAAGAATTGCACGGGAAGGATTCGAACAAAAGCCGAAAGTAAATCACTGGATTACCAGAGATATGCGTCACGATGACACTGATCCGGTGCTCACTGTTCACCGCATGCTAACGCTCGTAACCTCGTGATTACTCACGCAACGAGGGAGTAACCAATCGGGCGGCGGCGGCTTCGCGGCGGGACCACTGCGCGCAAGGCCTATCGTACGATTATTCCTCCGCCAAACTAACGAGTTGTCAGACAGGGACGCTATGCGATGAGAAGGCAGGGCGTCAAATCGTGACGTTGCTTATTCGAGATTTTCGAAGCGCGCCCGCCTACCTTGATCCTTTGTCGCCACCTCGAGCGGCGCAGGAGGTGCCGCTCAGCAGCGAACAGAACAGCCACGCCCACCTGGCCTCACAACCCCGACGAACCATCCTGGAGTTCTCGAAGGAAGTCGGCATGACCGTTGTGACGGGCATACTCCTGGATCATGTGAAGGTAGATCGACCTCAACGACACCTGCTTTTCGCGCCACAGCCCCGTGTCGTCCAGGCGGTGCCGCTCTGAGACCCGACGACTTGCCTCGCATTCGGCACGCCAGAGATCGACGTCCGCATCCCATTCGGCGTCATCGAGCGGAACGAGAGCCTCACCAGACCAGATTGAGGGCACAGTGAGATCGCGGCGGAGCACCCGCTGGAACCAGTTCCGTTCGGTTTCGGCAAGGTGGCGGACCAATCCGTGGAGGGACAGCAGTGAAGTAGGGACCGGGCGATCTTTTCGTTGGTGGTCTGCCAGCCCATTGCACTTCACGAGAAGGGTGGCTCGATGGAAGTCCAGCCAGCGGTCGAGTAGTTCGCGCTCATCCTGCACGTACGTCGGCCTGACCCGCGATTGCGCGCCGATCTCCTCTGGCATCGTCGTCTCCTCGTCGTCTCCTCGTCGTCCCACACCTCTCGGTCTATCCGCGCTGATATTGGGGCCGGATGGCCCGCCGTGTCAAAGAGCGGAATAATGCGCTGATCCGGAGATCCGGCGGCGGGGACCCCGGGCCCGGGGGGTGTGGCCCGGGCTCCCGTCCGTTGGCGCCACCTGTCGCTGGGGGTTCGCCGTTGCGCCTCTCCATACAACCCTCTCATCTCGCCTTTCGGGCCACGACGGGATGAACATCAGAGGAAATCCGTACCAAGACGAGCCCACCGATCCCGGGCATGTGGGGTGAGTCTGTGTACGTGGCCGGTCATCGGTGGGGGCGTCGGGCCCGGTTGTTCGGACTGTTCGGCCTGCCCGGCGACGCGCCGTCCTGACGGAGAATCACGACGCTCCGGTGTGGTGTGCTGGCGGCCTCCCGTCGGGACGCGCAGGCTGGCGCCGGCTTCGCTGCGCCGAGGGTCCCCCTTTGGCGTCGGCGAGATTGGCGGCAGTGTTGATCAGCGATACGTGAGAGAACGCCTGCGGGAAATTTCCGAGCATGCGGTTCGCCGCCGGGTCGTACTCCTCCGATAGCAGCCCGACGTCATTGCAGAGCCCGCGCAAACGCTCGAAGATCGCTCTCGCTTCATCGAGCTCACCCATGAGCGTGAGGTTGTCGGCCAGCCAAAAGGTGGTCATGAGGAACGCCCCCTCACCGCCGGGGAGACCGTCGACGTCATTACCCTCGGTTTGGTAACGACGGACGAAGCCATCCTGGTCCAGTTCCTTCTGAATGGCCCGAACGGTACCGACGATGCGGGGATCGTCCGGCGGGAGGAAGCCGACGATGGCCATCATCAGCAAGCTGGCGTCGAGCAGCTTGGAGCCGTAGTACTGCGTGAAAGCATTGAGATCTGAATCGAAGCCGTTTTGGAGGACGTCCGCGTGGATGCGGTCGCGGATCTCGGTCCAGTGCGGGATCCGATCCGCGGGCAGGACCTGGTAATCCCGTGCGAGCGCGACGGCACGGTCGAAGGCCACCCAGGCCATGACCTTCGAGTGGGTGAACTGGCGCATGGGACCTCGTACCTCCCAAATCCCGTTGTCGGGCTGGTCCCAGATGGTCTCCAGGTGATCCAGGATGGCCAGCAGGAGCCCGGGACCCCAATCGACCTCATGAGGCAGCGCATTTCGGGACGCGGTGAGGGCCGAGTCCAGCACCTCCCCGAACACGTCGAGTTGGCGTTGCGTCGACGCCTGGTTTCCGACACGCACGGGCCGGGACTTTTCGTAGCCGGGAAGGTACTCGAGCTCAAACTCCGTGAGCCGTCGCTCGCCGCCGACACCGTACATGATCTGGAGCTGGCCCGGACTTCCGGCGACGGCGCGCCGTAGCCAATGAGCCCAGGCTGCGGCCTCCTCGGCGTAGCCCGAGATCAGCATCGACTGCAGGGTCAACGTGGCGTCGCGGAGCCACGTGTATCGGTAATCCCAGTTGCGGACCCCTCCCAGCCATTCTGGCAGCGACGTGGTGGCGGCCGCACAGACGCCTCCGGTGGGCTCGTACGTCAGCGCTTTCAACGTGATCAGGGAACGAACGACATCATCCCGGTACCGTCCTCGATACGTGCAGCGCTGCGCCCATTCGCGCCACCATCGTCGAGCTTGATTTCGAGTGGCAAGGCTGTCGAGCGGGAGCGGCTCACGACTCGCGGAGGGAAACCAGGTGAGCGAGAATGATCGCCGCGCTGTCCGCGCTGACTTCGAAGGAAGCCACCGTCCGGTGATCGGTGCCATGCAGAGGCAATGGGCTGTGAAAACGCAGCCCATCGCTGCCTGCGACCAGCACCAGCCCGTCACCCGTGGCGGTGACCCAGGGGGTGACGGCGCCGTATTCGTAGCGCACGATCAGCTCCAGTTCCATCTCGACGACGCCAGCTCGGCCCTCCACGATGCGGTGGATGGAGGGCGCGTCGTGTTGGGGCGGCATGAAATCCGTCAGTGCCACCTGGCCGGTCGGAGTCTCGAACACCGTTTCGAGGACCAGTGTGTCCGGTTCGTATCGGCGGGAGACCTTCGTCACCTGACCTTTGGGTGCCAGCAGCCAGCGGCCGTTCTCTTCCGTTCCGAGCAGGGCGGCAAAAACCGCACCAGAATCGATCCTGGGTGCACACCACCAGTCGATCGAGCCCTGTCGATCCACCAGTCCGACCGTTTTGGTGTCCCCAATAATGGCGTAGTCCTCGATCCTGCCTGCCATCAGTCCTCCCTTCACCCGGCGGCCACGCTAGCGTCGTGTGGCGCCCGCGGCGGGGAGCACCGGCCCACAGGGCTGCTGTCGCTCAACCAGCCCGTGACGCCCAGGCTCGCCCGGTGCCGTGTGCAGCACCAGTAACCTCGTTTTCGGCGTTGCTTACACGACCCGGCAGATGCTTGAGGTCGATTGCCACGACGGTCAGCACTGCGCCATAGATGATGCTCCATATCCTGATGGCCAGCACGGTGGCAACCAGGGTGAGGCCGGGGCGATCCAGCAGCCAAAAGGAGAGAACTATCTCGGCGATGCCCAGGGCCAGATACAGGCCCCAGTAGGGCAGCACCTGCCGAGCGCTGATGGATCCGGCGATCGTCATGATGCCGCTGAAAAGCACCCACCAGCCAATGAACGCCGCGATCACCAGCAGCGTCGGCCCCGGCCACACCCACACGGCCACTCCGACGGCGACCTCGAGCAGTCCGAGGGCGATCGACCAGCCACGGGCGCTGCCGTCGAGCGGGAGACTGAACATCGTGAAAATGCCACGGAACAGAAACAGGACGCCCAGGAAGACGGCGAGGTCGGCCACGGACCACTTGATGAGCACGATGAGCCCTCCTGCGACGATGCTGATGATGCCGCTCAACAGCAGGCTCCACCACGCCCCGCTCACCGACTGGATGACGTCGTTGGCCCGGGATCGCGAAGCGAGGGGATTGGTGACGAGCATGATTTCCTCCTTGAGATGATGAAATCAGGATCGCCGAGAAGGGCGGACCGGGCTATCCCGCGGATACGTGGTTCGCCGCACTTCGCTTCGACGCGTACCGGCTCCGCATCGAGAATCCTCAGACGTAATCGCGTCCTTCGGCGATTTTCAGGGCGAACCAGCCGACGGGGATAGTCAGCCAGTAGGTCAATAGCCGGTAGATCAGCACTGCCGATGCCGCGGCGCCCGGCGGCATGCCGAGGGCCGACAGTCCGGCAATGAGAGCAGCCTCCAGGGCTCCGAGGCCGCCGGGCACCGGGGCGGCGCTCGCCAGCACGTGTGCTCCCAGGTAGATCGCTCCCACTTGGACAAAGGGGAGATGGCCGCCGACCGCGTGGACGCAGAGGGCCAGGGCGACGATCTGGACCATGGGCCCCCCCAGCGCGCCCACCGTGACGAGGGCCACCTGATGGGGACTTTTTGCCACTCCGGCCAAAGTGCTGCCGGCTGACCGCAGAAAAGCCCAGATCTTGTTACGGAAGAACCGGCGTCCCCAGGGGGTCAGCCCCACGAGGGCCAAGGCGGCCAGAACGACGCTGATAGCAAGCAGGACCGATTGGCGGGGATGCCAGCTGAAATGGACGGCCGTGTGACGACCGGTGACGGCGAAAAAGACCGCCAGCAGGACGAGATTCCCTCCCGTGCTGGCCAGGGTGAGCACCCCGACGGATCCGGTGGCGGCCCCAGTGTCGACGCCGGCTTTCTGTAAGTAGCGGAGGTTCAACGCCATGCCCCCCACGTTGTTGGGGGTGATGCGGTTGAGGAACGATCCGCCGAATTCCACTACATACGTCGATCCGAACGGCAACTGGGCCGGGACGGCGCCGCG
Source organism: uncultured Acidimicrobiaceae bacterium (assembly GCA_963781155.1). GTDB lineage: Bacteria > Actinomycetota > Acidimicrobiia > Acidimicrobiales > Palsa-688 > PALSA-693. The sequence continues at coordinate 492,202 of CAWAEC010000007.1, forward strand.
CTGGAGGATGGTCGAAAATGCCTGGGCCACGAAGATCGCTGGCACGGCCGCCAGCACCCACCACCAGTTCGCGTGACCGAGAGCACGTATAGCCCCTCCGGCATTGGCCAGCTGCGGAAGCACCAGGTAGATGACCGCAAAGGCCCCGAGCAGTGTCAACGCCCGCTTCCAGGTGAAGCGCGACAGTTGCTCCAGCTTCGGTGCCGGTTCTCCGGTGGCCTCCGACACTGCGCTGCGAACGTCCTTGAGCAGGTCGGGTCGCCCCCCTGGCATCAGCCGCCGCCGTCGCCCGCCGCCGAGCGACTCCGCCCGGGCGCGGTCGTAGGCGCGAAGCTGGGCCTGAGTGGTGGCCGACATGGCAAGTGGTTGCAAGTAAGGGGCGGCCGCCACGACCGGCGCGGCGCCGAGCGTCGCAACGGCAGAGGTCACCGTCCGCTCCACGCCGACATGAAGGGCAAGAGAGGCCAGCAATTCGGCGACGTCGGTGGCAAGTTGCGGGTCACCGGCGCCCAACTGTGCCAGCACCAGCCCGGTAATCCAGGCGTGGTCGTTGCCGTCGACGAGCACTTTGTCGCAGCGCAGCCGTCGATGGGCCAGTCGATGCTTGCCCAGGTGCGCCACGCTCTGCCAGAGGTCGGTCAGGGCCGCGTCGGCAAGGCGCTCCGGGGACACCAGATCGAGACGCTGGCCGCCCACGTCGACCCAGGCGACCAGGGCGCTCGGCGGTCCCCGGCGGCTGAGGACCGGATAGGCGACCAGCGGTTCGGGGACCCGTGCGCCGGCACCGCGGGCGGCCACCATGGCCAGTGTCTCGTGCTCGGCAGCCGACTCGACCGTGGTTCCGAGGATGTCATCCTGGGGACCCCGGACGAGCAGCCATCGCGTCAAGCGGGCCAACCGGTCCTGGTCTCGATCGTCCGTCGAGTAAACACAAACGATCAGCGACGCCCCGTTCCGACCGGCTGCTCGGTACAGGGCCGGACCTTTCCTTGCCGACGGGACCTCGGTCAAAGACACCAGTTCGATTGCGCACTGGCGCAATGCGTCAACGACTTCGCTTGCCGCCGGCCGGCTGCTGCGCCCGCCAAACGCCAGGAGGAAGAGCGAGCCCACGCTGACACCCAGGGCGGCTGCTGCGGCGGCGTCGAGGGGTAAGAAGCCGCCGACGAGCACCTCGACGACCGCGATGATCGCAACCAGCCACCACAATCCGACTCGCCACCGGCGTGATAGCTCGTCGCCCCCAACGGTGAGCATCGCGGTGATGCCTGTCAGCCACGCGACGGGCGGAAACGTCACCGCAAAGACGCCGCCCTCGCCCGCCAACAAATGCGGCCAAATGGAGGGATGGGAATTCGTCAGCAGGAGATGCGAGTCGAGCAGGCCGGCCCCGATCCCGAACAGTCCGGCCAGGATCAGCCGGCCGGCCAACGCAAACCGGCGGCCGGCGGCAACCGCGAGGATTATGGCTGGCGGGAGAAGCACGGCGATCAACTGGACCGCCCCGGTCACCGAGTTCCGGACCACCGGCGCGATCGTGACGACCGACTCAATCAACGCTCGCTCGCTGGTCCGAACGCCGACGTGGGCCAGGCCCGCGACCAGCTGGGCTGCGACCAGAACCGCCAGCGCCAGAACCAGTCGTAACGCATCCGCGGGTCGCCGGACCCGCGTGGGCACGACAGGCGACGCGTTGATGACGACATCCACATCCGTGTCGGCAACGTCGGTCGCGGCAGCGGCACTGCGGCCGCTCACCAGCCGGGGCGGGTCTTGCTTGCCCTCGGGGGTGGGCTCGGCTGGGGCCGACTGAACCGATTCCGAGGTGGCCGACCCGGACTCACCTGGCGTAGGGATCACTGACTCCTCGCATGGTGAGCTTCCTGGTGCCTGCCCTGCGCCCTGCTGCCCAGGTTGGCTGGCGGATCCGATAAGCGGGAGTCTCCTCAATTTGCTGGCACTCGCCCACTACAGCTTGGGCTCCGGTGGCAGGCCACGGATCACGCGGACGCGTGAAATCACAGAACTTGCCAGATGGTCGAGGATATGCATGACCGATATCCGCGTTCGCGTGATCCCGTGACGGCTGCAGATTGCTCATGATGGCCGGAGGGAGTCGGAGAAAGGATCACGATGCACAAGCCAAACGTCCTGTTGGAGTCCGATGTTCGGGAGCAGCTCGACTGGGACCCGATGCTTGACGACAGCCGGGTCGTCGTCAAGGGCGACGACGGAACCGTCACGTTGACCGGCGTCGTAGAAACGTTCCCGGAGGTGGGCCTGGCGACTGATGACGCCTGGGCAGTTGGTGGCGTCAAGTCCGTCCAGAACGAGTTGATGGTTGGGTTGGCCGGAGACGCTATCGCTGATGCCGACATCGCCGCCGCCTGCGCCACCGCGCTCGATGCCGACAGGCTCGTCCCGCACGGGGCTGTCACCGCGACGGTCGCTGACGGCTTCGTGACGCTGACAGGTGAGGTGCGCCGCCACTTTCAACGGCGGGTGGCCGAGCATATCGTTGGCCGGGTGGCCGGCGTCCGGGGTGTCACTGACCGGATCACCCTGTCCGACCAGCCCATTCCCAGTGACGTGGCCGATCGAATCAACAAGGCCTTCGAACGCAACGCCATTATCGACGGCTCTCTCATCAAGGTGTCCAACGTCGGTCACACCATCTATCTGGATGGCACTGTCGGATCGCACGCGGCCATGGATGCTGCCCTCGACACCGCTTGGGATGCCCCTGGTGTCAATGAGGTGATCAACCGCCTGGTGATCGTCCCCTGACGCCTCTGCGCTGGAGCGCGATCGCCCCAAGGGTAGGTTGCGCACAAGAAGGGAGCTGCATGTGGGCACGACTCGTCTGTCCGCACCGTGGTGGTCAGCGGCAGCGGCGACGCTGCTCTCTGTCGCCGCAATCGCGCTGACATCTTGCGGTGGAGCAAGTTCGAGCGCTCCGCCGCCGTCGACGTCAACCCCGCCAGCCAGCGTGTATGTAGGTTCCGCTTCCTCACAGGCATCGCAACCGCCGCAATCCAACGTCGGGGCGTTGGCGGCCTTGCAACAGGCATTCCTGACTGTGGTCGCCAGGGTCCGCCCGGAAGTGGTCGAGGTCAGTACGGACAACGACCTGGGCTCCGGGGTGGTGTTCGACTCGCAGGGCGATATCATCACGAACAACCACGTTGTGGGGTCAGCGACGACCTTTCAAGTTCAGACGATCTCAGGTCGGACGCTGAGCGCCACGTTGGTAGGCGCCTACCCTCCGGACGACATCGCCGTGATCAGGGCCAGCGGGCCGCTTGGGGTCCCCCCTGCCACGTGGGGTTCTTCGGCAACGCTGCAAACTGGCAGCATCGTCTTCGCGGTTGGGAGCCCGCTCGGGTTGGCGAGTTCGGTCACGGAAGGCATCGTGAGTTACAACGGGCGCCCGGTAAGTGAAGGAAACGGGGTCGACCTGCCCTCGACGATCCAGACCAGCGCCGCCATCAATCCGGGGAATAGTGGCGGCGCCCTGGTCGACCTCACCGGTGCGGTTGTGGGCATTCCTACGCTGGCAGCGCTTGATCAGGAGGAGGGGGGTGCAGCCGGGGGGATCGGCTTTGCCATCCCCAGCGACATGGTGAAGCCAATCGCGGCGCAGCTCATCGCCACGGGTCGTGTCACCAACAGCGGCCGAGCAGCCCTCGAGATTCAAGGATCCGACGGTGTCGACTCGGCCGGCAATCCCGTTGGGGTCGTGGTGGGGGCGGTGCCACCTGGTAGCGGCGTGGCCAGGGCCGGCGTGAGCCCCGGCGACATCATCACGGCGGTCTCCGGTCAGCCCACGCCGACCCTGGCGGAGCTCCAGGATGTGCTTGCCGGCCTACAGCCCGGTTCCACCGTCAGCGCCAGCATCGTGACGCCGGCTGGCGCCGTGCGTTCCGTGACGGTTGTCCTCGGCCAGCTGAACGGGTGACCGGGTCTCGGCGGGGGGACCGCCTCGTGCGCGACAGGTCTGTAGCCCGGGGAGCTCCGAAGCGCTCGAAGCTGGGCCGAACCGGGGCGGCGTGAGTTCGGCTTGGCGGCGGGACGGTGTGGGCTGCTGTAAAAACTGTGGACCATCCGGCGCCGATACCAAGGAGGGAGCCATGAAGTCCAAGGTCGTCGAGGATGCGGATGTAGTTACCTACGTCGTTGTGTGCGATCCGGGCGACGAGGCGGTCGCCGCCCTGTCGCAGTTTGCCCCGCGGAGCGTCTTGAAGCTGCCGAGATCACTGCCGTCGGTGGGTTCGAGCGAGCCATTGTGGGCTGGTTCGACCGCGCCGCCCGGGACTACCGGCGCATCCAGGTTGATGAGCAGTGCGAGCTGCTGTCCCTGGTCGGTGACATTGCTCAGGGTCAGGACGGGCCGGTTCTCCACGTGCACGTGGTACTCGGCCTCTCAGACGGAACGACGCGTGGGGGCCACCTCCTCGAGGGGCGCGTGTTCCCGACGCTCGAAGCGATTGTGACCGAAACTCCGGCACGGCTGGCCCGGGTGATGCGTCCCGACCTCGGGATCGCGCTCATCGATCTGGATCGATCCGAGTCCTGACCTGAGGCCGGCCGGGCACCCGGACAGCACGTGTTCTGCCTTTCTTGGTTTGAAACACGGGCGGTGTTTCGCGGCGCGGGTTTTCAGTGCCCGGCGGCCTGGCCGCCATCGACGTGGAGGGTCTCGCCGGTGACGAATGTGGCTCGCTCCAGATAGAGAATGGCGTCGACGACATCGCTGACCTCTCCCACCCGGCCCAGTGGGTGCAAGGCTCCCATTCCGTCGTACGAGGCCGCGTCGTGCAGGGGGGTCCTGATCACTCCAAGTGAGACAGCGTTGACGCGCACGCCGCGAGCCGCGTATTCGATGGCGAGGGAGCGGGCAACCGCAACCAGGCCGCCCTTGGTGAGGGCCGTCAGTGCCGAAGGCTGGCTGCTGTCCGCATGCTCGACCAGGCTGGTGCTGACGTTGACGATATGGCCGCCGCCAAGCTCGACCATATGCCCGATGGCGCGCTGAGTGATATGAAAGAACCCGGTCAGGTTCACTGCCGTGACTTCGGCGTAATCGTCGATGGTGTAGTCGGTGAAGGGTTTTCCTATAAAGACGCCTGCGTTGTTGATCAGACTGTCGATCCGACCGAATTTCTCCATGGCTTGGCCCGCGACCCGCTCCGCGGTCTCGGCCGAAGCAATGTCGCCCTCCACCGTGACGTAGTCAGGGTCGTCTGACCGGGGCATCGAGCGAGCGGTTCCCACGACGGAGTATCCGTTCCCGCGGAAGCCCGCTACCAGCCCAGCACCGATGCCCTGGGAGGCTCCGGTAATGATTGCCACCTTCCGGGGTCCGGGCCCGCTCATCCGACCAGGTACGTCTCGTAGATGACGCCGGCAGGCTGGCGTCCCCCCACGCTGATGAAGACTCCTTTGTTCAACCAGTCCAATTCGTGGTCAGCGGTCTCGATCTGGGTCGCGGTCCGGAAGGTGTACTGGCTGGCATCTACCTGGTCGCCACGGGCCAGGCGGGCCAGCACATCGGGGCTGCCGTGGCGCACCCCCCGTGACCGAACGTACAAGACCGCCCCCCGGTCCGTCTCCAGTGCGTAGCGCAGGTCGGCCAATGCCGTGCCGTCCGGCAGGACGAGCTGCCAATCGGCGCTCACGCCGGGGAGCAGCCGTCCGGTGAGCTCCGGGCCGGTGAACTTTCCGCCCGTTTGCGGGACGATGCGGCGATGGCCCTGGAAGGTGTCCCCCACGTCGACGGGCTCGCCGAGCGTCGCCTCCAGGCGGTAGACCAGGGTCAGGCGCGGTTCGGGCAGTCGTTCTCCTTCGGCCCGTTTCCCGGCGCCCGAGGTTCGCGACGCCGCCTCCGGGTCGTTGGGATGCGGGTCGAGCGGGGTGACAATGACGTTCATCCACCCGGCGAGAGGGAGCGCACCCAAGAAGTTGTCCAGCTCCGTCCTGCTGTCCGCGCGGTACAAGCCAAGCGTCCTCGTCTCGCCTGATGGGACGTGCCGCTCCCAAATTCGTGCCAGGCGGCCCTGGGACGCCAGTTGTGCTGCGGCGGCGGCCTCGGCCCGCTGCCGGTCCGAGACCTCGGTCGCGGACGTCCCGTCCGGCACATGGATCTCAAATTCAACAAGGAACTCCATTACCCTCTCCCTCAGATCGGGGCCGGAGGCGCCGACCAGCAACAGGATCGCGCCTGTCGCCTCCGGTGGTACCCGTAGATGACCCTGGTTGGCTACTGGTTTGCAAGGGATCACGTTTCCCCGGCGCGCAGCTGGCCGGGTCGAAGGACGACGCGTGTACTCTCCCCGGGATGAGCCTCGCCGATGCGTGGGAGGAGCACGCCTCCGAATGGATCACCTGGGCGAGGGCAGTCGGCCACGATGGGTTCTGGGAGTGGACGTGGCCGGCTTTGCAGGCTGTTCTGCCGGCCCCGGATGGTCCGACCGTCGAAGTCGGCTGTGGTGAGGGTCGAGTGAGCCGGTCGCTGTCTGCCATGGGACACGATGTGGTCGCGATGGAGCGTTCACCAACACTGGCACATGCCGCGGCTGAGTTTGCTGCCCCCATCGGCCTGGCGTTGGCGGACGCCGCGGTGCTTCCCGTCCGGGCCGGTTCTGCAGGGTTGGTAGTGGCGTGCATGGTTTTGCAGGATCTCGACGATCTTTCCGGTGCGGTCGCCGAGATCGCTCGAATCCTCAAGCCCGGCGGGCGGCTCTGCTTCGCCATCGTTCACCCTTTTTCCTCAGCCCAGGACCCCGAGCGGTTCGGCTCGGACGGCCCCTTCCTGGTGGAACAGCCCTATCTCGCCGAGCGGGGCTACATCGACCGAGCGGACCGAGACGGACGATCCATGACCTTCGTGTCCGTGCACCGGCCCCTGTCGGCATACATCGCCGAACTCCACCGGGCGGGCCTCGTCGTCGATGTCATGAGCGAACACGGGCGGGGCCTGGTGCCATGGCTGCTGGTGTGCCGGGCGTGCAGACCACCGGAGCTCCTGCCGGCTGCCCGGCCAGAGCTGCGAGTCCCAGACCTCGAGGCCACAGACGGAGACGCCCGATGATTTCCTATCCGGCTCCATACTCCGCGTCGGTGACCTGCTCGCCCCAGTAGGGGTCGCCCTCCGTCAGGGAGAGGTGCGTCATGAAGTGGTCCGGGGCGGCCCCGTGCCAGTGCATCTCGCGGTCTGGTGTGTAGATGACGTCGCCGGGACGTATCTCGACCATGCCGCCACCGCGGGACTGCACCCGCCCTCTTCCTTCGATCACATAGAGGGTCTGCCCACCCGCGTGGGAGTGCCACGCGGTGCGTGCTCCCGGTGTGAAGTGGACGGCTCCGAGGCTGAGACGAGAGTCCCCTTGGCCTCTGACGATCGGGTCGATGTAGACGTCGCCGGTAAACCACTCAGCCGGCCCCTTGGTGGATGGCTGCTTGGGAAGAATCTCCATTGTTGTCTCCTTTACGTCCCCGACGCTTCCGCGCCGTCAGTCCAACCCGGCTAACTCGGCCAGCCTCTCGGTCGAGATGCACGAGATCAGGCAGCGCTCTTTGGCGTCTGTGGAGAGTTGTGCGGTCCAAGTGGTGAAGCCGCCGTCGCCGATCTCGACCGGCTTGTCAGCGGCAGCGGTCAGCCGGATGGCCGCGAGGTTGTAGTAGCCACGGGCCCGCTGACGATCCGGGCGTTCATCAATGCTGATCGTCGCCGGCAGCGGGTCCAGTGCTGGGGCGACGGTGTCGCGAAACCGTTCGACAAGGACCGCCGAGTCGAAGGCCGAGAACTCGATCGCCGCGGGAAAGCCCGGCATCAAGTCGGTGAGCGCTGCCACCCAGAAGCGGAGGTGATCGAGCAGCATGGCTGCTTCGGTCCACCCCGACCCACGGTCTCGCCCAGTGGAAAGCAGAGCGAACAGCCGGAAGTGCTGGAAGAGTCCCGGTGCGTCGAACCTCTGACCCCGCACGACCCGGTGGCAGCAGGCCAGATGTAGCGGCTCGAGTTTTCCCTGACGGCGCCGTCGCACTGCCTCCAGCGCCAGCACGTTGGTCGGATCGCTCACGACCTCGCTTCCTCGTACCGTGCTGATGACGCGGTTTTGGTCGACGAGAGCGATGGCAGAGCAGGTGCCCAGAGGCGTCACTGGCGACAGGTCCACTCCTGCAAACTTCGATGGGAGGAGTTCCCAGAGCCGGGCTTCGATTCTCGAGGTGGCCCGCGGGTCGCTGCCTGCCGGCTGGACAAAGTTGTCATCGGCCCATCGGCGCATCAATCGTGCTGGCGTTACCGTAGAGGCGCGGGCGCGGGCGATGGCCAGAAGCAGGGTTTGGAGATCGGTTGGGGACAGTCCTTGCTCGAGGGCTTGGCGCGGTTCATATCGGGTCTCCTCCCACACCCGTTCGACTGCGGCGGTCGGTCCAGCCTCTCGGGTCACCCTTTTACCATCATGGTCGGCTCATCTATGGACGCTCATTGGTGAGTATACGTAGAGGCCGAGAGCAGCAACCACAGCTTTAGGGGCCGCGGGTATTGCTACTTGCCGGTGAATGTGGGCGTTCGCTTGGCTACGAAGGCGGCCGCGGCCTCGCGATGGTCCTCGCTCATGTAGGTGGCGCCTTCGTAGACCAGACCGGTCTCCAGAAGCAGCTCGATCCGTTCATGCAAAATGCGGTTGATGGTTGCCTTGGTTCCCTGAACGGCCAGCGGTGCCCCGTCCGCGAGGCGCTGGGCGACGGCGGTCGCCTCGTCCAGAAGTGTGTCCGCAGGAACCGACCGAAGGATGAGGCCTATGCGAGCGGCCTCCGTGCCGCTGATGCGGTCACCCGTCAGCAGATACCACTTGGCCGCTCCGAAGGGGAGCAGCAGAGGCCACAGTACGGCGCCACCGTCACCGGCGACGATCCCGATGTTGACGTGAGAATCAGAGAACGTGGCGTCGTCCGCGGCGATCACAACGTCACACAGGAGGGCCACCGTCGAGCCCAATCCCATCGCATATCCCTGGACGGCGGCGACGATCGGCTGCGGCACGCTCAACATTGTCTCGATGAGCCGCGAACCGCGGACCGTGTCGAAGACCCGCGTCGGGCTCTGGGGACCCGCCGCCCTTTGGTCGAATTCTTTGACGTCGCCGCCGGCGCAGAATGCCCGCCCCTCTCCCCGAAGCAGGATCGCCCGCACGGATCGGTCATCCCGCGCCGTCTCCAGAATCGCGGTGAGGTCCTGCTGAATACCGCCTCCCATCGCGTTGAGCCGTTCGGGCCGATTGAGGGATACGACCAAGAGGTGACCGTCCTGGCGTGCCGAGCGCGTTGTCCGTGAACGACGTGTAATCAGGCATTGGTTCGAATGTCCTCCCTAGTCCGGCCAGCCGGTATCCCAGCGGTGGTCTGAAGTCTCACGTATATGCATCCGCTTTACGCGGACCACGGGGTTCCTATCACAATGCGCGCTGTGGTGGCGAGGCAGGAATGCCTTGGCGATGGCCAATAACCTCTTGTGCAGAGCGCGTGTCCCTGGTGTAGTGTCCTTACATATGGTTCGCCGAGCGCGGCCCGTGGTGCTGGCTCTATTGCTCGCCCTGGTCATGCTCGCGTCGCAAGTTGCCCCCACCGCAGCGGTCATGTTGCCGTCGCGGCCGACGGGCGTGCCCAACCCTCCGGAGCGCGATACCAGCAATACGCAAATAGTCTTGAGCGGCTTGGGACCGGGTCGAGGCGTCAATGGATTCATCGCCGACCCGACGAATCCATTTGATCCAGTACTCGACGGTTACCCGCCGAGCAACCCGACGACGGGCTTCACGCCGAACGACGAGGGCTTCGCGGGCGTCATCTACGGCGCACCCACCGACGGCGGCCCAACGATGAGCCTGTACTGCTTCGACATCCTCACGTCCACGTGGCCGGGTGTTGGGTACGTACTGGGAACGTGGGATGCGGCGACGGTCCCGAACGTCGGCTACGTCGCCCGGATCCTCAGCGAGTACTACCCGTTCGTCCCGGACCAGCCCAGCGCGTTGGCGGGCAACCCGACCGAGATGGCCGCCGCCGTCCAAGCGGCCATCTGGTTCTTCAGCGATCGCTACGTCCTCAGTACGTCCGATCCGAACCACGACATCGTGGCTGGGATCGTGGCGCACATTATCGCGGCGGGGCCGCTTGCCGCACCGACGCCGCCAACCCTCTCGATCTCCCCCACGAACGCCAGCGGGCCAAGTACCGGAGCGGTTGTCGGGCCGTTCACGGTGATGTCGGGCTCGGGGAGTGCGACTGTCAGGGCCGCAGGCGCCAACATGTTCTCTGACGCGGCCGGGACGGTACCGATCGCCGATGGCAGCACCGTTCCCAGCGGCACGCAGATATGGCTCAGATCGACAGGAACGACGTCGGCGGTGCTCCTGGCCACCGCCGTGGCCACCGTCCCCCAGCAGAACGTCTATCTCTACGACGGCAACGCCGGGGTGAGCGACGCACAGAAACTGATCCTGGCCCAGGACGCCACGTTGACGACGACGGTCTCGGCGACCGCCGAGTTCAAAGCAGTGGGCTCCCTCACAGTCCAGAAGACGATCGCGGGCCCGGCCGCCGGCCGCCAAGCGCAGGTCACGATCCATACGGTGTGTGACAACACTCCGCTGATTCCGGACTTCGTGATCGCATCCGGTACGCCAGCTGGCACGACCTCTCGCACCTATACCAGCATCCCTGCCGGGTCGATCTGCACCATCACCGAGACGGTCGACGGGCAGACCAGCACGGTGCTCGTAAACGTCAGTGGCGACGGGCAGCAGGTGACGATCCCGACGAACAGTTCGGTAACCGCCACGGTCACCGACACCTATGACTTCGTTCCAGGTTCGCTCACCGTTGTGAAGAACATCACCGGACCAGGGGCGGGCCTGCAGGGTGCGGTCACCATCCATGTCGACTGCGGCGGCGGGCTGACGCATGACTTCGTGATCCCGGCCGGAACGCCTGCGGGTTCGACCTCAGGAACACTCGATGACATCCCGGCCGGATCGACCTGTACCGTGAGCGAAACCGCTTTCGGGACGAACAGCGAGGTAACGGTCACCGTCACCGGAGGCGGCCCGGTGACGGTACCGGCAGCCGGTGCCTCGCAGTCGGAGCTCACGGACGACTACGCGCTGAATCCTGGGTCCCTCGTCGTCAAGAAGACGATCGCGGGCGCCGCCGCAAGCCTTCAGGACCAGGTCACGATCAGCGTGGAATGCGACGGCACCCCGCTGACGCCGGACTTTGTTATCCCGGCCGAGACTGCGGCGGGCACCGTGACGTCACCGCCGTACACAGGCATACCGGCCGGTTCCATCTGTACCGCGACCGAAGCCCCTGACGGCTCTACGAGCACCGTGGCCGCCGAAGTGACCGGCGACAACGGCACGCCTATCACCATTACCCCCGGCGGCCAGGAGACGGCGGCAATCACCGACACGTACACCGACATATCCGGTCAGCTGATTGTCAACAAGATCATCACCGGCAACGGCGCCGATCTGCACGGGCCGATCACGATCACGGTGAGTTGTCCCGGCGTGCCAGCCAACCTCACACCCGATTTCACGATCCCCGCCGGCGCGCCGTCAACGTCGAAGACGTACACCGGTCTCCCGCCCGATGTGGCCTGCACCCTGGCTGAATCGGTAAACGGGGCGATCTCCGGCATCGTGGATGTCACGACCACCATCACTCAGCCGCTACCCGTCTCCTCGACCGGCTCCGTAGAAGCCGACGTCACCGATGACTACGTGGCGTTGGTCGGCTCCCTCACGGTTACCAAGACCATCGCTGGACCGGCAGCGGGCCAACAGGGCGCGGTCACCATCGGGGTGTTCTGCAATGGGGTTCCGTTGAGCCAAACGCCCCCAATCGTGATTCCTGCCAACGCCCCCGCTGGACCCACCTCCCAGATATTCACCGGAATACCGGACGGGACGAAATGCATCGTCTTTGAAATAGCGGACGGAAGGACGAGCACGGTATCTGTCACGGTGACCGGGCGCGTTCAATCCACGACCGTGACTGCAGGCGCCACCGCCACAGTCGCGGTGACCGACACGTACAGCCCATCATCCGGCACCATCATCGTGCCGAAGCTCCTCGCCGGACCGTTCGCCGGCCAGCAAGGGCCGATCACCATCGCCGCGACCTGTAACGGCGCCTTGTTACCGAGCATTGTCATCCCTGCAGGCACGCCTGCCGGCCTGCAGACTCCCGCCTTCAACAACGTGCCACCTGGCTCCAGTTGCACCATCACAGAGACGGCGGACGGGGCGACGAGCACCGTCACCGTTACCGTGCTGCCCACGAATACCCAAACGGTCACGGTCGCAGGTGGTGCGGTAGTTGTCGTCCCGTTCATCAACATCTTCGCCGACACCCCCGGCACGTTGACGGTGACCAAGAACATCAGCGGGTCGGGCGCGGGGCAGCAGGGACCGGTTTCCCTCCTCGTCGACTGCGGCGAGCCCGCCTACCAGTTCGCCTTCCTCGTCCCCGCCGGCACACCGGCGGGATCGGTGTCGCGGAGTTTCGACAACATCCCGGCCGGGTCGACGTGCACGATCACCGAGACCTCCACGGGACAGACCAGCACGGTCACCGCGGCCGTGGCTGGGAGCGGTCAGCAGGTGACCATTGCTGCAGGCGCAACGGCGACAGTTCAGGTCACCGACACGTTCACGGCCACGGCCCCCGTGGCGCCGATCACGAACGTCACCGTGCCGGTAACCGCCTGATGCCCTCACGGCGACGGCTTCTCCTGGGTGGCGGTGGCATTGCGATTGTTGTCGCCGCCGTCACGACCTGGTTCGTCACCGGCCAGGGTTCTTCGCACATCCCGGCAGCCCACCCCGCAGGCGCGCCGTCGACCAGCATTCCCATCACCTCTTCGAGCCGGGCGACGACCCCAGCCACGACGGCAACCGCCGCTTCCCAGACCATCGACGCGGCAATCCCGGCCGAGACTCTGGTAGCGACCATCAGACCGGCCGGCGCTCCCGGCAGCCGGACGCCCGGCGGTCCGTCCACCCAGGAGGTGACGGGGCACTGGTGGGAGGCGCCATCGATACTGCCAGTGATCGACCAGGAACCCGGCTGGGTTGAGGTCCGCTTGGCGCAGCGACCCAACGGGTCGGTCGCCTGGGTGCCCTCGGGTGATCTGACGCTCGCCACTGACCCCTATTACATCGTTGTCGATTTGAACACCACCCACCTTCAGCTGTACAAGGCGGGCCGCCAGGTGGGCAGCTATCCCGCTGGCGTCGGCGTCCCGGTCGCCCCGACTCCAACCGGACAGTTCTTCGTGGCCTTGTTCGCCGAGGCGCCCTCGCCAGCCTATGGCCCCTTCGTGATGGTCACTTCGGCCCACAGCAACACCATCAGCGACTGGGAAGAGTCGGGCGACGCAATCACCGCCATCCACGGACCCCTCGGATCCGACGCGGCGATCGGCACGACCGGGGCCAGGGTCTCGCACGGTTGCATCCGCCTGCACGACATCGATCTGGCCCACCTGCGTGACGTGCCTGCTGGTACACCGGTCCTCATTGTTGGATGACGCCCGCGAGCGGCGAAGCATCTGCAGCAGTGCCGGTCGAAGGCTGACGAACGTCTTGTTCGCGTCGGCGTTCGTATCCGGGGCGTATGGTTGCCACATGCGAGTTGTCGTTTTGGGCGCAGGGTTCGGCGGTCTGGAGCTGACGACGAAGTTGTCGGATGAGCTGGATGGCGCCGCGGACGTCGTGCTCATCGATCAGGCTGACGGCTTCATCTTCGGTTTCTCGAAGCTTGACGTGATGTTCGGCCGGACCGAGGCGGAGGCCGTCCATCACCCCTACGCGACCCTGGTGAAACCGGGGGTCCAGTTCGTCCAGGCGAGCGTCACTCACATCGACCCGGTCGCCAGGATCGTGGAAACGACCGCCGGCAGGTTCGAAGCCGACATCCTGGTCATCGCACTGGGAGCCGACCTGGACCCGGGGGCAACGCCAGGACTGCTGGAGGGAGGCTACGAGTTCTACAGCCCCGAGGCAGCCTTCGCGCTACGGGACGTCCTCGCCGACTTCGAGGCAGGCCGGGTCGTGGTCGGCGTCACCTCGACACCATTCAAGTGCCCGCCCGCTCCCAGCGAGACGGCGCTCCTGATGCATGACTTCCTCACCTCGCGAGGTGCACGGGCGCGCTCAGAGATTTCCCTGGTTATGCCGCTGCCCCTACCGATTCCCCCCTCGCCCGCAGCCTCGGAGGCGCTGCTGACGGCATTCGAGGACCGCGGGATCGGATGGTATCCCAACACGACCATCCGGGAGCTTGACGCGGTCCGAAAGGCCGCGGTTTTCGCTGACGGCTCGGAGATGGCCTACGACCTTTTCCTGGGAGTGCCGAAGCATCGGGTGCCGGCCGTCGTCGCGGAGTCAGGGATGACGGTCGACGGGTGGATTCCGGTTGACCCGCTGACCCTGGAGACGGCATACCCAGGGGTGTATGCCGTCGGTGATGTCACGAGCGTCGGTACACCGAAGGCCGGGGTGTTCTCGGAGAGGCAGGCGGGAGTGGCCGCCGATCGCATCGCCGCGCTCATCAAAGCTGAGGCGACAACCGCGGAGTACGACGGGCTCGGCATGTGCTACCTGGAGTTCGGGAATGACGAAGTGGCCCGAGTGACCGTCACGTTTCTGAGTGGGCAGGCGCCGACCGGAACGTACGAGGCCCCATCCGCTGCCTTGGCACGGGACAAGATCGAATTCGGATCAAGCCGTATACAACGGTGGTTTGGCCGGGAGTGGCGCGTGGTGTGAGCGACTTCCGCCCCCGACGGACCTACTTGGGTTCGCTGCCTTCCGTCCCTTCGTGCGATCCGGCGGATCCGAGCGCTGTCGCGATTTCCTGAATGGCCTCCGTCTCGTCCGGGCTCTCGCTTTTGCCTCCCTCTCTGTGGGCGGCGGCGACCTTGTCGGCGAGTGCCAAGACGAAGTGCCGATAGTCGTCGAGTTCCCCGGGCGTCGCCTTGGCTTCGACGAGGCCGACGGCGTCGCGGAGGTGTGCGAGTCCGTTCTCTCGCAGCTCCTCGGGACTGTGGAATCTGGTGTGGTCGACCTCCGGTCGCGCGGCCACGATTTCATCGAGGAGCTCGGACGCCCCGTGCTGGGCGCGAGCTTCGACGTACGCCTTGGACATCGCGTACGTCTCGCGGAATATCCCTCCGCGGGCAGCCGTCATCACGATCGTTCCCGCCGTCGGAGGGCCCTCCCGCACCACCTTCCATTCCTCAGGTGAAAAGGCCGACTTCGTCGTCATTCCGTACTCCAGGACTTGTGAGCTACCGAATGTAGTCGCGGCCAGCGTTCGTGCGAGCGACCCCTCTGCGGCTTGAGACCTGGTCTCGTTGCGCCGTCATCAACCCCGCCCTGATGTTTTCGTGACGTTTCATATCTCGACCGGGCGCCGCGCTTGGCTGATCACGTGCGATTCGGGGTAGCGTCGCTCCGTCGCAAGTCAGCTGGGCACTGGAGCTCACAGGGGGGAACGATGATCAGGGGCTGGCGAGGTGTGGGTGCGATAGGGGTCATGCTGTCGCTGCTGGTGGCGTCAGGGTGCGGCGCTTCGTCTCCCACCACCCCCGTAGGGACCGTGGCCGACTCGGGTTTCCGGCCTCCGGTAAACGGTTTGCCGTTCCAAAACTACGGAGCAGAGCTGTCTGATGGGGATGTCCCGATCAACCTGACCGCCGCCGACGTGCAGAAGATGTTCGGCGACGCGGTCTGCGCCGACGCCAGCCTGCGCCGCTGCGACCTGATCCCCGAGGCTCAAGCGTGGCTGAATGACACCAATGCGGCCATGTCCGGAGGTCACTGCTTCGGTTTCTCGGTCCTGGCAGAGCTGGTCTGGCAGGGAAAGGTGAGCGTCAACAGTCTGGGGGCGACATCGACGAACGGCCTGGAGATAGACAACAACCAGACCTTGCAGCGCACCATCGCCTACGACTGGGCGCTGCAGACGCTCGAATCGATCCAATCTCAGCGGGTCACGGGGACGCCCAACCAGATCCTGGACAAGCTCGAAGAGGTGCTCAAACCGAATCCGTCCCAGACCTACACGATCACCTTTTGGAAGCGCGACGGCAGCGGTGGCCATGCAGTCACACCCTACGAAGTCGAAAACAAAGGCGACGGTAAGTATCAGGTCCTGATTTACGACAACAACTGGCCGGGCCAGATCCGGGCCATTGCGTTCGACACCAAGGCCGACACGTGGACCTACGATGCCGCGAGCAATCCCGACCAACCCGAGTCGGTGTACGAGGGGGACGCGGAAACCAAAACCATCTCCATGTCACCGACCTCACCCGGGTTAGGCACTCAGCCGTGCCCGTTCTGCGCAAAGGAGCCCACCACCGGGTCCGCGAAGACGGGAGACAACACCGAGGAGATCTCGCTGTTAGGCAGCAGTACCGAACACGCCAACCTCCTCATCACCGACGAAGCCGGACATCAGCTCGGTTACATAAACGGGACACTGGTCAACCAGATCCCGGGCGCTCGCGTTGACCAGGTGATCTCCAACGACGATTGGACCGACAACATGGCCCCAGACTTCTTCCTCCCGGCCGATGTCAAATACACCCTCACCATCGACGGCACCGCGCTCACTGTCGCCGACAACGAGACCCTCGCCATCTCCGGCCCGAGCTACGACCTTTCGGTCAACAAGATCCCCATTCGACCCGGCGACAAGGACACACTTGTCATCGAACCGGATGCCACGGAGCTGAGCTACACCAGCTCTCGTCCGGAGTCCCCGACTCTCGACCTGGGCGTGTCCAATAATCAGGCTGACTACTCGTTTGAAGTCGCGGGTATCTCGGACCAGCCTGGCAACACCTTGAATGTCGGTCTTCCCCCCGAGAATGGCATCCTCAAGTTGCAAGAGATTGGGCCCGCCGCCACATCGAGCGTGAACCTCAAGATGACTCGATCCAGTGAGCAAAGCGGCGTCCAAGTTTTCAATCATGATGGCATACCGCTTCTTGGCGGCGACGTTGCCCAGCTTCAGTTCGGTAGCTGGACCAATCCCAACCAGACGATCCCCCTGGTGGTCACCCACGACGGTCAGGAGTCCACCCAGGCCCTCACCAACCAACCGCCAAGTTAGAGTCCTTGCCAGCCCGTCGGGGCCCTCTGTTTCCTCACATGCGTTCCGGACGTTAGGAACCACGCGAGAATCCCGGCATGCGCGTTCTCGGCATCACCTTTGTCGGCACAGCCACACGAAGACGTCCAGAGATGGTGAAGTTCCTCGCGGAAGTCGTGAACCTCCCTCGCCGCGAAGCGCCCGACGTCGAAGCGGACCTATTCGAGCTGGCCGACGGCTCCACCTTTGCCGTCGCGTCACCCGGGGGCATGGGCGCCACCGAGCGCAGCGTCGGGTTCTTGGTCGCCGATCTCGACGAGGCTCTCGAGACGCTGCGGCTCGCCGGGGTCGCCCCGGCAGGAAACATCGCGATCAACTCGCTGTGGCGGTACGCCCATTTTGTTGCGCCAGACGGGCAGCTCTACGAGATCGTCGAATCCCTCGGAGCGCCCGGCGAGTGAGATAGGGCGACGGTCGGGAGAAGGGAAATCCCCCGTGCAGTCATTCTCCATTCTGCAACTGTCGACACGTCATGAACGGGAGTTCTGGTACGCCAGGTACAACACCCCGTTGTTGTAGGTCGCGGTGCGAGCCAGCGACCATTTTGTCGGCGGATCGTCGGGGAAGATGCGCGGGCCGGCACCTCGGGAGAGGGGGTAGACGAACAGGTGCAGTTCGTCGAGCAGTCCGTCAGCGATGAGGGCCCGTACCAGAGTCGAGCTACCGCTGACGTAGATACCGCCATCGACTCTGGCCTTGACTTCGCGGATGGCCTCCGCGCTGTAGGGGCCGACGATCTTGGTGTTCTGCCACGTTCCGACTTTCAAGGTGGAGGAGACGACGTACTTGGTTGACTCGTTCATGAACGGCGCGCCGGGGTCTTCCTCCGCGGTGCGGGTCGACCAGGCGGGTTCGAACATCTCGTAGGTGTTGCGGCCCAGCAGAATGGCATTGCAGCCGGACATGAGATTGCCGATGTCGTTTCCCATGGCCGGGTCGAAGCCAAAGTCGAACGTCCAGCTCGGAGTGTCGATCACACCGTCGAGGCTGGCGAACTCGTGTACTCGGATCGTTCCCATCCCTGGTTCTTCCTTTCGGTCTCGGGACGGCTTGCGTGGCGGCCGCCCACTGTCTCCACGAACTGTGACCCCCCAATCGACATCGAATCTCGGGTAATCCGCTGCCCGCTCTAGAGGCTGGCGCGCTGTCCGACGAGGAAGGCGCGTTCCACCCGGTTCGTGGTGAGTTCGACGGCTCGGTCGTACGCTGCCGCCGCCTCCCCGTGGCGGCCCGCACGCGCCAGCAGGTCGGCGCGGACGGCGTGGTAGGGCTGGTAGTCGTCCAGGGACGCAGGGTCGATCTGGGCGAGAGCGTCGAGCCCCTCGAGAGGACCGTAGAGTTCGGCCACGGCCACCGACCGGTTGAGCGCTACGACGGGGTTCGGGCGGAGCGCGTAGAGGTGGTTGTAGAGGGCGATGATCTGCGTCCAGTCGGTGGCATCAGCGGTAGCTGCGTCGGCGTGAACGGCGGCGATGGCTGCCTGGATCTGGAACGGGCCCGGCTGGTTGCGGCGCAGGCACGCCCGGACCAGCTCGTGGGCTTCCTTGATCAGCGTTCTGTCCCACTGGGTGCGGTCCTGGTCGGCCAGACGGACCATCGTTCCGTCGGCAGCGACTCGGGTAGAACGGCGGGACTCGGTGAGCAGCATCAGAGCAAGTAGTCCGGTGGCTTCCGGCTCGTCGGGCATCAGGTCGACCAGGGTTCGCCCGAGCCGGATGGCTTCGGTCGCCAGCTCCGTTCTCGTCAGGGTCTGTCCGGACGTAGCGGTGTGGCCTTCGGTGTAGACGAGGTAGATCGCGGCGAGGACGGCCTGGAGGCGGTCAGGAAGCTCCACGGCACGAGGTACACGGTAGGCCGCGTGGTTGTCATGGAGTTTGCGCTTGGCTCGTACGATCCTTTGGGCCACCGTCGCTTCGGGTACCAGGAAGGCTTTGGCGATCTCGCCGGTCGTGACGCCGGCGAGGAGCCGCAGGATCAGCGCCACCTGGGCGTCGGGGGCCAGAGCAGGGTGGGCGCAGAGGAACATCAGCCGGAGTTGGTCGTCCGCGACGACATCGATGAAGTCGTCAAGCCGGTCGAGTTCCGGATTGTCGACAGGTTCCACGCGGTCGACGTGGAGTCGGTGGGCGGCGAGATGCCTCTCATCGCGCGTCGATTCGCGTCGGAGGAGATCGATGGCGCGGTTGCGGGCGGTCGTGGTGATCCAACCGCCCGGGTTGGGTGGCAGCCCGGTCTGCGGCCACTGCTCGGCTGCGATGGTGAAGGCCTCCGCCACCGCGTCCTCGGCGCGGTCGATGTCGCCGAGGAGCCGGATCAGGGTCGCGGTGCACCGACCGGCCTCGCGCCGGAAGACTTCGTCGAGCGAGTCGGTCACCCTTGAGTTGGCCTGATCTCGACCGGTCCTTCGCAGGCATCGGCGGCTCGCCTGCCCCACTCGAGCGCGGCGTCGAGATCGGACGCTTCGATGATCCACAAGCCGCCCATTTGTTCTTTCGTCTCGGCATAGGGGCCGTCGGTCATCGACACCGAACCTCCAGAAGCTCTCACCACCGTGGCCGACGATGCAGGGTGCAGGCCGGCGGCGAACACCCAGGCTCCCCCCTGCTGCAGTTCGTCGTTGAACGCGCCCACCTTGGCGGCTCGGCGCTCTGCGTCCGGGGTCGAGAAGTCGACCTGGTAGGTGTCGTCATGCCAGACGGAGAGGAGGTACTGCGGCATCCCTGCTTGCTCCTTTTTGATCGCGGACCGGGTCGGATCAGTGCCTGAGTCGAGCCGGGCACACGCCCAATGATCGTCGCCGCGACCAGGTCAGCTGCAACAAGGGCGGGCCCATAATTCGTGAACGAGGGTTGCAGGAGCATGGGTCTTGACTTCAAGCGCTTGAAGTCTGGTTTCCTGGCCTGTATGGCAGTTCTCACCATCCAGGATGTATCCCGGCGTAGCGGGCTGAGCGAGCCGACGTTGCGCTACTACGAGGAAGTCGGGCTGATCGGCCCGGTCGCGCGCGACGCGAGCAGCGGGCACCGCCGCTACCGCGACGAGGATCTCGACACCCTCCAGGCACTGGCTTGTCTTCGGGCCATGGGCGTCGGGATCGAGGACATGCGTACCTACCAGAACAACCGTGCGCTTGGGCATGCAGCCGCCGCGGAGCAGCGTGACCTGCTGTTACGCCACGCTGCACGCATCGAGGCCGAGATCGCCACTCTGCGGATCCATCTCGAGTATCTGCGCGAGAAGGCCGCGCTGTGGGACGCTCGTGACCGGGGCGACGCCATCGCTGAGGCTGCGGCCGGCCAGCGTGTCCGGGACGTGACCCCCCGTCTGAAGGAGGTACTGGGGTGAGCCCGGTTCTGGTCACCGGCGGGTCTGGATACGTCGGCACCCAGCTCGTCGCCGCGCTGTTACGGGCTGGGCGTCCGGTGCGTGCGACCCTGCGCTCGCCGGCCCGCGAGCCGGAGCTACGGGCGGCCGTTCGTCGCGGTGACGCGGACGACAGCGGGCTGGAGATCGCGGTCGCCGAACTGACGGCCGATGATGGCTGGGCCGATGCTGTCGCAGGTTGTGAGGAGATTCATCACGTTGCTTCGCCGATCCCGACCGCTCAGCCCGACGATCCAGATGAGTTGATCGTTGCTGCCCGCGAGGGCGTGCTCCGCGTGTTGCGCGCCGCCCGAGACGCTGATGCCAGGAGGGTCGTACTGACGTCGTCGTTCGTCGCGGTCGGGTACACGCCAAAGCCGGGCGCCGAGTACACCGAGGCGGACTGGACGGATCCCGACACGCCAGGCCTTGCTCCCTATCCACGCTCCAAGGTGGTCGCGGAGCGTGCCGCCTGGGACTTCATGGAGCGTGACGCGGGCGACACCGAACTGGTCGTGGTCAACCCCACGTTCATCCTCGGTCCGACGTTGTCGGCCCGATTGGGTTCGTCATTGGTGCGGATCGAGGCGATGCTCGATGGGAAGATGCCAGCGGTGCCACGTCAGCGTTTCGGCGTTGCGGACGTGCGCGATGTGGCCGATCTGCACATACGCGCGATGGCCACACCGGCGGCGAAGGGCAAGCGCTTTCTGGCCTTGGCTGACGGACCAACCGTCAGTTTCTTGCAGGTGGCTCAGGTCCTGCGCGAGCGGCTCGGGCCGTTGGCGGAGCGCGCGCCCACCGAGGAGGCGCCCGGCGACGAACCACCGGCGCTGATCATTCACAACGAACGGGCCCGCCAGGAGCTTGGGTGGTGCCCACGCCCGGCCGAGACCACGATCGTGGATACAGCCGAGAGCCTGCGCGACCTTGGCCTGTTGGAGGAGCGGCCATGACAGGCATCAGTAACGGGAGTGTCCTGGTGACCGGCCCCACCCGGGGTCGCGGCCGGGCAGTGACATTGGATATCGCTCGCCGTGCCGAGTCCGAGCGTCCTCCGACGCAAGAGACGCGGTGACGTCCGGCTGGCGGATCATTTGTCGAAGTTTTTCGGGGGGAGGTCAGGATGAGGCGGCAGCGAGTCGATTCTCGTAGTCGTTAGCCAGCAGCTGCAGAGACCTGGATCCGTCGCCGGCAAAGCAGGAGCCGTGCATGACGGCGAGAGTGGTGGGCGCCAGGTCGCCAAGGCGGCGGATGGTGGGCGCAGTGTTGGGAGTGAGGCAGCTGGCCCGGAAAATGTCCTCGGCTTGGCCTGCCGGCTCGACGATGTCGTTGGTCGTTATGGCTGGACCGTCGCCGAGTTGGGTAAACAAATCGCCGCAGAGGAGTGTGTTGGTGGTTGCCTCGTAGAGCAGTCGAGCTTCCCAGGCGTGGGGGACGTGTGGCGTGTCGATATGGCGGATCTTGTGCTGACCCAGGTCGAGGACTTGCCCGTCGTCGAGCGGCACGGGCGGGCGGTCGGCCAGGTCGTTGAGGGATACCAGGCAGCCGAGTGACCCGTGGGCGACCTGGGCGTGGGGTGCGGCGCCGAGCAGTTGATTCATGGCGCCGCATTCGTCGGCTTCGACGTGTCCAAATGCGACCCAACGGAGCCGTTCGAGCGGGACGATGGCGGCGATGGCGTCGGCCAGGTCGGTGAAGGTCGCTCGGTGCCCGGTGTGGAAGATCAATGGCTGTTCATCGTCGATCAGGTACTGGTTGAAGGTGAACCCGGTCGGGCCGATGTCCGGTACAAAAGTGGACAGCCGGTAGATGCGGTCGGCGACTTCGTCGATGCGGGTGCTCATTGGATCATCTCCTTAGGGGGAGAGGGCTTGCGCCACTCAGGCCTGAGGTCGGAGGAACTCCTCCACCCTGGGAACAAAGGTGCTGGAGTCCTGGAAGAGGAAGGCGTGGCCGGCATCGGGGTAGATAGCGAGCTGGGCCCCGGGAATTGTGCTGGCCAGCAGTTGGTCATTGGTCTGTGGGTCGAGGGCGTCATCGTTTCCATCGGCCACCAGGGTTGGGACGGTGATGCCGCTGGTCTTCAGGCCCGACGGGGTCGGACCCCGCCAGCCAGGACTCGACCGCGGCCGACTGCGAGGCAACGACGGTTCTGGGCGCCGCGTAGTAGTCCGGATACGAGAGGATTCCGGTCACATAGTGCTGCTCCGCGACCGTCTGGTCTGAGGGAAACAGCACCGACAGGACCGCGGCGGGGTTGGAACTTACGGCATCGGCTGCTGCGGCCGCGGGTATGGGTACACCATGGCCGGTGCCCGGTTGAGTAGCGGCCAGAATCAGGCCGCCCACCTGCGTCGGATGCTGCACTGCCAGGGCCTGGGCGACCATGCCACCGAGAGACCAACCGAGCACGTCGACGCGCTTATAGCCGAGCGCGGTGATGAAGGCGCTGGTTTGGTCCGCCATTGCCGTGGGCGTGAGCGGTGACGGCAGAGTGGAGGTGCCCCCGATGCCGGCGTTATTGAACACGATCACCCGGTACTGACTGGCAAGAGCGTCGATGAAGGACGGCTGCCAGGCGTCGATGCTGCCGCCCAGGCCCATGATGAGCAGGAGGGGGGGTCCGGTGCCGAGCTGGCGGTAGGCGACCCGCCCTTCGCCGGTCTGGGCCACCGAGACCGGAACAGCGGCGATCCCCGCGGCGACCGGCGGAGCCGTGGATGGCGGGACGGAGGTTGCGGCGCTCGTCGTGGACGCCGTGCTCGAGTGGTTTGACGAGCCACAACCCGCGAGCGAGATGGACACCACCGCCGCCAACCAGCCCATCGAAAGAGGCCGCCGCCGAAGGCGACGCACAATGTCCATCCTCGACACCTTCCGCATGCTACGGCGCAGGTCAAGGAGCCAAACCGAGCACGCTCAGGCTGAGACAGCTGCCTGCAAAGTGGCGTCGAGACCATCCTCCCCCCGAAAACCCCACGTCAGCGGAAAAATGACGGGTACCTCAATGCCGGCCCGACGGTAGGCGGCGAGCGTGTCGGCCACGAGACTCTCGTCGCCCACGACCTGAATCGCGTCCACCATTTCGTCGCTCACAGCCTCCAAGGCCGCTCTCCGATCTCCCGCTTGGTGAGCGGCTCGGATCGCTGCCACCTCGTCGTCAAATCCGGCCGCACTGAAGGCGCGGGCGTAGGCGTCGACGACCGCGTAGGAGAACAAGTCGTAGCGGGCCCTGTCCGCGGCCGCGTCTCGCTCGCCGACGCCGACATGAACGTTGGCGTAAACGGTGGCGTCGCCCCCAGCGCGGACGTGGGCAACGCAGGTAGGGACGTAACTCGCAGGAAGGTAGTTGAGGAGAACGCCGTCGGCGAGCTCACCGCCAAGTCGCAGCATTGATTCTCCCAACGCCCCAAGCACGATCTTGGGCCTGCGCGCGGCTATGTCGACACCGAGGCGGAACTTTTTCACCTGGAAATAGTCGCCGCTGAAGGACACGGGCTCGCCGGACAGACACAAACGAAGGAGCAGCAGAAACTCCCGCATGTATGCCACCGGTCGGCTCGGATACGCGGCTCCGTGCCACTCGCCGGCAACCGTCGGTGAGGAAACGCCCACTCCCAAGAGCACTTCCCGATCCGGATTGAGCGCCTGCACCGAGGCGGCCGCCATCGCCAGCAGAGGTGGCGTGCGGATCTGAGCAGGCAGCACACCCGTACCCAAGCCGACGGTCCGCGTCTGTGCGGACGCCGCCCCCAAAATCCCGAACGCCTCGATGCCGGTCACCTCCGCGACCCAAAACGAGTCAAACCCAAGCTGCTCGGCGCGCCGGGCGAGGTCTACCGCGATCGCCGGCCCCGATCTGATAAACGGGGCAGAGGTGACACCAATCAGCGGTTCTTGACTCACCAGCCCAGCATGCGACAGATTCCCCCGTCCTGTCTGGCCGGATTCGGACGACCTCTGGGGGACTCGTCACCCTGCGTGGTGGGGCGATCCGCACTCAACGGAGGGGGCGGAAGGCGGCGCGCAACTCTTCCGAGAACAGTTGTGGTTGTTCCCACGCGGCGAAGTGGCCGCCTTTTTCGGCTTCGTTGAAGTAGATCAGGTTGTGGTAGGCCTGCTTCGTCCAGCTGCGCGGCGCGTGGACGTATTCTTCTGGAAAGACGGTGACTGCCGCGGGGAGGGACACGTCGGCTGACGCGTAGAAGTTTCGACCGGATGCGGCGAGTTGCCAGTACAACCTCGCTGCCGATGTGGCCGTGTTGGTGAACCAGTAGAGCGAGGTGTTGTCCAGCACGTCGTCGCGAGTGATCGCGCCATAGGGTTCCCCGGCAAAGAGTTGTGCCAGGTGACCGTAGGTGATGGCATCATGGTCGAGGAGCCAGGCCGCAAGGCCGACCGGCGTATCCGCGAGGAGGTAGCCAACGGTTTGAGGACGGGTGCCCATCATCACGCCGTACCCCCGGTGATACGTGTTGAATAAAACCTGGTCATAGGCGCGCTTCTCGGCCTCGGACAAGCCGGCGGGCGCCGGCTCCTGGTTTCGGATGTGTGCGAGCATGTCGGGCGGCATCATCTGCCGCGAAGTTCACGTGGATGCCAAGCAGCCCGTGAGGCGCCTGGCGCGCCATCTCAGCGGAGACGGCAGTGCCCCAGTCGCCGCCCTGCGCCACGTAGCGGGTGTATCCGACTCTATCCATCAGCATCGCCCAGGCTCGCGCGATGCGGTCCGGACCCCAGCCGACCGTCGCTGGCTTGCCGGAAAACCCGTAGCCGGGCAGCGATGGAATCACCACGTCGAAGGCGTCAGAGGCGCTCCCGCCGTGAGCGGTGGGATCGGTGAGCGGTGCGATTATTTTCAGTTGCTCGATGATCGATCCGGGCCAGCCGTGGGTGACGATCAAAGGCAGCGCGTCTTGGTGAGGCGAGCGGGCGTGAATGAAATGGATGTCAAGGCCATCGATATTGGTGACGAAGTGTTCGAGCGTGTTCAGCTTGGCCTCGCATCTCCGCCAGTTGTACTCGGTAGACCAATAGTCTGCGAGGCCCCCTATCGTCGCGAGTTGCACTCCTTGCCTCTGATCGTCCACAGGTTCCCGTTCGGGTGGTCGCCATGCTGCGATCCGTCGCTGGAGATCGGCGATATCCTCCTCGCCAATAGCGACATGAAACGGCCAGACGGCAGTGTTCGTGTCCTTGGGAGCCGGGTCAACGCTCATAATCCGTTTCCTTTCTCGTGTGTGCAGACGATTATCCGCTGTGATGCTCTTTTCCCCCGGGCGCGCTCACCTGGCGTAGCGGTCGGAAGGCCGCACGAACCTCTTTTGAAAACACCTGCGGTTCCTCCCAGGCCGCAAAGTGGCCGCCCCGCTCCGCCTCGTGGAAGTAGATGAGCTGCGGGTAGAGCTTCTCTGCCCAGGTGCGCGGCGCCTGGAAGATCTCGCCGGGAAACGCGCTGAACCCGACGGGAAGCTTGACCTGCGGCGGAGGTTGCCCGGCTGCCAGGGCTGCCGCTCGACCGCCCTCCCAGTAGGAGCGAGCCGCCGACGCCCCGGTGCCGGTGAGCCAGTACAGCGTGATGTTGTCGAGGATGTGATCCCGGGTGAGATTGCCTGCCGGCTCGCCGTCGACAAAGGCTCGGGAGATCTTGTAGTAGCTGTCGGTGTCATGGTCGATCATCCAGGCTGCGAGTGCTACCGGTGCATCCAGCAGGGCGTAGCCGATGGTCTGCGGCCGGGTGGTCTGCTCCAGGAAGTACCCGAATCCGCCGGTCTTGAATGCATTGACCGCGCTCAACGCGGCGCGTTCGTCCTCGGAGTCGACGGGCAATCCGGCGACGCTGCCCAACGCCTGTCGCAGGAAGTTCAAGTGGATGCCGAGCAGTCCCGCGGGTGCCTGGCTACCCATGGCCTCGGTAATAGCCGCGCCCTGGTCGCCGCCCTGGGCGACATAGTAGGTGTAGCCGAGGCGCCGCATCAGCTCCGCCCAGGCCCGTGCGATGCGGCCGGGGTCCCAGCCGATCTCGGTCGGCTCGCCCGAGAAGCCGTAACCGGGCAGCGAGGGTAGGACCAGGTCGAACGCGTCCTCCGCCTGCCCGCCGTGGCCGGTCGGATCGGCGAGCGGGGCCACGACCTCGAGCAGTTCGATCACCGATCCCGGCCAGCCGTGAGTGATGATCAGCGGCAAGGCGTTCGGGTCCGTTGACCTCACGTGGATGAAGTGCACCCCAATGCCGTCGATTTCGGTCTTGAACTGGGGCAGTGCGTTGAGTCTGGCTTCACACCGGCGCCAGTCGTAGTCAGTCGTCCAGTAGCGCACCAGCTCCCGCAACGTCGCAAGTTGTACCCCTTGCGAGCGATCGGCCACCAGCTCCCGGTGAGGCCAACGCGTCGCTTCTATGCGCCGTCGAAGGTCGGCGATCGCTGCTTCGGGAGTATCGACTCGGAAAGGACGGATTTCAGTTTCGTTTGACATCAGGTCCTCCTACCGGTATTGGTTGATTCGGGCGGCCACCCCACCACAGGATCGGGGAAAGCCTCATGCCAATTTCCAAAGGAGGCTAATTCGCCGTGGCACACGTTTCCGGCCCGGACCGTCTCCTCACTTCTGGACCGAGAACAACATTGTCCAAAAGTGAGCCCCCAGACCCTCACTGCACGAGGTGCTTTCGCAGAAACGAGACCGTTCGCTCCCAGGACAGTGATGCCGCCACCTCGTCGTAGCTGTTTTCGTACGTGTTATTGAAGAACGCATGCTGGGTGCCCGGATAGATGTGGATCTCGACGTTGCCCATACCTTCGAACCACTTCGGGAATTGCTCGGGGGAAGCCGGCGGGTTGTGCTCCTCGTGTCCGGCTACGTGAACCAGCACCGGGTTCGCGATCTTTCGCTCTCCTCGCCGCGGGAAGATTCCGTAGTAGACGACCGTGGCGTCAATCGGGCAGACGGCCGAGGTGACAAGCGCTAGAGCGCCTCCGGTGCAGAATCCCAGGATCGCGACCTTCGAGTGACCCTCCATGCGAAGCTCAGCGACGGCGCCCATAATTCGCCCTGCCGTCCCTTCGGGATCTCCGAGGATGTGGCGCTGGAGTCGCTCCGCCTCAGCGGCGTCACCCCAGGCAGCGGACTCGCCATCGTAAAGATCCGGGGCAAAGGCGGTGAACCCCAAGGCG
The DNA here is from genome assembly GCA_963781155.1 of uncultured Acidimicrobiaceae bacterium. Taxonomy (GTDB): domain Bacteria; phylum Actinomycetota; class Acidimicrobiia; order Acidimicrobiales; family Palsa-688; genus PALSA-693. The sequence continues at coordinate 519,972 of CAWAEC010000007.1, forward strand.
GCGGACGCGGTCGGTCACGTCTCGGATGTGAGGGACGAGCCCGTCCCATTCATGCAGGACCACGACGGCGGCCGGCCCATCACCGGCCTGATAGCCACCCATGCCGGGAAAGCGGACGTTCCTGGCCATCCCGCCTTGCTAGCAGACGACCACGAAAGGCACCAGCATGCGCGAGACCGGCAGCCCACGTGCATTGGTTGCCGGCCGCGTTATCGTCGGCCTGTTGGCCGCCCGGTCGACTCCCCTCCTCGTGTTATGCCGAGTCGCATGCGGATCCCCGAACCGAGGGGTGTCGCCACGGTTTCGATGACTTCGAACCCCATGGCGTCGTAGAAGGCGATGGCGTGCTGATTGCCGGTGACCCAAAGGGAACGAATGCCATCGCCGGCAAGGGCCGCGATCGCATCGTTCACGAGGGCTCGGCCGATCCCAGCGCGCATCGATTCGGGGGTGACGAACAGGTCCACGAGTTCCGCTGCGTCTTCGTGTCGCTCGAGCGTCGCGAAACCGACAACCCCGTTCTTGGGGTGCTCGGCGAGCCGCGTACGTCCGTCGTATACCGGCTCAGCGGAAAACATGAGGTGTTCGGGGTGCTTCAACAGGGCGTCTCTATCGCCGTCGTTTGACAGAGATGAAAGCCTGTACACCGTCTGCAGCGACGTCAGGTCCTTGGGTTCAGCGGTGCGGATGTTCAGCATCACGTCCAGAAGTTTGCCTGACCGATTACCGTGGCGGCCGGCAAATACTGCCTGACTACTGGAGGATCGCTGTCCACCGATTCACCAAGCATCCCAGCGACTGCCCGTATCCGGCCTTGCCTGCCGTCTGCAAGGCTGCGATGCCCTTCGGGCCCAGCGCCAGGTGTGCGGTGACTCCAGCAGCTCGAAGGTGTTGCAGCATCTCGACGACTGCTGCAGCCCCGCCGGAGTCCACCGAACCGGACGCCTCAAGGGAGACGATCACGTCATCCTGGCCCCAGTGCACCATCCGATCGGCGAGCAGTAGGAGGCCGACCTTGCGGGAGGCGTCGACCACCCCGACCACCTCCACCAAAGTGGGGCCCGAAAGGAACTCCTGAGTCATGCATTCCCCTAAAAGTCCATGAGGATCCGGATTACCAGGTCGTGCCACTTTGCTCTTCCCCGTGGACGAGCTCCAGCGTGGTCGTGGGCGTCGCGGGGCGAGCGCGGTGGGCGCAGCGGTGCCGACGAGCCGAACGAGCGCGACATGACAATCTCCTGCTGTGAAAACAACGAGGCGGCTGCGGCATGGGACACCAACCGGACTGCCTCACCGCATCTCCCAACCCACGATACGAAGAATCCGCACTGATGCAATCCTGCGATCGCGTAGTACCAGGCGGCGTCGCATCTGACCACGATCCAACGCGATCCATGCCCCGCTTTTGGTCCTTTCAAAGTGAGTTTCTCTCAAAACTGAACGGAAACCGCGCCGCCGAGACATACCCGGCGGCGCGGTGTGAGATAGGCTCCAGTCTTCGGTTGAGAATCCTACCTATGGATGCGGTGGCGCTCGGCACGATTGGCCATGCGCCGGCTAGCCAGTCGACGGGCAGTATGAGCCACGATGGCCGTCTTGACGGCCGTCCGAGCGATACGACGATGACGAAACATTAGTGATCCTCCTGTAGTTCGAACGAGAGTAAGAATGGGCTGCCGACTACGAGCTGGCGAGATCCGAAATAGCCGCCGCGGCCAGGTCGTCGGGAACCCGTCCTCCTTCAACGAGCTCGGCCCCCGCCGCCTGCAGGGCATCGAAGAGCGGCTCGGCCCAAGGGTCTTCCCAGACCAGGAGCACGGCAGATTTCCCGGGTTCCAGGGCCTCACCCAGATAGTCCGCGTCCTCTTGGCTGATCACGCCACCGATCTCAATATCCAGCACGGCAACGTCGTCCGAGCCGGTCGCATCGTCGTATTCCCCCAATGAAACGGTGCCGTCCTCATCCTTGCTTATCATTGCCAGGTCCAAAACGCGAATGGTGCCGGCATCCAGCAACTTCTGGAGTTCGGCTTCCACGGCGGCGCCCAGTCCATTCCCACTGCTATTGACCAACATGTATTCAATCGGTCCGACTGTCATATGCAGATTCTCCTTGTGTCGAGAGGTCTTGAATCCGGTGCTGCGGTTCCTTTGTCAAGATACGGCGGGAGTGGCTCGTCGGGAATCCAGCAGTCGCGTAGTTCGACCGACGAGTCGGAACGGAATGCAGGCGCGCGGCGCGACCGACATTAGGATCGCCGGCAGGTCTCTCGCGCTCCCCTCGGGTCCTTCCTGGGGACGAGGTGAGACTCATGAATCGTGGAGCGCGTCAGCCAGGGCGAAGCCGATGCCATCCGGTGGAGCAAGATGGCGGGGTGAAGATTGCTTCGTTGCTTCGTCGACATCCTCCCGTGGTGCCGGTCGGTCCGTACACCCAGTGGTCGTGGCCGTCAGCGCGCTCAGGCTACGCCGAGATGCGCTGGGAACTCGAGCCGCGTTCTGATCCTTCACCCGTGGGCTACTTCTGGAGTCATCAGGTGGCACTGGTCGGGGGAGAGGCTGCCTACCTCGGTCTGCAGACCGAAGGCTGGGAGCCGAAGGGGAAGATTGCCATCTTCTCGGTGTGGGGAGCCCTCGACGCGGACGGCCCGGAATACGCGGCGCCTTTCAGTGGGGAGGGTACCGGTATGACCGTGCGGATCCGGCACCAATGGGTGCCTGGTCGCCGCGAGGGTTTGGCCATCCGTGCCGAGGGCGACGGCTGGTGGCGTGCTGAAGTCGATGACGAGTTCATCGGGCGCGTCCGGGTCGACTCCACTTGGGGCGGCCTGGCGGCGACGTCGATCATGTGGACCGAGCGTTACGCTCCGCCGTTGCGCGCCTGCGCCGATCTCGGACACGCTGTCGCCTGGTTCGGAACGCCTATGGCCGACGCAGGCGTGACTCCTCTTTCTCACCGCAACTTCCTGGCCGACCACCGGGGTTGTCCCGGCTCTTCCGTCTACGACTCCGACGGTGGAGTCGTACAAGTCATGGGAGCAACCGGCTGAGTGCCGTTCACTTCTTACCGGGGACGCAAATGACGGCGAACGGCGACCCAGACGCAGCAGGGCTCAGTGCGCGGACACCGCGGCCCGGACGGCGGGGACTACTTCGTGTGCCCAGAGCTGCAGCGTCGCGTCGGAGAGGCTTTCGCCCGGCGCGACCAGATAAATGAATGCGGCGGCGCCGTGTTCGAGTACAGCAGAGGTGAGTTCATCGACCCATTGCGTCACCCCACCGCCGATCCAGCGGCCCTCGTCGTCGCGGGTTCTGGCCAGTGCGTCACGGGTCACGGGTCCTGACACGTTGTAGATGGTGTCGATGTCATGGGGGTCTCTCCCTACCGAAGCTGCCGCTTCGTCGATGATGGGTCGTGACTCGGCGACGAGAGTGCTGCGCCAATCGGCGAGGTGTCCGGGAATCCACCCGTCCGCGTGTCGCCCGGCGACGGCGAGCGTTTTCGGGCCGAGTGCCCCGACCCAGATCGGTGGCGGTGGCGCAATCGACGGCGCCAGTTCCGAGACCTGGTAGAACTCTCCGTCGAAGGTGACCGGATCGCCGCCCCCGGATAGGGACCTCACGACCGTGATCGCCTCTTCGAGCGCTCGCACGCGGGCTGCGGGCGACAGCCGGGGGACACCCAGCGCCACGATCTCCTCCCAGAGTCCGCCCGCGCCGATCCCCAGGATGAAGCGGCCTTCCGAGATCGTCGACAGTCCCGCGGCAGTCCGGGCGAGAATGGGAGCCGGTCGACTGAGCAGGTTTGTCATGATCACCGCCGCGGTGACCTTGTCGGTTGCGCCCAGCACGAAGCCGAGTGCGGCGTAGGCATCGAGCCGTTCGGCGAAGTAGGGGTGGTCGGTGAGGCTAACAATGTCCAGACCCGCGTCGTCGGCGAAGTGTGCGTGGGCAAGTAGTTCGGCCACCTGGACCACGTCAGTCTCCAACCCAACACCGAACTGGATTACGTGGTTGAGCACCATGACGCATATTGCCCGATCGGACGACAGGCAACCTTTCGCGGCCCTCAGGGGGTTAACCTGACATGGACACAGACGGGCGAAGCAAGGACGTGACCCTGCGGCGGCGGAAGGACCAGGCGCGGGACGAGTTCGAGGCATTCGTCGCCGAGTACGGCGCCCGGCTGTTGCGCACCGCATATCTCGTGGTGTGGGACGTTGGCGACGCCGAAGACCTTGTCCAGGAGTGCCTGTCCCGCGTCGCTCGAAGGTGGCCGAAGGTCCGGGTGATGGACCAGCCAGCGGCCTACGCCCGGCGCGTCGTGGTCAACCTGGCCATTGACCACGCGGTCCGCCGGAGCCGGCAGCGAGGCGAGCTCGTCATGGAGCCCGACACTGACGCCGAAGTGGCCGACCTCGCGGCCGCGGTGTTGCTCAGCCGGGTCGACGACGCGAGCGTCTTGCTGCCGGCAATCGGTCGACTCCCGCCCCGCCAACGGGCCGTGCTGGTCTTGCGTTACTTCGAGGACCTTACGGAGGCCCAGACCGCCGAGGTCCTCCGCTGTTCGGTAGGGACGGTCAAGTCCGCGACCGCCCGGGCGATCCTGCGACTCCACTCCTCTGCCATATCGGTTCCCCATCCTGTCGACTCCCGACCTCTCACCCCGAAAGGACTCCGCCGTGACTAATTCCATGGAAACCACGCTCCGCCGGGCGCTCCATGACCAGGCCGACCAGCTCCCGCCCGATGCGGTCGACCGCCTACGGGCCATCGACTTCCATCCCCGCAGCTCCGGAGTTTCTCTGCGGCTGACTATCGGGGCGGGGGCAGGGCTCGCTGCGTCCGCGGCCGCCGTTGTCTCCGTTCTCGTCGTCGGCAGCGCCCCCTCGGCGTTTGCAGGGTGGCAAGCCACGCCGACCACGCCTCGCGCCGGGCAGCTGGCGACCGCCGAGGCATCGTGCCGAGCGCAGCTCGCCGCTCATCCCCCCGCCACTTCCGTCGACGGCCCAGGCTCGTCCCCCATCCTGACGGACGTCCGCGGGCCCTACACAGTGGCGATCTATGCCGAAGGCTCGTCGGACGTGACTTGTTTTACCGGCCCGTCGTTTACGGCCGTATCGGGCAACTCGGTGACCTCGACGGCGCACGGGTCCTCCGCCCACGGGTTCGGTGGGGTCAGCCAGGCAAATGGGGCAACTCCGGGATCCGGGAACCAGTCCGCGACCCAACCGGGGCCTCAGTCCGGCAGTGGCTCAGCCAGCGGCGAGTCAGCAAGCGGAGGGGCGTTGGGGCCGGGCCCCCGCCCGGGTGGAGTGGGCGAGGAGATGTCAGCGTCGCACTTCACCCTCAGCAATGGATCCCGATACACCCTGCTCGTGGGGCGCGCCAGCCGGGCGCTCACCTCTGCGGTCGTCGAGCGGTCCAATGGATCCGACGTCACCGCCACCACCGCCGACGGGTGGTTCGAAGCGTGGTGGCCGGGAACCGCCCAGGCCACCTCGGTGAAGGTCACAACCTCCGCGGGCACGACCACCCTGCCGATCTACAGCGGGCCGGCCGGAGGACCGGGCGGCCCCGGGGGCGGTCAGTAGTCGACTGACGATCTGGCTGCAGAGCGTAGGCTCCCGAGCGTCAACGCTGAACTTCGCGTGGGCCGGTTCGTTCGCCTGCGCGACACGGCACCTCCGGGCGGGTGGTGAAGACTGGGGCGGTGGAGTTCAAGCATCTCCCCCTGAGCGCATGCTGGCAGCATCAAGGTCTGCGAGTCGGATTTGAGGTCGCCTACTTCGCGGCTCAAGCGTCGGGGCTCGAGATCATGGGCACAACGACTGGTCTGCAAGATGGCGAGTCCTGGATCTCGTCGTACCGTCTCCAGATCGACAGGTCGTGGCGTACCCACTCTGCCCGAGTTGCCATCACGAGGAGGGCGAAGACCTTCGAACGGACAATCGAGTCGGTCGGTGATGCGAGGTGGTTGATCGACGGGAAACCCGCTGATCACCTTCATGGTTGTGTGGATGTCGACCTTGAGTCGTCCGCGATGACGAACGCCTTGCCGGTTCACCGCCTCGGCCTCGGGATCGGTGACTCAGCGCCGGCGCCGGCGGTCTATGTTCGCGTCGACGACGCTGCAGTCGTGAGGCTCGATCAGATCTACGCCCGGGTCGATGACCAGGCTGGACACCCCTGCTATGCGTACCAGGCTCCACAGTTCGAGTTCGGCTGCCGGCTTCTCTACGACGAGTCGGGCTTAGTTCTCGCGTACCCGGGAATTGCAAGTCGGGCCGGTTGAACGAGATGGGTCGGGGATCTTCCATCGACCGTTGGCTCGCTCGTCGCGCCGGGACCCCCTGGGACAGGGGTGGCGTCCGATACGACAGAGAAAACCAAAGCGATCGGCCCCAGCCTCTTCTCTGTCGTGGTTCACGGTTTCGTAGGGTGTGAATTGCGACAGAGAAAGCGTGAGTTGCGGACAACCGTTCCTTTCTCTGTCGTATTCCCGCTCTCTCGGGTCGTTCCGGGCACAACAACTTGCGCCGGGGGTGAGGGGCCCCCGGATCGGCGAGCGAATCACCGTATGACCCTGCAGTGGCGCGAGTCCAGGGAAGTGCTCAAAATTCAGGGGGGCCAGCCGGGGGCTCGCACGGTGCGAAGACGGATGCCACGAGGACATCATTGAGACGTCGTTAGCGAAGGAGGCGTTGGAGTGCGATCCATGTCCTCCACAGAGGTGGTGGATCGTTTGCATCCAGTAGTCGGCATCACCCGGGAACATGGACCGGTACCGCTCATTTCTCACCGCACAGGAGTGCAACGCAAAGAACCGAACAGGGAGACGAGCATGAGCACTATCAACGACGACCGTATCGAGCGTTCGGTCGATATTCACTGGCCAGACGGCTTCGATCCCGACCGCGCCGATCTGTTCGCCCATAACGCGATCGTCATCAACGCGGCGGCCGACAGAGTCTGGGCGAAACTCATCGCAGCTGAGGCTTGGCCCACCTGGTATTCCAACGCGAGCGACGTCGTCGTCAACGACTCTTCCGGCCAGTTGGACGAGGGCGTCACCTTCAATTGGACAACGTTCGGTCTCAAGATCTCCAGCACGGTGTCCGAGTTCGTCCCGTACTCACGTCTCGGCTGGTACGGCAATGGAGATCAGTTGCGCGCCTATCACACCTGGCTGCTCATCCCCCGCTCCGGCCATAGCACCTACGTGGTCATGGAAGAAATCGGCATGGGCGATGCGGCACAACAGCTCGCCCAAACCAACCCCGGCCACATGCACCGCGGTCACGATCTGTGGAACATCAGCCTCAAGTTCATATGCGAGGCCTGAGCCGGGGAGCGCAGAGTTCTTACCTCGATCCGGCAACACGCCGCGAGAACAGGCTCGTCCGGTTTACCGGGTGATGCGACTCTCGAAGTCCTGTCGCATCCGCTCTCTATCGGCGACGGATCGAGAGAAGGGCGGCTGTGGCCGATAGACCCGCGATCGCCGTCAGGCCGATCGTAAGACTTTTCAGGAGGTCTCCGGACGTCCTGGGGGGCGAGCAAGCCACCGAAGGAACGATGCAGAAGCGCTCCGACGGCGGGAGATTGCAACCGCCACGAGAGCGCGGACCGGCGGGTCCGTGTTCGCCCGGAGCAGCGACCGGCTGCGAACGACGACTCGCCATCTGCCCATCACGGGTCATGGTCACCTCGGGCGGTTGTCGGGCCGACTCCGGATGGTTCCTGCGGTTCGAGACGTCGCTGGCGACCTTCTGATCCGACTCCGGGGAGAGGTGGCCGTTCGAGCAATGACCCCATGCCGCGCTCGGATGGCCGGGGGATGAGCTCCCAGAGCGACCGCCACACCTTGCTCCTCGGCCGACCGTGCGGATTGCGATACCGGTTCCGCCCTCGGGGCCGGCGCTGACCGCGCCGCAGGCCCCAACCGGCGGGCGAATCGCCGTGTGACCCTGCAGTGGTGCGAGTCGAGGGACAACGTCCTTTCGCGTCCTGCGGCTCCCAGGGGCGCCCCTCGGCCGGGGCACAAAGTCCCTGCTCGGAGGCCATTTCTGAGTGGTCGGAACCGGTGTCGATCCGGTGACCTCGCGGTTTTCAGCCGCGCGCTCTACCAGCTGAGCTATCCGACCGCGGACCTGACGGGATTTGAACCCGCGTCCTCCGGCTTGACAGGCCGGCGTGCACTCCAAACTGCACCACAGGTCCTTGTGACGCGAGGACGCATGTTAGCGCACGAGGGGCAGCGCCGTCCGGCCCTTCCCGTGCTGCCGGCCCCGGCGGGTGGAGCGCACCGAGGCGGGGGAGGGGCATCCGGCAAGCAGCGCACCGAGGTGGGTGGGGGGCATCTGGCAAGCAGCGCACCGGGGTGGGTGGGGGGCATCGGCAAGCAGCGCACCGGGGTGGGTGGGGGGCATCCGGTAAGCAGCGCACCGAGGTGGGTGAGGGGCATCCGGCAAAGCGCACCGGGCTGCGGAGAGGCGTCTGCTCCGGGTGCTACTCCTGTTTGGCCCGGTTTCGGCCCCGGCGGAAGAAGCGCACCGGGTCGTACTTGACGTCGACAACCCGTTCCTTCATCGGGATGATGCCGTTGTCAGTGATCTTGATGCTCTCCGGACACACCTCGGTGCAGCACTTGGTGATGTTGCACAGGCCCAGCCCGCCGTGCTCCTGCACGAACTCTTTCCGGTCCAGGCCGTCGTTGGGGTGCATGTCCAGCTCGGCATAGCGAATGAAAAACCGGGGCCCGGCGAAGGCGGGCTTGTTGTCATCGTGATCCCGAATCGCGTGGCAGGTGTTCTGGCACAAGAAGCATTCGATGCACTTGCGAAACTCCTGCGAGCGCTCGACGTCGACCTGCTGCATCCGGAACGGTGCCTGGGGCTGGTCGGCGCTCGGCGTGAACGCCGGAACTTCGGCAGCTTTCGAGTAGTTGTAACTGACATCGGTGACCAGGTCCCGGATCACCGGAAAGGTCCGCAGCGGGGTGATGGTGATGGGCTCGCCCTCCGGGAAGGTGGACAGCCGGGCCAGGCACATAAGCCGGGGCCGGCCGTTGACCTCGGCGGAGCAGGACCCGCACTTGCCGGCTTTGCAGTTCCAGCGCACGGCCAGGTCACCGGAACGCATGGCCTGCACGTGATGGACGGCGTCGAGCACCACCTCGCCCTCGTCCACGGGAACCGTGTAATCAACCAGATCGCCACCCGACGAGTCGCCTCGCCAGATTTGCAACTTCAGGTCGTAGCTCAACTCAGTGCTGCTCCTCCAGTAGGGCTTCCAGTTCGGGGGGCGGTTGCGGCAATGGCTGCAGTCGCACGCTCGCGTGGTCGCCGTCGAGTTCGACGATGACGTTGCGCTTGCCCCAGAAGTCGTAGTCGGTCATGGGGTAGTCGTCGCGGGTGTGGCCGCCGCGGCTCTCGGTTCGTTCCAAAGCAGCGAGGGCCACCGCTTCGGACACCAGCAGCATGTTGCCCAGGTCGAGGGCCAGATGCCAGCCCGGGTTGTACTGGCGATGGCCCTCCACGGACAGGTTGGCGATCTTTGTTCGCAGGTCGGCAATCTGCTCCAGGGCCGCCTTCAACTCGGCCTCGGTGCGGATGATCCCCACCAGGTCCTGCATCACGGCTTGCAGGGCTTGCTGAACCGCATAGGGGTTCTCGCCGCCGTCGATCTCGAAGGGGGCCAGCGCGGCGCGGGCGGCCGAGTCCACGTCGGCATCGGTCGCCGTTGGCCGGCTGGCCGCCAGGCCGGCTGCATACTCGGCGGCGTACTCGCCGGCCCGCTTCCCGAAGACGAGGAGATCACTCAGCGAATTGCCGCCCAGCCGGTTCGAGCCGTGCATCCCGCCCGCTACCTCGCCGGCGGCGTACAGACCGGAAACCCGTGAAGTTTCGCTGTCGGGGTCGACCTCCACGCCGCCCATGACGTAATGGCAGGTCGGCCCGATCTCCATCGCCTCCTGGGTGATGTCCACTTCCGCCAGCTCCATGAACTGGTGGTACATCGACGGCAACCGTTTTTTTATGTACTCCGGGCTACGGCGGCTGGCGATATCGAGGAAGACGCCGCCATGCGGCGAGGCTCGTCCGGCTTTGATCTCACTGTTGATGGCCCGGGCTACCTCGTCGCGTGGCAACAGCTCTGGTGGCCGGCGATTGTTGCGCTTGTCCTCGTACCAGCGGTCCGCTTCCTCCTCGGTATCGGCCGTCTCCGCTTTGAAGAACTCGGGGATGTACTCGAACATGAAACGACGACCGTCGGAGTTGCGCAACACACCACCGTCGCCCCGAACTGATTCTGTGACGAGCAAACCTCGAACCGACGGCGGCCACACCATCCCGGTGGGATGGAACTGGACGAACTCCATGTTGACCAGGGTCGCCCCGGCCCGCAGAGCCAGCGCATGCCCGTCGCCGGTGTACTCCCACGAGTTCGACGTGACCTTCCACGACTTGCCGATACCGCCGGTGGCCAGGATCACGGCCGGCGCCTCGAAGACGATAAAGCGACCGGACTCCCGCCAGTACGCGAACGCGCCGGCAATACGGCCGCCGGTCTGATCCTTGAGGAGACGGGTCACCGTGCATTCCATGAACACGTCGATGCCGAGGCTCACGGCTCGCTGCTGCAAGGTCCGGATCATCTCCAAACCGGTCCGGTCCCCGACGTGGGCCAGCCGGGCGTAACGGTGGCCTCCGAAGTCGCGCTGGCTGATCAGCCCGTCGGCGGTGCGATCGAACAGGGCGCCCCACTGCTCCAGTTCGTACACCCGCTCCGGAGCCTCTTTGGCATGCAACTCCGCCATCCGCCAGTGATTGAGCAGCTTCCCGCCTCGCATGGTGTCCCGGAAATGGACCTGCCAGTTGTCCTCCGGGTACAGGTTGCCCATCGCGGCGGCGATGCCGCCTTCGGCCATCACCGTGTGTGCTTTGCCGAGCAAGCTCTTACAGATGACCGCGGTCTTCGCGCCCGCGTCATGGGCGGCAATGGCCGCTCGCAACCCGGCCCCGCCTGCGCCGATGACGATGACGTCGTAGGCATGGTGTTCGTATTCGCTCATGATGACTCGCTTCCCATCAGAAGAACTTGGGATCGGAGATCCATCCGGCTGCGTACAGCCGGATATAGAGGTCCGTCCATGCCACGAAAAGCAGACTCACCCAGGCGATCTGCATATGTCTGGCGTTCAACTTCGACACTACGCCCCAGGCCCGGTAGCGGATGGGGTGCCGTGAGAAATGTTTGAGCCGGCCGCCGATGACGTGCCGGCACGAGTGGCACGACAGTGAGTAGGCCCACAGGAATGTCGCGTTGAGGACGAGGATCAGGGTACCCAGACCCATATGGCCCCACTGGAGGTCGCCGTTGCGGAACGCCACGACGGCGTCGTAGGTCAGGATGCAGTTGAGGATCAGCCCGAAGTAGAAGAAGTAGCGGTGGACGTTCTGCAGGATCAAGGGGAAGCGGGTCTCGCCGCTGTAGCGGGCGTGCGGCTCCGCCACTGCGCAGGCGGGCGGGGACAACCAGATGGACCGGTAGTACGCCCGTCGGTAGTAATAGCACGTGAGCCGAAAACCGAGAGGGAAGATGAGAACGAGCAGCGCCGGCGAGATGCCCCACCAGGGGCCGAAGATGCCCACGTGGGGAGCGCCGGACTTGGAACACACGCTGGCGATGCACGGGGAGTAGAAGGGTGAGATGTACGGCGCCTTGTAGTAGTTGGCGTTCTGGAGCGCGGCCCAGGTTGCGTACACGACGAACGCGAGCAGGACCACGGCCGTGACCCCCGGCCACAGCCACCACCGATCCTTCCGGAGCGTCCGCTCCGGGATGTCGGCGCGGGCCGGGGGCCCCGACTCTGTGGGCGCTACCGGTACGACTGGAGCAGCCATGGATTCCTCTCGAATGTCACGCGATAGGCCAGATGTACCGTAGGACCACAAAACCTACAGGTAAAGGATCGTTTTCCTCTCGCCACGATAGACATAGCCTATCGTCGTGCAGCTGCACCAACTGCGTTACATGGTCACGCGTGGCCGAGGAAGGCCGCTTCACACGGGCCGCGGCCCGGCTGCACGTGGCCCAGCCTTCGGTGAGCAGCGCGGTGGCGGCGCTGGAACAAGAGCTCGGCGCCCCGCTGTTTCACCGGGCCCGCCATGAGGTGGTGTTGACCGGGGCGGGCGAGGTCTTCTTGCCCTGGGCCCGCCAGGTGCTGGCCGACTGTGAGGCCGGGGCGGCCGCGGTCCGCGATCTGCTCGGGCTGCGCCGGGGCCGGCTGGCCCTGGGCGCGACGCCGAGCCTGACTACCAATCTGTTGCCGCCGGTCCTGGCGGCCTTCCACGGCGAGTACCCCGCGCTGGAGCTCAGCGTGTTCGAGGCCGGCTCGCGGGACCTGGTCAGCCGGCTGGAGTCGGGGGAGATCGACCTGGCGGTGGTCATCCTGCCCGTGGACCGGCCCTGGGTGGCCACGTCGTTCCTGATGGAGGAAGAATTGGTTCTGGCGGTGGACAATCGGCATGCGCTCGCTGATCGTCGCAGCATCCGGGTGGCGGAGCTGGAGCGGGTTCCGTTGGTGATGTTCAAAGACGGCTACGACTTGCGAGAGGCCACCATCGAGGCATGCCACCAGGCCGGCTTCGACCCGCTCCTCGCCATGTCCGGACTGGAGATGGACGGGGCTTTGGCCCTGGCCGGGGCCGGGGTTGCCGCAGCCGTCGTGCCCGAATCGGTGGTGGCGCCCGACGGCCCGCTTCGGGCGGTGCGCTTTCGGGGTGGGGGGCTTCGGCGCAAGATTGGGCTGGCCTCGCGCCGGGACCGCCCTCTTTCACCGGCTGCCCAGGCCTTCGTGGCGGCCCTCGAGACGTACGTGACGAGCGATGCACGCTGACCCCGCCGGCGCCCTGCGCCGTACCCACGCCTGGTTCGAGCGCAACAGCGGGTGGGCGCCGCCCGACGCCGGAACCCTGGCCGAGTGGTTGGCGGACGGCGTGTGCCGGGCGCCGGACGATTGCATCGTGACGCCGGCGTCATGCTGTCCACACGGGCTGGCATCTTGGTGGCTGGTGTTGCGCAGCCTGGACCGGGCTCGACGAGCCCGATCCGATCCCCCCTGATCGTATGGTCCCGCACCAGGGTCGACTTGATCCGCGACGTTCCGACTACGTCCCTGTGATCGACGCCCACCACCAGGGCGTGATCGCGGGCGCAGCTGGCTATGCAGACCCGGCGACCGGTTACCACGTCATGACCGCTCGCACCCTCTGGGCTCGTGGCGCGTGCTGCGAGCAGGGCTGCCGGCACTGCCCATACGTCGACCGCAGCGACTAAAGCGAATAAACACCCGTCGTTCGTCATCCGCGTTCGCGGCTGGCACCGAAGCATCTGTCGAAGCGAAAGTCTCGACTGTTGCGAGGTACGAGGAGTCGTATGGGGCCCGCAGATCACGACAAGGAGCGGCCGTCGCTTGGCGGCGGCTGGGGCTCTTTGAGCCGTCGAAGCTTTTTGCGACGGGGAACAGTGACGGCGGCTGCTGTTGGCGTTGTTGCCAGCGTGCCCGGGTTGTCCGGACTGCTCGTGGGCGCGACAGCCGACGCCCCTGCCGCGGACTCCGCTGCCGATGAAGTGGAAGCGGATGCAGGAGCTCTGACCCAGCCGTTATTGGCTCAGGTCAAGGACCTCAACACCGGAGAGATCAGCCTCTTCGCGGGCGAGCGAGAGATCGTGATACGCAATCCCGCCGTCGCCCGAAGTCTGTTTGCAGCCATTCGTTCTTAATCCGCCCGACCGGAAGGAAACTCATGTCGTCACATCGCGAAGCGCCTGAGATATCGAAGGAGCCTGTGGTCGATAGTACCGATCTTTACGCTTTCGTGAGTCCGGATAACCCCGAAACCGTCACCTTGATCGCCAACTATATTCCTCTGGAAGCCCCGGGTGGCGGTCCGAATTTCTACGAGTTCGGCAATGAGGTCCTGTACGAGATTCACATCGACAACACCGGCGATGGCACTCCGGACATCAGCTACCAGTTCCGTTTCACCACCGTCAATAACATCCCGTCCTCGTTTCTTTACAACGACGGGCCCATCACTTCGCTCACCCCACCCTCGCCGAAGTCGTCGTGGAACCGGCAGCAGACCTACTCCCTCTCACGGGTAGACCACGGGCGAGGCTCTTCAGTGACACTCGGGACGGGGCTTCTGAGCCCGCCGTGCAACATCGGTCCTCTCTCCACGCCGAATTACCCGCAACTGGCAACTGCCGCCATCAACCACGTGGCGGCCGGCCCGTTTACTGCCAACGTGTTCGCCGGGCAGCGGGCGGAAGGCTTCTACGTCGATCTGGGCGCGGTGTTCGACCTGGGAGACCTGCGTCCATTCGCAGGTCTTCACGCGGGTGGTCCCGCGGCCGGGCTCATGAACGGCATGCCAGGCGTGAACTCCACGGCGGACGTCAACGTTCACTCGCTGGCATTGCAGGTGCCGATCAGCCAGCTGACTCGAAGCCGCGCTACTGGAGTAGATGACCCGGCGGCGGTCATCGGCGTGTGGACCACAGCCAGCCGGCAACGGGTCGTGGTGGGCGACGGCGACCCGGATGGGGAACCGCTCTGGGCGGGCCCGTGGCACCAGGTGTCCCGCCTCGGCAATCCACTGGTCAACGAGTTGATCATTGGCATTGGCGACAAGGACCGCTGGAACCGTCACCCCCCGCTTTCCGACGGTCAGCAGTTTCTCCATTACTTCGAACGGCCGCTCCTGGCCACCCTGTTGCCAAGCCTTTACCCGGGCGTGTTCCCGAATCTGGCCGCCTACAACGGCGGGGCGTCCAACACCCGGCCGGACCTTGTTGCCATCCTGTTGACCGGTATCCCCTCCGGAGTGATCCCCGGCTTCACCAACTTCCACGGAACCGGCGTCAAGGCCGACCAGCTGCGGCTGAACACGGCGATTCCCCCATCGGCCGCGCCGAGCAACCTGGGTCTGCTGGGCGGTGACCTGGCTGGCTACCCGAACGGTCGCCGCGTGTTCGACGATGTCGCCACGATCGAGCTGCGGGCCGTGGCCGGTGCTACCTTGCCGCTCGTCGTTCCCACTTTTACGGCCGACGCCGCCGCCGGGGAAGTCAGCTTCGGTCTCACGAGCAGCGGCAGCGATGTGACCGCCATGGGCACCGAGCACTACCTGTCCGTGTTTCCGTACCTCGGAACTCCCTACAGCGGCTTCTTCAACCCGGAGACCACGCCCGTCTCGGTGTCGCCATGACCATGGAGCGGGAGCGACCGTTCGAGCCCAGCGGCCCCGGCACCGTGGTGCTCGACATCGGCGGGAGCACGGGCGCGGCCATCGTGCGTGCCCCCGCGACCCTGACCGGTTCCGAGGTGGAGATTCGCCGGGAGGGAGAGCCCTGGGAGGGGCGGCATGTCGCAGTGCGCGCCCGTCGTCTCGCCCAGGGCGATGTCATCCACGCAGCCCTGTTCGATCGCCTGCCCGCAGGCTTTCACCAGGTCCGGGTCCGCGACCGGAGCCGCCCCGGGCCAGCGCACACGTTTGATGTGCGCGGCGGCCGGGTGACCGAGGTGGAGCTGGAGGATCAGCTCGGCGGGGTGTGAGCGAGCAGAAATTCCCGGACGCGGGCCAGGGTCTCTTCGTGGTGGGCCGGGCTGGTCCATTCCACGACCAGGTCGGCATCGGGCGCCAGATCGGCGATCTCTGCCGCCACCGCCCGCGGGTGAAACTCATCGTTGCCCGCGAGCACCAGCAACGGGAGCGGGCAGCGGTTCACGAAATCACGCCCAGCGCTGAACACGAAGTCGCCGCCGAACATGGAGTGGCGGAAAGATGACAGCGCGCTTCGATCCACCTCCGGACGGCGAGACGCCAGGTCCGCGGCCCACGTGTCAAACATCTCAAAAAAGTTGGTCCGGTTGTCGGCGCTCAGGCCGATGGGGTTCTGCAGCACGGCTGCGGTGACCCGCTCCGGGGCGGCTGCCGCCAGGCCCAGGCAGTACGACGAGCCGATGCAGCCGCCCATGACATGCACCCGGTCGAAACCGAGGTGGTCGATCAAGGCCAGGTGGTCCTCGGTATAGGTCGCCCAGCCGTCCCCGGGACCGATCCGTGCGATCGAGCGGCCCGCGTTGCGCTGGTCCATTGCGACCACCTGAAAGTCGCCCGACAGCTCGGTAGTGGGGTCAATCCAGGGCATCTGCTGGCCGGGCGCTCCCGGGCGTTCCCGCCAGAGTTGCGCGACGGAGTTCATCCCGCCCGGCGCGAACAGGATCAATGGGTAGCCCTCGCCGTAGACGTCATACTGGATCTGGGCTCCGTCTCGCTCCAGTACTGGCACGCTGATCCTCCCTGGTCCTCTTCGACAACGCCCTGCCGACGATACGCCACGCCGGCTTGGTGGGTGAAAGGATGACGGCCATGGCCGTCTTCAGCGTGGGCGCTCTCACGGGTGGCTCGGCGTCTGCCCGGCGTGATCTGCTCGCCGAACCGACCGAAGCGGCGCTCGCCCGTCTGGGGTGGACAGACTCCGTCGGTGTGGCCGAGATCGACCCAACCCTGTCGGAGACAGCCAGCACCCAAGCGGCCTTCGGTCTGCGGCCGGACATGCTGCCAACTGCGTCATTGTCGGGGGCAAGCGGGAAGGGTCCGAGCGGCTGGCCGCATGCGTCGTGCTGGCGACGACGCGCGCCGACGTCAACGGGCTTGTCCGGCGCCTTCTCGACGTGCGCAAAGCGTCGTTCCTGCCGACGGAGCGCGCGGTCGAGCTGACCGGCATGGAATACGGCGGGATCACGCCGATCGGCCTGCCCCCGGACTGGCCGGTTCTGGTTGACGCCCGCGTGATCGGCGCTGGCGCGGTCGTTATCGGTTCCGGCGTACGCCGATCCAAGATTCTGGTTGCCGGGAGCCTGCTGGGCACGCTGCCGGCCGCCCGGGTCATCGAGGGCCTCGGGACCTAGCCAGGCCACTTTGTCGAAACAGACAAAGGCGCGGGCAGCGGCGCTGCCCACATTCTCCGGCTGGCTATGCTCAGGTGAGGCGGCCGGTCAAGCCCAACCTGTTCGGGATTTCGCTTCATTTCGCTTCGTATGGAACTGCTCGCCGCAGACGGTCAAACAGCGACTGGAATGGCAGCACCGATTGGTCGACGAGAGGTCTTCGTCGCCGTCATCAGCCTCTACGCCCTGGGGTTGATTTTCTGGCTGGCCCTCGGACTGTTACCGACCCTGGCGGACGCGTTCGCCCCCTTGCACCACTGGCTGCAGACGGTTTCGGTTTCCAGCTCACCGTTCGCCGGTGCCGCGGCCCGCATCCTCGACGCCAACCAGTCGATGCCGGGTATGGCCCTCGAGGCCTCGAATGGGGGCACTGTCGCGTGGGCATACGCGTTCAGTGTCATCAACCTGGTCCTGGGGCTGGTGCTCGCCGTCCGTCGCAGCAACGAACTGGTGCCGTGTCTGCTGGCGTTCGCTTTATTGGGCACGGCCGCCACTTTCAATAAGCCCAGCCATGCGGTGTTCCACATCATCGGAGAACCGTGGCCGGTCAAGACGGTTCATTTCACCTTTCACATCGTGTCGGGTGTGGCGTACCTGTGGGCTGTCCTGCTGTTTCCTGACGGCCGGCTGCCGCGCCAGATCCGTCTTTCGGGGGCACCGCTCGCGGCCGTGGTCGCCGGGGTCACCCTGGTGATCGCCGTTATTTCCTGGCGGAGCAGCTTCGTCAATCATCCCGTCTTCTTCGTGGTGTTTTTCGGTGTCGTGGTGTCGATCGCCGGCATCGGGGCCCAGGCACTTCGGATCGCCGACCCGCGTTCCACCGCGACCGAGCGAAAGCTGGCGCGTCTGCTCGGAGCGGCGTTGCTGCCGGCCTTCCTGACCGGCCTGATCTGGTTGGTCGCCCGGGCGGGGGTCGCCCTGGGTGTCGCCGGTGCTGCCCACCTGGACGCCTCGTTGCAGGGGGTGTTCCCGGCCGTGTTCGCGGTCGTACCGGTTGTGCTCTTCGCCGGCATCCTGCGATACCGGCTCTGGAATGTGGACTGGTTGCTGACGCGCGGGCTCCTGTATGGCCTCCTGGCTGCCGGCGTTGCGGCCGTGTACGTCGCGACGGTTGCTCTGATCGGGCGGGTGGCGCCCGGAAACCTGTGGGCGGTCGTCGCCGTCCTGAGCGTGGTCGCCGTCGGCATCGACCCCGTCCGTCGTTGGCCGCGGGGCTGGTGCAACCGGGTCATTTACGGGCAGACCGTCAGCCCTGCCGACGCGGTGCGGGCCATGCTGACCAGCCTGGAGCACGTCGCCCCGGGAGATGAGCTGGGGCAGCTGACCCGGACCGTCACCCTGGCCACCCGGGCCCGACGCTGCGAGCTGTGGTTGAGCTCCGACGAGCACCTGGTCCGGGTGGCGGGCTACCCCGTCCTGGCTGATGGGCACGCCCGTCGCGGCGGGTGGACGATCTCGGCGACGATGCCGCCTGGAACGTGCCCGTGGTCTACCAGGGTGGGGTCCTGGGCATTCTGGTGATCGATCTACCCCCGGGGACATCGCTCGGGTCGGTGGAAGCAACGCTGGTCAGGGACCTGGCCGCGCATGCTGGGGTCGTCGTTCACAATGCGGCGCTGAACACCGAGCTGGCCCGGGACGTGGCTGTCCTGGGCGAACAGCTCGAGGAGCTGCGCTCGTCCCAGCGTCGTCTGGTGGCTGCCCAGGACGGCGAGCGGCGCAAACTCGAGCGCGACCTCCACGACGGCGCCCAGCAGTCTCTGGTCGCGGTGATGATCGGATTACGGACCGCGGCCGCGCTCCGAGGCCGCCCTGAGCAGCAGCACAGCGAAGTGGAGGAGCTGATCCGGTTGCTCGACGACACCGGCGGGACACTTTCGGAGCTCGTCAGCGACCGAGGGCCCCGGCTCCTGGCCGAACGTGGAGTTGTGGGCGCCCTGACCGCCGCCGCGGCCCTGGCAGAGCGTTCCGGGGCGACGGTTGTGGTTCGGGGCGCGGTCGACCGGGAGTTGCCCGACGACGTCGCCGCGGCCGTGTACTTCTGTTGCCTGGAGGCCATCCAGAACGCGACGAAGCACGGTCGGTCCGGTCAGATCGTGGTTGACGTATCCGAAGCCGATGGCACGGTCGTGTTCTCGGTCACCGACGACGGCGCCGGCTTCGATCCGTCGTCCACGGTGGCGGGCTCCGGCCTGGGGAATCTGTCCAGTCGGGTGTCGGTGCTCGGCGGGGACGTGACGGTCGAGTCGGCGCCGGGCATCGGCACAACGGTGCGAGGGTGGTTGCCGGTAGCGACCGCGGCGATGGGAGTCGCGGGAGTTCGGCCATGACCATCTTGGCGCGCCACGCCGGGCTGCGCCGGGCCTGCGTCGCCGGCGTCCAGCTCGCGGGGGCGCTGGTCATCTATGCGGCCGCCGTGCTGGCGTGGAAAGCGACAGGCAACGGGCACGGCCGGCCCGGAGTCGTATGGGTCCTGCTGGCGACCGCCGTGGTGGCCGTGGCCATTGCCTATTCACGGCGACCGGTCGAGCGGCTGGTCAACTGGATGGCTTTCGGCGAGCGAGCCGACGTCTACGAGCTGGCCTCCGGGCTGCTCAAGCGGCTGGCGACCGGCCTGGAGGTCGACGACGTACTGCCTCGTCTGGCAGAGACAGTGGCGCGCACCGTGGGCAGCCAGCGCGGTGAGGTGCACGTGTGGCTGGCCGACGGCAACACGTGGCGCCAGACGTGGCCCCTCGATGCGGGTCAGGGCGAGGCGGACGTGACCGTCCCTGTTCACCACGCCGGCGACCCGGTAGGCGAGATGGTGGCCGGCGTGGACGAAGCCGAGCTGACGCCATCTGACCGGCGGCTGCTGGACCAGCTGGCCGGCCCGGCGGGCTTGGCACTGTCAACCGTGCGCCTCACCCATGCGCTCCGATTGCAGGCCGCGGAGATCGAGGCGACCGCAGCACGGATCCGGGCCTCGCGGGAGCGGATCGTCAATGCCCGCCGGGAAGAGCAGGAGCGGATCCGCGGCCGGCTGTCGACGCGTGTGCAGCCCCATCTCGATGACGCCCGCCGTGCCCTGCAGTCCGCCGAGCCGCTCGATGACCCGAGCCTCGTCGCCGCCGGGGACGACGTGGCCAGGGCGCTCGACGAGCTTCGTGTCGTGGCCCGCGGCCTGTTCCCGGCCCGCCTGGTGGATGCGGGGTTGGTCGAGGCGATCCGGTCCTGGGCTGAACAACACGGCCTGCCGCTCACCCTGACCGCCACGGGAGATCTCGATCGCCTTCAGTGGCACCCGCAGGTGACCGCCGCCCTCTATTTTTGTGGCGTGATCGCCCTGACCGGGTCCACCGGCGACGCCACCGTCACGATCGTGGTTGATGACGCGTCGGCGAGCCTTCAGGTCCACGCAGCCGTGGACGCCGCCTCCTTTCAGAGCTTGTGCGACCGGGCCGAGGCCTTCGGAGGGACCGTGGAGGTCGGGGACGGGCAGCAATCGTCGGTACGGGTCCGCCTGCCGCTCGGCGACGAGCAGACCTGATGGCCCTGCGCATCGCTTTCGGGGAGGACAACTTCCTGGTACGGGAAGGTGTTCGCCGCATGCTGTCGACGGAGCCGTCGGTGGAGGTGATCGGCGTGGCCGCCGATCTGGACGAACTCGTCACCCTCATTGACGAAGCCCGCCCAGACGTGGTCCTCACCGATATCCGCATGCCCCCCGAGCACAAAGACGAGGGCGTGCAGGCGGCCGAGCACTGCCGGCAGGCACATCCGGAGATGGGCGTCATATTGCTCAGCCAGTACGTCGAGCCCGACTACGTGCGGGTCCTGTTGGCCCAGGGCACCGAACGGCGCGGCTACCTGCTCAAAGAGCGCGTCGCCGACATTGACGACCTCCTGCTGGCGATCCGTGAGGTGGCCAAGGGAGGCTCCGCTCTCGATCCCAAGGTGGTCGACACGCTTTTGGCCAACCGCTCCCGTGACCGCAACGACGAGCTGGCTCGTCTCACCCGCCGGGAGCTTGACGTGCTGGCCGCAATGGCGCAGGGCCACACGAACGGATTTATCGCCCAGCAGCTCTTTCTCAGCACCCGGGCCGTAGAAAAGCACATCAACTCGATCTTCGCCAAGCTCGGGCTTTCCGGCGACCAGGAGGCCCACCCCCGGGTCCGGGCCGTCCTGCTGTATCTGTCCGAAGGGGCGCGCACGCAATGAGGGGACCGGTCCGGGTGCTGGTGGTTGACGATCAACCGCAATTCCGCCGGGCCGCCACCGCGCTGGTGTCGGCGGTCGACGGCTTCGAGATCGTCGGGGAGGCGGCGAGCGGAGCGGAAGCGGTGGGGCTGGTGGCTGACCTCGGCGCGGATCTGGTCCTCATGGACGTGCGCATGCCCGGCATGGACGGGGTGGAGGCCACCCGGCGGATCCTGGCCACTCACCCGGCCACCCGGGTCGTCCTGGTCTCGAGCGCGGACGCGGCCGACCTGCCGGCCGGCCTCACGACCTGCGGGGCGACAAGGTATCTGCGCAAGGACGAAATCGGCGTTGGCACGCTGGCGGAGCTACGGGACGGTCGGGCCCAGCCGCAATAGGTAAGGCGGGAAGGACAAGCGACAGCCGCCGAACGTTCGTCCTTTTACCCTATGTGAGAACCTGTGCTACCGGGCCCGGGTGAGCGCCACCGTGGCGGTGTCCCTTCCTGAGCGCAGGAGCGTTGCCGGGGTGTTCCCGGTGAGCTGGCCATCCCGCACCACCGCCGTCCCATTGACGAAAACGTGCAGGATGCCGGTCGAGCCGGTGTACAGCCGTGCTGCCCCTCCCGGCAGGTCGTCGCGCGTCGTCTCCGGTCCGTAGCCGACCGTCGCACGGTCGAAGACCACCAGGTCGGCCCGGTAGCCCGGGTGCAGCCGCCCCCGGTCAACGAGTCCATACAACCGCGCCGGAGCGTCGCTCAGCAGGTGCACCGCCTCCTCGATCGAGATGCCACCGCGGGTGCGGACCGCAGCGAGCACCGCGGTGGTGTACGTGGCACCGCACATCATGTCGAGATGGGCGCCGGCGTCGCTGCCGCCGATGATGGCTCGTGGGTCCCGCCAGATCTCCAGGCGGTATGCCCAGTTGGCATCGGACTCAGGGACCGACCGGGGACGAAAGCCGGTTCGCAAGTCGTCATCGAGCGAGATGTCAAGCAATGCATCAAAGGGACTCTGCCGTCGTTCCTCGGCCACCTCACCGACCTGTCGTCCGGCGTAGCCGCTGTTGACGTCCGCGAACGTCTCGACGATCTCGAGCGCCGGCCAGTTGGCCAGGTTGCGCAGCACTCCGGCCTCATCCGACGCGGCTCCCTCGGCCAGGCGCCGCCGGACGGCGGGATCGGCCAGGGCCCGCATCCGATCGGGGACAGGCAAGGCAATGATCTCGCGCCAGCCCGGCAGGCCGTCCAGAGGCGTACCCGTGAGAAGGGTCATGCGGATCGGGTTGGCGGGGGGCAAGGTGAGCGCTATCACCCGGGCGCCGCGCTCGGAGGCCCGGGTCGAGGCGTGCAGCTGGTGTTCGCAGTGTGCACGGTTCGCGGCCGACACCCCGAGCACGTTCCAGTTCACCGGCCGGTGTGCCCGCAGGGACATGGCCGTGAGGAGCTCCACCTCGTCGTCGCTGAACCCACGCAAGCAGCCGGCCAGGATCAGTTCGAGCGTGGTCCCGGGATGGTCGGCCACCGCTGTCGCCAGGGTCAGAAGCTCTTCGGCGTCGGCTGCTCGTGAGGGAACGGGCCGGCCGTCGCCGTCGTGGTGCGGAGAGGCGGTGGACGTGGAGAATCCCATGGCGCCGGCGGCCAGGGCGTCATGCAGTATTGCGCTCATCTGCTCGACTTGTTGCCGGTTGGCGGGCTGGCCCACGGCGTCGTCTCCCATGACGGCGCGCCGAAGCGCGGAGTGGCCGCAGAGGAATCCCGCATTGACGCCGAGGGGGCGGTCCAACCGGTCCAGCCACTCGTCGAAACTGGTCCAGTTCCAGTCCAGCCCCTGCTCCAGCGCCGCCAGGGGCATCCCTTCCACGCGGGCCATCATCCGGGCCAGGTAGTCGTGATGCGGCGCACCCGCCGGGGCCAGGCTGAATCCGCAGTTGCCCCCGAAGACCGTCGTCACACCGTGGAGTGGCGACGGGCTCGCGCTCGGGTCCCAAAACAACTGGGCGTCGTAATGGGTGTGCAGGTCGACAAAGCCCGGGCACACGGTAAGACCGGTGACGTCGATCGTCTTGCCGGCGGGCTCGTCGGTGGGGCCGATGCCTGCCACGCGGCCATCTCGTACCGCCAGGTCCTGCACCCGGCCCGCCGCGCCGGTCCCATCGACGACCGTGCCGCCCCGGAGCAGAAGATCAAGCACCGTTGCTCCCGTCATTCCAGCTCGGTGGCGGTAATGGATGCCGGAACAGCCTGGCCGCGTTGGTGTGCGTGATCATCGTGACCTCCTCCGGGGGGACGCCGGCCAGTCGATCGGCGAGCAGTGCCTGCGTGTCCGGCCAACTGGAATCCGCGTGCGGATAATCGCTCTCGACCATGATCTTCTCCGCACCGATGCGGTCACGAACCCGCAGGGTCGTCGGATCATCAATGCTGCAGAACCAGAAGTTCCGCAAGACCGCCTCGCTCGGGGACAGATCACCGCCCCACACCCCCTGCCCGCCGATCCCCGAATGCGCCATCACGTAGTCCAGGCGGTCGAGCAGCATGGGAACCCAGCCGATTCCTCCTTCGGACAGGGCGATCTGCAGCCGGGGAAAGCGAAGGGGAATCCGCGCCCACAGCCATTCGGCCGTCGTGACGATCCCGTTGACCGGGAATAAGGTCGTGGCCTCCTCGAGCGGCGCCCCGGGAGAGCGACTGGCAGACCATGCGGCAGAGCCGGTGTGCAAACAGACCACGGTGTCGGTCTCCTCACAGGCGGCCAGCAACGGGTCCCAGTAGTCCGTGTGCACCGAAGGCAGATCGACGTTGAACGGGTTCTCGGGAAAGCTGAGCGCCTTGAAGCCGCGCTCGGCATTCCGCCGTACCTCAGCAGCCGCGATGTCCGGGTCCATCAACCACGTGATCTGCAACGGAATGATCCGGTTCGGGTAGGTGCCGGCCCACACCTCGTGGTGCCAGTCGTTCCAGGCCCGCACGCACGCCAACCCGAGCCGGGGGTCGCGGCTGCGGGAGAACACCACCCCCGCGAATCCCACGATCAGGGACGGAAAGCAGAGCGACGCCCACACTCCGGCCACATCCATGTCGGCGATCCGGGCGTGAATATCCCAGCAGCCTTTCCGCATCTCGTCGAAGCGAGCAGGCTCCATGGACCACTCATTCTTGGGGCGGCCGACCACCGCATTGAGACCGATGTTCGGGTAGAGGCCGCCTTCGTAGGACCAGGCCTGCGCCCCGTCGCCGAGTTCCACCACCTTCGGGGCCTGGTCGATCAGTGTCGCCGGCATCCGGCCTTCGAACACATCCGGTGGCTCGATCAGGTGATCGTCCACCGAGACGACGGTCAAGGTCCGCGATCGTGGTTCGGGCTCGGGCAACAGGGTCATCGTTGACCTCCGTGCAGCCGGCCCGGGGCCAGTGCGGCGGGGTGGTCTACTGGCAGCGCTGGTCCGATGGCGTCATTGTCGCACGGCGGCCGGCGGCGAGTGGCCTGCGTTGGTCGGCCTGTCTTGCTCGGCCTTGGGGGCGGGCGGCCTCCGGCGGTTACGGCCGTCGTCGCCTACCGGGATCGCTCTCTGAGTGCCCATCCGCCCACAGAGCGCGCCCTACTCGCCGGGTGAGCTGGACTGTTGCGTTGGCGGGCTGGCTTTGCTGAAGGCAGCCCTCACGGTGATGGTGTTGATGACCCCGGCGCCCATCTTGGCCCAGGTGAGGCCCCATTTGCGGCGGTCCACTCCGGCCGCAGTGGCCGTGACCACGGCGCGGGTCGGGCTGACCTCGTCGACCGTGGCGACGACGTCCAGCGGTTCCGTAGTCCCGCGCACCTCCAGGGTGCCCGTGACCTGGACGTGCTGGTTGTCGACCATTTTCCCGCCGGTCACCTCGTAGGTGATGGCGGGGTACTTGTCCACCTCGAAGAAGTCGGCGCTACGAAGATGCTTGTCCCGACGTTGGTTGTTGGTGTTAATCGAGTTGGCGTCGATGACGAGCTGTCCGGAGATCTTCCCGTTGGGGTCGATGGAGCCACTGCCCTCGGTGGCGCGGAGGCTGCCTTTCACCTTGGCCAGGCCCCACATGGCTTTGGAGTTGAGTGTCACGTCAGTGCCGGCCGGATCGAGGGTCCAGTCGCCAACGGCGTCGGGCGGGATCGGAGTGGCATCCGCTCCGGGGCTGGTGTCTACCATAGCCGAACTGCCTCCTTTGATGTGGCCGCAGGAAGGGCGGGTTGGAGGCTAGCGAAGAAGCCGCTGGCGCGGCACAACTTTTCGGCGCTGCATGCTTGGTCCGAGGGTGGGTGCAGGCACGGCGGTCACCGGTGAGGACTCCGGCCGCTCAGGTCGCTCAGGTCGCCTTCTGCTGAATCGCATTTCGGAAATCGGGCGACTGGTCCCACCGGAACGTCCCACCGATACCCCGGGCGTGCTGCAAATGCTCGGCCAGAACGCTCCGCCTGCAGCGCACCAGTTCCCGCACGGCGGCCTGCGAGTTTCCCAGGACGGTGGCGGCGAGGCGTTCGGCCGTCACGAGGTGTTCGTTTGGGGCACTGACGGTGGTGACGAGCCCTGCCCGGCTGGCCTCTTCGGCGTCGAATCGGCGCCCGGTTATCATCACATCGGTGGCGAAGGATGGGCCAGCGGCGAAGGCCAGGTGGCCCCACATGCCCGCCATCGGTATCCCGAGGGTCACCTCTGTGACCTGGAACACCGAATCGGGAGCCGCGA
Organism: uncultured Acidimicrobiaceae bacterium; assembly: GCA_963781155.1. Lineage (GTDB taxonomy): Bacteria > Actinomycetota > Acidimicrobiia > Acidimicrobiales > Palsa-688 > PALSA-693. Next base: position 545,896 of record CAWAEC010000007.1, read on the forward strand.
CGAGGAAGTCGCACAGCATGGCCGTCCCCATGGCATGCCCCAGCACGTAATTGTGGACGGCGGCGATGATCGGCTTCCAGTTGACGCAGCGCAGAAAGGCGTCGCCTTCGCTGGGGCGGTACTGGCTCTTTACTCCCTTATCCATCGATCCCAGCAAGCGTTCCTTGACGTCGACGCCCGCGCAGAAGCAGCGACCCTCGCCGCTCAAGATCGCGACGTCCACTGACTCGTCGCAGTCGAAGTCGACCAACCTCGCAGTCAGCTCTTCGATGTCTTCGTCGCGCAGGGCATTGAGTTTCTCCGGACGCGCCAGTGTGATGTAGGCGACCGGACCCTGAACCTCGTATCGAATCCCCATCATTAACCTCCAGCCCGCCTGTCGAGCCTGGAGGCAAGCTAGCGCACGAACCCGGCCGTTATCTGTTGGGGAGCTGGCGCCCGGCCGCGTTTGTGTAGTTGAGTTGAGCCTCCAGGCCCCGGCTACCATCAGCCGTCGGCGAGCCATAGGAATGCCAACACCGGGGACCGTCGGGGCCGTCCGGCCAGCAGAGTATGTCCAGACTTGAGGGAGGAGAGGGAATGGCTGACAGTGAGATGGAGGTCAACGGCGGCATCGTCGTTTACGAGTTTGTGGGACCCGAGGACGGCGAGGTCGTCGTGGTGACTCCGGGGGGTCGCTTCAGCAAGGACTTCGGGGGCGTACACGAGCTGGCCTATGCGCTCGCCGATGGAGGCAAGCGGGTGCTGCTGTGGGACCGGCCCAATTGTGGCAAGTCCGACGTGCAGCTGTACGGCCGCTCGGAGTCGCACATGCGCGCAGAAACCATCGGACTGCTGGTGAAACAGCTCGGTATACCGCAGGTAATTGCCGCCGGTGGTTCGGGCGGGGCTCGGGACTCCATCATCTTCACGTTGATGTGGCCGGAGCTGGTGCGGAAGCTCGCGGTGTGGACGATCGTGGGCGGCACGTACAGCACCATGGTGCTCGCCAACGTCTATGTCATGAACGAGCTACGGACGGTGCGATCCGGAGGCATCGAAGCTGTCATGCAGATGTCGAGTCCCGCTGGCGGTTGGGGGGAGCTGATCGAGGCCAACCCTCGCAACAGGGATCGGCTGCTGGCCACCGGAAGCGAAGAGTTTGAGCGAGTGATGAACCGGTGGCTCGACGCGTTTATCCCGAAGCCGAACGAGGCTATCCCCGGTGTCAGCGATTGGGAGTTCGAGCAAATCAAAGTGCCCACGTTGATCATTCGCGGTGGCGAGAGAGACTTCGACCACCCGAAGCGGACGTCGATGGAGGTCCACAGCCTGATCAAGGGATCCCGCCTGGTCGAGCCGCCCTGGCCGGAGGACGCCTGGGAGCAAGGTTCAGCTGCTCAAGCCGCAGGGACGGGCGACCTATTTGGCTTCTGGGTCCAGGGCGCGCCGGTGCTACTGGACTTCATCAACGAACCCTGAGGCTGTCCGGCGCTGTGCGCCGCTATGGCCGGTGAATGTTCTGTGGTGGTCCCACCTATGTGGTGGGACCACTTCGCGCATCTGCTAGGCCTGAGTTCCCTCCAGCGGCGCCGGATTGACCCGTGTCCCCGGAGAATACGTCATCGGCAGGTGCTTTATGCCGCCGATAAAGTTGGAACGGAGCATCACGGGATCGCCGGCCGGGCGCATATCCGGGAGGCGATCCAGGATTTCCCGAAAGATTATGCGCAACTCCATTCGCGCCAGGTTGGCGCCCAGGCAGAAATGGACGCCCCCGCCTCCAAACGCGATGTGATCGTTTGGTGCTCGCTGGATATCGAACGTATAGGGATCCTCGAATACCTCTTCATCTCGATTGGCAGACACGTACCACATGACGATCTTGTCGCCTTTGGCAATGGGCTGGCCGTGGACGACGGTGTCCTCGGTGGCGGTGCGGCGGAAGTGCAACACCGGCGACGCCCAGCGCAAGATCTCTTCGATCGCGGAGTTGAACCGGGCTGGATCGTCGAGGGAATCTCGCATCGCCGCGTAGGCATCCGGATGCTGCATCAGGGTGTGCATGCCCCATGCGGTCGAGTTGCGGGTGGTCTCGTTGCCGGCGACGGTCAACAGGAGCATGAACATGTCGAATTCGAGCTCGGACAATTTGTCTCCGTCCACCTCGGCATTGATCAGCTTGGTGACGATGTCGTCTCGCGGATCGGTCCGACGGTGCGTGGCCAGCTCGTTGACGTAGGCGTACAGCTCGAGTGAGGCGACCGTACTGTCCTCGGTCGCATATTCGGGGTCGTCGACGCCGATCATCCGGTTGGACCACGAAAACAGCAACCGGCGGTCCTCCTGCGGTACGCCCATGATTTCCGCGATGGCCTGCAGAGGAAGCTCCGCAGCCAGGTCCTCGACAAAGTCACATTCGCCGCGCTCGATGATGTTGTCGACGATCAGCACTGACCGGTAGCGCAGGTACTGCTCCAAAAGTCCGATCATGCGCGGCGTGAAGCCCTTGTTGACCAGGAGCCGGTAGCGGGTGTGCTTCGGCGGGTCCATGTAGAGCATCATCACGCCACGCGGGTCGAAGTCGGCCTTGCCGTCGCCCAGCTCGGCGAAGTCAAAGATGCTCACCCCGCCGGCCTCGGAAGAGAAGCGTCGGTTGTCACGGTTGACTTCGACCACGTCGGCGTACTTCACGACATTCCAGAAGCCCCTTCCGACAGAGCTGTCCTGCCATGCCACGGGTGCGTCGGCGCGCAGGCGACGAAACATCTCGTGATGGTCGCCGCGCTGGAACCGGTCCAGGTCGAGCAGGTCCACGCCAGCTACGTTCATTTCTGATCTCCCCCGTCCTCCATGGAGCCCCGGCTCGGGACAAGAGCGTAGCTCCGGGTGAGCCGGCCAGGTGTCGCGAGAAGGGTGAGCATATCATCGAGCACCCCGAAGCCGTGGCCGAGCGGATCGGCCGCTATGCGGGGGTGGTCGGGCCCGAACGGGTTATTGCCGGAGTCGACTGCGGGTTCGGCACGGTGGCCCAGGTCGACCCCCGCATCACGATGGCGAAACTCCGGTCATTGGCTGACGGCGCTGCCCTCGCGGCCGCCAAGGTCTGGTAAGGCGAAAGGTCCGTGGCGGGCCGGTCACTACTATTGCGCCGTGACTCCAGGTGCGCGTTTTCGGGAACTGCTGGCTGGGCCGCCGTTCATCGCGGCGGATTGTTACAGCGGCCTCACGGCCCGGATCGTCCAGGACGTTGGCTTTCCGGCCGCCTACATGGGCGGCCACTCGACCTCGATGATGAACTACGCCATCCCCGACTACGGCGTGTTCACTTCGACCGAGATGGTCGAGATCGCCGGCCGAGTGGCAGAGGCCATCGACATTCCGTTGGTGGTTGATGCTGACGAAGCCGGCGAGTCCGTCGCGTCCGTCTACCGCGCCATCCGCCGGTACGAGCGAGCCGGTCTGGCCGGCGTGCACATCGAGGACGAGATCGACCCGAAGCACTCGGTATTCGACGGTCCGCTCCTGCCCATCCCGGACCTCCAGGCCCGGGTGGAGACGGCGGTCAACGCTCGTCGGTCGGACGACTTCGTCGTCATCGTGCGCTCGAACGAATTCCAGGTTGACAACGGAGGCGGGACCGGTTCGCTGGATGAGATGATCCGTCGTGCCGTGGCGGCCGCCGAGGCGGGCGCCGACGCGTTTATCCCAACCTTCGCCGATGAGCAGCAGTTGGCCGCCATCGGTGCGGAAGTGCGTTTACCGCTGGGCGGCTACCAGGCCCTTATCCCCGGTCTACAGTTCACGCTCTTCACCGGCTGGGGCGTCGCGGCCGCGGCGCACGCCCACCGTCGCATCGCTACCCACATCTTCGAGCATGGCACCCTGCCGTCGGATTACGGCGGCGACTTCGACCGGCGCACCCTGACCGACCAGACCGCGTACGACGACGTCATCCGCCGGTGGGCTGAGCGGACCGGCCGGTCGACCCGTGCTCTTCCCTGGTGACTGAGGTTTCCTGTGCTGGAGCCGGACGATGTGAGGAGGAGAACGGCGGCAGCCTGCGGAGCAGACGGAGGATCGACCTGTCTGATGATTTAGCGTTGCCGGAGCCGGTCGATGAGTCGCCGGTCGCGCTTGGTCGGCCGTCCCGTCGCCGGGTCTCGCACCAGGCCTCGTGGGGTCGAGTGCTGCGACGGCGCGGGGCTGCGGTCGATGACGCATTCGGCAGCGATCGGTGCACCGACACGTTTCGAGATGACTCGTGCCACTTCGAGTATCCGGTCGCGGCCCTCGAACCGGATGATGACCTGGTCACCGACGCGAACCACGGTTGACGCCTTGGTCACCGAACGGTTGACCGCTACGTGTCCCGAGCGACAAGCCTCAGTCGCCAGGCTACGAGTCTTGAAGGCGCGCACTGCCCACAGCCATCGGTCCACCCGGATGTTCTCCGGATCAGACCGGTGATCAGGCGTGGACATCGCGTCCTTGCCCGTGCGCGGCCCCGGAAACGCCCAGCTTGCCGGGAAGCTCTCCGGCGACTTCGTCCACAGAGACACCGAAATTTTCCAGGGCCGCACCCACGACGGCCCAATGCGGCAACAACATGACTCCGCCGACGTCGAGCAGGACGGCCGAAGGACGGATCACGTCCTGAATCGTACAGTCGACCAGGACGCCTACCGGTCGTCGCCGAGGATCTCCTCGGTATGCTCCCCAACCAGGGGCGGACGCCGGGCGATCCGCCAACTATCCAGGGTGGATTTGAACGGCGCCCCGGGGTAGGAGATCTCCCGACCCAGTTCGGGATGCAGCACCGGTGTCGGGAACCCACGGGCGACGAAGTGCGGATCAGTGAACGCCTCCTCCGGCGCATACACGATTCCGCACTGAAAGTCCCGTTGCTGCGCGCCGATGAAGAAGTCGTAGGCCGCGATTCGAGATGCAATGAAACAGAGTGCCTCGCGCCCGGCGGCGAAGATAGCGGTGGCCTCCGCGTCGGCCGCAAACGTGCGCGGATCTACGCCACCTCGCTCGACCCCGAGCCGCAGGAGGACCGAGTCCTCAAATTCGTCTTCCAGATGAAGTTCGCCCAACCACTCGATCAAGGCCTGGTAGTCCTTGGCTTCGTGTGGAGGAAAACCTGTCGTCACGTATCGTCCGTCGGCGGCCAGCACCTGGGTGTCCATGGTCCGCACCGTCATGGCGTGACGGCCAGTTTGGCGCTGCACGGTGCGTCTGCCGACCAACCATTCAAATGATCCGCTTTCGGTGGTGACGTTCGCCGCGGCGTGCATGCTGACGTCGACATGCTGACCGTGTCCAAGCTGGGTTCGCGCCAGTACTGCTGTCAGGGTGCCCATCACGGCAAACGTGCTGGCGATGTGGAAGCCCTGGTTGCCCCCTCCTCGTACTGGAGGAACAGCATGGTCGTCATAGCCGCAGCTCCACACGGGACCCCCACCGGCCAAAATGGTCAGATCGGTTGTGGGGAAGTCGTCCGTCGAGCAGCGACGTCCGAACGGGGTGACCGAGACCCAAATCAAGCCCGGAGTTTCGGTCCTCAGACTGGTGTGGTCGATGTTGAGTGAGTTCAGCCGCCCCGGGGGCTCGGCCTCCAGCACCACGTCGGCGGTTGCGACCAGATCCGAGAACGCTCGACGGCCGTCTTTTGTCTCAAGATCAATCACGACCGAGCGCTTGGACGTGTTGTAGTACCACCACCACAGAGAAGACTCCGTGTCCCCGCTGCGGCCGGCCACAAACGGGTCGTAGGTGCGAGTGATGTGACCGCCGGGGGGCTCGACCACGACCACGTCGGCGCCGAGATCGCCGAGCATCTTGCCCGCTAGGGCCGCCGCCTCGCTCGCGAGCTCGACGATGCGCAGCCCTTCTAACACGTGAACCGCCGCAGGGTCTGATGGGCGAGACAGCTCATCTAGATCACTTTGTCCCTGGCCAGCTCGCTTATCTCCTCGTCGTCAAGTCCGAGAACCTCGCCGAACACGAACTGATTGTGCTGGCCCAGTGCGGGAGCGCCCCGAGCGATGACCCAATCCGTCTCGGAAAGATGCACGGGAACGCCGTCGACCCTGACGTTCCCACCACCGGCGTGGCGGACGGTGGGCCACAAGCCCCAATCTTCCGTGTTGGGATCGAGCTCGACCCGATCCTCGGGTGTGGCCACCTGCGCCGCCGGCACGCCCGCGCTGCGGAGCATCTCCTGCACCGCATATCGGCTCCGCTGCGATGTCCACTCTGACAGCCGGGTTTCCAGATCCTCGATAGCTCCCAGCCGGCCGGCGAGGGATTTGAAATCGAACGACATCGCCCACTCCTCCCCGATCACCTCGGCGAGCCGACCCCAGTCGGAGTCATCGCGACACGCAACGGCTACCCACGAGTCGTCGCCCGCCGCCGGGAAGATCCCGTGCGGCGCCATGACCGGATAGTTGGTGCGGTTGGAGTTGGGGCTTCCGGCACGCCGAAGGGGGCGGCCATTCACGGTGAAGTCGAGCAGTTCAGGCCCGGCGAGCGTCAGCCCGGCCTCGGTACAGGACATGTCGATCCACTGCCCGGCCCCGGTCATGCTGCGGTGAACAAGGCCGGCGAGGACCGCGACGGCCATCAGGTTTGCCCCCATGTGATCCATATACGAGTAACCCCAGCCGGCCGGTGGAAGCCCAGGCAACCCGGAGGTGAAAGTGAGTCCACAGCACGCTTGAACGATCGGACCGAACGTTTTGAATGTCGAGTAGGGACCCGTCTTGCCGAAACCGCTGTTCGAGACGTACACGATGTCGGGCTTGAGGAGGCGCAGCGCGTCGTAGCCGAACCCCAGGTGGTCCATAACCCCGGACGAGAAGTTCTCCGTCACCGCGTCGGAGATCCTCACCAGACGACGAAGGAGCTCTTTCCCACGACTGTCGCGAAGGTTGATAGTGACGCCGAGCTTCTCCACGTTGTGGTTGTTGAACGGACCACTGCCGTCGATCCCTTGCATGCCCTCCAGCATCGGCGGGGCGCCGCGGAGGATATCCCATCGACCCTGCTTGATCGGGTCCTCGATCCGGATGACCTGCGCGCCAAACGCGGCCAGGAACCGGGTAGCTCCTGCCCCGGCCAGTTGGCCGGTCAGGTCACAGATGCGCACGTGGCGCAAGGCGTCGGACGGCGGGGGAAGGTCGACGTGTGTCCCTACTACGGCCTCCGGCGAGGCCTGAGCATCGTCAGGCAAGCGTTTCCCGCCCTGCCTGCGTACTTGGGCTGCCGTCGCTCACGCCGGGGGATGCTACCTGATCGCTCTTTCTGATCGCTCTTTCGGGGGGTGGTGGGGGCACGCACCCTCTGTTCGGCGGGGCCGGCTATGCGTGTCCGGCCATGCCGCCGTCCACCCGGAGCAAAGCCCCGGTGGTGTAGCTGGAAGCGTCGCTGGCCAGATAGGTGACGGTCCCCACCATCTCCGGTGGATCCGCCACCCGGCCGAGCGGGATTCCATCCGGGTCGACCAGGCCATCCGGCCAGTGCTGCGACGCATCGGTCCAGAACGACCCGGCGAGCACGGCGTTCACCCGCACCTTCGGGGCGTAGGCCTGCGCCAGTCCGATCGTCAGCATGTTGAGCCCGGCTTTGGCACAACCGTAGGGGAGCGCGGACCCAGCCCCCGCCCCCGGCCGCTGCGTCCCCCTGACGAGCCGGTGCTGCTGATGTTGATGATCGACCCCCCGTCGCTGTCAGACATGCGGTCGGCCGCCAGGCACGACAGACGGAAAGGACCCTTCAGATTGACGGCCATCGTCTTGTCGTAGAGTTCCTCGGTCATGTGTACGAGCGACGGGTAGAGCGGCGACATGCCGGCGTTGTTGACCAGTACGTCCAAACGGCCGAAGTTCTCGAGGACGGCATCAATCAGGCGGTCGCAGTCCTGCCAGTGGCCGACATGACAGGCCAATGCCAGCGTCCGGCGGCCGGTCGCAGCCTGGACCTCGTCTGCCGCCCGTCGGCAGTTGTCGAGCTTCCGGGACGCGATGACCACATCCGCACCAGCCGCGGCAAGGCCGTCCACGAGTGCTCGACCCAGGCCCCGGCCTCCTCCGGTGACGACCGCGACTTTCCCCGACAGGCTGAACAACATCCCCGGGTCAAGACTCGTCGGAGACATCAAGAGCACCTTCTTTCTCTAGCCACGGCGCCCCGACGTGATGGCGGGTCGTCTTTCCTCAGTCATCTCACAGACGGTTCTCTTCATCGCAGGCCAGATCATTTGAAAATACTGACCGCACTGGGGGGTCCCGCTTGTCTGAGAATGGAATTCTTCGTAGGCTGCAGCCTATGGTTGCGGCGGTGGATCCCGTAAAGGAACACATGCTAATAGTGGATTCGTCTCGACGGGGGTGAGCCTGTGGCCGACATGACTGCAGTTCCTGACTACGCACGCATGGCGCGGGTAGACGACCGGGGATTCATCGTTGCGGGCGGCGGTCAGGGTATGGGCCGGCAGGTGTGCCACGCGCTGGCCCAGCACGGTGGTCGGGTGATGGTCTTCGACATAGTCCGGGAGCGGGCCGAAGCAGTGGCGAAGGAAACCGGCGGAGTGCCGTACGTTGGCGACGCCCGCATTGCAGGGCACGTGGAGGAGGCGGTCGCCGCCGCCCGGGAGGAATTCGGCCGGATTCGCGGGGTAGTCGATGTAATCGGGATGGCCCGGTGGGCGGCGCTCGTGGATATGCCCGAGGACGACTGGGACTGGTGCCACAGCATGGTCGTACGGCACGCCTATCATTTTCTCAAGTATGCCGGCCCGCCGATGAAGGCTGACGGTGGAGGGTCATTCGCCTTCGTGTCATCGATAAGCGGCATATCGAGCTCCCCTTATCATGGGGCTTACGGTGCCGCCAAGGCCGAGGTAATCTCCTTGGTCCGAACAGCCGCGGCGGAGCTCAAGGATGCCGAAATCCGGGTCAACGCGGTTGCACCCGGTGGGGTTGCCACGCCACGGGCGGCGCGCTGCGCAGGGCGTTCCCGCTGCCACTCTTGCCGACGGGACGCTCGGCGCCATGGCTGCAACGTCGGACATCGCGGGAGCGTTGTTTTTCTTCTCTTGTGACCTTTCGTCGCACGTGACTGGGCAAGTGATCGCCGTCGATGGCGGCGATCTGGTCGCCTACCCTCACCCGATTCACGGGCCTTCGCTGCCCCCGGGCAGAGCTATGGGCGAGGAAGAGCTGGGGGCCCCGGCGTGATGCGCTCGAACGAACGTTACGAGACAGGAGGCCGGCAGTGACCATCGATGAGAGTCCTGTTCCCGACTACCGCGCCATGTATCGCCTCGATGACCGGGGCTTTATTGTTGCCGGCGCCGGTCAGGGAATGGGACGGCAGGCGGCCCATGCCCTGGCCGCGCTCGGGGGTCGGGTCTATTGCGTGGACATGATTCCAGAGCGAGCAGAGGACGTGGCCAAGGAGATCGGCGGTTTGGCGCACACCGCTGATGTTCGCGAAAGCGACCAGGTAAGCGCCGTGGTCCAGGGCGCGCAGGCCGCATTCGGACGGATCAATGGCGTCGTCGATGTTATTGGCATGGCCCGCTGGGCGGCGATCGCGGACATGCCTGAGGACGACTGGGACTGGGTGCACGGGGAGGTTCTCCGCCACGCCTTTCATTTGGTGAAGTCCGCGGGACGGGCTATCGCTGCCGACGGGGGCGGGAGCATGGTCTTCGTGGCGTCGGTCGACGGCCTGTCGAGCGCCCCGTTTCACGCTGCCTACGGCGCAGCGAAGGCCGGATTGATCTCGCTGGTTCGTACCGCTGCGGTCGAGCTCAAATCGCAGCAGGTTCGTGTCAACGTGGTCGCTCCCGGCGGAGTCGCGACGCCCCGGTTCCTGCAGTCGCAGGGTATCGATGATCCTGAACAGGTCGCTTCCGGATCACTCAACCAGATCGCCAGGACATCAGAAATTGCGAGAGTGCTCGCCTTCCTCTCGTGTGATCTGTCCCGGCACATCACCGGGCAATGTCTCGCAGTCGACGCCGGAGACCTGGTCAAATCGCCCTACAACATCACTCAGCCGTTGACGCCGCCGGGCCTCGGTATGGGCGAGACCGCGAGCTGACCGGCCCGGGCGGGGACTAGCGAGCCATGTAGCCGCCGTCGATATAGAGCTCCGAGCCCGTGACAAATGAGGCGTCGTCGCTGGCAAGATATGCCACGCCGGCCGCGATCTCCTCGGGGAGACCGAGACGGCCCATCGGAGTGGAGTCAAGGATCACCCGGAGCATATCGTTGCCCTCCTCGGGGCTGTCGGCGATACGGGGGCGGAGCAGGGGAGTGTCGATGAAGCCGGGGTGAATCGAGTTCACCCGGATACCCTGCTGGGCCCAGTGCAGTGCCGCAGTTTTGGTGAGAATGCGAACGGCACCTTTGGCTGCGTGATAGGCGGAAGACGAGCCGAAGCCGCCACTTGCGCCGAAGATCGAGCTGATGTTGACGATTGAGGCGTGGGGGGATTTTCGAAGTTCGGGTGCCGCCCACTTCATGCCCAAGAAGACCCCGGTCTGGAGGATGGCAATGGTGCGGTCCCAGCTGGCCAGGCTTGTCGATTCGAGGGGGTCGGGTCCGCCGCCGACGCCAGCGTTGTTGACGAGGATATCGATGCCGCCGAATTCCGAGGCAGCCCGGCTGACGGCGTCGTGCCACTCCGACTCCGAAACGACGTCGAGATGCGCGTAGCAGGCGCGCCCACCGCCGTCGATCAATTCGGCAACCACCGCCTCACCGCCTTCGTCGTTGAGATCTGTGACCATCACCGCTGCGCCCTCGGCGGCCAGCCGCGCTGCGGTTGCTCTGCCGATACCGCTTGCAGCACCGCTGATCAAGGCGGTCCTGCCTGTCAGACGTTCCATGGCGTGTTTCTACCTCCCCTTGGACGGATCGTGCCGGCTGGATGTCTCGCGCACGCCGGTGCGAGGGGTCAGGAGTCAGCCGAGGGTCTCGCCCGCCCACTCGAGTAACTGAGGGGCGAGGAGCGGCCACCGCTCGAACGCGCCTTTCTGCTCGCCATGCGCCCGGCGGGTAGTGCCGTCGATCCACTCCGTATCCGGCCAAGGCGGCTCGACAAGACGAGCGGTGGGGATCATCCGCGCTACTGCTTCTGAGGTGGCGCGGGGGTGCCACCAGTCGCTTTCGCCTCCACGGAACACGAGCGTCGGCACCTGGATCGACTGGGCCAGGTGCTCTGGGAGGCCGGGTACGGCCTCGCCCGGGTTGGGGTAGTAAGCCGCCATCCAACGCTCCATGGTGCGCAGGAAAGTGGCGCGGTCCTGATCGAGGATGCGCTGCCGGTTGGCTGGGTTGCGCCGAATGACCTCTTCCAGTCGGGCAGGTCGGCGACCGCCTCCATGCCCCCCATAACAGCGGTGCGCAGAGAAGGGACGCAGTAGACGCCAGCGAGGCTCATCAGCCCGAAGACCCCGCCGCTGATCCAGAGCACAGCCAGGCCGGCAGCCACGTCGGGATGGTTGGCGACGGCCAGCAGCGACACCCGGGCGCCGCCGGAACCGCCCATGACGACGGCCGGGGCCAAGTCGAGGTGGCGCAGCAGGGCGGCCAGGTAGTCGGCCTGAATTTCGGACTCGGTCCTCCCGTCGAAGCAGACGGACGACTCGCCGCAATTCGGTCGGTCCCAGATCACGACCCGATTGCCGGCGGCGGCGATGGCCTCCGCCAGCGGCCGGATCCCGGGATCTTCCTTCGGGTACCTGCCGCCTGGAGTAATGATCCAGGGCCGCCCGCTGTCGCCGATCACCTCGTAACCCAATGTCAAACCGTCAACCGTTGCTCTGGTCACGTAACGAAGGCTACACGGGGCGCTGAGAGCCCGCCAGGGCGCGGGGGTTTGGATCGGGCGTCGAAACGACGCACTCCGGGACAAGCGTCCATCCGCACCCTGCTCTGTGTTGCCAGGCTTGCATCCATGGCATCGACGCCGGCGGAAGGCGAGAGTGACGTGCGCCCGCGCCTGCGCCAACCGCGCCTGGCGTCTAGTCAACGCCGATGAGGCGGGCCAGGTTGCCGCCCATCACCCGCTTCTGGTCTTCCAGGGGGATCGACGTGATCAACTCGGAGAAGCCGAGCGGGTCGCGCAGGCCTTCGGGATGCGGGAAGTCGGAGCCCCACATCGAGTTATCGACGCCGAGCTCGGAGATGAGCTCGACGGGGTTTGGCTCCTGGAAGAGATGGATGAAGACGTTGCGGCGAAGGACCACCATCGGGTCCTCGTCAAACAACTGCGGTGTGCGCTCATATGCATGCTGAAACTGACGCAGCATCGGACGCACGTAGTCGGTACTGAACTCGACAATGGTGATCTTCAGTTGGGGGAAGCGAGTCAGACAACCGTGGCCGACCATCGACGCGATGAAATCGCTCACCTGCCAGCGTGGCGTCGCCAGGGCGTGGAACGCGGCGGACGCGCCGTAAGGGACGTCGAAATACCCTCCCGCTTCCCGCGTCCCGTCGAGCTCGGCCAGATCGACCGGGTAGCGGCGGTTGACGATCTGATGGAAGCCACCCACGATGCCCTTTTCCTGCATCGCTTCCCAGAACGGGTCGAATTCCGGCAGGGCGATGGAACGCATCCCGCCGAACCCGCTTGATGGTGCTGTGCTCAAATAGACGACGCGAGCCCCTCGCTCCGCCACCCACTCGAGTTCGTCGATCGCTTTGCCCACGGTCTGCAGTGAGATTGCCGGGGCGGGGAACACGGCGTTCTCGTAATTGAAGGTCCAGTGCTCGCACATCCACTGATTGAGGGCATGAAAGGCAGCCTGCACCGCGTAGGGATCCTCAGGCAGGGCTGACTCGATGACGCTGGCAAGAGTGGGCCACATGAGAGCCCGGTCGATACCGAACTCCTGCATCAGCTTGAAGCGCGCCTCCACATCGAAGAAAGCATCGAGGCCTGCAATCGACCGGCGATGCAGAGGATCATCCTGCTGCCCGCCAGGGGGGGCTACCCGCACGAACGTCGGATTCGGGATCGCCCGATCGATCCGGTCCTTGATGGCGATCTTCTGCCGGTTGCCCTCGCCGATGTATTTGACGAGGCCGTCGTACTGCTTCGGCATGTACTTCAGGAACGAGTCCGTGTTCTCGTACATGTGGTTGTCGGAATCGAAAACCGGAAAGTCCTGATGCCGGTCCCGCACGAAGAACAGTTCGTCGTCAGCCATCGGGCGCTACCCCCTTGCTCGTTGCACCATCTCCACAATTGTCTTATTGTTGCATAGATAAGGGATCAGGGGAAGGAGTGAACATTGGCTTCTGCAGGTGACGCCCGTGAGTGGGCGGCCCAAGGCGGGCTGCGGGGCATCGGCGATTCGCTGTACACACCGTTCAGTGGCGTCGACGGCGATGACATCGACTGGGACGCATACCGCACCCTCGTGCGCTACTGCGTCGGCGACCTGCACCACGACATGCTGTGGCTGACCAGCGGCATCGCCGAATGGTGGTCGTTGACGATGGATGAGCGGAAGAAGCTCGTGGAGGTGGCCGTCGAGGAGGCCCGATCCATCGCGCCGGACACGGTCATCCAGGCCTGCACGAGCGCCCCATCAGCGAAGGACTGCTTGGAACTGACGCTGCATGCCCAGGAGCACGGCGCCGACATTTGCTACCTGCAGACCCCTCCCATGGAGGTGCACGCCGGGGAGGGCGTGCTCCGCTACTTCCAGTACGTTGCCGACCGGAGCGATATCGCACTCGGGATGTTCAACTCCCCTTCGTCCGGCTACGTGCTGACCGCCCCGGAGATGGCGGAGATTTACCATCGCATCCCGGCCGTCGTGGCGGTCAAGGAAGGGGTCCAGGACAGCATCAGCGGCACCGCCGCTCTGCACGCCCTGGCGCCAGGCCTGGTCATCTGGGAATGCGACCTGATCGTCTACCGAGCCGGGTGGCTGCAGGAGGGCATCGTCGGCCCCGCGCAGCTCGGCACCGCCGGCTACCTGTACGAGACACCGGACAACCTCACCTACACGAAGTACTGGGAACTCATCTGGGCCGGCCAGATCACCGCCGCCATCGCCTATGCCGACCAGTCGGGTCTGGACCAGCGGAGCGCCTGGATGGGTTCGTGGCTGACGTGCTACCCCGGACGGCCCGACTACTTCACCCATTGGGGCGAGGCGTTCCGCCATGCCGCCTCCGTCATCGGCCTCCCCATCGGCGACTATCCTACTCGCGGCCGCCGCAGGGCATCCTGCCCGAGGAAGCCAAGACCCAGATGCGCGACGCCCTCGAGCAGGCGGGCCTCGCCGGCAAGGTCCACGCCGGCAACGCCATGGCTCTCGCCTGACCGGCGGCCCGCGGAGGTTTGACTGAGATGCTTCGTGACATTCGAGAATTGCGAAACGACCCCGCAGCGTACGCGGCGGAATTGGAGCAGAGGTGGGGCGGTCTTCTGAGTTACCGCTACATCGGGCGGAAAACCAGCTCGATGGACACGGGGCCGGTAGACAACACCGTGACGCTGCGCCGCGACATGCGCAACGCCACCGGGGGGCTGCTGGTGGCACCCCTTTCTATTACCTCACCCGAAGGCGGCGTTGGCTCCGACCGGGAAACGGTGCCGAACCCCGTGATTCATTCTTGCCAGATACTCGACCCCGCCCGCGACGTCGTCCGCATCGAGGTGGTGGAATCGGAGAGCCTGCATCTGGGCGCCCGCATGGGCTACAGCCGCTCGAAGATCGTGGACGCCGACAACCCGAGCCGCGTGATCGCCTTCACCGAAGGCCAGGGGGCCAAGATCGGGACGGTACCGGACGGTCTCGAGAAGATGCCGCCGCACCCGCTGGAGATTGTGGATTCACCCGATCTGCCTCCGCTTTGGCAGGCGTTCGGTGTCTCCCGGCGTGATGACGGCCACTGGGCCCTGCCAGAGCTGCGAGTCGATCTGGCGTCCCCCGACGCCGCCCTGCACATCGGCCCCCAACATGTGCTCCTGGAGAGAGCGGCCGTCGATTGCCGCGGCCGCCCTGGTCGGGTCCGACCAGCTTCAGATGCAGGCGTGGCATGTCATGTTCCTGGCCCGCGGCAAGGTTGGTCCCTTCCGGGCGGAGGCGGAGGCAGTCCGCGGTGCCGGCGACGAGGTCGGCGTCCGGGTTACCCTCCACGATGAGGGCAACGAGGATCGCAAAGTCACATCCGCTTCCGCCATCTTGCAGGTCGTGAGCTAGAGAACCGCCGCCGCCACCGGCTCTCAAGTTTGGTGTAGTTGAGGCGCTTCCTTTAAGGTCGTCTCGTGACGGACACTCAGCCAGTGAGCGTGAACGGTCGCGCCGGTCCCTTGGCCGGCGTGCGAGTACTGGACTTGACCAGATTTCCCCCTGGCGCCTATTGCACCGTATTGCTGGGTGATCTGGGCGCCGACGTGTGCCGTGTCGACATGCCCGGCGCCAATCCCATGATGACCGGCGTGGGTGTGGGCCTCAGCCGGGGGAAGCGATCTGTTGCAGTTGATATGCGCCATGCGAGGGGCATGGAAGTTATTCGAAAGCTGGCAGGCCGCGCCGACGTCCTGGTGGAAAACAACCGGCCGGGAGATCTGGAGCAACGGGGGTTCGGCTACCGCCAGGCTGCCGAAGCATATCCTTCGCTCATCTGGTGCTCGATCACCGGATTTGGTCAGGACGGCCCCTACGCGCACTGGGCCGGTCACGACCTGACCTACACGGCACATTCCGGACTGCTCGGCGCCCTCACGCCCGACCTTCCGTGGCACCCGCAGGTCGTGCTGGCCATACCCTTCGGTGCGCTGGCGGCCGCGACCGGCATCGCGGCTGCACTGGCCGAGCGCGCCCGTACCGGGCGGGGCTGCCAGATCGACGTGAGCCTGGCCGAAGCGGCCACCTGGGCGCTGGCGGGCAGCGACGGCGAGTTCAGCGGGCACCCATGGGGCATCCCTGTCACAGCCGAGCGAAGACTGTATCTCTGCAGCGATGGTCGGTATGTGACCGTGGCGGCCCAGGAGCCGAGGACGTGGAAGGCGCTTTGTGAAGGCCTTGGCCTGCCGGAGCTGGCTCGGCGCGGGGCCGTCACGGGGCCAGGACGATGGCCTGACTGAGCGGTTCGCGGCGGTATTCGCGACGAAGCCCGCGGCCGAGTGGGTCGAGCAGTTGGGCCCGACCGGAGCGGGTGTCTCTGCGGTCAACCGGGGCTGGGACCTCCCCGACGACCCACACGTCAAAGCGCGGCAGAGTCTGACGACCGTCGCGGGCGCGACGGTACCGGGAAACCCCATCCGGGTCAGCGACCCCGACGGACGCCGCACGTCTTCGCGCACGACGGCGCCTCCGGAACCCGGTGCCGATACCGTCAAGATGCTGGCCGCGGCGGGCTATAGCGACACCGAGATCGACGAACTCAGGCAGTCAGGGGCGGTTGCGGTCGCGGACTGATTGGCGGCCGGCGCACGCCCGAGAAGTCGGGTCTAGGCCGGCGGACCCTGCTGCATGCGGTTGTCGGCGACCGCGCACACGTGGACATAACCGATCGGACCCCTGAAGTCATACAGGGCCACGCCGCCGACCGCCACGCCTTGAGCCGCGACGTGCGCCACGCTTTCGAGCCCGATCCAGTCGCTGTGCGGCAACCGCGCCAGGTAGAGCGTGAGGTCGGCGTTGATGTAGCCAAGACCACGGTCGCTCACGTTGCTCAGTGGATGCGTGAAATCGGCGATGCCGGCGAGTTTCACAAAGGCCGTGGATTCCTCGTCATCCACCAGGTCACGAGTTTCGCGAAGCCAAGCCCGCCGCTTTGTGGGTGCGCCGATTGGCGACAGATAGCGCACTTCGCCCAGCGCGACCCGTCCACCCGTCTGCTCGGCCACCGGCACTTCATGGGGGCCCGGGGCGTCCCAGGCGGGCGGAGCCCAAACCGCTCCGGGCGGCTCGGGACCTTGACGGAGAAACAGGGCGGAGCCACGGCTCACCAGTTTCTCCTCGTGATGGACGAACACGTCACACGCTCGGACTTGAGATCCGTCCCTCACCCTGCGGCTGGTCACGGTCAGGGGCGCCATCGGTGCCGGCCGAAACATGTCCACAGTGAGGCGGGCCGGTTGCCAGCCTTCCTCTCCGTGATCTCTTTCCGCACCCCAGGCCACCAGTGCGGCAAGTGGCCGTCCACCCACCATCTGGTCCGACCACACGCTGGAGGCATGGATCCGGCCGACGACGGCGCCGTCCTTACGCTCGAAATAGGGCTCTAACGGCTCCTGGGCGTCGCCTTCCACCTGGACATCTTAGCCTCGGGCCTCCGTACCGGCCACGTGCCGCTAGCCGAAGTGGCCCCAGTGCACTGCAATGATCAGCAGCACCCCGCCGATCGCCAGAGCAATTCCGGCGACGATCGTTCTGCCCGTGGCGAACCGCATTGCCGGGATCTGGGCGGCGGCGAGCCAGATACCGGCAATTACCATGAGCAGGAATCCAACCTCGGCCAAGCGCAGGCCGGCGTGTTGAGTGAGAGCAAGCTCAAGGTTCATGAGGTCAGCATCTTTGGCTTGCGGGAGCCGGCGTGTCTCCCCGCGAGATACCCGAAGACGACACCGTTGGCCAGCGTCCCACCGCCGCTCGGGTAGGCCCAACCGAAGACGTTGGCCGCGGTGTTGCCGGCGGCATACAACCCGTCAACCACCCCACCACCAAGTCGGCGCACCCGACCGTGGCGGTCGATCTGTGGCCCGCCGTTGGTGCCAAGCGTGCCGGGATAGATCTCGACGGCATAGAACGGCGAGACGTTGATCGGCGCGACCTGCCCCGGAGCCATGAGGCCGAACTGGTCGCGGTGAAAGTCGGGGTCCTCGCCGCGAGCGGCGAAGTCGTTGTAACGCTTTACCGTCGCGTCAAGAGCGGCAGGGTCGACGCCGATGCGCTCGGCCAGGTCGCCAACCGTACCGGCTTTGACGACCCAAGCGGGATCAGCCTCCCCTGGCAGCATCGACAGAATCCGCTGCGCATCGCGCACGGTTCGATCAAAGATCATGAAGCCCGGACCGGTATTCGGGAATTCCACTGCTTCGGGATCGTAGACCCCAAACGCTTTTGGAAAGTCGTTATATGGCAATGCCTCGTTGGCGAAGCGATGACCCTGTCGGTTGACCACGATCGAGGCGGCTGCTCCACGGCCCCACTCAAACTGGGGCACCAGCTGGCCATCGCGGGTGATCCCCGGATCGAACATGACCGGGGTACCCCAGTAGGAGTCCAGGTTGGCCAGCTTGGCGCCGGCGCTGGTCGCCATTCTGAGGCCATCGCCCACGTTGTTGGGAGGACTCAGGGGCTTCACGTCATAGCCGATGTGGGCCCGCACCAGGTCCGGATTCCATTCGAATCCCCCGCACGCCAATATGACACCGTTGCGGGCTCCTACTCGCAGAGCTCGGCCGTTCGGTCCGGCCACAACGCCTACCACGGCGCCCTCCTCGTCGAGTACCAGCTCCTGAGCCGGCGTGTGCAGCATGGTCTCCACACCGCGCTCGATCAGACCTTTGAACAACCGGGCGATGAGCGCGGCTCCCTTCGGCCGAATGTCCTCCGCTTCCCGCCGGCGCAACTCGGCGAGTAGTTCCGGGGTCTGCGGCATCATGTCCTCGGTCAGGGTCGTGGCCGCCCCCAGTGACATCAGGGTGCCGCGGCTGACGAGACGGTCGGCCCATTCCGGCAGTTCCCTGCGGACCGGGTAGGGATCCGCCTCCACCGCACGGGCAGGCACCGGACGACAACCAGGTATCCCCCACGTCCAGTAGTAGTCAGGCAGGGGCGAAATGTGCATCTTGACCGGCGTGTGCTCCTCCAGGTACCGAAGGACCTCGGGTGCGCTGTCGACGAACACCTCGAGCAGCTCCGGATCGGGAGCCCGTGAGCCCGCCAGCCTGCGAATGTATGCGAGCGCATCGTCCCGGTTGTCCTCGATGCCGGCCTTGGCCATCAAGTGATTACCCGGGAGCCAGATGGCGCCACCTGAAACGGCCGTCGTGCCGCCGAGCATCCCCGTCTTTTCCAGTACCAGGACCTCAGCGCCCCCGTCGTGTGCCAGCGTCGCGGCGGTAAGGGCTGCCCCCCCGGAACCAACGATCACGACGTCGACTATTCGATCCCAGTGCATCCGCTCGTCGCTCTGTGTCATTGCTGATACGACCCCCTCCCGTGCATGTGGTGCATGTCATGGGCCTTGGCTTGACTTCGGGAGTGATATTAGATTTCTGGCTTCGTCGCAACCAGGGGGATCGATCCGAAGTGGGAGCACACGAAGGCCAAGTGGCGCTGGTGACGGGAGGAGCCCGGGGGATGGGCCGCACCCATGCGGTGAGGTTGGCGCGAGAAGGTGCGAAGGTCGTCATTTGCGATCGTTGCGCCGACCTCGAATCGGTCGCCTACCCGCTGGCGACCGCGGACGACTTACGCGAGACGGCCGGACTGATCGAGCGAGAGGGCGGCGAATGCCTCGCGGTAGTTGCTGATGTGCAGCACCTCCCGGCCGTGACGGCGGTCGTCGAGGAGGCCGTCGATCGGTTCGGGACCGTGGACATTCTTCTGGCCAACGCCGGCATCAGCCAGACGGCGGCAATCCAGTCCTACGAACCGGCCGCCTGGCAGGAGATCATCGGTACCAACCTGACCGGTGTCTTCAACAGCATGCGGGCGGTGGCCCCGGTAATGATCGAGCACGGCTACGGCCGGATCGTCGCCACATCGTCCATGCTGGGCCGCAGCACGGCTCCCGGGCAGGCGGGCTACTGTGCCACGAAGTGGGGCGTGGTTGGACTGGTCAAGTCGGCCGCTCAAGATCTGGCGCCTTTTGGCATTACGGTCAACGCGGTCGCCCCCGGCAACATCGACACCGGGATGGTTCGTAACGAGGCCCTCTACCGGACCGTGCGACCCGATCTGGAGGCGCCCACCTGGGAGGATGCGGCCACGGTCCTGCAGCTTCTCCACGTCCAGCCGGTGGCGATCCTTCCTCCGGAGGACGTGACCGAGGCGGTGCTGTTCCTGCTCCGGGCAGAGCACATCACGGGATCAGTCATCGACGTCAATGCCGGGGCCTCCGCCCGCTTCACGGCGTGAAGACAAAGCACTCGAGCCAGAACACGACACCCCGCGGAACTGCCCCGGACGTGACGGCGAGAGTAGGATATTGACGCTATCGAACCAGCGATCGAAAGGGGAGCGACGATGAGCACGCCCGTGCTCGATCAGGTCGCCGGCGGTCTGGCGGATGTGAGAAGCCTGGTCCAGGCAGACGGTGGAGATATGGTCTTGGTGGCCGTGGACGAGGCCAGCGGCGTCGTCTCCTTGCGCCTGGTCCTGGACGCAGTGGATTGCCATGAATGCGTGATGCCCCGGGCCGTGCTGGAGGACATCGCAGGTGGCATGCTGCGTCGCTCGGTGCCCGAGGTCACGCGCTGTCAGCGTGGACGATCCGCGGGAGCACCCGGGCTACGTGTCATCTGACGCGCACTGAACGGCGGGGGGCGCCGGCGGGGCGCCGCCCTTTTGCCCTGGCCGTTTGTGTGATATTCGTCGCGGTATGACGCGACAAATATCACACAATGCCCACCTGAGGGGTGTGTGGGTGAGAGTTTGGCGGTCGGCCCGTCGCCGCGGGAGCGTTTGTGTGATAAAAGTCGCGGTATACGCGACAACTATCACACAAAGCTGGCCGGCGACCGGCGACCGGCGACCGGCGGCCAGCGGCCGGCGCCCCGGACGGTTGGATGGATTCTCAGGCGTCCAGTTCCAAGAAGTTCGCCAGGTTGTCGCGCATGATCTTACGGACGGTGATGTCGTCGAGCCCCTTGAGCTGGCTGGCGTATTGGACGGGGTCGGGGAGTCCTTCGGAATGAGGGAAGTCTGATCCGAACACCAGGCAGTCGGAGCCGACGACCTCCATGGGACGGCTGACGTTTTCTTCGGGGAAGGGCGCCACGACGAAATGCTGTTTGAAAATCTGACTCGGCCGACCGGGCAACGTGCCGTACTTGGGACGGCGTCCGAGCAGGGCCGCGTGATCGAGCTTGCGGATCAGGTAGGGGAGCCACGGGGTTCCGAATTCCGCGATGAGTACTTTCACCTTCGGAAATCGGCCGAACAGGTTGTGGAACATCATGGCCGTGACCGTTTCCATGATGGGTCGGTCGGACCAGTACGACACCCACTGGAAGGCGTTGTACTGGGAGTACTTGGCCTCGGGGTCCTCGCCCCAATCGCCCCCGTACCGCTGGTAGCCGGCCCCGCCCAGGTGGACCGCGATCCTTGCCTCAGCCTCACTGATCCGCGCCCAGAACGGATCGAAATAGGGGTCAAACGGTGATCGCCCGAAGGCCGGTCCTGGCTGAAGGTTGATGATCCTGGCATTCTGGCCGAGTACCCATTCCAGTTCGCTGACCGCGTGGTCGACGTCATGGAGCGGGACGATGGCGGGCACAAAAATGCGGTTGTGATAGGAGAATCCCCAATCGTCATTCAACCAGCGATTGAAGGCCCGGGTTACGGCGTATCCGGCTTCGATGTCGCCGCGTTCGAACGCCGATTCGCTCGGCGCCCCGCCGGCGTGGACGACGGCGGCCTGCACTCCCTGGAAGTCCATCAGCGCCAGGCGTGGATCCTTGTGCTCGAACGCCGGTCGCATCTGGTTGTAGCGAGTCACGAGCTCGGCCCGGCTCAGCGTGTCGAGATCGCGGATGGGGTTGAGGCGGTTGAGCATGGCGCCCGGAATGGGGATGTTGGCATCCATCTCCGGCAGCTCTGAGAGGTCGACGCCGCCGGGGCCCCCGTCCGGAACCGGGTGCTCGCCGATGGTGCGCCACGCGCTCCCCTCTACCTGCTTGACCTCCTGAATGTCCTCCTCATTTGCGAGGACGAACGTCTCACCCGGGCGCAGAGCCCTGTCCCGCATCTTCGGATCCAGATACCGGTCCACAGCATCGGGAGTGGGGTAGAAGTGGTTGTCGGCGTCGAAGACCCGATAGGGAAGTCTCGCCTCCACATCCGCTCGATAGACACCCCGCGCCCCCGGCGTCGTCGTGCTGCTCACACGCCCTCCCCAGATTTCAAGCCGAACCGCGGCCAAAGTGGTCTCACCGCTACTGTATCGCGGCAGCCCCCGGGCGACAACACCGCCAACTGCCAACCTACCGGTTGATTGGCAAAGTATCTGCTCGCAGGCATGGATCCGGGGAGACGATCCAGGAGGTCGAAAATGAGCCAGCAGCGAGGAATGAAGCTGGAAGGCAAGATCGTGGTGGCGACGGGCGCTGCCCACGGGATCGGAGAGGCGACCGCGCATCGATTTGCCGAGGAAGGCGCCAAGGTTGTGGTCGCAGACCTGGACGCGGAAGGGGCTGCCATCGTGGCGAAAGCCTGCAGGGATACAGGGGTTGACGCCCTCCCCGTCGAGTTCGACCAGCGTTCGAGCGTCAGCGTGGCGGGCATGGTCGCTACCGTGCTGGAGCACTTCGGCCGGATTGACGTTCTCGCCAATGTCGCCGGCATTTACCCATCGGCGCTGGTGGTGGACACAACCGATGAGGGCTGGGACAACGTGTTGCGCAACAATCTGACCGGCGTCTTTTACTGCTGTCGCGCCGTGATCCCCGGCATGATCGCCCAGGGCGGCGGCAGCGTGGTCAACGTGGCCTCCGGCGCAGCCGTCCGGCCTCTCGAAGGATTGGCCGTGTACGCGGCCAGCAAGGGAGGCCTGGCCGCTTTCAGCCGGGTACTGGCCCTCGAAGCCGCGCCCCTCGTGCGGGTCAATGTGGTCGCGCCCGGACCGACGCTGACGCATGGCATCGCATCCAGCCCAGCAGGCGCTTCGGGGGCAGAGGCGACCTCGGCCGCTGACCCGGAGGCGGAGCCAGTGCCGGCAGCGGATGGGGAACGCTCACGGCTCGACGCCTCGCTGCTCCTGGACCGATGGGGCCAGCCTCCAGAGATCGCCGAGATGATCGTCTTCCTGAGCTCCGAGCGCGCCTCGTTTGTGACCGGTCAGATGATCCACGTCAACGGGGGGCGCACCATGGCGTGAGCCTCACCAGTTGCTTCAGGGCTGGGCCGTGTAGACCACAACGCCTCCAAAGCTGGGGCTGGCCTGGCACGCCAAGGCTACCTCCGGAGCCGGGAGTTGCCGGTCGCCGGCGCGGCCCGACAGCTGCAGGTAGCGCGGAATCTATCGCGCTGGTTCGCCCCGCGCTTCGCTGCCGCACTCGGTGGTGGGTACGCTTGGTCGGGTCCGAGCCGAAGCCGAGAAAGCGGAATCCGAAGTGCCGAGAGCAAGGGGCAACACCAACCGAGCGCGTCAATCGATGGACGGCGAGGAACGCTGGGAGGAGATTCTGACCACGGCTGGTGAGATCTTCGAGCGCAAAGGGTACGAGGCCGCCAGCTTGCAGGACATCGCCTCGGCGGTGGGCATCCTCAAGGGCAGCATGTACTACTACATCAAGACCAAGGAGGACCTCCTCTACGAGCTCGTCCGCAGAGCCCAGGCGGCGCGCATGCCCACGCTGGACGAGGACGAGGAGGTGCGGAAGGCGCCAGCTCCCGTCCGCCTCCGGGCGTTCATCGCCCGCTGGATGGCCGAAACCGAGAAGGAGCGGGTCTGGAACCGGGTGGCGGAGCAGGACTTCCGCAAGCTGCGCGGGCGGCGACTGTCTGCCGTGATCGAACGCCGCGATAAGTTCTCGGACTTCGTGAAGTCCATCATCGTGCAGGGCATCGAGGAGAGGGACTTCGACCCTGCCGTCGACCCGTCCGTGGCCACGAACACCATCTTCGAGCTTATGAACACCAGCCGAATGTGGTACCAACCAACCGGTAGGCTGTCGCTGGCCCAGATCGGCGACTGGTACGCGACATTCGTCATTCGCGGTCTCGGTGGTCCGGCGTGGTCCACCGATTCAGCTGCGTCGTCTTCCCGGCCGCGGCGAGGATCCTCGAGACGCCCGCAGCCAGCGGCGTCCACGGGCCGCCGTCGCGCCTGACCCAAGGGCCCCGATCGTCAGGGGTGTGCTGGAGAAGAACGATCGCGCCGAGCGTGCGTGGAGCAGCGGCGCGGAGCTGCTCGTGACCCTACCAATCGGTTGGTAACCTGTGGTCGCCCGCCCGCGCCGGCCCGGTAGCACAGCCGAAATCCGGATGAATCAGGCAAAGTCGGGTTAAAATAAGGCGTCAGGCGTTGACCCTGGTTTCCCAGCCTGATAAAAACCGTTTGACTGTTGCAGGTTGTCTCTTAGATCGTATGGTGACAGGGGGGTTCCATATGAGCACACCGGTTAGTTGGCGCAGGGTGAGCGTGGCGGTACCACTGGCAGCTGCCGCGCTCCTCGTTGTGAGTGCGTGCGGCTCCAGCAGCAAGTCGTCCAACAACTCCACCAGCACAAGCGCGGCAAGTAATAGCCAGTCGGCGGCGACGACCGGGTCGGCGGGAGCGACCGGCTCGAGCAAGGGCGGCACCTACACGTTCCTCTACTCCGGGGACTTCACCGGCGCGACACAGACGTATACCCAGGCTGAAGTGGCAGGACTCAAGATCGCCGCGGCCGAGATCAACGCCAAGGGTGGGATTCTGGGCCATCCGATCACCATCATCACGGACAACGACCAGAACGATCCGACCACGGCGGTCAACCTGCTCGAACAGAAGCTGTCCTCCGGCACCAAGATCGACGCCATGTACCCGGGCGGCTCGTCGGAAGTGACCCAGGCTCTGCTACCCATCACCACCCGCAGCAACATCCTGACAGTGGATGCCACGTCCGACACCTCGCTCAACGATCCCTCGAAGTATCCCGATCACTTCGGAGACTCCGAAAGTGTGGCGCAGACGATCCCTCCCTTTGTGCAGTTGGCCCAGTCGAAGGGGTGGAAGAAGGTGGCCATCATCTACGGCAACGACACCACGGGTCAGGCCGTGGAGTCAGGCTATTCGTCGGCGCTGAAGGCAGTTGGCATTGCCACCGTCTCGGATAGTTACCAGGACACGGCTCTGGACATGACCCCGCAGCTGCAGAGCCTGCAGGCGGCCCACCCGGATGCTCTGATTGTCTCCTCGTACGGAACGCCCAGCATCTATGTCCTGAAGAGCCGGGCCCAGATGGGGTGGACGTCCACGCCGGCATATGGCGATCTGATCACTTCGGCTCTGCCCCTGGCGACGTTGATGCCTCCCGCCGCCCTGACCAACTTCTATGACCAGGCGTCGGAAACCACGCTGGCATCCAACCCGGACGTACAGAACGATCCGGTCATGCAGAAAATGATCTCCGATGCGAAGGCCATGGGTTATCAAGCGATACTGAGCGGAGTCGGGGCCGGGCTGCTGGCAGTCGGATTCAACGCTCTGGAGCTGATTGATTACGCCGCCACCCAGGCGAACACGACCTCCGGGACGGGCGTCGCCCATGCGCTCGAGCACCTGAACCAGCCGTCCGGCCCGTACCCGCCCTGGCTCATCTACTTCGGCAAGTACGGTGGGTTCAACTACACGCCGCAGAATCACTTTCCGACCGTCAACGTGGCGAACTTCACCTACGTCCATCCCGGGAAAAACAATACGGACGGCTTGCTGGTGCCTGGCACCGGGCCATAGTCTCGCGGGGAAGGACCGGGAGACCTCGACATGATGACGACCATCTGGTCCGGGCTGTCGGTCGGCGCGCTGTATTGCCTGATCGCCATCGGCTACAACGTGGTGCTGCTGGCGTCGGGTGTGTTCAACTTTGCCTACGCCCAGCTGGTGATGCTGGGCACGTACATGGCCTACGTGGCGACGACCACCCTGGGACTGCCCATAGTGGGAGCTGTCGCCTTTGGCGGGATCGCGATCTTGATCGTGGCCCTGCTCGAGCATCGCATCGCTATCGCACCGCTCCTGGCCCGGCGCGGTGACACGCACCAGGCCGCCCTCATCACCACGGTCGGCGTGGCGGTCATGATCGACGGCATCGTGTCGAAGGTGTGGGGGTCCCAGGCCAAGCCCATACCCCAGCCTCTGTCTGGCGGAACCCTCCATATCTTTGGGGGCACCGTGGGCCGCAATGAACTGTTGCTCATCGCCTTGGTGCTCGTCGTCGGTATAGGTCTCCACCTGTGGTCCCGGAAAACGGTGTCGGGTCTGGCGTCTTTGGCGACGGCTGAGGACGCCCAGGCGGCCCGGGCCCGGGGAATAAATACCCGGCGACTGGCCATGGCCGCTTTTGCCGTGTCGGGCGCCATCGCCGGCTTCTTCGGGATTGTGGTAGGCGCGCAGACCTACGCCACCCCGACCCTGGCCGACAGCCTGGCCCTGTTCGGGTTTGTCGCCATCGCGATCGGGGGTTCGGGGAGCCAGATTGGTGGCTTGATTGGCGGCTTTGTCACCGGGCTGGTTTACGCTCTGGCCGAACGGTACACAAACACGGACTGGCCGCAGATCATTGTGTTCGGCATTTTCCTGATCGTACTTCTGACCCGGCCGCGCGGCATCTTCTCGACCGTAGTGGAGCGCCAGGTTTGACGCCGGCCGTCCGGCTCAGCCGCGTCGCGGCCCCGTTGGCACTGGCGGTGGTCGTCGCTCTGCTCCCCTGGATGGGACTCAACGACTACTGGGCGCGACAGGTCATCCTGGTCCTCATCCTGGCCCTGGTCGTCTCTGGGCTCAACACGTCGCTCGGTTACGCCGGAGAACTCGCGGTCAGCCAGGTAGCCCTCTATGCCGTCGGCGCGTACGTCGCCGGCTATCTGGCAGTTTCGCACGGAGTACACGACATCGGCTTGTGCCTGCTTGCCGCGATTGCGGCCGTCATAATTGTCGGGCTCGTGACCGGCATCCCCGGGCTCCGCCTCGGCGGATGGTCACTCGCGATGGTGTCCTTTTTTCTCGTCCTGATTATTCCCTCCGCCCTGGACCTGCTGAAGTCGCAGACGGGCGGAGCGGAGGGACTCCCCGGGATTCCGATTCCCACCTTCGCCGGAATTCAGCTCAACGGGCGGAACTTTTACGTGTTCGTCGTGATCGCGACGGCGGTCTGGTTCGCTGCCCTCCGGAACCTGATCCGTTCTCCGCACGGTGACGCGTTCTTGTCCTCAAACAGAGCCCGATCCTTGCGGCATCGGTCGGGATCTCCGTCTACCGGCTCAAGCTGCTCGCCTACGTCGTCGGTGCGATTCCGGCGGGAGTGGCCGGGGTGCTCTTCGCATACCTGTCCGGCTACATCTCGCCTTCTTCGTTCTCGCTGGCCTTCGCCTTCACGATCCTCACGGCCTCGATCGTCGGCGGATCCCAATCGGTGTACGGCGCCATCTTCGGTGCTGCCGTCCTGGAACTGGGTACCGTCAGAGATTGCGTCGTTTCAAAACTACTCGCTGATCGTCTATGGCGCTTTTCTCGTCGTCGCTGGGCTGGTGTTCTCCGAAGGTGCAGCGGGGCTGGTCCGGGCTGGCGCCCGCCGCCTGCCGCCGGGGGCTCGTCAACTGGTCAGCCCGACTGCACCCCTGCCGGCCGCACGCCCGATGGCCGCGACCCAGACGATCGCCGCCCTGCCTGCCCTTCGAGGGGAGCGGCTGACGGTGGAAGGAACCAGCAAGGTTTTCGGTGGACTGCGTGCACTCGACGATGTCACCCTCGAGGCCGCACCCGGAGAGGTGACGGCCTTGATCGGCCCGAACGGATCCGGGAAGACCACTCTCCTGAATCTCATTTGCGGGTTCTATCGCCCGAACGCCGGGAAGATCATGCTGGATGCAACTCGTGTCGACACCCTCAATCCATTTCGGACGGCGCGAGCAGGGGTGGCTCGCACGTTCCAGACTCCGCTGGTGCCCAAGGGAATGACGACCAGGGCGTTTGTCACCACCGGCGCTTACATTCCCCGTCGGGTTCGAAATTTCTGCAGCGGTGCTCAGGACGCCGTCCTTTCGTCACCGTGTCGCCGCCAATGACGCCGACGCCCTGGACATCCTGGAGATGCTGGGTATCGTTGACCAGGCCAACGCCGAGGTTGACGCATTGCCTCTCGGGACCCGCCGGCTGGCGGAAGTCGCCCGATGCCTGGCCGCGGAACCTCGAGTCTTTTTATTCGACGAGGTCGGGTCCGGGCTTGACGAGTCCGACCTGGATCGCTTGCAGGCTGCGATCGACCTGATCCGCCGGGCTGGCGGGACCGTCGTCCTGGTGGAACACAATTTTCCTCTGGTACTGAAAATCGCCGACCGCATCCACGTGCTGTCAAACGGCGCGCTCCTGGCGTCGGGGACACCGGAGGAGATCCAGGTCAACCCGCGGGTGCTGGAGGAGTACACCGGGGCGGGCCGAGACGGCGAATCGATCGCTGAACTGGACAAGGCCGTGTCGGCCAACGACCCGTCATGACGACCAGCGACTCGGCTGGGCCGCTGCTCGAGGCCACCGATGTGGTCGGCGGCTATGGCGATCTGCGAGTGCTCTGGGGTGTGTCGGTGCGGGCCAACGGGCGCGATCACGGTGGTCCTGGGACGAAACGGAGCCGGCAAGACGTCACTGCTGCGGGCTATAGCCGGCTTTCTGCCCGCCGTGAACTCCGGCTCGATACGACTTGCCGGGCGGACCATGTCCAAAGCGGCGCCGGAGGAACGGGTGCGGGCGGGCCTCGCTTTCGTTCAGGAGGGGAAACGTATCTTCCGGCGACTCAGTGTCGAGGAGAATCTGCTTCTCGGCGGGTATACGCTCAAGCGCCCCATCATCGGGATCGGCGCCACGATGCGGGAGGCGCTCAACCAGGCGTACGAGCGCTTCCCCGTCTTGGCCGAGCGTCGCAAGACGGTAGCCGGCGGGTTGTCCGGGGGCCAGCAGCAAATGCTTGCCATCGCCCAGGCGCTCATGCCCGGTCCCAGGGTCCTGCTCCTGGATGAACCTTCGGCAGGCCTGGCCCCGGCCATCAGCAAAGAAGTGTTCGCCATGGTCGACGCCCTGAAGGGTGAGGGTCTGGCAATCGTGCTCGTCGAGCAGGTGGTCGAGCAGGCCCTCGCTATCGCGGATGACGTGCTCGTGATTGAGTCTGGTCGAATGGCCGCGGCTGGACCGGTCGCCCAGTTCGACGACGCCACCGTGGTTCGAGACGTCTACCTCGGTCGTCGTGAATCGGTCAGGTAATTCTCCAACTGCTAGTGTGCGCGTAAGGAGCAGGAACCGCGGGGGATATCGTGTCGGAGAAATGGACCATTCTTTCGCCTGTAGCTCTTCCCCCGGAGAGAGGCCCGGCGGCTCAGGCCGAGGACTCTCGCCGGCTGGGCCGTCCTATCAGCGGTGTGCGGGTTGGCCTGGAGGTGGACTACGCCTGGCTGTCGTATTACACCGTTGTGGACGAATGGGAGCGACTGCTCGGCGCGGACGGAGCTGATCCACACACCCTGTGGGTAGAGCGCAGTCGCAGCGAGCCGAGGCGAGACCCCACCGAAGTCGAAGCTGAAGTAGAGGACTGGGCCCGGCTGGTGGAGTGTGGCGTAGTGGGTCTCGGCAATTGAGGTTCCTGCACGGCGGGCAGTGTGCTCTCCAGTGTTCGGCTCGAGAAGAAAGGACTCCCTGCGGTCGCGGTCGTGACCGCCTCGTTCGAGGATTTGGCCTACCGCATGCGCGAACACAACGGGCATCCAGATCTGAACGTCCTGGTCCTTCCGTATCCCCTCGAGGACCAACCGGAGGAAGAGGTGCGCCGGGTGGCCAGGGAGTTTTACCCGCGCTTGCTGGAGATGTTGGGGGCGACCGCTGGCTGAGCCCTTGACGAGTGAGCGCCTGGTGGTGGAGGCGGATCCCTATGCCCTGTACGAGCTGTCGCTCGCAGAGGGATGGGGTGACGGCTTGCCGCTCCTGCCCCCGACCGAGGATCGGGTGCTGTCCCTGCTGAAGGGCACACCCTATTCATCCGGCCACAGAATCATGGAGGAGATGCATCCGGCCGGAGGACCGGCCACAGTGGAGAAGATTGCCATAAATGCGGCGATGGCCGGTTGCCGCCCGGATCACCTGCCATTCGTGATTGCCGGCGTGGAGGCGATCTGCCAACCCGGATACAACTTGTACGGGGTGGGCGCCACTACTGGAAACGCGTTTCAGATGCTCATCGTCAATGGACCTTCGCGTGATGCGGCCGGCATTGATTACAGTTACGGCTGCATGGGCGGCGCGACCGGGCGCGGGTCGCGTACCATTGGGCGAGCCGTGGCGTTGTGCCTCAGGAACATCGGCGGGCAACGGGCCGGGAGCACCACCAAGAGCTGCTTTGGACAGCCGGCCCGTCTCGGCATGTGCTTCGGTGAGTGGGAGGAGAGGTCCCCATGGCCGTCGCTGGCCGAGCAGCTGGGCTTTCCCCGAAGTCAAGATGTCGTCCATGCTCACGCCGGTATGGGAACCATGCCGCTTTGCGACAATCGCCACGAGGACGCTCGCGACCTGGCTTACCTGCTGGCTCGCAGCATCGCTTATCCGGCCTCCAACAAAATGCTCAGCAGCCTGATGATGGCGAAAAACGGATCAGTGGTGCTGGCCATCAATCCGGACTGGGCCGATCGCTTGGGCCGCGAGTTCCCCGATATCGCTGAGTTCCAGCATTTCCTGTGGGAGCACGCCTACCAGCCCATCGAGGTGTGGCCCGAAGCGACCAGGGCGCTCTTCGAGGAGCGAACCGACGCCGCCGGCCGCGTCCGCCTC
Organism: uncultured Acidimicrobiaceae bacterium; assembly: GCA_963781155.1. Classification (GTDB taxonomy): domain Bacteria; phylum Actinomycetota; class Acidimicrobiia; order Acidimicrobiales; family Palsa-688; genus PALSA-693. The sequence continues at coordinate 576,606 of CAWAEC010000007.1, forward strand.
AACGAGCGCCCCGATCAGTTCGTCGTCGTCGTATGCGGAGGCCCCGTATCGTTGCACGCGGTGTTCCTTCCGAGCTGGGGCGAGAGCTTGATGCAGAGTCGGGCGGTCGTTCATGCCGGCTGAAGGCGTCGAGGACAGGCGATCGGCGGGCCCGCTCGCCTGCCTGCGGGTTCTGGAGCTGGCATCCCTTTTCGCTGTCCCGCTCATGGGCGCCATGCTCGGTGATCTCGGCGCCGACGTGGTCAAGGTCGAGCCACCGGCGGGCGACGCGCTGCGCGTCCTCGGCGGCAGCGCGGACCGGCCTGGCCCATGGACGCTGTCGTCGCGCAACAAGCGCATGGTGGTCGCCGACCCATCCACGACCGAAGGAATCGAGCTGTTGCATCGGCTGACGGCCGTCGCGGACGTGGTGACGACCAACCATCCGCGGCCGTTGCTCGAACGTCTCGGCTGCACGTACGAGGACATCGCGGCCCGCAACAAGCGGACCATCGTGGTGAATGCCAGCACCTTTGGCACTGCCGGCCCCTATGCAAACCGCCCGGGCAACGGAAGCGTGGCCGAGTCGTTTGCCGGCTTCACCTATCTCAACAGAGTTGCTGACGGAACACCCGCGCTCACCCCGGTGCTCCTGGGGGATCACCTGACCGCGTTGACCGGTCTGATCGGTACGCTGGCCGCCTGCTACTGGCGAGATACAGGTAGCGGTCAGGGCCAGCACATCGATCTCAGCATGTACGAGGCTGTATTGAGCGTACTCGGCCCGCAACTGCTCGCCGAGCAAGCTCGATCTGGCGGGTCGGCCGGGTCGGCCGGGTCTGCGGGGTCGAGCCGCCCCGGGCTGAGGGGCGCTTTCCCTACCGGCGACGGAAACTGGATTACGGCTACCGCGTACAGCGACGCCCAGATCAGCCGGCTGCTGGATGTCGTAGGACTGGACGTTGGCCACGATCCCGCCGCCGGGTCGCCGGACCTGGCGGGCGTGGCCGCGGATTGGATGTCGGGCCAGGACCGTCAAACGGTGGTGGACGCGCTCGAGCGCGGCCCGAATCGCGTTCAGCCCTGTCAACGACCCGGCCATGCTCGCCGCAGACCCTCAAGTGCAACATCGGGGGAGCTTGCTGTCGGTTGATCGTCCCTCGGCCGGTCCTCTCACGTTTCCCCGCCCCGCGCCCGTGCTGAGCAAGTCTCCCGGCTCGGTGCGCTGGATCGAGCACCCCATCGGCGCTGACCACGAGGACGTGCTGCGCGATTGGTTGGGGGAGTGACCGGGCGCTTCGAAGGCCGGGTGGCCGCCGTGGCTGGGGTCGGACCCGTCGGTCGTGCCGTCGCCACCCGTTTCGGTTCCGAAGGCGCGCAGGTCGTCGTCGGAGACCTAGACGCCGGGGCGGCCCGGGCTGCAGCCACGGCTGTGGAGTCGGCCGGAGGGACGGCTGTGCCCACCGAGCTCGACGTCAGCGACGAAAAGGCCGTCGAGCGGTTCATTGCGATCGCCGGTGATCAATTCGGGAGACTGGACATCCTCCATAACAACGTGGGTTTCAGTTCCCCGGACGACCGGGGGGTCGCCGACCTCGATCTCGCGGTCTGGTCCCGGACCATGGAGGTCAATGCAGGCGGGGCGATGCTCGGGTGCAAGCACGCCTTCCCGCTGATGCGCAGCGGTGGCGGAGTCATCATCAACACTGCATCCGTCGCCGGCTTGTGGGGTGATGGCGTCCTGGCCGCCTACGGGTCGTCGAAGGCGGCCATCATGACGCTCACGAAGTACGTGGCCGCCATGTATGGCGAGTTCGGCATCCGGTGCAATGCCGTCGCCCCTTCGCTGATCCTGAGCGAAGAGCACCGGCCGGCTCTGGAGGAAACGGGCCTGTTGCTGGAATTGACCTCAGAACGTTTGCTCGACTGGGCCGCCACTCCTGAAGAGATTGCCGGTGTGGTCGCCTGGCTGGCCAGTGATGAGGCACGAGGCATCACCGGCCAGACCATCGTGGTCGATAGCGGGACGACGGCCCATCGCCACCGCCACACCCTGAAGAAATGGGAGGCGCTCCGCGGCGCCCACCCGGAACTCGGGACCTGGAGCCAATGACTGCGCTGCTCGCCGGAAAGGTGATGGTGATCGCCGGAGTCGGGCCTGGACTCGGCGCGCAGATCGCTCGCAGCGCCACCGCAGCGGGGGCGGCGGTCGTGCTGGCCGCCCGCAAGACCCCCTACCTGAACGAGTTGGCTCGAGACCTCCGGCAGGATGGAGGGCGCGTCGCCGTCCAGGCCTGCGACGTCACACGAGACGTCGACTGCCAGGAGTTGATCGCTGTCACGGAGCAGCAGATGGGTGGGCTGGACTGCCTGGTGTGCAACGCTTTTGCCCAGGGAAAGGCGTACGGACTCCCGCTCGAGGATGCCGACATCGACGACTGGCGTGAGGCGTTCGACGTCAACGTATTCGGTTCTCTTCGGATGGTGAAAGCTGCCATCCCCGCCCTGAAGCGAGGCGGCGCCGGGGCCGTGGTTTTCGTCGGCTCTCAGATCATCCGGCGCGTATTTGCCGGGCGGGGTGCGTACGCGTCGTCGAAAGCTGCCCTGCTCACGGCGTCCCACGTCCTGGCCCGGGAACTCGGGCCGTACGGAATTCGCGTCAACACGGTCGTGCCCGGACGGATGTGGGGCCCTTCGCTGCAACGGTATCTCGAGCGACTGGCGGACGAACGGGGGACCTCATTCGAAGAGCAACGTCAGCGCATGGTCGACGACGTCTCGCTGCCCCGGCTGTCGACCGACGAGGAGTCTGCCCGGGTCGTGATCTTTTTGGCGTCCAGTCTGGCCGCCGGCATGACCGGACAGTCCGTCGACGTCAATGCCGGCGAGACATTCCATTGAGGTCGTGTGGGCGCAGCGCTTCGGGCACGGCCCCCGCATTTGTCCTCCCGACTTGACGGATGCGTCAGAGAAAGCGGCCGGCCCGGACCGTAGGCCTTTCTCTGTCGTAATCCACACCCTTTTTGAGCGTGGCGGCACGACAGAGAAAGGGGTTCGCGGGGGCGACGGCTCATTCCCTGTCGGCGAACGGGATCCGACACGGCCACGCTCCCGGCTGCCGGATCGATGGGGCGTCGCCGTCGGGCCGGAATTCGCCGTCACTCCGGTCGTGACCCGGCCAGCCAGTGTTCGGGAGCTACTCGGGCTGGAGGGCAGCCGCCGCGACCATCGGGTTGTAGTACTCGCGTTGCGCGCAGATACGCCCGTCGCGGAAGCGAACCACGCTGATGTACGAGTTCGAGTAGGGGCGACCAGTCGTGGTCGCCGTCCCCTGACTGGTGTACTCGAGGATCACCGTGTCGGGGTCCTCGCACTGGTACACGGTGCCGATGTCGAGCCGAAACGAGAAGATCTTCAGCGCCGGTCCGACGTGGGCCCGGACCGCCGCCTTGCCTTCCAGGCGCACCGGTGGATTGGCGTAGGGGAGTTCGAGCACCACGTCCTCCGTGCACGCCTCCAGTTGTCGATCGAGGTCACCGGTGCTGATCGCCGCGAAGGAACGAGTGATCAGGTCCAGATGCCTGCGGCGCTTTTCGTCGTCGGACATGGCATGCCACCCCCCAAAATCGCGAACTGCAGCATACCACCGTCGAGGCGCGTCCTGTCTCCGGTCAGGTGCGAGGACCGGCTTCCAGACGGTAATCTACCGATCGGTTGATTGAGGCTTCGAGAATCGTTCCGCGGGTATGGCCCGGGACGGATCATTGCGTGACCGTGCACAAAGGAGAGCGAAGAACCAATGCATTGCGGAGTGATGGTCACCGGATATAACCAGGAGGATTGGGGTCGTCTGATGGCGGAGGAGTACGACCGTCCCCCCGACATCCCGGATCATGTCCATATGGAGGAGACGATTGCCATGGGCGAGCTGGTGGAGCCCCTTGGCTTCGATTCGATCTGGGCCACCGAACACTACGGCTCCGCGTACTCAATGCAACCCAATCCGCTTCAGTGGCTCGCATACTGGGCCGGCAAAACCAGCCGGGTCGACGTCGGTACGGCAGTCATCGTGGCGCCCTGGTGGAATCCGGTTCGCCTCGCTCACGAGATCTCGATGCTTGACGTGCTCCTGCGCGGCCGCCGCCTCCATCTGGGCATCGGTCGCGGTGTCGCCCCGCACGAATATGCGTCTCTGGGCGTCCCCATCGAGGAGTCCCACACCTACTTCTACGACGTGGTCAACGCGATCCGGGCCGCCGATGGCGCAGAACGCTTTACCTTCGATGGCCAGATATTCAAGATCCCTCCCACCACCGTCCGGCCTCAGGCGCGGCACAAGGGTGATCTGACAACCCGGATCAAGGCTGCCTTCTCCACCCAGAAGTCGGCGCGGTTGGCTGCCGAACACGGGCTCGGGCAGATGTTCGTCGCCAACGACGATGTCGAGAGCATGACGGCCGGCGTCAACCAGTTCAACCAGATCCGGGCCGAACTGGGCTTGCCTCCCGATCAGCCGACAACACTTTTGTGGATGTACTGCGCCGAGACCCCTGAGGAAGCCGAAGAAGGGTGGCGCTACTACCACAACCAGGTCAGCGCGGCCCAGCACCATTACTTCGAATGGAACAACCCGGGATTCGCGGGCGTAAAGGGGTACGAAGAGTACGTCGGAAAGCACAGCGCGGATGTGGGCTTGGCCGACGCCACCATGGCGGTGCAGCGCCGGACGCAGCCGATCGGCACTCCGGATGAGATCATCCGCCGCATCAAGGCTGTGCAGGCTGCGATCAACCTTGACATGCTGGTGGTCCACGTGTTCTACGGAGGGATGTCCCCCGACAAGGCCGAACGCAGCCTGCGGTTGTTCGCCAGGGAAGTGCTTCCTGCGGTGCAGGCCATCGACACGACGATGGTGACGTGAGCGCTCTGGCCCGTCGCGCCCGATGAGCCCGGCGCGCCTACCGGGTGGAAACCGTCTCGCTGTCTCGCCCCGACCGTAACACCCGCCCGGGCAGGGCCCCCGTTGTGTGCCCGTCCGCGACGACAAGCTGGCCGTTGACGAATACCCGATGGATGCCGATGGATTCCGAGACCAATCTCAGGCTGTCGCCCGGCAGATCGTAAACGCGCGTCGGCGGCCCGCTGTCGACAGTTTCAGGGTCGAAGACGACCACGTCCGCCCACCCTTCTGGCATCAGTTGGCCGCGGCCGCTGAGCCCGAACAATCGAGCAGGCGCCTGGGTCATGAGGTGCACGGCCCGCTCCAGGGGTAGGAGCCGGCGACCCCGCAGCGTGTCACCCAGGAACCGGGTCGGATAGAGCGAACCGAGCATGCGGTCCAGGTGGGCACCGGCATCGGATCCGCCCAGCAGGACGTCAGGTTGATCCCAGGTCTGCTTGCGCGCAGACCAGTCGGCGTCAGTGTCGTCGACTGGCAATGGCCACAGAACAGTGCGGTACTCATCCGCACTGGTGACCTCTATCAGGGCCTCGGCAGGATCGAGGCCCATCTCGGCCGCGATGTCGGTGATGAGGCGGTTCTCGTAGCGTTTGTTTCCGGGCGAGACCGTGTCCCCGACCCGATAGTTCGAAAAGTCGGCCAGCCGCTCGAACACGGTTCCTTTCGCCGATTGGACCATTTCACTTCGCACTGCGGGATCGCGCAGTTTGGCGGTCTTTTCCTCGAACGGCAGCGAAAGGATCTCTTGCCATCCAGGGATCAGCCAGAGGGCGCAGAAGGTACCGAAGCTCATGTTGTTGTCGGCGAAGACAGGCATGGTAAGTGCGACGACCCGTCCACCGAGCTCTCGTGCCCTTCGGGATGGGCTCATTTGCTGCGCGACCCGCTCCTGCTGGCCGGCGCTGACGGTCAGCACATTCCAGTTGAGCGGGCGACCGGCGGCCGCGCTCATCCCGGCGAGTAACTCCACTTCCTGCTCAGTGAATCCCCGCAGACAGCCTTCCACTATAGCTTCCAGGGTGGTGCCGGGGTACTCGCCGACAACCCGGCAGAGACGAAGAACCTCCTCCTCGGACGCGGCCCGACTGGGAACCGGATGGTTTTCTCCGTCGCTGTGCGTGGAAGAGCGCGATGTCGACAGTCCCAGGCCGCCGGCTTTCAGAGAACGTCGCAACAGCCCTTCGATCTGGTCCAACTCCTCCGGGGTCGAAGGGCGGGCCCCGGCTTCCTCTCCGACCACGTACCGTCGCAGCGCACAGTGTCCCACCAGGAAACCGGCATTGACGCCGACTCGCCCTTCCAGCCCGTCGAGGTATTCCGAGAACCCGTCCCACGACCACTTGATGCCATCTTCCAGCGCCTGCAGGGGCATCCCTTCTACTTTTGCCATCATGCGGCGCGTGTAGTCGGCATCGTTAGCCCGCAGCGGCGCCAGGGTGAAGCCGCAGTTCCCACCGATGACCGACGTCACTCCGTGCCACGACGACGGTGTTGCGTAGGCGTCCCAGTACAACTGGGCGTCGTAGTGCGTGTGTGGATCGATAAAGCCCGGAGCCACGACGAGGCCGCTGGCTTCGACGGTTTGTCGTGCCGGTTCATCGACCGCCCCGACCTCGACGATGCGATCATCCCGGATGGCCACGTCGCCCCGGAAGGGCGTGCCGCCCGTCCCGTCCACCACGGTGCCGCCCCTGATCACGTAATCGAGCATGGCTCCTCCGGATCGCCAGGAATTCGGTGCCTGTCGTGGACGCAGCATAGCTGACACTCGTGTCTGGTCTCCAGGCCGTCGTCGGCCACTCGCCCTTGCTTCGCTCGCGTCCGCCCAGGTAGACTCGGTTGTCAGTTACGTCGAGAGGTCATCATGGTAGTCACAGCCGCCCTTGGTTCTTGCCTGATCGGTCGCCCGGTGATCTGGGACCGTGAGGATGAGCGCTGGGAGGAGGCGGGCAGCCCCAAGGTGCGGGCTCGGGCCGAGCGGCTGGGACGGGCCTTGAAGGCGATGGGTGTTGCAAGCGGCCAGCGGGTGGTCGTGCTCTGCTGTTCTGAGCATGCGGAGGACCGCCACGTCGCCACGACGGCCGCGCGGGGCCTCGATGCCGCCGTCATTATCCCGGTTGACTGGGGCGCGTCGGCCCTCACGTTGCTGTTCGCGGACCTGGGTGGTCCCACCGTTCATCTCGCGTGCGAAGAGGGCGTTGTTGCCTGGCGAGAGGCGCGTGGTAGCGGAATCATGATCGGCGACGGCCTCGATGTGCTGTGGTGGAAGGCCCTTGAATGCCGGTATGCGACCGAGCCGGCTCCCTGAGGCCTAGCGTTTCCGGACGATGACCGTCGAATCGGCAGTCGAGCCTGCCGCGCCCTCGGAGGCCGAGTGGCGGTGGGCCCGAACTGTTGAAGCACGCGCCACCCGGGCCCACGGCCGGCGCACGTTGGCGAAGCTCCTGGATGCGGCCGTCGAGGAGTTCGCGGCGCACGGGTGGCACGGGGCACGGATGGCTCGCCTGGCCAAGCGGGCCGGGACGGCGCACGGTACCGTGTACGCATATTTCGCGGACAAGGACGACCTGTTGTTCGCCTTGCGGCAGGACGCCGACGTCGAAATGCAGATGGCGCTACGGGCTATGCCCGAGTTGCTCAGTGGCCCCGACGGGTTCTCCAGTTTGCGGACGTGGGTGGCGGAGATCTGCAAATGCTTCCGGCGCTATGCGCCCGTGGCCCACGCGGTCGGCGAGGCGATGGCTGACGAGGAAAACAGCCGCACCGGCCGGGCCGCCATGCGCGATCAACGGGATGTGTTGGCCGTCTTCGAGGAACGAATACGCAGCGCCTCACCTGGGCTCGACGCACCGATGGTGGCTCTGTGCATCTACGCGTTGTTGGAAGGCTCCAACGAAGCGGTGTACCTGGGTGAACTGATGGTGACCGAGGATGAGCTGGTGGCCGGCATCGCCGAGTTCGTCCAGCGATCGATCTTCGGCGCAGACGCGGCCCAGCCCCACCGCAGCGCCTAAAAGGTCCACCGCGGCCGTACCTGGTCACCGGTTCATCGGTTGGCCGCGGTACGTCAACGTGATAGACCCGTTTCATATGGATACGCCTGACTATCGGACCATCCTCGTCGCGGCGGACGATGGCGTGGCTGTCGTCACGTTGAACCGGCCTGAGCAACTGAATGCTTTCACGCCCCGCATGGGGCGCGAACTCGGTCATGCGTTCAGTCGTCTCGAGACGTCGGATGAAGTGAGGGTCATCGTGGTGACCGGAGCCGGCCGGGCCTTCTGCGCCGGAGCCGCGCTCGATGATGAAGGCAGCACCTTTCAGGCCGGAGCTCACCAGGTGGAAGACGAGATCGGCCCTCCCCTGTCCGACATGTCACCGTGGGAAATGACGACCCCAGTGCTGGCTGCCATCAACGGGGCCGCAGTCGGTCTCGGACTCACCTATCCCCTGTTGTGGGACATACGCCTGGCCGCGGAGGACGCCAAGCTGGCATTCCCGTTTACTCGGCGCGGGCTCATCCCTGAGGGTAATTCCCTCTGGCTGTTGAGCCGGGCCATCGGCTCGTCCCGGGCGCTGGAGCTGTTGCTCACGGGCCGGACCTTCACCGGAGCCGAGGCCGCCGAACTGGGGTTGGTCTCGCAGGCCCTTCCTGCGGCAAAGGTGCTCGACGCCACCCTCGAGATCGCCCATGGCATAGCCCGGTACGCGGCGCCGGCTTCCGTTGCCGCCACCAAACGAATGTTCTACGAGCAGCTCGCGTCTGCCGACCGAGCTGAATCTCGAGCGGTGGAACGAGCAGCCTTCTCCTGGTATGTCAGTCAACCGGATGCCCAGGAGGGCATCACCTCGTTTTTGGAAAGACGGCCGCCGGCGTGGCGCATGTCGAAGCACACCGCCCCTCCGCCGGGAGACCAATAGCCGCTGCCCCGGGGCGGCAGTGGTATCGCAAAACCCGGAAACGTGTGTCTCGCACAGCGAAGCGAACATTCCTCGCCGTTCGTTGACAGCGAGACACAACAGTCAATCAGCTAGTCTGGCCGTGCCAGGAGGGAGGACCGGCCGTGCAACTACCCGAGCTGGACTATGCGCCGACGATGCCCGCGACGGTGCGGCGGTCGGCGAGATTGCACGGCGACCGGCCCTTTATCGTGATGCCCGATCGGCGTATGACCTTCGCGCAGGCGGAGCAGGCTTCGAGGCAGCTGCCGGCCCGGTTCCGCCCGCCGCGGCCCTCGCCGGGCTGAGGCTGTCACTCCTGGCTGAGCGGGCAAGCCAGGCCCGGCCTGTCAGCGGCCTATGACCTGGCCGGCGAACCGGCGCAGATTGTCTACTTTCTCGGTCAGTGACTCTGGATCGGGATCCAGCCCGTAAGGGTTAAACCGGCCCACTCCGCCTGCCGTATGCGTCACCCCTAACTCTTCGAGCCGTTTTATCCCGTCAGGTGTGAACGAGTCCTCGGTGGTGGCGTGAATCTCGAACGGCTGATCGTCGCGGCCGCATTCGGCGCGCCATCTGGAGAGCTTGGCCAGCATCCCGGCGAGCTGTGCGGTCGTCGACCCCGCGGCGATCCAGCCGTCCCCCAGCCGGGCTGCACGGCGCAGGTTGGCGTCGCTGTGCCCGCCGATCAGGATCGGTACCGGTCGGGACGGCACGGGGTTGAGCTTGATCGGGTCGAAGCAGTAGTGGCTGCCCTGAAAGCTGAAATAGTCTCCGCTGCACAGTCCGCGGACGATCTCGATGCACTCGTCGAAGCGACTCGCCCGGTCAACCCAGTCCAGACCGACGATCTCGTAGTCGTCCGGCCACGGGCTCGACCCCACACCGAGGCCGAAACGGTTACCGACCATTACCGCGAGCGAGCTCACCTCTTTGGCGAAGATCACCGGGTGACGGATCGGCATCTTCAGCACCGACGTGTAGAACGCAATCGACGTGGTGACCGCGCCCATCGCCGCGATGGCAATGAGCGGCTCGATGAAGGGCTTGTTCTCGAGAAACTCCCGGGTCCCGTCCGCGTTGTAGGGATACGTAGACGAGGACGTCAACGGGTAGCAGATGCTGTCCGGCACCGATATGCCGTTGTAGCCCGACTCCTCCGCCGCCTGCGCCAGCGGCACGTAGAACTCCGGGTCGGTCATCGCCACGTTCGCGAGAAACTTCACGGATCACTCCGTGCGTCTCGCCGCTGCGGCACGTGGCTCCTGTAGCCAGCTCTTGGTCCGGTCACCTTCTCATTCACCTGCCTTTGCCACGAGGTCGGGATAGGAGTTCTCGGCGAGCCTCCGGAATCCCTCCCGCCATCCCACTGTGGTCTGTCCGATCAGAGCGTGCATCCTGGTGACATCCACCGCCACGCTCGGGATGGTCATGTCGGTGGCGACCAGCTTGGGTTCGATCCCCACCAAGCCGCCCATAAAGTCACACCATTCCTCGATGCTGACAGTTTCGTTCCCAGCCCAGTTGACAATGGTGGCGGGTACCGACGCAACCGCCAGCAACTTCGGAATCAAGGCGACCAGGTCGTCCTCGTGGATCGGGTTGTAGACGGTAGGGGAGTCGGCGTGCACGTAGACCTCCGTGCCTGCCACCATCCCGTCGAGATGGATCCGTGGCCAACCCCATGTGTCCCCATAGGGCACGTTCAATCGGGCGATCGTGACCGGCACGCCGAGCAGTCGGCCCGCCGCTCGGGCCACGGCCTCGCCCGCGATCTTGCTGATGCTGTACGTGACCAAGCCCGCCGGCCGGTGATTGTCGCCCAACGGGTCGGTTTCGCGGAAGGCGTGGTGTCCGTCGGGTTGGTAGACGCCGGTGCTGGAACAATGCAAAAACGCCTTGGCGCTTCGGCAGTGGCCCATGAGCAGCGCGGCCCCCTCGGCGTTGGTTGCCAGCGCCGTGTCGAAGTCGGGCGGGTGTGCCACCGCGAAGTTGAGGACGTAATCGAAGTCCTCCGGCACCCCCGACAGGTCGGCGTCGATGAGGTCAGCGGTGACGGGGTGGATACCCGCGTTCTCGACTCGCTCACGACTGCCCGGTGCGCTGTAGCGTGCCAGTCCCCACACCTCAGAGCCTCCGGCCGCCAGACGCTCCGCCACCGGGAACCCGACCAAGCCGGTCAGCCCGGTGATCAGGATTCGCTGACCCTCGAGTTCAGTCATCTCCCGCAGCCTAATTCGTTCCGTCCGGCATCGCCGTGTTTCGAGGTCCGAGGAATCGATGGCGTCGCCGAGGCCTGTCCGCCGCACCCTGCCCGTGACAAGACAGGGGTGTCAGAGTCGGGTTGACGGCGCCGCATTGTCCGGGCAAGATGGAGCGCAGCGCTATTTGAGCATCGCGTGCCTCGACGCGGGGAAGCGCCCGTACACCACAGGCACAAATTGCCAGTCGTCCGTGCCGGTGGCACGGTCCGTTCTGGAGGGGAGAACCATGCCGTCCTTCTTCGACGCTATTGCCGCTCACGCCGAGGCCATGCCGGGCGCGTTGGCGCTCATCAGTGAGGAGGACGGAACCCGGACCTACGCAGAACTCGTCGGCCGGTCCGCCGCTCTCGCTGCGGGTCTCGGGAAGGGGCTGGGCGTACAGCCGACCGAGCGACTGTGCATATGGGCGGTGAACCAACCGGCCTGGGCGGAGGTCTACATGGGGGCCAGTGCAGGAGCATTCGCCACCGTGGCAGCCAACCCTGAATGGACCGACGACGAGATGGCCTTCATCCTCGAGCACTCTGAGACCGCCGTGATCGTTTGCGACGCGAACCTGGCCGAGCGAGCGCTGAAGCTCGCCCAGACGCTCCCGGGAGTCAGGCACGTGGTCGCGATTGAAGCCGGCACGCGTCCGGTCCCTGAGGGAGCCATTGGCTACGGGCACCTCCTGGCGACGGCACCCCCTGACCCGGTCTCCTCGCTGCCCGATCCCACCGGTTTCGAGCTTCCGGCCCACATCATGTACACGTCCGGTACGACGGCGGGCCGCCCGAAGGCGGTCATGGGGCAGATCACCGGGACCTCGATGATCGACTACCAGGAGATGTTCGGGCTGACCCCACGCGATCGAGGAGTGGTGGTGACGCCCTTCTTCCATGGCAACGGCATGGGCGGGCTCACGTCGGCCCTCCTGTACGGCGCCAGCGTCGTCTTCCCCCGCAGGTTTTCGGCGCGGCGCTTTTGGCCCCTGGTCGACCTCTACCGGCCGACGTATCTCTTCACTCTGTCCTCGATCGTGAACATTCTGATGGGGCGCCCGCCGAACCCGCTCGAGCGCCGGCACAATCTGCGCGTCGGGGTCGTCCTGGGCGCCGCTGCCAGCGCCCCGCTCATCGAAAATCGGTTTGGCTTCGCGGTCGTGGACTGGTACGGCATGACGGAGGCGGGTATGGGTACCTACACCCGATTGAACGAGGAACGCCGGCCCGGATCAGCCGGAAAAAGGTTCCTTGACTCGACGATGACAATTCTCCGGGAGGACGGCAGCGAAGCGTCGCCGGGTGAGGTGGGCGAGGTGGTCTTCCGGCTCGGCACGATCACTTTCAACGGCTACCTGAAGGACGAAGAAGCGAGCCAGGCTGTCATGGACGGTCGGTTCTTTCATACCGGTGATCTCGGATATTTCGACGAGGACGGCTACTTCTACTTTGTGGACCGGCTCAAGGACATCGTCCGGCGGGGAGGAGAGAACATCTCGTCGATGGAAATCGAGACTGTCATGCGGGGCTTTCCTGGTGTTGGCGACGTCGCCATCGTCGGGAGACCAGATCCACTGCTCGGTGAACGGGTCATCGCCTTCGTGGTGCCGGGCGAGCAAGGACCGCCGGATATCGAGGCGCTGACTGCGCACGTCGGTGCCCATCTGGCCCAATTCAAGGTACCGGAGGCCGTGTACATGATCGACGAATTGCCGAGGACCGCCACCGGCAAGATCATCAAGAAGCAGCTTCGAGAGAAGCTGCCAGCCGAGGAGCCCCGAGTTGGCTGACCAACCTGATTTCGCGGGTGGATTCGATCCGTCCAGCCGGCTCGCCGGCATGGACCGGGTTCTGTCGCCTCTCTCCATCGCCATGGTCGGTGCGTCGAACAATCCAGCGAGTATTGGCGGCTGGGTGTATGCCAATCTGGCCCGGGCTTTCGGTGGTCCGCTGCACCCCATCCATCCCCGCGACCCTGAGGTTCAGGGTCAGGCGGCGTTCCCATCGATCTCCGCCCTGCCCGAGGCCGTCGACCTCGCAGTGGTGGTGGTGCCGGCACCCGCCGTCCCGGCGGTAATTGATGAATGCGCCGAAAAAGGCGTGGGCGGCGCCGTGGTGATCACTTCAGGGTTCGCCGAGACCAGCGCAGAGGGCGCCGCCCTGCAGGCAAGGATCTCTGACACGGCAACTTCAAGCGGTCTGCGAGTGGTGGGCCCCAACTGCATCGGTTTCATGAACCTTTTCGGTGGTGTGATGGCGAACTTCGCCCTCTCGCCCGCCCAGCCGCTCCCCGTCGCCGGGCCGGTAGCCCTCGTGTCGCAGAGCGGAGGCTTCGGCTCGTATATCACCACGAAGGCATTGCTGGCGGGTTTGCGTCTCGGATGGTTCGTCAGCACCGGGAACGAGTGCGATGTCAATATCGCCGCCGTACTGCGCTACCTTGTCGAGCGCGACGAGACCAGGGTGGTCATGGTCTTCAGCGAGACCCTGCGCGACCCGGACCTTTTCATCGACACTGCCCTCCGGGCGGCCGAACTGGACAAGCCGATCGTCCTCCTGAAGGCGGGGAGGTCCGAGACCGCAGCCAGGGCCGCCCTCAGTCACACGGCCTCCATGGTGGGTTCGGCTCAGGTGTTCGACGCGGTCGCCCGCCAGTACGGCGTTTATGTGGTCAGCTCGATGGAAGAGATGCTCGACCTGGGCATGATTTTCCAGGACGGCCGGCGGGTCAGCGATCGGCGGGTCGCCATACTGACCACATCTGGTGGAGCCGGGGTACTCCTGGCTGATGCCTGCACGGGCGCCGGGCTGAGCATCCGGAATTGCCGGCAGATGAACAGGAGACGCTGGCAGCCATCATGCCGCAGCCGTTCTATGGCAGCACCACCAACCCGGTTGACACGACAGCTCAGGTAGTGAACTCACCCGGCGCCTACGAGAAGGTGCTTTCCGCAGTTGGCCAGAGCGAGTCGGTCGACATGCTGGTGGCGGTCACGTGGGCCTCACCAAGTCCGTCCAATGATGCCCTGATCGCGTACTATAAGTCGACTGACCGGCCCGTGGCGCTCACGTCCACAGCCTGGATGGACGAGTTTCAGGTGGCCGGTCTGCCGACCTACACCGATCCTCTTCGCGCTGCGAACGCCCTGGGCGCGCTGACCCGCCAGTCGCTGCGGTCCTCCGTAACGGGTCTTCCCCAGGACTGGAAACCTGATGCGAAACGGGTTGACCGGGTGTCCAAACTCTTGCCCGCACCGAAAAGCCAACGCGCTCTACTCGAATCCACGTCCAAACAGGTACTCGCGGCGTATGGCATCCCGGTCACGCGGGAGACAACAGTCACGAGCGCCGACGCCGCGATCGCGGCAGCGCAAAATCTCGGCCGACCAATAGCACTGAAGGTGATGTCGTACCAACTGCCGCACAAGACGGATGCCGGTGCCATCCGGCTCGGGGTGGTCGGTGCCGACGCCGTGCGACGGGAATACGACGAGATGCTGGCGGAGGTGTCTCGACGTGCGCCGGAGGCCACCATCGACGGAGTGCTCGTGCAAGACATGGTCCCGGCCCGCCTGGAGATGATGTGCGGTCTTCATCGCGATCCGGTGTTCGGGGCGATGGTCGCCGTCGGATTGGGAGGGACCGTCGTGGAGATCCTGAGCGAGGCGGCCTTGTTGAGACCACCGTTCGATCTGGAGCAGGCGAAAGCAGCATTGGGCGGGGTCTTGGGTGGTCGATTGTTGGACAGCGCGAGAGGCCTCACCCCGCCGGAGCAGCAGCAGATGGCGGAAGTGATGGTGGGGGTGGGGACGCTCGCTCTCGAATTCGACGCCATTGCCGAAATCGACATCAATCCCATCCGGGTGGCAGACGGCCAGGTTGTCGCTGCCGACGCCCTCATCATCCTCCGATGACGTCCCGGAGGATGAAGCAAATGCACAGGACGAGCGAGAACAGGAGCGTTACCGCATGGCCGCAGCCGTGATCGACACACAACGGGACTATCACCTCTGGATCGGCGGCCAGCCGGTGAGCGGATCGGGGGAACCTACGACGTCGTCAATCCGGCCACGGAAGAGGTCGTGGGATTGGCTCCTCAGGCCTCGGCGGACGATGCCCGTGCGGCGGCGGCGGCCGCCGCCGAGGCGTTCCCTGGTTGGTCCCGTACGACGGCCGAGGAGCGGGCCACATTGCTCAATAGGGCGGCGGACCTGTTGACCGAGCGCTACGCCGAATTCGTCCCGCTCGTCCAGGCCGAGACCGGGTCGACGATGGCGATGGCGCAGATGGCCCAGGTGGGCGGAACCATCGGCCGGATACGGCGTTACGCTCGAGGCGCGCTGGAGGCTCTCGATGTCTCCCTGATGCCGGTACCGAATGTGGGTGGCGGCCCTGACGGTGTCTGGCCTGCCTGAGGCCGCTCAGAACCGCCTCAGGGCCGGAGCACGTCGGGCGGCTCGGACGCCTTGAACTGGTAGAGCTTTTCGGCGTTCCCCCGGAGGATCTTGTACTGCACCTCCGGGGACAGCCCGGCTGCGTCGAGCCGCTCGCGGGCCAGCTTCAACGAGTGGGGCCAGGTCGTGTCGGAGTGCGGGTAGTCGCACTCGATCATGACGTTGTCCTCGCCGACGACGTCGAGCATCCGCAGCCCGATCGCGTCGTCGATGAAGCAGCCGTAGAAGTGCTCCCGGTAGTCGCCGTAGACGTCGATCTTGTCCGTGTCGATCTGGGTGTCGTAGTCCTGCACCGGCCCGACGTTGCCGAGGCGCCTGGCCTTTGGCGACCCAGAAGCGCTGGGTCGTCGTAGACCTGCTGGGCCCGCTGCGAGGACCCACGGGATCCACCCGATCGAGCCCTCGGACAGGGCGATCTTGAGATTGGGGTACGTGTTGAAGAGCCCGCTGAAGATCCAGTCCATGAGGCAGCCGGCCGGGCGGATCATGCCGAGCGAGAAGTTCGCCATGAACGGCGAGTCGCTCGAGATCCGGTGGAAGGTGGACGACGATCCGATGTGGATGGACAGCACCATCTGCAGATCGTTGGCCGTGCGCAGCACGGGGTCCCAGTGGCCGGTGTGGATGGTGGGCAGGCCCAGCGGCTCGAAGTTCTCCGAGAAGCAGAACGACCGGCAGCCCTTGGCGTAGACCCGCTCCAGCTCCTTGGCCGCCAGGGCCGGGTCCCAGAGCGGGATGATGGCCAGGGGGATGTAGCCGGCCCGGGGTCGGTGGCGCACCACTCGTCGATCATCCAGTCGTTGTAGGCCTGGACGCAGATCAGGGCGAGGTCCTTGTCCTTGGCCTCCCAGAAGGTCTGGCCGCAGAAACGGGGGAACGACGGGAAGTTGAGCGAACGCCAGGATGCCCGGCATCGTTCATATCCAGCAGCCGAGCCTTGGGGTCATAGCAGCCGGGCCGCATCTCGCTGTACGGGAAGCCAACGGGCGTGATGTCTTCCGGGCGCCGGCCGGCGCTGGCCCCGAGGCCCCCCGTCTCCTGGCGGATGTCCTCGTAAGCCCAGACCTCGCGTGCCCCTGTCATCGACGATGACGCGGGGAGCGATGTCCTTGTACTTGGACGGGCACACGGTCCTGCCAGACATTGGGTGGCTCGATGATGTGGTCGTCCACCGACGTGATCCAATTCAGGTCATATTCGGTTTCGCTGGCCATTACCCCACTCTCCCTGACTCGACCGATACGCCTCGTTGTCGTCTGAGGTCCCTGCCTTGTCGTCGCACACGACCTTGTAGTCGTACACGCCTCCGGACGCGGTGGCCCGCGACCGTCGAAAACATGATAAGGGTGTTTCACGCGGTGGTCAAGCTGCCGCCCGTCAACTCTGGCGGCATGTTGTGTATATAGGACCGCTCCTCATAGCGGTCCTTGATGCGCCAGCCGCGCGGGGTCCGGACCAGCCGGTCCCGGTACCACAACCCGCAAAAGAAGACCTGGGTCTGGCTGTCGCCCCCGCCGAGAACCATCGGGTTGAAGCAGATCGTCCTGGCACCGGCCTCGTCGCCATCGAACTCCAGTACGGTGTTGCCGAGCATGTGCTGGTAGCTCGAGAAGGTGGGCATCGTGGATTCAAGGAACGCGCGGGTCTCGCGCACACCCCCCACGCGGGCCCCCCATCTCGGTATAGTCAATGACGGCGTCCTCCGTGAATACGTGCTCGAAGGCCTCCCAGTCGCGGGTATCGACAGCATGGCTGTAGCGGACGAGCAACTCCTGGATCTCGAGCCGGTCGGAGATCTCCTGCAGAGACAGCACCTCAGCACCTCCCCATTCGAATGGCCTGCTGCCCAGTCTGGCGCGTTCAGGCCCGGGCCGTATCGCTGGTGGCGAGGCGCGTAAGCTCGCCAACCGTTAGGGGGTCGAAGATGACTGATGTCGCCGGCGTCACCGTGTCACATCTCGGGATGTGCGTGAGCGACCTGGACCGGTCACTTCGCTTCTATTGCGACGGGTTGGGCTTCACGCGAGCGGAGCGTCACGCCATCGGAAACGAATTCGCGGACGCTTTGGAAGTTCCTCGTGACGTCGTACTCACCTCGCAGTTCATTCGGAGGGAGGGCCTGTCCATCGAGCTGTTGCGATTCGCCTCACCGGCTCTACACGGTCGGCCATCGGAATCTCGCAATCAGCTCGGTCTGACGCACCTCTCCTTCATGGTCGAGGATCTCGACCGTGTGGTTGACAGGCTGGTCGAATGCGGGGGTAGCCTTCTGCGAAGCACGATCACACACCAGGAGGGAATCCGCCTCCTGTTCATCGCCGACCCGGACGGCGTGCGGGTCGAGCTGATGCAAATGCTGTTGTAGCCATCTCGAACGTCGCTGTAGCCGGATGAGGAGCGATTTATGGCACTAGCACTGGTGACCGGGGCCGGTCGTGGCCTCGGCCGGGCGATCGCCGAGAGATTGGGGCGAGACGGATACTCGGTCGTCGCCGTCGATGTCGATGGTGAGTCCGCGGCCACCACCGCGGCAGGAGTTGGCGGTACCAGCTATCCCTGCGACGTGTCCGACCGCACAGCTGTTCGTCGGCTCGCCGAATCGGTCGGGCCGGTTGACGTGCTGGTCAACAACGCGGGGATTTGGGCCTACGGCTCGGTTATCGCAGCTGCGGACGAAGACATCGACCGGGTGCTGGCAGTCAATTTGATGGGCGTCCTCAACTGCTGCCGCGCCTTTCTCCCGCAGATGGAGTCCACTGGTCGGGGTGCCATCGTCAATCTCTCCTCGGTGGCCGCGCCGATGGCGGTTTCCGGAGTCGAGATCTACCCGGTGACCAAGGCCGCCATCGAGTTGCTGACCCGACAGCTGGCTCTCGAGTTCGGACCCAAGGGCATCCGTGTCAACTCCATCGGCCCCGGGTCGATGCTCACCGAGGGGTCGGCGCCCGCGTACGAGGGCGAGCGCAAAGCCCAACGGGCGGCCATGGTGCCGCTTCGCCGGGTTGGCACCCCGCAGGATATCGCCGACGCCGTTGGCTTCCTGGTGTCGGAACAGGCCTCGTACATCACGGGCCAGATCCTTTATGTGGACGGTGGCATTTCGGCCGCCAGTCGTTGAACCGGCGCCGTTAGCTACGCGGCAGGCCCAGTACACGCTGCGCGAGGAGATTCCGCTGGATCTGGGCGCTGCCGCCGTACACGCTGATAGGCCGCGATTGCAGGTAATCGTGGAGGCGTTCCGGCGCATCGCCGGTAAGAGCGGCCGCCCCGGCCAGATCCATACCCAGATGCTGGAGGTATTGCTCCGCCTGCGTCCAGAGCTGTTTGGACACCGACGCTTCCGGCCCGGGCAAATGACCCGACACTCTCTTCGAAAGCTGCTCGATCACATTGAGGCGCTGGGCTTCGCCGTACACGTACGCCTGTGCCAGGGCCTGGCGGACCTGGCGATCGTCGAGCCGGCCCGCTCTGGCGGCCGCGCGCTCAACCTGATGAAGGTTCCGCCGGAAGGCGGCGACGGTACCCACATCGCCGGGACCGCGCTCGTAAGAGACAGTCGTCATGGCCACCCGCCAGCCGTCGCCCTCTTCGCCGAGCCGGTTCTCGATCGGCACCTCCACGCCGTCCCAGAAGACCTCCGCCGTCTCGGGGTCGCCGTCAGCGAGCACAATGGGGCGGGCCTCGACGCCAGGCGAGTCCATGGACACCAGCAGGCACGTGATGCCCTTGTGTTTGGCCACATCGGGGTTGGTCCGCACCAGCAGGATGCACCAGTCGGAGTAGATGGCGCCACTGCTCCACATCTTTTGTCCCTGCACCACGTAGCGGTCGCCCACCAGTTCAGCGCGGGTTCGCAGCGACGCCAGATCAGAGCCGGCCTCGGGCTCGGAGAAGCCCTGGCACCACCGCACCTCTCCGTTGAGAAGGGAAGGAAGGAACCTCCGCTTTTGCTCCTCGTTGGCGTACGTGAAGATCGCCCGCCCGATATAGCCGACAGCTGGCACCGGCGGGGCGTCGGCGTTGCCCGTCTCGTCGTTGAGGATCGCTTCGTAAACCGGGCTCAGGTCCTGGCCACCATATTCTTTTGGCCACGACATGCCCATGTAGCCTGCGGCGTACAGCTTGCGGTGCCAGGCCCGGTACATACGGTCGTGCTCCGCGTGATCGCCTATCTCCCGCCACCCCTCGGGAACGTTCTCGGCCAGCCACGACCGGAGCCGGGCTCGGAAATCGGCTTCTTCGGGCGTATCGCGGTAGTCCATGCACCCTCCCTGGTCCGGCCGGACGAGAGACTGTCCAACCGTTTCGCAGCACTCACTACACTAGCGGCCGTGCACCGGCGAGAGTAGGGGGAACGAGTGCACCGACCCGAAGAGAATTGTCGAGTCCCGGCCCGGGAGGCATGAACAATGCTGGCGTTGCTGACAGAAGAACAGGAAATGCTCAAGCAGACGGCCGAGCAGATGGCCGTGTCCGCCAGTCTGCTCGCTCCGTCGGACTTGCCGACGGTGGACCGGGGCAAGGCGTGGGCTGCGGTATCCGACGCCGGTCTTCTGGCCCTCCGGTCAAGGGACGAGCAAGGGTCCCCCACGGCCTCAGGCGTGGAGGTGATGCTTGTCTGCGAAGCGTTTGGCGCCGCGTTAGCCCCCGTCCCGTATCTGAGTGGCATCCTTGCCTCCGAGTTGATGTACCGGGCTGGAGCTCCTGACTCGTGGCTCGAGGAGGTCACGTCAGGCCACACCCGCTATGGCCTTCTTCTTTCTCCTGACCTGTCCAGACTGGCGCGCATCGAAGACGCCGAGGGCGCGATCGCGTTCGACGTCGACAGCGCGTCCTACGCGCTCGCGTTGACCGGGGCTGACGAAAGCCCGAATCTGGCGCGGCTGAGCCTCGGGCCCGGCTTTGCATCCGTCTCCGCGGCGGATCTGACCCGCGACCTCAGGCGGGTGGATCGCTCCGGGCAGCTCAGCCACGACCGCGGCGGCAACGGGATCACTGGCGAAGATCGGGACAGGTGGCTGGCCCTGGCGCTGGTCGCGACTTCCGCCGATCTGATCGGTGTGATGTCGTCGGCACTGCGTAAGGCGGTCGACTATGCCAAGGAACGGGTGCAGTACGACGTAAAGATCGGGTCCTTCCAGGCCATCCAGCACATGTGCGCGGACGCGTTGGTGCAAGTAGAGGCGTCGTCGAGTTGTACGAAGTACGCAGCCTGGGCCGTCGACGCCGCGGATTACCGGGAGGCGTTGCTCGCCGCCCGGGTGGCCAAGGCCTACTCGTCGTCGGTTGCCAGGGACGTGACGGAGACGGTCATGCAGGTCTTCGGCGGGATCGGCCAGACGTGGGAGCACATTGCCCATTTCCACACCCGGCGAGCCCTTACCGACCGTGCCCTCTTCGGAGACGAGTCCCACCATCTGCTGCGAATCGCAGATGACCGCTTGGCGCCTTACGAAGGTCCCTGAGGCTGGTTAGCGTTCAGGAGTGCCTCCCGCTCGGTCGAACGACGCCGTTGCAGCAACGGCACCGCAGTGGTTCCGCGACGCCCTGGCCGCGCCGCGGGAGCAGCGGTTCACAACGGTCGACGGATGCCGGGTTGGCTATTGGCGGTGGGGGCGGCCGGGACGAGCCGGCCTGCTGCTGGTCCACGGCGGGGGAGCTCACGGCCACTGGTGGGATCACGTGGCTCCGTTCCTCGTCACGCCCGACCGTTGTGTCGTCGCCATCGACTTATCCGGCCACGGCGACAGCGGGCACCGCGACGTCTATAGTCTCGATGGTTGGGCTGCGGAGATGCTCGCAGTGGCGGACCACGCGGGGATGGGGGCTCGTCCAGTGCTAGCCGGGCACAGCCTCGGCGGATGGGCAACGGTCGTGGCGGCGGCCGACCATCCTGAGGCCGTCGGTGGTCTGATCCTCCTGGACTGTCGCATCATCGACCCGGAACCGGGCCAGCCGGGCGCGCCCGAAGACCGGAAGCCGTCTCGGCCGCCCCGCGTGTACGCCACCCTTGAGGAGGTGTTCCAGCGCTACCGTCCGGAACCGGCCCAGGAGGACAACCTGCAGTTCGTGATCGATCACCTGGCCGCGATGTCCGTAAAGAGGGAGACGGGCGGGTGGGCGTGGAAGTTCGACCCCACCGCCATTTACCAGCGCCGGCCCGGACCCGAAGCGTTGGGGCGAGTCAGGTGCCCCGTCACGATCATCAGGGGGGAACGCGGCCTGGTGACCACAACGATCACCGAGCAGATGTCCCGGGCACTCGGCGAGCGGGCCCCGGTGATAGATATCCCGCTGGCCGGTCATCACCTGATGCTCGACCATCCACTGGAGGTTGTCACCGCCCTTCGGGCGGCCCTGGCTCATTGGGCCGTCCTGCCTGGTGCGACCGAGGATCGGCCTCGCACGGCAGAAGTGATTCGCTAAGGGACTTCGGGTTCCAATGCTGGATCGCTGGTCGCGTCAGGCGGATCGGGCCGAAACGTCGGCGAAGCGGCCATGACGCCACGCTGCTCGAGCAGCGCCGCGAATTTCCCGGGGTTCGTCGGGACGGGCGTCGGGTCGCCGGCGTAAAACTCGAGCAACTCCGTGCCTTCGGCGCCGGCGATGAGCGGACCAAACGCTGCGCCCTGCTCCAGGACAACCAGCGTCCCCTCGACGCATTCGACATCCCCGATTGTGACCGTACCCTTGAGGACGAAGACGGCATGGTCGCTGGCATGCCCGTGTTCCTCGATGATCATGCCGGGGTCGTATCGACAATGGAAGAAGTCCCGAGACGGGGTCTGTTCGAGGAAGCGCAGGTGAGCGGCTACCCGGCGAGGCCCGTGCATCTGCGCCTTCACCTCGACGGCGGGAACGTCTGAGACGCGGACGATCTTCAACTCAACAGCCGCATGGTGTGCAGAAGGAGACCATATATGTCGTAGTGCTTAGCAGTATCACGCCGGGTAGACACGGCTGTCAAGTACTGCTAGCGTAGGCGGCATGATGACCGCAGGGACCCGGTCCTGCCGCGGCTCGGCGGTGGCCAGGGGAGGGACCGCCGGGGAACGCCCGTTCCGGCTGTTTCTCTAGGAAGGGAGTAGCCATGTTGGAGCTACCGCGCATCATCTCGGTGGATGATCACGTGGTCGAGCCGCCCGATCTGTGGCAGTCGCGCCTGCCGGCCCGCTTCCGGGACCGCGGCCCTCGTATCGAGCGCAAGAAGATTCGTTTTGCGGGCGACGGCAAGGGTGGCGGAGGATCGAGCATCGGCTGGATCGAGGATGCTGCCGACGGTGATTGGTGCGATATCTGGTATTACGACGATCTGGTCTCGCCGTTCATGATGCTCTCGGCCGCAGTCGGGTTCGAAGAGGTTGGATTCTCCGTGACGACCTTCGACGAGATCCGGAAAGGGGCCTGGGACCAGGCGTCGCGGCTCGCTGACATGGACGCGAACCACACCGATGCGTCCGTCTGCTTCCCCAATACCCTGCCGCGGTTTTGTGGACAGGCCTTCTACGAGCGTGAGGACAAGGAGCTCGCACTTCTCTGCGTCCAGGCGTACAACGACTGGATGATCGACGAGTGGTCCGCCGGCGCCGCCAGGGGTCGCCTCATCCCTCTCACCATGGTGCCGCTGTGGGACGCCGAACTTGCCGCGACGGAGATTCGCCGTTGCGCTGGAAAGGGATCGTTTGCCGTCACCTTCCCTGAGAACCCTCACCCTCTCGGTTTGCCATCCATCCACGACAAGGACCGATTCTGGGATCCTTTCTTCACAGCCTGTCAGGAGACCGAAACCGTCGTGTGCATGCATATCGGGTCGTCGTCGAAGATGCCCTCGACGTCGCCGGATGCGCCTTTTATCATCTCGTCCACACTGACCTTCCAGAACGCCATGGGGTCACTATGCGATTATCTTTTCTCAGGCACCCTGGTCCGGTTTCCCGAGTTGGTCATTGCCTATTCGGAGGGGCAGGTGGGGTGGATGCCGTACATCCTGGAGAGGGCAGACAAGTTGTGGGAGGAGCGCTCGGACAACACGTTCGGGACGTCGCTTCCCGAACCTCCGTCGAGCTACGTCCCGGGGCGGGTCTATGGGTGCATCTTCGATGACCAGACCGGGCTGCGGAATCGGGACGTGATTGGTATGGACCAGATTTGTTTCGAGACCGATTATCCCCATGCCGACTCCACCTTCCCGCACTCCAAGGAAACGCTGGGGAAGATCGCCGAGGAAGCTGGACTCAACCAGGAGGAGGTCTACAAGCTGGCCCGGGGCAACGCCATCAAGGCCTTTGGGCTGGAGCGGTTCGGCATTACGGACTGACAGGAAGGGAGGTGCGCTGCCGGCGCGATGGTCGGTCTGCCGCGAGTTGAAGATGCGTCCGGGGACCTGGTCACCGGGGTGCAGAAGGAGTAATCGTGTTCGAAGGGGTACGAGTCCTCGAAGTGGGGACCTGGATAATGGTCCCGGCCGCCGCTGTGCTCCTGGCCGACTTCGGGGCCGACGTGGTCAAAGTGGAGCACCCCGCCGGGGGCGACCCGGCCCGGGGCCTGGTCAGCGGCGGTGTGAGTCCCATGCAGGGCGCGATCAACCTCATGACCGAACAGGTCAATCGAGGTAAACGGTCGATCGCCCTGGACATCTCGAGCGCAGCCGGCCGTGAGGTCTTGTACGAACTGGCGAGCAGGTCGGACGTGTTCCTCACCAGCTTCTTGCCAGGCGCGAGACGCAACCTCCGAATTGATGTCGAAGACATTCGGGCCGTCAACCCGTCGGTCGTGTACGCCAAGGCGGATGCTGTCGGTCCAGCCGGTCCCGAGGCGGGAAAGCCCGGTTATGACGCTGCCGTCTTCTTCGGTCGGGGGGGAATCCTCAACTCCTTTACCCGAACCGGGGAGGCCCTGGTGCAGCCCAGGCCCGGTTTCGGAGACAAGACGGCATCCCTTTCGATCGCGTTCGGCATTGCGTCGGCCCTGTACCGTCGGGAGAAGACAGGCGTCCCGGCTGTGGTCGACGTGTCGCTGTTGGGGAGCGCCATGTGGGTTGCCTCGTCCGACATCGTGTACTCAGTTGCCGGCGGGTCGGACTTCTCCCGCCGCGAGCGCGCTGCCACCAATCCGATTGCGAATCACTATGCGACCGCGGACGGGCGATGGATCATGCTGTCGATGCTTGAGTCTCAGAGGTGGTGGGCGCCTTTTTGCCGAGCGATCGGCCACGAGGAGCTGGTCGAGGATCCTCGTTTCGCCGACTCGGCCGCCCGTGCTCGCCACTCGGCCGTGTGCCGGGCCCTCCTGGCGGAGATATTCGGGACCGCCTCACTCGAGGCGTGGAGAGCAAGGTTGGCATCGCTCGCCGCGCCCTGGGAAGTCGTCTCCGACTCCGCCGAGGTGGGATCCGATCCCCAGGCCGTTGCGAATGGCTACATCGCAACGGTCGACCATCCTCTGGGTGAGCGGGTGCGTGTCGTTCGTGCCCCGGTGACATTTGACAGCGATCAGGCGGACCTTCGTCCGGCACCGGAGTTCGGCCAGCAGACCGAGGAGGTCCTGCTCGAACTGGGGCACTCCTGGGAAGACATCGCCCGCCTGAAAGAGTCAGGCGCCGTGCCCTGAGACGGCCGCCCTACACGCACCGATGGAACGAGATGCAGGGGCCGGCGTCGCGATGACGGACCAGCCGGCATGGTAGAGCAGAGGGCTACAGACGCTGAGGCCCAACCGGCACCGCGCTGGGCGCGAACGCTCCAGGCCCGCTCGATGCGCGCCCACGGGCGTCGCACCCTGGTCAAGTTGCTGGACGCCGCCGTCGTCGAATTTGCCGAGCGTGGATGGCACGGGGCCAGCATGGCCCGGGTCGCCAGGCGGGCGGGGACAGCGCACGGGACGGCGTACGCCTATTTCGCTAACAAGGACGACCTCCTGTTTGCTTTAGCAGAAGACGTCGGTCCCGAACTCCTGTCGGCCCTGCTGTCCATGCCCGTATTGGAGCCGGGACCGGAAGGTTTCTTGTCGCTGCGGGACTGGGTCGCAGCCGTGTGCGGTAACTTCCGACGCCACGCCCCGGTGTTTCATGCTGTTGTCGAAGCGCTCTCAGACGAGGAGACCAGCAGGACCGGTCAAGTCGCCCGTGAATATCAGGGCAAGGTCCTGGACCTCTTTGCGGACCGGATCCGCGCCAGTGGCGCCAAGGGACTCGATCCGTCGATGGCGGCGTTGAGTATCTATGCGTTGCTGGACGGGGCCAACGAGTCGGTCTATCGGGGTGAGCTGCTGGTCAGTGACGCGGAACTCCATGCCGGGGTGGCGGAGTTCGTGCATCGGTCCGTGCTCGGAGGTGACGCGGGCAGTGACGGGCGCGGTTGAAGGGGACGGCTACCACAACTGATCGGTGTAGGTGTCTGTGCCCACCACCGTCGGAAGGAACGGCGCCGCGAAGGTGACCGATCCGGCACCGGACTGATCGATGTCTTTCGCATAGGCGTGAAAACGGTCCCACGCAGCCACCGGTTCGCTTTCCAGGAAACACAGCTGGAGAACGCGCTCGTCGCTGCCGCCATCGGTGCCCAGGGACATGGGCGCCTGAGCGTCGGGCGGGCGAGGAATGACCTTCCAGCTGCAGACCATGTCTACCGGACTACCGTCCATCAGTTGCCGGGCCGGGCCGGATTCGACCTCGCGGATGAGGGCGTCCCGTGAAGTGCCTTCCGATGGCTCAATAACCACCACGCCCAGGCCCGCATACTTGTGGTCGAGCGCCAACTCCACCGGCACTCCATCCTCACGGGCGTAGACCGTCGAGTCCGGCACATATATCCCGGTGTGGGCATGGGTCCGGTCCTGGAAACCTCGGCCATTCTGATAGAGCCAAACCACCTGCTCCCCGGCCCACTTGCTCGCCTCGTCGAGGTTACCGAGGTGCACCCAGTAGATGGAAAGGTACGAGCCAGCGTCGACGGGCCGGGCGAAGGGACTGTCGGCTGGAAAGCGCAGATCCTTGAGAGAGCGCGGCGCGACCCAACGACTTCCCGCGAACCAGCCCGGTCCGATCATGCAGCCGGCGTAGAAGTGATCCCTTTCATACCATCGGTTGTAGGCCACCTCGTGACCGCGGTTCGGGTCCACCATGGTGAAGAGTATCTGACCAATTTTGACCGGATAATCCTGCACAGTCCCTCCTCTTGCGCTGGTGGTCGTCGAAAGTCTGGCGCACCAGATGTGCGGGTAGGACGCATCCCCTTTGCCTCCCGAGACGATGTTATCAAATAGGTCGCCGGGTCGACGAGCCTCCATACCGGATGAGGTGAGACACAGGTATCAAGCAGCGTTGACGGCGGCACCGGGCACGGATAGGGTGTGACTCCGCAGGCTCCGGTATCGGGACGGGGCCAACGGGGGTCCGGAGGACATATATGAGAGCGATCGTCTGGACCGGCAAGATCGAAGTTCATGACGACGTCGCCGTACGGCCCCCCGGAGATCGCGAGGTGAGGGTCCGGATCCAAAACGCCGGCCTGTGCCACAGCGATGTTTCCGTCATCAACGGAACTATCCCGTTTCCGACTCCGGTGGTCCTCGGTCACGAGGGTGCCGGCGTCGTGCAGGAGGTTGGATCCGCCGTCACCCGCGTGGCGCCCGGTGACCACGTGGTCATGACGACCCTCGGCAATTGTGGACAGTGCGACGCATGCGACCGTGGGCTGCCTACTCAGTGCCGGTACGCCGTCGGTGGTGGCGCCGGGGCCGGTCGCTTTACCGTCGGCGGCTCAGATTCGTTCCAGTTTGCCAATCTCGGTGTCTTCAGCGAAGAAACCATCGCGTTCGAGACCCAGTGCGTTCGCATCGACCCGGACGTTCCACTGTCGTCGGCATGTCTCATCGGTTGCGCGGTCGTCACGGGCACCGGAGCCGTGCTCAACCGGGCAAAAGTGCAGCCTGGTCAGACGGTGGCCGTGATCGGGGCAGGCGGCATAGGGCAGTCGGTGATCCAGGGCGCCCGGTTGTCGTCGGCGGGACGGATCATTGCTGTCGACGCCAATCCGGCCAAGGAGGCGGCCGCCCGCCAGATGGGGGCGACCGACTTCGTCAATGCCTCGTCGACCGACGACACCGTCGCGGCCTGTGCGGGACCTCGGGCTCCCCAACGGAGTCGACTACGCCTTTGAATGCGTCGGTCAGCCGGCGCTGATTCGTCAGGCTATCGACATGCTCGACTGGGGTGGTTCGTGCATCATGCTCGGCGTCCCCAGGCCCGGCACCGAGGTGAGCTTCGTCGTCAACAATATGTACAACGACAAGTCCATCCTTGGTTGTCGGTACGGTTCCACCAAACCCCATCACGACATTCCGCTGATTGTCGATCTGTACAAGAGCGGTCGGTTTTTTCTCGACGAGATGGTGAGCCAGCTCTACGATCTGTCTGACATCGAACGTGCTCTCGCTGACCTCGATGCCGGCAAGCTCAACCGGGCCGTATTGAACGTCACGACCTGAGTTCCGTGATCCAACGAGAGAAGATTCTTGTAACCGGCCCGGGCGGTCATCTGACCAAGCCGATCGTCAGGAGGCTGGTCGACGACAACGAGGTCTGGGGCCTCGCCCGGTTCAGCCGGCCCGAGAGCCGAGCCGAACTCGAAGCATGGGGCGTGAAATGCGTGCCGAAGGACCTGGCCCACGACAGCCTGGATGACCTGCCGACCGACTTCGACCGGGTCTTCCACGCGGGAGCCGTGGTGGCCATGTCATCCGAGGATGATATGGCCTATACCTTCAAAGTAAATGTTGAAGGGACCGGGAAGCTGCTCGAGCACTGCCGGGCGGCCAGAACGTTCGTCCATTGCTCCACCGGAGGCGTGTACGCCAAGCAGACGCGGCCCGTCCGGGAGGACGACGACTATGGCGCCCCGATTCCCGCGTACAGCCTCTCCAAGGTGTCGGCCGAACAGCTGGTGCGGTTCCTGGCCCCCCGGCTCGGGACCCCGACGATCATCCTGCGTATCGGGGCGGTATACGGGCCCGATGCCACGGGACCACTCGTGCGCATCAACCGTATGTTGCGCGGCAAGGAGGTCTGGGTCAATCCGACCGAGCCACGCAGGGCGTCGGTGATGTGGGTGGATGACGCGGTGCGACTGGCCATCGCCGCGCTGGAGAAAGGGCAGGTCCCCCCGATCGTCGTCAATTTCGCCGGCGACGATCCGGTGAGTATCGAGGAGTACTGCCGGTACACCGGGGAACTCCTGGGTGTCGAACCGACGTTCAAGTACACCGATGAGACGTACCCGGCGAACCAGATGGACACCGCCCGGATGCGCGAAGTGCTCGGGCCCTGCGAGGTCGGATGGAGGGAGGGCTTCCGCCGCCTCATCGAAGAATGTTTCCCCGAGCGTCTGGTCAGCCGGGCCTGAGCAACCCGTTCGTACGTGGGCCGTGGTCAATTCCGGTACCAACGTGGTGGCGCTTCTCGGTAGCTGCCCGGCCCGCGGGCAAGACGAGGAAGGAGTGAAATTGCGCTACGCGGTGAAAAGATCCTGATCACCGGCGCGGCCGGGCAGATCGGCTACCCCATGGCGACCTACCTCGCGGCGGAAAACGAAGTGTGGGGACTCGCCCGTTTCAGTGAGGCGAGCGGGCAGTCGCGCCTCACGTCGGCAGGCGTCATCACCTATCGCTGTGACCTGGAGGCTGGTGACTTTACCGAATTGCCACCCGACTTTACGTATGTGATCCACCTGGCCGCCCTCATCGTCGGTAGCGATTATGACCGCGCCATCAAGGTCAACGCCGAGGCGACGGGCCTTCTCCTTCAGCACTGTCGGCAGGCCAAGGCAGCGCTGGTGATGTCGACGCATTCGGTCTACAAGCCCCAACTCGATCCGTGGCATGTGTTTGCCGAGACTGATCCGCTCGGAGACGTGAACGCCTCGTTCAGTCCCACGTACTCGGTCTCCAAAATCGGGCAGGAGGCGGTGGCCCGCTACTGCGCCCGCGCCTTCGATCTGCCAGTGGTCATCGCACGGATGAACGCCTCGTATGGTCCAAACGGGGGGCTCCCGGCCTATCACCTCGATGCCGTCGCGGCAGGCAAGCCGGTGACCACCCGATGGGACCCGTGCACGTACAGTCTCATTTACGAGGACGACATCAACGAGCAGGCGGCCCGCGCTGCTCGACGCGGCCAGCGTGCCTGCCACCATCGTCAACTGGGCGGGTGATGAGGGGGTAAGTGTGCAGGAGTGGGTTTCTTACATGGGCACGCTTACCGGCCGGGAGGCCGAGGTCCACGTCAAGGAGGAACCCGGGACTCTGCGAGGTTCGGTCGCCGATGTGACGACACGGACCGCCTTCACCGGGCCCTGTCGGGTCACCTGGCGGGACGGGTTACACCGTACGTGGGTGGCGCGCCAAGGGGGCGGAGCGTCGGACGCCGGGTAGGTTGCCGCCACGGCTGGAACGAGTCGCCCGTGCCAGGGCCGGAGCCGACTTTCCCTTCAGGCGACGCGGGTCTGTGGCAGGCGGACGAGGGGGATCCGTCGGGAGGTCTTGGCTTGATAGTCGCTGTACCAGGCCCGATCTGCGATCAGCAACGGCCAGACCCGCTCGTAGTCGGCGCCATCGAGGATTTCAGGCACGGACCAGTATTCTCCAGTTTGGGTGCGGACCAGGACCTCGGGGTTGGCCGAGCGGTCCGCGAGGTTGACGTACCACGCGGGGTGATTTGCGGCGCCGGCGAATGAGGCCACGATTACCGGAACGCCGTCGGCGTCCCGCCAAAATGGAATCGCGATTTTGTGCTCCTTACCCGTCTTGCGACCGATTGTCCGGAGCACGACATGATGCATACCTGCCTGGCACCACACGGCGTCATCAGAGCTCGACTCAAGGGCCTCGACGTGCGCACGGCTGATTACTGGGATCTCCTCCAGCGACGGAGTCTCCCACTCCTGCACAACCTTCTGGCTTTCTGTCACGGCATTCAGGCTACTCCAAATGAAAATTGCCGCAGAAGTGGCATCGGGTCGTCGTTTCCGGCCCGGAACGGCGTCTGCCACAAGCGGGTCGATTCGGTTGATCCGTCCACTATCCCGCCCACCCTCCTCAGTTGAGGCGGGTTGACGCCGCAGGGTCGGTACGGTAAGTTGACATCGTTGTCTAGTAGCTAGGGGAGGCCGCTCAGCATGGAGTTCGGGGTCTTTATCCAGGGATACACGCCGAGCTATCGGCGGGAGGTGGACCCCGACGCTGAGCATCACTCGTTGATGCATGACCTGGAGTTGGTGCAGGCGGCCGACCGCGCTGGGTTCAAGTATATGTGGGCCACCGAGCACCATTTCCTCGACGAATATTCTCATCTGTCGGCGAATGATGTGGTGCTGGGATATCTGGCCCACGCCACCGAGCGGATCCATCTGGGATCAGGGATCTTCAATCCGCTGGCGCAGGTCAATCATCCGGCCAAGGTGGCGGAACGGGTGGCGATGCTTGATCATCTCTCAAACGGACGGTTCGAGTTCGGCACCGGCCGGGGGGCGGGCAGTCACGAGATCCTGGGCTTCTTGTATCGGGACGGGATCACCGACACGTCAGCCACCAAGGAGATGTGGGAGGAGACCATCGGCGAGTTCGCCAAAATGTGGCTCCAGGAAGAATACGAGGGATTCGAAGGGAAATGGTGGGCACTGCCGCCGCGGAAGGTCCTCCCGAAGCCATGGAAAAAGCCGCACCCGGCCATGTGGTACGCCGCCGGGAACACCACCAGCTACGCCATGGCGGCTCAGAAAGGCCTGGGCGTGCTCGGATTCTCGGTCGGATCCATCGACGCCCTTGCGCCGGTTATGGAGGCCTACAAGAAGGACATCCCCAACGCGGAACCGGTGGGAGCTTTTGTCAATGACAACATCATGGTTACCTCGGGAGCCTACGTAGCCGAGGATCGGGAGGTTGCGTACGACTGGGCTACCGCTCCGCACAACACCTATCTCGGCAGCAACGTCTACCGGTATCACGACACCTTCCCGCACCCGCCG
Source organism: uncultured Acidimicrobiaceae bacterium (assembly GCA_963781155.1). Taxonomy (GTDB): domain Bacteria; phylum Actinomycetota; class Acidimicrobiia; order Acidimicrobiales; family Palsa-688; genus PALSA-693. Next base: position 608,202 of record CAWAEC010000007.1, read on the forward strand.
GAGGTGCCAAACTGGCCGGACCTGCTACCGGATTATACCCGCGAAGCCATTCCCCATATGCTCCAGAGCGGGGCGGTATTGGGCGATCCCGACGACGCCCTCGAGCAGTGCCGACGTTGGGAGGCGGCCGGGGCCGACCAACTGGTATTCGGGCTGGGGACGGCCACTCAAGAACAGTCGCTCGAGATGATCCGGCTGATGGGAGAGCACGTCATCCCGAAAATCGACAAGGATCCCATCCATCGCACCACTCGGCTGCGCGAAGCCGCCGCGAACGCGAGGTCGTAAACATCCGGTAACTATCTCTTTAGGGGGGAAGATGATGAGAAGGCGTTGGCGACTGCTGAGTTGTGCGGTAGTCGGCTCCCTGGCAGTAGCGGCTTGTGGCAGTTCGACATCAAAGAATTCGACCGCCACCACCAGCTCGAGCGGTTCCAGCGGGACCAGCGGTGGAAGCTCAGGATCGAGCACCCAGTACAAGCCGATCCCGGCCGGTCCGATCGTGTTCGGTCTGTCGGCACCCCTGAGCGGGGCCACCGCCTCGTACGGGCTGTTGACCCAACTCTCTTTTGACAAGGTCACGGTCCCCGCGTTCCAGGCCGAGTTTCCGAATGGCATCGACGGTCATCCGGTGCAGGTGAAACTTCTCGACGACGCCAGTGACGTCACCAAGGCGGTCAGTGTTGCCGAGCAGCTGGTCGTGGACCACGTGGCGGCGGTCCTGACGGTGAGCTACAACCCGGAGGCGGCCGACCAGCAACTGGCCGTCTTCAACAAGAACAAGATCCCCGTGATCTCGACCCTCAGTGGCTCCCAGTACACCAATACCTCCTCCTGGCCATACGACTTCGGGATCGGGGCATCGCTGCCACAGGAGGGGCAGGCAGCCGCGCAATGGATTGCGGCCAAGGGTTACACCCGGGTGGCGAGCATCGACGATGGTCTTCCGCAGGACACGGATGCGCTCGGACAGATCACCAACGCAATGAAGACATCCGCTCCTCAAGCGCAAATCGTGAAGGCAGTGACGGTCTCTCCGGGATCGGTCGACCTCTCGGCCGCGGTGGCGCAGCTCAAGGCGGCCAACCCGCAGGCGCTGCTGGTGTACCTCGGCTACGGGTATGGCCCGCTGTGGACGGCCATGAGATCGGCGTCCTTCTCTCCGCAGATTGTCGCCGCCGCCGGAGCCTGGTATGACGGATTCAATGCCATGGGCCCGCTGGCCGACACCGCCACCGCCCTTTATTACGACTGCGCCGACACGACGGCCCAGACGTTTCCGGCCAGCACGGTCGCGCTCGATGAACCAGTACGCCGCGGTCAGCGGTGACGCCGCTGTCAACTACCTGACGTTCGTGGCGACCGACACCGTGCCCCTCGAAATGCTGAAATACGCGATCGAGAAGTACCACTCGACCGACCCGAACGCCATCAAGGCCGGCCTGGAGAGCATCAGCAATATGAGCTTCCAGGGAATCACGTACTCGTATTCACCGACCAACCATTTCGGTGTGACAGGCGGCTACGGCGCCGCGGTCTGCAATATGAACCCGCCGTACGCCGGAGGCAAGGCGAAGGTGCCGGTCAAGGCCCAGTCGTAAGTCGTAGTCCTCGCACGAAAAGCGAGCCGCGTTGAACGTATTCCTCACCACCATCATCGCCGGGTTGGCCATCGGCTCGGTCTATGGTCTGGTGGGCATCGGCTATACGGTCATCTTCAATGCCACCCGGGTCTTCAACCTGGCCCAGGGCGACCTGGTCATGGTGGGAATCATGTCCTCCTACTACGGCCTGGTCGTGCTCAAGCTGCCACAGATCGCCGATCTGGTGCTCGTGGTCGCCTTCGTCGGGCTGGTAGCCGCGTTCGAGGAACGCACGGTAGTTCGTCCATTCCTGCGCAAAAGCGGCAACGCGAGCTTCGGCTGGTTCATCGCCACCCTCGGCTTCAGCGTCATCATCGAGACGGTCGTGAACGTATTGTTCGGGCATCACGACATCGTCGAGATCCCGAGCCCACTGCCACTGTCGGGCCTGCACGTCGGTTCGTCCATCATCGGCTACCGCCAGCTACTGATCATCGGGACGTTCGTCGTGGTGATCCTGTTCCTCGAGGTGTTCTATGCCCGCACCTGGACGGGCCAGGCCATGCGGGGCACTGCGGAGGACCGGGAAGCTGCGAGCCTTCTCGGGGTGAACCCGGAAGTCATGAGCCGGAGGGCCTTCCTGATCGCCGGGATGGTGGCAGGCCTGGCCGGGTGGGTTATTGCGCCGATCACCTTCTCGAACCCGGCAGTCGGCTTGGCGTTCACGCTCAAGGGGTTCCTGGCCCTGGCCATCGGTGGGTTCGGCAGCATTCGAGGTGCGGTGGCCGGCGGTCTGGCGCTCGGGGTGTGCGAGCAGTTGTTCGACACGTACGGATCGTCCAACTACGAGGTCGTGGTGGGCGCCACTCTGGTGGTGATCGTCCTCACCATCCGGCCAGAGGGGCTATTCAAGACCACCGTGGCCCGGAGGGTGTGAGATGGCTCGAGCGATAGGAGTCGCCTCGTCGTCTCGCTGGGCGGCGACGGTCATAGTGTGGGTCGCCATCGGGGTGGCTGTTCCGCACGTGTTCGGGTCGGGGCCCAACACGCTGTTGCAGCTGGACTACATCCTGGTACTGCTCATGGTTGCGTCGGGGCTCAACATCGTGCTCGGTTTTGCCGGCCTGCTGTTCCTGGGACCATCCGCGCTGACGGCGACCGGTGGGTACGCGGCCGCGGTGTTGGCCATGCATTTCACCCCGATGCAAGGTCTGCCCGCCATGTGCCTGGTCTCGGTCATCGCGGCGGTCATCCTTGCTGCCATTATCGCCATCCCGGCCCTTCGCATCGGCGGGTTTTATCTGGGCATGGTGACCCTCTTTGCGGCACTGCTTGTTCCCGACGTCGCCGGTCATATGAAGCTGACGGGTGGTGGGAGCGGGCTGTCGCTCTTGACCAACCAGTCTTTCGTCCAGCGACCTACTGGCTTGGCCCTGTACTACCTGGGCTTGTTGCTCGTCGCCGTCATGGCCGGTTACGCATGGCTCATCAAGAACTCGCGCCTCGGACGACGCTTCGGCGCCATCATGGCCAGCGAAGAACTGGCGCAGTCTCTCGGCATCCGGCCCTACGCCACGAAGCTCGCCGCCTTCATGCTGGCGGCGGTGCCGTGCGGGATCGCCGGAGCGTTCTACGTGTACAGCCAGCAGTTCATCAGCCCGGACAGCGTCAGCCCGACCATGTCGTTGCAGATCCTGGCCGGCATGGTGATCGGCGGAGGCGGGACAATCCTTGGTCCCCTCATCGGTACTGCCCTGGTAGGTTCCGCTTCTCAATTTCTGGGATCGTTCGAGAAGTACCAGGGCCTGGTGTACGGCGCGGCGCTTGTCGGCGCGGCCATCGGCCTGCCATACGGTTTGATGGGGCTCTACCGCGGCCTCCAGATGCAATACCGGGCCCGGAAGGTCTCGTCCGAAGGCCTGGTTGAGCCGGTGCGCCCGTCGCATGCTATTGAGCGAGTCGGCGACGGAGCATCCCATCTCCAGCCGGACGAAGTGGCCCAGGTTCCCGGCGCGCTGGACAAGCCGTTGGTCATCAAGGGAGTCAGCCGGAGTTTCGGTGGTGTGCAAGCGCTCGACGACGTCGACCTGGTCGTTGAGCCCGGGCGCGTCCACGCCCTGGTGGGTCCGAACGGCTCGGGGAAGACGACCCTGCTCAATCTGATAAGCGGCTTCTACCGAACAGATGGTGGTTCGATCTCCCTCGGGAAGCATCGTCTCGACGGTATGCGGGCGCCGCAAGTGGCCCGCCTCGGCGTGGCCCGCACTTTCCAAACCCCCAAGTTGCTCATTGGAAACAGCGTCCTCGATAACGTCGTTGTCGCGGCCGACCGTTCGGCCAATGGGTCGCTCACGGGCGCGGTGTTGCACGTCCCCTCGGCGCAGTCGGCCGACCGTGACTGCCGTTCTCGGGCCGCGGCGGCACTGCACCACAGCGGCCTCACCCCCGCCGCGGATGCCTACGCCGAGCTCATTCCGCACGGCACCCAGCGGCTCCTCGAGATTGCTCGGGCCATCGCCCTCGAACCCACTTTCGTCTTGCTCGACGAGCCCGCAGCCGGGCTGTCAGCTGCTGAGGTCGACAACCTGAACCTGGCCGTGAAAGCGATGGCAGAGGCCGGGTTCGGCGTCCTCATCGTGGAGCACAACCTGCCGGTCGTCTTCGGGCTGGCCGATGAGGTGACCGTCCTGCACCAGGGTCGCGTCATCGCAACCGGTACGCCGGCCGAAGTAGCTTCCGATCCCGAGGTCATCCGGGTGTACCTGGGGCGCCGCGGCCGGCCGAGGCCTGCGACCGAGGAGCTTCATTCACCGGCGGGATCCGGAGAACGGCGGGCATGACCGACGAAGCCGCCTCCCTGTTGGTCTCCGGTTTGCAAGCCGGCTACGGGAAGGTATCGGTCGTCTCCGACGTCTCGTTTTACGTGAACGCTGGAGAGATTGTCGGCATGGTGGGTCGCAACGGGGCCGGCAAGACCACCAGCCTGGCGGCCGTTGCCGGGTTGCGGTACGGGCCCTGTCAGGGAACCGTGCATATCGGCAAGCTCAACCTGACGGGCCGCAGCTCGCACGAGATTGCCGGGACCGGTCTGAAGCTGGTGCCCGAAGGAAGGCGGATATTCCGCGCCATGACCGTAATCGAGAATCTGCGGCTCGGCGCCTATTCCCATCGGCAGAGCGATCGCCAGCATATTGCTGAAGATCTGGGCCGGGTCCAAACCTTGTTTCCCGCGCTGGCCACTTACGCCACCAAGCTGACCGGTGAGCTCAGCGGAGGTCAGCAGCAAATGGTTGCGATAGGGCAGGCGTTGATGAGCAGGCCCAGGTTCTTGTTGCTCGACGAGCCGTCTTCCGGGTTGGCACCCGCTTTGGTCGACGAGATTTATGACCGCTTCGACGAACTGGCTGACCAAGGCATTGGCCTACTGGTGGTGGATCAGAGCGTCGAGCGTGCCCTGGAACGGTCACAACGTTATTATCTGATGGAATCAGGCGCGACAGTCGAAGAGGGGGTATCCGAGCCCGGCGCCCTCGAACGGATCAACGAAGTGATCCTGGGTCGGGCCGCCCACAGCCGCTGACTGTTACAAATACCGGTCCACCGCAGCGAGTGGATTGCGGGGGCCTCGCGCTCCAGGCGGGCAGTCCGAGACACGGGTGTCGACCAGGTACTGTGCTGGCTCGGCCTCGGGTATCGTTTCAGGTCCTGGTGCGGGATGCTCCATCTGCAATCGATACGGAGTGACAAATGACCTTGCTCAGCCTTGCTTTCGACATGCGAGCTCCCGATGGGGGAGCTCCCCCTGAAGAGTTGTACCGGGCGGCCGTCGAGCAGTGTGCCTGGGCCGACCCTCGTCGCTTCACCAGTGTGGTGCTGATGGAGCACCACGCCAGCGACGACGGCTACTTGCCCTCTCCGATCGTGATGGGAGCGGCGGTGGCAGCCGCGACGAGCCGGCTTCCGATCCGCCTGTCGCTCGTCCTCCTGCCCCTGTACGACCCGCTCAGGGTGGCCGAGGACCTGGCCGTCCTCGATCTGATCAGCGGGGGACGATTGCGGCTGACCGTCGGGTTGGGCTACCGCGAGGCCGAATATGAGCAGTTCGGTGTGAATATGAAACGGCGTCCGTCCCTCATGGAGGAGGCCGTCGAGGCACTGAAGGAATCGTGGACGGGCGAGCCGTTCGAGTTTCGTGGGCGTACCGTCCGGATCCTTCCTCGGCCGGCGCAGCGCCCCCGACCGGCGATCTACATGGGTGGCGCCTCCCCCGCGTCAGCTCGCCGGGCAGCCCGCATCGCCGACGGCTACCAGCCACTGAGTCCTCGCCTGTACGAGATCTATCTGGAGGAGCTGGGAAAGTTGGGTAAGCCGGAGCCCCCTCGTGATCCAGCCGCAGGAGGAGGGGCCGGTTATGTGTTCGTCGCCAACGACCCGGAGAAGGAGTGGCAGCTTGTCGCTCCGCATGCCCTGCACGACACGAACGAATACGGCCGCTGGATCGGAGATCGTCGCGGGCCATTCCGGGAGGTGGCCGACACGGACGAGCTCCGGCGGACCGGTACGTATCGAGTCGTGACGCCCGATGAATGTATCGAGATCGCTCGCAACGAAGGCTCGCTGACGTTTAAACCTTTGGTCGGCGGGTTGTCCCCCGATATCGGTTGGGCCGGTCTGGAGCTGTTCGCCCAAAAGGTGCTGCCCCGATTAACCGCTGAAGAGTCGGCCACCGGCTCGGCGAACTGATCAGTCATCGCCAGTGGACCGGCGATACGATACTGGCCAGTATGGTGCGTGGAGACGACAGGGACGACAGGGTGGAAGGAGAGACGACGGAACGCATCGATCTGCGTTCTCGACTGCTCGACGCCGCCCAGCAGGTCTTCGCAGCATCCGGTTACGCCAGTGCCACCGTCGACGACATCATCAGCGCTGCGGCGACGTCTCGCGCCAGCTTTTACCGCTATTTTCGAAGCAAGGACGACCTGTTCGAGGAGTTGAGCCGGGCCTGTTTTCGCGAAATGCGAGGCCTGACGAAGGCCCTGGTCGCGTTCGATCCGGCCGTCGACGGGCGAGAAGGTCTGGAGCAGATCTCGGTGGCCTACACGAATATGCAGCAGCGGCAGCGGGGAGTGGTGCGAGCCTGGATGGAGCAAGTGGATCGCCCAGAATCGTCGGTCCGCAAGGAGGCGGCCAGTACGTTCCACGCGCTGCTGTCTGGACTGGAGGAACGCATCAGCAGCGTCGGCACGCCGTCGGAGGTGGACGCCGAGGTCCAGGCAGCTCTCCTGCTGATTCTGCTCAACCGGGTGACCTTCTATGTGCTGCACCGGTCCTCGCGCATGGATCCGGAGCGGCTTCCGCCGACGCTGGCAACCATGCTCCATCGGGCCTACTTCGGCGCCAGTTCGGAGCGGCGCGGCCGGTTACGCGTCGCCTCTGAAGATTAACGCAACCCGTTCGACCGCTGGTCGGAGTCGATCATCGGCCGGGCCGCCTCGGTGGGGGCGTCGTCCGGCGGCGGCCAGGTTCGTACATCGATCACGCTCCACCGGGACGGGCTCATCGTCTGGACGCGCCGAGCCACCCTGCGGCCACCGACGCGGATGATCAGGTGGCGCACCGGACCGATCATCAGGAGCAGCCCGATGGCGTCGCTGACGAACCCGGGGACGCAGATCATGATCCCGCCGGCCAGTACGACCACCCCATCCAGCAATTCCCGGCTGGGCACCTCGCCCTGGGCGAGGCGGTCCTGCGTACGGGACAGGATCCCGAGCCCTACCCTCCTGACCAGGAAGGGGCCGAGAGCGCTCACTCCGATGAGGAGCAACACCGCCCAAGCGAAGCCGATGTGCTGGCCGACGGCCACGAACGCAGCAACCTCTGCGACAAAAAAGAGAGACGCCACCAGCAAGAACACCTTTTCAGGATATCGCCGGGTGGGCTTCTAGTCGCGACCGGGCGCAAGGACGGTCCTTCCACCAAGACGATTGGGACATGTACGGGCGAGTGAGACCGAACCCGAAACCGCCGGCGCTGCCATCGCGGTGATCCCCAGGGTCACGCGGGCAGCGGCCTGCTGAATCCCTCAGCAAACGCTCAGGCGATCGCTTTGCGTGGGCGGCCGCGGGGTCGTTTGTTGGCGATGACCTGGCCTCGATCGAAGATCTCGCCTCCCCACACCCCGGCCGGCTCGCCTCGCTGGAGCGCGCCGGCCAGGCACGACCGCCGGTTGGGGCAACTCCGGCAGTACGCCTTGGCGAGATTCAACTCGGCCGGCACGCTGGAGAACCACAGGTCGGGATCTTCTCGCTGACATGGCAGGGTCGAGATGCGGGTGACGGGTCGCGAGGCGTTCAACGAGACTGGCAGGTCGATGACGTTCGCGTTCGCGGTCGACGCTGATCGTGTTCGCATGTACAGCAGCATCGGCGATCGCATCGATTTTGTCGTCACGGCATCCCGTGAATTCAAGGCGCAGAGAGGCGTTTGCGCCGCCGGTTTAGTCGCCCATGATCGACCCCTCGCCGGCGATGAGCTGCCATCGGCCGCTGATACCGAGCTTGCGGTACACGTGGGACAGGTGTGTCTCGACAGTGTTCACCGACAAATACAGTTGGGCAGCGATCTCCCGGTTGGTCCGACCCGCCCGAGCCAGGTCGGCCACAGCTCGTTCTTGCGGTGTGAGTGCCCCCGCCGGGGTGGACCGAGCCCGGCCGCCAGCCCGGCGCCACGACACCCGGGCCCGCTCGGCGTGCCAGGCCGCCCCGCACGCCTCCGCCAGCGTGACTGCGTCGGCCAACAATGGTCGGGCTCGTGCCGGCTGGCCGCGGCGGATCAAAAAGGACCCGTAGTCGGTGAGGGACTCCACCCGGGCCAGAGGCATGCGGGGATGATGCGCTGACACAGCCTCCCCGAACGAAGCTTCAGCCGTCTCGAGGTCGCCTCTTCGTTCGGCCAGCGCGGCTCGGGCTCCCGCCACGACGGCCTTTGGCCAGCGTGCCGGCAACAGCTGCGCCCGTGGTTCGAGCCAGTCCACGACGCGGGCTGCATCCTGGTCGCGTTCACACGCCAGGTGGGCCGCAACAGCCGGGTACGCCCACGGATAGATGCACGGCTCGAGGAGATCGACCAGCCGGGCCGAACGTTCGAGCAGCCCGAAGAGCCGGGAAGCCTCTTCGACGTTGCCCTGGCGCCAGGCCAACAGGGCACGATCAAGGTGGGCAAGGGTCCACAGCCGGCCCAGGCGAGGCTTCCCGGCGATCATCTTGTCCAGTTGCTGGCAGGACTGGAGCGCCTCGTCCAGCTGGCCCAGGTCGAGGAGCACCATCGTCTTCTGGGCGACGGCGAGCGGCAATGCGAACGGCATCAGCTCCGCCGTCCCGACCAGCTGGTCGGCCAGGGTGAGGGCCTCGGCCAGCCTGCCGGTCCGCCGGAGGGAGTCGACCAGCAGGTTCTGCCCTTCGAAAAGGTTCATGGGGTGGCGCTTCTGCTCTGCTTCGTTGACCGTCTCGACCAGGATCTGCTCGGTTTCGGCAAACCGCTCGGCTGACAGGGCCAGTTCCGCGTACAGCACCCGGGGATCCGACCACTGGGTCGCCTCAGGGGTGGGCGCGGCCACCAGCTGCGCTTCTCTGGCCGCTCTCTCTGCCACGTCCAGGCCCTCGGCGTCGCCGGCAAGGTAGGCGCATTCGGCCCACACCGCGTCGGCGACGACGCGCACCTCTCCCCCACCTGGAGAGCGATCTCCCGGGCCCGGCGGGCGAGGGGAAGCGCCGCTTTCGGGCCCAGGCGCAGCACAGTGAGGTGGGCCTGGTCCAGGAGCGCGACGGCCGCCAACTCGGACGCCTCCGAGCCGATCATGTGAACGGCCTGGTCCATCCTGGCCGTGGCTTCCTCCAGGTATCCGGCCCGGAACTCGGACTGGGCCAGCTCTGTCAAGGCGGCCAGTCGCAGTTGGATCGGGAGGCCAGCCCGCTGGAGCAGGTTCTCGCAGACCGCGGCCGCCTCCTCGTTGTCTCCCGCTGTTCGTAAGGCCTGGGCCAGATCCAGGAGGGCCTCCGCCGGGGCGTCGTCGCCGCGCAGTCCCACGAGGCCCGCAGGTGGCGGACGGCCGTGCCCGGCGCACCCTGGCGAAGGGCGTCCCGCCCGGCCCGGGCCAGTACTTCGCTGGCAGCGGGGTCGGCGAGCCGAGCCACGATGGCGTGCTCGGCGATCTGGGCCGCCGGCGCCTTCGGGCCAGCAGGACCCGAAAAGCCGCCTGGTGCAGGTGCGCCTGCTGTGGCGCCATCTGGTCGTAGACCGCCAACCGGACCAGGTGATGACTGAACATGACCCAGCCTTCTCCTGCCTCCACCACCAGGCCGGCTCCGACGAGCGCTCCCAGTGCTTGAGCAGCCTCCGTCGGCCCGAGGCCGGCGACTTCGGCCGCGACCTCGGGGCGAAAGCGCCAACCCAGCACGCTCGCAGCCCGGAGATACGCCTCGCCAGTCGGACCGACACCGGTGAAACGTGAGAGCAGTAAACGGCTCGCCCAGGAGCCGCTCGCTTGCCCCTTGTGATCAGGCAAGGCGCGGCCAGCCTCTAGCTCGGCGGCGACATGCTGGAGCAGCAACGGGTTGCCTCCACAGAAGCCCACCGCTGCTTCGATGTCCTCGGGGGTAGCCCGCTCCCCGACGCGCTGATCAAGGAGGGCGGTCGCTGCACCTGTCGTCAACGGGAGAAGTCGTTCCAGGGAGACCAGGCCTTCTTCCGCCAGCTCCTCGGCGGCCCGCGCCAGGGCCGGCGGCCAGGGTCTCGCGGTGACGACCACCGCCACGGGCAGGCCACCCAGCCGGCGGCAAATCAATCGGAGCAGCGTCAGCGAATCCGGGTCGGCCCAATGCGCGTCGTCCAGGGCGATGAAAAGGGGTTGGACCGCCACCTCGCGCAACCGCAACAAGATGGCGTAAAGGCGCTCAGCGGCGGCCTGGTAAGCGTGCTGCCCCCCGCGGGGGCTGACCACCTCTGCGCCGAGCAGAGGTTCCAGCGCCTGACCAAGCAATCCGAAGGGTAAGGCTGCCTCGGCGACGTCAGCTCGACCGATCCCCACGGACATGCGGCCTGCCGCCAGCTCGACCGCGTGCTCGAGGAGGCTGGTCTTCCCCAGCCCTGCTTCGCCCAGCACGAAGAGCGCTTGCCCGTGGCCCGCGGCCGCACTGTCCAAAACAGCATCCACCCGCTGCAGCGCGCCGTCCCGTTCGACCAGGGGCGTGGGCGTCGGCGTCACCCTCCCATCTCAGCAGTTTGGTGAGACCGCTTCCCAACGTCCTCCCGGACCTTCATCGGCAACGATGCGGCCGACGGAGGAGGAAACCGCGGGGTCGGGTCCGGCCGACCGGATTGCGCCGGGCCTTGTCGACTATTTCGACGAACTTCAGTGCGCTTCATTCCGAACTCGTACGAGGGTGCCAGGGCCTTTGCTTGTCCGGCAAGGTGTGCTGGCTGTATGGCTACCATTGGCCCGTGCCACGGCAACCACTGCTCGTTCCCCGTCCGGCGACCAGGCCCGGGTAGCGCCGCCGTGACGGTCGAATCGCTGCAGTGGTCATCGGTCAAGCCGTACGTGCGCGGCTATGAGCATCGCGTCGGTACGGCAATCATTGCGTTGGATCCGACCCAGCCTGCAAATCAATCGATCGTCGACCTGGCCCGGGCGGCTCGCGATCCCGACGGCTTGGTGCGCTTTGAGACCGATGTCGTGCTCCTGGCGGCGCCTCATCCGGTTGGCATCCTCCACGTGGTGGCCAACCGGGGCATGGTGACGACCTTGCCGTACAGCACCGGTGGCTCGGTAATCGTTGCAGCAACCGGGAATATTGCTAGCGACGACGAGTGGTTGTTACGTCGAGGCCTCTCGGTGCTGTGGGTCGGTTGGCAGTGGGATGTGGCACGCCGGCCCGGTGCGGTCGGTCTGGATGTCCCTGAGGCGCTCGGAGCGGATGGGCTGCCCATTGCCGGGCAGGCCCGCCTCGGATTTCAGCCCCTGACTGGATACGCCGCGACGGCGCCTCGCCGATCAGGTGCTCCCGCAGATGGGCCAGTTCCGGGCCCTTCCGGTCGCGGATCTCGACGATCCGGCGGCCGTCTCGACAGCGCGAGCGTGGTTCAACGGGCCTGCTCAGGTCGTGGACCGAAAACGCTGGCGCTTTCCCGACGCACAGCACGTCGAGATGGACGGTTGCTTCCAGGCGTTGACGCACTACGAGTTGACCTACGTCAGCGGGTCCTGTCCGGTGACGGGCGCCGGCCTTGCCGCTGTGCGTGACGTGGTGGCAGATGTCCGGCGCGACTACCGCTATGCCCTGACGATGGGCGGGTCGCAGAGCGGACGGTGGCTGCGACAGTTTCTCTACGACACCGGAAACGCCGACGAGACGGGCCGACCCGTTTTCGACGGGGTTCATTGTCACATTGCTGGCGGTCGGCGCGGCGAGTTCAATCATCGGTATGCGCAGCCGTCGACCATGAATGCTCTCGGCTTTTCCCATCTGCCACCGTTCTCGCCGACGGATGGTCTCTTCGAACGGGCTTATCAGCTCGGCACCGTCCCGAAAGTGGTGTCCACCAACACGGCCACCGAGTATTGGCGGGGCGACGCCTCGCTGGCCCATCCGGTCCCGGAAGGTCCCGAGTGGCGCTGCTATCTCTACGCCGGCGCACATCACGCAGCTCAGATGCCGGGATATGTGGAGTCCCTGCCTGTCCAGCTGCCAGGAAACCTGATCGACGTCACACCGTTGTCCAGAGCACATTTCGTCGTCCTGCAGGAGTGGGTGGTCGATGGCGAAGCGAACCCCCACCGTCAGCGGTACCGCGCCTCGAGGACGGCACGGGCGTCACTCGCGAGGACGCCTTGAAGGTCCTGGCCCAACTGCCGTGGGCAGCCACTATGACGCTGCCCGCCCCCGAGGCGCTTCTGGGCATGCCGCCGCTGGATCTGGGACCCCGGACCGATGAGGGGATCGGAACCTTCCCGCCAGCGGTCACCGGTCCGGCTCGGCCGTGCCTGGTATCCGCGCTCGACGACGACGGGAACGAGGTCGCCGGGGTCCGGCTGCCTACCGTCTCGGTGCCCCTCGACGTATCGCTCGGATGGAACCCGGAGCGTCCTCGTGGCAACGTCCCCGTCGAAGTGTGGAACCTGGTGGGCGGTCGCCTGTGCTTCCCGAGGGAGGAGATCCTGCGGCGCTATCAGAGCCGGGACCACTACCTGGATTTGGTTCGCTCGGCAGCGGAACGGCTCATCGGAGAGCGGCATTTGCTGGAGGAGGACCTTCACCGTGTCATCGCCGGCGCGGCCGAGGCGTGGGATGCCGCCATTGTTGGGGATTCGGCAGATCCCTGACGGGATCCTGTCCTACCATCCCACCTCGTCCATCTCGTCTCCCGTCAGCGGAGGCGGAATGGCGGGCTCGCCTCGCTCGTCGAGTCCTTTGTGGTACACCTCGGCTACGACGCCGTGACCGCAGGACCCCGCCCGCTCCTTTACTACGAATACGCTCGAGCGGACGGGGCCCATGACCTTCGGGTCATCCCTTTTGCTTAGTACTTCGAATCTCAACTACGTTGATGATCCAGTCGTGTGGCGAACGCCGCCACGCCTTCACTCGCTGGGGGGTCCTAAGAGCGAGATCATCAACGTAGTTGAGATCTGAAGCACTTAGGGACAGCCCGGTGACGCGACGCCCTCGCGAGGCGTTGTGTCGACCCGGACCCGAGCTACCAGCGAGGCTCTTCTCCGAGAACGCCGAGGGCGGATTTGCCGACGAGCTCATGGACGAGAGCGCTGTTGGCGGGGTGGAAGCCGCCGCAGCGGACGTCCCGGTACAGCCGCTCGAGCTCGTTCGACTTGAACATCCCCGTCCCGCCTGAGACGTCCATGGCCAGGTCCACGACCTCTCTTGGCCCCCTCAACGGCCTTGTACTTGGCCGCGACCAGCTTGGCCGGCCAGCCCATCCCGTACGGTTGACTCCCGCGGACCAGTCGGCGGCGACGCGCTCCACGTGGGCGCTGATGCTGTCGATCTCGATGGCCATCTCGGCGATCGAGTGCTGGATCATCGGGTGGTAGGCGAGGGCGCGGCCGCCGAGGGCGATCGACGTCCGCTTTTTCGCCCCGGCGACGGCCAACTCCAGGGCCCGCTCCGCCAGCCCGATGTACATGCTCGCAAAGGTCGGCTCGGCCCAGGCGAAGATGCCGAGCACGAAGGGGTCGGCGCCGGCCAGTCCGGCCGGAACGACGCGGGCGATGTACTGATCGGGGACGAAGGCGCCCTCCATGACCGTGTCGTCGCTGCGGGTCGCGCGCATGCCCAGGGTGTCCCACGTCTCGACGATGCGGTAGCCCCTGGCATCTCGCGGGAAGAAAACCATGGACGATCTTCGGGTTCTGCGGGATCACTGGTGTCCATGGCGTGGAAGCCCAGCCGGGTCCACACCGGGGTCAGAGAGCCGAAGATCTTGTGGGCGGTGATCTCGTAGCCGCCCTCGACCTGTCTCGGCTTTGGCGGTCGACAGCAGCACCGGCAGGTCGTTGCCGCCCTCACCGTGGCCGGCGGCGAACACCTCGCCGGCGACCGCTTCCTCGAGGAGCCAGCTCAGGCTCTTGTCGCCGCTGCGCCACAGGTCGGCGGCGAGGCCGGTCCAGTAGACGTGCATGTTGATTGCCAGGGCCGTGGCGGGCGAGCGGCGGGCCAGGCGGCGCTCTTCCTGGCACACCTCGGCCAGGGTCATGCCGAGGCCGCCGAGCTCGGTCGGCACTGCCATCAGCAGGTAGCCGGCGGCGCGCAGCTCCTCGAAGTCCTCGGTGAAGAAGCGGTTTTCGCGGTCGTAGCCGGCGGTGCGAGCCGCACAGTGATCCAGGATCTCGTCCGACAATACGGTCATCTTCTGCCCTCCAGGTTTGGTGACAGGGTCAGCATGAGGAGCCCGAGCCGATCGCAACCTCCGGGCGGGTACGGATTCTCGGTACGGAGCACAGATCTAGAGGCCGAGCTCCGCAGCCCGCCGCACCAGGTCGAGCTTCGACGAGACCCCGAGCTTCATGTAGGCGTTGGCCAGGTGGGTCTCGACCGTCCGCTCGCCGATGTACAGCCGATCGGCGATCTCGCGGGCAGAACAGCCCTCGGCGGCCAGGCGGGCCACTTCCAGCTCCCGCTTGCTCAGCGCGCCCGGACCGACCAGCTCGGCCTTCTTCCGCCGTCCCCTTGAGCCGAGTCGCGGAGAGGGCGGCGAGCGCCTCCTGGCGGCGGACCGACGGCCTGGCACTTCGAAGACGGACGCCGCCCGCTCCAGGGCGTCCGTCGCCCGCTCGCGGTCGGACGCGCCCCAAGCAACGGCCGAGGAGGGCCAGGGCCCGACCCTCGAACAGCGCCAGCCTGCCGGCCTCGAAGTGCCCAGCTGACTGCCTCGAAAGCCTGGGCCGCCGCCTCCACCTCGCCGGATGCGAAGGCGGCTGTTCCGGCCACGAGGGCCCGGAGACCTTCGTTCGGTGGCCCTCCAGGCGGCGCCTGGATCGCCGGCGAGCATGTCGCACGCCCGCCGTGGCCAGGGCGTCGTCGCCGGCTGTACACCGCGGATTCGGCCAGATCGGCCAGCATGAACCGCGCCCAGAGCCAGTAGCCGTTCGTGACCGCGTCCTCCGCCAACCTGCGTGAGCGGCTCGACGCCGGCTCGCCGGTCTCCCGAAAGCGAGGAAAGCATGGCCCGCGACCAGGCCCGGAGCACGCTGAACATCCACCAGCGGCGGCCACGAAAGGCGCGGTCGATGGTCGCCTGCAGCTCGGCCGCCTCACTGGCCCGACCCATCTCTGCCATCGCGGTGACCGCTGTTGCCGCGCCGAGAGCCCGCCGCAGGCCGACCCCGCCGTCCCAGGCGATCTGGTCCATCGCGGCCGTGACACGCCGCGCCAGGTCGCCGGTCAACCACGCCACCTGCGCGGTGAAATCGAGGAGGAGCGTGTCGCGATAGGCCGGATTGACCTCTCTGGCCAGATCGAGGTCTTCCTGGCGCGCGTGGGGTCGCCGAGCAGCCCCCGTAGCCAAGCCCCGCATGGCGATCAGGTAGGACCGCCGGTAGGCCTTGTCGGTGTCGGCGGCCATCTCGATGGCCTGGTCGATAACCGGGAGCGATTCCTCGATGCGCCCGCTCGGAGCCAGCGCCCACGCCAGCGAGCACAGCGCCTGCAATCGGAGGAACTCGTCGCCGGACGGACTGGGCTTGCTCCAGCATCTGGCGGGCGTGGGTGGCATGACCGGCGAGGTCGTCGGCGATGCCGAGGTGGTAGCCCATCTCGTTGGCGGCGAGCAGGCCGGCCCGTTGGTCGCCCGCCTCGAAGAAGAGGTGCCGCGCCGCCTGCGACCAGCTCCCGGCCGGCATCCAGTTCGGCCATGCCCCACATCAGGAAGCTGCCCAGGCTGAACTTGACGGCCGCCCGGTGGGCCGGCATCGCCGCTTCGTTCGAGAACCTGGTCGGCCCGCCGCATGGCTTGCACCCCGACGCTCGGCGTCGACGTCGGCACGGTGGTCGACGATCCACTCCGGGGTCAGGGCATGACGGCGACCACCTTGCGCCACCGCTTGTCGCCGGCCGGGACCATGGTGAGCAGCGCCTCGAGCAGGGCCAGGGCTTCCCGATGATGCTCTCCGGCTTCGGCCCGGCGCAGGGCTTCGCAGAGCGTCTCGATGGCCTCGTCGTCGCCCGGATTCGCCGCCTGCACCACATGGCTGGCCGCCGCGCCGTAGCGGCCGGCTTCGACCAGCACCCGGGCCGCGTGGCGGTGGAGCGACCGGCGGCGTGCCCCGCTGATCTGGCTGTAGATGGCCTCCTGGATCAGCGGGTGGCTGATCTCGTAGAGGAGCTCGCCGCCTTCTTCCAGCTCGGCGACGAGCCGAACCTGGCGCAGCCTGTCCAGGATCGCAGCCAGATCGTCAAGCGACTGGCCACTCAGGCGCAGCAGGTCCCGCAGTTCGGCCCGGTAGCCGATGACGGTCAGCAGTTCGAGAGTGGCCCGATCGCCAGCAGCCGAGGGTGCGAAGTCGGGCCTGGACCCGGTCGGCGAGAGCTTCTGGCAGGAGCTGAAGGGAAGGGTGGGCAAGGTCGCCGCCTTCCTCGAGAAGTGCTCTGACCAGACCGGTCACGAAGAGGGGACTGCCCTCGGCCCTGGTCGACCAGCCAGTCGACGAGGTCGTCGGTGACCGGGGCTCCGACCAGCTCCTCGGCCAGAGTCTTGACGTCGTCCCGGGTAAGCGGGTCCACGTGGACGCGGGTCAGGAGCCCTTCTTGCTCCAGTGCCCACACCACCTCGCCCGCCACCGGGTGCTCGGCCAGCTCCTCCGGCCGGGCGGCGAGCAGGATGAGCAGGCGGCAGTCGGCCAGATTGCGGCTGAGGTAGTTGAGGGCTTCCCACGATGAACCGTCGCCGAGGTGGACGTCGTCGAGGGTCACGACCACGGTCGAACGTTCGCTCATCCGCTGCAAAAGGCTGGCGAGCGCGCTCGAGGAGCCGGATCCGGGGCCGCTCGCCGGCGGGTGGCGTCTTCGCCGCGGCGCTGACGGTAGGGAGGAGGGCGGCGAGCTCGTCCACGTGGCCGCCACACAACTCCAGCACGTCGGCCTCGGCAAACGATCGCAGCCGCCGCTCCAGGGCTTCCACCCACAGGCCGAGCGACGCGGTGGCTCCGAGGGGATAGGCGCGGGCTGATAAGGCGAAATGACGCTGATCTCGGTGTCGGTCCACCAGCTCGGAAGCCAGCCGGGTCTTACCCACGCCCGCTTCGCCCAGCATCAGTACCACCCGCAAGCCGTCCGGCTGCGGCCTCTTCCATCTCGCCTTCAGACGTTCCAGGGTAGCTGTCGGCCGACCAAGCCGGGCCGTCGTTCGTTGAGGTCGGCACCACCATCGCGCCATTCCACCGAGAAGGCGCTGACAGGCTCATCCATTCCTTTGAGGGGTATGTCGCCCACCGGGACGAACACGAAACCAGACTTCGGCGACACCAATCCTCGTACCAGGCTCGAAGCAAGAATCTGGCCGGCGTCAGCCGCAGTCGCACAGTCGTTTGGCCACGACCACCGCCGCCCCGAAGTAGTCGTCCTCGTCGCGGATCGGTTCGCCCACGTGGATGCCTACCCGTACGCCGAGCTGGGAGCCGCCGGCCCCGTTGTGCCGTTCGATGGCCCTTTGCATGGAGATGGCGCACCTGGAGGCGGCCACGGCGCTGTCGAAGACAACCATCAAGCCGTCGCCCAGGTTCTTGACTTCCTGGCCGCCGGTTTCGGCAACCGACTCCCGGAGGATCCCGAAATGGCGTCGCCTCAAGTCTTCGCCGGCCTCATCTCCCAGGCGTCGGAGCAGCGCGCTCGATCCCGGTCAGGTCCGTGAATAGCAGGGTGACTATCTGGGCTGCCACCACGTCACTCCCCTCTACGACGCCCAAGGATACATCGGTCCTTGTTCGCGGGGCTGCTTCCGCGGTGACCCCAGCTGCCGCGCCCCTGGCCATGCCAGCCCGCTCACGGACCAG
The DNA here is from genome assembly GCA_963781155.1 of uncultured Acidimicrobiaceae bacterium. Classification (GTDB taxonomy): domain Bacteria; phylum Actinomycetota; class Acidimicrobiia; order Acidimicrobiales; family Palsa-688; genus PALSA-693. Next base: position 626,352 of record CAWAEC010000007.1, read on the forward strand.
ACCGGCGGCCGGACAGGCAACCGGTCGTCCTTGTCCCCGCTAATGGTCGAGGGGCGTTCCTTGGGCAGCCTGGGCTTCCTGTGCTTTGGCTGGGCCGCGTAAGACGTGGGCCACGCCCACGGCGATTACGGCCCCGACCACGGGTCCGATCAGGTACGGCCACCAGTAAGACAGGTTTCCTCGGGCCACATCCGGCCCGAGGCTCCGGGCCGGGTTCATCGATGCGCCCTCGAAAGGCCCGCCCATCGTCCCCCACGCCAGGATGTACGCGCCGACCGCAATGGGCACGAATGGGCCATTGAGCTTCGGTCCATTGGCCATGTTGACCACCATGAGTATCAGACCGAAAGTGAGTACGGCCTCGAAGATGGCGGCCTGCCAGGATTTGCCCGGCGGGGGTATCGTCGCAGCCAGCCTTCCCTGGACCCCGAAAAACGCTCGCGCCAGGAGCGAACCACACACGGCGGCTACGAACTGGACCACCCAGTAGGCGAAGGCCATCGTCCAATCCATGTCCCGGCGCAGGGCGAAGGCCAGGGTGGTTGCCGGGTTGAAATGAGCGGAGATGTCACCGAGAAAATAGATGGCCACCACCAGCCAGAGCGCTGATACCGCGGAGAGCACCAGTACGGTCTGCCAGGGTTGCAGGGCGTTTCCGCCGTACACGACCAGGATGGCTGCACCCCCTGAAAGCACGAAGGTTAATCCAGCCATCCCGATGAACTCCGACAAGAGCCGGCGTAGCCGATGATCGGGCTTGGTCCAATCCGCGTAAGCGCGTTGGCCGCCGATCGACATCACGAAGGCGGCCTTACCGATGGTCTCGGAGTTGTTCATCGGTTCTGCCGCACTGCCTTCTGCGACGGCCATGTCAGCAACCCCCGGGCTCGGACGGGACATCGGCTGAGCCGGCGCCGGCGAACCCGACCGGCTGGGCCTCCCGGTGTCGATCAGCGGGCAGCGCCCTGAGTCCGCAAGCGTTGCGCCTCGTGCGCGTGCCGCCGCACATCAGGCCGATCGGGACACCGGGAACCGTGAATGGGATTACGTTTGGTGACCTCATCTGGCTGCGCCCTCCTTGAAGCCGCGGTAGCCCGGGCCGTTCTTGTTCGAACGAACAGAATAGGTCGGGGTCGATACCGCATCTCCCGCCAGGTGGACGGTCCGCCAAAGGGTCAGACCGCATTTAGTGGCGGAAACGTCGCGGTGCTTCAGATGTGCCTGCACAGTCGCCAGTGGAGGCGGCACAGCTGAACGAATTCGCGGCGCTAGGACGCGGCACCGGCCAGTGGGGCGTATTGGCGCTCGAGTGCCTTGGCGTCGCCAGTCCGCCAGTTCTGGGCGAGGGAGGCCGACAGAGGGTCCGGGAATATGTCCTCTTCGTTGTTCTCGACTCCGCCAAGGATCGCGGCGGCGACCGACTGGGGTGACGCCTTGGGGATGTCGAAGCCTCGAGTCATGTCGGTGTCGGTGGGGCCGGTGAGAACGGCATGGACAGCAACCCCTCGGCTGGCGACCAGGGCGCGGAGCGACTGCGTCATGTTGAACACCGCGGCCTTCGAAATCGCGTACGCGGGGGTGAGCGGCAGCGGTGCGAACGCCATCATTGACGTGTTGTTGACAATGACTCCCCGCGAGCGGGTCAGCAGCGGCAGGAAGGCCTTTGTCACCGCGTAGGTCCCGAACAGGTTCACGGCGAGATGTCGTTCGATGACGGCCGGATCGCTGAGGTCATCGTAAACGGCCACGCCTGCGTTGTTGATCAGGATGTCCAGCGACTCCACCGCCGCGACGGCCTGCCGGATCTGTCCGTCGTCGGTGACGTCCAGCACGAGCGGCGTGACCCGGTTGTGGGGGCGGGCAATCGGCTGTCGTGTACAGGCATAGACGCGCTCTGCGCCCCGCGTCAGGGCTTCGGCAACCAACGCCTGCCCGATGCCGCGGCTTGCTCCAGTTACAAGAATGGTCTTGCCTCCGATGTTCATGACCCCTCCTCGGTAGGGACGGATGGGAGACGTATGTCGTCTCCGTCCGAAACAACTGTGAGGCGCCGAGAAAGTCGTCGCGGCAGGAGAGAACGTTCGTGCCACCGCGCCGCGACCGGTCTTTCGGTCGTCGCCTGGAGGCGTCAGCGCCGACGAGCCTGGAGGTCAGATGGACATGTCGGCCAGCGGCGACTCGGCCGGAGATCGGCTTGCCGCTGGGCGAAACGGCCCGGTGCTAGTGCCCCCTGCGGGACACGACGACGGCCACCACGACGATGGCGGCTCCGATCAATACGACCAGACTCAGCTTCCCCCGGTTGGCACGCGCTCGTTCGGCCGCCGCCTGAGCTTTTTCTGCGGCAGCCAACACCCTCCTGACTTCATCCAGCACAACCTGAACCTTGTCGAGACGCTCTTCGGCCACTTGCAACCGGGTGGTGTCCTCGCTCATGCTCGCGACCCTCGCTTCCTTCCTCCGATCACGTGACCGGCGTTGGTCCAGCACGCCACACCGTGTCAGCTGGTGACACTATCTGAGCGACCGGCAACGAGTTAACTCCGGCACAATTCGAGCAATTGGTACCTCAGCCTGGCGTTCTGCCTTCCTGGACGTTCTCGCCTTCTGACCTACCGTTAACGTTCGGCGCGCCCGTGCATTTGATGACGTTAGGCTTCGGACCAGCCCCTGGCGATCGGCAGCAGCGGCTTCACCGCTGCGCCTCGATCACCTCCTTGCCGTACCGCTCGAGGGTCTCGACAGCTCGTTCCACGGAATCGTCCGGGACGCCGATGCTCGTCCACGTGATCCCCAACGTCGCCATGCGATCAAGGGTCTCCAAATGGGCCGCGGCATCGAAGCCCGGATGGGAGGGGCCGGGCAGGCCGGTGCTGAAGTTGACATCGATGTCGACGCGATCACGTCCGGCCGCATCAGCCTGCGCCCAGAGGTGCTCGAGCATTGGTGCAAGCTGGTCGAGGCCCTCCAGCGGAATGGTGCGGGCCGTCCTCGCCAGTTCCGGTGACGAAGGGAACGGGTTCCAACCGTCGCCGTAGGCGGCCACTCGCCGCCGGGTGAGCGCGCTGTTCCCGCCGATCCAGATGGGTAGGTGCGATGGCTTCGGGTTGACCGTCACACCGACCGCCGTGTACCCACTCCCCTCGAAGCTGAACTCGTCCTGGGACCACACGCCGCGCATGACGGCGAGGGCCTCGTCGAACAGGCCATTGCGCGCCTCGAAGTCGACGCCCAGGGCCCGGTACTCGCTCCGGAGGTAGCCGGTCGCGACCGACAGCACGAAGCGGCCGCCGGACAGCGCATCCAGGCTGGCAGCGGCCTTGGCGACGATGAAGGGGTTGCGGTAGGGCAGGACGATGATGTTCGGGATGAGCCGGAGCTGCTCCGTCGAGGCCGCGACGACGGCGAGGGCCACAAACGGGTCGAGGGCATCATGGCCGCCAGCATTGAGCCATTTGTTCGACGGCGCTGGATGCTCAGTAAACCCCATGCCGTCAAACCCGGCCGCCTCGGCTGCCCGGGCGACGCGAACCACCACGTCGCGGGTCATGAAGTCCGGGTTGTACGGGTGAGAGAGGAGCGGATAGGTAAACCAATGCTTCATGCTGACTCCATTGGAGAGGGACGGCTCAGAACCAGAGGCTCTCCAGCTCGTGCGTGGTCGTGAGCGTGACGGGGAGCGACATGTTCACCTACACAGCGGACTCGACGATAGTCCTCACGACGCGACCGGGTCGCACCGAGGCGGCACCGGGCGAGCGGGGTCATATCCCGTTGCGCGCCTCGAGATCGGGCGGGCGCTGCGTCGATCAATTCGCGCTAAGAATTCGCTCAGTGACGTTGGACGACCCAGCGCCCGAGGTCATGCCTGGAAACGAGGTGGAGCCATGCAAGAGTCAGGGAAAGAGCCCGAGACCGTCGCCGTTATCGGAACCGGCATCATGGGTTCAGCGATGGCGCGCAACTTGGTCCGCGCCGGGTTCACCACCGTCGTGTGGGACCGATCGGCCCAGGCGACGGAGGCACTTGCGGCTGACGGGGCGCGCGTTGCGGCCGCTCCCGATCAAGCCGTGGGGGAGTCCGACGTCGTGATCACAATGTTGCCGACCGACGCCGTTGTCCGTTCCATCATGTTGGACGACGCAGTGGTCAAGTCGTTCAGAACGGGGGCAGTATGGGCGCAGATGGGCACAATAGGCATCCAGGCGACGCTGGATATCGCCAAGCGGATGGCGCGTCTACGGCCTGATGTCTCCTTTGTGGATGCACCGGTCTCCGGCAGCAAGGGACCAGCCGTGGCAGGCACACTTCTGATACTGGCATCTGGTCCGCAAGTTTCGCAGGGAGTCGTCGGGCCCGCGTTCTCGGCCATTGGACGAAAGACGGTGTGGCTGGGGGACGCAGGCCAGGGGAGCAAGATGAAGCTCGTCGTCAACTCGTACATGTGCGCGCTCATTGAAGGGGTGGCAGAGGCTCTGGCCCTTGCCGACCGGCTGGGCGTGGACGCGACCCACCTCGAGGAGTCCATCGAGGGCGGCCCGCTCGACGCTCCTATAGCTGATGCAAAGCTCCACAAGATGGAGAGTGCCGATTTTGCGCCCGAGTTCCCGTTGGAGTGGGCCTTGAAGGATGTGGACCTGGCGATCGCAGCCTCAGACGATTCGCTGCCCCTTCTGGCTGCCATCTCCAAGCAATGGCACGCCGTCGTCGATGCCGGCCACGCCCGACAGGACGTCAGCGCAGCGATCCTGGGATTGCGCTGATCGGGCCCGGGCGCTCTGCTCCTTCATTGGCCAGCCTCATGCGCCGGCCTGAGTCCGCAGCGGCCCGGCACTAGTCGCTTCCGGCCCCGGGAAGCTTGAGTTGTGCTGCGAGCTTGGGCTGGAAGCGAACCATGTCTTTGTTGAAGTCGGAGATAAACGGCCAGTCCTCGCCCTCCAGCGGGGCCTGCCTGAAGCGCGTCCGACCGTCTACGTCGTCGCCCCCGCTTCGGGAGACGGCCAGCGCGGAGTAGGCTTGGCGCTTGTAGGTGATGTTCTCCGGCTGCAGATGGTGGGCGGCGTTGAAGTGAGAGATGGTCCAGTCGGAAAACCCCTCTTGGCGCCAGAGGTACTGGGCGAGCTCGAAGTGCGCGGCTGCTTCAGATATGGCCGGGGTGCGGGACGACGATCGGAGAATCACGTCGGAGGGAGACAGCGCGTACCGGCTGTCCGATCCCTTTTCCACCCAGTCGTGCACCATGGCCACGTAGTGCTCTCGCTCCCGCATCCCGCCGATGAGCTCGACCATCTGTAGGGCCGCGCCACCAATGGGCATGGGGCTGGCGGCTTCGGGAGGTCGTACGATCGTGCTGTTTTCGTCGATCCACATGACCTGCGGGATATTGGTAACGCCGAAGCGAGCGTCCATGTAGTGGCTCTGGTCGATAAGTGACGGGTGAGTGGAGCCGGCTGCTTGTACAAAAGGACGGGCAACGTCTGGCCCCGCCATCTCTAAACAGACGTCGACGACTTCCAAGCCGTCTTGGTGCAGTTGTTCCCTCAGTGCCTGCCACCCGGGCAGGTCCCAGCGACAACCTCAGTACGGCGCCCAAGAGACAACAAGCACCTTCTGGCCTCGAAGGGCCGTGATGTGAAACTCGTTGCCGTCCAGGTCGGTTAGATGAAAGTCCGAGGCGTCGGCGGTTGCCAGTGCACGGCCTGCGAGCGTCTCTGGTCCGATGGCCCAGACGCCAGATTCCGACACGACCTCCATGCCCAGGCGCGCCGCTGCCGCCAGGAGATCGAAGTCCCCTTCATCGAGAGGCACGCATACTTCTCCTTTGCAGGCCCCCTCCGGTTTCACCTCCCATCCCGTGGCCGCCTCGAACTCCCCCGCCGATACGTCAAGTCGATCAATGATCACGGAGGACAGCTTAGATCGCAGCTGATCCCTTCGCCCGCGGGACCCGGGGACGCCGTCGCCGTCGTGAGGGATAGGGAAGAGCAACGAGCTGCGTCGGGCAGGGGTGGCTCGTCGCCGCGCTACGGAACGAATGTTGGAAGAGTCTCCCAGCCTCGGACCGTCGTGGTGGTCGCCATCTTGACGTTGTCGTAGTCGACGTCCCAGGACGGGAATCGCCTCAGCACCTCTTCGAGACCGATGCGGCCTTCCAGCCGGGCCAGGGCAGCACCAAGGCAGAAATGGATCCCATACCCGAAACCGAGATGCGAGCCCACTTCGCGGTGGATATCAAACCGATCGCCCTCCACGAAGCGCCGCTCATCCCGATTGGCCGAACCGTTGAGGAACATCATGACGGAGCCTTCGGGCACGGTCAGCCCACAGAGCTCGACGTCCTGGGCCACGTACCGGGCGGTGTGGTGGGCGGGCGGCTCGAAACGGAGGATCTCCTCGACCGCATTGGGGATCAACGACGGATCCTCGGCCAGTTGCGCCCGCTGGTCGGGGTGTTCGGCCAGAACCTTGCCCGCCCACCCGATCAGCCGGGTCGTGGTCTCGTTGCCAGCTCCAGCCACCACTGTGACGTAGGTGAGGATCTCCTCGCGGGTCAGGCCGCGCCGGATGCCCGCTTCGTCCTCGAACTCGGCATGCAGAAGCTCGGTCATGATGTCATCCGAGGGGTGTCCGGCTCGCCAATCGATGTATTCGGCGAACATGGTGCCGTCCACAAAGTTGCCCTCGGTGAATTCCTGGGCTTTCCCCGGCTCGGTCCGCAGACCGGCGTCCACTCTGTCGCGTACCTTCTCCTGATCCTCGACCGGAATGCCCAGCAACATGCCGATCACGCGCATCGGCATTTGCCGTCCGAGGTCGGCGACAAAGTCGAATCGACCGGATCCGACGATCGGGTCGAGCGCTTGGGCGCAGAATTCGCGGATCTGGGGCTCGAGCGCGTTCATCCTCTTTGGAGTGAATACTCTCGAGAGAAGCCGGCGATGCACCGTATGGAGGGGCGGATCCTCAAAGATCAGCACACCGGGTGGCATCTCGATGTTCGCCTTGATCAGCTCCAGAATCCCGCCTCGACCTGACGTGAAGGTCTTGTTGTCGACGAGACCCCGCTCGACATCCTCATACCGGCTCGCTGCGTAGAAGTCGTATTTGTCGTTGTAATAAAGAGGTGCTTCTGCCCGAAGGCGACGGTACACCGGATACGGATCCGCCACGATCTTCACGTCATAGGGGTCGTAGTAGACCTCGGTTGGGGTCGTCACGGGCGGTCTTCCTCCGGTTCGGGGCTCATAGCCAGCGAGGTTCACGATCTGAGGGCCACACAGTATGGCATCGGGCCACCCCGGACTGACCCGGAGACTGTGCCCGCACGGATACGGTCGCAGGCATGCCTGACGACACGGCGCCGGGGCAGAGTGCAGCGGCACGGTCGAACATCGACCCCCCGTCGTATCAGTCCGTCTGGAGTACGGAGTTCTCCATAAGGCTCGGACGGTTCGGGATCACCGACGATCTGCGAACGTAGGCGAACGCCAGAGACTCGCGGCGGCGGCACAGGTTCGGTCATGATGCGCCCTGAGGATCGAGCAATTGTGCTCCGAGCTTCGTTGCCACCCATTTTCCCGGCACCAAGCGTGCGAGTGGACCTACGCCGATCTCCCCAACATTTTCCACGAGTCCCAGCGCGGCCAACCACGCCATCAGTTGATCGATGATATCCGCCAGCTCAGGGAGCCGCTGACTGAGGGCCCGTGCATCAATCCCGTTGCCCTGGCCCCGCCTGCGGACGACAGCGCCGGCGACCGGCCGTGCCGTGCCAACCTCGCGCAATATCGTGATGTGGTCTTCGTGAAGATGTCGAAGGATGCCGAGCAGGAGGTGGGCGCGCCTTCGATTCTGGTCAGTCGCATGCTCATCGAGGCCGGCGGCGACAATGCGGGCACAGAGTTGTACTTGGTCGTTTGTTCGGCAATCAACGGCGACGTTGAGACCATGCCCTACCAGGTCCGCTCGGTTTGCATCCGAAGCCGCGCTCTTTACACGGCCGGTATCCTTGCCCAGGTTCTCCCCGACCTGTCGCAGAAAGTCTTTCTGTCGCTCGCTCTGGATCCCGGCAACAACGGTCCACAGGTCGCTTCCCGCAGCACTCGCCAGTTCCGGATCACCGCCGAAGGATCGTCCTGAATCGCCCCCGTTTGTTCTGTTGGGCGAGATCACCGGGTTCGCACTCGAGCCAGGTTCGCGGCCTTCCGAGGTTGTCTCCTGGTCTCGTTCGGCATTGACCGGGTTGTCCACGGCCTCGCCATGCGACAACTCATCCATTTCGGAAGCCGGCGGTTCAGTGAGCCTGTCCAGATTCCTTTCGGCCGCAAGCGTCCACAGTTCCGCCAGTCGCTGCCGTTGGCCCTGGGAGGGGTGCTTCAGCCCTTCCAAGCGGCGGTACTCGGCGAACTCCGCAGTACTCAGGTTGGATAATATTTCAGCGACCTTGATACGGCTGGAGGCAGCCTGCCCCGCTTCGACCGCGTCGGGATCTACGTCGCCCGCCACGCCTTCAGGGTAGTCGCCAGTGAGGGGCAGGACGCCAAGGTTCGCCGAGATTGGCTCGGAGCCAACGGTGGGAAAGCCCGGTCAGCTTCCTGCGGCCTCCTTCATTTCTTCCGCGATTTCGTCGGTGGTGGCATCCACGGTCCGCTTCACGACCTTCGAGGCCCGGGTCACGGCCTTGTCGAAACCCTTCTCAAGCGTCGGCTGGCCAATCACGACAAGCCCGGCTTGGCTGGCAGACAGTTCCGCAGCCGCCTCCTTGAGCTCCTTGCGCGAAAGCGGTCCGAAGCCGAGCTTTTCGGGGATGACACGCACGACTGGACGATCCATCCGCTTGACGATGTGCGGCTTACCGTTCTGCTGATCGATCACTGCGGCGTCAAAGGTCCCAATAAGGTCATCCCTGTGGAGCTCTTCGATGGCCGTCATGTCGGCCCTGGCGTCATCGACGTTGTCGTAAACGCTCACATAGACTGCCAATTCCCTCTCTTTGGCCATAACCCAACCTCCCTCTGTCCCGATGCTCGACGCCACCGCCAGCTATGTCGGTGGCTCCCACTGAGCTCAGTGTAGTAACTCGGTGTTTCAGATGCTGCGGGCTGCGGGCGGGGGGCCGCAGCCACGGCATCATCATTTCTCCATCACTCAGGTCAGGTGCTTTAGCTCCACCGTGATGTTTCGAAGCACCTGCTCGCCCACATTCTCCAGCGTGTGCGGCGTGAGGGCGTCTCCCCACACCGCCGAGCCCACGGGAGCATGCGATGTCGACCGTCGAGTGTCGAGGATCACGTTGCGGTCGGGGTCACGCCGCACGAAGTCGCTGACACCGAGGATGTAGAGGATCCCTGGCCAGCAATGGGTGTGGACCGGAACGGTGTCTCCGGGGCCGACGTGCGCGTCGAGCACCCTCACGTGTTCGTTCTCGAACAGGAGCGTGTGGTATTGCGGCGCAGCCGTCATCGCGTCGAGCGCCGGCGGCCAGGGCCAGGTATCCCTCGTGGAGTTCGTCACGTTGCCATTCTTCCGCGAGTAGTCGAGCGATTGGTGTTGCGCTTGGCCGTCGCTTTCCCATGACGATCGGCTATGGCGAAGCCACCTCTCCCAGCGTTGTCGAATTGGCTGCCGGGTGGCTCATCGCTGCCTACCAGGTCGATTACGGCCTGGCCGCTTTCGGCGCCGGCGCGTTGCAGCATCTCGTGTCCCTGACCACGTTGTTCCGCATCGCGGCAGCGACCATGGCAGGCGCGGCGATGCTTGCACTGGTTGTGGCCCGGCGGCAGCGCCGCTCGCCGGAAAGGTCGATGTGACCCTCCATGGACTCGTTTCTCTGGCCGCAGGCCGGTCGGGCCGCTTCGACGTCTGGTACCTAACTTATCGTGGCCGAGCGCAGCAACGAAACAGCATCGAACACCATGGAGACGCCCAGGACGACGTAGGCCAGCAGGAACGAGGGCGTGACGAGAGTAGCGGTGAGCCGAAGCCCAATGCCGGAGACGGGCGACCATCAGACCGGCGCGGACTACGCGAAGTCCGGATTCGGATTCCGTAGCAGAGGCTTACGGTGACGTCCATGTCGGCCTGCTCGTTGTCACTAGCCCCGGAATCCGGTCCCGTACGTCTCGAACTGAGCGAGGCACCGGCAGAGGTCAACCCCGGGGCGGCTTCCGATGCCGCGACTCCACGGCCGGGCGCGCTTGACGGCGTCCAGGTCGATTTACTGCTACTCGAGGCATTTACCGCGCTCGGCGCCGCTTCCGGGGTCCCATCGTTGCGCTCAGCGATCGGACGATCATCACCAACGCCGCCGCCTCCGAGCTTCTCCAACCCACGGACCGATCCTTCTTGTGGCATCTGGCGCAGGCTGGCGGGTGCCAAGGCTTCAGCGGATGCGATACGCCTGTCGTCCTGGCCAACGGTACGACGGTGTACCGGACTCAATATTCGGTCGAGGTCGGTGGTCGCCTGGTCGGGGTTGTGGCGCACCTTCAGGTGGCTGCTGCGGCCCGCGGAAAGACCGGGGGCTCCCCCACGGAAGGCTCTATCGAGCGGGAGGGGACGCTGCGTTCGATCACGCGCCAGCTCGACGCCACCCTGTTCACGAGTTGGTCGGACCTGACTGACTCCGAACGAACTGTCGCGGAGTTGGTCGGCGAGGGGCTGAGTAACAAACAGACCGGTCGGAGGCTGTTTATGTCTCCGCATACCGTCGATTATCACCTGCGCCGAATCTACCAGAAGCTGGGAATCCGCTCGCGGGTGGAACTCGCCCGGCTGCTCGGTGAGTGGAAGGAGTCCCTGGCGGGGCCTCTTCCTCAACATCGGATTGCCTGACACACAGGTCTGGCGACAGTTACCGGGTCCGATCGCCAGGCCTGGCCGAATCGGTCCGGCTGGTTGGCTCATCTGATGGGCTCGGCCCGCCTGACCCAGGCTGCCGTACTCCGCGATACTCAGCAGGACATCGAGGCTGGTCAGATCCGGCGTGGTGGCGGGCAACGGCACCGCTCGAGGCTAGGCGCCGGTCATAAGTGACGCTCATCTTCTCCCGGCCACGCCCAGGTGTGGTACCGGCGGATCCGGCCAAGATGGCCGAACCGCGTAGGGTGATCCGGCATGGATGACGCAACTTATGAAGCCGTCTGGGCGCTGGCGAGCGACAAGCCGGACTATGTGGAAGTCCTCAGGGCGTGCCACGAGCTCGCGGTGCGACAGACGTTCTTTACCGCTCATGACGTCAACGACCTTCTTTCTACGCTCGGGATCGGTGACGGTCGGTTCAATCTACGTCCGCTGCTCGATCGTGGGCTCGTATATGAGTTAGAGGACGCGCCGGAAAGTAAGCGTCGAGGCGTGTATGGAATGGAGGACATCGAGGGTACTGGCTTGGCGTTGGCCGGGCTTGATCCGGAGAACAAATAGACAGGAGTGCGCAGCATTCTGGCCCCGGGTCGGGCCGGCGCCCGCTGACCCGCGCCCAGATGTACTGCGAATATCGAGCGGCATTCCACACCGTGACCACCAGGGACGGATCGAGGCAGAAGTCATTCGATCTCGGCTCTCAGGCGAACGAGACCTTCTTATCGGAGACCTCTTGTGCTGCAGAGCGAACCAGGTCCTGCTTGGCGGATATGCCCGCGACGCGAAGGCCGCCCTTACTGAAGGCGCCGCCCTTCGTCACCGTGATACTTCCTTCCTCGAAGTCCTCCTGACGCACGACATAGACCTGAGCGTCTGTGAACTGGTCGTCACCCATCAGGACCAACAGGCCACCTGCTCTGAGTAGGACGGTCCCACCGTCGGCTGCGGCTTTCAAGGCGTCTCGATTCTTGCCGGTGATGCGTCGGAGGGCAGCGTCGTCGGGTTGCCAGTCGCCACCGGATTCCGCGGCCTCCAGAATGGGCCGGGTGCGAAGGGCGGCGGTCACGGCCGGAGGAGCCGAGTCAAGCGCACCGACCTTCAAGGTCGCACTGGCGGAGCCGAGCCCGCAGTTAGCGGAACGCTCGGAAAAAGGCACGCAGGTCGTCCACCATCAACTCTGGCTCTTCCGCAGGAGCGAAGTGTCCGCCCCGCGGCATAACGGTCCAGCGAGCCACATTCGCTTGGCGCTCCATAAACCGACGCGGGACCCGCACGAGCTCACGAGGGAAGACGGCCACGGCCGTCGGTACCTCGATCGGCGGTAAGCGCTCGTGGACGAGGGGCCATGGCTCGCGAAAGGACTCGGCGTAGAACCGCACCGAGGTGTGGAACGTTCCTGTCAGCCAATAGAGTGATATTGACGTCAGGAGCTGATCCTTGGTGAACCGTCGTTCGACGTCGCCCTGGCAGTCGCTCCAATTTCGGCGCCGTTCGACCATCCAGGCTGCGAGCCCTGCAGGTGAGTCGTTCATTGCCGTCGCAAGCGTCTGTGGATCCTCCACGTGCACGGCCATGTGCGCAGTCGTCCCTCGGGCTTGAGCGACGGGCTCCGCCAACCATCGCCGCTCCTCGGGCGAATAGTCCTCAGGACGTATCGAGCCGAGTGCCGTCATCGTCACCGTGGCAGGAAAGTTGAGATGAATCCCGATGATGTGATCGGGATGCGCGTGGCCCAATCGGGCGCTGACGAACGCGCCAGAGTCGCCGCCGCCGGCACCGAACCTGTCATAGCCCAAGATGTCGCGCATCAGCTTCAGCCAAAGGTCGGCGGTAGCGACCACGCCGATCCCGGTCCTCCGCAACGGGCTGGAGAACGCGGTCCCAGGCAGCGACGGAACGATCACGTCGAAGGCGTCATGGGCGTCACCACCAAAGGCCGCTGGGTCCGACAGTGGCCCCACGAGCTGCTCGTAGTCGCAGAATGTCCACGGCCAGCCGTGCGTGAGGACAAGAGGCAGTGGCGAAGGACCACGACCCGGGGCAAACATGAAATGGATCGGCAACCCGTCGACGTGGGCCCGGTAGTGGGCGAACCGGTTCATCGCGGCTTCCCGGGTTCGCCAGTCGAATTCTGAGATCCAGTAGGCGACCAAATCCCGCAAGTAAGCGGCGGGAACGCCGAACGACCAGTCGTCATTACCGAAGTCCTCAGGGAAGCGAGTTCGGCGCAGGCGGTCCTCGAGATCGACGAGCGCACTCCGAGGAATGCTGATCTCGAACGATGACACGCTCCTGAGCATGGGTGAGTGTAGGCAGAAACGCTGTTGAGGAACTGCTGGACACAGCCTCCAGTCGGACGGTGAGGCCAGGGGAGACGCCCTGTTATTTGCGTGTGCGCGGGCGTAGGCTGCAGCCGGTTCAGGGAGGGAAAGAATGCCACGCACTCCGGGCGCGACGCCAAAGGTGACACTGACCTTTGACAACGGGCCAACCCCCGGTGTCACCCAAGACGTACTGGATGTCCTGGCCGACCGCGACCTTCAAGCCACCTTCTTCGTCGTGGGCAGGTGCCTGCGGCAATCCGGTGGGCGCGAGCTGGCCAGGCGAACGGTCGCGGGGGGACACCGGGTTGGGCACCACACCGCCACCCACAGCGTCCTGCTCGGTAGCGCCCGCGACCCCGCTGGTGCGGTACAGGCCGAGATTGCCGATCTCGCCTCTGAGATGGAGGAATTCGACCGCGACCTGAAGCTGTTCCGGCCGTACGCCGCGGGCGGGGTCCTCGATCGCCGGGTCTTCAGCGAGGCCGCGATCCGGTATCTCCAACATCACGATTACACGTGCGTCCTGTGGAACAGCGTGCCTCACGACTGGGAGGACCCGGTCGGGTGGGTGGACCGAGCCCTGGCCGACATACTCGGACAGCCATGGACCGTACTGGTTCTTCACGACATCGCCTCCGGTGCCATGTCGCAGCTACCACGCTTCCTCGACGAGGTGGCCAGCAGTGGAGCAACCGTCGTGCCGGATTTCCCTGAGGCGTGCCTGCCAATCGTGGCGGGAGAAGTCAAACAATCACTTTCACATCTCATCATGGAGACTGCCACGTGACTCAGACAGAGCCCGGACCCATCCGCCTTCACCATCACGCCTTCGTCACCGACGATCAAGAGGCCACCCGACGGTTCTACGAGAATGTCGTCGGGATGCCGCTCGTGGCCACCTGGACGGAATCCGACATCCTGTTCGGGGCCGAGCGAACGTACTGCCACACCTTTTTTGCGCTCGCCGACGGGAGCGCCCTGGCGTTCTTCCAGTTCGCCGATCCAGAAGACCAGAAGTTGTTCAAGACGGACATCAACTTTACGCCGTTTCGCCATGTCGCGCTTGCCGTCGATCAGACGACCCAGGATGGCATCAAACGACGAATCGCTGAAGCCGGTCACCACGAACCCGACACGTTCGTTCTCGATCACGGCTATTGCGTGTCGCTGTACGTCACCGACCCGAACGGCTTGCTGCTGGAGTTCACCGTGGATCACCCCGACACGGAGAACATCAGTGAAGAACGGCGTCGGACCGCGAGAGAAGACCTTATCCGATGGTTGGGCGGTGACCACCGCAGCAATAACTCCTACCGCTGATCAGTACGCTCCGGTCGAGAAGGCGTGCAAGCACGGCTGACCTGGCCAGTTGGAGAACTCTCCGTTGCAAGGCAACCCTCTTCGGCTCTCGGATGTCTAGGAAGACATCACTGTGCCATCCTGGAAGGAGATGCATGCTTGCCACCCGACGCTTGTTCTTGACCGCTCTCGCTCTGACTGCCGGTTCGGCATTGGCCATTGGCCTGCCGTCTGCAGCGACTGCGGCTCCGACCGCAACTCGAGTGCCGCAATACATCATCCAATTCAGCGCGATTGCCCTTCCGGTAACACCAACCGGGCTGCAGTTCCACTCAACCAGCTGCGCCATTGGTCCCTCGACCAATCCGATCGTGGTTACCTGTAAGGAGACCGCCACGATCAGGTTCACGAACACGGGCGGCTCTGGCACGGCGACCGTGTCGAGCGTGCTCGCCGGGATTCACTGGAAGTTCACGCTGGTCAAGGCGAATCCCATCACGAACGTCTTCCGTATGGTCGGCAAAGGGACCGAAAGCATAGGGTCGAGCCCCGTCCTACGGCCGGTCAGGGTTAGGGGGACCCTCACGCTCGAACCCACTCCCGACCCGACCATCAAAGGAAGCGAAGACGTGTACTCGCTACCGACTCCGGCGGCCTAGCGAGCTCCGGCCGGCAACCCGACGCGGCCTCAGCTGGCGGTTTCCGGGTACGGGGACCGCCCGCCGGCGCGCCTAGACCGCAGGTCGAGATCACCGGCCCAGCCGTTCGGCGTCCCCTGACCGCCGACGCCGGGGACCTTCGCAGCGACACGTAGGGGGTGGCGCAGGCGGCCGTCGCGGGCATGTCACGAGTAATTCATGACAGCACACCCGTCACGTTTATTTTTGTCACCCGGTGTTTGCTCTCCATCCGTAGGGTTCTCGCTGCCGGGTACAACCGGATCATCAGGGGAGGACGCCTCCGTGAAAACGTTCACATCGTTTTGGCGCATACTCGGGGCGGGAGCCCTTGTCGCGGCCGTGATGACGACGGCGGGCGCCGCCTCGGCCTCGGTATCGAGTTCGACGTCGAGTTCGACGCCGGCACCCAAGCTGGATCATGTTTTCCTCATCATGGAGGAGAACAACGGCCTTTACGATGTGATCGGCAACCCTGCAGCGCCGAACCTCAACGCATTGGCGCAGCAGTTCGGGCGGCGACCCACTACTTCAGCGCCAACCCCACCAGTAGCGAGGCGAACTATGTCGCCATCCTTGGCGGCAGCGCCTTCGGGGTGACCAGTGACGACGCCTACTGGAAGAACCGGGTCGACGCTCCCAGCCTTATCACGCAGCTCGACGCCGCCGGCATCAGTTGGAAGGCCTACCTCCAATCTCTTCCCTACCCCGGTTACCAGGGCATCTGCTACCCGGAAAAGTGCAATGGCGCGCCCGATAGCGACCCGCTGTACGTGTCCAAGCACGACGCCATCCAGAACTTCCTTCCCGACCGGAACAACTATGACTGGACACACCAGGTGCCGATCACGGAGCTGTCGCAAGACCTGTCGAGCGGAAATGTCCCACGGTTCAACTACATCGTTCCTGACGAGTGCCACGACATGCACGGCGACCCTCCGTATTGCCTCGACAGCGGCAACATAGGCGACCCGCAAAACCAGCACCTGGTCGCGGTCGGCGACCAATACCTCGGCCAGCTTGTCAGCGAAATCACGAGCGCTCCGTTCTGGGCCAAAGGCAACAACGCCATTGCTGTCACCTTTGACAGCGGTGACAACAACCGCGGCTGCTGCGGCGCCAAGCCCGGTGGCGGCCAGGTGGCCACCGTGGTGATTACCAGCCACGGCCCGCGCCACGTGCAGGACCCGGCCCCGTCGAACCACTACTCGATGCTCAGCAGCATCCAGCACGCGTTCGGGCTCGGGTGCCTGGAGCACACTTGCGATACCACCGCGGTGAAGCCTTTGACGCCGCTCTTTGCGGTCACCGGCAACCCAGCGGTAGCCACGACGCCACTGCCCGTCCCCAACTACCCGACGCCTACCCCGACCCCGACCGAGCCGCATTTCGAGACGACCGCAACGCCCAGCTCCGGCGGCTGGACGGTTCAGGCGGCCGGACGGCTGGGTACCTCTGACAACAGCCTTGGGCCCGTCGCAGGGTCGTCACCGAATGACATCTGGGCCTTTGGCGACTTCCTGCCGAGTAACCCCGTTGCCAATGTGGACGCCACCTTGAGCTTCGCTGAGCACTGGAACGGCACCAGATGGACCGTCGTCCAGACACCCAACGCCGGTGTCAACTTCAATTCCTTCTACGCGGCTGCGGCCACGGGTGGCTGGGCCTGGGGGGTCGGGGAATACCTCAACAACGCCTACCAGGACCGGGCGCTTATCGAAGTCTGGAACGGCTCGGGCTGGAGGATCGCCGACACCCCCCAGCCCGGGTCCATGCGGGACATGCTCTTCGGCGCCTCCGCATTGTCGCCGAAAGACGTGTGGGTGGTCGGCGACCAGGAGGGAGCCAACGGGATCTTCGAGACACTGGTCGAGCACTGGGACGGCACTGCGTGGAGCGTCGTCCCCAGCCCCGATCCGGGCATAGCGGGCAACCACCTCTACGCCGTGGATGCCGTGAGCGCAGACAACATATGGGCGGTCGGCCAGGAGCTCACCGGCAAAGTGCCGGACGTGGGCCTTGTCGAGCACTGGGACGGCCGACGCTGGTCGGTGGTCTCGACGCCGATCTTGCCGGCCGAGTCCGTAATGCTTACCGGCGTGGCCGTCTCCGGCGGCCAAGTATGGACGGTTGGTGAAGCGGACAGTCCCCAGATCAGCGGTGGCCAGCCACTCGTCGAGCATTTCGCAAACGGCGCCTGGTCCATCCCCACGCTCCCGATACCGAAAAACCAGAATTGGACGAACCTGTGGGGCGTGGCCGTCCAGAGCAAGACGGTCTGGGCCGTGGGCACGTATGTGGACGACACGAGCGACAACAACAACTCGCTCATCTACAAGGGCGTCGGCAACACCTGGACCATCGACCCCGCCCCCAACCCTGGTTCCGGCAGCAACATCCTCGGCGGCGTCACGGTTGTCGCAAATCACGCTTGGGCAGGCGGCATGTACGACGACGGCGGCAGCGAACTTCCATACATCGAAACGAACTGAGTCCCGCCCGCAGAAAGAAGGATACTTCAGATCTGCTCGACTGCACCGGGACTCGGCCGCCTTACGGCACAACCACGACCGGAAACGTGGACCGCCGAGCAAGGGTGATCGGCACGCTGAACGCCAGGCGACGGTCACTGCCCACCACGATCACGACCGTCCGGGAAGGTCCACCTTCGTCTTCGATCTCTTGTGCGGTCCCGATGAGTTCCTCCGACACTGCTCCGCTCGTCGTCCGCAGCCGCCAAGGCTGCTTTTCGGCGTCCAACACCGAGCGAACCTCGTAGTGCACGTCGGCCTCCCCTGCTCCAAGGCTGTCGACGATGTCAGCCGTAGGCGTGGCCGATTGGTCGTCTCCCTCGGTTGGCTTGATATAGACAACCTCGATCCATCCGTCGCGCTGGCCAAGAATGCGCCCCGCAGCGGCGAGCGCCCCGGCGCGCCGGATCGGACCCTTCGTATCCCACCACCAACACGAGGGACCTTTGCTGGTCTGACTCCACTCTCGGACCCCCTGCACTCGATCGCTCGGAACCTGAGGAAGCTCGGCTGCCAGTGAGCTTAGACCTGTTGTTTCAAAGAAGGTTTACGCCGCCATTGATAGTGGAACTCAGGAGGTAGTCATGGAGATCGAGAGGGAGCGACGCGAGCGGGAGCGGGAACTGGAACGAGAGCGGGAGCGAGAAGTAGGGCGGGACGAGAGAGAACTGGAAAGGGAAAGGGAGAGGGAGCGCGAGCGCCGCCGGCTCTGAAGTTCCTCCGCCTGCCCCCCGCCATTCTCAGCAGGACACGGGGGCGAAGATACCGCGGCAGCAGTCGCGCCGTCCTCCGTCCATCCGATGTACGGTGCGACCGCGTGGAACCTCACCGATCCTTCCAGCCATACGATCGGCCTGTCCGGGCGGCATTCGTTGGGCTGGGGCGAATCTACGACCTCAACGTACGCGCGTACCTCGACAATTCCGATGTCCAGGTTGTCGCTCTCGTCGACCCGAGTGAGCCGCGCCGACTCCAACGACAGCTCGACTTTCCACAAGCCAGGACCTTCGCCAGCGTGGCCGACCTTGCGGCGAGCGGACCCGAAGTGGACGCCATCGAAGCCCTGCTGCCTATCCCCCTTCACACCGAGCTCGTAGTTGAGATGCTCGGCCATGGTTGGCACGTCAATCTCCAGAAGCCGATGTGCAGTGACCTGGCGAGCGCTGAGCTGATGCTCGACGCGGCCGAGGTCAACGACCGGGTGCTTCGAGTCATGGAGAATTACCTCTTTTACGAGCCTCTGCGGCGACTCAAGGAGGTAGTGAACTCCGGACAGATCGGTGACGTTGCCGGCTATCACATGAAGATGGTTGGCAGCGGCCGCGGCGGCTGGGAGGTGCCTCCGAGCAGCTACGAGTGGCAGATTCAGCAGATGCGGCACGGTCGCGGCATTCTCGTCTTCGACGACGGTTGGCACAAGCTGGCCACGGCCTTGTGGTTGTTCGGCCCGGTCAGGGAGGTGCGCGCCTGGGTCGGGACCACGCCGATCGTCCCTGGGCTAATTGAGGTCGACGCGCCCACGACAATCTCGTGGGAGCACCATAACGGGATCCGCGGTGTCTGGGATATCACGCTGGCGGTCGACATGTTTATGAGGTCCGACTACTACAGCAACGACGAGAGGTGGGAAGTAACGGGAAGTCGCGGCTACGCCCGCGTCAATCGTTGCACGGCGCGAGGTGTGCAGGAACCAAGCCTCGAGGTCTATGTGGACGGGGAAGTGCGCGGGTACCACGCCCTCGACGATGACTGGGGGAGCAGCTTTCGTGACAGTGGTCGCCACTGGCTGCGCTGGCTGCACACGGGCGAGGGGCCCCTGCTCTGGAGCGGCGTGGAAGCGGTTGATGTCCTCCGCTTCGCCCTTGCCACCTATGCCAGCAGCGCCGCAGGGGGGATTGGCGTCGATCCGGCCAGGGTGCAGTAGCGGAGACGTCGGGTTGCGACGACCAAGTCCAGGAGACTGCGATGCTTTCGTGAAGTCTCCTGCCGGCTGGCAACTAGTGAAGTCAGGCGACGTGAGGTCGTCGTCGCGGCAGGCGGATCGGGAACACGAAGTACAAGGCGATCAACAGGTAACCGACCAAGGCTACGACCGGGACCAACAGTCCCAGCAGAATTACGACGACGTACGCAGCCAGGCCGGGGGTGAGACGACTCCGGAGAAGGCTGAGTTCTTCGTCGTGGATGTCGGGTCGTACAAGATGGGCATGCCAGGAGTACCGCCACAACACGGACAGGAGACCGACGCTGACCAGCAGGGTGAGACCGTAGAAGGTGGATGCCACTCGCTCCGCTCGACCGGTGGTGACGTATTCCGCCAGCAGCCGAGTGGGAAAGGGAAGAAACGACACGAAGAGCAGCAACAAAAGGTTCAGCCGCAACAGGGTCGTGTCGGCCTGGTCCAGATAGTCGGTGAGGGCGTTGTGTCCGAGCCAAATCGCACCGATGGTGGAGAAACTCACCAGATATCCGAGGTAGCCGGGCCACTCGTCAGCAACGGCGTTGAGCAAGTGATGTGCCGAGTGGGCCGTCGCAGGAACGGCCAGATCGAGGACCAGCAACGTGATGGCGATGGCGAAAACTCCGTCACTGAGTGCTTCGAGACGCTGGGTACGGGTCCGCCTGGCGCGTTCAGGCAGGCCCGCTGGCTCACCCGTCTGGCTCACCGAACATTGCCTGCAAGTCGCACCGGGCAACTGGAGCCAGCCCCTCCACCAAGATCAGCCGCTTAACCATCGCCACCCACCGACCGCACGTTACTCGCGGAGACGCTCAGAGTGATGATCTGATGCCCGTCACGACCTTCGGTTTTGGGTGACCGAGGACCGCAACCCGGTTCACGATTTGGGCACGGACCCGAATATGGCTGTCGGGGGTGTCTTTTAAATCCCGGGTACCGGTGTCGGCCATCCCCCCACCGGGCGGCGTGCGTTGTCAGAACTGGCCGACGACGTCGATGATCAGGATCTGGGCCGGCGTGGCCGGTTGCGAGGCCGCGGTCGCCGACGCCGGTTGGGCAGGCGTGGCCGGCACCAGAGCGACGGCGCGAGCGCCGATGTTCTGGCCGTTGAGGGCGGTGGCAACTGAAAGGACAGTCTGTGCGGTGACCAGTTGCGGTGCCTTGCCCCATGAGGATTGGGTCTGCTTGCCGGTGGCGACGTCCGTCTGGACGAGTTGCAGCACCAGGGTCTTGCTCGGGTCGATCTTGGCCCCGCTGCCTTTGACCAGCAGCTTCGAGGTCGGCGAGGCGGGCGCCGTGACCCCCGCCACGCTGGTGATTTGGGGCTGCTGGCCAGGTGTGTTGGTGATCTGGGGCCAGCCGGTGGCGGGCAGTTGGTTGTCGACCACCCCCGGTGCTGAGGCGTTCGGTTTGTAGTCGGCCAACAGGTCGACCACGAATACCAGGGTGTCTGTGCCGGATATGCCCGCCTGGGAGTTACCCGATGGACCGTAGCCGTCGGCGGGCGGGACGCTCAGCAGCATTCGTGTCCCCATCCGCTTGCCGACCAGGGTTTTGTCGAAGCCCGGGATCACTGCGCCGGTACCGATCACGAATCCGGTCGGGGCCCCACGTGCGAACGAGCTGTCGAAGACCGTGGGTGCGCTGCCGGCCTTCGTCGGCCAAATCTCACCGACGTAGTTGGTGATCACGGTGTCGCCGGCAACCACGGGGATGCCGCTGCCGGCCACGAGGGTCTGCTCGACGAGTTGCTTCGGAGGCTGGCTGGCCGGGAAGGTCACGGTCGGTTTGGTGTTGAAGGCTCCGGTCACTTTTATCCCGAGGTCCGCGACGACGGGCGCAGCGGTGGATGTCGGCGTGCTGCCCGCGGCTGCCGAGCTGGACGGTTGCGATGTGGGGCTCGACGCCGCAGACGGAGAATGGGAGCTCGACGAGCAGGCGCTCAGCAAGATAACCGCGGCCACGAGCGGTGCCAGCAGTGTTGGTCGAGTCCGCCATCGAGCGCGCGCAAGGTTACCCATTGATTCCATCCAGTCCTCAGCCAGCCAGGTCTGTGAGCCTAACCCCCCGGATCCCGCCAGACTCCGCGGGGCCCCCGGAGTCCCGCTGGGATGCGGCGGCCCACACGTCGGTCGGCGCCGACCGCCGGCGGGGCGGCGAGAGCTGTCAGGACGGCTGGGCCGGCGACTGTGCGTGAACGGTGTCGTGGATGAGCATGAATCGCATCGACCAGTACCCGGGCCGTGGTTCGGGTAACTCGTGCCGGGCCCGGAAGAACCCGGTCAACGTGACGGCGGCGGCGGCGAGCCACACGATCACCCCGACAGCCAAGACCCACGGCGTGGATCCCGACGCCATCACGATGATGCCCACGAGAGCGACGCCCAGCGCGAGGTATCCCACGCGGAGGGACCAGACGGCCATCCTCCAGTGTCCGTTGTGTTGCAGCTCCGACGGCTCATCCATGCCAGGGATTCTGCCCGGTGGGGGAATCGCCAGGTCGGTATCGCATCCGGGCTGGTTCATATTGGCGAGGCCGGATCGCTTCCATGACAATCGGTCCGGCGGGCCCCGGGAACGGTAGCGTTGCTCTTGTGGACATCGTCGGGCTTCACCACGTAGCCGTCGTCGCCCCGGATCTGGGCGGAGCCCGGGCGTTTTACGGGGATCTCTTCGGCCTGACAGAGCGGGATGACCGCCCGAGCGAGGGGCGTCCCGGGCACTGGTTCGACCTGGGGCCCCAGCAACTTCACATCGTCCTGCCCGGGGGCCTGCCAAGTCATTTTGCCATCGAGGTCTCGGATATCGACGCGGCCGTGGCCGAGTTGCGAGCCAAGGGCCTGGAGGTCCCGGATCCCCATGGAATCAGCCGATCCGACCGGCGTTCGGGCGAGACACTCCAGACCCTCTTCGTTGACCCCTTCGGCAACCGGGTGGAGGTCACCGAGATAGGAGGTCGACGCCGTGCATCTGACGCACTGAGCTGGGTCGCCGCCACCGCCGCCGACCTGTCCGTATGGGCGGATATTGCGGAGAAAGATGGCCGCCTCGCGCCGGCCCTCCTCTCAGCTCTGCATTCGGGCGGAATGTTCCGCCTGCTGTTGCCGACGTGGCTCGACGGGGCGCAACTCGATCCAGTCAGCTTCGTGAAGGTTATGGAGACTCTGGCCGCGATTGACGCCAGCATCGCATGGTGCGTTTGCCAGGCGGTGGGGTGCTCGGTTGCCGCTGCGTACCTCGAGCGGGAATCCGCGTTTGAGGTTTTCGGCGGCCGGGAGTCGGTCCTGGCCTGGGGTCCTGGCACCGATGCCCACGCGGTCGTCCTCGACGACGGCTACCGGGTGTCGGGCCGATGGTCCTACGTCAGTGGCATCCATCACGCCGACTGGCTCGGGGGCAGCTGCAGGCTGTTACTCCCGGACGGCACTCCCGTCCTGACCAACACGGGAGCTCCGCAGACCATCACCGTGCTGTTTCCCGCCCACCACGCCAGCATCGACGAATCGTGGAACGTGATGGGACTTCGGGCTACAGGCACCGACTCGTTCTCCGTGCGCGACCTCTTCGTTCCGTCGCGCCTGGCGTTCGCCCGCGAGGAAGTGGCCACTCGAGTAGACCACGCCCCGCTGTTTGGGTTCAGCCACAGCTCGATCTATGCCGCGGGTTTTGCCGCCGTGGTGCTCGGGATCGCCAACGGGATCCTCAATGCGTTTGTCGTGCTTGCTCAAAAGAAGACCCCTCTCGGACGGGAGCGAGCTTTACGGGGCAATCCCGCCGTGCAGGTCACCGTGGCCCGCTGCCAAGCCCGTCTGATGGCTGCCCGCGCTCTCCTGCACTCCCAGCTTGCCACTGCGTTCGACGAATCCATCCGGGACGGTGTACTGAGTGAAGGGTCGAAGACCGGCATCCGGCTGGCTGCTTCGCACGCTTTCACGGAGGCCGCTGCGATCGCAGATGCTGCGTACCACGCCGCAGGCGTTGATGCCGTATTCGCCGCGAACGGCTTCGAGCGTCGCCTCCGTGACATCCGCACGGCCACGCAGCAGTTCCAGGGTCGGGATGAACACTACGAGACGGTGGGCCGCACGATCCTGGGCACCGCAGATTGAACTACGGGATCAGAACAGTGCGATCCGGTGACGGGTGAGCCCATCCAGACACGCGACGGGTCGATCCAGTTCCGGGTTGACCGGTCCTGGCCGAACCACCCCTACCACAGGGTTCGGACTGCTCCTCCATCGACCACGATGAACTGTCCAGTGATGAAACTGGCACGTGTCGAACAGAGGAAGGCCACTGCCGCGCCCATTTCATCCGGGTAACCCAGACGACCGACCGGGATGTCATCTCGGCGCATGGCGGTGAACTCGTTGTAGTCCACTCCCCGTTCCTCCGCCTGCCGGCGCATGTATGAACTGTAGCGGTCGGTCAAAAATCCGCCTGTTCCCATCGTGTTCACGGTGATTCCGTATTGCCCGACCTCGGCCGAGAGCGTCTTGTTGAATGACACCGCCGCGACCCGCGTGACGTTTGCCGTGAAGAGCGGAAGGGTCCGGTGAACTTCCTTGGACGAAATCGAGTTAATGGTTACCAGCCGGCCCCAGCCTCGGGCCTTCATGTCCGGGAGCACGGCGGAGGTCATCCAGTGCAGGGCAATGACCATGTCGTTGTACGCGTCGTTGAACGCACCGTCGTCCAGCTCCTCGTACCGGCCAGTGGTCGGTCCATACACGTTGAACACGGCGATGTCGACGGGGCCGAGCATCTGCCGTCCCTCCTCGACAATGCGTCGAATGTCGTCCTTCTTTGTGAAGTCCCCCGTGATGCCGACCGCAGTGCCCCCGGCCTCGCGGATGGTGCTGACGGTCTCGTCGACGGCCTCCTTGCCTCGCGCCGTCACAATCACCCGGCAGCCCTCGTGGCCGAGCTCCTCGGCCGTGGCTCGGCCTATGCCTTTGCTCCCACCTGACACGAGCGCGACCTTGTCCCTGATGCCAAAGTCCACGAACAAGTCCTCCTTCATCGGACCCTCTCACCGCGTGTATTGGCGGGAAGGGGGAGTTACCGAAGGCGACTGATCACACCTTCGGCGAAACGCTCGAGCGTATCCAATCCGCGCTGACCACTATCGGCTGGTATGTGGTCCAGCACATGCCGGGGCGATAGAGTGGGCGAATTGTCCATTCCCACGGGTGTGAGGAGTTTCGAACGTGCATTTCGGTCTCCAGATTCCGTACACGGTGCCGGCTTCTCGGCAGGACCTTCTGACGTGGGCCTCGAGGGCGGATCCGGGTCCCTTTCGGACGCTGAGCATCGGAGAGCGCGTTACCTACGATAATCCGGACCAAACCGTCGCCATCACGGCAGCCGCGGCCGTGACGAATCGGGTCCGGCTACTGACCAACGTCTCCGTCCTGCCATTTCACCCGCCGGCCCTGTCTGCGAAGGCGTTCGCGACGATCGATCGGCTCTCCGAAGGCCGACTGATCCTTACTCCGGGGGTCGGTTCGCGGCCGGAAGACTTCGCAGCCGCCGGCTCGACATACAACAGACGATGGCAGCGCCTGGATGACACGGTCGCGTCGATGCAAGCGTTGTGGCGACAGGAGCCAGCAGAACCGTCGGGCACCATCCTCGGACCCCCGCCGTTCACTCCAGGCGGTCCACGCCTGCACTGCGCGGCTACGGGACCCAAGGCGCTGGCGAGAGCGGTCAGGTGGGCCTGCGGCTACCAGGGATTCACTACCGACGGCAACGCCACCGCGATGGCCGCCGTCGCGACGACGGTCTGCGGCGCATTCGAAGACGCGGGACTGCCTCGACCCGAACTCGGTGTCTCCTGCTTCTTTGCGCTGGGGGATGGGAGCCTCGAGCGACTTCGCGAGGTGGTGGGCAGGTACTACGGCTTTGCCGACCCCGCAACCCGGTCAGCGGTGACGATGTCCCTGAATGTCGCGTCGGCCGATGCCATTGCGACAACGGTTGCGAACGCTGATCAGGCCGGGTTCGACGAGGTGCACTTCCTTCCCACGACCACCGACCCGGCCGAAATCGACCGGTTGGAAGTTGTTCTCGGTCGGCTGTAGCGGCTTCACTCGCCCTATTTGATCTTGGTCTAAAATTTGTAGTAGAAACGGTGAGTTGGTCTCGACCTTCTCGACGGGACGGTCTCGTATGGGAGGCGATATGAGAGTTGGTTTGATCGGCACCGGGTTCGGAACGCGGGTTCACATGCCTGCCATGCGTGCAAGTTCGGATATCGAGGTGGTGGCGATCTGCAGCGCGCAGCGATCCCGGGCGGAAATGGCGGCCAAACACTGGGACATCCCTTTCGCTACGGATGATTTTCAGAAGTTGATCGAGCACGATGAGGTCGATCTCGTCGATGTTTGCACTCCTCCCGACAGCCATGCCGGGATGACCATCGCGGCACTGAGTGCCGGGAAGCACGTACTTTGCGAGAAGCCGCTTGCCCTCAACTTGAACGAGGCGAGGGAGATGGCAGCTGCGGTAGACGAGGCTCGGGCCCGGGTCCCGTCGCTGGTTGACGCGGTGCACCATGAGATGCGGTACTTCCCTTACCGTCGCTTGCTTCGCGACCTCGTGCAGCAGGGCTACCTGGGTGAGTTGCGCTACGTCGTCCAGACGGTTGCGGTCGACTTCGGGGTGAACCCCGGGATGGAGCCCTTCTGGTACACATGGGTCGCCCGGAAAGAACTGGGTGGTGGATTCCTCGCCGGCATGCTGTCCCATGAGATCGACCTTTTGGGCTACACCTTCGGTGACCTGTGCGAAGTCCATGGCACCGTGAGCATCGCCGTCCCGGAGAAGCCGGTGTTGAGTTGGGACTATCGCGACGGCGACTTCGTTGGTCCCGACAGCCCGACGGCCGGAACTCGTCGCGTTACCGCCGACGACACGGCCGTGGTCACGGGACGATTCAGCAACGGTGCTCCCTTCGTCCTGACAGGCAGCTGGGCGCTCCACAACGGGTCGGGCAACCGCCTGGAGGCGTACGGCTCAGACGGCTCGATCGTGGTGAGTGGAGGCGTCATCACGGCCGGGCGCAGGGGAGAGGGGTTCATGGAGATACCAACGCCCTCCGCGTACACGTTGGACGAGTTGACGGGGGAACGGATGGTTCCCGCGTCGGCGCGACTCTTCGCCGACCTGGCAGCCGTCGTCGACGGCCAAACCTTCCGCGCTGACGGACTGTTCGCCACGGTCGAGGATGCTGTAAAAACGCAGGAAGTCATCGAGGTGGTCCGCCAGGCAGGTGAACGAATCATCGGTGGATGACCACAGCGGCCCACGGGATGACCACGAGTATCAACCGGACAAAGAAGGCACGAACGCCCCGAATGGAGAACAGGATGACCGGCACCAACCTTGGATACGACCTGATCGATGCTGACAACCACTACTACGAAGCCGAGGACGCGTTTACCCGCCACGGAGACGAGGATGTCAAGCGTTTCGTGCGCTGGGTCCAGGAGGGCAAGCGGCGCAAGTTGGTATTCGGGGAGAAGATTTCCGACACGCCAGCCAATCCGACGTTCAACCCGATCGCCAAGGCCGGGGCCTTCCACCAGCGGCTCAAGGACCTCGAGGAAGGCAAAGGCCGCAACTCGGATTGGGAGTTCGCCAAGTCCAGCTACGGCGAGCTCGAGCCACTCCCTTCGGCCTACCGGGAGCGTGATGTACGTCTTGCGGTGATGGACCAGCAGGGGGTCGAGCAGTGCTTCCTGTTCCCTACCCTCGGCGATTGCGTCGAAGGCCTGATGATGGACGACCCGGTGGTCGGCCACAAGGCGTTCCACGCTTACAACCTGTGGCTCGAAGATGACTGGGGCTATGGCTACAAGGATCGTCTCTGGTCGCCGCCGTACATCCCCATGCTTGACCCACAGCTTGCGGCCGACGAGCTCGAGTTCGTGGTCAACCGTGGCGCCAAGATTGTCTCGGTGCGACCGGGGCCCGGGGCGGGGCGCTCACAAGCCGATCCGGTATTCGACCGGTTCTGGTCCATCGCCAACGAGGCCAAGACATTCGTTGCCTACCACGCCTATGGAGGCTGGACCGTCTACGACGGTGCCTTTAAGGACGTTTACGGCAAGGTGCCTTATAGCGACAAGTACCACTACGAGTTGCTGATGCACACGTTCAACGCCACGCGCGGGATTCAGGAAACGGTGCTCGCGCTGGTTCTCGGCAACCTGTTCGGCCGCTTCCCGAACGTCAGGGTCGGGTCGATCGAGATGGGTATGCAGTGGGTGCCCGCGACCCTCCACGCCATGGATCACGCGGGAGGCATCGTGACCCGCGAAGTGAGGGCGTGGGGACAGAAGATGACCGACCTGCCTTCCGACATCATGAAGGAGCACGTCTACGTTTCGCCATTCCCGGAAGAAGACGTGATCGGCCTCACCGAGATGATCGGTGTCGATCGGGTCCTGTTCGGGTCGGACTGGCCCCACCCGGAGGGCAACATCGCGCCAGCCGATTATGTCGAATGCATCCAAAAGCTTGACTCGGCCGACGTCAAGAAGATCATGCGCGACAACGCTCTGGAGTTGATTAACCGCTAATTCCTCATTGGCACGTCTCGGTCCGGCACCCCAATTGGATTCGAACCCGTGCTGCCGGGCCGGGGCAAGCTGTTCCGCGGACGCGCCATCAATGCCACCGTCGCCTGCTGGCCGGCGGCCTCGCCGAGCCCTCGCGGCTCCTACGCCCACGGCATCAAGTCACCGTGCGAACGGCCACATCCTCGCGAATGGATGGGCGGATCCACTTGACGCCTGGTCATGTGTACTAGATACTCGCCAAGGTCATATGCCTTCGTCGGTCGACCAAGGCATATCGAGCGAGGATTCGAAACGATGAAGGCATGCGCAAGGCTGCTGCCACGCCTCGTTTGGATGTCGGACAGGGTCACACGGGGGAGGACCACATGACCAAGCCAACTGTTGGCGACCTGCGTGAAAAGGTGCGAGCGCCAATCCTCACCGCCGCCGATCCCGGCTACGACGACGCCCGGGCCGTCCACAACGGCATGTTCGACAAGCGCCCGCAGGTGATCGTCAGGGCCGAGCAGACCGCCGACGTGATCGCGGCCGTGAACTTTGCCCGCGACGCCGGACTGGACTTGTCGGTCAAGGGCGGTGGGCATAGCGCTCCCGGTTTCGGTACCAACGACGATGGGGTGGTGATCGACCTGTCGTTGATGCGGCATGTCGACGTGGACCCGGCGGCTCGGACGGCCCGAACTGGGGGCGGGGCCACCTGGGGTGATTTCAACTACGCCACCCATGCCTTTGGGCTGGCCACCACCGGAGGAATAATTTCCACCACCGGTGTGGCCGGGCTCACTCTGGGCGGCGGGATCGGCCACCTCGCCCGGGGCTACGGCCTCAGTCTCGACAACCTGCGCTCGGCCCAGGTGGTCACCGCCGACGGGCAGGTCCGCACCGCCGGCATCGACCAGAACGAGGATCTGTTCTGGGCTTTGCGGGGCGGCGGCGGCAACTTCGGGGTGGTCACGTCCTTCGAGTTCCAGCTGCACCCGGTGAACGACGTGTACGTGGGGTTGTTCTTCTACGAACTCGACCAGGCGGGCAACTTGCTGCGTTTCTACCGGGACTTCATCAACGACGCCCCGGAGGCGTACGGCTGTTTTCCGGCCTTCCAGATCGCTCCGCCGCTGCCATTCATCCCCGAGGACCGGCACGGCGACACCTTGTCTCTGGCGGTGGTCCACTGGTCGGGGCCGCTCGATCAGGGCGAGAATGCCATGAAACCGTTCCGGGACCTGGCCCCGAGGGTGGCCGAGATGGTGGGACCGATGCCCTACCCGGTCTTGAACTCGGCCTTCGATGCTCTGTTCCCCAAAGGCATTCGGGCCTACTGGAAGGGCAACTTCGTCACTGAATTGACCGACGCCGCCATCGATGCCCACCTCGACCACGGTCCGAAGGTGCCCGAGGTCAGCGCCACCATGCACCTCTACCCCATCAACGGCGCCTGCCATCGCGTCGCCGCCGACGACACCGCCTTCGCCTACCGAGACGCCAACTTCGCCACCGTCATCCTGGCCTCCTGGACCGACCCGAGCGTCGACGCCGAGCGGATCCAGTGGGTCCGGGACTACTACGCGGCCACCGCCCCCCACTCCGAGCCGGGCGGCTACATCAACTTCATGGACGACGACGACGGCTCCCGGATCAAAGACAACTACAAAGGCAACTACGACCGGCTCGCAGCCATCAAACGCACCTACGACCCGGACAACCTGTTCCACCTCAACCAGAACATCCCCCCCTCAGACTGACACCCCAAGACGAAAGGGTTCAGCGCCGACGTTTCCTCCACGAATATCTGATAATCTGATCTGGTGCCCGAGGTTAGCGCCACCGACGCAGCCAGAAACTTCTCCGACATCCTCGACGCCGTAGAACACCGTGGCGAGCGGTTCACGATCGTCCGTCGAGGGAAGGTGGTCGCCCAGCTCGATCCGGTCAGCACCGGCCGAGGCGCCGAAGTCAAGGCCTTGCTCCGGGGTCGCCGCCGCGACCCAGGGTTCGGGCGGGACATCGCTTCCGTGCGAGATCTCCTGGAGATTGAGACCAGAGCTTGAGCCGCCTACTACTGGATACGACGTTCCTGGTCGACGCTGACCGCACGAAGGCATCGCTCGACGAGCTCATCGAAGACGAGGACGAGGTGGCCATTGCGGCGATCACCGTCGCCGAGCTGGTCGTCGGAGTCCTCCTTGCCGGTGGCGCGCACCGGGCCGACCGCCAGCAGTTCGTTGACGACGTCCGGGGGACTATTCCGATCGTCGACTACGACCCCACCGTCGCAGCTGCCCACGCCGAGCTGCTCGTTACCGTGCGCCGACAGGGTCGACCCCGAGGAGCCCACGACCTGATCATCGCCGCCACCGCCAAGGCGACCCAGCGGGAGGTGGTCTCCGCCGACAGCTCTGCCTACCAAGACCTGCCTGGTGTCACCGTGCGAACCCACCGGTCATAATCGAACTCGAACGATCCGCGTCGATTTCCCTGCCAGACCGGAACTGCCAGCGATCGCGCAGTACGCGGTACCAGAGCGGTCCTCGGACATCCCGACATCATGAGCCCGGTGTTGTCATGCCCGCCGCCCCCTTCGTCAGCACCCCCAACGGGATTCGAACCCGTGCTGCCGCCTTGAAAGGGCGGTGATTATTATACCTCAGCGTACTTCAGTGAACTTCTGTGAACACAAAAGTGCTGGTAGAAGGCGTTTGAGGCCATGGGCGGACGGGCTTGGCCGTCGGGCGGGATCGCGATAAATTCGCGATAGAAAACCCTTCAGCGACAGGCAGTGCCATCGGCACTGAGCCGCAAGCCCGAAACCACAGTCCACCTTCGACGATCGGAAGGTTTTGGGCGTCGACGCATGTGGGCCGCCAGGGAGGAATTACCCGCTGGACGTCAACAACACATCGCCCGCCGGCGGCAATATCGTCACCGAGAGTGGCCGGTGAAATCGCTGCCACGCCAACCGGTGGCGAGCCCGAGCATCAATAGGGGCGCGGCGCCAGTGCGGTGGCAGCGATGTTCTGGGAGTCCGTTCTGAGCGTCCTTGAGCGGCACTTTGAGGGCGCGGGCGGTGGCCAAGCTTCACGCGGAATATTGGGCGACCATCGA
This sequence comes from uncultured Acidimicrobiaceae bacterium, assembly GCA_963781155.1. Classification (GTDB taxonomy): domain Bacteria; phylum Actinomycetota; class Acidimicrobiia; order Acidimicrobiales; family Palsa-688; genus PALSA-693. The sequence continues at coordinate 657,693 of CAWAEC010000007.1, forward strand.
AGGCCAGGCCCCAGCGGGGGGGTCCCCATCCCGGCGATGCGGTCGGCCATCCCGGATCCAGATATGCGCGCGCCCGTGTGTCGTTGAGTGACGACACGGGCGGGCGGCGGGCCTGAGTATGGTCAGGCGTCTCGGTGGGCTACCCGGATAGATGCTGCTGCGAGGGTGATGGCGGCGTAGATGCCGAGGACAACAATGGCCGTCCTGGGCATTAGGAGTCCGGCAGAGTGATGGACTGTCACGGCGGCCTCGAGTGCGGCTCCTGGCAGGTACTGGCGGAGTCCGGCTGGAAGGAACTGGCCGAGTGTGACCCCTCCGACGATAACCATTATCAGGGCTGTGGTCGCTCCTGCGGTGTGTCGGATGAGGCCGCCAAGGCCGACGCCGAGGATGGCGACGAGGCTTACCCCGATGGCACCGAAGATGAGTGCCTGCAGTACGCCGGGGTGTCCGAAAGACACCTGGAGGTGCTTGGCGGCGAAGACTCGCTGACCGGCTTCGAAGCTGACGAGATTGCATAGCAGTACCACTGGGAACACGAACGCCGCGCTGACCGCAGCCTTGGCCGCCAGCACGCGGCGTCGGGTGGGTGTCGCGGTGAATGTGGACCGGATCATCCCGGTGGCGTATTCGGCCGTGACGGACCGCACGGCGAGCGAGGCAAGCAGCGCTACGCCGACCAGGAAGACGCCCCCCAACGAGCAGGCCGTTGGGTCGAACGACCGGCGCTGGGAGACGCTCATGGTGGCCCACTGACTGGCCTGGGAGGCGCAGAGGATGGCACCCAGGCCTATAGAGGTGACGATGGCCATGACCGTCATGCGCCATGTGGAGGGCAGGGTGTGGAGCTTGGTCCACTCTGCTTTGAGGGTCCGGCTGATCGTCGTCGCCAGCCCGGTGGAAGCGGTGTGAACCGCGTAGCTGGTGGTGGCGGTCATGTCAGGCTCCTTGGGTTGCGTCGGCCAGCTGGCCGCCGTGGTAGTCGGTTTCGTTGCGGGTCAGCTCGAAGAAGGCCTGCTCGAGCGACGCCTCGTTGGCGGCGAGTTCGACCAGGGTGATGCCGTGGGTGGCGGCGACTCCGCCGATGGCGGTGGAGTCAAGGCCGGTCACGACCATGGCTCCGTCAGGGCTGGACTCGACCAGGGCGCCGCGCCGGGTGAGCGCCTCGGCCAGATCTGTCTGCTCTAGGGCACGAACCCTTACGGTCGGGGCGGCGTTGCCGTTGATGAACTCTTCGGTGCTGGAGTCGGCGATGATGCGGCCTCTGCCGATGACGAGCAGGTGATCGGCGGTCTGGGCCATCTCGCTCATGAGATGGCTGGACAGGAACACCGTGCGGCCCTCTGAGGCGAGTGACTTCATCAGGTTGCGGATCCACAAGATGCCGTCCGGGTCGAGACCGTTGATCGGCTCGTCGAACATCATGGTGTGGGGGTCTCCGAGCAGGGCGGCGGCGATGCCCAGTCGCTGGCTCATTCCGAGCGAGAAGGTGCCGACCCGCTTGCCGGAAACGTCGCTGAGCCCGACGAGATCGAGCACTTCGGGTACGCGGCGACGGCTGATGCCGTTGCTGTCGGCGAGCCACTTGAGATGGTTGGCGGCGCTGCGTCCGCCGACGATTGCCTTAGCGTCGAGCAGGGCCCCTACTGATCGCAGTGGGTCGGTCAGCTGGGCGTACGGCTTGCCGTCGATCAGGACTGAGCCTGCACTGGGGGCGTCCAGGCCCAAGATCATCCGCATAGTGGTGGACTTGCCGGCTCCGTTGGGGCCGAGGAAGCCCGTCACTCTGCCGGGTTGGACGACGAATGAGACTTCGTCGACCGCCACCGTGTTGGCGTAGCGCTTGGACAGATGGTTGGCCTCGATCATGGTTCTTCCTTCCGGTGAGGTGGGTTCTCTCGGAATACAGGTGGTGCGTATGGCGGGAGCAGGGTGAGCGAAACCAGCGGGATGCCGACGTCGCGCAGCTTGTGGAGCAAGGCACCTTCTTTATCCAGGGTCTGCTACAGCGATGACGTGGCCAGGGCGGGCGCCACGTCGTCGCTGTCGGTCGTCGTCGCGCTGTTGATCGCGGGCGTTGCCATGGCCGCGCGCGCGGACCGCTCGCGAAAGAGGCTGACGGCGATCAGGGCGAGGTTGCCTGCTGCGGCAGCTCCGATCGTGGTGGTGACGAGCGCGAACAGCCCGGATGTCGCGGTGAACCCGAGCCACCCTCCGAGCAGGGCGCCGGCGGTTGCGGCCAGCAGACCGAGTGATTTGGTGGCACGATCCCAGTCGCGGTGAGTCCAGGCCAGGTAGAGGCCCAGTGCGATCAGCCCGCTGGGGGCGAGAATCCGGAGCAGTTCGCTGGTCGGGGACAGCGCGGGCCAGAGTGTCAGGACGACTAGGGCTGCTCCGAAGAAGCCGCCGAGCCCGAGCACGACCGGGACGATGGTGCGGGCCACGACGCTGGTCTTGCGCCCTGCGGAACCGTGCTTGCGTACCCGGAGCGCGACCCAGAGCAGCGACAGGGCAGCCAGGACGACGAGGCCGATCAATGCCCCAAGGATGTCTTTGGCAACCGCTGTCTGCCTGGACGATGTGGTGAAGCTGACCTTGTTCGGGGTGTAGCGGGAGGTGTCGACCTGGCCGGTGGCGTAGAACGTGGTCAGCAGCTGGGTGCTGGCGCTCGGCTCGTAGGACCAGAAGTCTTCCGCGTGCCCGAGCCCGGACAGGATGACCTGATGCCCGTTGGGCAGGTGCGGCAGCAGCTCCTTCGTGGCGTTCTGGGCCGGCGTTTGGAAGTCGAGCGTCCCGCCGATGAGCAGGGTCGGGACGTTCGAGTTCTGCACGCTGGTGTACTGGTTCTCACCCGGGTTGGCCGGCCAGTCGGCAAGGCCTCCGGCCCCCCACAAGAACGTCGTGCCGGGATTGCCGATGATCGAGCCCCGGTCCGTGCCGGAGCTGAAATAGCGCGCGGCGGGCTGGGCGTCGGCCAGCCCGATGCTGGCAAACTCGCCCCAGACGAACGACGTGGGGAGGATGAGACCGGCCATCTCCGATAGCAGCCAAAAGCCGCTGGGGTTGCCATGCGCGGCGGAGATCCACGAGTCGAGGGTGTTCGGCCCGGCCAGTACGCCACCGCCTCTCGAGGTCTCGTCGGTGAGCCCGATGAACGTCCCGACCAGGACGTTGCCCGGCTTGATCGGCAGGAAGTACCACTTGCTCGGCATGTGTGCCGTCGTGTGCTGCATGCTGGCGGCGAGGTTGGCGGTGCGGGCCCGGCAGGCAGGATCCTGCGCGCACTGCGCCGAGTAAGCCTCGATCCCCTGGTCGGTCTCGGCTCCGCTGTAGAGGAAGTTCCCGGGCGGGTTGACGCTGATCATCGCCGAGCGGTCGACACTGTTCGGGTACATCCACGAGTAGATCATCGCGAGACGGGTCCCTTCGCTCTCGCTGACCAGGTCGATGCGCTGGTAGCCGAGGGCGACGCGAGCGGCCTCGATGTCGGCGGCCTGCTCCTCCAGCGTGTAGCCGGCGAGGTCTACGCCGGATCGCTGAAGCCGCTTCGCGCACGAGGCGAAGGCGTGGGAGTACGCGTTCAGCGACGCTTTGGCGAGGAAGTCGGTGGATTTGTTCAGCGCCGCTGTCACCTCGGGACAGTTCAACACCGAAGAGCCGTCGACGCCGCGGTAGCCGACCATGACGACATCGTGCTGGGCGGCCAGGCGGCTCGCATCGGGGAACGTCATGTTGGTTATGCCCGGCCCGCCGTTGAGCCGGAAGATCGGCGCCAGCGGGTGGGATGAGCGAGCCAGGACCCGGGTCACCGGCAGCGCGATCAGGCGCGACCGGGAGTCGGCCCGGTTCTCGGGCACGACGAGCGTTCCGCAGTCGGCGCGATAGCTGCCGTTCTCGGTGGGATAAGTGCACGGGTGCATGGTCAACTGACCGGCGTGCGCCCCCTGCGCGACCGAGACTGTCTCCGGGCTGGACGCGACTCCGAGGTATACAAGTCCCGTTAATAGGACGACGGTCACCAGCAGGCCAGTGATTCGTTTCCAGGTGAAGGCTTTCGGGCTTTGGGCCGGCGATCCTGGTTGGTCGACTGCCACGGTCTTGTGTTTGCGGTTAGGGCCTCTTGCTCTGATCATTGATCTTCCTCTCATTGATGCTGCCGTGTGCTGAATGGGGAACCTAAGGTGCGATCGCTAGATCGGCATCGTCGGCAGGCTGGATTGCGACTCCGACCATCCGGCTGTTTTGACTCCTACTCAGGTAGGAGGCGGGAACGGAGGGGGCGGAGTACGTTCAGCGCGTGAGCCGAATCGAACATCTCGCCCGTACGTACTGGTTCGAGCTGCTGATCGCGCTGCTGGCGATCGCGGCGATCCAGGACGTGGTGGTCGGACACGGCTCGTCCGGAGCTCCCACAACGACGCTGTGGTTCTGCCTTCCCGCGCTCGCGATCCTGGTACTACCCCTGTTGGCGCGGCGATGGTTTCCGTTCGGCGGACCGGCGGCGTACTGGCTTTTGGCCGCGGGGATCTCGTTCGTCGACCCGCTGCTGATCCCGTACCCCGAGTCCCTCTTCCTGCTCGGGCTGGCGGCCGCATTCCTGCTCGGGAACCTTCGGGACGTCCGGCGGGCCGGTCTCGGACTGGCGATCGTGGTCGGCGCAGCGGCGACCCTCATCTACAACATCCCCGGACATTCGGTCGACCAGCTCGTCTTCATTCCCGTCGACTTCGCCGTCGCCTGGGTTGCAGGCCTTGCCGTCCGCGCCCGGGCCGAGCAGGCCGAGGTGGCGGAGTCACATGCGACACAGGCCGAGCAGGAGCGGGATGCAGCAACGCGCGTCGCCGTGGCCGAGGAGCGGGCGCGGATCGCGCGCGAGCTGCACGACATCGTCGCCCACTCCGTCAGCGTGATGGTGCTGCAAGTCGGCGCTGTCAGGCACCAGCTCCCCGACACGATGGCCGAGAATCGCGATGCCCTCAGGAGTGTCGAGCAGGCCGGGCGCGGCGCACTGGCGGAGATGCGCCGTCTGCTCAGTGTGATGCGCCGTGACGGCGACGGCGTCGAGCTCGCGCCTCAGCCCGGCCTTGACGGCCTCGACTCGTTGATCAAGGAGATCGGCCGCGCCGGGCTACCCGTCGAGCTGCACCTCGCCGGGGAGCGTTTCCCGCTCCCGCCAGGGATCGACCTCTCTGCGTATCGGATTGTTCAGGAGGGTCTCACCAACGCGCTCAAGCACGCCCGCGCCAGCCACGCGGAGGTCACCGTCAGGTATGCGCCCGACGAGGTAGGGATCGAAGTGCACGACGACGGCACCGGCGCGACGCCAAGCGCCGGCCACGGCCACGGACTGATCGGCATCCGCGAGCGCGTCAGACTCTACGGCGGCGAGATGACCGCAGGCACGACAAACGGCGGCGGGTTCACGCTCAGCACCCGCCTCCCACTCACCCCAGACCGGCCATGACGATCCGAGTCCTCATCGCCGACGACCAGTCCATGGTCCGCGCCGGCTTCCGAATGCTGCTCGCCGGCGAACAAGACATGGAAGTGGTCGCCGAAGCAAGCAACGGACTCGAAGCGTTGGCGAAGGCGGCGCAGTTTCACCCGACCGTCATCCTCATGGACATCCGCATGCCCCAGCTCGACGGGCTCCAGGCCACCCGCCGGATCATTGCCACCGACAACACCGCGCGGATCCTGATCCTCACCACCTTCGGACTCGACGAATACATCTACGAAGCACTCAGCGCCGGCGCGAGCGGATTCGTGCTCAAAGACGACCCCCCCGAACAGCTCATCGAGGCGGTCCGCACCGTCGCCGCTGGAGACGCGCTCCTCTCACCCGCGATCACCAAACGCGTGATCAATCAAATTCACCCGCATCCCTCGCCACGAGCGGCCGAAAGAACTCGACGAGCTCACTGCACGAGAGCAAGACATCCTCCGGCTCGTCGCCCGCGGCCTGTCCAACGCAGAGATCGGCGCGGAGGTCTACATCAGCGAAACGACCGTCAAGACCCACATCACGCACATCCTCCAGAAACTCGGCCTCCGCGACCGCGTCCAAGTCGTCGTGCTCGCATACCAGACCGGGCTCGTACGGTGAGCCACGCCCACCTTGGCTCCCCTGAGAGGGACCGCTGACCACGGGAGAGCGGACATGAACCCCTCTGAACGAAAGGACACTCCATGCCCAAGGTGACCGATGTCTGGGACGACGTGCACCAGGAACGACAAGCCCTGTTGGAGCTCCTGGAGACGCTCACACCCGACCAATGGGACACCCAGTCGCTCTGCACCGAATGGCAAGTACGAGATGTGGTCGCACACATGGTGAGCGAGACCCGCATAACCATTGCCCAAACCGCCCGGGGGTTCATCACATCGGGGTTCCGAATCAACCGCTACATCGGCAACGACGCTCGACAGCGAGGCGCGATCCCCGCAGCCAACCTGCTCGAGGACTTCCGAGCTGTGGTTCCCGCTCGCACGCACCTGCCCGGCCTGTCGTCACTCGCCATGCTCGATGACATCGTCATCCACCAAATGGACATCCGCCGAGCACTCGACGAGCCCCGCTGCATCCCCCATAGGCGAACGATCACGGTCGCCACGGACCTGTGGATCAACCGCTTCTTCCCGGGCCCGCAGCTGTTTCAAGGCCTTCGAGCCGTCGCCACCGACGCTGCGTGGACGGCAGGGCAGGGTCCCGATGTCGTCGGGTCCATCGAGGCGCTCATCCTCACCCTGGCCGGGTGCCTCGTCGACCTCGACCAACTGCAGGGTGAAGGTATACCGATACTACGCTTGCGCGTCGATGCCTCGAGAGGGAAACGACGCGCGTCTTGCTCGCCGACTTCGCCCGCCGCCCGAACCGCCGGTCCCTAGAAGGCACCTTGCTCACCCGGGGCTTGCAGGCGCAACAGATCGACGCCGCGGGGGCGGCACGGCCAGCTGCTCGGCCGAAGCCAACCTGGTGAGGCTTTCGCCGTAGCGAAGTTCACGAACGGCAGGCGATTGGGCGGGTCGCCCAATGTCCCGACGGCTCCCGTGCTGGGGAGCGTCACCTAAGTGCCGCAGCCCGGCAGCTTGAGCCGCCGCACCGCGCGTTACAAAAGCGGACGCTAACTGCGAAGGTTGTCGAGGTCAAACGAGCTCGGCGATATCCAAGCGGGGGGTATCGCCGAACTGCGACCCACCAGGATGGTCCAGGACGAGACCGCAGACCGTCGTAGTCGAGCCTCAGCCGTCGCGCCCGATCAGACGGTTACCAGAAGGCCAGTCCTCGCCCATAAGGTTCGGTCGGAACGTCCCCGAATCTCGCGGCGGAAGTGACCCCCATTCATCATGGAACGGTGACCGGTTCACGGTTGTAAAACCTCGAAGGGAGCCGTCCAGTGCGCGTGTCCGGCGGGCCGAAACTTCTCCTTGACCGCCGAGCCTCCACCCCCGCACCCCCAGCTGCTTCGCCTCCAGCCAGACCACCCCGGAGAGGGGACCCCGGTCCGGCTGGCGCCGAACCGGTCTGAGCGGGGGAATCTCCGCCCTCAAGGACAACTGTCGTCCCGCCTGGGTTGTGGGTGGCCGACTCCCTAAAGACCGCATCTACGTGGATCATTCGTGTTGTTAAGGCACGAACGTTGCCGACATACGGAGAAGGGAGTCGACCATGACCAGTCTTGCGCATCGGGGGTTCATCCATCTCGGGATGGACGTGTCCCGGGACTCGATATCGGTGGCGCTGCTGCCGCCGGACTCCGACGTGGCGGAGATCGACAAGATCTCCGCGGACGAAGAGTCGGTGCGGCGCTTGGTCAAGCGCTTGGGACGGCCGGCGGGTTTGTGGGCCTGCTACGAGGCTGGGCCCACCGGCTATGACCTGTATCGATTGCTGGGCTCGATGGGCGTGCGCTGTGATGTGGTGGCGCCCTCGCTGGTTCCCAAGGGCCGGGGCGACATGATCAAGACTGACCGCCGCGACGCCCGGCGCCTGGCTGGTCTTCACCGGGCCGGCGAGCTCACCCCCATCGGCGTGCCCAGCCCGCAACAAGAGGCGGTGCGCGATCTGTGCCGCACCCGAGGCGACATGGTCGCCGACCTGACCCGGGCCCGCAACCGCCTGGGCAAGTTCTTGCTGCGCCATTCCCTCATTTATAGGGGCGGTTCCACCTGGACCGATCGTCACCAGCGTTGGCTGGCCAATGTCCACTTCGAGGACAAGGCCCTGGCCTCGACCTTCATGCACTACCGGGCCACGGTCAACCTCCGAGACACCACCCTCGAGGCAGTCGAGGAGGACCTCAAGGCCTACTTCCGCACCGAGCCCTTCGCCCAGGCCGTGCTTCGCCTCGGCGCCTACCGGGGCGTGACGCACATGGGAGGCCTGTGCCTGGGAGCGGAGGTCTTCGACTGGGCCCGCTTCGCCAAGGCACGCTCGTTCATGAACTTCACCGGCCTTACCTGCTCGGAGCACTCCAGCGGGCTGTCCACCCACCGGGGCTGGATCACCCGTGCCGGCAACTCCCACATCCGGGGCCAGCTCACCGAGGCGGCCTGGTCCTACAACCACCTGGCCCACGTCGGCCACGGCCTACGCGAGCGCCAAGACGGCGTGCCCGCTGCCACGCTCGCCCGCTCCTGGACCGCCCAGACCCGGCTCTCCAAGCGCTTCCACGCCCTGGCGGCGCGCAAGAACATCAAGTCTGTGGTGGCCACCGCCGTGGCCCGGGAGCTGGCCGGGTTCTTGTGGGCAGAGATGACCGCGGCGGACTGACCGGATGAGACCTTCCTCGATCACGGCCTGGTCGGCGCGACTGTGACCGAGCACTTCTCGACGCGCCGGAGCACCGCCGCAGCAGACTCGACCCTCGCCGGCGTTGTATCCAACGACTCGTTCACTCGAGCCGCCACGGACGCCCCTACTTCACCGGCCTTACCTGCTCGGAGCACTCCAGCGGGCTGTCCACCCACCGGGGCTGGATCACCCGTGCCGGCAACTCCCACATCCGGGGCCAGCTCACCGAGGCGGCCTGGTCCTACAACCACCTGGCCCACGTCGGCCACGGCCTACGCGAGCGCCAAGACGGCGTGCCCGCTGCCACGCTCGCCCGCTCCTGGACCGCCCAGACCCGGCTCTCCAAGCGCTTCCACGCCCTGGCGGCGCGCAAGAACATCAAGTCTGTGGTGGCCACCGCCGTGGCCCGGGAGCTGGCCGGGTTCTTGTGGGCAGAGATGACCGCGGCGGACTGATCGGATGAGACCTTCCTCGATCACGGCCTGGTCGGCGCGACTGTGACCGAGCACTTCTCGACGCGCCGGAGCACCGCCGCAGCAGACTCGACCCTCGCCGGCGTTGTATCCAACGACTCGTTCACTCGAGCCGCCACGGACGCCCCTATTCCGAGGCAACCACCTGCGTATGGATCTACTGCGACTTCGACACGCGTACAGCATCGTGGCGGTTCTCCGACCCACAGCGCTCCGGCGCGTCGATCAACCGGGAGTCCGCGCCCACCATGACCGGCCCCCACGGGAGCGAGTAGCAGCCTCCACTAACCCCCGACGACTGCTCAGCCTCACGCGCCACGCCTGGAAAACCTCTGGTGCCGCGCGCCCAAAGTCAGAACCAAAAGGAATCAGAGAAAGTGCTTGACATTCCGTTCCACAGCAACGCCGGGTCGGGGGCTCCCCGTTTTTATGCGAGCGAGGCGTCCAGTGATGTTGGGTGGGCTGAACGGCGGCATCATGGTGGAATGCCCGAGATCTTGCCTTCTGATGACTACGAGGCCCTGGTGGAGTCCTTAATGACCGAGTTGGCGGCCGCGGCGTCGGTGGAGACGGAGCGGTTGGAGAGGCCTACGGAGCGGTTGGCTGGCGCTAGCGGGGCGACTCACCAGATCGATGTCCTCTGGGATTTCCGCAGCACCGACGGGTCCGCATTGAGATTGCTGTTCGAGGCCCGCTCGTACCGCACCCGCCTGAAGCAGCAGGCCGTGTTCGCTTTCAATGGCGTGGTCGAAGACATCGCGGAGACGGTTAACCCTGATCCTTCACCCGGGTCGGTGACCTGAGGGGCGGGGGTCCGCGAAAACGCCCTCCTGGCAAGGGATACTGCGCTTGTCGAAGGCGTACAGGACCCCTACCAGGAGGGCACTTCTGAGGTGAACGCTACCAGCACTACCCGGCTGTTGGTGGAGACCGGCGGTGAGGGGGTGGTGGCCCATGTGGGTCTGCATGCTCTTGGTCGTTTCGGAGACCGCCTGGGTCTGGCTGATTTGCTGTCGGCTCGCATCCCGGTCATGTCGGAGCGGCTCCCGGTTCATGACCGCGGCAAGGTGCTGGTTCAGGCCATGTTGATGATGGCGGGTGGCGGCGAGGCGTGCAGCGACATCGAGAAGTTGCGGGCCCAGCCGGCCCTGTTCGGGTCGGTGCCGTCGGACTCGACTCTGTATCGCAGCTTCTTCCAGCTCGACCCGGCGACGGTGACCGGGTTGTGGGAGGCGATGGCCCAGGCCCGCAGCGTGGTGTGGTCCCGGGCGGCAGCGACGACGGGTAAGGACATGGTGGTGTTGGACATCGACAGCTCGCTTCATGAGATCCACTCCGAGAACAAGGAGCTGACCGGCCCGACCTATAAGGGAGGATTCGGGTTTCATCCGCTCTACTGTTTCGCCGATGCCACCGGCGAGACACTGGCGGTCAGGCTGCGGCCGGGTAACGCCGGGGCCAACAACGTGATCGACCTGGTCGGTGTGCTCGACGCCGCCATCGACGGCCTGCCCGCCGAGATCGCTGCCGGCCACCGAGTCGGTGACGAGCCAGGGCCGCTCCGGCGCCCGTTGCAGGTGCGCGCCGACTCGGCCGCGGGGCGCAGCTTCGCCCTGGCTTGCAGGGCCCGCAATGTCGGTTTCGCGGTGGTGGCCCGCTCGAACGATCAGATCCACACAGCGATCAGTCGGGTCGCCTACGACTCCGACGCCTGGCAGCCGGCGGTCCGCCAGGACGGCGAGGTTCGCAAGGGTGCGGCCGTGGTCGAGGTCACCGATCTGGTCGACCTGTCGGACTGGCCGGCGGGAACCCGGCTGATCATCCGGCGCGAACCGCTTCACCCCGGTGCCCAGCAGAGCCTGTTCCCCTCCGAGTGCTACCGCTACTGGGGGCACTACACCGACGCCACCAGCGACCCGGTCGATCTTGATCGTCACATGCGCGCCCACGCGCATGTCGAAGACAACATCCGCCGATTGAAGGACTCCGCGGCGGCCCGCTTCCCATTCTGCGACTTCGACGCCAACGCCGCCTGGCTCGCCGTGGTCTGCATGTCCGACGCCCTGATCCGCTGGTTCCAGCAGCTCTGCCTGACCGGACCGCTCACCGACGCTGAACCCAAGACCCTGCGATGGTCCCTGTGGCACACCCCGGCCCGTATCGTCCATCGAGCCCGAGCCCGGATCGTGCGCATCCTCGACAACTGGCCCAGCGCCGCCTTCCTGCTCGAGGCCTACCAGCGAATCGACCTCATCACCTGAACGACGCCAGTGCCGAGAAACCCGGGCATGAGCAGATACGAACGCGCCCGATCACCCGTACCGAACGGGCCGACAACACCGAAATCATCCCTCCCTGGACTAACCCGAGCCCGAAATGGCTCCCTCACCCTCCACGATCCCTGCAACAATCACTCAGAGACCGCCCCAGCATTCTCATGAACGATCGGGGTTAAGGGACGCCGCTGCGTCGGCGTGATTGTGACTTCCACCGGCTTTCAATCCGGCGCTCAGATAGTCGGCGAAAGCAAGGAGGTCCTTCTTCTGGAGTTGCGCGCACCCGGCGACGCGGACTGGCAGGGTCGAATCACGGCCGTTCACGTGAGCGCAACAGCCCGGGTACCGGTTCTCCTCAACGTTCACGCGGAACTGGTCGAAACAGCCCACGGGACGATGGGGGGCAAGATGGAGGTCCTCTACCCCGACGGCACCCGGCGGGACGTGGGCGAGATCCTACTAGAGGGTGAAACCGCTCCCCTTGGTCAACCCCCCGCCGCCGTCCGTTCGGTGCGGAGGGAGTTCAACGGGTCAGAGCAGCTGTTCTGCGACGGCTCTCTGATAGGGCACCTGCGGAGCTTGACGGCGCAAGTGGGTGACAGCGACGCGCCGTTCGGGTTCACGATCGGCGGGATCGAACGAGTTGCATGGATGCTCAAGAACACGATCACCGGGGCCCGGGTGTGGTTCGCTCGCGACGGGCAGCACTGGTCCACCGACAGCTGAGCCTTAAGGCGTATCCCCAAACGCCACGGTTCCGATCCAGCTTGGGTGTCCCCGTCCACCGGCTCAGAGACACGCCTTTCCCAGGAGGACACGTAGCCGCGGCTGTCTCGCGAACGTCGTCCTGGTCAAATCCGGGATGTTTCGACCCGGGGGTGAAACCCGGGACGGCCTGTCCGGACGAAAGACGCTGAGGGCCTGGGGACCCCGACCTCGATTACGAGCCGGGTGGAGTGCCCAAACCACGTTGGTCTAGAGGAGGCGACCTACTGGTCTTGCCCAGGATGTTCGTACTGTACTCGTGGCAACAGTAAATCAGGCCGAAGGATCAGCGACTCTCGTCGTGGCGAGAAATCGCCATCGCCACCACCGTGATTCCCTCCGCTCCGGCTTTACTCCAGGCGAGCTAGCATACCCAAGCTCAACATGGCGCGCGCCTAACATCACATCTCAATGCACCGCTTGCGAGGGACTGCGGGAGATAGGCCCCCAGACCGCGTTCGCGAACTCCTTTTCGCGGTGCACCTATGCCGAGTCGGACTGTCCAGGGTAGCGTCGGCGTGTCGCACCGCTACGTTGATGTTGATCGCCTAATTGAGGCGTTCCTCGCCAGCAAAGCTAGCCCACGAACTCGGGAGGTCTATCGTCGGAACCTTTCTTACTTCACGACATGGTGTACTGATCGGCAACTCGAACTTCTCGACGTGACCAATGTCGATCTCGGTCGCTACTTCGAAGATATAAGGACGAACGTCTCACCCACGACAGTATCTGCAAGGCAGTCTGCTCTCTCTTCGTTCTACGAGTTCGCTGTGAGTCAACATCTTCTAGATATCTCGCCGATGGCGGCGATACCGCGTGAGAAGAAGGGTGGGCGCCCTCAGCCGAGTGGACTGACGGCCGACGATTTAGCGGCCCTGTTGACTCTTTCTGACAACCTACCTGATCAAGAGGCCGCGATTCTGCTCCTTATCATTCTCGGCGGAATGCGGGTCACAGAGATAATCGACCTCGACGTTACTGACATAACTCTGTCCCATGACAGGACGAAGGTCCGGATTCGGAACCGAGGTCCGGGAGCGGTGGCGTTATTTCCACCAGTCGTCGGGGCGAAATTGAAGCCACTTGTTGCCAGCTTAGGGTCTGGGCCCTTATTTCGTAACACCTTGGGTCATCGGACCGATCGTCGAACGCTTCATAGACTCATTCAACGCCTTGGCCGCAAGGCGGGTATCGCCGTTCCGGTGAGCCCGAATTCATTGCGAGTCCTGATGATCGAGACAAGTTTCTCTGTTGGAGCGAATCCCGCTGCTGTGGCAGAGGCAGTGGGTGTGGAAGATCTCCGAGCCTTCACGGTACTACTGCCAGCAAGCGCCACCGGCGACGAACACCCCTCTTTCCGGATCCTTCGAGTACTCGGAGGTTCGTTGCGCACAGAGGATCTCGTGCTTCAGGTTGAAGCTATGATTGAAGACCCTGACATTCATCCCGTGGCTCCAATCGTCGTGGCCGGTGCTGTTCTCGAGGCACGGTTGCGGGCAATGGTACAAAAAGCAGGAGCGCTCGTAACCGGACAGGGCAGTCTCATTAAGTACATTGAAGCGCTCAGGTCGGCCCGACTGATAAATCGACTTGAGTGGCGTGAGCTGCAGGTGCTTGCCGAGCTGCGGAACCAAGCGGCTCACGGGGTTGAACTAGAGAAACTCACGAGTCCAGAGGCACGGAAGATGGCCTCAGGAGTCGGCGACTTCGTCAGAGGACATTCCTAGTAGCCACTGGATCTCGCTTCCGATGTCGCTCAGAGGTAAGCTGCTGATCGCCGGCCAGAGGCGGATGTTCTGTACTCTCTATGCTGACCTAAAGAGGGGCAGGTATCGAGTGTCTATCCCCCCATGCGCTCAGGGCATCCCATAATCGCATCCCATAATCGCGACGCCCCCGGCGCCCATATCGCCGGAACCGTGATGGTGTTTGTTGCCCGGGTCCGGGGCCGGTTGTGGCTGTACCTCGGGGAAGGCCTTTCGCTGAGCCGCCGGCCCGATGCCCGGCGAAGCGATCTGGCGTGCCCGTCGACGGTGACCGGGGTAGCCGGGTCGTGGCTTCGGGTTGAAGATGTGAGACTTCGGCAATGATCGAGGTGCCGACTGTCGTGCGAAACAAGGCCCGCGCAACCGGCGCCGAGGACTGGCTGGCGCGATTGCCGACGCTTGTCTCGAGCCTGGAGGCCGACTGGTCGATCGCAGTCGGACGCCCGTACGAGGGCGGCACGGAGGCCTTCGTGGCGGACGCGACCCGGGCGGACGGTACCCTTGCCGTGCTGAAGGTGCTCGTGCCCGGGACCGGGAACGACCCCTCCAACGAGGCGACCGTCCTCCGCCTCGTCGGCGGAGACGGATGCCCGGTGCTCTACCGGTACGACCCCGACCGGGGCGCCCTGCTCCTGGAGCGGCTGGGCCGACCCATGTATGAGCTCGGACTGCCACTTCTCCGTCGCCTGGAGATTCTCTGCGCCACCGCGGCGCGCATATGGCGGCCGGCGCCAGACTGCGGGCTGCCCACGGGGGCGACCAAAGCCCGATGGCTCGCCGACTTCATCGTGACGTCGTGGGAGGAGCTCGACCGTCCGTGCTCTGAGAAGACTGTCGACCATGCCCTGGCCTGCGCTGGCCGGCGGGCGCAGGCGCACCGCGACGACAGGTCCGTGCTGGTCCACGGCGACGTGCACCAACTGAACGCCCTCCAGCACGACGGCGGCTTCAAACTGATCGACCCTGACGGCCTTCTGGCTGAGGCCGAGTACGACCTGGGCGTCCTCATGCGGGGCGACCCCGTCGAGCTGCTTGGCGGCGACCCCGTCGACCGGGGCCGCTGGCTAGCCGCCCGCACAGGGCTCGATCTCGCCGCCACATGGGAGTGGGGCGTTGTCGAGCGATTGTCGACCGGACTGCTCTGCACCCGGATCCACCTACAGCCCCTCGGCCGAGACACGCTGGCGGCGGCCGAGACCGTTGCCGGTCTGATGATCGACTAAGACCCCATGGCCGGAGGCCATCGCGACGAGTGAAGATGGTGCTGGGTCTGGCCGAGCTCGGCACACTTTGGTGCGAGTGAGCCCGTGACTAAGACTGATGCTTGGGGCCTTCCCGGCACCGCGAACTGTTGCAGGTTGCACGACTTACAGCGTCGTTGATTCGGTTGGCCCTGCCAGACCCGCCCAGGTTGAGTATCTGAGAGGGGGAGAGCATGGACATCATCACCGAACGGGTCGCCGGTCTGGACATCGGTAAGGAGGAGGTCGTCGCCGCGGTGCGTACACCGGGCGAGGGTTCCAAGCGCCGACAGGAGATCCGTACGTTTCCGACGTTCACCGCTTCGCTGGAGGCGCTGGCGGAGTGGCTGGCCGCGGAAGGGGTGACCCAGATCGTGATGGAAGCGACGGGCCAGTACTGGAAGCCAGTGTGGTATGTGCTCGAAGGGCGGGGTGGCTTCGAGTTACTGCTGGTCAACGCCCGGCATGTCAAGATTCTCCCGGGTCGAAAGACCGACGTGGCCGATGCCGCCTGGCTGGCTGAACTGCTCGAGCACGGTCTTCTGCGCTCGAGTTTCGTGCCGCCGCCGGAGATCCGTCGATTGCGGGACCTCACCCGCTACCGGAAGCGGTTGATCCAGACTCATACCGCCGAGTGCCAGCGGGTGCAAAAGGCGCTCGAGGACGCCGGGATCAAGCTGGACTCGGTGGCGTCGGACGTGCTGGGCGTATCGGGCCGGTTGATGCTCAAGGCTCTTGTCGCCGGCGAGAGGGATCCCGACGTCCTCGCTGATCTGGCCAAGGGCCAACTTCGCAAGAAGCTGCCCGCCCTGCGCCAGGCCCTTTACGGCCGGTTCGACGAGCATCACGCCCTCTTGGTGCGGCTGTCGTTGGAGCACCTCGAGCAGCTCGAGGCCATGATCGCCCAGCTGGACGCCGAGGTTGACCGGGTGATCGCCCCTTTCAGCGCCGCCCGTGACCGGCTTGACACCATCACCGGGGTCGGGAAGCGGGCGGCTGAGTGCATCATCGCCGAGATCGGCGCCGACATGACCCGGTTCCCCACCGCTGGGCATCTGGCCTCGTGGGCCGGGCTGTGCCCAGCCAACAACATCACCGGCGGCAAACGCCGTTCGGGCGGGACCAACAAAGGCAACCGGTGGCTCGGCGAGGTCCTCGACCAGTGCGCCTGGTCGGCCGCCCGCTCGCGTGACACCTACCTCGCCGCCCAGTTCTGGCGGCTCGCCCGGCGGATCGGCAAGAAGAAGGCGGCCGTCGCGGTCAGCCACTCCCTTCTGGTCATCGCCTGGCATGTCCTCTCACGAGCGGAGGACTACCGCGACCTGGGCGGCGACTACTTCACTCGCCACACCGACGCCGACCGGCGCCGCAACAACCTGGTCAAACAACTGCAAGACCTCGGCTACGCGGTCTCCCTCCGCCCCGCGGCATAGAAAGTCCGCGGTCCACTCAGGACATCTTCCTTACAGCCTGGATCAACCGCGCGGGTAGGTCTCTAATCAGCTGAACATCCGCGGAAAAGGTGCCCCGACCGGGGAGAATGGGAGTCGCTGAACACACCATTGCCCTCAATCAGAAAGCACCTTTCGATGCCATCCTCGCGCAGCGCGTCCTGTTTGTCTGTGACCTTCGACGATGACCACTCGGTGGCCGATGCCGGTCTCGCGCTCGTCGCGGTGCTCTCGGAGAAACTCGACCTCGAAGAGGTCGCGCATCATACCGCTTTACTGGTTGACGCGATTTGTCACCGCTAATACGGTCCCAGCCGTGACCGTGAACGTGGCATCGCCTGACGAGTTCAACGTGGAATTTGACGAGGAGTGGGCCGCGGAGTTGCGGCGACGGCTCCTCCAGGCACGATGGCCCTCTCCGGAGGACGGGATGCCGGAGGACGCCGGAACGGATGCGCAGGCGCTGCGCGACGTCGTTGCCGCCTGGAGCGAGTTCGACGTACAAACGTGTGCGCAGAGCCTGAACGAGTTCCACCACGTCCGAGTCACAGTGGACGGCGAACAGGTCCATGCGGTACACGAGCGGGGAAAGGGACCGCGAACGTTGCCTATTGTCCTCACCCACGGCTGGCCGAGCACGTTCTGGGAGTACTCGGCGCTCATTCCGCTCCTCACCGATCCCGCGGCGCACGGGGGAGATCCCGAGGACGCGTTCGATGTCATCGCTCCTTCGCTTCCAGGCTATGGGTTCTCGCAGGTGCCAGCGAGGACGGACTTCGTCGATGCCGACGTTGCAGATCGGTGGGCGCGACTCGTCGTCGAAGGTCTCGGGTATCAGCGGTTCGGCGCTCACGGCACCGACGTCGGCGCTCGCGTCACCGCACGACTCGCCCGGCAGCATCCAGAACGTCTCGTCGGAATCCACCTGGCGGCATTCGGAATGCCGGCGCCGTCGGGGACGCCAACGGCCGAGGAGGCTGAGTACGTTCGATTCCAAACAGAGTGGCGGGCCACCGAAGGTGCGTACATGGACATCCAGTGGACCAAACCGCGGACGCTCGGATATGCCCTGACGGACTCGCCGATCGGCCTCGCTGCGTGGTTCCTCGAAAAGTACCAGGCGTGGAGCGACGGTCGAGGTCCGTCGATCAGTGGACTTCCGCTCGAGTGGATCCTCACGACACTCACAATTTACTGGATGACCGCTACGGCCAACACCTCGTTCAAGCCGTATTACACGATGCGACGGACGCCTCCCCTCCTCGAGGAGGACCGCGTCGAGGTCCCAACCGGGGTCGCAGTGTTCCCCCACGAGCGCGTCCGCATGCCGTCCGCACCACGATCGCTCGCGGAGCGCCATTTCAACGTCACGAGGTGGAACGAGTTCCCCGCAGGGGGGCATTTTCCAGCAGCCGAACAACCTTCGGTGCTCGCGAACGACCTTCGCGAATTCTTCAGACCACTTCGCCGGGGCGATGATCGTGACGGTTGAACTAAGTACGGGAGACGACGCCAGGACCTCCTCGCCGCCACGCCGCGTCCCATCCCGTCGGCGGCGCCTCGAGCCGGTCCGCACTTCGACCGTGCCCTGCACGCTTCACTGCGTCCGGGTTCCCGACCGCTGCCCCAATAATCCAAAGGATGTTGGCCGAGGAGGTGCCACTAAACGCCGGGTAGGTGACCACTATCGGCTCGCGTGCCGCGGCAGCGGTCCGATCTGCGAGCGTTATGGAGCGCCAGTAACGCTCCTTCCGCCGGATATGGGCGGCTCCTCTGATGCAGGGGCGGAGCCGCGGAATCCCCGCTTGGCGCCTCGCGAACGGTGTTCGAGGCGGACGAACGCTGGTGGCCGGCGCTTCGGAACGGATACCTTGCCAGGGGGCTGGATCTTCACGCCGTCTGGCCGGGAGATCCAAATGGACTCTCACTGCTGGCTGGTGACCTCCCAGCGCATCTCTAGACCCGTATTCCGCACCTTGTTCGTGAGGGCAAGGTTTAGCGGGTCGGTGTTGAGGATTTTGGTCCGTTGTTGCTGGTCAGAGCGGTTGACGGTGATGGGTCAGCGGTTGCGTGGACGGTGTGTGTTGGGGAAAGCCTCGGTGTCGTATTGTGGACAGCATCCATCATCCGGATGGTGTGTGGTCTTATTATGTTGGGGAAATGTTCGTTCGCGTGCAGCGGGTGCGGCAGAGGGACCGGGTGTACGAGTACGTGCACATCGTGGAGGGCTACCGCGACGAAGGGGGGAAGGTCCGCCATCGTGTTGTGGCAAACCTGGGCCGCCACGACCAGCTGAAAGACTCTGGCGCCCTGGACAATCTGGCCGCCGCGTTCACTCGGCTGGACCCCACCCCGGGCCGCTATGCGGTCGGGGCCCTGCCGCTGGTGGTCCCGGTGTTGGAACGCCTGGATGTGGCCGGGATCGTCGATCGGGCCTGCCCCATGCGAGGCCGGGCCCATTTGACTCACGGCGAGGTGATCGCTGCGTTGGTGGCCAACCGGCTCACCGCCCCTCGGCCGCTCTATGACGTCGCCGGTTGGGGCAACACCTATGCCACCAATGACTGGCTGGGCACGCCGGGTGCGTTGCTCAACGACGACCGGCTGGGCCGGGCGCTGGATGCGGTGGCCGGACGCATCGACGAGATCGCTTCGACGGTGGCGATGGCCGCCATCGGCGCGTTCGGCGTCGACGCCGCCCGGATCCACTGGGATTTCACCTCGGTGGCGTTCTGCGGGGCCTACGACGACCAGGATCCGACCTCGCCGACGATCGGCTACGGGCACTCGTCGGACCGCAAGAGTCACCGCCGCCAGCTCAAAGTGGCGCACGCCACCACCGCCTCGGGGATCCCGCTGTTCGGGCGGGTGGTCGACGGCGCCCGTCACGAGGGGACCGAGACGAGCGAACTCCTCGAGACCTTGCGCGGCTTGGCCGAACCACGACGGCTGCTATTGGTGGCCGACTCCGCCTTGGTCAACAAGGCCAACCTGGCCGCGGCGGACGCGGCCGGCATCCGGTTCGTGTCCCGCTTGCCGCGCACCTTCGACTACGAGACCGATGCCTTGGCCCAGCCCGATGAGGCCTGGCGGCCCCTAAGTTATTGTGCGCAGCGGGCCAAGCGTCTGGCACCCGCGCAGCGGCCGAGCTTCGAGGGCGCGGAATCGACGATCGAAATGGTCGGCCCCGACGGGGTCGCCCGGCGCTTCCGGGTTCTCTATATCTACGGTTCCGAAGAGGCCGGCGCGGCCCGAGCCAGCCGGGCCCGGCTGCTGCGCCGGGCCGAAGACGCCCTGGCCCGCATCGCCCGCGGCCTGACCGCCAAGCCCCGCCAAGACCCCGAACACGTCGGGCGCCGGGTGGCCCAAGCCGTTGCTGACGGCCGCGTCGGCCTATGGCTGCGAACCGAGGTCAACGCCGACAAAAACGAAAACCTCTCCCTGCGCTGGTGGCGCGACACTGACGCTCTCGCCGAAACAGCCCGCCGCGACGGCCTCTACGCGCTGGTCACCAACATGGGTCCCCACCACTGCTCGGCCGACCGGCTCCTGACCCTCTACAAAGACCAGGCCCTCTCCGAACGCGCCCACCACTTCCTAAAAGGACCGCTGGCGGTGCGGCCGGTGTTCCTGCACTCCAACCGCCGAGCAGCAGCCCTCGTCGCAGTCTGCTCCATCGCCCTGCTCGTCTACGGGCTCATCGAGACCGAAACCCGTCGGGCCATCACCCCAGCCCGCACCGTCGACGGACTCCTCCCCGAACAACGAGCCGCCCGACCCACCGCCGAGAACATCTTCCGTGCCTTCGCCGGCCTCGGCTTCCAACGCGTTCGCACCACCACCGGCCTCCAAGCCATCCCGGACCCAGTCACCCCCGCCCAACAGACCATCCTCGACGCCCTACAGATCGCCACCATCGTCCCACCCAAAGGGTGAGACCTACCCCAAAACGGTGCGGAATACGGGTCTAGATGACTCCCGGGCGTTCTCTTCGGCGACGACAGATACCCAGGTCGCCTGCAGTCGGTTCGATGCCGGCCTGACGGTCGGCGCGCACTGGGCTAAGCCGAGCGATGACCTTCGGGCCGCGACCGGGTGCAGTAGGGGATCCAAGGGGGCAAGGGCGATCTTGCCGGTCGGCGCGGTAAGAGTGGACATGGTGATCTCCAAGGGTCTCCGGGCTCGGTTGAGCCTGTTCCCCACTGTGCGCTTTCCTCCTCCCAGACCCAAGGATGCGCACATGTGTCTTTCGGAGAGGTGCTGGCACCACCTTCCAAATCTACGACCGAGCCCGTTCGCTCGATCTCCATTGGCGTCAATCTGCGTATTCCGGTGAATCCGTACACCTAGTCCGGAGTTTTCGTACACGGTGTCGGAGGCCGGGTAGCGGCCGACGTTGAGCTTGGTGTCTAACCCCTGGTGATCACCTCCTCGATCAGTGTTGAGCCTGTCATTTCCGGGGTCCTTTATGCCAGGCCGATCGATTGGGGGGCTCTGGCGGCGTTGTAGAGGGTCATTTTTCGTTGCTGGTCGGGGTTCGGGCCTTCTTCGAGCTGGCGGCGGCCTCGTCGGTGCCTGAGCGGCGTCTGAGCGACTCGCCGTGGAGTTCGATGCGATGTACGTTCTCGAGGAGTCGGTCCAAGATGCCGTCGGCGATGGTGGGCTCACCGAGCGCCTCGTGCCACATGACGACAGGCAGCTGGCTGGTGACGATGGTGGCGCGGATCCCGACGCGATCTTCGATGACCTCCAATAGGTCAGCGGCCTGGTCGGGTCCCAGCGGCCTGAGCAGGAAGTCGTCGATGAGGAGCACGTCGGTGCGGGCCCAGGCGGCCATGAGTCTGGGCAGCCGTCCGTCGGCTCGGGCCAGCGCGATCTCGTCGTGCAGCCGGGCCCGCGCAGGTAGAGGGCGGAGTGACCACGCCGGACCGCGGCGTTGGCCAGAGCGCAGGATATGTAGGTCTTGCCCAGCCCGGTGGCGGCCACGATGACGACGAGTGGTGCGATCGACCCAGTGCGACTCGGCCAACGAGAGCACCTGGGCTCGCTCGAGTCCGCGGGGCCGGGCGAAGTCGATGCCCTCGACGGTTGCGGAGAGCCGCAGGTGCGCGGCCTTCAGCAACCGCTCCAGGCGGCGGTTTGGCCGCTCGGTGAGCTCCCGGTCGACGAGCATGCCCAGGCGTTCCTCGAAGGCCAAGGCGTCGTAGTCGGCGTGCTCTCGCTGTTCGAGGAGGCCTCGGGCCATGCCGGGCAGCTTCAAGGTGTGCAGGTCGTCGAGGGTGGTGTTGGTCAGCAAGGCTGGTTGTCTCCCTTCATCGGTAGTACTCGGGGCCACGCAGGTTGTGATGGCGGCGGTGCGTTCTGGCCGGCGGTCGCGGCCGAGCGGCTGGGAATCCAGGCCGTGGGAGAGGATCGACTCGACCGAGCGATACGACAGCGCTCTGGCTGCCAGCGCCCGGGCACAGGCAGCCTCGAGACGTTCGGTCCCGTAGCGCTCGCCGAGGCGGATGATGCCCAGACACGACCGGTAACCCTGCTCTGGGTGGGGGCGCGCCGCCATGATCTCCTGGGCCAGCGCGGCGGTATTCGGTCCGGTCTGTTCCGCCCAGGCGATGATGCGCGACGGAGTCCACTGCGCATGTCGGCGGTGCGAGTCGGGCATGTGAGCGGGTCGGTGGTGTGTCGGCCCGGGACCGAGAACGCAGGTGGGAGGCGACGCGCCGACGGAGTGGAACACCTCGACCGCCACCGCCGAGGTGCGCACGTCGACTCGCTGGCCGACCAGCTGGTAGGGCACCGAGTAGTAGTGGCGGTCGGCCTCGATGTGGTAGTCGATGTTGACCTTGACGCCGATCTTCCAGGCCCCGTAGCTGTAGCGGGTGGCCGGCAGCGGTCGCATGACCGGCCGCTCGAGCTGTTCGAACAGCTGCGACGTGATCCCGGCAGGCTCTTGAAGGGCCGGTCGTTCATCCAGGCGACCAGCTTTTTGATCGCGGCGTTCGCCTCGGCCAGGGAGTAGAAGCGCCGGTTGCGGAGCCGGGCCAGAATCCACCGCTCTGCCAAGAGGACGCCGGCTTCCACCTTGGCCTTGTCCCGGGGCTTGCTGGCACGGGCCGGGATGACCGCCACCCCGTAGTGGGCGGCCATCTCCTGATAGGAGGCGTTGATGTCGGGTTCGTAACGGTGCGCCTTCTTGACCGCCGAAGCCAGGTTGTCGGGGATGACGATCCTGGGAAGACGGCCCACGCCTCGAAGGCGTGCACGTGGGCGCAGATCCACCAAGACAGCCCTGGGAGGCGACCGCCTCGGCGTAGAGGTAGTTGGACGCGCCCAGCACGGCCACGAACAGCTCTGCCTGGATGGTGACCGCTCCGGTCCTTCGGTCGTAGATCGCGAGACGCTGGCCGGGGAAGTCGACGAAGAGCTTCTCGCCGGCGCGGTGCTCCTGGCGCATCACCAAATCCATATGTCCCTGCCAGGCCCGGTAGTGCAGACAGAACTGCGAGTAGCCGTAGCCGTCGTCGGGTGGGCCTCCCTGTACTCCATCCACAACAACATCAGCGTCACCCCCGGGCGGCGCAGCTCGCGGTGGACATAGTTCCAATCAGGCACCGGACGCGATTCCCTCGGCGAGGCGGGCGGCCTTGCGAACAGCGCCGCCTCCAGCTCGGCGTCGCTCATCCCCTCGGGCAGCGGCCAGCCCAGCCCGGCCTGACGCGCCCGGCGAAGCTGTCGGAGACCGTGATGACCGGCATCCCCAACGAGGCCGCGACCTGCCGGCGGGACAGGCCCTGGCCCACGGCCAGCCTCAAGATGTCGCGGACCTTGCGCATAGCCAGACGGGGTCTTGGCAACAGCCACCTCCTCGGAGCGGATACTCCGAGCGACGGTCGTCGCCCCGCTCAGCTCACACGCGGATGCTGCCCAGCCTCCTCAAGGGGTGTACGAAATCCCCCGGAACCGGTGTACGAAAACGATCGGAACAGGTGTACGAAAACTCCAGAATCCGCATCAATCCGTGAGACAGTGCGACTTCGGCCTTAATCTCGCGCCCCATAATGGCGGTGCAAGCTCCGTCCCAAATACGTCCCAAATCGCCGGCTACGGGCCGATATTCTGCACACGTCCGAGTCGTCGGGTGGCGACCCAGGCGGGCGAGCAGAGCGCTGATTACGCTCGGCTCTGGCGACTCCCGCTGGGCGATGTTCCGCGTGCCAGACCGTCGGTTAGGCGTTCCCGGTGCGGCTGCCGACTGGACGGCTGCTTGGGCTCGGGCGATGGCGTCGAGGGCGATGGCAACGATCTGGTCGTCGTCCATAGCGGCTTCTTGAGCCCGAAGTTCGTTTAGGCGTGCCTCGCCGAGGTTGTTGCGGAGTATGAACCGGTGGTCTGTTGGTGTAGCTCCGTTAGGACCCCGACATCCCCGGTTGCGGAGGCACTAGGACGGGGTTCAGGGCTAGGTCGGATCTGTTCGGTGTCGGGGCCGGGTTGGGATGTTCTTGGCGCTCTCAGCAGGCGTCGGACAGCACCTTGAAGGAGCGCCGCGGCTTCCACGTTGCCGGGTGCGACGGCTCGGGCGACGAGATTTAGCATTCCCGCCAGACTGTCCCGCCCGCCGGTCCAGTGGAACCCTCGCACAGCGACGGGTGCGGCGCTGAGGACCCGGTCCCAGTCACCCAGATAACCTGCGACGAGGACCGTAAGAGAAGACAGACGGATGTTTGGGTCACCGAGCAGGGCCACGGTCCCCTCGCTTTCGTCAAGCAACACCTTGGCTTGATCGGGGTCCTGTCGTGCGAGAACGGCTGAGAACGCCGTCAGGCTCCAAGCAATCGCCCCGGGGCACCAAGTTGACGAGAGACGGCGAGGGCCTCGCGGGCGAGGGGTAACGCACCGTTGGCATCTCCGCTCATGGCCATAGACGAAGCTGCAGTTCCGAGTGAAGCGGCGTGCTCATATTCGAGACCCTTGGACCGGGTCGCATCCGCGGCGAGTCGATGGTGCTCGGCTTCCGGTAAGCACCCCTGCGAGCATGTTTGTCGTCCGAGCCCACGCTCGGTGGACCAGGTACTCGTCCTCCGCTTGCGCGGCTCCGACCACGTTCGTGAAGGCCGCCGGGGGATCAGCTGGGTCTCCAAGCCCGACGTCAGGTAGGTGCTAGGTGCCTGGTGTGAAAGGAGGGGTTTTTGAGGCTGATGTGACTCGGTTCATACGTCTGGGTTCCAGCTGTTCTGTTTTGAGTTGAACCGATGATGGGCCGGGGCGGTGATCGGTAGGCCCGAGGCTGGACCGGTGCGACACAGTGTGGCTTTCGTTTGGTGGTTCTGGGCGTTCATGGGATTGCCCAGGTGCCCTCGGGGCCGCCGCGGATGCCGACGACGGCGAGGCGGGCGAGGTTGTGGGCGGCGGCGAGCAGGTTGAAGTCGGCGTCTACCTTTTTGCGGCCACGCACTCGTGCTCGTCGGCCGCCGTGGCGGCGTCGCATCAGGTGCGCGAGTTTGCGTTCGACCTTAGGTCGGGTCTGTCGGTAGTCGTTACGCCATTTCGGGTCGTTGGCCTGGGTGCGGGCTTCGGCCAGGAGGGCTTCGTGGCGGCCCACCTGGATCGTCCGTCCCTGAGCTGCGGTGGTGCAGTCGGATCGCAGCGGGCAGGTGGCACAAGCCGATTCGAAGTAGGCGATGCCATCACCGGATTTGTTCCGTCGGATCGTGACCTCCTCGCCGGCGGGGCAGGTGACACTGTCGGCGTCGAGGTCGATGTAGAAGTGGGCTTTGCTGTAACGCCCGCCGGGAGCGGCCGGTGGCTGGGTCTTGCAGCGGTTGTCGATACCGGCTCGGGCCAGATGGTCCAAGAACTCCCCGCTGCCATACGCCGCGTCCCCATAGACCCTCGGGCGGTCCTGGCGGGACCGGCGGCTCTGACGGCGAGCCGCCCCGTTGGCCCGCCGGGCGGCGGCCCGGGCAGCCCGGGCGACCTGGGCGGAGGCCTTGCCAGCTCGCCGCCGGTTGGCCTTGCGGGCGCCTTTGTTGACGCCGGCCAGCTCAGGTCTGGCAGCAGGCTTGCCTGCCCTGCTGTCGCTGACAGCGACATCAGCGCTTCGGGACCCGTCACCGCCGCTGCCATCGTCGCTGTCCCCACCGGTGAGATCATCGATCAGATCCGCCGCCACCGCGGCATCCCCGGCATTGGCCGCGGACACCTCGGTGTCGGTGATGATCTCCGAGTCGGGATCCAACGCGATACTGCCCTTGTAGCCGTCGAAGCCCCGGGCCGAGGTCTTATGCCCGTGGTGGGCGTCGGGATCCACGGTGGAGATCACCCGATCGTGGGCCACCCGCCGGGCGATACGAAACACCCCGTCGTCGCCGTGCTCCAGGTCCTGGCCCAAGACCGTGGCCAACAACTTGGCCCCATCGGCCACCGGGCCTTCCAGCAGCTGGCTGTCCAGATAGGCCAACATGGCGTAGCCGTCTGCGGCGCGCGGGTGGATCAGCTCCTCCCTGGCCGCCTTGTCGTCCCAATCGATCTGCGGCTTGGCCGAGTTCGCATAATCATCACCGCTGGTGATCAACCCCCGCAGCCGGCCCTCCAGCACACGGTCGGCCACCTTGAACAAACCCCGGATGGCCGAGCGCATCAAGGTGACGGTGTCCATCGTGGCCACCGCGTCATACAGCGGGGTGGAATCCAGCACCCGCCTAGCCCCCACCAGACCGGCCGAGCCGGCCACCTCCACGCTGCGGTCGAAGATCCTCCTCTTATCCGAAGACCTATCCAGCCGGGCCCGGAAATCCACCAGCACCGTATGAGCGAAACTGCCCCACCCGCCACAGTCATAGCTACCCACCCCTGCCGCGTAACGCCAGCGGGCATCGAAACTGTAACGCTCCACCGCCTCCCGATCCGACAACCCCTCCAGGCGCTGCAGGACCATCACCGTCGCCACCACCGACGGTGGGACACCCCGACGGCCCTTCACCGAGAACAGATCGGCGAACATCTCGTCCGGGAACAGCCGGTCCCGCTCGCGGTGCAACAGCGCGTAAATGGAGTTCTCCGCCAGCGCCTCGTCGCAGAAACGATCCATGTCATTGAGAACACTGGGCTGGCGACCGGCCACCCCCAGGCTCACCGCTCACCCCGCAACCAGAATCCCATGCCTGTGATTCTCGCCGATCCCGGCCGCCAACACGAGCATCCACGCCCGCGAAAGACACCACCCACCTAGATCTCGACGAACCCGCTGTAGAGGTCATCGGGGATGACGGTTTCATCGCGGAGGTGTCGTTGGCGACGGGACGAGCGACGATCGCGTCGTGCCACTGGACCTTTCTACCGTGAGAGGCGAGATCACGCCAGATCGCCGCTTCCCGAGCACTTGAGGGGGTTGGATGGTCCGTTGTTATGTGCGCCCGCGAAACGGCGGTACAGGGCGCGGAAGCTGGCTATCGAAGTGGCCTGAATGCTGCGCGGATCTCAGTCGCGAACAGCTCGGGCTCCTCCCAGGCGGCGAAGTGTCCGCCCTTATCCACCTCGTTGAAGTAGATGACATTGGGGTACGCCTTCTCGACCCAGCTGCGCGGGGTCCGCCAGATCTCTCCGGGAAACGTGGTGAAGCCGACCGGAATCGAAACGGGCGTCGGAGCCTGCCCGGCAGCGCGAGCGGTTTCTTGTCCTTCCTCCCAGTACGAGCGGGCCGCCGAGGCACCGGTGCCCGTCAGCCAGTACAAAGTGATGTTGTCAAGGAGGTTGTCCCGGGTGAGATTGCCCGAGGGCTTCCCATCGACAAAAGCGCGGGCGATCTTGTAGTAGGCGTCGGTATCGTGGTCGAGCATCCAGGCGGCCAGGGCGATGGGTGAATCCAAGAGCGCATAGCCGATCGTCTCGGGGCGTGTCGCCTGCTCCACGAAGTAGCCCGTTCCGGTCGCGTGGAATGTTGCCAGCTCGTCGAGCGCGGCTTGTTCTTCGCTGGAGGGGGGCGATCCGCTCAGGGCCTCGGCGTCGCCCAGCGCCGGCGTGAGCAGGTTGGTATGGATACCGATCAGCCCGTCGAGCCCCAGACGGCCCATGGCGTCGGTGACCTGGGAGCCCACGTCGCCGCCCTGCGCCACGTAGCGGGCGTAGCCGAGGCGGCGCATCAGTTCGTCCCACGCCCGTCCGATGCGGATCGGGCCCCAGCCGAGTTCGGTCGGTTCGCCCGAGAAGCCGTAGCCGGGGATGGAAGGCAGCACGAGGTGGAACGCGTCCTCGGCGCGTCCGCCGTGCCTCGTCGGGTCGGCGAGCGGGCCGATGGTCTCGAGTAGTTCGACGACCGAGCCCGGCCAGCCGTGCGTCATGATCAACGGCAAGGCGTTTTCGTGCGCCGACTCCACATGGATGAAGTGGACGTCGACCCCGTCGATCTCTGTCTTGAACTGCGGCAGCGCGTTCAGCCTCGCCGAGCACCGGCGCATGTCGTAATCGGATGTCCAGTAGCGAGCGACTTCCAGGATCGCCTCCAGCTGTACGCCCTGCGATCTATCCGTTACGAGCTCGCGGCTGGGCCATCGGGTCGCCACGATGCGGCGGCGCAGTTCGTTCAGATCCTCGTCCGAGAAGCCGACTCGGAATGGCCGGATATCAGTGGTCGTTGGCTTGGCGTCCATGGTCGTCTCCTCTACGTGAGGCCGTGGGTCAACATTAAGGTAAGGAAGGATGGCGCTAGATCGGATCCTCTTCATCGCGTAGTCGTCATGACCGCGAACGCGTAATCCGGTGCGACATTCTGGCCGCCGAGCTGGAGATGCCGCGTCGGCGGAGACCGAGCGGTTGCCGCTCGGTACCATCCGGCCATGACAGGAGCGGGCATCGAGGCCTTTTCGGCCGAGGTCGAGCCGATCGAGTTAGCGGAGCCTGCCGCTATCGAGGATGATGAGTTGTGGATCGAGGTCCGGGCTGCCGGGGTGGGCAATTGGGATGATATCGCCCGGGTGGGCGGATGGGATCTGGGACGACTGCCGCCGATGGCGCTGGGAGTTGAAGCGGCTGGTGTGGTCAGCGGGGTCGGTCAGGACGCGGGATCGTTCAAACTCGGTGACCGCCTGGTGGCCCAGTCGGCGCCGTTTCGCTATCAGGGCGCCTGGGCGGAACAGTTCGTCGTCCCTGCCTCGGCCGCCGCTGTCCTGCCACCGACGGTGCCCTTTGAGACGGCCGGCGGGTTTCCGGTTCCGGCCCTCACTGCCAACCAGGCGCTACGCGATGGAATAGCGATATCCGATGGCGAGGTGGTCCTCGTCAACGGCGCTGGCGGAGTCACCGGAAACCTGCTGGTGCAGCTGGCAGCACAGTCGGGCGCACGAGTGATCGCCACGGCAAGCGGCCACAGCGCTCGACGGGCGCAACAGTCTGGCGCTGCCGTCGTCGTCGACTACCACTCGCCAGATTGGTTCGCCCAGATTCGAGCTGCGACCGGCGGCCACGGCGTGGACGGCGCGGTCAACGCGGTTCCCGGTCAGGCGGGTGTGGTGTTGGAGCTGGTCCGCGACGGCGGCAGGCTGGCCACCATCACCTCTGATCCGCCTCCTACTGTCCGCGGCGTCGAGGTCCAGCAGATCTACGTGTCGCCAGACGGAGCCGAGCTTAAAGCGCTGGTGGCCCGGCTCGCCTCCGCAGCGATCAACCTGGCCGTGACCGCGGTCTACCCCCTAACGGCGGCGGCAGCCGCATTAGACCACGTGCGGCGCGGCAGCGCAGGCGGGACGGTGGTACTTCGCATCAATGGTGCAGACGCCGAATAGCAGCCAGCATGACCCAACCTGTTTCACTGGACCCGGCGAGTGGCCAAGCGGATGACACCGCGCCCGATTGTCTCATCTGCGCTTCGAGCCAAAAATGGCCGGCAGGTCCAAGGCCGATGCATATCGACGGATCCTGCGCTGGGGCGGGTCTCAAGGCAGAGCGCAGAGCAAGCGCCCATATTGTTCGGGGAGGCTGTCCCCGAATCCCGCGGACGGACTGTGGCCTAACGCCGGCTTGGTGAGACACTCCGGTGCTTCGGCAACGTACCCAGATTCCTCCGTGCCGGTCAGCCGGCGGTGAGTCCGCCGTCAACGCTGAAGACTGCCCCGGTGACATGTCGGGTATCGTCGGACAGGAGATGAACAGCCATCGAGGCGACTTCCTCGTAAGCCTCCTTCCGCCAGCTTGAAGTCAGCCCGAGCTTGGTGGGCGGACTGACTAGGCTGGGTGTTGGTCGCGACTGGCGTGTTCGGGTGGAGTACCACCGGGGAGCGGCCCCTCCACGGGAGTGTTCGTGGCGGTCGAGCCGGGCGCCTGGGCGAGAACATCACATCGCCTGGGAGGGACCCGTGCCTGATAGCCCGTCGACCATCGCTTACCGTTCGGCTTTGGAGGTCATTGCCGCCAGCGAGCCTGATATCGCGGCGGCCATCGTCGACGAGCTGGGCGCGCAGCGCCGCCAGCTGAAGTTGATCGCCTCGGAGAACTACGCGTCACCGGCGGTCCTTTTGGCCATGGGCAACTGGCTGTCGGACAAGTACGCCGAGGGGATACCCGGCCGGCGGATGTACGCCGGCTGCGAGGTGGTGGATCGGATAGAGACCCTCGCCGCTGAAAACGCCCGGGCCCTCTTCGGCACCCCGTTCGCCTATGTGCAGCCCCATTCGGGCATCGACGCCAACCTGGTCGCCTACTGGGCCATCCTGGCCCGCCGGGTCGAGCGTCCCTTCCTAGACGCGGCCGGGGTCGGGCACGTCAACGACCTAGACGGCCGCGCCTGGGCGGAGTTGCGGCGCCAGTTCGGCGAGCAGCGGATGCTGGGCATGTCGTTGGACGCGGGTGGCCATCTGACCCATGGTTTCCGGCCCAACATCTCGGGCAAGATGTTCGACCAGTCCAGCTACGGCGTCGACCCTGTCACCGGACGGCTGAATTACGACCACATCGCCACCCTGGCCCGCCAGGTTCGCCCGTTGATCTTGGTGGCCGGATATTCGGCCTACCCCCGTCGCATCGATTTTGCTCGTCTGGCCCAGATCGCCGCCGATGTGGACGCCACCTTCATGGTGGACATGGCCCATTTCGCTGGCCTGGTGGCGGGCAAGGTCTTTATCGGGGACTACGACCCGGTCCCCCACGCCGATGTGGTCACCACCACCACGCATAAGTCCCTGCGCGGCCCTCGGGGCGGCATGGTCCTATCCAAATCCGACTACGCCGAATACGTCGAGAAGGGCTGTCCCATGGTGCTCGGTGGCCCCCTAGCCCACGTCATGGCGGCCAAGGCGGTCGCGTTGGCCGAGGCCCGCCGCCCCGACTTCGCCAGCTACGCCCAGGCCATCGTCGATAACGCCCAAGCCCTGGCCGAGGCCCTCATCCGTCGCCGGGTTCGAGTGCTCACCGGTGGCACCGACAACCATCTGGTGATCATCGACGTGGCCTCGTCCTACGGGTTGACCGGCCGCCAGGCCGAGTCCGCTCTGCTCGACGCCGGGGTGGTCACCAATCGCAACTCCATCCCGGCCGACCCCAACGGGGCGTGGTACACCTCCGGGATACGTCTGGGCACCCCAGCCCTGACCACCCTCGGCCTGGGCCCGGCCGAGATGGACCAGGTCGCCGACATCATCGCGGCCACCCTTACTGCCACCTCACCGGCCTGCGCGCCGTCGGGGCCGTCCAGAGCCCACTACATCCTTGACGACGCCACCGGCGAGACGGGCCGGCGCCGTAGCGCCGAATTGCTCGACCAGTTCCCCCTCTACCCTCAGATACAGCTATAGGGCTCCGGGCAAAGACAACGTCCAAATATCCGCGCCTCCCCATAACCTCCAACCGCCGGGTTGGAGGCGGTTATCCCAAGCCTCATGTTGCTCGAGGGAGTTAGCGCATTGGGTAGCGGAAGGTCTGGTTAGAGCTCCCGCTCTTGGAAGCTCACGAGGCCGGCCCCGAGCACGAGGGCGAACCAGGCGGCCACCCACAGCAGGTAGACCCAGGTCGGTCCGGAGGTGACGAAAAAGGGATTGGTCTCGTGACCGTTGGACAGTTGGAGCGAGATAACCGAGGGTCGTTCCAGGGCGTAGATGGCTCCGTGCCAGAGCCCGTCGGTCGGCAGGAGGATGCGACCGATGGTGCCAAGGGTGCGAAGGGTGGGAAGGTTGAAGGTGGATCCGAGGGAGCCGACGACGCCGGCCAGCCAGGCCGCGCCGAAGAGGGCGATGCAGAGCACGCCCGCGGCCAGGCTCGACATGCGGGTGCTCAACAGCAGGGCCAGGGCCAGCAGGAGCAGGCCCTCGGCGTAGATGTAGACGACGACGAGGGCCGGGTTGACCGGGAGGTAGCCGCTGACCCAGTCGACCGTTGCCATTTCGAGCACCGAGACGGCGACGGCGTACGCTCCGAGGACGGCCGCCAGGCCTAGCAACTTGCCGAGCAGCACCTCGCTGCGGCGGATGGGGCGTGTGACCACGGTCATCAAGACGCCGGATTCGATCTCTGACGCCACCGCGGGCGAACCGATCGCGGAGGCGCTGAGCGCCACGACGAAGCTGAACATGAACATGAACAAGACGAGCGCCTGGGGGACGGCCACGGTCGTCTCACCGGATGTGAGGTTCGACGAGCTGCTGAGCCGGTCGAATCCCCAGGCGCTCAGCCCGATGAGTGCCACACTGACGACGGCCAGGGCGAGCAGAAGGCGGCGGCGGGCCGCTTCGCGGATGGTCAGGGCGGCGATGGTGAGGGCGGGATATCTCACGTCTCCTCCAGCAGCTCCAAGAAGCGGTCTTCGAGGCTCTGATGCTCCGGTATCACCGCGTCGACTCGGCCGCCGCAGGCGACGATCCGGGCCACCAGGTCCGCCACCCGGCCCGGCTGGATCCCCTCCACGACCGTCCACTCTCCCTCGCCGCGCCACGTACCGTAGCCATTTAGAGCGTCCGTCCAGCAGGCGTCGGGTGAGGTCACTTTCAGCCGGAGCCGGGCGTGGGTGCCGATGACTTCGGCGAGGGTGCCGGTGGCCACGGTTTCGCCCTTGTCGACTACGGCGACGCGGTCGCAGACCTGCTGGGCTTCTTCGAGGAGGTGGGTGTTCAAAAAGACGGTTGCGCCGCGGCTGCGCAGGTCGCGGGTGATTTGCCTGACGTGGTGGCGGCCGATCGGGTCCAGGGCGCTGGTCGGCTCGTCCAGCACCACCAGAGCGGGCTCGCCGAGCAGCGCCACGCCTAGACCGAGTCGCTGCTGCATGCCCTTCGAAAAGGCCGCCACTTTGTCCGAAGCCCGGTCGCTCAGACCGACGGTGTGCAACGAGTCGGTGATGATCGTGTCCCAGGACGGTTTGGGCAGTTGCAGAAGCCGGCAGTGCAGCGTCAGAACCTCTCGGGCCGTGAGCCACGGCTGAAAGCGGAACAGTTCCGGCAGGTAGCCGACCTTCCTGCGGGTCTCGCGATCGCCTATCGGCGCCCCTAGCACCATCCCCTCACCGCCGGTCGGCTTCACCAGGCCGAGCAGCATCTTCACCATGGTCGTCTTGCCGGCCCCGTTGGGTCCGAGGAAGCCGAAGATCTCGCCTCGCCCCACCGTGAGAGACAGCCCCTTGACCGCCACCGTCTTGCCGTATCGCTTGCCGAGCCCGACCGTGTAGATGGCAGGTGACGCGGAGCGGGCGGCCGGTGGGGGGCCGGGCTCGAGGAGGGTTGCGACCCGGGGCGGAGGGGTCCAGCCGGGGAGGCTGCTCCCCGGTTCAGGGGAGCTGGTTTGCCACATTGAGCACGCTCCGCTGGTCGACCAGGCCACCCACGGCGTGGACCACGCCGGTGCCGTCTTCCCAGATAGCCGCTGACGCCACCCCGCTGCCGTCTCCGACAACCACGCCCGGGTAGCCGGCGATGTGCACCTGCTTGGTAGTCATACCGGCGGGGGTCGGGATGGGCAGCACGGTCGAAAGATCGCCGAGCAGGCGGATCTCCTGGGCCAGCTCGGGCGGAATGCCCGGTCGAGACAACAGGTAGCTCTCGATCTGGCTGATGGTGGCCCCCCTCGACGTCCCCGTCGGTCGCGGCATGGCGATGACGGCCAGGGTCGGCACCTCTACCGATCCCGGGCGCGACCCGTAGGCAACGAACACCACCGGCCCGGCCTCCAGCGTGGCCGACGCCCCCGCCAGCTTCCCTGCCGTCTGATCGAAGACCACGGTGGCGGTGATCTTTGGCTGCACGACGAAGTCCACCGGCGACCCGACCCCGGCCGGTACCCGAGCCGGCAAGGACACGGTCATCCCGCTCAGGGCCTCTGCCTCTGACAACGTCTGCACCTGGCGGGCCGGACCCGACGACACCCAGCGCAGGTTGCCGAACGGCAGCGAGCCCTGGCCGTCAGGAGTGGGGAACCCTCCGGCGTTGCCGGCGTTGCCGATGCTCATCAGTTGGGTGACCGCTCCCAAGTCGCCGGCATTGACCTTCACAGGGGCCACATGAGTCGGGGCGAACACCGATGTCAGCGTGGCTGCGCCGGCGGCGCCGACCAGGGCCGCGGTCACCACACCGCCGATCGCCGCCGTGCGGGCCGAGAAACCGAGCAAGCGGCCCGGCCGGCCATGCGAGCGGGCGGGGCCGAACTGCCGAGCGCCCCGCTCGGTCCGGCCGGCCCGGTCAGCCCGGTGCAGCCGGTGCTGCAAGTCCGCCCAGGCCCGATCCACATCGGGCACAAGCTGCGGACCCGACAACACTTCGCCGGCCACCCGGGCTGTCGCGGCGATGCTCTCTCTGCGAACCCGGCACCGGTGGCAGCGGGCCACGTGCTCGAACGCCGAGTCCGGCACCGCGAACGGCTCGTCCTCCAGCCGCCTCAACAGCCCGTCACTAACGTGACCCACGGGACATCTCCTTCGCTAACGCCAACTCCGCCCGGCGGAGCCTCGTGCCGACCTGACCGACATTGATCCCCAACGCGTCCGCGATCTCCGCGTAGCTCATCCCGCCGTGGCGGAGAATCAACACCGTGGCAGAACGATGCGGCAGGCGCGACAGACTCTGGCGCACCTCCCGGCGGGTCTCCCTGTCGACCACCGCCTCTTCGGGGCCGGCCACTACCTCGGACGGAGCCGCCAGCATGTGTCGGCGGTCCCGCCGGCGGTCACCCCGGATGACGTTCAGGGCGGAATGCACCGCCGCCACCCGCACCCAGCCCGGCGCCCGCTCCACGTCACCCCGGAATCGGTCGTGGGCAGCCAGAAACACCTCCTGGGCCACATCCTGAGCGCTATGAGCGTCACCCAAGACGCTCGTCGCCAGGCGCACCACCGATCGGTAGTGCTCCCGGTAGAAGGCCTCGAACGAGGCTGACCCCGTCGAGCGGTCTGCGAAGGCTCCCCACTCCGGGGACCGGCCACGGTCCATCATCGACTAGATAGCACCGCCCCGCCCCCAGTTGTGACAAGAAATCCGGCCCTCAACGCCGTCTCCAACGCCGACCGCCAGCAGACCGCCGACGTTGTGGGCACCAGCGCCGACGATGCTCGGCAGCGCTTTGACCCAGCGCAGCCCGTTTAGCCCCGGGCTGAAGCTCACTCTCGCCCTCGCGGCGAAACTTCCCTGCCATCCCATATCGCTCAACAAAGTCATCCCCAAATCTCGCTGACGGAACGTCCCAAACCGCCGGGTCGGTGCTCTACCCGACCAGAGCTAGCCCGCTGGGTCGGCGCCAGACTTCGTGGCGGCATAGGCGGGGGCCATCCCGGATGTAGCTGCGAACGCCGTGCCGGTCGCCGAGGTTAAAACCGCTCTCGACCTCAGCCCTGTGTGACGATCTCACTCAGCACGTCGAGCGCTTCGTGAGCCGCCGAGAATCCGGCATAGCCGCCTATCTGGAGCAGCGCCTCACGCAGCTCGTCGGCGGTCCATCCCAGGTTCAGCGCGCCCCGCAGGTGCGCTTTGAGCTCCTCCATGTGTCCGGTAGCGGCGAGCACCGACACCACCACCAGGCTGCGGTATTTCAGCTCCAGACCAGGCCGATTCCACACTCCACCCCAGACGTGCTCGACGGCGGTCTCGAAGAACGGGGCCAAAAATGGATCGCCTGGTGCCGTTTGCTGGCCGTTGGCCTCAGGAAACACCCGCTGACGGATCGACGCGCCGCTGGGCCTCGTGTCCTGTGTCATGGTTTCACCTCTCAGAGTATTGAAGCGGACACTTCATTATTACCATCTCCGTTCTGAAGTGTCAACTCCAAAATCCTGGCTCGTTCGCTACAATGTGGTCATGGTCAGCAGCGACGTCGATACCGAGCCCAGGGTTTTCACGGCCAAGGGCCAGGCAACCCGCGACCGGATCGTGGCCGCCGCCGCGACCTTGATGGTCGAAGCCGGTGTCGCCGGCACCAGCTGGGAGGACATCCAAAAAGCCGCCGGAGCAAACGCCTCTCAGCTCTACCACTACTTTGGCGACAAGCAGACTCTGGTGCGCGCCGTCATCGCCTACCAGACCCAGACCGTCCTCGCGAACCAGCAACCGCTTCTCAGCAGCCTCGACAGCCTCGAAGCCCTGCGAGCGTGGCGCGACCTCATCGTCGAACACCAACGCCTGGCCGACTGCAAGGGCGGCTGCCCTCTCGTCTCCCTGACCGGCGAACTCGCCGAGGCCCGCCCCGACTGCCGCTCCGACCTGGCGGACGGCTTCGACCAATGGGAGACCGCGATCAGAGACGGGCTGCGAGCCATGCACCTGCGCGGCGATCTACAACGAAGCGCCGACCCCGACCGGCTCGCCACCGCGCTATTCGCCGCCCTGCAGGGAGGCTTGCTACTCGCTCAAGTCCGCCGAGACACTGCGCCCCTTGAGGCCGCGCTCGACACGATGCTCGAACACCTCTCGTCCCTCGCCGCCCGCCGGCGCACCCCTCCCACCCAACCGCCCGACCGAACCAAATCGTCCGTAGCGGCTAATGGGCGTCGACGACCCAAGCCCCTGCGTCAGTGATGCTGGGCCCGAATCGCCGCCGGGTCAGCATTTGGTTGTCGCAGAGCCACGAGCTCCACGGCTAGATCGTGTGCCTGCCGGCCTACAGGACTCCCGCGAAGTAGTAGTGGGAATGGCGTGGCCCGGGCGCCGAACATTGGCGGGCGTTGTGGCGCTCCTCTGGGCACGCCTGACCTGAATCGGAGGTATCCCATAACTGTCAGACTGCCAGGTCGCAACAGAGTGTCCGCAAACGCCGGTTCGCGGGCGCAGAATGACACCATCCCGCCGGCTAAGCACGCCCAAAATCGGCAGCGAGAATGTTTTTCTTCTGGGAGGCAGCCGCTGCGTGTGAGGGCCACAGAAAGTGGTCACGTGGCTTTAGGAATACTTGGCTGCCAGTGGGGAGCTTTAGGAACGCTTGGCCGCCGGTGGGTCGTTTCCTCTGGCCACCTGCAGACGCACAGCCCTTCGATCAACTTACCTTAGCCCGGATCCACCGATCCGGCGGGGGTGACATAGGGCGGGTATCCGCGAAAAGCGCCTTCCGGCAAGGGAAAATGGCGGCTACCACACCAAGCCATGCCCCTACTGGAAGGCACCTTTCAGATGCGTTCATCTTGGCACAGTCTGGACCGGATCGGCGTGACCTTCGATGACGAGCGGCTGGTGGCCAACGCCGGGCTGATCGCGCCGGCCAGCCTGGCTCAGCATCTACGGCTGCGTGAGATCTTCGATGAGCGCGTCGATCTGGGCGACGGCTCGGGCCGGGCCAATGTCGGGGACAAGGCGATGACGGTGATCCACTCGGTGCTGGCGGCCGCGGACAGCATCGAGGGCTGCGAGGTGCTGCGGGCCGGGTCGACCGCGGCGGTGCTGGGTCACACGGTGCTGGCTCCCTCGACGATAGGTACCTTCTTGCGCAGCTTTTCGTGGGGGCATGCCCGCCAGCTCGACGCCGCCGCCGGCGAGGCGCTGGCTCGTGGGTGGGCGGCCGGCGCCGGCCCGCAGCCGGGGGAGGCGTTCACCATCGATCTGGACAGTTCGATACATGAGACCTACGGCACCCAGAAAGAAGGCGGCAGCCGTTTCGGTTACACCCATGTTCGTGGCTACCACCCGCTCTATGCCATCGCCGCCGATAGCGGCGAGGTGATCCACTCGCGTCTGCGGGGCGGGAACTCGCATACCGCTCGCGGCGCGGTCGGTTTCCTGGCCGAGACCTTCGGGCGGGTCCGAGCCGCGGCGGCGACCGGCCCGCTGATGGTGCGGGCCGATTCGGGGTTCTACTCCGCCAAAGTGGTCCAGGCCTGCCAGGCCGCCGACGTCCGCTTCTCGATCACGGTCAAGCTGTACAAGAACGTGCACGCCGCCATCTCGGCCATCCCCGAGCAGGCGTGGAAGCCGATCCCTTACTGGCTCGACGACGGCGCCGATGTGACCGCCATCGACTGGCGGGCATTCAAGTCCGGCACCGACGAAGGCATCCCCTGCCGGCTGGTGGTGCGCCGAACCCGGCCCACACCGGGATCGCAACTCGCCCTGATCGCCGACTACTCCTACCACGCCTTCATGACCGACCGCGACGGCGACCCGATCACACTCGATGCCTGGCATCGAGCGCACGCCAACTGCGAGAACGCCATCCGCGACCTCAAATACGGCGTCGGGCTCAACCACCTACCCTCCGGTCGCTTCGCCGCCAACGCGGCCTGGCTCACGCTGAACGTGATCGCCCACAACCTGTCGCGCTGGACCACCCGCATCGGCGGCATCGACACCGACACCCCAGCAGGCGTCAGCGAAGACACCAGCGACGGGCAGCCCAACCGCAAAGCCTTCGTGGCCACCGACACCCTCCGCCGCCGCTACCTGACCATCCCCGGCCGGCTCGCCACCTCAGGCCGACGCGTCCATCTCCACCTTCCGTCCCGCTGGCCATGGACGGTCCAGTTCCACACCATGCTCGACGCCATCCGCAGCGTGGAACTCGTTATCTAACCGCCCAGCAGAACCGATGCCCGTGGCGGCCGCGTCGACGACAGCCCGAACACCCAAAAGCCGTGACCTCACACGCCCCTCACGAGCCGCCTCAGCCTCGCCACCCCCTCCGGACCATCACCACCCACCCCAACCCGCTTCAGACCCGCTAAAACAATCGACCCCGGTCAATCGGTGGATCCGGGCTTAGCTTAGTCCCGGCTGCCCTTCTTAGGACGGAGTCGGGCAGGCATTCGCCCATGAGCATATGTATGCGATAGCAATCGCGACGGAGGCTCCGATGGCGGAGGCCGCACCGACAAGCAAGGCGGACGCCGCTGCGTTGGATATCCACAAGCAGTTGGCGAGACTCACGACCACAGCAGCCGCCGGAGTGATGTAGGACAGGCCTGCTGCTATCAGACCTACAGCCAAAACCCCCAACGCCACGCATCCGGCCTTGCACCACCAGCAGCCCCACGAGTCCCCGGCCAGCCCGCCGCTCCTCTCGAACGTCTCTAGCGCGTCGGGCCCGAGCATCGCGTTGAGCGTGGTATCCATCGTGTTTTGAACGTCTGCGGTGGGGATCGTCGAGAAGAAGAATTGCCATATTTCCTCGATCTCATTCACGTCCGTGGCCTGGATGGTCCAATCGCCCGCCGGCGGATTGGACATGCACAGATCGACCAGGGATCCGTTTTGGATCAAGACCGCGTTTGACGGATCATAAATCTCGGTCGAGGTGTCGATCTGAGTACCGTCCGGCAATGTCACCGTGACTGTGACACCGGTCGGAATCGTCCAGTCTGGGTTCCGCAGCGAAGCAACCAACTGCTTACTGCCCTGTGGAATGGTGATTTTGAAGCCGTCGGCCGGGACAGTCTGCCAGCCGGTGATCAGCCCGGCCACGCCCGGCAGCCTCTGTCTGGCCGCCGAGTCCATTTCTGGCGCGACGATGCACACGACATAGTCGTTCGCACCCGTACCGATGTCGTACGCCACCGGTGTAGTCAACAGATACCTCCACTCTCTTGCTTCTGCGAGTTTGTGCCGGTTCGCTCCATTTTCTGAGGCCGTACAAGAGGTTGCCCCCGCGACAATCCCATTGCCGGCTGAAGCTGTCAACTCGAAAGTTCAAGGCCAACATTGGCAGGAAGGGTGACGCTTCGACGACGGGCCCGCGCCGGCACGCGGAGCGGACCCGGCGTCCCAGTTTGTGCGCGGCTGTTTCCCCGGGGACCTCTGTCGAAAGGCCTGCAGCTTGGCGGGCGGGCGACTCTGTTCGACTCCCCCTGGGGGCCTCTAAGCCTCGATCCACGTGCGTCCAGCAGCTCGGCTGGGCGTTTGAGTCCGAAGGAGGGGTCATGACCTAGCCGAGCGCAAGCTCTTGTTGGCCAGCCGGTGTGAGTCCGGTCCGGGGAGACGCCAGGGTCCTCGGTAGTGAAGCCTCCGGGTCCGGTTGAGAGGCCGGGGTCGAAGCGGGGTGGAGCAACTGGTCCGGTCCGCAGCATGAAGCGAAGTCTGCAGCGTCGTTAAGGATTCCCGCGAGAGCGGGGAAGTGGGGGAGCCGAGCTGTGTGGATTTGGCGAAGGCCATGGAAGGCACCAGTGGTCCTGGAGCGGGTGCTGAGGGACCCCCCGGCGTAGGGGACGTGGAACGGTCAGAAGGTCAGCGAGGGAACTGGGGGTGCGCCGGGATAAACCGGCATGGAGAAGGAGATGAGAGAGCTCTACATCGAAGGAGTAGCGATCCACGATGGCCCCGAGTCATGCGTCGGCGTCCGCAAGGTCGCAGGCGAAGCGTTGACAGGGGTACGTGCAGGCCAGGCTATCGAGCCGCGAAATCACCTTGTTCGGGGTGCCGACGCCGTCTCCAGAAGCGGAAGGCCACATCGCCAGCAGCGCTATCGCGAGTTGCTGGTGGACCCCGCGCGGTCTGAGAACCTGGGCATGTACGGAATCTCCATGCGCGAGAACCGGGAGATCCCATCCTCGCCCGTCTGGCTGATCACCAGGCGGGCTGCTCTGGGAAGGCTGAGGCCGTACGCCTGAGATGAACGAGGTTGGGAAGTCTGACAGCTTCGTAGTACCTGCGAAGCCGCCGAACAAGGCCGGGCGACCGGCGGCGGAGGTGGTGGAGGGAAGGGAGCTGGCCGAGGGGAACACGGTCGACTCGACACGTCCCGGACGCAGTGCCGGGTCTGGCGTGCCAAACGGGTTGGATCGTGTGCGTGAGGTAGCACGCAGGGACAAGGAGGCACGGTTCACGGCGCTGTTGCACCATGTCAGCCTTTCTCGCCTGCACTGGGCTTTTGAGGAGCTACGCCCTCAGGCCGCCGCGGGTGTGGACGGGGTGACGTGGGCGTCTTACGGGACGGACCTTGAGGTGAATCTCAGGGACCTCCACCGCAGGGTGCAGAGCGGCGCCTACCAGGCGAGACCCTCTCGGAGGGTGTACATCCCGAAAGCCGACGGGCGGCAACGGCCGCTCGGCATCGCCAGCCTGGAGGACAAGATCGTCCAGCGGGCTGTCGTCGGGGTGCTCAACGCCATCTACGAGACGGACTTTCTCGGCTTCTCCTATGGGTTCCGGCCAGGGCGCAGCCCGCACGATGCGTTGGATGCGCTGACGGTCGGGGTCAAGGCGAAGAAGGTGAACTGGGTGCTCGACGCGGACATCCGCGACTTCTTCTCCACGCTCGATCAGGCGTGGTTGATGAAGTTTCTCGAGCACCGGATAGCGGACAGGAGGGTCCTGCGACTCATCCGAAAGTGGCTGAACGCAGGAGTGATCGAGGAAGGGAACTGGTCGGAGACGCCTGAGGGCACACCGCAGGGCGGGTCGGCTTCGCCGTTGCTCGCCAACGTGTATCTCCACTACGTCTTCGATCGCTGGGCCCGGCAGTGGAGGCGTCGGCACGCCCGAGGCGATGTGATCGTCACGAGGTTCGCCGATGATTTCATCGTCGGGTTCGAGCATCTTGGTGACGCAAAACAGTTCCTCGCCGATCTACGTGCACGGTTCGCGAAGTTCGGTCTGGAGCTGCACCCCGACAAGACGCGCCTCATCGAGTTCGGGCGGTTCGCCGCCCAGCGACGTGGGGCACGTGGCGTCGGCAAGCCGGAAACGTTCGACTTCTTGGGGTTCACGCACATCTGTGCGACCACG
This sequence comes from uncultured Acidimicrobiaceae bacterium, assembly GCA_963781155.1. Classification (GTDB taxonomy): domain Bacteria; phylum Actinomycetota; class Acidimicrobiia; order Acidimicrobiales; family Palsa-688; genus PALSA-693. Next base: position 699,556 of record CAWAEC010000007.1, read on the forward strand.
AAGAACGGGCGGTTCAGGCTCAAGCGCATCACCATCTCGAAGCGGATGCGGGCGAAGCTGAAGCAGGTCAAGACCGAGTTGAGGCGCCGCCGGCACCGTCCCGTCCCGGAGCAGGGAAGATGGCTGGCAAGCGTGGTGCGAGGGCACCTCGCCTACTACGCCGTTCCCGGCAACAGCCGAGCGGTCCGGGCCTTTCGGACTCAGGTGATCCGGCACTGGTGCGCAGCCCTACGCGAACGCAGCCAGCGCCACCGCCTGAATTGGGACCGGATGAACCGCCTGGTCACTCGATGGCTTCCACCTGCCCGCATCGTGCACCCGTTCCCCGAGGACCGCTTCTACGCCACCACCTGAGGCAGGAGCCCAGTGCGTTAGCAGCGCTCGCTGGGATCTGTGCGGGGGGCCGCCCGCAAGGGCGGTCCCTACCGCAAAAGGCCCTCCCCGGCCCCGATCCTGCGGGGGTCGGGAGCGCGCTTGTCTATAACCGGGGATCCCGGGAAGTGGCCGGCAGCCGAGAGGGAGTCGGAGGGGGTCGTAGTAGTGGTGACGGGCAGGACAACACAACCTGGTCTGAGCGAAGGACCCCTGCTTCATCGGTGCACGACGTGGGAGGGAGGAACGCTGATGAGTGCCGGAAGGTCGGCTAGGTCCGTCAGGCAGGCCGATGGCCTGGATCCCGTTCGAGCTCTTCAACGCGTGCTTTATCGCAGCGCCAAGCAGGACCGGACGCGTCGGTTCCATGCTCTTTACGACAAGCTCACCCGCAGCGATGTGATGTGGAGAGCGTGGGTGGACGTGGCCACCAACCAAGGCGCCCCTGGGATCGATGGGGTGACGATCGCCGATGTCGAGTCCGGGGGTGTCGAGTCGGTGCGAGCCTTCCTTGATGGTCTCGCCGGGCAGCTTCAGACCGGAACGTATCGGCCGAAGCCGTTGCGGCGGGTGCACATACCCAAGCCGGGCAGGAAGGGCGAGACCCGCCCGCTCGGCATTCCCGCCCTGGGCGACCGGGTGATCATGACCGCAGCGAAAATCGTGCTCGAGCCGATCTTCGAAGCCGATTTTCTCCCGGTGAGTTTCGGGTTCCGCCCGAAGCGATCAGCCCAACAAGCCCTCGAAGCTGTCCGTATGGCAGCCAACGGGGGTCGAGGGTGGTTGAGGGCGATATCGAGGCGTGCTTCGACGCGCCATCACACTGCTCCTTCGGCTGCTGGTGTGTGGTCGAAGAGGTCGGGATCGGGTCGATTCACCTTTATTCGCAAGCCTTTTCGGCGTCCGGAGCGGACGTGGACGGCTTCGAGTTCGCCGCGTTTTACACGTTGCAAGATGGTTTGGCGTGACACCCCGAGGGCGTGAGTGGCTTCGAGCATGGCCAGCCACCCCGGTGGGGTGTCTTCGACGAAACGGCCGCGCAGTTCGTCGGTGACGCGGATCCGCCAGGGGGCGCCGGGGGTGAGCTGTTCGCCGGCGATGAACCCGTCGGCCAGCCAGCGGCCCACGGTGGAGGGGACGACACCGAGGATCTTGGCTGCTTCGGTGATGGTGACGAGTTCTCCGTCGGCGGACTCGGCGGGCGGTTGGTGGCGAGGGATGCGGTAGTGGTGGCGGAGCCCTTGCACGATGGTGGCGGTGAAGCGTTGTCCGGTGGCGCTTTGTCGGCCTTGTCGGTTCAATACGCCGGCGATGGTGGCGTCGGGGTAATGCACGGCGAGACGGCGGATCAGGGCGATGGTGTCCTCGTCGGTGCGGGTAGTGGGCTGGTGAGCGCCGCGGCAACTCGAGGCGCAGTTCGGTAATGGCACCGCCGCGCCAACGCAGGGTGAGCTCGGCTCGTTTCTCTTGGCGGTTGACGTCGACTCGGACTTCTTCGAGAAGGGTGCGCAACAGCTCTTTGCGGTCCCGGTCGGTGGTGGTGGGAGCGGACCACACTGCGCTGATGTCGGCGCCCAGGGCGGCCAGGGTGGCGCGTTCGTCGTGGGTGAGGGTGCGGGGCCGGGCCGTCTGGCGGCGGGCCAGTTCGGTCTCAGCGTCGTCGAGCGCGGCGAGCTTGGTCTCCCAGTCGGTTTCGAGCCCTCGGGCCACCAGGCGGTTGTCGGGGTCGACGGCCAGGTAACGCCGCTCGGCTTTGGTGGCTTCGTAGCGGGCCTGTTCGACCTGGCGGCGCCACTGGTTCAAGGCGGTGTCGTGGTCGGCCTCGAGGACTTCCGCGGCGGCGATGACCGCGGCCACCCCGGCCGGTTCGAGCGCAGCCAAAAAGGCGGCGGTGACGGCCTGGTCGATCTGCACGCCGCCCACGGAGAGGCAATACACGCCGCGACCGTTGACCAGGCTGCGGTTGGCGCAGTGATAGCCGGGGGTGGAGTTGGCGCCTTGGTAGTGCACGGCGAGGCGCCGTCCGCAGCGACCGCAGATGGCCAGTCCTTGCAGCAGGGCGGTGCCTTCGCGGATAGCACCGGAGCCGGGCTGATGCGCTTGGGGGCGGGTGTTGGCGCCGATGCGGGCCTGGTTGGCGTCATAGGTGGCCCAGTCGATATAGCCGGGGTGGTGGTCCACGATCAGGACCTGCCAGTCGGATCGGTCGAGGTGACGGGCCCGGCTGCGCACCCGGCCGTCGCTACCGACGCGCCGTTCTCGGCGGGTGCGGCCATAGACATAGGCGCCAGCGTAGGAGGGGTGGGTGAGCACCCGGTGGACCGCCGGGTAGGTCGGCTCGATCCATGTCAGCTCGCCGTATCCGGCCCTCTGCACCGGCATGAGAAGGTTCTCGCCTCTCAGCCACAGCCAGGTGGCTCGGGCCGAGCCGCAGGCGGCGAAACGGTCGAAGATGGCGGCGATCACGCCGCGGACGACTTCGTCGGGATGCAGGAGGATCTCGCCCTCTTCGTCGCCCCAGATCAGCCCGGCCGGCAGACTCCGGCGCAACTCTCCCCGGGCGGCCTTGTTGCGGATCCCGCCCTCCAGCCGGGCGCGCAGCACGTGCAGCTCGGCTTCGCTCATGGTCCCTTTCAAGCCGAGCACGAGACGGTCGTTGAAGCTGGACGGGTGATAAATGCCGTCGGCGTCCGCGATCAGGGTGTCGGTGATACCAGCCAGGTCCAACAGCCGATACCAATCGGCGTTGTTGCGGGCCAGGCGCGACACCTCCAGTCCGAACACGATTCCCACCCGGCCCAACGCCACATCGGCGGTGAGGCGAGCGAAACCGCTTCGCACAGCGGCCCCCGACCCGGAGAGGCCGAGATCCTCATCGATTACCTCCACCGCCCGGCGGGGCCAGCCCAACTCCATGGCCCGCTCCACCAGCGCGTACTGGCGATCGGTGGACTCGCCGTTGCGTTCGACCTGGCCTGGACTGGACTGGCGCACATAGACGATGGCGGCCCGCCCCAAATGGGCGGGCCGGACCTTGGGATGCCCGCTGGCTTGGCGGGCTTCAGTGATGTCCGTCATCGGTTGGTTCCTCCTGTTCGTCGGGATCGGTTGAAAGATGAACGGCTCGGGCCATCAGCCGGGCCAGCACTGCGACGGCCTCTGACTGCTGGTCGGGGGCGACCTGCTCCCACGCCATCGGCGGCGGCCGGGTCAACCCGGACAGCGGCAGCGCCAGTTGCATGCGGAACCTCCTCGCTCGGCTGTCCCGCATCCTCTGCGCCGGCCGCCCTGGTGCGGTGGATCAGTCCATCAACGATGGACCTCGCACGACATAGGTCGGACAACGATCCCAGCGTCTGCGGTCCACTTTCCTCGTCAGCTGGGGCGCATATATCGGTCCACTCGGCCGGGATCAGGCTCTTGGAGCCGTCCGGCAGAACCAAACACAGCTCCAGGCGGCCGAGCTTGCGCATCCAGCCGAACACCGCCAACGTCTGGCCCTCCAAAGGATGCCGACACCGAACGATCGTGGCTGTCGCTGGCAGGTCAAGGACGTGGGCAGTGTGTCGCCTGCTCGTTCGACAACATCGACCACGACGCCCTGATGGGTCTGGTCGAACGCCGGATTGTTGACCGGCGCATGTTGAAGCTGCTGCGAAGTTGGCTGAGGGCCGGGGTGTTCGAGGGTGGGGTGGTCTCCGCGGTGGAGGCCGGAACCCCACAGGGCTTACCGGTTTCGCCCTTGCTCGCTAATGTCGCCCTCCGCTCTCGACGAGGCGTGGGAACACGGGGGACAGCGATTGGGGGTGTTGGTCCGCTACTGCGACGACTTCGTCGTCATCTGCCCCACCAGGGAACGGACCGTTCAGGCCCGAGACCTGGCGGAAGCCACGCTGGCACCTCTCGGGCTGCGTTTGCACCCGGACAAGACCAGGATCGTGGACCTCCACCACGGGGCGGAAGGCTTCGACTTCTTGGGCTTCCACCATCGTATGGTGGCCTCCTGGAAGCGGCCGGGTCGCTATTGGCTCCACAAGTGGCCGTCACCTCGGGCCATGGCCTCCGTTCGGGCCAAGGTCCGGGAACGCACGGCTCCAAGTCGGGTCGGATGGGACCTGCGGGCGGTCGTCGACGATCTCAACCCCGTGCTGCGAGGTTGGGGAGCCTACTTTCGGCAAGGTAACTCGACCGCCAAGTTCGGCGCCGTCGACTCCTACGTGCACGAAAGGATGGCCAGGTTGGCCAGCAGGAAACACGGGCTTCGAGGGATCAACTGGCTGGACCGCTTCACCTGGGCCTGGCTGAGCGATCTCGGGATCTACCGGCTCACAGGAACGGTGCGCTACCCAGCTGCGCATGCGTTGCGATGAACGATGTCGGAGAGCCGTGTGCCGGAGAACGGCACGCACGGTTCGATCGGGGGCCGCTGGCCAGACGATTCGCCGAGGCGAGACGGAACACGCACCCGCCCGGGAAACCGGAGGGACTGAGCCCGTCCGAACCTCACGGCAGTCGAGCAACCAGCGGCCTACCTCACCGATTTGCGATCAGAGGTTGCATGATTTTCGGCCGAGGTCTTGACGGGATTGCTGGTCGCTGCTGATCGGCCTTGTGGGCGTGAACGGTCAGGGAGTGTGGTGGTGGCTGGGTTGTCAGCACCGGTGAGGGTGGCGGGGCGCCATGCCGCCGAGGTTTTAGCCCGGGGCGGGCAGGGCTCGAATGGTTTCGAGGCGTCGAGTGAAGAGTGCCGCCCATGGCCAGCGGGCTCGGGCTCTGAGGGTGGGGGTGCCGGAGCGGTTGACGAGACGGGCGGGGATAGCGAGCAGCTGGAAACGGACGGTGCGGGCCACGGTGAGGCGCTCGATGGGTCCGGTTTCTGCGATGGTGGCAGTCCAGCGGATGAGGTTGTGGGTCAACACGGCGCATTGCAGCCAGGCGGAGTTGGCCGAAAAGTTGCCCGACGGGCAGTGCTCCAGCCCAGCTCCTTCTTTGAGATCGCGGATGGCGAGTTCGACGCTGGCGTGGGCCCGGTGGAAGGCGTCGATCTCGGTGGCGTCGCCGTCGAGGTCGGTCAAGAACGCGAAATGACGCCAGTCGGGCCACAGCCGAGCCTGGCGGCTGTCGGTCAGGCGGGTGCGGCGCACAATCAGTCGTCGCCCCCCGTATTCGGTTTCGGCCACCTGGGCTTGGCCGCCGGGCGTGTAGGCGATCTCTCTCCAGGCCGTCTCGTCGATGCCAGCGATGACGTCGAACACCCCCTTGGTGTTGGTGCGCACGGCCATCGCGTAGCGAACGCCGTGACGGGCCAACGTGGCGATGGTGTCTTTGGACCAAAACCCCGAGTCGAAACGCATCACGATCTCACCGGCCGCTCCAGCCCGGCGCAACCGGGCCACGACCTCGTCGATGAACCGGCGGGCACCCCGAGCGGTGTTCGCCGAGCCTTTGCGCATCCGGGCGTGCACGATCTCTCCGCTGTCGGCCCGGCTGGCCAGGATCGGGTGATACCCCAGAACCTTGGTGTAGCCGTAAGCGGCGCCCTGCTTCTGCTTGCCTTCCACCTCGCAGATCGTCGAATCGACATCGACCATTAGCGGGGGGAGGTCAGGACCTCCCCCCGGCCCCCTCCGACGCGGCCGGTGTGGTGCGTTGGGCGTGTCGGGGCGGGCAGAGCCCGCCCTCGTGCGCGCATGCTGTGGTGTGACCAGCGTGGTGAATATCAACGACGTGCTGGACGGTCATGTCGCGCTCGACGTGGCGTGCATCGACCGGCTGTATCTCAACGCCTATGTGGCCAACATGCAGGTCGGCCCGCAGGTGAACAAGTTCTGCCGTCATCTCGGGCAGAGCATCACTTCGCCGGTGGTCGTCGAGAAGATCGGCAACCGCTTCCGTCGGGAGGTCGACGCGTTCGCCCGGGACGCGCCTGGCCAAACCAGATCGGTCCCGTTGGGATGACCGCAAGCTCGATCACGTCCGTCCCTACCTCGATGCCGCGGCGCACACCCCCCGCTACGGGGTGGTAGCCATCGTGTCCGCCCAGGAGTTCCAGTGGGTCTTCACGGCCACCAAGAAGACCTCGCCCGGCGGGGCGGTCTGGTTCGACTGGAACAAGACCGAGCGGCGGGTGAGCTGCTTCTACTTTTACATCCATGACCGCGAGTTCGGGCCGGGGTTCATCAAGATATGCACTTACTGCCCGTATCCGGCCAAGGTCTGGCTTAACGGGCACGAGTGGGCCAAGCGCCAAGCGCGCCGAGCCCGGATCAACTTCACAGAGCTGGCCAACGGGTTCGCGTCGTGCGGTCGCCCTCAGAGGCTCCAGGCCATCTGTGATCGTCTCGGGCCCGCGGATATCCAGGCCTTCTTCGACCGTTGGACCGCCCGCATTCCCACACCCTTCACCGCCGCTGACCGGGCTGCGGGCTACTGGTGGGAGCTGTCCATGCGCCAAGTCGAGGTGTCTCGCACGTTGGTGTTCGACGATCCCCGCCGGGCCCGAGGGTTCTTCGAGGCGTTGGTCTCCGACAACATCGGTGTGGGGCGCCCCGACGGAGTCCGCGCCGTCTTCGGCCTGGACCGCAAAGGCCGACCGTCCAAGCACCCCTACCAGACCCGGGTGTTCCAGCCCGGCACCGAGGTGCAGATGGACTTCGCCTACAAGCACTCCAGGGTCAAGCAGTATATCAAGGAAGGGAGGGCCTTTCGTATCGAGACCGTCATTAACAAGCCCAAGGACATCTGGGTCCTGTCCCGTCTCGAGCATCTGCCCGAGCTGGTCGCCAAGGCCCGCCAAGTCAACGATCGCCTGCTTATGATCGAGCGTGCCGGTCAGGGCTGTGCCATCGGCTCTGCGCTTTTCGAGCGCATCCACCAGCCCTACATACGGGAGGGCCAAAGAACCGGAGCCCTTCGCTTCGGGGACACCCGCGCCATGGCCCTGACCGGCGCCTTGTGCTGTGTCGTACACGCCGTCACCGGCTTCACCAACCAAAGCCTTCGCGGGCTCGTCGCCGGACTCCTCGGCTGCGCCTACAGCACCCACCAAATGACCTATGACCTGCGCCGCCTTCGTCTCCACGGGCTCATCGAACGCATTCCCCACACCAATACCTACATCCTCACTTCCGAAGGGCTACGAGTCGCCATCTTCTACACCAAGCTCCAAGACCGACTCCTCCGACCGCTGCTCGAGGCCGACAAACCACCCGCACCCCCAGAACTCCGGCGCGCCCTCACTACCGTCGATCGCGTCGCCCGGGACTACATCACCAACGCGCGCTTAGGCCGCGCCGCCTGAAACTTGTCACGACATCCAATCTTCAAGCGCCCAAGAAGATCTAGCCGGGCCGGTCCAGGACCGGCACCCAGCGCCCAGGCCCGGACCAGTACCGTGCCGACGACGGCTTCGAGCTGACGGACATAACCGAACGTGAACGCGCGCAAGAAGGTGCCCAACGTGGAAGGGGCCATGACCCGATGGCCCAGCACCCGGGCCGTGTCACCGGCCCGCAGGATCTCGGCATGATCGATATGGCTGGCGCCCGCCACAATCGAATGCACCAACGTCAACACCTTGCGACCCGGATGCGCTCCACCGATCAGGCCAGCCATGCGCAGCGTCGAGTTCACGATCGCCCCGACTCCCAGCCGCGCCGACAGCGTGGCCACCAGCAACAGCCCGGCGTTGGCCACCAGCCCCTCATCGTCGAAGGTGACCCGCAGTCGGTCCGGAACGTGCGATACTCCACTCACAGAAAGTGCCTCCTCGGACACGGACGGATAACGGCGTCGCAACCGCAATCCTCCCTGCCCAGGAGGCTTTTCTGTTGGACCCCCCTAACTCACCACCCGCTCATCGGTGGATCCAGGCTTAGAAGCGCGAGAGGTGTCGAGCGGTCACATCTCGATTCCCGGCGATGGTGGTGCTGGTGGCTCGTGCTGGGGTGCTGGAGCGAAGCCTTGGAGTTGCTCCCTTTGCGTGGCAGCTCGGCGCAGCTGGGCGGCGGAGGGGAGGCCGTCGAGGTTGTTGCGTTCTGCGCCGACGCGTTCGGCGAGGTTCCTTGCCTGCCGTTGCTGTTCGAGCCCGTGGTCAAGGACGGCTCGGCTTGCGGCCTGGCGATGCTCGAAACGGTTGGCGGCCCGGTCGAGGCTGGTTTGGTGGAGGGCGATCTCCCGGTCGAGCCGGGCGATGGCGGGAGCGACGTGGGCTTGCCACCGTTGTTGGGCGGCGACCTCCCGCTGCGCCCACACCCCAGCTTCTTTTCGAGTTGCGTGGCGGTCCCGCCACCGGGCGCCATGATCGGCGGCCCGCTGGGCCTGCTCGCGTGCTTGGCGGGCTTGGGCGAGGTCCCTGACGGCCCGACCCGTCTGGCTGGCCTGCCAGAGACCGCGGCCGGTGTCCAGGTCGGCCCGGGCTTGCTGGGCTTGGGCCAGAGCGCTTTCGGCTTGGCCTAAGGTGGCGGCCCGATCCGGCAGCCCGGTGCCGACGATGGCGTCGGCGGCGATTGCGGTTTCGGCGTGGAGGATGGCGGCGAAATGCGCCTGCTGGTCGGACGGGAGGGCTTGGAAGCGCTCCGGGGTGAGGGTGGCGGGGTCGGGCAGGGCGGTGTCGATGGCCCAGGTGGGGGTGCGCGGGTGGACCAGTCCCGGCGCAGGTCGTCGACGGCTTGGGGCAGGTCGTCGACGACGGTCCACACGTGGGTCGACTGGCGGGCGCGGGACATGGCCACGTAGGCGAGTTCCCGGCCCCCGCCGTCGGCGAAGAGGTGGGCCCGCTCGGTGGTCGAGCCTTGGGAACGATGGACGGTGAGCGCAACGCAAAGTTGGTTTTGGGTGTCGTCTTGGAGCGCGATGCCTTGGGGATGGACCTTTATCGCCGTAAGCGGCCGCCCTGGCGGGGGTTGGGAGGGGCCGGCTGAGGTGTCGGTTGTCCACCGAAGAACACCGGTGCGTCTATGGATGTATTCCGCAGTTCTGGGCAGCGGGTCGATATATTTTTGTGATTCAAGGGCGGAAGCCGTCACATCCACCTTGTGCGGCGTAAACCTATATACGGTAGTGGGTGTGGACGTCGAGCCGGAGGTGGAAGGTGGGCCAAGACACGAGGCGCCGAGCGTTGGAGGCGAACGGGATGCTGCACGCCCATCCCCAGGCGGTGACCGCCGCGCTGTTCGTGGGGGCGGAACCTTTCTTCTTCGCGGCGGACAAGCTGCAGGTGAAGTACGAGATGCTGCGCTGTCATGTGGTGGACGGACTGTCGATCCCTGCCGCGGCGGCCGCCCATGGCTACTCGCGAGCCGGGTTCTATCTGATCGCCGCCGCCTTCGAGGACGCGGGTATGGCCGGGCTGATCGACGATCGCCCGGGGCGGCGGGGACCGTTGAAGATGAGCCCGGAGATCGCCCAGTTCATCCGCGACGCCGACCGGTCGATCTCCGGTGCGGCTTTGGCCGCCGAGGTGGCCGCCCGTTTCGGGGTCGCGTTGCATCGCAGGACCGTGGAGCGAGCCAGGCGATGAGTCGACTGTGGCCCATCGGCGAGGCTTGTCAGGCGGACTACGAACGACTTCGAGCTGCCGTGGTGGCCGGGGCCATCCCGGTGGGGTCGGCCGCAGCCCGTTTCGAGCGTGAGGGCATGTGGGGCCTGATCCACCACCCAATCTCCGAGGCGGTCTTCTCGGCAAGCTTGCACGGCGCGGGCCGGCCGCCGTGGACCCCCTACGGCGATCCCCGCCTTGACGCCTTGGGCGACGCCTACCTTCTCGTGCTGGGCGGCGCAGCAGCGCGAGATCACCTGGCCGTCTGGGCGAGCGTAGATGCCGTCACCTAACGGTTCCGTAACGGATAGCTGCCCGATTTGTGGCGGGCCCATGCCCCCCGGGAGGCCTCGCGCCACCTGCTCGGACGCTTGTCGGCCGGCCCTGTGGCGTCGCCGTCACCAACCACAGCTGACTCCGCTGGCGCCGCCAGCAGGTCGGCCCCGCCAGCCCCACACGGTCTACGAGTGCTCGGAGTGCGGCGCCCGCCAGCTGGGTGTGCAGATCTGCGACGACTGCCACCCGGTTCAGGTGTCGCCTCGGTTATGGCGGGATCTCACCGTGCTGCGGGGAGCCGGTCACCTTCGACGAACTGCTCGAAGGATGACTCGATCCCCAAGGCCGACTCGCAGAAAGGATCACAAGCGATGAGAGTTGCCATCTACGCCCGGGTCTCTACCGACGCCCAAGAACAGCGGGGCACGATCGGCTCGCAGATCGAGGCACTACGAGAGCGCGTCGCCGCCGAGGACGCCACTCTGATCGGCGAGTTCATCGACGACGGAGTCTCCGGAGCCCGGCTGGACCGCCCTGGTCTCGACGCGCTGCGCGACACGGCAGAGGCTGGTCTGATCGACGCCGTCTGGTGCCTCACCCCCGATCGGCTCAGCCGCTCCTACGCCTATCAGGTGCTGATCACCGACGAACTGGCCCGCCACGGTGTCACCGTCCGCTATCTCGACGCGCCCGATATCGCTTCTGATCCCCAGGCTCGGCTGCTCACCCAGATCCAGTCGGTCATAGCCGAGTACGAGCGAGCCAAGATCTCCGAACGGTCCCGGCGAGGAAAGCTGTTCCGGGCCAAGGCCGGCGAAGCCACCCACTGGCGCGCCCCCTACGGTTACACCCGGATTCCCCGCCGAGGCGATCAGCCCGCCCACCTGGTCATCAACGAAGCCCACGCCGCGGTGGTGCGGCGCATCTTCGCCGACTACACCACCGCAGGCCTGTCACTGCGCAAGATCCGTGACGCTCTCAACACCCAAGGCGTTCCCACCATCAACGGCGCTCGAGCATGGGAGACCGGGACCATCGGACGGATCTTGCGCCGCGAAGCCTACGTGGGGCGAGCCCAGGTCAACCGCACCAAGATGATCGCCGATCGCGGTCCCACCGCCCGACCCCGACAAGTCGCCCGCGCCAAAGACGAATGGATCACCATCCCCTGCCCGCCCATCATCGACGAGGCCACCTTCGCCGCCGCCGCTCGAACCTGCGCCCACAACACCAACTTCTCCACCCGGCGCCTCGATCCCAACGAAGAAGGCTGGCTGCTGCGAGGCCTGGTGTTCTGCGCCTGCGGAACCCGAAGCATCGTCGACCGGGGCAGATCCACCAAACCGGGCGGCATCCGCTACTACGCCTGCCGCAACCGGATGGGCATCGCCGGCGTCGAACGCAGCTGCCACGAAGGCAACGTTCGCGCCGAAGCCCTCGACGACTTCGTCTTCGAACAAGTCAAACAAGCGCTGCTCAGCCCCCAGCTGCTCCTCGCCGGCAACCAGACCATCGGATCCCGCCAACCCAAACCCGACGACGAACTGCTCACCGCCGAACTCGCCCGCCTCGATCGCCGTATCGACGCAACCAAAACCGAACGCCGCCGCATCGCCGACCTCTACCAAACGGGCGTGATCGATGCCCACGAGCTCGCCCGACGCGCCGAGGAGATCGACCGCCGTCACCGACAGCTAACCGGCCAACGCGACCAGCTCATCGCCCAACGCCACCAACTCGCCAACAGCAACACCCTCAACCACCGAATCCACAACTTCGCCAACCAAGTCAGCCGGACCATCGACCAACTCGACTTTCACCAACGCCAACGACTCATGCGCATCCTCATCGAAGAAATCCACGTCCACGGCTGGAAAATCGACATCCACCTGCGAATCCCCCTCGACGAACCCCCCAACGACCACACCGACCAACCACCTCAACCACCACACAGCCCCCCCACAAACAACAAACCGCCCCCACTCGCTCGCCGCAACAAGTCCACCCGCCCCACCAACCTGTCCACCGAAGACCGTTTGCGTAACCTTGGCCACCGTGGTGGCATACCCGTAGCCGAGACGGTCCGATCCCGCTTCGTCCACGCCCAGGTGCACGTGCTGGCCGTCGTCGGTCCGCAGGGTCAGCGTCTCCCCGGATAGATCGACGGCGGCGATGACCGCCCGCTGGGAGGTGACCAGCCTGCCGTCCGCGCCGGGGGCCAGGCTGACGACGTGGTCGCCAACTTGGTAGCGGCCGCCGCCGGGGCAGACCAGCTCCGGACCGCACAGCCGACCGGTGGCTTGCATCCACTCCCGGGCCCGCTGGTTGAGGGCGGCGACGTTGGCCCGCCGCCACGCATACAAACCGGTCTGGTGCCCGGCCGCCACGTCGACAGCCCAGGCGTCGACAGCCTGTTGGAGGGCGCCGTCTCGGTCGCTCGCAGCGTGCAGGCGGCCTTGCCTGGTGTACCAGGCGACGGCTTTAGCGACGCTGCCATCTCGCAACTCCGCCAGGCAAAGACGTTCGGCGGGATCGTGCTGACGCCGGTTCTCTGCCAGCTGGTGGACGACGTCGGGGTGACGGCGGACCAGAGCGGCGAGCGCCCCGCCTGGGCCGACCGCCCCGAGCTGGTGGTGGTCGCCGACGAGCACCAGCTTGGCCCCGGCGGCCTCGATGCGGGCGGTGAGGGCGACCAGGTGGGCGTCCTCGGTCATGCCTACCTCGTCGAGAATGACCACGCTGCGCTCGTCGAGGGCGAGCCGGTCGTGGTCGAGCCGCCACAGCAGGCTGGCCAGCGTTCGGGACTCGCCGACCTCCGCCTCCCTGCCCAGCGTGCGAGCCGCCTGCCCGGAGGTCGCGGTCCCGATCACTCGGCAGCCCGACGCCTCGAACGCTGCCGCCGCCACGGCGAGCAGAGTGGTCTTCCCCGCGCCGGCCACACCCACGACGAGCTCGGCACCGCGCCCCGAGCAGCAGATGCTCTCGGCCGCCTGCCGCTGCTCGGCGGAGAGGGCGGCGCCGATCGCTTCCTCCGCCACGGTAATCGCCTGCTGCACCGCCACAGGACGGGCGATGGGGGCGTCGGTGCGCCCCAGTTGGCGGCCGAGGGCGTGGGCGATGGCCTGCTCGGTAGCCAGCACCGACGCCAGCGCATGCGGCTGTTCGCGAGCGCCGGCCACGCCGACCAGGGGGATTACTTCGGGATCCCGCAGCGCCCGATCTACCACGAGATCGAGCGCTCGGGGGTCCTGGCCGAACAGGTGCGGGGCCAGTTCCACGAGCACATGGCGGCGGGAAAACACCTTCCGCCGGGCCAGTTCCCCGTCCGCCGCGTGCACTTCGTCGAGCACCCGGCGGACGCTCTTCAACGTCAACTTCGGGGGCGGGCCGAGTTCCCGAGCGGTGCCATCAATGGCCGCGGTTAGCCGCTGTACGGGCCATCCGATCGACGCCAACTCGCCCCGCCACCGGGCCACCAACTCGCCCTCCACGGCGAGCTGTTTGGCCTGGCGGGTGGTCCTGGCGGCGACCGCCCGGGCCCGCGAAGAGTTGTCTCCCCGGCGTTGGCATTCGGCGTCGATCTCGGTCGCCCGCTTCGAATGAATATCGATCACCACGTCGGGAACGCCGGCGATCCGCCAGTGCCGTAGCCGACCCGACGGGCCCGGATCCCCCTCGATGGCGTAGCCCAAGTCGACCGCCACCCGTGCGGCGGCGACCCGGCCGACCATGGTGGCGGCATGCAAATGTTCCCGCCACGAGGCGGTGTCCGCGGCCTTCCACCCGCCCCGGTCATCCAGCATTTGAACCACGTTGGCGAGCAGCACATGATCATGCGGACATGGATCCCCCGCCCGTGAAGTGGCGTGGCGAGTATGCGCGTAGACCAGCCCGCCGGTGGGGGTCGCGGTGGCCGTCCGACCTCGTCGCCCGCCCACGCTGCGGGTCAGCTCGTCGAGGTAGTCGAGGGTGGCGTCGCGCTCGGCGTCCATGATCAGATGCATGTGCTCGGCCCGGCCGATCAACCCAAGCTCGGCCACGCTCTTGTGCGCGGAAATCACCAGCTCCATGCCTGGCCGGCGGGCCGCCACCAGCTGCGCTCCGCTTTCGGGATGGCGGGCGCCGCCCGGTCCGAAGATCGCCTCGTACCCTTCCGGCGACACCGGACCGTCCAGGCCGAGCGCCTTAGCCCCGCTCCCGCCCCAGCGCAGCGGGGTCTCCCCCCTGGACGCGTAGTAGGCCAGCGCCATGCCTGGGTAGTCGTCGCCCCGTTCGAGGACCGTGTGCCGGTGGTACGCGACCGACTCCGCGCCCATCATCCTCATCCAGGCCACCGGCCCTCACCTCCTCCCGCAGGCGACCTGCCCGTCGGCAACCCATCGGGTTGCAACCGTGTTGGGTTATTGAATGTTATAGCAGAAAGAAGTGACAGCGTGTTGATGGCATTACGGGTGGATTTACTGAACAAGTGTGGCTGGCTATTGGAGGAGTGTGGTCAGTGAGTGGCGGCGCTGGCGGCGTTGGACGGGAAGGGGAGTTGGCGATGGATGGGCTGGGTCGGTTACCAATGGACGGTAGCGGATACGTCTGGGTATCTGTGAACTGCTGCGGACACATATGGATATTTAAGCGATAAATGTGTACAACATCTCTGGTTAGAAATTTCCATCAGTCTGCGGTCGTAGTTTCCGGACGACGAGCGAGATTGGCGGCGCCAGCGGCCGAACGAGGCCTGTAGCAAAACGGCCATCCGGTCCCCGTAGGTAGAGACACACCTCAGGAGGCTTCCATGCGGCACACGTCGGTCCGGCAAAAGTCTGCGCAGTCCGACCTGAACGCACTCCCCGGGGAGCTTCTGGTGCAGCTATCGCCCATAGCAGGTATGGCCGAACGCGTCCTTAGTAGAGGCAGACGACACAGGAGTACCTCGATGGACGAGAGAGCCCTTCAAAGTCGATCGGTCATCGCCGCCGCCGCATCGACGCGACCAAGGGGCCTCCCTCGCCGCGGCCGAAGGCACGCCCTCCTACCGAAGGAGAACCAGTGATTCCTACCCAACCAGACCAGAAGGCCGAGACCGGATCGTCGCCGAGGCTCGTCGAAATCGGGGCGGCTTCAGCCGAGACCCACGAGGGCGAGTTCGGAGGCTCGCCGTACAAGCTGCTCGTCACGCCAGAAGAAGCAGCCGCCATCCTGAGCGTCGGCCGGACCACGATCTACGAGCTCAAGGCCTCGGGCCAGCTCGAATCTGTGCACATCAAGTCCTGCCGGCGCGTCCCGGTCGCCGCGCTCGAACGGTTCGTGCAACGCCTCCTGGAGGACACGTAGCGGTGGCGGTGACAGCAGGGACTCGCTTGAAGCGAGCGAACCGACCGGCGCACTCAGCCGCTCTCGATCAGCAGGCCAGTGACGACGTGCCGCTCGTCGTCAACGAGGTAGGCGAAGGCCACCTCCGGGTGGCCGGGCACCGGGGCCACGCGAACCGGCTGGGTCATGCCCGGTACCGAGGCGGTACCCGGACGGTTGGGGTCCTCCCGGACGGCCAAGAGCCAGGCCACCAAGTCGCATCGCAGCTCCCATGGCGGATCGTCCTCGGCGATCCAACGGTCGACGAACTCGTCGACGCCGTCAAGCCGCCACTCTTGCGGCACCTACTGCTGCCGGCGGAGTTCTGCCAACCGTTGTTCGAGCGCGTCAGGAGGGTCGGGCTTGGGTGGCTCCCGCTTCACCCGCTCGACCTCCTTTGCCAGCCGTGCCATGCGGGCCGGGTCGGTGGTTATCTCGGCGGCCTTCAAATGTGCACCCAGAATCAGTCTGGTCTCGTGCAGTTGGGCGTCCAACGCCTCGAGAGCCGACACCATCTCGGCCAGCCCCTCTTTGTCCAGATTCGTGACCGGTTGGCGTGGATCCAGGCTCACGACCAACAAGCCTACCGTCATGCCCCCTGGCGGCCAATCGCCGTCTCACCTCGGCGATACCGTCTCGGCTTGTGGCACAGCTGATTCATCGGGTCACCGGCCGGGACGGAAGCGTCACACCCAAAGGTCGGCCGGCGAGAGTGGTTAAGCGGTTCCCCGACACCCGGGAGGGGCGTGAAGCCGCCGACGCTTGCGCCAAGTCGCTTGCCGGGGCAAAGCGTTTTTACGATGTGCGGATCTCCGCCAACGGCGAGACGAGGATGCAGTCCTTTACTCGCCGCAAAGATGCCGATGCTTGGATTGCCCAGACTGGCGCCGATCGGCTCCGGGGTGTCGTAACTGATCCCCGTCGTGGCCAGGTCGCTTTCGCCGAGGTGGTCGAGCGCTGGTTCGGAGCCCGAATCACGAAGCGGCTCCGCAGTATTGATCGGGACCGAGAGATCATGCGCCTGCACGTTCTTCCAGTTATCGGCAGTGCGGCCGTCGCAACGATAAGCCGCGCAGACATCCAGAGCCTCGTGGATGGGTGGGTGTCGGCGAGGCTTGCGCCGGGGACCGTCGCTCGCCAGTACAGCGCGGTGCGAGCTGCCTTCAACTGGGCCATGGCGTCGGACCTGATCGACAAGACGCCGTGCCGCGGCATCAAGCTCCCGCAGGATCGCCGGAAGCCCCGACGGCGCCGGGTTGGCCCAGAAGACCTCGAACGTCTGGCCGCGGTCTTCGGGCGGATGGGGGAGGACCGACCGAAGCATGCTGCCCCCGTGCCGGCCTGGTTTGGCCCCTCTCAGGCGGTGATGATGTGGGTGGGCGCGGCAACCGGGTTGCGCTGGTCCGAAGTCGCGGGCCGCCAGGTCCGGGACCTCAACCTGCTCGCGGCGGAGATGAGCGTGACGCGACAACTGGACCGCCATCGCACCCTGGTTGAGCCCAAATCAGCAGCGGGGGAGCGGACGTTCGCGATTCCCAATTGGCTGGCCGAGGAGTTGGCAGCCCATCTGGCCAGGCGGGGACTCACAGCTCGAGATGGAGACGCGCTCGTGTTTACTGGTGTTAAGGGCGGTCCGCTCAACTACTCGGCCTGGCGCCGTACCGTGTGGGCTCCGGCGTGCGCGGTGGCGGGGCTGCCGGGGCTGGGCTTCCACGACTTGCGTCGGGCCAACGCGACGGCCCTGGTGGCGGCCAAGGCCGATCCGAAGGTGGCCCAGACCCGACTGGGGCACACGGACGTTCGTTTGACACTCGGTCTATACGCCGACGTCACTCCGGAGGCTGACCGTCTCGCGGCGGACGCTGTCGGGGCGTGGTTGCGTCCGCACGTCGGGGGAGTTCGCGATGGAAACGCGATAAAAGCGGTTCCAGCTGTGCGCCGGCGTCCGAAGTCGGCGAAAAGTATGACTTGACCAGCACTTTCGTCAGCACCCCCAACGGGATTCGAACCCGTGCTGCCGCCTTGAAAGGGCGGTGTCCTAGGCCGCTAGACGATGGGGGCCAGACCGCCAGCGTACCCCGGCCTGCCCTCAGCCGGCCTCGGCAAGCTCGCTCCGAATCACCCGGTCGGCTCCAGCACCCATTCCGTGCCATCCCGGGTGTCGCGAACTTCCACTCCCAGTGCGGCGAGTGTGTCGCGGATCCGATCCGCGTCGGCAAAACGACCGGTCGTCCGCGCCTCGGCGCGCTCCTCCAGCAGCGCGTCGACATAGCCGCCAAACACCTCCCGTGGGTCCCGGGCCCCGGTCCGGGCGAGCTCACCCAGGCGAACGACCATCCTCCGCAGGGCCGCCCGTCCCCGGTCTCCCGCATCCGACTGCGTGGTGTCGCCGGCCCAGGCCTGCAAGGTGTCTTCGAGTTCCAGGAGTGCTCGGACGGCCCCGTCCACGTCGCGAGCCGAGACTGCGCTGTCGAATTCGGTTTCCAGCCGGCGGATCTCGCCGTGAAGGGCGGTCCGCGCCACACCGGCCGGTGGGGGAGGAGGGGTCGGAACCGGCGCTCGGGTCCCTCTTTTACCGAAGGCCAGGTCGACCAGAGCGGCCACGGACAGGCATTCCCCACTCCGGACCACGGTCGACGTTCCTGCTCGGCGCACCGTCACGACCCCGTTGCCCATCACGGTGGCCGTGCCCACGTCGAGATCGAACACGCACGCGGTGTGCTCGTCCACCCCGAGCACCCAGCCGGTGTCGGGTAGCTGTTCCTCCAGGACGGTCAGCCGGCGTTCCCCCAAATAACAAAAGCGGGTGTCGTGGTTCCCGCCTTCGGCGTTGTCATAGTGAGGGATCACAGCCACGTCATGGCCGAGATCGCCGAGGAGGTCGAGTCCCTCTGCCCAGACCGGGTCCGCGCCGACCTTGTAGATCTCGTAGACCGGCACCGTAAAACGACCGAGCGTCAACGCCGCCGCGCTGGCGAAGACCACCGCCCCCCCGTTGACCAGCTTGTCCGCGAGCAGGTCGGGCACATCCGTCCCGGCCCACTGGCGCAACGCATAGGTCGGGCTGCCCGGACCGGCAAACACCCATCTGGCCCGGGCCAACCGGGCCAGCGCGGCCTCGACCCGGACCGGGTCGGCGCCCTCGACCCGCCGGAGTTCGACCGCCTCGACCGCACGTCCCACGCTGGCGCCGAAGTAGTCGACCACGCGGCTGGAGATGTCGTCGGCGTTGGCCTGGAACCCGTAGGGGGTATCGAGCAGAACGGCGGGCACCGGGCCGGGTGCCAGCTGCTCGAACAGTTGCCGGTGCGGCTTGACCATGGTCGGCGCCGTCTCCCCGGACCCCATGATGGCGAGAAGCCGGACCATCAGGGGAAAAGACCCGGCCCGGTCGCGTCGTGGACCCATTTGGCCACCAGGTCCGGGTGCTGGGCGTGAAGGTCATGGTCGCCGCGGATCCAGTGCGTTACCGATCGGTCCAGGGCGGCGCCGGCCTGGTGTACTTCATGCCGCTTGGCTGCCATCCACCTCGACCTGTCGCCGTCGTCGGCCGGGAGGATCAGGACCGGCACCTTCACCAGGGGGTAGCGCTGGGACGGCCGCAGCTCCCATAGCTGCCGCAGGATGATCAAATGGTGCGCCCGGGACAGCCACGGCCGGATGGTGCCGTCGGACAGGACCTCCACGTTGGCCAGGGCCCCCGCGATCCCGTCCTCGGGCCAGTCCCGATGGTGGGTTCGCAGTGACGTCTCGAACCCACTGGCGCTGGTACCAATCAGCCGGGGTGGCGCCAGCGCGGCCTCGCAGGTCGGCCAATCCGCGAAGCGGTCGGCCAGTTCCATCGTCCCGCCGTCGACCAGGACCACGCCGCCGATGGCCCCGGGATGACGGACGGCCAACTCCAGGGCGACGCTGGCCCCCCAGCTCTGGCCGGCCACCCAGGGGGCCTGTTCGTCCCGCCACGCGAGATCGGCGAGCACTGCGAGGAGGTCGTCGGTCAGCGTGGCGAAGTCGTAGCCGGAGTCCGGCTTGTCGGACTGCCCGTGGCCGCGCTGGTCGACGGCGGCCGCCGGGTGCCCGGCGGATGCCAGCTGGGCGGCCACCCCGTCCCACAGGCGGGCGTTCGAGGCCAGACCGTGCACCAACAACACAGGGGTACCGGGGTTCCCAAGGCCCCGGGTGACGACGCTCAGCTCCACTTCCGGGGCGGCGGGCACTCGCCGACGGACGGGGTCGAGCGGCGAGGGCGAGGTCAACCGGCTCGGTCCGGACCGGCCGACGTGGGGGTGACGGCGACGATCAGCCGCCGCTCCTTGACCATGGCCACGCGGTAATCGTCCCAGTCGGGGTGCTCTCCAGAAATCTGGCGATACAGCTCGACGAGCGGTTCCATGGCGTCGGGCAGCGAGATCAACTGGGAGGTTCCGTCTACCTGGACCCAGCGCCCGAAGAAGCCATCGTTGAGACCGAGCAGGCTGGCCCTCGGATCACGACGGAGGTTCCGGACCTTGAAGGCGGGCTCGCGGGTGGAGATGACAATCCGGCCCTGCGGATCGACGCCGTGGACGACCGGGGACAGCTGGGGGTCGCCGTTGTGCTTGCGGGTGACGAGCACGGAGCGGTGGTTGTTGCGCAGGAACTCGAGGGCAGCGGCCAGGTCCATGGCGCCCAGTCTGGCCCACGCGCTGCGCTGCTGGTCAGGTGTCGCCGGCCAGAGCGTCGATGGCTTCGCCCTGCAAGTGCGTGAGCCAGTGGTAGAGGGTCTCCTCCGGGCTGGAGGGCCGGCGCCCCTCGTCGCCCTCCTGGACATCAAGGAAGGTGCCGAGCACCAGACGCAAGCTGTTGAGCGCCCGCGTCCAGGCCAGCAGCTCCGCTTCGGAGAGCCGCTCCGCGTCGGCGGTCGATCGGAGCAACTCCAGCTCCTCCCGGTGCCGGGCCACCAGGTCCTCCTGCATGAGCCGCCGGTACTCCTCCTGCTGCTCGACGTAGGCCTCCTCGGAGTAGGCAGGCGGAAACAGGCGGCGCAGGACCGGCTGGTCGGGCTCGTCGAGCAGGGCACTGAACTGCGGCGCCAGCTGGCACAGCACTTCCCGGTCCGAAGCGTTGAGGCGCAGGACATAGCCGCCCTGGCGGTCGCGCCGCACCAGCCGTCGAGGCAGGAGCGGGCTCAGCTGTCATGCTCCATGGTCGCCCACAAACCATGCTCGTGAAGCCGGAACACGTCGAGCTCCGCCTTTTCTCTGGGCCCGTGCGAGACCACCGCCTTGCCCTTGTAATGAACGTCCAGCATGAGCTGGTGGGCCTTTTCCCGGCTATACCCGAACAGCTTCTGGAAGACGAAGGCGACGTAGGACATCAAGTTGATCGGGTCATTCCAGACCAGCACCTTCCAGGGGCGGTCGAGATCGGTGATCTCGTCCAGGTCGGGTTCTCTGATTTCGACGGGGGAGGCGGTGGTCATGAATCACGTGGTGGGGAGCAGAGCCGGAGTGTCGGCCAGCGGGCGGGTCGCGGGCTGCGATGTCGGAGGATACGCCGCCAGCCCGAGGTAGAAGCGAAGCACCGCAACGACGAGGATGCTGGCGCCAGCGACGTGCACGGCCACCAGGGCGACGGGGTCACCGTTGAAATACTGGGTGTAGCCGATGGCGGCCTGGGCGACCATGGCCACCAGCACGATCTCGGCGGCGCGCATCACCGATGGGGGGGCATGGGTCCGGGCCAAGCTCCAGATGGTGAGAAGGGTGACACCGAGCAACACCTCCACAGACGAGCCGTGCAGCTGGGCGACCGAGTGCAGGGAGAAATGGAACCGGGGTGCGTTGGGTGCGCCGCCGTGCGGGCCGGTTGACGTGACAACGGTCCCCAGGGCGACCGTCACCGCGGTCGCCGCCAGCTGGATCCTGCTCAGGGCGAGCGGAACCGGTCCGACCAGGCGGACCTTGGCCGGCACGGTGGCGGAACCGGGGACGTCGCCCGGTTCATCGACCAGGCCGGCACGGTGGTGCAGTATCACGGCGTCGGCGAGGAACAAGATGCCCAGGAGAAAATGGGCCGTCACCAAGCCGGGGGCCAGCTGGTATTCGACGACCAGCGCGCCCAGCCCTACCTCGGCGACGAGTCCGAGCAACAGACCGAGTGAGAGCCAGGTCAGGTCACGCCGGGCCGGGGTGCGGCGCAAGGCGGCCGCGAAGGTGCCGAGCGCGGCGAGGGTCAGCAGGGCGTTGATGAGCCGGTTGCCGAACTCCACCCAGGCGTGGAACTGCAGAGGTGCGGCAACGTCGGTGGAGGTGCAGTTCGGCCAGTCCGGGCAGCCCAGACCGGATCCGGTCAGCCGGACCGCCGCCCCTGAGACAATCGTGAGCACCAGTGCCCAGACTGCGGCTCCGGCCAGCAAGCGGAACGTGCGAGGGGAGACCCGCCAGGCCCGCCGGGCCCGCCAGTCCCACCGGCGCCGCGTCGGGCGTGGGCGACCCCCACCCGGCTCCTCCAGCTCGTGAGGGCCGGGGCCGGTAGCGCCCTCTGTCGCCGGCTTCACGGCGTCCATGGTATGACCCGGCCGCCTCAGGTCCCACCCGGGGCCGGCTCGGCCGCTTTGTTGGCGGCGTCCCCGCTCCCGTAGGCTCACGACCGATGTCGACCGTGGTGACGCCGAGCCTCGCAGAAGAGCTCTCGCTCGGGCGCCGCATCGGAGGGTTCGTGGCGCTCACCAAGCCGCGGATCGTCGAGCTGCTGCTGGTCACCACCGTTCCGACCATGATCGTGGCCGCTCGGGGGCTGCCGTCGTGGTCGTTGATGGCGGCCACCGTGATCGGCGGAACCCTGGCCGCCGGGGGAGCGAACGCCATCAACATGGTGGTCGACCGGGACATCGACGCGGTCATGCAGCGGACCCGGGGACGTCCTCTGGTGACCGGCACTGTCAGTCCAGCCGCGGCGCTCATCTTCGCGGTGATCCTCGAGATCGCGGCCTTCGGCGAGCTGTGGGCCGCGGTCAACCTGCTCGCGGCTTCGCTGGCCGTGAGCGCCACCCTCTTCTACGTCTTCGTGTACACCCTCTGGCTCAAGCGCACGTCCCGCCAGAACATTGTCATCGGCGGTGCGGCCGGCGCCGTTCCGGTGTTGGTGGGGTGGGCCGCCGTGCGCGGCAGCCTGGGCTGGGCGCCAGTCGTTCTGTTTGCGCTGATGTTCGTGTGGACCCCGCCGCACTTCTGGGCCCTGGCCATCCGGTACCGGGAGGACTACCGGAGCGCGAGGGTACCGATGATGCCCGCCGTGACCAGTTTCCAGAACACTGCGACCCAGATCCTGGGGTACTCCGTGCTGGTGGCAGCAGTGTCACTGCTGTTCGCCTGGATAGCCGGCATGGGCCCGGTCTTCTGGACGACCGCGTTGGTGCTGGGGCTTGTGTTTTGCGGTCTTGCTGTCCAGTTGTGGCGCGACCCCAGTGAGGTCCGGGCCATGCGGCTCTTTCACTGGTCCATCACCTATGTGACCCTGTTGTTCGGGGCGATGGCGGTGGATCAGCTGGTGTTTCACTGACGAGCGAGTGGGGACCACGACCCGGGACGGCACCGTTGTCGGAGGGGTTCATCCCGCGGGATTAACCACAATCCACCCGTGGCGGGATGCGCGACGGCCCGGATTGGTCGATGATGGACGGGTCCGACGCGCTCGGCGGCTCGTTGTCGCCTACCTGGAGGCCGCATGATCGAGGCTCGACATCTCACGAAGCGCTACGGCTCGACGCTGGCAGTCGACGATCTCAGCTTCGATGTTCGGCCCGGGGTGGTGACCGGCTTCTTGGGCCCGAACGGTGCCGGCAAGACGACGACCATGCGGCTCATCCTCGGCCTCGACCATCCGAACAGCGGCGACGTGAAGGTAGCCAACAAGCACTACCGCAACCTGCCCGCCCCCCTCCGGGAGGTCGGAGCGCTTCTGGATGCCAAGGCCGTGCATGGCGGGAGGAGCGCCTACAACCATCTTCTCTGCCTGGCGCAGAGCAACGGCATCGCGGCTCGGCGCGTGAACGAAGTCCTCGAGATCGTCGGCCTGGAGTCGGTGGCCAAGAAGCGGACCGGCGGCTTCTCCCTCGGCATGGGGCAGCGACTCGGCATCGCCGGGGCGCTGCTGGGCGACCCGGCTGTGCTGATGTTCGACGAGCCCGTCAACGGCCTGGACCCGGAGGGGATCGTCTGGGTTCGTACGATGATGCGCGCCCTGGCGGCGGAGGGACGAACGGTTCTGGTATCCAGCCATCTCATGAGCGAGATGGCGCTCACCGCCGACCACCTGATCGTGATCGGGCGCGGCCGGCTCATCCGCGACGAGGGCGTGAACGAGTTCGTTGAATCCAGCTCTCAACACTCGGTCCGGGTAAGTTCCCCCCAGGTCAACGATCTCGGCCAGCGGCTGCAAGCCGCCGGCGGGCGAGTCCGACCACTGCCGGAAGGAGCCATCGAGGTCACCGGACTCGACGCCGCTGCCATCGGAGAACTGGCAGCGGCGAACGGAATCGTCCTGCATGAGTTGACGCCGCAGAAAGCCTCCCTGGAGGAAGCATTCATGGAGCTCACCAGCGACAGCGTGGAGTACCACTCGGACCGGGCGGTCACCGACGTGGCGGGCGTGGCCGGCGCATCCAGGTCCGGGGGGTCGAGTACCGGCGGTCCGGACGGTGCCGGGGCGGGTGCGGGAACGGGGTCGGTGGCCTAGATGAGCGCCGTCACGGACGTGGGTACCACCGCAACTGCGATCGCGCGGGACTCGGTACCGGCCGGCCACGTTCGCCAACGTCGTGCGATCGGAGTGGACGAAGCTACGGTCGGTCCGTTCGACGTACTGGGCGCTGGTCGCCGCGGCCGTGCTCGGTATCGGGCTCGGCGCGCTGATCAGCGGCGTTTCCGCCAACCACTACGCCACCGACCCTTCGGTGCATATCAACTGGAACCCCACCGACCGCAGCCTCCGCAGCCTCAGCATCGCCCAGCTGGCCATCGGCATCCTGGGGGTCATGGTCGTGACCGGCGAATACTCGACGGGGATGATCCGGACCAGCCTGGCTGCGGTCCCGAGGCGCAGCCGGCTCCTCGCCGCGAAGGCCCTGGTGTGGACGGCGTTGGCTTTCGTCGCCGGAGAGGTGATCAGCTTCATTACCTTCCTGATCGGGCAGGCGCTGATCTCGGGCAAGGCCCCTTCGGCCACGCTGGCCACGCACAACTCCTTGCGAGCGGTGGTCGGGGCCGGACTCTACCTGGCCCTGCTCGGCCTGCTGGGGCTTGGGCTGGGCGTGATCCTCCGGCACGCGGCCGCAGCGATCGGGACGCTGGTGGCCATCCTCCTCGTCTTGCCAGGGATCGCCGCCGCCCTGCCGACGTCGTGGTCCCACCCGATCGAGCAGTGGTGGCCGACCAACGCCGGCCAACAGGTGGCGGTGATCAATCGCGACTCTCACACCTTGGCGGCCTGGACGGGCTTCTCGGTCATGGTGGTGTTCGTGGCGGTCGTGCTGACGATCGCGTTCGTCCTGCTCGAACGCCGGGACGCCTGAGCCCGTCCTGTCGGGCGCGCAGGGGCGCGGTGAGTATGGCAGACGCGGCGTCGGCGAGGCCGGGTCCGCCGGACGTGCGTGCATAGGGCCGGTAGCTTCGTCGGCGACAGCAGGAGCGTATTCGGACGGAGTCGCATGTCGAAGAGCGAACGCACGTGAACGAGCCAACCCTCACCCTGGTTCGCCATGGTGAGACCGAGTGGAGCCGGAGCGGCCAGCACACCAGCCGGACGGACCTGGATCTGACCGAAACGGGTCAGCGCGAGGCCCTGGTTATCGGGGCCGCGCTCGCGGCAAGGCGCTTCGATCTGGTGCTCTGCAGCCCTCGTCGCCGGGCGTGGCACACGGCAGAGTTGGCCGGGCTGGTCCCTTTTCAGATTGACGACGACCTGGTGGAGTGGGACTACGGGGAACTGGAAGGGCTGACCACCCCGCAGATCCGGCGGACCTATCCACCGTGGAGCATCTGGGATGGCCCCTGGCCCGGGGGAGAAACCGCGGCGGATGTGGCGGCCCGCGCCGATCGGGTCATTCAAGGGCTTCTGGCCTCGGACGCCAAACAAATCGCCCTGGTCGGACACGGTCACTTCAGCCGGGTCCTCGCGGCCAGGTGGGTGGGCGCCGAGGTGACAGCGGGACGGTGGCTGATTCTTGATACGGCCACGTGGAGTGCACTCGGCTGGGCCAGGGGCGAACGAGTGCTGCGCCACTGGAACGTTCAGGCATCCATTCCGCACTCAGCCGCGACGAGCCAGGAGAGCAGCGACTGAGGGGAGCCGAACCCCCCGGCGTCTGTGTTTCTGCCGCTTGCCCGCTTCCCCCGCCGCCGGCGCCGCCCGCCGAGTGCGTTGCCGGTCGGCCAGGATGGGTGCTGTGCAGCCGGCTTCTCCGCCGCCCCCGACACCGACGTGCTACATCCATCCGGATCGGCCCGCGGGTTCGGTGTGCCGGCGCTGCAACCGGCCGATCTGTCCCGAGTGCATGCGCGAGGCTCCCGTCGGTTGGCAGTGCGCCCGCTGCGTCCATGAGGACAGCCGCCGGGCTCCGGTGACCCGCTGGCGCCCGGCTCGCGGCACCGGCCGCCTGGGGAACACCCGGTTGACCCCGGTCGTGGCGAGTCTCATCGCTCTCAACGTCGTCATCTACATCTGGGAAATGTCCAGCCATGCCGGCTTCTACGTGTACTCAGGGCGTGGCCAACCGATGCAGCAATCTGGCGGAGTGCCGTTTCGCGATGTGGCCCGAGGCGGTCCACCATGGGCAGTGGTACCGGCTGCTGACCGCCGCCTTCTTGCACGCCAACATCGAGCACATTTTCTTCAACATGGTCATTCTGGCGATCGTCGGCAGCCCGGTCGAAGCGGAGGTTGGCAAGGTCCGGTTCCTTGTCATTTATCTCATCTCGGCCTTCGGCGGTTCGGTCGCCTCCTACCTGCTGTCAAACGCCAACGTGCTCGGCCTCGGCGCCTCCGGGGCCATCTTCGGTGTGATGGGCTCCTATTTCGTCCTGGCTCGGCGCCGGGGCTGGGACGTGGCGACCATCGCCGCCCTCATCGTCATCGAGTTGGCCATTGGCTTTGGCTCCAGCACCATCGATTGGCGGGCCCACTTGGGCGGCGTCATCACCGGCGCGGTGGTGACGCTGGGCCTGACCCGTTCCACCGAGCCTGCGCCGGACACCCGCCCGGGGTGCAGAAATCACTCTGGAGGCGTTTTCCTCAGTGGTTGTGATCGCGATCCTCGCCACCCTGACCTTGCTCCCACCCGGACACGTCAACCTCTAACGAGGCAGGCGCCGTGTCAGACCCACCGCGTGAGCCTCCTCGGCGACGTGGGCAGGCTGCGGGGCTGCGCGGAATCGACATGCGCGTGCTCGAAGACGCAGCGGAGGCGCGTGAGGCCGCTGTTCTGCTGTCGAATATCTGGGCCGTCGGCCCGGCGGCCGCCCCCGTTTCCGCCGATCTCATCCGGGCCCTGGCGCACAGCGGCAACTACGCGGCTGGTGCCTGGTCCGGCACCAGCCTGGTCGGAGCGTCGGTTGGCTTCCTGGCCCTCGAAGGGCGACGTCTTTCACTCCATTCCCACATCACCGGGGTGTCCGAGGCGCTCCGTGGGGCCGGTATCGGCTTCGCCCTCAAGCAGCATCAGCGAGCCTGGGCCCTCAGGCGGGGCATCGAAGAGATCAGCTGGACCTTCGATCCGCTCATCCGGGCGAACGCCCGATTCAATCTGGTCAGAGCTCGGAGCCGCCGCCGTCGCGTACCACCGAGACTTCTACGGCGACATGCAGGACGGGATAAACGCCGGCGATCACAGCGACCGGTGCTGGGTGTCATGGGGGCTCGATGCGCCGAGAGCGAGAGCGAGAGCGAGTGCGGCCAGTGCGGGCCCGGGTGTCGAAGAAGCGGTACCGGCGGGCGCGATCCGTCTTTTGGCGGTAGGACCGGACGGCGGACCGGCTCCGGGCACCCGACTCGCGCGTGAATCCTCACCGGCATCCGCTCGTTCTGTCAGATACCGGCGGACATCGTTGCGATGCGGGGGACGAATCCGGAGCACGCCCGGCTCTGGCGGGATGCCCTGCGGGATGCCCTGGGTGCAGCCATGGAAGCCGGGTTTGTGGCCGAGTCGATAACCCGCGGATGGTTGGTACGTTCTGACCCAACCCACTCGAGGGCCCACAGCCAAGGAACGTTCAGGATGAAGATCGAGAAGGTGGAGCTGCGGCGTATCCGGCTGGAGTTGGTCGCCCCCTTCCAGACCTCCTTCGGGACCGAGACCGAACGCGACGTCCTGCTGGTGCGGGTCATGGGGCCGGACACCGAAGGGTGGGGCGAGTGCGTGGCCCTGTCGGAGCCGGTGTACTCGGCCGAGTACGTCGAGGGCGCGGCCGGCGTCATCCGGGACCACATGCTGCCTCGTCTCTTTGCTCTTGCCGACCCGTCCGCACATCTGGTCGCGTCCGGCCCTGGCCGGCATCAAGGGCCACCCGATGGCGAAAGCAGCGCTGGAGATGGCGGTCCTGGACGCCGAGTTGCGCATCGGCGGGCCTCTCCTGGCGTCCTATCTCGGTGCGGTGCACCTGCGGGTGCCGTCTGGCGTCTCCGTCGGCATCATGCCGCTCGATCGGATGAACTACTCGACGCCGTGGCCGCCTACCTCGAGCAGGGATACCGGCGGGTCAAGCTCAAGATCCAGCCCGGATGGGACGTCGGAGCCGGTCCGGGCGGTCCGCGAGCGGTTCGGCGACGAACTGGCACTGCAGGTCGACGCCAACACCGCCTACACCCTGGCGGACGCCCGGCACCTGGCCGGCCTCGACCCCTTCGACCTGCTCCTGATCGAACAGCCATTGCCCGAGGACGACCTGGCCGGGCACGCCGCTCTGGCCCGCCGGCTGCGCACCCCCATCTGCCTGGACGAGTCGATCACCTCTGCCCGGGCCGCCGCAGACGCCATCGTCCGGGGGGCGTGCTCGGTGGTCAACATCAAGGCCGGCCGGGTCGGCGGCTACCTGGAAGCCCGGCGGGTACACGACGTCTGCGCGGCCCACGGGGTGCCGGTCTGGTGCGGCGGCATGCTCGAGACCGGGCTCGGCCGGGCTGCCAACGCTGGCGCTGGCGGCCCTCCCGAACTTCACCCTGCCCGGGGACATCTCGGCGTCGGACCGCTACTGGCGGGAGGACATCACCGCGCCTTTCCGGCTCGAGGACGGCCATCTGGTGGTGCCGACCGGGCCCGGCTTGGGTGTCGCGCCGAACCCCGATGCCCTGGCGGAGGTCGACCACTTCGTCGGAGCGGATCACCTGGGGGTCCGGCTAGAGGCGGCGTGCATCGGCCAGCCCGCGTGGCTGCGCGCCGGCTCGGTGACTGGCAGGCTCGACTACTCTGACCGCGGGCCGCTAGCTCATCTGGTAGAGCAGGAGCCTTTTAAGCTTCTGGTGCGGGGTTCGAGGCCCCGGCGGCCCACAAGAAAAGTGCTGGTCAGAGCCACTTTCTTCTCGCCAGCCTCACTGGTCTCGGACGCTCGATGGCGCGTGGATGGCGCGGCCTGTGACGCGTCAGCTGCTATCCGGGGCCGATCGAAGTGGTTTGATGGGCGCCCGGCGGACCTCATCGGCCGCAGCCTCGGCCGCCGCGATGTGGGCGTCGAGGTAGTCCGCGATCAGCCGGTCCCGTTCGGCTGTGGCGTGCTGGTAGATGAGAGCGGCTCGAGGCGAGGCGTGTCCGATCCGGGCCATGAGTTCCTTCGTGGTGACACCGGGCATGCGCGCCATCATCGTGGCGGCCGCGTGGCGGAGATCGTGGATGTGCAAGCCCGTCGGCGCGCTGGGCACCATGGCCACCGCATCTCTCCAGGCGGACGACAGCTCCCCTCTGCTGATCGGGCCGCCTTTCGGTCCGGTGAACAGGACCGCGTCCCGCACGGCGGCGACGTAAGTGCTGAGGTGGTCGTCAAGAGCCTTCACAGCCAGGCTGGGGAGCGCGATGACTCTGACGCCAGCCTCGGACTTGGGGGGGCCGAGAACCCGGCCCGAGCCGTTGATCTCGGCGGCTGAGGCGCGGACCTGGACCGTCTTGTGGACAAGGTCCACGTCGCGGCGGGTGAGAGCCAGCAGTTCGCCCGTCCGCAGTCCACCGAATCCGGAGAGGACTATCAGGGCCCGCAAGCGTGGGTTGATCGCGGCGGCCAGGTCCAAAATGGTTGCCGCTTCGACGATCGGTCGCTCCGCGGCCCGCTCAACTCCGGCTCCCCGAATCTGGCAGGGGTTCCGGCCGATTCGCAGGTCCTCGACGGCCGTATTGAGAACGGCCCGCAGGAGACGGTAGGACTTGGCCGCCTGATCTCGCCCGGCGGATTCAACAAGGTCGGAGTGCCAGTCACGCACGACCTCTGGCGTCAGCTTCCGCAGCGGCGCATCGCTGAATCTGGCCAGGTGGCGACGGAGCAGGCCCCGGTAGACCTGGACGGTGCTGGGGGACAGGGGCTGTCCCTTGACCAACCGGGTCCGGATCCACTGCTCGGCGTAGGGCCCAAAGCGAATCTCACCCGAGTTCGGGTCGATAACGACGCCGGCGACTTCGTCACCCTCGATCTTCCTTCGATAACGCTCGGCCTCGGCCCGTCGTTTGAAACTCCGCTTGCGGTGGGTGCCATCGACCAGGCGCCATCTGACGTCGTACCGCGGCCCTGCAGAAGTGTCACGCCGGGTGACGCTTGCCATCGATCAGCCCTCCTGTCGCCGATGCCGACCTCTTCCTCGGTGCCCATTAGAACATCGTGAGAGGACGGCCTCCAGACGGAGACCTCGAGACGGTCGCCCCTACGATGCCGCCCCCGAATCGTTATTGCGCGCCTCGGGCGTCAACCGCTGAGCAAACTCGGTGATGGCGTCAACCGGGACCAGGCGGCGCCGACCGACCAGCACGCTGCGCAAACGTCCGGCCGCGATCTCCCGCTTGGTCGTTGTCTCTCCGAGATTCAGCCGGCGGGCCGCCTCGGGCACCCCAACGAGGGCGCTGTCCTCAGCTCCAGCTTGCTTGCCGAGTCGACCGACCGCCTCTGCGACGGCATCGCGCACAATCTCGGCAAAAGCTTCGGCCAACGCCTCGTAGGGATTTGGGGTCGCTGATCCTGTCCGGTCTCATCGTACCTCCGACGAAGATCGACCCAGCTGGCCAGGACTGCGAATCGACCGCGAGTTGTCCGCAGCAGGGTCGGAGGCCCGAACAGCGTCGGTTGGACGACACCGTTGGGCGCGTCGTGATGTCGCTGTTTGTCTGACATTGGCCGCCGGGCCGGGTTTGCGAGCGTTCCGGGTAAGCCGGCGCCGGTTAGGGCGGACACGGGTTTGTCGCCATCGGTAGGACAGCCTCGGTGTCCTTCCCATAAGGACGGCGACTGTCTTCCCTGTCGGGTCGGCGACTGTCTTCCCTGTCGGGACAACCCGCCGCCCACCGTCGACACGTGACTGTCATCAGGCGTTCGGACAGGGTCGCACTTGAACGCCGTCGGGGAGGCGGAGGCGATAGCCAGAACGGCGACGGCCGTCTTGTCCCTCGACGCGCTCAAAGACAACCAGACGGGCCGACCTCAAAATGGTCACGGCGCGGGCGGCGGTATCCTTGGTGACGCCGATGCTGCGGGCGATATCCCGAACGCCCACGGGTGTGCGACCCAGCCTTGGTCGCTGCGGTGGGCGGCCAGGGCCAAGTCCTCCAGGGCGGCCCACGCCAGCGCGCCCAGTCGGCGACGCCACGCTCGGCTTCTGCATCGATACATACGGGGCAACCGGCGTTGCCCTGATTGGTTTGCCCGGGTCTGCGGGACGGTCGTCACTCTGGCCTCTTCGTTTCGGATGGGTCCGTCACCCGGGGCCGGTCGGGCCGGAACAACAAACCAGCCTCCGGCCCTGGCCGAATGGGCACGTTGCCGGACCGTGCTGAGGCCGGCGCAGAGGTGAGTGACATAGTCGTGGGCTGCTCGCAGCGGTACGCGGCGGCTGGCACCGATGTGGACGTAGAAGAGTTCGCCGGTGTCCATGAGTCTGTAAACGGTGGTGCGACTAACGCCGATGAGCTGGCTGGCCTGGTGGACGGTGAGTAGCAGCGGGAGAGGGGCGGGACTGATCGACCGGCACGCTGGGGGCCTCCTTACGGGCAGGGGTGAGTGGGGAAACGGTCCGTGGTGTTTCCATCACGTCGCGGGCGGCACGCAGCGATTGTCCGACCGCGGCCCGGGTCAGGCCAAGGCGTTTGGTGACCCGGTCGAGGGGCAGGCCGGCGACGGCAACCTGGTAGGCAACCGCGGCGTCGAGCAAGTCGAGCCGACGAGCACGGACGGGATCGACGAGCAGCATGGTGGCCGTCTCAGGGAGGGACGGCTTCGCTGCTGTCGGGTTGGATGGGCGCGAGGTCAGGCTGGAAGGCGAGCGTCCGTCGAGCGGTCCGGCGGTAGAACTCATGGATGGTGCGGATCTGGCGCTCTACTCGGCGGACCACACTTCGGACCGGGTGGGCATGACGTTGTCCCGCGGCGTCACCGATGGCGAGCCAGGCGAGCGTGACGACTTCCCCATCAAGGTCCCGTCGCCCTGGCCACACGCCATCGAGGTGGGCCAGCCTCCAGCGTCGGGTGGCGATGGACCGAAGCCTGGGGGATGACCGAGATCAGTACGGCGTGTCGCGCCAGTCCGTCGCAGCTGGCAGCCTCGACGAGGTCGGCGAACAGGGCGGCCGACCGTGCGCTCTCGTCCCTGTGGGTACGGCCGCGAGGACGTCGTGGGGTGAATGAAAGGCGGCCAGCAGCGGCGACGCTCGTCCCCAACGGCGGAACGAGGATCGCGCTTGAGGGGACGAGGCCAGCCGTTCCGATTCGTCGGCGAGGGCCGAGTACAGGTCCATGGGGCTGCCAGCCGTGCGGGGCGAGTTGGTCATTCATTAATGCAGGGACCGGGCGTGTCACTTTGGGGACTTCGGTTGGACCGGGTGGGTCGTGGGGCTCTCACTTATGGGCGGCGGAAACACCAGTTGCTACATCTCGTCTGTCTGCCGAGGCTGAGTCACTCCCGGTTTCGTTGGTTATCGGCGAGGCTGGGGGGCCATAGTCGAACCGTTCCGGCGTGCGAACTCCCACCTGCGTCGCGGTTGAGTCCGCGGCGGAGCCGACCGGGGTCTTGCACGGCGGTCCTGATTGTTTTTTTCTGTCCGCAGCCGTCCGTGGCTGTCTTTGCCGAAAAAACTGGGGTGCGAGCGCGCCGTTTATAGGTGATGACGATGTTTGGTCGCGCCCGGCGTGTGGTGGGGGATTGACCGGCGGTGCTGCGTTTGGCGAAGTTGACCGACGCCGAGTATGTGCTGGAGCAGGTGGCTGCGGGCGTGGAGGACTACTACCTGGGGTCGGGGGAGGCCCCGGGGGTGTGGTCGGGCCGGCTGGCCGCCGAGCTGGGTCTGGCCGGGGTGGTGGCCGGGGATGATCTGCGGGCGCTGATTGACGGCTGCCATCCGGACGGCGGGGAGCGGTTGACGGTTTCGAGGCCGGCGACGGTGCGGGCTGTTGACGCCACCTTTTCGGCCCCGAAGAGCGTGTCGCTGCTGTGGGCGTTCGGCACCCCCGAGGTGGCCGCCGCGGTGTCGATCGCCCATGTGGAGGCGGTCGAGACGGCCCTGGGGTTTGTGGAGGCCCGGGCGGCGGTGACGGCCGCCCTAGCCCGCGCCGAGCGCCTCGGCGACGATCAAGCCGCGGCCGTGGGCCTGCTGGCCGAGCCCGGGGCCGGGGTGCGGGCGCTGATCGCCCCGGCCGGCTACGGCAAGACCACCACCCTGGCGACGGCGGTGGACGCAGCCCGCCGAGCCGGCCGGCCGGTCCTGGCCGTCTCAACCACCAATCAGGCGGTAGGCCAGTTGCGCCAGGTGGGCATCCCTGCGACCACGCCGGCCCGCTTCGCTTTGGATCATGCCGAGCTACCGCCCGGTTGTGTGGTGATCGTGGACGAGTTCTCCCAGCTGACCAACCGGGACGCCGAGGCGGTGCTGGCCGCGGCCGTGGCCTGCCCGGGCGGACAGGTCTGGATGGTGGGCGATCCCCTCCAAGCCCAGCCGGTCGGCGCCGGCGGGCTGGCAGTATGCCTGTCCGAACAAGCCCGAGAGGCTCGGGTGGCGACGGCCGAGCTGACGGTGAATCGCCGCCAGGCCGACACCATCGAACAGGACGCGCTCCGCCGTTTCCGGGCCGGGGATGTCGCTACCAGCCAGGAGCTCCGCGACCGGGCCGGCTGGGAACACCACCACGCCGACCGCACCCAAGCGCTGGACGCCATGACCGGGGCCGTGCTGGCTGATCTGGAGGTGTACGGGCCGGACCGGGTGGCCGTCCTGGCCGTCACCCACGCCGACTGCGAAGCCCTGGCCGACCGCATCCGCGCCGACCTGGTCGCCCAACGCGTGATCGGCGGGGCGGCCCTGGAGGGGCCGGGTTGGGCCGGACCGTGGGCCTATCAGGCCGGGGATCGCATCCTCCTCCACGCCCATGTCGATCTCGATGATGGCCGCCGGCTCACCAACGGGATGGTCACCGTCCGTCAGGTGACCCCGGCCGGGCTGGCTGTGCTCGACAGCGCCGGCCTCGTCGGCCACGTCCCCGCCCAGGTCGTGACCGGCCGCAGCGACGACGGCCGCCCGTTGGTCTCGCACGGCTGGGCTCGCACCGTGGCCAAGGTTACGCAAACGGTCTTCGGTGGACAGGTTGGTGGGGCGGGTGGACTTGTTGCGGCGAGCGAGTGGGGGCGGTTTGTTGTTTGTGGGGGGGCTGTGTGGTGGTTGAGGTGGTTGGTCGGTGTGGTCGTTGGGGGGTTCGTCGAGGGGGATTCGCAGGTGGATGTCGATTTTCCAGCCGTGGACGTGGATTTCTTCGATGAGGATGCGCATGAGTCGTTGGCGTTGGTGAAAGTCGAGTTGGTCGATGGTCCGGCTGACTTGGTTGGCGAAGTTGTGGATTCGGTGGTTGAGGGTGTTGCTGTTGGCGAGTTGGTGGCGTTGGGCGATGAGCTGGTCGCGTTGGCCGGTTAGCTGTCGGTGACGGCGGTCGATCTCCTCGGCGCGTCGGGCGAGCTCGTGGGCATCGATCACGCCCGTTTGGTAGAGGTCGGCGATGCGGCGGCGTTCGGTTTTGGTTGCGTCGATACGGCGATCGAGGCGGGCGAGTTCGGCGGTGAGCAGTTCGTCGTCGGGTTTGGGTTGGCGGGATCCGATGGTCTGGTTGCCGGCGAGGAGCAGCTGGGGGCTGAGCAGCGCTTGTTTGACTTGTTCGAAGACGAAGTCGTCGAGGGCTTCGGCGCGAACGTTGCCTTCGTGGCAGCTGCGTTCGACGCCGGCGATGCCCATCCGGTTGCGGCAGGCGTAGTAGCGGATGCCGCCCGGTTTGGTGGATCTGCCCCGGTCGACGATGCTTCGGGTTCCGCAGGCGCAGAACACCAGGCCTCGCAGCAGCCAGCCTTCTTCGTTGGGATCGAGGCGCCGGGTGGAGAAGTTGGTGTTGTGGGCGCAGGTTCGAGCGGCGGCGGCGAAGGTGGCCTCGTCGATGATGGGCGGGCAGGGGATGGTGATCCATTCGTCTTTGGCGCGGGCGACTTGTCGGGGTCGGGCGGTGGGACCGCGATCGGCGATCATCTTGGTGCGGTTGACCTGGGCTCGCCCCACGTAGGCTTCGCGGCGCAAGATCCGTCCGATGGTCCCGGTCTCCCATGCTCGAGCGCCGTTGATGGTGGGAACGCCTTGGGTGTTGAGAGCGTCACGGATCTTGCGCAGTGACAGGCCTGCGGTGGTGTAGTCGGCGAAGATGCGCCGCACCACCGCGGCGTGGGCTTCGTTGATGACCAGGTGGGCGGGCTGATCGCCTCGGCGGGGAATCCGGGTGTAACCGTAGGGGGCGCGCCAGTGGGTGGCTTCGCCGGCCTTGGCCCGGAACAGCTTTCCTCGCCGGGACCGTTCGGAGATCTTGGCTCGCTCGTACTCGGCTATGACCGACTGGATCTGGGTGAGCAGCCGAGCCTGGGGATCAGAAGCGATATCGGGCGCGTCGAGATAGCGGACGGTGACACCGTGGCGGGCCAGTTCGTCGGTGATCAGCACCTGATAGGCGTAGGAGCGGCTGAGCCGATCGGGGGTGAGGCACCAGACGGCGTCGATCAGACCAGCCTCTGCCGTGTCGCGCAGCGTGTCGAGACCAGGGCGGTCCAGCCGGGCTCCGGAGACTCCGTCGTCGATGAATTCGCCGATCAGAGTGGCGTCCTCGGCGGCGACGCGCTCTCGTAGTGCCTCGATCTGCGAGCCGATCGTGCCCCGCTGTTCTTGGGCGTCGGTAGAGACCCGGGCGTAGATGGCAACTCTCATCGCTTGTGATCCTTTCTGCGAGTCGGCCTTGGGGATCGAGTCATCCTTCGAGCAGTTCGTCGAAGGTGACCGGCTCCCCGCAGCACGGTGAGATCCCGCCATAACCGAGGCGACACCTGAACCGGGTGGCAGTCGTCGCAGATCTGCACACCCAGCTGGCGGGCGCCGCACTCCGAGCACTCGTAGACCGTGTGGGGCTGGCGGGGCCGACCTGCTGGCGGCGCCAGCGGAGTCAGCTGTGGTTGGTGACGGCGACGCCACAGGGCCGGCCGACAAGCGTCCGAGCAGGTGGCGCGAGGCCTCCCGGGGGGCATGGGCCCGCCACAAATCGGGCAGCTATCCGTTACGGAACCGTTAGGTGACGGCATCTACGCTCGCCCAGACGGCCAGGTGATCTCGCGCTGCTGCGCCGCCCAGCACGAGAAGGTAGGCGTCGCCCAAGGCGTCAAGGCGGGGATCGCCGTAGGGGGTCCACGGCGGCCGGCCCGCGCCGTGCAAGCTTGCCGAGAAGACCGCCTCGGAGATTGGGTGGTGGATCAGGCCCCACATGCCCTCACGCTCGAAACGGGCTGCGGCCGACCCCACCGGGATGGCCCCGGCCACCACGGCAGCTCGAAGTCGTTCGTAGTCCGCCTGACAAGCCTCGCCGATGGGCCACAGTCGACTCATCGCCTGGCTCGCTCCACGGTCCTGCGATGCAACGCGACCCCGAAACGGGCGGCCACCTCGGCGGCCAAAGCCGCACCGGAGATCGACCGGTCGGCGTCGCGGATGAACTGGGCGATCTCCGGGCTCATCTTCAACGGTCCCCGCCGCCCCGGGCGATCGTCGATCAGCCCGGCCATACCCGCGTCCTCGAAGGCGGCGGCGATCAGATAGAACCCGGCTCGCGAGTAGCCATGGGCGGCCGCCGCGGCAGGGATCGACAGTCCGTCCACCACATGACAGCGCAGCATCTCGTACTTCACCTGCAGCTTGTCCGCCGCGAAGAAGAAAGGTTCCGCCCCCACGAACAGCGCGGCGGTCACCGCCTGGGGATGGGCGTGCAGCATCCCGTTCGCCTCCAACGCTCGGCGCCTCGTGTCTTGGCCCACCTTCCACCTCCGGCTCGACGTCCACACCCACTACCGTATATAGGTTTACGCCGCACAAGGTGGATGTGACGGCTTCCGCCCTTGAATCACAAAAATATATCGACCCGCTGCCCAGAACTGCGGAATACATCCATAGACGCACCGGTGTTCTTCGGTGGACAACCGACACCTCAGCCGGCCCCTCCCAACCCCCGCCAGGGCGGCCGCTTACGGCGATAAAGGTCCATCCCCAAGGCATCGCGCTCCAAGACGACACCCAAAACCAACTTT
This sequence comes from uncultured Acidimicrobiaceae bacterium, assembly GCA_963781155.1. GTDB lineage: Bacteria > Actinomycetota > Acidimicrobiia > Acidimicrobiales > Palsa-688 > PALSA-693. The sequence goes on from CAWAEC010000007.1 coordinate 736,895, forward strand.
GCGTTGCGCTCACCGTCGACGGGGTGCAGGGCGGCACCTGGGACCAGGTCCATCTGCTGGCCACCCCGGCCCTGGACCGCTACCGGGGCTATGTGGGCCAATCCCGCTCCATCGCTCCCACCCACACCTGGAACACCACCCGCCACCTTTTCGACGACGGCGACCACGGCGGACGGCTGGTCCCCGAACCGCAGGGCACCACGGCCGAACAGATCGCCGCCGCGTTGGCTCGAGCCCAACCCAAAACCTTCGCGGCGGTGGACGACCCCTACCGTGTCGAGCGAGAGCTCCGAGCCGAACAAGACCACCATCGAGCCCACCTGCGCCAGCGTCCCCCCGACGTCACCGACCGCATTGCCGACGCCGAGCGTCCATCGCTCACCGGCGCCGGGCCTGGCCGATTGGCAGGATCGTCTGCGCTACTGGCAGGACCAGCGCGCCGCCACCGCCGGCCTGCACGGCCTGACCAGAGCCCGCCGTCAGCGGAACCACGAGGCCGCGCCATCACATCGACACCATGACCCCCGACCTCGAGCCAGCCCGTCACGAC
>CAWAEC010000008.1:0-90905 GCA_963781155.1 uncultured Acidimicrobiaceae bacterium
GGACCAGCCGAGCGACAGGGGAGAGATCTGCAACTCCTCGATAACGCCATCCACGACCTCGCACAGCAGCGAGCCCGACACCTCGCCACCCGGGCCCGACCGCCAGCGGGAGCGACCGTCCACCAGCAACATCAGCACGCCGCCCTGGGCTACGCACCGCCGACCCCCTCCGGACCGAACCTCCGTATCTGATCGCAGCAGACGGTCCCGCAGAGGTTCCAATCGTGGAGCCCGGTTCAGTCGGCGGATCCTCGAGCGACGATCCACCGGTGCTCCTGGCCCGTCACTTTGGAGACGGTTTCGAAGTCCGAGTCGTAGTGCAACACGGTCAGCTGTCGGGCCTCCGCCACGGCGGCTACCAAGGCGTCGACCAGGGACAGCGCCCGGTGTCGGCTGCGGCCGGCCAACAGGGCTTGCACCTCCAGGGCCCGACGATGGTCGGCGTCGCTGGTCGGCACGGCTGGGAACACGGCCAGCCCATCCATGACCTGGCGGTAGTCGCCGGGGCTGCGGGCGGAGAAGCCCAGTTCGAAGATCACCGGCGCGCTCGACCGCTACCAGGCGGCCGGCTACCAAGGGAGCGAAGGTGGCCGCTACGGCTTGCTTGGTCAGCCGGGCGAAGACACTGGTGTCAGCAAGATATTGGACCCTGGCCATTCACTCCTGGCCGCCCCAGGCAGCCTCGGCAACCTCGAAGTCGAAGCGGCCGTCCTGGGCCAGGATGGCGATCAACTCCAAGCGACGCCGGGCGTGGACCAACTCCCGCAAAGCGCCATCGATGGTAGCCCGGAGCGTCTGAGTACCCAGAATCTCGGCCGCTTCCCTCACGATATCCTGATCTACCTCAACCGATGTCTTCGCCATGATCCAATGATATCCCAGACAGAGCACTCACACTCAAAGATGACCTTGATCACGACCACGATCTCAACAAGGTCGACTCCACCACAGCATCATCCGGAACCAACCACGACCAATACCCGACCTCACAACAGCAAAAATCACAAGCAGCAGACAGCGGCCACCGGGTTCCCCGGAGGCGATGGAAGGGCCGCGGCGGGAGCAGACGGGGTCTTTCGTGCTCGGGGAGACGGGCCTCGCTGTCGATCGAGCGAGATCTCGGTCTCGGACCCTAAGGCCCCTCTGCCTGAGGAGGACAACCGAGGCCTGACGCCCTCCGCCAGCGTTCCGGGTGGCTCCAGATTGTCCTGCCGCGCTCGGGTGGCACGCTCCGGGTTGTTCAGTGGTGCGTGAGTAACCACATCCAGCGGATGCCTACCAGGAAGAGCGGTTTCGACGGGAATGCGTATTCCGGTGAATCCGTACACCTAGTCCGGAGTTTTCGTACACGGTGTCGGAGGCCGGGTAGCGGCCGACGTTGAGCTTGGTGTCTAACCCCTGGTGATCACCTCCTCGATCAGTGTTGAGCCTGTCATTTCCGGGGTCCTTTATGCCAGGCCGATCGATTGGGGGGCTCTGGCGGCGTTGTAGAGGGTCATTTTTCGTTGCTGGTCGGGGTTCGGGCCTTCTTCGAGCTGGCGGCGGCCTCGTCGGTGCCTGAGCGGCGTCTGAGCGACTCGCCGCGCAGTTCGATGCGATGTACGTTCTCGAGGAGTCGGTCCAAGATGCCGTCGGCGATGGTGGGCTCACCGAGCGCCTCGTGCCACATGACTACAGGCAGCTGGCTGGTGACGATGGTGGCGCGGATCCCGACGCGATCTTCGATGACCTCCAATAGGTCAGCGGCCTGGTCGGGTCCCAGCGGCCTGAGCAGGAAGTCGTCGATGAGGAGCACGTCGGTGCGCGCCCAGGCGGCCATGAGTCTGGGCAGTCGTCCGTCCGCTCGGGCGAGCGCGATCTCGTCGTGCAGTCGCGGCCCGCGCAGGTAGAGGGCGGAGTGACCACGCCGGACCGCGGCGTTGGCCAGAGCGCAGGATATGTAGGTCTTGCCCAGCCCGGTGGCGGCCACGATGAGGATCGAGTGGTGCGATCTGACCCAGTGCGACTCGGCCAAGGAGAGGACCTGGGCTCGCTGGAGTCCTCGGGGTCGGGCGAAGTCGATGCCCTCCACGCTGGCGGAGAGTCGCAGGTGCGCGGCCCTGAGCATCCGCTCCAGCCGGCGGTTGGCCCGCTCGGTGAGCTCTCTGTCGACGAGCATGCCCAGGCGTTCCTCGAAGGCCAAGGCGTCGTAGTCGGCGTGCTCTCGCTGTTCGAGGAGGCCGCGGGCCATGCCGGGCAGCTTCAAGGTGTGCAGGTCGTCGAGGGTGGTGTTGGTCAGCAAGGCTTGGTTGTCTCCCTTCATCGGTAGTACTCCGGTCCGCGCAGGTTGTGATGGCGGCGGTGCGTTCTGGCCGGCGGTCGCTGGCCGAGCGGCTGGGAATCGAGGCCGTGGGAGAGGATCGACTCGACCGAACGATACGACAGGGCTCTTGCCGTCAGCGCCCGGGCGCAGGCAGCCTCGAGACGTTCGGTCCCGTAGCGCTCGCCGAGTCGGATGATGCCCAGACACGACCGGTATCCCTGCTCTGGGTGGGTGCGCGCCGCCATGATCTCCGTGGCCAGCGCCGCGGTATTCGGTCCGGTCTTTTCCGCCCAGGCGATGATGCGCGATGGAGTCCACTGCGCATGTCGGCGGTGCGAGTCCGGCATGTGAGCGGGGTCGGTGGTGTGTCGGCCGGGGACCGACGAACGCAGGTGGGAGGCGACGCGCCGACCAGAGTGGAACACCTCGACCGCCACCGCCGAGGTGCGCACGTCGACTCGCTGGCCGACCAGCTGGTAGGGCACCGAGTAGTAGTGGCGGTCGGCCTCTATGTGGTAGTCGATGTTGACCTTGACGCCGATCTTCCAGGCCCCGTAGCTGTAGCCGATGGCCGGCACCGGTCTCATGACCGGCCGCTCGAGCTGTTCGAACAGCTGGCGACGAGTTCCGGGCAGGCGCTTGAAGGGCCGGTCGTTCAGCCAGGCGACCAGCTTTTTGATCTCGGTGTTCGCCTCGGCCAGGGAGTAGAAGCGGCGGTTGCGGAGCTGGGCCAGAATCCACCGCTCGGCCAAGAGGACTCCGGCCTCCGCCTTGGCCTTGTCCCGGGGCTTTCTGGCACGGGCGGGGATGACCGCCACCCCGTAGTGGGCGGCCATCTCTTGATAGGAGGCGTTGATGTCGGGTTCGTAACGGTGTGCTTTCTTGACCGCCGAAGCCAGGTTGTCGGGCACCACGATCCTGGGAAGACAGCCCATCGCCTCGAAGGCGTGCACGTGTGCACAGATCCACCAAGACAGTTCCTGGGAGGCGACCGCCTCGGCGTATAGGTAGTTCGAGGCGCCCATCACCGCCACGAACAACTCGGCCTGGGTGGCCACCGCCCCAGTCCGCCGGTCGTAGATCGCCAAGTGCTGGCCAGGGAAGTCGACGAAGAGCTTCTCGCCGGCGCGGTGCTCCTGGCGCATCACCACATCCACATGTCGCTGCCAGGCCCGATAGCGCAGACAGAACTGCGAGTAGCCGTAGCCGTCGTCGCGGTGGGCTTCCCGGTACTCCATCCACAACAACATCAGCGTCACCCCCGGGCGGCGCAGCTCGGTGTGGACATAGTTCCAATCAGGCACCGGGCGCGATTCGCTCGGCGAGGCGGGCGGCCTGGAGAACAGCGCCGCTTCGATCTCGGCGTCGCTCATCCCCTCCCGCAGCGGCCAGCCCAGCCCGGCCTGACGTGCCCGGCGAAGCTGATCCGATACCGTCATCACCGGTATCCCCAACGAGGCCGCGGTCTGCCGGATGGACATGCCCTGGCCCTCAGCCAGCCTCAAGATGTCGCGGACCTTGCGCATAGCCAGACGGGGTCTCGGCAACAGCCACCTCCTCGGAGCGGATACTCCGAGCGACGGTCGTCGCCCCGCTCAGCTCACACGCGGATGCTGCCCAGCCTCCTCAAGGGGTGTACGAAATCCCCCGGAACCGGTGTACGAAAACGATCGGAACAGGTGTACGAAAACTCCCGGAATCCGCAACGGGAAGATCCATTAGGAACCGATCACCCGTGTAATCATCCCCGAGCGGCATCTCTGACAGAGCGCTTGCTGTCAAGTACGAATCGCTCTAGCTGGAAGGATTTTCGGTCCTGTGGGGCCGACTCGTCTGAGTTTCGGGCGCGTTGAAGCGGGTCCTCGATGATGGATTGGTCGGCTTCGGGGAAGTTGAGAGCTCGGCTATCGACTTCCTGGCTCGCCACGAGCCCGCCGATGGACAGCGGTCAAGGGCGGCGAAGCTGTCCCGGAGGGACGCGAGGACCGGAGGCGAAGCGTTAACGGAGCCGAGGACCGCAGCGCCCTTGAGGGCTGGCTGGCGGTGGGCTACTCGTCTAGCCGCGGTGGGTGAGTTCTTTCCCGGGGTTCAGCTGTTGGGTTCTGGTTGACTCCTCGGGTCGGGTCGGATGGTCACAGCGGATCGCTCACCATTGCCCATCAAAGTGGGCGTGGGCATGCCGGTGTTCCGGATGCCGGGCATCTCTTCGCGCTCGGGGCGCATGGTGGGGTGCGGCCACAGCCAGGCGGGTTCAATCACTTTGTCGACGTCGCCACCGCGGTGGGAGTCATGCCGTTACACGAACATCTCATGTGTGGGGATCCTCGGGCTGCGGGCGTGGTGTGAAGGGCGGGTTGGGCGGCTGATCGACGAGGCGGGCAGGAGGGAAGGGGCGTTCCTGGTTGGGGGGTTGGTGGGGGTCGAGATCTTGGTGGTGGCTGGGAGCGTGCCCCTTCCCTCCTCGTCCATTGTTGGTCGGTGGTGTCGGTCACGACGGTCGGCGTCAAGCGCCGGTCGCACCTCGAGTTGCTGGGCTGCGGGCTGGTTTGGTTGCGCCCTTGACCGCTTGACCCCGACCCGTGCCGGCAGGAGCGAGGTGAGGACCTGCTCGGCCACCATTGGGATTGTCCAATTCCTGCTGGTGCGACAAGGAGGTCCTGATGAGCATGGTATGTGGGCTGGATCTGCATCGGGCGCAGATCACCTTCGATGCCTTGGAGATCGAGACGGGGGAGGTATGGCGGGGCCGGCTGTGGTCACCCGACCGGCAGCGGTTCCGCGGTTGGCTTTGCGACGAGGTCGCTCCTCGGGCTGGCGGCGGGCGGGTGGATGTGGCGGTGGAGGGATGCACGGGGTGGCGTTACGTGGTGGAGGAGCTCACCGCGGCCGGGTTTGTGGCGCACGTGGCCGAGCCGGCGGAGACACAGGCCATGCGGGGCCGGAAGAAGCGGGCCAAGACCGACCGCAGCGACGCCCGCCTGCAGCGGGAGTTGCTGGCGAAGGGCGAGCTGCCCGAGAGTTGGATTCCGCCGACCGAGGTTTTGGAGTGGCGGGAACGGGGCCGGCTGTACAAGAACCTGCTGGACCAGCGCACCCAGTGGGTGCAAAGGATTCACGCCGAGCTGTTCCAACATGGCGTGCCCGCACAGGCGGAAATCCGCAGCGACAAGACCCGGGCCGTGTTGACTGGGCCCGACTTGGAGATCAGCCCGGCCGGGCGTCAACGCATCGCGGTGGCCTACAAGATGATCGAGGCCATCGAGGCCGAACAACTGCCGTTGCGGAAAGATCTCGTTCGTTTCGGTCTACGCCAACCGGCCTGTCGGGTGCTGGTCCGAGACCATTACGGCATCGGCGGCCTGACGGCGGTGATTGTCTGGTCGGAGCTGGGCGACTGCCATCGCTTCTCCCGCTCGACGCAAGCGGTCCGTCACGCCGGTCTAGACCTGACCGTCGATCAATCCGACATACACCGTGCCGGCGGGAAGCTGTCACGCCAAGGTCCACAGACTCTGCGCTGGGCGCTGTACGAAGCGGCCAAGGCCTCTTCTCGCCAAGTGGCCCCCGACCACGAGTACTACGCGAAGGTGAAAGCCGCGCACAACGGCAAAGTGGCTGCCCTCTCGATTGCCCGCAAGCTGGCCCGACGCTGCTTTCACAGCCTACGAAGCCTCGATCCCGACCTGGTCTACGCCATGCCCTAGACCTACACCCAACTGAAATCGATCGTCTGGAACGTCCCAACAGACATCACGACTTCGCGGTCGACAGCTCCAGCAGACGCGCTGCACGCTGGCAGTATCGCTGCCAGACGGCCCCCGAACACCGAGCCGGCCGCGCTCCCCATCCCGGAGTCACCCAATCCAAGATGTTGTCGCCGACGATGACACAATCGTCGAGCACCCAGGTAACGCTGGGCGACCCCAGGCCTTCGATCTTCCACCCACTATCGGCCCCCTTGACAGGACGCCCCCACACAGGTAACGCGCGCCCTGGCTGTGCCCGATCCGGGTCATCCGGCCTTTTGGGCTTCGGCGAGGCACCGGATGTGTCCGTCGCGTAGCCCGTAGTAGACCATGATGACAAGCTTGCGGGCCACCGCGACCCGGGCGACGCTCTTCGGTCGCCGCTCGGCGATGCGGTGGTAGTCCGCTTTGAGTTTCGGTCCGCCCCGGCCGTTGGAGACGGCCTCGATGGCCGCCCAGCGGACCAGTTTCGAGCCGGCCTTGGTGATCCGGCCGCGGCGGACCTTGGTGTCGGACTCGTGGTGCTTGGGGGTCAGCCCCGCCCACGAGCACAGCGCCTGAGGGTTGGCGAAGCGGGAGATGTCGCCGATCTCGGCCACCATGATCGCCGCGATGGTCTGGCCGACACCGGGGATGGCCTGGATGGCCCTGTAACCGGTGTGGTCCTTGAGCTGGCGGTGGATCTCTCGCTCGAGCATGTCGATCTCGCGGTCGTAGACCTCGACCAGGTCGCGGATGGACTCAATCCGGGTGGTGTACGCCCGGGGCAGGTCCAGTTGGTCCAACCAAATCGGGCCCGACACGCCCCACAAGTCCTTCACCGGCGGGCGCACGCCGTGCTTGGCCAGCACCGCCTTCAGTTGCGCCTTGAGCCCCGTGCGCAGCATGACCAGCCGGGCCCGGAACCGGACCAGCTCTCGGAGTTCGCGCACGCCGTGGGGGGCGATCCACGCCTCGGGCAACTTGCCCAGGCGCATTCGGTCCAACAGATCACAGCAATCCCGGTAATCGTTCTTGACCCGCCGGTTCTCCCACGCCAAGCCCGACGGGTTCACCAGGTGGACGTTCGCCCCCAGCTCTTCGAGGGTGTCGACGGCCCAATACCACCCGTAGGTGGCTTCTATGGCCACCTCGGGCGCTTCGCCAGCTTCGCGAATGGCTTCGGCCAGCGCCAGCGGGTCGTTGTCGATACGAGTCACGCCGACTTTCTCGCCGGCCTCGTTCTCGCGAACTACCACCGATCGGTTCAGATGCAGGTCGATGGCGACGTACTGTCGTTCCACGGTTCTTCTCCTTGCTCGGGAACGGGTTGGTTTTGTCGCCACCAGTTTCGGGCTGGAACCGCCCCGAGCGGGAGAAGAACCACCACCAGCCTTCGCCGACGACGCCTTCGACACCGGCGTCGACCCAACCTTTCTTCCTGACACCTTCGCCACCACCGCTGAACCTCCAAGAACGACGGCTGCAGCCGAACCAGCTGTCCGGCCTACTCAGCGAGAGCGAAGCAAGCGCTCTGTCATCCCATCACTTCGGGGACGCTCTTCGGGCGCCCACGGAGGGGGATATTGGGACGGCCACGTGTGATACTCGGCTGGACGCCTTGGGGGTGGGTCAACTGCTCGTTCAACTGGAAGCGCCTTTTCGAAGCGATTGTCCTGCAGAGTGAGCAACAGGGGTCTCTCGGCGGCCGCGGTGTTTTTGGACCCGATGGGGTGAGCGGTGACTCAGCGGGGGGGTTATGCAGCTTGCCCGGTTGCTGGTGGGTTGCTGAGGTTCTCTGTCAAGGCGGAGAGGATCGGGAGCCAAATGATGTCGAGGTCGTCTTCGGAGCCCGGATATGCATCTGGTTCGTCGATGTAAAGCCGGACGATCGTCAGTCCATCGCCAGAGCGCAACTCCCACGTCACATAGGCGGTGGGGTCCGATTGGCATTCTCCGAGGGTGTAGGAGAGTCGATTGGGTGGGTCGGCGGCCAGCACTTCTCCACAGATCGCGACGTCCCAGAACTTGCGGGTATCGCCCTGTCCCAACTCGTCCTCCTGTCGCATGGTGATCGTCGATCCGGGCTGCCAATCGGATGTGACTGTCATACCGTGAAAGTACGAGAGAGAGGTTTTCGTTGCGGTGAGTGCATCCCAGACCCTCTCCGCATCCGCAGTCACCAATGTGGCACGGGCGATGCTCGCGAGTGTCGTCATCACGTATCCTCCAAACTGCTTAGGCGGGCGGGGTTATTGGGAGTTCGGACGGAGGGCGCTTTGCAACGCGGCCAGATCGCTGGGGACCGATTCCCGCGGCGTGCGCTTGCAGAAGCGACTCGCCCGGTGGTTCGGGCGGTAGCGGCACGCGCTCGGTGGCGAGTGCCGCTGCTGGCGTTTCGAGCGTGTGAACCGCAGGGCTCGCATGGTGCCGGGAAGAGGAGCGGGGTCGGCGCTCATCTTCAAGCTTCCCTAGCCCTGCCGCCGGCCTCTACCACCGTCTGGGTGGCGTGGCGGTGTCAGGAATTCTGATGGTGGCGGCAGCATTCTGGACGGCTTCGTGCGCTGTGGTTGCCGGCCGGCCGATGAGCTTCACCAGGTCCTCGCTTGGGGTGAAGAACTCTCCGCGAGCCAGGCCGGCGTCGGCTTCGGCGAGGGCGGCGGCAAGCTCTGCTGGCAGCCCCGCAGCGGTCAGGACGGCGGTGTAGTCAGCGTCCGACATGTCCTGGTAGGCGATGTGGGTGCCGAGGACCTCGCTGATCGTGGCGGCGAGCTCGGTCAGGGTGAACGGCGTCCCGCCGAGCTCATAGGTCGCTCCGAGGTGCCCGTCCTGCGTCAGCACCGCCGCGGCGGCGGCCGCGTAGTCACGTCGGCTGGCCGCGCTGACGAGACCGTCATGCGCGCAGCCCCACAGTGCGTGGTACTGGGTGATCATCGGGAGCTGGTCGGTGTAGTTCTCTAAGTACCATCCGTTGCGCAGGATGACGAACGCCGAGCCCCTGTGGCGCAGGTAGTCCTCGGTGCGGCGATGTTCGTCAGCGAGGGTCATTTGTGCGGTCGAGGCGTTGACCACACTGGTGTACACGATCTGGGACACACCAGCTCGGGCTGCCGCGTCGATGGCGTTGCGGGCATGGTCGAATCGCTCCCCAACCGTCGTCGTCGAGACCAGCAGCATCGCGTCGGCGCCCACGAAGGCGTCCTCGAGCGTGCTCGGGTCGGCGAAGTCAGCGCGCCGTACCGTGACCCCGTCCCATGCGAGGTCGTTGAGCTCGTTGAGGTCTCGGCCGGTGGCCACGATCTGAGCCGGCGGCGTTCCGGTAGCGAGGAGTTGGTCGACGACGAGCCGGCCTAGATGGCCTGACGCGCCGGTGATGACAGTGGGCATGGGGTTTCCTCTCGATAGGGCAGGGTGAGTGAAGGTCGTCGGTGACCAGCGGCGGGTAGGCCGTGGGACCGCTCAGCCTTCGGGTCCGCCGCGGCGAGCGTGGCTGTGGCGTTGGTAGCCCCGCTCGGAGGACGAGGCGCGGTGCGTTAGCCGACGGCGACCGCAGGAGTGGGGTCGCTGCCGACGGCAGCCGCAGGAGTGGGGTCGCTGCTGGGGGCGGCCAAGGAGTGCCCGTTGCTGTCTCGTGAGGGGATCAGCACGAAGGCCAGGATCGCTCCGGCGACGGCGAAGCCGGCGCCCACCAAGAACGCCTGGTCGAACCCCTTGGTCAGGGCAACGGAGGCGTTGTGGACTCCAGAGTGGAAGAGGCTCTGGGTGCGGCTGTTGGCGATCGACGCGAGGATCGCCAGTCCGAGCGCGCCGCCGATTTGCTGCGCGGTGTTGATCAGACCCGATGCCAGCCCCGCCTCATGCGGCCTGGTCCCGGTGACCGCGGCGATGGTCACGGACACGAAGGCGAACCCGAACCCGGCGGCCGCCAGCAGCGACGGGCCGAGGACGTCAGCGACGTATGAGCCTCCCGGTGCGGGCACTCGCGAGAACCAGACCAGGCCGCCGGCGACGAGCAGCAGCCCGGCGATCAGCGTCGGCCTGAACCCGATCCGCGTGACCACCTGGGACGCGAGCCCAGCCGAGATGATGATTCCGACCGCCAGCGGCAGGTACGCGATTCCTGTCTTGATCGGCGAGTAGTGCAGGACTTCCTGGAGGTACAGGGAGATGAAGAAGAACATCGAGAACAGCGACATGCCGAGCAGCAGGCCGACGATGTCCGCGCCGCGTAGGGTCCGCAGGCGGAAGATCGAGAACGGCATGAGCGGCTGGCGCTGGCGGGACTCGATCAGCAGGAAGGCGATCAGCAGGACGATCGCACCGGCGATCAGCAGCAGCGTCTCCGACGATCTCCACCCCACGTTAACGGCGTTGACGATGGCGTAGACGAGCAGCGATAGGCCCGCGGTGACGGTGACCGCACCCGGTATGTCGAAGGTGTTGGTGCCATCGTCGGCGTGGCTTTCGACCAGCATCCGCGGCGCGAGCGCTGCCGCCGTGAGGCCGATCGGGACGTTGACGAACAGGACCCATCGCCAGCTCAGTCCGCTGGTAAGGATGCCGCCGAGCAGGACCCCGGCTGCGCCTCCAGCGCCGGCGACGGCACCCCAGATGCCGAGGGCGCGGTTGCGCTCGGCACCCTCGGAGAAAGTGGTCGTGATGATCGACAGCGCGGCGGGCGAGACGATCGCGGCGCCGAGGCCCTGCGCGGCGCGGGCGGCGATGAGCCATGGCTCCGATTGCGCCAGTCCGCCGGCGAGCGAGGCGAGCGTGAACAGCACGAGGCCGACCATGAACATGCGCCGGCGCCCGAGCAGGTCGGCCATCCGGCCGCCCAGAAGGAGGAAGCCGCCGAAGGTCAGAGCGTAGGCGTTCACGACCCACGAGAGGTCCGTTCGCGAGACGTTCAGCGCTCGTCCGATTGACGGCAGCGCGACGTTCACGATCGAGGCGTCGATCACGATCACGAACTGCGTCATCGCGAGCAGGAGCAGGGCGAGGTTCTTCGCGCGGGGGGTGTAGAGGGGGGACGTCTGGGGCTCGGAAAGCGCAATCATTGGAGACCGGCCTCCTGTTCCGAGGTCATCGGCTTCCTTCCCAAGCCGACAGGGCGACAGTCACGCCGCAGTCGCCGTACGTCGGGCAACTCCAGGGTGGCCCCGTCGATGGGGGTGACGGCGAGGTTGGGGAACTTCTCGCCCGGATGCAACAATGTCATCTGAATCTCCTTTGTCGGTTGGCACGTTGAGGATGGGTAGGCGGTTGCCGGGGGCCGCTGATGCACCGGCAGCGTTGAAGGCGGGTCGCGAGATGGGTCAGGCGCGGATGGCGGTGGTCTCGCGGGTGAACTGGCGGTGGCCGATCAGCTTGTAGGCCAGACGAACCGGGGCTGGCAGGACCTGCATGAACTTCTGCCGCTCGGCGTCGTCGGTCTCCTCGGTGATGTATCCGAGGGTCAGCAGGCGCCGCGTGAGCGGGATCGCGCTGATGCCGTCCTTGCCGAGCGCGTCCCATTCGCTCTGGGTGAGCGTGACCGAGACGACCGGGAGCAGTTTCTGCTCCTCCTCATCCAGATGACCGGTCAGTGTCGGCATCGTCGTGTCGATGCGGGCCGCCATCCGCTCGCCGGCGGCGGCGTCCGCGCTGGTCGTCCACGCCGGCAGCTCGGCGTTGATGGCCACCACGGCGTCGTTGACCTGGGCGTGTTGGGCGTCCATTCGGTCCATCAGCTCCGGGTCGAGCACACGTCGCTCGCGAAGCAGGGGGAAGAGCAGCTTGTCCTCGCCGGTGTGGTGGTGGTGCAGGAAGTCCAACATCTCCCGGGCGTGCCCGCCGACGATCTTGGATCGCGCCGGGTCATTGGCCGCGGCGCGGAACAGTCGGGGTAGCTGACCGATCTCGCGCCGGATGACGCGGTGGATCAGAACCATGTCGTGGGTATCGACGCCAGATCCGGCGGTGCTCACCGTGGCTCCTCGATGATCGCGGCGCTCAGGCGGGACGTCGGCGTGTTCACGGCTGCGTAGGGAGCTGTTAGCGGTGGTGTCGGGTGTGGTCATCTCGGTGTCCTCTCCGTCGGGTGTAGGGATCACTGTCAAGATGCCTGTCGGTCGTAGGCGTTCGCACCGGCGATTTCGCCGGATTGGCTCCGGCGACAGGCCGCTACCATCGCAAGGGATGCTCTACGGCAGGGACGCCGAGCGCGCTCGGCTAGGCGGACTCCTCGAGGACGCTCGCGAGTCGCGAAGCGGCGTGCTCATCATCCGGGGCGAGGCAGGTGTCGGCAAGTCCGCCCTCCTCGAGGACGCACGACAGCGAGCGTCTGACATGCGGGTCCTGAGCGGCAGCGGGATCGAATCGGAGGCGCAGGTCCCCTTCGCCGCGTTGCACCAGATCGTCCGTCCTATCCTTGCGCACCTGGAGAGCCTCCCCGAACCCCAGGGGGCGCGCTGCGGGGAGCGCTCGGGCTCGAGGTGCGAGAAGGCCACGACCGTTTCTTGATCTCGCTCGCGGTGTTGAGCCTGCTGGCCGAGGCGGCCGAGGACGGGCCGCTTCTCTGTCTCATCGATGACGCCCACTGGCTCGACCTTGCTTCGTCCGACGCCCTGGTGTTCGTCGGCCGTCGGCTCGAGGCGGAGGGAATCGCCATGCTCTTCGCCGTCCGTGAGCACGAGGGCTACGGCTTCGAGGCAGGCGGGCTGCCAGAACTCGCGCTCGGCGGGCTCGACCCGCAGGCGGCAGCGGCGCTGATCGGCCGTCGGGCGAACGTCGCACTATCGCCTGAGGCACGTCAGCGTCTCGTCGCGGTAACCGGCGGTAATCCCCTTGCCTTGCTGGAGCTCCCCGAGGTGTTGAGTGAAGCGCAACTAGCAGGCGCCGAGCCGATGCTCGCGCCGCTACCGGTGGGCGAACGCATCGAGCGTGCATTCTTGGCCCGAGTGCATCGGCTGCCCGAGGACACCCAGACACTGCTGCTTGTTGCCGCTGCTGAGGACAGCGGCGAGCTCGCCATCGTCCTCAGCGCGGCGGCGCAACTGGGAGCCGCCCCCCAAGCGCTCGATGCCGCCGAGCGGGAGGGGCTCGCCAGGGTGCGGGGGGACCAGCTCGAGTTCCATCACCCGCTGGTGCGCTCAGCCGTCTACCACAGCGCTCCGCTCTCGCGGCGCCACATCGCCCACCGGGCGCTGGCGAGCGTGCTCAACGGCGAGTCGGAAGTCGATCGCCGGGCGTGGCACCACGCCGCTGCAACCGTCGGGCCCGACCCCGCGGTCGTGAGGGAACTTGACCAGGCTGCACAGCGGGCGCGGAAGCGGAGTGGCTTCGCCGCCGCCTCGTTGGCCTTCGAGCGGGCCGCCGCGCTGACATCCAACGAGGACCAGCGGGTGCATCGAATGATCGCGGCGGCAGAGAACGCGTGGTTAGGGGGACGGGTCGAGCGGGCGGCGATGTTGCTCACGCAAGCCCAGCCGCTCGCTTCGGAGCCGACCCATCGCGCCGACATCGACCGCTATCTCGGTTTGATCGAGATGATGGACGGCATCCCCGGCGACGCCTGTCACCTTCTCTTTCGTGCCGCGTCTGCGGTCGCGCCGCTCGATGGCCAACGTGCCCTCCAGCTGCTCAATCTTGCGAGCGTCGCCGCGACCTGGGCAGATGACGGTGAGGCGGCAGTTGCGATCGCCCGCCTGGCTCAAGGCCTGGCCGTGGATACCCCGATCGACCACATGCTCGTTGCCCTTCTGACCGGGATCGGCGCCCACTTCGAAGGTGACTTCGCCGCTGCCGCGCCGCCATTGCGACGGGCCGTGAGCTCGGCGGAGCGGCTTGATGACGACTATACGACCGAGGAGCCCGTGGCGCTCCTGTTCGCTGGGCGGGCCGCACTCTACCTTGGCGACGATCGGGACGTTTACCGCATCCACCACGAGGCGGCCCTTCGGGCGCGCACTGCCGGCCTGCTCGTCATCCTGACGCAGATCCTTCCCCAAGTGGGCATCGCCGAGCTGTGGGAAGGCCGCTGGGCCTCGGCGTGGGCGAACCTGAGCGAAGGCCTCCGAATCGCCCGAGAGATCGGCCAGCACGACCTCGTCGCTTACCAGCTCGTCCTGCTCGCTCTGATCGCGGCCCACCGCGGGGACGAGGACGAGTGCCGGTCCCTGGCGGGGGGGAGTCTCGAGCTTTCCTATGCGCGGCGTTTCGTCTTCGCCACCGAGTCCGCGCACTGGGCGCTGACGGTGCTCGAGCTAGGACTCGGCCGACCCGAAGAGGCGCTCCGCCACGCCCGAGGTGCCTCCGATAGCGGGATCAGGTTGTGGGCCATGCTCGATCGGATCGAAGCGGCGGTCCACGCCGGCGAGCGGGAGGCAGCCCGAGACTGGCTTGCCTATTTTGAACCATGGGCGGAAAACGGCGGGGCTGCCTGGGCACGCGCAGTGCTCTTGCACTGCAAAGGCTTGCTCTCCGACGACGAGCGCGAATGCGAACGCCTCCTGCGTGCCTCACTGGACGCGCACGCCAAGGCCACCCGTCCGTTCGAGCGTTCCCGCACTGAACTCGCCCTCGGTGAGCTGCTCCGGCGCGCCCGCCGTCGAGTTGAGGCGCGTGAGCACCTGCGCGCCGCTCTCAACGGCTTCGAGGGACTGGGAGCCAGGCTGTGGGCGGAGCGCGCACGGACGGAGTTGCGCGCCAGCGGGCAGGTGGCCCGGCGACGTGACCCAAGCACCACGGACGAGCTCACCGCACAGGAACTCCAGATCGTGCACCTCGTGGCCCAAGGCCTCAGCAACCGAGAGGTGGCAGCCCAGTTGTTCCTCAGCACGCGCACCATCGACTTCCACCTGCGCAACGTGTTCAGGAAGCTCAATATCAGCTCCCGCACCCAGCTCGCCCGTCTCGATCTCGACGGTCCCGGCGAGCAGACGATGCCAGCCCGGAACCCGGCGATACCGCCGGCGCGAGCCTAGGTGCCTGGTGTGAAAGGAGGGGTTTTTGAGGCTGATGTGACTCGGTTCATACGTCTGGGTTCCAGCTGTTCTGTTTTGAGTTGAACCGATGATGGGCCGGGGCGGTGATCGGTAGGCCCGAGGCTGGACCGGTGCGACACAGTGTGGCTTTCGTTTGGTGGTTCTGGGTGTTCATGGGATTGCCCAGGTGCCCTCGGGGCCGCCGCGGATGCCGACGACGGCGAGGCGGGCGAGGTTGTGGGCGGCGGCGAGCAGGTTGAAGTCGGCGTCTACCTTTTTGCGGCCACGCACTCGTGCTCGTCGGCCGCCGTGGCGGCGTCGCATCAGGTGCGCGAGTTTGCGTTCGACCTTAGGTCGGGTCTGTCGGTAGTCGTTACGCCATTTCGGGTCGTTGGCCTGGGTGCGGGCTTCGGCCAGGAGGGCTTCGTGGCGGCCCACCTGGATCGTCCGTCCCTGAGCTGCGGTGGTGCAGTCGGATCGCAGCGGGCAGGTGGCACAAGCCGATTCGAAGTAGGCGATGCCATCACCGGATTTGTTCCGTCGGATCGTGACCTCCTCGCCGGCGGGGCAGGTGACACTGTCGGCGTCGAGGTCGATGTAGAAGTGGGCTTTGCTGTAACGCCCGCCGGGAGCGGCCGGTGGCTGGGTCTTGCAGCGGTTGTCGATACCGGCTCGGGCCAGATGGTCCAAGAACTCCCCGCTGCCATACGCCGCGTCCCGATAGACCCTCGGGCGGTCCTGGCGGGACCGGCGGCTCTGACGGCGAGCCGCCCCGTTGGCCCGCCGGGCGGCGGCCCGGGCAGCCCGGGCGACCTGGGCGGAGGCCTTGCCAGCTCGCCGCCGGTTGGCCTTGCGGGCGCCTTTGTTGACGCCGGCCAGCTCAGGTCTGGCAGCAGGCTTGCCTGCCCTGCTGTCGCTGACAGCGACATCAGCGCTTCGGGACCCGTCACCGCCGCTGCCATCGTCGCTGTCCCCACCGGTGAGATCATCGATCAGATCCGCCGCCACCGCGGCATCCCCGGCATTGGCCGCGGACACCTCGGTGTCGGTGATGATCTCCGAGTCGGGATCCAACGCGATACTGCCCTTGTAGCCGTCGAAGCCCCGGGCCGAGGTCTTATGCCCGTGGTGGGCGTCGGGATCCACGGTGGAGATCACCCGATCGTGGGCCACCCGCCGGGCGATACGAAACACCCCGTCGTCGCCGTGCTCCAGGTCCTGGCCCAAGACCGTGGCCAACAACTTGGCCCCATCGGCCACCGGGCCTTCCAGCAGCTGGCTGTCCAGATAGGCCAACATGGCGTAGCCGTCTGCGGCACGCGAGTGGATCAGCTCCTCCCTGGCCGCCTTGTCGTCCCAATCGATCTGCGGCTTGGCCGAGTTCGCATAATCATCACCGCTGGTGATCAACCCCCGCAGCCGGCCCTCCAGCACACGGTCGGCCACCTTGAACAAACCCCGGATGGCCGAGCGCATCAAGGTGACGGTGTCCATCGTGGCCACCGCGTCATACAGCGGGGTGGAATCCAGCACCCGCCTAGCCCCCACCAGACCGGCCGAGCCGGCCACCTCCACGCTGCGGTCGAAGATCCTCCTCTTATCCGAAGACCTATCCAGCCGGGCCCGGAAATCCACCAGCACCGTATGAGCGAAACTGCCCCACCCGCCACAGTCATAGCTACCCACCCCTGCCGCGTAACGCCAGCGGGCATCGAAACTGTAACGCTCCACCGCCTCCCGATCCGACAACCCCTCCAGGCGCTGCAGGACCATCACCGTCGCCACCACCGACGGTGGGACACCCCGACGGCCCTTCACCGAGAACAGATCGGCGAACATCTCGTCCGGGAACAGCCGGTCCCGCTCGCGGTGCAACAGCGCGTAAATGGAGTTCTCCGCCAGCGCCTCGTCGCAGAAACGATCCATGTCATTGAGAACACTGGGCTGGCGACCGGCCACCCCCAGGCTCACCGCTCACCCCGCAACCAGAATCCCATGCCTGTGATTCTCGCCGATCCCGGCCGCCAACACGAGCATCCACGCCCGCGAAAGACACCACCCACCTAGACATCCCTCCTACGGTCGCTGCCGTCGCCGGTGGGCGCCACCGACGCGCGCAGTATCAGAGTGTGGTGCCGAGCAGCCCGTCGACCGCTCGGCGTTATCCGCACGCCGCCCAACCGGTGCGGCGCCTGGCCCAGCCAGTCGGTTCCCTCGGCTCATGCCCGCTCCAGGCGCATCCGGGCGAGCAGCGGCCCAGCTGGGAGCCGCACCAGGCCCGCAGCCCCAACAAGTAGCCCCAAACGTTCGGCAGCAACGCCCCACAATCCTGTGCCGAGACTGCGGCAGAACGCCGGCTGCAGGGCGATATTCTGCAGCTCGTTCATACCACGGGTGGTGATCCGGGGGGCGAGCCTGTCGAATCTGTATCTGTCAAGCGGCGTGCTGTTCCACGAGAAGGACCGCCCTACTCATCGTCACGCGCCCGTGAGTTCCGCGCCGACAGCGTCGACATGGATTCCCGCTCCTTCATTCCACAGGACTGCATCTGGGGCAGCCCGCCCCTCCGACTTGTGCACATGGACCTCGGTCAGTTCGGCGTCGCTCCACGGCGAGTGATCAGCGAGCCTGCCCGGCCGTGGTCGCTATGCGCCTTCGGTAATCCGGATGATCGTCTTGCCGGGGGTGCGCCGGTCGGGGGCGAACGCAGCAGGCGCTTCGGCGAGGGGCCGTACTGCCCCGACGATCGGCTTGAGCCGTCCGTCCCTGAGCCGCCGGGCGAGGTCCGCGAGCTTCGAGCGGTCGGCTTCGACGACGAAGAAGATGGCGCGCCCGTCCTTGGGCAAGACCGTGGGCACCCTGGCGATGGTGACCAGCGTGCCGCCGGCGCGGACCAGAGCCGCGGAGCGGTCGAGGATCTCTCCGCCGATCACGTCGAAGACCACGTCAACCTCGCCGGCGTCATCGAGCTTGTCGGCCTGCAGGTCCAAGAAGGCGTTCACTCCCAAACCGACGGCGGTGTCGCGGTCGGCGGCCCGGCCGGTGCCGATCACGACGGCTCCTACCTGGCGGGCGAGCTGCACCGCGATCGAACCAACACCGCCCGCGGCGCCGTGGATCAGGACAGTCTGGCCTGTGGTGAGGCGAGCGTGGTCGATCAGCGCCTGCCATGCGGTCAGCCCGGAGATCGGCAGGGCGGCGGCCACGGTGTGGTCTACGTCAGCCGGGACAGGAGCGAGGTTGCGGGCCTCCACCGCGCTGTACTCGGCCAGGGAGCCGTTGCGGGTCCAGTCGGTCAGTCCAAACACTCGCTGGCCGACGGTGAGGCCGGTAGTTCCGTACCCCAACTCGACGACAACACCTGACAACTCGTGGCCGGGCACGCTCGGCGTCCGGTCCCGCCCGGCCCGGTCGACCCAGGTTGACGACCAGTCCAGCTCGCCGGGAGTGAACCCTCCGGCATGGACCCGTACGATGACATCGTTCTGGGCGGCGTGGGGGTACGGCATTTCCGACAGGGAGAGTCCAGCGAGGCCGGCATCGCGGTCTCGAACGGTGATAGCTCGCATCACAGCTCCTTTCTATAAATAGGGTTGCTCGAAGTGTGCCAACACGTCGAGGTCGAGGCCCTCCTCTGATGCCTCCACGTCGCTCAACATGCAAGGGTGCGGGTTCCTGCAGGAGCGCCGTAGGCGAACTGCCGGTCGCGGAATGACCGAGTCCCCTCGGTCCGGTCGGTCCGATCAGATTCACGGAACGCGCGCACGGTCCGATTCCCGCATCTGCGCTGACCGAGATATCTAGAGCCCTGAATGGAGCGCCCGCTCCGATCGACGGTTACCGGAAGCCTGCTGGCCGTCGAAAAGCGTCCCAGAACCGCGGCCCATAATCGCGCCGGCCGGAGCGCCCCGAACGCCGGTCAGGAGGTACTTATCCGTGCTCGGAGTGCTGGCTGGGGTGCCCCACCCGGTGCGGCACTTTCGGGTTGCGTGCAGGAACGGGCGTCGGAGGGCAAGATTGGGTGTGGCTCGGGCTCCGATCAGGAAGCACGCGACGACCTACAAATCGATCGATGTGAACGGGCTTTCGATCTTCTACCGCGAAGCTGGCAGCCCGGATGCGCCTACCTTGCTTCTCCTTCACGGATTTCCGTCCTCCTCTCGGATGTATGAACCGCTCTTCACCCGTCTGGCCGACGCCTTCCATCTGGTGGCTCCCGACTATCCAGGATTCGGTAACAGCGACGCGCCGGACTCGACGGCGTTCGACTACACCTTTGACAACGTTGCTCAAATCATCGAACGCTTCACGGAGCTCATGGGTATCGATCGGTACAGCCTCTTTCTGCAGGACTACGGCGGACCCGTCGGGTTCCGCCTGGCGCTGGCCAATCCCGGTCGACTGACTGCGCTGGTGATCCAGAACGCGGTCGCTCACGAGGACGGTTTGGGGCCCCTCTGGCAGACCCGTCGTGATTTCTGGGCCGACCGGGCCAGCAACGAGACCGCTCTGCGGGCGAACTTCTTGTCCCTGGACGCCACCCGCCAGCGGCACCTGGGCGCTAGCCCGAACGTATCCCTGTACGACCCAGACCTCTGGACCGACGAGTTCGCCTTCCTGAGTCGTCCGGGCCAGAGCGACATCCAGATGGACCTGTTCTATGACTACCGGACCAACGTCGCCAGCTATCCCGCATGGCAGCATTGGCTTCGCCACCACCAGCCGCCGCTCCTGGTTCTGTGGGGTCGCTTCGACCCGTCGTTCCAGGTCGAAGAGGCCGAAGCGTACCGGCGCGACGTGCCCAATGCCGAAGTCCACATTCTCGATGCCGGCCATTTCGCACTCGACGAGCAGCCCGACAAGGTCGCCCGCCTGACCCGCAAGTTCCTTCTATCGACCAACAGCTAGGCGGAGTGGCGGCGACGACACTGTGTCCGGACTTCGGGATTGAGTTCAGAGGCGTCCCGAACGCACGGAGGCGCTTACGTTGATGTCGGCTGGGATGTAGGGGAAGACTCTCTTGAGTTCGGTCTAGTCCGTGGCCGGCTCGCGGTCTCGGGTGTGCTTCTTGTGCGGGACGTGGGGGATTCCCGGTCGACGTGTGCCCAGAGGAGCGCGCAACCCGGGAAGTTTGTTGCCTGTCACTCAATGTTCATGCGCGATGTTGCCTAAGGGCTTGGGATTCCTGATCGACAAATGGTTGTCTATGCGGCCTGAGTGGTGAGGGCGAGGTGGTCGAAGAGTTGGTGCATGTTGCGCCGGAGTGCCTCGTAGTCGCGGTCGAGGGTGGTCCAGGTGTGGGGTGGTCGGCCGCGGCGGGGGACGCGGACACCGGCGAGGATGGGAACGATGACGTGATCGCGCAGGGTGAGGATGGCGACGATGGTTCGGGCTGCTTGGGGGTCAACGTGGTAGCGGCGGCTGCGGCCGGGTTTGTCGAGGAGGTCGTGGCCTCGCAGTTTTCGTAAGTCGTAGCCGGCTTGACGGAGGGTGTAGTCGGTATTGCCGGTGAGGGCGTGGACCTTGGCGACCACTTCGGCGACGGTGAACCCCTGGGGGTTGGCGGCCAGGGCGGTGACGGCTGCCAGGGTGGTGCGGCTGCGGGACTTATCGAGGTCGATGCCGCCTACACGGGTGCGTCCGATGGTCGATGGTCGGGGTAGCTGGTCCAAGATGCCGTCGGGCAAGAAGGTGACGTCGACGCAGTCCAAGGTGGTGCAGAAGCGGTCCAGCATGGCGGTCAGGCTGGCCACGATGTTGGGGAAGCGGTCCAAGACACGCCCGAGATGGAGGGCTCTGGTGTTGTGGCAGACCGCCTCGAATCGCAGCACGTGCTCGCCTTTGGTGTAGCCCTTCAATGTCAAGGCCCCGAAATGGACCTTGAAGATGGTCAGGCCGTAGCCAGGTCTCTCGATCACAGCAGCAACGCGAGGGGAAAGGTCGCGGTGGTTGATGGGGGGTCGTTTCTTGGTGCCGAACAGGGTGCGTAGTTTGGGCACGTCCAGGCGGGAGCGGGTGCGGTCCACCATGGTGTCGAAGACGCGGTCCATCTGTGCGCCCGAGGCGAAGATCAGGTTGCGGCTGTACTCGACCTGGTAGATGGAGTAGTCGTAGACGAACCGGGAACGATCCTGGTCGGACAGGTCCAGCCCGAAGCACAAACAGGCGCTGTAGATCCACCGGTCGCAGACCTGGCCCAGACGCCCTATAGCCGCAGGTTGCGACAAGGTGTCTGCGAGCTGGGCCAGGCCCGCGGGATCGGAGATCTCCGTGAAGCAGTTTCCCTCCTTCCCGAACTCGACGCCAGCCGCCGCGGCCATGGCGGCCACATGCTCGTGGCCGTTCAATATGACTTGCGCCCCGAAGGGCGGATGGCCGGACATCTTGATGGTGACGTGACCCCAGAGGGGGTCGAGGATGTGAAAGCTGTAGTGGTTGACATAGCTGGTCTTCTTGGCCAGGTTGCGGATCGCTCCACCCCGGGAGCGCTGCACATCCCAGGTGGTGGCCGGGGCCCGGGCCACCAAGATCATGAACACCCCCGGCCCGAGACCAGGATGGTCGCCAAGGTGCTGTTCGGCAATCAGATGCTTGCGCTCGCCGGCCTTGCAGTCGATCACCGGCACGTGGTTGACCTCGGCCCACTTGCGGACCCGGCGGGCGAAACGGCCGGCCAGGCGCATCAGATGAGCGTTGTCCAAGCTCTCGTCGCCGTCGTCATGCCAGCGTCGCCACCAAGTCCTGAACCCGCCCGGGCTGTGACCCAAGGAGAAGTAGGCGTTCAAAACGATCCGGTCGACACAGTCATACGAGCCGGTCAACAGATCGCCATAGCGGGCGAAAAGCTCGTCAGGCACCCGGCCACGCTAGGCCCCACCACCACCGGGTAAACCTGTGCTGCCCCGAAGGGCCCCCGGCTCCGAGCTTGTCTCGGAGCCGGTGTAGACCTATTGACTGTCCGAAGCGTGCGGCGTACCGTTGCTTTTAAGGTGTCGCCCCCCGAAGACGTGTCGGACACTATTGACGACGCCAAATTCTGATGACGCCGCTGAGGAAACGGAGGATGTCGAAGAACTCTGGCGCTGTGTGGGGTTCTGACGCGATGTCGGCATAGAGCTGCCTGGGCCGAAACGGATTGCCGGTTGGTCTTCGTTCCCGTTTGGCGGTTGGTTAATGATTTTCCGACGTCGCGCCTTTGCCTGTCTTTGGGGGCATCAGTTGTGTAGCGCCTTTTGGCACTGATGGGGTACTCGCTTGCGGAGTCTGCGCCGAGGCTCGTCTGAGAAGGGATTCTTATGGCAACAGGCACGACCGTCCGCCCGTTCCGGATCGATTTTCCCGAGCAAGCCCTTGACGACATGCGCAGGCGCATAAGCGCGACCAGGTGGCCCGAGCGCGAGACGGTGGCCGATGACTCGCAGGGCGTGCCGCTGGCGATGATGCAGGATCTGGCACGTTACTGGAGCGAGAAGCACGACTGGCGCACGGCAGAAGCCAAGCTGAATGCTCTGCCACAGTTCGTGACCGAGATCGACGGGCTCGACATTCATTTCATTCACGTGCGTTCCCGGCACGAGGATGCGCTGCCTCTGATCATCACCCACGGGTGGCCTGGCTCGATCATCGAGCAGCTGAAGGTCATCGGGCCGCTCAGCGATCCCACGGCGCATGGTGGCGGCGCATCGGACGCCTTCCATCTGGTGATCCCGTCGCTGCCGGGCTATGGGTTGTCGGCCAAGCCGACCGCCTCCGGCTGGGATCCTGTCCGCACCGCACGGGCCTGGGTGGTGCTGATGAAGCGCCTCGGCTACACCCGGTTTGTGGCCCAGGGCGGCGATTGGGGTGCGGCAGTGACCCAGGCGATGGGTGCGCAGGCGCCTCCGGAGTTGCTTGGGATTCATTCCAACATGCCGGGTACCGCTCCGCTCGATCTGGTTAAGGGGTTCGAGCGGGGCGATCCGCCGCCATCGGATCTCTCAGGCGACGAGCTGCGTGCCTACGAGCAGCTGAGCGCCTTCTACGCCAAGCACGTGGCCTACGCGCAGTTCATGACGACACGCCCGCAAACCCTGTACGGACTGGCGGACTCACCCATCGACCTGGCGGCGTTCATGCTTGACCACGGCGACGGCACGGGCCAGCCCGGGCTCGTTCAACAGGTCCTTCAAGGGACCTATCAGAGCGACCTCACGACAGACGACCTCCTGGACAACGTCACGCTGTACTGGCTGACAAACACCGGGGTTTCGTCGGCTCGGTTGTACTGGGAAAACAAGGCGGACTTCTTCGACGCCAAGAACGTCACCATCCCGTTCGCCATCAGCGTCTTTCCCCACGAGCTCTACCAGGCGCCGCGCAGCTGGGCCGAGCGCGCTTACCCTAACAATCTCATTTACTTCAACGAGCTCGACCGAGGCGGGCACTTCGCGGCGTGGGAACAGCCGCAACTCTTCTCAAAAGAGATGCGGGCCGCGTTCCGATCGCTCCGCTAGTTGGCGGTAAGGACTGTGGGCACGCAGCATGCGTCCGCACTTGCTACGCCTTACCCGTCATGGTCAACTGAAGGTTCCCAACCGTCAGACATGATGGTGACGGCGGCGGCAGGCAGGACGGTGGTGACGGCGACAGGCATACCGAGCCAACCGGTACACCCAGAGAGAAGGAGAAACGTTCATGAGTATCATCGACGAGGCACTAAGGGCTAATGCAACCATCGCCAACGACTTCGACCCCGCCCGTGACAAGCCGCCGGCGCCGAAGATCGCGATCGTCACTTGTGCGGATCCCCGGCTGAGTGACATCGAGCAGATGCTGGGTCTCGCCGAGGGCGATGTCGACATGATCAGGAACTTCGGCACCGTGATCGATGACGACGCCGTCCGGTCCCTTGTCCTCTCGACCCGGCTGCTTGGCACCCGGGAGATAATGATCATCAATCACACCGACTGCGGGATGCTCAGGTTCACCGACAACGAACTGGAGGACCGGCTCCGCAAGGAGACAGGGCAGGCGCCGATCGCGCCGGCCAAGTTCTACAGCTTCACCGACGCCGAGGAGAACACCAAGGAGCAGGTCAAGAAGGCCAGGTCACACCCATGGATCTCCGAGGACGTCCCGATCCGGGGGTTCGTCTATGACGTCAAGACCGGGCGGCTCAGCGAAGTGTTCCCGGACAGGTAGGCCGTCACCGGTCGCTAAGGGAGCCGCCCCCTCGGTGCGTGTTGCGCGAGGGCGCCCGGGGGCCAAGCCGGCGCAACAGCTGCACGAGACTCGAGACCCTCACCGGCCGCGTGGAGGCCGTTCCGCCTTTCCACTTTGTTCGCCACCTGTGGACAGTGGCCGTCGGTGCCGAGCGGTGCGGCGGGCCGATCGAGCGGGGCTGCGATCGACCGGCTGAGCTCGGGCGCCCCGTCCTCAAGTCCGCAGTGCCCGCAGCCTGGCCGGACGTACGTTGAGATGAAATGCCGGGCCACATCGAGTCGGGCCACATCGGAGCGTAAGATTGGGCGCCCACCTGGCCCCGTCGTCCTTGGCGGCAGAGGTGCCGAACACGGCGGTCAGGCGTTGCATGGCTGATCGTTGGGAGCAATCGCCACAAGCGCCGGCATCCCAGCCCGGCCGGCAGAGCGCCATCCGCATAGCACAGGCAGCTAGTGGCAAAGGAGATGCCGACACGTCCTCCAACACAGACAGCAAGCAGTCGATCCCAACACGACTCCCGCCGCCACCGTCGTGTGGTCAGGCACCGGCGCCCACGTGGTCCGACTGGAGTGGCGGCCGAACGGCAAGAGGGGCGACCTGGAGAGGTTCCAAGCGATGCGGATCCAAGACGACAAGGTCATCGAGATCGCGGGATACCCGACCCTGAAGGCAGCAACCAGAACCGCCAAGCGCTTCGCGGCTCAGGCGGCGGGCGAACACATCCGCGACGGTTCTCGTCCGGCCGAGTTGGGCGAACTCTCAGGGAACGGCGCGGAATGTATCCCGGAAACCAGAAGGCGGTTGAAGAAGGAAGGCAGGCACGGTCTTCATCTCATCGCTACCGGCTTCGGGCCTGGCTCGGCTTCGGCTGACCCGGTGCCCGTTAACAATAATTATCCATCAAATATAGTTAAGTACGCCTACCGCGATCATGAAGGACGCGGCCGGCCTTCTATTTGTTCGTATCGTCCGCTGCGGGTGACGGCAGCGAGGGTGTCGGGGCGGGCTTTGGTGTATATGCCGGT
This sequence comes from uncultured Acidimicrobiaceae bacterium, assembly GCA_963781155.1. Taxonomy (GTDB): domain Bacteria; phylum Actinomycetota; class Acidimicrobiia; order Acidimicrobiales; family Palsa-688; genus PALSA-693. Next base: position 25,217 of record CAWAEC010000008.1, read on the forward strand.
GGTGGCGATGCTGGCGTGGCCGAGGAGAACCTGGACTTCGGCCAGGGTGGCGCCGCTGTCGAGCCAGCCGTCGGCGGCGGTGTGGCGGAAGGCGTGGGCCAGGGCGCCGGGTCGGCGGGTCACGCCGGCGTGGCGGAGCCAGCGGGCGATCCAATGGTTGACCACGGTGGGGCTGACGGGGCGACCGTCGGTTTGGACGATAACTCGGCTGCGTGGTCGTACGGCCAGGGGACTTCGCTGCTGGCTGGCTGTGGACATGCGCTCGGCTCTGTAGGTGCGCAGGTTGGCGGTCACGGCGGGGGGGAGGGGGACGGTGCGTTCTCGGCTGCCCTTGCCTCGCACTCGCAGCAGGGGCTGGTCGTTGTCGAGGTCGGCCAGGCGGTCCCAGGTGAGTGAGCAGACTTCGCTGATGCGCAGCCCGCACCCAACCAGGAGGGCGAAAGTGGCCCGGTCGCGGGCCGGCCAGCGGAGTGCTTCAGTCTGGTCGTCGTGGACGGCAGGCACGGCGTGGGCGATGCGGGTCAGCTCGGTGGTGCTGTAGGCCACGGGCAGGCGTTGGGGAAGGCCTTTGATGGTCAGGTCGTCGCCGGCGGTGGGGTCGTAGGGGAGGTGCCGGTTGCGGGCCAGCCAGGAGCACAGGCCGCGCAGGGGGGCCATGGCCCGTTGTCGGGCGGAGACGGACAGACCAGCGGCGCTCATGGCGGCCAGCCCGGCGCTGATCCCTTCGACGGTCAGGTCCTCCAGGCCCAGCCGGTCCAAGGCCGGTCCTTCGCCCGGGGGGGCCAGGAGGGTGGCCCAGCGGGCCATGTCGTCGTGGTAGCCGGACAGGGTGCGCCCCGAGGCGATGCGGTTGGTGGCCTGGCGCAAGGTCAGCCAGGTGTCGAATAGGCGGGCCACTTCTCCGATGGGTCGGTCACCGTCATCTTTGGTGGAGGGAGGGGACAGCGCGATGAGAGCCTTGCGCCCGACCCGCGTCACTCGAGGCTCGATCGCCTCTGTCATGAGCCTTCGTGGCGCCGGGGGGCAGTTCGGCGGGCAGGATGGCCCGGTTGGGCCGTGTGGGCTGCGGTGACGGCCTGGGTGAGCTCGTCGGCGGCGGGAAGTTCGCCTCTGGCTTCGGCCGGGAGGGTGTCGTAGGTGTAGGTGGCCACCGCCATGGGTGCTTTCGCGGCCGCGAGCGCGTAGCGGACGACCGGTTCGTTTTTGTCCGCGACCAGCAGGATCCCGACCGTGGGTCGATGTTCGGGTTGGCGCAGGTGGCGTTCGGCCCATTCGACATAGAACTGGAGCTGGCCCAGGTGGGCCGGGTCGAACGGCTCGGCTTTGAGTTCGACGATCACGAATCGGGCGTGGGTGACGTTGAAGAACACCAGATCCATGGAGAAGTCGCGGTCGCCCAGGTCGAAGCGGTACTGGCGGCCGTAGAGGGCGAAGCCGGCCCCCAGCTCTAGGAGGAACTGGCTGATCCGGCTGATCAGGGCGTCTTCGAGGGCCCGCTCGCTGACCCGGCCGGTAAGACCGAGGAACTCGAAGTTGTAGGGGTCTTTGACCAGTTGACGGGCGAGATCGGAGTCCGGCTCAAGCAAGGTGACGGGGAAGTTGGTTGGCGCCGCCCCGACCCGCTGGTGGAGGCGGCTCTTGATCTGGTTGAGCAGCACCGCTCGCGACCAGCCGTTGTCGACGGCTTGGGCCGCGTACCAGTCCCGCAGGCCCGGGGTGTCGAGGCGATCGAGGAGCACGGTGACGTGGCCCCAGGGAAGTTGCGCAACAGCTTGTTGCGTGATTTCGGTCGGCCAGGCCCGGGCGAAGGTGGCCATGTAGACCAGGTTTCGTTGGGACAGGCCGCTCATGTCGGGGAACTCGTCTCGGAGGTCTGTGGCCAACCGTTCGATGACCTTGGCGCCCCAGCCCTGGGCGGCCTGGCGTCCGACGATGGTCCGTCCGATCCGCCAGTACAGGCTGATCAGTTCCGTATTGACGGCCCGATGGGCCCGCAGTTGGGCGGCGCGGACCTCGGCTTTCAGTTGCTCGAGTAGCTCACCGTAACCAGCGGGAAGGGCCTCGGCTCGGGCGGGTTCCGGTGATCTCCCAGGCACCACCGCACCCTATCAGCGGTGCGTACCTCATTTCCAATCAGTCTTATCAATAGGGCGAAGCATGGGACAGGGGAGTGGAGCTTCTCAGGCGCCTCCGGTCGGCTCTGGCTGCTACGCCTTCAACCGCACTTCCGGGCGCAGGCGTTCACGGGTGCCGCATCCTCCTAGCCTGCGGCAGGACCGACCCCGAGGCCCACATGGCGGCAGGCGACATCGAGCTCCAAGGCAATAAGGAACTCGCCGGGCAGCTAGCCCGCAACCTCAGATTCACCATCTGAACCGACCGGCTTGGCCAGTTTGATGTCACCCGACTCGATGGCGGCCGGCCGGACGTGTTCTCGTTACTGCCACCCAACGCTGCCGGTTCAGTCGACCGGGCCGCCTACCCGACAGTTGGTGCGGGCTGGTCCGGGTTAGGCGGCTCGGCCCGCTCAGTGATGGCCGAAATGGACCCGGTGGGGCAACTGGTGAGCCACTCGGACCGCCTGGTGGGCCGGACCCGGGTCGGGACAACCCCGCTCGTGCAGGCGACCACCCCAGCACAGGCCGTGGCGCCCACAACGCGGGCAACGCACATAACGACCACCAGTGAGAACCCCGATCCCGCCCACGATCGCGGCGTACGCGGTGAAGCTCAACAGCACGCCAAGCAGGACCACCCCTACCGTCCATACCAATGTCGTCACCGATGGCCTCCTCTCATCCGGTTCTCAAGGCCAGAACCTTCCAAGTACGCGTACTTGTACTCAGGATAGCACACTCACGTACGTGTACGCGCTGGAGCTATGGTGAAGCGGTGACTTCGACGGGTGTGCCGCGATCAGCTCAGACGGCATCGGTTCACAAACGCCCCTCGGGCCGGGTCCCGTGGGGATCGATCAATCGCGAACAGATCGTCGCCGCGGCCATCAAGGCGGTCCAAGCCGGCGGCTACGAGCAGATGACCATCCGCAGCCTGGCCGCCGACATGGGCGTCAGTCCCATGTCGCTGTACCGCCACGTGCGCGACAAGGACGATCTGCTCGACGAGGTCGTCGACCGGCTCTTGGTGCGAGCCTGGAAACCCCGAGCCGGCCAGCAGGACTGGAAAGCATGGATCGGCGAGGCCGCCGACAAGTTCCGTCAGTTCCTGGTCACCCAGCCCGCCGCCCTGCACGTCTACCTCCACCACCCGGTGGTATCGCCCTCCGCCGTGGTGCGCATGGAGGCCATGATGCGCGTCCTACGCGACGCCCTCGGCGACGAACAGGCCGCCCGACGAGCCTACGGCGCTCTCCACACCTACACCGTCGGCTTCGCCGCCCTGGAGGCGTCCCGGGCCGGGTGGAGCGACCGCGAGTCGAGCGGGAACCAACTTTCCGAGCAGCTGGCCGCCTACACCACCCCGCGCCAATTCAACGACGGACTCCGCTTTCTCCTGGACGGCGTCGAAAACGACGCCGGCCTCACAAACCGGCGCTAAGCAGCGCCCATTCCAGCCGAACAGCGACCGGAGGGAGCGACCGGTCGGATAGGCACTCGAACCGCCCCACTCATTTGCCGCGTCCCGGCCGCTGCCAGACGTGGCGATGGCCGATATGACGTCCGCATCCCCATTGCGTACGAGTACGTGAAGCGCTATTATGAGTACGTGTACGCGATCTCCTCGGTGCCAGAAGTCCACAATGCGACCGACAAGAAAGCCGCCGGTGGCTGCCCGGCCGAGACCAACACAGGCTCACCGGATGGCGCTGGTCACACACTTAATCGCCGCGCCTTGCGGCGCGACATCCGCCAGTTGAGCGCCTCCTTGGGGGCCACTCCCGAAACCGTGGCATCGAACCTGATGGGGCACGACATGCGGGGTATCCCCAGGAATCAGACCCGGTGTCCGCTGGCCCGTTACCTGGCCATCATGCTTCGGAGCGCGGGACCGCCCTTCGACATCTTCGTGTCGGACCGAAGCGTGCACGCCCGCCGGCCCAGCGGATGGCATTCGATGGTGGTCCGGCTCCCCCCGCCAGTGCTGGAGTTCATGGCTGCCTTCGACAACGGCGCCTACCCCGAGCTGATCGACCCCTTCCGCGGCCGCTAAGCCATATCTGCCCTAACCGCTTCGAAGCCCGGATCGGTCAAGGCGCGCCGTCGCCAGCCACACCATCGACAACCGTCCGACCGAACTGGGGACGGTCGGACGGTTGTCGATAACCGGGCTTTGCTTTCAGACGGAGCGGGCGACAGAACTGGCAGCAACGACCGCCGGCCTCTCGACGTTGGTGGTTCTCGGATATGAGGGGGAAGAGCGGCGGACGCAATCCCAAGAGCCCGACGCTTTTGGCGTGAGCCATTTCCGTCGCGCCCTGGCCGACCTGCCCCAACCCGGACCGGTGATCTTGGACCTCTCGGACAATTCCGTTTGCCGACTCCCTCAAGATAACGGCACACATTAAGGATGGTCTAGTTGTCGCTACGCGCTGCCAAATTGGGGCAGTCGAGCCGCAGCGAGTCGGTCGGTCTTGGGAGTGTGGTCGGCGAGGGGCTCATCGGGTTGCTGCTGCTTTCGGAATGTAGGTAGAGCTGACGCCAGCCGCCCGTGGTGTGGCCCTGGTCCCGGTCCAGTTTGGACCGTGGGGGTCTGTTCTAGACCTGGGTGATGCTGATGGGGCTGCCGGCTGGCACCTCTCGTAGGTGATCGAGGTCGGGGATTGGGAGCCGTATGCAGGCGTGGGAGATGTAGGCGCCGGTGGTGCCGATGAGGCTGTTGGCTCCGAGGGGTCCGTGGATGCCGATGACGGCGTCGCCTGATCCGTCCCAGTTGGCGACGGTCTGGGAGTGAGCGGAGGTGACGAGGATGAACGGGCCGTAGCCGGGGTTGGGGGAGGCTTCGAAGAAGGCGACGAAGTACTGTCCAGTGGGGGTGGGGTCGCTGAGGGTGCCGACGCCGGCGGGGGCGTCGAGGATGACCTGGTTTTGGCGGTACAGCTGGAGGTGTTTGGTGCTGACGTTAACGACGATGCGGTAGGGGTTGGCGGCAAGGGTGACGTCGGGGCGGCGTACCCAGGCGGTCGACCCGTCGGGCCGGGTGGCGAGGCGGACTTGGAGCCAGCCGGGCTGTTGGCCGATGACGGGTAACGCCGAGACCGCCCCGTACCAGCGGGCGGGGATGGTGCCGTCGGGCGGGACGCCGGGTTGGGCGTAGCGGGGGATGGTGCCGTTGGTGGTGGCGATCAGGCTCCAGCCGCTGCCCCGTGCTGACGCCACCGTCGTTGGGCTTGTTGGCCGAGCGGCGATTGTGGTGGGAGCGGTGGCCGCCGGGGGGCGGCCACCGCCGTGATCGAGCAGCGGAGCGGTGACGGATTCCGGCTTGGTCGTCGGGGCGATTGTGGCGGGTGGGGTGGGGCCCGGGTGGGCGGCCCCGCTATTGAGCAGGGCGGTCGTGACGACTGCGGCAGCGGCAGCGGTTAGGCCAGCGAGTAGGAGCGCTCGCCGGGCGCGGCGGGGGTGGCGCATGGTCTCAGCTCACCCTGTGCAGGACCCAGAGGTGGTGGGGCTCCGGATGAGGGGTGGCAGTGTCCGTCCGGGGTCGGGTGCGGCTGCAGTCGAGATGGGTGTGGGTGGCGGCGATGGCGATGACGGTGGCGGCGGTGGTGGTGAAATGGATGGCGACGGTGTATTCCGGCGGGGTGGTGTCGGGGTGATGGCCACGCTCTACGCTTTTCATCCGGCCCGGGTTGAGGACCCGGCGGCCAACTGTCGACCGTGTTGCCGGCTGTTGGCAGGTCCTCCGGTCGCGTCGGCTACCGGGTCGGGGCGGGCGGCCAGGGCGGTGACGGGTGGGGCCGGCGACGACGCCGGCCGGCCGGGTCTGCCCGCCGGGGTGGTGGTCGAGGTCTTCGATCCTGACCGGGCGGATGTTGCGCTGTTGCCGTAGCCGGCCGGGCCGACCAAGACCGCTAATACGGCCAGCCGCCGTGCGGCGGCAGGTGTGCCGGAAGGCCACCGGGACGGGGTGGCTGGTGGGGTGGGGTCATCCGGTGACGGGGACGGTGGTGTTGGTGATGGGGCTCTGGGGGGCGGTTGGTACGAGCGGGGAGTTCGCCGACGGCGGGGTTGGGGTGGTCGTGGCGGGGACCGAGAGGGTTGAAGGTGGGGAGCTGATGGTGTGGGTGGATCCGGGTGGGTCGCCGCTGGCCACCGCGCTGTCGTTGACCTTGCCGTTGGTGAGGTCGGCTGGGGTGACGGTGTAGGTGCCGGTGCAGGTCTCGGTCTGGCCGGGCCCGAGGGTGGGCTGGGGGCAGGTGGGTCCGGAGGTGAGGGCGCCGGCGGGGGGGGTTTGGGTGTCGGTGACGTGCACGTTGGTGAGGGTGACGTTGCCGGTGTTGGTGACCAGGTAGTGGTAGTCGATGACCTGGCCTACCTGGCTGACCGAAGCGGGGGTGGCGGTCTTGGCCACGCTGATGCGGGGGGTTTGGGTGGCTGCCACCGACGTGGTGGAGGGCGGCGAGGTGACGGTGTCGGCGTCGGGGTCGGTGGCGGCGGCGACGGCCGAGTCGTGCACGGACCCGTGGTCGATGTCGGCTTGGGTGAGGGTGTAGCTGGCGGTGCAGGTGGTCGTTCCTCCTGGGGGGAGGGTGGTGAGCGGGCAGGTGGGTCCGGTGGTGAGCGGTCCGGCCGGCGCGGTCTGGGTGTCGGTGATGTGCAGGCCGGTGAGCTGGTCGTCGCCGCTGTTGGTGACCAGGTAGCGGTAGGTGATCTGTTCTCCGGCTTTGGCCACCGAAGCGGGACTGGCCGATTTCACCACTGTGATGGCGCTGGCCTCGACGGTCGCTTCCGAGGGCGCCGAATCCACGGCGGTGCCGGTGGGCGGGTCCCCGGAGGCGACGGCGGTGTCGACGATGCTGCCGTGGGCGATGTCGGCCGCGGTGACGGTGTAGGTAGCGGTGCAGGTGGTGCCCTCTCCGACGGCGAGGGTGGTGAGCGGGCAGGTGGGTCCGGTGGTGAGCGCACCGGCGGGGGGGGTTGGGGTGTCGGTCACGGTGATGTCGGTCAGGGTGACGTTCCCCTGGTTGGTCACCTGGTAGGAGTAGTGGACGATCTCGCCCACGGTGATGACCTCGTCGGGGCTGGCCGACTTGGTGATGGTGAGGGCGGGCGCCTGGGTGACGGGCACCGAGGCGGTGGACGGCAGCGAGGTCACCGCTGGGCCGGTGAGGGGGCTGCCGGTGGCGGTGGCGGTGTCGTTGATGGCGCCGTGGTCGATGTCGGCCTGGGTGGACACATAGCTGCCGGTGCAGGTTTCGCTGTCGTTGGGGGCCAGCAGGGGCTCGGGGCAGGTGGGGGCGCTGGTGAGCGGGCCGGCGGGGGCGGTCTGGGTGTCGTCGACGGTGATGCCGGTGAGGGTGACGTTCCCCTTGTTGGTCACCGCGAAGTCATAGGTGACGGGCTGGCCGGCGCCGGTCAGCGGACCGGGGGGCGAGGCCACCGATTTGACCACGCTGAGGGCAGGCGTCTGGGTGACCGGGACCGAGGCGATGGCGTTGGCGGTCACCGCCGGGCCGGTGGGCGGGGTGCCAGTGGCGATCGCGGTGTCGCCGATGCTGCCCTGGTCGATGTCGGCCTGGGTGGACACATAGGTGCCGGTGCAGGTTTCGCTAGCGCCCGGAGCCAGGGTCGACTGGAGGCAGGTGGGGCCGGAGGTGAGCGGCCCGGCCGGGGCGGTCTGGGTGTCGTCCACGGTGATGCCGGTCAGGGTGACGTTGCCGGTGTTCATCACCTCGAAGTCGTAGCTGACGGTCTGGTCGGGGCCGGTCAGCGGCCCGCTGGGCGTGGCCGCCGTCTTCACCAGGGAGAGGGCCGCCGTCTCCTGGGTGGGGGCGGTGGCGTTAGCGGTCGCCGACACGATCGCGGCCGAGGGGGTAGTGCCCGACGCGGTGGCCGTGTCGTTGACGGTGCCCTGGTCGATGTCGGCTTGGGTGACGGTGTAGCTGCCGGTGCAGGTCTCGCTGTCACCCGGAGCCAGCGTCGGCTCCGGGCAGGTGGGCCCGGAGGTGAGCGGCCCGGCCGGCGGGGCTTGGGTGTCGACCACGGTGATGTCGGTCAGGGTGACGGTGCCGGTGTTGGTCACCACGAAGTCGTAGATGACCACCTGGCCGGGAGTGGTCAGCGGCGCGTTGGAGGTCACCGTCTTGACCAGGCCGACGCTGGCGGTCTGGGTGACCGCCACCGTGAACGTGGCCGGCGGCGAAGAGACCGGGGTGGTGGAACCGGGCGGGATGCCCGAAGCGATAGCGGAGTCGCCGATGCTGCCCTGGTCGATGTCGGCCTGGGCGACGGTGTAGGTGGCGGTGAAGGTGGCGGTCTGTCCGGGGGCCAGGGTGGTGGTGGCCCCGCTGCAGGCCCCGGCCGGCGAGGACAGGCTCTGACACGCCGGTGCGGTGGTGAGCGGCCCGGCCGGCGGGGTCTGGGTGTCGGTCACCCCCACCGAGTTCTCGGTGGTGTTGCCGGTGTTGGTCACCGCGAACTGGTAGGTCAACACCTGCCCGGGGGTGGTGATCGGATAGGGGGACCCGGCCGCCAAGGACTTCACGATGCTCAAAGTGTTGGTCTGGGCGACCGGCACCGTTAGGGGCGAGGGCGGGGAGGTCACCGGCCCGCCCGGCGAGGTGCCAGTGGCGGTGGCGCTGTCGGCGATGCTGCCCCGGTCGACGTCGGTCTGGGTGACGGTGTAGGTGGCGGTGAACAGGGCGGTCTGGCCGGGGGCCAGGCTGGTGGTGGCCCCGCTGCAGACACCCGCCGGCGAGGACAGGCTCTGACACGCCGGTGGGGTGGTCAGCGGCCCCGCCGGCGGGGTCTGGGTGTCGGTCACGCCCACCGCAGTCTCGGTCGTGTCGCCGGTGTTGGTCACCGCGAACTGGTAGGTCAACACCTGGGCCGCGGCGGTGACCGGATCAGGCGACCCGGCCGCCAAGGACTTGGCGATGCCCAGACTGTCGCTTTGGGCGGCGGGCACGCTGACCGGGTTGGAGGTGTTGGTGAGGGCGCCGCCGGTGGGCGGGTCGGCGTTGACGGTGGCGGTGTCGGTGACCGACCCGTGGTCGATGTCGGCCTGGGTGACGGTATAAGTAGCGGTGAACAGGGCGCTCTGCCCGGGGGCCAAGGTGGTGGTAGCCCCGCTGCAGGCGCCCGCCGGGGCGGACAGGCTCTGACAGGACGGTCCGGTGGTGAGCGGGCCGGCCGGGGCCACCGGGTTGTCGGTCACGCCGACAGCGCTCAAGGTGACGGCGGTGCCGTTGGTGACGGTGTAGGTGTAGCTGATGGTGTCACCGGGCGTGGAGTAGCTGACGGTGGAGCTGGCTTTGACGATGGTGGGTTGGGCTTCGGCCTGCAGGCCGGTCCGCGACGACTCGGCCGGGGCGATTAGGCTGCCCCCGGCGTAGGCGTCGGTGCCCACGGTGTTCCAGGCCGTCTGGCCCGGGGTGGTGGTCGGGGTGGACACGCTGACGGGGATGGAGATGCTGTTGGTTCCGCTCCCTCCCGAGACCACGATGGTGCCGGTGTAGACGAACTCCAGGGCGGTCACCGACGACAGTGGCGCCGGTGGGCTGGTGGACCAGTCGTTCACGCAGCCCGGATCGCTCGGCAGCACCTCGGGGCGGCACGGGTTGGCCGAGGTCGAGTAGTAGACCGTCACTCCGGCCGGGAGCGGACCCACCCCGGTCAGCGCCACGGTGAACTGCGAGCCCCGGGCGGCCAGCGAGGTGGCGTAGGTGTCTGCTACCGCGGGCAGGATGTCGTACATGACCGGGTCGGTCAGGTTGGCCTGGCCGGTGTTGGTGAACGTCACGTCATAGGCGGCCGTGCCCCCGGTGGGGCTGACATCGCCGATGCCGCCACCCCCGATTGGGGCCGCGTCCAGGTTGCCTTGCACCGACTTGTTCACCGAGAAGGCCGGGTTGACCGGGGTCACCGTGATCGGCGAGGAATAGCCGCAGTAGTTACCCGGCAGCGGGGTCCCGTTGGAGTCCAGGTCGGGGTTGGCGGTCGGGTTGGACGGGGGGGTGAGGCCGCCGGGGTCCAGGCAGGCGGTGATGATGGCCCCATATCCGACGGTCAGGTCGTTCTGGTAGGTGCCGTCACAGCCTGGACCCAGATTGACCTGAAGGCTGGTGCCGCCGACGTTATAGACGCCGGGGTTGGTGACCGTACCCGCGGGAATGACCCACTGCAGCAGCGTGCGGCCGGTCCCGTTGTAGTTGGGTGTCACCGTGGCCGTGAGCGACGGAGTGGTGAAGGTGCCGGAGATGCCCGAGATGGTGAAGGCGTTGGTTTGGCCACTCGTGACGGTGGCCCCGGCAGGAGCCAAATAGTCGAGGTAGAGGGCCTGCGACGGGGTGGACGCCACTTCGATCTGGAAGGAACCGGTGTAGCTGCCGTAGTGGCCGAAGTGAACCGTCTCGCTGCAGGTCCCGGCCCCGTTGTAGTCCGCAGTGATATCGGGTGAGATGACGGTACCGGACGGCTCGGAGGGGCTGACCACCATGACGCTGTTGGAGGCGGTCTCCTGGGGCACCAGCGGGGTGGTGGAGCCCACCAGGTAGGCGTTGGCGGTGGCCGTGTTGGTCAGAAGCGAGGTGGTGCTGACCGTCGGGGCCGCATACCCGTACATGTTGAACAGCATCGGAGTGGACGAGTTGCTGCCCTCCTCGGCGAAGGGGGGGACGTCGATCTCGGCCACCGCCGGCGACGTCGGGATCACCCAGCCTGTCCCGGCCGTGTAAGGGACCGACACGGTGGTGCCGTTGGTGTAGACCAGGGTGATCGAGTCGGAGGTAGTCGGGGTGAAGTTCTGGGCGGTTATGAGCGTGGGGATGAAGGCCGGGTTGGTGCAGTACGGCCCGCCCGGCGCCGGCGAGGAGTACACCTGGCCGGAGAAGTTGTTCAGGCAGGGCAGGGGATCCTCCACGGCGAAATCGGCGCCGGCCGTCGTTCCGTTGGTGGCCAGAGCGATCTGGTAGTAAGCCGCCTGGCCGGTCCCGTTCCAGTTCCCGGGATAGGTGTAGTTGTAGCGTCCGCCGTTCGGGGGGAACACATACTGGCCCTGGTTCCCAAACGATTGGGTGGCCGCACCCTTGGAGAGGAACGGGGTGGGCACCACCGCCACCACGGTGGTGTTGGTCGTGGGCGAGGCGCTGCCGGTGGCTGTGTCGAGGTAGGTCCACGACGCGTTCGCGGTGTTGGTAATGGTGTTGCCGACCGGGTCGGGCGTGCCGTTGGTGGCAGCGGTGCCGGTGAGGTAGATATCCCAGCCCAGCGCCTGTTGGCACACCGTTCCGCCCGGATCAGAGTAGGTGAAGGTGTGCGTGGCCGCGTCATAGCTGAGCGTTCCCGGCGGCGTACCAGCGCCGGCGTTACCGGAAGGGAACACGTAATCCGTCGAGTAACTGGCGTAGGTGAAGTTGGCCGGCAGGGTGTCGGTGATGGTCATCGACGACGTGCCTATCGAACCCGTGTTTCCGCAGCGGATGGACAGCGAAAAGGAGAACTGCGCCCCGGTTCCGACCTTGGCGGGGGCGCCCTTGGCGAAGGTGACGTTGTGGGTGGCCGTGACGGCGAGGGTCGCCGCCGTGCCCGTGCTGGAGGTGAAGTTGCTGCCGTTGATGGTTGGCGTGAGGGTCGCCTGGGTGCCGTTCATCGTGGTGAAGCTCGGCGGGGTCACCGTGAAGGTGCACTGGGACGTGCCGGTCGGGATGTTGCCGTAGGTGTAGGTGACCAGACCGGCCGCCACCGTCTTGGTCACCCCCGAACACGACGAGGCGGCGAACCACGAACCGAAATCGGTGGTGCTGCCATCACCAGTGATCGTGGTCTTGGGGAAGGTGACCGTGGTGGCGGTGCAGCCCCCGGTGACGCTGCACGTCACTGTCAACGTGTAGGTGACGGCGGTGCCGCTGGCGATCGTCGTCGACGCCGGAGTGATGCTCACCGCCGCCGTTCCCGTTGCTGACGCCACCCCACCGCCGCCGACGGAAACTACAGACAAGGCCAGCAGCATGGCGCAGCCCACCGCCGCGCCGGCCCGGCGCAGCCGGGCGAACGGTGGCCCTAGGAATCGCCTGTCTGCACCCCTGGGCCGCATGGGTTGCACCTCCCGTCGAGCCCACCAGCTCGACCGCAGTGAGATCCCGCTGCGACGATGACCGCCGCGTAAGGACCGCCGATATTGCCGTTGACGCCGTCTCCGCGAAGTATAAGCCGCCACCTACCGCGGCAGCACCAACGTGCAGAGCGTCAACCAGTCACGTAGGCCCACCAGCAGCCGTGATCAGGCCGCGAGTGCCTGCAAGCAACCTTGCCAGCACTGAAATAGCCATGAAGTCCAGACGCGACACGGTCGTGGTTCCGCTCGTCGTGACCGCCGATGATCACAGTCGCTCCAGACTCTGTGATGCGCCGCCCACGGGAACGCGGAAGTAACAATCGATTCGACTGAGGAACCAGGTCGTGGTGGGCCCGTAGGCCCGCTCGGGGGGATCGCGGATTTCTGGTGGGCGGCAGGACATCGGCCCGCTGACGCTCCCACCATGGAGCAGCACTCCCCGTTGGGTGCGCCCAAAAGTTCCGGTCTGATCAAAAAGATAGATCTTGGGTGTCAGCAGGTCGCCTCGCCGACGGCTCGATGGCCACGGTGGTTGGCAGTCTCGCCCCGTGAGCGCGGTTCCGGTTCCAGTTTGCTATTTCGCTTCTGTGTAGGCGACGTGGACCCGGTGGATGGTGCCGTTGAACTTGAATGGCGCTTTGTCGTAGTAGTCGAGCGACACGGGCGACCCGAGGGCGATGCCGATGTCGAGGCATTCGTTGGCGCTGAACGCGATGGGGCAGGTGACCGGTGCCGTGCCTTCGGCCACGAGGTCGCCGTTCACTTTCAAAGTCACGTTCAGTGGACCGCGCGGCACGAAATCAGGATGGTTGGTCTCGATCTCGATCTTCGCCGGGCCGGGCGGCAGCTGTTGCTGGGCGCGGATCTTGGTCCGCTGGATCTCGAAGAGGTTGTACTCGTAGCAGAGGATGCCGTCCTCCACGAAGCAGGTGACGCCACCGGGGAACCCGCCCAGCTTGTAGAGCACGCCGTTGGCGGCGGCGGGGATGGTGGCGTCGATGGTGACCAGGTTGGGCCGGCAGCCCAACGCGGGGGCGGAGAACTCCGGCACCCGGACGGTGTCGCCGAAGAAGGTCCACTCCGTATAGGGCGGGGCCGGCTTCAGCTCCGGGTGGAACAAGGGAATCCACAGCCCGCCGCCGATGGGGAAGGCCCCGTTCTTGGCCGCTTCGATCAGGAACAGCTCCTTGAGGTGCTCGAGCTTTTCGGGCATCTCCGACGCCAGATCGTGGGCTTGGCTCCAGTCCTCGTCGACGTGGTACAGCTCCCAGGTGTCCTTGTCCGGGGTCCATTCATGAATGCCGGGCGGCAAGCCGCGCACCCACGGGGCCCGGGGACCGAACGTCGAGGCCATCCAGCCCTGGTGGTAGATGCCCCGACAGCCCAGAATCTCGAAATACTGGGTCTCAAGTCGACCCTCGGCGGTGGGATCGGCGAAGCTGTAGGCGAAGCTCACCCCGTCGATCGAGTCCTGGGGAACACCGTTCACCTGCCGAGGCGGGGTGATACCGAGGATCTCATAGATGGTCGGCACGACGTCGTTGCAGTGATGAAACTGCGGACGAGGGGTGGGATCGGGCTGGATCCGGGCCGGCCAGCGGATGGCCATGGGGTTGCGGGTACCACCGAAATACCCGGCCAGGATCATGGTCCCCTTGTAGGGGGTGCTGCCCGCCCACGCCCACCCGGAATGGTAGATGGGGTCGCTCTTGGGTCCGCCCAGCACATCCAGGCCGCCCAGCTCCTCCAGCGCCTGGAGCTGCTGGTCGATGGTGGTGACGATCCCGTTGTGGGCCACCAGCTCACTGATGGTGCCTTCCTGGCCCTGCGCCGAGGTGCCGTTGTCACCCCAGATGTAAAAGATCAGGGTGTTGTCGCCATAGCCCAGCGCGTCGATCTCGTCGACAATGCGCCCCGCCTGGACATCGGCGTGTTCGCCGTAGGCGGCGCACACCTCCATCAGCCGGCTCTGAAACGGCCGTTGACTCTCGGGGATGCTCTCCCAGGCCGCCATCAACTCGTGGCGGGCCGTCAGTTGCGTGTCGGGCGGGATCCAGCCCTTCTCCTTGGCCCGCTCGAACACCCGCTCCCGGTAGGCGTCCCAGCCGTCGTCGAACTTGCCCCGATACCGGTCGATGTACTCCTGGGGGGCATGGTGGGGGCCGTGAATGGCGCCGCTGGCCCAATACATGAAAAACGGCCGGTCCGGGGCCAGGGCCTTATGCCGGTGCAGCCAGCCGATGGCGTCGTCGGCCAGATCCTCGTTCAGGTGGTAGCCCTCCTCCGGGGTCTTAGCCGGCAACACGAACGTGGTGTTGCGCACCAGGTTCGGCTCGAACTGCGACGACTCCCCAGCCAGGAACCCGTAGAAGTACTCGAACCCCGAACTCGTCGGCCAGTACTCGAACGGGCCGGTCGGGCCGGCCTCGATGGCCGGCGTGTTGTGCCACTTGCCCCAACCGGCCGTGGCGTAGCCGTAATCCTTCAACACCTCCGCCCCCAAGGCGCTGCTCTTGGGGATCCGCCCCGAGAAGGCATCCCAGTCGTTGGCGAACTCGGTGATCACCCCGGTGCACACCTTGTGGTGATTACGCCCCGTCAACAACGACGCCCGGGTCGGCGAGCAGAGGGCCGTGGTGTGAAACCGGTTGTAGCCGATCCCCTCCCCCAGGATGCGATCCAAGGTGGGGGTGTTGATCTCCCCGCCGAATGTCGACGGCTGGCCGGGACCGGCGTCGTCCATCAACACGATCAGAATGTTCGGAGCATCCTCAGCGAGCCGGCGCGGCGTCACCCGCTGCTCATACACCGACTCCTGCATCGACAGGCTCGCCCTACCCGCCATCGGGGTCGGCGGGAACGGAAGGGAATCCTGCTTTTCCACTCTGAGCTACCTCTCCTTGTCAACTACAGAGACGTCATCCACGGCCGTTGCCCGTCACAGGGTCAACTAGCGGCGCTTGACGCAGACGCGGCCCAGGACGTCGCAGACCACCCGCCGTTCGGCACACGAACACAGAGGCTCGCACGCCCACGGTGTCGCTCGCAAAGTGGGTTCGCCGGCAGGCTCACGCAGCGAGTGCTGCCCTGAGGGCGCGGCTTCTCTCACGTCGGCGTGACCGGACCGGACGGAGCCGCCGCGGCCAGCCGCGCCTGGGTCCATCAGCGCCGGTCATGAGTAGCGCGGGTCTCGGCGCACAGGCCCCCCCCGGGAACCATCGTCCGCTCCCGATGACGATCGAGATCGCGCGATAGGCGCACCATAAGCCCGATCGAAAGAGTTCCGCGGTCGCGCTGGTGCCGTCGACCGACCGTGGCGCCTATCCCGTAAAGGCACTTGGTGATGCCCGGAGAGCGACCGTATCGCCGGCAGTGAGCCGCCTACGGAACGCTTCCGAATCCGGACTGCTCACCAGGGCAAGGGCGTCGGCAACGTCCGCGCTCCTGCTAGAAGCGATGGGTGGTGTGGGTGAAGCTTCCTTTTCCGAAGGCTATCACTTTGTTGGGGTGAACTGCGTAGACCAAGGCGTCGCCGCCACCAGAATGATGGAACAGGCCATCGTGGGCCTCGTAGCGCCACCTTCCGTCCCACTTGACCGACCACGCGGCCGCGAGGCGAGCCAGCAGGGTGTCGTCGGTCACCTGCGTAGCGGGGCCTTCGACCACGACGTCTAGTCCGTGGTCCCAGCTGTTGCAGCCAGTGGTAAGCACGACGTTGGTGTTGGTGCGCAAATTGAGGGCCTTCTGCTCGGTGCCGCCGGTGGAGAAGTAGAGAGTGTCCTCCAGCCACACCGCGACCAAGGGGCTGACGTGGGGGCGGCGATCTGCGAGTACGGTCGTGATCCAGAACAGCTGGGCGGCCTCAAGGACCCGTCTGGTGTCGTCCCACGTGGTGGCAGCAGAGCCCGGGTCGCTGAAGCGAGCGTCGAGCCCGGCGGCGGGTTCAGCCATGATCTGGGCCTCCGAGGGATTGGGAAATGAGACTGTCGATGCGCTCGGCGAGCCCGAAGTCGCCCAGCTTGAAATGGTTGCGCAACCGCTACGGCGACACCGGAGTCGATATCGGCGAACGCAGCCGATCCATTGCCACCGACCATCCCAAACGTTGACCCCGGCCGGGCTGCGGGGGCGGCTGGGCGGTAGGGGCTGTATCCGAACGCCCACTGCGAGGTTACGCCCATGACCTCGTCCGGGCCCCTGTAGGTGGTCGCCGCCATCGCTTCGAGGTGCTTCCGTGACACCAGCTCGATCCCATCGATGTGGCCGAGGAGCGCCGCGTAGATTTTCGCGACCCCTACGGCGGTCATCGTGGCCGTCGAGGGGATATGAGCACACAGGATGTCCGCACGGTTCGTGAACTCGGCGGTGGGTGCGATCGCGGCCGGGTGGGCCCGGGCCTGCGGGGAGTCAGGATTGGGCGGCGGTGGGGACGCTCCGGGCGAGGCGATCTGGCGGGCGACTCGGGGAAGGAGCCGCTCAGGTACGCCGAAGTGCACCTGGTCGGCTACCCCGAGCGGAGAGGCGATCAGCTCGCGCAGCAGACCTGAGATCGTCCGACCGGTGAGCCGGCGAAGCGTCTCGCCGAGCAGGAAGCCGAAGGTGTAGTCGTGATAGCCGAAACGGGTGCCGGGATCCCACCACAGCTCGGCGTCAGCGAGCAGGTCGCACATGTGCTCCCAGTCGCACAACTGCGCTGCAGTCAGATCGCCCGGCAGCCCGGGCACGCCGGCGGTGTGACACAGCACGTGGCGGACCGTCACTCTCTCCTTGCCATGGGCAGGGAACTCTGGCCACGCCTCGGCGACTCGCATGTCGTAGTCGAGCTCACCGCGCTCGGCGAGTACGTGAGCGACCGTTGCGGCGACACCTTGGCGGCTGAAGCCGCCCAGAACAGAGTGTCTGGCCTGACCGGAGCACGGCGCCCAGGATCGGCGGCACCCGCGGCAACGCTCACTACAGGGTGGCCCCTGTGCATCACCGCCACCTGGACGCCAACCTCAGCACCCGATTCGATCAACCCGCCAACGGTGTCCTCTACCTGGCGTTGGAGATCGGCGACGGTCATGCGAGGTGTCCTACCCCTCGAAGGTCATGGCGACGATTTCATGCACTGCTTGTAGACGCACGTCGACCCCCAACACTCATCGCAAGACCGGCCAGGGAAACTGTCGACGAGAACCTCGAGCGGGCCCTCTCCCATAATCGCGCTCCGAAGTGTCCCTGATCCGCGCTTGCCGCGCGCCCCCCGACCGCCGGCTCCCGGGCGATATTCTGCGCTCCTCCGGCCGGCGGCAGAGGGATGCGGCGCGGCGAGTCGACCGCCGACTCGGTCGCGTCTTTGGCGAGAGCCTTCCTGCCGTCGGCGGACGCGAGATAGAACGCTCGGCTCGGGTATGGGTTGGATGCCAACCTGGACGACCTGAAGCTTGGTGATTCCATGATCGACGTAGATTCTCGGCTTCACGCCCTCGAAGGAGTAGCCCTGCAGTGGACAGGATGCCCACTCAGCGATCCCCCACCGGCTAGTTGCTGTCAGATGGTGGAGCGAGCTGGGTGGGCCGTCTGAACCCTGTCGAATCGGTTCGTCCCCCGATCGGTCAGCGTGGATATTGCGGTCCGGGCGGGTTGGTTGTCGGACGATGAGGGGAGGAGAGACGCTATGGACGTCAGGGGGTAGGTCGTTCTCGTCACTGGGGCGTCGGTAAGGTGTCGGCGCGGCGACGGCCCGGCTGCTGGCGAGCGTCCGTCCGATCGCCGGCCCGCCGGCTGCGCGTACCGGGGCCCGTCGGGCGGGTTCCGGTTCCTGAGCCGGGGAAGCGGACCTGCGTCCCGCTCAGTCAGCCGAACGATCATGGCCGACTACGCTGTTGAAGGGACCCGTCCGCTGACTTAGGCTGGGTTGAGAATCAGGAGGGTTCACTGGGATCCAGGTCGGTAGGCGATTTCCGGCCGGGAACGTCGATTCAGTAGTTTGCGTTGTCTGCGCCTCGGGGCTGAGCGTTCTACGCAGCACATTTTCGATTAACGCTAGGGACTATCAATGCCGACGATTACAACCACTGACGGGACCTCCATCTACTATCGCGACTGGGGCACGGGGGACCCCATCGTCTTTTCGCACGGCTGGCCGTTGACCGGGGCAGCGTGGGAAGCCCAGATGCTGTTTTTCAACGCTCAGGGTTACCGCACGATCGCGCACGACCGGCGTGGCAACGGGTACTCCGACCAGCCGGGTTTCGGCAATGACGTCGACACCTGGGCCGACGACTTGGACAACCTCATCACCGCCCTCGACCTGCACGATGTCGTCCTCGTGGGGCACTCCACTGGCGGTGGTGAACTTGCCCGCTACATCTCGCGACACGGCACTTCACGGCTCGCCAAGATGGTCCTTCAGGACTCGATTGTTCCCAACATGACGCAGAGCGACACCAACCCTGACGGCGCGCCCGTTGCCGTGATTGACAGCATCCGCGCCGGAGTGGCAAACGATCGCTCGACGTTCTTCCAGGGCTTGTCCGAACCTTTCTTCGGCGCGAACCGACCGGGTTCCACTGCCACCCAGGGCATGCGTGACTTGTTTTGGTTCCAAGGTTTGTTGGGAGGCGCCAGGGCTCAGTACGACACGACCTACAGCTGGCAAATTGACTACACCGACGACATAGCCAAGTGCGACGTCCCGTTGCTCGTCATCCACTGTGAAGACGACCAGATCGTGCCCATAGCGCCGACCGGCAAGGCTGTGCCAACAATCGTTCCTCACGCGATCTTGAAAGTGTATCCCGGAGGCTCCCACGGAATTGCGATCGTCGATCCCGGCAAAATAAACGCCGACCTTCTTGAGTTCATCAGGGGCGAGTAGGACGTACTCCGCGAGCGGCCACGACTCACATCGCTCACGACCCACGCAGCCAACACGTCGTCGCTGCCGACCTGCGGTTCAGACCGGCCCTTTTTCATCCCGGCAATCGGGGGGGTCTGCCTCCGAGGCAGCGCGCCGTCGAGGCCCGAAGCGCGCCAGATCGACGGTGTTGTGCTCGGCCAGCTCGTCGACGACGAGCGCCGAAGACTCGCCCAGAACGTCGCTCCCGGGCATCCCAGAATCGCGGTCGGCTAGCGTCCTCTATCGCCGTGGCTTGGAGGCACTTATCCCTCCGACGGCGCTTGCTGGAGTTGCTGCGCTTTGACCGGCACTTATACGGGTGATCAAAGATCACCACGCCCTTCGGGCTCGTATAAGTGATGCTGTTACACAGGGTGATCGAGGCGCTGCTTCATTAAACTGAGGGGCCTCGCGATCACCCGTGTAACAGGTACCTCGGGGATGCCCTGCGGTCCGGCCGCGGGCGGGATATTGAGGCAGGTTTGCTCTGGCCAACGCGGTCTCCCCGGCCGACCATCAGCAACAAAGCGATCTGGTCCGAGAATCTGTACTTGCCACTGCCGTTCCAATCGCATCCGGGAGGCGTCGATGGGCTCGACTGGAGAACTGGTGGGGCGAGTCGTGGCTCGTACCTGGGCTGACCAGCAGTTAGACGCACCGAATCACGTCCGAGCGTCCTGACCGCACTCCCGTGGGGGCCTGCGGTTGGGATTCGGCCTAGCGTCACTGCCGAGGCGAACGAGATTTCACTGCGAAGGGAGATCACTACGACGAAGACGACCAGCGATCCCCCTGTCGCCTAACAACGGAAAGTGCGCCGCTAACTCAGGAAACCCCTGGTTGCCAGGCGGTCGACCAAGTCGACCACGATCAAGTCACTGAACCAGATCCGTGGCCTCGGCTTCACCGCCCCCGAGGACATCCGCCGGTCCCTGCAAGGCCTTTCGGCTCACATGGTGGCCCTCAAGGGGCGGCGATTGGACCGGCCCGGTGGGTGAACCGGCCGGCTAAGCCACCAAGACAGCCCCGACCGCTGGCCAGACGAAGGTGTCATTTCCAGAGGTGCCGGCCGACGAGCCTTCACCGTCTACTTGTCGGTTGGTGCCATGTTCCTTGACCGCACCCCGAGTGGGCCGGTCGTGGCGGAATCCTGGCACTGGCGCTTCGCCGGATCACCGAGAACTCGGAATTCTTCCTAGGGCGCTCAAAGCTTCGAGGGGTCACAGTGACGGGGTGAGAACTCGCTTCTGGGGTGTCAGGAGACTTTCGTGATGCTCACCACGATGTACCGCCCGACCACGACCGGGACCGCCGCCTCTACCCCCCACGAGCCAGCAGACCTCCAGGAACGCACGGATCCACTCGGAGGCCCAGGTATAGCCCTCAGCCAGGTCGGCTACCACGCCGACCCGGGCGGGTTCGTTCGTGCGCTGGATCAACGGCCGGGGTTTGACGGAGGCGCCACCAGCCGTACGGATATCACCGCCGCAGCTTCCCAGTGGCGGAACCGCAATGTCGGGGAGGCGGTACTGGCCAGTGGTCACGGCGCCAGCATGGCCGACGAGGGTGAGCTTTTCCTCCTCGTCCGACGCACGAACCACGCCGACGTCGACCCGCTTGGCGATGGCCGCCGTGTCGAGCTCACCGTATACCGGGATTGCGAACCGGGAGTAGCCGACCAGCGGCAGCCTAGACCTTCGGTGCCGGCCTCGGCGGCGGCGGTGATCTCGCTCCCTCTGCAGGCCCCCTTGATCGAAGCCCGCGACATCGACGCCTCTGCCGGACCCGATCGCAGCCGCGAGATCAACCAGCTGCGCGCTGGTGTGACCGGCGCCGCCGAACTGGCCCACCGGCTGGCTGACGCCGAACGACATGCCCGGGTGCGAGAGTACCGAGACACCGCGGTTGAGCAACTGGCCCACGCCCACCGCGTCGCGAACGAAGCGGAGCACAGACTGGCCGGACTCGAACGGCGACTTCGCCAAGCCGCCAATACCGTCGTGGGCGTACGCCACGACTACGAGCAAGCCCAAAGCGCCCTCGAAGCGCTGCGAGTTGCCGAAGACGCCCAACGGTCTCGACAGGCGTGGCTGGACGCTCATCCCGACGTCGTCGGCCACGTCAGCAACATGTCAGATCTGGCCAGGCGCCAGCACCGCGCCCCGACGACCTTGTTGTACCGCCTTCCGGGACGCCTCCACATCCCGCCTTCCCCCACCCCCAATACCGCCAGGCCAAACGTTCTTGCCGGCCCCGAGACGGCAGGAGAGGAGTTCGGGCTATGAGCACAGCTAGCTGCACGATGACGATGAGGGCGTGGCGGGGGCTCTCCGCTGGCGCCCGCCGGGGTGCCGCCGCCGGCCTGGGGTTCGCCCTGATAGGAGGGACGGTGCTGGGGGCGGCCGGGGGCGTCCCGGCGACCGCGGTCGCCGCCCCGGTTGCCCGGGCGGCGGTCGTGGCCAAGCAGCCGGCCGCCGCCGCGGTCGCCTATGCGGGGACCACCCCCGAGGCGCCGGTGGTCAAGTCGACGGTGTCGGTGGGCGGCCAGGTCGGGGGGTCGGCGCCGGCGCCGCCGGTGGATGCCATGGGCTCACCCGCGGCGAGCACCCTGGTCCAAGCCGACGACCTACAGCTGACGGGGATCACCCATCTTGCGCCCCTCCCTCAGACTGTCGGCAGCGCGTGGGAGAACGTCGGCTATAACCACCAAGGCACCCTCAGTCCGGCGGTAGCCCAAGCCGGCCCCGATCTGGCCAACCCCAACTACCCGACCGCCGCCGGCCGGTTCCTGGACCCGAACAGCGACCGGGTCCTGGCCTTTCGGATGACCGGGTACCCACAACAAAACCCCAGCCTGAGCCTCGGGGGCGACATGTTCCAGTTGGGCTCCACCGAAGACGGTACCGAGGTGGCGAACTCTCCGTGCCCGCTGGCCGCCGGCGACACCTGCTCGTTCTTCCTTCCCGGGAACGGGAATGACCGCAGCTTTGTCACCGACGGTGATTCGAGCCAGGGAGTGGGCATCTACGCAGGGGCATTGGATCAGCCGGCGACCACCCAGCAGTGGTCGCTGATCGACGCCGGCGACGGCTACGTCCACCTGCTGAACAGGTCCGACGGGCTGTGCCTGGCCGCCGAATACCAGTCCGTCGGGTCGATCGCGGTCACCGTTCCGTGCGATATCGGTGACTTCATCACCCCGGAGTGGAAGCTGGTCACCGAGGCACCCGGCACCACCTCCCTGCTCAACAGCGACGGCTTGGAGCTGGGCGCCGTCGGTGTGGGCGCCGGCGACGCCCAGATGGTGGCCCCCGGCTCGCCGTCAGGAAACCTTGACACCGCGCAGATCACCGAGCCGGGTGGGGTCATCCCGACCTGGTCGACGGGTGTCACGGGGTACGGCCTGGCATTTCAGGCCGTCCCGTTCGCCCTGGCCACCGGCGACCTGGACCGGGTGGTGGGTGCTGGTGACGCCTACCACGACGAGGCCGTGGTCGCCTACGCCGACGGCGTCACCCATCAGCTGCAGGTGCGGGTGATCGACTACAACGCCAACGCCAGTCACCTCCTGGTGACCGCCGCCGACGTGGCCCTGCCGACGATCGGCGCCCAGCGGGACAATGGTTGGTTTTTCGGGTCGGTGGGGGTGGCGGTGGGCGACTTCGCCGGCGACGACGCCCTCAACCAGATCGCCGTGACCTGGCAGGACGCCACCGGCCGGTTCCATCTGACCATGCTGCGCTATGCGGCCACCGCCGATGGGGGGCGGGCGTTGACGGTGATCGGCGACCCGGCCGGGACCACCTTGTTCACCGACCAGGCCGCCACCGAGAGCCTGACCAGCGGCTACGCCCAGACCGTGGCCGGCGACTTCGAGGGTGGCGGCAACGGAAACCACGCCGAGGTGGCCATCGCCTACGCGGCCGCCAACCCGGGCACGACGCAGCTCAGCGGCCATCTGGGGGTGGTCAGCCTGACCTCCGATTTCCACGTGCGAGGCGAGACCAGCATCCAGTTCACCGTGTACGCGGAGCTCACCAACAGCGCCGAGGACGGCGGCACCTGGACACCGCACGGCCTGCGCGTGGCCGCCGGCTACTTCAAAGACGACCCGGCCGACGGCTACGACTTCCGGCGACAAGAGCTGACCGTCTCTTGGACCGAGGACCCCGGCGCCAACCTGGGAGTCGCCATCTACGACGTGAACGACCGGGCGGACTGCACGGCCGCCACCTGCGCCCTGTCCCTGGCGGCGCAGGCCGGACCGACCTTCTATGCCCTCAACCCTCCCCTCAACTTGCCCATCTCCGTGGCCGCCGGCGGCTTCGAGGGCGTCAGCACCGGCGCCGACCCGCCGCTATGGGACATCGTGTTCTACATCAACAAGGGGCTGTTGATCCTCCAGCCACAGGCGGGCGCGAACGGCTTCCTCGACCCCCACTCCCAGGACCTAGCGTTCGGTGGAAACTTGACCGAGGCGGTCCTCACCGCCTATGACCGCGAGGGCGCCTCGCTGGAACTGGGCGCACCGCTCATCTACACCATCACCAGCCTGACCCGAGACACCCTGATCGCCGCCCAACCCCCCGCCCACGCCGACTGGCTGGACGGAAAGTGGGTCAACGTGTCCCGGGTCGGTGATTTCGCCGTGAAGATCGGCTCGACCACGACCAAGGTGTTCTCGCATACCGAGACCAACAGCGCCGGCTACACCGACGGGGGAAGCGAGTCGCTCGACATCAAAGGAAGCCTCCGGGACGGCACCAAAGACGACAATGTCACCGTCAGCGCCGGGGTCAAACAGAAGCTGGCGAAAGTCTGGACGGAGACCAGCTCGAACTTCACCAAGTACTCGACCACGATCACCACGACGGCGACGGCGACCGGCCAAGACGACGACATCGTCCAAGCCCTCATCCAAACCGAGTATTTCTACCGTTACCCGATCCTGGGCCAACCACCGTACCAAGACCCCGACGGCAGCTTGGTGTACCCGTTTTACCAGGTGACGATCCCGGGCCAGGTGGTCCCGGTCAACGGCTTCGGCCGGGATCTGAGCTGGTACCAGCCCAGCTGGCAGAACGGTGACGCCCTGTCCTACCCGAAACTGGTCGACGGTCAGGTGGCCATCCCCGACCTGGGCTCCTACTCCTACACCGACAACACCGGCCAGACGGTCAATGTCACCGCCCCCCTGTTGGACACGGTCAACAGCGTCGGGGGTGGGGCCACCACCGACCAGCTCGAGATCACCGGCACGACCGGCACCGGCAACACCACCACTTCGGGCAGCAAGCTCGACGCCAGCGTCCAGGTCACCCTCGGCGTCAGCGCCAAAGGCGACGTCGGCATCTTCGCCGGGTCGGGGTCGGTGAGCACCTCGGTGGGCTACAACGCCTCCCGGGCCACCGGCGTCAACGACACCGGCTCGACCACGTCCAGCTCGGCCAGCTCCTTCGAGTTGGACATCCCCACCATCAACTCCAACGAGGGCTACCGGATCGGCACCGCCTACTACATCGACACCTCCGGAGTGCCCAAGGTCATCCACGGGGTCGACCTGACCTCCAATCCCGGCTCCACCGAGTTCTGGGAACGCGACTACGGCCAAGCCCCCGACCCGGCCCTCAACCTGCCCTACGCCACCTTCCTCACCTACGACGACCGCGGCCAGCTGATCGTGCCCGAGTTCAGCACCCTGGCCACCCGCCAGCTGATCCGCGGCTTCGCCGCCCTGCAGCCGTACGATCCGGCCTCGCCGATGACCTCCGCCCAGCCGTACAGCTCCGACCCTGTCGTCGGCGACCCGGTCACCTTCTCGGTGCAGGTCCACGACTACAGCCTGATGGACTCCCCGTCGGTCCCCGTCGACTTCTACGCCGTGCCCGTCGACGCCAACGGCCTGGACGTGACCGGCCCGCCCGAGCCGATCGGCACCGTCGCCTCGGGGAAGATCGCCTCCCAAGGCGAGGTCACCGTCAATGCCCCCCCCTGGACCGCCAAAGACGGCGCCGCCGACGGCGCCGCCCAGAACTGGCGGATCTTCGTGGTCCTCGACCCCGACAACACCGTGGGCGAGATCCACCCGTGGAAAGACGGGACCACCTGCCCGGTCTCGGCCCTCGACCCCAACGCCCCGCCCGGCACCATCGTCGACGGCAAGATGGTCGACCCGATGACCGGCGGCCCCGACACCCTCACCTGCGGGCAGAACAACCAGGGGTACGGGACCGTCACCGTCATGCCCGCCACCAAATCGGCCACCAACGGGGGCGGGACGGGGCTGGGGGCACCGCAGACGACCGGGGTACGCGTCGACGGCGGCGGCCTCAGCGACGGGACCACCAGCGCCTCGCAGCTCGAGGCCACCGACGCCACCCCATCGCTCCGCCTGGCCGAGAACGCCACCGGCATCGTCCACACCGACACGACGGCCACCTCCGACGCCATCCAACCGGTGCTGATCTACGACGGCCCACCCTCCGACGGGCGTCTCATCGCCGCCACCACCCTCGACGGGGCCTCCAAGGACGGCGGCGGCGACGCCCAGTTCACCTGGCGGCCCACCACCCCCGGGATCCACACCATCTACGAGGAGCTAATCGGCAGCGACCCCGCCGGTGACAGCCAGCAAACCTTGCAGGTCAACGTCGTGCCGCCGCCCACCGGCGTCGCCAACTACCGCCCCGGCACCGTCACCGTGGCCGAGCCCCAGGCCCAGTCCCAGCTTGGCGGCCAGTCCGGCGTCGCCAACTACCGCCCCGGCACCGTCACCGTGGCCGAGCCCCAGGCCCAGTCCCAGCCTGGCGGCCAGTCCGTCCTCCCCAACCCCGCCCCCGGCAGCTCTGACAGCTCCGGCAACGCCGGCAGCGGCAGCCATCACGCAACGGCCAACGCCAACACGCCGAGCCCCGCCACGGCGACGGCCACCATCGCAAGCGGCACCCTCGGCACCCAGGCCGTCCCCACCCCCGTCGACTCGGACACCCCCGCCCCCACCGCCACCAACGGCAGCGGCCTGGCCTTCACCGGCGCCAACCTCGCCCTCCTCATCACCGCCGCTCTCATCCTGTTGGCCGGAGGGTGGGTGCTCCTATTCGTTTCACGCCGCCGCACTCGGCGCGCTCCACAATCATGGACCACGGGGACGCGGCGAGTGACGTACCGGGCCATCAGCACCATGGGGTTTGTGACAGGCGGGCACTCTCACCTACACGTACCTCCCGCCGTCAGCTGACGCGGCGATGGCAGCTTGCGAAACGTCGGATTGCGGCGGCGCTGCCATGGCGAGCATCAGCCGTGGCGTGGTGACCTGCACCTGCAAATACCGGTACGACGATTTCGACAGGGGCCTGATCCAAGGGTGGACCGTCCCGCCGGACCTGCGACCAGGCACGGTCACCGCCACCGGCCAGGCCGGCCAACCGAACTTCAAGAGCGAAGGCGGCCTAGGCGGGGCGGGAGAGCGACGGTCCGGGCTGACTGGGACGAACCCCTGTGTGCCTCCCCCTCTGGGTATCAGCCCGACGTGAGGGAGTGAAACCTCGGACGCGATCTGCACCCTAGGCAGGCTTGGACGTGGCCAGATTCGTCTTCAGGCTCCAAGCGCCTCGCTCCAGCTCGTCGGCCGCTTCCCCCTTCAGCTTGCTCACGCCACGGAGCAGCCACAACACGATGCCTTCGACCTCGATGTGGCGTCGTCGAGCGACGAGGGCGTGTGCCAGCTCGTGGGCGAGGAGGCAGAAATAGAAGACGGCCGACGTTACCAAGCCGAAGCGGAAAGAGGATCGGCCAACGCCAGCCTCGCTCGCCTCAACATCCTCGACCGTCGGCACCTCGTCGAAGAACGGTTCCGCCAACCAGATCAGGTGACCAATCCGATCCACATGATGGGTCATCAGCCCTACAGCGAACCCACGGTCGCAGGTGATCCAAAACGCGACACCCGGCTTCAGCTTCGGCGCCATCGTTCACCCGCAGCGAACAGGACCGCTTGTCTTCCAAGTGCGTCGCGAAGGGACGGAGTAGAGCCCAATCGCATCTGCACAGAGTGCCTGATCTGAGCGGCCCCAAGCAGACATGGCGCAAATCCGGAAGGCGGGCAGATCGACGGTTCCCGCAGCACCAGCCGCCGTGGCGCGGTGTCCCATATTGTCCGCCCCGAACGCTCACGCCGGGTGCCCTCTATCGCCGGCTGCGGGACCCGATATTCTGCGCCCCATCCGAGGTGCGAGTGGCGACCCAGGCGGGCGAGCAGATCGATGCCGAGTATGCGTGATCCGGTGACCGGGTTGGAGGTTTCATTCTGCGCCCGGGACCCCGGTGACCGGGGAAGATGTGGTATTCACCCGGCGTGATTGGAAGGTGACACCCCCCGACTGACCCGGCGAACTTCTGGCGAGATCGAATAGTGTGCCTAGCGCTGGGCACGGTCCAAGGAGTTGTCGGTCCACTCCCGATGGCGTTTGCGTAACGCTCCCGCGGTCAAGTCGACTCTTCCGAGGTCACTGTAGTTCGGGACCCAAGTGTCAACGGCGTGATCGGACCGGGCCACCGCCCACAGGTCCCACAGGGCAGGGTCGGATAGGAATTCACCGAACGCCGCCTCATACGAGTGCAGGAACACGTCGGGGACCTCTCCGTCGTAGAGCAGATAGAGATCGAGGCGGCACCAGCCGACGTCGAATCCGCGTGGCCCGAGCGATCCACCGTTCCAGTCCACGATCCCACTCAAGCGATGGTCGTCCCACACCACATTGCCCGACCAGAAGTCGTAGTGCGTGAGGACCAGAGGTTCATCGATAATCCGCTGCCAATGGGCCCCAACGGTTGATGCTGCGGGTCCGGACAACACCTGCGACTCCTTCCCTGGCATCTCGTACACCGTTCGAAAGGGGATTAACCGATCGAGGTCGACACGGTGCACTCGGGCCAGCGCCACTCCAAGCTCGGCAGCGACGGCTTCGGGCTGTCCTGAGGTGATGTCCGCACTACCCCGAAGTCTGGACAGCAGCAACCACGGGATTGGATCGTTGACCCCTGCAGCGAGGAGCTGAGGCGCCAGCCCTCCCAGACCCTCCAGCTTTCCCAGAACCTGGGCCTCCCAGACAACCGAGGCGTCACCGGCAGGGAACTCCCGAAGTACGGCTTCGATCCCGAGCCCTTCGTTCGCAACCAGCCAGGTGGTGGCGTGCGTGCCGCCGACGAGTTGCCGGATTGCGACGGTTCCTTCCCCGAGGCCGTGGTGCGCAATCGCACAATCGACTGCGGCCATGCTCGCAGGGTGATCAGCCACTCCACCGAGAATAGGACGAGTCTCGTAGTGCCGAAGGCGACTGTCCCGTGACGGCGATGACGCACTAGCTGCCGTACCTGGTCCGGGGGAAAGTCCAGAACTACCACGGAGAACATCGACCCCGAGAGACTCCGGCCGCGCCATAACGACGTCAGATCGGGCGTCAGCCTCGTTGCGGTCCTCCGACCCAGATGGGGCGCCCATAAGGTACCGCTGGCACGTCCTCAAATCCCGGGGCTGAAGTGTCCCAACACGCCGGACTGTGACAGTTGCCTGAGTGCCGTTGGTTGGGTTACTGGAGGCTAGCGAGAACGCTGGCTTCTCGTTCGGGTGGAAGTCCGATCGTTCCGTTGGAGAGAACGGCCGGATCACCCTCGGCCTGCAGCCACGACCATGTGTCGCCGATCGTGTCGGCCACGGGACGGCAGTGAAGACCATGGGCGTTAGCGGCCGAGACGTCGCCGGAGTGCAATCCGGCTAGCTCGCCGTCGGGGGGAACCCAGATGGGAAGTTCGGTCCACGCCGCGATGCCGGCCTGCTCGATCACCGAGGGCGACACCCAGATGAGCTCAGCCGGGGCGCCGGTTACCGTCCGGGCCGTCTCCAGTAGCTCGCCCATGGTGGTGTGGCCAGGCACGCTGACCGTGTTGAACGTGCCACCCAGCCCCTGGTGCGCCATGGTGAGAATCCACTCCACCAGGTCGCGTCCGTCGATGTATTGCAGGGGGCGGGTCGGTGGGCCGGGGGAGAGGACTGACCCGGCGCGCTGGATACGCCGGAGCCACCACGGTAGCCGCCCGACTCGCTCGTAAGGCCCGAGGATCAATCCGGCCCTGGCCAGCAATGCTCGCCCGCCGAAAGCGTCGATGGTCGCCAGCTCCCCACCGCGCTTGCACCGGGCGTATTCGGTGCCCGCAGCCGAGCGCGGATCACCACCGACCACCGGGGCGGACTCGTCCATTCCAATCGGGATCGGCCAGCGGTACACGGACCGGCTCGATACATAGCAGTAATGACCGGCTCGACCGGCCAACATCTGCGCCGAGTCATTCACCGCCCGGGGCGCCCCACTCCACGTGTCGACCACCGCGTCCCACTGGCGGACACCGAGTGCCCCTGCCAGGGCGGCTGGGTCCAGGCGGTCCGCATGAAGGGCGCGCGCCCCCGGAGCCGAAGGGCCGCTCACGCCCCGGGTCAGGGTGGTGACCGTATGGCCGTGGACCAACGCCACCTCGACGAGCGAGCGGCCCACATGGTGGGTACCACCCAACACGAGAATGTCCATCTAGACATTATATGCAACTGAAGGGTTGCACTAGAGCCGCGGTGGGCAAGTGCCGAGCCAAGAAGCAAAACCTACGTACAAATCACCACCGGTCACGGCCACGGTGGTCCCATACCACGCCCTGCTATCGCGGCCAGGAGGGCGCCCACAACGCCGGCTGCGGGGTGGACATTCTGCGTGCCGTCCAAGCCGCGAGAGGCGACCGGCTGAGCGAGCCGATCGCCGATTACCGAGCAGGTCCGGGGTTGGCTGGCTTACCCAGGGCGAGCGCCTGATAGATCGATCTGCGCTGCCCCCGGGGGTGAGGAACGCCCAAAGGGAAATGGGCTGACGTTCCTCGACTCCGCGGGGCATCATGGGCGAATGACAGCCGCCGAGCACCCACCGGGAGTGACCCCCAGTGAGTCCTGACCTCGATCTACGGTGGCTGGAGCGCGCCGGATACAAGGTTGATATTGCCGAGGTTGAACCGGGCATCTATTCCGTGACGCTCACTCACGTAAAGAACTCCGCCATGCGCTTCTCCAACGTCGCCCGCGGAGCAAGCGAGCACCTGGCGATCGCTCACGCACGCGAGCAACTCGAAGAGGCCTTAACCGCCCGACCGCCTCGCAGCCGCCACTACCCAACGCCGACCACGATCATCGCGACTCGCTATTCAGGCGGCCACAAGGGTGGGGTGTGGGCCGCTTGCCTGTGGGTCCAGACGAGGTGCCCGAAGCCGCCATGGGGCACGACCTGGATTGCCAGGAATGGTGGGAGACGCCCCCGTTCGCTGTCGGACTGGGAGCAACACCGGACCGCGCCCTCGCGGCACTCGACGACGCTATTGACCGATGCGAGGACCCAGAGCAGCTTCAGTTCGAGGTACCAGCAGGCCTGGTATGCGATTACTGCAAGCAGCTTCGCCGGCAGTGACCGAGCGCCGATCACCGTTCAACTCAGGCGCGGTCGCTTGTCGACCGAAGTATTTGCGAGCGCTCGCGTTCTGCATCGGACACGAGGGGTCGCACGTGGCCGAGCGCTGGCCGAGTCGCGACATTGACGCGGCTACCTTGGAGGCGTGGGCCGCGATGCGTATATCAAGATCTACCAGCCCGGTCCTGTGTTCACCCGCTTCCGGAACTTTTACGACGTCGTCATCGATGACGCAGTTGTCGGCGAAGTGTGGCCCAGGCAGGCAAAGGTGTTTGAGGTCGCCGCTGGCCAACATAGCGTCCGCCTCAAGTATCTATTCTTCATCAGATCCCTCACGGTGATCATCTCAGTCGATCAGGGGCAGGTAGTGGAGCTGGCCTGCTGGCCAAACTGGTCAGGCTTCGGGCCAATCGGCCTCCACCGAGCCACCCCGAGAGAAACGGCGAAGATGAGAGAGTTGATCGGAGAGATCGCTCCTCCGAGAGACATCGGAGCAAAGGACCGCTCGACATAACTGTCGCCGGTGCCCACACTGACTCATCTGCACCCCTCCAGGCCGCGGGTGACGAACGGTGGGGATGGCGCAGACGGCTACGGGCGTCGCCTGCACGGCGAGCAGGATCCCGACGACCGCTCTCAGTGGTGGGCCGGCCGCCGCGGCGAACCCGACTAGCGCCTATCCCTGTCCGATTTGGGCGCACCGCGGCCACTGGCGCGTAATCCGATGCGCTCCCGTTCGGCGCTCAGGGCGGAGACCCATCCCCGCGTAGCTCCGCGTGAAGCTCGGGTCGGCTCGGGTCGTTCAATAGGGTCTCGGAGCCGTCTGGGGCAACGTAGAACAGCTTCAACATGCCGTGATCCGTGTCGAAGGCCGTCGTGCCGTCCAACACGGAACAGAAGCGGAAGGCCGAAGCGAAGGTCGCAGCCTTGGCGATTTCCGCCACCATCGCCTGGTCCGATTCCGGGAGGGAGTTGAACCACTCACTACGGCGAATGTCTGCTGGCCGTGGCTGTCTGCCGGGCGGCTGGCGAAGGACACGTAGCGTCCCCTCGGCGGGCTGTTCGATCACGACCAATCGCAGCACGGCTAGGAACTCTTCAGGCGTCACGGCTTACAGCATGTCCGAAGGCCGGACGGAGCACCGATCGCCGTTCCCGAGTGCCGCCGCACAATCGACGGGCAGCCCCCCGCGCCTCCTCGCTGCGTCGTTGTGTGTCCGCCCGCGAGAGCCTGTGGGCCACATCGGAGCAGCATTCGACGAAGTGGTTCCACTGTGCCTCGCCTGTGCCGGAGAGGGTGGCCTGAACGGTGGCTTCAAGCAATGAGTGCATGCTGGTCCCAAGTTCATCGTCGGCGGCGTCGAGGAGGTCCGCCATCCGTGTGTACGCGTATTCGATGGACTTCGGACGCCCTTGGAGATACCAAGCCGCGTAGATCAGCTCGACTACCGCCCCGGAGGCATACGACCCCAAACCTTTGGGCTCGTCCATCTCTTTCATGAATGGAAGGTCCTCAAGGGTTGAAGCGACGGCAACGCCGACGGAAGGGGACGAAGTACCGAGGCCATCGAGGATCTGCTCCGCCAGGGCGCGAAACCTGGA
The DNA here is from genome assembly GCA_963781155.1 of uncultured Acidimicrobiaceae bacterium. Lineage (GTDB taxonomy): Bacteria > Actinomycetota > Acidimicrobiia > Acidimicrobiales > Palsa-688 > PALSA-693. The sequence goes on from CAWAEC010000008.1 coordinate 57,431, forward strand.
CGGCTCAACGATCTCCTCGGCGAGCCCGCCGAAGCCACGGACGATCTCAACGAATGCGACTAGGACCTCCACCTGCTTCTCAGCCGGAGCGCGAGCCAGGTCGTGAACCACTTGCACGGGCCAAGCCTTGCAGACGGACCGCAGGGAGCGGCGACACGAGCCGCCAGCTCTGGCCGGCCCGGATTATTGCGTTCATGACTCGGTTGCAGACTCCAGCAGTTTCATCACGTCCACCGAGTCAATCTCAGCGTCGAGCCGAGATAGCAAGGTCTGGTTGCTGTCGCTAGCGTCGCTGACCGCTAATGCCTGATCCTGAGGCTTCGGTGACGGCGGCCCGAGTAGCCGTACAGCTTCCCGCAGCGCATCTGCCGCCGCAGTAGCCCCCACGGCGTCCAGGGCTTGCGTCGCCGCACCAAAGTCCTCCCCGGCGACCTCGTATGCGTGGCCGACACCACCGTTCATCGCGAGTCCGTATACGCGCTCAGCCGCATCCAAAAGCTCGGTAGGTACTCTCGGACCTCCCGTGCCACTTGACGTCGGACGTTGTTCAGGTCGAGGAGGCTCCCTATCCAGGTTTAGGAGGCAGAGTGCGGCATTGCGCCCGGGTCCCCAGTCGACCGCCAGGGCAGCCGACATCGTCATCGGACGGATGACCCGCCCCCCAGATTCCGTGACAAGCGCCCCCAATGCCGTCCTACCTGCCAGCGAGCGACCGCACTCGCCGCCGTGAGGCGAACGGTCGGCGCGGGGTCGAACATCGCCGCCCACTCAAGCGCCGAGCGTCCGGCCTGTGTCGAGGCCAGCTGTTCACACTCGCGCTGAACCATCGTCATCAGCCGGTCGTGCGCCCGGACCGGTGTAAGGGGTGCGGCATCCGCTTCCGAGATCGCCCCCCGCAGTCGCTCCAAGAGAGCATCGTCATCACTCACCCCTACATCTTGACTCTCGCCGCATAACCCTGCCGATTAGGGTACGACGATCTAGGGTGAGCACGGAGAAGCGGAGGGGCGACACGGAACATTCTGTGTGCGGGAGTCTGGCACGCTGCTGGGCGGACATGCCTTGGCTACTCGAGCGCGCCGACTCCGGAACTGGGGATCCTTAATCGGCGAGCCCCGGCGCGAATAGTTCGCAAGACTCGGAGACGTGCTCGACCCCTTCCTCTCCGACGTCATCGAGGGCCGCATGATCTCCGGCACTGCCGAGATTGTCCCTACTGCGGACGAGCCGGTCCGAGCAGTCGACGTGTTGGGCCGATTCGCGGCCGTCTTCCGCTTCGCCGTCGCTGCTGGCGGGGGCTATTCAGCAGATGGGGCCTTAGCGCTGCGGACCGGGCCGGAAACCTGGTTGGAAACCTGTAGTGGAGGCTCCATCGGCGGGGGCTTGAAGGTGCCCTTTCGGCCATCTCCAGAGGACTTCGGTGGCCACTCGCTCTCGGTCTTCGGGTCCGCCGGGATGGACCTTCCCGACGACCAGGATCAGATGGTGCTCGTGTCGGCCATCTTTGGGTTCGCCATTCCCGAGGTACGCTCCGTCCGGGTCAGGACGCAGAGCAGGGTGAGGACCGTCGTGTTGGACTCTACGGCAGGAGCGTTCGTAGTGGCGGTCGTCGGCGAGGGGGACGTCGAACTGCAAGGCCTAGACGAGCGAAGCGTTGAGATCGGCCGCCCTAGAAAAATGCAAGCCTGAATGCCGTGTGACCCTCTATCGTCGTTTTCCCCCTCCACCACAGCTCTCGTCCAGAGGCATGCTCGTTCACCGGAGAGGGGAGGCTTAGAAAAGATCGCCGATTCCGGCCGCCGACCCATCCTGGCCGGGGAAGCCGACGTGACTCGCGGGACCGACCGTTCTGCGCTAAGTGAGTGGCTTGCCCGGAGATTCGGGAGGTAGTCGCCGATCTCCGTAAATCACCTTGGCTGAACGTTGAGCAGCGCGGAGCAGCTCGGCACCAGACACCGTTGCGAGGACTCCACTAATCGCACCCGGGCGCCACTGAACCTCTACGTAGAGCGATCTCGGAGGAGGAAGCGGCCAACATAGAAACCGCGCTCGGGCCGTTTGCCAGTGCGACTTGTCAGGTTCCATGCCCCGCCAGCTTGCTCCTGGCCACACTCGAACGCCCGCACCTTCTCGCTCGTCACCGTAACTGGAAAGTTGAAATCCCCCATGGTCATCGACGGTCATCCTAAAGACAGAATCGGGATAATTATCCCGGGTCAACCCGACGACGAACGCGTCTCCGAGCCACGCGAGCGCCGTGGGGACCGGGTGATCCCTGAACCGAAGCTCGACCTGTAGTGAGAAGCACCAACTGAAAGCGACCACGGCCGATATTCGTGCAGTGTTTCCCTCGGCCACTGGCCCGTCATCCCAGTGCACTGGCGAACCAGACTCTCCTTGCACGGTATCGACGAGTCGGTCAAGCATTGTTGTCGCTGTCCACCGCAACAGATTTTCTCATCTGCGTGGCCCGCTGAGGACGCGGGCTTCCCTGGCGTACCGATGCAGATCGGTGGTTATCTCAAGCCCTGTCGGAGAAAGCCTTGTGGGAGAAGGCCCGGTGCATCGTGGACATGTCCTCGACGACGGCGCCAGCCAGGGGCGGGGGAGGCAAAAGGCGGCATAGAAGGAGGGAAGTTGGCCTCAGGCGTCGCGGACACCGCTTGAGATATCGTGTCTACGACGGGGGTAAAAACCCTGCGTCAGCTACATCGAAGACACCCCAAAACGGGCTTGAGATAACGACGGTTCGGTCGCGCGTTGGTGTCTCGCGGACTGAGTGTGTGAGGGATTGTCCGCACCGCGCACGTTCAGCGGACTGGTGGTCCGATGACGAAAGTCCCCGTGATCGGCCGGACACCCGCTCGGATTCCTGTGAGTGTGGACCGGCCGGGACTGACCGGAAAGACGGCCGCTACCTCGGCCGCGCCATTCTTCGCTTCGATCTCGTTCTCCACACTGATCACCTTCGAGTTCGACACGGTGAGCCGCGCACCGTGAGAGCAGTCTTCGCCCATCCGGATGTGAATTGGTTGTGAAGCGGCGGCCGCGCTGACAGGACTTGTGGGACGCGAGGAGGCATCGATATAGACCGGTCCGTCCCTGGAGAGCTACTGCCCTGCCGGTGTTAACGCCGCAAATCGTGACGATCGGTCCGTCTGTACCAGACTGGCTTATGGCAGCGCCGCAGGAAGCGGTCAGCACCAAGCCGATGGGCGCACGAATCGCGACGCGACGCATCCGCCGCTTAGACGCCGACGAAGCGAGCGGGGTTCCCGGCTTTCCCGACCTAATTGCGCCGCGGGCCAGGTACCTGGTCTTTCTCCGGCCTCGACAGCTCCCCTAGTCGAACCAAGTGTCGATCTGGTACCCCTCGAAGCCAGTACCTGGACACCAGGGACTCGGAGATTCCCAGCGCGTCTGCCAGATCGTGATCTGACCAGTCGAAGCGATACTTCACTGGATCCATCATCGCCACCCCGATCGGCGATCCGTCTGGGACCACGTCACGAAGCACAGTGTCCGAGAGCGGCCCGGTGATCCTGGATCGATCAATGTAGGCCTCGACGCTCGGCCAATTCACCCCCGGCCGTCCTGCCCTCCGTCGCACGTCGATCAGCCCCAGACGGCCGAGACCGCGTATCCAGTCCCCCGACATATTCAGCCGACGACCGGCTTCTCTGCAGGTCACCCACTCGGGGCTGTCAGTTCGCCTTTGTTTAGCCATTTCGGTGCTACCCGGCCGCTGAAGCCAGCCCTGGGCCGCCAGGGTCACGCCGCTGCCATGGTCGTAGCGCGAATCCGGCAACTGCCACCCCCAACACGAACCCGCCGGTACCGGCCAGCCCGGTCTCCCAGGTGCCACCGAACTGGTAGCCGGTCAGGCACTCCTGTACCGCCCAGCTCGTGCCATCCCCCCGCCCCACGAGGGTCGTTGCCGGTCCTGGAGAGCAAGATCTACCAGTACCGAAGGCCCTGTGCACAACGGTAGGCCCTTGGAAGACGAGGATGGCCACGTATCCGGCGACAGAACACACCAGGGCAGCCGCCACCACCCAGACTGCCCGGATGAGACGAGATCGCTCACGCCGCGGCCTAGGTTGCCAGTAGGTCACCGACCGTTCTCCTGCAGCCACTTCTGGGCCTCGTCGGCGAGTGAGGTGGGCCGGAAGGGCATGAGCCGCTCTGTCAGGTCAGGGCGCCGACGGGCTCTCTTGGCCAGCTGTCGATGATCAGGGCGGAACCAGCCCACACCAGCAGACCGACCAGCACGGCCAGGACGATCACGGCGTCAGGGTAGCCGGTCGCGCCGTCCGACTACCCTCCCGTGTCGTGGGCTCTATGGCAATGCCTTTTCGTACGAACGGGGTCGGTGTCCGCGCCGTCGACCTGGCCGTCGGCGAACGGTCCAGCGGCCCGATCTTCATCACGGCAAACGGCCAGCGCCTCGACCGTCACGGGGCCAGCCGGATCGTCCGGCGTATCGCCCGCCGGGCCGGGGTCGCCAAGCTGATCGGCCCGTACACCCTGCGCCACGCTTCATCACGGCTGTCCCTCGACGCTGGGGTGCCGCTGCGCGACGTGCAAGAGGCCGCGTCGCACGCCAACCCCCGAACGACCATGCGCTACGACCGGGCGAGGGTCTCTCGATCGCCACGCCACCTACATTGTCTCCACCTACATCGCCGGAGCTGCCCGCTGACCTGGCGTTCTGGGCGCCAGCAGACGCCCGCTGGCGCCCAGGGCCAGGGGGTCGCGACCACCCATACCGATGCCGAGTACGACACGGTCGCAGCTCGTTGGCCGTGGAAGGGTGCTCACGATCGAACGCTATGAGCGCGACGGGGCACGAGTGCTTAGCCGTGTGGACGGAGCCACTGGAAGCGCCTCGCGTCGTAGTCGATCCTCACGGGATGGGCAGCCAAAGCCGCCAGAACCTCATCCCGGTTAAAGCACCAGAAGATCATGTAGCCACCAGCCTTGCCGACGAATCTGATCCCCCTCGCCTGGATGGGCGCTAAGGCACTATCAGTCCCGTCGGCGTCCGGACGACCGACGGCCTCGATTACGGAGAGGTCCTCGTATCGGGCACGCCACGAAGGAAAGATCGGAGGCCACCGGAAGGTAGATCGCAGTTCGACACCAGACGCATAGATGGCCAGCGTGACCAGCGGGTGGGTAATGTTCACGATCCCGGTCCGCCCGTGCCGGATTCCACCTCGGAAGGTCTGAATCGGCGTCGACTCGTCGAGGGAACTGTCACCTCGAAGCACGAGCGCCCACCTGTCCTAGCACGGGTACATAGTGTCCGATCTGAGCGCCTAGTCCGGGGTGGTACTGCAAAACCGAACTGATCCGCGCGGCGACCGCGGCGGTCCATCGAGAAGGACTACAGGTCCCCATGGCCACAATCGCGGCTGACGCCGGTGTCGGCATCGGCACCCTCTACCGGCACTTCCCAACTCGCGACGACCTGCTCAGCCACCTGACCCACCGTTCCTTCGAACAGGTTCTGGCCAACGCCCGCGCCGCCGAAGGCTACGGCGCTACCGCCACCGAATCCCTCCGCCTGTTCATCGACGCCGCCATCAGCCAACGCAACCAACTGGTCCTGCCACTGCACGGCGGACCACCTCCCACCTCGCCGGCGACCAAGACCGTACGCAACCAGATTCACCAAATCCTGCGACGGATCATCGGTCGCGGCGTCGCAGACGCCACACTTCGCCCGGACATCACACCACACGACATCATCGTCTTCGGCGCCATGCTCGCTCAGCCCCGACCCACCGACCCACACTGGGACGCCACCTGCCATCGACTGCTCGAGACCTTCCTGCGAGGCCTCCGCCGCGCCCCATGACCGCCGCTGCCGGCACACTTCGGCCGTCGCACGTCGGGTAGACCCGAAGCGCCCACGAGTGCCTCAGAACCTTCCTCGGTTGCGTTCCATCGACCGCCGGGAGACTGCCGCCTAGACCATCCGGAGATGACCCGAGATGTTCGGCGCGAGACGCGAGACACGGGATCGTCAAGTTCTCGCCGCTCGCAGTGGGCCGCCTGAGTTCACGTACTCGTTGAGCACGTAGCAGGTGCCGAAATCTACATCGTCATGGTCGCTACGCGCAGCCATTCAGGCCGCTTTCCGCCTCCGACTCGGACCCGGTGCACCAGATCACCATGGACCTCTAACCGGGAGTTCGATTTCGGGCCGGGAACGAAGCGGTTTGCGCGGAGCTCCGACAAAACGCCAAATCGATCGGCGCCCCGGACCGGACCGGAGATCGCCCCTAATGTTCCACCAGAACGTCCCCAAATCTCGCGGCCCCCTCGTCCCGGACCGCCGGGTTGGTGCCGGCTCTCCGAGGTGTCCGGCCGCTGACCAGGGAGGTCGTGGACCTTGGATCAGGTTGCCTGGCGTAGTTTGCCGTTCTTGGCCAGCGTGGGGTCGGTGCACGCGGAGAGGTCGAAGCAGCACGGCCGCCGTTTGCCGCTGCTCATTTTGGCGATTGTCACCTCGACCCGCCGTTGGCGGGTAACGGGATTTGCGGTGGCGTTGACCCACCGCACCCATTCCCAGCGCGCCATTGGGGTGATGTCGTTCCAGATGTCGGTGATCTTTGGTGGCGCGGTGGCCAGGGCTTCGCTGAGGTCTTCCGGCACGTCTGGTTCGGGCCAGTGTGGTGTCGTTTCGAGGGTGATGGTGACGTGGTCGTCTGGGTTGATGTGCGCGCTTTGTCGTAACGCCGGATCGATTTTCATCCAGTGGCCCTTGTCGCCGTCGGGCTCGAGCACGGTGCGGAACTGATGGCCGTTGATCGATCCTCGGACTGCGACCTGTCCACGCGAGGGCAGCTGTCGGCTTGCCGCCTCGGGTAGGCGCACGAGGGTCGACGCATCTAGGGTGTCGATGGTGGCGCCGAATCGGACTGTGGCCGTCTTAGTCTTCTGACTCCCGGATGTCATGGTCCCTCCATTCTGTAGCTGCACGCTGACTCTTACGGCGCCGTCGGGTTGGCGGACGAGTCTTGCCAGTCGTGTTCGGCGAAGCTGAACAGCCGGCGAGGGGTTAATCGCAGCCAAGCCGTGGACCAGTCCAGGCTGGCTCCGTTGTTGCGTCGTTGGGTGATCGTCCACACGGGGTCGGGAACGGTGGTGAGCACCTTGGCGGGTCCCTCGGTGAGCACGGCGGCGTGGGTGTCGTGTTCGCCTTCGATGATCGACAGCGCCAGCCACGGGTTGGCCCGCACGTTGCCGACGCGGACCGCGCGACCAAGGGTCGGTAGCCAGAACGCCTCGGCGTAGGTAGTGAAAAGTGTGGGCGCGGCGTGGGCTCGGCCGTCGGGCCGGGTGGAAGAGGCCAGCGCGTAGGTCCGGCGGGTCAGGTACGCGGCCAGCTGAGCTGCGGTCATCCCGCCGATGCGGGGGGTACGCTGCCCGCAACGCCGGGCCGGCCTGATCGATAGACGCCTCCTGGAGCTGGGCCAGCCATGCCTGCAGAGCTGGGCCGCTCACACCGGCGGTTGGTTCACGGTGCTCGGACACTGTTCATTCCTGTCATGATCGTCGTCTCTGGTGCAGACCCTCGCGGGTCCGGCCAAGGCCTGCCGGAGGGTGTCGAACATCGCTGACCGCCGGCCAGAGGTCGTTATCGTGGGATGCGGCACTTGCTGCTGGTGGGTGCTAGGTGAGCAGTTGGACTTGCAGCGCTTTGACCACTGCCGGTTCGGTGATGATCTCGATCTCGGTGACGGCGTTCCCGATAATCCGGAACGCGAAGATCGCCCGGGGCCGCCCGCCGGGCGCCCAGACCGCCCCCGGCGTGCCTTCGATGAGCGCCAGCTGCGCCGCTGCGGCCCGCCCGGACAGAGCGGTGGCGACAGCTCGACCGCCACGCACCTCGGGCGCCAGGAGAGGTGCGCCTCGATCGCGGTTCGCGGTCGCGGATCTCACCGCAGCCCGATCGGCTCGAAGGACAGCCTCGGGATCGAGAAGAGATATAAATGTTTCGAGGTCCCCGTGTCCGGATGCGGCCAAGAACGCCTCGACGATCTCCTGCTGACGGCCGCGGTCGCCGGGATGGGCTTCATCTGTTCCCTGGATCCGTCGCCGGGCCCGGCTGGCCAGCTGGCGGGCGGCGGCAGGAGAGCGGTCCACGATCGGCGCGATGTCCTCGAACGGGACGGCGAAGAGATCATGGAGAACGAAGGCCAGTCGTTCGGCGGGGCTGAGACTGTCGAGCACGATCAGCAGAGCCGGGCCCAACATCTCGGCGAGCAGCACCTCGTCCTCCGGGCCGCCCGAGCTTGGGGTCGGGTTCGTCGCCGACGATCGGCTCCTCGGGGCGGCTCCGGCGGGAACGGAGCACTCCGAGGCATACCCGGGACAGGACGGTGGTCAGCCAGCCGCCCAGGTTGTCGATGCTGTCGGGATCAGATCGGCTGAGGCGCATCCAGGTCTCCTGCACCGCGTCCTCGGCTTCGGTCAATGATCCGAGCATGCGGTAGGCCACCGACTGCAGCCTCTGCCGGTTGGCCTCGAACTGGGCCGCCAGGTTCTCGTCCATAGTTGCCAGATTGACGCGCCGGCCGTCGGGGATGTGACAACTGGCCGACCAGATGTCCCGCCAGATTCCCGCCCGATGGGCTGTCACACATGGCCCTCCGGACGCGTCATGAAGGCCATGACAGCGAGAATGAGCAACCCAGCCAGCATCCTCCCCGACTCCATGGAGGGGATTCAATCCATCATCGAGGCGGCCCACAGCGCCGGTGTTCCCCGCTCCACCATGGAACTCGCCCACCTACGGGCCAGTCAGGTCAACGGGTGCAGCCCGTGCGTCTACAGCGGCGCCATCAGAGCCAAGAAGGCCGGCGAGAGCGACGAGCGTCTCTTCGCGGTGGCGGCCTGGCGCGAAACCGACCTCTTCACCGACGCCGAGCGGGCGGCGCTGGCCCTGGCCGAGTCCATGACCCGCTTGGCCGACCGGCCCGACCCGGTCCCCGACGAGGTGTGGAACGAGGCGGCCGAGCACTTCGACGAGAAACAGATGGCCGGCCTGGTCCTATGGGTAGCGACCACCAACCTGTTCAACCGGCTCAACGCCACGACCAAGCACCTCGCCGGCGCCGCCTGGTGACGAAAGATGGTCCGAAGCCGACCGCCTCTGGGACTCGATCCCCACTGGCGGCGGCCTGATCGAACCACAACCACTCCAGTGAAAGGAAGCGACCGATGAAGACAATGACGTGCAAACACCTGGGAGGGCCCTGCGACTTCGCTCACCACGGTGCCACCGCCGACGAGGTCATCAAGGCCCAGGACCGACACCTCCGGGAGATGGTCGACGGCGGCGACCACCAGCACCAGCCCGCCCTCAAGACATGAAGGGCCGATGGAAGCACCCCATCTCGGGAATGGGCTGGTACCGGCAAGCCAAGCGCGATTTCGCCGCCCTCCCCGATAATTAACGGCCGCGAACAGACGAGGGCCGAGCGGCCGTCGTGTCACCATTTGAAGACAGCGCCGAGGAAGGAAATTCACGTGGCAGACAGTCCCGCCTCCAAGGAGGTCGAAGCCATCATTGGCAAGTCGGATGATTGGCGGGGTGAGAAACTCGCGCAGCTACGGGCCGTAGTACTAACAACTGACCCAGCCGTGGTCGAGGAAGTGAAATGGAAGAAGCCGTCACGGCCAGAGGGCGTCCCGGTGTGGCTACACGACGGGATCATCTGCACCGGTGAGATGCTCAAGAGCGCGGTGCGACTGACCTTCCCAAACGGTGCTGCTATAAAAGACCCGAACGGCCTGTTCAACACGCGGCTGGACAGCAAGACCGTTCGTGCCATCGACGTCCGAGAAGGCGACGCCATCCGTGCGGGCGCGCTCCAGGCTCTCATCCGCGAGGCAATGCGTCTGAGCGAATCAAAGGTCAGCAAGCGGTAAGCGATCCAGTCGACGACTCGGCCGGTTCCCCTCGGCCAACCGAGCCGACCAAGGCGATCGTCGGCTCGTCGCCAGAGCGTCAGTTCCTACCCGAGCCGACGATGCATTACCCGGAAAGCGTTGCACCACGCATCAGCCCGTAGCGCCGCGTTAGGACGCCTTCCACTACCGATAAACGGGCATCTCATCGTCCGAGTGCTCCGTCGCCAGCGTCTCCCGGATCGAGCACACCACCTGCGGCGAGCCATCTGAGCCACTCCTCGCCCATAAAGGCCGACCCGAATGTCCCCGAATCCCGCGGCCGAGGTGACCCAACCGCCGGCATGAGGGGACCTCGGGTCCCTCGGAGGTGCGGGTAGCTGGTCGGCGAGGTGGACCAGGGATCCTGAAGTGCCGACATGTTCAGATGCCGGTCAGCCGGTGGCCCACCCCAGTGGGGGACCCTCACCGATCTACACCACGTCTAGGGACGTCCCCCCGTGGCCAAGTCGGCGAGGTGGGCTAACGAGTTGGTCAGGTGATCTACTGCAAACGGGGGGAATGGGAATGGGAGGCGCTGGCGGAGGGAGTCGGGGACCGCCGACCAGTCATACGAGAGGGTGACCTCAGTCTCGGCTGGTCCGCCAGGGGCCAGGTCGTAACGCCAGATGTGGCCGACGATCAGCGGGTTGCCATTGCCGGTGTCCATGCCCGGCTCCCAGGAGATGGCGCGTGGCGGGTCGAACACCTGCACCCGGTTGGCCATTCGGTAGTGCCCGCTCGGGGCGTTGTCGTTGTACATGGCCATCCGGAACATCTGACCCGCCTCGGTCAGGTGCTGGCTGTCGAGGGGTTCGCGCACCCACCCCGTGCCGTCAATCGCGGCGTGCTTGGCCGGGTCGGCGAGGAGGGTGAAGATAGCCTCGGCCGGGGCGTTGATAGTCCTGGTCGCGCTGAGGGTTTCGTCCACCATGCTGTTCGCCTCCTGAGTAGCTGAGCCTGTTTGAGTATCCTGCTCGTTCTGGCGCCCTTCGAGCCGTGAGCTGATTGTCCCTTCTTGGGATGCGCTCCATTCCTGAACTTCCGCGTGTCCGGGGTTGCTGCCGGTCATCTTCTTCTCCTCTCCTGGACGATCTCCGAGGTCGGGGATCTGGTTCGCTCAAGGGACGAACGGCGACACGAGCAAAGGACACCACCGCCCCGGAAATTGTCAGGCCGTCTCGGATTTCGCGTCGAGGAGACGCGGACATAAGCGCGCTACGGTCTCACTGCGAGGCCCGAGGTCAAGCCGGCCGAGAAGGCCAAGCAGGGCTGGCGCGTCTCCGTCTACCGGATCGCCGCCCCGGGGAAATGGCGTGGGCCCGTCCGAGGGCAGAAGGCGAACGCTGGGCGCCGAGCGGACGAGATCATTCCGTCCCACCGAGGGTCGCCCCTCGACCGAGCCACCGAGGCGGGCGGCCAGCATTCGCGAGGCCACCTCGAGCGCTGGCCGCGATCCGCGGCGGGTTGGGCAACCCGCCGCCGACTCCCTGGCCCGCGGGCCGGGTCAGGTGCCGACCGCTGATTCCCGCGACGGTCGTCGTTCGAGTCAGCCCTGGAGGGTGATCACCACGCCGGTGTCGGCATAGGGAAAGGGGCCCTTGCCGAGGTGTCGCACATTGTCCACCAACCGGATGATTGGCACCATCAGGCCGTACTTGGCCTTCACCCTTGACGTGATCTCCTCGAAGTCGGGACCGGAGGTCACCAGATCAACGGTGCCGGTCACCGGTGTGGTGGCGGCCTTGACCCTGCCTCGGACGTCGCTGGGCTGCAGTGTCAGGGTCGGGTTGTTCCGTAGCCGCTTGGCCTTGCCGGAGGCCGAGGAGGTCAATAGGCCGACTCGGCCGCCGTCGAGCGCGACGATCCAGGTCGCCGTTTCGACGGCCACGCCGGTCTTGCGGAAGGTGGCCACGGACACGTACTTCTCTTGCGAGATCGTCTGTTCGGCGTTGCTGACAGTCATCTGCTTCTCCTCTCCAATGTGATCTCCGAGATCGGGGATCTGGTTCGGTGAAGGGACGGACGGCGAGACCACCAGAGGACATCCGCGGTCCCGGAATTGGTCAGGGCGGTTCGGACCTCGCGTTGTGGACACGGGACAGAAGCAGCCGCCGTTCGCCCTCGGTGGGCGCCAACGCGGCGGCCGTTTCCAGCTCCCCCGCTGCCTCGGTGATCCGGCCGAGCCGTCGCAGGTTGTCGGCCAGAGCGGCATGCCACAGATGTGACCGCTCCAGGCCGACGATGGCCTCCAGCGCGGCCAGCCCCTGTTCGGGCCCGTCGCGTTGGGTGACAGCGACGGCCCGGTTAAGGGCCACGACCGGGTTGGCTCCGACCGACCCGAGAAGGTCGTAGAGCCAGACGATCCGGTCCCAGTTCGTCTCGGCCCAGCTTGCCGCGGTGGAGTGGGCCGCGGTCAGGTGGGCCTGAAGCTGGTAAGGCCCAGCCGCACCGCCTGACAGGGCGACAGCCTTCGACAGCCAGCGCGATCCCTCAACAATGGCCTCCCGGTTCCATCGACCGCGGTCCTGATCGGCGAGGGTCACCGCGTTGCCATCGGCGTCGCTACGAGCCGGGGTGCGAGCTGAGGTGAACAACAACAGGGCCAGCAAAGACAGTGCCTCGGGCTCGTCGGGCATCAACTCCACCAACAAGCGCGCCAAGCGGACCGCCTCGGCTTCTAGATCCACCCGCGCTACCACGGTTCCGCCGGTCGGGGCGTGAGCCTCGGTGGCGATCAGGTACACCACCGCCAGCACGGCGGCCAGCCGTTCAGGAAGCTCCGCGTCGGAGGGAATGGCATAAGGGATATGGGCGGTGGCGATCTTGGATCTGGCCCGCACCAGGCGCTTGGCCACGGTGGCCTCGGGAACCAAGAACGCTCGGGCGATGGCGTCCACTTCAAGGCGGGCTAGCGTGCGCAAGGCCAAGGCCACCTGGGCCTCTCGGCTGAGAGCGGGGTGGCAACAGGTGAAGATAAGGCGCAGCATGTCGTCTCGCAACTCGCTCTCGGTCTCCATCGCCTCGATCACCTCCTCCATCTCGTCTTTCGCAGGTTCCGTTCCCCAACGGAACGCCGCGGTCTCCTTGCCCGTTCTGGCCGACTCCCGCCTCAGGAGATCGAGCGCCTTGCGCCGGGCCACCACGGTCAGCCACGCCCGGGGGTGCTCCGGGATCCCCGACTCTGGCCAGGCACCCAGAGCGGCGAGCGTGGCCTCGGAGAGGGCATCTTCGGCCACCGACAGGTCGCCCAGCTGACCGACCAGGGTGGCGATGACTCTCGGGCCTTCTTCCCTCAGCACCTTGACCAGGGCGGCGCCGGCATCCATCTCGTGGCGCTCAGGCGTGGTGTGGCGCGATCGGGCGGAGCTCGATCTTGCCCCTCCAAGCGGCTGGGATCTGAACCGCCCAGGCGATCGCCTCGTCAATATCGGCCGTCTCCAGCACGAAATAGCCGGCCAGCACCTCTTTCGCCTCCGCGTACGGACCGTCTGTCAACATCACGTCGCCACCCCTGCCGCCCGAAACCGTGATGGTGGTCGACATGGTCACCGGATGAAGCGCCTCACCGCTCCGCATCACGCCCGCCTCAGTCGCCCGCCGGGCGAACTCGCTGTACTCGGGCGAGAACTCGGTCTCGGGAGGCTCGTCCCAGTAACGGTCCCGGTCGTAATAACACAAAGCCACATACAGCGCCATCGTCAGAACTCCTTCCTCTGCTGTGCGGAGCCACAGCCCACGTCGAGCACCCGGGTACCGCCAGCGGTTCGCAGTTCCCTCAAGACGGCCGCATGAACAGGGCGGTGCACCGCCAGCTGTACCGGGGCCAGGTCGTAAAAGCGCGACCATGCGTCAAAGAAGACTCGCCGCGGAGCGGATTTGATCAGAACATTATGCATGTCGCCCAACGGGCGGACTGGACTACTCATTTAGTACAGACCGCCGACTCGGTGTGCCTGGCCGGCGTCGGGCCGTAACGGGATGCGCTGTCAATCTGGGCGGTGCCCTCGGCGGTGAACCGCGTCCTGGCTGCTTCAGGTGTGCACCGATTAGCGCAGCGACCTGAACGCCGCTCGCATCTCGCCCGCAAAAAGCTCCGGTTGTTCCCAGGCGGCGAAGTGACCGCCCCTGTCGAGCTCGTTGAAGTAGACGAGGTTCGGGTAGGCGCGCTCGGCCCAGTTGCGCGGTAGGGGGATGATCTCTCGTGGGAACCTGCTCACGGCTGCAGGGATCGAGACCGCGCCGCCGACCTTGGCTTTGTGGGCGGTGTCCTCCCAGTAGATGCGGGCCGAGGACGCCGCGGTGTTCGTGAGCCAGTAAAGCGTGATGTCATCGAGCATCTCGTCTTTCGTGAGGGCGCGCTCGGGTTCGCCGTCCGTGTCGGTCCACTCCGTGAACTTCTCGTAGAACCAGGCGGCCAAGCCGACCGGCGAGTCCGCTAGCGAGTAGCCGATCGTCTGCGGGCGGGTGCCCTGTATCGCCCGAAAGCCTGAGCCGCTCGCGGCAAAGCTCTTTGATGCCTCATAGGCGATGGTTTCCTCGGCTGACAGCCCCGCCGGCGGCGGTTCGCCGTTCTTGAGCGCCTTGGCCACCTCGGGCGGAATCGCCGTTTGCGTGTTCGCCGTTGGTGTCCGTTCGATCGCTCCCAGCAACGTGGTGACGTGGATACCAACCAGACCATCCGGGGCCTGGCGGCCCAACACGTCCGTGACGACCGCACCCCAGTCGCCGCCCTGGGAAACATAGCGCCGATAGCCCAGCCGCCTCATCAGCTCAGCCCACGCGCCGGCGATGCGTTCGGGATTCCAGCCGGACGCCTGCGGCCGGGCGGAGAAGCCGAACCCGGGCATTGACGGCACGACCAGATCGAACGCGTCCTCTGCCCCGGCTCCATGGGATTCGGGATCGCTAAGCGGCCCGATCACCTTCACGAACTCGAGGAACGAGCCCGGCCAGCCGTGGGTCATGATCAGCGGCAGCGCGTTCGCATGAGGCGAGCGGACATGGATGAAATGGATGTCGAGCCCGTCGATCTCCGTGATGAATTGGGGGAACTCTTTCATCCTGGCCTCGAGGTTGCCCCAGTCGTAATCAGTGGCCCAGTAGTCGACGAGGTGCTGCACCCTTGCCAGCTGTATGCCCTGGGTGCGATCGTCGACGGTCTCACGGTCGGGCCAGCGCGGTGTCGCCACACGGCGGCGGAGCTTCTGTAGCGACTCCTCCGGGATGTCGATCTGGAAGGGACGAATACTGACATTCGAGCCTTCCGCTGTGGTGCTGGGGGTCATCCGTGGAACCCCTTTCCTGCTAAGGGCCCAACACAGGACTCACACTACACAAGACTCTCAAAAACGCGTTCCAGCCTCTGAATCGTGGCCCCGCCGGATCCTTATGCGGTCGTCTGAGCGCAGCCTCACCCGGAACCGGTGATCTGCTCCGACACTCGCCAGCGTGAACATCGCCCCGGCTGCTGGCAAGCCAGGATGGCATGCCACACCGACGTTCTACAGAAAGGCGCGGATCAGGACCATCGGGACACCGACGGGCTTGGTGAACGGCTCCGACATCAGTTGCAGCCAGGTCCACTCGAGCCCGGACCGCCTCCCGAGCTCTCGGTCCGTGCCGCCGCGTCAGGTACCCGCCGCTTACGAGTTGGCTAGAGACGGAGGCGTCGCCGCTGATGAATCGAAGGAGGACCGCGGTGGGGCCGGGTCGCGGGGATGGGGGCATTCGGTTGGCGAACTACACGCATGAAGTTCCTGGTTATCCCCTGATTGCGCCTGGTGGCGGCGTGCTGGGCGGAGCAGTTCCTGTTGGTTGTTCGGGCGGTACCTGTCGGTCCAGGTTGCTGCGGGTCTTGCCGGGACAAGCGGCTCGGGCCTAAGCGCCGGCCGGGCCTGGAACCAGATCGCCGCGTTAGCAACAATTATCGCCGGGGTCTGGAACAGTGACTCGTGAGCACTGCACGGTCGCCTTCCTCGCTTGTGAATACGTTCACATCGCGGACGCACACCATGATCACAGCTCGACGGGCGGCTAGCAATACTCCGTGTACTCCCATGCGCACGGCCGTCGGGAGCGCCCCGTTGGACCTACGCCCGGATCGGCATCTTTGTGGCCACCTTTCACTGTTATTTTGCACGGGATTATTGGGGCTGTTCGCCCGGCCCGAGCTTTAGTCGGCCTCCTCGTACATATTTATACATCTATGGCCGAGCATCATGTAAGGACAGCCTCGCGGGCCCGCGATGGTTGTGTTGTTTGAGACTGCCGTGTTGGGATCCGCTAGACGGTGCGCAGTGCTTCGGTGGGTGATAGGCGTGCGGCTCGCATGGATGGGTACAGGCCGGCTATGGCGCCAATGACGATCGCGGCGCCTAGGCCGCCGTAGACGGCCAGGGGCGGGATGACGACTGACCAGTGTTGGCTGAGGGCGTAGATGGCTGTCGCCGCGCCCCCGATGATTATGCCGGCCAGCCCGCCGAGGGCGGAGAGGAGCAGTGCTTCGGCGAGGAACTGCTCGGCCACGTGGCGGCGGCTGGCGCCCAGGGCGCGGCGCAGGCCGATCTCGGAGCGGCGTTCGAGGACGGAGATGACCATGACGTTGGCGATGCCCACGCCGCCTACTAGGAGGGCGACGGCGCCGAGTCCGAGCAGGAGTCCGTTGTAGGCCCCTTTGGCGGCTACTTCGGCCTTTAGCACGTCGGAGGGTTGGCTCACTTGGACGGTCGAGGGGTCGGAGGGGTTGACGGTGGCGGGGAGGACGGCTGATACGGCGTTAACCTGGCTTGGCACGCTGCGTAGGTACAGCTGGGTGGGGTGGCCGTCGAAGCCGAAGTATTGCTCGGCGATGGGGAAGCCGATGAATGCGGCGCTGTTCATCTCGCCGACCAGTTCGATCGGTTTGAGGATGCCGAGGACGGTAAACCAGTGGCCGCCGAGCCATACCTGGGTGGGGTTGGCGAGGTCGGTGATACCGAGGACGCTGGCCGCGTCGGCGCCGAGCACGACGGCCGGGTAGCGGGCGGTGGCGGCGTTGAGGAGCGTGCCGTAGGCCAGGCTGGCGCCGAGGGTGGCGGGCAGAGAAGGGTCGGCGGCGGTGACCGCGATGCCGCCGGTGTCGATGGCGGGCACGAAGGAGTTGCGGTACACGTCGGCGGAGACGGTGCCGATTTCGGTCACGTTGGTGACGGGGGCGATCCTCGACACCATCCCTTCGGCCGTGGTTGGCAGCTCGGTGCTCTGCCCGAACGCGGTCTGGCCGGCTTGCACGTTGAGCAGGTTGCCCAGTTGGCCGAGTTCGGCCAGCAGGCCCGATTTGGAGGATTGGGAGATGCCGAGCACTCCGACGATGGCAGCGATGCCGATGCTGATGCCCAGGGCCGACAGCGAGGCCCGGACCCGCCGGCTGCGCAGACCCAGGCTGCCGACGCGCAGCAGGTCCCGGCGCGACAGCCGGCTGGCCCCGCCGCCCGGAGATTCACGACGACGTGTCACTGAGGACTCTCCCGTCGCGGATCTCGATGCGCCGGTCCGTGGCGGCGGCGACGTCGCGGTCGTGGGTGATCACCAAGATGGTGGTGCCCTCAGCGTGCAGCTCGCGCAGCAGTTCCAGGAGGGACGCGCCAGTGGCCGAGTCGAGGTTGCCGGTGGGCTCGTCGGCCATGACCAAAGCGGGCCGGCCCGCCAGGGCCCGGGCGATGGCGGTGCGCTGCTGCTCGCCACCGGAGAGCTGGTTGGGCCGATGGCCGCTGCGGTGGCTCAGCCCCACCCGCTCGACGGCGGCCGCGGCCAGTTCCCGCCGCGCCGCAACCCGGCCTCCCCGGTAGAGGAGGCCGTCGGCGACGTTGTCGAGCACGCTGAGCCCGTCGAGCAGGAAGAACTGCTGGAACACGAAACCCAGCCGCCAGGCCCGCAGCCCCGACAGCTGCTTGTCGGACATGGTAGAGGTGTCCTCGCCGGCCACCCGGACGATCCCTCGGGTGGGCCGTTCCAGGGTTCCCATGACATGCAGGAGGGTGCTCTTGCCCGATCCGGACGGGCCGACGATGGCCACCAACTCACCGGGGTCGACCCGCAGGCTCACCCCGCCCAAGGCGACCACGGGCGGGTCGCCGGGGTACTCCTTCACCACATCGATCAACTCCAGGACCGGAGTCGCGTCGGCCGCTTCGTCGATGAGCGCGGGCACAGTCAGAGTCACGACACTGCTCCGTAGGGGCAATCGACCTTCGCGCTCATCCTCATGAGGAGGGCACCTCGACCAGCGTGCCGGCGCTGATACCAGCACCGCTGATCTGGACCATGGTATTGCTGTACAGGCCGGTGGTCACCCCGACCAGCCGATCCACGCCACCGGAGACGACCTCCACCCCGTAGCCACCACCCTGCAGGGCGAGCAGCGCGTTCACCGGGACGGCCAGGACGTTGTCGGCCCGCTGGGTGGTGATGTTGACATTCACCGGCGCCTGGTCCAAGGTGGCGCCGGGCGGGGTGGTGTCGAGGGCGATGGTGACGGTGACCGTCGGGGTGGATGACGACCCGCTGCCGCTGGACGAGCACGGGGTCTGGTCGGCCGTGTTCGCGCCGCTGCCGCCGGTGCCGGTGCCGCTGCCGCCCGGGCAGACAGCCACGTTGCCGACCGACTGGACCACCCCGTCGACGGTGGTGACCCCGTCGGGCAGCTCAACCGTGACCGGATCGCCCGGCTTGAGCAGGTACTCCTGGGTCACCTCCAAGTCGACGGTCACGATCGGCGTGGTGCTGGTGGCGTCGAGTACATTGCCCGGGGCCGCGGACGCGCCGACCGACGAAGTGACCGACGTGACCCGGATCGGGCCGGGCTCGAAGACCACCTGACCCAGCAGCAAGGTCCCGGTGACGGGCAGGCCGAGGGCGGTCTGCCAGCGTTCCAGCGCGGCCGCGGTGGCCGTCGAGTAGTGGTTGCTCGGGCTCAGCCCGGCGCCGTAGCCAAGAGCGATCAGGTCATGGGTCAGCTGGCCCACGTCGGCGCCGTCGGACATGCCCCCATAGAAGGACCGGTAGGCGGCGATGGACCCGTAGAGCAGCGGCACCTTCACGCCGTTGACGGCATACACAGACTGGTCCTCGCTGATGAGATTGCCCGCCTTCGGCAGGGCCGTGTAGATCCCTCCGGAGGTGGCCTCGGTCGCCTCCAGGTTGGTCAGGTTGGCCTGGGCGGACTGGATCTGGTTGTCATCAGACTGGATCTTGGTCTGGGCCTGCGTGCGATCACGGTCGGCGTTGAGCTGCGCGGAGGCCAGCTGCTGCTGGGCCTGGTGAACCTGCTGGGTGTCCTGGCTCACCTTCTGGGTGTCCTGGCTGCACGACGGCGAGGAGGCGCCCCGGCCGGCGCAGGCCTGCGCCTCGGTGGTGTCGTCGGCGCTCACGGTGGTGTTGGCGGCGTTGACGCTGTTCTGGGCGTTCGTCAACGCCTGATCGTCGGCGGTGGCGCCGTAGGAGTTCATGGTCTCGTCGTTGGCCAGGGCCTCCTGGGCCTGGTTGAGCTGCTGCTGGGCCTGGGTCACCTGCTGGGCCGACGCCCCGGCGGGGGCGTTGATGACATACGAACTCTCATACCCGATGGAGCCGCCGACCTGGACCGTCGACTGCAAAGTGGTGCGCACCACCGCGGTCGTGGTATCGGAGGCACCGCCGTTCGCCGAAGAGCCGTCGCTGCTCTTGCTGGCGGCTGCCGCCACCACACTGCCTGCCCCGGCGCCGACCACGGCCCCGGCGATGGCGGCAACGAGCACCACCTGCCGGACCTTCATCTCAGCCACCGCTGCCCCCGCTGCTGAACCCACCGCTCTGGCTGCCGATCTGGCCGCCGCTGCCGCTGCCGATGACGGCGCCGGCGCCGCCGTTGCCGCCCGGCCCGCCTTTGGGGCCGGAGCCGCTCTGGACTTGGATGGCCCCGGCCGGCGCGCTACTCGGGTTGCCGAACGCTGGCACACCCGTCTTCTTAGAGCACGTATTGGAGGCGTTGATGAAGGCCGGGTTGCCCGGGTTCATGCTGCTGCCCGGCTGGATCTGCAGCGACAATCCGCCACCCGCCGAGGGGTCGGGGAACTGGGGGAACCCGCTCTTCTGCATGCACTCCGAAAACTTCAGCAGCTTGGCCGGATCGGGCTTCTGCAGGGGCTGCCCACCTCGCAGCGCCTGCGAGGCGGCCTGCAGATAGCTGCCGCACCGGCCGCCGCCACCGGGGCCGCCTATCGACTGCGCTGCGCTGGAGCTGGCGTCGGCCGGCATTTCGATGTGGATGGCCCCGCTCGAGGTGATGGTGGGATCGGCCATGTCGGGCACCCCGTTGGCCCGCTCGCAGGTGGCCCACTCGTCGAGTAGCTGAGTGGGGTTGCCCTTGGGCAGGCTGGTCGTCGACACCGAGGACTTGGCGTCGCTGTTGCCCAGGCTGGCCACGTGCGGGGAACTGGAGCCCCCGCACCCGGCCACACCCGCCGCCGCCAACGCGGCAAACACCGCCATCCCGCCGGCTCGCCAATACTGCCTCGTCATATCGCGCCTCCCAGGAGCTCGCCCATCAGGAGGCGTTGTACAACAACGGGCATAAAACCAGCGTAAAGCTGCGAACTTTTATCCCAACTTTATGCCCCACATGCGACGATGCCCCCATGAGACTGCTCGTGGTCGAGGACCGGCGGATCATGGCCGACTCCATCGCCCGGAGCCTGCGCCGCGAGGGCATGGCCGTCGACGTCGCCTACGACGGGATCACCGCCCTCCGCCTGGCCGGCGAGAACGGCTACGACGTCGTCCTCCTTGACCGCGACCTGCCCGGCGTCCACGGCGACGATGTCTGCCGCCAACTCAATGGGGGGACCTCCCGGATCCTCATGCTGACCGCCTCGGGTACCATCGACGACCGGGTCGAGGGCCTCACCCTCGGCGCCGATGACTACCTGCCCAAACCGTTTGCCCTAGCCGAACTGATCGCCCGCATCCGAGCCCTGGGCCGGCGGTCCGCCCCGGCTCAACCACCCGTCCTGGCCTTCAGCGGCGTACGGCTCGACCCCCACAAGCGGGAGGTGACCAGAGCCGGCCAGCGGCTGGCGTTGACCAACAAGGAACTCGCAGTGCTCGAGGTCCTGATGGCCGCCAACGGCGGCGTCGTCAGCGCCGAGGACCTGTTGGCCCGGGTGTGGGACGCCCACGCCGACCCGTTCACCAACACCGTACGGGTCACGCTCACCAACCTCCGCCGCAAACTCGGAGACCCGCCCCTGATCGAAACCATCATTGGCTCCGGCTACCGGATAATGACGTGATCGCCATCCCGCGGCTCCGGCCCACCGTGCGCCTGCGATTGGCGGTCACTTACACCGCCATGTTCGTCGTCGCCGGTGTGGCCCTGCTCGGCGTCAGCTACGTCCTGATCCAGCACCGGGAAAGAGGGCCGGCCACCGCGGCCCAAATCATCTGCCAACGCAACGTCACCGGCGGGTCTAGCGGCTCCGCCAGCGGGGTCAGCGCAGGCCCCCCAGGAGCCCTGGCCCTCAGCCCGGCCGACTGTCTAGGCGTGGTCGGCACCTTCTACTCCCACACCGCCACCAGCCAGTCCGGCTCCAGCGAGTCGGGGGGCGCGGTGGCGCCGGTGCAGATTTCCGGCGGCCAGCAAGTACAAATCCCCGGACCCACCGCGGCTGCCATCAGGCAGCTCACCGCGGCCGTGACTGCCAGCCAGGCGCACACACTCGACAGCTTCAAGATCGAGTCGGCCATCGCTCTCGGGCTCATCACCATCCTGTCGTTCGGGCTGTCGTGGTGGATGGCCGGGCGGGCCCTCCAGCCCGTGCACCGCATCACCGACGCCGCCCGCCGCCTCTCAGAACAGACCCTGCACAGCCGGATCAACCTCAAAGGCCCCAACGACGAGCTCAAAGAACTGGCCGACACCTTTGACGCCATGCTCGCCCGTCTCGACCGGGCCTTCACCAGCCAGAGACGATTCGTGGCCAACGCCTCCCACGAGCTGCGCACCCCTCTGTCCACCGAGCGGGTCCTCATCGACGAAGCGCTAGCCAACCGCTCCGCCCAACCGCAGGACTTCTGCGCCATCCTCGAGGAGTTACGCGCCAACAGCGAAGAAACCGAACGGCTCGTAGACGCCCTACTCCTACTGGCCCGCTCAGAGCGCGGCATACAGCATTGGGCGGACGTCGACCTGGCCGCTGCAGCCGAAACGGCCCTAGCCGTCGCCGCCCCCGAAGCAGGTCACAAGGGAGTCCAAGTCCGCTCCGACCTGACGCCGGTCATGGTGAAAGGCGACCCAGATCTGCTCGAACGCCTGATCGGCAACGTCGTCGAGAACGGCATCCGCCACAACTTCCCCGGCGGATGGGTCAACATCGCAGTGACACATGCCGGGCCCAGCGCGTTCCTCGAGGTCACCAACAGCGGCCCCACTCTCGACGACGCCACCGTCGACTCCCTGACCGAACCATTCCGCCGCGGCGACCAGGACCGAACCAGCGACGACGGCGGGTTCGGGCTGGGACTCTCCGTCGTGGACAGCATCATCAACGCCCACTCCGGTTCAATGACCCTACGAGCCCAGCCAGGAGGCGGACTCATGCTCCAGGTCAAACTGCCAGTCGCCACCACCACGACAGACCTGCCAGCAAAACAGATGCAAAGCGAACAACTGGGCCGAGCCGATCGACGGATCTAGTAGTTAGCCTGGCTCACGGTCGACGCCCAGAAGGCTCGCGCATATCGTTCAGCTCAGGTAGCCCATAATCCCGGCCCCAGACCGCGGCATAACGCCGGATGGAGGGGCCCGATCACGAACAGCTACCGGCTCAGGGTCCGGACCTCGCTACCGTGAGCCTGTGCCCGCACCACGGCCAGACGACGCGTCGCCGGCTGCTCCCTACATACCGCTTCCTACTGGGCTGGCTGACCCGCGGTCAACAGCGGCAGGGGTATTCGATCGCATCGCTGGCCTATACGACCAGGGCCGGCCCGGCTACCCACCCGAGGCCGTCGCCGAGCTCGTCTGTCTGTGCGGGGTCGACCACTCCAGTCGGATCCTGGAGATCGGATGCGGCACCGGCCAGCTGACCCGGGATCTGGTGGCCAGCGGGGCACCGATCGTGTGCGTCGAGCCCGGATCGTCCCTCGCTGAAGTTGCCAGAGCGAACCTCAGCCGGTGGCCGAACGCGGGGGTGGTCGCCACCAGTTTCGAGGACTTCGACGCGCCGAACTTCAGCTTCGATCTGGTGGTTTCCGCTACCGCCTTTCATTGGGTCGACCCGAACGTCTCCTACGCCAAGGCCGCCGTGCTGCTCAGCGAGGGCGGACGACTCGCGTTGGTCACCAACACACACAGCCGAGGCGGCACCCACACTGACGAGAGGATCGCTGAGCCGGTACGCCAGCTGCATCGCCGTCTAGCCCCCGAAGTGGGCGACTGGTACTTCC
Organism: uncultured Acidimicrobiaceae bacterium; assembly: GCA_963781155.1. Lineage (GTDB taxonomy): Bacteria > Actinomycetota > Acidimicrobiia > Acidimicrobiales > Palsa-688 > PALSA-693. The sequence continues at coordinate 80,858 of CAWAEC010000008.1, forward strand.
CCGCAGCCGAGGAGATCCAGCAGCGAGCGCTTTCTGGCGGTGACATCGCCTCAGTATGGGCGAGGGTGGAACGCAAGCTGTCCGAACCGCCAGCCGTCAGTCGCCTCTTCGGCCCCCCGACGGTCAAGACCTATCCTTGGCTGGCCACCTACGACAAGGACGCGTATCTGGCCATGCTGGCCAGCCACTCCTCCTATGCCCTGATGGATCCGGTCCGACGCGACGAACTGCTCGGCAGTATCGGGGCGCTCATCGACGAACAGCTGGCGGGTACGGTAACCAAGGAGTACGTCACCGTCTTGGCCGTAGCCGGGCGCGCGGCCGACTGAGATCTGATCTGCGAATCGCCCCATAACGTGAGCACCGGGAGTTCCCCCAGTACGGCAGCAGAGTTAGTGACCGAACGCCAGCTCCGGGTGACGCTCGGTATCGCGCGTCCCGCGAGATTACCGATCGGGTCCGACGCTGACGGACCCGATCGGCCTCGGTACGTATCCGACAACGGAGCAGGCGGTCATGCGATCCCAGGCCAGGCCCGCCAGACTTTCTGGAGCGGGCCGTAGTCGATGACCTCTATGCCCTCTTCGGCGAGGACCTGTTGGGCGCGCTCAGACGTAAGGAACGCGTGGTCGCTCTGGCGCACTCGCCAGCTGCCCTGCTCGATCGCCTGCCAGTCTTCCGTGGCGAGCGCGGGGTGGACGGCCCACTCGCTAAGGCCCGGCGGCAGGGCACGCAGCAGGCGCTCATAGGTCTGCGCCTTTCCCTCCACATCGACGGAAAAGCTGTCCAGCCAGGTGCCGTCGACGATCGGTTTACCCAGGCGGCGGGCCTTCTCGCAGCCGTCATCGAGCCAGACGCGGGCGGCGAGCCCGTTCTCGTCAGCGAGCGCTAGTCCGAGGTCGAAGATGTCTCCGCGGCCGCCGTCGCCGAGGCAGTGCCAGTCGAGGTGGGTAGGGGAAAGCCCCGCGTCCAGGGCCGTGTTGATCTGGGTCCTCAGCTCACGTTCGATGTCCTCAAGCCGGGCTTGGGCGAGCATCCGGTCCCGGTTAACCGGCTCGTCGGTGAACAGCTCGCCGGTGTCCGGGTCGAGCAGTGACGGCACTTCAGCTTTTGGCGACGATGGCCCCCATACGTAGCCTGGTTTGTCGCGGATCAAGGTGAGATGGAGGCCGAACGGGATATGCGGCCGCTCCCGCAGCAGTCTGATCGCGTCCGCCGCGCCTGGGCAGGGCACCATGAGACTGCATGATGTCGCCACACCGTTCTCGATGGAGTCAAAGATCGCGACGTTCACCGCCTCGTACATGCCGAGGTCGTCGCAGTTGAGGATGAGCACCCGAGCGTCCGGGTCGATGCCAAGCAGGTCAGAACTCATCCGAGAGCACCTTTGGCGAGCGGCCCACCCGCCCATACTGGCGGATCCTGCAAGACCACGAGACGACCGAGATGTGCGGACTTCGGCGATCACATCCGCTGAATTGGCACCAAATGTGAGGGCCGCGATGGTGAGGTAGGCCGCTGGTTGCTCGACTGCCTGTAGGTCGGGTGGGCTCAGTCCGTCGGGTTTCCCTTCGGGTGCGTCTTCCACCGCGCCATGGGTAGTCGCCTGGCCAGCGGCCCCCTATCGAACCGTGCATGCGGTTCTCCCGCACACGGCTCTCCGACATCGTTCACCTAGACATGCGCAGGCCACCAGCGCACCGTTCCGGTCAGCCGGTAGACGCCTTGCTTTTGGAGCCAGGCCACGTCGAAACGTGACGCCCAGTTCCGTCGACGCCGCATCTTGTACTTGACGCTGGCCAGCATGGCCAGTCGTTCATGCACGTAGCTGTCGACTTGTTGGAACTTCCCGTTGGAGTTCCCCCACCGGTAATAGTTCCCCCAGCCCCGCAACACGGGATTGAGCTGTTCGGCAACAGTGCGCATTTCCAGACTGGCATACCTGCGTGGTGTCCGTTCCCGGACCTTGACCCGGATGCGGGCCATGGCTCGTTTGGACGGCCACTTGTTCAGGTAGTAGTAATGGCCTCGCCACTTCAACGACTCCACCATGCGATGATGGAAGCCCAAGAAGTCAAAGCCCTCTGCTCCCTCACGGAGGCAGACCACCTTGGTCTTGTCGGGATGCAATCGCAGCCCGAGCGGAGCCAAAGCGGCGGCTGCCCGCTCCCGGGCTGCCTCGGCCCGGGCCTTGGACGAGCAGAGCACGACGAAGTCGTCGGCATACCGGCACAACTCCCCCAACCCTGATCCGCCGTTGGCCCACTCTTGATCGAGCAGGTGCAAGGCGACATTGCAGAGCAATGGGGATAGAGGTGAGCCCTGCGGGGTTCTGGCCTCCACCTTGGAGACCACCCCACCCTCGAATATCCCCGCTCTCAGCCAGCCTCTCAGCAGCTTCAACATGCGCCGGTCAGACACCCGGCGCTCGACCAGAGCTATAAGAGCATCGTGGCCGATTTCGTCGAAGCAGCTTTTGATGTCGGCATCAAGCACCCACACCAGACCCCGGTTGGCCGCCTGGCGGACGGCTTCGAGAGCCTGGTGGGTGGACCGTTTCGGGCGGAACCCGAAACTGGTGGGCAAAAGTCGGCCTCGAAGATCGGCTCGAGCACGATCTTCGCCGCCGTCATAACCACCCGGTCCACCACCGCGGGTATCGACAGAGGTCTCGACGCTTTACCCGCCGGGTCCCCCGCCTTGGGGATATACACCCGCCGCAACGCCTTAGGCCGATAAGTTCCGGCCTTCAGTTGTGCGGCGAGATCATCGAGGAAGGCCCGTACACCGGCCACCCCGTCGGCCTCGATCGACTCGATACTCACGCCGTCGATGCCGGGGGCGCCGTTGTTGCTGGCCACGTCCACCCACGCCTGCCATAACACGTCGCTGCGGGCGACATGGCCGTAAAGGGCGTGGAAGCGACGCTCGTGGTCCTGCTTGGCACTTCGGTAAAGCACGCGCTGAAGCGCACGACCGGGTCCAGGCCCTCGGCCTGTCTGACGGATCTAGCCGATATCTCGGCACTCATCAGGGCTCCTCGCTTTCAACCTCGTGCATCGATGAAGCAGGGGCCCTTCCCTCCAGGCCGGGTTATGTTGTCCCGCCCATCATCAGTACTATGACCCCCTCCGACTCCCTCTCGGCCACCTGGCACTTCCCGGCTCCTCACCGGTTATAGACAGGCACGCTCCGCCACCCGCAGCGGCGGACCGAGGAGGGCCTCTCCAGTTCCCACGACAACCCTCTGACCGTTCCGAGCCCCCTGCGCCGGGAAGTTCTTCGGCACCCGCTCTAGGCTCTCTGGTGCCTTCCATGGCCTTCGCCCTAGGGAACAGGCTCGGCTCCCTCCTTGTCCCGCTCTCGCGGGCCGGCGTTACGACGCTGCAGGCTTCACTAAGCCCGGATCCACCGATTGTCGGGGTCGATCGTTTGAGCGGGTTGAAGTGGGCTGGGGTGGGTGGTGATGACCGGTTAGGGGGTGGTGAGGCTGAGGCGGCTGGTGAGGGGGCGTGTGAGGTCAGGGGTTTTGGGTGTTGGGTTGTCGTCGACGCGGCCGCCACGGGCGTCGGTCTTGCTGGGTGGTCAGATGACGAGTTCGACGTGCGGATGGCGTCGAGCATGGTGTTGAACTGGGCGGCCCATGGCCAGCGGGATGGCAGGTGAAGATGGAGGCGTCGGCCGAGCTGGTGATCCGTCCGGGGATGGCCAGGTAGCGGCGGCGCAGGGTGTCGGTGGTCACGAAGGCTTTGCGGTTGGGCTGTCGGTCACTGGTGTCTTCGCTGGTGGCGGCTGGGGTTTCGGTGTCGAGGCCGCCGATGCGAACGGTCCAGCGGGACAGGTTGTGGGCGATCACGTTCAAGGTGAGCCAGGCGGCGTTGGCTCCGAAGCGGCCGGAGGGTAGATGGTTGAGCCCGACCCCGTATTTGAGGTCGCGGATGGCGTTCTCGCAGTTGGCGTGGGCCCGATGCCAGGCGTCGAGGGTGACGGGTCGCCGTCGCGGTCGGTCATGAAGGCGTGGTAGGAGAAGTCGGCGAGCAAGGCCAGTTGGAGCCGGGCGTGGGCCGGGTTCGACGCACGACCAGCCGGCAGGCGATCCCTTCGTCGGTGCCGGACTTGAACGCCCGCCAGTCGATGGCGGCCACATCGGCGCCGTCGTCGAGCCAGTAAGGGATCGGCTTCCACGCCTTGTCGGGGATGGTCGAGATGGCGGCGTGCACGTTCGGATACAGCTTGACGGTGATCGAGAACCGGACCCCGGCCGCCTGGCAGGCCTGGACGACTTTGGCGGAGTAGAAGCCCGAGTCGGCCCGCATCATCAGCTGGCCGGTCACCCCCGCGGCTCGGACCCGGGCGAAGGTCTCGGCCAAGAAGCCGACCGCCCCCCGGGCGGTGTGGGAGTTGCCGCCCCGAAGCCGGCGAGTGCAGCACCTGGCCGTCATCGCCGGCGATGGCATACAGCGGGTGGTAGCCGCGCACATGGGTGTAACCGAACGGCTGCCGCCCTCTTTCTGGGTGCCGTAGGTCTCATGGATCGAGCTGTCCAAGTCGATAGTGAACGCCTCCGGCCGGATCGGGGCCGGCGCCGGCCGCCCACGCCCGGGCCAGCGCCTCGCCGGCCACGGCATCGAGCTGGCAGGCATGGCCCCACGAAAAGCTGCGCAAGAAGGTGCCGATCGTCGAGGGGGCCAGCACCGTATGCCCAACACCGCCGCGGTCGACCCGGCCCGCAGCACGTCGCAGCCGTCGATGAACTCCGCGCCGGCCAGCACCGCGTGGATCACCGTCATCGCCTTATGCCCCACATTCGCCCGGCCCGGGCCGTCGCCCAGATCGACCCGCTCGTCGAAGAGCTCACGCATCCCAGATGCTCGGCCAGACTGGCCGGGGCGATCAGCCCGGCGTTGGCCACCAGCCGCTCGTCATCGAAGGTCACCTCGATCCGGTCCAGACTGTGCCAAGATGAACGCATCTGAAAGGTGCCTTCCAGTAGGGGCATGGCTTGGTGTGGTAACCGCCATTTTCCCTTGCCGGAAGGCGCTTTTCGCGGATACCCGCCCTAGTCACCCCCGCCAGATCGGTGGATCCGGGGCTTAATGTTACGGACCGGCCAGTTGTTCCACCCCGCTTCGCACCCCACCTCTCGATGACGCACGGGGGCTTCGCTACCAGGGACCCTGGCGTCTCCCCGGACCGGACTTGCACCGGCTGGCTGACGTGAGCTTGTCGCTCGGTTATGTCACAACAACCTCCTTATTGCCATGGCATCCAAGCTGCTGGATGCACTCCCAGATCGCCGGCCCGGGCTACCTATCCGCTCCATTCCCAAAGCCCGAGTGCTCGGGGCAGCTTGCTCGTTGCCGGACCTCGCCTGTACTTGCTTGCTGAAGTCGCTCACCCCGTGTGGCACATTGAGGCATCGGACTTCCGCTGTATCAGGGGTGATCAGCGCGACACTTGTCGGGGATGCAGCGCTAGGATAGGGCCGGCCAGTGCTCCGTGGGTCGCCAAGTGGGAGCAGGTTGGCGATCCCTCCATTGAGGAGAGGTCGGTATTGACGACCAAGGTGGGCTCACCCCGAAACCCGGTCCGGCACGGGCATGGGTCCGCCTTCGGGTTACGTACCCGATTCCCGTCAAGGGTTGCCTCAGATCGTTACGTCTCCTTGCCGGGCGTTCCATCGTTGAATTTGCTGCCGGATCTTTGATCCGGCAATGCCCAGCTGCTTGAGTTGCGACGGGCTGAGCGGCGCAATGACAAGCTCACGCACGGCGTGCACATGGATCGGAGCTGTCTCGACAACTTTGATCAGTCCCGCGTCGGTCAGCACGGCCTGCGTCGCCCGGCCGTCGTCGGGGCGCGTCTGGCGGCTCACAAATCCCCGCTTCGTGAGGGGCGAGACCCTGGTCGAGGCGAAGGTCCCTGAGCCAGAACCCTCGACCACCCGCAGACCCGGCCTACTGCCCCTCTCGGGCTCATGTGGGCTGTACCCGTAGTACGGTCTCAACAGACCAGGATGAGGTGAACGGAGGAGCGGTGACGTACGGCTTCGACTCGGCCGGATTCTTGCAGGAGCTGCAGACGAACCTGGTCGGAAATGTCGCGGGCTTCTCGGTCGGTCTGAACCAGCACGGCTCTACGATCGAGCAGGCCAACTGGGGTTGGGCGAAGTGGCCGCTCGACGGAGCCGAGGGTGAGCGCTGGACGCTCGACACCCGGATGAACGTGGCGAGCCTGAACAAGATCGTGACCGCGATCGCGATGATGAAGGTCTTGGGCGCCGCCGGGCTCTCGCCGGACACGCCCATCATCGGGTACCTGCCGGCGTACTGGGCCAAGGGTCCGAACGTCGACAGGATCACGTTTGCCGACCTGCTGGCCCACACATCCGGGCTGGCGTACAACAGCCCGAATGCCAGTATGGATTTCGCAGGAATGAAGGAGGCGATCGAGGCGGGGACGCTGAACTGGGGCGACTACAGCTACGAGAACGTGAATTACGGCTTGTGCCGCGTCTTGCTCGCCACGGTCAACGGCAGCGTGCCGCCGACCACGATCGTGTACCCGGTCGCGTCGGGTGATCGTGCCACCGTCAACGACAACCTGTGGAACACCAGCACGATCAACTTGTACGCGTCCTACGTGGCGGAGGAGATCTTCGCACCGTCGGGAGTGCACGGCCCGGGTTTCGCCCATGATCCGGCCGACGCGCTGGCTTACGACTTCCCGGTGACCAGCGGTTCGGATGGGGACGGTTCGCTCGACCAACAGCAGGACGCCGCCTTCCACATGTCGGTGAACGAGATGCTCCGGGTCATGGGCACGTTCCGCCGCGCCGGCACCATCGTCAGCCCGACACAAGCCCAGGTGATGCTCGACCGCGGCTTCGGGCTCAACCGGCCTCCTCCTCCTCCGGTCTCGACCAATCTCGGCTACATCTACTACAAGCTTGGCGGCTGGGCCTACGAACTTTACGAAGAGCAGTGTGTTGCGTTCTTCCTGCCGCAAGACATGGAGCTGGTAGTCATGGTGAACTCGCCCCTCCGTGATGAGGAAGTGTCCGACGGGACACCGCGGGGGAACCTGCTCTACCCATTGGTGGAGTTGGCATTTGAGGTCAACATCGTCGAGATGGCCGGCAACGCTCCGGCCCCTCCGGCCTGACCGCCGGCGGTGTCCATGTCGGTCCAGCCCAGCCCAGCCCGGCGCTGAGCGTCACCACCACGCCGGGGGCGCCGGTCACCGCGGTGGTGGCCCTCGAAGACGTGATCACGTTGGCGGTGGCCGATGGGACCGGCGCCGTGCACGTTGCGTCGAGCAACCCCTTCTGCGCCTCGGGCGGGTCGGCCCCAGGCTGGGGTTTGGGTTGGTTCAGCGTGGGGTCCGATCCGATCACCGTGCCCGGTGCCCCCATCAGTGCCGTCGTGGGTCCGGACGGTACCTACACGCTGTGCATGACTGACGTCAGCGGCACCGTTCGTAGTGCATCGGCCAAGTCCATTGGCGGCCTGGCCTCGTGGTCGAGCGTGTCGCTCCAGAGCGGCATCAGCCCCAAGCCCGGTGCGCCGGTTACCGCGGTGATGGCGCAAGACGGCTCCATTACGGCGTTTGTGGCCGATACCGCCGGCGATCTGTGGAGCGCGACGAGCTCCCCCTACGAACCCCCAGGCGACGCGAACCCGGTCTGGGGGGGCTGGACCGCGGTGGCGCCGCAGGCGCCTATCACCACCGCCTCCGGAGCGCCGGTCACCGCCGTGGCGGGCCCCGATGGCAGCATCACCTTGTTCGTGGTCGATTCGGGCGGCGTCGTGTGGGCTGCCGGGGGCAACCCCACCGGTGGCTGGGGAGACTGGACCCCGGTCTCGCCGCACACCGCCACCACTACCGCCGGTGCTCAGGTCACGGCGCTGTTGGCGCCCGGAGGCACCTTCACGGTGTTCATGGCCGATGCCACCGGCGAGGTGCGCACCACCTCGGGCGACGTTGACGGCGGTTGGGGCTCCCCTTGGACCAGCGTGTCCCAGGGCAGCACCGAGCCGGGGGCGCCGGTCAACGCGGTGTTGGCCGGTGACGGGACGTACACGGTGTTCCTGGCTAATCCGGACGGCTATGTGTTCGCTGCGTCGGGCAGCCAAGCCCGCGGGTGGGGAGACTGGACGCTTCTGTCAGGCCAGACCGGCAACACCGTCCCCGGCGCTTCGATCACGGCGGTGATGGCTCGGGACGGCATCAGCACGGTATGCATGGCCGCTGCCAGCGGTGAGGTGCAAGCCGCCTCGGGAAACGCTACCCGCTGGACTCCCTGGGAGACCGTGTTGCCCGGCACCGCCCCCCTAGGGGCGCCCGTGACCGCCGTTGCCGTTGCCGACGGCGACTACACGGTGTTCGTCGCGGATCACGGCGGGGTGGTGCGGGCCACGTTGAGTAGCCCTTCGGTTGCGCCGGGAAGTCCCGGTCCGGCCTGGGGAGCCTGGACCAGCTTGCCGCTGGACGTCATCACCACGCCCGGTGCGCCGCTCAGCGCCGTGGTAGCCCTCGATGGGCTCATGACCGTGTTCGTAGCCGATCGCACGGGTGGCGTGTGGGCCGCGTCGGGCAACCCCACTCGGGGCTGGGGGGATGCTTGGAGCAGCGTGGCGCAGGGGAGTACCGCCCCAGGGGCGCCCGTCACGGCTGTGCTGGCTCCAGACGGGCTCATAGCGGTCTTCCTGGCCAATCCCGGTGGCAGCGTGTTCACCGCATTGGGCAGTCGAACCGTTGGTTGGGGGGAGTGGTGGCTGGTGTCGGCACAGACCGGCATTACGACACCTGGTGCGCCGGTGACCGCGTTGGTGGGGGCGAACGGCCTCTTCACGTTGTTCGTGGCCGATACCGACGGCCAGGTTCACACCATCTCGGGCAACTTCACCGAAGGCTGGGGTGGCAGCTGGACCAACGTGGGGCAGCGCATCACCAACCCGGGCGCACCGGTCACGGCCATGGTGGCCCAGGATGGCCTCACCGCCCTGTTCCTGACCGATTCCGAGGGAAGCGTGGTTTCGGCGTCGGAGAGCCCGGCTGGTGGCTGGGGGATGTGGTCGCCTGTTTCCCCACAGACCGGCACCTCCACTCCCGGTTCGCCGGTCACGGCAGCGCTGTCCGCGGACGGCATCTTCTCGTTGTTCGTGGCGAACACCATCGGCGAGGCGCTCACAGTATGGGGAAGCCCCACCGACGAATGGGTGGACTGGACCCCTGTGTCGCCGGGGAGCGGCGACACCACCCCCGACGCGGGTCACCGCCATGGTCGAGGGCACCGTCCCAGGTGGTATCGTCCCCGACGGGATCGCCAGGCTGTTCTTGGTCAGCGGCAGCAGCGGTGACGTGTTGACCGCATCCGGCAACCAGACCCTGGGCTGGGGACAAGGGTGGTCCAAGGTGTCGACGCAGGCCGATGCCACCACCCCCGACGCGGCGGTGAGCGCGGTAGTGGGCCCCGGCGGGATCATCACATTGTTCGTGGCCGATCCCGGTGGCAACGTGTACAGCGCGTCGGGCAACCTCAGCACCGCATCCGGCACTGTCGGACCCGGCTGGGGAACGTGGTCGAGCGTGTCGCAAGGCAGCACAGCCCCGGGCGCGCCGATCACCGCAGTGGCGGCGCCGGACGGCATCGTCACGGTGTTCTTGGCCGACCCAGGTGGCAACGTATTCACCGCATGGGGCACCCCGGTCGGCGGCTGGGGTGACTGGACCCCTGTGTCGTCGCAGACGGCCACGACCCTGCCCGGTGCGCCACTCAGTGCGTGCCTGGCTACGGACGGCACCTTCACCCTGTTCATGGCCGATGCCAGCGGCGAGGTGCGCACAGCTTCGGGCAGCGCCGCCGACGGCTGGGGCGCAGGTTGGGGCAACGTGGCGCAAGGCAGCACTCTGCCCGGCGCGCCGGTCTGCGCCGTGCCTGGGCCGGATGGCGTCTTCACGCTGTTCCTGGCCGATCCCGGCGGTGGCGTGTTCACCGCATCCGGAAACGCCGCCGATGGCTGGGGCTCAGGTTGGGCACCTGTGT
>CAWAEC010000009.1:0-229096 GCA_963781155.1 uncultured Acidimicrobiaceae bacterium
CCCGCACGGCCCGGCTAGTGGACGGTGGGCCACTCCCTGAGATCACCGCCATCGAGGTTGCGGTCTCCGACGACCCCGACAACGAGATCACCATGCGGGCGGTGGCCGACCGTGCCGCCGCCCTCGTGAGCGCGACGCTGACCGGGCCGGGTATCGACGGGGACGGCAACCCGGTCACGCTGGCCTGGGACGCCACCCCGGCCGATGTGGCCGTGGCGGTGTCACGCAACTCGCAGGTGTCGATCATCACCGGGCTGCTGGCCGAGCGGGGCCTTATCGGCGACCCGAAGGCCAGCAACATCACAGTTGGCACCGCCGACCGCCTCCAGGGCGGCCAGTGGCCGCTGGTGGTGGCGTTGGACCCGGCTGCCGCGGCCGGATCGGACAACGAGTACGCCATGTCCCTCGGCCGTCTAGGGGTGATGATTTCACGCCACACGCACCACCTGACTTGGCTGTCTGACGCCTCCTGGCCGGAGGTGTTCGCGGGCCGCACCAACGCCGCTGTGCGCGGCGCAGTGGTGCGGCGGACTCTGTGCCGCCCGGCCACAGGAGCCGAGCAGTGATGCACAACCGAGTGACCAACCATACGAGGTCCGCGAACGGACGCGAGCTCCTGCCGCGCGACTGGCTGGCCGACGTGTGGATCGTCGCCAACCTCGAGGCGTTCGAGCATGAGGTTCACTCGCTGCTCACCGACCAGCTCGACACGGTGGCCGCGGCCGCGGTGCGAGTGATGGCACGCCGGGACCAAGGCGAGGACGAGCCGGTGCCACTCAGCGCCCACCTGGTCGAGTTGGCCGCCGCCTCCGACCCGATCCTCGGCTCCGGCGAGCTCAGCCCGCAGGCCGCCGACCTGCTCGGTTACCTAATCGCGTTGGTGGCCGGGAAACTGGCCGGCGGGCGCCCCGTGTGCTGGCGCACGCTGCCGATGTCAACCGCCGAGCTTCTTGGTGCCGGCGTACCGTTCTTGGGGCTTGCCGCCGAAACACGATGCTTCCGGATACTGCCCACACTGCCCGAAGACTCGCTCGACTCCCTTGTCTCTACTTTCGGATGGCAGCCGCTGGTCAATCTGGTCGCATTGTGCCGATCGGTTGACGGCGGATCGGGCGGAGGCGGGATGATCTTCTGTGCCAGATCGGTCGAAACTTCCGCATAATCGCGGGTCGCTGTCAGGAATCCCTGCCTTCGAGCAGCCGATCCACCCCGCCCGCGAGGCGGCCAAGTTCGGTGATCTCGGAGTCCATCGCTGGCCAGAATCGTTCTCGAATTTCGAGAAGCGCTGCGCTGATTGTGGCGACCGGGCCGCCGATCAGAGCCTGGGCGCTCGATAATGTGCTGTTGGCCAGCTGCCGGGCGGCTTGCCGTAGCGTCTGGGCAGCGTCGCTGTCGGGAACGCCGTCGATCCAGGTGGATCCCACCGTGGCGACGGTGGTGGCCACGGCCACGGCGGCGTCGCGGTCCATCCCGTGCCGGTCGATTTCGGCAGGGAGGCTGTCGAGGGTGTCGATGAGGGCGTCGGCACCGAGTGCCCAGGAGTAGCGGCGCAGGACGGGGGCCAGGTCGACCGCCGCCCACGACGACCAGTGCGGGTCCTCCTGGTCCGACATCAGGTTGGTGAGGTCAATGCCGTCGAGTGTGCGGTCGAGTCGTCCGGCCAGCCAGGCTGCGACCCTGGCTTGGGCGCGGGGCTCATCGATGTCGATGTCGACGGTGCCGAGCACGTCGAGCCAGGTGCCGGTGGTCTGGTCGTACAGCCCTGAGGCGGTCATCTCCAGGGCCACCCGTATGGCCCATTCGTCGTCGGTCTCCTGGCGCCGCCAGCCTTTCGGCTCGACTGGCTGTTCAACGCGCGTCGCGAGGCGCTCGGGTAGCCACATGAGTGGGTGCCCCATCAGCTCCGATCGGGCGCCTTTCCACCGGCGGGTGCCTTTCGACCATTGCTCGGGCCAGATCGGCAGAGGAACGGCGACTGTGCGGGAGGCGACGAGCTCCGTCGTGTCGATCCCGGACTGCTCGGCGAACTGTCCGAAGCGCATCATCGACTCGATCGGGTCTCGGGCCAGCAGCAGCGGTTCTCCCGGGCTGGTCAGGCACGCCCGTCGGCGGAACCCGATCGGTTCGGTCGCCGCCCGTTCGGTGTGCCGCCTCTCGCCGTTCGACGTCGCGAGCGGTTCGCCGCCTGGGTCCTGGTGCCGCCCGGTCTGCTTGGTCATCATGTCGGGGTCCTGTTCTCAACGGTTGTGGCGCCCGGCGTTTCCCTCCGGCTTTGCTGGACTCTTATGCGGAGACAGCATCAGGCGTTCGCTGAGCGCGGCCTGGGCGCGGCCGCCGCTCTCTTGACGGTCGTGAACAACCCGTTGCTGCCGTTGTGCTTCGGATCCATCGAGTCCCGGCTCGATGGCCGTTGCTGGTTGTCCGAGACGACCCTCGGGGAGTGCCGTGCTCGGCCGTGATCACGCCCTGCTCGGGGCGGTGGTCGGTGTAGGCCTAGCAGAGCCTGTCGCCCGCCTGGCACACACGCATCTGCCTCCCGGCCAGGTCGCCGCGGCGGGGGCGATATGTGCCGGCTTCGCGTTGCTCCCTGATATCGATGAGCCCGGCTCAACGGTCAGCCGCCGACTGGGACCGGTCTCCGAGGAAGTCGCCGCGCTCACAAACAAGCTGGCCGGGGGACACCGCCAGGCCACCCATTCCCTGTGTTTTGCCGGCGGGATAGCCGTGCTGGTGTGGTGGCTGGGACGGTTCGCCCTGGCCGCCCCGATCCTCGTCTACGCATGCCTGGCCCTCACCCTCACCATGCTGGTCCCGGCCGGCATTGCCCGCAGAGGCTCCACATTGGCGCTCGTCGGCCCGGTGGCGGCCGGATGGGCGGTCTGGCGGGCCCAAACCGGTTCCTGGCTCACCGACCCGACCAGGGTCGCTGACCCGCACACCTGGGCGTGGTTACCGGTCGCCGCCGGCATCGGGGTGGGCCTTCACCTGGTCGGCGACATGCTCACCGTCAAGGGCGTACCACTGCTGTGGCCGGCCCGGCTTCGCCTTGCGGCGCCACTGCTCGGCCATACCGACACGGCCAGAGAGCAACTGGTCGGGGCCTGTCTGTCGTTGGCGCTGGTCGCCCTGGCCTGGGTCGAAATCCTTCGTCCCCTGCTGAACACGAAAGGGACGCACCTCTGATCCTGCCGACGACGGACAGCGTCGCTGCGCCGGCGGGACGATGGGCAGCGTTGAACTGCGAATCCTTGAAGCCCGGGGCGAGACGACCTTGATTGGGTTCGACAACCCGAGCTGGATCACGCTCGGAGGGCCTCACTGATCGGCGCTGGTTTGGCGGTCGCCAGGCGGGGCCGCCCTCTTGATCTTCGCTGGGCCGCTCCCGTCGGTGCGGCAAAGGATCAACCGTGGAACCGTTCTGTCACCTGCATACCCACACCACCTATAGCCATCGGGACGCCCTCCAGAAGCTGGACTCGATGTGTACGGCCGCGGCCGCGGACGGTCAGAAAGCCATCGCCGTCACCGACCACGGCAACCTGGCCGCATCCTGGAAGTTCGCGCAGGCGGCGGCACGGGCCGGGCTGCAACCGATACACGGGATCGAGATGTACCTCAGCCACGGATCCTGCCTGGAGGAGAACTCCGAGGTGGCGGTCGGCGATTCCGAGATCGGCTCGGGCGGCGGCGGCGCCGAGACCGACAGCCGGTCGGGAAGAAAGCAGTCCAAGTATCACCATCTGACCGTGCTCGCCGCGGACGGCGCGGGCTGGCGGAACCTGCTGCTGCTGTCCAACGCCGCCCACGAGGGGCCGGCCTACTGGCACAAGCCAAGAGTTGGTATGGAACTCCTCGACCGCCACTCCGACGGACTGATCGTGCTCACCGGCTGTCTGGGTGGCCCGATCGCCGGTCCCCTGGCCGCCGGTGACCCGGAACGGGCCACTCGGAACCTGCGGAGCCTGGTCGACATCTTCGGCGCCGAACGGCTCTTCGTGGAGGTCATGAGTCATGACATTCCGACCGAGACCGCCATCCTCCCCCAGCTTGTCGAGTTCGCCCGGACCCATGGGCTGAGATTGGCGGCGACCAACGACGCCCACTACACCCATCCCGATGAGGCCAGAACCCACGATGCCTGGTTGTGCCTAGGTGGAGCCAACGTCACCGTCGACACACCCGGCCGCTGGCGGTTCCAGGGTGAGGGCTACCACCTCCGCACCGCCGGGGAGATGCACCGGGTCTTCGACGGCCTGCCCGGCTGCGACCAGGCGGTAGTCAACACGGCCCTCGTGGCTGAGATGGTCGAGTCACGGGTGCTGCCTGACGCGGGGCAGCTCCGCCTGCCCCGCTACTTCGAGCCCGGCCGCGACGCTCCGGCCGATTCCGGCCGGTTGCTGCACGATTTGATGACCGAAGGCGCCGAAGCCCGCTATGGCCACCCGCTCCCCGAACCGGTCCTGGCTCGCCTGCGCTTCGAGTACGACGTGATCTGCGAGAAACGGCTAAGTGACTATTTCTTGATCGTGGCCGACATGATCGCTTGGGCACACGGGCGGGGCATCCGGGTGGGGCCGGGGCGCGGGAGCGCGGGCGGCAGCATGATCGCCTACTCGTTAGGGATCACCGCCATCGACCCGCTCGCCCACGGCCTGCTTTTCGAGCGATTCCTGTCCCTCGACCGGGCCAAGATGCCCGACATTGACACCGATTTCGAGCAGGCCGCGGTACCCCAGGTGATGTCGTACCTGGCCGAGCGCTGGGGCTACGACCGGGTGGCCCGGATCGGGACCTTCGGCATGTCCCTGGCGGCCGCCAGCCTGCGCTCCGCCGGCAAGGTGACGGGCCAAGGTGTCCTGGGCGCACGCCTGGCGGACACGGTAACCAAGGGCTCAGACGGCAAGCCGCTGTCGCTCGCCGCCCTCGCGGACCCCGACAACGAAGCTGGGGTCGAATTCCGCAAGGCGGTAGCGGATCCGGCCGCCCGAGTGTTGGTCGAGATGGCCAAGGGCTTCGAGGGGCAGGTGAACAATGAGGGCATCCACGCCTGCGGTGTGGTGGTCTCGGACGAACCGCTGCCCGGGTTGGTGCCACTGCGCCGGGACCGCCGTGACAGCGCCGGCCAGCTGGTCACCGAATGGGACGGCAGCGACATCGAGAGCTTCGGGCTGCTGAAACTGGACGTGCTCGGTGTCCGCAACTTGGACGTGATCTCGGCCGCCGCCCGGCTGATCGAGCCGCGAAACGGCGGGCCGCTGGACGTGGACGACCCTGCTGACGATTCCACCGATTCCACGGCACGTGCGGCGTGGCGGCTGATCGCGGAGGGGCGCACCGCCGGGGTCTTTCAGTTGGAGGGCGGAGGTATGACCAAGCTGGCCGTGCAGGTCGCCCCGCAGAACATCGACGAGCTGGCCGCGGTGATCGCCCTGTTCCGTCCCGGCCCGCTCGCCGCCGGTCTCGACCAGCATTACGTTCGTCGCAAAGCCGGGGAGGAGGCGGTTAGCTACGACTACCTGACCGACCAGCCCAGCGAGGCTCAGGCGATCGGCTCGGTGCTGGGGGAAACCTTCGGAGTCTGCGTTTTTCAGGAGCAGCTGATGCGGCTGGGCGAGGTGGTAGCCGGGTTTGGGCCCGACGAGCGCAACCGGCTCCAGCGGGCCGTCTCGAAAAAGAAGCGCGACGAAATGGAGGCGGTTGGCGAGCTGTTCGTCGCTGGCGCGGCGAAGCCGAACACTTCTGCCGGTAGCCCCAAGTTGGCGTTCGCCTCGGCGACGGCCGAGCGAGTCTGGGCGGCCATGAAAGGCGCTGCCGATTACGCGTTCAATAAGTCCCATTCGGTCGGCTATGCCAAAACGGCATACGTCACTGCGTTCTTGAAGGCGAACTGGCCGGCCGAGTTCGCCGCCGCCCTGCTTTCGGTCACCAGCGGAGACGACAAAAGACTGGCCGTGCTGCGTTCCCTGCAAGCAGAGGGGATCCCGGTGCTCGGACCGGACGTGAACGTGTCGGGAACGAAGACCAGCGTGGACGACGCGGGGGCGGTCCGGCTCGGCCTGGGCGAGATCAAGGGCGTGGGGGTCAATGCTGAAGCCGTGGTTGCCGAACGGGATCGGGGTGGACCGTTCGCGGGGCTCGCCGACCTGCTCGGGCGAGTGACCGTCACCGACCCCAAGACCGGCCAGGCCAAGAACCTGCCCGTCAACATTGTCGAAGCGATGATCGAGGCCGGCGCGTTCGACGCCTTCGGCGCCCGGCTCGGCCAGTCGATGGCGTCGAAAGCCTTACGAGACGCGCCAGAGGTGACAGTCTGCGACACCGAGTGGGGCGTGATCGAACGGGCCACAAGAGAACGACTGCGGCTCGGCGTACTGGTCTCGTCCAGCCCTCTGAAGTCTCTCAACGGCAAGCTCGATCGCCTGAAGCACGGTGGTTCCCGGCCGTCGCAAACGGTTGCGATCCACCGGATCACAAACCCCGGCGGGCATATCTACACCATCGGAGTGGTCGCCCATTTCGAGGTGGCCAAGAAGGGCACCCGGCGGGCCTACCTGACCTTGGAGGGATCGCACGCATCCATCGACTGCGTGATGTGGGCCGACGCCATGGACCGGACAGAGGTGAACGGCCGGCTCCCCGCCGTCGGCGACGTCGTCGGTGTGGAAGGGAAGGTGAAACAAACCGTCCGGGACCGCCGCGGCCCTGACGAGTACACCGACGAGGCGGCGCCCAACGCCGAGCCCTCGCTGGAACTGCTCATCAACCAGGTCTGGTTCGCCGACATCGACGACAGCCCCTCGGTGACCAATGGTCGCAGTCAGTCCTGGCCAGCTCTGACAGCCCTTTCGCCCGCTTCCGTACCGTCCACGCCGGCGAAAGAAGCCGTCGCCGTGCAACGCGGGCCGGTGACAGCCCCCGAAGCGGCCTAAAGAAATCCCCCCGGATGTTCCGAACCCCCACAGCCGACCGGACGGTTGACGCAAAGAACTACTGAGTCGGCAACCACGCCGTCCCGCCCGAGGCCCCCAGTGGGCAGGAAAGGAACCAAGCAATGTCCCTCCAGAACGTCACTTTCGTCGGCAACCTCGGCGGCGACCCCGTTCTACGCTTCAGCGAGAACGGAAAGCCCCGGGCCACCTTCAGCGTCGCCATCACCGAAGGCCAAGGCGACACCGAGAAGACCCACTGGGTCGACGTGACCGCCTTCAACAGCCTGGCCGAGAACGTCGCCGAGTCGCTCGCCAAGGGCATGCGAGTCGTCGTTGTCGGCCGGATCGACACCTACAAACGGGAGATCGAAACGACCGAGGGCGCCAAGCAGGTCACCACCGTCAAGTTCATCGCCCAGGAGGTCAGCCCGTCGCTGGTCTTCGCCCGCGCGAAGGTCACCAAGGTGGTCCGAGAGCAAGCCGACTCGGGAAACCCCAGCGGCCGGGCCGGCGATGGTTCCGCCGCCACTTCGGTAGCTGGGAACGGCTCCACTTCTGGTGGTCCCGGCGCCAAAGCCGATGCCACCAAGTCGGCGGCCGCTGAGGCGGCCCCGGCAGGCGTGGACGCCTTCTAAGCGTCCCACCATGGTTCCGAGGGGCCGGGGCGACGCCCCTTCCGTTCTGGCCCCTCGGTCCTGTCCTGTCGCTAGGACGCTCAGCAGCATCTCCGCGCCTAGGTACGCTCACGCTCGATGAACGCTGAGGACCGAATCGGCCGATGGTGATGAGCGCGCCAAAGTCATTGCCACGCACCCACCGGTGGTTCGAGCCCAAACAGTGGTTGGTCCCCTCCAACACCAGTAGGCACCGGGGTAACAGTGTGCGGACAGGACCGCTATACGGCCACGACTCTTAGCGTGCTTGCCATCTTCTCGAAATCAGCGGCAAGCCGCTCAAGGTCCCGCTCGTCGGGGGACTGGAGCACGCCCGTCAGGAAAAAGGTGCAGTCGAACTCTACCGACGTGATCCAGTAGCTCAGGTGCCGTCTGTACCTGGTGTCAGAAGGATTCCGAACCGTCCGCACGCCACGCACTGCCGGACCCTGAGATAGTTCTCTTCGCTCGACCCGAGGTTGGGTCGCACTTCTGGCACGGTCCACCCCGTGGTCGACAGCCTCTAACGCGTAGCGCTCCAGTACCTCGAAGTTCAAGTGTCCGTCGGGCAGCAGCGGCGTATCGACCAGGGGGTGGGCAAGCAACCAACCGACTACCTGTTTCCTCCTCGAGGGAACCTCGACGTGGCAGACGGTCAACAGCGCGCCGCTGGTGCTCTTCGCGAGATTTCGCAGGAAATCACTCGTGCGGCGAAACGGCCGGTGAATTGCCAGTCCATCCTGAACCATCTGCCGAACAAGGGACGTGTACGGGTCTGTCCCGGGCAGCCCATCGCGGGCTGTGTCTGGCTCAGGAAGCCAATACCATCCCGGCGCGAGATCGATTTTGAGCTGCTCCCCTGACGTACCCTCCGCATCCAGTTCTGTCACTGACGTCCCTCCACTGGTCGACCGCCACCGGCACTGTGCAGCCGGCCCGGGTGGCTGTGATTTCAAAGCGCACCACGCCTGCTCCGACGTCGACCAGCACTTTGACCCGGTCACCCTTCATCAGCACGAAACGGTAGGCCGAACGGTCTGGGTTGTCACTCGCTACTCGCCTGTCAGGGCCGAATCCAGGCCGCCAAGCGGGCGGTCATATCGATCTCGATAAGTGGCGTACGCTACGGTCTTCCCCATCGTGGCTCCGGCCACATCCCAGGCACTGCGCAGGTGCCTGAGTCGGTCCTTGCCGGCCCCTTTGCCTCGGGTCGGGCGCAGCTCAGCGGGATAGCTACCGATAAAACCTTGACCGTTGTGTCCGGGACGAACCCACTCGACTTCGAGCCGTTGAGCAGTAGCCCATCCGGCAATGTGACCAGCGACGGTGCAGGTGTCCATCACGAATTGTGGGTGCAGGACGACTCGTTCTCCGTTGTTCCAGACGCTGGGGGCGACGACGGCTTCGATGGCGACAAGAGGACGGCCGTCGAGTACCTGCGCGAATCGCTCTTTGATCCCGGCAACAAGGTGCACGACTCCCAGTGCGTATAGTTCGACGGTCTCGCCTTTATCCCTCACTGCGGTGGTCCCATAGGCGAGTTCGACGCCAGTTCGAACAACTATTCCTGTCGCCTGGGCCCCAGGATCTACGCCGAGAACCCATGGCGATGAACTTCCGGTCACGCGACCCCCTCGGGTCGCGACCCTTTTCGTTCGATTTCGGCTTTTTCGTACGCCTGGTAGCGATGGACCAGCTGACGAACCCGCTCCCTCGACACTCCCAGATCGGCCGCGATGGCGTCGAACGTCTCTCCGGCCTGGTGGCGCTCATGGAGCACCCGACCCCGCTCGAGGGCGGCCACCCGGCGGTGGTTAACCGGCGCCGGCGGGTCGGAGACCAGGGACAGCCCGCGGTCGGCCAACCGGGCTTCGATGTTGCGGACGCTGGTCTCCCCCAGGTTCTTGAAAGCCAGAAGATCGGTCCGGGTCAGGGTCAGCAACCGGTCGAGGGTGATTCCGGCACTCACCAGTATGTGCAACGGCCGGGCTGCGAGATCGAGTTGGTCGAGGCCGAGTGCGGCGGCTCGCTGCCCCCGGTTGGCCTCTATCGATTGCTCCGGGTTCATGCGGCTTCCTTCAGCCGACGCTCTCGGCGGAGCTGGCGGCGCTCCCTTTCCGAGAGTCCGCCCCATATCCCGAATTTTTCCCCGTTCTGCAAGGCGTACTCGAGACACTCTTCCCGCACCGGGCAACGCGCACACACCGCTTTGGCCTCCTTCACGCTCTCACCCCGCTCCGGGAAGAACAAGTTGGGATCGGCACCGCGGCACGCCCCGCGCTGCTGCCAGGCCGGACGAGCAAGCTCGAACGGGCCTTCACTCTGGTCGTCACTCCAAGCAGCCGCCGTCATCACGCCGTCGCCCCATCGCTGGGGCGCAGCTTGGCTGGACGCGCAGCTGGGTTGAGCGTCTCACGGCGGGCTTCGGCGAAGCAGTCGCCGTCCTCCTCGAAGACAACGATTCGGCCGTCTCGACACCGGCACGGCTGCGAACCTCCAGGCACCGTGCAGGTGGGATCCCGGAAGACGCGGGTTGCGGTGGTGGTCATGCCCTTCTAGAGGGCGGCAAATCCACTCACCCCGCGGGCCGGCCCCCACCTATCAACCGCTCGCCTCTCGGCGCCAGGGCGGGCGGCCCGGAGATCGGCATGTTCACCAGACCCTCCGCAGCGAGCCGGTGCAACCACAGCCGGACCGGCCTCCCATCCAGCAGGTGCGGGGCGAGGATGGAGCTGTCGTTCCCGTCGCCGCGCACGACGCGGCCGGCTCTGACCGCCTCGAGCAGGGCCATGTCCTCGTCATGGGCGAGCACTTCGGCGTCAGTTCGGGGGGCCCGGATCGGCCGCCGACGAGTCACGCCCAAGGATACGAACATACGTTCGATCAACGCAACAGGTCGCTCCGATTAACAGTGCTAGACGGCCACCCGGGCTTCCATGCTGAATGGCCAGGCCACGCCGTCGGCCGTGGCGTCAACGCTGCCAGCTGCGAGGATGGCCTCAGGGAGATCTCCGGTGACCCTAAGGATCGGAACGAAGCGTGCGCCCCAGCAGACGGAGCAACGCCTTCCACGTGCTTTTCCTGACACCTTCCCGGATCCGAGGCAGAGAGGACAGGTTTCTACCCCAGTCAGGGTCACGGTCATGTCCAACAATTCGACGAGCTGCCTCTTGGTCTCCCGACTGGCCGCGGCCAGGGTTACTCGCGCTTGCTGGGCAAGCTTCTTGATCTGAGTCGTTCTGGTCCCGTCCGCTCCGCTCGTTGCGGCCATCGCGGCCAACCGGTCCCGATAGATCTTCAGGCGGTCAATCTCCGCGGCGACCTCGGTGACAGCGGCACGTACGGCGTCCGCTGGCACCCCTGCTCGCATGTAGTCGGCGACCGTGCGGTTCATGTTTGCCTCGAGCGTGGAGATCCGATCGACCACGGAGTCCAAGCTCTCGGCTTGCACGTGCGACTCGGCCTGGGCGGTCGCGTCCCAACGGACGCTCATCTCCTCCAGGCGTTCCTCGTCTGCCAGCAACTCCACGACCTTTTCCCACACCACCGTTTCGACGACCTGGGCGGGAAGACGCTGGCAGGCGCAGTTGGCAGTGCCGTGATACCTGGCCTTGTCATGATTACGGCACTTGTATCCCGGTCCCTGCTTCTGGTTGCCGGCACCGGTGTAAAGATCACCGCACAGGGCGGTCAATCGCCCTGAGAGCAGGTACTCGTAGAACTCAGGACGTTCCCCGGTCGAGGTTGCGTCGAGGTGTCTCGCCAGGAGGCGCCGCAGCTCAGGCTCGAGTAGCTCCGGTAGATCGAGCACCACGAGAGCTCCGCCGGGACGGCGCCGGGTGCCCGACACCGGTGCGTACTCCCAACGACCACCCAAGGGGGACGCGCTGAACACCCAGCGAAGTTTGACTCGATTCCAGCGACCTCCCTTGCGGGTCGGCCGCCCGAGATCGTTCAGGTGGTTGGCTGTCTGGCTGAGGGTGAGGGACTCAACGCAAACCATGTGGGCCGCGAGCCGGATCGTTTCGACTTCCTCAAGGTTCGGCTCGATCCTGGTGCGACGTCCGTCTTTGACCAACTGCCAGCCAAAGGGGGCGGGCCCGCCCGGCCAGTAGCCCTCACGGGCGACTGCCAGAACACCGCTCGTCGTGCGGTCCCGGATCTGATCACGTTCGTACTCGGCGAAGCTGCCCAGGATGTTGCGTTGAAGGCGACCGGAAGCCGTAGTGCTGTCGAAGCTCTCGGCGACGGAGAGAAAGCGCACACCGAGGTCGTCCAGCTCCCCGAGCACCTCGGCGAGGTGTCGCAGCGAACGGCCGAAGCGGTCGAGCTTGGCAACCACAACCACCTTGATACGGCCAGCTCGAACATCGGCCATCAGGCGGTCGAGCGCCGGGCGGCTCGCCTTGGCACCGGAGACGCCCTCGTCGACGTACTCGCCAACGAGCCTCCAGCCATGGGCGGCAACGTAGCTGCGCCCGCGATCAAGCTGATCGGGAAGACTGGTCCCGTCCACCTGCTCGGCAGTCGAAACACGGCCGTAGACCGCCGCCGCGTCGGCAGCTCCCTCCACCTGCTTGGCAGTCGAGACGGGCGCATAGACAGCCGCCGTGTCGGCGCTGTTAGCCTTCATTTGGCGCGGAACTTTCCTGGAAGTCCGGTCGGCCTCACCCGACCGGGCTTCGAAATTCTTACCTCCTGACCGTCCGGTCGGCCCCGTTTCACTCTCCCGGCTCTACGCCCTACCAGCTCATCGTTGATCACACACATGCGGTGCCAAGGACCGTCCGGGCCGAACAGCAAATGAAGCAGGGCCGCCTCCCGAGCCGGGTCCTTGACAGGCCGCCATACGCACTCCTCGACCCTCGGGCCGGAGCCGACCGTGGCCGGGTCGTCGAGTCTCATGCCCGACAAGAGGGCGGCCCTTCGTTTTATCCCACGGCCGGCTCATGGGCCTATGGCCCTAAGTCTTTTTCGCCGGGCGTTCGGCCAGCGCACACCGGGCAACCTGTCCCTCGGCCGCTGCTGCTTCTGGGGCTGGTTCTTCTGGCCACCGGAGCAATCCATCTATGGCCCTTAGGGCACAGCCAGGCGACTCGGCGCCCGGACCCGTAGGTGACGTCGTCGGGAGTGAGATCGCCGTTGCCTTCCGGATCCCATTGGGCTGCGACCTCAGGATGCCGTGCCGCGAGCGAGTTCCGATCGTCGACCCGACGCCCCGCGCAATAGGGGCATCCGTGCCCTTCGGTCCTAGAGGACACCCGAGCGCGCCAGCAATGTCCTTTCGCGCAGTTCCACCACATCTTGTATCCCGACCCGTAGGAGACTGTCGCCGGCGTCCACGGGCGATTGAGTTCCGTGTCCCACTCGGCAGCCAAGTCGGGACGCAGGTCTTGGAGCGACCAGGGATCCTCGGCGTTCGACACCCTGCAGGATGGTATAAGCACCCGGTGCGCGGGGTCTGTGATCAACGTCCACAGTGGCTCTGACCTGCATAAAACATGTCTTGCAGGCAAGTCACAGTGCCGCGCGCGGTCTGCAGGGGCTGCTGACCCTGGCCTGCCTGCAGGATCTGTCCCAGGCGCGTCAGCGTTGGGGACGAGCCGCCGACGGATTTCTGTCGTTGTTCGGGGCCAAGCTGGTGCTGCCCGGAATCGGGGACCTTGTCGACCCTGGAGCTGTGTCCCGCCTCGGCGGGGAGATCGACGTGCCTGCCCGCAGCGTGACCCACAACCCCTGGCGGTGGGGGCCAGGCACCGTGACCTGGTCGACTCAGCGCCAGCGCCGGCTGCCGGTCGAAGCGGTCAGCCAGCAGCCCCGCGGCGGAGCGCTGGTCCTGGTCGGGGCCCGCCCGCCCGAGCGCGTGGGGCAGCCACCCTGGTGGGTCGTGCCCGAGTTCCGGCCGGGCCCGGCGCTCGACGCCTGGGCCCGCCGTAGCATCGCCCGATGAGCCGGGGCGGCCGCGTCCAGTTGCGTCGCCCGCCGGCCGCGGCGCTGGTCGCGGCCGGAGCATTCTCCGTCCAGTTCGGCGCCGCGTTCGCCATCCATCTCTTCGACCGGGTCGGCCCGGCCGGGGCGGTGACGTTGCGCCTGTGCATCGCAGCGCTGGTACTGGCGATGCTCGCCCGTCCCAAGGTCCGGGCCATCCGGCGGGGAGATCTGGGAGTGGCGATGGCGTTCGGCCTGGTGCTGGCGGCCATGAACCTGTCGTTCTACGAAGCCATTGCCCGCATTCCACTGGGGGTGGCGGTGACGATCGAATTCTCAGGTCCACTGGCCCTGGCCCTGATCGGGTCCCGACGGTGGCTCGACCTGGTCTGGGCCGGCCTGGCCGGGGCCGGAGTCGCGCTCTTCACCTCTGGCGGTGGGCGGCACCTGGACCCAGTCGGTGTCGCGCTGGCCTTTGTCGCGGGCGCCTGCTGGATCGGGTACATCCTCCTGAGCCAACAGACCGGCCGCCGCTTCGATACCAGCGCCGGGCTGGCGGTCGCCATGGCCGCGGGCGCCCTTGCGGTCCTGCCAGTCGGGCTGGCCGTCGCCGGTGGCGCCCTGTTCGCTCCCCGGACGCTTCTGCTCGGCGCGGGGGTGGCGGTGCTTTCATCGGTTGTGCCATACAGCCTCGAACTGGTGGCCTTGCGAAAGGTGACGCCCCGAGCCTTCGGGGTCCTGTTGAGCATGGACCCGGCCGTGGCCGCCATTGCCGGCCTGGCGGTGCTTGGGCAGCACCTGACCGCCCGGGAGATTGCGGGCCTGCTCCTGGTGAGCGGGGCGAACCTCGGCAACGCCCTGGCCGGCCGGCCGGGGTTGGTCGCCACCACGCCCTGAGGGGACCCGGGGTCGACTCGTGCCGCCCGCCGCCCTCGGCCAGCGCGAGCACCGGGCCACCGCCTTTAGGGATGCTGGCTCTTAGGGATGCTGGCTTTCAGGGATGCTGGCTTTTTAGGGACGCTGGCTTTTGGGATGCTGGTGCCGCGCCCCCGGCGCCCGTCGAGCTGTTCCGGGATCAGGAAGCGGGCAGCATGGTGGCGCCGGCGCACACGGCCCCGACGACCAGCAGCGCCAGCGCATCGATCGCCCGGGGGCGGCGAGTACGGGCGGCGATGAGCCCGGTGCCGCCCCGCGCGGTGATCGCCTCGGCCAGCTCGCCGGCCCGGCGCATGGACACGGCCAGAGCGGCCACCATGAGGTCAACCGGCTCGTCCAGCCAGCGTTGCAGGGTGGACCGCCCCGGGCGGGGAGGGGCCGGCCGCAGCCGGCGGGCCGCCACCAGCGTTCGGAGCTCATCCACCAGCAGCGGCAGGCTGCGCACGCAGAGGGCGACCGCAACCGCCCACTCGTCGACAGGTACCCGGACCAGCCGCAGCGGGGCGAGGAGCCGCGAAACCGCCGGAGCGATCTCGCCCAGCGGCGTGGTCCATCCGACCAGGGCGGCCGCGAGCAACAGGGCCACCCCTACCGCCACGAATCGCCAGTAGGCGTCGAGGCCGCCGAAGACCCAGGACCACGCCGTTGATCGTCACGTAGGGCGAGTGCCCGGCTGCGCTGGCAAGGCCTGCGCCCGCCAGCAGCACGATCCAGAACCACATCGGCGGCCGCGGCCACGCCCCCCACGGAATCCGGGCCAGCGCCGCAGTGGCCAACAGCAGGCCGGTGATGAGGCCGATGGTCCCCCACGACGGGAAATACGACAGCGTGACGCTCAACGCCCCCACCGCCACCAGCTTGGTTCCGGCCCAGAGCCGATGGATCGGGGAGTCCGCTTTGATCTCTCGGAGCAGGGTGATCCGCGGCGGTCGGTGTTCGCGCTCCGACCCGTCCTTCGCGACGCGTGGGGCCGTCAACACGGGGCCACCGCCCGGCTCTCGTCGGCAACGATCAGACCCGAGTCGAGGCGCACGACGCGGTCGCAAACCCGGTCGACGCCGTCGAGGTCGTGGGAGATGATCACGACGGTCAGACCAACCCGATGCCGCAAGTCGGCCAGCACGGAAATGAGCCCGTCCTGGCTGGGCTGGTCCAGGCCGGCGAGGGGCTCGTCGAGGACCAGTACCTTCGGCTGGCGGGCCAGGATGCCGGCCAGCGCCACCCGCCGTTGCTGACCACCACTCAGTTCGTCGACCCGGCGCTCGCCCATCTGCGCCACGTCGAGACCGACCGACGCCAGGGCCGCGCCGACGGCGTCGTCATCGGCCGCGCCAGCCGCTCGCAGATCCGCCGCCACGGTGGAGCGCTGCAGCTGTAGCCGGGCGTGCTGGAATGCCAATCCCACCGATCCCACCTGGGACGTGACCGGCTCCCCGCCGAGCAGAACCACACCCCTCGAGGGACGCAGGACACCCGCCATGATCCACGCCAACGTGGACTTGCCGGACCCGTTGCCGCCGACGATGAGCACCCCTTCCCGGGGGTCGATAACCATATTGATCCCGTGCAGAGCCGGCTGCGCCCACGGCGTTCCTGCGCCGTACGTGTGATGAATGCCGCGCAGCTCCAGGCGCGACCCTCCAAGTGAAAGGACCTTCCCGTCACGGCAGACCATCGCTCGAGGGGGAGTGAGCCGGAATGGCTGATGACCGTTCGAATGCAGCACGGGCGCCCGATCGTCGACCAGCACGCCTGCCGCCAGGCGGAATGAACGGTCCGCGTTTGCCACCTCCTCCCGCCGGTGAGTGACGTGAACGACCGTCATGCCCATCCGCGACGGCAGGTCGGCCAGGAGCGCGGTCAACCGCTGGCGGCCCTCGGCGTCAACCATCGCGGTCGACTCGTCCGAGATCAACAAACGCGGGCGACGGGCCAGGGCGGCTGCGACGGCCAGGCGTTGCAACTCGCCGCCGGACAGGCTCGACGTCTCTCGGTCTTCCATGCCCGACAGGCCGACCGTGTCGAGCAGGCCGGAGACATCGACGCCCGCCGCGTTCTGCAGGCCCCAAACGACATCGTCGGCGACTCGTACCCCGAGGATCTGGGTCTCCGGGTGCTGCATCACCATTGCTGTGCCCGCGGTTTGGCCCAGACCCGCGCTGCCCGGGCGCTCCACTGTTCCCGACGTCGGCTGCCGGCCGGCCAGGATGCGGGCCAGGGTCGACTTGCCCGAGCCGTTGTCGCCGAGAAGAGCGACCAGTTCGCCCGCGTCGAGGCAGAAGGAAACTCCCGTGAGGGCGTCGATCGCCGACCCCGGGTAGCGGTACCGGACGTCTCGCAGGCGGGCCGGGACGGGATCGACCGGCCCGGTATCGTCGGGCAACTCCAGCCGGTCGACGGCCCGGATCCAGCGCAGGCGCTCGAGCACAGCTCCGAGCAGCAACCAGGCCAGCACCGTGAAACTGAACGTGCCGATGATGACGATGACGCTGATGCTGATCCACCAGTCGCGGATCGCTGCCTGCACCCAGTCGTCCAGGCGCTCGGTGACGCCGTGCAGCCCGGGAATGCCGTTGAGGATCTTGGCGATGCCCGTCCAGGTGTTGCGAAATCTGCTGGAGGGTCAACTTCCGCAATTCGCTGAACACCGCGAGTAAGGCGACCGAGAGGGCTGCCAGCAGTGGTGCAATAAGCGCCATGGCGGCCATGACCTTCGCGAACGACCATCCCCGCCGCCGTCCCGTCCCTACGAGCCCGCCGACGATGGCGCATTCGACGACGTTCGAAAACGTTCCGGTCCCGGCCACCAGGAAGCTGACCAGAGCCGCGGCGAAGGTGGCGGCGACCAGGGCTCGGAACCGGTGCCGGTGGGCGACGACGCCGAGCGGGACGACCGCCAAAGCGGCGATAGGCCCCAGGTGGGGCAGAAACCAGCCGATGACAACCAGGGCGACGCTGACCCCGGCCAGGACGGCGGCAGTCGCCAACTCGATCGGCCGTAGAGGCCCGGTGGTGCGGGTCTCGTCCGGCACCCCCCAGCCTGCCACCCCCGGCCAGGTAGCGGGGTTCGGTCGCTCGCGCCCCGGCGATTTACACTCCGGCCCATGACGGCGGCGACGTTTCTCGGCACCGGCAACTTCCTGGCACCCGGCCGGTACTGGAACGGGTTCGTGCTTGACGGCAGCGTCCTGGTGGAGCCGTCGCCGACGGCTCTGCCCCACCTGCGCATGTGCGGTCTGAATGCCGCGGATCTGGACGTGGTCATGATCTCGCACTTCCACCCGGACCACACCTTCGGCTGGCCGTTCCTGTTGCTGGAGGTGGTCCGCAAACGCGACGCTGGTCGGCCGTTTTGTGTGGTGGGGCCGCCGGGAGTGGAAACCTTCCTGGCAAACATGATGGCCCTGGGCGCGGTGACCGACATTCTGGCTCACGCGCATCGGCGCTTCGACATGCGCTTCATCGAGGTCGACGGTTCCTGGCAGGACGCCGGCCCGCTGCGTTTCCGGGCGATCGAGGTCGAACATGTGCCCGACCTGCGCTGTTTCGGGTACCTGATCGAGCGCGAAGGACGTCGGATCGGCTACTCCGGGGACGTCCGCCCCTGCCGGGGGCTCGAGGAGCTGGCCGGCGCCTCGGACATCCTGGTGCTGGAGTGCAACGGCCCCCATCCGCCGCCCGTCACGCATATGGATATCGAGTCGGTGCGCGCCCTGCGGGACCGGTTCCCTGCGGTGCCCTTCGTGCTCACGCATCTGGGCGAAGGGGTGGAGGCAGAAGGGATCCCCGACGTGATCGTCCCTGCGGACTTCGAGACGCTGACCCTCTGAGGTCCGGCCGTCAGAGGTCCGGCCGTCAGAGGTTTGGCCGTCAGAGGTTTGGCCGTCGGATGTCAGCGGAAATCCCGGGAACGCAATTGGGTGCCGGGCCGCAGGGACAGAGGAAAGATACGTTCGGCGACCACGTTGATGACGGTCTCTACGCGCTCCAGGCGCCCGACGATGACGGAGGGCAGGGCTGGCGCGAGCCACCCGGCGGTACCGGATCCACACCCCCGCCGAGCAGATCACGTTGATCAGGCCCGTCTCGTCCTCCAGATTGAGAAAAGTAACCCCCTGGGCCGTCGCCGGCCGTTGCCGGTGCGTGACCACCCCGGCGACCGTGACCCGCGCCCCTGGCGGCAACTCGACCAGCCGGGCCGCGGTGACGACCCCGGCTGCGGTCAACTCGGCCCGGACGAACTCGGTGGGGTACCGGTCCGGTGACAGGCCGGTGGCCCACAAGTCCGCCTGGTTGATCTCAATTGCGTCCATAGAGGGCAAAGGCGGGGCGTCGGCCCCGGTGACCAGCCCGGCCAGACGGGCCTGGGGCGCCCGGGCCGCCGGCGACGTCCCCGCCGGCATCCCCACCGCCGGCGCCACTCCGGCTTCCACGCCCGTCGCAGCCTCTGCCCCCGCCGCAGCCTCTGCCCCCGCCGCAGCCACGGCTCCTGCGCTCCACAGGGCCGCCCGCCGGCTCAGCCCGAAACACTCGAACGCCCCGGCCGTGGCCAGAGCCTCTGCCTGGGTGGTCGTGACCCCGGTCCGGCGCACCAGGTCCTCCACGTCCCTATATGGCCGGCCGGCCGCGATCCGCTCGGCCATGGTCTCGCCGACACCACGCACGTAGGAGATGCCCATCCGGACCGCAGCGCCGCCTGCGCTCGCGGAGAACGGCTCCAGGCGCGAGGCCGCGGCGCTGGCGTTCACGTCGGGCCGCAGAACAGACACCCCGTGGCGGCGGGCGTCGGCCACGATCGTCTGCGGCGACCAGAACCCCATGGGCTGCCCGTCGAGCAATCCGGCGCAAAACGCGGCCGGGTAGTGGTACTTGCACCAGGCCGAGGAGTACACCAGGTAGGCGAAGCTCACCGAGTGGCTCTCGGGGAACCCGAAGTTGGCGAAAGCCACCAGCTTCTCGTAGATCTCGTCGGCCACCTCGCCCGTGATGCCCCGCTCCGCCATGCCCGGCATAGAGCCGTCCTCGCAACTGCTCCATCTTCTCCACGCTGCGCTTGGAGCCCATGGCCTGGCGCAGCTGGTCCGACTCGGCCGCGGTGAAGCCGGCCACGTCGATGGCCATCTGCATCAGCTGCTCCTGGAACAGCGGCACCCCGAGCGTCTTGGCCAGGCTGCGTTCCAGCAGCGGGTGCAGGTACGTCACCGGTTCCACCCCGTTGCGCCGGCGGATGAAGGGATGCACCGATCCTCCCTGGATCGGCCCCGGCCGGATCAGCGCCACCTCCACCACCAGGTCGTAGAAGGTCCGGGGCTTGAGCCGGGGCAGGGTGGCCATCTGGGCCCGGCTCTCGACCTGGAACACCCCCACCGAGTCCGCCTCGGGACAGCATCTCGTAGACCTCCGGCTCCTGGTCGAGCCGGGCCAGGTCCACCTCGACGCCGTGGAACGACCGCACGTGGTCGACCGTGGCGTGCAGCACGGTCAGCATGCCGAGGCCGAGCAGGTCGAACTTGACCAGCCCGGCCGCGGCGCAGTCGTCCTTGTCCCACTGCAGGACGCTGCGGTCGGCCATGCGGGCCCACTCCACCGGGCACACCTCGGCGACGGGCCGGTCACAGAGCACCATGCCCCCGGAGTGGATGCCGAGATGCCGGGGGAAGTGCTGGACCTCACCGGCCAGGCCCATCACCGCATCGGGGATGTCGTGGTCGGCCAGGGCCGCGGTCGCCGACAGCGGCCCCCAGCCGTCTACCTGTTTGGACCAGGCGTCGAGCTGGCCAGGGCGCGGCCCCAAGCGCCTTTCCCATGTCCCGCACCGCCGAGCGGGGCCGGTAGGTGATCACGTTGGCCACCTGGGCGGCGCACCCACGCCCGTAACGGCGGTAGACGTACTGGATGACCTCTTCCCGCCGGCCGCTTTCGATGTCCACGTCGATGTCCGGCGGCCCGTCGCGCTCGGGAGACAGGAACCGTTCGAAGAGCAAGCCCAATGCCACCGCGTCGGCATTGGTGATCCCCAGGGCATAACACACCGCCGAGTTCGCCGCCGACCCCCTCCCCTGACAGTAGATGTCGTGAATGCGGCAGAACTCCACGATGTCCCACACGATCAGGAAGTAGCCGGCGAACCCCAGTTGCTCGATCAGGCCCAGCTCGTGGTCGATCTGGGCCCAGGCCTGCGGGTGACGGGGCGCGCCGCGGGGCCCGTACCGATCTCTGGCGCCCTCCTCGACCAGGTGGCGCAGCCAGCTCATCTCGGTATGGCCGGCGGGGATCGGCCAGGGCGGCAGGTTGGGAGCCACCAGGGCCAGGTCGAAGGCGCAGTCCCGGCCCAACTCGGCCGCCCGTTCCACCACGCCGGGGTAGCGGGCAAACCGACGGGCTTGTTCGGCCCCGCCCCGCAAGTGGGCCGCCGCCGCCGCCGGCAGCCACCCGTCGATGTCGTCCAGACTGCGCCGGGCCCGCACGGCGGCGAGGGCGGTGGCCAGCCGGCGGCGGGACGGGTGGTGGTAATGGACGTTGTTGGTGGCGACGATGTCGGCTGCGGAGCGGTCGGCGATGGAGACGAGGGTGTCGTTGCGGGCCGAGTCGAGCGGGTCGCCGTGGTCCCACAGCTCTACGACCACATTGGCCGGCCCGAACAGGGTTTGCAGGCGGCGCAGCTCGGCCGCGGCCCGGGCCGGGCCGTGGGCCACCAGGGCGGCGGGGACGATCCCCTTGCGGCATCCGGTCAACACAACCCAGTGGTCCGCGGTCGCTCGGGGGGGTTGACCGACGGTCACCGGGTCGGCTCCCAGGTCCGGAAGCGCCCCCGCCCCGATGGCAGCGAGGGTCTCGAGGTCCACCTGGGGGCGTCCTTTTTCCCGGCCGGACAGATGAGCCACCGAGAGGGCCCGGCACAGTCGGGTGTAGCCGGTGGGATCCCGGGCCACGATCAGGAGGTGGCTCCCCTCCGGGTCCGCCACCCCGTTTTGCGGTCGGGTCAGTCCCAGGGAGAGTTCGGCACCGAACACCGTTGGCATCCCTACCGCCCGCGCCGCCTCGGCAAAACGGACCACCCCATACATGCCGTCATGGTCGGTGATGGCCAGCGCCTCCAGGCCCAGACGGGCCGCTTCTTCGACCAGCTCCTCAGGGTGGGACGCCCCGTCCAGGAAGCTGAAGTTGGAGTGGCAGTGCAGTTCGGCGTAGGGCACGCTCCCGGGACGGCGGCCCAGGTCTCCGGGTGGGTGGTACGGCCCCCGCTTGTAGGACCAGGCGGGACTGTCCCCCCCGTCGCCCTGGGAAGGAAACGGCCGGATGCGGCGACCGGACAGCGCAGCTTCCAGGTCCCGCCACGGGACCGGCGGGTTCTCGTAGCCCACGCCTGTCGACGATATCGAACACTTGTTCGATCCACCAGGGGGAAAAGACGGGTCCCGTGGCAACCCGTTTGACGAACGGACCCGGCGCCCGGCTGTGCCAGGCTGCCAGCGATGGCCACCTTCATCACCCGCTTCGACCCGCCGGTGGCTGGCGTCACAACCGCCCGACTCGCAGTCAAGGATCTCATCGACATGGCGGGCATCCCCACCACCAACGGCTCCCGGGTCATCGCCGCCAGCGCGCCTCCAGCGCCGGCCGACGCCGCGTGTCTGGCCGGGACCCGCGCCGCCGAGGCCGCCGGCACCCTCCGAATCGTCGGCAAGGCCAACCTGCACGAACTGGCGTTCGGGGTGACGGGGATCAACCCCTGGTTCGGGACCCCGGTGAACCCGGTCGACGCCCGTCTGGTGCCCGGGGGGTCCTCGAGCGGTTCGGCGGTGGCGGTCGGAGCCGGCGAGGCCGACATGGCCTTCGGCAGCGACACCGGGGGGTCCATTCGCATCCCGGCGGCGTGCTGCGCCGTTGTGGGACTGAAGACCACCCGGGGCCGGGTGCCGCTGGAGGGAGTGCGGCCTTTGGCCCCGTCCCTCGACACCGTCGGTCCGATGGCCCGCACCGTCGCCGGGGTCGTCGACGGCATGCTGCTGCTGGAGCCGGGGTTCGCCCCGGCCGCCGGCCTGGAGATCGGGCAGGTTCGCGCCGGGCGGGTCCGTTTGCCGGCGGAGTTGCGCATCGACGAGGCACTGGATGCCGCCCTTGCCGCAGCGGGGATGGAGGTGGTCGATGTGGCGCTCCCGGGTTGGGAGGCGGCGACCGCGGCCGCCATGACCATCCTGAGAGCAGAAGCGTGGCAGGTGCATGGAGGGTTGTGGCGGCAGCACGCGGATGCACTGTCGCCAGATGTCAGCGCCCGGTTGCGCGACGCGTCGGCGACCACGCCGGCCCAGGTGGAGGCGGCCTGGCTGCAGGCACAGAGCTGGAAGAAGGAGCTGGCCCGGGTCTTCGCCCAGGTGGACGTCCTGGCCCTGCCGACTCTGGCCGGGCCGCCGCCGACACTCGCGAACGCGGCGGTGCTCACGGAGATCCGATATGTGGCGCCGTTCAATTTGGCGGGCGTTCCGGCCCTGGCCGTACCCGTCCGGTCCCCGTCGGGGATCCCGCCCAGCTTGCAACTGGCTGGGCCGGGAGGAAGCGAGGAGCTTCTCCTGGAGGTGGGAGGCGTCGTCGAGGCGGCGGCCGGCCGGCCGGCCGGGCGGTGACGGTCAGCCGTGTCCGAATGTCTGGTTGAGCCGGGTCATGGTGTCGATGTACTCATCGACCATCTCGTAGACGACGTCCTTGCTCGGGCGCATGTGCGTCATGCGGCCTACGACCTGGCCGACCGGCATGCCCGTCAGTTCACGATTGTTGGCGCGAGCGATCCGGCGGTGCGCATAGGAGTGCAGCATGAACTGCAGCGGCATCGGCAGGGCGCCCGGCGACTCCGGGCCGTCCCAGGCGTCGGTCCAGGCCGTGCGCAGCTGCCGGGCCGGCTTGCCCGTCAGCGACCTCGAGCGGACGGTCTCGTTCGCGCTGGCGTGCAGCAGCTTGTCTAGGACCAGGTCGCCCACGTTGGACTCAGTGACGGTCAGCCAGATTGAGCCCGTCCACACGCCCTGGGCTCCCAGGGCCATGGCCGCGGCCATCTGCCGGCCGCTGGCGATACCGCCAGCGGCCAGCACCGGCACAGGAGCAACAGCGTCGACCACGTCCGGTACCAGCACCATGGTGGCGATCTCGCCGGTATGCCCGCCGGCTTCGTAGCCCTGGGCGATGATCACGTCCACGCCCTGTTGCACATCGCGGATGGCCTGTTCGACCCGGCCGATCAACGCGGCCACGGTGACACCCTGCTCATGCGCCCGGTCGATGGCATAGCGGGGCGGGGGTCCGAGCGCACTGGCGAGCAGAGTGATGGGGTGGGCCAGGGCGACATCGATCAGCGGGGTGCCCGTTGCCTCCGTCCACCCCAGAACACCGCTGCTGAGTGGATCGGCGCTGGCGCCGGGTCCAGCGGACGGGGCGGCGCCGGCGGCGACGTCAGGCGCCGAGGCGAGGCCATCGGGCGAGGCGGCCGGCCCGGCGGCGGGACCGGCGTCGCCGAGAGGCGGAACGCCATGATCCGCCAGGATCTTTTCCACATAGTCCCAGTGGGCCTGGTCGATCATTTCGCCCAGCTGGCGGGCCAGGTCTGGCCCGTCACGCAAGCCGGCGTCGCGGTCGGCGCTGCGTACTGGCATCACCACGTCGACGCCGTAGGGCTTGCCGTCACAGTGGGCGTCGATCCACGACAGCTCGATCTCCAGCTGCTCCGGAGAAAACGCCAGCGCGCCCAGCACGCCCATCCCTCCGGCCCGGGTGACCGCGGCCGCGACGTCACGGCAGTGGGTGAAAGCGAAGATGGGAAATTCCAGACCGAGCTGCTCGCAAAGCTCATTCGTCACGGCTGCTCCCCTCCCCTGTGAAACTCCCGTGCGCGTTCCAACCTTTGTCGGGACAGCGGAGCGACTGTAACGCGGCCGGCGCGGCCGGCCGTTGTCTAGGCTGACCGGGCTGGTCCATCCTGATCAACGCGAGGGGGAAAACCGATGTCGTACACCGTGATCCTGATTGACGACCCGGTCCCTGGTGTGCGGCGTATTACCCTCAACCGGCCGGAAAAACGCAATGCCTTGTTCCATCCGCTCAGGGGCGAGCTCCTGGAGGCGCTCCGCCACGCCGACCAGGACGACGAGGTACACGTGAGCATTGTCCGTGGCGCCGGCCCGTCGTTTTCGGCTGGTTACGACTTGGGCGGTGGAAATGAAGGGCTCGACCTCCCTTTCTTCACCGCTCACGGCGACGGGCAGTGGCCGAGGCACGTGACCGAGGGGTGGATGAGCATCTGGGATCTGGCCAAGCCGGTCATCGCCCAGGTCCACGGCTACTGCCTGGCGGGCGGCAGCGAGCTGGCTTCTGGCTGCGACTTGATCTATGTGGCGGAGGACGCCCAGATCGGCTACCCGGCGGTGCGTTTCGGCGTGCCGGACATGCACTTCCATCCGTGGACCATGGGCATGCGGAAGGCCATGGAAGCCATGCTGACCGGGGATTCCATGTCGGGCGTCGAGGCAGTTCGGGTCGGATGGGCCAACGCGGCCTTCCCGGTGGCCGAGCTTGATCAACGGGTGATCGACGTGGCCGTCCGTATCAGCAAACTGCCGCCCGACATCGTGCAAATCAACAAGCGCGTCGTGCACCGCCAGATGGAGGTCATGGGGATGCGCACGGGCATCCGGATCGGGACGGAGCTGTGCGCCCTGGGCACCCACCAGCAGTCAATGCGAGCTTTCATCGCCGACATGCACCAGGGACTGACGGAGGCTCTGACCAAACGAGACGCCCCGTTCGGCGACTACCGCACCGCGGACACCCGTCCCGCCGCCCCGGCGTCGGAGCCGACGCCGGCCGCCGCGTCGGAAAGCTGAGCGTCATGCCGGCGGCGCTCAGCGGGGGCGACCTCGAGTCGAGTGCACACGGGGTGTAACGGTGCGCATCGCCTACACGCACGAACAGGAAGCCCTGCGGACCGAGCTCGAGCAGTACTTCTCGGGCCTGATGACCGAGAGCGTGCGCGACGAGCTCTCCAGGGGAGAGGGGGACTACGGCGGGGGCGACCTTTACCGTGAACTCGTGAGCCGGATGGGCCGGGACGGCTGGCTCGGGATCGGGTGGCCCACGGAGTACGGCGGTCAGAACCGGTCCATGGTCGAGCAGCTCATCTTCACGGACGAGGCCACCAAGGCCGGCGCGCCGGTGCCGTTCCTGACGATCAACGCCGTGGGGCCCATGATCATGAACTACGGGACCGAAGCGCAGAAACGCTTCTTTCTACCTCGAATCTTGTCCGGTGAGCTGCATTTCTCCATCGGCTACTCCGAGCCCGACGCCGGCACCGATCTGGCCGCACTCACGACCAAAGCCGTCCGCGACGGCGACGAGTACATCATCAACGGTCAGAAAATGTGGACGAGCCTGATCCAGTTCGCCGACTACGTGTGGCTGGCCGTGCGCACAAACCCGGAGGAACGCCGCCACAAAGGTCTTTCGGTACTGCTGGTGCCGACCGACGCACCCGGATTCAAATGGACGCCGGTCCCGACGGTCACCGGCACCACCACCAGCCAAACCTTCTACGAGAACGTCCGGGTCCCGGTCGCTGCCCTCGTCGGCGAGGAAAACGGCGGATGGGCGCTCATCACCGGGCAGCTCAACCGGGAGCGCGTTGCGCTGTGCTCGGCTGCCGGGGTGCAGCAGTCGCTCCTGGAGGTTCGCCGCTGGGCCCAGAATGCGCAGTTGCCCGACGGCCGGCGGGTGATCGACCAGGAGTGGGTCCAGATCAACCTGGCCCGCGTGCACGCCAAGAGTGAATTCCTGAAACTGATCAACTGGAAGATCGCGTGGGGCGTGGCGTCCGGTGTCGACCCGGCCGACGCCTCGGCGACCAAGGTCTTCGGCACCGAGTTCTACACCGAGGCGTACCGGCTGCTGATGGAATGCATGGGCGAAGACGCCTACATCGCCGGAGGATCGCCTGCGGCCGTCGTGCGCGGACGAGTGGAGCGCGCTCTACCGGTCGGCTCTGATCCTGACATTCGGGGGCGGCACCAACGAGATTCAACGGGACATCATTTCGATGGTCGCCCTCGGCATGCCCCGGGCCCCCCGCTGATGGACTTCGCCTTCACCGAGGAACAGTTGGGGCTGGCCGCCCTGGCCCAACGCATCCTGACCGACCGGGTTACCCCCGACCGGTTGCGGGAGATCGAGGGCGGCCCGGATCGGTTCGATCCGGATCTGTGGCGGACGCTGGCTGAGGCCGACCTGTTGGGGATCGGATTGTCGGAGCAGGTGGGCGGCAGCGGGTTCGGGATCATCGAGCAATGCCTGCTGCTCGAACAGCTGGGGCGTCGGTTGGCGCCCGTCCCCTTCCTGGCCTCGAGCGTGTGCGCCGCTGGGGCTCTCGCCCGGTTCGGCACCGCCGCCCAGCAGGCGACATGGGCCGCCCCCGCGGTCGCAGGTCGCCGGGTCCTCACCGTGGCGCTGGCGGAATCCCGCCACACCGACCTGGCGGACCCCGCGACCAACGCGGTTGCCGAGGGCGCGGGCTACCGGTTGACAGGATTGAAAACGGCGGTGCCCGCCGGTCCGCTGGCCGACCTTTTCCTGGTGAGCGCCCGCGTGGACTCCGGCGAGGTCGGCGTTTTCCTGGTGGAAAAAGAGCGGCCGGGGATGACGGTGTCTCGTCAGGCGACCACCAACCGCGAGAGCGCGGCTCAGGTCGCCCTGGCAGATGTGCGAGTCCCGACCGAAGCCCGTCTCGGCCCGGTCGGCGGCGGTCAAGCTGTCCTGCGGTGGATACTCGAGCGCGCCACGGTCGGCCTGTGCGCCCTGCAGCTGGGTATCACCGAACAAGCCGTGCGGGACACGGCCGACTACACCAAGACCCGGGTCCAGTTTAACCGCCCTATTGCCACCTTTCAGGCGGTGGGCCACCGATGCGCCGACGCCTATATCGACGTCGAGGCTGTCCGCCTCACCCTGTGGCAGGCGGCCTGGCGACTGGCGGAGGGATTGCCGGCGGCCACCGAAGTCGAGGTCGCCAAGTACTGGGCCGCCGAGGCGGGGCACCGCGTCGGCCACGCGGCCGTACACCTGCATGGCGGCATGGGCGTCGCCAGCGAGTACACGACCCACCGCTACTTCATTTGGGCCAAGCAGATCGAGTTCATGCTCGGCGGCGCAACGCAGCAACTCCTCCGGATCGGTGCCACCCTGGCCGCCGAGCCGGCATGAGTACGCACCTGTCCGCGCCGACCTCGGGGAGGGATGCGCATGTTGACCCGGCCCGCGTCACGCGAACCGCAGGGTCACCAACTCGAACGGTCGAAGCGGCACCGTCACGCTCCGGCCCACATGCGCCACCGGCCCCAGGTCCCGCTCGAGCAGGTCTGTCCGGGTCACTGCCTCGAACGGCACGTGCAGCGTGACCCGTGCCGGCCGTCGCAGTCCCCACACCTCGCACAGGCGCACCACCACCCCGGGTGAGCGGTCCGCCCACTTGACCGCTTCGATGCTGACGCCCGGTCGGTCGACGGCCACCACCTGACCGGAGCGGTCCCCCGCCCGACCCGCCACAACCGAGATGGGCAGGTTGAAGGCCTCCGCTTCGGTGATCACCTGTTCGTAGAAGGGTCCTACGTGCGGGAGCAGGGCGTAGGCGAAATGGTGCAGACCCTGGTCGGCATCGGGGTCCGGATATGCAGGCGCCCGCAGCAACGACAGACGCATGACGTGGCCCCGCACGTCGTAGCCGTATTTGCAGTCGTTGAGAAGGGCCACCCCGTAGCCGGATTCGCTCAGATCCGCCCACCGGTGGCCGCACACCTCGAAGCGGGCTTCGTCCCAGCTGGTGTTGGCCACGGTCGGCCGCTCGAGATGTCCGTGCTGGATCTCGTAGGTGGCGCGCATGGAGCGGACGGCGACCGGGAAGGCCACCTTCAAGAAGCGGTGGCGCTCGTGCCAGTCGACCTCGGTATGGAACTCGAGCCGCCTGGACCCGGCCGCCAGCCGCATGGTCTGCGTAATCGTCGAATCGCCGAACGACCGCCGGAAACGGATCCCCCCGCGCAGCGGGTGCCGCTCGGCGATCTCGGCCGACTCCAGCGCCTCCAGGTCGGCCACCTTGTCCAAGTAGCCGCGGTCGACGTTCCAGGCGTCGAAGGCCGACGGGTGATCCTCGTGCAACTGGAACAGGTTGGCTCGCTCTCCTTCAGCCAATACCTCCCGCCCCGCTTCCAGGTCCCACACCGACGTGAGCAGCCCGTCGTCGTCCCACTCGACGCGCAAGCGACCGTTTTGTAACCAGCCGGGGCCGACCTCGACTGGGCGCGCCGGGCGTTCCTGGTCGCGCATCGTCCCCCAACCACACGCCGGGACGGACACCATGGCCAAGCTTCCGTCTGGCAATTGGACGACTTCCCGACGATCGTGGGAGGCGGCGTTGAACGCCACCAATCCGGCCGCCCCCGAACCGTTGCCGCCGGAGCCGGCCAGAGCGGACTGCGCCTCGGCGGCCACCCGGCTGGCGGCATCCAGCACTGCGGCCTGGTCAGCCCGGGCGTCCTCGTACACCCAATGGATGCTCGATCCCGGCAGGATGTCATGGAACTGTTGGAGCAGCAGGAGCTTCCAGGCCTGGTCGAGTTGCGGGCGCCGGTCGATGCCGGCGGTCACCGACCACATCTCGGCCGCGCGCAGCGCTTCCTCCCCGCGGCGGTTGACCTGTTTGACGTCGGCGTGGGTGGTCAAGGTGCCGCGGTGGGTTTCCAAGTAGAGCTCGCCAACCCAGGTCGCCAGTTCGCCGGCCTCGTCGCGAACGTCGGCCAGAAACTCATCAACCGTGGCGACCTCCACCCGGGGCAATCCGTCCTGACTGGCCAGGCGGCGCGCCCGCTCGAGCATCTCGGCGGTCGGGCCTCCACCACCATCGCCGTAGCCGAACGGATACAGGCTGCGGTCGCTGCGGGTGCCGTCCTTGAAATTGCGCTGGCTGTCGAGCAGCTGGCCGGCGGAGAAGTCGCCGTTGTACGTGTTTGCAGGCGGGAAATGGGCCAACAGCCGGCTGCCATCGTGGCCCTCCCACCAGAAGGTGGAATGGGGAAAGACGTTGGTGTCGTTCCAGCTGATCTTCTGCGTGATCAGGGCCGTCACGCCGGCCTGCGCCGCGATTTGGGGAAGCGCCGCCGAATACCCGAACACATCCGGGATCCACAACTCGTGGGTTTCGACGCCGAACTCGTCCGCAAAAAACCGCTTCCCGTGCACCAGCTGGCGCACAAGCGACTCCCCGGACGGCACGTTGGTGTCCGGTTCGACCCACATGCCCCCAACTGGCAGCCAGCGGCCCTCCGCCACCGTCGCCCGGATATGTTCGTACAGCTCGGGATAGCTGTCTTTGACCCACTGGTACTGGACTGCCTGGCTGCAAGCAAATCGGTGCTCTGGGTACCGTTCGAGCAGCCGCAGCTGATTGGCGAAGGTACGGGCGCATTTTCGCCGCGTCTCACGGATCGGCCACAGCCACGCCGTGTCGATATGGGCATGCCCCACGGCCGCGACGACGTGCGAAGACGAAGTAGCAAACTGGCGGGAGGAAACGCCGGAGCCGGCCAGCAGCGGGGCCAGTTCGGCGCGGGCCCTGCTAGCAGTAACGGCGATGTCCCCGTCGGCCGCGATGGCCGCCGCAGCCGCAACCGCCGCCCGTATGGCCTCGGTCCGCCGGGGCAGCCGTTCCGCGATCTCGAGGAGTACCTGCAGATCCAGGTACAGCTCCTCCGCCTCGCTGTCGATGACGACCAGGTCAGCCTGTTCGAGCCGGTAGAGCGGCGGGCCCGCATAGTCGGGCAGCAATTCCGGGCGATCGGTCCGATACTGCGACGGCACGGGGTTGGCGGCCGCTTCCACATAAAACTCGACGGACTCTCCCCCGTTGGCCGGGCCAAGCAGAAAGCGACGGTGACGGTGGTGGAGGCCTTGGACCACCTGGCCGCCCGCCCAGATCAGACCTTCGGCGGAAAATCCGACCGTGCGGTGACCGCCAAGGTGGATCAAGGCCGCGACGTCACCACCTGCCCATTCCATCGGAACGGATCCCCGGAAGCGGAACCACGTGGTGTCCCACATCCCGCCCCACCAGTCGCCGACGGCAAAAGGCAGGAATTCTCTCCCGAGAGCCTCGGCCGCCGT
The DNA here is from genome assembly GCA_963781155.1 of uncultured Acidimicrobiaceae bacterium. Lineage (GTDB taxonomy): Bacteria > Actinomycetota > Acidimicrobiia > Acidimicrobiales > Palsa-688 > PALSA-693. The sequence continues at coordinate 30,638 of CAWAEC010000009.1, forward strand.
GATCGGCTCGCCATGCAAATGGTGCGCCGCCACTTCCAGCGGCAGCTGGCGGGGATGGATGGCCGGTCCGACCACTTCGGTCACGAACCGCTCGAGCTCCACGCGTCAGACTCTCCCACATATGAGCGATCCAACCGTGGAGGGTCATCTCGCCGCCATCCACGAGCTGTCAGAAGCGTTTGCCGGCACCCTCCTGAGCCTGGAGCCGGCAGCCTGGGACGCCCCAACAAACTGCGATCCCTGGCGCGTTCGCGACCTGGTCGCGCATGTGGTCACCGGAGCAGAGAGCTTCGCCATCAGCGTCCGCCGCGGGCTCGCGGGTTCGACCGAACCGGCGTTCGGGCCCGATGTCCGCCAGCGGCGGCAGGATGAGCTGGCAGCCGCCGGCCCGGCGCCGCTTGTGCAGGCGCTCCGCGCCGCCACCGGGGAGTTCGGCGCCCTCTATGACGGACTTGAGGACGACCAGCTGGACGCCATCTGTTTCCATCGGAGAGGCAAGCGGACCGTCCGCTGGTACGCGGCGCACCGGTTGGCGGAGGTGGCCTTCCATTCCTGGGATCTCGCGGCCTCTCTGAACACCGGCGGGCCGGAGCCCTCTCTGGCTGAAGACGTCGCCGCCATGCTCCTGCCGACCCTGATCGAGAGCAACGCGCCGGCTACCTACCAGGCCGGGCTCACCGCTGAGCGGGGCGGAGGCGAGCGCATCCTCCTGGCCGTCGCGGGCGACGCTTCGATCCGATGGCTGATCAGTATCGACCCCGACCGGCTGCGGATCACCCGTGGCGGTGGGCTCGCCGACCTGGACCTGACCGGATCTCCGGCAGCGCTCGCGCTCTTGGTCTACGGCCGGCGCGACGTGGCTCACCTGGCCGCGTCCGGTGACCTTCACGTCCAGGGGGATCCAGCCGTCGCGGACCGTTTTGGCCTGATCTTCCCGAAACCGTAACCCCTGGTGCCCCTCCCCACCCCCTCCGCCTTCTGATGGTTCAGCTTCGCTCGGTTGGCGTGTTCTGCGGGTCGTCGACCCCAATCGACGACCGCTACGTGGACGCAGCCCGTGACCTCGGACTATTGCTGGCGTCGCGGGACCTCACCGTCGTGTACGGCGGGGGCAGCGTCGGCTTGATGGGCGTCCTGGCCGACAGCGTGCTTGCGGCCGCCGGCCGGATCGTGGGCGTCATACCCGTCGGCTTGTTTCGTCGGGAAATTGCCCACCCGGGCTTGACTGCTCTGCAGCAGGTCGGGTCGATGCATGAACGCAAGCAGCGCATGTACGACCTGTCCGACGGGTTCATCGCGCTCCCAGGCGGCCTGGGGACGCTGGAAGAACTGGCGGAGGTGGCGACCTGGTCCCAACTGGGCCTCCACACAAAACCGGAAGTCCTGCTCGACGTCGACGGCTTCTGGGAGGGCCTGGTCGGCCAACTCGACCGCATGGTGGACGTTGGCCTGCTGGGAACCGACAACCGAGCGCTGATCCAGCACGCGGCCACGCCAGAGGATGCCCTGGAGGCCCTGGAGACGGCCGAACCGGGACCCCCTGCGAGGGGGATGCCCGCGGGCGACCGCTAGGGCCAACGGTCGCCGGTGGAAGAACACGACCGTCGCGTCGGGGCTTCTAGACTCGGTCGTTCGTGACCGCACCGGCCACCACTGCTCCGCTCACGGAGAGCGACGTCGCCGCGCCGGCCCGCCGGCCTCGCTGGTGGCTGGAAGTGTTTGTCATCGTGTGGCTGTGCTGGGTCTACGACGACATCGCCAATCTGGCCCCTCTCCGCCGGCAGGCCGCGTACGCCCATGCGCGCAGCATCCTCTACCTCGAGCACCTGGCGCACCTGGATCCCGAAGCCGCCCTCAACCGGTGGCTGGCCAGTCATCACGCGATCGCCCTGTGGGTGTCCAACTACTACGACAACGCCCACTTCATCGTGACGCTCGGAGTGGTCGGGTGGCTGTGGTGGCGGCATCCGGTCCTGTACCGACCCCTCCGAACCAGCCTGGTCCTGATCAACGTGGTTGGTCTCGCAGTCTTCTGGTTCTACCCCACCGCTCCTCCCCGGTTGCTCGACCCCCGTCGCTACGTCGACGTCGTTGCTGCCACCCACGCCTTCGGTTCCTGGCATTCCGGGACGCTCGCCACTGCCGCCAACCAGCTGGCAGCGATGCCGTCGCTGCACATTGCGTGGGCGGCCTGGTCTTCCCTGGCTGTCTGGCGCATCTTCGGTGGCTTCCAGAACCGATGGACGATGCTGGTCTGGATCTACCCGGTCCTGACCACGCTGGCGGTCATGGCCACGGGCAACCATTTCCTGTTTGACGCGGTCGCCGGGCTGGTGACCATGGTGGTTTGCACGTTGATCGCGGACCACTGGGAGGGGTGGTGGACGGCGCGGTTGGCCCGCCGAGCGCTCGCCGCTGCCGCGCCGGCCCCGTCGCCGACGCCGACGCCGACGGCGACGTCGACGTCCACGGGAGCTGCCCCGATCCCTGGCTCTGGACGTTCGTCCAGTCTTTGATACCGACTGCTGCCGGCGAGGCAGTCTGTGTTACGGTGCCCGGCCGTTCGACCGGGAGACGGTCAGATGGAAGGGGTTCGCAGAGTGTCCAAACGTCGTCGCGCCGTGGGCGCAGTGGCTCTGCTGGGGCTTTCTTTGTTGGGGGTTCCCATGATCGCGGCCGGACCGGCCAGCGCGGTGGCTGTTTCACCACCGAGGGCGGTCACGCCGACTGTGGTAAAACCGATTCTTCCCCAGAACGCCCTCCGGGTCTCCTCCAACCTGGCCCAGAAGTTGTTGTCCCGGCCCGTCGGGAGTCCCCGGGCGGCCAGCGTGTCCCCTGTCCCGCAGTACTTCCCGGCCTGCTATGGCGATTCCCGGAATATGGTCCCCGTTGGTGGCCCTCTGGATCCCGCCAGCTTCGGCGCCTTCTACAACTGCAGCCAGCAGGAGTGGACCTTCGAGGTGCAGACAGCTGACTCGTGGGCGCCGAGCGCACTCGGCTTTTGGGGGGTCGGCATCAACGTCGATGGGAACTTCAGCGTGTGCAATGGTCTCGAATACATAGCCGGCGTCGAGCAAGTTGCACCCGGACAGTTCGAAGCCGTTGTAGGACCAATCGACAGCAGTACCTGCGCGGACGACCAAATCGCCTTCGCCGCGACCGTAACCATGACCCCGAACACGGCCGCCGTCAGCTTCCCCTGGAGTGACATCGGCAATGCCTCGTCGCTGATCTGGTACGGGCAACTGCAGTCCGCCTCGGAGTTAGGTACGAACTCCGAGAACAATGTCCCCAGTGCGACCTTCGACGATGCAGGCTTCATGGGCTACGCGCTCGATTCCATCCCGCCGCCGACGCCCCCGAATTGCAGCGCCAGTGCTGCTGGGTCGACCGAGGTCGTGAAGACCGGCGATTCTGAGCGGGCCGCGGCCGTCCTCCGGCGCTCTGGGTTTGCGGGCGTACACGATTACGGCGAGGGCGTCGTGTCCTTCTCGGGTTCGACGGCCCCGGCACAATCGGCGCTGGCCGCCGCCGGCCTGACCGCTCAGGTGAGCCCCGAGCACCTCTACCACACCGAGAACATCGCCGTGCCACAGACCGGAACAACCACTCCGCCCAACGACCCCCAATACTCCACCCAGTGGAACCTGCCGGCCATCAACGCCTCGGGCGCGTGGGCGGTGACGACCGGCAACAACATCGTCGTGGCCGATGTCGACACTGGCGTCGACTACACGCACGAGGATCTGCCTTCGCCACAACTGGTTCCGGGTATCGACGAGACGACGGCCACGCCAACGGTCATCAACAACGCCTCGGGCAACACTGACTCCAACGGTCATGGCACGGCTGTGGCCGGTGTCATCGCAGCGGCCACCAACAACGGGAAGGGATTGGCGTCGCTCGGGTGGCACACCAGCGTCATGCCGGTCAAAGCCAGCACGGATGGTTCTTTCGCTTCGGCCGCCATCGCGGCCGGGATCATGTACGCAGCCGACAACGGCGCCCGCATCATCAACCTGAGCCTGGGTGGCCCCTGCCCGGATTCGACCATGCAGTCGGCCATCGAATATGCCCAGGGTAAGGGCGTGCTCGTGGTGGCGGCCGCCGGCAACGAGGCTCTCGCTCCCGCGGTCAACTCGGAGGGCGCCTACGACTACCCTTCGTACCCGGCTGCCTATCCGGGCGTAGTCGCTGTGGGTGCCACCGGCCAGGACGGTTACCGGGCCGCGTATTCCGACACCGGCTCGTACGTGGCGCTGGTCGCGCCCGGCGGCGGTGGGGACAGCACGACTGACGCCGTACCGGTCCTGCAGGCCGGCGGTGGCTACATGGCCGAACTGGGCACCAGCTTCGCCGCTCCCCAGGTGGCCGCCGCGGCGGCCCTGATCCTGTCGGTGAACCCGAACCTCACCCCCGACGAGGTGACCGAACTGCTGACCGGCAGCGCCACCGGCCTCGGGCCTCCCGGTGACAACATCGAGTACGGGGCCGGGATCCTCAACGCCAGCGCCGCCCTCAACGACACGCCTCCCACCACCGCCGGCTTCGGTACTTATACCAGCCTGGTCCCGGCTCGCATCCTGGACACCCGCAAAGGGATCGGCGCCCCGCGGGCCAAGGTAGGCCCGGGCCAGTCCATCAACCTGACCGTGGACGGCGCCGGAGGAATCCCTGCCAGCGGCGTCGCCGCCGTCGTGCTCAACGTGGCGGTCACCAACACCACCGCTCCGTCCTTTGTCACGGTGTGGCCCACCGGGCAACCCCGACCGAACTCGTCCAATATCAACTTCCTGGCCAACCAGACGGTGCCCAACCTGGTGACCGTCAAGGTGGGATCGAGCGGCCGGGTGAGTCTGTTCAATGCCTCCGGGTCCACCGACGTGATCGCCGATGTGGCCGGCTACTACGGCGATGGCACCGGCGCCGTCGGCAGCACCTTCGTACCCCTGACCCCGTTCCGCTTGCTGGACACCCGGAAGGTGTCAGCCGGACCGGTCGTCGCAGGCGTACCCCGCTCCCTGCCCATCGCGGGCGTGGACGGGGTGCCTGCGAGCGCGACCGGGGTGGTGCTCAACGTCACGGTGACCGGCGCCACCGCGCCCAGCTTCTTGACCGTGTACCCGGACCAGACGACCGAGCCGGTCGTTTCCAACCTCAACTACGGGCCGGGCCAAACGGTCCCCAACCTGGTCAACGCCAAGCTGGGAGCCGACGGGGCTGTCAGCATCGCCAACGCCGCTGGCAGCGTCCAGGTCATCGTGGACCTGGAGGGGTATTTCACCGCGTCGGGGGACACCAGCGGATCCCGGTTCTTCCCGCTGGTCAACCACCGCATCCTCGACACCCGGTCCAACATCGGCGGCTACTACACACCCGTCGGTCCCAACGCCTCCATCCCCGTCACCGTGGTCGGCCAGGGCGGCGTGCTGGACGGCGCGGCCGCCGCAGTGATGAACACCTCGGTCACCGGCCCCACGGCCCCCAGCTTCTTGACCGTGTATCCCGACGGAGTGGGCCGGCCTAACGCCGCCAACCTCAACTTCACCGCCTCGCAGACCATCGCCAACCTGGTCTCCGCCACTATCGGAGGAGATGGAGAGGTCGACATTTACAACAACCAGGGCAGCGTCAACACCATCGCCGACGTGGTCGGCTGGTACGGCCCGGCCGGAACATAGTTTCCGGCCGGCGCCGGCGGGCAGGTCACTCGCAGGAGGCCTCCGCCTCCCACCGCTCGGGGTGGGCAGGTCACTCGTAGGAGGCCTCCACCTGCCACTGGCCGGCCTCCCGGGTGAGCAGGTGGGCGGTCCCATCCTCCAGCACCACCTGGAGGCGGGCCTTCCGGCGCCCGCCGCCATCCCACCACCGCTCTTCGACCGGCCACGGGCCGGCCCAACTGACCACGGCCAGAGACCGATTATTGGGGACGACGACCGCTGCAGGAGTAGCGCTGATTATCCCGCGCCCGCTCACGCTGACCGGCGCCCCATCTGGGTCACGGACATCAACAGGCAAAGGGTCCTGATAGACCACCGCAGGAGATGGCTCGATCAGCCGGCCTGGCCAGGGGGGCACCTCTGAAGCGCAGGCGGGAGGATTGCGCTCGTCGCCCCAGGGCACCAGGCGCATCTGTTCGGCGTGGGCACGGCCTCCCGCCGGCACTGCGGTCAGCACCGCCTCGGGACCAAGCATCCCTTGCACTCGGGTCAAAGCCCGGTCAGCTCGGGAATCGGCAGCAGCCTCCCCTCCCCAAAACTTCAGCTGGCGCCCGTCATCGGGGCGAACCTCCTCAGGCACCAGACGCAACAGGGTCAGCCCACCGGAGGGTCGGCCCTCACTCGCCAGCCAACCGTCGAGCTGCCAGCGAGCTCGCTCGGAAAGTGCGCCAGCACTGGGCGCACCGTCGTGGCGCCAGTGACGAACCAGTTGTTCGCCGTGTTCGGTCTCGGCCTCAATGGCCACCATCGTGCAGGTCAGACCGAGGACTGCCAGTCGCTCATGCAGTTCGTCCGCGAGTGCCTTGGCCACAAAGGCAGCCGTGTCGACCCGTTCTGCTGGAGGATCCAGCTCGGCGGTGACTGCCAGGTCAGGAGGTGGCGGGCGTGCAGCCAGTATCCGGTCGTCTTGGCCTCTCGCCAGATTGTGCGCCAGCGCCCCGTTGGCCCCAAAACGACCGAGGACGGCTGGTCCCGGCAGGGCGGCCAGTTCGCCGAGCGTGCGGATCCCCAGCCGCACCAGCAGATCCGATAGGGCCTCGAACTCCGGCCCCAGGGCCGCAATAGGTCGGGAAGCCAGCCAGGCTCGACTGAAACCGGGCCGCACCACGGTTACCGATCCGCTGCCTGCGACGGGAACGGTCCGAGCCGCCAGGGTCGCAGTGAAACGACCGTCCGCCACTCCCACTCGGCAACCGGGTTGGCCTACCACCCGGTCCACCTCGTCCGCGACCCGGGCCCCCAGCGCCGCATCACCCCCGAAATAGCGGGAGGGGCCACGCGTGGCCAGGGCGACCGCTCCAGGTGCCAGGATTTCCACCGCCGGGGTCAGGGTCTCCAGGGCCACCACGACCGGCTCCCACTTGCGGGCGTCGCGGCCGGCGTCGGCAGGGATGATCTCCAGCTCCGGGCAGCGGCTCTGGGCCTCGCGACGGCGTAGACCCGGCCGAACGCCCTCAGCACGCCCGGCCGCGGTGACGGCCACCACCTGATTAGCCCGAACCACCGCTGCGGGCCCCTGCGGGCAGCCGGCTGCGACTACGGGCCAGTCCGGATACCACGCCACCAGCGTTCGCGCCGCAGCCGCAACTGCGCCCACTGCTCAGCTCACCCTCACGGCGGGAGCCAGGTCGGGCTCCACCGGGGCGGCCGCACGGTTGGTCATCCCTGCCGACGCTTCGGGCCGGCCCGGCAACCACAGCGTGACGTGGCGCTCGCGGGCAGCGGCCCGCCGGCCGCGCACCACCACTTCCAGCTGGCGAGAACGGAGATAGCCGTGCCCGCATCCCAGCCCCTCCCACCGGGCGCCGGCGACGGACAGGCGAAGGTCTGGCGCTTCCGGCCACCGTGACCCGGAAGGCTCGAGCACCACCAGGACGGTTCCCCGCTCCCGGGCCCGGGCGACCAGCCTGCGGGCGTCGGCAAATCGGGCCCGGGCCGCCATCCCGAGAAGCAGCAGATCCACCCCATCCAGCAAGGCGGCTGCCACGAGCGGCCAGCGGTCCCCCGGGACCGGAACCAGAGCCAGCTGATCCAACTGGACCCCGAGCTCGGCCGCGGCCCGTAACCCCAGGGAAGGCAGGCCCACCGCCGCCGCCCACCCCCCTTCCCGGGTGGCAGCAGCGGCCAGGATCAGGGCCAGTGACACACCGCCGGCGGGGGAACTGATCACCACCGTGCTCCCCCGGCGGATCCCTTCATCGAACACTGCTCCGAGTGCTCCGGGGACCTCCAGAACCCGGTTGTCCGCCGTGGTCACCGGCTGGCTGCGAGCGGCGGCCAGCCTCAGCGCGGCGACATCATCCACGGTCTCATGCTAGCGAGGACTCGGGTTTCAGTCGAACAGGTGTTCGACTGACTGGCCGGCGTCTGAACAGCGGGTTATCGGGTGGTCCGGTCCGCCGGCCCGGTCCCACCCGGCCCTGGCATCCGATTGTGTGATAAAAGTCGTGTAATACGCGGCAAACATCACACAAACACTTAACCGTGCCCACACGAGGCCAACTGGGCACACTTGGCGTTAGCATGATAAAAGTCGCGTAATACGCGGCAAATATCACACAAACCTACGATGAGCGGCCACTGGGCGCACTTCCACTCCGCCCACCCGGGCCGGGCGCGGGGTCGGACGTTTGGCCAGCCTCCCGACCACGCACCTCGCCGGCCCCCCGGCCGTTCCCCAGGGCCAGCGCCCGCAGGGCGCCCACCTGTTCGGCATCGCCGATCACGATGAGGACCTCGCCTCCGACGATCTCCGCGGTCGGCGGCGGGTTGGTGCGAAACTCCCGATCTGGGTGCCGCATGGCCAGCACCAGCGTGCCGGTACGGTCGTGGACCCGGGCGCTGCGAAGCGTCTCGCCGGCGAGGGGCGAATTCAAGGGCACCTCGATCTCCTCGAGGCGGAACTGCAGGCTGCCGTCGTGCATGACCACGTCGAGGAACTCCGCCACATGTGGCTGCACCGCGAAGGCGGCCATGCGGGCGCCGCCGAGATCCTGGGGGTTGACCACACGGTCCGCTCCGGCGTACTCCAGCTTGGCCACGGCGGCCTCGGACGCCGCCCGTGACACGATAAACAGCCGCTCGGCCATCGAACGGGCCGTCAGGGTCACGTACAGGTTGTCGGCGTCAGTGTTGAGCGCGGTCACCAGGACCCGGGCCCGATCGATTCCGGCGGCGCGCAACACACCTTCATCGGTGGCATCGCCGAGCACGTACGGGCCGACCACGGTTGCGATGCGGGCGGGTGACGAGTCCACCACGACGATCTCTGCGCCCGAAACCAGTAGATGGCGGGCAATGGCCTGGCCAACCCGGCCCCACCCGCACAGGATCATGTGGCCTCGCATGGCGGCAATCTGGTGTTCCATCCTGCGCCTCCTGTAGGTACCCCCCAGATAGCCCTCGACGAAGGTGTCGATGGCGACCCCGAACGTGTAGGCCGCGGTACTCACGCCCACCAGGATCAAGAAGATGGTGAAGATCTTCTCTCCCGTGTCGAACGGCCGGGCCTCCCCGAAGCCCACCGTGCTCACGGTGATCACCGTCTGAAACAGGGCGTCGAGAAATCCCAGCCCGAAACCGAGAAATCCGACAGTGCCGGCCACGATCACCAGCACCAGACCGATAAAACCAATTACGAGTCGCCGGTTCGTCTCCAGCATGCGCCATCGCTTTTGGCCGACCCGGTGTCGGGGCATGCCACATTGTGGTCTGCTTCGCCAGGCCGCAGCGGCCTGACGAGGGCCGATCAAACGCCGGGCAGATGCGACCACCGCCCGCCCGGCTCACAGGGGCCGAGCGAAAGGAAGCAAAAGGAAGCAAAACGAAGCGAAGGGCCGCTAGCGAGTCACGCCATCGGCCCTCGCCGCCGCTGCGACCGCACCGGCGACGGACGGGGCGACCCCGGGCAGGAACACGCTCGGCACGATCTCTTCCGGCGACAACCGCTCGAGCGGAACGACCCCGGCGATGGCGTCGGCAGCGGCCAGTTTCATGTGCTCCGTGATGCGCATGGCCCCGGCGTCGAGCGCTCCCCGAAACATCCCGGGGAAGCACAGGACATTGTTGATCTGGTTCGGGTAGTCACTCCGGCCCGTCGCCATGATCGCGACCACCCCCTCGGCCTCTTCCGGGAGGACCTCGGGGACGGGGTTGGCCAACGCGAACACAATGCTGCGGTCAGCCATGGTTTCCAGATCAGCGCGGTGGAGCAAACCGGGCGCGCTCACGCCGATGAACACGTCGGCCCCGCGCAGCACCTCCTGCAGTGAACCGGTCCGTCCGGCCGGGTTGGCATGATCCGCCAGCCATTGCTTGGACGGGTCCAAGGCTTCTCGGCCCTTGTGGATGGCACCTTTGCGGTCCGCGGCCACGATGTCCTCGACCCCGGCTTCCGTCAGGATCCGGGTGATGGCAACGCCGGCAGCGCCCGCGCCCGACAACACGACGCGGAGGGAGGGCAGCGGCTTGTCCACCAGGGTGCAGGCATTGCGCAACGCCGCCAGCACCACCACCGCGGTCCCGTGCTGGTCATCGTGGAACACGGGAATGGACAGGGTGTCGGCCAGCCGTTGCTCCACCTCGAAGCAGTGCGGTGCGGCGATGTCCTCCAGATTGATGCCTCCGAACACCGGCTCCATGCGCTGGACGGTTTCGATCAGCTCGTCGGGCGAGCCGACGCGCAGGCACACCGGCACGGCGTCGACCCCACCGAACTCCTTGAAGAGCACAGCTTTGCCCTCCATCACAGGCAGCGCCGCCTCCGGGCCGATGTCGCCCAGGCCGAGGACTGCAGTGCCGTCGGTGACGACCGCCACCGTGTTGGCTTTCATGGTGTAGCGATGTTGCAGCCGGAGATCCTCGGCGATGGCCACGCACACACGGGCTACACCCGGCGTGTACGCCATGGCCAGGTCGTCTCGATCGCGCAGCGGCCGTTTGCCGTCGATCGTGAGCTTGCCCTTGTCATGGAGGCTAAACGTACGGTCTTCGATCTCCAGGATGTCGATCCCGGCGACCGACCGAGCGGCGACGGCGACATCGGCAGCGTGTCCTTCGGATGCGCAGAACACGACGAGGTCGCGGGTCACCGTGGCCCCGTCGGTGGCCTCGATCTCGATGGCCATCAGGCTGCCCCCGGCGGCGCCGATCGCAGTGGCCAGCTGGCCAAGAACACCCGGACGGTTGGGAATTCGAGCGCGGATCCGCAACGAGAATGCAGCGAGAGGGGTAGCGGCCATATCCGGGAGACTAGCGATGCCGGAAGCCATTCCCGGCCGAACGAGAAGGGTTCGCTCCGCTTCTATCGAACGGTCGACGCCACCGCTCCAGCAGTACCGCCGGCCCTGAGCGTCCCACCTGGATGGCTGATGGCAAGTGGAGGTTGTGGTCCAGCGCCCGGGCCCGGCTCTGCGTCTCGCAGTCCGGCACTGTCCGTCGGTGGGTCGCCCATCTCGGGCTGACGGTCACCCGACAGAGAAGGTCGCACGACAGAGAATCCGGCCGCGACGCTCCGCCGCCCATTCTCTGTCGCAATTCACACCCTCCCAAACCGTGGCCCACGACACAGAAGCGCATCCCGGTGCCCAGCCCGCCATTCTCTGTCGTAATCCACACCCTCCCAAACCGTGGCCCACGACAGAGAAGCCCACCCCGGTGCCCAGCCCGGCATTCTCTGTCCGCACCCCGCACCCCGCACCCCGCACCCGCGCCCCGGGAAGGCGCGTGCCTCCCGGAGACGATTTCACCCCGCGCAACCGCCCCTCTCCGCCCAGACGCGACGAAGGACCGGCGGGGGGGATGCCGGTCCTTCGCGAGGCTCAAGGGGCGAGGGGGGAGGCCGCCCCGAGCAACTCCATTGTGGGATATCCTCCGCTATCGGGTCAAGAGACATATGTCACAGACAGGATCTAAGGTACCGATGGAGCAGGCGCTGATCCCACTGTGACAGGGCCCGGCAGCACCCCGACGCTCCTCTGGGAACCGCACCGGGCCCGGCGATCGCGGTCCCGTCTCCAGGGGTTTTTGGACCGACATGCCTTGTCGACCTACGACGAGGCCTGGGAGTGGTCGGTCGCCGCCGGGACGGCCGGAGACTTCTGGCGTTGCGTCGCCGATGAGTTCGAGGTGACCTGGCACCGGCTGCCGGAATTCGCCCTGGTCCGGTCCGGAAGCGAAGTGTTCGGGGCTCGTTGGTTTGGCGGCGGCCGGCTCAACTACGCGGAACGAGCCCTCCAACCGGCCGGCTCCGACCGGGGAGGGCCGGAGACCCCTCTCGTGATCGGTCGGTCCCAGACTCGCGCCGACCTTGAACTGACCCGAGGCCAGCTGACGGATCTGACTGGCCGCATCCGGCACGGCCTGCAACTCGCCGGAGTGGGGTCGGGCGATCGGGTGGCCGCCTACCTTCCGAATATTCCGGAAACCCTGGCGGCCATGCTGGCTTGCGCCAGCCTGGGGGCCATCTGGACCTGCTGCGCACCCGAAATGGGGGTCACGGGTGTGCTGGACCGGCTGGCGCAGGTCGAACCGGTGGTGTTGCTGACCGTGGACGGCTACCGGTATGGCCGCCGATCGATCGAACGGCGGGAGGAGAACGAGGCCATCCGAACCGGCCTGCCGACGCTGCGCAGGGCCATCTGGCTCGACTACCTTCATCCCGGCGAATCCCCACCCCGGGACTGGGTCGCCTGGGAGGAGTTCACGGCCGAGCCGGCACCTCTGGACTTTGTGCCGGTCGACTTCGACCATCCGCTGTACGTGCTGTTTTCGTCCGGGACCACCGGCAAGCCCAAGGCCATCGTGCACCGGCACGGCGGCATCCTTCTCGAGCACGCCAAGGTGCTCGGCTGGCATTTCGATCTCGGCCCAGGCGATCGCTTCTTCTGGTACACGACGACCGGCTGGATGATGTGGAACTTCTGCATGTCCGGGCTTCTTGTTGGCGCCGCGGTGGTCACCTTTGACGGGGATCCCTCCTGGCCGGCGTCCGGCGCGTTGTGGGCCGCCATGGCCGAGACCGCCACTACGTGCGGCGGCGTCGGCGCGGGCTACCTGGTGGCGGGCATGAAAGCCGGACTCCGTCCCGCGGACCACTACGACCTGACCGGGCTGCAGACCCTCGGCTCTACCGGGTCGCCATTGCCGGCCGCCGCAGCCGAGTGGGTGTATTCGGCAGTGGCGGACGACATCCTGCTGGCGTCGTTCAGCGGGGGTACGGACGTTTGCACGGGCTTCGTGGGGGGCAGTCCCCTTCACCCGGTCTGGGCCGGCGAGATCTCCTGCCGGTGCCTGGGCGCCGCCGTTGAGGTGTTCGACGACGAGGGCCGCCCCATCTTCGAGGACGAAGGTGAGTTGGTTCTGACCGCGCCCCTACCGTCGATGCCGGTCGGTTTCTGGGGCGACCACGACGACAGGCGTTACCACGCCGCCTACTTCGAGCGCTTTCCTTCGGTGTGGGCCCACGGTGATCGGGCGACGTTGACGCTCCGCGGGACGTGCATCATCACCGGCCGCTCCGACGGCACCCTGAACCGGGGTGGGGTCCGCATGGGTACTGCCGAGTTCTACGACGTGGTGGAAGGGTTCGAGGAGGTGGCAGACAGTCTGGTCGTGCATCTCGACGACTCCACCGGCGGTCCGGGCGAGTTGTGGTTGTTCGTGGTGGAGCCCGGCAACGGCCACACCGACCCCGATCTGGGCAGCCGGTTGAAGGAAGCCCTACGGCACGAGCTCTCGCCGCGCTACGTCCCGGACCGGATCGTGGTGGTACCGGGGATACCCCGGACTCTGTCGGGCAAAAAGCTGGAGGTCCCGGTGAAACGGATCCTCACCGGGGTGCCAGCAGCCGAGGCCCTGACCTTGGCTTCTGTGGCCAATCCCGAGAGCCTGGACGCCTTCCTCGGTTTGGCCAAGGAGCGAAGCGCTTCGCAATCGACGTGAACGCGAGGAGGGCACCGACACGCGAACACCGACCACGCGAACAACGACCTGGGCCGCCGATCGCGTCGGCCCTCAGGCCCCCTCGGATGCCAGGCGCTCGAGGAGCGGGACCGACCGGGCGAGAAGGGCCTGCTCCTCCGGGCTGAATTCCTGAAGGCGGGCGGCCAGAAACGCGTCCCGACGAGTGCGGGTCTCGTCCAGCAGCGATTCGCCGGCCGGCGATACCGCCACCCTGGCGACGCGGCGATCGGTGGCATCGACCCGTCGCTCGACCAGGCCTTGCTCCTCGAGGCGGGCGGCGATCCGAGTCATCGACGGTGGCGCAATCCGCTCGATGGCCGCCAACTCGCCGAGCGACACCTCACCGTGCTTCGCGATGGTCGAGAGAGCCGACAGCTGCGATGGGGTCACGTCGCCGGCGGTCTGCTGGCGTAACCGGCGAGACAGACGCAGGACAACCAGGCGCAACTGGCTTTCGAGCGTGGGAGCGGTGGTCGCCGCCATCGGCCGAAGTGTAGCGACATCAGCTGCACTATTCGCGGTCCCCGTGACGAGCGTGTAGCCGGGGAGACCTGTCACCATGGGGATCGTGACGATGCGTGAGGATTGCCGGCATTTCCAGAGCCGGACGTACGAGACCGGTGAGGTGGCCCGCTTCTGCGTCCTCAATCTGGCGCCGGAAGCCCCGTGGCGGTGCCCGGACAACTGTCCCCGTTACGAGCGCGACATCATCGACGCCAGCTTCGTGGTCGGATCACTCAACCGGCCTCCCGTCGAGTCCGAGCCGGACGAGCCTCCCGGAGAGATGGCCGCGGTCCTGGAGGAAGCCGATGCCATCGTGACGGCCGCCGGCCCCGAGATTGTCGCGGAGGTGGAGGCCGAACGCGCCGGCAAACGATGGTGGCAGGTCTGGAAGCGCCGGGGTAACAACGGCGACGGTGGGATTCAGCTGAGCAGCCGCTGATCACGACTCGATGCGCGCCCGGACCCCGGCTGCGGCCGTTGTGGCCAGCATCGGGGCGGCGGCGCTGGTCATGGCGCTCGGACTGACAGGGTGCGGCAGCAGCCACAACCGGGCCGTTCCGACCACGACGCCGACAACTCCGACCAGCAGGAGTGCCCCGACCACCACGCCCCGCCCCGCCAGCACTACCCAACCGGCACCCGGGCCCTACACCTGGACGCGGGAATCCAGCCCGATCCTGGCGGTCGGAGGCGGCCCATCGAGCACCCTGGCGGCAGTCCTCCCCCCCAATGGGCCAACCCCGTGGCTCATCGCCGGCACCCGGACGGGCGCCGACGGCAGCAGCACCGCCACCGTCTGGGCCTCAACAGACGCGAACTCCTGGCAGCCGACGTCGCTGACAGGACCAGAGGTGAACAGCCAGGCGGCCGCGGCGACCGCCTGGCGCACGGGCACCGTCGTGGTGGGCTCAGTAGGCGCTTCCGCCCAGCGACACCCGGCAGTGTGGATCTCGGCGACCCCCGACGCGCCATTCGTGGAGATGACGAGCGCTGCCTTCGGCGGGACCGACGCGGTCATGACGTCGGTCGCCGGAGGGGCCCAGGGGCTGTTCGTCGCGGGATCGGTCGGTGGCCGCACAGCCATGTGGTACTCCAGCAACGGCCGGCGCTGGACCAGTTTGAGCGACGCCGACCGCGTCATCGGCGCCGGCACCGACGCCCACATTGACACGCTGGTCACCACGCACCAGGCGGTGTACGCAGCGGGCTGGGAGCGGAGCGGATCTGCCATCGACGCTGCCTTGTGGGCTTCCGGCGACGGGATCAACTGGTACCCGATCGAGTCGGCCCAGGCCTTTGGCGGCCCGGGCGACCACGTCATCACCGCCCTGGCCTCCCTCGGAAATGGGGTCCTGCCGCTCGGTAGCGGGCTGGTCGCGGTCGGAGGAACCTGGACCGGGTCGAGCTGGGAGCCCACATCGTGGATCTCGCCCAATGGAGCCAGCTGGAGCCAACCGTCCACGGGCTTCGCCCTCGGGGACCGTCCGGTGGCCGACTCGACCGACGCCACCGTCCGGGCTGTCGCCACCATCCCGTCGACGTCAGGAGCAACCACCTTGGTCGCCGCCGGAGGGGGACCGACCGCGCAGCGCCTCTGGACTTCAACAGATGGCCTGCACTGGTCGGAAGGCACCCTTCCGTCAGGAGCTGCTGCGTCGGACCAGTGGCAGGCGACGCTGCTCGCCGTGTCGGGAACAACGATGGTCGTCGCGGACGGCGACCCGGGCCAACCGCACGTGCTGGTAGACCACGGACCGGCCGGCTGGCAGGAGCCGTCGGCCACGCCCGCCGGCTTCGGCGCCGTGCAGACCGTCGCCCGGCCGGTCGGCCTGGTCGCCTCTCCCGCCGGCTTGACGTTGGCTGTTGATGTCGACGCTCCCGGCCAGGTCCTCGGCGGCGGCACCTCGTTAACCGATTTGTTTGACTCGGCCGACGGGACGGACTGGGTCCCGGTCGCCGCGGGGGCGGCGTTTACCGGCGCCACCGTCGAGGGCCTGGCCGTCACACCCGGCGGCCTGGTGGCGGTCGGACGCGTCGACGCCGCCGGCCGCGAGTGGGCCGCGGCCTGGACGAATCCCGGGGATCTGGGGTGGCAGGGCCCCATCCCGCTCGACAACCCCTCACCGGCCGGATCCGACCAGGCCACCGGCGTCTGCAGCGACATCGACGGAATCGCCGCGGTGGGCTTCGCCCGTACAGCGCGAGGCGACACAGTGGCACGGGCCTGGTCATCGAACGACGGCGCCCACTGGCTTCCGGCGCCGGTGTCGCCATCTACCCGGGCCGGCACCGACGAGTCCATCGCCGGTTGCACCCCGAGCGGATCGACTGCGACTGCGGCTGGGGCCAGTGCGCCCGAGTTCGACGCGTTCGGATGGACCGCGTCCTCGGATACCGATCCCGGTCCTGCCTACTGGGTCTCGGGACGAGGGAAGGCGTGGACGGCGCAGGGCGCCAGCCCCTTTGGAGCCAGCTTTCCCTTTCCCACCATCGACGTGGTCCGCACCGGTGGGGTGTGGCTGGCGGCGGTCGGGGATGCAGACGCGGACGGGACCGAGCCCTCGTCCAGCCTGTGGTGGTCCACCAATGCCGGTTCGACGTGGCAACGTCTCGACACCGGTGGGCCCGCGTGGCTGGGCTTCACCCCCGCCCGCATCGACCGCTTGACAATGCTCGGGCCCTTGCCGGTTGTGGCCGGCGAACTGGATGGGCGACTGGCCGTCTGGGTCGGCGTCCCGACCGCCGATCAGGGTGAGAGCTGATCGGTGATCGAGTCGTCGGGTTCGTCCACCGGCAGCCAGGGCCTGGGCGTGGCTCGGGAGCCGGCCACGCCCCACACCAGGTGTTCCATGAAAATCCAGGTCCGCCGGTGGATCGCCGACGGTCCGTAGGCGTGGAGCGCCATTTTGTGGCGGGGGCACGGATAGCCCTTGTTGGAATCGAACTCGTAGCCGGGGTAGTGCTCGTCTTCGGCTCGCATAATGCGGTCGCGCGTGACTTTCGCCAGGATCGAGGCGGTGGCGATTGACAGGCAGGTGGCGTCGCCTTTGACAATTCGCCGGGTGCATCCGAGCCCGACGAAATCCCAGTTGCCGTCCACCAGGACCTGATCTGGCACAACCCCGAGCGCGTCCATGGCCCGGGCCGCGGCCAGGCGTTGGGCCGCGGCCATGCCGATGTCGTCGCATTCCTCCTGCGACGACGACCCGACGGCCCACGCCATGCACCAACTCGTCAACCGGTCGAACAGCCGCTCCCGCTCCGGTTCGCGCAACATCTTGGAGTCGCGGACCCGGTACACCCGCCGGTCCTGAGGCAGCACCGCCGCCCCCACCATGATCGGCCCGGCCCATGAGCCCCGGCCCACCTCGTCGACGCCGACGACGACCCCGTGCCCCTCCTCCCAGAGCGCTCGCTCGACCGCCAGCGTCGGCGCCCGGTTCATGGTTGCACGCGGCCGGCGTAGCGAGTGATCAACATGCCATCTCCCTCGAGGACCGCAATCAGTTGCAGGCTGACAGGATCGGTGAGCGGGCGGTCGCCGAGCAAGGTGCGGTGCCCGGGTCCAATCAGTCCGGGCGAGGTCGTGCAGCACAGTTCGTCAACCAGTTGGGCCTCGACCAGCGAACGGAACAAGGACGGCCCGCCCTCGCACAGAATTCTGGACAACCCCCGGTTGCGCAGTTGGTCGAGGGCTACCGTCAGCTCCACCCGCTTGGCCCCGCACACCACTATCTCGGCCACCCGGGCGAGATCCGTCCGGGCCCGGGCCGCTTCCGCCGAGGTGAGCAACAGCGGTTTGGCGTCGCCGCCGAACACCCGGTGAGAGGTATCCAGGTCCGCCCGGTTGCTGACAATGGCGAGGGTGGGAAGCGGGTCCTGACCCCGCTGGACCCTGCGATCACATGCGGCGGCGTCGAGGCGTACCGGCCCGTAGTTTTCCGCTCGCACCGTGCCGGCGCCGACCAGAATGGCGTCTGCGACGGCGCGCATCGCCATGAACGCGGCCCGATCGGCCTCGCTCCCCAAGGGGGCGCTGTGACCGCCCACCTCGACCACCCCGTCGAGCGACATGACAAAATTGGCTCGGAGGTGCGGCCCGCTTGGGATCAGATACTCCTGCTCGAGTGCGGCGCCGTCGGCGAGGTACGCCGGGCTCGGATAGAGACGCTGCATCAGCAGAGCTGAGCGATGGTGTCGGCCTCGCCCGGATCGGGCTCGGTAGCAAAAAATGCGTCGAGTATCTCCGTGGCGACCTGTTCGCTGGTGAGGCGCAGGCTGAGCGCGACCACGTTGGCGTCATTCCAGCGTCGGGCTCCACGCGCCGTCTCCGCGTCCACGCAAAGGGCGGCCCGCACGCCGGGAACTTTGTTCGCGGCGATCGAGACTCCGGTGCCCGTCCAGCAGCAGACCACGCCGCGATCGGCGCGGCCCGCGGCCACGGCCGCGCCGACGATACGGCCTACCTCCGGCCACGAGGCCGGGTCGGCGAGGACCTCGACGGTATGGCCAGCGGCTTGGAGGTGGGCTGCCACAGCGCGGGCGAGTGGGGTCTGCTCGTCAGTCCCAAAGGCGACACGCACCGTGCGGAGCCTACTTGTCCAACCGTCGTCGCCATGTCGTGGCGAGGTCGTAGCATGCTCTCATGTCCGCGGCCGCCTCGCCGTGCTTTCCGGCCCGAGAAGGCTGGTTCGGCCATGAAGCCGTACTGGTCCCGGTGAAGGCATTCCGCGACGCAAAACTCCGCTTGGCTCCGGCGATGTCCGCCATCGAGCGGGCTCGGTTGGCTCAGAACATGGCAACCCGGGTGGTCGCTTCTGCGGCCGGGTTGCCGGTGGCGGTGGTGTGCGATGACCCAGAGGTGGCAGCCTGGGCCCGGGGGCTCGGTGCTCTGGTGATCTGGGAGCCGGGACGGGGGCTCAATGGAGCCGTCCAGGAGGGAGTGGCGCGCCTGTCCTCTGCGGGCGCACGACTGGTCGCCGTCGCTGCCGGCGATCTGCCGTTTGCTACCGATCTGCGCTGGGTGACCCGCTTTCCCGGTGTCACCATCGTCCCGGACCGCCGCCAGGACGGTACCAATGTCATTGCCGTTCCCACTGAGGCCGGGTTCACGTTCTCCTACGGGCCTGGTTCGTTCGCCCGGCATCTCGACGAGTCGCACCGACTCGGTTTGGCGACCCGTGTCGTGCACTCGGCTCCGCTCGGCTGGGATGTGGACGTTCCAGACGACCTCGCTGCCGTCACCTGATGACCGACCCCATGGGCACTGGCGCGTTCGCGACCAGGCCGACCGTAGATCTGCCCACGCCCTCGGTCGCGCTGGCCATCGGGGCGCATCCCGACGACGTCGAGTTCGGATGCGGCGGGACCTTTGCCAAATGGGCGGCCGATGGATGCGCGATTCACCATCTGATCTGTACGGACGGGTCAAAGGGATCATGGGACGCCGGTGAGAGCCGGGCGCAGCTGGTGGCTGCTCGTCAAGAGGAGCAACGGGAGGCAGCCCGCCGGCTCGGCGGGAGCGGGGCGGTCACGTTCCTCGCCTGGCCCGATGGCGAACTCGCTTCCGGTATCGAACAGCGATGGCAGATCGCTTTCTGGATGCGGCGCATCCGCCCCGAAGTGGTACTCGGCCACGATCCCTGGAAGCGGTACCGACTGCACCCTGATCACCGACATGCCGGTTTTCTGACGACCGACGGCGTGGTCGCGGCCCGAGACCCTCTGTTTTTCCCTGAACAAGGCGAGCCTCCCCACCGACCCGGCACCCTCCTGCTCTGGGAGGCCGACGAACCTGACCACGTGGAGAGCATCCTCGGCTTCGAAGACCGCAAACTGGACGCCCTGCTGGCGCATCGCAGCCAGCTTCGCTCCACTATGCACATCACAGGCACCGAAGCCCAAAAAGACGACGCCCGAGCCGAATTTGCGGCTCGGCTGCACAGCCGTCACGCCAGCATGGGCGCGCTCGCAGGGCTCCCGGCAGTCGAAGCGTTCAAAGCCCTGCGGGACTTGTAGACAAGCCGAAGGGAGCCGGGCCCGCGCCCGGCTACGCCTTCTTCGCCGGCACCGCCCGTCGAGTAACGATCCGTTTGGACGCGACGCCGCTGGCGGTCGTGGCTTTGCGGGCCGAACCCGCTTTTCTCGCCGTTGTCGACCTGGCAGTCGTCTTCGTCGACGAGGCGGCCCTCTTGGCGGGCGCTTTCTTGGCCGGCGCCGCTTTCTTGGCCGGCGTGGCTTTCTTGGCCGGACCGGTCTTCTTGACGCTGGCCCGCTTCGCGGGCGAGGCTTTCTTGGCGGCGACGCGGCTTCGTGCTGACCCGCTTGGCGGGAGCAGCCTTGGTGGCCGACGCGGCTTTCTTGGTCGCTCGCTTGGCCGTAGTGGCCTTGGCTGGAGCGGTCTTCTTGGCCGCCGGCGCCGCCTTCTTGAGTGGGCTCATGTCCCCCTTCTTTCAGCGCTTCTTGGCGGCCTTGGTGGCCTTGCTGGCTGCCTTCTTGGTGCCAGCGCTCTTCTTGGCGGGACCGGTCTTCTTCGCGGCTGTGGCCTTCTTGGCGGGAGCGGCCTTCTTGGTCCCAGCCGCTTTGCCCCGGCTGTTGAGCGACTCTTTGAACGCAGACGCCGGCGCGAACCGAACACTCCTCGACGCCGCAATCCTCACGGGCGCACCCGTTTGGGGATTACGACCCATCCGGGCGGCCCGAGCGCTCGGCGAAAAGGTACCGAACCCGAAGATCGTGACCTTGTTGCCGGCTCTCGCCTCAGCCATGACCGAATCGGTCACCGCCGCAACGGCCGTTTCGGCTTGTTTCTTGTCGAGTCCGGTCTTGCTGGCGACTGCCTCGACGAGCTCTGTCCTGTTCACCGGCACCTCCTGGCGCTGTTGGGGAAGTTCCCTGATATACAAGAGGTTTTGGAGCTGCAGGTCAAGCATTTCCCTTGCATGACAAGGGCTTTCGAGGCAGTCAGCCAGAATTTTCCCTGCTACACAAGGACTTCTTGCTTGAGGGCGTGTTCGAGGACTTCACCGATCTCGGCCGCGAGATGGAAGGTCATCTGCTCCCGCACCGCTTCGGGCACGTCCTCGAGATCCGGCCCGTTTCGAGCCGGAAGCACCACTTCGGTCAGTCCGGCCCTGTGAGCGGCAAGCACCTTCTGCTTGACGCCCCCGATGGGAAGGACCTTGCCCTGCAAGGTGACCTCACCGGTCATACCCACTTCGGGCCGGACGGCCCGGTTGCTCAGGAGGCTGACGAGCGCCGTCGTCATCGTGACGCCGGCGGACGGGCCGTCCTTGGGAATGGCCCCGGCGGGGACGTGAATGTGGATACGAAGGTGGTCGAACACGTCCGGCTCGAGCCCGAGTGCCGCGGCATGGGCCCGCACGTAGGAGAGGGCGATCTGAGCCGACTCCTGCATGACCTCACCGAGTTGGCCGGTAAGGGTCAGGCCTGGATCGCCGGGAGCGGCACTGGCCTCCACGAAGAGGACATCACCCCCGGTTCCGGTCACGGCGAGGCCAGTGGCCACGCCTGGGATCGACGTCCGCTCGGCGACTTCGGGCTGATGGCGCGGACGCCCCAACCATTGAGCCACGTCGGGTTCGTCGACAGTGAGTGGGGTCTCCGTCCCACCCGCTGCCACCTTGGCCGCGGCTTTCCGCAACAAACGGGAGAGTTCCCGCTCGAGACTGCGCACGCCCGCTTCCCGGGTATATCCGGTCACGACCGTCCGCAAGGCGGCATCCGTGACCACGACCTCACCCTCGAGCAGACCGGCACGAGCCCACTGACGAGGCAGCAGATGGTCGCGCGCAATGGCAACCTTCTCGTCCTCGGTGTAGCCGTCCAGACGGACGACCTCCATCCGGTCGAACAGCGGGGCAGGAATCTGCTCTGCCATATTCGCCGTCGCGAGGAACAGCACGTCCGACAGGTCCAGATCGAGATCAAGGTAGTGATCCCGGAACGTGTGGTTTTGGGCAGGGTCAAGCACCTCGAGCAGAGCCGAGGACGGGTCGCCCCGCCAGTCGCTGCCGAGCTTGTCCACTTCGTCCAGCAGGATGACGGGATTCATGCTCCCCGCATCCTTGATGGCCCGCACAATGCGGCCAGGCAACGCACCCACGTAGGTGCGCCGGTGACCACGGATCTCCGCCTCGTCGCGGACGCCGCCCAGGGCGACACGGACAAACGACCGGCCCATGGCGCGGGCCACCGACTCGCCGAGCGAGGTCTTGCCCACACCCGGGGGGCCCACGAGGGTCAGGATCATCCCGCCCCGACCCCGCTTGTTGGCCGGGTCCGGCGTGTCGTCGAACTCTCGCTCGACACGCAACTTGCGGACAGCGAGGTGCTCGATGATCCGCTCCTTCACGTCATCCAGGCCGGTGTGATCGGCATCGAGCACAGCCCGCGCCTCTCCTATGTCCAATCGATCGTCAGAGTGGACACCCCAGGGAAGCTCGAACACCATGTCGAGCCAGGTGCGGATCCACCCGTGCTCGGGGCTCTGCTCGCTGGTGCGCTCCAGCTTGTCGATCTCGCGAGAGATGGCCAGCCGCGTGGCATCACTGACCGTCAACGCCTCCAGCCGGGTTCGGTAGTCGTCGCCGTCGGCACCGTCGCCTTGGTCGCCAAGTTCCTTACGGATGGCCGCCAACTGCTGGCGGAGCAGGTACTCGCGCTGGGTGCGCTCCATACCTTCGGCCACGTCTGAACGAATCCGGTCCTTGAGCTCCAGCTCGGCGAGGGCCTCCCGGCCCCAGGCCAGAACGAGCTCGACCCGGCGGGCGGGATCGAGCGTCTCAAGCAGCTCGACCTTGCGCTCGACCGACAGCTCCGGCCAGTAGCCGGCGGTGTCCGCGAGGCGGCCAGGATCGGTGACGCCACGCAGGACGTCGCCCAGTCTTCCTGCACCGCGATGCTCGGCGATGGCCTCGAAGACGGCCCGCAGCTCGCGGGCAGACTCGGCGGCAGCCTCGGTGGCTGCGGGCTCCTCCACGACCTCGACGTTCACCCACAGAGCGGGACCGGCCGCGGCCGTAGCCGCACCGATAGTCGCCCGCTCGAGGGCCTGCACCACCACTGCGGGGGTGCCGCCGGGAAGGGCCCCATTGCGCTCCACCTGGGCCACCGTGCCGACCCGCGCAAAGCGGCCGCTGCTGGCATCGGGGCCGCTGGTCCGGCCCAGGCGCGGCACCAGGATTAGCCGGTTGCCGGCGCCCGTGGCCGCTTCCGCGGCAGCGCGGGCCTCGGGGGTCTCGAGGGCCAAGGTGATGACCATGCCGGGCAGTACCACGCCGGCGTCAAGGGGCAAAAGGGGCAAAGCGGAGGTTGCAATGGGTGACATGAAGCGACCTCAAATCCTAGGTGTAATGATGTAACGGACAGAATAACGACGCTGGAAGCAAACTTGTTCCGCTGAGACTCAGCTTTACGGAGTTGCCGGGGTGCCAGCGGACTGAGTGGCTGGTCGGGGGT
The DNA here is from genome assembly GCA_963781155.1 of uncultured Acidimicrobiaceae bacterium. Taxonomy (GTDB): domain Bacteria; phylum Actinomycetota; class Acidimicrobiia; order Acidimicrobiales; family Palsa-688; genus PALSA-693. Next base: position 54,304 of record CAWAEC010000009.1, read on the forward strand.
GCTCTGGAGGTGACGACGCACCACAACCGTTCGGGGATCGGCCATCCAGAGCAACGGGCACAGCGGCCGGCGGTGAGCACTGCCGGCTCTCCGTCCCGTTTCGTACCATTCTACGGGAAAGAAGCCCAAAACGACGATTTGTACCGCGTTGAGCGCATCGGCCGGGGCCCGCCGGCTTGACCCCGGAGTGGTGTAGAACGGCGGTGTGGCCGCGACCGATCAAGGTGCCTCTGCCACCGCTGCCGACCGGCTCCGGGAGTATCGGGCGAAACGAGACTTCGCCAGGACCGCCGAGCCGGAGGGCCAGGCCGAGACCGCGGTCGCGGACCGGGAGTCGCCCCGCTTCGTGGTGCAGAAGCACGCCGCCCGCCGGCTGCACTACGACCTCAGGTTCGAAGCCGAAGGGGTACTGATCTCCTGGGCCGTCCCGAAAGGCCCGTCAACCGACCCCAAGGTCAAGCGGCTGGCCGTTCACGTGGAGGATCACCCCCTCGACTATGCGTCGTTCGAGGGCACCATCGCGTCGGGTGAATACGGAGCGGGCGCGGTCATCGTCTGGGATGAGGGCACCTATCGCAACGTCACCGAGAAGAACGGACGGCCCGTCTCGGTCGTCGATGCGGTTGCGGCCGGACACCTATCGGTGTGGCTCGAGGGGCGAAAGCTGCGCGGCGGCTGGTCCCTGACACGCACCGGTTCGGCGGGCGACCGGGAGTCGTGGATCCTGGTCAAACACAACGACGAGTACGCCGACCGGTCTCACGACATCACTGCCGACGCTCCGGACTCGATCGTCACGGGTCGCAGCATCGATCAGGTGCGAGGTGACGCCCACAGCGCCCAGTGGCGGCCGGACCGAGCCACGTGGCAGCCGCCGATGCTGGCCCAGCCGGTCCGTGAGCCACAGGACTTTCGCCAACTCGAAGGACCGGGCTGGCTGTACGAACGCAAACTGGACGGGCTGCGCTGTATCGCAGTCCGAAACGACGACCAGGTAGAGCTGTGGTCTCGCAACCACCAGCCCTTTACGGCCCGTTTTCCGGCAGTGGTTGCCGCCCTGGCTGCCCTGCCGGTCGGCAACTTCACGATCGACGGCGAACTGGTTGCCTTCGACGGCAAGCGCACCAGCTTCGCCCGGTTGCAGCAGCCGCGGCCTGCGACACCGCCCGAGCTGCACGTCTTCGATCTGCTGCACCTCCTCGGCCGCGACACGACCGGGCTGCCGCTGACGGATCGCCAGCGGCTGCTTGCCCAGGCGCTGGAAGGAGTCGGCGCCAGCGTCCATGTGGTCCAGTCGGTGGAAGGGAGCAACCCAAAGGAGCTGCTCGCCGCCGCGTGCCAAGAGGAATGGGAGGGGCTCGTCGCCAAGCGGGCCGAGAGCACGTACCGGGCTGGCCGTTCGCCGGACTGGCGCAAGCTGAAGTGTTCGGCCAGCCAGGACCTGGTGGTGGGGGGCTGGACGGACCCTTCCGGGCGGCGGCCTGGTCTCGGCGCCCTGCTCGTCGGCTACTACGACGACCAGGAGGCGCTGCACTACGCCGGGCGAGTCGGGACCGGCTTCGACGACCGCGAGCTCGCCGATCTGCAGGCCACGCTCGCGGGTCTGGCGACCGACTCGTCGCCGTTCGTGGACGCCGAGCCGGTGAAGGGCAGCCACTGGGCCCGCCCCGAGTTGGTGGTCGCGGTGGCCTTCACCGAGTGGACGCCTGACGGCCGGCTGCGCCATCCCATCTTCGAAGGGGTCCGGACGGACAGGGATCCCGCCGAGATTCGCCGCGAGTCCGCTTGAAACGTTGCTGGTGACAACTTATTTTCGCGGTGTCAGCAAAGATACTGCGGGCGATCCGGGGAGGATTGCGCCAGACGTCCGCACCAGGGGACGAGGTGCGGGGGTATCGCGTGGAGCGCGGGAATGAAACAGCCAGCCAGAGCGCCACAGCCAGCCAGAGCAGCACGGCCAGCGCGAACGGCATCTCCAGCCGTAACGACCTGGCCAGAGGAGCGGCCCGCGGGGCAACCCAGGACGTCATCCGCCAGCACAACCTGGCCACATTGCTCGGTCATGTCCACCGACACGGCGCCACGTCCCGAGCAGACCTGACCCGGCTGCTCGGGCTCAACCGCAGCACGATCGCCGCCCTGGTGGAGGATCTCTCCGCCCGGGGCCTGGTCGCGGAGCGGAGCGCGGCCCCGAGGGGGATGCGGGGGAGGCCCTCCAACCTGGTGTCGGTTCGCACTGACAGCATCGCCGCGCTGGCCATCGTGCTCGGTGTCGACGCGGTGACCGTGGCCGCGGTCGCGCCGGGCGGGCACATTCTTCAGCGTGTCCAGCAGGGACTGGAAGAAGAAGCGGATCGATCACCGTCGCGGGTCCTGGCCACCGTCTGCCGGCTCGCCGAGGAGTTGGTCCTCGGCTTGGCGCCCGCAGTCCGGCTGGTCGGGGTGGGCACCGCCATCCCGGGAGTAGTTCGCCGAGAGGACGGCCTGGTGCACTTCGCGCCAAACCTGGGCTGGCGGGAGACGCCGTTCGGCGCCCGGCTGGCGAGCCGGTTGCGGGCCCGCCTCAATCTGGAGGTCCCCGTCCTGTGCCGCAATGATGCCAGTCTGGGCGCCGTGGCCGAGCACACCCGGGGCGTGGGCAGTCAAGTCCGGAACCTGGTTTACCTCCACGCCGAAGCGGGCGTCGGGGGCGGGATCGTGACCGACGGCAAACTGCTCGAAGGCGCGTCCGGGTACGGCGGAGAGGTCGGGCACATGCGTGTCAATCCGGCCGGTGCCCGGTGTCGATGCGGCTCGCAAGGGTGCTGGGAGACCGAAGTGGGCGAAGACGCCCTGGTGACGCGGGCCGGCCGCCGCCCCGCGGGTCGAGCGGCCGTCGACGAGGTGCTGGCCGCGGCGGCCAGCGGCGACGCCGGCGCCAGAAATGCCATCGCGTCCGTGGCCGAATGGGTGGGCATCGGACTGGCGAACATCGTCAACTGCTTCAACCCCGAGATGGTGGTCATGGGGGGGCACCTTGCCGATATCCTCGAGCTGGCCGGCGCAACGCTCACGGCCCAGCTGCAGGCGGCGGTCGTCACCCGGGCCCAACTGGAGGTGCAGCTGGCTCCGCCAGGTCTCGGCCGTGAGTCGGTGCTGATCGGGGCCGCCGAGATCGCCCTCGAACCCGTCCTGCGCGATCCCAGTCAGATCCCCGTGCTCGTGGCCGCGTCCGGCGGGTCAAATCCGATCACGGACCTGACCACCTGAGCGCACCGGCTCGTGACCGCGTCGGGCTTGGTGCTCGCTCAGTTCACGCGCTTCTCGAAGCCTTCCCAGTACGGGCTGCGGAGCTTGAACTTCTGCAGCTTTCCGGTCGCGGTCCGGGCCAGGGCGTCGTTGATCTCGACGGAAGTCGGGCACTTGAAATGGGCCAGCCGCTCGCGACAAAAGCCGATCAGCTCGGCCTCGTCCGCGGTGTGCCCGGGCCGCAACACCACGAGGGCCTTTACCGTCTCTCCCCAGCGCTCGCTCGGGACGCCGATGACGGCAACTTCAGCCACCCCCGGGTGCTGGTAAAGACAGTCCTCGACCTCCACCGAGCTGACATTTTCACCCCCGGAAATGATGACGTCCTTCTTGCGATCGGAGATGACCAGGTAGCCGTCCGGTCCTACGGTGCCTTGATCTCCGGTGTGGAACCACCCGTCCGCCAGGGCCTTGGCCGACTCGTCAGGCTGTTGCCAGTAGCCGGCGAACACGTGATTGCACCGAGCCAGGATCTCGCCGTCCTCGGTCGTGCGGATGCGCACACCGACGGCGGGGATACCCGCCTGGGACTGCAATCGGGCCCGGTCCGAGGTTTCGAGCCCGTCCCACTCGGCCCGGGCCCGGTTGATGGTCAGCAAGGGCGAGGTCTCGGTCAGGCCGTAGATCTGGATGAACTCCCAGCCCAGCTCGACTTCTACCCGTTCGATGGTCTTCGAAGGCGGTGGGGCTCCGGCCACGACAATCCGGGTCTGTTGACGGCCCGGGACGGGCTGCCCGTTCGCTCGCCGGGCGGCGGCGGCGTCCAGGATGGCCGCGACGACCGCCGGTGCCGCGCACAGCAGTGTCACGCCGTGCTCGTCGATACGGCGCAGGATCTCCTCACCGTCGATCCTGCGGACCACCACCTGGGGAACCCCCATGGAGGTCACCGCATAGGGCATGCCCCAACCGTTGCAGTGGAACATTGGAAGCGTGTGCAGGTACGTGTCCCGATCGCCGAGGCCGACATGCCAGCCAAACATGGCCGCGTTGAGCCAGCAGTTGCGATGGGTGATCTGCACCCCCTTCGGCCGGGCGGTGGTGCCGCTCGTGTAGTTGATGCTCGCGGTGGCGCCTTCGTCGGGATCCCACGGCCGCGGCATCGCGCCGGGCGGGGCAGGCGCGAACAGTTCGGCGTCGGCCACCCCATCCAGCACGACGCGGTGCTTGGCCGTCACGCCGGTCAGCGCCGCATCCGAATCCGGGTCGACGAGCAACACGCTCGCGCCCGAGTGCTCGACCACGTACCGGATCTCTTCCGGCCCCAGCCGGTAGTTGACGGGGACCAGCACCCGGCCGTAGCCACTGACCCCGAAGAACGCAATCTGGAACCGGGTGGCGTTCGGGCTGACGATCGCCACCCGTTCGCCGAAGCCGACACCAAGCTCGTCGAGGCTGAGCGCCAAGCCCCGGGCTCGAGCATCGAACTCCCCGTAGGTCAGCGTCCCCAGTGATCCCGCCACGCCCGGCTCATCGACGATGGCCGGCCGCTCGCGGTATGCCGTGACCGCCCGCTCCAGAAAATCGCCGATCACCAACGGCACGTACATGGCACTCCCCCGGTCGTGTTCGTGTCTCCAAGGTAATGGCTGCCGGCGTTTGCCCGTATCGCCACCAACCACGGAGGGTCGGATAGCGGACGCTACGCTGCGCAGTCGTGCGTAGGCGCCGGGAGCGACGACCGCCCCTCGGCCCCGGCGATCTCGCCCGGGTCCTGGTGATCTCCGCGAGTATGGGCGCTGGCCACGACGGGGCAGCGCGGGAGCTCGCCGCCCGTCTCGGCGCGGCCGGACATCACGCCGAGGTACGCGACTTCCTCGACAGTGGGCCGCTTCGGCTCGGCTCCGTCCTGCGAAGCGGGTACGAGTTCGAGCTGAAGCACATTCCCTCTGCCTACGAAGCCACCTACCGACTGTGGTATCGGGCCCCCTGGTTGTGCCCGCTGGTCGCCTGGCTGGTCACCGTCTTGACGCGCCGCCGGGTGTTGCGGTGGGTGCGGCAGTCGGGGGCAAGAGCCGTCGTGTCGACCTATCCGCTGGCAACGCTGTGCCTGGGCCGGCTGCGGGCCACTCGCCGCCTCGCCATACCAGCAGTCAACTTCATCACCGATTTCGGCGTCCATCCGCTCTGGGTCCATCGCGGCATCGATCTGAACCTCGCTGTGCACGACGGGCCCGCTGAAATGGCCACCCGGCGCACAGGGCAGCCAGCAGTGGCCTGCGGCCCCGTGGTCTCGGGCCGCGTTCGAACCGGTGACGGTCGCGTCCCGCGAACAGGCTCGCCGGGCGCTCGGTCTCCCGGAGGCGGAGCGGGCAGTTCTGGTGGTGGCCGGTTCGTGGGGCGTCGGCGGCATTCAGGCCACCTGGCGTGCCATCACCGGGGACGGGCGGTACACACCTGTCGTGGTGTGTGGCCGCGACGAGCGGCTGCGCCAGGAGGTGGCTGCCCTGGCGGCCCGGGCCGGGAGCCACTCGGTCGTGCTCGGTTGGACCGAAGACATGCCCGCGCTGATGGCCGGATGCGATGCGCTGGTGGAAAATGCAGGCGGCCTCACCGCCTTCGAAGCGATGCGGGTCGGACTTCCCGTCGTGAGCTTTCAGCCGATCGCCGGCCATGGCCGGGAAAACACGGCTCGGATGGCGGCGGCGGGCGTGAGCCGGCTGGCTCGCAATCCGAAAGAGCTCGTCGAGGCTCTGGACGCCCTCACGTGTCCAGGACCGGTCCGGGCGGCGCAGGTCGACGCCGGCCGTGCGATGTTCCGGGTTGGCGCGGATCGCCTGACGATCGAGGCGGCCGCGGCCCCGGCGCCGATCCCCCGCCGCCGGCCGGCCGCATACGCGGCCCGGGTGGCCGCGGTCGTGGCGGCCGCCGCGGCGCTCGGCTGGACGGCGTTGACGACGGGGGTCGAGGTGGCGGCCGCGGCCGTCGGCGCCGGTGTGGCCCATCCGGGCGCGGGCGCGGCACCGGTGGCATATGTCGGCGTGCGGCTCAACGCCTCGGAGCTGGCCGACCCGGCGATCGCCGTCGACCTGGAGCGCATGGACCTGACCGCGATTGTCGATCGCTCCACCGCGCTCACCGAGCCGCAAGCCGTACGTGCTCTGGCCGATCTCGGAATCAACCTGGCCAGCGGCGGGGTCGGCGACTGGTCGACGCCGGGGGCGCACGACCGAGATCCGACGCTGTGGAACCGGGCGCGGGGGACGCGCAAGCCGGGCAGGTGCTCGAGGAGCTGGCGGGCACGCCGGTGACGGCGGTCGTTCCGGGCCGGCGGGTGAATGCGTGGGACCTGATCGACTGCAGCGAAGCCCATAGTTCGTTGGTGGTACCCGATCACGTGGTGGAAGCAGATCGCGCCGCGTTCGACGCGGAGCCGATTCACCTGACTGCCCGGCGCATCTATCTGATCAACGGCCTTGGGGCCACGACCACGGAGCTCCATGCTGCGCTCGGCAACCTGGGTGCCGGCCTCGCGCTCGCCCACCTGACGGCCGTGCCGCTCAGCGGCCTGGTGTGACCGGGTCGCGAGGAGCAACCCGGGGTGCGCCCTCGGTCCACCCGGTAGGCGCCTCGTACCGGGTCGGCTCGGTGCTGCCCGGGGTGGCGGCGGCGGTGGCGGCGGGCGTGTTCGCCCACCTCCTGCCGGGCGTGGTGGCCTGGCGGTCGATGCGCTGCCGGCTCCTGCCGCGCCTGTCGGGGGTCGGGGACCCCCGGCACGTGGCCCTGACCTTCGACGACGGCCCGGATCCGAAGTCCACTCCTCCCATCCTCGACGCCCTGGACGCGCTCGGATGGCACGCCACCTTCTTCTGCCTGGGCAGCCAGGTCCGCCTGGCCCCGCAACTGACGCAGGAACTGGTGCGGCGTGGCCACGAAGTGGCCGTGCATGGTGACAACCATCGCAGTCACCTGCGCCGGCCGTTTACGTCGACCGTTCCGGACATCCGGCGTGCCCGGCAGACGATCGAGGACGTGTCCGGTGCTCCAGTTCGCTGGTTTCGCCCTCCCTACGGCGCAGTGTCCTCGGCGACCGTCGTTGCCGCCAGAGCGTCAGGACTGCAACTCGTGCTGTGGACCACGTGGGGACTTGACTGGAAACCCCGGGCCACCGGCCGTACCGTAGCCGCCAACGTGGCCCGGACCTTCCACCCCGGAGCCACCGTCCTGCTCCACGACTCCGACATCACCTCGATCCCCGGCACTTGGCGCTCCACACTGTCGGCCCTTCCCCTCCTCAGCGAACAGTGGGCCGCGGCTGGGTTGACGGTCGGGACGCTGGCGGAACACGGCATCGGTTCCGGCTGAGCGTTTCACGCGAACCGGCCCGCGCCCGGCGTCTGACGACCCGCATCCGTACCGACCCCCGCGGCCAGGGTCGATCCGGTCGTCGGCCGCGCTGCGGCCGACACGGCCGGCTGCTCCTGGTCGTGACATTGGCCCTGGCCGCGATCGCGAGTGCGTGCAGTACCAGCGCCGCCGCGCCGAAAGGCACCCCGTCGATCGCAGTCGTGACCGGGCTATACCCGCTGGCACAGGCCATCGAACAGATCGGCGGCACCACGGTGACCGTGACCGACGTCGTCCCTGCCGGCGACGACCCCACTACGTACCAGCTCAGCCCGGCCCAGGTCGGCGCCGTCCAACGGTCGGCGTTGGTCGTCGAAGTTGGCGGCTTGCAGCCCTCGCTGGACGCGGCCGCGGCCGGGGCCCGAACGGTGCTGGACCTGCGCGCCAAACTGGCGACCAAAGACGCCTACCTGTGGCTGGATCCGACCCTGATGCGACAAGCGGTGTCGGTTATCGAAGTTGCCCTGGCCGGAGCCAACCCTGGTGCTGCGGCCAGCTACCGGGCCAACGCCGAAGGGTTCGGAGCGTCCGTGACCTCCACTGGAATCGACTACCAGAGCACGCTGGCGACCTGCCCGCGCCAGACCATCGCCACCGCGAACGATGCGTTTGCCGGACTGGCACAGCGGTACGGACTGACCGATCAGGTGCTGGGCGCGGGGGCGGCACCGAGCCCCGAACTCGTGGCCGCCGGCGCCAGACGGGTCACCGCCGCCGGCCTCACGACCGTGTTCTCCGAGCCGTTCGTGAGTTCGGCCACGGTGGCGGCGGTGGCAGCCGCGGCCGGCGCCAAGGTCAGGGCGCTGGATCCTCTCACCGGGCCGCCACCGGGGGGATGGCCAGCCAAGGTTGACTACATCCAGCTGATGGAATCGAATCTGGCGGCGCTCAGCTCCGCGCTCGGCTGCCCGGACACCAGCACCGGGATGTGACCGAGGTCCTCGCCGCAGTGGCGGGCTGGCCGGCCATGGCGACGGCCGGCGTCGCCCGAGCTGAGCAGCTACTGGCGATCACGGGCCCCGACGCGCGGCGCTTCCCGTGGGCGTCGGTCACCAAGGTCCTGACCGCCCTGGCCGCCTGGGTGGCGGCAGAGGAGGGCACCGTCAGCTTCGACGACCCGGCCGGCCCTCCCGGCGCCACCCTGGCGCACCTGCTGGCCCACGCCTCGGGGCTGGCACCGGACAGCGACACCCTGCTCGCCGCCCCCGGGTCGCGAAGGATCTACTCCAACCGGGGTATCGAGCTGGCCGCCGCGCACGTGGCCAACTGCGCCGGGATGCCCTTTGACCAGTACCTGATCGACGGGGTGATGGGGCCGCTGGGCCTCACCCGCACGTCCCTGGACGGCAGCCCCGCCGCAGGGGCGGTCGGCCCGCTCGTCGACCTGCTGGCCCTGGGCCGTGAGCTCCTCGCGCCAACCCTGATCAGCCCGGCCACCCTGCAACGGACCACGAGCGTCGCGTTCCCGGGCCTCGGCGGCGTCCTCCCGGGCTTCGGCAGCTACCGCCCCAATGATTGGGGACTCGGCGTCGAGCTCCGGGATCACAAGCACCCGCACTGGACCGGGACCAGGAATACACCCGGAACATTCGGGCATTTCGGGCGATCCGGAGGGTTTCTCTGGGTTGACCCCGGGTACGGCCTGGCCCTGGCCTCGCTCGCGGACCGACCCTTCGGGCCCTGGTCGGCCACGGCCTGGCCGGCGCTCTCCGACGCCGTGATCGAGGCCTACGGCCCGGGGAGTTCGGGCTGAACGAGCGCGACGGGCTGCTCGGCCCGTCGTCCGATCGTCCCGTCGTCCGATCGTCCCGTCGTCCCATCGTCCGATTGTCCGATCGTCCGGCGCCGGGCCGCCGGCGGCTCCTCGTTCATCCCGGGTCATTGATCCCGGGTGAGGACCTCCCGGAAGGCGGCAAAGGCGCGTGGCGCCCAAATCGTTCCGGGCCCGCCATTCATCATGATGGCCACGCCCATGGCTTCCGCCACCTCCTCCTCGGTGGCGTCGTGACGGGCCGCCCCCAGTGCATGAGCGGCGATGCAGCCATCGCACTCGCGGGTGACGGCGATCGCCAGGGCGATCAACTCCTTGACCCGGGCCGGGAGCGCCCCGTCGGTGATGACCGCTCGCTGCATGGCCGCGTAGCTGGCCAGAACGTCGGGAATCTGCTCTCGCAGCTCCCGGGCCGGATCACGAATCTCGCCGATCACCTCGAGGGGATGGATCATTCCGCGCCTCCTTCAACGACGACCCCGCTCTGTCGACCAGCCGGTCGGGGTTCCCGGGGAGCGTAACCAAGCTGGCCCCGACGGCAGGCCGGCCGGACCGCGATGATCGCTCCGCGGCGGGCCGCCAGTAGTTTGGCTGGTTCCAGATCCTGCCCGACCGCGAGGGACAACGGTGGAACCAGCACGACAAGGTGAGTCCTCGCTGCACGAGTTGCCCTACGGCGACCGGTTGCGGGCCGGGATCGCGTCCAACCTGCAGCGGCTGGATCGCCTGCCTGTGCCCCTGGACGGCCGGCGACCCGCTGCCGTTGCGGTAGTCGTCGTGGACAGCGACGAGGTGCGGCACGCGGAGGATCCGGCCCCCGCGTCGGCCGAGCGACTGCAGCTGATCCCGGGCGCGCCACCCGCCAGCCTCAGCGGCAGCGTCGCCGGCACTGCAGGGGGTCCGGCCGTTATTCTGACCCGGCGCGCCGTCCGGCTGGCCTCGCATTCGGGACAGTGGGCCTTGCCGGGTGGAGGCGTCGACGCCGGCGAGGAGCCTCTGGCCGCCGCCCAGCGGGAACTCCTCGAGGAACTGGGACTGGAGCTCGGCGAGGATGCCCTCCTCGGCTGCCTCGACGACTACCCGACCCGCTCCGGATATGTGATCACGCCCTTCGTGTTCTGGGGTGGCGCCGACCCGGAGCTGGACCCGGACCCGTACGAGGTCCGCTCGGTCCACCGGGTCTCGCTGCGGGAGCTGTGCCGGCCGGATTCGCCCCGCTTCGTCTCGATCCCGGAGTCCGACCGGCCGGTGGTGCAGGTGGCCGTCGGGGGTGACCTCATCCACGCCCCGACGGGCGCCGTTCTGTTGCAGTTCCGGCGGGTGGGCATCGAAGGAGTCCTGGAGCGAGTCGCCCAGTACGAACAGCCCGTCTTCGCCTGGAGGTGATGCTGAACAGGAAAAAGACGGGCATTCGTGGCTGATCGCCACGTTGCTTACTGTGGGGGGATGGCGATCCCGAGCCCGGCTGTTCGCCGGCAAGCGGGCGAAGAGGACTGAGGGGATCGTGCCCGTCGGGCTCGGGCCGCGCCCCTCCGCTCTGAACGTTCTGAACCGGCTGCCGACCGAGGCGCGGGCGCTGTTGACCCTCGTCGGCGCAGGCCTGGTCGGCCCGGAACGACCCGACCGGCTTCTGTCCATGTACCGGGCGGTGGATCGGTACGGGGCGATGGGCGCGCCGGTTCGGCTCGCGGCCATCCGCCATGGAGCGCGGCTCGGGCTCGTCGACGACGTCGGCGCGCTCACCTTTAACGACCTCGACCGTCGCTCCGATGCGGTCGCCAACGGGCTCCGGCGCCTGGGGGTGCGACCCGGCGACGGCGTCGCCGTGCTGTGCCGGAACCACCGGTGGATGTACGACGCCATTTACGGCACCTTGAAGGCCGGAGGACGGGCCCTGTTGCTCAATACCGGCTTCGCCGGCCCGCAAGCGCAAGAGGTCTGTGCCCACGAAGGGGTGCACGTGCTGGTGTACGACGAGGAGTTCGGACCCGTCGTTGCCGGCGTCGACGCCCCGAAAGGTCGCTTTCTGGCCTGGACCGACGACGGCGGGGAGAACGCTTCGGAGGCGCCGTCACTGCAGTCCCTGATCGACGCCGGCGACCTCAACCCCCCTCCCGCCCCCGCCACCCGGGGCACGGTGATTTTCCTTACCAGCGGAACCACCGGCGCGCCTCGAGGGGCACAGCGATCCGAGCCGCGCTCGCTGGCCGCGGCAGCCGCCATTCCGTCCAGGATTCCGTTGCGGACTGGCGGGGCGACGTTCGTGGCGCCCCCGATCTACCACGGGTGGGGCCTCGGGATGTCCATCATGGCCATGAGCCTGGGCTCGACCCTTGTCGTCCACCGCCGGTTTGATCCCGAAGCGACGCTGGCCGCGCTGGTTGAGCGTGGCTGCACGGCGCTGGTGGTCGTGCCGGCCATGCTCAACCGGCTGATGACCCTGGGCCGGGCCCGCCTGGCGGCCGCCGATCTGGGCGCCTTGCGCATCATCGCCAGCAGCGGCGCCCAGCTGGAAGCCGCCCTGGCCACCCGGGTCATGGACAGCTTCGGTGACGTCCTTTACAACCTGTACGGCTCGACCGAGGTGGGATGGGCGACGATCGCGACCCCCGCGGACCTCAGGGCCGCACCGGGCTGCGCGGGCAAGCCGCCGCTTGGCACGACGGTGCGGGTGCTCGATGATGCCGGACAGCCGGTCCGTTCCCCGGCGATCGGGCGCATCTTCGTCGGCAGCGGTGTGGAATTTACGGGCTACACCGGGGGCGGCGGCAAGGAGGTGATCGACGGCCTGATGGCGACGGGGGATGTCGGGCATTTCGACCCGCAGCGGCGTCTGTTCGTCGATGGTCGTGACGACGAGATGATCGTCTCCGGCGGGGAGAATGTCTTCCCCCGGGAAGTGGAGGAGCTGCTCGCGGCCCATGAGGCGGTGCTGGAAGCGGCCGCGGTCGGCGTGAACGACGAAGCTTTCGGGCAGCGCCTCCGGGTGTTCGTGGTGTTACACGCGGGGCACACCCTCGATGCCGAGGCGGTCCGGGACTACGTGAAAACAAACCTGGCTCGCCACAAGGTGCCTCGCGACGTCGTGTTCGTGGAGGAGCTACCGCGCAACCCTGCCGGCAAGGTCATAAAGCGTCTCCTGTCCCCGGATGCCGCCACCGTCGCGCCGGGTCAACCGGACGGATGACCTCCAACCAACGGACCGGGCCCATTGACCTCGAGGACCTGGACGAGACCGTCAACCCGTGGCTGCGACACGCGGGCGAGATCGCCGTCCGCCCGTTCCGCACCGAGCTTCCCGTCGAGGACAAAGGCGGGCGTGTGGGCTTCGATCCGGTCACCGAAGCCGACCGTATGACGGAGGACTACCTGCGCCGGGAACTGTCGGACCGCTTTCCCGACGCGCAGATCGTCGGCGAAGAGGGCGGAACGACCGGACCCGCCGGTCGGGCGGTGTGGATGATCGACCCGATCGACGGGACGCGGGCGTACGTGACCGGGGTGCCGCTATGGGGCGTCCTTCTGGGGCTGCTTATTGACGGGCGTCCGGTGGCGGGATGGTGCCGTCAGCCCTATCTCGACGAGACGTTCGGGGCCGTCGCCGGTCGGGGCTGGCTGGAACATGCCGGCCGACGACGGTCCCTGGCCACCCGCGCCACGACCGACCTCGCCAGCGCGTCGATGTACTCCACCCACCCCGGCATGTTCACGACCCGCCGTGACCGCGCCGCCTTCGAACGCCTGGCCGGTCAAGTACGGCTCCAGCGTTTCGGCGGCGACTGCTACTCCTACTGTCTGTTGGCTGCCGGATTCATCGACCTGGTCGTGGAAGCGGGCCTGCAGTCCTACGACATCGTGCCGCTCATCCCGATGATCGAAGCCGCGGGCGGAGTCGTCAGCGGACCGGACGGCCAGCTGCCCCTGAAGGGTGGTTTCGTCGTCGCGGCTGCCACCGAAGCCCTCCACGCCCAAGCGCTGGAGTGCGTTGCGGCCGTTCGGGTGCCGTGACGGCCTCAGCCCGGCCAGGAGCGCGTCCTCAACTTCGCCCGCACCACGTACGGCATGGCGGGCGGGAGTGTTCGCAACGGCGGGGGTAGCAGCGAGCAGACGCTCCGCAGGCGCCGCGCCCGCTGGTCGAAGCGTTCCTGATCGTGATCGGTCCATGAGACGCCGATCCGGGCGCGCAGCGACGCAGGAAGCGTGCCGATGGTGAGCAGCAGCGACAGGTCTCCGGCCCGATCGGCGACCGGCTGCCAGGCCACGCCCGGCAGCAGTGCGAATGGCTTCTTCGGGCGTGCGACGGCGGCCAGAACGTCCTGGACCGAGGAGGTCGCCTCGAGAGTGTGCTCGACGGTGTCGTCGAAGTACCGGCCGAAGTCCGCCCAGGCAGGTGGAAGCAGGTTTTCGGCGATTCCCAGCACGACGCCCACCTGCCGCCACTCGAGGTACAGGGCCTCCTGTTCGACGCCTGTCAGTGGCGCACCCACCAGTCGTTGCACGTCCACCAAGAAGCGCACGAGCGTGAGGTGCACCCAGGCGTACGCATCGGGGTCAAGACCGTGGTAGGGGCGTCCAGCCGGGTCAACGCCGCGGATGCCGGCGTGCAGCCGCCGAAGCCGCCGGCTCTCGGCGGCGGCCACCGGCGCCGGCCCGAACACCAGGCGATCGACGGACCGGATGGTGTGGATGAGCCGGGTCCACGGCTCGGTGGTGAAGTCGGAATGCTCGGCGACCGCCGCCCCGACGACCGGGTGGGCCACCTGCAGAATGAGGGCAGCAGGGGCCAGGAGCAGGCCCCGGGCGTCTGCTGCGCACCGCCAGGTCAGCGACCCCGGTCCGGGTCGGGTGCCGACGCTGGCGACGGCCAATCAGGCCGCTCCGAGCTGCCCGTAGGTGATGCAGAGGCCCAGCGCGTTGATGAGGAGAAACGCAGCCACGACGGCTACCACGACCCCGGTGCGCCACCTCCCCGAGCCTCGCAGCATGGCCGGTGGCATGTACCACAACGGCAAGGGGCCGCACCCCTGTGCCGGGTAGATCTCCAGCGGCTGGGCGTCCGCAGCGAGCGGCTCGTCGGGATCGGCAGCCAGCGCCAGCACCGTGAGCTCCGCGTCACTCAGGGCCTCGTCGCCATCCGCGTCGGTGGTCGGATCTGCAGGTAACAACTCGATGTCGATCAGTGACAGGGGTGGGCTCGTGCGACCGGCCATGGGTGGCAATCCCTTCACTCGAGTGAACCTTCCAGACCAAGCTGATCGTAACGAGCTGCGGAGCGTTACTTGGGGCGGCGTCAATCGCTCATGGGTTCGACGACGGTCATTTTTGGCGTGTAACGCCAAACGGACGGCCTCTCGTCAGGCTATTGAACGGTCGATCGGAGTGCGGCACGGCTGCCGGGGCGGTCTGGTTAACGTGACCGCTCATGAGTCAGGTCGCGGAAACGGTGGAAGTCGAGGGAGCGGGCGGAGTCGTCTTGCGGGGCGATGCGTCTGGTCCGGCCGACGGATTCCCTGTCATCCTTCTCCACGGAGGCGGCCAGACCCGGCATTCGTGGCGGACCACAGCCCGAACCCTGGCGGAGCAGGGTTGGCGGGCCTGGACGTTCGATCTTCGTGGCCATGGCGACAGCGACTGGGCTCCCGACGGCGACTACAGCCCCGACGCCTATGCGGAAGACGCGAGACGACTGATCAAGAGCATGCCCCGGCGGCCCGCAGTCGTCGGCGCTTCCCTCGGCGGGATCGCGTTGCTCACGGCCACCGGCGAGGAGCCACGCGCCAAGGTGAGCGCGCTCGTCCTGGTGGATGTCGCACCCCGCATCGAGGAAGCCGGCGCCCGCCGGATCGGGGACTTCATGGGCGAGCACATGGAAGATGGGTTCGCCACCCTGGACGACGCGGCCGATGCCGTCGCTGCATACAACCCCCATCGGCCCAGGCCGCGCGACCTCGAAGGTCTCCGGAAGAACCTGCGCCAGCGCAGCGACGGGCGGTGGATCTGGCACTGGGACCCGCGCTTCCGGCAGCGGCCGCAGGGATCCCCGGACGAGACGAGGGTGTCGCTGGTGGCGCCCGAACGCTTGGAGACAGCGGCGCGCTCGCTGGACATGCCGGTCCTGCTGGTGCGCGGCAAGATGAGCGACCTGCTGAGCGCCGAGGGCGCCGAGCAGTTCCTGGCGCTGGTTCCCCACGCCGAGTTCGTCGATGTCGAAGGCGCCGGGCACATGGTCGCCGGCGATCGCAACGACGCCTTCAACTCCGCCATCGTCGAATTCCTCGGTCGGGTGGCGCGGTAACCGACGCGAGCGGACCAGGGCCGGATCGTCTGGCCTCGTCGTTTCTCAACGGGGTCAAGCGCCTCCGCGCTGAGGGGTCGCCGGCCGCCAGGTAGCATTCCCGGGGTGCATCGGGGCGTTGCCTTCGTTGCTGTCGCGCTTGCGGCGGTGCTGGCGTCCGGGTGCGGGGGGTCCTCCGCCAGCCCGAAGGTGGCGGCGGAAACCTTGCTCCGCCAGGCGAAGTCGACCCTTAACGCCACTTCGTCCGTGCACTTCCAGTTGAACAGCCAGGGGGTGTCCGGCAGCGGCACCAACCTCACGGGAGGTGAGGGCGACCTGGCCAGGCCCGACCAGCTCAAGGGATCGTTCACGGTGACGGTTGACGGGATCAGCGCCCCGGTCAGCGTCGTGTCCAAAGGTGGCGTGTTCGTTGCCAAGCTGCCCTTCCAGACCCATTACACCCGCACCAGTCCGGCCAGCTTCGGCTTGAGCGACCCGTCCACGCTGCTCGACCCGAGCGGCGGACTCAGCGACTTGCTCACGGCCGGCACCGATGCGCACTACACCGGACAGGAGCGCTACCGCGGAGAGCTGCTGGAGGAGATCACGACCACAGTGCCCGGCTCCGCCGTGCCCGTGCTGCCCGACGCCAAGCCGTCCCAGACCGTGACGTTGGTAGCGGCCATCAACCCCTCGAGCTACCAGACCCGGCTCATCAGCTTGACCGGGCCGTTTACCAACGCCTCCTCGGACAACACCTACGTCGTCACCCTCACCGGGTACAACCAGCCGGTGACCATCACCCTGCCGGCCACCTAGTGGTCGCGACCGCCGGGCTGACCGCAGGCCGCCGCGACCGGTGGCGCCTCGGCCTGGCGGCCCTGGCCGTCCTTCTGGCGGCGGCGGACACCTACGTGGTGGTGGTGGCCTTGCCTTCCATCATGAGCGGAGTCGGGGTGGGCCTGGACCGCTTGCAGCGGGCCACTCCGATCATCAGCGGCTTCCTGCTCGGCTACATCGCAGTGTTGCCGCTCATCGGCCGGCTGGCCGACCTGGCGGGCACCGACCCGGTATTTGCCGGGTGCCTGGCCGCCTTCACGTTCGGGTCGGTGATCACCGCCACCGCCCACAGCCTGCCGGTCGTCATCGCCGGCCGGGCCATCCAGGGCCTCGGTGGCGGGGGCCTGGTGCCGGTCACGCTGGCCATGGTCGCGGCCCGCTGGCCCCCCGACGCCCGGGGCCTGCCCCTCGGCATTGTCGGCGCCGTCCAGGAACTGGGCAGCGTGATCGGTCCTCTCTACGGTGCCGCCATCGTCACGGTGGCCTCCTGGCGGGCCATCTTCTGGATCAATGTCCCGATCGCGTTGCTCCTGGGGTCCGGATTCTGGTTGACCCGGGACCGGAGCCGAGGTGCTGGCACGGTCGACCCGACCGTGCCGGCTGGGCCGGCTGGGCCAGCTGAGCCGACCGTGCCGGCTGGGCCGGCTGGGCCAGCTGCGCCGACCGTGCCGGCTGGGCCGGCAGCGCCCTTCGGGCGGGCCAAGCCCACGGAGCGCACGGCCGAGACCTCCCGCCTGGCCGGCGCCGGGCGCGCCGCGCATCCGACCCGACCCGACCTGATCGGCGCGGCCCTGCTTTTGCTCGCCACGATCGGCCTCTTCGTCGGCCTGGACGCCCCGGCCCGTCTGTCCACCAGCACCGGCGTCGGCTCGGCGTGGACCCGCTGGGCGACGGGACCGTGGGCGCCCTTCGCCACGCCGATCGTGGCGACGGCGGTCGGCGTGCTGGTGCTGTTCGCGGGATGGGAGTGGGTGGCCAGGGGCCGCGTCCGAGTCTTGCTCCGCTTCGACCGGGTCCGGGCAGTTCTGGCCGAGGCGGATCTCTCCGGCGCGCTGGTGTTGGCAGTGCTGCTTGGCGGAGTGGTGGTCTTGTTCTCCACCGCCGATCCGAGCAAGGAGGTCGTTGCCTCCAGCGCGCCCTGGCTGGCGCCGGCGTTGGTGGCGGTGCTGGCGCTGTTCTGGTGGCGGCAGCGACGGGCACGGAGGCCCCTCATCGAGCCCGGGGCCTTCTCGGCCCGACCGGCGTGGGGAGGCTTGCTGGTGAACGTCGCCGTCGGCGCCGCCCTGATGGCGGCTCTGGTCGACGTCCCGCTGTTTGCTCGATCGACCGTCGATCCGAACTCGGAGGTGTCTGCGGCGCTGGTGCTGGTCCGGTTCCTGGTGGCGGTGCCTGTCGGCGCCTTGGCCGGCGGGATCCTGTGCCGCCGCCGTTCCGCCGCCCCGATCGTCGCCGCGGCCGGCATGGGGTTGGCGACCGCGTCCTTTGTCACCATGACGACCTGGTCCGCGACCGCGCTCGGAGGGGGTCCGCGCTGGAGCGACGCCGAGCTCATCGTCTGCGGGCTGGGCTTCGGGTTGGCAATCGCCCCGGTCAACGTGGCCATTCTGGGGGCGGTCAACCCCGGTGTGCACGCCCTGGCCAGCGCCCTGGCCGTGGTCAGCCGCACCATCGGGATGTTGGCCGGTCTGTCCGCGCTGACCGCGGTCGCCCTTCATCGCTTCTACGCTGCTCAGGCCCGGATCGGCTCCCCGTTCGTGCTGTGCCCGAAGACCCCGGCGTCGTGTGCCGCGTATGACAACGCCACGACCCAGGCGCTGGTCCGTGAGCTGCACACGATCTTTGGCGGCGCCGCGATCTGCGCGGCGGTCGCGGGCGTGCTCGCCCTCGCCCTGCTCGGCAGCGGCCGGATCACCGCTGATGCTGAGGGCACCACCACGTCGTCCGCCCTCCCACGACTGCTCGGCTGAGTTCGGCATGGTCGCGAGGGCAGTGCCCGCCCGGGTGCCGCTCGGGTTGCAGGTCGCCGGTGTGGGAGCCGCCCCGGCGGATGAGCTCGCCCAGGCCGGCAGAAAGGTTGCGGTGCAGGCGGCGCAGCTCCGTGTCGGTGAGCGAGCCTGAGGGCCGCGTCGGCGCCAGACCGGCCCGCCAGAGGACTTCGTCGGCCAGCAGGTTGCCGACCCCGGCGAGTCGAGACTGGTCGAGGAGCCGGGCTTTGACCGGGACGGAGCTTCCCTTGAGGGCGGCCCGCAGGTCGGCGGTGGACGCGGACAGGGCATCCGGGCCCAGACGGTCCTCGTCCGGGTCGAGCTCGACCGCCCCGAGCCGCCGAGCATCTCGCATCGCCATCCAGCCGCCGTCATCGAACCGCACGGTGAAACGGTCGTGGCGGGTCGCGTCGCCGGGCGGGGCGTACCACAAGCGGTCGACGCTCGCCCGGCCGTCGACAATGAGCCGCCCGCTCATCCCGAAGTGCAGGCCCAGGACCACGTCCACCTGACCGTCGTGTGTGCCGGCGTCCAGCAGAAGGAGCTTGCCCCGTCGGCGGGCGGACAGAAACTCCCGCCCGATGAGCGCCGACCGAGCTGCTTCGGCCACCAGCCCGCGCTTCAGGTACCAGGCGTCGGGCGCTTCCACGTCCTTGATCGGTCGGCCGAGCGCGCACCGCTCGGCCAGCTCCCGGTAGCCCTCGACCTCTGGAAGCTCCGGCATCAGCGGGAGGCGTCCGTCAATTCGCGGGCCCGGCCGAAGACGGCGTCGAGCATAGGGGCGGTGAGCTTGCCGGTGAAGGTGTTCTGCTGGCTGGGGTGATACGAGCAAATCACGGTCCGGCCCTGGCCGGCTGGGACCTCGACGCCGTGACCGAAGCGAGGGCGCGGTACGAGCCCGAGTGCTCGGGCTATCACCTGGTAGCCGTACTGGCCCAGGGCCACGAAGACGTGCGCCGAGGGCAGCAACGCCAGCTCCCGTTCGAGGTACGGGAAGCAGCGGTCGCGTTCGGCGGGGGTTGGCCGGTTGGCAGGAGGGGCGCAGCGCACCGGGGCGGTTATCCAGACTCCATAGAGGCGCAGCCCGTCCCCGCGGTGCTCGGACGTGGGCTGGTTGGCGAGACCGCACCGGTACAGCGAGCCGAACAGCCAGTCACCGGAGCGGTCCCCGGTGAACACCCGTCCGGTCCGGTTCCCGCCGTGTGCGGCCGGTGCCAGGCCGACGATGACAATCGACGCGTTCGGGTCGCCGAACCCGGGTACAGGCCGGGCCCAGTACTCCTCGTCGCGGAACGCGGCCCGGCGCACGGCCGCCACCTCTTCGCGCCAGGCGACCAGACGCGGGCAGGCGCGGCAGGCCACGATCTCCGCTTCCAGCTCTTCCAGAAGGGCCCCGCCACGCTGACCTGGGCTTGTTTCCACCCGATAGACACTAGGTTGGCGGAACGAAATGCCGACCACCCCGCGGCCAAAGCCGCCTCCGTCGACGCTGGTGCTGCTCGTCCGGCACGGGACGACGCCCAGCACCGGACGAGTGCTGCCGGGCCGGGCCCCCGGACTGCACCTGGCCGATGCTGGCCGGGAGCAGGCCTTTCGCCTCGCTGAGCGCCTCGCCGCCTGGGCACCGACAAACGGAGTGCGGCCCCGGATCGCCGCCGTCTATGCGTCCCCTCTCGAACGGACCCGAGAGACCGCCACGCCGCTGGCCGCCGCCCTCGGCCTGCGGGTCCGGGTGGCCCGGGGGCTGATCGAGTGCGACTTCGGGGAGTGGACGGGAGCCGCCCTCAAGGAGCTCATGAAGCTGCCCGAGTGGAAGACAGTCCAGCGGTACCCGAGCGGTTTTCGGTTTCCGAGCGGCGAGTCGTTCTCGGGTATGCAAGCCCGGATGGTGCAGGCCATGGCCGACCTGCGGGCCCGCCATCCCGGTGAGACGATCGTCGCCGTCTCCCACGCCGATCCCATCAAGGCGGTCGTCGCCGACGCGGTCGGTACGCACCTCGACCTGTTCCAGCGGATCGTCATCTCTCCTTGCTCTGTGACGGCCATCAGCTACGGCCAGGGAGGGCCGATGGTGCTGGCGGTCAACTCGACCGGGTCGTTGTCGGAGCTGGCGCCTTCGTGAGGGGCCCGCGATGAGCCGATCATTCGAGTTGCCCGACGTCGAATGGGCGACGGTCGGGACCGTCGGCCCACCCGGACAGCGGACCTTCTACCTCCAGGCCCGCCAGGCCGACCAGCTCGTCACCCTGAAACTCGAGAAGCAGCAGGTTGCTGCGATGGCCCAGTTCCTCGCCGAGATCCTCTCAGACCTGCCTGTCGCCGACACCCTGCCGGACGAGGAGGTCATGGCCCTGACGGAGCCGGTGCTGGCGGAGTGGGCCGTGGGCGGCCTGCAGCTGGCCTACGACAGCGGCGCGGACCGGATCGTGCTGCTGGCCGAGGAGATCGCCAGCGACGAGGACGAGGGCGACGAGGACGAAGGCGACGAGGATGCGGAGATTGGCGGCGAGCGCATCATCGGCCCGCCGCCGGTCCCGTCGAGCGAGAAGGGGGTGGGGCGGCTGAGCCTCACCCGGACCCAGGCCGCCGCCATCGTCCGGCGAGGGTGGGACCTGGTGCAGGCCGGGCGTCCCACCTGCGCCCTGTGCGGCCATCCGATCGACCCTGAAGGCCATTCATGCCCGCGGACCAACGGCCACCGCCCGCCGGCGCCCTTAGACCTGCTGACCGCCGGGCGGATCGAAATCCAGGGCCGCATGCCCTGGAGCAGCAACGGCACGTACCTGGTGACGGTCACAGACGACGAGCTCAGCACGGCCGCGGTGTACAAGCCGAGACGGGCCGAGCGGCCCTTGTGGGACTTCCCCGACGGCCTGTACCGCCGCGAGGTGGCCGCCTACGAGCTGGCCGAAGCCCTGGGCTGGGGGCTCGTGCCCGAGACGGTCGAGCGCCACGAGGGTCCGCTCGACGCCGGCTCGCTCCAGCGCTTCGTCGACGCCGACTTCGAGCAGCACTACTTCACGCTGCTGGAGGTGCAAAGCCACCGCGCCGTCCTCAAGCGGATGGCGACCTTCGACGTCATCGCCAACAACGCCGACCGGAAAGGCGGTCACTGCCTGCTCGACGCGGACGGCCGGGTGTGGGGGATCGACCACGGCCTTTGCTTCCATGTCGAACCGAAGCTGCGCACGGTCATCTGGGACTTCGCCGGCGAACCCTGGTCGGCCGGCGACCAACGCGACCTCGAGGACCTGGCCAGCCGCGGTCTGCCGTCAACCCTGACCGCGCTCCTTCACAAGGAGGAGCGGAGGGCCCTGGAAGCCCGCATCGAGCGCATCTTGACGGCTGGGCGTCTCCCGCTCCCCCGCAGCCACCACCCGTACCCGTGGCCGCTCGTCTGAAAGTGGCGGATTCGTCGCCGACGGCGGCGAGCGTCAGCGGCGCTGCTGCAGGGCCTCGATGAGCTTGGGCAGCACCTTGTTCACATCGCCGACGATGCCGAGGTCGGCGATCGAGAAGATGGGTGCCTCCTGGTCCTTGTTGACGGCGATGATGTTCTTGGCGCTCTTCATGCCGACCATGTGCTGCGTGGCGCCCGAGATGCCCGCGGCGATGTAGACGTTGGGCTTCACGGTTTTGCCGGTCTGGCCGACCTGGTGGGAGTAGGGGACCCAGCCGGCGTCCACGATGGCCCGGGACGCGCCGGCCGCGCCGCCGAGCAGTTTCGCCAGTTCTTCGATCATCTTGTAGCCCCCCGCCTCGCCCAACCCGCGTCCGCCCGACACCACCACGGCCGCCTCGTCCAGCTTGGGGCCCTCGCTTTCCTCCACGTGCGACGACAGCACCGCCGCGCCGGCTTCGGCGCCGAGCGGCGGAATATCCCACGTGTCCACAGAGGACGGTCCGCCTCCGGTCGGCTCCGCCGCGAAGGACTTGGCCCGGATGACGAAGATCCCCGGGGCGAGGCCGTGAAGTGGGCCCGGAGGATCTCGGTCCCCCCGAAGATGGCGTGCTCGGTCACGAGGGCGCCGTCGCTGGCCTCCAGACCGACGATATTGGTCAGCACCGGCCGGTCGACACGGACCGAAAAGCGCCCGGCCACGTCCCGTCCGTCGTATGTCTGGGGGACCAGGACCGCGTCGGGCCCGTTGCCCGCCGCCACCTGCGCCGCCATCGCCGCGGCCACGGCCGGGCCGGGGAGGGCGTGACCGAGATCGCCGACGCTGTGGATCACGGTGGCCCCGTGCGCACCAGCGTCGGCCGCGATGGGCCCGGCGTCACCCCACGTGATTGCCTCCACGGTCCCGCCGACCTCGTGCGCCTTGGTCAGCAATTCGAGCGAGACCGGCGCCGGCCTGTCGCCACTACGGTCGACGACAACCCAGATCTTGTCCAATGCCATCTGCTGGTGTGCCTCTCTGTCGGGTGTTCAGGTCTGTCTGGTGTTCGGGACTGGTGGTTCGGATCCGCGGAATGGGATCAGATGACTTTGAGCTGCTCGAGGAAGGCCACGATCCTCTCGTAACCGTCGCCTTCGTCGACGACGATCTCCCCCGCTTTGCGGGCTTCGGCCGGCTGCACCGACACGACCTCCTGGCCGGACCCCGCTGCGCCCACCTGGCCGGCATCGATGCCCAGATCGGCCACCGTCAGCTGGTCGACCGGCTTGCCCTTGGCCGCCATGATCCCTTTGAACGACGGATACCGGGGCTCGACCACGCCGGCTGTGACGGTGATGAGGGCCGGGAGCGGCGCCTCGACTTCGTCGTAGCCGGCCTCGGTCTGGCGTTCCACGTGCACCTTGCCGTCCGCGACAGTCACCTTTTTGGAAAAAGTCACAGACGGGAAGCCGAGGAGCTCGGCGATCTGGACCGGCAGGGTGCCGGTATAGCCGTCGGTCGATTCGGTTGCAGCGATAACCAGGTCAGGTTCGGCTCGCTTGATTGCCGCCGAGAGCACCTTGGCCGTCCCGAGGGCGTCCGATCCGGCCAGCACCGGGTCACTCACCAGAATCGCCTTGGCCGCCCCCATCGCCAGCGCCGTACGCAGCCCGCTGGTCTCGCCGTTGGGCGCCATCGACACCAGGGTCACTTCCCCGCCGCCCGCCTGGTCGGCGAGCTGCAGTCCCATCTCGACGCCAAAGGAGTCGGACTCGTCGAGGATGAGCTTGCCTTCGCGCACCAGCGTCTTGGTCTCGGGATTGAGCCTCGGCGGGGCAGCCGGGTCTGGGATCTGCTTGACGCAGACGACGACGTTCATTCCCTCATTGTTCTCCACCCTTCGGCCCCACGCCAACCGACAGACCGGCCGTCGTACGGGGAGCGGCAACGGCGCCGCAACGGACGCGTGACAGGCTGCTACGGTCCGAGAGTCGTGGCTGCGAGCGACGAAGTACAACTGGTGGTCCCGGCCCGACCAGAGTTCCTTCGTCTGGCGCGTGTCACGGCGGCCGGCCTGGCCGGCCGGCTCGGGTTCAACTACGACGAAGTCGAAGACCTGCGCCTCGCCATCGACGAGCTGTGTTTCGGGCTCACCGGGCCGACGGGGCGACCCGGCACGGTGGAGCTGCGATACCTGATCGGCGACGGAGCCCTAGTGGTGGAAGGGCAAGGTCATTTTGTCGATGACGTCGCCCCGGTCAGCCTGACCGAGTTGTCCCGGGTCATCCTGAGCGCCCTCGTCGACGAGCACTCGCTCGGACCGGGTCCGGACGGTCCCGGTTTTCGACTGGTCAAACGCCATCGGGGCAGCGCGGCGGGAACCGGTGGCTGACCGGGACTCCCTCCGCGAGGTGTTCGCCGCCTACGCCCGCACCGGCGACATCGTCCTGCGGGATCAGCTGGTCGCCGCCCACATGGGCCTGGCCGCCTACCTGGCGCGCCGGTTCGCCAATCGAGGTCAGTCACTCGACGACCTGGTTCAGGTGGCGTCACTCGGGTTGCTGAAGGCCGTCGACCGCTTTGACCCCGGCCTCGGCGTCGAATTCTCGACCTATGCGACGACCACGATCGTGGGGGAGCTCAAGCGGTACCTGCGCGATCGGGGCTGGGCGGTGCGGGCGCCCAGGCGCATGCAGGACCTGTACCTCAATCTGAGCCAGGTGATCGACTCGCTGACCCAGCAGCTGGGCCGCTCCCCCAATATCGCCGAGCTGGCCGCCGAGGTCCAGGCCTCCGAGGAGGAGGTGCTCGAGGCACTCGAAGCCGGGCAGGCCTACCGGTTTGCGTCCCTTGATGCCCCCGCACCAGACGACGAGGTCGGCGGCACGTTCGGCGACCGGCTCGGAAGCGAGGACGCCGAGCTGGTGCGGGCTGAGGACCGGGCCTTGCTCGAACCGCTCCTCGAACGGCTCCCCCGCCGGGAGCGCCAGGTAGTGGAGTTACGGTTCTTCGACGGCCTGACCCAGTCCGAGATCGCCCGGCGCGTCGGCTTCTCGCAGATGCAGGTGTCCCGATTGCTCACCCGAAGCGTGGCTCAACTGCGCTCGCTCGCCCAGCAGCCCCGGCGGGCCGGACCGGACGACTGACCCGCCGGTGCGGCTGCTCCTGATCGTCAACGCCTCGGCGTCGTCGGTGACGGCCCGGGTGCGGGTGGTCATTCAGAAGTCGCTGGCCGCGGACCACGAGGTGAGCGTGGCGGAGACCAGCCGGCGGGGCCACGCCACCCGGCTGGCGCAGGGCGCCGCGGCCCGCGGGACCGAGGCGGTGATCGTGCTCGGCGGCGATGGAACGCTCAACGAGGCCGCCAACGGCCTGGCCGGTACCAGCTGCGCCCTGGGCGTGCTGCCGGGCGGGTCCACCAACGTCTTCGCCCGGACCATCGGCATGACGAACGACCCCATCGAAGCGACCGGCGAGCTGCTCGGCGCGCTGGGAGCCGGCCCGGGCGGCATCCGGCCGATCAGCGTGGGCAACGTCAACGGACGTCATTTTCTGTTCCACGTCGGAGTCGGCTTCGACGCCGCCGTGGTGGCGCAGGTCGAGAAGCGAACCGCCCTCAAGCGGTATTTGGGCCAGGCTCTGTTCGCTTACGCCGCCCTGGCCACCTGGGCCCGTCACTACGACCGGCGGCACCCCCATTTCAGTGTGGAGTTGCACGGCCGCGACGGGCAGAACGTCACTGTCGAGGACGGCTACTTCGCCATTTGCCTGAAAACCAACCCGTACACGTTCCTCGGCGACCGGCCCTTCGATGTGGCGCCCGGGACCGGGCTGGACACCCCCCTCAGCGTCGCCGTGTTGCGTTCAGTGCACGCTCCCACCCTGCTCGGGTTGACGGTGTCGGCATTGCGCGGCGGGGAAGGGTTCGCCCGGCACCGGAAGGTCACGGTCGTGAACGAAGTGATCCGGGCCGTGATCAGCCCCTACACACCGGTCCCCTACCAGGTCGACGGGGACTACTTGGGCGAGACCGAGCACCTGGAATTTCGGTGGGAGCCTGACCACCTGCGGCTGATCGTTCCCGGCTGACGGGCGGGAGGTGGGGACAGAGGGAGCGCGTGGAGGGAGGCCGCCGTGCTTCGCTGGCCCGGCGACCCCCATCGGCCTCGCCCCCCACGCGCCTCACCAGGGAATACCGCGGGATTTGGGCGTCCGAAGCCTTGCATTTGCCCCCGTCGCGCTTTACGCTCGCGCAACGCTGCGGTGAACACATCGTTTTCGATATGGTCGCCCACGTGAACACTTTCACAATCTTTGCGAAAAGAGGTGGCGCGGCGTGGCCCTCGCCTGGAGTCGAAACATCGAGTGGGATATCGATGATTGGCGAGACCATGCGGCGTGCCGCGACACCGACCCCGACCTGTTCTTTCCTATTGGCAGCACCGGTCCGGCGATCGAGCAGATCGATGCCGCCAAAGCAGTGTGTACGGCGTGCGAAGCCCAGCGGTCCTGTCTCGAGTTCGCGCTGGTGACCAACCAGGAGTCAGGGATCTGGGGTGGCACGTCCGAAGACGAGCGCCGCAAGCTGCGCAAGGCCTGGCTGGCCCGGCAACGCCAGGCGTCCTGAGCTCCTCGCCGCCCCGCTACAGGCTCTCGAGGTCGTCGCTTGGACGGTCGACCGGTATGACCACCTCGACCACGGTGCCCCCATCGCTCCGCATGGTGATCGTCCCGTCCAGCTGAGTGCCGACCAGGTCGCGGACGATGGACAACCCGAGGCTGGAGGTGTCTTCGATCGAGAAGCCCGGCGGTAAGCCAACACCGTTATCCCGGACGGTGACGCGCAGCTCAGCACCGCTCCGGCACAACTCGACGTCCACCAGGAGCGGCCGGAAGTCGCCCGGCTCGTGCCCGTCCTCGATGTCGACGCCGGACGGGGTAAGCGGCTGCGCCGGCGCGGGGCGGGGACCGACAGACTGACGCCATCGGCAGCCCCGGCGGCGCCATCCGGCCAGGCGTGCTCCGCCGCGTTCTGGAGCAACTCGGTGATCACCACGGCCAGCGGAGTTGCGACCGCGGCGTGCAACTCGCCGGCCTCACCGCCGTAGGAAATCCGCACGGGACGATCGTCACGTCCGAGATCCTCCGCCATCCGGACCAGCGACGGAAGGATGTCATTGAAATCCACCTCGTCGGCCGTGTCCCGGGACAGGATCTCGTGGACGACCGCGATGCTGCGCACCCGCCGTTCCGCCTCCTCGAGCGCCGAGCGCGGCTGGCCGGTCGGCATGCGCCGGGACTGGAGGCGGAGCAACGACGATATCGTCTGCAGGTTGTTCTTGACGCGGTGGTGCACCTCCCGGATGGCGGCGTCCTTGGACAGCAGCAACCGGTCCCGCCGGCGCAACTCGCTCACGTCGCGCATGAGGACCAGGGCGCCGGTGACCGCGCCGTGGTCGAGCAGCGGCATGCAGCGCAGGACCAGAGAGGTGTCGCTGGCGTCGCCGATCTCCTCGGTTACGGGCAACCTGGTCTCGTAGGCCTGCGGGACGGCGGAATGCTCGAGGCCGGCTTCATCCAGGCGTACGCCCTCGATGCCCGAGTAGAGCCCCATGCGGTGGATGGCGCTCACCGCGTTGGGTGAGGCGTAATCGATGCGGGCGCTGGCATCCAGCACGAGAACACCGTCGCCCACCCGCGGGGTCTCCGCCGTCACCGTTTCGTCGATGGGATACGGGAACGTACCCTGCGCGAGCATGCGAGCCAGCCGGTCGAAGACCTCGACGTAGACCCGTTCGAGCTGGCCGGGCCGGCGGCCGACCAGCAACGCTGACTCCCGGGTCATCAACGCCACCAGCTGGTCCTGCCAGCGCACCGGGATGCACACCAGCCGGGCGTGCTCGCCCCGTCGGGGGATGGCGACTTCGCCCTCCACGACCGTGCCGAGCTGCCAGGCGCGGCCGAGCAAAGGGCGGTCCTGCGGACCGGATATCCTCCCGACCAGGTCTTCGCCGTGCAGGGTCTGGCTGGTCGTCGGCCGGACCTGTCCGAGCGTCACGAACTGGTCGTCCCGGCCCCGGGTGGGCACGAAGAGCAGCAGATCGGCAAAGGACAGGTCCGACAGGACGCCCCACCCGGCGACCAGGCGCTGGAGATGCTCGACGACCGCGTCGTCGAGGGCGGTGTGCTCGAGCGCCAGCTCAGCCAGGGTGGCCACGTCGCCGTCAGGCTTCCTGCGCTAGGCCCATATCTGCTCGCCGAGGCGAAGCAGGCCGGGCAGGTCGTAGATATCGGTGTCGAACTCCGGAACGGTTGCGACCATGTCGCAACGCACCTCCAGCTCGTGTCGTTGGGCCGCCTCCCGCCGCGCCACGACTGCGAAGTTCTGGAAGTTCTCCCCCACCTCGGACAGGACCCGGGTCAGCTGGGCCTCGTTCGTGCCGAGCAGGTCGGCCAGGCCGTCGAGATGGGCCAGCTCGGCGGCGTCGTCGACGAGACGGGCGGCCCGAGACTCGGCCGCGTCGTCGAGCAGATAGGCAGGCAGCACCCGGTTGAGCACCAGGGCACCGACGTGGAAATTCTTGCTGGTCAGCACGTGAACAAAAAACTCGGCCTCCCGCACCGGGGCCGCTTCCAGCGTGCTGACGAGCATGAAGGTCGTTCGCCGGTCCTGCAGCAATCGTTCCACTGCCCGGGACCTCTCGACGAAACCCGGGTACATGGTCTGGAACAAGATAAAGAACTCCGCGATGTCCTTCAGGAACTGAGAGCCGAGCACCCGGTCGGCGACCTGGTAAAAGGGCCGCGACGCGACGTTCACCATGCGATTTCGGTATGGCGTAATGAGCAGCCGCAGCAGCCGCGAGGAAAAGAACTCGGCCATTCGCCCTGGCGCTTCGATGAAGTCGATGGCGTTTCGCGTCGGGGGGGTGTCGACGACAATCAGATCGAAGTTCCCCTCCGAATGGAGCTCGTAGAGCCGTTCCATCGCGATGTAGTCGTGACTCTGAACAAACCGGCCGGAAATGTTCTGATACAACGGGTTGGCCAGGATCCGGGCTGCGGTGCCCGGGTCGGGGGCGTGCCGGCGGACCAGATCATCCCAGCTCTGTTTGGTGTCAAGCATGGCGGCCCACAGCTCACCGCGGGGCCGCACGCCACTCGACTTGAAAGCGTCCGGTGGCACCTGTTTCTCGATGTTTCCGAAGCCTCCGAGACCCAGCGCCGAGGCCAGCCGGCGAGCCGGATCGACGGTGACCACGAGCACCTTGCCGCCCAGGCGAACGGCGGCCATGGCCGCCGCGGCGGCGGCCGTCGTCGTCTTTCCCACGCCGCCCGACCCGCACGCGATGACAATCTCCTTGGCCGCGAAGAGCGCCTCGATGGTCTCAGGCGGACCGGGCGCAGCCGGACGGGACCGCCGCGGGCCGGTCATCAGTAGCCCAGTTCCCCGGAGAGCGCGTCGGCCAGCTGATGCGTGGCCCGCAGGCCGTGACTGCGGAAGAACAGGTAGGGGACGTACAGCAAGGGCACGGCGGGGTCGATGGCCGCCCGCAGTGTCTCCAGGTGTTCGGTGCGGGATCTCCGCATGGTGACGGTCAACCGGGCCGCTTCCATGAGCAGCGCGGTGGGACCGCCGAGAGCCGTATCCAATCGTGCTTCCGCCTCGGGCGTGGCCAGGCGCTCGAAGACCTCCTCCTCGCCTCGCCCGAACAGTTCGGGCAGAACCCGGTTGACGACGACCGCGGCCAGATCCACGTTGGTCTCGGCCCGGACCCGGGCCGTGAGCTCCAGCGTCTCGTTGACGGGCATTTCCGCCGGCGTCGCCACGATCACCAGTCCGGTCGTGGCCGCATCGTCGAGGATGTCGAGCATCCAGTCCGTCTGCTGGCGAATCAGGCCGACCTGCACCAGCTGGTTGATCGCCTGAGGGGCGGCCAACTGGCTCACGATGTGGCCGCTGGCGGACGCGTCCACGACGATGGTGTCGTAGTGACGGGCCCGTACCTCCCAGCACAACTTCCCGACAGTGACGATCTCTTTTACCCCGGGAGCGGCCGAGGCCACGAAGTCGAACATCTTGGCCAAGGGGCCGACCCGCGCCACCAGCGGCAGCCGCAGCTGCATCGAGAGGTATTGCTTGAGCGACGCCTCCGTGTCCATGGACATAGCCCAGAGGTGCGGGGCGATCTGGCGTTCCTCGAAGCGGATGGGGCCGGTCTCGAAGAAGTCGGCCAGGTTGCCTTTGGCGTCCACCTCACAAACGAGAACGCGTTTCCCGCGGGCAGCGGCCAGCCAGGCCAGGGCAGCGGAGATGGTGGTCTTACCGACCCCGCCCTTGCCCGTGACGAAGATCAGCTTGCGTTCGAGGAGATCCACCGGGCGCCGGCCTGCCCGTCAGGGCTCGTCAACGGACAGCCGCGCCGAAACCGACCCGCCGGTCCTCGCTCGTCGTATTGAGCTCGACGTAGGCGACCCGGTCGGCAGGGACGCCCACGCGCCGCCCCCGCCGGTCATTGAGCCAGAGCACGCCACCCCCCTTGAGGGCCTCCTCGATCTGGGAGGCGAGAGCGTCGGCGGTGGTGCCCTCGGCCAGTTCGACCTCGATCTCCTTGGGGGTGTGGGTGACACCGATACGGACGTCCACGGGTGGTTCTCCTTGCCGTGATCAGGACCGCGCCATGGTAGGCGTCAGACGGGTTCAACCATCGGGGCATCGCAGACTTCGCCGGTGATGATGGCCGGGGCGCCGCTCGTAACGTAAACGGCCGCCACGAGCGCGGGTGCACGCCCGGCCGTCACAGGGTCGCAGTAGCGTGCCCGCCGATGGAGCACAGCCACCTGAGCCGGGCCGACTTGTGGGCGACCACGATGGCAGGTCAGCGCGTGGATGGAGCTGTCCGTCAGGCGCACGCCGGCGGCGACGCCCTCCGGGTCGGGCCGCTGGACGTCCTGGACCGGGTCGGCCGCGAGGCCGCACAGGACGCCGAGCTGGCAGCCGGCGCCACCCGGGCGGTCGGTGCCGGGTGCCGGACCCGACCGGAGGAACCGGACCCGTTGCGGACGTGCTTCGAGCGGGATCGCGACCGGATCCTGCACTCGGCGGCGTTCCGGCGGCTGGCAGGGAAGACGCAGGTGTTCATCTTCCCAGCCGATCACCAGCGCACCCGTCTCACCCATGCCCTGGAGGTGGCCCAGGTCGCCGTCGCCGTGGGTCGAGCCTGCCGGCTCAACGTTGCTCTCGTGGAAGCCATCGCCTTGGGCCACGACTGCGGCCACGGTCCGGGCGGTCACGCCTCAGAGGACGCTCTGGGCCTCTTTGTGCCGGGATTCGACCACGCCGTGTGGGGCGCCCAGGTGACGATGGCACCACTCAACCTCTGCGCCGAGACGGTCGATGGCATCCGCAATCACTCCTGGTCGCGGCCGTCTCCGTCAACGCCAGAAGGCCAGGTGGTCGGTCTCGCCGATCGCGTCGCCTACTGCGCCCACGACCTGGAAGACGCCATTCACGCCGGCGTGGTCCGCGCCGAAGACGTGCCCCCCGCCGTCACCGCCTTTTGCGGCACCACGCGCTCGGAGCAGCTGCGCACCCTCATCACCGACATGGTGCAGACCGTGCACAGGACCGGTCTGGTCGGCCTCTCCGAGCCTGCCGCCAACGCCCTCGCCTCCCTTCGGCGCTTCAACCACGAGCGCATCTATCTGCGCCCTGCTTCCCGGACGCAGGCCGCGTCCGTGATCGCCGTGCTCCAGGCCCTCGTCGAGCATTATCTGGCCCAGCCCGAGGCCCTGCCCGCATCGGCGCGGACCGGGGACGAGGTGCGCGACGCCGTCGGCTATGTCGACGGCATGACCGATCGGTTTGCGTGCGCGCAGGCAGTCGCTCTTCTCAATTGGCCCGCGGATCGGCTGCCCCGTGGGCTCGACCTCACCTGACCGACCCAGACTCGAGCGCATTCCGCTTGCGCGGCCTGAAGAAAACGAAGCCGTAGGATCCTGCGGCAATCCGACCACAAGTGAGGAGCGAGCATGGCTCTGGTCCGCAAGTCCAGCCTTCACGACCTGGCCGCACGAGTCAATGCCGGCCTGGTCCCGGCCGAGCAACTGTCGAACGTCCCGTCCCGCGCACTGGCCGGCCTACCTCCGGAGGTGCTGGCCGGGTTGCCGGAAGAGACCCGGCAGCGCGCGGCCATCGCCGGGGCGGCGCCGCCCGATCAGGTCCCCAGGGTGACGGGCTACCCGATTGCCGACCGGGTCCACCTGCCGGCGCACTTCCTCCCGGTGACCGGCATGGGACCGGAGGACGCCTACGAGCTGATCTCCAGCGAGTTGCTGCTCGACGGCAGCGCCCGGCTCAACCTGGCCACCTTCGTCACCACTTCGATGCCACCGAAAGCGGCGCAGCTGATGGCGGACACGGCGGACAAGAACATGATCGACAAGGACGAGTATCCGCAGACGGCCGAGATCGAGGCCAGGTGCGTCAGCATGATCGCCAATCTCTGGAACTCCCACCACACTGAGAAGGCGACCGGCTGTTCGACGACGGGCTCGAGCGAAGCGGTGATGCTGGCGGCTCTGGCTCTGAAATGGCGGTGGCGCGCTCGCCAGCGGGCAGCAGGTCAGCCGACCGATCGTCCCAACCTGGTCACGGGTGCCAACGTCCAGGTGTGCTGGGAGAAGTTCTGTCGCTACTTCGACGTGGAAGCACGTCTTGTCCCCCTGGAAGGCGACCTCCTGCATCTGACCGGTGACCGGGCCGTGCAGTACTGCGACGAGAACACGATCGGCGTCGCGGCTGTCCTTGGGTCGACGTTCGATGGGAGCTACGAACCGGTCAAAGAGATCGCCGCCGCCCTCGACCAGCTGCAGCGGGACCGTGGACTGGACATACCCATGCACGTCGACGCGGCCTCAGGCGGGTTCGTGGCCCCGTTCGCCCAACCGGACCTGGAGTGGGACTTTCGGGTCCCGCGTGTGCAGTCCATCAACGCGTCCGGCCACAAGTACGGCCTCGTGTACCCGGGCGTCGGCTGGGTGGTCTGGCGCGACGAGAGCGCCCTGCCGGAAGAGCTGATCTTCGACGTCAACTACCTCGGCGGGCATATGCCGACGTTCACCCTCAACTTCTCCCGGCCCGGCAGCGAGGTCATCGCCCAGTACTTCATGTTCACCAGCCTCGGATTCGATGGCTATCGGCGGGTGCAGGAACGCTCATCGGATATCGCCCGGTACCTGGCCGCCGGAGTCGCCGGCATCGAGCCCTACCACTTGATCAGCGACGGTAGCGACCTGCCCGTGTTCGCGTTCGCCCTGGATCCCGGCGTCACCAACTACACCGTCTTCGACGTGTCCGACCGCCTCCGCGAACGAGGCTGGCTCGTGCCCGCCTACACGTTCCCGGAAAACCGCCAGGATCTGGCCGTGTTGCGAGTGGTCATCCGGGCCGGCATGACCTACGACATGGCCGACCATCTTCTCGCTGACCTGCGCGCCAAGACCGCCGACCTCGAATCGCTCCAGGAGCCGCTCCCGGCCGGGGCGTCCGGGACGCACGAGGTGTTCGCGCACTGACGGCGCGCCGCGGAAGGACCACACTGACCCCATGCCCCTCGCCGACCCGTCCCCTGCCGAGCTGCTCGCCCGCCATCGGCGAGTGATCCCGGACTGGCTCACCCTGCTCTACGACCAGCCCATCGAGCTGGTTTCGGGGTCGGGGCGACGAGTCATCGACAGCGAAGGTCGCACCTACCTGGACTTCTTCGGGGGCATTCTCACCACGTTGACCGGCCACGCCGTGCCTGAAGTGGTCGACGCCATTCGTACCCAGGCCGGCCGCATGCTGCACACCTCGACCCTCTACCTGATCCGGCCCATGATCGAGTTGGCCGAGCGCATCTCGGCGCTGTCGGGCATCCCCGACGCCAAAGTGTTCTTCGTCAACTCGGGGAGCGAGGCCAACGACACCGCCCTCCAGCTGTGCTGCACGGTCCGGCAGTCGAACCAGGTGCTGGCTCTGCGAAACAGCTACCACGGCCGCTCGTTCGCGAGCATGGCCGTCACCGGCCTGCGCACGTGGTCGGCATCGAGTCTCACGCCCGTCAACGTCAGTTATGTCCATGGCGGCTACCGGTTCCGCAGCCCCTTCGGTCATCTGCCCGACGCCGAATACATCGCTGCGTGCGCGGCCGACCTGGAGGACGTCATTCGCACGACCACGGCCGGCGACGTGGCGTGCATGATCGCCGAGCCCATCCAGGGGGTCGGGGGCTTCATCGTCCCGCCTGACGGTCTGTTCGGGGCGATGCGCCAGGTGCTCGACGACTACGGCATCCTCTTCGTCTCCGACGAGGTACAAACGGGATGGGGGCGGACAGGAGAGCACTTCTGGGGCTACCAGGCCCATGGCATGACGCCGGATCTGCTGACCTTCGCCAAAGGATTGGGAAATGGGCTGGCCATTGGCGGCGTCGCGGGTCGAGCGGACCTCATCGACGCGGTGCACGCCAACTCCATCTCGACATTCGGCGGCAACCCGCTCGCGACCGCCGGCGCCCTGGCCAACCTCGACTTCCTGCTGTCCCAGGACCTGCAGGCCAACGCGCTGGCACGCGGCGCCCAGTTGATGGACCAGTTGACGCCTCTGAGCGGGAAGCTGCCGACCGTGGGCGACGTCCGGGGCAAAGGGTTGATGATTGCCGTCGAGCTGGTGCAACCGGGCGGCCGAGCCCCGGATCCGCAAGCAGCGTCGGTCACGCTCGAAGGCTGCCGGGCGCGCGGTTTGCTGGTTGGCAAGGGCGGCGTGTACGGCAATGTGCTGCGGATCGCGCCTCCTCTGTCGGTCACCGCCGATGAGATCGACGAGGCGGGGGCGGCGCTGGTCGATGCCCTGGCCGAGATGGACGCCGCCCGGCGCGAGCCACGCTGCTGATCAGACGGTCGGCGCCCCGCTGACCGGCCGGTCGGCGTCGCTGGCCCCGACCTCGCTGGCGGCTGGGCCGGCGGGTCGTGGCGGCGGGCCGTCCTCGCCGTCAACCCAGGCCGGGGCGTGGCGCCTCGCCCACGAACGGCTGATGGTTCCCACCAACATCGAGCGCAGCGCGTCCCAGTCCCGCAGCGCCATCCAGATGTGACCGAGGATCACCAGCCCGATCGCGAGGGCCAACCAGTCGTGCACGAACGTGGCGCCGGTCCGCCAGTCGAGGGGCCAGGGGTGGTACCAGCGCATGATGACCCCTGTCCCGAGCATGACCAACCCGGCCCCGCCGATGAAGGCAGCGTTCAGCTTCTGGCCGGCGTTGAACTTCCCGACCCGCACCTCGGCGAGCTCCATCCGCCGCTCCAGTCTGGGCTGGAAGAGTGCTCGCAGCCAGCGGCGGTCGTCCTTTGACCATCGGTTGAACCGACGCATGTCGGTCCGGAGCGACCTGCCCCAGGATCCCGTCAGCGCAATCAAGAGCGGGACGGGCAGCGCCAGGCCGGCGTAGACGTGGATGTCCTCGACCAGGGCCCGCCGGCCCACGTACGCCTGCAGAGGTTCCAGGTACAGGATCGCCCCGGTGACCACCAGGACGAGGAACAGGGCGGCGTTGACCCAGTGGACCGCCCGTTCGATTCGGTCGAATCGCTCCAACATCCCGCCGGCGCGGCGAGGTTCAGGTCGCCGGGTCGTTGCGACCATTGCTGTGTCCGACCCAGCCTTCGATGTCATAGTTGCCCACCGTCTCCCAGTAGCCCGCCTCCACCCGGTCGACCACCTGGATCTTCGACATCCACTTCAGCGACTTGTAGCCATACATCGGGGCCACGTACAGACGCACGGGCCCGCCGTGCTCCCGTGACACCGGCCCGCCCAGCATCGAATAGGCGGCGATGACATCTGGACGGTAGGCCTCGGCCAGGGTGAGGCTCTCCGTGTAGACCCCGTCGAAAGACTCGATATGGAGCGCCTTCGCCGACCGCTGGACACCCGCCCGGTCCAGCAGCACGGAGAGGGCCACCCCTTCCCAGTGGACCCCCGACACCCGCCAACCGGTGACGCACTGGAAATCCCGGACCAGGCGGGTCG
This sequence comes from uncultured Acidimicrobiaceae bacterium, assembly GCA_963781155.1. GTDB lineage: Bacteria > Actinomycetota > Acidimicrobiia > Acidimicrobiales > Palsa-688 > PALSA-693. The sequence continues at coordinate 90,260 of CAWAEC010000009.1, forward strand.
ACGGCAGCGACTGCAGGTCGGCGAGCGTGAGCACCGCCGGGTGGTCGACAAGCCCGTCGATGGTCAGCCGGTAGTCAGTATCGCTTTCACTCGGGAAGCCGTCGGTCACGGTATAGATGCGGAAGTAGTCACCCGGTAGCAGGCCGCTCAACCCGGTCGGGTCGATGCGCTGGATGGGCTGGAGCACGGCGTTGAGGCCGTTCTGCACCGTCTTGCCGGCGACCACTCCGAGGGCGCCGAGGCCCAGCATGCCGAGCACGACGCGACGCCCGATCGGGCTACCGGCGCGGTTTGGCGCGCCCGACCGGCGCCGGCTGTCCGCGGCGGTGTTGCCCGGTTCGAGGTCCTCGCGTTCCGACACCGTCCCCATGTTCTAGGCCCTCTGGAGCGGAAACCATGGTCAGGTGGCCGTGTGTTCAGCGAATCGTAAGCTCCGGGCGGAAAATCCTGGCCGGACCTCGGGCGACGACCTGTTCGGCGATAGCCGCGAACGCCAGGCCGGCCTCGGAATCCGGCTCGGTGACAGCGATCGGCCTTCCCTCGTCCCCTCCGACGCGCAGGGCTGGCACCAGCGGTACCTGGCCGAGGAGCGGAACGCCGAGCTCGCTGGCCAGCAACGCCCCGCCGCCCTCGCCGAACACGGCCATCCGGCCCCCATCCGGACCGGTCAGCCAGCTCATGTTCTCGATGACTCCCCGGAGCGGCAGGTGCACCTTCTTGGCCATGTAGGCACTGCGCTGGGCTACCCGGCGGGCCGCGGCCTGGGGGGTGGTCACGACGTATACCTCGGAAGTGGGCAGGTACTGGGCCATCGACAGGGCCACGTCGCCGGTCCCGGGTGGCATGTCGATCAGCAGGAACTCCGGGTCGCCCCAATCCACGTCAACCAGAAACTGCTCCAGGGCCTTGTGCAGCATCGGTCCTCGCCAGATCACGGGTTGATCGTCGTCCAGGAAGAAGCCCATCGACATGCAACGGACACCGAAGGCCTCGGGCGGGACCATCTTCCGATCGTCAACGGTGGGTTCGGTGTTGACTCCCAGCATCCCCGGGACGGAGAAGCCGTACACGTCGGCGTCCAGCACCGCGACGTCGTGACCACCGCGGGCAAGGGTGACCGCCAGATTGACGGTGACCGACGACTTGCCCACTCCGCCTTTGCCCGAGGTGACCCCGATCACGCGGGTCCGGCTCTGCGGCCCAAACGGGTTCGGACGGCCTGTCTCGTGACCGAGCGGTTGGGCGCGGGGCGCCTCGGCCGAGCCAGAGCCGGGCGACGCCCACGCGTCCGGATCGTGTGCGTGCCCGCCGTGACGGGCCATCATTCGGGTTCGGACGGTCTCGAGCTCCTGGGGCGTCATGACCGTGAGCTCGACTCGAACGTCCTTGACGCCGGGCAGCGCAGCCACGGCGGTCGTCACGCGGCGCGTGATCTCGCTCCGCATCGGACACCCCGGCACCGTCAGGGCCACGGTCACTGTGACGCGGCCGCGGCGGATGTCCACTCGCCGGATCATGTCGAGCTCCACGACACTGACATGCAGTTCGGGGTCGGTCACCGGCACCAGGGCTTCCATGACCCGGTGCTCGCTCAGCGCCATGCGGTCTCCTTCGGGGATGCGCCGCGTCGCCTTCGCCCCGGCGGCAGGGCGATTTGCACTACGCAGGTAGGTAGAATACCCGCGTGGCGTCCGTTGCCCACCACGACGTCGATTCAGAGGAGCCGGACGGCGCTGAGGTTGCGCCGGGCGCCCTGGTTTCTGGAGAAGAAATACTCCCTGTTCCCGGCTCGGACGCCAGCGTGACCTTTCCGGTTCGAGGGCCTTTGACCGACACCCAGTTTTCGGCTGCGGTCGCCGCGGTGACGTCGGCCTTCGGCGATCCGACCCGGCGTCAGATCTACCTGTATGTCCGCGAGCACGAGGACGGTGTCACCGCGTCGGAGGTGGCTGATCGTTTCGCCTTGCACTCCAACGTGGCCCGCCACCATCTGGACAAGCTGGCAGCCGGCGGCTATCTCGAAGTGCACGCCAACCGGCCACCGGGAGGCGGGGCGGGTCGCCCGTCGAAGCGCTATCGCATGTCCGCTCAGGCCACCGGCGTGGAGGCGCCCCGACGAGGTGACGACCTCCTGATCATGCTGCTGGGACAGGCGCTGGAGCTCATCCCCACCGGTGAGGCGGAGCGCATGGCCGAGGCGGTCGGCGAGGACTACGGCCGGCGATTGGCGGCGCAGATGTCCACGGGCGAGGGGCACCGGTCGTTCCGGGTGGCGTTGCACGCCATCGCCGATGCGCTCACCGCGCACGGCTTCGAAGCCCACGCCGAAGCTCGGGGCGGGTCGCTGGCTCTGATCAAAGACGCATGCCCGTTCTTCGACACCGCCAAGCAGCATCCCGTGATCTGCGCCGTGGACCGGGGAATGGTGCGGGGGATGTTGTCCGGCCTGTATGGCGAGACCGTGAACCCCACCGAGTCGTCGCGTGCCCTCGGCGACGACGCCTGCGTCAGCCTCGTTTGAGTTGATCCGGGGCGTGGCCGAGGGAGAGCAGGTGTCGTTTCGGGCCTACCTGGATCACGCCTCGACGACGCCGGTTCGCCCGACGGCGCTGGAGGCGATGTGGCCGTGGATCAGCGCCGCCGATCCGGGACGGATGCATACCGAGGGGCGCATGGCCCGGGTTGCCCTCGAGGATGCCCGGGAGCACGTGGCGGCCCTGTTTGGTACTCGCCCGCGACAGGTGATCTTCACGTCCGGCGCGACTGAGGCGGTGAACGCGGCGGTGTACGGAGCTCTGAGCGTTGATGGCTCGCGGCCGGCGCGGGGGCAAGCGGGTCGCCGGGTGGCGCTGGCCGCGATCGAGCACAGCGCCGTCCGCGAGGCCTCCGAGCGGTACGCGGGCCCGGAAGGGCTCACCATCTTGACCGTGGATCGCACCGGGCGGCTGGACCTGGGCTCCGTGCGGGCCGCCCTGTCCGAGCCCGGCCTGGCGCTCGTCCAGTGCCAGTGGGCGAATCACGAGGTCGGAACCATTCAGCCGGTCGCCGAAGTGGTCAGCGAATGCCGGGAGCACGGGGTGATGGTGCACGTGGACGCGGCGGCCGCCGCCGGCCACATCCCGGTGGCATTTGACGACCTGGGCGCGGACTTGCTGTCCATCTCCGGGCACAAACTGGGCGCTCCGCCCGGGATCGGCGCCTTGTTGGTACGGCGGGGTCTGCGCGTTCCGCCCCTGCTCGTGGGGGGAACACAGGAGCGCGCCCGGCGGGCCGGCCTGGAGAACGTGGCCGCCGCGGTGGGATTCGGGGCGGCGGCAGCAGAGCTGGCGGCGGAGGGGCGTCTGGCCGCCGAAGCGACTCTGGCGGCGCGGTTCACGGATCGCTTACGAGGTGTCGCGCTGGGCATTCCCGGCGTGGAGGCGTACGGTCCGACACGCGCCGAGGATCGGCTCCCGAACCTGCTGTGCCTGGGTATCGGTGGCGTGGAGGCGGAGGCGGTGCTGATCGGCCTGGACCAGGCGGGCGTGGCCGGCCACTCCGGCAGTGCCTGTTCGTCGGAGCTCCTCGAACCTTCGCCCGTCCTGGCTGCGATGGGAGTGGATGCCGAACGCAGCCTTCGTCTGTCTGTTGGGTGGTCGACGGCGGAGGAGGAGGTGGCGCTGGCAGAACGGGTTCTGCCTGAGGTCATCAGCCGGCTGCGGGCGCTGGCGGGGGCGTAGCGGAGGGTTCGGCTGGGTAGCCGGCGGGCCGGCGCTGCGCTGGCCGGCGGGGCCGGCAGGGCCGGCGGTGAGCCGGCGGGCCGGCGGGGGCCGGCGGGGGCCGGCGGGAGGCGTGCCCACTCACGGAGATGTGGGCACGGTCCCGTCATCCGGGCGCGTTTCACCCCGGTTTATGCGGCCAAACGTGCCCGCATTGCCCCACCGTGCCCAGTTCCAATCGGCCGGGCACGCTTAACGCCACGGCACGCCTTTCAGGCCCGACGCCTCCCGGCGGCAGGCCAAGCCGGCGGTAGGCGTGCCCACTCACGGAGATGTGGGCACGGTCCCGACATCCGGGCGCGTTTCACCCCGGTTTATGCGGCCAAACGTGCCCGCATTGCCCCACCGTGCCCAGTTCCAATCGGGCGGGCACGCTTAACGCCACGGCACGCCTTTCAGGCCCGACGCCTCCGGCGGCAGGGCGGCCTCACCGGCGTGGGTCTCTCAGCCGCTTTTGCCTTTGGTGGAGGCGACTTGTTTCTCCGCCTGCTGCAGGGCCTGGGTAATACGCGGAGTCAGTGTCGGGTCTGGATTATGCGCCAGGTACCACTTCAACTCAGGAATGGCATCCGAGTAATCGTCCTCGCTGAGCAAGGCGATCCCTCGGTAGAGATGTGCCGGAGCGTAGGTGGGCGCGGCTTGCTCGGCGCCGACCAGCATTCCTATGCCTTCTTTCAGCAACGTCGGCTGCTGCGTCTGGGCCAACAGCCATCCCTCCCCGGTCAGGGCCTCCGGTTGGTTGGGCTCGCGATCCAGGATCTTCTGGTAGTCCTTGACTGCGGTCAGGTCGTCGCCTTTCTCGGCGGCTTCCTGCGCCTGTTGCAACGACTGGGCCAGTACCTCCGGGGCAAGCGCCTGGCCGCTGATTTCCTCCCCGGGCAAGCGGTTTGTCGAAGAGGCGATCACGACCCAGGCTCCAATCGCTGCTGCGGCCACTACGCCAAAACCAATGAGCGCACGACGCCACCGTTTCGAGAGAGACCGTTTCGAGGGTGGAGCCCCCACCTCGGGCTCTTCTTCGCCGGCGTCGACCCCGTCTTCGGCGTCGACTTCTGGGACTCGCGCTGGCTCGCCGTCCAGCGCATGCAGGGCTGCCGCAGCCCGGGCGGTGTAGGTGTCCTTGAGCGCCCGGTAGTCGGTCTCGTCGATGTCCCCGGCTGCATATTCCGCTTCGAGATCACGAAGCGACTGCAGACAGAAATCCCGCTCCTCCTGGAGGGCCGCAATGGGTCGGCCGCCTCGCGTCGCACCCGTCGCTGCCGCTCTGGCCGGCTCCGGCTGTACCTCTGCCTGCGCCTCAACGTCGGCCTCTTCCGCTCGGACCTCAGCCAACGCGGCCCGCTCCGTCCGAATCCGGAGCCGGCGCCGGCGCCCGCGCCGGCGGCACAGCCAAGCCGGACCGCCCGCCAGGGTCAGCGTCGCCACCGCCGAGCGAAGGTCCTGTCACGCCGGAGGCATCCGCTCGACCTGTCCCGCCGGCGGGAGCCGACAAACCGGACGGCGTAGTTGACGCCGAGACCCCGCCTCCGGCTGCACCCGCCGCTCCGGAAGACGCCGCTCTCGCCGGTAGCCCCCCCATCTCGGACGCACCCGGCGCGTCTGCTGGTCCACCCAAGGCCGCCGCCACCAGCGCCCGGTCCGCCTCGCTCACGGTGTTTCGGGCAGCCCTGGGTCGCCAGCGGGCAAACGCCACCCCGAGGCCGGCCACCGCAATCACCACCGCAACCACCGGAAGCACCCACACCACCAGATTGATGCCGCGCGCCTGCGGCTGTTCGAGGATGCCAGGCCCATAGGCGTCAACGAGGCCCGAGAGGATCCGCCCCTGATGCTCGCCGGCGATCAGCTCGCGCTGAATCTGAGCGCGGATCTGGACTGATGCGGGTGCATCCGACTGCGCTGCAGATTGCCCCTCGCATACCGGACAACGGACCAGGCTGGCGATGTGCGTTGTCTGCTGCGCAACCGTCGGCCGAGGGCTGCTTCGGTGGGTCCCGACCACCAGCGCCGCCACCGCCACGCCGACCAGCACCAACCACGGCGCCCACCGCCACCGGCGGGTCATGCCCCCACCATCGCATACGCCCCGCCGGCCACGACCGGTCGCCCGTCATCTGCTCGGGCCCGGCCACGCAAACCACAGTTCACGCCGCCGTCCCCGTCTCCGCCTTCGTGATGAAGGCGTTGAGCCGTGACGCGACCACTCCCCCGACGTACTTGGCGACGACCGTGCCGGACGGGTCGACCAGGTAGGACTCCGGGATGCCACTGACGCCGTAATCGACCACTGCCTGACCGTCGTTCACGGCCGGCCAGGTGGTGTGACTGGATCGCAGGAAGGCCGCCAGGTTGGACACGTCCCCCTCGTCATACGCGACCGTCAGGATGGTGGCATCCGCTGCCTGGCGGTGACCACCGGCAAAAGTGAGGAGCTGCGGCGTCTCCTCCCGGCAAGGCACGCACCAACTGGCGGCGAAATTCACCAGCACCCATTTGCCCGCATACGAGGACAACTGGACAGGCGGTCCTCCAAGAATGGACTGCCCGCTGATCGGCGGCGCCGGCTTTCCGATCAGGGGACTGTCGGCGGTCACCTGGCTGGCGGATCCCGAGGTCGCCAGCACGGCAACGAGCACGGCCAGCGCCACCGCCATGGCGGCCGAGACCCACAGCACCACCCGGGGCCGGCGAGCCGGACGAACCGCGGCACCGGAGGCTGTCATGAGCCGCTGCTGGCGGAGATCCCCGCCGGCTCCGGGTGCTGATCAGGCACGACCACTGTCGGGAGCCCGTCGCCTATCGGTGCGCTCACGGGATCCGTCGGGCGGCGCCGGCGCCCTGGCCAAGCGGCCAGCAGTGTTCCGAGCAGGATGATGCCACCGCCTACCCAGATCCAGAGCACCAGCGGCTCGACAATCACGCCGATGACCGCCGGGTCACCGGGCTTCGCGGGTGTAGAGGCAAATGTCAGGTAGATGTCCTGAGTCGGTTCGCTGCGGACCGACGGGGTGCCGATTTCCTCGCTTGCAAAGGGATAGTCGCTGATGGCAGGGGCGTAAACGGCGCCGCCGTCGATCCGGACCCGGGCTTCGAGGCTGGAGTGGGTCGAAGTGGTGACATTCTTCGTGCCCAGGTACGTAAAGCGGTGTCCGTCAAAGGCGGCGGTCTGGCCCTGCTTCAACGAGAGCTGCGTGCTGCTTGCATATGAGTGACTGGCCGCGAAGGCGACGGCGATGATCACCACCCCGATGTGGACGATCATCCCCCCGTTCGCTCGGCCCACGAAGCCCCGCCAACCTTGCCGGCGGGTGGCCAGGACCAGCTGGCGGATGGCCGACGCTCCGGCGAACGCGCCGAGCCCGAACGCGAGCAACGGGTTCAAGCCTCTGAGCCCGGTGGCCACACAGACGACGAGCACCGTGACGGCAGCCACCGTGGGCCAGAACAGGCGCCGCCGCAACAACTCGGCGGAGGCCTTGCGCCACGGCAGCACCGGCGCGACCGCCATCAGGAACAACAAGCACACCACGATCGGCATGGTCATGCGGTTGAAGTAAGGAGCGCCGACCGTGATCTGTTCGCCGTCGACGGCTTGCGCGATGAGCGGGAATACCGTGCCGAGCAAGACGACCAGCGCAAACGCTCCGAACAGCAGGTTGTTGGCGAGAAAAGCGCCCTCCCGCGAAACGGGCGAGTCGATGGCCCCTGGTGAACGCAGCCGGTCTCCGCGCCAGGCCAGCAGGCCGACCCCCGCGGCTGCGACCACGCCGAAGAAGGTGAGCAGCGCCGGCCCGATCCCGGTGTTGTTGAACGAGTGCACGGATTCGAGCACTCCGGACCTGGTCAGGAAGGTAGCCAGGATGGTGAGGCTGAAGGTGGCGATGACGAGCGAGAGGTTCCAGACCCGAAGCATGCCCCGGCGTTCTTGAACCATGACCGAGTGCAGAAAGGCCGTGGCGGTTATCCACGGAATGAATGCCGCATTCTCGACCGGGTCCCACGCCCAGTACCCGCCCCAACCGAGGACCTGGTAGCTCCACCACGCCCCCAGGATCACTCCTCCAGTGAGAAAGCCCCAGGCGAAGAGGGTCCATCGACGGGTCTCGATCAGCCACCCCTCACCGACCCTCCCCGTGATCAGGCTGGCGCAGGCAAATGCGAACGGAACCGTGAAGCCGACGAGCCCAAGGTAAAGAAGGGGCGGATGGAACGCGACGAGTATGTGATTTTGGAGCAGAGGGTCAGGACCGGGCCCGTCTGTCGGGGTAGGTCCCTTGACGGTGGTGAATGGATTGGAGACCGTCGCCATCAATCCAAAAAAGAAGGCAGCCACGGCGTAGCAGATCGCCGTCGCCCATCCCACCAACGGGTCGGTCACCCGAGACCGGAAATGCACCGCTACGGCGGCGATGTAACCGGACAGCACCAGACCCCACAGCAGAATGGAACCGGACAGGTTGGACCACATGGCGGTGATCCGAAACAGCAGCGGGGTTTCCCGACTGTCGTTGTTGGCGACGTACTGCAGCGTGAAATCCCGGGTGATGAGGGCGTGCTGCAAAGCCAGAGTGGCGAGGACTGCTCCGAGAAGAATGACCCAGGTGTAGGTCCGACCGGCTCGGAGCAGGTTGTCGCGGCCGCGCAGCAGACCGATCACCAGGGTGACGCAGCCGATCAGCGCCCCGCCGAGGGCGAGGATGACGGCGCTCTCGCCGATGGCGGCGTTCATGAGGACGGCGTGGTGCCGCCGGGCAACTGCGATTTCAGCCGCTCGGGGTGGGCCTCGGTGTAACTGGCCGTGTGCTTGACCATGATCTGGTCGCTTTCGTACACGGGACCCTGCCAGTGGCCCTCCAGCACCACCGGCACGCCCGCCTTGAACAACTGGGGGGGATCGCCGGTGTCGACCACCGCCACTGCCACCCCGTTGGCGAAGATGGAGAAATCAGTGGTGCGCCCTACCTGGTGCACGCCGGGTTCGACGGTGCCCTCGATGCGGAACTGGCGGCTGCCCAGTTGGGCCTTGTCCGCAACGGCTTGGTCGGCGGTCTTGAAATACACGGTGGCGTTGTCAAGCCCCTCCAGCAGGATGAAGGCCAACGCCGCCGCGATCACCAACCCGGCCACAATCTGGCGGCGGCGGCTGCCCAGCAGGGTTCGGCGCCGGGGCGCGCCGACCCGGAGGTGGCCGGCGCCCAGGATGCCCGGCCCCGGCGGCGTCGCCCCGCTGGCCGTGGGTCCCGACGCGCCGTCCGTCGGGCCAGCAGCAGACCCGGCCGGCCCCGAGGCACCGTCCGTCGGACCAGCAACAGACCCGGCCGGCGCACCCGGCGCCCCAGCAGACCCGGCCGCCGGATCCTGCTCGTCGCTGCTCGGAGGCCCGGGGTCCGCCCCCGCGTCGGTGCTCAGCGCCACGTTTTCTCCCGGTCGGGGAGGCTGCGCGCCAGCACCCGCCCCCGGCGCAGGGTCCGCCAGGCGTACAGCGCCAGGATGAGGGCGGTCGCGCCCCAGCCGCCGGCGACATAGTCGTTCATGGCTGGCCCGCCGGTTGCCGGGTCACCTCTGCCGGCCGACCCTCGGCCCTGCGCTCGGCCAGCGCCAGGGCCAGCCCTTCATCTTCGAAGCGGTCCTCGAGCACCTCGACCCGGTAACGGTGCACGAGCAGCCAGGCGAACACCAGACCGAACGCCACGAACGACACCAGCATGCCGACCAGCTGCCAGCCGTGGATCAAGGGATTGGCCCGCAACAGCGTGTTTCCCTGATGCAGCGTTTGCCACCACGTCGTCGCCTCATGGTCGATCGGAACGACCAGGGCGCACAGCACGCCCGCCACCGCGCACCGTCGGGCCCGGGTGTCGGGATCGCCACCGGTTCGCCGAAGCGCCAGATACCCGAGGAAGACCGCGAACAGCAGCGCAGTGAGGGTCAGCCGGGCGTCCCACGTCCACCACACCCCCCACGAGCCGCGGCCCCAGATCGACCCGGTGACCAGCGTGATGAGGCAGAAAATCACGCCGACTTCCGCCGAGGCACCGGCCAGTCGATCCCAGCGCCGGCTCCGGGTTCGCGGCCACAGATAGGCCAGGCTGGCGACCGCGCACAGGCCGAAGCCGACGTAGCACGTGGTGGCCGCGGCGGGATGGACGTAGATGAGGCGCACCAGGTTGCCCTGCACCACGTCCGGCGGGGAGATCACCAACCCGATCCAGGCCGTGGCCGCCACCGCCACCAGGGCCGACCAGCCGAGAAGGCGAGTTGTCCGGTCGCCCGTGCCCCGCGCCCTCGACGCGTCCTCCACCAGCGTCGAGAAACCCAGGATCCCGAGCGTGACGTAGATCACGGCGAACCCGGCCAGCAGGACCAACCATTTCCATCCATTGGTGGTGGACAGCGCCAGGGCGGCCATCCACGCCTGGGTGGCGGCCAGCAACACGGGCGCCACCACCGGAAGCACCAGGAGGGGAAGCAACGTCTCCCGGACACGCAACCCGGCCGCCATCATCCCGTAGACGGTGCCGGCCGCGGCCAGACCCACCGTGGCGGCTACCGCCGTCGCCACGAGCAGAAGAGGATCTCGCAGGTCCGAACCGAACAGCACCACCACGCCGGCACCGAGCAGAACCTCCAGCGCCGCCAACTGAACCGCGATCGCAGCCGCCTTGCCGAGGAAAATCCCGGCCGGATCCAGCCCGGACAACCGCAGCCCGTCCCGGGCCCCGTCGGACGCCTCCACCGCGAAGCTGCGCTGCACGGCGAGCAGCGTGCAGAGCAGGACCGCGAGCCAGAAGAGGCCGGGGGCCGCCTGGGTCAGCAGGGCGTGGTTCTGGTCGAAAGCGAAGCCGAACAGCACCAGCACGAGGACCGCGTACGGAGCCACGTGCATGGTCGTCACCCGGCTGCGCAGCTCGACGCGGAGGTCCTTCCCCCCGACGAGCGCAGCGTCACGCCACATGGATCGTCACTTCCGGAGAAAGACGAGGGCTCGACGCGGTCACCATGCCGCCCGCGACGGTCACGATCCGCCTGGCGAGCGCCCCCGCCCGATCGTGCTCGTGGGAGGCGATCAGGACCGTCGCACCGCGGCCTACGGCCCGCCGCACCACGTCGTCGAGGACGTCCCGGTGCTCGGCGTCCAGGCCGGCGTGCGGTTCGTCGAGGAGCCACAGCTCGGGGTCGCGAGCCACCAGCGCGGCCAGGGCCGTCCGCCGGCGTTGCCCGGCAGACAGGGCCCCCACCGGAGTGGTCGCCAGGCGGCCTTCCAGGCCCAGGCCCGCGAGCGCCGGCCCCACGGCATCGAGGCCGGCACCCGATGCCCGCACCGCGAAGCGAATGTTCTCCTCGACGGTCAGGTCCTCGTAGAGGGCGGTCGCGTGACCCAGCAAACCGACTCGACGCCGTACCGCCCTGGGATCCGCGATCAGATCCTCGCCCAGAACCGTGGCCTCACCGCTGACCACCCGCAACAGACCAGCACAAGCTCGCAGCAGGCTGGTCTTGCCGGCACCGTTCGCGCCCTGCAGCATCACGACCTCACCCGCCCGGACATCCAGGTCGACACCTGCCAGAACCGGGAAACGGCCGACCAGAGCCACGGCGGAGCGGAAGCGAATTACGGGATCCATGACGCCGACCCAACGGTAGCGAGAGCAGCCCGTCTGCCGCCATCCAGGGGGGCGCTAGACGGTCGAGAGCCGCCCGAGACCGAGGGCGTCCAACAGGTCCGAGAACCAGGTGGACAGCACGTGCAGATTGTCGGTCAGCAACAGCACGCCGAGCGCAGCCAGCAGCAGGCCGGACACCAGGTTGATGGCCCGAACGTGCGCGCGGGCGAATGCGAGCACCCCCGTGAGCCGCCCGAACGCAACGCCGGCCACGATAAAAGGCACCCCCAGGCCCAGGGAGTAGGCCACCAGCATGGCCTCGCCGCGACCGAGGGTGTGGGTGTCACTCGCCAGGCTCAGTACCGCGGCCAGCACCGGGCCGATGCACGGCGTCCAACCAAAGGCGAACGCCATGCCCATCACCGGCGCAGCCCACTCCCCGAGCTGGGAGGGCGCCACATGCCAGCGCCGCTCCCGCATGACCCAGGCCGGCCGGACCAGGCCGGCGAAGACCAGGCCGGCAGCAATGATCACCGCACCCGCGATCTCATTCAGAACCCGTTCGTGGGCGTGGAGCACCTGGCCCAAGCCGGACGCCGTCGCCTCCAGCGCCGCGAAGACCAGGGTGAAGCCGGCCACAAACAGCAGCGTCGCCCTCCACAGGCGACGCTGGTCGGGACGCCGGGCCGTTGCCAGCTCCGCACTGCTCACCCCCGACATCATCGACAGGTACGACGGCACGAGGGGGAGCACGCAAGGAGAGAGGAACGACACGATCCCCGCCCCGAACGCCACGACAAACCCCACGGGCGAGTGAAGGATGAGATGGTTGCCATCCATGAGCCGCTCCATGATGACAGTTACCCCGGTCCGCGGCGCCGCGCCGAACCCCCGGTAGCGTCGTCGGTCGATGGCCCTGGTACTTGTCGCCCTGGCAGCAGGCATAACAGCCGGTCTGTTGCTCGGTGGACGCGTCGCGCGACCTGGCGGGCGCCCGCCTGCGGTCGGTCGGGCTGCTCCTGGCCGGCGCGGTGTGCGAGCTGGCCGGCTCGCGCTGGACTCTGGCCCTGCTCATCGCCGGCTACGTGCTGCTGCTCGCCTTTGCCGTGCGGAACTTGGCAGTGACCGGGATGGTGCTGGTGGGCTTCGGATTGCTGGCCAACCTGGTCGTGATCGCGGTCGACGACGGGATGCCGGTTCGGGGGATCCCGGCCGCGGCCAGCAGCGGCCCGCGTCATCACGGGATCGGGCCCGACGATCAGCTCGTCGGACTGGGGGATGTGATCCACCTGGGCCCGCTCGGTGACATGGTGTCGCCGGGGGACATCGTCCTGTCCGTCGGGGTGGCGACGGTGACCGCCGGCTTGATGCGCCCACGCCGCCGGACCACCCCGGCGCGGGGCTGATCCGTGCCTGCTCCCATCGCGGTGAGCATCTCCTACCGGCTTGGCGGCCCGGACGGCGTGTCCATCGAAGCTGAAAAGTGGCAGTGGGCCCTGCGAGCCCTCGGCTTCGACGTTCGCACCGTGGCGGGAAGCGGCAAGGTCGACGTGCTGGTGCCGGGACTGGATGCCGGCGAGTGGTTGACCGGGCGCGCCCCCTCGCGCCTCGACCGGGACGCGCTCGAGACGACCCTGGACGGGGCCGCGGTCGTGGTCGTGGAGAACCTGTGCTCGCTGCCGCTGAACCCCCTCGCAGCGCAAGCCGTGGCGGGCCTCTTGGCCGGCCGGCCCGCCATTCTCCGCCATCACGACCTGCCCTGGCAGCGGGAACGCTTCGCCGCCGCCCCTCCCCCACCCGATGACCCGGCCTGGCTGCACGTGACGATCAACGAGCGGTCCCGCCACGAGCTGGCCGCCAGGGGCATTGAGGCCACAGTGGTGCGCAACGCCTTCGAGATTCGCCCGCCCAAAGGGAATCGGACCGCCACCCGGCGCAGCCTCGGCATCGGGGACCACGAGCGGCTGGTGCTTCAACCCACCCGGGCCATTCCCCGCAAGGACGTGCGGTCCGGTCTGGCGGTGGCGGAAGCCGTCGGGGCCGCCTACTGGCTGCTCGGACCCACCGAGGAGCACTACCACGACGAGCTCGAACAGATCCTGACCGGAGCGAAGGTGCCGGTCCGCCGGGGGCCGGCTCCACCTATGGACGGACCCGCAGGCGTGGAGCACGCGTACGCGGCCTGCGACGCGGTCGTCTTCCCGTCGATCTGGGAGGGCTTCGGCAACCCGCCCGTCGAGGCTGCCGTTTACCGCCGGCCCGCAGCCGTGGGCCCCTACCCCGTGGCGGGCGAACTTCGCGCCCTCGGCTTTGGCTGGTTCGAGACGAGCGACCCGGAGCCGCTGGCCCACTGGCTCGACCACCCTGACCGGAGTGTCCTCGACCAGAATCTGGCCGTAGTCCGTCGGCATCTCGACCTCGCCGACCTCCCCGATCGCCTGGCCGCCCTGATGGCCGGCGCCGGTTGGGACCTGCCTCGTCGACCCCCGCCCCGCCCCCAGTAGGCTGGTGCGCCCGTGGAACGAGGCCAATGACACGCCCCGGATCCGCCGGTGTTCACCAGACGCCTGGCACCGGCCCCGAGCGCCGGCGCCTCCCAGCCCCCCGCCGCCGCACTCAGCTTCTCGACGTCGCGCTCGAGCGCTTCGCCGCCAAGGGGTTCCACGAGACGTCGATGGAGGAGATCGCCGACGCGGCGGGGGTGACAAAGCCGGTGCTCTACCAGCATTTCGGATCGAAACGAATGCTGTACCTCGAACTGCTCGAAACGGTCGGCGACGAACTGCTCCAGGAGGTGGCCGAACGGGCCGCGGCTGAGACCAACCCGTACCAGCGGGTGCTGGCCGGCTTTCGCGCCTACTTCCGCTTCGTGAGCGAGCGGACGAGCGCCTTCCAGCTGTTGTTCGGTAGCGGCGCCCGCCAGAGCGACGACTTCGCGGACGCGGTCCGCAACCTGGAAGCCAGCGTGGCGGCGACCATTGCCAGTTTCATCGACGCCGACATAGACGACGGCCACCGTGATCTGCTCGGCCACGCCATTGTCGGCCTCGGGGAGGTCACGGCCCGTCTATGGGTCACCCGCAATGAAGAAGCCGGCGGTGGGGCGCTCGACCCCGAGGTGGGCGAGGTGCTGGCCGTCCGCTTGTCCGACCTGGTCTGGGCCGGCCTGCGCAGCCTGCCGGGGGGAAGCCACACGTGAACGGGCCGAAGCCGCGCATCCCGCCGAGCTGCGACCTCACGCTCGGCATGATCTGCGTGGACAAGTCAGTACCGGGCGTGACGGTGTGGCAGATGCCGGCGGAGGAGCACCTGGCCAATCCCTTGGGCATGATCCAGGGCGGGATGCTGGCGGCCTTCGCGGATTCGGCCATGACCACTGCGGCGCTCACCAACCTGCAAGGGCGCCGGGCGTATGCGACGAACACCGAGCTCAAGATCAGCTATGTGCGGGCGGCTCCGGCGGGCGCTCCCCTGACGTGCACGGCCAACGTGATCGGCGGCGGCCAGCGGGTCACGTTCGTGGAGGCACAGATCACCGACGAGTCCGGCCGGCTCATTGCCAAGGCTTCGTCGACCTACCTCCTCACACCGCGGGACTGAGGATCGCCTCTAGAGCTTTGTGAGCACCGCGTCTGCGCTGCTGACCTCCAGGCCCAACCCGTCCTCGACCGCCAGGTCGGTCACTACACCGTCCTCCAGGATCGCCGCATAGCGCTTGGACCGGATACCCAGGCCGCCCCCCGTCAGGTCGATCTCCAGCCCGAGGGCTTTGGTAAACGTCGCAGATCCGTCGGCCACCAGGGTCACCGTTTCCCCTACCCCGTTCGCTTCGCCCCATGCCTTCATGACAAAGGCGTCGTTGACCGAGACACAGGCAACGGTGTCCACGCCTTTCGCCTCCAGGTCCTCGGCCCGCAGCACGAACCCGGGCAGGTGGTAGTCACTGCAGGTCGGGGTGAACGCGCCCGGCACACCGAACAGCACCACCTTCCCGTGCCCCAGCAGTTCCCCGGTCTGGGCGGCGACAGGACCGTCGGGCCCCGGCACCTGCACCTTGACGTCGGGGATCTTGTCGCCGACTGCGATGGTCATCGAACCTCCTCGTGGTGGCCTGTCGGCCGTCAGCCTACGGGCCGGGGGCTGGAACGCTTCAATGGGAGGGTGACCGATCTCGACAAAGTCGACCTGACCCTGCGCCTCTCCCGGGCCGAGGAGGCGACCCGGCTGGAAGCCGGGCAGCGCCGGTTGCTCCAGCTACGCCTCGCCAACGGCGGCCAGCTGGCGGGCGGTCGGCTCGGTCCGCCAGTGTGCGTGGTTTTCGAAGGTTGGGACGCCTCGGGCAAGGGCGGCTCCATCAAACGCCTGGTGGCGCCGCTCGATCCACGGCATGTGCGTGTGGCCAGTTTCGGGGCCCCCACCCCGGACGAGAAGCGCCATCACTTCTGGTGGCGGTTCTTCCCGACCCTGCCGGGATGGGGTGGGATGGCGGTCCTGGATCGATCCTGGTACGGGCGGGTGCTGGTCGAGCGGGTCGAGGGATACGCCACCGAGGAGCAATGGCAGCGGGCGTACGACGAGATCACTGCCTTCGAACGGTCGCTGGCGCAGGAGGGGATGGTGCTGATCAAACTGTGGCTCCACATTTCCCATGAGGAACAGCTCCGCCGGTTCGAGCGGCGGGAGGCGGATCCGCTCAGGCGGTGGAAGCTCGGGCCGGACGACTGGCGCAACCGGGAGAAACGCCACGACTATGAGGCCGCCTTGCGGGACATGCTCAGCCTCACCGACCACGAGCTGGGCCCGTGGGACGCGATCTCCGCCGAATCGAAGCGCTATGCCCGCGTCAGCGTCATCGAAACCGTGATCCGCCGGATCGAGGACGGGATGCGCCGGGAGCGCATCGACCTGCCGCCCGAGTACTCGGCCGGGCTGGGACCAGGAGCCGGCCGACGCCCGCATTCGGGACTCGGGTGGTCGTAGCCTGTGGGCTATGGCTGCCGATCATCCCGTCCCTGATGCCGAGATGCCGCACTGGCGGGGCATCAACCATTTGGCCCTGATCACCAACGACATGGACGCCACCGTGCGCTTTTATCACGGGGTCCTCGGTGCCCGGCTCGTGGCTCACCTGGGCAACGAGCACTTCCGGCACTATTTCTTCGAAATCGGCCCGGGGAGCACGGTGGCCTTTTTCGAGTACCGCACGTTCAAGATCACACCTTTTGCCAAGCCGGCCGGGATCCCGGACCCGAGGGCCGTCCAGTTCGACCATGTGTCGTTCAACCTTCCGGACGAACAGACGTTGCTGAGCCTGCGATCCCGCCTAAAGGCGGCCGGCTCCGAGGTGACCGACGTGGTGGACCACGGGTTCGTCCGTTCGATCTATTTCACCGATCCGAGCGGCATCGCCCTGGAGGCCTCCTGGTGGGTCACCGACGCCACCGGCCGCGATACGGACTACGGCGACCCCAGCCTGTTTGCCGATCCGGACCCGGTGCCGGCGGTACGGGAGTTACAGGAGACCGGGCAGCTGGACTCGGTCCCGACGACCACACTCAGCTAACCCGGCGAGGGCGGGGGCGCACCCTCACCGTGACGCCACGGCGCCGACAGAGAAGGTCGCCGGCTGGCGTAACTGTCCTTCGCCCTGGCACACGACAGAGAAAACTGCCGATCGTCGGTCGGTCGCTTTCTCCGTCTATCGGCGTTGGCGCGTTACTCGATGTGGACGCCCGAGATGGCCCGGGCGATCACCAGGTGCTGGATTTCGCTGGTGCCTTCGAAGATGGTGAAAATCTTCGCGTCGCGGTGCCATCGCTCTACTGGATGGTCGCGGACGTAGCCGGCGCCACCGAGGATCTGGATGGCGTCGTCGGTGACCTGCACTGCCGTCTCGCCGGCGAACAGCTTGGACTGGGACCCTTCCGCCGCCTCGAACCCGGTGCCGCTGGCTCCCCGCCACGACGCGTTCCAGACCAGCAAGCGGGCGGCGTCGGTGCGCATGCGCATCTCGGCCAGCTTGAAGGCGATGGCCTGGTTCTCGATGATCGCCCGACCGAACTGTTTGCGCTCTTTGGCGTAGTCGAGGGCGTACTCGCAGGCGGCCCGGGCGATGCCTACCGCCTGGGCGCCGACCGCGGGCCGGGTCGTCTCGAAGGTTGACAGGGCGGCCTGACTGCGTTGCCCTGTCTGGCCGGCCCGGGCCCGGGCCAGGCGCTCGTCCAGTTTTTCCTTGCCGCCCAGCAGCAGCCGGCCGGGGACGCGGACATCATCGAGCACGACCTCGGCGGTATGCGACGCCCGGATGCCCATCTTCTTGAACTTCTGGCCCATGCTGAGGCCCCTGGTCCCCGGCGGCACAATGAAGCTGGCCTGGCCCCGGGCCTTGAGCTCGGGCACCACGGAGGCGACCACCACGTGCACGTCCGCGATCCCCCCATTGGTGATCCACGTTTTCGTGCCGTTGAGCACCCACTCGTCGGTTGCCGCGTCGTACACGGCCCGGGTCCGCATGGAGCTGACATCGGACCCGGCGTCGGGCTCGGTCACGCAAAAGGCGGCCAGCGCCAGCTTGTCCGGAGTCCCGAAGCATTGGGGCAGCCATTCCGCGATCTGTTCCGGGGTCCCGTTCCCGTAGATGCCGACCACGCCCAGAGTCGTCCCGAAAATGGCCAGCCCGATGCCGGCGTCGCCCCAAGCCATCTCCTCCATGACCATCGGCACCGAGATCCCGGTCGGGTCGGCGAACATGTTGGCCACGAAATCGAGCGAGTACAGCCCCACCCGGGCCGCCTCCTCGATGATCGGCCAGGGCGTCTCCTCCCGCTCGTCCCACTCGTGCGCCGCGGGCCGCACCACCTTCTCGGCGAAGTCATGCACCCACTTGCGGAGCTGCTGTTGATCTTCGTTCAGAGCGTTGGAAAAGTCGGCCATTTCGTGCACCCTCCCCGGGGGAGCTACCTGGTTACTGCATAGTAACATTATCGGAGTTGCGAGTGGCCGGCGGCCAGCCGGAAGTTCGCACGACGAGGGAAGCGGCCACCACGCTCAACGCCGCGCCGAGCACGTAGGGGAGGCCGGAAGCCCGGGCCCCGAGGAGGGCGCCGGCGATGGCGGGACCGACAACCCGGGCCAGCCCGCTCACCGACTGTTGCGCTCCGAGGACCCGCCCCCGCCGCTCGGGGGCGGCTCGGCCGGCCACGCTGCTGACGATGGTCGTCTGCACCAGGCCCTGTCCCACGGTGAGCCCGGCGAGGGCCGGCGCAGCAAGAGCCCACGACCGAGCCGGCGCCAGTAGAGCGAGCCCGGCCCCGTTGATGAGCAAGCCGGTCAGCAGCGTGCGCTGCAACCCGAGCCGGGCGACGAGGCGATGCACGACCCCGCCCTGCACGATCACGATGACCGCTCCCACGGCGGTGAACACTGCTGCGGACGAGGCGATCCCGAAGCCCAGATGGCGCTCCCCGAAGAGGGCAAACGTCGCCTCGAACCCGCTGAAGGCGACGAGGGCACAGAAGGCGACGGCCAGCAAAGAAGCCACCCCGGCCCCTCCAGCCAGGGCCGCGATCGGACCGGGCCGGCGTGGTGGCGGAGTACTGGCGCGATGGGTCTCGGGGAGTCGGCGGGCGGCGACGACGGTGTTGACGGCGGCGATGCCGGCGGCGAGGAAGAACGGCAGCCGGGGGCCTCCCAGCGCCGCCAGGGAACCCAGGGCGGGCCCGGCCACAAAACCGACCCCGAATGCGGCGCCCAGCAGTCCAAACAATCGATGCCGGTCCGCGGGTCCGGCCAGGTCGGCTGCGGCCGCCTGGGCCACCGACACGCTGGCCCCCGACGCCCCGTCGATGATGCGCCCGACCATCAGTACGGCCAACCCGCCGGCCAGGCCGGTGACCAGGCTCCCGATCGCCGTGCCCGCCAGGGAGACCAAGAGGACCGGCTTGCGGCCGAAGCGGTCCGACACCCGCCCCCACAGCGGCGAGCACACGAAGGTGGCCGCCGAGAACGCCGCCACCAGGAGCGTCGCCTGAAAGGAGGTGGTGTGGAACCGCCTGGCGTAAAGAGGCAGGATCGGCAGGACGATCCCAAACCCGATCAGGTCCACCGCGACCGCGGTCCAGATGGTGCCGAAGCCGGGCGGGAGAGGCGACCGGCCCGAACCCGGCCATCGCCGCCACCGCCCGCCGCTCAACGAGTGAGCACCATGGCCAGTTGCCGGGACAGGGCGATCGGGCGTCCCTGGCTGTCCCACAACTCGCCATCCTCCTCCAACAGCCCGTCGACAAGGACGCGGGTGCGGAACGTGCCCAGTAGCCAGCCCGGATCCGGCCGGGCCCGGACGTGCACGGTCAGCTCGATCGTCGGGATCCACCCCACCGCCAGCGAGCCAAGCAGGGTGGGCGGGAAGGCATCCGCGAAGGCCACGGCCGAGAGCGCGCTCGGGGCGGTGCCATCCCGAAACCGGATCCACCCCGTGATCTCGAAAGGGTCACCCTCGCCGGGGCTGCCCCACGGGCTGTCCGGCGGCAGGCGGAGGTCGAACCGGTTCATGACCTCGGGGATCGGACGGCCGGCCTGGCGGGTCAGGTGGGCCAGGCTCACGCACTGGTCCGGGGGCGGGATCTCGGGCGGCCGGGCGCTCACCCGGGTCGGGCCGTGGCGGTCGGTCAACGAACCGAATGCGCCCAGGACCCTGACCCGCTCCCGCTGGGCTTGCACCAGTTCTGCCATCACGGTGACAAACGTGCGGCCTGGCTTCACGACCTGGGTCTGGATGCTGATCGGGCCGTCCGTGGGTGGGGAGAGGTAGTGGGCGGTGACGGTCACCGGATCGGGGCGGCCTGCCTCCTGGATCATCGCTCGCACCGCGATCGCCAGCAGGTAGCCGCCATTGGGATTGTCCCCGACGTTCCAGCGCGGTTGCAGGTCAGCGGTCCAGCTCTCGCCGTCCCGGCGAATGGCGGTATCGCGCTCGAAGTCGCTCACAGTCACGCGGGATTCCCTCCGGGCCGAATTGCGGTCCCGTCGGGCCTGTCCTCGACAATCCACCCGTCCGCTTGCAGCTCGGCTCGGAGGGCGTCGGCCGTCGCCCAGTCCTTGGCCGCCCGGGCCTGATCCCGCGCCCGGGCTTTGGCCTGCGCCTCCTCCGGTACTTCCATGGTCACGCCACCGAGAGGGAGTCCGAGGGCGTCTTCGAAGATCACGAAAACCGCGGCAGCCAGCGCTGCGGCTTGGGGACCGGTGGCGGACCGGGCGTCTTTGAGCAGCTCGAATGCGCCCGCCACCGCGCCGGGAGTGTCGAGATCGTTGTCCATCCGGTCCCGGAATCGTTCGAGGGCGCCCGGGTCGGGGGCGGCACCCCGGGCGTTCGCGAACTCCCGGGCGAAGGCGTCCAGGCGCTCGACGCCGGCCGCGGCCGCGGCCAAGGTGGACTCCCCCAGTGCCATCGGCGACCGGTAGTGGGCCTGGAGCACCTGGAGCCGGAAGGCTCGAGGATCGTGAGCGTCGAGCAGCTCGAGCAGGGAAAGTGTGTTGCCGAGCGACTTGCTCATCTTTTCTCCGCCAGCGGCGACGACCATGCCGGAATGGGCCCAGTGTCGGGCGAACCGGCGGCCGGCGGCGATGGACTGGGCTCGCTCGTTTTCGTGGTGCGGGAAAGCCAGATCCTGGCCGCCACCGTGCAGGTCGAACCCGTCGCCCAGCAGGTCCAGTGACATGACCACGCACTCGGTGTGCCATCCAGGCCGGCCTGGTCCCCAGGGCGAATCCCACCGAGGCTCCCCCGGCTTGGCTGCCTTCCACAAGGCGAAATCGATCGGCGAGCGCTTGCCGGCTTCCTCGTCCACTTCGACCCGGGCACCGACACGAAGGGTGTCGACCGGTTGGCGAGCCAGCAGACCGTAGTCGGCCACCGTCTCGGCGGCGAAGTACACGCCGTCGCCGCCGACATAGGCGTGCCCGCTACGGACCAGTCTCTCGATGAGGTCGACCATCGCGTTTACGTAGGCGGTGGCGTGCGGAGTGTCGGTAGGACGGCCCACCCCGAGGCGGCCCATCGTCTCGAACCAGATCTGCTCGTAATAGGTGGCGACCTCTTCGGGCGTTCGCCCTTCCAACTCGGCCCGGGCGATGATCTTGTCGTCGATGTCGGTGACGTTGGACACGTAGCGGACCTCGAGCCCGGACCAGGCCAGGTACCGGCGCAGGATGTCCCAGGCGACGTTGAAGCGCCCGTGGCCCAGATGGGGCTCGTCATAGACCGTCGGGCCGCACACATACATCGATACCTGCCCCGGTCGACGCAGCTCGAGCTCGACCACTTCGTCCAATGCAGTGTCGTGCAGGCGCAGCACGCCAGTACGGTAGCGGGATCATGTCCAGCGTCGTTCCCGATAAACCGACCCTCACGGGCCTCGAGGAGAAATGGGGTGCCCGCTGGGAAGCTGACGGCACGTATCGCTTCGACCGCAGCGCCAGCCGGGAGCAGGTGTACTCGATCGACACGCCTCCCCTGACGGTGAGCGGGTCGCTGCATGTGGGGCACGTGTTCTCGTTTACCCACACCGACACCATGGCCCGGTACAAACGGATGCGGGGATTCGACGTCTTCTACCCCATCGGCTGGGACGACAACGGGCTGGCGACGGAGCGCCGGGTGCAGAACTACTTCGGGGTCCGCTGCGACCCGTCGCTTCCATATCAGGAGGAGTTCAAGCCGCCAGCCGAGGGCGGCCTGGCCAAGGGCCAGGAGCCAGAGGCGGTGTCGCGTCCGAACTTCGTGGAACTGTGCGAAACGCTGGTGGTCGAGGACGAGAAGGCGTTCGAGGCGGTGTGGCGGCGGCTGGGGCTGTCGGTCGACTGGACCCAGCACTACACGACGATCGGCGTGCAGGCCCAGCGAGCCTCGCAGCGGGGGTTCCTGCGCATGCTGGCCCGCGGTCAGGCATATACCGCCGAGGCCCCCACCTTGTGGGACGTGGACTTCCACACTGCGGTCGCCCAGGCCGAATTGGAAGACCGGGAGCGGCCCGGCGCCTACTACCGGTTGATATTCCACGCCCCCGGCTCGTCCGAACTCTTGATCGACACCACCCGGCCCGAGCTGCTGCCCGCCTGCGTGGCGGTCGTGGTTCACCCGGACGACGACCGTTTCGCTTCGGTTGTCGGGGGCACCGTGCGCACGCCCCTGTTCGGGGTGGATGTGCCGGTCCTGGCCCACCCCCTGGCCCAGCCCGACAAGGGGACGGGCGCGGCAATGGTCTGCACGTTCGGCGACACGACCGACGTGATCTGGTGGCGGGAGCTGGGCCTGCCGGTGCGAGCCATTGTCGGCCGGGACGGGCGGTTGCTGGCCACCCCACCGCCAGGCCTCAGTCCCGCCGCGGCCGCCCTGTATGAGTCGGAATTGGCCGGCCGAACGGTCCGCCAGGCCCAAACACGGCTGGTGGCGCTGCTGTCGGAGGCGGGTGAGCTGCGCGGCGAGCCCCGGCCGGTCGTGCACGCCGTCAAGTTCTACGAAAAAGGCGATCGCCCGCTCGAAATCGTCACCAGCCGCCAGTGGTTCTTCGAGACGCTGGCCCACCGGGCTGCGCTGCTGGAGCGGGGCCGCGAGCTGCACTGGCACCCTCCGTACATGGAAGCCCGTTATGCCGGCTGGGTGGAAGGGCTCAACACGGACTGGCTCATCAGCCGGCAGCGGTTCTTTGGTGTGCCGTTTCCGATCTGGTACCGGCTGGACGCCGATGGCCGGCCGGAGTACGAGGACCCGTTGTTGCCCGGGGAAGACGAACTGCCGGTGGACCCGACCACCGACGTCCCCGCCGGTTACCGGGAAAGTGACCGGGGCCGGCCGGGCGGGTTTATGGCGGACCCGGATGTGATGGACACGTGGGCGACGTCGTCGTTGACCCCCCAGATCGCCGGCAAGTGGGAGGACGACCCTGATCTGTTTTCCAGGGTCTGGCCAATGGACCTGCGGCCGCAGGCCCACGACATCATTCGCACCTGGCTCTTCGCCACCATCGTGCGCTCGCACCTGGAATTCAATCGCCTGCCGTGGAGCGACGCGGCTGTCTCGGGCTGGATCCTCGACCCCGACCGCAAGAAGATGTCGAAGTCGCGGGGGAACGTCGTCACCCCGATGTCGTTGTTGGAGCAGTACGGCGCCGACGCGGTCCGCTACTGGGCGGCCAGCGCCCGGCCGGGGACCGACACCGCTTTCGACGAAGGCCAGATGCGTATCGGGCGCAAGCTGGCCATCAAGATCCTCAATGCCTCACGGTTCGTTCTCGAGACCAGCGGGCGGGGGGCTCATGGCCCGGTCGTTGCGGACGGCGACCCTGACCCGACGGGGGACACGCTCGACGCCGCCGGGGCGTCCGGTCCGCTTGAGCCGATTGACCAATCGGTGCTTGGGGCCCTCGCCCGCCTGGTGGCTGAGGCGACCGCCTCGTTCGAGGACTACGACTACGCCCGGGCGCTCGAGCGCACTGAGGCCTTCTTCTGGTCGTTCTGCGACGACTATGTCGAGCTGGTCAAGAGCCGGGCCTACGGGACGCTGGGCCCGGAGCGGGCCGGGAGCGCTCGTCGCACCCTTGGCCAGGTCCTGTCGGTGCTGCTGCGACTGCTGGCGCCGTTCCTGCCCTACGTCACCGAGGAAGTGTGGTCCTGGGCGGGTTCCTCCGAGCGGGGCTCGATCCACCGGGCCCCGTGGCCCACAGCAGATGAGGCTGGCGCTGCCGGTGCTGTCCCTGCTGCCCTTGCCGGCGAGGCGGCCGGCCCTCTCGAGGTCTGGCCCGCAGCCAGCCAGGTGCTCGGGGAGATTCGCAAGGCGAAGACCGAGGCCGGGGCGTCCTTGAGAGCACCGGTTGCGTCGTTGCGGGTGGCGGCCACCGAGGACCGGTTGGCCTGGCTCCAGGCGGCCCAGGATGACCTGCGGGAAGCTGGCGTGGTCGCGGACATCGTCTGGGAGACGGTGGGCAGTCCGGACGAGGCCGGCGTGGAGGTAGTCCTGGCCTGAGTCCCCTGCACCGTTGCCAAAGTGCGACAGGCAGGAGGTCCGCGTACAGTGCCTCGCCATGCCCCTCAACCCTGATGCGGTCGGGTACGCCAGCGAACCTCACGTGTCGTCGTGGCAGTCGAAGGATTGCCTGCTCTACGCCCTGGGCGTCGGGGCGGGTGCCCTCGATCCGACCGGATTCGAGCTCGAGTTCACTACCGAGAACAGCCAGGACGTGATTCAGCGTGTCCTGCCTACCTTTCCCGTCGTCGCCGGGGGTGGCGGAGGCGCCTTCGATCAGATCGGCACCTTCAATCCCGCCATGCTGGTGCACGGCGAGCAGTCCGTGCAGCTGCATGCGCCGCTGCCCGTTGCCGGCACGGTCGAATCCGTGACGACGATAACGGGCATCTACGACAAGGGCTCAGCCGCAGTGGTCGCGACCAGCACGCTCTCTGCCGACGCCGAATCCCACCAGCCGCTGTGGACGACGAGTAATTCCCTCTTCATCCGCGGCGAGGGTGGCTGGGGTGGAGACCGAGGCCCGTCCGGTGCGGTTGCCATTCCCGACCGCGACCCCGACCACCGCGTCACCTACACCACCCGTCCGGATCAGCCGCTTCTCTACCGGCTGTGCGGGGACCGCAATCCTCTGCACTCCGATCCCAAGTTCGCGGCCATGGCGGGTTTCGACCGGCCCATCCTTCATGGACTGTGCACCTTCGGCTTCACCGGCCGCGCTCTGCTGCACACGCTGTGTGGATCGGATCCGGACCGTTTCGTGTCAATGGCCGCTCGCTTCTCCAAGCCGGTGTTCCCGGGCGAGGACCTCACCGTGTCCATGTGGGTGACCGCCGATACGTCGGCGATGTTTCGGACAGCGACGCCATCCGGTGTCGTGATTGACGGTGGTCGGATGGAGTTCAAGGCCTGAGAAGGCACGCCTGGCTGCTCACGCAGGTCCGCTCGCCCGGCAGAGCGGTCAAGCCGCCGTGCTGCCCGAGCGCACTTCGGGTGGGTCAGTTGCTGTGGTCTGACGCCGGGCTGACACCGAGTTCGGCCATCACCGCCTCGGCAACGAAGATCTCCGCGCCCGAGGCCCGAAGGGCCAAGGCGATGGCGTCGGAGGGCCGAGCCGACAAGACTCGGCGCTGCCCGTCGCGCTCGAGCTCCAGATTGGCGAAGAAATGCCGCCGCTCCTCGACAGCAGTGATGACCACCCGATCGATGCGCCCTTCGAGGACGGTCACCGTCGACACAAAGAGGTCCCAGGTCAGGGGCCGGCTCGACGCGGTTCCGGTCCAGGCCAGCTGGATCGCCTTGGCTTCCGGTTGACCGATCACGATCGAAACTTCCCGGTACGGCGGTGCTTCCTCGCGCAACGTCATCATGCCCGCCTCGACGCCAGGGCCCGTGGCCACCGCGAGGCGGACGTTCGACAGCGAGACTCTCACCAGATCGTCGGGCACTGAACGACCTTAAGGGTTCGACCGTCAGCGCATCCTCCTGACTCGGCCTCAACTGCGGTCCGTGCCCGATCACGTTCGTGGCCCGGGCCCGTCTCGCCACCCCGGACGGGCGAGTACCAGGCCCGCGACCTCACGAGCGCCGGCCCGACGGAGAACCCGCGCGACTTCTCGCAACGTTCCACCCTCGGTCAGGACGTCGTCGATCACCAGGATGCGGGCGTCCCGCACGCGGCTCGGGACGGGCACCGACAACGAGCGCCGCAGTGGGCCTGACGCGATCTCCTGGCGGGCCAGCCAGGGGTGGCCTTGCATCGCCGGCGTCTCTGACCGTTTCGAGACTGCACCCGGAAGCGTCTCCCAGAGCGGATCAACCAGAGGTCGCAGACGGGCCGTGATCTCGCCAACCGGATCCCATGTCCGTCGCGCGCCCGGGCCGGTGTACGAAGGCATCGGCACCAGGAGATCGAACTCCTCGAACCAGGTGGGGTGAATCCGCAGGTGATCGGCCAGCAGACGGGCGAAAACGGCCGCCCACCATCGCTCACCCCGGTACTTGTATCGCAGGACGGCATGTCGAAGGGCTCCGTCGTGAACGCCGACCGCGAACACGACGGAGAAGGCGCGGTCGGCACGGCGGCACCACCGGTTGGGACACGGTCCCGGCCCGGACAGGGCCTGCCCGCACACGGGACAACCGGCCGGGGGGCGCCGAGGCGAGATCGGGGCCGGTTGTCCCAGCAGCGACAGCGGGACCGGCCGCCCGGGTTCTGCCTGCCCAGGTGCGCCACCAGGTCCCTCCCTTGACTGCCCGTCGACCCACCCCGCGGGCCGGATCTCAGCTTCTTCCACAGCGCCTCATGCCTCTGTGCCGTGCGCACCGATCGCATGCCTGCCGATCTGGCGGCAACCGTCCACTGTCGGCTCGGCTGTGGCGCCGGGCGAGCCCCGGACGAGTGTGTCACAGCAACCCCGGGACCGCCCGAAAGATCCGACGATCAGCGACCGGCCGGGGACACCGGGCATCGCTGCCGCCCGGGGAATCCGACCCTGCTCAAATTCCGACTTCTGGTCAGATTCCGACTTCTGGTCAGATGAGTCCCTGGCGGAGCACGATGGCAACGGCGTGACAACGATTGCGGGCCTCGAGCCTCGTCATGAGCTTCGCCAACACGCCCTTGATGGTGCTCTCGGAGAAGGCGAGCTCGTCGGCTACTTCCGCAGTGTCGTAACCATCCGCGACCAGGCGCAGCACTTCCACCTCCCGACCCGAGAGCCGGCTCTTCGTGACCGTCGAGGTGGCCGGCGCCTCCGGGGCCGGTGCGGGCAACGTCATCACGTCGGGGGCCTTGGCGCTGGGATGCATCTGCATGCTCGCCGCCCGGCGCATCAGACCCTCCGGCAGCTGACAGCCGGCCCGGTCGGCCTGGCGGATGACCTCCGCCATCCGCGCCGAGGTGGCCTCGGCCCGGCGCAGGAATCCGGTGACGCCGGCAGCCACGGCGCCGACGACGCCTTCCTCGTCGAAGCGTGCGGCCACCAGGACGACCTGGGGGACACCGTCGCGCTGGATGGCCCGGGCCACCTTGGCGACCGATTCGTCAGCCGCCTCGGCCACGACCAGAGCCACCCGGGCCCGATCAAGGTCGACGGGGCCGACGAGCTCGATCGTCGGCTCGCACATCAGCTGGGCCTTGGCGCCAGCTGCAGAGAGGGGATCCGCGGCGTAAATGAAGACCGGCGTACGGGTGCTCACGAGTGCTGACGGTAAGGGAGCACACCTGCATCGGCATCAGTAGCAGGTACCTAATTTTCACGCTGCGTGGCGAGTCTGTCAGGTGATTCCCTGTCTATTGGTTATTTCTCGGTGTACAGACTGTGTCGGTGGCGACACATGCGCGCCCTGATCCGGCGTGCTAGTACCCCTTCATGCAGATCGAGGTGGTCGTTGAGATCCCGAAGGGGACCCGCAACAAGTACGAGGCAGACGAGCATGGCACCATCTGGCTGGACCGCATGCTCTTTACGGCCACCCGTTACCCGGAAGACTACGGGTACGTTCCCGAGACGTTGGCCGAGGATGGGGATCCCCTCGACGCAATGGTGCTCCTGGAGGAGCCCACGTTCCCGGGTTGCCACATCCACGCCCGGCCCATCGGGGTGTTCCTGATGCGAGACGAGGAGGGAATGGACGCCAAGGTCCTGTGTGTCCCGGCCAGCGACCCTCGATCGAACGCCGTTGTCGAGCTGAGCGACATCGCCGACTTCGAGTTGCGTGAGATCGCCCACTTCTTTCGCATTTACAAAGATCTGGAACCGGGCAAGCAGACCGAGCCCGGTGGATGGGCCGATCGGACGACCGCCGAGGAGACCATTGAGGCGGCCCGGCGCCGCTTCGGGACCGGCGGAGGCGGGTAACCACGCGTCCGGCGCAGCTTCGCCGGCGCCGCTACGGCGACAGGTCGGACGGGTACCGATTTTTCGCCGCCACCAGGGCCGCCACCAGGTCGAACGCCTGACCCACGGTCGTCAGCTGGTCCAGGTCGACGTCGGGGATCTTGATGCCGAAGGCGTCGTTCAGCGCCAGGGTGATCTCGACGACGGCCAGGCTGTCGGCGTCGAGGTCCTCGCGCCACCTGGCCTCAAAACTGACCTCCCCCGGTTCGATGTCGAGCACCTCCCCCACACAATCCTGGAAGGTGGTGAACGCCTCGCCGCGATCCATTCGTTCAAGTTACCGTCTCGGCTCGCTCGCCCTATGGTGGCGGCCATGTCCGGACTGCTCGCGAACAAGCGCCTGGTGGTCACGGGGGTGCTGACCGACGATTCGCTGGGGTACGCGGTCGCCGATCTGGCCCAGCGCGAGGGGGCGGAGATCATCCTGACCGGGTTTGGCCGGGGCTTGTCCCTGACCCGTCGGGTGGCCCGGCACCTCCCCGCGCCACCGGAGGTGCTCGAGCTCGACGTCACCGTCCCGGATCATGTCGCGGCCGTCGCCGAGGAACTCCGCTCCCGATGGGGCGGGCTGGACGGGGTGCTGCACTCCATCGGGTTCGCCCCGGCCGCGTGCCTGGGTGGGGGTTTCCTGTCGGCCGGCTGGGATGACGTCAAGGTGGCGCTGGAGGTGTCGGCGTACTCGCTGAAGGTGCTGGCCGCCGGCTTCCGGCCTTTGCTCCAGGCTGCCGGCGGCGGATCCGTGGTGGCGCTGGACTTCGATGCCACCGTGGCGTGGCCCGGCTACGACTGGATGGGGGTGGCCAAGGCCGCGTTGGAATCGACCGCCCGCTACTTGGCCCGGGACCTCGGGCCGGATCGCATCCGGGTCAACCTGGTGGCGGCGGGGCCCATCAAGACCATGGCGGCCAAGTCCATCCCCGGTTTCTCCCGGTTCGAAGAGGTTTGGGACGAACGCGCCCCCTCGGTTGGAGTGTCAACGATCCGCAGCCGGTGGCCCGGGCCTGCGTGGCGCTGCTCTCGGACTGGTTCCCGGCGACAACCGGCGAGTTGCTGCATGTCGACGGCGGTTACCACGCGATGGGGGTTTGAAAAAAGATGGAGCCGGCCGCGACCGACCCCCCTCCACGCCGCCAACGGGTGGTGCTCGTCACCGGCGGCAACCGCGGGATCGGGTTGGCCATTGCCCGAGCCTTTGCCGCGGCTGGCGACCGGGTCGCGGTCACCCACCGGAGCGATCCTGTCAACCAGGACGGATTCCTCTCGGTGCGCTGCGATGTCACCTCCGGCACCGACGTGGACGCCGCTTTCGCCCATGTCGAGGGGCAGCTGGGACCGGTGGAGGTAGTGGTCTCGAACGCGGGCGTGAACGACGACCACCTGCTGTTGTCGATGAAGGACGAGGCCTGGTCCGCGGTGATCGACACCAACTTGACCGGCGCCTACCGGGTGGCGCGCCGGGCCACGTCCAAGATGATCCGGGCCCGCTGGGGGCGGATCATCCTGATCTCGTCAGTGGTCGCGCTCACCGGCTCGCCGGGACAGACCAACTACGCGGCCTCCAAGGCGGGCCTGATCGGCCTGGCCCGGTCGCTGGCCCGGGAGATCGCGGGCCGGGGCGTCACCGTCAACGTGGTCACCCCAGGGTTCGTGACCTCCGACATGACCATGGCGCTCCCCGAGGCCAGGCGGGCGGAGATCGTCGAACAGGTGCCGCTTCACCGCATGGCCCGACCCGAAGAGGTGGCGTCGGCCGTGACCTGGCTGGCATCGGAGGAAGCGGGGTACGTGACGGGGGCGGTCATCCCGGTGGACGGCGGCCTGGGTATGGGACACTGAATGAGCATCCCCCTTCCACAGCCGGCGGCCGTGCTGCCGCACCGGACGCCGTTTTTGTTCGTCGATGAGGTCAGCGAGCTCATCCCGTCGCAATCGGCCAAGGGGGTGTGGCGGCTGACCGGGCGAGAACCGTTCTTCGACGGGCACTTCCCGGGCCGGCCGACGCTGCCGGGCGTGCTGATGGTCGAGGCCCTGGCGCAGCTCGGAGGAATCGCGTTGCTGACCGACGAGCGCTATCGCGGCAAGCTGCCGTTGTTCGGCGGCATCGACAAAGCTCGCTTCCGGCGCCAGGTTCACCCCGGCGACACCCTCGAGCTCGAGGTCGAGCTGGACCAGCTCGGAACCAGTGCCGGACGAGGTCACGGCACGGCCCGAGTGGACGGGCAGGTGGCCTGCCAGGCCGGCCTGCTGTTTGTGATCGTGAGCGGTTGAGGGTCAGATCCGGCGGAACACCAGGCTGGCGTTATGCCCTCCGAAACCGAAACTGTTGGTCATCACCACGTCGAGGGGCAGCAGCCGGGCACGATTGGGGACATAGTCGAGGTCGCAGTCCGGGTCGGCGTGTTCTTGATTGATGGTGGGAGGGGCGGTCTGCTGATTGAGCGCCTGCACGCAGATCAACGACTCCAACGCGCCAGCCGCGCCCAGCGTGTGCCCGGTCATGGACTTCGTCGACGACACCGGGGGACTCTTTCACCAAATACACGCTTCAACGCCAGGGTTTCGATCCGGTCGTTGGGAGGAGTCGACGTGCCATGCGCGTTGACGTAGCCGATTGCCTCCGGTTGCACGCCGGCGTCCTCGCACGCCGCCCGCATGGCCCGGACCGCGCCGTCACCCTCGGGGTGCGGCTGGGTCATGTGATGGGCGTCGGTGGTGGCCGCGTAGCCGGCGACCTCGGCCAGTATCGGGGCGCCCCGGCTTCGGGCCGCCTCCTCGTGCTCCAGGACGAGAACCGCCGCCCCCTCCCCCATCACGAAGCCGTCCCGGCGGGCGTCGAACGGGCGGGAGGCGAGGCCCGGGTCATCGTTGCGGGTTGACAGGGCCTTCATGGCCGCGAAACCGGCGACGGCCACACTGGTGATCGACGCCTCGCTTCCGCCGCACACCACGGCGTCTGCCCGGCCGGCCCGGATCAAATCCAGGCCGGCTCCGATGGCGTGTGCCGACGCCGAACACGCCGTCACCGTGCACGTACTGTGCCCCCGGATGCCCCACTCCATCGCCACCTCGCCGACCACCATGTTGGGGATCATCATCGGCAAGGTGTAGGGACTGACCCATTCCGGGCCCCGCCCGCGCAGCACCCCCACTCCGTCCTCGAGAGAGCCGATCCCGCCGATCCCGGTCCCGAACACCACGCCGACGCGATCGGGGTCCGCGCCCACGTCGAGCTTGGAGGACTCCATAGCCTCGGCCGTCGCCACCAGCGCCAGCTGGGTCACGCGGTCCAGATGCCGGGCCCGTCGCCTTCCGAACACCGCTTCGGGGTCGAACGCCGGGACCTCCGCGGCGATGCGGACGGGATAGCCGTCGGCGTCGAACAGGGTGATGGGCCCCACGCCGGACTGCCCGGCGACCACCGCTGCCCAGGTGGACGCGGCTGTTAGCCCGAGAGGGCTGACCGCGCCCACGCCCGTGACCACAACCCGGCGTGCACCCATGTCCGAAGATCCTACGGTTTGGGGGATCCCGCATCGGAGACCCGAAGACTCGCCGGGCCGGAGCGGAGCGGCTAGACAACAGGGCGTGGCGGTGATCAGCCAAGGACGGCGGAGCCGACCCGAGCTTCCCGAGACCCTGGGCTACCGCCTGAAGCGCCGTCTGCTCGGACCACCGCTGGTGACCGAGCAGCTGAGCGAGGAGCGGTTGAGCAATCCCGTCGCCCTCGGTGTGCTGAGCTCCGACTGCATCTCCTCGACTGCCTACGGCACCGAGGAGATCCTGACCATCCTGGTGCCCTACGTCGGCGTGGCCGCGTTCAGCCTGGTGCTGCCCATCACGTATGTGGTCCTCGGTGTCCTGGTCCTCGTCACGTTGTCGTACCGAGAAGTCGTCATGGTCTACACCAAGGCCGGCGGGTCGTATGTGGTGGCGAGGGACAACTTCGGCGTCAAGGTGGCCCAGATCGCCGCCGTGGCCCTGCTGATCGATTACACCGTGACCGTTGCGGTCCAGACGGCAGCCGGGACAAACGCGCTCACGTCAGCGGTGCCGTCGCTCGTCTCCTATCAGGTGCCCATCACGGTGGGGGTGGTTCTGGTGATGTTGTACCTGAACCTCCGCGGCCTGCGTGAAGCGGGGCGGCTGTTTGCCATCCCGGCGTACCTGTTCATCTTCAGCACGGGAGTCGTCATCGTGGGTGGCCTGGCCCGGGAGGCCATCAGCGGGCTGCCAAAGGCCAACGTGCACGCCCCCGGCGCCTTGCCGCTCGGCACCCACACCGGCAGCGGTTTCTTGATGGGCGCCACGGTGTTCATCATGCTCAAGGCCTTCGCCAATGGTGGCTCATCGCTCACCGGGCTGGAAGCCATCTCCAACGGCGTTGGCGCCTTCCGCCCTCCGGAAGGGGTCAACGCCCGCCGGGTCCTGGTGGTGATGAGCACCATCCTGGGATCGCTGGTCCTCGGGGTGTCCTGGCTGGCGCACACCACCCACGCCATCCCGTTCATAAATGGCTCCCCCACGGTGCTTTCCCAGGAAGCGAAGCTGGTGTTCGGCTCCAGCCCCCTCGGTCATGCCGGGTTCCTCTTCGTGCAGTTCGCCACCGTGGCGATCCTCTACACCGGGGGCAACACCAGCTTCAACGGCTTCCCTTACCTGGCCAGTTTCGTGGCCGAAGATCGCTTCCTGCCGGCCAAGTTGACCAAACGGGGCCACCGGCTGGTGTTCTCGGACGGGATTGTGGTCCTCACCATCGTCTCGGTCGCTCTGCTGCTCATCACCCGGGCCAAGGTCGAGCGCGCTCGTCGCGGTCTACGCCATCGGCGTGTTCACGGGTTTCACCATGGCCGGGGCGGGCATGTTCAAACACCACCTCCGGCTGAAGGAACCGGGCTGGCGCTTAAAAGCGTTGATCAACGGTAGTGCCGCTCTCGTTTCCTTTGCGGTCGTGGTCATCTTCGCCGTGACCAAATTCTTCGAAGGGGCCTGGGCGGTGCTGGTCCTCTTCCCGGTGCTGATCTTCCTGTTGATCCGGCTCAACCAGCGCTACCGGGAAGAGGCTTCGGTGCTCGGCGAGACCGCAGCCTCCGCGGCCGCGGAAGCCCGCCCGCTTCCCCGGCACGTCGCTCTGGTGATGGTCGATCGCCTGGATCTGGCGACGGCCCGGGCCATCCAGTACGCCAAGTCCCTCAATGTCGACGACCTGCGGGCCGTGCACTTCGCCATCGACACGGCCCGGGCGCAGGCCCTGGAGGACCGCTGGGTCCGCCTCGGCATGTCGCGCCTGGCCCTCGAGCTGGTCGAGTGCCCGGACCGGCGCGTGGTGCGGGCCGCCCTGGAGATGGCAGACGAGGCGGCGTCGGACGGGCAAACCGAGGTCAGCGTGCTTCTGCCCCGGAGGTCGTACACCTTCGCGTGGAGCCGGCTGCTTCACGATTCGGTCGGCGAGCGCATCGCCGCCGCAGTGAGCCGGCTCGAACACGTCAACGCGACCATCGTTCCCTTCGACGTGGAGGGCGAGCTCCGGGATCGGCGCCGGCAGGAGGAGGGGCGACCGGTCATCTCTCCGTCGGATGATGACGAGACCGAGCGGCGCCTCGACGAGCAGGCGTTGGCCGGCGTCAAGGGGGCCACTCCCATTCCTGATCTGACGCCCCGTCAACGCGCCCGTGTGGCCGGGCGGGTGCGGTCGTTGACCGTCCAGCCGTGGGGCGACGTGCCGACCCTGCAGGTGCAGCTGACCGACGGCCAGGGCCGCCTCACGGTCGCCTTCCTCGGTCGCCGTCAGATCGCGGGCATGATCCCCGGCAGCCGCATGGTCGTCGATGGCACCGTGACCCAGCGGCGGGGGCAACTGGTGATGATCAACCCGGACTACGAGTTCCTGTCGAGCGGCGAGCCGCGTCAGCCGTAGAAAGGCAGCGCCGGCGCCAAGGGTGCGGTCCACGTCGCACTGGCTTCACTGGCCGTCATTTGATGCGTGGCCACCAGACGGGCCAGTACGTGCGCCTGGCGCGCCCGGGCCAGGCTGAAATGCCCGTGTGGATCGTATTTGGTCGGCGCCTGCACCAGGCCGGCCAGCAGGGTGGCTTGCGTCCAGGAAAGCTGCTCGGGTGCGACCCCGAAATAGTGAAGGGCGGCATCTGTCACGCCGTACGCGCCGTCGCCAAAGTAGGCGGCATCGAGATACATGGCGAGAATCCGCTGCTTGCTGAAGTGCTGGTCCAGCCGAAACGCCACGCCCACCTGACGCAGCTCCGCACCCAACGAGGTTCCGGGCGCGTAGAGCATCTTGGCCAGCTGTTGCTCGATGGTGGCGCCGCCATCGTTGCCGTTGTTGGTCACCACGCCGATCGTGGCCCGCGCCACGCCGCGGGGATCGAGGGCAGGATCCTGGTAGTACCGACTGTCCTCCGTCGCCAGCAGAGCGGCAGCCAGCCGCGACGGGATCACACCGTGGTCACTGGGCGCATCATGGGCAGCCAGCATGGCGTTGACCAGTTTGGGTGCGTCGCTCACTGACGGGCTGGTCAGGACCACGGCAAACAGGCCTGCGGCAGCCAGAACCAGTAAAATCAGCAGTCCGACAGCCAGTCGCAGCAACCATCGCACCCACGCCGATCGCCGCCTCCGCCGGGAGGCGACCCGGCGTGATGCCGGCGGCAGGGCGACGTCGGTGATACTCATGGCGTCCCCGCATCGATACTCATGGCGTCCCCGCATCGATACTCATGGCGTCCCCGCATCATCGCACCGGCCGGCACCCCGCTGGGGTCAGTCGGGCGTCGTGGCTGTGCCTGCTACCGGCCGGGGCGCTCGCGCTCGGTGGAGAACACGTAGTCCAGGAATCTCTCGATCGCCTGCACGGTGTGCAGGGTGCGGACCGAACCGCCGACGTCGAAGGAGTGCTGTGCATACGGCAGCTCCGCGTACACGACCGGATGCAGGGACTCCTTGCGCAGATCGTCCGCGAACCTTCGGGCCTGGACGGGCGAGGTGAGCACATCATTGCTGCCATGGATGATGAAAAACGGCGGCGCTTGAGGACCCAGGTGGTATGTGGGCGAGGCCTGCTCCCAGTGGATCCGGTCGTCGGCCAGACGGGTCTTGATCACGGTGTGCTCGAGATGGAAACGCAGCCCGTCGTACCCCAGGTGGTCGGCGTCCACAAAGTCGTAGACGCCATAGAGCGGCACCGCGGCCTGGACGGCCGTGTCGGCGTCCTCGAAGCCGGGCTGGAAGTCGGTCAGGCCAGGGGTGAGGGCCGCGAGCGCGCTCAGGTGCCCTCCGGCTGAACCGCCCGTCACGGCGATAAAGCCCGGATCGCCTCCGTGATCTGCGATGTGGCCCTTGATCCACGTGATCGCCCGTTTCACGTCGACGATGTGGGCCGGCCACACTGCCCGGGGACTGAGCCGGTAGTTGATGGCAACGCAAACCCAGCCGCGTCCAGCGAGGTGCGACAGCAGTGGATAGGCCTGCCCGGTCTTGTGACCCGTGACCCAGCCGCCGCCCGGGATCTGCAACAGCACGGGGGCGGCCGCCCCTGCCCGGATGTCGGGCCGACTCCAGATATCCAGGAGGTTGGCGGTCCCGAACTCGCCGTACGGCTGGTCGGCGAGCTGCAAGTAGCGCCGGCGCGAGCCCCGATGGGGCAGGGCCACCTGGGCCCGGGTCAGCGGCACCTCAACGGGCGGCGGGCACGGCGCCTTGATACGCGACCGGTAGTCCGGGCCGAGCTCGTCGACCAATGCGGCCTCCAGCACCACCCCGGCCCGCGACGCCTGCCGCTGAAGGTTGGCCAGAGCGATCCACGACACCGCCGACGCGGCCAGCCCGGCCCGGCCCAGCCGGCTGTGCAGGGCGCCGCGGCGGGCGAAGGCGAGTGTGGCGAGCTGTTCCCCGGCGATCGTCTGGAGCGGGAACTCGCTGGTGGTCACGCCGGCTGCCATCACGGGGAGGCTCGCCGGGGGCCATCTCGTCACTGGCCGGTATGCGTTAACAGTGTTAAGCACACCGACTGCGCTCCCCAACAGGAACTCGATATCGCTGCGCACAGTCGAACATTAGGAACACCGGCAGCACAAGGAAAGACCCGCAAGGCCGATGGGACCGGGATGGCGCTCCCGCGGGATCGCCCGCATCCTCGAGCACGGTCACGGCGAGCAGGCTTCGGGTCGTCGCGTGACCGGACTGCGACCGGGCGGTGTCGCAAACGACGAGGGGACGGTGGCGGGCGCTACGGTAGCCGGGTGTGGGTCTGCCTCTGCGAAGCGGTGACCAGCAGCTCGATCGTCGATGCCATCGACGCCGGCGCTCGCACAGTGAAGGAGGTCGGCCGGGCCAACGGGGCCGGGACCGTATGCGGTAAGTGCACACGGAACATTCGTGTGCTCATCGACGCGCGCCTCTCGGACGCGTCACCAGCCAAGAAGGGACGGCGATGGAGACAAATCCGGACGTCGTGAAGCTGCTCAACGGTGTGCTGACCACCGAACTTCGCGCCATCAACCAGTACTTCCTGGACAGCAAACTGGCCTCGCACTGGGGCCTCGAGCTGCTGGCCCAGGAGTATCGAGATCTGTCCTTCGAGGAGATGCGCGACGCAGAGACACTGACGGATCGGATATTGCTCCTCGGAGGTCTCCCGAACCTGCAAAGGGTGGAGCCGTTCGCTACCGGGGAGACGGTCCCGGAACAGCTGCAGCTGGCTGAGGATCTCGAGGAGCGGGCGGTCGGCCAACTGCACACCGCTATCAGCGAGGCCGAGGCGTCCGGCGACCAGGGCACCGCCCAGCTGCTGCGGACGATGCTCGTCGGTGAGGAGCAGCAGCTCGATTGGGTTGAAGCCCAGCTCGGTTTGATTGAGCGCCTCGGCGAAGCAAACTACCTGAGTCAGAAGATGCATCCCTGAACCGCTGACCCGGGCGTGTTGACGGGCCGTCGTCGAGCACGACGCGTGTCGAGGACACGAGGTCCGAACCCTCTACCCCTTCGGTACGAGCCGCGTCGCGGCTTCCGCCAACTGGGCCCGGTACGGAGGGGCCGCGATGCTGGCGATGCGCCGGGCCCGTTGGGCGTCGTCCACGCCGCGCAGGTCGACGACGCCATACTCGGTCGCTACCGCTTGCACATCGCAACGAGGTGTGGAGACCACGTCGACCTCGGTCACGATCGTGGACCGGCCGGCCCGGGTCGTGGAGCGGAGCGCGATCATCGACAGTCCGCCGCGAGACCGCGCCGCGGCCGCGCAAAAGTCGGCGTGCCCCCCTATGCCAGCCACGACGCGACCGCCTACCCGCTCGACGTTCACCGACCCGTCCAGACCGACCTGGAGCGCGGTGTTGCACCCGACGAAGCGGTCAATGCCGGCCACCCGGCTGATGTCGTGGGTCTCTTCGACAGGACACAGGCGAAGCCGTCCGGCACGCGCCAAGGCCTCGAAAGCCGTTGCGCCCCACGCGTAGCCGGCTGTCACCTGGCCGCGCAGCAAGCCGCGGCCGTTGAGCTCGGCAACGGCCTCGGTGACCAGCCCGGACCAAATCCGGACCGGCTGGTCCAGGGCCGCGAGCAGACCTTCGCTGATCCCCCCTGGTCCGAACTGGAGCGTGGGTTCATGGGGAAATAACGACACGGCGTTGCGACCGACAGCCAGATCAACCTCGTCCGGCCCGCGCACCAGAGCGGGTGTTCCGTCCAGCCGGGGGCGCTCGACCATGGCCACAATGGGACCCTCGATCGGCGGACCGCCCAGATCCACCCCATCGGGATCGACTTCCACCACGACCGCCCTGGCATGACGAGCCGCGGCCGGCCCGAAACCAACGGTCGCGCCGTAGACCAGATCCGGTCCTCGCTTGACCCCCGTCACCACGGCGACGTCGGGACCCAGGTCGGCGAGAAGGCGAGGGACGGCCGATAAACGCACCGGCAGGTACGCCAGGCGTCCGGCCGCGACCGCCTCAGCGACGGCGTAGCCGGCCATCACCGTGCGCCCCCGAACCGAGGGGGAGGCCAGCCAACTGCGTCCCTCCGGAGTCCACCCCAGGACCACTTCCGTGTCCGCCACTTTGGCAGCAGAGGCGACCTGGGCAGGCGCGCTCCGAGGGCTGTCGACGCCGTCGGCGTAGGCGAGCAGTCTCACTCGCGCTATTGCGTCATGGCCGGTGCATGCCAGTTGTCCACGCGGCCGCGTCGTTGGCTCCCATCGCTCGCCATCTCAGTAGTTTGGCCTCGCCACACGCAAGCGGGAAGACCCCGATGGTCACCCGGGCGGACCAGGCAGGGAGAGTCTGACCAGGTCCGCGAGCAGGGCCATGGCCGTGCCCGGGACGCCATCCGCTTGCGGTCCAGCCAGGGGGACCGGCGCGCCCGTGTCCCGAGCGAGCAGCTGGGCCACCCTGACGGCGCAGCTCCAGGCCAAGGTGACGCCCCCTCCGCCGTGGCCATAGTTGTGTATGACGAGCTTGCCGCCCAGGCGATCCTGCTCCACACGCACCCCTCCGCTCGCCGCGGTACGCATGCACCGATATCCCACCGCGGCCCTCTTCGGCCACCCGCCGATATCCACACCCGTGGTGGATCTGATCAGGTCGCGGTTGACTTCGACGACCGGAGCAGGGACGTCCACCCCATCGATACTCACCGTCGGTCCAGCGATCTCCTCGCCGACCCAGTGCCCGGAAGTGTCGAGCCGGCCGACCAAACGAGTCCCGCCCAGGATGCAACTGTCGACGCGAGGATACCAATACAGATCGGCATCGCCGCCTGACGACGTCGCATAGTCCGAATGATCAGGAGTGTAATTATAACTAAAGGGTATGCCGTTTCTAAAAAAGTCAGCTTGGCGACCAAAGGCACGGACGAGAACACCCTTTACCAGACACAGGTTGCTCTCGTCACCGAACAATCGCCCGCTACCGTAACCGGCACAGTTGACAATGACTGGCTCCGGAAT
Source organism: uncultured Acidimicrobiaceae bacterium (assembly GCA_963781155.1). Classification (GTDB taxonomy): domain Bacteria; phylum Actinomycetota; class Acidimicrobiia; order Acidimicrobiales; family Palsa-688; genus PALSA-693. The sequence goes on from CAWAEC010000009.1 coordinate 129,499, forward strand.
GTTCGCCAGGTCCGCCGGCCTCACGCAGCCGGAACGCAGGACCGGCGTCCCTTGGTCTTCGACCACCTTCCGAAGCCAGGCGCCGTACGCTGGCATTTCTGCAAACAAGCCGTCGAAGCTCCACCCCCATACATCACCGTCGCCGCGGCCTCCACGTAATCGACGTGCGATCGTGTTCTCGCGCGCTCGGGTGGACGGCAACGACTCGAAATCCTCCATGTACGGCGCGTAGGTCGGAAGGCCTACCGGCTGCTCGAAGATCTCAAAGTGCCGCTGACGTCGCACGCCGGATACTGCCGAAAATTGCAGGGCGGAATAAAAGCGCATTGATGTCCGAATATGCCAGTCCAGACCGGATATAGCCACGGTGTGGGGGATGATGGACGCGGCCGGATAGAGCGAGGCGAACATCGGTTCACGTGGGACACCGGCATCAGGCCGATTGGCAATGATGTCCTCGGTCAGGAGACGCACGCGGTAGCCGAGCAGGTTGAGCACGATTGCCGTCGTCAGCCCGGACACGCCTCCCCCGATGACGCAGATCGGTCGTCTGGAACCGTCCATGCTCTTCTCACCTCAACCGACTCGAGGATTAGCCACGCCCCTAGAGGCGGAACGCCTGCCGCGCTCAGTTTGACACCGGGAACGAGCCCAGGACGGCAGCGAGCTCGGGTCTGGACCAGATCGAAGGGCTTTCGTTTACACTCGGTGGACTCATGTCAGCCGTTCCCGCATCCGTGCCGGACGAGGCCACTCGTGTCCGGGGGATCCCGGTCGCACCGGCGGTCGTGATCGTTTGGTCAACACGGCGCCCGGGCGCAAACTTGCAAGGTCGGAGCGCCGAGCCGCGCGTCCCGTCAGCGGGGACCCGGTCCGCGGCCGAGGCGGCCGAGGCGGCCGAGATGGCCGAACCATGTGATGGCGGGAGGAATGCGTGACGACGACACAGGAAGCGTTGGCCGCGTACTTCGAGTCGGAGTCCGAACGGTGCGACATCCAGGCCCAGGCGCACCCGAACGACCTTCGGCCCGCCCAGGCGGCCAGATCGCTCCTGGAGCTCGGGACCTACGCACTGTCACTTCCCGACGATGACCCCGCCATCGAGGCCGTTCGGGGCTACCTCGCCGTCGTGCACCACGTGCCCCATACGGAGCAGGAGGTGCGGGAGACGATCCCGGCGTATGTGGCATCCCACCTGGGCTTTGGCGAAGAACCGATCAACCTGGCCGCAATGCTGCACACCTACGTCGAAACCGGACTGGCCAGTCAGCTCCGCCGCCGTGAACAGGCGGGTGATCCCTCCGCCGGCGACCTCCTACGGGTACTGGCGGAGTTCGAGAAGCACCCTGCTCCCGGACACTGACTCACGATCGGACTGATCGACGGTTCCGGCGGGTACTGAGCCAACCACCATTGGTTCGAATTGCGGGAGCCGCGATCGCCGATACATTCTCGCATTCAAAAAGGGGAGACGAGCATGCCGTTTGAGCTTGAGCTGGCCAGGGTTGCGGACCCCGGTCGACGCCTGACCGGGCGCGTCGCCATCGTCACCGGTGCTGGCACGGGAGGCGAGCTGGCCGGCACGGGAGTGGCGACTGCCATACTCTTCGCCAGCCAGGGCGCAGCCGTCGGCGTCATCGACATTTCCACAGAACGAGCCAACCGCACGGCGGCGCTCATCGCCGACATCGGTGGTCAAGGACTATCCGTCACTGCCGACATCACGTCCCCCGCGGAGTGCGAACGAGCGGTGCAACAAGTCACGGACCACTTCGGCCGGCTGGACGTGCTCGTCAACAACGCCGCCCTCGCCGGCGGCGGCGGCGACGCCAGCACGATCGACCGGGACGGGTGGAGCCGAGTGGTAGCCCTCAACCTCGACGCCGTGATGCTCATGAGTAAGACCTCCTTCCCTCACCTTCGCGCTGCCGGCGGGGGGTCGATCATCAACCTGTCATCCATCGCTGGCATGCGGGGCTTCGGATCCGGGGCGTATGCCGCCACCAAGGCCGGGGTCATCGGGTTGACCTACGACCTGGCATATTCCTACGGTCGGGATGGGATCCGGGCCAATTGCATCGCACCTGGACATCTCTTCACCCCGATGGGGAACCAGGGTGGTGAGGAGTTGCGCGACCGTCGCCGCCGGGCCGGCCTCCTCGGTACCGAAGGCACAGCGTGGGATGTGGCGTGGGCGGCCCTTTTCCTGGCGTCGGAGGAGTCGCGCTGGATTACGGGGGTCCTTTTACCCGTCGACGCCGGGACCACGACATCAACCTTCCTGGCCGTGGAAAATCTGGAAATGCGCGCACCCGCCCCTTGATCACGGGCAGTGCAGTCGGGGTGATATGGTCGCCGCGGTCGCACTTGTACAGGAGGTTCGTATGGGGACACGCGAGTACCGGCTCGTGTCGGCTGACTCTCATCTGAGCCTGCCGCCCGGATTTTTCCAGACGTATCTGCCCGAGAAGTACCGGGATCACCCGTGGGTCCAGATGGTCGAGGCCGGCACCAAGCAGTCGTTGAAGATGGCGGGCATGGGTCTCGGCCACATGGCCGGCAAGCGATACGAGGACTTCAAAGAGAAGGACATCGCCGAGGACGACATCCGCGTCGGCGAGTTCGAGCCGACGGCCCGACTCAAGGACATGGACCTCGATGGCGTTGACGCCGAGGTGTTGATTTCCGGCGGGGCGGTGCCGAGCGGCGAAGGTGTCGACGTCGACTTCCAGCGTGCCGTCATCCAGTCCTACAACAACTTCTTGTCGGAGTTCTGCCAGTCCGACGCGGCTCGACTCATCGGTCCGGCAACGGTGCCGTTCCAGAACCCGGAACTCGCCCTGGAAGAGATGAAGCGGGCGGCCCGGCTGCCGGGCATTCGGGCGTTCCTCTTCGATGCCTTTCCCGAGGTCAACTACTGGGACGAGATGTACAACCCGTTCTGGCAGGTGGCCAACGAACTCGGCTACCCCATCCACTTCCACATCGGTGCCCCACGCTCGAACGCTTTCACCATGGGTTCGCTCGCGCCGAACGAGCAGGGCACGGCCATGAGTTTCATCTCCCTCTCACCGCTTGGACTCGCCGAAACACTTGCGACCATCCTCTTCGCGGGTGTCATGCAGCGGTACCCCAACATCAAGTTCATCTTCACCGAAGCCGGCGCATCCTGGCTCATCTACTACCGCGACCGCGCCGATGACGTGTTTCGCAAGCACCGGTTCTGGACCAAGTCCGAGCTCAAGGAAAAGCCGAGCTTCTACATCGACCGCCAGGTGGTCAATACGTTCATCCACGAAGACGCAGCCATCCGCCTGCGCCAGGAAGTGGGGCTGGCCAACATGATGTGGTCGACCGACTACCCCCACTCCGACTCGACGTGGCCCCACTCGTGGAAGTACATCGAGGATGCCTTCGCGGGGGTGCCGGACGACGAGAGATTCCAGTTGCTGGCGGGCAACGCGATCAGCGTGTATCGCCTGTAAGGGACCCGTCGGTTTCCGCGGCTGCTCCTGCCTCGGCGGCGCGCAGCACCCCTTCAACGATGCTCTGATAGCCCGTACAGCGGCAGATGTTGCCGGACAGCACCTCCCGGACCTCGGCCTCAGACGGTCGCGGGTTCTCGCGGAGGAACGCCACCGTCGTCATGACGAATCCGGGAGTACAAAAGCCGCACTGGAATGAATGGCTCTCCCAGAACGCCTGTTGGACCGGGTGCAACTCCTCCCCCCTGGCCAACCCTTCGACCGTCACGACCTCGTGGCCGCGCGCCTGCACTGCGAGCATCAGGCAGGAGCGCACGGCCACACCGTCGACCAGGACGGTACAGGCGCCGCAGACGCCGTGCTCGCAGCCCAGGTGGGTGCCCGTGAGTTCGAGCTGAACGCGGAGGAAATCGGCCAGGGTCACTCGCACGTCGGCCTGGGCCTTTCGGCGCTCCCCGTTGACGACGACCTCGATGTCCTCGCTCATACTCCTCCTCCTGCTGCGCTGGCGGCGGCCTGAAGGGCGCGCCGGACAGTGACTCGAGCCAGATGCTGCCGGTACTCGGACGATCCGTGCATATCCGACGCGGGCCGCAAATCTTTCGCCGCCTCTTCGGCGGCGGCCGTGAAGACATCCGCTGTCGGCTCGCCGCCCGCGAGTGACGCTTCCGCGGTTGAGGCCCGCAGCGGGCGGTCGGCGACACCGATGAGGCACAACCTGGCCGCGTCAATCCGGCCACTGGTGTCGAGCGCGACCATGGCTGCTACTCCGACCAGAGCGAAATCGCCGTGCCGTCGCGCCACCTCCTCGAAGGCCCAGCCCGCACCGGGAGGACCCTGCGGCATGCGGACCTCGACGAGGAGCTCGTCGTCCGCGAGGGCAGTCGTGAAATGCCCCTGGAAGAACTGTTCGGCGGGGATGATCCTCTGCCCCCGCGCGCTACGGACCACCATCTCGGCTCCCGTGATCGTCGCCACCGCCGGCAGCTCGCCGGACGCGTCGGCATGGGCGATGCTCCCGCCGACGGTGCCGCGGTTCCTGATCGACACGTGGCCGATCTGGGGTAGGGCGGCGGCGAGTACGGGCAGTCGTTCCCTGACGACAGGTGAGGACTCAGCCTGGCGCTCCCTGGTCGTGGTACCGAAGACCACCGTTCCGTTGAGGGTGCTGATGCCGGAAAGGCCGTCCACGTCGTTGATATCGACCAGGTGGCCGGGGCGGGCGAGGCGCATGGCAAGGAGCGGCACCAGGCTCTGGCCGCCGGCCAGAACTTTGGCCTCATCCCCGTACTTGCCCAGAAGAGCGACGACCTCGTCGACAGTGCGAGGGGAGTGGTATTCAAACCGGGGGGTCTTCATTGCTCGGGCACCGTACCTAAAAGCTCGAGCAGTCGCGAGGGCGGCAGGTGCTGCTCGCGCACCCGGACTCCCAGCGGCGCCAGGGCATCCTCGATCGCGTTCGTCAGGCAGGCCGGGGCTACGATCATCCCCCCTTCGCCGACCCCCCGGAAGTTGACGTCGGGATCAGTCGGCACGGTCTCCACGTGGTGAATCTCAAAGTTCGGCACGACGGTCGTCGTGGGCATCAGGTAGTCCATGAAGGTTCCGGCCAGGAACTGACCGTCGTCGCCATACGCGGAGTGCTCGAGGAGAACCGCGCCGATCGCCTGGGCCACGCCGCCGCGGACCTGGCCTTCGACGATGGCCGGGTTGACTGCGACGCCGCAGTCCTCGACCACGACATAGCGATCGATGCGAACCATCCCCGTCTCGATATCGACCTCCAACAGGCAACAGTGGGCGCCTCCCGACCAGCCGCTCTGCCCTCCGTCATATGTATAGGTGACTTTCAAATCCGCGTCCGTACCGTCCGGCAGCCGCCCGGGCTCCTCGGCCACGGTCCGCGCCAGGTCCCGAAGCGCCAATCGAACCTGTGGGGTTCCCCGGACGCTGATCACCCCGTCTGTGATCTCCAGATCGTCGGCGCTGGCTTCCAGCAGGTCAGCGGCGACGGAGAGGATCTTGTCCCGCAACTGCCGGGACGCATGCAACACGGCGCCATTGGCCATGGTGGCGGCCCGGCTGCCGCCGGTCCCGACCAGCGCGAAGGGCGTGACGTCGGTGTCCCCGAACACGACCCGCACGTCCTCGAAGCGGACCCCGAGCTCGTCGGAAGCGACCTGAGCCAACGTCGTCTCATGGCTCTGACCGTGCGGCTGCTGGCGAGTGATCACCACAATCTTCCCGTCCGCATCAACCGAGAGGTGGGTCGTCTCGTCGCCGAGAATGTTGGCAGCCGCGTTCTGCCCCGGGACCTTGGGACCGGGTGCGGCCTCCAGGTACGCCGCCATGCCAACGCCCACGTAGCGTCCCGCTGCCCGCAGGTCGGCTTGGCGCTTGCGGAAGCCGTCCCAATCCACCAGCGAGGCGGCTTGCTCCACGCACTGCCGGGACGTCACCCCGGTGAACGGCTGGCCGCTCAACATGGTCAAGGGCGGTCGATCCCGCTCCACGTAGTTGCGCCGGCGCACGTCGATGGGGTCCATGTCGAGCTCTCGGGCCACGATGTCGAGCAGACGCTCCCGCAGGAAGTCCGCCGTTGCCCAGGGGCCGCGATACGAGACGTATGTGGCCTTGTTGCTGAACACTGCCGTGTTGCGAGCCGAGATGCCTTCCACCTGGGTTGGGCCCTGGAATGCGCCGCCCATGCTGTTGACGAAGATGGCGCCGGGAAAGGGATCGGACGGATACGCACCCGTGTTGAGCTTGGCATCCATCCGGACGCCCAGCAGGAGCCCGTCAGCGGTGACCGCGGCCTCGATCTCGGCCATCTCCTCTCGGGCCTGACCGCCCGACGCCAGATGCTCCAAGCGGTCCTCAACCCACTTGACGGGCCGGCGCAGATCCATGGAGGCGGCCACCACGGCTATGTCTTCCCGGGACACCGCGTTCTTGAGCCCGAACCCGCCGCCGACATCGGCGGCCAGCACCCGGATGCGCTCCATCGGCACGCCAATTTGTGGAGGCATCAACAGCCGCAACATGTGCGGTGACTGGGTGGAGGCGTGGATGGTCAGGTGCTCCTGGTCCGCGTCCCACGTGGCGACGAGCCCCCGTCCCTCCATCGGTACCGGCTGGTGGCGGTGGACCGACAGCGTCGCCCGCACCACCCGGTCCGCCCGGGCGAACGCGGCGTCGACGTCACCGAGCGCCAACTCCCCGGAGAAGGCGATGTTCTCCCCGATCTCATCGAACAGGGGAGGCTTGGCCGGGTCCAGGGCGTCGGCGTACGTGACGATCGGGTCGAGCATCTCGATGTCCTCGACGATCAGCTCGAGGGCATCCTCGGCCAGGTAGCGATCCTCGGCGATCACCATCGCGATCGGGTCTCCGACATAGCGAACCCGGTCCGTCGCCAACGGGTAGAACGCCGGTGAGCGCATGCCCGGCATCATGTTGGTACCGATCGTGGCGCCGGCGCGGGCTGGTTCGACCATCCGGGCCATGTCCTCGCCGGTGTAGACGGCCACCACGCCAGGAAGTTGCCTGGCTTCGCTCGCGTCGACCGAGCGGAGCACACCGTGCGGGATCTGGCTCCGCAGGAAGGCCGCATGCACCATGCCCGGTAGCACCACGTCGTCGATGTAGCGGCCGCGACCGGTCAGGATGCGCGGATCCTCGGCACGAAGGACCCGTGCGCCAACGCTGCGGGCACCTACGCCTACCCGATGGTCGAGCATGTCGATCTCCCTGTATGTCGCGTTGGGACGGTGGCCACATCTCTTTCTACCGCAGCCCGGTGACAACCCGCCTGTTGCGGCATCAGGCAGCGGTCGTCACGCGCCGGCGAGCCGTTCGATCACCGGAGCCAGGTACTCGGGTCGGGCTCCGACCGGCGCGAAGAAATAGCTCAGGCCGAAGTTCTCGCGTGCGGCCAGCAACTTGTCGCACACCTGAGCGACAGAGCCAATGGCGACGACCGGAGAGGAGAGCAACTCTTCCGAGGTCGGTCCTCCCGCGCCGGCCTGGAGGCTGTCGGCGGCGAATCGGGCAAGGAATTCCTCGGAGGCGCGACCGGGGTCGTCGGTGATCGTCAGGTTCACCAGCAACGCGCCCAGTTCGATCTGGGCGAACCGATCTGGAGCGGCGTCGTGGATGAGGTCAATCTTCTCCCGGTACGAGGGTCCGGTGATGGCGCCAGGATCAAGTGACTGGTCGCCGCGGTTGGGTCGCGGCAGCACCTGAATACTGTCCGCTTGCCGGGCGGCGACGGCCAGCAGCTTCGGTCCGCCGCCGCCGATCAAGATGGGCGGTCCCGGCCTTTGCCGCGGTTTCGGCGTTCCGTCGAGATCCGTGATGGTGAAATGCTTGCCTGCGAAGCGAACGGGATCGTCACCGAACAGCCCCCGTATGACGATCACTGCCTCTTCCAGCCGCTCGATACGCTCGGCAGCCGCGTCGAAGGGAATGCCGGCCTGCTCGAACTCGGCACCGAGCCATCCAGCGCCGATGCCGACCTCCACCCGGCCTTCAGACAGGACGTCGAGGGTGGCCAGCTCCTTCGCGAGCACTGCCGGATGTCGGAAGTCCTGGACCAGGACCAGCTGGCCGAGACGCAACGTCGTGGTGGCGTCAGCGACGGCCTGCAGGGCCACCAGTGGGGCAAACGGCATCATGAAATGGTCGGGCATGACGAACGTCGAGTATCCGAGCGACTCGGCCTGGCGAGCCGCGGCCAGAAGCTTCACCGGGTCGCTGGTCCTCGCGGCGCCTGTGCCGAATCGGATGCGTTGCACGCTGTCCTCCTACCCGTTCGGTGGCAATCGGCGCCGCGTCAGACCGTTGTTCCCTTCCGGTGGACGGCCGCCAGACAAAAGTCGACGACATGGGCGAGATCATCCGGTGTTGCCCTGGGCCCCCAGAGATAGTGATCGAGCCGGCCAAACGCGACGTCGACGATGGCGTCGGCGTCGCGCTCGGGGTCACGGGAGGCGAGATCGCGTAACGGGCCGACGAGCAGCTCGGCGACCGGGGGGCGCAGGGGCTCACCGGGAATGTCCCGCGGAAGCTGTTGCAGGTGCCACATCACTGATCGGGTTTGGTCTGCGACTCGGGCGTTCGCGGCCTGGGAGAGAATGGCCCCGATCCAGCGGCGTACCGCGTCTTCGGGATCGGTCGCCTTCTCCATTTGATGGGCCACATAACTGACAAGTCGGGCCGCGCCGCGCTCCACGACTGCGGCAACAAATTCGTCACGGCTGGGAAAGTGCCGGTAGAAGGCCTGATTCGATACCCCGGCCCGTTGCACGATGTCGGCGACGCGAAGAGGCGACCCGGATCCGGCCTCTTCCATGAGGGCCATACCCGCGTCGAGGAGACGTTGGACCTCCTGCATGTACGCTGCTTCCCGGTCGACCAGAGCTCGCCGGACCGCCTGCTTGGCACGGCTGGTCTCCAGGTCAGGAACGTCATTCTTGATTGAGGGAATGTCTCGACCCTACCATGTCCATGGTGCCTGGGCAGGCGTCGTCGAGGCGGCCGGCGTAAACGTCGGCTCGCTGCATCCGAATGACCGGGTCTCATCCTCCGCCCGTGGGAGTGACGATCGAGCAGGAATGATCGAACCCCCGACCGGGCGCCGTTTACCCGATGCTGTAGAGGGCGATGGCGCTCTCGGAGGTGATCTGGCGTTTCTGGTCGAAGGTCAGCCCGTCGAGGGCTTCGGCCAGTTCCTCGGTCACGCCGGGGAATTTGGCGTCGGGATGGGGATAGTCCGAGGCCCAGATGATGCGGTCGGCGCCGACCAGGGAGGAGTTGGCCGTGGTCCCCAACATGGCCTCGTCGGGATCGAAGCTGATCCAGCACTGGCGTTTCATGTACTCCGAGGGCAGCAGGGACAAGTCGGTGACTTCCCACTGGAACTTGCGGCAGTGGTGGTCCAGGCGCTCCAGCCAGGGCACCAGCCAGCCGCCGTTGGCCTCCAAGAAGATGAACTTGGCGTCGGGGAAGCGCTCGCACACCCCGCCGGCCAGCAGGTAGGCAATGCTGCTCATCACGTCCACCGGATTGGCGATGGCCTGGGTGAACAACGTGCTCGGCCGCCGCTCGGGATGCTCGAGCTGCTCGCCGGTGGTGAGGGTCCGCTCAGGGTCGAAATCGGCCACGTAGGTCCCGTCGGGATTGCGGGGCCGGCCCAGCCGCAAGCCCCGGCAGGCGCCGGGCAAATCCGCGGCCAGGAAGGGGTGCAAGGCGACGGGCAGCCCGGTGTCCGCGGCCGCCTGCCAGATAGGGTCGTAGACCGGGTCGTTGAACGGCCGCCAGTCCACGGCCGGGTTGGGGCGCATGAAGATAGAGACCATGCCCGGCAAGGTGGCCACCCGGCGGATCTCGGCCGCCACCCGGGCCACATCGTCCGGGTGGTGCATGGGCGGCACCGCCCCCGCCCCGAAGAGCCGGCCCTCGCCCTCTTGCACGTGATCGCTGCACCAGTCGTTGTACGCCCGGGCCTGAGCCTCGGCGAAATCGACATCCAGCTCGCTTTGCAGACCCAACAACATGGTCGGGTACAGCACGGCCAGGTCGATGTGATCCTGATCCATGTCCTGCAGGCGGGCCTTGGCATTCCACGCCGCCGGGCGGGTCTCGGTATAGCGCATCTCGCCCCGGAAAGCCCGAGCCCGGTCCTCGTCACTCGCCCCCGCCACCCCAGCCGCGGACAGCAGGTTGGAGGACATCCGGGTCCCGTTGTAGACCAGCCACTCCTCGCCGGCCTCGTCAGTCTCGATATGCCAGATCCGATCCCGGTACTGCGCCGGCGCATAATCGGGCATCGCCGTCGGATGCTCGAGGATGTGGCCATCCGAGTCGATATACCGCAAGCCGTCAGTCGTCGTCATGCCAGGATTCCTCCCTCGACGCGTTGGTCCTGGATCGCACCATAATAGCATGCGCTTTGCACCGACCCGCCCGAGCGGAGGCAAGGGCTGCGCTGGTGGTTCGGTGCGGGTCGTGGTGTCTCGCCGGCGAACTCGAAACGCGACGCATGACTGCCGGGCAGGCGCTCCTCAACAGCCAGTGCTACCGTGGCCGGGCATCGCCCGCAGCCGTGAGACCAGCTCCAGCAACAAGAAGCGTGTGCGTGAAATCCCGGAGTACCCACTGTGGCTCCTCAAACGGGCATTTCACTACGGGCATCGAGCGGTGAACGACGCGGTCGGCCCTTATGGCATCACGCCAACCCAACTGGGCGTTCTCAATCGTCTGGCCCAAGAACCCGGGATGTCTGGAGCGGAGCTGGCGCGCCGGCTGCTGGTAACACCCCAAGCCGCGCAGCTGGCGCTCACTGCCCTCATGGAGCGCAAGCTGGTAGAACGCCGGCCGGACGCCCGCCATGGTCGTATCGTCCGTACTTACCTGACCGAGGAGGGCCGGGCACTGGTAGACGTCAGCATGACAAGGGCGCTCCAGGCCGAGGACGAGTTTCTCTCCGTCCTGGATACGGAGGAGCGAAAGACGCTCGTCGAACTGCTCCGGAGACTCGCCAGGCCATAGACAGGTAGCCGCCGCGGTTGAAAATAATTGTGATTGAATATCGAGAATTGTTGCGCGCCCACGTCAGGTGTTGCGCCCGCCATTGACGCCGATCACCTGGCCGGTGACGTAGCTCGCCTCGTCGCTGACGAGGAAAGCGCACGCCGCGGCAATGTCCTCGGGTCGCCCGGCCCTGCCGACCGGCGTCGTGCCGATCGTTCGCTCGATATTCAACGACCCGGCCTCGTCGGCAGCTCGCAACATGGGCGTATCGACAAATCCTGGCGGGATCGTGTTCACGGTGATCCCGTGTCGCGCAAACTCGAGGGCCAGGGCCTTGGTAAGTCCGACGACCCCGGATTTCGCCGCGACGTAGTGCGCCATTCGGGGCGACCCACTGTGGAAGCTCGAGGACGAAATATTCACGATTCGGCCCCAGCCGGCTTCAAGCATTTCCGGGATAACTGCCTGACAGCAGTTGAACGTACCCGTCAGGTTGACGGCCAAGATCGTTTCCCACTTGTCGAGCGAAATGTCCAGGAACGGATCAAAACCCGATATGCCCGCGCTGTTGACCAGGATCGTCGGCTGCCCGAGTCGCGCCCGCACTTCGCTCACCGCGTTGTCGATGCCGGGGCGGTTGGTTACGTCTGCCCCCAACCCAATGGCGGTCGCGCCGGAAGCCCTGATGTTGGCGGCCGCGGCCTGTGCGGCCGAACCGTTCAGATCGAGGATGGCTACCGCGGCTCCGTCAGCCGCCGAACGCTCGCTGATCGCCAGCCCGATACCCGAGGCGCCCCCCGTCACGATGGCGATTCGGCGTTCGTTCACTTGATCGGCTCGTCGCCCACCAGGGTGGTCCGGTGCATTTCGCGTTGTGAGTCGGCGTCGTACGGGCAGGCCCGATGTATGACTCCGCGGTTGTCCCAGATCACCGTGTCACCTATTGACCACACATGACGGAGGACCTGTCCCGGCCTCGTCGTCCATTCGACCAGACGATCAAGTAAGGCTCGTCCTTCCTCAGGACCTATCCCCACCACACGGTCGGCGGTGGCCCCGATCACCAGCGATCGCCGGCCGGACTGGTGCTCCCACACCAGCGGATGCTCCTTGGGCGCCCTCGAACCCCAGTCAGCCAGTTGCCGGGGCGAAGGATCGGGATAGATCCGGCGCTGAGAGGCCTCGACCGTATGCACGACCCGAAGCGAATCGTACCGCTCCTTGTCGCGATCCGGCAGCGACTCGTAGGCCGCGTACGTACTGGCGAACTCGGTGTCGCCGCCGTGTCCCGCCGTGGCGTGCGCGGTGAGTATCGACGCCTTGGAGGGGATGTCGTCGGTAGAGCCGTCGATATGCCAGTCGAATGTCCCGCGAAAGTATTCAGCCAGCCGGTTCTTGGGATCGAGGCTGACGACTGTTATCTCAGGTATGGGATGGTTCGGGACCATCACCACGTCGCCGAGCCTTCGGCAGAAGGCGACCTGCGTGGCATCGTCAAGGTGCAGTTCGCGGAACAGCAGAACCCCGTTGGCGTCGAGTGCGGCGAGACATGCGTGCGGAAAGTCTTCATCGTGCAAAAGCCGGTCCCGGTCCACGCCCAACACCTCCGCCCCCACCGTCTCGCTCAGTTGTTTGGTGACGATGTGGTCCTTCACCGCTGCTCCTCTTCCGCCCGGTCACGTGGACGCGGCACCCCGAGCGCCCTACTCGGGACTATCTAGTAGTTGATATTATCCGGGGCGGCGATCCGGGTCCAGAGGCGTTGGCGCCAGCAGAGGCGGCTGATCCGGGTTCGGGGCGCTCGCGCCAGTACCGCGGGGTAGCCTGACGAATCGGTTGGGCCGTCGGCACTCTGTCGGGCCCGTACCCGGTCGGCCCGTCAGCACCGCGTTTCGATCGCGGAGAATTGTGGTCGGCATTCCCAGAAGGGTATTCTGACCTGCGAGAAGGGAGGCGCGTCATGCCGAGCGTGCTGCACGACATCGCCTGGCGGGCCATGCAAGTTCATGGCGCGCTGGGCACCACCAACGAGATGCCGTTCTTTCAAATGATCCACGGCGCTGGAGTCATGGGGCTCGCCGACGGGCCGACGAAGGTCCACAAGGCCACTGTGGCCCGCCAGCTGCTGCGCGACTACCGGCCGACCAACGATATGTGGCCGACCGGGTGGATCCCGAGGAAGCTGGACGGCGCCCAGGCGAAGTTCGCCCAGGTCCTCGAACTCGAAGTGGGAAACCTGTGAGCGCTGAAAGCCTGCGGATGGCAGCAAAGGAGGGCACATGCCAGGGGCGCTAGAGGGGTTGCGGGTTGTTGACCTGACCACCGGCTTGTCCGGACCGCTGGCAACCATGACCCTCGGGGACCACGGTGCGGACGTCGTCAAAGTCGAACCCCCGGGCGGCGACCCCCAACGGTCGTATGCCGGTTCGGTCGTCGCCAACCGTGGAAAGCGGAGCGTCGTGTTCGATCTGGATGACGCCGCTGACCGGAACCGCCTGGTCGACCTGACCGCTACGGCCGACGTGCTCGTCGAGAGCTTTGCTCCCGGCTACACCGCCGCTCGTCGCCTTGACTACGCCACTCTTTCGGCCGACTTTCCCGCCCTGATCTACTGCTCGCTGACGGGCTACCCGCGAACCACCGATGCGGCCAACCGGCCGGCGATCGACCTGCTCGTCCAGGCCCGTTCCGGCCAGCAGTACGAGCAGCCGGGCTTTCGCGATGGACCGATCTTCCTTCACGCCCCACTGCCGAGCATTGCCGCGTCCTATCTCACAGTCGAGGGCATCCTGGCCGCGCTCTATGCCCGCGAGGTGACCGGTACCGGCCAGTGGGTCGAGACGTCGCTGTACCAGGGCGTGCTCGCCTTCACCACCCAGCTGTGGCAGGACGCCGAGATCAAGCCCGAGCCGTGGGTGGAGATCGCGCGCGACCCTCAGCCAAGCATGTACGAATGTGCCGACGGCCTTTGGGTCCACTCCATGCACATGGCGGGTGGGCGGGGCAAGGACCGCAGCGTGACCTGGCGCATCCTGGGCATCGATCCACCCCCGCCCACACTGGACGTCGGAGCAGCGAGCCGCGCACGATGCGCTGGTCCGCCAGGCCATCAAGCGCATCCCGCGAAGGGATCTTCTCGAGCAGTTCTGGGCCAACGAGATTCCGATCGCACCGGTCCGCCCGGCCCATGAGGCCCTCATGGACGATCAGGTCATCCACAACGGCATGTCGATCGAGGTCGAAGACCCGGTGCACGGTGTGGTTCGGCAGGCCGGGGTCAGCTTCCGGTTGCACGGGGCACCGGAACCCGTCGTCCGGCACCCGCAGCCAGCCGTCGGTCAGCACACCACCGAGGTGCTGTCAACTCTCAGCGTGACCGAGCAGCGGGCCCGCACGGTTGAGCAAGGAAAACGCCCACTGACGCATGCCCTGGAAGGCATCAAGGTCCTCGACCTGGGCAACTTCCTCGCCGGCCCGTTTGGACCCATGCTGCTCGGGGACCTTGGGGCAACCGTCTACAAGCTCGAGTCGCCCGAGGGCGACCAGATGCGCGCCGTCACCCAGCCCTTCAACGGGTGCCAGCGGGGAAAGCTCGATATCGCCGTCGACCTCAAGACGCCCGAGGGACGGGAGATCGCGCATCGACTCATCCGGGAAGTGGACGTCGTCCACCACAACATGCGGCCGGGAGTCGCGGAACGGCTCGGAGTCGACTACGCCACTGCCAGGAAGCTCAACCCGTCGGTCATCTACTGCCATACCACGATGTGGGGGAGCGACGGGCCGCGTGCCACCTGGCCAGGCTTCGACCAGCTGGCGCAGTCTTCCTGTGGCCTCGAGTACGAGCTCGGTGGTGAAGGCAACCCGCCCAACTGGTACCGCTTCGGGATGTGCGACCAGGGCTGCGCCGTCCAGTCGGCCCTCGCCGTGCTGATGGCACTGTACTGGCGCGAGCGCACCGGCGAGGGTCAGATGGTCGACACGTCGATCGTCAACGCGGGCGTGCATTTCAACACTGACGCCTGGATAGGTCCGCACGGCTGGTCAGAACGGCCCCGCACTGACCAGCAGCAAACCGGCCTCAGCCCCCTCTACCGCATGTATCCGACCACCGACGGGTGGGTTGCCCTGGCCTGCCTGGGCGAGTCCCACTGGTCCGCCCTGACCACATCGGTGCCCGCCTTGCAGGGGGACAGCCGCTTTGCCGATCCCGGTAGCCGGCGACAGAACGCCGAAGCGCTCAGCGAGAAACTTGCCGGCTTCTTTCGGGCCCGGACAGCGAAGGAGGCCTTCGAGACCCTGGATGACGCAGGTGTCCCGGTCGAGATCTCGGACCCGGACCAGGGCCGGACCTGGTTCGATCAACCGGACCTCAACGCGGCCGGCCTGGTCGCCGACTACCAGCACCCCCGGTACGGGCGCTTCCGCCAGTTTGGCCACCTCATTCATTTCTCCGGCACGCCCGGGCGCATCGGCGGACCGCCGCCCCTGCTCGGCCAGCATTCCCGAGAGGTGCTCAGCGGTCTGGGCTACTCGGCCGAGGACATCCAGAGGCTGCGGGAGAAGAACGTCACGCTCTGGCCCGAGTAACGGGAACCGTTGGCCGCTATGTGGACGGCAGGGATATAGCTAGCTATTTTGTTTCGTGATGCGAGCGAACAGGGGATGCGAGCGGTGACAGCGCCGGCCACGGGTGAAAAGATCACGATGCAGGACGCCCGGCGCCCGTTGCCTGTCGTGGACGACCAGTCACGGCCCTTCTGGGAGGCGGGTCGCGACGGGGTGTTGCGATTCTCTGCATGCCGGGCGTGCGGAGCGCTGCTCCACCCTCCGGTACCGGTCTGCCGGTACTGCCGGTCCGACGACATCGGCCTGCGAGACGTTTCCGGGCGGGCAGTAGTGGTCGGCGTGACGGTCAATCACCATCTCTGGGACCCGCGTTTTCCCCCGCCTTTCATCATCGCGACCGTCGCCATCGAAGAGGACCCGCGTGTTCGTCTGATCACCAACCTGGTTGACGTCGCACCGGACCAGGTCCGGGTCGGCATGCGCGTGAAAGCCCGCTTCGAGCACCACGAGGACGTGTGGATCCCGCTGTTCGCCCCCCTGGACGAGCCCGACGCCCCGCTTCCGACCGACGAAACTCCGCCCGATGACCACCGCCGGTGGCTGCGTCCGATGATCGGATCGGAACGGCTGGAGGATCGAGTAGCGATCACGGGCATCGGTATGTCCGCCATCGGCCGGCGGCTCATGCGGCCGCCGCTGTCCCTGACGGTGGAAGCCGTCAAGGCCGCCGTGGCCGATGCGGGATTGGAGCTGGCGGACATCGACGGGCTATCCACGTATCCGGGTGGCCCTGCCACTGGCGGCTTCGGGGAAGGCGGCGTGAGCGCCTTCGAAGACGCCCTGGGCATCCGTCCCACCTGGTACAACGGCGGCGGAGAGACGTTTGGCCCGGCCGGCTCGGTCATCGCGGCCATGATGGCCGTGGCGGCTGGACTGGTCCGGCATGTGGTGTGCTTCCGCACGGTCTGGCAGGCCACCTACGCGGCACGTCTGCGCTCCGAAAGCCCGAACGGCTCCAATCCTTACGGTGGAATCGGGCCGGGGGCCGTCGCCCGCGTACCGGGATACAGCGGTCCCTATGGGGTGGCGTCGGCTGCCAACAACCTGGCCATGTACGCTTCGCACCACTTCCGTAAATACGGCACCACCCGCGAGAGCCTTGGCTGGATCGCGCTGAATCAGCGGACGAACGCTGGCCTCAACCCGAAGGCGATTTATCGCGATCCCCTCACCATGGACGACTACCTGTCGGCCCGTCTGATCAGCACGCCCTTTGGCTTGTATGACTGCGACATCCCCGCAGACGCGTCGATCGCTGTCATCGTCTCGCGCATCGACACGATCCAGGATCTCCGGTCCCGACCTGTCCTCGTCGAGGCTGTGGGCACCCAGATGACCGAACGGGTGACGTGGGATCAGTCGACGATGACCCACGAGCCGCAAGTGCTCGGCCCGGCCGCCCACCTGTGGACACGGACCACCCTTCGCCCAGACGACGTCGACGTGGCCCTGCTCTACGACGGCTTCACGTTCAACTGCTTGTCCTGGATCGAGGGACTCGGCTTCTGCGGGATCGGCGAAGCGAAGGACTTCCTCGATGGAGGGACCAACATCGCGCTCAAAGGCGGGGTGATGGCGCTCAACCCGCACGGCGGCCAGCTCTCGGCCGGGCGGACCCACGGCATGGGCTTCATGCACGAGGCCGTGGTGCAATTGCGCGGGGAGGGCGGCGATCGCCAGCGCGAGGGAGCGGAGGTGGCGGTCGTCAGTAGCGGCGGCCTGACACCGTCCGGTGCCCTCCTGCTGCGCCGGGGCTGACCCGGGGGTCAGCAGGCCCGCGGGTCAGAAGCTCGCAGACGGATCGACGGCGCTCACGTTACGGCGCCGTCGATCTTGAGCTGGATGATCTCGTCCTCGCTTCGGCCGATCTGACGCAGCAGGTCGTCGGTGTGTTCGGCGAATTGCGGCGCCCGGGTCAAGACCGGCGGGCGCTCGTCGAATTGCACAGGGTTGGCGATCAGCGTGCGCTCGTTGCCCTCGAGATCAGTCACGGGGAGGGCGTACCCGTTGGCTTCCATTTGAGGATCGGCCAGGATCTCCAGCGGGCTTTGCACCGCGGCCCACTGTCCTTCCATCGTCTGGAGACGCTTCAGCCAGTAGTCGAAGGGCTTCGAGGCAATGGCATCCGACACGTACTTTCCAGCTTCGAGTGCGTTGGCCATCAGCTTCTCGGCGGTGTTGAAGCGCTCGTCCTCGATGAGGTCATCGAGGCCGAGATGCCGGCATACATCGGCGAAGTAGCGGCCCGGTTGGAGCATGGTGAAGTTGATCCAGCGCCCATCCGAGGTCTTGAAGGTACCGATGGTCGGATTGACCGCGATATTCATCGGCGAGTCCAGCGGCGGCGGGGGCTGCTCTTCCTGAGACAACGCTGCGTTCCCGAGTGACAGCGCAAACGCCCACGCCCCGACGCTCATCAGCGACACGTCAACGACGGAGGTCTCGCCGGTCCGTTCCCGGGCGAAGAGGGCCGCTGCGATCCCGCCAGCGATGGTCATCCCACCCATGGAGTCGCCGTAAGCCCCGCCGGGCTGATTGACGATCCGGGGGCTATCCGGCGCGGTCGTGGCCCAGGCGCTGCCCATCCGGCACCAGAAGGTGGAACCGTCGTAGCCGCCCTTCTCGGCGTCGGGACCCCGCTGGCCGTGACCGCTCCCCCGCACATAGATGATCTTGGGGTTGGCCTTGCGAATGTCGTCAACCTCGAGGCGCAGCCTCCGGCGGGCGTCGGGCAGGAAGTTGATGAGGAACACGTCGGCGTCCTTGCACAGTTCCAGGAGAACGGCATGAGCCTCCGGCTGATCCAGGGCCAACCCGATGCTGCGCTTGCCGCGGTTGGGATGCTCCATCAGCGGTTGAAACGACCCGGCGGCCACTCCGCCGGTGCCAAGTCGCAGACCCCGCTGGGCGTCGCCTGCGACGGCATGCTCAACTTTGATCACATCGGCGCCCCAGTCAGCGAGGACGGCCCCCGCGGACGGCGTGAACGTGAACTGGGCCACTTCGACCATCTTCACGCCCTTCATGGGCTGGTGCACTCTTGCTCATCCTTTCCTGCAATCAGACCGGCGCCGCAAGACGGCCGGCCGTGTCATGACTTCGCTACGCCACGAACGCCGTCGTGGCCGTCCTCGGACACTGAGGTCAACCCGCGGCGTACCTGCCGACGCGCATGGCCTTCTCGAGTGACCCACCCATGATCATCGCCTGCTCCTCCAGGGGCAAGCCGGCGACCACCTGGGAATACGCCAGCGGATCGGACATGCCCTCGGGGTGGGGGAAGTCCGATCCGAACATGATGTGGTCCGCCGGGATACCCAGCTCGATGAGACCCTGTGGGTCGGGCTCGTGGAAGGCGTGCACCCACACATTGCGGTTGAACACTTCGACCGGGTTCTCGTCGAAGAGCACCGCACTCTGCTCTTGAGCCTGCGCCAGCTTGGTGTAAAACGGCCGGATCCACGTACTGGAGAACTCCACCGGCATGAACCGGAGGCCCGGGAACCGGGTGGCCAGACCGTGGCCGATGATAGAGGCCATCGCGTCCACCAGGTTGTCCTTCTCCGAGGACAGCAGCATGAAGCCGGGCGACGCTTTCCTGGCCTCGCGGGCGATACTCATCTCCTGGTCACCGAGGCCTTCCCACTCGTTGGTGTAGCGGGTGTAGCCAGAATCGCCCGAGTGCATGCCGACCACCAGATCCAGCTCCTGCACCCGCTCCCAGAATGGGTCGAACTCCGGCAAGGCAAACGACCGCCGGCCTCTCCAGGTCGGTACCGGTGCTACCCGGATGAGGAAGATCTTGGCGCCGCGCTCGTAGATGAGTTCGAGCTCGGCCAGCGCCTCGTCCAGCACCGCCAGCGAGATGATCGGCGTGGTGTAGATGGCGTCGGAATAGACATAGCTCCAGTGCTCGTGCATCCACGCGTTCAGGGCATGGACCACGGCGCAAACGGCGTCGGGATCATCGGCAAGGCGCTCCTCGATGGCGCTGGCCAGGGTGGGCCACAGGAGGGTCCGGTCGATGCCCATCTCCTTCATCAGCTCGAATCGGGGCTCGGGATCGAAGAAGGCGTCGATGCCCGGCATGACGACGAGCTTGCTGCCAAGGCTTCGCGTCCGATCCCCGAAACCCCGACCGCCCTTGGTCACATCGAAACCGGAGCCGCCGGGGACGGCGACCTTGACGAAGGTGGGGTTCGGGATGTAGTTGCTGATCCGGTCGCGAATGGCCAGCTTGGTCCGTCCGCCGACCTCGACATACTTGATGAGCCCGTCGTACTCGGCCGGGAGGAACTTGGTCAGGGCGTCACGGTTCTCATACAGGTGGTTGTCGGCGTCGAAAGTGGGGAACGGCAGCTCCCGATGGGTGACCTGTATGTACTCGATATCCGTCATGGCATCTCCTGCGGGTGTTGTGGTACTGACTGGGTGGGCGAGGCGCTCAGAGGACCCCGATGCCGGCGGCCTCGTTGCGGCGACGCCACTCATCGCGGGTCATCCGGGTGGTATCCACGTCGGCCGCCAGGGCCCGCAGCGCCGCGACCGTGGTCTGCTCTTTCGGCAGGTGCGCGAACGGATCCCAGTTGAAGAAGCGGGCGCTGTTCTCCCACGTGATCTTGTGAATCTCTTCGTCGGTCGCCCCGGCGTCGATGAACTCGGCCCACACCTGCTCCGGGGAGTTCGGCCAGGTGGTGTCGGTATGCGGGTAGTCGCATTCCCACGCCAGGATGTCCACGCCGATCTGGTGGCGGGCCTTGAGGCCGGACGGATCGGTGATGAAGCAGGCCAGAATGTGATCGCGGAACACCTCGGAGGGCAGTTTGCCGCCGAAGTCGTTATGGATCCACCGCTGGTTGCGGTAGTGACGGTCCACCCGGTCCAGGTAGAAGGGAATCCAGCCGATTCCACCCTCAGAAAGAGCCACCCGGAGGTCCGGGTACTTGCGGAACGTCGGGCCGAACAGTAGGTCCTGGGCCACCAGCATCGTCACCTGGGTCGGCAGAACGATCTGATGGTCGACCGGCGCTTCCGGCGCCAACTGAATGAGCCCGTAGGCCCCGCCGATGTGAAGGCACAGCACCAGGTTCTCTTCGATGATCGCCTCCAGCATGGGATCCCAATGCCCGGAGAGGAAGCTCGGCCATCCCTGGGCGTGCGGAGCCTCCAGGAAGCTGACCGCCCGGAACCCTTTCTTCCCCAAACGGTGGACTTCGGCGACGGCCAGGTCCACGTCCCACATCGGAACGATGCCGAGGGGGATGAAGCGGCCCGGGTAGGCGGCGCACCACTCGTCAATGTGCCAGTCGTTGTAGGCCTGGAGCATCACGTACGACAGGTCCTTGTTTCCCGCCTCGGTGAACGTCCGGGCGTTGAACCCGGCCATGGTCGGGAAGCACATCGAGGCCAGCACACCGTTCACGTTCATGTCCCGGACTCGCTGGTGGACGTCGAAGCACCCGGGTCGCAACTCGGAGAAGGCACCAGGGTTGAAGCCCCACTCCTCCTGCGGCCAACCGACCGTCGCGCACATCCCGAACGGCGTCGACGTGGCTTCGCCCTGGAAGACCCACTGGTCGATGCCGTCCGGTGTCCGCACGATCTTGGGGGCCTGGTCCCGATACTTTGCCGGCAAATGGCGTTCGTACATATCCGGCGGCTCGATCGAATGGTCGTCGATACTGACCAGGATCATGTCATCCATGCGCATGGCGATCTCCTTTCAACTCAAAAAATAGTACGCGATTATGGCTGCGGTCTCGCGCCCTGCGGCAACGGACGCTCCGCATGTGCAGCTTCCTGAGTCTAGGACTCTAGCCTATTCGCTGGCTATTTTCCTCGGAGCGCCCTCCCGGGCGCGCCAGGACCACCTCCGGTCGAAGGTGGTCCTGGTCGCGGTTCTTCTTTGTGGCCACCGCTGCGGCCGCGCAGCAGCAGGTGGCGCGCCCTACGGCAGCTGGTTGGAGTTCGGTATCAACTTCCCGCAGAGGGGCTGCCCGTTGTTGATGGGATTGAACTTGGTGCCTTCCAGCTGGGTGAGGTAGCCGCACAGGGTGGGCAACGCGGTCCCGAAGGCCGCCAGGGTCAGGTTGGCGCCGGGGGTGAGCCCGTTGGCGTCGTAGTGGCTGACGCCGTGCAGGTAGCTCGTAAAGGACGCTCGCGTCGGGTTGTGGCCCGCCCCCTGCAGGCCGTAGATCATGAGGTCGGCGCCCAGCCAGCCGGTGTACCAGCTGAAGTCGGGGAGACCCGTGTAGTGGGCGTACTTGGACAGCGCGCCCGTGAAATTCTGCGTCGCAGGGGTGTTCGCTTCAACCGGCTGACCGGCCGGGAGGAAGTACACGCCCTGGGCGGTCTGCACCGCGGTCGGCTCGTTGAGCAGCGCTTGCCCGTACCCGGTGGCCGAGTCAACCACCTTCAGATTCGCCCCCGCCTGCTTGGCGGCGGTGATGATCGCGAAGTTGGTGTTCTCGTCCAGCGGCAGCCACAGCCCATCGCTGTTCGTGCTCTTGATACCAAGGGCGAGGGCGGTGACATCGACCGAGCCAAACGGAAGGGACGTGTTGAGGTAGCCCTTCTTGAGGCCTACGTACTCGGCCCCGAAAATGAACCCGGTCGCCGACGCCGACGAGGACGGCGAGACGCCGTAGCCGACGGAGGCCGCGGTGGTGACGCCCTTTTGCTTCATGAAGGTCGGGATGGTGTCGTACTGGGGGTCCTTGGGGTCGACCGGGTCGGTGTAGGAGAACATGTTCGTGTAGGGCTGCATGCCCCACTCCGGACCGTCGAACGCGCCACCGGTCACCGGCACGCCCGCCTGCTGCATCGTTTTCGACCCGCCGAAGACGAACGGCGAGACCCCGATGATCCCGAAGACGCCCTGGGCGATCATCGATTGCGCCGCCGCCCCGAAACCGGCCGGCGAGGACATATCGTCGGCCGTGATCAGTTTGATCTGCCGGCCATCGACGCCGCCTGCCGCGTTCTGCTGTGCGATACGCGCCTCCGCGGCCGGAATGATCCCCGTGTATTCAGAAGAGGCCGATCCCGTCACCGAGGTGATCAGGCCTAATTTGATAGTTGTGGCGCTAATTCCCGGGGCGCTGGCCGTGTTCCCGCTGCTCCCCCCGGAGGTTGTCGCTGAACCCTGAGCAGTGGTGGCGGTGCTCGATTTCTTACTCGAGCTGCCGCATGCGGTCAGAACCAGGGCGACGCTCGCAACAACCGCGGCTTTACGCCAGTTTCTGGACATAAACGAAACCCCCCGCTGAGATGACAACTTGCTCCCCTCATGTCAAGTCTGATGTCAAGGAAATTACTTCCGGCCAGACTATACACACAACGCACGCGCGTGAGTCATCGCCATCCCCGAAATGGCATCCGGTCCGTTCAGGTCTTTATTTATCAAGGCTCAGTAACACGTTGCATCCATTTGTCGAATCTCGTGCAAATGGCGTATCCAATCGGGAACCCGACACTTGTGGGCCGAATCGTTGACGCAGCGGTGCGTGCCAGTGCTCGTGTGTGCACGCAGCGTGGCTAGACGTTGGCGCTGCGTCC
This sequence comes from uncultured Acidimicrobiaceae bacterium, assembly GCA_963781155.1. GTDB lineage: Bacteria > Actinomycetota > Acidimicrobiia > Acidimicrobiales > Palsa-688 > PALSA-693. The sequence goes on from CAWAEC010000009.1 coordinate 152,703, forward strand.
AATCGACAAATGCCGCACGGGGCGACACGTGGAAGGACGGGCTGCTGCGCCGTCCCGGCGCACGAAATCCGGCAATAGGCGATGAAAAGCTTGATACCGGGCAGCACGCAATGCGTTCGTGGGCGCGGCCCCTTTCGTTCCGCGTGCCCACTTTGGAGTGTGTGGGCACGGTGACACCAAGTGGGCTGGGTTTGGCCGGGTTTTTGCCGGTTAGCGTGCCCGAGTTGGTCTGGCGTGCCCACTTCGGTACAAGTGGGCGCGACCGGGGCCCGCCGCCGCCTGACCGTGCCGTTCTTTGTTGCGTCTCGGATTCTCCGTGCAAATGGCTACACCAGGTGTTGCTTTTTGCACCGAAAATCAAAATGTCAACGAAAAGCGCTGGGGGCTCGCCAGTGCGCCCAGGTGCGCCAGTGGCGAGCCGCCGCCAGAGTTACCGTTCGTGCCCGTTGCCCCCGTAAGGGGGAAATGCCGTCGCTCGGCTCCGACGCCGGCCGGCAGTGTTGATGACGACACGTGCATTGTTGATGAACAGCATCGACCCGCCTATGGCCGGTTCGACGTACTCGTGCTGAGACGGCCAGAAGTAATTGTCAAAAGAAATTCATGGCGGTCAGGCGGGCTCCGATGTGGAAGTGCACCGGAAGGTCGAAGGGGGTGTAGAGCGGGCGGTCGCGGCCCCGCCCAGCCGAAGTGGGCGGACGGCCGGGCGAGAAACTCAGCCGAGGCTGACGTCGGGGGTCATGCGCCGTTGTACGAATCGCCACTCACCATCGACGCGGCGCAGGATGTCGTCGTAGATGCCGGTCATCCCGATGGAGGTCGATGGGCCCGGATTCAGCACCTGGATGTAGCTCTGTGATCGAGCATCGTCACCATTGATGTCGATGACCACGTTGGTGACCACGTGCCGCATCGGGTGAGTCTCGTACACGCCCCGAAGGCTCTCGGCGAACGACTCGAGTGCCTGTATGCCCTCGACTTTGGTGCCGCCGGCATCGAGCACCCCCTCCTCGGTAAACAAGGCAGCCCACCCGGCTGCCTGGTGCGAGTCGACGAGATGGCAATAACGAGCGATGAGCTGGCGAATCTCTTCATGGTCCTCGATGGCGCCGCGCATGGTGACCTCCTTGCAACCGGGTTGGCGGTGGGATGTTAGAGCTTGGCGATGATCTCGCCGCCGAACCAGCGAAAACCTTCCGCGGCCTCGCGGGGATTCGTGTACGGCGATATGAGAAGGCGGGTGGCCCCCGCTTCCTCATAACGGCGAACGTCATCGACAGAGGTGACCCGGGCCCCAAGCGTCACCTGAAAAGGCCCGGTGCGTCCCACGTCGGCGCGCATCGCCTGGATGCGCTTGACATTGCCGGGCAGGCTTTCGATCGACTGCTGCATCGGGATCCAGCCGTCCCCGAGATGGGCCGCACGTCGGATGGCGGCCGCTGAGTCCCCGCCGATGTGCATCGGCGGCCACGGCTGCTGGACCGGCTTGGGGAGAAAGCCGACCGGCTGGAACTGAAAGAACTCTCCCTTGTGCTCCACGACCTCTTCCGTGAAGAGGCGCTGGATGATCCCGATCGTCTCATCGACGCGCCGGCCCCGCGTCTCGAAGGGGAGCTCCATGGCCTGCCACTCCTGGGAGAGCCAGCTGGCCCCGATCCCGAATTCGAGACGACCTCCCGATACGGCGTCGACGGTGGTGACCGCCCTGGCCGTCACGAACGGGTGCCGCAGCCCGATGTTGTAGACGTTGGTCCCGAAGCGCAGCGTCGTGGTCCGCGCCGCCATGGTGGCGATCTGGACCCACGGGTCGTAGGCGGGAGTCGATGCAGAGATAGGAGGTTCGCCCTCATGCGGGCTGTTGGGTTCACCGGTCATCGACACTGGCATTATCAGGTGCTCGGGTACCCACACGGATTCGAAGCCCGCTTCCTCAGCCGCCGTAGCGGTGTCAACCCATCGCCGTGGACCTGCCATCATCGTCGTTCCAAAGACCACCACGGCCGTCGACCTCCTGCAGCGAGTCCAAGTTGGCGGGGTTAGCGCGCCTGACACGGTCGCGAGGCTCGCGCCGAGAGCACCGGGGCGATTCAATCATGCGACGCATGACGTGTCCAATGTGCCGGTTAGGCGGGATCCACCTCGACGCGCCCGTGACCCAAGACGGTACGCCCTGCCGGCGCGGCCTCGAAGGCGTACCGGAGTTACCATGACGGCGATGTCAGATTCCACGCCCGACGCCGCAGACCTGGACCAACGGCCACTCCCGAGCGATGTGGTCGGACTCCTCGAGGGGTTGACGACCACTCGTGCTATCCGGCGCTACACGCCTGATCCGGTGCCTGCGGAAGCGTTGCGCGCCATGCTCTTTGCCGCCACAAGGGCCCCGAGTGGATCGAACCGCCAACCCTTCCGGTTTATTGTGCTGTCGAATGGCCCCAAAGCCAAAGAAGCGAAGCGACTGGTTGCCGAAGGCGCGCAGCAGGTCTGGGAAGCCAAACGGGAGTTCGACGGCTACGAACGGGGCAGCGGGATCGAGCGCTTGTCTCCTAAAGCGCGGCATGGCGCGGACCATGCAGCACTATGTCACTCACTTTGCCGACGTCCCCGTCCTGATCCTGCCGTGTCTGGTCCGTTATCGGCAGCCCACACCCATGGAAGGGGCGTCCGTCTATCCGGCCTGCCAGAACCTTCTGCTGGCTGCCCGCGCCCTCGGTTACGGAGGCGCGTTCACGGGGATGCACTACCACGTCGAGTCCGAACTGCGGTCGCTCCTCAACATTCCTGACGGCGTTTTCATCGCCGGCACGATCACGGTCGGCAAGCCCGCCGGCCACCACGGACCGGTGCGCCGCCGGCCCATCTCCGAGCTCGTGTATGGCGACGAATGGGGCACCGCTCCGGCGTGGGCAGTCGACCCCCCGGGCACCAGTCACACGTCTGCCGGGCCGCCGAAGGCACCCCCGATCCCCAGTCATTCGTAATCTGGCCCCGCTGACGTCCTGAACGGGATGTTAAGGTCGGCGCGGCGAACGATTCCGAAGGAGGGGAGCCGATGGCGGTGCCATTTCGCGTCGGAATTCTCAACGACATGTCTGATGGGCCGCCTGGTCCCGGGCGGAGCATCGAGGACTGGCTTCGCCTGGCTGTCGATGACGTAACTGCCCAGGGACGACTGGACCGGGACGTCGAGTTCGTCCACGGCTGGGGGCTCGGCCTGCCGTCCGGCACCGCGGCAGCCGTCGAACGAGGCTACGGGACCCTCGCCGAACAAGACGTCCTGCTCATCGCCGGACCAGCCATTGGCGACAACGCTCTTGTCGCCACCCCGCTCGCGGAGCGCTACCGCATTCCTACGATCAACTGGGCGGGGACGGAGCGCGGCCGGGGCGAATACATGTTCCACCTGCAGGTCGGGTCCCACGAAGACGAGTCGATTGTGCTGGCCCGGCATCTTGCCCGCCTCGGTGCGCGTCGGATCGGTGTCGTCTACGACCGATCGCCGATCGGGCGGCGGCACATGTACTTCCTCCAGGAGGAAGCGGACGTCCTGGGTATACGGATCGCCGCGTCGGCCGGGGTCCTCCCACTCGCCGAAGAGGCGCAGGCCGAGACCGATTCCGTGCTGGATGTCGGCGTCGACGCTCTGGTCTATCAGGGGCTGGGGCTGGCTGCCCCTGCAGTGGCGCGCGCCGCGTCCGCGAGAAGTTGGAACGGCCCCCGCGCCATGAACACTGCGGGCATGCGGGGTTACAGCCCCGAGTTCGCGGCGACGATCGACGGCTGGACCTACATGGACATGCACTCCGACAACAACGTCACCCTCGCCGAATTGCGTCGGCGATTGAACATCAGTTCCGAAAGCGGGTCCGGCCCCGCGTACGGCTATGACATGGGGCGGCTGGTCGCCGAAGGGCTCGCCCGGGCCCCGGAGCGGACCCGCGATGGCGTCAAGGAAGGCCTCGAGCAGATCAAATGGCTGCCCGCGGCGGAGGGATACGAGGGCACGACGCTCGGATTCGGCCATCGCGATCGGGGCGCGTTGCACGGCCGGTATCTGGTGTTGCGGCAGTGGCGCCAGGGGCATTCCGTCGAGTTGGCCGAGTCGGAACCCTAGCCGGAGAGAACCTCCTGGTGCGCGCCCTCCGGATCAGACGAGCCCGGTTGGCCGCCGGGGTAATCGTCCTGGGTCTGGTCACCGGCGTCGTGGTCCCCTGGCAATTGTCGTCCTCGGGCGCTCAGGCCCCCAGTCCGGCCTGGATCAACTCCGTCACCGACGCGTATGACCAGCAAACCGGGGCCAGTCTGCAACTGCCACCCAGCTTCGCGACTGCCAATTACTCGTCGACATAGTCCATCGTGGAAGTCGTGCCCCGCTGATCCTCGCCGGCACCGTCACGATATTCGCCAGAGTCGAACGACGAGGGCGTGTGTTTTTCTATGAACGAGTGCCGCCGGGCACAGTGTTCTGGCGCAACTGCTTGAACGGCATCTCCCGATCGCCCGAAGGCTCCCTCGGCAGTCCGAGCACGCGCTCCGCCACCGCGTTGCGCTGCATCTCCGTGGTGCCACCGCCGATGCCGTGGCTGGACAAGCGGTGAATGCCCCAGGCAGACGCATCGCCCGGCGACCACGCAGCCGCTCGGGAACCTGCCACCTCGGCGTGGATCTCTCCCAGTCGGGGGCCGGTCAGGCCGCTCATCCCTTTGAGGAGGGCGGCGGCATAGCCGGGCAGGTCGCCCGAGCGCATGGCCCGGCTCACGCGCTGGACCGTCTGAGCCTGAACGGCGCTCAGTACCCAGCTCTCACCGATCAGACTGCGCAGGTGCGGATCATCGAGGCGGCCACGGTCCCGGGCGAGCCCGATGAGCTCATACCCCAGCTCGATGCCCTTGTCCTCGCTTTCGCTCCTGTTGCCGCCGAGCGACCAGCCTCGTCCGACCGCCGTGCGCTCGTTCATCATGAGGGTTGTGGCCACCCGCCAACCGTCGTTGACCTCCCCGATGGTGTTGCCGACGGGGATTACGACGTCATCGAGGTACTCCTGACAGAAATCGACTGATCCGTCGATGAGCTTCAGCGGGACAACCGTGATGCCAGGAGTATCCATGGGAACGATAAACATGGTGAGACCGGCATGCTTGGGTACTTCCGGATTGGTCCGGGCCAGACAGATGGCGAAGTCGGAATAATGGCCGCCCGTGGTCCAGATCTTTGCCCCATTGAGTCGCCACGTATCCCCATCACGGTCAGCTCGTGTCAGCAGCCCGGCCAGGTCGGATCCGCCGCTCGGCTCGGAGAGGAACTGGCACCAGATGTCTTCCCCATTGAGAATGCGGGGAATGAAATGGCGCTTGAGTTCTTCGCGAGCGTGCCCCAGCATGGTAGGCAGGACCACATTGAAAGCGTTTCCGTATACCTCGGGCATCCGATAATCAGCCGCCTCTTCGCGAAACGCCTGCCAATGCTCCTGGCTCAGCCCCAGACCGCCGTATTCGACTGGCACCGAAGGCCCAGCGATACCGCCTTCCCACAGCGAACGCTGGATCGCCCGGTCGCGAGCCACAGCCTCATCATCCCATTGGAGGAATCGCTCCCCGGGCGCTTTCAAAGGAGCGTGGTCAGCCAACCAGGCCCGGACCTTTTTTCTATATTCCTCTACAATCATGGTGTCCGCCATCACGCGGCTCCTTCCACCAGATCGACCAGTGATCGGCATTGGGCGTCGGGGGCGCCATAGAGCACCTCGTTGCTGATGGCGCGACGGAAATAAAGGTGGAGGTCGTAGTCCCATGTCATGCCGATGCCACCATGCAACTGAATACAATCGTGAAGCATCGCTGAGCTCCATTTGCCCACATGCGCCTTCGCCACCCGAACGGCGATGGCGGCATCAGGCCTTCGGTGCTGCACAGCTCGCGCCGCATACGCGGTTGTGGCAAACGACCCCTCGAGCCAGATGCGATGGTCGGCCATGCGATGCTTCAAGGCCTGATAAGAGCCAATTGGACGGCCGAACGCCACCCGATCCTTCGAGTACTGCACCGTGCGCGCCAGGCCCTCCCCGGCAGCGCCAATGGTGTCGGCGCACTGCAGCACGAGCGCAACCTGAAGCTGCCGCTCGACGGCCGCCCCGGCAGCTTCCCCCGGCGGGCCCACGGCCGCCTCGGCCGGCACCCTCACTCCGTCAAACCGCACGTCAGCCATGCGACGGGCCAGGTCCAGACACTCCAGCGGTTCGATTGCAACTCCTGCCGTGTTCTTGTCCACCACGAATTGGACCAGACCTTCGGGGCCCCGGGCCGTGACCAGAAGGACATCGGCCGCCTGAGCGTCATGTACGTAGCGTTTGGTCCCTTCGAGGAGGTAGCCACCCGCCTGCGGCGTGGCGGCCAGCTTGGTCGATGACGCTGCCCACGTCTCGTCCCCTTCGGCGAAGGCCCAGGTGCCGATCACCTCACCCGAGGTGAGCACAGGTAAGTACCGCTCTTTCTGTTCGGGCGTCCCCGACTCGGTCAGGGCAAAGGCAACAATGTTGGTCGCCTGGAACGGCCCGGGCTGGACCATGCGGCCCAGCTCCTCAGCGACGATCGTCAGGTCGACGAGCCCCTCTCCGGACACGCTCCCCCCTCCGTGCTGCTCCGGAACAAGGGTGGCGTACCAGCCGAGCTCACCCCCTTGCCGCCACAGGTCCCGGTCAAATCCGAGTGGATCGTCGATCAGCTCGCGTACTCTGTCGATCGGGCTTCGGTCCTCGAGCACCCGGCGGCACGTATCGCGGAACAATTCCTGATCCTCGGAAAGGTCGATCTCCATTTGAGCTCCTTGTTCCGGGCGGCAATCCGCGCCTGACGCCAACGTCCCCCCACGAACCCTCCTGGGCCCCCCCACCTGGTTGACGTGTGGCACCTGTGACACATACTATCACTGACGTAACACATGGCAACATCCGGTCCGGGGGCCTACCCGGCTAGAGGAGCATACGGGGTGTCGGGATGGGATTTCCAAAGCGCCAGGTGGCAGTGGCAGGTGTCTATCAGACCACGCAGGGAAAGCTTCCGGATCGGACCTCCTTTTCACTGCAGCTCGAAGCCATCACAGGAGCGCTCGACGACGCCGGCATGACGATCGAGGACGTTGACGGCCTGCTTCCCATGTCGGGCTCTAACCACATTGGCGGATTGGACGGCGCCACCGCCGCTCATCAGTTCTGGGCCGAGCAGCTCGGGGGGCGCCCCATCAGCCTCATGGAGATCGGTGGCGCGTCCGGTCAACTGGCCAAAGCCAGCGCAGCAATCGCGGCGGGCATGTGCACGACGGCGGTGCTCTTCTATGGGAAGGCGGGCAAGCCGGTCGGACCTCGGGGGACGTTGGTCATGGATAGAGCGCCCCGGGTGCCGGAGTGGTCGTTTTCCGTCCACGGCGCCTACATGATTCCGTTCTATGCGCTCTGGGCTCGGCGGTACATGCACGAGTTCAAGGTGTCAGCGGAGGATATGGCTCAAGTCGCGGTCATCGACCGCTACCACGCCACCCTCAATCCTGACTCGGTCATGGGACGCCGGGGCGAGATCACAGTCGATGACGTCCTCGCCTCGCGGATGATCGCCGAGCCGCTTCATCTCTTCGATTGTTCCCTCGATACCGACGGCGGGTACGGAGTGGTGCTGACTTCAGCCGAACGGGCTCGGGACTGTCCCAAGCCACCTGTCTACGTGCTAGGGGGCGCGGAAGCGGTCTACACCGACTTCTACGTCAGCTTCAGCGACGATTGGTTTCCTGAAAGCGGGAAGTCCCTTCGCAAGGCCGCGGACCGGGCGTTCGGTCTGGCTGGTGTCAGCCGCGACGACGTCGATGTGGTTGGGAGTTACGACTGTTTCACCGTTACCGGCCTGCGCAATCTGGAGGAAATGGGTTTCTGCGGCCTCGGAGAGGGCGCAGCGTATGTCGCAGAGGGTCACACTCGCCTCGGCGGGAAAATGCCGGTCAACCCGGACGGCGGTCTCCTGTCCAATAGCCATCCCGGCGACCCCTCGGGGCTGCAGGTGATCGAGGTGGTCAAACAGTTGCGGGGCGAATGCGGTGCCCGCCAGGTGCCCGGCGCCCAGATCGGCGTCGCCCAGCAACAGGGCTTCGCTGTGCACGGGATCGGGAGCACGCTCGTCCTGGCGGCGGATTAGGGATCAGGAGACGACGATGACCACCACGCCCTACCTCAAACCTCTACCTGACATCTCTGAGGCCAACCGCCCGTTCTGGGAAGGGCTGCAGCGACACGAGTTTCTGGTACCGAGGTGCGGGAACTGCGGAGATTTCAACTGGCCGCCCTATCCGGCCTGCCGCACCTGCCTATCGGAGGATCAGGCGTGGACGAGGGTCAGCGGCGACGCCTCTGTGTACTCGTTCACCCTGGTCCACCGGGGGCACGGCCAGTTCAACGACGATGTCCCCTACGCCGTCGTCATGGCCAAGCTGGCCGAAGAGCCCCGAGCCTGCATCCTGCTGGGAAACACCGCGGGCATCGCCAACGAGGACCTGGACATCGGCCTGCCCTTGCGGATCGTGTATGAGGACATTCCCGGAGAGGACGTGACGCTCTGGCGTTTCGGACCCCGATGACCTGAGGCGATCCGGCCGGGTGCAGCCGGTTCGGACCCCACCCCGGGATTATGGGCCCCGGGCGATCTGAATCCATCAACCACGCGGATGCAGGGCCACCGTCTCGGACACCCGGGCGCTCGGCTTGCCACTCGCACTGACGATCTCGGCGTGCGTGGTCGCCAACCGGCGACTTTGGTGTGTGATGCTGGCGCGGATCCGCACGGGCTGGTTGACGAGCGTCGGCCGCAGGTATTCGACGGTGGTATCCAGCCGGCGGGCGTGGACGCCGGGCATCGCCAGCTGTAACGCGGCGGCGCAGCCGAGCTGCCCGATCACCGGCACCGCTCCCCCATGGACGACACCTCTCGTCCGGTCCAGAGTGGGGTCCGGAACCGCGGCCAGCTCGACGACGTCGTCCCCAACCCGGATCGCCTCGAGACCGATCTGGCGTGACACCGGCAGCGCCAGAACAGGATCGAGGGCGCTGGACGGGTGGGCCCAGGGCTTGGCGGGCGAAGAGTGGGCTCCGAGCGCCTCCTGTGTTTTCGCGGTAGGGGCGGCACCGGGAACGAGCATGGAACGGGCCGTGGCGCTGGCCACGATGCCGTCGGGTCCCTGGAGTTCGCCGCGCACGAGGAGAAGTTCGCTCTCCGCCGGTTCCGCGATTGCGGCGCGGGCGCCCATGCGGGTTCCGAGGGCGGGAGGATGACGCCAGAAGTCGAGTCGCATGTTGACGGTGACCGGCATCAACCCCGGCATCGCACAGCGGGTGGCCACGTACATCAGGACGCAGTCCGCGAACGCAGCCGCGCCCGCCTGGATACCCAGCTCGGGGGTGCCCGCCAGCCACCCCGAGACGTCACTCGAACAGGCGGCGTCGTAATCGCCCAGGCTCAGAAGGGTGAGGTTGTTGAGTTGAAAAAAGGGCACTGCGGGGGTCGCGACGGCCGACTCGTCATTCACGGAGCGCAGCCTACCGGCACTGCCGCGCGCCGATCGTGGCCGAACGGCCAGGCAATTAGGAAGTTTTCCTAGGGACTGGAAAGCGGAGAACGCGGATTATGACAACCAGAAGCCGTCATCGACCGCACCGGCAGGAGGACACCGAGAATGAGCACCCACCCGCACGTCATCAAGACGCCCCCGCGCACTACGGCTATCGCGTGGACGGTAGCCGTCCTGGCCCTCGTGGCTGTCACCGTGCTTGCGCTCATCGACCTGACAAGTCATGGCACGTCGCACGGCACCTCCAGCCCGCCGGCGGTCTCCCCCCCGCTGTCCGACGATGCGATCACCCCGACGGCCCCCGCTGCTCCCGGCCACGCCGTGACGCCTGACCATCCGGCGGCGCCCACCCACCCGGTCACGCCGAACCACCCCTCGACACCCTCCGGCACGCCGTCGGCAGCAGTAAAGACCCTCCAGCAACAACTCGGGCAGCTGAACTACTACGAGGGACCCATCAACGGTCTCATGACATCTGAAACCGCGCAGTCCATCCAGTATCTACAGCGAGATGCCGGCCTCCCACAGACCGGAAAGATGAACGCCGCGACCCAGGCAGCGCTGGAGCGGTTCCTGGCCCACGGCAACAACCAGATGGGCGGCGGCTCGTAGCCCCGGCACTCGTTCGCTCCCAGAAGCCGCGAAGGAATTCCCGAAATGCTCAACTTTTCGATCGTCTCCGGTTGGTTCCCGTTTGTCCTGTTCTGGGTCACGGTGGGATTGGCCATCGTGGCGGTGGTGTTGCGCCGTGACGCTGTCATGGAGTTTGCGATTGGTGTTCCGCTGGGATTGTTGTTGATTGGCGGGCTGTTTCTGTTTCTGCATTTTGATCATTCGGTGCCGGCGGGGGCGCCCCGGTCGCTGTATCTGTGGCTGGGCGTGGCCTGTTTGATGGCCGGGCTGGTCATCGCCGGCTGGCATCACGCCCACTGGCCCCGCCGCATCAGCGGGGTGGCCGCGGTGGTCCTGGCCGTGGTCTCGGCCGGCAGCGCCGTGAACCAGACCTTCCAGTACTACCCCAGCCTGGACCGCCTGCTCGGCAAAAACGCCAACCATTTCGTCAACAACGCCCAGCTGACCGCCTTACGCGACCAGGTGGCCCGCACCGGCATCCTGCCCGACCACGGCGCCACCTTGAGCGTGGCCATCCCCGCCACCGCCGGCACCCACCTGCGCTATACGCCCCGAGCCGCTTTCATCTGGGTGCCGCCAGCCTGGTTCGCCCCCGACCACCCCCAACTGCCCGTCATCGAACTGCTCCACGGCACCCCCGGCGCCCCCTCGGACTGGACCCGGGCCATCTACGCCGACGCCACCTCCCTGGCCTTCGCCCAACAACACCACGGCCAAGCCCCCATCCTGGTCATGCCCGACGTCAACGGCTCCTTCGCCGGCGACACCGAATGCGTCAACTCGGCCCGCTTCGGCGACGTGGAAACCTACCTGAGCAAAGACGTGCCCGCCTTCATGACCAAAAACTTCAACGCCAACACCAGGCCCGGCTCCCTGGCCGTCGCCGGCCTGTCCGAAGGCGGCACCTGCGCCCTCCTGCTCGCCCTCAACCACCCCCAGCAATACCAGACCTTCGCCTCCTACTCCGGGTTCCCCTCCCCCACCTACCAGACCGACACCCCCGCCCAAACCATCACCGACCTGTTCGCCGGCTCGCCCAGCGCCTACAACGCCCACAACCCCCAATACCTGCTCACCCACCACCGCTACCCCGGCCTGGCCGGCTGGTTCGAAGCCGGCGCCCAAGACCCCGACAGCCTCACCGCCGCCCACACCCTACAAACCCTGGCCGCCCACGCCGGCCTGACCACCTGCCTGGCCACCCCCCCCGGCGGCCACGACTACAGCTTCTGGAAACAAGCCTTCGCCGACAGCCTGCCCTGGCTCTCCGCCCAACTCCACCTCACCCCCACCCCCACCCACCCGCCCGCCCACTGCGCCCCCACCCCCTAACCCCCACCCCTGCCATGGCCGCCGCCATCCTCTTCGCCGCCCTCTCCGCCCTGGCCAACGCCGGCAGCGCCCTCCTGCAACGCCTAGCCAACCTGCAAACCCGGCCCCCCACCCCCCAACCGATCTGGAAAACCAGCTGGGACCTCATCCGCCAACCCGCCTGGCTCGCCGGCGCCGCCCTGCTCACCGGCACCTTCGCCTTCTCCGCCCTCGCCCTCTACTTCGGACCCTTAGCCGTCGTCCAACCCGTCCTCGTCCTCGAACTGGTCTTCACCCTGGCCCTACGCGCCCTCCTCCTCCACGACCCCATCACCACCCGCACCTGGACCGCGGCCCTCACCCTCTGCGCCGGCCTCGGCGCCTTTCTTACACCGATGAACCTCGGTTGACGAAGTTGGAGCATCCAACAGAAATGCCTCCCGAACAGGGACGATGGCGATGTCTGACGTCGCTGTCAACCCAAACTCAAGGAGGCACTTTCTGTGGCACGAGTATCGCGCGGTGTGGACCGGGTAGAGGTGGTCTTCGACGATCCCAATGTGGTCGCCAACGCCGGGCTGATCCTGGTGTCGACGCTGGTACTGCGACTGGACCTGGAAGCGCTGGTCAACACGGCCGTCCGTCTCGTCGGCCAGGTCGGCGGGGCCCTGCCGGGACGTAAGGTGTTGACGTTGGTCCATTCGATCGTGGCTGGTGGTTCCCACATCGACCACGCCGATGTACTCCGCTCGGGCGGGACCCAGGCGGTGCTCGCTCACCGGGTGATGGCCCCGTCCACGCTGGGCACGTTCCTGCGCGCCTTCACGTTCGGCCATGTCCGCCAGCTCGAAGCGGTCGTAGGGATGGCATTGCAACGAACGTGGGCGCTGGGAGCCGGGCCCGGCGCCAGGCGTCTGGTCGTCGACGTCGACTCCACGATCTGTGAGGTGACCGGCAAACTCAAGCAGGGCGCGGCGTTCGGCTACACCAAGGTGTTGGGCTATCACCCGATCCTGGCCACCCGGGCCGACACCGGCGAAGTGCTTCATGCCCGGATGCGTAAGGGCTCAGCCAACACGCAGCGGGGAACGAAACGCTTCGTCGAAGAACTGATCGCCCGGGTTCGCCGGGCCGGCGCGGTCGGTGAGATCGTCGCCCGCTTCGACTCGGGGTTCTGGTCGAACGAGACGATCGCCACCCTCGGACGACTCGGTGTGCGCTACACCATGGCCATCCGCACCAACACCAAAGGCATCAACGCCGTCATCGCCGCCATCGACGAAGACGCCTGGGTCGACATCGACTACACCCCAGACGGCCAAGCCCAAGTCGCCGAGACCACCTACAACGGCCGGCGTCTAATCGTGCGCCGCACCCGGTTGACCGACACCCGCCAAGCCCAGCTGTGGCCGAACTGGCGTCACTTCGGCTTCCTCACCGACCTTGACGACACCACCGCCGACGTTGACGCCTTCCATCGTCAACACGCAGTAGTTGAGCTCACCATCCGCGATCTCAAAGAAGGCGCCGGGCTCGAACACATCCCCTCTGGTGACTACGACGCCAACGGCGCCTGGCTCCAGTGCGCAGTCCTGGCCCACAATCTCATGCGCTGGACGACCACCATCGGCCAGCCCGCACCCCTCAATCAGCTCACCGTCGCCCGCACCACGCGCCTGCATCTCATCAACATCCCCGGCCGGGTAGTAAACCGCTCCGGCAAGCCCACCCTCCGCGGGCCGCGCCACTGGCCATGGGCGCAGCTGTTCACCCAACGGCTCGCCACCATACGGGCACTACCCGCGCCCGGTTAGCAACACACCCGCGGCCGGCGCCCCGCACACCGATCACCAGGCGCTCCCAACCTATTTCCTCCACCAAGCCCTGGACCCTCGCGGGCCGCGCCCAAAACGGTCAGTCCACGAAGCGTCGCATCGCCCAAACCGACGACTCCCGCGCAACCGTCATCTCAACCCGAGGCCGATCGGTGCATTGAGGCTTAGTCTTCGCCAACCCCAGCCAAGGCAACCACACCCCCACCCCCAGCCAATGGGCCTGGGCCATCACCACCCGCACCGGCGCCGCCGCCCTCCTCCTCCTCGCCGCCCGCCACGGCCCCCCCACCCGCCGCGCCACCCTCTTCGGCGCCGCCACCGGCCTCATCTGGTCCCTCGACGCCGCCTTCGTCAAACAAACCGTCGACCTCCTCGCCCACCACGGCCTGCCCGCCCTCCTCCTCCACTGGCCCCTCTACGCCATGACCGCCACCGGCGTCGCCGGCACCATCCTGCTCCAAGGCGCCTACCGCCTCGGCCCCCTCGCCAACAGCCAAGCCAGCCTCCTCATCACCGACCCCCTCACCAGCATCACCCTCGGCATCGAACTCTTCCACGAACAACTCCACACCAACCCCGCCAACCTCCTCGGCGCCACCCTCGCCCTCACCACCCTCGCCACCGGCATCATCACCCTCTCCCACTGGGCCCCCCCCACCCTCACCCCCGACGAACTCCACCACCTCCACCCCACCCCCACCCCACAAACACCGGATTGAAGCCAGCTACAGGTCAACTGGTCGCGGTTCGTTTCTTGCGGGTTCGATGCAGGAAGCGCTTCATGGTGCTGCCGTCCACGACAAGCGTCTGGTGAGGGCGAGCGAGCATGACATACTGCCCCACGTCGACGCCGCGTTCGGCTCGAGCGCTCAGGGGAAAGCATTGGCCGCAGAGACCATTTTGATCGATGACGAACAGCGTCGCCTGCGTCTGGAGGTGCTGGTACAGGGAGACGGAGATGACGTCGTGCTCGTTCCCTCGGCAATGCGAGGCGCGGCAGACTTCGCCTCCCTCCAGGAAACTCTTGCCGATGCCGGCTACCGCTCGCTCGCTGTCAACCTTCGGGGCGCCGGACAGACCACCGCTCCCGGTCCGAACGTCACGCTCCGCGACCTGGCCGACGATGTCGCCCTCGTGGTCAATCGGCTCGGGAGCGGCCGCGCGCATCTCGTCGGTCACGCCCTTGGCAACGTGGTGGTACGCGCCACGGCGAGCTACCGACCGGAGGCTGCGGCGACGGTAGCGGTCTTGGCCTGCGGAGGACACAACCTCGCCGCCCACCCGGTGCCCCCGGAAGTCCTCGAAGCCTTCGCCCGATGTCACGATGACGGACTTCCCGACCGTGACCGACTCGAGGCGCTCCGGGTGGCGTTTTTTGCGGCCGGCAACGACCCGGGTTCTTGGCTCGACGGCTGGTGGCCGCCATCCTCGTTCAGGACCCTCCTCGTCGACACGGACCCGGAAGAGTGGTGGCGCGCCGGCGCGGCCCCCCTCATGATCGTCCAGCCGCTCGAAGACGCCATGGCCCCGCCTGCAGTGGGCCGCCAGGTCGCGGCAGCGCTGGCAGGGCGGGCGACGTATGTCGAAGTCCCACACTGCGGGCACGCCATCCTCCCCGAGCAGCCGGATGTCATCGCCGAGCACATCGTCTCGTTTTTGCAAAACCATCCGCTGTCGCGAAGCTAAGCCCGGATCCACCGATTGACCGGGGTCGATTGTTTTAGCGGGTCTGAAGCGGGTTGGGGTGGGTGGTGATGGTCCGGAGGGGGTGGCGAGGCTGAGGCGGCTCGTGAGGGGCGTGTGAGGTCACGGCTTTTGGGTGTTCGGGCTGTCGTCGACGCGGCCGCCACGGGCATCGGTTCTGCTGGGCGGTTAGATAACGAGTTCCACGCTGCGGATGGCGTCGAGCATGGTGTGGAACTGGACCGTCCATGGCCAGCGGGACGGAAGGTGGAGATGGACGCGTCGGCCTGAGGTGGCGAGCCGGCCGGGGATGGTCAGGTAGCGGCGGCGGAGGGTGTCGGTGGCCACGAAGGCTTTGCGGTTGGGCTGCCCGTCGCTGGTGTCTTCGCTGACGCCTGCTGGGGTGTCGGTGTCGATGCCGCCGATGCGGGTGGTCCAGCGCGACAGGTTGTGGGCGATCACGTTCAGCGTGAGCCAGGCCGCGTTGGCGGCGAAGCGACCGGAGGGTAGGTGGTTGAGCCCGACGCCGTATTTGAGGTCGCGGATGGCGTTCTCGCAGTTGGCGTGCGCTCGATGCCAGGCATCGAGTGTGATCGGGTCGCCGTCGCGGTCGGTCATGAAGGCGTGGTAGGAGTAGTCGGCGATCAGGGCGAGTTGCGATCCCGGTGTGGGCCGGGTTCGGCGCACCACCAGCCGGCAGGGGATGCCTTCGTCGGTGCCGGACTTGAATGCCCGCCAGTCGATGGCGGTCACATCGGCGCCGTCGTCGAGCCAGTAAGGGATCGGCTTCCACGCCTGCTCGGGGATGGCCGAGATGGCGGCGTGCACGTTCTTGTACAGCTTGACCGTGATCGAGAAGCGGACGTCGGCGGCCTGGCAGGCCTGGACCACTTTGGCGGAGTAGAACCCCGAATCGGCCCGCACCATCAGCGGGCCGGTCGCCGCCGCGGCTCGGACCCGCCCGAAGGTCTCGGCCAGGAAACCGACCGCGCCGCGAGCGGTATGCGAGTTCCCGCCCCGCAGACGCGAGTGGATCACCTCGCCGCTATCGGCGGCGATGGCATAGAGCGGGTGGTAGCCACGAACATGGGTGTAACCGAAACGGCTGCCGCCTTCTTTCTGGGTGCCGTAGGTCTCATGTATCGAACTGTCCAGATCGATGGTGAACGCCTCCCCCGGCTGCGGGCCGGCGCCGGCCGCCCACCCACGAGCCAGCGCCTCGCCGGCGGCGGCGTCGAGCTGGCGGGCATGCCCCCACGAAAAGCTGCGCAAGAAGGTACCTATCGTCGAGGGAGCCAGCACCGTGTGACCCAGCACCGCCGCGGTCGACCCGGCCCGCAGCACCTCGCAGCCCTCGATGCTGTCCGCGGCCGCCAGCACCGAGTGGATCACCGTCATCGCCTTGTCCCCGACATTGGCCCGGCCCGAGCCGTCGCCCAGATCGACGCGCTCATCGAAGATCTCACGCAGCCGTAGATGCTGAGCCAGGCTGGCCGGCGCGATCAGCCCGGCGTTGGCCACCAGCCGCTCGTCATCGAAGGTCACGCCGATCCGGTCCAGACTGTGCCAAGATGAACGCATCTGAAAGGTGCCTTCCAGTAGGGGCATGGCTTGGTGTGGTAGCCGCCATTTTCCCTTGCCGGAAGGCGCTTTTCGCGGATACCCGCCCTATGTCACCCCCGCCGGATCGGTGGATCCGGGCTAAGTGATCAGAACCCACTGGTGAACGACCCTGAGCCGTCACGGACTCAGAGGATGAAAGACTGGGACGGTGGCAATTCCGTATGTCAGCTCGTTCGAGCCCTGCTACGGCCAGGCCGTGGAGGTCTCGCCCCTCGTCCGACGGGTCGTGGCGAACAACCCCGGTCCTTTCACCTTTTTCGGGACGTGCACCTACATCATCGGCCGCGGCAACGTCGCCGTGCTGGACCCCGGGCCTGACGACGCCGCCCATGTCGAGGCGCTACTCGGCGCGCTCGCGCCCGGGGAGCGGATCACGCACCTGGTGGTCACCCACACCCATCTCGATCACTCGCCAGCCGCCCGGGCCCTGCAGGCGCGAACGGCCGCCCCGATTTATAGCTTTGGGCCGCAGCTCCGGACCGACGATCCGGACTCCACCCGTGTCGTGTTCGGGGATGCCGAGGCGGACCCCGACCCTGCGAAGCCCGCGCCGTTGCGAGGCGGTGATCCCGACTTCCACCCGGACGTGGTGTTGGGGGACGGGGACGTCGTGACCGGGGACGGTTGGACGCTGGAATCGGTCCACACTCTGGTCACGCCTCGAATCACCTGTGTTACCTGATTCGGGAAGAAGGCACGCTGTGCACGGGTGATCACGTCATGGGGTGGTCCACGTCGGTC
This sequence comes from uncultured Acidimicrobiaceae bacterium, assembly GCA_963781155.1. Classification (GTDB taxonomy): domain Bacteria; phylum Actinomycetota; class Acidimicrobiia; order Acidimicrobiales; family Palsa-688; genus PALSA-693. Next base: position 170,132 of record CAWAEC010000009.1, read on the forward strand.
GTATCCCCGCCAGACGGCAACCTGGGCGAGTATCTGGGAAGCCTCGAGAAGCTGCTGGATCGCCACCAGGACGGGCGCTACCTGCCGGCACACGGACCCCAGATCGACGATCCTCCCGCACACGTTCGCGCCTTTGTGGCCCACCGCCGTGAACGCAGCGAGCAGATCCTCCAACTCCTCGCCAAGCAGCCCGCCACCATTGCCGAACTCGTGGCGCAGCTCTATGCCGATGTGCGCAAGCAGCTGTGGTTGGCCGCGGCAGCATCCGTGTACGCCCACCTGCTCAACCTGCACGACCTCGGACTGGTGGAGCCTGACGATGGCCCGCTTTTGCAGCGCGCAAGCCGGATGAGGCTCAGCCTGTACTCACCGGGATCCGCGAGGCTGATGTATCCAGCGTCCGGAAGCGCCGATTTGACGTCCTGCCTACACTGGAGTGAAACGGCGCCTCAGAAGCTCCGTCAGCCCGTCGCCACGGGCCGTTTCCACGGTTCGATCTTCGGGGGCACCGCGCCGGTCCCGGCGGTCTGATCGACCCGCAGTCGGGTGAGGCGCAGCTCCTGGATCCGCCACTGGCCGTCATCGCCCTTCACGTAGTGCTCGTGGTAATGACCAAAGCCCTGCATACTCCCGCCACCGCTGCCGGAGTTGTCGACCCAATCAAACATGGCCCATTTTCCGTCGGCGTTACGGTCGTCCAGAAACACATGTTCAGGCATGTGGCCCTGGTGCACGGTCACGGCATTCTTCAACTGCTCCGACACCATCTCCACGAAGTCATCACCGGAGGTCGTCATGCGCTCGGCCGGTCCCCCGGCTGCCATCTCGATGTCAAACACCATGTCGTCTGTGAACAGTTGCCGCCAGGCGCCCCACTGCTTCGTGTCGAGCAGGCGGAAATAGCTGGCCTTCAATTCCTGCAACGCGACGCGGTCGCTCAGCCGTGCCTCATCCATGTCATGCCGTCCTTTTTTCTATCCATTTCTTGCTGATGTCAGATGAAAGATTACGACCTGTCGGCATCAAGAGACCTGGGATCGACCGCGTTCCATAATCGCGGCTCGCCGGTCCCCCACCTGGCTCGGTACCACTTCCCACGTCTCGGCCATGTAGCCCTCGAGCAAGTGGGCTTCGTCGAGGGTCGCCGCGTTCGCGATCTGCCGGTAGTGCCGGAGGAGGCGGCGGACGCTGCGCTGATCGTTGCCCACCATGTCGGCCGCCAGCCGCCGGGCGAAGGGCAGCAGGTCCTCGTGTGGTACGACGTGGTTGACGAGTCCCAAGGCCAGGGCCTCGTCGGCGGTGAGGAAATTGCCCGTCAAGGAAAGCTCCACCGCTCGCCGCAGCCCGATGGACTGGGCCATCAACACGGTGATCCCCCCACCCGGCATAATCCCGACGCGGGCGTGCGTATCCGCAAAGCGGGCCCGCTGCGACGCCACCAGGAACGTGCATTGCAGCGCAATCTCCAGGCCGCCTGTGACAGCCGCACCGTTGATTGCGCCGACGACGGGTTTGTCGATCAGAGGGAGAAACCGGAATAACCCGTTCGTATCGCGCTCTGGACCCTGACCGGGTTCCCGGAGAGCAGCTGAGGGGGGCGTCTCGCCGGCAACCTCTTTCAGATCGACCCCGGCGCAAAAGGCGGGATCGGCCCCGGTAAGGATGACCGCGGCCACGCCTGGATCGTCGCCGGCCGCCAATACAGAATCCCATAAAGCATGCATCACGGCACGGTTGAGGGCGTTGCGGGCCTCCGGCCGGTTGAGGGTGATGGTGGCGATGCCGTCAGTCCTTTCGACGACGACAGGCTCGGTGTCGTCCATTGCGCGCCTCCGAGGGGATCGACTCTCAGCGGGCCGTGTACCCGCCGTCAACCGGCAGCCAGACGCCGGTGATGTTGCGAGCCCGGTCGGAAGCAAGGAAGGCGGCCGCCTCGGCGCAATCCTCGGGAGTGATGATACGGCCGAGCGGATGAAACTGACCGGCGCCGGCAATGAACTGCTCCGGCTTCTCCTGGAAGGCTTGCGCGGGATCGGCGACGCCGAAGTTCGTTGTCGGCATGGCGGCCGGACAGATGGCGTTGACGCGAATGCCGAAGGGCGCAACCTCGATGGCAACGGTTCGGGTCATTTGCAGGACCCCGCCTTTGGTGGTCCCGTAGACGGTGCCACCCCAGCCCACCATGCCGGCGGCCGAGCCGGTATTGACGATCGCTCCAGGCCCATTTTGAGCCTTGAACTGCAGAATGGCGTGCTTCATCCCGTAGAACACGCCCCGCAGATTGATGCCGATGAGCCGATCCCACGCCTGGTCGTCGTAGGTCTCGAAGGGTCCAGAGCCCGCCGGGGTCGACACGCCGGCGTTGTTGAACATGATGTCCAGGCCGCCAAAGTTCGACACGGCGCCCGCGACCGCGGCCTTCACGTCGTCCTCTTTGGTGACGTCACAGACCGCCACGACGGCGGTACCGCCCTGCTGTTCCACGAGGCGCACCGTTTCCTTCGCCCACTCCTCCATGACGTCCGCGCAGACGACCCGCGCACCCTCTCTGGCGAACACCAGGGCCGATGCCCGCCCGACCCCCGAACCCGCACCGGTGATGACACAGGACTTGCCTTCGAGCAGCATGTTCCCTCCTGACGACGAGACGACCGCGGTAGAGGGTAGTTCTATCGACGAGTCGTGCGCATCGTTCGTGCGGGCAAGTCGTCAGCAGACAAGGCGGCCCAGACCATCCGCCACACTCGCTCAGCCACGACGGGTGCCGGGTCGCTGATGCCGCCGCCATGGACGCCATGGGCCATCTCCTGTACCAGGTGCAGGATGAGCTTGGCGTCGAGATCGGGCGCATCGCAGCGGCCCGTGCCCGCCTCGCATACTTCCACGATGGCATCCGCGATCGCGGCCCGGTAGGGCTCGTAGACAGCCTCGACGGCGTCGGGAAAATATTCGAGAAGTCGCTGGCGCTCGCGGCCGCGCCACCTGGTCATGCGCTGGGCCCGGGCATCGAAGTCCATGATGATCGGTTGCGTGACCATGTGCTGGAGCCGTTCGACGGGATCCGCGGCCGGCAAGTCGACGAACCGGTCGGCGGCCCGGCGCATGGACTCCTCGAACATGGCCAGCAGCAACTCGTCCTTGTTGCCAAAGTACCGGTAGAAGGTCTGCAGGGCCACTCCGGCGCGATCGATCACTTGCCGGACGGTGAAGTCGAGAATCTCATCTTCCTCGACCAAAGCCCAAGCCGCGTCGATGATGTCCGCGGCGAAGTCGCGTCCGGCATTCTCACCGGATCGGCCTGCGCCGCGGCGCGCCGCCCGCAGCTCCCACTGTTTCGGAAGAGGGGCCTGAGCGACGGCTGGCTGGGGCCGGCCCGGTATCACCGCCGAACCCTACCAGCCGCGGCGATCGTTCGTTCGTGGCACGGTCGTGTTGTCGCGCCGACACAGCAATGCCCCGACCGTCCGGCTCAATAGGGCCGTCCGACTCAATAGGGCCATCCGACTCAATAGGGCGATCCGACTCAATAGGGATTGCCCTGCGAGTCGAGATAGTCCTCCACTGCCACGCCCTCGGCGACCAAACGCTGATACTCAGCATCGTCGAGACCCAGGATCCGCTGGAACACATATTCATTGTCCTCGCCGAGCGACGGCGCGCCCCGATCCCATGCGAGCGGAATCCCGCGAAATGCCTGTCCGAGATGCCGGTAGGTGCCGACATCCCGAGTGGTGAGGGGGCGGATCCACTCGCGGGCTGCCACGTGGGGGTCGGATGCGAAGGTGCTCTCATCCAGGTGGGGTGCCGCAGCCACGCCGGCCTGCTGCAACCGGTGAAAGCCTTCCTGAGCCGTGACCGTCGCCGCCCAGGCTCCGATGGCCTCGTCCAGTTCGTCGTGCGCAGCCTGCCGGCCGTCGACACCGGCCAGGCGCTCGTTCTTCGCGAGGTCAGGTCGCGCCAGGACCGTCGCCAACGAGAGCCAGGCGTCGTCATCGGTGACGGTCGACGCCAGCAGCCGGCCGTCGGCGCATTCGTAGAGGCCCTGCGGGGCGAAGTGCTTGTCGCGGTTCCCGTAACGCCGGGCTGGCTCGCCCAGCTGCAGGTTCACAAAGACATCGCCCAGTTGGGCGAGCACATTCTCGCTCTGGGCAAGCTCGATGACCTGACCCCGTCCGGTCGCGGCGCGGTAGTGAAGCGCGGCGAGCACCGCGAAGGTTCCGGCTGGGCCGGTAACGCTGTCCATGTGCTGGGTGGTCGGCGTCTCGAACAGCTCCGTGCCCCGCTGGCCGCACAATGCGGCCAGCCCGGTGAGGCCGTCGAATTGACCGCCGAAACCGGTGTAGTGGGCCCAGTCGCCAGTCAGCCCGGCGGGGGGAAGCCGCAAGACGATCAGTCGGGGATTCGCTTCGAGCAACTCGCTCTCATGGATGCCCATCTGGTGCAGCGTCGTCATTTTGAGGTTTTCCACGAAGACGTCGCTGGCTGCCACCAGCCGCATGAACAGCTCCCGCTGCAAGGGGTACCGGACGTCGAGCGTGCACGAGCGCTTGCCCCGATTGATCGAGTTGTACATCGAATGGCGGTTGTACGCCCGGTCACCTGTTCCGGGAGCGCGGGGGCCGTAGCCGCCGACCAGCACCGAGAGGAGCATGTTCGGGTCCGGCCGAGGCGACAGGCCGCGGGTCGTCGGTGGAAAGACATACGGGCTCTCCACCCGGATCACTTCGGCGCCCAGGTCGGCCAGGTGCAGGGTCAGCAAAGGTCCGGACCACACGGTCGTGATGTCCAGAACCCGCAGCCCATGCAGCGGCGGCGCGCTGGGATCAGCCGACACCGCAGGCAGCGCCGGCGGCTGCCGGTGCCCCCCGGCTCCCGTAGGCGATTCCGACTGTCCCAGGTCGGGCGCAGCGCGCCGGAGCCTCCAGCCCCCCTCGCCGTGGCGGTAGGGGGCGCCGGGCAAGAGCACCGGCCCCGATATCGGGTCGACGGCGTGGACCCAAAAGCTGCGCTGATGCAAGTGGTCAGCGATCAAAAGCTCCGCGGGCATGTTGACCGGTGCGACCGGCCAGCCCGCGGCTTGGCCAGCGATGGTGGCCTCCTGACGGGTGTGGCTGAGCAGCCACGGGTAGAGGACGCCGTCGAGAATCTCCTTTGTCTCGGGACGTGCGAAGGCATCCGGCGCGGAGAACACTTCGGTCAACTCGGGGTTGTCCAGGACCTTTAACATCTCGCGCAACTGCTGACTGGTCATCATGAGGGCCACGAAGCCGTCAGCGCATGGAAAGACGCCATTCGGGAGCAGGGTGGCGTTGCTGTCAGCAATCTGCTGGGGAGCGGCCTCGCGTCCCCGATACTCCCAGCCCAGATGAAGAGCAATGCGCGTCGGATTCGCGGCGAGCGCCTCCGTCGCCGCGCAGTCGACGAAGGCGCCGACCCCGGTGGCCCGGGCACGAAGGACGGCAGCAAGGCCTGCCTCGGCCGCGGTGTGCCCGACGGCGCACTCGGCGATCGACATAGGCAGGCGGACCGGGCCGCCCCGATCTCGGAGCAGCGACCCGGCGAAGGCTTGGGCAACCAGATCACTCCATGCGTACTCGGCGTACGGCCCGGTGGCCCCAAACCCGCTGATCGAGACGACCGACGTCAACGGCTGCCGGACCAGCAGCTCCTCCCGGTCGATGCCCCGCTTCCCGAGTGTCCCGCGGCCGGCCGCCTCGATCACCAGGTCGGCGCCGTCGACCAGGCTCCACAGGGCCGGCGCTGCCGCCGGGGCTGCCTCCACAATGACGCTGCGCTTGTTCGTGTTCAGATGGGCGAACATCCCCTGGTCGGAGCGCAAATCATCCCCGGCCGGCGGCTCCACTTTGACCACGTCCGCGCCGAGGTCGGCGAAGGCCTTGCCACACCAACCCGCGGCAACCCCGCCGCCAATCTCGACGACCAGCAGGTCGCTCAGTGCCTGGCGCATCGCCCCGTTCTCACCGCCGCCTCAAGCCAATGTGGCGCGAACGATCCTGATGGCGCCGGTGGGGCAGCCCGCTGCGGCCGCTTCGATCTGCTCCAGCGGGTTGCCGGCGGGGTCGACCACGGTGGACTTTGTGTCATCGTCGAGGTCGAAGGTGCCCGACGCGTACACCGCGCACACGCCTGACCCCATGCAGGTATCGCGGTCGATCTCGATCCGGTAGGGCAGCGCCTCCCCCATCAAGCGAGCTTATACAGCTTCGCCGCGTTCTCCCAGAGGACCTTGCGCTTCTCCTCTTCGCCAAAAGGCGTGAACCACTCATCTGTCAGCGACTTCGAGTTCGGCCACGTCGTCTCGGAGTGCGGGTAATCACTGGCCCACATGATGTTGTCGATCCCGATGTGTTGCCGTTCGCGCAACCCGACCGGGTCCTCCATGAACGTGGCGAACACCTGGCGGCGGAAGTAATGGCTCGGTGGCTCCGTGAGCTCGCTCTTCGTCCAGTACCGGTGCTTTTCCCACAAGTGGTCGGAGTAGTACTGGAAGAACGAGATCCAGCCGATCTGTCCCTCCACCGCGACGAACTTCAGGTCCGGGAAACGCTGCAACACGAGCCCGTGAATCAGCTCCGATACCGCTTCGGCCATCGTCATTTTGCTCATCACCAGGCCGGTCATGAACCGCGGGGCGCTCTCGAACATGTTGACCACCGGAGTGCCGGGGCGTCGGCCGCCCACGTGCAGACCGACCGGGAACCCGGCGTCGATGAATGCCCGCCACATCACATGCCATTTGGGGTTCCCGTAGTCCTCATCGGGACCGGGAAACAGGGGGATGTATCCGCTTACCAGGCCTGGCTGTGACGCCGCGAAACGGAGCTCCTCGACGGCTCGCTCGGGCGTATCAATCGGGATCGCGGCCACACCCAGCAGCCGGCCCGGGGCATACGAGGCATAATCAGACAGCCAACGGTTGTAACCGCGCACGCTGTTCAGCCGCAGCGCCGGGTCCTTTGACAATAACGGGCCGCCCACGTATAAAACCTCGGCGTCCACGCCATCGATATCCATGTCCTTGATCCGCTCCGCTGGGTCCCAGGCCCCGGGCCGCTGGTCCTCGAGCTTACGGACATTGAGCTTGAACTCCTCCGGCTTCTTGCCCGCCAGGTTATCCAGCGTCATGATCGGCGTTCTGGCTCCCTCGAACACCCGGAAGTCGCCCTCGTCGGTCCGCTCGAGGCGCGGAGCCCGATCCCGGAACTCGGGGTCGAGATAGGTCTGCCATGCGTCGTCGGGCATGGTGACGTGCGAGTCAGATGAGATGAGCCGGTAGTCGGTCACTGCTGCCTGCCTTTCTCCTTGACGGGCTCAGCCGAAAAGGACAGGGATGCTGTTGGGTCCCCGGTGTTCCAGCCCGATAATGCGCACGTTGGGCACCTCGGGATCCAACCGGAGATTTGAGAGTCGGTCCAATACGGCGTTCATGGCGACCCACATCTCGGCGCGGGCCACGTGCATGCCCAGGCACACGTGCGGCCCGCCGGCGAAGCCCAGGTTTGGCTTGAGGCTCCGGTAGGGATCGAAGCGCTCGGGGTCGTCCCAGCGGAGCGGGTCGTGGTTGGCCGCGCCCAGGTTCATCTCCATCACCGCGCCGGCCGGGATCTCGATTCCACACAGCGTCACGTTTCTCGTGACCAGTCGGCGGAAGATGGGGTCCGTTGGCTCCCAGCGGACAGCTTCGTCGATGGCTCGCCGGAGCAACTCTCGATCCCCGCGGACCGCGTCGAGGAGCGGCGGATCCTTCAACAGGGCAACCAGGAGGATGCCAAGCTGCCGCCACGTGGTGCCCGAACCGGCGGTCAGGATCAGTCGTGAGAACCCGTAGATCTCGTCGTCGGTGAGTAGATGGCGCTGGCCATCCTCCTCGATCTCGCTCTGGACGAGCACTGTGATGACATCGTCTTGGGGTCGAGCCCGACGGTCTTCGATGACGCTGCGCAGCATCGCCGTCGCCCGCTCATGGCGCTCGGCCATGGCCGCCGAATCCGACGAGGCTTGCATGCCGGTGCCCTCCGCTCCCTCCCTGAAGTCGAGCCCCTGCTGGCGGGTGAGTCCAAAACTGGAGGTGATGGTCTGCAGCGGGATGCGCGAGCACAACTCGGCGTTGAGTTCGGCCTGCCCTGCAGGTTCGAACGCCGATATGGCCTCGTCGACAAGCGCCGCGATCCACTTGTCGATCCACCACTGGGCGCGCCTCGGCGAAAACGCGGGTTGGGCCAGCGCCCGATAGCGGCGGTGCTCATCGCCGACCATCTCCAGAATCGTGCGAGCGCCGAACATCTGGGTCACGGAGCCGGAGTAGACGGTGGAGGAAAAGACCTCGTTTTCCCGGAGGACGGTGTCGTTGGCCTCATACGAGAACGCCGAGTAGACGGGAGCCTCGGCCCGACGATGCACCCGGAGCAGACCACCCACCGAGTAGCCGAGGAGCTCGCGCACCGACCCTTTGTGGACCGGGGCCGCAGCCCGCAGTTCCGCGAACGCCGGGTAAGGATCCTCGACGAGGATGCCTCCATCCGTCGCCATCACGTGGCGCTCGACGTCGTACAGAACCTTGAAGCGTTCGGCCTCAGCTGCTGACGTCATGACCCTCCCAAACGGCGTTCCTGGCGTCAGAGTAGAGCATGGTTCTACCTGATGGCAAGTGCTCGCTGCTTCCGATCCACCCAAGGAAGAGACACTCCAGGCCAGGTTCCCCCAGCTTCGGGTTCGGGATGTCCCCTGCGGCATGGTGTACCCACACGGAGCCAACAGGACGGGTCGATCCGGGCCGATCTGAATCCCCGAACTGCCACGGTCGTGCTGATAGGCGTGCTGAGGGGAGTGGGCGCGGTGCTCCTCGGCGATTCGGCGCCAGCACTCCTTCCGATCTGATGCGGTCGCCGCATTCACGCGGGATTTGGTCGCCCCAATATGGTCCCGACGGTCTGCCCGCCATCGACGGTGAGTTCGGCGCCGGTAACGAACGAAGCGGCGTCGGAGACGAGAAAAAGCACCGCTTCGGCGATCTCCTCCGGTTCGCCCATTCGTCCTACAGGAGTTCGAGAAAGGCGGGCACGTGCAGCCGGGTCGTCATCGCGCAGGACCATGGGGGTCGCAATTGGCCCCGGGGCCACTGCGTTGACCCGTATGCCGTACGGGGCCAGCTCGAGGGCCGCGACCTTTGTGAGACCACGATTTCCCCATTTCGAAGAGACGTAGGCCCCGTGATGAGTCCACACCGTAAAGGCTGCCGTCGAGAGCGTATTGACGATGGCACCACCACCGGCGCGCCGCAGATGAGGCACGACAGCTTGCATCCCGTGGAACGCGCCCAGGCAGTTCACCCGCCATACGTCCTCAAATGCGTCGGGAGTTTCCTCCTCGAGGGACACCGTCCGCAGTACGCCCGCGTTGTTGACCAAGATGTCGAGGCGGCTGAAGGCGGTCAGACCGCTGTAGATCAACGCATCCCATGACGGGCGCTCGCGAACTTCGAGCTCACCCGTGACGACGGCATCTCCCAATTCGTCCTGAAGGGTATTCAGCTCAGTGGTCAGAACGTCGCCGGCCACGATCCGGGCGCCCGCCCGGGCAAGGCGAAGGGCGATCGCGTGTCCCTGACCCCGGGCCGCACCGGAGATCAGCGCGACTTTGCCATCGAGATTCGTCATGGCCGGCGTCGTGGTCCGGCGACCACATGAGCACCCGAGAGTCGCAGCACCCGACCTCCGTCAATGTCTACGCAATATACAGCGCCGTCACTGGCAACTACCGGTCCCTCGGTAAAGCCCAGCCCGATGGCGAGAACCTCGTACTCGATTGGCTCCCGAATCGTGATCCTCATTGTTCGCCCCCTCGCCTCAGCTCGAAACGTAGAAACCCCGATGCGGCACGATTATGACAGCTGATCGGTCGGACGGCACTCATCGGCACCCTGCTCGTTGCCGGGCCAGAGCCCCTTCTCGGAGCCGATCCTTGACGACCTTTCCGGTTGCGTTGTAAGGCAGTTCGTCCATCAGCTCCACCGCCCGAGGCACCTTGTAGTTGGCCATGTGCATCCTGCACCATTCGATGATGGCCTCAGACGTCGGCGACGCGCCGCGCCGAGACACCACGAACGCCATTCCGACCTCACCAAGACGGGGGTCCGGGATACCGATCACGGCCACCTGCTCGATATCAGGATGGCGAAGAAGGAGGTTCTCGATCTCCGCGGGGTACACGTTGAAGCCGCCTACGATGAACATGTCCTTGGCCCGGCCGACGATCTGCAGGTTGCCTTCCTTGTCCAGCCTGCCGATGTCGCCGGTGCGCAACCACCCGTCCGGGGAAAGGACCTCGGCTGTCGATTGTGGATCATCCAGGTAGTGCGACATGACACTCCCCCCCTTGAGGAGCACCTCGCCCGCCTCCTCTGCCGGGACATCCGACCCCGAACCGTCGACGATCCGAAGTTGAAATGTTGGCCGAGCGTGACCGACGGTGGTGGCGATGATCTCGGGATCGTCATCGGGTGAGGTGGCGGTGGCCGTCCCGGCCTCTGTCAAGCCGTAGCCGGTGATGATGGTGCGGAACGGCAGTTCAGCCCGGATCCTGCGGATCAGCTCGACCGGAATGTCCGCGGCGCCGGTGACCGCGATGCGCAGCGATCCCAGCCGGTAGCGGCCGCGCCCGGGGAAGTCGAGCAGGGACTGGTAGATCGTGGGCGCGCCAGGCAGGACTGTGATCGCTTGGGTGTCGACCGTCTCCAGGACTCGCTGCACATCAAAGATCGCCTGAGGAAACATGGTGGTCCCGGCGCCGAGCGCAGCAAGGATGCCCGATTTCAACCCGAACATGTGGAAATACGGATTAACCATCAGATACCGGTCATCGGGGCTGAGCTCCGCCATTCGAAGCCAGTCGGAGCTCACGGACAACGTTCGGCTGTGGGTCTGCACGACCCCTTTCGGCCGGCCCGTCGTACCCGAGGTGAACAGGATGTCGGAGGGGTGTTCCGGCCGTACTCTGGCTGCCCGTCGTGCCACGTCCTCGCTCGATGTACGATCCGCTCGCCCCACGAACTCTTGCCAACTGACTGCGTTTGGGGGAACCGGTCCGTCGGCGACCACGATTGTCTCGAGGTCAGGAAGATCGACGCCTGCCCCATCCAGCAGCGCCACGTAGTCGGTACCCAGGAAATCCGTAACGGTGACCAGCGCGCGCGCGTGGCTGCGCGACAGGATTTCACCCGCCTCGCCTCCCTTGAACCTGGTGTTGATGGGCACCATTGTCGCCCCGGCCTCCCACACACCGAGCGCGGCCACGATCCAGGGAGTCGAGTTGAAACACCAGATCGCCACCCGATCCCCGGGCTGCACGCCCGAGGCCACCAATGCTGCACCAAATGACCGGGTCTTGTCCACGAGCTCTTCGTACGTCGTCCGCATGTCGCCGTCGACCACCGCGAGATGATCTCCGAACCGCAACGCGGCGGCCGTCACGCCCGGAATCGTCGGCCAGACGGACGGATCGGACTCACTTGCCATGTGATTCCCCGTCCCGGCTCAGGGTCGATCGGCGTGGTACGGCCGCTCCTACTGTCGCGGCGGTTCTGCACCGGGCATGATCGGGAGGATGAACCCGACACCTGAAGATCACGTGGCCATCACAGACTTGCTCGCCCGTTACTGCCTCGCCCTCGACCTCGATGACATCGAGGCCTGGGTCGAACTCTTTACGCCCGACGCGTCGTACGAGGTATTCGGGCGCTCGTGGGACGGCCACGAGGGGTTGCGCAAAATGTTGCGAGGTGCGCCCAGAGGTCTTCACCTGGGGGGACCTCCCGTGATTGACGTAACGGGCCCAGACCAGGCCAGGACGACTCAGAACCTCCTCTTCGTCGAAGTGAAGGCCGCGATCCTGCGTCGATCGGTCTATACGGACGAACTGCGCCGCACCTCTGAGGGCTGGCGCATCGCCAGACGCAGATGCCAGTTCATCGTCGCCGACGGGCTTAGCGACCGACCGGAGGAGTAGGACCCGTCGACGAAGGCCTCGGCTCTCTCGCCAGTCCGAGGTGCTCGCCGATGGTGTTGCGCTGAATCTCATCCGTTCCTCCCCCGAGACGCAGACCAGGGGCGAACAGTAGGCGCTCGAGCCATGGTCCCGCTTCTCCGTGATCCCCAATCGTCGCCGGCGGGAGGAGCAAGTTCGTCACCGCATCGGCGGTCAACCGAGCGTGCTCGGAATACAGCAGTTTTGATAATGATCCGCCGGCCGGCACCTGGTCTGGCAGCGCGACCCTGGAGCCAAGTCAGTCGAGCACGCGCTCGCGGATCACCACGCTCGCAACCGTCTGCTGCACGACGGGATCGGCTGTGTACCCAAGGCGCTCCACCAGGCCGACCAATTGCGTCGCGGAACGCCCGCTGGTCCCGCCTCCGATTGCGGCCCGCCGCGTCTGCCTCGCGACCTCCCTTGTCAAGCGGGCTCCTCCGGGGTCTGCTCCCTCATCCCTGCATATAGCCGCCCGCATCGACAGGAATCGACTGTCCGGTAATCGTTCGACTTTCGTCGCTGGCGAGGAACACGACCAGGTTGGCCACGTCGTCGGTCGAGGAGATGGTTTGCAAGGCAACACCCATGGCGCTGCGGTCCCGATACGTGTCGTAGTCGATGCCTTCCTCGGCGGCCCGACGGGCCATAAAGTTGTGGAGGAGTTCGGTGTCGATGCTGCCGGGCACGACACAATTGCAGCGGATGCCGTACGAGCCGACCTCGAGCGCCACGGCCTTCGTGAATGCGCGCAGAGAGGCCTTGGCTGTTACGTAGTGCGACTTGCGAACCATCGCCTGATAACCGGCCGTGGACGAGAAATTGAGTATGACGCCCGAGCGACGCTCGAGCATGGATCGGCGCAGGACCTCTCGGGTGCAGAGCATGGCGGCCGTGATATCGACGGCAATGGTGCCGTTCCAGTTCTCGAGCGTCTGCTCCCATATCCACCGATCTGTGCCTGGCACGGCGGCGTTGTTGCACATGATGTCGACCTGGCCGAACTCCACCATGGCCCGGTCGACCATCGCAGCCACATCGTCCTCTTGCGTCACATCGGCTCGCATCGCGATCGCGCCTGGGCCGGCCTGCTCCGCCGCCCGCTGCGCCAGTTCCCCTCGCCGGGCGGCCAGAAGCACCCTCGCTCCTTCCCGCACAAACCGCCCGCCCATAACCGGGCCAAGACCAGTGCTGCCTCCCGTAACGATCGCAACCTTCCCCTCCAGGCGGCCGGTCATGACCGGCCGTTCCGTTCGGCAGCGCCATGACCACCCGCGTTTCCTCCCGCCTTCCCACCTGCCCTGGCACCTGCCCTGACACCCCCGGAGGGCAAATCCGATATTGACATCAGGATCACTTTCTGTCATAGTCAGGCGTGCCGACCGAAGCAGAAGGAGACCGTACCCCGTGGCCGACCCCAGCCAAGACTTCATCTACGTACGCGAACGGCGTCTGCCGTACGAGACGTTCGATGCTGACAATCACCTCTACGAGAACCGTGATGCGCTCACGAAGTTCCTTCCCCCCGAGTACGACGGAGCGATCCGGTATGTGGAGGTCGGCGGCCGCACCAAGCTGGCAGTCCGAGACCACATCAGCGAGTACATCCCGAATCCCACCTTTGGAAAGGTGGCGGCTCCAGGCAGTTGGGGCAACACTGCCGCCAATCGCGGTCAGGGCGGCGTCGGTGGGCGTACCGGCGTCAAGCCGAAGGTGATGCCCAGCCTGGATGCCTTTTTTGACCCCGAGCCGCGACTGTCCTTGATGAAGGACATGGGTATCGACCGCACTCTGCTGTGGCCGACGCTGGCGAGCGTGCTGGAAGAGCGGGTCGCGGACGATCCGGATGTCGCGCTGGCCGTAATCCACGCCCTCAACCAGTGGATGCATGAGCACTGGAGTTTTGTGTACTCCGATGCCATCTTCACCACGCCCATCATTAGCTTGGCGGGCGGCGCCGGTCCCGCACTCGAGGAGTTGCAGTACGTGCACGATCGCGGCGCCAAGATCTTCCTGATCCGGGTCGCGCCAGTGCCGACCTGGCGGGGACGCAAATCGTTCGCCCTCACCGAGTTCGACCCGTTTTGGGCCGAGGTCGAGCGCCTCGGCATCGTGGTCGGCATGCACTCGGGCGATGCCGGCTATCAGCGGTACCTCAACGAGTGGGACGGCATCCCCGACGAGACCCTGCCGTTCAAGGCCACCGGGTCGCCGGCGTTCCAGGCCATGGCCTCCGACAAGAGTGTGGTGCACGATGCCATGGCTTCCATCATCGGCCACGGCCTCGCCACCCGTTTCCCGGACCTGAAGTTCATGCCAGTGGAGTACCAGTCGGACTGGATCCGGCCCTTCGTGCAGCGCATCCAGGCCGCGTATGAAAAGTCGCCTGTGCTCTTCGACGAAGATCCGTTCGAGGTGTTCAAACGCAACATCTACGTCCATATCTTCCACGAGCCGGATCCCCAGGGCCTCCTCGACCTGGGTCTGCCGGCGGACCGGCTCATGTTCGGCTCCGACTTCCCCCATCCAGAAGGCATCTCGGACCCTCTGGCCTACAGCGAGGTAGTGGAGGCCCTTACTCCCGAACAGCGGGAATTGATCATGGGCGGCACCCTGGCCAGAGCCATGAAGACCGGCAACTACGGCACTCCCTAGCCGGCAGGTGACCGCAACCCAACCCGATGCGCGCGATCGAGTCCGCGCTCCCCCAAGGGAGCGCGGACTCGATCGCGCCTGGTGGAAGCAGCCAAGGAGGTATTCGCGGAGCACGGCCTCCTGGATGCCCGCATCGCCGACATCACGGAACGAGCCGGCATCTCTTACGGGTCGTTTTACAATTACTTCGACTCGAAAGAGGAGCTGTTTCGAGAGATCGCGGTGGAAGTCGACGCCCGTCTCCGCGCCCCTATGGACGAGGTCATCCTGGCTCGCCAGTCGGAACTATCTCCTCAAGATCGGCTCCGCGAGGCCATCCGCCGGCATTACCAGATCTACCGCGACGAGGCGAGCCTGCTCGGGGCGATCGAGCAGGCCGCTCGTCTTGATGAAGTGGTGGCCTCAAACCGAGCCAAACAACAACGCGAGGACACCGGTCTGGTTGCGGAATCCATCCGATCACTCCAGGAGCGCGGATTCGCCGATCCCCGATTGGATCCCACCGTGGCCGCAGCCGCGCTTGGTGCCATGACCTATCGATTCGCCGAACAATGGCTGGCGGACGAGGGGCTCGATTGCGAGTTCGAGCAGGGTGTCGAAACCGTCACCCGTCTCTTCATCAACGCGCTGGGCCTCGGCGGGACCTGAGCGGCGCGTCAGGACGCCATCGAAATCGGCAGGCGGCCTCCTTTGGTTGCCGGGCCGTGGCGAGCTGCCCACCCACCAGCGGGCCGGCTCGAGCAGGTCAGGAGCCGGTCAGCTGTGGGCTGCTCTCGGGCGCTTCGAACCGGGAGCGGCCGCCTTCGATGCTTGTCAGCACCAGGCGCGAACCGAGGATCACATCGCGGCGCCGCTCGTCGGTCGGTCCGTATTCGATCGCCAGCCACCAAAATCGCCCGTACTTTCCCGCCTTGGAGAGAGAGCAGCGGTGGTCGCCGGCAGCGGCGATCAGCGCGACGAGGGGACCGGGGCCCACGCCGACAACCGTAATCGCCCAGCCCGGGAGGGTGATCCTCACAGCGCCGGTCGGGGTGGTCGCCACGCCGGAGATCGGCAGCCCACGGAACTCATTGACGTGCGAGAGCAGCTCCTGGGAGTGCTCAGCGACTATTCGACGAGCGCGACGCCGCCAGGTAGACCGGGCTCGCCACCCCAGGTGGCTCACCGGATCCTCGCTTGTGCGGTACAACGATGACATGACAGAGCCCTTCCCTGGGCGGTTTGACCTGAACGAGACTGGGATTTGGTTCGCGCGTCACGTGGGCGGAAGACGACCCGCGGTGACAGGACGACTCGCGACAGTCCCCGCCTCGCGGAGGGCACGACCGGGGGACGACTCGGGTGACCGAAGGTGCTGCGCTGGCGCCGCCCCGCGCCGGTGAGGACGAATTCGCTAGTGGCTCAATCGGCTGACACTCCGACACCGCGGCGCCGGGTCCCGGACTGCTTCGCCCGGAGTGAAGCACCGAGGAGGGCAGTGTGAGCGGCGATGACATGAATCGGCTTGGGGGTTGTCGCCACAAGCTCCTCCTTTCGTTCTATGGGTAATGCAGTTCTAACGCGGAACGATGGCCCGGGCCACCGAATATTCGTCGCTGCCAGAGGGAGGCGTCCAGAGACTGGTCTGGCTGGGGCGACAACGACGCCCTCGATCGTCAACCTTTCCAGGAGATAGTGTGATTGGGGCGAGGCGGAGCCGAGATAACGCGAGCCCGGATGTGCAGAGTCACCGATTTATGGAAGAGAACGACATGGACCTCCACGACTCTTACGTGATCACCTCGGCTGACATGGCCACCGCCACCATGCGTGCCAGACCGAGCGCAGGCCGATGACCCCCGTATTGCCGGACAAGCCGTCCGGATTGCCGCAATCGGGTCGCGAGGTGCTCGCCAGGGAAGGGGATGAGAAGGGCGGACCGTCGACTCAACCGCTTGCGCCTTTCTTCGAGTGCTGGCTCGATACTTTCATCTTCAACGGCCACCTCGATCCAAAGCTTCGCGAGTTAGCAATCCTCCGGATGATGTGGCGGTGCAGGCAGTCATTCGAGTGGGGAAACCACTACCGGTTGGCCCGGAATGCGGGATTGTCACCCCAGGAGATTGTCGCGGTCCGTACCCGTAATCCGGACGGCGACTTGCAGGGCGACGTCGCGGTCGTGGTGCGAGCCGCCGATGAGGTAGTGGATATCGGCCACATCACCGCGCACACGTACACGGCCGTTCGAGAGGTGTTTCCTGAATCCGAGCTGGTGCAGGAATTCCTGTACCTGGTCGCGGGCTACCGGATGTTCGCCAGCGTCAGCGCCACGACTCAGGTGACAGCCGAGAGCCGGGGAATGCGAATGTGGCCCCCTGACGGCAGGGGGCCGGAGGCAGCGCCATAGCGCGGCGCTTGTTACCGGAGGACACACCCAAGCCCCCATGGACGCCTCTCTGGCCTGAACTCGACGAACCCGGACGGGCCGTGATTCGGCTAGCGACTTTGGACCTCGAGCCAGTTTCCCTCTGGGTCCCGGATCATGGCGAGGGACAGTCCCCCGGCCGCCTCGTTGGGTGCGGTCGGTACGTCAAGCCCAAACTTCCGGCAGGCGTCGAGCACCGCTTGCACATCATCGACAACCAGGGTGAAGTATCGAACGCCGGCTCGCGCGTCAAACCGATCGCTCGGATCGGGATCAGGTGACGATCCTTCCGGTTCGAAGATACGCAAGATACTGCCCCCCGCCCGGAAGCGGTGGATCTTCCCGGCTCCGGGAAAGACGATAGACCGAAGTGGCTCGAAGCCAAGGCACTCGCCGTAGAACGCAACCAACTGTTCGGGCGCGGCGGACACGATGCCGACACCAAGAGGGGCACGAACCTCGAAACTCACCACCCGATGGTAGCCCGCGCCTCGCGGATGGGACCGGTCTGACCTCCGCGTTTCGGATTCCCTAAGACCGCCACCGTCGCTGCTCCGAGCTACCGAGCGACCGGCCGCTGACGCCGGGATTCACAAGATCTCCACATCCTCTCGATGTGGGCCGCAATTCGGTCAGCTCCAATAGATCACACAACAAGCAGTCAAGCCGGGAGCATCCATGTCCGCGTACCATTGCCCGCTTTGTCCACTTATTTTCCAGCACCGCAGTGAAGCCGAATGGCATCTGCGGGAGGAGCACCGATCGCGCGTCGACGAGGAAGCTGGCCTGCGGACCGAACTGGCGGCGGCCGCTGCTCCCTTGGACTGGGAACGGCTTCGGATACTGCGCGCCTCACCGGGCCGACCCTCGGTCACCCTGCTGTTCCGGTGGCTCCACCAGCGCCAGCAGCAGACCGTGGCCGAGCTCGGCCAGGCCGATCAGCACAATCAACTCGCGTGGGGGCTTGAAGCTGCCTGGAGCGCGCTGCATTCCGGCAAGGTCGACCGGCTGTGGGTGGAGCACGATTATGCCGTCCCCGGCCGCATTCTCCCGGGAGGCCTGGGAGTGCAGACGACCATCGATCCTGCCGAACCTGGTGTTATCGATGATCTCGTCGACGCCCTCATTACAAAATCCGCCAAACTCGGCATCCCTGTCGACGTGCTGGACCGAGGCGCCCTCGACCGCGCCGAACCGCTTGCGGCCCGAATCCCGCTCGCGACATCGACGACGGCCGTCTGCCGCTCCTTGTTGTTGGCAGCGGCCTGAGCATGCGCGCCCACCCGGACTTCCCGCCAACCGTCGCAGACCGAGACGGCTTCCCACCATCAACACATGACGGCGACGATGAATCCACCGTGGGCCAAATATCTCACCGGAAGGAGTCAGTGGGCTCCCCGCATCGGCGCGCCGGCCCTGACGACACCATCGTTGGGCAATCGCCATCGGGAAGCTTGTTTAGCGACGAGCTGGAGACATGGCTGCGCGCCACCGGCCCCAAGACACTCGGCGAACTCAGAACTCTCTTTGCCGAGAGGTCCTTCGCCGTGGCGGCCATGTTGTTGATGTTCTTACCCGCACTTCCGCTGCCGACCGGCGGCGTCAGTCACGCCTTCGAGATCGTCACCATTCTCATTGCCGCTCAGATGGTCAACGGCCGCCACACCCTTTGGCTCCCCCGTAGTTGGCAACGCCGCGAGCTCGGACGGCTCGCGACCGAAAAGGCCATCCCACCAATCACTCGCTGGATTCGCCGCTTCGAGCGCCATGCACAGCGACGGGGGGCGTCGGTCCTCGAAGGCAAAGCGGCCCAGCGGGTTGTTGGTCTGGTTCTCATCGCCGCGGCCGTGACGGCACTGGCAGCCCCACCGTTCTCGGGGCTGGATACTTTCCCCGCCATGGGAGCTGTCATCATTTGTTTGGGCTTCATACTTCGAGATCTGGTTATCCTCGCCAGCGGGATTGCCCTCACTGCGGTAGGAGCCGCCCTCATCGCCACGCTGGGGATGGCTCTCGCCCGCTCCGTCTCGCATCTCTTCTAGTCCCCACCTCCTGAAGCCTGCTCTCAGGCCGCCCCACCGGGTTTGCCTTCCGACCCTGACGAACACGGTGGGTGAGCGGCCACTGAGGTAGGGAGCCGCCGGGCTCTTCATAACCCGTCGCCCGGCGGTTCCTTACCGGCTCGAGGTCGGCTGGGCGACGAGCCAAGCGAAGCCAAGTTCGAGGACGGTATGGCCTCGCCCCGTTGCCCACGCGGCCAATGTTGAACTCGGTACTATTTCGCGCATGGTCGAACCACAGCGGGCCTTCCCGTCCACAATCACCCGCGTCGAGAAGATCGACGAGGACGCCGTCGCTGCCTTCGCTCTGGCGACGAACGACCCCAATCCCCGCTACCTGGACGGCTCGGCGGTACCCCCGTTGTTCACCGCCACGACCATCCTGGAGACCACGTGGGAATCCCAGCGTGTCGGAATCGGACCCGAGGATGTGTCCGGGTCGAACGGGTCGGTGCACGGGCAGCATGACGTTTACTTCCACGGCACGGTCAGCTGTGGCATGTCGGTCCGCTCGAAGGGCGCAACGTTCTGTGCTCACCAGACCGCCGGTGGAGTCCTTGTCGTGCAGAGGATCCTGGTGACGGACGAAGATGACTCCCCACTCGTCGAGCACCTCTGGTCGAAATTTTCACGTGGGCGCGACCGTCGCCGAAGAACTCGGACCGCCGCTCGCCTCGCACAGTTTTCCGGAGAACTCCCGCGATTTACTGGTCGGAAGGAGGATGGTTCGCGTCGATCGGGACCAGGCGTTCCGTTACGCCGGGGTGTCCGGGGATCGCGTCGGCCATGCCATCAGTGACGACATTGCTCAGATCGAGGGCTATCCGAGCAAGATCCTGCAAGGGATGTGCACGTTCGCGCTGGCAAGCGGCGTACTTGTCGACTTTTTGGCGGACGGCGACCCTTATCGCCTCAGCCGGCTCGCGGTGCGTTTCGCGCGTCCCGCCTTCCCGCGCAAGGACCTGGAGGTCAACGTCTACGATGCAGGGACGACAGAACCAGGCTGCAGGGCCTTCGCCTTCGAGGGAGTGCAGGACGGAGTCACCGTCCTGAAGCACGGTCGAGTTGAGTTGATCTAGCGAGAAGGCGAGGTGCGGGAGGCGCACGTCACCACCAGCATGGTGCCAGTGTTCAGATGATCAGCTTCGGCGCTCGCTGATAGGGATGCGTCGACCCTCGATCTCTTCGACGGCTGACCAGAAGTCCTCGGGAACCTCCACCGCGCCCTTGCCCGGCTCGACAAACACGGTGACGATCTCCGCCGAATGCACGATGCGACCGTCGTCGGCGTGCCAGAGGCCGGCGGCAAAGCTGCACGAGCGCCGGCTTCGGCCCTCCACCCGGATCCCCCTCTGAAGTGCCTGACCGGCGAAGGCTTCATTGTCGAGGGAATACGTCACCCGGCGCATGGCGGGGCTCACTGTCGACACGGCCAGGCCCTCTCTGGCTTTGGCCAGATACTTCGACCAGAGGACAGATACGAGCTCCTGCGTCTGGTAGTCGACAAGGTGATGAGCGTCGCTAGGCTTTCCTGGTCCGATCACGTCCTCCACGATGGTGTATTCGTCCTCACGCATAGCCACAACTTAGCCGCCCGGTTACGACAGGTCCCGGAGAGAACTGCACGCTCCGCTGCTACCCGACACGGGGGAAGTTGAAGACCCTGCGAGCATTGTCCTCGGCGAGCTGCATGTCGACGTCCTTGACCACCTGACCGAAGTGTCATCCGCCGTGCTGGCGGGCGACGGCACCCGGGCAGCGCTGGCCGTTCACAAGCACGCCAACCCGATGATCGAATGGCTCGTCAATCAGATGCCTGGGCGTCCCGTGTGATGTCGGCTTGAGGGGTCGGCTTTCCGTCGTCACGCGCAAATGGAGCCGGCTCTGTGAGCCGGCTCCACCAACGACGCTACATCTGGGTGCTATGAGGCGTTGAGTACCGGGGTGGTCACATTGATGAAGTGGTTCGTGCGCAGCCCCGAAGCCCGGATGGTCGCCGGGGTCAGCCACACGCCAACCGCATTGTTGAAAATGGTGTTGTTGGCCACGGTGAAGTGATACAGGCTGGCTGCAGACCAGATCAGGATTCCGGTGGTCTGAGTGTCCTTGGGCGACACATCCGCACCGTCCTCGCCGGTGAGGTTGTTCGTGCCGATCAGATTGTTGGTGAACACGTTTCCATCGACGTAGGCGTTGGGAGCGTGACTGTGAACGGAGATACCGGCCAAACCGTTGCCGGAGCTGAAGTTGCCGGAAACCAGGTTGTCATAAGAAGCGGTGAAGGGCCCTGGCGCGAACACCCCGATTCCCGCTCCGAAGCCCTTTGTCCCGTTTCCGGTAACAACGTTATTGATCACCTTGTTTCGGTAGACCCCGCCAACGGAGGGATCCGGCTTGCCCGTGCTGGGATCGAGGCCGATGCTGTGGCTCGGGATGGTGATGCCGCAGTCATTTACATTGTTGAGGACCAGGTTCCCTGCAATGAGATTGTCGTGGTTGGGGCCAAACTCGTCGGTCAAGAGGATTCCACCGGAGTTCCCAATCGACTTGTTGCCAAGCACCGTGGAGTTGGCCACGCTCAGGAGATGGATTCCCTCGCCGCAGTCCCCACCGCCGTTCGGGGTGCAGAAACTGTACGGCGAAGCCGGATTCTCGTTACCGAGATCGTTCCCCGTCACGTCATTGTAGAGAATCTTCACGTCGGTGATCGGCTTTCCAGTAAAGAGTTGCATCCCGGCGACGCTCAGTGGGACCGGATTTGGATTGACGGCGAGAATGCCCTCGCCCTCCGCTCCTTTCACGGTGAAGCCCTGGACGGTGACGTGCGACGACTCGATCGTGATGCCGTTGTAGGGCGCCTGGCCGAGGATGGCGCCGGTGGGCGCGCCTCCCAGTCCTGTGGCGTCAATCGTGGCCGACTCACCAATCAACGTGAGTGGCATAGGGATGACCACGTCTTCCTTGTAGGTGCCCGGACAAGCCACGACTGTGCCGCCGGGCTTCGAGGCGGCTACAGCGGCGCCGATCGTGGCAAACTTGGCGGATCGGCATGACGTCCCCGATCCGGATGCACTCGCGTTGCGCGACGCGAAGAGCACTCTGGGAGCGGGTGGCCTCAGCTGGGTGGCCGACGCCGTCGACGGCATAGCCAGCATCCCCCCTCCGCCGATCAAGGCCGTCGCCGCGGCTGCTATGCCCGCGACTCGACCAGGCGAGACTCTCATCGATGGAACCCCTTCCTTGTTCGCTGTCCCGA
This sequence comes from uncultured Acidimicrobiaceae bacterium, assembly GCA_963781155.1. Classification (GTDB taxonomy): domain Bacteria; phylum Actinomycetota; class Acidimicrobiia; order Acidimicrobiales; family Palsa-688; genus PALSA-693. Next base: position 192,549 of record CAWAEC010000009.1, read on the forward strand.
CCAACAACCTAACCAGTCGGCTCCAGATGGTCAAACCGTCCCAAACCGGCGGTAAGATCCCACCGTCGCTCGTTCGGCACGTCGACTCTTCCTGGATGTCCTCGTCGACTGCGTGTCTTCGTCGTGCCGCTCAACGCCTACTCGAGACCGCCGACCCTACGAGCCGACGCGTGGCGACCTGAGTTGCATACCGCTGTCGAAGGACGCGGGGAGCTTGTCGAGCACCACCTTGGTGGGGTCGGACAGGTCAAAGATGACGCACGCGTGCGACTCCTCGCCAATCTGGTACTGAACATTGAAAGCGCCTGGTGGAGGATTTTGGCGATCAATTCGAGCTGTCGTGTAGGTCAGGCCAGAAACCTTCTTCACGCCCTTCCCTTTGACGCCCGTGCCACCCACGACTGTCCCGATCTGGGTGCTGTGCAGGTTCCCGCTGCATTGATCGATAAGCGTAAGAAGATCGTCTCGACCGTCCGGGCGTTGGGTGATCTCCCCGGGCTCCTCGCTCCATCCTGCGGAGTAGTCCTCCGCTTGCCCGATGGTTCCTTTAAAGATCTTTTTGATCACCTCGTCGTCCGAATCCTCGAGGAAAGCACCGGCTTCCCTCAAGCGATCCTTCAGATCGTCGACCGAATAAGGTTCTATATAAGGCTCCTTCTCCGTCCCCTTGTACTGCAAATTATTCGGCCTGATTCGAAAGCATCTGGACTCGATGCTTGTCCTTTGCGGCCCGGACAGCGGCACGAACCGAATCGATGTCCAGGTCCTCCAGTACGTAGGATGTCTCCATGTAACTCTGAACGAGCTGGGCCCAATCGTTTGTACTTGTGGCTATGTCGTTCTTTGTAAAAGAAGGTCGAGCCCGCCGAGGTGTATATCGATCTGCTGCTCAACGGCAGCCTCCAATGCGGTCTGCGTGCTGATCACAGTTTTCTCAATACTGCTTCCTCCGTAAGTGAACTCGGCATCGTTTCTGGGCTGTGGTATCATCGGCGTGGGCAGCTTTTCGATCTTTTCGGCCACCACACGGGCCAGGTCCCGCTTTTTATTTCCCCCTCCCGAGTTCTTTTGGTCTCGCCCCTGTCCGTTGCGCCGTGGCGGCTCCCCGCTCAGACTCATAATGCTTTTGACCCCCGTTCGCCTCGGGACCGACCGTCAGACTATAGCATCGGGTCAACTGAGTTGCGCCCGGCATCCGGCCTGGCCTGGATGTCCGATGGCCTCCCTCCAGCCTCGTGATGTGCTTCGGAATACCGACTCGAGGCCAGCCGTGGTGTCGTCGGACCTGAGCGTGAGGAGTGTCGAGGGCGACTGGGCTGCTGCATGGGACCCGCTCGTAAGCCCAGACAGTCGGACCCTGGCTCTCGAGAAGTGCAACCAGGAGGCGGTGGCGCTTCGGTTCGGCAAGACTGTCTCTCGGTGCGCTCTGGAGTTCCATGGAAAAGCCGCATGGTCGATGTGGTGGTCGCAGTCCTCATCGGCGCGTATTGCTGGTTCTCCTCTGACCTGCGGCCCTTCACCGTTCCTATCGACGTGGCGGTTGCAATACCTGCCTTGATTGTGGCCGTGCTCGCCTGGGGCCCACGGGCTTCCAGAGGCTCGATGGCGGCTGACCGAGAGACAGTGAAATGGCGAGACGCCGCCCCTTGGGCTGTAGTCTTCGGATTGCTCGCAGCCTTCGAAGTGGCGGAGTATTTCTCCTCTCCACGACGAGACCACCCGACCCTGAGCTCGATCGCTGACTCCCTCATGAGTACGCACCTCGGACGGGCGGCAGCGTTCGCCCTGTGGCTCCTGCTCGGATGGGCTCTGCTGCTTCGACGGACCCCCGCATGAGCGCTCGAGATGTGAGCTTCGCCGTCTATGCGTTGATCGGCGTCGCCTTGATCGCCCTTCAGGCGGCCACCTGGTGGCGGGGCTCGCTCACGCTGGGCCAGTTGACCAGCCAGCTCATGCGCAGGCGATCGGTGCGACTCGTGTTCCTGCTTGGGTGGGCCTGGCTGGGGTGGCACCTATTCGTCCGTGGCAGCGCCACCTTCCTTCGCTGACCCCGGACAAGCGAATCGGGAACCGGGTCATCGGCGCGTGCGCCGATGGGCGCAGTGTCGCGATGACCGGACTGTTGGGCTCTCCGGCGATTTCAGGACACCACGATGCCTGATGGGTGTAGCGAGGTAGGTTGCGGTCGGGTGGCGCCCGTTCGGTCCAGACTTGTTGAGCCAACGGTCCTTCCAGCCACCGACGGAGGTGGTGAGGATGACACGTGAGCCGTTCCTGCCCAGGACGAGACTTACCGCACAGCACCACGCCGCGATGGTCCTGGGCCGCCCCAGCCCACACTCCCGTCGGCGCGGGCTCAGCCCTGTCTTGTCGATCGGACATCGGCTAAAAGGCGACATGTCAACCGGCGAACCGCCGCGGCGCAGACCGACACGCCGCTGGCAAAGAGCGCTCGGCGCTGTCGCGAGCCTCGTCGTCCTGATCCTGATTCTGATCGGTGTGATCCCTCAGTTCGCCAGCTATTCGAGCGCCTGGACACGAATTACTCATCTCGACCCATGGTCATGGGTGGCGATTGCGGCAGCCGCCACGGTCAACCAGATCTCGGGCATCTGGCCCTACCAGGCGGCCATGCCGGGACTGCGCTTTTGGCACGGCCTCCTCCAGATCGAGACGGCTACCGCCATCTCGAACACCGTGCCTGCCGGCGGAGCCGTCGCGATCGGCATGACCTACCGAATGTTCTCCTCCTTCGGCTTCAGTGATGTCGTCATCTCGTCAGCCGTGGTGACGACAGGGATCTGGAACCTGGCGGCCAAGTTCGTCTTACCCATCGCGGCCATTGCACTTCAGGCCATCACTGAGCCTCCTACAACACAGGCCGTCGGAGCCGCGCTTACCGGCGTTGTCGCACTGGTCGTCCTCGCGGTGGCGGCGTGGCTGGTTTTCCGGACTGAGGCGAGCGCCCGCTGGCTCGGCCGCCTCGGTGACCGTGTCGTCAACTGGGTGGGCCACTTCTTTCACAAGTCGCCAGCTGACCGGGTTGAGCGCTCTCTGGTCCATTTCGGCAGCCAGACCGTCCAGACCGTGCGTCGGCGAGGTTGGCTTCTCACCGCGGCGACGATGGCCAATCAGGCGGCCGGGTTCGTTCTCGTCCTTATCATCGTTCGGGCGGTAGGCATTGGTGCCGGCCAAGTCACGCTTGCCGCGGTCTTCACATCGTTCGCAGTGGCACGCCTCGCCGGTGCCATACCGATCACTCCGGGTGGCCTGGGCACCTTTGATGCCGCCTTTATCAGCGTGATGACGACCTTCGGGGCAAGTTCCTCAGAGGCGTTGACGGCAGACCTCGTCTGGCGGCTCACAACGTATTTCCTTCCGATCCTCTGCGGAGTGCTGACGTACGTCATTTGGATCCAATGGCGCCGCCGTGCCGTCGCCGCGACGAGAGGAACGGACGTTGACATTTGACATCACAATGGTTGCGGGATGACCCAATCGGCACCGTGAGGCTTGCTTCCCGACCTCCGCCGCTGGCCCGGCGCTACGGGGGCTACCGCGGCTGGTGCCGATCTCGTGTCGAGCGGCTCCGCTCAGGCGGGGGCTGGTTCGCTGACGCGGGTGGTCGACTGGACGACTGCATCGATGAAGCCGTAGTCCTTGGCTTCCTGGGCGCTGAACCAGCGGTCGCGGTCGGAGTCGGCCTCGACGCGCGTAATCGGCTGGCCGGTGTGAAAGGCAATCCGTTCGGCCAGGATCCGTTTCAGGTAGATGATCTGTTCCGCCTGGATGGCGATGTCAACGGCTTGTCCCTGCATTTGTCCCGATGGCTGGTGCATCAGGATCCGTGAATGCGGCAGGGCGAAACGCTTGCCCGGCGTGCCCGCGGAGAGCAGAAACTGGCCCATCGAGGCAGCGAGGCCCATGCAGGTAGTAGCGATGTCACAAGGCACCAGTTGCATAGTGTCGTAGATGGCCAGGCCGGCATCGATTGATCCCCCGGGCGAGTTGATGTAGAGGTGGACATCCCGGGTGGCGTTTTCGGCGGCAAGAAGGAGAAGCTGGGCGCAAACCAGATTGGCGCTGGCGTCGTCCACTGGGGTGCCCAGGAAAATGATCCGTTCCTGCAGTAGCCGGCCGTAGACGTCGGCGGTCAGAGCGGTCGGACCCGTCGGCCCTGGCCGGCCCGCAGCAAGCGGAAAGCGATCAGGCATGTGGCTCGTCACTCGTGTCTGGCGCTGCGGGTCCGGCGGCGGGGTAGAGCCGACGGGCCACGCGGCCGACAGACGAGTTGGAAGAGTTCGACACAGATCCAAGCAGTTTCTGTCGACACCGAGCGCACAGCCACCAGTCCTCGAGAGCCGATTTGTCCTCAGCCGGATCGGGGGCAAAGACCTGGCGGCACCGGCCGCATTGGCGGTCAACGGGAGCGAGTTGGAGGAGTGATGGGAGGCCCCGTCCAGCAGGGTGCACCGAGTCACGCATTGCGAAACGGGGCCGGTCTCCCCACCGCGGCGACTGCACCTGGTCGCGGATCTCTGGATAAGGCTTGCCTGGGTTCGAATCAGCAAGAGACGGGACAGAAGCAAGTTGGGGCGGTGCAGGCCTGGCGGGACCACCAAAGCGATCAGACACGAGAATCTCCTCCGAAAAGACTCAGAAGAGGCGTCGAGCCCGTTCAAAGGGCGGCGAACCGGAACGGTCCCACCCAAACTAGGCGTCCCTTCCAAGGGAACAGCCTCAGCCTACCATACGACTCGCAATGAATGGACTGGCGCGGCACCGCCAGGAACTCATCGGCAGTCCTTCGTGATCTGCGGCGACGCGTTGAAATACCTGCGGGTGAGCGAATCTGCCTCTCGGCAGTTCTCGTCGTCTTACAGCGGTCGTCAGACTCGGGTGTACACACAGGTCCCGGCCCGCTAGCCACCGGCGGTGGTGAGCGGTCTTTGGGATGCTACAGAGAAGCAGTGTTGGACTGTGAAGCCGCCGTTCTCTGTCGTGCTGGTGTGCCTACACGGTCTGTGGAATACGACAGAGAAGCGGCCCCAGGCTGTGGAGCCGACGTTCTCTGTCGTGTCCCAGGGCGTGGCCGACCCGTCCGGGACGTGGTGACGGGATCGATGCCGGTGGCAAGCGCCTGCGTCCAGTGAAATGACGCAGCTCCTGCAACGTCATGTCGTGATGGCGGGCAACGCTGGATCCACGGGTGACGTCTCAGACCCGGTGGAAACGGGTCGCGCAAGAGAAGGCTCACCGCCGAAGGTTCGATCCTGGCTCACCTGGACTTGCAGGCGTGGCTCACTGCAAAGTGTCGCAAGCAGCCGCAAGACGCTGAGGTCCGTGCCGAACTGGGCTACTCACATAGAGCGCGGTGATGGCACTGGCCATACAGGGTATGTGCAGTAGGCACGACACGTACCCAGGAGGTACTTATATGCCGGAGACCTGCCTAGACCTCATCGACCAACTGCTCCTTGACCATCGGCAAGTAACGACCATGTTCTCGCAGCTCGACCAGGCGCAACCGGCGGATACCCTTGAGCGATTCTGGGAGCTGACCGCCGCGCTGGTACGCCATGAGGTGGCGGAAGAGGAGATCGTCTATCCGCAAGTACGCCGAAGCGTCCATAACGGCAACCGTCTGGCGACCGCGCGTATCACGGAGCAGGCAAAAGCCGAGGAGTTGCTGGCCAAGATGGAGAAGACTGGAGTCGACGACGACCAGTTCCCGGCTCTTCTGCGAAAGCTGCGTGACGCAACCCTGGTCCACACGGAAAAGGAAGAGCGCCTGATCTTCGAACCGCTCGGCCGGGTCCTCGACCGGCCCGAGCGAGAGCGACTAGGCGCTCAATATCACAACGCCAAGATCGCCGCGCCAACCCATCCGCACCCGTTTGTGCCTGACACTCCGCCACGGAATCCCGCCCTTAGGCCGGCTGTGGCGATGATCGATCGAGCTCGTGACGCCGTCCACGACGCAACCAACTGATCCCCCTTCAAGAAGCCACGTCCTCGTCGACGTGTTCGTAGCGCCATCGTGACTGGGGCGGGCCCGGGTCTGATGGCGACATCGTTTCGGGCAGACCCGGTGTCAGACCCGGGGGACACGGCCCGGGGCCGATTTCCCGGAGAATCCATCTGGGCGCGGCTTCAGACGGGCAGCGGCACACCAGCGTATGACCAACAGGACTCGCTCGAAGGCCGCTCCGGCGGAGTAAACGAAAGGAGCGACGCTCGCCCACCGAGTAGAGCCGAGGAAGGTGAACACCGCGACCGTATCGGGTGCAGTCCGCAGTCAGATCGTGCGTTGACAGTGACGCGGAACTATTGAGAAGGTCGGCCAAGAATACCCGGGACCCTTCCGCTGACCCCGGCAGCGTCGACCTTCGATCGTGGTCTTCGGCGGCCTTGCCCAGCCGTACCGCCGTGACCATCAGCCCCGTGGATCCGCCCCTCTTCATGGGCCGTCCTACGCCCGCCGGTCGGAACCCGACGGGCGCTACGTGACCCCCACCACCGGAGTCCCCTGGGCGGCCCTCATCCGACTCGCGGCTGCTGTTAATGTGGGGCGCCGGCCGTAGACCAAAGGATCTGGGTAAGTTGGTCACGATCGGACTCGGCATGAATCGACACCTCCGACCGGGCCTCGAGAATCGGGGCGCGGAGCTCGCAGCCTCACAGGGGTCAAGCGCGGAAAAGATCGGTCGGTGAGCGCCGCTGCGGACGAGCCCGAGTCAGAGGCCTCATCGGGACCCACGCTCGAAGGTCCCGAGCCGTCGCACTCCGAATCACAGGAATCAGACAGAGCTCCGACGCCACTGCTGTCCTGGAGGCATCGCCAGGCGCGACTTCCGCCATCGCGGGTAGTCGCACGGACCTGGCATAAGCTCTTCGAGGACCGGATACTGGGAATGGCTGCCGAGGCCGGCTTCTGGGCCATCGTATCCTTGCCGTCTTTGCTCCTGACCCTCCTGGGCGCGGTCGGCTACCTCCGCAGTGTGCTCGGGGCCGGCGACGTCAACCGCATCCACGACGCCGTGCTGCGAGCCGCCCGCGACGTGCTCACACCCAGCACTGTCAACAGCGACGTAGCGCCACTGGTCAACCAGGTGCTGGCACGAGGTCATCCCGAGGTGATCTCCGTCGGCTTCGTCATCTCGTTTTGGTCGGGGTCGACGGCCATGAGCGACTACGTCAACACCATCACCGTGGCCTACGGCATGCGAGGACTGCGAAGCGCCTGGCGCAGCCGCCTGGTGGCGACGGGCCTGTATGTCTGCTTCGTTGCCGTGGGGGTGGTGCTGCTGCCTGCGCTCGCGATCGGTCCCGGTCTCCTCTCCAGCTTGGCCCCCGACCAGATCGCCGACCAGGTCTCGACCGTCGTGGACGTCCTGTACTGGCCGGTGGTGGGGCTGCTGTCGATCCTGCTGCTGACCACCTTGTACCGGCTGTCGCTGCCGGTACCGGTCCGATGGCGGCGAGGGCTGCCCGGTGCGGTCTTGGCCATGGGTCTGTGGCTGATATTCAGTTTCACCGTACGTGCCTATCTCACCTCCAGCTTCCGAGCTCGTTCTGCCTACGGGTCGCTCGGCGCACCCATCGCCGCTCTCCTCTTCTTCTACGTCACCGCCCTCGCCGTGCTGATCGGCGCGGAGCTCAACTCCGCCATCGACAACCTCTCACCGGTGCCCGCGACGACCGCTGGTCGCGATCGCGCCCGGTCCCAAGCTGAGCACGACGGTGAGAAAAAGTGACGATCGGACGACATCGGCAGCTTCGCCAAGCGGTTCCCGCTACGTTGTGCCGGTACCTTGGACCGGCCGGGGGCTCGTCTTTCAGGGAACGCACCTCGGCGCCGGTATACCGCGCTGCCGGCCATAAGAGCTCTCCGCGGTCGCCAGACATTGGTCGATCTCGAGTCCCGAAACATCTCGCCATGTGTGCCAACCTTGCGCCACAAGAAGATCCACGCCCGATGTTTCGGGACGAAGTCGTCGAGAGTCCTCCGCTCTCCCGACGATCGGCTGCGAAGGGTGTGGGTTGCGGCGGAGCCGGCGAACGGGCGTCACCGACGGGGAAAAAGGCTATTCGGGACTCACACCCAGACGCAGAACTTCGTCCTTGGTGGGCACTGCTTCCGTTGGAACGAGCGGATCTTGCATACTCAAGTGACGGCTCTGGTCGCTCTGCGGCCCGGCCGATGTTCATTTCAACCGATCATTGCGATTGATCTCGGTGAGTGCATCGAGGTTTTCGTCGGACGCGTCTTCCAGAGAGATCAGCTGATTGTTTGATCGGGGGTTCGACCGAAGAATTTCATCTAGCTTGCGATGAATAACAGTGTCGTGCGATTTTGCAGGTGTTGTATCGCAAAGAGCATGACGATGGTGATGATCGAGGTGGTCGATTCGAGGATTGTCACCCAGTAGGACGGAAATCCAGTAGCTATGCTCCAGCCGACCCAGACGAGCGCGGTCGCCAGGGCGATCCATCCGGCCCAGGCGTGTGACGTGATGAGCCCGACCTGGTGGACCTTGCGGCTGGTCCAGCGGCGGTGACGAGGGCCGTTCGCGGCTGGTCCACCGCTACCTTCGACGTACTCGCAACTGGAGGCTCGAGCACAGGGTACGGATGAAGGTCCCACACTGTGCCTTACGCCGGCCAACGGGTTAGTAGGAATCCTGTTGCAAAGGCAAAGGCCTTGCAGAAGGGGCGCTCCGTATACTTAGGCGCCTGAGCATACTTAGGCGCCTGAGCGACGGTAGGTACCAGACGGCGGGTCGTCATCAGTGTCGGTGGGCCGTGTTTTGCCGCAGTCAATCGCCGGTTCGTCCCCTGTGAAGATAACGTCCGGAGACCTCGCACCGCCTTCCCACCTGCGAAGTGTCTGGTGGGCGGCTGTCTCGCACGTCCTTCGAGTCGTGGGCCGCTCGTCGCGCGCCGCGAGCGGTACCGCATAGTCGGCGTCATCGAAGCAGTAGGCGCAGCCAGCGACAAGGTTGGGCCACGGGATGCGCTGCGTCTCGTCTTCGCCGTCGCAGAAGGCGTCGAGGGTGGAAGGGTCGAGGACCGGCCGGTCACCCAGGAAGTACCCCCGGACGCCGCCGCCACCTCGACGATGGTCGCGCTTGGTCGTGGACACGGATCTCGAACTATCTCTCCGACGGGGGTGTCGCCATCGTGTGTCCGTACCATCGGTTTGGTAGGTGACCCCGCTACGTCCGAAATCATGCGTTCGGTCGGCAATGGAGGCGGCAGGAGCAGGCTGAACTACGAGCCGGAGTGTGGCCGAGGGCTTCGTCTAGCGCCGGGCCGTGGAGCGGCCGCGAGACCGGTCGAAGATCCTGATCACGAAGAGAAGGATCATTGCGCCCACGAACGCTACAACGATCTCCTTCCAGATCTGTACCGAAGTGTGCGCACCGTGAGTCACTGCGTGGAGGATAAGACCGCCGATCACAGCGCCAATTAGCCCCACGATGATGTCGCGAACGAAACCCAGCCCGGTACCGCGTACGACCACGCTGGCCAAGACACCCGCGATCAAGCCGATCACAAGCCAGGCGATGATGTGGTGCCCGTCGACGCGGGCAAATGCAAGCATGGTCACGGAGGTCTCCTTGATGGCCGGGTATCAGGTCGACGAAGCGACAGTCTGCGACAGGCAACGTCTTCGGATGAATGCCCTGTCGGGGTTGTACCCCGAGAGGGTGCATGCGAAACGAAGACTGCCTGGAGCCTGCACCATCACCACCATTGAGTGGGCCTGCCGTCTGGGTACTTCCACGGAATCTGGATACAAGCGGCGCCAAGCTGTGCAGCCGGCATTCTCTGTCGTATCCCACGCCGTGGCCCATCCGGTCGGACGTCGTGACGTGTCGATGCCGGCGACAAGCGCCTGCGTCACAATGATTTGGCGCAACTCATTGAAGGTCACGTCGAACTGGTTCGTCACCCGTTGAGCGCGCACACGTCGGGCGCGCAGATCCCTTTCGCTTGGCGCCGCAGTCGGGACTCGTTCGGAGACAGAGCCGGTTGAAGGTCCGGGTATACGCGTCCCGTCTCCAGTCTTTGGTGCCGGTGGAATCGAGCGTGAACGCGTATCCGTCGGCTTTACCCACCACTCCTCTGTGAGGTGCGGCCGGCTGCATGAGCGCGCCCAGTCCCTGTAATAAGAGACGACTGAGTCGCTGGGCGAGAGTTCCATCAGCTTGGTATCGCCAAGGTCGCGAAGGGCGCGGATGAGCTAGTCGCGGCCGCCGCGGATTGTCGTGGTGGACAGATCGCTCTCGATGTGCTCGAGCGAGCGGTCAAACAGAGCAGTGAGCGTCTCGGTAGCCGCGATGCTGATGCCCGTTCGTACCTCGGCCACCAAGCCAGCCAGGCCCTCGTCGGCCGTCTTTTTGGTGCCGGAGACCGTGCGAGACTTTTGCTTGAGGTTGCCAGCTGTCAGTCCTAACCGATCACGATCCGACGCCTCCACAGCCCGCGCCTGAACTCTGTCTTGGTGCCTCTCACTGGCCTGACCTTTGCGGCTGCTCAGGAGGGGTCGCCGCCGCTGCGGCCGTGATCTGCGTTCGACGGAAGGAGCCTCGCCGAGAAAGTCGCTAGCCACTAGGGTTTTCACCAAGCCCCCGTAGCTCAGAGGATAGAGCGTCGGTTTCCTAAACCGTGCGTCGCAGGTTCGAGTCCTGCCGGGGGCACCCAGCTAAGCGGCTGTTTGTGCCTCTGACCCGGACAAACGCTCAGCGGTGCTCTCGAACACGTGTCCGGGCGTCAACGACCAACACCGGCCAACCACGACCATCTGTGTCCAATGCGTGTCCACGACCGGCGCCGGTGGCGGACGGCCAACCGAGTGCTTCTTCGACTCGCCTCTTGGCAGCCTCGTGCTGACCCTCGATGCACTTGGCGTATACCTCCAGCAGGACACCCACGCTATGGCCAGCCCACTCGGCGACCTGAGGCGCCGGAACCCCACCGTTGAGCCAAGTCGAGACCGCAGCGTGACGCAAGTCATAGGGGCGCCTCGCCAACGGCGACTTGTAGACCGCCGGGGTGAACACCATTCGCCGAGCCCGACCCCAGGCCCGGGTGTAAGTGATCGACGCCAGCACTCCCCCACGCTCACCGCGAAACACCCGCTCGTCGGAGTCGGTTCCGAACTTCGCACGTCGTTGAGCCGTCCTGCGTTGTCGGCGCACGCTTCGATGGCGGCGGTAACCACGACCGGGGCGAGGGTCTCGACAGCCGCGGTGGCGTATCGCTCGGCCGGCTTCTCCCGCATACGCTCTGCCGGTGCGAGCGCTGCCCGCCAGCGTGCTTCCAGGCCGCCGTGTGTGTTCCCGATGTGGCTCTTGGCTACCTGATCTCCGCTATGGCGGGGCCGGAGTTGGTCGGCCGGGGCTTCCAGGCATCTTTTGCGGGTGAGGGCGGCGAGTCCGGCGGTGCCTCGCTTTTCCAACCAGGAGGCTGGGTCCTCGCCTGGCGGCCAGGTGAAGATGGCCGCCTCCCGCCCCATGGCAGCGATGGCTGTGGCGAGCTTCACGTTGGCGGCCGAGCCGGTGACGTCGCCGTCGAGCGCTAACACTGGGGGCCGCGGGTGGAATCGCGAGGATCATTTCTACCTGCCCGCCGGAGAACGCTGTCCCGGACTCGCTCTGCCCTCAACGACATCTCGCTACAGTCAGGGTCGGAGCAATGACGCCCTCATCGCCCTCAGTATCGGGGCGGCCGCGGCTCCTGTCGTCACCTCTATCGGGTGGGATAGATTCTCTTCCAGGACGGCACACGACCGCTATTGCGGCCCGCGGGATTGCGCGACCCGGCCGGTCGGCAAAGGCAGGAGACAACGAGGATGGCGGATGGGAAGGGAAACGGCGAGTTCGGTCTTCGCAGCCCGCGGTTTCCGCCGTCCAAGTTCCATGCTCCCAGCACGCCATCCCGCCTGGTGCGTCGGTCCAGGCTGCTCGACGCCCTGGACCGAGGACGACAGGCCCGGCTCACCGTGGTGGTGGGCTCGCCCGGGGCGGGCAAAACAGCCCTGCTGGCCGATTGGTTGGCCGGCCACGCGGAGCGACCCACCGGGTGGCTGAGCTGTGATCCGGCCGACGCCGACGGGGCCCGGTTTGTGGCGGCCATCATCGAAGCCCTGCGACGGGCCTCTGATCGGGCGGAACTGGGAGAGGACGCCCGCCAACTTCTGAGCCTCGATGGCGAGGTGTCCGCGGATGTCATGGCCGCCCTGGCCGACGATCTGGAGGGGCTGGACGGGCCGCAGGCGCTGGTGATCGACGATTTCCACCTGACCGGGGCGGCGGGGGCGGAGACCCTGACCTTGTTGTTGGAGTGCCGGCCGGCCTTTTTGCAACTGGTCCTGGCCAGCCGGGCCGACCCGGGCCTACGGCTGCACAGGATGCGCGCCAACCAAGAGCTGGTCGAACTGCGCGACCAGGATCTGTCCTTCTCCACCGAAGAGACCAGACTGTTCCTGTCCGGGTTCGGTCTGCGTTTGAGCGAACCGGACCTCAATGTCATCCACCAGCGCAGCGAGGGCTGGATCGCGGGCCTGCAGATGGCGGCCATCTCGATGCAGCACTCCCCCGACCCCGTCAGCACGGCCGGTCGAGCGGAACTGCAGCGCCACACCGTGACCGGGTATTTTCTCGACGAGGTCCTCTCCCGCCAACCGCCCGAGTTGGTCGAGTTCATGCTGGCCACCTCGATCCTCGACGAACTGTCGCCGCCGGCCTGCAATGCCTTGTGCGGGGGAGGAGCGGCCGCCCTTCTCGAGCAGCTGTACGGGGCCCACCTGTTCGTGACCCGGGTGGACGACGAGACGGTCACGTATCGCTACCACCAGCTGATCAAGGAAGTCTTGCAGGCCGAGCTTCACCTCAACGACCCGGTGGGTGAGCGGCGTTTGCATGAGCGGGCCGCCCAATTCCTGGCTGACGCCGGTCAGGTGGGCCCGGCGGCCCGGCATCTCCTGGCCGTCGGCGATCACGCCGGCGCCTTTCACCTCATTCGAGAACGGATGATCCTTGACTTCGCGTCCAACCCCAGGATCGGCAGCGCCCTGGACCTCGACGAGATCCGGCCCGAGCTTTTCGCTGGCAGCCCCGACCTGCTGGTCGCCTTGGCCGCGGATCTGCAGTTGCGAGGAGGGTTCGAGCGGGGCCGGCGGGCGCTGGAGTTGGCCGGAAGGGCCGATGTCGATCCGGCCCGACAGCCGGAGTTGGCCGTGCAACTGGCGCAGGTCAACGCCATTTATTTGGGCCATATCGGTCAGCTGCGAGAGGCACTGGCCCAGCGGCAATGGGCGCGAAGCCTCGAAATCGGCGGTGGTGTCGTCGACCTGTGGCTCCTGGCCCTCGACGTCACGGGCGCTTACTGCCACACCTATCTCGGTGAGTTCGAGTCAGCCCGCCAGCTGGTCGACACGGTCGCCTCCTCTTCGTTGAGCCCTGCGCCGGTGACCGATGTGCTCTGTCCGGGCCTCAACAGCCAGGTCGCCTTCGGGGAGGGGGCGCTCACCCGGGCCGATGCCTTCGCCGCGGGTGCGCGGGAGTCGATTCGCCGGCTCGGCTTTGAACACCACTACTTCGCCTTCGCGGCCCTCCGCACGGCGGCCCAGTTAGCCCTGGAGTGGCGCCACCTGGACGCCGCCGCCGGCCTGGTCGAACAGATCCTGGAACTGGTCACCGGCGCCCGCCCCGCCTTCGAGTACCTGGCCCAGGTGGACCGAGCCCGGATCTGGGCTGCGGCCGGCAACCTCGAGGCAGCCTTGAGGTCACTGCCGGCGGCACGGGCCGCGCTGCGATGCGACCACTCCGTGCTCTTCGCCCAGGCTGACGAGCTGGAAGCTCGCCTCCGGCTGGCCCTGGGTGACCGTTACGGGGCTCTGAGGGTGGCCGAACAGCTGCCCGATGACCGACGCAGGGTCATCTCCGCGCTGATCGCTCTGGGGGCCGATGACCATCGAACCGCCATCAACATCTTGAGCACCGCTCCCCCCCAAGGCCCCACCATCCGCGCCGACCTGGAGCTGCGCCTGCTACGCGCCACTATCGCCATCGTGGGAGCCTCGCCCCGAGCACCCCAACTGGTCAGGGAGGCGGTCGCTGTGGCGGACCGCCACGGCTACGTGCAGACCGTGTTGGACACCGCCCCACAAGTCGTGGAGCAGCTCATCTCCGACGCCGCCCACTATCCCAACACCGACCACGTCCGTTCCTTGATCGCCGCCGGTATAGACGCCCGCAAACGCACCGTGGCCGGCCCCAACCGCGGCCACCTGCCCGACCCGCTCACCGGGGCAGAACTACGAGTGCTCGAAGCGCTTCCCCAGCACCGGACCTACGCCGACATGGCCGCCCAACTCGACCTGTCCCTCAACACCGTCAAGACCCACCTGCGTCACACCTACATGAAGCTGGGCGTCTCCTCCCGCAGCGCGGCGGTCAAACGGGCCACCTCCATCGGCATCATCTGACATCTGAGCGTCGCGTTTTCCGGTGGGATGTCAGGGGTTGGAGCATGTCATCCCTCAACGGGTGAGCACCCGCTCATCTGTTTCCGGTCCGGTTCGGTGAGGATCAAGGCCGGTCGCGGCGGTCTTCCCTACGGTCGCGACGGTCCTCGCGCCGATCCTGGCGGAGGTCGATGCCGTGTGAGACCCGGCCGGGGTGTCGACCACGGCTGCGGTGCGGGCAACCGGCGCACTGATGACCCCGCGGCGAGCCACCCGGGCCGGTCGGAGTGACATATCCGGTTCCGACGCGGTCATCGCCGAGGCCGATGACGGTTCTTCCCGCTGGCGTTTCCGCGCCGTGTCGCGCCGGACTGCCTCGGACTTACAGTGGATGTCGTGCCGGGCGGGGACCTGATCGCCTTGGCCGAGCCGGCGGCGGTGGCGAACTACCTTCCACGACCGGGGCTCTGTAAGGAAGATGTCGTGAGTGGACCATTGGCGTTTATGCGGCTGGGCGGAGGGTGACGGCGTAGCCGAGGTCTTGGAGTTGCTTCACGAGGCCGTTGCGGCGACGGTCGGTGTCGGTGTGGCGGGTGAAGTAGTCGCCGCCGAGGTCGGTGTAGTCCTCGTCGCGTGAGAGGACATGCCAGGCGATGACCAGAAGGGAGTGGCTGACCGCGACGGCCGCCTTCTTCTTGCCGATCCGCCGGGCGAGCCGCCAGAACTGGGCGGCGAGGTAGGTGTCACGCGAGCGGGCGGCCGACCAGGCGCACTGGTCGAGGACCTCGCCGAGCCAGCGGTTGCCCTTGTTGGTCCCTCCCGAACGGCGTTTGCCGCCGGTGATGTTGTTGGCTGGGCACAGCCCGGCCCACGAGGCCAGATGCCCAGCGGTGGGGAACCGGGTCATGTCCGCACCGATCTCGGCGATGATGCACTCAGCCGCCCGCTTCCCGACCCCGGTGATGGTGTCAAGCCGGTCACGGGCGGCGCTGAAAGGGGCGATCACCCGGTCAACCTCGATGTCGAGCTGGGCGATCATCGTCTCGAGCTGCTCGAGGTGCTCCAACGACAGCCGCACCAAGAGGGCGTGGTGGTCCTCGAACCGGCCGTAAAGGGCCTGGCGCAGGGCGGGCAGCTTCTTGCGAAGTTGGCCCTTGGCCAGATCAGCGAGGACGTCGGGATCCCTCTCGCCGGCGACAAGAGCCTTGAGCATCAACCGGCCCGATACGCCCAGCACGTCCGACGCCACCGAGTCCAGCTTGATCCCGGCGTCCTCGAGCGCCTTTTGCACCCGCTGGCACTCGGCGGTATGAGTCTGGATCAACCGCTTCCGGTAGCGGGTGAGGTCTCGCAATCGACGGATGTCCGGCGGCGGCACGAAACTCGAGCGCAGAAGACCGTGCTCGAGCAGTTCAGCCAGCCAGGCGGCATCGGCCACGTCGGTCTTTCGACCCGGGAGGATCTTGACATGTCGGGCGTTTACCAGCAGCAGCTCGAAGCCGCCCCGCCCTTCGAGCACATACCACACCGGCTTCCAGTACTGGCCTGTTGCCTCCATCACCACCTGGGTCACCCCCTCGGCGGCCAGCCACTCGGCCAGCGCCTCTAGCGACGCGGTGAACGTCGGAAACGTACGGATCTCCTGGCGGCGCTTGAAGCCCTGGCCCGGTGTGCGTACTGCGGCGACGACCTCCTCCTTGCCGATATCAAGACCGGCGACCCGCTCGGCGATGATGTCCATCCCACTCCCCTCTCCGAGACTCAACCTGGACGGGTCTGGCAGGGCCAACCGAATCAACGACGCTGTAAGTCGTGCAATATGCAACAGTTCGCGGTGCCGGGAAGGCCCCGAGCATCAGTCTTAGACACGGGCTCACTCGCACCAAAGCTCACCGAGCTCGGCCAGACCCACCACCATCTTCACTCGTCGCGGCGGCCCCAGGCCATGGAGTCTTAGCCGAGACTTGTCAAAGCCTGGCTGTGTGCGGCGGTGCTCTCGCGGCGTCTCATGAGCGGGCTCGCTTTTCGGCAAGGTGTGAACAGCCGCTGGCGAGTCGAGCAATATATGGCTCATCGCTGCACCGCCGCAGGTGGGGATATCGGTCATGGGGTCGGGGGCCTGCTGGTGAGCGCCTCCCGAGGGGCCCACCTTTCCCGCAGGACGGCGTGATGGTGTTCGAACTGATCGTCCCGGCTCTGGCCACGGCGGTGCGGCCGAGCAGTCTCGCCGCTGTCTCCACCCTTCTGACAAGCTCCTCTCCGCGCCGACTCATGGGTGCCTACCTTCTCGCCGGCATCGCCTTCACGGTCGGCTTCGGCCTGCTCGTCATCTGGGTGTTTCAGGGGATCGCCATCGACGCCGGAAGCAGGCACACCACTAGGGTCGGGGAAATTGCCGGTGGCATCATCTTCCTCATCTTCGGCGTTCTGCTGTTCACCGGCCGCCTTGGCGGGTCGCCTGCCCGGAAGGCGCCCAGGCCGCCCAGCCCCTGGACCACGCTCTTCAATCAACGAGTCACGGTCGGAACGGCCGCCCTGGCTGGACCCGCGACGCACATTCCCGGAATCTTCTACCTGGTCGCGCTCAACCTGATCGTCACTGAGCAACCGCGGCTGCAACGCAATGTCGTCAGCCTGCTCCTCTACAACACCGTGTGGTTTTCCGTGCCCATCGCGGCGCTGGCCATCTGCATCATCGATCCCGCCGCCGGTGCCAAGGTCGTCAAGACCGCCGATCGATGGGCTCATCAGCACGCTCGAGCAATCCTGGCAACCATCTCGCTTGCCGTGGGGACCGTATTGCTAGTCCGCGGCTTGTGGCTCGTTTAGACGGTGTCCGAGAATCGGCGACGCATGGGGGGTCAACGCCACCGCGCCCGGAGATCGTCTCGCCCGAAGAGTGCTTTGCCTTGCTGGGGCGGGCCTCGGTTGGGCGGCGGGTCGGGTTGAGTATTCAGGCCTTGCCGGTGGTGCTGCCGGCGAACTTCGTGACCCTGGGGCGGCCGGCGGTGTACCGACGGTGCCGGCACCAAGCTCGACGCGGGGCTGTCACATGCGATCGTGGCGTTTGAGGCCAACGGCTACGAGCGCGACGGTTCGAGCGGCTGGAGCGTCATGGTGCAAGGCCAAGCCGATCTGCTCACCGACCAGGGGCGGTTGGCCGGAGTCGAGGCGAAGGTTGCGGTCGTGGGCCCTGGCGGGTGGGCGAATCGCTTGATGGCCATCGCAGGCCCGGAGCCTCCCCCCTTCGTTTGTACGCCCGCACCCTTCGGGTACAGAGCATCAGCCCATCGATGCGGGCAGCGGGACACCACTGGGACACACTCCAAGGGCGTCAGGAACGTGATGGTCGGGACCGGTCGTATGCGCCCCTTTACTTTGGTAGGTAAGGCGAACCGCCTGGGACAACTTTCCGAGTCAAGCCGCCGCCAGGGCCTCGCCCGCCGGCGTGACCCTTGAGCACCCGTTAGCGAAACGGGAGCGATGACGCTGCGCCGCTACCGTGAAGGGCTTGGCGGGTAGCGGCAATTCGGCGTGGGATCCGTCACGTCGGCGGCTGTCCGTCAGGGCGAGGCCGCTGTCCGGCAGCGCCCTTTGGCCGAGACGGGTCAACTGGTCCGTGCGCTGAGTGGTTATCGGAAAGTCTTGGAAGCGACCGGCACACGGGCGCGAACGGGGCATCACTCACGTTGTCAGCTTCTAGGAACTCTCAACTGCGGCTAAAGCCGTAGGGCGCCGCTGCCGGCCGCGCCCTACGATCGTTGCACGGTTCGGTCGGAAAAGCTGACCAGGCGGTCCGGCTCGGCGGGATCGTCCGCTGCCGCGACGTTGCCCTCGCTTAGCTTAGCCCGGATCCACCGATGAGCTCCGGGTGGAACCGGTCTCTGGGTGTTTGGTGGATGGGGGCACGTTGATGAGTTCGGTGGGGGCCTGAGTCAGGACGCGGGGTTCGTTTGGGGGCGTGTTGGGCCTAGCAGTTCTGGGTGGTGGGGTTGTCGTCGACGCGGCCGCCACGGGCGTCGGTCCGGCTGGCCGTTTAGGTGACTAGCTCGACGGCACGGAGGCGGTCGAGGATGGTGTAGAAGTGTTCTTGCCAGGGCCAGTGGGCGGGCAGGTGAAGGCTCTGCTTGCGGGCCGAGGTGGTGATCCTCCCGGGCAGGGCAAGCAGCCGGGTCCGTAGGGTCTTGGTGGTCATCGTTGTCGGCTGTTGGCCCGAGCCGATGTGCACGGTCCAGCGGCCGAGGTTGTGAGCGATGACGTTGAAGATCATCCAAGCAGCGTTGGCGGCGAAGCGGCCAGAGGGGAGGTGGTTGAGCCCGACCCCGTATTTGAGGTCTTTGATGGTGTCCTCGCATACGGCGTGACGGCGGTGGTCGGCTTCGAGGGTCAAGGTGTCGCCCTGGCGGTTGGTGATGAAGGCGTGGTAGTCGTAGGTGACCAGCAAGGCCAGCTGGGTGCCCGGTGTCGGCTTGGTTCGCCGCACAATCAGGCGGACCTCCCGGTGGTGGCGAGAGAAGGGCCGGTAGGCGATCTCGGCCACGTCGGCGCCGTCGGGCATCCAGTAGGGGATCGGTGTCCAAGCTTCTTCGGGGATGGCGGCGATCTTTTGCAGCAGGGACTTGGAAAGCTTGACCGTGATCGAGTAGGCCACGCCCGCCTTCTCGCACGCCTGGGTGACCTTGCGGTTGTAGAACCCTGAGTCGGCCCGCATCACCATCACCCCGGTCGCACCGGCGGCGCGGATGCGACGGAACACCTTGGTGATGAAGCTGGCCGCCCCCCGGGCGGTGTGCACATTGCCGCCCCGCAACCGCGTTCCTACCACCTGGTCCAACCCGGCCACAGTGGCCACCAGCGGGTGATAGCCGCGCACCTTGGTGTAGCCGAACTTGGCCCCTTGCTTATGCAACCCATAGGTCTCACAGATGGTCGAGTCGACATCCACGGTCACCGGGCCATCGCCGGGACCGGCCCCCGCCGCCCACGCCCGGGCCAGCAGCTCGTCCTGCACCCGCTCCAGCTGGCTGATATGACCCCAGGTGAAGCTACGAAGGAACGTCCCCAACGTCGAAGGCGCCCGCACCGGGTGGCCCAGCACTTCTGCGGTGGAAGCGACCCGCATCCGATCAGCGTCATCGATGCAATCCCCACCCGCCAACGCCGAGTGGACCAAGGTCATCGCCTTGAGCCCCACATTGGCCCGGCCGGCAGCGTCGCCCAGATCGACATACTCGTCGAAGAGCTGCTTCACGCCCAGGTGCTGGGCCAAGGTGGCCGGCAGCACCAGCCCGGCGTTGGCCACCGCATGGTCATCGTCGAAGGTCACCGCCAGGTGGTCCAGACTGTGACAAGATGAGCGCATCGAAAAAGTGCCCTCCGGTCAGGGACTAATCGAGGTGTGGTAGCCAGATTTTCCCTTACCGGAGCGGCCTTTTCGTGGATGCTCAGCCCCCTCTCACGCCTTCAACCCCCGCTTGGGCGGTGGATCCAGGCTTAGAGCTGGCGGCTCGGGAACGTGTTCGCCGCGTTCCACTGCCAATGGAACTTCTTGTACTGCTGGACGAGCGCCTTGAGGCAGTTCCCGGTCACGAAGGACTGGATGGTGCAGTTCTGGCCGTTGGGCGCGGTCAGGCCCATGCCGTTGAACTGGGTCACTTGCGCCGATGGCGGGTCCTGATTAAAGGGCAGGCTGGGGGTGGTGGATTGCGGGCACGGCGCCCCCTGGGTGACCGTGTTCGCGGACAGGGCGTTGGGCCAGGTGCTGTTCTGACCCTTCTCGCGGAGCAGAAGCATGTTCAGGGGAATGGCTCTGGTCTTGACCCCTCCGTGCAGGATGTTCCAGCCGTTCGCCTTCGCGATCGCCGCGATTCGTACGACCTGCACCAGGTTGGCGCTGTCCGGATAGATCACGAAGGTCGCGCTGCCGTCGCTGTTCTTGGCGATCTCCTGATTGCCCAACTCGGAGTTTCGCAGTGCCTGCAGGGGATTGGGATTGCCGTACGAGTAGATCTGGCGATTGACGCCGTACTGGATGAGGCTGTAGTACTGCACGTTGTCGCTGTTGGTGCGAAGTGTGCTGTCCGTGGCGCCCGTGTAGTTCGGAAACGACGGCACCTGCGGCACATGAATCAGCGACACCCGGTTGTTGGGCAGGTTCGCGACGACATACCCGCCGCAGGCGTCGGGCGGGTTCCCCGCCGCCGGCAGCTGGCTGACATCGGCATACGGCGAGTTGGCCGCCGGGTTGCGATAGAACTGCACGTACTGGGGCACGTAGGCCGGAGGCGCCTCGGCCGGCGCGGATCCGACGAAGAAGCCGTGATTGAGGAAGAACTGCGGGACGTTCTTGATCCGGGCCACCGGCCGTGGCAGCGGGGCCGCCGTAATGACCGGCTTTCCGGTCGCCGGGTTGTACCAGGAATGTTTCGGGAAAAGGCTCTGAGCGCCACAGTTACCAGCCGGCATGTGGGTCAGAGCGCCCGTGGTGGGGTCCGTCAGGAAAGCGTGGATGGTCGGATACGGCGTGTCCGTCGGGCCGCCGAACCCGAAGCGGTCATAACTGGCGAACGCGCCGCCATTGAACGCAAAGGACCAGTAGCTGCGCATGGTGGCCGCCCAGGCCTTGGTGCTACCGATGGCCGGCAGCGTGCCCACGTTGCCCGTACCGAACTGGGCCTTCATGGTCGAGATCACGCTGGCCGGCGTGCTAGCGGGCATCAGGTACAGATGGTAGGAGCGGGCCGGTGCCAGGACGGGCACGCCGCTCTGGAATGGGTTGAGACTTCCGGGATCGGGCTGAATGGTCGTACGGTTGAATGTGAACAGCGGGACGCCCTTGAGGTTGTAGAGGTTCCAGGACATCCACTGTGAGTATGGGAATTGGGCGGAAATCACGTACGCCCACCTGGCGGTGGTCTGGTTGAGGTTCTCCCAGACGTTGTCGTAGCCGGCATGGAAGCTCGGCTGCACCGGATAAAAGGATGCGTCTGCCGTATAAACCAAGGTGGGACAGTCATTGCCAGTCACGGCGGGAGGCGACGGGGCGGTGCGACCAGGGACCTGCGCTCCTGCGCTGGGGCCCGCCAATGGCAACACCATAATGAGCAGGGCAGTGACGGCCGTTGCACCCGCTAACACACCGGGGTGGCGTCTCGTGCGACCATTGCTAGGCACCTGACTAGCACCTCCTTTTGAGCCCGATCGGGCTCAGTGGCTGCAATGGCAGTATGAAACCGCCAAGTGGCGAATGCAATCACCCGAACCGGACGACTCGATCTAAAACATCGATGTTCACCTTGAGAAACGGCTTCGGTCCCTGATCGCGACGGGACCGGTCGGCCCGCCGGCGAACCACCTGATCCAGATCATGGCAGGCCGATTATGGAGCTATGACTTCGGCCAGAACAGCCGTCGTTCACAAACAGCCGTGTTTGCCTAAAGTCGTTATTTACTATTTGTTTACCGGTAGTTTGTCTACTACCAGAGGGAGTGGATGCATAAGCTCGTCTGTCACAGTGACACTGGGTGATCCTGCTGCCTTCGCTCCCCTCACGCCTCGGATACCACACTAATCCGACATCTGGCCGCACCCACTCCCGTCACAGATGAGACACAACAGAAGTCCGAACACCACGCCTGCCACGTGGGCGCCTCACCCGCTCAAGGTGAACGCATCGCAACATTCGAGACGGCTCGGAGTTTCGCCAACTGATCCTGCAGTCTGCGACGCTGCTGTTCGTCCCCGCTAATACTCGTGTCGAGCTCGCAATCGGCATGTCGGTTGGTCATCCGTCGCTGTCGCCGACGGCCGGTTATGCTGAGTCGGCAAGGAATATTTCCCGGCGCTCGTCCCACGTTTGGCTTTTTCGTTTCACGGTCACCGTCGGCGGACCGTCCGACAGGGCGCAACTATCCACTTTTTTGGCTTAGCGCCACACACCGCGGATCCTGCTATGTGCTCGGCACGAAGCGCTAGCCGCTGGAGGTGCTTGCAGCATCCACCCGTCCCGTGAACGCGGCCCCTCGAGGCGTTTTTTGTTGATTCTCCCGTGGCTGCGATCGTGCCGATGGTGACGTCGGCGATGGCGGGTGTCGGAGTCCAGCCTGACCGGGTCAGCGCCGACCTCGCCACGACCATATAGCCGTTTGGGCCGATTCCCCTCAGCTGTCTGCTCCTACCGAACCGCCGACTTCACAGTCACGGTGACCAACAACGCCCCAAACCGCGCCCATGGGGGTGTCGCTAACGGCTTCGCTAGCATTCGGACCCGATGAGCGCAACATCGATGACCGGCGGGAGTACACGGAGCCGTTCGCCGGCGAAGGACATGATTTGGGTGGCGGGTGGCGAGTTCCAGATGGGATCGGAACGCTTCTACCCCGAAGAGAGCCCGGTTCGTTGCATCTATGTGGATGGGTTCTGGATCGACGAGCACCCGGTGACAGTGGCGGAGTTCCGTCGTTTCGTGAAGGCGACGGGGTATGTCACGGTAACCGAGCGCCCACCGAACCCGACGAATACCCTGACGCCGACCCGGGGCTGCTCCATCCCGGTTCCTTGGTCTTTCATACGGCGGCGAGGCCTGTCGATCAGCGAGTCGAACCACTCCACCGGATAGCGAGGGATCGTGCTGTCCTGACGCGCCGGCACATCCCCCCGCTGTCGACAGGCGATCCCATGCGGCCCAGTATCTCACCCCAGGGCGTCGCCTCGAGCAACTACTACACTTCGTTCGAGCGCTCCCGCAGCAGATCGGCTCGTCTTTGCGGCTGGGGACACGCTCGGAGTGGAGGCCAAGTACTCGATAGATCAGTGTGCAGTGGTGGTGGGGCTTGTTCCTGCCGGCCCAGAGCCCGCAGATCAGGCCGCTTTAGAGCTGTCTGGCAATCCTGCCGTTGACTCTGCTTGCACACGCTCATGGCTTGGCGGCGAACTCATCGAATACCGGAACAGCCCGTGGCGGGTCAGCGGGGGGCCCGCCAGTCCTCAAGTTGATGACGCGGCAACGTCTCTACGACCGACCGCGAGGCGCCACAGGTCAGACAACAGCTGGCACGCGCCTGTGCCACGCGCCGCGGGCGACAGGCCGATCGCTCCTTCGGAGAGGCGCACAACACGCCGAGACGCACGCTGAACCGAACGGGCGGCTCGATCTCCATCAGCTCGCCGTCGAGACCGACCGAGATCATCCCGCCCGAGCCGATCTCGAACGCATCGGTCTCCCAGGTCTGGAACCCCGCGTAGCGGTCAGGGTGTCCCTTCGCTAGCGCGCCCAGGACGCAGATGGCGGCCTGGTCGTCGGCACGGACGAGCGCGCCTGCCGCAGACGCGCATCGCCAATTCTTTTCGCACCATCGTTCCGAGTCGGACGCTGGCGAGATCCCCTTGTACGGGTGACGAACGGCCACCATCTCCGATCTACCCTTATGAATGCTTCGCTCGCCGTTAGTGCCCAACCACGCGAACCCAGTTGCCCAAGGAGAAGATGATGCCGTTCCAAGGAAAGGTACCATCATGAACGGCGGCGACTCCGGTATCCGGAACCCGCTGGGCCCTGGCCCGGGAGGGGCCAACGTAGCCATCGACTATGTCGCCGACGAGCAAGCCACCGGAGGAACTCCAGCGGCAAGTGTCGCCGTTGACCCTGCAAGCGGGCGTCGAAGTGGGGGCGTACAACATTCTGGTGGTGGGAGTTGGTCCCCGGGTGGTGGCCGCACCTGTCGGCACCGGCGGTGCGGAACCGGAGATGATGAAGCACCTCTACGCCAGCATTCCGGTCCGCCGCATGGCCCAGCCCGAGGAGACTGGGGGCCGTGGAGACCTTCCTGGCCGGGCATCGGGCCAACTTCCTGGCGGCTGCCACGGCCTTTGTCGACCGCGACATCACACAACCGCAGCCCCGGCCTGTGGATGAAGTCCATGGCGTCAAAGGAGGTCCCTGTGATCCCCGTTCCTGGTGTCGCTGACCAAACCGGGGTCCGGCCCTTCGGTAGCGACCCGCCACCTCCGTGCTTGATGGCAAACTTCCAGGTCCACGAGCTTGATGACAACCTCCACATCGTCGACGCCAGCTTCACCCCGAGCATCGGGGCGATGAAGCCGGCCCTGACCGCCGTTGCCAACGCCATCCGCATCGGCGACCGCTTCTCCGAGCGGCTGGTATGAGCGCCGACGGAGGCGACCGGCACCGGGTGGTCATCGTCGGCGGCGGCTTCGGGGGCCTACCACCGACCCGGTTTCTCGGACGCCGACGAGTCGCCCGGAGAGGTGTCGAGGTCACGCTGATCGACCGGCGCAACCACCACCTGTTCCAACCTCTCCTCTACCAGGTCGCGACGGGGTTGATCCCACCTGGCCAGATCGCGCCTGCCTTACGCCACATTGTCCGCAAACAGAAGAACGTCCGCGTCGAACTCGGCGAAGTCACCGGGTTCGACCTGAACCAGCAAATCGTACACGCCAGCGTCTTCGGTCTCCAGCCTCTCGAGATCCCTTACGACAGCTTGATCGTGGCCGCCGGCGTTAACCAATCCTATTTCGGGCACGACGAGTATGCCTTGTTTGCTCCCGGCATGAAAACGATCGACGACGCCCTGGAACTGCGACGACGCATCTTCGGTGCCTTCGAGATGGCGGAGATGACCCCCGACGCCACAGAGCGACAGCGCTGGCTGACGGTTGCCATCGTCGGGGCCGGTCCCACCGGGGTGGAGCTGGCCGGCCAGGTCCGGGAGTTGGCGGTGCGCAGCCTGCGAGGGGAGTTCCGCTCCTTCGACGCCGCCTCGGTGCGCGTGGTCCTTCTCGACGGCGGCAAAGAGCCCCTGCCCACCTTCGGCGATCAACTGTCCGCGAAGGCGGCCAAAGAGCTCGAGCGTCTCGGCGTGGAGCTGCGAATGGGCGCCCGGGTCGTCCGGGTTGACGCCACCGGCGTCGATCTCACCGACGCAGCCGGTGCCACCAGCCGGCTGGACACCTACACCACCGTGTGGGCAGCCGGAGTGGAAGCGTCGCCCCTGGCCACCGAGCTGGCCAAAGCCACGGGCGCCGACCTAGACCGAGCCGGCCGCATCGCCGTGCTACCCGACCTGACCCTCCCCGGCCACCCCGAGGTGTTTGTGGTAGGCGACATGATGGGCCTGGACAACCTGCCCGGCGTGGCCGAGGTGGCCATGCAAGGCGGCCTGCACGCCGCCAACACCATCGTTCGGCGCCTTAAGGACAGGCCCGTACGGCCCTTCAAGTATCGGGACCTGGGCACCGCCGCCACCATTGGCCGGTTCCAGTCCGTGGTGAACTTCCACGGCTTGCGTCTCAGTGGCCTTCCTGGCTGGGTCGTATGGGCCTTCGTCCACCTCGCCTTCCTGACCGGTTTCGGCAACCGGCTCACGACCTTGCTCAAATGGACCCGCTCGTTCATAGGTCGGGGCCGCCCCGAGCGGGAGTTCAGCGTGATGCATACGGGCGGCGACCTCAGTCTCCCGGCCGAGGTGCGCGCCGCGGTCCAGCCCAACCCGTTCCCGGTCGCCGGCTTGAATGTGCCCCCGCCGACGGGGGGACCGGCGCCCTAGCAAGAAGGTAGGTGAGGTTCGGCCGTGGCGCGCCGGCTGTTTACGGTCCGGTGGCACGCCGTCTCCCGCTCAGCGCGCGTGAAAATGACAGGCTTCGCGGACGAGATCGAGGCGGCGGATGCTCTCGATTGACAGGCGCGGAATGCAGGGCGTAGTTCACCATGACAGCATCCGTCAACCTTCCCCTGCCTGGCTTGTTTTCAAAAGCCGCTCAGGTAACTCAAGTCGCTTTTCTGCCCAACGAGGTGGGCGCAGCCGGGGACGAAGGTCCGTGCGCTGCTACCAATCGAGAATACCGACCGCATCGCCAGGAATAGGCGGGCCCGCCCGTAGGTCGGTGGATTTGAGCACCTCGTCGACGGTTGGGTCGCTACGAGGTTGATCTCCATGATCGCTTGTCGGTTGCACACTGTCTTCGCCAAGCGGGGAGGACATGACTTCACCTGTCCGTCGGGCTCAGTGCTCTCGGGGCATGGCGGCAGCCGAGGACAGCGTGCCGTCCTCACCCCGATTGAGTGACCAGCCGCCGGCCGTTCGGGAGGTTCCCGGCCTAATTGTCGGCGCCGACTGCTTGGTCGCATAGAGGGTTGCTCCATCGGCGTCGCCGCTGGCCAGGAACCGGAGCCGGGCGGTGCGGGCGTCCCACCCGTAGACAACGGCGGTCCCGCCGATGAGGTCCTGGAGCGCCCGGCGGTCCTGGCGCAGCAGGATGAGCAGAAAACCGATGCCCAGTGTCACAAAGGAGAGGGGCAAGGCTGAGACTCGCAGCAGAGCGCGCCAGCCACCTACCGGGCTGCCATCACGGCGCACGACACGGAGGCCTGCGATCGCCATGCCGAACGTGCGGCCGCCTGCGGCCACCGGATAGGTGCAGTAGAAAATAGCCCAGCCAATGAGCGTGGCCCATGAAAACACCGGCAGGTCGGTGACCATGAACGGACTTCCAGACAGTGTGGACACCAGATACTCGATGACCTTGACGAAAACCACGTAGACGAAAGCGACAGTTGCAAGGTCGAACAGAAACGCCACGAACCGGGTGCAGATGCCCGCATAATGGCCCTGCAGCCTCACATCGCGGTCGGGCGCCACATTCGGCGTCTTGGTCATACCGGTTCCTTCTCCCGCACCAGCAGGGCAGGGCCGTCCGGCGGCACCGACTCTCGCCGCCGGAGCAGGCGGTTGGTCCAGTCCTGCACTCGGAAGTCCAAATCGACTCCCTCACTGCGGGCCACGTCAAGGGCCTTGCCGGTCACGCCCGAGGTGGCGGTCGCAATGATGGAACCGATCTCCGTCCTCTGCACCAGCGCCTCGATATCCACCCGAGCGACAATGGCGTTGATATCGAGCTGGGCGACGATCGCGTCCATGTCGAGCGTCTCGACCAAGGCGTTGATATCGATATGAGCCAGTAGGGCGTTGATGTTGATGTTGTCCAGAACGGTGTCGAGGTCCACGTTCTCAAGCAGAGCGTTGAAATCGAGCCCGGCCAGGAGGCTGTTGATGTCGGCTCGGGCAAGGACCGCGTCCAGGTCGATCTGCTCCAAGACCCTGTTGAGGTCGACCCGCCCGACGACCTCCTCGATGTCGACACGGTTCACGATTCTTTGGATATCGACCCGTTCGACCACCCCGTTGATATCAAGAGCGCCGACGACACCGGGGGTCACTTCGTTGGCGACGGTCTGAATGACGCCGCTGGCATCCTCGATCAGGGTGTTAAGCACCCCCTGTCGGCGTGATCGAGACCTGCGTGCCTGGCGCGGTCGGGGGGCCATGTTTGAATCGTCCGGCATAAGAGCTCCCTTCGCCTCACCCAAGGTGGGCGAGCCGAAGGGGACGGCCGCTCTGTGAGGATTGGGCAGCACGGAAGACAGCTTCCGGACCAGCGCGACTACCCGGGCTTACCAGCGTCGACTCGGGGCCGCACCGCCGCACCGGCCAAGTACTCCCAACCGCCGAACAGCGTGCACCGGTTGGCCGCCGCTCTGGTGAAAGGCGCCTCCGTCGTTCACTCATCGGAATTGTCCCGGGACGGCGATTTGATTTGTCTCACTATGAGGAAAGTCGAGGAGCCCTGCTACGGGCGAGGATCACTGTGTGGGTGCGCTGGAGGTCTTCTGTTTGCGGCGCAGTTTGGCCAGGGCGGCCTTGAACGACAGTCCTCGCTCTCGCCATACCACCCCCGCTATGGCGCCGAGGATGATCACCACCCCGATGGCGATGAACCAGGACATCAGGGCAAAGACCACCCCGATGGTCCCGTATTTCTTGTCGTCTGCGATGACTGTGCCGGAGAAGATGATCGAGAACACGACTGCCATTCCCACCCAGCACACGGCGGTGGCTATGGCGGAGGGGAACAGCTCTCTCCACGAGATTCGGCCCCCTAACAGAAACCACTGGGTGAACCACCAGAAGGCTGTCGAGACGGTCAGGCCGATGACGCCCAGCAGCACCGGCCCGCCGGCCTTGTGCAACGACGGTCCAACCCAGCCCACCAAGGCCGAAAAGCCGACCAGCACGGCCAGCCAGACGAGCCGGCGGGGCATGTCTCTCAAGCCCCGGCTGTCCACGTCGAAGGCCCGCTCGTAGAGCTGTTGTATGGCGCTGGCCGCCGCCACTCCCCCCAGTAGAAACCACAGCCAGGCCGTCCCGGTGACGGCGCTGGAGGTGGCCGACGAAGAGGTGAACAGTCGAGCCACATCGGCCGAGGCTTGCTGGTTGAGCCCGAGATGGCGGGCCAGTGTATTGGTCGCGGACTGGCCGGCCAGGGCGTTGGCGACGATGACGAAGGGGAAAAAGCACAGCAGCAGGGTGGCGGCGAAGAGCATGCCCCGGTTCATGAAATCCATGGAGTCCAGTCGACGCCACAGATGCTCAGCCGACGAACCGGCATACTTCTCCTTGGCGACCTGAGTTTTCCCTTTGGCGAGCTCGGTCCCCCGCCGCACTCGACGGCCCACACCACCGGCCTTTTCGACCTCCGACGGCGCTAATTCGTCGCCTGGTTCGAACGACGTCACGACAGTGCGCCCACCGCTCCTCGGACTCCGGACCCAGGGCCCGTCGACCGCGACTGTAGACCGCCTTGCCGGTACCCCGCCGTACCCGGGCGCTTGCGACCCGAGAGGCATTTGCCGGCTGCTGTCCACACGCCTAGAGCATCCTGTCCGACAGCCCGCTGCGCCTCACCCAACCAAGGTGACCCAGCCGGACACCCAGAAGCGGCGGCTCCCCGTGACATTCGATCACAAAGCTCAGTTCACTTCACCCGAAACTGCATGAGGTGATCATCGATCTCAGCGGCGATTCGATCCAGGACACCGAAGCCGAAATGCGCGTGACCCGAGAGTAGCGACCACGCAGCCCGTTCTATATGAACCTTCCCTGGAGCGCCCTCGCTGGGGTGACAGATGATCTCACCCGGAAAGGGCCATTGCGAGATATCCCAGTTGATACGACGATAGAAGTATGACGGACATCGACATCAACGAATTGGGACCCGTCGACTACCTGGTGGTCGAGTTCCCACCCGCGACCTCGAACTTCACCGGCGAAATGGCGGCCGAGATCGCCAAACTGGTCGACGCCAAACTGGTTCGGGTACTGGACCTGCTCATCCTGCACAAGGACGCAGACGGCAGCGTCGAAGCCCTGGAGATCGACGACCTTGAAGGACTCGACGAGCTACGGATCGTCGAGACGCAACTCGCCGAACTACTGGCCGAAGAAGACGTCGTACACCTCGCCGCCGCCATGGAGCCCGGCACGACCGCCGGTGTGCTGGTCTGGGAGAACTCTTGGGCGGCGCCGTTCGCTTCGGCCGCCCGCCGCGGAGGAGGCCAGCTCATCGCCAGCGGACGAATCCCCATCCAAGCCATCCTGGCCTCCTTGGAGGCCGACCAACCCAGCGAAGGAGAATGACATGCCACTGCGACCAGCCCGTGTAGCACGTCGGGGTGTCATCGGCGCCCCTGTCGCCCGGACCGCGGCCGTGGTCGGCACCGCGGCCGTGGTGTCCCACGGCGTCAACCGACGGCAAGATCGGCGTGAAGACCGTCGGGACCGAAGAGAAGATCGACGAGACCGCTGACCACTCACGCCCAAGCAAACTATGACCTGGTCCAAGCCGTAAGGCGGTCCAAGGCGCAGCCGACACATCGCTTTCTGAGTCCACACCGCGATGGCTAGCACGACAAGCCCCTTATCGACCCGGTGAGGTTCCGTCGGTGCTGTTGAGCTTTCCGCGCACGCCGGTCCAGCACTGTGGGCCGTCGTCGAGGTGCACGTGATCGCCCGGCACCCCGTTGCTGGCGGCGTCGCCGGCGGCCACCGTGGGTGTGCTGTTGTGGCGCGGACACAAAGGCGCCGTGAGTGTATCCGAACTAGGTTTTGGCTCTTCCGTGCGAGGATCGAGAGTAGGCACCCTGAGTTTCAATCACAATGTCGAGAACGTCGTCCAGGTGGTAGAGGGCGTTGGTGTGGCCATCATGGTGCTGGGCGGACTGCTCGTTTTGGTTCATTCCGGCGTGCTTTACTTGATCCCGGCTCGCCGAGCTCGTGCCTATCACTACTTCCGGAAGCATCTGGGAAGAGTCATCCTGCTGGGTCTGGAAGTCCTCATCGTCGCCGACATCATCAGAACGGTCATAGTCGACCAGACGGCGGTGAGTGTGGCCGTGCTCGCTACCATCGTGGTGGTCAGGATTGTGCTCAGCTGGTCTCTCGCGGTTGAGATTGATGGTGTCTGGCCGTGGAGGAAGGGGCATACCTTCAGCGCGGGCGCTGAGGGGGCCAAGGATGGCACCGGCAATGGTGGCCAGGAGGCGAAACCTCCAACCCGCTAAGACCGTCACGCTCTCCACGTTTTGCGGACTTCCAGGGAACGCCCCTCTATTGGCATGTCCGCTTCCGGGTCGTGATCCAGGATGCGCTGCGCCCGCACTTCCGCGAGATCGGGCAGTGGGCGGCCCGCCCACGGACTCGAGGGCCCGACGAGAGCATGCACACGCCAACCGCACCGTGGGCTGCCAACGGTCCTCACGCTGGTCCGCTCTCGTCTCGGGCCTCGATCCAGGCGAGTGCGTCTCGATACGCTTGTTCGAGAGCCGCACCGAGCCGCTCGGTTGAACCGTACATGTTCTCGGCGCCGAGGAGGTTGGCCAAACCGGTGACGCGAAACTGTTCGGCCAGCTGCTCGTTCAGGGAGACCACGATTAGCTTCGAATCGACGGCTGCCAGGCTTTCGGCGTAACGCCGAAGCACGTCGATGAACGTCGAGCCGATGTCGCTGCGTTCGCGCAGGCGCAGAATGACGACGGCGTGCCGCGATTGTTGTGTGGGTGCTGGCAGGGCGGCGGCGAAGATCGGGGCGGCCGCGAAGAACAAGCTGCCGTAAGGCTGGAGAATGACGACCTGGCTGGCGGGCAGACGCTCGGGGGGGTCTACTTCTATGACGTGTCCGTCGTCCGTGTACAACCGTTGTTTGATGGTGACCTTGTTCGACTGCCCGACGACGTAAAGGGCCACTGATAGGCCGACGCCGGCGAGGACCGCGTACTGCAACGGGATGACGATCGTGAGCAGGAACGTGGTTACCAGCACGAGTCGTTGGGGTATCCCGGTTTTCCACACCGAGGCCAGGTCGGCCGGCTTGATGGTCCGTACGCCGACGAGGATCAGCAGACCGGCCAGGGCTGGCATGGCGATGTTGTCGATAGGGCCACCCAGGGCAACAATGATGATGGCCATTACGACGCCGGTGATCACGAGCGAGGCCCGCGTGCGGGCCCCGGCGGCCTTGTTGAGCGATGAGGCGGACACCGACCCCCCCACGGGCATCCCTTGCAGGACCCCGGACGCCACGTTGGCGACCCCTTGTCCGACAAAGTCGCGTGACGCGTCGGGGTAAGTACCGTCCGGGTTGGCGAAGTTGGCCGAGATGCCGGCTCCCTGCACCAGGCCCACCAGGGTCAGCGACAGGGCCGGTACCAGGAGGGATGGCACCAGTGCCAGGTCGGGGAGCTCGGGGCGGGGCAGCGTACCCAGGGTGGCGCCCAGGTCGTGCACGGTAGCCACGTCCCAACCCAGCCCCTTCGCCGCCGCTGAGGTGACCACGACCGCCACGACCAGCCCGAGAGGGCCGAGCGGGGTCCGTTCGAGCAGGACGATGAGCACGATGGTGGCCAGGCCGATCGCCACGGATTGTCCATGCAGCCGGCCCGGGTGCAACAGCGTGTCCAATGCCCGGGTAAGGCGGGATCCGTGGGGCGAGCTGTAGCCGGTGAGGTTGGCCAGTTGCCCCAGGACGATGTTCACCCCGACCGCGTTGATGAAGCCCACCATGACGGCGTTGGATACGAAACGCAGCACGGTTCCGAGCTTGAGCAGACCGGCGGCGACCATAACCACCCCGGTCAGCATGGCCAGGGTGAACAGGGCCCGGGCGGGGTTGGCGGCGTGGTGTACGGCCGAGACGTCGGCAATCAGGATTGCCATGGCGCCCGTGCCTTGCACCGCCATGAACGCCGAGGAGGTCGCCAGGGCTCCTGCTGCCGTGCCCACCATGTAGCCGTACACGCCGGCGAGCGGGTTCACGCCCGCCAGCAGCCCGGTAGCCAGACCGTCGGGGACGCTTTCGATGCCGAGCACGGAGCCGGCAATCAGGTCATGTCGCAGGTTGGAAAAGCGGGCCCGGTTTCGACGAGTCATCAGGCGCCGTCCCGGGCAGGTGGTGGGCGCCGCCGGTTCCCGGCGGGCGGCATCGGCGGACTTCCTCGCTAAGGAGCGCCGACCGGTCGTCAGGCGGCCAGGCCGGACGACTCGACCGGTGCGGTGGCTGTGGTGGGCGGCTCCGCCGCTTGGGCGGGTGTGGGTGGTCGGGGTGAGAAGTAGGCCCGGCCGACGTAAGCGACGACCACGGCCACGATGGTCAGGGGCATGACGGTCACACCGTCCGAGCCCAGAAAGAGGGAGGTCAACAGGACCGAGGTGAGGGGCAAGCCCAGCATGGCGCAGGTCATGGCCCCGATGCCCATGGCCGCGCCGGCCACCATGGGCAGCCCCGGCAGGTGGGACAGGGCGATGCCGCCCACCGCCCCGACGAACATGCCCGGAAAAACGGGACCGCCCCGGAAGGCGCTCAACGACGCCCCGTAGGCCAGCCCCTTGCATGCGAACAACAACACCAACGCCTCGACGGAGTAGGTGGCGCTGTTCTCCAGCAGGGAGGGCAGCGCATCCTGACCGGAGAACAGGACTTCCGACGACGGCCTGCCGCTCCCCTCGGCGTAGGCGATGGCCAGCCCCGCTACCGCCAAGCCCACCAGCGGCGCCATGAGCGCAATGCGCCGTTCCACGTGCGGTTTGAGGTACAGGGCGAGCCACCGGATGGCGCCGCCGACCACCACCGCGGCCACGCCGATGGCGATCGCCCACCCGAACTCGGCGCCATCGGGGTGGCTGAAGGGCGGGAGGTTGGGGACGGCCAGCGAGAACGTGCCGTGGCCGGTCCAGGCATCGAATCCGATGAAGATCAGCGAGCCGATCCCCGCCGCCACCAGGCCGGGCACCAGCACCAGTCCCAGCATCGGGCCGCCCAGCCCGGACGCTTCCATCACCAGAAAGGCGCCCGTCAGCGGCGAGCCCAGGAGGGTGCTGACGGCGGCGAAACTACCCGAGGCACCGACCACACCGATGGCCTGTGCGGGGGCGTCCCGTTTGGCCAGCCGGACGGCGCCGGCCGCCAACCCGCCACCCAGGGCGATCAGTGGTGCTTCTGGGCCGATGACGGCGCCGAAGGCCAGCCCGGCCAGGGCGGCCAGCGCCACACCGGGCAGCTGAATGGGCGACGGTGCTCCTGCCACCTGGAATCCGTCAGCCGGTGAGTGGCCGCCCCGTCCGGGCAGATACTGGATGGCCAACCCCACCAGCAGGCCGCCCAACCCGACCATAGGCAGTGGCCACCAGATGGGCTCGCCGTGAAAGCCCAGCGCTTTCAGGAGGTAGTCGGGATTGAACAGCCATTTCTGCAACTCGGCCACCAGGACCAGATACCAGTACGCCACCGCCGCAATCGGCGCTCCCAGCACCGCGGCGAAGACCAGCAGCACCAGGTACTGGCGTGTCCGCAGCAAAGCGACGACGTCGCTGCCCGACATGGTCATGTCATGCCGTCTTCATGCCAGAATTGCCCAGGTGTCGTGTCCTGCTCACGCGAAGACGCTCGCGCAGAGCCGTCCACCCGACACCACCCACAAGGGGTGAGCGACGACCCTGCAGGCACACCCGCTACCGGGAGGCCCCCAGGACATGCAGGCCTGGAACTCTTGCGCAACCTCTGCTGCCAGGACCGGTTTCGCGTTTGTCCGGTGTCCCTTTTGGGGGCCGCTCGTGCGAGCCGTTCCCGGCTCGTGGGCGACCAGTGGGTGATAATCATCGCGGGGCACGCGAGGTGGACCGGGCCTGCGGTCAGGCGCTGATACCGGCTGCGACGGCGGCGTGGTGGAGGTCTTGGTGCAATCGCTGGGCGGTGTCATGTGGTTTTGGTTGGAGGTCGAAAATAACCTTTTTGACGGTCCCAGTGAACGGGTAGGGCGACTTGTCGGCGTAGGCCGGGTCGACGGGTAGCCCGTTGTCGCGGCCGATGTCCATGCCTGCATACGCCGAGAAGCGCAACAGGACGGTCTGATCGATGCGGCCTTCCCCGATTTTGGCCTGGTTGGCGTAGAGGGTCACTTCGCCTCCGGTGCGGGGCTGCGGAGCGTCGGCGTCGAACTGCATCGCCACGGTGATGTCACCGGTTGGTAGGGGTTCGGTGGCGACCTGGTGGTATTGCTCGACGCCCATCATCGAGTAACTGTGGTGGAGCAGGCCATGGTCGTCGACCCACAGCGAGAAGCCGCCCATGGCGTCGGCTTCGGCCACGATGACGCCCTCGGCCCCATTTTCGGGTACTTGCAGTTCGGCCTGGATGGCGTAGGAATGCCCGTAAATGCGGGGGATCATCCCTGAGGCGATGTTCTCTACGTCGCCGTAGAAGGTCATGGTGGTGACGGTGGGCATGGGCGGCAGGATTCCGAAGAACACCGAGAATCCGGCCATCAGGGGCAGGACCTTATTGACTTCGGCCTCCTGCCAGAACAACGTTTTGAGTTCGGCCAGCTTCTCGGGCTGCTCGGCGGCGAGGTCTCGGGCTTGGGAGTAGTCGTCGGGCAGGTAGTACAACTCCCACCGGTCGCTTTCGGGGTCGTAGACGCCGGGCGCGAATCTCCCTATGGTGGCGGGGGTGGCGTCCCACGGGTCCCGGTCCACCTTGGCCCCCGCCCACCAGCCATCTTTGTAGATGGCCCGGTTGCCGTAGATCTCGAAGTACTGCTGGGTGTGGCGTTCGGGGGCATGGGCGTCGTCGAAGGTGTAGGCGAAACTGGTGCCGTCCATCGGTGCCTGCTCGGTGCCGTCGACCACCGTGGGCTGCGGGATCCCAGCGGCCTCCAGGATGGTCGGTCCGATGTCGATGCAGTGCGTGAACTGGCCGCGCCGTCCGCCGGTGTCAGCGATGCGCTCCGGCCACGAGATCACCATCCCGTTGCGGGTTCCGCCCAGGTGGGAAGCTACCTGCTTGCCCCACTGGAAGGGGGCGTTGCCCGCCCACGCCCACGCGGCTGCGTAGTGGGGGGCGGTGGCGTCGGAACCCCACGCCTCGAGCCCGCCGTAGCGGTCGATGAGCGACAGCTGCTGCTCGGGAGACAGTGGTATCCCGTTTTGCATGGTCAGCTCGTTGAAGGACCCGGTCAGCGTGCCTTCCATGCTGGCCCCGTTGTCGCCGAAGATGTAGATGACCAGGGTGTTGCCTGTTTCGCCCATCTCCTCGACGGCGTCGAGGAGGCGGCCGATATTCCAGTCGGCGTTTTCTTGATAGCCGGCGTACACCTCCATCTGGCGGGCATACAGCCGCTTCTCGCCGTCTGATAGTGAGTCCCAGGCCGGTAAGGCGTCCGGCCGGGGCGTGAGCACGGCGCTCGCGGGGATCACACCGGCGTGCTGCTGGCGCTCGAAGGTTTCCTGGCGCAGTTGGTCCCAGCCCTGGTCGAACTCTCCCCGGTACTTGTCGCTCCACTGCGCCGGCACCTGGTGGGGGGCATGGGCGCACCCGGTCGAGTAGTACATGAACCACGGTTTGGTCGGGTCCTGGGCTCGGACCAGATGCAGCCACTGCACTGCCTCGTCCGTCATGTCGTCGGGCAGGTAGTACGGCTGGCCGTCCCTGCCGTTGGGGACCCCGACGGTGGTCTGGTCCTGGGTGATCAGCGGGTCGTATTGGCCCGCCTCGCCACCCAGCAACCCCCAGAAGTGATCAAACCCCCAGGCGTTCGGCCACCGGTCGAACGGACCGGCCGCCCCCTGGACGTGGTCAGGGGTCATATGCCATTTTCCGAACCCGCCGGTGCTGTAACCGTTGGCCTGCAGTGCTCGTACGAACGGTGCGCAATCCTTCGGCACC
>CAWAEC010000010.1:0-13897 GCA_963781155.1 uncultured Acidimicrobiaceae bacterium
CCGCTACATCCGCGACGCTTTCCTGTCCGAGGCGATCCATCACGGCATCGACAGTCTGGAGACTCTCAACGATCTCTTCTCGGCGTGGGCCGAGCAGGTGGCCAACCGGCGTCTCCACGCCGAGACCCACCAGCCCCCGATCGAACGGTTCCAGGCCGGCGGACCGCACCGGGCGGCCGACCCCGAACGGCTCCGAGAAGCGTTCCGATGGTCGGCGACACGCAAGGTGACCCGCACCGCCACCGTCCCTTTGGAAGGCAACCAATACGCGGTCGACTTTTCCCTGGTCGGCCGGCGAGTGGAGCTGCGATATGACCCCGAAGACCTCGCCCGCCTAGACGTGTTCTACGAAGGCAAACCGGCCGGCGTGGCCACCCCGTTCGTGATCGGACACCACACCCACCGGGCCGTGCCCCAAGCCGCCCGGCCCACACCGACACCGACCGGCGTCGACTACCTGGGCCTGGTCGCCGCCGCCCACGAAGAGGCGGCCGGCACCGGGATGAAAGTTGACTTCACCCAGCTGGCCATCTTCGAGCTCCCCGGCGACGGCGAGGAGGCACAGTGAGCCGGGCGCCGTGGGTCGCCCACTTCGGCCTCACCCGCACCCCGTTCGGCAAGTCCATCCCGGCCAAAGACCTCTACGCCCGGCCCGCCCATCAAGAAGCCATCGCCCGCATCAACTTCTGCGTGGTCGAGAACGCCCTCGGGGTGATCACCGGTGACGTCGGCGCCGGAAAAACGGTGTCGGTACGCGCCGCAGTATCGACCCTGGATCCACCCGACATCAGATCATCTACATCTCCAACCCGGCCTTCGGCACCAGAGGCCTCTACGTCACCATCGTCAGAGCCCTCGGCGACCAGCCCCGCTACCAGCGAGCCGAGCTCATGGTCCAAGCCGCCGACCTGCTCGCCGCCGAAGTCGCCGAACGCCACCGCCGAGTCGTGCTCATAGTCGACGAAGCCCACCTGCTCGAACCCGCCCAACTCGAAGAACTACGGCTGCTCACCAACGCCGACATGGACTCCGCCTCCGCCTTCGCCGGCATCCTGGTCGGCCAACCCACCCTCAACCGCCAACTGCGCATGGGCGCCTTCGCCGCCCTCGACCAGCGCATCGCCACCCGCTTCACCATCAAACCCATGGACCTCGCCGAGTCCCTCGAATACCTCAAACATCACCTCGCCCTAGCCGGACGAGACGAACCGCTCTTCGCCGACGACGCCGTCTCACGACTTCACCGCGTCGCCAACGGCCTACCCCGGCAGCTGAACAACGCCGCCACCGCCGCACTCATCGCCGCCGCCGCCGACAACAAGGACCTCGTCGACGACGCCTGCGCCAAGAAAGCCGTGGCCGAGCTCACCCGAGACTGAACATGACCCATCCCGCCCGGCCCCCGCCCTCATCCACAAACCCCCTGCCGAACTGTGATCAAACACCGCTGCCAACCCGTGTGCAGACAACGTGGCCGCCAACAACTGTCTGCGGAAGCTCATCGCCGATAGAAGGACTCCACCACTTCAGCCATTGAGCACGGTCCCGGGCGGCGGTCGTCGCCGCTCCCCCTCTGCCGTTGCCGAGCCGCACGAGCGACCGTAGCTCGAGCTTGGCGACCTGCCAGCGCTCGAACCATTCGCCACAGCGGACACCACCGACCGCCACGTTGGTAGAAGCGTCGCCGAGCAGCTCGGGATCATCCTCGGGCAGGAGGTGGGTTAGACGCCAGCGGGCTTGAGCCTGGTAGGCGTCCTCCTCGGACTCATAGACGCCATAGCTGAGCTGGCGGCCATCAGCGCGGACGCGGAGCCTCCAGCGCCCACTCGGCAGCCGGTCGATCCTCCCACCCCTGTTGGGGGCGCGCCGCCACCTCGACTTAGCCATAAAGCCGCCGTCCCGAATGAGTCATATTGAGTCATCGACACTACCAGCGGGCTGTGACGGCGAACTCTGAACCCGGGCGCAGCACTCTGACCTGCGCTTTGCAGTGGAGGTGACCGGATTTGAACCGGCGACTTCTACGATGCGAACGTTCTCAGGCGCGGCTTCATGACCTGCGAGTTTCCGGCCGCGAGGCCCTGACCAGCCCTTTTGCAGCGTTGGTTGTGTTGGCAGTTGATGACTGACGACGGGAAAATGGCGTCTGTTTGGGGTCCGTGGGGTCCGTTTGGGGTCCGTTTCGGGAACGGTGGCGTGCGTCGACCTTAGGTCGATCTGGTCCCCCACCCCCCGCCCTCTGATCGCACTCCGCGCCCACTATCGGAACGGCCTGCGGCGTATCACAACAGATAGATCAAACTCAGAAGGAGAGCGAAGAAAGCCACCGCCCTCCTCGCGGTGGCCTTCTTCGTGCCTACAGGCCCGCCCCCAGCCAAGAACGCCAACCAGCTGGCACACGACCTTCTTTTCATCGCCTGCGGTCCGCAGGGTCACGCCAAAAGGACGACAGCACCGCCCCGATCGAAGGTGGAGAACTTCTGGTGGGCCTCTTGGTGGACCGCAGGTGCCCGCCGCGCGACTGCGACAGTATCCGGGAGCTAACGTTTGGGGCAGTGGGCTTCCTCTGAACTCGTTGAACCTGCGCCGCTGCCCAAGCCACCCAGACAGTGGCGCGCGCTCGTGCGCCGCCTTGGTCTGGGGCGCAGGCCCCCTCGGTCGCGGGGATCAGGCGCGGCGAGGACCTCCAACCTTCGCGACGTCGAGGTGGACGGCGCGGCGCCCGGTTGGTATCCGCGACCGATGCCGGGGTGCCGTCACTTGCGGGGCCAAGCGGGTAGGCGGTGACCCGACGGCGCTGGACGATTCTACCCTTGGGGTGTGCGCGGGATCGTGGTCACTGCCCTTATCGGATATGGCTCGGTCGCGGTGGCTACCCACGGCGCGGACGCGCTGGGCTAGGAGGTCGTCGGCTTCGATGCGGATGTGTCGAGTCCTGTTGGTGCAAGCGCCCTGGAATGACCGTGCTGCGATGGGTAACCCCCCGGCGGTGGCACCGAATCGGGCTGACTGCCCAAGACAAGGCTCGCCGGGCCGTCAGGTCCGTCTGAGCACAGGCCTATCCCGGCGGCGCGACTCCACAAGCACGTCGTTCCCCGGGACACGGCTACGCTTCGCGATATGGTGAACCGCTGCCTCACAGCTGCCGAGGTGGCGGAGCTGGCCGATCTTGTCGAGGACCTGACGTTTCGCACTGAGCTAGTTGACCGCGTTCTGGATGCGGCCAAAGAACAGAGGGGAATGACGCTCGTCTTGAAGGCGCACGTCGATCAGCCAAAGCCGCCCCCGATCTGATCAGCGGGCGCGGTCAAATGACCGTCCCAACGCCAAACCGGTGCTATAGAGGTACTCACCCGCACAGTACTCACCCGCACCGAAACGTTTGGAGAGCTCAACACAGCCCTTCCACACCGATCAATAGGGCCCCACATCCATCCCGCAAACCGGCGATAGGAGCGCCGTCGACCGTGCCGGGAGAGCGACATTTGGAGGCGCCTTTGCGAATGTTATGTGCGAGCCTTCTGGGAGCGGGACCGTTAGCAAGGCTACACAACGGGACCGTTGTTCTGCGCTCGTCCAAGACGGCGCATGGATCGGAGAGATGGACTAGCTGGAGCAGAATAATGGCCGAACAAGCGCCGGGTGTGAGCCGAGTACAACTGCTCCCCTTGGATACCGCCATTGTCGGCATCATCACGTACTCACAATCATCGTCAAGCATGCCAGCCGCGACATCCCAGTCGCCGTTGAGGCTGGCTTCGTAAAATGACCGGAAGAGCGTGACTTTAGTCATGACCTGGCCTCTCCTCTCCTTCTCAGCTGCCCGGCGGCCGCGGAGGCGGCCCCCTTGATGGGGTCCGCCACGGCGGCCTGTTGCGAGACGTACACGAGTCACCACCCCGGTCGCCGCGGCTCTATGGGACCAAGGAACGGATCTCGGGTTTAACCGGGACTGTAATCACCGTTGGCGAGTCGGCTCCCAAGGCTGCCAGGAAAGCCTTCCTGATTTCTGTCTTTGACTTTGCCACGACCGCGTGACAACCGAAACCGTTGGCGATGCCTGAAATATCGAGACCGGGAAGGTCGAGACCCGGTGCGTTCGGCGCCTCTTCAAGCACGGCGAAGTCCTTCAAGACTCCGTACTCGCCGTTGCGAACAACGACGAATACCACCCGCAGCTTGTGTTGTGCGGCGGTATAGAGGCACTGGATCGAATATTGAAACGCACCGTCGCCAATTATCGCGACCACCGGCCGTTTGACTCCTTGGGTCTTGAGAGCTAAGGCGACGCCCACGGCAGCGGGCGCTCCCCAACCCAGGCCGCCGCTCGCGAACGAGTAATATGACCCCGGTTCAGTAATCGGCCAGGCGTTGAGCAGTTCGGTCACATTGGATGTTGTCTCGGTCACAAGAATCGTATCAGTGGGCCGAGATTCCCCAAGGGTAGAGAAGGCTTCATCCGCATACAGCACGTCTCCGTCGCTGGAAACCTTAAGCGGGGGAAGGGGCGCACCGGGCCATTCACGCCTTGAGTTCTCCGGAACCAGATCGATCAAGGTCTCGAGAGCCAACTGGGGATCGCCGAGCATGCTGTCGCCGACAAATGCCGTTCCCGCTTCGTTCGGATCTACGGTGATTTGAAGCAACTCAGTTCCATCTGGAAGATACGACCCGGCAACGAAGGGGTAATAACGGAAGACCTGTGCTCCAACGACTATCACCAGGTCGAATCCGCGCAGGCGTTCGCACAGTGGGCCGATCGCTGGCGGAAGACTTCCTTGAAACTGCGGGTGGGTAACCGGGAACGAGATTCTCTCCGTATATGGCGAGAACAACACGGGCGCCTGAAGTTTCTCAGCCAACCTTACGCCAACGTCCCAACCACCCGCCTTCTCGAGGCCCGGTCCATAGACCAGGATCGGATTGCGAGAACCGCTGATCTTGTCGGCGAATGTCCTTACTCGCTCGGGATCTGGAGTTACCCGAGTGCTCACAGTCCTCACGACGGGGCTGCCCAAAGCAGGCTTGTCCCAATCGTCCAACGGAACTGAAAGAAACACCGGGCCAGCCGGGGGCTGAAGCGCCACCGCGTAGGCTCTCATGATCGGGGCCGGCACGTCCTCCGCTCGGACGGGCTGATAGGACCACTTCACCCAAGGTTTAGGGAGGATGGTTTCTTCGACGTTGGTCAGGTATACATCGCCCACCAGCATTTCCCGGGTCTGCTGGCCGCCCAGGATGATGAGCGGGGTCTTGTTCATGAAGGCCCCACTAATGTTGCCCATACCATTGCCAACACCGGTGAAGGTATGCAGATTCACCAAGGTTGGCCTTCCTGTCGCCTGGGCATATGCATAAGCCATCGCGGCAGCTGAAGCTTCTTGCAAAGCTAATACATAGTCGAAATCCGACGGAAAATTCTTGAGGAAGGGCAGTTCGGTCGAGCCAAGGTTCCCGAATAGCGTAGTCAAGCCAAGTCGCCTCAGGAGCTCGTATGTGGCTTCCTGCACGCTGAAAAACGGGGCCTTACTCATATTGATCTCCGGTTGTTAGTTTGGAGGCGTGTCAGTTGAACGCGATGTTGAGCGGCAACGGTGCGCGTTAGGCGCCCACTTGGAACCGATCTCGCTGGTGGCGTCGGCGGTAGCGACGTCGACGGTGGGGTCGATCATCGTGCCGGCCCGGGGCGCATCGACAACCCGGCCTGGTCTTCCCTTGTGGGCAAGAGAACCTAACTGTCGACGATCCAACTGCCATGGAACCCCAGTGGAACGCGGGCCCGCAGGTGAATGCGCGCCACCGGTTCGCCCGCGAAATCCTGCGCGGCAAGAATCACCAAATCCGTATTGCCTCCATCGAGATCGTGAGCAAAGGTGATGACATAGCCTTCGTCTTCACCGGCGCTGAGGGAGAGGGGAGCAAAAACGGCTTCGCCCGCTGCGCCGTGGTCGAAACGGTGCTCCTCGACGGCGCCGCTAGCCAGGTCATGTTTGAGCAGGACATTCCCGGACGTGTGACCTGTCTCGCTGGTCGGGGCGACCACGTGATCCTGGAGTTGCTTGAAAGCGGTTGTGTATCCGTAGCGATGGCGCTTGCTGATGATTCTATCGTCGACGCGCGGAAACTCCTGAAAGAAGCGGTCGCTGAGAGGGCGAAGAGTGACTTTGTCGCTCACGGGATCGATAATCCATCGATCGAGCGTGACGGGCCCTGGCCCAGTCATCAGGGAAACGTCGTAACGGTCTGCGTAGCGGCACACGTCGACACAAACACCGTTACCATCGTCATAGGCATTGAGCGTATGAAAGACGAAGCAGGGTTCGACGGGGAACCAGCGCGCTCCACGCGAGGTGTCTTCGCGCGAGAGCAGTCCCACGCGCGCCTCATGGGCCAGATTCCAGGCATAGGGAAACTTTCCGGCTTTCGCCGCATCCAGACTGAACGTGACCGGCAAATCATAAAGGACCACGTATTTCTCAGTCAGGGCAAAGTCATGCATCATCGGTTTGTCGCGAACGGGAATGTCGGTTGTGCGACTAACTTCGCCGGTGTTGTCGATAACGACGTCCTGGACATAATCCTGACGAGGCGAATACGCGATGGCGTGAACCTCGCCTTTCTGCATGTCGGTCTTGGTGTGCGCCGCGAAACCAGCGGCCAGGGTACCTGCGAAATCGTAAGGCCCGACCGTGTCCAGTTCGTCGGTGATTTCGTACGGCAGGGAACCAGCTTCAACCGTCGCAAGGATTCGACCGGCGTGAGCGAGAATGTGAGTATTGGCGGCGAAATCGTGGTCGTGGATCGGTCCCTCCCGCCACTTTTCGCCGAGCGCTTCCGCGACATCTTTCGAACGGACCCAGCGATTGCGATACCACTCGGCCCGGCCCTCCCGCAACCTCACGCCGTGTACCATGCCGGACCCGAGGAACCAATGGTGCTTGTTATCGTCGACGCCGCGCATGAAATTTCGGACCGTTGCGCAGATAGCGGCCATTCAACTCTGATGGTATTCGGCCGGTGACGGGTAGGTCGAAGGCTGTAGCCTCCTCCGTTACAGGCGCAAACAAACCCTGGCGAAACCAATTTAGTTGAGCCTCTACGGCTTGTTGTGACATACCTTTCTCATCTCCTTTTCGTCAGTTCGGAGACAGTGTCCGGGCCACCAACCAACCGTTGACCGGGCCTCGGTGTCCAAGAATGCCCGGTCCCAGGAGGTGGGGGAAGACAGACAGGTCTTTCCCGTTACCATAAAGGAGACAGACTTGTCTGTCAAGGGGTATAGTCTGTGGGGTGGCGAATGGAGGTACTTCGGGCATGGTGACCGAACGGCAGGCAGAAGGAGCCCGAGAGCGGATCCTTGATACCGCCTACGGCCTGTTTTCGACGCGCGGTATTCGTGACGTCGGAATCGACGAGGTCATCGAACGAGCAGGCGTCGCCAAGGCGACGCTCTACCGCCACTTCCCCTCAAAGGACGATCTTGTCCTTGAATTCCTCCGGCGACGGGCATCTCTGGCAGGTCCGGCTTGGATAGAACGAGAGGTGCGTGTTCGAGGTACCACCCCAGAGGAGCAGCTCCTCGCCATCTTCGACGTGTACGACGAGTGGTTCCACCAGTGGGACTATGAGGGCTGTCCGTTCATCAGAGTCATGCTCGAGATGGGAACCACTCATCCTCTTGGCCAGGCGAGCGCAGCTCACCAGGACGACCTACAAGCGTTGGCCC
Source organism: uncultured Acidimicrobiaceae bacterium (assembly GCA_963781155.1). Taxonomy (GTDB): domain Bacteria; phylum Actinomycetota; class Acidimicrobiia; order Acidimicrobiales; family Palsa-688; genus PALSA-693. Next base: position 7,727 of record CAWAEC010000010.1, read on the forward strand.
AGCAACTCGCCGAGGACGCGGGCTTATCCGATCCGGCGGACATCGCCTCGTCGTGGCACCTCCTCATGAGAGGTGCGTGCGTCCAGGCCGTGGCGGGAGATCTGGACGCAGCGAAGCGAGCGAGACTGCTCGGGAAAATGCTGATTGATGAAGATCGGCGGCACGATCCCCGGGCTCGATCGACGTCCCGCGCGGAGCGTCAGCCAACCAGAAAGGACACCAAACCCGGGGCTCGGCACCCATAGCAGCAGTGCAGGCCGGAGGCTCCGTAGACCGCGGGCGTTCATGGCGCGCCGACCCCCGCGACCGTGGGGCGCAACTGTGGCATGTGGACGTGCGTAGGGAGGCGGTGCTCAGTCTGCCTGAGAACCGCCGCGTAGTGCTGCGACTTGAACCGCCCTGAGCGAATAAGTGCCGGTAGGAGATGGTTATGCGGGTGATCGGTTTAGCGGCTGTCGCGGCCCCCAGTAACGCGGTCGCGACCACCCCGGCCGCCGGTCCGCTCCTCGGATCAAGATTGACGTCAGGGGTCACCCCGGAGATCGTTGGGTTGTTGACCCCGTGAACCTCGGCGCCGACCAGCGGTTCTGCGCTATCTCTACCGGATTCATCGACCGGTGGAGGAGGAGCAGCAATGCGGGGGTACGTCGTTGAGAAGGGAGGCCGGTTCTATGCGGTGATCTACGAGGGTCGAGATCCGATCACCGGACGTGAGCGGCGAAGCTGGCACGCGGCTGGGCCCGATCATGTCGAGGCTGAACGTTTGGCCGTGTCACTTGCGCTGGCGGCACGGGCGAAGGACCGTCCACTGGGGCTTACGGTGGCCCGGTACCTCTTGCAGACTTGGCTGCCTCGAAAGCAGATCAGCCTTCGGCCCAGCAGCTAGGACGGCTACCGACGGAACATCGAGAGTCACGTCGTGCCGCGCATCGGGCGCATCCCTCTCCGTCGGCTCAGGGTCGAGCACATCGACGAGTTCTATGCCGAACTCCTGGCCAATGGGCGCGTCGACGGCAAGAGTGGCCTCGACGGAAAGACCGTGCTCGAGATTCACGTCATCCTGCGCAAGGCCTTCCAGGATGCTTGCCGTCAAGGACTTGTCGTTCGGAACGTCGTAGCCGATGCTGAGCCCGCCGAAGCGCCGCCGTCCACGCAGTGACGTCCGCGCCTGGAACCCCTTACAGCTGCGAGCGTTCTTGGAGACGGCTAAGTCGGACCGGCTATTTCCGGCCTTCTGGCTGGCGGCGAACACCGGCATGCGTCGCAGCGAACTGCTTGGGCTGCGGCGGGAGGATCTCGACCTGGCCGGCGCCCACCTGTCGATCAGCGGGTCGCTCGTCTCGGTTGCCTACGAGTTGCATGAGAGCCGCGGCAAGACACGCAACTCGACACGGTGGGTGGACCTCGACCCCCAGACGGTGCAGATCCTCGCGGGGTGGCGCGAGCGACTCGAAACGGAGCTCGGACGCCCGCTGGACGAGGACGACTATGTGTTCTGCAGACCATCCGGTGCCCCCACCCATCCGGATCGGTTCAGTCAGATCTTCAACAAGCCGGGTGGAACGGCGATCGGAGTGAGCTCCCCGGCGCGGTGCAACCCGGCCAGGCGGCCGGAGTCGCGCTCATCGGTCTTGACTCGGTCACCGCGACCCTTGGTAGTCAGAGACGGCGCCACCACATCGCAGCGCACCCCCATCGAGTTGAGCAGGCGGTACAAGTCGTATCCCGTCGGCCCGGCCTCGTAACACGCCCATATCCCCGACGGGCGGCCGGTGCGCTTGACCAGGCGGCGGACCGACTCCTCATCGGAGGAAATCTTGTCCACCACCGCCACATCCCGATCGGGGTGCAAGATCGCCACCGAGATCGAGTCCTTCGACACGTCCATCCCTAGATGAACCAAACCGCGATGGGCCAAACTAGCCATGGTCGACTCCCTTCTCCGTATGTCGGCAACGTTCGGGCCGCAACAACACGAATGATCCACGTAGATGCGGTCTTTAGGGAGTCGGCCACCCAAAACCAGGCGGGACCGAGAGTTGTCCTTGAGGGCGGAGATTCCCCCGCTCAGACTGGCTCGGCGCCAGCCGGACCGGGGTCCCCTCTCCGGGGTGGTCTGGCTGGAGGCGAAGCAGCTGGGGGTGCGGGGGTGGAGGCTCGGCGGTCAAGGAGAAGTTTCGGCCCGCCGGACACGCGCACTGGACGGCTCCCTTCGAGGTTTTACAACCGTGAACCGGTCACCGTTCCATGATGAATGTGGGGCAGGTGGGCAGCCGCAGGGAGCGGAGCATTATGTGATGCTGTTGTGAGCAGGACGGCCTGTGTTGAGTTGCTGCAGGGTCTTCGTGATGCTCGAGGCGGAGGCTCAGATCAAGCCGGCTGTTCGATTGTGTCGATTGGGCCACCTGGCTCGGGTTGCCGCCGAGGGGCAGCGGGGCGAGGGCGTTCAGGTGTGGTTGATGACGGGGGTGCGGGCGGCGCCGCTGGCGAGGGCGGCTCGGATGGCGAGACCGATGGTCACTACCACCAGGCAGCCGATCGTCATGAGCACGAAGGCGGGGGTGATGGCCGAACCGGAGAGGTGGTGGGAGGCGAAGAAGCGCCGGATGTCGCCGTGGGCCCAGCCCGTGGCGGAGTAGGCGAAGACGATGCGGGAGCCGAGCATGACCACCCATAGGGCCAGGTAGGCGATACCGGCGCGGACCCAGATCTGGCCGTCGTTGGGGTCGGGGTCGACGGAGGTGACGGCCAGCATGGCCAGCCCGAAGACGGCCCCCACCGCGGCGCAGACGGCTTCGAGGACCGGATCGTGGCCGGTGGTGGGCATGCCCCGCACGTACTTGACGACCAGCACCCCCACCACGGCCAGGGTGAGCACCCGCTGGCGGCGGGTGTAGCGATGCCGGCCGATGCGGGTGAGGACCACGGCCGCGAACACCGCCAGGATGAGGATCCAGATCTGAAGGGTCATGGGCACACTCCGATCGATAGCCTTCTAAATGTTCAGTAGGTACAGTTCAATGATGGCCGTCCGATCGAACTCTTGTCAAGAGCTACCGACTGTTCAGTAGATGATTGGTAGGGTGGGTCCATGCCCAGAGCTGCCAGCAAGAACGCCGAGGCCCGGGAGAGGACCCAGCTGGCCCTGCTCGAAGCGGGGGTCGCGGTGGTGCAGAAGACGCCGGCGGACGAGCTGCTCAGCCAGGTTCGGGTCCGGGACGTGGCCCGCGAGGCGGGCGTCACCCCGGCCGCCATCTACCACTACTGGCCCAGCCAGCAGGCGTTCCGCCAGGCCTTGGTGGAGTACATGCTCGAGCCCAAGCGGTTCCGCTCCCAGGGGGAACTGACTCACACCATCGAACAGATCGACGCCGAGACGGCGCGGGTGGGGCGGGCCACCATTCGAGGATCGGCGCGGCGTCGGGGCCCGGGCCAACATCGAGCGGGTCCTGCAGACCCAGAGCATCCGCCTGCAAATGGGCCTGTGGGCCAAGCACGACGACCGCCAGGTGGCCGACCTGTTGCAGCGCATGTATCACTCCCTCCAGGACGACTTCATCCCGCTGTTCGAAGCGCTGGCCGCCCTGGAGGGACGGCGCTTCCGGGCGCCGTTCACGGCCCGAGATTTCGCCGTGGCCACCGCCGCGCTGACCGAGGGCTTCACCTTGCGCTGGGCGGTCGACGCCGAAGCCGTCCCCACCGACCTGCGGGGTGTCCCCCGTCTTCTCGGCGAAGACGCCGACCCCGACGAGCCGGGGTGGGACCTGTACTCGGCCTGCGTGTACTTCCTGGCCGTGTGCATGACCGAACCCGACCCGCAAGGCGAGGACCGCCGCTGAGCTCGTTTCGGGGCCGGCCACGGGATCTGACGCCAATGACGAGTCCGGAAGCTCCCGCACCCAGGCGCCCCCGCAGAATGTGGACCGCGTTACGCCGCGACCCCGGGCATGCGCCTGAGCTGGCCTTGCTCTACACCCTCCCCCAGCTCACCCCGGGGGTGACGAGATGGCGGTCACGCCGGGCAGCCGGCCCGGCCGTCGATCAGCCCGCACAGATGGCCCGGCGGGTGCTTCGCCACTCCACCCACATCGCCCGCCGGGCCAGCGCCATCACCGGATCGTCGTTTTACGTGGGCATGGCCCCAGCCATGGCCATGATCTACTGCGAACAACTGATCGTGGTGTTGCGCATCGCCGCCCTCTACGGACGCGACCCCGGCCACCCCGCCCGCGCCGCGGAGATCCTGGTCATCCAAGGCCGCCACCCCAGCACCGCCGCCGCCGACGCGGCCCTCCGACAGGCCGGAATCAAATCCGCCAACGACCCGCGGTCTCCCCGAACAGCACGCGCTGGCCTCGGCGCTGCGGCAAGTCCCCTCCATGATCGGCTTGCAAATACGACGCTTTCGCACCCCCATGGACGTCGCCGTCGGCATCGTCGAGGTCATATCCTTCGTGTTCCCCGTCGTGAGCATCCCCGTCTGGGCGTTCGCCAGCGCCCGCGCCACCAGACGACTCGGCCGGGCCGCCATCCGCTACTACAACCAGCCCCCGATAGCAGACGATGCCCCGGCCACCCTGATCCTGCCCCCGCCCCCCACCCCCCGCCATCGTCGCCGGTTCATCGCCACCCTCGTGCCACTCGCCGTCGCCCTGGGCGTACTAGCCGCCATACTGCCGTTCGGCCGCTACACCCACAATCTCCGCTGGGCCGGACTGGCCCTCGCCGAACTCGCCCTCCTGCTCACCTTCGCCCGATTGATACGAATCACCAGCCCCAGCACACGCTCAACCCCACCGCCAACCAACTGAACAGCGATTCATCACCAACCGCGCTACCACGAGCCAACCCGACCGGCCTCTCAGTACGTACCGATACCGGCCCACGATCGCCCGACCCGTCCCACGAGCCGCAAAGCCACAGAATGCTCCCGCGCCAAGAACCGGTGTTACGAGATGATCCGCGTCTGCGATTATGGGATAGGGCGCAGCGCGAATATGGGCGTCCCCCCCCCCGACAATGTCGGAGGTCGGTCAAGTGGTTCCTTCGCGATGCCAGGCTGCGAGCCCGTCTTTGACGACCCGCTATACCCTCCCAGTCCCCGTTTGCAATCGAGCCAGCGCGGATTGGGCTGAAGCTAGGCAGCAGGGTTTGTGATCCGGCGACGAACCTCGCCAGCGTCGATGCCGAGCCGTGCGAGCAATACAGCTGCAGGGTCGGGCGGCTCGAAGTCGAGGATCCGCAATAGCACCTGCTCGGCGGTGATGTGGTGGCCGCGGCGCATCGGTCGGCCCGCTTCTTGGAGAGCGAGCTTCGCGGCGGGCGTCATGGGCAGCCGATCCTTGAGGACTGCTCTTATGGTCGGTCTGGACGGGATGTCCCGAGCAGGTAGGGGTGGGGCATCTGGGAGGCGGTCGATCCCGATGGCGGCGATGGCTTCACGATCCATCGAGGCAAGCATGTCCTGTCCGGCTTGAACACTTGTTCCGACGACGCTGGCGATGTCGGGGTCTTGTAGCAAGCCGAGCAGTAGGTGCTCGGTGCCGACTCTGCGATCCCCGCGACGACGGGCTTCCTCGCGGGCGTGGATGTAGGTCGTCCAGGGGTGGTATTCGAGTTGGTCGGCTCGGCTGGTCATGAGATGTCCTTCGCGTACTTGGTGTGAACCGATTGGCGGGTGATGCCGAGAGCGTCGCCGATCTGTTGCCAGGACCAGCCCACCGATCTGGCTGCGGCGACGTGTGATGCTTCGACGCGCTCAGCGAGGCGATGCAGGGCGAGCGAGGCGCGCAGGCCCGACGTTGGATCGCCCGACGCCACGGCTACAGAGATATCTTTGACGTCCACGCTGTCAGTCTAGGCTGACGCCACCGCTATGTCAAACTAAACTGACAGAATTGTCGAATCCGACGCACCGGTGGACCGCGCCCTATGGACGCTGCCACGGGGCTGGCTAGCTGAGCGTTCCTCCGATCGAATACGCCGTCCAGCGCGTTGAGTCATGCCTCAGACGACTGTTACGTCGCCGGCGTTGACAGCGATGGACTGTTGTCATCCTGCGATGTTTAGGGGCACTCAGACGAACATTCTGGGCGCCTCGTCGGCACCGAAACGTGAGTAGGGCTAACTTCCTGATCCGTCTTATCGACGCTCGTGGGCCTTCGCTCTAAT
>CAWAEC010000011.1:0-941273 GCA_963781155.1 uncultured Acidimicrobiaceae bacterium
CGCACCAAGCGAACGCAAAGCTTGTGTTCCACGCGGTGCTGAGCAGGGAGGCCACTGGTAGTCGGATCTATCTGCAGGTCCAGCACACTCGCCGGCCCCGGTCTCCGCTGGTTAGGTCTGAAGATGTGTCGTCTAAAGAGCACCGCACTGTCAAGCGTTGATGATTGTCGGGTCGACGGCTGTGACGAGATTTTCTTGTAGTTCAAGCTGTATGTTCGGATACGTCGCAGAGTTTCCGTATCGGGGTCGCGGTCTTCAGCCGACAATGCTTGACATCGATGTAGTTCGCGGTTACCTTCGTTGCTTCGAGCCGGAGGTGATCGCCCTTGAGCCAGCAGTCTCGTCTGGAATCCTTGGAGGCAAAAGGCCTACTACATCCCCGGGTCGAGGCGGTGACCGCCCAGGTGTTCTGTGGGGGGGACCCGTTCTTTCTGGCCTCGGACAAGGTGCAGGTGAAGTATGAGATGCTGCGGGCGCATTTCGTGGAGGGCGTGGCCGTGACCGAGGTGGCGGCCACTCATGGTTACTCGCGTGGCGGCTTCTATCTGGTGGCCGAGTCCTTCGCCCAGACGGGCATGGTCGGGCTCCTCGACGAACGACGCGGTCGCAAGGGCCCGCTCAAGCTCACCCCAGAGGTGGTGGAGTTCCTGCGCCAGGCGCCGGCTGGCACGAGCGCGCCGGTGCTGGTGGCCGAGGCGGAACAGCGCTTCGGTATTCGGTTGCATCGGCGCACGGTCGAGCGGGTCCGGAGAAGTTGAGAACCTTCTGGCCGGTCGGAGAGAGCGCGCAAGGCGACTATCGAACAATTCCGCGCTGCGGTGTTGGCCGGCATCGCGTTGGTGGGCGTGAGCGCCTCCCGCTTCGAGCGGGCGGGGCTCGCCGGCTTGATCGTGGCGCCCAGCAGCGAGGCGGTGTTCGCCGCGGTCATGGTCGGGGCGCAGCGCCCGCCGTGGACACCGCATGGCGATCCTCGCCTGGAGGCGCTAGCCGCCGGCTACGGCATGGTGGTGGGCCTGACCCGACACGAGTCAGCCGGTGACGGGCCAGCAGATAGGTGTATGGCTATCCCGCGGGTGAGCGGTGAGATCGCCTCGACGGGATCACTACATCGCTCCCCGCACCGGGCCCGACAGTCGCCAGGCCCTCGACGCCGCCGTCAGATCGCTGTTGGCCGCCCGCCACTTCGACGACGGTGACCCCCCCGCCACCCTGCACGTGCTCGCCAGCCTGGCCGCCCAGCTCGAGGGCCGTCTCGCAACCGCGGTCACCGCTGCCCGCCGGTGGGGGTGCAGCTGGGCCGAAGTGGGCGACCTGCTCGGCGTGACCCGAGCCAGCGCCTGGCAGCGCTACACCGACCAGGAAACCAACAACGCAAAGGACGGGAGCCGATGAGAGCAGCCATCTACGCCCGCGTGTCCTCGGAGGCCCAGGCCGCCCGCAAGACGATCGACTCGCAGATCGCCGTGCTCGAGGCCAAGGTCGGTGAGGTCGGCGACGAGCTGGTCGCCCGCTTCGTCGACGAGGGCCACTCCGGGACGCGCCTTGATCGCCCCGGACTTGACGCCCTGCGTGACCAGGCTCAAGCGGGGGTGTTCGAGCGGGTCTGGGTGCTCACCCCCGATCGCCTGGCCCGCAACTTCGCCTACCAGATGCTGGTCCTCGACGAGCTGGCCCGCTTCGGGGTCGCGGTTTGCTTCACCGACGCTCCTCCCCTCGATGACGATCCCCAAGCCCGGCTGCTGGTGCAGATGCAGGGCGTCATCGCAGAGTACGAGAAGGCGGTCATGGCGGAGCGTCAACGGCGTGGCAAGCTCTACAAGGTGCACGCCGGAGAGGCCATCTTCACCAAGGTCCCCTACGGATACCGGCGCGTGGCTCGCAGTGACGCCGGCCCGGCCCGCTACGAGATCTACGAGCCAGAAGCTGCCGTGGTGAGGCGAATCTTCGACGACTATGTAGCTGGCGGCCACTCGATCCGCCGGATCGCCAAACGCCTCTACGCGGATGGGATATCCAGCCCGACAGGACGCCCGGTGTGGGCTTCCTCGACCCTGGGCCCGATGCTGCGCAACAGCACCTACATGGGCAAGGCATTTTGGTATCGCCACAAGAACGTGCCATCGGCCCGGCCCACCGGGCCCACCAGCCGGCAGATACCCAGGCCCAGAGAGGAATGGATAGAGGTTGCCGTGCCGGCCATCATCAGCACCGACACCCTCGAGGCCGCCCAGCGCATCGCCGCCCACAACATCGCTTTCAGCCCTCGCAACACCCCACCGGACCGCTGGCTTCTTCGAGGGCTGGTGGTGTGCGGACCCTGTGGGATCAAGTGCGGCTGCAGCCGGGCGGCCACTAGCCGCGGCGGCCACAACTACTACTACTCCTGCGCTTACCACAACGAGCTCAAAGCCGGAGGACCGGATCGTCGCTGCCGGGAACGCCAAATCCGGGCCAACGAACTCGACAACTTCGTCTTCGAGCAGATCCGAGAAGCGATGCTCTGCCCCGAACTGCTCACCGCCGGCGAAGCCGCCCTCGTCAGCCGCGAACCCGTTCCCGGCGACCAACTGCTCGACGCTCAGCTCGCCCGCCTCGGACGCCAGCTCGACGACAGCGAGCGGGAACGTCAGCGCCTAATTGACATCTACCAGACGGGACTCATCAACCTCGGCGAGCTGAGCCAACGGAACGATGAGCTCACTTCTCGGCGGACACGTATCCAGGCCCAACGTGACCAGCTCGTCGTCGAACGCGCTCAACTTTCCACCGACAACCGGCTCCGCAAGCGCGTCGGGGAATTCGCCAGCACCGTCGCCGACGGCATCGACGAACTCGACTTCGCCGGCCGCCAGCGACTCCTCCACCTGATCGTCGAAGAGGTCCGAGTCACCGGATGGCAAGTCGAGATCCGCCTTCGGATCCCGCTCGACCAACCGCCGGCACCGCCCACCACCCGTCCTCGGCGCTCAACCCCCCGACGTTCACGCAGTCGCAACAGCGCCCGACAGGAGGACGGGACAACTCTGTTCAGTCAAGACCGTCTGCGTTCGCTTGGTGCGCTACATCCGCGACGCCTTCCTGTCCGAGGCGATCCATCACGGCATCGACAGTCTGGAGACTCTCAACGATCTCTTCTCGGCGTGGGCCGAGCAGGTGGCCAACCGGCGTCTCCACGCCGAGACCCACCAGCCCCCGATCGAACGGTTCCAGGCCGGCGGACCGCACCGGGCGGCCGACCCCGAACGGCTCCGAGAAGCGTTCCGATGGTCGGCGACACGCAAGGTGACCCGCACCGCCACCGTCCCTTTGGAAGGCAACCAATACGCGGTCGACTCTTCCCTGGTCGGCCGGCGAGTGGAGCTGCGATATGACCCCGAAGACCTCGCCCGCCTAGACGTGTTCTACGAAGGCAAACCGGCCGGCGTGGCCACCCCGTTCGTGATCGGACACCACACCCACCGGGCCGTGCCCCAAGCCGCCCGGCCCACACCGACACCGACCGGCGTCGACTACCTGGGCCTGGTCGCCGCCGCCCACGAAGAGGCGGCCGGCACCGGGATGAAAGTTGACTTCACCCAGCTGGCCATCTTCGAGCTCCCCGGCGACGGCGAGGAGGCACAGTGAGCCGGGCGCCGTGGGTCGCCCACTTCGGCCTCACCCGCACCCCGTTCGGCAAGTCCATCCCGGCCAAAGACCTCTACGCCCGGCCCGCCCATCAAGAAGCCATCGCCCGCATCAACTTCTGCGTGGTCGAGAACGCCCTCGGGGTGATCACCGGTGACGTCGGCGCCGGAAAAACGGTGTCGGTACGCGCCGCAGTATCGACCCTGGATCCCACCCGACATCAGATCATCTACATCTCCAACCCGGCCTTCGGCACCAGAGGCCTCTACGTCACCATCGTCAGAGCCCTCGGCGACCAGCCCCGCTACCAGCGAGCCGAGCTCATGGTCCAAGCCGCCGACCTGCTCGCCGCCGAAGTCGCCGAACGCCACCGCCGAGTCGTGCTCATAGTCGACGAAGCCCACCTGCTCGAACCCGCCCAACTCGAAGAACTACGGCTGCTCACCAACGCCGACATGGACTCCGCCTCCGCCTTCGCCGGCATCCTGGTCGGCCAACCCACCCTCAACCGCCAACTGCGCATGGGCGCCTTCGCCGCCCTCGACCAGCGCATCGCCACCCGCTTCACCATCAAACCCATGGACCTCGCCGAGTCCCTCGAATACCTCAAACATCACCTCGCCCTAGCCGGACGAGACGAACCGCTCTTCGCCGACGACGCCGTCTCACGACTTCACCGCGTCGCCAACGGCCTACCCCGGCAGCTGAACAACGCCGCCACCGCCGCACTCATCGCCGCCGCCGCCGACAACAAGGACCTCGTCGACGACGCCTGCGCCAAGAAAGCCGTGGCCGAGCTCACCCGAGACTGAACATGACCCATCCCGCCCGGCCCCCGCCCTCATCCACAAACCCCCTGCCGAACTGTGATCAAACACCGCTGCCAACCCGTGTGCAGACAACGTGGCCGCCAACAGCGATATCGCCGCCCACCTGGAGATCTACGAGCCCGAGGCCGCTGTGGTGAAACGCATTTTCGACGACCGAGTCAGCGGCGGCCACTCCGTCAGAGAGATCGCCCGCCGGCTCAACGCAGACGGGATCACTTCGCCCAGCGGCCAGCCCGTGTGGTCCACCTCGACCATCTCTGGCCTGCTGCGCAACCAGGTGTATGTGGGGCGGCTCTACTACAACCAGACCGAGGCCACTCCCGATCCCCGTCTTGGCGGCGGCACCCGCCAGCGGCCCCGACCCAAAGAAGAGTGGATTGCCATCCCGGTCCCAGCGATCGTCAACGAGGAAATCTTCGACGCCGCCGAGCGTATCGGTGGCCGCAACGCCTACTTCAGCCCACGGCGCACCACTCCCGGCCTGTTCTTGCTCCGGGGCCTGGTGCGATGCGGTCACTGCGGAACCGTGGTGGCCTGTCATCAGCGACCCAAGAACATCCGCAACCCCGACGGCCAGTGGAACCGCTATTACTACTGCCGCCACCACGACCCTGTCCGCGCCGGGGGCGAAGACCGTCGCTGCCCAGAGCGGGCCATTCGAGCCGATGCCTTGGACAGCTTCGTCTACGAACAGATCCGCGAAGCCCTGCTACGCCCCGAAGTTCTGCTCGCCGGTGAACACACCCTCAGCGCCGGTGCCCGCACCCCCGATGACGAGATCCTTGACCAACAACTGCGCCGACTCAAGCGCAAAACCGAGGCCGCCGCCGCCGAACACCGCCGGCTCATCGACATCTACCAGGCCGGTCTCATACAACTCGACGAACTCAAGCGGCGCGCCGCCGAAGTCGACCGGCGTCAGCAAGCCCTGCAACAACAAGAACACGCCTTGCGCGAACAGCACCGCTCCCTCAGCCAGCACAACCAGCTGCGGGCCCAGATCACCGACTTCGCGACCCGGGTGGCCGCCGCCCTCAACACAACCGAGTTTCAGCGGCGCCAAGAACTCCTGCGCCTCGTCATCGAAGACGTCACCGTCACCGGCTGGAATCTCCACATTCGCCTACGAATCCCCCTCGATCAGGAGCCCAACGACAACAACCCCCACCCGTCCCGGCGCTCCCGCCACAAGCCGTCCAGCGAAGAACATCTGCGTTCACTCCGTAGTAGACCATGATGACGAGCTTGCGGGCCACCGCCACCCGGGCCACGTTCTTCGGTCGCCGCTCGGCGATGCGGTGGTAGTCCGCTTTGAGTTTGGGTCCGCCCCGGCCGTTCGAGACCGCCTCGATGGCCGCCCAGCGCACCAATTTCGAACCGGCCTTGGTGATACGTCCTCGGCGGACCTTGGTATCAGACTCGTGATGCTTGGGCGTCAGCCCCGCCCACGAACACAGCGCCTGCGGGTTAGCGAACCGGGAGACGTCGCCGATCTCGGCCACCATGATCGCTCCGATGGTCCGTCCGACACCAGGGATGGCCTGGATGGCCTTATAGCCGGGGTGGTCCTTCAGCTGGCGGTGGATCTCCCGCTCGAGCAGGTCGATCTCGCGGTCATAGACTTCCACCAGGTCGCGGATGGACTCGATCCGGGTGGTGTAGGCGCGCGGTAGGTCCAGCTGGTCCAACCAGATCGGGCCCGTCACACCCCACAGGTCGTTCACCGGGGGTCGCAGCCCGTGCTTGGCCAGCACCGCTTTGAGCTGCGCCTTCAGCCCGGTGCGCGACATCACCAGCCGGGCCCGGTACCTTACGAGCTCACGCAGCTCGCGCACGTGCGGGGCGATCCACGCCTCGGGCAACTTGCCCAGACGCATCCGATCCAACAGGTCACAGCAATCCCGGTAATCGTTCTTGACCCGCCGGTTCTCCCACGCCAAGCCCGAAGGATTCACCAAGCGAACGGTGGCTCCCAGCTCCTGCAAGGTGTCGACAGCCCAATACCACCCGTAGGTCGCTTCAATAGCCACCTCGGGCGCTTCGCCCGCCTCGCGAATGGCTTCAGCCAGCGCCAACGGGTCGTTATCGATACGAGTCACGCCGACTTTCTCGCCGGCCTCGTTCTCGCGAACCACCACCGATCGGTTCAAATGAAGGTCGATAGCGACATACTGTCGTTCCACGGTTCTTCTCCTTGCTCGGGAACGGGTTGGTTTTGTCGCCACCAGTCTCGGGCTGGAACCGCCCCGAGCGGGAGAAGAACCACCACCAGCCTTCCCCGACGACGCCTTCCACACCGGCGTCGACCCAACCTGTCCTCCTGACACCTTCGCCACCACCACGGAGCCTCCAAGAACGTCGGCTGCAGCCGAACCCCCTGTCCGGCCTACTCAGCGAGAGCGAAGCAAGCGCTCTGTCATCCCATCACCTCGGGGATACCCTAAAGCCGCTCTTGGCGCGTCTTATTGTGGCAGTCCATGCACCTGGAGTTCGCCGGATGTCGGGTGGCGTTGTTTCGGTGGGTGTGATGGGCCCTGTGGCCTTGCCGGCCCAGCCATGGCCTTGGGCAGGCCCACCGATATTGCCAGCGTTCGACAGCCGTCACTGGCAGCGCCATTCTTGGCTGTCCGGGGCTCTTGATTCGTCGTGAACATCGTGTATGTGCCGGTTGGAGACCGGCGTTTGCGGATTGTGGGTCGCTGGCTACTGGAACGCGTTTGGTCGTCTGGCTTCCTAAAGGGGAGTCGCTCAGACTGTGCGGCGCGTGGAACGGGGAGCGTCTCGGGTGGGCGGTCCCGGCTACGCTGCCGGCATGCGGGTGGGGTTCGGTCGGGCCGTTGGTGGTGGCGGGCGAGGGAGGGCGGTGCTGGCCGAAGCGATCCTCGGAGAGTCCGAGCTGGTCTGGCGGGGCCTGCTGTCCAGCCCGATGGCTGTGGCGTGTGGGGCGATGAGCGGGCTGGCTGCTGAGGTTCCTGTGTGGCCTGCGGGCAATCAACCGGGATCCGGGGTTCGCGCCGAGTCGGTCTGGCATGGCTAGAGGGCCTGGCGGTGGTGACCGTTCGGTCGGGGGGCTGGCGGCGTTCTCGGGCGGCTTGGTGACGTTCTTGTTTACCGACATCGAGGACAGCACTGGCCTTTGGGAACGACACCCATCGCTCATGACGGCAGTCTTGGAGCGCCACGATCGGCTGGTCGGTGAGGCCGTGCAGGCAGAGGGCGGGGAGGTGTTCAAGACGGTGGGCGACGCAGTGCACGCGGTGTTCGCCGGTCCGGTGGCGGCCTTGCGAGCCGCCCTGATCGCCCAGGTGGCGATCGGCCGAGCCGCTTGGGGCGAGGCAGGACCGCTGGCAGTCCGCGTCGGGGTGTACACCGGTGAAGCAGTGTTGGTAGACGGTGATTGGCGGGGCCGGCCGCTCAACCGTTGCGCCCGTCTCCGGGACGCGGCCGCCGCGGGTGAGATCCTGGCGTCGCACGCGACTGTCGAGTTGGTTGGCGACGACCTGGCGGAGCTGGCCGTGATTACTGATCTGGGTGAGCGACAGCTGAGAGGGGTGGCCCGCCATGAGCGGATCTATCTGGTGCAACCGCGGTCAGCGTCGACCGAACCAGCGTCGACATCGCTGACCATCCCCCTGCAGGCGGGCTTGGCGGGGTCGTTGCCGGCGCCGCTGATGCGGGCAGCGGGGCGAGCCCTGGTCGGCCGACGGGCCGAACTGGACCACATACATAGCCGCCTCAGCGGGACCGACCAGCCCACCCACGTTGTGCTCATCGGCGGCGAGGCGGGCGTGGGCAAGACTCGCCTGGCCGCCGCCGTTGCCGGCTCGGAGGCCGAAACCGGTGCTCTGATCTTGTTCGGCCGCTGCGACGAGGGTCTGCAGGTGCCGTACCAGCCTTTTGTGGAAGCGCTCGGCGCCTACGTCACCAGTGCGCCGATGGAAGTGCTGCGCGTGCAGCTCGGGCCGACCGGTCGTGAGCTGGCCCGGCTGCTGCCAGCCCTGGTCGACCGGGTGGCTGGGTTGCGTGCACCGACTGCCGGCGCACCTGAGACCGGGCGGTGGCTCCTGTTCGAGGCGGTCGTGCGTTTCGTGCAGGCAATGACCGCCGAGCGGCGCGTTGTGGTTGTAATCGACGATCTTCACTGGGCCGAGCCGGCCACCCTGTTACTGCTCCGCCATCTGGCCCGGGCCGGCATCGAAGGGCTCGCTTTGGTGGCCACGGCCCGCTCGACGGCGATGTCTGAGCCCGACGCCTTCGTCGAGGCGCTGGCCGATCTGGCCCGGGAGCACCTGCTCGACTCGATCACCTTGCCCGGTTTGGATAGCCAGGAGGTAGCGGCCCTAGTCGCCGAACGTCTGGACCGGTCTGCCAATGAGGTGTTCGCCCAGACCGTGCACGCCGAAACGGGGGGAAACCCGTTTTTCGTCCATGAACTCGTCTCCCACCTGTCCGATCTGGGTCTGCTCGGCGGGGACCGAGACGATTGGCCGACTCGGGCTCAGGTGGAAGAGTCTGGCGCCCCCGAAGGCGTGCGCCACGTGCTCTCCCGGCGGGTCGGGCAGCTTTCGCCCTCAGCCCGCGACACGCTCGCGGTCGCCGCTGTGGCCGGCGGCCGGTTCCAGGCGACCGACGTGGCCGCAGCCATGGGACGCGGACTCGATAATGTCATCGTCGCCTTGGAGGAGGCGACCGCCAGCGGGCTAGTGGCCGAGACTGGGCGTAGGCCCGGCGGGTATCGGTTCGCGCACGCCCTGGTCCGCCACGCTCTCTACGAGACAGGCTCGGCGCTACGCCGAGCCCAACTCCACTGGCGGATCGCGGAGGCGATACGAGCATCAGCCGGCCCGTCGGGGCAGCGGCTCAACGAGCTCGCCTACCACTACCGTCTCGGCCTGGCCGCCGGAGACCCGGCGGTGGCTGTGCGCTGGCTGCAAGCGGCGGGTGACGACGCTGTCCGCCAGGTGGCCTTCGAGGAGGCCATCGAGCATTACCGGGGGGCGCTGGCTGCTCTGGATCTTTGCCCCGAGGACCCAGACCGCCGCTACGACCTGCTGGCCGGACTCGCCGAGTCGGCCGCCGCCGTGTCCGATTTTGACGTCTCGCATCCGGCTTGGCTCGCTGCCGCGGAGATCGCCCGGATAGCGAAAGACCCCGCCCGCTTTCTCCGGGCCTTAGCCGGGTACGGATACATCGGGAGGCTAGGGGTCGACGAGGCACTCGATCGCCTGATCGTCGAGGGTTTGCAGCTTGTCGGCCCGGCGGACAGTTCAGAGCGGGCGCACCTTCTCGCTCAAAGCGGCGCCCAGTTGTCTAGCACGGGACCCGTGTTGCGCCGCCGGGAAGAGCGCGAAGAGACTGTCCGTGACGCACTGGCCATGGCCCGCCGACTGAACGACGTCTCAGCCCAGCTATGGGCCCTGGGCTACCTGGGGGGTGTACTCCATGGCTCGAGTCAAGCCGCGGAGCGGCTCGCGATTCACCGCGAGGAGCTGCAACTTCTCGAGGAGCTGCAACCTATGGACGCGGTCGGGCTGTACCTGGATAGGGTCTGGGCCTACCGGAACCTGGCGTTGGCCTCGATTCAGCTCGGCTGGCGAAAAGACGCGGAAGCTGCCCTCGAGCTCGCCGAGACCCAAGCCCGTGCCCGCAAAATCCGGCACGAGCTGCACGGCGTGCTGATGGTTCGCGCTGCCATCCTCATCGCAGAAGGACGCTTTGACGAAGCCAAATCCCTTGCCGCCGAGATCCGAGACATCGGTGACGCCCGGAACCCCGCGATCGTCTACTGCTACAGCGCCCAGATCTCAGCCATTCGCGCTGAACAAGGCAGGGCCGAGAGGGTCGTCGACGCGATGTCTAAGATCGCAGATGCCCCATTAGCTGCGACCGCGGCGTGGATCGCCATGCGGGCCGCCCTGTGTGCTGACGTCGGCCGCCCCGACGACGCCGCAGAGCTATTCGACGCACTCGCCGCCGACCGGTTCGCCGTCATCCCCCGCGATTCAGGCTTCCCCCTAGCCATCCGCTACCTCGCCGAAACTTGCGCCCAACTCGCCGACACCGAACGGGCCTCCCAGCTGCTCCCCGAAGTGCAGCCCTACAGCGGGCAGCTGTTGGTCGGCGCGTTCGGAACCTCGATCGAAGCGGGCGCCGACCGCAGCCTCGGCCAACTCTACGGCGTTCTCGGCCGCATCGGCGACGCCGATCAACATTTCGAAGCGGCGAGCCACCTCGAAGATTCCGTGGGATTCCCGTCACTCGCAGCCCGCACCCGCTACTGGCATGCACGGCTGTTGGCACAAACAGGCATGATCGATGACCGACGCCGAGCCTTGAGTCTTCTACGAGCAACAGGATCAGCCACATCCGCGCTCGCGATGTCCCTCCTCCATCAACAAGCAAGGGAACTGCACGATCTTCTCATTCGTCACGGCCGCGTGCCGCCGCACCCCTGACCAATTTCTTCTCCAGCATGGCTCGGAGCCCTCGACATGGAATCGATAGCCGCCAGCACCTGCTCGATAACGGCCCCTATCGAGCGCCCGATAACCACGGCGTGGGAGGGTCGGCTTGGTCGACCGGAGCGCCGCCGCGAGATGTGCCGTTCCGCGCTTTGGAGCGGGCTCCCTCGATCGTTGTTCTGTCAGAGCATTCTGCGCTGGGCCGGGATAGGGCAATCGTCGCGGCCTCCGATCGGCGCGGGCCGGCACTCAGTGGCCAGCGCCCGGCAAGTCAGCCAGACTGGGCGTATGAGCGAACTCGAATATTCGGAGTCGATCGTCATTGCCCGCGCGCCCCAAGACCTTTATGACATGGTCTCAGATGTCACTCGCATGGGCGAATGGAGTCCGGTATGCAGAGCGTGTTGGTGGGACGACAGGTCCGGCCCGAACGTTGGGTCTTGGTTCACGGGGCGCAACGAACTGCCAGAGCGGACCTGGGAGACCCGCTCCCAGGTCATGGTCGCCGACCCGGGCCGCGAGTTCGCTTTCGTGGTTGGCGCCAGCTTCGTCCGCTGGGGTTACACGTTCGCTCCCGTCGAAGGCGGAACGCAGGTAACGGAGTCGTGGGAGTTCCTCCCCGATGGCATCGCAATGTTCCATGAGCGGTTCGGCATTGACGCCCAATCCCAGATCGACAACCGAAGTGAGCAAGCACGGTCAGGTATTCCGACGACACTGAAGTCATTCAAGCGGGCGGCGGAAGCCATATAGGACCGGCAAGACTGAGGGCTGCGCGCCGAGTCCTACAGTTGACAACCCGCTCGCCGCGGACTCGCCGAGGTGCCGTTCGGCGCTCCTTCGCCGGCTGGCGACGTCGGATTCTCGAGCGCACATTATGTAGCGGGGTTACCACCCGACTTCGCCGGTTATCGTACGGCTGCGACGCACGCGGTCGAGGGTGTACTCGCTGAAAGAGTGCGTCCTGTGGTTGTGTTTGGCCCTCTATTGGCCAGTTCGGCGCAGCCGATGTTGTTGTCGGCGTGGGCGTGGGGACGTCCTTGGCCATTGACGTTGACGGCTAGTTCGACACGCCGGGGTACCGTGGGTGTTTGGATGCTTCGGTTTTCCGACCTTCCCTTCTCTGGGTCATTCCGGATCGACGATTGACCGCCACCGATCGTCGACCCACGACGGTCGTCGGGCAAGTCGCTGCCCGATAAGGGTGCGCGCTGCTGAATATTGACCATCGGCGACCAGCGCGGCCATGAGAGTGTCTTCAAAGACTTCCCGCTGGGCGTTGCTTCCCCCGATTCGGACGATCTCCCCACTCCCTACCAAATTACCGAGGTGGCGGGCGGCGTCGTGGAATCGACCCTCACTGAAGGCCGCGATCCCCCGGGCCAAAGGCAGGAGGACGCCGCCGGCTAGGTCGTTCCCCTCGGCGCCCTGGACCTCCAGTTGCTCGACGAACGCCTCTGGGCGGTCGGCCCGGTGGGCCCCCGCGTGGGCCAGGATGACGTGGGCGTCGATGAAAGCGAAACCTGGGGTCTGGACCACCTCGGCCGCTAAATCGGACACGGCCTGCCGGTCGTTCTCGTCCACGTCGAGGCCGTAGAGGTCCAACCTCCATAACAGCGACGCTCGATCCGGCACCCCGAACGGGTTGCGACCGCCCGAGGCGATGCCCGTGCGCAGCGTGTCGACAGCACCCGTTCCGTCGCTCAGGCCCAGTTGGTGGAGACCCAGATGCCACCACAGGTGGGCGCCGAAGTCCGCCAGAGGGTCGTGGCTAGGGATCCACTGGCGGAGGAACTGAGCGCCGGCGTGGTGTTCGGCCAACTCGAAGTAGGTGTGCGACATCACGTGAGCCGCTCGGGCGTTGGCCGGGTATCTTTCCAGGGACCGCCCGGACAGGTGCCGTGCCTCATCGATATTGCGTTCTTCTTCGGCCCGAAAGGCGCGTAACCCGAGGATCGACCACTCGTCGGGGTCATAGTGGGCAACCACCGAATCAGTGAGCGCTGCGATCTCCTCCTTCCAGGTGCGCCGGCCGCTGAACGCGAGCGCCCCCTGCGACACAAACACGGTGACGACGTCGAGCGGATGCTCGCCGACATGCCGTTTGAACAGGTCGGCACTTCGCGCCGCTTCGCCGTTGATTCTCGACGCGAACGCCGCGATATGGGACTGCTCCCGCTCCGTCGCTGCCGCGCCAAACGCAGTAGCGTCGGCCGCGGCCCGCTTGGCACCCTCCGCGTCACCATCTGCGAAACGCACGAAGGCGTCCGCTATTCGGGCCAAAGCGAAACCCTCATCCCCAGCCAGGGCGACTCGCAGAAACTCCCTCGCCCCCTTCCGGCTTGCCAGAAAGGAGTCGACAAAGCTTCGATAGTTCTCGGCCGCAACCGCCGAAGCCGTGCTCAGAACAAGCCCGAATCGATCCCTCTCCACCATGCCTCCCTCGATCCGCAGCCCACGGCCGCCATGATCCTAGGCCATACCCCCGCATGCCGGGCCGAGCCAACCGAAACTCCCCTCAGGCCAGGCCAACGGCCTACGCACGATCGCTCATCACGCCGGATACGGAAGGCGCACCAGTTCGGCCCCAGTGGAGCGCACAATAACTGCGTCGTGGCAGCGAAACATTCGGAGGGCATTGGCCGGATATTCTGCACCCGCCCGTACGGTCACGAGCAGAGGCTGGCAGCAGCGCCGATTCGGATCGGGTCGGCTCGCGGGAAGGTGGGCGATCCTTTCGTGTTATGGCGCGATCGTTCCGGTCCGGTCTCAGGTCTGGCATTCTGGGGGGACGTCTTCCAGGATTTCAGTGTTCGAGGGGGAGATTGATCGTGATGGATTCGTCTGTCGGCGGGTGGTTCGTACAGCTGCCGGCGGCGGAGCGCGCCGCGCTGCATGCGGTAGGGAAGGCCAGGCGATACCGAGCGGGTTCGACTTTGTTCCACGAGGGAGATCTCTCTGACTGGGTGGTTCTGCTGACGAGTGGGCGGGTGAAGGTCTCCGCGGCGACGGGGGATGGGAAGGAGGTGGTGCTGGCGGTGTGTGGCGCCGGGGAGTTGCTGGGCGAGCTGTCTGCCAACGACGCCGGTCCTCGTTCGGCGACGGCCACGGCCATCGATCCGCTCGACGCGAGCGTGGTGCCCGGTGCGGAGTTCCGGGCGTTCCTGGCGGCCAGCCCCCAGGCGTCGCTGCTGTTTGTTAGATCCGTGACCGGCAGGCTGCGCGACTCTGACCGGCGCCGGGTGGAGTTTGTCGGCTTAGATTCGGTGGGGCGGGTGGCCGCCCGGGTGGTGGAGCTGGCTGAGCGCTTCGGGCGTGCCCTCCCCGGTGGGGCGACCCGGGTCGACATACCGCTCAGCCAGGACGAGCTGGCCGGCTTCACGGGCGCGTCCCGCGAGGCGGTAGGCAAGGCGCTGCGCCTGTTTCGTGGTCGGGGTTGGATCACCACTGCTCGGCGCTGCATCACCGTTGTCGACCTCGAAGGGCTGCGATCTCGAGCCATGTGAATCGGCGGTCGGCGGTCCCCGCCACCTCGGATACCGGTAAAAGGACGCATTGGCAGCGCCCGTTGTACGTAGCTGACGTCGAGGTGTTGGTTCAGGATGGTGCGATGAGGTCAACGACGCCGGGAACACCGCAAGGAGAAGAGTGATGGCTAGAACGAGAGCCGACGAAAAGGTGCGGGAGCTGAGCCAGGTGGGTCTGTTTTCCAGGTGCAGCAAACGTGAGCTGCAAGCCGTGGCCGGGCTGTGCATGCCCCTGCCGATCGAGGCGGGATTCGTGTTGACCACTGAGGGCGCCCCCGGCCGGGAGTGCTTTGTGATCGCCGACGGTAAAGCTCAGGTGACCATCGGCGGCCGGCTCGTCGGCATGGCCGGTCCCGGGGACTGCGTGGGCGAGATAGCCCTGCTTGACGGTGGTCGGCGCACCGCGACGGTGACCGCCGAGACACCGATGACCGTCTTCGTGCTCTCCACCGCCGAGTTCCAGGCGCTGCTCGAAATGAGCCCGACTGTCGTCGGCAAGATCGCCGTGAGCCTGGCCCGGCGCCTGCGCACCGCCGAAGCGAACCAGCCGCACTGATACACCGTCGGTGCTCGAGGCCGCGAAGAACCAGACGCCGCGGCAAAGCCGTTTCTTGGGATCGTCCAACGACAGTCCCAGTCGGGTTGGGCTAGTTGATACCGAGAAGGTGAGCGAGGGGAGGCCCGAATGTCTGTAGAACCGATCGTGGTCGGCACCGACGGGTCGTCGACTGCGGATAGAGCCGTTGACAAGGCTGGCGAAATTGCCGCCGCTTTGGGAGTCACAGTCCATGTTGTCATGTGCTACAACGCCCTCTCGGGCGCCGCTGGGATGGGTGCCGCCGCGTGGATGGCGGTCGATTTCTTTCCGATGAACGAACAGGCGCAGGCCCAGGCCCAATGCGTTGTGGCCCGGGCGGGGGAGCGGCTCAAGCGAATGGGCGTCAGGGTTTGCTGCCACTTGTGCGTCGGCGAGCCCGCTGACACGCTCATCAAGATAGCCGGCGACGTGGGTGCCCAGATAATCGTGGTCGGCAACAAGGGGATGATCGGTCCTCGGCGGGTGCTCGGCTCAGTCCCCAACCGGGTCTCCCATCACGCCGACCGCTGTGTCCTCATCGTCCATACCTGCTGAGACGGCGCCGCTAGCCCGTCTCACCCTGACCGGGCTCGAAGCCCGGTAGCCCGATCAGCAAGGTCGCGTGACGATCCCATCGGACAACACCAAACCCGGCGACGTCCGCCCCCTGAAGGAGCAACGGAACAACCTTTGCCGGATTTGGAGCAACCAGCCGAATCTGGCGCTTACGATCTGAAGCGCGAACGCGGAGGTTCCGGTCGGCAGATCGCTGGCTCGATGCTAGCTACTTGACCCCAAAAAAGTCGACGTGTATGCCCTTGTCTGGTAAGGGTCTCGCGGTCTGACGGTCCCCCGGTTTGGGGTCGAATGCTGTGATGATGGCCCGAACCCCTTGTGCGAGAAGGAGTTCAGGCCATCATGCTGCGTACCATAAACGCTGAGCCGACCTTGTGGGACGCGATCCTGCCGGAGTGCTGCTTGGGGCTGCCGCCGGGGCTGGCCGAGGTGGACCGGCTGCTCGATGACGTGCGGTTCTTCGAGCCGTTCGTGCCGTTCTTCTCGGAGCGGACCGGTCGGCCGTCGATCCCGATGGAGACCTACCTGCGCATGATGTTCCTGCGGTTCCGTTACAAACTCGGGTACGAGACGCTGTGCGCGGAGGTGGTCGACTCCATCGCGTGGCGGCGGTTCTGTCGGATCCCCCTCGATCAGGCGGTGCCGCATCCGACCACGCTGTTGAAGATCACTGCCCGCTGTGGTGAGACGGCCATCTCGGCGCTCAACGAGGCGTTGTTGGCCAAGGCGGCCGAGGAGAAGCTGATCCGTCTCGACGCCGTCCGCGCCGACACCACCGTGGTCGAAGCGAACGTGGCCTACCCGACCGACAGCGGTCTTTTGGCCAAGGGCGTGGCCCGCATGGCGGTCCTGGCCGGCAAGCTCAAGGCGGCCGGGCTGGCGAAGCGGACCGGTTTCCGGGATCGGACGCGATCGGTGCGACGGCGAGCCCATGATGTGGCTACCTGGCTGCGTCGGCGCAACGACGACGCCAAAGAAGAGGTCCTGGTCATCACCGGCGAGCTGGCCGCGATCGCGGTGGCGACGGTCGGCGAAGCGCGGGCGGTGGCCGCCAACGCCGGACGGACCCTGGCCCGCCGTGGCGTCGCCGCTGGAGGAAAGCTGGCCGCGATGATCTCGGCCCTGGAGGAGACCGCGGCCGCAGTGGAACAGATCGCGGCTCAGACCCGGGCCCGCCTCGCCGGTGAGATCCCCGACGGGGCCACCCGGGTGGTGTCGCTTCACGACCTCGACGCCCGCCCCATCCGCAAGGGACGACTCGGTCGTCCCGTCGAGTTCGGATACAAGGCGCAGGTGGCCGACAACGCCGAGGGCGTGGTCGTCGACCATGTAGTAGTGAAGGGGAACCCGCCCGACGCCCCGATGCTGGTCCCCGCCGTCGCCCGCATCACCGCCCGCTTCGGTCGCGCCCCCCGAGCGGTCACCGCCGACCGCGGCTACGGCGAAGCCAAAATAGACTCCGATCTCAAATCGCTCGGCGTGCAGACCGTGGCTATTCCCCGGCGCGGCAGGCCCGGTCCGGCTCGCAGCAAGGTTCAACATGGACGGCGCTTCACCAAGCTGGTGAAGTGGCGCACCGGTTCGGAGGCCCGGATCTCCTGCCTGAAGCGGGACTTCGGCTGGCGGCGCAGCCTCTTCGACGGGATCGGCGGCACCCAAACCTGGTGCGGCTGGGGTGTCCTGGCCCACAACTCGGTGAAGATTGCCGCCCTCGCCCATACCGCCACCCCGCCGCCAGCCACCCCGTGCCAGCCGCGACCAGCCCGGATCGTCCCCGGCACCGACCCGCCCACCCCCATGCCACCAGCCCGGAATGCTGCCTGACACCCGGCCGACCGCTTCTCCCGCCACGCCCCGACGGCCTCGAACGGCCGGAAAGGCGGCCCGAGAGAAACTAAAACGGCCGGGGAACAGGCCCACACCACCCCACAGGCACCAATCAGCCCAGACCCCACTCGTTATCGAAGCGGGTTCTTCAGGGTCAAGTAGCTAAGCCCGGATCCACCGATCCGGCGGGGGTGACATAGGGCGGGTATCCGCGAAAAGCGCCTTCCGGCAAGGGAAAATGGCGGCTACCACACCAAGCCATGCCCCTACTGGAAGGCACCTTTCAGATGCGTTCATCTTGGCACAGTCTGGACCGGATCGGCGTGACCTTCGATGACGAGCGGCTGGTGGCCAACGCCGGGCTGATCGCGCCGGCCAGCCTGGCTCAGCATCTACGGCTGCGTGAGATCTTCGATGAGCGCGTCGATCTGGGCGACGGCTCGGGCCGGGCCAATGTCGGGGACAAGGCGATGACGGTGATCCACTCGGTGCTGGCGGCCGCGGACAGCATCGAGGGCTGCGAGGTGCTGCGGGCCGGGTCGACCGCGGCGGTGCTGGGTCACACGGTGCTGGCTCCCTCGACGATAGGTACCTTCTTGCGCAGCTTTTCGTGGGGGCATGCCCGCCAGCTCGACGCCGCCGCCGGCGAGGCGCTGGCTCGTGGGTGGGCGGCCGGCGCCGGCCCGCAGCCGGGGGAGGCGTTCACCATCGATCTGGACAGTTCGATACATGAGACCTACGGCACCCAGAAAGAAGGCGGCAGCCGTTTCGGTTACACCCATGTTCGTGGCTACCACCCGCTCTATGCCATCGCCGCCGATAGCGGCGAGGTGATCCACTCGCGTCTGCGGGGCGGGAACTCGCATACCGCTCGCGGCGCGGTCGGTTTCCTGGCCGAGACCTTCGGGCGGGTCCGAGCCGCGGCGGCGACCGGCCCGCTGATGGTGCGGGCCGATTCGGGGTTCTACTCCGCCAAAGTGGTCCAGGCCTGCCAGGCCGCCGACGTCCGCTTCTCGATCACGGTCAAGCTGTACAAGAACGTGCACGCCGCCATCTCGGCCATCCCCGAGCAGGCGTGGAAGCCGATCCCTTACTGGCTCGACGACGGCGCCGATGTGACCGCCATCGACTGGCGGGCATTCAAGTCCGGCACCGACGAAGGCATCCCCTGCCGGCTGGTGGTGCGCCGAACCCGGCCCACACCGGGATCGCAACTCGCCCTGATCGCCGACTACTCCTACCACGCCTTCATGACCGACCGCGACGGCGACCCGATCACACTCGATGCCTGGCATCGAGCGCACGCCAACTGCGAGAACGCCATCCGCGACCTCAAATACGGCGTCGGGCTCAACCACCTACCCTCCGGTCGCTTCGCCGCCAACGCAGCCTGGCTCACGCTGAACGTGATCGCCCACAACCTGTCGCGCTGGACCACCCGCATCGGCGGCATCGACACCGACACCCCAGCAGGCGTCAGCGAAGACACCAGCGACGGGCAGCCCAACCGCAAAGCCTTCGTGGCCACCGACACCCTCCGCCGCCGCTACCTGACCATCCCCGGCCGGCTCGCCACCTCAGGCCGACGCGTCCATCTCCACCTTCCGTCCCGCTGGCCATGGACGGTCCAGTTCCACACCATGCTCGACGCCATCCGCAGCGTGGAACTCGTTATCTACTTGCCCCTGAAAAACTCGGGGTAGGTCCTCGCGGTTTTCGCCCCGATCGGCGATGATGGCCTCGACCCGTAGGACTGGTACGGATCGAGGCCATCATGTTGAGAACGGTAAACGCTCAGCCCACCCTGTGGGAAGCGATCCTGCCCGAGATGTGCCTCGGGTTGCCTGACGAGTTGGAGGGGGTCGACCGGCTGTTGGACGACTCGGGATTCTTCGAGCCGTTTAGGGCGCACTTCCACTCGGTGCTCGGGCGGCCGTCGGTGCCGATCGAGACGTACCTGCGGCTGATGTTCTTGAAGTACCGCTATCGATTGGGCTTCGAGCCGCTGTGCCGGGAGGTCGCCGACTCGATCTCCTGGCAGCGTTTCTGCCGGATCCCCCTCGGCGTGGCGGTCCCGCACCCGACCACGCTGATGAAGATCACGACCCGCTGCGGGTCGTCGGCCGTCGACGGTCTCAACGAGGCGCTGCTGGCCACAGCCGTGGCGGCGAAGCTCCTAAAGACCGACCGGGTCCGGGCCGATACCACGGTGGTTCCCGCGGATGTCGCCTACCCGACCGACTCGGGACTGCTGGCCAAGGGCGTGGCCAAGATGGCCAAAGCGGTCCAGCGTCTGAAGGCCGGTGGCCTCGCCCCCCGGGTCAAGACCCGAGACCGCACCCATCTGGTGCGGCGTCACGCCCGCTCGATCGGGGCGAACCTCCGTCGGCGAACCGAGGAGGCAAAGGGCGAGGTCATGGCCATCAATGCCCGTATGGCCCGCATCGCCTCCGACGCCATCCGCGAGGCCCGTCGGGTGGCGGTCAACGCCCGACGGAGACTCCGCCAACTGGGCCGGGCTGCGCCAGCCAGGCTCGAAGTCGTCGCCAACGACCTCGAGGTGACCGCAGAGCGGGTGGCCCGCATCGCCCGCCAGACCCGCCAACGCCTGGCCGGCAACGTGCCCGACGGGTCCACCCGTCTGGTGTCGCTGCACGACCCTGACGCCCGGCCCATCCGCAAGGGTCGGCTGGGTAAGCCGGTCGAGTTCGGTTACAAGGCCCAGGTGGTCGACAACGAGGACGGCATCGTCGTCGACCACGCCGTCTTCATCGGCAACCCACCCGATGCCCCCATGCTCGCTCCGGCGATCCAGCGCATCAGCCAGCGGGCCAACGTCGTCCCCGACGCGGTCACCGCCGACCGCGGCTATGGCGAGGCGGCCGTCGGCGAATCGCTCCGCGAACTCGGCGTTCGCCAGGTGGTGCTTCCGACCAAGGGCAAACCCAGCGCCGCCCGACGAGCGGTCGAGAACCAGGAGTCGTTCCAAGACCTGGTCCGGTGGCGGACAGGAAGCGAGGGACGCATCAGCTGCCTCAAACGAGACTTCGGATGGAACAGGACCCGCATCGACGGACTCGAAGGCACCAAGACCTGGTGCGGCCACGGGGTCTTCAACCACAACCTGGTCAAGATCGCAACGCTGGTCAGCTCCCAATGATCACGATCGACCGGCAGACAACCCCTGAACACATCGAGATCGGGGCCGACCCCGACCTCACGCCCCTGAACCAAGTGCCCAACGGAACCCTCCGCTCACATCGGCTTTTTCAGGGGCAAGTATCTAACCGCCCAGCAGAACCGATGCCCGTGGCGGCCGCGTCGACGACAGCCCGAACACCCAAAAGCCGTGACCTCACACGCCCCCTCACCAGCCGCCTCCCCCTCGCCACCCCCTCCGGACCATCACCACCCACCCCAACCCGCCACAGACCCGCTAAAACAATCGACCCCGGTCAATCGGTGGATCCGGGCTAAGCTAGGGGCCTGGACGGGCCTTCAGGCTCCCTAGCCAAATGGGCTTGCGGCCGACCCCAACGGGAAATACCGGTCCGGCGGAGGTGGTTCATGGTGCTCCCATTTGTGTGCGACGTATGGATTGTCGCTGCAGTCATTAAACCCCGAACCTTCGCCCCGAGGGGAAGCTGAAGGGGCGCCGACACGATCTGGCGCACTGCTGTCGGGAGTCGAGGATGTCGGGCTCGGGGTGCTGCTATGATCGTTGTGACGTCGTGTCCGTGTGTTGGCCGGGAGGGGCGATGCGCTATCGGCTGTTGGGCCGGCTCGAAGTCATCGCCGACGACGGGAGGACGCTCGCGTTCGCCAACGACAGGCAGCGGATCGTCCTAGAGGCGCTTCTGTTTGAGGCGAATCGTGTGGTCTCGACGGCTCGGTTGATCAACGCCTTATGGAGTGAGAACCCTCCCTCCAGGGCAGGCAACGCTTTGCGGGTGCACGTTTCCAGGGTGCGCAGGAATCTCGCTGGGCAGAGCGCAGGAGAAGTGCTGCCCACGGACCCATCGCGTTTATGCCCTCGGCTCATGCTCGCCCAGGACCGCGCCGGCCGCCAAGCGGGCGCCGCTCGAGGTCTGTTGCCACACGCAAGACATCCTGGCCGACCAGCTGGGCATCGACCCCAGGCCGACCCTGCAAGGTCTCGACTTCGCGATCCCAGACCAGTCGCCAGAGTTGGACATGCCGCGCCAAGCGCGGGCGGCGATACGCTCCGGAGCGCTGCCCGCCCTCACCGTTTCTCTCGTGCTCACCGACATCGAGAGGTCGGCCGGGCTACTTCAGGAGTTGGGCAGCGAACTCTACGCTCAGCCGCTGCGCGCTCATCGCCACCAGGTTCGCGAAGCCGTCGCAGCGCAGCGTGGCCTGAAGGTCGGTACCGTGTGTGACGCCTTCATTGTCGTCGGTGGTAGCACAGCGGCCGGTGGCCCGGAGGAGGCTAGTGGGTCGTGGGCTAGTGGGTCGTGGGCTAGCCCGCCGGTAGGTGTCGTGACGTTCTGCCTCACCGATGTGGTGAGTTCGACGCAGTTGTGGGATACCGCCCCTGAGACCATGGCCGACACGCTCGCCGATCACGATGAGCTCGTGAAGGGCGTGATCGAGGCCCACGGTGGTCAGCTGGTCAAGTCCAAGGGCGAAGGTGACTCGACGTTTTCTGTGTTCCAATCGGCGAGCGCCGCGGTGGCGGCCGCTGCCGAGGTCGTGACGAGACTGGGTGCTCGGGCCTGGCCGCCCGGAGGACTTGCGGTGCGGGCTGGGGTCCACACCGGCGAGGTCGACCAATGTCGCGGCGACTGGTTCGGACCGGTGGTGAACCGGGCGGCCAGAATCCGTGGGCTAACAGAGGGCGCCGGGGTGTTGTGTTCCAACACTACCGCAGCACTTGTGGGGGAGCACCTCGCAAACGGACTGGTTCTCGTCGACCTCGGTGAGCGTTCGCTGCGCGGTCTGCAGGTACCGGAACGAGTGTGGGCGGTGTTGGGCCCACACCTGGCGGCCCCCGCGTTGACCATGGCCCCGCAACATCCCACGATCGCAAGGCCGGACACCTCACTGGTGGGACGAGATGAGGACCTCTCGGCTGTGGGGGCGCTGGTTCGCCGTCACCGTTTGGTGAGCTTGGTCGGGGCGGCAGGGAGTGGCAAGACGCGCCTGGCACGCGAGGTGGCATCGAGGATTCCGTTTCCGGCCGGAGCCCGCCTAGTGGAGTTGACCCAGGTGCGAGAGCCGGCCGCGGTGGCACCCGCGGTGTTCGCCTCGTTAACCGTGGACGGCGGCGGAGACCTGAGCGGTGACACCCCGTCCGGTGTTGCTGACTCGCCGATGCTGCTCGTCGTCGACAACTGCGAGCACGTCGTCGACGCGGCGGCCGACGCCATCCGGGCCCTGCTCGACGTCACTCGGCAGGTGCGGGTGTTAGCTACGACACGCGAAGCGCTGGGGCTATCCGACGAAGTAGTGCACCCGGTGAAGCCTCTGCTCCTTCCCCTCAAAGGCGATCTGAGCCTGGCCGCGCTGTCCACGGTGCCTGCCGTGCGCCTTTTTCTGGATCGCGCTCCACGCGGCCCGGCCCGGCCTCAGAGTCACCGAGGCCGACACCGTGAGACTGCGAGAGATCGCTCGACTACTCGACGGTCTGCCGTTGGCGATCGAGCTTGCCGCGGCCGGATTGGTCTCCACTGGTCTGGCCGACCTTGCGCATCGGTTGCACACCGACATCGAGGGTCTCGCCAACCGCCGCCGGGACGCCGATGGCCGGCATCGCACCCTGCAGGCAGCGCTCGACTGGAGCCACGGCTGTGCCAGTGCCACCGAGCAGACCCTGTTCCGGCGGCTGTCGATCTTCGCCCGGTTTCGGACCGAAGACGTCATCGCCGTGGCCGGCGACAGCAGCGATAATGGCGGCAGCCGCGGTAGCGGTGAGGAACGCAATACCCTCGACCGGCTGGACTCGCTGGTGGCCCGATCGCTGGTCGTCGTCGAGGACTGTGACGGGTCGGCTGCCTACCGCCTTCTCCAACCAGTCCGCCAGTACGCCACGGCACGTCTGCAGGACGCCGGCGAAAGCGAGGGATGCGCCGACCGACACGCCACTCACATCGCTCGACGCGCCATCGACGCCGGCCGCCGCTACTTCGCTGACCAAGCCGAAGTGGTAGCCCGGTTGCGATTCGCTGCCGGCGACATCGACCTCGCCCTGCGCCGGTTGCTGGTCACGAACCATTACAACGTAGCGGCCGATCTGATCAGCGCTGTCGCTCTGTACTGGTTCTTCAACGACCAGCCGACAGGTCGACGTTGGGTCGACCGCGTCAGCACTGCTGAGGCCGATCTTGATGAACGCCGAGTCCTCGCCCTCCACTTCTCCAGAGGTCTTCTGTACCAAGACGGCATCGAGGTCGACCGCGCCGTCGCAGACCTCGAGACCGCGCTCAAGGGGTACCGCCGTCTCGGACGCCGGCGAGCTGAGGCTGCGTGCTACTTCTGGCTGGGTCGGGCTCTATCCACAGCTGGCCGAGGAAGTGACGACTACCTGCCCATGTTCCAAACCGCCGCAGCGTTGGCCGACGAGCTCGACGATCCCGTGCTCGGGTGCTGGTCCCGGCTGTGGCTCGCCAATGCTGCGTCGTGGTCAAAGCGGGCCGACCTCCTGGCCCAGGTCATCGAGCAGGCGCAACGGGCGGGTATACGCCACCCGGTGGGCCAAGCTTGCGCTTTGCTTGGTAAACGCGCCCTGGCCCTCCGGGACCTCGCAACTGCCAGGCGGTACTGCGACGACGCCGTCACCATCTACCGCGACCTCGACGACCAGTGGCAGCTCGCGGGCCAGCTGGGCACCCGCGCTACCGTCGCCGAGGCCGCCGGCGACGTGCTTTCCGTCTCACTAGACGTCGCCGAAGCCGCCGCTATCTCGCTCCAGATCGGCGAAGAGCGCGGTCTGAGCTTCGCGGTCTGCGCCCTGGGGCACTACGCCGACATGGTCGACCGGAGCGACGTCTCCCAACAACTGGCCGCCGCCTACTATGCCTTCTTGTCCCGGCTCGGACAAGACAATCTCCCAGAGTCGCGGCCCTTGGTTCGCCCAGACGACGCCGCGATGATATTGGCCCCCTCTCTCGCCGATGCTTGTCGCACTGCGATCGCCGAGTTGTTCGGTTAAAAAGTGGGATCCGACCCGACGTTGGGATTACCACAACTGGAGCCCGATTGGCCGCTCCGGGGCCGAGTGGTGGCGCTGCTCGGGCCACGGGGGGCGGCGTCGGCGGCTCGATCCCGTGAAGGCGGTTCCGGTAGACCCGGAGACTACCCAAGCTCAGTGAATCCATGCGGGATCTGGCGATGCCGATCGGGGACCCCTATCCCGAGGAGCTCGCCTTCGGTCACTGAGTGTGGCGTCGTGTGGTCAAACGTTCGTTGGGAGCTGGCGCGGTACACCGCATCGAGCCGTGGCAGTCGCGCTCTTGCAGTGGCCAGACATCCGCCAACCGCGGCGCGCCCCACGTTTGGACGCCATCCGCCGATCCGTCGCCGCGATCGGCGCTCCAACCATGGCCACCGAGGACGCCACGACGGTACTGCTCCGTCTCTCCGGACTCGACGCATCATGGCCGATGCACGACCTGTACGGCCTTCCAATCGAGCGAATCCCTGACGCCATCGCCAACACCGTCCGCCTCGTCGTGGACGACCTGCGAACCCAGGCCTCGGACAATCACAAACCGGGCGCCGAGCTGTCCCACCCGAACCAGGGGAGCCGAGCCCGACGGAAAAGATCATGGTGACCGTCCCAGCCGAGCCGGACTTGACAGGCCCCCCACGGCGAGCCCAGAACCGGTACCGCCCTCGTCACGACGCATACCTCCTGAACTGGGTGCCCGTCAGGAACGAGCACGGGACGCCGCACCGCGCCAGAACGATGGTCGCCGCTCGGGCTCCCCGTCTTCCAGAGGGTTCGCCGGAGGACCAGTCGAACGTCAGCCCAGAATGGCAACTCGACAACTACCGGGACCGCACATAACGGCCCTTACCGAGCGCCCCATAATGCGCATCCCATAAGCCGCTAAGGGTCAAGGGCCGACATAGCCCAGAACGCCGGGTCAAGGGCTCCGTCCGGCCGCCGTCCAGTGGCTCCTGATGTATCCGATCGGCTACACTGCAGATCATGAGCGCTTCACCCGCGGCATCCGAGAAGGTCACACTGGCTGGGGCTCTTCTGATTGACGCGCGCCGACGCTGTGGCCTCACCCAGGCGCAGCTCGCGGAGCGAGCTGGCGTGGTTCGCCCCCTGGTCTCCCAGTACGAGACGGGTAAGAAGGACCCTTCGGTATCGATGCTGGCCCGGCTACTGGATGCATGCGGCATGGAATTGCGGATGCAGGCATCGGTAGTCAGCGAAGCTGACCGAGACCAGTACCGCCGTGACGAGGAAGTCGGACATGATCAGGCACGGCGAAACGCCCACCGGGCTCGCCGGGAGGTCGTCTCCATCCGCCGACCCAGCGCCGACGAAGTCAGGGGAATGCGCCGGGCGGCCCGTGCGCGACCGTAGACCAGGCGATAGCGATCTGAGGGCCGTGCCCATTCTCGCTGCGCTCGAACGGCATAACGTCGCATATGTGCTCGTCGGCAGCTATGGGGCCATCGTCCAAGGAATCGACTTGCCGATGACCGACCTCGACATCGTTCCTGCGACGGGCGCCGCCAATCGTGATCGGCTGGTCGCAGCCTTGAAAGATCTCGGGGCCCGGGAGCGACGTGGGGAGGTGGTCGGCGTGGCCTACGAGCTGATGGAGGATCCATCCTCGCTCACCGACACCACGTTTTGGACCTTCACTACCGAGTACGGGGACCTCGACGTGGTCCTCAGACCGGCGGGTTTCCCCCGCGGTTACGACGATCTGGTCGACAGTGTCGTGATCGTCCGGCTTGCCGATGAGAGCGATCCGGGCCTGGAGGTGGACGCCGTCGTAGCCGACGTGTCAGCCATCTACACGTCGAAGCGCCTCGCCGGCCGCCAGAAGGACATCGAGAGCCTTGCGGCTTTCACGAGCATCCATCCGATCAACGCGAAGGAAGCTGTACGCCACCGATACCTGGCTGACCGGGCCTGCCGGAACCGGCCAGACTCCGACAAGGCGCCGGACCGTCCGTGAGGGTCCGAGCACCCGCAAGCCTTGCTTTATCGCGCGATTATCGCGCGGCCCCAGCCGTCCATGGCTGTCCGCACCTGAAGAAACCCTTTATTCATGGGCCACATCTGTCCATACCAGTCCACCAAAGTCCCAGGGTCTCAGCTTGAGGGATCGGCGCGAGCCGCGCAGCCCAGGTTGCGGCGACGTCCTCCTTGACGGGAATAGTCGGACTGTTGGAATGTCCCACTGGCGATTACGATGACCGACGCCTCGAACGACCTTGCACGCCAACGGCCAGCTCACCCATCCAGAGGAGATCCGTAAGCCGGCGCGCCTCGAAGAGGGCGACCTCCTCGACGCCGAGCTGCCTGATGAAGACATTCTCTCCGTCCGTAGGAGGTCATCCACGCCAGTCAGGCGTGGTTCTGGACTCAGGACTGGCAAAAGAAAGAGAGGGTGGCGGACGCAGACGTGGGTGCCGGGCGGACGGAGACATTCAACTCCGGGGAGGAGTTCCTCGAGGTGCTGTGGTCGATCGCAGAGCCGGGTGCCCGTGTCGTCGTCCGCGGTAGTCGTTACCGACGTTTTCGTGGCTTCACCGTTTCAGAGCCCAGTTCAACTGTCTGAGCCCTGCCGAGCGGGTCGCGTACCAGGCTGCGGTGACCCAGTTCGTTGAGGATTTACGAGCTGGCGGCAAATTCCGAGCCGGACTGCTAGTCAAGGGTGTCCGGGGAGCACTCGGCGTCTTCGAGATGACCTGGGCGCAGGATGGTCGAGCCACGTTCGAGTTCGACGACGCCGTGAGGGAAGGGGAGGCGTACATCATCTGGCGCCGCGTCGAGACCCACGCCATCTTCCACAAGCCGTAGAACCGATCAACCACGAAGCGTGGCGACCGCCAGGCCTGTTGAGCGACTTCTGGCACCCGAGTAAACCCGCGAAAAACCCGCGGGAACCCGCGAAAAACCCGCGGCCGAGGCCGTCCACCGATGTCCACGGCTGTCCTTCGGCCGTATGAAATTATGTGGTTGACCTGCACTTTTGGTCGCGTTCGGACAACGACGGACAGCACCAGCGACGTCCGGAAAACTGGTCCGTAAGGGCCTGCAAAGCCCTGTACACCGGTTCGATTCCGGTCGCCGCCTCCCGCAAAGGTGCTGGTCAGAGGCTTAAGAAGCGAAAATAGCGCTCTCTAACCAGGCTATGTGGGCACACCGTGGGCACCAGAGCCGAGAAAAAATCACCGTCCCGCCGCGATCAACTTGCGCCCATGGCACGCAACCAAGGGGTTGAGAACTACGTTCTGAGAAACGGGCAGGAACGGTGGATGGCCCGGTGGTACGACCCGGACGGCACGCAACGCAAATAGCGCGGCTTCCTCACCCAGGAGGAGGCCGACCGCTATCGCACTGCGGCCCAGAAGAACACCCACGACGGTCTGGTCACCGACCCCGCCGAAGGCGAGACCCTGCTGCGGGACTTGGCCGTTCATCATCTGGAGGTCCACACATCCAGGGGCAGGCCGTTATCGCCGAAGACCCTGGGGCCGATGCGGGGGTTGCTCAACCGCAACATCATCGGCAACGACACGCACCGCAAACGTCATCACCTGGGCGGCTACCCGCTCAACAAGATCACCGTAGAAGTTGTTGACGACTGGTACGCCAAGGTACGAAAAGACGCCGGGGCGGACCAAGCCGCCAAGAGTTACAAGCTCCTCAAGACCATGCTCAACCGAGCGGTCCGCTACCGGTGGATTCCTTTCAACCCCTGTCAAATCGAAGGCGGCAGCCAAGAGCATGCCGCCGAGCGGCCCATCCCCGACGACGATGACGTCGTCCAAGCCCTGGCTGACGCCATGAGCCACCTCGGTCACGGCGACCGCTACAAGGCCATGGTGCTGGTGAACGGCTTTGGTGCGGCGGCGCGTACCGAGGAATTGGTCGGCATCCGTCGTCGGGATGTCAACAAGCACAACCACTCGGTCAAGATCATGGGGACCAAGAACGAGGAAGCAGTGCGAACGATCTACCTACCGGATCGGGCCTGGGTCGCGTTGATGGAACACATGGCCACCTACATGCCGACTGGCAATCAGGCCAGGCCGGACGACTTGGTCTTCGCTGCCCCCCGAGGTGGCCACCTGGCCCCGCAACGCTTCTCCGAGGTCTGGGTGAAGGCCAAGGAGAAGGTCGGCGTTGATCCCGATCTTCATCTCTACGACCTGCGGCATTATGCGCTCACTGCCATGGCCAGGATGGCGTCTCCCCCAAGGAGATCATGGCCTACGCCGGGCACAAGACCTATGTCTCGGCGATGCGCTACCAGAAGGCCACCGACCGGCGCGCCCAGGAGAACCGAGCCAGGCTGAGTGGACGATGGTCCTCCAAACCGGAAGCCGATCCCGAACCGATTGACGACAGCAACATCGTCCCCTTGCGGCAGAGGGTCAATCAGGGCTAGGCGCTTCGGCAGCCGCACCGCCTGTCATCCGCCTCCTCTACTCTCATCCCTCTGTGTACCAGCGCCTGGACCCCGGGGCCGATCTGGGGTCCACCGCGGCTGGTGCTGTGGACTTATCCAAACCTTGACAACCGGTACAGGTGAAGACGCCCAGGGCATGGCACAGCTTGGGAGCCAATGGACTTATCTTTTAGTCGATGGATACGCAGGAACCTGCTTCCGAAGGCGGACAGCGACGCCGCATTTTCTGTGACCACCCAGGAGCTCACTCGGGAGCATGTGATTCCCGCCTGGGTGGATGAAATCCTGAGTGAACTAGAGGTGACGGATGGCTATCCAGAGCAGCGGTGGGTATCGCGCTTCACTTCCGGAGGCGTGGATGCTGTAGATCGGCAGCATCCATCCTCCGGGGCAACCGTTGTCGTTCGCAGCGTCTGCGAGGATTGCAACGGCGGTTGGATGTCCCGGCTCGAAGACCTGGTGAGGGCAAAGCTCGGCGCAATGATCCGAGGTCACACCATGACTCTCACCCCGGAGGAACAGTTGGACATAGGAACTTGGTCCTCCAAGACGGCAATCGCCATGGAGGCATACGCACCAGCAATGGCCGTAACGACCTTGGCCGACCGTCAGCTAGTGCGTTCGGACGGACGCCCGCCTAGCCATCACCGCGTTCGCCTCGCTCGCCGCGCAGAAGTCCACGAATCTCTCATGATCAAAACCTGGTTGCCAGATCGGGGACGGCCACTTCCGAATCGCCGGACGCCTTTGCGATCATGTTCATTATCGGTTGGTTAGTCATCCATGTGTGGGGTGGGCAGGGATTCTTCGCCAGTGATGAACGGCTGGGGGTCGGTACCCGGACAGATGCGACAATCATGGTGTGGCCTCCAGTCCTTTCAGATGTGTCATGGCCACCTCCTATCGCGATCCCCGAAGCGGAACTGGATCAATCTCTCCGCGAGCTATTTCGCTGGGCTGACGAGTCGCCTGACCTATCCATGTGGAGGGAAGGCCGCGTTGACCGGCCTCCCCCATCGAAGGTACGGCCACGGAGCCAGAGACATAGCCCCACCGATCCCGCCCGCGAGGACCTCCAGGCGGTCCGTTCACTGGAGGGCGAACAGCAGATCCAGCGCTTTAGGCCAGTCTGTCAGAGCGGTCGGCAGGGTCAGGTACGAGGACGCCCCGGCTCGGAGGGGTGCTCAGCCAGGTCTCGATGGTGTCTCGCCTCCACCGAGGGGTACGGCCAAGGAGTAGCCGTCGGGTTCAGGGGTAACGCCGCGTAGGCGGTCGCGGCGCACGCTGGCCGGGAGAGGTACGGTGATCGGGAGGTCAGAGAGTTCCGCTTGTCCCTTCGTATAAAAACCGAGCGGCCAAGCACAGAAAGAGAGAGACTCCGCCCTCAACCGAACAAAGGGGGAATCGAATGAAGTTTCTACTCGCTTACACATCCCGGCTCGGCGGGAGTGCGACCGACAACGTCACGAACAACGAAAGCACCGTGAAGCTGCTGGAAGTATGGTCGCCGGTTGAGACGACCACTGTTCACTCCTGGTTCGTGCGCGCTGACGGCACCGGCCGGGTTCGCGGTAATAGAAACGGACAATCTCGACGATCTCTACAAAGACATCATGGCCGTCAGCCCGTGGACTGAGTGCCAGCTGTACCCGATACTAGACATCGCAACCGCCAGCCCGCTGTTGAGCGAGGCCGTGAACATCTCGAAGTTGGCCCTCTGAACGGTCAGGGGGAGCGGCCGGGGTAACCGTACCGACGGCGACCATGACCACGACGAAGCTACAGAGCGGCTATGACCTCGGAGTACACTCGACCCGCCCCTACTTTGCCGTCTTCAAGTTTCTCTGCCTCGGCGATCTTCTCTTTGGAGAACTCCTGGAATGCATCCAGGGCGGCCTGGTCCCGGAAGAGAGCTATCACCAGGACATCCCCGGTGGCCGGGTCAAATAACGAGACATTCCCTTCGACCCCATCGTGGGTGCGTGCCTCTGACAGAGCCTCCTCGGAGAACTTGCGCATCTCGGCGGACAATGGACCGGCGGGTATCTTGCTGGTGTGGACCTGAGCGATCATCATTACCCCCTGACTCGCCATCTCGGTGTGAGACGCGGCGACGGACGACGGATTGCCGCCACACACACTTTCGTCCGAAATGCGATCGCCGTCAACCACAGTTATTATCCGCGACGGCCTGACTGGACCGGCATCGAAGGCGTACCACGGGCTGGGAGGCGGCTGGCCCGCCTCAGGCTCATCGCTGACCTTCAAGTACCTGCCGAGCGAACTTCTTCGGGTTCATCCGCTTATAACTGTGTCGTCCACCGGATGCTTGTAAGTGATGCCTTTGTGCGGGCAGCCGGGGTAGATGGGCTGGCTGGGGTGAACCTCACCACAAGTGATACAGGGCAGGCGTCCGTCCACGATGGCCTTTAGGCTCTCTTCACAGGTCACGGACTCCCAGGGTGGGTGCGAAGGCGTGCCATATCCGCAGGCAACGGCCCATCCCGGTACGGCCCGAGATCGCGGACCATGGCGGTGGCACGCTCCTCTCTTGGATAACCCTTAGGTCGGTGGGTGAGTTTTAGCCTTGGAAGCCGAGGCCGACGAGGCTTGAGGCTCCGTCGATGCGCTGTCGCCCCGTCGCAGTTACCCGGACAGCGGGCTCGAGTTTCGCACTCCCGCCACTATGGGGATTTCGGAGTTAGATCGATCGCCTCCTTGGGAGAGCGCATCACCGGTCTTCTCGTCTGACGGAATGGCCGCAGCAGCGGCCGCGCTCGATGGCCCGGGCACACATCGCCCACGGCATCCCTTGCCACCTTACGTACGTGGTCTTCCACCGGCCCGTCCGGGACCTCGATCCCGGCTAATCCGCCAGGTGACCCCGAGGGCCATGGTTTTTGGGGAGCATGCCCGGCCACGAATCTGATCGAGGGAGCGAGGTAGCGGCTGCGACGATCGCCTCATTGGCGGCCGCCAGACAGGCTCAAGCCCACAGCGGTCTTCTCGATATGATCCGAGATTCGGCGCCGGCGACGATCCCAGGCTGTTCTCGGCTCGGAGACGTCGACCGCTTCCGACGGGCCCCCGCGGGTCAAGCGTCTCTCAGTCACGGACGTGTGCCAGGACGAGATGGACCTCTGGCGGGTCGGCATCTGCATCACCCGTCTGCATAATGGCGCAGAGTAGTCGGCGACTGCCAAGGAATGTCAGGTCAGCACCGCTATCCGTTCCGCCAAGATGCAATACTGCTGTCAGCCCTAACTCCCAGATTCGCCACGAAGATCTGATCGAACGTGTGAAGCTAGCTGTCGGTCAGAGGGTCACAACCGACAGTCGGGATCCGACCAAGGCGGTCAGATCCTGAAGATCTGGAATTGTGATATCCGAGCAAAGGGGACCATCATGGGTGAAGAGTTGACATGGCTGCCTGCATGGCAGATCCGGGAGCGTATCGTCAAGGGTGAGGTGTCGCCCGTGGAGGTGACCGAGCACTTCCTGGGTCGGATCGAGGACCACCAAGAGAAGTTGAAGGCCTTCCGCCACGTCGATTACCAAGGCGCACGCGCCCAGGCTGAGAGGGCGGAGGCAGCCCTCCGGGACGGCAGCCGGCTGGGTCCGCTGCACGGCATCCCCGTCTCGGTGAAAGAGCACATCGCGGTGGCTGGTCTTCCTGTCTTGGTGCCGGGCGTAGGCGAGAGGCGGGCTCGTTTCGACGACCTCGGCGCGGCTCGCCTACGCGAAGCAGGGGCCGTGATCGTCGGCACCAACGCCATGATGGGAACCCAGGCTCCGTCACCGGGCCAGTACAACTGGGACGTAGAGGCCCGCAACCCGTGGGACCCCACCCGCGTTCCGGGCTGGTCGAGTGCCGGTGGGGCCGCGGCGGCCGCGGCGGCGCTGTTGCCGTTGGCAATCGGCTCTGATGGCGGCGGCTCGACCCGTCTGCCTGGCGCCTATTCCGGACTCGTCGCCCTCCACCCCTCGGCCGGGCTGATTCCGTCGTTCAATTACGCCGTGCAGGCGCGCGGCAACCCGACAGGTACGATCGGGCCGATGACACGTGACGTCATCGATGCGGCGATCACCTTGCAGGCCATGGCGGGCCCCGACGGCCGAGACTTCGACTGTATGCAAGCCTCCCCGCCCGACTATCTCGCCCAGCTCGATCAGGGGATCGGCGGGCTCCGCCTCGGCTGGACCGACGACTTCGGCTATGCGTCGATGTACGCCTTCGAGGAGAGCCCTCGGGTCATCGCAGCGGTGCGCGACGCCGCCAAGGGCTTCGCCATCCTCGGCGCCGATCTCGACACTCTCGACGAGGTGTGGGAGGACTTCTATCCCGGCCTGGGCGGCACCATGCACCTCTTCACCGGCACCGGCGTCAGGATCGAGAAAGACCTGTGGAACGCCGCGATCGACCTCCGACATCGCAACTGGCAACGTTTCCAGTCCGTATTCCGAGGTTACGACCTGATTGTTAGCCCGACCGCGCAGCTCCTGGCCCCCAAAATCGACGACTGGGCGTCGTACTGGGAAGGCGTCGGCCCGGTGCCATTCCCCCACAACACCTTCGCGCCGCATTACACGAGCCATACCCACATGTTCAACTGGCTCGGCTTCCCTGCCCTCAACGTGCCTGCCGGGTTCGTCGACAACTTGCCTGTGGGCCTCCAGCTCGTAGCCTGGCCCGGCAACGAGGCCACGATCCTGCGAGCCGCGCACGCCTTCCTCGACCAGTTCCCCCAAAAGGAGCGTCCTGCGGGCTTCGGCGCACCGCCGGTCTAGTCAGGTTCACCTGTCTGGGCCGATTTGGTGACACGGTGCTCAACGAGACATCTGGCGGCAACCGCGATAGCTGCCGTCGACGCTCCGATGTTCAGGCCCCGGCGCCGTGGACTGTCGCGAGCAACTCGGGTGCCTGTGCTGGTCTCCTACCAATGGTTCCAGTGGATTCGCTCTTGGACAGGAGGTGCCGGAACCGGTTTGAAGTTGGTGCCCACGGTGTAGCCCACCGGGAACATCCCGGCTTGGGTGAAGCGCTCGTAGGGTATACCGAGCACCTCGGCCGTCTCTCGTTCCCCCTCCGGTCGGGCCAGATTCATGGTGACCCACGCCGAACCGAGTCCGCGGCTACGCAATGCCAGCATG
This sequence comes from uncultured Acidimicrobiaceae bacterium, assembly GCA_963781155.1. Lineage (GTDB taxonomy): Bacteria > Actinomycetota > Acidimicrobiia > Acidimicrobiales > Palsa-688 > PALSA-693. The sequence goes on from CAWAEC010000011.1 coordinate 34,201, forward strand.
AAGTTCCACACCGCCGGGAGGAAAGACCCCCAGAACCCGGCTTGGACACCGAGCGTCGCCCCGTCGATCCTTCCCGGGCTACAGGGCACCATGATTAGCGGCACTCGCTCGAAGTGGTCGGCCAGCCAAGTCGCGGACTCTCGTCGCCGCACCGCCTGCGCCTGCAGGGTCGCGCTGTTGTAGGTGTTGATTGGCATAACTCGATAACTCACGTCGAACTGCTTGCGGTAGATCACCGCCAACTGCTGCTTGAGATCGGGCTCCTCGACGAAGAGCCATTGCCAACCCTGGCTATTGGCACCAGAGGGAGCCTGCATAGCGATGTTCACGCAATCCTCGATGACTCCGCGCTCGACCGGTCGCTCGCAGTCGAGACGTTTGCGGACCGTACGCGTGGTGGTCAGGAGTTCGTCGAGGGTCAGGTCCAGGAGCACAATTTCGATTGTTGCAGTTCGATCGAGACGGCAGCAATGCCCAGGAGTCCGGAACCAAGACCATCTCAACCCCCCACAGCAACCACGGCACCGGACATCGCTCTGTCCCTGATGCAATCGCACCGAACGCTTCAGGGCATACCGCACGATTTCCAATCTCGACACGACAGACCGGTTGTCGGGCACGCCGCGAAAGCAGAACCGCTCCGCGAAATCGTATGCGTCCTCGCCACAACCTCAAGGTAGGGGCGGAGGGGGCGTGATACCTGCCAGAGCTCACTTCGGGGCCGCCATCCCGGGCCATCCGGCGGTGACGTGGGTCTGCGCTGACGACCCAGTCGCCTCAGTCGGTGCGCTGCGGGCGTCCCGCTCCTACGACACCGCTGCCACCAGGCTCGCGAGCGCGTCCACTGATCGCAGCCAGCTGTCTGCATCCCGTTGGGTTGGCACCCCGATCACATGGCGGATTCCGAGTTCCGCGTAGTCATTCAATTGTTTGCGAATGACATCCGGGTCGGTGGCTAGGCCGTCCCAGTCGGTTCGGGCTGAGAGAACGAACGACTCCGGCGCACCGTGGGAGCGCAGCCAGGCAACCGACGGGGCGAGCTGTTCCGGGGTCCCCAGACCGTGCCAGCCGGCCCCCTTGGCCAAGGCGCGCTCCAGCGACGACGTCGATGCGCCGCCCACCCAGATCGGAACCCGCCGGGTGGGCTGAGGGAGGACTTGGAGGTCAGCCATGGTGAACGATCCGCCCTGAAAGTTCGTCGGACGCTCTTCCCAACACGTCCGCAGGGCATCGATGCTCTCGTCGAGGCGCGAGCCGCGCTGCTCGTACGGTACGCCGAGTGCATCGAACTCCTCGCGGCATCCAGCCGACGCCGACCCCGACGGTCAGTCGTCCTCTGGCCAGCTGGTCCAGAGTGGCCAAGGCCTTGGCCAGATGTAATGCTCGGCGATACGCGGCAATCAGTACGCTCGTACCCACGCCGACGGTCGAGGTCGCAGCGGCGGCCCACGTCAGTGTGATGATGGGTTCGAAAAGATACGGCGCAGGATACGGGCGCGCCGTCGGGACGGCTAAGTGGTCGCTCACCCAGACGTCGGCGAGACCCAGTTCCTCGGCCTGGCGGGCGCAGCGTGTGATGGCGTCGGGACCGGCGGCCCGACCATACTGGGGGAGATGGACACCGAGTCGCATACATTGCGAGCGTAGTTGGCGCTGACGAACGGGGGCTGACCCCGACTCCAATTCGATGGGTGGGCGAGCATGGCATTGTTCCGGAGCGGCACCCCCGGGAAAACCTCATCCGGACTTGTCGAAGTCGTCGGCTGGGAACACCCTCGCGTTCCGAGTTTGGTCAAGGGTTCACGACGGTGCCGCAGATGGGTTTGCCGCCGTTCATCGGAACAAACTGCGTTCCGGTGAGCCTCACGTAGTAGCTGCAGGCGGTCGGGCTCGAGACCTTGCCGAAGTCGGCCAGGCTGAAGTCAGGGGCGGTGGGAAGCAGGCCTTCAGCTGTCCAGCCCTTGAGGTTGTGCAGGGCGTTCAGGAAGGAGGTCCGGGTGGGGTTGGCCCCGGCCGCCTGGAGGCCCTGGATGGTCAGGTCGGCCGACAGCCATCCGTAGGTCCAGTTGAGGTTCGGAACACCGGAGAAGTGCTCGTACTGCTCAAAGGCGCCCTGCTCGCGCTCGGTAGCTGGCGTCTTCTCCTCAAATGGGACCTGCGCTACGCTAAAAATCTCCGCCCTGAGCAGCCTGCACCGCGGACGGGTCGGCGAGCAGAGCTTGGTCGTAGCCGACGTCCTGCATCGGTGCCACCAGCTTGAGCCCGTCCTGCTTGGCCGTGGTCATGATGGCAAAGTTGGTGGTGTCGAGCATGGCGGACTGGAATCCGTCCACCCCGGCCTGCTTCATGGCGAGCACCAGGGAGGTGACGTTGACCGAGCCAATCGCGGTGCTGTCGTTGTAGTAGCCGACCTTGAGCCCAATGGCCTTGGCCCCGGCCATGAAACTCTGCTCGGAGATGATGGAGGGCTGTTCGTTGGCAATGGCCAGCGCAGCCATGTTCGTTGCCCCAGCCTCTTTGGCGACCAACGCCTGCTGGGTGTTGGCCGGCAGCACGGGCGGCTGGTTGCCGCTGACCGAGACCATGTTGGTGTTGGGCTGCATACCCCACTCTGGACCATCGATGGGAGCGCCGACGACCGGGATGCCATCTTGCTGAGCGGTCTTGTAGCCGACACTGACCAGGTCGGAGATGAAGAGCAGGCTGAACACACGCTTCTCGGTGACGAGGTCGTCGACCGCGAGCAGGCCTCCCTGCACCGTCGAGGTGTCGTCGCCCACCACCAACTTGAGCTGGTGGCCGTTGACGCCTCCCTCGGCATTCTGCAACGCGAACCGGGCGGCCACGCCCTGTTGGGCGCCGTTGAAGTTCGGGGCCGCCAGCCCTGTCAGCGAGGTGACCAAACCGATCGTGATCGGCGCGGCCGAGCCTTTGGTCCCGCTCGACACCGCGGGCGTCGAGCCCGACGACGAGGTGCTCGGTGCCGACGATTTGGTCCCCGACGAGCACGCCGCTACGCCGACCAGCACGCCCGCGGCCAATAACGAAACCAACGTCCGTTGTCTGCTCACTTCGTCCTCCCCCGCTTACGATAACCGCGCTTGCCTGGATTGTGGCCAGCCGGTCAGCAGGCATAGTAGTTTACCGGTACCGGATTCGCAACACGCCAGTTTCGGGTGTGGTCTGGGAGAGCGGGCGGTGACACGATTGGGGTTAGTGCCCAAGGCGAGGGAGAAGATGCAGCCCGGGAGTCTTCCGGTTGTTGGAACCGGGCGCAGTGCGTCTCGGCGAGACGAGCTGCCGAGGGTCGCGGTCGTTAACCGCCTGCCATGCTGTCGACGGTCCAATGCAAGGGGGTTCTGTGACTCAGCAGCCGCTCGATGATCTCGTCGTGCTCGACCTCACCGATGAAGTCGCGGGCCCGTATTGCACCAAACTGCTCGCTGACTTCGGCGCCCGGGTGGTCAAGGTCGAGGCACCTGGCGGCGACCGGGCGCGGCTCAGGGGGCCGTACCCGGGCGACGAGCCAGACGTCGAAAAGAGTGGGCTGTTCTTGCACCTGAATACCAACAAGCAGAGCATCGTCGTGGACCTCGACACCGCGTCGGGAGTCAACGTAATCGGCCGTCTGGCCGCCAAGGCGAACGTGGTTGTGGAATCGGGGCGCCCTGGTGGTTTGGCCGCGCGGGGAATCGGTGCTGACGATTTACTGACCGCCAAACCTGGTCTTGTGGTCACGTCGATCACACCGTTTGGGCAAACCGGCCCGTATCGGGACTGGCAAATGACCGAGATCGTGGCCTTCGCCATGGGGGGTCCGATGAACGCGAGCGGGGTAGCGGAGCGCGAGCCGGTGCAGCTAATCGGCAACAGCGTACTGATGCAAAGTGGCGCCACCGCCTGCGCCGCTACGCTAGGAGCCTTGCATCTCGCCGAGACGCGCGGGCGAGGCCAGCACATCGATGTGGCGACCTTCGAGACCCAGAACGGAAGTCTCGACCGGCGCCGTTACTATCTGCTCTCCTACGAGTATTCAGGAACCGTCGCCGAGCGGGTGGCGACGGTCGGCGCGGGTCGCCCTGCCGCCGGTGCCCGCTTCGAGTGCCGCGACGGCATGCAAATCACGACCGGTCGCATCTGGCCCGACCACGTCAATCGTATGATCGAGGTACTTGGCGAACCTGACCTGGCAGCCAAGTGGGCCCAGCTCGGGCTGGCGCTCATGATCGAAGAGGCCCCGGCTGTCAATGCTGCGCTGGCAAGGTGGGCGGCTGCCCGGGACGCCCGGGATGCCATGCGCGAAGCGCAGGGCTCAGGCTGGCCAGTGGTCGTGGTCAACGATCCCCTCCAGTTGCACCAAGACGACCACTTGCGTGCCCGGGGGTTCTGGGTGACCGCTGATCATCCCGTCGCCGGCCCATTCGCCTACACCGGGGCGCCGTGGCGCATCGACGAGGGTGGATGGGAAATCCGGCATACTGCTCCAACGCTCGGTGAGCACACCGAGGCCATCCTCTCGGACCTGCTCGCGATGTCCGCGGACGAGATCGCCGGGCTGCGAGCCGAAGGAGCGGTGGCATGAGCCTGGATGAGCGGCCGACCTATGGCCCCCTGGCCCAAACGCGCATCATCGACCTCACGGTGGCGTTGGCGGGGGCGTTTTCGACGATGCTGCTCGCCGACATGGGGGCGGAGATCATCAAGGTCGAATCGCGGAAGCACTATCAGTCCGCAACCAAAGGCCCCCGCAGGCCAGCTCGAGGTGACAGCGCCGCGGCCATGTCAACGGCTCGCGATTATGCGGACAACGACCCTGGTGACGATCCGTGGAATCGGCTCAGCTGGTTCAACGCCCAAGCCCGCAACAAGCGAGACGCGAGGATGGAGGTCGGCACGCCGCGAGGACGTGAGCTGTTTCTGCAGCTGATCGAGCGCTCCGACGGGATCATCGAGAACAACGCCGCCGGGTTTCTCGAGAAGCTCCGGATCGGCCCTGAGGTGCTGTTGGAGGCCAACCCCCGGCGTGTGATCGTTCGGATGCCGCCTCTGGGGTTGTGGGGCCCGGACGCTTCGGCGACGGGTTTCGGCTGGCACTTCGAAGATCTCGGCGGCTTCCTGCGCGTCCAGGGCTACCCGGACGGGCCCGAAGTGGGGTCGATCTTCATGGACGGGGCGTCCGGGCCGGCCGGTGCGAACGCCTTCTTGATGGGGCTCCGTCAGCGGCGCCGCACCGGCCGGGGGATGGTGTGCGAGGTCTCCCAACTCGAAAACATGATCTGCCATATCGGCGACCTCACTATGGAGGCCGGCATGAACGGTCGGGTTCCGCCCCGATGGGGTAACCGCAGTCCGGACTTCGCGCCGCAAGGCTGCTACCCGTGCGTCGGTAACGATGAGTGGGTCGTGGTGTCGGTCCGATCCGACGGCGAATGGGCCCGTCTGCTCGACGTGCTCGGGCGCCCAGCCGGACTCGACCGCCCCGAATTGGCGAACCTCGACGGCCGCCATCTCACGCACGATGAGATCGACGCCACCATTTCGCTGTGGACGGCGCAGCGCACCTCGACCCAGGTTACGGAGGTGTTGCAGGCGATCGGGATCCCCGCCGGCCCGGTCCTCGATGAGGCCTCAGCCGCCTCGGACCCCCAGCTCCATGAACGGCGCTTTTTCCAGATGCTCACCCACCCGTCGGCGGGAACCCATCTCCACGCCGGTGCTAACTTCACCATGTCGGAGACACCGCCAGTCATATGGCGCGCAGCGCCGACCGTCGGCCAGGACAACGAGTACGTCTACAAGTCGGTGATCGGCGTCAGCGACGCCGACTACGACCTGCTCACCGCCGAAGGCCACATCGGCGTCGACTATCTTTGAACGGTCAACCCGGTCTCCCCGTCATGGTCGCCCGACATGAATAGTGCGGCGCCGGTGGGCATCATTCTTCTCAACCTGTTTCGTAACCTGGCTCTTGACGGGCAACTGCCGCCCGACGTGGCAGCCAGGCAAGGTCGGGAGAGCGCCCCGGCCGAAGCCCTCGCCGCTCACCTCGAGACCCTCAAATGACTCCCGGCGGGATGCCGAGGCGGGCCCCACCATAACGATATTGCTTGCAGAATAAGATGATTCTCATTGCCTGCGACACTTCGTGTGAGTGGACGAATACAGGGTACTCAAGAAGCAACTCCACAGCAGCGTCCACCTATCGGTATCTCGCGCGATAACGCTTTTCTCCCGCCGACAGCCCCGATGAGAGAACGCCGACTCATGAACCACGGGATAACGAGAGCACCATGTGTGGTACCATTTCATCAAATGGAGAAAACATCCAGTGAGCCGGAATCGATCGGTGAAGGGTGGTGACGACCGTGGCGAACATCGAACTCGAAGTGGACATCGACCTGAGTCATGAGCAGTTCGGTCGAGCGATTCCGTTCGAGGCCTTTGCGGAGCTTCGGCGGAGCGCACCACTATTCTGGTACGAGCCAGACCAGTACTGGGTGGTATCGTCATACGAGCTCTTGGGTGAGATCAACCGCAACCCGGCGGTTTTCTCAAGTTGGGGCGGCCCTGGAGGGGCCGGTTCCGAACAGCAGCCAACGACGACTACGGGAGCACCCCGCACCGTCCTGACGATGGATCCGCCCCAGCACACGACCTATCGCCGCATGGTGAGCGGCTCGTTTATGCCCCGGGCGGTCAACGCCCAAGCGGATCTCGCGAGAGACCTCGCCAAGGAGCTAATCAAGGATTTCGTGGGTAAGGGCGGAGGTGACTGGGTCACGGAAGTGGCCACCCTCTTGCCGATGAGGGTGATGTCGGCCCTCATGGGCATGAAGCGAGATGACGAGAAAACCATCCTCCGCAGGACCAACGCGCAGCTCGGCGGCACTGATCCCGAGTACAGCGCCGGGTCGCCGGAGCGGTCCGCAGAATTGGCGGCCGAAGGGAATGCCTACGTCGACCGTTTGATCTCGGAGCACCGCGAGCAGCCGCGTGGCGACCTCGTCGACCAGTTGATAGACGCCAGGGTCGATGGGCTCCCGCTGAGCCATGACGAACTGCGGGCCTGGGTTTCGATGTATATCGGAGGTGGGGCTGAGACTACTCGCCATCTGATTGCTCACGGCCTGGTTTGTTTGATCGAGTGGCCCGATGCGCGTCGGCGGGTCGTTGACGGCCACGATATGTCCCAAGTCATAGAGGAGATGTTGCGGTATATCTCGCCCGTGATGCATCACTCTCGCTGGCCGCTGGAGCGGGTCGAGATCGACGGAAAGCGGATCGAGCCCGGTCAGCGGACCACTCTATGGATGGTGTCAGCGAACCGTGACGAAACGGCGTTCGACGACCCCGATCGTTTCGATGTGACTCGAGACCCCAACCGTCACGACTCCCTTGGCGCAGGGGGGCCTCATTTTTGCCTGGGCGCCGGACTCGCCCGGCTGGAGGCGCGAGTGCTCTTCGAAGAGGCGAGACCCTACCTAGACCGGATGGAGCTCGCTGGTCCTTTTGAGCGCGGCCAGAGCAACTTCTTCAACATTTTGAAACATTGCCCCGTTTTGCTGCACTGAGATACGAACTCGCAACACTGCACCCGAACGTGTTTCCGTACTCGTCATTGGGATCCTAGGCCGCCGGGTTGGCTCGAGGCCGTCGCCGCCCGGTCATGATCGACTTTGACCTCGACGTCCGCGAGGGGGCCCTCTTCACCACGGAGCCGGTGTAGTTCAACAAGCGGCGCACAGGACATGGGTCGATCAACGACCGCTGCGAGAGCCTCGGACCATCATTGCTGCGTCGCGCTTACATGATCCGGTTGTAGTCGCCGGTGTGGTCCCTTTGGTCAGCAAAGGCGCGCACCAGGTTGTCTTGAGTGTAGGTGGCGATGAGGCGACCGTCGCGGGTCCAGATGTTGCACCGGCCGTATGTGCGGCCACGACCGGCCCATACGCTCTCGTTGGCGAGTAGAAGCCACTCGTTGGCCTCGAACCGCTCGTGGAAGTTGACGGTGTGTGACACTACGCCAGTTGAGATCGTGCGGTGGGCCTGGTATTGATAGACGTGGGCGTGGGGGAGCATGGCCGTGCCGATCAGCCAGCCGTCAGTGGCCCACGACAGGATCGCCTGGTTGACGACCGTCGAGTATGTGGAGTCGAGGCGTGTCCATACGTTTTGCTGTGCGGACCTGACGGGCTGCTCGGCGCCCCAAACGTCGATGTCGTCGACGATGCGAGCCTCGGCACCGGGGAAGACCAGGCCGCCGGCGCTATCGTTGACTTCGTCGGGGTTCGGTACGTGGGGCATCTCGACACTCTCGACATGGCGCATCAGGTCGGGCTCGTCGGTGCTCCATAGGATGAGCCCGCGCGACATGATTTCCCCGTTTTGGGAGAATGTGACAGTGTCGCTGCCGAGGGTGCGACCGTCGTGCATGCGCTCGACGAGGTACCGGATCGGCTGGCTGTAGTCGCCCGCCCGGGCAAAGATAGCGTGAATAGACTTCACCTCCTTGACGTCCTGGCGGTCAGCGTTGCGATCAAGGTGCGCCGCCAGAATCATCTGGGCCAGGATCTGACCTCCGAACACGACGTTTCGGCGGTCGCCACCGTGCTCGGGTTCGCCTTCGTAGAGGTGTTCGCCAACAGGACGTAGCTGGAGCATCGCGGGCAGGGTGTCGACGTCGATCATGGCTGCTCTTTCTCTGAGAGCCGGCGGTTTTGCCGACTTTTCGGTAGCGGGTCATGCGGAGGGGCTGAGCACCTCGTCGCGGTAGTCGGAACGGGCTTGGTGCCGGACGGTGCCAGCCGTGTGCGGCGCCAACCCCGGCCATGAGAAGGCGCCATCGCGTCACGCGGTAGCAAATCCGTTATCCCTTTCGTCCATCTCAGTCATCATTCCCACGTTTGAGGTAGCGGTCGAAGAAGCCGGCGATGGTCCGGAAGGCGTCTTCGGCTTCGGGCATTCGATGGTTGTAGGGGAAGCAGTGCCACATGCCCTCCCACACGTGCAGTTCAGCGGTGGCGCCGGCGTTCAGCAGCGCTCGGTGGGTGAGCACGGCCCCACTCTGGTCGAAGGATCGGGTGCCGGTGAGGAGCATCGTTGGGGGAAACTGGGCGAGGAGGTCAGGGGCGTGGATAGGGGCGAGGAGGGAGGATGCCGGATCGACTCCCGCTGCGTAGCCGAACCGGGCGGGAACCTGGTGACCTCCGACTGCGATGCTCGAGTCGATATCGGCGGTGGGGCCAACAGCACCCATGGCCCGATGCGCGAGGTAGGTTGAGTCGCCCGAGCCACCCGCGCCGGCGCTGCAGATGGCGACCGGGCCGGGTAGTGGGCGGCTGTCGTGGAGCAGCCAGGCGACCGACTGGGTGGTCAGCGAGCCGCCGGCGGAGTACCCGAAGATTCCTATGTTGGCGGGGTGGTGGTCGGCTTGGAGAGCGTGCATGACGGCGGCGACGTCCTCGCTGGCTGCCGGGAAGCGATGCTCCCAGCCTTGGCGGTAGTCCACGACGCAGACCCGGTAGCCACCGACGTTGGCGACGGGGAACGACTCGACCAGCCCGCAGTACTCGGCCCCGCCGACAAAGGCGCCGCCGTGGAGGTTGACCAGCACGCGCTCGGTATTGGCCCTTGAGACGGGCCTCTTCGCTCCATCCTCCCGAAGGCGGTAGTTCGAAGGCGTCGAGATGCAGCGTTCCGTCTGGTTCGACATATGCCATGTTCACTACGCTCTCATTCTCTATCATTCTCTGTCACTGCTCGCTCCATCAACGATGTCGATGGCCTTGTCGCCCCTGAGCACTCGGCTGGTGCTTCACCCGGTCAGCACAGGGGAGGTCAGGATCGTTCGTACATGGCGCCCGACGCGCTCCGTATGACCCCATCATCTCGGACCATACGTGGGCTGTCTAGCGCGGATAGCACCTCCGGAACCGACCTGGCCGTCCCGAGCCGCTGGGCCAGGCCGGACTCGGCGAGGTCGTCGAAGGTCGGCGCAGGGATGGCGTTGATGTCCTCAGGTTCCTTCCGGATGAAGAGCGCTCCGTTGTGGCTGATCTCGTCCAGGTATTCAGCCGGATGGCTGAATCGGTGCTGCCAGCGAAAAGCGGTTACACTTTCGGTTGCCGGGATGACGAAGCGAGGAGTGCAGTTTGACTGATGAAGGCAGTCAGCCTGACGCAACTGGCATAGAGAGCGCCGAGGCGATCATGGCCCAGATGCTCGACCTGTCGGCGCCGCAGCAACGGTATGCCGACATAACGAGTACGCTGAGCTGTTCCCCTCATCGGTCTTCCTGGGCCTGATGGGTCTGCCCTCGGATGAGTTGGACACCTTCCTCCGCCTGCGCGACGGCATACTCCGACCTCGTCTGGTGGATCCCGATGCGCTGACTGACTTGGAGAAGCGCTCGGCAGTGACGCGTGCCTGACGACTGGCGCTTACTCGAAGGGCGCTCCGAGCAGACCCGATCGGTCATGGCGCGGCGACGACAAGAATGGACAGGGACATGGGCCACGAATGCATGAGATCGAGTGGAAAGGCCGCCGATATCGCCGACACGATCCGCAGTCAGATCGCTAGCGGGATGCTGCGCGCCGACGACGCGCTTCCGCCCGAAGCCTCGCTCACTGCCACGTTCGGTGTCTCCCCACCAACGATGCGTGCAGCCATGCGGATACTGGAATCGGAAGGGCTGATTCGAATCCAGCGCGGTGTGCATGGCGGTCCTCGAGTCCTGCCACTCGACGTCGGAGTCCTCGCCCGCAAGGCTGCCCTCTATCTGCAAGTCGAAGGCGCCGACCTTGCCGAGTTGCTCGAGGCGTTGAAAATTCTGGAACCGGGTGCGGTCGCCCTCGCCGCCCGACGCAGAACCCGGGAGCAGCTTGCAGAGCTATACAACTGCGCCGATCGGGCCGCCGAGTCGGCCACCATGAGCGAGTTCAGCGATGCCTCGGCCGACTTCGTCCACCTTCTCCTCCAGGCATCCGGTAATGCCGCAATCAAGCTGTTCGGAACCGTCATCGCCCACTTAGTCCGGACCGAGCTGCACCGCGAGCTGGATGACAAACCCGTTACCGACGCCAATCGATGGGACGCCCAGCGGTTTCACGAGGTCGCGGGCCTGATCGACCTGGGCGAGGGAGAAGCCGCCGCCGCACTGTGGAAATCTCACAGACTGAGCACCGATCCCAGCGTGGTGAAAAAGGCGGCGGCCAGATCTCCGCGACTACGACGCGCCCTCCCAACCGGTCCGAGGAGGGCATAGATCCACGAGTGTTCGAGAAGGTTGATCCGCCCGTTTCGCCAGTCTGTCCAATTACACATGCTTAAGGAATCCATCAGCGACTGGCGACCTCCGCGGAATTTTGACTTGCCGCGGCCACCGGTCCGTCCAGGAGCCCTGGGCTCCATGGTGACAAGAGTTCTCGCATGTGAGAGCCGGATGACGGGAGCGTCGCTGTCCGGTTCTGAGAGAGCCGGAGGGAAATATCACCGGGCAATCGTTTCACCCATGATTTCCGGGCAAACAGAGCCCTGAGGGTTGCGTCCGTCAATCGTCACACGGCAGCGGGCGAACTGCCACAGACCGTCGACGGGCTTGTACCCACCGATGTAGCGGCCCAATAATCGAGGCCGATATCGGTCAGCACTTGGTAGTAGCAGCGCCCGGTGGGCCGCGCCGAACCGAGCACTTCGATTTGCATGGTCGCCGTCATGTGCCGGAAAGATACGGGCGGTGATCGCCGTAGTCAGCTCGGTCCCGATCGGACGTGAAGATGGTAACAAGCTGGTCGTGGCCCTCATAACCCGATCATCCCCGGGTCCATGACCACATCCGGGCCGAACGGCTCGAGTAACTGCGCGAAGCGACCGGCATTCCCGTCGGCGTGATATGGCGCACGATCTGCCGGATCTCCTCGAGGGGCCACGAGTTCCCTTTGCTCGACATCGTTTTCCTCTCCCGAGCCATCGCCGGCGGGACGACAGCCGCTGCCGGACGCTCGCCCTTCGCGCCGCCAAGCTTGTGGCTGGGGACGGGAACGCCGAGCGGTGTCTCCCAATGGTCGGAGAGTCCTAGGCTGCCTGACATAGGAAAGTGACATTGTCGTATCGAGGGAGGTTGCTGTGACCGATACCGTCCATGAGGCTCGAGATTGGGTCCTCGTCGAACAGGATGATCGAGTGGTGACTATCACCTTCAACCGCCCGGAGAAGCACAACGCCTACACCGGCGAAATGATGCAGCGCATCTATGAGCACATCCAGGCTGCGGACGGCCGCGACGACGTCGGCTGCGTCATCGTGCGGGGCGCCGGACCCTCATTCTCATCCGGATTCGACCTCGATGCCGACATTGGACGGATGAGCGACCCCGACTACAAGAACGACTACGAGCGCACACTGCGGGCTGACATCCGCTCCCTCTCCCGAGGCAGCGAAGGGGATCCGGCTGCTTTGTGGGCGCTTCAAACGCCGGTGATCGCCCAGGTGCACGGCTACTGTCTCGCCGGTGCCCTCGACTTCGCCACCAGCTGCGACTTCATCGTCACGTCCGATGACGCCAAGATCGGTTATCCGATCGTGAAGACGATCGCCTCGCCGCCTACGCACATGTTCACCTACCTTATGGGCACACAGTGGACGAGGTACCTGCTCTATACCGGGAACCTCATCGACGGGAAGAAGGCGGCGGAGATCGGGCTCGCCCTCTTTTCGGCGCCTCCGGATCACCTCGACCACGCTGTGCGGCACTTGGCCTCGAACATAGCCTCCACCCCGAACGACCTTCTGGCCATCCACAAGTCAGTGTGCGAGAAGGCTCTCGACTTGATGGGCCGCCCTCTCATGAAGCGGCTGGCCATCGAGGCGGACGCCATGGCCCACAAGTCCCCCACCATGAAAACGTTCTACGAGGTGGGGAAGAATCGAGGGTACAAGGCCGCGTACCAGTACCTGGCCGACAAATAACACACGCCGCGGGTGTGGGGCGATCGCCCGGGCCGCGACACTGCGGACCGCTGTCCTCGAAGTCCGCACCGTTTTACGCGGCAGTATGCGCGGCGGCGGGCGGCGCGAATGCCGTCGTCTCCACCGACTGTGGGAGGACTCAGAACATGCGAATCGCTGCGAACGGATGCGACCGGCTCGACCAGCAGCGCGCTCTCAGGCGGGTTGGCGTAGCTCGACCCGAACACCTCGAAGAGCGGCCGGATCGATCCACGCCATCGTCGGTGGCTGCCCTCCTTCGGTGACGACTGGCACTTCACTGTCCGCCAATCGACGCAGCTCGGCGCTCAGGTCACGGACATCGATGGTGAACTGAAAGATGCCGGGACCGTCGGAAGACAAGCGGTCTGCGAAAGGGCCACTGGAATTGGTGGCTACCGCCAGAACGATTGAGTCGCTGCCGGGCGCGTCCGGTATGTGCAGTTCGGCGCCGCTGAACCCGAGCCGATCGCTTACCATTTCGCCTGTCTGCTCGAGCCCGAAGCATCTGCGATACGCCGCCAGGGCCGAGTCGAGGTTGTCGACTGCCACAACCACTCGGGAAACACCCAGGTACTCCGGGTTCGCTCCCTGGGCCGGCGGCACCCGCGTGGTGAGCTGGTAAAGGACTCCGTCGGTAGCAGACGGGGGAACCCACAACAAGGCGACCTGATCTTGGCGCATCGCCTCTCGGTACCGCACCTGCCGGTCGCCCAAGAACACGGCCGCGTCGGTGAGGTTGCCGACGTCGACGCTCACGGCATAAAAGCCCTCCGGACTATGGTCAAGGAAACGATGGAGCTGTGAGGCTTCGCCTGCTGGCTCCACGAGGCCAATAAAGCCGTCACCAATATCGAACTCGGCGTTGCTGAAGCCCCAGTGGTCCCCCTCGCGGCTGCGACCGACACGGAGACCGAGGGCCCGCTCGATGAGCGGGACCCACTCGGCGCGGTCGCGACCGCACAGGATCATATGGTCGAGTCTCTTTATAAGTGCCACCTTGCTCCCTCGCGATGCTTACTTCAGGGCGATGGCGTTCGGAGGGCTGGCGACTCCTGAGCGGATGTGAAGCGGGGCCGAGGTCAACATGCACTTATAGACCCTGTCCGCGTCGCAGTCGGCCGCTAGGGCCCGGAGGTCCCACATCTCCCCGATCGGCATTCCGAGCAGAGGGAGCAGGTTTTGGTGGAGTGACCAGAACGGGCCGCCCTGATCGTGTTCGAGAAGCCCCGCGCCGAACGGGGAAACCTCCATGGTGGGCGTGTCGGAGGCCACCGCCGCGATGTGGAGGTTCCAGAGGAACGCGACCATGTCCCGCCCGGCTCGTAGCCCGGGGCAGCGAGGTGCCCTCAAGGTGGACAGTTTCAGCCTTACCGGTCGGTCGAGGGACAGGTACCACTCGATCCAGCCCATGTGCAGCAGTAGGACATCGCCGGGCTCGACCACGGTGCGCTGATCATCGAGGATGGCCAGAATCTCCTCGGGCCCTACGGCGACTGAAGCGCTCATGTCCAGGGGTCGGCCGTTCGTCTCGCACCAGCGGGCGACGTCGATCAGGACGGCGCGCCCAACGATGCCGCGCCGGGCCCAGTGATCGACGCCATGGCGTTCGCTCGGCAGCCCGTTGTAGTTTGCCTTGCCCGTCCCGAAGTGGCGAAAGCCGTCCCACTGGCTGGACGATTGCGGGTTGAATGAGTTCAGTATGTCGTCCTGAGTGGCTCCAGGCGTGCCGGTCACTTCGTGCTCGAGCGCCGGGCGTCCGAAATAGGGCGGGTCCGGCAGGGCCCGATCCCAGTCCAGAGGGAAGACGGCTCCCTTTCTGACCAACCCGGCCGCGCCGATGACGTGTCGCGGATCGCTGAGCAGGTTAAGACACCCAAGGGTATCCTGGTCGCCCCAGAGTCCCCATGAGGATCCGGCCGGAGCGCCGGCTCGCACCGGAAGCTCGTCATATGAGGGAAGGCGTTCGCCGGTCGTCGCTCTCACGTCCCCAGTATCCGTCCTATCGGAGAGCCGACGCCAATGTGTCGTCTGCTGCCGCGGCAGCGCGGAGTCCCAACGCGACCGAAAGGGCACCTCCCACGGTGGAGGATACCCAGTCACCTTCTAAACGCGTTGGGTGCGGAGGTGGCCGAGAATCACCGATCAGCCGCCGGAGTCGGTGTCCCTGCTGGCAGTGCAGCGCTGTGAAGTCCCATCATTCCTGGTCAGCCACTAGATCGAAGACGGCGGTGCGTGTCGCAGGTGGCAAATCCTCCTCGGGCACGCACGCCAGCCCGGCGCCTGAGGGTCCCATCGACGTTGCCGCGGCGAGGGGGCCATGCTTTCCCCGGCTCGGAAGTGCGGATCGTCGAGGGGGTCGATACCTACCATCTGTATCTGCCGCCTGGACCCACCGAGCTGCTCGTTTGGACGTGCTAGCTGGCGTCGCCACCTGATCGCATCGTGACGTAGATCCGACCGAAGCCCTAGGTAATGCCAGCATGCCTCCTTTGGGCGAGCCATAGCGGTCGTGCCCTGCGTTCCACCGGCACGCTCGGCGGCCCGAGATCGCGGTTCATGGCCTGGCCTCTTCGAGGGATGCAGGCAGGGTCGACGCCACCGGGATCCCCCCGTACGCGAGGTGACCGCCGTCGACGCGGAGCGTGGCGCCGGTGATGTAACTAGCTTCGTCGGAGAGGAGGAACGCCACCGTCGAGGCGACCTCGTCCGCCCGACCGAGTCGACCGGCAGGAATCCGTCCGACGAGTTCGCCCAGTGGCACCGTCCCCCCCTGGAGCGTCACCTGCATCATGGGCGTATCGATATATCCAGGCTCGACGGCGTTGACCCGCACGCCCCGGGAGGCCCATTCGGTGCCCAACACCCGGGTCATCCCGATCACCCCGGTCTTGGTGGCCGCGTACGCAACCCGACCCGGCGCGCCGATCTCGGAGTAAGCCGAACCGATGTTGACGATCGCGCCCCTTCCCCGCTCGACCATTCTCGACCCGATGACCTGGGCGCACCGCCACGTACCGCTGAGATTGACGTCGAGGACCTCGTCCCACCAGTGGGGGGGTAACTCCTCGGAGCGAGCCACCCTGGAGATCCCGGCATTATTGACCAGGGCGTCGACCGGCCCGAGCGCCGCCTCCACCTGGACAGTCGCGGAGCGCACGGACTCCCAGGATCGGACGTCCATCGACACCGCGATGCTCCGCCCACCCATGCTCGCAGCCACGCCCTGAGCGGCGACCACGTCGATATCGGCCAGGGCCACCACGGCCCCCTGGGCGGCGAGATGGCGGGCGATCGTATCGCCCATTCCGCGACCGGCGCCGGTGATCAGCGCCGTCCTGCCTTCGAGCTTCATCGCTACCTCCTGGGACCGCTCGTAGGCCGATCGGTCCAGGGCTCATTGATAGCTCACGCTGAAAGCCCTCTGCCTGCGAAGCGCTGAGCGTGGACTGGCCAGTTGGACGAGCCCAGCACCTTACGGACACGAAGATGCTCTCACCGGCCAGTGCGGTTACATTCGCCCCGTGGATCTCTACGAAGCCCTGTACACGACCCGGGCCATGCGCCGCGTCAAGCCCGACCGGATCCCGCAGGATTCGCAGGCTCGGATCCTCGACGCCGCCATCCGGGCTCCGAGCGGGGGGAACGCCCAGAACTGGAGGTTCCTTTTCGTCGACGACCCGTCAGTCAAGGCTACGCTCGGCCCGCTCTACCGAGAAGCATTGACCCAGTTGTGGGCCACCTCTTACAAGGACCTGATCGCTGCCGCGGAGGCGAGCCCCGACTTACCCGACAGCATCCAGACCCTCCGGATCGTCCGCTCGGCGCAGCACCTGGCCGACCACCTCGAGCAAGTCCCGCTCTTCCTCTTCGCCTTCAGCCGTAACGACCGCTCCGGAGGATCGATCTTTCCCGCGATTTGGAGCGCTATGCTCGCCGCCCGGGCGGAAGGAATCGGGTCGGCTCTCACCAGCGTGCTCGGCGGTTTCAAGTCGGCCGAGACGCTTGCTGTCCTCGGAGTACCACCCGACAAGGGGTGGATCAACGCGTGCTGCGTCTCGTTCGGATATCCGACCGGACGCTGGGGTGTGGCTGCCCGACACCCGGCCCACCAGGTCGCCTACCGCAACCAGTGGGGAGCTCCGTTCGGAATGGAAATCCCGGCTCCCTTGTGGCCACCGGTCCGCGCCTGACCACGGGCCGAGATGGAATCCGCCATGCGATCTCCGACGAGCAAGCCGATCCGGGCGTGAGTGGGCCTTCGGTCACGACTCTCGAAACGACGCTCGGAGGGACCAGATTCGCTAGCCACATCAGCCACCCGGCGGCGGAGATCCGACCGACGGTGTCCCGGGCAGAGGGCACCGGACACCGGCGATAGGTAACCTGGCCAGCGCCCCACCCCCAACGCATCCTGTAGAAGGGACAGTCCGATTCCCAAGTTGACCGCCGAAGAGATCGAAGGCGTCTTGAGTCGGGCCGGCCTGCTACGCATTGCCACCATCGGCGCTGATGGGTTTCCTCTTCTGGTGCCTGTGGCCTTCCTCTACCGGGATCGGTGCCTCCTGCTTACGGCGAGAGCGAAAGTGGCCTGGCTGGCCAACCTGCGCCGAGATCCTCGAGTTTGCGTCTGCGTGGACGAGAGCCGTTACCCCTTGCGTAAGGTGACGGTCAAGGGCGAGGCCACGGTTGTGTTCGAGCCGGGGCGCGACGACGAATGGCGCGATCTCCGTCTACCACTGGCCGACGCCACGACGACGGTGCCGTCGGAGGGGGAGATCGGCCGGGAATGGAGCTATGACGCCGCCTACCGGCTGATGACCCACGACGAACCCCGGGCGCTCGTCTCGGTCCCGCTGGCCGGATCGGAGATAAGCTCTTGGCGGCTACCGGTGGAGGGCGAATTCGTGGACGGATCATGGGCGCAGCGCTACTACGAACACCAGCCTCGCCGCTTCCGGGTGACTACCTCAGGACCCCGGATGAGCGACGTCCGCGTCGTCGCCGAATGACCGTTGGGTGACCGACGAGCCCTGGTGTCAACGGCAGCCGAAAGCTGATCCTTTGCGCCCGTTGCAAGGGGGGACAGGGGGCAGTTTTCAAAGGCGGTGTTGACAAAGACGCCAATTCACTAGTACTCGCTCGCTGTTCCACGACGACGAGGTGGGCGTGAAGTGAAACTGGAAGCGTCAGGAGACTAGTGCTAACCAAACATCTCCCGGTCAGCTGATGGCTGTGCCCAGGAGAACACGTCTACGACCGTGGCGTCACCGAGGAGATTGGCTGTACCCCGGGTGAACGCGCTGGACTGGTTGCGGAACTCGATGACGGCTCCGTCGGTATCGTGCCGGGCGATAGAGCGCACAATCCGGGCGCACGACGAGACGACCATGGAGCGAAAGGCGTCGGCCACGTCGGGCTCCGCCAGGCGACGCGAGAGCAGTAGTTGGGACTCCGTTATCTCGTGTAACGCCCGCACCAGAAGGAGCCGGGCTTCGTTGCCGGCCAGCCGTGCGACCTCTTCTGTGAGCTCTATCCATCTACACGGGAACAGGTCGGGCTCGTGCTCCGACGCGGCCAGGCAGGCGATGAGCACTTCGAGGCGGGCCACCGTGTCTGTATTAGCCTGCCGAGCCAGATCTACGACGGCCCGTTCGACCAGTTCGGTACGAACGCTCCAGACTTGAATTAGGGGGACGTCGTCGAGCTGAAAGTGCACTCCGACCGTTCTCGCCATGACGGCGATGGGGGGCCTGCGAACCCGCGCTCCGCCGCCCCGCCCCCGGCGGATGGTCACGAAACCTTCCGACTCGAGGAGAAACAGCGCCTCGCGTAGCGTTGCCCGAGCGACCTCGAACTTCTCCATCAGCGTGGCTTCAACGGGTAAGTGCTCTCCATCTGCCAATTCCCCGCGGACGATCATCTCGCGCAGGGCGCCGGCCACCTGCAGTCCTCGCCTGGGCGCGCCGCCTTGGCTCTCGTCGGGTCGGCGTTCGGGTGACGTGGGCTCTGATGAAGGTGATTGCAGTCGAAGCATCCGGCTATCGCGTCCCCCATTGCGGTCAGCTTTTTTCTCGGTCACAGTCCGTCCAGGCTGGGTCGAATGGATGCCCGAGAGCGATGACGGCGCATCGTCGGCGGGCACGGGTCAGTAGCTCGTCGCCGCTCAGATCGAGGATCGACGTTGGAATTCTCCGAGGTCGCTGCAACCGGCCACGATGGGGGTGTCGGCGGCTTGGGGCCTGACCGGTTTCGGCCGGGCGGCTGCTTACGCTCCCGGTATCTTGAACTTGAAGGTTTCGGTTGCGTTGCGGTGCACCATCTGATCCACCTCGTCTGGGGGCACATCCTTAAACAGCTCGTCTACCGCGTCCTGGGACCGGGGCCACGTACCTTCCCAATGGGGATAGTCCGAGCCCCAGATGAGGCAACGGAGCCCCGTGTAGTAGCGGTTGGCGACGCCAATGGGGTCCTCCTGAAATGTGACCTGCACCTGACGGCGGGCGTAATCCGACGGCGGCATCTCGAGTTTGGGTTTGGCCCAGTGGCCGTGCTTGACATATGCCTCGTCCATCTGATGCATGGTCCAGGCCAGCCAGCCGGCGTTCGACTCTGTGAAGACGACGTGCAGGTCAGAGAATGAAGCGAGCGTCCCCGAAGAGCACAGCTGGGCAACTGTCTTGATCACTGCGCTGGCGACAGTCGTGTAGTTGGATATCGCCCCGCCCGGGTTCCGCGTTTGCACCGGGTTGGTCCCGAAGCCGACGTGAAACGACACAGGTATCTGCGCCTCGCAGGCCGCTTCCCATACCGGATTCCACTCAGGACGGTTGTAGCCAAGAATCTGCTGAGTGTCAGGCATCAAACCGGGCCTGAGCCCTTTGGCGGCCGAGCGGCGAATCTCGGCCGCGGCGGCCGCGATCATCTCCGTGGTGGTCTCGACCACCTCGCCTCCCCCGTAGGGCTCGATCGGCAGTGGCAAAGCTATAGACGGGGCCATGATGGTCAAGTAGTCGGCATAGGTATCGGCCATCCAGTCGTTCGTGCGCTGACAACGCCTTACCCCGTCTGCAAGCGACTCCCCCGGCAAGAGCCCGGTGCCACCGTAGATGACCTCAGCCGATACTCCATCACGCTTCATTTCACGCTGGCGGTCTTCGGGTGCCACCTGAGGGCTGCGGTCCAGGCCAGTCCCATCGTCAACCATCAGCGTCCGGGGCAGGCGTGGCGCTTCGCCTGGGCCGGGCTCAGCGGAAGACCGTTCAATGCGATTGAGAACCCCCTCCAGCTCACCTGGCGGCGCGCCACCGTGAGAATCTCCAGACACGAGAATCCGCGTTTTGACCAGGCCCGAGGATGCGGAAGTCTCAGTCGTTGCGGGAGCCATAGCCAATCTCCTGACCGTTTTGGACGAGCAATTTGCATTTGACAATTCCTTACAATATTTTTAGTTGGCCGACGGTGCGGCCGCAAGACGGCGGCCCAGCAGTACAGCCGCAAGACGGCGGCCCAGCAGTACATCTGCGGAGGGTGGATGAGCGAGCCCGAAAATCTCAAGATCGACTGCCACTGTGGTTGGAACACCGCTGGCCCCAAGCCCGACGTGGTGCGCCAAACCCAAGAGCATGTCATGAAAGTGCACTGGGTAGAGGTCGACGAGGAAGACGTCCTCGAGATGGCCACGCCGTTGTGAACCCGGAGTTCGCATGAGTATCAAAGACAAGACAGCGATCGTCGGGATCGGGCGGACCCGCTACTTCAGGCGGGGCCAGTCGCTACCGATGACCCAGATGGAGATGGCAATCAAGGCCACCGCCGCGGCGATACAGGACGCCGGGTTGAGCAAAGATGACATCGATGGGTTCGCTTTGTATTCAGCTCCTATCGATCCGGCGCACCTCGCCGCTCAGATGGGCCTCAAGGATCTTCGCTTCGCGGCCACGCTGACCTCGGGCGGCAATGGCTCGGCCGGATCGGTCGGACTCGCGGCGGCCGCAGTGCACGGAGGCCTGGCCAACTACGTCGTAAGCTTGATGACCCTCCAGCAGGCCGGGCGCCGACTCGGTGGCACCCAGGTTGCCGCGCCGCCTGGAGGGTCAGGAGGGATTCCCGCGTTCATGATGTCTCCGATGCTGGCGTTCAACGCCCCGGCCAATATTTCTTCACCCGGTCACAACTTCTCGATGATCACCAACCGTCACATGCACCAATACGGAACGAAGCGGGAGCACTTCGCCGAGATATGCATTTCGCAGCGCGACAATGCGATCCGCCGGCCAACGTCGATGTTCACGGAGCCGCTGACGCTGGAGGACTACTTCAACGCGAGGATCATCTCAGAGCCGCTCTGCCTCTTCGACTACACACCGGAGACGGATGGTGCCGTCGCCGTGATCACGACGACAGTGGAGCGGGCCCGAGACCTACGGCAGCCCCCGGCCATCATCATGGCTTCGGCCAACGGCGGTACCGGAAACCACGCGACCCTCCTTGGCTCCTTCCAGATGCCGGAGGACACTTTCGCTTCATCCGGGCATCGCGATGTGGCCAAGCAGGTCTATTCGATGGCAGGCGTCGGTCCGGAGGACATCGATGTCGCGCTGCTTTACGATCACTTCTCGCCGATGGTCCTGATGCAGATTGAGGACTATGGGTTCTGCGGGTACGGCGAGGGCGGCCCGTTCGTCGCGGAGGGCAACATCCGATGGCCGGGCGGGAAAATCCCGGTCAACACCCATGGCGGTAACCTCTCGGAAGCTTACGTCATCGGTATGACGCACGTCTATGAGGCAGTCGAGCAGGTGCGCGGCACCGCAGTCAACCAGGTCGAGGGCTGCGAGTTGGCGTTGTGCACCGGTGGGCCGGCCGCCATCCCTATGAGCGCGACCATTGTGAGGAAGGCGTGATGGGGGCCTTTGACTCAGCCACCCTGAAGCCGTTCAAGAACATGCCCCCACCGCTGTTGCAGGATCCCCTGGCCGACGAACGAACGCAGCCATTCTGGGATGCAGCGAAAGAGGAGCGCCTGGTGGCGCCCCGATGCGCGACTTGTGGCAAGTTCCGCATGCCGCCGTCCCGCTTCTGTTCCAGGTGCTTGAGCCAGGACCTCGAGTGGGTCTCGCTACCGGGTACCGGGACGGTCTTCACCTACATCATCGTGCGTCACCCCTTGAACCCCCGTGCCACCAACTATGTGCCCTTCATGCCTGCGGCGATCGACGCAGACGGCGCTTCGGACATGAGGTTCATATCGAATGTGGTCGAATGCCAGCCCGAGGAGGTCCAAAATTGGGATGCGGGTACAGGTCCTTTGGAACCATGTCAACGACAAGCTGACTCTGCCTTTTTGGGCCCCGCTGTGATCCAGCGACACCCAGACTGATCCAGGAAGGAATCGATGTCCCTCAAGGACAGCGCCGCGGTGGTAGGTGTGGGCGTACACCACGCGGGATCCCCCAGCCTTGACGGCCTGGGAGCTGCCGATCTGGCGATCCTGGCCACGGAAGCCGCGCTCGATGACGCCGGGCTGACCCGTAAGGACCTAGCGGGCTTCGCCTGGAACTCGGGCTTCGCGGACCCCGGCGGGCTCGCCGCGGCGATGGGAGTCCCGGAGGTCAGTTTCTCGGCCAATCTCACCTCCGGTGCAGGCGGTGGTGCCGGGGGGCTCGGGCTGGCTGCCGCCGCCATCAACGGAGGGTTCGCGGATGTGTGCCTGACCCTCGTATCCATACAGCAGGCGCCTCGAGCTCCCGGCCGCTCGTCGAGCGCGACCCGCCCTCGAGCAGCGGCCGGGCCGGGTGCCTACGGTATCGCGGCTGGCCCGGATCCGGACCAGGCCTTCAGCGCCCCGGCTGGCCTGCTGACCCAGGCTCAGCATTTCGCCATGATCGCCAACGGGTGGATGCGGACCTACGGCGTCACACGCGAGCATCTGGGACAGGTCGTGATCACGCAGCACGACAACGCAGCGCACGGTCAGGGCGCGACGCCTGGACCGACGCTGACCCTCGAGGAATACCTGAAAGTCGAGATGATCAGCGATCCGCTGTCCAGTCTGGATTGCACGCCCGAGCTCGACGGGTCCTTCGCCGTCGCGGTGATTTCGGCGTCGGTTGAACGGGCCCGCGACCTGCGGCACCCGCCCGTGCTCATCTCAGCGGCCGTGACGGGCGGAGCGCCCCTCCAGCCGCTCTTCCAGTCGGTCGAGCTGGCCGCCGGCCACCGGGAGATGGCAGGCCGCCTCTACCAGATGGCCGGGCTGGAGCCGAGCGACGTCGACGTGGCTCTGCTGTATGACGATTTCTCTCCTGCGGTGCTCATGCAACTCGAGGATTACGGGTTCTGCGAGGCGGGTGGGGCCGCTTCCTTCGTAGCGGACGGCTCCATGCGCTACGGCGCGAAGCTGCCGGTCAACACCCACGGCGGCAATCTCTCCGACGCTTACACCCGGGGCGCAACCCACGTGGTCGAGGCGGTGGAGCAGATCCGGGGAACTGCGGCCCGGCCGGTAGAAGGCTGCGAAGTCGTCTTAGTGACAGGTGCCCCGGGCATGCTTCCGGTCAGCGCCGCGATTCTCAAGAAGGCCTCATGACCATTTCAACGAAGCCATTCGCCTATATGCCGCCCCCATTAATCGACGATCCCGGGGCAGACGAGTGGACCGAGCCGTTCTGGAAAGCGACCGCCAACCAGCAGCTGGTCGCTCCACGCTGCACTGACTGCGGCACTTTTCGGATGCCCCCAGGACGCTTCTGCGTCGCCTGTCTCAGCCAACGGGTCGAATGGGTGCCTCTGCCGGGGACTGGATCGGTGCACACCTTTACGGTCGTCCGCGCATCGCCGGTCCAAGAAGCGCTCGAGTACCTGCCATACATCCCCGCAGCCGTGGAGGCGGACGGCGCTCCGGGAATCCACTTCGTATCCAACATCGTCGACTGCCGTCCCGACGATGTGACCCTGGGAATGCGGGTACGGGTGGTGTGGCATCGCGCCAACGACGTTCTGTCGATTCCGTTCTGGACGTCCGATAGTGCCGCACGTTCCTGAACTCGATCACCCCCCGACGTCCGCCTGGCGACGAGGGAGGCGCAAACCGCCGTTGAGGGCGCGACGAGTGATCGTCGTGCTGGGCTGACCAAGGAAGGGAGTCTCCCAGTGAGTGAACCGTTGACAGGGATTCGGGTCGTCGATCTGTCGAGCACGTTGACTGGCGCTCAGATCAGCCAGACGTTGGCGGACTTCGGGTGTGAGGTCGTCTTGGTCGAGCCGCCGGGGGGGAACCCGCTGCGGCAGGCGCCGGCGTGGCCGTTCCTCGGTCGGGGCAAGGGGAGCCTGGTCGCGGATCTCATGGACCCCGGCGATCTGGTCCGGGTCAGGGAGTTAATCGCCGAGGCGGACGTGGTGGTGGAGACTTGGCGGCCGGGCGTAGCTGAGCGAATCGGGCTCGGCCACGACGAGCTATCGGCGGCGAATCCACGCCTCGTGCATTGTTCGGTCACGGGGTTCGGTCGGGACAATCCCTTGTCGCACTACAAGGCCTACGAGCCGATTGTGCTGGCGAAGATGGGGGCGCTGGATTCGTTCTCGCTGCTTTCGCCGCACCGGCCGGGGCCGTCGTTCGTCAACACCCCATACTCTGGTTTCAGCGCCAGTATGGTCGGCACCCAGGGGATCCTGGCCGCTCTATTCGAGCGAGAGGAGAGTGGCCTCGGCCAGCACGTCGAGGCCACGATGATCCAGTCGCTGCTGGCCCACGACACGTGGAACTGGCTGGTCCGGCTGTGGACGAAGCGGTATCCCGATGCCTTCCAACCTCAAGCCGCCGCCTCGAAAGAGGGCAGCCGGGGGGTTATCAGTAACTCGCCTCTGTTCCTGCGGCTCATGGTCGGGTTCAGCAAGGATGCCCGGTACATGCAGTTCTCTCAGATGTCCGACCGGCTGTGGAACGCCTTCCTGCGGCTGCTGGGCCTCGACAAGCTTGTCGATGACCCTGAGTGGACCGCCGGTCGCGCCCCCGACGACCCCGAGATGCGGCTCCGGTGGCACGATCGGGCTCTTGAGGTCACCCGATCGAGGACGTACGGCGAGTGGCTCGAGGAGTTCGACCACGAGCGCGACGTCTGGGCCGAGATGTTCCGCGACGGCAGCGAGCTGCTGCACCACCCGCAACTCGTGCACGATGGCCGGGTCGAGACGCTGGTCGATCCCGGGATCGGACCGGTTCTGCAGCCCGGCCCGATCGTGACGCTGTACCAGACCCCGGCGCAGTTGCGACCGGCTCCGCGGGCGGATGCCGACCGGGCTTGGGTTTGGAGCCCTCGACCGTCGGGGTCTACTGGCGGAGACGGCCGAGTGCGTGAGCAGGCGACGGCGGTGCGAAAGCCGCCGCTTGACGGGGTCACGGTCGTCGAACTAGGGACCTTCTACGCGGCGCCGTTCGGGGCTACTCTCCTGACAGACTTGGGGGCCAGGGTCATCAAGGTCGAGCAGATCGAGGGCGACCCGATCCGCTACCAGGCCGGATTCCCGGAGCTGGGTGCCATCAAGGTGCTTCAGGGCAAGGAGTCGGTGGCGGTCGACATAGCCACCGACGCGGGCCGAGAGATCGTGTACGAGCTGGTCCGCCGGGCTGACGCGGTGCTCCAGTCGTTCCGCGCCGGCGTGGCCGGACGGCACGGCTACACCGCATCGGACCTACGGGCCATCAACCCTGAGTTGGTGTACCTCAACGCACCCGGCTACGGCGTCGGCGAGCCGTACGGCGACCGGCCGGCTTTCGCCCCAACCATCGGTGCCGGCGCCGGCCTCGCCTACCGCAACCTCGGTGGCCACGACAACATCGCCCACGACGCCGACGCTGCGACCAGCGACGTACGGGTCAACACCACGGTCATGTCGCTGGCCACATTGATGGTCGGCACCGCCGACGGCTTCTCCGCTCTGGGCGTCGCCACGGCACTCCTGGTCGGCCTTCTGGCCAAGAAGCTCGGCGGGCCGGGACAGGAAATGACGACCTCGATGCTGTCAACCATGGCCCATTGTCTCGGCGAGGACAT
This sequence comes from uncultured Acidimicrobiaceae bacterium, assembly GCA_963781155.1. Lineage (GTDB taxonomy): Bacteria > Actinomycetota > Acidimicrobiia > Acidimicrobiales > Palsa-688 > PALSA-693. The sequence continues at coordinate 60,243 of CAWAEC010000011.1, forward strand.
GATCGAGTACCAGGGGCGCAAGCCGATTCCGGTCCCGACGCGGGACCTCTTCGGCCTGTCACCCCGCTACCGGCTGTACGAGACAGCCGAGGGGTGGGTCTTCCTCGCCGCGCCCCAGGACGACGAGTGGCGGGCACTGGCCGCCGAGACCGGGCTGGACGTCAGGCTCAGCGACGACGACGGCAAGCTGGTTGAAGCTCTGACCGAAGCGTTGCGGGCCGATACCGCCGCCAACTGGGAGAAGCGCCTCACCGCGGTCGACGTCGCCTGCGTCGAGGTGGCGACCGGGCCCGTCGAGGAGGTCGTCTGGTTCACAGGCGGCCTCGGCGAGACCCTCGGCATCACCACCTCGACGACCCACCCGATGCTCGATGAGTACCCGCGCCTGGCGCCGCTGGTCCGTATGTCTCGCTCAAGTGGGGTGGCCGGGCCGGCGCCAATCTGCGGAGAGCAGACCGACACCGTGCTCGCCGAGCTCGGTTACGACGTCAGCCGCATCGCCAACCTCCGGGCGACGGGCGTCATAGGCTGAAGTTCGACGGGCGCCGGTCAGAAGTCCGGGCCGTCCTCCGGCGCCCCAATCGCGGCTTCGTTGACGTACCGCGCGGCGGCGTGGTCCGCCAGTTCGGGCGGAGGCGCCGATTGCGTTGATCTCCCAGCGGCAGAGTAGACGTATGGCGTGCCGACGCTCAGTCATTGACGGGCTCGCCCGATCGTGGGGTCGGGCGCTGTGATCGGCCGTGGATGACTGACACGTCCTCCGCCCCGAGCGCCTCTGCTTCGTCGGCGTCGACGATCTTGGGTTGGAAGAGTTGCTGGGCGATGATGGTGGCGACGAAGGCGGACAAGACCACTACGGTGACCAGTTCGGTGTATTGGTGCGGTTGATGAGGTGATGGGTGTAGCCGTACAGGGCTGCGATAGACCCGAATGTCAGCCCGGTTGCCATGAGCAGGGTGGTGTAGGCGATCGTGGAGGAACACTCCCAGTTTGTTCTTATTTGATGGAGGCCCGGTCGCGAAGCTGTCCGTATCTCGCGGGCCGCGTTGCGCCGGCTAGCGGGTGCATCGCGCCAAGCCTCTGTCCTATTTTATCGAGCGAGGCTGCGAGGATTCGGTAGATCAGGAGTCGTACTCAGTCGCTGTCCCCAGTGGTCATCGAGGGCGGCAAGGGAACCGATCACGAGACGTACGATCCATTACGGTGTGTCTTGGCGCCGCACAAACTCGCGAGGAGTGTAGCTATGGCGGATCTGCCCGATATCCTCCAGCTCGACGACATCGGTGGGGGACGCTTCCGGATCCACATGCCGTCCACGTCGGCCGAAGGACGAGATGTGGTGTTCAGCGGGCAATACCTGGCCCAGATGCTAATGGCCGCCGACCGGGTACACAACTCGGGAAAGGACGTGCGTTCTATCCATGCTGTCTTTGCCCGAGCCGCTACATATACCAAACCCATAGAGCTCGTCGTGGATACGGTCCTGGATGGTCGGTCGTGGGGCAATGACACCATCACTGCTACCCAGGACGGCAAGGTCACGGCTCGCTCTGAGGTCTTGCTCAACATCATCGAGGACGACCTGCTCCGCCATGAGCTGACGCCGCTTCCGCTGCCCGGCCCAGAGCATGCCACTCCGACCGAGGGCCTGTACTTCCCCGGCGTGGAGGTTCGACAAGTCGAGGATGAGAAGCTCGAGATCGATGGCGCTCCCGCGATGGCGACCTGGTTCCGGTATCCGACGAAGCTGGATTCCAGGGCGGCCAATCAGGCCGTGCTGGCGTGGGGGACGTGTGGAGCGCTGATCGGACTGGCGATGCGGGGGAGCGAGGCTGTCCGGATATCGCAGGCGCATGTCAGCATCTCGACCGGCGTCATCGCCCACACCCTGCACTTCCTCGAGCGGTTCGACGTATCGAACTGGCTGCAGATGAGGCAGCATGTGATTCACGCTGGTCATGGTCGGGTTCATGGCCGGGGCCTCGTACACACCGAGGATGGCCGCCTGGTCGCGTCCTTCCATCAAGACGCAATGGCCCGAAAAACCGAGGCGGCCCTTGACCCGCGCCGGTCAATGTAGCCGGGTCGACGACGTCAGAGCCTCCAGATGTCCACAGCACCATCCGATCGAACGCGCCAGATGCCCCGGACGGTTGTCTGCGACGCGCAGATTCACGTTCCGGCGATGGAAGGCATGCCCGAACGGGCGAGCCCCCCGAACACTTCGTTGGCAGTCTGAGTCGCCCTGCCCTTGAGCGCGAGATGCAAGGGGCGGGCGTCCAGCGGGCAGTGTTGGTACCGATCAGGCCGGAACGAGTGGGAGAGTGCGCGATATGGGCCGCTGAGGAACCGGATCGCTACCGGGTGGTGGCCCCACTTGGGCTTGATGTTATGACCGCGCCATACACGAAGGTTCTGTCCTATATCGACGAGGTGCAACGACTCGGAGCTGCAGCCGTGCGAGTTGGGTTCTTCCCAGCTGAGTCCTTGGCTGTTCTGAGATCTGCCAGCATGAATGACTGCTGGCACGCCATGGAGGATTCGGGGCTTCCCGTCATGGTGCTGGCCGCCGGCGGCCTGAACCTCATGGACGAAGTCATCCGGCAGTTTCCCGACATGCGGGTTTGTCTCGACCATATGGGCATCGTGCCCCGCGACAAGTACACGTCGTTCGACGAGCTCCTCTCGATCCTGCTGCCGTTGTCCCAGCATCACAATGTCGCCGTGAAGCTGACGCAGATCATCCGGTCGGTCGATGAACCTTCTCCCTACCCTTCGCTTCACGAACCCATGCGACGCGTGGTCGAGGCGTTCGGATCGGATCGAACGTTCTGGGGATCGGATCTGACGACGCTGCAGTGCCCATACCAGGAATGCGTCGAGCTGGCTCACACCGCGTATCGCTCATTCCTGCAGGCGGACATCAATCAGATCATGGGAAACGCGATCTGCGATTGGCTGGGGTGGGGGAGATGAATACGTCGACATTTGGCGTTGTGGAAGGCTGGCTCGACGGGACAGCTTCCGCGGGTCCGCTCCCCGACGTGGCCGATGTGGCAGTCGGTCCCGATGACACCGTCTACCTTCTGGCCCGCGGACCAGGCCGGATTCTCGTGATCTCGCCGTCCGGTGAGATGATCCGGATGATCGGTGCCGGGTCACTGAGCAATCGACCGCATAGCCTGGAGGTCGATACCGATGGCACCATCTTCTGCGTCGACGAGCCGCGTCATGCGGTTGCGATATTCGACTCGCACGGTGAGTTCGGCGGATGGCTCGGCTCTGTCGATGTCCCGTCGTCGACGGGGGTCAACGCCGACGCCGGCGATTTGCCGAACCGGCTACGGAGCATCCAGCGGTCTGCCGGGCCGTTCAACCTACCGACCCATGTCACTGTCAGCCATGACAGAGAACTCTTCGTGACAGACGGGTATGGCAACGCGGCCGTGCATCGTATGACAAGGCAGGGACAGCTCATTGCTACGTGGGGATCTCCCGGAGAGGGCCCAACACAGTTCCGGGTCCCGCACTACGACTGCTTCTTGTCTGAGGATCGCCTGGCGGTCTGTGACCGCGAGAACGGACGGGTCCAGATATTTACTCCGGCCGGCGTTCTTGGACAGGTTTGGAATGCGCAACGGCCTTCGGGCGTCACTGTAGACCGGCGAGAAGGGCTGGTTTTCCTGTCAGAGATGGGCGCGGACGAGGGTTCGGATCTCTTTGCGCGCGGGAAGATCACACAACCCGAATCTCCGATGGTCACTATCTGGACGATAAAAGGTGAGAAGATCGACGAGTTATCCAGTGCCACCCACGATCCAGCGGATCCGGGCAGCTTTATCCTCCCGCACGGGATCGCCGTTGATTCCCGCGGCGATCTCTATGTGGCGGAGACAACAACCACCTACCGGCTGGCGCGGGAGAACGCCGGAAGACGCGGCCAATCAACCTCCTTTGGCGCCGCCGTCGACTGCGGCCCCATGCCGCCGAACTGCCATAGTGTCCAGAAGTTCCGGCGCCGAGGCCGACACGAACCCCCGAGCGGTACACGACAGCCCCCTGGTTCCTGAGAGGCGCGCCGGTCGGACGCCGGCACCGTCGTCCCGATCCATCACACGCAACGACCAACGCGAGGTGGCACACTCTGGCACGGTTGTCTTGCCGATGTTGATGGCCGCGGCATTCCGAAGGCGTACGGAGACGGTGCCGTCGTGGGACGGTCGGTGAGGACGTGAGAGATCGACTCCTGCCGGAGCTGCCTGACGCAGATCGCATCACAGCCCTTCTCATCCGTAACGCCCGTCGCCGCAGTCAGGCCAACACGATGGAGGCCTCCCTGAAACCACTACAAGAGTCAGCACGCCACCATCTGCTCGGGCTTGGCTAGGCAGGACGCCCCGTTACCCCCCCGAAAAGAGTTGACCCAACCGCCTATAGTGCGGCCGTCACGATCGAAGGAGAAATCGCGGATGGACGAGGACCTTGGTGCCGCCGGACTCCGGTTCGAGCGCGAGGGTGCAATCGGCTGGTGCATCATTGACCGGCCGGAAGCTCGGAACGCCTTGACTGGTGCCATGTACTACGGGATCAAGAAGGCCGTCCTGCGGATCGACAAGGATCCAGAGCTGGCTGCCCTGATCATCACCGGCACAGGGGATGTCTTCGCCCCGGGTGGAGACCTGGGCGGTAGGGCCCCAGATGGGAGGGACGCCCCGGTTCCGGAGCTCGGCTCGGGAGAGTCGCTGCCGTTTACGGCTATCCGAGAGAGTCGGAAGCCGGTCATCGCAGCGGTCAATGGGATCTGCCAGGGAGGTGGGCTGCTGATCGCCATGATGGCCGACATCGCCGTCGTGAGCGACCGGGCGACCTTCCGGGTGCCGGAGTTGCTCCGGGGCATCATCGATGCCACTTATGCCTACGCACTCCCGGTTCACGTCGGCTTAGCCGTAGCTCGTGACCTCCTGCTCTCGGCGCGTCGGTTCGGAGCGCAGGAGGCACAGGCCTACGGGCTCATCACCCGGGTCGTCCCACACGACGAGCTGCGTGAGGCGGCTCTCGCAGCGGCAGGTGAGGTGCTGCAGACAGCGCCCGTGGCCCGGATGCACGTCAAGCGCATGCTGAACGAGCGTTACGGACTTATCGACTACCCAACCATGATGTGGGGTCTAGCGGAGTCACCCGAGCCGCGTGAAGGATTCTCGGCGTTCATGGAAAAGCGAGCACCGAACTGGATTCCGGACCAGTTCGCCGGCGGGTCTGGTCGGAAATAACCGCAACACGCCCACAACGAGACAAAGCGTGGTGCGGGACCTTGGTGGCTACAAGAGCTGATTCGTGCACGGGGATCAACAGTCACAGCTCAACGAACGATTCCGATTACGACCGAGGGTCGCGCGCCGAGGCCACTCCACCCGGTCCGCCGCCCCGAGCCGGGATTCCACGCCGTTGGCGAGGATGGTCTGGGTGGCGTCGCTGTGGGGGCGAAGACGAGGAACCGTGGCGTGTCCGTGGTCGAGGAGCACCGGTGGCCCAGGTGCTCCACGGATGGTCGCGATTATCATCGATGGGGAAGCGACCGATCCTCCCAGCTAGTCGGTGAGGTAGTGAGCTGAGTAACCGCGAGACGGGAGTAACTGATGCGTGCCATTAGATGCGAGAAGTACGGTCCACCGTCAGATCTTTTCATGCGGGAGATCCCGGACCCTGAGCCCGGACCGGGGGAAGCGGTCGTCGGGATCGAGGGGGCGTCGGTCAACTTTCCGGACACCTTGTTTATCCAGAATAAGTACCAGATCTCCGTACCGGTCCCCTTCACCCCTGGCAGCGAATTCGTGGGGACGGTCATCAAGGTTTCCCCCGACGTGAAGGGGTTGAAGGTGGGGGACCACGTGATGGGCTCGGCAATGGTCGGCGCCTACGCCGAGCAGATCGCGGTGCCGGCCGCTTCCCTCCGGTCGGTTCCCGCCGGGCTGTCCGGGCCGGAGGCGGCCGCCTTCTCGGTTACGTTCAGGACCGCGTTCCACTCTCTGGTGACCCAGGGAGAGTTCTGCCCCGGCGACTGGGTGGTGGTCCTCGGGGCGTCGGGTGGCGTCGGAACCGCGGCGGTGGACATCGCCACCCGCCTCGGGGGGAGGGTCATCGCTGTGGACCGGGGCGGTTCGCGCTTGGAGATCTGCCGGGATCTCGGTGCGGTGGCCACCATCGACTCCGATACCGAGGATGTGAAGAATCGGATCAAGGAGATCACCGGGGGCGAGGGCGCCAACGTGGTGCTCGACCCAGTCGGGGGTGACGTGTCGGAACAGTCGCTGCGATCGACCGCCTGGGGCGGTCGCTTTGTCGTCATTGGATTCGCCAGCGGTGACATCCCCAAGATCCCGCTCAACCTGGTACTGCTAAAGGGCGTGGTTATCAAGGGCTACGAGTCGCGCACCTTCCCCCAGTTTCGACCAAACGAACACGCCGAGGGCGAGAAACGACTCGAGCAGATGATCGCCGAGGGACTCAAGCCGGTAGTCGGTGCCGTCTACCCCCTCAGCCGGACCATCGACGCCCTCAACGCCATCCTCGACCGCAAGGTCACTGGAAAAATCGTCCTCGACCCCACCCACTAACAAGAGGACGGCCGGTGGATTCCCACCTTCCCAAACGCGACGTACCTGTTTATCTCCGAGGAGTACGAGCGTTGGGACACCTCGAATCCAGACCGACACCCCAATACCTTGAATCCGAACGTTTTCGACGAGTGCGCCAGGCCGATTGTCGATGCTGGGCAGGCCCGTTTTTTGGACGCTCCTCACCAGGTATCCGAAAGCCTCACGATCCTGGCGGCGCCCGGACACACCGTTGCGCACAGTGTCCTGCCTGCTGGTCCAGGCCATCCTGGAAGACGACGCCTTCGTCTTCCCGGCTCATTTCCCAGACCCTCATTACGGGCGACTCGAGAGGGATGGCGATGAAATCGCCTTGATGCCGGGGTCGTGCGACTGATTTAGGTCTGTTACAGGGACTATCTCCGGAGCGGCTGGTCGGCTACCGTCCAATGCACGGGATCGGCTTCCAGCCGGGAGGCCTGCACCGTTGATGGGATGAATGGCAATGTGCAGGAGGCCTTGCCGTGGCTACGATAGGGACCGATATTCGCCCCGGGCAGCCGCTTGCCGTGGTCGTGGGGGCTGGCGGCCTGTCGATGGCAATCGCTCGCCGCCTGGGAGACGTTCATCGTCTTTTGATCTGCGATCTCGATGCTGCTCTGGTCGATCGGGCTGTCCGTGCGCTGCGGTCGGAAGGCCACGACGTGCGGGGACAGATGTGCGACGTGACCAGCGAGGTGTCGGTGCGGGCGCTGGCGGCCGAGGCGGCGGAGTTCGGCCAGGTCAAGACCTTGTTGCACGTGGTGGGCGTGTCGCCGAGCATGGCGGACGCTCCTACCATTCTCGGGGTGAACCTCCTCGGTGCGGCCCTGGTGGCCGACAGGTTCTTCGATCTGGCCTTTCCCGGATCGGTCGCAGTCTTCATCGCCTCGTTGGCGGCCCACACCGCCGCCGAGGTACCTGAGGAGGTCCTTGCGGAGTTGGACGATCCCCTGGCCCCGAACCTCCCGGGTCGACTCGAGCGGGCGTTGCAGGATGGTCTCACGGCAGGATCGGCTTACTCACTGTCGAAGCTGGGGGTGATCCGAATGTGCCGCCGTCATGTGCTCCCGTGGGGCCGCAAAGGCGCCCGGATCCTGTCGCTGTCGCCCGGTCTCATCAATAGTCCGCAGGGCGCCAGCGGCTACGCCGTTCACCCTGAGAAGATTCAGTTGGTCGAGTCGACACCGCTCGGCCGGGAGGGAACCATGATCGAGATCGCAGACGCCATCGAGTTCCTCGTATCCAACCGCGCGTCCTTCATCAGTGGAATCGATCTTCTCGTTGACGGAGGACTGGCTGCAGCATCATCGAGGAGATGAGCACTGTGCCCGATATCAACGTGGTGTGCTTCTCGCACGTAGGAATCACCGTCAGAGATTTGGAGGCTTCGCTGGCCTTCTACAGCAGCCTGTTCGGCTTCGAGCGCCTGTTCGATGACGCTCACGCTGATTGGCGGCGGGTCGGCCTCAAGATCGGTGACGTGCAACTCGAGCTCTTCAGCGCGTTCCCGGGCCGGGCACCTGACACCGCCCTGGACCCCTACTACCCGATGGACTTCGGCCGCCCCAAGATTGCCCTGACCGTCTCCGACGTTGATGCCACCTATGACCGGTTGCTGGCAGCCGGGGTCGAACCCTTATGCCCCGTCGAGTTGACCCCTCGATCGAAGTTCTTTTTTATCTCGGACCCCGACGGTACCCCCATCCAGTTGCACGAATTCCTCGGGGGTGAGTTACGGGTCACCGACTTGCACCGGCCAACCAGTGAGTCCTGAGCCTCCGCCGGTCCGAGCTCACTCGACGAGGGGGCTCGGTCGCGATACGCGCTATATGCGGTAGAGCGCCGCCGCGTTCTCGCCCATGATCCGCCGGCGGGTCTCGGGGCGCAGGCCGTTCATCTTTTCGGCCATGGTGTTGAGCGGCGACGGGTACAGGCACGTCGGGTGCGGGAAGTCCGTCTCGAACAGGATCCGCTCGTCCCCGACCTTGTCGATCATGTTCTGCAGGTCGCCCTGGTTCTCCTCGAACCAGAAGGTGGCATACCAGTTCGACTTGAAGTACTCAGACGGCTTCTTCGACATCGCCGCGTACTGCGCGGGGGCATTCTCGGACAGCTCGTAGTCCATCGTCTCGAGCATGAACGGGATGTAGCCGATCCCGCTCTCGACCAGGACCATCTGCAGCTCCGGGAAGCGGTCGAAGACGCCCGAGAACGTGGCGTTGATCAGCACCCGGGCGCTGTTGATGAACAGCATCGCGCCACCTATGGCCGGCTTGACGTACTCGTCCTGGGAAGGCCAGAAATACTTGCCGAAAAAGTCCATCGCCGTGTTCGACGAGCCGATGTGGAAGTGCACCGGCAGGTGCAGATCCGCGCACACCGCCCACAGGCGGTCCCAGTCGCGGTGGGCCAAGTCGGGCGAGCCGAGGTCCTGCGGGTCCGTCGTCATGTTGATGCCGCGCAACCCGATCCCCGCGACCCGCTCAGCCTCCTTCACGCATGCGTCGATGTCCCAGGAGGGCAGGACCGGCATGCCGATGAGGCGGCCTCCGGATTCCTCGCCCATCTCCGCCATCGCGTCGTTGTAGATCTCGATACACAGCTTACGCAGCTCCGGGTCACCGACCTTGCCGTTCACGCTCTGGCCGCCGAGACCGATAATGCTCGGGAACAGTACCTGGGCATAGATGCCGCTCTCGTCCATGACCTGCAGGCGCGCCTTTGGGTCGAAGGCGCCCCGGTGGACCCAGTCCTGGCCTTTCTCCATCGAATCGAGGAAGGGAATTCTCTCACCCTGCCTGTCGACCACCCCGCCCCCGCGAGCGAAGCCCAGCGACTCCCCATCGACCACCCAGGTGGGCTCGCCTTCGATATCGACGACACGGGGAACCCGCTCCTTGAACTTCGCCGGCGCCCGCGACGTCCACATGTCGTAGGGCTCGGTGAAGTGCGTGTCCGCGTCGATGATCCGAATGCCATCGTCTGTCAGCATGGCCATTACAAAATACCCCCTCGGTGCCAGGGATGAACTTGCGGCCAACTGCGTGGCCCTTTCCGGCGAGTCTAGCAGAGCATTTCCGGAGGTAGCCGTGCGCCTCTCCCCCACGTCAAGAGGGGAGAGGACTCGATCGAGCAGGGCGGTGCCGAGCTCGACCGGATCCGCGTCACAATCCGTCATTCCGACCGGAATCACGCGTCGTGTCCTAAATTCGGCCGAGGCCGGGCCATCGGGTCGTCGCACCGGAGGTATGTGCACCAGTGAACCCTCTTGAAACGCTCCACTCGGTGGTGCGGTTTCGGCGCATAGAAGTTGATCCCGTCGAGCGGCGCCTGGCCGGTGCCGCGTGCGTCGAGGACCTGCGGCGGCTGGCGCATCGCCGGCTCCCGGGCGGCGTGTTCGACTACATCGACGGAGCAGCCGAAGACGAGCGGACCCTGCAGGCCAATTGCGCTGCGTTCGCGGCGACAACCTTTCGCCCCCGAGTGCTTCGGAACGTGGCAAAGATCGAAGTGGAGTCCTCGCTCCTGGGTCGGCGGCTGGCGTACCCGCTGGTGCTCGCGCCTACCGGGTTCACGCGCATCGCCGATCCCCAGGGCGAACTGGCAGTGGCTCGGGCCGCGGCCAGAGCTGGCCTTCCGTACACGCTTTCGACGCTGAGCACCCGCTCTATCGAAGAGGTACGCGCGGTAAGCGATGGGCGTCTGTGGTTCCAGGTATACGCCTGGCGTGACCGGGGTCTGGTACGGGAGATGATCCAACGGGCGGCGCAAGCCCGGTATGAGGCCCTGGTGCTGACGGTCGACACCGCGGTGCTCGGCCGCCGAGAGCGTGACGTGCGTCGCGGCTTCTCCCTGCCGCCGACTCTCGGTCCGGGCACGATAGTTGACGGCCTTCTGCATCCCGCCTGGACATGGTCGTTTGTCCGAAGCGAGCCGATCCGGTTCGCCAACGTGAGAGGGCTGGGCGTGGGTGATGGCGAGTCCCCTGTGACGCTCTCCGAGTACATCAACTCGCAGTTCGATCCTGCGCTGGCCTGGGACGACGTTGACTGGCTTCGATCCGTTTGGGACGGACCGATCGTGCTCAAGGGTGTGCAGACGGTAGAGGACGCGATGCTGGGCGCCGAGAGAGGCGTGACTGCCGTCGGGCTGTCCAATCATGGCGGCCGTCAGCTCGACGGCGCTCCTGCGACGTTCTCCCTCGTCGCCCCGGTCACCGACGCCGTCGGGGGCCGCGTTGAGGTCATTTGCGACGGAGGCGTCCGCCGGGGCAGCGACATCGCCAAGGCTCTGGCCGCGGGCGCTACCGCGGTCATGGCCGGTCGGCCCTACCTTTACGCCCTCGGCGCCGCCGGCGAGCGGGGCGTCGACCGTCTGCTTGGTTGGTGGCGTGACGATCTGGTTCGGACGATGCAGCTGCTTGGCTGCGCCTCCCTGGCTGACCTCGACCGGTCGGTGATCGAACTCCCGGATCGGTGGCCCACGGCTCGGGTCTGAGCCCCCCGAGCCCCCCTGAGACCCTCGGTTCAGCTGGTCGGCCAGGTCTCGTGGGCCGCCAACCCTTCGAGCGCCAACCCGTAACCGACATCGCTGAGCAGCCCTCGTTTGAGGTCCAGCGTCATGACCTCGCGTGTGTAGCGGAGGGTGATGTCGGGCTGCTGGGCGAGCTGGCGCGCGACCTCCCAGGCCCGATCGAGCAGTCGCTCCCGTGGCAGGACCTCGGCCACCACGCCTAATCGCTGCGCCTCCGCCGCGTCGATGGTGGCCCCCGTGAGCACGAAGTGACGGCCGCGGTTGGGACCCAGCAGGACCGCCCACACCGCATAGGCGCCGTCACCGGGCACCGTTCCAAACTGAAAGTGAGGGGCGTCCTGGAAGAAGGCGTCCTCGGAGGCGAGGACGATGTCACCGAGGACTGCCAGCTCGGCATGGATTCGGGCTGGTCCGTTGACCACGGCCACGATGGGTACTTCGATGTTGAGCAGGGCGCGCAGCAGCCGCTTGCCATTGGCATAAATTCGGTCCCACTTGTCAGCACTCATGGGACCTACCCAGCTGCGGTCGAGCCGGCGAATGAAATGCTCGCCCGTACCCGTCAGGATGACGACGCGGTTGTCTCGGTCAGCGCCCACCTCCTGAAAGCAATAGCCGAGCTCCTCGTGAGGTACCGCGCCCCAAACCAGGGATGCCTCGTCGGAGTGGAGCCGCAATTCGAGGATGCCTTCCGTGCGTCGCATGGCGACATGGCGAAAACGGTCGGAGTACTCAGCGAAATGAGGCAAGGTCGGCTCCCCGTGACTCAGCTGCGAACGGCGCGAACCGCTGGCATGACGTCGGATGCAAATGCTTCGCGCTCTGGAATGGGGAGCGCCGTCATAAAAAAGTCAACGCCCAGCTCCACCAGTTGAGACAGGCGCTCCGTTACCCATCCCGTGGGCCCACCGATGCCCATCCAGTCGCCGAACTCCTCGTCGCAAATGGCAGAGTTCGGGTTCTCCGGGGGGGCATCCGGGCGGTGAAAGCTGTAGTCGTAGCTGTCGCGCAAGACTGACGTCACTTTCCGCAGGATATCGGGCTGCTGGGACAGGTCGCCGCCGCTTTGCATGTGAGCAAACGCCGACACTCTTGTCCGGATCGCCGCCCGTCCGGTGGTGCGGTCGCTGGCGATGGCAAGGGGTGCGAACAAACCAACGCGCACGTCATCGCGAGCGCGTCCGCACGCTGCCAGTCCTGCTTCGATGATGTCCAGCGCCCAGGCCACGCGCTCGTAGTTGGTGCCGATGCCGAGACAGATCCGTTCGGCGGTCGCAGCGGCCAACGCGATGGAGCGCGGGCCGCTACATGCCATTTGGATAGGCAGGTAGTCCCACGAGAGGTGATCCGCCCATTCCAGACGGCTGGTGCGGCCGTCGGGGTACTCCACCTGTCCGTTGTCCAGGAAGCGCCTGAGATAGCCGACGTCGCGTTGCATATCGTCAATCCGCTGTGGCTTCCGTCCGGCGGCGGCCACTGCTGAGTCACCGCTGGCGATTCCGCATATGGCTCGGCCGTTGCTCAAGAGTTGAATCGGGATCACGCCCGCCGCAATCACACCGGGATGGCGCGTGACAAAGTTGACCGGGCCGGCGGCCAACTTGATTTTGTTCGTTGCCCTGGCGGCGTCGCGCATTTCTCCGAAACAGTCAGTTGCCCTGGAGTGGTTCTCGCTGAAGCCCTGAATGTCGAACCCCATCTCCTCGGAGCGCTTCGCTCTCACCACACCGTCGAAGGCAGGATAGAATCCCGTCGTTCCGAACTCGATTGTCCTCACTGGGTCCCCTTTTAGTGCCGGTGAGACCGGAAGCTTCGTGAATAAATGTATCCCGCGAGCCGTATCGTGATCATCGCGTGTCGAACCACTGCCGCAGGTCCCGGCGGACGATCTTGCCCATCGAGTTTCGTTCGAACTCGTGAGTGAAGACGAATCGCTCAGGGACTTTGTATTTTGCCAGCTCGGCCAGACAGTGCTGTTGAAGCTCTTCCTCGGTGACCGTCGCCTCTGGCTCGAGCTGCACGACGGCCACCACCCGCTCCCCCAGTCGCTCGTCGGGCAGGCCAAGCACAGCTGATGCGGCGACGGCCGGGTGCTCGAAGAGGACGCGCTCGACCTCCGCCGGATACACATTGGCGCCGCCGCGGATGACGACGAGGCTCGTGCGGTCGCGGATCACCAGATAACCATCGGGATCAACGAACCCCAGATCACCGGTTCGTAGTTCCGCGCCCCGCAGGGCGGCTGCGGTAGCCTCGGCGCGCTGCCAGTAGCCCAACATCGGCCGGTACACGCCCGCCCACTCGCCTTTCTCCGTGGCCGAGACACAGACTTCACCGGTTTCACCTGAAGGTACGTCCGCGCCAGCCGGATCGGCGATCCGAACCCGAAGATGAGGAAGGGGAACACCGCTTGCGCCTTCGTGATGCGGCCCGCGCACCGGATCAATCGTGACCACGGTCGGCGCTTCGCTCAGCCCATAGGTCGTGGCCGAGGCACAACCAAACTTGGCCGCGAACTCGTCGCGGATCTGTTCGGGGCAATCAGCTCCGCCCGACCACACGTCGTTGAGGGACGCGAGGTCCTCGGGCGCCACACCCGGATGGTGGGCGAGGCTATAAATCAACGCAGGGGGCCCGTTGAACGTCGTGACCCGCTCACGCCTGATCCACTCCGCGACTCCCTCGGCGTCGATACGGTCCATGATGACGCAGCATCCACCTGCCTGGGCAACCAGCAATGTGGTGAGCACCATCATGTTCAGGATCGTCAAGGGCAGGCAGTCCCCTTTGCGGAGGTCAGCGCTGTAGCCCCGGCTCGCGATGAGTACAACGCCCGGCAACAGCAGGTTCCGCTGGCTGTGTACCGCGCCCTTCGGATAACCGGTAGTCCCGCTTGTGTAGGCGATGCCCGCGGGAGCATCGGGATCGACATCGATCCCGCACGGCTCCGGTGAGGCGTCCGCCAGAGCCTGACGCCACTCGTCGCCGTCTCCAGACAACAAAAGCAGGCGCAGGTGCGGCTGACCGGTGACGTGGGCGGCAGCCTGCTCGTCGCACAAGTACAACGACGCACCCGAGTCCTCCAGCAAATACCTCTTCTCGGGCGGCGCCAGGGCGCGATTCACCCCCACCCAGATGGCGCCGATTCTCAGAGCGCCGTGGAAGGCGACAACCACGTCGGCCTCATTCGGCAATGACGCCGCCACCCGGTCGCCAGGCCGAACCCCGAGCGCGAGCAGCGCGTTGGCTGCCTTTGTCGCCTCAGAATCGATTTCGGCATATGTCAATCGACGGGAACGGGTGACGAGCGCGGTAGCGTCCGGGCGGTCCTGCAGCGGGCGGGCCAGCACCTCGCCGACCTTGACGGGGATCAGTGGTGTCACCGTTGCGGGAGGCTACCAGGGCGCCGGTCGGGAGCATTCTGACAAGAGGTCGCCGTCACTGCCGGCAGATACGCTTTGGGCATGCCTTCCATCGTTGAGGATCGGGATGAGATACTGCAGTTGCTGTACGCCTACAACCATGCCATTGACGGCGGCGAACCAGAGCGCTGGGCCGGCACGTTCACGGAGGACGGCGCGCTCGATGTCGCCGGGCGGGTCTTCTCTGGCCGCCAGGAGCTCGTGACGTTTGCGGCCGGAGTGCACGGGATGCGCCACATCATGGCCAATCCGCTCGTCGAGGTGGCCGGAGACACGGCCACGGTACGGGCCTACGTCCTGGTCTTTCGGGGCACGTCGCCCTCGGTGATCGGGACTTACGCCGATGATCTGGTTCGTACCCCGGGCGGCTGGCGTTTTACCAGACGAGTATTCACCCCCGACACGTGGGACGCCGCCGCCACCGAGACCCTGCACACCTTGTCGGCGCAGAACTCCGGTCAGGACTGAACCCGCCAGCCGTCCACCCACTGACCGACACGTGGGCCACGGCGCGTCGGGACATCAGCGTTATTGATTGCTCAGCGGGCAAACACGGCAAAAAAATCCCGGGAGAACGGCTGCAGGTAATGCCCGGGGGGAAAGTACATCCCGCTCAGAAGGTTGGCCCCGGTAACCAGTCCTCCACCAGCGGTCCCGCCCGCGTGGGCGAACGTAGAAAATGACACCCACTCGGGATTGATGTCCAGCTCCATAGCCCGCACCGCGCCCCCGGCAACGAGCAGGCGAGCCAACAGGGCCGGGTCCAGATCCGGGCCGCCCACATAGACGAGATCGCCCATCCCGGTCACGCCGACGCCAGAACGCCATGTTGAGATCCCCCCGCCCAGGACCGCGCCCCACGCGCCTGGGTCGGCCACCGTGGACGCCACCACGCCGTGATCGACCAGGAGGGTGAGATTTTGCCGGACGGCAACCACACTCGGTCCCATCCCCACGTCGCGGTCCCAATCGGCGACCGTCGCGCTGCCGTCGGCAAAGATCACCAACGAGGCGGCGCCCGGCTGCAGCGGGAGCGCGGCGTGGCCCTGCTCGTACCACCCGGTCCGGTACGGGTAGATGCGGAATCCACCGTTGAAGGCGGCGATCAGCAGCGGGGTCTGTGTGGCCGGCACCGCTCCCTGGTCCGGCCAGGCGCCGTACGGTTCTCCGTTTCCTGCGTAGAGCACCAGGCGGGTCGCCGCCGAATCAATCCAGGCGATCCCGGCCGGGGGATACCCCGCCGCCGGTCGAAGCTGGGTCGTGAACACTCCATAGCCGCCCGGAACTTTCGCACCTGCGACGGGTTGCCACACCCCCTCTCCGGGGAGGGGCGGCCCGGCCAATGCTCCGAGTGGTGCCGGGGCCGGGAGCGGCGGAACCGGGGGCACGGTCGCGGCGGGCAGCGTCATCGTCGTCGGGGCCATCGTCGTCGGGGCCATCGTCGTCGGGGCCATCGTCCTCGGGGCCAGCGTCGTAGGGCTCGGGGGTGGCGATGCCGGCGTGATCGCCGGCGCGGAGCCACGGTCGGACCCGGATGAGCACGCAGCCAGGACGATGAGGCCGGCGACGATCGCCAACCATCGGAACGTCCCAACGCGGCGATCTGGGATGGCTCCTGTCGACGCCACGGCTCCAGTATCAGGGCTGCCGGCCGTGAGCGCCACGAGCGCAAACCGGCATCGGGAGGGTGCTCACGGATGGTGGTACGCGGCGGTGGGGCCGAGCATCACAATCCCGAGTAGGGCCCCGGCGACCAGGCTGGCGACGAGGGCCCACTGGCGCAGGCCGGCCCCTCGCACATCACGGCGGCTCCGCCGCATCCAGTCCAGGGGAGCCGCCGGGCCGTGTCAAGTACATGACCCAGGACGTGGATGGTCATGGCCGCAAACCACAAGATGAAACTGGCCTTGTGGATCAGCAACAGCGAGTGGCGCGACGAGTGGGCGCCGACGACCAGGGCGACGCCACTCCCGAGCACGATCAGGGTCAAGATCACCACTGCGGGACCCAGGAGGCGCAGCAGGAGAGGCGGAGGACCCTTACGCCGGTAGGCGGGGGCGCCCGCGTACTAGCGCACAAACCGCCAGGTGGTGGAGCCGACCTTGAGCAGCACGGGCGGCACGAGGAGCATGCCGATGAACACGTGCAAGGTCAGCAGGGCCCTCACCCGCAGGACAGTGACCCCTTCGATGGCCAGCAGGAGCAGCAGAACAGCGGCGGCGGAGCCGGTGAGCCGGGCATTGGACTCGACGTCTTCATCCGATCCTGTTCCGCCCGCCCCTGAAGGCTTCGGGAAGTGGGTGCTGGCCTGCCGTGTCCGATCGTCAGCCTGCCCCGACATCGCTCCTCGACGCTATAAGTCGACCCTGCTAGCCTTTCGTCACCCCGATGAACATTTGCCGTTCCTTTACCTTGTCCTGACGATGGCCTGACCGTTCTGGTCGGAGACTGGCACCGGGATGTACACCCTTCCTGCCCCCTATCGCGAGCGGGCGCCGCTGCCCCGCCGGCGCCGGTACGGCCTGCGCCGGTTGATGGCCGTGCTGCTGGTCCTCTGCATGATCGCGGCGGTGTTGCTGGGCGTGTCGCTCTGGGGAGCGTGGCGCACGCCTGGGAATCAGAGTTTCGAGGCCAAGTGGGCCGACTGGCTGCGGTCCCATCACGCGGCGACGCTCGCCAACGCGGTGGAGCAGTACTACTACAACCATCATCAGCCGGCGAAGGGGGGCCGGCCGATCGCTCTCAACGCCGTACCGGCCCCCTCGGGGTCCTCGGTGGCAGCCATCCGGGCGGGGCGAACGCACTCCGGAGCGGCGGCGCTGACTCAGCCTGCACCGGGCCTGCCCCGGCCGACCCCGGTCCCCCTGGTGGTCAGCCCGGCCTTGCCGGGGGAAGGCCAGTGGACGCCCGCCGACGCCAACGTCGAGGGCGCCCCGGCCATGTACGTGGCCCAGTTCCGGGCCGATACCGTCTACACCAGTCAGATCACGTCGGCGGTGTGGATCGATCCCACCCGGCTGCACGTGGCCCTGGTCCCCGGCGCACAGGAGCCCGGCGGTACCTGGCTGCAGCCGCCTGACATCACCGGCTCGGCCATGTCCACCGCGGTCGCCGCTTTCAACGGCGGGTTCCGCATACAAGACGCCCACGGCGGCTTCTACCTCGACGGTCGTCAAGCCGTCCCTCTCCAGCCCGGAGCCGCCTCTGTGGTCATCTACACCAACGGGCGCATCGACATCGGGACCTGGGGTAGCGAGGTGACCATGACCCCGCAGGTCAGCGCCGTGCTACAGAACCTCGTTCCCATCGTCGATCACGGGCAGACGGCGCCCGACGCCACCTACAACGATACTCAGCTGTGGGGCGCCACTCTGGGCGCCAACACCGTGGTAGCGCGCTCCGGCATCGGCGTGACTGCTACCGGGGCGCTCATCTATGTGGCCGGCCCCGCGCTCACCGCTCGCAGCCTGGCGGAATCCCTCGAGCGGGCCGGGGCCGTGCGGGCCATGGCCCTGGACATCAACCCTGAATGGGTGACCTTCAACTTCTACACCCACCCCGATCCCGCCGACCCCGGCGCCATCGTTCCGAGCAAGCTGTACCCCCAGATGCAACGGCCTGCCGACCGCTACCTTGGCCCCACGGCCGAATCTCGGGACTTCTTCACCGTCTCGCTCCCTGCACCTGCCTGACATGACCGGTCCACCTGCCCGACATTCCCGGAACGGTCACGCCCGTCCGTGGGGGGCGCGGAGGCTTGCGCCCCCTGGGATGTGATGCTGAACCATGGTCGCGAACAGCGATGACCGCCGAGTCGTCCGGGATGTGCAGGCCCCTTACCGCCCTGGACGGCTGCGCTGCCTCGTCATCGAAGACGACGACGGGATCGCCGAACCTCTCGTCGACGGACTCACCCGCGAGGGGTTTGCGGTCAGCCGCGTCTCCACGGGTGCCCAGGCCCTGAACAGCCCGCCCTCGGACGTCGTCCTGCTGGACCTGGGCCTGCCCGACGTGGATGGCTATGCGCTGTGCCAACAGTTGCGGGCCCGGTCGTCGGTCCCCATTTTGGTCATCACGGCCCGGGGGGCGGAACACGACCGCGTCATCGGCTTGGAGCTGGGGGCCGACGACTACATCGTCAAGCCGTTCGGGTTCCGCGAACTGGTCGCGCGCATCCGGGCGGTTATGCGCCGTACCGCGGAGCCGGCCGCGCCGGCACCGGTCCAGGTCCTCGGGGCGTTGACCGTGGATCGCAGAACCCGCCGGGTACTGGTGGACAGCAACGAGGTCGTCCTTTCCCCCAAGGAGTTCGATCTACTGGCCTTGCTCGCCGAGAACCCGGGGGCGGTCGTCAGCCGCCAGACGATCCTGGAAGAAGTGTGGGATCCCCACTGGTACGGGCCCACCAAGACAGTTGACGTGCATGTGGCGTCGTTGCGGCGAAAGCTGGGCGCTCCAGAGTGGATTGAGACCGTGCGCCGGGTCGGGCTCCGCCTGGGCGACACGACCACGTTGCCGACCGCGCCCCGCTCCGGATCACAGGACACCAGCACTCACACGAGCGCGCCGAGCGGCCCATGACCCGGCGGCTGGTCCTTTCCTACCTGGGTTTAGCCGTGCTGATCCTGATTGTCCTGGAGATCCCCCTGGCCGTGCTGGTCGCCCGCCACGAGCACGACCTGACGGAAAACGCGGTGGCGGCTCAGGCCAGCGGACTGGCTGCCCTGGCCAGCGAAGATGTCGAGCACGGCCGCCAGGCAGATCTGGCCGCCACGCTCGCTGGCTACCAGTCGCGAACGGGTCAAGAAGTGGAAATCGTCAACCCCGCGGGGGCGACGGTGGCTTCTGCCGGCAACGACCACGACGACGACGCCCAGGGCAGCGCCCGCTCGATGGTCCGCGCTGCCCTGTCAGGGAAGACGGTCACCGCTTTCACCTCCGACGAAGACCAACCCTGGGCCAGCGCTGCAGTGCCCATCACCGTCGATGGCCGGCCCCTTGGCGCAGTACTGCTCGGAGTCCCCGGCTCGTCCGCTGAACAACATATTCACGCCATCTGGATTGCTCTGGCAGTGCTGGCGGGCGGGGTCCTGCTGCTGACCGGTCTGCTCGGGGCGGTCTTGGCCCGGTCGCTGTCACGCCCGTTGGCGCACCTGGAGTCTGCGGTAAATCGTCTGGGAGATGGCAATCTGACCGCCCGCGCCCAAACCGAGTCCGGACCGCCGCAGGTGCGTTCGCTGGCCCGCCAGTTCAATCACATGGCCGCTCGCCTTTCCGAACTCGTAGACGCCCAAAACCGCTTCGTCGCCGACGCCTCCCATCAACTGCGGTCGCCGCTCACGGCGCTGCGCCTGCGACTGGAGAACCTCGAGATCGATTCCACCGGTTCCACAGCCCATGAGGTGGAGGCCGCTGGCAACGAGGTCCAGCGTCTCTCCCGTCTGGTTGACGGATTGCTCACACTGAGCCGTGCCGACGGAGTCGAACCTGACCGGCGTGCCGTCAACCTGGATTCCCTCATTCAGGACCGTTGCGAAGCCTGGTCGGCACTGGCCGACGAGCGCCACGTCGAGTTGGAAGCTCTCCCGAAGCCAGGACCGCCTGCGATCGCGCTGTTCGTCCCCGGCGATCTCGACCAGATCCTCGACAATCTCCTTGCCAATGCACTTGACGCCAGCGCCGAGAAAGCCCGCATAAGGGTCCACACGGTCAGCGCCGAGCAGAACTGTCTCGAATTGCACGTCGTCGACGAAGGACCGGGCTTGAGTGAAGAGGATCGGCAACGCGCCTTTGATCGGTTCTGGCAAGGCCCGGGTGCAAGTGGCGGCCACAGCGGGCTCGGTCTGGCCATTGTCCGGCAACTGGCTCGGCGCAACCACGCCACGGTCGAGCTGCGGCCGGCCCAGCCCTGTGGCATCGATGCCGTTATCCGCATGGCCGCCGCCCAACCTGCAGACCGAAGAGGTCCTGCACAAGCGGCACCGGACAGCCGGATGTCACAGCTCGCCCCACCCCGCTAGCGCGCCGGCACCAGCAGCATTCGAAGAGGAACCTGTTCGGTTTGAGGCGGCCCGGGCGGTACCGTTGCCCGCACATGGCCTCCTCTGTGGTGAAAGTACTGGTGATGGCGCCACACCTTGGCGCCGATCTGTCCTACGTGGCACAGGTCGATCCCCGGATCCAGGTGCTCGATGGCAACCGGGCGTTTGCGGCGGAGCTGATAGAACAGAACCAGGATCCGGGCCCGCTCCCGCCAGACGCCGTTCCGAGGGCCCAGCGGGATGAGTTGCTGGCGACGGCCGAGGTTCTGCTGATCGGCTATCCGATCCCACCCAGGCTGGCGAATCGGGCGGTTGCGTTGCGCTGGGCGCATCACACGCAGGCGGGTGTGTCGAATCTGCTCGGCTCCGATCTGTGGAGCTCGCAGGTCGCACTCACCTCGAGCCGGGGCGCAGTCGGCGTCACTGCCATCGCCGAGTACGTCCTGGCCGGAGTGCTGTACTTCTCCCGGGGCCTTGACGTTGCGGCGGGCCGACATGCGGGCGACGCCCTGAACCGCCAGAGTTACCACTTGAGCAGCGTGGCCGGAGCGACCATGGGGATCATCGGGCTCGGTGGGATCGGGCGGGAAGTGGCCCGTCTGGCCCAGGCCATGGGCATGCGCGTCGTCGCCACCCGCCGATCGGCGCTGGCAGCCCAAACGAATGTCGACGGCGCCCACGTGCTTCTTCCCGCATCCGGGCTCATGGAGCTGGCCGCTCAGAGCGATTTCGTCGTCGTGTGTTCCCAGCTGACAGAGCAAACCCGGGGAATGATCGACGCCCAGGTATTTGCGGCCATGAAGCGCGGCTCAGTATTGATCAATATTGCCCGGGGTGAGGAAGTCGACGAAAGTGCCCTGATGGAGGCGATCAATTCTGGACAGCTGCGCGGTGCCCTTCTCGACGTGCATGAGGGCGAATCCACAGGTCGGGCTCCCCGCCCTGACCTGGTGGATGCGCCCACCGTCCTGTTCACTCCGCACATCTCTACCTCTGCCGACCGGACGGGTACCGAACCTGTCAAGAGGCTGTTCGCCGACAACCTGCGCCGCTTCCTGAACTGCGAACCACTGCTCAACCCGGTCGACCGGGCCCGGGGTTACTAGCCCACGTCAGCCGTTGGCCGCCACTTGTCAGGTTGGGGAGAATCGGGAGCAACTGGCGCCGTCACCCGTTTGCGAGCCAGTTCGACGATTGGAGACGGTCCGAGCGCCATACGAATCAGGTGCAGCATGCTGCAGGTGAGCCCTCTCACCGCCAGCTCGTCTTGCGGCCGTATACGCACCTCGTGGAGCTTGCGAGCCCACGAAGGAAGCAAACCGATCGCCGACTGGATCAGCAAGGCGTGGACCGCTCGGGTAATCGGATCACGATCGACCGGCTGGGAGACGAACCAGAAAAGCTCCCGGGCTTGGGGGCTTGCCTCCAGCTCGGGCTGGATGCCGGCCAGATAGTGGTGCATTTCCTCCCGGGAACCTGGTACGTCGGAAGCGCCCAGAAGCTGAGCAACGGTGGATGTCTCCGCGTAATACCGGTCAATGTCGCCCGCCCGGA
Organism: uncultured Acidimicrobiaceae bacterium; assembly: GCA_963781155.1. Lineage (GTDB taxonomy): Bacteria > Actinomycetota > Acidimicrobiia > Acidimicrobiales > Palsa-688 > PALSA-693. Next base: position 82,428 of record CAWAEC010000011.1, read on the forward strand.
CGGGGAAGGGGTAATACCGCCGGTAGGCCCGTGCGAAGCTCGTAACTTCGGCAACGTGCACCCAGCGGAGGAGAGCCGGGTCGTTGGCAGCGTAGGGAACGCCGTTGGGCGCCGTCCCGGTCACGGAGTCGTGCACCCGGCGCACCGCGGCGATGACGGACTCTGCGACCGGGGTCGCCGCGTACGTCGTGGCTGCCACGAAAGAGCCGGTGCGCGACAGCCGCCGGAGCGGCTCCTCCCGGAAGCGAGAGTGGTCGGCGACGCCTGCCGCGGCGAGCGGGTGGAGGGTTTGCACCATCAATGCGGCGATACCGCCGACGAACATGGAGACATCAGCATGGATGCGCCACGTCACCGAGTCGGGCCCAAACAGCCCGGGGTCGCCGGCCGGTTCGTCGTAGCGTTCTTCCGGAAAGCGATCACCGCCGAACAGTGCGCCAACGCCGCGCCGCACGGGGCCCCGGACCGCGCCGAGGGGGCACATGCGCTGTAAAGAAGGAACCAGCCGTACTGGCGTCACCGCGTACTCTCCACCGTCACTGTTCTAGTCGATCTCTGCTGCACCGCTTCGGGACGTAGAAGCTCGCTCATTCTCCACAGGTCTGCGGCGTCTGCCCCGGGGAGAGGCCTGGCGGGATGTACACACCGTCGTAGACCGATGACGATTCCGGGTTGACGGTCTGTGTCCCGTCGTAGGCCGGGCTGGCCACAGTGGTCGTGGTGGTGGCGGCCGCCGTGCTCGCCGAAGTCGACCCAGAGGTTCCGTTGACGCCATTGAAGTTGGTCCCGGTGACGACTTCGAGGTTGTACGGGGTCGGGGTGAGCCCGCTATCGGGAAGGAGAGTCGACGTTCCGGCCAGCTGGCTCTGCAGCTGCTTGGCCGCGGCCAGCGAATCCGGTGCGTACTCGATCTCGGTGGTGGCCTGGCCGAAGTCGGGTGCGTCACCGGAGACTGTGGTGTTGTAGCCGAGCCCCGACAAGTCTTGACCGACCTGGGCGGCTTGGCCGCCGATGCCGCTGCCGTTGAGCACTTCTACCCGCACGGACGCCGGATTGACGGTGATCTGCACCGGCGCCGACTGCGGGTTGGCGGCGGCCGGCTTCGGCGCCGGCTGGCCGACGTTGAGCCATTGCTGGATGACGCTGGAGCCCTGGGTGGTGTCAGGGTCCAGAGCTCCCGGGACTGAGGTCGAGTTGACCGTCGGGTAGGTATAAGACTGAATCGTGGACAGGTTGGCCGATCGAAAAGTTTCGGCCAGGGAGAACAGCTGCGAATTGCTGAATCCGGTGTCGACGGTCAGGTTTTTCGTGATGCCGGCGATCACACCGTTGAGCGCAATGGGATTGGTCGGCGCCACCTTCTCCGCCTTGCGGGCGAGGGCCTTGACGAAGGCCTGCTGGCGCTGGATCCGGGCCAGGTCGCTTTCCGGGTACAGCTGGTAGTTCCACTCGCCGTTCAGGTAGTACTGATATTCACGGGATCGGACAAACGCCAGCGCTTGCGCCCCACTGAGGTTGTAGCAGCCGGCGGCAGGAATCCTCAGGTTCGAAAAGGCGTCTTGCGCCGGGGCCGGGAAGTATTGCTCGACCCCCCCGACGGCGTTGGCGATTGCCTCGAAGGTGTCGAAGTTGAACACGGCCACGTGATTGATCTGGATGTCGAAGTCCTGGTCGAGCACCGTCACCAGAAGGGATGGGCTCCCGGAGTTGAACGCAGTATTGATGCGAGTGGTCCCGTAGCCAGGAACAGGCACCAACGTGTCACGCGGTATCGACAGCAGCGCCAGCGATCGGGTCTTGGGTGCGACGCGTAGCAAGATGATGCTGTCCGATCGTTGGCCCTGGACCTGGGAGGTACCGCCGAATTGGGTGCCGCCATTGATGTTGCGCGTGTCGGATCCGATGACCAGCATCGTGAACGCGGGCGTGGAGGATCCATTCGCCACGCTCTGGCTGCTGTGGCCCTGGGCGTGCAGTCCTGCCACGGGGATTCTCTTGATCTGTCCAAGCCGCCACTGCACGTACCCGTACGCCGAGCCTGCGCCGATCAGTGCGAGGGCGGTGAGCACGTTGAGCGCGATGAGAGTGCGACGCGGCCATCGCCGCCTGGGCAGTGCGGAACTTCGATGCGCCCCTCGGCGGCGGCGCGTGGCCGGCGATTCCTCCTGGACGGCGTCGCGTCGCTTCGAAGCGCGCAGCTCCTTGCCGAGCCGCCGCAACCCCTCCTGCGGATCGCGGGTCCGGGCCGAATCCTGGTTGGTCATGCCATCTCAGCCATGTTGAATGAAGGAGAATGCCTCTGTTCCGTTCGTATGTCTACTGGATGGTACTGGTCAGAGCCCGGGATGAGGTGTCAGGCCCCGGCCGCACAGGCGACGGTGGTTGGGCATTCGAACAGGCTACTGGCCGGGAGGTCCTTGCGAGGTCGACACCCTGGTCAGGGCGGCCGTGAGGTCATCACCGACGAGGGGGGAGAGGTAGTTGGCGTAGGTAACCGTGATGTGACTGTTATCGCGGTACACGAGCAGGTTGTCGACGACGACCAGGCACGCGGTCGGTGTGCAGAACCACGGATCGACATCTACGAAGGAGCCGCCTGCGCTCTCTACCGCTGCGGCCTCAGCGGTGGTCCCGCTTATGTCGATGCCGTCGAGCCCTCCCCCCGAAATGCGATGGCCGATTCGGGAGAAGTTGCACGCCGTGAGGCTGTTGAGGTTGGCGGACAGGCAATCCGGGATGTTCTGGGGCGGCGACGGCACGGAGCCCATCACCGCCACCTGCGACCCGACACCTCGAATGGTGGAAACCACCCGGGCAAGGCCGGAGAGCCAGGCCGGTCCGTTCTGGACGATGCCATACGACGAGTCGTAATTCGGCGCGATCCCGAGCACGACCAGCGCCGGGCGCAACGACGCCATCTGAGCCAGCACATTCGTCCGCCATTGTGTGCACTCCGTAAAGGTTCGGCCCAGAGCCGGGCTGAAGAATGAGATGTCGACCGGAGGACACGTGGCTTTGGTCCACACGTACAGGCGGTAGCCGCTGGCATTGGCGTAGGCGTCGATCGCAGGGAACCACATGGCCGCGTGGGAATCGCCAAACAGGACAATAGATCTTGTCGCCGCGACATCCCCAAAGAGGCATGATGGCTGCGACGTCGCGTCGTAGGACAGCAGGCACCCATCGACCAGAGGCGCGGCCACGCTCCCCGAGGCATCGGAGAGGGACGGATCGAGGTTGGCGGGCACCGCGTTCGCCGTGGCCGAATTGGCGATCGCCGACTCCACCTGCGCCTGGGCCGAATCCAGAGCCGCGACGGCCGGACTCACCGTCGTACTGGGAGAGCCCCCGGTCGCCGTCGCGGGGCGCGTCGTGGCTGGAGGACCGAGCGATTGCCGGATGGCGGCCACCGGGGCCACGCCGTGCCCGGTGACAGTTGGGATAGCCGCCGCGCACAGGAGGCAGACGCTTACTCCTACGGCCGACAGAGCCAAACCAGTCAGAAGGCCCCGCTGCGGAGTGACGCCCAGCCATTTGGATTGGCGGAACGGGTTCTCGACGAACCGGTAGGTCACGACTGCCAGCAACCCGCTCAGTAAGGCCAGTGAGATCTCCTGCCACTCCGCCAGGACATGTCCGAGGGCGAAGGGAGCCAGGATCAAGACGGGGTAATGCCACAGATACCAGGAATAGGAGATCCGACCGATGGCGCGCATCGTGAGCGTGCCCAGGAGCAGGACCGGGCCCGCGGCTGGATTTGCCAATCCCGAAGCGATCACCATCCCCGCACCCATCACTGGCAGCAGAGCGGCCCGACCCGGATAGGGCGTGGTCGCACCAAAGGCCACGCAGGCCGCGAGGATCGCCGCGAGCCCCAGCCAACCGAGTACCGCTGCGACCGGGGACGGAATGCGCCGGAACGGACGCGACCCGAGGGCAATCAGTCCACCGAGCCCGAGTTCCCACGCCCGGGTAGGGAGCGAGAAGAACGCCACCGGCTCGTTGGCGTGCGTCAGCCACAAGGACAGCACAAGCGAACCTGCACTCACGGCACCGAGAGTGACGAGTGCCGTCATCCGTGACGGTCGCTTCCACCACCAGGCTAAAGAAGCCACGACGAGAAGCAGTGGCCACACCAGATAAAACTGCTCCTCGACTCCGAGTGACCAGTAATGCTGAAAAGGCGAGGGGGTGGACGCGGCCAGATAATTCGTCTTGGTGGCCGCGAAGCGGTAGTTGCCGACGTACAACGCTGAATACAAACCGTCCTTCCATACGGACCGCATTTGCAAAGGCGGCAGCAGCCGCAGCGACGCGATCATCGTCACCACCAGAACGAGGATGGCGGCCGGCAGGATCCGGCGAGCCCGGCGACCGTAGAAGCCGGCGAAGGAGAGGCGGCCTTGCTTGTCCACCTCCCGCCACAGGAGGTCCGTGATCAGGAATCCGGAGATCACATAGAAGACATCCACTCCGACATAGCCACCCGAGAGGAAGCCGACGTTGGCGTGGTAGAAGACCACCGCCAGCACCGCGATGGCGCGCAAGCCTTCGATGTCGGGCCGAAATCTGCGTGCAGACCGGCTGCTCCGAGCCCGGGGGCTGGTAGTGGCTGCGGTCGGCGGCGCCAGGCCCTGGCTCAGCTCGGTCACGGCGAACCCTGAGTCTAGGTCGAGCGCTCCGCCCGCCCCAGGCATACCGTCGCCGTGCGTCTTCGCCGGACCCGCCCAGTCGTTCCCACACGCTGTTACTCCATTCGAAAGGTGAACACCTTGTCGGCCTCGATCCGTGCTCCAACCGCATCCGCTTCATCCAGCCATGTCTCGAACTCGGGCCCCTGCCTCGGGAGATAGTGGTCGAGCATGGCTTGGCGCAGCCCGCCACGGCCCTCATCGGACAGCTCGAACAGCTCGGCTCGGCCGTGAACCGTCATGGCCAGGCCCTCATCCGGGAGATAGGTGGCACTCACGGCGGGACGGGCGGCCAGGTGGCGCATTCGGACCGAGTTCCGGCCGGAACTGAAGTACAGCGAGCCGTGGAGCAGGTACCCGTCGACGGGCCCCACCAGAGGTCGGCCGTCAGCCGTCACGGTGGCGACGACGAGCAGACACATCCCTTGCAACCGATGGCTTACCTCGACCGCGCTCATGCGGCGATCGTCAGCCATAATGGTCCGCAGATGCGGGCCCGCGCCCGCCGCGCTGCGGTCCAACAATTGCTGCATGCGGTACAACTCGTCGGGTGTCTCGTACATACCGAGATTCCAGCACGGAACGGACGGGAGGATCGGCGAGCCGATCTTCTGCCGACTGCAAACCCTGCTCTTTGCCTCGCTCAGGACCAGCAACGCATCGCCGTCCGTCTCGAAGGGCGGACCAAAGAAATCAACCTCGTCAGTGAGGATGAAACGGTAGGGTTCACCCGATGAAGGAGAAGGGCCCTTTGCTGGCGTCGGGTCGCGACGCCGAGATCTACGAGTACGGCAACGGTCTGGTCCTGCGACGATCCCGGGACGGGCGTTCAATCACGGGCGAGGCGCAGACGATGGCATACTTGCGACAACAGGGTTACCCGGTGCCTGCTGTCGAGACTGTCAGCGAGGACGGTTGCGATCTGGTCATGGAGCGTATAGACGGTCCGTCGATGGTTGCCTCGATGGCGCGATTCCCCTGGACCGTGCCCCACTGCGCCAATGTCTTGGCCGATCTGCACTTGGAACTGCATTCGCTCGCCAGCCCGGCCTTTCTCCGGCCTGCACCTGTCGGCCGGGGAACCTGCATCGTCCATCTCGACCTGCACCCCCTCAATGTCATCATGGGTCGTCGGGGTCCGGTAGTTATCGACTGGAGCTCGGCCAGCTGCGGGGATCCTGCCGTCGACGTGGCCCTGGCGTGGGTACTCGCCGCCGTAGGCGAGATCCCCGGACCGCGAGCCAAGGTCGCGGTGCTCAGTTGGTTGAGGGGTCGCTTCGTCGACACCTTTCTGGCCCGATTCAGTCGCCAGGACATCGCGCCCCAGCTGCACTCGGTAGTGACCTGGAAGGCCGCGGACCCGCACATGAGCCCGAAGGAGATCGACGCTATGTGGCAGCTGGTCGATCGGGCGACGCGGACTCGCTAACCGTCTCCGCGGGCCAGCTCCCACTCCGTCAGGACTGCGTCGCTCAGGGACTCCCCGGCGGCAGCGAACCATCGTTCCGCCTGCGCCCAAATCGCAACTGCGGTTTCCGGCTCGACGGGGCCCCGCACGTGCGTGTCCGCGAGACGCCGCAGATCGTCGACATCCATCCCGGTAAACAACCCTCGCTGCTGAGCTGCCTCCAGCTGGCCGGGCCGTTCGGCCCAGGCGAGAAAACGCTCCGCCCGCTGCCGTCCGTCCGCGTCGTCAACCGCTCTCGTCGCCCAGCGCTCGACCTGAGACTTCAGGTAGTCCCGCATGGCCCGGATCACGGCGACTTCGCCATATTCCAGAGGCAACTGGCGGAGCCGAACGTCCAGACGCTGCCGCAACTCGTGCCGGGCTCGCGCCGCAGCCGCCTTGTCGATCATCACCGCTGCGCCGTCGGAGGCGACCATCAACTCCATCAACGCCCCTTCCTCGTTCGGGATATCAACGGCCTTGATCAAGAGTGTGGTCGCGACGGCACGCAGGCGCGGCTCAGGCTGGTCGACGAGGTCCAGTAACCGCTCGTTGAGCTCTCCAGCACTGCCGGTGATCTGAGTCATCAATCCGCTCGCGGCCGATCACTCCGCGTCATATGCCGACGAGCCCGCCTCGGACCGCTGACCGACTCTCACACGATCCGGCTCAGCGAACCGCTGCCGTCTCCGAGCTCCGCCAGTAGGGGATGGCCAGCGGGCGCACAGAGGCATGGAGGAGCTCGGAGGGGTCCACGGACGCGAACAGCTGGATCAGGCGGGCGACGGTCCCGGTCCACCCCGTCTGATGGCTGGCGCCCAACCCGGCGCCGTTGTCGCCATGGAAGTACTCATTGAACACAAGCAGGTCACGCCAGTACGGATCTTCCTGGAAGGTGACGGTACCTCCGTAGAGAGGCCGCCGACCGGAACTATCCCGTCGGAAGATTGAGATGAGACGGTTTGAGATCTCCTTGGCTACCTCGAACAGTGTCATCTGGTTTCCCGAGCCGGTAGGGCACTCGATGGTGAAGTCGTCGCCGTAGTAGAGGTAATAGTTCAATAAGGCCCGGATGATCAGGAGGTTTATCGGGAACCACACCGGCCCGCGCCAGTTGGAATTACCACCGAACATTCCGGTATCCGACTCAGCGGGCAGGTATTGCACCCGATACTCCTGCCCGTGAACTTCGAAAACAAAGGGGTCTTCGAGGTGGCTGCGCGACAACGACCGGATCCCGTGTGGGCCGAGGAACCGGCTCTCGTCGAGCATGCGACTGAGAATGCGCCGCAGCTTGTGCTCGTCCAACACCGAAAGCAAGTGGCGACCCTCGACACCGGGGACCAGTGGGTTTGCGACGCCCGTCAGCACGTCGGCGTAGCGTCCGTAGAGCTCGCGGGACCGGGCGGCCAGGCTGGGGAATCGCTCGATCGTCTCCCGAGGAATAACTGCGGCTGCGCACAGGGGAATCAGGCCGACCATCGAACGGACCCTCAACCGGGTGGCCGAACCGTCGGGTAGCCGAAGAACGTCGTAGTAGAAGCCGTCCGCTTCGTCCCACATGTCAGCGTCGGATTGTCCCACCTTGTCCATGGCCCCGGCGATCAGGAAGAAATGCTGGACAAATTTGAGGGCTAGGTCCTCGTAACTGGGGTCCACGTTCGCCAGGATCAGGGCCAGCTCCAGCATGTTCTGGCTGAAGAGGGCCATCCAGGCCGTCCCGTCCGCCTGCTCGAGATAGCCACCGGTCGGCAGGGGCGAGCTACGGTCGAACACACCGATATTATCCAAGCCCAGGAATCCCCCTTCGAACAGATTTCGTCCGGCCGGGTCTTTCCGGTTGATCCACCACGAGAAGTTCAAAAGAAGTTTCTTGAACGCGTCGCGGAGGAATTCGATATCCCGGTCCGGCCGTCGCCCGGCCGCGAACGCAAACACAGCGGCCCAAGCGTGCACCGGGGGGTTCACGTCGCCAAAATTCCACTCGTAAGCCGGGATCTGCCCGCTGGGATGGAGATACACATCACTGATCATCAGTTCGATCTGCCGGCGCGTAAAGGCCGGGTCGACCATGCTCAAGGGAACACAATGGAACGCGAGGTCCCAGGCGGCATACCAGGGATACTCCCAGCAGTCGGGCATCGAGAGAATGTGGCCGTTTTGCATGTGGAACCACTGCTGGTTGCGGATATCACTTCGCTTGGGAGAACGCAGCGGATGCGCTTCGTGCTCTTGCAACCAGCGGTCCAAATCGAAGTAGTAGAACTGCTTGCTCCACAGCATCCCCGCCAGAGCTCTTCGCATGATCATGCGATCTTCCGCGCTGGCCCCGAGCGGGGTGATCGCCTCGTAAAACTGGTCGGCTTCACTCCGGCGCAAGGTGAGAACAGCCTCACCATCGCGCTCCACCGACCCGTCCTCCAGTGGAAGCGCGTCCTCGGGTCGTAGGCGCCACCAGACGACTCGGGATTCACCGGGCGGAACAACCAGGCGATGGCGGGCAGCTGCTTTGGTGCCGGTCAGAGCCGGATTAACGGCATTCTCGCAGCCGTCGACGATGTAGTCGTTGATCCCATCCTTGACATATGGCCTCCGATTTTCACCACCAAATATCCGGGCCACGTTGGTTTCGTTTTCTGTGAAGAGGCGCTCCGCCCCCTCGTTGACCGAGAGGACACGGCGGCCCAATTGGGGATGATCCGCCACGATCCGGTTGGGACCGTCGGCGGTCAAGGTCGGACGCACGGTTTCCAGCCCATCCAGCCAGGTGTTGCGGAACCAGATGCAGGCCAGCACGTCGAGTGCGGCCGCGAAGGGACCGCGGTTGGTCACGGTGACCTTGGCAATCACGTCTTCAGGATCAACCTTGGCGTATTCAACCTCAACGTCGAAATACCGGTTTCGGTCGAATACACCCGTGTCAATCAACTCGTATTCGAAATCGTGGCGGGTTCGCTCACGGTTGGTCATGACGAGGTCGTCGTACGGATAGGCATCGTGCGGATACTTGTAGAGCATCCGCATATAGGAGTGGGTCGGCGTGTTGTCCAGGTGGTAGTAGTACTCTTTGACGTCCTCACCGTGGTTGCCCTCTGCATTCGTGAGGCCGAAGAATCGCTCCTTGAGGATGGGATCCTTGCCGTTCCAAAGGGCTACTGAGAGGCAAAGCTGGAGGCGGTCGTCACTGATCCCCGCAATTCCGTCCTCCCCCCAGCGATAGGTGCGCGACCGAGCCTGGTCGTGGGTGAAGTAGCTCCAGGCGTCGCCCAGTTCGCTGTAATCTTCCCGGACAGTGCCCCACTGACGGTCGCTCAGGTACGGTCCCCATCGGCGCCAGGGAATGCCTTGCTCGTCGGCGGCAACGAGGCGTTGTCCCTCTGCTGTATCGTCCATGGCACCGTCCCGTATGCGCCCCGGCCCCGGTTGCCGGGCCCGGCTGAGGCTAGCAGGGGACCCTTGCCACTGGAATGTGGGGGAGCGGGCGCCTCGCCGGCACCGGCGGCAGGACCCAGGTCATCGCCACACGCAACAGTTCAGGTTTCTTTCAGCCGGCTCTGCTCTTGCCCTCAGGCGACTTTGCGAGAGTATTGACTCGAGTCACCGCTGGAGGTCAGACACATATGCCTTTCGAATCGAACCCGGAGCAGTCGGCGGAACCGGCCCCGAAGCAGTCGGCGGAGCCGACCCCGAGGTCGCGGCGGCTCGGCCGGCTGCCGCGGGCAGTCATGGTGAGCGGCCTGGCGGTGGGCCTCGCTCTTGGTGGTGCCGGGATCGCATACGCGGCTTCCTCGTCCGGCTCGTCGAACTCCCCCAGTTCTTCGACGCCGAGCACCACGCCCTCGCCCGGAAGTTCGCGGTCAGCGCATGGTTTCCGGAAGTTCGGAGGGCCTCCCGCCCTCGGAGGGCTGGGTCGGGTACTCCACGGGCAGTTCACGACCGCGAAGCCGGGCGGCGGCTACGAGACGGTTGAGGTGCAGGTCGGCAAGGTCACCTCGGTGAGCCAGACATCCATCAGCGTCACCAGCACCGACGGCTACAACCACACGTATTCGGTGACCTCGTCGACCGTGGTCGATAGCCAGCGGGATGGGATCTCCTCCGTCTCGACCGGCGACCAGGTTCAGGTTGCCGCCACGACCGTTCGCGGCACGGACACGGCGACCAATATCTCCGATACCACGAAGATCGGGGCCAGCCGCAACAGCTTTGGCTTTGGGTTCGGTCCACGGGGCCCCGGCGCGCCGCCTGCCCCGGGTGGCCCGGCGGCGTAGCCGGTCTTCCGGGGTTGGTGCACGGACGGTCCTGCTCCAGCCAGGTCGACGGGAGGTGGTGCGGCGACCCTGGATGGAGGTGAGGCTGGTCAGCCGGCCAGGCCGGCGGAGCCGGATCGCCGGCGGTCCTGAGCGGGCGGAGCCGGATCGCCGGCGGTCCCGAGCGGGCGGAGCCGGATCGCCGGCGGTCCCGAGCGGGCGGAGCCGGATCGCCGGCGGTCCCGAGCGGGCGGAGCCGGATCGCCGGCAGGGCTGAGCCGGCAGGGCTCAGCCGGCAAGGCGCTCGCAAGACTGTGCCGCCGGTACCCGAGCGGCGGCAGGCCACGTCCCGCCGGCGCCCAGCTGACAGAGAATGCCCAGCCGGCGCCCCGCCCGGCATTCCCTGTCGCAATCCACACCCCCCCAAACCGTGACCCACGACAGAGAAAGCCTCGCCGGCACCCCGCCCGGCATTCCCTGTCGCAATCCACACCCCCCCAAACCGTGACCCACGACAGAGAAAGCCTCGCCGGCACCCCACCCGGCATTCCCTGTCGCAATCCACACCCCCCCAAACCGTAACCCACGACAGAGAAGGCCTCGCAGCACGGCGCCCCGCCCGTCAGAGAAGGCGTCGCCGCCGCCCAGCCCGACGCACAACGCCCCTTACCGAGTCGCCGGCGTCCCCGGATCCAGGGCGATCGCGCCGGCCGGGCGAACTTGCCGACCGTAGCCGGCGTCCGGCTAGGTCGCGGTGTGCCCCCAGAACAGCCATCGAGCCCATCCGTGCGTGCGGCGCAACTCGGCTCGGGCCTGGGCCAGCTCCGTCTCGAGCTGCGCCCGTTGCTCCGCGGGAGGGTCCTCACTGAGCACACCTTCGAGATAGGAAATGCGCTGGCGAAGCCAACGCCGGCCATCGATGACACCCGGCATGGCTCAAGCCTAGGACCGCCGCCGGTGGTCGTTCGGTACCTGAAAGGCGCGGTCAGGCCAGGACCGGAACCGGCTGGGGGGGCGGAGGCCCGACGTATCGAGCAGCGGGGCGGATGATCTGGCGGGCGGCGGCCTCCTCCGCGATGTTGGCGCACCACCCGATGACCCGGCTGATCGCGAACGTCGGTGTGAAGAGCGCTCGGGGGATGCCGCATCGGTCCATCACCACGCCGGCATAGAACTCCACGTTGGTGTAGAGCGCGTTCCCCGGCTTGAGCTCGGTCAGGACGTCAAGCGCGATTTGCTCCACCTCCACGGCCAGGTCCGCGAGGTCGCCTCCGAGAGAGAGGGCCACCTCCCGCAGCAACCGTGATCGGGGGTCCTCGGTCCTGTACACGGCATGGCCGAACCCCATGATTCGTTCACCCCGCTCGACGGCACTGCGGACGTATGGTTCGGCTCGATCCGCTGAACCGATGGCATCGAGAGTATCCAGGGCCCGGCTCGGGGCACCGCCGTGCAAGGGACCTGACAATGCGCCGAGGGCGCCAACGACGCCAGCAGCCGCGTCGGCGCCCGTTGAGGTGATGACCCGCGCGGTGAACGTCGACGAGTTGAATCCATGGTCGACTGTCAGAATCAGGTACTGCTCCAGGGCTCGGGTTAACACCGGGTCAGGGTCTCTCCCGGTCACCATGCGCAAGTAGTTCGCGGCATGACCCAGCGCGGGATCAGGGTCGATGGGGGTCTGGCCTGTGGTCAGGCGATGTAGGGCGGCGACGACAGTGGGGGTGGCGGCGGCCAGGCGGATCAAGTCCTTGCGGCGGGCGGCGGCGTCGAGGTCCCACAGAGGCTGCATCCGCCATGCCATTCCCAGTGCTGACAACACAGTGCGCAACCCGCTCATGTACTCACCGGCGCCCGCCATACCCGAGAGATGAGGAAGAAGCTCCATGACCTCCGCCGGGAGACTCCTCGCCTCCACGACTTCCTCGAAAAATGTGCGACGCTCCCGGGCGTCAGCCGCGAGCGAGCCATCCAAGAGCAGCCGCCACACATCCTCGAGGGTTCTCTGTTGCGCAAGGTCGATGGCCGAGTACTGCCGATAGTGATAGAAGCCTTCGAGGCCGCGGACGTCGCCGATCTCCGTGTCGGTCACGGCGACGCCCTTGAGCCCGGGGGGCATTTGCGGTGCGAGCGTCATGGATCAATGTTGACAGATTGATCGATATCGATCAATATTGATCAATGATCAATAGAAGGTTGACCTCGGCAGAGGCGGCAGCGCGTCTTGGGGTAAAGCCCGCCACACTGTACGCCTACGTGAGTCGGGGTTTACTGTCCAGGATGCGCACGCCAGGAGGCAGCACGTTCGATCCTCAGGAGGTGGCCCGGCTGGCCCGGTCGGCGCGTAGTCCGACGCCAACAGCAACTGTCAATTCGGATACGTTCCCTCGTCGAAGCAGGCCTCGCCAGGAAGACGCCGGTGATCCGGTCTTCGTCACGGAGTTGACGTTGATCGAGGGGGTCGGCTGTACTACCGGGGCCTGGATGCGATCGAGCTGAGCCGCTTTCGAACATTCGAAGGGGTCGCCGGCTGGCTGTGGACTGGGAGGTGGACGACCGACGAGCGTTCGTGGCAGACGCCGCCTGCGGCAGCTGACGTGGTCGCCGCAGTAATGCGATCCGTGAGCGCCGCGAGCCTGCCAGTCGAAAAGTTCATGGTCGCCGTTGCAGCTGCGGCATTGACCGATCAGTTGCGCCACGACCTCAGCCCCGTTGCCGTGCCGATTGTGGGCCGAGGCCTGCTCGCAACCCTGGTCGACGCGTTGCCGTTAGTGGCAGAACCGTCCCGATCGGCGCGTCGGCTCACCGGTTCGCTGAGCGGCCGCCTGTGGCCTCGGCTCAGCCCGTTGCCACTCACGCCGGGGCGCAAAGCGCTGCTCGAGGCGGCCCTGGTCTTGTCCGCGGACCACGAACTTGCCCCCTCCACTATGGCCGCCCGCGTAGCGGCCGCCTTTCGGGCTGACCCCTACGCGGTAGTCAGCACCGGGTTGGGGCCGGCGAGTGGCAGCTGGCGGAGCGGAAGCAGTGGCGCTCCCAGCGAGGTGGAGCGGATCCTGGTCGAAGCCGAGACGAGCGACCCGGAGACTGCAATCGGCGCTCGCCTGCGCCGAACGGGGAGCGTCGTGCATGGGTTCGGCATGCCGCTGTATCCGAACGGGGACCCTCGCGGCGCGGAGCTGCTGTCCCGGTTGGCCGAGATCGGAGGGCGGCGCTCCCGGCAAGCTCTGGTTGAGCGTGTGGTGGACACCGGCCAGGCCCGCGGGTTTCCCCCGCCGAACGTTGACCTCGGGCTCGGTGCCCTGGCGTTCTGCGGCGAGATGATTCCTGGCGCCGGCCAGGCCATCGCCACTCTCGGCAAGGTTGCCGGCTGGCTCGGCCACGCTATTGAGGAGTACGCCGTGCCGACCCGCTTCCGGACGCGCGCCGCCTACATTGGGTCGGCGCCGGCCCCCGTGGGAGAGGTGGGCTCGGGGTTCTCGACGCCTGTCGCCGTCGCAAGCGAGCCCTGAGCTGCTTCTGGTGGATCGGACCGCGCCGACGCCGGGCCAGCCTCGATTGGTTCGAACTTACCGGTCTCGAGACCCGTCGGCTGGCCACCTGTCGGCTGGCCCCCCGTCGGCGTCGGCGCCCCTTCCGGCACTTTCGGCTGAGGCAGGGGGTCCCCGGCGCAATCGTCGCCTTCGCCGGCCCGCCCTCGAGTCAACAGGATGATCGTCGATGCCACGAAGACCACGATGCTCGTCCAATCGTTGAGGCGTAGACCGAGGAAGCGGTGAGCGTGGTCGATTCGCAGATACTCGGTCCAGAATCTTCCGAACGTGTAGAAGGAGGCGTACGCGAAAAACAAATAGCCGCGACGAATCCGGAACCGGCGCTCGACCCACAGCACGAGCCCCAGCACGACAAGATCCCAGATGCACTCGTAGAGGAAGGTCGGCTGGAACGTCGTATGTGGCGCATACGGGGCTACCGGATTGTCGATCTTCACCGCCCAGGGAAGCTTGGACGGGCGCCCGTACAGCTCCTGGTTGAAGTAGTTGCCCCAACGGCCGATTGCCTGCCCCAACGCAAAGCCCGGCGTGATGCAGTCCAGGGCTGGACGAGCAGGGATGTGGTGTCGTCGCGCCCCGACGTAGCCAAGGAGGATGCCACCGACCACGCCACCCCAGATCCCGAGGCCACCCCGCCAGATCTCGAACGCCTGATACCAGTGGCCGTTTGTGTCCACGCCCCAGCTGGTCGCCAGGCTGTACACCCGGGCCCCGATCAAACCGCCGGGCACGCCCCAAAGGGCGATGGTGGTCATGGTGCCGGGCTTGCCGCCGATGCGCTCCCACCGGCGCTGCGCCAGCCAGATGGCGGCGGCGATACCGCAGGCGATCAGAAGCCCGTAGACATGAAGGCGGAGAGGCCCGATGCTCACCCCGTTGGACGGCGGACTCGGTAGGTAGGCGGGGAACGGCGCGACCATCGCGGCACCAGCGTAGATGGCCGCTTCCTCCAAGCCGTCGCGGTAGGTCGTGGTAAGGTACGGCAGGCCCAGGGCGCATAGCTCAGTCGGTTAGAGCGCATGCATGACGCGGATGAGGTCGGGGGTTCGATTCCCTCTGCGCCCACTGAGCGGTCCAAGTCACAGGCAATTCCGTAGTGCCTCCACCATCAAACGGCAGGGAATGGCCAGATGGCACCCAGATGGCGTGCCATCGCCGAGTCGGAGCAAACCAGAAGACCGGGCGGGATGATCGTCGTCCTGGGTCTCTTCGTGGCCCCGCATGAATCGTCCGCCGGCCATCACTGGCTTCCCGTTGCGCCGTAACAGCAACGCCAGCAGAGCCCCGGAAGCCTGCGGTGCGTCGAGGTTGCGGAACAACCCGCTTCTCGCTGGTGATCACCAAGGTGAAGGTAAAGCGAAGGTAAAACCTTGCTTCCGGACCGTCGCCGAATGGCCATGCTGATGAGGTTGCCGGCCCGGCCAGCCCTAGGATCCTCCTTGTGGCCAAGCGCGGTTCTTTCGCTAATGCTATGGATGCGCTCGCCCGGGCGTCAAGGACCTCCCCGACCGTTCACGACGCGCTTGATAGCCAGGCCTCGCTGCAACACTCCAACGCCGAACGGGCCGAGTATCCGGCTCCGACCGTGCGTAAGCGGCGGACACGGGCCTAAGTGGACTACTTCTTCCCCGTCTTGACTGTACGGACCCGCCACCCTTCCGAGACATTCTGGTGGATCTGGCTGGGCGGACAGGACCGGCCGCTCCGCCGGGTCCGATCGCTCGAACAAGTTCGCTGGCTGATGGGCGAGTTCGAATGCTTCCGTGTCGACTGGGACGGCAGCTCGTACGCGGAGATGGTCCGGGCCGGGGTGGCGCCAGCCGACCCGCCGTCCTGGCTCGCGTGACCCTTCTCGCGGAGAAGGGTCGGTCCGGATCGAGCACCTGCAACCTGCGGCTTGCAGGTGGCCTCGGTGGTCATGCGGGACGCACGGGCAGACGTCACCTGGTTCCCTCGCGTCCCGGGCCCGAGACCCCAACTCGCCGCACCTGTCGCGCTGGCCAGGATCCCGCTCAGCAGCGCCCGCGCCTTCAGGGTCGTAGTTCCCTCAACTGGTCAAGGTGCATTTGCAGGTGGAACGAGGCATTGCCCTCGATGAAGTCGCGAAGTGGCACGGGTCCGTTCCGCACAAGTTGGCCTGAATCGATAATGCGAACCGGAAGCGGATATTCGACGGCGGCTCCGGCGAGAGCGGCCCACGCCTCGGCGAGTCGAAGCGCGGACGACTCGACCGCGTCCGCCAGCCCCGGCAAGCCGCCGGCAGCTTCGGCGTAGGCGCGCAGGGCGTCTTCATCGACGGCGGCTGCGTTGTCGTAGACAGGCGATTCACCGGTCGCCACCCCTTCGGCGGCCTCCGCTATGAGCTCGTTGTTGCGCGCTACATGTGCGCCAATCAGCTCCGCGGGCCAGCCTTCCTTCGGAACGGAGAAAGTCCCCCGGCGAAGTTCCGCGGCAAACGGCGTGTACCCATCGGTGATGGCCTCTCGATCCATGCCACCCCTTTCAATCGGCGATCAATGCTGCCGGCGGGCCCACGCCGGTCCGCGGCGGAGTGCCTCGACACTGTCAAATGCCGAAAACCAGTGTCAACCGGTGGCCGGGCGCCGCCCGGGCGAACTCGGGCGCGCCGAGTGGGCGCGCTTACCCGGGCCATGTGCCCCTGCTCTCAGGTCACCGCATTGGCAACTTCGACCGACCGAGCGCTATGCATGGCGTGCCCCAGCCGCCTCGCGGCCGAGGGCGTGAGGTACGGGCGCACGACGCGGAACATCTCGTCCGCAGACGGCAGGTCCGACAAGACCCACCTGGCGAACATACCCGCGTCCATCCATCCCGCCAGCTCCGGCTCGATAATGCCCTCGAGAAACTCGTCCCGCTGAGCCTGCAAGCGCAGGTCATCCCATGACCATGCTGAGCCGGCCATCCGCATCAGCCCGGTCATCAGCTCCGAACCGGGTCCGCCGAGGTCCGCTGACAAGACGCGAGCGACCGGGTGCAATCGCGCTATCTCCGACCAGGTCAGAGGAGGCCGGGCTCGACCTGTCTCCTCCAGAATCGCGGCCAGCCACACGATGACCTGGAGAAGCGCGGGACCTACCGGTGGCGGAGGCGTAGGAAGCCCGAAGCAGCGACGCAGGCAATCGAGCATGCGGCCTTCCGATGGCGGCAGCTCGGCGGTCTCACACAGCGGGCCGACGCCGTCCGGCAATTTCATCTGCCAGGCGACCTCTCCTTTCCGGGTGACCAGGCACGCCATGCGAACCGATTCGATCGGCGCATCAAGGAACCCGGCCGGCGCTCCGGGGAGCGGTCGCATCTTTCCTGTGGCAACAACGCCGACAGCCTGGCAATCCTCGGTCGCCACCCAGCCCATGAGGTCGTTGGGCTCGTCGGAAACTGCCAGGGAAAAATCGCCCTCCGCCCCACCCGGCGGATCCAACACTCTGACCCACATCGGATGACCTTGGGCAGCCACGTGTTCCCCGGCTGCCTCGAGCAGCATCCCTGTGAGCGCGCTCCAGTCCCTTTCGTCTTCCATCAGACCTACCTCCTGTCGAATGTCGATCAGGGGGTAGAGCCGATACCCCGACCGCCGCCGCAACCACCGCGGCTGAGGGCCCTGGCCAAAAAGGTAGCAAGGGCCAGGGACGGCCACAACGGCTGGCGCCGTCAGACGGCCTCAGACGCCCTCAGACCCCGTTAGACGCCGTCAGACCCCGTCGGGCCACCCGCCGGAGGGGATTACGGGCTCGGCGGGACGATGCGCAGATGCAGCTCGGTCAACTGGCTCTCAGTCACCGGACTGGGCGCGCCCATCAGCAGGTCACGGGCGCCCTGGTTGAGCGGGAACGCGATGACTTCCCGCAGGTTCGCCTGATCCTCGAGCAACATGAGGATCCGGTCGAAACCGGGGGCGATGCCGGCGTGAGGTGGGGGCCCATAGTGGAAGGCGTTCCACAGCGCCGGGAACGACTGGCGGATACGCTCCGGCCCGTACCCGGCGATCGCGAACGCCGCTTCCATCACTTCGGGTAGGTGGTTCCGGACGGCCCCGGACGACAGCTCGATTCCGTTACACACGAGATCGTACTGATACGCCACCACGTCGCCGGGATCTAACGTCTTCAGCGCCTCCAGCCCCCCCTGCGGCATTGAAAACGGGTTGTGCGAGAAACTCCACTCGCCGGTGGTCTCATCTCGCTCGAACATAGGAAAGTCGACGACCCAACAAAACGACAGCACGCCCGGATCAGCCAGCCCCAGCTCCCGGCCCAACGCCGTCCGTAATTCACCAAGCACCGTTGCCGCGCGCACGCGGGGACCAACAGTCACCAGGACCGCGTCGCCCGCCACCGCCCCGGCGGCACCCACGAGCACGGCCGCCTCCTCATCGGTGAGCTTCTTGGCGAGCGAGCCCCGCGTCTCGCCGGAGCGGTCGAGTTGCAGCCAGGCCCCAGCAACGCCGGCCCGGACGGCCGAAGATGCGAACTCGTCGAACCACCGCCGCGGCCGACCGGCGGCCTCCGGCGCCCGGACAACCCGGATCACGTGACCTGCTGCGGGTGCGCCCAGGAACATCGGCAGCTCCGTGGCTCCCCCGAGCGCGGATGTCACATCGGCGATTTCCAAACCGAATCGGAGGTCCGGTTTGTCCGTCCCGAAACGGTCGATGGCGTCGGCGAAGCGAAGCCGCGGGAAGACGTCCGGTGCCCGCTTGGCCGAACAATCCCGGACGATACGGGCCATCAGCAGTTCGACCTCACCAAATACGTCCTCCTGGGTGGCAAACGCCATCTCGAGGTCAATCTGGTAGAACTCGCCGGGACTCCGGTCGGCTCGCGACGCTTCGTCGCGGAAACACGGGGCGATCTGGAAATACCGCTCGACGCCGCCCACCATGAGCAATTGCTTGAACTGCTGTGGCGCCTGGGGCAATGCGTAGAACTCTCCTGCGTACAGCCGGCTCGGCACGAGAAAGTCCCGGGCGCCCTCTGGCGATGACGCCGTCAGCACCGGAGTCTGCACTTCGAGGAATCCACGTTCCGCCAGATGATGTCGCACTACCTGCGCCAGCCGAGCTCGGGCCGCGAGCCGCTCGGCCAGGGGCCCCCGCCGGAGGTCCAGGTACCGGTAGCGCAGCCGCGTCTCTTCTCCGACCTCCGTGTCGCGCTCAACCGGGAACGGGAGGACGTCCGCAACAGCCAGGACCTCCACCTCCTCCACGGTCACCTCCACCTCACCCGTCGCCAGCTTGGGGTTGACCGTCTCAGGCGGGCGGGCGACCACCTCGCCGCTCACGCTGATGACGCTCTCCACGCGTAGGTGGGCCAGACGCTCGAACGCAGGCTGCTCCGGATGGGCGACCAGTTGCACCAAGCCGCCCGGCTCGACTCCGCCCGGGTCGCGGAAATCGACGAACAGGAGGCCGCCATGGTCCCGTTTGGCCGCCATCCATCCGGCCAGGCGCACGAATCGCCCCACGTCGGTCGAGCGCAGCGAGCCGGCCCGGGTGTCCCGGTACCGATTGACGGCGAGAGGCCGAGAGTCTTCCATGACGCCGCAGCAGGCTAGCCCGCCGGGTCCCTCGCGCCGGCCCCGGCCATCACTTTCCCCCCAACAACAGCGGTGCGCCAGACTGGAGCCATGGCGACCGCTACGACCAGCAACAGTTTCGGGGCCCGAGCAGACCTGACGGTCGGAGGGCGTTCCTACCAGGTGTGCCGCCTGGACGCACTGCCGAACGCCGGCAGTCTGCCGTATTCCCTCAAAGTGCTACTGGAAAACATGCTCCGCAACGAGGACGGCATCACGGTCACCCCGGCGGACATCGAGGCGCTGGCCGGCTGGGACGCCGACGCCGAGCCCGACACCGAGATCGCCTTCGCGCCCGCCCGCGTGCTGATGCAGGACTTCACCGGTGTTCCGGCGGTCGTCGACCTGGCTGCCATGCGCGACGCCATGGTCGCGCTCGGCGGTAATCCCGCCGCTGTCAATCCGCTCATTCCCGCCGAACTGGTCATCGACCATTCCATCATCGCCGACGTCTACGGAGTCCCTGATGCCTTCGTCAAGAACGCCGAACTGGAGTTCCGGCGCAACGAGGAGCGCTACCGGTTCTTGCGCTGGGGCCAGGGCGCCTTCGACACGCTTCGGGTGGTCCCGCCCAACACCGGCATCTGCCACCAGGTCAACCTGGAGTACCTGGCCCGGGTGGTCTTCACTTCAGAAGACGGCGAGGCCTATCCGGACACCCTGCTCGGGACCGATTCCCACACCACGATGATCAACGGACTCGGCGTTCTCGGCTGGGGTGTCGGCGGCATCGAGGCGGAGGCGGCGCTGCTCGGCCAGCCCGTGTCGATGCTGATTCCCCGAGTGGTGGGCTTCCAGCTCACCGGTTCGCTGCCCGAGGGCTCCACCGCCACCGATTTGGTACTGACCGTGACCGAAATGCTGCGCAGACACGGAGTGGTGGGCAAGTTCGTGGAGTTCTACGGCGACGGGGTGTCGTCGGTACCGCTCGCCAACCGGGCCACCATCGGGAACATGTCCCCGGAATACGGCTCCACCTGCGCCATCTTCCCGATCGACGCCGAAACTCTGCGTTACCTGGAACTGACCGGCCGGCCTGCGGGGCGCATCGCTTTGGTGGAGGCCTACGCCAAGGAGCAGGGGTTGTGGCACGAGCCAGGCCACGAACCGGACTACTCGGAACGGCTCAGCCTGGACCTGTCCACTGTCGTGCCCTCGCTGGCGGGCCCGGCCCGGCCACAGGACCGGGTGCGGCTGGACGAGGCCCGGGAGTCGTTCCGGGCCGTGCTCCCGAAGATTCTGGGCAAAGAGGGCGACGACGCGAGGCCTACGAACCCCATACCGGTCACGCTGGACGAAGCGACCAGCTTCGACCTGGACCACGGCCACGTCGTCATTGCTGCCATCACTTCGTGCACCAACACCTCGAACCCGTCGGTGATGCTTGCCGCCGGGCTGTTGGCACGCCACGGGGTCGAGAAGGGACTGACGACGAAGCCCTGGGTCAAGACCACGCTGGCCCCGGGGTCGAAAGTCGTGATGGATTATTACGAGCGGGCCGGGCTCACGCCGTATTTGGAAAAGTTGGGCTTCGACCTGGTTGGTTTTGGCTGCACCACCTGTATCGGCAACAGCGGACCGCTTCTCCAGCCCATTTCCGATGGCATCGCCGAGGGCGATCTGGCGGCGGTATCCGTCCTGTCAGGCAACCGCAACTTCGAGGGCCGCATCAGCCCCGACGTGCGGATGAACTACCTGGCCTCGCCGCCGCTCGTTGTCGCGTATGCCCTCGCCGGGACCATGGACATCGATCTGGTCAACGATGCGCTGGGGACGGGATCCGACGGCCAGCCGGTGTACTTGCGGGACATCTGGCCGACGCCTGCGGAGGTGGCTGAGGCGGTCGACGGGTCCATCGAGTCCAAGATGTTTACGTCGTCCTACGACTCGGTGTACGAGGGGGACGAGCGTTGGCGTCACCTTGACGTGCCCACGGGTGAGGCGTACGAGTGGGACGAATCATCGACGTACGTACGTAAGCCGCCATATTTCGACGGCATGAGCATGTCGCCGGCGCCGCTGGCAGATGTGCGGGGTGCCCGGGTGCTGGCGAAGCTGGGCGACAGCATCACCACCGACCACATCTCGCCGGCGGGCAACATCCGCAAGGACGGCCCGGCCGGTCGGTGGTTGATTGAGCGGGGAATAGACCCGGTCGACTTCAACTCGTACGGGTCCAGACGGGGCAACCACGAAGTCATGATCCGGGGAACCTTCGCCAACATCCGACTGCGCAACCAGCTGGCTCCGGGAACGGAGGGAGGTGTGACAAGGCATCTGCCTGATAACGAGCAGACGTCCATCTACGAGGCGGCGCAGCGTTACCAGGCCGAAGGAGTCCCCTTGCTCATTCTGGCCGGCAAGGAGTACGGCTCGGGGTCGTCGCGCGACTGGGCCGCGAAAGGGACCGCGCTGCTCGGAGTCCGAGCCGTGCTGGCCGAGAGCTTCGAGCGCATCCACCGTTCCAACCTGGTCGGCATGGGCATCCTGCCCTTGCAGTTCGCGGAGGGGGACACGGCCGGCTCGCTGGGCCTGATGGGCGAAGAGGTGTTCGACGTGACCGGCCTGGAGGGCCTGGCGGACGGGGCGCCCCTGCCCGACACGCTGACCGTAACTGCTGACGGGCGGTCCTTCCCCGTCGTTCTGCGCATCGACACGCCCAAGGAGGAGGAGTACTTCCGCCACGGCGGGATCCTGCTCTACGTGCTGCGCCAACTCCGGCAGCGCACGTAGGGCTGACCCCGGACCCCACCTCGGTTGCCCCCACGGGAGCCCTGCCGGCACTTCTTGCGTTTGGCCGCAAACCGTGCCCACCCCGCCGAAACTGGGCACGGTCACCCCAAACGGGCACACTTCGCCCGGGTTTCTGCCAGTGAGCGTGCCCAACTTCCGACCCCGTGCCCGCTTTGCCCTCCTGGCCGCAAACCGTGCCCACCCCGCCGAAACTGGGCACGGTCACCCCAAACGGGCACACTTCGGCCGGGTTTATGCCAGTAAGCGTGCCCAACTTCCGACCCCGTGCCCAGAACGTGGGGAGGTGGGCTCAGTTCGCGGGCGCGTGGAGGCCCCGCTGCGGGTCGAGGTTGGCGCCGACCATGGCGTCCAACGTCTCCAGCATGGCCCGGGCCGGGGCACTGGGCCGGGCCCGGCGACGGAGCACCACGCCGACCCGGCGCCGCGGGAGGTCCGACACGCTGACCCGGGTGAAGCCGGTCAGCGTCTCGGCGGTGCCGGTCGCGGGGAGGATGGCGGGCCCGTACCCCTGGAGCGTCAGCGAGGCGATGAGTCGAACGCCATCCAGCTCCGCCCGGGGTTGCAGCGAGATGCCAGCGGCTCGGCAAGCCTCGTCGATCTCATCCCGAAACGTGGTCCCGGGCGCCGGTAGCAGGAGCCCGAACCCGTCCAGATCCCGTAGCGGAATCAGGCGTCGTGCTGCGAAGGGATGGTCGCTCGGGACCACCAGCACCAGGTCCTCGTCGAAGAGCGGATGCTCCATCAGGTCCGGGTTGCTCTGGGGCAGATTCACGATGGCGGCGTCAAGAGACCCGGATGCCAGCAGCGGCTCCAGCGTGGCCGATGTGCCGTCACCAACCACCAGGCGAACCTTCGGGTGAGCCTTGCCCATGCCGTCAAGCAAAAGAGGCGCCAGCCAGCGTGCTGTCGTGCCAATCATGCCGATACGCGCCGTACCAGTCACCTCGTCGCGCAGGGCAGCCACGTCCGCGACGGCGGCCTCCAGCTCGGCCGCCACACGCCGCCCGCGTTCGACGACGGCCAGCCCCTCCTCTGTCAGCTGGCTGCCATGCCGGTCCACGAGCTGGACGCCGAGCTCCTTCTCCAGCCGGGCCACATGGCTGGAGACGTTGGATTGCACGGTGTGGAGGGCGGTGGCGGCGGCCGAGAAGCTGCCGTGGTCGGCGATGGCGATGAGCGCCTGCAGCTGCCGGAAATCCATCAGCACAACAGATACCACAGATAGATGGGAACGGTTCGACAGATCCCGGCTCGAACACCCGTCGGCGAGGTCCAAAGCGGTAGCGTTCGGTCGGTATGGCCGGCACGGCGGCGATCTTCGACCTGGACCGGACTCTCCTACGAAACTCGAGCACCCCAGCCTTGAACGCGGCCCTGTTCGAGCAGGGCTTGGCCGGTCGCGCCGCGCTCCCGGGTCAGGCGCTCTTGCTGCGCTTCTACGACGTCTTCGGCGAGACCCTGCCATCCATGGCCGCCGCTCAGGCCGCCGCCGTGGCCGCCCGGGGCTGGTCGGTGGCCGAAGTGATGACGGCGGCCGACATGGCGGCCGCCCAGCTCGAAAAGAAGGTGCTGCCGTATGTTCCCGGTTTGCTCGAGTCGCATCGGCAGGCAGGGCGGCTGCTCGTGCTGGCGACCACGACCCCGTATGACCTGGTTGAGCCGTTCGCCCGCCGCCTCGGATTCGATCACGTGATCGCTACCCGTTATGGGAGAGTCATCGACCGCGATGGGGTGGAACGTTACTCGGGCGCGATCGAGGGCGGCTTCGTGTGGTCGTTGGGCAAGTTGCAAGCCGTGCGGCGCTGGGCCGACGCCGGCGACATCGATTTGAGCCAGAGCTGGGCCTACTCCGACAGCGTCTACGACCTTCCCCTCCTCTTTGCCGTCGGGCATCCGACAGCCGTGAACCCCGACTTGCGCCTTCAGGCAGTTGCCGTGCTTCGGCGCTGGCCGGTCCTCTATCTCGACGCTCCAGCCGGGGTGCCGAAGCTGTTTGGCATCGAACCCATGGACGCGTTGCGGTTGCTGTCGCACACCAGCGCGATCCCCTTTGCCCGCTTCGACATCGCGGGGACGGAGAACATTCCCGGCCGGGGCGCGGTCATTGTCGCCGCCAACCACCGCAGCTACTTCGACCTCGCCGCCTATGGACTGGCGGTGTTCGAAGCGGGACGCAACCCCAGAGGCCTCGCCAAGAAGGAGTTGTTCGATGCCCCCGTGATAGGAACCTTGATTCGCGCTTCAGGGTCGATCTGTGTGGACCGCAAGAACTCCGGCCGCGCCGCCTATCAAGCCGCTGAGGAGGCATTGCGCAACGGCGAGCTGTTGATCATCGCCCCTCAGGGGACGATCCCGCGCGGCGAGGCGTTCTTCGATCCCCGGCTCCACGGGAAGTCAGGAGTAGCTCGCCTGGCCGCGGCGACAGGCGCACCGGTAGTGCCGCTCGGAGTCTGGGGGACGGAGCAGGTCTGGCCACGGTCCTCCCGCGTGCCCAACGTCACCAACGTGCTGCACCCACCGCTCGTCCGGGTACGCGTCGGCCCTCCGGTGCGCGGGCTCAGTGGAACCAACTTTGAGGCTGACACGGAGAGGATCATGGCTGCCATTACTGCACAGTTGCCGCCGGAGGCTCACTTGCGGCGCATACCGTCCGCGGCAGAACTGGCTCGGACCCTGCCGCCCGGCGAACCGGCGGAGCCGGACGTGCCGGTGGCACCATGAGCGACGAGGACGCCGCAGATAAAGGGACTGGCGCGACGCCGCCAGAACCCTGGTTCATACCGCCTCCGCCTCCTCCTCCACCGATCGGTTCACCCTTGCCTCCGGCCGGGCCGTCGCCGCCGCCTGCGGTCCAGCCGGGGAGTTTCGGGGCACAGGCGCCCGCGATACGAGCGACCCAGCCGCCCGGCGGCGAGGCAGCACCCAAAGACGACACCCGGCAGATGCCGGCGGAAACCGGGCCGGCAGCCCGCGAGCCGGCGTCGATAATGGAAGCACAGCCGGCCGGCGAGACAGCAGCGGCAACCGAGGCCCCGCCAGCCGGCGAGACAGCGGCGAGAGCGGAAGCACCGCCGGCCGGCGAGACAGCGGCGAGAGCGGAAGCACCGCCGGCCGGCGAGGTCGCGTCGGCAGCGGAAGCACCGCCAGCCGTCGAAGGCACCGTCGCCATCCCCGAGGTGCCCGAGACCACGGACGCCGCTGAGGCCACGGAGGCCAGGACGGCGCCGGCCGAAGTCCCTCCAAACGCGGCATCCAAGCCGACCGGCAAGCCCGCAGGCGCCTCCGCCGCAACGTCGGTCCTCACCGAGGTCCGCGACCAGTCCCTGTGGGATCTCGGCGCCGCAGCCATCCTGGTCGGGTTTGCGCTCGGGTGGCTGGGCGCCATCCTCCTGTCGTTTCGGCACTTACCGGGCCTGACCGGGCGGGCCCGCATCCTGCAATTCTTCCAGCCCGCCGCCGTTTCCTGGTCTTTGGCCAGCTTGGTGGCGGTGACGCTGTTCGCCCTCGGGCGAAAATTCGAGCCCAGCTCGTCCCGGGAGTCCCGCCTGGTGGACGTCCTACCGCTGGGGTTGGTCCTGGCCGGAGCGGCGGTGATGGTCTCCGCCGCGATCGGCGTTCTGGTCGAGCTCACCAACTTCGGGAACGGGATCGACCTGGCCTTCTCGGGATTGATCTCCTACGCGGGGACCTTCATCATCGGGACCGCCACAACGTGGTGGGCCTATTGGGAGCTGCACCGGCAGCGGGAAGCCAGAAAGGCTGCGACCCGGAGAGCGTCCCACCCCTAGCTCGGCCAGCGCCAGCAGCCGTCCATATCGATCTCCAGCCAGCCCAGGCTGGACCGCAGCTCGTTCAGCTCGTCAATGGCTCCGGGCCGACCGTCCACGAACACGCGGTGTTCAAGCTGCCGCACGCTCGCGATGGCCGCCGTCCGTTCCTGAAGGGTCAGCTCGATGCCGCCGACCACCGTTTCCGCCGCAATGCTCATGACAACCGCCTTTTGAGAACTTCAGACAGCCTCATCCTGAAGTATCAAATCCATGGGAGCCCAAACCGGCTCCCAACGACCGACCAATTCCGCCTAATCCTGCGGCCAGGATGGCGCTCCTGGCGGCGCTCCTCCGCCTTTGCGTCCGTGCTGCGACCTGGTTCGCCGCAGCCGGACCGAAGGGGTCCGGTCGGCCAACGCCCACGTCCGCCGCCACGCCCCTGCGTCCGGTCCGGTCAGGAGCGGGGTGGTGCGCTTTGCGGCCCGCTTGGCCGCGGTCCACCAGTCCGTGGCCTGCTCGTCCGCCAGGGCTGCCACGGCTCGTTCCAGATCCGCGGCCAGCGCCCGGGGGTCCCCGCCCACCTGGGGACGCAGCGGCCGGCCAAAGGTCACAAACGTGCTGCCCGGGCGCAGCCTCGTCGAACCCTTGGCCAGGATCAGACGGGTCCCTTCGATGTGGACGGGGATGATGGGCCGCCCCGTCCGGACTCCCAGCCACGCCGTACCCGCTCGGTGGGTTTGGCCCCAGCCGTCGGGGCTGCGCCCGCCTTCGGGAAAGATGAGTAGGCTCCAGCCGTCGGCGAGCAGGGCCGCCACCCGGTTGACGGAGTCCCGGCTGACCCGCTGGCGCTCTATCGGCACAGCATTGAGCAGGAACGCGAAGGTGACCGCTTTGAACCGGGTGTCGAAGAAGTAGTCCGCGGCGCCGGCCACGAAGATGTGATGCCGCCAGCGCTCGGGAATCACCGACAGCAGGAGCGGGACGTCAAGATGACTGGCGTGGTTGGCCGCGAAGATCACCGGTTCGTCCAAATGGGCGAGGCGGTCGAGCCCGGCCACCCGCGGTGCGGCCAGGGCGTGCACGACCGGGCGCGCCACCAGGTCGGAGACCAGCACCCGCCCGAACCGGGCCGGATAACGACGAGCCCATTCGGTCTCGTATTGCATCCCCAGGTTGCGTTCCACTGGCGGGCGAGGCACCCCACCCGGCCAGTTCGGCCGGGCGAGCGGGAACGCGGCGGGGGGCCGCCACCCGAGCAACCGGGATCGCACGCCCTGAGAGCCGACCAACGACTGGCCGAGCGACGACGGGGTGACCGGCAGGCGACGCTTCGGAGGCGCGCCACCGGAGCGCTCGAGACTCATTCGCGCACGTCCGCCAACAGGATCGGAGGGCAATGCAAATGCGTGATGGTGGGATCCCTCCCGACCGTGTCGGTGGCCATCTCCAGCGCGTCGCTCAGCGTCGAAGCAGGGGAAAAACCCAGGCGGCGTATGGCTCGTTCGTCGCCCCCCACGATGATCACCCGGCCCAGGTGTTCGAGCGCGTGGGCTCCCCAATACCACATGTAAAAAGGGTGGACCCCGTGGTAGGCATGGCTGGTCCGGTACAGGTGGCGATACCACTCATCGGTGGCGAAGCGCTCCTCGTACGTTTTTTCTATCTCGACCGGATCGGTAGTGGCCGACAGGACCTCTTCGAAAAAATCGATGTACGACGGGTGATGGACCGGGTGGAACGCCCACGGCGTCGGATGGGACAGGATCACCACGCCGCCGTGACGAACCAGGGGTCGACCGCGGTAAAGGTTGAAGAGATACCCGAGGCCCATGCACATGACCAGGATCGGGTTCATGATCGAGTTGACGTTGTACGGGCACAGGTGGGGCAGGCCAAAAACCGCCACGTCGGTCTGCCCTTCCACCTCGACCAGTTGCTGGCGGTAAATCATGGCGGTGGTGGCCGCGTGCACCGCCTCGACTTCGCCGGCATGGACGCCGGTCATGGCGTGGGGGGCCTTGATGGCCTGAAAGAGCGAGCGGGTCAGGCGGGATGGCAAGAGGGACAGGCCCTGGGTGCTCGCCAGGTACGTCGCCCGGTCCCGGGGGGTCCATTCCCACTCTCGCCGTTGCAGGAAGGCCATCTGCTCGGGAAAGGTGTCGTTGTTGAGGGTGGTCTCGATCTGGAAGACCTTGACCCCGCTTGCCGCGATGAGCCGGCCCATCCGCCAGTTGGACGAGTGCAGCTCGGAGCGCTCCTGATCCATGAACGAGCGGGAGTGACGCATGGTCGCCACGTTGTGGTGGTGACGCAGGCTCCGGTAGCTGGCCAGACCGGTAGCCACGCTCTTGTGACCTCCGTCCATGGCCACCAGGTTGATGTTGACGTAGACGAGCAAATCGGACTCCGCGGCCCGGCGGTTGATTTCCACGTCCTCGCCCTGGTCGGTCTGGCCCAGATAGGCCAAGCCATCCGGATCTTCGGCGTCGTGCTGGAGGAGGAGGCCGTGGGGGGCGAAGGCGTCATAGACGCGGTCACCGATGGCGTGGCGCAGCTCCGCTTCGGTCATGCGCCGATGGAGGGCCAGCGCGCAGATGAGGACGACGTCGTCCACTCCCGCGGCCGCGGCCATGTCCAGCACCGCTTCGATGACCCTTTGGCGGTTGTCCGGGCGCTGCATGGGGGGCAAGGGGAGGGAGATGTCGTCGAAGGCGATGGTCAGCCGCATGCCCGGAAAGAGCAGCTCTGGCAGCGGGTCGCAGTCCCCAAGGGGATGCCGCAGCGCGTCGCGGATGGCCTCGTCGGGATCGTCCAGGGGATCGAGGGGCTCGGGCCCGTACACCACCCGCGAGCGCCCGGGGGGGAGGCGCTCCAGCCGGAAGCCTTCGCCGTGCCACGTCAGAATCGGCGGGGTGGAGCGGTCGACGGACAGGACGAATCCGGGTCGGGCCATGACGTCGGTGCTCTCCCTATCTTCGCTTCTCGTGGCGCAGGTCGAAGGCCACCTTGCACGCACCCCGGCGGCCCGCGTTCGCGGCGTGTTCGATGGCATCGTCGAACCGGTCGAGGGAGTATGTGGCGCTGACGAGACGCTCCAGACCGGCGTCCTGCACAACCCCCATGGCGAGGTCAAAGCTGTGCCGGCCGCCGGCCGCAGGCTCCGGTCCGTACGCGTAGGCGCCGACCAGACGGATCTCGCGCTGCCACAGGCCGGTGAGGTCGACGCTGGCGGGGCTGGGCATCCCCAGCAGGATGACCGTGCCACCAGGGGCCACGACGGCCAGAGCCTCGGCCAGTGAGGTGGCGCTCCCAACGCAATCGAACACGAGGGGGGCACCGCCGGTGAGCTGGCCGCTGTCGAGAATCCACGCACCGCTGCTCCTGCGTACGGCCCGGCGCAGCTCGCCCGGTTCGACAACGGCTGTGGCGCCCAGCTCGCGCGCCAGACGGCGCTGCTCGGGATGCTTTGCGACCGACAGCAGCGAGGTCACGTCCGGGCGCAGCTGATGAAGCGCAGCCACGGTCGCCAGGCCTACGGTGCCGGCGCCGATGACGACTCCGAGCAGCTCCTCACCGGCCTCCCCAGACGGAGCAGCGAGGGCGCCGTGGACGGCACACGCGGTCGGTTCGACCATGACGGCGGCTTCGTCACTCCACTCCTCGGGGACGGAATGCAACTGCAGCGGATGGGCAACCAACCCGAGCGACCACCCGCCACCGGTGTCCGCGCAGAACCCCGTTTGCAGGCCGGGTTTGATATGCCCGCCGACGAGACGTTCGCAATGATTTGTGCGTCCAGCAGCGCACGGGCCGCAAAGCGGATCGACGCCGCGCACCCGGCAATGGAGGACCGGCTCCACGATCACCCGCTGCCCGTCGCCGGTCTCGCCGACCACTTCATGACCGGGGACAAACGGGAAGCTGACGATCGGATCGAACCATCTCGACGATCGCCCATCCACCGTGGTGAGGTCGCTGCCGCAGATCCCCGCCAAGCGGGGACGGATCGTTTGCCAACCCGGAGCGGGCGGGTCGGGGGGCTCGACGTCGACCAGGCGGAGCGGGCCCGCGCGCCCGCCCAGGCCCGGCTTCCATCCTGACGCCACACGAGCAGCCGCGAACCGGGCCAGCGAGCGGTCCATCTGCAATGCCTTCATGACCGAAGGAACGTCCCGGACTCAGCCGGCCGCGGCCCGAGCGGCAGCAACGGACGCGGCCCCTCCGGAGCCCGGGGCCAGTGTTCGACGTGCCAACCGCGTTTGCGGGCAATGGCCGCCAGCTTGGTTTCGGGGTTGACGGCCACCGGGTGCCCCGCCGCCTCCAGCATGGGCAGGTCGCTGGCAGAGTCGGCGTACGCCACACTCTCACGGAGGTCGATGTGGTTGGCCCGGGCGTAGTCGGCCATGAGCAGGGCTCGAGCCTCCCCGGTCGGAGGGGCTTCGAGGAGCTCGCCGGTGAATCGGCCGCTCTTTGTCCCGAGCCGAGCACAGATCACCTCGTCGAACAGGGGCCGCAGGGGCTCGATCACCACATCCAGGGCGCCGGTAATGAGGACCGTCCGGTGGCCCAATTCCCGGTGCTGGCGGACGCGCCGGATACCTGCCGGGAACGACTTGGTGAGGATGAGGTCGCTGAACAGCTCCCACGCGTCCTCCTGCAGCCGGTCGACCCGGGCCCCCTGATAACGGCGATAGAAGTAGCGCAAGAAGTCGCCGCGATCCGTCCGGTCGAGGGCCAGCAGCCGGGGCGCTTCTCGCAGCGTCCGGGCGACGAAGCGAACCCGGTCGGCGTCGCCGGCGTGCCGAGTGGCCAGCCAGGCGTAGGAGTCCACCACGTTCGACGCGATGAGCGTGTTTTCCAGATCGAATACGGCCAGTTGCCGCTCGGGGGAAAGGACGGCCCGCCGGCCCCGGTCCTCCCGGGTCAGGCCGGCGGCCCCCCGACTGACGCCGGCCACCCGGACCCGGGCATGGGCCACGACCGCGGGCAGGTACACCTGGTGGCAGTAGTGGGCCCAGTCGATCACGGCCGGGTCGAAACAGTAGAGCTGCTGGTCGTCAGGAGGTAGATCCGAAAAAAGATCGAGCAAACGGTCGATCTCGAACACCGCTTCGGTTTCGGCGTACGCGCCGTAGAGCTCGACATACGACAGGGCCCGCTCCGCCTCGTCCCGGCGCTCTTCGAGACGGGCACTCAGTTCCGCCTGGCGGCCGCGCACGGGGAGGGACTGGACCGCTCTCTCGGCAGTCCCCAGGGCCAGGGCGGCCTGGCGCAGCTGGCGCTGCACCCGGTTGCGGCCCGGGAACGACCACTCCGGGACCGTGATCGGCTGATCATGAGCGTCGGCGAGTGGGTGTTCCCGGAACCAGGCCTGGACCAGGTCGACGAGCTGTTGATAGCGGAGCGGGTTGCGGGCGCCCGAAGCGGCATGGAACACGTCGGGCTCAGGGTTGGGCCCGCGTGCCGCCACGGCCAGGATGGCCGCCACGACCAGGTCGACAGGGATGACGTCGATGATCCCTTCGGGAACACCGGGGAACTGCTTCAGAAGGCCCTTGGCGTAGGAGATGATGACCGGGTCCGCCATCCGGAAGCCACGGATCCAGCCCGGGTGCGGATCGAGGAGGGCCGACTCGATGATCGACGGCCGGACGATCGTGACGGGCAGCTGCTCGCGGCACTCGAGGAGGGCCCGCTCGCCGAGCGATTTGGTGTAGGCATACGCGTCCGGCCAGCCGAGCGCCTGCGCACGCGACTTGCCAGCGACGACGAGACGGTCCTTGACCCACTCTTCGCGGAGTCGTTCAGCTTTGGCTGCCAGGAGGGGCGTGCCGGCCGCTCCCAGTTCCTGGCGGGCCCGGTGCTGGAAGCGGGACAGCATCTTGGGATCCCGGCTGGCGGCATCAGCATCGGATCGGACTCGCCGGGCGGCGTCGACTTCGGGGCGCCAGGCGATCTCCGTTGACCAAGGGGTGTCGGGCAGGGTGGCTTCGGGGACATGACCCCGGCGGGCGCCGGCCACGTAGGCGGTGGAGACGGCGATCAGGTGGGGGAGTTGGGCATCGCGGTGGAGGCGATTGAGGGCGTTCGCCACCCGAACCGGGCCCAGAAGGTTGATCTCCACTGCCGCGTCCAGAGGCGAGTCGAAGCTGACGGTGGCCGCCGAGTGGATGACGATGTCGCAGGAGGCCAGCAGTTCCTCGCCGGCCGGGTCGAGGCCGAGCCCGTCCTGGCCGACGTCGCCTGCCACGGCCAGGATCCGGTCCTCCATCTCGGCAGTGAACCCATTGCCGAGTTGGCCGCGCAGGCGGTCGAAACAGTTGTTCTTCAGGATCTCTCTGCGCACCCGGTCCTCGGCGCCGCGCCGACCGGCGCGCACCAGCAGGATCAGGCGGCTGTCCGGGATCGTCCGCAGGAGACGCTCGGTGAGCGCAGTACCGAGGAACCCGGTCGCGCCGGTGATGGCGATGCGCCGGCCCGCAAGGGCCTCACGGAGCATTGTGATTGTCTACCATCTGGTAAGTGGCTCAGGCAATGCCGAAACCGCCGAAGACGTCGGGATCACCGGTCGCGTCTCGGTCGCACCCCGGTACCCGTGGGGTGGTCGCGGCGACCACGAGAGATCGGGCCGTGGACGCGGCCCTCAAGGCGTTCGGCACCCGCGGGTACGAGGCGACCTCGCTCGACAGCCTGGCGGTCGCCCTCGGTGTCCGCAAACAGACCATCCTGTATCACTTTGCCTCCAAGGAGGCGCTGCTCGATGCGGTCATCGACGAGGCGGGGGCCGAGTTGATCGCCGTCCTCGAGCGGGCCGTGGCCGAGTCCGGGCAGGGGTGGTCGCGCGTCGACGCGGTGGTTCGTTCAGTGTTCCGCCTGGCTGGGCGCCGGCCGGAGCTGTTGGGTCTGTTGCGGGAAGTGAGCCGGCTGGGCCCGCCCTCAGCGACGCGGTTTCGGGAAATGCTCGGCCCGTTTATCGAGCGGGCCACTGGATTCCTGGAGGGAGGGATGGTGGCGGGGGAGTTCCGCGGCCAGGACGCCCGGTTGCTGCTCCTCGCCACCTATTCCAGCGTGATCGGGGTTGCGACCGAGGTGGAGGTACTGCGGGCTCTCGGGATCGAGCCCAGCGCCCGCTCGCTGGTGCGCCGCCGGGCCGAGCTGCTGGCCTTCCTGCGGTCCGCTCTGCTGCCCGACGGCCCAAATCCGACGTAGCGAGTTATCGCGCTGAGTTGGGTTTGTCAGGCTTGCTGGCTTTCTCAGGGCGGGGTCGCTTTGGCTTTGGTGGCGTGTAGCGCCGGCTCGCCTGGGGACCGGCGGGCACCGGCTTGTCCCGCCGGGATCGCCGCCTGCCGGCCGACGGCTGAGCCTTGCGGTTACCGGTGTTCGCGTTCGCTGCCAGCGCGTCCGGCCTTGGCCCGGGCCGTCGCGAGCCGGCGCTGGCGCTGGGCGAGGATGAAGGCGTAAATAACCGGAATGACGAGGGCGAGCAGGTGCGGCACCTGCAGCCGGTCGGGGACCTTGGGCAGGGTGACGAAGAAGGCCGCGATCACCACCGAGAACGCCACGATCAGCCGGTGATTGGTGCGGACGATCCCGAGTAGCGCGATAGCGGCAATCAGGCCGATCACGGAAAGCACGGTCGGTGGATGGGCCGGGGCGCCCTTGCCGGTTGTCGCCGTCAGGTTGAGGATCGACACCCCGATCAACTCCAGGCCCACGATGTAGCCATAGAGAGGCTCCGGCTTCACCATGTCGTTTGGTTTCAGCTCTTGCGGAGCCGCGGCGGCTGGCTGCTCGAATGAAACGGGGTCGTCGCTACGGCGTCGTGGCAACCAGCGCCGCAGGCCGCCGGCGGGTGCGGGTGCGGGCGCGCCGTGGTCGGCGCCCGGCTCTGCGGGCGTCAGGTCGTCGGCGGGTTCGTAGGGGTCGCCGCCGCGGTTTCCTTCTGCTTTGCGGCTGACCATCTCAGCCGGTTCCCGGCCCGCCGCCCCCACTCGTCGGCGTGCTGTCGGGGGGGCTGTCCGCGTCTTCGTCTTTAGCTTTGTCTTTGTCTTTGTCGGCGTGCGGGGGGGTATCGAGCAGCCAGGGCCGGATGTTGACCACACTCCGCCGCGGCCGCCCCCGCTCCACCTCGGCCTCTACCGGCAGATCCTTCGGGGGATCACCCGAGGTCTGCATGACAATCGCGGGCTCGTCCGGGTTCTTCTCGAACACCTGCTGTAGTCCCAGGGCGAACCCGGTCAGGATGGCCCCGGTCGCGCTCCGCTTACGCCAGGAGTCGAAGCGGGGCGGGGCCTCGGCTTCCGCTACATCCGGCTCTTCCTCGTCGAAGAACACGTCCTCGCCGGCGCGGTCTTCGACGTCTTCAACGTCGTCGACATCTTCGACGGCGTCGACATCGTCCGCCGCCCGCGCCGCACCGGGGCCGGGATCGAAGGCATCGCCGCCGGAGGTCACGACTCCACGGTAGCGCCGGTGGGACCACATCGACCGTCGTACCGGTAGAGACCGGCTTGGCGACGCTCCGGACGGGAGTCGGCTGCCCCCGACCCGATTGTGTGATATTTGCCGCGTATTACGCGACTTCGATACCACAAACCAAAAGTGTCCCAATCGGCCCCCGGATGGGCACACCCGAGCGTTTGTGTGATATTTGCCGCGTATTACGCGACTTTTATACCACAAAGGACGTAGCCCACCCGATTGGGGGCGGTGACCCGCACGCCACGTGGTCCCCACAGTGCGGGAAGTGGCGAACGGGGGCACGGGGGCACGGAGAACCGGCGCGAACGGCGGGACAGCCCGTGCGCCAGCCAGGGCCCGGCGCCGTCACGCAGTCGGCAGCGGCGCAGGGAGCAGCGTGTCTCCGGTCAGATGACGGTCTACCGCCGCGGCCGCGGAGCGGCCCTCCGCGATCGCCCACACGATCAAGCTCTGACCTCGGCCCGCGTCCCCGCAGACGAACACCCCGGACGAGTCGGTCTCATAGGCGGCCGACCGGGTGATCGTCCCCCGAGGGCCGAGGGACACCCCGAACGCCCCGGCCAGGCGCGGTTCGGGCCCGGAGAACCCGAGCGCCAGCAGGACCAGCTCGCACGGCAGCTCGAACTCGCTGCCCTCGACCGGCTGGAACTGCGGCCGTCCGTGGTCGAACGTCGCCTCCACCTGGCATGCCCGCAGACCGCGGACCCGGCCGGCCTCGTCGCCGGCGAACTCGATGGTGCTGACCGCGAAGACTCGCTCGCCGCCCTCCTCATGAGCGGAAGACGTCCGGAACATGAGTGGCCAGGTCGGCCACGGCGTGGTCGGGTCGCGATCATCTGGCGGCCGGGGCATGATCTCGAACTGATGAACCGACGCCGCGCCCTGGCGGTGCACCGTTCCCAGGCAGTCGGCTCCCGTGTCGCCCCCGCCGATGATCACGACCCGCTTGCCGTTGGCAGTGATGCCTGTGGCCGTCACGGGATTGGGCGCCCCGACGGCCCGGTTGGCCAGCGGCAGGTACTCCATGGCCTGGTGGATGCCCGACAACTCCCGCCCGGGGATCGGCAGGTCACGGGCCACCGTGGCCCCTACCGCCAGGACGACCGCGTCGTGCGAGGCTCGGATCTCGGCGGCCGTGGTGCCGAGCCCAACCTCGACTCCGCAGACGAACCGGGTCCCCTCCGCTCGCATCTGCTCCAGCCGGCGGTCCAGAAGGCGCTTCTCCATTTTGAACTCGGGGATCCCGTACCGCAGCAGGCCCCCCGGCTGGTCGTCGCGCTCGAATACCGTCACGTCGTGGCCGGCGCGGGTCAGCTGCTGGGCGGCGGCCAGACCGGCCGGGCCGGAGCCGATGACCGCCACCCGCCGCCCGGTCAGAGCGGCGGGCCGAACGGGCGTCACCCAACCCTCGTCCCAGGCCCGGTCGATGATGGACACCTCGACCTGCTTGATGGTGACCGGGTCGGAGTTGATGCCGAGCACGCAGGCCGCCTCGCACGGTGCGGGGCAGAGCCGGCCGGTGAATTCCGGGAAGTTGTTGGTCGCGTGCAAACGCTCGATGGCCGCCTGCCATTGGTCCCGGTAGACCAGGTCGTTCCAGTCGGGGATGAGGTTGCCGAGAGGACAGCCGTCGTTGCAGAAGGGAATGCCGCAGTCCATGCAGCGGCTTGCCTGGGTGCGGAGCCGGTCGACCGGGAACGGCTCGTACACCTCCTTCCAGTCGCGCAGCCGCACTGGCACCGACCGGCGCAGCGGCAGCTCGCGTCCGGCCTCGAGGAAGCCGGTGACCTTACCCATGAGCCGACGCCATGATGGCTTCGTCCGCCGCCACTCCCGCCGCGTCTGCGGCGCGCCTGGCGTCGAGCACCCGCCGGTAGTCGCGGGGCATGACCTTGGCGAACCGGAGCGCCGTGCGCGGCCACCCGGCCAGCACCCGCAACGCCACCTCGGACCCGGTCTCGGACGAGTGGCGCATCAGCAGCCGTTCCAACAGGGAAACATCCTCTTCGTCGCACTCCTCCAGGTCCACCATCTCCGGGTTGAGCAGCCCGGGGAAGGACCCCGCCGGGTCCCACACGTACGCGATCCCCCCGGACATTCCCGCCCCGAAGTTGCGGCCGGTGGGGCCGAGCACCACGACCCGGCCGCCTGTCATGTACTCGCAGCCATGATCGCCCACCCCCTCGACGACCGCCACCGCACCGGAGTTGCGGACCGCGAACCGTTCGCCGACAACGCCCCGGATAAACGCCTCGCCGCGGGTGGCGCCGTACAGGATGACGTTGCCGGCGATGATCTGCTCCTCGGCGACGAACCCGGCCGGCCCGGCTCGCGAGGGCCGGACCACCAAACGGCCGCCCGACAGTCCCTTTCCGAGATAGTCGTTGGCGTCGCCTTCCAGCCGGAGTGTGACACCTGCGGGCAGGAAGGCCCCGAAGCTCTGCCCGGCCGAACCGGTAAAAGAGATGTCGATGGTGCCGTCCGGCAGCCCGGCCCCGCCGAAACGGCGGGTGACCTCGGCTCCGAGCAGCGTCCCGACGGTCCGGTTGACATTGCGGATCGGCATGGAGATCTGCACCGGGGCGGCGTCATCGAGAGCGGGATGGCACGCCTCGATGAGGGTGCGATCGAGCGCTCGATCCAGCCCGTGATCCTGGGCCCGGACGCAATGGCGGGCTTCAGAGGGCGCGGCGTCGGGGACAGCAAGAATGGGGGAGAGGTCCAGGCCGTGCGCCTTCCAATGGCCAAGCGCGCTGGTGATATCGATCAGCTCAGGATGGCCGATCACCTCTTCGAGGGATCGGAAACCCATGGAGGCCAGCAACTCCCGAATCTCCTCCGCGATGTACTCGAAGAAGGTCACGACGAATTCCGGGCGGCCGGTGAAGCGCTTGCGCAGTTCCGGGTTCTGGGTGGCGATCCCGACCGGGCAAGTGTCGAGGTGGCACACCCGCATCATCACGCAGCCGCTCACCACGAGCGGGGCAGTGGCGAAGCCGTACTCCTCGGCCCCGAGCAAAGCCGCGATGACCACGTCCCGCCCGGTCTTCAGCTGCCCGTCCACCTGCACCACGATGCGGTCCCGGAGCCGGTTGCGCATCAGGGTCTGCTGGGTCTCGGCCAGGCCCAGTTCCCACGGGATGCCAGAGTGCTTCAGGGAATTCAGGGGGGAAGCACCGGTGCCCCCGTCATGGCCCGAGATGAGCACCACGTCAGCGTGGGCCTTGGAGACACCCGCCGCGACGGTACCGACGCCGACCTCCGCCACCAGCTTGACGTGGATCCGCGCCCTGTCGTTGGCGTTCTTGAGGTCGTAGATGAGCTGGGCCAGGTCCTCGATGGAGTAGATGTCGTGATGGGGCGGCGGGGAAATGAGCCCGACTCCCGGCGTCGAGTAGCGGGTCTTGGCGATCCAGGGGTACACCTTGTGACCCGGGAGCTGGCCGCCCTCTCCGGGCTTGGCGCCCTGAGCCATTTTGATCTGCAGGTCGTCGGCGTTGACCAGGTATTCGCTTGTCACCCCGAAGCGGCCTGAGGCCACTTGCTTGATGGCACTGCGCCGCAGATCCCCGTTCGGGTCAGGAACGTAACGATCGGCGTCCTCGCCGCCTTCACCGGTATTCGACCGGCCGCCGATGCGATTCATAGCGATGGCAAGCGTTTCGTGGGCTTCGGCGGAGATGGAGCCGTACGACATGGCCCCCGTGCTGAATCGCTTCACGATGTCACTGACCGGCTCGACCTCTTCGATCGGTACCGGCGGCCGCCCCAGCTCCTCCGCCGGCCGCAATCTGAACAGTCCCCGCAGTGTCCCCAACCGCGCCGACTGGTCGTCGACGGCCCGGGTGTACTGCTTGAAGATGTCGTAGCGCCGGGTACGGGTTGAGTGCTGGAGCCTGTGAACGGTGGTCGGGTTGAAGAGGTGGAACTCCCCTTCGCGCCGCCACTGGTACTCGCCGCCCCCGTCGAGTTCGCGGTGAGCCAGCTCGGCGGGGCGCGACGGGAACGCTCGTTGATGGCGGGCAAGGACCTCGGCGGCGAGCTCGGCCAGCCCGATCCCATCGATGCGGCTGACTGTCCCGGTGAAATAGTCGTCGATGACCGCGCTCGACAATCCGACCGCCTCGAACACCTGCGCGCCGGTGTAGGAAGCGACGGTCGAGATGCCCATCTTCGACATGATCTTGAGGATGCCCTTCCCGCACGCCCTGATGTAGTTGCGGATGGCCTGACGGGGCGTCACTCCCGCGAGCGTCCCGTCACCGACCAGGTCCGTGATCGTGTCGAACGCCAGGTAGGGGTTGATGGCTGCCGCCCCGTAGCCCAGAAGGAGCGCCATATGGTGCACCTCCCGGGCCTCACCCGTCTCGATGACCAGGCCGACGCGGGTCCGGGTCTTTTTCTGAATGAGGTGGTGATGAACGGCGCTGATGAGCAGCAGTGCGGGAATAGGCGCCAGCTCTGGTGACGAGTGCCGGTCCGAGAGGACGATGACCTTCGCCCCGGCAGCGATGGCCGCGTCGATACGCTCGCAGACGTCCGCCAGGGCCAGGCGTAGGGCGGTTCCCGGGTCGGTAGCGCCCACCGGGAAGAGCCCGTCGATGGCAAAGGTGTGCCAGCCTGGCTGCGTACCGTCCTCGTTGATGTACAGGAGTTTGGCCAGCTCCTCGTTGGTAAGGACGGGCCGCGGCAGGACGATCTGATTGCAGCTGTCCGGCTCGGGGGCGAGCAGATTGCGCTCGGGGCCGATCGTGCTCGCCAGGGAGGTCACCAGCTCTTCCCGGATGGCGTCCAGCGGTGGGTTGGTGACCTGGGCGAAGAGCTGCTTGAAATAGTCGTACAGCAGCCGGGGACGCTCGGAGAGCACGGCGAGGGGGGTGTCGGTCCCCATCGAACCGATCGGCTCGTAACCGGTCCCGGCCATCGGCGCCAGCAGCACCTTGAGGTCCTCGGTGGTGTAGCCGAACAGGCGCTGGTGCGCGACCACGGACCCGTGCTGCGGCGTCAGCGGGAAGCGAGGAGCCAGATCATCGAAATGGATCTGCTTGCGTGCCAGCCATTCGCCGTAGGGGTGCTCCGAGGCCAGGCCCGACTTGATCTCCTCGTCCGCCACGATGCGCCCCTTCGTGGTGTCCACCAGGAACATCCGCCCGGGCTGCAGCCGGCCCCGGGCCACCACCCGGTCCGGAGCGATGTCGAGCACGCCCACTTCCGACGCCATGACGACCAGGTCGTCATCGGTGACCCAGTAACGGGAGGGCCGGAGTCCGTTGCGGTCGAGAACGGCGCCGATGACGGTCCCGTCCGTGAACGCGATCGACGCCGGCCCGTCCCACGGCTCCATGAGGGCGGCGTGGAACTGGTAGAAGGATCGGCGGACGGGGTCCATGTGCCGGTGCTGCTCCCACGCCTCGGGGATCATCATCAAGACGGCGTGTGGCAGGGATCGGCCGCCAAGGTGCAGCAACTCGAGCACCTCATCGAAACTGGCGGAGTCGCTGGCCCCTGGCGTGACGACGGGAAAGATACGCTCGAGATTTCCGGGGAAGAGATTGCTGGCGAGCAGGTCCTCCCGCGCGCGCATCCAGTTTCGGTTCCCTTGCAGCGTGTTGATCTCCCCGTTGTGGGCCAGGTACCGGTAGGGATGAGCCAGCGGCCAACTCGGGAAGGTGTTGGTGGAGAAGCGAGAATGCACCAGCGCCAGAGCGCTGTCCATGCGCTCGTCTTGCAATTCCGGGAAAAAGACCTCGACTTGTGGGGCGGTCAACATCCCCTTGTAGACGACGGTGCGGCTGGAGAGGGAAGGGAAATAGCTGCCGGTCAACTCGCGCTCAATCCGCTTGCGCAGGATGAAGGCTCGCCGTTCCAGCTCGAGGCCCCGGTGGCCGGCCGGGCTGGCGATGAACACTTGATGGAAGCTCGGCATGGCGCTGCGGGCGATGCTGCCCACCGGCGAGGGATCCGTCGGCACCTCACGCCAGCCGAGGACCACCAGATCCTCGCTCACGGCCAGCCGGTCAATGCTGTCCCGGACCGCGCTGGCGCCGGCCGGGTCAGTAGGCAGGAAGCCGATCCCGGTGGCGTAGCTCCCCGGCGCGGGCAGGTCGCAGCCCGCCACGTGCCGGTAGTAGCCATCCGGGACCTGGATCAGGATGCCCGCACCGTCGCCCGTGTTGACCTCGGCTCCGGATGCTCCTCGGTGCTCGAGGTGGCAGAGGCTGTCCAGTCCCATACGCACGATGTCGTGCCGGCGCCGGCCGTGCATGTCCACGACGAAAGCCACCCCGCACGAGTCGTGCTCGAACTCGGGGCGGTAGAGGCCAACCGGCGTGGATGTTGAACCCATGCGCGTCCTTCCGGGGGATCGTTCCTGACTGGTCCACGCGGGGAAGGGACGCCGCTGGCCCTTGTCGCGTGCGACAGGATAGGCGATCGGCGCCCCTTGCGCTTGTCAATAAGGAGCCGGCCCTCGGGAACGGCGAGAGTGGTGCCAGCACCCCTCGGCGGGACGCATGCGCGCACCATCGACCCGGGTCGGAAGAACGCGGACACTACATCACGGCACCCACGCCAAGCCTCTCCCGAAAGGACCCCTCACCATGTTCCGCCGCTCCTCCTTTGCCACCCCCCGTCGCCTGCGCCGCCTTGCCGGCGCGGCCGTCGCCACCGCCGCCGCCGCGGGCGGCCTGCTCGCTGCGGCGGCGCCCGCCGCCCATGCCCAGCCGGCCCCCGCGAAAGCCGCTGCGACCGCGACCTACACGTTCAGCACTCTCGACAACCAGAGCGACTCGACGTTCAACCAGCTGCTCGGCATCAACAGCGCCAACCAGATCGCTGGTTACTTCGGCATCGGCAGCAAGACCCACCCGAACAAGGGCTACACGATCGTTCCGCCCTACGGCCAGGCCAACTACACGTCGGAGAACTTCCCCGGTTCGTTCCAAACCCAGGTGACCGGTCTCAACAACAAAGGCGACACGGTGGGCTTCTGGGCCAACAAGGCCGGGACCCAGCGGGGCTTCGTCGAATGGAACGGCGCCTTCACGTCCTACAGCGACCCGAACACGCCCCACGTGACCGGCTCGATGAACCAGCTGCTCGGCATCAACGACGCCGGCATCGCGGTGGGTTTCTACGTCGATGCCAACGGCGTCAACCATCCGGTCAAACTCAACCAGGCCACGGGCCACTTCACGACCATCAAGCACGCCGGCATCGGCTCCAACTCCTTCGCCACCGGCATCAACGACGCAGGTGACATCACCGGCTACACCATGAACAACTCCGGCACCTACGGCTGGCTGCTCAAGAGCGGTCACGTGACGACCTTCCAGTTCCCCGGCAACCTGCCCACCATGGCCCTCGGCATCAGCCAGAGCGACGAGATCGTCGGGTCCTTCGTGGACAGCGCCGGCGACACCCACGGCTTCACCCTCGTGGCTCCCGCGGGTCCGGTGTCCCAGTGGACCCAGATCGATGATCCCAACGCCCTCAACATGCCTGGCGACGGGACCACGGTCAACGGCGTCAACAACGCCGGCGACCTGGTCGGCTTCTACACCGACATGAACAACAACGTGAACGGCATGCTGGCCACGCCGTAACGGATTCCAACAGCCTCCTGCCCCGCCGGCCCGGACGCCTTCAGGCGCCCGGGCCGGACCGCGTCCTCACCCCTGGCGTGGGCGGGCAACCCTAGGGTGGAGCGGTGACGAGTCTCGTGACCGTATCGGCCATCGGGGTGGTCCGCACCGGCTACGAAGCGTTGGAGGACACCCCCATCCAGGCGGCGCTCAACCGTTCGGAGCGGGGTCTCGTCGAGGTCGATCCGGCCTACCGGGACGGCCTGGACGGCCTGGCCGGGTTCGACTACGCCTGGCTGCTGACCTGGCTGCACCGTGGCGACGCCGATACCGAGGGCTCCCCATCACTGAAACAGACGCCGTTCCTGTTGCGCGGAACCGGCCGTCAGTTCGGGGTCTTTGCGGCTCGCGGCCCCCGGCGGATCAACCCGATCGGGTTGAGCCTGATCCAGATCCTGGCTGTGACCGATGCGACGGTTGAGTTTGCCGGGGTAGACGTCCTCGATGGCACGCCGGTAATCGACATCAAGCCGTACGTGGGACGCTTCGACCGGCCTCCCGGGAACCCGGCCTGCGGCTGGTTCGACGAGATCACCATCGCAGAAGGGGTGACCCCTGCCGCTCTCGCCACCCGACCCGGCGCTCGAGTCGGAGGCCCTCAGCCCACAGAGTGAAGTTGTCAGCTACCGGGGCGGTCATCGCAAAGGCCGTGTTGTCTGGCCCCGCTCGACAGCGGAGCGCAACGCCATTCCGCTATTTCAGTAGGTGAAGAGCAGGCCAAAGCCGCTCTATCACCCCGCCCCAAGAAGCACCAGCCGAGCCGCTACCGGCGGCATCGCTGCCCGGGACCTACCCCGGGGAGGGTGCATCGGTAGAAGTCTGGATTCTCGGTGCCTCGGGCGGTTCGAGCGCCGAAGTCGCCGGCGAGCGAGGGCTGCGCTTCGCCGCCTCCTACCACCACAGTGCGAGCACGGTCCTTGACGCAGTCGACGCCTACCGGGGCGCCTTCCGCCCAGATGCGGAGCTGGCCAAGCCCTACGTATCGGTATCGGCTGACGTGGTAGTCGGGCCCGACGACGCGGCCGCGGCCCGGCTGGATTCGGGGTACGGGCTGTGGGTGCGGAGCATTCGCCACGGCGCCGGCGCGATCCCCTTTCCCACGCCGGACGAGGCGTCCGGCCACCGATGGAGCGACGAGGACCGGGAACTAGTCAAGGACCGGATCGACACCCAGCTCGTTGGTTCCCCGGCGAACGTTGCCAACCAGCTGGAACAACTGAAGGAGGTCACGGGCGCCGACGAATTGGCAATCACCACCATCACCCACCAGCACGCGGACCGGGTGCGCTCCTACAAGTTGCTCGCAGAAGAGTGGCACCGGCGGGGGTCGTGAGTCGAAGCGGGAGGCAGGTGAGCTAGTGGCGCCCGAACGCCAGTGATCAGCAGTAGGCCACACCATTAGGGTCGCGGATGTGGACTACACGCTGGACATCACAGGTCGTACGGGCTTGGGGAGGGCGCGTGAGCGCGACTGACGGCGAGCTCGTCGAGCAGGTGCGGGCGGTCCTGTCTGCGCCGCGTCCGTTCAGTGTCACCCAGGTGGGAGAGCCGGTTCTGCGACAGAGATCCGTGCGGTATGACGGGCAGCTTCCTTGGGACCTGCTGCATGAGTTGCTCGATGCCATGCACGCTCATCTCCCCGGGGTTGGGGTTGGCCTCGCCGCACCCCAGATCGGGATTCCCCTCGCGTTGGCAGTGATCGACGACCCGGCCGATGTGACACCTGAGATTGCCGTGGCGCGCGAGCGGCTACCGCAATCGGCGCTCGACCTGATCAATCCTGTGTTCACGCCTATGGGTTCCGAGCGACGTGTCTTCTACGAAGGCTGCCTGAGTGTCGCCGGCCTGACCGCGGTCGTCTCGCGCTATCGCCGGGTGCGACTGTCCGCACAGGACCGAGCCGGTCGAGGCTACCACCTCGATTTGACCGGCTGGCCGGCCCGCATCGCCCAGCACGAGACGGACCACTTGCACGGAGTCCTTTACCTGGATCGATCAGAGCTGCGGTCGCTGTCGACGATTGCGGCCTACGAGCAACATTGGGCCCAACCTACGCCAGCGGTCGCTTCGGCGACCCTCGCCTTCCCCAGTTAACGGCACGCTGTGTTGCTTGCGTGGTGACGAGAGGTCGGGCACCAGGACGAACGGCCCCGCAACAACTGACTCGGATTGGTTCGCCGACATCTAACCCCGCAACCGGTCGGTAAGCCCTCGCGTTGACGCCAAAACACCGTCCTGACGCACTACCTGAGTGCGTCCACGGCTTTACTGCAGCGCGCCCGCTCCGCTCACCGAGGACGGACCTTGGCCGG
Organism: uncultured Acidimicrobiaceae bacterium; assembly: GCA_963781155.1. GTDB lineage: Bacteria > Actinomycetota > Acidimicrobiia > Acidimicrobiales > Palsa-688 > PALSA-693. The sequence continues at coordinate 126,919 of CAWAEC010000011.1, forward strand.
CGAGCCCGATTTGAGGATTCGGGATGATCGACCGGGATCGGCATCACGCGCGGCGCCGGCCCGTTCTGGGTGCGTCGGGCAGGAGACACGACACAACCGCCTTATCCCAGACACGTGAAGGGCCGGATGTGGAGGTTCGTCTATACCGTGGCTTCCTTCAAGGCGATGTCACCTTCGGCGTTCGACATGACGGCGGGGAACGACTCGGGACGAGGGTCGAAGAATGTCATCAAACTCAGCGGCGGAGAGTAGACATGCACACTGAGCGCCTCTGCTGGCCCCGGGTTGGACACCTCATGCACTCGAGTGGCAGGAATCAGGAGAGTGGATCCCTCATCGAACACCCGGGTGCGGACTGGATGGCGCCATCGCCGGTCGGTGTACGTCTCGGCCAGCCTGCCCGCCGCCACAACGACCGCGCCGTGTGATCCGCCGTGATCGTGAAGCTCGAGACTGGCAGAAGCCGACCAGGCAATCAGCCAGGCGTCGTAGCAGTCGGTGCCCAGCAGTCGCGTGTAGCGACGACAGGTGCCCTCGGTCCAGATGTATTCACCGGCGGGGGCGGTCGGGCCAACCCCGCAGCAATTTCCGCAAGCGCTGGCGGGGCCATCACCCCGCGGGCGCGGCCACGCCCCGAGTGGTGGGTCAAGTGCGCCGAGGTCTGACCGGAGAGGGCACCGGTCCTGACAACAAGGGATGGGACGAGCGCATCAGAGCGCGGAAAACCGGAAAACATCGAGAGTGCCTCCAACGATGAGTGAACGGACGGGACGGCTGACGGGGGCGTCGAGGCTTCTGCTCAGCAACAGCAGCCGTGGAACAGCACGTTCTGGCCCTTACCCCCGGACCTCAGTGTCGAAAGGACTCGCACGACGATAACCATATCGCTATAATCCTGATAGGACAAGTCATATTTCTGCGGAACGGAAGACATGAGCGTTCCCGCAAACTCGGAGTAGTTCGACATCGAGAATGAAAGGGAGACTGCGCATGCTCAAGAGCACTTCGGCGGATCTCACCTCGCCTCTGCATTTGGCGGCCGCCCTGGACGGGGCCGGCTGGCACCCGGCGGCGTGGCGCGAACCCGACGCCAGGCCGGCAGACCTGTTCACGGCCGGTTATTGGGTCGACCTGGTGCGCCAGGCGGAGCGGGGCCTGCTCGACTTTGTGACCATAGAGGATGGCCTGAGGCTCCAGTCCGACCATCCCTCCGAAGCGGATCGGCGCACCGATCAGGTCCGCGGTCGGCTCGATGCCGTACTCATTGCGGCCCGAGTGGGCCCGCTGACCGAGCACCTCGGCCTGGTGCCCACGGCGATCGTTACTCACACGGAGCCGTTCCATTTGTCGAAGGCGATCGCCACGTTGGACTATGTCACAAGTGGACGGGCCGGCATCCGGATCCAGGTGTCCGGTCGAGCCGACGAGGCCGCCCACTTCGGACGACGGGGGTTCCCGGTCGTTCGCCGCGAGGATTATCCCAGCGCCGTAAGCCCTCAGCTGCGTCAGGAGCTGATCGATCATTTCGACGAAGCGGGGGACTACGTCGAGGTGCTCCGGCGTCTCTGGGACAGTTGGGAGGACGACGCCGAGATCCGTGACGCGGCCACCGGGAGGTTCATCGATCGCAACAAACTGCACTACATCGATTTCGTGGGACGGTGGTTCTCCGTGAAAGGCCCCTCTATCACGCCTCGTCCACCCCAGGGCCAGCCGATCGTGGCCGCGCTAGCGCACCAGTCCGTGCCGTTCCAGCTTGTCGGCCGGTCTGCTGACGTGGGGTTCGTGACCCCGCACCACACCACCCAAATCGACGAGATCCTCACCGAGGTGCGAGGCGCCCAGCAACAGGCGGGCCGAGCCGGCGACACCGTGCACGTCTTCGGCGACCTGGTCGTCTTCCTCGATGCCGACACGACTACCGCCGAAGCGCGCCTGCGCCGACTGGACGAGCGGGCTGGCACCGACTTTGCGAGCGATGCCTTGATCTTCACGGGCACACCTGCCGATCTCGCCGACATGCTGGCGGAATGGCACGGAGCCGGCCTGTCGGGCTTTCGGCTACGACCGGGCTCGCTCCCGCACGACCTCATCCAGATCACCGACGGCCTGGTACCCGTCCTCCAGGCCCGAAAGCTTTTCCGTCGGGTGTATGGTTCTGCGACTCTGCGAGGGCAGCTGGGCTTGCCGCGACCCTCTAATCGCTACGCCACCAACCCAGCCGTGGCCTGACCAGGGAACCACGCAATATCGGGCTGTCGCCGCGCTCATGTACCTGACCTGTCTGGCGGCGCAATCAACTCCAGGGTTGACGACCCGCGTCTGGTGGCCGATCAACTTTGCCGGGCTCGACCATCTCTTAGACGGCAAACGCTGAAACGCCCTCACCGAGGAGAGTCTTTCTCGGAGCGGCTTCCTGGCTGAGGATCGGCCGTAAAGCGGCCTAGAAATACCCTGGCCGCAATCGAGCTGTCGGAAGGCCGGTGCTCTTCAGGCTTCCTCGGCCGCTGCCTCGCTGGGCGTGTCGGCTGCGGCCGACTCCGGTGGGGACGCAGCTCGGCTGGTCCGCACCATCATCGCCACCAGTACGGCGGCGCTCGTGGCAGCGCCGACCATCACCAGCCGGGCCAGCGGCTTCGGCAGCGACGGCCCGAGCGACAACCGACCCGGCCCGGCCGCGGCAAGTGTAGAGCGCGGCGGCCATGTTGCTCAGCGGCAGTTCGTAGCCGCCTTTGGCTCCTAACGGCCCATTGGCCCGGTGAGTTGACGCCGCGACGGCCATCGTTCCGGCGAGAGCGATCGGCCCGAGCGGGTAGGCCAGCCCTGTCGCCGTGAGCACGCCGCCCCCGATCTCCGACACAGCGGCCGCCTTTGCCATATGCCGTCCAGGCCGCAGCCCGATGAGGTCGAATCCGGCGGCTACCGGGTCGAGACCGGGCCCGTCGAAGGCACCGAACAGCTTCTGGGCGCCGTGGGCCACCAGGTAGCCACCCAGTACCGTACGGCCAAGGAGAAGGGCGACATCGTGGATGCGGCCCATTAGAAGACCGCGGTATCGGTTTCGAACATGCGGACACGCTACCTGGCTACAGCTGAAGGCTCGCCTGCGAGCTGATCGCGGCTCAGGACCGGAACCGGGACCTCCGGGACCTGGGGCGGCTTGACGTTCGCCATCGGGTTGCGGTCGATCTCTCACTCCTCCAGAAGGAAGGCGAAAAACAGCTTGAGACACCTGTGGCGTGTACGCCAGTTGACAGTGAAGACGTCGACCATCTGGCCGAACGACATCAGGTACTGGTCACGGGTGAGCGGCGATCGCGGGATGGCCAGTAGCGACCGGTCAACGGAGCGCATCAGGTGGCCCTGCTCACCGGGTCGGGGCGCCAGGCGAGCGGGGGAGCGGTTGCCACGGCACACGGGCAGCGCGAACATCGGTCTCTGGCCACGTGTAAGGTTCTGCGCTGTTCGAGGAGTGTGCACGCATGCTCGCTTGGGTTGCCAGAGCGTTATACCTGCTCAGAGCAGTTTGTCGGGCGCTTAGCTCAGTTGGTTAGAGCGCAGCCTTCACACGGCTGAGGTCGGAGGTTCGAGTCCTCTAGCGCCCACCACGTTTTGGCTGCTCAGGGCGTTATTTCTGGATTGAGAGGCTATCCACAGCCCAGTTCTGGGAACACTCCTGGGAACATCGCTTCGCAGAAATCCCGTGTGCAATACCGGGTCTTGACATCGGAGAAATCCCGCACCATATCCCTCGAGGGGGGCGACTTTCACCGGGTTTTTCCGCCAGGATCGGTGTGCCGACGTACACCATCGCCCGCCAGCCGTCCCACTTGACCTCAAACGACCACGCGGCCTGGTCGCCCCCCGGCTCGCCGCTGGTCGCCAGCATGGGCTGAAGGAGCGGGAACGGCACGCACCTGAGTCTTCAGCACTGGGGGATCCGCGCCAGTGGATGTGGTCCATACCCACCCTGGGTGCATATAAGGCCACTGTCAGGCTGTATGTCTGGGCACGCCCTAGTCCGTGGGCGACCTAGTAGGCGGCTCTGGAGCCGTTGACCTGGGTTGCATATGCGCCCACTGGGGGCATATGGTCGGTAGGCAGTCTCAGGGGCAATCTAGAAGGGGGAGCCATGAAGTTGGCGACATTCGCGAAGCTTGCTTTAGCGACGAGCACGTCCGTGCTCGGGTTGATGGTGGCAGTACCGGTGGCGTCAGCGTGGTCGCCGAGCAAGGTGATCGTGCCTTGTACGGGCCAGGCGGCACTGGTGGCAGCCATCAACACAGCCAAGGCCGCCGGGGGCGGCACCATCAACCTGGCCCCAGGGTGCCACTACCGCCTCAAGGCTGCCAACAATGGCGAGAACGGCCTGCCGGTGGTGACGACCCGGATCGGGATCAACGGCAACGGGGCCACCATCGACGGCACCAACTCCTTCCGGGTTTTTGAGGTCGATGGCCCCGGCGGGAACCTCACCCTCAATAATGTGACGGTTACCGGCGGTGCCGCGGACATTGGGGGCGGCATCGAGAATCCCGGTGGAACCGTCACTCTGAATGGCAGCCAGGTGACCGGCAACACCGCCACCCAGGCCGGTGGGGGCATCGCCAGCGCCACCTTCGGTCCCTCCAGCGTGGCGAGATTGACACTGAACAACAGCGCCGTGACCGACAACAGCCAGACCGTCAGCCGCGCAAGATAACGGGTTGGGCGGCGGGGGCATCCTGAACATCCTGGGCACGGTTACCGTCAACGGCAGCCGGGTCAACGGCAACAGCGCCATGGGCCTGGTGGGGGGTGGTATCGCCAGCGGCGACTACATGAACTTCACCGGTACCACTAGCTTCCTGACCGTCAACAACAGCCAGATCAACGGCAACACTGCCCCCAACGCAGGCGGCGGAGGCATCCAGAACCTGTTGGGTAAAACCACCGTTAACAGCAGCCAGGTGAACGGCAACAGTTCCCTCAACGGTGGCGGGATCTCCAGCGGCAACGGCGCCGGAGGGATGGCGCCCTGCAACGGCACGGTAACCGTCAACTTCAGCCAAGTGGACGGCAACACCGCCACCGCGCTCGCTCCCTCTGGCCCAGGGGCGGGTCCTCCCATCGCCGCAGGCGGGATCGCCAACGGGTGCACCACCGTGATCAACGCCAGCCAGGTTGCGGGCAACACCGCGGCCCACACCAGCGGAGCTGGCATTGTCAACCACGGCACCATGACGCTCAACCGGTCCGTGGTCAACAACAACACCGCAGCGGGCACCGGTCCCCTGGCCTCGGGCGGCGGGATCCTTAATGGTGTGGCTCCCGGCGGTCAGAACAGCGGCATTCTGACTCTCAACAGCAGCCTGGTGATCAGCAACACCGCCGGAGGTAACGGGGGCGGCATCGCCAATGGTCTGGCATTAGGGCAGATGACCATACCGGGAGGGCCAGTCACCCTCAATCACAGTGCCGTGATCGGTAACACCGCCCAGGCTGGTGGAGGTGTCTCCAACGTCGGCGGGACAGTGGCCCTGTCGGCCAGCATTGTCATCGGGAACCACCCCGATAACTGCGAGCCTCTAGGCACCATCGCAGGCTGCGTCGGCTAAGAGAGTTCTCGGCGCGGCAACCCCCGCCGAGGTGAGACAAGCGAGTTCCTAGACACCCTCCGAATACCCCTTCAGGGTGTCTAGGACTCGCACCCCGCAGGCGGCGTTCCCAACGACAGGGGTCGCGGAGTCAGCGTTCTTTGCCGTGAGGAGCTTGACGCTCACAGCCCGGTCGCCAGCCAGGCGTATCGGATGCCGATGGCGATGACGAGCAGGCCGAGTACTCGACGTATCAGCCTCTCGGGCAGGTGCGGTTGTGCCATGGCTCCGAGGTAGCCGCCGATAAGCCGCCCCAGGCCGGGGCGATGGACCCGTGATGGTGTTGGGATAACCCCACGAACGTGGCTACTCCGGCGTGTTGGCGATCAGCGAATGTCGCGATTGGTCATCACGGAACTTCTTGGTGGTGAAACTGTGTCGCTTCCGTTTGCCTTCCAGTCCGACAGGCGCCTGGCTGTGTCGGTGCTCGCTACGCTAGCGAACTCATTGCCAAGACCATGCGCCCCGCTTGACCGGTGGTGGCCAGCATCGGTGGTAAGACCGGGAGCGGCACGGATCTGAGTAGTGAGCATCGACTCCTATTCAGCATTGCGGCGGGATTCCCCGGGACGGCGGTCGGTGTCGGCATGCTCCCGATCGGCGGTCCTGTGTCTCCGCCTCTGCCAGACGGCACCGACGACGGCCCCGAGGGTCAGCACAGCGCCCATGGCAATAAACCACGTAACCAGCGTGAACGTCACCCCGATGGTGCCGTAGGTCTTGCTATCCGAGACAACGGTCGAGGAGAAGTAGAACGCGGCGAACACGCCCAGGCCGACCCAAAAGAGCGCGGTGGCGACAGCGGCCGGGAGGGTCCCTCGCCACGATTCCCGGCCGCCCAGCAAGAAGTGTATTGACCACCAGAAAAACACGGCGAAGCCGACGCACTCCACCACGCTGATAACCACCGGTCCCGCCGGTCCATCGCGCAACGTCTTACCGATGGCGCTGTCAGCGATGACGACCCCGCCGACAAATAGGACCCACACCACGCATCGGAGCCACCCTTGCCTCAGGCCAAGCGGAGAGTATTCGAATGCCCGCTCGTAAATCACTTCAACCGATCTGGCCACGGCAACGGTACCCGCGAACGACAGAAGGAGGCTCACAAAGATGGCCAGGTCAAATGACTTTACCGACGCCTTAAACAAGCCCTCAACGACCCGATCGCCCTGGGTGCTCAGACCGAGATGTTGGGCTATGTCATCCTGGACCCGATGACCGGCAAATGCGCTCAGGACAATGATCAGCGGCAGAACCGAGACCAAGAGGCACACGCCGAAGATGATGATGCGGTCGCCAAAGTTCACCGCACCGAGTCCCGTCACCAGCTCCTGGGCGAAAGACCCCTCGTACCGGGCACGCCATCCCTTGGGCAGATTCGGATGCTGCGCAGTGGACGTCCCAGGTCTGGCAGGACGCCGGCTCGGGTCCTCCATGCTCGACTCCATTGCGACCTGCCCTCTCCCACTCGTCCACGCATGGTGCCACTGCGGAGCCCATTATCCCTCTATCCCCTCTACAGCCGGGGATCCAGCTTGCCGTGGCCGGGCTCGATCTCGACGCCGCCTTCCCTTTTCGAGTTGACCTGCCAGCCAACGTGACTGTGGGCTCCGATGTAGCCGGTCCAATCCGCTGTCACTGCTGGCCACGGCCTTGCAAAGGCTGCCGAGGGATCGGGCGTATGTCCCGATCCAGACCACGTTACCGAGGAGTAGTACCCCGTGAGGAGGCGCCCCCACTCCCGAGGAGACGCCGTCAAGGTACCACTGGCTGCTGACCCGCCTGCTTCATCGTCGGCTGACCACGCTTGCCACAGACAGGATCCTCTCCGTCCAAACTTGACGTCCCGGAGAGCACCTGCTTGGCGCAGTTGGTCAACACGGCGTGGATCACAACCTCGCCGTCGTTGAGACGGTCGTAGAACCCAGATCGAGGATCCGCCCGATTCAGGCGCGGCCTTGCGTGCGCCGTATTTGAACCTACCGCCCGTCCACGATTCCCCTTGGTTTAGCTGCAACACTGTCATCACGCCTCTCTGACCGGTGTTGAGGATCTGGCGCCCATATCTATTTCGTTTGATTGTGGAAGCGACTCGGATTGAGTCGCGCCATAACTCTCGACAGCCGTATGGATATGCAGTAGGGCTGCTTGACTCTTTTTACCAGCTGACACAGGGCCGTGCAGGCTGGTTGGCGTGCCCAGGTCGTACTGACAGGATGCCGGTTCAGCAGTCGCTATCGGATGCCGAAGAGTGGGATCGTCAGGTAATGAGATGCGGAAGATAAGACGCTGGAGTGACTTGATATGAAGCTGTGACGTCGCTGGGGCAGCTACACGAATCGGGTTCGGTTAGGCGGGCGATTTCTGGGTACCGGTAGCGAAGCCGGTTGCCGCGAATTTGGATTGAGGCAAAGTACGGCTCGGGTGTGACGGGGAGGAAGCGGCGACCGGGAGGCCAAACTGCATGGGGATACCCGGTCAACTGGCGGCCGCAGTTGCCATCGGAGGGAAAAGCTGCTGGTAGGAAAGCCGTGCAGACGCTCCGGTCGGTGCCGTTCCCGACGTCGTTGCCCCGGTGTTGGGTGGCCGCACGACCCGTCCCTACTCGGGCCGCCGTTATGGTGAGCATGTGGTGCCCAAGTCTTCCCCGCCCCGTCGCCTGGTCCTACCACGGGACCGAATACCTCAGCATTGGGGCAGCGGCCCAGGCTCTGGGACGCAGCACCTGGACCATCAAGCGCTATGAGGCGGGAGGGATTGCTGCCCCGGCCCGAGCCGCCCCCCGCCGAGGCCGACGGACAATCTCGGTATCGCTGGTGCCGGGCCGACCAGGTCGAGTCCTTCCGACGAGCCCGGGAGCAGGATGGCCAGGGACCGCTGAACAACTCCCGGCGCGATTGAGGGACAACCAGACCGAGCCGGCTGAGCCCAAGCGGAGTTAGCGCACCTTGGCGGAGGCTTCAGAAGAGGAGAACTCCGAGGCGCGACCGGGCGGGCACGGTTGGGACGGCCACAGAACCTGGTCCAGTTCCAAGACGATGATGAGGGCGAGGATCGGGACTGGGATCCGTATGAGAGGGCGCCGGTGGCGACGGTCCCCGTCTGTCCGACCTGCGGCGGGAGCCCGGACAGGTCACCGAGCAGTGGCAGCGCCCCACCCCATCTGTGCCAGCCACGGCCGCGTCAGCCCGGTCATGGTCGCTGCACCGGCCCAGGACGGCCGATCCTGGGGCCACGGCTACACCCAGTTCCCGGCCCGTCTGTCGACTTCACGGCCCGTCAGCGTCCCCGTCTGGACCCGTTGACACAGGCGTTGGCGGTACGGGCGATGCGGACGCCCCGGGCGCGACCCCGACCAGGACCGACCTGCCTGGATCATTACGCGGGGCCGACCCGGCCCAGCTGGCCATCAGGTAGCATGAGTGCTACTGTGGGTTCATGCCTGACGACCGCACCACGGTGGGACTCAAGGAACTCCGGCAGGACGCTTCCGGACTGGTTCGCCGGGTCGAGGGCGGCGAGGAGATCGACATCACCGTGTCAGGACGCCTGGCCGCTCGCCTGGTCCCTCCGGCCCCGAGGCGGTGGCAGCGGTGGGACGGGATCGCGGGCCTGTTCGCCGGTCGGGATGACCCGGACTGGGAGGCCGACCGCGAATTGATCGACCACTCCATTGGCTGAACTATGAGTGATCCGATCGCCAAGAAGCTTCCGCTGCGCCATCCCGCAGAGATCCCGATCTTCGTTTTGATGGTGGTGCTGAACGTCGCCATCGCGGCCGTTCTCATCGATTTCCTGGTATCGAAAGCCTTGCTTCCTACTGCGTTGCGCGGTACGAACTGGGAGCCGACGTGGCGTAATGGCGCTGCGCTGGAGCCGAAGGGCGAGTTGGGTCTGATCCTGCTGGCCGCCGGGAGGTACGCGGCGGAGAACGTCGAGGCGAGCGAGTTGGTCGATCAGGGACGCCACCTCGGCGGTTTCTGGGTCGGAATCTCGCAGCTGCCTCGATCGCACCCCTGGACGGTGCGGCGGATATGGCGGCCTCACCAGCTAGGGTTGTTTGGCCCTGCAAACACCGTCGGCCAACCGGCACCACGCTGACAATGATCTACAGCAAGTGCGCCGTGTGTGGTGCGGGGGTCTATCGCTACAGCGCCGACGGCCCGCGTCAGGGCGAGGTGGACAACGCCGGTCAGGACTGTTGGGCCGCCGAGGCGACGCATGCCGACCATCACCTCCCGAGCTGGACGGAGCCTTGAGGGCGATCCTGGACACGTCGGTCGTCATCGCAACCGACGTCGCACCCTTGGAGGGCGAGCTTGCCATCAGCGCCGCCACCCTGGCTGAACTGCACTTCGGCGTCCTGGTCACCAGCGACGCCAATATCCGGGCCGAACGGCTGCGGCGACTGTCCGAGCTTCAGCGCAGCTTCGACCCCCTACCCGTCGATGAGATTGTCGCCACCAGCTACGGGGAACTGGCGACGGCGGTGGCAACTTCGGGCCGCCAGCCCCGAGCTCGGGTCATGGACCTGCTCGTCGCCGCTACCGCCCATGCCCATGCCGCTCGCCTTTACACCCGCAACCCCGGCAACCTGGCCGGGATCGACCATCTCCTCGACATCGTGGCCGTCTGATGTACCACCTGCACTACCCGGCTGCGGGCCGAGCTAGCGCCGCAACGACCGCGATAGTAGTGAACCAGGGGTAGCCGGTAATGGAACCCCACGACCGGGAGGGGAGTACTCCCTTGTGAGCCCCCGACGAGTCTCCGACCTGGAGCGGGGCGAACGCCGCCGAGCCCTCACCCGTACCGTCATCATCGTGGCCGTGGCCTGGGTTTTACTGATAGCCGTCTACTACCTGGTCCCGGCGACCAGAGACACGGCCGCAGCCGCCGTTCCTCGCCTGGCGGGCGGATTGGCCCTGGTCGGCGCCGTGGTGGGCTGGCAGACCGCCCGCATCAGCCGGGCGGAGTTGCCCGAGCTACGAGCCTTCCAGGCCCTGGGAGTCATCATCCCGCTCTTTCTGATTCTGTTCGCCAGTCTCTACCTGTCGCTGTCGAACACCTCCGCCTCCAACTTCAGCCAATCACTGGATCACACCCGGGCTCTGTACTTCACCATCACGGTCTTCTCAACGGTCGGATTCGGCGACATCACCCCAAATACCGATCCGGCCCGCATCGTGGTCAGTGTCCAAATGCTGGCGGACCTGGTCATCATCGGCATCGTGGTTCGCCTCCTCATCAATGCGGCCAAGACCAGCCTGGCCCGAAACCCGCAAGACTCTCCTGATGCATCCTGACCGGCGCCCGACTTCCCTCCGACCACAAGGAGGAGACAGAGGGCTTAGCCCCTGAGACTCCACGGGAACTGACCAAGCTGCTGGCGAGACATAGCCGTCTTGGGGGGCGGGGTGACGGCGAGATGCTGGTCCCACCCGCCAAGTCGTCCATGCCTGGCGTCACTTCCGTAGTCCGCAGATCGGTCCTGACCCCGGTTCGGTGGCCACGTTCACGATGTGCTGCTCGGCTTTATCCGGGCGACCCAGCCAGCCAGCACAATGTCGTCCAGCCCTGGTCAGTCCGGCGCAATACGTGCCAGGTTCCCTTGGGCTTCGTTGCCGTGCCGGTAACCAGTCGCCCGAAGTGGATGTCGGCCTCGATCTGGCGGTAGTCGGCGTCGGTGACGGTGGTGCCACTCACTGTTCGAAAGCCCGTCCGTACTCCTCGTCCAGGTCGAATAGGGAAGCCTTGGCTGGCCAGGTAGATGGCGACCTGGCCTCGGGGCTGCACTACCCCTGCTGCGAGCTCGTCCCGAAGTTTCTCCCGTGCAGGAATCCGTACTGAAGGGCCTTTCCTTCGATTGCTTCGGGAAGCCCCCATTCATCGCGTGTTTGATTTTCGTTCTATCTGGGACCGCGGTTTGTCGTCTTTAAGAGAAAAATGACCGGGCACGGAGAGAAGATATCTCCGATCCAAGTGTTGTCCAGGCTCGAGCGAATAAGGATACAGACAGCAACCCGAGGGCTTGGGCGCGGTGGCCGACTGCTGTTTATCCGGTTGCCAGCGTGTGCGAACGCAAAACATTCCCCCCACTGCAATTCGCCGATCAAGTCGGCTCGACAGGCGTCATGGAGGCTGCAACCTCAGCCTCCATGACGGTGACTGTCAGACTTTACGCACCACACATCCTGGATGTGTTCGGCCAGGCACGCCAGCCCTGCTGGGCCTGGATGCGCTCGTTGACGGCGGTCTGCTCAGCAGCGGTGGCCTCGTCAGCCCGGGGGGCGTACGCCAGCCCGCCGCCTTCCGCCCAGGAAGCCTGGGTGTCCTGATACATGCCGTAGTAGCCGTTGCCCGTGTTGGTGCTCGGGTTGCCACCTGACTCGTGAGCCGCAATGCAGCCCCAGATTCCGGAGCCCGAGTACGAAGGTGCGGGAGCGGTGTAGCTCACCCGCGGCGCGGACGCCACATGCGACGTTTCGCTCACCGGAGGCGTGTAGTGCGTCGGCGACGCCACCGGAGCCGGTGAGGGGGCCGCGTACGGAACGTAGTCGGCAGGTGGGATAGTGATGACCTGACCTACATAGATCAGATTCGGGTTGGGAATGTGGTTGTACGCAGCCAGTTCTTCCCAAGTCCGGGAGGTTCGTGCGCCGATCGCTGAGAGGGTGTCTCCGGGGCTAACGGTGACGCTCTCGACCGGCGCAGGAACTCTCGGGGGCGCATCACTGGCGAGTGTCGCCATGACCACTGGAAGTCGCTGCTGCGGGACTCGAATTGCTCGGTCCTGTAGCCGGACGGTCGGTGCTGCGGTTGCCGCTTGTGCGGCGGTGGGTAAGGTGCCAAGGACGGCACAGCCGATGAATATCAGCCTTGTTCGTCGCTTCATGGGACTCCTTCGGTCGTGCCCGTAATTCGGGCCGTGCTGGTGGTCTTGCGGAGCGGGAACAGGTCTGTGGTTGTTGAGACCCGAACCCTAGGGAGTTTCCAAGGGCGTTACTTCCTTCCTCTGTGTCGCGCGGGTGCCTACAGACGTGTCGAGGTGCTCCAGGAGGAGCTCAAACGCCGGGACTGGGCTCGTCCCAAACCCCGTCGACGTACTGGTAGGCGTCCTGAAGGTTCACCAGGGTTGCATAGTCGGACGCTCGGCGCCAGCCGGCGGTGCATCGCGGGACCGTTGAGCACCGCTCCGGCCGTATCTTGGCCGGGCGCCACCAGGGAGAGGTCACCGAGCGCGGTCCCGATGGTTCTGGCAGTGAAATTCTGGAAATCCCTGTTCAAAGGGCCTTACCCACGTATTTCCGCAATCGGATGCCATCGTTTGGCGCGCCCGGATGAGCGCCCGCCGCGACCGCTTTGTCCCGCTGGCCCGGCCGGCAGCATCCCCGGTGGCGAGCTCTCTGGAGGCTACGTTTTGCGAGCGTGCCCGTGGGATCTGGCGACGGCCGCTTGCGTTCAATGCGGCTCGTCGTGGGCGTGATGGCGATAGCGGGCGCGGTCACCGGTGTTCGTCTACGGAGACATACCGGCCGGTGCCCAGCCGGCGGCCGCCATCAGCATCTTCTACCCTTCCTCCGATCTGACCTGGACATGGCACCCGGACCGGCAAAGGTGGGTCCGTTCGTATGCAGGCACCGGACTGGCGCCGATGGGAGAGGGGGGGTATATCAGCATCACCAACATTGTCATTATGAGGGTGGTCATGTATCCAAGCCCCTACGTCGAGGATGACACCGGCGCGGACGAAAATGAACCCTTTGGCGCCAGGCGCAACCTGGATCGAGCTCGTTCCGACCACTCTCCCGGTGACGACGGCCGGATAGCAGGGTTCTGACGAGCAGGAAGCCAGAAGGATCGACGGTCTCGTGGGTCGGCCAGCACATCGAAGAAATCGAAGAAATCGCGGGCGCTTCCCCGGCGTCGCCACAGTTCTTACCGTGGTGGCCGTCGTTGGCTGTCTCGGCGTGGTGGGAGTGTTTGCTGCCGATCATTTCGGCGTCCTCAACCTGACCGGCTCGCACCCGGCCACCGCCAGCCCGCCGCCGGCGGCTTCGGCTGCCGCGGCGACCCCCACGTCCACCGCAACTTTCACCCCGCCCCCCTCACCCGAGACCATTTCGGCAAACAGTGACGGCGTCACCGCGGCGTGGGTCGCGGCGGAGAACGCCAAGCGGGGCACGACCCAATGGATGATCACGGGCGCCCAGACAGCCGAAGGGATCGCCGGTTACGCCGACTTGGCCCAGGTCCAGGTGGATCAGGTCGTCACCCTGTATGTGTCGACCCAAGCCTCGACCTTTCATGTGGATGCCTACCGGATGGGCTACTACCAGGGCCTGGGCGCCCGGCTGGTGTGGAGCTCGAACCAGATCCCCGGCGCAGACCAAACCCGCTGTCCGGTAACTCCGGGCGTCAACATGGTGCAGTGCACCTGGCAGCCGTCCCTCCAGATCCCCATCACGCCCGCCTGGGTGCAAGGCCAGTACCTGCTGAAACTGGTTGGCGACGCTGGACAGCAGAGCTATGTGCCGCTGACCGTATGGGATCCGTCCAGCACGGCGGCGTACGTGATCATGTCCGGAGTCCTCACGGACGAGGTCTTCAACGACTACGGCGGCTATGACCTTTACGAGGGTGCAACGACCTGTGCTCCGTCGGTCTATCCCTGTTCGAGTCGCTCCCGGGTGGTGTCCTTCGACCGGCCCGACTCGAACGGCCACGGCGCCGGCTCGTATCTGTCGCTCATGTACCCCCTCACCCGTTTCGCTGAGCAGCACAGCCTTGATGTGACCTACTGGACAGACATCACCCTCTCAACAGACGGAGACCTGTTGCCAGAACACCGGGTGTTGATCTCGCCCGGTCACGACGAGGAATGGTCGCTCGAGATGCGCCAGGCGGCGACCCAGGCTGCGGACCGGGGCGTGAACTTGATTTTCTTCGGAGCCAGTCCGGTACTGCGAAAAGTCAGGCTGCAGCCGTCGCCATTGGGACCGGACCGCCAGGTCGTCAACTACCGGAACCCCGAAGCTGATCCGCTCTTCGGCGTCAACAACGCCGAGGTGTCAGCAGAATTGGTGGGGACAGCTCCCGGCCAATCAACCCGACAGCGAGCTCGTAGGCGCCGATTACATCGGCTTCGCCAACGGCTCGGCATCATTTCCGCTTGTCGCGTCCGACCCGACATCCTGGCTCTTCGCGGGCAGCGGAGTGGGGCCCAAGAGCGAAATTCCGGGCGTGATGACCGGGGACTTCCAGGGCTACGATCCCGCGCTCGGTGGTACCCCGCCCGGCGTCGAGATCCTGGCTCACTCCCGGGTCACGGTGAGCGGCCATCCGGACCGGGACTACGCCGACACCACGTATTACACATTGCCAACGAGCCACGCCGGAGTGTTCTCCAGTGGCACGGTGGGGTGGATTCCCTCGCTCCAGGACTGCGATCCCGCCCAAACGTGTCCGGCCCGTGCCATGCAAGTGATCACCGGCAACCTGCTCAGAGTCTTCGGCGCCGGCCCCGTCGGCCTGACGAATCCCTCGGTCGCCAACACGTCGAAGTTCTACGGCTGAGCGAAGCGTCGGACGGCCGGAACCGGCTTCAGGGGGCCGCTACGAAATCCGGTCCGTGACCCACCTGGTCAGCTCGGCCAGGACGGCCGCGTGCCCGGGTTCGTTGAAGATCTCATGCCACAACCCGGGCCAGAGCCGGGCTGTCAGATCCTGGCTGGACACGGACATAACGACGTCGCGGAGTGCTTGCGGACTCACAAGGAGATCCGCACTTCCGTGCATGACCAGAAGGGGCAAGGTCAACTCGCCGAGCGAGGCCCGGACCTCCTCGACCTGGCCCAGCGCCTGCAGCAACCCGCGAGGCGGCGGACCGAGGTACACGAGTGGATCGTCCTTGTAGGCCTGGACGACGGCGGGATCGCTGGAGACGACATCCGCAAGCCCCAGGTCCGGGACCTCTTCCAGATCGGCGAGGGCTGCTACCTCCGGCGGCACGTGGAGGAGCGCGCCAGAAAGCGCAAGGCCGGCCAGCTCGTCCTGGTGCCGTTCAGCGAATGCGGTCGCGATCAGCCCTCCCATGGAGTGGCCGACGAGAAAGAGCGGCCCTCGGGGTTCTCTCTCCCGGACCAGCTCGACGAAAACTCCGAGATCGTCTGCGGCCGTCCAGGCTGACTCGATGTCCGCCCTGGTCCCGTCCGACCGGCCGTGACCGCGATGGTCGAGCGCCCAGACCGAGACGCCGGAGTCGACAAGGGCTGCAGCCACATGCTCGTACCTGCCGCTGTGCTCGGCGAAGCCATGGGAGAGGACCACGTGACCGCGAGGCTGAACGCGGGGCCGCCAGTACCGGTAGTAGAGCCGGTCTCCTGCGAATCGCCCCTCCCGAACGTCGTCCACAGGCGTACTCCCTGGTGTTGTCGCCACGTGTGCTCCTATTTCCAGCCCCGCAGGATAAACCGCGGCAAAGTCCGGTGCCTGGTCCGGCCAAACGGCCAGGATGGCCGTATGCCGGACAGGGAACGGGTCAGCTCGGGATCGCCTTTTGAAGCCGACATTGGTTTCAGCCGGGCGGTTCGGGTAGGGGAGCGCGTCGTCGTTTCGGGGACGGCGCCCGTCTGGCCGGACGGCACTTGCTCGCCGGAGCCGGCGAATCAGGCCCGGCGATGCCTCGAGATCATCGCGGCGGCCCTGAGCGAGCTGGGCAGCGGACCAGCTGATGTGGTTCGGACCCGGATGTTTCTCACGTCGCGGGACGACGCGGAGGTGGTGGGCGCCGTCCACGCCGAGTTCTTCGGCTTTGTCCGCCCGGCCGCCACCATGGTGGTGGTCGCCGGACTTCTGGACCCGCGGTGGCGGGTGGAGATCGAGGCCGAAGCGGTGATCGGCTGACCCTGACTGCCGCACCGGGCGCGGCGCCCGACAGCGGACACAGCGGACAGGCGCCTCAGTATTCGATGCCCTTTTTCGCCGTCACGCCACGATCGAACACGTGCTTCACTTTGCGCATCTCGGTGACGGTGTCGGCGATCTCCACCAGCTCCGGAGCTGCGTCGCGCCCCGTGATGACCACGTTGGTAGAAGGAGCCCGGTTCCGGATCCCCGCCACCACCTCCTCGACAGGCACCCAGCCGT
Source organism: uncultured Acidimicrobiaceae bacterium (assembly GCA_963781155.1). GTDB lineage: Bacteria > Actinomycetota > Acidimicrobiia > Acidimicrobiales > Palsa-688 > PALSA-693. The sequence goes on from CAWAEC010000011.1 coordinate 143,706, forward strand.
AGGTCACGGCGTACGTGAGCTCGTCGAGTATCAAGAGGTCATAATCCCCCGAGGCCAGCTTGGCGGCCGCCACCTGCCAGGCGTGGCGGCCCTTGGCAGCCGTCTCGTCCAAATCGGATGACTCCCACGTGAACCCGTCGCCCAGGGTGTGCCACTCGACGCCCAGGTGATCGGCGAGCTTGCGTTCGCCGGTCTTCCATTTCCCGCCTTTGACGAATTGCACGACACCGACCCGCCAACCCCGGGCCCATCCCCGTCCCATGACCCCGAAGGCAGCCGAGGACTTTCCTTTGCCGTGACCGGTATTCAGCAACACGATGGACTCGGAGCGTGCCATGCGGCCGACCCTACCGAGGCCGACCGCCGGTCTGCGGCGACGCTCGTTTTGTGTCTGTCCCCGTTCCCTCCCGGATCCCACTACCATCAGCGGCGTAGCGCAGGGAACCCGGTGGGATTCCGGGACTGTCCCGCAACTGTGACCGGGGAGCGAACCCCCAACCCGATGGCCACGGCCCTTTGCGGTTGGAAGGCCGGGGGCGAGTGGATCCGGGAGTCAGGAAACCTGCCTACCCCCGGATCGATTCGGAGGGACGCGAGGACGTTGGCAGCAGGACCATCGACCGTCACCCTGGTGTTGGGTGGGGCGCGCAGCGGCAAGTCCGAGGTGGCGGAGCACCTGGCCGCTGGACTGCCGCCGCCGCTCGCATATGTCGCCACGGCCGTGCTCGACCCGTCGCAACCGGATCCCGATCTGGCCGCCCGGGTCGAGGCCCACCGCCGGCGCCGTCCGCCGGACTGGCACACCGTTGAGGCCGGCCCGGCGCTGGTCGCGACTCTGTCACGCATGGAGAGCTGGGAGGGGACCGTCCTGGTGGATTCACTGGGCACCTGGGTGGCCGCCACACCGAACTTCACCGCGGACGGGACCGGCGGTGCGGCGCTGGCCGCGGTGCTGCGAGCCCGGGCCGCGACGGAAACGGGAGCCACCGTGCTGGTCTCCGACGAGGTGGGGCTGGGCGTGCACCCCTCTACCGACAGCGGCAGGCACTTCCGCGACGCCCTCGGGATCGTCAACCAGGCCGTGGCCGACATCGCCGACGAGGTGCTGCTGATCATCGCCGGCCGGGTCCTTCCCCTGGAACGCGCCGCCGCCCTGGCGCTGCCCAGGGGAATCGCCACGGCCGGGGAGGATTGAGTGCGGGCTGCAGTGTCGTTCCTCACGCCGTTCGGCGGCGCCCGGGCGCCCGGCCCGACCACGCTGGACTGGTTTCCGGTCGTGGGGGCGGTCATCGGGCTGGTGCTCGGAGGTGTCTGGTGGCTGGCGGATCGGGCGTGGCCCGACCCGGTGGCGGCCGCTCTGGTCGTGGCCGCCGACCTGGTGGTAACCGGCATGCTCCACTTCGACGGCCTGGTAGACAGCGCCGACGGGCTGCTGCCGCCCCTGGAACGGACCCGCCGGCTGGCGGTCATGGCCGAGCCCGGCGTCGGAGCCTTCGGGGCTGCGGCGGGTGGAGCCACCCTGCTGATCCGATGGGCGGCACTGGCCGCCCTGCGGCCCGGCGTGCTCCTGATCGCCGGATTGTGGTGCCTGTCGCGCACCACGATGGCCTTGATTGCCCGCACGCAACGCTATGTGCGCGGCGATCAGGGGCTGGCCCGGGCCTTCCAAGCGCCCGGTACACCTGGCGGCGAGGGCGTTCGACACCTGATCTTCCTGGTCGCAGGCCTTGGGCTGGCGACGGCGTCGCTGTTGGGCTGGCGGATCATCCCCGGCCTGGCCAGCGGAGCCGCGGCCTTGATCGCCGCAGCCGCGGTGGCCTGGCTGGCCCGGCGGCGCATCGGGGGCTTCACCGGCGACGTCCTCGGTGCGTCCGGAGTAATAGCCGAGACGGCCGGTCTCGTGGTCGCGGCGGCCCGATGGTAGGAGCCCGGTGGTAGGAAGAGGCCTCGCGCCCCGAGCGTCGGCGGACCGGGCGCACGCGGCGGGCCAGGAGGCCCGGGGCGGCTGGGCCGGTTGGGCCGCGGGCCGGGCGGACACCCTCGGCTGGGTGGCGGTTGCCATCGCCGCCGACTGGCTGGTCGGCGAGCCTCCGGCCGCCTGCCACCCGGTAGCGGGATTCGGTCGGAGCATGCAACTACTCGAAGCGAAGTGGTACGCCGATTCCCGGCTGCGAGGAGCGGCGTTCACGGCCGCTGGCATCGGGGTCGCGGCGACCGCCGGCGCCTCGCTTTCGCTCCTGCGCGGTCCCGCCCGGCGGGGGGCCGGCCTGGCGTTGGCCTCGTACGTGGCGGTCGCGGGCCGGGCGCTGGCGGCAGCCGCCAACGGCGTCGCCTCCGCGCTCGAGGCCGGCGACCTGCCCGCCGCCCGGGCACGGCTGCCCGCCCTGGTGGGCCGCGACCCGGCCGGGCTGGACGAGTCGGAGATCGTGCGCGCCGTTGTGGAGTCGGTGGCCGAGAACACCGTGGATGCAGTCGTGGCCGCAGCGCTCTGGGCTGCCGTCGGCGGCGCCCCCGCCGTCCTTGCCTACCGGGCCATCAACACTCTGGACGCCATGGTTGGCCACCGCTCCTCGCGCTACGCCCGCTTCGGCTGGGCCACGGCCCGCGCCGACGACCTGGCTGGCTGGATTCCGGCCCGGGCCACTGCGCTCCTGGTGGCCTGCGTGCGTCCCGCAGCGGCCGGAGACGTCTGGGTGGCCGTGCACTCGCAGGCCGGCGTCCATCCTTCGCCAAATGCGGGGGTGGCGGAGGCCGCCTTCGCCGCTGCCCTTGGCATCCGCCTGGGCGGACGCAACGTCTACGACGGGCGGGCCGAGATCCGCCCCACGTTAGGGGCGGGACGCAGTCCTGTCACTCCCGATATCGTCCGGGCGGTGCGGCTCAGTCGCCACGTCACGGCCGCTCTCGCCCTTCTGGCCGGCGCCGCGGCCCTGGCCCGGGCCGGCGCTCGCACCGGTTCCCGACCGCCGTGGTCGCGCCGATGACCCCCATCCCGGAGGGGCTCCGGGGCGGCCTGATGGTGTGCGGGACGGCCAGCGACGCCGGCAAAACCACGCTGGTCACCGGGTTGTGCCGGGTGTTGGCCCGGCGCGGGGTTCGGGTGGCACCCTTTAAGGCCCAGAACATGGCCCTCAACTCGGCCGTCACCCCCGGCGGGCACGAGATCGGTCGCGCCCAGGCCGCCCAGGCTCACGCGGCCGGGATCGACCCGGAGGTGGCCATGAACCCGATCCTGCTGAAACCCCAGTCCGACCGGACCAGCCAGGTGATCGTGATGGGCCGTCCCTGGCGGGTCCTCGACGCCGCCGCCTACCAGGCGGCCAAGCCCGAGCTGATGGATCTGATCCTGGAGCAGCTGGCGGATCTGCGGTCCCGATTCGATGTGGTCCTGTGCGAGGGAGCCGGCAGCCCGGCCGAGATCAACCTGCTGCACGGGGACATCGTCAATTTAAGGGTGGCGCGCGACGCCGGGCTCCCGGCGATCGTCGTCGGCGACATCGACCGTGGCGGCGTGTTCGCGGCCCTGTACGGGACGGTGGCCCTGCTGCCCGATGATCTGCGGTCCACGGTTCGGGGCTACGTCATCAACAAGTTCCGCGGCGATCCGACCCTGCTCGCGGGCGGGCCCGACGAACTGGCTCGCCGCACCGGCGTCCCGACTCTCGGGATCATCCCGTGGCTCGGTGGCTTGAATCTCGATTCGGAAGACTCGTTGGCCCTGGACTCGGCCTGGCCGGCCTCGGCGCCGACCCGGGCCGCGGCCGAACTCGATGTGGCCGCCATCCGTTTCCCACGCCTGTCCAATTTCACGGACCTGGACGCCCTGGCCGTGGAACCGGCCGTGCGGCTGCGCCTGGTGGACGACCCGACCGCCCTGGGACATCCCGACCTGATCGTCCTGCCTGGCACGAAGACCACCGTGGCTGACCTGGGCTGGTTGCGGGACACGGGCCTGGCGGTCGCTATCGAAGCGTTGGCCGCCGATCCCGGCGGGCGCACCACCATCCTCGGGGTCTGCGGCGGCTACCAGATGCTCGGCCGGCGCATCGATGACGGGGTCGAGTCCCGTCCCCCCCAATCGGTGGCCGGTCTCGGCTTGCTGCCGGCGGACACGGTGTTCGCCACCCAGAAAACCCTGTGCTGGACAACAGGGACGGCATTGGGAGCGGCCGTGCGCGGCTACGAGATCCGGCACGGCCACACCAGTTCTGAGTCCCCCTGGATCACGACCGACCGGGCCGGTGGTCCCGAGGGCTGCCAGGCCGGTGATGGGCGCATCGTGGGTACCAGCCTGCACGGGCTGCTGGAAGGCGACGCGTTCCGCGCTGCCCTGCTCGCGGATGTGGCCCGCCGGGCCGGGCGGGGCTGGACGCCGACCGGGGTATCGTTCGAGGCTGCCCGCCTCGCCCGGCTGGACCGGCTGGCCGGCGCCCTGGAAGAACACCTGGACCTGGCGGCCGTTGCCCGCCTGGTGGCCGGGGCGCGGCCCGCGGCCCGCTTGCGAGGGGCCCCGGCGTGATCCTCTATCTGACCAACGCACCGAGCGAGATCCTGGCCTTGCGCTCCATCGTGGAAGGCCTGCCCGACGGCTTCCCTCCGGTGCGCGCCGGCCTCGCCAGCGGCGCGGAGTGCCCCGACCTCGATGGGGTCGCGGTCGTCCTGATCCGCCTGCTCGGCGGGGTGGCGGCCTGGGCCGAGCCCTTCCACGAGTTGCGACGTCGCTGCCGGGCCTCGGGCATTCCGCTATTGGGCTTCGGCGGCGAAGCCGCTCCGGATGCTCAGCTCACGGCCGCCTCGACGGTGCCGAGCGCAACCGTCGCCCAGGCCTTCGAGTACCTCGTGCACGGAGGCCTGGCCAACTTCGAGCACTTGCTGCGGTTCGTGTCGGACACGGTCTGCATGACCGGGTTCGGATTCGAGCCGGCCACCCCGGTGGCTGCGACCGGCATCTATTACCGCAGCGAGACCGACGCTACCGAGGAGACCCACCGACCGCATGTCGCGATCGTCTTCTACCGGGCCCACCTGATCGCCGGCAACACCGGTTTCGTCGATGATCTCTGCGCGGCGCTCGAGGCGCGCCAGGCCCGCGTCACAGCCGTGTGGTGTTACAGCTTGCGGCCCGGGCCTGACGGGCGGGTCGAGGCCCTCTCCCTGCTGAGCGCTGAACAACCAAACGCCGTGATCACCACCGTCCTGGTCTCTGGAACCGCCGCCGGCGAGGGCCAGGATTGGGATGCGAGTGCCCTGGGCATCCTGGACGTGCCAGTGGTGCAGGCCATCACCGCAACCACCTCCCGGTCGGAGTGGGAGGCCGCGCCGGGGGGACTCTTTCCACTCGACGTGGCCATGCGCGTCGCCCTGCCAGAGTTCGACGGGCGCATTATCGCGGTGCCGTTCTCATTCAACGAGGAGGTCGATGACGGCGACAGCCTCGGCGCTCCTGTCACCGCCTATCGGACTGTAGGCGACCGGGTGGACCGCATCGCCGGGCTCGCCGCCCGGCTGGCCCGCCTCCGGTCCATACCCCCGGCCGAGCGGCGGGTGGCCGTCGTCCTGTCCGCGTACCCGACGCGGCGCGGCCGCATCGGTAACGCCGTTGCGCTCGACACGCCCGCATCGGTGGTTCGCCTGCTCCGCGCGTTGTCCGCGGCCGGGTACCGGGTCGACCGGGTGCCGGCCGATGGTGACGCCCTCATGGCCGAGCTCATCGACTCGTTTTCCTACGAACGCGACACCCTCACCGCGGCGCAGCTGGGTCTCGCCCCCGGCCGTCTGGCCGCGGCCGACTACCGGGCCTGGTGGTCGCACGTCCCCCCGGAGGCCCGGGCCGTGGTTGAGGGGGCATGGGGCGACGCCCCCGGCTCGGTTTACCGCGACCCCGCCAGCGGCGACCTGGTCTACGCAGGCCTCGATCTCGGCGGGGTGTTCGTCGCCGTCCAGCCGCCCCGCGGCTTCGGCGAGAAGCCGGTCGCCGTCTACCACTCGCCCGACCTGCCCCCGACCCACCACTACCTGGGGTTCTACCGCTGGCTCGACCAGAGATGGGGCGCCGACGCGGTTGTTCACGTGGGCAAGCACGGCACGCTGGAGTGGCTGCCGGGCAAGGGCGTCGGCCTCTCGGCGCGCTGCTTCCCTGACGTGGCTCTGGCCGATACCCCTCTCGTCTATCCCTTCGTCGTCAACGACCCGGGCGAGGGCGCTCAGGCGAAGCGCCGGGCCCACGCCACCATCGTCGACCACCTGCTGCCACCGATGACCCGGGCGGACACCTACGACGAGGTGGCCCAGCTGGAGCAGCTCCTCGACGAGCACGCCCAGGTGGCCAGCCTGGACCCCTCGAAGCTGCCCGCGATCCGGAAAAAGGTCTGGGATCTGCTGGTCTCCGCCGAGCTTCACCGGGACCTCGGGGTGGCCGGGCCGCCCGAAGGGGACGGATTCGACCAGCTGATCAACCAGGTCGACGGCTACCTGTGCGAGCTCAAAGACGCGCAGATCCGCGGCGGCCTTCACGTGCTCGGTCAGGCTCCGGCGGGTGACGCCCGCCTGGATCTGCTGCTGGCGCTCACCCGGCTACCGCAGGGCGCGGTGCCGTCGCTTCGGCACGTCGTTGCCAGCCGGTTCGGCGTCGCTCTGGGCGACGGGGCGACCCGGGCTGGCCTCGACGCGGTGGACGCGGAGTGCCGGCGGCTGCTGGTGGCGGGTCCGAACGGGGCCGAGGGGCCCCGAGAGGCCGAGGTGCTGGCCTGGGTGGCGGGCGTGTTGCAACCCGCGCTCGACCGTACCCCCGACGAGATTGGATCCGTGCTTGCCGCCCTCGACGGTCGGTGGGTACCTCCCGGGCCGAGCGGGGCCCCCACCCGGGGCATGGCGCACGCCCTGCCGACGGGCCGCAACTTCTACACCGTCGACCCGAAGGCGCTTCCGAGCCGCCTGGCCTGGGAGGTCGGACAGGGCGTGGCGACCGGTCTGCTGGAGCGGCACCTGGCCGAGGAGGGCCGCTACCCCGGGAGCGTTGGCATTGTCGTCTGGGGGACGGCGGCGATGCGCACCGGTGGCGACGACGTGGCCCTGGCCCTGGCGCTCCTCGGCGTGCGACCGGTGTGGCAGGCCGAGTCGGGGCGGGTGACCGGGCTGGAGCTGATCCCCGCGGCTGAGCTCGCCCGGCCGCGGGTGGACGTGGTCGTGCGGATATCCGGGTTCTTCCGGGACGCCTTTCCTCATCTGATCGCACTCCTCGACGACGCGGTTGCGCTGGCCGGTTTCGCCGACGGCGACCCCCGCATCTTTGGGGCCAAACCGGGCGCCTACGGGTCCGGCATCCTCCCGCTACTGGAAAGCCGGGACTGGCGAACGGACGAGGACCTGGCTGCGGTGTACGTGGCCTGGGGCGGCTACAGCTACGGGCGGGGTGCCATGGGCCGGCCCGCGGCCGACGCCATGCGCCGGCGTTTTGCGGCCATCGAGGTTGCCCTCAAGAGCCAGGACAACCGTGAGCACGACATTTTCGACTCCGACGACTACCTCCAGGACCACGGCGGAATGATTGCGACCATCCGGGCCCTTACCGGGCGGGCACCAAAGGCTCTGTTCGGCGATACCGCCGATCCGGCCCGGCCGCGGGTGCGAAGCCTTCAAGAGGAAGCGGCCCGGGTGGTCCGGACCCGCGTGCTCAACCCGAAATGGATCTCGGCGATGACCCGCCACGGCTACAAGGGGGCGTTCGAGCTGGCGGCCACCGTGGACTACTTATTCGGGTACGACGCCACCGCCGGCGTGGTGGAGGACTGGATGTACGAGCGGGTCACGGCCGCCTACGTCGCCGACCCGGAGGTCCGCAAGTTCCTGCAGGCGTCCAATCCGTGGGCGCTGCGGGCCATGGCCGAACGCCTCCTCGAAGCGGCCGAGCGCGGCCTGTGGAACGCCTCGGGGCCGGCGCTCGACACCCTCCGGGGCGCGGTCCTCGAAGCCGAGGGCTGGGAGGAATCGAGGTAGTGCCGATGGCAGAACCAGATGGAGCCGCGGTCCCTCAGCTCCCGTTTACGGCGGTCGTCGGCCAGGATCAGGCCAAGCTGGCGCTCATCCTGGCCGCGGTCGACCCCCGCATCGGAGGAGTCCTGCTGCGCGGGGAGAAGGGCAGTGCCAAGTCCACGCTGGCCCGGGGTCTGGCCGCAGTCCTTCCCACGCCCGCTCCCTTCGTGGAGTTGCCGATCGGCGCGACGGAGGACCGGGTGGTCGGCAGCCTTGACCTGACCGCGGCGTTCACAGGTGCAGAAGTGCGGTTCTCGGCAGGGCTGCTAGCAGCGGCGGACGGCGGGGTGCTCTATGTCGATGAGATCAACCTGCTGCCCGACCACCTGGTCGATGCGCTGTTGGATGCGGCCGCCAGCGGGGTCAACCGGGTGGAGCGGGAGGGGATCTCGCACACGCACTCCAGCCGGTTCCTGCTCATCGGTTCGATGAATCCCGAGGAGGGCGACCTCCGGCCGCAGCTGCTCGACCGCTTCGGGCTGGCGGTCGAGATCCGCGCCGGCACGGATCCGCGGGAGCGGGCGGCCGCGGTGCGCCGCCGGTTGGCCTTCGATGTGGATCCGGCGGCGGTGGCCGCCGCCGTGGCGGCCGAGGAGGCCGGCCTGGCGAGCCGGCTGGCCGCGGCGGTGCCGGGAGCATTGCCGGACGAGGTGGTCGAATCGGTGGCGTCGTTGTGCGTGTCGATGGGGGCGGAGGGGTTGCGCGCCGACCTGACGATCTGCCGGGCGGCGGCTGCCCTGTCCGGCTGGGAGGGTCGCCCCGTGACGTCCCTGTCCGATGTTCGCCGGGTGGCTCCGCTGGCCCTTGCCCATCGCACTCGCCGTGATCCCCTGGAGCCGGCGGGAATGGACGAACAGCGTCTGGCCGAGGCCATGGACCGGTACCTGGGCGACTCCGAAACCCCGGACGCGCCGGACCCCGGCCCGGGCGACCTCGACGACGTCCCACGGCCTGACGATCAGGACGGGAGCGAAACGCGGCCTCCCACGGAACGTCCCCCAGCCCCGGCGACCCCAGGTCCAGCACCTCTCGATCGATTGGCCGAACCCGCGGGAACCTCACGCCGGCCGGTCCGGATGTCGGCCGCGTCCGGCCGGGGGCGGGCGGGGTCCGACAGCGCCCGGGGCCGGCTGGTGGGGGACCGGGCCCCAGCCGGGCCGGTTGGATCCGTGGCCGTAGGCGCGACCGCCCGGCGGGCTGCGGCCCGTCGGGCTGCGGCTGGAGCCCCGCTGGACGACGGTGCCGTCGTGGTCCCCGGGGACATTCGCGAGGCCCGCAGGGTCGAGCGCACCGCCAGCTTGATCGTCATCGCCGTTGACGCGTCGGGGTCGATGGGCGCACCGCAACGGATGGAGGCGGCGAAGGGGGCCACCCTCGGGTTGCTGACCAACGCCTACCAGAGACGCGACCTGGTCGCGCTGGTCGCCTTCCGGGGCGACCGGGCCGACGTACTGTTGCGGCCGACCAGCAGCGTGGAAGTGGCCCGCGCCCGCCTGGCGGACCTGCCGACGGGCGGGCGCACCCCGTTGGCGGTGGGCATCCTGGCTGGCCTGCAACTGGCTGTTACCCCGGCCCGGGCCGTCAGCCATCACCCGCAGCTGGTTGTCGTGACGGACGGCCGGGCCACCTTCGCCGCCGACGGTCTCGATCCCCTCGAAGCGGCCTTTCGGGCCGCGGACGCGGTCCGCGCCGCCGGGCTCGACGCCGTGGTCGTCGACGTCGAAGCCACGGGCGCGGCCGACGGCGCCCCCCGCCTCGGCCTGGCCGGCCGGCTGGCGGACCGCATGGGCGCCCGCCACGTGCGGTTGCCGGCTCTCGATCCCGACCTCCTCCGTCAGGCTATTCGGGACGACTGAGCCCCGGGGCGACCCATCGAGCCGTGACCCCGGCGGGCTGGAGGGCGCCGGTTGTAGCGTCAGCCGCCATGCGCCTGCTGATGGTCGCCCCGCCAGGGGCAGGGAAGGGCACCCAGGCCGAGCGGCTCGCGGCCTACTACCACATCGCACACCTGTCGAGCGGTGAGCTGCTGCGGAGCGAGGTCGCCGCCGGTACCGACATCGGCCGGGCCGCGGCGGCCTATCTCGATCGAGGAGATCTGGTGCCCGATGACCTGGTGCTCAGCATGCTCGTCGTCCCGGTCCTGCAGGCCGCCCGGAACGGCGGCTTCGTGCTGGACGGGTTTCCCAGGACCTTGCGCCAGGCAGAGGAGGCCTACCAGGCAGCTCAGGAAATCGAAGGAATCGAGCTGCAAGCGGTCATCCATCTGGTGGTCAGCCGGGAGGAGCTCCGCCGGCGCTTGCTGGCTCGCGGTACGCGGGAAGGCCGCCAGGACGATACGGAAGAGACCATCGCGCACCGGCTGGAGGTCTACGACGCAGAGACCGAGCCCCTGCTTGCCTTCTACTCCGGCCGTGGCCTGGTCGTCGACATCAACGGCGAGCAGCCGGTTGACGAGGTCTTCGCGGACATCGTGGCCGCCATCGACGGCCAGCGGGCGGGCCGGTGCTAAGGCCGGACGTCGAAGGAGCTGCGACCCAGCCCGGCCGATAGCGCCGTCACGTCCTTCGAAACGGGCGGGGCCGGCGCATCGTGCACCAGTACTCCGTCCACCACAACCACGCACCACGGCGCGCTGGTAACGCCGTAGGCATGCCAGCCCTCGCTCGACATGACCACTGCCACCTCGGCACGAGCAGGGTCGGCCAACGCCGCCACCGCCCGGGCGTCCTCGGTCGTCGGGCTGGGCGTGACCACCACGACCGGCACTGCCTGGCCCGGGGCCCCCAGCGAGGGGAGACCCTCCCAGAGTGGACGGCAGCCGGAGCAGCTCGAGGTCAAGAACAGCAAGACGGCCGCCGTGTCGCTGACGGTGACCTCGATCGGTGCCCCGTGCGGGGTGACGCCGGCCAGGTCGACGGCTGGCGCACGGAGTCGGGGCGAGCGAGGCGGGGGGGCCGGGACGTGGGTCGGACCGGACCGCGGTGCCGGCCGGAATCGTCCCAGGAGGCGCATCGAAGGCACGGTACCAAGCCGGGCTGCGCAGTGGCGGGGTCGACCCGGAGCCGTGAAGCGTGCAAGTCTGCCCACGTGCGCATCGGAGTCTTGGGAGCGACGGGGCCGGCGGGACGAGCAGTGTCGGCCCAGCTCGCCCATATCGGCGTGGACGTCGTCTGCGGTTCGCGTTCCGAGGAACGCGCGGCAGACACGGTCACGGAGCTGCGGGGCCGATGGCCGGACCGCGAGCTGTCGCTCTATCCCGCCGTCAACGACGAGGCCGCCGCCACGGCCGATCTGATCGTCGTGGCCACCCCCTGGGAGGGCGTCCTCACCACCGTGGCCGCGCTCGAGGAACGACTGGCAGGCAAGATCGTGATCTCGATGGCGAATGCCCTGACCCGGTGGGGTCGGGAAATGGTGCCCCTCGTGCCACCCACCGGGTCCGTGACGGTCGCGGTGGCCCGCGCCTTGCCCCGATCGCGGGTAGTCGGGGCCTTTCATCATCTGCCCGCGGAGTCGTGGGCCGACCTCGACCACCCACTCGACGCCGACGTTCTGGTCTGTTCCGACGACCGCGACGCCACTCGGCAGGTCATTGCGTTGGTGGCCCGACTGCCCGGGCTCAGGGGTGTCGATGCCGGCGGCCTAGCCAGCGCGCTCGCCATCGAGGCTTTGACGCCGGCCCTCCTGGAAATCAACCGGCGCTACAAGACACACAGCGCAATCCGTATTACCGGGCTCCCCGAACAGCCTGGAACGGAGTAAGGCGCGCCCATGGACCTCTACGACACGGCGAGCAGGCAGGTGGTCCGGTTCGAACCGGGCCGGGTCGTCAAGATGTACACCTGCGGGATCACCCCTTATGACGCCGCGCACCTCGGGCATGCGGCCACATACCTCGCCTACGACGTGCTCCAGCGCCGTTTGCGCGACATCGGGCACGAGACCCAGTGTGTCCGCAACGTCACCGACGTCGACGACGACATCCTGCGCAAAGCCCGCGAGCTCGGTGTCCACTACCTGGACCTGGCTGCCGAGGAGGTCAATCGCTTCGACGCCGACATGGCCGCCCTGGGCCTCCTGCCCGCTTTTTCGGAACCCCGGGCGACCTCGGCCATCCCGGACATCCTGGGATTCATCGGCATGGTGCTCGAGTCCGGTCACGCCTACCAGTCGGGTGGCGCCGTGTATTTCGACGTGTCCTCGTTCGCCGGGTTCGGCCAGGTGAGCCACCTGAATCGGAACCAGATGCTGGAGCTGGCCCGCGAACGGGGAGGGAACCCCGACGACCCGAACAAATGGGACCCACTCGATTTCGTCCTGTGGCAGCCGTCCGCACCCGGCGAACCCGCGTGGGAGTCGTTGTGGGGGCCGGGCCGGCCCGGCTGGCACATCGAGTGCTCCGCCCTGGCGCTGCGAGAGCTGGGCGAGACCATCGACCTCCACGGCGGAGGGTCGGACCTGATCTTCCCCCACCACGAGTGCGAGGCCGCCCAGTCGGAGGCCGCCACCGGCTCCCGCTTCGTCCGCCACTGGATGCACGGCGGGATGGTGCGCCTGGGCGGAACCAAGATGTCCAAGTCCCTCGGGAACTTGGTGTTCGTGCACGATCTGCTCAAGGAGTGGGAAGGCGGGGCCATCCGCCTGGCCATCCTCGCCCACCACTATCGGACGGATTGGGACTGGCATGACCGACTGATGCCCGAAGCGGCGGCCCGGCTGGCCCGGTGGCGGGCCGCCGGCCCCGGTGACGGCGCCCTCGCCGACGTGCGGGTCGCCCTCGACGCCGACCTGAGCACCCCGGCGGCACTCGCTGCCATCGACGGCGCCGCCGCCCGCGGTCGCGGCGTGTCGGCGGCCATGGCGCTCCTCGGCGTCTCCTGAGCCGCGGACAGGTGATTATCCCATTAGTGTGATAAAAGCCGCGTGATACCGCGCCTTTTATCACACAAACATCCAGCGGCCCAGGCCTCCAGAAACCCCGCAGGCCTTGGCCGCTAGCTCCCGTAGTCTCTGTCGGCAATGGAACCGGTCCCGCAGATCACCGTCTATTTGCCTGACGACTCCTCGCACCAGCTGCCCGCCGGCGCCACCGGTGCCGACCTGGCCGCATCGATCGGTACCCGCCTGGCCAAGGCCGCCGTGGCCGTCGAGGTCGACGGCGAGGCCCGCGACCTGACCTGCCCGCTACCCGACGGAGCCCGGGTCGCCGTGATCACCGCGGACACCGACGCGGGCCGATTCATCCTTCGCCATTCCACCGCCCATGTGCTCGCCGAGGCCGTGACCGATCTATGGCCTGGCGCCCGCTACGCCATCGGACCGCCGATCGAGGACGGCTTCTACTACGACTTCGACCTCCCCGGCGGCCAGCACTTCAGCGAAGACGATCTCGGCCGCATCGACGCGCGCATGCGAGAGATCATCGCCGAGGACCAGCCCTTCACCGCGAGGAGCACACGGTGGCCGAAGGGCTCGAGCTGTTCGCCCACCAGCCTTACAAGATCGAGATCATCCGGGCGGTCGATCCCGCCGACGCGGAAGAGGGCGTGGGCGAAACCGGCGGCCGGGTCAGCGCCTACCGCAACACCGAGGCGTTCGTCGACCTGTGCCGGGGCCCGCACGTGCCCTCGACCGGTCGCCTGGGGGCGTTCAAACTGACGAAGGTGGCGGCCGCCTACTGGCGCGGCGACGAACGACGACCCCAGCTGCAGCGGATCTACGGGACGGCCTGGGAGTCCCAGGCCGCCCTCAAGGAGTATCTGCGCCGGCTCGAGGAGGCGGAGCGGCGCGACCACCGCCGCCTTGGGGCCGAGCTCGACCTGTTTCATTTTCCGCCCGAAATCGGCGGCGGCCTCCCCGTCTTCCACCCCAAGGGCGGGATGATCCGCAAACTCATGGAGGACTACTCGCGAGCCGAGCACGAGCGGGCCGGATACCAGTTCGTTTGGACGCCTCACCTGGCCAAGTCAACCCTGTTCGAAATCTCCGGCCATCTCGACTGGTACTCGGAGGGGATGTATCCGCCGATGGAGATGGAGGGTGCCATCTACTACCCGAAGCCCATGAACTGCCCGATGCACATCCTGATCTACCAGTCCCGGCAGCGCTCCTACCGGGAACTTCCCCTGCGTCTGTTCGAGTTCGGGACGGTGTACCGCTTCGAGCGCTCCGGTGTGCTCAACGGCTTGCTCCGCGTCCGGGGCATCACTCAGGACGACGCCCACATCTTCTGCACCCCCGAACAGCTCGGCCCCGAGCTGGCCGACCTTCTGGGGTTCGTCTTGGGTCTCCTCCGGGCCTTCGGGCTGACCGAGTTCGAGGCAGAGCTGGCCACCCGGCCGGACAAGTTCGTCGGCGACCCGGCCGAGTGGGACGTGGCGACGGAGGCGTTGCGCCAAGCCCTCGACGTGGCCGAGATCCCGTATGTGCTGGCGGAGGGCGAAGGGGCCTTTTACGCCCCCAAGATCGACGTCCACGTACGGGATGCCATCGGCCGCCGCTGGCAGGTGTCGACGTTGCAGGTGGACTTCCAGATGCCGCACCGCTTCGGTCTCGAGTACGTCGGCCCCGATAACCAGCGCCATCTTCCCCACATGATCCACCGGGCGCTGTTCGGGTCGGTCGAGCGGTTCTTCGCCATCCTGCTCGAGCACTACGCCGGCGCTCTCCCGGCCTGGCTTGCCCCGGTGCAGGTCCGGGTGCTGCCTGTCCGCGACGACCACCAGCCGTACGCAGACACCGTGGCGGCCGCCCTTGCCGCGGTGGGCATCCGGGTCGACCTGGCTGCCGCGGACGAGCCTCTGGGCGCACGGATACGCAAAGGCAAGCTGGAAAAGCTGCCGTACTTGCTGGTGGTCGGTGACGACGACGTCCGGGCCGGCACGGTCGGCGTGAATTCCAGGGAAAAAAAGGAGCCGCAGCGGGGCGTGCCCCTCGACGACTTCATCGCCGCCCTGCGGGCCGAGATCGACACACACGCCCTGTCGCCCACGGCCGCGTGAGCTCACTCGAACAGCTGTGGGCGGGCTGGCGCAGCGCGTATGTCGAGAGCGCCGGTGATGCGGACAAAGAAGGATGCGTCTTCTGCGCCATCGTGGCGAGCGGCTTGCCCGACGAGGAAACCCGGGTGGTCTGGCGGCATCCGACCGGGCTGGCAGTAGCCATCCTCAACGCCTACCCCTACACCTCGGGGCATCTGATGGTCATGCCCGCCCGTCATGTCGCCGATCTCGAAGATCTGACCATCGCCGAGTCGGACATGGTCTGGGGCGGTGCGAAAGAGGCAGTGCGTGCCCTGAAGGCTGCCTACCGCCCGGACGGGCTGAACCTCGGCGCCAATCTGGGCCGGGCCGCCGGTGCCGGGATTCCCGACCATTTCCATTTACACGTGCTGCCCCGGTGGCACGGGGACACCAACTTCATGACCGCGGTGGCCGACACCCGGGTTCTTCCCGAGGCCCTGTCCACCAGCGCGGCGAAGATCCGGGCGGCCTGGCCAGCCCCGGGTTAATTGCTGCTGCTGTCCCGGGCGACGCTGTCCCACAGGTTGTGGGGGAGCGGGTCATAGTGATCGTGCTCGGCGTGGAAGCTGCCCCGCCCGCCGGTCATGGACCGCAGGTCGATGGCGTACCGCAGGATCTCCGACGTCGGCACCAGAGCCGTGACGATGGACTCGCCGTCGTTGCCGGCTTCCGTCCCTTGCACCCGGCCCCGGCGCCCGTTCAGGTCGCCCATCACGTCTCCCTGGTAGGCCGTCGGCACGGTGACCTCGATCCTCGAGATGGGCTCCAGCAGGATGGGGGACGCTTTTTCCATGGCTTCCCGGAAGCCGATGGCGCCCGCCATCTTGAAGCTCATCTCCGAGGAGTCGACGGAGTGATACTTGCCGTCGAACAGGGTGATGCGAACGTCGACGACCGGCCAGCCGTGCGTGCCGCCGCCCGCCATGGCCTCCTCGATGCCCTTCTGGACCGCCGGGATGAACTGGCGGGGGATGGCCCCGCCCACGATCTGATCGACGAAATCGAATCCCTGGCCCCGCTCCAGCGGTTCCAGGCGCACGAATGCCACTCCGAACTGGCCGTGACCGCCGGTCTGCTTCTTGTACTTGCCCTCGGCTTCGGCCGTCCCGGTGATGGTCTCCCGGTACGGAACGACCACCGGTTCGGTTTCGACCTCGACGCCGAACTTGCGGGCCAGCCGCTCGGTGACGATCGCCAGATGGGTCTCGCCCATGCCGCCCAGCAGCGTCTGATGGGTCTCGTCGTCGCGGCGGACGGTCAGGGTCGGGTCCTCCTCCTGGAGCCGGTGCAGGGCCGTCATCAGCTTGTCCTCGTCGCCCTTGGACTTGGGCCGGATCCCCACCTGCAACGCCGACTCCGGAATGGGCCGGGGCGGGATCACGACCGGCGTGCCCTTCGGCGCCAGCGTGTCGCCGGTAACCACGTCGGCGAGCTTGGCAACGGCGCCCAGGTCGCCGACGGGCAGCTCCGGGACGGTCAACTGCTCCTTGCCGCGCAGCGTGAAGGGGGCGTGGATGCGCTCGTCGGAGTGGGTCCGGGCGTTGACGAGGGTGTCGTCCGCCTTGATCCGGCCCGAAAGCACCTTGAACAGGCTGATCTTGCCCACGTGGCGGTCCACCACCGTCTTCCACACCCAGGCCAGCGGGGGCCCATTGGGGTCGGGAGCCACTTCGGTGGTCCGTCCGCCCGCCTCGACGGTGACCGGCGGCCGGTCGAGCGGGGACGGTCCGATCTCGCAGATGAAGCTGGCCAGGCGGTCGATGGCGATCTCTTTGGTCGCCGAACCGCAAACGACCGGGAACACCTGAGCGGACGCCACACCCTGCCCCAGGGTCTTCTCCAGTTGCTCGACACTCGGGATCTCGCCGTCCAGATAGCGCTCCATGAGATCGTCGTCGGCGACCACGATCCCTTCGACGAGGGCGTCGTGCACGGAGTGCTCGCGCCCGGCCATATCGTCGGGGATGGGTCCGCTGGACGGGTGACCACCCTCGTAGACGATGGCCGTGTCCGACAGGAGGTCCGCGACACCCCGGAACGCGGCCTCCTCGCCGATGGGCAGTTCGAGGGGTGCCACGCCCGCGCCGAAGGCCCCCTGGAGGTCCTCGAGGGTCCGCTCGAACGATGCGCGTTCGCGGTCCAGCTTGTTGACGAAGATCAGCCGGGGCAGCCCCAGGTTGGCGGCGATCTTCCACAGGCGGGCGGTCTGCACTTCGACGCCCTCGACGGCGCTCACCACGAACACCGCCAGATCGGCAACCGTCAGGGCCGCAGCCGCTTCCTCCGTGAAGTCGGCGTAGCCCGGGCTGTCGATGATGTTGATCTTGTGGCCCCCCCACTCGATCGGCGCCAGGGCGGCGGAGATCGACAGCCCCCGTTTCTGCTCCTCTGGCTCGAAGTCGGTGACGGTGCCGGCATCCTCGACGCGGCCGGGCCGGCCGATCGCTCCGGAAAGGTGGAGGAGGGCTTCGGTCAGCGTCGTCTTGCCGGCCCCGCCGTGCCCGACCAGGGCAACGTTGCGGATGGCAGCCGATGGGTAGGCCTTCAACTCTGTTCCTCCCGTAGCGAGAATGTCCTTCCCCGGATCCTTGGCGACCCGGGTCGTTTCCGGGTTCCCCCCTGTGGCGGTCCGGGCCAATCCCCAGCGTAACGGCCTCCGGTGGTAGCATGACAACCAACCGACAGGCCAGGTCGCCCCGACTCCCGGCGATGGGTGAGAGGTGCATCTGGCACGAGGAGTCCTTGCACCAGTGTTCGACGGACGTTTCCGTTCGGGAGTCGACCGAGCGGTCAAGCCCATAGGCGGGGCGCTCGGAAGGACCGGTCTTTCCCCGGACCACCTGACCGCCTTCGGGCTGGTGGTGGCCTTCCCGGCGGCCTGGGCGATCGCGACGGGGCGTCTCGGCCTGGGCCTGGCGTTGCTGATCACCTCCGCCGTCCCTGACCTGCTGGACGGGGCTCTGGCCAAGGCATCGGGCCGGGCCAGCGTTCGGGGCGCCTTCTTCGACTCCGTCGCCGATCGGGTGACGGACACGGTGGTGCTCGGTGGTGTCGCGTGGTATCTGCTCGACCGCTATCACACCCATATCGCCCTGCTGCCCATGGCGGTGCTCGGCGCCTCGGTGCTGGTGTCGTACGAGCGCGCCAAGGCCGAATCGCTCGGCTTCGACGCCAAGGGTGGCCTTATGGAGCGAGCGGAGCGGGTGGTCGTCCTCTGTGCCGGGCTCGCGTTCAGCTTCCTGCTCGTGCCTCTGCTGTGGCTGATGCTGGCGCTCACCGCCGCCACCGCAGCCCAGCGCTTCGTCAAGGTGTGGCGCCAGGCCACGGCGACCGGGCATGGGCCTCCGCCCGCCGAGCGCCCGACCCCCCAGCGCCGCGCCACCTCGGCGCCGTTCGAGCCCGCCGCGGTCACCGCCCGTTGGCGGGCCTGGCGCGAGGCCAGCGGCTGGGTACCACGATCGGCGCGCTACGCCGACGGGTCTCCTCGAACCCGGGCTGCGGCCCGCTGGCAGGAGCGCCGCCGGGCCCGCCTGGCCCGGCTCAACGGTCGGAACCCCGAGAACGGCGCCCCTGAGGCGCCCACCTCCAACCGGCGTCGCTACGGTTCCCGCCGCCCCTGACCCGCCGAGACGCCCGCGCCTCTGCGGCGCTCAGGATGTACCGGGCCGGGGCCCTGGTGGCCGCGGCGTTGCCCGCCCCGGTCGGCAGGGGGCTGGCCGAGAGTGTCGGGGTCGCGGCCGCCCGTCTACCCCTGAGTGGCGGGCCCTTCGAAGGCCTCAGCCGGCGCCGGCACCTGATCGCCTCCCATCTGCGACGGGTATACGGCCCGGACATCAGCTCACGCGAGCTCCAGCGGCGAGTGAACGAGTCTTTCGCCTCCTACGGGAGGTATTGGGCTGAGAGCCTCCGGCTTCCCAGCCTGCAGCGCGGAGATCCAGGCCGGTATCCGCTACGACGGATTCGAGCACCTCCTCGCCAGCGAGAAGGCCGGGCGGGGCACGATCCTGGCGGTGCCGCACCTCGGCGGGTGGGACTGGGCCGGCACCGAGCTGACCATCAGCGGGCGCCCCACGTCGGTGGTGGTGGAGGCACTCGACCCCCCGGACGTGTTCGAGTGGTTCGTCGGTTTTCGCGAGCGGTTGGGGATGCAGGTGATTCCTACCGGCCCGGGCGCGGCCACGGCGTGCAACCGGGCCCTGCGGGCGAACCATCTGCTCTGCCTGTTGTGCGACCGGCTGGTGGGCGGCGCCGCCGGCGTCGAGGTCGAGTTCTTCGGCGAGCGGACCCTGCTGCCGGCGGGCCCGGTGACTCTGGCGTTGCGGACCGGCGCCGCCCTGCTGCCATCGGCGGTCTATTTCCTGCCGGGTTCGAGCCAGCATCTTGGCGTGATCCGCCCTGCGATTCCGCTTCCCCGGGGCGGTCGGCTCCGCGACGACGTACAAGCCGGCACGCAACTACTCACTGCGGAGCTGGAAGCGTTGATCCGCCGCGCCCCCACCCAGTGGCACCTGGTGCAGCCGAACTGGCCGAGCGATGCCGAGAGCCGTTCTCGTTAGGTCGCTCGCCCCGGCCACCACGGCCCGCCCGGCGAGGTTGGCCCGCCCGGCGAGGTCGCCCAGCCCGACCGGCCCAAACACCCCCGCCCCCCTGGCCCGCGGGGTCAACCAACCCCGCCTTCCGACTGCGCGACATAGTCTCCCAGAACGAAATTTGTCACGAAGTTTCTTTTGTGTACATATAAGTACACCAGTTGTAGCGGATTGCGCGGAGAAGCAAAAACGCTACAAAGAACGGGGGCGGCATAAGCGGGTGACCGCCGATCGAGCCGGCGGGCCCGGGCGGGCCCCTTCGTCAAGGGTCGCCGCACGGGGGCGGCGGCCCAGCTAGCCTCCCGCCGTGCGGGTCGGTTTGATTTGCCCATACAGCCTCACCCTGCCGGGAGGAGTGCAGGGGCAGGTTCTCGGCCTGGGCCAGGCCCTTCGCGACCTGGGACTGGACGCCCGGGTCCTGGGCCCCTGCGACGGGCCGCCACCCGACACCTTCGTCACCCCGCTCGGCAACTCCGTGGGCACCGCCGCCAACGGCTCCATGGCGGCGGTGGCACCGGACCCGAGTGCGTGCCTGCGCACCATGCGCGCCCTGCGAGACGAGCACTTCGACGTCGTCCACCTGCACGAGCCGCTGGCGCCAGGTCCGAACATGACCGCCCTCGTGTTCTGTGACCAGCCGATGGTGGGTACGTTCCATCGAGCCGGGGAGAGCGCCTGGTACCGGACGTTCCGGCGGCTCAGCCGCTGGGGTGTGAACCACCTGACCGTACGTGCCGCCGTGTCGGAGGAGGCGGAAGCCTCCGTCAGCCGGATCTTCGGCGGCACCTACGAGCTGGTGTGGAATGGCATCGACGTGGCCCGCTTCCACGACGTCGAACCCTGGCCGACCGCTGCGCCCACCGTGCTCTTTGTCGGCAGGCACGAGCCCCGGAAGGGGCTGGCGGTCCTGATCGAGGCGTTCAACCGCCTTCCGCGGGACGTCCACCTGTGGATCGCGTCCGAAGGACCTGAGACGGCCCGGCTGCGCCAACTCACCCGCGCCGACGAGCGGATCGAGTGGCTGGGACTGATCACCGAAAAGGAAAAGGCCCGCAGGATCCGCGGCGCCCAGGTGCTCTGCGCCCCCTCTTTGCACGGAGAGAGTTTCGGGGTCATCTTGCTGGAAGGGATGGCGGCGGGAACGCCGGTCGTGGCCAGCGACCTGGTCGGTTACCGCAACGTGGCCCGCCCCGACCGGGACGCCCTGCTCAGCCCGCCTGGCGACGCCGAGGCTCTGGCGGCCGCCCTCGAAGTGGCCCTCGAGCACGGCCCGGCTGTCGACGCCCTCGTCGCCAGTGCCGAGCAACGGGCGGCCAGCTTCTCGCTCGAGAGCCTGGCGAAGCGCTACGTGGACCTCTACGAGGATGCCCGCCGGGCCCGGGGGTCGCTGGTGTGAGTCGGCGCCCGGCCCGGCCCGAAACACCCCGCTGCGAGACACACCAACCCGGAGGAAGGTCGACCCCAGAGGGCTGAGGGGCGGCCCTAGCATGGGCGGCCCATGGCTGGGGCCCGCCTGTGACACCGCATACCAGAGCCTGGCTTGTGGCCGGGCTTTTTGCCGCCGTCCCGGCCGGAGTTCTGGGCGCCATCGCCCTGTTCACGGCCGGAGTGGTGATCGGGCTCGTGGTGCTGGTGGCGGTGGCAGCGGCGTTGGCCGCCTGGGCGCTGTTCGGCGGCGATCGCCGCGTGCTGGCGTTGCTGCACGGACGCGACGCCGACCCGGTCGCAAGAGGCCCGTCTCTCGAACCTGGCCGAGGGCTTGAGCATCAGCGCCGGCGTGCGCCAGCCCCGTCTCCTGGTGGTCGACAGCCCCGGCCTGAATGCCATGGCCGCCGGCACCCGCCCGGATCGAGCGGTGGTGGCGGTCACCACGGGTCTGCTCCAGGAGCTGGATCGCATCGAACTGGAGGCGGTCCTGGCCGAGGAGCTGATCCAGATCCGCCGGCAAGAAACGCTGCCCGCCACCGTCCTGGTCGCCACCTTCGGGATCGGCCGGCGCCTGGCGTTACCCGTGGACCGCGACGCGCAGGTCGACCAGGCCGCAGTTGCGCTCACCCGGTATCCGCCGGCGCTGGCATCTGCTCTGGAGAAGGTGGAGGCCAAGGGGGCGGAGGTGACCGGGCAGCCGGCCTCGATGGCGCATCTGTGGCTGGCGGACCCTGGTCCAGAGCCGGTCGGTCGGCGAGGCCGGCTCGAGGTCCGCGACCGGATCGAGGCGCTGCGCGAACTTTGACGCCATGAAACTTCGGCTGCTCCGCAGCTTGCCCACGGTGTCCGTGCTCGTCACACTGGCTGCCCTCGCCGGCGCCTGTGGCGCACACCATCCGGCCTCCTCCGCCACCCGGACCACGCCGACCACCCCGCCGACCATCCCCCCCACGGTTGCCACGACGCTGCCGCCACCGCCGCCGCCTCCTCCGCCCTCGGCGACGGCCCCGTTGACCGGGCTTCCGCAGCCGAGCCCGGCCCAGCTCGCGGCGCCAGCCGTCGTCGTCAAGATCGACAACGTTGATGGCGCTCTGCCGCAGACCGGCATCAACCAGGCCGACGTCGTGTATGAGGAGGAGGTCGAAGGGGGGCTCTCCCGTCTGGCCGCGGTGTACCAATCGCAGTATCCGACCCAGGTGGGGCCGGTGCGATCCGGACGCCTCACCGATGAGGGGATTGTCGACGACCTCAACCATCCGGTCTTCGCCTACTCAGGCACCAACGGCATTTTCCTTCCGATCCTCCGCTCGCAGCCGGTGACCGACGTGGACGACGAAAACAGCCCCGACTATTTCCGGCAACGGACCTGGCTCCCGCCCCTCACAACCTGTATACAAGCGTGGCCAGCCTTGCGACCGCATCGACCACGCACGCCCCGCCACCCAGCCTGTTCGGTTTCGTCCCGGCGGGCGCCACCTTCACCGGCGCCGGGATCACGCCGGCCGTACACCTGGGCATCACGTTCCCGGCCGCCAGTGTCACCTGGGACTGGAACGCGGCCGACGGCCTGTGGTTGCGAGGGCAGGACGGTCGGGCCGACGTGGACCGGGCCGGCGCACAGCTCAGCGCCAACAACGTGATCGTCCAGTTCGTCCCCTACATCACTTCGGGCATCGCCACCGGAGAGGGAGGTCCGCCAGCGCCGATCCCGGAGGGACTCCTGGTCGGGAGCGGGACCGCCTGGTACCTCAGCAACGGCCAGATCGTGAAGGGGACCTGGACGCGCCCCGGTCTCACCTCGTTGACGACCTATACCGACGCCGCTGGTGCGCCGATCCAGCTGACGCGGGGCCGCACCTGGATCGAGCTGGTCCCTGACGGCTCGGTGCCCGCCATCGTGCCCTAGCCATGCCCGGATATCTGCGGCGCCACGTCGTCTATTGCACCCGGTAATGGATGGGGCTGAGGCGGCGTCCCCCGTAGACTGGATGTCATGGCTTCCTCCGACTGGCATCGGCCCCCCGGGCCGCCGCACCGGCACCGACCTGGTCAAGCGGGGTTTGGCGGAGATGCTGCGGGGCGGGGTGATCATGGACGTCGTCACCGCCGAGCAGGCCAAGATCGCCGAGGACGCCGGGGCCGTCGTCGGTGATGGCGCTGGAGCGGGTGCCGGCCGACATCCGCCGTGACGGCGGCGTGGCCCGGATGAGCGACCCGCACCTGATCGAGGGGATCAAGGCGGCCGTCACCATCCCGGTCATGGCCAAGGCCCGCATCGGCCACTTCGCCGAAGCTCAGGTGCTCGAAGCGCTCGGCGTCGACTACATCGACGAGAGCGAGGTGCTCACACCGGCCGACGAGGTCAACCACATCGACAAGTGGGCGTTCACCGTGCCCTTCGTGTGCGGAGCCACCAACCTCGGTGAGGCGCTGCGGCGGATCTCCGAGGGCGCGGCCATGATTCGCTCCAAGGGCGAGGCCGGCACCGGTGACATCAAGGAAGCCGTCCGCCACCTGCGCTCGATCACCGGCGACATCCGCCGGATCACCCAGGCCGACCCGGCCGAGCTGCTACGGCTGGGCCAAGCAACTGCAGGCCCCGTCTCGCTTGGTCCAGGAGCTGGCAGAGACCGGGCCGGCTGCCGGTGCCGCTGTTCTGCGCCGGCGGGATCGCCACCCCCGCCGACGCGGCCCTGGTCATGCAGCTCGGGCGCCGAGGCCTGCTTCGTCGGCAGCGGCATCTTCAAGAGCTCGGACCCGGCCCGCTTCGCCCGGGCCATCGTCGAGGCCACCACCCACTACAAGGACCCGCAGATCGTGGCCAAGGTGAGCCGTGGCCTCGGCGAGGCCATGCGCGGCGAGGAGTCCGGCTCCGTCGAGACCCGCCTGGCCGACCGGGGCTGGTAGCCGGTGACCGGCCCGGACCGGCTACACTCGCCGCATGGGAAGGATCCCGCCAGGTGCCGCGGCCCGCGGCGAGGGACGGGTCGGGGTGCTGGCCCTGCAGGGCGACGTCCGGGAGCACGTCCGGGCGCTCGCTGAGCTGGGCGCCGACGCCGGCCGAGGTGCGCACCGCCGGCCGAGCTGGCCGCAGGTGGACGCCCTGGTGCTGCCCGGCGGCGAGTCGACGACGATGTCGCTGCTGCTCGAGTCGTCCGGGCTTGCTCCGCCGCTCCGCGAGCGGCTTGCGCGACGGGATGCCCGCCTTCGGGACCTGCGCCGGCATGATCCTGCTGGCCGCCGAGGTGGTCGACGGCCGGCCCGACCAGCGTCCGTTTCGGTGCCATCGACATCGGCGTGCGGCGCAACGCCTTCGGCCGTCAGGTCGACTCCTTCGAGACCGACCTGGTGGTCGCCGGCCTCGACGAGCCCGTTGCATGCCGTGTTCATCCGGGCCCCGGTGGTGGAGTGGGTCGGGCCCGGGCGTCGAGGTGCTCGCCAGCCGTCACCGGGACGCGACGGGACGTCGCGGCCGGTGGTGTGCCGGCAGGGTCCGGTGCTGGTCACCGCGTTCCACCCCGAGCTGTCCGGCGACCTGCGCCTGCACCGGTTGTTCCTGGAGTCGGGCCGATCGGAGACCGAGCGCGTGCCCTGCGGGGCCAGCCAAGAGGAGGGATAGCGACCATGTCCGGACACAGCAAGTGGGCCACCATCAAGCACAAGAAGGGCGCGGCCGACAAGGCCCGGGGAAAGCTGTTCGCCAAGCTGATCCGCCAGGTCGAGGTGGCCGCCAGGGAGGGCGGCGGGGACCCCGACACCAATCCCACGCTGCGCACCATGTTCCAGAAGGCCCGGGAGGCCTCGGTGCCCCTCGACACCATCGAGCGGGCCATCAAGCGGGGGACAGGCGAGCTCGAGGGCGTGCGCTACGAGCAGGTCTCCTACGAGGGCTACGCCCCGAGCGGCGTGGCCGTCATCGTGGAGTGCCTGACGGACAATCGCAACCGGACCGGCGCCGACATCCGGGCCACCTTCTCCAAGAACGGCGGGTCGATGGCCGAGCCGGGCGCGGTGGCGTGGCAGTTCGAGCGCAAGGGCGTCATCCTGGTGCCCAAGTCCGGCGGGCGGCATGACCGAGGACGATCTCATGTTGATCGCCTTGGAGGCGGGGGCCGAGGACATCACCGACGCCGGGGACCACTGGCAGGTGATCGACCGCGCTCCGAGCGATCTGCCCGCCGTGCGGGACCGCCCTGGACGAGGCGCGGGGTGGCATTCGACTCGGCCGAGGTCACCATGCTGCCGACGACGACGGTCGCGCTCGACAACGAGATCGGACGCCAGGAAGGTGCTCCATCTCGTCGACCTGCTCGAGGAGCACGACGACGTGCAGAACGTGTACGCCAACTTCGACATCCCCGATGCCATCCTCGAACTGGTGGAGGCGTGACGAGCGACGGCGGGCGCCGGCCAGCCGGACCGGCCCGATCAGGAGGTGGTCGTCGCCGGCCACACCAGGGCCGCGGCCCGGGCGACCAGGCGCCCGACTTCTGCCTCGAAGGGACCGGAGGCCAGACGTACTGCCTGAGCGACCACCCGGGCGAGCCCGTGCTGTTGGTGTTCTACCCTGCGGATCACTCGCCGGTCTGCACCCAGCAGCTCCGGTCGTACTCCGAGGACCTCAACGAGTTCGAGAAGCTCGGGGCCACCGTGCTCTGCCTGAGCCCCCAGGACGTGGCCAGCCACGAGGAGTTCGCGGCCGCCCAGGCCCTGCGCCTGCCGCTCCTCTCCGACGCGGACAAGGCCGTCGGGGACGCCTACGGGATCCTCGGGCCCCTCGGGTTCTACCGGCGGTCGATCTTCGTCGTCGGCCGCGACGGGGTGATCCGCTTCGCCCGGCGGTCGCTCAGCAACCTGACCTACCTGCCGACCACCGAGCTGGTCGACGCCATCCGGGCCGCCGAGAACTGAAAGCCCGGCCAGACTCGACAATCCACCCACGCCGACCCGGCCGCTGGTAAGTTCGAACGGGTGTTCGCCCTGGGTGTGGATCCGGGTCTGTCGCGCTGCGGGTACGGCGCGGTGCGGGGCACGGGCGGCCGGCTTTCGGTCGAGGCGTACGGCCATCTGACAACTCCTCCGCACGACCCGCTGAGCGAGCGGCTCGGCGCGCTGTGGGGGGAGCTGCGGCAGCTGCTTGACGAGTTGCGCCCCGACGTGGTTGTCGTCGAGCGGGTCCTGTTCCAGGTCAACGCCCGGACGGCCATGGCGGTCGGCCAGGCGAGCGGCCTGGCGCTGGCAGCCGCGGCCCGGGCCGGCTGCCCGGTGGTGCAATACAGCCCCAACGAGGTGAAGCTCGCGGTCACCGGGTACGGAGGGGCCACCAAGGCCCAGGTGCAGCGCATGGTGCAGGTGCTGCTGGGACTCGAAGCGGCCCCGACGCCGCCGGATCGCGCCGACGCCTTGGCCCTGGCCATTTGCCACCTGTCCGGCGCCGGCCTTCGCGTCGCCACGGGGGCGGCGCCGCGATGATCGGGTCGTTGCGCGGCATCGTTCTCGACCGGGTGGCTCGGGCCGGTCACGCCGCCGAGGTGCTGCTCGAGGTGGGCGGGGTCGGCTACCGGGTCCTGGTCCCGTCCGGATCGCTGGGCCAGATCGGGCTGCCGGGAAGCCCGGCGTTCTTGCACGTGCACACCCACGTGCGGGAGGACGCCATCGTCCTCTACGGCTTTCCGAGCCGGGACGAGCGGGTGTGTTTCGAGGCGCTCATCGGTGCGCACGGGGTGGGGCCGGCGGTGGCGCTGGCGCTGTTGTCGGTCCATTCGCCGGCCGCGCTGCAGCGGGCGGTGATCACCGACGACGCCGACGCCCTGATGCTGGTTCCCGGCGTCGGCAAGAAGACCGCGGTGCGCCTGCTGATCGAGCTCAAGGCTCGCCTCGATCTTGACCTCGACGGACCGGGGCTGCAGGTCCTGGCCGGGGCGGCGTCTTCGGACGTGTCCGGCGGGGTCTCATCGGCAGCGACCCGGGCCGAGGTCCGCGCCGCCTTGTCCGGGCTCGGCTACGGCGCCGACGAGATCCGCCTCGCCCTGGCCCAGGTCCCGTCGGACGGGGCCACCGAAGATCAGCTGCGCCTGGCCTTGCGCGAACTGGCCGGGGCGCGATGAGGCCCGGGCCTTCAACCGGTGCGGCCGCTCGCGAGCCAACCCGGATCCCATCCGCAGCGACGAGGTGAGGACGTGAGAGAGGAGGGGCTCGCCCGCCCCCTGGCTGTGGCGGCCGACCCGGTGGAGGCGGCCGAAGAGGTGACGCTCCGGCCGCGCCGGCTGGCGGAGTTCGTCGGCCAGGCCCAGCTCAAGGAGCACCTGGAGATCATGCTGGAGGCCGCCCGCCGGCGGGAGCAACCTGCGGATCACCTCCTTTTCGCCGGTCCCCCTGGCCTGGGCAAGACGTCGCTCGCCGGGATCGTGGCCTACGAGATGGGAGCGGGCTTCCGGATCACGTCCGGCCCGGCCCTGGTGCGCGCCGGTGACCTGGCCGCCATCCTCACCAACCTCACCGAGGGCGACGTTCTCTTCGTCGACGAGATCCACCGTCTGGGTCGCGCCGTGGAGGAGATCCTCTACCCGGCCATGGAGGACTTCCAGCTCGACATCGTCCTCGGCAAAGGGCCGAGCGCCCGAACCATCCGCCTCGAGCTACCGCATTTCACACTGGTCGGCGCCACCACTCGCACCGGATTGATCACCGGGCCGTTGCGGGACCGGTTCGGCTTCGTCGCCCGGCTGGATTACTACAGCGCCGGCGACCTCGACGCCATCATCCGACGGTCGGCGGCCATTCTGGAGGTCCGGCTCGACCCGACCGGCGCGGCCGAGATCGCCCGGCGGGCCCGCGGCACGCCACGCATCGCCAACCGCTTGCTCAAACGGGTCCGGGATTACGCGGAAGTGCGTGGTGACGGTTTTGTCGACCAGGCGGTCGCTCGACGAGGTCTCGAGCTGTTCGGGGTGGACGAGCTCGGCCTGGACAAGGTAGATCGGGCGATCCTGGACGCGGTGTGCTGCCGGTTTGGTGGCGGCCCGGTGGGCCTGTCCACACTGGCGGTGAGCGTCGGCGAGGCAACCGACACGGTCGAAGATGTCTACGAGCCCTACCTCCTGCAGGTAGGGTTGTTGATGCGCACTCCCCGGGGACGCGTGGCCACCCGGGCCGCCTGGCACCATCTGGGCGTCGAGCCACCGCCGACACCCGAAGCCCCGCCGGGACTGTTCTAGCAGCCGGGCGACCACCGCCGCCGCTTCGCCGGCGTTCCTCCGAGTCTATGGCGGGCTGGCATATCGTCGGTCGCCGTGGACGTGCCCGAATATGACCTGCCGGACACGGCCATCGCCCAGCACCCCGTCGAACCACGTGACGCCGCCCGCCTGCTCGACGCCACCGATCCCGGGGGTTCGGTGGCCCACCGGACGGTCCGGGACCTTCCGCAGCTCCTCGGCCCGGGCGACGTCGTCGTGCTCAACACTTCCCGGGTGATGCCCGCCCGGCTCAGGCTGTCGAAGGCGACCGGTGGCGCGGCCGAAGTGCTCCTGCTCGAGCCGGAGCTCGACGCCGGGCCCCGCACCTGGCAGGCCCTGGTCCGCCCGGGAAGACGGCTGGCGCCAGGAACCGTCCTGGCCGTGACACCGGCCGGCCCCGGGGCCGTCGAGGTCGGCGAACGGCTGTCCGGAGGGCGCCGCCGGGTCCGCCTGCTCACCGAACCGGCGCAGCTGCTGGCCGACTGCGGGACTGTGGCGCTGCCCCCGTACATTCGCGAGCCGCTCGCCGATCCGGAGCGCTACCAGACCATCTATGCCGACCAACCCGGGTCGGTGGCGGCCCCCACCGCCGGCCTGCACCTCACCGCGGACGTGCTGGCCGGGTGCCAGGCCCGGGGCGCGACCGTGGTCGGTCTCGATCTGGCCGTCGGCCTGGCGACCTTTCGGCCCCTGGACGCGACGGCGGTCGAGGATCACGTGATGCACCGGGAGCGCTACCGGGTCTCCCGGGCGACGATGGACGCCTGCCGGAACGCCCGGCGGGTCGTGGCGGTGGGGACCACGTCGGTGCGGGCCCTCGAGACGGCGGCGGCCACCGGGGCCCTGGAGGGGGAGAGCGATCTCTTCATCCGGCCGGGTTTTCAGTTCGCCCTCGTGGACGTCCTGCTCACCAACTTTCACCTGCCTCGATCCAGCCTGCTGGTGCTGCTCGAGGCGTTCTGCGGGCCCCGCTGGAAGCCGCTCTACCAGGAGGCGCTCGAGCAGGGATATCGGTTCCTTTCGTTCGGGGACGCCATGATCATCGGTAAAAGATCAGGTCCCGCGTGATCCCGGCCCGACTGGAGGTGCACGCTGTCGACGGCCAGGCCCGGGCCGGGGTGGTGCAGACCCCGAGAGGACGCTTCACCACGCCGTGCTTCATGCCGGTAGGCACCCGCGGCACCGTCCGGCTCCTGGACGCCGCCGACCTCGACCAGCTCGGACCCCAGGTGCTTCTGGCGAACACCTATCACTTGATGCTGCGTCCCGGTGTCGACACGGTCGAGGCCCTGGGGGGGCTCCACCGGTTCACCGGCTGGGATCGCCACATGCTCACCGATTCGGGCGGTTTCCAGGTGTTTTCCCTCAACCCTCGCATCGACGACGACGGGGTCACCTTCCGCTCCGTCTACGACGGTTCCGAGCATCGGCTGACCCCCGAAGGAGCGGTCGCGATCCAGTCCCGGCTGGGCGCCGACATGCAGATGGTGCTCGACATCTGCACCGGCCTGCCCGCGCCGGAGGCGGAGGTCCAGCTGGCGGCCAAACGGACGCTGGCCTGGGCCGTCCGAGCCCGGGCTGCGCACCGGGCGCCCGGGCAGTCGCTGTTCGGGATCGTCCAGGGCGGTGTCAACCCGGATTTGCGGGCCGAGCACGCCCAGGCGATCGCCGCCCTGGAGTTCGACGGCTACGGCATCGGGGGGCTGTCGGTCGGCGAGCCGAGAGAGCAGTTACTGCCGGCCCTGGCTGCCGCCACCGCGGAGCTGCCCGAGGACCGGCCCCGCTACCTGATGGGAGTGGGCGACCCGGTCACCCTCCTCGATGCGATCGCGCTCGGCGTCGACATGTTCGACTGCGTGCTGCCGACCCGGCTGGCCCGCCACGGCACGGCCCTCACCGGTACCGGCCGATTTCAGGTCAAAGGGGCCGCGTACGCGGCCGATGACGGGCCCCTGGACGCGAAATGTGCGTGCCGGATCTGCGCACGCTACAGCCGCGGCTACGTGCGCCACCTGCTCGTCACCAACGAACCAACCGCTGGCCGCTTGCTGAGCATCCACAACCTGGCCTGGCTTCTCGACCTGGTGGGCCGCGCCCGGCGACGCGATCCGCGCCGGCCGCCTGGCCGCGCTGCACGACGAGGTGGCCGCTATCTGGAAACGGGCACCGCTACGCTAAAGTCTCCCGGTCGCCTCCTCGGGAAGCGACCCCCTTTTCCATGCACACCCTTTTCAACTTTATCGCCACTACGTCGACGACGACGAAGGGAAGCCACAAGTCGTCCAGTTCGGCGTACACGCTGCTTCTGTTCGTGCTCCTCATTGGCGGCGCCTATTTCCTGTTCCTGCGTCCACGCCAGCAGCGCATGCGCCAGCAGCAGGCCACCGCTCGTCAGATAGCGGTCGGCGACGAGGTCGTCTCGGCCGGCGGGATATTCGGACGGGTCGTCGCTCTCGACGCGGACGCGGTCGAGGTGGAGGTCGCGCCGGGAGTGGTCATGACCTTCTTGCGCCGCGCCGTCAGCCCTCGCCCCGCCCCGCCTCCGGGGAGCAATCCCGCCCCGAACAGCGCGGACGAAGACTGGTCCGCGCACCAGGATCCGCCCCCTCGAGCCGGAGAGGACGACTCTCCGGGCGACACCCCCGACCAAACGCACTGACATGCGGCGCAGCCTCATCTGGTGCCTGATTGGCACGATCGTCGTCATCGTCATCGCCTTCGGCGCCACGGTGCTCTCGGGTCACACGCCGCTCCTCGGGCTGGACCTGAAGGGCGGCGTCTCGGTCGTGCTGCAGCCCCAGGGCACCGCCAACAGCGCCCAGCTGGGCGAAGCGGTGTCGATTATCGAACGTCGGGTCAACGGGCTCGGCGTGGCGAACTCCAACGTGGCCCGTCAGGGTGACGACGTGGTGATCAACCTGCCCGGCATCAAGGATGCCCAGGGCGCGCTCAAGGTGCTGGGCGAAACGGCCACGCTCTACTTCCGGCCGGTGTACTGCCTGATCCCGGCCTATGCGGCCGCCCCGTCGACCTCGCCCACGACCACGCCGAGCGTCAACCACCATCGGGTCACGCCCACCACCGCGGCCAAGACCGTCGGCGCACCCAGTTCGGCCATCCGCCTGGACTCGGCCCAGTTGCCGGCCGCGACGTCACCCCCGACCGTTCCCAGCTCCACCACCGGGGGAAACGTCCCGGTCGGATCCAACTTCGCACCTTCCGCCAGTGATTGCAGCGCATCCAACGCGGCGCAACTGCCGAGCACGTCGGTCAACAGCGACGCCGCCAACGCCACGGTCATCCTGCCGTACTACGACAACAGCGTGCGGTACATCCTGGGTCCAGCCGACATGACCGGCAACTCTGTCTCCAACGCGAGCGTGCAGCTGTCGCAGGCGGGCCAATACTCGGTAAACCTGACGTTCACCAACGCCGGAGGCGTCAAATTCGACAAGATCGCGTCCGAGCGCTACCCCTACTACCAGCAGGATCCCAGCAACCCGCCCCCACAGGCCCTGGAGGCCTTCGAGTTGGACGGCATCGTGGAGTCGGCCCCGGCGATCGAGGCGCCCAGCTTCAACGGGACCGCGGTGATCAGCGGCTCAACGGCCCAACCTTTTACCAGTAGCCAGGCTTCCAATCTGGCCCTGGTGCTGAAGTACGGCT
Organism: uncultured Acidimicrobiaceae bacterium; assembly: GCA_963781155.1. Classification (GTDB taxonomy): domain Bacteria; phylum Actinomycetota; class Acidimicrobiia; order Acidimicrobiales; family Palsa-688; genus PALSA-693. The sequence goes on from CAWAEC010000011.1 coordinate 175,680, forward strand.
CGCTGCCGGTTCGCTTCACCCCCCAGTCGGTCCAAACCGTATCCGCCACTATCGGCAAGGACTCCCTGAGAGCGGGACTGCTGGCCGGAATCGGCGGCGTCATCCTGGTCCTTTTGTACATGATCCTCTATTACCGGGCTCTGGGGATCGTGGTCGTCGTAGGCCTGGCGTTAGGCGGGGCGCTCCTTTACACGATCATCAGCGAGTTGAGCCAGACCAGCAGCTTGGCCCTGACCTTGTCCGGTGTGACCGGCATCATCGTGGCGATCGGGATCACTGTCGACTCGTACGTCGTCTACTTCGAGCGGCTCAAAGATGAGGTCCGGGCCGGCCGGACGATCCGACAGTCGGTGGACCGAAGCTTCGCCCGAGCATTCCGGACCGTGCTCACCGCGGACCTGGTGGCCTTCATGGCGGCGGCCATCCTGTACGTGCTGACGATTGGCGACGTCCGGGGTTTCGCCTTCATGCTGGGACTGTCCACTCTCCTGGACATCCTGATGGCGTATTTCTTCATCCGGCCGGCCACGATCCTGGTCGGCCGCAACCCGAGGCTGCTCGACGCCCGCTTCATCGGCGTGGGTCGGGGGCTTGGTGCCAGACGAGCAACAGGCGAGGTGTAAATGGCGGCGGGACGGCACAACGCCTTCCAACGGCTGTTTCGAGGCGAGACCTCCTTCGACTTCGTCGGGCGGTGGCGCTTGTGGTTCACCATTTCGGGGGTCATCATCGCCATCGGCCTGGTGTCGCTCGCCACGCGAGGCCTCAACTTCTCGATCGATTTCAAGGGCGGCACCGTCTGGGAGGTGCCGTCGAGCGCGTCGGTCGCGAAAGCCCGGTCTGTCGTCGGCTCGGCCGTTCCCGGCTTCGGCCAGGCCACCATCGTCATCCTGACCAACACCCAGACCGGTCAACGGACCGTCAAAGTGGAGGCACCGGCCAGCCTGACCGGGGATCCGACCAAGGTCAGCGCCGTAACCGATGCCTTGGCGAAGATGGCGGGGGTCTCGCCGAACGACGTCCAACTCAACGACGTGGGCCCGTCCTGGGGTTCGGACATCACCAACAAGGCCATCCGCGCCGTCATCGTTTTCCTCATCGTGGTCACCGGCTACATCTGGCTGCGATTTGAAGGAAAGATGGCCATTGCCGCGCTGTTCGCGCTGATACACGACATCCTTTTGACGTTAGGGATTTACTCGCTGTCGGGCTTCCAGGTCAGTCCCGACACAGTGATCGCGTTCCTGACCGTGCTCGGGTATTCGCTGTACGACACCATCGTCGTATTCGACAAAGTACAAGAGAACACCCGCGGCCTCGCCTCCACCAACCGCCTGACGTATTCCGACACCGTCAACCTGTCGATGAATCAGGTGCTGGCCCGGTCGATCAACACTTCCCTGATCGCCATCCTGCCCATCCTGTCGATCCTGGTGATCGGGGCCTGGCTGCTCGGGGCGACCGCCCTCCAGGACTTCGGTCTCGCGCTGTTCGTGGGTCTCACGACCGGCGCCTACTCCTCGATATTCATCGCGTCTCCGTTGCTGGCATTGATGAAGGAGCGAGAACCCCGCTACGCCGAGATCCGCCGCCGCCTGGCCGCCACCCCGACCGCCCGGTCCCGGCGCATCACCCCGGCCGCGGCCGCGACGGGTGACCTGAGCGGAACCGTGGCGGTCGCGGCCGTCCCGGCCGCTTCCACTGGGTCCGCGGTTCCGAGGCGACGGGCCCGGGACCGCGCCGAGCCCGTGCCGGCCACTCAGGGGACCGGCACCGGGTCCCGTACCGCGGCTGAAGCGGACAACGGCACGACGGCGGAGGGCACCGCAGTGCCGGCGGGTGTCGAGCCGGCGCCGGGCTCAGCCGCCGACCGGCCGTCGGGGGCGGCGCCCGACCAGGCGGCACCGGCCGACGCGGAGAGCGGCCCGCCGCCCGCCGCCGAGCCGGAACCGGCCGCGGCCGGGGCGACCGCCAGCCCTTCACCGCCCGCCGCTGGAGCCAGTACTTCCACTTCGGCCCGGGCCGGCAACCGCCCGCCTCCCCGGCCCCGGAAGAAGGGCCGGCGTCGCTGATCCAGCCGCTGGTCCGGGCGTACTCCCCCAACCCAGTACCTTGGAGGTATGCAGGGCACTCCCGGCTGGATAAAGGATTTGATCCGGGAGATCCCGGACTTTCCGCAGCCCGGCGTGTCCTTCAAGGACATCACGCCGCTGCTGTCGAATAGCGCAGCCTTGAACTGGTGCGTAGAAGCCCTCGCAGCGGCCTTCGCGGACCGCCCGGTGGACAAGGTCATCGGCGTGGAGGCACGCGGCTTCATCCTGGCTGCGCCGGTAGCGGTTCGCCTCGATGCCGGGTTTGTCCCCGTCCGCAAAGCCGGCAAACTGCCGTGGCTGGTGTGCTCCGAGAGCTATGACCTCGAGTACGGCGTCGACTCGTTGGAGATTCACCGCGACGCCCTCGGGCCCGGAGAACGGGCACTGATTATCGACGACGTGCTGGCAACGGGGGGCACCGCGGCCGCAACCGGTCGCCTGGCCCGGACCCTGGGCGCAGACGTGGCCGGCTTCGGCTGCGTCATAGAGCTGGCGTTCCTGGGCGGGCGCGGGAAGCTCGACGACCTCGAAACTGTTTCTCTTCTCAATTACGAATGACGCGATTACGAATGACCAGGGGATAGGGGCCGCCAGTGATGAACCGCAGCGAGGGGACGGGCCGCCTTCGAGCGGTGGCAACCGTGGAGCGGGTTTTGCCCTGGCGCCGACAGGTGCAGACCGCGGATGCTCTCCGTCCGCTGCTGAGCGCGTTCCGGGCCCGCCACCCGCGCGACGAGACAGCCCTGATCATCCGGGCGTACGAGGCGGCGGCCGCGGCCCACCAGGGTCAGCTCCGCAACTCCGGCGAGGCCTACATCTCCCATCCTCTCGCCGTCGCCACCATCCTGGCCGGGCTGGGTTTGGACGACGTGACGGTCTCGGCCGCCCTGCTCCACGATGCCGTCGAGGACACCCGCTTCGGCCTGCCCGAGATCGAGGCTGAGTTCGGCGCCGACGTAGCGGCCATCGTGGACGGTGTGACCAAGCTGGACCGGGTCCGCTTCGATTCGAGGCAGGCTCAGCAGGCGGCCACCATGCGCAAAATGCTCGTCGCCATGGCCAAGGACCCGCGGGTCCTGCTCATCAAGCTGGCCGACCGGCTCCACAACATGCAGACCATCGCGGCGATGCCCGAGTGGAAACAGAAGCGCAGCGCCCAGGAGACCCTCGACATCTACGCCCCCCTGGCCCACCGCTTCGGCATCCAGGACATCAAATGGCAGCTCGAGGACCTGGCGTTTGCGGCCTTACATCCCCGCCGGTACGCCGAAATCGAGCAAATGGTCGCCACCCGGGCGCCCGAACGCGACATCTATCTGGCCCAGGTCATCGACCAGGTCAACGAGCGGCTGGTGGCGGCCCGCATCGAAGCCCAGGTCACCGGCCGGCCCAAGCACCTTTACTCCATCTACGAGAAGATGATCGTCAAGGGCAAGGAGTTCGACGAGATCTACGACCTCGTCGGGGTCCGGGTGCTGGTGGCCTCGGTCAAAGATTGCTGGGCCGCGCTCGGCGCCATCCATGGGGCCTGGACGCCGATCCAGGGTCGCTTCAAGGATTACATCAACACCCCCAAGTTCAACCTGTACCAGTCGCTGCACACCACCGTGGTGGGCCCTCAGGGTAAAGCCCTCGAAGCCCAGATCCGGACCATCGAGATGCACAACCGGGCCGAGTGGGGTATCGCCGCCCACTGGGGCTACAAGGAGAAAGCGTCCACCACCGATGTGGCCTGGCTGCAGCGCATCGTGGACTGGTCGGCCGAGAGCACCGATCCCGGGGAATTCCTGGAAGCTCTGAAACTCGACCTGGAAACAGACGAGGTATTCGTCTTCACCCCCAAGGGTGACGTGATCTCGCTGCCGATCCATTCCACTCCGATCGATTTCGCGTACGCCATCCACACCGAGGTGGGGCACCGCTGCATCGGGGCCAGGGTCAACGGCCGGCTCGTACCACTCGATTCCCAGCTGGCGTCGGGCGACAGCGTCGAGATTTTCACGTCCAAGGTGCCGTCCGCCGGCCCCAGCCGGGACTGGCTGAAAATCGTCGTCAGCCCCCGGGCCCGCAACAAGATCCGGCAGTGGTTCAGCCGGGAACGGCGCGAGGACGCCATCGAGTCCGGCCGGGAGGACCTGACCAAGGCACTGCGCAAGGAAGGCCTGCCCGTCCAGAAGCTCAGCAACTCGCCGGTCCTGCTGGGCGTGGCGGAAGCCATGAACTACGCGGACCTTGACGCCCTGCACGCCGCCATCGGCGAGAGCCACGTGTCGGCCCAGGCCATCGCCCAGCGGGTGGCCCGGGAGCTTCGCGGCGGCGAGCACGAAGTGCAGTTGCCGAGCACAGCCCGGCAGCCGCGGCGGGTCAACCAGCGCCAGGGGGTCGGCGTCCACGTGGAGGGCCTCGACGACCTGATGGTGCGCCTGTCCCGCTGCTGCACCCCGGTGCCGGGCGACGAGATCATTGGCTTTGTCACCAGGGGCCGCGGGGTCAGCGTCCACCGCAGCGACTGCGCCAACGCCGCCACCCTGTCCGCCGGCGAGGTGGGGCGCATGATCGAGGTGGAATGGGACCGTGGCAGCACGGGAAGCTTTGTCGCCGCGGTCGAGCTCAAGGCCCTGGACCGCACCCGTCTCGGCGTGGACGTGTGGCGGGTCATCTCCGACAACCATCTGAACATTCTGCGAAGCGACTCGATCACCGGCGCCGACCGGGTGACCCGCATGCGGTTCGAGTTCGAGCTGGCCGACCCTGCACACCTGGATTCGTTGCTGAACTCGCTCAAGCGTATCGACAGCGTGTACGACGCCTACCGGGTGCTGCCCAACCGGGGCAACTGAAGCCGGCGAGGGCGGGCACACCGTGCCCTCGCAGCGGGGCGCACCCGCACCGGTACCCTGAACGGCCGTGCCCGATCTGCGCCATCCCCCCGGGACCTTCGACGTCCTTCCGCCCGAGTCGATCCGGTGGGAAGCGCTGGTCGCGGCCTTCGCCCGGATCGTGGAGGCGGCCGGCTACGGCCTCGTGATCACCCCGACGTTCGAGGAGCTGGGCGTGTTCCAGCGGCTGGGCGAGTCCACGGACGTGGTGCGCAAGGAGATGTACACCTTCGAGGACCGGGGCGGCCGACACATCGCCCTCCGACCGGAGATGACCGCGTCGGTGGCCCGCGCGTTCATCGAGCACCGTCCGCCGGTCCCCTGGAAGGTGTGGTACGCGGGGGCCAATTTTCGCTACGAACGGCCCCAGGCCGGACGGTACCGGGAGTTCCACCAGGTTGGCGTGGAGTCCTTCGGCACTGCCGACGCCGATCTCGACGTAGAGGTGATCGCGCTCGGCTGGGAGTTCTACGACGCTCTCGGCCTGCGCCAGCGGGAATTGCTGCTGAACTCGCTGGGGGACGCCAAGTGCCGGCCGGCGTACCGGGACTTGCTCCTCGCCTACTTCCGGGAACACCAGGACGAGCTCTGCCCCGAACACCGGGCCCGGCTGGAGGAGAATCCGCTCCGGGTGCTGGACTGCAAGCAGCCGGACTGCCGGGCGGTAGTGGCCGGCGCCCCTCGGCAGATCGATTATCTCTGCGATGACTGCGCCGCCCACCTGGCCCGGGTCGAGACCGGCCTTCAGGCGCTGGGCGTCCCGTACACGATCGACTCCACCCTGGTGCGCGGGCTCGACTACTACACCCGGACCACGTTCGAGTACGTGGCCACCGGTCTGGAGTCCGCGCAAAATGCCGTGGGTGGGGGCGGCCGCTATGACGGTCTGGTCGAAGCGATGGGCGGTCCACCGACGCCGGCCATCGGGTTCGCGCTCGGGGTGGAGCGGACGCTCCTGGCCCTGCAGCGGCAGGCGGAGGCCGACAACGAAGGCGAAGCCGCTGCCGGCCGGCCACGCGACGACGGGCGTCTCGACGCCTTCGTCGTGGATTTCACCGGCGGCGCGGCCGCTCGGGATGTGACGGCCCGCTTGCGGGCGGCCGGGCTGCGCAGCGACCGGGCTTTCGACAGCCGATCGCCCCGGGCGCAGTTCAAGGCGGCCGACCGCTCTGGGGCCCGCCTGGCGATCGTGATCGGCCCGGATGAGCTGGCGGCCGGGACAGTGGGTATCAAGGACCTGATCGCAGGCGGCGAGCAGGCCACGGTCCCGGTCGGGCGGCTGATCGACGAAATCCGCGTTCGCCTGGATCCATCCCGGTCCTGAGCCGCCGGCCGGAGCGCCCCGAGGACCGGGTTGCGCCGCGCGAGCATGCCGCGACCGCCGGAACCCCCGGCAGTAGGCTCCTGAGCCTTGATGGGGACTGTTTCGGCGGGCACCGCCGTGGTCATCGGTGTCACCGTGGTGGCGACCGTCTCGGTACTGGCCATGTGGTGGGCGGCCCGGTCGCTCCTGCGAACCGCCCGCCAGTTGCAGGCGTTCGCCGATGAGCTTGCCGTGCACGCCGCTTCAGTACTCAACGACGTCGAACTCGCGTTGGCCCGGGCTCACGGTGACCTTGACCGCGTCGACAGCCTGGTCGGTTCCGCCGAGGCCATCAACCAGACCGTCGGGTCTGCCTCCCGGCTGGCGCAGATGGCGATGTCCGGCCCGCTGATCAAGCTCATGGCCCTGCGCGCTGGCACCGCCCGGGCCGGGAAGCGTCTCCGGAGGGCCGGCTGATGTTCCGTCGGGCCCGATGGTTCGGAGCTGGCGCGGCCCTGGGCATCGGCGCGTCCGTGTGGGCACAGCGCAAGATCAAGGTGGTCGCCGTCCGCTACCGGCCGGGCGGGCTGGCGGGGAGCGCGGTCGACCGGGCCCGCGGCTGGCCAGGGGAGGTCCGTGCCGCCATCAAGGAAGGACGGACGACGATGCGGGAGCGGGAGGCCGAGCTGCGTCACCGGCTGGAACGGGCCGCGGAGTCGTAATCTGGAGGTTCACATGGACGCCACCTCCCTTCGTCGCGCCTTCACGCGCTTCTTCGTGGAACGCGGGCATACCCACGTCCCGTCAGCGGGCCTGATCCCGCACGACCCGCGCGCCCCGTTGTTCACGAACGCCGGGATGAACCAGTTCATCCCGTATTTTCTCGGCGATGAACGGCCCCCGTTCCCGAGAGCGACCAGCGTGCAGAAGTGCGTCCGCGTCCGGGGCAAGCACGACGACATCGAGCTGATCGGGAGAACCACCCGCCACCTGACGTTCTTCGAGATGCTCGGCAACTTCAGCTTCGGGGACTACTTCAAGGATCGGGCCATCCCCTTGGCGTGGGAGCTGCTGACCGGTCCCCTCGGCCTGGACGGCGACCGCCTGTGGGTGACGGTCTACCGCGACGACGACGACGCGGCGACCATCTGGCACGACCACGTCGGGGTCCCGGTCGACCGGATCCAGCGCCTGGACGAGGACAACTTCTGGGAAATGGGCGAGACCGGGCCGTGCGGCCCCAGCTCCGAGATCTATTACGACCGCGGCCCCGAATGGGGACCCGAAGGCGGGCCGGGTGGAGGCGGCGGCGTAGAGCGCTACGTGGAGCTGTGGAACCTGGTCTTCATGCAGTACGACCGCCAGCCGGACCGGTCCCTGGTACCGCTGCCGAAACCCAACATCGACACGGGCGCCGGCCTCGAGCGGATACTCATGATCCTCGAAGGGGTTCGCTCGGTGTGGGAGACCGACGCGTTGCGCCCCATCATCGCCCGGGCCGAGGCGCTCACGGGACGGAAATACGGCGACGACCCCGAAGTGGACGTGAGCCTGCGGATCCTGGCCGACCACACCCGATCGTTGTCGTTCCTGATCAGCGACGGGGTCTTCCCGAGCAACGAGGATCGGGGCTATGTTTTGCGCCGCCTGATCCGTCGGGCCGTGCGCCAGGCCTTCCAGCTCGGGGTGGAACGGCCCGTGACGCCTGCCCTGGTCGCAGCCGTGGTGGGCGAGATGGGCGAGGCCTACCCGGACCTGGCTCGCAACGAGGACTTCGTCATCGGGGTGGCGGCGCGGGAGGAAGGCCGGTTTCGCGCCACCCTGCGGTCGGGGCTGGCGATGCTGGAAGATGAGCTGGCCGGCGGGGACGCCGTGGTGTCCGGCCCGATCGCTTTCCGGCTGCACGACACCCACGGGTTCCCGATCGAGCTGACCCGCGAAATCGCCGCAGAGCGAGGTGCTGGAGTTGACGAGGAAGGCTTCGCGGCGGCGATGCGCCAGCAGCAGGAGCAGTCCGGTCAGAAGAAAAAAGGCGACAGCTCCGACGGCAACGGGCGCGTCGAGACGTATCGCACCCTGCTGGAAGAAACCGGCCCGACCCGGTTCGTGGGTTACGCCGACAACACGGCGACGGCCCGGGTGCTTGGAGTGGAGCCGGCCGGGGCCGCCGGTGGGAACGGGGACCGGCCCCAGGTGGACATCTTCCTCGACGTCACGCCGTTCTACGCCGAAGGCGGCGGCCAGGTCGGCGACACGGGGCTCATCGAGACCGACTCCGGTCGGGCCCGGGTGGTCGACACGACGTCGGCCCTGCCGGGGCTGACCCGCCATCTGGCGGTCATCGAGTCGGGCGATATTCGGCCCGGGCAGGTGGCGTCGGCGTCCATCGACGTGGACCGGCGGGAGGCCATCCGCCGCAACCACACCGGCACCCACCTGCTGCACTGGGCCTTGAGGGAGGTGTTGGGCGACCACGTCAAGCAGCAGGGGTCGCTGGTCGGTCCGGATTACCTGCGCTTCGACTTCACCCACTACGGCCCGCTCAGCGCCGAGGAGACGGCCCGCGTCGAGGACCTGGTCAACGAGCAGGTGCTCACCGACGACGACGTGGTCGTCGCCCTGATGACCAAGGACGACGCCGACCAGGCCGGGGCCATCGCCTTCTTCGAGGACAAGTACGGCGACGAGGTCCGGGTCGTGCGCTCCGGAGCCGAGTCGCTGGAGCTCTGCGGCGGCACCCACGTGGCCCGCCTGGGCCAGATCGGTCCCGTCGAGATCACCTCGGAAGGCTCGATCGGGTCCAACCTGCGCCGAATTTTCGCGACCACGGGAACCGTCACCCTGGCCCGGCTTCGACAGGTCGAGCGGCAGTTGGCGGAAGCTGCCGATCTGCTACGAGCACCTCCCGACGAGCTGACGTCCGCCGTCGAGCGCAAGCTCGCCGACCTGCGTGACGCCGAGGCTCGCCTCCGCGCCGCCCAGCAGGCCGCTCTGGCCGGCCGGGCGCACAGCCTCATCGCCGACGCCACCGACGGGTGGCTGGTCGAGCGCGTCGACGGCCTGACGACCGGCGAGCTGCAGGAGCTCGCGCAGCAAGTGCGCCAGCTCGGCCACCTGCAGACGGTCGTCCTCGGCGGGAGCCCGGACGGCTCCAGAGCGGCCCTGGTCGCACTGGCCGCCAAGGGCGGTCCGGCGACAGCGCCGGCGCTGATCGGTCCCGCAGCCCGGCTCGTCGGCGGCGGGGGCGGCGGCAAGGATCCCGAGCGAGCCACCGCCGGCGGCCGGGACCCCAGCCGCCTCGACGAGGCCCTGGACCACATCCGCGCGCAGCTCGCCCGATGATCGGTGCCGGCCGGGTGCTCGGCATCGACCTCGGGTCCAAGCGGATCGGCGTGGCGGTCACCGATGACAGCCAGCGGGTCGCGACCGGCGTGACCGTCCTGAACCGAACCGGCGACCGGGCCCGGGACCACGCTGCGCTGGCCGCCCTGGTCGCCGAGTACGACGCCGCCGGCGTTGTCGTCGGCCTGCCCCTCTCCTTGTCCGGGCGCCCGGGGCCGGCAGCCAAGGCCGTGGCCGAGGAGGTGTCCGAGCTGCGCGAGCGGCTCCCGGTGGCGGTCATGACCGTGGACGAGCGGCTGACCACGCGGTTGGCGGCTACCTCGCTCCGTGCCGGCGGCCGCCGGGAACGCGAGCAGCGAGGCGTGATAGACCAGAGCGCCGCGGCCCTCCTGCTGCAGACCTGGGTAGAACGCCGGCTGGTGCCAAGGGGACGGAACGCCTGATTAGTGACTGAACGACTTAGTGACTGAACGACACGACATCCTCCCGGGCGGTTACACCGCCCAGGAGCCGTGGACCGAACCCACGCATAGCCGGGGCCGGCGTCGCCGGCGCGACCCGGCTCGACGACGTCATCCCATCCTGCTGACCCTGCTCATCCTGGTCGTGGTGGTGCTCATCGTGGTGGTGGCCGGATTCTTTTGGGCCGAGGGGCAGATCAACCCGGGTGGTCATCGCGGCCCGAACGTCCCGGTGCAGATCCCGAGCGGGGCGTCGACCTCGCAGATCGGGTCCATCCTGGCGAAGGCGGGCGTGGTCCACGACGGCTCGCTCTTCGCCCTCTACGTCCGCCTGAAAGGAGACGGCCCGCTCCTGGCCGGCGCCTACAGCCTGCCGCGAATTCCACGTACAACTCGGCCATCAAGGCCCTCGAAGCGGGCCCGAAGGTCATCACCGACCGCCTCGTCATACCGGAGGGCTACACCGTCCGCCAGATCGCCGCCGAGGTGGGCGCCCTCCCGCAACTGCACCTCTCGGCGGCCCGCTTCCTGGCCGCGGCCGACAGCGGAGAGGTGCGCAGCCCCTACGAGCCGGCGGGGGTCAACAACCTGGAGGGACTGCTGTTCCCGGCCACCTACCAGATCCAGAGCGGTGACAGTGAGGTCGACGTGCTGGAAATGATGGTCGGCGCCTTCACCGACCGTGCCACCAGCCTGGGCCTCACCGCTGCCGCCGCCAGCCTCCACATGACCCCCTACCAGGTAGTCACCGTCGCCTCGATCACCCAGCGCGAAGCCAAGCTGACCGCCGATTTCGGGCCGGTCGCCAGCGCCCTGTACAACCGCCTGCGGGCCGGCATGCCGCTCGGCGCCGACTCCACCCAGACCTACTACCTGCGCTTGACCTCGCCGGCGCTCGTCCCCACGGTTGCCCAGCTCGACCAGCCCAGCCCCTACAACACCCGCCTGAACCCGGGACTGCCGCCGACACCGATCTCGAACGCCGGGCTGGCGGCGCTCCAGGCGGCCGCGGCGCCGCCATCGACCACGTACCTGTACTTCGTGGAAGTCAGTCCCGACGGCAAGCTTGGATACGCCTCCACCGAGGTGGGATTCGCCCAGCTGCAAGCCGAGTGCCGGGCCGCCAACCTGTGCTGAGGGCGCCGACGGCTGCGACGAAAGTCGCGGCCGTGATCGGCGACCCGGTTCACCATTCGCTGTCCCCGGCCCTCCACAACGCGGCCTTTGCGGCCCTCGGGCTCGACTGGGTGTACGTGGCGTTCCCGGTCCGGGCCGGTCACGGCGGCGACGCCGTCAGCGCCATGCGGGTCCTGGACCTCGCCGGCCTGTCGGTGACGATGCCGCACAAGGCGGCGGTGGTGACCGGGCTGGACCGGTTGGGACCCACGGCGGTCCGGCTGGGCGTCGTCAACACCGTCAGCTGGGCGGTGACCCCGGACGGCCCGGAGCTGGTGGGAGAGAGCACCGACGGCGCCGGGTTCCTCGACGCGCTGCGGGGCGACGACGGGTTCGACCCGGTCGGCCGGGACTGCCTGATCCTCGGGGCCGGCGGCGCGGCCCGGTCGGTCTGTCTGGCCCTCGCCGAGGCCGGCGCCGCGTCGGTCCGGGTCGTCGCTCGCCGAGCCGACCGGGCCCGGGACTGCGCGGCCCTGGCCGGCGCGGCGGGGGCCGCAGTCACCCCGGACGGCCTGGCCGACGCGTTGGAGACTGCCCAGCTGGTCGTGAACGCCACGCCGGTCGGCATGACCGCCGGCGACGGGTTGCCCTTCGACCTGGACCCGAACCTCCTCGCCGCCGGGCACTTTGTTGCTGACCTGATCTACGCCCCCGCCACGACACCGCTGCTTGCCGCCGGGCGGGCTCGCGGCGCACGCACCGCGAACGGGATCGGTGCCCTTATCCATCAGGCTGCCCGGCAGGTGGCGATCTGGACCGGCCGGCCGGCGCCGGTTGAGGCCATGTCGGCTGCGGCCCTGTCCGCCCTCGCGCACGGTGCCCGATGAGTCCCGGATCGGATCGGCCGGGCATGGCAGGATGACGGTCTGGTGAGCACCCTGGCCGTAACCCGCGAGCTCCGGCCCGGCGAGCGACGGGTCGCGATCGTCCCGGCGGAGGTGCCCAAGCTCACCGCTGCCGGCGTCCAGGTGGTCGTGGAGGCCGGAGCGGGGGAGCAGTCCGGCTTCGGCGACGACGAGTACAGCGCGCTCGAGGGGGTGCGGGTGGTGGCCCGGCGCTCGGACGCCCTCGACGCCGCGGACATGGTCGTGGCCGTCTCGCCCCCGACCCCCGAAGAAGCCCTTACCCTCCCCGTCGACTCACTGCTGCTGTCGTTCCTGCCGCCGAGCGCGAATCTCGACACCATTGCCGTCCTGCGGGACCGCCAGATCAGCGTGTTCTCCTTCGATCTGGTACCCCGTACCAGCCGGGCCCAGGCCATGGACGCTCTGAGCTCGCAAGCCAGCCTGGCCGGCTACCAGGCGGCCGTGACGGCAACCGAACGGGTCACGCGGGTCGTGCCGATGATGATGACCGCAGCCGGCACGGTGGCGCCGGCCCGGGTGCTCGTCATGGGGGCGGGCGTGGCCGGGCTCCAGGCCATCGCCACCGTCCGGCGCCTGGGTGCGTCCGTGAACGCCTACGACGTGCGCCCGGAGGCCGCCGAAGAGGTTCGCAGCCTGGGCGCCCGCTTCGTGGAGCTCCCCCTCGAGGCCCGGCAGGGCGAGGGCGGCTACGCCGCCGAACAGGGCGCCGAGTTCCTGGCCCGGCAGCGCCAACTGATCTCCGACAGCGTGGCCCGCTCGGATGTGGTGATCACGACCGCGGCCGTGCCCGGGCGCCCCGCCCCCCGCCTGGTGACCGCGGCCATGGTCGAGCGGATGCGAGCCGGATCGGTGATCGTGGACCTGGCGGCGGCGTCGGGCGGCAACTGCGAGCTGACCGTGGATGGCGAAGAGCTGGAGCACAACGGCGTGCTCGTGATCGGCGCCGGCGACCTGGCCTCCCGGGTGCCCTCGACCGCGAGCGCCCTCTACGCGCGGAACGCCACCAACCTCCTGGCCTTGCTCCTCCGCGAAGGACAGGTCCACCTGGATTTCGACGACGACATCGTGGACGCGACGTGCGTCACGGCGGCCGGCGTCGTCCGCCACGCCCAGACCCGAGAACTTCTGGCCGGAGCCGGACGGTGACTGGAGGGCCGCTGGACATCCTCGTCATCTTTGTCCTGGCAGCGTTCGTCGGGTTCGAAGTGATCTCGAAGGTTCCCAGCATCCTGCATACCCCGCTCATGTCGGGCAGCAACGCCATCCACGGCATCATCCTGGTGGGCACGATGGTCGTCGCCAACGAGGCCCACGGGGCGCTCCAGATCACGCTGGCCCTGGTGGCGGTGATCCTGGCGACCGTCAACATCGTGGGCGGGGTGGTCGTGACCGACCGCATGCTGGAGATGTTCAAAGGGCGCGACCGCACCCCGCCGCCCGAGTTGTCCGACCGGGCCAGCACCACGAGAGAAGACGAGGGCCCCGGCGGTTGACGGCCTCCACCATCCCGAACAACGCCCTGGTCGGCGGGTACCTGGTCGCATCGGTCTGCTTCATCGTGGCGCTCAAGGCGCTGAGTTCCCCCCGGCGAGCCCGCATGGGCAACCTGATCGGGGTGGGCGGCATGGTGGTCGCGGTCGGGCTTACCCTGGCTGACGAACACGCCGGCCCGTACGGGATTATCCCCATCGGCATGGTCGTGGGCGCGCTCATCGGCGCCCCCGTGTCGCGGCTGGTGCGCATGACCGCCATGCCGCAGCTGGTCGCCATCTTCAACGGGGTCGGCGGCGGCGCGGCCGCGCTCGTTTCGATCGTCACCTTCGTGCACGCCCAGCCGACCCACCCCGGCGGTTTGCACGTCCTGGAACTGGTTTTCGGCCTGATTATCGGCGCCGCGTCCTTCGCCGGCAGCCTGGTGGCCTTCGCCAAGCTGCAGGAGATCCTCAGCGGGCGGCCCATCACCTTCCCCGGCCAGCAGATGGTCTACGCGGTAGCCGCGGTGGCTATCGCCGGGCTGGCCGGGTGGACCATCGCGGACCCGCACCTGGCCGGCTTCCTGCTCCTCGGCGTGCTGGCGCTTGGCCTGGGGGCCGGGATCTGCCTTCCGGTCGGCGGGGCCGACACCCCCGTGCTGATATCGCTACTCAACTCCCTGACCGGCCTGGCCGTCGCCGCGGACGGTTTCGCACTCGACAACCTGATCCTGGTTGTCGCCGGCACGCTGGTCGGGACTTCCGGCGCATTGCTGACGAAGATGATGAGCGACGCCATGGGCCGTTCTCTGCCGAACATCATCTTCGGCGGGTTGCCGAGCGCCGGCTCCACCGAGATCGTGGCCGGAGCGGCCGGCCCGTCGGTGCGCTCCGCCGATGCCACCGATGTCGGCACCCTGCTGGCGTTCTCCCGGCGCGTCCTGATCGTCCCCGGCTACGGCCTGGCCGTCGCCCAGGCCCAGCACACCGTGGTGGAGCTGGCCAAGGCTCTGGAGGCGAAGGGAGTGGAAGTTGCCTACGCCATCCATCCGGTCGCGGGGCGGATGCCCGGGCACATGAACGTCCTCCTGGCCGAAGCCGACGTCCCCTATGAGAGCCTCGACGACCTGGACGCGGCGAACGCCAAATTCTCGTCCACCGACGTGGCGCTCGTCGTTGGGGCGAATGACGTCGTCAACCCTGCCGCCCGCGACGATCCGGCGAGCCCGCTCTATGGAATGCCGATCTTGAACGCCGACCAGGCGGCGCACGTGGTCTTCATGAAACGCAGTATGCGGCCGGGTTTTTCCGGCGTGGACAATGCGTTGCTCTACGACGCACGCACCGTCCTTCTGTTTGGCGATGCCAAGGATTCGCTGCAGCAACTGGTCGCGGTGGTGCGGGCAGCCTGAGCGCGTCACGGGCGGCATGCCCGTGTGCCATGCTCTACTTCGATGTGGTCGGGCCGAAGGGGCACGCCGCGGCGCGTGCCTGCAGCCATCGCAAGCGTCGTCGTGGTCACCATCGGTTCTATGGGCGGCGCGACCATCGCGGCGGGTTCCACCGTCGCGCCTGCACCGACCCCGACGACGACGACCACCTCCACCACGTCGACGACTTCGACGACGCTTCCCGCCCCGGCCACGGTGTCACTCTCCTTTACGGACGGGCAGCCCGCCCAGACCCTGCTCGGTAAGGCGCTCAACCTCATCGCGGTGGGAGTCGACAGCAGTGCGGTGCGGGCCGCCGTCGCCGCCACCCAGCAGCAGCTCGACCAGGATGCCGTCGCCGCCCGCCAGCTCCGGCAGGCCGCCGCACAGGCCACCCAGCGGGCGACCACCCTGCAGGCCCAGGCCCAGCAGGCCAACACCTCGTACCACAGCCTCGACAGCGCCGTAAAACAGGCGGTCCTGTTTCTGTACATGCACGGTCCGAGCGCCATCACCGTGAACCCGTCTGCAGGAAGCGCGCTGGCGTACGCCCTGGATTACGCGGACACGGCCATCACGCCGAACGGGATACTCGCCGCCCGCAGCTTCGACGTACGGAAGGAACAGCAGGCGCTCGACGCAGCGAACAAGGCGGCCGCATCGGCCAAGCGGGCCATTGCCGGCGCGGACGCAGCCGTCTCAGCCGAGACGCAGGAGGAGCAACGGCTGGTCGCGGAGCTCACGGCCATCTCGGCCGAGTCGGCGGCGACGGCGAACCAGGTCGCGGCCGATCACGCCTCCCTCGCGACGCAGGCCGGTGCCGAGCTGCTGTCCACCACTTCGCTTCAGTTCAACCCCACCGGCGCCCTCCCTTCGCCGCTGGCCACGACCGGCGTCGCGCTGCAGTGGGCATTTGCCGAGTTGGGCAAACCCTACGTGTGGGGTGCGACCGGTCCCAACTCGTTTGATTGTTCTGGCTTGACCCAGTTCGTCTGGCGGCAGGCCGGGGTTAGCATTCCCCGGGTCGCCGCCGACCAGTACCAGTGGACAATCCCGGTCCCGCTGTCCCAGCTGCTTCCCGGTGACCTGGTCTTCTACGGCAAGACCGACATCCATCACGTAGGGATCTACATCGGCGACGGGCTGATGATCAACGCCCCCTACACCGGCACCGTGGTCCAGGTCAGCTCCATCTGGTGGTCGGATCTGGCCGGATTCGGGCGGGTCCACGCCGCGGGCACTCCGGTCCCGCTGCACCTCCCGCCCAGCCCGGCCCAGCCGGCGCCGCCAGTCGTCGTGGCGACTGCTGGCCCGGTCCCCTCGCAGACCACCCCGCCGCCCGGGTGGACGCCGACTCCGGGCTCGTCCACCCCGTTCACCGTGTACCCGGGCCCGACGACCCCGGCGCCCACGACCACCACAACCACCGTCCCACCGAGGACGCCGACCACGACCACAGTGGCGCCCACGACCACGACAACAACGCCACCGTCGACGACGTCCACCTCCACCAGCACGACCTCCACGTCGACGTCGACGACCACCTCGACCACGTCCACGTCCCTGCCCGGCGGGTCCCAGTCGCCCTAGCCTCGCTGGCAGTGTTCACGCTGGTAGTGGTGGCGAGCGCCATCGGCGGGCTCGTCATCGGGTCGTTTCTCAACGTCGTGATCTACCGAGTCCCGCTCGGCAAATCCATCGTGTCGCCGCCTTCCGCCTGTCCGTCGTGCGGGACGCCGGTCGCCGCGAGGGACAACATCCCCGTCCTGTCGTGGGTGGCGCTGGGCGGCCGGTGCCGCGGCTGCCAGGCCCGCATCGGGATTCGGTACCCCGTGGTCGAAGCCCTGACGGCCGTGCTGTTCGCCCTCACCGCGGTCCGGCTCGGGGTCAGCTGGTCCCTACCGGCCGAACTGGCATTCGTCGGCGGGATCATCGCCCTGGCCTCGGTCGACCTGGAGCGTTACCTGCTGCCCCGGGCGATTCTCTACCCGACCCTGATCCTGGTCAGCGTCGGCCTGCTGATCGCCGCGGCCGTGACCGGACGCTGGACCCGGCTGGGCATTGCCGTCCTGTGCGGGGTGGGCGCCTTCCTGGCCTTCTTCGCCATCCACTACGCCCGTCCCGCCTGGCTCGGTTTCGGCGACGTCCGCCTGGCCGGTCTGCTCGGACTGGCGCTCGGCTGGATGGGCCCGTGGTACCTGCTGATCGGTTTGATGGCAGCCAATCTCGCCGGGGCTCTCTTCGGCGTCGGGCTCATCCTGGCCGGCAAAGCCACCCGCCACACGGCCCTGCCCTACGGGGTGTTCCTGGGCGCCGGTTGCGTGTTCGCCCTGCTGGTGGGCGGCTCCATCATCAGCTGGTACTCCCATCACCTCGTCCGGTGACGAGCCGGTCGGCCGTTAGGATTCGGGCGTGCTGCGCTTCCTGACTGCGGGCGAATCCCACGGGCAAGGCCTGGTGGTGATCCTGGAGGGCCTGCCCGCGGGGCTGGAAGTCACCGTCGAACAGATCCAGGCCGAGCTGGCCCGGCGACGGCTCGGTTTCGGGCGGGGGCCACGTATGCGCTTCGAGCAGGACCGGCTCACCCTGATCGGCGGTGTCCGCCACGGCCGCACCCTCGGCTCACCGATCGCCATCGAGATCGCCAATACCGAGTGGCCCAAATGGGAGCAGGAGATGTCGCCGGCTCCGGGGGTCACGGAGAAGCCCCTGACCCAGCCCCGCCCCGGCCACGCCGACCTTCCCGGGATGCAGAAATACGGCTTCGGGGACGCCCGGGACGTGCTGGAACGGGCCTCGGCGCGTGAGACCGCGGCCCGGGTGGCCGCGGGCGCGGTCTGCAAATCGTTTCTGGCCCAGCTCGGTATCAGCATCGTGAGCCATGTGGTGCAGATGGGCGCAGTTGTGACCAAGTCCACGGCCCGACCGGTCCCGGCCGACCTTTCCCGCATCGACGAGTCGCAGGTGCGCTGCTTCGATCCCGAGGCGGAGGCGGCCATGGTGGCCGAGGTCAAAGCGGCGGCCAAGGTAGGCGACTCCCTCGGCGGGGTGGCCGAGGTCATCGGCTACGGCGTTCCGGTCGGGCTGGGAAGCCATGTCCACTGGGACCGCCGCCTCGAAGGCTTGCTGGCTCAGGCCCTGATGAGCATCCAGGCGGTCAAAGGCGTCGAAATCGGCGATGCCACCGACGTGGCCGGACGGCGCGGTTCCGAGGCCCACGACCCCATCGTGTGGGACGGCCCGTCCGGCACCTATCAGCGGGCCAGCAACTGGAGCGGTGGAATCGAGGGCGGCATGTCCAACGGTCAACCCGTCGTGGCCCGGGTTGCCATGAAACCGCTTGCCACGCTCAACCGTCCGGTCCTCAAGACCGTGGACGTGGTCACCAAAGAGGAGACTGTGTCGTTCAAGGAGCGGACCGACGTGACGGCTGTGCCGGCCATGGCCGTGGTGGCCGAGACGATGACGGCTCTCGTCCTGGCCGGCGAGGCGTTGCGCAAATTCGGAGGCGATTCCATGCAAGAGGTCGGACGCAACCACCAGGCGTATGTAGAGACGCTCCGTTCGCCATGACCGAGGCCAACCGCGTGTTGTTGATCGGCATGATGGGCGCCGGCAAATCCACCACGGGCCACCTGCTGGCCGCCCGCCTGGGGTGGCCCTACCTTGACAGCGACGACGAGATCGCTCGCCGGACCGGCCGCACCGTGCCGGAAATCTGGAAGGCCGAGGGGGAGGCCGCCTTCCGGGCCGAGGAGAGCCGGGTTCTGGCCGAAGCCACTACTTCCGACGGACCAGTGGTCATCGCGGTGGCGGGGGGCGCCGTCCTGGATCCCGCCAACCGGGCCCGGATCCGCAACGCCGGCCTCGTCGTCTGGTTGCGCGCCGACGTGGCGGTGCTGGCCGCTCGAGTCGGCGCCGGCGCCGGCCGTCCGCTCCTCGAGGGTGGACCCGTCGACGCCCTGCAGCGCCTGTCGGCGATCCGCTACCCGATCTACGCGGAGCTGGCCGACCTCACGTTCGACGTGGACCGGCTGTCGCCGTCAGAGGTGGCCGACCGGATCGTGCACACCGTACGCCACCACCACGAGCAGGATCGCAGCGATGCATGACCAGGATCGCAGCCATGCATGACCAGGATCGCAGCCATGCATGAATTGACGGTCCAGCTCGACGACCGGTCCTATCCGGTCCTGGTCGGTGCCGGCGCCCGGCACCGCCTGACCGAGGTGCTACCGGTCGGCAGCCATCGGGCCGCCATCGTGACCCAGGACAACATTCCGTGGACGGTGGACGCCGGCATCGAACAGCGATCCTTTTTTCTCGACGACGGCGAGAGCGCCAAAAACCTGGAATCGGTCGAGGAGCTGTGCCGGCACTTCGCCCGCTGGGGCCTGTCCCGGGCCGACGTCATTGTCGCCGTCGGCGGCGGTGTGGTGACCGACGTGGCCGGGTTCGCGGCCGCCGTCTACCACCGGGGCGTGGCGGTGGTCCACGTCCCCACCACGCTCCTGGGCCAGGTCGACGCGGCGATCGGCGGCAAGACGGGGGTAAATCTCCCCGAAGGCAAGAATCTGGTCGGCGCCTTCTGGCAGCCCTCCGCCGTCCTGTGCGACATCGAGACACTGGGCACGCTGCCCGGCCGCGAATACCGCAGCGGCTGCGGCGAGATGGCGAAGTACGCCTTTCTCGGCGTCGAGGGGTTGCGAGACCGGTCGCTGGAAGACGCGGTGGCGGCGTGCGTGGCCTGCAAAGCCGAGATCGTCAGCACCGACGAGCGCGAGTCCGGCCGCCGGGCCCTGCTCAACTACGGCCACACTCTGGCGCACGCCCTGGAGACGGTATGCGGTTATGAGCTCCGCCACGGCGAAGCGGTGGCGGTGGGACTGGTCTTCGCCGCCCGCCTGGCTCGCCGCCTGGGGCGGATCACCGACGAACGGGTGGCTGAGCACGAGCATCTGGTGGCCGCGTATGACCTCCCCACCCGGCTTCCCCCCGGGGTGGACCCCGACCAGCTGGTCGCGGTCATGGGCCGCGACAAAAAGGCCACCGACGGGGCCCTGACGTTCGTGCTCGACGGGCCCACCGGACTGGCCGTGGTCGCCGGTGTACCGGACCGCGACGTTCGGGCCGCCCTGTCGGAGCTGACCGGGTGACAGGAAGCGGTTCGCTCGTGCTCCTGCTTTCCGGCCCCAACCTGAGCTTGCTCGGTGACCGGGAACCAGAGATCTACGGGACCGCCACACTGGAGGATCATGTCGCCGTCGCGACCGCCGAGGCCGGACGGCAGGGCCTGACGGTCGAGCACTGCCAGTCCAACCACGAGGGCGACCTGGTGGACGCCGTCCACGGGGCGCGGGGCCGGGCTGCAGCCATCGTCATCAACGCCGGCGCCCTGACCCACTACTCGTGGTCGCTCCATGACGCCCTGGCCGCCTTCGCCGGGCCGGTCGTCGAGTTGCACCTGTCCAACCCCTCCAGCCGGGAGGCGTGGCGGACCACCTCGGTGATCACCCCCGTCGCGACCGGCGTGATCAGTGGATTCGGCGGGTTCGGCTACGGGCTGGCGATGCAAGCAGTGGCGGACCTGCTCAAGGCGGCCACGCCGGCCGAGCCCCCGCCCGAGCCCCTGTGACCGGTCCGGCCACCGACGTCTTCGCGGTGGTCCCCGGATACTGTGAACGCGTGCTGAGACCGATGGACGTGGGCGCTCGTTTGGGACGGTTGCGGTCCGAGATGGCCGGCCACGACGCCTCGCCGGACGCTCTGCTCGTCACCAGCCTGACCAATATTCGCTACCTCACCGGGTTCACCGGCTCGGCGGGCTTGCTGTTTGTCCTCCCCGAGGAGGCGGTGCTGCTCACCGACGGCCGTTATCGGACCCAAGCGACCGAGCAGTTGGACGCGGCGCACGCCGTCGCCCGCCTGGCGGTGTCACAGGGTTCGGAGCAGGCCGTCGACGGCGCCCGGATCGTGGCAGACGCGGGGGTCCGGCGCCTGGGACTCGAGGCCGAGCACGTCAGCTGGGCCCGCCAGCGGTCGTTCGCGGCCGACTGGTTCTCCGCCGTGCCCGGCCTGGAGGATCTGGTGCCCACAATCGGGCTGGTGGAGACCTTGCGGCGGGTCAAGGATCCCGGCGAACTGGACCGGCTGGCAGAGGCGGCCCGCATCGCCGACGAGGCCCTCGGCGGTCTACGGCCCGAGCTCGCTTCGGGCGGCACGGAGGAGGCCTTCGGCCGCAATCTCGACTTCGAGATGCGCCGTCTGGGTGCCAGCGGCCCGTCGTTTGAGACCATCGTCGCCAGCGGATCCAACGCGGCGATGCCGCATCACCGGCCGGGGTCGCGGGTGATCCGAACGGGAGAGCCGGTCGTCATTGACTTCGGCGCCCGCTTCGACGGGTACTGCTCGGATATGACCCGGACGGTGTGGGTCGGGCAAATGGAAAACGCCGATCTGCGCCGGGCGACCGACGTTGTGCTGGCCAGCCAGGCCGCGGGGGTCGCGGCCGTTGGGCCCGGGATCGCCTGCGCCGAGGTCGACAGGGTGTGCCGCGAGGTCATCGCGGACGCCGGCCTGGCGGACTATTTCGTGCACGGGACCGGTCACGGGGTGGGGCTGGACATCCACGAAGCTCCCTGGGTCGGGGCTCGCTCGGCCGATACACTGGCCGTCGGCCAGGTCGTCACTGTGGAGCCGGGCATCTACTTCCCGGGGGTGGGCGGGATCCGCATCGAGGACACCGTCGTGGTGACCGACAGTGGCTGCCGGTCGCTTACCCACACCGCGAAGGATCTGCCCTGAAATGCCTCCCGTCTCAACCAACGATCTGAAAAACGGAATGTCGCTCAATCTGCCCGAGGGTCTGTTCTCGGTGGTGGAGTTCCAGCACGTCAAACCCGGCAAGGGCGGCGCCTTCGTCCGGACCAAACTCAAGAACGTCCGCACCGGGGCGGTGATTGAGCGGACCTACCGGGCCGACGAGAAGCTCGATCAGGCCCTGATCGACAAACGAGAGATGCAGTTCCTGTACGTCGAGGGCGACGCCTATGTGTTTATGGACAACACCGACTACGAGCAGCTGCACGCCCCGGTGGCCAGTCTCGGGTCCTCGGCCCGCTACCTCAAGGAGGGCGACTCAGCCGTCCTCCAGATGTTCGACGGGGAGATCGTGGGTGTGGATCTCCCGGCCGCGGTCGAACTGACTGTCACCGAAACCGAGCCGGGCGTGCAGGGTGACCGGGTGTCCGGGGCCCGCAAGCCCGCCGTCCTCGAGACCGGCTTCACGGTCCAGGTGCCGCTGTTTGTGAACACCGGCGACAGGGTGAAAGTGGACACCCGGACCGGGGAGTACCTGACCCGCGCCGGTAGCTGAGCGTCTGTCGGGTGCTGCCTTCCACCCGGCGGGAAGCTCGAGAACGGGCCCTGTCGCTGCTCTACGAGGCGGAATCAAAAGAGGTGGGCCCATCCGTGGTGCTCGCCGAGCTGCCGGTTGCTCCCGACTCCTTCGTCCTGGACCTCGTCGGTGGCGTCGAGTCCAAACAGCTCCGACTTGACGAGCTCATCGCCGCGCATGCCATCGGATGGAGCATCGACCGAATGCCCGTGGTCGACCGGGTCCTGCTGCGGATGGCAACCTACGAGCTGCTGGCGCGGCCCGATGTGCCGACCGGCGTGGTCATCTCCGAGGCGGTCGAACTGGCAACGGAATACTCGACCGAGGAATCCGGGCGGTTCGTCAACGGCGTGCTGGCAACGATCGCAGCCGTGGTGCGTCCCTCCGTCTAGCGAGCCAGACACGCCACAACAGCCCGGACGCCCACAACAGTCCGTGCGCCCACAACAGCCCGGACGCCCACAACAGCCAGCCGGGCCGCTAGCATGTGGGTCTAGCCCGTGAAGCCGGTCCGGTGAGGCCGAGACGGAGCTAGGAGGTTGGTTTGGCCGAACGAGAGCGTGCCCTGACGCCCCCTTATGGGGGCGTTTTTGTCGCCCGGACGACCGTCATGGACGCCGAAGAGGTCCGGCGGGCGACGTGGCGTATGGCCCATGAAATCATCGAGCGGAACCGGGATATCGCCGACCTGGTCCTGATCGGGTTGCAGACCGGGGGGGTGTGGATCGCCTCCCGGCTGGCCCGGGTCATCGGGGAGGTGGCAGGCCAGGAAGTGGTCGTCGGAACCCTGGACGTGGCCTTCTACCGAGACGACTACGGACTTCGGCCGGTCCTGCCCGAGGCTGCCACCGAGATCCCGGTCGATCTCAGCGGCCGGACGGTGGTGCTCATCGACGATGTTCTCTTCACGGGCCGGACCATTCGGGCCGCCCTCGGCGCGCTGAGCGATTACGGCCGGGCCCGGGCCGTGCAGCTCGCCGTGATGGTCGATCGCGGTCATCGGGAACTGCCCATCCGGCCGGACTATGTAGGCCGCAACCTGCCGACCCGGCGAGACGAGATGGTCGATGCCAGCGAAGCCGGTGTGGTGATCGGGGACGTGAGGCCCCGATGACCCAGCACCTGCTGTCGATCACGGATCTGGGCGCCGAGGGCATCGAAGAGGTACTGCACCTCACCGGCAGCTTCGTCGAGGTGAGCTCCCGGGCCATCCCCCGGGTGCCGGCCCTGCGAGGCAAAACGGTCGTGTCGTTGTTTTTCGAGGACTCGACCCGGACCCGGCTCAGCTTCGAGACCGCGGCTCGCCGACTGTCCGCGGACGTCATGAACTTCTCGGTGGCGGGCTCGTCGGTGAGCAAAGGCGAGTCCCTCCGGGACACCGTCGAGACCATCGAAGCCATGGGCATCGATGCCCTGGTCGTCCGGCATTCCGGGTCGGGAGTGCCGTGGCAGGTGGCGCGATGGCTCCACGGTCCGTCAGTGATCAATGCCGGCGACGGTTGGCACGAACATCCGACGCAGGCCCTCCTCGACTGCTACACGATCCGCACCGAGCGGGAACGGCGCGGCGCGGCCGGCCCCGGCCGCGGCCAGGCGGCCCTGACCGGGCTGCACATCGCCATCGTCGGCGACGTCCGCCACAGCCGGGTGGCCCGCTCGGACGTGCTGGCCTTCACCAGCCTCGGGGCCCGGGTCACCCTGGTGGCTCCACCCACCTTGCTGCCGCCGTCGCTGGCCGGCTGGCCGGTCGAGGCGTCGCACGACATCGACGCCGTGCTGCCGAAAGTCGACGTGGTGTACCTGCTGCGGCTGCAACAAGAGCGAATGACCGAGGCCCTCCTGCCCTCCTGGCGGGAGTACACGGCCACCTACGGACTGACCCGGGAGCGGGCTCGTCTGCTCGCCGATGACGCCCTGATCATGCATCCCGGTCCCGTGAACCGCGGCGTCGAGGTCGCGGCCGAGGTCGCTGATCTCCCGTCGTCGGTCATCACCCGCCAGGTCGCCAACGGGGTAGCGGTGCGCATGGCAGTGCTCTACTTGCTCCTCGGGTCGGGAGTCGATCTTGTCGCGGCCTGACCCGGCACCCCTCGTCCTCGCGCGGCGGCACCGTGGTCGACGCCACCGGTCGCCGGCGGGCCGATGTGCTCATCCAGGACGGTGCCGTGGCCGCGGTCGAGGCGACCATGACCTCCGTGCCTTCGGGCACGCTGGCGCTCGACGCGTCCGGTTGCCTGGTCGCGCCGGGGCTGGTGGATCTGCACACCCACCTGCGGCAACCGGGTCGGGAGGAAGCCGAGACCGTCGAGACAGGTGCTCGGGCTGCGGCGCTCGGCGGCTACACCGCCGTTGTCGCCATGCCCAATACCGAACCGGCGATCGACTCGGCGGCCGTGGTTCGAGAAGTGCTCGATCTCGGCGCCGGCTCGTGCTGCGACGTACGGGTGGCAGGCGCCATCACGGTCGGGCGGAAGGGCCAGCGGCTGGCACCGATGGCCGAGATGGCGGACCTCGGGGTCCGTTTGTTCACTGATGACGGCACCGGGGTGCAGGACGCCCGGTTGATGCGACGAGCGCTGGAATACGCCTCGGCCCTCGGGATCATCCTGGCCCAGCACTGTGAAGACGCCTCACTGGCCGGCGACGGCCAGATGCACGAAGGGGAGTGGTCGAGCCGGCTGGGGATGGCCGGCCAGCCGGCGGAGGCGGAGGAGCTGATGCTGATGCGGGACCTGACACTGGCCCGTTTGACGGGGGCCCGCATGCACTTCCTGCACCTGTCGACGGCCGGCTCGCTGACCAGGATCCGGGCGGCCAAGGCGAGCGGGCTCGCCGTCAGCGCCGAGGTCGCGCCGCACCATTTCACCCTGACCGACGCGGCGGTGGCGTCCTACGACCCGGTGTTCAAGGTGAACCCCCCGCTCCGCACTGACGTCGACGTCGCGGCCGTCAAAGCGGCGCTGGTCGACGGGGTGGTCGACGCCATCGCCACCGACCACGCCCCGCATAGCCAGGAGTCGAAGGAGGTGCCGTTCGATCAAGCACCGCCGGGCATGTTGGGCCTGGAAACGGCCCTCGGCCTCGCCTTCACCGAGGTGGATCTCTCCGTCGAACGGACCCTGGCGCTCCTGTCCTGGCAGCCCGCCGCGATCGCCGGGCTCAGCGCGGAGCATGGTGGCCCCGTCGCGGCCGGACGGCCCGCCAACCTGTGCGTCATCGACCCGGCCGCCCAGTGGGTGGTGGATCCGGCCACCATGGCCAGCCGCAGCCGGAACACGCCCTACGCCGGCCGGGCCCTGGTGGGACGAGCCCGCCACACCATCCTGCGGGGCGAGCCGGTGGTCATCGACGGGGAGGCGCAGCGATGACGGGACTGCACACCCGGGAGGAGTCCGCCCGCGACGAGGCCGCCGGTCGCGCCCACCCCGGTGCGGCGCATCGGGCCCGGCAGACGGGGTTGCTCGTTCTCGCGGACGGCACCATCTTCGAGGGAGAGGCCATCGGGTGGTGGGATGAGGCGAGCCCGGCCGTCGCGACGGGCGAGGTGGTCTTCAACACCACCCTGACCGGCTACCAGGAGGTCCTCACCGATCCGTCCTACGCCGGCCAGATCGTGTGTTTCACGTACCCGCACATCGGGAACTACGGCATCACCCCGGCCGACAGCGAGAGCCGGCGGGCCTTTTGCCGTGGCCTCATCGTGCGCGAGGCGGCGACCCGACCGAGCAGCTGGCGGTCGCAGCAGAGCCTGGCCGAATTCCTCGTCGAGCAGCGTCTGCCCGGGCTGGCCGGGATCGACACCCGCCGGCTCACCCGCCATATCCGTGACACCGGAGCCATGCCGGGGGCATTCGGCCCCGTCAGCGGCCCCGGCGCCCTAACCGAATCGCTTCTGGTCGAAGCGGCCCGCACCGCCCCGGGCACCGACGGGGTCGACCTGGCGGCCGAAGTGACCACCGCCGTGCCGTACACGACGGGCGACGGGCCGCTGCGGGTGGTGGCCTACGACTTCGGCGTGAAACGGGCCATCCTTCGTCATCTCGGGCGCCTGGCCACGGTCAACGTGGTGCCCGCGTCCACCCCGGCGTCGGCCGTGCTGGCCGAGCGCCCCGACGGGGTCTTCCTCTCCAACGGACCCGGCGATCCTGCTGCCGTCGGCTACGCAGCCACTGCGATCCGCGGCCTGCTCGGCCGCGTGCCGGTGTTCGGGATCTGCCTGGGCCATCAGCTGCTGGCGACGGCGCTCGACGGCCGCACCCACAAACTGCCGTTCGGCCACCACGGCGGCAACCATCCCGTTCGGCGCCTGTCGAACGGCGCCGTCGAGATCACGAGCCAGAACCACAACTATGCCGTTCAGGACGGCACCGTCGCCCGGACCGACGTCACCCACGTCAACCTCAATGACGGTGTCATCGAAGGCCTGGCCTGCCGCGATATCCCCGCGTTCGGCGTGCAATACCACCCCGAAGCGGGGCCCGGTCCCCACGACGCCAGCTACCTGTTCGATGAGTTCCGCATCCTGATGGCGAAGGGCGCCTGAACGACCCGTGCCCCGACGCAACGACCTGCACAGCATCCTGGTCATTGGCAGCGGCCCGATCGTGATCGGGCAGGCCTGCGAGTTCGACTACTCAGGCACCCAGGCCTGCCGGGTGTTGGTCGAGGAGGGCTACCGCGTCATCCTGGCCAACTCCAATCCCGCGACGATCATGACCGACCCGGCGTTCGCCCACCGGACCTACGTGGAACCGCTCACTGTCGAAGTGCTGGAAGCCATCATTCGCGCGCGAGCGGCCCGACGCGGTACTGCCAACACTCGGCGGCCAAACTGCCCTCAATCTGGCCGTGAGCCTCCACGAGCGGGGAACCTTTCAGCGCTTTGGCGTGGAGATGATCGGCGCCAGCGCGACTGCGATCGCCACGGCCGAGGACCGCGAGCGCTTCAAGGAGGCCATGACCGAGATCGGCCTGGCCGTGCCGGAAAGCGGCTTCGCCTACACCCTCGGCAAGGCGGTCGAAGTGGCCGGTCGGATCGGGTATCCCCTCATCGTCCGCCCGTCCTACATCCTCGGCGGCGCCGGCACCGGCCTCGCCCTCGACGCCGAGGAGTTCGCCCGCATCGCCACCGCCGGCCTGGCGGCCAGCCCGATTTCGGAGATCCTCATCGAGCGGTCGATCGCGGGCTGGAAGGAATACGAGCTGGAGGTGATGCGCGACCGCGCCGACAACTGCGTCGTCATTTGCAGCATCGAGAACTTCGATCCCATGGGCGTCCATACCGGCGACTCCATCACGGTGGCGCCGGCCCAGACCCTCTCCGATCACGAATATCAACGCATGCGCGACGCCGCCTTTGCCTGCATCCGCCGCATCGGCGTCGAGACGGGCGGGTCGAACATCCAGTTCGCGGTCGACCCGCGGAGCGGCGATCAGGTCGTCATCGAGATGAACCCTCGAGTGAGCCGCTCCAGCGCCCTGGCCTCCAAGGCCACCGGCTTCCCGATCGCCAAGATCGCCGCTCGCCTGGCCGTCGGCTACACCCTGGACGAGATCACCAACGACATCACCGGTAAGACGCCAGCCTGCTTCGAACCGGCCATCGACTATGTGGTCACCAAAATTCCCCGCTGGGCGTTCGAGAAGTTCCCCGGAATCCCCGACGTGCTGGGGACCCGCATGCAGTCTGTCGGCGAGGCCATGGCAATCGGCCGCACCTTTATCGAGTCGTTACAGAAAGGTCTCCGCTCGCTCGAGCGCGGCCGCCTGGGTCTCAACTGCGACCCGCCTGAGGCCATCTACGCAAGATGGGACGATGACGAGCTGGTCCGCCGGGCGGCGATCGCCACTCCCGACCGGCCGTTCCATCTCGAAGCCGCCATACGGCGCGGCATCTCGATCGAGCGCATCTCTCGCGCCACCGGCGTGGACCCCTGGTTTCTCGACCAAATCGAACTGGTCGTGGAGGAGCGCAGGCGTTTGGCCGGTTTCGACGGGCCGGGGACGCTGGACCGGGCGGACTGGCGAGCCGCCAAACGGCTCGGGTTCTCCGACGCCCAGCTGGCCTGGCTGTGGTCCGTCAGCGAAAGCGACGTACGGCAAGCCCGCCTGACCGCCGGGGTCTGCGCCACCATGAAGACGGTCGACACCTGCGCGGCGGAGTTCGAAGCGCACACCCCGTACCACTACTCGACCTATGAAGACGACGATGAAGTGGCACCCAGCGAACGGCCCAAGATCATCATTCTCGGCTCCGGCCCCAATCGCATCGGCCAGGGCGTGGAGTTCGATTACTGCTGTGTGCAGGCCAGTTTCGCGTTGCACGATGCCGGCTTCGAGACCGTCATGATCAACTGCAACCCGGAGACGGTTTCGACGGACTACGACACCAGCGACCGCCTGTATTTCGAGCCGGTCACCTGGGAGGACGTCAGCAACGTCATCGACGTGGAGTCGGCGACCGGGACGGTGGCAGGCGTGATCGTGTCGTTGGGTGGGCAAACGCCGCTCAAGCTGGCCGGGGCCCTGCCACCGGGGCTGATCCTCGGGACCAGTCCGGAGTCGATCGACCTGGCCGAGGACCGCGAGCGCTGGAACGCCCTGTGCGGCCGGCTCGAAATCCCTCAGCCCGCCGGCGGCACTGCCCTCGACTTCGAGGAAGCCCGGGCCATCGTGGAACGGGTCGGTTATCCGGCCCTGGTGCGCCCGAGCTATGTGCTCGGCGGGCGGGCCATGGAGATCGTGTACAGCGAGGAGGACCTGCGCCGGGCCATGGCCGAACTGGCCGGGTTCGGGTCGCTCGGCCGAGAGGGCGGCCTTTCCGCCGAGCGCCCGGTGCTGGTCGACCGGTTCCTCGAAGACGCCATCGAAGTGGACGTCGATGCCGTCCGGGACGCGGCCGGCGAAGTCCTGATCGGGGCGGTAATGGAGCATGTCGAGGAAGCCGGCGTGCATTCCGGCGACAGCGCCTGCGTGATCCCACCGCCGACGCTCGATCCGGCCACGATCGGGGTCATCGAGCATCACACCCGCGCCATTGCCGCCGCCCTGGAAGTGGTCGGACCGCTCAACGTGCAGTTCGCCGTCAAGGCACTCGGGGGCCCGGGTGGCGCTTCCCACGGCCGCGGCGCCGGCGGGGGCACGCAGGTGTTCGTGATCGAAGCCAACCCGCGGGCCAGCCGCACAGTTCCGTTTGTGTCCAAAGCCACCGGAGTGCCCTTTGCCAAGGTTGGCGCCCGGGTGATGGCCGGCGCCCGTCTCGAGGAGCTTCGGGCCGAGGGCCTCCTTGTCGCGCCCGTGTCCGGAGGCCACGTCAGCGTCAAGGAGGCTGTGCTCCCGTTCGCCCGCTTCCCCGATGCGGACACGCTGCTCGGGCCCGAAATGCGCTCCACGGGCGAAGTGATGGGCATCGACACCGGATTCGGGCTCGCGTTCGCCAAGAGCCAGGCGGCTGCGGGGGACGAGCTCCCCGCGGGAGGCACGGTCTTTTTTTCGCTCGCCGACCGGGACAAGGCAGCAGGAGTGGCGGTGGCCCGCCGTTTCGTCCAGTTGGGGTTCCGGGTTGCCGCCACCGCGGGAACCGCCTCGTATTTCGGGTCGGAAGGAGTGCCGGTCGACACACTGGTCGCCAAGCTGGGTGCGGTCACCGACAATCCCGATCCGGGTCCCGCGGGGCAGGGGAAGAGTATGCCGGCAGCAGAAATCCCGGGCGGGGTCGGGTCCGACGCCCAAGGCGGCGAGGGCGTCGACGCCGTGGCCCTGATCCGGGACGGCAAAGTGGACCTGGTCGTCAACACCCCGAGAGGTCGGGGACCCCGGGCCGACGGCGCCTACATCCGTCGCGCTGCCAACCAGCACCGGGTGGCCTGCCTCACGACCGTGGCGGCAGCCCGTGCCGCGGCAGCCGGTATTGCCGAACGGGCGGCCAGCCCGCTCGAGGTCCGCAGCCTGCAGGAATATCACCAGTCCGAACAGCTGCCGCTTTCATGAGCGCCCTCGCGGCTCGCCGGGATCGGCCCGCCGACCCGGCGCCGGCCGTTGATCTGCGAACCCGGGTCGGCGCCGTGGCCCTGTCCAATCCGGTCCTGACCGCGTCGGGCACATCCGGTCACGGGGCGGAACTGGCGCCGTTCTTCGACCTCGCCTCGCTGGGGGCGGTCGTGGTCAAGTCCCTTTCCGCCGAGCCGTGGCGGGGTAACCCGGCGCCGCGATTGCACCCGGTCGAGGGAGGAATGCTCAACAGCGTCGGCCTGCAAAATCCGGGCCTGGCCGAATGGCTGGTCCGCGAGCTTCCCGGGTTGGCCTCGACGGGGGCGGCGGTTGTCGCCAGCATCTGGGGATTCACCGCCGAGGAGTTTGCCGCCGCCGCGGCCATGCTTCGCTCGGCTTGTGAACATCGCCGGCCCGGCGACGGGGTGGACGCACTGGTGGCCGTGGAAGCCAACATCTCCTGCCCGAACATCGAGGACCGCAGCCGGATGTTCGCCCACAGCCCCGACGGGGTGCACCTGGCCGTCGGCGGCGCCGCCGGCGCCCTCGGCAGCGCGCTGCCGCTCTGGGTGAAGCTGAGCCCCAACGTGACCGACCTGCCTGCGATGGCTCGGGTCGCGGTCGACGCCGGCGGATCTGCCGTCACTCTTATCAACACGGTCATGGGCCTGGCCATTGACCCCGCCACCGGCCAGGCTCGCCTTGGCGCCGGCGGGGGAGGACTGTCCGGCCCGGCCATCCATCCGGTCGCGGTCCGTGCCGTCTACGAATGCCGCGCCGCCCTTCCGGACGTCCCGATCCTCGGCGTCGGAGGGGTGACCGACGGCGAGACCGCAGCCGAGCTGCTCGCCGCGGGTGCTGATGCCATCCAGGTGGGTACCGCCACCTTCGCCGACCCCCGGGCGCCCGCCCGCGTCCTGGCCGAGCTGAAAGGCTGGTGCGCCGGCCACGGGATTACGACCATCGCCGAGCTGAGAGGACGAGCGCAATGACCCTGACCGAACCGGTACCGCAATCGGTGCGCAATCGTCTGGCGCTGGCGCTGGACGTTGACGACGCCGTCGTGGCGGCCCGGCTGGCCCGCCAGCTGCGTCCCTGGTTCGGGGTCGCCAAGGTTGGGCTGGAGCTCTACAGCGCGGCCGGGCCTCGGGTGGTGCAGTCGTTGATCGACGACGGCTACGACGTGTTCGTGGATCTCAAGATGGCCGACATCCCTACGACGGTGAACCGCGCCGCCAGGGTGCTGGGCGCCCTCGGCGTGTCCTACCTCACGCTGCACGCCTTCGTGGGCCCCGACGTCCTCCGGGCCGGTGTCCAGGGCCTGCTCGAGGGCGCCGACCGGGCCGGCCTGGAGCCGCCCTCCGCCCTGGCGGTCACGGTGCTCACGAGCGACATAGGAGCCCCGCCGCACATCATCCCGAGGCGCCTGGCCGCGGCAGTAGAAGCCCGCTGCGCTGGGGTGGTGTGCGCCGCAGCCGACGTACGGGTGATAAAGGAGCTGGCGCCGCGGATGCTGGCAGTCGTTCCCGGGGTCCGGCCGGCGGGGACCCCGACCCACGACCAGTTACGGGCGGCCACGCCCACCGAGGCCATCGCCGCCGGCGCGGACATGCTGGTGGTGGGTCGGGCCGTGACCATGGCACCCGACCGCGAGGCTGCCGCGGCGGCGCTGGCCGCGTCCATCGTCTGAGGATTGCGGGTGGGGCCGGCGGCGGCCGCGCCGGTAGTGCCGGCGTCCGGCGGGCCCCTCGCCGGCGTTCCACGGTTGGCGGCAGGCCCCCCGGCGCCGCGCTATGGTGCGCGACATGCCCCTGCCGCCTGCGCTGTCAGCCGACCAACGACAGGCCGCCTTGGAGAAAGCCGCCATGGCCCGCCGTTTGCGGGCCGAGCTCAAAGAGAAACTCAAGATGGGATCGATTTCCCTGAGCGACCTCCTCCGCCAGGCGGATTCCGACGAGGTGGTCGGCAAAATGAAAGTCCTTTCCGTTCTCGAGTCACTGCCCGGCCTGGGCAAAGTCAAGGCCCGGCGGTTGATGTCCGACGTCGGGATCAGCGAAACCCGGCGACTCCACGGCCTCGGCGATCAGCAACGCAAGAAACTGTTCGAAAAGCTCAACAGCTGAACGCCGGCTTCACGGCGCTCATTCGCACCGAAGATCCGATCCGCCCGTGATTGTGATTGTGTCCGGCCCGGGCGGCGTCGGGAAGGGGACCGTGGTCTCCCGATTACTCCATCTGGAACCTCGGCTCTGGCTGTCGCGTTCCTGGACGACCCGGCCCCGGCGACCCGGCGAGCCCGAAGACGCGTATGTTTTCGTGGACCGACGGGCGTTTCAGGAGCGCATCGCCGGGGGCGGGTTCATCGAATGGATCGAGTTTCCGGGGACGGGCGAGTTTTACGGAACCCCGACCTTGCAAGCGCCTGACGGTCAGGACGTGTTACTGGAGATCGAGCTCGACGGCGCCCAGCAGATCAAGCGGAGCCACCCCGATGCCCTCCTGATTCTGATCGTGGCACCCAGCCGGGAGGCTCAGGAAGCCCGCCTGCGCGCCCGCGGCGACAGCGAGGCGAATGTGCGCCGGCGGCTGCAGGTCGGTGCAGACGAAGAGCGCCTGGGTCGGCAGATCGCGGACTACGTCGTCGTCAACGACGACGTCGACCAGGCTGCGAGGGAAGTGGCAGGTATACTGCGAGGCGCGCATTCCGGCGGCTGACGCGCGCCCACAGGCCCGCCGCCGGGGCGTCGTTCCCTGACCCTTTCATCCTAGCCACGGAGAGGCCCCGCCGATGCCAGACCGCCACCCATCCATGATGGAGCCGCCCGTCGAGAACCTACTTGACAGGGTTGACTCGAAGTTCACGTTGGTGAGCCTGGCGGCCATGCGGGGCCGGCAGATCAACTCCTACTTCAACCAGCTCGGGGAGGGGCTGGGGACCATCGTGCCGCCGCAGGTGACTTCGGTATCACGCAAGCCGTTATCGATCTCATTGGAGGAGATCGCGGCCGGCAAGATCACTTATACCCGGCCCAACGGCGATGAAGAGGATGAGCGGGTTGACGAGGATGACCACAGCGAGGCCAGTCACGTGACCGCGGCCGATGCAGGGACGGCCGTCGATGTGCTCCCTCCCGCCTCCGAGCTTGCGACAGAGGACCGAAGCGAGCTGGAGCTCACGGCAGGCGAACCCGAACTGGAGCTCACGGCAGGCGAACCCGAACTGGAGCTCACGGCAGGCGAACCCGAACTGGAGCTGACCGCAGGCGAACCCGAGCTGGAACTCGCTCCCGCCACTGGTCTCGAGCGGGACGACCGGGAGCAGCTGGACGAACTGGCGGAGACCGAAACGACCGCCGATTCGGAGACCGAGGGCGGGATCGATGCTGTCGCGCCCGCCGACGCAGTGGCCGCGGACGCCGGCACCGAGGAGCCGGCGTGGGCGTCGGCGCACCAGCCTGCGCCGGACAGTCCACCGGAGCCCGAGGCGCGGCCCGAGCCGGAGGCCGACCGATAGCCGCTCCCGCTTCGGCCCTCAGGGGCCGGAGGGTCGTGCTGGGCGTGTGCGGGGGAATCGCCGCCTATAAGGCCGTGGAGGTGTGCCGGCGCCTCATCGACGCCGGCGCCTTCGTCAGCCCGGTCATGACCCGGGGGGCGACCCGCTTTGTCGGTCCTGTCACGTTGTCGGCCCTGGCATCGGAGCCGGTGCGGACCTCTTTGTGGGACGAGCCGGAGCCGATCCCGCACACCCGCCTGGGGCAGTCGGCGGACCTGATCGTGATCGCCCCGGCCACCGCTCGCCTGATCGGCAGCTATGCCGCCGGCATTTCCTCGGACCTGCTGACGGCCACGTTGCTGGCCACCCGGGCGCCGGTCCTGCTCTGCCCGGCCATGCACACCGAGATGTGGGAGCACCCGGCCGTGGTGGACAACATGGCCCGGCTACGGCAGCGGGGCGTCCGTGTCGTCGAGCCGTCACGCGGGCGTCTGGCCGGCGGGGACGTCGGTGCCGGGCGGCTGGCTGACCCGGCCGACATCGTGGGAGCCGCAGCCTCGGTGCTCTCCGAACTGTCCACCGTCGAGCCCGGGCCCGGCCCGCTCTCCGGGGTACGGGCCGTCGTCACCGCGGGCGGTACCCGCGAAGCAATCGACCCGGTTCGTTTCATCGGCAACCGGTCGTCCGGGAAGCAGGGCTATGCCGTGGCCGGGGAACTGGCCGGGCGTGGCGCGCTCGTGACCCTCATCTCCACCGTCACCCTGCCCGCCCCCCCCGGGGTGGAGATCGTCGAGGTGGAGACCGCGGCGGAGATGGAAACCGCGGTGATGGAACAGGCGGGCCGGGCTGACGTGGTAGTGATGGCCGCGGCCGTGGCCGACTTTCGGCCCAAGGAGATCGCCGACCAGAAGCTCAAGAAGGCTGACGGTGCGCCCCACGTGGTCCTCGAACCAACGACCGACATTCTCGCCGCCCTCGGCAGTCGCCGCCGGCCGAGCCAGGTGCTCGTCGGGTTCGCCGCCGAGACCGCCTCCCGGGACGGCGCCCGGGACCAGCTGCGCCGCTACGCCCTCGACAAGCTGGCCGCCAAGGGAGCCGACCTGGTCGTCGCCAACGACGTCGCCGCTCCGGGCGTCGGCTTCGCTCACGACACCAACGCCGTGCTGATTGTCGGCGTCCGGGGCTACGAGGTGGAGGTACCCCTGGCCAGCAAGGCCCAGGTCGCCACCGCCGTCGTGGACGCCATCATCGACGTTCGATCCCAACACAACCAGGAGAAATGATGACCCGCTGGACCTTCACATCTGAATCGGTGACTGAGGGGCACCCCGACAAGATGGCCGACCAGATCTCGGATGCGGTCCTCGACGCCCTCCTCAGCCAGGACCCGTACTCGCGTGTCGCGTGCGAGACGCTGTTGACCACCGGCCTGGTGGTCGTGGCCGGTGAGATCACCACCACCGGCTACGTGGAAATTCCGAAGTTGGTCCGCGAGGTCGTGACCGACATCGGCTACACCAGCTCGCACATGGGCTTCGACGGCAGCACGTGCGGCGTGGCTATTTCCATCGGGTCGCAGTCGCCCGACATCGCCCAGGGTGTTGACACCGCCCTCGAAGTCCGGTCCGGTACCAGCGGTGAGGACATCCTCAACGCCCAGGGCGCCGGGGACCAGGGCATGATGTTCGGCTACGCCTGCGACGAAACCGACGACCTGATGCCGATGCCCATTTGGCTGGCCCACCGCCTGGCCCAGCGCCTGGCCCAGGTCCGGAAGGTGGGCATGTTGCCGTACCTGCGCCCGGACGGCAAGACCCAGGTGACCTTCGAGTACGAGGACGGCCGGCCGATTCGCCTGAAGACGGTGCTGATCTCGACCCAGCACAACCCGAACGTCGACCTCGAAACGCTGTTGCTGCCGGACCTGCGTGACCACGTGATCGCACCGTTGGTTCCCGCCGAGTTCGCCGGCGACGGCTATCAGGTGCTGGCCAACCCGACCGGCAAGTTCGAGCTGGGCGGCCCTCACGCGGACGCCGGGCTGACCGGGCGGAAGATCATCGTCGACACCTATGGCGGGGCCGCCCGGCACGGAGGCGGGGCGTTCTCCGGCAAGGACCCCTCCAAGGTGGACCGCTCCGCCGCCTACGCGGCGCGCTGGCTGGCCAAGCACGTCGTGGCCTCGGGCGCGGCCCAGCGCTGCGAGATCCAGGTGGCCTACGCCATCGGGGTCGCCCGCCCGGTGTCGCTGCTGGTGGAGACGTTCGGGACAGCCGCCGTCGACCCGGCCCGGATCGAGAAGGCCATCGATGAGGTCTTCGACCTGCGCCCGGCTGCGATCATCCGGGACCTCGACCTGCGCCGGCCCATTTACCGCAAGACGGCGGCGTACGGTCACTTCGGCCGGTCCGACAAGGAGTTCAGCTGGGAGCAGCTGAGCAAGCTGGACGAGTTCACCTCGGCGCTGGGGCTGTAGACCAGAAGGTGAAAGCAGGCGGCCGCCGGCGCGCCGGGCCGGCCGCTTTGCCTGAACCCGGGGCGCTGGTTGCCCGGGTCGTGACCGACGTGGCCGGCGTCGACAAAGAATTCGACTACCTGGTCCCGGCTGCACTCGCCCCCGAGGTCCGGATCGGATCACAGATCCGGGTGGAACTGGCGGGCCGGCGGGTCGGGGCGTGGGTGGTGGCCGTCGGCGTGGACGCGCTACCGGGGATCCTGCTGCGGCCTGTAGCCAAAGTTCGGGGCTGGGGCCCCGAACCGGAATTGATCGAACTGGCCGGCTGGGCGGCCTGGCGCTGGGCCGGCCGGCGCCGGGCGCTGCTGCGGGCCGCGTCCCCCGGGCAGCGGTGCTGTCCCTGCCGGCGCCGGCCCTCCGCCGGCCGCCGCCACCGCAGCCGACCGGGCTGCTCGACGACTTGCCGCTTGACCGTCCGCTCATCCTCCGGTTGCCCCCTGCCGGCGACACCACCGCGGTCCTGGCCGAGCTGGCCCAGCGAGGGCCGACGCTGGTGGTGGTGCCGTCACTGCGCAGGGCCGCGGTCCTCGCCGGCCGGTTCCGGCGGGCGGGCGGCGGGGTCGCCCTCCTGCCCGACGACTGGGCCCAGGCGCGGGCCGGCGCGGCCGTGGTGCTGGGGGCGCGTGGCGCCGCGTGGGCTCCGTGCCCGGGGCTGGCGGGCGTGGCCATCGTCGACGGCCACGACGAAAGCCTGGTCCAGGAGCAAGCCCCGACCTGGAACGCCGTCACCGTGGCCGCCGAGCGGGCCCGGCGCGCCGGGGTTCCGTGCGTGGTTGTCACCCCGTGCCCGACCCTGGAACTCCTGGCCGCGGGCCGACTCCGGCAGGTGGCCCGGCAGGCCGAACGGCAAGGCTGGGCTCCGCTCGAGGTCGTCGATCGCCGCCAGGACGACCCGCGCCTGGGCCTGTACTCGGAACGGCTGGTGGCGCTCATCCGGGAAGAGCGGCGCGTCGTGTGCGTGCTGAACCGCACGGGCCGCGCCCGCCTCCTGGTGTGCGCCGCCTGCGGGGAGGTGGCCCGCTGCGAACAGTGCGGGAACGCGGTGGCCCAGCAGGGAGCGTCGCTCGTCTGCCCGCGCTGCGGCGTCGGCCGACCCCCGGTGTGCGCCCGGTGCGGGTCGTCTCGACTGCGGGCGCTGCGCATCGGGGTGAGCCGGGCCCGCGAGGAGTTGGAGGCGCTGGCTGGGCGGCCCGTGGGGGAGGTGACAGGGACCACGACCCAGACCCAGCTGCCCGACAGCGACGTCCTGGTGGGTACGGAGGCCGTCCTGCACCGCCTGAACGGGACCGAGCAGGTTGACGCCATCGCCTTCGTCGACTTCGACCAGGAGCTGCTCGCAGCCCGGGTCCGCGCCGGCGAAGAATCACTGGCCCTGCTGGCCCACGCCGCCCGACTGGTGCGCGGCCGGGCCGGGCGCCTCCTGGTCCAGACCCGCCTTCCTGACCATCCGGCCCTCCGGGCTGCGCTCCTGGCTGACCCCGGCCTGCTCGCGGACGAGGAGGAGCCGCTGCGCCACCTTCTGCGCGTCCCGCCGGTCACGGCGATGGCGGTCGTGTCCGGCCCCAGTGCCAGCGGCTACGTCGACGCCCTCCGGGACACCTCGTTGGACATCCTGGGTCCCGACGGGGACCACTGGCTGCTGAAGGCGGTCGATACGGCCGCCCTGGTCGGCGCCCTGGCTGCGGTTCCCCGTCCGTCAGGACGACTGCGAGTGGAGGTGAGCCCCGCTCGCTTCTAGGGGGCTACGCCCAACCCTGGCGGCGCAGCTCGTAGATGGCGATGGCCGCGGCGGTGGCGACATTGAGGCTGCCGACCCGCCCCATCTGCGGAAGGAACGCCACCGTGTCGCATGCCGCCAGGGTGGCGGGGCTGAGGCCGCGGTCCTCGTGGCCCAGCGCCAGGCAGACGTCCGGGCCGGGCCGGAGCTGATGCAACGGGACGGCATCGTCGGCCAGTTCCAGGCCGACCACCGTGTAGCCATCGTCGCGAGCGGCGTCGGCGGCGTCGGCGCCATGCTCCCACCCTGACCACGACAGGTACCGCTCCGTGCCCATGGACAGCTTCCCGGCCTTGGCATTGGCGGGCGACACGCTGTCACCCCCCAGGTACAGGTGGTCGATCCGGTACGCGGCCGCGGTGCGAACGATGGCTCCCATGTTGTACGGCGATTGCACGCCGTCGAGGAGCAGGGCCAACCTTCCCGGGGTACGGCGATTCCACTCCCGATGCAGCCGCTTGAGATCCGTCGGGCCGAGTTGCCTCACGGCCGGGCCACTTCCAGGATCCGGTAGCCGCGCTTCGAAGCGGCCCGCTTGACCCTCCAGCCCTGCGTGTCCAGCCAGGCGGCCAGTGAGTCGCCGCCCAGATGGCGGTGAACCACCAGCCAGGCCTGCCCCTCCGGCTCCAATCGTCCCATCCAGGTCTGCAGCAGCTCCTGGAGCGGTCCCTTGCCAATGCGAATGGGAGGATTCGACCACAGCCCTGCGAAGCGGATCGGCGCCGGCACCGCCTCGGGACGGACGGCCCGCACGGCCGGCAGGCGCAGGGCGGCGGCGTTGCGGGCGGTCAGATCGAGGGCCCGGTCGTTGACGTCCAGGGCCCACACCACGGCGTCCGGTGAGCGGTGCGCCAGGGTGCAGGCGATGGGGCCGTACCCGCACCCGAGATCCACCAGGTTCCCGTGCTTCGGAGGATCCGGCGTGGCGCGGAGCAGTTCGACGGTTCCCGGGTCGACGCTGCGGGCCGAGAACACGCCGCGGTCGACGGCCAGCTGCGCCCGGAAATCGGGGAGCGACAACTCCACCACACCGGGCCGGGAGGGCACGGTCGGATCGGCGTCGAAGTAGTGACCGGGGCCCATCGGACTCCAGACGCTACCGGTACGATGGGGCTTGTGGCTGGCTACCAGATCCGGTTGTTCGGTGATCCCGTGCTGACCCAGCGCGCCGCTGAGGTCACCGACATCGACGCCGGCCTGGCCCGCCTGGTAGACGACATGCTCGAGACGATGCACGAAGCCCACGGGCTCGGCCTGGCGGCTCCCCAGGTGGGCGTCCAGAAGCGGCTGTTCGTCTACCAGATGGAGGATTCCGACCCGGTGGCGATCGTAAACCCGACCATCGTGGAAAGCCGGGGCGAATGGGAGTACGACGAGGGCTGCCTGTCCATCCCCGGTTTGTACTTTCCCATCGTGCGGCCCAAGGAGGTCCACCTGATGGGACGGGATCTCGACGGTAACGAGATTTCCATCGAGGCGGACGAGCTGGAGGCCCGCTGCTTCCAGCACGAGATGGACCACCTGGATGGAAAGCTGCTGCTCACCAGGCTGGACAAAGACCAACGCAAGGAAGCGATGCGCGAGCTGCGCCGGCGGGCCGAGGCCGTCGGGAGCTAGATCCTGCGTATCGCCTTCCTGGGCACACCCGAACCGGCGGTGGTCGCATTGCAGGCGATCGTGAACGCCGGCCATGACGTGGCGATCGTCATCAGCCGGGCCGACAAGCGACGTGGCAGGAACGAAGCCGCCACGTCCCAGCCCCGTCAAGGAGGCCGCCCTGGCCTTGGGGCTGCCGGTCAGCAGCCGTCCGGAGGACGCCGCCGAGGTCGGCGCCGAACTCGGGGTGGTCGTGGCCTTCGGCCGGATCATCAAAAAAGACCTCCTCGAGCGGCTCCCGATGGTGAACGTTCACTTCTCCCTGTTGCCCCGGTGGCGGGGGGCGGCGCCGGTGGAGCGGGCCATCCTGGCCGGCGACGCCACGACCGGGGTCTGTTTGATGGCCATCGACGAGGGCCTCGACACCGGGCCGGTGTACGGCTGCCAGGAGGTGGCGATCGGGCCGGACGAGACGGCCGCGGAGCTGCGGGCCCGCCTGGCCCAGCTCGGCGCGGCCATGGTCGTCCGGGCCCTGGATCAGGGCCTGGGCCCCGCCACCCCGCAGACGGGCACTCCGAGCTACGCCGAGAAGCTGGACGCGGCGGATCTGTTTCTCGACTGGAGTCGGCCGGCAGACGAACTGCACCGGATTGTCCGGGTCGGACGGGCCTGGACGACGTGGCGAGGCCGCCGGCTGCTGGTGTTGGCCGCTCGTGTCGCCGGCGCTTCTGGCGGCGGGCTTCCAGGAAGCCTTGACGGCGACGTGGTCCGCACCGGGAGAGGCGGACTGCGGCTGGTCACCGTGCAGCCAGAAGGTCGCGGTCCGATTCCGGCCGCGGACTGGGTGCGCGGGGCCCGCCCGCAGCCCGGCGAGCTGCTGGGGCAATGAACCAGCGGCCTTGCGATGCTCGGCGCGTCGCCGTCGACGCGCTGATGGCCGTGGACAGCGGCGCCCGGGCCAACGTGGTCGTTCCCGACCTGCTCGACCGGAGCAACCTGGACAGCCGCGACCGGGGGCTCGTCACCGAACTGGTCTACGGGACGTGTCGGATGCGAAGGGCGTGTGACTGGCTGGTCGATCGTCACACCCGGGGCCGTCTGGACGCGCAAGTCCGCGCCGCGCTCAGGGTCGGCGCCTACCAGCTGGGCTGGACCCGGATACCGCCGCACGCGGCCGTCTCGGCCACCGTCGACGTGGTGCACGGCCCAGGCCGTTCCGTCGTCAACGCCGTCCTGCGCCGGGTGGCGTCGGCACTGGCAGACGGTCCGGTCGTGTGGCCCGACCCGGCGACGGAGCTGAGCTACCCCGATTGGATTGTCGCCCGGCTGGCCCGGGATCTGGGTCCCGCCGCGGCCCGCGAGGCCCTGACAACGATGAACCAGCCGGCCACGGTGACCACCCGCCCGGACGGCTACATCCAGGACAAGGCCAGCCAGCAGGTCGCCGCCTGGACCGGGGCTCAACCCGGTGATCGGATCCTCGACGTGTGCGCCGCACCCGGCGGCAAGGCCACCGCCATGGCCGCGAGCGGGCCGGGGCTGGTGGTGGCGGCCGACCTGTCTCCGGGCCGGGTGGCGCTGGTATCGGAGAACGCCGCCCGTCTGGACGCCACCAACATGGCCGCGGTCGTCGCGGACGGTACCCGCACGCCATGGCGGCCGGCCAGCTTCGACCGGGTGCTGGTCGACGCCCCCTGTACCGGCCTCGGGGTGTTGCGCCGCCGGCCGGATGCCCGCTGGCGAGTGCAGCCGGGTGACGTGGGCCGCCTGGCCCGGCTGCAGCGCCGGCTGCTCGACGGCCGCCCTGCCCCTGCTCAGGCCGGGGGGCACGCTCATCTACAGCGTCTGCACCCTCACGACCGATGAGACCCGCGGCATCGACGGCTGGCTGGCAGACGCCTTTCCCGAGCTGGACCCGCTGCCGCCGCCGCCCCCTCCCTGGCAGCCGTCGGGCCGGGGCGCGCTGCTCCTGCCCCAGGCCGAAGGCACGGACGGCATGTACCTGCTGAGGCTTCGAATCCCGGCAGTAGGGTTGTCCCGATGGTCCGGATAGCCCCCTCCATCCTCTCGGCGGACTTCGCCGCTCTCGGGGCGGACATCGACCGGGTCCGGCCCGAGACGGATTGGTTGCACGTGGACGTGATGGACGGTCATTTCGTTCCCAACCTGACGATCGGGCCTCCCGTCGTCGCCGCGATCCGCCGTCACACCGACACCTACCTGGACTGCCATCTGATGATGACGAACCCCGGCGACTACCTGGAGGCCTTCTCCCAGGCCGGCGCGAATCATTGCAGCGTGCATGTCGAGATCGACGACACGGCCAAGCTGGTCGACACCATGCGCGGCCTGGGTCTCGACGCCGGCCTGGCGATCAATCCGGAAACCCCGTTCGAGGCGTGCGAACCGTGGCTGGATCGCATCAATCTGCTGCTCGTCATGTCCGTGCACCCGGGCTTCGGTGGTCAGCATTTCATGCCGGAGGTGATCGGCAAGGTCGTTCGGGCCGCGGAGCTGGCCCGGCGCGACGACCTCGACCTCGTCATCGAGGTCGACGGAGGAATCGACGCCGAGACAGTGGTGCCGATGGCCGAAGCCGGCGCGGACACCTTCGTGGCGGGCAGTGCGATCTTCGGACATCCAGATCCGGTGGCCGCGGCCCGGGCCATCCGCGACGCCGCTCACGCGGCTACGGTTCACCGATGACCAACCAGGCGAAGGTCGTCACCGTGTCCGACGGCGTGGTTGGCGGAACCCGGGAGGACCGTTCGGGAGTTGCGCTCGTAGAGGCGCTCCAGACGGCCGGCTTCGAGGTGGTGGAGCACTCCGTGATCGCCGACGGGGTGGCGTCCGTGGCCGGGGAGCTTGCCCGTATGAGTGCCAGCTTCGCGGGCCTGGTCGTGACGACGGGAGGAACGGGTTTCGGGCCCCGGGACCAGACCCCCGAGGGCACCCGGGAGATCCTGGAACGAGATGCCCCCGGATTGGCCGAAGCCATGCGATTGGTCAACCCCCTGGGCCGCCTGTCACGCGCCGTCGCCGGCATCCGGGGTCACACCATCATCCTGAACACGCCCGGCTCACCCACCGGTGCCGTCGAGTGTCTGCAAGCCGTAATCGACATCGTTCCCCACGCCCTGGATCTTCTGGGCGAGCACCCGACCCGGCACCCCTGACCTCGCCATGACGGCCGAAGAGGACGCCGCCTGGATGGCGGAGGCCTTGGCCCTGGGGGAGAGTGTCCGGACCGAGACCTCCCCGAACCCCTGGGTAGGGGCCGTGATCGTGCCGGCGGGCGACG
Organism: uncultured Acidimicrobiaceae bacterium; assembly: GCA_963781155.1. Taxonomy (GTDB): domain Bacteria; phylum Actinomycetota; class Acidimicrobiia; order Acidimicrobiales; family Palsa-688; genus PALSA-693. The sequence continues at coordinate 218,769 of CAWAEC010000011.1, forward strand.
AGCCCGCCGCGGAGGGCGCCACCCGCCCCGCCGGCGGCGCCCATGCCGAGGCCGTCGCCTTGGAGCTGGCCGGCGCCTCCGCCCGCGACGCAACCGTCTACGTGACCCTCGAGCCGTGCGCCCACCACGGCCGCACGCCTCCTTGCGCCGATGCCCTCATCGCCGCCGGGGTGCGACGGGTGGTGGTCGGCATCCTCGATCCTGACCCGCAGGTAGCCGGCCGGGGCGTTGCCGGACTGCTGGCCGCCGGGATCGACGTCGAGGTCGGCGTGTTGGCCGGACAGGTCGAAGCCTCGCTGCGGCCGTACCTGGCGCAGCGACGCCGAGGCCGGCCCTGGGTGGTCTTGAAGCTGGCGGCCACCCTCGACGGCCGTATTGCAGCCCCGGACGGCTCCAGCCGCTGGATCACCGGACCGGAGGCTCGCCTGGACGTCCACCGCCTGCGCGCCGAAAGCGACGCCATCCTGGTCGGCGCCGGGACGGTCCGCGCCGACGATCCAGCCCTGACGGTGCGAGACGTTCCCGGGCGAGATCCCCTGCGGATTGTTCTCGGCCACCCCCCGGAGAACGCCCGGGCGCATCCGGCGCTGGTCCATGATGGCGACCTGGAGCCGCTTCTGGACGAGTTGGGCGCGCGCGGCGTGCTCCAGCTCCTCGTGGAAGGAGGGGCGCGAGTGGCCGGGTCGTTTCACCGGAGCGGACTCGTCGACCAGTACGTGCTGTACCTGGCCCCGGCGCTGCTCGGCGGCGACGACGGCGTGCCGCTCTTCGCGGGGCCGGGCGCTCCGACGATGGCGGGTATCTGGCGGGGCCGTATCGCCGAGCTTCGCCGGCTGGGTCCCGACCTGCGGATCGATCTGCTGGCTGCAAACGGTGAGGGTGCCGTACCGTGAGCGTGGTGTTCACCGGAATCATCGAGGAGTTGGGAACGGTGGCCTCGGTGGAGCCCGCCGGGGACGGCCGGCGCCTGGTGTTCACCACCCCCACCGTGGCCGAGGGCGGCCACGTCGGCGATTCCATCGCCGTCAACGGCTGCTGCCTGACCGTGGTCGGACTGGGGGCGGGCTGGTGGGCTGCCGACGTCGTGGCCGAGAGCCTGGCCCGCACCAACCTCGGTCGCCTGCGGCCCGGCGACCCGGTGAACCTGGAGCGCCCCGTCGCGCTCGGCGGTCGCCTGGGCGGTCATCTGGTCCAGGGACACGTCGACGGTGTCGGCACAGTGGTCACCCCGCCGCCGGCCCTGCAGGTCCGCCTGGATGCGCGCCTCACCGCCTACCTGGTCGAGAAAGGGTCGGTCACCGTTGATGGGATCAGCCTGACCGTCGTCACCGTGGCCGCCGACCAGTTCGGCGTGGCCATCATTCCGCACACGCTGGCCGTCACCACCCTCGGGAGCCGGGCTGTGGGCGACCAGGTCAACATCGAAGTGGACGTGATCGCCAAATACACGGCCCGGCTGCTGCAAGCCGGCTTGGAATCGCCCTACCGCGCTCTTGCGGTTACCGGAGAGGACTGATCTGTGCCCACCGCCACGATCGAGGAGGCCGTCGCCGCCATCCGCGCCGGCCGCATGGTGATTGTCATCGACGACCAGGACCGGGAGAACGAGGGCGACCTGATCGTCGCGGCCGAGCACGCCACCCCGGAGACGATGGCCTTCTTCGTGCGGCACACGTCGGGGCTCATCTGCGCCTCGATCACGTCGCAGCGGGCGGACGAGCTGGATCTGCCCTTGATGGTGGCCCGGAATACCGAGTCCCAGCGGACCGCCTTCACCGTGACCGTCGATTACTCCAAGGGGACGACGACGGGGATTTCCGCGAGGGACCGGTCGTTGACGGCCCGGGCGCTCGTGGATCCGGTCACCAAGCCAGATGACCTGACCCGCCCCGGTCATCTGCACGTGCTGCGCGCCCGTGACGGTGGGGTGTTCAAACGGGCCGGCCACACCGAGGCGGCCGTGGACCTGGCCCGCATGGCCGGGCTGAAGCCGGCCGGCGTGCTGTGCGAGGTGGTCACCGACGATGGTCTCGGCATGGCCCGCCTCCCGGACCTGGAAGCGTTCGCCGACCGGCACGGCCTTCTCCTGGTCACCATCGCCGATCTCGATCCGCCACCGCCGGCAGACGGAGCGGCTGGTGCGCCGCACGGCCGAAGCTCGCCTCCCGACGGAGTACGGCGAGTTCCGGTGCATCGCCTATCAGAGCGTGATGGACCAGGAGACCCATCTGGCCTTCGTGATGGGGGAGCCTGCCGGCGAGGAGAACGTGCTGGTGCGGGTGCACAGCGAATGCCTCACGGGCGACGTGTTCGGCTCGCGGCGCTGCGACTGCGGGGCCCAGCTGCACGCGGCGTTGCGGATGATCGCCGAAACCGGCCTGGGGACGGTCGTGTACCTGCGGGGCCACGAGGGGCGCGGCATCGGCATCACCCACAAGCTGCAGGCCTATGAGCTGCAGGACGGCGGCCTGGACACGGTGGACGCCAACGTGGAGTTGGGCCTCCCGGTCGACAGCCGCGAGTACGGCATCGGAGCCCAGATCCTGGTGGACCTGGGCATCACCACCATGCGCCTGATGACGAACAATCCGGCGAAGCGGGGCGGCCTGGAAGGTTTCGGCCTCCAGATCGTCGAGCGGGTCCCCATCCATACCCCGCCGACCGAGGAGAACATCCGTTACCTGCGCACCAAACGCGACCGGCTCGGGCATCTGCTCGACGAGGGTGGTGTCTCGTGACGGTGTACGAAGGCCAGCTGCGAGGCGACGGCCTGCGGGTGGGCATCGCGGCCAGCCGCTTCAACGACTTCATCACCGCCCGCCTCGTCGATGGTGCCCTGGACGGGCTGCGCCGGCACGGGGTGGACACCGAGGCGGTCGACGTGGTCTGGGCGCCCGGGGCGTTCGAGCTGCCGCTGGTGGCGTCGCGCCTGGCGGCCAGCGGCCGCTACGACGTGCTGATCACCGTCGGAGCCGTGATCCGGGGCGCGACGAGCCACTACGACCTGGTCGCCGGCCAGTGCGCGGCGGGAGTGCAGCGCGTACAACTGGATTCGGGCCTGCCCATCGTGTTCGGGGTGCTGACCACCGAGACCATCGAGCAGGCCGTCGAACGCTCGGGAACCAAAGCCGGCAACAAGGGCTTCGAGGCGGCCACGGCGGCCATCGAGATGGCCAGCCTGCTGGCCCAGCTGCCGAAGCCCATCTCGCCCTCCGGGTTGGCCGCGTCCGGGTAGGGTTCCGCCCCGTGTTGCGCCTGGTGCTGCCCAAAGGCTCGCTCGAGCGGGCCACCCTCGACCTGTTCGAGGCCGCCGACCTGGCCGTGCTGCGGGGGTCTGACGTGGACTACCGGGCGACCATCGACGACCCCCGGGTGTCCGAGGTGCGGATCCTGCGCCCACAGGAGATCCCGGAGTACGTGGCGGAAGGGCTGTTCGACCTCGGCGTGACCGGCCGGGACTGGATCGAGGAAACCGATTCGAAGGTGACCACCCTGGGGCAGCTGCGCTACAGCAAAGCCACCTCGCGGCCCATCCGGGTGGTGCTGGCGGTCAGTGAGGAGTCGTCGTTCCGGACGGTGGCCGACCTGCCCGCCGGCGTCCGGGTGTCGACCGAGTACCCGGGGCTGACCCGCCGGTTCCTGGCCGCCCACGGCGTCGAGGCCGAAGTCCGCATCTCACACGGCGCCACCGAGGCCAAGATCCCCGAGATCGCCGACGCGGTCGTCGAGATCACCGAGACCGGGCGGGCGCTGCGGGCCGCCGGCCTGCGGGTCATCGAGACCATCCTGGAGTCCTACACCGAGCTGATCGCCAACCCGGTGGCCTACGCCGACGACACCAAGCGGCATGCCATGCAGCAACTGCTGTCCCTCTTGAGCGGCACGCTGGTGGCCCGGGAGCGGGTCCTGGTGAAACTCAATGTCGCCTCGCCGGACCTGGACGCCGTCATTCCTCTGCTGCCGGCGATGAAATCGCCGACCGTGTCGAAGCTGTTCGGCGAGGACGCCTTCGCGGTGGAGGCGGTGGTGCCCAAGCACACCATCAACACGCTGATACCTGCCCTCAAAGACCACGGAGCGACCGACATCATCGAGCTGCCGATCGCCAAGATCGTCCCGTGACCTCCCCGGGCGGGCGCCTGGTGGGCACGGTCGTGGCCTTCGACGAACACGCCGGCCTGGGCGAGGTCGACGGAGATGGCGCCCGTTTCGGGTTTCACTGCACCCAGGTCGCGGATGGGTCGCGCTCGGTGCCGGTCGGCGCCACGGTCAGCTTCGAACTGCGTGCGGGCCGGGGCGGACGGTGGGAGGCCGCCGACATCCGCCCGGCGGGGCCCCCCGGTGCGATTGTGTGATATTTGCCGCGGATTACGCGACTTTTATCACACAAACGGTGAGTCAGCCGGCGTCGCCTCCGGCCGCATCCCCCTCGCCGGCACCGCCTTCACTGGCACCGCCTTCACTGGCACCGCCTTCACTGGCCCGGTGGATCTGCACGTAGGCCATGCGCAGCTGGCTGAGACCCTCCGACAGCTGGCGATGGGCATCCCCGAGCCGCTCGGCCAGGCCGTCGACGAGGGCGGCGAGGCCGTCGATGGCCAGGCGGGCCTGGGGGAGTTGCGCCGGCTGCAGCGACAGATGGAGCGCAGCCAGCTCGAACAGCCCGAACGCGTGGTTCGCGATGACCACTTCCGCGGGCGTGCGCGCCAGTTCGTCCCGCAGGCGGGCCATCTCGGTGCGCAGCTCCTCCTCGGACGGTTCGCTCGGTGGAGCTCCGCCACCGCCCGGCGGCGCGTCGGGGGTGCCGTCGGATCCCGGCGTATCGGTCGCTCGCCGCCCGGCGTCCAAAGCGTGCTCATTGCGCTACCCTATGTGTGGAAACCGAATACCGGAAGCGGGGCCGCGACCCCCACCCGGCCAGCGGAGCCCGACAGGGTTTACGATGCGTCCGGGTCGATCGACCGCCAGGGGCGGGCGTTGCTTTCGTACGCCCGTCCTCTTTTCGCGTCGAGAGAGGAACCTCTCCCTAAGGAGTGATGCCGCATAGCCGCTGCACCTGACCAGAACGAGCACCGCACAAATGATCGGATCAGAGCCCGCGAAGTCCTGCTCATCGACCCGGACGGCAAACAGCTCGGTATCAAGCCTCTGCCGGAGGCGCTCAGCATCGCCCGGCAGTTGGATCTGGACCTGGTGGAGGTGGCCGCCGACGCCAATCCGCCAGTAACCCGGATCATGGACTACAACCGCTTCAAGTACGAGGCGGCCCAGCGAGCGAAAGAGTCCCGGCGCAAGGCCACCAGCACCGGTATCAAGGAAATGAAATACCGACCCAAGATCGGTGTCGGGGACTTCGAGACCAAGACCAGGCAGGTGGCCCGTTTCCTCAACGAAGGCCACAAGGTAAAGATCACGATCATGTTCCGGGGGCGGGAGATGAGCCACCCGGAGCTCGGCAAGCGCATTCTGGACCAGGTCGCCGAAGCCGTGGCCCCCGTGGCCAAGGTGGAGGCGGCGCCCAAATTGGACGGTCGCAACATGATCATGGTGCTGGCCCCGGATCGCCGGGCCCAGACCCGAAAGCCGACTGGCAACGGGTCCCGACCCGCCGGTGCCGGCCGCAGCCCCGCCGACGAGGCGAACGAAGGACTGCCCGCCGGCCCGCCACCCGAATCTGCGGCCGAGACGGAGCCGGGCGGTTCCGATCCAGCCCCGACCGGCGCGGTCACCCCGAGCGCGCCGGCCCGGCCCGAGGTTGCCCCGGCGACCGCCGGCGCCAGCATGAGCAGCGACGAACGCAGCGGTGGCGCAGCACCGATCAGGTCCTGACCAGGAGTTTGACCACATGCCGAAAATGAAGACCGACAGGGGCGCCGCCAAGCGGTTCAAGATCACAGGCACCGGGCGCCTACGCCGGGAACAGGCGTTCCGTAACCACATCCTGGAGAAGAAGCCCTCAAAGCGCACCCGGCGGCTGGGGCGCGAGGTGGACGTCGCCCCGGGCGATCGAAAATCGGTGAAGCGCCTGCTCGGCATCTGATCACCGTCGGGGTACGCACCGAACCCCCTCTGGTTCACCACACTTCACACTGTTTGAAAGGAGCTCTCGATGGCCCGGGCAAAGCGTGCCGTCCATAGCAAGAAGCACCGGCGCGCCGTTCTCGAACAAGCGCAGGGATACTTCGGCAACAAGAGCCGGAGCTATCGCGCCGCGCACGAGCAGGTCATGCACTCGTTGCAATACGCCTACCGGGATCGTCGAGCACGCAAGGGTGATTTCCGGCAGCTCTGGATCCAGCGCATCAACGCGGCCGCGCGCCTGCACGGCATGAGCTACAGCCGGCTCATCGCGGGGCTTCGCACGGCCGGCGTAGAGGTAGATCGCAAGGTGCTGGCCGATTTGGCGGTGCGGGATGGTGCCGCGTTCGCGGCGCTGGTCGAGGTGGCCCGAGAGGCCCTGTCGGGCTCGTCCGAGCCCGAGTCGGCTACGGCCTGACGCCCGCTTGCCGCCGGCCGGGCTCGCTTTCCGTCACCAGGCCGTTCAGCGGTTACGCCGTCTGATCGAACGCCGCGGGGCTCGTCAGGCTGAGAGCCGCTTCGTGGTGGAGGGAGCCAAACTGCTGGGTGAGGCGCGCGCCGCCGGCCTGCCGATCGAGGCGGTCTTCATCGATCCAGCCGCCGGCCCTGCCGAGGTCGAGCTCGCGAAGGAGTGTGCGGCGACGGGGACCAACGTGTTCGAGCTGCAGCCCGGCGTGCTCGCCCGGGCCTGCGACACCGTGACCCCGCAGAAAGTGGCGGCCATCGTCGGCGCGGCCGGTGCGGATCTGGCCGGGCTCCGGGACCGTCACCTCGACCTGATCGTGATCTGTGTCGATGTGCGCGACCCCGGCAACCTGGGCACGATCATCCGCAGCGCCGGGGCGGCGGGCGCGCAGGCCGTGCTCTGCTGCGCCGGCACGGCCGACCTGTACAACCCGAAGACGGTCCGGGCGTCGGCGGGGATGCTGTTCCACCTGCCGGTCGTCGCCGCCGGCGATCCGATCGAGACGCTCGACGAGGTGGCCCGTTGGGGCCTGCACCGGTGGGGGACGTCGGCCCGCGACGGTGCGGACTACTCCCAGGCGGACCTGTCGGTGCCGACGGCGCTGGTACTCGGCAACGAGGCGCACGGGCTGTCAGGCTCGGCCGGGTTGGACGACCATCTCGATGGCACCCTGTGCGTGCCGATGGCGCCGCCTGCCGAGTCGCTCAACGTGGCCGCGACGGCTGCAGTCCTGTGCTTCGAGGCGTCCCGGCAGCGCCGGGTGAAGGGCCGCAAACCGCGGGACGGGGCCGACAATTCGGTTTAGCCTGAGCCAGTTGACCAGACTGCAAGAACCGTGAACACCACCGACCCGGAATCCATTGGCGCTCATCTGAAACGCGTCGAAGCCCATGCCCTCGCCCAGCTGGAGGGCGCAACCGACCTGGCGTCCCTGCGGGAGGTGGAACGGGAGGTGCTCGGGAAGCGCTCCGAGCTCGCTCGCGTTCACACGCTCCTTGGCGGGTTGCCGTCCGACCAGCGCCGTGAAGTCGGCGCCTGGATCAACGCCGCCCGCACCCGCCTGCAGGACCTGGCCGCCTCTCTCGCGGCCACCTTTGAAGAGGCCGAACGCGCCGACCGCCTGGAGCGCGAACGTCTCGACCTGACAGAGCTGACGATCGGGAAACGCGGCCCGCCTCTGGCAGCCCTGGCCCGCGCTCGCGGCCACCAGAACCTGGTTACCCAGACCCGGACCGAGCTGGAGGACACCTTTGTCGCGATGGGTTTCTCCGTTGCCGAGGGCCCGGAGGCGGAGACCGATTGGTACAACTTCGAGGCCCTCAACATGCCGCCCGCGCATCCAGCCCGGGGCATGTGGGACACGCTGTATCTCCGGCTCGGTCCGCCCGAGACGGTGTTGCTGCGGACGCACACATCTCCGGTCCAGATTCGATTGATGGAGTCGCAGCCGCCACCGATCTATGCGGTCATGCCCGGAAGGTGCTACCGGCGGGATACGCCGGACGCCCGCCACTTGCCGGTCTTTCATCAAATAGAAGGGCTTGTGGTCGACAGGCGCATCACCTTCGGCGACCTGGCCGGGACCATCGAGGCCTTTACGAGTGCCTATTTCGGGCCGGGGATGCACTCCCGTTTGCGGCCGAGTTTCTTCCCCTTCACGGAGCCGTCGGCCGAATTCGAGGTGACATGCCCGATCTGCGCCGGTGCGGGCTGCCGCACCTGCAGCGGCTCGGGATGGATCGAGTTAGGCGGGTGCGGCATGGTCGACCCCAACGTGTTCGCGGCGGTGGGAATCGACGCCGAGACGTACAGCGGGTTCGCGTTCGGCTTCGGCATCGACCGCCTCGCACAGGTGCGCGTCGGGCTCTCGGACATGCGCACCTTGCTCGACAACGACGTCCGCTTCCTCGAGCAGTTCTAGAGCCCGCCGATGCGCGCCCCGCTTTCCTGGCTTCGCGACTATGCGGAGCTGGCCGCCGAACCGGCCGATCTGGCCGACCTGCTTTCCAGCCTCGGGCTGGTGGTCGAGGGGATGGAGCAGGTCGGCGGCGACCTCGATGACATCGTGGTGGCCCGGGTGCTGGACATCCGGGCCCATCCGAACGCGGACCGGATCCGTCTGGTCGACGTCGACACGGGCGATGGCAACACCACGCAGATTGTTTGCGGCGCCTGGAACTTCCAGGCCGGCGACCTGGTGCCGCTTGCGCCGGTGGGCGCAGTGCTCCCGGGGGGCCTCGAGATCGCCCGCCGCAAGATGCGCGGCGAGTGGTCCGGCGGCATGTTGTGCGCGCCTGACGAGTTGGGGTTGCCCGCGCCCGAAGGCAGCGACGACGGGCTCCTGATCCTGCCGCCAGGCCTGGCCGCGCCGGGCGTCCCCTTGACAGAAGCTCTGGGCCTCGGGCCCGACGTGGTCTTTGACCTCGACATCTCCGCCAACCGCCCCGACGCCCTGTGTATGGCAGGGGTGGCGCGGGATCTGGCCGCGGCCCTGGGCGAACCGTGGTCGATGCCGACCGAGCCGGCCCCGTTGCCCGTCGATCCCTCGTTGGGGACGGCATCGATCGTGGTGGAAGCCAGGGACCTGTGCCCGCGTTTTACCGGAACCATCCTGGAAGGGGTGCCGACCGGACCTTCGCCGGTGAAGCTGGCTCGCCGCCTGACCTTGGCAGGCATGCGGCCCATCAGCGCCGTCGTCGACGCCTCCAACTACGTCATGCTGGACGTGGGCCAACCCAACCACGCCTACGACCTCGATGCGCTGGGCGGGGGCGGGCTACTGATCCGGCGTGGCCGCCCGGGCGAGACGCTGGTCACCCTGGACGGAGTGGAACGGATCCTGCAGCCCGATGACTGCGTCATTGCCGACGCAACCGGCGTGGCCGTGGGCGTCGGCGGCATCATGGGCGGGTCTCGAGCGGAGATCGGACCGGCGACGCGCCGGGTGCTGCTGGAGGCGGCCTGGTTCCTGCCCGTTGCCATCGCCCGGACCGGGAAGCGGCTGGGGCTGCATTCAGAGGCGAGAGTCCGTTTCGAGCGAGGCGTCGACCCGGAAATCGCCGGCGCCGCCGTCGACCGCTTTGTCGCCCTGCTCGCAACCGTGGGAGGTGCGACAGGCGGGACTGGAGAGCCCGGCGCCGCGCCCGTCCTGCGTCGCGGGCCGACCGTCGACGCCCGAGACCCGTCCCTGCCGGGGCGCCGCTCGGTCCGGCTGCGCACGGCGCGGGTCAACGACATACTGGGCACGACCCTCGAGGATGCCGACGTGAGACGGCTGCTCGAACCGATCGGATTCACATTTGACGAAGCAGCTGCGGGGGCGGAGTTGGTGGGTGTCCCCAGCTGGCGCCTCGACTGCGACCGGGAGATCGACCTCATCGAGGAAGTGGCTCGCATGTGGGGCTACCGGCGCATCTCCCGAACAGTGCCCCCCGGTGTGCCCGGGGGGTCGGGCGGGTTGACCGGGCGCCAGCGCCAGATTCGCGAGCTGCGCGACATTCTCACCGCAGCCGGCTACGACGAAGCGTGGACGAGCACGTTCCTCGCCCCGGGAGACCTCGAACGCGCCGGCCTCGACCCGGCCGCCGTGGAAGTGGAGAATCCGCTCGACCAGGCCGAGTCCATCCTGCGGACCGAGTTGCTTCCCGGCCTGCTGAAGGCTGTGAAGTTCAACGTCGACCGCCAGGCTGAAGACGTGGCGCTGTTCGAGATCGGGCACGTGTTCGGCCTGCCGCAGGATGGCTCCATCACTCCGGACGAGACGGAACGGCTGGGTGTCATCGTGGCACCGACCGGGATTTCGGGCGGACTGGCGGAGCGGGACAGCAGACGGTCGGAGGCCGGCGCCGTCGCGGGTGCGGCCGCGGGTGGCGCAGCCGCGGCGGCCGCGGCCCGCACCTGGGAGTACCTGGCCGAGGCGCTGCGCCTGCAGGGCGCGACGATGACACCCGAGCGCGTACCGGGATTGCACCCGACGCGCTCGGCTCGCCTGGTGGGGGCCGTGGGGCAGAGCCTCGGGGCGGTGGGCGAAGTCGACCCCCAGGTGGTGGAGGCGTACGGCCTGCATCAGCGCGTCGGCTATTTGGCCGTCCTTGTGGACGCTCTCCTTTCCGAGCCCAGGATCCCCCTCCAGGCGAAAGAGGTGAGTCGGTTTCCTGCCAGCGATATCGACCTCGCCTTTGTGACGCCCGAGGTCGTGACGGCTGCGTCGGTTCGGGACACCCTGGCGCGGGCCGGCGGCGACCTGCTGGAGGCGGTCTGGCTGTTCGACGTCTACCGCAGCGCCCAGCTCGGGGCGGATCGGCGAAGCTTGGCGTTCCGGTTGCGCTTCCGGGCCCAGGATCACACCCTCGACGACAAGGAGCTAGCCGACCTGCGGCAGCGGGCCATCGACGCCGTGCGCGGCGCTTACGGCGCCGAGCTGCGGGCGTGAGCGCGGAAGGGCAGGCTCCGGGGGTGTCCGATCCAGTTACGCCCGGCGGGGTATCCGGTGCGCGCCCGTCGCCTCTGGGGGAAGTGGTCGTCGAGGTGGAGGCGGGGCTGGCCCCGCCGCTGCGCTCGGCGGTGGGCGGGGCGCCCGTTCGCCGCATGGACCTGGAGGGCGTCTGGAATTTTCGCGATCTCGGCGGCTACGTGACTGGCGACGGACGCCGGTTGCGCTGGCGCCGGCTCTTCCGGGCCGACGGTCTGGACCGGTTGACCGAGGGCGATCTCCACCGGGTCGGAGCGCTCCGGTTGCGGACCGTCGTCGATTTGCGGACCGGTGACGAGGTGGCGAAGGGCCGCGTCGCCGTGACGGCAGGCCATCAGTCGTGGCATCACCTGCCGATGCTCGACGTCCTTCCGCCACGGGAGGACTACGAGGCCTGGGTCGGTCCGGCCAACGTGGCTGAGCAATACCTGGCCATGACCACGTCCGCCACCGACACCATCGCCGCATTCCTGGACCTGGTGTGCGACCCAGATGCGTACCCGCTCGTGTTCCACTGTTTCGCCGGAAAAGACCGGACCGGCATCCTCACCGCCCTGATCCTGGGTTTGCTCGGGGTGGCCGACGAAGATATCGCCGCTGACTACGCCCTCAGCCAGGAGGCGATGCGCTCCTTGCTCTCCTGGCTGCGAACGGTGGCCGGCGAGAACCAGGTCGAACTGGACTCCAGATCGGCTGCCATCGTGGCAGCCGAACCCGAGACCATGATTGCCTTCCTGGAACGGTTCCGCGCCGCCCACGGGTCGTTTGCGTCCTTTGCGGCCGAGCTCGGCCATCCGCACGCCGCCGCCCTCCTGGCCGAGGTCCTGCTCGAGCCGTAAGCGCAGGCCTGGGGAGAGGGCGGCGGGGCGGGGCGGCAAACCGGTGATTACAACAGGCGGCGGATCCTGGCGATGCGGTCCGTGCGGTAGCTGGCCACCTTGACGCTCCAGCTGTCGAGGCGGCGGAGACGATCGTTGCCGAAGAAGGTGGTCAGCGGACCCTCGAGCGTGTACGAGTCGGCCCCGTCGACCATTTCGGTCGAATCGTCGGTGAGGGTGACCTCGAAGGGCATGAACTCATGGTGCCGCAACCTCGTTGTGGGGAACCAGAGGCCCAACCCTGTGATTTGTGGGGGTTATCCACAGGCCCCTTCTGGCGGCCTGGGGCGGGCGCCGGCGGGCTCGGGGCGGGCTCGCTTCCCTGGGGGCCGGCGCCCGCTTCCCCGGGCCCCCCGCCCCTTCGATCCGGCCGCCGGCATCGATCCCGCTGGTGTGTACAAACCCGTGTTACGACAGAGAAGGCGGCTGACAAACCGCCCGATCCGTTCTCTGTCGTGCGCCCTGGTTTGCAGGGCTGTGAATTGCGACAGAGAAAGCCGCCCATCCGGCCTCCCGAGCTTTCTCTGTCGTATGTCGTACGCATATCGCATGTCGGACGTCGCATGTGTCGCACGTATTGCAGTGCGTCGCTCGAAAACGGCTGCGCATGCCGCCCTGGCACAGGTGCGGCCACACCGTCTGCCGGCAAGGGGGGCGCAATTCGAGCCAGCACGCGCCACCCCACCCGCCGGCATCCCAGCGCCACAGCCGCGCCCCAGTCGCGTATCGCATGACTATGCACGAATGTGTATAATCGCCCGGTGCCCAGCTCGCCCCCCACCAGCCTCCTTCGTGTTGGTGTCTTCGGCGCGTCCGGATACGCCGGCGCCGAGCTTCTTCGGCTCCTGGCCGGCCACCCCGTGTTCGAGCTGGCATTGGCCACCGCCGAATCCCAGGCCGGCGGCCGGGTTGCCGATCTGTACCCAAGCCTGGCCGCGGCCTACCCAGCACTGACCCTCGCGGCCACGGATCCGGCCGCGACGGATGACCTCGACCTGGTGTTTCTGGCCCTCCCGCACGGTGCATCGCAGGAGCTGGTACCGGAGCTGCGCAAGCGCGTCGGGACCGTCGTCGACCTCGCCGCAGATTTCCGGCTCCGCGACCCGGCCCTGTACCCACAGTGGTACGGAGCCGAACATCACTGCCCGAATCTGTTGGCCGACGCCGTGACCGGCATCCCCGAGCTGTTTCCCGCCGACCTCCCCGGCGCTTCGCTGATCGCCGCCGCCGGCTGTTACGCGACAGCCGCGGCGCTGGCGTTGACGCCGCTCCTCCGGGCCGGCCTGGTCGATCCCGCGGGGGTCGTCGTCGACGCCGCCAGCGGTGTGTCCGGAGCGGGCCGGGCTCCCAAACCGCATACCCACTTCAACACGGTCGACGAGGATTTCACCGCCTACGGGCTGCTCGACCACCGGCACACCCCGGAGATGGAGCAGACCATCGGCGCTCAGGTCCTCTTCACCCCGCATCTGGCCCCTATGAACCGGGGCATCCTGGCCACCTGCTACGCCCGGCCCGCCGGAACAGCCCGCCACGGAGCAGGCCCGGACCCCCTGCAGGAACTTCGGCGCTTTTACGCTGGCTGCCCTTTCGTGATGGTGGACGAACGCTCACCCTCCACCAAAGCCACCCTGGGCTCCAACTGCGCTCATCTGACAGCCCGCTACGACCCCCGCACCGGATGGATACTGGCCATTGCCGCTATCGACAACCTCACCAAAGGGGCAGCCGGCCAGGCCATCCAGTGCGCCAACATCGCGTTGGGCATCCCCGAGACGAGCGGCCTGCCGATCACGGGCCTGTATCCGTGACCGCGGCCGCAATCGGCCCGGCTGCCAAAGCCGCCATCCTGGTGGAAGCGCTCCCGTACATCCGCCGCTTCTGGGGTCAGGTGGTCGTGGTCAAGTACGGCGGCAACGCCCTGGCCGGCGGTGCGGACCGCCGGGCCGGCACTGAGCCCGACCTCGACAACCACGACCTGACACACGACGACTCCGCCGGCGCCCTGGCCTCCTTCGCCGGGGACATTGTCCTCATGCGGTCCGTGGGCATGCACCCGCTCGTGGTCCACGGTGGCGGCCCCCAGATCGGGGAGCTGATGATGAAATTGGGCAAGGTCCCCGAGTTCGTCGACGGTCTGCGGGTAACCGACGCCGAGACCCTGGATATTGCCCGCATGGTGCTGGTCGGCAAGGTCAACCGGGACATCGTCTCTGCGATCAACGTTCACGCCCCCCTCGCCGTCGGGGTCTCAGGCGAGGACGCCGGCCTGATCAGCGCCGAACCCCGCGATCCGCAACTGGGCTTCGTCGGCGACGTCACCGCCGTGAACCCGGACCTGCTGACGCGCCTGGTAGCCGAGGACCTGATACCGGTCCTGGCCACCATCGGCAGCGACACCACCGGCCAGGCCTACAACATCAACGCCGACACCGCGGCTGGCGCCGTGGCCCAGGCGGTGGGCGCGGCCAAGCTCGTCTACCTGACGGACGTGGACGGGATCCGCAAGGACCGCAACGACCCCGCCTCGCGCCTCTCCTCGGCCACCACCGACCAGCTCAATGCCATGCTGGCCGACGGCACGGTGGACGGCGGCATGATCCCCAAGGTCCGGTCGTGCGTGCACGCGGTCGACGGAGGCGTCTCTCAGGCGCACATCCTCGACGGCCGCCGCCGGCACGCCCTCCTGCTGGAGATCTTCACCCGGGAAGGAGTAGGGACGATGGTCACTCGCCCAGCCGAAGCGCCGTGACGGCGCGACAGGAACAGGAGCAGGAGCAGGAGTTCCGGCTCATGACCACCTATCCGCCCACGACGGTCACGTTCGTGCGCGGCCAGGGGAGCCTGCTCTGGGACGACAACGGACACGAGTACCTCGACTTCCTCTCCGGGCTGGCAGTCACCTCCCTTGGTCATTCCCATCCGGCGGTCGCGGAGGCGGTGTGCACCCAGGCGCAGACCCTCCTGCACGTGTCGAACCTGTTTGGCACCGAGCCGCAGCGCCAGGTGGCCGCGACCCTGGACCGCCTCATCGACAGCGGGCCGGGCCGGGTGTTTTTCTGCAACAGCGGTGCGGAAGCAAACGAGTGCGCGATCAAGCTCGCCCGGCGCTGGGGCGGCCGGGGCCGCCACGTCGTGGTCAGCGCGTACGGGTCGTTCCACGGCCGCACCCTGGCCACCTTGCACGCCACCGGCCAGCCTGCGAAGCACGAGCCGTTCCAGCCACTGCCGGAGGGCTTCCGCCACGTGGCCTGGCGTGACGTGGACGCGCTGGCCCAGGCTCTGGACCCCTCCGTCGCTGCCGTCCTGCTGGAGCCGGTGCAGGGCGAGGGTGGCGTCAATCCGGGCGGGATCGCGTACTTCGAGGCGGTCCGCCGGCTCTGCGACGAGCGAGGCGCGCTCCTCATCGTCGACGAGGTGCAGACGGGCCTGGGCCGCACGGGGGAGTGGTTCGGCTTTCAGCACTACGGGATCCGACCCGACGTCGTCACCGTGGCGAAAGCCCTGGGCAACGGGGTACCGATCGGGGCTTGCTGGGCTCGCGACGACGTGGCCGCGGCGTTCCAGCCCGGTGATCATGCCACCACGTTCGGAGGCCAGCCTCTGGCGACGGCAGCCGCCCGGGCCGTGCTGGCGACCATGGAGGCCGAGGACGTTCCGGCCCGGGCTCGCCGCGCCGGTGCCTACCTGACCGCGGCCCTGCAACGCCTGCCAGGCGTGGCAACCGTGCGCGGCCAGGGACTGCTCATCGCGGCGGAGTTGGAAGAGGGCAAAGACGCCGGCCAGGTGGCTGCAGCCGCTCTCGCAGCAGGCCTGATCGTTAATGCGGTTACGCCAACGGCCTTGCGGCTGGCCCCGTCATTGCTGGTACGCGACGCCGAGATCGACCGTGCGGCCGGGATCCTCCGCCGGGTGCTGTCCGGCGATCCGTGAAGCTCTCGAAGCGGCAGCGCCAGCACCGGATCAGCCAGATCATCGAGCAGCAGCCGGTGAGCAGCCAGGCCCAGCTGGTCGATTTGCTCAACGACGCCGGTATCCACGCCACCCAGGCCACCGTGTCGCGCGACCTCGACGAGATCGGCGCCGTGAAAGTGCGAAGCGCCGGCGAGCCGGTCTATGCCCTGCCGGACCTCCCCAAGGAGCGGGTGCCACCCCCAGACCATTTGCGCCGCGTGCTCGGCGAATGGGTCGTGGAGGTGGCGTTCTCCGCCAACCTGGTGGTGGTGCGGACCCCGCCCGGGTCGGCCCACGTGGTGGCGTCCGCGCTCGACCGGTCCGCACTGCCGGGAATTGTCGGAACCGTGGCCGGCGATGACACCATCATGGTGGTAGCGGCGGAACGGGTCGGCGGCGCCACCCTCTCCCGCCGTCTGGCTGCCCTGGCGGGCTTGAACACCTGACCCAACACAGAAAAGAAAAGAAAAGAAGGGAATCCCTTTCCGTGGCGAAACGAGTGGTACTGGCCTACAGCGGCGGTCTCGACACTTCGGTGGCGGTGCGCTGGATGACCGAAGAGCTCAACGTGGAGGTCATCGCCATGGCCGCCGACGTCGGGCAAGGCGGCGACTGGCCGGCCATCTTGGATCGGGCCAGGGCGGCGGGGGCAACCGATGCGCTCGTGGTCGACCTCCGCGACGAGTTCGCCAATGAGTTCGTGGCTCCCGCCCTCAAGGCCAACGCCAAGTATGAGGGCAAATATCCGTTGATCTCGTCCTTGTCGCGGCCGGTGATCGTCAAGCACCTGGTCGAAACGGCGCGCCGCACCGGCGCCGACGCGGTCGCCCACGGCTGCACCGGTAAAGGCAACGACCAGGTCCGTTTCGAGGTGTCGACCGCCGCTCTCGCTCCCGACCTCGAGGTGATGGCCCCCGTTCGGGGTTGGGGGCTGACCCGGGAAGAGTCCATCGAGTACGCCGACAGGTGGGGTATCCCGATCACCGTCACCAAATCCAGCCCCTACAGCATCGACCAGAACCTGTGGGGCCGCACGATCGAGTGTGGGATCCTCGAAGACCCCTGGGAGCAGCCGCCCGAGGAGGTCTACGAGTTGACGACGCCGACCGCCACGGCGCCGAGGGAGCTGGTCATCACCTTCGATGAAGGACTGCCGGTGGCCCTGGACGGCGAACGGCTCCCTCTTCCACCCTCATTGGCGAGGTCGACAGGATCGTCGGCTCATACGGATGGGGGCGCATCGACATGGTCGAGAACCGGCGGGTCGGTATCAAAAGTCGAGAGGTCTATGAGTGCCCGGGTGCCCTCGCGCTGCTGATGGCCCACTCGGATCTCGAGGACCTGACCCTGGAGCGGGACCTCGCCCATGAAAAAGCCCGGCTCGAGCCCCGTTATGCCGAATTGGTTTACGACGGCTTGTGGTTCTCGCCCCTGAAGAATGCTCTGGACGCCTTCGTGACGGAGAGCCAGCGCTACGTGACCGGCGACGTCCGGTTGCGCTGCGAGCTGCCCGGCCGCTGCATCGTGGCTGGTCGGCGCAGCCGGGTCGGTCTCTACGACTACTCGCTCGCCACGTACGAGTCCGCCGACCGGTTCCGCCACCAGGATGCCGAGGGGTTCGTTCGCCTGTGGGGACTGGGTGTGGCCACATGGGCGTCGCGCCAGGTGAACCGGCCGGAAGCGGGCTAGAACCCGACCCGATGACGCTGTGGCAAGGGCGCTTCGGCCCCGAGAAACCTGCAGATGAGTTGTTGGCCTACACGGTCAGCCTTTCGTACGATCAGCGCCTGGCCGGCGACGACGTGGCCGGGTCGCGCGCCCACGTGCACGGCCTCGCCACGGCGGGGATCCTGAGCACCGGGGAGGCCAAGATCCTGCTCGCCGCCCTCGATCGCGTCGCCGACGAGCTGAGCGCAGGCACGCTGGTCTTCCAACCGGGCGACGAAGATGTCCACACCGCCATCGAGCGCCGCGTCACCGAGATCGCCGGGGAAGTGGGCGCTCGCCTGCACACCGGGCGCAGCCGGAATGATCAGGTCGCCACCGACCTGCGGCTGTTCGCCAAACGCGAACTGCTCGCCCTTGCCCACCGCATTCAGGGACTCCAGCGGGTACTCCTCGAGCGCGCTCGCACCGCCGAGGACGCCTACCTGCCCGGCTACACGCACCTGCAACGGGCGCAACCGGTCCTGCTGGCGCACCATTTACTGGCTCACGGTTGGGCCTTCGCCCGCGATGTGGACCGCCTCGTTGAGACCCGCCGGCGGCTGGACGTCTCCCCGCTCGGCGCCGGTGCGCTGGCCGGCTCCTCGCTCCCGCTCGACCCGGACCGGGTGGCCGCCGAACTCGGTTTTGCGGCGCGATTCGAGAACTCGCTGGACGCGGTGTCAGACCGTGACTTCGTGGCGGAGGCGCTCTTCGACCTGGCGCTGGCCGGGGTGCATTTGTCCCGCCTGGGCGAGGAAATCGTGTTGTGGTCGAGCGATGAGTTCGGGTTCATCACGCTCGCCGATGCCTACGCCACCGGTAGCTCGATGTTGCCGCAGAAGAAGAACCCGGACATCGCCGAGCTGGCCCGGGGCCGATCCGGCCGCCTGATCGGACATCTCACTGGTTTCCTGGCCACGCTCAAGGGACTGCCATTGGCGTACAACCGCGATCTCCAGGAGGACAAGGAGCCGTTTTTCGACGCGCTCGACCAGCTGAACCGGGGCCTGGCCGCCATGACCGGCTTGCTCGCGACAGCGACGTGGAACACGACCCGGATGCGCGAGGCGGCGGACACCCCGTTCGCGGCTGCCCCCGATCTGGCCGAATGGCTGGTTCAGCGGGGAATGCCCTTCCGCCAGGCCCACGCCCTGGTCGCCGGCCTGGTGCGTGACGCCCTGGAGCGGCACGTGCCGCTTGCGGAACTGGTTGAGGCCCATCCCGCTCTGGGGACCGAGGCGGTCGACCTGCTCGGCCCGGGAGTGGCGGTAAGCCGGCGGACCACGCCGGGCGGCGCCGGGCCGGACGCGGTGGCTGACCAGCTCGAGCGCTTCGCCGATCACCTGCAACAGCAGCTGGCCGGCGTGGGGCCGGCGCCCGACGAAGCGGATGGGGCCTGAGCCACTTGCGACGCCGCGGCGACGACCATGCGCAGGCACCGGGATCGGGGGCCGGCTCGAGCTCTGAGCCGCCCGGCGACGCCCCGGACCGGCGTGCGGCTCGACAGCATGCGGGGCGGACGGGGCAGCTGGCAAGGTCGTTCTACGAAGACGCGGCACTGGTGGTCGCACCCCGGCTCCTCAACAAGCTGCTGGTCACCGCCGACGGCCGGGCTGGACGCATCGTGGAGGTGGAGGCCTACCTCGGTCAGCTCGACCCCGCCAGCCATTCCTACCGGGGTCCCAACGCCCGGAATCAGGTCATGTTCGGACCCCCGGGGCACCTGTACGTGTACCGCAGCTACGGCCTGCACTGGTGTGCCAACGTCGTCACGGGGCCGGCGGGGCTGGCGCAGGCCATCCTGTTCCGGGCCCTGGATCCGGTGGACGGCCTCGAGTTGATGCGGAAGGCCCGCTGGCGCAATCAGCGCCGCCAGGATGACCGGGATCTGTGCCGGGGGCCGGGCCGGCTGTGCCAGGCCCTCGGTATCGACGGGACCCTGGACGGGGCGGACCTGGTTGTCCCTGACGCGCCGATCTGGTTGGCCGACGACGGGGTCAACCCGCCGGACCGGCCGCTCGCCACCGGACGGATCGGCCTGTCGGTCGCCACTGACCGGCCCTGGCGCTTCACCGTGGACGGTCACCGGGCCGTAGGGCCCCACCCCCGATCAGCCAGGGGCTGATCTTGTCTGGGGAGTGCCGAGGCCTCGTCTGGGGGTGCCCCAGGGCTCGTCGACGCCGGCTGTGCGCCCTCGGTAGGCCCGGTTGTGCCCGGTTGGCCCGGTCGGCCCGGTTATCCCGGGCTCCGGCACCGCAGCCCGGCAATCCTCGGGTACACTTGCTTTCCCGGGCCTGCCGGGGTAACAGGGAGTTTTGTGCCGTAAGGCTTGACACCCCTGATTACGTCGGGTAGTCTGGGCAGCCGCCCCGGAACCCGGGGTGTTCCGGTCGCTGTGGCTCTAGCTACCGCTTCCGGCCAAGGAAGGATCGCACCTCCAACCTCTTGTGGGTTTGTGTGCGCTCCGAGTGGTGCTTCTTGAAAACGGAACAGAGGAAAGTCAAAAGCTAGTGCGGGCATCGCGGCCGTTTTCGTGCCGACGATGTCAACCTCGTACAGCATTAGACGGACAACAATCCGTCTTGTGCCAGATGGCGCCGGTTCGAAGAACCCTTCGAATCCGGCACCGGGTGAGATCGCCAGATCTCATCCGGCTCTCTGATTTTCGGGCTCCCTCCGGGGCAGCTCGTTGATCTCGATGGAGAGTTTGATCCTGGCTCAGGACGAACGCTGGCGGCGTGCTTAACACATGCAAGTCGAACGAGGTCCATCCTTCGGGAGAAGACCTAGTGGCGAACGGGTGAGTAACACGTGAGCAACCTGCCCCGAAGACCGGGATAACAGCGGGAAACCGCTGCTAATACCGGATACCCCCACCGGGTCACATGGCCCGCTGAGGAAATGGATTCCGCTTCGGGAGGGGCTCGCGGCCTATCAGCTTGTTGGTGGGGTAACGGCCCACCAAGGCGACGACGGGTAGCTGGTCTGAGAGGACGATCAGCCACACTGGGACTGAGACACGGCCCAGACTCCTACGGGAGGCAGCAGTGGGGAATCTTGCGCAATGGGCGAAAGCCTGACGCAGCAACGCCGCGTGAGGGATGAAGGCCTTCGGGTTGTAAACCTCTTTCGAGCAGGGACGATAGTGACGGTACCTGCAGAAGAAGCTCCGGCCAACTACGTGCCAGCAGCCGCGGTAATACGTAGGGAGCGAGCGTTGTCCGGATTCATTGGGCGTAAAGAGCTCGTAGGCGGCTTGATAAGTCGGATGTGAAACCTCCAGGCTCAACCTGGAGTCGCCATCCGATACTGTCATGGCTAGAGTCCGGTAGGGGCCCACGGAACTCCTGGTGTAGCGGTGAAATGCGCAGATATCAGGAAGAACACCGGTGGCGAAGGCGGTGGGCTGGGCCGGCACTGACGCTGAGGAGCGAAAGCGTGGGGAGCGAACAGGATTAGATACCCTGGTAGTCCACGCCGTAAACGTTGGGCACTAGGTGTGGGACCTTATCAACGGGTTCCGTGCCGTAGCTAACGCATTAAGTGCCCCGCCTGGGGAGTACGGCCGCAAGGCTAAAACTCAAAGGAATTGACGGGGGCCCGCACAAGCGGCGGAGCATGTGGCTTAATTCGAGGCAACGCGAAGAACCTTACCTGGGTTGAACTACGCAGGAAAAGCCGCAGAGATGCGGTGTCCGCAAGGGCCTGCGATAGGTGGTGCATGGCTGTCGTCAGCTCGTGTCGTGAGATGTTGGGTTAAGTCCCGCAACGAGCGCAACCCTTGTCCTATGTTGCCAGCGGGTAATGCCGGGGACTCGTAGGAGACTGCCGGGGTCAACTCGGAGGAAGGTGGGGATGACGTCAAGTCATCATGCCCCTTACGCCCAGGGCTGCACACATGCTACAATGGCCGGTACAAAGGGCTGCTATCCCGCGAGGGTGAGCGAATCCCAAAAAGCCGGTCTCAGTTCGGATTGCAGTCTGCAACTCGACTGCATGAAGTCGGAGTCGCTAGTAATCCCGGATCAGCAACGCCGGGGTGAATACGTTCCCGGGCCTTGTACACACCGCCCGTCACACCACGAAAGTCGGCAACACCCGAAGCCGGTGGCCCAACCGCAAGGAGGGAGCCGTCGAAGGTGGGGTTGGTGATTGGGGTGAAGTCGTAACAAGGTAGCCGTACCGGAAGGTGCGGCTGGATCACCTCCTTTCTAAGGAGTATTTGCTGGGCTATTTCATTGGCTCAGCCACTCCCAGTTGATCACTGGCTATTCGCTTCCTCTGGCAATCGCTCTCTTCGCAGGAGTTACCATTCCGTTTCACATGGAGTGGCCTCGGAGGGCAGGAGCCGGATGAAGCGGACCAACCTCTGTTCCGTTTACAAGGAGCATCGCCTCCTTCCTGCGTTGGACAATGCCGGCCCATTCCGGGCCGGCCGCTTGTCATGCAAAGACGGGAAATGTCGGCCGTGGAGGCCGACCGCTTGCCCGTTCGGCCGGCAACTGGCCGTCTGCCCCTTGAGAATTCCATAGCGAGCACGAGCATCTTTGTTCTCCAAGCTACAAAGAGCCAACGGTGGATGCCTTGGCGCCTGAAGCCGAAGAAGGACGTGGGTGGCTGCGATAAGCCACGGGGAGCTGCCTACCAAGCTTTGATCCGTGGATGTCCGAATGGGGAAACCCACCGCAGGTACACTGCGGTACTCCGGCCTGAACACATAGGGCCGGCAGAGGGAACCGGGGGAATTGAAACATCTCAGTACCCCGAGGAAAGGAAAGCAACAGCGACTCCCTGAGTAGCGGCGAGCGAAACGGGAAGAGCCTAAACCGTGCCGGTGTCACAGCCTGGTGGCGTTGCCGGTATGGGGTAGTGGGACCGAGAAGGAGAGGCACCAGACTCTCCACGGAGTTACAAAGCTGCTACCTAGCAGAAGCGTTTTGGAAAGTCGCACCGCAGAGGGTAAGAGTCCCGTATGCGAAAGGTATGCAGCCTCCGTCTCGGCACCCGAGTAGCGCCGGAACCGTGAAAGTCGGCGTGAATCTGCGATGACCACATCGTAAGGCTAAGTACTCACAGGCGACCGATAGTGAACTAGTACCGTGAGGGAAAGGTGAAAAGCACCCCGGGAGGGGAGTGAAATAGTACCTGAAACCGTTGGTTTACAAACAGTCAAAGCGTCGTCCGCACCTCGAGTGTGGGCCGCGATGGCGTGCCTTTTGAAGAATGAGCCAGCGAGTTACCGTGCGTGGCAAGGTTAACCCGTGAGGGGGAGCCGGAGCGAAAGCGAGTCTGAATAGGGCGTTCAGTCGCGTGCGGTAGACCCGAAGCCGAGTGATCTATCCATGGGCAGGCTGAAGCGGGGGTAAGACCCCGTGGAGGGCCGAACCCACCCTGGTTGAAAACAGGGGGGATGACCTGTGGATAGGGGTGAAAGGCCAAGCAAACTCGGTGATAGCTGGTTCTCCCCGAAATGCATTTAGGTGCAGCGTCGGGCGTTCAGCATCGGAGGTAGAGCACTGGATGGGCTAGGGGGCCTACAAGCTTACCGACCCCAACCAAACTCCGAATGCCGATGCTCTAGAGCCCGGCAGTGAGACCACGGGGGATGAGCTTCGTTGGTCGAAAGGGAAACAGCCCAGATCGCCGGCTAAGGCCCCTAATTCGGAACTAAGTGGGAAACGATGTGGGATCGCATAGACAGCCAGGAGGTTGGCTTAGAAGCAGCCACCCTTGAAAGAGTGCGTAATAGCTCACTGGTCGAGTGATCCTGCGCGGACAATGTAACGGGGCTCAAGTTCCGAGCCGAAGCCGCGGACCTCAGCGCAAGCTGGGGTGGTAGGGGAGCGTCGATCGTGCCGCGAAGCGGCGGCGTGAGCCGTCGTGGAGCGCGATCGAGTGAGAATGCTGGCATGAGTAGCGAGAGAGGGGTGAGAAACCTCTCCGCCGAAAGCCCAAGGGTTCCTGGGGAAGGCTAATCCTCCCAGGGTGAGTCGGGAGCTAAGGCGAGGCCGAAAGGCGTAGTCGATGCACAACCGGTTGATATTCCGGTACCACCGTGTCCGCGTCCATCCCAAGTCGGGGTACTAAGGGGCTGCCTTCGGGCGAACCGACCAACCCGAGGAGGGCAACGAAGGCGGGACGCAGAAGGGTAAGTGAACCCCAGCGTTGGTTGTCTGGGGGCAAGCGTGTAGGGAGAGGACCAGGCAAATCCGGGCCTCATAATCCTGAGACGTGATACCGAGCCGCTTCAGGCGAAGTCACTGATCCCATGCTGCCAAGAAAAGCGTCGTCGTAAGTTGGCACGGTGCCCGTACCCCAAACCAACTCAGGTGGGCGGGTAGAGAATACCAAGGCGATCGAGAGAACTGTGGTTAAGGAACTCGGCAAAATACCTCCGTAACTTCGGGAGAAGGAGGACCTCGGTAGGGTAAAGGGCCTAGCGCCCCGAGCTCGATGGGGTCGCAGAGACCAGGGGAAAGCGACTGTTTACTAAAAACACAGCAGCGTGCGAAGTCCTAAGACGATGTATACGCTGTGACGCCTGCCCGGTGCCGGAAGGTTACGGGGAAGGGTTAGTCCGCAAGGGCGAAGCTCTGAACCTAAGCCCCGGTAAACGGCGGCCGTAACTATAACGGTCCTAAGGTAACCGCCCGGATTCGTGCCCGGGTGTTGCCCCTGTCAGGAGTGATCCTGACAGTGCAGCTGGCCAAATGCTGGAAACTCCGAGCATCCAGCGGTACTCATCCACTGTCACACCCCCCTCATAGGGTTGACATCGTGGGAAGTGACAAACCGACTGGTGCGGACAATCAGCAGGAAAGGCCACTTGCTGCGGAGTGGGTCGTCGGCTTCGTCGACGGCGAGGGGTGCTTCAGCATCCCGATCTTCCGGAATCGAACGTGTCGCTTGGGTTGGCAGGTCCAACCCGAGTTTGCGGTCGTTCAGGGAGAGCGAAGCGCATCTGTACTCTTCGCGCTCGGAGCGTTCTTCGGGTGCGGCGTGGTTTCGGTCAACCGCCGGAACGACAATCACCGCCAGGACATGTGGCGCTTCAGCGTCCGGCGCCTGGCGGATCTACAGCAGCGCATCGTGCCGTTTTTCGAAGCAAACCCACTCAGAACGGCTAAAGCTTGCGATTTTGCAGGCTTCGCAGCTGTCATATGCCTGATGGCAAGAGGTGACCATCTTTCGATGGACGGCTTGAGTCAGATCGCAGCGATAGCGATGACGACGAATCGTCGGAAACCGTCGCAGCTAGTGGAATCCTCAGAGGCCATACGCCAGCCATCTCATCTCGACGGATGAGATGAAGATATGGTCCTAGCCTCATGGCGACATGAGGGGTCCTAGAGCGAAATTCCTTGTCGGGTAAGTTCCGACCTGCACGAATGGCGTAACGACTTTCCTACTGTCTCAACCACAGACTCGGCGAAATTGAAGTACGAGTAAAGATGCTCGTTAGCTGCACCAGGACGGAAAGACCCCGTGGACCTTTACTACAACTTGATGTTGGTTTTTGTTACATGTTGTGTAGGATAGGTGGGAGACTTGGAAGCCTCAGCGCCAGCTGGGGTGGAGTCAACGTTGAAATACCACCCTGCATGTGACGGGAATCTAACCCACGTCCGTGATCCGGATGGGGGACAGCGTCAGGCGGGTAGTTTGACTGGGGCGGTCGCCTCCTAAAGAGTAACGGAGGCGCCCAAAGGTTCCCTCAGGCTGGTTGGCAATCAGCCGTCGAGTGCAATGGCACAAGGGAGCTTGACTGCGAGACCTACAGGTCGAGCAGGTGCGAAAGCAGGGCATAGTGATCCGGCGGTTGCGTGTGGAAGCGCCGTCGCTCAACGGATAAAAGGTACCCCGGGGATAACAGGCTCATCTTCCCCAAGAGTCCATATCGACGGGAAGGTTTGGCACCTCGATGTCGGCTCGTCGCATCCTGGGGCTGAAGTAGGTCCCAAGGGTTGGGCTGTTCGCCCATTAAAGCGGTACGCGAGCTGGGTTTAGAACGTCGTGAGACAGTTCGGTCCCTATCCGGTGTAGCCGTAGGAAATCTGAGGAAGGCTGTCCCTAGTACGAGAGGACCGGGACGGACGCAGCTCTCGTGTGCCAGTTGTCCTGCCAAGGGCACGGCTGGTTGGCGACCTGCGGAAGGGATAAGCGCTGAAAGCATCTAAGTGCGAAGCTCGTTCCAAGATGAGATTTCCCACTGGGTCAACCAGGTAAGGCCCGTGGTAGACGACCACGTTGATAGGCCGGAGGTGTACGCACAGCAATGTGTTCAGCCGACCGGTACTAATCGGCCGAGGGCTTGGAAACATCTTCGCTCGTGCTCGCTATGGAACGCTCACAGGGGAGCAATTACCGAAACCGGTGATTGCTCGTAGTTGAGCACGGTTTCCGGTGGCCATAGCGGCGGAGTCACACCCGTTCCCATCCCGAACACGGAAGTTAAGCCCGCCAGCGCCGATGGTACTTGGGGGGTATCTCCCTGGGAGAGTAGGACGTCGCCGGAATAATCGTGAACGAAGCCCCGCGCACCCGGTGTGCGGGGCTTCGTCGCGCCCGGACCCCCGTACAATGGCCGCCATGACGTCCCCCTCTCAACCTCGACGAGGCTCCGGGGAGGGGAAAAAGAAGCAGCGGCAGGCTCCTTCGGCGGGGAATCGGCGAGGGTCCGGGGGCAAGGCGGGCACGTCCGGCAAGGCCGGCAAGCGTACGGGTCAGCAGCCGAGGACACCCCCGGCGCGCCGTGGTCAGGAAGGTGGCAACCCCCGGCGTACATCAGGGTCGTCGAGCCGACAGTGGCCGGCTGCCCGACAGCGCGACAACGGGCCCGCCGGCCGCAGCCAGAGCCGAGACCGCTCCGCAGCCGACCGCGGGCGCTCCGGGCCGGCCGGCAACGGCCCTGCCGGGGAGGGCCGGGCACGAGACCGATCCGCGCCTGGCCCAAGACGCTACGGCGACGCCGGCGATGGCCGCCGGGACCGCGCCTCGTCAACGTCGAGCCAACGTCCAACCGGATCCCGAACCGACGGCCGAGGCCCCAGGCCCGCCACCGACCGTTCGCGACAGCCTGGTTGGAACAGCCGCGATCACACGAGGACAATCGGCCCCATCGCCGCGGACGCCGACGCCGGTGGTCAGAACAGCGACGCAGGCCGCGACTACCGGCCGCGGCCCGACCGTGGCTCGCGTGCCGCGGCGGACGGAGGGTCGCCCCGCGCCAGAGAGCCCTACAGCTCCGATAGTCGAAGCCGATCTCGACAAACGGATCGCTCCACCACCTCCCGCGGCGCGACGTGGACCCCCAGGGGAGCCGATCCCCGCCGGAACTCGACACAGGGTCAGACCGGGGCCCGTGACCGCAGCCCGGGACAGGCCCGTTCCCCGTACCAGGCCCGATCCCCCTACCAGGCCCGATCCCCCTACCAGGACAGCCGTCGTGACGAGCGGCGCGGCGACGACTTCGGGTCCTCCACCCGGCAAGGGCCGGGGCCGGACCGCACCGGCGGGGACCGCACGCGCCGGAACAGCCGGCCTGATCGCGCCCTGGCGAGGAGCGACGACGCGTCGCCCGGTACCAGTCCTGGCCCACCTCGGGTCCCGCGCGATCCGCGTTCTCGGTCCTCCCCACCGCCGCCGCGCCGCCCTGGGCCCTCTAACTTTTCGGACTCTTCCGATTCTTCCGACTTCTCAGGTCGCCCAAGACCGGAGCGGAACTCCCCTCCGGCACGTGGTCAGACCAAAGCGTGGGGCAGCGTCGCCCGCCGGGGCGCCCGGACTCTGGGGTTGCCGGACCAAAGTGGCCCGTCCGCTTCCGAGCTGTGGCGAGACGCCGTCGCAAGAGCGGGCGGCCGCGAAGAGTCCGAGTCCCGGTCGCAACCGTGGACTCCCGACGAGACCTGGGTGCTCGAGCCGAGCCCGGAGAGTCCCCCGCAGTCGCCACGCCGCGATCGTCCTGCCGATCGTGCACCCGATCGCAACCCTCGACTCCGTGATCTGGCCATGGGCAAGGAGGGGGTCGCTTCGCCCGGAGGCCACCGGCGCCGCGTACCCCGGCGGGTCGTCGACGAGCTGGCAGCGGTCGCCGGTGCGGAGCGTGGCGCAAAGCTGGCCGCCCGCATGGCCGACGCCACCTATGCGTATGAACGCGAGCGGTACCAGGAAGCCCGACGCATTCTGCGAACCCTCGCCGACGAGATCCCCGGTTCGGCCGCGGTTCGCGAGTTGTACGGCTTGGTCCTCTACCGAAGCGCGCAGTGGGCTCAGGCCGCCCGCCAGCTCGAGGCGTACAGGGAGCTGAGCGGTTCGTTCGACCAGCATCCGGTTCTGGCCGATTGTTATCGGGCCCTGCGCCGCTGGGACGACGCCGAAGCCATCTGGACGGAGCTGCGCGACGCCTCTCCCAGCGCCGACCTGGTCGCCGAAGGCCGCATCGTCGCCGCCGGATGTCGGGCCGACCAGGGAGACCTGGCCGGGGCCATCGCAATGCTGGAGCGGGCCGCCCGACGAGTCAGCCACCCACAGGAGCGCCACCTGCGCCAGTGGTACGCACTAGCCGACCTGTACGAGCGCGCTGGTGACCTGCCGCGAGCTCGGGAGCTGTTCGGTCGCGTCGCTGCAATCGATCCCGACGCCTTCGACGTCCGAACACGCCTTCGATCGCTGGCCTGACGCAATCGACTCGAGGACCTCGGGCGGTGCCCGGTGGTACCGCAACCCGAGGCCGGAGCGGCCTGGCGCCGGGGTGGGGGAGCATTGCGAGGAGCCAGCTTCTCCCCGCCTCGACGTGCGTGCTTCCATGAGTTTTCATGCTCGCCGAGCCGGGATTCTCAGTACGCTCCCTGATTCTCTGAACAGTTAAAGACCTCCCAGGTCGCTTTTGCTACCGAAAAGCAAAAAACGTACAGAGATCCAGCCGGACTCCGGCTCTGATCCCGAATCCTCCGGCCCGGCTGTGCCCGAGAATGTCCCGCCTTCTGTTGAAGTTCGGCGGTGGCCACTGCGTTGATCAGGCGGCGACCTGATCGTAGTTGGGTGGTGTGACAGTTTCGTCTGTGGTCTGGTGGCGGAGAGCGGCGACGAGCGTGGGCATCTCTTTGCAGCCGCGGACACGTCGGAAGTTCCGTTCGGCTTCGCGCATCCCGGCGGCCACCCAGCGCTTCTTCATCGACCCGTCCTTCCAGTTCTTGACGTTGCCCATGGTGGTGCGTGCCACCGAGATCATGGACTCGATGCAGTTGGTGTTCGTCAAGGTGGTGGCGAGCTGTCCGCCCACGCCGAGGCGGCGGACGGTGAACATGTCCTCGACCCCTTCGAGCAGGCTGGCCGCGGCGTCGGGATGATCGGCCTTGAGCTCGGAGGCAATCCGGCGGGCCTGGTCGAGACCCTTGGCCGGGTCGGCATCGGCGAAGGCCCGGGCCAGGCGCCAGTCGATCTTGGAGCCGAGCTCCTTGGGCAGATACCCCTTGACATTCCGGCGCTTGTGCAAAGTGCACCTCTGGATCTGGGCCTTATCCCCGAAGACCTTCTTGACCCCAGCGGCCAGCGCCTTGGCGCCATCCAGCACGGCCAAAAGGCCGCCGTCGGCGGACAGGCCCCGGGCCGCCAGGTCAGCGAGCAGCCCGGTCACGACGGTCTTGTTCTCGGTGTCGCCCAGCCACAGCCCGACCGGAACCTTGGTCCCGTCGGTGGTGATGGCCAAGGCCACCACGACGCACTGGCCGGCGACATCGAGCCCGTCGATCATGATTACCGCCACCTCCAGACTGGACAGATCGCGGGCCATCAGCTCGGCCAGGGCGGCCTCGGTGGCCGCCTTGAACCGGCGGCTGACCGAGCTGCGCCCCGTCGCTTTCGCCTGGGCTTCCAGATCGTCACTGAGCGGTTCGGCCACATCGACATGGCGGCGGGTGGCCACCCCCGCCAGCATCCGCTCCACCGTCAGCCGGTCGAGCAGATCCTTGGACGAGAACGCCGCCCAGCTGTCCAACTCGATCTCGGCGTCCTCCACGGTCCGTCCCCGGGGGCGGGAAACCGTTACCTGGCGGCCGCCCATCACTACCGGACCGTCGGTGGTGCCGTGCCAGTTCGCCCGGCGGCCCGAGATCTTGGCGTGCTTGGGGCCGACCCGGGCGGTCATCTCGGCTTCGAGCATCTGGGTCATCACCATCAGGCCTACATCGGCGCAGAAACCGAGCAGCCCTTCCTTCACTGCGCCGGCCAGATCAGCCAACGCCACAGTCGCTTCAAGCGGCAAGCCGGCCACATTGGCTGTCTCCACCTCGGCGACGCTCACGACAGGTACCTTCTTGGTCACGGTGGTCCTCCTCCTGTTGGGTTGTCTGCAAGACGCCCGACACCATGCCAAAAGCAAGGTCTCAGGCGGGGGACCACCGCCTCACTTCAACAAACCGGGGGACAACCTCGCTGTGCCCCTGGCCTCTGCCTCTGGCCTCTGGCCTCCGCCCTCCGCCCTCCGCCGCCATCGTCACAACCCCTCGGTACGATCCGAACCACAGGCGCTCCGGCGCCATGCCTCGCCGGCGGTTGCTGGCCTTCCCTGGTTGGTTCAGCCGCGCCGGCCTCGCCGGCAGAGGAGAGAAACGATGATCAACGTGGTGGTCCTACAAGGAGTTCTGGCGCGGCCGGCGCAGGACCGGGTGCTGCCGTCCGGCAGTCGCCTGCTCACACTCGAGGTGACCGTGCCCCGGCCAGACGGGCCGGCCGAGCCGGTCCCCGTGGCCTGGTTCGACGCTCCTGCGTCGGCAGCCGCCCTGGACGCGGGTGCTGAGGTCGTGGTCATCGGCCGGGTGCGGCCCCGCTTTTTCCAGGCCGGCGGAGCCACCCAGAGCCGGACCGAAGTCATCACGGCCCGCGTGATCCGGTCCAGCGAAGTGAAGCGGGCTCGGGCGGCCATGACCTCGGCCGGTGCCGAGGTTGAGGCCGCTGCGGCTGAACTGGGCGCCGAAAGCCGAGGCGCGGCACCGAAACGGCCATGCGGAAGCGAAGCAAGGACAGCCAACCCGGCATGAGGCGCACACCCCTGCCTTCGCCACCGAGCCCCGACCGGCCGAGGCTATCCGCCGGGGCGGCCTCGGCCAGCGTCTCGCCTCGCCTCGCCACCAAAACTCCCTGGGGTCGGGACGTCGAAAGCGGGCGCGTAGTCTCTCGACGTCGAGACTGAATCTACGCCATCTACGCCGCCGGCCCGTCGAGACCGGCCGGAGCGAGGAGTCGTACTGACATGGATGTAAAGAGCTTGTTGGGCGAGGAAGCCGGCAGCCTGCTCTCCTACGAGTGCAAGGGCATCACCCGCGACGAACTGATCCTGCCCGGTCCCGACGCCATCGACCAGGTGATGAGCTGGTCGGATCGGCCCATCCCGGTGCTGCGCAATCTGGCGGCGGTATACAACCACGGCCGCCTGGCCGGCACCGGCTACCTGTCGATGCTGCCGGTCGATCAGGGCATCGAGCACTCCGCCGCAGCCTCGTTCGCCCGGAACCCGGCCTACTTCGACCCCAAGAACCTGGTCGAGTTGGCCATTGAAGGGGGCTGCAATGCGTTTGCCACGACCCTTGGTGTGCTCGGAATCGTTGGGCGGCGCTACGCGCACCGCATCCCGTTCATTGCCAAGCTCAACCACAACGAGTTGCTGACGTATCCGTCCCGCTATGACCAGGTCATGTTCGGCTCCCCCCAGGAGGCCTACGAGCTCGGGGCCGTTGCGGTCGGCGCAACGATCTATTTCGGCTCGGAACAGTCCACCCGCCAGCTCCAGGAAGTGTCAGAGGCTTTCCAGGAAGCCCATGCCCTCGGCATGTTCACGGTGCTGTGGTGCTATCTCCGCAACAGTGCCTTCAACAAGGACGGGGTCGATTACTCGCTGGCCGCGGATCTGAGCGGCCAGGCAAATCACATCGGCGTCACGATCGAAGCCGACATCATCAAACAGAAGCAGGCAGAAAACAACAATGGCTACGGCGCCATCGGCTTCGGCCGCACCGACCCCCTCGTGTACGACGAGCTCACCACCGACAACCCCATCGACCTGACCCGGTGGCAGGTCGTGAACTGCTACATGGGTCGCGTTCCGATGATCAACAGCGGCGGGGAGTCAAAGGGCGACTCGGACCTGGTGCAGGCGGTTCGCACCGCGGTCATCAACAAACGAGCCGGCGGCGCCGGCCTTATCTCCGGGCGAAAGGCGTTTCAGCGGCCCACCGCCGAAGGCGTGGCGCTCCTCAACGCCATTCAGGACATCTACCTCGATCCCGAGATCACCATCGCCTGAGCCAACCGCGACCCTCATACCTCCTCGCCATCCCCGGTGGACGCCGGCCGAGGCTGCTCACGGAGCAGGCGGACCACCTGGTCATCACTGACCTCCGCGAAGTCCCGGTAGAACTGACCGATCGCCCCGAGCCAGGCCGGGGTCTCCAGGCAGCGCACCTCGTCCGCGACCGCGGACAGGGCCGCCACGGCCTCCGGCGATCCCACGGGCACGGCCAGAACAACCCGGGCGGCACCGTGAGCTCGCGCCACTCGACAGGCGGCGTAGGCGGTGGCACCCGTCGCCACCCCGTCGTCCACGATGATCGCCACCCGTCCAGAGAGCGCCAGCCGCCGGCGTTCGCCGCGCAGGAGCCGGGCCCGGCGCTTCAGCTCGCCGCGTTCGCGCTGCTCCACTGCGGCCAGCTCCTCGGCACTGACCCGCGCTCGCCGCACCACCTCCTCCGCCACCACCCGGACCCCGTCCTCGCCGATGGCGCCCATGGCGAGCTCCGGCTGGGCTGGCACCCCCAACTTGCGGACGATGATGACGTCGAGGGGCGCCCCCAGCACCCGGGCGACCTCGGCCGCCACCACGACCCCGCCCCGGGGCAGGCCCAACACGACGGGGTTCTGGTCGCGGAGATCCGTGAGCAAGCCGGCCAATCGGCGGCCGGCGGTGACTCGGTCATCGAAGGCCACCGGCACATCTCCGCTTCTACCCGCCGGTAACATGAGCCAGGCGCGCCCCACATCGTAGACTGTTGCTTGTCCGATCTCGGAGGGACCCCCATGGCCGATACCGCTTCTCGTGAGCGACCTGTCGTCGATCTAGACCGCGCCGTCATTCGATTCGCCGGAGACTCGGGCGACGGGATGCAGCTCACGGGAGACCGCTTCACGGATTCGTCGGCGCTGCTCGGCAACGACCTGTCCACGCTGCCGGACTTCCCGGCTGAGATCCGCGCCCCGGCGGGAACCCTGGCCGGCGTCTCGGCCTTCCAGATCCACATCTCCGACCACGACATCCTTACCCCCGGTGACCATCCGGGCGTGCTGGTGGCGATGAACCCGGCTGCCCTCAAAGCCAATCTCGGCGACATGTCTGCCGGCGGCACCATCATCGTCAACGTCGACGCCTTCGACGATCGGGCCTTCGCCAAGGCCGGCCTCGACGCCAACCCGTTAACGGACGGCACCCTCGATCCATACACGGTCTACGAGGTGCCGATGACGTCATTGACCATGGAGGCCGTCAAACCGTCGGGCACCAAGCCACGCGACGCGGAACGGTCGAAGAACTTCTTCGCCCTGGGTCTCATCAGCTGGCTGTACACCCGTCCGACCGAACCCACCCTGAAGTGGATACAGAACCGCTTCGGCAAGACGCCGATGGTCGCCGAGGCCAACACTCTGGCGTTCAAGGCCGGGTGGAATTTCGGCGAGACGGCGGAGCTCTTTCCCTCTATCTACGAGGTCAAGCCGGCCGAGCTGCCCCCCGGCACCTATACCAACATCTCCGGCAACACGGCGCTGGCCTGGGGCCTGATCGCCGCCGGCCAGCTGGCCCAACTGCCCTTGTTCCTTGGCAGCTACCCGATCACCCCGGCGTCGGACATTCTCCACGAGCTGTCCAAGCACAAGAACTTCGGCGTCCGCACCCTCCAGGCCGAGGACGAGATCGCCGGCATCGGGGCGGCCCTGGGCGCGTCCTACGCCGGCTCACTCGGCATCACCACGACCAGCGGGCCGGGGATCGACCTCAAGTCGGAGACGGTCGGCCTGGCGGTCAGCCTGGAGCTGCCACTGTTGATCATCGACATCCAGCGGGGCGGACCCTCGACCGGGCTGCCGACCAAGACCGAGCAAGCGGACCTGCTGCACGCCATGTTCGGTCGGCACGGCGAAGCCCCGGTGCCCATCGTGGCGCCCTCCACTCCCGGTGACTGCTTCTTCGCGGCCATCGAAGCGGCCCGGATCGCCATCAAGTACCGGACCCCGGTGTTCCTTCTGTCCGACGGGTACCTGGCCAACGGGGCAGAGCCATGGCTCATCCCCGACGTGGCCTCGCTGCCCGACATCAGCGTTGCGTTCGCCACCGAACCCAACCACACCAACGGCGCCGGCGAGGCCGAGTTCTGGCCCTACCTACGTGACCCGGTCACCCTGGCTCGCCCCTGGGCCATCCCGGGCACCCCGGGGCTCACCCACCGCATCGGCGGACTCGAGAAGGAGGACGGCTCGGGCGACGTGTCGTACGACCCCGCCAACCACGAGCGGATGACGAAGCTGCGGGTCGCCAAAGTGGCCGGTATCGCTGCCGACATCCCGCCGGTCGAGGTCGACGATCCGGATGGCGCCGATGTGCTGCTCCTCGGCTGGGGCTCCACCTACGGATCCATCCAGGCCGGCATCCGGCGGGTCCGGGCCCAGGGCCACCCGGTGGCCCACGCCCATCTCCGCCACCTCAACCCCTTCCCCGCGAACCTGGGCGACGTGGTGCGGGCCTACCGCAAGGTGCTCATCCCCGAGATGAACCTGGGCCAGTTGGTGAAGCTCGTCCGCGCCGAGTACCTGGTCGACGCCCGCAGTCTCACGAACGCGAAGGGAAAGCCTTTCCAGGTCGAGGAGATCGAGAAGGCCATCTTCGACCTGCTCCTCGACCGCTAGCCATCCACGAAAGCGAGCGACCCGCAAATGACCGACGTTGCCGTACCGGTAACCACCAAGAAGGACTGGACCAGCGATCAGGAGATCAGGTGGTGCCCGGGCTGCGGGGACTTTTCCATCCTGATGGCGGTGCAGATGCTCATGCCCGAGCTGGGTGCACGCCGGGAGGACACCGTGTTCGTGTCCGGCATCGGGTGCAGCTCCCGGTTCCCCTACTACATGAACACGTACGGGGTGCATTCCATCCACGGTCGGGCGCCGGCGGTCGCCACTGGCATTGCGGTGAGCCGCCCCGACCTGCACGTGTGGGTCATCACCGGTGACGGCGACGCCCTGTCGATTGGTGGTAACCACCTGCTGCACGCCCTGCGCCGCAATGTCAACCTGACGATCATCCTCTTCAACAACCAGATCTACGGGCTGACCAAGGGCCAGTACTCCCCGACGTCGGAGCCGGGCAAGGTCACCAAGTCGACCCCCTTCGGGTCGTTGGACTATCCCTACAACCCCGTCTCACTGGCCCTTGGGGCCGAGGCGACGTTCGTCGCCCGGACCCACGACATGGAGCGCAAGCACATGATGGACACCATCCGTCGCGCTTACCAGCACCGGGGGGCGTCGCTGGTGGAGGTGTACCAGAACTGCAACGTCTTCAACGACGGCGCGTTCGACCTCATCACCGCCAAGGACGCCCGGCCGAAGATGCTGATCCCGCTGGCCCACGGCGAGCCCATCCGGTTCGGACCCGATGGCGAGTGGGGAGTCGTCACGGAGGACGGCTCGGCCCGGGTGGTCGAGGTGGCCGAGGTGGGGGAGGACCGCCTGGCCGTCCACGACGAGCACCGCGAGAATCCCAGCCTGGCCTTCGCCCTGTCGCGCTTGGCGACCGGCCCGACCATGCCGACACCGATCGGGGTGTTCCGGGACGTGGACCGTCCCGATTACGGCACCCTGGTGAACCAGCAACTGGTGGCGGCGGCGGAGCGGAGGGGCCCGGGCGACCTGGGCGCCCTTCTCACGTCAGGATCGACCTGGACGGTTGCCTGACGGTAAATATCAGTTAAAAGGATCGGCCATTCGCGTCAGACCCATGACATTCCGGGACGAATCCCGGCTGGGTGGGTAAGTTTGTTTGGTGCTCCCGACGCCCGGAACACCCACATCCGCCCCGCCGGTCACCGTGTATCTCACCGACGCGGACTCGGCAGACGCGCTGGCATCAGACGTTCGCTCCGGCCTGACGGCTCGGCCCAAGCGGCTTCCGCCGCGGTGGCTGTACGACCAGAAGGGCTCCGAGCTGTTCGAGCGGATCACCGCCCTGCCGGAGTACTACCTGACCCGGGCGGAGCGAGACGTCCTGCTCGCCTACAGCCCGGAGATCGCCGCTCGCTGCGGCGCTTCGACCCTGATCGAGCTGGGGTCGGGGACCTCGGACAAGACGGTCGCCCTCATCGACGCCCTCAGGGACGCGGGCACGCTACGCCAGTTTGTCGCCTTCGACGTGGCCGAACCGACACTTCGCGCCGCGGTGGCGACCCTGGCCGCCGCCTACCCGACCCTCGAGGTCTCGGGAGTCGTCGGTGACTTCGGGGTGCACCTGGACCGCCTGCCCGACGGCAACGGCCGGCTGGTGGCCTTCCTCGGCAGCACCATCGGCAATCTGACGGTCGAGGACCGGGCTCGTTTCCTGGCCACCCTGGCTGCCCGGCTCCACCCCGGCGAGGGACTGTTGCTCGGCATCGACCTGGTCAAGGACCCGGCCCGCCTGGTCGCGGCCTACGACGATTCTGCCGGAGTGACCGCCGAGTTCGAGCGCAACGTTCTGCAGGTGATCAACACCACCCTGGGTGCCGATTTCGACCTGGACCGGTTCGACTACGTGGCCCGCTGGGATCCCATCGCCGAACAGATCTGGATGGGGTTGCGGTCGCAAGGGCAGCAGTCGGTCACGGTGCCCGCCCTCCAGCTGGCGGTCGATCTGGCGGACGGGGAGGAGATCGGTACCGAGGTGAGCGCCAAGTTCCGGCGGGAAGGGATCACCGCTGAGCTCGAGGCCGCCGGCTTCGTGCCGATGGGCTGGTGGACCGACGCGTGCGGGGACTTCGCGGTGACCCTGTCCCAACGGTCGAGCACCGTGCCGGGCAGCGCCTCCACGAGCGGGCGTCGAAGCGCCCGGGCCGGGAGGCCTACCCCACCCAGGCCCGACATCGAGCACTACCGATCCGTCCGGTCGGCGACCGAGGCCCTGGCGGCGCCGTTGTCGCCGGAAGACCAGACCGTCCAGACCATGCCGGACGTGAGCCCGACGAAATGGCATCGGGCCCACGTGACCTGGTTCTTCGAGCGGTTCGTGCTCATGGAACACCAGCCCGGCTACCGGCCCGTCGATGACCGCTACCTGTACCTGTGGAACTCGTACTACGAGGGAGCCGGCCCCCGCCACCCGAGGCCGGAGCGGGGCCTGCTCAGCCGCCCGGGAGTCGGAGAGGTGACGGCCTACCGGGACACGGTCGATGAGGCCATGGATGACGTCCTGGGCCGGGCCCTGTCCAGCGAAGTGCTGCAGCTGATCGAATTGGGACTGCATCATGAGCAGCAACATCAGGAACTGCTGCTCATGGACATCAAGCATGTGCTGGGCAGCAATCCGCTCCTGCCGGCCTACCGCCTGACCCGCCCGCCGACCGGGGATGACCCGGGCCCGGCCGGCTGGGCTCGTTACGAAGGCGGTTTGGTCGACATCGGTGTCGACGCCGGCGCCGGCTTTGCGTTTGATAACGAATCTCCGCGTCACCGCGAGTGGGTGGCAGCGTTCGAGCTGGCGGACCGCCTCGTCACCGCCGGGGAATGGCTCGAGTTCATGGCGGACGGTGGCTACCGACGGCCGGATCTGTGGTTGTCGGACGGTTGGGCCGCCGTGATGGCCCACGAGCAAGAGGCGCCCCTCTACTGGCACCGGGACGGGCCCGGGTGGGTGGTGTACACCCTGTACGGGGCAGCTCCCGTCGATCCGGCCTTGCCGGTCGTCCACGTCAGCTACTACGAGGCGGACGCCTATGCCCGCTGGCGGGGTGCCCGCCTGCCGACCGAAGCTGAATGGGAATCGGCCGCGGCGGGCGAGCCCGGCCCGGCCGCTCCCGCCGTGGTCCTCCACCCCGAAGCGGCCCGGTCAGGAGGGGGTCGCCTGCGCCAGTTGTACGGAGCTGCGTGGCAGTGGACCTCGAGCGGATATTCGCCGTATCGCGGCTTTCACCCGGCCCCCGGAGCGGTCGGCGAATACAACGGAAAATTCATGATCGGCCAGCAGGTGCTCCGGGGCAGCGCCGCCATCACCGCGCCCGGACACGCCCGACTGACCTATCGAAACTTCTTCCCGCCGCCCGCCCGGTGGCCCATGACCGGCATCCGGCTCGCCCGGGACTGTTGAGCGCGACAGGGCCGCCGCCACCAGCGGCGACGACGGCCCCGGACATCCGGCTGGGCAGAGGAGGTACCGAGCCGAAGTGGTGTCCCTAGTATTCAACATCTGTCTGGGGTTGTGCTGAGAATTTCCTGAGAACAAAAGAATTTCTGCTTACCTGCTGGCGATTCGCCTCAGCCCAGAAGTTCGCGCACCACCAGGCCGGTTCGGGGTTTTGGCCAGAAGAAGGTGGTCTTCGGAGGCATCCGCTGCCCTCCTTGGCTCACCGCCCCGATCTGGGCGACCGTCGCAGGCCGAAGGAGGACCGCGGCGTCGGCCTGGCCCGAGGCGACGGCCGCCGCGGCGTGATCCCAGCCGTGCTGGAAGACCAGGCGATGCGGCGGAAGCGCGGCAAGAGCCACGTCCAGCCGGCTGCTGTCCAGATCGTGGGTGGATTTCTCGCTGACGGACGGGAGAGGCCGGGCCAGCCACGCCCCCGAACGGGTCAGGACCGCGAGCGCCCCGGCGTCGGCCATGCGAGAGGTGATGGTGCGATCGGCGGGCGCCGTCGGGGTGACATCGAACCACGGCTCCAGGGCAGCGGGCAGGTCGAACTCGGGAGGGAGATTGTCGAGCAGACGATGGATGGCCTGGACGGTCAGTTGCTGATCGCTCAGCTCCACCACGAGCGTCATGACGTAGTCGTCGTCACCTCGGCGCACGCCTCGTGTGCGCCGCTCGTCCCGGTACGCCAGGGCGGTCTCGTAGCGGTGGTGCCCGTCGGCGATGACGACAGGAGGACCCTCCACCAGCGCCTGGATGTCCCGGACCTGGCCGGGGTCGGTGATCGGCCACAATTCGTGCCAGACCCGGTCTTCGTCGACGACGTGCTCGGCCGGGTGTTCGGGCGGGGCACAGCACTCGCTCAACCCGGGGGTCGGCGCCAGCCCCCAGATGGGCGACAGGTTGGTGCTGGTTGCCCGCAGCAACTCCAATCGGTCGGTCTTGGCCTTGGGCGTTGTCTCCTCATGGGGAAGGATGCCGGCTCCCGGCGGCTCCAGCTCCAGGGCCCCGATGACGCCCACCGTCTGGCGGGGAGCCCCGGAGGGATCAGCGAACCGCATCCGGTAGCCGTACAG
The DNA here is from genome assembly GCA_963781155.1 of uncultured Acidimicrobiaceae bacterium. GTDB lineage: Bacteria > Actinomycetota > Acidimicrobiia > Acidimicrobiales > Palsa-688 > PALSA-693. The sequence continues at coordinate 257,809 of CAWAEC010000011.1, forward strand.
CCCGGGCACCTCGTCGCGGTGCAAGATCCCCCCGTCGCGCCACGCGTCCAGGAGCTGCGCGGCCTGCTGGTAGCGCGTCCCGTCGCCGTTGTCGTGCGGCAACTCCAGCCGGACAATGTTGGACGGGCTCCGCGCTTCCAGGGCGACGCGCTCGGCGTCGGAGATCACGTCATAGGGGGGACAGACGACATCGTCGAGTGAGACGACGTGCGATCGCGAGTAGCGGAGGCCGGGGAAGGGTCGAAAGTGAGGCACCCTCTCATTCTGGACGCGAGGCCCCGTGGCCGAGAACATGGCCGCCGATGTCCTCTGGGCGTAGCAGACTGCCGGGGTGCTCTGGGTGCTTGATCTCGACGGGGTGATCTGGCTGGCGGGGAACCCCATCCCCGGTTCGCCGGAGGCGGTGCGCCGGGTGCACGACGCCGGCGAGACGATGGCGTTCGTGACCAACAACTCCGGGCCCACGCTGGCCGAGTACGTCGCCAGGCTGGCGAGGGCCGGCATCGACGTCGACGCCGCCGAGCTTCTGACGTCCTCGCAGGCGGCCGCGTCACTGCTCACACCGGGCACGCGGGCCGCGGTCGTCGGCGATCCGGGCATCAAGGAGGCTCTCGATACCCGCGGGGTCGCGGTCGTCCATCCCGCGGACAAGCCCGATGCAGTGGTGGTCGGGCGCAGCGTGAACCTGGACTTCGCCGAGCTCGCTGCTGCCGCCACCGCCATCCGGGCAGGTGCCCGCTTCGTCGCCACCAACGAGGACGCCACCTTTCCCACACCCCACGGGTTGGAGCCGGGCGCGGGCGCTGTGGTGGCCTACCTCGAAGTCTCGTCGGGCCGGAAGGCGGAGGTGGCCGGCAAGCCCCATCAAGCGGCCGCGGACCTGTTGCGGGCGCGCTTCGGTCCGGCCGGGCTGGTCGTCGGGGACCGCCCCGACACCGACGGGCTTTTCGCGCAAGTGATCGGAGCGCCCTTCGCCCTGGTGCTGTCAGGGGTGACCGGGCCCGGCGACCTGCCCGTCACCCCGACGCCGGCGCTCGTGGAACCGAACCTGGCCGCCGTGGTTGCGGCCCGACTGGACGGTTGAACGCCCCGGCGCCGGGTGCGAACTTCTGCAAGCACCCCCGGGGGGCGGTGTTACCCTGTGCCCAGTGCCGGGCGACGAGAAGTTCACGAAGTACCAGGCTGCGGGCGCCGACTTCCTGGAGGAAGCCCGTGCCCGAGCAGAGGAATTTCTGTCGGAGCTCGCCAGGTTGAGTGATTCCACGCAACGACAGGCCCAGGTCGCCATCGAGGAGTTGATAGAAGGCAGCCGCCGAGGGAGCGAGCAGATCGTCAGCGCCATCGGGGCCGAGGTTGCTTCGCAGCTGTCGGTGCTCGGGGTCGCTACCAGGCGAGAGCTCGACGACCTCGAGCGCCGGCTCACGGCCTGGTTCTCGCCCGGCCGCAGCCGCCCGCCACAGCCGGTCCCGCCAGCTGCGCTGATCGGCGGGGAAGGTCCCGAGATCCCGCCCGAGCCAGCCGCGGCGCCCGCCGCCACCCGCCCAACCGGGCCGGGCCGAGAGCCGGCGAAGAAAGCCGGCAGAAAGGCCGCAAGCAAAAAAGCACCCGGCGAAAAGCCAGACGACGAGCCGGACGGGCAAACGCCAGTGGCCGCCAAGAAGGCTCGGCTCGACAAGGGTCCAGGCCCCGCCAAAAAGCCAGACTCCTCCAAAAAGCCAGACTCCTCCGAAAAGCCAGACTCCTCCAAACAGGGGGTCCCCAAGAAGACGCCGGCCAAGAAGGCGCCCGCAAAGAAAGCTGCAGGAGAGGCCTGAGCTCCCGGCGGCGCCTTGACAGTGAGCTGGTCCGCAGGGGCCTGGCCCCGAGCCGCACCCAGGCAGCGGCGCTGATCGAGGCTGGCCGGGTGCTCGTCAGCGGGTCGGTGGCGGCCAGAACATCCCGACTCGTTGACGCAAGCGAGCCGATTGTCATCTCCGGTCCACCTCCCCGCTTCGTCAGCCGGGGCGGGGAGAAACTCGACGCCGCCCTCCAGGGCTTCTGCATCGACGTCGAAGGCCTTTCTGCTCTCGACGCCGGCGCCTCCACCGGGGGCTTCACTGATTGCCTGCTCCAGCGGGGCGCGGCCCGCGTCGTCGCCGTCGACGTGGGCCGCGGCCAACTGCATGAGCGCCTCCGCCGCGACTCCCGGGTCCGCTCGCTCGAACAGACCAATGTCCGGACCGCCGCCCTCGCCGACGTCGGCGGCGAGCCGTTCGATGTCGTGGTCGCCGACCTGTCGTTCATTTCCTTGCGCAGCGTGGCCACCCAGCTGGTCGACTGGACCCGGCCGGGAGGCGACCTGATCCTGCTGGTCAAGCCCCAATTCGAGGCCGGACGCCGGGAGGTTTCGCGCGGCCGGGGCGTGGTCCGCGATCCGGCCGTGTGGCGCACCACCCTCGAGGCAGTCATTTCCGCTCTGGAGGCCGCCGGAGCGGTCATGATGGGCGTCATGGTCTCGCCGCTGCGGGGCGCCGACGGCAACGTCGAGTTCCTTGTCCATCTGCGGGTCGGAGCACCAGCTCCGGACCCATCCGACCGACGGGGACAGATCGACGCGGCCGTGGCCGCGGCCAGACCGGGGTCGGCCCCGGTGGGGCTGGGAGGCTGAGGATGGCTGCCATCGGGTTCGTCACCCACAGCCAGCGCGAAGGCGCCGTCTGGCTGGCCCGGGAGACGGCCGAGTGGCTGCGCGCTGAAGGCCACGAGGCGATCTTCCTCGACGCCGGCGCTTCCAGCGGCCGGTCCCCGAACGGTGAGCGCCCGGACCGGCTGGACCTGGCTGTCAGCCTGGGCGGGGACGGCACCATGCTGCGCACCGTCGACCTGGTTGGCCCGGCGGGCGTGCCGGTACTTGGCGTGAACCTCGGCCATCTCGGCTACCTGGCCGCCGTGGAGCCGGAATCTCTCCGTGACGCTCTGCGCCGGTTCCTGGCCGGCGACTACGAGCTGGAGGCCCGACTGACCCTGGATGTCTCGGTCATGGATCAGGCCGGCGGGCGGGACCGCACCGTCCTGCATCGCAGCGCCCTCAATGATCTGGTCCTGCAGCGCCCGGCCGGTCGCCACACCGTGCACACCCTGGTCTCGGTCAACGACGAACCGTTCTTGACGTTCGCCGCCGATTCACTGATCGTCGCCACGCCGACCGGCTCGACGGCATACAACTTGTCGGCCCGGGGTCCGATCGTGTCCCCACGGGCCCGGGTGCTGATCATCACGCCCGTGGCCCCGCACATGTTGTTCGACCGTTCACTGGTCTTCGACCAGGAGGACGTGATCGCGATCACCCCGATCGCCGGCCAACCCGCTGATCTGGTGGTGGACGGCTGGATGGCCGCGGCACTCGATCCCGCCCAGACGCTGCAGTGCCGCCGGGGCGACCGGGACGCGCTACTGGTCACGTTCGAGCGCCGGGATTTCCAGAGCATCCTCAAACGCAAGTTCAACCTGGCCGACCGCTGAGTGCCACCATGCTCGTCGAGTTACACGTCGCACAGCTGGGGGTGATCGAAGACCTGACCGTGGATCTGGGTCCGGGCATGACGGTCCTGACCGGTGAGACGGGTGCGGGCAAAACCCTGATCGTGGACGCCATCGCGCTGCTCGTCGGGGCCAGAGTTGACGCCTCGGTCGTGCGCCCCGGTGCGGCCGAAGCGGTGGTCGAAGGGCGCTTTGTCGCGGCTGCCGGCGGGGCGGATCGGGAGACGGTCCTGACCAGGGTGATACCCGGCTCCGGGCGATCCCGGGCCTACCTGGACGGCCGCATGGCCGGAATCCCGCAGATCGGCGAGGTCGGCGGCCGGCTCGTCGATCTCCACGGGCAGCATGCTCAGCAGTCGTTGCTGCACCCCGCCGCCCAGCGGGCAGCGCTCGACGCGGCCGCCGGGATCTCCGTGGCCGAGCTGGCCCGGGCGGCGCGCCGGGTGCGCGACCTCACCTCCCTCCAGACCGGCGTGGGAGGTGACATGCGCACCCGGGCCCGGGAGCTGGACTTGCTCCGCTTCCAGCTCGGCGAGCTCGACCGGGCTCGCCTGGACAGCCCGACCGAGGATGACGAGCTCCAGGACGAGGAGGAGCGCCTCGCCGGTGCGGCGTCGTTGCGGGCGGCGGCGGCATGGATCGCAGACGGGCTCGGCACCGACGACGGGATCATCGACCGGGTGGGATCGCTCAGCGCCACCCTGAGCAGCCTTGCTCCGCTAGCGCCCTTGCGCGACCGGTTGCTCGGCGTCCAGGCCGAACTCGCCGACGTCGCCGGCGACGCCCGCAGCGCCGCGGAGGCGTTCGAGGACGACCCGCAACGACTCGCTGAAGTGGGCGAGCGACGCAGGGTCCTGAGCGAGCTGCGGCGGAAGTACGGCGACACGCTTGCCGAGGTGATGGCGTACCGCGATCAGTCCCGCGCCCGCATTCTCGAACTGGAGGGGCTCGACCGGCGGGCAGCCGGGCTCGAAGGGGACCTCGGCGCGGCCCGCGCCGAACTGGAGGCTGCCGAGGACCGGGTGGGAGCGGCTCGCCGGGCCGCCGCCAACGGCTTTGGCGCCGCCGTCGAAACCATCCTCCAACGGCTGGCCATGCCCCGAGCGCGCTTCGAGGTGCGTGTCGGGGCAGACCGCGCCGGCAGCGACGTCGCCTGGCTGCTCGGAGCCAACCCGGGTGAGCCAGTCCTGCCCTTGGCCAAGGTGGCATCCGGTGGCGAGCTCGCCCGGGCGATGCTGGCGGCCCGCCTGGTGGTCACCGAGCGGCAACCCGACAACGGCGCCGCCCCGGCCGGCGAAGAAGTCGACGATCCGCGCACCCTCATCTTCGATGAGGTCGACGCCGGCATCGGCGGGGAGGCCGCCGTCGCCGTCGGCCAGGCCCTCGCCGCGCTCGGTCGCCGGCATCAGGTGATCGTGGTCACGCACCTGCCCCAGGTGGCCGCATTCGGCGACCGGCACCTGGTCGTCCGTAAAGAAGCCGCCGGCGACCGGACGGTCGCCTTCGTCGAGGAGGTCGACGGAGCCAGCCGGGTTGTCGAGCTTTCCCGCATGCTGTCGGGTCGCCCCAACAGCGTCACGGCGCGGCGCCACGCCGAGGAGCTGCTGGCCCAGCGTTCGCTTTCCCCGTCCGAACCGGGCTGAGATGGCAGCCCGGCATCCCCCTGCGAGCCCGCGAGAGCACGGTAGGGTGGGGTGGCCGACCGGTGAATCCACCGAGAGCCGCAATGATCGACTCGAGTGGAGGAGTGTTTTGGCGAAGCACATCTTCGTCACCGGTGGGGTGACGAGTTCGCTGGGAAAGGGTCTGGCCGCCTCGTCCCTGGGCCGCCTGCTCAAGAGCCGGGGCCTGCGGGTCACCATGCAGAAGCTCGATCCGTACATCAACGTGGATCCCGGCACCATGAACCCGTTTGAGCACGGAGAGGTGTTCGTCACCGATGATGGGGGCGAGACCGACCTTGATCTTGGACACTACGAGCGGTTCATCGACGAGAACCTGCACCGGGAATCCAACGCCACCACCGGCTCCATTTACCAGAGCGTGATCGCCAAGGAGCGCCGCGGGGACTTCCTCGGGAAGACCGTACAAGTCATCCCGCATATCACCGACGAGATCAAAGGACGCATCAAGCGGCTGGCCACCGACGACGTGGACGTGGTCATCACCGAGATCGGGGGCACGGTCGGCGACATCGAGATCCTCCCCTTCCTGGAAGCGATCCGCCAGTTCCGCAAGGACGTCGGGAGAGACAGCGTGTGCTACGTGCACGTGACGCTGGTGCCCTATCTGGGCCCCTCTGGAGAGCAAAAGACCAAGCCCACCCAGCACTCCGTTACCGAGTTGCGCAGCCGTGGCATCCAGCCCGACGTCATCATCTGCCGTAGCGACCGCAGCATCTCTTCCACTCTCAAGCGCAAGATCTCCCTGTTGAGCGACGTCCCCATGGAGGCGGTGATCTCGTGTATGGACGCGCCCAACCTGTACGAGATCCCGCTCGCCCTCCACGAGGAGGGCCTCGACACGTACGTGTGCCGTCTCCTTGGTTTCGACGCCGGCGGCAACGGCCTGAGCGGCCACCCGCTGGACCTGTCAGCGTGGCAGGCGCTGGTCGACCGGGTAGAGGCGGCCACGCGCCCGGTTCGTATCGGCCTGATCGGCAAGTACGTCAACCTTCCCGACGCCTACCTGTCCGTGGTCGAAGCGCTCCGCCACGGCGGCTACGCCCACGGCGCCCGGATCGACCTGGAGTGGGTCCAGGCCGAAGCGGTAGAGGGCCTGCTCGCTGACGGCGCCCTCCGGGACCTGGACGGGATCGTGATCCCCGGAGGCTTCGGGGAGCGGGGGATCGAAGGGAAGATCGCGGCGGCGACCTACGCGCGCGAGCACGAGATCCCCTGCCTCGGGCTCTGCCTGGGACTGCACGTCATGGTGATCGACTACGCCCGCAACGTGGTCGGCCTTTCCGGGGCCAACTCACGCGAGTTCGACGCCGCGTCCCCGTACCCGGTGATCGATTTCATGGACGAACAGCGGGACGTCGTCGACTTCGGGGGCACCATGCGCCTCGGCGCATACCCGGCCCGATTGGCGCCCGGTTCGGTGGTCGCCACCACCTACGGGACCGAGCTGGTATACGAGCGCCATCGGCACCGCTATGAGGTCAATCCGCGGTACCGGGCTCGGCTGGAAGCGGCCGGGCTGGTGTCGTCTGGGACCTCGCCGGATGACCGGCTGGTCGAGTTCATCGAGTTGCCGGGACACCCCTTCTGGGTGGGCACGCAGGCGCACCCGGAATTCAAGAGCCGGCCCGACAATCCGCATCCTTTGTTCGTGGCCCTCGTCGGCGCCGCCTTGGGCCGGGCCGAAGGGCGAGCTCCCCGACTGCTCGACGTCGACGGACTTGCCGTCGTTTCGTAAGCTCGGCGAGACCGAGATCTATCGGGGCACCCTGATCCGGGTCGCAGCCGCCCGGTTCGAGGGGCCGGACGGGGAGCGCTTCGAGCGCGACGTGGTGCATCATCCCGGCGCGGTGGTGGTGGTGCCGGTCACCGCGGCGCGAGAGGTGCTGATGGTGCGGCAGTACCGGGCCGCCGTCGAACAGGAGCTGCTGGAGCTGCCGGCTGGCAAGCGCGACGTGGATGGGGAGGCCACGGAGGTCACCGCGGCACGCGAGCTGGCGGAGGAAATCGGGCAGCAGGCGGGCCGGCTCGAGCTCCTGGCCCGTTTCTACAACTCGCCCGGGTTCAGCGACGAACTGTCGTGGCTCTACCTGGCCCAGCAGCTGTCCCCGGTGCCGACGGATCGGCAGGGAGTGGAAGAGCGGCACATGACGGTGGAGCAAATTCCGCTGGCTGCGGTGCCGGACATGATTGCCTCTGGCGCCGTTGTCGACGCCAAGTCCATCATCGGCCTGACTCTGGCCGCCCGTCTGGCCGGGTCAGGCGCTTCTATCTGAGCATCCTTTGGATGACCACCCGGTTACACTCGGGTGGATGGCAGCCGACGCGACAATTCAGGGACTGCGGGCCACGCTCGAGGAGGAGCGGGACTCCCTGCGGCGCCAGCTGGCCGAACTCGGCCACGGAGCCAAGGGTCTCGACTACGACCCGAACTTCGCGGACTCGAGCCAGGTGACCGCCGAGCGGGGAGAAAACGAAGCCCTGGTCAACAAGCTGGTCGAGGGCCTCCGCGAGATCGAACATGCGCTCGGCAAGTTCGACTCCGACGACTACGGCGTCTGTGAGAGCTGCGGCAAGCCCATCGCCCCGGCCCGGCTCGAGGCCAGACCCGAGGCCCGGCTGTGCATCGGCTGCGCGGCCGCCGCCGCCCAGCGGCGCTAGCGCACCCGGCTCAAGGCCCGATCCCGACCAGGCGCGCGAGGTCCGGTGAGGCGCCTCGCGCACCCCCAGTCGCTGGTGGCGATCGCGCTGATCGTGCTGGCGCTGTACGCCGTTCGCCACACGTTGAGTTCGACGACGATCGTCGTGTTCGCAGTGGCCGTTCCCTCGATCATCCTCCATGAGCTGGCCCACGGGGTCACGGCCCTGGCTTTCGGCGACGACACCGCCAAACGGGCCGGCAGGATCACGCTCAACCCTCTTCGCCACATCGATCCCATCGGCACCCTGGTCCTCCCCGCGGCGCTGGCCCTCGCCGGTCTCGGAGCCTTCGGCTATGCCAAGCCGGTGCCGATCAACACGGGTCGGATGCGCCACCCCCGGAACTCGTCGCTTGTGGTCAGTCTGGCGGGCCCGGCGACCAACCTGGCCCTGGCCGGGCTCTCCGTGCTCCTGTTGCGCTACGCCCGGCCCGCCGGCACCGCCCAGGCGGTCAATTTCGTCGTCTCCAACTTCGGTGTGTCCGCCCTGCCGATCACCGACCGGGTGCTGTACCTGCTCGGTTTCGTCAACGTCTCCCTGGCGGTCTTCAACGCATTGCCCATACCACCCCTCGACGGTTCGGCCGTCGTGGCCCGGGTCTTGCCGCGTAGCGCTCTGCCCGCCTGGTACAGCTTCCAGCGCTACGCCATGCCGATCCTCTTGGTCCTGGTCCTGCTCGATCCGCACAACTTCCTGGGTCATATTTTCGGCCCGGCCCAGCGGGCCTGGGCGCATCTGTTATCCGACTGACCGGCTGGAGGGTCAGCCCGGATCGGGGCCGGTGGCGCTCGGCAGATCTGGATGAGCCGCCCAGGCTGACCATGACCCCACATACAGCGCTGCGCCCGGAAGTCCGGCCACCCGCAGTGCCAACAGGTTGTGGCAGGCCGTCACCCCGGACCCGCAGGACATGATGACCGGACGGTCCCCGCCGGCCCCGGCGGCTTCGAAACGGGCCCGCAGCGCAGCTGGGGGTAGAAACCGGCCGTCGCTGTCGACGTTGTCAGCCCACGGGTGGTTGCTTGCGCCGGGAATGTGACCGGGCCGGACGTCGATGGTCTCCTTCAGCCCCTGGTAACGGGCGGGGCTGCGGGCGTCGAGCACCACCACGTCCGCCTGGCCGCGGCGGCGGTCCACCTCGTCGGTGGTTACCGTCGAGCCGGACGGCCACTCCGGGCCCACACCGCCCGCAGGGAAGGCTGGGTCGGCGCCGGCCGCCGGCGACGCCGGCTCGCCCGCCTCGAGCGACGCCGGCCAAGCGCCGATGCCGCCGTCGAGTACCGCCGCGGGCCGGCCGATGGCCTCCAGCATCCACCACAGCCGGGCCGCGATCGATCCGGACGCGTCGTCGTAAGCGACCACCGGTCGCTCGGGGGAGAGGCCGAGGCGAGCGAGGCTCGCCACGAAGCTGGCCGGGTCGGGGAGCGGATGGCGTCCGGCATCCGGCCCCGCCGGGGCGGACAGGTCGCGGTCGAGATCCACGAAGACAGCGCCAGGCAAATGCCCGGCCCGGTAGGCGTCCCGGCCGGAGCGGCCGTCCAGATACCACCGCACGTCGGCAACGTGAACCTGCTCCAGGTGATTCACGAGCCACTGCCCGCTCACCAGCGGGCCCGGCAGCACAACAGTCTCCACCGCTCAGCCGGGCGGAACCAGACCCATGGCGTCCGACGCCCGGCGGAGGGAGGCTCGGGCGACCGAGTCGGCGCGTTCCGCTCCCAGGCGCAGCACCTTGGCGACCGCGGCGGGGTCCTCCGACCAACGCCGGTACGCGGCCTGGATGGGATCCACCACTTCCAGGACGGCCTTCACCACGTCGGCCTTCAGCGGCCCGTACTGGGTGTACTCACAGGCCACATCCTGGGGCGAGCGGCCCTGTATGGCGGCCAGGATCTCGAGCAGGTTGGCCACACCTGGCTTGGCCACCGGGTCGTAGCGGACCGAGTCCGGTCCGGTGTCGGTGTCGGTGACCGCGCGCCGGATCTTGCGCTCGATGCTGGCCGGGTCGTCGAACAGACCGATCGTCCCCTGCGGGCTCTCGCTCGACTTGGACATCTTCTTGGTCGGATCCTGGAGGTCCATGATGCGGGCGCCACGGCCCGGTGGAGGGACGACCGCTTCGGGGATGACGAAGGTCTCGCCGTAGCGGCTGTTGAAGCGCTGTGCCAGGACCCGGGTCAGCTCGAGATGCTGGCGCTGGTCGTCACCGACGGGCACCTGGTCGGTGTCGTAGAGGAGGATGTCGGCGGCCATCAGGATCGGATAGGTGAACAGCCCGACGCGAGCTGATTCCTCGCCGTGACGGGCCGACTTGTCTTTGAACTGGGTCATGCGACGCAGCTCGCCCATGCCCGCCGTGCACTCCAACAGCCAGGTGAGCTGGGTGTGGGCCGGCACGTGGCTTTGCACGAAAAGGGTGCACGCCTCGGGGTCCAGTCCGGCGGCCAGCAGCAGCGTCGCCATCGTCACCGTGGCCCGGCGCAGCTCGGCGGGGTCGCCGGGCTCGGTGAGGGCGTGCAGATCGACAACGCAGTAGAAGCAGTCGCCCTGCCGCTGGTCGGCGACCCACCACCGGATCGCCCCGAGCAGGTTGCCGAGATGCGGGTCACCGGTGGGCTTGATGCCCGAGAACACCCTGGCCATCTGTTCATGGTAGGCCTGGCCATCCCCGGGTTCCGGGAGTTACGTCAGTAACCTGGGCAGGTGCCCTACACGGTGAGCACGCCCGTCTTCGAGGGCCCGTTCGAGTTGCTCCTGCACCTCATCACCCGGGAGCAGGTGGACCTGTGGGAGGTGTCGCTCGCGGACATCGTGGACGAGTACGTGGCCACCCTGGAACAGATGCGCGCCGCGCTCGATCTCGAGGTCGCGACCGAGTTCCTGCTCATCGCGGCGGTGCTGCTCGAACTGAAGGCCCGCCGCCTGCTCCCCGGTCGAGACGATGTCGAGCTCGACGAGGAACTCGCGCTTTGGGAGGAGCGGGACCTGCTGCTTGCCCGCCTGCTGGAGTGCAAGACGTTCAAGGACGCCTCGGGCGCCATGCAGCGTCTGATGGAGACGGCCGGACGGTCGTGGGCAAGGGCCGCCGGCCCCGACGACCGGTACGCCGCTGTCACCCCCGACTTGCTGGCCGGCGTCAGCGCAGAGCGGCTACACGACACCATGCAAGCCCTTCTGGCTCCCAAACCGCTGACGCGGGTGTTGCTCGATCACGTGGCACCGGTGCGCATCAGCGTGCAGGACGCGGTGGCCGAGCTGCTCCAGGAACTGCCCGCCGCGGGACGCATGTCTTTTTCCCGGTTGATCGCCGGCCTCGGGGACCGGCTCGAGATCATCGTCCGTTTTCTCGCGGTGCTGGAGCTGTACAAGCAAGGGGTCATCGACCTGGAGCAGGCCTCCCGGACCGAGCAGCTCCACGTGCGGTGGCTGGGAGCCGCCGGCGAGGCAGGCATGGGCCTCGACACCCTCGACGTGGCCGAGTACCAGGGTTAGCCGTGGCCTCTGAGACCGTGCGCGCGATCGAGGCCATCGTCATGGTCGCGGACGCCCCCGTCGAACCGCACCTGCTGGCCCAGCTGCTGGAGGTCTCCCCGGCCCGGGTGGAGGAGTGCTGCGCCGAGCTGGAAGCGGCCTACCGCCAGGAGGATCGGGGCTTCGAACTGGTGCGGGTGGCAGGCGGCTACCGCTTCCAGAGCCACCCGGACCTGGCGTCGTACGTGGAGCGCTACCTGCTCGAAGGTCAGTCCGCTCGCCTGTCGGCCGCGGCGCTCGAAACTCTTGCCATCATCGCCTACAAGCAACCGGTGTCCCGGGCACAGATCGCAGCCATCAGGGGCGTCAACGCCGACGGAGTCATCCGCACCCTGCATTCTCGGGGGTTCATCGCCGAGGTCGGCCGCGACCCTGGCCCTGGCCAGGCCGCGCTGTACGGCACGACCCGGCTGCTCCTCGAGCGCCTCGGGCTGGATCGGATCGATCAGCTGCCACCGCTCGCCGAGTTCGTTCCCGGGCCGGAGATCATGGAGGCCCTCGAGCACAGCCTCCGCGCCGACCAGAAGGCGGCCGCCGGCACTGAGCCAGTCGGGGAGAGCAGCCCGCCCGAGCCGTGACCGATCCTGGCGGGTCCGGATCCCAGGGCGAACGATTGCAGAAGGTCCTGGCTCAGCACGGGCTCGGCAGCCGACGGGCCTCCGAGGAGCTCATCGCGGCCGGGCGGGTGAGCGTCAACGGGGAGGTGGCCGTCCTGGGCCGGCGGGTGAACCCGGCCACGGATCGTGTCAGCGTCGACGGGGTGCCCGTCGCGGTCCGGCCCGGGTTGGTCTACTACCTGCTCAACAAGCCCCCCGGCGTGGTCAGCACCGCCGCCGACCCGGAGGGACGGCCGACGGTCGTCACCCTCGTGCCAGCCCAGCCGCGCGTCTATCCGGTCGGCCGCCTGGACGCCGACAGCGAAGGCCTGCTGCTGCTCACCAACGACGGAGAGCTCACTCACCTGTTGACGCATCCGCGCTTCGGAGTGGAAAAGGAGTACCTGGTCGCGGTCGAGGGCGCTCCCACGGCGGGCGAGCTGCGCCGGCTGCGGGAGGGGGTGGACCTGGAGGAGGGCCGCACCTCGACGGCACGCGTGGCGCGGCGCGGCCCGAACGCGCTCCGCATCACCATCCACGAGGGCCGGAAGCGGCAGGTGCGGCGCATGTGCGCGGCCATCGGCCACCCGGTGCATCGATTGGTGCGCACCCGGATCGGGCCGATCCGGCTGGAAAATCTGGCGCCAGGGGAATGGCGACGGCTGACCGCGACCGAGGTCCGTGCCCTCGAGCGGGCCGCCGCCGGGAATCCAACGACCCCCCGGCCGGCCGAGCGAAGCCATCGCCCCGCCTAGTCTGTCGGCCGTGCCCTCCGACGCCCACGATCCGCTCCGGTGACCCCGGCCGCGTCGGTTGAGGACGGCAGGGCGCCCCGCGCCAGGCGGGCCCAGGTCATCGGCACCGGGCTGATCGGCGGTTCGATCGGCCAGGGCCTGCGTCGGCGGGGGTGGCGCGTCTCTGGCTGGGACCTCGACCCCGAGCGACGCGACCGGGCGCTGCAACTGGGTGCGATCGACGAGGTGGGAGTAGACGCCTCGGCGCTGATCACGTTCATCGCCACACCGGCCGGGGCCGTGACGGAAACCGCCGCCCAGGCGCTTTCCGGCACCGGTGTCGTCACCGACGTGGCGGGCATCAAGGGCCCGATCGTGGCCAAACTCGACCATCCCCGCTTCGTGGGCGGGCATCCCATGGCGGGCTCGGAGCAAGAAGGGGTTGAAGGCGCGGATCCGGAGATGTTCGAGGGAGCCACCTGGGTGCTGACCCCGGCCGCCAGCACCGACCCGACTGCCTTCGCCACCGTGCGGGCGGCGGTGACGGCGCTCGGGGCGAACGTCGTCGAGTTGCCCGCGGCCCGCCACGACGATCTGGTGGCCCTGGTGTCGCACGTGCCTCACCTGACGGCTGCCACCTTGATGAACCTGGCCGCCGACACTGCCCTCGAGCACGCCACCTTGCTGCGGTTGGCCGCCGGAGGGTTCCGGGACATGACGCGTATCGCGGCCGGCGATCCGGGCATCTGGCCGGATATCTGCGTCGAGAATCGGTCGGGGATCGTCGACGTGCTCGACCGGCTGTTGTCGGCGCTCGGCGAGGTCCGCGACATCGTCGCGGCCGGCGACCGCACCACCGTGCTCGAGCTGCTCGAACGAGCCCGCCATCCGCGTGTCAACCTGCCCGCAGGAGCGCCGTCCGGCGAGGACACGGCCGAGGTCCGGGTGCCGGTTCTGGATCGTCCCGGCGTGATCGCCGAGGTGACCACCCTGCTCGGCGAGATGGGCGTGAACATTTACGATTTCGAGATCGCCCACAGCGCCGAGGGAGACCGGGGTGTCCTGGTCCTGGTCGTGGACGCGGCGGCGACCGACCGGGTGCGTGACGCGCTCCATCTCCGGGAGTACCGGTGCTCGGTCCGCCGGCTCGGTCCGTGAGCACGTTCCTGGCCCGCCCGGCTCGCGGCGGCGTACGGGGTCGCATCCGGGTTCCCGGCGACAAGTCGATCTCGCACCGGGCCCTGCTCCTCGCCGCTCGAGCCGAGGGCCGGTCACGCCTCCACGGTTTGTCCGGGGGCGACGACGTCGCGTGCACGCTGGCGGCCATTCGCGCCTTCGGGGCCGAGGTCGAGGAGGACCGTCACGACAGCCACGCCATCCTCGTCGACGGGGGCCGCGCCCGGCTCCATGAGCCCGAGGTCCCGATCGACGTGGGCAACTCCGGGACGGCCATCCGGCTGCTGGCCGGTTGGGCCACTGCCGTGCCCGGTCTCACCGTCCTCCACGGTGACTCGTCGATCGGGCGGCGGCCCATGGACCGCGTCGTCGAGCCGTTGCGGCAGATGGGGACCCTCATCTACGGCCGCCAGGGGGGCCGGTTCCCGCCGCTGGCGATCTCCGGCGGCGGACTGCACGGGATCGACTACCGCCCGCCGGTCGCGAGCGCCCAGGTCAAGGGGGCGGTGTTGCTGGCCGGCCTGGCGGCCGAAGGCGAGACCACGGTGCGGGAGGACACCCCGACCCGCCAGCACAGCGAGGAGCTGCTGCGCCTGTGCGGGGCCGACATCCGGGTCGCCGCCGACACCGATGTGGGATCGGGCGCGGGCTCCCCGGGGACGGCGGTCACGGTGCGGCCCTCGACGCTCCACCCGTTCCACCTCGACGTCCCGGGCGACCCCTCCCAGGCCGCCTTCTGGGTGGTAGCGGCGTGCGTGACGCCGGGCAGCGAGGTGATCATCGACCACGTGTACGTGGGCCCGGGTCGGGCCGGCTTTCTCGCAGTCCTGGAGCGCATGGGCGCCGACCTCCGGGTCACCGACCTGGACCCCGCCACCCGCACCGCGACTATCGCAGCCCGCTACGGCCCGCTGTCGGCCACCCACGTGGGCGGCGCCGAGATCCCGTCGTTGATCGATGAGATCCCGGTGCTCGCCGTCGCGGCCGCGACGGCCCGTGGTACCACCACCTTCGCCGACGCGGCGGAGCTCAAGGTCAAGGAAAGCGACCGCATCAGCACCATGGTCGACGCACTCGCGGCGGTCGGCGTCAAAGCGGAGGGCCGCCCGGATGGGCTGGTCGTACACGGGCGCGACGGCCGCCCGTTGAGTGGCGGCGCGGTCGCTTCGGCGGGCGACCACAGGGTGGCGATGTCCCTGGCCGCAGCGGCGCCAGCCGCGGCGGCGCCGATCCAGGTCGCGGGCTGGGAGGCCGTGGCGACCAGCTATCCCAGCTTCGAGGAGGACTACGAACGGTGCGTGTCATAGCCATCGACGGTCCCGCCGGCTCCGGGAAGTCCACGGTGGCCCGGGCGGTGGCCGACCGCCTGGGGATGGACTACCTGGACACGGGCGCCATGTACCGGGCCGTCGCGTTCGCCGCCATCTGCCGGGGGGTGGACCCCGACGACGCTAAGCGGGTCGCCGACCTGGCCCGGGTCATGGACCTGTCCGTTGGTGACACGGTCCTGGTGGACGGCGTGGACGCCACCATCGAGATCCGCAACCCCGAGGTGACGCGGGCCGTGAGCACGGTGGCGGCCAACCCGGCGGTGCGAAGCGAGCTGGTCTCCCGCCAACGGGAGTGGGCCACCGCCCACGGAGGGGGCGTCATCGAGGGCCGCGACATCGGCACGGTGGTGTTCCCGGACGCGCCGGTGAAGGTGTACCTGACCGCTGACGATCGCGAACGGGCTACCCGGCGCAGCAAGGAGATGCTCGACCTGCACTATGACCAGGTCGCCGCCGACATCGCCCGCCGCGACCATATCGATTCCACCCGTCCGGCGTCGCCACTCACTGTGGCCCCGGATGCCGTGCGGATCGACACCACCGACAGGGACGTTTCCGAGGTGGTGGACGAGGTGCTGGCGCTCGTCGCGGCGCGACAGCTCCGATCCTGATGGGCGCATCTGGTCGTTCTCGGCTCAGCCTGGCCTGGTATGCGGTGGCCCGGGGCGTGGTCGAGGGTGTCTGCCGTGCCTACTGGCGAGTCGAGATCCGGGGCCGGGAGCACATTCCCCGTTCCGGGCCGTACGTGATCGCCCCGGTCCACCGGTCCAACATCGACACCCTGTTGTGCGGCTGCCTGACCCGGCGCCGCATCCGATTCATGGGCAAGGACAGCCTGTGGGCGAACCGCTGGAGCGGCGCCTTCTTCAGCTCCCTCGGCGGGTTTCCGGTACACCGGGGCACCCCGGACCGGGAGGCGCTGCGGATCTGTGAGGAAGCGTTGCGGGGAGGCGAACCGGTGGTGTTGTTCCCTGAGGGCGCCCGCCAGTCGGGACCGATGGTGCAGCCCATCTTCGAGGGGGCGTCGTTCGTGGCGGCCCGGGCCGGAGTGCCGATCCTGCCTGTCGGTATCGGAGGCAGCGAATGGGCCATGCCGAAGGGCAAGAAACGGATGGTGCCGGTGAAGGTGGTGATGGTCGTCGGCCCGCCGCTCCAGGCCCCCCAGCCGGGTCCTAACGGCCGGGTCCCCCGCCGGGCAATCGCGGAGGTGTCCGAGCTGTTGCACGGCGAGCTTCAGACGCTGTTCGACCAGGCCCTGGCCGCGGCGGGCCGGGCCTAGAGCGAGACGCAGCCGGGCCCCAGCTCAGCCCCGAGATCAGCCCAGCCCCGAGATCAGCCCAGGGCGGCCAGGGCCACTGACGCCGACACGTCCCGGTCCTCCGCCGGCGCGAAGCCCCCAGCGTTGGGGTCTCCACCGGGCGCCAGGCCGGCCACGGCGGCGACCGCGGCCAACATCCGGGCCGCCTCGCGCAGCTCGCGGGGGAGCGGGAAGTACTGGTCCTCGTCCACGGCCCGCACCTCCTCGACCCCCTGGTGCGGCGCCAGGCGGGCCACGACGGCCTCGACCAGCTCCTCCGGGGCTGACGCTCCGGCGATGACGCCGACGCAACCGACCAGGTCGTCAGGCAGCTCACCCGCCTCGTTGACGCGCAGCACCCGGGCGCAGCCGGCTGCTTCAGCGGTGCGCTCCAGGGCCCGCGTATTGGACGAGTTGGCGGAGCCGATGACGACCATGCAGTCACAGCGAGGGGCGATCGCCTTGAGTGCCGTCTGGCGGTTCGTGGTCGCGAAGCACAGATCCGAGGTACCCGGCACCCACAGGTCGGGCCAGCGGTCCTTGGCCGCGGCCAGGAGGGCCTCCCACTCGCCCACGGCCAGAGTGGTCTGGGCCAGGAACGCCACCGGCCCGTCCGGCTCGGGTAGTGCCTCCAGCTCCTCCACGTGCTCGATGCGCTGCACGGCGTCGGGCGCCACTGCGGCGGTGCCGATCGCCTCCTGATGACCCTGGTGGCCGACGTAGACGATCGTGAAACCCTTGTTGGCCCGCACCTTGACCTCGTGGTGCACCTTCTTCACCAAGGGGCACACCGCATTGACGACGGCGCCGCCCCGAGCCCGGGCCGCGTCGACCACGGCTGGCGGGGACCCGTGGGCGGACAGCATCAGCGGCGCCCCCTCGGGTACCTCGGACACGTCCTCGACGAACACGACGCCCCGGGCCCGGAAACGCTCCACCACCACCCGGTTGTGAACGATTTCGTGATAGCAGTAGACGGGCGGCTCGAACACGCTGGTCATCCAGGCCAGCGCCTTGATGGCCATCTCGACGCCGGCGCAGAAGCCTCGTGGCGATGCCAAGAGCACCCGGTCCACGTCCACCGCCTCAGGCTACCGGGCCGGGGTCCGGCCGACGGGCCGCCCGCAGTATCCTGGACGGGTTATGTCCGTGCCCCGCGTGGTGGCGGTGGCCCCCGGGTCGCCGGCCGCCCGGGCCGGTCTCCAGCCCGGCGACGAGATCGTCGCCATGGACGGCCAGCTCCCCCGAGATATCATCGAATACCAGCTGCTCGCCGATCAGGCCGAGCTGGAGCTGGACGTGCGCCGGGGAGGTCTCGAGCAGCTGGTCCGCGTGTCCCGCGTGGGAGGCGAGCCACTCGGCGTCGAGGTGGACGCGGCTCTGTTCGACCGGGTCCGGACCTGCGACAACCATTGTGAGTTCTGCTTCATCCACCAGCTGCCGAAGGGCCTGCGCCGCAGCCTGTACGTGCGCGACGACGACTACCGGCTGTCGTTCTTGTACGGCAACTTCACCACCCTCACCCGTTTCACCGAAGCTGACCTGGAACGGGTCGTGACCGAGGGCCTCTCCCCCCTGTGGGTCAGCATCCACGCCACCGACCCCGAGGTGCGGGCCCGCATGCTCCGCAACCGGCGGGGCGCCACCAGCCTCCGGTGGCTGCGGGTGCTGCTCGATCACGGCATCGAGGTTCACGGGCAGGTGGTGGTGTGCCCCGGCGTCAACGACGGCGCCATTCTCGACGACACCCTCGCCGGCGTGCTCGACCTCTACCCGGAGCTGGCCACGGTGGCCTGCGTGCCACTCGGGGTCAGTCGCTTCAACGTCGAGGCGGCCATGCGATCCCACTCGTCGGCCGAGGCCGGCCAGGTCGTGGACCTGGTTGAGCGCTGGCAGGACACGTTCGTGGCCGCGCTCGGCCGCCGGCTGGTGTACGCCGCCGATGAGTACTACCTGCAGGCCGGGCGGTCCTTTCCCCCGCTTGGCACCTACGGCCCCATCGCCCAGCACGACAACGGCGTCGGGATGGCCCGCGCCTTCGAGGCTCGTTTTCACGGCCACCCCGACGCCCCGGCCGGCGGCCCCGGCGGCTTCTTCCAATCGGTGGACGGTGCTCCCGCCAGCGGCTACAGGGCGCCCCGCGACCCGGGCCGAATCGCCCTCCAGCCCCGACGTGGCGCCCCGGTCACGGTCCTGACCGGCACCTATGGCGCGGAGGTCGTCCGGCCGCTCGTGGCCGCCGCCGATACCGGCGCTGAGGTCGTGGCCGTACCCAACCGGTTCTTCGGCGGCAACATCGCCGTCGCGGGCCTGCTCACCGGGGCCGACCTGGCGGGCGCCCTGGCCTCGCTGCCAGCCGGCCGGCGCTACCTGATTCCCGACGTGTGCCTGTCCGGGGGTCGGTTCCTGGACGGCACCGGCCCGGAGGATCTCCCCCTGCCGGTGGAGGTGGTCCCGGCCGACGGCGCCGCGCTTCGGGCCGCTCTGCTCAGGTGAAACGGCAGCCGTCGATGCCGGCCACGGGTGTGCGGCCGGTCGTGGCCGTGGTGGGCCGACCCAACGTCGGAAAAAGCACCCTGGTCAACCGAATCGTGGGGCGGCGCGAGGCCATCGTCGAAGAACGACCGGGCGTTACCAGGGACCGCAAAGTGGTCGACGCCGACTGGGCCGGTCGGGAGTTCACCGTCGTCGACACCGGCGGGTGGCTGGCCGCGGGCGACGCCCTCTCTCGTTCAGTGAGCTCTCAGGCGGAGCGGGCCATCACCGATGCCGCCATCGTCCTGTTCGTGGTGGACACCACCGTGGGCATCACCGAGGATGACGCCCGGGTGGCCGCGCTCTTGCAACGGCTGGGCCGGCCCACACTGGTGGTCGCCAACAAGGTGGACGGTGACAGCCGCGATACCGAGGCGTGGGCGTTCACCCGGCTCGGCCTGGGCGACCCGCACCCGGTCAGCGCCCTGCACGGCCGCGGCACCGGCGATCTGCTCGACGAGGTGGTGGCCCACCTGCCCCCGGAACCGGGCCCCGCAACCGATGGGGCCCAGGCGGGCGACGGTGAGGTGGCCGTACCAGCCGTGGCGATCGTCGGCCGCCCGAATGTGGGCAAGTCCACGCTGTTCAACCGGCTGATCGGCGACGAGCGCGCCATAGTTCACGACGAGCCGGGCACCACCCGCGACAGCATCGACACCGTGGTGTCCACCGAGGAAGGGGACATCAAGTTCATCGACACCGCCGGCATGCGCCGGCGGGGCAAGGAAGCCCAGGGCGCCGAGTACTACTCGCTGGTGCGGGCCCTGCAAGCCCTCGACCGCGCCGACGCTGCCCTGCTCGTGATCGATGCCACCGAGGGAGTCACCCGCCAGGATCAGCGCCTGGCCGAACGGGTGGACGCAGCCGGCAATCCGGTCGTGATCATCCTGAACAAGTGGGAGATGCTCGACGCGACCCAGCGCGCCCGGGTCACCGCGGACCTGGAAGACCGGCTGGTGTTCCTCGCCTACGCGCCGGTCCTCAAAGTCAGCGCCCGCACCGGGCTGGGCCTGCACAAGCTGTACCCGGCGCTACGCAGTTCCCTGGCCGCGGCCCGCCAGCGGGTGCCGACCGGTGAGCTCAACCGGGTCGTCGCCGAAGCCCAAGCAGCCCAGCGCAGCCCCGGGGGGCGCATCCTGTACGCCACGCAGGGTGGCATCGACCCCCCGACGTTCACGTTGTTCGCGACCAAGGAGGTCCCCGCCCCCTATCTGCGCTACCTGGAACGGCGCATCCGCGAGCACTTCAGATTCGGTCCCACACCGGTGGTTTTCCGGGTTCGCCGGCGCACGGCCTGAACCGCGTTTCGGGAGGGGTCGAGTAGCGTTTTGGTCATGTTCACCCAGCCGTGGCTGGCGGCCGCGGCGGTGTTCTGTGGGATCGCGGCCGCCTTGTGGGGCCGGGCGGCTGCCCGGCTGGGTCGAGCGGCGCGACGAATCGAGACGGAGACGGCGTCGTCGTCGCACGGCCGCGACGCCACCGAACTGGCCCGGGCGGCTTTCGACAAGGACCTGCACACCGCGGTCTTGTACGCGGTGCTGACGGTCGGCTTCGCAGTTGCTTCGCTGTCCAAGTCGGCCTGGTACGAGTTGCCGCTCCTGGCCGTGAGCATCCCGGTGGTGGTCTCGATCCGCTACGCGCCCCGTTTCTTCGACGAGGCCCGGCTGGCCGAGAACCGGGCCATGCTCGAGCGCCGGGCCGAAGAGGTCCTGGCTCAGGAGGAGTTGGCCCCCCGCCGGTGGGCGGATCGGTTGGCGCCCGAGGTCCTGCCGCATATCGAAGGCTTCGAGCTTGGGCGGGTCTACGAGCCGGGCACCGGGATGATGGCGGGCGACTTCTACGACGTGTTCATCACGGCCACCCATCGCATGGCAGTCGTCATCGGCGATGTGGCCGGGCATGGCATCGAGCCATCCATCACGGCCTTCCAGGTCAAGTATCTGCTGCGCACGTTCCTGCGCACGTACCGCGATCCGGCCCAGGCCCTCGAGGAGCTCAACAAGGTGCTGTCCACGAGCGGGCGGCCCGAGGATCTGGTGTCGGTGTGCGTCGTGGTGTTCGACACCGATGCCGGGACGCTGCGCCACGCTTCGGCCGGCCATCCCGCGGCCTGGTTGTGGCAGGACTCGGAGATGCGGGCCCTGCGCTCCACCGGACCCCTCCTCACCCTGGACCCGGCCGCGGCGTACCTGTCCCGCGAGGTGCCGCTGACACCCGGCGACGTGCTGCTGCTCTATACCGACGGCCTCACCGAGGCCCGATCAGGCGGCCAGATCTTCGGAGAGGATCGCATCGCCGGCATCATCCGCCGGGACCCCGGCCAGGACGCCACCATCTTGTGCAAGACACTTCTCGAAGCGGCCCGGGACTTCGCGTCCGAGCCCCTGACCGACGACGTGGCCATCCTGGCGGTCCGCCGGATCTGAGGGGAGCAGGGAACCGCCATGCCATGGTGCGACGATTGCAGCCGTTTCTGGAATACGCCGAGCATGGCTCCCGGCGGCAAATGCCCGACGTGCGGCAAGGTGCTGACCGTTCCGCGCAAGGGGGTGCCCTGGCATTTCAAGGTGATGCTGGTCGCCCTGGCGATCTACATGGTGTACCGGATCTACTGGCTGGCAGAGTGGTTGCCGAAGCACATTTGACCGGATCCGACACGAGCTCTGTGGCGGCGTACTAGGGTCGCCCTACCAGGGCCAAGGCCCCACCGGGCGGTGGCGCAGTTTGGTAGCGCACCAGACTGGGGGTCTGGGGGTCGCGAGTTCAAGTCTCGCCCGCCCGACAGCGAGGTCACCGCGACCTCGCCGCGCCGCAAAGGGGGCTGGCGGCTCAGAAGCCAGGCGTATAGCCGCCCCGTCCGAGCGCCGAACTCGTCTCGAAGTCGATGTCCTCGTCGACGCCGCCGAACACTTCGGTGACCCAGTCGAGCCGGTCGGTCAGGATGCGCTCGACGCCCGCCTGCAAGGTGGTGCTGCTGATCGCGCACGAGCTGCAGGATCCCTGCAGTTGCACCTCGACCACCCCCGACTCCACGTCGGCGCTTACCAGTACCAGATCACCGCCGTCGGCCTGGACCGCAGGACGGATCAGGTCGATCAGCTCGTTCAGGTCGGCGAGTCGTTGGGCCCGTTCGTCATCGCTCAGCATGCATACACCTCCGGGTCCATTCTGCCAGCAGGCGCGGCACTCGCCGCGGCGAACTTCGCCGGCGGCTGGTGCTGGCCCAGGGTCGGGCCGGGCGCCAACGCCCCGCCGGCCGCCAATCCGAGCCGGGCGCCAACCCCCAGCCGGCCGCCAATCCGAGCCGGGCGCCAACCCCCAGCCGCCCGCCAATCCGAGTCGGGCGCCGACCCCCGGCCAGCCACGAAGCCCGGCCGACTGCCAGCACCGGCCGATCGGTAGCCTGGCCGGGATGATCTCGCCGGGCGGCCCCGCGATCTCGACCGGGACAGCCGCTCCCGAACCCGTCCAGCCGCCGCGCCGCGTGCGCCGCCGCCGGGGCTACTGGGTCCCAGGCCTGATCGCCACTGCTGTGCTGCTCGCGATCGGGCTCGCGCTCGGCGCCGGTGATCTCGACCATCGCAGCCCCTCCACGCTCGCGGGTCCAGAGGTCGCCCAGAACATCGCCCTCGGTGTTCAGGCACAGGAAGGATCGCAAGCCCTCGACGTCCATTGCCCCGCCTCCGAGCCGGTCCGGGTCGGCCGCCAGTTCGACTGCACCTTGACGCAGGCAGGGCGGACACGCTCGATCCACGTCGTCGAGATCGACGGGCGCGGCCATTTGCGCTGGACCCTCGGCGCCTGAGGAGCCCAACGGATCACACAACCGGGAGAGGCGCCCCGGACACTCCTACACTTTGTGGTATGCGTCTGACTCACCGGCGAGGGGAAGACCGCATACTCACCGTTCCCAACGTGGTCACGGTGATCCGCCTGCTGTGCATCCCGCTGTTCATCTGGTTGCTGGCTCGCCCGAACCGATCGGGGTACGTCTCCGCGGCCGTTCTGCTGGCGGTGTTAGGAGCCACCGACGGCGTGGACGGCTACGTGGCCCGGCACTTTCACCAGGTGTCGACGCTCGGGAAGGTGCTCGACCCGGTGGCCGACCGCCTGTTGCTGGGCGTTGCCGCTCTTGCCATTGTCATCGTGGGAGCAGTGCCGACCTGGGTTGCCGTCGCCGCCCTCAGCCGGGAGGCACTCGTCGCCCTCGGATTCCTGGTTGTCGCTGCCGCGGGCGGCCGGCGGGTGGACGTGCAGTGGGCGGGCAAAGCGGGCACGTTCGGGCTCATGTTGGCGTTCCCGCTCTTCCTGGCCGGGCACGCGCACACCGATTGGCACCAGATTCCCGAGGCGCTGGCCTGGGTCGCGGTCATCCCCGCCCTGATCCTCGCCTGGTACGCGGCGATCAGCTACGTGCCGATCGCCCGAGCCGCAGTGTCTGACGGTCGCCGCCAACGCGAGGAGGCTGCAACGTGAAAGCCGTCATCATGGCCGGCGGGGAGGGAACCCGCTTGCGCCCGCTCACCTCCAACCAGCCAAAGCCGATGATGCCAGTGGCCAACCGGCCGATGATGGAGCACATCGTCGACCTGTTGAAGCGGCACGGCTTCGATGACATCGTGGTGACCGTCGCGTTCCAGGCCAACGCCATCCGCACCTATTTCGGGAACGGATCGGAATTCGGGGTCAGGATGGCGTACGCCACCGAGGAAAACCCACTCGGCACGGCCGGTTCGGTGCGCAACGCCATGGACGAGCTGAGCGAGGCGTTTCTGGTGATTTCCGGCGACGTCGTAACCGATATCGACCTGGCCGCCATCGTCGAATTCCATAGAGAACGAAAAGCGCTGGCGACGATCGGGCTGAAAGCGATGGAGAACCCGCTCGAGTTCGGCATCGTCATCACCCGTCCCGACGGTTCGATAGAGCGCTTCCTGGAAAAGCCGTCCTGGGGACAGGTTTTTTCCGACACCATCAACACCGGGATCTACGTGCTGGAGCCTGAGGTGTTCGATTACATCGAGCCGGAGAAGTCCGTGGACTTCTCCTCGGAGGTGTTCCCCCGTCTCCTCGACGACGGGCTGCCATTGTTCGGTTTCGTCGCCGAGAGCTATTGGGAGGATGTCGGGACCCTCGACGCGTACATCAAGGCGCATCAGGATGTCCTGGACGGCCGCGTCGCTCTGGACATACCGGGATTCCGTCTGGGCGACGGTATCTGGCTGGGAGAGGGATCCGAGATCGACCCGGCGGCAATCGTCAACGGTCCGGCCATCATCGGGGATTACAGCCGGGTGGAAGCGGGGGCCCGACTGGCCGAATACAGCGTGCTCGGTTCCAACGTCCGGGTCGGGCCGGACGTGTTCATTGAGCGATCGGTCGTTCACGACAACGTCTACTTGGGCCCGGGCGTTCGCCTCCGCGGTGCGGTGGTCGGACGTTCCAGTGATCTGCGCCGAGGCGCCCGCCTGGAGGAAGGTGTCGTCCTCGGTGACGAATGCTTCGTCGGGGAACACGCGGTGATCAATCCCGGCGTGAAGGTGTACCCGTTCAAGACCGTCGAGCATGGCGCGGTCGTCAACTCGTCCATCGTGTGGGAGTCCCGGGGGGCACGGAACCTGTTCGGGCGTCTTGGCGTGGCGGGCCTGGCGAACGTCGACATTTCGCCCGAGCTCGCCGTGCGTTTGGCCATGGCCTACGGGACCACCATGAAGAAGGGTTCGACCGTTGTGGCGTCACGCGACACCAGCCGGGCGGCCCGGGTCCTCAAGCGCGCCTTGATGGTGGGCCTCAATGCGACCGGGGTCGACGTGGCCGACCTGGAGGTCACGACCATACCGGTAACCAGGTTCGGGGTCCGAAACGAAAGCGCCGTCGGCGGCCTGTCTGTACGCCTGGACCCCGACGACCCCCAATCGGTGATCATCCGCTTTTTCGACGAGGGGGGCATCGACATCTCCGAAGCCGCCCAGAAAAAGATCGAGCGCTTGTTCTACCGGGAAGACTTCCGACGCTCGCTCGCCGGGGAGATCGGAGATCTGTATTTTCCTGTCCGTACCGCGGAGTTCTACACGGCGGTGCTGATGGAGCGCATCGATGTTGAAGCGGTGAGGGCGGCCCGGTTCAAGCTGGTGCTCGACTACGCCTACGGAGCGGCCAGTTTCGTGATGCCGAACGTGCTGTCGAAGCTGGGAGCGGACGTGTTGTCGGTCAACCCTTATGCTTCGACACGGCAGTCGCTCACGTTTGATCGTTGGGAGCACGCCGCCCAGGTGTCTGAGCTGGTGCGGGCCTCGGGTGCGCAGCTGGGTGCCGTCATCGACAAGGACGGCGAGTACATCACCTTTGTCGACGACAACGGCCACACCCTCGTCGACGACGAAGGGCTTATGGCGTTGCTGTCTCTGGTCCTTGCGGACGTCGACCGCCGGGGCCTTCCGCCGCCGACGGTTGCCCTTCCTGTATCGGTCGGTCGCGCCGTCGAAGCCATGTGCGACCATGCCGGGGCCACGCTGTTGTGGACGAAGCTGTCGACACCACATCTGATGGAAGTGGCGTCCGGGCCGGGAGTGCGGTTCGCGGCCAGCCAGGAAGGGGGCTATATTTTTCCTTCCTTCCTGCCGGCGTACGACGCGGTGGCGACCCTGGTGGAAACGCTCGCTTTGCTGGCCTCATCCGGGCACCGATTGTCGCAGGTGGTCGGGCGGCTGCCCACAGTGCGGGTCGGCCATGAGGCGGTGGTAACGCCCTGGGAGAAGAAGGGGCTTGTCATGCGGATGGTGATGGAATGGGCCACAGACAAGGAGCTATTGCTGGTGGACGGCGTGAAGGTGCTCCACGAGGATGGGTGGGCGCTGGTCTTTCCCGATCCCGAGGAGCCGCTCACCCACGTGTGGGCGGAGGCCGTCACCGATGCCGACGCCCGTATCAGAGCCCAGGAGTACGCCCGTCGTATCCGCAACGTGCTGCGGTCTTGAGCGTCTCCACCCGGTCGCCAATCAGCGCGGGCGGCACTCCGAGGGCGCGTCCAGTACATTCCCGGCCATGAACGTCCCCGACGAGCTCCGTTACACCCCGGACCATGAGTGGGCCCGTCTGGAGGGCGACCAGATCCGCATCGGGATCACCGATTACGCCCAGGATGCCCTCGGCGACGTGGTCTTCGTGCAGCTTCCCGGCCCGGGTGTGGCCGTGCAGGCTGGCGAATCCATGGCCGAGGTGGAGTCGACCAAATCGGTATCCGACGTCTATGCACCGATCAACGGCACCGTGGTCGACGTCAACGCCGAGCTTGGCGATGCGCCACAGAAGCTCAACGAGGACCCATACGGCGAAGGCTGGTTGTGCCTGATCCGCCCCCAGGACGCGGCTGCTTTCTCCTCGCTGCTCGACGCGGACGGGTACCGGAAGCTGATCGAGGGGTAGCGGGCGCGGGTGACGGCGATCTTCTGCAATCGGTGCGGCCACCGCAATCCAGAAGGGTCGAACTTTTGCTCGTCCTGCGGATCGGTGCTCGAGCGCTTGTCCGGGCTCGACCCTGCCGTCACCACGATCACCCTGACACCGGTTGAGGCGGCCGGGGAGGTCGGCGAGGAGGAAGTTACCGTCTCGGTCGGCGACGTCCCGCAAGGCCTGGGTCTGCTCGTGGTCAAACGCGGCCCGAACGCCGGCTCTCGCTTCGCCCTCGGGCAGGGCCAGACCACAATTGGTCGCCATCCCGACAGCGACATCTTCCTGGACGACGTGACGGTCTCCCGGCGGCACGCAGAGATCTACCACAACGGGGCCGCGTTCACCGTCACCGACGTCGGCAGCCTCAACGGGACCTACCTCAACCGGGAACGCATCGAACGCGCCGAGCTTCAGAACGGTGACGAAGTACAGATCGGCAAGTTCCGGCTGGTCTTCCTCCACGAGATGCAAGGGGCGTAGCCGCCATGGTCGAGCGATCCCACCTTTCGATCGGCGAGGTCCTTTCTCTCCTGCGCGAAGAATTCCCCGATGTCACCATCTCCAAGATCCGCTTCCTGGAAAGCCAAGGCCTCGTCGATCCCGAACGGACCCCGTCGGGCTACCGCAAGTTCTATGAGCATGACGTCGAACGGCTACGCTGGATTTTGCGCCAGCAGCGAGAAAACTTCCTTCCCCTCAAGATCATCCGGGGCCGTTTGACCGAACAAGGTGAGGACCTCGAGGACACGGAGCCCGTGGACGGACAGCCCGGTTCGAGCCGCGACTCCGTGACGGCCGGGGCGGCGTCGGGGGCAGCCGGCAGCGAGGGAACGGGGCGGGCCGCCGGTCGGGAGGCGACCATCGAGGCGGCCGCCGCCAACCATCCGTCGGCCGCGGCTCGGCCGAGCGCGCCCGCATCAGAATCTTCTCCCGCGGCCGCCGGCGAAGGCCGGGATCCGGGCGGAGCGGCCGCGGCCGGCGCCGGCGTTCCCCGCCCCGGGCCAGCGGACTCTGCGGCGACGGCTGCGACCACTGGGACCACCGCATCGACCGGGTCGGCCGCCTCTCCCGGGCCGGGCGGCCGGTCGGCGAGCCCGCAGGCAACCGGCCGGCCGGCGAGTGCCGCCCCAGGTGCCAGCAGTGGCGGCGCAGGCGCCGGCCCAGGTAACCGGCTTCGCCCCGCCGCCGGCCAGGTGCCGCCCGAACTGGGCCAGGATGCCGAGACCTACAGCGTCGAGGAACTCGCCAGCGCCGCCGGGGGGACCGTCGCCATGGTTACCGAGTTGCAGCAGTACGGCCTGATCACCAGCCGCACAGTGGTTGGGGGAACCCCGTACTTCGACGCCTCCGCCCTGGCCGTCACCCGGGCTGCGGCCGGCTTCTCCCGGCATGGTGTGGAGGCTCGTCACCTGCGAGCGTGGCGCAACTCGGCCGATCGCGAGGCCGGGTTGTTCGAGCAGGTGATCATGCCGTTGCTCCGTCAGCGCAACCCGGAAGCGCGCCGCCAGGCCGCGGCCACCTTGTCCGAGCTCACCAGTCTTGGCGGGGATCTGCGCAAGGCGTTGATCGACCAGGCCGTTCGCCAAATCCATTAGCTGCGCCGACCGAGGGCGCCCGGCGGCGGTAACGTGCTTCGCATGGTGGAGATGCACCTGAGCGCGGTCCGGGTGGAACTACCGAGCAACACTCCGATCCTGCTGCTGCAAGAGGTATCAGGTGCCAATCGGACGCTGCCCATCTATATCGGGCCGGCGGAGGCGCAGGCCATCGCCTTTGCCCAGCAAGGGGTGGATACGCCCCGGCCGATGACCCATGACCTGCTGCGGGACATCCTCGAAGAGCTGGGCGCCACCGTCGAGTGCATCGTCATCACCGAGCTACGCGACCGGACGTTCTTCGCCGAGATCCGGCTCCTGGTCGCAGGCCGGCGGCACATCGTGTCGTCCCGCCCGTCCGATGCCGTCGCCCTGGCCGTGCGAGTGCAGACCACCATCTACGCGGAAGAGGAGCTCCTCGATGCCGAAGGCGTGATCCTGCCCGACGAGAGCGCCGAGGCGGAGCCGGCAGAGGCGGAGGAGTTGGTCTCGGAGTTCCGGGACTTCATCGAGGGCGTCCGCCCGGAGGACTTCGAGTCCTGACGACCGCCAAGACGCGGGCACCGGTTGCACGCGGCGTCGCCATCGAGCACACTGTCGTAACTACTTGTCTGTGATACTCCAGGAGGCGGAGATGGCAGCTGGTTCTGCGGCTGACGATGTCGACAGCGAGCGAGGCCGGGTACCGCGGTCCGCAGGTCTGTTCGATCGTGGGGATCACCTACCGGCAGCTGGACTACTGGGCTCGCACCGGTTTGCTGCACCCGTCGATCAGCCAAGCCCGAGGGAGTGGCTCCCAGCGCCGCTATTCCTACACCGACCTGGTGCAGCTGAAGGTCATCAAGCGCCTGCTGGACGCAGGGGTGTCCCTGCAGGCCGCTCGCAAGGCCATCGACTGCCTGCGCTCGGCCGGCGACAACCTGGCCACCGCCAACCTGGTCACCGACGATCGGGGTTCGGTGCTCGCCTACTCGGGGGCGGAGATCATCGATCTGCTCCAGGGCGGGCAGACGGTGCTCAACATCGTCAAGCTGGACGGGGTGGTGGCCGAACTGGCGACCGCCATCACGGATCTCGGTCTGCAGCTGCCGGTACCCGTCGTCCCGCCGCCCGCCGGGCCGGTTCGGAGCCGGGCCCGCGGCAGCGCACCTCGGGCGGCCCAGGGCGCCTGACCTTCCTCGGCTCTCCCGGGGGTGGGGAGCACGTGGTGGCCCGGCCGACGAGTCGTCCCCGCCCGGCGAACGGTGGCCCGGGCGGCCTCTCATAGCTTTGTGTGATAATTGTCCGCGTAATACGCGACTTTTATCACACAAACGCCAGCCGACGCTCCCGTCGCCCGGCTCAACGGCCCGACGGCCCAACGGCCCACACGATGCATCGGGCGCACCGTGGCGAACTGCGGCCAGGGGCGGCCTCTCATAGCTTTGTGTGATAATTGTCGCGTAATACGCGACTTTTATCACACTAACGCCAGCCGGCGCTCCCCTCGCCAGGCCCAACGGCCCACGCGATGACGAGCCACTCCATCCAGACCTGTGCCGCCGGCCGAACCCCCGGCAAGCACCGGAAACGACCGGTCCACCCTCTACTCTGAAATAGATGAACGACGCCCCGACCGGGCCGGCCCAGCCCTCCCCCCGGCCAGGCGCCCCAGCCAAGTCCCACACCCCGCCCGCCGACCTCTCCCCAGCCGGGGAAGACTCGGGGCCGGCTCTCCGATGCTCGCCGCTCGACGCCGGCCACCGGAGCCTGGACGCCAAGATGGTGCCCTTCGGGGGCTGGGAGATGCCGCTGTCCTATCCCGGCGGCACCATCGCCGAACACCTGGCCTGCCGGGACGGGGCCGTCGCCTTCGACGTGAGCCATCTGGGCACGGTGCGCCTCAGCAGCTCCGGCGCCCGCGACCGACTGCAGGAAACGCTCACCAACGACCTGAACAAAATCGGTCCGGGCCGGGCCCAGTACACCCACCTCCTCGACGAAGCCGACGGGTCCGTGCTCGACGACATCATCGTGTGGTGGATCGACGCCGAGACCTTCGACGTCATGCCCAACGCGTCCAACACGGCCCGCGTCCGGGCGGCCCTCGGCGGCAGCGACGTCACCAACGAGCGGGCCGTGATCGCCATTCAAGGACCGACCGCCCGGTCCCATCTGTCGCAGATCTGCCCGGACGCGGCCGGCGTGGGCCGCTTCCGGGTGACCCGGTTCTCGTGGGGCGGGCTGCCGTGTGTCGCGGCCGGAACCGGCTATACCGGCGAGGATGGAGTGGAGTGCGCGGTGCCCGCCGACGTGGCCCCGTCGTTCTGGGAAGCGGTGCTCGAGACCGGTGTGCAGCCGGCCGGGCTCGGGGCCAGGGACACACTGCGCCTGGAAGCGGCGCTGCCCCTGCACGGTCATGAGCTAGGACCTGGTATCACGCCGCTGCAGGCCGGCCTCGGTTGGGTCGTGGCGTGGTCAAAAGCAGAGGGTTTCCGGGGCAGGTCGGCCCTGGAGCGGGAGAGAGCGGCGGGCCTCACCCGCCGGTTGGGCGGGCTGGCCACCGAAGGACGCCAGCCGCCGCGAAGCGGGGCGGACGTTTTGGCTGGCGGGAGAACGATCGGCGAGGTCACCAGCGGGAACTACTCGCCAGTGCTCGGGCACGGCATCGCGCTGGCGTTCCTGCCTCCCGACCTGCCGCTGGGTAGTGCCGTCGAACTGGATCTGCGAGGGAGGCGGGTGCCGGCCCGGACGGTCCCCTTGCCATTTGTCGAGAAGAAGGGTTAAACGGTGGGCCATTTCGTCCCTCATACCGACGCCGAGCTGTCGGCGATGCTGGCCGACATCGGGCTGGACTCACTGGATCAGCTGTTTGACGTGGTCCCGGAGGCCTTGCGCCTGGTCAGCGGGCTGGACCTGCCCTCGGGCCTGTCCGAGCCGGATGTGCTGGCGGAAATGGAACGGCTGGCCGCTCGCAACCGAACCGGCGCGGACCTGGTCTGCTTTGCCGGGGCCGGGGCTTACGACCACGAGGTGCCGTCCGCGACCAAGCGCCTGACGTTTCGGTCCGAGTTCGTCACGGCCTACACCCCGTACCAGCCTGAGGTGGCCCAGGGGGTGCTGCAGGCCCTGTTCGAGTACCAGACGTTGGTCGCCCGCCTGGCTGGCGTGCCTGTGGCCAACGCCTCTCTTTATGACGGCGCCACCGCGGCGGTCGAAGCGGTCAATCTGGCCGCGGCCGCGACTGGCCGTCAGACCGTCTGGGTCAGCGGCGGCATCCCCCCTCACTGGCGACAGGTGCTGGCCACCTTCGCTCGCGGCACCGGCCACCAGCTGGTGGACGTGCCGCTTCGAGACGGGACCACCGACTGGGCGGCGGCACCGCCCGGCGATCCGCCCGCGGCCCTGCTGGTCGCCTCGCCGAACTATCTGGGCGCCCTGGAGGATCTGCCGGCCGCCCGCCTCGCCGCCGACCAGCACGGCGCGCTCGTCCTGGTCGGTTTCGACCCGGTGTCGGCCGGCCTGCTCCGGGCTCCGGGTGAGGACGGCGCCGACGTGGTGGTGGGGGAGGGACAGCCGTTCGGGACGCCCTTGTCGTTTGGCGGGCCGTACCTGGGGCTCTTCGCCTGCCGGCTGGAGCACGTCCGCCGCCTACCGGGTCGCCTGGTTGGGCGGACGGTCGACACCGAGGACCGGCCGGCGTACGTCACCACCCTGCGGGCTCGCGAACAGGACATCCGCCGGGAGAAGGCCTCCTCGAACGTCTGCACCAATCAAACCCTCATCGCTGTGGCCGCCATGATCCAGTTGTCCTGGCTCGGCACGACCGGGCTGCGCCAGCTGGCCTTGCGCTGCGCCCGTGGTACCAGGTACGCCCGGGAGGCGGCGCTGGCCATCCCTGGGGTGTCGCTGCTGGCGCCGGCGCCGACGCTTCGCGAGTTCGCGCTCGCCCTGCCCATCCCGGCCGAGACCGCAGTGACTCGCATGGCCGAGGAGGGCTTCCTGGCCGGGGTGCCGGTGGGCGTCGAGGCCGGGATTGTCCAAGACGGCGGCGACGCCCTGCTGGTCGCGGTGACCGAGCGGCGGACCCGGGAGGAGATCGACGGGTACGTCTCGGCCTTGGAAAAGGTGGTGCGGTGATGGCAATCAGCCCGATCGCAGCCGGCGACCCGTCCGGCCGCCTGCCCCGGCCCGCTCCGGGAGGCCGAGCCACCAGCGCCCCCGTCATGGGGCGCGACCACGAACCCACCATCTTCGAGATGTCGAGCCCCGGCCGGCGGGCGTGGTCATTTCGCACCACGGCCGTTCCCGAGTGGGAGGCGGACGAGCTCGTGCCGGCAGCCTTCTTGCGCGACGAGCCGATCCCGTTGACCGAGGTCTCCGAACGAGACCTGGTCGGCCACGTCACCCGCCTCACCCACCGGCAGTACTCGGTCGACCTGGGCGCCTACCCGCTCGGGTCGTGCACCATGAAATACAACCCCAAGCTGTGCGATGACGCCGCCGCCCTCCCCGGCCTGACCGCGGCCCACCCGGCGACGCCCGCCCCGTACGCGCAGGGCTGGCTGGAGCTCCTGTGGTCGCTGGCCGACACCCTCTGCCGTATCACCGGCATGGCCGCCGCCACCCTCCAACCCCCGGCCGGGGCGGCCGGAGAGCTGACCGGGCTGCTGCTGATGCGGGCGTATCACGAGTCGCGAGGGGAGCACCGGCACCGGGTCATCATTCCCGACTCGGCACATGGCACCAACCCGGCATCGGTAACCCTCGGGGGTTACCAGACGGTTACAGTTCCCTCCGATCGACGGGGCCTGGTCGATCTGAATGCGCTCCGTGACGTCCTCGGCCCCGACGTGGCTGGCATCATGCTGACCAACCCCAACACGCTGGGGCTGTTCGAGGAGGACATCGCCGAGATCGCGGCCGCCATGCACGCGGCTGGCGGGTTGCTGTACTACGACGGCGCCAACCTCAACGCCATCCTCGGCGTTACCCGCCCCGGGGACATGGGCTTCGACATCGTGCACATGAACCTCCACAAGACGTTTGCAGTTCCGCACGGAGGTGGCGGCCCGGGCGCGGGACCGGTCGCGGTGTCGGACCGTCTGGCCGAATTCCTGCCCGGCCCGCTGCCACAACGCAACCCTGATGGCAGCTACTCCTGGTCCACGCCGGCCCAAAGCATCGGCCGGGTACACGGCTGGCACGGCAACGCCCTGGCCCTGGCCCGGGCCTGGGCGTACATCCTGGCCAACGGGGGGGACGGCTTGCGCCGAGTGGCGGAGGGGGCCGTGCTCAACGCCAACTGGCTGCGCCACCAGCTGCGCGGTGCCTACGACCTGCCGTACGACCGGCCCAACATGCACGAGTTCGTGGCCTCCACGAGCACTCAGAAGAAAGCAACCGGGCTGCGGGCCCTCGACGTCGGCAAGCGGCTGCTCGAGGAGGGCTTTCATGCCCCCACGGTGTATTTCCCCTTGATCGTGGACGAGGCTCTCATGATCGAGCCCACCGAGACCGAGAGTCCGCAGACGGTGGCCGCCCTGGCCGAGGCCCTGATCGCCATCGCGGCCGACCCGCCGGGCGTGCCCGCCCTGGCGCCGCGCACCACGCCGGTGGGCCGGGTGGATGAGGCCCGGGCGGCGCGCACCCTCTTGCCGACCTGGGACGCGGTGGCCGCAGCCGAGACCTGAGTCCCTGAACGACCCTGAGTCCCTGAACGACCCTGAGTCCCTGAAGGACTACGCGAACTGCAAGTCGTAGGGTTGGCCCAGGCTCATCCCGGGCGGCGAGAGCGCGGCCCCGTCCACGGTGACCTGAATGACCCCGGGGTTGCCCAGCCGCACCCAGGCCGGGCCGTTGATGACCCGGGATTGCCCGGATGTGATGTCACCGGCGAAGAGAACCGGTCCTGTTGGGCCGGACTGGCGGATCTCCATCCAGCAAGCGCTGCGGACGGCCTGGAAGGCAATCGTCGCCGACGGTCCCACCCGGTAGGTGGACGAGCCGGCTGAGCTGGCCACCAGGTCCGCCGGCGATGCGGCGGTGGTGGGCGTGGTGGTAGCAGAGGCGGGCGGGACTGCAGGGTGCGCGGGTGCAGCCTGGGCGGGAGGCTTGGATGGCTTGCCGTGCGTCCCGTTATCGAGCGCCACCACGGCCGCGGCGATGCCTGCGAGGACCACGATCACGGCGCCGAAGGCGGCCGCAGTCCGCCATGTCAGCGCCGGACGCCGGCCGGCCCCGCCGAAACGCGCCCGCCGGCGGCGGGTCCGCGCCCGCGTGGTCCGAGGGCGCGTTGGCGCTCCTCGTCCGGCGTCGCCGGCCAGGGCGTCAGATCTGGCGGCAGCCGGGGCGGCGTAGTCCCCGCTGGCGTCGAATCGCAGGACCTCCCGGTCCGCGGGCGGCGAAACCGGGACGGAAGGAGGGGCCGGGGGCTCAGCGGCGACGACGTCCACGCCGCTCGCCGGGGTTGGCTCCGCTGCCATGAACGCGGGATCGGATCGGTGGTCCCCGGCTGCCACGATGCGGGTGTTGGGTCCGGGAACGGGGGGCTCGGCCAGCGGGGTGGGCACGGGCGCGGCCGGGCGCGACACGGTCACGTCCGCGGCGGCGGCATCAGCGGCCTGGGCGGGTTTCGCCGGTGGCGTGGGAGGCCGAGACCGGCGGGATCGCGACCGCAACGACGGCGGTTTGGGCGGACCGGCGGGCGGTGCCTCGTCGCGCACCACGCGCACGTACGGATGGTCAGGATCTACCGGTTTGGCCGGCCGGGGCTCGCCTCCGGCTTGCTGGGCGGCCAGCCGGCCCATGGTGTCCAGGGCGCGGTGGTGCGCCTCAACCGTACGCAAGGACGTCTGCTGACGGCGGAGCGCCACAGCCACACCTCCCTCTAAGGAGCATCGCCAACCGCAGCGAGCAGGTCACTGCTCTTACCCTCGGACTGTACCTACCAACAGGCCGCTACGCGGACGCGTCAAGCAATTCAGCCTGATTTCTCGGGCCTTTTTCCGTCCGCGTCGCCAATTGCGCCCACTGTCAGCGCTGTTGGCTCGCTGGCGTGCACGGTACGCAAGGCTGCCTGATTGGGATGGCCCTCGATCACATGCCGTAGCCCCTGGGCCGTGGCCGACAGATAACGCCGCGTGGTTTCCAGGCTGGCGTGGCCCAGCAGCTCCTGCAGCTCCACGACGTCCGCGCCGGCCTCCAGGGCGGCGGTGGCAAACGTGTGCCGCAAGGCGTGCACCAGGGCCCCGGCTGGCACCTGAGCTCGAATCCCGGCGCGCACATAGAGGCGATCCACGAGGTAGCGCACCTGGTGCACGCTCACCCGCCTGCCGCGCACATCGACGAAGAACGGCGTCGTCGGGCGGTCGAGGTCGTGCTTTGGAAAGCGGTCGGCGCGTTCGGTCTGGTACTCCGACAACACTTGATCCAGCACCGGATCAATGGGAATGGGCCGGGCTTTGCCGCCCTTGCCGCGCACCTCGAGCCGGCGGGCACCGGGCTCGCCGCTGAGGGAGCCGATATCGAGGGACGCCGCCTCCGCCTCGCGGATACCGGTGACACAGAACGTCGCCACCAGCGCCAGGTCACGCGCCGGCCAAGGCTGCCGGGCCCGGGGATCGGGCTCGGCGGCCGTGCGGAGCAGCCGAGTGACGGCGTCCCTGGCCCGGATGGCCCGGGGGAGCGTCGCGGGTGTCTTCGGTTTCGGGATGGCCGCCATGGGATTGCCGTCACGGACGCCCTCGGTGACCAGAAAATCGAAAAGGCTCGACCACGCCGAATGGGCTCTCCGCACCGACGCCGCAGCGTGGTCTGCGGCCCACGACGCGAAGGCGGCCCGCAGGGCCGGCCGTTCGAGGTCGCCCAGACGGACTGCCTCCAGGTCGCCGAGGTCCTCGAGAACGGCCAGCCGGGCGCCGATACCCTCAACGTCTCGTTGATATGCAGCCAGCGTCGCCGGCGACGGCTTGGCCGCCCCCAGATACACGATCCACGCCGCCAGCGCTTCGGGGAGCGACGAGCCCGCTGACAGGTGGCGTCGCGGCACCAGGCCGGGAGGGAGGGTGCGCGGCTGGCGGTTCACGTTGCCGTCAGGCTACTGACCCTCCCGGGCCCGGGCGCGTACCCTCCTGCGAGCCCGCAGCTGTTCCGGAGCGCGGCGTGATCCGGTACGCGGAGTGGTGCCCGCCCGACAAGATGTGCGACACCCGCTGGACCGTGGCGTCGGGGAGCACGGCCTGCAGGAAGGCCAGCTCGCTGCCGCAGGCCTGGCGATGGTGGCGGGCCACGTCGAGAATGGCGCAGTTGCGTTCGGTCACCAGCCAGCTGCCATCGTCGCTGGCTTCGCAGTCGGCCAGATAGCCGTCCTCGTCCAGGATGCGGGCCAGCTCGATGACCCGTTCCGGGAAAGGACGGCCGGCGAGTCGGGGCTCGGCCCGTTCTTGGCGCTGTTCGGCCCGCTGCTCGAACGCGGAGCCGACCAGCGCCGGCTCGGCGTCTTCGATGAACCCAAGCAGCTGGTTGGTCAGCTGCCCGTACCGTTTGGGAAACAGCGTCTCGGCCGCCGGGGTCAGGCAATACCAGCGGCGGGGCCGGCCCGGGCGGCGCCGGTCGTCGCGGTGGGCAACCAGACCGGCGTCGCCGAGGGGACCCAGGTGCTGGCGGACGGCGCCGACGGTCACACCCAGGTCGGCCGCGACCTGCTCGGCGGTGGCCTCGCCACGGGCCTTCAGCCTGCCCAGCACCGCTCGCCGGCCGGACGGCATGGCCGCCAGCGCGACCTGCTGCCCGGCTGTCTCCGACGGGGCCAACTCCACCGGTTCGGAGGTGCGAGCCGGGGTGGTGCGGGCGGGACCCGGAACGTCGTTGTCGCCGGCGGCGGCGCTCACGGGAGGATCAGGTGGCTGTCGCCGAACTCGTGCCACAGATAACGGCCGGCCAGGGCCTCACGGTAGGAGGCGGCCACCAGTCGGTCGCCGGCAATCGCTTCCAGGAGGGCCAGGTGGGAGGCGCCTGGCTCGTGCCAGCCGGTCAGCAGCCCGTCCACGGAACGAACCGGCTGCTCGCGGCGGACCACCAGCTCGGTCCAGCCTTCGCCGGGGTGGACCCTCCCCCCGGGATCCGTCACGGTCTCGAGGGCGCGCACCGCGGTGGTGCCGACCGCGATCACCCGGCCGCCGGCGTGGCGGGCCGCGTTGATCTGGGCGGCGGTCGTGGGCGGCACCCGGTACCACTCGGCCGCGGGCGGCTCGTGCTGGTCCGGGGACGACACACCGCAATGCAGGACGAAAGGCGCGAAGCCCACGCCTCGAGACACCAGTCGGGTGATCACCTCGGCGCTGAACGGCCGGGCCGCGCTTGGCATCTCGGCGCTGCCCGGGACCTCGGCGAACACCGTCTGGTAACTGGCGATCGGCCAGGGCTGCGGTACGTACGAATAGCGGATGGGGCGGCCGTGGCGAGCCAGATAGGGGAGGAGCGCCTCGTCGAGGGCCAGGCTGGCCACCCACAACCGGGTGGAGCCGGGTCGGGCGGACTGGGCCAAGGCGGGAAGGGACAACTCGGCCCGGCCGCCGCCTGGGAGCAGGACACGCGTCCCGGCGTGGGCGTCCAAC
Source organism: uncultured Acidimicrobiaceae bacterium (assembly GCA_963781155.1). Lineage (GTDB taxonomy): Bacteria > Actinomycetota > Acidimicrobiia > Acidimicrobiales > Palsa-688 > PALSA-693. The sequence goes on from CAWAEC010000011.1 coordinate 295,553, forward strand.
CACGGGGTGGTGGCCGCCTGGTCGCCCGATCCGGATGCCCGATGGCGCAGCTCGACGATCCACAGGCCCCCCGGCAGCCGCCCGGACAAGTGCAATGCCGCCGGCGCCCCGTCGGCTTCGGCCTCGAGGCTGGCGGGCAGGGTGGCCGAGATGTTGACGGCGAGAACGTCGCCTGGCGTGAGCACGCCCGGCAGGTCCGTGAAGCGGGCGTGGGACAGGGTGCCATCGGCCCGATGAGCGACCAGCAGGCGGCCGCCGTCGCGCCCCAGGCCGCGCGCTTCTGGCGGCGCCGACGCTTCCAGATCTGGCGGCAGACGAAAGTCCTGCAGGTCGAAGCCCGAGTCGATGGAGCCCCCCCTGGCCGGGTCGGGCCCGCCAGGCTGGCCCGACCAAGGCTCGACCGCGGCCCTCACCGCCGGCCCCCGGAGACCGCCAGGTCGGCCAGGCGAACCCGCCCGGAGGGACGGTCGGACTCGATGAGGCTGACCAGAACAGGCACGACCCGCTCCGGTTCCGGACGGTCTGAGATGTCCTCGCCGGGGAAGGCAGCCTGGTGCATGGCGGTGCGCAGGTCGCCCGGATCCACCGACCACACCTGCCAGCCCGGCTGTTCGGCGGCCAGCACGGCGCTGACCTGGTCCAGCGCCGCCTTGGTGGCGCCATATCCACCCCACCCGGGGTAGGGCTCAGCCGCCGCGTCTGAGGTCACGTTGATCACCCGGGGCTGGGCCGCGCCGGCCATCTGGTCGGCAACCGCCTGGACCAGGGCCAGCGGCGCCACCACGTTGGTCTCCAGGAGGTCTCGTAACGCGTCCAGGGGGTAGCCCGCCAGCGGCGGCAAGGGGCTCGGGCCCAGGGCGCTGGCGTTGTTGACCAAAAGTTCCAGGCCGCCGAGCTGGCCGGCGGCGTCGGCGAGCCGGCCCCGGTGGACGGCGTCGGTGACATCGCCGGGAACAGCAATCAAGCCGGCTCCGGGCATCAGGTCCACTTCGATGGTGGTGGCTGCCGCCTCCAGCCGTCCCCTGTCCCGGGCGTCAATGACCAGCGACCACCCGGCGCGTGCCAGCCCGTGCGCCAGAGCCGCCCCGAGTCCCATGGATCCGCCCGTCACTATCGCCGTCGGCATGGCCTGCCTCCTTCGGTCGTCTTCGCGGATAAAGATAGCACCTCCTATCTAAATAGGGCGGAAAAAAGATTCCCCTTTTGCGTCGTAGAGTGCGGGGGATGGGCGAAGGGGCTTGGGGTGGTCTTGGCGGGCGCGCCCCGAGGGCGGTCACGGGCGATCGGGCGCGACCGGGCATGGACCTGGTGCCCGTACCTCAGCGCCGGTGGGTGGCTGCCGTGAGCGTGCTGGCCGTGGCCTGCATCGCCGCAGTTGGGTTCGTGGTTCGCCACGCCAGCCGCCCGATCCTCTTCGATCGGTGGGCCGACGCCGCCCTGGTGCGGTCTGCCGGGTTCGAGCACCGGGTGGCGATGCTGCTGAGCGACGTCGGCCAGCCCCGGGTCTTCGTGACAATCACGGCCGTCGTGGCCCTGGCGCTCGTGTTGCTGGGCGATTACCGGGCTGCGCTGGCCGCCGTCGGCAGCGTCGGCCTCGCCCTCGTCGTGGTGGAAGAGGTGCTGAAACCGTTCTTCGACCGACGCCTGGGCAGCCTGCCTGGGCCCACCTTTCCGTCGGGACACACCGCCGTGGCCATGGCGTTAGCCGGCGCCATCGGCCTGGCGGCCCGCCGGGACCGTCCGCTGGGCCGGCGCTTGGGGCCCGGCGCACGTTGGCCGGTGACCGTGTTCGTCCTGGTCGGCGCCGGCGCGATCGGCCTGGCCATGGTGGCCCTGCGCCTGCACTACCTGACCGATGTGATGGCCGGGGTGCCGCTGGGGTTGGCGATCGCCGGCTGCACGGCAGTGGGGGTGGACGCCATCAGTGGCTTGCGACGGTTCTCCTAGCCTGGAACGGCCCGATCCGGGCACCTTCACTCGAAGTCGTCACTGTCGCTGGGGACTCAGCTGGCGGGCGTGACCGCATCCAATCGGCGCCGGACCTCCGAGGTGTTCACGCCGAGAGCGCCCAGCAGCACCGCCGCAGGATCTGGTGGTTGGCGAGTGAGGATCTGGGCCAGCACCTGGTGGGACGTGACCTGGGTCTTTCGGCGATTGGGCCTGACCGCTTCCTCAAGCACTTTCTTTGCCGCGGGAGTCATGCGGAGGCGATCCCTCTTCATGACGGCTCTGATCGTCGGCTTCTTCGGCACGGCGCGCACCGGCAGGGGGGGAGCGTCGGTACCGGACCCCAGGCCCAGGGCACCCAGAGCTTCCTGATCGAGCGACTCAAGGGCGTGGCGAGCTTGCTGCAGGCTCGCGCCCACCGCGACTTCGATCGAGGGTCCTCCAACAAGGCGAGCAAGATGTGATCGGTGCCGGTTCGGCGATCACCTCGGCGTCGAGCCTCCTCACTGGCCCGCAGATAGATGGCCCAGACGTGTAGCACCTCTGGCACAACGGATTCGGTGGTCATGATGACTCCTTGTTGTATTTGGTGTGCACGGATTGGCGAGTGACGCCCAAGGCGTCTCCGATCTGCTGCCACGACCAGCCCTTTTCCCGGGCGGACGCGACCTGGATCGCTTCGACCCTCTCAGCCAGGCGATGTAGTGCCAACGAGGCGCGAAGCCCAACTGCCGGGTCATCCGACGCGAGATTCACGCTGAGTTTTTCGATGTCCACGCCTGTCAGTTTGGAGTCACATCCTGGATGTGTCAACCTAGACTGACGCGCCGATCAGCCATACCGGAGTGACCAGATGGCCCCCTGCGAGCGGTTGGACCGTCCCGCAACGGATCATTCTGTGGAGGGACTGCTCGGTGGCGTAGGTACGGGAAGGGTGCGCTCGACCAGATCGAAGCGGCTTGCCGTCTTGACGATCTGAGTCCAGACAGAACGTCCTCAGGCGCGCCTTGTGGAACTCGTGCTGCTCCTTATTTACGGATAATCACAGTTATCAGTAACTGTGTACTGGGAGCCGGGCTGGCCGATCTGGCCGTCGGGCCCAAATTCGTTGACGGGCCCGGTACCTGAGGTTCACACTTAGCGGCGTTAGCCAACGCACATCCCGAGGTGGCACATGGCAGACCTCCACAGCGGCACCATCGACGACCTGGCTCGCACCGTCTCCACCGCCGACCAGACGGCGCTGATTCGTTCGGTCGGGACCGAGTTCGACTCGCTCTTTACGTGGGACTACGAAAAAGGACAGCGCCAGGCGCTCAACAAGCTCTACGAGAAAGCCAAAGTTTCGCAGTGGAACGCCCAGACCGACGTCGACTGGTCCATCACCGGCCAAATCGACGCCGCCCGCGACCCGGGCAATCCCCTCAACACCATGGGTGCCACGGACGAGGGACCGTTCGGGAAGCTCAACGCCGAGGAGAAGGCTCGCCTCGGGCACGCCAACATGGCCTGGACACTGAGCCAGTTCATGCACGGCGAGCAGGGCGCGTTGCTTTGCACAGCCAAAATCGTCGACGCCGTGCCTTGGATCGACGCCAAGTACTACGCCGCCACCCAGGTGATGGACGAGGCTCGCCACGTCGAGGTCTACTCCAAGTACCTGCGGGAGAAGCTCGAATGGGAGTTCCCGGTCAACATCCACTTGCGGGAGCTGCTCGACGAGGTGCTGGCCGATCCGCGCTGGGATTTCACCTACTTGGGCATGCAGATCATGGTCGAGGGCCTGGCGCTGGCGGCCTTCGGATTCCAGTACCAGTTCAGCACCGACCCCCTGCTCAAACAGATCACCCGGTTCGTCATGTCCGACGAAGCTCGCCATGTCGCCTTCGGTGTGCTGTCCCTCCAGGAGGCCTATCAGCAGCTGAGCGGAGCCGAGATCCGCGAGCGCCAAGAGTTCTGCTACGAGGCGGCGGTGCGCATGCGGGACCGGTTCTTGAGCCAGGAGGTGTGGGAGGCGCTCGGGATGCCGGTCAAGGAGTGCTGCCAGATCATGCTGGACAGCCCGATCCAGGTCGAGTTCCGCAAGGTGCTCTTCTCCAAGATCGTCCCGAACCTCAAGAAGCTGGGCCTGCTCGACGCCGGCGACGGCTGGCTACGACAGAAGTTCGGGGAACTGGGCGTACTGGAGTACGAGACCTGGGAGGACACCGGGGCTGAGTACGACCGCTTGCAGCTGGATCAGCCGGTCTAGTCCACTGCCGTGTTCGCGGCGCCTCGCCTCAGGCGGCCGGCTTGCGGGCTGACGCCTTGGCCGTCCGCACACGGGCCGTCCTCGCCTTCTTCCGGCGGATCCGGTCGTGCTTCCATCTGACGGTCGAGCGTGCACCGCGGCCCATGCCGAGCACGCTAGCAGTCGGTTCCCGTTCAACCCCGCAGGAAGTCCAGGGCCGCGTCGAGGAAACGAAAGTCCTTGGGCGTCCCGAAATGATCGGCGCCCCGCAACGTGACCAGGCGGGCGTCCGGCAGCGCGTCGAGCAGTGGATCAGCCGGACCGGCGAAGTCGCGGTCACCCAGCACGACGAGGACCGGCCGGTCCAGGGTGGCCAGTTGCTTCGGATCGAGCGGCGTGGACGGACGGCGCATGCAGGCAGCCAGGGCGGCCGGGTCGTTGCCGGGGGCACGGGCGAAGGTGGCGAACGCCTGAGCGACGGCCGGGTCCCCCTCTTCGGTGGCCCCGGCTTCGATCGCTCGGGCTGCCGGCTCGGAATCGCCGGAGCGGAACACGCTGGCACCGATCCCGCCAACGACCAAGCGCCGGAACCGGTCGGGATGGGCCGCTGCCGTGCGCAGGAGCAGCTGGGCGCCCAGGGAGAAACCGACGGCGTCGACGACCCCCGTTGCCGGCAGGGCGTTGACGACGTGCTGCTCGAGTTCCCGGTAGGCGGCGGGATCGTGGGGCTTTTCCGCTTCGCCGTGGCCGAGCAGGTCGACGCCGATCACCTGCCGGCCTTCGTCCTCGAGCAGGTCCACCCACCCTGGTTCGCGCCAGTTGCGCTCGAAGGAGGAAGCGAATCCGTGCACCAGGAGGACGGGGACGTCGGCCACTCGGGCAGGGTAGCCCCCGGTGCCAATCAGAGCACGGGCCCGGCCGCGCTCCAGTAGCGTGGGCATGTGGCCCGCCGCATCGAGATCGAGCTGACGAGCGCTCGCCCGGACGGTTCCTGGACGTGGCGCGCCGCGGGGGCCCGCGAGCCGCGCGGCGTGCTCGACGGCGGCCTGCTACCCGAAGGTGCCAAGGCCGGTGACGTGCTGCGGGCGGAAGCGGAGTTCGAGATCGAAGGCATCTCCATCGTGGCGGTACTGGCTCCAAGGGAGAACACCCGGCAGGATCCCGAGCGCATCGAGATCATCGGGTCCGGACGCCCGGATGGCCCCTCGGTCACCACCCAGCTGGTTGGGCGCAGTGACCGCCGCCCCGGGGATCGACGGCGGGAGCGGGATGACAGTCGTTCGCGTCGCGACCGCGACGCGGGTCGGCCACCGGGCGGGCGCGAGCTTCGCCGGCCTCGGCGGGAGGCCCCGGCGGGCGACGAAGCGCAACCGGAGCGGGCCGGGACAGGTCCGGAGCCGCGCCGCAGGCCGGAACGGAGGCGCGACCAGGCGGAACGCCCGCAACCCACAGACGGCGACCAACCCGAGCGGGCCGCGCGCCCAACCGCGCCGAGCGGGCCGACCGGCCCGGCGCCCGAGACGGTCGCCAGCGCGGCCCGGGGGGCGGCGGTCGTACTTCCCGCGAGCAGTCGACGGCGCGCCCGGACGACCGCACGGGCCGGCGCAGAGAGGGGCGCAGCCCGGAGCCGGCGGGGACCGAACGGAGGGCCCGTCGGTTCAACCCCGGCCGCGCCCACCGCCAGGCGGTGATGGCGTCGCTGCCGCCCGAACAGCAGCCGGTTGCCGAGCAGGTGCTGCGCGGCGGCATCCCGGCGGTTCGCACCGCCCTCCACCTCGAGCGCGAAAAGGCTATTGCCGAAGGACGCCAACCCCCGAACACCGACCAGTTGATCGCGATGGCGGAGTCGCTGCTGCCCCGGCTCAAGGCGGCGGAGTGGCGGGATCGGGCCGAGGCGGCCAGCAAGGACGTGGAGGAGATCTCGCTGCGGGATCTGCGTTCTGTGGTGGCCGGCGCGGACAGCGCCCGCGACGACGAGTCCCGAGCCCTGGCTGCCGGCCTCAGGGAGGCGCTGGAGCGGCGGGTGGACGCGCTGCGCCAGCAATGGACCGAGGAGATCGCCGCGCACCTCGACGACGGACGGGTCGTCCGCGCCCTGCGCCTCGCCGCCCGGCCGCCAGAACCGGCGGCCCGGATGGATGCGGACCTGTTACAGCGCTTGAGCGACGCCGCGGGCGAGGCCATGGGGCCGGACACTCCCGTAGATCGATGGCTGGCGTTGATCGACGCCGTGGCTGCGTCACCCGTACGGCGGTCGGTCAAACCGGCCGGCCTCCCGGCCGACCCCGGCCCGGAGTTGCGTCGCGTCGCGCACCAGCAGTCCGGGCGCATCCCCGCCCTGGCCGCCCTGCTCGGTGTCGCCATCCCCCCACCGCCGGCGCCCACGCCCGCCCGCCGTGGCGCCACCCGGACCCGGCCCGGTCGCGGCGCCACCGCAGGCCGCGGCAGCAAGGGACCCGAGGCTGCCCAGCCGGCGGAAGAGGACACGATCACGCCGCCAGAGCAGACCGAAGCACCGGACGGAGACGTCGCCTCCGCTCCCGGCTCGGGCGCCGGTGCGGCGGCGGCACTGGCGCCGGATCCCGGTACGCCGCCGCCACAGGTGGTACCGCTCGCACCGGATCCGACCACCGCGGGTGAGCCCGCCGGGCTGGCCGGGCCGACGGGCCCCGCCTCCTCGGGACCGGGCGAAGCGGACACCGCTCAGTTGATCGGGTCCGCACCCGAGGTCGCCGCCCCGGCCGGGCCGATGGCCCCGGCACCGGAGCCGGGGATCGACTCGCACTCAGACGGGGAGCCGGACTCAGCTAAAGACGGTCAGGATGCCATGGTCATGGAGGAACTCGGCCAGACCGTCGGTGAGGGCTAAGTCCGCAACCTGATCCAGGGGCACCCACGCGGCCTCGGCCGCGTCAGAGCCGGCCGTCGGCTCGTCCCTGGAAACAATCGTGACGCGGAAGTCGGCGATCACGTAGTGGTACCCCTCACCAATCCGTTCCGCCCAGCCGACCAGGCCCTCGCACACCCCCTCCAGAGCGGTCTCCTCGTGCAGCTCCCGGACCACGGCCTCGGCCAGGGTCTCGCCCTCCTCCACCCGGCCGCCGGGCACGGACCAGCGGCCCTGGGCGGGACCGTGGCCTCTGCGGATCAAGAGGATGTGCTCCTGAGCGACGGCGATCGCACCCACGCACAGCTCCGGGCGTCGATCGGTCATGGTCGCCCGCCGGCCGGGCCTGGCAGCGGGTGGTGCATGACGAGGAGCCGGGTCACGAAACCGTTGTCCTCGAAGAACGCTTTCGTTGATCGACTCCCGGGCAGGGCGGGGGCGTCGAGGCCACGGCATCCGTGCTGGAGGCACCAGCCGACGACCACGTCCACGATGGCTTCTCCGACGCCCACCTGACGGGCCAGCGGGAGGACGAAGATCGCCTCGATGACCCCCAGCGGGTGGTCGCCGCGGCGGTCACAGCGGGCCACCGCAAAACCCACCTCCACTCCGTCCAGTGTTCCCACGACGACCAGCCGGTCGCGGTCGTCGAGCGCGTCGGCCAGGCTCTGGCCGGGTTGGCTGCCGAGGCGGGCGGAGCGGCCGGCCAACAGGGCGCCGCCGCGTTGGCCCTCCAGTTCACGGAGGGCCGACTGGAACAGGTCTTGCAGGGCCGCGATGTCGTTGGCCGACGCCACCCGGGCCTGCTCCACCGGCGCGGCCTCAGCGCTCCTGGAGTTGGCGGACCCGGGTCAGGATAGTCCGGCGGGCCCGGTGGGCGCTCTCGTATGCCTCCACCGCAGCGAGCTCATCTGGCGAAAGCCCGGCGAGGCGGGGAACGACCTGCGAGGCAGCCAGGGAGTCGTAGCCGGGAATGGCCAGTCCGGACTGGTCGGGTACCGGGCCGGGTCTGGCGGCGTCAGACGCGGCGCGAGCTGCATCCGAGGCCGGGCGGAGCGGGCCTGGACCGGTGTCCGGCAGGGACTGTTGGGTCGGCACAGGCTCAGCGGGCGGCGCAGCCTTGCCGCCGACAACGTCAGGACCAGCCTCGGCCGGCGCCGGCACCGTGGCGGTCGGGCCGGTCGACTGCTCGGGCCCCGACCACTCCGATGCAGGGGCGCCAGTCCGGTCAGCGAGGGTGTCGTCGGGGCTGAGGCGGCCCGTATGTTGCGGCGATCCCGCCGGCCGGCTGGCCGTGGCCGCCCCGGAGGCGGTCCAGGCCGGTCCGGGACGGCGAGCGGGACGCCCGGCCCCGGCCGCCGCCCGGCTGCGCTTGGCCACCTGCTGGCGACCCTGGGCAACGGCGAACTGCCCGACCATTCTGGCCATCGACAGCTGCCCGCCAAGCTGGGCCCGGCCCCGTGCCGCCAGCTTGGGCATCTCCTCGGCAGCCACCAGCACCAGCCCCACCGGCGCATAGACCAGGAGGTCCATCAGCGCATCCAGCGGGGAGGACCGTTCTGTCACGAGGCGATCCTGCCCGTGCGGACCCAACCGGACCAGGTCACACGCAATCCCGGCAGAGCATGCCGCGCGTCGTCGGCCAGCTGGCTGGGATGCTTGACCAGGAAGCACGACTGGCACACGAACTCGCCCGGCTGCTTCGGCAAGACCCGGAGCGGGCTGTCGCCCCGGTCGTCGGGGTCGCCTACCTCTTCGTCGTCGTCGTCCTCGTCCTCGTCATCGACGACCACCAGCCGTTCTTTCAGGATGACGTCGAGGCTCGCCTCCACGTCATCGGAGTCCTCGTCCTCGTCTTCTTCCTCTTCTTCTTCTTCGTCGCGACTGGTCTTGGCTTCAGTGGTAGTGGTGGTGGCGACATCCTCCAGGTCGTCGGACTCGAGGTCATCGACCTCCAGATCGTCGGACGCAATGTCCTCGTCCTCGAGGTCGTCGCCGATGATCGCGTCCTCATCGATCATCGCCTCCTCGTCGTCCTCGAGCTCTTCGAGGTCCTCCTCGTCGAGATCTTCGGGAAGGTCAGCTTGTTCGTCAAGAATGTCGTCGTCGAGATCGTCTGTGGGCATGTGCAGCGTCCTTCACCCGCGAGGCCCGCGAGTAGGGAGGTGGTGTCTCCGTCGGCGGCGGATACTAGACCCCGCCGGCTGGGATCCGGCCACACCTTGAACGCGAGCTTCGTTTCTGTTATTTCCCGTCCGGGCAGGAAATTTGCGGGGACGGCGGGCAGGGTGGCCAACCTGGACCGTTGGTGCCGTCTGGATCCGCGCCCCCCGGCCCTGGAGCCACCGGCGAAGGACCGACGTTGTCTACTTGGACCGTGACCACCCTGCCCTCGAGGTGACGAACAACCTCATCGCCACCCGAGCATGCGCCCAAATGCTGCCGAGCCAGTCGGCTCTCGTCAAGGGCGAGCACGATGTCACTGACCTGCACCTTTGCGCGTCGCCGCAGGTCAACCGACCAAAAAAATGCTGAGGCGCCCGTGGGGCGCTCACTCGAACCGGGGGATCAGCGCCTCCACGCTGGTCACGTAGGTCTGGGACTCGGGAAAGACGCCGTACTGGCTCAGATTCTGTGACCCCTCGTAGTAGGCGGCGATGGTCTCACACTGATTGTTGCCCTCGATATCGGACAGGTACGCCAGCAGTGCCGCCGACATGCGGATGTTGTCCGAGGCGGAATTGATGTTGAGGGGCATCCCCACCAGCGTGCCGCTGATGAACGTGGCCGTGCTGGGCAGGATTTGTCCGGTGCCGACCGCGCCGGCAGAGGAGACCACGCCCTGCTGCCAGCCGGACTCCTGCCAGGCAATCGCCTCCAGCAGGGGCAGCGACAGGCCGTAGTAGCGGGCCCACTGGGCAAAGACGGGCTGCAGGGCCAACCGGTCCGGGGACTGCTGCAAAAGGGAAGGCAAGACCCCCCACGGTCCGCCCGCAGAGGTGAACGTTGAGCAGAACGTCCAGGGATTGGCTGCTCCCGAGCCGGTCGAGGCACTGGCGGCAGAAGCCGACGATGCCGAAGAGCCCGAGGACGACCCGCCTTGCGAGCCCGGGATCACCAGGTGGCGACCGATCAAGAGCACGTCGTTCGGGTTCATGTTGTTGGCCGCCGCCAGCTGCGCCACCGTCACCCCGTCGGTCTGGGCGATGGACCACAGGCTGTCACCGGGCTGGACCACGTAGCCGCCCCCTGACGAGGAGGAGCCCTGTGGCAGCGGGATGACCAGACGGCGACCGATCAAGAGCACGTCGTTCGGGTTCATGTTGTTCGCTGCCGCCAGCTGCGCCACCGTCACGCCGTCGGTCTGGGCGATGGCCCACAGGCTGTCGCCGGGCTGGACCTGGTAGACCCCGCCCGCGCTGGTCTGGAAGCCGGCGGCCCCGGCTCCCACCAACAGACCCAGGCTGAGTACCGCCATGGCAATGGATCCGGCCCGGAACAGCCGCGTCGACGCGGCCGGGTCGCGAGGTTCTCTGTTCTGCCAGCTACGGAGAACCCTCCACCCGGCCCCAGTCCAGTCCCAGGGGCGCGCAGAACCAAGGATTTGAAGGCGCATGTATCAATGAGGTCCGTTCCCTCCGCCCGCGCGGGCCTAACGTACAAGATCAACACGAGCCTCATCAACCCCTCTTTCAACATTATTCACGGATTTACAGTGAACCTCAGGTTGAGGTAGAGGTTAAATGTTGAGGGTTAGAGTTGGCTCTGTTGGCGACGCTCCTCGGCGCGCTGCTCCCCCGCCAAGCGCTCCAGACCAGCGTCTTCGTAGTCCGCTTCGTCGAGGTAGGTCATGAGCGCGGCGATGGCCGGGTGACCCGCCTTCTCCAGGATCAAGCGGTGCATCTGCTGGCAGATCTTGCGGTACTCCGGATGCCCTTGGGGGCTCGTCCGCAACTCGATCAGATGCAGCGCCTCCCTGGCGTTGAACTGCATGACGTAGCGGATGCGATAGGCCAGCGCAACCGCGTAGGCGGCCCGAACGGGGTCGAAGCGCTGCGCCAGGGCGCCGTGCAGCCGGGCGGAACGGCTCATGGCGGCCGCGTAAGTGTCGGCGCCTCCTGCCTCCAGGACGGCCCGGGGCATCGAGTAGCCGTGGGCGGGCGTGAGGTCCTGCCATTCGACGGTGAGCAGCCGGTGGCGCTGCAGATCCCGAAACGCCCCGTAATCCGAGAGGATGTCGAAGCGATAGCCGCCCCGTTCGAGGGCCCGGCCGGGTCGGTGCCGCCGGTTGCCCCGCTCGCCGACGTAGGCGCGCACCACGCCGAGGCGCTCCTCTTCGGACATGGCCGCAACCCGGGCCTGAATGCGGTGCTCGGGCAGGTGGGCGTAGGGGTACAGCATGGCGGCGACGACTTTGATCTCGGCGTCGGGATCCCAGTCGAGCAGCGTCACCTCGGGATCGCCGCCCGGCAGGGCCCCCGGACCATCGGGACCGGTTTCATCGGCGAAGAGGGTGTCCGCGACGTGGCGCATCTGCTCGTCGTTGTGTTCGAGGTAGTGCGAATGGGCGAGGCCCCGGTCGGCGACGTCCACCCGCTTCACCCAGGAGGGAATCACCTTGCGCAACTCGGTGAGGATGAGGTCTGCGTAGGCGCGGGCCTCCGGGAGCGGATGGGCCCGCATCCGGATCAGGAGGGCCTCGTAGGCCTGGCCGCTGGCGTAAATACCGAGGTTGGTGGTCGCAGCGGCCGGCAGCAGGCCGCGAAGGGCGTCGAAGGCTTTGGCCCGCACCGCCTGGCGCCAGGCCAGGTCCGAGTCGTCGGGACCACGGGGGTGGCGGTCACCGAACCAGGACTGCATCAAGGGCAGCAACGCGGCGTACGCGTCGAAGAGCCGGTCCATCTCGCCCACGTACTTGGCGCCGAGGGGCGAGTCGAGGATCTCGGGCGGCCGGAAGTAGCGGTAACGACCGTTGGGCAGGCGGCTGTCATAGGCGACGTACCGGGTCGATTTCTCCATGTAGGACATCAACCGGCCGCGCTCGAGCACCTTGCTGAGCAGATTGGAGGCTTGCTCGCATGCCAGGTGGACCCCGCCCAGCTGCGCCACCGAATCGTCGCCGTATTCGAAGAACACGCGGTCGTACAGTTGTTCGGCCCGGGCCAGCCCCACCGTCGCGTCCACACCGTGGTCGCCGCTGATGTCGAGGTCCCCGACGAACTCGTCGAGGAAGAGCCGTCGCAAGCTCTTGGCGCTGCGGGAGTACCGGGCAAAGAGGGCGCCCTTCACCACCTCCGGCAGGTTGACGAGCGCGAAGACGGGGCCGTCCAGGTTCGTGAAATAGCGCCGCAGGATCTCGCCCTCTTGAGCGGTCCACTCTTCGACTGCGTAGGTGCCGCGGTCCCAGTTCCCCATCGCGGTGGCCCAGCCTAAGGGGGGGCCGGGCCTTGCGTGGGGGATGGCCCGCGCCCCACAAGAGCGCCCACGAGGGCGCCCCACGAGGCCGGCGGCTCGAGGGCGGCTGACGACGGACGACGGCGGGCGACAGCGGGCGGTGGCCTTCAGCCGCCCAGCACCGACGATGCCGCCACCACGCCGCGAAACAGCCGTCGGGCGGCTTCCTCCGCGGCCGCGGCGGTGGCCGGCGGCAGGGATAGATCCTGCAGCTGTCGCAGCAGGTCGATGAGCTGCTTGACGTTGCGCACGAAGTCCCCCCCGGAGATCTCCTCGTCGGCGATGACCTCGGCCAGGTCCTCGCCGGCAGCCCAGGCGTGGCCCAGGCCGACGAAACCGGGGTCGGGCCGTCGGGTGAGCGGGAGTCCGGCCTCCTCCTCCGCAGCGTTCAGCTCGCCGGCCAGGCCGTCGATGTCGTGCCAGCGGTGGCGGAGCCGGGGTGTCGGGAACCAGATGGCCGGCTCGCTCGGTCCGCGGGCCTCATAGGTGAAGACCGACATCAGCCCCGCCAGTTCCGACGCTTCCAGCCCGTCGAAAAGACCCTGACCGGCGCATTCGGCGATGAGAAGGTCCGACTCGTGGTAGAGACGGGCCAGTCGTTCACCGCCGTCGGTCAACGACCAGCCGTCGACGTATCCCCACGCCTCCAGGACCCGCAGGACCCGGTCGAACTGGCGGGCCAGCGACTCGGTCCGCCCTTTGACGCGCCGTTCGAGACGGTCGATGTCACGGGAGAGCCGTTCCGCTCGCTCCAGGGCCCGCAGGTGGGCCCGGGCGTCGGGGCACCCCGACACCGGATGGCCGGCCGCGGCGGCGGCTTGGGCCAGGGCGACCTCCCCTCGCCACTGGCGGCGACCGGTTGCCGAGCGACCGGAGCTCGGTCCTGTCCGCAGTCGGGCCTCGGTGAGCGCCGAGGCCACCTGCCGCTGAAACCCGCTGTTGTGGGGGGCGTAGGGCACCGGAATCCCCACCTGCGCCACCGCTTCCGGCGGGGCCGGGAAATCCCGGGGGCCCAGCGAGACCAGCCGCCGGTCCGGGGTGACGGCCCGGACCCGGATGTCGCCTCCCCGCCGGCGGGAGGTGGAGAGGACGGCCACCCGTCCCCCCGACCGGCCCCCGGGCACGATGAGCACGTCGCCCGGACGCACGCGCTCGAGGGCGGCGGTCACCTCTGCGGTCATGGAGGGCCGCTGACGGGCGGACTCCTCGCTGGCCCGCAGGAGGCGCCGATACTCCTCCACGTCGCCCCGATCGCACTCGGCGTGGGCGCGGGCGTCGGCGAGCGCCGCCGCCGATCGGTCCAGCTGGGCCTCGAGCCGGACGACGTCGCTGTCGGCCCGGTACTGGGCGAAGGACAGGTTGAGCAGATGGTGCGCCACGTCTGGTCGGTACCGGCGCACCAGGTTGGCCGCCATGTTGTACGTGGGACGGAAGCTGCTGGTCAGTGCGTAGCTGCGGGCGCCGGCCAGGCTGGCCACCTGTTCGAAGGGGACAAACGCCGACCACAGCACGACTGCGTAGCCGACCTCGTCGATGCCGCGCCGGCCGGCTCGCCCGGTGAGCTGCGTGTACTCCCCCGGCGTCAGGAACTCATGCCGCTCCCCGGTGAACTTGGTGAGCTTCTCGATCACCACTGATCGGGCGGGCATGTTGATGCCGAGCGACAGGGTCTCGGTCGCGAAGACGGCCTTGACCAGTCCTGCCGCAAAGCAGGCCTCCACCGCCTCCTTAAAAGGCGGCACCATCCCGGCGTGGTGGGCGGCATAACCAGCCTCAAGCCCGGCCAACCAGCCTGGGTAATCGAGGACGGCCAGGTCATCGTCGGAAAGCGCCTCGACGTGCTCCTCCGCGATAGTCCGGATTTGCCGGCGTTCGTCCGCGCTCGTGAGCCGCTTGCCCTCCCGCACGCATTGGGTGACCGCGTCGTCGCAAGCGGCGCGGCTGAAGATGAAATAGATGGCCGGGAGCATGTCGTGCTCTTCCAACAGCTCGAGCACGTCGACTCGTAACGGGGTAAAGAGCCGGCCCCGCGGCCGGCCCCGCCGACCGGCGTGACGGAGCGTCTTCGAATCGAGCGCGACCGCCTCGGGGTTCGGGCGGCCGTCCACCAGGGTCGGCATCATCAAGAGCCGCTCCGATCCCTTGTCCCCGAGCAGGTACAGGTCGTGCAGCGCCACCGGGCGGCGGTCCTCGATGATGGCTGTGGTCTGGCCGCGGACCGTGCGGATCCAGTCAGCGAGCTCCTCCGCGTTCGACACCGTCGCTGACAGGCAAACGAGGTCCACGCCGTGCGGGGCGTGGATGATGACCTCCTCCCAGACCGGCCCCCGGTAGGCGTTCTGCAGATAGTGGACCTCGTCCAGGATCACATACCGCAAGCCGTCGAGGCTCGCCGACGAGGCGTAGATCATGTTGCGCAGAACCTCGGTCGTCATGACGACGACGGGTGCGTTCCCGTTGATGGAGTTGTCCCCTGTCAGCAGGCCCACCGCCCCCGGCCCGTACCGGCGCACGAGCTCCCCGTACTTCTGATTGGAAAGGGCCTTCAGCGGTGTGGTGTAAAAGGCTTTGCCGCCCTCGGCCAAGGCTCGCGCCACTGCGTACTGGGCAACAACGGTCTTGCCGGACCCGGTCGGGGCGGCCACCACGACGCTGCCCCCGGCATCGAGGGCGTCGAGAGCCCGGCGCTGGTAGTCGTCGAGCGCGAAACCCAGCTCCGCTTCGAACCCGGCCCGCGTCGACATGACGACGGCCTACTTGTGCAGGACGCGGCCGACGATGATCGACCCTTCGTAAAACACCAGCATCGGAACAGCCATGGCGATAAACGAGAAGGGGTCGCTGCTCGGCGTGATCACCGCCGCGATCAAGCAGATGACGACAATGGCCGGCCGCCGCCAGCGGCGCCAGGTGGCGCTCGGCACGACTTCCGCGATCTCGAGGAAGACCACGACCAGCGGGTACATGAACACGAGCCCGAAGATCAGGCACATGGACACGTACAGGGTCAAATAACGCGATGGCGAGAAGAGGGGGACGACACCGGTGCCGCTCACGTCGATCAGCCAGGTCAGAGCCTTCGGGAACACCAGAATCGCGGTTGTCACACCAGCGGCGAAGAGAACGACCGCCGCCCCGACGAAGGGCACGATGTAGCGCTTCTCATTTTTGTGGAGCCCGGGGGTGATGAACCGCCACAGTTCCCAGAACAGCACCGGAGACGCCAGGGCGATCCCGCCATACGCGCTGACTTTCAGCCGGGTCGTGAATCCCTCGAGGGGTCCGTTGGTAACCAGACTGCCCTTGGTGATGTCCTTGGACTGATGGTGGGCAAGGAAATTACGGTAGGGCTCCGTCATGAATCGGAGGATGTCGTTGTAGAAAAACCACGCCACTGTGCTGGTAACCACAATGGCCACGATGCAAATAATGAGCCGGGTCCGCAGCTCGGTCAGATGCTCGAAAAGGGTCATCTGGCCGGCCTCTTGGTCAGACGGCTCGACCGGCTCCCCCGAAGCTCCCAGTTGTCGATCGGTAACAGCCACGGGCTGTGCCCCTTAGTTCAGCGCGGGATCGTCGGGAGCCGTCAGGCCGCCTGTCGCCTCGGGCGGTGCGGCGCTTGGGGCCGGCGACACGGCCGCCCCGTTGACGGGCGGAAGGGCGGCAGGGGCCCAGCTCGAAAGGCCAGGGGATGCCGCGGGAGCGGACCCGTTCCCCCCGTTTGCTGTGGGCGGGGCCGGAGTACTTGCGCCGTTGAGACCGCCGGCTGCCGCCTGCCCGTTGTGGTTGGCCGGCGGCGGCGTC
Organism: uncultured Acidimicrobiaceae bacterium; assembly: GCA_963781155.1. Taxonomy (GTDB): domain Bacteria; phylum Actinomycetota; class Acidimicrobiia; order Acidimicrobiales; family Palsa-688; genus PALSA-693. The sequence continues at coordinate 311,875 of CAWAEC010000011.1, forward strand.
AGCGTGCTGGTGATGGCATCCCTGACTGACCGGCCCATGTTGGCCGGGGCGCGAAGGTCGGACAGCGCTGACTGAAAAACCTCGGTTGGCTCACCGAGGGCGTCTCGCACCTCGTCATGGAAGCCGGCCGACATGCGGCGCAGCTCGGCCATGAAACGGCCCAGGGTCCGGGCTGCCTGCGGCAGACGGTTCGGGCCGAGCACGATCAGCGCGATAAGCCCGACGAGAAACAGCTTCTCGGGGCTGAAATTCAGCATTGAGGCGAGTGTAGTGGTGGCTGCCCGTTACGGCGCGCGCCGCTGGCCGAAGCGGCCGGCGCGGGCCGGTCGCGCTCGGTTCGCACGCGACGCACTGAGCGGCCCAGCCTGTCCACGTCATCCTGAAGCTTCCGGGCCACTACGGCCAGACCGGCAGCTCCCACCGCGGTCACGGCGAGAGGAATCAGCCAAAGCGAGCTCATGCCCCGACCCCGGTCACGCGCCACATCCGACGGGCGCCGGAGCCCGCCGAGGGCACCATCCGGTCAGACGCAACCACGCCAGCAACAACGGCCACAGTACCGATGTAGAGGCACCCGGACCGGCTGCAGAGACACAACATCCCACCAATGTTGACGGTTTCCGTCGACCCGTACTATATGATCTGGATGCTTTTGCATGTTCTGGGCGCGCTTCCACGCGTCCCGGAACGGCGCCCATATGCGGCGAGGCGGCCGTTCGGCCAGCATGGGCACGTGGAGCCGGCCCCCACTCGTCCGGTCGAACCGATCGGATTCGCACATCGGGGAGCCCGTTCCGAGCGGCCCGAGAACACGCTCGAGGCCTTTGCCCGGGCCCTGGAACTGGGGGCGAACGGCCTCGAAAGCGACGCCTGGATCACAGCCGACGGCCACGTCGCCCTCGACCATGACGGGGTGATCGGATGGCCCTGGCGCCGGCGCCCGATCGCCGCGCTGGCCCAGGCCGACCTGCCCCCCCACATTCCGTCGCTCGCCGACCTGTACGGCGAACTCGGGGTCACATTCGAGCTGTCGCTCGACGTCAAGGACCCCGCCGCCATCGAGGCCATTCTGGACACGGCCCGACAGGCTGGCGCCAGTCAACGGCTCTGGTTATGCCATGGCGACTGGCACCTCCTGGCCCAATGGCGGCCGTCCGCGGGCAAGGCCAGGTTGGTGGAGTCGACATCAACGGCTCGAATGTCCCACGGGTTCGAGGAGCTGGCTCGAAGGTGGCACACAGCCGGCATCGACGCCGTCAATCTCCATCGACGCGAGTGGACAGCGGCTGCGGTGGCGACCGCGCATCGGGCTGGGCTCCGCGCGTTTGGATGGGACGCCCAGAGCCGGGCGGATATCAACCGGCTGCTGGATTTCGGTATTGACGCGGTGTACTCGGATCACGTCGATCGGCTGGTCGCCGCCATCGAAAGCCGGCCGCACTGAGTCGAGGCGCTGGCGCGGCGGTCAAAGCCAGCCGATGCGGGACAGGGGCCAGACCAGCAGAAATGCCCGACCGATAAACAGTCGCTCGGGAACGGGGCCGATAATCCGCGAATCAGCGGAGTCGCCCCGATTGTCGCCCATCATGAAATATTCGCCTTTGGGGATCACGACGGGTCCGAAGTCCGCCGTGGTCACCCCCGCCGGTAGCCAGGGCTCGCGCAACTGGTGGTCGTCGATCCAGACGTGCCCGCCGCGAGCCATGATCGTCTCTCCAGGCAAGCCGATCACCCGCTTGATGAGGTCCTTGACGCCCGGACTGTTGTCGTTGGGCGGTTTGGAGAACACCACGACGTCGCCCCGGTGAACGCTGTGGAAGTCGTAGCTCAGCTTGTTCACCAGAACGCGATCCCCGACTTTCAGGGTCGGCTCCATCGAACCTGACGGGATATAGAAGGGCTGGACGACGAAGCTGCGGATCAGGATGGCGGCCACGATGGCGACGACGAGAATGGCGCCCCATTCGATGGCAACTCTCGCCGTTCTGTGGCGGCCCCTCGCCTTGGCCGGCTCAGGATCGGGCACCGGGTCGTGCTGGGCCGGTTCGGTGGGGAGGGGCGCGGACACGACGAAGGACGATACCGAACCCCGCACTAGCCCCGGTATCGGCCCAACAGCCGTGACGCCGCCGCCCCGGCCACGCCCGCGTCGCCCTCGACAACCCGGGCGTGGAGGCCGGCGCGGAGAAGAAGTCGTTCCAGCCAGGCGTTCTGGCTGACGCGCAGGGCAACTCGGAGGACCGTGGGCCCGACAACCTGCACGTTTTCGTTTGGGTATTGATCGGCGATCCAGTGCGCAGGCGGATCCAAATCGAGTACCACCAGTGGGTCGTCCGGAGCGGGGTGGTACACGGTCGTCGGCCCGCCGGCCAGGTGGGAGGGTGGATCGAACGTGACGGGGAGCACTTCGGCCCGGCTGATCCGATCGACCCGGAACAGTCGTTCTCCTTCGGCTCGCTCGCACCAGCCGGACACGTACCACTGGCCGCTCGAGTTGAACACCCGCCACGGGCGCACTACCCGGGTGCTGTGGCCATCCCGGCCGAACGAGTAATAGTCCAGCTCCAGCTTGCGGCCGAGGTCGACGGCCTGGCGGACCGTGGCGAGGACGGCCGGAGTGACCTGGGCGAGCTCGATATCGAGGCTGTCGTCGGCGCCGACGCCGAGGACGTTTTCCACTTTCGCGAGGGCGGTCGCCAGCGCTCCGTCGGCGTCGGCGCCCGGCACGGCGAGCAGCGCCGAGCCGGCGGACACCAGGGCCAGACCCTCTTGCGGGCTGAGGCGAACGGGCCGGCGAAAGTAGTCGGCCATCCGGATCCAGACCCGGCCGTCGGCCACGTCCACGTCGATGAGCACATCGGGCGTAAACGGATGGACGCCGCAAAGGAAGAGCAAGCCCAGGTCGTCCAGAAGCTCCTTCTCCCCCACGGCGAAGCGCTGGCACACCTCCGCGACCAGCGGGCCGTCCTGGCCCGCCACCCACGGCACGATGGCGAGCAGCCGGCCCAGCCGATCCTCGGCCGAGATCCGACCGCTCGCGGATCGCCCGACCGGGCGTGAAGAACGCCGGCCCGGCTCCAGGGCTCGAGAAGCCCGGCCGGGCGCACCGCTCGGATCGGAGCGGACCGCCGGCTCCGGGGCGGTGAGCGATGGCTGGACCACTGGCGCCGGCCCCGGGCCGGCGGTCAGCCCGGTCAGCCCGGTCAGTCCGGTCAGCCCGGTCAGTCCGGTCAGCCAATCCACCAGGTCCGTTCGCAGCCGGGGAGGCCCCAGGATCTCGGCATGATCGAGAAAGCCGAGCACAAACGATCGAAACGCCGGCGGGTTCGTCACCCCGACCGAGAAGATCACCGAGCCGTCGCTCCGGCGCTCGGTGGCCGCGTCCGGGCCGAGCGCCTCGAGCGCCCAGCGGGCCTGCTCGGCGTCGACGAGCAGCTCGGCCACGACCTCGTCGTCATCGCCCAGCCGCCACGGTGGCGGCGGTGCCGCGGAAGCAGCGGACGGCCGGGCGAAGGCGCCGGCCGGTCCTTCGGCTTCGAGCGACCCCTCGACGCGGTCCAGTCGGAAGAGGCGCTCCTCGCCACGACCGTGGTCCAGACCGGCCAGGTACCATTGGCCGCGACGGAACGACAACCGCCACGGGTCCACGAGCCGCGATTCCCCCCGGTAACCGAAGCGGACCCGGCGCCGATCGGCGACAGCGCCGAAGGCCACCGCCACCGCATCGCCGCCGGGCAGCGCGGCCAGCCCGCCGTCGTCCTCGCCCCCCTGCCAGTCCGGCGCCCCGGCCCCCGCGTCTCCGTTGACAACGTCTCTGGTGGCGGCGCCGGCCAGTTTCCGCAACGCCCGCACCGTGGCCTGCCGGCCCGAGGAACCGTCCACCTGGACAGCCGCCGAGGCCAGCCGCAGGGCCGCGAGCTCATCCTCGTCGAGACCGGGATCGGGAAGCTCGTACTGCTCCCGGGGAATCCGGTAGCCGACCTCCTCCGGGTGGGAGGGGTCGATCGCCTCGATGGTCAACGGGAGACCCATCTGGCGCAGCAGTTCCTTGTCCCGCTCGAAGTTGCGCCGGAAAGCCTCCGGTTCGCTCGAATAGCCCTCGATCCGCTCATGTATCTGCCGGCGCGTCAACGGCACGGGCGTGTCGATCAGCGCCGCGACCAGGTTCACAAGGCGTTCCAGCCGGTCCATCGCCGTCCTACCCCTGCGTGATCGGCGACGCCGCGGCGGCGCCGTTGCTCTCGTCCTTCGCCCTGCACATCTCACGCGGCATGCCGCCGCCTCGCTTTCCTTCCAGCTTTTCCCGGCCGGCGCTAGAGGGAGGCGATCAGCTTCTCGACCCGCTCGTCGCGCGACTTGAAGGGGTCCTTGCAGAGCACCGTTCGCTGAGCCTGATCATTGAGCTTCAGGTGTACCCAATCGACGGTGAAATCCCGGCGGCGTTCCTTGGCCCGGCGGATGAATTCGCCTCGCAGCTTGGCCCGCGTCGTCTGCGGTGGCTGGTCCACCGCCGTCTCGATGTCCTCGTCGTTACAGGTGCGTTCCACCAGGCCACGGCTTTGCATCTTGTAAAAGAGGCCCCGCTCCCGGCTGACGTCGTGATACTGCAAATCGATCAAGGCCACCTTGGGATGGGTGAGCGCCACGCCTTCCCGCCGGCGGTAATGCTCGATCAGATGATGCTTGATGACCCAGTCGCACTCCCGGTCGAGCGACCAGGGGTCACTTTCGAGACCCTTGAGACAGTGCTCCCACATCATCAGGGCCTGATCCTCCAGGGGCGACAACCCGTGGGTCTCCTGGTAGCGCTTGGCCCGATCGAAGTACTCGCTCTGAATGTCGAGGGCGCTGGCCTCCCGTCCGTTGGCCAGACGCACCCGGCGCCGCAAGGTGGTGTCGTGGCTGATCTCCCGGATGGCCCGGATCGGGTTCTCGAGGGTCATGTCCCGCAACACCACGCCCGGATCCTCGAGCATGCGCAGCAGGATGCTGGTGGCCCCAACCTTGAGGAAGGTAGCGTACTCGCTCATGTTGGAGTCTCCGACGATCACGTGCAGTCGACGGAAACGCTCCGCGTCGGCGTGCGGCTCGTCCCGGGTGTTGATGATGGGCCGGCTCCGGGTGGTCGCCGACGACACCCCCTCCCAGATGTGCTCCGCTCGCTGGCTGATGCAGTACATCGCCCCCCTGGCCGTCTGCAGCACCTTGCCTGACCCCGCATAGATCTGCCGGGACACCAGGAACGGGATGAGCACTTCGGCGTAGTGACCGAAGTCGTCACGCCGGCTGGTGAGGTAGTTCTCGTGGCAGCCGTAGGAATTGCCGGCCGAGTCGGTGTTGTTTTTGAAAAGAAACACCACTCCGCGGATGCCCTCTTCTCGAAGCCGGGCCTCGGCGGAGTTGACCAGGTGTTCGAGGATTCGTTCTCCGGCCTTGTCATGCACCACCAGATCGGCGATGGAATCGCACTCGGGAGTGGCATATTCGGGATGGCTGCCGACGTCCAGGTACAGCCGGGCGCCGTTCTCGAGGAACACATTCGAGGACCGGCCCCAGCTCACCACCCTGCGGAACAGGTAGCGGGCCACCTCGTCCGGGCTCAGCCGGCGTTGGCCGCGCAGGGTGCACGTCACCCCGTATTCGTTCTCGAGGCCGAAGATGCGCCGATCCATACCTGAAGCGCACGCTAGCGCCAGAACCAGCGCTACCTGGTGCTGTGCCACCCGCTAGCCTGAAGATGATGACCGCGACCGCTTCGCGGCGGGGGGACTACACCCCGATGGTGCACCTGCGAACCGTTCCAGACGCGTTCCACGCCCGGGTTATCGCCGCTCGTCTCGGCGCCGACGGGATTCTGACCGAGTTGCGGGGCGCAGTGGGCGGCCCCTATCCATTCGGATCGGTGTCGGTGTGGGTGACCCCGGACGACCAGGAGATCGCCCGGGAACTGTTGCTCGTCGACGAGGTGGAGGCGGCCTTCGAGGACCCGGCCGAGAGCTGGGACGCACCCGTGCCGCGACGGGCCGTCGTGCTGGGCTGGACGGCCCGACAGCTGCTGGCCGCGGTCGCCCTGGTCATCATGCTGATCGCCGTCGTGGCCGGCCGGCTCCTGCCGTAAGACGGCCTGACCCGGTTCCAGCCGCGCCCCCTCGGGCATAATCGACAAGATGACTGCACAAGAAGAAGCGCGGCCGGAGGCGGAGGTCTCGGAAGCTCAAATCGCGGTCCACTGGCGCGAGGAGGAGTATTTTAACCCTCCTCCTCAAATTCGTCGCCCAGGCCAACGCATCCGACCCGGCCATCCTCGAGCGCTTCCGGGAGGAGCGCTTCCCCGAGTGCTTCCGCGAGTACGCGGACCTGCTCAGCTGGGACCGCTACTGGCACACCACCCTCGACACCAGCCACGCCCCGTTCTGGAAGTGGTTCGTGGGCGGGCACCTCAACGCCTCGTACAACTGCGTGGACCGGCACCTGGCGGCCCGGCCCAACCAGGCCGCGCTCCTTTGGGTTCCGGAGCCGGAATCCGACGCGACAGAGGCGATCACGTATCGGGAGCTGTACCGGCGGGTCAACGAGTTCGCCGCGTTGTTGCGTGGCTTCTGCGGTGTAGAGGTCGGCGACCGGGTCACCTTTCATCTGCCGATGGTGCCCGAGTTGCCCGTCTCCATGCTGGCGTGCGCCCGTCTGGGCGCCATCCACTCCCAGGTGTTCGGCGGGTTCAGCGGTGCCGCCTGCGGCGGGCGGATTGCCGACTCTCAGAGCCACATTCTGGTCACCATGGACGGCTACTACCGCAACGGCCAGCTCATCGACCACAAGGTCAAGGCCGACGAAGCCGTCGAGCGAGCGAGAGAGGAAGGCGTGGAGGTGGAGAAGGTGCTGGTGTGGCGGCGCCATCCCGGCCAGTACGCCTCCCGGGCCCCCATGGTCGAGGGGCGCGACTTCTTCGTGGACGAGGTCATGCCCGACTTCCACGGCGCCCTCGTGGAGCCGGTGTCGATGCCGGCGGAGGCTCCGCTGTTCATCATGTACTCCAGCGGCACGACGGGCCGGCCCAAAGGCTGCCAGCACTCGACCGGCGGCTACCTCTCGTACGTGGCCGGCACGTCCCGCTACTACCAGGACATCCACCCCGAAGACACGTACTGGTGCCTGGCCGACATCGGCTGGATCACCGGGCACTCCTACATCGTGTACGGGCCACTGGCGCTCGGAACCACCAGCGTCCTCTACGAAGGCGTCCCCACCTACCCCGATCCGGGGCGACCGTGGCGCATCGCGTCGCGACTCGGCGTCAACATCTTCCACACCGCCCCCACGACCATCCGCATGCTGCGCAAAGCCGGACCGGACGAGCCCGCGAAGTACGACTACCACTTCAAGCTCATGACCACGGTGGGCGAGCCAATCGAGCCCGAGGTGTGGCGGTGGTACCACGAGGTGGTCGGCAAGGGCGAGGCGGCCATCGTCGACACGTGGTGGCAGACCGAAACGGGCGGCTTCCTCGGCAGCACCCTCCCGGCCCTGAACCCCATGAAGCCGGGCAGTTGCGGACCGGCCGTGCTCGGCATCTACCCGGTCATTTATGACGAGGAGGGCAACGACGTCGAGGCGGGCAGCGGCCGGGCCGGCAACATGTGCATCCGCAATCCCTGGCCCGGGATCTTCGAGACCATCTGGGGCGACCCGGACCGCCTCGTCTCGACGTACTACGCCAAGTACTGCAAAGACCCCAACAGCACGGACTGGCACGACTGGCCCTACTTCAGCAACGACGGGGCCATGCAAGCCGCCGACGGCTACTTCCGGATCCTGGGCCGGGTGGACGATGTGATCAACGTCGCCGGGCACCGGCTTGGCACCAAAGAACTGGAATCCGCGGCGTTGACGGTGGACGAGGTGGCCGAGGCCGCCGCCGTGCCGGTCGTCGACGATCTGCGCGGCCGCGCTGTCGAGATGTACATCTCCCTGAAGCCGGGCTCGGAGGCCGGCGCCGCCGTGGCCGCCAAGGTGGGCGCCGCCGTCGAGACCGAGATCGGCAAGGTGGCCCGGCCCAGGAACGTGTGGATCGTCGCCGACATGCCGAAAACGCGATCCGGGAAAATCATGCGGCGCGTGATCGCCGGCGTGTCCAACTTCACTGACGTCGGGGATGTCAGCACCCTGGCCAACCCGGAGATCGTGGACGAGATCCGCCACCAGGTCCAGAGCGAAAAGGTGGCCAACGGTGAGGTGCCGCGCCAGCTTTCTGACGCCGAGCTGGAAGAGATCCGGGCCTACGGCCAGGCCGACTGAGGGCTAGGTCTCGCTGGTCTCGCTGGTCTCGCTGCTAGCCAGCGAGGCCGCCACCTCATCGTCGTCGAGGCGCTGGAAGGCCCGCCGGCCATTACTGCGGGCCAAGACCGCCACCTCGAGATCGGCCGGGACCGGTACCCGGTCCGGACCGGCCAGGGACCCGGCCGCCGCCCGGAGGGCGCCATTGAGGTCCCAGTCCGCCTGGAAGGCCACGTCCAGGCGGGCCGCGATGGCCTCCGCCTCCCCGCCGAGCACGGAGTAACGATCTTCGTCGACCACCGACCCGTCATAGAGGATGTGGAACAACTGGTCGCCGCCGGGCGACGTTCCGACCTCGGCCACCAGGATCTCCACTTCGAGGGGCTTCATCTCGTGGGTGAACACGTTGCCCATGTACTGGGCGTACAGGTTGGCGAGCGATCGGGCGTCGACGTCCTCCCGGCTGAACTGGTACCCCTTGACGTCCGCGTGCTGGACCCCGGCTCGTCGCAGGGAGTCGAACTCGTTGTAGCGACCCACGCCGGCGAACGCGATCCGGTCGTAGATCTCGCTGACCTTGTGCAGCGACTTCGATTGGTTCTCGGCGCAGATGAGGATGCCTTCGGAATACACGGCGGCCACCAGCGGCCGGCCCCGGGCGATGTTCTTGCGGGCGAAGTCCGCCTTGTCCTTCATGAACTGCTCGGGCGCTACGTAGAAGGGCATGCTCATCGAGGTTCCGCCACTTCGATCGGGACCACGGCGGCGAAGCGTTCAGCCACTTCCTCCTCCGGGGCTCGGGCGAACCCCTCCGGGGTGATGGTCGCCACCGTGGGATAGATGCCCCGCAGGGCGTCGGGGCCGCCCGTGGCGGAATCCTCGTCGGCCGCCTGCCACAGGGCCAGCACCGCCAGGGCCATGGCGTCAGCCCGGGACAGGTCCGGCTTCCAGCCCAGCTTGATGGTGGTGCGCGCATCGCGCCCTCCGGAGCCGTCGGCGTGGAAGTCCGTCTCCTCGTAGCGGCCGCCGGTCGGGTCGTAGGTGTAGATGCGACCCACGCCCCGACGCACATCGAAGCCGGCAAAGAGGGGAACGACCACGAACCCCTGGAGGGCCATGGCCAGGTTCGACCGCACCATCTGGGATAGCTGGTTGGCCTTACCTTCCAGGCTGATCGGGGCCCCCTCGACCTTCTCGTAGTGCTCCAGCTGGAGCTGGAACAGGCGCACCATCTCCATGGCCGGGCCGGCAGCTCCGGCGATAGCGACACCGCTGTGGCGGTCTGCCGGGTGCACCTTCTCCATCATGCGGTGGGCGATCGACGACCCCGACGTGGCCCGGCGGTCGCCCACCATGACCACCCCGTCGTTGTAGCGAATAGCCGCAATGGTGGTCCCGTGGCGTACGTCGAACGGTGCCGTCCCGGTCGTCGGCCCGACCGGGGCAAAAGGATCGAGCCCGACTCGGCGCAGCACCTCGACAAAGCTCGGGCCGGGCTCGTCCTGAGGGCGAAACATCGGAATGCTCATAGGGTCAGGCACCCTATCCGCGCCTGCGCGGTAACTGCCGGGGTCGGGGGTTCCCGGTCCTATTCGCCACCCTTCTGGACGTACGACCGAACGAACTCCTCCGCGTTCTCCTCGAGCACCTCGTCGATCTCGTCCAGCAGATCGTCCAACTCGGCCTTCAGTTCCTCGCCTTTCTTACTGGTGGCGGGAACCTCCTCGATGGTCTCTTCCTCGGTGCGGGCGGGGGCTGACTTCCTGATCTGTTCACGTTCTGGCATGGGAATGTCTCTTCCTCCTACGAGCCCAGTCGTTCGAGCAGCTCGGCAGGGCTGGACACGCTACTCAGCAATTCCTCGACGTGGTCTTTGGTTCCTCTCAACGGTTCCATCATCGGGACTCGCCGCAGCGGATCGCCGCCGAGGTCGAACACCAGCGAGTCCCAGTTGGCGGCCGCGATCGACGAGGCCCACCGCTGCAAGCATTTGCCCCGGAAGTAGGCCCGGGTGTCCTCGGGCGGCTCCGTCATCGCCTCGATCACGGAGTCGGGATCGAGCAGCTGCTCGGTTCCGACCCGGGCGTGCAGTGATCGCTCCGGGGTGACGTCGTGGTACTGCAGGTCCATGGCTGCCAGCCGGGGGTCCTGCCAGGTCAATCCGTGGCGCTGCCGGTAGCCGTCGATGATGCGGTACTTGGCCACCCAGTCGATCTGCTTCGCCAGGGACATCGGGTCCGCTTCCAGGCCGGCCAGCACCTCTTCCCAACGACGCAGGATCTCCCGCCCGATCTCGACGCCGCCCACCGCGTCCAGGCCACGCTCCTCGGCATACTTGCGGGCCAGATCCAGGTGCTCCCACTGGAGGTCGAGGGCGGTGATGGACCGCCCGTCCATCAGTTCGAGCGGTCGGCTCAGGGACAAGTCGTAGGAGACCCGCCGCATGGCGCTCACTGGCGAGTAGAGGGCGAATTCCCGGTTCCCGCGGGAGAACCAGTCGTCCTCGACCATGGCCAGGACCAGCGAGGTCGTCCCGACTTTCAGGAAGTTGGCCACCTCGGACATGTTGGCGTCACCGACGATGACATGGAGCCGGCGGTACTTCTGCGAATCGCAGTGCGGTTCGTCCCGGGTGTTGACGATGGGACGCTTGAGCGTGGTCTCGAGGCCCACCTCTTCTTCGAAGAAGTCGGCGCGTTGGGTGAGCTGGAAAGTGATTCCCTCGTTCGATGCCGAGGCCGTCTCCGTTCCGACCTTGCCGGCCCCGGTGTAGATCTGGCGGGAAACGAAGTGCGGCATGACGTGGCTGACGATCCGGGCAAAGGGGACAGAACGGTCCATGAGGTAGTTCTCGTGGGCGCCGTACGAGTTTCCCTTGCCGTCGGAGTTGTTTTTCAGCACGAGCACGCTCTGACCCGGCGGCAGGACGCGGGCCGCGGCCGCGACCGACTGGGCCAGGATGAGCTCGCCGGCCTTGTCGTAGCGAATTGCCTCCATGGCGTTGGCACATTCGGGCGTGGAGTACTCGGGGTGGGCGTGGTCGACGTAGTAGCGGGCCCCGTTGGTCAGGACCGCGTTGACCAGGTGAGTCTCCACCTCCGGCGGCATCGAACCCTCGCGGGCAAAGCCACGGGCGTCTCGCCCCGGAGTTTCGTCCTCGAAGTCCCAGTCGACCTTGCGCGTCAACTCGGCCACATAGGCGTTGATCAGTGTTGACGACGCCGCAATGGGGTTGGGGTCAGCAGCGCCGCGGATGATGATCCCGTATTCGGTCTCCATCCCGAGCACCTTGACAATGGCCACGCGCTGACGTTATCCCCCCACGAGCCCCTTGCGGGGGAGACTAACCATGCCGGCACGTTGCGGTCATGAGAGCCTCAGAGGTACTGCCCGGTCGCTACCCGCTCGATGGAGCGGCCGCCGGTGGTCTCGTCGCCCAACGCCATGATCGTGCGGATGTAGACGATGCGCTCGCCCTTCTTGCCGGAGATCTTGGCCCAGTCGTCGGGGTTGGTGGTGTTGGGCAGGTCCTCGTGCTCCTTGTACTCCTGCTTGATGGAGTCGAGGAGGTCCTGGGAGCGAATGCCCCGACCCTCGCCGGCGATCACCCGTTTGATGGCCAGCTTCTTGGCCCGCCGCACGATGTTCTCGATCATGGCCCCCGACGAGAAGTCCTTGTAGTACATGACTTCCTTGTCGCCGTTTTGATACGTGACCTCGAGGAACTGGTTGTGTTCGTCGGCCCGGTACATCTCCGCGACGGTGCGCTCGATCATGGCCTGCACTGCCTTGGCCCGGTCGCCGCCGCCAACGGTGGTCACTTCCTCCTCGTCGAGCGGCAGGTCGGGGGTCAGGTACCGGGCGAAGATCTGCGCCGCGGCCTCCTGGTCGGGCCGCTCGATCTTGATCTTCACGTCCAGGCGTCCCGGGCGGAGGATGGCCGGGTCGATCAGGTCCTCCCGGTTGGAGGCCCCAATCACGATCACGTTGCGAAGTGTCTCCACGCCGTCGATCTCCGCCAGCAACTGCGGGACGATGGTGGATTCCATGTCCGAGCTGATCCCGCTCCCCCGGGTGCGGAACAAGGAGTCCATCTCGTCGAAGAAGACGATGACCGGGACCCCCTCTTCGCTCTTCTCCCGGGCCCGCTGGAAGACGAGCCGGATCTGGCGTTCGGTTTCCCCGACGTACTTATTGAGCAGCTCGGGACCCTTGATGTTGAGGAAGTAGCTGCGTGCCGCCTTGTCCCCCGAGCTCTCCGCCACCTTGTTGGCCAGGGAGTTGGCCACCGCCTTGGCGATGAGGGTCTTGCCGCACCCGGGGGGCCCGTACAGAAGGATCCCCTTCGGGGCGGGCAGCCGGTGTTCGACGAACAGCTCCCGGTAGAGGAAGGGCAGCTCCACCGCATCGGTGATCGCTTCGATCTGGTTGTCCAGGCCACCAACATCGGCATAGGAGATGTCGGGGACCTCCTCCAGGACCAGTTCCTCGACCTCGGGACGGGGCAGCTTCTCGAGCAGCAGACCGGTCCGGGAGTCCATCAGGATGGAATCGCCGGATCGGATCTTCACCCCCCGCAGGCTGTCGGCCAGCTCGACCACCCGCTCCTCGTCCGCCCGACCCACGATGATGGCCCTGGACTCGTCCAGGAGCTCCTTGAGCGTGACGACCTCGCCGGATTGCTCGGCGGAGCGGGCCAGCACCACGTTGAGTGACTCGTTGAGCACTACTTCGTCGCCGCGCCGCAGGTCGGTCTCGGCCTCGAGGGCCAGCTCCGGGTGCAGGGCGACCCGCATCTTGCGGCCGCCGGAGAACACGTCGACGGTGCCATCGTCGTTGCGGGCGAGGAAGGTCCCGTAGGCAGAGGGCGGCTGGGTGAGCTTGTCGACCTCCTCGCGCAGGGCCGCGATGTGCTCACGCGCCTCCCGAAGGGTGAACGTCAGACGCTCGTTCTGGGAAATGGCCTGCTGGAGCTGGCCTTTTGTCTCGAGCAACTTCTCCTCGAGGGTCCGGACGCGTTCGGGCGCGTCCTGCATACGGCGACGCAGACCCTGCACCTCCTCTTCGAGGACCTTGGTCTGGTCCCGGAGCTCTGCCACCTCGCGCTCGTAGGCGGCGTTCTTGCCCTCCGCATCGGCGTCACTCACTGGGTACCTCACTCGCTGACTTGGGTGGAACTTACCTCTATCGCCGCGCCAATCGCGAGATGGGCGCCGGGATTTGCGCGGCGGCGGTCGCGATAATTGACACACGAATCAGGTGGTCGGTACCGTCGTCCAGTAGCATTGACGCCGGAGGGACTATCCGGCACGGCCATCTGACACGACCACCCCCCGCAGAACCACACGACGAGGCGAAGGCAAAGCGATGAAGGTCTGGATCGATCAGGATCTCTGCACTGGTGACGGGCTCTGCGAAGAGATCGCCCCGGCGGTGTTCACACTGCTCGACGATGGCCTCTCGTACGTCAAAGAGGGCGACAAGATCTTCGACAATCCCGGCGGTCACGAGGGTCTGGCCGTGGTCCCGGATGGCATGGAAGACGCCACCCGGGAGTCAGCTGAAGAGTGCCCCGGGGAGTGCATCTTCATAGAGGAGTAACATTCGGGCCGGAAGGTACGGCCGGGCTCGCTCCAATTCGGGATTCGCCGCGGCTCGCGTTCGCACATGCGCTCGCCCCGCCCGCCCCGCGTGTCCTGCCCGGGGCCGGCGAAACCTCGGCTCGCCCCAGCCGCCTCGCGTGTCCCGCCCGGCGCCGGCGAATACGACAGAGAAACCGGCCCATCCGCCCTTCCCCGCCTTCTCTGTCGCAATCCACACCCTCCCAAACCGTGGACCACGACAGAGAAGCCGGCCCATCCGCCATCCCCGGCCTTCTCTGTCGCAATCCACACCCTCCCAAACCGTGGACCACGACAGAGAAGCCGGCCCATGCGCCATCCCCCGCCTTCTCTGTCGCAATCCACACCCTCCCCAACCGTGGACCACGACAGAGAAGGCCGGGACGGGGCCACCCCACCGCCTTCCCTGGCGCGACACCCACACACCCGACCCAAGTCACTCGGTGGGCGCGAAACCCGCCGGCCGCTTCCGTGCGTCACCGTGTCCAGGCAACGCGTCGGGGCCACCCCTCGACCTGCCTGACGGCTGGCGGCTGGCGGCTGCGGAGCGAGGACCTAACTGGTCAGGCAGGGTCCCGTGGACACACCCCCGGCGTTGGTGGGCTCACGCAGCGCACCTTGCAGCTCGGTCGTGCTGAGGGCATACGAGGTGTCGGCCTGATCCGCCGAGATGGCGAAGGCCACCCCGATGACATCGCCGGCGGTGTTGACGAGGGGTCCCCCAGAGTCGCCGTGCGCCAACGCGGCGGCAAGGACGAGCACGTCGCGCGTGGTGTTGGTGCTGTCGTACAGGTCCTTTCCCACCGCCGAGATCTCCTGGGCCACCCGGGCAGGGGTCACGGCGATCTGATTCTCCCCGTTGGGATGGCCGAAGACCGCTCCGGTCGCGCCGGCGTGGGCCACGAGAAGGGGCAGCGGGGTCTCCCCCAGCCCCTGAACAGACAGGAGCGCCAGGTCGCGCCGCGGATCGAACATGACGACCGTTGCCGGCCGTTGCTCACCGGAAGGCAGCAGCACCGACGTCTGGCCGGCCGGCTCGCCCGCAACCACGTGGGCGTTGGTGACCACCAGGTCTGGTTCGACCGCGAAGCCGCTTCCCTCGTAGATGCGGTCGCACGCCTGGCCCTCGACCTTCACCGTGGACGCCTCAATGCTGCTGGTGAGGGCCGGCGAAAGCGGGCTGTCCGCCGGCGGTGTTCCCGCGCCGCCGCTCGGCTGCAGGACCGCGAACACCTGTGGTGCGTCCTCGCCGATCAGGCGGCGAAGCACCTGAAGCGCGTCCGGCGGGTTCGGCAGATGAGCAGACTCCCAGCGCGAGATACCCGAACCGGCCGTCGCTCGGGCCGGCCATCCCGGAACTGCCGCGATCGACGGTAGGAGCAGCCACAGCGCGGCCAGAACGCCAACGATCCCGAGGCCGGCACCGACCACCCGGTCTGCCTGGCGCACAGGACCGAACGGCAGGGCGCGGTGCAGACGAGAACCCACCACCAGGCCCAGCGACTCGCCGATCACCGCCCCACCGACCAGCAGCAGTACGGCCACGGCCAGCTGCGTGCCGGGGGACGCCCTGGCCAGGTCCACGATGACTGCCGGCAGCACCCGGATGGCGACGTAGAACCCCAGGGCCAGGCCGGCCCACGACAACACCCGGCCGAGGAAGCCAAGCCGGTAGCCGCCGAACGCGGCCATCGCGGCCGCGACGATGATCACCAGATCGAGCCAGTCCACCCGGTGGCTCATTCCTCGTCGGTTTCGTCCGCCGCGCTCGTCTCGGGAGGGCCGCCGGCCTGCTGCTCGCCTGGATCTGCAACCGAAGCTGCATCCGAGCTTCCCAAGAGGCGGGCTGCGGTGAGGAACCCGGTGTGGGCCACCATGCGATGGTCAGGGCGAACGGACTGCCCCTCGACGTGCCAGCTGCGCTGCAGCACTTCGATCGTCTGCGCCAGGCCGAACGCGCTCCGTTCGAGGGTGTCGCGGAGGGTACTGACCTGGCCGATCGTCGGCAGATATGACACCAGGATCGCCCCGGGCCGCAGTGCCGCCTCGGCCGGTTTGACCAAACGCCACGGCTCGGGCAGATCGAGCACCATCCGGTCGAAGCCGGCGTCGGGTACCCCGTCGTAGGCGTCTCGGACGGAGACGTGGTACCGGTCCAGCACACTGTCTCCCAGAAAGGCGGCGACGTTCGCCTGGGCGCGGCTGGCGAAGTCCGCCCGCAGCTCGTAGCCGGTCACGTCGGCGCCGGCGCGCAGCAGCGCCATGGACAGGGCGCCCGACCCCAGCCCCGACTCGAACACCTTCGCTCCGGGAAAGACATCCGCCAGTATCAGGATCGGTCCCAGGTCCTTGGGATAGATGACCTGCGCGCCTCGGGGCATGGTGAGGACGACTTCTGCCAGCGTGGGACGGACGGCGATGTACCGGGCGCCGCGGGATGAACGGACCCGGACGCCTTCCTCGTGTCCGATCAGGTCATCGTGACGGATCGGGCCGGAATGGGTGTGGAACTCCCCTCCCGGGCTGAGCTGTACCAGGTACCGGCGGCCCTTGGTGTCGAAGAGGAGGACGCGCTCGCCGGCCTCGAACGGCCGGCTCACTCCCCCGCCACCCGATCGGCCCGGCCCGTGGGACCGGGCTCGGGCGCCGGGCCTGAGCCCGCGGCCCCCGCTTCCACAGCGTGGCTCACTCGACCGCCCGCCCGTTGGACCAGCTTGCAGAAGGCGCACAGCTCGCTAACTGTTGGCGCCCCGCACCCCGGACAGGGGTGCAACCCCGCTTGCTCCGCCGCCGCGACGGGCTGCACCAGCTTCGCCACCCGGTCCAAAAACCCCAGGTAGAACGCGGCCTTCGATCCCGGCGACGTGACCTCGATGCTGTTGAGGGCCTCCTTGTACCCCAGATGACGGTTGCCGGCGGCCATGGGGCACTCCTCGACGATGTAGTCGATGCCTCGCAGCACGCAGTAGGCGGCCATCTCGCGCTCGCCCAGGCGGATCAACGGTTTGACCTTGCGGGCGAACCCGTGGCTCTCCGCCAGGATCGGATACTGCCGGCCCATGTAGGCCAGGTCCCACCGCAGCACGTTTCCGAACAGGACCGCGGCTTCGTCATCCAGATTGTGGCCGGTGGCCAGTACGTCATAGCCACCTTCGAGGGCGGCCTGGTTGAACAGATGGCGCTTTGACAGCCCGCACGCTGAGCATGGCGCCCGCCGGGCCGCCGCCGAACCGGTGGGAATGTCGTAGCCGAACTGGGCCGGCAGGTCGACTTCCACCAGGCGCGCCCCGCGGCGGTCGGCGAACGCCCGGGCGCATCGTCTCGACTCGTCGCTGTAGTCGCCGATGCCCAGCCCCAGGTACAGCCCGTCGGCGTCCACGCCGGCTTCGAGGAGCAGGTCCCACAACCCCAGAGAGTCCTTTCCGCCCGAGACGGCCACGAGCACCCGTTCCCCGGGGCGGATCATCTCGAACTCGGCGACGACGCGCTGCACCTGCTCGCCGCAGTGACGCAGGAAACACGGCTCGCAGAAGGCGGCGTTGTGCCGCCGCACGTCGACGACCGCCGGCTGGCGGCAGGCGCGGCACTTCACGGCCGGCTCCACCGGACACGGTGAGCCCCCAGTACCCACTGGGCCCTCGGGTCCCGAAGGGTCATGGCCCGGTCGAAGCCGCCCGATCCGCTCACGCGGCGCCGCCCGAGATCACCGGTCGCACCTCGACCGTCGAGGCCTCCGCCACGACCGCATCGCCGGTCACCAAGGTGCCGTCCACGATGACCAGGACCGCCTCGCGGTTCAACTCCAGGCGGTCCAGCAAGGTCTGAACCCCGAGCGGGCCGGTCACGTCCAGCTCCCGGCGCGGATTGCGCAGCACAACTTTCATCGTGTCATTGTGACGCCCGCCGGCCCCCGAGCGGGCCCGCCCAGCCGCGTTCGGCCTGCTAGCGGGTCTCCTGAGAGATGCTCAGGGCTTCGCCGGGAGCGAGGAGGTCGGAGAACACCGTCTCCGGCTCGCGACGCAGGGCTCTTGCGGCCAGGTGCCCGAGGAGCGCCAGGCCCCCGATGACGAGCCAGGCCCGGTCGCCCTCCAGCAGACCCCGGTCGAAGCCCCGGCGCATCGCCTGGCGCACTGCCGATTCCCACAGCCTTTTCATGCCGGTGCCTGCTGCATATCAGATACGCCGGATCTCGACCCAGGTGGACTTGTGCTGGCCGCGCCGCCGGCCGAGCACGAACGCCACGACCACCAAAAGGACCACGCCCCCGACGGCGGCATACCAGGCTACCGGCCGGGCTTTCTCGGCTGTCTCGTCGACCTCGCCGCGGATCTCGCCCAGCTTGGCGCGGATGTCGGTGATCTCGACTTTGCCATTGGGGCCGCTGCCGGCCACAGGGACCAGCTTGACGCCGGGGATCTTCAGAGCCACTTCGTCGTTCTCACCTTCGCTTGTCCGCGGAGCCCCGCATGATGCGGATGCCGGCCCACGCCGCCCCCACTCCGGCGACTATCACGCCACCCAAGTAGGGCGCCCAGGTCAAGCTGCCCGTGAGGTGCTGCCCGGTTTCGGCCTGGATAGCCCGGACGGCCGCCAGCGCCAGCAATCCTCCGCCGATACCGATCAAGAGCGCGCCCACGATGCCGAACGCCACGTAACGACCGAGCGCCTTGATGGGATCGAGCGTCTCCTGCTTGGCGTAGGCCACCACCATGCTGACGAACTCGTCGACCAGGGTTCCGAATGACCTGCTACCGCCCTTCTGGAGCTCTGGTGCGGTCACAAAGACGCGATCCTTACCCGCCGCCGAGACGGAACGCAAGCGTCTGCTTGGCCTCTTCGACCTGCTGAACCAGTGTCGCCAGTCGCATTGGCCTCGACGCCTCCAGGAGGCGTTGGCGGTCGAAGGGGCCGAGGGGCGCCGCCGCGCAGAGTTGCCACGTTCGCCAGGCCGGGTTGTCGGACAGCTCGAAGCCGGGCGGCGGCAGCCGAGTCTCGCCCAGCTCGGCCGCCAGGGCGATCGTCTCGCGTACCAGGTCCTCGGCGGCCGCCAGGACGGGGTCGTCGGCCGTGTCCCACTCCGGCTCGGGGAGCTCATCGACCCGGGCCTGCGGAAACGGGTCGTCGGCCAGCCACTCAACGACACGGAACCGTTCGGTCCCGGCGAACATGGCGGCCCACCGTCCGTCGGGAGCCTGCTCGGCTGCGACCAGGCGGGCCACCGTACCGGTGTCCACCCGCTGGTCACCCCCGCCGACCTCGCGGCCCCGCTCGATCAGGACGACTCCGATCTCACCGGGGGCGTCCGGCTCCGTGAGGCGGCGCATCAGCTCCAGGTAGCGAGGCTCGAAGATGCGGAGGGGGAGCAGCTGGGTGGGCAGGATCACCGACCCGAGCGGGAAGATCGGCAGGTAGCGGGTCATGGCAGCGGCTCGATCGACGCCGGCGGGGGCAGGGTCGGGTATCGGGCGAGGGCCACCCCGATCTGGTCCTCGGCTGCGCGCGCCACGGCCAGGCTCGTGACGCGGTTGAAGATCTGGGCGAACACGATCGGTTGACCGAGCACGCTGCCGGGAACTTGCGATCCTGGCGCCGGCTGGACGAACCCGCTGAGGGCGACGACGTCGTCCAGCGTTCCCGTCTTGGCCCGCAGCCGCCCCGCCGCCGGCGTGCCGCGCATGCGGGTGCTCAAGGTGCCGGTCTGGCCGGCGATCGGCAATCCCTGGGCCACGACGCTGCTGGCGCCCACGTGGTCGAGGTCGGCTTCGATCAGATTGCACGTGGCCCGATCCCCCCGGTCGAGGCCGGAGCCGTCCAGTCCGATCAGCTCGGACACGGGCAGCCCATCCGCCGCCAGGTCGGCGCGTATGGCGGCCACCCCGGCGGCTGTCGTGCCCGCTCCCGACGCCTGGTAGCCCAGTTCCTTGGTGAAAAGCTCCGCCGCCGTGTCGTCGCTCACGGTCAGCATGGCATCCACCTCCGCTGCGAGGGGCGGGCTGGCGATGCTGGTCAGGACCGGGATACCGGAGGGCGCCTTTCCGGTGGTCGGCGCGCCCGTGACCCTCACCCCGTCCGCGGCCAGCACGGCCGCGAAGGTGGCGGCCGCACGCGCCGCCGGGTTGGCAGCCTCGGCGGCAACCAGGGCCGACGCCGAAGCCCCCGTCGTCGGCGGAGGGGAGGCGGGGGCCGCGCCGTCGTTGACTTCGAGCGCGCTGAGCGGCGCCACATCGCCTTCGGCCTCATACTGGGGCGCCCAGCTCGGAACCGTGCGCAGCTGGTCGTAGCGGCTCTCATCGCCTACCACGGACCCGGTCACTGTCGTCACCCCGGCAGCGCGTACCTGGTTAGCCAGCTGATCCAGCGACGTGTAGACCGTCTCTCCTGTGCCGAGTCCGGTGGCCGACGGACTGGTGGCAAGGAGGGGGTCGCCGCCGCCCACCAGGTACAGGTTCCCCTTCACCACTCCGGCCACCGGCGGGACGGCGACCACGCTGGTGGTGATTTGATGCGAGGCTCCCAGCCGGTCGAGCACGGCGGTGGCGGTGAGCAGCTTCATGTTCGAGGCGGGCAGCAGACTCTCGAGAGGGTTGTCCGAGTAGAGGGTCTGTCCGCCCTGGCTGACGACCAGACAGCCGGCAGCCGCTGCTGACCCCAACGCCGGCTCGGTCATGATCGAAGACAGTGTCGGCGCCAGGCGTTGGGCCGCGACGGTGTCGGCAACCCAGCCGGGTACCCGCCGAACGGACAGGATCGGTGTCGTCGTCACCCCGGACGCGGCCGGGACCGGGTTGGGCGCGGCCTCCGCGGCACCTGTGGGCGCGGCCGTGAACCCGATCGTCGCCCAACCCAGCGCCAGGACCAGCGCCAGTCGCCGGCCCTTCGCGCGCTGGCCCATCGCACGTAGCGTAGGCGGACAGCCCCCCCGGGATGATGTCTACCACCTGGTCAGGCAGGCTAGCTTGGAACGATGCCCGGGATCCTTCTCGCTGTGCTGGTCGGACTGGCGGTATGCCAGGTGGCCCTGTTTCTGACCACGGTCTTCCTGCACCGCACCCTCTCGCACCGGGCCATCAGCATGGCTCCGGCCCTTCGGTTCACCTGCCGGGTGCTGACCTGGCTGATGACGGGGATCAAACCCCGGGAATGGGTCGCCGTTCATCGTCGTCACCACGCCTTTACCGACGTGGAGGGTGATCCGCATTCGCCGCTTCTGGAAGGATTCGCGGCGGTGCAAATGGGCAACGTGGTGCTGTACCGGCGAGCGGCGCGAGACCAGGTGACAGTCGGCAAATACGCCAAGGACCTTCCCGCGTGACCGCTGGGACCGGGTCCTGTTCGACCGCGGCTACTTGGGGCTCGGATTGGGGGTCGCCGTGTTGCTGCTTGTCTTCTGGGGCAACGGGGTGCTGACCGCCATCGCCGCCACCACGTATGTCGTGTCCTATTTGCTCCTCAACTCGGCCGTCAACGCCGTGGGGCACCGCTTCGGGCGCCGTCCGTTTCGCGGGCTGGCCGCCAACACCCAGTGGCTGGCCTGGCTGACAGCGGGCGAAGGCCTGCACAGCAACCATCACGCGGCGCCCACATCCGCCCGCCTGTCCTTCCGCCGGGGCGAGATCGACCCGGGGTGGTGGACGATCGCGTGGGCCCGCAGGTTGCGGTGGCTCCAGGTCCGTCACGAGGAGCCGCACGTCGTCGCCGGGGCCAGCCGCACGCCCCAGCCGGTCTGAGGCGATCGGGGTATGGATATCGTCTCCGCCCTCTTCGCCGAGAACATCGACCTCCGTCCTGTCCCCGGCCCCTCGACCCGTATCGACCTGACCGGGATCATGTTCTCCACACCGGCGCCCGCGCCGCCGCCGGTCACCGTGACACCCCATTTGATCGTCCTGGTTCGCTGCCGGCCCGGCGAGGACGGCGAGGGGATCCTCGAGGTCGTGTTCCGCGACGAGGCCGGCGAGCAGGTGGCCCGCAACGTGTCCCCCTTTCAGGTGGAGCCCGGCAAGTTCACGTATCGCCTCGTTCGAGGCGAGCTGGAATACCGACAGCTCGGCACGATTGAAGCCCACTGCCGCCTCCTGCCGGACGGCGCCGCGATCGTCGTCCCGCTTACTCTTCTGCCACCCCTGTAGCCCTCGCCGCACCAAGTTCCGGTGGCAGATCAGGCCCCGCCACGTGGGTACTGTTCAGCTATGACGGACGGCGACCTGGAGCAGCTCGGCATCAACGTGATCCGGGGACTGGCCATGGACGCCCCCCAGAAGGCCAATTCCGGCCATCCCGGAACCGCGATGGCCCTTGCTCCACTCGCCCACGTGCTGTGGACGCGGATCATGACCTATGACCCGAGCGAGCCGTCCTGGCCCGACCGCGATCGGTTCGTCCTCTCGTGCGGTCACGCCTGCATCCTCCTGTACTCGATGCTGTATCTGACCGGCTACGGAGTCGAGCTGGAGGACCTGCGCCAGTTCCGGCAGTTGCACAGCCGTACGCCCGGGCATCCCGAGCGGCACGCCCTCCCCGGGGTCGAGGTGACCACCGGCCCACTCGGCCAGGGGTTCGCCAACGGAGTGGGCTTGGGGCTGGCGGAGCGCGTCCTGCGCGCCCGCTTCGGGCCGGACCTGGTCGACCATCACACGTTCGTCATCTGCAGCGACGGGGACTTGATGGAGGGAATCAGCCACGAGGCCGCCTCGCTCGCCGGCCATCTGGGCCTGGGCCGGCTGATCTACATCTACGACGACAACCACATCACCATCGACGGCCGAACCGAGCTCACCCTCTCGGATGATCCGGTCCGACGCTTCGAGGCGTATGGCTGGCACGCCGAGCGGCTCGGCGAAGTAGCCAACGACCCCGACGCCCTGGAAGCGGGCCTCCGTCGAGCCATGGCGGTTGACGAGCGTCCCAGCCTGCTGGTTCTGCGCAGCCATATCGGCTGGCCCGCCCCGCGCCTGACCGATAGCGAAAAGGCCCATGGGTCGCCGCTCGGCGAAACCGAGGTCCGGGCGACCAAGGAAATCCTGGGACTGCCGTCCGACGAAACGTTTTGGGTCCCGCGGGACGTTCTCGACATGTACCGGCGGGCCATTCCTCGAGGTCAGGCCGCGAGAAGCGCCTGGGAGAAGCGCATGGCGGCGTGGACCGGGGACCGCGAGGAGTGGGACGCGGCGTGGGCCAACCAGGGCCGGACCGGTTGGCAGTCGAAGCTGCCTGTCTGGCGCAGTCCCGGCGAGCAGATCGCTACCCGTCATTCGGTCAACGCGGCGTTGAACGCGGTTTTTCCCGACGTCCCCGGCCTGATGGCCGGAGCCGCGGATCTCACTGGCAACACGGGCACCAAGCTCGAAGGTGTGCCGCTCCAGAGCCTGGAGCACCCCGAGGGCCGGGCCGTGGCCTTCGGGGTGCGCGAGCACGGTATGGGCGGCATCCTCAACGGGCTCAGCCTGCATGGCGGGGCCATTCCGATTGGCGGGACCTTCTTCGTGTTCAGCGACTACATGCGCGGGTCGGTACGCCTGGCCGCGGTGTCGGAGGCGAAGGTCATTTACTTCTGGAGCCACGATTCGGTCGGCCTGGGGGAGGAC
Source organism: uncultured Acidimicrobiaceae bacterium (assembly GCA_963781155.1). GTDB lineage: Bacteria > Actinomycetota > Acidimicrobiia > Acidimicrobiales > Palsa-688 > PALSA-693. Next base: position 335,354 of record CAWAEC010000011.1, read on the forward strand.
GGCCCCACCCACCAGCCCATCGAGCAACTGGCCGCCTTGCGGGCCATGCCGGGACTTCGGGTCATCCGACCGGCCGACGCCAACGAGTCTGCTCAGGCCCTGCGCGTCGCCATCGAACGCGACGGGCCCACGGCGCTGATTCTCAGCCGGCAGAACACACCGGTCCTGGAAGGGACCGACGCCATGGCCTCGTCGCTCGAGAAGGGGGCCTACGTCCTCGTCGAAGGGAGCGACGAACCGGACCTGGTCCTCATCGGGACGGGCACGGAGGTCGCGGTCTGCGTGGACGCAGCCAAGCTGTTGGCTGCCGACGGCATCACCGCCCGGGTGGTGTCCATGCCGAGTTGGGAGTTGTTTGACGAGCAGGACGACGATTACCAGGACGAGGTCCTCGGAGAGGACGTCCCGGTCCTCTCCGTGGAAGCGGCCGCCTCGTTCGGCTGGTCGCGATGGGCGGACGACTCCGTGGCTATCGACCACTTCGGAGCATCGGGACCTGGGCTGGCAGTGCTGGCGGAGTTCGGTTTTACGGCCGAGAACGTGGCCGAACGGAGCCTGGCCCTACTCGAAGATCTGGACTCTTTTGACGACATCGATGAGGAGGATGAATAGATGACGCGCTTGCACGATCTCTATACCGAAGCGGGCCAGAGTCCCTGGATCGACAACGTGTCCCGGCCGGCCATCAAAAGCGGAGGGCTCCAGAAGCTGGTGGACGACGGCATCCGTGGAGTGACGTCCAACCCCACCATTTTCGAAAAAGCCATGACCGGCTCTGACGCCTACGACGAGCAGTTCGCCCAGCTCACCGGTCGCATGTCGATCGAGCAAGCGTTCTGGGAGATGGCCATCACCGATGTCGTGGACGCCTGCGGGATCCTCCGCCCGGTCTACGACGCCAGCGAGGGCACCGACGGCTTCGTCTCGATCGAAGTGTCCCCGGTGCTCGCCCACGACACGAAGGCCACGATCGCGGAGGCCCGGGATTTTCACGAGCGAATCGACCTGCCCAACCTGCTCGTCAAGATTCCCGCCACGGCCGAAGGAGTCCCTGCCATCCGGCACATGACCGGTCTGGGGCGCAGCATCAACGTGACCTTGATTTTCAGCCTGACCCGATACGACGAGGTGATCGAGGCGTACCTGTCCGGTCTGGAGGACTTGGCGGCCGCAGGCGGCGACGTGTCGGGCGTGCACAGCGTGGCGTCGTTCTTCGTGAGCCGGGTCGACACCGAAGTGGACCGCCGCCTGGAGACCAAAGGCGCGGAGGTTCGGGATCTGGAGGGCAAGGCCGCGGTCGCCCAGGGCAAGTTGGCGTACCGGCTGTTTCAGCAGCGCTTCTCGGGACCCCGCTGGCAGGCTCTGTCCGCCCGGGGCGCCCATCTGCAGCGACCGTTGTGGGCGTCGACGTCGACCAAGAACCCGGCCTACCCGGATCTCCTGTACGTGGACAACCTGATCGGCCCGCATACGGTCGACACCATGCCCGACGCCACCGTCGCCGCCTTCATGGACCACGGGACCGTCGCCCGGACCGTGGACAGCGGCGTCCAGCAGGCGGAGGCGTATTTGCAGGCGTTGCATCGGGCCGGCGTCGACATGGCCGACGTGGCGTCGGTCCTCGAAGACGAAGGGGTGGCGTCTTTTACCAAGAGCTATCAGGAGCTGCTGCAGGCCCTGCACGACAAAGCCAACGCCACGCACAGCGAATGAGCGACCCGCTCCTGCCCAACCCTCTGGCGGAGGGGGTCCGCACCGCCCGGCGCGCCCCGCCCGGCATCCTGGTCGTGTTCGGCGCGTCCGGGGACCTGACGTCGCGCAAGCTGCTACCCGCCCTGGAGCAGCTCTCCCGCCGCCGGCTGCTCCCGCCCGGCTTTGCCGTGATTGGTGTGGCCCGGACCCCGTTCGACGACGAGGGGTTCCGGGAACTGATGATCAACGCCGTTCCCGACGCCAATCCGGGCTGGGACGACATCGTCAAGCACAGCCGGTATGTGGCCGGGGACTACGACGACCCGGCCACCTTTGCGGAGCTGCGGAGCACCCTCGAGGAGGTGGAGGAGGACCTGCATCTCCCTGGCAATCGCACCTTTTACCTGGCCACTGTCCCCGAGATGTTCGGTCACGTCGCGGCCGGGCTCGGCCACGCCGGGCTGAACGAGCCGCCGAAACCGGGCGCGGCGGTGCGGCTGGTGATCGAGAAGCCGTTCGGCCGGGATCTGGAGAGCGCCCGGGAGCTCGACGCGGCGTTGCACAACGTCTTTGACGAGTCGCAGATCTACCGCATCGACCACTACCTGGGGAAAGAGACGGTCCAAAACGTGTTGGCGTTGCGCTTCGCCAACGCCATCTTCGAGCCGCTGTGGAACCGCAGCTACGTCGACCACGTGCAGATCACCGTCGCCGAATCCATTGGCGTCGAGAAGCGGGGCGGGTTCTATGAGCGGGCCGGCGCCCTGCGGGACATCGTCCAGAATCACGTGATGCAGGTCCTTTCGCTCACCCTCATGGAGCCGCCGGCCTCCATCGACGCCCAGGGCATTCGCGACGAGAAGGTCAAGGCCCTGCGAGCGGTGATCCCCCCACGCCGGACGAGGTTCTGACCGACGTGGTCCGAGCGCAGTACGACAGCGGCTGGAGCGAGGGGGTGGCCGTGCCCGCCTACCGGCAGGAGCCGGATGTCGACCCCAACAGCCAGACGGAGACGTACGTGGCGATGAAGCTGCGCGTCGACAACTGGCGTTGGGCCGGCGTGCCGTTCTACATCCGCACCGGCAAGCGCCTCCCCAAGCGGGTCACCGAGGTCGCCCTCCAGTTTCAAGGCGTCCCGCATCTGGCGTTCGACAAGTCCGAAACCCAGGAGCTGCGCCCCAACGCCCTGGTCATGCGCATCCAGCCGGACGAGGGGGTGGCGTTGCGCTTCGGGGCCAAGGTGCCCGGGCAGGCGTTCAAGGTGCGCGACGTCCTGATGGACATGTCCTATGGCGCCTCGTTTCTGGAGGAGGCGCCCGACGCCTACGAGCGGCTCCTGCTCGACGCCATGGTCGGCGACCCGACCCTCTTCATCCGCAGCGACGAGGTCGACCGGGCCTGGCAGATCGTCCAGCCCATCCTGACCACGTGGGCAGACCGGCCGGTCCCGCTGGCCGGCTACGCGGCGGGGACGTGGGGACCCCGCCAGGCCGATCAGCTCATCGAACGCGACGGACGCCAGTGGCGGACGCCGTAGTCGTTGACAGCTGGGACGGACACGGCGTCCGCCTGGGCACCGTGGTCGAAGCGCTCGCCGAGCTCCGCTACCAGTCGATCGGCAAGAACGCCGCCCGCACCGCGGTCATGACGTTGGTCACGGTGATCCCGAGCGACGAGCAAGCCTACACGGCCACCGGCGCGCTCCGGGCCCTGGGCCGGCACCACCCGGCCCGCATCGTCCTGCTCCGGCCCGACCCCGATCAGGTGGCCACTCTGGACGGCCGGACCTCCCTCTACACGGTGGACGAGGACGGCCACCAGCTCAACTTCGAGGAGGTCACCTTGCTTGTCGGCGGCCAGGCCGCCCGGCATCTCGACTCGCTCGTCGAAGTGTTCACCCTGTCCGACCTGCCCGTGCCGGTGTGGTACGCGGGCGAGGTTCCCGACCCCTCGGACCCGCTGCTGTCGGTGGCCACGGCCGTGCTCATCGACAGCCGGGACGCGGCCGGCAGCGGCCGGTTGCGCGACCTGCTGGAGCTGGCCCGGCGCCGCACCGTCGTCGACCTGTCGTGGATCCGGCTGGCACCATGGCGCGAGCTGTTGGCCGGCTTGTTCGATCCGCCGGAACGCCGCCACTGGCTGCGGAACGTCGACTATGCCGAGGTGACCGGCAAGGTCGGCCCCCGGTACCTGCTCGGCGGTTGGCTGGCCGCCCAGCTGCGCCTGCTCCCCACCCAGATCCACCTCCAGGACGCCCGCCACGTCGAGATCCGGCTGGTGTGCCGGGAGGGCAACCAGACGGCCACCTTCGAGGTCGGACGAGGCGAGCTCAGCCGCACCGTCTCGGCCCGGGCCGACATCCCCGCCGGCGCCGAGGACGGCACGGCCGGACAGGAGAGCCTGCAGCCCATCCCTCTCGTCGACGATGCCCTCGCCACCTCCCTCGCCGAGGCCTTGACCCATCTCCAGCCCGACGTGATCTGGGAGCATGCGCTGTCGGCGGCCACGACGCTCGCTGTGTAGCTTGCTCGGCGTGAACGGAGAGCTGATCGTCGTCGACGACCTGCCCGGGGCCTTCTCCGAGCATGTCATGGCGGCGTTCGACCATCGCCCCGACGAGCTCTTCGGTCTCGCCCTGAGCGGAGGCAACACCGCCCGGGTTTGCTACGAACGGCTGGCCGAGGACAGCGCCGACGTCATCGACTGGCTTTCGGTCAACATCTATTGGGGAGACGAGCGCTGCGTGTCGCCGGAGCACGCGGACTCCAACCAGCATCTGGTGCGCAAAGCCCTGCTGGAACGCGTCGGCACCGCCAACGCCATCTACCCCATGAGCTGCGACGAAGGCCCGGACTCCTACCAGCTCCGGCTGGGCGAGATCGGCAAGCTGGACGTCATCCACCTGGGCCTCGGCCTGGACGGGCACACCGCGTCGCTGTTCCCGGGCTCGCCGGCCCTCGACGCCGATCCCGGCCAGCTGGTGGCCCGCAACCAGGACCCGTCCGGCCGCTACCGGCTGCCGAGCCTGACCCTCACCCTGGCGGGGATCGCCCGGTCCCGCCTGGCGGTGTTCACGGTGGCGGGGCAGCACAAGCAGGCGATCCTGCAAGCCATCGTCGACGGAGCCGACCTCCCGGCCGGCCGCGTCACCTCCGATCGGGTGGTGTGGCTGGTGGACCGGGCCGCCGCCCCCCGCTGAGCGGCCCCGGTCATGACCAGGGAGACCGTGCCACCGGAACAGCTCACGGCGCTTCTCGATGCCATCGGCGTCAAGGCCAACCGCGACCAGCTGCTCGAAATTCTGCAGACGGTCGTGCGGCTGGCTTCGGAGGGCCGCGACCGTCTGGACCTCAAGATCGCCAACGCCGCCCTCAAAGAGATGGTCGAGGGGTTCGAGGTCTTCGCCCCCTACCGCCATGTGCGCAAGGTGACCATGTTCGGGTCGGCGCGGACCCTGCCGACCGACCCGCTCTACGCCCAGGCCCGGGACCTGGCCGCCCTGCTCGCCGATCACGGCTGGTCGACGGTCACCGGTGCGGGCCCGGGCATCATGGCCGCCGGCCTGGAGGGCGCCGGCCCCGACCACGCCTTCGGGATCAACATCCGGCTGCCGTTCGAGCAAGGGGCCAACGAGTTCATCGCCGAGAACCCGAAGCTCGTGTCTATGAAGTACTTCTTCACCCGGAAGCTGCTGCTCATCAAGGAGTCCTACGGCTATGCAGTACTCCCGGGCGGATTCGGCACGCTGGACGAGGCGTTCGAGCTGCTCACTCTCATCCAGACCGGTAAAGCTGAGCCCGCCCCTGTCGTGCTGCTCGACCTGCCGGGCAGCAGCTACTGGCGAGGCTGGGAGCGTTTCCTCATCGAGGAAGTCGCCAGCCGGCATTTGATCAACCTCGAGGACACCGGCTTGTACCGCATCGTCGACCGGGTGGAGGACGCCGCCGCCGAGATCCTCGGCTTCTACCGCAACTTTCATTCCCTTCGCTGGGTGGGTGACACCCTGATCCTCCGGCTCGAGGCCAGGCCCACGCCGGCCGAGGTCGCGGACCTGTCCCGTCGTTTCGCCGACGTCATGCACCGCCCCATCCGCATCCTCGACGGGCCCCTGCCTGCCGAGCGGCGCGGCGACGAGTTCCCCCACCTGGCTCGGCTGGCGCTGCGTTTTGACCGTGTCTCCTACTCCCGGCTGCGTGAACTGATCGACGCCCTCAACACGCTGCCCAGCGCCCCGCCGGCCCCCCTGGTCCGATCGGCGTCGCGTTAGTGGCGAGCGAGCCGCTCACCGGGCCTGTCACCGTCGGCGGCCGGGTGGCCTCTTCCCGGGTGGTGTTCGGCCCGCACGAGACCAACCTGGCTCGGGGCCGGGCCATCAGCCCCCGTCACGTCGCCTACTACGCCCGCCGGGCCGCGGGCGGCGCCGGCATCATCATCACCGAGACGGCGTCGGTCACAGCCGACGACTGGTCGTACGAGCGGGCGCCCCTTGCCGGCGTCTGCGGCCCGGGATGGCGGGACACGGCCGAGGCTTGCCACGCGGCCGGCGGCCTGGTGCTTGCGGGGATCGGCCACGCCGGCAGCCAGGGGTCGAGCGCGTACTCGCAGGCGGTGCTGTGGGCTCCGTCCCGGGTCGCGGACGTGGTCTCGAGGGAGCCGCCGGCGCCCCTCGACCATGCCGGCATCGACCACATCGTGACCGCATTCGCGGGCGCGGCTCGCCTGGCGGTCGGGTCCGGCACCGACGGCGTGGAGATCGACGCCGGGGCCTGGTCCCTCCTGCGCCAGTTCCAGTCCGGGCTCACCAACCAGCGGGGGGACGGCTACGGGCAGGACCGGCTCCGGTTCACCCGGGAGGTCCTGGCTGCGGTGCGCGTCGCCATCGGACCGGAACGGATCCTGGCCCTGCGCATGTCGTGCGACGAGCTGGCCCCTTGGGGCGGGATCACGCCCGACGACGCCGCGGCGGCCGTGGCCACCCTGGCTCCCGGCCTTGACCTGCTCACCGTGGTGCGCGCCGGCCCGTACTCGACCGCGGCGTACCGGCCCGACGCCCACACCGACCCGGGTGTCAACCGGGGGCTGTGCCGGGCCATGCGGGACGCCGTCGGCGGCCAAGTCCCGGTGGTACTGCAGGGCAGCGTCGTCGATCCCGCCGACGCCCGGCGCGCTCTCACCGACGGGATCGCCGACCTGGTGGAGATGACCCGGGCCCAGATCGCCGAACCCCGCCTGGTTGCCCTCGTCCGGGCCGGCCAACCCGAACAGGTCCGGCCCTGCCTGCTGTGCAACCAGACGTGCCAGGTGCGCGACAACCGCAACCCCCTGGTGACATGCGTGGGCGACCCGAGATCGGGGCACGAGACCACCGACCCCGATGTCGAGCCGTACGCCGCGGCCGGGCCCGGTCCGCCCGTGCTCGTCGTCGGCGGCGGCCCCGCCGGCCTCGAATGCGCCCGGGTGCTGGCCGCAGCCGGGCGGCGGGTGGGGGTGGCGGAACGGGCCTCGAGCCTCGGAGGGGCCCTGGCCCGGGCGGCTGTCGGCCCGGGACGGGAGCGGCTCCGCCGGATCACGACCTGGCTGGCGGCCGAGTGCACCCGGCTCGGGGTGGAGGTGGCCCTGGACGTCAGCGTCGACGCCCGGGCGGTGGTCGCCGCCCGGGCCGACGGCTGGGAGGTGGTCCTGGCCACCGGGTCGCGTCCTTTCCCCAACCGGTACCCCGATGCGACCGGCGATCCCGTCGTCGTCGACGCCCTCACCCTGCTGGAGGCCGGCGTCGACACGTTCCCCTACGGCGACGTCGTCATCGACGACCCGACCGGCGACGCCGTCGGGGTCGGGGTGGCCGAATGGCTCGCCGCCAGCGGCAACCGGTCCGTCACCCTTGTCAGCCCGGATCCGGTCGCGGGCACCCTGCTGGCCCGCACCGGCGACCTCGCCGACGCCAACGTCCGGCTCCAGCGCGCCGGCGTCGTCCGCCGGCTGCGGTCGCGCCTGACCTCCGTCGGCCGAGGAGAGGTCGCCGGCGTCGACGTCTGGACGGGTGAGCCGTTTCGCCTGCCCGCCGCTCTCCTCGTCGATTGCGGCCATCGCCTCCCCGACGATGAGCTCTACCAGGCGCTCGGCGACCCGGGCCTGGTGCGCGCCGGCGACTGCGTCGCGCCCCGGACCGTCCACGAGGCGGTCCTGGAAGGCCGGCGAGCCGCGGTGGCGCTGCTGGCTGCTCCCGCACCCGCCCTGATCGGTCCGTCTGCGTGACCGGCGCGGGTCAGTACGAGCAGCTGTTTCGTCCGCTGCGGGTGGGTCCGTTGACGCTGGACAACCGGATCGTGTTCTCCGCCCACCTGACCAACTACGCCACCGAAGACGGCCTCCCGAGCGCACAGCACGCCGCCTACTACGCCGCCCGCGCTGCCGGCGGCGCCGGGCTGATCATCACCGAGGAGCATTCGGTCCACCCCACAGACTGGCCATACGAGAAGCTGATCCATGGGTTCAATCCCGCCGTCGTCCCCCGCTACCGGGATATCACCGACGCCGTGCACGCCCACGGTGTGCCGATCCTGGCGCAGATCAACCACAATGGCGGGCAGGCCTCCAGCATGTACACCCGCCGGCCAGTGTGGGCCCCGAGCCCGGTGCCGGACCCGTTGTTCCGGGAGGTTCCCAAAGCGGTCGAACCGCACGAGATCGCCGAGATCGTGGCGGGCTACGCCCGCGGTCGCGGAGCACTGCCTGGCCGGCGGCTTCGACGGCATCGAGCTGCAGTGCTCCCACTCGTCCATCGTGCGCGGCTTCTTGTCCCCTGCCACCAACCACCGGGCAGACGGATACGGGGGCGGGGTGAAGGAGCGGGCCCGGCTGCTCCTCGAAATCGTGGCCGCCGTGCGGGACGCGATCGGGTGGGGCGCGGTGCTGGGGGTGCGCCTCTGCGGGGACGAGTTGATCGAGGGTGGCACCACCATCGACGACGCCGTCCAGGTGGCCCGGTTGATCGAAGCCGACGACCGCGTCGACTACATCAACACGTCGATCGGGGTGGCCACCGCCACCCTCTACATGATCGAGGCCAGCATGCAGATCCCGCCGGGGTATGCCATGTTCATCCCGAGCGCGATCCGTCAGGCGGTGGACTTGCCGGTCGTGGGGGTGGGTCGGTTCAAGGACCCGCTGCAGGCGGATCGGGCGCTGCAGGCCGGTCTGTGCGATCTGGTCGGGGTGGTCCGGGGCCAGATCGCCGACGCTGACTTCGCGGCCAAAGCCCGGGCGGGCCGGGCCGCCGAGATCCGCACCTGCCTCTCGTGCAATCAGGAATGCGTGGGCCGTATGGGGCTCAACCGCTGGCTGGGCTGCATCGAGAACCCCCGCACCGGGCGGGAGGCGATGTCGGTGCCGGCGCCGTCCCTCCGGCGCGACCGGGGCGGGCCTCGGCGCCGGGTGACGGTGGTGGGCGCCGGCCCGGCCGGCCTGCAGGCGGCGGTGACCGCGGCGGAGCGGGGTCATCAGGTGGTCCTGTACGAGCGCCAGGACCGCCTGGGAGGGCAGGTCCCGGTGGCAGCCAGCGTGCCGAGCCGGGCCGAGTTCCTTGACATCACCCGCAACCTGGCCGCCCAGGTGGCACGACTCGGTGTGGACGTGCGCACCAGCACCCCCGCCGACGGCGCCAGCATCCGCGATGGGCGTCCCGACGTGGTCATCCTGGCCACCGGGGCACGCCCGAGCCCACCGTGGTGGGGAGGTGGGCAGGCGCGGGTGGTGGACGTGCGAGACGTGCTCGAAGGCCGGGCGGTGCCGAGCGGACGGGTGGTAGTCGTGGACGAGCTGGGATTCCACCAGGCCACGTCTGTGGCCGAGCTGCTGGCCGACCGGGGTTGTCAGGTGGAGATCGTGACGAACGGGATGGTCGTCGGGCAGGATCTCGGCATCACCCTGGACCTGGAGACCTGGAACGTGCGGGCCCACGCCAAGGGGATCCGCCAGGCGACGGACCTGGTGCCGCTCGGGGTGACCGATCTGAGCGAGAACGGCGGCGACGCCGCTGCGGCCGGCGAGAGCGGCGGCGACGCCCCTGCGGCCGGCCGGGTCGTGCTGCACCTCCAACACCACCCGACCGGCCAGGACCGGGACCGCGTCTGCGACTGGGTGGTGTGCGCACTGCACCAACAGCCCGAAGACGAGCTGTGGTACGAACTGGCGGACGCGGAATTCCCGGTGCACCGCATCGGCGACTGCCTCGCCCCTCGCCGGGCCCACGCCGCCGTGATCGAGGGGCACCGGGTAGCCATGGAACTATGACCGAGAGGGCGCTGGCGATACCCGCAGATCGGCCGCTCGCCGTCGTGGTGGCTCGCGCCGGGCGGCTGCCGGCCGGCGCGGATGAAACCGTCGCCGAGGCCCGCGGTCACGCCCTCGTGGTTGGCTCGGGGTCGCAAGCCGCCGCCGCCGAGTTGCCGAGCGCCTCGGCCGCCTGGTGGGCCGACACCGGCACGGAGCCGGGCTCGCTCGCGGCCCTGCTCGGCCCCCTACTGGACCCATTGCCGCTGGTGGTCCTGCCGGCATCGCCCGACGGACGGGATCTGGCCCCCCGCCTCGCGGCCCACCTGGACCGACCCCTACTGGCCGGGGCGGTGCGAGTGGACCTGATCGCCGAGGGCATCCGGGCCGAGCTGCTCCGGGTGGACGGACGCGTCGTCGTGCCCGTCGAGGGGCCCCGCCCTGCCGTCGCCACCCTCCTGCCGGGAGCCCGGTCGCCTCACCCGCTTCGGAACCCAGCCCGGGTGGAGCCACTCAACTTGCCGGCGCCGGCGCCCCGGCCCTCGCCCGATGCCGAAGCGGCGACGCTGATCCGTCCGGACCCGGCCACCATGGACCTGGCCGACGCCCGGAGAGTGTTCGGCGGCGGCGCCGGACTGGTGCCGCGAGCGGCGAGCGACCAACAGGCCCGGGCGATCTTCGTCTTACTCAGCCGGGTGGCTGCGGCCCTCGGGGCGTCTGCAGGCGCCACCCGCGTCGTCACCGACGCCGGGTGGGCCGGCCACGAACGACAGATCGGCACCACCGGCGTGGCCATCAATCCGGACCTCTACGTCGCCCTGGGCGTGTCGGGCGCAAGCCAGCACATCGGGGGTCTCGGCAACCCGCGCCACGTCGTCAGTGTCAACACCGACCCGTCCTGCCCGATGACGGCCATGGCGAACCTGGGGTTGATCTGCGACGCCGGCGGCCTGCTGGTGCGCCTGGCGCAGCGGCTGGGGGTGCCGCTCCCCGCCGAGCTGGCTGGCACGGGTGACGAGGACGGGCCCGGCCCACCGGCGGAAGCAGAGCGCCGTCGGCCAGGCGTCGAAGTCTCCGGCCCGAACCCCGCGGTCGGTAGCCCCCGAGAAGCGGAGAGAGGCGTCTTTCATGCCTGAACACTTCGACGCCGTGGTCGTCGGCGCCGGCCCTGCCGGTTCCGCCGCGGCGCTGGCGCTGGCCCGGGCCGGGCGATCGGTTGTGATTGTCGAGCGCGGCCCGTTTCCGGGATCGAAAAACGTCTATGGCGGAGTGGTGTACGCCAGGGTGCTCGACGAGGTCATTCCCCGCTGGTGGGAGCAGGTCCCCGTCCAGCGCTGGGTGGTCCGGCGTTCGACCATGGTGATGACGCCGTCCCAGTCGGTCACCATCGACGTGCGGAGCCAGGCGTGGGGCGAGACGCCCTACAACGGGATGACCACCTACCGGGCCGACTTCGACAGCTGGTTGGCCGGAGCGGCGGTGGCCGCGGGAGCAACGCTGGTTACCTCCACGGTCGTGACCGGCCTGTGCCGCGACGCCGCGGGACGTGTGACGGGCGTGCGCACCGACCGCCCGGACGGAGAGCTCAGCGCCGACGTGGTGATCGCCTGCGACGGCGTCAACTCGTTTCTCGCCCGCGAAGCCGGGCTGGCCCTCCCGGCGGACCCGGCCCACTACACCCTCGGAGCGAAGGAGGTCCTGGCGCTCCCCGCCCACACCATCGAAGAACGGTTCGGCCTCGGCCCCCGAGAGGGCGTCGACATCGAAGCGATCGGGTGCACGGAAGGGATCCCGGGCGGCGGGTTCCTCTACACCAACCTGGACACGGTGAGCGTCGGCGTGGTGGTGTCGGTCACCGGCCTAGCCGCGGCCCGGGTTCGCCCCGAGGAGTTGATTGCGGGCTTCAAGGCCCATCCCTCGATCGCTCCAGCCCTCAAGGGGGCCACGCTCAAGGAATACGCCGCCCACCTGATACCGGAAGGGGGTTACGACGCCATGCCGACGCTGGTCGGCGACGGCCTCCTGGTGGCCGGGGACGCCGCCGCCATGACGCTGGCGGCCGGAATCTGGCTGGAAGGCGTCAATTTCGCCATCGGGTCCGGCCTGGCCGCGGGCCGGGCGGCGGCCGGGGCGATCACCGCCGGCGACGTGAGCGCAGCCTCGTTGGCGGCCTACCGCCGGGCGCTGGAAGCGAACTTCGTCCTTCAGGATCATCGCCGCTTGCGGGCCGCGCCCGAACTGATCCTCTCCGAACGCATGCAACGCCAGTACACCCACCTGATCTGCGACCTGGCGGAACAGGTGTTCACGGTGACCAATCCCGACCCGAAACCGGGGATGGCGCGGCTGTTGCACCAGACCGTCAAGAGCACCGGCGTGCGCTGGCGGGATCTGGTCCGTGACGGGCTCAGCACGGTGCGGGTCTTCCGGTGACGCGCCCGGTCCGGCCCTGGCCGGAGGTTTCGTTCGAGACGCGCATGGCGAGCGTGGAGTTCCGCATCGGAGAGCGGCCCCACATCACTGTCGACTCGGATGTGTGCCGCTCGTGCACCACCAAGGCGTGTGTCACGGCCTGCCCGGCCAATCTGTTCGCCCCGACCGCCGACGGCGGGATCCTCTTCAACTACGAGCAGTGCTTCGAGTGCGGCACGTGCTACCTGGTGTGCAACTCCGAAGGGGCGTTGACCTGGACCTACCCCGACGGTGGGCAAGGAGTGGTGTTCCGTCGTGGCTGAGGAACCCGCCGCGTCGGCGCCGCTGATCCCGCCCGGCCGGACATCGACCGGGGCTGAGCTGCCAGCGGACCGGGGCCCGCTCTCCTCCGCGGCTGCGGTGACCGACGGTCCCATCGTGGCGGCCTGCCTGGCTCCCGCTGACCCCCGCCCCACGGTCGAGCCGGTCACGGGTGAGGTGCACGTCGATCCCCGCCGCCTCGACCTGACCGCCGCCGACGCCGCCGCCCTCGAACTTGCGCTCCGAGCCGCGCAGTCGTGGGGCGGTCGGCTGGTGGCGGTGGCCGCCGGGCCTCCGGAAACGGAGGGGGCCTTGCGCCAGGCCATGGCGGTCGGCGCCACCGCGCTCCGCCTGCCCTGGCCTGACCCGGATGCGACGAGCGGACCCCGCGGCGGGCGGGCCGACTTCGGCGAGGTTCAGAGTGTCGGCGGCGCCCAACTGGCCGCCGACCCCGTTGCCCTGGCCCGGGCCCTGGCTGCGGCGGTGTCGTCGTTCGGGCCTCCCGCGCTCGTCGTCTGCGGAGACCGCTCGGCGCTCGGTGGAACAGGAGCGCTGCCCGCCCTGCTCGCCCATTTTCTCGGGGCCGGGCAGGCCCTGGGGCTGGTGTCCCTGGACGTCGACGGGGACGTTGTGGTCGCCGAGCGCCGACTGGACGGCGGATGGCGAGAACGCCTGCGTTTGGCGAGTCCGGCGGTCTGCTCCGTGGAGGCGGCAGGGGTTCGGCTCCGGAGGGCACCGCTCGCCGGCGCCCTGGCGGCCGAGTCCGCGCCCGTCCCGGTCGCGGCGACCCCCGCAACCGGTCCGGGCGTGGCCGCCCGCCAGGCCTCCTGGCACGCCGGCCCCCCTCGCCCCTATCGCCCTCGCCCCCATCGGGTGCCGGCACCGGAGGGGACGACCCGCGAACGGATTCTGACCCTCACCGGCGCCCTGGCCGCCCACGACCCGCCGCGATTAGTTGGACCGCTCGATCCCGACCAGGCCGCGGCCGAGCTGCTCGACTTTCTCCGGAGTCACGGTTACCTCGACCCGGTCTGACGCGCCCCGGGGCTACCAGTCGCCGTCGTCGGGTTCGGCGAGGATCGCGGCCGCCCGCTCGACCGCCCGTCGGGCCCGAGTCAGCCGGCGCTCGTCGACCGGCAACTCCACCCCGCCGGCGTCGATCGACTCCCGCAACCGTTCCAGGGCCAGGTCGGCCAGCTCCTCTGAGATCTGCTCCAGCCGGCTGCGGATGTCCTCGAACTCACCGGCCACCGCGACCCTCCGACGCCGGGTCCGCCGGGCCGGGCGACGCGACGGCTAACCCCGCCGCATCAGCGACGATCTCCACTGGATGCTGGATGGGTACGCCGGCGCCGGCCAGCCACAGGCCGCACCCCGGGTTGGCGCTGGCCACCACGTCCGGGGCGGTCGCGGCGATAACGGCCAGCTTCTGGGTGCGGATCTCGCCCGCGAGCTCCGGCTGAAGGGCGCTGTAGGCACCGCCGGCACCGCAGCAGCGCCCGTCGTCGTCCAGTTCCACGAGCTGGCCGTACCGCTGCAGCACGACCCGGACTGAGCCCTCGGCGCGCTGCACGTGCCGCAAATGGCAGGGATCCTGCACCGCGATCCGCCGTTCGGCGACGCCGGGCGCCGGGGGAGGCAACCGCTCGGCGTGCTCGGCCAGCCATTCATGGATGTCGACGACGCGCTGCGAGAAGCGTTCTGCGTCGGGGGTGCCGAGGAGATGGCCGTAGTCTTTGAGCGCAGCGCCGCATCCGGCGGAGTCGGCCAGGATCGGCGCCGTGCCCGGAAAGGCCGACATCACCCGCCGGGCCAGACGGGCCGCGTCGACGTGCAGACCGGCATGGACGTGCAGGGCCCCGCAGCAGGCCGCGGCGGGGCCGGGCAGTGCCACGCCCGCACCGCAGGCCCCCAGCACCGCGATCGCAGCCCGGTGAATGTGGCGCTGCCACGCATCCATCACACACCCGGTGAACAACCACACATCGCGCCCCGTCGCCGTCAGCGGCGCCTGGCGCAGCGGGAGCGGGGGCAGGGACAGCCCGCGCCGAGAGGCGCCTCGGGATCAGGCCGGCCCGCTGGGCTACCGCCCCAACAGCCGTCAGCCGCTCGAGGAGCCGGTGGTAGCCGAGAACCCGGTACGCGGCCCGCTGCCAGGCAGGCACCGACACCGGCGCCAGCAGCTCGCGGGCACCCTCCATCAGCCGCCCGAAGGGAACAGACGCCGGGCAGGCCGTCTCGCACGCCCGGCACTGCACGCACGTCTGCATGAGGCGCGCAAACGTGGCGTCCACCGCGCTCCCCGCATCGACGGCCCGCATCGCTGCGATGCGGCCCCGGGGCGAAAGACCCTCCTCCCCGGTCACCCGGTAGGTCGGGCAGTGAGCCAGGCACAGCCCACACGAAACACAGGCAGCCAGCTCATCGGCGTCGACGTGGAGCGCGCCGCCAGCCCGCGCCGCCACTCTCAGGCCCCCGCCAGGACGGACCGGCCCGGGTTCAGCCGGCCGTCCGGGTCAAAACGTGCTTTCAACCCCCGGTGCAGATCGATCGTCACCTCCGACGGCGCCGGCCCGGGTGCCAGCCGGGCTGCCACCTCAGGGGTGCAGTGCACCAACCCGACGCCGACCTCGGCCAGCCAGCCACCGGCGGCCCCGCACCCGCCGGCCTCCTCGGGCACGCGGCGCAGGGACGCCGGCGGGCGGGACCGGCGCACGCAGGAAGACCGGCTGCCACCGCCGCCGTCCTCTCCACCGCCGTCCCCTCCATGCGATCCCGGCCCTACCGGCGGCCCCGCCGCGGACACGAATGACGGTCCCAGTACGGCCTCCGCCTGCCCCCGCACATCGGCGTCGTAGCCGGCCAGGCCCACCCAGGTGGAGACTCCGTCCCACAGGACCGACAGCGGCCGGTACAGCCGGTCCGCCAGCTGGAACGGGTCAGCCCCCTCCGCGACCCACCAGCGTTCGACTTCGGCTCGGGGCCGGCACCGCAGCACCACCTCGCCGATCAAGGCCAGCGTGCCGAGGGATCCGACCAGTAAACGGCACAGGTCAAAGCCGGTCACGTTCTTGACCAGGGGGGCCCCGGAGCGAATCAGGTCGCCGCGAGCATTCACGGCAATGACCTCGAGGACGGCGTCGCGGACCGGGCCGAGTCCCAGGCGCCGGACGCCGCTCTGCCCCACCGCCAGAATTCCCCCGACGGTGGCCCGGTCCGGCCGGTCGGCGTCGAGGGCGACATCCTGGCCGCCCGCGCGCACCACCTCCCGCAGGTGCGAGAGGGTGGTCCCGGCACCCACCCGGACAATCATCTCGGCCGGCTCGTGGGCCACGACTCCGTCGGGGGCGCCCACTTCACGCACCGCGGCCGGCGGCTCCCCGCCCACGTCCCAATGGGTCCGGCCCCCGACCGCCCGGACCGGGCCCGACGGGCCGACCTCGGCGGCGAAGCGCTCCAGCCCGTTGCTCACACCCAGGCCCCGGCCGGCAACTCGGCCAGATCGCCGCACCGGGACCCGCCCCGGGGCAGGACCTTCTCCGGGTTACAGCGTCCCGACGGGTCGAACGCATCTCGCAGCCAGGCTTGGGCTTCGAGGTCGGCGGCCGAGAACACAAGCGGCATGGCGTCGCGCTTCTCCAGCCCGATGCCGTGCTCGCCAGAGAGCGTTCCTCCCGCCCGGACACAGGCTTCGACGATCTCCTGGCCGGCCGCGTGCACCCGTTCCAGCACCCCGGGAGCGCGGCGGTCGAACACGATCAGAGGGTGCAGGTTGCCGTCGCCGGCGTGGAACACGTTGCCGAGGATCAGATCGTGGCGGGCGGCGATGCCGTTGACCTCGCGCAGCACCTCGACCAGACGGGTGCGCGGAACGACACAGTCGTGCAGGTAGTAGTTGGGGGCGATCCGTGCGATCGCCCCGAAGGCGGACTTCCGACCCTTCCACCACAACGCCCGCTCGGCGGGGCTGCCGGCGACGCGCACTTCACCGGCACCGTGGGCGAGAAGGACATCGCGGACTCGCCGGGTCTGTTCGTCGACGCCAGCCGCGAGGCCGTCCACTTCCACCAGGAGGAGGGCGGCTGCCTCGGTGGGAAAGCCGGCATGCACGTAGGCCTCCACGACCTCGACGATGACGGCGTCCATCATCTCCAGTGCGGCCGGGACGATGCCGGCGGCGATGATCCCCGTCACCGCCGCGGCGGCAGCGTCCAGGTCCGCGAAATCCGCGAGCAGCGTGGCCACGGTCGGGGGGAGGGGGGTGAGCCGGACGGCGATGCGGGTGGCGATGCCCATGGTGCCCTCGCTGCCGACGAACGCCCCTCGCAGATCGAGGCCGTCGGGCTCGGGGTCTACCCCACCGAGAACGGTCACCGAGCCGTCCGGCAGGACCACTTCGACCGCCAGGATGTGCGCGCTGGTGACCCCGTAGAGCAGGCAGTGGGGACCGCCGGAATTATTGGCCAGGTTGCCGCCGACGGAGCACGACTGCTGGCTGGACGGATCGGGGGCGAAGTGCAGTCCCAGATGGGCCACCGCCCGGGACAGGTCCAGGTTGAGCACCCCGGGTTGGACCCAGGCCAGGCGCTGGACGGCGTCCACTTCGAGGATCCGGTTCATTTTGGTGGTAACGATCACGACGGGCGCCACCTGGCCGGCCGGCGTGGCCCCACCGGCCAGGCCGGTGCCCGAGCCGCGCGGCAGGAAGGGACGGTCGTGGTCCCGGCACACGCCGACGACCGCCGCCACTTCCGCCGTGGAGGTCGGGAAGCACACCACGGCCGCCTCGCCGGTGATCATGGACGCGTCCCGGCGGTAGAGGCCGAGCTCTGTCGGCTCCGTGTGGACCCGGTCGGCGCCGACGGCCAGACGGAGGTCCCGGATCAAGCCAGCCGTTCCGTCAGTCACGTCCGTGGAGGTTGCCATCCGTCACAGTCTGGCGCTAGTTGCTGGGGCAGCGGGTCCCCGACGCGGGAGGGGTGAGGTCGATGAGGTAGCGATCGACGTCGCCGCGGACGCAAGCGCTGTTCCCGTAGCCCGTGTGTCCGTCGCCGACTCGCGTGAGCAGTACTCCCCGGCCCAGTTCCTGGGCGAGGGCCTGGGCCCAGCTGTACGGGGTGATCGGGTCGCCGGTGCTGCCCACGACCACGATCGGCGGCGAGCCCGGCGCGGGCAGGGGCCCGACGTGACCGGTGGCCGGCACGGGCCAGACGGAGCATTCGACCTCGCCATACAGGTTGGTCAGCCCGAAGACGGGAGAGGCCGCTTGCGCGGCCGGGGCGTCGGACTGAATCGCGCTGAGCGGGAGCGGCGGGGCGTCGAGGCAGTTGATGGCGGCGTTGGCCTCGAACAGGTTGCTGTAGGTGCCGTTGCTCTGGCGGCCCGAATAGGCATCGAAGAGGGCCAGGAAAGCGGCTCCGTTGCCCTGACTGGCCTCCTCGAGGGCCTGGGACAGGTCGTTCCACGTGCTGGTGGAGTACAGGGCGGCCGCGGTGCCGTACAGGACCTCGGCCGGCCCAACCTGGCGCGAGGTTCCCTTCACGCGAAGCGGGTCGGCCCGGACCCGGGCCAGAAGCGCGTTGTAAGCGGTGGCCGGATCGCCGGCGGGATGCCACGGGCAGGCGGCGGCGCGGCTGCAGTCCGAGAAGAACTGCTGCAACTGGCCGTCGAGCGCGGCCGACTGCTGGTCAAGTTGGGGAACCGGCGCCAGGGCCGGGTCGATGGCCCCGTCGAGCACCATCGCTCGAATATGGGTGGGAAAAAGGTTGGCGTAGGTCGCTCCGAGCAGGGTTCCGTACGAAAATCCCATGTAGGTGAGGGTGGCATCGCCGAGGGCGGCTCGGACCACGTCCATGTCGCGTGCGGCATCCACGGTGCTCACGTAAGGCAACTCGGCGCCGCTCTTCGCTTCGCAGCCAGCCGCGAAGCCGCGGTCGGCCGCCACCAGGGCGGCGAAGCCGGCGGACGACGGGGGGGCCGGGTCGGTATGGAAATATTGCTCGAGGGCGCTGCCGTCCAGGCACGTGATGGGGGCGGTGCGGCCCACGCCGGGCGGGTCGAAGCCGACGATGTCGAAACGGGCAAGTAGTTCGGCGGGCATCTCCGTGACGATCTGGGGCAGGAAGTCCACCCCGGACACGCCCGGCCCGCCCGGGTTGACCAGAAGAGAGCCGATCTTTTGCCCGGTCGCCGGGTGCCGATCAATCGCCATCGGAATGGTGGCGCCGCCGGGATGGCTGGGATCGCGGGGCACCGAAACGGTGGCGCACTGGTAGCCCTGGGGACCGGCCGCGCCCTGGCAGGCCGACCATTGCACCGTGGACGGGCCCGGCCCTGCAGCGGTCCCGGTGGACACCGACCCGCCGGCGGGCCGGGTAGGGACGGTGGTGCTGGACTGGACAGGCCGGCCACCGCCACAGGCCGCCAGCGCCAGGACCGCCAACGCAACCAAGACCGCGGCCAGCCGGCGCCGGGGCTGAGCCATGGCCAGCCAAACTACCGCTGACCCCCGTGCAGTACGTTGCAGGGTCATGGCCGATCTGGCGCTCTCGGGTTACGCGGAGCAGGAGCGTGACCGCATCCTGGGCATCCTTTTTTCCTGGTTGCGGATCCCTTCCATCTCCGCCGATCCGGACCGCGTGCTCGATGTCCGTGCCTCGGCCGAGTACTGCGCCGAGCGGTGCCGGGAGGCCGGCCTGGAGCACGTCATGCTGCTCGAGACCGGGGGCGGGCCCGCCGTGTACGCCGACTGGCTGCACGCCGGGCCGGACGCTCCGACCGTGGTGGTCTACGGACATCACGACGTGCAGCCCGTCGATCCACTCGATGAATGGCGGTCGCCGCCCTTTGATCCGGTCATCGTGGATGGCGAGTGCCTGGCCCGGGGTGCCATTGACGACAAGGGGCAGTCCCTTTATCAGATCGAAGCGGCCCGGGGTCTGCTCCAGGTGGCCGGCGCCCTCCCCGTCAACCTGAAGCTGCTGATCGAAGGCGAGGAGGAAATCGGCAGCCCGCACTTCGAGGAGTTGCTCCTCCGGGAGTCGGATCGGCTGGCCTGCGACGTCGCGGTGGTGTCCGACACCGGCATGATCGCCCCGGACGTGCCGTCGACAACGATCAGCATGCGCGGCCTCGTCGGTTTCGATGTCAGCCTGCGGACCGCGTCGATCGACCTGCACAGCGGGGTGTGGGGAGGGACCGTTCCCAACGCGGCGGTGGTGGCGGCCCGGCTGATCGCGTCGTTGCATGACGACCAGGGACGGGTGACCTTGCCCGGCTTCTACGATGCCGTGCGCGACCTGACGCCGACGGGAAAGGCGTCGCTGGCCGCCCAGCCCTTCGACGAGGCCGCCTTCCGGGCGGAGGGCGGCGGGGTCCCGTACCTGGAGGGGGAAGCCGGTTTCACCCCGCTGGAACGGGTCGGCGTGCGCCCGACGGCGGAGGTGGTCGGGCTGCACAGCGGCTACGGCGGCTCAGGGATCAAGACCATCGTGCCCGCGACCGCCAACTTCAAGCTGGCCTTCCGGCTGGTCCCGGAGCAGGAGCCGGAGGCGGTGGACGCCGCCTTCCGGGCCTGGCTGGCCGAGCGAGTCCCGGAGGGTGTGCAGGTGAAGCTCACCCGGGAAGGCGGCGTGGCGCCGGCGTTGACACCGATTGACCACCCCGCCATGAAGGCCTTGAATCGTGCCATCGAATCGGTGTGGGGAAGCCCGCCGCTGTACATCCGGGAAGGCGGCAGCGGGCCCGAGGAGGCGCTCGGGCGCGTCCTTGATGCGCCGGTACTGTTTCTCGGCGTGGGGTTACCGGGCGACCGGATTCACGCCCCGAACGAGCGGATGGTGATGGACCAGTTCTGGAAGGGGCTGCTGGCTGCGGGTGAGCTGATGCTCGAGCTGGGCCGCCTCGAGCGGGGGTGAGGAGTGGCGCAGACACGAAGAGCCCAGACGACCCCGACCCGCTCGGGGTCCGTGCCGCGACAGGTTCCCCCCGACGCCCACGAGTGGGTCAGTTTCGAGGACCTCGAGGAGGCGCGGACGTGGGTCTTCGACGTCACGTTTCTGCTGTCCGGATGGCAGTGCATCTACGGGCGAGGGTGCCAGGGGGTCCTGACCGGGCCGGCGGAAGCGCTGGCCCAGGGGTGCTGCTCGTACGGGGCGCATTTCACCGATGACGACGACGTGGCCCGGGTGGTCGCCGCCGGGAAGACCCTCACCGACGAGGAGTGGCAGTACGCCCGGCGAGGCCGGCGGGGCGGGGTCATCGCCACACAGCCCGACGGGGCCCGCATCACGCGCATGGTGGACGGGGCGTGCATCTTTCTCAACCGACCGGGCTTTCCCGCCGGCCCCGGCTGCGCCCTCCACCAGGCCGCCCTTGCTCGGGGGGTGGCCCCGCTCGAGCTGAAGCCCGACGTGTGCTGGCAGCTCCCCCTGCGGCGAGAGGACACCAGCGACGATTCCGGGCAGGTCACCTCCACCATCACGCAGTGGGATCGCCGGCACTGGGGCGGCGGGCGGTGAAGAGTTCCACTGGTGGTGCACCGAGGCGCCCGAGGCGTTCAAGGGCCGCCAGCCGGTCTACGTGACCCTGGCCGACGAGCTCACCGCCATGGTGGGAGCAGAGGTCTACGCGCGGCTGGCGGCCTACCTGGAGGCGCGCCAGTCAAGCGGTACCCCGCTCCCCCACCCGGTGCGACGATCCCGGCGTTAACGGGCGCCCCAGCCAAGCCGGCGCCAGCGTCAGCGTCAGCGTCAGCGTCAACGACGGCCGGCAGATTTCGGGCTTCCGTGGGCGAGCTCTACCGGTGCCTATCGTCTCGGCCGCGCTGGGCGCGCCGGCCCGGGTCGTCTAGGCCCGACGCGCCTCGGGGTCGGAGTACTCCTCCTCCTCGTCCTCCATGGCCAGGCACCACGAGGCGTGATCGTCTCCGGGCAGCGCGCCACACTCGGCGCAGGGCTCTACGACCTCCTCAGTCGAGCGCTTCAGTGCACGCGCCTCCTCGAAGCGCCGATGCCGTCCCTTTTTCACGTGCCGCTCCCGTGGTCTTTCGGTGGTCGAGAAAGGTCGTGACCGACCCCCATTGTATCGCTGGCCTGCGCCCTCGTAGCGACGCCCGGGTAGCGGTGCGAGGATTTCGCTCGTCCGACTCCAGGCGCGGCCCAGGGATCCGGTTCCCTCCCGGTACAGTCTACTCATCGCGGACGAGTTTGATTCCGACGCTATGATCCGCCGCTTCCAGGCCCGCGCCCGCGCCGTGCGCCAGCGCGGCCTGCCCCCGCTCGAGGGGGCGGAGCGGAAGCGCTTCATGGAGCAGGCCCGCCTGGACTTCCAGGACTACGCCATGATCGGTGACGCGGTCGCCGTCCTGGAGGGGGGTGTCCTCACCTTGACCGTGGATCTGCGGCCCAAGCCGGACGGGCCCACAGCGGCCGGTGACGTGGCCGGGCCGGCGGGGGGTTCGGCGGCAGCACCCGAGTAGGGGCTCGCTCAGGGCGGGGGTCCGCTGGCTCGCAGGAGCCCGGGTGTCGTTCAGCCGGCGGCGTTCCCGACTCGAAACGGGAGCCCGGTCCGCTGCTCCATTACCAGGCGATCTGCTCCGTCGAAGGCCAGAGCGGCCCGGCCCTGTACAAGCGCCTCAACCGGCTCCGCCACCAGGCGGGCCCGCCACCCTCGGCCCAGTTTCGAGTCGGGGTCGCCGCGGAGATAGCTGGCCAGGTCGCTGCGGGTGGCAAGCAGCGCCGCGTCCACCCGCTCGTCTCGCGCCACCTCCGCGACCCAGGCCATCAACAGGGCCACCGCGCCGCGCACATCCTTGGGCACATCGTCCGCGGGCGGCAGGCGCAGCTCGGCGGCTGGCAGCGCCCGTCCTCGGGCCACCGCGGCCAGGAGCTGCTCGGTCACGTCCGGACGCAGGTGCCGGCCGTCCATTCCCCGCAAATGGTGCAACGAGTCTGCTGACGCCGGGGGCCGGTGGGCAATCGCCTGCAGGGCCAGGTCAGGCAACACCGTGCGGATGGGCACGTCAACAACCTGGGCCCGCCGCTCCCTCCACGCCGCCACCTCCTGGGCCACGCCGCGCGACGCACCTCGGAGTTGCCGGGCGTCGCGAAGCTTCCACCACGCTCGCTCCGGGTCAGGGGCCCCGTGGGGCCGGGCCAGCATCGCCGCGCACTCCTCCTCAGCCCACTCCCGGCGTCCCTCTTGGTCGAGGGCGGCCTCGATGGCGGCCGCCAGCTCGAGCAATTTGTCGACGTCGGCCGCCGCGTACGCCAGCTGCGAGTCGGTCAGGGGACGGCGCCGCCAGTCCGTGAGACGGTCGCCCTTCGGGATCGTCAACCCCAGGAACGACTGCGACAGCGTGGCCAGGCTGGACGAGCCATACCCCACGAATCCGGCCGCGATCTGGGTGTCGAACAACCGGGTCGGGCCCCGCCCGCACGCCCGCTCCAGGACCTCCAGGTCCTGCTCGGCGGCGTGGGCGACCATGATCCCAGGGCCGGCCAGAACCTTCGACAACGGCTCAACATCAACCGCGAGCGGGTCGACGAGCGCCACCCCGGCCGGGCCCGCTGCGTCCGCCGACCACGCCACCTGGAGCAGAGCCAACCGGGGCCAGTAGGTGCGCTCCCGGTGAAACTCCGTGTCGAGCGCGTATTGACTCACGCCAAGCAGGCGTTGGATCAGACTCTCGAGGGCGGCCGGGCCCGTCACAACTAGGGGCTCCACGGGGGCCTCCTTCGCCAAGCGACACTGCCCGCCCCGGCCCCCCCCCTCCCTCTCCCTGCCCCTGTGCGCCCGGCTCGGATCCCGGCCTGCGGGATGTTCAGCCGCCGTAGTTCATCCGGGTGTCCTCCATGCGCAAGACTTCGAGCCCGTCCGCAGGATCGCCGCCACAGCTCACCACTTCGCCGATGAAAAGCGTATGGCTGCCGCAGTCCACCTGCCGGCGGACCTCGCACTCCAGCCATGCCGCGGCGACGGCAAGGATCGGAGCCCCGGTACGCCCGCCCTGCAATGGGAACCCGGCCAGTTCGCCGGCGTCGCCGGGGTCGTCAAGCGGCTTGACGAACTTCCGGACGATCGCCCGCTGCTCCCGGAGCAGGATATTGAGAGAAAAGACCTGGCCGTCCTGAAGGAGAGCATGGCTCAACGCCTCGGCCTCCACGCTGATGGCCACCAGCTTCGGTTCCATCGCGACCTGGGTCGCCCAATTGAGGGTCATCAGGTTGCGCCGAGGGGGCCCAGCGCGCTCGTCGGACGAGCCCGACGCCAGTATCCGTCCCCGTGTCCCCAGGACGTACAAGCCGCTCGGCATGCTCCAGAGGATTCGGCGGCGCTGGCGGTCGTAGGCATCGGGCTCGGCGCCGTCGGGAAACGGACCGACCAGGCGTGCCTCCTCAGCCATCGTGGTGGCGAGGCTAGCCGGGGCGGAAAGTGCCCGAAGGCGGCTGGCGTAAGCAAGATCCGCGGCCGGTTTGTGTGATAAAAGTCGCGTGATACGCGGCAAACATCACACAATCAGTGAGCGTGCCCACACAGGGGCCGACTGGGCGCGGCGGGGCGTTTGTGTGATAAAAGTCGCGCATATCGCGTCTTTTATCACACAAACCGATTGAGTGCTGCTCTACGCCTCCCCGGCGCCCCGCCAGTCCGGATCCAGCTGGCGCAGGAACACGGCACAACGCTCCGCCTCCTCCTCCTCGCCGATCGCGGCGGCCGCCGCACCGAGGGCGTCCAGCGCCCGAAGGAAGCCACGGTTCTCGGGGTGCCGCCAGCGGACATAGCCCGAGCCGCGCCACCCGGAGCCTCGCAGCTGATCGAGGCCGCGGTGGTACCCCACCCGGGCGTAGGCGTACGACTCGACGTGATCCCGGCCCAGGCCGGCGAGGCGGGCCCAGCCGTCCAGGTAGGCAGGATGGGCGGCCACCACCACCGCCACGGCGGCGCGGCGCTCGTCGGGGGGACGGTCCAGCGCCGCGGCCAGCTCGGCCGCGGCGTCGGCGGGCGGAGGCGGAAGGACCGTTTCGGGGGGACCTGCAGTAAAGGGAACAGACGGTTCGCTGGCCATGAGAAGCATCGTCGCGCGACGCTGACCGCGGTGGGCCCAACCTCTGAATGCGTGTTCGACCAGATCGTGGCCGGCGAGCGGGCGGCCTTTGTGGTCCTCGACGAACCGGCCTTCATCGGGTTTCTGGACGCCCGGCCGGTGTTCGAAGGCCACACCCTGGTGATTCCCCGCCGGCACGTGCCCTCCCTTTTGGACCTTCCATCCGAACAGCTGGGGCCCCTTATGGACGCCGGGCGAAGGGTGGCCCGGGCCCAGCGGTCCACCCTGGCCGCCGAGGGCACCTTCTTCGCCCTCAACGACATCGTCAGCCAGAGCGTCCCGCACGTGCACCTCCACGTGATTCCCCGCCGGCGGGGCGACGGGCTGCGCGGCTTCCTGTGGCCACGCACGCGCTATGTCGACGACGCCGCAGCCGCGGTGGTAGCCAAGCGGCTCCGGGACGCCCTGGAGCACCCGGGCGAGGACTGAGCCGGCGGGGCCGGCGGGCGGACGGCGGCAGAGCGGGCCAGGGCCGGGGTCCGCCTCAGTCGCTGACGACGAGCACCGTTTGGGTGGACCGGCCCCGCCGCAACACCAGCCATCGCCCGTGCAGGGCGTCGCCCGGGGCCAGCGCCCGGTCATCGCTCAGGCGGTGACCGTTGAGCGACACCGACCCCTGCGAGAGCAGCTGACGGGCATCGCGGCGCGACGTGGCCAACCCCGAACGGACCAAAGCCTCCACCACCGTCAGCCCCGCCGCCAGCTCTCGCCGGTCGATCACTGTCGTCGGAGCATCGGCCAGTGCGTTCTCCAGGGTGACCGGGTCGAGCCGGGCGATGTCCGCGGTGAACAGGACGGCCGCGGCCTCCTCCGCCCGGCGGGCCTCGCCCGCGCCATGCACCATCGCCGTCACCTCGAAGGCGAGCGCGCCGTTGGCCGGCCCGGCGCTCCGGATGGGCTTCCGTGTCGGCGTCCAGTTCCTCGATGCGTTCCCGCGGCAGGAACGTGAACCGTCGCAGGTACGACCCGACCTCGGCGTCCACCGTTTGCATCCAGAACTGGTAGAAGGCGTACGGGCTGGTCCGGCCAGCGTCCAGCCACACGCTGCCCGCTTCGGTCTTGCCGAACTTCGTGCCGTCCGCCTTGGTCACCAGTGGAGAGGTGAGGCCGAAGGCGTCCGACCCCCGGAGCCGGCGGATCAGGTCGATACCCTCCGTGATGTTCCCCCACTGGTCGCTCCCGCCCAGCTGCAGCTCGCACCCATACCGGTCGAACAGCTGCACGAAGTCCCAGGCTTGCAGGAGCATGTAACTGAACTCGGTGAACGACAGGGACTGCTCCCGTGCGTCCAGTCGGCCCCGGACGGAGTCCTTGCGGATCATCTCGTTGACACTGAAGAGCTTGCCGACATCGCGGAGGAACTCCAGCAATCCGGTGGTCCCCAGCCACTCGAGATTGTCCACGAGGATGACGCCCTCTCCCCGGCCGCCCCCGTCGTTGGGTGCGATCTGAAGGATGCGAGCGATCTGGTTGGCAACCCCGATCCGGTTGGCTTCGAGCTCCTCGGGGCTGAGCAGGTTCCGCTCCTCGCCCTTCCCGCTCGGGTCGCCGATCATGCCGGTGCCCCCCCGACCAGCGCGATGGGGCGATGACCCGCCTCCTGGAAGCGCCGGAGCAGGCACAGCTGCTGGAGGTGGCCCACGTGGAGGCTGTCGGCAGTGGGGTCAAAACCGATGTACAGCGCCAGGCCCGGGCGGTCGATGCGGGCCGGGAGGGTCTCAGGGTCGGTGAGCTGGTGGACCAGACCCCGCCAGTTCAGGTCTTCGAACAGGGACGGCACGGGGACCAGCCTGCCACGCCCTCCGGGGGCGGCCGATTCAGAAAGCCGCGGGGGCCGGCCACGCGCCACAATGGGCCTGTGTCTGCCGCCGGATTGCTCCTCACTGGCGGAGCCAGCCGGCGGATGGGCACCGACAAGGCCACCATGACCGTTAGCCGCGACGGAGAGATGCTGGCCACCCGAACCGGGCGCTTGCTGGCCGCCGTCACCGACCTCGCGCTCGAGGTGGGGCCGGGCCACAGCCATCTGCCCTCGCTCGTGGAGCCCAGGCCCGGGGACGGTCCCCTCTCGGCGCTGGCGGCCGGTCAGGCCGAGCTGCGAGCCGCGCGGCTGGAACGGACCGGCCCTGGTGGTCGCCACAGACCTGCCCCGGCTCACGCCCGGCCTGCTGGGCTGGCTGGCCGCGCATCCCTCGCGGCGATCCATCGTCCCCGTCGCCGGCGACATTCCCCAGACCCTGTGCGCCCGCTACAGCCCGACTGACCTCCAGCGAGCCGCCGCGCTGACAGCGGCGGGACGGCGATCCATGCGGGACCTGCTCGCGGACGCCGACGTCCTGCTGGTGGGCCCGGCCGAATGGCAGGCGGGAGCAGGTGACCCCGACGCCCTGGCGGACTGCGATACCCCGTTCGACGTGGCCCGGCTGGGTCTGTTGTGACGGTCATCCCGCGGGCGCTCACGGTGGTGCGAGCCGTCAAGGTGCGGCCCGACCGCACGGTCGAGCTCCCGGAGCACCTGGCGACCGAGGAGCCGATGGAGATCCGGGCCGCCGGCCCCGGCCAGCCGGCCGAACCGGTCGCCGTCACCATGCGCACCCCGGGCCACGACTTCGACCTGGCAGCCGGGTTCATGGTCACCGAGGGGCTCATCGGGGCCGAGCAGATCACGGGGGTGGGCTACTGCGACGCCATCAGCGTCGACGAAGGGCGCTACAACACCGTGACAGTGAGCCTCTCGCGGCCCTGGCTCGCCGCCGGCCCGGCCCGTCACACCGTGGCCACCACCAGCTGCGGCATCTGCGGAAAGGCCAGCATCGACCAGGTGGAGGTGGCCTGCCCGCCCGTCGGGGCCGCGAGCCCGGTGCCGGCGTCGGTCATCGCGTCGCTGCCCGACCAGCTGCGCCAGGCGCAGAAGGTCTTCGACCGGACCGGCGGGCTGCACGCGGCGGGGCTGTTTGACCCGGCCGGAAACCCGTGGTGCGTCCGGGAGGACGTCGGCCGCCACAACGCGGTGGACAAGGTCGCCGGTCGCGTCATGCTGGCCGGAGCCGAGAGTCCCCCGCGCCTCGCCGGATGGGTGCTCATGGTCTCGGGACGGGTGAGCTTCGAGATCGTGCAAAAGACCGCCGTCTGCGGCATCGGCATCCTCGCAGCCGTGTCAGCCCCGTCGAGTTTGGCGGTGGCCGCCGCGGACCGTCTCGGCCTAACCCTCGCCGGTTTCGTGCGGGGCGGCTCCTTCAACGTGTACTCCCATCCGGAGCGGCTGGAGACGGGTCATTGAGCCAATGAACCGCAAGGCCCCGCCAGCGCTGCCGGCGGGGCTTCGCGGTATACCACGCTGCGAGCGTCTAGCCGAGACGCTTCACGTTTGCGGCCTGCAGACCTTTGGGGCCCTGATTGACGTCGAACTCGACCTTCTCGTTCTCCTCGAGGTTCCGGTACCCGTTGCCCTCGATTGCACTGAAGTGCACGAAGACGTCAGGGCCGGTCTCCTGCGAGATAAAGCCGTAACCTTTCTCCGAGTTGAACCACTTGACGGTTCCTGTCGCCATACGCAATCCCTCCTTTCCTGGCCGGACCGGACCTCGCCACACGGGACCGGAGGCCTCCGGCCGAAGCCGGGAGGGATCTGCTCGTGTATCGATGCTGCACCCTCGTGGGCGAGAAGGTAGCACGCCAATCAACGGGCCTGCGTAGCCTGACGCCGGCATGACCCGTTTCGTGGCCGTTGTCGCCCATACCCATTGGGACCGCGAGTGGTACGCACCGCACGAAACGTTTCAAGCCCGACTGACCGACGTGCTTGACGAAGTGCTGGCGGTGCTCGACGCGGACCCGTCATTTGAGCGCTTTCTGCTCGACGGTCAGGTGGCGATCGTCGACGACTACCTGCGCAGCCGCCCGGCCGCCCGTGATGCCCTTCGGCGTTTGGTGGGAGAGGGACGACTGCTGGTTGGGCCCTGGTATGTGCTGATGGACGAGTTCTGCGTCTCGGGTGAGACGCTCGTGCGTAACCTGCAACTGGGCCTGCGGCGAGGGCAAGAATTCGGCGGCACCATGCCAGTCGGTTACCTGCCGGACATGTTCGGTCACGTTGCCCAGATGCCGCAATTGCTTCGCCTGGCCGGTTTCGAACACGCCGTGGTCTGGCGAGGAGTGCCCGCTGCCATCAATCGCACCGGATTCTGGTGGGAGGCCCCCGACGGCAGCACGGTGCGGGCCGAGTATCTGCCCGTGGGCTACGCCAATGGTGCGTACCTGCCGGACGATCCCGGGGACCTGGTGCGGCGCATCGCCGCCCATGACCGGGAGCTGCGCCCGTGGCTGGGCGATGCGTCCGATCCGCTTTTGCTCATGAACGGCACCGACCAGCAGCGTCTCCAGCCCCGGTTGCCGGCGCTGCTGACTGGTGCCAACCAGATCCAGGACCAGTTCGAGTTCGGACAGGTGTCGCTCCTCGAATACCTGGCGGGTGCGCCCGATGTGGGGCTGCCGCGCTGGTGCGGCGAGCTGCGCAGCGGGGCTCGGGCCAACCTGCTGATGGGGGTGCTCTCGAACCGGGTCGACGTCAAAACTGCGGCCGCGGTCGCCGAGCGGGAGCTGGAACGTTTGGCCGAGCCGTTGGCCGCGCTGTGGCTCCCCGCGTGCGACTGGCCAGCCGCCCTGCTCGACGACGCGTGGCTGGAGGTCGTGCGCAACTCCGCCCACGACTCGGTGTGCGCCTGCTCGGCCGACAGTGTCGGCCGCGCTGTCATCCATCGCTACGACGCCGCCATCGCTCTGGCCCGGGTGGTCACCAACCGGGCCCTCGAGCTGGCCGAGGTGGCCACCGTGATCGACGGTCCCATGGTCGTGAACCCCCGCCCGGGCCCGGCCGGCGGCACCGTCGAGGTGGTGCTGTCCGGCACGGACCCGGTCCCGGACGCGCAGGTTCTGGCTTCCGCCGGCGCCGGCACCGAAGTGCGCCGGGGTGTCGGCGCCGACTTTGCCCGCCTGATCGGTCAGCTGAGCGCCGATGGCTGGCTCCCCGGCGGGCGTGGCACCGACGCCGAGATCCTCCACAGCCCCGACGGGCTGGATGTCGTCATCACCGTCGACCCCGCCCGACGCCCGTCGCCGCAGCTCGCCTCTGTGATGGCCGAAGCCTGGGCCCAGGCCGGCGCCGGCCGGGACACCCCCCTGAGCGTGCGGGTTGAGCGCCGGTCCAGCCAGCGGGTGGTGGCCCGAGCGGCTCAGGTACCGGGCTACGGGTGGGCGGCCTTTCGCCCGCAGCCCCTCGGCCCCGACACGGTGCGCGCCGGGCCCGGCTGGCTCGAAAACTCGCTGGTCAGGGTGGACGTGGACCCGGAGAGCGGCACCTTCGCCCTCAATGGCCTGACCGGCCTGAACCGCCTGGTGGACGACGGCGACGAGGGCGATACCTACAACCACTCCGCGCCCGACCACGACACCGTGATCGACCGGCCCGACGAAGTGGAGGTCCAGGTTCTGGAGCCGGGCCCGGTGCGGGCCATCCTTCGCATCCTGCGGCGCTTTACCTGGCCTGCTGCGGTGGCGGGCGGGCACCGGGTTGGGCGCAGCGCCGTCGAGGTGATTTCCGACATCGAATTGCACGCGGCGGAAGACCTGGTCCGGGTGACCACCTGCTTCGACAACCCGTGCCGGGATCACCGCCTGCGAGCGTGGTTCCCCCTTCCGGAGCACGCCGCCTCCACCGTCGCCGAGTGCGCATTCGCGACGGTCCGCCGGGGCAATGCCGACGGCGGCCCGCACGAAGCGGCCCTGGCGACGTATCCGTCCCGCCGGTTCGTGACCGCGGGCAGCCTGATGCTCACCCACGAGGGGCTGCTGGAATACGAGCTGGTCGAGCAGGGGACGGCCCTCGCTCTCACCCTGCTCCGGTGCACCGGAGTGCTTTCCCGACCCGCGCCGTCTGCCCGACCGAACCCGGCCGGTCCGCCCGACCCGCTCGAAGGCCCCCAGATGCTCGGCCCGCAACGAATGCGGTACGCCGTGGCCGTGGGCCCCCGCGACCCGTGGCGCGTCAGCGAGGAGGCGTGGACACCGTTGCAGGTCGTGCACTCAGCAGGGGCCGGCGCCTTACCGGCAGCCGGCAGCCGGCTCACGGTCCG
The DNA here is from genome assembly GCA_963781155.1 of uncultured Acidimicrobiaceae bacterium. Classification (GTDB taxonomy): domain Bacteria; phylum Actinomycetota; class Acidimicrobiia; order Acidimicrobiales; family Palsa-688; genus PALSA-693. The sequence goes on from CAWAEC010000011.1 coordinate 366,287, forward strand.
GGGCGGCCAGGTGTCGGCGCTGCGCCGCGCCGACGGGAACGGCGCCCTCGAGCTGCGGGTGTTCAACCCGACGGCCGAGCCGGCGACGGTGGATGTGGTCGGCCACTCGGGCTGGGTGGTGAACCTCCGCGGCGAGCGCCTGCAGCGGTGGGTCGACCGGGTCGAGCTGCGACCGTGGGGTATCGCCACGCTCCACTTCGACGCCGCCACCCTGGACCCGTGAACCCAGCCCGGCGAAGTAGGCGGGCCGGACGGCCAGCCCCGCGAAGACGGCGGGCCGGACAGCTAAGCCCCGGCCCCGGTCAGGACGACGACCACCGGCGACGCCGTCTCCCCGGCGTCACCCGCCCACCAGGCGGTCCTGGCGGCCCAGGCCACTGCAGCCGTCGGTTCGACCCGGAGACCCCGGGCGGCCAGGTCGAGTCGGGCCGGCTCCAGGTCCTCCTCGGCCACGGTGCTCACCCGACCGCCGCTGGCCAGGATAGCCGCCCGAACCTCCCCGGCCCGGGGCGGGTCGGCAATGGCAATGCCGGTGGCCGCGGTGGGGCCAACCGGGCGGCGGCCGGCCAGGGGGGCGCAGCGCTCGGCCTGCACGGCGTGAATCGCCGGCACCCGGGTGACGTGGCCGTGAGCGGACAGCTCCTGGAAGCCCAGCCAGAGTCCGAGGACCAGAGTGCCGTTTCCGGCCGGCACCACGACCGCCGCGGGTGCGCGTCCGCCCAGTTGTTCCCACAGCTCGAACGCCAGGGTCTTGACGCCGTGGGCGAACGCCGGCCGGTACACGTGGCTGGCGTACCAGGCCCCGGTCTGGTGGGCTGCCACCCGGGCGGCCGTGGCCGCCGCGGCCCGGTCGCCGGGGACGGTGAGCAGGCGGGCGCCGAACGTCTCGATCGCGTTGATCTTGGCCGGCGATGTCCCCTCGGGAACGTACACGTCGGCGCTCATGCCGGCTCGGGCCGCGTAAGCGGCGACGGCGGTTCCGGCGTTGCCACTGCTGTCGGCGACAACCCGGGCGACGCCCAGCTCGGCTGCTGCGCTCAGCATCACGGCGGCGCCCCGGTCTTTGAACGACCGGGTGGCCGTGACGTATTCAAGCTTGCACCACAACCCCGGCTGGACCGGGACCAGAGGGGTCGTGCCCTCACCGAGGGTGATCTTTTTCCATGCGTCCGCGACCGGCAGCACGGATCGATACCGCCACAACGACCACGGGGCGCGGCCGGAGCCGACGGCGGCGAGCGGGTCGGTGCCAGGCCCCACCAGATCCAACAGACCGCCGCAGCTGCACTGCCAGCCGGGGTCCGCCAGCGGCCAGCTGCGGCCGCAGCGCCGGCACATCTGGACCCAGTTACCGCTGCTGGGCCCGGTCACGTCGCTCCCCTAGTAACCGGCGTCGGGATCGACGAGGCCTTCCAGGGGTTCGCCGGCGACGAAATGGGCCACGTTGGCGGTCACACGGGCCGCGAGCCGGGGCAGCACCATGTCCCAGGTGTCGGCGGTATGCGGGGTGATGATGCAGTTCGGCAGGGTCCACAGCGGGTGCCCGTCCGGGAGCGGCTCCGGGTCGGTCACATCCAGGCCGGCCCCGGCGATGGACCCGTCCCGCAGGGCCGCCACGAGCGCGTCGGTGTCGACGTGCCGGCCCCGGGCCACATTGACCAGCCAGGCCCGTTCGTCCATGGCCTCCAGCTGCGCCGGGCCGATGATGCCCTCCGTCGCCGGGGTCAGGGCCAGGGCCACGAACACCACCAGCGCCCCCGAGAGGGCGTCGTCGAGACCTTCGGGCGCGACGGTGCGGGCTGCGCCGGGCAGGGGATCCGGCTGGCGGCGGACGATGGTGGCCGTCACCCGGAACGGCGCCAGCAGTCGCAGCAGCTCGGCGGCGATGCCTCCGCCGCCCAGGATCGTAACCGGTGCCTCGAATAGCGAGGTCCCGGCAGGCCTACCCCACGAATGGGCCCGGACACGCTCGGGCAGCAGACGCAGCCCCGCGAGCGCCAGCAGCAAGGCGTGCTCGGCTACCGGCTCGGCGTAGGAGCCCTTGGCGCAGGTCCAGGTGCGCTTCGAGTCGATAAGGCCCGCCGCTACCGCGTTCTCGACGCCGGCGAAGGGCAGCTGCACCCAGCGCACCTGCGGCTGGTCCTCCAGCAGCGCAGCCAGGCCGTCCAGGTCATGGGCGGAGAGCCAGACCACGGCGTCGGCGTGTTCACCGAGTTTGACCGGCACCCCGCCGCCGGCCCGCACGGCGTCCTCGGCGGAGGCGGAGGGGTTCGGTCCGACGGCAATGCGAGGGGCGGCCATGCAGGGATCCTAGAGACCCCTTCGGGCCCGGGTGGTTGGGGCCGGCGTGTCCCCGGAGGGCGCGGCGTCTCTTCCCGGGCCGGCCGGGCAGGGCGACCTCGCCCCTGGGCCGCCGAAGCGTCGTTACATCCGGTCAGGCGCCTCGATGCCGAGCACCGCCAGCCCCCGCCCCAGCACCATCGCCGTGGCCGCGCAGAGCGCCAGCCGGCTGTCCCGCACCTCCGGTTCGGGGGCCTTGAGCACCGGGCACGTCTCGAAAAAGGTCGTGAACAGACCGGCCAGGTCGAACAGGTACCCGCACAGCCGGTGCGGGCTCCACGACTCGAGGGTCGAGTCGAACGCCGGCTTGAACCCCACCAGCGCCAGGGCCAGGGCCCGCTCCGCCGGCGCGCCCAGCACGACCGGGACCTCGCCCGCCTGGTAGGGGACCGGGTCCACGTCGCCCCGCCGGAAGATCGACAAGCAACGCACCCGGGCGTACTGGAGATACGGCCCGGTGTTGCCCTCGAACGCCAGCATGCGGTCCCAATCGAAGACGTAATCCCGGATCCGGTCGGTTGACAGGTCGGCGTACTTGAGCGCCCCGATCCCGACCATCCGGGCCACCTGGTGGCGTTCCTCCGGGGGCAGTGACGGGTTGCTCACCGTCACCGCCGCGTCCGCCCGGGCCACGGCCTCGTCGAGCAGATCGAGCAGCTTCACCGAGTCGCCCGCGCGGGATCGGAACATGCGGTGGTCGGCGCCCAGCATGCTGCCGAACGCGACGTGCACCGGCGCCGCGCCCTCCGGAATCCACCCGGCGGCGCGGGCCACGTCGAAGCACATGGCCAGATGCTGGGCTTGCGGAGCACCGACCACGTACAGCGCCAGGTCGGCGTGCTCGCGGCCGAAGCGGTCGTACAGGGCGGCCAGGTCCGTCGCCGCGTAGCCGTAGCCGCCGTCGGACTTCTGGATGATCAGCGGCAACGGTTCGCCCTCCCGGTTGGTGTAGCCGGGCGGGAACACGCACAGGGCTCCCTCGCTTTCGACCAGCAACCCCTTGGCGAAGAGCTTCTCCACTATCACCGGGAGCAGGTCGTTGTAGAAGCTCTCCCCCACCACGTCCCGGCGGGTCAACAGCACACCCAGCTTGGCGTACACCTCGTCGAAGTACGTGAGGCTCTCATCGACCAGAACCCGCCACAACCGCAGGGTCTCCGGGTCTCCCGACTGCAGCAGGACGACCCGATGGCGGCTGCGCTCCCGGAACTCGGGACTGGCGTCGAACGCGACCCGCGCCTCCCGGTAGAAGCTGTCGAGATCGCCGACCGACAGCTCATGGGCGGCCTGCTCCTCGCCGATGTCGATGAGATGCTCAATGAGCATGCCGAACGGGGTACCCCAATCCCCGATGTGGTTCTCGCGGATGACGGTGTCGCCGGCGAACTCGAGCATCCGGCACAGGGCGTCGCCGATGATGGTGGTCCGCAGGTGGCCGGCGTGCATCTCCTTGGCCACGTTCGGGGCCGAATAATCCACGACCACCCGTTTGGGCGGGCTGGCCGGCTCGACACCGAGACGGCCGTCGGCGGTCTGGGCCTGGACGCAGGCGGCGATGAAGCTGTCTTCGAGGGTCAGGTTGATAAAACCTTGGGGCGCCACGGTCACCTGCGAGCACACCCCGTCCAGGTCTCCGCGGGCCACCACCTTCTCCGCCAGCTCGGCCGGGTTGATGCCGGTCCGTTTGGCCAGCGGCAGCGCCCCGTTGACCTGGTAGTCGACGCCGGCCCGGTTGGAAGGGCGCAGAACCGGATCGGCCCCCGCTTCGACGGCGTCAAAGGCGCGCTGAAGGCGCTCAGCGAGGATGTCCTGCAGTCCGGCCATACCTCCATGGTCGCCTGCCCAGGGGAAAAAGGGAAACCGGTTGTGGGTCAGGCGTTGTTATGACTGCTCCCGCCTCGGCGCTACCGTGCCGGCCGTCATGTCCGCCACGCCGCCAATGCTGTTGCGCTTCGACGCCGTGGACCTCGACCGCCTCAACGTTCCCGTTCTGCACCGCGTCGACTGGCAGGTCGCGCCGGGGGAACGCTGGATAGTGCTGGGTCCGAATGGGTCCGGCAAGACAACGCTGTTCGAACTGGCATCCGGCTACTTGCATCCAACCCGGGGCGCGGTTGACATCCTGGGCCACTGCCTGGGCCGCGTCGACGTGCGGCGCCTTCGCGAGCACATCGGCCTGGTCTCGACCGCGGTGGCCAAAAAGTTGGTGCCCACCATCGAGCGCGACCGATGTCGTCGTCTCCGCCCTTCACGGGGCCCTCGAGCCGTGGTGGCACCGATACACGGGCGCGGAACGGGAGCGGGCCCGCAGCCTGTTGGCGGCAGCCGGGTTCGAGTCCATCGCCGATCGTCCCTTCGGCGTGCTCTCCGATGGTGAACGGCAGCAGGTCCTCCTCGCCCGGGCGCTCATGTCCGAACCTGCGCTGTTGTTGCTGGACGAGCCCGCGGCCGGCCTGGACATGGGGGGCCGGGAGCGGCTGGTGGCCAGCCTCAGCCGGCTGGCTTGCGATGCGGCCGCACCGCCGACCGTGATGATCACCCATCACGTGGAAGAGATCCCCGTCGGGTTCACCCATGTGCTGCTGCTCCGCGAGGGCCGGGTCGTGGCGGCCGGGCCGGTCCCGGACACCCTCACCGCGGCCTCGCTGTCGGACACGTTTGGACTGGCGCTGGTCCTCCAGGCCGTGGAGGGACGCTGGATCAGCCGGGCTCGCTGAGCACGTCAGTCCAGGCGTTCGTGCAGGAAGGTGATGGTGCGATCCCACGCCTTCTGGGCCTGAAGCGGGTCGTAGGTACCCAGCAGGTTCTGGTCGTTGAGGAAGGCGTGGCCAGCCGGGTGGCGCTCGATCTGGGGACGGCGCCCGGTGCCGGCCTCGATGCTGGCGGCCAGCTCCCCGGACGACTCAATCGGAACGAAGGCGTCGTCCTCGCCGTAAATGAGCAGCAGATCGGCCTGTAACCCGGAGAAATCCTCCGGCAGTGGACCGACCGGGTAAAAGGCCACCGCCGCCGCCACTTTCCCGCCCTCTTGCACCGCCAGATGCAGTACGAATGCCCCACCCATGCAGAAGCCAACCAGCCCAACCTGGTCCCCGAGCGCGTCATCGCTGGACAGCAGGTAGTCGACGGCTCCGCCCAGATCCTGGCTGGCCCGATCGACGGGCAACTCCGACATGAGCCGGCCGGCCTCGTCAGCGTCGTGGGTGGTGGCCCCGCCGTACAGATCCGGGGCGAGAGCCACGAATCCCTCGGTGGCAAACCGGTCGACCACGTCGGCCACATGATCGGTCAAACCCCACCACTCCTGGATGACCACCAGGCCGGGGCCGGAGCCCGCCGCCGGCCGGGCCAGATAGCCGTGGGCTGGCGTGCCGTTGCTGGCAAACGTGACGTTCTGGCGGGGGTTCGCAGCATGGGTCATCGTGCGCTCCTTCCCTTGCGAGGTCCGCACCATCGGGCCGCGGCCCAGCACGGTACCGCCGTGCGCCTCGACGGCGGCTGGCTGCGGTCAGTCGACCGGCAGGACCCGGTCCAGGCGGGCGTCTACGTCGGCGACCTCGTACAGGTTGCGTTCCAGCGTCTCGGTGAGCCAACGCTCCACCAGGTCCCGGCTTTCGCCCTCGGGCAGAAGACCCCACAGGTCCAGCAGGCCGTCCTGGACGACCGACGCCGACACAGAGACCTGCCCTTCGAGCTGCCGGCGAAACGCCGCGACAGCTTCTTCCGTCTGATCCAGCTGCTCCGGAGCTTCAGGTGCGTCGGTCACGACCACCAGAGTAGGCGGAGCCGACGGCTTGTTCGATTCAGGCCCGTGGCGGATCAGCGGGGATCGGCGAAGACGGGCGGTCTTTTTTCAAAGAAGGCGCTTACCGCTTCCACCTGATTCGGGCTTCCGATCAGCGAGCCGATGACCTCCGATTCGTCGCGGAACTGCTGCGCCTCCCCGACCTGGTCGGACTGGTTCAGGAGCCGTTTGGCGCCCCGTATGGCATCGGGGTTGGCCGCGGCCAGATCGGCCGCCAGAGCCAGGGCATCGCCGCGGGGGTCGTCGCTGACCCGGGTGGCCAGGCCCAGGCCGACCGCTTCTGTTCCGGAGACCATGCGCCCGGTCCAGGTCAGCTCTTTCGCCACGTCGAGCGAGACCAGGCGCGGCAGCGTCTGCGTGCCTGTCATGTCGGGCGTCAGGCCCCAGCGGATCTCCAGCATCGACAAACGGGCGTCCGGCGCCACGATGCGAAGGTCGGCGGCCAGGGCAATCTGCAGCCCCCCGCCGAGCGCCACCCCGTGCACCGCCGCGATGACGGGCACGGGAAGCTCGGTCCAGACGAAGGCGGCCTGCTGGCCCCGGGTGGTGATGCGGTCCGCGGGCCGCTCGCCCAGCCGGCCAGTGGCTCCCGACGTGCCGTCACCGCCGGCCATGGCCTGGAACGAGGCGAAGTCGAGCCCCGAGCAGAAGCCCCGGCCCTCGCCCGAGAGCACGACGGCGCGCACGGTGGGATCAGCCCGGATGATGGCCCCCATCTCGATGAGCGCGTCGAACATGATCGGGTCCAGCGCATTGAGCTTGTCGGGTCGGTTGAGACGAACGTCGGCAACCCCGCCATCGACGGTGATGGTGACGCGCGCGGAAGACGTCTCGGTCGTCGGCTCATGGCTCGTCATGTGACACCTCCTGCTTCCGCGGCCAATCGTAAGGGGTCCCCGTCGGCAAGGATGGGGGAATGCCCGAGGCGTCCGCTTCCTCCGCGCCGTCCGCCCTTTTTGGGCCGGCGCTGGTCGGGTCCGAAGCGGGCGCGGAGCTGGCCGCGGCCCTGTCGAGCATCGTGGGCGCGGCCAATGTGCTTGTGGATCCGGAGGTCCGCGCTCCCTTCGAGACCGACTGGACCCGCCGCTTCAGTGGGCCGTCCCTGCTGGTCGTTCGCCCGGCATCGACCGAGCAAGTCGCCGGGGTGGTGCGAGCCTGCGCCGTCCGGCGGATCGACATCGTCGTCCAGGGGGGCAACACCGGTCTGGTCGGCGGCTCCGTGCCGCCGCCGCGCCCGCCGGAAGGGGCGGGCTCGCCGCCGGTGATCCTGAGCACCGTGCGCCTGACCCGCCTGGATCCCGTCGATCGCGTCGCGGCCCAGGTCACCGTCGGCGCCGGCGTACCACTCGCCCGGGTCCAGCGCGCGGCCCGGGAGGCCGGCCTGGCCTTTCCGGTCGACCTGGCCGCTCGGGACAGCGCCACCATCGGCGGCATGGCGGCCACCAACGCCGGCGGGCTGCACGTGCTGCGCTACGGGCCCATGCGGTCGCAGGTGGTCGGTCTGGAAGCGGTGCTCGCGGACGGGACGGTGCTGACGCGTTTGAGCGGGCTGGTCAAGGACAACACCGGCTACGACCTGTCCCAGCTGCTGGTCGGATCGGAGGGCACGCTCGGGATCGTCACCGCGGTGCGGCTCCGTCTGGCCATCGCCCACCCGGAGAAGGTGGTGGCCCTGCTCGGCCTGCCCAGCACTGCCGCGGCCCTCGAGGTCCTCGATCCGCTGCGTCGGCGGGTGGAGGGGCTCGAGGCGGCTGAGCTCTTCTTCGCGGACGGCCTCGACCTGGTGCGCGCCCACAGCGGGCTGGGAGCGCCCCTGCCCCAACCCTGGCCGGCCTACCTGATCGTCGAGTGCGCGGCGACCACCGACCCGACCGAATCCCTTTTCGAGGTCCTGGCCGAACTGTCGCTGCCCGAGACGGCGACGGCGGTGGCTACGGATCCGGCCGGAATGGACCGGCTGTGGGCGTACCGGGAGCGACACACCGAGGCCATTTCCGCATTGGGGGTGCCGCACAAGCTGGATGTCACCGTCCCGCTGGCCCGCCTGGCGGAGTTCGAGACCGAGGTGCGGCGGGTGGTGGCGGAAGCGGCGCCGGGTTCGAGTCTGGTCCTGTTCGGGCACGTGGGCGACGGCAACCTGCACGTGAACATCGTCGGCCCCGCCCCCGACGACGAACGCGTGGACGACGCCGTCCTGCGCCTGGTGGCCCAGATGGACGGCTCCATCAGCGCCGAGCATGGCATCGGCCGGGCCAAAGTGCCGTGGCTGGGCCTATCCCGCAGTCCCGCCGAGATGGCAGCCATGCGGGCCCTCAAGTCGGCGCTCGATCCGGAAAAGCTCCTCAACCCGGGTGTCCTGCTCGGATCCGGCGCCCCGGCCGCCTCCGGCGGCCCTGGGCGGCCTGGCCGCGCCTAAGGATCCGGCGGGGTGGACGAACTGGGACTGGCGAGCGCAGAAACGCTGGCTGCGGCCATCCGGGCCCGATCGATCTCCAGCCGGGAGCTGCTGGCGCTGTACCTGCGGCGACTGGAGCGTCAGAATCCCGCCCTCAACGCGGTGGTGACCCTCGACGTCGAGCGGGCGGTGGCGGCGGCCGGGGCCGCCGATCAGCTGACCGCGTCGGGCTCCGAGCTCGGACCCCTGCACGGCCTGCCGATCACGGTGAAGGACGCCATCGAGACGGCGGGGATCCGTTCCACTGGGGGCGCCATGGAGCTGACCGATCACGTGCCCACACAAGACGCGCCGGCGGTGGCGCGTCTGAAGGCAGCCGGGGCCATCGTGTACGGCAAGACCAACGTGCCCCGCTGGTCCGGTGACATCCAGACCTTCAACGACATCTTCGGCGTCACCAACAACCCCTGGGACACTTCCCGCACCCCCGGCGGATCATCGGGCGGGCCGGCGGCCGCGGTCGCCGCCGGCCTGACCAGCTTCGAGATCGGCACCGACATCGGCGGATCGATCCGGATCCCGTCCAGTTACTGCGGAGTGTTCGGGCACAAGCCGAGCTACGGCATCGTGTCCCAGCGGGGATACCTGGACCGGGTGGGCGGCGGGACCACGGACGCGGACCTCAACGTGTTCGGCCCCCTCGCTCGCAGCGCCGGCGACCTGGACCTGCTGCTCGGCGTGCTCGCCGCTCCGAATGCGGACAGCGCCGCCGCCTGGCAGCTGCGCCTGCCGCCCCCCCGCCACCGCGACCTGTCGGACTACCGGATCGGCATGTGGCTGGACGACCCCGACGCCGAGGTCGACGCCGAGGTCGTCGCCGTGCTGGAGGACGCGGCCGGCGCCCTGGCGTCCACCGGCGCCCGGCTGGAGGCCGATCACCCGGACGTGAAGATGAGCGAGGCGTACCGCCTCTTCAACGACCTGATCCTGGCCGCCATCTCGGTGAGCCTGGAACCCCCGGTGGCGGAGCCGCTGTCCGGATCGCACTGGGCGTGGCTCAACCATGACCGGGCCCGGGGCGCCATGCGCCGGGTCTGGGAGGAGTGGTTCAGGCGCTTCGACGTGTTGTTGTGCCCGGTGATGCCGATGCCGGCGTTCCCGCACAATCACCTTGGCCAGGTGGATGAGCGCATGATCGTCATCAACGGCCGGCCCCGCAGCCAGGCCGGCAGCCTGGCCTGGACCGGCCTGGTAGGCGTCGTGTACCTGCCGTCCACGGTGGTACCGGTGGGATTCACCGGGGCCGGTCTGCCGGTCGGGATCCAGGTGGTGGCGCCGTACCTGCAGGACCGCACGGCCCTGTTTGTGGCGGCCCGCCTGGCCGAGCTGACCGGAGGCTACGTGCCGCCTCCCGGGTCGTGAGTGGTGAGTCGTGCGGGAGGACCCTCTCGGCTGCCGACTTTTGGACGCACCCCTAACTGACGGACGGAGAACAACACCGCGGGGCGACCATCCAGCCCTTGCCGTCTCTCTGCCCGGCGGGCGCCCGTAGGCTGCCGGGATGGCGTTCGATGCGGTGGTGATCGTGTCGTTTGGCGGCCCGGAGGGGCCCGATGACGTCATGCCGTTCCTGGAGAACGTCCTGCGGGGCCGGCCCGTGTCCCCGGAACGCGTCGAGCAGGTCGCGGCCCATTACCAGGAGCTCGGTGGGGTGAGCCCGATCAACGCTCAGAACCGCGCCCTGGTCGACGCCCTTCGTCCTGCGCTCGCCCGGCAGGGCCTCGACCTGCCGGTCTACTGGGGGAACCGGAACTGGCATCCCTTCCTGGCGGACACGGTGCGGGCCATGCAGGCGGACGGGGTGCGCCGGGCCGCCGCCTTCGTCACGTCCGCCTATTCGTCGTACAGCAGCTGCCGCCAGTACGTCGAGGATCTCGTGAGTGCCCGGACTGCAGCAGGCGAGGGGGCGCCCGAGCTCGTCAAGCTGCGTCCGTTTTTCAACCATCCGGGCTTCGTGGAGCCGCTGGCCGACGGGCTCCGCGCCACCTGGAACGCGGTCGGCGGCGACCGCGGCCCCGGGGGGGATCTGCCGGTCCTGATGACCGCCCACAGCATCCCCGTGTCGATGGCCGCCACGTGCGACTACGAGCGGCAGTTGCGCGAGACAGCCGGCCTGGTCGCCGAGCGGGCCGGCCTGCGTCCCGATCAGTGGACGATCGTGTACCAGAGCCGGTCCGGTCCGCCCGGCCAGCCCTGGCTCGGTCCCGACATCAACGACGCCATCACCGCCCGTTCCCCCGTTCCCGGCCAGGCCGTGGTCGTGGTGCCCATCGGGTTCGTGTCGGACCACATGGAGGTGACCTACGACCTCGACCGCACCGCGGCGACGACGGCGGCCAGCCGCGGCATTCGCCTGGTGCGCTCGCCCACGTCCGGCCGCGACCCGCGCTTTGTCGACATGATCTGCGATCTCGTCGAGGAGGCCGACGGCCGGCGACCTCCGGCCATGCTGGGAGAGATGGCCCCGGTGGTATGCCCGTGCACCGGGGGCTGCGAGCGAGCCGCGGCGCCCCTCGGTACCGCCGTTCGTGGGTAGGCGTCCGGCCCGGCCGGTGGGTCAGCCGGTCCCGATGCGACGAAACGCTTCCGCCAACCGGCCCGGTTCCCACCACCCCGCCTGGGCCGCGTTCCGGGCCAGCCACGGTCGAATCCAGCTGTCGAGCTGCCCGTCCCGGTCGATCTCCTGGCTCACGTGGGCACGCAGCGCGGCCAGCTTGGCATCGACGGTTTCGGTCACGTCCACGTAGACATTCGGGTTGGGCGCGGCCATCACCCACACCTCCTCGACCGTGTGCGGTTCGAGGCCCTCTTCGACCAGCTCAGGGAAGGCATACGGGTTCCTGGCGTCCGGGTAGACGGCGCAGATCGCGGCCTCTCCGGTTGCCAGGTGGTCGGGGTGGCTGGCAAAGAGCCGATCCCAGATCCGCTCCGGGCTGGGGCACAACACCCACTGTGGACGGACCTGGCGAATCACCCGGGCCAGGTCGCGCCGGAGCGAGAGGGTGGCCTCCACGCGGCCATCGGGATAGCCCAGCCAGACCAGGTCCTTGACCCCGACTTCCGCCGCCGCCGCCGTCTGCTCCGCTCGCCGGATCGCCGGGATCTGGGAGCGAGGAACTGAGGGGTCGAACCCCCCGGCGTCGCCGTCGGTGACGACGCAGTACGTGACCGCAGCGCCGGCACCCGTCCACGCCGCCACCGAGCCGGCGGCTCCGAAGTCGATGTCGTCGGGATGGGCGGTGATGGTCAGGATCCGGTCCGGTACGCCATCGGGTTGCGTCACCCTTGGGACCGTACCGCAGGATCTGCGGGCAGCCGGCTGCCGAATCGACGCGGCTCGCCACCCCGATCCGCCGGACCGGTATCACGGCGGGCCGACCGGTATCATGAATACTGCTCTGGGCTGACCAGAAGGGAAGGGTCTGACGGCCCCGGCCTGGTGGGCGCTTCACGATGGCGGATGACGTCATCGGCGTCCGCGCGTCCCACCCCTTCCGCAACTCAAGGAGTTCCCCGTGGCTGATTCCCTTTCATCTGCTACCACCGCTTCCACTGTCCCGTACTCGACGCCGCCGTATCGGGTCGCGGACATGTCCCTTGCCGAGTTCGGCCGTCGGGAAATCGACCTGGCCCAGGTCGAGATGCCGGGGCTCATGTCGTTACGAGCCGAATACGGCGACAGCCGCCCGCTGGCCGGGGCCCGCATCAGCGGCTCGCTGCACATGACGGTGCAGACCGCAGTGTTGATCGAAACGCTGGTCCATCTCGGCGCCGAAGTGCGGTGGGCGTCCTGCAACATCTTCTCCACCCAGGACCACGCCGCCGCCGCCATCGCGGCCGCCGGCATCCCCGTCTACGCGTGGAAGGGCGAAACCCTCGAGGAGTACTGGTGGTGCACCGAGGCCGCGCTGCGCTGGCCCGACGGCGGAGGCCCCAACATGATCCTCGATGACGGCGGCGACGCCACCTTGCTGGTCCACCTCGGCGCAGAGTGCGAGCAGGAGGGCAAGGTCCCCGAGCTCGGACCCGAGGACTCCGACGAGTACGGGGTCATCCTGGCCACGCTCGGCCGGACCCTCCGCGAGGACGGCAAGCTCTGGACGCAGATCGCCGAGGGCATCAAAGGGGTGACCGAAGAGACCACCACCGGCGTGCACCGGCTCTACCAGCGCTTCGAGGAAGGCCAGTTGCTGTTCCCGGCGATCAACGTCAACGACTCGGTCACCAAGTCCAAGTTCGACAACCTGTACGGGTGCCGCCATTCGCTCATCGACGGCATCTTCCGGGCCACCGACGTCATGATCGCCGGCAAGGTCGCCATGGTGTTCGGTTACGGCGACGTCGGCAAGGGGTGCGCCCAGTCCCTGCGGGGTCAGGGGGCGCGAGTCATCATCGCCGAGATCGACCCCATCTGCGCCCTGCAGGCGGCCATGGAGGGTTATCAGGTCCTGACCCTCGACGACGTCGTCGCCACGGCCGACATCTTCGTGACGGCGACCGGCAACCGCGACATCATCAGTGCGGACGCCATGTCCCGCATGAAGCACAACGCCATCGTGTGCAACATCGGCCACTTCGACAACGAGATCGACATGGCCGGCCTGGCCCGCGTTCCCGGCATCACCAGGACCAACATCAAGCCCCAGGTGGATTCCTGGGACTTCCCCGATGGTCATTCCGTGCTGGTGCTGGCCGAGGGGCGCTTGGTGAACCTGGGCTGCGCCACCGGCCACCCGAGCTTCGTGATGTCCTCGAGTTTCACCAACCAGGTCCTGGCCCAGATCGAGTTGTTCACCCGCACCGACGCCTATCCGACCGGGGTATACGTGCTGCCTCGCCATCTGGACGAGAAGGTGGCCCGCCTCCACCTCGACAAGCTCGGCGTCAAGCTGACCCAGATGACCGACCGGCAGGCCGCCTATCTCGGGGTTGACCTGGGCGGGCCGTACAAGACCGAGTCGTACCGGTACTGACGCTCCCGTAACCGGCCGGTGAACGAGGGACGCCTGCCGTTTGGTGTACACCGGGGTCGGTGAGGACGAGGACCGACTCGACAACCGAACGGCCGGCGTCAGCCTGGGCGTCCGGCCGCCGCGGCCCACGTACGTGACGACCGGGGCCTATCCCGGCACGTTCAACCCGCCGACGATCGCCCATCTGGCCATCGCCGAAGCGGCCCGCCAACAGGGCGGCCTGGACCGTCTCGATCTGGTCATCTCGAGGGACCCGCTCGGGAAGGAGCCCACGGGCCCGCCGCTCGAGGTGCGCGTGCGGGTCCTCGAAACGCTCGGGTCGACCCGCCCGTGGCTCGGCGTTCGCGTCACCGACAGCCGGCTCATCACCGACGTCGCCGCCGGCTACGACGCCGTCGTGGTCGGCGTGGACAAGTGGCTGCAGATCGCCGACCCCGCCTGGTATGACGGATCGACGTCGGCGAGGGACGCCGCGGTCGCCGGCATGCCCCGGATTCTGCTTGCGACCCGGCCGCCCCTGTCGCTGCCCGCAGAGTTGCCGGCCGGCACTCTCGTGCTGGCTCTGGGCGCGGAGTGCGCAGGCGTGTCCTCGTCCGCGGTCCGCGCCGGCCGCCAGGACTGGATGGCCGCAGAGGCGGCTGCACACGACCGGCTGACCGGGGCCTGGAGCCGGAAACCGGGTCCCGGAAGCTCCCCCGATTCGGGCGAGCAGCGCGACTAGCCTCCACCCGATGCTTGCCGCCCCCGCCCCCACCGAGAGCGCGTGAGACTGTTGTACGCGGCCGGAGCCTGCCTGGTAGCCGCCCAGTTGCTCGGCGTCTACGCCTTGATCACCCGCAAGGCCGACTTCATCTTCGCCCTGGTCATGGGCGTGCTGCTGGTCAGCGCGGTCGTGCTGGGCGGGGTGGACGCCTACCAGCGCATCCACTAGCCGTCTACCCGGATGCCGGTGCCGGGTCGGCGTTACGTGCCGGTAAACCGGGGCGCGCGCCGCTCGGCCATGGCCCGGACTCCCTCGGCGAAGTCGGCGGTCGTCCGCAGACGGATCTGTTCGGCATCCTCACGGTCGGTCGCGATCGCCACCGCGTCGGCCAGGTGTCCTCGCATGGTCTGGCGGATGGACAGGAGGGCCAGCGGGCCGGAGGTGGCGATCTCGGCGGCAAGTTCCCGGGCCCGGGCTCGCAGTTCCGGCAGCGGGACCAGCTGGTCGCACAGGCCGATCGAATGGGCCTCCTCACCGGTGATCCGCCCCCCGATGTAGAGCAACTCGAGCGCTCGTTGCTGGCCGACAATCGCGGGCAGGGTCACGGTGAGGCCAAAGCCCTGGTGAAAGCCGAGCTGGGCGAAGTTGGCGGAGAAGCGGGCCTCCGGCGCGGCGACCCGGAAGTCGGCGGAGCAGGCCAGACCCAGGCCGCCTCCGACGGCCGCACCCTGGACGGCGGCCACAACAGGTTTTTGGCCTCGAAACAGGCGGACCGCCTCCCGGTACAGGCTGGCCGCGCCCTCCTCCGGGAGCGCCTCGGCGCGACTCTGGGCGCTGAAGTCCGCGCCGGCGCAGAAATGCTTCCCCTCCGACGCCAGCAGGACGGCCCGGCAGGACGCGTCCGTGTCGAGCGCGGTGTAGGCGTCGGCCAGGTTGCGGATCAGCTGCACGTCGAAGAAGTTGGACGGCGGCCGGTGAATTTCCACTTCGGCGACGAAGTCGTCGCCCACCTGCACGCTCACGTCACCGAACTGCTGCGTCACTGGTTTCTCCCGTCAGCATTCGACCCGGCTGCGGCGTCAGGGTAGCCCGCGGGCGCATCCTGCTTTCCGTTCGCCTGGTCGGCAATACTGCCCGGCGTGGAGATCTCCGCCCGGGCTGACTACGCAGTGCGCGCCCTGGCCGAGCTGGCCGGGGCGGGAGGCGGGCCGCTGACCGTGGCCGACGTCGCCGCGGCCCAGAACATCCCCACCCGCTTTCTCCAGAACATCCTCCTGCAGCTGCGCCAGCGCAGCCTGGTGTTGAGCCAGCGGGGAGCCGAGGGCGGATACCGCCTGGCCCGGCCGGCGGCCGAGATCAGCCTGGCGGACGTGCTCCGGGCCGTGGACGGACCGCTGGCCGCAGTGCGGGGAGAACGTCCCGAATCCGTCCACTACGACGGGTCGGCGGCCCCGCTGGCCGAGGTGTGGTTGGCGCTTCGCGTGAGCATGCGCCAGGTGCTGGAGGAAGTGACGCTGGCCGACCTGGTGCACGGCCCGCTTCCCGCCCACGTGGCCGAACTGGTCGACAACCCCGACGCCTGGGTGTCAGGCTGAGGCCGCTGCCGGACCCCTCGGCCCAGCCGGCCCAGGCCCGGACCAGCCGGCCGGAGCTGGCTGAGTCGGCGCACCGCCTCGGCCAGCACGTCGGGCTGCTTGCAGAAGGCGAAGCGCACAAGGGGGAGCGAGCGACGCGGGTCGTCATAGAACGCGGCTGCCGGCACCGCGACCACACCGCAGCGAGCCGGCAGCTCCCGGCAAAACGACACCCCGTCCTCGGCCCCCAACCCTTCCACCCCCACCACCGTGAAGTAGGTGGCATGCGGCCAGAACACCTCGAACCCGGCCGTCGCGAGGCCCGAACAGAGCTGATCCCGACCCTGGCGGAGGGCGGCCGCGGCAGCGACGAAATAGTCGTCCGGCAAGCCCAGGCCGACCGCCACCGCCGGCTGGAACGGGGCCCCGTTGACATAGGTCAGAAACTGCTTCACCGTGCGGACCGCCGCGATCAGGGCGGGTGGCCCGCACACCCACCCCACTTTCCAGCCGGTGAATGAGAACGTCTTACCGGCACTCGACACGGTGAGCGTGCGTTCTGCCATTCCCGGCAAGGTGCACAGTGGCACGTGTACGCCCTCGAAGATCAGGTGCTCGTACACCTCGTCGGTCACCGCCAGCAGATCGTGGCGGCGGCACACGTCGGCCACGGCGTCGAGCTCGGCGCCCGAAAAGACCTTGCCGGTGGGGTTGTGGGGGGTGTTGAGCAGGATCAGGCGGGTCCGAGGAGTCACGGCCGCGGCCAGCCGCTCGGGATCGAACGTCCAGCCCGGAGGCTCCAGGGGCACCACCCGTCGCTGCGCCCCGGACAGGGCGATGGCGGCGCCGTAGGAGTCGTAGAAGGGCTCGAACACGATCACCTCGTCGCCGGCGTCGCACAAGGCCAGCACGGCGGCGGTGATCGCCTCGGTGGCTCCGGCCGTGACCAGGATCTCCCCGTCGGGGTCGTACTCGAGGCCGTAGAAGCGTTTTTGATGCGAGGCGATGGCCTGACGCAACTCGAAGATGCCCGGTCCGGGCGGGTACTGGTTGCGGCCGGCCCGGATGGCAGCCACCGCGGCGTCGGCGACTTCGGCCGGGCCGTCCCGGTCGGGGAAGCCCTGACCCAGGTTGAGCGCGCCGGTCTGCTCGGCCAGCGCGGACATCTCCGCGAACACCGTGGTGCCAAAACCCCGCATGCGGGGCACCAGCTCCGAGCGTTCAGGGGCCATGGCTGACCACCGTACGGTACGCGACCGACGGGCGTCTCCTGCCCTCCCCGCCCGAGCCGGGGTTGTCAGCCCGACCCGGACTGGCTAGCGTCGACTCCCGTCTTGCACCTCATCGCCAGGCTCCTGCGAGCGGGTGCGTTGCCCGGGGCGCGACGTACCCGTGTCGTGAAGCGGACGATGGCCGGCACCAGTGTCGCCGTTGTCCTATTCAGCGCGGCCGTGGCGCTGCCGGCGACGGGAGCTGCCGCGGACCAGATCAGCTCGACAAAAGACCAGCTCAGAGCCCTGGAAGCCCAGGTCCAGACCGGTGCCTCGCAGATCCACGAGCTGACGCTCGCCTACGAACAGGCCAACCTGAACGTCGCGAGTTTGGGCCAGCAGGTCAGCGCCGATCGGGCCCAGGTTCAGCAGCTCCAGGGCCAGGTCGCGGGCAGCGAGTCGCTGCTGCGCAAGGAGGCGCTGCTGACCTACACGGGCGCCAACTCCGGTCTCGGCGTCCCCAATCTGTCGACCGATCCGGCCGTCCGGGCCGAGTACCTGCAGGTCGCGACCGGCGACATCAACGACGTCGTCGACCACTACCGCACGCAACAGCGACAGCTCTCGACCGCCGAGTCCAACCTGGTCAGCCAGGAGCAAGCCGGGGAGGCCGCGGCGCAGGCAGCTGGCGCGGCCCGCCAGCGGGTCCTGTCGGAGGCTGCGGCCGAGCAAGCCCAGCTGGACCAGGTGCAACAGCAGCTCAACCAGGAGATCGAGGCGGCCGCGGTGGCCGCTGCGGTCGCCCGTCAGCAGGCCGCGGCTGCGGCCGCCCGCCAGCAAGCTGCCGCGGCCGCTGTCACAGCCGCTGTCACAGCCGCGGCCCAGCAGCACGCAACGGCGACACCGACAGAAGGGCTGCCGGTCAACAACGGCCTCGTCGCCGTCGTCCACACCATCGTGGCCAGCCCCCCGCCCACCCCGGCACAACCTGCCCCGAGCGGGCCGGCCCCGGCACCGCCCAGCACGGCCCCGCCCGCCGCCACCCCCCCGGCCACGACGCCGCCGGCCCCTTCCCCTCCACCCTCGTCGGGGTACACCCCGGCCGGGGGTGTCTGGCTCGAGCTCCGGACGTGCGAGTCGGGCGACAACTATGCCGAGAACACCGGGAACGGCTTCTACGGCGCCTACCAGTTCAGTGAACAGACCTGGCTCGGCCTGGGGCAGCCCGGCTTCCCCAATCAGGCCTCCCCGGAAACCCAGGATCACGCGGCCATGCAGTTGCAGGCCGAGGACGGGTGGGGACCCTGGCCCGCCTGTTCGGCCGCGCTCGGCCTCTGACGGCAAGGGCCGGGGCGGGGGCGGCGAACCCTCCGCCTCACCAGAGATCGCCGAACAGGCCGTCCACCGCCGTACCGAGGCCCACCGACGGCGGCGGCAGCGCCGTATCGGTCTGCCTGGCGCGGACGGCCCGGTGCTCCAGCAGGCCGTCGAACCCGGGGGGCAAGAACCGGCTCCGCTGGGCGTAGCTGTGCGCGTCGCCCCGCCCGAACGGGCCGCCGTGGTGGAGTCGCAGCGGAGCATAGATGTGGAGGTGTTCGCGAGCGCGGGTGAGGGCGACGTAGAACAGGCGGCGCTCCTCCTCCACGCCTTCCGCGTCACCGGTCGCCATATCCGATGGGAACGCGCCGTCGGAGGCGTGGATCAGGTGCACCACCCGCCATTCGCCCCCTTTGGCCGAATGCACGGTTGACAGGATCAAGTAGTCGTCGTCCCGCAGAGGTGGCCCGGCCAGGTCACCGGTCGAGACCGGTGGGTCCAGCGTGAGCTCCGCGAGGGCCCGAGCCCTGCTCTCGTAGCCGCCGGCCAGCCTGCTCAGGGCATCGAAGTCGCGCAGGCGTATCTCGGCGTCGTGGTAGCGGTCCCGGAGCAGCGGCTCCAGCCCATTCCGGAGCCGGTCGATCTGGGCGCCCGGCGGCAGGGTGCCGGTCCGGCAATCCCCCAGCGCAGACCGCAACGGCGCCGCCGCCTCGACGGCCCGGGGCGGCAAAGGCGGGTCGGCGCCGACGAAGCGACCCAGCGGGTCGGGCCGGCCGGGCGGGGCGGCCCCGTCGCCGCCGGTAACCCCGAGGGCTGCCATCACCCGGCGGGCGCCTGCGGGGCCGACGCCGTCGAGCAGTTGCAGCAGCCGGTACCAGGCCAGCTCGTCGCGCGGGTTTTCGAGCACCCGCAGGGCCGCCAGCAGGTCCCGGACATGGGCGGCCTCCAGGAAGCGCAACCCGCCGTACTTGACGAAGGGGATCCGCCGGCGGCGCAGCTCCACCTCCAGGAGATCGCTGTGGTGGGTGCTGCGGAACAACACCGCTTGCTCGTGGAGCGCCACCCCGGACTCGTGGTGCTCGAGCACGATGTCGGCGACCGCGGCTGCCTCCGCTCCGGCATCCGGGCAGGTGGCGAGGGCTGGACGCGGCCCGGTGCCGACGGGAGTCCACAGCCGCTTGGCATATCCCTCGGCCGCGTCGGCGAGCACCGCGTTGGCCAGGTCGAGAATGGGCCGTGTCGATCGGTAGTTGCGTTCCAGGGTGATGATGTCGGCCCCCGGGAACTGGTCAGGGAAATCGAGCATGTTGTGCACGGTCGCGGCCCGGAAGGCGTAGATGGCCTGGGCGTCGTCACCGACCACGGTCAAGCCCCGCCCGCCGGGGCGCAGTGACCGCACGATGTCCGCCTGGATCAGGTTGGTGTCCTGATACTCGTCCACGAGCACGTGGTCGTAGGCAGCGGCGAGCACCGGTCCGGTGACAGGGTCAATGGCGGCGGCCCACCAGTACAGGAGCAAGTCGTCGAAGTCGAGCAGATGCTGGTCCCGCTTCCGGTCGCGATACGTCTGGAACGTTTCCCGGATCAGGGCGTGATGCTCCTGGACCCACGGGAACCAGCGGGCCAGGACCTGATCGAGCGGCTGGCGGCTGTTGACGACACGCGAATAGCTCGCCAGCAGCGTGTCTTTGCGCGGGAGCCGGCGGCGGGACTCTTCCGGCGTCCCGGCTGACACCGTCTGACGGGCCAGGTGCATCAGGTCGGCGGCGTCGCCGGGGTCCAGCACGCTGAACCCGTTCCCCAATCCCAGCCGCTCCCCGTTCTGACGGAGCAAGCGGTGGGCGACGGCATGGAAGGTGCCGGCATGGACGCGCCGGGCTGCGTCGGCGCCGACCAGGTGAGCCAGCCGGCCGATCAGCTCGTCGGCGGCGCGGCGGCTGAAGGTCACCAGCAGCAGCCGCTCCGCAGAAAGGCCCGCGTCCACCAGACGAGCCAGTCGTGCCACCAGCGTTCGGGTCTTCCCTGTTCCGGCCCCGGCCACAATGAGCAGGGCGGGGCCCTCGTGCTCGACGGCGGCCAGCTGAGCCGGGTCCAGTCCAGCCGCCCACAAGGGAACCACTGGCACCGCCGCCGCACTGTCGGCCATGCCGGCGAGCATAACCGGTACGGGGAACATATGTTCGCCTGCCGGCATCGGCGTCATCTGCCAACCTGGCGAGCGTGACGCCCCGGCTTATCCTGGCCTCCGCCTCGCCCGCACGCCTGCGTGTGCTGCGGTGGGCCGGCCTGCAGCCCGAAGTGATGGTCAGCGGCGTGGACGAGGGCGGGGTCGACTCCTTGACAGTGGCGGCGGCCGTGAAGGTGCTGGCGCAGCGCAAGGCGGCCGCCGTCACCGCTCGCCTTGGGCCCGCTGACGCCCTCGTCATCGGCTGCGATTCCCTGCTCGAGTTCGAGGGGCGGCCCGAAGGCAAGCCCGCCAGCGCAGCCGACGCGGTCGCCCTCTGGCGGCGCCTGCGCGCCCGGACTGGCCTGCTGCACACCGGGCACTGCGTCATCGATGCGAGGCGCGGCGTGGAGGCGCTGGTCACCGACAGCGCCCTGATCCGGTTCGGAGATCCGAGCGACGACGAGATCGCCGCCTACGTGGCCACGCGGGAGCCGCTCCAGGTGGCCGGCGGATTCACGCTGGAGGGGTACGGCGCGGCCTGGATCGACAGCATCGATGGCAACTACGGCACCATCACCGGACTCTCCATCCCGGTCCTGCGGCGTTTGCTCCGTCAGCTCGGCTTCGAGATCGTGCAACTGTGGGCGCACCCCGGACGCCCGGACCCGGGTGGGCGCCGATGACCGACGCCTTCCGGGTCCAGGTCGAGCGGGTGGTCGCAAGCTTGCGGCGCGGAGAAGTGGTCTCGTACGGCGATGTCGCGGCCGAAGCCGGCTTTCCCGGGGCGGCCAGGGCGGTAGGGGCCGTGCTCGCCAACCTGCGGCCCGGCCGGCCCCTGCCGTGGTGGCGGGTGGTAACGGCGTCGGGCCGCCTGGTGCCGGGTCACGAAGCCGAACACACCCGCCGCCTGCGGGCCGAAGGCGTCGAGATCGTCAACGGCCGGGTGGCCCGGGCCCGCCCGGCTCACCGGGGCGGGCGGCGTCGCTGACGTGACCGCGGACCGGGACACGCCCTTGCGCGGCGTCGAGAGGGCAGAGCCAATGGGAGCGGGCCGAATAGTTTGACGACCATGGACTTGGATCGGGCCTTGCAGACGACCGGCTCAGTGCGCGAATTCTCCGAGCACCCGGTCCCTGACGAGGTCGTGCACCACATCCTGGATCTGGCCCGGTACGCGCCAAGTGGCGGCAACCGCCAGGCCTGGCGGGTCGTCATGGTCAAAGACCCCGCCACTCGACGCAGGGTGCGCGACCTCTACCTGCGGGGCTGGTACGAGTACCGGGCCATGGGCGCGGCCGGGCTGGTGCCGTGGGCTCCCATCACCGACCGTGAAGCAGAACAGAAAGCTGTCGACCGGGCGGCGGACGTGGCCGCCGAAGCGGCCCGGGAGCCGGGATTTGCCGAGCACCTGGACGGGGTGCCGGTGATGCTGGTGCTGCTCGCGGACCTTCGCGGCCTGGCCGCGGTCGACCGGGACCTGGAGCGATACACCCTGGTCGGCGGAGGCTCCATTTACCCGTTGGCGTGGAGCATCCTGCTGGCGGCCCACGGCGTCGGGCTCGGCGGAGTGTTGACGACCATGCTCGTGCGCAGCGAGTCCGACGTCCGGGATCTGCTCGGTATCCCGCCGGAGTGGGCGGTCGCCGGGGCCGTGATGCTCGGTTACCCGGCCGGGGGCAACCGTCCCACCCGGCTGCGCCGCCGGCCCGTCGAAGGCTTTGCGTCCGTCGATCGCTTCGACGGACCGGCGCTCACCGCCTGATCCATCCCCGGCGCTGGTGCGCAGGACCCCGTCCTTGCGTGGCTCACGGTACGACAGAGAAAAGGATCGCCACCCGCCGGCCCGCTTTCTCTGTCGCAATCCCCACCCTTCCAAACCGTGGCGCACGACAGAGAAAGAGATCGCCACCCGCTGGCCCGCTTTCTCTGTCGCAATCCCCACCCTTCCAAACCGTGGCACCCGACAGAGAAAGGGATCGCCACCCGCTGGCCCGCTTTCTCTGTCGTATCGAGGGTGTGTCGAGTCGGCGGGGCAAGCACGTCAGGCCAAGCACGTCAGGACGACAGGGCCGCCTGCCCAGCCAGCAGCAGCCCGATCCCGCGCTCATCGCCGACCAGGCCGCTGCCCATCTTGTTCATCATGTAGGCGATGGTCAGGTGGGCGTCCAGGTCGTTGGCCACGACCGAGCCGCCCCAGCCGCCCCAGTAGCAGACCCGGTGGTCCGTGCTGACCGGCAGGTCGGGCGACAACAGGCCGTAGCCGACGCCATACCGGATGGGCACGCCCAGGACCAGGTCGGTGCTGTTCGCCTGTTCGGCCAGGATCCGGGCGCAACCCGCCTCGGACAGGAGGCGCACGCCGGCAACCTCGCCGCCGTTGGCGACCACGGATTGCACCACGGCGACGGAGCGGGCATTGCCGTGCCCGTTGGCCGCGGGGATCTCTGCTTGGCGCCAGGCATCGGTCCAGGCGGTTTCCGCTGATACCAGCGGGTTGGTCAGCACCTGCAGCGCGAAAGGTGGGATCTCGCCGATAGTGGCCAGATCGATGGGCGGGGGCGGAACGACGTTCGACACCCGCCCGAACTCGGCCGGGTCGAGGCCGATGTGAAAGTCGGCGTCGAGCGGCCCGGCGACTCTCTCGCGGAAAAAGGTGCCGACCGACTGCCCGGTGACCCGGCGGATGACCTCGCCGATCAGGTAGCCCTGGGTCACCGCGTGATACCCGCAGGCCGTGCCGGGCTCCCACCACGGTTCCTGGGCGGCGAGCAGGCTGGTGGCCTTCTCCCAGTCGTACAGGTCGTCGACAGTGATCGGCTCCGACCAGCCGGCCAGGCCGGCGGTGTGACCCAGGACGTGGCGGACCAATACCGGCCCGTCCTTGCCCGCCGCCTTGAACTCCGGCCAGTAACGCGAGACGGCCGCGTCCAGGTCGATCTCCCCGGCGTCCACCAGCATCAAGGCGCACAGGGCGGTCATGGTCTTCGTGGTCGACCAGACATTGGTGATGGTGTCGCGTTCCCAGGGTCGGGTGCGGGCCTCGTCGGCCCAGCCTCCCCAGATGTCGACGACCAGGTCGCCGTCGAGGCTGACTGCCACCGATGCACCCAGGTCGGTGCCGGCGGCCAGGTTGCCGGCCAGGAGGTCGCGCATTCCGGCAAAACGATCGTCACAGGTGCCCTGGATCTCGGTCACAAGCGGTGGACGTTATCCGCCGGACGGCGGGGCGTAGGCCCGGAGCAGCCCCACGAGCCCGGCGTCGGCGACCGCCAGCGCCTCGGGCCAGGTAAACCAGCGGACGTCCTGGCTCTCCCCTGCCGGCGGGGCGGGCTCATCGGAACCGCGGCACGCGCAGCAGATAGCGCAGATCAAGGTGCGTGTGGCCTCGCCCGCCCGCGTGCGCGTCCACGTGAGCGAGTGGCGGAATCCCCCCGGGAGCGGAAAACGCCCAGTCAAACCGCAAGCCCGTCTCCTCGCTCGACTCGCGCCGGGCTGCGTCCCAGGGCGTCTCCCCCGGTTCCAGGTGCCCGCCCGGCTGCAACCACAGGCCCAGCCGCTTGTGGCGGTGCAGGAGAACTCCCCTCGGCCCGAATATCAACGACGAACCCGTCACGTGCGTCACATCCCCCTCCTCATCGAACGGCCGCGCCAGACGCCCCAACGCCACCAGGATCTGGTGGCGCGACCGGGCCTCACGGCCGTCCGCGGGCCGGCGGGCCCACACCGCGGCCTGCACCGCCCCTCGCAGGTCGTCAGCCGGGATCATCGGGGCCGATCCGCCGGGGCAGCCCGCGCCGGCGTCCGGTGATGTTGCCGTGCCGGTGCAGGGTCTCGGTGACCGACTGCTCGTGTGCCCAGCGCAGTACCTCCCGGGCAGGGTCGGCCGCCACCGGGATGTCATCGACCCAGACTCCGGTGTCGAGCACGGCCAGACGGGTGGCATCGGCCACCTCCCCGAGGAACCGCACCTTGTCGAAGGCCAGGACGTCGGCATCCTCGATCGCCACCTGATCGACGATTTCGACGCTCGCCCCGACTGCGCCGGCTGCGGCCCGGGCCGCGGCGATCTCCGCATCCTTGACGCCGGTCCCGCGGCAGACCAGGACGCGCCCCAGCGGCAGGTATCGGAAGGCGTTGGCCTCTGCAGCCAGTCCGGTCGGGTCAACCGCGACCTGGAGGGTCGCCCAGGAGCGCCGACAGGCGGCCAGGTAGTCCTCCCCGGTCGTCCCGTCCGGCAGGCCCGGCCACTGGCCCAGGCTGGCGACGTAGTTGGGACCACCCACTTTGGCGCCCGGCCCGACCACCGAGCGCTTCCAGCCCCCAAACGGTTGCCGGCGCACAATCGCCCCGGTAGTGCCCCGGTTCACGTAAAGGTTGCCGGCGCGGACAGCCGGCCGCCACCGCTCGATCTCGGCCGGGTCAAGGGCGTGCAGGCCGGCCGTCAGCCCATACGTGGGCTGGTTCTGCCAGCGGATGGCTTCGTCGAGATCGGCGGCGCGCATCACACCCAGCACCGGCCCGAAACACTCGGTCAGGTGGAACGGCGACCCGGGTGCCACGCCCGCTTTCACGCCCGGCGACCACAGGTACCGCGAGTCGTCGAGGGGGGCGGGCGGCAGCACCCATCGTTCGCCGGGACCGAGCCGGGCGAACGCGTCGAGCAACGGACCTGCCGGCGGACGGATCAACGGTCCCATGGACGTGGCCAGATCCCAGGCCGGCCCGACCCGCAGGCTGCGGACGGTGTCGGCCAGCCGGCGCAGGAACCGCGGGTCGTCGTGCACGGGTGCCTCGACGATGGCCAGGCTGGCCGCCGAGCATTTCTGGCCCGCGTGCGAGAAGGCGGAATGGACCAGGTCGGCGATGGCCTCGTCGAGGTCGGCGGAGGCGGTGATGATCATGGCGTTCTTGCCGCTGGTCTCCGCGTGCAGCGCCAGACCGGAACGCCACTCCCAGAACATCCGGGCGGTTTCCCAGGAACCGGTCAGGACGACAGCGTTCACGTCCGGGTGGGTGATGAGCCGGCGGCTGGCGTCCCCGTCGACGCACGGGAGGAACTGCAGCAACGGCCGAGGTACCCCGCCCTCCCACAGGGCCTCGGCGAGCTCGCCAGCGGTGGCGACCGCCTCAGGTGCCGGCTTGAAGATCACGGCGTTGCCTGCGGCCAGCGCGCCCAGAATGCCACCCGCCGGAATCGAGAGCGGGAAGTTCCACGGTGATGCCACCACGACCGTGCCGTGCGGTCGGAACCCCGATCCGGGTGGGGGGATGTGATCTGCGTAATAGGCGGCGAAGTCGATGGCCTCGGACACTTCGGGGTCGCCCTCGCGGACGGTCTTGGCCGTGTCGAATGCCATCACGGCCAATAGCTCCCCGCGCCTTCGGGCCAGGGCGTCTGCCGCTCCCTGGAGCACCGCCCGCCGTTCGGCCGCTGAGGTACTCGCCCAGGCCGATCCCGCGGCGCGGGCCGCGGCGATTGCTTCTTCGACCAGGGCCAGGTCGGCCGGGGCCCACCGGTAGGCAACCGCCCCCCCGGCGCTGGGATCGAGGCCCGGCTCGGTGGCAGCTGCGTCCTCCACCCGGCGCCCTGCCACGACCGGCCAGTAGTCGCGCAAGCCGGAGCTGCGGACCCGTTCGAGGTGCCCGGCAATCCACTCGCGGTTGGCGGCGATGGTGAAATCTGTGTCGGGCTCGTTGGCAAAGCAGGGCCCGGCCGCAGCGCGCCCGGCCCGACTCGACCGGGTTTGCACTCGCCGGGTTGGCACCGCGAGACGGTGGCGTGCGGCCACCGCGTCGCGAAACCCACCGGCCTCTGCCTCCCACGTCGGCGATCCGACGTGAAGGGCGAAGGAGTGGGTCAGGAAGTTATCCGGTCCGCTGTTTTCGTCGAGCCGGCGCACCAGGTAGGCGATGGCGGCCTCGAGATCACGCCGGGCCACGATCGGGGCGTACAGGCGCAAGCCGCCGAAGCGGGCGGCGACGGCCTCGGCGACCGCGGGAGCCATCCCTTCGAGCATTTCGAAGTCCACTCGCAGGTCGGCCGGGCGGCGCGCCGCCTCGGTGGCGGCCCACGCCACTTCGAACACATTGTGGCTGGCGATGCCGGCGCGGACGGCGCCGTCGTTGGCGGGGTCGAGCAACACATCGAGCATGCGTTTGTAGTTGGCGTCCGTCTCGGCTTTGGTGGGAAACGGGGCGGACGGCCAACCGTGCATTTCTGCGTCCACGTGCTCCATCGCGAGATTCGCCCCTTTTACCAAGCGGACCTTGACCGAGGCTCCGCCCCGGTCGCGCCGGCTCCGAGCCCAGCTGCACAGGTTTTCCAGAGCCGGCAGCGAATCGGGTAAGTAGGCCTGCAGCACGATCCCCGCCGTCGTGGTCAGGTACGCGGGCTCGTCCAGCACCCGGCGGAACACGGCCAGCGTCAACTCCAGGTCCCGGTACTCCTCCATATCCAGGTTGATGAATTTGGGAGGATCGTGGGCGTTGGCGGCGTCGTAAAGGCGCCGGAGGCGTACGGCCAGGCGCTGCACTTCGTACTCGAAACGGAGCACGTCCAGTTGCGAGCAAATGGAGGAGATCTTGACCGAGACGTAATCGACGGCGGGCTCGGCCAGGACGCCGAGGACCCGGCGCAACCGCTCCTCGGCCTCCTCCTCGCCCAGGATGGCTTCCCCGAGGACGTTGATGTTGAGATCGATGCCCTGGCGGCGACGGAGCGCCGCGTGGCGGGTCAGCCGGCGCCGGCCGGAAGGAAGGATGACGCCCGCCAGTTCAGCGCGGACCCGGGCCCGGGCCGCGGGCACGACCAGGCCGGGCAGCCGGGGACCGAGCCGGCCGCCGAGCTGCAGGGCCAGACGATCGCCCGGCCCGAGAGCAGCCGTCGAGGGATTGTCTCGCATCAGGCCGGTCAGCACCGCAGCGGCCCGAGCCGGCTGGCGGATGCGGAGGACCTCGTCGGTCAGGGTCAGCACCAGGTCGAGCCCGCCCGGGCTCGACACCATGCGGTTGATCCGGGTCTCCCGGGCCCGTTCGACCCGCCCCCGCCGGGCGGCGGCAGACGCCCAGAGCTCGGCGGCCAGCTCCTCTGCAGTCGAAGCAGCCTCCGCGTCGGCCACCTCCCCTGCCCCACCGACCTCGCCCACGTCGGCGCCAGTCACGCCGGCGTGCCGGCCGTTCCCAGCGCGGCCCGGAGGAAGGCGGGGATCGGACGCTTGCCCGAGCCATCTGTCGCCACCACCACGTAGACGGTGCGCCCCGTCGCCACCTCCCGCCCTTCCGCGGCCACCTGGAACGCGAGGGTAAAAGACGTCGTCCCCGCCTCCGCCAGCGCCACCTCCACGTCGGCCTGCTGCGGCCAGCGCAACGGGCCGCGCCAGTCGATCTCGGTGTGCACCAGCTGCACGTCGTAGCCGGCAGCAAGCATGTCCGGGTACGCCAAGGCGCCCTCCTCGAGAAACTGGGCCATGGCCTCGTCGAAGTACCCCAGGTACCACATGTTGAACACCACGCCCTGCTGGTCCGCCTCCAGGTAACGGACCCGGTGCCGGTAGATCGTGGTCCGGGCGGCGCTCACCCTCAACCGACCTGGCGTTCCGCGCCTTCCCAGTACGGGGCCCGCAACTCCCGTTTCAACAGCTTCCCCGACGGGTTGCGGGGCAGCGAGGCGGCGAAGTCCACCGACTTGGGACACTTGTAACCGGCCAGGTATTCATGACAGAACGCGATCAGCCCCGCCGGGTCGAGCGGCTCCTGTTCCGAAGCGGCGACCACGACGGCCTTGACCGCCTCCCCCCACAGCTCGTCGGGCACGCCGATAACGGCCGCGTCGATCACGCCCGGGTGCCGCATGAGGATGTTCTCGACCTCGGCCGGGTACACGTTCTCCCCGCCGGTCACGATCATGTCCTTGACCCGGTCGTGAAGGTACAGATAGCCATCGGCGTCGCGGTAGACGGCGTCTCCGGTCTGGAGCCAGCCGTCCGGCGTGAGGGCGGCGCGGGTGGCGGCCGGGTTGTTCCAGTAGCCCGCCATGTTCTGCTGGCTGCGGGTCCACAACTCCCCCACCTGTCCGTCGGGCACGTCCTCCCTCTCACCGCCCACGATGCGGACCTCCACCCACGGGAACGGCTGGCCGCACGACCGCAGCAGGCCAGGCCGGTGGAGGGGATCGTGGTCTTTCGATTCAAGCTGGACGATGGTGCCGGTCGTTTCGGTCAGGCCGTACATCTGGACAAAATCACAGCCCATGACGGCCATGGCTCGCTCCAGTACCGCCGCCGAAATGGGCGAAGCCCCGTAGGACAGAGTCCGCAGGGCCCGGAAATCGGTCGTGCCCACCTCCGGGCACTGGAGGAACATCTGGATTACGGCCGGCACGACGAACGTGTGGGTGACACCTTCTTCCGCCATCACCCGCAGCACATCCGACGGCACCAGGTCGCGCGACGACGACCGTCCGGCAGCCCGCATACAGACCAAGAGACGACCAGCCGAGGCCGGCGATGTGGAACATCGGCATGACGGCCATGTTCACGGAGCTGGCGTCCAGGCCCTGGTCGGCCCCGAGGCGCGACACCATCATCAGGACGTTGCTGCTGGTGAGCATCACGCCCTTGGGCAGCCCGGTGGTGCCGGACGTGTACAGCTGGAAGGCCACGTCCTCGGGTCCCGCCACCTTGCCCGGATCGCAGGGCTCATGGCGGGCCAGCCAGGACTCGTAGTGCTCCCAACGGTCGTGGCCGGCCAGGGCGACAATGCGGGCCCCGTCACCAAGCTCCTCCTCTATGGCGGCCACGGCGCCGAACTGCTCCGGTCCGACCACGACCAGGCTGGTTCCCGCGTCTTCCAGGATCTGCAGGATCTCGGGCGGGGCGAGTCGCCAGTTGATATTGACAACCACGGCGTTGAGCAAGGCCGCCCCGTACACGACCTCCAGCACCTCGATCCCGTTGCGCTCGATCAGAGCGATGCGGTCCTGCGGTCCGACGCCCTCGGCCACCAGCGCGGCTGCGACGGCCTGGGCCCGGTCGTAGAACGCCTGGAACGTCACCGTCCGCCCGCCGCACGTCAAGGCCGGATGATCACCGCGGGCGGCGGCATGCACCCGTGGGATATCGGCCAGACAACGGATCTCGTTCGTGCTCATTGGCGCACGGTAGGCCCGGCCGCCGCCAAGAGCAATGAAACCCCCGATGACTGTGAGAAGCTGGCTTGCGGGCACGAAGGAGGTCACGACGATGGCGCTCAGCGAAGTCGACGCCGGCTCCGACATCTCGGCCGTCCTGAAACAGTGGCTGGCCGACAACTGGGACCCCAACCTCACCGTCCGGGATTGGTGGCTGCGGCTCGGCACCTCCGGCTGGGCCGCGCCCAGCTTGCCCGCGTCGTGCTACGGCCGGGATCTGCCCCGTGCCGAGACGGTGCAGGTACAGGACACGTTCCGCAGCGCCGGGGTGCTGGGCCCGCCGAGCGGCCTCGGCATCATGCTGGCCGCCCCGACCATCGCCGTATACGGCAACGACGAACAGCGGGAGCGCTACATCCGACCCATCGTGACCGGCGCCGATGCCTGGTGCCAGCTCTTCAGCGAGCCGGGCGTGGGCTCCGATCTCGCCGGGCTGCAGACCCGCGCCGAGCACGACGGCGACGAATGGGTGGTGTCGGGCCAGAAGGTGTGGACGTCCGGAGGCCAGGTCGCGGACAAGGGCATGCTGCTGGCGCGCACCGACCCCGACGTCCCCAAACACCAGGGGCTCACCTATTTCGCCTTCAACATGCGTCAGCCGGGAGTGGAAGTGCGACCCCTTCGGGAGATGACCGGGCGGTCGCTGTTCAACGAGGTGTTCCTCACCGAAGCCCGGGTCCCGTACGATGCCATCATCGGCGGCCTCAACAACGGCTGGGCCGTCGCCAACACCACCCTCACCTTCGAGCGCGCCAGTCTGGGCGCCGGCGGAGGCGGCGCCGGTCCTGCCACCGCGACGCCCGGAACCATCGCGGGGGACCTGGACAAGCGTGCCGGCGATCTGGTCGGTAGCCGGTCACGGAGCGGGGCTGCCGGCCCGACCGTCACGAGCGGCACCTCGCCGTTGCTGCAGACGCTGGCTCGCCACCTGGGACTCAACAACGACCCGCTGGTCCGCCAGCAGCTCGCCCGGCTGTACACGCTGACCGAGATCGGCCGGTATACAAACCTGCGCCAAAAGGCCTTACAGGAACTTGGGGGCGACATCGCGGGCGCAGGCAACATCGGGAAGCTGTCGATGAGCATGATCCTGCGCCTGTCGCGGGAAGTGGGCCTGCAACTGCTCGGCCCCCGCGGCACCCTGCACGCCTACACCGCCGACGAGGCCGCGACTCTGACCGACCTGCCCTCCGGGGATCTCGGCGCCCTGGTGACGGAGATGGCGTTGTTCAGCCCGGGGCCGTCCATCTACGGCGGAACGGACGAGATCCAGCACAACATCATCGGCGAGCGGGTTCTCGGCCTTCCGAAAGAGCCCAACCAGGACAAGGTCACCCCGTTTCGGGACCTGCCCCGCAACTGAAGGGTTTCCCGAGCGCGACCGTCCAGGCTCGAGTCCGCCCCGCCAGCTATCCTGCGCTCGGCAAGGAGCGACCGCCCTGACCTGCCCCAAGGACCCGGCCCGGTGGATGAACTAGCGAACCGCAGCCCCTATGAGGTGGCCGTGCTCGGGGAGAGGGAGGCCCGTCAGCGCCTCGATCTGTTGGCCTCCGCCAGTCGCATCCTGGACGCCGCCATCGATGACTACGAGACCGCCGTCCGTCAGGTCGTCGAAGGGTGCGTGCCCGCGTTCGCCGACCTGTGCGCGGTCGAGGTTGTCGAGGCCGACGGGGAGATCCGCACCGTCGCCTACCGGACCGCACCAACGAGCGGTCTGCACGTCCCGGACCACTGGACACCCGTCGCCCGGCAGGCCGCCCCCGACCGGCGGCCGGTGCTGGCCTATCGCTCCGGCGACGTGCCGGCACCGGCGCAGTCCGTGCGGGAACGCCTGGGCGCCCAGTCGTTGATGGTGGCGCCGATCACCGGGGGGGAACTCACCCTGGGCTGGTTCGTGGCGGCCACCGGTCCCTACCGGCGGGGGTTTCGCCAGTCGGCCCTGCGGATCGGGGTGGAGCTCAGCAGCCGGATGGGCGCTACCATCCAGCGGGTCGGCCTCCTTCGCGACATGCAGGCCGCGGCTCGCGAGCAGACCCGGGCCGTGCGCCGGCTCCGCCGCCTGGCCACCGCGGCCACCAACCTGGCCGGGGCGGCCGGCACCGAGGCCGTCCTCCGGATTGCCTGCGTGGAGGCGTGTCTGATCCAGGAGGCCGATGGGGCCATTGCCCGCTGGTGGCGTGCCGACGGGAGTCTGGTGTCGGCGCAGACCGGCGGGGTGGATCTGAAGCGCGGCGAGAAGGCGTTCGCGGCGGTTGCCAACGAGCGCGCCGCACGCGGCCGGGGCTGGATCGCCCACTCGTTACCGACGAGCGATCCGTGGCAGCGGGCGGCGCTGGTGGTGTTCCTGGGCAAGGAGCTGTCTGAGGATGAGGAGCTGGTGCTCACGTCGCTGGTGTCGTTGGTCCCGGTCGCATTCGAGCGAGCCCTCGGCACCGAGGCGGTGGTCGCCCACGACTCCCGCTTGCGGGCGGTCGTCGAGGCCTCGCCGGTTGCGCTCATCGGCGTTCGCTCCGACGACGGGGCGGTGGCCCTCGCCAACCAGGCTGCCCTGGCGCTGTTCGGATGGGGTCCGGACCCGGAAAGTTGGGTCCTCGGTGAGCCGCTGCGTCCTGACGTGCTGGAGCTGGCCCAAGCAGTGCAGTCCAGCGGCGCCGTCGTCACCCGGACGGCGTCGATCGCCGGCTATGACCTCTCACTCTCTGGCGCGCCCTTGCCGCCGACGGCGGGCCCTGACGATCACGCCGTCCTGATCGCGGGACTGGACCTCAGCCAGGTGCGCCGCGCCGAGCGAACCCTGGCCCAGGCGCAGCGGCTGGAGGTGGTGGAGTCGGCCACGGGCCGCCTGGCTCACGATTTCAACAACCTCCTGACGCTGATCATCGGCTACAGCGAACTCCTCGGTCGCGGCCTGTCCGACCCGCATCTCCGGGACCTGGCAGATGGCATCGCCGACGCGGCCCGTCGGGGTACCGCGCTCACGGAGCAGATGGCCGGTGTGTCCCGCGGGGCCCACGGGGGCGGCGGCATCGCCGACCTGGCGGCGGAAGTGCGGGGACTCGATGCCGTGCTGACCCGGCTGGCCGGACCCGACGTGATGCTGCGGATCGTGGCGCCCGACCGCCCGGTCAAGATCCGGATGGATCCGGGCGAGGTCGAGCAGATCGTCATCAACCTGGTCATGAACGTGTGCGAGGCGACCGAGGCCCGTGGCGCCATCGAGGTGTCGGTCGAAAGCCCGGTCGCTAGCGGCGTGCTCCTGTCGGTCTCCGCCTCCAAGGCGGGGGGCAAACGGGGGAGCCGTTCTTCGCCACGCGGGCGCAGGGGCAGGGGTCCGGGCTCGGACTGTCCACTGTCCTGGGGGTCGTCACCGACCGGGGCGGGCGCGTCGACCTGGACTCGACGCCAGGGTCAGGGACGTCGGTGAGGATCTGGCTGCCGCTGTGCGAGGAAGAAGCGGCGCCGCTGCCCGATCCCGGCGTCTCTCGCTGGCCGCTCGAGCGTCGCCTAATCGGGCGGATCCTCGTGGTGGAGGATGAGCCCGCGCTGCGGGCCACGGCTGAGCGGGCCCTGGTCGGCGCCGGGCTGGATGTCGTTGCCGTGGAGTCGGCGGAGCGGGCGCTGTCCATGCTCGCTGTCGATGGGTCGTTCGATGCGCTCGTCACGGACATCATGCTTCCCGGCCTGACCGGGGTACAGCTGGCCCAGGCCGCCCGGAGGGCCCATCCTGGCCTCCGGGTCCTCTACATGACCGGGTACACCGGCGTCCCCGATGCCAGCCGCACGCCAGCTACCGGAGAGCCTGTCCTGCGGAAGCCCTACCATCCGGACGAGCTGATCCAGCAAGTGGCCGACCTGCTGGGCGAGCCTGGCGTGGAGGCCGCGCCGGTTGTTCAGGGCTCGAAGCGGTAGCCCACCCCTCGCACCGTGGTGATCCACTTCGGGTGCTCGGGATCTTTCTCGACCTTGTGGCGGACCCTGCGCACGTGCTCGGTCACCGTGGCCTCGTCCTGCCACTCCGAACGTGACGACCACACGTGCTCGAGCAGCTGGCCCCGGCTGAACACCTGCCGGGGTGAACGGAACAAAAAGGCCAGCAGGTCGAACTCCTTGGCCGTGAGCTCCACCAGCGATCCGTCGATCTTCACCTCCCGGGTGCGCTCGTCGACGTGGAGGCCCTCTGTTTTTTCGGGCCCGCCGGCTGCAGCGGCCGAACGGCCGCTTCGTTGGCCCCGTCCAACCCGCCGCAGTACGGATTCCACCCGGGCTACGAGCTCGACCGGCGAGAACGGCTTGGCCAGAAAGTCGTCAGCACCAAGGCGCAGCCCCAGAACCCGGTCGGCGGTGTCGCCCTTGCCGCTAATAAGGATCACCGGGAGTTCTTCGATCTCCCGGATCTGGGAGAGCACCAGGCGGCCATCGTCCGCTCCGAGGGAGATGTCGAGTACGACCAGGTCGGTCGTCGCCCGCTTCACCTCGGCGATAGCGCTCTGGGCGTCCTTGGCAACAGAGACCGGGTAGCCCTCGCCCTCGAGGACCAGCACCAGGAGCGCGGACAACTGTGCGTCGTCGTCGACGACAAGTATCCGCGCGTCTCGTTGTTCCACCATGTTCAGGGACAAAGGTTAGCCCTGCGAGTTGTGCTCCTGTTGTGATACGCGAGGGAGTGGGGTGACCCGGCCCCGTCACACTCGGCGCAGTGCACAACGTCGGCGTAGGTCATCCAGAGCCACCGGTTGCCCCGGAAATACGTGTGATGGCAACCACGGCCTGTTGTGCAACCGCGCCCACGCACGCGCTTGACCAGCACGTTGTTGCTATCCGATCGTCCGGACCGCTCGCCGGTCGGCCCGAACGGAACCTACGATGGTAACTATGGGCGCACTCTGCGGGTTGTGTGCCGGTCTCTCGACGGCGGTCGGGAGCCTGGTGCGGCACAACCCTTGCGCGCCCGCGAGGTCGCCACTGCAGGTGGCTTTCGGCGATTTTCTCCAGTCAGGTCCGCACTGATGCCGCGGCTGTTCGGGCGGGGAGAGCCCAAAGCGGAGCCAGGTTCGTCGGGGTCGACCGCGGCACCCCCTGGAAACGGGCCGCCCGTGGGAGTCGAGGAGCGCAACGGAAACGGGAACAGCGTTCTGGCTCGCCTCAGCAGGCGCCAGGAGGACAACGGTTCTAACGGGACCGCGCCGGCGCCGGCAGTAAACGGCCGCGATGCAGCGATCACGCCCGGCAGCCCACCGGCGGACCAGATCGGGTCCCTGCTCGTTGAGCAGGAGGCGGTCGGACCCGAGCAGGTGGAGCAAGCTCTGGCCGAGCAGCAACGGTCCGGCCTCCGGCTCGGCGAGCAGCTGATCCGCATGGGCGCCGTGGATGAGCGCCAACTGGCCGTGGCCCTGGCAGCGCAGTACGGGATCGGCGTTGGCGATCTGAGCCGGCAGGCACCCGACCCGCAGCTGGCGGGCCGACTGAGCGAAAGCGTGGCCCGGAAGTACATGGCCGTTCCCCTGCGGGAGGTCGAGGGCGTTGTCGATGTGGTGGTTGGCAACCCGCAGCCCGGAATGGAAGCCGAGATCCAGACGGCCCTGGGGAGTCAGGTTCAGCTCTTTGCCGTGCCGGCGAGCACGGCCCGGCAGGCCCTCGACCGGGCCTACCGGGCGCTTGCCGATGTCGATCGGATGGTCAAGGCGTTCACGGCTGTCGACGCGCCGCGCATCGCGACAGGCACCGCCCGCGACGAAACCCTGGCCGCCGACTCCCCCGTCGGCCGGGTGGTGACCATGTTGGTGACTGAAGCCCTTCGGGACCGGGCTTCTGACGTCCACCTCGAGCCCACCGACGGCGAGCTGCGAGTGCGGTTCCGGATTGACGGCGCGCTGCACGACGTCCTGACCCTGCCCATCTCGATGGCCGGGGCGCTGGTGAGCCGGGTCAAGATTCTGGCCAATATGAACATCGTCGAGCGCAGAAAGGCGCAGGACGGCCAGTTCGCCACCGAGGTGGACGGCCGCGGCATCGATGTCCGGGTCTCGACGATGGCCACGGTGTTCGGCGAGAAGTGCGTCATGCGAATCCTGGACAAGAGCCGGTCGCTCTACAAGCTGGGCCAGCTGGGCATGCCGCCGGATACGCAGACGCATTACGGCCGCATGGTGCGCTCTCCGTTCGGCATGGTGCTATGCGCAGGGCCTACTGGCAGCGGCAAGACCACCACGCTGTACGCGACTCTCAACGAAATCGACGAGCGATCCCGCAATATCGTGACCATTGAGGATCCCGTCGAGTACGTGTTCCCGTCGATCAACCAGATCCAGACCAACGAACTGGCGGGCATTACCTTCGCCGAGGGCCTGCGGGCCATCTTGCGCCAGGACCCTGACGTCATCCTGGTCGGCGAGATTCGCGACATCGACACGGCCCGGACCGCGGTTCAGGCCGCACTCACCGGCCACTTCGTCCTGTCCTCGCTCCACGCCACTGACTCGGTTGCTGCGCTCCACCGTTTCCTGGATATGGGCATCGAAGCCTTCTTGGTGGCATCGTCGATGCTGGGAGTGGTCAGCCAGCGACTGGTCCGGCGTGTGTGCCAGGCGTGCTCGACGCCCTACGAACCCACCCCCGAAGAGCTGGCCTTCTACCAGCAGGCCGGTGGCTCGCCGGACCGGACGTTTGTCCGGGGCACGGGCTGCAACCTGTGCGCCGAGACCGGTTATCTCGATCGGATCGGCGTCTACGAATTCCTCACCATGACTCCCGAAATCCGGCGTCTGCTCGTGGGCTGGGCCACGCAGGACGAACTACGACGAGTTGCGATCAATCAGGGCATGCGGACGCTGCGAACGGAGGGGCTGGCCCTGGTGGACCAGGGCATCACGACCATCTCCGAGGTCATCCGAAGCATCTACGCTCTGTGACCCAGAGGTAGGAGCCTTCAATGCCGAAGTTCCGCTTTCGCGCCGCCACAACCGAAGGGACTGTCATCACAGGCGTCGAGTCGTCGACCGCCATCGGTGACCTGCGTTCCCGGCTGCTCGACCGCAACCTGCAGCCGATCTCCATTCTGGAAAAGAGGAGCGTTCTCCAGTTTGAGATCACGCAGAAAAAGGTCAAAAAGCGCGAACTGATGCACCTGTGCCGGCAGCTGTCTGTATTCCTCCGCTCCGGCGTATCGGTCCTCGAGGCCCTGACGGTCCTTTCCGAGGAGACCACCAACAAGTTGCTGAAGAGCGCGCTGGAGGGGATGCGGCTGTCCCTCGAGAGCGGCGCTCGCTTCTCGGACGCAGCCGGAGAGCATCCTGAGCTCTTCCCTGCTTACGCGGTGGAGATCCTCCGGTCGGCTGAACTGACTGGAAATCTGGACGAGGTCCTCGACCAACTTGGTGACTATCTGGAGCGCGAGATCGAGACCACCCAACGGGTCCGGTCAGCCATGGCCTACCCTGCCGTCGTCCTGGGCCTCGCCGTGGTCGTGTCCACGGTTCTGGTCGTCTACGTGCTTCCGAAATTCCGCAGCTTCTTTAGCTCGCTCAACGCCAAACTCCCCTTGCCAACCCGCATTCTGCTCGCCATCGCCCACTGGCTCGCCGACTGGGGCTTGATTGTCGCCGGCGTACTTCTGGCAATAGCCATAGCCGGGATTGCCGCCTCGCGCACAGAGCGCGGCAAGGAGGTCCGTGACAGCCTGATCCTCAAGATCCCGATCATCGGCTCACTGATCCATACCGCCATCGTCGAGCGCTTCTGCCGGCTGTTGGCGTCGATGACAATGGCGGGCGTGGGCCTGCCGGAAGCCATCGCCGTCACCACCGCAGCAACGGGGAATGCTGTTTTCCGGAAAGGGCTCACCCAGGCGCGATCCGCGATGATGCGAGGAGAAGGCCTGGCCGGCCCGCTCTCCGCGACCGGACTTTTCCCCGGCGCCGCCCGCCAGATGTTCGCGGTCGGAGAAAACACTGGTGATCTCGATGATCAGCTCCAGGCCGCCGCCAGCTATCTGGATCGTGAGCTCGATTACAAGATCAAGCGCTTCACAGCGCTGATCGAACCTGCAGTCATCATTGCTGTTGGCCTCATCGTCGGGTTTGTCGCTATCGCCCTCGTCTCGGCGATGTACGGCATCTTCCACCAGGTCAAGGTCAACGGAAATTGAGCCGCCCGTCCGGCGAGGCCGGGTTCACGCTCGTTGAATTGCTGGTCGTGCTGGTCATCATGCCGATGGTGATTGGCGCGATCGCGGCGGCGATCATCATCGGCGAGCAGGACTCCGGGGTCGCCGGCGATCGACTCTCCGATACATCCAGTGCCCAGATCAACTCTGAGTACTACGTCCGGGACGTACAAGGCGCTCAGTATGTGACGACTGATAGCTCAGCCACGGGGTTCGGCGAGGTGTGCACCGACCCCAGCGGAAACGCGACTCTCGCTCTGGCGCTGTACCGTTCCTCGACTCCCACGTCAAACGCCTTGTCAGTGGCCTACTGGGTAAGGACCAGTACATCGAGTGGAGAGCTCGTGCGAGACAGCTGCGCGGGCGGCGGATCCACCCCAACCAGCCAGGTAGTGATCTCCGACGATGTCTCCCCGTCGCAAGTTGCGGTCACGATCACCCCGCCAGACGAGGGAACCACCGCACAAACCGGATGGGTTCAAACCGAGAGCATCGACCAAATAACCATTTCAGTGACCGAGTCGGGGAGCGGCTACACCTACACTCTGCAAGCGTCGCCGCGGTTGTCAGGGGGCGGCGTGAGCGGATCGTCCGGACAGGGCGCGCCGTCAGGAGCTGCCCTGGTCAGCCTTTCCGACGTGACTCTGTCCGGCAACGCCAGCATCAGCGTCGACGGGGCGGCCGATATCAACGGCTCTCTCATCGGCGCCGGGCTTACTGCCACAGGAGGCATCAACACCAGCATCCAGGTCACGGATCCGTTAGCTGAGTTTCTCCCGAGCTCCATTACTGCTGGTAACCCCTACACGGGATCCTGCAAGATCAACAAGACAGTGACGCTGGACCAAGGGGTTTACAACTGCAAGCTCAGCATCGAGAACGGGGCGGACGTCACGCTGCAGCCTGGCGTGTACCAACTCAATCAAGGTATTGCGGTTTCCACGGGGGCGTCCGTGTCCGTCGGCTCAGGCGGCGGAGCACTTCTGTATATTCCCAACGGCGCCGCCACTTTTGAAGCTGGGGCCAGGATCGACATTCCTCCTCTCTCTGCCGCCCAGTCGCTCCTCGCCTCTAACGGGACCACTACTGCGCTACAGGATGTTTGGTTCTGGCAGACCGCCTCCGATAGCAACATCGCGTTTCTCGTTGGAAACGGGACACCAGGAAACGCAAG
The DNA here is from genome assembly GCA_963781155.1 of uncultured Acidimicrobiaceae bacterium. Classification (GTDB taxonomy): domain Bacteria; phylum Actinomycetota; class Acidimicrobiia; order Acidimicrobiales; family Palsa-688; genus PALSA-693. The sequence continues at coordinate 405,354 of CAWAEC010000011.1, forward strand.
CGGTTTCATCTACGCTCCAGACGCGCAGGTCGACCTCACAAATAGCTCCGCCGGCGACGCCACCGGCGGCATCATCGGCGGCGGCATCAGCATGACCCCACCGTCGGGAAGCGCCAGCTTGACCGTGACTGGGCAATGAGGCGGCCCTTGTTCCGGAACTGGGCGGCAGGAAAGCGCGTCGTCGCCCGGCGTTCCGAAACAGGACGCTCCTCAGACGCCGGCGACACGCTGGTCGAGATAATCGTGGCAGTCGCGATCATCGGAATCAGCGCCGCCGGGATCCTTGGAGGCCTAGCCGCCGCGCTGGGTAGTTCCGGAACGCATCGAACTCTGACCAACCTTGATGCCATCGTGAGAAGCTTCGCCGAGACGGCCAAGTACGACATCCAGCAGCGGCCACCGATAGAAGGTGGACCAATGTTCGTTCGGTGCGCCTCCGCGTCTGACTACGTACTGGCGAGCGCCCCCTTCCCCGCCAGCGGTCCAGCGAATACCGCAGTCGCAGTCTTTGGCTCGGGCTTCCCGAACGGCTCCTCCCCCTTCGTCACTCTCAACGGCTCGCCCGGTACGACACTCGTCTCGACTTCCGTCAACACCATCACCAATGGTGACGCAAACCTGACATTCAACATTCCGCCCTTGCCGGCTGGGCCTGAGACCATTCAAATCACCGACAACGGCTCAACCCTTAGTGCCTCCGGTGCGTTTATGGTGACCCCGCTGGTTCAACTTGATCACGCCAGCGGGCCCACGGGCACACAGGTGACCGCGACGCTCACGGGCTTCGCAGCGTCCAGTCCCGTGACCGTCAACTTCGGGTCGGCCCAGGTGTTCGGAACAACCGATCTCGACGGAAGCGCAACGCTTCCCGTGACGGTTCCGTCCGGGAGCGGCAAAACGTCCGTTTCTGCGAGCGACAGCTCCGGGAACCAGGCATCGACGGACTTCGACATCGGCGGGACGGCCGGCGGGCCGCCCAGTAGCAACGCACCGGCCACACTCTCGCCTTACAGTCAGTACCTGGTCGGGGTCAGCGGCATTCAGTATTGGCTCACGCAATCGAGCGGCAGTGGGACCTCGAGCGGGTTCTCATCCGTTCAGACGGACTGTTCGCACGATCGAAACCGGGCCGATCAAGTTCAGCGACTGACGGTAGCTGCAACCGGCCCCGCCGCGGATGATCAACTCGCATTCGTCGTTGCGGATCCGAACTACATCTTGCCCCCCACCAAGCTGACCATTACTGAAGCGCCGAACCCGGCCACCACCGGCAATGACCTGACCTTCACCGCGACGCTCACTCCTACCGGTTCACCCCCACCTACCGGTTCCATCAGCTGGACCGTCGTTGGCCCCAGCGGCCCGGTGACGTGTCAGCCCGCCACATCGACACTCCCGCCACTCCAGGCCACCTGCACCGTCACGAAGGCCGGATTCGGGTCCTACATTCCTCAAGCGACGTATTCGGGGGATGGCAACTACGCGCCGACAAGAGCGACCGGGGCGACCCTGATTGTATGGCCGCCGACCCAGCTGCAGTTCAACGTCTCCCCCGGTAACGGCGCCAACGGTGTGCCGTGGGCCCAGCAGCCAGTCGTCTATGTCGAAGACCAAATTTTCGATCTCGCCACGAGTAACACCGATACGGTGACCCTGAGCATCGCGTCGCAGCCGCCGGGCAGCCCCGCGACTCTGACCTGCAACGGAGGGCCGCCATCCGTCACGGCCGTGGGTGGCATCGCCACCTTCAGCGGCTGCCAGATCGTCGGCCCCCAGGGCAGCTACACGGTCAAGGCCACGGACGGCACCCTCGCGCCCACTCCGCCCAGCAGTATGACCCTCGGTCCGGGCCCGGCAGCGCAGCTGGCGATCACAGGCCAGCCGCCGACCAGCGAACCGAACGGTGCGCCCTGGCCCAGCCCAGCGGTGGCGGTCACCATCCAAGACAGCGGCGGCAACCCCACCACCTCCACCGACACCGTCACCCTGGCCATCGCCTCGCAACCAGCCGGCAACCCCGCCAACCTCACCTGCACCGGCGGCGACTCCCAACCAGCCACGTCCGGAGTCGCCACCTTCAGCAACTGCCAGATCATCGGCCCCCAGGGCAGCTACACGCTCACCGCTACCGACACCGCCGACGGACTCACCCCCGCCCCACCATCTGGACCCATCACCATCACCCCCGGCTCGCCCGCCGGACTGGCCTTCACCACCCAACCACCCGGGAGCGAACCGAACGGCGCACCCTGGCCCAGCCCAGCGGTGGCGGTAAGCATCCAAGACAGCGGCGGCAACCCCACCACCTCCACCGACACCGTCACCCTGGCCATCGCCTCGCAACCAGCCGGCAACCCCGCCAACCTCACCTGCACCGGCGGCGACTCCCAACCAGCCACGTCCGGAGTCGCCACCTTCAGCAACTGCCAGATCATCGGCCCCCAGGGCAGCTACACGCTCACCGCTACCGACACCGCCGACGGACTCACCCCCGCCCCACCATCTGGACCTATCACCATCACCCCCGGCTCGCCCGCCGGACTGGCCTTCACCACCCAACCACCCGGGAGCGAACCGAACGGCGCACCCTGGCCGAACCCGCCCATAGCGGTAAGCATCCAAGACAGCGGCGGCAACCCCACCACCTCCACCGACACTGTCACGCTGGCCATCGCCACCGGGCCCTCGGGCGCGACTCTCACCTGCACCGGTGGTGACTCACAGCCAGCCGTCTCCGGAGTCGCCACCTTTAGTGGATGCCAAATCACCGGCCCGGCAGGCAGCTATACCCTGACCGCCACCGACACGCCCGACGGGCTGGCGGCAGGCGTCAGTGCCCCGATCACCGTTACCGTTGGGGCGCCCGCCCAACTCGCCTTCAGCAGCCAGCCAGGCGGGGGCGCCAGTGGCGCTGCGTGGGCCGTACAGCCGGCGGTGACCATCCAAGACAGCGGCGGCAACCCCACCACCTCCACCAACACGGTCACCCTGGCCATCGCCTCCGGACCGCTGGGCGCGACCCTCAACTGCCCGGGCGGCCCCTCCCGGCCGGCCGTCGCTGGAGTGGCCACCTTCACCGGCTGTTCAATAACAGGCCCAGCCGGCGTGTACATCGTGGCTGCCACTGCGACCGGCCTGACAGCGGCCGCAAGCAACTCGTTCCCGATCACGCCATGACCACGTCCGCACGCACATCGCTCCGACGCGACGAGCGCGGCACCTCACTGATACTTGCGCTCGTCTTCGTCTTCGCCATCGGCATGGTGCTTATCGCTATCGGGGGTCTGGCCGCGAACGCCCTGCTCACAACGTCCAACGCGCGTTCCCAACGAACGACTGCGGCGGACGCCGAGACAGCCGTCACCATCGCTATGCAGTACATCCGGTACACCCCCACCCCGGAGTCGCCACCCTCGTGCCTGCCTCCGAGCCCAACTGTGCCGTCTTCTGATCCTCGCCTGAGCCAGACCAATCCGGTACAGGTCGATTGCACCATAAGTGTCGCGCCCACGGATGCACGCACCCGGGTTGTCGAGTTCTATGCCTGTGCATGGGGCACCGTGTCGCTGCAGAGCTGTGAGACCTCCGACTTACTTTTGCACGCCGAGATCGTGTACAACGACCTCAACGAACAGGGCGTCGATGACTGCTTCACCGTTCCGGTGGTAACAACGACCAGTTGCGGGATGGACATGAGTGTCGACTTGTGGGACGTAATCGGCGCCGACACTTGACGCCCACACCGCGCGTTGGGCAACCGTTGTGAATCACGAGGGAACGATGTGAGATCGGCCTGAGAGGATCTCCTTGGAAGTGCAGGTCGCGTGGTCAGACGCCCACGCACTAACGAGAAAGAGAGCACCAGTGAAAGCATCCCTCGAACGGCTTCGCAGGCGCCGAGAGGAGGAGGGGGACGAGGGCGGCTTCACCCTTATCGAGCTCCTCATCGTCATCGTGATCCTGGGCATCCTGGCTGCCATCGTCGTCTTCGCCGTCCAGAACTTGACCGGCAGTAGTACAGCGGCGTCTTGTGGGTCGGACTTCAAAACCGTACAGACAGCCATGGAGGCCTATAAGGCCCAGATGGGCGCGTACCCGTCCGGAGGCGGGGTAACTGGAACCGGGGTTACCATCACTCAGACACCGGCCACCACTTTCACCGACTACGAAGCCACGACGGTAAACGCGGCGGCCAACCTGACCGGACCTGGTAGCGAGTTGCTCACGGGTAGCAATGTGAATGGTGCAGCACAGACGGACAGCTCGGGCGCCGCGACCCCGAACCTCTCCCTAGGTTCCGGCACTGCACCTGGAGTCGGCCCGTGGCTGAAGAGTGTCCCCAGTAACCCAGGCCACTACTCGATCGTCGCAGCCAATGACGGGAGCGGCACAATCACGGTTGACGGCCCCACCGGTACCCCCCTTGGTACAACCGTGGCGGCTTGTCCGTAAGACCGATCAGACATCAGGCAGATTTCGATACTGGGGGCGCCATTGGCGCCCCCAGTATCGCGTTCAAACATGCCCGTTCCGATCGACTGACCAGAGAAAGGTCACCCTTGCCGAGAGGTGGGAACAGGTCAACACGAACCGCCGTCTTGGAGTACTTTCGCTCTGGGCAGAGGAGGTGTATCGACGAAGTCATTCGCTTATCTAGTTAAATGTGGCGATTGCAACAGGGGCAGAAGAACGTGTCCCTCGCGATCGCCGGAACGCTCAGCGAAACGCCGGCTTCAGTCTTATAGAGCTCCTCGTGGTGATCGTCATTCTCGGCGTTCTTGCCGGGGTCGTGGTGTTTGCAGTCGGCGGAGTAACGACGGCGAGTGCGGTGACGGCGTGCCAGGCCGACTACAAAACGGTCGAGACCGCCGCCGGCGCATATGAGAGCCGAACAGGCAACATCCCGAGCTCCGTCGGGACGCTAGTGCCCACCTGGTTGCGGGAACGTCCGGCCACGAATGAGTACCGCATCGGTATCAATACCCATACCGGCGACATCACAGTCCAATCTGTGAATCCCTTCCATTCCGCCCAGCCAGGTAACGCCAACTGCGCGTACGCCTGACAAATCTTTCGCTCCTAGCGGTGGTTTCGTGTATGGATTTACAAGCCGCCGACTGAAGCTTGGTCACAACCTATTCAGCCGAAATCGTTGGGGATCCGTTGTGGGTTTGGCGGGAGCGCGGTGAGGTAGGGCTGCAAATATATCTATGTGCACCCCCCCGATCAGCCTTGGGGGCGAGGCTGATCGGGCTGGGGCACATCGCGGTGGCCCTCGTCGGTCTGGAGGCAGCCGACCCGCTTCGGCGGGGCGGGACCGGCGAGGGGCACCGTTTGGACCCGAGCCTGAGGCGGCCGGGACGGCGGAGGCTCGGTGCGGGGGGCCCCAACGGTCCGGCCAGCAACCGGAACGGTTTTTCGCAGCGTTTTCGCTTCTCTGTCCAGAAAAGTACACAGGGCGTACGGAACGGTACGGAGAAGCAAAAGGTCGCCAAATTACGCCGGATGAAATACATCAAAGTGTCATCACACGGCGGCAGCGGGCACCCCCCACCCGCCACCCGCAAATTGCGCCTACGCCGGCTGGGCCGCCGCCTGGTCGATAACCGCCACGATCTCCTCGCCCACCAGCTCGTCCCGCTCCAGCAGGGCATCCCGCAGGGCTTCGACCACGTGCCGATTGGCCTCGATGTACCCGGTCACCTCGATCTGCGCCGCATCGAGCATGCGGCCCACCGCCTTGCGCCCCTCGTCAGTAGAGAGCACCTTGGCGGCCAGGTTGGCCGGACCGGCCTCCATCGCCTCATACGAGATCAGGGTGTCCCCCATGCCCATGCTCCCGACCATCTGGGCGGCCAGGGTGGTGGCGTACTTGAGGTCGCTGGCGACCCCCGAGCTGCGCTCCCCGAAGAACAGCTGCTCGGCCACCAGCCCCCCGAGCGAGATCTGGATCAACGACTCCAGCTCCGAGAACGTCTGCGTGAACCGCTCCTCAGCATCGGAGTGCGCCAGCAGCCCCAGGGCCGAGCTGCGCTTGATGATCGAGAGCACCTCCAGCTTGCGGGACCGGCCCACCAGCCAGGCCACGGTGGCATGACCCGACTCGTGGGTGGCGATGGTGCGCCGCTCCGCCTCGGTGTACTCGACCGGCTGGGCCATGCCCACTTCCTCGGTCAGCTTGGCGTGCTGGATGTCCTCCCACGACATGCGGATCGCACCCCGGCGCAGCGCCCACACCAGGGCCTCGTCCAGCAGGTGGACCAGCATGGCCGGGCTGTACCCGAACGTCTGGGCCGCCAGCCGGTCGGTTGCTGTCTTCACCGCCGGCTCATGCGAACGACGGGCCAGCTCGTGATCCAGAATCTGCCTCCTCCCGTCCCGACTCGGCAGATCGAAGGTGATGGTGCGGTCGAACCGGCCTGGCCGCAGCAGGGCCGGGTCCAGATCCGACGCCCGATTGGTCGCTCCGATGACGAGCACGTTCGCCGCCGGCGCCCTGGGCTTGCGCACCGGCCGGTCGGCCGGCAGCAGCCGGTTGATTAGCTCGATGACTCCTCCCCACCAGCGCGCCCGCCAGGGAGGCTGATCAAAGGACTGCAGCTGGATCAGCAGCTCGTTGACGACCCCGGCGACTCCCTCCCGGGCACCGCCGAACCCCATGCCCGCCCGGGTCGCGCCGATGGCGTCGATCTCTTCGATGAAGCCGATCGCACCGCCCTCCGAACGAGCCGCCTTGCGCAGCTCGTTGAAGTACGACCGGATCTTCCGGTTGGTCTGGCCATAGAACATCGACTGGAAGGCGGAAGAAGAGACGAAGAAAAAAGGCACCCCGGCCTCCCGGGCCAGGGCCTTGGCCAGGTGGGTCTTGCCCGTCCCTGGCGGCCCCTCGAAGAGGATCGCTTTTCGCGGTGTCCCGCCCATCTCGGCACGGAAGGTGGCGTGCGCCAGAAACAGGTTCAGGGTGCGGACCGCCTCTTCGACCACGACGGGCAGCCCTTTTACATCATCCAGACTGACGTCGATCTCCTCCGGCCGGTAGCGGACGTGGGGTGACCGACCGGCGGCGAGCAGCGGGATCACCATCACCGCCGCGATCAGAATCACCAGGACGAACAGCGGCAGGGTCTGGGTCTCGGTGTGCGTCAGGTGCGGGGTGCCCAACAGATGGCGCACCAGCACCGACACCCACAGCCACACGCCGATGACCGCCCCCACCACCAGCAGGCGGGACAGTCGTCGCTGCCGGGAGTGCTCCCTGGTGGCACCCACGTCGGCCATGTCTGCGGAGAGGATGCGTTCGTCGCGCAGGTGATCGATGTTCATGGCTGACGTGCTCCATGGCGGAGGTCGGACACACAGTGTGCAGCATCCTGGCGGCCGCCGTCGACGGCGAGCCGAAAGTGTCTCAGCAGACGATGTCCATACGAACCCCGTCGTTGTCCCACGCCGGCGGGTCCGCTAGCCGGGTGATGGCGCGGGCCATGACCCGCCGGGCCGTCCACAGGTCGGCGAGAGCGTCGAGCAGCTTGCCTTCCCGCACCCCTTTGGGCCGGGCCCGTAGCACCCGTTCGGTACCGGGCAGCTTGGTTTCCAGGAGCCGGCGCCGTTCCTGAAGGCCGAGCACAGAACGCCGGCCGTAGGAGAGAACCTCGCCGTCGTTCATCTGCCGGAAAGCCAGCTCGGGGTTGACCTCCCAGACGGCCCGCTGCCGCCAGGATTGGACCTCCCGGATGGCCTCGACCGCCTTGGGCAAGGAGCGCCAGCGCACGATGTCCAGGCTGGGGTCAATCTCCTTGGCCTCGTCGAAGGTGCGGGCGTCGAGGAGGGGGCGGGACGGGGCCGGGACCGCGGCCCCGGCGCGAACCCCGAGCAGGTCTCGGGCCGTCCGGTCACAGAGGCGGCGTTCGTCGGGTTCGTCCATCAGCCCGACCGGAGCATGCAAGGCCACAACGGAAAAAGTCGGGCGGTAGTCGAGGACATCGGCCAGCGACGACAACACGTACCCCGGCTGCGGGGACACAGTGATCCCCTGCAGGTTGCCCGGGACAACCAACCAGCCCCCCGGGCAGGGCTCGACTCCAGCCAGGATCTGATAGGGCAGCCCGGAGGATCGACCCCCTCCCATACCGCCCGGAAAACTGGCCATCAAACGGAGCGACGAAGGGTCCCACCCGCCAGCATTTTCGACCGGGGGGCGGGAATGTCCTGCGGGTACAAGCTGGCGTCGACCGCGGACTCGTACCCGATCATCCCGTTTTGGATGTGGGCGTCCAGGGCCATCTCCAGGGTCTGCATGCCATCGGCCCGGTGGGTGGACAGCACGTTGCGCAGCTGCCGGGTCTTGCCCTCCCGAATGAGGTTGCGGACCGCGGGGACCCCGATCATCAGCTCGTAGGCGGCGATCATGCCCGTGGTGACCTTGGGCAGCAATCGCTGGTAGATGACTCCGAGGAGGGTGCCGGCCAGCTGAAGCTGGATCTGCGGCCGCCGCTCGGCAGGAAACACGTCGATGATGCGGTCGATCGTTTGAACGGAGTCGTTGGTGTGCATGGTGGCCAGCACCAGGCTGCCGGTCTCGGCGATGGTCAGGGCGAAGGCGATGCTCTCCAGGTCGCGCATCTCGCCCACCATCACCACATCGGGGTCCTCGCGAACGACGGAATGGAGGGCAGTCTCGAACGATTCGGTATCCGTGCCGACCTCACGCTGGCTCACGGCGGCCTTCTTGTTGCTGTGCACGTACTCGATCGGATCCTCGATGGTGATGATGTGACACGGCCGCGTGCGATTGATCGTGTCGACCATGGAAGCCATGGTCGTGGACTTCCCGGCGCCTGTTGGTCCAGTGACCAGGATGAGACCACTGGGGCTGTGCAGCACGCCGGCCACCACCCCGGGGATCCCGAGTTCCGTCGGTGTGGGGATGGTCATGGGGATGCGGCGGAGGGCGAGCGAACAACTGTTGCGCTGGTAGAACGCGTTGGCGCGGACACGGGCCAGGTTGCGCCACGAGAAGGAGAAGTCGACCTCTCGGCCCAGGTGCAGCTTGTCGCCGTAGTGATCGCCGAGCTGGGTGCGAGCGATGGTCTCGATCTCCGCGCCGGTCAGCGGCTCGGCGCCGTCGAGTGGGGAGAGCCGCTTGTCCACCCGCAGAAGCGGCGGGGAGCCGTGAGTGAGGAGGATGTCGGTCCCGTCGCGGTCATGCAGTTCACTCAGCCAGGCATCCAGGCGGGGCTCGACGGGCATGAACCCATGATCGCATCGATGCGGGCCTCTGTTGAACCAACACCCGCACAACGGCGCCACAACCAACGCCGCCGATGCAGGGTTCTTAGTCCTGTCTCATACAATGCTCAGCAAGGCGCCGTTTACTGGATGCGGAGAAGATGCGCCGGCGACTGACCCTCTCTGGGTGAGCGAGGAACCCATGGAAGAGCCACGAGAGTCACAGAGTGACCACGAGGAGACATCGCCGTCCGAGCCGGTGTGGCCAGAGGCGAGGGACCGGTGGGCGCCGGGCGGCGTGGCAGACGCTCCAGAGGCGTCAGGCGGGGTGAACGGGGCCGGGGCTGGGGCACCCGGCGGCGACAGCGGCGCTGGCACACCCGGTTCGCCCGAGCCGGCGGCTCCGCCTGGGCAGGCACCCTGGTTTCCCTCTCAGACCCCGCCGGCGGCTGGTGCGCCTGGTCATCAATACCCGCCCGCGTCGCCGCCACCCGGTACCGGCACGTGGGGCCCGTCGGCGCCTGACGCCCAGGGCGGCTCGTGGGGTGCCGCCTGGCCGCCGCCACCCGCGACCAACTACCCGGGATGGGGTGGAGGGCAGGAGTGGTCGAATGAGCCGGGGCCCAACCCCTACGGCGGCCCCCCTGCTGGCCCTGGTCACTGGTCGGGCGGCTGGGAGGGTGGTGGCCCGGGCTGGTCGGGAGGACCCGGCGGGCAAGGTGGCTGGGACTCGGCGTGGACGCCCGGGGAACCGCCAAGGCCGCGGCGGACTCTGCCCGGCGCCATAACCGCCCTGCTCCTCGCCGTGGCGGTTCTCGTCGGCCTCGGCCTCGGCCACAGCGTGTGGCGGGACGGCAACGCCATCGGCAACAGTCCAAGTGGGAGCGGATCCGGCCCGATCACGGGAGTGAATCCATTTGGTGGCAACGGAAGTAGCGGAAGTAACGGCTCGGGGTCGTCGGCGTCGGGAGGTCCGAGCAACGCCAGCGCCATCGCCGCCAAGGCGTCGCCGGACCTGGTCGACATCAACACCGATCTGACCTACCAGGGCGGCGAGGCCGCCGGGACCGGGATCGTGCTCAGCTCCGACGGCATGATCCTCACCAACAACCACGTCATCTCCGGCGCGACGCGCATCCGGGTCACTGATGTCGGAAACGGCCAGACCTACACCGGCGTGGTCATGGGTTACGACCGTTCCCACGACATCGCCGTCATCAAACTGCAGAGTGCCAGCAACCTGTCCACGGCGAATATCGGCGACTCGTCGCGGGTATCGGTCGGGGACCAGATCGTCGGCCTGGGTAATGCCGGCGGGGTCGGCGGCACGCCCAGCAGCGCCGGCGGCACGGTCACCGCTCTCGACCAGTCCATCACCGCGACGGACGAGGGGGACGGCACCAGTGAGCAGCTGACCGGGTTGATCCAGGTCGACGCCAACATCCAGCCCGGCGACTCGGGCGGAGCCCTGGTGGACGGCAACGGGCGGGTCATCGGCGTGGACACGGCCGCCTCGGAAGGTTTCTCGTTCCAGGGCGCCGGCGACCAGGGATACGCCATCCCGATCAATCAGGCTCTTACGGTGGTCCACCAGATCGAGTCCGGGCAGAGCTCCTCCATCGTCCACATCGGGCCGACGGCGTTCCTGGGTGTGCTCGTGAGCGGGACAAACTCCGGCAGCACCGGCGCCACGCTGGCGCGGGCGGTCCCGGGCGGCCCGGCGGCGGAGGCCGGTCTCACCTCCGGCGACACGATCACGTCGCTCGCCGGTCACACGGTGGACAAGCCGTCCACCCTGACCAACCTGATTCTCCTGTACCACCCTGGAGACAAGGTGCAGGTGGGCTGGTCGGATAGCGCCGGTCAGACGCACCAGACGACGGTGACGCTCACGACCGGTCCCGCCCAGTAGCACGAGCGAATCCGACGGCCGTCTCCGGGCGGCTCTCCAGCCGCCAGTGAGCGCTAACCCGTCGCCTCTCTTCTGACCCGGCGGGCGCCGGTGGGCTCGGAGGACCGCTGCCGGATGAGCAAGGCCAGCGTCGGGCAGGACGCCACCGCCCGCCGAGCGTGTGCTTCGAGCGCCCGAGGGATAGGGCCGTCGTCGATTATCGGGTAGCCCCAGTCGTCGAGGCGGATCATCTCGGGCAGCAGTTCGGCGCAGAGGCCGTGGCCGGCGCAGGCAATCGGGTTGACATCCAGGTGGCGGCTCATTTCCAGCTGCCTGACAGATCTGGCGTTGGCAACCGGGCATGCGAGGGCCGGGGGCACGGGCCGTTCCGGCGGTGGCGCTCGATCTCGGACTCGAATACGGCCAGGGCGCTCCGGACGAAGCGGGCGGTGCCGTCCGGATGATGGCAGGCGCCGCGGCCGTCCACCATGTCCAGCCAGCGGCGGAGATGGTCCCCCCAGTACGAGACCCGGTTTCCTGCCGCCAGCGCGTCGACGGCGGTGGCGATCGCCGGTAGCCCGTTGAGACACGGGCCGCACTGGCCGGCGGACTGCCCGGCCAGCCAGCGCGTCACCCGGGCCACCTCGATGAGCCCGCACGTCCCGGGACCCAGCACCGTGACGGCACCACACGCCAGCCGGGCGCCGACCCGTGACAGCGAGGCGGCATCCACCTTCAGGTTGGCGGCGGTTTCCCCTGGTAGCCAGGTCCCGGCGTAGCCGCCCACCAGGATCGCGGCGGGCATGACTTCCGCGCCGACAGCGGTCTCCAGCACCCTCGCCAGGCTGATGCCCATGGGCAGTTCGTAGACGCCCGGCCGGGAGACGTCGCCGGTCACGGTCACCAGGGCGGTGCCGGGATCGTCGGGGGTGCCAAGAGCCCGATACCAGTCGGCTCCGAAGCGGGCGATCAACGCCAGGTGCGCCAGGGTCTCCACGTTGTTGACCAGCGTCGGGCGGCCCCGTACCCCCCGCTCGTACACGCGTGGCGGCACAAACACCGGTTTGGCCTCTCCCCCGTTCAACCAATGAACCAGGGCCGATTCCTCGCCGGTCACGTACCGGCTCGGCGTGGCCTCCATCCGCAGGCTGACGCCGTCGACGCCCCACCGCCGGCGCTCGGCCAGGGCTAGGCGGACCGACTCGAGCGCCACGGTCGCGGCCCGGTCAACGCAAATAACGGCCTCGCCCACGCTGACCGTTTCCGCCGCCAGGGCGGCCCCGTCCAGCACCAGGTGAGGCGAGACGGCCAGCAGGGCCTTGTCTTTGGCACTGACCGGCTCCCCTTCGGTGCCGTTCGCCACCACGATGCTCCGGCCGGCCGCGGCCACGGTCCGCAATTTGGTGGCGGTCGGGAAGGCGGCCCCGCCGCGGCCGCGAAGCCCGGCTCGTTCGACCTCGCCGATCAGGGCGGGACCTCCGGTTGGTCGGGGGCCCCAGCGGTCATTGTGCGCGCCCAGACCTGGGCCGGTCGCGACCGGCAGCACGCGGGGCACGGCCCGCGGATTGGGCGGGGCGGCCAGCGGCGCCGGCCGACGTCCCTCCGTTCCTGTGCGGGCCGGCGGCTTGGCGAGACGATTCATGTGCGAGCCTCCATGGTTCCGGTGACCGTTCCGGCCGCCTCGTCGACCTGGACTTCGGCGGTGATGGTGAGGGCGCGGCCGGCTCCGTTGTTGAGCCCGGCGACGAGGGTCGAGCCCTGCAGCTGGGTGACCTGCCCCTGGTATTCGGTCGGCGAGCTGCTTGGACCCAGGGTGACCTGGCTGCGGGCGAGTTCCACGCCGCCGCCAGCCGCGGGCTGGCCGGTGAGCACGATGCGGAGCTGGCCCGGTGCCGCGCCCGGGATGGTCGCGGCGATCGTGACCGTGACTGGTCCGCTGCCGTTCGCTCCGCTCTGCTGCCACGTCCCGTCGAACCGGACCTCGGTCGGCACCGACCACGTGGTTGTCGATGGGCTGGCAGTCGCGGCGGAGGTGCCCAGCAACGCGGCCGGGGTTCCGGACTTGCGAGCCCATCCGGGCCGCAACGGACCCGTCACGGTCCACACCGTGATCGCCACGGGCAGGACGATGCTGGCCAGTACCGCCATTCCCCGCCGGCCACCGGTGTCCACGGTCCAGCCCCGGGCCAGACGCCACCACAACGAACACAGCACCGCGGCCACGCAAATGACGTAGATGATCTGAACCCAGCCCAGTTTCGTGTCCGAACCGGTCCCCAATCCGTGAATGACGGCGATCGGCCAGCACACGAACGCGGTCCAATGGATCACCCGCCACGCGGTGTAGCCGAGGCGCTCCCGGAGCAGGCTGGTGATCACCAACGCCAGCATCAAGTCGACCGCCAGCGCGCCGAACCCAATCCACACCGGCCGGTAGGCCGACACGAACGGCAGGAACACATCGGCGACGTGAATCGGCGCGTAGCTGTCCAGGATCGAGGTGACCACGTGCACGGCCACGGCGGCCACGGCCAGCAGGGCAGCGTTCTTGTGGAGCGCGGCGAGCACGAAGCGCGGCCACCCGGGCCGGGCGAAACGAACCGCTTCCGACAGCCCGAGGACCACGGTCAGGCTGAGCAGGATCAGGGCAACCAGCCCGAACCCGCGGGTCAGGTACCACAGAGCGCGCGAGTTGGTCGCGAGAGAGGCGGCCAGGACCACAGGGCCTACCTCGCTCCGGCAGCCAGACCGGCCGGCTCCGACGGCTCAGACGGCCAACCGGAGACGGTCGTCACCCGGCCGCCCGGGGCAACCAGCCGGGCGGGCAGATTGCGGACGTGCAGCCACTCAGGCGCGGCCGCGCCCATGACAATGGCCGCGCAGGAAGCGATATTGGCGTCGAGGCAGGACCCCGCCGCCACGCTGACGGTTCGCCAGTACTCCACCGCGGGGGCGCCGGTCGCGGGGTCGATCAGATGGTGAAGTGTCTGCCCTCCGCGAATCCAGCGCCGGACGGACGTGCTCGAGGTGGCCAGCCCGCCGGAGCGCACGCAAATGGTGGGGCCGCCGGCCTCGGGCGGGTCGGCGTGGTCGTGGCTGACCCGGACCGTCCACCCCTGCCGGGGCGCCGGTCCGGCCACGGCGATGTCCCCACCCAGGCTGACGAGCACCCCGGAGCCGGTGGCGCCGGCCGCTGCCGCGGCAGCCCGATCCGCGCACAACGCCTTGGCGGTGGCGCCCAGGTCGAGCGCCACGCCGGCAGGAAGCTGCACGGTGCTGGCATCACGGTTCACCCGGACGGCCTGCCATCCGGGTGCCGGCTGCAACTCGATGCGCACGCCGGGCCCGGCGGGGGCGATGGCGGCGAAGTCGCGGTCGTAGCCGATGGCTCTCAAGGCCAGCCCAACGGTTGGATCGACGCGGCCGTCGGTCAGCCTGGCGGCCCGCAAGGCGGCGTCGACGGCTTCGAGGCACAGAGGGGATACGGTCACCGGCCGGCCGTTGGCGTCGTTGAGCCGGGTCAGTTCGCTGTCGGAGCGGAAGCGGCTGGCAGCCACATCGATCGCCGCCAGCTCCCGGTTCAGTATCGCCAGTGCCTCGGCGTGCGCGGCCGGGTCGGCGACAACCAGCACCGCAGTGGTCCCCAGGGCGGCGAAGACGGTTGACGTGGGATCGCTCACGATCCCCCTGACGACACCACCGGAGAACTACTCCCCATTTGGGGCGCTTGGGCCGGGACCGTGAGCGGGCTCGTGGACGGCGTAGCTCCCGGCGCACCCACGCCGGCGGAGGAGGCCGACGGAGAGGTGGCAGTGGAGGATGATGATGAGGAGGAGGAGGTGGGCGCGGTGACCCCGGCGCCGCTGGAGCCGGGATGGCTCGTCCGTCCCGGGAGAATCTTGGCCACCGCCGCGGACAGCGCCGCCCCGGCTATCAGCGAACCGACAGCCAGATAACGAGTGCTCGTCCGGATGCGTTGCAGTCCGAGATCGCGGTTGGCGCGGGTGAACACCTCACCAGTGTCCAGCGTCTACCTGAGAGCAAGCCGAGAGCGAGGCCAAGGTTTCGTTAAGGTCCTCCCAGGCGGAGTTCACACGCTGGACATCGTGTCGCCACAGGCGGTTCTCGCGCCCCTGGTTGGATGAGGGGCACCCGGTGTGCAGCCCGGGACAGCGACTGGAGCCCCGGGACCATGCGGTCCCCCCCGAGGTCCCGGGGCTCGTCGCCCCCGTCCGGTCCGGGCTGCTCATCTGCTCAGACATGCCGCGGCTCCCAGCGGAACCGGCGCAGCGAGATGGCAATCCCGACCACGCCCCACAGAAGCAGCACGCCGACGTCGGTGAGGGAGAGCCCGGTGCCGGAGATCCGGGGGTTGAACACGGCGACGAGCAGCACGATCAGGTGGCGTATGGGAAAAAAGTTGGCGACATGGGCCAGCGCCGACGAGCTTTGAATGGCACCGAAGGTCCCGGAGATAAAGAGGAGCGGAAACAGGATGAAGTTGATGATGGCCGGGGCCGCGTCCTCGTTGGGCACAAACGTCGATACCGCGATCCCGAGCACGCTGAAGCAGAACGCGGCCGCCGCCACCGCCACGACCAGGCCCAGATACCGGTTGGGGAAGGTCACCCGGTAGAAGACCACGCCCATGAGTGTCGTCAGGGCGGTGAGGATCAGCCCGATGACGATCACGTTGGACACCACACCGGACAGGTAGGCGGCCGGCGCCAGGGGCGTGCCCCGCAACCGCTTCAGGATCCCGTTCTCCCGGTTGACCGACAACGTGAACGCCAGATTGGTATAGCAGGCCGAGATCAGACCGAAGGCGATGATGGCGGGCACGTAGTACTGGGCGAAGCGGACCCGCCCGCCAGCGATTGCCACTGACCCGCCGCCGTAGATGGCGACGAAGATGATCAGGAACATCAGCGGGAAGGCAAAGGTGAAGGCCGCTGCAGCCGGGTTCCGCCAGAACTGCTTCTGCTCCCAGCGCAGCTGCCGGGCGACGGTGACCGTGGTAAATCGGAGTCCTTCCATCAGCCGCGCTCCACTGTCTCGCCCGGCGCAGCGGTGAGCTCCAGATAGATGTCCTCCAGCGTTGGCCGGGTGACGGTGAGAGATTCGAGCTCCACGCCACGTTCCAGCGCCCAGCCGGTCAGCTGGTGCAACACCTTCGTCGGCTCGCCGGTCACGCTGACGATCATCCCCCCCGCTTCCGGGGTGGCCGCCACGGGGAGGTCGCAGAGGTCGGTGCTCGGTGGGAGCGCGAACCGGATCTGGGCGTCGGCGTGGGACCGCCCGCCGATGGATTCGGGCGTGCCGTCCGCCACGATGCGCCCGGCCACGATGACCACGACGCGATCGGCCAATGCCTGGGCCTCGTCCATATAGTGCGTGGTCAGCAGGATCGTCTTCCCCAACCGGCCCAAACTGCGCACGATGTCCCACGCCTGACGGCACGCCGAAGGGTCAAACCCGGTCGTTGGCTCGTCCAGGAACAGCAGTCGGGGGTCTCCAACCAGCCCCAGGGCCAGGTCGAGGCGGCGCCGCTGGCCACCGGACAGGGTCTTTATCCGGCTCTTCGCCTTCTCCTCCAGCCCGACCAGGGCGATGACCTCGTCGATGGGACGGGGCGCCCGGTAGAAGCCGGCGTGCATGGTCAGGACCTCGGCCACGGTCAAATAGGCAGTGATGCCGCACTCCTGCAGCACGATCCCGATCTGCTGGCGAAACTCGGCGCCGCCGTCCGCAGGGTCGGCGCCGAGTACCTCGACCCGGCCTCGGTCCCGGGGCAGGTACCCCTCCAGGATCTCGACCGTGGTGGTCTTCCCGGCCCCGTTCGGGCCCAGCACGGCCAGCACCTCGCCCTCGTCCACGTGAAAGTCGATGCCGCGGACGGCCTCGACGCCGCCATACGCCTTGTAGAGGCCCTCGACCTCGATCGCGTGCACCGCAGCAGTCTCGCGCCGGCGCCCCGCGAACCGGATGCCGCCCCGCCGCGTGACCAACGGCCCGCCCACGAACACCTGCACGGACGGATGAGCCACGGTGCGCCTAGATTGCGCCCACGGGCGTAAGCCGGGCGCCTGATGTCATCATCATGGCCTGACCAGCAACGACATCCCTACCGTGCTCTTCCTCTGCACTGGGAACGCGGCCCGCTCCGTGATGGCCGGGGCCGCCCTCGCGGCCCGCGCCCCGCAAGTCGGCGTCGAGACCGCCGGCACCCTCACTGTCGAGGGGCAACCACCGAGCTTTCGGACCCGGGCCGCGCTCGAGGCGGTAGGGCTCGAGCTGGGCCGGCACCGAAGCCGCCAGGTGACGGGGTCCCATCTGGATGGCGCCACCCTGGTCGTGGCCCTCGCCCCCGAGCACGTCGAGTGGGTCCGCCGCGAGCACCCGGTAGCCGCACCCCGAACGGCCACGTTGAAACGACTGGCCCGGGATCTGCCCCTGCCCGGAGTCGGGCCGCTCGATCAGCGAGTCGCCGCCCTCGATCTCGCCTCCGTGGAGCTGAGCAGCTGGGAGGAGGTCCCGGACCCGGCCGGCGGTGATGTCGACACCTTCACCGAGTGTGCGCGCCAAATCGCGGCGCTGGTCGAGACGTTCGCCGCCCGGCTGGGGTGACGTTGCCGGGCCGGTCAGGCGAAGCCGGCCACCGGGTGCGGGACGTACGGCTTCTCGAGACGCTCGATCTCCTCGTCGGAGAGGTCCAGGTCGACAGCGGCTACCGCATCGTCGATGTGGTGCAGTTTGGTGGCGCCGATGATCGGAGCGGAGACGACCGGCTTCGACAGGATCCAGGCCAGAGCCACCTGAGCCCGGGACACTCCGCGCTCGGCGGCCACCTCGGCCACCTGTTCGGCGATGATCCGGTCGGAGGAGGCGGTGTCGTACAGGCGGGCCCCGAACGGGTCGCGCTCAGAGCGGATCGTGGTCTCGTCCCAGTCGCGGGTGAGGCGACCGCGTGCCAGCGGGCTCCATGGGATGACACCGATGCCCTGATCGGCGCAGAGCGGCAGCATCTCCCGCTCTTCCTCCCGGTTGAGGAGGTTGTAGTGGTCTTGCATGCTGACAAAGCGCGTCCAGCCGCGAGCGTCAGAGGTGTATAGGGCCTTGCTGAACTGCCAGGCGTACATGGAGGACGCGCCGATATAGCGAGCCTTCCCGGCCTTGACGACGTCGTGGAGCGCTTCCAGGGTCTCTTCGAGCGGCGTGCGTGGGTCGAAGCGGTGGATCTGGTACAGGTCGACGTAGTCGGTCCCGAGCCGGCGCAGGCTGTGGTCGATCTCGGTCATGATGGCCTTTCGCGACAGGCCCGATCCGTTGGGGGCTTCGCGCATCTGGCCGTGCACCTTGGTGGCGATGACGAGTTCGTCGCGCTCGGCGAAATCCCGGAGGGCTCGGCCGAGGAATTCCTCACTCGACCCGACGGAGTAGACGTTGGCGGTATCGAAGAAGTTGATGCCGAGGTCGAGCGCTTTCCGGATGAACGTCCGGCCCTCCTCTTCATCGAGGACCCACTGGTGGCCGCCGCGGGCTGCGTCGCCGTAGCTCATGCATCCGAGGCAGATCCGGGACACGTCCAGGCCGGTGCGGCCAAGTTTTATGTACTTCATGCGTCATCCTTTGCAGGTCGAGCCCTAATTGATTACTGCACGAACGGACGGAAGCTCCCGTCCAGAACCTCCAGGTGGCCGACAACCTTGCCGGTGATCGCAGTCGGATCTGCGATGGCCAGGCGGACCGTGGCTTCCGCGAACTCCTCCTCTGGCGCCAGGTCATCGAAGACTCTGGAGTAGTACGCAACACCCGGGGTGAGGATCGCCTTGGATGGAGCCAGGGCGTTGACAGCGATGTTGCGGTCCGCCAGTTCGTAGGCGGCGGTGCGGGTCAGGTGCTCCAACGCGGCCTTGGCGCCGCCGTAGCCGGCCAGCACCCCCTGCTCGCGGTCGGGGTACGGACCGTCGCCGGGCATGCGGGACGCGCCGGAAGTGATGTTGACGATGGCGCCGTAGCCCGCGGCGGTCATGTCGGGGACGACGGCCTGCATCAGCTCGTACGCCGCGAACGGGCCGATCGCGAAGTGTCGCTCGTAGGCGCCGAGCGGGGTGGTCAGGAACGTCGGCCAATCCGCCTTCGCTCGAGTCCCGTCCTGCCGCGGCGCCGAAGCCGCCGCGGCTTTCCTGGTTGGCGTGGGGGCGGTGGCGGGCTTTTGGTCAGCACCGCCCGGCCTGGGCGGACGGCCCGGCGCCGTGAACGCGGCGTTGTTGACCAGCACGGTGATGGGACCGAGGGCGGCCCGGGCCTCGTCGATGAGGCGGATGCGGTCCGCCCGCTCGTGGAGATCGGCCCGCACGGGGATGGCTCGGCCACCGCGTGACCGGATCTCGGTGACCGTCTCGCCGATCGTGCCGGGAAGCCGGTCATCCCACTGTTGCTCGGTCCGGGCCGCGACGGCGACGGCGGCACCTTCTGCGGCCAGCGCCACCGCGATGGCCTTCCCGAGCCCCCGGCTGGCGCCGGTCACCACCGCCACTCGCTGGTCGAGTCTTCCCATTCCCACCTCCCTCGGTCCCCGAGCGCCTGATGGTATCTGCTCCCTGTGTCCATTCATTTGAGTCAGGTCATCTGAGTCAGGCCATCTGAGTCAGGCCATCTGAGTCAGGCCATCTGAGTCAGGTCATCTGAGTCAGGTCATCTGAGTCAGGCGATCCGGCCGGGGCAGACGCCAATCGTATAGGCTAACGTTCGCCCGGCAAACTGTTACCTTTGCGAAGTATCTCCCAGGGGACGGCATGGTTTCGACATACGACACCAGCGATGGAGTGGGTGAGGGACCGAAGGCCCCGTCCGGCCGCCACTCCAACCCCGACCGCTACAAATGGGTGGCGCTGACCAACACCACTGTCGGAGTCATGCTGGTGATGATCGACTCGTCGATCGTCCTCATCGCCATGCCCGCGATCTTCCGGGGCATCCACCTTGACCCCCTGTCACCCAGCAACAGCTTTTACCTGCTGTGGATGATCCTCGGCTACCTGGTCGTGACCAGCGTGCTGGTGGTGAGCTTCGGCCGGCTCGGCGATATGTACGGGCGGGTGCGACTGTACAACCTGGGATTTCTGATATTCACGATTGCGTCGATACTGCTCAGCATCGACTGGATGACCGGACAGCGCCGGCGCCACGTATCTGATCGCGTTCCGGGTCGTGCAAGGCGTCGGTGGCGCGTTCATCGCGGCCAACTCGGGCGCCATCCTGACCGACGCCTTCCCGGCGACGCAGCGCGGGTTTGCCCTCGGGATCAACAATGTGTCGAGCATCGCCGGACGGTTTCTCGGTCTGGTTGTGGGCGGCCTGCTGGCCGCCATCAGCTGGCGACTGGTGTTCTTCATCTCGGTCCCGTTCGGGCTGTTCGGCACGATCTGGGCCTACACCAAGCTGGAGGAGCGGGGCATCCGCAGACGGGCGCCCATCGACTGGTGGGGCAACATCACCTTCGGAATCGGCCTGGTGCTCGTCATGATCGCCATCACCTCGGGCATCCGGCCCTATGACGGCCACGTCATGGGGTGGACCAACCCGGTGGTCATCGGCGAACTGACAGGAGGCCTTCTGCTGCTGGCGATCTTCCTCGCCATCGAGATGAAGGTGTCGCACCCCATGTTCGACCTGCATCTGTTCAAGATCCGGGCCTTCACCTTCGGGACGCTTTCCAGTTTCCTGGCCGCCCTCGCCCGAGGGGGCCTGATGTTCATGCTCATCATCTGGTTGCAGGGGATTTGGCTGCCTCTGCACGGCTTCAGTTTCTCCCAGACCCCTCTCTGGGCCGGGATCGCCATGATGCCGCTGTCGCTCGGGATTCTCATCGCCGGGCCGCTGTCGGGCTGGCTGTCCGACCGGTACGGCTCCCGTCCGTTCGCCACCGGCGGGATGATCGTCACCGGGCTGGCCTTTGTCTTCCTCACCCTGCTGCCCACCGACTTCAGGTACATCGTGTTCGCGGCGATCATTCTCCTCAATGGCCTGGGGACCGGCGCCTTCGCGTCGCCGAACCGGGCTGCGGTGATGAACAGCCTTCCGGCGGAGCATCGGGGGGCCGGCAGCGGCATGAACACGACCTTCCAGAATTCCGCCCAGGTCCTCTCGATCGGAGTGTTCTTCTCGCTGATGATCCTGGGACTGTCGTCGGCACTGTCACATTCGTTGGTTGCGGGTTTCCGCGCCCACGGCGTGTCGCAAGCCGTCGCCGAGCGAGCGGCCCATCTTCCACCGGTGTCAGTCATCTTCGCCGCCTTCCTCGGCTTCAACCCGATCCAGCATCTGATCGGCGCCCAAACGCTGGCGTCACTGCCGAGTCAGGCCGTCGCCCAGCTTTCCAGCCGGGACTATTTCCCCTCCGTGATCTCGTCTGCGTTCCGGTCCGGCCTGCATGAGGCGTTTGCCTTCGCGATATTGGCCTGCGCGATCGCGGCCGTGGCATCGTGGTCGCGGGGAAAGCGCTACGTCCACGACCATGACGCTGCGGTGGACGTGGAGGAGGAGCCGGCCGAGGACGCCGTCAGCCGCTAGCGGGCCTCGCGCCGGGTCCACCCACACCGCGCTCCGGGGCCGTCAGGAGTCCAGCGCGACCTCGTCGAGCTTTCCGGTGTGGACGTCGTAGACGAAGCCGCGAATCGACTTGTGGAGCACGAAAGGGCTGGCGTTGATGCGAGCCGCGGTCTGACGGACGTCCGCCTTCGCCTCGGGGAACGCTTCGAGGGAAAACGTGGGCCGGATGCCGGTGTCCGCCTCGATCTGGGCTTTGACGGCGTCGTCCTTGAACGTCTCCATGCCGCAGTCGGTGTGATGGATGAGCACGATCTGGTCGGTGCCGAGCAGCCGCTGAGAGATGACGATGCTGCGAATGGCGTCCTCACTCGCCACCCCACCCGCATTACGGATGACATGGGCGTCGCCCTCCTTTAGGCCGAGCACCTTGGCCGGGTCGAGGCGGGCGTCCATGCAGGCCAGGACTGCGAGCTTTTTCGCCGGCGGCAGGGGGAGGTCGCCGCGATCGAAGTGGGACGCGTAGGCCGCGTTGTTCTCGACGAGCTCGTCGGTCGTGGACAAGAGGATCTCCTGGGGCTGAAGGGTGGTCGTTCGATAGTAGGCATCCGCTCGGGATCGCCACCGATCGAACGGCCTTGCGGCCGCGGGGCCCGCAGGCCCGGACAATCGAGCGTCGCTGCCCACCGCCGTGGTCCGAGACGGAGCAGGCGCGGGCAGCCGGTCGGGAGGGCCAGTCCCGCTTGGTATCCTCACCCTTGATCTGGCGGAATCAGGAGGAAATTCCATGAGCGGAGCCATCAAGCTCACCGAGTCAATCCAGGACAGTTTCCTGACCGCGCTTGAAACCAGCCAGCGCTGGACGACGGAAGCCGTCAAAGCCGTTACGACCACGATGGACGGGTTCGTCGCCCCGCTGCCCGCCGTGCCCTTCCTGGGCGACCTACCGTCGGCAGAGGAGGCCATCCAGGTCAGCTTCGGCTTTGCCGAACGCCTGCTCACAGCCAACCGGGAGTTCGTCTCCGACCTGGTGGCTGTCGCCTCGACTCCCGCTTCCGGCGCGGCCACCCGGAGAACGACAACAAAGCCTTCCGGGTGATCTGATCCTCATTCATGCGCCGCCCGAGGGGATGGTTCTCGGCCCTCTCCAGGTGCGTCAAACTAGAGGAGGTCGACTGGAAGGAGCCCCACAGTGTCCGTCGCCACCCTGACGCTCAACAGCAAGAACTACGGCGCCTGGTCCCTTCGTGGCTGGCTGCTGTGCCGCATGGCCGGGCTCGATTTCGTCGAGCACATCGTGGACAGCACCGAGCCGGGCGTGCGCGCCGAACTGCTTCTTCTTTCCCCGTCCATCCTGGTGCCGCGCCTCGAGCACGACGGCTTCGTCGTGTGGGACACCCTCGCCATCGCCGAGTACCTGCACGAGCGGTTCCCGCGGGCCGGTCTGCTGCCGGAGGACCCCGGCGATCGGGCCCGCTGCCGGTCGGTGTGCGGGGAGATGCACAGCGGGTTCGCCAACCTGCGCGCCGCCCTGCCCATGAACATCAAGGCCCGCCATCACGACTACAAACTGTGGGCCGGCGCCCAGGCCGACATCGAACGTATCCTCACCATCTGGTGCGACTGCCTGTCGGCGTCGGGTGGACCGTATCTGTTCGGCCGCAAGCCGACCGTGGCGGACGCCATGTACGCACCGGTCTGCACCCGCTTCATCACCTACGGTGTGGAACTCCCGCCGAAAGCGACCAAGTACGTCGGGCGAATCATGGACCTGCCGGACATGGCCGAGTGGATACAGGCAGCCGAGGCCGAGCCGGACGGCCTGGCCGAACTGGAGCCGTTGGAAGTCGAGTTTTAGAGGGCCGGCGTCCCCGACTTCGGTCGACGGGTGACCGTCAGCCGTTGGCCATCATGAAGTTGCGCACCACGGGGCACACCTGCTGCTCCCAGGCCCGGCCGCTGAATACCCCGTAGTGCCCGACCCCGGGCTGCACGTAATGCAACCGCCGCAGGGCCGGTATGGACGTGCACAGGTTCTGAGCGGCCATCGTCTGGCCCACGCTGCAAATGTCGTCGCGCTCGCCTTCGATTGTCAGCAGGGCCGTCCGATGGATCGCGGCCGGGCGGACCGGTCGACCGCGCCACTGCAGTTCTCCACGGGGCAGAAGAAAACGCTGGAAGACCACGTCGACGGTCTGCAGATAAAACTCGGCGGGAATATCGAGAACGGCAAAATACTCGTCGTAGAAGGCCTTCGTCGTGGTAGCCGCTTCCTGGTGGCCGCCAATCAGGTCGGCAAACAACCCGACCTGACGGTCGAAATGGCGGCGAACGTTCATGGACACGAACGCACTCAGCTGAAGAAAGCCGGGATAGACACGCCGGCCCGCTCCGGCGTAGCGGAACGGCACGGTGGAGATCACGTGTTGCTCGAACCAGGACAGGGGGCGGGTGGTGGCGAGCTCGTTCACGGTGGTGGGATTGACCCGACCGTCTATCGGGCCGGCCATGAGCGTGAGGGTGCGCGGCGTGCACGGGTCGCGGTCCTCGGCCATCACCGCAACGGCGGCCAGCGTGGCCGGGCAGGGCTGACACACGGCGAACACATGGCTCCCCGGCCCGACCCGCGCGTAAACCGCATCACATGGTCCACGTAGCCGTCGAAGTCGAATGGACCCTCGTCGACGGGGATGTCCCGTCCGTTGTGCCAGTCGGTGATGTACACGTCGAAGTCCGGGAGAAGGCCTAGGGCGGTCGCTCGCAACAACGTGGCGAAGTGACCGGCCAGCGCCGCGACGATCAGCACTCGGGGCTGCCTGGCCGATCCGGCCTTGGCGAAATGTACGAGATCGCCGAACGGGGTGGAGTCGACGATCTCCTCGCAGACCGGGACCTCCTCGCCGTCGATCATCACGGATCCGATGGAAAAAGACGGACGGGAGTGGGTCAAACGGGCCCGCGCCCACATCTCCGCAGTCGCGGCGTACCACCGCATCGGTGGGCTGTCAGTGATACATGACGGCAACCGGCTCAACTCGCGACCCGTCAGCGCGGCCATCGAAGTGATCGGCGCGGTGAGATCACGTTGAGCTTGATACGCCGTATAGAGCACGTCTGGCACCCTACTTGGTCGCTGTCTAAAACGGCAGCTACTCCGCCTCAGCGTTGGACGCTGGCCAGGCGGCGGACCTGGCTGGCGAACGGCGGCCGCAGCAACACGATGGCCCGATCGACGCGCCGTTCCGCCAAACGCTCCAGGGCCGCCGCGGTGAGTTGGGACGACACCGTCACGATGAACGGTGATGCGTCCCTTCCCGCCGCGGCCCGAGCGGCGTGTACTTCCGTCAGGGCACCATCGAGTCCTGGTCCGCCTCCCAGGTTGATCCCATCCGCCACCCGGGCCGCCAACTCCATCATCTTCGGGCCAAACGCGCCGACGATAATTGGTGGCGGCGGTTCCGGCCGGAGAAACCCGCCTACGCCCTCGACCGTCCCCGACCACACGGCGCGAAGTACGCCGATGG
Source organism: uncultured Acidimicrobiaceae bacterium (assembly GCA_963781155.1). Taxonomy (GTDB): domain Bacteria; phylum Actinomycetota; class Acidimicrobiia; order Acidimicrobiales; family Palsa-688; genus PALSA-693. The sequence goes on from CAWAEC010000011.1 coordinate 430,545, forward strand.
CGGCTTCGACCTGGGCCCGCCGGGCCTGATCGCCGGGGACCGGCCTCCCGAGGGCGAGCTGTTCGGCGGCGTAGGGCGTGTTGCGTCCTCCACCGGCACCCAGCCCCAGAAGCAGCCGGCCGGCGCTGACTTCCTGCAAGGACGCAGCCATCACGGCCAGGGTCCCCGGATCCCGGTTGGCGACATTGAGCACCATGGACCCGATCGCGATTCGGGGCACGGTGGCCGCTAACGCGGTGATCGTCGTCCAGCACTCCAGCACCCGGTTCTGGCCGTGCACAGATCCGGCCAGGTGGTCGTACATCCAGACTCCGTCAAAACCCTCCCCCTCCGCGGCGACAGCCCCCTCCCGCACGTCAGGCCAGGAGGCGCCGAAGGGGTCAAACAACAGGTCGATGTGCACGACCGCGATCCTGCCCCCTGCGGAGAGGTGGCACCACCCGGCAACGTCCGTCGCGAGCCCGGCCGGAGACGTTCCCCGGTGGCCGTTGGGGACGGCGCGACTCCGGGGGCCTGGTCTCACGATGGCCGCGGGCCCAGGGTCAGCTCGCGAATCTCCGCAGTCGCCAGGTGAGCCAGGCGGCGATGATCGCCAGGGTCGAGGCCGGCGAAGCCGCACTGCAGGATCTCAAGGACGTCGCCGTGCGAGACCAGCAAGAACGTCGCGTGCGGGCCGGTCCCCTCCAGCTCGGCCACCAGGTCGGTGGTCCGGTCGAGCACGGCCTCGGGCGACTCGACACCGAATCGTCGATGGGTGCCGTCGACCGCATCGGCTTCCCACACCATTTGATACGCGTCAACCGGTCCCCCTTCCAGGCTGCCGAAACGCCGTTCCCGCAGGCGCGGGTCTTCCCGAGGCGGCGTCGACCCCAGAATCAGGGAAACGATGGCGGCAGTCTGGAAAGCCCTGGAGAAGTCGGAGCAGATGATGTGTGTAGCCGGCCCGAGCCCCTCCGGTCGCGCCGCCGCGGCCCGTGCCACCTCGACGCGGCCCAGGTCGGACAATCCCGCTGACAGCTGGCGGCCTTGTTGCGGGTCGCTGACGACGACGCCTGCTGCGTTCGGAATGGATTTGCCGTGCCGCATGGCGAAGTAGCGGTTGACCAGTTGCACCTTGCCGGCCAAGTGATTCACCGCAGGTCGACCGTTCTTGCTCTACGGTGCTCACGGAAGGCGCTGGAACGCGGCCTCGACGGTTTGCTCCAACAGGACGGCGATGGTCATGTACCGGTCATCAGCCGCGGATCGGGTGCGGCGTTCACTGGCGGACTCCCGACGGCGTCACGTTTGGCCGTCCGGGCTGTCCTGGCCGCAACCCCCGCTGGCCGCACCTTCGCATCGGCGGCGACAGGGGTCGCCCGACACCACGCCTCGGCCATCGCACGCCAATTGCGGCTACGCCTCGGCCTTCGCCTCCTCGGCATCGGCTTCGATCGCGGCCTGGTCGGCTTTGATTTCCTTCGCCGACACCTTCCGGGCCTTCTTCATGGCTGCCTTGAGCTTGGCTTGCATGTCGGAGACGGCCACGACCACCAGGCCGGCCTGCCCCTGTCGAGCTCCTCGCCCATTTCCTTCAAGTCACCGCGGCTCATGCCGGCGGCGGCATGTCCAGCAATGGCGCCGAGTACCGCCCCGCCGGCCGTGGTCCCGAGCAGGAGCCCGCCACCAATAGCCGCAGCCGGAAAGAGAACAATGACCAGGCCGGTCGCCAGTCCGACGCCGCCGCCCAGCACGCCCCCAACCCGGGTGGGGGTTTCATGCTTCTTGACGATCTTGACCTTGCCGTGCTGTTTGCGCTCGATCACGGCGGCGTCATAGGCGTCGATGAGGCCGGCTTCGGTGTGCAGCAGCTTGACCGCTTCGTAGTCATCGAGCGCGTCGGCCACGTTGTCGTACACGCCGGAGTAGGCGAAGAAGGTGTCAACAGCCACTTGGATCCTCCTTGATCGGGGCAGGCAAGGACCGCATGGTCAGCGTCGGTCCCGGGGATGCGCCCCGGACCGTAGCGCGCCTTCGGGGTGGTCGCCAGGGATGGCCGGGGGGTCTACGGAACGAAGCCCTCCCGCCGGAACGCCTCATCCCGCCACTCGATTGCGGCCCGCAACCCGTCCCGGCGGGCCACGACGCCGAACTCCCCGGCACGCGTCCGGTCGTGGCTGCTGAGCTGGTGCCACTGCCAGCCGTACTGCAGGTGTGTGCGCATGCCCATGAGCTCGTAGGCCTGGTTGATCGACCCCTTGTTGGCGGCAAGCAGAGCGGGATCGACCTGCGATAGTGGTCGCAGCTCGCGCTCCACCTGCTCATCCAGTTCAGCGGCGGGGAAGCTCTTCGCCACCCACCCCATCGCGACCGCCTCCTTGCCGGTGATCGAGTTTCCGGTCAACTGGAGGTACTTCGCCTGCGCCATGCTCAGCTTCCAGGGAAAGAAGAGCGTGTCGGGCGTACTCATCGACCGCATCGGCGGATAGCCCAGGACCGCGTCATCTGCAACGAAGGCGATGTCGCACATCGACATCAGCTCGATGCCGCCGGCGAGGCAGTAGCCGTGCACCTTCGCTACCACCGGCTTCAGCAGATCCCAGATGACCATCCAGTCGCGGTGGATGCTGCGTGCGTACTGGTCGGTCCAGGCCTCGAAGTGCTCTGACTCCACCCAGCCGTATGGAGTGACCTCGCGCCGGTCGGCCAGGTCGTACCCGGCGGAAAAGGACGGCCCGGCTCCGTCGATGAGGACGAGGGTCACGGCGTCGTCTCGTTCCGCTTCCCGGAGGACGTCGACGAGCTGTCGGCGGAGCGCAAGGCTCAGGGCGTTGCGCTTCTCCGGGCGGTTGAGGGTGATGTGCGCCACCCGGTCCGCAACCGAGTAGATGATGAGCTCCTCCATGGCCCGGAACTTATCCAATCGTCTGGGGCGGGGTGGCCTGCGACCGCACGGTTTCGGTCACCGCCGTTGCATCCTTCGGTCTGCGGTGGAGACGGCGCCCCTAGCCTGGGCGCCATGGGGGATTTCGACTACCTGGCTCGGCAGCGGAATGTTGTCGTTCGTACGTACAAGCGCGATGGGACGACGGTGCCCACGACTGTCAACGTGGTCGTCGAGGGGGAACACGCCTATATCCGGACCTGGTCGACCTCAGGCAAAGCAAAGCGTCTGCGCCACGATCCCCGACTGTTGATTGCCCCCGTCACCGCCAGCGGGAAGCCGACCGGACCAGCCCTCGCCGCCGAGGCCCGTCTCTTGACGGCGGAGGAAGAACCACCGGTGCGGGCAGCCTTCCGCAAGAAGCATCCGGTGCTCCAGGGACGCCTGGTTCCGTGGTTCCACCGGCTCCGTCACTACGAGACCGTCCACTACGAGCTGACTCGCCGGGCGCCGACCGGGGACTGAAGGCGGATCCCCGCACCCACCGGCGGGCAAACCGGGCACACTCCAGCCAAGGGGGCGAATATCAGCGTGCCCGCAGTCCCAATCCGCACCCCCTCGAGCCGTTCAGGATCAAGCCTGCATAGCCTCCTTGACCTCCTTGACCTCCTCGACCGTGGCGCTCGGAACGGTCGTGGTGGTGCTGGCGTCCGTTGCGTGCCTGGCCGGACCGAACCCGGTCCTTTCGGCTCCGCTTAGGGCTCTTGCGTCTCGGCAGACTCGGGCTGGAGGCCGAGCAGATCCCGCACCGCAGCGCGGACCAGGTCAGCAAGCTCGGCGGTCGGCACATCACCAAAGGCGCCGCCTGCCCCCATCAGCGCACCCATCACTGCCCCGATCGAACACGCCAGCCGGACCCGAAGCGGGAGCGGAAGCGCCGGACTGGACAAGAACCGGCGTAGCTGCTGCTCCATGTCCTCGTGATCTGCGGCGTTGTGGTCGTGGTCTTGAATCACTTCCAGAGCGCTCTGGTTGCGGGCATGCATGAGGAACAGCTTCCGGTTGGCGAGAACCTGGTCGATGAAGTAATCGAGCAACTCCGACCAGACGTTTATATCGATGACATCATCGAGCTGGCCGAGCTGGTCGAGCACCTCCCGGCCCACCGAGTGCAGCCGAAGGTGCAGGGCCAGGAGGATGTCCTCCTTGCGTTCGAAGTGATAGTAGAGGGCCGCTTTGGTGAAGCCGAGTGCGTCGGCAATCTCGCGGAGTGAGGTCTTGTCGTATCCCCGGTCGTTGAAGAGGTCGAGGGCAACATCCAGAATGCGTTGCCGGGTGGCGCCCCGAGGCCGGCCCCCTCGACCCCGTCGCCCGGGGCTGGTGTCCCAGCGTCCGGGCTCGCCGTCCGGCCCATCGAGACCGTCCAGATCGTCGAGATCGTCCACACCCAGGTCATCCAGCTCGCCCCAAGCGCCGAACTGACCGGCGGGGTGACGGTCGCCGGCCGTGCTGCGCGGAGAACGACCCCGCCGTCCCCTCACGGATCCGCCCGGCTCGCCGGCCTCGCCTGCCCCGCTCGGTTCGGCGCGTCCGCCAGCCTCACCACCCTGGGGAACCGGATCACCGAAAAGAGATCGCCTCGATCGTCGCATTCGCGTAGAGTTTACTTGACGGCCGGCCAGTTAACACGTAGCTTGATCATCGACAAAGTCTAACCTGCCGACAAGTAAGGAACGCGGTTGTCCATCCCCACCATGATCGAGGCCGAGGGCCTGAAGAAGCGTTACGGTCCGACGCAGGCCCTCGCCGGCGTCGATCTGGCCGTCCCGACCGGGTCGATCCTGGGCATGCTCGGTCCGAACGGTGCCGGCAAGACGACCGCGGTGCGGATTCTGACGACCCTGGCCGTGCCGGACGCAGGCTGGGCGCGGGTGGCGGGTCTGGATGTGGTTGCCGATGCCCCGGCTGTCCGGCGGCAGATCGGTGTGACAGCCCAGGACGCCACCCTCGACGAGCTCCTGACGGGCAGGCAAAACCTGGTGATGGTGGGCGAGCTCTCTGGTTTGCGGCGCCCGATCGCGAAGGCCCGCGCCGCAGAGTTGCTCGACCGGTTCGAGCTCATCGACGCGGCGGACCGCATCATGAAGGGGTATTCGGGCGGCATGCGGCGCCGCCTCGACCTGGCGGCCAGCCTGGTCACCCGGCCGCCGGTGCTGTTCCTCGACGAGCCCACGACCGGGCTGGATCCGACAAGCCGCCTACGGATGTGGGAGGTCATTCGGGAACTGGTCGCCGACGGCACCACCCTGCTCCTCACCACCCAGTACCTCGAGGAGGCCGATGAGCTTGCCGACCGTATCGTCGTGGTCAATCACGGCCTGGTCATCGCGAACGGCACGTCGGCCGAGTTGAAGGCCGCCACCGGCGGGGCTCGCCTGACCGTCACCCTCGCCTCCCCGCACCCTGGGGCCCGACAAGCCCTCGAGCCATTTGCGGACGGGCCGATTCACGTGACCCAGGGGGACCTCCGGGTGCAGGCGCCGGTGCGGCGTGTGCCCGGCCTGGCCACCACCGTGGTGCGAGCCCTTGACGCCGCCGGCGTTCTGGTCGACGACGTCGAAGTTCGTCAGCCGTCTCTCGACGATGTGTTCTTCTCCCTGACTGGGCATACCGCCACGAACGAGGTCGAGCCCGTGGACGACCTCGAGTCCGTCTGGACGGGGGTGCCGGTGTGAGCGCGGCCGAGATCGTGACGACGTCCGTGGGTGCTCCCGCCGCCACCGGTGAGCGCTCGTGGTTTGCGGCCAGAGCGCGCGACGTGGTGGTGCTCACTCGCCGCAACCTGGTGCACATCACCCGGGAGCCCCTCCAGCTGTCGGATGTGACCGTGCAGCCGGTGCTGTTCACGCTCCTCTTCATCTACGTGTTCGGTTCCGGCGTTCCGATCCAGGGCGGCAGCTACAAGGATTTCGCCATTGCCGGACTCATGCTCCTCAACCTGACCACGTCGGCGATGGGGACCGCGGTTGGGCTGGTGTCGGATCTGACCACGGGAGCAATCGACCGCTTTCGCACGCTGCCAATCTGGCGGTCGGCCGTCCTGGTCGGCCGATCGGTTGCCGACCTCCTTTCCTCGACACTGTGCATCACCATCGTCGCCCTGACCGGGCTCGCCATCGGATGGCGCACGCATGCCTCGCCCGCTTCGGTGCTGGCCGGATTTGGCGTGGCGCTGCTCTTTGCCTACGCGCTCTCGTGGGCCTGCGCCTGCCTCGGCATTGTCTCCAAGGGCCCGGAGTCCGCGCAGGGCATCGGCCTCATCATCCTCTTCCCCCTGGCGATCGTCTCCAATGCCATGGTGCCGACGGCCGGTATGCCCGGCTGGCTTCAGGTCATCGCCAACTGGAATCCGGTCAGCGCCGTCACTGCCGCCGTCCGGACGCTCTTCGGTAATCCGAACCCGTCCCGGTCGCTGTCAGCCTGGCCGATGCAGCATCCGATCGCGGCTGCACTGGGCTGGTCGATCGCCATCCTGGTTATCTTCGCTCCGCTCGCCGCCCACCTCTTCCGCCGGAGGACGACTGGCTGAGGTCGTCAGATCCAGCGACCCGGCGACTTCATGCGTCAGGATCGCAAATCGTCCACGCCGTCTTCGCCGCCCTGGCCGCCCTGGCCGACCTCGCCGCCCTCGGCGCGCTGGCCGCCCATTCCGTCCCCGTCTTCGGCGATCTCGCTGCTCGATTGATCCAGCCAGACCCGGACCCCGTCCTCGCCCACAGGTTCTGTTCGCAGGTCTGGTGACCTGCCCTTGCCAAGCGGCCTGAGCGAGTTGGCCATGACCTCAGAGCGGCGTTGGATCTCGTCTTCTTCCCGGCTGGCGTCGTTCATAGCCGTAAGGGTACGAACATATGTTCGACGCGTCAAGTGGTCCGAGATCCTTGCCGGCGGGTGGCGCGTTCGCGGTGTCGGCACCCCCGCAAGAGGCGGGGGCCCACCATGGTGAGGCTGGCAGGCATCTCACGTGGCGGGAACCGCCGGCGGCCGCTGACTCCGATCGTCACACCTGACAGAGAAGGGGGTCGCCGATCGGCCGAGCGCCTTCTTTGTCGCAATCCCCAGCCTTCCAAACCGTGGCCCACGACAGAGAAACACTCAACGGCCCCTCCGGCAGCATTCTCTGTCGCAATCCCCAGCCTTCCAAACCGTGGCCCACGACAGAGAAACACTCAACGGCCCCTCCGGCAGCATTCTCTGTCGCAATCCCCAGCCTTCCAAACCGTGGCCCACGACAGAGAAACACTCAGCCGACTGTCCAGCAGCGTTCTCTGTCGCAATCCCCAGCCTTCCAAACCGTGGCCCACGACAGAGAAACACTCAGCGGCCCCTCCGGCAGCGTTCTCTGTCGTACTCCAGCCCCGCTCCACATGGAGCTGACCAGCAGCTGCTGCACTCGACGTTGGTGTTGCGCCCCGCCGAGGGTCACTTCGGGCTGTTCGATCATTTCGCCGACGCCGACGCCGACCCCGACCCCGAGGCCGACGCCCGGCGCGAGCTCACCGGCTGAGCGGCGACCCCGTCGTCGGGGAAGGGTTTCGAATACGCCGGCGATACAGTGCCGGCGTGGAGCAGACCCGCCTTGTCCTCATCCGCCACGGCGAGTCCCTCGCGGAGCAACGCCAGATCGTGGCCGGACACGATGGGTGCAGGGGCTTGACGCCGAAGGGCCGTGATGAGGCCGAGGCGCTGCGGTACCGGCTGGCCACCACCGGCGAGTTGTCCGACGCGGCCGCCCTGTACGCCAGTGTGATGGCCCGGGCGGTGGAGACCGCATCGATCATCGCCCCGGCCATCGCGGGCCGGGAGGTTGTATCCGACTGCGCCTTCTGCGAACACCATCCCGGTGAGGCGGACGGGTTGTCCTGGGAGGAGGCCAACCGCCGGTATCCCCCACCCGAAAACTGGGGCCCCGACGACCGTCGGGTACCGGGCGCCGAGACCTGGCGGGAAATGAGTGAGCGCGTCGCCAGATCCCTGGACGCGGTCGTCCGGCGCCATGTGGGCGAGACAGCCGTGATCGTGTGCCATGGAGGCGTCATCGTCCACTCGATGATCCAATGGCTGCGGTTGCAACCCACCCCGGCATCCGGCCGGCGAGCTCGCATCGAACCGGTAAACACTTCGATTACCGAGTGGCGCGTGTCATCGCCGCCGTCCGAGTCCAGTCATCTGGACGGGGTACAGCTGGTCCGGTTCAACGACCACGCCCATCTGTTCGCTCCCCAGGCTGGTTACGGTGCCGTCGCGTCCGGCTAGCGGCGGGGTATCCGTGCCAACGCTTTCGTGACCCGGTCGCTCATTGCTGTGGGTGCTCTGCCGCGAATCGCTCCCGCAGGACGTATTTCTGGATCTTGCCCGATGCCGTGAGCGGGAAGGAGTCGACGAACTGCCACTGTCGGGGGGTCTTGTACGCGGCCAGGTGTTCGCGGCAGTACGCGAACAGCTCTTCCGCGCTGGGCGATGCACCTGGCGTGGGGCGAACGAAGGCGACGACTTCCTCTCCCCATTTGCGCTCAGGCACGCCAAGGACCGCTGCCTCGGCAACTTTGGGATGCTCGAACAAGAGGTCCTCGATCTCTCGGGGATAAATATTCTCGCCCCCTCTGATAATCATGTCCTTCAGCCGGCCTTCGATCTGGAGGTAGCCGCGCCCGTCCATGGAGACGAGGTCGCCGGTGTGATACCAGGAGTCCGAGTCAATCGCGGCCGCCGTTTGCTCGGGCATGTCGAAGTAGCCTGCCATCACGCAATAGCCCCGAACGCAGAGCTCGCCGACCGTTTCGCGCGGAACGACTTCACCGGTAGCAGGGTCGATGATCTTCACTTCGGTTTGCGGGACGGGACGGCCCAACGTTTCTGTTTTGTCGCCGAAAACGTCATCGAGACGGACCTGTGCTACCAGCGGAGAGCACTCGGTCGTGCCATACAGGATCACGAAACGCGAATTGAGGGTGTCCTCTATGCGCCGGACCAGATCAGCAGGCACGATGGCACCTCCCGACAGCACGGTCCGCACGCTCGAGAGATCCCGCTCGCGCAGATCAAGGTGCTCGAGCAGGGCGATCAGGACGGTGGGCACGGCCACGACGACCGTCGCCCGCTCAGACTCGATCAGGTCCAGCATCAGAGACGGGTCGAACGCGTGGACAGGGACGAGTTGCGCCCCGGCCTGGAGGGTGCCCAGTGTCCCGGTCCCGCACCCTGCTGTGTGAAACATGGGAAAGGCGCTGACATAGACATCGCCGGGACGGAGGTCGTTGAGCGCAGCAAAGATCCGGGCGTTGTTGGTGAGGCCGCGGTGATGCAACACTGCTCCCTTCGGGAACCCGGTGGTCCCCGATGTGTACTGGATCTGCGCCGGATCGCTCGGTCGCACCGGAGGGAGCCGGATCGATGAGGGACACGAGGCCACGAAGGTCTCCCAATTGGAAAAAAGAAGGGCCTCCCGCAGATCGTGCAACCCATCGGTGACCTGGTCGAGTGCCTGCGCCATGGGATTCCCGCGGAACTCGCTCACCAAGAACACACCCGATGCGCGCGACTGGCGCAGGACATATTCGAGCTCCTTGGCCCTGTACGCGGGGTTGATGGTGACCAGTACGACGCCCGCCAGACCTGCGCCAAGCTCGAGGAGGACCCATTCGGGGATGTTGGGCGCCCACACGGCGACGCGCTCGCCAGGATCAAACCGTTCGAGCAGCGCGCCTGCGACTTGTTCGGCGTCCTGGAAAAGGGCCTCATACGACCAGCGCCGCCGGTTCGGGGCCGGCACCGGGGCGTCCTCCACCAACCCCGTCAGTGACCCGAACTTTTCCGCAGCCTCGCGCGTGATGGCCCCGACAGTTGTCTCCCGAAGGACGATCGATTCATCCGCGCCCTGTTGCGACGACATCAATTCCCCCATACACCCAGTGTCGCGCACCCCTGCCGGGTTTCGCTCCCGAGGCCGCGACCGTTTGGTGTGCCTCTTCGCTTCGCCGCTGCGGCACAGTGCGGGGCACCCGGGGCTGGGGTCCCGGCCCGCGAGTCGCCGAGCCTCTAGGTTTCAGTGGAGCCGGCGCTGCCAGTCCGCCGGAACCCGCCCGGCCGGTCCCGGCACCGGCTGGTTGACCGGGTGATGGTCGGGTGGCGCCAGCCGAGGTCCCTCGAAGAACTGGTTGGACCGGTAGTCCCAGAACCACTCCTCCCCTGGCTCGAAGCTGCGAATGACGGGATGACCGGAGGACCGGGCATGACCCGTCGCGTGCTGGCTCGGAGAGTTGTCACAGCAACCGACATGGCCGCATTGCGCGCACCGTCGCAAGTGCAGCCACCATCCCCCGGACTCGAGACACTCGACGCACCCAGTACCGCTGGGCTCCGTGCCGGGAACGATCGAGCCATCAGCCATGGGGTTCTCGCTACCAACAGTCAATGAGTGCTCCTGTCAATGGTCGGCCCAACCGTGCGGGCCGTCCCTGGGTCGAGGAAAACCGGGGCGGCCGCGTGTCGAAGACTAGCCCGCCTCAGCCTCTAACCGTCCGTCCTTCGCCTTGCTCATTTTCTCCTACTGTGAGGGGGTGCACCCTGAAGCCGACGTCACCCCGCCCGAAGTCGCGACGGCTTCGGGCGTGGGCCAAAGCCGTCATGCCTGGGGCACACTGCTCACTGTTGCGTTAGGCGTGGTCATGGTCGGCCTGGACGCAACCGTCGTGTCGATTGCCAACCCCGCCATCGGTCGCAGCCTGCACGCCTCCCTCGCCGATCTCCAGTGGATCACCAACGCCTACCTGCTGGCTCTGGCGGTGGTGTTGATCCCGGGCGGGAAGCTGGGTGACCGATACGGCCGGCGCCTGATCTTCCTTATCGGGGTGGTGGGCTTCACACTGGCGTCTGTCGGCGTGGCCGTCATCGGATCGGTTGCCGGAGTGATCGTCATGCGCACCCTCCAGGGCGCGTTTGGGGCCTTGTTACTACCAAACACGATCGCCCTGTTGCGTGCGGCGTTTCCTGCTGAGGAGCTCAACCGGGCGGTGGGCATCTGGAGTGCCAGCTCGGCAGCCGCTATTGCCGGGGCCCCGGTCATAGGGGGATTCCTGGTCGAGCGCGTGTCGTGGCAGAGCGTGTTCTTTCTGAATGTGCCGATTGGAATCGCCACGGTGATTTGTGGTCTGGTCATGATGCCGGAGAGCCGGGAATCGGTGCGCCAGCGATTCGACACGCCGGGCCTGATCCTGCTCGCTGTGGCCGTGTTCTGCCTGGTCTACGGTGTCATCCGCTCCGAGACCTGGGGCTGGAGCAACCCCCGGACCCTGGGATTTCTGGCTGGCTCGCTGGCTTTCACCGTTTTCTTCATTGCCGTCGAACGGCGGCGGGAAGGCTCTTTGCTGCCGATGCATCTGTTTTCGCAGCGGTCGATCAGTCTTGGAGTCGTCACCCTCCTGCTCAATTTCTTCGCCCTGTATGGAGTCTTGTTTTTCATCAGTCTCTTTTTCCAGAACGTCCAGGGCCTCGACGCCGTCAGTGCCGGACTTCGCCTGCTACCTCTGATCGGGGTTTTCGCGATCACGTCTCCGTACGCGGGGAGGATCACGACCAGGTTCGGCCCGCGCCTCCCGATCACGCTCGGGTTGGCCCTCACGACCGTATCCCTCCTGGGCTTGGTCGGGGTGCAGCAGGATTCGTCGTTCTGGGTCCTCTGCCCTTCCCTCATCGGCATAGGACTGGGTGTGGCGTTGGTGGTCGTAGCCTCCACCGAGGCCATCGTGGCCAGCGCCCCGGTCGACGAAGCCGGTGTGGCCGGTGGGTTGCAGGGCATCGCGGTGCAACTCGGTGGCGTCCTCGGTTCGGCGATCCTGGGGTCGATCCTGGCCATCCGCGTCCAGGGCATCCTCCCGGGCGAACTTGCCCGCCGGGGTGTGCCGGCGTCGGTCGGAGCCCAGGTGACCGCGCAGCGCGACGTCGTCGATCAGGGTTCGGTTCCCTCGGTTGGGGGCGCACAGTGGCATGGCGCCATCACGGCCGTCAGCCATCACGCGTTTCTGTCCGGCCTGCGCTTCGCCATGATCATCGGTGCAGCCGCCACCCTCATCGGCGCTTTCTGCGGTCCCTTCGTGCGGTCGTCTGTTGGCGACCTCGACCGGACGGTGCCGGTGCACTTCTAACCACGTGACGCGGCGCGCCTCTCGACGTCCACGTCGACGGACAGGGTGCCCACCTCGATCGAGACCCGCAACGGGCCGATACGGCGCAGCATGCGCACGATGAAGTTGTCCTCGCCCAGGACGTCGGCATGGACGATCCTGAACCGGCGTGCCCGGGCGGCATCGGCCAAGGCCGCCAACAGCAGGCTGCCGATCCCCTGTCGTTGCCAGGCGTCCTCCACCAGCACGCCCACGTGCGCGACCCCGGTCCCATCGCGATCAAGACTGGCCAATCCCACGCACGCCAGGCCGGAACGGGCGACAAACATGGCATCCTCACGGTCACCCGAGAACAGTCCCCGGATGTAGCCACCGCCATCAGTGAAACCGTGAAAGCGGTGAAACAGCGTTTCGCGTGAGCACCGGGCCGTCATGGCGAGCACGAACGGGAGGTCTGCGGCTGTCGACGGTGCGACTTTCACCGCGGGTGCCGGACGGCCAGCACGAGGGGGGAACGGCAGCGATGCGACGTGGGCAGGCGGAGGGGCTGACCCTGACCACGGCCCCCGCCCTGAGGTTATGACACCCGTCATACTTCTTCCAGTCTTCCCCATGACAGTCGTCATAGTCAAGGGGGAGTTCTCAGGTGCGAGCCGACCCGTTTCCGCTCGTGCCCTCAATTACGAGCGCCACGCCTTGACCGGATCCCACGCAAACGCCCAACACGCCATAGCGAGCGCCGCGCACACTCAGCTCGGTGGCCAGGGTCAGGACATACCGGGTGCCGGACGCCCCGAAGGGGTGACCGATGGCGACCGCACCTCCGTTGGGGTTGAGCCGGTCGTCAGGAACCTTGAACCCGTCCAGCTGCTGAGAGAGCTCCCGTAGCACGCCGAGCGCCTGCGCCGAAAACGCCTCGTGGACCTCCCACACGTCGACGTCAGCCGGGGCCAACCCGGCCCGTTTCAAGGCCTTGACGATGGCAAAGGCCGGCGCGATCCCCATGTATTGGGGGTCGAGAGCATGCGTGGCCGACGCAACCACCCTGGCCATGGGCGCGACGCCGAGTGATCGGGCCGCGTCGGGATTGGCCAGGATGACGGCACTGGCGCCGTCGTTCAACGGAGATGAGTTGCCGGCCGTCATTTGCGTGGTGTTGGGCTGAGGGGGCAGAGCCGCCAACTGCTCGGCGGTGGTGTCACCCCGGATGCTTTCGTCCTGTGCAAACGTCCGTGCTGGGTCCCTCCGGGTCGCGGGGATCACGACCGGATGGATCTCGAGCGCCAGCCGGCCCGAGTCCCGCGCCGCCGCCGCCCGACGTTGGGAGCGCAAGGCGAACGCGTCGATCTCCTCCCGGCTCAGGTGGTATCGGTCGGCCACATTCTGAGCGGTTTTGATCATCTCCACGTACGCGTTGCGGGCCAGAAGAACGGGATTAGGAGGACCTCCGGCGCCGGACCACATCGTGTCGAGCAGCAGCACCGGCCCCCTGGGGCTGAACGGGGCGTCCCCCTTCATCTGCGCCCAACCCGACCGCGACATCGACTCGACGCCTGCGGCCAGTCCGATGGCCATCTCATCGCTGCGGATGACGTGGGCGAGGTTGATCGCCCCGGTAAGCGAGGACGCACAGAAGCGGTTGACGGTTACGGCGGGCACCGAGTCCGGGAACCCGGCTGCCAGCGCTGCCCAGCGGGCAACGTCACCCATCCCCTCGTGCGCGGTGTTGACGCACCCAGCCGCGATGTCCTCGATCAGCTCGAGAGGAACACCGACACGCTCGCAGGCCGCCACCATGGCTTGCCCCAGAAGATCATCCGTGCGCACGTGGGAGAGCGACCCGCCATAACGCCCGAATGCGGTTCGCGCCCCTCCCAGAATCAAGGCCTCGGTCATCGCTCTCTCCCGTCTTCCGGATCATGTTCAGCTCAGATTCGCGACGGCGTCAAGCAGGTCGCCGACGGCCGCTTCAGGAGTGGCCCATGAACAGACGAACCGGGCCACCACATGCTTCTCACCCGATCGTCGCCACTCGAAGAAGCCGTAGTCGTGGCCGAGCGCCTCGGCGAGCGGATCCGGGAGGAGCGCAAATACCTGGTTGGTCTCACAGGGGTGCGCCATCGCCACCCCCAAAGCCGCGAGCCCGTCGGCCAGTTGCCGGGCGCGGACATTCGCGTCACGGCCCAACCGCAGCCAGAGGTCGTCTTGATCGAAAAACCGAGCGAACTGCAGCCCGAGGAAACGGCTCTTGGCCAAGAGGCCCCCGCGCTGTTTCAACCGGTAGCGGAAATCCTGGCCCAGCCGCTGGTCCACGATCACGATGGCTTCGCCAAACATGGCGCCGACTTTGGTGCCCCCGATCGTAAACATGTCGACACCGAGCCGGACGATGTCTTCCAGGGCCATGTCCCCTTCGTCCGAACCGAGCGCCATGGCCAGCCGGGCGCCATCGAGGAAGACGCGCAGATGGTGGTCCCGCGCGTGGGCCACCAGAGCGGACAACTCGGCGCGACGGTAGACCGTGCCCACTTCGGTCGCCTGGGTGACGAATACGGCCGCAGGCAAAACCGTGTGCTCGTCCTGATGGGTTCGCAGTGCCTGATCCAGGAGGTCCGGGGTCAGCTTTCCGTCATCGGACTCCACGGTCAGAATCTTGTGCCCCGTCGCTTCGATAGCACCCGCCTCGTGTACCGCGATGTGGCCGGTTGCCGGCGCAATGATGCCCTCGAAGCTGCGCAGCATGGCTGAGATTCCGATCAGGTTGGCGTGGGTGGCGCCGGGGACGAAGTGGACGGAATCCACGGCGGCGCCGAGCCGGGCCGTAATCCGATCGATCGCCAGTTCGCACGCACGGTCGCGGCCGTAACCCTCCTCCTGGCCGTCGTTGTGGTCAGCGACGTAGAGGAGGAGTTCCGGATGTACGCCTTCGGAGTAGTCGTCAAAAAAGAGGTACTTCACCGCGACACAATTGTCGCCGCGTCTCGGCCGACCTTGTCAGCCAACGACGCCGTACCGGGACTGGCTGGCCCCCCGATCGAAACCGGGGCGCCGGTGTGGCTAGCGCTTCTTGCTCGCACAGTTGGCACAGGTGCCAAAGATCTCGAGGGTGTGACTGACTTCGAGAAACCCGTGTGATTCTGCGACCCGCTCCGCCCAGAGTTCGACTTCGGGACCTTCCACTTCAACGGTGCGCCCGCATCGTCGGCACACCAGGTGGTGATGGTGCTCGCCGGTGACGCACCGGCGGTACAGCGACTCGCCTTCGTCTGAACGCAGCACATCCACCTCACCGCTGTCCGCCAGGGCGCGCAACTGGTTGTACACGGTCGTCAATCCAACGTTCTCTCCCCGGGCTCGCAATTCCGTGAACAGCTCCTGGGCAGAGCGGAAACCCTCGGAGGCGTCCAGGACGGCGGCGAGGGCGCGTTTTTGCCGGGTCGAGCGCTCTTGCGGTACGCGGGGGGCCAGGTCGTCGGGATTGGCGGCCACCGAAGCCGACTCCTCAGGCGCGACGCGAGCAGTCGTCACTCGCGACGCGGGCTGCCTCGCAGCGGACGCCCTCGACGTGGCTCCGGCTGCGACCTGGGTGTTCCCTGCTGGCAACGCTCACAGCCGGCTCCGATGTCTGGTCTGCGCCGCGGCGAGAGCCACCCAGAGAGATTAGCGCGCGCTCATATGACTGGGCGGGCAAGGCGAGCCGCGCGCCGTCCGGCCAGCGGCGACACCGATGTTTCTGATCGTGCTGGCCCTGGCCACGGCGATGACGGTGCCGGTCGTCGGCGCGTTCTTGATCTTCAGCCTGATGATCGGTCCGCCGGCCGCCGCTCGGGCCATGACCGCTCGACCTCTCCTCGCCATGGCGCTCTCGGTCGGGCTGGCGCTGATCACGGTCTGGACCGCGATCGCCAGTTCCTACTGGACAGACTGGCCGATAGGGTTTTTCGTAGGCATGTACGGGGCCTTCATCTATGGCCTGGGTCGTGTTTGGACCGCCCGGGCGGAGCGGGCACCTCGCCGGTGGCGACCCAGCACCCCGGCGTTTGGGTGAGTGGCGGGGCCGTCCCGGGCACGGTGGAGCCAACCGCATGACGTGTCCCGGCTATGTTCCGAACGGTTCCGGCCCTTTGGCGATGGTGTCCGCCAGCAAACCCAGGTCCAGGCCGAGCTCGGCGGCCACCGTCCGCAGCACGTCGACGTCCTTGTCGATGTACGTCCGGAGCGAGCCCATGTCGCGCCGCCCGCTCAGGATCTCGATGGCCCTGCTGTCCCCGCTGCCGCGGGCCACCGCCGCGGCCGCCGCGGCCGGATCGACCCCGAGTTCGCTCGCCAGCCGGGACGCCTCTGCGGCCAACTGGAGGTGGGCGGCAAAAAGGGCGTTGTTGATCAGCTTGACCAGCTGGCCGCTGCCCAGCGGGCCGAGATGCAGGATGGGATCGCCGTACGCGATGAGCGCCGGCGTGGCCTTCACGACGTCCGGCTCAGCGCCGCCCACAAACAGAGTGATGGATCCGGCGGCGATGTTGGCTGGTCCGCCGCTCACCGGGCAGTCAATGACCGCCACCCCCGGCGGAGCCGCGGCCGCGAGCGATCGCACTGTGGCTGGGCTCCCCGTCGTGTGGACACCCAGGACCGAGCCGGGCGCCATGCCCGAGAGGACACCTTCGTCGATCGCGATGGCCCGAACCTGGCCATCGGTAAACGGGCACAGGAGGACGAGCTGAGCATCATCCGCCACTGACGCGGCCGTGGGCGCAACGATGGCACCAGACTCAGCCAGCTTCGCCTTCACCTCGTCCCGGCGGGCGTACGCCGCCACCTGATGGCCCGCCCCCACGAGGCGCTCGACCATCGGCCAACCCATCGCTCCAACACCGACAAAGCCGACGCGCACGTTTTTGATCCTACGCCAGGGTCCAGTTCCGGACTCGGGGCGCCCGCGCACCCCGACGGCGGAGCCCACCTTTGCCGAAGAGTGGCAAGCCCTCATCCGGCGGCTCGTAAGCTGCGCGGATGCCTGGTCCGTCCCGAATCACCACGGCCGATGTCGCACGGGCGCCCGCACCCGGCATGTCAGTGCCGAGCCGGCTGGCGTTCAGTCCCGATGACCGCTGGTTGACGTATCTGCACAATCCGACCGGGGACCTCACGCAACAGCTCTATGCCCTCGACACCGAGACCGGACGCTCCCGGGCGGTCTTTGTCCCGACTGAGCCGTCCGGAGAGAAGGAGTCGCTCGAGGAACAACTTCGCAAAGAGCGGGCCCGGGAGCTGGCCGGTGGCGTCACCCGTTACTGGTGGGCACGGGAGCGATCCCGGATGTTGATGCCGGCTGGGGCAGGATTGCACGTGCTGGATTGGCCCGACGGGACCCTGCGACCCCTCCTGGGCTCGTTCGGTTCGGAGATCGTTGATCCTCGTCTGAGCCCGGACGGGTCCGTGATCGCCTTCGTCAGCAACGGGGACGTCCACATCGCTGACGTCGAGCGAGGAGCGGTTCGCCGGCTCACACGCCAGGCCAACCCGCCGGAAGGGCTCACCTTCGGTCTGGCCGAGTTCATCGCCCAGGAAGAAATGGGGCGCCGGCATGGCATGTGGTGGTCGCGCGACAGCACCCGTCTGGCGTGGACAAGCGTCGACGAGTCAGCCGTGGACCTGTTGCGAATCGCCCATCTTGGTAGCGACGGGGCGGGTCCGGCGAGCGAAGAGGTCCATCGATACCCCTTTGCCGGAGACGCCAACGCCGTGGTCCGCCTGGCGGTTGCCTCCATTCGAGGCGGCGATGTGAATCCCGTTTGGCTGGACCTCGGCGCGGTCGACGGCTATCTGTGCCGGGTGGCATGGATGCCGGACGGGTCGTTGGTGGTCGAGACGCAGCATCGCAACCAGTGCCGGATCGATCTGTGGCGGTTCGACCCCGACACGGGCGCTCGTACCCATCTATGGGCGGAGGAAGGCGAGCCCTGGCTCAACCTCCACAACATGTTCGAGCCGCTCGGGCAGGGCGGATTCGTGTGGGCCAGCGAACGTTCCGGATATCGCCATCTGTGGCTGCACGGGCCCGACGGTCCCCCCGAGCGTCCCCTGACCCACGGGGACTGGGTGGTAGATGCTCTCTCGGGCGTCGACGAATCGACGGGGCGATTCTGGTACTGCGCCAATTCGGGAGACCCCCGTCAACGCCATCTCCATGAGGGCCGTTTGGCGGGGGGTGAGCCTCGCCGGATCACTGAGGGCAGCGGGACACACCAGATTCTCATCGACCACGCCCACCGTCGCTTCGTGGACAGCTGGTCAAGCCTGGAGCGGCCGCCTGCAGTAACATTGCGGGGCCTGACGGACGATGCGCCGCTCGCCGTTGTGCACGATGGCGTCGACCCCCGCATCGAACGCTTCGGACTGGATCCGCCCGAACTGTTCTCCACGTCCGCCGATGACGGCACCACCTTGTACGGGGCCTTTTACCGACCAGAGATTTGCCCCGCCCCAACCGTCGTCAGCGTGTATGGCGGACCGGGAGTCCAACGGGTGGTGGATGACTGGACCATGACAGCGAACCTGCGAGCGCAGTACCTACGGTCGTTGGGGTTTTGCGTGCTGGCCCTGGACAATCGGGGAACGCCCCGCCGCGGAATGACGTTTGAGAGCGCGATCTCGCGCCAGCTGGGCCAGGTCGAGGTGGAGGACCAGGTTGCGGGGGTTCGGTGGGCGATCAACGCCGGACTGGCGGACCCGCAGCGGGTTGGCGTTACCGGGTGGAGCTATGGCGGGTACATGGCGGCGATGTGCCTGGCGCGAGTCCCGGAGATATTCCGGGCGGCCGTCGCCGGGGCGCCGGTCACGTCATGGGACGGCTATGACACCCATTACACGGAGCGGTATATGGATACTCCGGCCGGCAATCCTGACGGCTATCGGTCCAGCGCGGTGATGACTCACGTCGAGGGAGTCCGGGGTCGCCTGCTCCTGATCCATGGACTGATCGACGAGAATGTGCACTTCCGTCACACCGCGCGGCTGGTGCAGACGCTCGTGTCCGCCGGCATCGACCACGATCTGCTGCTCTTCCCCGAGGAACGCCACATGCCTCGCCGAGAGACCGACCGGGCGTTCATGGAGGCCCGGCTGGCCGACTTCTTCATCCGTCACCTGTCCCCCGCGTCGGCGCCGGGAGCATGACCTGTGTGGGGCAAGCGAAGACCATCGATTCTCCTCGTCGTCAGCTGCGCGGGGATTCCGCGCCCTGCCCCACCCTCGGCAGGGCAGTTGCCGGCGACGGCGTGCTGCGATCAAACGCACGCCGGCCGCTGTCGGCCTCGTAGGCCGCTCGCAACGCGGCTGCCCCGCCTCGAACGCCAAAGAGCCGGTGGACCACGATCAGGTAGACCACGATCACCAGGTTGAGTATGAGGCCCACGACCTTGAAGGCGGTAACGCTCTTGCTCAACTCGTAAATCTCATACGGCAGCAGAACGCAGCTCTCGATGAAGGTCAGGTACTCCGCCCAACGTCGCGCCCGCCACAGGCCCACGATCTCGACACCCAGCAATATGCAGTACGCGACGAGAGCCAGACCTATCAGGACCAGGTCCATCTCGCTGATTGAGAACAATCGGTTGATCAGGGTCCAGATGCCGCCTCGCCCGCCGCTGCTTCCCAGGAAGTTATTCCGCAGATCTTGCAATAGACGCGTGTAATCGCTGTCCAGCTGATCTCGGTGAGGGATGAAAAGGAAGATGGCCACGGCCAGGAGGGCAAATATCAGCACGTGGATGCTGCGTTCGACGGCGATGAGGCGGAGGACGTAGCGATCTCGCAGCGGACGGCCTCGCAACGGAATGCCGGCCTCGTCCAGGGTGGGAACGCGCTCGAGCACCGGGTTGTCGGGTGGGAGCAGGGCCACCCAGCAGTCGCAACGCAAACACCGGTACCAGCGCAGGCCATCGGCCTCCCGTACCAGGGCGTGATCCTCGGGACGCACCTGGGCCGCGTCCCGGCCGATCAGGACGTGACCCTGAAAGCCGCACGAAATTAGTTCCCAATCGATGTGGCGCCGCTTGCGGGCCGGCCCGGCTCCTGGTGCCGGGGCCAGTAACGCATGCTGGCTCATCGGCCACCGGTATACCACGTCGGGAGCAAGGCACTCCTGCGACGTTCGGCCCGACCGGCTCGAGCGGTCGGCGCATCCTGCCCGGCGGCGCCCTGGCGAGTAAACTCCGCCAGCGGGTGATACATGGCTTTCGACCTTACAATCGACATCGAGAACACTCCGGGGGCTCTCGCTCGGGTCGCGGCGGCGATCAGCGATGCTGGTGTGAACATTGCTGCCGCGACATGTATCGGGCCCGGCCAGCGAGCCGAGGTGCACATCCTGGTTCCGCACGCAGAAGCCGCAAAGCACGCCCTCGCAATTTCCCACCTGGCCGTCACGCGTGAACGCGAGGTCGTCGTGGTCGACGTCGAGGACCGGCCGGGGGTGCTCGCGGACCTGACGCGGAAGATTGCGAAAGCCGGGGTTGACCTCGATCTGGTGTATGTCGCCACCCGTGATCGAGTGGTATTTGGATCAGCCAACCTGGCCGCGCTCCGGGGCGCGCTCGACACCGGGACCTGACCACCGGCGCCATCCCGTCCTATCAAATAGGCAGGAGATCGCCGGCGGAGCCGGCATCGGGCCCTTTGCTAGCGTGGTGACGTGGCCGAACAACCCGACCGGCGGGTGCCCCAAGTCCGCGTGGCCAATGCGGACCGCGACGAAGCCACGCAGCGTCTTGTTCAGGCGTGCTCTGACGGCCGGCTCACCCTCAGCGAGTTCGAGCGGCGAGTCGTGGCTGTGCTGGCAGCCACCACCCGGGCGCAACTGGACCGCGCGACCGCTGACGTCCCGGCGTTGCCAGCCGCGCCCTCCCCGCCTGAGCCGGCCCGTCCCGGCCAGCGCCGCTGGTCGATGTCACTCGTCGGTGGACTGCGCCGCCGCGGCTCATGGCAACTCCCCCAGCACTTGATCCACATGAGCCTCATCGGCGGCGCTTCGATCGACCTCGGTGATGCCGAACTGCCCGACGCCGAATCGACCATCACCCTCGTCTCGCTGATCGGAGGAGCTGATCTGCGGGTGCCCAAGGCGGTGCGAAGCGAACTCAGCGGCTTCAGCGTGTTCGGCGGCCGGCATGTGACCGGATCGCCCTTGGCGCACAGTGACGCGCCATTAGTCCACCTCCGCGTGTTCTCCCTGATCGGCAGAGCCACCATCCGACCGTCTGGTTCGCGGTGGCGCCGCTTTGCGCTCAGCCGGTAATCGGGGGCATACGTCCGCTAGGAGACGCCGCCGGAGAACCAACCGGACACATCCCCGACAATCTGCACCGAACCCCCCGAGCCGTTGTACACGCTCACCGCCCCGCCCGTACCCAGCTGCGCCAGCACCAGATCGCCCACCGTCTGACCGACCCCGAAATTCACACTCGACGTCACCGGACGCGCCTCACCCGCCGGGAACACCGTCAAAAACCCGTTCTGCTGCGGCGAAGTAACCGTCACATTCAACGCCACCGCCCCCGCCCCCGAAACCGGCACCCCGCCCCTACCCGCCACCGGGAACGTCGCCGTCTGGCCCGGCGCCAGCGCCCCCGCCACCCCCAACCCCACCCGGGAATCCACAATCCGAGCCGGCGTCACCGACGCCAACCCGCCCGCCGCCGGACTCCCCGACGCGAACCAGCCCGACACATCCCCGACAACCTGCACCGAACCCCCCGAGCCGTTGTACACGCTCACCGCCCCGCCCGTACCCAGCTGCGCCAGCACCAGATCGCCCACCGTCTGACCGACCCCGAAATTCACACTCGACGTCACCGGACGCGCCCCACCCGCCGGGAACACCGTCAAAAACCCGTTCTGCTGCGGCGAAGTAACCGTCACATTCAACGCCACCGCCCCCGCCCCCGAAACCGGCACCCCGCCCCTACCCGCCACCGGGAACGTCGCCGTCTGGCCCGGCGCCAGCGCCGCCGGCACCCCCAACCCCACCCGGGAATCCACAATCCGAGCCGGCGTCACCGACGCCAACCCGCCCGCCGCCGGACTCCCCGACGCGAACCAGCCCGACACATCCCCGACAATCTGCACCGAACCCCCCGAGCCGTTGTACACGCTCACCGCCCCGCCCGTACCCAGCTGCGCCAGCACCAGATCGCCCACCGTCTGACCGACCCCGAAATTCACACTCGACGTCACCGGACGCGCCCCACCCGCCGGGAACACCGTCAAAAACCCGTTCTGCTGCGGCGAAGTAACCGTCACATTCAACGCCACCGCCCCCGCCCCCGAAACCGGCACCCCGCCCCTACCCGCCACCGGGAACGTCGCCGTCTGGCCCGGCGCCAGCGCCCCCGCCACCCCCAACCCCACCCGGGAATCCACAATCCGAGCCGGCGTCACCGACGCCAACCCGCCCGCCGCCGGTGGCGGGGGCCCCATAGTCGGGGGAGGCGGCAATCCTGCAGGCCCATCGAAAGCGTGCACCGTCTGGCTGGCAGGGGCCAGCAGGAGACCGTCGGCGACCGAAGGGGTCGGGAAGTGATTCGACTCCGTACCGATGTTGAAGTCCTGGGACGGATCGCCGGTCGCGGGGTCGAGCCCATAGAGGATTCCGTCGCCCCGGATCGTCCATATCAACCCGCTGGCCATGATGGGCGGCCCGCCCGACCCGGATGACGTCTGCCACACCGAGGAGATGGTGGGCGGGTCGCCGGGCGTCACCTGGGTCTTGACCACCCCGATCCGGCAGGGGGTGTAGACGTCGTTTCCGGCAACGGCACTGCCGCCATCGACGGTGGCCCCACAGTACGAGCCAGCAGACGCCAGCTGGCCGCCCACCCCGCCGAGCGACGACTGAGACGTGACATAGGCGATTTGTGACTTGCCCGCTTGCAGCAGCAATCCGTCGGCCATGAGGGCGGGTGAGGACGACCCGAGGTCGAAGTCAGAGCTGTTGTCGTTGTACCAGTGCGACGGCGCGAAGGACTGCTCCAACTGCAGATTCGAGTTGAGCTCGAGGACGCCGTCGCTGTTGTCGTAAGGGTCGGTCGCGGATTCAAAGGCGCTGTTCCCGGTCGCCACCCAGATGTTGCCAGAGCCGTCGACGATCGGCGCCGCGCCGCCCATCCACACCGCGCCCTGCGAGTCACCTGTATTGGAAGCCACTTCGAAGGTTTGCATCGGGCCGCCACCTTCTGGCACGGCGACCAGCCACCCGTGATACGGGTTGGCTGGCGTCTCACAATCGCCACTATTGCCGCCGAACCCGATCATGACCTTGCCCGCATCCAGGGCAAGACCAGGACGCTGCAATTGGTAGAGCGGGTGCGAGCCCGGAGGGTCGACCGGCGTGTCGAGCACGATGGCACCGGTGAACAGATTGACCCCGATCAGGTGGTGCGACGCATTGTTTCCCGCCGTCAGCTCGTCGGCAACCACGAAAACCTCGTCCTCCGCCGGGTCGATCACCGGGGTCGAGGTGATCCCGACCGTGGGACCAATGTCACCGCAGGGCAGATCGCTGCTCGGCACCGGCGTCGCGATATGCGTCGACCACATGACCGCGCCCGAGTTCGCCGCCAGGGCGTAGACAGAGTCATTTTCCGTGGCGACGATCACGCGTCCGCCCTCTACCAAGGGCTCACCATAAAGCTGCCCGTCGAGCACCGGAGACGTCCATGCCGGTGCGGCCGGGGCCAGGTTGGTTCCGGCGGGATCGACGCCGCTCCCCAGACCGTCCTGATGGTAGACGGGCCAGTCAGAGCCAAACCCTGTCTGCTGGACTTGGGCCCCGCTCGGCGGCACCGGCGTCAGGCCACCGGAGATCGCGGTCACCAGCGACATCCCCAGCAATATGGCTGCTACCGCAATCCGCCTGAACCACCGCGCCATCCGGGAGACACTACCCCGGCGCCCGTCGAGGTTCCTGGTGCCGGCCCTACACCCACACCGCCAGGAGCCCCCTAGAATTTCCCCAAGGACGTTCGAAACGTCCTGTCGAACAACCCGAACCCCTCGGCGTCCACCGGACCCGAGCCCTTATTCGTCCGTAATGGTGATGGCGTGCTCCGGGCAGTTGGCCTCCGCCAGCCTGGCCTTGCGGTCGAGGCCCCCGCCGACGGTGCCATCGCCTCGAACCGTGGCCAGCCCGTAGTCGTCGACCTCGAACAGCTCCGCGGCCACGGCCACGCAACGGCTGTGGCCCTGACAGCGCTCCGGGTCAACTTGCACCTTCACGGGAATGCCACTGGGACGGAGCGAGGACCTCGCACCTGCCCGCCGGCCCACGTCACCCGGGCAGGGTCCGAGAGGTGGAACTCCGGGATTCGGGCCAGCCACTCCTCCAGGGCCACTCGCAATTCCATGCGAGCCAGGTTGGACCCGGCACAGCGGTGAATTCCTGCGCCGAACGCGATGTGCCGGTTGATTTCCCGATCCAGCACCACGAGGTCGGCGTCGCTGAAAACCGCCGGGTCCCGATTCGCCGCGGGGAAGTTGAGCAGCACCCGATCGCCCTCTTTCATGGGACAACCGCCGAAGTCCACATCCCGGGCGACAATCCGTCCCATCGTGACCGGCGAATAGGCCCGCAACAATTCTTCGATGGCCGTGGGCATCAGCGCCGGTTCCGTCACGAGCCTTTGTCGGTCGGCAGGATGGGCGGCCAGATGCCAGAGGGCCGATCCGATGGCGCTCCATGTGGTATCGACGCCGGCGATCAAGGTCAGGGTGGCCATGCCGAGCACGTGTTCTTCGGGAACGGGACGACCGTCCACTTCGGCACGGAGCAAGTCGCTGATCAGATCATCCCCGGGTCGGGCTTTCCGCTCCGGGATCACCTCCGAAAAGTACGCCACCAGGGCGTCCCGTCCTCGAACCCGCCGGGCCTCGTCATGGGCGAACTCGAGCACGTCGCGAACCCAGCCCGTAAAGTCGTCCGCCCGCTCCCCCGGGACCCCCAGGATCATGGCAATCACCCGCACGGGGATCTGCTGGGCGTAGTCGACTGCGGCGTCGGCGTGCCCGGCACCGACCAGGCCATCGACCAGCGTCCGGCACATGGCCCTGGTGGTCGGCTCGTATTCGGCGACGCGAGAATGGGAGAACCAGGGCAGGATGAGCCGGCGCGACCAGGTGTGTACGGGAGGATCGCTGGAGATGGGAGGCAAGTCCAGGACCGGTCCGCTGACGGCTGTCCTCGGAGCCGGGAGAACGCCTATCTGCCGGGAGCTGAAGTGCTCGACATCGTGGGCGATGGCATCCACCTCCGCGAACCGGGTCGGCAGCCAAGACCCTCCCCAGCGCTCACTGTGGGCGATGGGACAGCGCCCCCGCAGCTCGTCCCAGACCGGGAAAGGTTCGGCCACGTAGGCGGGGTCGAAGATGTCGTAGTCCCTCGACCAATCGGTGACGGCCGAGCCGCTCCCGCCGTGCGCGGTATAGGTCATGGGGTCCTCCACGGTCCGAGGAAACGAGTGGTGGTGGCCACATTTTAGGGTTTACCGATTCCCGAGAGCGGCTCGCCCGTTCTGCCGCAGGGCCAGTTGGCTAGAAGTCCGTGCCGCCGTCGATATTGATCACTGCTCCGCTGAGATAGCCGGCCCGGGGCGACAGCAGAAATGCGAACAGATCGCCGACCTCCCCGGGACGGCCCGGCCGGCCGAGGGCGACGCTCATGTGCCATTCCTCCGCCATGACCTGCTCGAGCACACCTTCGGGCGGAACTCCGCGGGCCTCCGCGATCTGGTGCCGCACCGCCGCTAACCCCTCCGTCTCGATGGCCCCGGGGCACACGCAGTTGGCGCGGACGCCCTGGGGCCCGTACTCCTTCGCGATGGTTTTCGTGAAGGCGACGACGCCACTCTTCATCACGACGTAGGGAAGGCGCGCGGGGTGGTACGCATGGATCGAGTAGGCCCCGGTCGTGACCACTGTCCCTCCGCCTCCGCTCACCAGATGCGAGAGCGCCGCCCGCACGGTCCAGACGGTCCCCATGAGCACGTCGTCAAACGACTCGGTCCAGGCGTCCGCAGTTGCAGTGCCCAGGCTGGTGTGCGCGGCCCGGCTCGTGCCGGTGGTGACGGCGAGGCCGTCCAGCGATCCGAGGGCCTCGACGGCGTCGGCCACGACTTGAACCGCCTCGTCCTCATTTGCGACATCCGCGATGATCGGCGCGACGAAAGGACCGGAGATCCGCTCTACGGCGGCTTTGGCCCGGTCCGGATTCCGGCCCGCAACCGCCAATCTCGCTCCTTCAGACGCCAGCACCTCGGCGGCCGCCAACCCGATACCGCCAGTACCTCCGACGATCAGATAGTTCCGATCCCGAACCCCAAGGTCCATGCGGCTCCCTCACTCCCTCGCTCTCCTGGCTCCTTTGCAGGGCCATCGCGGCAAGGGTAGACGCACCCGCTCGCACCGGCACCATAGGCGGGAACGAGATGGGGCGCGGTCCCGCAAACGGAGGCCGGCAACAGGCCCGCCGGATGGATCTCAGGCCGGAGGTGACGCTTGCAGAGCACGAAGGATCGCGGCGCCGTCAGGAGTCCCAAGCCCGGTGCACGCGTCCCACCCGGGCCCGGCCCGGTAGCCGCCGTTGCTGCCCGAAGTGACATCGTTGAAGGCGCTGGCGGCGGCATAAAGGTGTCCGTGCACGAACCCGACCGGCGAACCGAGGGCGTGGTTGAAGCGCGCCACCAGACCCGCCCACAGAGGCGCCACGGCGCTCGTACCTCCGACGACCAGCGCCTGCCCATCGGCCCGAATCGAGTATCCCGTCCCCGGGTCGGCGTCCCCCGCCACGTCGGGAACGCCCCTACCTATCTGACCTCCGGGATTCGCTGACGCCGGCACGCCGACGCTGGTCTGGTATGCGGGCAGGGGGAACTGGCTGCTCACCCCTCCCCCGGTGGCGCCGCCCCCCGAGGACAACGAATCCCACACCACTTCGGTGGACCCGTTGATTGTCGTCCCGCCGCACGCCAGTGCATGGGGCGCGGAGGCGGGAAAATCGACGTGCTGAAGGCCATCGTTGACGCCGTCCGTCGAGCCGTTGTCTCCCGCGGCGGCAGTAATGGTGACACCCAGGACGGCCGCTGCGCCGAACGCGGATTCCATCTCGTTCATGGCCTGTGTGGTCCAGGCGCTCTCGGCCTCTCCCCAGCTGATCGACACTACGGAAGGCCGGTTCGCCGTGTCATGAACTGCAGTGGAAACCGCATCGATGAAACCCTGATCGGTGTTGGGCGCGAAGTACACAACGAGAGCAGCACCGGGCGCAACCGCTCCCGCCACTTCCAGGTCGAGCATGACCTCCACGTCCGGCCCGTTTGCGGTTCCCGGCGCGTTCGCTCCGCCGTCGACGCTGACGGTCACCACCCGGGGTGCCGGCACTCCGATGCCTGCGAAGTAGGTGTCCAGATCAGTTGTCCGGTACCCGCCGCCCAGCTCCACCAGCCCGACGGACTCGCCTGACCCGTCAATGCCGGTTGGGAAGGAGTAACGGGACGCCAGCTCAACCGGAGTGTACGAGACCGCTGGACTGGACCCGACCCGGAACTGTGTCCGGGCTTGGGTTCGCTGGTCAAGGCCGAACACCCCGGTGACCACGCCCCGTAAAGCGACCGGCAGGTATAACGGGCCGGTGCGACCGCGGTACTGCGGCCCGCCGGCATCGCCGAAGATCGCGAGGCGGGCGCCGAACGCGGCGGCCAAATCGCCCAGGCGGCCGGACACCGAGATGCTGCGCCGGCCCGGGTCGGGCGGACCGGCGGAAAGGTGGTGCTGTTCGGCGACGCGGCGCACCGCATCGAAGTCCTCCGGGGAAGCCCCGAACCTGGCGGCGTATTCCTCACGGGTCAATCTGCCGGCCTGCGATGCCGCGCCGGACCCCGTCCGCGGCCGTACGTAGACGGTCACCGTCGCCCGGTCGTCGGGATCCACCTCGGCCAGCTGGCGGTGTCCCTCGGGCAGGCTCCGCTGGCTGCCCGCCAGGGCATACCGGTCTGGATCAGCCATGTCCGCCTCCCGCTCGGATGGTTGGTGCGGGCAATTGGTCTGGGCAATTGGCCTGGGCAATCGGCTTGGGCAATCGGCGCGGGCGACGCCCCCTACGACGAGACGACGCCGCCGCGCCGGTGTCAGGACCCCAGGACCTTGGCCTTCTGAGCCGCGAACTCCTCCTCGGTCAGGATGCCCTGATCCTTGAGGGCGGCCAGCTGCTTGAGCTGCTCGATATCGTCGGACGAGGGTCCGGCCGATGCAGGCGCAGCCTCCTCAACCGGCGGCGGCGCCTGAGCCCCCTCCTGAGCTGCAGCCTGCTGGTCCCATTTGGTCTCTTGCCGGCGCGACACCCGGTTGCTCACCGCGGTGGCGGTCCCGGCGACGACAGCCGTCCGGGCCACCGTACGGCCGATAGGTCGGCGAATCATGCGAATACTCTCCCTTGTCTCGTGTAACCGTCAGCCAGCCGTCTCGAGCTCGGCCAGGGCCTGCTCGACCAGGTCATAGGGGATCCGGGCTCCTTCAATAACGACGCCATCCGCATTGCGGATCGCGTCGGCGAGTTCGGTCGCCCAGGTGTCCTCCCAGACGATCAGTACTGCCGAGGAGTTTGGTTCGAGGGCGGCTCCGGCGTACGCGATGTCCTCGTCGTTGACGAGACCGCCGGCCTCGCCATGCAAGGAGGCGAACGGAGCCAGCTCCTCGAGCTGATCGAACTCGAACGCGGTGACGGCGCCGTCGGCGTCTTTGCCCACAAAGACCAGGTCAATGATGCGAACCGTCCCATTCTCGATCAGCCGGCCCAGAGCCGGGGCGATTTCGCCTTTGAACTGATTGCCGGGAAACCCGATCAATATGTATTCAACCGGCCCGATGCTCACGCCGGGACCTCCTTGTCTCGTGGGGCGCTGGCTTGTGGTACTCGGGATAGCACAACTGACTGCTCCTTTCCCCACTGGGTAGCAGGTCGAGGATGGCAAAGCGAATCGGGCAGGGCGCGGGCCCCGCGGGGATCCGGACCCAAGAATAGAACCGGCGGCGATCTCGACCTCACCCGGATCGAGGGATTCCGCCCGGGAGGGTGGCGGGCCACCCGGCGTGGACAGCCGCCGGCGAGGGCGGGACGGGCGTGGGCGGCAAAAGCGGCGCCGGCGAGACGGGCAAAAGACCCTTGCGCCGACCGGTGATATTGAATACACTACGTCTAGGATTGCTTTACCCCCGCTGGTCTGTCGATCCGGGGGGCTGGGCCCGGAAGGGAGACTGAGATGCCGGCCCTCGACCGCAAGTGGTGGACGCTCGTCGCCGTCTGCACCGCCACCTTCATGCTGCTGCTCGATATCACGGTCGTCAACGTGGCGCTCCCGTCGATCCAGCGTTCTTTGCACGCCTCCTTCAGTGACCTCCAATGGGTCGTAGACGCCTATTCACTCACGCTGGCAGTCCTGCTGCTGACGGCGGGAGTGATCGGCGACATCCGAGGTCGGCGCGGGGTCTTTGCCATCGGGCTTGCAATTTTCACCCTCTCCTCTCTGGTCTGCGGCCTGTCCACCAGCCCGCTCATGCTCAACATCGCCCGGGCGGTACAGGGCGTCGGCGGGGCGGTGATGTTTGCCACATCCGTCGCCCTGATTGCGTCAGCGTTCCAGGGCCGAGAGAGGGGCACGGCATTCGGCATTTACGGGGCAGTGCTCGGCGGGGCGGTGGCCGTGGGCCCGCTTGTCGGCGGGGCGCTGACCACCGGCGTCGGCTGGCGCTGGATCTTCTTCGTGAATGTGCCCATCGGCCTGGTCGCCATCGTCCTGACGCTGGCCAAAGTGCAGGAATCGCGTGATCCCACCGGACACCGGGTCGACTGGCTCGGAGTCGCCACGTTTTCCGTGTCCCTTTTCACCCTGATCCTGGCATTGATCAGAGGGAACCCCGACGGCTGGGGCAGCACCACCATTGTCTCCCTGCTGGTCGTCAGCGCCGTGACGATGGGGCTGTTCATCGTGGTCGAGCTCCGGGTCGCGTACCCCATGCTCGACCTGTCCCTCTTCCGCCGGCCGGCCATGACCGGTGTCTCCATTACCGCCTTCACCCTGGCCGCGTCGATCTTCGCACTGTTCCTCTACATCACCTTCTACATCCAGGACGGTCTCGGGTACGGCCCCTTCGCGGCGGGCTTGCGGTTCCTGCCGATCACGGTGATGTCGTTCTTGGTGGCTCCCATGGCCGGCCGCCTGACCGTGAGAGTCCAGAGCCGGTTACCGATGGCCATCGGTCTCGGGCTCATCGCGGTCGGTCTCCTGTTGATGGGTACGACCAGCCCGGGGTCCGGGTGGACGCAGTTGCTTCCCGGATTTCTGCTGGCGGGCGCCGGCATCGGGCTCGTGAATCCGGTACTGGCGTCGTCGTCGGTTGCCGTCGTGCCGGTCGAGCGCAGCGGGATGGGATCCGGCGCCAACTCCACCTTCCGCCAGATCGGCATCGCCACCGGCATCGCCGGCCTCGGTGCCATCTTCGCCAGCCAGATCGAACACCACACCGTGTCGGCGCTCAACGGCACCGCCGCCGGCCAGCAGATCGCCCACGGCGGCGGCGCGGCCCTCACCGGCGCCTTGCAGTCCGGGAGCGTGCGAGAAGCTGCCGCGACACTGCCGCCCACTGCTCGGGAGACCCTCCTCCACGCCTACCGCATCGGCTTCTCGCACACGTTCAACGAGATCATGGTCATTGGGGCCGTGATCGCCCTGGTCGGGGCCATCCTGACCTTTGTCCTGGTCCGCCAGCGGGACTTCGTGCACAACGTGGTCGGCACGAGCGCCGGGCAGGGCTCGCAGGGCCAGCAGGGCCAGCAGCGCCAGCAAGGCCAGCAGTCAGAGCGGGGGGCCCTCCCCCCCGACCAGCCGGCGACCATCGGGGCGCCGGTCGATCCGGCAGCCACCGGCGCCCCGGCCGGCGACGGGCCCACGGGGTAGACGGCCGTGGTCCTACCGATCGCGAGCCGGATCCGCGGCCGACCCCGTGACGAACGGGCCACCCAGGCCATACGCGACGCTGCTGTGCGCCAGCTCATGGAGGTCGGCTATGCGCGGCTCTCGATGGAAAGCGTGGCCAGTGAGGCCGGCGTGGCCCGTGCCACCGTCTATCGCCGCTTCAAAGACAAGGCCGATCTGGTCACAGCCGCCATCGCCGACTACGCCCGGGCTGACACGGCGCCAGGAGAATCACTCAATCCGCGCCGAGACCTGGAGCGGTTCCTTGTCGAATTCGACGACCGCTTCAACCGCTGTTGTATCGAGGTCCTGGGAGGCATCCTGGCCAACCGCGAAGACCCGACCGCGTTGGCGCTCCACCGCCAGCGGGTCATCGCACCCCGAAAGGCTTACGCCCGGGCCCTCCTGGAACGAGCGCGCCAACTGGGCCAGCTGAGCCCCGCCGCGGATCTCGATGTGGCCCTCGACATGCTGGTCGGGCTCGTCATCGCCCGGGCCATCGGTGGCCAGGAGCACAGACCGGACTGGGTGGAACGAGGGTTGGACCTGGTATGGAAGGGCGCCGGACCGGAAACGGCTTAGCAGCGAGGGCTTCGATCAGCGCGGCGCCGGGAAGACCACCTCGGCCGTTCCCGGCGCGAGAAGCTCGCCCAGATCGTCGGTCTCCCATACCTCGAGATCCACAAAGACCTCTTCGCCCTCGCGACGTACTGCGGTGACGCGACCGCCGGCCGACAGCGTCCGGCCCCGCAGCAGTGGTCGGCGCAGGCGAATGTTGAGGCTCCGCACCCGACCCTGCCGCCCCATCCATTGGCGCAACATCGCGTGGAGATAGGCATGCTCGAGCGGGGCCATGATGAAGGCGCTGGCAAATCCCTCGTTGCGAGCCACCTCGTCATCCAGGTGATGCCCGACGATGTGCACCGGGTTCACCGCCGCATAGCGGGCCCAGTGCAGCAACGTCCCCTCGCGCTCGAAAGGGGGGAGCTCCTGCCCGATCGCTATCGTCGTCAGATCGAGGGCCATCGTCAGTACCGCACGAAGACGGTGTCGACGGTCTTGACCCAGGCGCCGTCCTGGTTGGTCAATTCCTCGGACACGGTGGTGTAAAGCTGCAATCCCATTCGTCCCTCACGCTCGAAATACTCCGTGATGCTGGTTCTGGCCCGGATGACGTCCCCCGGCCGCATTCGTGCGTCTCCGTAACGTGCTCGTATCTCGCCCTGCAGGACCGCCCGGTACTCGGGCGGATCGACCCCGAGCGCGGCTTCGAAGGCGCCGCTGCGCAGGCGGGGACGGCCCGGGCGGCGACCGGGCTTCGGGTCCTTGACGATCCAGGCCAGCGGATTGAACTCGTCGGGCGCCACGATGCCCCCCATGGCGACGGTGACGGGGTCGTCCTCGTCCCAAAGTTCCGGTGGCGGAATTTCCGGGTAATAGACGGCGAGCGCCCACCGGCGGATGTCCGAGACGGCGATGGGGTAGGAGGTCTGTTCGTCCAGGACTTCGCCCACGATGGCCCGCATTTCGCGAGTGATGAGCGTCCTCACCGGCCAGACCTTAGCCTCGGTAAAAGGCCAGACCTTAGCCTCGGTAAAAGGACCGGCCGGGGGCGCACGACGAGCCGAGGGATCCGTCGCGGGCGATGCGAGCACCCCCGGGTCCAAAGTGCTCGCCGTTGACTTCAACTTCCGCCCTGGTATCCTGGCAGATAAGCGGAAGGTTCCTCCACTTAGGGTGGGCGGCGCCTTTCGTTGTTGCCAGAGTTCACGACCAGAGTTCACGAGAGTTCGGGGAGGTGCTGAGGGATGAGTCTCCAGCCGAAGGGAGCAGTTGCCGCCCCCCACGACAGGGGGGAAACGACCCACGACGGCGGCGACGCCGAGAAGTCCAAGCGTGCTGACGCCCGGCGCAACTACGAGCGCCTGATTGTCGCGGCCCGAGAGGTGTTCGCGGCCCAGGGTGGTGGCGCGTCGATGGAGGCGGTCGCCAAGCAGGCGGGCGTCGGGGTGGGCACGCTCTACCGGCACTTCCCGAAGCGCATCGACGTGGTGGAAGCCGTCTATCGCACCGATGTCGATGACCTGGTCGCGGCGGCAGAGACGGCCGCGGCCGAACTGGAGCCCTGGCCGGCGCTGGTGGCCTGGCTTGAGGCTTTTGTCCGTTATGCCTTGAGCAAGCGAACCTTCCTCAACGAGCTCCACGAAGCGTTCGACAAGAACCCTCAGTTGCGGGTTCGGTCGCGGGAGCGGATCGATCAAGCCATCGACGTCGTCTTTGGACGGGCCCAGCGCGCCGGGGTGGCCCGCACCGACATCGACGGAGCAGACCTGATGCAGCTGGTCGGCGCCATGTGCACCAGTGCCACGCTTGACGGCGGCCAGGCCGAGCGGCTCCTGGCCATGATCCTCGACGGGCTTGTTTCCCGGGAAGCGCCCGCGGCTGCGGCCGGTTCGTGACTCTCTGAGCCGGGTTCTCCCGCCTCGCCCGCCTCCCCGCCGGCGCTTGAGCTGCTATGACGGCCGTCATATTGTGGGTCTTGTGCGGCGTCCCGTTGGCTCGAGCTCTCCCCCATGTCGGGCTGGAGTGGCTCCGTGACCACCGCTGGCGCCGCGCCGGCCCGTACGGCGTCCCCCCGGGAGCGGATGGTCCGAAGTGCGGCCCAGCTGGTGCGGCGCAAAGGAGTCTCCGGCACCGGCTTGCGTGAGATCGTCGCCACTGCGGAGGCCCCCCGGGGATCCCTCCAGCACTACTTTCCCGGGGGCAAGGAGGAGCTGATCAGCGAGGCGCTGCTGTGGATGGGCGGCGTCACCGCCCGGCGGGTGCGTCGCAACCTCGACCGCCCGGATGTCGTGACGCCCGCCGCCCTGCTGTCTGCTCTCGTCGACGAGTGGCGGAGGGATCTCAGCACCGAGGGATTCACGGCGGGCTGCCCCCTGATGGCCGCCGCCGCCGACACCGCCGCCACCAGCGACCCGCTGCGAGAAGTGGTCCGGCGGGCGTTCGAGGGCTGGCAACAGCCACTGGCGGCGGCCCTGGCCGAGCTACAGATTCCCTTGGACCGGGCTGACGGCCTGGCCATGCTCGTCATCAGCGCCCTGGAAGGGGCCATCATGCTGGCCCGTGTCCGGCAGGATTTGACCCCATTTGATGCCCTCGTGACCGAACTCGGGCCGATCCTCGACGCGGCAGCCTGCCCACCTCAGAGCCGAAAAGGCACGCCACCGCCCGGGTGAGAAACGTTGCGGCGGGGCGCCCACCTTTTCAAACCCGGGGGTTCCGAGGGTCAGTTCCTTCGAAGATTCGGCCTCGAACCGTCGGAAGCGCGCTCACGCTTGCATGCTACGGTCGGCGCATGGCCACTGTGCAGCTCCGCCGTTACCAGATCTCGCCGGGTGAGATGGACGCATTCGTCGAGTGGTGGCCCGCTCTCCTACCGGTCCGCAAGCAGTATGGCTTCGACGTTCTCTTCGCTTACGTGGACGAGTCAACCAACCAATTCGTGTGGGCAGTGAGCCACGAGGACGATTTCGATGCTGCCGAGAAGGTCTATCTGGATTCACCCGAGCGGGCGGCGGTATTTGCCGACGTGCCGCGGCGGGTCGACGAACCCTTCATCAGCAAGGTGAAAGTGGTCTACCCCGGCTAAACACGGTGTCGTTCAGCTACTCCCCGCCTGCTCCACCGCCTCCACGGTGAGACGGTCAAGCCCGGGAAGCACCAGGTTGGCCTGGGCCAGTACTTCCTGCGGAGGAGGAAAATGTTGATTCGGGATGGCGATCACCGTCATCTCAGCCGCGACGGCGGAACGGATCCCGTTGGCCGAATCCTCGACCGCACAACACTGCGGTGGTGATACACCCAGCTGGCGGGCCGCCTCCAGATAGACATCCGGTGCAGGCTTCCCGCGCGGCACTTCTTCTGACGAGACGGTGACACGAAAGCAGTCCTGAAGACCGGCGCGTTCGAGCACCTTCTCGATCACCACCCGATTGGAAGACGACGCCAGCCCGAGCGGCCAGTGCCGACCGATTCTGCGCACCGCATCTTGCGCACCCGGCAGCATCGGCAGGTTCTCGCCGTAATACTCGAGCAGCCGCGTGACGACGGCGTCGACGATCTGCGCCGGGGCCAAGCGCACGCCCAGCTCCTGGTGCAGGTACGCCGACCATTCCGTAGAGCTCATTCCTTGCATGGCCTCGGTCGCCCCAGGGAGCCAGTGTCCGCCGTTCGCCACCGCCACCTGGCGGCGGGCCCGATCCCACACCTCTTCGGAATCGAGCAGCACGCCGTCGAGATCGAAAATGACCGCCTCGGTCACGGCCGGTGCGTCACTCCGGCTACGTCCGAGACCCCTTGATCTGGAAGCGCATGGCACCGTCGAGCCGGATCACTTCGCCGTTGAAGTAAGGATTGTCGACGATCGCCATCGCCATCTTTGCGTATTCGTCGGGTTGGCCCATCCGTTTGGGAAACGGCACCACTGGTCCCCATTCGGCTTCCACGGCATCGAGGGCCCTGCCGTACGCAGGCGTGGCAAACACACCGGGCGCGATGGTGGCCACCCGGATGCCCAGCACCGCCAGGTCGCGCGCCGCGGGAAGCGTCATGCCGATGATGCCGCCTTTGGCCGCGGAATACGCGATCTGGCCGATGGTGCCCTCGTAGCCGGCGATCGAGGCGGTGTTGATGATCACGCCGCGCTCGCCGGTATCAAGGGGATCCGTGGTCGCCATCGTGGCGGCGGCGAGGCGGAGGACGTTGAAGGAGCCCTGCAGGAACACCTGCACCACTCGCATGAACTGGTCCATGTCGAGGGGAACGTTGTTGCGATCGAGGGTTCGGCCTCCGCCCGGACCTCCGTGGGTGTCGACGGATACCCGGAGCGGACCCATCTCCGCCGCCACTCTGATGGCCGCATTGAGACTGTCGTCGAGAAGCACATCGGTCGCGACGAACGTCGCCGCCGGCCCCAATTCACTCGCGAGGGCCTTGCCGGTCTCCTCGGCCAGGTCGGCGATCACGACCTTGGCGCCCGCCGCCACCAGGCGCCGCACCGTCGCCGCACCCAGACCACCCGCGCCGCCAACCACCAGTGCGCTGGAACCATCCAGTTGCATCTTGTGTCTCCTTCGACCGACTCGTTGCTCGTCGTTACTCGCGTGCTGAACAGTAGCGAACCGGCTCACGCCGGCCCACGGGGCTTGGAATCGCCGAGCGCGCTACCTGGCTAGTGAATCTGCCGGCGGTAGGCGCGGTTCTGGCGTTCGGCCGCTTCGATGCCACGGATGCGCCGATACCACAGATCGATGGAGAAGACCGCGGCAGCGAAGACGACGAGGTCGACGACAATCTTGCCCACCAAAAAGGAGCTTAGCCAGGGAAGCTCCCACCGTCGAATCGATCCGTGACCGCTGCCCCCCAAACAAACGGCACGGCGCGACAGACGGCGCCGGGTGGCAACCTCGGCGCCGTCGTCGTCCGTCATTCGCCCGTCGGAGGGGACTCAGGCCATTACGCCGTCGCCCGGTGTGGCAACTTCCAGCCCGGCCGAGGGAAATGGCAGGTATAGCCGTTGGGGTATCGCTCGAGATAGTCCTGGTGCTCGGGCTCCGCCTTCCAGAACGGCCCTGCCGGCGAAACCTCCGTCACCACCTTCCCGGGCCACAGCCCGGAAGCGTCCACATCCGCGATGGTGTCCTCGGCGATGCGCTTCTGGGTGTCGTCCAGGTAGAAGATGGCCGACCGGTAGCTGGTGCCCATGTCATTTCCCTGACGGTTCTTGGTCGTCGGATCATGAATCTGGAAGAAAAACTCCAACAGATCCCGGTACGAAATCCGGTCCGGGTCGAACACGATCTCGATGGCCTCGGCGTGCCCAGCATGGTTGCGGTAAGTGGCGTTGGCCACGTCCCCGCCCGTGTAACCGACTCTGGTGCTGATCACGCCCGGAAGCTTCCGGATGAGATCCTGCATGCCCCAGAAGCAGCCTCCGGCCAGGATGGCCGTCTCAGGCGCATTGCTCATTGCATCGCTCCTTCGTTCCTCTGGTAGTAGGTAGTAGTTGGTCGGCGTCTGCGGACTGCGGCGCCGGCGTCATGACCAATCATGATCGCCGGTCGACCTCTGCGCTACCGCACCTCACGCGCAACCACTATGAAAAACACTGACGCACGGCCGGCTGTTCCCGGTACAGCCTCAATCAGGCTCGGACGAGCGCCCCCAGGGCCTCGGGGTTGTACAACAACGACGTCTCGACCGGCCGGCCGTCCAACCACGCGGCCGGAGTCCCTTGCCGGTCCTGGGCCTGGAACACCCGATCCATCTCGCGCACCCAGGGCTCGTAGCGGCCTTCGCGCAGCCCCAGCACGTAGTCCGATCCGGTCACGCCGGCCCGCTTTCCCAATTCGGTGAGGTCGCCGACGGTAAAGCCGCCGGTGCTCTCCGGCGGCTGGGATGCGAAGAGCTCCCGGCGGAGCTCATCGAAGTGACCTGCTTCCGCGGCCAGGGCGAGCGCGTTGTCGGCCCGCACGGACTCGATTCCCAGGAAGCACCGCATCCGGTACTCCACAGCCACCGCGCCCGCCGCCACTTCGCGGCGGAGCAGGTCCCCGGACACCTCCTCGAACTGCCGGCAATAGGGGCACTGTGGGTCCTCGAATAGCACCAGGCGGCGCCGAGCGTTCTCGGCCCCGACGAGCACCCCGCCGTCGGGCGTGTGGTTGGCTGGCGTTGCCATCGCGGCAGCAGGTTCCATACTGCATGTGTACCCGGGTGCGGTCGCTACCGTTGGATTGTGACTTCCCGCGAGGCGGCCTTCGTGGCCCCCATGCTGGCCACCCTCGTGAAGCCGGCGGTCCATTTCCAGACCCGGCGACCGGGTGAATGGCAATACGAGCGCAAGTTCGACGGCTTGCGGTGCCTGGCTGTCCGCAACGGTGACCAGGTCGACCTGCTGTCGCGCAACCGGCTGTCGTTCAACGCCCGGTTCCCTGACGTGGCGGCCGCGCTGGCGAATTTGCCACCCCGGCACTTCGTGGTCGACGGCGAGATCGTCGCGTTCGACGGCGACCAGACCAGCTTCGCCCTGTTGCAGAGTTCCCCGCATCCGCAAGGGCTCACGTACTGCGTCTTCGACCTGTTGTACCTCGACGGCCACGACACGACCGGGCTGCCACTGACCGAACGGCAAAAGTTTCTCGCCGGAACGCTGGCGAGCGGCCACCGGCCCCTGTCGCTTGTCAAACCCCTTGCCGGCGAACCCGACATGCTGCTCGACGCCGCCTGCTCGGCCGGATGGGAAGGGCTCGTCGCCAAGCGGATCAACTCCGCGTACCACAGCGGCCGGTCCCCGGATTGGGAGAAGCTCAAATGCACGGCCAGCCAGGAGCTGGTCATCGGCGGATGGACCGAGCCGAACCGCTCCCGCGTGGGCCTGGGCGCGCTGCTGGTCGGCTATTACGACGACGAGCAGCGACTCCGGTATGCCGGCAAGGTCGGAACGGGTTTCAGCAACCAGCTCCTCCAGCAGTTGCACGAGGAGCTCCTCGCCCGGGAGCTGCCGGACTCGCCGTTCTTCGACCCGGTCCGCGAGCGCCGAGCCCACTGGGCCCGGCCCGACCTCGTCGGCGAGGTTGCTTTTACTGAGTGGACCGACGACGGACGGCTGCGCCATCCGAGCTTTCAAGGGCTCCGCCCCGACAAGGCCGCGGCGGAGGTGCACCGAGAGAGCCCCAGGTAATCGGCTCTGCAGCCGGTTGGCGGCGATAGCGGTGGTCACGCCGCCGCTCACCGCTTCCGACTGGAGGTGCGCAGCAACCGTTTAACTGGCGACCTCGGTGGCGTCGGACTCAGCCGTCCGTGCGCTTCTGTGATGGACCTCCTCGATAGTCACATCGGGCAGCATCCGGCGGAGTTGCCTCGCCACCGAACCCCCGAACAGCTCCGCCAGGCGGGAGCGGTGCCGGGCCACGACAATCGTGGACGCGTGGCGGTCGCGGGCCAGCTCCGCCAGCGCTTCGCTTGGCGACTCGCCGGCGACGTCGATGAAGCTGCCGCCGAGCTGAGCCGTCAACTCTCGATCGTGGTCGAGCCTCGGATGGGACCGGGCGGGGTCCGCGGGGTGGGCATCCGTCCGGACGTGGACCACGAGCAGGTCGGCGTCGGTTTCGCACGCCGCGTCGGCCGCCCGGCGGATCACGGCTTCCCCCCATTCCGAGTCAGACACCCCGGCGATGACCACGGGCCGGTCCTCCTGGGGCAGCAGGCCCCGCCGATCCAGCAGATCGGTGCCGACCTGCTCGATAACGTCGTCCACCCAGGCCCGTCCCAGCTCGCTGAGCGCCTCCAGGTTGGAAATCCGGAAGTATTCGGCCAGCGCACCACCCACCCGGTCGGCTGAGTAGACGCGACCTGAGGCAATCCGGCGCCGGAGCGCGTCAGGAGTCATATCCACCAGCACCACGTCGCCCGAACGGACGATCTCGTCGGGTACGCCCTCCACAGCTCCGGCTCCGGTGATCTGGGCGGCATAGTCCCGGGCCGAAAGCAGGTTGGCCACGTTGACGCTCGTCAACACGTCAACACCGGCGTCGAGGAGATCGACCACGTCCATCCAGCGCTTCCTGGTCCCGTCCGGCAGGCTGTGGGCCAGTTCGTCCACCACGACGACATCCGGTTGCGCGGCCAGCACGGCGGCAACGTCGAGGTCCGGGAACTCGTGGCCGCGGTAGGTCACGGCGGCTGGCTCGATCACGTCGAGATCGCTCAAGAGCGCCAGGGTGTCCGGCCTCCCGTGGCGCTCGATCCACCCGACCACCACTCGTTCACCGTTCGAGGCGCGGCGGCGGCCGTCCGTGAGCATGGCGTAGGTCTTGCCGACGCCCGGAGCTGTCCCCAGATAGGTCGTCAGTCGGCCCGAACCTTGCATGCGCGTTTCCTGTCCGCTTCTGGTGGGGTTCATCCGATGGTACCGACCCACCGTGGTTGAACTGCTCCCCGTCAGAAGTTCGGGCGCAGCGCGTCAGCCACTTCCTCCGGGCTGAGATCGATCAACGCCTCGCCGTACAGACGCTCGAAGTAGGTGGCATCGCTGCGGTACATCGGCTCCGGATTGGATCGGCTGACCACTTTGAGGACCACCTGAAACCGAGACTCGCGACTCAGGGGGCCACCCCCGATGAGGGCGAAGTTGAACGACGCCAGGTTCCACGCCAGGTAACCGGAGAACACGTGTGAAAGACCCTGCCCGAGCGCGCCACAGTCCTCCTCAGTGAGCTCGATCACGTCGGTCACCCCATCCACCACCGCCCAGACCTCGTTGAACCCGGTTGGCGCGTACGGGGTGAGCCAGCTCACGCGCCCGGTGCGCCCCACCCATCGAGGCCCGTCAGCTTCCTGCTCGACCAGAGCGGCCCAGTAGCTTTGCTTCCCGTCTGCCCAGGCGGCCGATCGTTCAGCCATTGTCCGCTGGATCGTCAATCCATGGGCATCGTGCGCGGATTGCAGGTGCGGGTGGACGAGTGAGGCACCTGACGGTGGCAGATAGTTCGCGTTGATCGAGCTCCAAACCGCATTCGGGTCATACCGCCGAATAGCCCGGGCATGCCGGACCATGGCCACAAAGGCGTCACCCACCAGGTCCGGGCTGAGCTGATCCAGGTCGAGAAAATGGCGTTCGCTGTCGTAGATGCCCACTGCGCTGTGCGTCGCATACGCCATGACGTTCGGCACCACCACCGCCCGCCCATAGCGGATCCGGCCCTCAGTCGTGATCTCTGGCGGGAACGGAAACGTGGCCGTCTCCAGCTGGGCTGCATCAAAGGGGCAGAAGGCGGGTGGCCCCGTCAGCGGACCCAGGTCGGGGCGCGTTTCTGGCTGCAGCTTGACTCCGGTCAAAATGCGAGCGCCGGCTCCGGTCAGGGGGTCCTGACGCCACCGCAGACGGGTCCGAGTCCACGCCCCACCAGCCGCGAGGTCGGGGACCATGGCTTCCATGTCTCGCTCTTCGAACCGGATCACGGGCACCCGACGACCCTACCGACCACCGGACGGCCGTGTCGGGGACGAGGTGCTGGTGCCGGCGGCATGGCCGCTGGCACGGACGCGCCACCGGCCGTCTTCGAGCAATAGTCTTGGGCACTCAGTGACGTACTTTGTGCTGGTCGGGGCGGCGGTGGCCGCCTTGCGCCTCCCGCAGCAGACCGAGATGCCGGTTCGGTCTCTCGGTGCGTCCGCAGAACAAACGCAGGCAGTCACCGGCCCGCGGGCCTCGACGAAGGGAGGAGGCCAATGCCGACCGGGCAGACGTTCGTGATCGTAGGTGCGGCCATGGCCGGAGGAAAGGCCGCCGAGACCCTGCGCAGCGAGGGATTCGACGGCCGGATCGTGCTGCTCGGTGACGAGCCGGTGCGGCCGTATGAACGCCCCCCGCTGTCAAAGGACTACCTGCGCCGCGAGAGCGACTTCGACGCCGCAGCGCTAGAGCCCGCCGATTTCTACGACATCAACAACATCGAGCTGCGCACCTCGACCTCGGTCACCGCGATCGACCCGGGCGCCTCCGAGGTGGAACTGGGAGCAGGTGAACGGCTGAGCTACGACCGCCTGCTGTTCACGACCGGGGCCAGGCCCAGGGTCTTGTCGGTGCCGGGGGCCGACCTCCCCGGCGTGCGGTATCTGCGCACGGTGGCCGACTCGGACGCTCTCTACCAAGCCATCACCACGTCGGGACCGGTAGTGGTCATCGGTGCCGGATGGATCGGGGCCGAGGTGGCCGCCTCGGCCCGGCAACTGGGGGCGGACGTGGCCATGATCGAGGTGATGTCGGTCCCGCTGGAGCGGGTCCTCGGCACCGAAGTCGGCACCATCTATCGTGACCTGCACGCCGCTCACGGCGTACAGCTGCACCTCGGGGTCGGCGTCGATTCCATCGCCGGCGCCGGCCGGGCCGAGGAGGTTCGCCTTACCGACGGCACGGTCGTTCCCGCCGGGACAGTCGTCGTCGGGGTGGGAGTCGAGCCGCGGACAGATCTGGCCGAGGCGGCCGGGTTGGAGTTGGACAACGGCGTCGTGACCGACGAGTACCTGGCCACCAGCACGGCCGGAATCTTCGCGGCCGGGGACGTGGCCAACGTCTTCTACCCGTTCTATGGCGCTCGCATTCGGCTCGAACACTGGTCGGCCGCGCTCAACCAGGGACCGACCGCGGCCAAAAACATGCTTGGGCAAGCCACGGCCTATGACCGCATCCCGTATTTTTTCTCCGATCAGTACGACCTCGGGATGGAATACCGAGGCTGGGCGCCAACTTTCGACGGGGTGGTCTTCCGGGGCGACCCGTCCGGAGGCGAGTTCATCGCCTTCTGGATGCGAGACGCCACGGTGGTTGCAGCCATGAACGCCAACATCTGGGATCAGGGCGACGCCATCGAGGCCCTTCTGCGGGCCGGCCGGCCCGTCGACCCGGCCCGCCTGGCAGACCCCGGCGTCGACCTGGCCAGCCTGGCGTCCTAGCCGACTGCTGCCAGTCCGGCGGAGCGCGTCGTCGCGTCGTCAGTTGTTGGTGCGGACGAAGCGAATGGTGGCCGCCAGGCCCAGTACGGCGGTGAAGGCGGCGAGCAGGCCGAGTCCGGCCCACGGGCCGAGGGCGTGCGCCTGGTGCGCCACGTTGAGCATCTGCCCGCCTGCCTGGGTGGGCCAGAACTTGAGCATGGGATCCCGCCACGACGTGGGTAGGACCTGCTCCACCCCCGGCAGCACAAACATGATGGCGACAATGACAGCGACGCCGCCCGTCGTGGAGCGCGTCAGCGCCCCTACGGCCACGCCCAAAATCCCGATCACCGCCAGGAACAGCCCGGTGCCGGCGACTGCTCGCAGCACCGCCGGGCTGGCCAGGGAGGCGGTGGGCGCCGAGCCCGAGATCACCGCCTGACCGGCCGCGAACGCCACGAAACTGGTCACCTCGCCGACGACCAAACCCACCAGCGCCAGCACGGCGGTCTTCGCAGCCAGCAGCCGACCCCGGTGCGGGACCGCCGACAACGTCACCCAGATCAGCCCGGTCGGATACTCGGCGCTGACCATCATG
This sequence comes from uncultured Acidimicrobiaceae bacterium, assembly GCA_963781155.1. Lineage (GTDB taxonomy): Bacteria > Actinomycetota > Acidimicrobiia > Acidimicrobiales > Palsa-688 > PALSA-693. The sequence continues at coordinate 473,697 of CAWAEC010000011.1, forward strand.
ACGCCGAGCACGGCCAAGGCCAGCTGCATCACCCCGATCCCCATCAAGCTCACCGACGTCGGATCCCACACCCGGCCGCTGACGAGACCGTGGTGAAAATGACTGGACGTTGCCATGGCCAGCAGCGCCCCGATCGCCAGCGTGAGAACGGCAGCTCCGATCAAAGCCACCCGGTTCGAGTGGAGGGAGCGAAACTTGATCCACTCGCCCTGGCAGGCCGCCAGGAAGGCCGCTGGCCGGCTGGGCCGTTGCGTGACCGCCAGGTCCGCGGTTACTGCCAATGTCATCGGCCCGTGAACCCTGCTTCGAACTCGACGCAGTCGCGCGTCAGCTCCATGAACGCCTCCTCCAGGGACGCCCGTACCGGGGTCAACTCGTGGATCGCCACCCCGGCCGCCAGGGCTGCGTCGCCGATCACGGCCGGCTCCACCCCGACCACCTCGAGCGTTCCGACCCCGCAGATGGTGTAAGCCCCGAGCCCGGCCAGAACGGCAGCCAGGCGATCCGGAGCCGGGGTCCGGACCAGGACGGTCTCGGTCGACGTGCGGGCCACGAACGCCTCCAGGGGCTCGTCGGCAATCAGGCGGCCCCGGCCGATAACGACCAGATGGTCGGCGGTAAGCGCCATCTCGCTCATCAGGTGCGAGGACACCAGGACCGCCCGGCCCTCGGCGGCCAGGCGCCCCATCAGGTTCCGGATCCAGACGATTCCCTCGGGATCCAGGCCGTTGGTGGGTTCGTCAAAAAGCAGAACGCCGGGGTCTCCGAGCAGAGCGGCCGCGATGCCGAGGCGCTGGCCCATCCCCAACGAGAAGGCGCCGGCGCGCCGGTCGGCGACGGCCTCGAGCCCGACGAGTGCCAGGACCTCGTCGACGCGCCGCTTCCCCAACCGGTTGGTCGCGGCCAGGGCCGCCAGATGGGAGCGGGCGTCCCGGCCCGGGTGGGCGGCCCGGGCGTCCAGAAGAGCGCCCACAGCCTTGAGCGGCACGGCGAGATCGCGGTAGGGCACGCCGTTGATCGTGGCCCGTCCCGACGTCGCGGTCTCGAGTCCCATGATCACCCGCATGGTGGTCGTCTTGCCCGCCCCGTTGGGCCCCAGGAACCCGGTGACCACGCCGGGGCGGACCTGGAAGCTCAGATTGGAGACCGCCTGGGTGCCGGCGAATCGCTTTGACAAGTTCTCTACGACGATCACGTCAACCCGTCCCCACGCACGAGCAGGGGCCCGCACTCACGTGCGCACCGACCAACCCCGGGATAGCGGCTGCCCCCGAGCGCCCGCCGTCCGCGAGCCGTTTCCATTATCGGCCACCGGACAGCGCCGGACAGCCCTCTCGGTAAAATCTTCACAATCTCTCAGCCAACTCCTAGGTTCCGGGGCCGCGATCAGGGGATGCGGAGGTCGCGGGTGCGCGCCGCTTGCCGCTCGGCTTCGGTCAAGCTCTGCGCACGGACCGGGGTCACGAAGGTCCAGTGCACTTAGCCAGTCTGGGGAGTGGCGCGCAACGATCCGATTCCGAGACTGCCTTCACCGTCTCCATTGGCGGTGGCGCGAGCCTGCCGGGCTCGGGGGTTGAGCTGCGGCGGCCCGATTTTGGTGAGCGTGTTCCGGTCGATGTGGCTGAACGGCTGGTCCCGCCCCGGGATCTGCAGGACCCCCTCTTCCTCGTAGGACCAGGTCCCGTCGCCGATGGTGATGTGGATCCGGTAGCTGAGCGTCCGAAACGCCTGGTGCAGGAAGGGGTTGGTCACGATGCCCTGAACTTCGGAACCTTCGGTCGCGGTCAGTTCGAAATCAGCGGCGTCAGCTTGGGCCGGGCCCGACGCGAGGAGCACCTGGGCCCGCGGAATCCCGAGGGTGAGCGTGACCGTGTCGGCTGCCGGTTCCCACAGCCAGTACCCCACCTGGTCGTGAAATGTCTCGCTCTCGGCGAGCTTGGTGATGTGGGCGTGGTACCGCAAACCGTAGAACAGCTGCGGACCGTTGGTCTGGGCATCAATGAGATGCGCTTCGTAATGCTCCACGAAGGTGTTGTCCTCAGCCCCGTCCACGACCGGGTGACGGTCGGACCCCTTGACGCCCTCCCACACGCCGGCCATCGGACGCAGCGGTCCGAGGTTCGCCAACGTGTCCGGGTCACTCTCCGGCTCGGTATAGATATCCGGCCCGTACGACGTCACGCTTCGCTGCCTGCAGTTCGCGCCGGCCGGGAGCTCAGGCTCGGCCCGTGCGGCCACCTGAAAATCTGGAACGGTGATTTCCTCGGCGAATCGGACACCCGCATCGGTGCAGCCTGCCACATCGAGCCCAAGGGTCGCCTCGACCATCTCGACCCGGAGTCGGCGGGGGAAAGAGGCGCCGGCGGGTCTCTCTATAGGCTGCTGGCATGGGCACCTCATCCCTGGAGGGCCCCAGCGCCCTGCCCCGCTGGGACGTCACCGCCTACTTCCCGTCGCTCCGGTCACGGGAATTTGCGGCCGCACAGGAAGGGCTGGGGGCTGAAGTCGACCGAATGGTCGCCCTGTACGACCACCACCAGGTGCGGGGCGGCCCTCCGGCGGAACTGACCGATGCGCAGATCGACGCGTTTGTCGAGGTCCTGGTGGCGACCAACGGTGTCTTGGAACAACTCCGGCTGCTCAGCGCCTACGTGTCGGCTTTTGTCAGCACCGATGCGCGCGATGACACCGCCGCCGCCCTCGCGTCGCAACTGCAGATGCAGTCGGCCCGAGTGCGGGCTATGTCCACGCGTTTTGATGCCTGGGTGGCGTCCCTGGGGGCAGAAAGTCTCATAGAACACTCTCCTGACGCCCGCGAGCACGCCTATCCGCTGCGGAAAGCGGAACGCTCCGCCGCGCACCAGATGGACGAAGCCCAGGAAGCGTTGTACTCCGAGTTGGCGCTCACCGGCAGCACGGCCTGGAATCGCCTGCACGGCGACATCACCGCCCTGCTCACTGCCGACGTCGAGAACGCGGATGGAACGGTGCACGCCCTTCCGATCACGGTCGTGCGCAATCTTGCTACCGATCCTGATGGGGACGTCCGCCGCCGGGCCTACCGGGGCGAACTGGAGGCATTGGACACGGTCGGGGTGGCCTGCGCCGCCGCCCTCAATTCCATCAAGGGAGAAGCCAACTCCGTCAACGCCCGCCGGGGTTGGGCCGATCCGCTCGAGCCGGTGCTGCACGCCAACTCGGTGAGCCGCGCCGCGCTCGACGCCATGCAAGCGGCGGTGATACCGGCGTTGCCCGCCTGGCGCCGGTATCTGCAAGCCAAGGCACGACTCCTCGGATCCTCCGGTCGGGACGGCGGACTGCCCTGGTGGGACCTGTTCGCCCCGGTGGGCGACCCTTCCGTCGCCGCGATCGACTGGGATGAGGCGGCTGCCACCGTGACCGAGAGCTTCGCCTCATATTCGCCGGCGCTTGCCGGCCTGGCCCGACGAGCCCTGGACCAGGCGTGGATCGACGCCGAACCCCGAGAAGGCAAGCGGGGCGGAGCCTTTTGCATGGGGACAACCGGAGGCGAGAGCCGGGTTCTGCTCAACTTCGGGAACACATTCGACTCGGTATCGACCCTCGCCCACGAGTTAGGTCACGCCTACCACAACACCACTCTGGCGCTGCGCACCCCGTTGCAGCGGGCCACGCCCATGGCGCTGGCCGAGACCGCTTCGATTTTCTGCGAGACCCTCTTGACCCAATCGGTCCTGGCCGTCGCCGCCGATCCGGTCCGTCAGATGGCCATCCTGGAATACGACCTGCAGGGATGCTGCCAGGTGGTCGTCGACATCCATTCCCGCTATCTGTTCGAGCGGGAGGTTTTCGATCGCCGGCGAAACCACACGCTGGCGCCTTCCGAATTGGGCCAGCTGATGGTCGACGCCCAGCGTCAGGCGTATGGCGACGGGCTCGATCCGGAACACCTTCACCCGTTCATGTGGGCCGTGAAACCGCACTATTACTCCACGCACTTCTACAACTGGCCCTACACCTTCGGCCTGCTGTTCGGTCTGGGCCTCTACGCCGCCTACACCGAGCACCCTGACCATTTCCGGGCCGGCTACGACGACCTCCTCTCCTGCACGGGGCTCTCCGATGCCGCCGGCCTGGCCGCCCGTTTCGGCATCGACATCGAGGATGAAGCGTTCTGGTCCGCCAGCCTGGGCGTACTCACCCGCCGCATCGATCGGTTCGAGGAACTGGCCGCCACGCTCACCGACGCGGTCGACGACTGACGGTGTCCGCCTTCTCGGGACCGACCTCGAGCTCGGTTGACAGCCTTCCGGCTCAGCCCGGGTCCGGGGCGGGAGGGCCGGACCCCGTCGACTCGGCCACCGCGGGCGGCGTTCCCGGCCGCTGCTCGCGATAGGTCGCCGCGGATTGCTGCACGTATTCCAGCAGTTCCGGTTGAATGCGGGGAAGGCCTCTGCGGTCGTACCACGTGGTGATCCCGACACCGACGATGATCCAGAAGACCAGGCCGATGGTGGTCAATACCAGTGCCCGGTCCAGGCCGGCGTCGCCGGCGGCGTTGAAGTAGAGGATGGCCCGGACCCCATCGAGAATTTGGCGGAGAGGCTCGAAGTTGGCGACGAAACGGTAGAAACCCGAAAGCGCTTGCAGAGGGACGGTGCCGCCCGACGAGGCGAGGGCCAAATAGACGAACACCAGCAACGCCAACAACTGGCCCAACCCCGCCCAGGGCCGCGAAAAACACGAGGGTACCGATGGAGATCACCAGGCCGGCATAGGAGCCGAGCAGCCACAGGTACCACAGATGTGGGGCGTCCATTCGGAGGATTCCCGCCGCCACCCCGATCACCAGCGCGGCGAGGATCGGGGCCGCGACTGCGGCCACGATCCACTTGGCCAGCAGGGTTTGCCAGCGGCTGATCGGGACGGGAAGGCGCTGACGCCACCAGGGGCCGACTTCGCTCGTCGCGTACCCGAGGTAGGAGTCGACCGAGATGTTGACGATGTTTGCTTCGAGGAACCCGCCCAGCATCACCAGGAGGGCGATATCAGAAGGCGCTCAGGCCCAGAGCGGAGTGGGCAGGCAGGGGCCGGTACATCGCCGTCGACAGGGTGATGGGATCGGCACGCAACGCCTGCAGGGACGGATTGGCGGTTTCTCCAGCCGGGATCGATTTGAGCAACTGCTCGCCGAGCGAGTGGGAAACGCTGGCGATGGCGGGCTGGACCACGCCCGTCGCTAGGCTCACTCCGAGCGTGCCGGCCCGCGGATTTGTGAGCAACTGGATCGTCGGCAGCCCGGGTGTTTGGCCCGGACCCACGGGAGCGCCCGCAAGCGCGGCCACGGAGGCGCTGAATCCGGCGGGGATTACCACGGTCGCGTAGACCGTGCCCTCATCCATCTGGGCTTCGGCCTCGGCGAGAGTGCGGACCTGCAGCGAGAGACGGCTGGACACTGCGGGCGCGCCTTTGAGACCGGCCACGACCATATCCCCGACGTTCAGCGGCCCCGAGGAGGTGGTGATGCCACGGTCCTCGTTGACGATCGATACGGGCAGGCCGTGCAAGTGGCCGGACGGATCCACGAGGGAGCCGAAGTAGATCAGCGTCATAAACATGACGAGCAGCGATCCGACAATCAATGGAAGCACCCACACGGACCGGGCTCTCACGACGTCGGCTGCTCGCATCACGCGCACTTCCCGCTCCGGCCAGTTGGCCCGATGTTACGGGGTCGGCACGCGCGGCGGCTCACGCCGGTTGCTCCAGATCCTAACTGTTCGATACACTAACAATGTGAGCGTCGAGATATCTCTGCAGGCGGGACGGGTGGGGGCCCGGCTGGCTCGCCAGGTCGAGGTCGGCCTGGCGGGCGTCGACCTGTCCCTGTCGCAGTACCGAACCCTGATGCTGCTGGACGAGGGCTCGGCTGCCGCCTCAGCCCTGGCCGACCATATGGCCGTGAGCCGACCCAGCGTGACCGCGGTGGTCGACGGCCTGGTAGGGCGCGGCCTGGTCGAACGGAAGCACGACCAGAGCGCCGACCGGCGCCGGGTGGAACACCGCCTGACCGACGATGGCCGCCGGGCGCTCTGCGACGCCGACCGGGCCGTCGAGGCCCGCCTTCGTGACATCGCCGGGCACCTCGATGACGAGGCGCAGGTCGCCGAGGCCTTCGCCGGTCTGGACCTGTGGCGGTGCGGGCTGGACGCCTATCGAGCGGCCAGGAAGAGGACGAAGTGAGTCTGGCCACCCGGATTGCCGCCGGTCGCAAAACGGAGGAGGGACTCGAGTCCACCTCGCCGTGGACGCCGGTGGCGGTGGCAGCCGAGTACGAACCACCGCACGCCACCATCGACCCTGACCGGAGCAAGTCCTGGATCCGCCGGGCCCTGCCGGTGGTCCTGTCGCACAAATTCCTCTTCATCACGGCGTTGGTGACCTCGTTTATCAGCCTGGTGATGCAGGTGCAGATCCCCAAGATCCTGATGAACGCGCTCGACAATTCGGTCGTGCCGAGCACACAAAAGGTGCCGGGCGCCCACGTCGTCCCCCTCAGCCAGTACGTGGAGATCACGCTGGTGCTGGTCGCGGTCGCCGCCGTGGCCGGTTATGTCTCGCGGCTGTTCTTGATGGCGACCGCCTACAAGATGGAGTTCGACCTCCGCAATATCGTGTACCAGCACCTGACGCGAATGTCGTTCCCGTTCTACGACCGGGTGCAATCGGGCCAGCTGATCTCCCGCTCCAACTCGGACATCCGCTCGGTGCAGATGTACCTGACCTTTGCGCCGAGCATCCTGGTCCAGTGCGCGATCGCGGTCGTCGCGTTTGGTTACATGCTGTCGATCAACGTGCCACTGGCGTTCGTCGCCATGTCCACCATGCCGTTTATCTACTTCCTCGGCGTGCGCATGCGGCGGTCCATGTTCCCGGTGTCGTGGCTGATCCAATCCCGGCTGGCAGACGTGGCGACCATCGTCGACGAAAACATCAATGGCGTCCGAGTGGTGAAGTCCTTCGCCGCCGAAGACCAGCAGGTCAAGCAGCTGGCCCGAGCGGCGGACCGACTGCAGTGGTCGTATATCAAAGACGCCGACCTGCGAGCCAAGTTCACCCCGCTGGTCCAGAACCTGGTTCAGGTCGGCTTGGCCCTGGTTCTCCTGCTCGGCGGATATCTGGTCATCCACGACGGGCTGCAGGTCGGAGCGATCCTCAGTTTCTCCTTCTGGATCGTCATGCTGCAGCCCCCGTTCCAGATGCTCGGCATGATGATCATGCTGGGCCAGCGGGCCCGTGCCTCCGCCGGCCGCATTTACGAGATCCTTGACGAACAGCCCACCGTCGTCGACCGCCCGGGCGCCGTGGACCTCGTCGACGCCACCGGCGACCTGCGCTTCGACGACGTCACCTTCTCGTACGCCGCGGACACCCCCATGGTGCTGGAGCACTTCGACATGCATCTCTTTCCCGGCGAGACGGTCGCGCTGGTAGGACGGACGGGCGCGGGCAAGTCGACGGTCGCCCGACTGGCTGCTCGCTTCTATGACGTGACCGCAGGTTCGGTACGAATCGACGGCAATGACGTCCGCGACCTGACCCTGGAAAGCGTGCGCGCCCAGGTCGGGATCGTGCTCGACGAACCCTTCCTCTTCTCGCTCTCGATTCGGGACAACATCGCCTACGGCAAGCCGCGGGCGGATTTCACTGACATCGAGGCAGCCGCCAGGGCCGCCGGGGCTGATGAGTTCATCCGCGAGCTCCCGAATGGCTATGACACGGTGGTCGGCGAGCGGGGCTACACCCTTTCCGGCGGCCAACGGCAGCGCATCGCGATCGCCCGTACCCTGCTGGTCAACCCACCGGTACTCGTCCTCGACGACGCCACCAGCGCCATCGATGTCCAGGTCGAGCTGCGGATCCACGACGGGCTGCGCCGGCTCCTCGAGGGGCGCACCACCCTGATCATCGCCCACCGGCTGTCCACCATCAGCCTGGCCGACCGGGTCCTGCTCATGGACCGAGGCCGGATCGTGGCGGACGGCACCCATGCCGAGCTGATGGCCAGCTCCCCCCTCTACGTGCAGGTTCTCGCCCAGGCGGAGAGGGAGGAACGCGAACACGAGGAAGACCTGTTTCTCGGCCTAGAGCCATCCACCGTGGCGGGCCAGGACACACGAACCTCATCTGACACCGCGGACGAGACCAACGGCAGCGCCGGTCTTTTTTCCTCCGGAGCCTCGGACCTGAGGGGGATGAGCTGATGGTGATGGGCGGCGGCATGTTCGGGGGAGGGGGGGGCGGCATGTTCCCCGCCGGGCGGGGCTCACCCGGCAACCCCGGAGGCGGCCTGCCGTTTGCGGGCATCCCCTCGGAGCTGCAGGACGGCGTCGATGACCTTCTGGCCCACGAACCGGAGCACCCCGAGCCGACGGCCAGCTTCAGTTACCGCAAGGCAGGGGCGGACCCCGAGCGGCTGACACTCCGGGGGCTCTTGCTCGAGCACTGGCATCTGGCACTGCTGGCGGCCGCGCTGGTGGCCGTCGTGAGTGTGTTCAACCAGGCCGGCCCGGCGTTGATCAGCACCGGCATCAACCGGGGCCTGGGACCGCACAAGAGCATGACCGTCATCGTCGTGGTGTCGGTCCTCTATCTGGTGGCGGTGGCAATTACCGCCGTCGCGCAGCGCTTCCTGGTCGCGGTAACGGGCCGCCTGGCCGCCTGGGTCATGAACGACCTGCGGGTCAAGGTGTTCACCCACTTGCAGCGGCTCTCGCTCGACTTCTACACGGAGGAGAAGGCGGGCGTGATCATGAGCCGCATGACGAGCGACATCGAAAACCTCCAGCAGCTGCTGCAGGACGGACTGGCGCAGTTCGCCGTCCAGGCTCTGACGATGGTCGTCATCACCTGCATTCTGCTGGCCTTGAACGTCGAGCTGGCTCTCATCACCATTCTCCTCGTCATCCCGGCCCTCACCATCCTCTCGTTGTGGTTTCGAGCCCGCTCGGAGCGCGGCTATGACCGGGTCCGCGACGGCATTGCGAACGTCCTGTCCGACCTCTCCGAGACCTTGCACGGCGTGCGCATCGTGACCGCCCACAACCGCCAGCGGAACAACGTTCTCCATCACCGCAATGTGGTGGGAACGTACCGGGACGCCAACCTCTATACCGCGCAGATCAATGCCATCTACGGCCCGGGAACACAGTTCATCGGTTATCTGGGCCAAGCCGCCCTGCTCGCCATCGGCGGGGTGATGGTGTCGCACCACGAGCTGTCCGTCGGTGCTCTGGTGGCGTTTTTCCTCTATCTCAACCGGTTCTTCGCCCCGATGCAGCTGCTGGTACAGCAGTACAACCTGTTCCAGCAGGGCATGGCCTCGATCAACAAGCTCCGGGGCCTGCTCGCCATCCAGCCGAGCGTGCCCGAGCCCGACCATGCCATCGAACTGCCGCCGATTCAGGGCGACATCGAACTGGACCACGTGACCTTCGGGTACGACCCCGATCAACCTGTTCTGCATGACGTCAGCCTGTCCATCCCCGCCGGCGAGACGGTGGCGTTCGTCGGACCCACCGGCGCCGGCAAGTCGACCGTGGCCAAGCTGGTCACCCGTTTCTACGATGTGGTCGGCGGCCGGGTGCTGATCGACGGCTACGACCTCCGCACAGTCGATATCGACTCGCTGCGGCGCCAGTTGGGGGTCGTGCCCCAGGAGCCATTTCTGTTCGAAGGGACCATCCGGGACAACATCGCCTTTGCCCGCCCAGACGCCACCGACGAGGAGGTGTGGGACTCGATTCGTGCCGTGGGCCTGGTCGAGGTCATCGAGCGGATGCCGGAGGGGATCCACACCTTCGTCCACGAGCGGGGCCAGTCTCTGTCATCCGGCGAACGCCAACTCATCGCACTGGCCCGAGCCTTCCACGCCCACCCGAGGGTCCTCGTCCTGGACGAGGCCACCTCCAACCTGGACCTGCGGTCCGAAGCCAAGATCGAAGCCGCGCTGGACGTCCTGCTCCAAGGACGCACCGCCATCCTCATTGCCCACCGTCTGACCACGGCCATGAAGGCTGATCGGATTGTGGTCGTCAACGACGGCCGGATCGTTGAGACCGGTAGCCACGACGAACTGCTGTCGCGCCACGGGTTTTATGCGGAGATGTACGAGACCTGGATCAGCCACACCGAGGGGCAGGCCGCCTGAACGGCTGACCGCGACGGGCGTCGTTCCGGTCTGTGGCAAACGCGGACCCCGGCTCATAAGGTTGTTGCGGGAGCCAGCACAGGGAGGCCGAACCGTGGCGAGGAACGAACGAGCGCTCATAAAGCAGAATGTCGCCAACCTGCTGGACCAGCTGGGCAGCACTCCCCGGACCGTGGCCGAGACCCTGCAGCGGTCCGGAGTACGGGGTGATCCGTTTCTGAGCAGCCGCTGTCCGCTGGCGGAGTACTTGCACGCGGTCGTGGGAGCGGACGCGCACGTCTCCAAAGTCAAAGTCGGTCTCCACGTGGCCGTGATCAGCCGGCCCCGCCGCTGGCGACCGATCATTGTGCCGTTGCCCGTGGCGGTCCGTCTGTTTGTCCTCGGTTTCGACAATGGGCACTACCCGGCGCTGATCCGCCATACCGAGCCCGGAGGGATTCCGATCCCGTCGCCTTCGACCGCCGGGTGAGTTTCATTCGCGAGTAGCTGCATCTCGGCGCCGTCGCGGCCGCGCCGGCACCCCCCGGCGACCCTCATCGGCCCGCGCCGGGAGTCCCCCGCGGCCGGTTGTCGTTCGCCGGCGGGACAGGCCGGATCGAGCAGGAGAGGCCGAGCCGGTCGCCGAGCCGGTCGGTGCGCGCCGTGAGCTCGTTGACATCCACATCCGCCGGGATGTCAACCTCCATCGAGAGCGATCCGACCGGGCCGGACATGCGGGTCTGCAGGTCCATGATGTTGATGCCGGCGTCCGCGAGCAGACGGGCCACCTCGAAGACGATGCCCGGACGGTCCGCACCATAGACGGAAACCGCCCACCGCCGTCCCGGGATCTCGGTCGCCGGCAGCTCGGAGAGCGGGCGAACCCAGATGGTCTGGGCCAGCCCCTCGGCGCCCTCGACCAGGCGGGCGTGGAGGTCCTCGGCGCTCACGGAAGACGGCGCGTCGACCACGAGCATCATGCTGGCGTAGCCCTGCAACACCGCCATCTGGGTGTCGGACAGGTTGCAGCTCAACTCCACCAGCACTCCCGCCAGGGCAGCCACGACCCCGGGGCGGTCAGCGCCGACGGCAACGACCATGAAGCGCGGCATACCCCAAACTCAAGCACGCACGACCGGTTTCATCGACTTTCTGCGGACAAAAGGACATGAGCGACCTCGCCGTTTTGTGCCGGGTGGGCCGACCCGGAGCCGGGCGCGGCGGTCCGATCCCCGCCTGAGGCCGATGCCTCCCCTCGTGTCGGCCGACCTAGGATTTGCCTCCGTCAGCCGCTCGCCCCCGGAGGCCGATGACGACGAGTTACCAGCGCCGCCCGCGCCGGCCGGCGAGGAGGTACATCCCGAAGCGGCGGTGGCCGCGCCGGGTCCTCATCGGCGCCAACGTCCTGGCCGCTCTGGCGATCATCACCGTGGCCGGCGGTTATGCCTATACCCGCTGGCGGCTGGACTCCATCCACACGGTGGCCGCCCCTCATCTGACACCGACCCACTCGACCACCATCAATGGGAAACCGGATACTGCGGCCGGTCTGCCCGCCGAGAACATCCTGTTGATCGGCAATGAGACCCGGGCCGGCCTCAACCCCAACGAAACGCAATTCGGGAACCCGCAGCTGTTGAGCGGGGCCCTGAGCGACGTCATCATGATCCTGCATTTGGATCCCGTCACGAGGCAGGCGGCCATTCTGTCCATCCCCCGGGACCTGTTCCTGCCCATGCCGCCAAATAGCCCGGTCGGCCCCTACCAGAAGATCGACGCCGCTCTCAACGACGGCGTCAACGGCCCCGACAATCTCATCCAGGCCATCACCGACGACCTTGGCATCCCCATCAATCACTACATCGAGCTCAACTTTGACGGTTTTCAGGCCACGGTCAACGCCATTGGGGGCATTAACGTCGACTTCCCGGAGCCCGTATTCGACGCCGAATCGAACCTCAACATCACGACCACCGGTTGCCTCCACCTCAACGGCACTCAGGCCCTGGCGCTGGTTCGCTCTCGTCATCTGCAGTACGACCCGCCCGGTGTGAGCGTGGATGCGAAGGCGGACTGGCCATATGATCCCGAATCGGATCTGTCGCGCATCGTGCGTGACCACACGTTCCTTCGCATCCTGGCCTCCACCGCCGAGTCGAAGGGACTGAGCAACCCGTTGACCGCCAACGCCCTGATCGGTGCCGTCATCAATCAGATCACGATTGATCCTGGGTTAAAAGGACAGCTCCTTTCGCTGATCAGCAACTACCACAACCTCAACCCGGCGACGGCACCAGAAACGACGCTACCGGTGACGAGCGTCAACAATTACTCCTACAACGGCGCAGACATCGGTGACATCGACCTGCCGGTCCAGCCCCTGGACGATCAAGTGATCGCCAATTGGGACGGCACCGCCCTGCCTGCTCCGGTCGCTCCGACCGCCGTGGAGGTCAGCAACATCGCCGGCGTGTACAACCTGGCGACCACGACCGCGGCCGGCCTGTCCGCCAATGGCCTGCACGTGAGTGGCATCGGCGACGGGACCGTACCGGCGGAGCCGACGGAGACCCTGATCCACTATTCCCCCGGGCAGGTGGGCCAGGCTCTCGCCGTGATGGCCAAGCTGAGCGGGGCGGTCATGCTGCAGTCCGATGCCAGCGTGGCCCCGGGCACCGTCGTCGTCGATGTCGGTTCGCTCACGGCGGTGAATCCCCCACCCACGGCAACGGCAACTGCTCCCCTACCTACCGCCTCCGGCATTTCTTCGGCCACCACTGGCGGCACTTCTTCGGCCACCACTGGCGGCACCACGGCCCCCTCCACTCCCGCCACCACGGTCACGACCGTGCCCACGCCCGACGGGCAGACGCCGAGCTCATCTGCCGACGTGCTGACGCCGTGGGACCCCCGTCCCTGCACGTGACAGCCCGCGCCGGGACTCAGGTCGTCTCTCCAGCGGGGGGACTCTCCGTCAGGCGGGTCGCGACCTCGGGCCAGGGCATCGGGACCCGTGATCCGGAGATGGCAAAAAACTCGAAACGAGTTCGGCCCATCCGGGGCGCCAACCTCTGAATAATCGTCCGGTGCGGATCGGACCCGGCAAATGTTTCAAGACTGGGCCGGTCCTCCCAGACCGAGAAGGTCAGGAACGTCTTGTGAAAAAGGTCGGCGTTGAGGCCATAGCCGACCAGGCCGTCTGCGTGGCCCAGTTGACGACGGATCGCCAGCGTGTCGCGCAGGAAGCCGGGAACCGAGCGATAGCGCTTCAGCGGTAACCGGGAGGCCATCGCCACGTAGTCGCGGCCAGGGTCGGTCGGGTGTCGTTCGGACCACGGAAGTGCCGGCATGATCACGTCCTCCTCCTGTATCTAACCACTGGAAAGTTTACTTACCGGTGGTTAGATCGTCAAGTAGGCTGTCCTCGTGAAAGGAGAGCGCCTCGTGGAAGAAAAGCGCCTCGTGGAAGGAAAGCATTCGTACCACCACGGCGATCTGCGCGCTGCGCTCCTCGCCGCCGCGGTCGAGATCATCGACGAGGTCGGACCAGCCGCGATGAGCCTTCGAGCCGTGGCCCGGCGGGCAGGTGTCACGCATCCGGCTGCGACCTACCATTTCGGCGACAAGGCGGGGCTGCTGACTGCGCTGGCCACCGACGGCTATCGAATGTTGCACACGACCCTCGCGGAAATCGGCGGCGAATCTGGCCGCGCGCTGGAAGTCGGCGTGGCCTACGTCCGGTTCGCCGTCCAGCATCGTCCGTACTTCGAAGTGATGTACCGGCCCGAGCTCTACCGGGCCGACGACCCCGATCTGCTGTCCGCCAAGGCGGTGGCGGCCGAACTGCTTTACGGGTCGGCGCGGCCGAACGTCGACGAGTTGCTCGCGGGGGTGGCGTCGTGGGCATTCGTCCACGGGATCGCCACCCTGTGGCTGAACGGCAATCTGCCTTGTCAGCTCGGCGACAATCCCGAAGCCATTACTCGACTGGCGGCTTCCCATTTGCCCCGTAAGTGAGGGTGGGACGCGTCAGTCGGAGCCCTCGATGTCGATAGAAAACGCCTCGTAGATCAGATCGGCGCCCCGCTGGCGGTGGGCGGCGATCGCCTGCAGCAAGCGAAGCGATTGTTCTCGGATCCGGGGAATTCGGGTCGGATCTTCGTTGCCTTTCGTCGCCGCCTCCACCGTCGCGACTGCTTCCAGGATGTCGGCGTGCTCCCGCTTGACCCGATCGACCGAGTTCGCGAGGCGGGGCGCCTGCTCGAGGATTTCACCGAGAAGACCGTCTGGCCCTTCGCTTTGCCGGGCGTGAGTCTGGAAGGCGCCGCGCAGCGACTGCAGCCGGTCGGCGGTGTCCGCGGACCACGCTTTCGCGTCGTGTGCGGCGGGGCGGGCGAGCGCCTCTTCCAGGTCGGCCGAGGCTTGGCGCACGCCACGGCGTCTCGCCCGCGACCGTTCGAATGCTTCCGGCCCCGGTGCCTGGTCGCCGCTCATACGGAAACGATACGACTCGAAGCGGGCATGGGGAAGGCCGGCGATCGAACAAGAGGAAGCCCGCGCGGTCCCGGCCCTAAGCTACCGCCTGGCTTGCGACCTGCCCGCTGGCGGAGCCCCCGCGAGCGGCCGAGGAAAGGGAATGGAACTCTCGTATGGACGATCTGAATGAGCGCCTCCAGCGCCTCGAGGACATGGCCGCCATCCAGCAGCTCTTCATCGACTACGGCGCTCACCTCGACGCCCACGACTTCGAGGCGTACGCCAATCTCTTCGCGGAGGACGCAGAGGTGTTGCTCGGGCCGATGGGCAGGGCAAAGGGCCGGGACAACATCAAGACCATGATGGAAGGTACCGTGGGCGGCTCCGGCGGCTCATCCTTTCACCTGATCGGCAACCCGATCGTCGATCTGAACGGAGACACCGCGACTTCGAGGGTGACATGGACGGTCATCCAGCGGGACAGCTCGGGTCGCCCGCAGCTGGGCATGCTCGGGCATCATCGTGATCAATTGGTTCGCCGGGATGGACGTTGGTATTTCCTGCGCCGGGCCGGATACGTGGACATTCCCTCTGCCATGCCGAAGGCCGCGTCCTAGGCATCTCTCTCCAGGCGGGGGTTGGCCGGCCGGCCGGGTCTGCCACGTTGGTAGGCTCGGAGACCTTGAAACCCTCACCATTTACCTATTTCGTACCGGACACAGTCGAAGAGGCACTGGCTCTCTTGGCTGAACACGGCGGCGAGGCCAGACCGCTCGCCGGCGGTCAAAGTCTCGTGCCCATGATGGCCTTCCGCCTGGCTCGCCCCTCGGTGTTGGTGGACCTCAATCAGCTCCAGGAGTTGGGTTCGATCCAAGCGAACAACGGCAGCATTCATGTCGGTGCGATGGTGCGCGAACGAGCCGCGGAGCGCAGCGCACTCGTTGATTCCAGTGTTCCCCTCTTGGCTCAGGCGCTGCCCCTGATCGGCCACGAAGCCATCCGCAACCGCGGCACGATCGGTGGCAGCCTGGCCCACTCCGACCCCGCCAGCGAGCTGCCGGCCGTGGCGGTCGCGACCGGAGCGCAGCTCGAAGCCACCAGCGCCGGCCGCGGCGAGCGGCTCATCCCGGCCGAAGAGTTCTTCGTCACCCACTTCACCACCGCCCTCGAAGCCGACGAGCTCTTGACCGGGGTGCGCTTCCCGGCCGCCGCTCCGGGGACCGGAGCGGCGTTCGAAGAGATGGCCCGGCGTCACGGCGACTTTGCCATCGTCGGCGTCGCGGTCCTCCTGCACGGCGCGGACGGCCTGATCGACAACGCCCGGATCGCCCTGACGGGGATGGGCGACACACCTGTTCGCGTCCCCGCCGCAGAGTCGGTGCTTGTGGGCGTCGCACCGGGGCCGGAGGTGTTCGAGGCAGCCTCGGTTGCGGCCATGAAGGACCTGGATCCCCCGTCGGATCTGCATGGATCGGCGTCGTACCGCCGCCACGTGGCGGGCGTCTTGATCAGGCGAGGCCTGGAGCGTGCCTCCCGGGAGATTGGAGCCTCAGCATGACCGCGCCCCTCGCGGTGGAACTGGTGATCAACGGTGAGCGGCGACGCGGCTCAGCCGAACCGCGACGGACCCTGGCCGATTTCGTGCGAGAGGATCTGGGTCTGACCGGCACCCACATCGGCTGCGAGCACGGCGTGTGTGGAGCGTGCACGGTGCTGGTGGACGGGGAGGCGGTGCGGTCGTGTCTCATGTTCGCGGTTCAGGCCAACGGGCGAGAGGTGCGGACAATTGAAGGTCTGGCCGGATCAAGCGGGATGAACCCGCTGCAGCAGGCCCTGTGGGAAAGCCACAGCTTCCAATGCGGGTTCTGCACGCCCGGGTTCGTCATGCAAATTACGGCTCTACTGGAGGAAAATCCCGCTCCGGAGGAGGAGGAAATCCGCAATGCGCTGTCGGGGAACATCTGTCGATGCACTGGCTATCAAAGCATCGTGGAGGGTGTGCTCCGAGCTTCAGGTCGTGAGGTGTCCCCGTCACATGTACAGGAGGGTTGAGCGATGCAGCCGGTAGCCCAGCGATACATCGGTTCTCCCATCAAGCGGTCCGAGGACGGCCGGGTTCTGACCGGACGCGGCCGGTACGTTGACGACGTCTACCTGCCGGGCATGCTGCACGCCGCCTTCTTTCGCAGCCCGATTGCGCACGGTCGCGTCACCAGCGTCGACACCAGCGCGGCCCGGCAGGCCCCCGGCGTCCTTGCTGTCTACAGCGGCGCGGAACTCCAGGAGCTGATCGTCCCCGGACCCATTGGAATGGCGGCCATGCTCGGCGGGCAGAGCCCGGAGTTCACCATCTTGTGTACCGACAAGGTCCGTCTGGTCGGCGATCCGATCGTGATGGTGGTCGCAGAGAGCCGTTACCAGGCCGAAGACGCATGCGAGCTGATCGAGGTGGATTACGACGATCTGCCGCCGGTTCCGTCGGCTGCCGTCGCTCTCGACCCGGGCAGCACCCCCATCTTCGAGGACGTCGGCTCCAACGTGTTGGTCCAGGCCCCGCCAAAGCTGTTCGGCGACGTGGATGCGACGTTCGCCCGGGCGGACCGCGTCGTCCGCGCTCGCCTGCGCCAGCACCGCCACCAGAACGTGCCGATGGAAGGTCGCGGCACCGTCGCCGACTTCGACGCCGCGACGGGGCAACTGACTGTCCACGCGGCCACTCAGGGCGTCCATATGGTGCGCTCCACGCTGGCCGCCCGGCTCGGCCTGCCGCCAGAGCAGGTTCGCGTGCTGGCCGGGGATGTCGGCGGATCGTTCGGCCTCAAGTTCGGCACCAGCCGGGAGGAGATCGCCGTCGCAGCGGCGGCAAAAGCGCTCGGCCGCCCGGTCAAATGGATCGAGGACCGAAACGAGAACCTGACCGTGTCCGGGCAGGCACGCGAGGAGAGTTTCGAAGTGGAAGCGGCCGTCAACAACGACGGGCGCATCCTGGGACTCAAGGTCAACATGGTGCTCGACTCCGGCGCCTACCCGGGGATGGGGCACATGGTGGGCACCATTATGGAAGGGGTGATGCCGGGCCCGTACCAGATGGAGGCGTTCTCGTTCCAGAACACGGTGGCCATCACCAACAAGGCGAGCTACGTGGCCTACCGAGGACCGTGGGCAGCGGAGACCTTCGTTCGGGAGCGGATGGTCGATCTGATCGCCGGTGAGCTCGGAATGGACCCGCTCGAATTGCGGCTCCGCAATGTGGTCACCCGGGGCGAGCCGCCGCTGCACATGATCACCGGCCGTAGCCTGGCCGGGGTCACGGCACGCGAAGCGATGGAACGCATCGCCAAGTTGGTCGACTTCGACGATTTCCGCCGCCGCCAGCAGGCGGCCCGGGACGAGGGCCGGCTCCTTGGGATCGGGATGGCCAGCTATATCGAGGCTGCACCCGGCCCCAAGGACGGGGCCGCGCTCGGTTCGGAACGGGCCCGGGCCCGACTCGATGCTGATGGGACGGTTGTCGTCTACACCGGTCAGATGCCGCACGGCCAGAGCCACCAGACGACTCTGGCTCAAATCGCGGCTGATCAGATGGGCGTGGGCTTCGAGCAGGTGCGGGTCGAGGTCGGCGACACCGACATCGTGCCGCCCGGCTTCACCGGCGGCAGCCGGTCGGCCACCATGGCCGGCGGCGCAGCCCTGCACGTGTCGCGGCTGCTCCGGGAGCGGGTGCTCGAACTGGCCTCGGAGCTCCTCGAGGCCAGCCCAGACGACCTCGAGATCATCTCGGGCCGGGTTTCGGTGCGGGGGGTCCCCGCCAGCGCCATCACCCTCGCCGACATCGCGGGGGCGGCGGGTGCCGGCCGCTTCCGCGAGGAAGTGGATACCAGCCTGGACGTGGACGTCACCTTCGATGGCGGCCAGGGGGGGTGGTCGGGTGGAACCCACTGCGCGGAGGTGGAGATCGACCCGGGCACGGGGGCGGTGCGGGTGGTCCGTTATGTGGTCGCCGAGGACTGCGGGGAGCTCATCAACCCCGCCGTGGTGGAGGGCCAGGTGCGCGGCGGCGTGGCACAGGGGGTCGGGGCGGTGCTGCTCGAGCGTTCGGTCTACGACGAGGACGGGCAGTTCCTGTCGGGCAGCCTCATGGACTACCTCCTGCCGACCGCGGCGGAGGTGCCGCGCATCGAGATCGACCACCTCGAGACGGTGCCCCTCGACGCGGACGTCAACTTCAGGGGCGTGGGTGAGGGGGGGATGATCGTGGCGCCACCAACCCTGGTGAACGCCATCGAGAATGCCCTCGCACCGTTCGGGGCGAAGATCTACGAACAACACCTGCCGCCGACCCGGATACTCGAGTTGCTCGGGGCCATCGAAGCGACACCCTGACGGGCCCCGGCCCGCCGGGCGTCTGGCCCCCTGTCACCTTCGCTTTCGCTCTCTCGTCGTCCGCATCGGCAAGACTCACTGGATGCAGACGCTGAGGGACCGGGTGGCGGTGGTAACGGGGGCGGCAAGCGGCATCGGCCTCGGGATCGCCGAGGCCTTCGCCGGCGAGGGCATGAAGGTTGTGCTGGCTGACGTCGACGAGCGCCGACTGCTCGAAGAAG
Source organism: uncultured Acidimicrobiaceae bacterium (assembly GCA_963781155.1). Classification (GTDB taxonomy): domain Bacteria; phylum Actinomycetota; class Acidimicrobiia; order Acidimicrobiales; family Palsa-688; genus PALSA-693. The sequence continues at coordinate 492,945 of CAWAEC010000011.1, forward strand.
AGGAGCGATTGGCCGAGGCCGGCGCGGATGTGGCGTCCTCGGTGATCGATGTCGGCGACCCGGCCCAGGTCGACAAACTGGCCCGCATCGCGGTGGAACGATTCGGTGCCGTGCACCTGCTGTGCAACAACGCCGGCATCATCCGTCCCGGGCGAACGTGGGAGCTGCCGCTCGCGGACTGGGAGGCGGTCCTGCGGGTCAACCTGATGGGCGTGCTCCACGGCATCCGGGCGTTCGTGCCGATGATGCTGGCCGCAGGTCAGGAGGGCCACGTGGTCAACGTGGCGTCCATGGCCGCAGTCCTCCCCGTAAACGGGATCGGGCCGTACAACGTGGCCAAGCACGGCGTCCTGGCCATGAGCGAGGTGCTGCACGCCGAGTTGGCGGAAGCCGGCGCTCCGATCGGGGTAACCATCGTGATGCCCGGGCGGGTCCGGACCCGTCTGGGCCCGCCCCCTGGGTCGGCTGACCCGGCGCCGACGGACAATCCGCCTTTGGACCCCGGCGAGATCTATCCGTCCGCGGTCGGCCTCCAGGTGGTCGAAGCAGTCCGAGAGGGGAAGCTCCACCTGTTCACGCATCCCGACCGGGTGCCCCAAGTGATCGCCCGCTTCGCCCGCATCACTGATTCAGTGGCCGGCACCGGCGGATAGGTCCACCAATCCAACGACGGGCCCATCAACCGAACCCACCCAGGTGCCATCTGGGCACACTTCACCAACCCGGGCACGCCTGCCCGCAAAAACCCCGTCCCCACGCGCCCACTTTGACCAGGCGTGCCCACTTCCACTTCCACCACCGCGAGGACCAGGCGCCCCACGCACCGAAGCCCCTCGCGGCCGGTGCGGCCGGCCTCGCCAGCTGCCTAGATTGCTGCGGGGCGACCAACGATGTCGCCAACGACCACCGTTCGCCGGCGCCGAACGCCGGCTGCCTGATGGAGGTGAGGTCCTTGTACGACGTCATGGAGGGAGTGCGGGTGGTGGAGGTCGCCGAGCACACATTCGTGCCCGCCGCGTCCATGATCCTGGCCGACTGGGGTGCAGACGTCATCAAGGTCGAACGGGCTTCGGGCGGTGGTGACGCGGGCCGGACGATGCGGGTGATCCAGCGCCCCGGGCTCCGGTCGAACCCCTTCTTCGAGGCAGCCAACCGCGGCAAACGCAGCGTGGCCCTCGACCTCACCCAGGCCGAAGGACGCGAGCAGCTGTACTCGCTGCTCGACGGGGCCGACGTGTTCATCACCAACATGCGTGACGATGCCCGCCTCAAGATGGGCATCGAAGCAGCCGATCTCATGAGCAGGAATCCCCGGTTGATTTACGCCAGCGGCACCGGTTACGGGAAGGAGGGGCCGATGGCACAGAGCCGCGGTTTCGACTTCCCTTCGTCGTGGTGCCGGTCCGGATCGGCGTTTGCCCAGACGCCGCCCGACGGCAACCCGCCACCCGGCCAGCCCGGGTCAGTGGGCGATCTCACCGGCGGCGCCACCCTGGCCGGCGCGATCGCCGCCGCCCTGTTCCGTCGGGAAAGGACCGGGCGCGGCGCGGTCGTGGACCACGCCCTCTACCTGATCGGTATCTACATCATGAGCCAGTCGCTGATCAGCGCCAGTCTGGGTTGGAAAGCGACCGCACGGCCGGCGCCACGGACCGAGGCTGCAGACCCGGCCAACAACATCTACCGGACGAAGGACGGGCGGTGGCTCGTGCTCTGCCTGCTTTACGACCAGTGGTGGCCAGATCTGGCGCGCAAGCTGCACCACGAGGAATGGCTTGACGATCCGCGCTACGCGGACACCGAAGCCCGCCTCAAGAACAATGTCTCGCTCATCCAAGAGATGGATGCCATCTTCGCCACCCGGGCCCTGGCGGAGTGGGAGAAGGAGCTTGCGGACCTCGAAGGGGTGTGGGCGCCCCTCAAGAGCCCCGAGGAGGTAATCGAGGACCCACAGGCTCTCGAGACCGGCTTTGTCACCCCGGTCCACTTCGACGACGACGGCCACTATCTGACCGGGGCCTCCCCCGCTCAGTTCGACGGTCGACCGATCGGACCGCTGCGCGCCGCTCCGGCGCACGGCGCCCACACCGATGAGATCATGCGAGAACTCGGCCTGACGGACGGCCAGATCTCGGGGCTACGCGACCGCGGCGTCATCCGATAGATAGGGGACCAGCCCGGCCAGCGCCGAACACCGGCACGAGAGATCGTGACCGTCCTGGCAGCAGCCCACGAACACGTGCGCCGATCCGGCGGCTCGACGGGCGGGCTCAGCCCGAACGCAGAGCCTCGGCCGCCTGGCTGACGGCCTTCAGTATCCCCTGATAGCCGGTGCAGCGGCACAGGTTGCCTGAGATCCCTTCACGAATCTGCTCATCAGTGGGATCGGGATTCGCTTCGAGGAAGGCGGTCACCGACACGATGAAGCCGGGCGTGCAGAAGCCGCATTGCAGGCCGTGGTTGTCGATAAAAGCCTGCTGGACGGGCGTGAGCTCGCCATCTTGGGCGAGGCCCTCGACGGTGCGGATCTGCGCCCCGTCGGCCTGGACGGCGAAGAGGAGGCAAGACCGTACGGCCTGGTCGTTCATCAACACGGTGCACGCCCCGCACACGCCGTGCTCACACCCGAGGTGGGTTCCGGTCAGGCCGCAGTCCTCCCGGAGGAAATCCGCGAGGGTCTTACGGACATCGACCGTGCCGCGACGCTCGCTGTCGTTGACGGTGACGGTAACGGTGGACTCACGCAACTGCGGACGCCTCCTTGATGGCGGTGGTGAGGGCGCGTTCGACGACGACGGCCGCGATTTCCTGGCGGTAGGCAGCGGACGCATGGACGTCGCTGGCGGGGTCGAGATCCGAGGCCGCCAACTTCCCGACCTCGGCCAGGTTGGCCGCGTCCGCGGCGACCGCGGAGCCGACCAGGGCGGCCTCGGCCTCACGGGCCCGGATCGGTGTTCCGCCCACGCCAAAGATGGCCACGGCAGCTTGGGCCACCGTTGCCCCGTCGAGGCGAACACCGGCCATGGCGCCCACGAGGGCGAAGTCGCCGTGGCGGCGGGCCACCTCGGAAACCCCGAATCCGGAGGACTCTCCCCACACGGGGAATTCGACTGCGGTGAGGACCTCGTCGTCGGCGATGGACGTCATGAAGGTGGACTCGAAAAACGCTGAGGCCGGTATGCGGCGGGAGCCACGGCTGCTGGAGACGACCATCGTCGCGTCCAGTGCCGCCGCAACGGCCGGGTACTCCGCGGCCGGGTCGGCGTGGACGATGGACCCGCCAAGCGTCCCCCGGTTCCGGATCTGGAAGTGCCCGATGAGGGGGGTGGCCTTGGCGACAAGCGGTGCGCCCGTCGCCACCGTGTCGCTGGCGCCGATCTCGGCGTGGGTCGTCATGGCCCGGATCGTCAGGGTGCCGTTCGAGCGGCTGATGCCCTTGAGCTCCTGTACCCGGCCCAGGTCGACCAGATGCTCGAACCGCGTCAGGCGGAGAGCCAGGATCGGGATCAGGCTCTGACCTCCGGCCAGCACCTTGACGTCGTCGAGGCTGGAAAGGAGCTCGGCCGCCTCCTCCAGCGTCGCCGGCGCGTGGTAGTCGAACGGCGCCGGTTTCATCGAGCGCGCCTCCTTGATCAGCTCGTAGATCTGCCCGGGACCGAGCGGCGTCGAGGTGACGGTGACCCCGAACGGGGCCAGCGCGTCCGATACCGCGTTGGCGACGGCCGCGTGCGAACCGATGGCGCCCCCTTCACCCATGCCCTTAAACCCTCCTGGATTCGAGGTGGCGTCGGTCACGATGTGGCCAATCTCCAGGTTCGGGACTTCCGTCGCCGTGGGCAGGAGGTAGTCCATAAAGGTCGTCGTCAGCGGGTTGCCGTCCGCGTCGTAGACGAAGTCCTCGAGCAACACTCCTCCGAGGCCCTGCACCACCCCACCGGAGATCTGGCCCTCAACCACGCGAGGGTTGATCATGCGCCCGCAGTCCTCGCTGACGATGTAGCGCAACACTCGCGGCTCCCAGGTGCTGGCGTCCACCTCGACCACGCAGATATGGGTCGCGTTGGACCAGGTGGGAAAGCGGTCGGGCCGGAACCGTTCTGTCACCTCGAGCCCGGAGCCCAGATCGAGCGGGAGGCTTTCCGGCGTCATGTAAGCCATGCGAGCGATCTCCGCCAGGGACACCCCTTTGGATGGGGTGCCGACGACGGATGCCTGGCCCTCCGACAGTTCGATGTCCTCGGGAGCGGCCTCCAGCAGGTGGGCAGCGATCGCCACGATCTTTTGGCGCATGGCAACGCTCGCTCGGTGCGCCGCCCCACCGGCCAGGGTGGCGGTGCGGCTGCCTCCCGTTCCCGCCCCGTAGGGCGTCGACCTGGTGTCGCCCTGAACGATGGTCACGTCCTCGTACTCGACACCCAGCTGGTCTGCCACCAGTTGGGCCATCGTCGTCTCCACGCTCTGGCCGTGCGAGCTGGTGGACAGGTACACGCTGACCTTCCCGCTCTGCTCCACCCGGAGTGTCGCGCCTTCGGAGCTTCCTCCTGGAAAGGCCATGGTGGTCGGCTCCACGTAGCAGGCGATGCCGACACCGAGGTACCGACCCTCGTCGCGAGCCGCCTGTTGCTCCGCCCGGAACTCGTCGTAGCCGAGTATCTCCAGAGCCTGATCGAGGGTCTCGCCAGGGGTGATCTCCTGGAACTCTTTCATCCCTGGGCTGGTGAACGGCAGATCGGCCTCGCGCAGGATGTTGCGCCGGCGCAGCTCGGCCGGATCCATGCCGATCTGGCGGGCCACAATGTCGAGCATCATCTCTCGAGCGGTCGTCTCGAACATCCATGGTCCCCGATATGGGCCTTTCCCCATGGTGTTGGACCACGTCATCTCCATGGCAAAGCCCAGCCGGGGAATCTTGTACGGCCCGGTCAGGAGCTGAACATCCATGGGCCCGGCGGCCGCCGGGTAGGCGCCCAGATCGCATTGCGAGTCGGCCGCAATGGCCTGGATCGTCCCGTCGTCGTCGACGGCGACTCGCACCAGCGCTCGCTCGTTGCGGGAATGTGGTGCGGCGATCAGGTTCTCCCGACGATCCTCGATCCACTTGATGCTGGCTCCGAGCCGGCGAGCCGCGAGGACCGTGGCCGCCTCTTCCCGGCCGATCAGCATCTTCGAGCCGAAACCGCCCCCCACGTCGCGCATGCTCACGGTCACGCTGGCTTCGGGCACGCCGAGCATGCGGGCGCAGAACCCGCGCACCTCATGCACCGACTGGGTGGATATCACGACGTCGAGCTCGTCGGTACCCGGATCCCACGTGGCCAGGACACCCCGTGGTTCCATCGGTACCGCGATGTAGCGGTGCGATTCGATGACTGTCTCGATCACATGGTCAGCGTTCGAAAACGCCTCATCGATGTCCGGAGACATGGGAGTAAACGGAACGGACGCCATCGCATTGCTTCCGGCTTCGGGGTGCACGAACCGATCGGTGATGCGCGCCGCGTCCTTGTAGTTCAGGATCGGTGCGACCAGCTCGTACTCGATCTCGATGAGATCCACGGCATCCTCGGCGATGTATCGCGTCGTCGCCACCACCGCCGCTACCGGATCCCCGACGTACACCACCCGGCCCGGAGCGAGTGGACCGGTCATGGGCATCGCCGGGCCCATGATGCTCCAGTACATCTCGTGAGTATCCCTGTTGAGGTCCTCGGCGGTGAAGACGGCGACAACCCCGTCGAGTTGCGCCGCGGCCGACGTATCTATGGATCGAATCGTGCCCGCAGCGACCTCACTGCGGAGGAACGCGAGATGCAGTTGACCGGGACGACGAACGTCGTCGACGTAGCGACCGTGCCCGGTCACGAGCCGGCGGTCCTCTTTCCGAGGAACCGACTTCCCGGTGAAGCGGGCAGCGATCGGCTGCCGAAGGTCCGTCACTGGTGTTCTCCCTCCGTGTCCAGCGTGCGGCGCAGTCAGGTGGCCGCGCGCAGCAACCTATCAGGGGAGCCAAAACTACCGGTTGGCGGCCAGACCAGCGACCGGGTCGCGACATGTGGCATCGTAGTGGGGTGAGTGATGATCTGATCCTGCAGGTCCAGGACCTCGACGTCCGCTACGGACCGTTCCGGGCCCTCTTCGATGTGTCGATGGACGTCCCGAGGGGAAGCATGGTCGCCATGCTCGGACCGAACGGCGCAGGCAAGAGCACCTTCGGCCGTGCCGTCTCCGGACTGATCCCGATTCATAGCGGCAGAATCGAATACGACGGGCACGACGTCACCAAGTGGGCGTCGCACCGGCGCAGCAACTCCGGTATTTCCTACATCCCGGAAGGCCGCGGCATCTTTCCCGGCCTGTCCGTGATGGACAACCTGAAGATGGCGGTGCGCACGGCAGGCGGGCGGTCTGAGAGAGAGGCGGCCATCCAGCGGGCCATCGAGTTGTTTCCGGTGCTCGGCTCTCGTCGCCTGCAGCGGTCCGGAAGCCTCTCCGGCGGCGAGCAACAGATGCTGGCCCTGGCTCGGGCCCTGGCGGTCTCCCCCAAGGTGCTGATCGCGGACGAGATGTCCCTCGGTCTGGCCCCGCTGGTCGTAGATGCCGTCTTCGACGGCCTCGAGCGAGCCAAGAACGCCGGCATCACGGTGATCCTCATCGAGCAGTTCATCCACCGGGCGCTCGCCATGGCCGACCTGTGCGTGATCCTGCAGCGGGGCGTGCTCTCCTGGTCGGGAGAGGCGTCGGCGGCAGGGGACGAGGTGCTGGATCGCTACCTCGGCGAGGCGGCCGCCGTCTAGGACCGGGGGCCGCCGCTCCCGCTCGGATCAGGTTCGCCGTAGCGTTCAGATCCGGGCGAGCGCGCTGGCCGCTGTCCGTCCGTCCGTCGCCGGGCCTACGAGGCCAGCCCGAAGAGCCGAGCGGCGTGGCCGGCCAGCAATTCGTCGATCGTTCCCTCGCTGACCCCTTCGTCGGTCAACATCTGGCGGGCCTCGCTCGGGGTCGACGTGTCGTGCTGCGGGTAGCGGGATCCCCAGGCGGCTTTGCTCCCGATCCGATCACTCATCCGGCCGACCGGTTTCTCCCAGCCGTCGAAGCTGACGACGACCGGGTGTCGCTCCCAAACCTCTTCGGGCTCGAGGCACACGTCCGCGTGGCCGAACTGGGGCGAGAGCCACAAGTAGGTCTCGCATTTCTCCAAGGCGAGCGGAACCCAGGTCACGCCGCTATGGAGAATGGCCAGACGCAGGCTGGGATGGTCTTCCAACAGTCCATGGAAGAGGGCCGCGGTCAGAAACAGATCCGCGTCCTGCATGTAGGCGATGGGCTCCGCCACCGTGTGGGTGGCGCCGAGGCGTTGCGACACTCGCTCGGCGAAACCGCCGCTCGAAACCGCATCAGGCCCGGCGATACCAAGGCTCGGATGAACGCACGCGACAACTCCCAGGTCATCGATGTGGCGCCACACCGGACGGTACGGGATGTCCTCGATGAACGTCCGTGTGCCCAGGTCAGCACCCCCGCTCGCCGTGGTGATCAGGCGGCGCATGGCGTCGCGCATCCGCGATTCGGCGCTGTGGTCCTCGACGCCCGACCCCATGTAGAAGGCCGGGCGGATCAGCACCGAGGTGAACCCTTTCTCCGCTACCCGGTCGAGCTCGCGATGGGCGAGCAGGGGGGCGTGCATCGGGATCATGGCGACCGGGTGCAAACGCCCGTCCCCCTGGGCCGCGAAGTCCCACACCCAGTCGTTGTAGGCCCGGGCCAGGATGGCGGCCGCGTCGGGATTCTCGACGAGCGGCAGATACTCGGTGAAGAGGGTGGGAAAGACGACCGCCGCGCTGATCCCCATGGCATCCATGTCCGACAACCGCGCCCCGGGGTCGTAGGCCCCCGGGTTCAAGGGCTGGAAGACATCGGGGTCGAGGCGGCCGATATCGTCCGGTGTCATCCCCGGACGCCAGATCGCCTGGCGCACCAGTCGGGAGCGGTTGAGGTCACGACCCGGCCGTCCATTGAGAATGGTCAGTCGGTTCCCGTGGCTGTCCACCTCGTGGAAAAACGCGGCTCGGGCCACGCCTCGCAACTCCGGGGGCACATACTCGTCCCAGATGGCGGTCGGCTCGTAGACGTGACTATCGACGTCGACGACTGGCGCCATCAGTAGCTGCCCTGGCGGGTGCGCATCCCGCCGACGGCGATGGCGCTGCCCTCCGCCTCGGCCAGCGCCCCCGGATCAGACCGGTGTTCCCGGGGGTGGGCGATTTGATCGGCCCACTCTTCGAGATCCTGGCCCTGCGGGAACCAGTCGGGGCGGTCGATGGGGTCCGGCTCATCGGTGACGAACAGCTTCGCTTCGATGCCGTACGTCTTGCGGGCGGTGGCGCCCAGCAGCTTGGCCTGGGCCTCGGAAGGTACACCCGCCTCGGTCATGTTGCGGATCGCAGACCACGAGTCGGCACCGTCGTGGTGATAGGCATCAGACGCCCAGATACCGATGTCCTCGTAGTCCTTCCACTGCCGGAAGACGCCTACCTCATCGGACTCGAAACTGATGACGCACTGTTCGTGGAAGGCCTCGGACGGCAGGCGCTTGGCGTGGGCCGGCCGTTCGTTGGCGTACAGCCGGAAGATCCGGTCGCACGTCTCGAGGGTGTAGACCAGCCATTCCGCGTTCGATTCGAACACGGCCATTTTCAGCCTCGGATACCGATCGAGGAATCCCGTCAGCAGAACCTGAGCCAGCCAGACCTGCATTTCGTGGATGAACGAGAAGGTCTGGGAATCGGTCATGGCTCGGGTGAACAACTCGCCGGGCGAAGCCAGGTATTCGATCCCGAGCGGATGGGGGTAAGAGGGCGCGGGGAACGTGTGCATTCCCAGCACCATCCCGGTCTCCTCGAACGCCCGGAAGACCGGATCGAACGGACCGCCGGCGGCGACCATCGACGGGGCATCGTCGTTGGGATAGAGCGCGTTGGCATCGATCGGCCGGATCAGGCCGACCGGGTGGCCCAGCTGCGCGGCCCGGTAGATTTCCCGCGCAGCCCGCTCGGGATCCTGGATGGGCAGGAGTGCCGCGCCATATAGCCGACCGCGCTCCTCGCCGCACCAGTCCACAAGGAAATCGTTGTACGCCCGGCAAAAAGCCTCGACGCCCTCCGGGTCCCGGGCGAACGGGAGGTGCATGATCACCATGGTCGGGATGACGAGCACCTGGTCGATCCCCATCAGGTCCATCTCTTTGACCCGGGCGTGCGGATCCAGGGCTCCGTCGTGATGGAGATACGCCTTCTGATCGTCGGTGAGCGCCAGGGTGTTGAGCTTGCGCATGATCTTCTTGTTCATCTGCGGGCCGGCGATGCAGATGGGGTTATACCCCTGGAAGTGCCCGTTGCCGCCGCCCATGACCGGCTGGGTGCCGTTGAGCCAGGCCTCCGAGTCGCTCCGCCAGTAGGTGTTGCGCACCAGCTCCTTCTGTGACTCAGGCACATAGTCCCAAATCTGGGTGGGATCGTTGATGTGGGCGTCGCAATCGAACACCGGAAAAGACTTGGTCGACCGGGTCACGGGGAACCCCCCTATCGAGTTATCGGCGACTGTTCGCCACCCGGAATCATAACGCGCTCGGCGCACAACCGGACCGTTCGGCGCGGCAGCCCTGGGCGGCCCGACGTCGCCGACCGGGGCTACCGTGGTGAGGTGGCCCCGTTGGTTCATCTCCCGCGCCCGGCATCGTGATGGTGAGCGCCGCGCACACGGTTGTTGCCGGCCTGGGTCTCCTGGAGGGACCGGTCTGGCGTCCGACCACCGGCGACCTGTTGGTCACAGTGGTCGGGAACGGCACGCTGCTTCGTGTCGACGTCGACGCAGGCCGAGCCGAAACCTTCGCCCACACCGCGGGTGGCCCGAACGGGGCGTTCCCGTGTGCCGACGGCGGCGTGCTCGTGACCCAAAACGGCGGCCTGGACTGGGAAGCGATCGGGATCCCCAACCCGGCTCCGGCGGAGCCGACGACTCCAGGTATCCAGCGAGTCGGTCCCGGAGGAGAGGTCAGCCTGCTCACCGAGGGGGACGGACCGTTCAGGGCACCCAACGATCTCTGCGCAGCGGCGGACGGCACCATCTGGTTCACGGACCCGCCCCAATTCCCGCCCCCAGCCGAACCGGTCGGGCGGGTCTGGAAATGGGTCCCAAAAGGCCGGCCCGAGGTCTTTGCCGGCGGCTTCACGTACTGCAACGGCATCGGCATCGACGGTCAGGAACGGGTGCTGGTCGTGGAGCAGCGAGGACTGCTGCTCGTCGAGCCATCTGGCGCCCGTGATTGGCTGATCGAGCAGCTGCCGAGCGGTGGCGACGGGTTCGCCTTCGACACCGAGGGCAATATCTACGTCGCCGGTGGCCGCAACGTCACGGTCGTGTCGCCCGAGGGCAGCGTCGTCGAGGAATTGGAGGCGCCACCCGGCCGGGCCATGGTGACCAACTGCTGTTTCGGCGGGCCGGACTTCCGGACCCTGTTCGCAACCGACGGCGGCAGCGGTCGCGTCCTGGCCTTCGCCGACTTGCCCGTCCCCGGTGTGCAGCTCTCCCCTTTCGCCCGTCGAGAGTGACCCGGCCGGTCAGCGCCGGCGCCTCACTCCCCTGAAAGGATCATGGCGCCGGCGAACGGTCCCACCGCGTTCGACCAGACGGCGACGTTGGCACCGGGCACCTGGCGCTCACCGCACTGGCCACGCAGCTGCCGTGTCGCCTCGATGCAGAAGTTCGCCCCGTGGCGCCTCCCCACGTTGCAGGCCCCGCCGTCGGTGTTGGTCGGCAGGGCGCCCCCGAGGCGGGTATTGCCGGCCGAGACAAAGGGCCCTGCGCCGCCCGGCTCGCAGAAGCCGAGGGCTTCCAGCCACTGGAAGGTGATGAAGGTGAAGCCGTCATAGAGCTGCGCGCAGTCGACGTCGGCGGGCCGGAAGTCCGAGCGCGACCACAATCGGTCGGCGCAGTGCTTCGGCGCGGTCACCGCCATGTCTTCCAGAATTTCGAAGTTGAGGTCGCTGATGGCGGAGAGCGCGTACGAGTCGACGTATACCGGCTTCTGTCGCATGTCCCGGGCCCGCTCCTCGGTGGTGTAGATGATCGCCGACCCGGAGTCGCACGGATAGTCGCAGTCGAGCAGCCGGAGCGGCTTGGCGACGTAGCGGGAGGCAAAGTAGTCGTCGCGGGTGAGTGGGTCCCGGAACAGCGCGTCGTCGTTCATGGAGGCGTGGTAGCGCTGGGTGACGACGTGGTCTGCGAAGTTGTCCTCAGTCGCGCCGAACTGATCCATATAGCGACGGGTAATCAACCCCGCCCACTGGGTCGGTATCCCGCCGCCAAACGGGCCGGTGAACTGCATGTCCCCACCAATGCTCATGGGGCGCGCCGCTTCGGCGAGGCGGTCGGAGGAGCTGGCTTGCTGCATCATGATGCGGGTTGTCACGACCGTGTGGGCGAACCCGGCTTTGATGGCGGCGACCGCCATCATCGCCGGATGGACGTATGCCGGGCTCACGCCGCCGGTAAAGAAGAAGTTGAGCGGCTCCATCCCGAGCATCTTGGCGTCCGAGAGCGCCTCGCCTCCGAGCGTGCTGAAGCCGTCGACGTCGCTCGCTTGCAGGCCGGCGTCGCCGAGCGCCGCCTTCACGCACTGGACCGTCAGCTGCCTGGCGCTGAGGCCGGTCCGGCGGCCGATGGTGGAGTACCCGACGCCGACGACGGCCACCCGATCGCTAGGGCTGGACATGACTTATCGAACCGGCCGGAAGAGGGGGAATGTCAAATCCGGCGCCACGTCTTCGTACACCGCTTCCATGGGCCCGCCGATGCGGACCTCGTCCTCGGTGCAGGCGGTGAGTCGGGTGAAGAACATCAGCTTGGGTTGTTCGATCAGCTCCACGGTGGCCAGCAGGTACGGCAACTTGGCGAGATAGTACGGGTGGAAGGCCTGATTGACCACGGTGTAGCTGTAGAGAGTGGCCTGGCCCGAGACCGTCTCGAACGCCAGATGGGTGCTCAGACAGAAGCGGCAGACGGGCTTCGGCCAGTGGATGTAGTGGCCGCTGTCCTGGCAGCGTTGGATATCCAGACGATGTTGGCGGCACGCTTCCCAGAACGGGGACGACACCTCGTCGGGCAGCGGCCGCGGCGGTTCGATCGCACTCGGCTGTGCCAGGCTCACGTCCGCCTGCTCCAAGCCGCCCGTGCCTGCGCCGCCCGGCCCCTCAACCCTGAGGGCCGTTCGGGAACTTGAGCAACGAGCCTGCGTCGACGCGGATCTGCTGGCCGGTGATGTAGCGCGACTCGTCCGAGGCCAGAAAAACGCCGAGATTGGCGATGTCGAGTGGCTCGACGTAAGGGATCGGCATGGCCTGGAAATACGTGAACCTGGGCTCCACTTGGTCGCGGGTCGGATTCTCGATGTCCGGAGCAAACAGGTTGTAGAGGCCGTCGTTGTGCAGCAGATGGGTGTTGCAGTTGGTGGGGTGGATGGTGTTGACCCGGATAAATCGGCCCGCCAGGTGCAACGCCATTTGCTCGGAGTAGCTGATCAGCACCCGCTTGGCGTAGCTGTACCCGGCTCCGCCGGGCCCCATGACGGGGTTGTCCACGGCGCCGTCCATCATGCCGGCCGTGGAGCCGGTGATGATGATCGAGGCGCCGTCGGAAAGGCGCGGCAGGGCGACCGCCACCGCATTCATGACGCCGACCAGATCGACGTCGACTGCGTCGACGAAGTCCATGGGATCGGGCTCGCCCATGGCCATGGGGAGGATGCCGGCGTTGGCGACGACGGTGTCGAGCCGGCCCAGAGCACGGATGCCGGTTTCCAGGGCGTCGCGCAGCTCGGCACGCTCGCGAACGTCCGCTTGTACCGCCACCACCTGGCGGCCCAATTCCTTGATCTGGCGTTCGGTCTCGGCCAGATCCTCGGGCGAGGAGAGGGGATACGGATTCGACTCGATTTGGCGGCAAATGTCGACTGCGATGATGTCCGACCCTTCTTGCGCCTGGCGCACCGCATGGGCACGTCCCTGGCCGCGGGCCGCCCCCGTCACGAACGCGACCTTGCCTTCCAATCGACCACCCATGGACTTCCGCTCTCCTCCCGGCGGCTCAGCGCCGCTTTCCTCGCTGTCTGTGCCGCCTTCATGGTTATCACAACCTCCCGCTTGGGCGCACATGACGGCGAGGTTCATCGAGGTGCTCTTGCGGCGCAACGGAGCCGCGCCCCCTTATCTTGGCGTCATGGCCGACCAGATCACCATGAGCAGCGGTTTCACCCGTCCCGCTCCCGTCGTCACCGATGACAATGCCTACTTCTGGCACGCCGGCGCCGACGGTGTCCTCCGCTTCAGGCGCTGCAACGCGTGCGGCGCGCTCCTCCACCCTCCCGTGCCGGTGTGCCGTTATTGCCGTTCCGATGACATCGGCGTTGCCGAAGTGTCGGGACGCGGTGTCGTTGTCGGTGTGACGGTCAATCATCAGCTGTGGGACCCACGGTTTCCGCCCCCTTATGTGATCGCGACCGTGGCCGTCGAGGAGGACCCCAGAGTCCGGGTCGTATCAAATCTGGTCGATGTCGACCCCGACGAGGTCCATGTCGGGATGCGCGTGCGGGTCCGCTTCGAGCAACTCAAGGACGTCTGGATTCCGTTGTTCGTGCCGGACGGTGGCGACGTGGACGAACTGCCGTCGGACGAGACCCCACCCGAAGGTCACGGCCGGTGGATTCGGCCCATGCTGCGGAAGGACAAGTTCGAGGACCACGTCGCCATCACTGGTATCGGGATGTCGCCGATCGGGAGAAGACTGATGGTGCCGCCGCTGGCGCTGACGGTTGCGGCCATCAAGGACGCGGTCGCCGACGCCGGTCTGCGCCTCGAGGACATCGACGGACTGGCGACATACCCAGGCGGGGAAGGCGGGGGTGGCTTCGCGGAGGGCGGTATCACCACCCTCGAGGACGCCCTGGGCTTGCGACCGACCTGGTACAGCGGCGGCATGGAGACCTTCGGCCCGGCCGGATCGGTGATCTCGGCCATGCTCGCGGTCTCCGCAGGTCTCGCCCGCCACGTGGTGTGCTTCCGCACGGTCTGGCAAGCCACGTTCGCCGCTTTGCAGCGAGCCCGTGACGGGAACGGCGCCAACCCGTACGGCATGCTCGGCGGGCGCGACGGAGCGCGGGCGCCCGGCTTTGCCGCGCCGTTCGGTGTCGGATCGGCGGCCAACAACCTGGCGATGTACGCCTCGCACCATTTTCGCCGTTACGGGACCACCCGGGAGACGCTCGGGTGGATTGCCCTCAACCAGCGTGCCAACGCGGTGCTCAACCCGAAGGCCATTTATCGGGATCCGCTGACCATGGACGACTATCTGTCCGCCCGGTTGATCAGCACGCCCTTCGGGCTCTACGACTGCGATATTCCCGCGGATGCGTCGATCGCGGTCGTCGTGTCGGCAATCGACGTGGCACGCGACCTGGCGAAGCCGCCAGTGCTGGTGGAGGCGGTCGGGACCCAGATGACCGAGCGGATCGCCTGGGACCAGTCCACGATGACCCATGAGCCACAGGTCCTGGGTCCGGCCGCCCACCTGTGGACGAGGACGTCGCTCCGTCCGGAGGACGTGCAGGTGGCTGAGTTGTACGACGGCTTCAGCTTCAACTGCCTGTCGTGGCTGGAGGGTCTGGGGTTCTGCGGCCTCGGCGAAGCCAAGGACTTTCTGGACGGAGGGAAGGCCATCGCCCGTGAGGGCGGGGTCGTTGCCCTCAACACCCACGGCGGTCAGCTGTCGGCGGGACGGACCCATGGCATGGGGCTGGTTCACGAAGCGATCGTGCAGCTACGTGGGGAGGGAGGTGCCCGGCAGGTCGCCGGCGCTCAGGTCGCCGTCGTGAGCAGCGGGGGCCTCACGCCGGCGGGGGTCCTGCTGCTGCGAACGGACTCATAGGCGCGGTCTCGGGCTCGCCCTGCCCTGCCCTGCCCTGAGCCAACCTGGCACCTGGCCCGCTCGCGGCCCCGCCGCATTCCCTGGGCGGGCGCGATTTCGTCCAGCAAACTGCCCGCACCCCGTCGCCGACTCCGGACGCGGGGGCCGTGCCAGGCGCCCCACCGCCGGGAAGCCGTACGCCCATACGACAGAGAAAGCCGGCAAACGAGGCCGGCGCCCATTCTCTGTCGTGCCCCCCGGTACAAGAGGGCACAACATACGACAGAAAAACCCCGCAAACGAGGCCGGCGCCCATTCTCTGTCGTGTGCCCCATGGAGCGAGGCCGGCGAAACCCCTCCAGGGTCAGGGCTTCTGGGTGCTGATGATGTCGCCGACGGTGGCGTCTTTCATCCGCTCCCACAGCCCGGTCCGCACGATGTCCGCTTGATCCTGATACGCGCCGCCGGGCGGCCCGGTGCCGTCCAGCGCGAATGTGCGCCAGGGTCTGATCCCACACCTGGGTGATGTTGACTTCAGCCGCCACCGCCTGACCTACGTCGTCGACAGCCTTCGTGGCGGCGTCGAGTTCCGCGGCGATGATCTGGCGCAACGACACCACGATCACGTGCTCGGTGGCGCTGCCCGCTGCCAGCACCGCTTTCTCGCCCGCGTCGAGCAACTGCGGGTAGTAGGCGAGCAAGTCGCCAACCAGCGCGCTCAGGCGGGCGACGCTGGCCTCGAACAGCCCCAGGTTCGGGCCGCCCCGTTGCTGGGCCAGTCGCTCCACCGCGCCGGCGATAATGCGATCCCGCGTCTCCCATACGTCGGTCACGAGCACGTCACCGATCTGCAGGTACACGCCGATGGCTTGAGCCGCTTGCGAGATCGACGGATGGCGCACCCGCGGACCGCCCCCGAGGCCGCGGCGCACCTCGACCAGTCCTTCCGTCTCCAGGATCCGCAGCGCCTCGCGCACTACGCCCTTCGAGACCCCCAGCTCGTCCATGAGCTCGCTTTCAACGGGGAGCGGTTCCCCGGCCCGCAGATCTCCCCGCGCGATTCGAGAACGGAACTCCGCAGCAATGCTCAACGACGCCTTCATAGGCGCGGACTCGCCAGCGATGCCTGCCACGGCCCGGGAGGCTAGCTCGCAGACAGTGGTTGCCGGCACGCGGTTGCGCACCAGATCAGTTGCGGTATCCCAAATAGCCTGCTATTTTGGCGCGGTAAAACTTGTTGCGTCAGGCGTGCGACGCCGTGACCCGTCGGGAAGGAGCCGGATGACCGTCGCCCCGGACCAGGTGTACTACGACCCCTATGACTGGGAGATAGATGCCGATCCGTATCCGGTGTGGAAGCGGCTCCGGGACGAGGCACCCCTCTACTACAACGAACGATATGACTTCTACGCCTTGAGCCGATTCGAGGACGTGGAGCGCGCATCGGTCGACTGGAAGACGTATCTCTCGGGCAAAGGCTCCGTACTGGAGATCATCCGCAGCGGCATTGAAATCCCGCCGGGCAACATTCTGTTCGAGGACCCCCCGGCGCACGACCAGCACCGGAGCCTCCTGGGGAGGGTGTTCACGCCCCGGCGCATGAGCGAGATCGAGCCCCAGGTGCGGGCCTTCTGCGCCCGTAGCCTCGATCCGCTGGTCGGCAGCGGCGGGTTTGACTTCGTCCGCGACATCGGCGCCCAGATGCCCATGCGGACCATCGGGATGCTGCTGGGCATTCCCGAAGAGGATCAGGAGGCCATCCGCGACCGCATCGACGAGGGGTTCAAGATGGCGGACGGCACCATGCCTGACCGGGACCGGACCTACGGCCTCACGTTCGGCGAGGGCTTTGAGGACTACATCGACTGGCGGGCCCAGCACCCGTCAGACGACCTGATGACCGCGCTCCTCAACATCGAGTTCGAGGACGAGACCGGAACCGTGCGCCGGCTGACCCGCGCCGAGGTTCTCAACTACGTGGGCCTCCTGGCCGCGGCCGGCAACGAGACAACCACTCGGCTCATCGGTTGGACCGGCAAGGTTCTGGCCGACTACCCGGACCAGCGCGCCGAGTTGGTGGCGGACCGCAGCCTCATTCCCAATGCCATCGAGGAGCTGCTGCGCTTCGAGGCGCCGTCGCCGATCCAGTCCCGCTACGTCAAGGCCGACGTGACCCACCACGGGCAGGTCGTGCCCGAGGGTTCCATCATGTCCTTGCTCACGGGCGCCGCCAACCGGGATGAGCGCCGATTTCCTGACCCGGACAAGTTCGACATCCACCGCAAAATCGATCACCACCTCACCTTCGGCTACGGGATCCACTTCTGTCTCGGTCAGGCGCTGGCCCGGCTGGAGGGACGGGTAGCCCTGGACGAGGTCTTGCAGCGCTTCCCGACCTGGGAGGTCGACTGGGCCAACGCCGTGCAGGCCCATACCACTACTGTGCGCGGCTGGGAGCGGTTGCCGGTCCATACCGGCTGACCGGTCCGTAGATCCGTCGGGGCTCACCCGAACCTGCGGTTGAAAGGAGAAAGCATCGTGAACGTCGCAGACATGATCCTCATCAGTATCGACGACCACGTGATCGAACCCCGTGACATGTTCGTCGGACATGTCCCCGACCGCTGGAGGGATCAGGCGCCACGGAGCGTCATGAACGATCAGGGCATCGAACGCTGGGTGTTTCAGGGGGTGGAAAGCACTTCCGGGAGCCTCAATGCGGTGGTCGGCTGGCCCAAGCAGGACTGGGGCATGGACCCCACGACCTACTCGGAAATGCGGCCCGGGGCTTACGACATCAAGGAGCGGGTCCGCGATATGGACCACAACGGGATCCTGGCCTCGATGTGCTTCCCCTCGTTCGCCGGCTTTAGCGGCGGCTTCTTCCAGCGGTCCGAGGACAAAGACCTGGCCTTGATCATGACCCAGGCCTACAACGATTGGCATATCGACGAGTGGGCCGCGTCGCACCCGGGTCGGTTTATCCCACTGGCGATCCCACCGATCTGGAATCCGGATGACCTCGTGGCCGAGGTCCGGCGGGTGGCGCGCAAAGGGTGCCATGCCATCACCATGCCCGAACTGCCCCACATGCAGGGCCTGCCGAGCTACCACGATCTGAGCTATTGGGATCCGTTCTTCCGGGCGGTGTCCGAGGAGCAGGTCGTCATGTGCCTCCACATCGGTCAGGGCTTCGCCGCCATCAACTCGGCCCCCGACGCGCCGATTGACAACCTGATCATCCTGGCCACCCAGGTGTCCGCTCTGGCCGCGCAGGACCTGTTGTGGGGCCCGGCCTTTCGCGACTACCCCGACTTGAAGGTGGCGTGGTCCGAGGCGGGCATCGGCTGGATTCCGTTCTATCTCAACCGCTGTGACCGGCACTATCTCAACCAGCGCTGGCTCGGACATGACTTCGGCAGCAAGCTGCCCAGCGACATCTTCCGGGACCACTCCCTCGCCTGTTACGTGTCGGACCCAACGGCCCTCAAGGTCCGAGGCGACATTGGGATCGACATCATCGCCTGGGAATGTGACTACCCCCACTCCGACTCGATTTTCCCGTCGGCGCCCGAGTTCGTACACAACGAGCTTGTCGAGGCAGGGTGCAGCGACGAAGAGATGAACAAGATCACGTGGCAGAACACCTGTCGGTTCTTCAATTGGGATGCGTTCGAGCACATTCCCCGCGAGGAGTCGACGGTGGGGGCGTTGCGGCGCCGGTCGCCGGATGTCGACACCACTATCCGGACGAAGCACGAGTGGCGCGAGCTCTACGAGACCGCCGGCCGGGTCTGAGCCCGGACTGAGTCTCCGGTAAGCGCTGCATTTTCCGGCAAGCGCCGCATACTGGGCGGGCGCACCCCGGGCCGCGGCTTTCGCCCCGGGGCGGCCTGCCCAGCCACGGCCACCGGGACTTGAGTGCCAGGTGGGCGACCGGGGACGCGGCGTACAGGCCGGCTGCCCGGCGTTGACGAGCAGTAGCAGTCCGGGTCCGGGCCCGGGGACTTTCAGGCGGAGCGCCTGGGCTAGCCCTCCGCCGGCGCCCTCGTGGCCGCCTCGAACGGTCCCGGCCAGGGCAGAGCCCCATCCCGGGGCTGGACGGTGACATCCCACAGGCGAGCCGGGTCCTTGAGGATCAGGGCCACGGTGCGGGCGATCGATTCCGGTGCTGCCTGGGCGCCCGACGTGAGTCCCATCGCCGCCCAGCGGGTTTGGTGCGAGAAGGACCCCTGGTGGACTTCGGCGGTCGTGGCCCCGTCGGCGGTGGGACCGACATTGATCCGGGCGAAGCCCAGTTGGGGGTACTCGGACCGCCAGGTCTCGATCATGCGGTTCAGGGCGGCCTTGGTGGACGTATAGACGCCGATGCCCGGCCAAGGCCCGGCGTAGCTCGACACCGACGACAGGTACACCATCGTCCCGCCCGAGCGTTTCAGGTGCGGGAGGGCGGCACGGGTGACGAGCGACGCTCCCATCACGTTGGTTTCGAACGCCCGACGCCACCAGCCGGCGTCGGCATCGGCCAGCGCCACGATGGCGATCAGGCCGGTCGCGTAGACCACATCGTCCAGACCCCCCAGTCCCTCGACCGCCTCGTCGACGACCCGCTCGCACATGGCGGGGTCCGTCACGTCGCAGGCCAGTCCGATCGCAGTACCCGGCGCCTCCTTGGCGACCTCCTGGCAGAGGTGGCCTCGCCGGGCGGCGAAGGCCACGTGAGCCCCTTCGCCGCAAAGGTGCAAACCGACGACCCGCCCGATACCGGCGGACGCTCCGACCACGAGCACGCGGCGACCGGCCAATCCGGAGCTGGTTTCCGGCATATTCCTCATCCCCTCACGAGACACGTGGTGCGATTCTCTTAGCGATGCGCGCGATCCCGCCAATCGATGTTAGCCAGTGCACCTCGCCCTCAATCACGGTGAAAGGGCGAGTTCTCCCCCATAGCAATTCGGAGTCTCGCCCGGCCCGGAGGGAATGCCCAGGAACTACCTGCGCGGTCCGGAACCATCCGTTTCGCTCGCCCGGGGGAAGGGCGCGCGATTCCCACGCAAGTAGTTCCTGGCCAATCCCGCCGGCACCACCCGCGGACCGGAATCCTGCCCAGTACCCTCCCCCATCTTCCAGGCTGAACTCGTCCGGGTCAAGGTCGTGGCGGGAATCGCCGCCGATTTTCCCTGCCAACTGGCCCGTCCGGATCGTTCAGCTCGCCCGCGGGAACGGCCTTCCGGTGAAATGGACGACCTGAGGGTGTTCCGTTACTGTGTCGCCCGTGCCGCGGGGCGCACGCGAAGCCCCGCATCGATCAGGTCGGCTCACGGGGGATGACCAATGAGTGGAATCGAAGCGTTCAGGTACGACAGTAAGCGGGCGCTGGTCGTCGGCGGCGCGACGGGCATGGGCGCGGCCGCGGCAAATACCGCCAGAAACCTCGGTGCCGAGGTGGTGGTCATGGATCACGTGCCGGTCGAGTTCGAGGTAGCAGACTCGATCATCGTCGACCTCCGGGACCGATCATCAGTGGACTCCGCCCTGAGCAGGGTGCAAGGCCCGATCCATGCCGTCTTTTCCGCGGCCGGCGTGGCCGACGGGACACCGGGCCTCATGAACATCAACTTCATCGCCCACCGGCACATCATCGAGCACCTCTTGTCCAACGGGTCGCTCGTCCCCGGGAGCGCCATCTGCATGATCTCTTCGGTAGCGGGCCTCGGCTGGGAGAACAACCTGCCGCTCCTCCTCGAGTTCCTCGACACCCCCGACTTCGAGTCGGCCGAATCGTGGATCAAGACCCACGACGGGACCGACGGCTACGGCTTCAGCAAGCAGGTGATGAACGCCTACGTGGCGCAGCGCGCCTATCCGATGCTGGCCAAGGGCGTGCGCATCAATGCCATCTGCCCGGGGCCCACGGACACGCCCCTGGCTCGCGCCAACGCGGATGTGTGGCTGGCGTTTGCGCAGGACTACCGCGACGCCACCAGTTCACCGCACCTGGTGCCCGATCAGATGGGCGACACGATGGTGTTCCTGAACAGCTCGGCGGCCAGCGGCATCAGCGGGGTTAACCTGCTGGTCGACTCCGGGCACGTGATGTCGTCGTTCACCGGATCATGGGAGGCAGGCACCCCGATGATCAGGGCCATGATGGGCCGAGCCTGAGCCGGCGTGTCGAGGGAAAGCTCGCCGTCCGGGTCGCAGAGGCCCGCAAAGCCGTCACAACCGGACTTTTTACTCCGCCTACTTTTGCCGACCGTGACCGTTCTGTACAGTAGGCCCCAACTCGAGTCGGGGGGAACGCCGTGCTGCAGTATGTGATCGCCGGGCTGGTGTTAGGAGGGATCTACGCCATCGCCGCGGCCGGGCTCGTCGTTACTTATCAGGCGTCAGGCATCCTCAACTTCGCCTTTGGCGCCCTCGCCTACTTCATCGCCCGGTTCTATTACTACCTCAACACCCAGCACAAATGGGGGATCGCGCCAGCCGGCATCGTTGCGATCCTGGTCTTGGGACCGGCGATGGGCGTGTTCCTCTATTTTGCGCTGTTCCGGTTATTGCGCCTGTCGACCACGCTGGTAAAGATCGTCGCCACCCTGGGCCTGTCCGTGTGTATCCCGCCCCTGGCCACGGTGATATTCGGCAACGTCACCATCATCAAGGCGCCGGGACTGGCGCCACAGCCGGTCAAGGTCTTCAAGGTCGACGGGGTGCCGGTGACGATGGACCAGATCATCGTCTACGCCTGCGTCGTCGTGATCGTTGTCGCCGGCGCCTTGATCCTGCGCTACACGGATGTGGGCTTGCGGGTGCGAGCCATGGTCGACTCCCCGGCCATGACGTCCTTGTCCGGCACCAACCCGACCCGGGTGTCGGTCGGCGTGTGGGCCGTCAGCGTGACCCTGGCCGGCCTGGTCGGCGTCCTGGCGGCGCCCATCATCGGTCTGGACCCCGGCACGGACACCCTGCTGATGGCCGCGGCCTTCGCCGCCGTGATCGCGGCCCAGCTGCGCAACCTGCCGACAGCGGTGATCGTCGGCTTGCTGATGGGGATCGCCGGCGGTCTGGTCACCAAGTACCTGCCGCCGGCCAGCTCGTTCACCACCGCGGTCATCCCCAGTATCCCCTTCGCCGTCACGGTCATCTTCCTTGTCTATTTCCTCATTCGGCGGGGGAGCATCAACGAGGCCTCGGGTGTAGGGGGCGCCCTCGACCGAGCTATATCCGTAAACGGTGACCTGCTGGCCGAGGACCCCAACAAGGCCGGGGCCAAGGCCATGGGCTATGCGCCGTCGATCGTCGGGGTGGCGATCGTCGCCCTGCTCCCGCTGTTCCTCCATCCTTTCTGGGTCACGCAGGTCGCGCTGGGCGTCGCCTACGCCGTGGTGCTGATCAGCTACACGCTGGTGATCGGCGAAGGCGGCATGGTCTGGCTTTGCATGGTGACATTCGCCGGAGTCGGCGCCGTGACCGCCGCCCAGCTGGCCACCGTCCACCACTGGCCGATCCTGGCGGCGGTGGTGGTCGGAGGGCTCGTCGCCATGCCGATCGGTGCTGCCATCGGCTTGCTCACCATCCGCCTCGGAGACCTGTACGTCGCCCTTGTCACCCTGACGTTCGGGCTGTTAATGGACAACCTGGTGTTCAGCCGCAACATCTTCCTGCAACAGGGGCTGGGCGTCACGCTCAACAAGCCGAAGTTCGTCCACACCGATAAGGGATTCGTCTACTTCGGGCTCGTCGTCTTCTGCATCATCGCCGTCTTGATCGTCAACCTGCGGCGATCCACCACGGGCATGGCGCTCACAGGGGTCAGAACCAGCGAGTCGGCCTCCAAGACGCTCGGTATCAGTGTCCTTCAGATGAAGGTGATCATTGCCGCCCTTGGTGCCCTCGTCGCCGGCATCGGGGGTTCGCTGCTCGCCATGGAGCAGCAGGCCACCGCCCTGCCCGCGAACTTTGCCACCTTGCTGGGGGTCGTCTGGTTGGCGGTGCTGGTCACGCAGGGCATTCGCTCCAATATGGCGGCCCTGGTGGCAGGGCTCGCCTTCACCGTGTTCCCGGCGCTGGTACAGGCGCACCTGGCTCCGAAGTGGGGCAACATCCCGCCGATCCTGTTCGGTCTGGGCGCCATCGGTATCGCCCAGAATCCTGACGGGGTCCTCGTGGTCCAGGCCCGGATCGTCAGATCCAAGCTGGGAGGACGACGACGGCCGCGCCAGGATGTGGAGACGCAAGCGGGCCCGAGCGAGGCCGGTGTCCCGGCCGGAGTGAGCCAGTGAGCACCAACGGCGCCAATCCCCAGGTCACCGGGCCCACGACCGAGCCCACGGATACCGTCATCCTCGAGACCACCGATGTGGTGGTGCGTTTCGGGGGCTTGACCGCACTGGATAGCGTCGATGTCAGTGTCCCGGCCGGGAAGCTGATCGGCCTGGTCGGACCCAACGGTGCCGGTAAGAGCACGCTCTTCGGGGTTTGCAGCGGCCTCCAGCGGCCGACCCGGGGCAGGGTCATGCTCATGGGACAGGACGTGACAGACGCGTCGCCCCAGGCCCGGGCCCGGTTGGGCTTGGCCCGGACCTTCCAGCAGCCGGAGTTGTTCCGCGGCCTCACCGTCCGGCAGCATCTCAGTCTCGCCTACCGGGTTCGCAACGAGCGGCCCCGGCTGTGGAAGGACCTGTTCACGATGGCGGGCTTTATCGGGAACAACCGCGCAGAGGATCAGCGGGTCCAGGTCCTGCTCGATCGTTTGTCCCTGACGCCCATCGCCAACACCCTCGTCGACGGCCTGCCGCTCGGGACCAGTCGCCTGGTGGAAGTGGGCCGGGCGCTTGCCAGCGACCCGAAAGTGGTCATGCTCGACGAGCCTCTCTCGGGCCTGGATGCCAATGAGGCCAAGCGGCTGGCCCAGGCACTTCGTGCCACGGTCGAACAGGACGGTACCTCCCTGCTGCTGGTCGAGCACGACGTGCCGATGGTGCTCAGCCTGTGCAGCAACATCTTCGTCCTCGACTTCGGCCGGCTGATTGCGGCCGGTCCTCCGGATGTCATCCGGGTCGACCCGGCCGTGAAGGCGGCCTATCTCGGTGATGAGCCTATCGAGGGGGTCGAGCTCGACGCGATCGAGCCGGGGCTGACCGACTCCTGACGGCGACCGGGGCGAGCCCCGGGCCAACGGGCGCCGCTTGAAACCTCGTTGGCCGAGTGCCAGAGTGTCGAGGCTCAGTCCGAGATAGATATCGCCCGCTCGGGGCAGTTCTGCACCCCGATCAGAGCTTGTGGGCGAAGCTCTTCAGGAAGGTCCTCGGCGGTCACCATACCGTTGCCGTCGTCGTCGGCCTCGAACACGGCCGGTGCCAACGTGTAGCACCGGCCGTGTCCCGTACAAATGCTCCTGTCGATAATCACTCGCACTGGTGTACCCGGGTCGCCTCAGCGCCCGCCCATAAACCTCGAGGCGTTGTGCTCGAGTCCGTGCGAGTGGTCCAGACCTCCGTACTCGCGCGGCGTGGTGTCGACATCGCCGGCGTTGGCCCGCAACGCCCCGACGGTCGCCTGTTCCCGGGTCCGATGCTGGAAAGGATCGAACTGATACCAGCGAGCCGCGTTCTCCCAGGTGACCTTCTCGATCTCCTCATCGGAAAGGCTGGCGGCCGCCAGCGATTTCATCAGCACCTCAGGAGCCTGGGGCCACGTCGAATCGGAGTGCGGGTAGTCGCACTCCCACGTGATCATGTCGATTCCGATGGTGTCCCGGTTGGCCAGACCCGTCACGTCATCGATGAAGCAACCCTGGACGTGCTCGCGGAAGACCTGGGAAGGAAGTTGGTCCCCGAAGTCGGCGCCAGTCCAGCGATGGTGGTGGTCATACACGAAATCGGCCTTCTCGAGGAAGTACGGGATCCACCCGATACCTCCCTCAGCCAGCGCCATACGAACGTTGGGGAACCTGCGCATGATAGGAGACCACAGCAGTTCGGACGCGAATATCGCCGTCTGGAACGGCATCACATGGGGGATCACGTCGAACGGCGCCCGGGGCATGAAATTGGGGGCGCCACCGAAGTGGAACACCATGACCGTCCCGGTGTCCTCGCAGGCCGCCCATGCCGCGTCCCACTCGTCGCCGTGATAGTCGGGATAGCCGGCCCGATACGTCTCCGGGTGCAGCGAGACCGCATGGCAGCCTTTCGCGGCAACCCGCCGGATCTCGCCTGCCATCCACTCCCCGCCCAGCGGGAACCCGGAGATAGACATCGGAATAAACCGGCCCGGGTAGGTGCCACACCACTCCTCGATGTGCCAGTCGTTGTATGCCCGGATCATGGCCGCGGCGTACTCGTGGTCGTCGCTGGCGACGAAGAACTGGCCGGCGATACCAGGCCAGGAGGGGAAGCACACCGAGGCCAACACCCCGTTGACATCCATATCCCTGATACGGGCGTCGAGGTCGTATGTGCCCGGCCGGACCTGATCGAAGCTGGCGGGATCGCTGCCCCAATCTTCCCGGGGGCGTCCGGCGACGGCGTTGAGTCCGAAGGTGGAAATCTCCTTGCCCTCGATCAGCCAGGCGTCGGTGCCGTTGTCGCGCCGGATGACACGGGGTACCCGCTCTTTGAACTTTGCCGGCACCCGGTCACGAAGAATTCGCTCATGGACGGCGGCTCGACCACGTGGTCATCGACGCTGATGAGCACCATATCCTCGACTTGCATCAAAGCCCTCCTTCTGGCGGGACTCCGCCGCGCGGCGACGCCCCCACGACCCCGATGCTAGGCCCAACGCCCCATTGGGGCAACGTCGCCCCTCAAACTAGTCTGGCCCCGATTGGGTAGCGGCGAAGGGCGTCTCCCTCAGGAGTTCGAGCGTATGGCGAAGCGGCACCATCCCGGGGTAATCCTGGCCGCAGCGTGCGTCAGCCTCACCGCCATCACGATGAATATCTCCCTGCTGAATGTGGGGCTCCCGACGCTCGCTCGAGAGCTGCATGCCTCGAACACCAGCCTGGAATGGATCGTCGACGGCTACGCCCTCGTGTTCGCCGGATTCCTCCTGGCGGCCGGATCCTTGGGCGACCGCTTCGGGCGAAGCGTGGTCATGGCATCGGGACTGCTCGTCTTCGGCCTGTGCTCCGGCCTGGCGGCAGGGTCATCCACGGTGGCGGAGCTGATTGCGGCCCGATGCGGCATGGGTCTCGGCGCCGCCTTCGTCATGCCCATGACGCTCTCGATCCTGACAGACGTGTATCCGACACAGGCAGGGCTCCGCCGCGCCGTCGGGATCTGGGCCGCCACCGCGTCGGCGGGCGCCGTCGTGGCTCCGCTGCTCGCCGGGGTGCTGCTGGCTCAGTTCTGGTGGGGCTCGCTTTTTGTCGTCAACGTTCCCTTTGCCCTGGGTACGGCCCTGGCAGTGGCCATCACCGTCCCCAACCGGGCGCCCCGACGCGACCTCCGCGTCGACTGGGTGGGTGCGGCTCTCTCGGTCCTCTTCTCGGCCGGGCTGGTATTTGCCCTTATCGAAGGACCGGACCTGGGCTGGGGCGATCCGGTCGTGGTCGGCTCGATCGTCGGGGCGGCGGTGGCGACGGTGCTGTTCTGCGTCTGGGAGCTGCGCTGTGGCGAGCCCCTCGTCGACATCCGGTGCTTCCGCATTCCCGCCTTCTCGGTGGGGTGCGGCGTGGTCGCCATGCAGTACTTCCTCAGTTTTGGCATCGGGTTCGTCGTGACCCAGTACCTCCAGCTGGTGCTGGGACTATCCGCCCTGGAAGCGGGCTTCACCCTGGTACCGGCGGCAGTGGTGGTAATGGTTGTCGCCCCGCTGGGCGCCCGAGCGTTCGGCCGGTTCGGGGCTCGCAGCGTCATCGTGACGGCATTCGTGATCGCCACGGTCGGGGCGGCCGCCCTGAGCATGTCGGCCGTCGACAGCACGGTCGCCCCGATATTGGTGACGTTGATCCTCACCAACCTGGCCATCGGCCTCATGGCACCGGGCACCACGTCGATGGTCATGAGCGCGGTGCCAGCTGATCAGGCCGGGATGGCCTCCGGAACGCAAAGCACGACCCGGCAGCTCGGTGGTGCCCTCGGGGTTGCCGCCATCGGCAGCCTGCTCGCGGCGCGCTACACCGCCAACCTCAGCCAGGCCGTCGCCGGCACCCCGGCCCACCGCTACCTTCCCGTCGCGAAGCAGTCGCTCGCCGCCGCCCTTCAGGCGGTTCCCGGGGGTGGCCCAATCCAGCAATTCCTCTCCGGGGTGGCCCGCCAGGCGTTCGTGGACGGGCTCCACGTGGTGGGCTGGACGATCGCCGCAACCGCGGCCGCGAGCGCCGTGGTCGTCTTCCTGGTACTTCGGGCCGCGCCGGTAACCGTCGTCGACGACACGGCCGTCGCGGTGGAAGAGTCGCCGGACATTCAAGCTGCGACGCTCTCACCGGACGAGTTGTGACCTCGGCTCTCTGGGCGGGGTGCGAGGGGATGCAGGGTTCGCGCCAGCGGGGATGACCGGACAACACGTCGCCCCCGTCAGCCCCGGCGAGCGCCCGGTCCGGTACCCTCGCTCTAGGTGCTGGTACCCGCTCCGATCGGACGCAGGTGACCCCTCCCGGGGTCGGGAGGTGCGAGGCCATGAGCGTCGAACGCGAGAAGCAGGAGGCCGCCGAAGCGGCAGCAGACCTCGTCGAGAATGGCATGACCGTGGGGCTGGGCACCGGCACCACGGTGGCGTTCCTTCTCCCCGCCTTAGCGCGGCGCTCGCTCGACATCCGCTGCGTTGCCACCTCGCCGCGCACCGACCGCACGGCCCGTGAACTCGGATTGCGGGTAGAAGCATTCGACGGGATCGACCGCTTCGATCTCACCATCGACGGTGCGGACCAGATCTCCCGCGACTGTTGGCTGGTGAAGGGAGGCGGCGGCGCCCACACCCGCGAAAAGATCGTCGCCGCGGCGGCGGACCGCTTCATTGTCATCGCCGACTCGTCGAAGCCGGTTGACGCCCTGCACGCCCCCATCCCCCTGGAGCTGCTCGCCTTCGGGCTGCACGCGACCCTGCGACGGATAGGAACCGTCACCATCCGCGACGTACCGCTCAGCCCCGATGGCGGCGTGATCGCCGACTACCAGGGGCCGGTCGACGACGCTGCCGCGCTGTCGGCCTGGCTGGCGGCCACCCCCGGTCTGGTCGCGCACGGCCTGTTTCCGCCGGAGATGGTGTCGACAGTGTTTGTGGGGCGGAGCGGTTCCGTCGAGCGCATCGACCGGGCGCCGGGCCTGGCCTGAGGGAGCCCGCGGCGCGCCACCGATTATCCTTCTCGCTGAGCAGGACACCAGCCAGCGCTGATCGCTGGCTGCTCGTTTCGCAGGCGACTCTCACGCGGTGCGGAGGATTTTCACGAGGTGCTCAGGCAGCGGCGGCTCGGTCTGCCAGCACCAGGGACGCACCGGCCGTCACGCGGCCGGCGGGAATGCTCGTGTCGCCGGCCAGCAGTTTGGCCAGCGCCATTTGCTTGTCGTCTCCGGTGATCAGCCACAGAAGCTGGCGGGCACGCGCGAGCGCAGGGTAGGTCAGCGTCATCCGCACCCGCCCCTCGTACGGCTGGGTGAGGCCAACCAGACGGTCGGTCACGGAGAGGACAGGGTCGCCGGGGACGAGTGAGGCGGTGTGGCCATCGGGGCCGAGCCCCAGGTGGATCAGATCGAACTGGGCCGGAAGGCTGGCCGCATAGGCGGCTGCAGCGGCTTCGAGGTCCGGGTCCTCGACGGGCATGGGCTGGACCCGCGCCGGGGCGGACCCAAGGGCTTGCTGGAGGTGGTGCAGGTTTCGATCCGGATCGTCGAGAGGTGCGACCCGTTCGTCGACCTGGTAGATGACGACGTTTTCCCACGGAACCGTCTCCGATGCCAGCTCGGCGAACATGGCCCAGGGCGTGTGTCCGCCACTAACGGCGAAATGGAAGCTGCCCCTGCTATCGACTGCTTCCCGGGCTCGCTCGGCAACAAAGGCCGCGCCATCCCTGGCGACCCCGGCCGGGTCGGACAGGACCCGGAGGACATGCTGCACCCGGGGCCTCTACTGGGGCTTCTCGGCGTGGCCGCCGAACTCACTACGCATGGCCGACAGGATCCTGTCACTGAACTCGCCGAGTCCCCGCGACTCGAATCGCTCGAACAGTGACGTCGCGATGACGTTCGCCGGAACCCCTTCGTCGATGGCAGCGAGCACTGTCCACCGGCCCTCTCCCGAATCCGACACCCGTCCGGCAAAGTCGTCCAGGTCAGGGGAGCGCGCAAAGGCATCGGCGGTGAGATCGATCAGCCACGATCCGACAACCGATCCCCGCCGCCAGAGTTCGGCCACCTCGCCGACCTGGATGTCGTATTGGTACGCCCACGGGTCGCGCAGCGGGGTGGTCTCCGCATCGACTTCCTGGGTGCGCTTGCCGGCATTGGCGTGCTTGAGGACGCTCAGGCCCTCGGCGATCGCCGCCATCATCCCGTACTCGACACCGTTGTGAACCATTTTCACGAAATGTCCGGCCCCGTTCGGACCGCAGTGGAAGTAGCCATCCGGAGCGGTTCCGCCCGTCTTGCGGCTTGGGGTGGGCTCAGCCGAGCCCACGCCGGGGGCGATGCTCTTGAAAAGGGGTTCCAGGCGCTGTACCACAGCCGTCTCCCCGCCGATCATCAGGCAGTAGCCACGATCGAGCCCCCAGACCCCGCCGCTGGTGCCGCAATCGAGGTAATGAAGGTTGCGAGAGGCCAGCTTTTTGGCTCGAGGGATATCATCACGGTAATAGGAGTTCCCCCCGTCGATGACGGCATCATCAGGTTCCAGCAACGGCATCAGCTGATCGAGGGTCGACTCGACGATGGCCGCCGGCAACATCAGCCAGACAGCCCGCGGCTTGTCAAGTTTGGCCGCGAAATCGTCGAGTGACGCGGCGCCGGTCGCGCCTTCGGTCTCGAGTTCCTTGACCACTTGGGGGTTCACGTCGTAGACGACGCACCGGTGGCCGTCCCGCATGAGACGGCGAACGAGATTGGACCCCATGCGCCCGAGTCCGATCATGCCGAGCTGCATGGGCTTGTCTGTTGGCATTCCTACTCCTTTAAGCCTTCAACATCCGATAACGGCGGATCAGCGCGTTGGTCGACGAATCGTGGGTGAGCTGCGGCTCGGTGGCGCTTTCCAGTTCGGGGATGATGGCCACTGCCAGCTGCTTACCCAGCTCTACCCCCCACTGGTCAAAGCTGTCGATGCTCCAGATCGTCCCCTGGGTGAACACGCTGTGCTCGTAGAGCGCCACCAGGCTGCCGAGGACGTACGGAGTCAGCTTCTGCGCCAGCAGCACGTTGGTCGGGCGGTTGCCGGGCATGACACGGTGGGATACCACGGCTTCGGGCGTTCCTTCTGCTCGCACCTCGGCCTCGGTTTTGCCAAATGCCAGAGCAAGGGATTGAGCGAAGACGTTGGAGCTCAGGATGTCGTGATGGTCGCCGAGGGGATTGAGGCTCTGGCCGAAGCCGATCAGATCGACCGGGATCAGGAGGGTGCCCTGATGGATGAGCTGATAGAAGCTGTGTTGGCCGTTGGTGCCCGGCTCGCCCCAGAACACCGGTCCCGTCGAGTAGTCGACGGGCTTGCCGTCCAGGGTGACGCTCTTGCCATTGGACTCCATGGTCAGCTGCTGGAGATAGGCGGGAAAGCGCTTGAGATACTGCTCGTAGGGCATGACCCCGACCGTCTGAGCCCCGAAGAAGTTCACGTACCAGACGGTGAGCAGACCCATGAGGACCGGGAGGTTGCGGGTCAAGGGGGTGGTTCGGAAATGCTCGTCCATGGCGTGGAAGCCGGCCAGCATCTCTTCGAACTGCTCTGGCCCGATCGCCACCATCGTGGAGAGGCCGATGGCCGAATCCATGGAATACCGTCCGCCGACCCAGTCCCAGAAGCCGAAC
Source organism: uncultured Acidimicrobiaceae bacterium (assembly GCA_963781155.1). Classification (GTDB taxonomy): domain Bacteria; phylum Actinomycetota; class Acidimicrobiia; order Acidimicrobiales; family Palsa-688; genus PALSA-693. The sequence goes on from CAWAEC010000011.1 coordinate 523,856, forward strand.
ATATTTGCCGTGTCGATCCCGAATGCGGCCACTCGGTCGGCTTCGGTCGACACGGCCACGAAGTGCTTGGCGATGGCAGCCTTGTCGCCCAACTGACTCAGTACCCAGTCCCGTGCCGAAGTGGCGTTGGTCAGGGTTTCGAGCGTGCTGAATGTCTTCGAGGAGATGATAAACAGGGTCTCGTCGGCGGAGAGATCGCGGGTGGCCTCCACGAAGTCGGTCGAGTCGACGTTGGAGACGAACCTGAAGGTGAGGTCCCGGCGGCTGTAGTGGCGCAAGGCCTCGTACGCCATGACCGGCCCCAGGTCGGATCCACCGATACCGATATTGATGATGTTCCGAATGGGCTTGCCGGTGTACCCCTTCCATTCACCGGACCGGATGGAGTTCGCGAACCTGGCCATTCGATCGAGCACGTCGTGCACCTGCGCCACTACGTCCACTCCGTCCACCACGAGGGTCGTCCCCCGCGGCATGCGCAACGCCACGTGCAGCACCGATCGGTTTTCCGACACGTTGATCCGCTCGCCCGCGAACATCATGTCCCGCCGGTGCTCCAGATCCGATTGTTCGGCCAGCTGCACCAGGAGGTCCAGGGTCTCGTCCGTAATCCGGTTTTTTGAATAGTCCAGGTACAAACCAACGGCCTCGGCACAGAGCCGGTCGCCCCGAGCCGGATCCTCGGCGAACAGGTCGCGGAGATGGCGTCCCTCGATCTTGGCGTGGTGCTCGGCCAGGGCCTTGAAGGCCGGGCGTTCTGGCAACGGCAACGTCGGCACGTCGGTTCTCCTCTCTCTCAGGCCACGGCCGCGCTCTGCGACTTGATCCGGTCCAGCAGCTCGTTCCACGACGTGACGAAGGCGGCCGCTCCGTCGCGTTGCAGTGTCGCTGCCACCTGCTTCGTGTCCACTCCGGCGTCGCGGAACTGGCTCAACATGGCGTCGACGTTGCCGCCGTCCGCAGGCAGCGAGTCGCCGACTTCACCATGGTCAAAGAAGGCCTTCAGGGTCTCGTCGGGCATGGTATTGACCGTAAACGGGGCGGCCAACCCGTGCACGTACAGGGTGTCGGGAGCGTTGGGGTCCTTCGTACTGGTGCTGGCCCACAGCAAACGCTGGATGCGAGCGCCTGAGTTTTGCAGCCCTTGCATCCGGTCAGAGCTCATCAGGGCCCGGTACGCCCGGTAGACGTCCAGCCCGACCGCCAGGGCCAGGTGGTCTACCAGATCTGGCGGCACCTCCTTGGCCACGGCCACATCCCAGCGGGACATGAACACCGATGCCACCGAGTCAACCGCCGGATCGAGGCCTTCCGCCACCCTGCGTTCCACTCCTTTGAGGTAGGCGTCGGCCGCAGCTTGGTATTGCTCGGCGGAGAACAGCAGCGTCACATTCACCGGCACCCCGGCCGCAATGGCCTCGGTGATGGCAGGGAGCCCCTGTGGCGTGCCCGGGATCTTGATGAACAGGTTGGGGCGCCCAGCCCGGGCATGGAGTTCTTTGGCCGCCTCAACGGTGCGGGCGGTGTCGTACGCCAGAAGCGGCGACACCTCCAGCGACACCCAGCCGTCGACTCGATCGGTCCGTTCGTGGATCGGGAGAAAGAGGTCGGCGGCCCGCCGCAGGTCCTCGATGGCCAACTCGAAAAACAGCGCTTCATCGGAGAAGCCCTGACCTGACTTGGCGCGGATGGCATCGTCGTAGTCGCCAGACCCGATGGCCTTGTCGAAGATGGACGGATTGGAAGTCAAGCCCGTCACGGAATAGGAGTCGATGTACCGCTGGATGGTGCCGTCATCGAGCAAGCTGCGGGTGATGTTGTCCAGCCAGAGGCTCTGACCCCGCTCATGGAGAATCTCGGTGGCTTTCACTGGTCTCCTTTCGCGATCGCGCCGGTCACCCGCCGAGGTTATCCCGGCGGACCAAGTCCCCCGTCACCAGCCGCGTATTCCGGGGGCGTCGTGCACCAGCCGGTGCCGACCGCCCGCCGGGTCCTCATGCCCGCAGCGCCGCCCCGGAGGCCAGACGGGTCCGGAGGCCGTCGAGCAGGATCTCGAAGCCCCGGTCGAAGTAGTCTTCGGGGACCAGCCCGGGGGCGGTCTGAACCACTTCGGCCAGGGTCGGCGACAGGTGCATCATGTCGGGGACGACGCCCGAACCGTTCGGTCGGGTAAGGCCTTGGTAGACGCGCTGCTGACCGATCGAGTACGCCCAGACCACCTCGAACGCGACGGCCGCCTCCTCTGCCCCGAAGCCGGCATCAGCCAGGATCGCCATCACCCCGTCGGCCAGACGGCGTTGGTTCGGCCCCGAGGCCAGGACCGGTGGTTGCCCGGGTACTGATGTGGCTACCCGGAAGGCCACTCGTTCGAGTTGGCGCAGTCGCTCGTCCCACCGGCCCGACGCGGGCGGGGAACCGGAACAGGGGCGTACAGTTCGTCCACGACCAGCTCGAGCAAGACCTGCCGGTTGGGAATATGCCGGTACGCGGCCATGGCCGAGAGACCGAGCTCATCGGCCACCATCCGCATGCTCAGGGCATCGAATCCCACCCGCCGGGCGACGCGCAGTGCGGCCTGGACGACGGCGCGCCGATCGAGGGTGGCGGGGCGGCTCACGGGACGCGACGCCGACCTCAGAGGTTGTACAGCGTGACTGCGTTCTCCCCTGCGATCAGGTTCTGCTGATCGTCACTGAGCGATTCGATGTTCTCAAAGAGCTCCTCGGTGGTACCGGGGAACTTGGCGTCCGGGTGAGGGTAGTCCGAGGCCCAGATGATGCGGTCCGCGCCGCACAGCGGCGAATTGGCCGTGAAGCCGAGGGTGGATTCGTCGGCGTCGAAACTGATCCAGCATTGCCGGCGGAAGTATTCGGATGGCGCCATCTTCAGGTTGGGGACATCGGGTCGGAAAAGCGGAACGGTGGCGTGATGATCCAGACGCTCGAGCCAAGGCACCAGCCAACCGCCGTTTGCCTCCAGGAAGATCAGGCGCAGCGTCGGATATCGCTCGCAGACGCCGCCCGAGAGGAGAAACGCCATCGAGCTCATCATGTCGAACGGGTTGGAAAGAGCCTGGCTGAAATAGATGTTGTCGATTGCGATACCGCCGGCCTGGTCGGGGTCACTGAAGGTCTTGATGTCCTCGTGGACTCGGTCGAAATGCATCCCGATACAGGCGCCGGGCAAGCGGGAGTCCAGGAACGGGTGAAGACCGAGCGGGAGGCCGGTGTCGCAGGCGGCTTTCCAGATCGGGTCGTACACGGAGTGGTTGAACGGCTTCCAGTCCGCTGTCGGATTGGGGCGGATGAAGGCGGCCACCATTCCCGGGAGTTCGGCGGCACGGCGAAGTTCCGCTGCCGCCGCGTCAATATCCTGTTGGGGCAACAGGGCTGCGCCGAAAAGGCGTCCCTCACCGTCCTGGGTGTGGTCGGATAGCCAGTTGTTGTACGCCTGGCACTGAGCGATGGCGTAGTCAACATCCTTGTAACACTGGATGCCGAGAAGCTGCGTCGGATAAAGGACCGACATGTGGATGTCGTCGGCGGCCATATCCTCGAGCCGGGGCTTGGCGTTATATGCCGCCGGACGGACCTCGGTGTAGCGCAACTCTCCGTTCATGGCCCGCTGGCAATCCTCTTCACTCATGCCAGCTGTCCCCGATACCGACGCATTGTTGCCTGGCGATCGAACGCCGTCCCACACCAGCCACTCTGTCCCGTCAGCCTCGGTTTCGATATGCCAGATCCGGTCGCGGTATTTGGCAGGGGCATAATCGAGCATCGCGGTCGGGTGTTCGAGGATGTGCCCGTCCGAGTCCACGAAGGTGAGGTCTTGCTTGGCGACCACGGCTCCCCCTTTTTGGTGATGTCGGCCTCTTCTACAGGAGGCACACTCTTTCAGATTACACCGTACGCGAAAGTCGCTCCCGGTGTCAACCATTGGCCTGTCCACCCATGTGATCTCCGCCGCCGTGTCGACCGAGTCCGGGCGCAACCGGTTGAATCGCGTTTGCTCGACGAACGGGATTCTGTGCCATTCTGGGCTGGTGGGCCACGCCGGCGACTCCCTAATGGCGCGGACCCGGCAGCGACTGTCACCCGAGGTCGTTGTCGGGGTTGTTTTCGTAAGTTCCATGTTCATGACCATCATGGACATCACGGTGGTCAACGTGGCCATCCCGACCATTGCCCGCGAGTTCCACGCTCCGATCTCGTCAGTCCAGTGGGTCGCCACCGGCTATCTGCTCAGCCTGGCCATGTGGATACCGGCATCGGGGTGGATCGGCGACCGGTTCGGCGTCAAACGGGTCCTGTTGGCCGCGATCGCGGTGTTTACTCTGGGATCGGCGTCGTGCGCGCTGGCTAACAGCCTGACGGCACTCACGATTGCCCGAGTATTTCAAGGCGTCGGCGGCGGCATGATGCAGCCCGTCGGGATGGCCCTGCTGTTCCGCACCTTCCCGCCCGAGCGGCGCGCCCGGGCTTCACAGATCCTGATCATCCCCACGGCCGTGGCGCCGGCTCTCGGCCCCATCGTCGGTGGCGTGCTGGTACAGCACGCGTCGTGGCGATGGGCCTTCCTGATCAACATCCCCGTCGGAGTGATCGCTGTAACTTTCGGCGTCTTGTTCCTCAAAGCCCAACCCCACGAATCGCCGGGCCGCTTTGACCTCCGGGGCTTTTTGTTGGGAGGACCGGGTCTGGCGTCGCTGCTCTACGGGGTCTCCCGCGGCCCTGTCGGCGGTTGGGCCGCACCCCAGGTGGTCGCGTCGATCCTGAGCGGAGTGTTGCTACTCACCCTGCTGGTCGTCGTTGAGTTGCGAACGCCCGACCCGTTGCTCGATTTCCGGCTGTTCCGGCACCGGCTGTTCCTCGACTGCACGCTCGTCGGGATCGTGGGGTTCGGCGCCTTCCTGGGCACGTTGTTTATCGTGCCCATCTACCTTCAGGAAGCCCGGCATTTCTCGCCGGTTGCCTCCGGCCTGGCAACCTTTCCCGAAGCGCTTGGGGTGCTGGTGTCCACCCAGATTGCTGGGCGGTTGTACCCGCACATCGGACCCCGGCGCCTGCAGTTCGCAGGATTGATCTGGTTGTCCGCCCTCTTGCTGGCCGCCTCGGCGTTTTTCGGCGGGGGTACCAGCATCTGGCTCGTCCGTCTGTTTATGTTCGGCCTGGGCACCGGGCTGGCGTACATCTTCATCTCTCAACAAGCAGCCCGGTTTGCCACCATCTCTCCCGCCGACACCGGCCGCGCTACCGCCCTGGCGGCGGCGATCCAGCAGGCCTCGTCCGCCGCCGGCATCGCCCTGCTCACCACCGTCCTGGCCGCCCAGACCACCCACGGCCTCCCACCCACACCCGGCGACTTCGGCCCCGTCTTCCTGGCCGCGGCCGGGCTGGCCCTGGCCGGTGGCCTTCTCGCCCTGCGAATCCGGGACGAGGACGCAGCGGTGACCATGGGACACGCGCCACGAGAGGTTCCCGCTACGACCGCCGCCGCGGTCGCGGTCGGTGAGAGTTCGCCCGCCGGCTAAGGGATAGCCGCCGAAAGGGGCGCCGGCTCAGCCATATCGGCCGCGGCGTCACCAGCAGGTGACCGCCACGAGCAAGGCCGTTCCACCCCCGGGGCGTGGTTTGGGTCGACTCGCTATCATCGCCGCATGACTGATCGAAAAGTGGCTTTCGTTACCGGCGCCAGCAGGGGGATAGGCAAGGGCATCGCTGTCCATCTGGCACGCGCCGGTTATGACGTCGCCCTCACGGCGAGGACCGTGAACGAAGGCGAAGGCCGAGAGCACTCATCGACGGTCCAGCGCTCCGACACCAGCCCGTTGCCGGGCAGCTTGACCAGCACGGCCGAGATGATTGAGAAGGAAGGGAGCCGCTCGCTTGTCGTTCCCGCCGATCTGCTGGACCGGGCCTCGCTCGGGGCGGCGGTAGCCACGGTCATGGAGCGTTGGGGCGGCGTCGACGTGCTGGTCAACAACGCCCGCTACATCGGTCCCGGGCACATGGACCTGTTCATCGACACACCGATCGAGCTGCTGGAAAAGCACTTCGAGGCAAATGTCATGGCGCCGATCGTTCTCGCCAAACAGGTTCTGCCGTACATGCTCTCTCAGGGGCAGGGAACCATCATCAATGTGTCGTCCGGTGCCGGACTGGCCACTCCACCGAACAGAGCCGGCGAGGGCGGGTGGGGGCTCGGCTACGGCTTCAGCAAGGCCAGCATTTACCGCCTCGCGGGTTTTCTTGCTCTCGAACTGGGCGACCGCGGCATACGGGCTTACAACCTCGAGCCGGGATTCGTGGCCACCGAGCGCATGGTGCAGGACATGGGCGCATTTGGCTTTGATGCATCCACCGGAGTGCCAGTTGACGTCCCGGGCGCGGTCAGTGCCTGGCTGGCCGTCGACCCCGATGCGGCCGAGCCCAATGGCCGCACGGTGGACGCCCCCACCGTCGCCCGTGAGCTCGGGCTGGTGCCCGGGTGGCCCAGAGACTGAGCCTGACCAAGGCACCTGCTGGCCAGGCGGGCGCCCCCTCGGAGGTACTCGCCAACACCGCCGGCAAACATCAAGCAGACCGCTCCGGGCCAGCGTCGGGGCTGTCCGCACTGCCGCTGCACTTACTGATCGGCGCCAACGTACACTCGGCTGGTCGTTTGGATCTTTTCTTCGGGAGTCGCGCGTGACAGATACAGGCACCAACCCAACCGAAGCCGGCGCCGCCGACGCCGAGGCCCGATTTGCGGAGATGATGGACATGTCAGCTCCGCAACAGCGGTACGCAGACATGGTTCGCGATGGCGTGGTCATGCCGCTGCCCGGCCTGGCCATGCCCAGCAGCCGGGAAGCTGTTGATACCGTTCTCCGCCATCACGAGGTGTTCACGTCCGAGTTCGGCCTCGATCTCGGCAACGTGCGGCCCCTCATCCCCCTATCGGTGGATCCACCCCGGCACTCGAAGTACCGCAAGATCCTCGACCCCCTCTTCGCACCAAAACGGATGGATGCCGTCGAGGGTGATATTGCCAGCCGGGTGGATCACTTCATCGACGCATTCGAAGACCGGGGCGAATGCAACTTCACCGAGGAATTTGCGGAGCTGTTCCCGTCGTCAGTGTTCCTCGGCATGATGGGGCTGCCGTGGGCTGAGCTCGACACGTTTCTCCGCCTTCGCGACGGTATCCTGCGCCCGCAAAAACTGGACCCCGACGCTGCGCTGGATATCGACAAGCGCCAGGCGATCGCCCGGGCCACCGGTCTGGACATCTACGAGTATTTCGGTCAGATGCTGGACGAACGTCAGGCTCGTCCCACTGACGACATTCTGACGCATTTCCTCACCGCTGAGATCGACGGTGAAAAGTTGTCTCGGGACGAGATCCTCGACATCTGCTTCCTGTTTCTCATCGCCGGGCTCGACACCGTGAGCGACTCGCTGACGTGCTTCTACGCCTTCCTGGCCACCCACCCGGATCATCGCCGACGCCTCGTCGACGACCCCGCCGTCATCCCGGCAGCGGTCGAGGAGTTGCTCCGGTGGGAAACGCCGGTTCCTGCCGTACCCCGCATGGCGAAAACGGACTACGAGGTCGCCGGCACACTGATCCCGGCCGGGACCATGATCAGCGTGAACGTCGGTGCCGCCAACGTCGATCCCGCTGAGTTCCCCGATGCCAACGAGATCCGCTTCGAGCGCGAGGCCAACCGGCATCTGGCTTTCGGGGGCGGCGTGCACCGCTGCCTCGGGAGTCACCTGGCCCGCCGCGAGCTGCGGGTGACCTTGCGCCAGTGGCACCGGCGCATCCCGGAGTACGAGATCAAGCCCGGCCACGAGCAGCTCGAGTATGCGCCGGGGTTGCGGCATGTCAAAGATCTCATCCTCGTCTGGCCGGGTTGAGAAACGTTTCGGCACCAAACTAGACGTAAAACGTTTGGGGCCAAATCGTCTAGAGCACCAGGAGCGGGGTCACGTTGCAGCCAGTACCCCCGGGGATGGCGATGGGCGCCACCACCAGCGCCCCGGTCTGCCTTCCCTCCCGGGCCACGGCCGCGGCCGCCCCCAGGTCGCAATTATCCACCAGCAACAGCCCGATGGCCCGGATCAGCCGGTGCACGCACAGCGGCGGCTCACCACCGCCACTGGCATCCAGAAAGTCCCAGCAGACCAGAGAGACGCCATGGTCCACGATCCACTCCGCTCCGCTTCGGCCGACCCCGGGCCGAGCGCCCCCGGCGTCGGCGGCGGTGCTCGCCTCGAGGCGGTCGCGGCCCAGGTACAGGACCAGGGCGTCGCCGGGCTCGAACCGGACGGAGCCAAGGGCCCGATCGATGTCCTCGCCCGTGACGGGTTCGTCCACCGCGACCCACTCCTGGTCCCGGGTTCCCGGCACGTCGACGACCACGCCACGCGTCACGAGACCATGCAGAGCCAGGTCGGCCATCGAAGTCAGCCGTGGATCGCCCAGGCGGAACCCGCCATAGAACTCTCCTCCGAAGGAGATGTGGTTGAGCGCGTCGAGATGGGTGTTGACCAGCCCATGACACCGCAGCTCCAGGCGGTCCATGGCAATTCCGATGGGGCCTTCGTTCTCGAAGACCTCGAGTGAGAACGCGTGTGCGTCGCCGGCCGTCGGCACGTCGACGAGCGGCCGGGCCAGGCTGAGGCATTCCCCGCTCTCGACCGCCTCTGCCGCCCGCCGTCGCGCCGCGGCATCGATGAGGTTGGCGGTGCCGAGCCGGTCGCCGTGACCAAAGCGCTCCTCCGCCACCAGGTTCGCCAGATACTCGTCGTAGTCGACCACTCGCTCCTCCATAGAATCACTCGACGCGACCGGCGCGTCGGGCTCGATCATACGAATCCACGCGTGGCGTCAGTCCCGGTAGCCGATGCCAGGTTGAGCCCGAGGCAGCAGAAGCGCCACGCGTGAGCGCCGAGACGCAGGTAGACGCCCGGCCTCTCCTCGTAGGCCGCGTCGACCAGATGGCCGGTGACAAGGTGGAAGATGCCGCGGGCCGTCAGTTCTGGGTCGTCGAGCTCGACGACCCCAGCAGCCGCCAGATCCTCGATGCCCTCGCGAAAGATAGCCATCATCGGCGCACTGCTTTGCTTTGCCCGGTCGGGATACAAGGCGATCAGGCGTTGCGACAACTGCGTCCACGCTCGGCGAACGCCTGGAGTGCCGTAGCGACCGGGGAGCGCGACATAGGCGAGGACGCAAGCATGCATTCGGGCGACGGGCAGGGAATGGGCATTGACTGCTTTCCGGACGAGATGAGCGCCTATAGCGAGCTCCTCTTCGAGCACGGCCAGGAGGAGCTCGTCGCGAGACGCGAAATGCCGGTAGAACGTCTTTGTCGACATCCCGGCGCGCCCGGCCAGCGCGGGAACGGTCAGATCGACTTCCTCGCTGATCATTCCCTGGGCGGCCCGGAGCAGGCGGGTCAGCTGAGCATCGGCCCGATGACGTGCTCCGGCCAAGGCGCGCTCTCGAGCCCGCTCCTGCCAGTTGGCCTGAGGGCCCGGCGAGGAAATCACTGTTTTCCATTCTTGCAAATGGCGTGTCAGTTGTGCCAGACTACGTGCGCATAGATCCAGGGAGCGCTTCGGGGGGAACGCGGTTGTCAGGTAAAAGACTGGACGATGGCGCGGCCAGCGCTCTTCGTTATCCCTTGACCGGATGCGAATGATGTCGAGGTTGTCGTTGATCGGCGTCCCACCACTCGCTCGCCTGGCGCGCGCAGCCCCATATACTCGCCCTCACCCAGTCGGCTCTGTGTACCGCGACCCCACCGGGCGCGGAAACTCTGACAAGATGCCCTCTGATGCGCCACTGGTGCAGCCGAAGTGGGGGTGATCGCGAACAACCCGACCCGGTCTCGGGCGGGGGCGAACGCGCCGGCTCTGTGCCAGTTCTCCAACAACTTGATGTCGGACAACTAAAAGGAGAATCACATGAATCGTCGACGAGTGGGGGCAGTCGCAGTCGTGGCCGTCGCCATGTGCGTGGCTTCCGCCTGTGGGAGCTCGTCGAAGGGGTCGACGTCGTCGACTTCTGCCGCCGGGAGTACCGGATCCTCGACCGGAGGATCGTCGAGCGCCAAGAACACGGCGAGCGCTCCGGGTGTGACGCCGACCAACATCACGATCGGGGTCATGACTTCGGTCACGGGAAACGCCTCGTCAACCTTCTCAGACAGCGCCCTCGGGGCGGAGGCTCGCTTTGACGCGTTGAACGCAGCAGGTGGTATCGACGGGCGAAAAATCACTGTCATCGTGGCCGACGATCAGTCAACGCCTGCCGGTGACCTCGCCGGCGCCCAGGAGCTCGTCTCGAAGGGCGCGTTTGCGGTCATCGACTACACCCCGTACGCGTTCGGCGGTTACAAATACCTCCAGCAGCAAGGCATCCCCGTGACCGGAGGCGCGTTCGACGGTCCGGAATGGGGGATCCAGCCCAACACCAACATGTTCTCCTACGGGGGCGGTGTGGACCCGACGTATCCGGCCAACACTGAAGACGGGCTGTTCTTCAAGTCGCTCGGGGCCACCAATGTGGCCGGGCTCGCCTATGGGGTGTCGCCCTCGTCCACCGACAGCATCAAGGACCTGAAGGAGTCGCTGGCGGCCGAGGGCATCAAGATGGGCTACGAGAACCTGTCTCTCCCCTTCGGCGGCGTGGACTTCACCACCTACGCCCTCCAGATGAAAGCGGCCAACGTGGACGGCGCAACTTGCTCGTGCGTGCAGTCGTCGAACGTCGCCATGGCGGAGGCCTTGAAGCAAGCCGGGATCCCGGTCAAGGGTGCCCTCATGTTCTCGGGCGTCGACGGCAGCCTTTTCGCCAACCCGACCGCAGTCTCGGAGGCTCAGGGCACCTACTGGCCGACCACCGTTGTCCCCATCGATACCAATAATCCGGCCACCAACACGTTCATCTCCAACCTCAAGACCTACGACCCGAGTTACAAGGGCGGGTACCCCAGCTACGGTCTGACCGGGGCGTACCTCTCGGCCGACTTGATGATCGAGGGCCTGCGGGTCGCCGGACAGAATCCGACCCGGCAGTCGTTCATCACCAACCTGCAGAAGGTCACCAGCTGGAATGCCGAGGGGCTGCTCCCCACTTCGGTGGGCTTTGACCACTTCGGTCACGTGGAGAACACGCTCTGCGGGTACGTCACCAAGGTCGAGGGCAACCAGTTCGTGACCATCAACAACGGCAAGCCCTTCTGCGGGACCGTGATCCCGAACTCTGGCGTCGCGAGCGCGACGGGTTGAGCTCCGAGTGCGAGTGTGACTACATCACCTTCGTGTAGTCCATCCCCATAGCCTCCGGGGACCGCTCGAATCCCCGGAGCAGGGCTTGGCACCGTGTACGAGGCGATGAGCCGACCGTCCCTGCTGTAGACACGACCGTCCCCCTGGCAGAGTCCCTGTCCAGCCCAGATTGCCGGGTTGGCATACAGGAACCATTCGTCCAGGGGGGCGTCGTCGTGGAAGGCGATCGCGATGGACATGATCCCGGTGGAGAGGGACACGTGAGCCCGGGCCTCTCCGAACCCCTGGTGTGGGCGCATGGCGGCCGCCAGGGTCCAATGGCCGGTCGCCTGGGCCACGAGTGCCTGCCGGAGGTATCGCTCGGCAGGAGAACGACGGAATCTCGTCCACGCATAGATCTCGGGCGGTCCGATCCGGTCCGGGTCCGGGTCATAGGCGCCGTCGACGACTCGAAGGTCCCGTCCTGTGACGCGCATGTCGAGAGGCTCCGATTCGTACGGTCCCGGTATGTGGGCGCCACCAGGAACGAGACCGTGCGGGCCGTCCCATCAGCGGCCGGTCAGGGCGAAGCCTAGACTTCGTCTTGTGTCCGAACCTGACCCACAACCGAGGCCGAAGCCGAGCTTCTCGGCCGTTCGAGCCAACTGGAAGAAGTACGACGCACCCTTCCTTACGAAGCTCCGAATGGTATTTTCCAACAACCTGACGAAGATCCGGACCCGGCAGGACTGTTGCGGAAACTACGGGCAGCCCGGCTGTTGAGTGGGAGCTCCACCGCCCCGTGAGGGTGGTCCCGCCAGCGAGGAAGGTCACGACGGCCATGATCACAACCATGGCCACCACCACGATCACGGTCACGATCATGAGGACTCCTAGCCGCAGGTAAACCATCGGGACCTTTCCCTCGATTGTTCCGAGGGAACTGTTTCCGGGCCGGCGGCTGGCGATGTTACGCCGGAGGAAGGCGAGGCCTACAGCGCATCGGGGATCTTTCTCGGCCTTCCGCGCCTAGGAAGGGGGCCGGCCGTCGGGTTGCGCCCCGCCTGTGTCAACGCATCGCGCAGCAGGAACTCGATCTGGGCATTGGTACTGCGCAGTTCATCGGCTGCCCAACGCGCCAGGGCGTCGTGGACAGCCGGGTCGAGGCGGAGCAGGATGCTTTTCCGCTCGGCAGCTTGATTGTCGGGCACCAGCTAGTGGTAGAGGGACCCGGCGTTGACAATGGGCTGGGTGCCGCGGTCGCCGCATAGGACCACCAGAAGATTGGACACCATCGCCGCTTTGCGCTCCTCGTCCAATTCGACGACATCCTCGTCCGCCAGGCGCGCCAGGGCCATTTGCACCATACCGACGGCCCCGTCCACGATACGTGACCGGGCCGCCACCACAGCGCTCGCCTGCTGGCGCTGAAGCATGACCTGGGCGATTTCGGGGGCATAGGACAGGCGGGTGATCCGCGCCTCGACGATGTCTACCCCCGCGGGAATCACCCGCGCCGCGATCTCGGCTGCCAGCTGACCGGCGACTTCGTCGGTGTGGTCACGCAGCGACAAGGACTCGCCCGCACTGGTGTCGTACGAGTGGCTGTTGGCCACGTGGCGCAGGGCCGTCTCGCTCTGAGTATCGACAAATGCGACGAAGTCCTCGACGCTATACGTTGCCTTGGCGCTGTCGCGAACCTGCCAGACGACAACGGCCGCGATCTCGATGGGATTGCCGTCAGCATCATTGACCTTGACGGTCGGGGTTTCCTTATTCCGGATCCGTATGGAAACCCGCCGCCGGACGGCAAACGGGTTCACCCACCGCAAACCGGTCGCACGGACGGTTCCCCGGTAACCACCGAAGAGTTGCACCACCCGCACCTCGCCCGGCTTGATGGCCGTCAGGCCGGCGAAGCCGAGCGCTCCAACCACCAGCAAGATGATCCCGGCCGTGATGGACACGGGCGCGTGGATGGTGAGCAACAGGATGCCGACCGCACACGCCCCGATCGATCCGACCAGGACTGCGAACCCCGACCAGGAGGGGTACAGCCTCTCCTCTACGGGAGTACTGGCGGGACGGGTTCCGCCCGCGATGTTTATCGATGCCTGCATGGAGATGGCCTTCCTGTGTGCGGGACCCTTCGCAGAGGGTCACCTATCAAAGTGATATCACTTTTTCTGCGACTTGTAAAGCGGCGGGTCTCCTGTCAGCCGTGAGCCGTGACGCGCTCGTTCTCCGACGCCGAAAACTCGTTTCGATGACCGCGGCCCTTCACCACCATTTGCGTTCGAGCGCCTCCCCGGTACCGCCGGTCCGATCGAGGGCATCAAGCTCTCCCATTTCCTCATCAGAGAGGCGAAAATCGAAGATCTGGGCGTTCTCTTCGATGCGCTCGCGGTGCGTCGACTTGGCCAGAACAACGAGGTCATGCTGGAAGCACCAGCGCAGCAGTATCTGCGCGGGTGTGCGTCCGAGCCGCGTTGCTATGCGCCTCACGGCGGCGTTTGACAGGTGCCGTCCCGTGCCAAGGGGGCTGTACGCTTCGACGACAACCTGGCGCCCGTTGGCTTCGTCGAGCAAGGCGCGGCGGTAGGTGAAGGGGCTCAACTGGACCTGGTCCACAACCGGGGGCGTGACCGCTGCGCTCATGACTTGCTGCAGGTCCGCGACCCCGAAATTGGAAACGCCGATCGAGCGGGCATACCCGAGTTGCTGCGCCCGCTCCATTCCCGGCCAGGCCCGGGTCGGGCCGCCCCTCGGCGAATGCACCAGATAGAGATCTACATACTCGAGACCCAGACGCTGAAGGCTACGTTCGGCCTCCGCCGCCGGGTCCCGGCGCGACGGATCGAACTTCGTCGTGATGAACACCTCTTGGCGTGGCAGACCACTGTCTCGCAGTGCCTCCCCGACGCTCTCCTCGTTGCCGTACGCCTGGGCCGTGTCGATGTGCCGGTACCCGAGCTCGAGGGACCAGCGCACGGCATTGACACAGATGGGCCCGTTCGGTACCTGCCACACGCCAAGCGCAAGAACGGGTATCTGATGGCCGTCGGCCAAGGTTTGCGTGCGGCGATCGGACGTCGGTGAATCCGCTGACATGGAAGTCCTCCGCGAGTTGGTCACCCATCACTGGGCCTGGCTACGTGTATATCAGTATATCTTGTTGAGTATCGCTGATTTCCGGACCCAAGCGATGCGAACCCGAGCACCTCCAACGTCGTCGTCGGGCAGCAGTCAGGCTATTCCACGCGTAAAATCCTTCCCGATGTCGGTATTGACTATCGCTGGGCGCGTCATCAGGAGGGTTCGACTCAAACCCGTTCCGACGGGTTCAGGCCGAATCCTCGAACTGCTGATGCGAGAGTCCAGGCTGCCGGCGTCTAGTCCGAGCCACGGTTGACTCCATGGAGCAACGGCTCCGTTTCGGGCAACGCCTTGTCGAACAGCTCCGGGTCGCTCCCGGCACCACGGTGCGCCTTCGACGCGACTTCGATCCTGGCTATGTCGGAGGTATGAGCAGCAAGAGCGAGGCTCAGTCCAGGCTGGCCGAAGGCATTTCCGCCCTGGCCGACTACCAGGACCGGCTGTCGGCGCAGAAGACGTTTGGCGTCCTGTTTCTCATCCAGGGAATCGACGCCGCGGGCAAGGACAGCACCATCAAGCACGTCATGAGTGGGGTGAACCCTCAAGGCGTCGAGGTTCGGAGCTTCAAGCAACCGTCTGAAGAAGAGCTCAGTCACGACTTCCTGTGGCGCTACCACCGTTTCCTCCCCGAGCGAGGACGGATCGGCATCTTCAACCGATCGCACTACGAGGAGGTCCTCGTGGTGAGGGTCCATCCCGAACTGCTCGCCGACCAACGTCTACCGGAGAGGGCCAGGCAACATGACGTCTGGAAGCGCCGCTACCGTGAGATCAACGACTGGGAGCACTATCTGGTCGACAACGGCATTCCGATCGTGAAGGTCTTCCTGAATCTGTCGAAGGAGGAACAGGCCAAGCGCTTCCTCCGACGAATCGATCAGCCCGAGAAGAACTGGAAGTTCTCCTTGAGTGACATCCAGGAGCGTCGCTTCTGGGACCAGTACCAAGTCGCATTCGATCAAATGCTCAGCAACACCAGCACGAAGTGGGCGCCGTGGTACGTAGTACCAGCCGACCACAAATGGTTTGCGCGTCTCGGCAACAGCCGCGGTCCTCGTCGATGCTCTTGCCGCCATCAATCCACAGTATCCCCAGGTGGCTCCGGCACTCCGGGCGAAGATGCTGGACGCCCGTCCCGGGCTACGGGCGGAAACCCACGACTAGCGCGAGTCGATCGACTACGGCCTGAGTTCGCCCGAATGACTAGGGTGTCCTCGTCGGGATCGCCGGTCGAGCTGGCCGGGGATGTCGCCCGATGACCGGGCCGCCCGGCGCTGACCAACGGAGGGTCGACGTGCAAGGCAAGTTCGATGGCAAGGCTGCACTGGTCACCGGGGCCGGATCCGGGATAGGCCGGGCGGTAGCGGCACGGCTCGCAGCCGAGGGCGCTGCGGTATTTGCCGTGGACGTTGATAAGGACCGCCTTGACCAGACGCAAGCCATGACGTCGGGAACCGTGACCATTTACCAGGCCGACCTCAGCGATCCCGACACCTGCGTGGCCACCGTTGACGCCTGCTTGGAGCAGTTCCGTCGGCTCGACGTCCTCGGAAACATTGCCGGAATTTATCTCGCGGGTCACATGAAGGATATGACCCGCGAGCAATACCGGCGGATCATGGCCGTCAATCTCGATGCGTATTTCTTTCTGGCCCAGTCCGCCCTCCCCCACCTCCTCGAGACGGGCGGCAACATCGTCAACATCGCCTCCAACGCCGGGCTGCAAGGCGTGCCGTACTCTGTGGCCTATTGCATGAGTAAGGGCGGCGTCGTTCAGTTCACCCGGTCGCTGGCGGTGGAATTCCTCAAGACGCCACTGCGAGTAAATGCGATTGCGCCGGCGGGGACAAACACGAATATTTCCGCCTCCACCAGCTTTCCTCCTGACGTGGACGTTGATCTGGTGACGCGGATGGCAGGATTACGCGGAATGGCGGAACCGGAAGAAGTTGCCGCCCTCTTCTCGTTCCTCGCCTCGGACGAGGCTCGCTCCGTCACTGGCGCCATCTACACCATCGACAACGGCATCACCTCGAGCTGACGGGATCCCCGGCCCCTGGTCTGGTTCAGCCGACACGTCGTCCGTTCCCAGGAGCTGCGGGTCAAGTGGCCGGCCGGGGCCGAAGAAACACAATCAGCCGGGTGATGAACCCATCGTCACCGACAGTGAAATGATTGCTGGCCAGAAAAGTAGGATCGTCGAGGGACCCGTCGGCGAGCTCGACCCAGCAGTCGCTGCCGTCGGTCACGGCGCGCTGGACGTGGAAGGTTGGTATGACATTGGCGAGGTGGCGCCGGTAGAAGGCAGCGATCGCCTCCCGGCCCGAGTAGACGGAACCGTCAGGCGCGTGAAACACGGCGTCGGGCGCAAACAACGTGGCCAGGGCCTCCTTCCCGTCGGCAGTCGCGATTTCGACGTATCGATCGGCGGTCGCTCGGGCACCCGGCATGGGCTCATCCTTCCAGATTCCGCCCGTAATGGCCAACCAAAGCCACCCGCCGGTAGCGTGAGGCGCGATGACCAGAAACATCGCGGTCTTCGGTGCTGGCACCGGACTCGGGTCTTCCGTCGCTCACCGATTTGGTCGGGCCGGGTACCGTGTGGCCCTCGTGGGGCGTCGACAGGAGCGCCTTGGACAGGTGGCGGCCGAACTGGACTCCGCTGGAATCCCCGCGGCGGTGTTCAGTGCCGATCTTTCTTCCCCCACCCTCGCTCGTGGGGTGGTCCGAGCGATACAGGACGCCTTGGGCAGAATCGACGTTGTGCATTACGGTCCCCTGGCCGGCAACCAACGATTCTTCCCCGCGATATCGCTCGACGTCGCGACGCAGCAGTCGCTCCTCGATCTGTTTTTCCTTACACCTATTGCAGTGATTCAGGCCGTTCTGCCTGCCATGATCGACCAGGGTGACGGGGCGATCCTGATAAGCCAGGGCTTGACCGCCGCCGATCCCATCGCCGGCATGAGCGGACTCGGTCCTGCCATGGCGGCAACTCGCAACTACGTCTACTCGCTCTTCGGGGAGCTGCGCGAGAAAGGCGTCTATGCCGGCACGGTGACAATAAAAGCCAGTATCGATCGCAGCGAGATGAACGCGGCAATGAGGTCCAGTCGTGGGTCCGAAGCCGCGGTCCACTCGATCGACCCGGATGCCCTGGCCGACCGCCTATGGGAACTCGTCGTCGAGCGCGACCGGCCAGAGGTGGCGTACCCTGCCTGAACCCGCGCGCAGGTTCATACCCCTTCTCGGGCGACCCGATCCCAGAACTCGTTCCACGACGGGTAGGCCTCGGGCAGCTGGTAGGTCGTAAGCGCGCCGGTCTCGGCCTGGGTCCCGGCGGCGTGTGAGGGCCGGTTGCGCCAGTCGGTGAGGTAGAGCCGGTGGAACTTCCGCCGCTCGAAATACCACTCGCCGTCGACGCGCCGGTAGGTATCCCAGTACTGGAGCTGGCCCTGGACCCACTCGGCCTCGTCTGGATGGTCCAGCTCGTCGTGGCAATAGACAATCCCGTGAGCATGGTCGGCGTCGTCGAAGTCGACGACGTGGTTACCAACGAAATGGCAGCTCGATTTGGCGTAGCTCATGGTTCGGGTATACCAGCGCTTCAGAGCCTCGCGCCCTATCTCCCCTTTGCCGACGCGGACGTCGGGGACGAACAGGTCCACCATCATGTCCATGTCTCGAGAGTCGATGGCTACTCCGTAACGTTGCGCCAGCTGCTGGATGGCGGCCAGGGACTCCATTCGGTCGAGACGTTCCTCGATGGTCGCGGGGACCCAGCTTCCGAGTCGTGACAAGGTCTCAACTCCTCTCTGTTGAGGGATTCTCCGGTGCAACGGGACGATACACAGCGATCGGGGACGGAGGGGGCGCCGCCCGACATCGCCCGGAAGACGGTCGCTCTCGGGATCGGCGGATCACTCTATCGCTCGGCGGGAGCAGGCAGCGGCAGCCGCCTGCGTGCTTGACTGTGACTTCGGCCGCAACCCGGGAGGTTCGTAGGCAATGCGCATCGAGGACATCGAATACTCTGTCGTGGGCAGCCGCATGATCGGGCACCTGGCGATCGATGAGGCGCGACCGGGGCTCCGACCGGGCGTGCTCGTGTGTCATGAAGGGCCGGGACTCGACGAACACGCGAAAGGTCGAGCCGAGCGATTGGCCGACTTGGGCTACGCGGCGTTCGCGCTCGATTATCACGGCGAGGGCAAGCCACTGGCCCAAGATGAGATAATGGGCCGACTTGGGGTTCTGATGACGGACCCGGACAAGATCCGTGAGCTGGCGTATGCCGGGCTCTCAAATTCTGTTGGCTCAAGACCAGGTTGACCGGGCCAGATTGGCCGCTATTGGCTACTGCTTCGGGGGCACGATGGCACTCGAGCTGGCCCGGAGCGGTGCAGACCTGGGTGTCGTCGTGGGCTTTCACTCCGGGCTCGCCACTCACCGTCCGGCTGTCGCCGGCGACGTCAAAGCCGGGATCCTGGTCTGCATCGGCGCCGACGATCCGATTGTGCCGCCCGAGCAACGAGCAGCGTTCGAGCAGGAAATGCGCGACGCCGAGGTCGACTGGCGCATGAACCTGTACGGCGGAGCGGTCCACAGCTTCACGAATCCGAACGCGGATCTGTCAGGAGTCCCCGGCGTGGCTTACCACCAACTCACCGACGAGCGGTCCTGGCGGTCCATGCTCGACTTCTTCGACGAGCGATTCGGCCCGGCCTGATCAAGCGGACGCGAGGACCCGGCAACCGGCGGTACCTGCGGAACCTGTGGAGAGGACCGCGGCTCGCGGCCTGGATGACGCCGAACGTCACGAGCTGGTCAGCGCCGGTGCCAGTTCCCTCCATTCGGCTTGGGGGAGCCGACCGGAGACACCGAGCACCTGGATGCAGACGTGGTTGGCGCCGGCGTCCTGGTGCTCGCGAACCCGGGCCGCGATCCGTTCGGGGGAACCCCAGGCAACGAGGGCGTCGAGGAGCCGGTCGCTGCCCCCGTCGGCGAAATCCTCATCGCCGAATCCGAATCGTCGCAGGTTATTCGTGTAGTTCGGCAGGTTCATGTAATGACGCAGGCCATCTCGGGCGATGCCATGTGCTTCCCCGGCGTCGGTAGCCAGCGCGACCATCTGCTCCGGCAGGAGCAACGCCGCCGGCCCCAGGGCCGTCCGGGCGAAGGCCGTGTGTTCCGGCGTGACGTTGTAGGGATGGGCTCCGGCAGCTCGGGCGCGGGCAAGTTCGAGCATCTTCGGGCCCAAGGCGGCCAGCACGCGGCGGGACAAAGGAAGCGGGGTAGGAGCGGAGTCCAGGGCGTCGAGGAACGCGGCCATGGCCGCCAGCGGCTTGCGGTACCGCCCGGGCTGATCCGCGTCGATCAGGGCCGCGTGGCTGACGCCGATGCCTACCAGGAATCGGTCGTCGTACTCCTTCGTGAGCCGGTCGTGAGCTTCGGCGGTCTCTTCCGCTGAGTGTTTCCACAGATTGAGCACGCCGGTCGCGACCGTCGTGGTCGTAGTGGCCTTCAGCAGGTGTTCGACCGCGCCGAAGACGTCGCCACCGACGTCAGGAATCCACAGCGCCGAGTAACCCAGCTCCTCCAGCTCGCCGGCCGCATCCGCAACCTCGCCGCTATCGCCGTAGCGCAGCTGTCCGTCCCAGACGCCTACCCCAGAAATCTCTCGCACCGCGCCATTCTGGCGCATCGAGATGGGCTGGCGCGACCCGACGGCCGGTGGCCGTCTCATTCTCGGCTGGCCCGCGCTCTAGGATGAGCGTCAATGGCACTCTACGAATACGTTTGCCGTGATTGCGACGTTGTCTTCGAGCTGCGCCGGGCGATGCACGACGCGGATCGCGGCGTCATGTGCCCGCACGGTCACACCGACGTGCGCAGGAAACTGTCGCTCTTCGCGTCGGTGGGGGCCTCACCGAGCGCGGCACCACAACTCCCTTCGACCGGCTCAACCGGCGGGTGTTGCGGTGGCGCGTGCGGGTGCGCCCACTGACGAACGGGCACGGCGCGTCCGGTCAGAAGAGTTCCATGGGCGAAAGCTCCTCGCCGACCAGGACAGCACCGAGAGCCCGGTACCCCTCGCTTGTGGCCGCGACGTGCTGGGTCACGACGTGGATGTCTCGCAGGCGCCGCTGGAGAGGTGAGGTGTCGTACAGGGAGGTGCTGCCAGCCATGGTGTAGGCGCCGTCGACAATCTTCACGCACTCGGCGGTGACGTAGCCGGCCATCGTCCGGCCGGTCAGGATCTCCTCCGGAGAAAGGGGCCGGCTGGACACGCCCGCCGCAGAGACGATCTCCGTCGTACTGTTCAAGAGCGCCCTCGCCGATGCCAGTCGCAGGGCATGCTCCCCGAGGAAGTGCCGGAACACCGGGTCTTCCGCTAAGAGCGCGGCGGGATTCATGGCCGCCCGCTTGGTCTTCGCCAGTTCGGTGATCTCGTAGAGCGCACCCTGGGCGATGCCGATGGCGACCGACGCGTGCCCGAGGGCCAGGCTCACCCGAAGCGGCAGCCGCGCGGGGGGCGTCTCGAACGTGTTCGTCGCAGTGAAGACGTTGGTCGTCATTTGGTGAGCTACGAACACGTCACGCATGGCAAAGTCGCAACTGTCCGTACCCCGAAGGCCGAGCACGTGCCAGGTGTCGAGGAATTCGACCTCGGCGGCAGGCACGACTACCACAACGGTCTCCGGGATGCCCCCGGGCCCGATCCGGGGCGCGCCGTTTTCGAGCACAACACAGTTGGCTGCGACCACGTCAGGGTTGGGACCGCCGCTCGCAAATGGCCACTGTCCCGATACCGCGTAACCACCGTCGACGGGAACTGCGACCCCTTTGGGCGCGATGACGCCTCGGCCCCTGACGTTCGGGTACGTCGCCATCAGATCGGCAACCGACTCTCGAGGAAGAAGTCCGAAGACCAGTGGTGCCGGTATCGCTATCAGCAATATCCACCCGACGGACCCATTGGCTCTGGATGCCGCGATGATCAACTCGTTGATCTCTGAGAGGGAGAACTCCAATCCGCCGTGGGCTTTGGGCAGCATGCTCTGGAAACAGCCAGTTGCCACCAGGTCGTCGAAGAGGTCTACGGGGATGACGCCCCGCCCGTCGATCTCTTCGGCTCTTCGGGCCATATCGGCGCCGACGCGCTGCACGCCCTCGAGCACGACCGCAAATTGCTGGTGCGTGGCCACCCCTGTCTCAACCATAGCTGTCCTCCCCTTTCAAAAGGCCTCCGGCTCGGGCCCTCCCGACAGCACCAGGCCGAATAGTAGCGACGGGACGTGGGGATCCCACCACGCTGCGGTCGATTTATCCGATCGGACACTCCCGGCGCAGCGCAACGGAGCGAGACCCGGCCGCTGCTGCGACGACCCCTGAAACGCGGGTGGCCAGCGCCCCGGAGCCCCTGGCACCGGCGACCTCAGGGCCAACGATACGGCCCCGCTCGACCCGGGGCGAATCGGACCAGCCGGGACACCGTTACTCCGGCAGAACGCGCGTCTATCCTGGGTGAGGCTCGAAGCCGGGAAGGACCGCAGTGAGGCGCGACGTCTGACTGCGGTGGAACGCTCGGCTCATGCTGATCGAGAGGAACGAGGATCTTGCGTTGGCTGCTCTGCGGGTGGGCCTGATTGGAGTCGGGTGGGGCGCTCTGGTTCATGCCCCAGCGTTCGGGGCCGTTGATGGCTACGAGCTGGTTGCGCTCTGTTCGAGCCGGCCCGAATCGGTGGCCAGCGCCGGTCAACGACTTGGCGTTGCCGACGTGTCGACCGATTGGGCCTCGTTCGTTCGGCGGGACGATCTGGATCTGATCTCGATATCGACTCCGGTCCCCTACCACCATGACATGTTTCTCGCGGCTCTGGAAAGCGGCCGGCACGTCTTGTGCGAAAAGCCGCTTGCCTTGTCCGGGCCCGAGGGACGTGCCATGACCTTGGCAGCCGATGCCTCCGACCGGGCCACCCTGGTCTGCTTCGAGAACCGGCTCTCCCCCGAGCACCAAGCGATCACCCGGCTGGTTCAAGACGGTTCCGTCGGACGCCTCTCCTTCGTGCAAGTCACGATCACAACCGGTTACTGGCATCCGACCCATCGACCCCAGGCGCCATGGATGTACCGCAGGAAGGACGGTGGCGGCTACCTGTTCGGCCAGATGTCCCACGAGATCGACTTCATCCAGACAACCTTCGGGCGGGCGACGTCGGTTTGCGCGGACGTAAGGCACTCGGTGGACCGAATCTCCACCCCGGAGGGGGAGATCGAGGTGGACGCGGACGACACCTCCGCCGTGATCATGCGCCTCGAGTCCGGTGCGCTGGCCGTCCTGACGAACTCCAGCGCCGGTCTGGGTGCCGGGACCAATCTGTTCGAAGCGCACGGAAGCAACGGCACCGTCGCGATCAATCGCTTCCCCATGGGGGGCGGGTCGTTCGTGGCCACCGTGGACGGAGGCGAGCCCCGGCCCCTGGAACTTGTCCCGCGGCAGCTGGCGAGCGGCGTGGAGCTCCCCGGCCGCCGCTCGTCCCACGCCATACGAGCAATGGGCCTTCTGCTGGAGGACTGGCTTCCGGCCTTCTCCGGTCACCCCACTCCCACTCCGTCGATTCGCGACGGTTGGTCGGTCCAACAGGTCATTGACGCTGCCCTGCGATCCTCCGCGGGTGAGGGTTGGGTCGTCGTCGACGAGTAGACGAGCCGTCCTCCTGGAAACCCAGGGGGAGACGACCGCTGCAAATAGCTACCCTGACGATGTGCGGTCCGAAGGCGGTGATCAGGCTTGGACCGCAGGCACCAGCTGAAAGGAGAGGTTCGAGTGGGCACGACGCGGCTTGCAAGCGGGCAACGCTCCAAGGGCGCCCTCGAGGACCCCGACCCCTTGGAGGTCAAGAACATCGCTCGAGTACTGACGAAGGACGGTAGATAGATGGTGGCCTGGGACCGCGTGACTCCCGCGGAGGTAGTGCGAGCCATACATGAGTACGACCGGCTGGGTGCGGAGGCCTTCTTCTCCGAGCACGGGTTCGGCCCTTCCCGGAGCTACGAGCTGGTCTGGGACGGACGCCGTTACCCGCATAAAGCCATCTTGGGGACCGCCTTCGAGTTCGCCACCGGCCAACGCCTTGCCTCCGGCGATTTCGAGGGCGGCAAGGCTGGGGCCGTGCGGGTGCTTGGAAACCTCGGCTTCACTATCGAGCCTCGCAGCCAATAAGCAACCACAAGCGGATCACCTCGCCCGGGCGGCAGCTGCCCTTTCTACAGGCGCATGATCCAGCCACCGTCGACGGAGATCGACTGTCCGGTGATCCAGGCGCCAGCTTTCGAGCAGAGCAGCAACAGCGTGCCCACCAGGTCCTCAGGAGGTCCCGACTTCTGGCCCGGGATCGTCATTTCGAGACCAGCGCGCATAGGAGAGTCCTTCGGCAAGCTCGCGTACCCGCTCTCGCTCTGGATCAGGCCAGGGGCAATGGCATTGACGTTGATGCCGAGCGGGCCGAGCTCGCTTGCCAGGTTGGCGGTAAGAGCGTGCAGTGCGAGCTTCGATACGCCATAGATGCCGCCCATCTTCATGAATCCCCCCGCCGAGCTGCCATTGATGACCCGGCCGCCTCCGCGCTCGCTCATCGAGGGGACGACCGCCTGCGTGCAGAGCAGCGGGCCTTTCACGTTGACGTTCATGACACGGTCCCACTCGCTCGCCGGCATATTGCTGAGGCCAAACGGCGGCAGGTCGACCATGATCGCGGCGTTGTTGATCAGGATGTCGATGCCGCCGAAGGCGTCGACGGCGGCCGCGGCCATCGCCCCGGTCGACTCCGCGCCGGTGACGTCGACCGCGACCCCGGCCGCGCCGAATCCGTCGGCTTCGAGGGCGAGGGCAGCCGTCTTGGCCGCATCTTCCTTGACATCGGCGAGGACGACCCTTGCGCCGGCTTCGCAGAGCGCCCTGGCGTAGACGCGGCCGATGTCGCCGGCGCCGCCGGTGATGATGGCGACCTTCCCGGTCAGGTCGAACAGCTCGCTCGGCGTCATGGCCGTCCTTTCGGGGGGGCAGAGATGGGACTGTGCAAGAGCGTTTCCCGGATTGCTATTGTTCGACCTCTGACACGGTGAGTCAAGTGCTTTAGGAGTGGGTCACTAACTCGAAACAGGGGGACCTGGTGGACGAACGGGCTGCGGCGACGTACCGGAACGTGATGATGATCGAGCCCCCCTCCGGGCTACCGGCCGCGGAAGAGGCGCGGCTGGAGCACCTGTTTGGCGAGATCTGGCCTCGCCCCGGGATCAGCCGCCGCGAGCGGAGGCTGGTGACACTGTCCTGCACGGGCTTTGCGGTGACGGCACAGCCGCTGATCGACCACACCTACGCGGCGTTGAAGAGTGGCGACCTGACCATGGAGGAGCTACTCGAGGTCGTGCTCCACTTCGCCGTCTACTGCGGCTGGCCGAAGGCATCGAACTTCGAGATGTACCTCCGCCAGTCGTGGACGAAGGTGCAACAGGAGCGTGGCGGCGACCCGACGCTCCCGACCCGGGGGCTGGACGAATTGGGCGAGAACGACTGGGAGAAGCGTCTGCAGCTCGGCGCCGAGGAGTTCCGCGACGTGAACCTGGTGCAGGCCCCCGGCCGGGACACCCCCTATCAGCACGCCGGTATTTTGAACTTCGTATTCGGGCACGTGTGGATGCGTCCCGATCTCGGCCGACGCGACCGGCGGTTCGTGACCGTCGCGTGTGTGGGCGTCGACGAGGCGCCCATCCCCATCCAGTCCCACGTGGGGTCTGCACTGAAGTCGGGCGACATCACCAAGAGACAGATGGATGAGCTGATCCTCCAGTTCCGCGCCTACGACAGCGACGCGCGGGCCGACGTCTTGCAGGCGACCGCGGATGCCGCCTGGGCGCAATTCCAGGCCACCCAGGCGTGAAGCCAGCGCCCTTTACTCTCGACACGCCGTCGACCGTCGAGGAAGCCACAGGACTCCTCGCCGAGCACGGCGATGACGCCAAGCTGCTCGCGGGCGGGCAGAGCCTGGTGCCGCTCCTGGCGTTGCGTCTGGCGCGCTACGAGCATCTCGTCGACCTCAATCGGGTCGGGTCATTGAGCGGAATCCGTCGCGAGGACGGATGGCTGACTGTCGGCGCAATGACTCGTCAGGCCGAAGCCGAGCACAGCCCTGACGTCGCCACAGCAGCGCCGCTACTCCACCGGGCGCTCCCCCTCATCGGCCACTTCCAGATTCGCAACCGTGGGACCGTGGGTGGCTCAACCGCCCACGCCGACCCGGCCTCGGAACTGCCGGCGGTGACGGTGGCGCTCGACGCGGAGCTCGTCGTCCAAGGGCCGGCCGGCGTTCGGGCCATTCCTGCTCGTGACTTCTTCATCTCGACCTGGACCACCGCGCTCGGGCCCGACGAGCTCCTGACCGCGATCCGCTACCCCATCTGGCCGGGTCGGTGCGGGTTCGCGGTGGAGGAGTTCGCTCGACGCAGCGGCGACTTCGCCATCGCCGGGGTGGCGTGCGGTGTCGAGGTTGGCGGCAACGGACACGTGATGCGGGCCGCAGTCACGTTTTTCGGCATGGCATCCACGCCCGTGCGGTCAGGCCAGGCCGAGGCCGCGCTGGTTGGGAACCCGGCCCGGCGCACAGATCTCGCCGATGTCGCCCACGCCGCCGCGGCTGCCAACGACCCCGGTGACGACATCCACGGGACCGCCGCGTTTCGTCGACGCATCGCCACCCATTTGACCCAGCGAGCTCTGACCAGGGCCCTCGAGGAGGCCGCTCATGCCTGAACGGGAGATCACTGTGGCCGTCAACGGAACCGCCAGGACCGCTGTCATCGAGGACCGTCGTACGCTGGCTGAGTTCCTGCGCCAGGACTGCGGCCTCACGGGGACCCACCTCGCGTGCGAGCACGGCGTGTGCGGGGCATGCACCGTCCTGCTCGACGGTGCGGCTGTGCGCTCGTGCCTGCTTTTTGCCGCCCAGGCGGAGGGCAGCGCGGTCACGACGGTGGAGGGGCTTTCGCCCGTTGACGGCTCCCTCAGCCCGGTGCAGCAAGCCTTCACTGACCATCACGGGCTTCAGTGCGGTTTTTGCACACCCGGGTTTGTGGTGTCAGTGACGGCGTTCCTTGCCGCCAACCCGGACCCCACTGACGAGGAGATCGCCCATGCCCTCTCCGGGAACCTGTGCCGGTGTACCGGCTATCAGGGCATTGTCGAAGCGGTAAAGGCGGTGGCGGGCCAATGACGTTCGTGGCGCCCTCGTCCCGGCTCGTCGGCAGCCGCATCAACCGGAAGGAAGACCCGCGCCTGCTCACCGGGCGTGGCCGATACGTCGATGATGTCGTCGTGCCGGGCATGTTGCACGTCGCGTTCGCGCGCAGCGACATCGCCCGGGGCCGCATCCTCTCCGTCCATACCGACGCAGCCGCGGCCGCTCCCGGGGTCGCAGCCGTACTCACCGCCGGCGACATCAACCACCTCCTGGCCGGACCGATCGCGGCCACGCCGACGCTCGGCATGGGTTCGCCGGGTCCGTACAAGGTCCTCGCCGACGACGAGGTGCGCTACGTCGGCGACCCGTTCGCGATGGTTGTTGCGCAAAGCCGAGCCCTGGCCGAGGACGCGGTCGACCTGATCGAGCTCGACGTCGAGCCACTGGACGCGGTGGTCGACTACACGATGGCGCTGGACAGCCCCCATCGGGTTCACCCCCACCTGGAGAGCAACCGTGCGGGCGGGATGCCGGTCCCGGTCGACGACGAACTGCGCGCGACGCTGGAAAGAGCCCCCTACCTGGTCACGGACACGTTCGTGCAGAACCGGTACCTCGCCGTGCCCATGGAGACCCGTGGTGTCGTGGCGTGGTGGGATCCCGTTCGCCGCTCGTTCGACATCTGGGTGTCGACGCAGTCGCCGCACGACGTCCGCACGGTTACGGCCCGGATTACCGGCGTCGCCGAGCAGGAGATCCGCGTCCAGATGGGTGACGTCGGCGGCGGCTTCGGTCAGAAGGCGTATCTGGCCCGCGACGAACAAATCGTCATCCTCGCCAGCTACCACCTTGCCCGGCCCCTGAAATGGATCGAGGACCGGCGCGAGAACCTTGTCGCGGCCACCTCATCGCGCGCCGAGCGCGCCACCGTCTCGATGGCCGCCGACAGTGCCGGCAATTTTCTCGCCGTCCGGGTGGATCATCTCGACGAGGTCGGCGCCTACCCCATGGCGGGCAGCGCAGCCATGATGGGCGCCGTCATATTCACCGGTCCGTACCACATCCCGAAGCTCTCTTTCAGCAGCGAGTCGGCCTATACGAACACTTGCTCCCGGGCCCCGTACCGCGGCCCGTGGCAGATCGAGACCTACCTTCGCGAGCAAGCCGTCGACAGCCTGGCCCGGAGGATGGGCCTTGATCCGATTGAGCTTCGCCGGCGAAATGTTCTCCAGCGGGACCAGTTGCCGCACATGCTGCCCGCTGGCCTGCCCCTCGACCACGTCTCGCCCGCCGAGACGCTGGAGCAAGCCGCGGCGATGATTGACTACGACGGCTTCCGAGGATGGCAGCAGGAGCAGTTCGCCGCCGGAGCCCTGGTGGGCGTTGGGATTGGACTGTACATCGAACCGCAGGCGGCGATGGGGCCGTATGGGGCCGAGCCCGCCCACATCCGCATTCAGCCGAATGGCAGCATCGACGTGTACCTCGGTTCGGGCTCGCACGGTCAGGGCATCGAGACGACGACCGCGCAACTCGTGTCCGAGCACCTCGGGGTCCCGTTTGACAGCGTCTCCGTTCACCAGGGCGATACCAGTAACACGCCGTACGCCTTCGGGACCGGCGGCAGCCGCAGCGGGCCGATACTCGGGGCCGCGATCCAGCTCGCCGCTCAGGAACTCCGGGCCAAGGTCGCCGAGATCGCGGCCCACCAGCTGGAAGCGTCGCCCGACGACATTGAAGTCCACGACGGTGTTGCCAGTGTCCGCGGCACGCCGACCAAAGCGAGGACCATCGCCGACATCGCACACACCGCCTACCTCGACCTCGGGTCACTTCCGCCAGGAATGGAGCCCGGCCTCGAGGTCTTGAAGCGCTACAAGACCGATATGCCGTTTGTGTTCTCCAACGCGTGCCACATGTGCACAGTCGCGATCGACCCCGCGACCGGCGGCGTGCGCGTTTTGCGCTTCGTCGTCAGCGAAGACTGCGGTGTCATGATCAATCCGGCGGTCGTGGAAGGACAAATCGCCGGCGGCGCGGTGCAGGGCATCGGTGGGGCCCTCCTCGAGGATTTCGTCTACGACGCCGACGGCAATCCCCTTACGACCACGTTCCTCGACTACCTCCTGCCGACGGCCAGCGACGTGCCGCGGCTGGAGTACGGCCACATCGAAACGCCAGCGACAACGCCCGGCAGTTACAAAGGCGTAGGCGAAGGCGGCGCCATTGGGGCACCGGCCGCGGTGGCGAACGCGGTAAACGACGCACTCGCTCTCGTCGGTGCCCGGACGCTGGAGGCGCCATTTACGCCGTCGCGAATTGTCGCAGCCCTCGAATCGGTCGGCTGGTGAGCCGGACGTCGCGCTGTGCTGAATCCCTCTTGCTTACGGCACCAACGGGCGGTAAAAAGTGGGGGCCCCCGCCCCCTCCATCGCCGCCTTCGTAACTGACGAGACCGGCGCTTTGAGAAAGGCCACCACGGCGTCCAACAGGTTCCCGACCTCAAGCGCGAACGGCAGGAGGGCTTCGCCCCGACCTCGTGCTCGTTCCCTGGCCGCGGCGGCGTGCACGATGAGGGACATCGCCTGAGCCAGTCGCAACGACCGCAGCGGCTCTTCCAGGTGGGTGAGATACGACCGTAAATGGGCCTCAAAGTCCATCGCCGAGCCGGTGAACTCGGCCGGCAGGTGCTTGAAGCCCTCTGCACCATCATACAGCTGGAGCGATGCCACGAATCCCATGTAGTGGCTGTTGTCGAGCTCACTCTGCTCCAGCACGGCGCGGACCTGACATTCGAGCCACCCGCGCAAGTCGGCCGGACGCCGCTCCTCGATCAGAAAGGCGCGCCGGGTCCGCAGCCGTGGCAAGCGATACTCGAAGATCGCTTCGATGAGCTGGTCCTTCGTGCCGAAGTGGTAGATGACAGCGGAGTTGTTGCCGCTCCCCGAAGCGGCGCCGATCTGACGAAGCGACACACCCTCCAGGCCGTGGGCGGCGATCAGCCGCTCCGCGGCGAGCACGATCTCCTCCTTCGTTGACCGCGACACGACTGCCATGCCCGGATATCAGACCACCTTCACCTGGTAAAAGCAAACGACTTAAAGTTGAGCCATGGCAGCATCCAGCGGGCGGTCGGGCCCTTCATGGACAACGAACACTTTGGTCGAGACCGGCCGCGGACGACTCCGAACGGGTGCCACCAGCAGATGGACCTCGCCCGGATCAAAAACGCAGCGGTACGTGACTACAACTGCATGCTCTTGACAAGGAGGAACTCCTCCAACCCGAACCGGCCGTACTCGCGCCCTATTCCGGACTGCTTGTACCCCCCGAAAGGAGCATCGGGGTTGAACGCGCCGCCATTGACTTCGACCTGGCCGGTGCGCAATTGACGCGCAACCTCCTCAGCTCTCTCCGTCGTCCCCGCCCATACCCCGCCAGCCAGCCCGTACGGCGTGTCGTTGGCGATTTCCACCGCCTCCGCCTCGTCGTCGTAGGGCAGGATCGACAGGACCGGTCCGAAGATCTCTTCCTGAGCGATCGTCATGTCGCTTCGAACATCGGAGAACACCGTCGGCTTCACGAAAAAGCCGGTCTCCAATCCTTCGGGCTTGCCGGGTCCGCCGGTCACGAGCTTAGCGCCCTCGTCGATGCCTTTCTGAATGTAGGCCTGGACACGATCCCATTGCGCCTGAGATACCAGCGGACCCAGTTTCGAGGATTCCGCGAACGGGTCGCCCGGGGTCATCCGCTCGGCGGAGCGTGCTGCCATGTCCTCAACTTCGGCCAGACGATCTCGGGGCACCAGCATGCGAGTCAAGGCCGAGCACGTCTGACCCGAGTTGAGAAATGCCTTGCCGACACCGTCCCGGACAGCCTTGGGAAAATCCGCGTCGGGCAGGATCACGTTGGCGCTCTTGCCCCCCAACTCGAGGGCCACTTTGGCAACCCTGCGCATGCAGAGTTCGCCGACCCGCTTGCCGGCGCGCGTGGACCCGGTAAAGGACACCATGTCCACATCGGGATGCGCTGCGATCGCTTCCCCTACGACAGGCCCGAATCCGGACACCAGGTTGAAAACCCCGGCCGGCAGACGCACGTCGTCGACGACTTCGGCAAGGACGAAGGCGTTGAGTGGAGCCACCTCTGAGGGCTTGAGCACCACCGTGCAGCCGGCCCCGAGGGCGAAAGCCACCTTGGCGGCAATTTGGTGAAGCGGATAGTTCCAGGGAGTGATACAACCGACCACTCCTACCGGTTCGCGAACCACCAGCGAGTTGCCTACCCGCTCTTCGAAGGGGAACTCGCTCACGATCGAAGGAATCACGCTGAATGAGTGTTGAGGGAGACCGGCCTGTATGAGCAGACTCAGGGGCTTCACCATGCCAACCTCTTCGCTGACGAGGGTCGCGATGTCATCAGTACGCGCCGCCAGTCCGTCGGCAATTCGTGCGCAGTACTTGGCCCGCTCCTCGGCTGACGTGGCAGCCCAGCCCGGGAACGCCTGACGAGCCGCCCTGACCGCCCGGTCCACGTCGGCCTCTGTCCCCTCCGGGATCGTCCCCATCGTCTCCTCGGTCGTGGAATTGATCACCGGGATCGTCCCCTCCCCGGTGGTGGGCACCCAGGCCCCGTCGATATAGATGCGGTCCCGAACGATCACGACCATCCGTCCTTCCGTAGCGCCGACCAGCCATCGGTTGACGGCCATCGTGCATACTAGACCCGGGGTGGCAAGCCTCGATGCCGCGTGTCGATAATCGACAACTGCGGCTCCGCTCCGGTCACCGCGAGCGTTGTTCAACAACTGACCACAGTTGCCGCACAGGTAATCAGCATCTGTCTACTGGACGGACTACAGTTCTCCCCTGTGGCAAACGCACCAGTGTCCCGACGATCCATCACCTCGCGCTCACGATTTCGTTTGACGGGGGGCTTGGCACTGTTGGCGTTCGTCCTCCTCGCCGCTGCTTGTGGGAGGTCCAGCAAATCGAACTCCTCCAGCACGACACCAACCACTGCCGCGCCAGCCGCATCCCCTACCTCGGCCGCCGCCAAGGGATCCGGTCCGGTTGACGTCCTCTACGCCGGATCGCTGGTGAACGTCATGGAGAAACAGATTGGGCCCGGCTTCAACGCTGCGACCGGCTACACCTTCACCGGGTTCTCCGGGGACTCGGGCGCCCTGGCCACGGAGATCAAGGGCAAGGTCCGCCAGGGAGATGTGTACATCAGCGCCAGCCCCGCCACCAACACCCAGTTGATGGGCCCGGCGAATGGGAACTGGGTGTCGTGGTACGCCCTGTGGGCTACATCGCCTCTGGTCCTCGGCTACAACCCGTCGAGCAAGTTCGCTGCCGATCTGAAGACCAAACCGTGGTATCAGGTCCTCGTCGAACCGGGAATCCTGGTGGGACGTACAGACCCGGCGACCGACCCGAAGGGGAAACTGACCGTGGAGGCCCTGGAGAGCGCAGCAACGACATACAACGAGCCCGGGCTCAAGGCCATCACTACCGATACGAATACCGTTTACCCCGAGAACACTCTCGTAGGTCGGTTGCAGTCCGGGCAGCTCGACGTCGGTTTCTTTTATGCCGCTGAGGCCAAGGCTGCCAACATCCCGACAGTTCTCCTTACCGGCGAGAACTACGCCGCAATGTATACCGTGACGGTGCTCAATCAGGCCCCCCACCAAGCGGGTGGAGAGGCCTTCGTCAACTACTTGCTGGGACCTGGAGCGAAGACGGCCTTAAACGCCGACGGCTTTGCGCTGGTCACTCCTCCGAAGGTGACTGGCACCGGCGTGCCCGCGGGACTGCAGAGCAGCTTGGGGATGTGACGGCGAGCGTGATGCCCGGTTGATCCGGCATCCACGCGTCGTGTGGTCCTCATGCACGCCGCCGTTTTTCGCCGTATTTCGCTTGAATCCACACGCCCGCGGCCGGCGTCGCGTCAACTCTCCAAACCCGGGTGGCAGCCAACCGTGATCCCGGCTGCGTCGCCAGGGTGACGGCCCAGGCCGCTGCTCGGCGGTTGGCCAAGAGTCGCCGCGGCCAGTAGTTAGCTCCTGACCAGCGGAGTTACAGTCCGCTGGTGGCCATTCGAGCGTGCAACAAGAAGGGCTCCACCGGGTCACGGCCATACGGGACTTCCTGCTCTCGAGTCACCAACGGATCGGTGCTGCAGTGACCGGCCGTCGGCCGTTACAGGTTCTGGGCGCTCTACTGGTTCTGTATCTGACCATTCCGGTAGTGGCATTCT
Organism: uncultured Acidimicrobiaceae bacterium; assembly: GCA_963781155.1. Taxonomy (GTDB): domain Bacteria; phylum Actinomycetota; class Acidimicrobiia; order Acidimicrobiales; family Palsa-688; genus PALSA-693. The sequence goes on from CAWAEC010000011.1 coordinate 556,779, forward strand.
TGGTGAGGTTCGGCTCGTCGCACCAGCGGGGCTTTGACATTCCTGGCCTGTGGCCCGCCCTCACGGTGTCCCTGAAAAGCGCCACCATCTCGCTGACCCTCAGCACTCTTTTCGGCGTCCCACTCGGTTACGTACTCGCCCGGACTCGGGGCCGGCTGAGCACGCTGGCCCTGGTGGCAGTGCAGTTGCCGCTGGCCCTGCCGCCCATCATGAGCGGCATCCTGCTCATTTATCTGATCGGTCCGTACAGCTTCCTCGGGCGGCATTTTGACGAACACCTCACCAATTCGGTGATTGGCATTATCATCGCTCAAACCTTTGTGTCCGCACCCTTTGTGGTCGTCGCCGCCCGGTCGGCTTTTCAGACCGTCGATCCCGCCCTTGACGGTTTGGCCGCCACCCTCGGCCATCGACCGCTGGCGCGGTTTTGGCTCATCGATTTGCAGGTCGCTCTGCCCGGGATCGTGGCCGGGATGGTGCTGACCTGGCTGCGGGCGTTTGGAGAATACGGGGCCGTGATCATTGTCGCTTACCACCCGTTCAGCCTGCCGGTCTATACCGAGTTTCAGTTTTCCGGCTCCGGACTGCCGGCAACCCAAGCCCCCACTTTCCTCGCGCTGGCCTTTGCGGCGCTGGCTATCGTCATCAGCTATTTGAGCTGGTCACGTCGCCGGCCAAAAAAACCACAACCGGTCGTGCCGATGGCACCGCCCAGCACCACCCCCACGGCAATGGCTTTCCAGGTCGACACGACGGTCGGCACGTTCCACCTCAGCGTCGCCTACCGGGCGCTCGGACACCGTATCGCTATCGTAGGACCATCGGGGTCGGGTAAGTCGCTCACTCTCCGCGCACTTGCCGGCCTGCTGCCACGGGCGGGAACCGTGTACTACGGCGACGAGGACGTGTCCCATATCGCACCCGAACAGCGCCACATCGGGTACGTCCCTCAGGGACTCGGTCTGTTGCCAGGAAGGGCAGTGTGGCGTCAAGCCAACTTCGCGGTTGATGCGATTCCGGCCCGGGCAGCCTGGTGGCTGCGCACCCTCCACCTTGAAGACCTCCTGGACCGACTCCCGTCACAACTGTCGGGAGGCCAACGGCAGCGAGTCAGCCTGGCCCGAGCCCTCAGTCGAGACCCGAAGGTGGTGTTTCTCGACGAGCCATTTTCCGCGTTCAGACGCGCCGGTTCGCCACGAACTGGTTCGAGAGCTGCGTCGGCTGCAACACCAAGCCGGACTATCCACCGTGCTGGTAACACACGACCCGGACGAGGCTGCCATGCTCGCCGACGAAATCCTCGTGATCGAAGCAGGACGGCTCCTTCAGGCCGGTCCGTCTGCCGACGTGTTCCGGCGGCCAGCTTCTCCGGCCGTGGCTCGTCTGCTGAAGATCGAAAACTTGCTGTCGGGTACCGCCGTCGGTGGTGGCCTCATCGAGGTAGCTCTCAGACCCGAGAAAGTCGAACGTCGGATTCTTTCGACCACTGATATTCTCCCTGGAACGGCAGTGCTGTGGTCGGTTCGCCCAAACCAAGTCGAGGTCTCGAGTGATGGGCTCTACCCTGCGCACGTCACCGACCTGATAGAGCTCGGAACATCCGTGTCCGTCACGGTCGAACTGGACGATGGACCCGAGCTGGAAGCATCCGTGGCGGACTCCGGCCCGCTACAGATCGGGAGTCTGTGCGGTGTCACCATCGATCCTGAAGCGATAAGCGTCTGGCCTTCGCCGAGACCGGCAGACGCGGCATTGAGCTACGGCTGACCCGACTGATCGCCCAACCGCATAAGTGGGCAGCAGGCGTGCGCACAGAGGCTACACCGGAAAGGGACCACTCAAGTAGTCACGATGTGACTAGATGCTGGCGGCGGTGCTGGCGTTCCGGGCAAACGCTAAAGTCGGGAAGGGAGTTTGCTGTGGGCGCCTTGGAAGTTTGATCTGTTCATTGATGGCGAATGGACTTCTGGTGAGGGGGTCGGGGGTGTTGGATGTGATCGACCCGGCTACGGAGGTCTCGATCGGGCAGGTGCCGGAGGGCTCCAATGCACTGATAGCGTCGGCCACATGAAATACCGCTATCTCGGCAAGACGGGTGTCCGGGTCAGTGAACTCTGTCTCGGCGCCATGATGTTTGGCGGCTGGGGCAACCCCGATCACGATGACTCGATCAGAATCATTCACTCCGCTCTCGACCGGGGCATCAACTTCATCGACACCGCCGACGTGTACTCGGGGGGCGAATCGGAGGAGATCGTTGGCAAGGCCATCGTGAGCCGGCGCGATCACCTGGTAGTCGCCACCAAGGTCCACGGCCCCATGGGGGAAGATCCGAACATGATGGGCAACTCACGGCGCTGGATCATCCAGGAGTGCGAACGGAGTCTGCGTCGCTTGGGTACCGACCACATCGATTTGTACCAGATCCACAGACCCGACCCGCACATGGACATCGACGAGACGTTGGGTGCCCTGAGCGACCTCGTGCACCAGGGAAAAGTCCGCTACCTGGGTTCGTCGACGTTTCCCGCCTCGGAAATTGTGGAAGCCCAATGGGTGGCCGAGAAGAGGGGACGGGAGCGGTTCGTCTGCGAGCAGCCGCCGTACTCGATGCTGGTGCGAGGGGTGGAGGCGGAGGTGCTGCCGGTCTGCGAGCGGCACGGTATGGCCGTCATCCCGTGGAGCCCACTGGCCGGCGGATGGTTATCCGGCCAGTGGCGGACTGACGCCGAGAACTTGACGAGCCGCCGGGCCGCTCGGCTCCCCGCCCGCTATGACCTGTCGATACCGGAAAACCAGAACAAGCTGGTGGCGGCCACGGAACTGGCTGAACTTGCCGATGAAGCGGGTATCAGCTTGATCCACATGGCCCTGGCCTTCGTACTGCGGCATCCGGCGGTCACCGCTGCCATCATCGGCCCCCGCACCGCCGACCACCTCGACAGCCAAATCGGAGCGACAGACGTCCACCTGCCGACGGATGTGCTGGACCGCATCGACGCCATCGTCAAGCCCGGGACCAACTTCTCATTCGCCGACGGGGGCTACGAACCTCCTGGCGTAGCCAAGGCTTCCACACGCCGGAGACCCGTATAAGACCGCAGCATAGCCGCTGCTGAAGTCTCGCCGTCGAGGAAGGTCTCAGATCAACCCCGCGTTGATGTTGGCCAGCTTGGACCTCTAGAGGCACGGATGGGGCGCGTCGCCAGCCAGCGCGTTTGGCTGGTTTCGCTCAGAGTTGGGTGCACACCGCCTTGACTTCTGTATAGGCCTCTAGCACCTCGTGGCCCATTTCTCGTCCCCATCCGGACTGTTTGTAACCACCGAAGGGCAGGGCGGCATCGAAGATGTTGTAGCAGTTGATCCACACCGTCCCGGCTCTCAGCCGCTTCGCCATGGCGTGGGCTTTCGAGACATCCTTGGTCCATATCCCCGCGCCGAGTCCGTAATCGGAGTCGTTGGCGACAGCGGCGATCTCATCGAGACTCTGGAAAGGCTCGGCCACCACCACGGGCCCGAAAATCTCCTCTCGGACGATCCTCATGTCGGGACTGGTCCCGGAGATGACGGTCGGCTCGATGAAATAGCCTCGATCGCCGATACGGCCTCCGCCGGTGATCACCTCCGCGCCATCGGCGCGCCCGGAATCGAGGTACCCGCTCACCCGACGTAGCTGCTCATCCGACACGAGTGGGCCCATCTGAGTATCGGCCGAGAAACCATGGCCGACCTTGATACCTTTGGCGATTTCGGCCACGCCTTCGACCACCTCGTCGAAACGTTCCCGCTCGACGTACAGGCGGGATCCGGCGACACAGCACTGGCCATGATTGAAGAAGATGGCGTTCGCTGCTCCAGCCACCGACGCATCCGGGTCGGCGTCTGCGAAAACGACATTCGGGCTCTTGCCGCCCAACTCCAGAGAGACCTTCTTCAGGTTGCCGGCCGCCGCTTGCACGATCATCTTGCCGACCTCGGTCGATCCCGTGAATGCCACCTTGTCGACGCCTTGGTGGGCCGCCAGGGGGGCTCCCGCCGTCTCACCGAAGCCCGTCACCACGTTGACCACGCCCTCAGGAATTCCGGCCTCCTGGATCAACGCGGCCAGGAGCAACGCCGACAGAGGGGTTTGTTCCGCCGGTTTGAGAACAACACAATTGCCTGTCGCCAGGGCTGGGCCCAGCTTCCACGCCGCCATGAGAAGCGGAAAATTCCACGGGATGATCTGGCCGACGACACCTAACGGTTCGCGCAGCGTGTACGCGTGAAATTGCGCGCCGGGAGCATACGGAACCGAGATGTCGATCGTGTTGCCTTCGATCTTCGTGGCCCATCCGGCCATATAGTGAAAGAGATCAGCAGCGAGCGGAACGTCGGCGGCTCGGGCGATCGTGAGGGGCTTGCCGTTGTCGAGCGACTCCAGTTGGGCCAGCTCTTCAGCGTGTTCGAGAATGAGGTCGCCAATCTTCCAGACCAGCCGACCGCGCTCGGACGATGTCATCCGACTCCAGGGACCGTCCTCGAACGCCAACCTGGCGGCCCGCACAGCCCGGTCGATGTCCTGCGGCCCACCAGCGGCGACCGTCGCGAGCTTGTCCCCCGTAGCCGGATTGGGGGTATCGAACGTCTCGCCCGAGACGGCGTCGACCCATCTGCCTCCGATGAACAGCTGATGGGGCGACCTCGTGAACTGCTCCACCTCTCGGTCCACCACGACAGCACTCACGGGCTCACCCCCGGTTGTCAGACCCGCGGCACTGGCCACGGGCGCAGTCCGACTTATTGGTCACTTCGAGAACACAAACCTACTCCACCGCCTTCGGTTTCGCCAGTGGCGCGCGGACTCGCGCCGACGGAGTGGTGAAGGTTGTGCTCCGGCTTATCCACGTATTCACCGTCGCTTAGCGTGGAGACTTCCGGATGAAGCGATAATGGCAACCGTGGCAAACCAGAGCGCGACTTCGGCGGGTCGAACTCAGGTCTCCCCGGGCCCGGTGCGGCTCTCATTCGTCGAGAATCTGGTGCTGGCTCTCATCGTCGAGGGTCCCACCCACGGCTTCGCCGTCGCGCCGCGACCTTGGGCGCGACGGGGCGCTGGGTCGCGTCTACGAAGTGCCCCGCCCGCTCGTGTACCGGGCCGTCGACCGGCTCGTAGAGACGGGTATGGTCCGCCCCCGGCGGGTCGAGGCCGGCGACCACGGCCCGCCCCGAACCGTCGTCATCGCCACCTCGTCTGGGCCGCGAGCGGCCCAGAGGTGGCTGAAGACGCCGGCCGAGCAGGTAAGAGACGTCCGCACCGAGCTGCTCGCCAAGCTGGCCCTCCTCCACGGAACCGGCAAAGATGCCGCGCCGCTGCTCCACGCCCAACGACTGGTGCTGACACCCATTGTGGCGGCCCTTGCCGAGCAGTGTGAGATGCCTGAGGGTTTCAACAAGACCGTCGCTTTATGGCGTTACGAGACGGCCCTGGCGGCTCTGCGTTTTGTTGAGTGTGGACCTTAGTTCGAGAAGGGTCGAGTCGGTCCGCGACGGCGTCGTCGCAGCCGTCAACTCAGTTCGACGAGGAACTCAGCCGAAGTCATCGGCTCGGAGAACATCGGGAAGTCGTACGTGATGGCGTTGTCGTGCTGCTCGATGGACGTGGCGGCCAGGCAATCGCTCAGCGTGATGACTTTGTAGCCATGTTCGTAGCCCGTCCTCATGGTCGACTCCACACAGCAGTTGGTGAGAAAGCCGCCGAGGGCGATGGTATCGATCCCCTTACTGCGAAGGATGAAGTCCAGGTTCGTACTCGCAAACGCGTCCAGGCCCCGCTTTCCTTCGATGACGATGTCGCCCTTTTGCGGCACGAGATCATCGACGATGTCTGCCCCCCAGGTCCCTTTCACGAACGCCTGCCCGTCGACTACACCCTTGAGAATGCCGTAAGGCTTCGCACTCAGCTCGCCGTAGCCCTCGGCGAAGCTGATGGGAGCGTGCATGACGGTCGTGCCGGCCGTGCGGGCACCCTCGATCACTCTCTTCGTATTCGCAAGCATGTCCGTCTTGGCCATGACCTCCTTAACGGCATCATGCAGTATGCCGCCCTGCGACGTAAAGTCATTTTGGTACTCGATCAACACCAGGGCGGTGGTCTTCGAATCGATCGGCATCGCACACTCCTCTGTCGACGTGGCAGAGCCGGACTGTACTCCTCCCAAAGGCAGCTACTGAAGCAGCTCGAGCCCTTGCCACCAAGCCCGGACGGGAGCCGACTCTCACGGGGAGAAATGCCGTTGAACAGTCGTTCAGTCGTCAGTTCGCGTGACGTCGCCGCCGCAATTGTGCCTCCGCCAGCTCCACGGCTACCGCGCTCTCGACCAGCGAGCGCTGCAGTCCGATGGCCGCGAGGCGCTCGGCGACGGGTCCGCCCCCCGTCGTCACGCCGAGGAGGAGGTGCTCGGTTCCGATGTAGTTGTGCTCGAGGCGTAGCGCGGCCTTCAGGGCCTGCGCGAAGGCGTCACGAGACGCCGCGGTGAATTGCAGTTGGCGCAGTGCGGCCGGGTCGGTATCGTCATAGTCCCTGGCGGGGCCGACGCCGAGGGCCTGATAGACGAACTCGGTGCTCACTTCCAGGCGATTTACCGCCTGTGCCGCCAAGCCATCGGGGTCGGCGAGCGCTCCGGCGGCGAGATGGGTCGCATCGATTGCGCCCTCCCCCGCCGCAGCCGCCAGTTGTCCGGCCGCTGCGACTGCAGCCCTGGCGCGAGGAGTAAAGCGGGAGAAGGTTCGGTTCTCCGCTGGAAAGTCATCGCCGCGGGTGACGAACCTTTTCTGCGCGGCCTGCTTACTCACGCCCATCGCCGCGCCTATCTGGCTCCACGAGGCCCCTGCGGAACGCGCCTCAGTCACGAAGTAACCAATGAGGGCGTCGGAGTGCTCGTCGAGTTGGCTGGCGGCTATGACCGCATCGGCCAGCCGATCCAGGGGTCCGTCGTTGGGGTGCAGGGCCCGGACATAGTCGATCAGGTCGTCGAGAGGAACCGGAAAAGTCACCATGCGTCAACTATAGGTTGTCACACTGCTTGGCGTCAACCGCTGGTTGTCGTGGTCAGTCCAGGTTGACCAGCCAGCCGTACAGCACTGAGGCATGGCACTTCCCACGACCGCCGCAATCGTGAGGCTCGCTTCCCCCCTGTCGAAATTCCACTTGTCCCCCGTCGTAGAAAGGAAGCTGATTGCCATTCGTTGATCGGAGGTTTGCCATGCGGATTGCGGTGACGGGGGCGTCGGGGCGAATCGGCCGTTACACGGTCGGAGCTCTGACACGGTCGGGACACGAGACCGTACCCATCAGCCGATCGACAGGTGTCGACGCGTACACCGGCACCGGTCTGGATGAGGCACTCGCCGGCGTCGATGTGGTGGTCGACGTCAGCAACACGCGGTCACAGGACAAGCCCGAGATCACTGACTTCTTCGGCACCGTCACCGCGAATCTTCTGGCTGCCGGCAGCCGCGCGGGCGTACGGCATCACGTGCTGCTCTCCATCGTCGGCATTGATCACAACCAGAACGTGCCGCACTACGCCGGCAAACGCGAGCAGGAGCGGCGGGTCACCACCGGTCCAATCCCGTGGAGCATCGTACGGTCGACGCAGTTCCACGACTTTGCCGCGATGGTCGCTGGTTGGACGCTAAAAGACGGCACAGCGACCATCGCGCCATTGCTCGTCCAGCCGATCGCCCAGCGGGAGGTCGGCGAGATGGTGGCCGACGTGGCGACGGGCGAACCCCTTCGCCACCACATCGATATCGCCGGCCCGGAAACGCAGGACATCGTCGACATGGCGCGACGTTCCTTCGCGGCCCGCGGCGAGCAGGTGCGGCTGGTGCCGACGTGGCGCGGCGTCTTCGACGACTCGATGGCCGGGGAGGTGCTGCTTCCCGGCGACAATGCACGCTTAGGTAGCGTCACGTTTGATGATTGGCTAGCGGAAGGCGCGCACTGAACCCCGCTATGTGGTGCGGAGGGCTTCGGTGGGTGAAAGGCGGGCGGCTCGGAGGCTGGGGTAGAGGCCGGCGATGGCGCCGATAGTGAGGGCGGCGGTGATGCCGCGATAGAGGGCTTGCGGAGGGATGACGACGCTCCAGTGTTGGGTGAGGGCATAGATGGCGGTGGCGGTGGCGCCAATGATCGTGCCGGCCAGCCCGCCAAGGGCGGAGAGGAGTAGGGCTTCGGCGAGGAATTGTTCGGCGATGTGGCTGCGGCTGGCACCGAGGGCTCGGCGTAGTCCGATTTCGGAGCGGCGTTCGAGGACGGAGATGACCATGACGTTGGCGATTCCGATCCCGCCGACGAGGAGGGCGATGGCGCCGAGGCCTAGTAGCAGCCCGTTGTAGGCGCCTTTGGTGGCGACTTCGGTTTTGAGGACGTCGGAGGGTTGGCTGACCTGCACCAGGCTGGGGTCGGGCGGGTTGACGGTCGCAGGCAGCACGGAAGGGGTACGGCGTCACGGACGTGCGGAGGTTGAGGGATCAGGGAATCTTCAGCCCGGTTCACACCTCATCCGTGAGAATGACAGCCCCATATGTTTTTGTCGCCTCGGCGCCGTGTTGTCTGCAGTGGAGATCAGCGGAGCGGAGATTGCGAGAGGACGTCGAGCCCTTCGCTGAGCGCAATGTACTGCTCGTCGGTGAGGCGGCCACCGGCGGGCATGGCGTCCAGCCGGGCGTGAACGGTCTGGACCTCGGCGGGAGTCAGGTGGGACAAGTCCGCTCCGCTGAGCGCCTCCTGGATGGTCGCCTGGGCCTTCGCTTCCGCTCTCTCCATCTGCTGAGGGCTGACCGCACCCAAACCCCGAATGTTCACCGACGACCTCGGCGCGCCTATTGACGCCGGCCCGATTGACGTTTCGGCCCCGACGAGGGGACCGACGAACGTCGCGCCGGGTGCGTTGACCGGAGGCGGGGCCATCGGTCCATCGGTGGACGGCGACGCCGGTCCGTGCGCATCCGCCCGGGGCTAAACTGCAATCGCCTCTGAGCCCCACCTGCATCGATCGCCAGCCACTAATCCGACGGGTCTGTCTAATCCGGCCCTCGCCGGTCCCGCCCGCAACACGATGAAGGAGGTACCACCATGGAAACCGTGGAACCAACCTGGCAACCTCACGAAAAACACGGCTCCCTCACCACGCAGAGCGACCTCCCCGATACGGTCTTTGCGTTTCCCAAGCAGCGCAAAGAACCGCTGACTGATGCCGAGCACGTACGAAATGCGGTCGCTCGCTTCGATCAAGTGATCGACGTTTCCGATGCCGACCGCGCCCTGGCGTTCGCGAACATAGAAAAAGCGGCCGCCTACTATGACGTCAATCTGTCCGAGACCGATTGGCACCAGCTCGGGGTCCACCCACAATCGCATCACCGAGAGCGCGACGATTCAGCGGGTTAGCCTGACACGCCCGTTCACCGTCAGGCCTTAATCGTCGGCTCCCAACTCAGCCGCGATGTCAACTTGCGCTGCCACGTCGGCGTCGGGATCATCCTGGCCTGCCCTCTCCAGGTCGGGGGCAGACACACTTCTGGCTTCGACCCCGTCAGCCCGAACCAGGTCGCGGCCCCCGTCCCATCCGGGTTTCTCGACCGGTACCAAAGGTTGCGGCGGGGGCCCACTCACCTCGTCGCGCCCCTCGACGTCACCGTCCTTGACGAGCGCAGTTGGCGCCCCGGCCGAAAACCAGCGTCGTTCATGTCGACCATAGGGATCGTGGTACCAGCCTTCTGCTCCGACTGGCCCCGGCGTGGGAGGGCGTTCCTCGGTCAAGCTCGACCGTCCTCTCGTGCTTGCTCAAAACCACCTTAGAGGACTCGCGGTCGCCTGCTCGCCTCCTGCGGTCGGGCTTGTGAGCGTGGCCTGCAGGCGAGGACTCAGCCAGGCTTTGGCGAGCGCCGACGAAGCGTGCGCTACTTGTAATCCTCTGCTTCCGACGGAGGGAGTTCGTCGACAGCCCGTGGATCTCCGCCCCTGGAGGCGGGTCCGCGCCCTGTCGAGTGGTCCAGGGGTTCTTCCACTTCTCGGGCGGCGCTCCGGTGGGGACGAAGAGCGACTTCCTCGTCGGGGTCGTCGGGCGTCTGTTGATCTCGGTCTTTCGGCATGACGCCAGGGTATTCCCCCGCGACGGGGGCAGGGGGCGGCAGAGGTTTCAAGGGCGACTCGACGACCATCGGAGAGAGTAACGTCGACGTCGCCACAGGGTCGTCGAAGCTGACCGAGGTGAAGCATGAGCGAGGTCGAGGTGCTGGCCAGCGGCTACGGAACCATTGAGGGCCCGACCGTCGACGCGGAAGGCGGACTGTACTTTAGCGATGTGGACAACGGGGGCGTCTACCGGCTGACCCCGTCTGGTCACATCGAGCAAATCGTGCCCCGCCGCAAGGGAGTCGCTGGCCTGTGCCTCCACTCAGACGGTGGCATCGTTGTCGGTGGCCGCGATCTCTGCCACGTCCGCGACGGTCAGAGTCGCATCATATTCGGCCGTGACGACTATGCCGGCGCCGGCCTCCCTGATGTAACCGGTTTTCAGGATATCCATGCCGACGACCAGGGCCGTATCTTCGCGGGCACGGTGCGCTCGTATGACTGGTCCGGACCTCCGAGCAGCCTGCTGCTGGTCACAGGCCAGAAGGAAGTGGCCCTCCTCTACGAGGGCGTAGCGGGAAGTAATGGTCTGGCGCTCGATTGGGATCGGCAGCGGCTGTACCACTCATCGAGCTACGACCACGAAATCCTGGTGTCGGACAAGGTTGGTGACCGGGCATACCGGATCGTCAACCGATTTTCGACGGCTCCACTCGGTGGTATCCCGGACGGGATGGCACTCGATGCCGAGGGTTGTCTCTGGGTGGCGATGTACGGAGCCGGGTGCATCGGCCGCTTTGCTCCGTCCGGGGAAATTGTCGACCGTCTCCACGTTCCCGCGCATCTGGTCACGAGCGTCTGCTTTGCCGCACCGGACAATCACGACTTGTTCTTCGTCTCGGCGGACAACACCGCCCGCCCCGATCTTCGGGGATGTGTGTTCAGGACAACCGTCGGCGTCGGCGGTGCAGCCGTCGGGATGGCTCATGTCTAGGTCACGATTGCGCCCGCCAGGTCCGACCAAATAGCGCCACCCACGAGGGTGGCGCTACTTGTTTCAGTCTGCGATGCGACGTGCTACGCGTGTCGGGTCTGCTGGTGACCGGGGTGAGTCGAGTTCCAGGGCAAGAGGTAAGCGCGGTAGGTATTCACGCCAGCGGGGAACTGGGCGTTGAACAAGAGGACGCCCCGGGGGCTGAACTCTGAAATGTAGGGAAGAATCCCCCATCCGACGAACAGGTCACGGCCGAGCGTCGTTTGGGCGTTGCCTTGAGATGAAGCTACTAATTCTTCGGGTTGATCATCAGAGGAGATAAGGGTGGCGGTGGCCCGGCTGAAGTCGAGTTGCACAGTGACAGCACGGGTGTAGGGCAGCTCCGGGATGCCGGAAGACTCGTTGTCGAAGAAGGTGTATCGGCCGTTGCCGAGGGCTTCGGGGTCGTGTTGCCAGGCAAAGATCTCGCCGGCATTGTCGAGGGTCTGTCCCGGGGCGGCCTGCAAGGTGAATGTGCTGTCTTTGCCGCCGAGCTGCCAGAGGATCTGCCCGCTCCGGAGGCTGACTTCGTAAGTGGTCCAAGTATCCCGGGCGTCGATCAGCAGGTTGCCGTTAGTGTCGAGATGGACGGCATTGATATGGAACCAGTCCCACGGGGTTGCAGCCGACGTCGGCAAGGGCTGCTCGCTCTGACTGAAGGGGACGTGGTCCGCGCTGTTCCATTCGAACAGCACCTTTCCGGTGCGGATATCGACTTCTTGAACGACGCCGTTAATGACCGTCTGATCGGCGGGGCCGCCAATGGAGGTCAGGTCGGCCGTGGCGGTGGTATACGAGAGGATGAGCGCGGTGTTCCAGGGTGTGATGAGAAACTCGTGGCCGTCCGCGGACAGCCCGTTGCCTGCGTTCATGGCCGCGATCTGCTGATAGTGGTCGTTGTAGATGTAGTCGGTCCCACTGGACAGTCCACCCAGACCTGTCCCTTGCCACCACGTGAGCACGGGTTGGCCGTCGTAGCGTTGGGTGCGGAAATCCGAGGCCGTCTCATTTGCGGGGATGGGATGGAACCACACCACCTTGCCGTCCGGCGCCAGGATCTCCGGACCGTTGGCGTAAGTACCGGTGTCACCCGTGGGGGTAATGAAGACGTCGCCTGGACCAACCGGGCCGTTGTGGGTCAGGAAGGTTACCGGCGACGGGGTCAGGGCGGCTGCGGCGGCGCCGGTCGTAGCGGTCAGGGGGAGGACGAATGCGGCTGCCGTGGCCAGTCCGGCTACCGCGAGCCAACGGCTTCGAGCTGCTCCGCGCCGGGGCGCGTGTAAACCAGCCATGCTGGGCATGGGATGTGCTCTCTTTCCTAGAGGGGTTTGTCGAGGGGAGGTGATACCGGCGAGGCCGGCCGGAACAACGCTAACGATCTATTCCTATAAAGTCAATGATGTTAGTCATCTATCTCACCGACTCATCTCGACGGTGCCTCGCGGTAAGTCCGGACCCGGCCGAGCAACCGTCGTCGGAGTATCGGCATACCGCCCCCTCACCGTTGGAATGGCAGGACGCGCGGTGGAAGGCCAAGCCGTCGACGACCGGCACACCGTCGACCGTCGGTGGTGGGCGACTGAGAACCCGTGTCGGGGCCCCTGCAGAGGCAGAGCCGATATGGGGTGCTGGAGCAGCACGGCCCGACAGGCGGCCGCGACACTCCGAAGGCACAGCACGGAACGTCGCTCCAGCAGTCTCTGTTAGCTTCGGTGTGACTGCTGACTTGTGCTGATTTTCATGCTATCTGGACGTAGAGCTGTGGCCGTGCTCGAGGTCAACCGCAGCGTCTTGCCCGATCCCGGATTCTTGATCGGTGGGGAGAAGATCACCTCGGGCACCGACGAGCCCTACTCGCACCGCTATGCCGCCAATGGCCAGGTGACCAACGTGGTGCCGATGGCGGGAGCGAAGGACGTCGACGCCGCGGTCATTGCAGCCCGCAAGGCCTTCCCGGGGTGGAAGCGCATGCCCGGAAACGAGCGTCGCCGCTTGATGATCGAGTATGCCCAGAAGCTACGGACCCTCGACGAGGAACTCCGCCAGTTGCAGACCGCGGAAAACGGGCAGACCGAATGGGCGGGGATCTGGCCGATGGTTACTTCATCCGCCCAACCATCTTTGACGGCCTACCCAATGACGCAGAGCGGAGCACCCGCGAAATATTCGGACCCGTTCAATCCTTCCAGCGATTCGAGACCGAGCAGGAAGCCATCGCCCTCGCCAACGACACCGACTACGGCCTGGCGGCGTGGGTCGAAACCACACATCTCGGGCGGGCGCACCGGCTGGCCCGAGACCTCGAAGCGAGCACCGTCTGGATCAACGGCTTCTTCGACCTGCCCGTCGGCGCACCCTTCGGAGGGGTCAAGAAATCCGGCTTCGGTCGGCTCGGCGGAAGCTATGCCATCGCCGAGTTCACGCAAACCAAGAATGTGTGGTTCCCGATCGGGCAGTAGCGGCTCAGTCGCGAGACTGCGCCGTCGGGACAATAAGGGATGCAACCGGAGACTTCGAGCGTCTGGCAGCTCCGTGTCAACGACGCCAGATCGACACGCACATCTGTCCAGAGCTACTGTGAGCTTCGTGCCGCGACAGGGCGGCGAGACCGAGTCATCGGAGGTCGGGCGCTGTCTTTGAGCGCCGGATCAGGCGCAATTTGAGGAAGGAAGGAAGCATGGCAACGACTGAGACGACGTCGCAGACAGGCGAGCTGCGGATGCTTATCGACGGGAAACTGGTGGAGGCAACGTCCGGCAAGACCTTCGAGAACATCAACCCTGCCACCGAGGAAGTGCTAGGGGTCGTCGCAGACGCCGGCCACGAGGACATGGACGCCGCCATCGCCGCCGCCCGCCGGGCGTTCGACGAGACCGACTGGGCCACCAACAAGGATCTGCGTAAAGCGATCGCTCCTTCAGCTCCAGGCCGCCTTGGAGGAAGAGCGGGAGCTACTGCGAGCTGAACTCATCGCCGAGGTCGGCGCCCCTGTGCTCCTCACGTACGGCCCCCAGCTCGACGCACCCCTAGCCGAAGGGCTGACCTGGCCTGCTGAGTTCATCGACCAATTCGCGTGGGAACGTGATCTGCGGGAGGGTCACGCGTTCGGATCCCGGAGCTGGCGCAAGGTCACGAAGGAGGCCGCCGGGCGTGGTCGGAGCGATCGTCCCTTGGAACTATCCGTTCGAAGTGACGATCAACAAGCTCGGCCCATCGCTCGCCACGGGGAACACGGTGATCCTCAAGGCCGCCCCAAATACCCCTTGGAACGCGACCCGCATCGGCCGCCTCGTCGCCGAGAAGACCGACATTCCCGCCGGCGTTCTCCAGGTGATCACCACCTCCGACAACAACGTCGCCGAGGATCTTGTCATCGATCCGCGCGTCGACCTCATCTCCTTCACCGGTTCGACCGCCGTCGGTCGCCGGATCATGGAGAAGGGTGCGCCCACCCTCAAACGACTCTTCCTCGAGCTCGGGGGCAAGTCGGCCGACATCATCCTCGACGACACCGACTTCGAAGCCAAGCTCTCGATGGCCTGGACGATCTGCTCCCACGGCGGCCAAGGCTGCGTGATGCTGACCCGAATGCTGCTCCCCCGCTCCCGCTACGAAGAGGGCGTGGCGATCGTCGAAGCGGGCTTCCGCAACGTCCCCTACGGCGACCCGACGAACCCGGCCAACATCCAGGGTCCGCAAATCAGCGCCCTCCAGCGCGAGCGGGTACTCGGTTACATCGAGAAGGGCAAGGCGGAGGGCGCTCGCCTGGTCGTGGGCGGCGGCCGGCCAGCCCACCTCGAAAAAGGGCTTCTTCGTAGAGCCCACACTCTTCGCCGACGTCGACAACTCGATGACCATCGCCCGCGAAGAGATCTTCGGACCGGTCCTGGTCATCGTCCCGTTCGAGGATGACGACGACGCCGTGCGCATCGCCAACGACAACCAGTACGGCCTCGGGGTAGGGGTCACCTCCGCCTCCGAGGAGCGAGCCATGGCGGTGGCGCCGCCGGGTCCGCGCCGGCACGGTCGGCGTAAATGGCGGTGTCTGGTACGGCGCCGACGCCCCCTTCGGCGGATACAAGGCCAGCGGCGTCGGCCGCCAGAACGGCATCGAAGGGTTCGAACAGTACACCGAGACCAAGACCTACGCCGGCGGTCTGCCTCCCGCGGAGGGCTGACCCCGGAGGTCCCAATGCTAGTACGCTCGCCGGTTCCGATCCGGGCGGGGCAGTCCGGAAGCGAGTAGGAGGGGCAGCAGTGCGAAGCTGGATGGGCCACTGGCGGCGCGTCGCGGACTTGGGTCGTGGTCTGGGAGTATTTGCCTTGTCGCAGTGGCCTGCGGTAGCACCACGTCCCGTCAGGGTCCGCCGAGGGCGGCAGATGCCGTACGCGTAGCCAACTGCTCTCCCATCTCCAAAAGGGCAGCTGTTTCCGGGTCCTCGGATGTTGGTGGCCAGCAGAAACTGCCCAGTGGCGGCCAGCGAGTCCGCAGTGACGACACCCACTCTCAGTTAGGCCGCACGACGACATGGAGCCGGGTAAGTGACGCCGATCGCCGACTCGGTGTCAATGGCTCTAACTGCGAAATATCTTGCCCGGCGCGCCTTCTGTCGCGCCGACGGACATCTCAGCCAGATCTTGGATCGGCAACCAGTGGCACGAGCACTGGAACCGCCGCCACAACCTTCCAGGCTGTGTTAGCCCAGGGGCAAGGTGTAGGGACTTGATCCGTAGATGGCGAACCAGCCGACGCCCTCGCTCACTAGGTCAAACTCCACCGCCGACGACTTCAGTGACTCGATGCTGTCGCGCGGGATCTCCAGCATCAATGGGATGTCGCGCCACTCGCCGGGGGCGACGCCTTCACCGGGGATTGACAGATCACCCAGGTTGCGGGTCTTTTCACCTTGGCTGTTTAATCGCATCCCTAGCCTGACGGCGCCAATGCCGGCACCGGATGGGAGCCAGCGGCCTGTCCCAGTGTTGGTGGCGCGGCATACTCCAGTGATCACCAACGTTCCCGACGTGTCGGTATTGTCGATAGTTAGGTCGGTCATCTGCAGTTCGCAGCGCAACAGCAGAGCGTCCCGGCTGTCGGGCTCTATCTGGCCCTGTTTCTTGAGGACGAACATGCGCCGGTTGCGGTGTGAGATACGCAGATGATCAGGGAGTGTCGTCGGCTGCCCGCGCAGGAACGCCTCGAACTCCGGGAGTGAGCACCAGTAGGTGTCGGCGTCGAAGATGGCCATCTTGATGTCGTCGAACCCGGCTGCCTGGGCCCAGCCGGCGATGTCTTCCATGAGAATGTTGTTCTCCAGGACGCCGAAGTTTCGCATCTCGAACTGTGACTGTCTCGACGTTGAGTGATCGGGTCCGGGCTCGGAGAAGCCTGCTAGTCCGCCTGGGATAAGGACTCGTCCCATCTCCGCTAGCACCGTTTGCGGGTTGGGGACGTGATGAAAGGCGTCGAAGCACACGGTTACGTCGATGCTGTTGTCGTCCAGGTCGAAGTGGCGGCCATCGAACAGACAAAACTCCGGGGTGCCGACAAAGCCGAAGAGCGGGCTCCGCTCAAACGATCGCTTGCCGATCTCCAGGGCCGATGGTGAGACATCCATGGCCACCACCTGGCAGCCGAGTTGGGCCAGGAGGCGGCTTGTCCAGCAAGTGCCCGCCCCGAAGTCCAGGACTCGGGCGCCGGGCAGAGGTCTCAAGCCACGCAGGAGTGTGCCGAAGCTGATAAGCAGTTCGGGGGCTTCGACCACGTTGGATACCGGCTTGGCGAGCAGAGTGTCGGGATAGTCCAACGCTGGCCGGAAGTACCGATCAGCCGTCTCGGTAAGCGCTTCAATGCTAGTTGAGCGGATCAACTCGGACACGTCGATGAATTGCGCCGAGGACTCCGGTAAGGTTTCGCTTACTTCACCCTCGGATTCAGGTCTCATCTGGCACCACAACCGGTTGCGAAACTCCTCTGACCGGATGAGTTCGGCGCACAGGTCGAGCAACGACAAGTCAACCCGACGCAGCCGGGGGAGGAATGTGTCACGGCCACTGGGATCGGGTGCTCGGCCGAGCACCAGTTGGTACGCCGCGTTCAGCTGCACCTCCGCGTCACTTGCATCCAGGGCACTCATCGGCCCACCCGAGGACCCAGTTCGAATCGACGAGCGCACACGAGTTGGCCAGCTTGGACGGCGTGTGGGACTCCCATCAGAGCCAAACTTAGCTCGCGGGGCCGACCCTGGCTCGCAACCGCGAAGATCCGCATTACGAGTCCAGAGAGCCGGCGACACCTCCTACGGCCAGTCCAACCACCAACGGGCCAGAACATCCAATCCGCACCACAGCCCCAGGCTGCGTTCTTTCAATTTCGGCCGAGCAGATCAGACGGCTACGGGCGTCGCCGCACAGCGAGGATGCGATCCCGACGACCGCTCTCGGTGGCGAGGTGGCGGCCAGCGGGCAGTTGTTGTTGTCCGCCGGTGGGCAGATCTTGATGGCCGCCCACACCCGGACCCGCCCCGGGCTTCCAGTCCGCCGCTGGGTAGCGTCCCACCCACCCAGCTTGGGTCACGTAGAGCTGCGCGCCGCATATAGGACTGGTGGCATCGCGCGGACCATCGAAGCTCACCGTGGTCGGCGGTCGCGACAGGGCTTTTCTGTCAAGATGCGTTCGATCACATGGGCGCGGTCCTATCCGAGCCCGGAGGATTCGCACTGGGTCGTCGTGCGCAGATTGGGCGTACACGGGCTCTCGTTCGGGCTTATTGTGTGGCACGACGGGAGGCCACATGTTCGGAAGCAAGCATCGGGCCGAGAAGAAGGCGGCGGAGGCGGCAGCGAAGCAGGCCCTGGCCCAGGCTGTACTTCGTGACACACTGGTCAAGCTGATCGCCCAGGCCGAAGGCCAGGAGGCCTCGGACCCGGATTGGCCGCTGGTGCTCACGCCGGGTGAGCGGTTGGTGTCCACCGTCCAGGGTGGCGGGCTGTTTGAGCCTCGGCGCGGGCCGGGGCACTACTCGGGCCGATCTGCCGGGGTGTCGGTCCCCGTGCCCGACACCCGACTTCGGGTACGGGTGGGTAAGTCGGCAGGCACGTTCGTGCAAGGCGCCGAAACTCCTACCCTCATCGACACCGGCAACATCAGCATCACCACCCAACGGATCGTGTTCCAGGGCGACAAGTACACCCGAGAGTGGGACTACTCCAAGCTCATCGGGCTCATCCACTACTCCGACAAGCCCACGACCGCCATTCAAGTCTCGAACCGGGAGAAAACCTCCGGGATCGTCTATGCCGGAGTGAACTCCACCGAGCCGGTTCGACTGGCCATGACCGTGGCCATCGCCATCTACCGAGGCGAGACGGAGGAGACAATCAAGGAGGTACGCGACGAGTTAGCGAAGCTCGATGGGACAGCACCCGCTTCCACTCGGTCAAGTCCCGATGCGGGTCTGACTCCAGCGCATACGGAGCAGACCGACGGTGGCGGCCAGAGTCCGACGCCTGAGGCGACGAGGGCCCAGTCTTCCATGCAGACAGGTAGGTCGTCTTCGACCCAGACCCCTTCGTCAAGCTCACCGCCACCTGAGTGGGCACCGGATCCGAGTGGCCGACATCAGTGGCGTTACTGGGACGGGAGCAGCTGGACCGACGACGTGGCCGACAACGATCAGCGGTCTCGCGACCCGCTGGGAGACCATCCATCATGACCGTTGGGAGCAAACACGAGTCATCCGGACTGATGGCGGGGAATCCGTGGTGTGGGACGAGCTCATTAGCCCCTCCCCCTTCGAGATCACGGTCCGCCGACCCATCGTGGCCGCCTGACCTGGTCCTTCGCACAAATGGGTGCCTCAAGTGGCCAGGTCGTGGGAAAAGGTCCGCGGCCGACCGTCAGATGCAATCGCGTGCCCGCTCATCCAAGAATCCGAGGCTCTGGATTCGGCAAGTATCGACGCGTCGGATTGGAGAATCTAGGCATCCGATCTAAGGCGTGACGATCTAGGCATTCGATGTGAATCCACGACCGCGGGTAGGGTCGGAGTTGGCCGGCTCGTTGATGATGTTGACGCCAGGGAAGGCAGTCGTCGGAGGCGGGTCGGAGAACGCACGCCCCTGCCGGACAGTGTGGCGCAAGCGATGGCCGGTCACCTCGACCAGGACGGCCCGCACCCCGAACTCGGCTTGGTCTTCACTAACGAATGGGGAAGGCCTATACAGCAGTTTCCGTTTTCGATGATCTTCGCCAATGCACTGCCGCGGGCCGGGCTCCCCGACTCGCCAACCGCGCATGATCTCCGCCACCTCTACGCCTCGGCGCTCATCCGCTCGGAGGCCTCCATCAAGGTCCTCCAAACGGGTCGGTCATAGCTCAGCGAAGACAACGCTCGACGGGTACGGGCATCTCTTTTCCCGACGAAGAGGACCGCCGGCTGGGGCCGGCGGCGGCCCGGCCGCCAGGTTTCGTGGAGGGAATCGCGCCTTGACTGATCAGTGGCCCGGCCGAGTGCCAGTTCGTGGGCCGCCGGCGTCCTCTTGAATTGACAGATGCGACAGAGAAAAAGGCTGGCCGGGGAGGGTGGGCCTTTCTCTGTCGCAATCCACAGCCTTTCCGAGCGTGGCGACGCGACAGAGAAAGGAATTCTCCGGCGCTGCGGGGCCTTCACTGTCGCGACCCGCTATGACGCTGATTCGTGTCACATCAGGCCCTTGGGGCTACAAACCCCACGTCACGGGCTAAATGTCGTAATAGAGCCTAAATTGATGGGGGTGGTCCAGGGACCTGCAGGATTTGGCGCGAAGTGGCCGCCGAACAGCCATTTCGGCTCTCGCCAGTTCTCAACGGTTCGGGTCAGTCTTTAACCTCCTGTGTCACGATCGTGTCACCGAGCGCCGGTCAGAGAGCGCAGAGCCTGCCAGGCGAGGACTCGGCCATGGGCATGTGCACCTCAAAGAGCACGGCGTGGCCAGTACGGCGCCGTCCGCGAAGGCGATGCTTATTGTCACGTCGGACAAAGCCAGTATGAACTGATGAGCTACTTCGTGGGACATGAGACGTTTACGGAGGATGCTTGCTCGGCGTTGACCGGCACAGGGGTAGTCGGTCCGAAGCAGGTGGAGTCACCATGTATCACGAGAAACTCGGGGCTATTGCCTGTGACTGTGTAGGACCCGACAGGTACCTTCCAAGAGAAACTGCCGTTCGATCCGGCCGGAGTGGTTACGATTCGACCGCCCGATTGCCGCATGGTGATCGTGCCCTCTACCCCTTCCGGGGAGCCTCCACGCGCAGTAATTCCCAACTCTAGGACGCCTGCGAGGGTGCCGTCCTTGGAATTAGCCGCGGACGAGGGGTTGCCACAGCTGACACCCAGCCCGATGGTCAAAGCGATCGCGACCGCAAGCGTCTTCGTCACAAAGAAAGCTTGGCAAGTCAGGCAGGCTCGGGGGCCGGATGCCTCGTGGTCGACGTCCCTCTCGTTGGCGAGGGGATCACAGCATCGCCGCGACCTGGAGAAATGCTCGAGTTGGAGCGCTGACCAGGTTGACGTCTGCCAACCTCCGTCACCGTTGCTCCCCCTCGCCCGGCCGATCCGTGTCGTCGACCCCTCAGTATGTGGAGTCCTGGTGGATGGAGTCCTGGCACCGACCGGGCAGAGGCGTGGCGGCTCAAACTCGGGCTCTGTCAAGCGCTTCACCCACGAGACGGCACCGCGGAAGGTGTCGGCCGTGAGGCGGACACGACCAGGATCGCTGCGCACCGAACTTCGACCTCTCCAGGCCGCAACGCCGGACAGAGTCGACGGCTCCGGGCGCCCCCAGCCGGCGCCCGTTTCCCGAGCGGAGCGAGATTCTGCGGGCTGCACGATGGCGCGGGCGGGCGTGTTTGCGCTCCGCGCCAACCTCTCCGCCGAAGGCATCACCGTCTTTCCGGGCTATGGACGTCCGCGATGGATCCCCGCGGGGAGGGCAGGTCAAGCGAGGACGGAACCGCCGGCCACGTCCAGGGTGACACCGCTAATCCACGCGGCATGGTCCGAAGCCAGGAATAGGGCGGCTTGACCGACATCGTCGGGTGTGCCAAGCCGCCGAACGGGATGGACTCGCCGGAGCTGCTCTTGGACGTCGGAAGGGATCTGCCGCTGGTTGCGTTCGGTGAGGATGGTCTCTGGGGCGATGCAATTGACGCGCACGCCGGCTGGACCGGCCTGGAGGGCGAGTTCCTTAGTGAGAACCTCGATGCCGGCTTTGGCCGCGGCGTAGGCAATCGGTGACTGGATGGTGGGTCGACGGGCGGCGGCTGAGGACATGGTGATGATGTTGCCCCGGCCGCGTTGTTTCATTCCACGGAGGAAGGCCTTGACGGTGAGGAATGTGATGGTGAGGTTCGCATCGACTGAGTCCCGCCATTCGTTCTCGGTGATTTCTTCGAGCGGTCCGGGGCGCACCGGGTTGCCCCCGGCGTTGGCCACCAGGACCTCAACAGGGCCGAACTGCTGCTCGACCAGTTGTCGCATGGCCTCGATTTGATCGTATCGGGTCAGGTCACAGGTCGTTGCGAGGGCGTGCCCGCCCGTATCGTTGATGTCCGCCGTGACCGCTTCTACGGCCCGTCGATCGCGACCGTGGACGGCAACGTGGGCGCCCAGGCTGGCGAAAAGCTTGGCGATCGCGGCGCCGATGCCCCGCGAGCCTCCCGTCACTAGAACCACCACATCTTGCATCTTGTCCATCACTCTTGCTCCTCGATTGGTTGATGGTCAGAGAGTCCGGTCCCCGACCCGCTCGGGTGGACCCAAGGGGCCGCGCTCGAAGGACTTGGTCCCGCCGCGTCACGACGTCCTCGGAATCCTCAACCGTAGATTACTAAGCCTTAGAAGTCAAAGTATTTGACGTCGATTCATTCGACATCTACGCTGTTTGGCATGCGACCAGCCCGCACCCCCGTCGGTCTGCACCTCACCCAGGCCGCCCGCAGCGTCAGCCGGGCCTTCGACGACGCCCTGGGGCAGGCCGGCGGATCCCTGCCGGTCTGGTTAGTGCTTCTCAACCTGAAGGCGAACCCCCAGGGTTCTCAGCGCGAGATTGCCGAAGCCATGGCGGTCAGCGAGGCCACCCTCACTCACCATCTCAACGCCATGGATACCGACGGGCTCATCACCCGCCGCCGGGACCCGGCCAACCGGCGAGTCCACCTGCTCGAGCTCACCGACGCCGGCGAGGCGGCCTTCACCCGGCTGCGCAACGCGGCTGTCGGCTTCGACCGCCACCTGCGGCAGGGCATCACCGACAGCGAGATCGAACAGTTGCAGCGCCTGCTCGACCGCCTCGCCATCAACGTCGGCACCGAACTGGTGCACGACCCGCCGGGGCCTGCGCTGCACCCCAGCCGGAAGTGAGAACTCCACTAACGAAAGGACATACGTCGTGACCACCACAACCAAACGCCCCGCCGCCCGGCGGGCCCAAGCGAATTTCATGCGGATCGTCAACATGCCAATGCGGGCCCTCCTCAGCCTGCCCTTCCCCACCCCTCTCGGTTCCCGGCTCATGCTCGTACACCTCACGGGACGTCGCAGCGGCCGCCACTACCGCCAACCGGTCAGCTACGTCCGCCACCGCGGCGCACTGCTCACCCCGGGCGGCGGCAACTGGAAACTCAACCTGGTCGACGGCCAACCGGTTCACATCCGCCTACGGGGCCACGACATCACCGCCCGGCCCGAACTGGTAAACGATCCCGACCACGTCCAGAGCCTGCTCGGCGTGCTGGTCGCCCAGAACCCGCGAGCTGCCAGCTTCATTCGCATCCCCCGAGATGCCGCCGGTAACTTCGACCACAACGCGCTGCGTGACGCAGTGCGCCACGGCTTTCAAATCGTGCGCTGGCATCCTGCCGACGCCAAAGCCGCGCAGGTGATGCAGGTACCTGCCGACCACAACCCGGGTGCGACCTCCGCCCGGCGTCCAGCAAGATATTCAGAAAGTAAAGTCCGGCGAATGAAGTCAGCTCGGGTCTAACTCAGGATTCCGCCTGCCGCCCCAAGCGGTTCGAACGTGGACGATGGTGCAGTCGCACGCCACCGCCCGGGCTCGGCGCCTGCTATCGCTGGCCATCGTCCACCTGCTCTACGTCTCATGGTTGTTCAGCAACCCGCTGATGGCCGCCTGCCCGCCACCGGCGCGCGTGCCGCCTCCGGAATACGCGTTTCCGCAGCCGGTGACCAGGGTCACGATCGTCATCTGACAAGACCCGCCCGATTCCTCCCCTTGACGCATGCCGATATCGGAATATGATGGCGTCCATGGCACGAGCAGCGACGACGTCGGACGTCTTCAACGCGATCGCCGAGCCGCAGCGCCGGGAGATCCTGGTGCTGCTGCGGGCGGGTGAATGGCCGGTGACCGAGTTGGCCCAGGAGCTGGGGATGACCCAGCCGGGTGCGTCCAAACACCTGCGGGTGCTGCGGGAGGTCGGACTGGTGCGGGACCGCAAGGCAGGCAAGCAATCTCTGTACGGCCTTGACGCCCGCGGGCTGCGACCGGTCCACGAGTGGGCCGGCGGGTTCGAGCGGTTCTGGAACGAGAGCTTCGACCGGCTGGACCAGTACGTGCAGGACCTCAAGCAGGCAAGTCAGGAGGAGTAGCTGATGAGCGCGATGAGACGAGGAGCGCCGGCGCCGTCAGCGACAGCCGACCGCGAGATCGTGATCTCCCGGGTCATCGACGCCCCACGGGAGCTGGTGTTCGAGGCGTTCACCGAAGTCCGACACCTGTCGCGATGGTGGGGACCGGAGGGGTTCACCACCACCACGCGGGCGTTCGAGTTTCGCGTCGGCGAGGAGTGGGACTTCGTGATGCACGGACCGGACGGGACCGCCTACCAGGAGTGGATCTCCTGGACCGAGATCGCCCCGCCGGAGCGGATCACGCTGCTCCACGGTGAGTCCCGCGGCGACCCGAACGCCTTCGAGTCGGTCCTCACGTTCGCGCCCGACGGCGCAGCGACCCGGATCGAGATGCGCACCGTGTTCCCTACCAAGGAGCTGCGCGACGAGGTGGTCGAGAAGTACCACGCGATCGAGGGTGGCCAGCAGACCCTGAGCAACCTGGCTGCCTACGTCACCGAGATCATTCGGAATGGAGTTGAGGACTGATGACCGGAAAGGTGTTCTTCAGCGTGACGATGGCGCTGGACGGGTTCATCGCCCCCGAGGAGCGCGTGGATGACCCGGATGTGCAGCGCTGGATGGCGCAGTGGATGGAGCTGCAGCAGTGGATCTTCCCCCAGCGGTTCTTCCGGGAGAACCTGAAGCTCGGCGATGGCGGCGAGGAAGGGCGCGACAACGACATCGCGCGGGAGACGTTCGAGCGCACCGGCGCGAGCGTGATGGGCAAGCGCATGTTCGAAGCCGGCGAGGAGGCGTGGCCGGAGGAGGCGCCGTTCCACACGCCGGTCTTCGTCGTGACGCACGAGAAGCGTGACCCCTGGGAGCGGCCGGGTGGAACCACCTTCCACTTCGTCAACGACGGCATCGAGCCCGCGCTCGACCAGGCCCGCGAGGCCGCCCGCGACCGGGACGTCCGTATTGCGGGCGGCGGCGCGACGATCCTGGAGTACGTGAACGCTGGCCTGATCGACGAGTTCTCGATCGCACTGTCACCGGTGCTGTTCGGCTCCGGAATACGCCTGTTCGAGGGCGTGGACGCGGGCCGCGTGGCCCTGGAGCCGGTCCGCGCCGAACCGACGCAGCGCGTGACCCACCTGACCTACGCAGTCCGGGAGCGGTAACTGTCCCGACCTCAGCGCTCCCCCGCCGAGGTCAGCAGCGGGGTGAGATCCTCGACGTTCTGCGCGTCAGGAAACGCAAGCGTTTGGGCCGCGATCTCGGCCGCGCGCACGCTCCATGGTTTCCGTGAGGTCGGCGGGGGCCTATCCCCTGCTCTGGATTAACTGCTTCAGGGAGGTGCAAGACCTGCGTCCAGCGATCGTGCGTTCAGTCCGTGCTGAGCGGCGAAGGTCTCGAAGCTCACCCGCTGGTCAGCTGTGGCGCGTTGCGCCGCATGGAGCCGCTCAGTATCGGCCAGGCTCGGGCGCACCAGGTTGATGGCCCCGCCCAGCTTCGGGTCGGGTTCCGCCTTGAGGCCATCGGCCCGAGCGAGGTTCCGATTGAACTCGTCCATGGATGGGCCCAACGCAGGCATAACCCAGAATGGGCCATCTACTCCCAACTGGTACGAGCAATAACTCCCACCCCAGGGCTGCGCCGCGACGCGAACCTCCGCAGCGAGCCGCGTGCTGTCGGGTTCCAGCTGCACGGCGTCGCTGCCGAGGGTGGCACTGAACGCCCGGTGACCCGCGCCAATGACGGGGTACTCCTCGAGCGCTGACGACTCGTGGTTCTCAGTCGGGCCGCGTTCGGCATAGAAGGCGTGCAGATGGGCGTGCTGCACCTCCTGCCGGGGATTCTTGGTGACTGCCACTCCGGTGCCGTTGTCGGCGAGGGTCCCGCGCGCTACTTCCATGTCGCGCCGGTAGTCGAGGTTGGCTGGGCTGTCATTGGCACAGAACGCCACGTGTCCCCCGTCCGTGCTGCGATACCACGCCGCGATCAGGGTCATCGCCGTTCGACACGCCACCAGTTCCTGAGCCGTGGCCGACGACCATCCGTCACGATGTTCGCGGGGCACTATCGAGCGCGTGGGGCCTTGCCACCCGCCCGGGCCCGTTAGCCAGCATGAAGGGGTTGCGATCAAGTACCAGATCCACCAGGGCGGTACCGTCCGACGCGGTGATCGTCCCCAGATAGGTGGGAAGACCGGGTACATCGGCGAAGAGGTCCACGGGCCGGAATCGACGTGAGAATTCTCCCGGCGGCACCAGGCCCTGGACATTCCCGGTCGCCTGGTCGACCA
This sequence comes from uncultured Acidimicrobiaceae bacterium, assembly GCA_963781155.1. Taxonomy (GTDB): domain Bacteria; phylum Actinomycetota; class Acidimicrobiia; order Acidimicrobiales; family Palsa-688; genus PALSA-693. The sequence goes on from CAWAEC010000011.1 coordinate 582,857, forward strand.
GTACCCAACTTCCGGCTTTGGCAGTGCCACTCGGCAACCGGTACCCCTTGACGGTGAGGGGCCCATCACTGTACGTCCACAGTCTGTGCGTTTCGACCTGGGTGAGCGGGGAGCTCCAGCGCTCTATGTCGTCGCCACCCTGATCCCTCACAGCCAGGCATTCTCGCCGACGAACCGGCCACGTGCGACACATGTCTACGCGTGACGCGTCTGACCTATCTCAGCAGTCGCGATCGGGCCAACTGTGAACAGGATCGTCGGGCTCAACCGTCGCCGGGGGCGTTTCCTTCTCGTGCAGCTGGTACAGGGCCGCCGTTGTTGAAGACAATGGGAGATTCAGACGATGCCTCGCTCGAGTACCGAAACGATGCGCAAACAGTTCCCCGATTGGGCGACCGTCGTGGTGGTCAATATGGACCCGATCGAGCAGGTAGCTGTGGGGTCGCCAACGATGGTGTGTGCGAGCTCCTGCCCAATCCTTATGTACCTGCCGAGCCGGCGGCCCGTCGCCATGAGATACATGCAGTGGCCAAGACAGTCCTTTGGGACCGAGGTCTGACCGTCGTTCCGGCCGGTGGACGTAATGCTCTCCCGTCCCTCATGCCTTCGCGAACTCGACGATATCGGCGGTCAAGCGAGCGCCGTGGGTCAGGTACAGCCCATGAGGTGCGTTCTCGTAGACGAGGAGCTCGGAGCCTTCGATGAGGGCCGCGCAGACCTGGCCGGAGAACTCGATTGGGATTGACGCGTCGTGGTCACCTTGGATGATAAGGGTCGGCACCCGGACCCTTCGCATGTCCTCTCGCCGATCGGTCTGGACGCTCGTGCGGTTGCACTCGATGAGCCCCTTCAATGAGGACGCCTCCTGGCCAGGCCGCGCCCGTTCACATGTCCCGCCTGTGGAACACCCGTCACCACGACGGGGAGCACTTCGGGCGGACGGCCCGGCTGAGATACACGGGCACCGCCCGAAACTGGTGCAGTTCTCTCCGGCCGCGCGCGACCCGCATGCCCCGGGCCGCCTTTGGGCCAAGTCCGAGGAGTGACCGGCGTTACGTTCGAGGCGCTGACCCCGCGCTAACCCCTGCATCCGCCCTTTCACACGCCGATGCACGCCACGTCGCGTCGAACAGTCCCCTCGAGGGGTATTACAGCAGTAGTGAAATAGGCCACCGCGCCGAAAGGGAAGCCGCGGAGTGCCCTTCCGCCCAGGTGTCAACCCGTCACCTGGACGCGGGGAGGGGTGGCACGCGGCCGGGTGATCTCGAAAAATCCCTCGTACTGCGACAGCACCAGGATGGCGTCCCACAACCGCAGGGCGGCGGCGCCCGTTGGGGCGGGGGCCATCACCGGTCCCTTGAACCCGTGCGGTGGGTCGGCCCGGACGACGATCGTCGGCGTCTGGGTTTTTGGTCCCCCGAAGGCATAGGCCACTTCCATGGCATCGCGGATCGGGCCGTCCCACTTCTCGTCGTCTGCGGCCCCGATCAGCCGGGCATCCAGGCCTGCGGCCGAGACGCAGTCGGCCAAAAGCTCTGTGGCAGCGGGGCGTTGAGGCGCGAAGTACCGCTGACCCCATGCGGCATAGAGACGGTCGACGGCGTCTTCCCCGCCCTCGGCGCGACCCGCCTCGAAGATCCTGAGCATGCCGTGGGAGAGGGCGTGCCCTTCGAGGGCGGCCTGGCGGTGCTGCTCAGGCACAGTGGGTGCCACGCCGTAATCGTCACGAATCTCCAGGCAGTACGAGCGCCAGTACACGGCAAGGTCCCGCGGCGGCGCCACCTCCCGCACCCACCCGGCGGTGAGCCAGGCCCACGGACAACTCGGATCGACAAATACCTCGACGTCAGTCACATAACGAACGCTACTGCGTCCAGTGATATCAACCGCTTACGCGGACCGAACCTCGGCCCGTATGGATAACCCCCTTGCCCTTTCAGGCAAAGGTGACGGCATCTCTTGCCCCGAGCAACCTCGAGGGCCACAATGGCGTAGGCAGGATGAATCTATGCAGGGGTGGTACCAGCCCACAATGGCCTGAGACGATAGGCTTAGCGTGGCGAATTGTGCGCCGGCGGGGAGGGTCGAGCGATGGACAGGGCGCAGTTCGCCACGCCGGGGCTTGGTGGCGCCTTGAACGCCGGGACCGCGACTGCCGAGCGGAGGAAGTCCGCTTGAAGCTGGGGACACAGCGCGGTTGGGATGCCCAATGGTCCCGCGGTCCGACCCACCTGGAAGAAACATACACACGTATAGGGGGCGCGATCTGCTGCAGGAGTTGGATCAGGTCACCGAGGAATATCAGCTGCGGTGGCCCGAGCAGGCCTTCGAGGCGATCTTCGAGTCTGCCAGCGCGTCGGGGCCTCCGCCGAGCAGCAGGCGGACGCGCGGCAGAGGCGGCAGCTGCTCAGCGGGACGGGTCCTGGCACTGCGTGGATGTCACCGGCTGAGGCGGCGGCCGCTCGGGCCCTCACCGACGGGGCGGCCGCGCTATGGTCACAGCCCAGGAGGTCCTGTCCGAGGCCTGCACTAACGTCTCCGAGCTTGCCGGCGAACTCGGCGTGCCAGCGCTGGAGATGGCAGAGCTCTGGAACGACCTCGAGTTCGAGCAAATGTCGCCGAAGAGGAGGCCAGGTTTCGGGCGGAACAGGCCGGCTGAGATACGAGGCATACGAGGCAGGAGATGCCTGCGACGCCACGGAACATGCGACAGAACGCTGCGAAGGCTTTTCGGAGCGCCGGCGAACCGCGGATTTCCCACCCGTCCTGGCGTCCGGCTTGGACAAGTCCGTGGTCTCTCGGGTCAGGCCGCCCATGATCCAGAGGCCGAATCACCTTGCCTTGTCGTGCGTCGACGAGTGCGATCCGGTTCGGGGCCGAGTTGGTGTGGCTGGAAGCCCAACGATAAGGAGAGACAATGTTTCCACGGCAGGACGAGAAGAAACCCGGTGAGAAGACCGAACCGGATGACCAGAACAAAGAACCGGACAATACCGTCCTTGATCTTGCGGAGATAAGGGACGAGGAGGAACGGCAGCAGAAAGCCGCCAGGGAGAAGGTGGCCGAGGAGGAGAAGAAGAGGGAGCTCGCCAAGCTGCTTGTAAGACGCGGCAAGCAGCGTCTCATTGTCACAGCAGGGACGAGCATGACAACGACATCCCCGACCACGACTACCACCACCGCACCAACGACGACAACCACCACCACCAGTCCGGGGGCGACGACGACCACCACCACCGCCACCCCGACGACGACTACCACCACCACCACGCCTACGACGACGACTCCTACCTCCACCCGTCGCCAGCAGAAAGAGGAGGAGGACGAGGAATCTGAATCTTTGGTCGACGATAGCGCCGAGGAAACCCGCGGGAACAAGGCGGTGAGCACGAGCAGCACAACGTCGACCTCCACCACTCGTCGCCGGCACCAAGATCAAGATGAAGAGGAGGAAGAAGAGCAATTCGATGAAGAAGCCAGGGCCCTCAAAGAGTGGACGGAGGCATGGGACACGGAATTGCGCCTAATTCTTCAAAATACCGATGAACCCGCAGTCAAGCTGCAAAAGGCGGCAGAGGTGAAGCCGGAGATCAGCAAGAGCTTGTCGGCCGGCAGCAAAAGGGCGCTTCAGGACTTTCGCGTTAGTATGGCCAAGACGGTCCCCAGTGTCTTCGGGGCAGGGGCGAGCCTCGTAATCCCGCCGACAACGGAGGAATCGGAGGCACTGGAAGCTTACCTCAGGGTCCGAAAGCAACGGGATGAATACACCGATAAGATTGCCCAACACCTCCAAGAGGCAAGCAAAGCCAAAACGACGGCGGGCGCTGGCCACGAGAAGAGCCGGGCGCAACATTACCAGCAGCTGAAAGATCAGCTGCCCGTGATGGATGATCGGTTCATTCAGAACGCCGAGAAACTGCGGCTCAATCGAAAGGACAAGCTGAGGAAAGAGAAAGTCTTGCCGTTAGTGGCAGAGGTGAAGGCGAGTCTGGACAACGTTTTCCGCGTCGCCGGCGGCAAGCAAAAGCTAAACCTCAAAGAGGGAGTAGATCCCATCGAGAGCCTGATCGTAATGATCGTGCTGTACGTGGACAGCCTTGAAAACTGACTGCCGAGTCAGAGAAACCTTGACTCGGACGAGCGGGCGGCTAACTGCATCTGAACCGCCCGGCGACAGGAAGTCGATCTGCACAGCGGGACGGTGGTCGTCCAAAGCCAGGCCGTGGAGCCCGAGAAGGGTCTGCACCTACCAACGGACCGAGGTCCTGGCCCTCTGTGACCAGTGCCAAAGCCGTCGCCCGAAGTGCTGGTCGACGCCTTCGCGAAGCTGGTCAGGGCACAGGCGATGATGGCCAAGAAGGGTCAGGCGCCGCCCAGACAGGAGAACGGCGATCGACCGGCTCCAGGCCGTTGGCTGTTCAGCGTGCTCATCCGCTGCGGGATCTGTGGTCGCCGGATGTCGGGTCATCTGACCGGGCGGAGCCAGGGCTACACGTGCCGGATCCGTTCGGACTACGCCACTCCGAAGCTGGGCGACGGCCATCCCAAGATGCTGTTCGTGTCTGAAAAGGCTCTGACGTCGACGGTCGACCCGTGGCTGTCCGAGCTCTTCGCCCCCGATCAGCGCCAGGCCATCGCCGAGAGCATCGCCGACGTGGGTCAGACCCTTGATCAACGACCCGACCGGGCGACAAAGGAACTCGCTGACGTCGGGCGCCGGATCGAGCGCCTCCTCGATGCCGTCGAGGCAAGGACACTCGACAGCTCCGAAGTGGTCGAGCGCCAACCGGTCTGCGCCGGCAACGCGAAGCGCTCCGGTCCGAACTGACGTACGGGAGGCCGGCCGAGACCCTCACCGGAGCTGGCGTCCTCCAGGCGCTTGACGAGCTCGGCGGCCCGGTCGGTGCAATGGAGGCCTTCACCCGGGAGAACAGGGAGGCCATCTACCGGGCCGCCAACCTCCGGCTCACGTACCACCCTGCGGAGCGGGAAGTTGATCTGGCCGTGACACTCGCACCGGGGGGTGTGGCAAGTGAGCGTGTCGGAGGGGGGAGTTGAACCCCCACGTCCTTGCGGACACTAGCCCCTCAAGCTCGTTTCCTGGGACTTTATGGACTCGTGTGGACAGATGTGGCCGATCTATAAAGGGTTTCTTCACGTGTGGATGGGCCTGGACGGCTGGGGCCGCGCGATAAACGCGCGATGTGCGACACGAGGTCGCACGTCATGAGTGGTTACGCAGATAGGAGGACCAGTTTGATGATGGTTGCGTAACCCAGGCAGTGCCCTGATGCCTGTCCCCACCCCGACATACGCCGCTGGTAACGGCGAGGTGTGAAGCTCTGGTTCAAAGCCAAGGACTGTCGCTCATCCGATGGTCACAGGCGAGGGGAAGGCCGGACGGGTGAACGTTGTGAACCCTCGACTGATGTCTCGTTAGTTTTAGCCGCGGCGATGGGTGGTTGTACCGGGGTACAGGGACCGGCCGTTGGAAGACGGCATGCGAGGGTCGGCCAATCGCTGCGCTCAGGCCAACCGGCCTGACAGGTGCTCTCCCACCCGTAGGGCATTGGCGATGATGGTGAGCGTCGGGTTTACCGCACCGATGGAGACGAAGAAGCTGGAGTCGACCACGTAGAGATTGTCCAGTTCGTGGGCTTTGCAGTTGACGTCGAGCACCGACGTGGCCGGGTCGGTGCCGAAGCGGGCCGTGCCGGCCTGGTGGGCGGTGGCGGCGATGTTCATGCCCTCGTGCAGGTACACCCCCCGCTGGTGTGACCTTTTGTGGAAGCCGAGATCGGCCAGCATGGAGTCGAACTTCTTGCGCAGGCGCGTGAGTCCTTCAAGGTTGTTGTCGCTTGGCAGGGAGAGGCGGACGGTGCCGTCTTTGTCGAGGGTGATACGGCTGTCGGGGCGGGGCAGGTCCTCGGAGGACATCCAGAAGTCGACGCCGTGACGGGCGATGTCTTCCAGCACCCCCCCGGGAGTGAGCTTGGCCCCCCAGGCCAAAAAGTGGGGGGCCATGGCCCGCAGTTGGTCGCCGTCGGACTTGCCGAGCATCTGGATGCTCCCCCACGGGTAGTCCCAGTCCTCCCCCTTCAGGTACCAGTCATTGAGGGCCAGTGTCTTCTGCAGGCGGGTCGGGTTGGGCGAGCGCGACAGGGCGATCACCGCTACGTTGTTGTGCCGGACGTAGTTGCGGCCGACCTGGTCCGAGCCGTTGGCCAGGCCCCGGGGGTGGGCGTCGTTGGCTGAGGCGAGCAGCAGCAGGGCCGAGTTGAGCGCCCCGCCGGACACCACCACCAGGTCGCCGGAGAAACGGGCGGTGGAGCCGTCCTCCAGGGTGGCCACCACCGCCGTCACCTGCCGCCCTCCGCTATCGGTATCCAGGCGCTGGACGTGGGCGTTGGTCACCAGCGTCACATTCGGGTGGGCCAGGGCCGGGTCCACACAGATGGTCTGGGCGTCCGCTTTGCCGTCGACAAGGCACGGGAACCCGTCGACCCGGTCGCAGCGGATGCAGGCGCTGCCGTGGGTGGGCTCCCCATGCTCGTCCTGGTCGAGGAGCACCCCGAGGGGCAGGTGGGAGGGGTGCAGCCCCAGGGTCTCAAGGTTGTCGTGCAGTTCTTGGATGCGGGGCTCGTGCTGGACGGCCGGGTAGGGGAACTCGCCGCTGCGGGGCCCGTCGGTGGGGTCCTCGCCGGCGGCGCCGTGCACGTGGTACAGGCGCTCGGCCTCGGCGTAGAACGGCTCGAAGTCCTGGTAGGACAGCGGCCAGGCCGGAGAAAGCCCACCGTGATGGTGAATGAGTCCGAAGTCCTGGGGCCGCAGGCGGAACAGGGCCGCCCCGTAGAACTTGGTGTTGCCGCCCACGTAGTAGTTCTGCTCCGGGGAGAACTCGTTGCCGTCTTGGTCCAGCCACTCCTCAGTGCAGTGGTACTTGGCCCGCACGAAGACCGCCGACGACTCCCAGTTGTCCCGCTCCCGCGGCAGATAGGGGCCACGTTCCAAGAGCAGGATCCGCTTGCCCGACGGGGCTAGCTTCCAGGCCAGCGTGCCCCCGCCGGCACCGCTGCCGATGATCACAACGTCATAGTGGTCGAGCTCGGTCATCAATGCTCCTTGCGGCTAGTGGTCGGGTCTAGGCGGGCGCTTCCGGCACCAGCCTGGTCGGCTTGGTGGCCACCGAATGACGGCCAGTGATCGGAGTACCAAGGCGCGACATCACGACTGGGAAGCTGGCATCTCCTCTGAAAATAGCGGACTCATCCGGGTGTCAAGCGGCGACGGAGGCATGCGGTCGAGTCAAGCTGCGATGGTAGTGCGGATCGGCCCCTGCACCAGTGTGGAGGTCACGACAACGCTGGCTTCCCTCGGCAAGACCCCACGATCCTCTCCTTCCGCTGGCACCAGACCCGTTCACGTCACCATGAACCCTGTCGCCGTCCGCCATATCAGCCCACCGGAGTGATGTCTTGCCTGGGGGATTGCGTCTGAGATCGACTCTCGTCCGTCCACCCACCACCAACACCAAACCTGGCCTGACCCTGAATGGTTGGCCGGCACCGACGCTTATGACGGAGCTGGGTGAGGACCGAACAACCGGAGCTACCCACTTACGGTCCTCGGCAGCATGAGTCAGGAAAACTATGGCTTTCTACGTGCCATTGCGATCGGCGCTCGCGTCGCGACGGGCACGACGGCCAGGTCCCACTGCCAGCTCGCGCCCCACCGTATTTGCCCTGTTCCAGGTTCGAGCTACCCGCCGACGTTCTCGCGCTTTGTGCGTCAGGCGAAGGGGTGACACCGATATGGCCGAAACCTGCTGCCGGGCAGCGTTGTCCCTGCCGGTGCGGTTCCGTCGCCACCGATAGGCGAAGTCGTCGGCTTCCACCCGCCGACCACCGGGTTGGCCGGCACCGCCGAGCCAGCGACGAGCTCGGAGCCGAAGGGTCGCTGGAGCCGGAGGGTGACGAAGCTGGACTTGCCCCGGTCGCCGTCGTTGACGATGTCGAGCCCGGCCCCGGCCTGCTCTGCGACGACCCGGCAAACTTCACACCAACGCGTCGAATCGGTTCCGATCGTAGGTCGACCGGCCTCCCTGGCGATCAGCTCCCCCAGCGACAGGGCCCGGGCCAGACTGCCCGGTGAGTAGTGACGATCCCGTCGCTAGCCGTTCCATAACCAGTGAGCGCCTGTTGACGAGGCGTCATTTGGGCTGCAGCAACTCAAGTGCCGGTAGAGGTGACCCAGGCGCCGCAGGGCACGTTCTCAGGTTACGGCGACGACCCCTTTTGCGAGTGCGGCGCCGATCACCACCAGTCCCCAGGCGGCATATTCCCTTCCGTGCATTCGGGCCCATTCCTTTGTGCGTCCATGGCGACGAAGCCGAGGACCTGGAATAGGTGGGTGACCACCATGTCGCGGAAGGCGCCCGTGATTTCGTAGAAGTCGGCCCGCCCCTCGATCGACTGCTGTTCGGCTACGTCGATCTGTACGTACTCGACGTGTTCTCGGTTCCAGACTGGTCCGAACAGGCCGTTGCCGAAGCGGAAGGCCAAGATATTGTCTACCGATTCCTTGCCGGCTAGCAGGAGTTGCCCACGCCCGGTACGGCACCGTGGAGACAGTCGGGTACGTTGGCCGGGCGTCTCCCACTCTTTCCTGCCGCACGTGAAATAGGCGGGCTGGCGGTGTTTGCGATGCCGGGCTGCCGCCTCCCGGCAGGCCTTTGAGCAGTACAGACTGGCCCTGGCTCCTTGTATGTGACCTCCTGCGGTGCGATGGCGTGATGCGTGGAGATGGTGCGAGGCCTTGTGAGCCTTGTGAGCTTTCTCGTGCTTGTGATCGTGATCACCGCAGTACCGATCATTATCGCACTGCTGCTCAAGCCTTCCTGAAGGCACCCGCCGAACCTGTATGCGGGCGATCGAGACGCCTGACCCGGCGGCTCGAAGAGTGACAGGGGTGGGCGGCCGGTCGGGTTTGCCTGTCTCTGACGTCGATCCCGGCCTGGTCTCGGCACCGGGTGGAGCAGTGGCGCCGCGGCCGGCTAGAGCCTCATGCCGTCCCCCATCACCGCCTTCTTCGAGCAGCTTGCCGTCCCCAGGCGATTTTTCAAGGATGTTGCCGATGCCGATAGGCTCGCGCGCTTCTGACGTTACTCCGGAGCGATGCCGCGGTCGAGATCGCCCTACCTGACCAGGAGGGTCGCCGCCGGCTGCTGCGCCTGTACGGAACATCGCTAGGAGTCGCGTCCCTGACCGACAACGAACTGGAAGACACCGTGGCCGCTACGCGCAGCCAGCTGGAACCGTTCGTGGGTCTACCACGCCATCAAATGACGCGGCGCCGCCATCGATCATCACTTGCCGAACGCCTTCATCGTATCCACCAACAGTCGGTGGGCTTCCGTTGCCCTAATGGCCCTGTGGTCGCTGCGCTCGATCCTTAGTTGCACCCAAACAAGCGGCACGCGACCTATGGATATGACAGAAGAGTCCTTTTTCGATTTATATCTCTGACATAGACGACAGACGCTTGAGTCAGAAGTTCGAGGTTGGCGATTGCGATCTGCGCGTAGAAGCCATGGATGAGATAGCGCGTGTTCGAGCTCTGGCGCAGCTCTCCATTGACCCACGTCCTCAGGTCAAGCTGATGCGGATTGCCGACCTCGTGGAAGTCTGGCGTATCGCTGCCCACCTCGGCGACGTGGTCGGAATAGTTCAGTCCGATGCCGAGGAACTTCGGTGGGCGGAGAATGGGCGCTTCGAGGCGGACGTCGTACAGCGGAATCGAAGACCGATCGTTACCGATGGCATGGCGAGCCGCGTGCATGGCCGCCTCGCCTGCGCCCAGGAAGGTCACCATCTCGGTAGGCAAATGGGGCGCGGCCACGGACAGATCGACCATATGGTCGTCGATTACCGCCCCGATGCCGGTGCGACCATGGGCGGTAAACGTTCCGAGCTTCATCGCTGAGTCAGGTTTCTGTGGTCTGCCGGGAGGTGCTGGCGGCGAGGAAGGCGCTGACCCGGTTCTTGTGGTCGTCCGACATGATCAGGTTGGACTGGGCGATTCGATCGAGCTCCCGGGCGGTGCGGCGGTCCAAGCTGTTGGCGGCGTCGACGGCGATCTTGGCCAGGCCCATGGCCTCGCGGGGCAGGGTCACCAGCTTTTTGGCGAAGGCCATGACCCGCTCGCTGAAGGTCTCTGACGGGAACACGTCTTGGACCAGCCCGATCTGCTTGGCCTGCTCGGCGCCGACCGGCTCGCATGCCACCGCCATCCATTTCGCCCAGGCGGGGCCGATGATCTTGGTGAGGCTCCGGGTAGGCAGGGGCGGCGAGGCTGCCATGCCGGCCTTGTTCGAGCGGTTCCAGAGTCCCCTCCGGGCAAGGGGCCCGATCCTGACACCCCGCTTGGAGGGCGGCGTTGCTGTCAGAGCCTCCCTGTTGCCCACGCCGTGTTCGACTGGGACGCGTCGCCCTGCTGGCGGGGCGGACCGAACTCGGCATGCCACCGGCGCCGAGCGACCTCGTCTGAATCGGCCCTGCTGAGGGGACGCGCGGAACCCGGCTCCGCGCGGCTCCCCTCGTCCCGCGAGGTGCCGACCAGGGCGTAGCAGGCTGCCGCCAGCCGCTCCCTAACCGAAGGCGCGGCATACTTCTTGTCCTTGGGCTCACGGCAGTCGAGCGGTCGCGACGCTCTCTTTAGACCAGGTCGAGGCTCGTGCTTTAGACCAGGTCGAGGCTCGTGCCCGGAGGAACTGCGTCGAATCCGGTGGACGCCTGGTTTGGGAACTGACGCGGCACCCGGCCGGCGGGTCGTGCCCGGTCGACCACCACCCGATATCATGCGCTCTACTAGGAAGGAAGGCTATTGACCCTGCCGCCTCCCGCCCAACTTACGCACGTCGGGCTCTACGTCAAGGATATGGGCGCCATGGTGGCGTTCTACACCGACCTCTTGGGCCTGGTGGTCACCGACCAAGGGGAGTTCACGGGACGCGAACTCACCTTTCTGAGCCGTCGAGCGGAAGAGCACCACCAGCTCGTACTGGTTACCGGCCGCCGCGTGGAAGGCGAGATCCGGCTGCTCAGCCAGATCTCGTTCCGCTGCCCGATGACGATCTCGGCGGCGCTGCGGTGGTTCCATCAACGGGGACCAGAGCTCGGGGCCAAGGCCATGGAGGCCAGGAACCACGGCAACACTTGGAGCATCTACTTCGACGACCCGGAGGGAAACCGGCTGGAGCTCTACACGGCCACACCCTGGTATGTAAGCCAGCCTTGGCGAGTGGCGCTCGACCTGGACGACAGTGACGAGGTAATCCACCAGACGACCAGGAAACTGATCGAGGAGACAAGCACGTCATGGGCCCCCATCGAGAGCGTGGAAGCAAAGCCTGGCGGCTCGCCTGTCTGGGCCAGACCCGACATGAAGACATCATCCCGGGCACCGGGATGCGAACCAAGCCCGAGACAGACCGAGCGCTGATGAGCCCCGAAACGACGCCGGAGCCCGAGGAGCCGGCATACAGAAGCATCTGGACCGCCCTGAGCGACGTGTCGTTCACCCAGGGCTGGCTCGACGTAGGGGGCGTGTCGACCCGCTACGCAGAGGCCGGCCCAGCCGACGCCCCCGCGGTACTCATGCTTCACGGCACCGGCGGCCACTGGGAGACGTTCGCGTCCAATCTGGGACCGATGTCGAAGCAGTTCAGATGCGTCGCAATCGACATGGTGGGGAATGGATTCTCGGCGAAGCCGGACCTCGACTACGAGATCCCGGTGTACGTCGACCACGCCTTTGCGACACTTGATGTGCTCGGCATCGACCGGGCCTCCATGATCGGGACGTCGCTCGGGTCGTGGGTGGCGGCTCGGTCGGCACTGACGCACCCCGACCGCGTCGAGAAGCTGGTGCTGATGTCGCCGGCCGGGCTGGTTGCGACCGAGAGCAACATGCAGCGGATCCGGGCCGAACGGACCGCGGCCGTTGACAACCCCACCTGGGCGACCATCAAAGCGCTGTTCGACCATCTCATTGCCGATGAGAAGAACCGGATACCCGACATCATCGCCGTCCGGCAGGCGATCTACCGGCTGCCCGAGACGCGGGGAGCCATCGACCATGTGCTCATCCTGCAACAACCGGAGGCACGCGACCGCAATCTCATCACCGAGAAGGAGTGGACGACGATCGCCGCCCGCACTCTCGTGGTCGCTTCGGGCAAGGACTACAGCGAATACGAAAGCACAGCGCGGCGGATCCTGTCGCTCATCCCCGACAGCCGGGTGCTGGAAATGCCGAACGTCCGCCACTGGCCCCACTTTGAGGACCCAGACCTCTTCAACCAGGCCACCATTGGATTCCTTCTCGAACCGTGACCTCGTCAACCGACGGCAAGTCGAGCAACGCGAGGACGCTGACCGATGAGTCGGTCCGGGATGCCGCGGCCAGGTTGGTGATCGCCGAAGAGACCCGCATCCCGATTGGCCAGCTGTCACTGCAGTACCCCGACATGACCATCGAGGACGCCTACGAAGTGCAGCGGGTACTCGTCGACGGCAAGATTGCCGACGGTCGGAAGCTGGCGGGCCGGAAGATCGGCTTGACGTCCCGGGCCATGCAGCAGGCGGTGTCGATCACCGAACCCGATTACGGTGCGCTCCTCGACGACATGTTCTTCCAGAGCGGCGCGGAGATCCCGCTCGATCGCTTCATCCGGCCACGGGTGGAGGTGGAGCTGGCCTTTGTGCTGGGAGCGCCCCTGCGAGGCCCCGGATGCAATGTCTTCGACGTCCTGCGAGCCACCGAACTCGTCACGCCGGCCTTGGAGATCCTTGATGCCCGGGTGGAGATGACTGACCCCGAGACCGGGCACCTCCGGACCATCGTCGACACCATCGCCGACAACGCAGCCGACGCCGGGGTCGTACTCGGCGGTAGGGCGGTGAAACCAGTGGACGTCGACCTGCGCTGGGTCTCCGCATTGCTGTACCGCAACGCGGTGATCGAGGAATCGGGCGTCGCGGCTGCCGTCCTCGACCATCCCGCCAACGGGGTGGCCTGGCTGGCCAACAAGCTGGCCCCTTACGGCGTGGCCCTCGAGGCGGGCCTATTGATCATGGCCGGGTCGTTCACCCGGCCAGTCCAGGCCAACGCCGGCGACGTCTTTCACGCCGACTATGGGCCGCTCGGTTCGATCACCTGCCGGTTCTCCAAAATGGGTGACCGTGACCGGGCCTGAACCGCCGACCTTCTCCGCCGCGCTCGCCGGTGACCGGCCCCAGATAGGAATGTGGATCGCGTCGGGCAGCCCGTACTGCGCGGAGATCTGCGCCGGCTCCGGCCTCGACTGGCTGCTCGTCGACAGCGAGCACTCGCCCAACGACCTGAGGTCGCTCTTGTCGCAGCTGCAGGCGACGGCGCCGTACCCGGTGCACGTCGTGGTCCGGCCCCCCTCCGCGGACCGGGTCCACATCAAGCAGCTGTTGGACATCGGTGTCCGCAACCTCCTGATTCCGATGGTCGACAGCGCGGCGAACGCCGAAGAGGTCGTCCGGGCGACCCGCTATCCGCCGGGCGGAGTCCGCGGCGTCGGTTCGGCCCTGGCGCGTGCCTCGCGCTGGAACCGAATCCCGGACTACCTGCACCACGCCGACCAGGGGATCTCCGTCCTCGTGCAGATCGAGTCCGCGGAGGGGCTCCACCAGCTCGAGTCCATCGCCGCGGTCGACGGCGTCGCCGGGATCTTCATCGGTCCCGCCGATCTAGCTGCGTCCCTCGGGCACCTGGGCCGTCCCGACCACCCGGACGTCAGGACGGCGATCGAGCAGGCCATCACTCGTATCGTCGACAGCGGCATGGCGGCCGGAGTGAACGCCTTCGCGGAAGCCGACGTTCGGCGTGGCCTGGAACTGGGATGCCGGTTCGTGCTCGTGGGGGCCGACGTCACCCTCCTGGCACGCGGGAGTGAGGACCTGGCTGCCCGCTACCGGCCGGCTCCCGAAAAGGCGCCGTCGTGACGGAGCCGGTGACCGCCAGCGTGGTGGTGGTAGGCGCCGGTCCGTGCGGCGTGACGCTGGCCAATCTCCTGGGGTCCTTCGCCGTAAAGACGATCGTGATCGAACGCGAGCGGCACGTGCTGAACTATCCCCGGGCGGTGGGCATCGACGACGAGTCGTTGCGCACGCTCCAGTCGGTAGGTCTCGCAGACGCGGTGACCAAGGACATGGTCCCGAACACGCCTGTCCGCTACTACTCGTCTGACGGTCACTGTTTCGCCCACGTCAAGCCCACCGAGCAGCCCTTTGGGTGGCCTCGACGCAACAACTTCCTCCAACCCTTGTTCGAGCAGACGTTGCGCGACGGACTGACCCGGTTCCCCCCCGTCGAAACCAGGTACGGATGGGAGTTCCGGGAGTTCAACCAGGACAGCGAGGGAGTGACCGTTGAAGTACTCGATCTGTCCGGAACTTCCCAGACGATCAGGGCTCAGTTTCTCGTTGGGGCCGATGGAGGCCGCAGCGCGGTTCGGCGCCTGGCCCGCTTGGAGCTGCAGGGATCGACGGCGAGTTCAAAATGGCTGGTGGTCGATGTCCGAAACGACCAAATGGTCGCCCCCTACGCCGCCGTGCACTGCCATCCGCGGAGCCCCACGATGGTGATCGCCCTCCCCTACCGCCATCGCCGCTTCGAGTTCAAACTCGAGGATACCGATATCGAAGAGGAAGTTGTCAAGAAGGACCGGATCATCGCCCGACTCACTCCCTTCTACGCGAAGGTGCCGATGCCGGAGATCGTTCGCAGCCGGGTGTACATGCACCACTCCCGCGTCGCGGAGTCGTTCCAGTCGGATCGCGTCTTCCTGGTCGGGGACGCCGCCCATCTCCAGCCCCCGTTCTTCGGTCAGGGAATGAACTCGGGGATCCGGGATGTCACCAACCTGGCCTGGAAACTGGCGGCGGTGCTCACCGGTGACTTCGCCGAGTCAGTGTCGACGTCCTACGACTTCGAGCGACGAAAGCACGCCACCGCCATGGTCTCCTTCGCCACCCGGATAGGGCGCATGTACTCGCCGCGCAACCGTCCTTTCGAGGTCGCCCGGGACACTCTCTTCCGGGTGATCAACGTATTACCGGGGGCAAGGGACTATGTCCTGCAGATGAAGTACAAACCCATGCCCAACTATATAGGTGGACTCGTGATCCCGCCCTTGGTGAAGGGCTCGATTGTGGGACGAATGGTCCCCCAACCTTTCGTGGAGAGCCCCGGTGGTGTGCGTCTGCGGTTGGACGACGCCCTGGGAAGCTGGTTCGCGGTGCTCGGCATCCACTGCGACCCTCTGGACCACCTGGGCGACGGGGGGCGCGCCGTCTGGGAACGCATCAATGCCCGCTTCGTGCCGGTTCGCATCCCGAGGGATTTCCCCTTCGGTGCTGACGGGAATGGCAAGACCCCGGAGAGCGGGGAGTCGGACAATGGGCCGGCCCTGTCGTCGATCCCGGTCGTCGACGTGGACGGCGTCTTCGTCGAGATGGTGCTGGCCCGGCCGTCCGAGCAGATCCTGGTGATCCGGCCCGACCGCTACGTCATGGCCGCGTGCCGGGGGGAAGACTTCGAGGGCGCCACCAGGCGGATCTGGCAGCTGGTCGGTCGCAACTCGGGTCACCGTCTCGAGCCAAGTGCCTCGGCCGCGCCATAGCGGCCAGCGCGCCTCACCAACGTGCGAAACCCGCCGCCGGAGAACGCACGGGAGCCGCACGAAATTAAGCGGAGTCGCTGGCCAGACCAGCGAGAGGTTTGGGCGGTACGTTGAGGGTGTAGCCGTGGGCTCGGAGGCGCCGCACCACATCAGCGAAGATCGAGTCGTCCGCCCAGGACCCGCGCTCTATGACTTCCCTGCGCTGATCCCGGCCGGTCTGGTCGCCGCATTTCTATCCCACCTGGGCAGGCGTCGCCTGATCATTAACGGTTGGAGCCGCGATCCGGGGCCGAGCCTGGCTAAGCGGTGGAGGAGCATCGCCCCTACCAACCTCCACCCTCGGTGGCTCGAGAAGCCGACTCCTGGCTCGACGATCGGTGAATACGGGCCCTTCTCTGTCGGCTCGTAGTGGTAACGCGGGAGCATCGCGTGTCATTTATAGGTGATAATTGTTCCCTGCATACGGCCGGGGAGCACGTAGGTACTGGCTGATCGCAGGATCCATCTGATTTGTTGCGGTGGGGTCTTACCGTCAGTTTGCCCGGGGTTGAGTCGGACTGGATAACCGACTGACGGTCAGCGTGTCTTTAAAGCGAGTCGTCGGCTCGGCCCAGGTGTGGGATTCGTTGTTTTGTAGCCGCGGATCAACCTGGTTGACGCAGGACGATCACACCGCGCCGTCCTTCAGCAGCGTGCGCCACCCCTTGACCAAGGTGTGTAGGGAAGGCTGCTGTGTGGATTTCCTTGTGCCCGGTGGCTGATGGCGAGGACACTCACCTGGACCTGAACGTGGTCGCCGCGCTCGACCAGCTCGGCGGTTTGTTGGCGTGGCCGAGTTTCTCGACTGACGCGGCGGCCATTATGGCGACCTGTTGGTGTGGCTGTCAGGGTCCGGCCCGGTGCCCGCCGTCGGCGTCGAAATGCACCAGCAGCTACGGCGCCCGTCTGGCCCGGTTTCTGCGCGCCGTGTTGGCGCTGGTATCGAGGTGCTCGAGGTTAAGCGCCCCGCCGCCAAGCGCGGCAGCAGGCCGGTAAGTCGGACACCGTCGCCGCCATCGAAGCGGCCCGCTCCCACCCATTAGTGAACTCCTTGAGCGTTTGCCTTGTTGGTGGCCAGCAGAAACTGCCCACTGGCGGCCAGCGAGTCCGCAGTGACGACCGCACTCTCAGTGAGGCCGCACGACGACATGGAGCCGGGTAAGTGACGCCGATCCGCCGATTCCGTGTGGCTCACTCGGGCCTTCGACACGATCGCTGCTGCGTCGTTCTGAGGCAGCTCGTCGGTGTGGCGAATCACTTCGATGATAAATATGTCAAGCGGCGCTTGTGTCGCTCCTCGCGGCATCCCTATGGGACGTCCTGCGCCTGCATGAGGCCCGCGCGTTCTGGGACGGTCTCGCCTCCTGCGCGCTGATGCCGAACGCCGGTTCGGAGCGCGGTCCTTGAGCCGTTTGGGGGCTTCGAGTCCGTGATTCTGCGCCTTCGGCTGCGGTCGAGCAATAGCGACGTTCGGGGCGGCATGTTCTGCTCGGCGTAGCGAGCATTGGCTAAGTGATATAGCCGTCTCGTTAAGGCGTTCCGGCAGACCTGACCGTCAAGGATGAGAGACGATCCAGACAAAACGTTCTGTATCCGGACCGGAGGAAGCGTCGGTGGTGTGGAACGACCTGCCGAGGGTCGTTAACAGGATCTTCTTACGTGCTCGGTCCTGGCTCACCCAGGGACTCGGCAGACTGCACTCCAGTAGCCTCGACGGCATGACCAAGGAAGGACCTGACCGTGCCGTCATCCTCATTACCGGGGCCGGCGCGGGAATCGGCTTGCACACCGCGGTCGAGCTTTCCAGACGGGGTTCCCGGGTCTTCGCCTCGATGCGAGATATGGCTAGAGCCGAGAATTTGGTTTCGGTAGCCGAGCAGGCCGGGTTGACCGTGGCTGTCGTTCAGCTAGATGTCACCTCGGAATCGTCGGTACGGAATGCCGTGACCCAGGTGGTGTCGGATGCCGGTCGTCTGGACGTGGTCGTCAACAATGCCGGGGTGTTCACGGTGGGACCGATCGAGTGCGCTGATGAGCGGGCTGTCGAATCGATCTTCCAGACCAACATCATCGGCGTCATTCGGGTGATTCGTCATGCCATCCCGGTGATGCGGCGTCAGGGCGGTGGTCGGATCGTCAACGTCGGGTCGGTGGGTGCCGAGCCGCGGCTCGGATTCCCTTTGATGAGCTTGTACGGAGCGACGAAGGCCGCTCTGCACGCCCTCACGCTCGACCTCAACAAGGAGTTGGCACCGCTCGGGATCTCGTCCATCCTCTGCGAGGGAGGGATCTCGGGGCACACACCGATGGTCGGGACATATGTCGCCGATGTCGCCGCCTTCGGCAGGGCCGATCTTGCTTACGCGCACTCAGAAGCGCTAGCCCGTCGCATCGGCGAGATGCTTGACGCTAACGACGAGGTCGGTGACGAGGCGGCTCGGACCATTGCCGATGCGTGTACGACGCCTACGCCAGCCGTGCGATATCCGCCAGACGCCCAAGCGGAAATCGACCACATGCGCGGCAATTAGTGATGAGGACTACCTGCGGCTCTGCGCAGGCGAGCGCGTCGAGGAGATCCTGGACAAGTACCATGCCGTCGATACGCTGTGGACGATTCTCTAACCGCTAACCCCACAGTCTCGTAAGGCGAGATTGGTCCCTACTGCCCGTACGGTGCAGAACATTCCATCTCGCTCGCTCGACGAGTTCGCTCACTATGAGGACCCTCGCACATAATTGACGGCGATCGGCGCTGCTGCGACTCTCCCGGGTGACCGACTAGTCGAGTCCAGAATATCCGCCGCGCGCCGCTCCGAATGTTCGCTGCGACGACGGCGAGACCGTGCGCTCGGCTGGGGCCGAAGCCGTGCGGTCCCCTGGGTCTGAGCCAGCCCCCACTCGGAGAAGAGGTAGGTCTGGCGGTTTGGCGCGGATTGGGAAACAGAGAGGCGAGGCCCCCCTCCCGTTGGGGGTGGTGGCCAGCCCGACGGACGCGATCCCGCGAACGGGGCTAAAAGAGGGATACGGGGACAGCGACGATTGCTGTCTCCGGAACCCTACCAACGGGGTAGGCGAGTGGCAGGAAACGGTCTCGGAATCAAGCTACGTCAGCGCGCGCTGTCCCTGTGCCCTCCACACGACTGGATGGCGGGCGCGGAATGCCAACTGCTGATACCGGGCTGTGGTGACTCCGCCGAGCGGTGAGGCTCAGAGGACTCTGCGGGCGAAGGTCTGGAGGGTGGAGCCGACCACGTAGGTCTGACTGGCTTCCTCGTCGAGCAGCTGGGCGAAGGAGGCGTCGGCCCCGAGGGCTTCTTGTGCTGTCTCCAGCGTCTGGATCGAGCCGTAGTAGCCGATCCAGCCCACGGTGTTGTACGGCCCGGTCATTTCGATGCCGAACGAGACCGGGCACTTGGTTGCCGCCTTGGCCCTCTGGGCGATGTCCACGCCGAGCTCGATGCCGCGTGCGGTCTGTCCGGGGGCGAGCATGGTGGTGGTGACGCTCACGTACTCCAGGTGGGCCGGATCGACGTCGGCGTCGGCGTGGATGAGCCGGACCAGACGGTCGACTATGGGTTCGCCGGACGAGTACTTGGCGGCCTCGGCGAGCAGCGTGTGGTAGCCGTCGTCGGCCATCAGCTTGTCCGTGGTGGACTCCAGCGAGGCGAGATTCTCGACCACTGCGCTCCATACCAGCGTCCCGACTCCGGGCGAGAACACAGTGGTCCACAACCGGACCGGCACTTCGCTGATCTGGTTGACCTTCTCGGTCACTTTCGTCGCCCAGCCCATCTGCTCGCGCAGGTCGCCCGGTCCGAGACGGGCCGCACGGCTGAAAATATACATATCTCCCCCTCCCATCGAATCTGCGTCCCAGCCACGAGCGGCCATCGCTCGTGCCGGCAAAAGAGGGACGTTGTCGCCCGCAGGTCTCCCCTACGGCCACTATCCACCCCGGTTGACCGCCCGTCAAGGACCGCATTTCCGGCCCAGAGTCCGGACGGGCGGCGCCAGGCCAGACCGAGACGAACCGGAGCGGGGCGCCGGTCCGGGAGGCTCCGAGAAGCGCCGGGCGCGGTCAGCCGCGCGCTCCGCGTACGCTTCACCGACCTCGTTCACGCGGTCAACGATTTCGACACCAGGTCCAACTTGAGAGCCGAAGGTGTGTTCGGTATCGTTCGAGCCTATAGAACCTTTGGAGATCGAGGTGATCCGCCGGTCGATCGCCATGCTGCCGCCAGGTCACACCGCTGGGGCGCTCACCAAAGGTGCAGCGATGGTCCTTGTTGATGAAGTCCTGATCGCCCGCAAGGAGACCGATCGCTATCGGCGAGCGGTCGAACAACTTCGGCGCGTCCTCGACGATCTCGAGGGACGCGAGCGCTAACTCCCTGGAACCCATCCTTAGCTGACGCCGAGGCTGATGGTCCCGTTGAAGGTGCCAGCCTGAGTGTTGGTTGCCGCATCCAGGGTGAGCGTGCCATCCATGACAGCGGTGCCGTCCACGGCCGAGCTGTGTGCCCAGGGCTGCGGTGTCGCGCTCAGACCAGGGCCGGTGCCCGTGCCATCCACCGGACTTGGGTTAAGGGCCGCGATGTTAGTGAACGTCACAGACCCCGCATACGCCCCGGTTCCGGTGGCGTTGAGCAGGGTGCCCGCGGTCAGACCCAGACCGCACGCTGGGATGGTGCCAGCGGTGCTGGTCAGCGGCGAGGCCGCCACCGAGAGCTCCAGGCATAAGCGGGCGCCAGGCTGCTGGTAACCACGATCTGCGCGGAACTGGGCAGCGTGGCCGAAGGGAACGTAGCGGAGGACTGCAGGTACGTGCCATCCGCGCTGAGGGTCATTGCCGGCAGGATGAACGGGTTGCTCGACGTGTACGGGGTCGACATCGTGATCGTGCCGGGATTGACGGTCACCTGGAGGCTTTGGGTGTCAGGAAGAGGTGCCGACGACGAGCCGGTTTCAAGTTCGAGGAATGGGGCGTCTTGGTAGTTGGCGGCGATAACACAGTTGTCCGGTGATACACAGGAGAGTCCTTCACCATCTGCGTCGGTAACTGGTTCGGTCGCTCCTGGTGGCCCCGGCGATACCTCGCTTGTCCAAGTGCCTGCGTCTAGGTTGTAGATGATCTGGTCTGTGTCGACAAAGTTGCCGCCTTCAGCGGTGCAGTAATTGTTGGTCACACAGTCGATTTCGTCGGCGGACGTGCTGGCCACGCCCACGGGCTCAGGGCCGGTCGTCGTAGACCAGGTTCCGGCAACGCCGGTTAACAAGAGGCTCACATCCGCGGTCGTGTCTGTGCCAACGACGCCACAGAACTCGTCGACAGTACAGCTGACGCTTTCTAGCTCGAAATCGTCCGTCGCTGCGATCGAGGATGGGAGTGGAACGGCCTCCTCTGCCCAGGAACCGCTGGACCAAACCAGGATGGTCGACACGACTTCATCGTTGCCACCCGGCGAGGTGGTCAGGTTCTGGGCAGCCGACACGCAGAACTCCGGCGAGGAGCATGAGATGTTCGCCACAATGACTTCATCAGGAGCGACCGCATTGACCGGCAGCGGGACCTCTTCGGCGGTCCAGATAGCGTTGTCCAAGTTCCATAAGACACCCTGCAGGTCGGTGTTCGCGTCCTGGTAGCCGCCATCGGCAAAACAGACGCCTGCGGACGGGCAGGTGGTATACCGCAAGTCCACTGTCGCCGCACCGGCCGGAAGTGGCAGCGTAGAGGCGGTCCACAGTCCGCCCTGCAACGTGTAGACCAGTGGAACGGTCGAATCGGGAGTAGATGACGGGTTATAGCTGGGAGTTATAACCAGAACTTGTGGATGCACCATCGGCTCGAGTGCGCGACGTACCTTCCTCACTGAAACCACGTGACTGTCGGGGTTGCCGCCCCGGCGAGGAAGGAACGCCGATGTTGAGAGTAGTGGTTGACGAGCGGACCAGCGCGGAGCTGGGTTCGAGTCTGGATGAACTGGTGGCTGAGGGCGCCCGGCGGATGCTGGCCGCGGCGCTGGAGGCCGAGGTGGACGCCTATGTGTCGGGGCTGGTCGACGAGGTCGACGAGCACGGCAAGCGGCTGGTGGTCCGCAACGGTCACGCCGAGGCCCGCCAGATCGTGACCGGCGCCGGGCCGGTCGAGGTGGTGGCACCGCGGGTGAACGACCGCCGAGTCGACGAGGCGACGGGAGAGCGGCGCCGGTTCCGCAGCTCGATCATCCCGCCGTGGGCCGGCAGGTCACCCAAGGTGGCCGAGGTTTTGCCGTTGATGTATCTGCACGGGATGAGCTCGAAAGGTTTCGTCCCGGCGCTGGAGGAGTTCTTCGGTTCCGCGGCGGGTCTGTCGGCGTCGGTGGTCACCCGCCTTACTGCGCAGTGGCAGGACGAGCGCGAACGCTTCTGTCGGCGGTCGCTGGCCGAGGTCGATTACGTGTACCTCTGGGTGGACGGGATCGTACGCCATGAGGCGCCGTTTGACCGGGTGGGGTGGAAGGTCCCACCTGTGGCCTGTCGCAGCAGGCGGCTGAAGCTGAGGGCAGCCTGACCCTGGAGACGCAGGGGAGGGTGGCAAGCAGCCCTGACAACGACGGGACGGGCCGGTACTGCCAGACGGCCCGGGTCCGGCAAGCAAGACGGGAAGGTGTAACTCGACGTGAACCAGTGGTGGAACCCCCTCAAGCGGGAAACACCGGCTCCAACCTGGCGGATATGGGCCGGGCAGCAGTGCACGGAAGGCTGCAGGACCGGGCCGACCGACTTCGGATGGCGTAATACCCGCTGTTACGGAGGCCACGAGGAAGGCCTGCGGCGTACTCGTGGCGAGGCTGCAGGGGAAGAGCTGGACACCGTCCCCGTCGAACGGTCAACGGTGAACGTGGGAACCATCTCGGGGTTGCCCTCCCCGCCGGCCAGCCAGGTCGGTGGCGGGCAGGCTCGTCGTCAGTTGTTGACCCCGGGATGGGACGGAGTCCTCGTAGTAGTCCGAGGCCGGGAAAGCCGGTCACATGGCGAAGGGGGACAGCGAGTTCGCAGACGCAGGTCGGGAATGTCAGGAGGTCGACGGTGAACACCGACGAGCCGTGGCCAGATGCCGATTCGGCCTGGTGGCGGGTACTGAAGATCCAGACCAAGCTGCACCAGTGGGCAATAGATGATCCGAACCGTCGGTTCGATGACCTCTACAACTTCGTCTACGACCCGGCTGTCCTGGTTGACGCCTGGCACCGGGTCAAGGGCAACAAGGGGGCCCGCTCGGCGGGGGTGGACGGCCAGACGGCCTTCTACATTTCCGTCGTGCGGGGCGAGGAGGAGTTTCTCGCCGATCTCCGGGCTGACTTGAAGGCTCGGACGTTCGTTCCCTTGCCCGTGCGGGAGCGCATGATCCCAAAGGCCGGAGGCAAACTGCGCCGCCTGGGGATCGCGACCGTGCGAGACAGGGTGGCGCAAGCTGCCCTCAAGTCGGTGCTCGAACCAATCTTCGAAGCGGACTTCCAGCCGTGCAGCTACGGCTTCCGCCCGAGGCGCCGAGCCCACGACGCCATCGCCGAGATCCACCATTTCACCAGCCGCTCCTATGAGTGGGTGTTGGAGTGCGACATCACGGCCTGCTTCGACGAAATCTCGCACGTCGGCCTCATGGACCGTCTGCGGGCCAGGGTCGGAGACAAGCGCGTCCTGGGCTTGGTGAAGGCGTTCCTCAAAGCCGGCATCCTTGGTGAGGATGGGGTGGAGCGGGACACGATCACCGGCACTCCACAAGGTGGGATCCTGACTCCCCCCAACGCAATGGATAACCGGGGTTCAGAAAGGGGTGGTCTCGCAGGGGGATGGAGTGTCGGATGACGATGCGCTCGGGTCCGACGAGGACTTCTTTGACCACGCTGCGTAAGACTTTCTGGCGATTCTCGACCGTCGTTGTCTCGCTGGTGTCGCGCAGCCGGGCGAGGAAGCTGTCGAGGTTCTCGGCCAACTTGAGGTAGGTGTCTTGGTCGAGCAGCTGCGCTTCGAGAGCGTCCATAGAGGCTTGCACACTGGTTTGTTTGGCGCGCAGATCCGGCATGCGTGCGCGCAGCTCCGTGAGGGTGAGCAGGTCTTCCTGGTAGGCGTTGACGAGTCGGGTGATTGCTTTGGTGGTTCGTGTGAGGTCGCGCTCTAGCCGGGTGCGCTCGGAGGTAGCCGGGTTCATGGCGCGCATGTCGGTCAGGCGGCGGTCGAGTTCAGCTCGCGCGAGGGCGGGGTCGGCCAGCAGGGCGGTGACCTGTCCCCACACGATGTCGTCGAGGTAGTCGGCGCGAACGGGCTTGTTGTCGCAGACGCGGCCTCCCGGGTAGCGGTAGTCGTCTGAGCCCAGGCAACGGTAGTAGTAGATCTTGCGCTTGGCGGTCCGTGTCGAGGTGCGGTAGTAGGCGTAACCGCAGGACTGGCAGGCGGCGAGGCCCATGAGCAGGCTTGGTTGTTTGCTGTTGCGGGCGGCGAAGCGGCGGTTCTCGGCCAGCCGCCGCCCGGCCGACTCGAACACCTGGTCTGAGACGATGGCCGGCACGGCGATGGTGATCCACTCCTCATTCGGGCGATGGTATTTGGCGTGGCGACGCGAGACGCTGCGTCCTTGCAGGCGGGCCTGGCGGTTGATGGCCGGTCGTTTGTCGGTCATGCCGGTCTTGGAGAAGGCGGCGCGGCCCACATAGGCCGGGTTCTTGAGCATCCCCCAGATGACCGAGCGATCCCAGCGCTCCTTGCCGGTGCGGGTCGGGATCTTCTCGCCGGTCAACCAGCGGGCCACCTCGCCGATGGACAACTGATCCTCGGTGTAGCGGCGGAAGACCTCGCGCACCGCTTGGGCTTCGTCTTCGACGATTTCGTAACGGGCTTCGGATAAGTCGCTGCGACGGATGTAGCGGAACCGGTAGGGGGCGCCGGAGAGTACGTTCACGGTGCCGGCCCGAGCCCTGAAAGCCTTGCCACGCCGGGTCCGTTCGATGATCAAGGCCCGCTCGTACTCGGCCATCATCCCTTGGAACTGCAGCAGCATCTCGTCTTCGGGGGTCTCGACCTTGCGGGCTTTGACGAAGCGGACCTCGCTGCCGGCCTTGTTGAACTCGTCGATGAGCAACGTCTGATAGGCCAGCTTGCGGGCCAGGCGGTCAGGCGAGTAGCAGACCACCACGTCCACCGGGACCTGGGCGGCCAGGTCCCGCAGCCGCTCCAGCGCAGGGCGGACCAGGCTGGCACCGGAGTAGCCCTCGTCGGTGAAGATCCAGCCGTGACCGATCTCAAGTCCCCACTGCTCGACCGCGTTCTGGCATTCGGCGATCTGCGAGCCGATCGTCTCCTCCTCCTTCTGGCGTGCCCCCGACACCCGGGCGTAGACGGCTGCGGTCGTCATGGTCGCTCCTGTCGTTGAGGTGTCCCCGCCGTTCGGGGACCAAAATCCGGTACACCTGGGCCAGCAACTGCTCGCCGGCGCGGTCAAAGACGTGCTCGGTGGCTACGTGGCGTTCAGCCGACGCCGCCATGATGGCGCTCCAAGAACTCCGACAACGCCTCAGAGACCAGCGAGGAGATGCTCTGCCCAGTAGCACGCGCTGCTCTACGCACCCCACGGGCGAGGGCCGCGGGAACCTTGACCGTGAACACCACCTTGGGCCCCGGGACCTCCATCGCCCCGCTGTTACGGGCCCGCTCCACATAGCGGCGGGCTTGGCGCTCCGAGAGCCGATACCGGCGGGCCAGGCTCCGTGCCGCGTCGATAACCTCCATCCCCGCATCGAGAAGCTCGGCGGCGGCGTTGATCCGCCTGGCCACCTGCTCAGCCCGGGCTCGGCGTCCATCGCTCATGACATTTATATACTACTCTAGGTGTCACTCACAGTCGTGGACCGACGGCGCGGCTTCTCGTGGGGTCTCTCCCCACGCCGATACGACAAAGCCACCTCGAACTCGAAGTTCGCTATTGCGTTGGGGGAGTCCTCTCACCCTTGCTCGCCAACGTCGCCCTTTCGGTCCTCGACGATCATTTTGCCGAGGCCTGGGAAGCGATGGGCAACTCCTCGTCTCAACGCCAAGCACGCCGGCGCAAGGGTCTGGCCACCTACCGCTTGGTGCGGTATGCCGACGACTTCGTCGTCGTGGTGTCCGGCACTCGCGCCCACGCCGAAGGGTTGCGGGACGAGGTGGCTGGAGTGCTTCGACCGATGGGCCTGCGCCTGTCGGAACCGAAGACGGGGATCGTCCACATCGACGAAGGCCTCGACTTCCTCGGCTTCCGCATCCAGCGGCACCAGAAGCGAGGCACCGGGAAACGGTTCGTGTACACCTACCCCTCGAAGAAGGCGCTTGCCTCGATCAAGGCCAAGGTGCGAACCCTGACCCGAGGGGCAACGGACCAGTCGCTCACCGTCCTCATCCACCGGCTCAACCCGGCGATTCGAGGATGGACCAACTACTTCCGCCATGGCGTCTCCAAGGCGACCTTCAACTACCTACGCGCCTTCACCTGGCGACGGGTGGTGTGCTGGCTCCGCCACAAGGAGAACCGGGCATCATGGAAGCAGCTCCGCCGACGCTATCTCGACAGATGGTGGCCGACGGAGGGCAAGGCGGTCCTGTTCAACCCTGCCGGCGTGACGGTGAACCGTTACCCCTATCGGGCGAACCGAATCGCAACGCCATGGGTGACCACGACGCAAGGATCGGCCGCATAGTCCAGCGGCATGGGCTCGTGGAGAGCCGGATGCGTGGCAACGCGCACGTCCGGTTCGGAGGGGCGGGCCGAGGAAACGACCGGTCGAAACACCGGCACCGCGCCTCGGTCCGACCCCCTACCACTTCAACGTCCGCTTGGACGAGAACCGCCTGTGCGCCTTGGTGATCGTCGGGGTCCGCACGGATGGGACCAAGGAGCTGGTGTCGATCAGCGACGGGCACCGGGAGTCCGACCGAGAGCTGGGCGGACGTGCTGAGAGACCTTCGCGGCCGGGGCATGCGCGCCCCGACGGTGGCGGTCGGCGACGGGGCTTTGGGGTTCTGGGCGGCGTTGCGTGATGTGTTCCCCGACACCGTCGAGGCTCGGTGTTGGGTGCATAAGGCCGCCAATGTTCTCAACGCCCTGCCCAAGTCCGCTCAGCCCGCCGCGCGCAAGGCGTTGGCCGAGATCCGTGACGCCACCGACCGAGACCATGCTCTGGCCGCGATCGAGTTGTTCAAGCGGGACTATCAGGCCAAATGGCCCAAGGCGGTGGCCAAGATCGTCGACGACACCGAGGTGCTCCTGTCGTTCTTCGACTACCCGGCCGAGCACTGGATTCATTTGAAGACCACGAATCCGATCGAGTCGACCTTCGCCACCGTGCGGTTGCGGACCAAGGTGACCAAGGGTCCCGGCTCGAGAGCCGCCGGTCTGGCCATGGCCTACAAGCTGATCGAGGCCGCCCAGCACCGGTGGCGATCAGTCAACGCTCCCCACCTCGTCGCCCTCGTCCGAGCCGGCGCCCGCTTCGAGAAGGGGGTGATGGTCGAGCGAACCAACCAGCAGAACACGGAGGTCGCCGCGTAACTCAGCCGAGAAATCTCATCCACAGGTATTGACTATTTCTCTATAGCTGGCGAGCACGAAACATGAGCCGACCGGATCACACGTGACAGCAGAGACGGATACGTCGCCGCTCGACCCAGACGGAGGGGCTAACTGCGACAGAGTCCATGAGCCCGCTTCATAGGTCACTATCGCGGAGAGAACTCCTCCACCCGTTTGCGGAAAGATCTGCTCAGTAACAAGGCACAGACCCGAGACCGAGCACCACAGTGACTCGGGAAAGACACCCTGGGCGACAACTCCTGACGGGACAGGCGCCTGGGTGACGGACCACACTCCCCGGTCCTCAACGAGAAGAAGGGTTCCGGTCACTATGACACCGCCCCTGTCGGATTCGGTGTAGGTGCCGTCGGCCGCGCAGAATCCCGCGCCCCAGCAGTCGACCCCATCGATGGAACCACCGGGCGGACTTGCAGCATGAAGCGAATTACGGACCGAGCCCGGAGGTTGAAGTCGAGCGCGGTGAAGGGGGAGTCGAGCCACGCGGGCGTTGAGGGCGTACTGGAAGTTCTGTGCACCCGCCCCCAAATCGGCCCAAGCTACGGGCGGAGGTTCTGGGGACATGCGGATGTGTCGGAGGCGACCGGCGTTCACGGACAGCGGTGCAGCGGTGCAGCGGTGCAGCGGTGCAGCGGTGCAGCGGTGCAGCGGTGCAGCGGTGCAGCGGTAAGTTACGGCTTTCGTGACCGGAAGGCCATAGTCACGTTCTTCCTGATCTGCGCTTGGCAACGGTTCCGGGAACCGACGCGTGTCACCGCGCCAGATCAGACGGTGATGTGCTCGCGGTCGCAGTCTGGCGCGAGCGCCGAAGGTGCGCCCTTAGCGCAGCCTTCGGCCGCAACCAAAGGGCCTCGCCTTGACTCGGGCGAGGTGGTGGTGGGGGGCGGCCGAAGTTGGCGGTTGACGCGGCCCGGTGCTGGGTTAAGCCGGTGCCGGGCCGGCCAAGCCGGCCCTGTGCGCTGTTGTCGTTGACGCTTGAGAGAGGGCTGGCCCCAACCCGGCTCGTTGGGCTGAACTTTTGACAGCTGTATCGAGGAGTTCAGTCACGGGAGGGTTGGGTCCATGTCGGTTTTCGAGGATCCATGCGTCCACGGTGATCGGCGGTGTGACGATGTTCGACCGGCTGATCTTTAAGGGGCATCTGACCCGTCTGTTCGGACCGGACGCCCTCAGGGCGTTCTTGTGGACCCAGGGGTTTCGGCTGACTCAATGGACCAAGTTCGTCACCGCGGCCACCGAGGCGATCAGCCTCAATGCCTAAGCCTTGGCGTCTCAGGCCGGCCGCCCCTACATCCACCTCGAAGGTCTTGCCACACGATCCGCGACCTCGAAGGAGGACCTCGCCCGTGGCATCGCCCAGCGAGACGGCGTTGTTGAGGGCCTGGTCTGCGTCCTGCGGGCGGTTGAGCCCTGCCGTTCGTTCGATGTCCGACGCAACCACCGAACCCACCAGCTCGAGATCACCCGTCGGGTCCGCAAATGCACCTACCACCGCCTCCGCCAGCTGACCACGAACGCCGCAGCGGGCTTCTCGGCCGCCAAGAGCATCGCCCTGTCGTAACATTTCGAGCTTCGCGACCCAGATTCGTCTGTACCGTTCCTCACTGTTCGCCGCGGCTGAAACCCGGTTCCTTTCCACACGGGCCGCGCGCCCGCACGCGCAAGCATCTCACTCTCACCACCCGAGCTGGCGTGCGCCCGAATCGATCTGCCCCCCTTTGTCCAATCGCAGGCGGCTGACCGGGTCGCGCCATAATGCCGCCCAGCGCCGGCGTTGGGTGGCAGGGCAGGCCGAGAACTGGCATGAATGATCTGGGATACCCGAACCGAGAAGGCCGGGGCCCGCTGAGCATCCCAGGGCCCCCAGTTCGCCGGTTCGGCGATGGTCGACACGGCTGGAGTTGGGCCGACGGAGTGCGATTATGTATCCTCGGACTGGCGCACACTCGCTTCGACCTTCTGTCGGCGCGTTCTGCATCTCTCCAGCAAACGCAGCGCGAGGGACTTGAACTTATGCCGGGGCCGTTCTGTCCGCTGCTGTGCATCACTCAAAGCAGGCTGTGACCTACCAGTACACGAATCGCCCGCTGTCCGCCGGTACAGGCTTGTTGCTAACGGTTCCGTTAGCAGCCCGACACATCGCCCTTAATCACCTACAGCCCTTTTCCGCTTGGCAGCGGTGATGCTTGCCGTGGGGCGGGCAGAAATAGACCTCCAGGCTGGGAGCGTCGGGCGGAGCGTCTTGACTCTCCAGTCGGCCACTTGAACTCGCGCTCGCAGTGTGAGCACTGCCTGCGCAGGACCCGTCTTTGTCGAGCGGTAGTTCGACCGAAATCTCCATCGCTCCTCCTCAGCCGTAGACCGAGAGACGCTCGGTTTTCGTGTATTCGTTGCCGTCAGGCAGTCTCGCCCGCGGAGATAGCTCTACATACGGTAAGCCTCCAAGGGTTACGGCGACCGGAACTCGGAGGTGGTCGCCGGGGCGCATCTCGGCAACCGGATACTCCTTCTGGCTATCGATCACAAGAAGGGCATCACCTCCGGGCACCGCTGGTTGGTGGGGATCGCCGCTTTGCTATTCATCCTCATCGCGGTCATCGTGATCGCCGCCCTGGCGTCGAGCAGCAAGCCGGGGGCGGGCACGAGCTCGCATCCGGCCGCGGCCGACGTCACTGTCACCTCCTGCACGGTCGATGCGATCGGTATCCCGCACGCGGCCGGGGCGATCATCAACCATTCGTCAGGTCTGAGCGACTACACGTTCACTGTGTCGTTCCTCAACAAGGCCGGCGTGCAGGTGGCCGAAGGGACCAGCCTCGAGGACAACATCTCCGCCCACCTGACGGCCGCATGGACCGCCACCGGCGATAATCGGGCGACTGCCCCCCTGACCTGCTGGATCGTGAACGTCAACAGGTTCGCAACCGGATAGAGGCAACACCCCCATCGGTCCCGGGCGTCGAAAGAACTCAAGCCGGCTACCAGAAAAACGCTGGCAGAATGCTCTCAGAAGGACGTTCGACCGAGTGGTCGTCCACCTCGAAGGTCACCCGGCCTCGACCAGTGTTTATCCCGTGGCCGGAAACGTCGAGCTGATCTGCTGCTGGCCCCCACGAGTCCAAGATTGGCCGTCGCTGCGCGCACCACTGCCTGGGAAGAGTTCATCTCGTTCTTGGACTACCACGTGGAGATCCGCCAGGTGATCTGCTCGACCAACGCCATCGAAAGCCTCAACGCCCGCTACCGTCGGGCCGTGGGAGCTCGGGGCCGTTTCCCTTCAGAGCAGGCCGCGCTAAAATGCTTGTATCTCGTGACCCGGTCGCTCGACCCGACCGGAACCGGCAGGACCCGCTGGACCATGTGCTGGAAGCCCGGTCTCAAGGCATTCGCCATAACCTTCGCCGACCGATTCCCGGGCGCCGACACCCGATGACCAATCGCCGGAAACACCGTTAACGAGATAGTCCCTCGTTCCCATTAGCCCTGATCCTTCACCCGGGTCGGTGACCTGAGGGGCGGGGGTCCGCGAAAACGCCCTCCTGGCAAGGGATACTGCGCTTGTCGAAGGCGTACAGGACCCCTACCAGGAGGGCACTTCTGAGGTGAACGCTACCAGCACTACCCGGCTGTTGGTGGAGACCGGCGGTGAGGGGGTGGTGGCCCATGTGGGTCTGCATGCTCTTGGTCGTTTCGGAGACCGCCTGGGTCTGGCTGATTTGCTGTCGGCTCGCATCCCGGTCATGTCGGAGCGGCTCCCGGTTCATGACCGTGGCAAGGTGCTGGTTCAGGCCATGTTGATGATGGCGGGTGGCGGCGAGGCGTGCAGCGACATCGAGAAGTTGCGGGCCCAGCCGGCCCTGTTCGGGTCGGTGCCGTCGGACTCGACTCTGTATCGCAGCTTCTTCCAGCTCGACCCGGCGACGGTGACCGGGTTGTGGGAGGCGATGGCCCAGGCCCGCAGCGTGGTGTGGTCCCGGGCGGCAGCGACGACGGGTAAGGACATGGTGGTGTTGGACATCGACAGCTCGCTTCATGAGATCCACTCCGAGAACAAGGAGCTGACCGGCCCGACCTATAAGGGAGGATTCGGGTTTCATCCGCTCTACTGTTTCGCCGATGCCACCGGCGAGACACTGGCGGTCAGGCTGCGGCCGGGTAACGCCGGGGCCAACAACGTGATCGACCTGGTCGGTGTGCTCGACGCCGCCATCGACGGCCTGCCCGCCGAGATCGCTGCCGGCCACCGAGTCGGTGACGAGCCAGGGCCGCTCCGGCGCCCGTTGCAGGTGCGCCGCCGACTCGGCCGCGGGGCGCAGCTTCGCCCTGGCTTGCAGGGCCCGCAATGTCGGTTTCGTGGTGGTGGCCCGCTCGAACGATCAGATCCACACAGCGATCAGTCGGGTCGCCTACGACTCCGACGCCTGGCAGCCGGCGGTCCGCCAGGACGGCGAGGTTCGCAAGGGTGCGGCCGTGGTCGAGGTCACCGATCTGGTCGACCTGTCGGACTGGCCGGCGGGAACCCGGCTGATCATCCGGCGCGAACCGCTTCACCCCGGTGCCCAGCAGAGCCTGTTCCCCTCCGAGTGCTACCGCTACTGGGGGCACTACACCGACGCCACCAGCGACCCGGTCGATCTTGATCGTCACATGCGCGCCCACGCGCATGTCGAAGACAACATCCGCCGATTGAAGGACTCCGCGGCGGCCCGCTTCCCATTCTGCGACTTCGACGCCAACGCCGCCTGGCTCGCCGTGGTCTGCATGTCCGACGCCCTGATCCGCTGGTTCCAGCAGCTCTGCCTGACCGGACCGCTCACCGACGCTGAACCCAAGACCCTGCGATGGTCCCTGTGGCACACCCCGGCCCGTATCGTCCATCGAGCCCGAGCCCGGATCGTGCGCATCCTCGACAACTGGCCCAGCGCCGCCTTCCTGCTCGAGGCCTACCAGCGAATCGACCTCATCACCTGAACGACGCCAGTGCCGAGAAACCCGGGCATGAGCAGATACGAACGCGCCCGATCACCCGTACCGAACGGGCCGACAACACCGAAATCATCCCTCCCTGGACTAACCCGAGCCCGAAATGGCTCCCTCACCCTCCACGATCCCTGCAACAATCACTCAGAGACCGCCCCAGCATTCTCATGAACGATGGGGTTAGTGGACACTCTGGCGAGTGGGGATTGAGGTTGGGATGGATCAGGGAAGCTGTGCGGGGGTCGTATTCGGTGTTGGGGCGAGCGAGCTAGGTTCGTCGGGGCGCACTGCCGCTGGGGTTTCGATCGGGGCGTTCTGAGTTGTGCCTATCGATCGACGGAGTTCGAGTTCGGGGATGAGCCATGAGGCGATGAAGGCCATGAAGGCGATCGGCGCGGCGATGATGAAAACGGTCTGGATCGATTCGGCGTAGGCGGCGGCGAGGCCGTGATGGACCGCGGCGGGGAGTTTGTCCAAGATGGCGGGCGTGACGTTCGAGCTGGACAGGCCAGCTGGCAGTTTGGCGGTGCCGAGATGCCTGACGAGGTTGCCGACGAGGACGTTGGCAAAGATGGCACCGAAGATCGCCGCGCCGAAGGATCCGCCTATGGAGCGGAAGAACGTGGCCCCGGAGGTGGCGACGCCGAGCTCGGAGTAGGGGACGGCGTTTTGTACGATGAGTACTAGGACTTGCATCACGGCGCCAAGTCCCATGCCGAGCACCAGCATGTAGAGGGCCGCCATCGGCCAGGTGGTTTCGGTCCCCAGCTGGGAGAGCATCAGCAGCCCGACCGTGATAAGCGCGGTCCCGGCGATGGGGAACAGGCGGTAGCGGCCGGTCCGGCTGATGACCTGTCCCGCGCCGATGGAGACGGTGAGCATCCCGGCGATGAGCGGCAGCAGTTGCAAGCCGGAGACCGTCGGCGATTCACCCCGAACCACCTGGAAGAAGACGGGCAGGTAGGTGATAGCACCGAACATGGCGAAACCGACGATGAAGCCCACGATGCTGGTGACGGAGAACGCCCGGATCTTGAACAGGTGCAACGGCAGGACGGGTTCGACGGCGCGCCGCTCGACCATGGCGAATACTCCGACAAGTAGCGCGCCGGCGACACCGAGGGCGATGATCGGCGCCGAACCCCATCGGTAGGTCGTGCCGCCCAGACTGGTGAACAGCACCAGGCAGGAGGTGGCCAGCACCAAGACGGCAGTGCCGAGGTAGTCGATGACGTGGTGGACCCGGCGCAGGTGGCCCGGGACTTGGATCGCCACCACGACGAGGGCGACCGCCCCGATCGGGAGGTTGATGTAGAAGATCCACCGCCAGGACAGCTGCTCGACGAAGACACCCCCCAGCAGCGGCCCGATCACGCTGGCCAGCCCGAACACCGCACCGAACAAGCCCTGATAGCGGCCGCGTTCACGGGGCGGGACGACGTCGCCCACGATCGCCTGGGCGCCCACTATCAGCCCGCCGCCACCAAGCCCCTGGATGGCGCGGAAGGCGATCAGCTCGATCATCGTTTGGCTGAGCCCGGACAGGACCGAGCCGACCAGGAAGATGAGGATGGCGGCCTGGAAGAACACCTTTCGCCCGTACTGGTCGCCGAGCTTTCCCCACAGCGGCGTTGAGACCGTCGCGGCGAGAAGGTAGGCCACCACGATCCAGGACAGGTGCGAGGCGTCGTGCAGGTCGGCGACGATGGTGGGAAGGGCTGTCGACACGATGGTCTGGTCCAGGGCGGCGAGGAACATCCCCAACAGCAGGGCGCTGATTACGATCAGGATTCGGCGGTGGGTCAGAACCGGAATCGCCGCTTCACCGGTCGCTTCGGGGGCCGAAGGGCTCATCTCCTATTCTCGGCCTTCCCGGTTCGCGGCGGGCGCCTTGTCACCGCGGGTGGTTGGTGTGCGGCGTCCGAGGCGTCGCCACTACGAACACCTCCGAGTCGACAAGACCGCCGGCGAGCGTGTCGATAGCCGCGCCGGTGAGGACGTCGAGGGAATCCACACCGCCGTTCGCGGTCCAATACAGGGCCGCGACCCTCGCGGCAGCAAAGACCGTCGCCGTCACCAGGGCCGGGTAAGGATCGGAGGCGGGATCCTTACCCAGACGCCTGGACAAAGCGTCGACGATGCCCCCCTCGAGCTCACCCATGTACGCGGCGTAGGCGCCTCGTAGGTCAGGATCGTCTCGCACGGCACAGTACCGGCGGAACCATGCCTCCCGGCCCTCTCCGAGGTCATCGAGCTCGCCGGCTATAGCGCTGGTGTACTCGACCAGCACCGCTCGCAACGCTTCCAGGGGCGACTCGCGCGAAGGTCGACAGATCAGACTCAACTGCATCAGCGCCACCCGCTCCGGGTCAGCCCCGATCACCGCCGACTCCTTCGACGGAAAATAGTTGAAGAACGTCCTGGTCGCCACGTCGGCAACCTCGGTGATGTCCCCGATGGTGACATTCGCAAAGCCCCGTTCGGCCACCAGTTGCAACGCCGCGTTCCGCAGGGCCCGGCGCGTCGCCTGCTTTTTGCGGTCCCGCCGACCAACCGTTCCCGCCGGACGCCCAGTTGTTGGTGGGGGTTCAGCGGCCCGGACCGGACGGGACGTCAAGATCGCCATCGTGCCGTCACTGTAACATTGCAGAGCGTGCTATCGCTACATCAACTGCAATTCTGCCGGAACACGTGACCGGGCGGGTCACGGTCAGGTTCGTTTCCACTGTTCGGCCACGGTGGAATCCACTGATGTGAAGAACAGGATGGAGGCACCCACCTCAAAGTGGTCCCATACTCGTGGCGGGCGACACACGGACTGGTGGCAACGAGTTCACCAACCCGAGAACCGCAACTGGTGAACCCCGGGTCCCATTACTGGGCCAGAGGTCGCTCCTCGTACTGGCCCAACTCAAACCGCTCCCCTCCCGGCCGGCGACAGCGTGCGAATCTGGCGCCGTCGATGGCGATCACCTGTTGAGCCTGTATGGCCGACCTACTACGCCCCGCTTGGGTCGGTAAGATACGTCAAGATATCGTCGATGCCGGTCGTCGGAACTTTTCCGCTAATCGCCGAGGCCAAATCTCCATTAGCATTGTATCGTTGGATCATTGAGTCACGTCCGGGCAAGTCCCAGACACGGAGACCAGCCTTCCAGTCCAGGAATTGCGTTAACGGCACTAGCGAATATTTACTCCAGAGCCGCATTCGCAGCTTGTGAGCAAAGCCGAGGCGAGTTTCAGGGAAGATGTCATCCTCGGCGACGCCGATCACAGCTTCACTGTCGTGTGTACAACCGCGTTCGTCACAATTAGCTGAGCCCACGATCGCATATCGGTCATCGAAGATCCATACTTTCGAATGGACGTATGTTCCTCGCCACTGGGCTACTACCTGATCCTCAGAACCTTTCAGCACAAAGATGCCCCACCGTGTACCCGTTGGGTCGGCGGCGGGAAAACTTCTGCGCCAACCGGAACGTCGACGTCTTCCAGGTGTTCAACTTCACCCGCGAGGCCCTGACTGCTCCCCTCGAGCCCGGAATAGGTGGTCGCTGGCCTGTCGAGCGGAGCGGCCCTGCGCGGCTCGCCGCTCACTGGCGGCTACGCCAGCGCCAAGTCCGTGATCAAGCTGATCGGCGCCTACGCCGGATCCCAATCGGAACGAACCAGATCGAGCATCCGCTTCGTGGCCGTCCTGCCTCAGCTGACCCCGGCCACCGATCTCGGACGAATCTACACCGAGGCCTACGCCGGCCCAAGCCGGCGTGAGCGAAACGCAGGCGAACAAAACGCCGCCGCGTCGGCGGCCGCGATCGGGTCCCTCGGAGCCCGTAACAGCCGTCTCCGGCATCACCCCGCTGCTGTCTCGCGACAGCCGCTCGGCGAGCGCGTTCAGCCCCCCCTGGTGCACGGCCCGCCAGCACCGGCCGCGCACCGCTCGCAACCATCGCCTGCGCCGCGAGACCACCGATATAGCCAGTGGCCCCGTACAACACGATCCGTCCGGGCACGCGACCACCGCCACGTGGTCATTCGCGGTCGAGATCGACGCGAATTGTTCGTGGGTTCGTGTGCAGCGCCTTCGACGTGGACATGCACAGCCGGCGCGGGAAGTTACCCTCACTCAGGATCCGCTGGCGTTCTCGCGGATCGTCGTCATCGAGAATTTGCGCGGTCCCGGCCCGCCAGCTGGCGCGGGGTCCACTGAGTTTGACCCGGACGTGCGGATCGGCCTCGATGTTCCGCACCCAGTCGGCATCGTGACCTCGCTGGGCGATCACCCAGAACTTCTCGCCGTCTAGGCCGTCGCACACGGGCGTGCGCCGCCGCAGTCCGGTGCGCCGGCCGGTCGTCTCCAGCAAGGCGTCGCCCGGGATCGGAAGTCTCAGGTCATGGGCGAGTATCACGACCGGGTTGATAACCCGCCTCTGCAGGGGATTGACGGCCGATCTCGCCATGTCAGACCCTCGCCTTCAGGGGCACACCGCGTTCACCGAAAGTGACAAGTGGCGCAACCCACCTCACCGAACAAACTACCCCGACGCCGCTCGTTCTGAATCACTTTGCGCGCAGGCTTGTCAACTCGTAGGTCCTGCAAACGAGAGCGGCGAAGCTTGCCGTCGACAGTACTGTGCGTGACCTGCCTCCCGGCGCAGAACGTGAGCGAACTCAGTTACGTCGAGGCACTACCGGCCGCAGACTCGTGCAAATCGGCGTACTGCGCTCCCCCGCATCCCGCTGAGCCCGAGTCGGGCAAGTGCATAACGCCGCCCGGTCCCGGCGGTATGGGTCAATTCGGTCCTGACCTTTGGGGACACTTTCGCGGAACATTCTGGGCGTACCTTCGGTGCTCCCCGCTGCCGTCGAGGACGAGCGCCGAACTGACGTCGTTCCGGCGCAACTGGCGAGCTCTGCGCCCCGATATTCGGGGTGTTCGTTCTGCGGGCTTCCAACCCCCACTTGGAGGGTAGCTTTGGCCTGTCCGGATTCGAGATATTGAGTCAACCCTGCGTCAGGGGCGGCTCTAAGGACATGTTTGAACCTGGGGTGCGGCCTTTGGTGGGTGCTGAGGCCGGGGGAGACTACGGTCATCCCCCGGCGGTCTGGCGTCGGTTGGAGCCTGCGAGGTCAGGTTGTCGCCGGCGAGGAGGCGGGGTGGCGAGACGTCCTAACCAGGCGCGTGAGCAGCAAAGCGGCGGCCACGATGACCACGCTGGCGATGACGATCAGGGCGACTTGCCATGGTGCGAGACCAGCGGGGTGGTGGACGGCCGGTGCGACGTCGACGGGCGAGCCGCCTCCCAGCGGGGTCGTTCTCATGGCGAACGCGGCAGGCGCCGCGCTGACCAGGGCGGCGGTGACAGCGAAAAGGCTCGACAGGGACAGGATGATTCGGCGCATTTTGTGGGTTCCTCCTGGTGTTGGTTTGGCGGATTCCCGATCCGCTGTGACCATCAGGCCACGGCTCTGGGTGCGCGCTCATCGGCAGCGGCTGCCCATATCTGCTGTCCCGTCTGCCCACGTTGCGCTGAAGTGGGTACCTGGCTCGCCTGATATAGGCACCCGTTGCCGATGCAGCCGGGTGCCTGGCTGTGGCCTACTGGGTCCCGAGGCCGACCGCGCGTGCCGGCCACAGGAGGTAAGTCGAATGGCCCGGTACATGGTGGAGCGGACCTTTGCCGACGGTCTCAACGTCCCTGTCAACGGCGAGGGAGAGAAGGTGTGCATGGAGGTGGTGGACCGCAATACCGAGTTGGCGGTCACGTGGCTCCACAGTTACGTCAGCGAGGACAGGACCAGAACTTTTTGCGTGTACGACGGCCCCGACCCCGAAGCGATCCGTGGCGCGGC
This sequence comes from uncultured Acidimicrobiaceae bacterium, assembly GCA_963781155.1. GTDB lineage: Bacteria > Actinomycetota > Acidimicrobiia > Acidimicrobiales > Palsa-688 > PALSA-693. The sequence goes on from CAWAEC010000011.1 coordinate 621,043, forward strand.
GTCGGCCAACGGTCTGCCGGTCGATGCCATCACCCGGGTCACCATCCTCGACCCCTACTTCTACCAGTGGTGTTAGAGACGACGGCTCTCGAGCCGGACCTAAACTCCACCGCAGTGGGGTTGATCGAACGCGAAGCTCAGCTGGGCGCCTTGGGGTCGTGGCTGGCGGAGGCCGCCGCCGGCGAGGGTCGTCTAGTCTTCGTGGGCGGTGAGGCGGGCGCCGGCAACTCGGCGCTGTTGGCCGAGTTCTGCCGATCGCTTCCACCGGAGGTTCCGGTCTACCTGGGCGCGTGTGAGCCGCTGTCGGCTCCTCGACCACTCGGTCCGCTGGCCGACATCGCGCCGGGCCTCGACGTTGAGATCGTCGAGCGGATGCGCGAGGGTGACCGCAGTGGTGTCTTCGCCGCGTGCCTGGCCGCCTTGACGGCGGGCCCGGCTCCGAAGATCATGGTCATCGAGGACGCCCACTGGGCCGACGAGGCAACTCTTGATCTGCTGCAGTACCTTTCGCGGCGGATCGGCTCGACCGGCACCCTGCTGGTGGTCACCTACCGCGACGATGTGGACCGCACCGAACCCATCTCCATGCTGCTGGGCGACCTGGCGTCGGTGCCGGTCGTCGGCCGTTTAGCCGTCCCGCCCCTTTCACCGGCGGCGGTGGCCGAACTGACGATCGCCACCGACCTGGACCCGATGAAGCTGCACGCGGAGACCAACGGGAACGCCTTCTTCGTCAGTGAGATCCTTCGCCAAGGTTCGCACGGAATGCCGGTCAGTGTGGCTGACGCAGTATTGGCCCGGGTGCGACGTCTCCGCCCGACCGCTCGCCAGGCCGTCGAGGTAGCCGCGGTGATGGGGGCCAAGGTCGAACCGGCCGTCGCCCGAGAAGCAGCCGACATCGGACCGCTGGAGCTGGACGAATGCGTGGCCAACGGGTTTCTCCTCTCGGAGGGTCCGGTCCTGGTGTTCCGGCACGAGCTGGCCCGGCGGGCGGTTCTCGAATCCATACCGCCGGGGCGGCGGGCGCAGCTGCACGCCGACGTCCTGAGAAGTCTGCGGGAGTTATGTGCTGACCCGGACTATGTGGCCCGGTTGGCCGAGCACGCCGAAGCAGCCGATGACGCCGAGGCGGTGCTCGAGTTCGCACCGGCGGCGGGAGATGCCGCATCTCGGCTCCGATCCCATCGGGAAGCGGCTTTTCAGTACGGTCGCGCCCTGCGCTTCGCGGGTCGATTGAGCGCAGGGGACCGATCAGCACTGCTGGCGAAGCGGGCCGACGAGTGCCTGCTCCTGGACCAGCGGGATGACGCTATAGCCGCCTTGCGGGAGGCGATCGGTCTGTGGGAGGAACTCGGGGACCAGGTGCGGGCGGGGGATGGCTGGCGGCAGCTTGTCTGTGCGTATTACAACGTCGGTCGTCGCGCCGATTCCGAAATGGCCGCCGACCGGGCCGTTGAGATCCTCCAGCCGTTGGGCCCGAGCCCTGAACTGGCGTGGGCTTGCGCCGAGCAGTGCTGTCTGAAGATGTGTGCTCAGGACCCGGCGGCGTTGACCTGGGGCGAGAAAGCGCTCGCCCTGGCTGAGCAATACGGACCTCCGGGGGCGATGGCACGTGCCCTGCAGTCCAGCGGCACGTTCATGGCCGTCAGTGGAGATCCACGCGGCGAAGAGATGATCCGTCGCGGTCTTGATACAGCCCTCGGTGCGGGGCTCGACAAGGAAGCCGTCCTGGCCTACCTCAATTTGGGCTGCGCGTTGTGGGCGCGCCTCGATGTCGAAGCGGCGGCAGCATGCTTCAGCGAGGGGCTGCAGTTCTGCCAGGACCGCGATATCCACTCGTATGGCTTCGCCGTTCAGTCGAACCTGGCCGAGATTTCCTTCTGGGCCGGAGAGTGGGACCGCGCCGTGGGGCTTTGCAAGTCGGTTCTGGCCAGCAACCATATATCGAGGATCGCCGCCCTGGTCGTGCTGGGTCGCATAAGGGCCCGGCGGCGGGATCCGGAGGTGTGGCCGCTGCTGGACGAGGCGAGACGATTGGCCATCGGGGTCGCTGAACTGCAATACACGGCCATGGTGGCTGCCGCCCGGGCTGAAGCCCACTGGCTGAGCGGGGACAGCCATCTCGTCCCGGGCGAGGTGCAGGACCAGTTCGAACTGGCTGTCGAGTTGAAGAGCGCCTGGCACATCGGCGAGCTCGGGTGGTGGTTGTGGCGGTCGGGCGTGCTCGACGACCCGCCCGAAGGGGCCATCCGTCCCTTCGCCCTGCAGATAGCCGGGGACTGGGAAGCGGCCGCCTCGGAATGGACCGAGCACGGGTTGCCGTACGAGGCGGCGATGGCTCTGTTGGACAGTCCCCACGTCAGTGATCTTCGGTCGGCAGTCGACACCTTCGACCGCCTCGGAGCTGTGGCCGGCCGCTCGTGAGCTCGCCGGGCACCGGCTTCGCCAGCTCGGTGCCGTCGTGCCGAGAGGACCCCGAAGGTCGACACGCTCCAATCCGGACGGTCTGACCTCCCGAGAAGTCGAGGTGCTCGGCATGGTGGGGCGCGGATTGACCGACGCGGATATCGCCAAGGTGCTTTTTATCTCGACTCGAACGGTCAACCACCACGTCTCGTCGATCTTGACCAAGCTAGGAGCAAGCTCGCGCACCGAAGCCGCGGAACGAGCCCGCGTCGACAGCGAAGTCTGAATGTCCTTGAAGGACAAGGCCGCCGGGCCCTCGAGTGCCCTTACCGCCGGTTCGCGGGCCTACATAACGACGCTGGCGGAGTCACCTGTGAGGCACCCATAGTCGGCATCGATCAGCGCTATCCGGCCAGCGGCGCCTGTTTGTCGGGATGGGGCGCAGAACACTCAGGAAACTGGGATGTCGGTTCGGTTCCTCAGGTCAGGGGTGGCGTAGATCAGCCGAGCAAGCCGACTTGGGTAGCAGTGGATCGGTCGTAGGAAAGGTCGAAAGGGTCGCGGCTCAAGCCAGCGAGGAGGAACTCGCACCCGTCGGGCCCTGCGGTCTCGGGACCGTAGAAGGTGCCGGCCCTGACCCCACCGGATGTCGCCTATCCGGTAGATGCCCTCTTCTCCGACGACGAACTCTCCGGCGGTGATCACATAAAACGTGTCCACCGAGTGCCAGTGGGGAGCCTCCATTTAGTTCGGGGCGAACCGTACGTGCATCACAGGTGGTCCGTCGTCGGAACTCTCGCCGAGTGATCTGATCGACACGCCTGGGTGATCGGGAAGGTCCTCCCACGCAACGTCGGCCAGCGTGATCCGTCGCCACCAGTGCATACCGTCGCCCTGACTCACAAGCGTGTCCCCACGAAGTTAGGGTTCCAGGACTTCGTGCTCAAGGCGAAAGCATGGACGACGACGGCATCGTCGCCGTTGCTCTCGACTCCATCGCGCGTGCCCAAGCAGCACGGCAGTCGTAAGCGGCACGGGGAACCGCCCGACCAAACCGGCGGGTGCACGCAGAACGACGGGGCTGCAGAGCAGCCCGATACGCGCGGATTTGGCGTGTCGTTCGGGCGCTCCCGCCGGGATCCCGCTTCCGACAGGGCTTACCACCCCACCCGTATGGACCCGCGCCCGCAACCGGCGGCCATTTGCGGGCAGCATATTCGGAGTGACCGTCTTGAGCCAGGTCTGGCACCGGTTGATCACCCCCCAGCCAGCGCCGACCAACGCTGTGGTGCTCGGTTCCGCCGCCGTGGCGATCTTGCTGGTTGGGGTGCGGGGGCTGTGGCGGCGGTCCCGGTACCTGGTGACCGTCGCCCACGAAGCCGCCCACGGGCTGGTGGCGGCCGCCAGCGGGCGACGGCTAGGCGGGATACGGCTTCACGCCGACACGTCAGGGCTCCTGTTGTCGCGGGGGCGGGCTTCGGGCCCGGGCATGTTCCTTACTGCTGCTGCCGGCTACGTCGGTCCGGCCGTGTTCGGTCTGGGAGCGGCCTTCCTCCTGCGGGAAGGGCACTCCGTGGCCCTGCTGTGGACGGTGCTCGTCCTACTGGCAGTCGTGCTCGTTCTCATCCGCAACTGGTTCGGTCTGTGGTTGGTCCTGGCTGCCGGCGTCGGCGTGTTCGCCGTTTCGTGGTGGGGAGACGCCCTGCTTCAGTCCTGGTGCGCCTACGTAGGGGCTTGGTTCCTCCTCGTCGCTGCCTCTCGCCCGGTCATAGAGATGCAATCTGCCCGCCGTCGTAACGCCGCCCCCAACTCCGACGCCGATACATTGGCTCGCCTCTCGGGTATCCCGGGGCTGATCTGGGTAGGGGTGTTCCTCGTCGTGACGGTCGGGGCGCTGGCCCTGGGGGGACACTGGCTGCTCATGGCGGCCAAATAGAGGACGACCGCTACCGACCGCTCACCGCTCGGTTTTGCCTCACTGACGATGTGCGACACCTCCGATTTGTCGCTCCGGAGCGAAGTCGTATCCTGCACACGGTTCTGAGTTTCTGCCTCGGCCAACACGGCGTTTGTCACCCGTAGCTGGTAACGACACGGCGATTCGCCAGCGCCATAATGACGACACCACCCGCTTGGCAGAGGAATGTAAAATCGGCGATATTTCGCATCTGGGCTTGCCCGGACTGCCTGCTGAAAGGAAGCGCAGAGCGATCACGGGGCCGTTCTCTGAGCGGTGGGGCCGCCCGCGTGGGATGCTTCGGAGATGAGTTGACCCGAGTAGGCGAGGTGTCTTATGCGCGCGTTGCGTCTCGTGGAGTGGAATTCGGAGCCGAGGATCGTCGAGGTCAAAGAGCCGACGCCGAGCCCCGGCGAGGTGGTCGTGCGCGTCGGTGGCGCTGGAGCGTGTCACTCCGACCTGCACTTAATGCACGACTTCGTAGGGGGAGCGCTGGCTTGGGGTCCGCCATTCACTCTCGGACATGAAAACGCTGGGTGGGTTCACGAGGTCGGGGAGGGAGTGACTCACTTGGAGGTGGGCCAAGCGGTGGCGGTGTACGGGGCGTGGGGGTGCGGGACCTGCGCCCGCTGCCAACTCGGCATGGAGACCTACTGCGAGAACCTTCCGGGGGCGCCAGTCCCCGGGGGTGGGGGAGGTCTCGGTCTCGACGGCGGTATGGCGGAGTTGATGCTGGTCCCGTCGAGCCGACACCTGCTTCCTTTGCCCGACGGGCTGGACCCGGTGCAGGCCGCACCGCTCACCGACGCTGGCCTCACCCCCTACCATGCGGTACGTCGGTCGCTGTCCAAGCTGACACCCGGATCGACGGCAGTAGTGATCGGTGTCGGCGGTCTAGGGCACCTGGCCATCCAGATCCTGAAGGCCACCACGGCAGCGAGGGTCGTGGCGGTGGATACCCGCCCCGAGGCCTTGACCCTTGCGAAGGAGTACGGCGCCGATCTGACCGTGCAAAGCGGCGAAGGGGCAGCGCGGGAGATCCGCGACGCCACCAGCGGGCGTGGCGCCGACGTGGTGCTCGACCTAGTGGGAGCGGATGCCACGTTGAGCTTGGCCGCTGCCGTGGCCAGACAACTTGGTGATCTCACGCTTGTCGGGATCGCCGGGGGCAGTCTTCCGTTCTCCTTCTTCTCGGTGCCTTACGAGGTTTCCCTCCAGTCGACGTACTGGGGAACGCGCCCCGAGCTCATCGAGGTCCTCGACCTCGGCGCACGCGGACTGCTGCGCCCGAAGGTCACGACCGTCGGCCTCGACGAGGCGATCGACGCCTACCGGGCCATGGCGGAGGGAAAGCTCGAAGGCCGGGTGGTCGTCGTCCCCGCATCGACCTGATCGTCTGGCGTCGCCTGGAGGCTCGAAGTAAGGGCACGGGCGGACGTGGAAGGCGGCAAGGCTCGCCCCAGGCCAGTGCCAGGCGTGGCGTTCACCTGCCATCCGGTTAGCGCACGCCGGACACCACATCCAACAAGCGAGCGACGAAGCCGCGGCCGGAGCCCACGCCGCCCATAACGACGCCCGCATTTATCTTCCCAGTCCGACTTGAGGCGCGCATACTCGGCCGATCGGCTCGCCCTCCCGGGTCCCCACCCGTGGCCCGGACGGGGCGCAGTTGTAATGGAACGGCCGGCTCGGTCCGCAACAAGATGCGTGGGTCATCCCCCGTAGGTTGCGGATGGAGCCACATACGGAAAGGAGCCGGCCGTGTCCACCAAGAGTTTGGCGCATCGAGGAGCGATCCATTTAGGGCTGGATGTGTCCAAGGATTGGATCGCGGTAGGAGTCCTACGACCGGAGGAGCGGGTCGCGGATGTGGAGAAGATCGCCCACGACGAGGAGTCGGTGCGCCGGCTGGTGACTCGTCTGGGATCTCCGGGCCGGCTGTGGGCGTGCTATGAGGCCGGCCCGACGGCTACGAACTGCACCGTCTGCTGGAACGCTTGGGGGTGCGCTGCGATGTGATCGCGCCGTCGCTGATCCCCAAGGCGCCGGGGGACAAGATCAAGACCGACCGCCGCGACGCCAAGCGTTTAGCCCGTCTGCATCGGGCTGGGGAGCTGACCGCCATCCGGGTGCCCTCACCGGCCGAGGAGGGAGTGCGGGATCTGTGGCGGGCCCGGCGGGCGGCGGTGCGAGACGTGACCCGGGCTCGTAACCGGCTGAGCTCGTTGCTGTTGCGCCATTCGGTGATTTGGCGAGACGGGGACACCTGGACCATCAAACACCGCCAATGGCTGGGCACCCGCCACTTCGACGACCCAGCGGTGCGGGCTGCCTATGGCTTCTATCTGGGCGAGGTCACCATCCGGGAGGCCACCCTGGCCGCCATAGAGGCCGAGCTGCCATCCTGGTTCACCAACGGCCTCTTCAGCGAGCCGGTGGCCCGCCTGGGCGCCTATCGAGGCATCGACACCCTGGGGGCGTTGGGTTTGGCCGCCGAGATCTGCGACTGGCGGCGCTTTGGCACGGCCGGGTCGTTCATGAACTTTTGCGGGCTGGTGCCCCGCGAATACTCCACCGGCCAATCCACCTGGCGGGGCCAGCTCACCCACGCCGGCAACGTGAACGTGCGTGACCAGCTGGTCGAGTCTGCCTGGGCGTATCGCTATGCGCCCAACCTGTCCGCGGCCATCCGCCGCCGCCAGACCGACCTCCCCCCCGACGTAGTAGCCCGAGCCTGGAAAGCCCAACAGCGGCTGTGCGCCCGCTGGCGGCACCTGGCCGCCCGCAAAGACCGTCTCACCACCGTGGCCGCCGCCGTGGCTCGAGAGCTGGCCGGCTTCGTATGGGCCGAGATGACCGCATGACATGACCTCCACCGGCCGATCATCTCGCCCATCGGTGCCCGGGATGATCGGGTCTTCCCCGACGCGCCAGCCAACCGCCTCCGCAGAGCAGACCCCCGGATATTCTCTGCCACCGCCTCGCCGCGGTGGCGGGCGCAGTGAGGGGCGAACGTCTGCGCGACCACACCCTGCGATTTCGACACGCGAACATGAGAGTGGCGGTGGCCCGATCCACGAGCGGCTGGCGCGTCCGGCAAGCCCCAAACCCCGGTCGCCCCCTTCGCCTGCGGGGCGCGTGTAGCAGCCGCCACCCTGGCGTCAAGAACCGTTCGTCCTCGGCTACGCCTGCGGGCGCTGCGTTCTTGACCCCAGGGCCCCGTCGCCTGCTCAGGAAGCAAACAGCTCCGGACCTGCGGGTCCGGCGCGCCCCAAAACCCCTCCAACAAAGGCCCGCGACCCACTTGACAGGCCGTTCCACATGAGAATATCGCCCCGCAGCTGGCGATAGTGGACACCTTGGACTCGGGTTAACGGGACGCGAGCGCCAGGTCTTCGGAGACATCGCTGTGTCGCTCCCGGCACCGGGCGCCGGAACGGGGAGGACCCGAGGTGCCACAGACAGCGGCCTGCCCGCGTCGGTTGCTAACTGGCGTGTGGCGGCGCTTGCCTAGGCCCGGCCTCAGGCGAGATCGTGGTCGTAGGCGTATCGGACTGCCTCTGCCCGGCTGCGGGCGCCGATCTTGGCGAAGAGATGGTTGATGTGGCTCTTGACGGTGACCTCCGAGATGTACAGCTCCGTGGCGATCTCGGCGTTGGTCCGCCCGCCGGCTATGCCTCGAAGCACGTCTACTTCTCTGGCGGTTAGTCCGTCTGGCGGATCGGCCCGAGTCTCCGGGGCAGGTGAGGGTCGGGCCGGCTCGATCGTCCGGCGCAGGAGTGAAGAGTGGACGGCGGGGTCAAGGACGGTCTGCCCGGCCGCCGCGGAGCGGACGGCAAGGCTGATTTGGCGGTGCCCGGCGTCTTTGGTCAGGTAGCCGGCAGCTCCGGCGGCGAGGGCGTCGCTGATGCTTTCGTCGTCGGCGTAGGTGGTGAGGACGACGACTTTGATTTCAGGATGCTGGTTTGAGAGTCGCCGCGTGGCCTCGACTCCGTCGGTGCCGGGCATCCGCAGGTCCATGAGCACGACCTGTGCGCCCTGACTAGCGGCCATGGTGACTGCCTCGTTTCCGTCGGCGGCCTGGCCGACCACGCTGATGTCGTTCTCGTTGTCCAGGACCATGGCTAGTGCTTCTCTGATGGCCCTCTGGTCGTCGGCGACTACGACTCTGATCGGTTCGGAGCTGTCGTCGCTCATTTTTGAGATTCCCGATCGGGAACGGTTAGATGGACTTGCCATCCTCCACCTTGCGGGCCGGCGGTGAGGCGGGCTCCTATCAGCTCGGACCGCTCGCGCATCCCGTCCAGTCCGTAGCCGCCGCCCATGCCGGCCAGGACGCTGGGCTCGACATTGGGTGGTCGCCCGTTGTCGGTGACGGTCACGTCCAGGAGGCTCGCCTCGAAGGCGACTTGCACGGTCACTGGGCTGCCTGGAGCGTGCTTGGCGGCGTTGGTCATGGCTTCTTGGACGATCCGCCGGACCATCAGGGCAACATCGGCGGGCACGGGCCTGGGCGTGCCGGTTATCGCTAGCGAGACGCCAGGATCGCTCTCGGTGAGCTGGCGGATCGAGTCGTCCAGCGGTTTGATGTCCTCCCGCAGGCTGCTCACGGCAACGCGGGCCTCGGCGAGCCCGTCGACGGCGTGCTGGTGGGCGGCTCGTAGGACCGGCCTGAGGGCGTCGAGGTTGGGGTGGTCGCCTTCGATGAGGGCATTGACTGCGTCCAGTTGGACGATCAGGGCGCCGAGATTGTGGGCGAGAATGTCGTGGATCTCGCGCGCCGCGTCGGCCCTCTGCGCCAGGTGTGCGGCCTTGGATCGTTCGATCTCGGCCCGTTCCATGTCGGCCAGGCGGAGCTCGGCCTGCTCGGCTCGGAGGGCGGCCTGTCTGATAGTCGTTCCGAGGAGGAAGCCTCCCACCGCCACAAGCCCGTAGGCCGCGTCAGACGCCGAGTTGCTGGCCGCCACCGTGGCCAACACCACGGCGACCACGGCCATTGCGGTGAAATAGCCGGCGGTGGCGGGAGGAAGCGACTCTGCCGCATCGAGGCCGACAAATATCAGCAGCACGGAGGCTGTGCCCGGGTCGTAGCCGACCAGGATTCCGCACGCCAGCGCCTCAACAGCGATCCGGGTGGTCGCCATGCGCTTCGGGACCAGGAGGGCAGCGGCTCCGGCGAATATGGCTAACACCAGAGTTATCAGGATGACCAGACTTCGACCATGCCAGCCCGGGTGGGGGTGCTGGGTGGCGATGATGGCGGCGATCAGGGCCAGGGCGACCAGCCGGGCCTGCACCCGGAACCGCCGGGCGTAGACGGCGTACCGGCTGACCGTGACGTCGGTAATCAACTCGAGAGGGGAAGCGGCCAGGCCGCTGGGAGCAGACCCATTGCGGTCAAAGGCTACAGAGCCGTTCTGCTCGCCGGTCGCGCCCGTGTCAGCGGCAGTTGCCCTGCGGCGCCGTGTGCGCGGACGGAGAACTCGGGACTTCACGCCGACAGGGCCGCGTCACACGCGGGGGCGACGGCCCCGACCCGATGCCTGTTCGGGACGAACAGCGCCAGGACGCTCGCCTTGGATCCTCCCAGCACGGGTGATGGCAAACAAGAAGCAGACGATGATCAAGGTGCTGTCCCAACTGACGCAACCTTGGCTGTGAGGCGAGAACACATAGACGACCGAATTCAACAGTTGCAACAAAAAGACAGTGGCCAGGGCGAACATCGCGAGAGCCCTTAGCGGCCCATTCTCTCCCGAGGCCTCGGTCCCCCCAGTTCGGGCGTTTATGGCGTTCCGGCGCAGCTGCCGGCGCCCGACGCCGACGGTGACGCCCAGCCCCCACAGCGCCACCACCAATCCCGCGATGGCCAGGTTCCGGCCGGGGAGGAGGCCGTAAAGGCAGAGGAGCATGGCGTCCAGCAGGGCGCTGAGGGCCAGCCCGGCCTTCACCTGAAACTCCGGTGAGGCGGCTTCCCCGGCCAGCTTGTGAGGTACCACCGAGATGGCCACGAACAGCAGGCCTATCAGAGCGCCAGCAACCGACGCTCCAGCTTCGACAAAGTAGCTGTACCCGGCCGGCACCATCAGGGCCGTTCGAAGGGGACTCGGGACTGCAACCAGTGCTGGGCCGCCGATCGGAAGTCTGTGGGCCGAATGTCGATGGCGCCGGCGATCGGCGAGTCCCTGCCGGTGCTGGAGTGAGCCCTCATCTGGAGGCGGATCCACATCACGGCGGCCTCTCCGGCCAGCATGAGGCCCACGGCCAGGATCAGCGACGCCGTGATTCCCGAGGTCGTTCCGCCGACGACTACACCGGCCGCGTCGAGGATCAGCTTGGCCGCGATGTTGACGGCGAAGATGGCGACCGACGCCGCCCCCCACTTCACCCAGGGGACGCCGTCGCGGAGGCTGAGCGTGTTCTGGGTGCCCCGTAACGCCCCGAGGATGAGAGACAGGACGCAGCCGACCACGCCGAAGGCGATGTCGATGGGGTCGGGTTTGGCGTGGGAGAAGTCCTCGAATCCAAGGACGGTGATGATGGCCGGTAGTGCGAACAGTTGCTTGGTGGTGCCGACGGCTCGACCCTGGATTCGCTTGTAGACCATGAGGATCAGCAGACCGGCGTAGAAGACGACGTTGGCGAAGCTCATGACCGCACCGCCAGGGTCCGACTAGTCGACGAGTGGGTGTGCACGCGGCCAACGGCGAGGCGGAAGGTGCGGGCTACGGCCATGGCCACGGCCATGAAGATCAGGCTGTCGGTGAGGGCGTCGGCCGAGATGCCGTTGGTCGACATCCAGTGGAGCAGTTGAGAGGTGTACCAGTGGTTGGCTCCGTAGGTGAATAGGAGCCGGGCGCCGATGATCGCGCACCAGAAGAGGCCGTAGGCCATGCCGGCCCGGCTGACGGCGCGGCCTTTGTTTTCGTCGTAACCGATCCGCATCAGGCGGGTCGAGGCGATGATTCCGAGCAGAACCCCTACGCCGGTGAGAGCCAACTCCAGGGCCGCACCCGAGCCGGTCGTAGCCGGATGTTCGATGAAGAGAGGAATGACGCCGATGGCCATCAGCAACGGCCGGACAATCCGAAAGGCGCCGACCTTGCGGGTGCCGAGATCCGATTCGAGCACGGCCAGCAATACTGTGAGATTGACGATGAGAACGCTTGTTGACATTTGATTATCTGCTTCCGTTGTGGGAACAGTTCCACCATCTCAGGAAGCCGCCTCAAGCGAACCGGCTCAGGGGTGGAAGCGTGGGTGGTTTCAGACCAGCCCACCTCCACCCCCGGGTGGAGGCCCCAAGGCCGCGGGTGATGGCAACACGCCGCGACGTGCCGCCGGGCGCGATCGCCCAGACGGTCAGACGCATCCCCCGGTGCCGCACCGGCACGGGAGCCGGCCCCGCTTCCTCTGAGAAAGCAGGCGGCCCACCCAGCTCAGCCGAATAAGTGACCTTCAGCCGGCGTAACGGGGCAGGGTCAGGGCGACTTCGCCTCGCGCATTATGGGCGACTGGGCGACCTCTGGGCCCCCGAAGGCAAGACGCCGAGCAGAACACACCCGCCGATACCGACCGACGCGGATTACTTCGGGACGGTGGTGAATCGGGCGGCCCGGCTGATGGCCATCGGTCACGGCGGCCAGGTGTTGTGCTCATCGGCGACGGCGGCGCTAGTCGGCGACGCTCAGCTGAGCCTGACCGATCTGGGTGAGCACCGCCTGCGGGACCTGGACTGCCGATGCACGTGTTCCAGGTGGCGGGGGTAGCTTCCCTGCTTTGGCCTTGCTGGACGGCCTGGCGGGGAACCTGCCCGAGCAAGTCACCAGCTTCGTGGGCCGCCAAAGCGAGGTGGCCGAACTGGTCGATGTGGTGGGGTTGCACCGGTTGGTGACGTTGACCGGGGGGGTGGGGTGGGCAAGACCCCGCCTCGCGCTCCAGATCGCGGCCGAACTGGCCGGTGCCTTCGCGGCCGAGGTGTGGCCGGTGGAGTTGGCCCCGATGGGTGACCCCGCGGTGGCGGCCACGGTGATTCCCGGCCCAAGCACACCATGCCCAACCCGAACACCCCATCAGGGGATTTTCAGCACCCTGCTACAGCTCCCACCCTCGATTTCCCGGTCGACCGTCCGGTCAGAGCTTGCTCTGGTCGCGGCGGGCCATTGTGCGTAACCAATCGTGGCCTGGGTACATTCGCTCGACCTGCTCGTGCAACCATCTCTGGGCTGGCTCGTCAAGACGAGGCCAGGTTACGATGAAGTCTTCGTCGTCTTTAGGGTTCCGCCACCTGGCCTTGTGAGCCAGAACGATCTCGGGTTGCGCGAACCGCACACCGTCCGTGTTCAGCCACGTCGAATTCCCCACCGACATCACAACCGTCGGATCGTGCTTCTACACCCATCCGCCGTCACGTTCGTCCTGCACCACGAAATCAGCGGCCCACGGAGCCAGAGCGTGTTCTCGAATCCATACCTGCCCGGCCTCGCGATGCATCTCCGGATATTGATCGTTTAGCGGACGCAATAACCCGGACCCGACCGACCAAGTCTGATACCGGTGAGCCAACACGGCACGCAGTTCAGGTAGGTCACCGCGGAACAGGGCAATATCGATGTCCTCATGTGTCCGTACGACCCCGGTGAACGCCTCAATGGCGTGACGACCGACAATCCACCAGGTACCAGCGAACTCGCGTAGTAGATCGCTGACCTCCGCAATACTCAGCGGCTCCCAGGGGCCGTACCAGCAAAAGAAGGCGACGTCGTCCTGAGGCGCTGGGCCCACGGGGCAACCCTAACACCCTGGCCACAGTCACCCCAGTTTCTCTACCTGCGCCGCCACCCGAAGCAGCTGCATTCATTCTGGTGTCTCTGGACCTACTCCAACACACTGACCGGGTCGACTGGCGTCTGAACACCTCCGCTACCGGGAACACAACATCGCCTAACCTGCTGAACAAGCCCGTCGCCTGGCGGCTTTTACCACCACAGCTCACAAGTCCAGCGAGACGCCACTTGTCGGGCGAGTGACTTCAAACGCCAAGGGGTGGTTCTCGGCTGGTTGCCATTCGTTGCCGAGATTCCCGCTGCGCACATCGGTCTCCTGCTGGGTCAGTCCATAGAACAGAAACAGTGGGCTGGCGATGGGTCCCACCATCTCGCTCGCATGCCAAAGCTGTTCGGCCTGCTCCAAGCTCGCGCCAAAGGTGCGGGCTCGAGCACCCCTTGCTGGCGAACTTCGGCCTGTCCACGCGAATCGCCCGCAGATCAATACCCCACGGGCGTCTTTGCACCTGATCCGGTCACCCCGTCGAAGCGCGCCAGAACGACGGCGACGCCGCGACCTCGAGCCGGACGCGGTCAGATTGGTCCGGGGATATTCGTTACCGTCAGGTTACGAAAGTACACCCGGTCGGGGAAGGTACCTCCGTCATCCAAGCTGAACTCGGGCACATTCCATACTTCTCCCGGAAGCACGGTTTGCGTCGGAGGCTCTGCGGCCGGCGGTGTCGCCCCGTTGAGCGACCCGACCAGTGTTACAGCAACCGACAAGTACTGGGCCGACGACATGTCCGCATCGAAGGTGACGGAGATAGACAGGTTTCCGTTCGAATCGCCGGCATTTACCGACTCGGAGTTCGTGTCGGTCAATATCTGGTACTCCGGATTTACTTCCCATCCCGCGCCGGACTCCGTCTCCTGATATTGGGCAATTCCGGATTGAACGTACAACGTCGTAATAAACCGATTATCGTTGTGGGATGTGCCGAACACCCCCACGTCGTCTGCTCGGAGCCAACCGCTCACAATGATATTCCGATTGCACTCCGCGCAAGACCCAGTCGCGTCCCGGGCCTGGCAGCTTCGCCGCGCCTCTCGCTGATCGAGCCTCACGGGGGTGTAATCGTCGAGGAGTTCTTCGACGTGGGGCAATCCCGGTCCCAGACGTGGCGACGCAGGCGTGAAGCGGCACGTCTCCTCCAAACGCTCAAGGATCCGCGCAGGGTCTTCTTCGCAGTGGTGATCGGTGAGCCACAGCGAGCCTTCTACGGGAACCAGTATTCCCTCATCTTCCCCCAGTTGGTCCACTGGGGCGTGGGTCTCTGGGTTCCGGAAGTTGGAGGCCCGATTGACCCAGAGAGCGAAGCGCACGACATGATGATGAACTTGTTCGGCGGCATGTCCAAGGGCGAGCGAGCGCGTATCAAAATCAGGGTCAAGGGCAGCATGTAGGACTTCGCAGAGCATTCGGATCGCTTCCTCGGCGGACGACCGCCCTACGGTTATCGGCTAGTAGACGCCGGTCCTCACCCGAATCCCTCGAAGGCCGCCGCTGGCCAGCGGCTCCGCCGACTCGAGCCCGACCCGGTTACTGCTCCGGTGATCGGGCGAATCTTCGACCTGTTCGTCAATGAGAAGATTGGTATTCGTGCCATCGCCGATCTCCTCACGTCCGAGCACATCCCCTCACCCGCCGCCTACGACCCCCGTCGGAATCGTCACCGCAGCCCGGTTGGATGGCCCCATACCACCATCAGGACCATCCTCCTGAATCCGACCTACCGCGGGTTGCGTGTGTGGGGGAAGCAGCACAAGTGTGAGACCCTCGTCGACCCCGAGGACGTGGCCGAAGGGACCAAGACCATCATGCGTTGGACCGATCGGGAGAAGTGGGTTGTCCCTGAGAATAAGACACACGACGCCCTGGTGTCCGACGAACTCGCCGACGCGGCCGAGTCTCGACTGGCATCACCAGGACCTGTATCCCGGAGACCTCGCACATCGAGCCACCCCTATACCCTGCGAGGCCTGATCTTCTGCGCACGATGCGGATCGCGCCTTCAAGGTCAATACAAGAAGCCGGGAAGCGGAGCGAGGGTCGAGTGCTGTACAGGTGTGAGATCCGTCGTGGACGCTCGTTGCCGCCCGAAGACGATCATCCTGCCACCCTCTACGTCGGCGAGCAGGTCATACTCCGCCCCCTGGATCAGTGGATCGAGTCGTTCGCCAATGCAGCATGGCTGGAGACCGGCCAGCAGGAAGACCTGACAACAATGGCGAAACGGACTGGCGTCCAGAACGAATTACGACAAATCGACGCCAAGATCGTCAACCTCATGACGGCGCTCGAGGAGGGCGACGGCGACATGAGACCGTTGCTCGACCAGCTGCAGCGACGCACGGCGGAGCGGAGGTTCTGATGGCGAAGATGGACCGCTACTCGCCGAAGGCCACGAAGATGACCCGGGCCGAGATCACGGCCCTCGTCCAGAGAGTGAACGGAATCGCTGCACTCCTAGAGGAAGCGGAGCCAGTCGAAAGGGCAGCCGCGTACGCGGATCTGGGGATCCGGCTCGTCTACGACCACCGCACGAGCCAGGTCCTAGCCACCGCCGACCTGACTCGTGTTGCTAAACGTGTCGGAGGGGGGACTTGAACCCCCACGTCCTTGCGGACACTAGCCCCTCAAGCTAGCGCGTCGTGGTGATCGAGGGCCTGCGACTGGCGCAGCCTCACCCCCGGTGGCGACGCCATCCCTGAATCCCGCCTGGTTCCCATTCCTCCGAGGGGTAGCGGCCTACCTGGCCTGCCTCGTTCATGAACATCGGTAACCACAGCTTGGGCAGGTGGCATCACCCGGTCGAGGAAAGGTGATGACGGTCGGGCAGTTGAGGCAGGGGTTGTCTACGAACATCCGTTCGGTCATGGCGGGCAAGGTACTACGCCTCGTTGAGATCCGCTCAGACAGGCCCCTCACAGACCGTCACAACTCCGATGTGCTGAGCGCCGAGCTGGTAGTTTCCCTGAATCCGCAAGATAGGCGGTGGTCTATGAGGAGGCGACCGTGGTTAAAGCGTGTACCGGGGTTGGCCCGTCTGGCATGCGAAAGCGCTGGTGGGTGTCCCCCCTCTTGCTCGTCGCCGTCTTTGCCGCTGCATGCGGCAACACGTCCCGCTCCTCCTCGAATAACGGGCAATCCGTTTCGACGGTCAGCCCGGTTAGCCCGTCCTCGACACCGCCATCGACAGTAACGGTGGACGGCCAGCCCCTCGCCATCTCGGTTCAGAGTTTTAACGACACACCACCGCCGACCGCGTAAGCCAACATTGAAGGTCAACCCGGCGTTCCATTGGCTCCCAACGAGCGTGTTGGTTTCCTGACTCTGTCCATCACCAACGAGGGCAATGCAGCGGTATCTTTACCCCTAGCACCCCAGTCCAACCAGAACCCGGCCCCCGTCCTCGACGTGATCATTTCGGACACCAACTCCACCTCACCCCCCACCGTTCAGAACCTGAACCGGGGTACGCAGGAAGTGGCGCCGGGTCAAAGTGTAAACGCTTACTACCAGATCGTGATGTACGGCCCAACCGAGTACGCCACTCAAGTGCAGGTATCGGTCAACGCAAGCATCGGCTCTGGATCCGTGACCCTGCCGATCCAGGATTCTGTTCCACGACCACATTGCCGCCTTCTACGGCTCCTCCCAGCACCATTCCGGGCACAGCGGTCGCCACCAAGGTCCCCGCCAACTGCACAGCCCAAGCCTTGACCGAGGCGATTGCCCAAGCTCCGACTATTGCGGGTGCTGGAACCGCTGTGGTCGGTTCACAGTTCGCTTGCATCCAGGGCTATGCCAAGGCGGCTGTGCAAGCGCCAGGTGCCGATCCGGGTGTGGCCTATTACCGGGATGTCTTCGGCTTCTGGACGGTCTTAAGCGCCGGGGAGGAACTAACCGCTAGCCAGCTTGGGATTCCCGCTGACGTATACAGCGAGCTAGTCGCAAAGGTGCCCTAAGACGATGACCGTCGTGCCCGTTGCGCTTTCCTCGGGCACAGTTTGCTACGGG
This sequence comes from uncultured Acidimicrobiaceae bacterium, assembly GCA_963781155.1. Taxonomy (GTDB): domain Bacteria; phylum Actinomycetota; class Acidimicrobiia; order Acidimicrobiales; family Palsa-688; genus PALSA-693. The sequence goes on from CAWAEC010000011.1 coordinate 638,255, forward strand.
TTGAAAGGACGAGTCTGGTCTTCCCGCACCCACATCCGTTGTCCGACCTCGGCGGCATAGACCCCGAGATCCTTCTCAGCGGTGCGCGGCTCAGCTTGTTAATCCCGATGTAGCTGGCTGGCGCGGTGCCGAAGGAAGGCCATGCGTTGCTCTTCCTGACTGATCGGTCCTTCTGGCGCTCCAGTCGCTCGTACTCGACCTGCTGCTCGACGGGCAAAGCGCTCAGGATGATCGCCACTTGAGCTTGCCCCAGCCGTTGGTGGGTTCGGAGGCCATGGAGGGGTCACCGTACCCTGTTCACGCTCGGTGGCGCCCGTACACGCGATAATCCACGGATGCGAACGCACGACGACTTCGCCGGCAAGAGGCCGGAATCCGACTTCGCTATCACGCTTGAAGAGTGGCGTCGAGCGCAGGAGGATGAGGTCAAGGACCGGGAGGCGCCCTGGTGGCTGGCTCCGGCACCGATGCCGGCACCATCAACTACCACGGAGCCCACGGCAAGGCCACGCCGGCTGCGCCGGCCCGTCCCTGCCTCGTAGGATTAAGACGAAGCAGAACTAAAGAAAAAGAGAAGGGAAAGGGTAAAAGACAAAGAATAACTGAACTGGGATAGGTAAGGACTGCAGACTGGGTAGACAACTGGATAAACAAAAGGATAAAGATATAAAGGAGAAGCTGTAGAGGGGTAAAGATAACGAAGAACTGCGAAACAGGGATAAGAGGTGCAACTAGCGCCGGTCAAGGGGACGGGGAGAGAAGAAAGATAAGCAAAGGTAGAGGATGCGGCTAGACTACTAGCTGGCTCTACTAGACAATCACGGCCACAAAACATAGGAAGGCTAGGGATGAATATACTAGGAGGGAGAGGATGGAAGGAGAGAAGAGGAAAGAAGATGGAGGGTAGAGGAGATAAATGGAAAAGGAAAAAAACAACTACAAATAGAAGTAGAAGGAGATGTAAAGATAATGCAGAAAAAATCTGAGAAAGGGAAGAAAGACGGATAGAGGTGAAGGTAAAAGTACTAGGTACAAGACAAAATATATGTGTAGATACTACTGAGAGGGGGATAGGGGTACTAGGAGCAGAGCTAATATCTGAGAGAGCAAACGAAGAGAGATAACTGTGGATATGAGGACAACGCAATAGAGATGAAAACAGCGACCGGCGCTGGTCGCTGGCCTGCAACTATGGCGCTGGCATGAAGATCATCGTGGCCGGCACGACCGGATGGCTGTACCAGGGCGGCTATCGGTGGGCTACATCGTCATGGACGGTCGCATCGATGACTGACGAACCAGACTGACCGCAACGCCGTGCGATTGCTTTTTCGACTACGGGATGGAGATCATCTGGCCCCGCAGCGAGTGGATTCCGACGAGCCAGATCGGCGTCACATCTCTGATGCTCCAGTGCAAGTGCGGCACCGTCTCAGAGCAGGCGGTGGTGCAGAACATCAAGCAGCAGATGACCAAGGCTCTCAAGTATGTCTCTGAATAAATCACTGGAAAGTTGGCCGAGTGACGGTGCAATACGCGACATATATAGTAGAATCAGGACCAGTCTGCGACTAGCTACGAGCCCGAGAAGAACGGAAGCGCGGTCGGGCGGACCAAACGCTTAAGGCGTCGCCGGTACCAGTCGATCTAGGGTGCAGGGGCATGTCGATGTATCCAGACTGCGCTTTACAACGGGGTAGATCGGCTGACGCCGCAGGAGGACCGTGACTACTGGCCTCAGACCATGCCCGCTGACACCTCACCAGCCGGCATAGCGGCTCTCCCGGCTTCGCCATCACGTTCACAACCGGAGTCCCGGTCGCGCCGTGATGGCTGTGCAAACCGTCGTCCACTCCCCATTGCCCCATCTCAGGACATGCCAGGTCGCCGTCGCGCCAGTCGATCCGTTGCCCAGTTGGCCGAAGGCCACGGCGGATGAAGGTGTAGGTGAAGAACTGTCGTTCTTGTTGCGCTCCGGTGGCTCGGTCATGTGCTGCTCCTCTCAGGGCTGGTTCGATGGGTGAACTACTGGGGCTGGCGCAGACGCCGCGGGCGTGCAGGCGCCGGCGTGGTGGCGCGATGGCGGGCTGTGGCGTAGGTGTTGGCAACTGAGGTCTCGCCACTGATGACACCGGGGGCGAGGTCGGGAGCATGCTGGATCAGATAGGCGACCTGCTCGGGATCGGGATCCTCGGGCAGGATCATCGCTCGCTCGGTCCTCCTCCTCGACCGACACCGCCTGATAGACGTCGTCGTCCCAGTACTGCTCGAAAACGTCCTGGTACAGGGTGTGGAGATCGTCGGGGTCGAGCGCTTCGATCTCGACCTGCACCAGTTCACCGAACTCTGCGATGAAGGCATCGGCCCGAGGGTCGGTGTCCTTGCCGGGGTTCTCGGGCAGATCGAATTGCTCCACCTCGTCGGGACCGACAGCCACCCGGATGACCTCGGTCAGCAGCGCGTGCGCTCCTCCAGGTCCCGTTGGATGTCGATCACCACTCGGGTCGTGATCGCCGCCGTAGATCAAGATGGCATCGCGCTCTGTCCTTGCGAACCGCTTTGCGGATCTCGCCGCATGAGGTCTCGGAGTAGTAGCCACCGCCGACCACGATGTTCACACCGAAGTCGAAGAACCAGTCGTCCAACTGGCCGAGCAGGGTGGCCTTCTCGCTCCGATCCAGATCTGGTAGTCCTGCCCAGCGGTCCGGTCCAAGCGGAAGATCCGTTGGGTGTAGCCCAGCGCAGCGCGACGGTTCTTGAACGACAGGGCTTGGCGGTGGAAGCCACGCTGGTCCAGTAGGTCGGGGAAGGTGCCCTTCCGCCGGCCCTCAGCCGTCTTGGCGGACAGGGTCCGGTAGTAGTTCTGAGCGTTCGGGATCAGCCGAGCGACGACCAGGCGGTAGAAGAGTTGCCGCAATGTGATCGCGGTGTCGATACTGGTCGACGATCTGCTCGGCCTCGGCCAGCACAGGAGCCCAGCGGACATGATTGGACTGGTCCATATCCCGATCTTCAAGTACTGGTCCAACTGACCTCTACCTAGTGGAGGAAGTAGTCCAGAAGCTGTTTTGACACGCCTGGACACGCAAACACCCCCACCGCTCCGAGCGGATGGAAATAAGACGTGTCAGGACGTGTCACCGAACGGTTTCCCCGGATTTAGCGACCCGGACGAATATACCTGTTCCGATCGTTTTCGTACACCGGTTCCGGGGGATTTCGTACACCCCTTGAGGAGGCTGGGCAGCATCCGTGTGTGAGCTGAGCGGGGCGACGACCGTCGCTCGGAGTATCCGCTCCGAGGAGGTGGCTGTTGCCGAGACCCCGTCTGGCTATGCGCAAGGTCCGCGACATCTTGAGGCTGGCTGAGGGCCAGGGCATGTCCATCCGGCAGACCGCGGCCTCGTTGGGGATACCGGTGATGACGGTATCGGATCAGCTTCGCCGGGCACGTCAGGCCGGGCTGGGCTGGCCGCTGCGGGAGGGGATGAGCGACGCCGAGATCGAAGCGGCGCTGTTCTCCAGGCCGCCCGCCTCGCCGAGCGAATCGCGCCCGGTGCCTGATTGGAACTATGTCCACACCGAGCTGCGCCGCCCGGGGGTGACGCTGATGTTGTTGTGGATGGAGTACCGGGAAGCTTACCGCGACGACGGCTACGGCTACTCGCAGTTCTGTCTGCGCTATCGGGCCTGGCAGCGACATGTGGATGTGGTGATGCGCCAGGAGCACCGCGCCGGCGAGAAGCTCTTCGTCGACTTCCCTGGCCAGCACTTGGCGATCTACGACCGGCGGACTGGGGCGGTGGCCACCCAGGCCGAGTTGTTCGTGGCGGTGATGGGCGCCTCGAACTACCTATACGCCGAGGCGGTCGCCTCCCAGGAACTGTCTTGGTGGATCTGTGCACACGTGCACGCCTTCGAGGCGATGGGCTGTCTTCCCAGGATCGTGGTGCTCGACAACCTGGCTTCGGCGGTCAAGAAAGCACACCGTTACGAACCCGACATCAACGCCTCCTATCAAGAGATGGCCGCCCACTACGGGGTGGCGGTCATCCCCGCCTGTGCCAGAAAGCCCCGGGACAAGGCCAAGGCGGAGGCCGGAGTCCTCTTGGCCGAGCGGTGGATTCTGGCCCAGCTCCGCAACCGCCGCTTCTACTCCCTGGCCGAGGCGAACACCGAGATCAAAAAGCTGGTCGCCTGGCTGAACGACCGGCCCTTCAAGCGCCTGCCCGGAACTCGTCGCGAGCTGTTCGAACAGCTCGAGCGGCCGGTCATAGACCGGTGCCGGCCATCGGCTACAGCTACGGGGCCTGGAAGATCGGCGTCAAGGTCAACATCGACTACCACATAGAGGCCGACCGCCACTACTACTCGGTGCCCTACCAGCTGGTCGGCCAGCGAGTCGACGTGCGCACCTCGGCGGTGGCGGTCGAGGTGTTCCACTCTGCTCGGCGCGTCGCCTCCCACCTGCGTTCGTCGGTCCCCGACCGACACACCACCGACCCCGCTCACATGCCGGACTCGCACCGCCGACATGCGCAGTGGACTCCATCGCGCATCATCGCCTGGGCGGAAAAGACCGGACCGAATACCGCGGCGCTGGCCACGGAGATCATGGCGGCGCGCACCCACCCAGAGCAGGGATACCGGTCGTGTCTGGGCATCATCCGACTCGGCGAGCGCTACGGGACCGAACGTCTCGAGGCTGCCTGCGCCCGGGCGCTGACGGCAAGAGCCCTGTCGTATCGTTCGGTCGAGTTGATCCTCTCCCACGGCCTCGATTCCCAGCCGCTCGGCCAGCGACCGCCGGCCAGAACGCACCGCCGCCATCACAACCTGCGCGGACCGGAGTACTACCGATGAAGGGAGACAACCAAGCCTTGCTGACCAACACCACCCTCGACGACCTGCACACCTTGAAGCTGCCCGGCATGGCCCGCGGCCTCCTCGAACAGCGAGAGCACGCCGACTACGACGCCTTGGCCTTCGAGGAACGCCTGGGCATGCTCGTCGACAGAGAGCTCACCGAGCGGGCCAACCGCCGGCTGGAGCGGATGCTCAGGGCCGCGCACCTGCGACTCTCCGCCAGCGTGGAGGGCATCGACTTCGCCCGACCCCGAGGACTCCAGCGAGCCCAGGTCCTCTCCTTGGCCGAGTCGCACTGGGTCAGATCGCACCACTCGATCCTCATCGTGGCCGCCACCGGGCTGGGCAAGACCTACATATCCTGCGCTCTGGCCAACGCCGCGGTCCGGCGTGGTCACTCCGCCCTCTACCTGCGCGGGCCGCGACTGCACGACGAGATCGCGCTCGCCCGAGCGGACGGACGACTGCCCAGACTCATGGCCGCCTGGGCGTGCACCGACGTGCTCCTCATCGACGACTTCCTGCTCAGGCCGCTGGGACCCGACCAGGCCGCTGACCTATTGGAGGTCATCGAAGATCGCGTCGGGATCCGCGCCACCATCGTCACCAGCCAGCTGCCTGTAGTCATGTGGCACGAGGCGCTCGGTGAGCCCACCATCGCCGACGGCATCTTGGACCGACTCCTCGAGAACGTACATCGCATCGAACTGCGCGGCGAGTCGCTCAGACGCCGCTCAGGCACCGACGAGGCCGCCGCCAGCTCGAAAAAGGCCCGAACCCCGACCAGCAACGAAAAATGACCCTCTACAACGCCGCCAGAGCCCCCCAATCGATCGGCCTGGCATAAAGGACCCCGGAAATGACAGGCTCAACACTGATCGAGGAGGTGATCACCAGGGGTTAGACACCAAGCTCAACGTCGGCCGCTACCCGGCCTCCGACACCGTGTACGAAAACTCCGGACTAGGTGTACGGATTCACCGGAATACGCAAAGTGGTGGTCGATGCCCAGGGTCTGGTCGATTCTGGCCGGAAAGGAGGTGAACGCCACCCGCGAACAGTGTGAGCGCCGCCAAAGCCTGGCAGGCCCGCCAGCAGGTCGCCCGCTCCCAAGGTGAGGAGGTCGATCTGCGCAAGGTCAAGCAGCCCTTTGCCGTCATCGCTGCCGAGTGGATCACCTCCAACCCGGCCAAGCGGCATGGCTCCCTCACCACGGATCGCTACCGCCTGGTAGCGACTGGCGTAAAGCTGAGCGAGGACGGCGAGGTGGACGACGCCAAGGGCTTCGCCACGCAGTCCATCGGTCGCATCACCTCCGCAGACGTGCAACGCATGGTCAACTCTTGACGAACCTCGCACACGTCCTCATCCGTGAGAGGGATGTACTCCACCCTGCGGGCCGTCTTCAGCTACGCCGAGAAGAGCCACGCCATCCCCAAAGGAAAGTCCCCTTGCCAGGACATCGACCTGCCAGAAGTGCCCGAGGTCGAGCGGCCCGTCCTGATCCAGGACGACGACGATCCCTCTGACTTCGACGGGGTCTGGACCCTTTCCAACGACGAGTTGATCGCCCTGGCTGAGGCCCTCGGGCCGAACTACGGCCTCATGGTGTGGATCGGTGCCTACCTGGGCATGCGCTGGGGCGAGGTAGCCGGCCTGACCGTGGCGTCGCTGAACCTGTTGCGGGGAGAGATCAGGGTCATGCTGGCCCTGGATCGCCAGCGGCTCCTGGACGAACCCAAGACCAGCGCAGGCAAGCGCACCATAGTGGATCGTGACCTGGCGAACGACTTTGCTGCCCACCTAAAGCGGCGCGGCTTGACAGCCGCTGACGGTGACGCCTTGTTGTTCGTCAGCCCCCGAAGTTGTCCACTGCACTACTCGGGTTGGCGGACCAAGAGTGTGGTTGCCGGCCCTGCGCCAAGACGGGCCTGGACCAGAAGCGGAGCGGTCGTTACCTCGGATTCCACGATCTGCGCTCGGTGAACGCCAGCATCATGGTCGCTCAGGGGGTGGACCCCAAGACAGCCCAGGTGCGGTTCGGGCACGCCCGATACACCACCACCGCTGGTCTGTATGCCCGCTCCACACCTCGACGCAACCGACAAGCCTCGGAGAAGATTGGCGCCGTCTTACGTCGCCGTTCTCGGGATGAGCAAACCGAGTCGCCGGAAAACTCGAGATAAACTCGGGATGGACTCCTCAGCCGGTCCCCGAACTGGACCCGACTCCTCGCGAAAATTCCTGGTCAGAAGGGGTGTCGGAGGGGGACTTGAACCCCCACGTCCTTGCGGACACTAGCCCCTCAAGCTAGCGCGTCTGCCTATTCCGCCACTCCGACGTGGCCGTCACCGCTGGGGTGACCGGCCCACAATCATACTTCCGGCTGGTGGAGGCGGCCAGCAAAAGCGTGGGAGTCACTGTCCGCGGCCACTCCACCTCCCTCGAATCTAACTCTGCCAGCGGCGGCAAGCCTTTACCTCCCGGGCACCAGGTGCGACGCCGGCGACATCCAGTCAGTAGTGCCAGGGGAAGCGGTCCCATTTGGCAGCCCGCTTCTCCAGGAACGCATCGCGGCCCTCAGTCGCCTCGTCGGTGCCGTACGCCAGCCGGGTCGCTTCCCCGGCGAAGAGCTGCTGTCCGATCAGTCCGTCATCGATCAGGTTGAGCGCGAACTTCACCATGCGCTGGGCGGTCGGGCTCTTGGAGTTGATCTCGCCGGCCCACTCCAGTGCGACCTTCTCCAGGTCGGCGTGCGGGACGACGGCGTTGACCGCACCCATTGTGTGCATCTCCTCCGCCGTGTAGGTGCGACCGAGGAAGAAGATCTCGCGTGCGAACTTCTGGCCCGCCTGGCGAGCCAGATACGCGGATCCGAACCCGCCGTCAAAACTGGCGACATCGGTATCGGTCTGCTTGAACCGGGCGTGCTCAGCACTCGCCAGGGTCAGGTCACTCACGACGTGCAGACTGTGCCCGCCGCCCGCAGCCCAGCCGGGAACCACGCAGATCACCACCTTGGGCATGAAGCGGATCAACCGCTGCACCTCCAGAATATGCAGGCGGCCCGTCCGCGCCGGGTCAACCGAATCCGCCCCCTCGCCCGACGCGTACTGGTAGCCGTCCCGCCCCCGGATCCGCTGGTCGCCGCCCGAGCAGAAGGCCCAGCCTCCGTCCCTGGGCGACGGTCCGTTACCGGTCAGCAGAACACAGCCGACGTCCGGGGACTGACGGGCGTGGTCGAGGGCCTGATAAAGCTCATCGACCGTGTGGGGCCGAAACGCGTTTCGGACCTCAGGACGGTTGAACGCCACCCGGACGGTGCCGCCGCCCACCGCTCGGTGATAGGTGATATCGGTGAAGGAAAAGCCGTCCACCGCCCGCCAGGCGGCGTCGTCGAATATCTCTGAAACCATGGACGCCGACCTTAGGCTCGAGCAGGGACAGCTCCACGGAGCGAGGAAGCAAGTCGTCGCGGGATCGACGCGGGAAAGCCGCGCTCCGGGAAGGCGAGCAGAGAACGACGCGGCGAACCGACCGTCCGACCCGCCCGACCAACAGACCAACAGATGGCGGTCAGGCAGTCGCCGCTTTGGTTACCAGGCTGACCGGTTGCTCGAGTGGAAAGTGGCAGGCGGCCACATGCTCATCACCGAAGGGCGTCATCCCGGGCACCTCGTCCGCGCACCGCTGCTGGGCGCGCGGGCACCGGGTGCGGAACCGACAGCCCGACGGTGGATGAAGCGGCGACGGCAGTTCGCCCTGGATCCCGGCCCCTTTTTTGGTCCTCTCCACCTCCGGATTCGGCACCGGGATGGTGTCCAGCAGGCCCCTGGTATACGGGTGAGCGGGGCGAGCGTAGATGTCGTCACCGCTGCCCAGCTCGATCAGCCGCCCCAGGTACATGACACCGATACGGTCAGCCAGGTAGCGCACCACCGAGAGATCGTGGGAAATCACGATATAGGTCAGGTTGTGGGTCTCCTGAAGAGCCTTCATCAGGTTCAGGATCTGGGACCGGATCGACACGTCGAGGGCGGACACCGGCTCGTCGGCGACAATGAGCTTGGGTTGCAGAGTGAGCGCCCTGGCCAGGCCTATGCGCTGCCGCTGGCCGCCGGAAAACTCGTGCGGATACCGCTCCACGGCATTGGCCGGCAGGCCCACCTCTCGCAGGATCTCGCGCACCCGCTCCATCTGTTCGCGCTTCGATCCGATGTGCTGGACCGCCAACGGCTCCCGGATGATGCTGCCGACCCGCATCCTGGGGTCGAGCGAGGCATAGGGATCCTGGAACATGAGCTGGAGATCCCGCCGGGTCTTGCGCAGCTCGGAGCTGTGCATCGCCCCCAGATCCTTGCCGTTGAAGACCACGCTGCCATGCGTCGGAGTCTCCAGCGCCACGGCCATGCGACCGAGCGTGGTCTTCCCGCAGCCGGACTCTCCGACAATCCCTACGGTCTCCCCCCGCCGGATGCTCAGTGAGACTTCGGTGACGGCCTGGAGGGTGCCGATCCGCTTCTGTCGGATCGCACCCGACGTCACCACGAATTCCTTGGTCACGTCCCGGAAGTCCAGGATCACTTCAGGACCGGCTCCGTTGTCGGAGACCTGACCATCGCCGGTCGGCTCGACTACGCCGGCAAACAAGCGCTCGGCATCCTCGGCGACGCTCCGGTTCGCCGCCGTCTTGACCGCCCGGGCGATCAGGGCGCCCGCCCCGGCCACCTCTTCGGCCGAGGTGCTGCGAGGATGGAAGCACGCAAACAGATGGTCTGGTTCGCCCTCCAGTTGCGGGTCCTCCGACCGGCACTGGCTGGTGGCGTACAGGCAACGCGGGGCAAAGCGGCAGGCGCCCGGCGGCCGGGTCAGGTCCGGCGGGATGCCCGGAATCGAATAGAGACGTTGACTGGTGTCCTGGTCGAGCTGAGGGATGGAGGCCAGCAGGGCCTCCGTGTACGGATGGCGCATGCGGGCGAACAAGGCATCGGTGGCGGCAGTCTCGACGATTCGGCCGGCATACATGACAAGGACCCGATCGGCCCGGCCGGCAATCACTCCCATGTCGTGGGTGATCAGGATCATGGCCATGCCCAGCTCTGCCTTCAGTTTGTCCAGCAGCGTCAGGATCTGGGCCTGAATGGTGACGTCGAGTGCCGTGGTGGGCTCGTCGGCAATCAGCAGCTTCGGGTCGCACGCCAGCGCCATGGCAATCATGACCCGCTGACGCAGCCCGCCCGACAGCTGATGGGGATAATCGTGAAGCCGCTCCCGCGGGCTGGGCATGCCGACCAGCCCGAGCACCTCGACGGCCCGCTCCAGGGCGGCCTGTCGGGATACGTGCCGATGCAACTGAACGCTTTCGGCGATCTGAACCCCGATCGGTGTGGTCGGGTTGAGCGACGTCATCGGGTCCTGGAACACCATCCCGATGTCGTCGCCGCGCACGCTCTGCATCTCGTGCTCGGTCAGCGTGATCAGATCGCGGCCGTCGAAGTTGACCTGACCCCCCGCTATCACGCCGCCGGGAGGAAGCAGACGCATGATCGACATCCCGGTCATCGTCTTGCCGCAACCGGACTCGCCCACGATTCCGACCGTCTCGCCCTCGTTGACATCAAACGAGATCCGGTCGACGGCGTGTACCGTCGCTGACCGCAGGCGGATCTCGGTCTGGAGCCCCCGAACTTCGAGAAGGCTCATCTTCTCTGCAGACGCACGTCGAATGTGTCCCGCAACGCGTCGCCGATGAAGTTGAGCGACACGACGGTGAGGACGATGATGATCAGGGCCGGGTACACCTGCCACCAGTAGCCGTCTTGCAGGAAGGTGGTCCCGTCCGACAGCATGCCGCCCCACGTCGGCGTCGGCGGCGGCAGGCTGAAGCCGAGGAATTCCAGGGTGGCCAGGATGATGATGGCGTCGGCTACCTGGAAGGTGGCGTTGACGATGATCGTCCCGATAGTGTTCGGGACAATGTGTCGGGCGATGATCCGCGGCGATCTTCCGCCCATTCCCCGAACGGCCTGCACGTATTCCCGAGTGCGCAAGCTCAGGGTTTCGCCGCGCACCAGTCGGGCGGGAATGAACCACACCGTGAGAGTGAGCAGGACGATCAACAGACCCTTTGTCGGCGTGTACACCCGCGACATGAAGATAAAAAGGAACACCACCGGGATCGACAGGCCGATGTCGCAAATGCGCATGATGATGGTGTCGACGATCCCTCCGAAGTAGCCGGAGATCGCACCGGTGATCACCCCCAGTACGGTGACCGCGGCCGCGACGGCAAAGCCGACTTCCAGGGACACCTGGCCGCCGTACATGAGCCGGCCCAGGATGTCGTAGCCGTTGTTGTCCGCGCCCAGGGGGCCGCCGGGCCCGGGACCGAGATTGACCTTGGACAGGTTGGTGTGGACCTGGTCCGTGTGGTACAGGTGCGGGCCGACGAAGCTGAACAACACGACCAGGATCAGGGTGATCGCCCCGAACACGGCCAGCTTGTGCTCTGTAAACGTGTGGTAGAACTGCTTCCAGGCGGACCCGGTCGCGACGACCTCGCCGCCCTCAGGGGTCGGGAGCTCACGCTGGATATCGCCGGTTTCGGGAACGACAGCCGTCATCAGTCGTACCTCACTCGAGGATCGAGCACAGCGTAGGCCAGGTCGGCCACCAGGTTCCCGAGAACTGTCGCCAGCCCCACCAGGACAGTGATGCCGATCATGGTCGGGTAGTCATCGGTCACCGCCGACTGGTAGTACTGGAAGCCGATCCCGGGGAAGTTGAACAGATACTCGGTGATGAGGCCGGCGGTCAGGATGGCGGGGATGGACACCCCGATCAGGGTGACGACCGGGACCAGCGAGTTGCGGAGCAGGTGCCGCGTCAAGACCCGCCCCTCGGGCACGCCTTTGGCCCGTGCGGTGCGGATGTAGTCCTGGGCAAGTGTGTCGATCGCCGAGGACCGCATGTACCGGGTGAACAGAGCGAAGCTGACCAGCGTCAGGGTCAGGATGGGTAAGACCAGCCCGGAGGGATGCGTCAGCAACGACTGCCACGACGCACCCTGGGGCGCCTCCACCGGGAAGACGCGGAACTTGATGGCCAGCAGCGCAATGGCCAGGATCCCGGGCACGTAGGGGGGCATGGAGTACAGGAGAAAAGACAAGCCCGTCCCCACATAGTCCACGGAGGAGTTGCGCTTCACCGCCTGCCAGATCCCGACCGGAACGGCGATGATCACCGACAAAATCAACGAGGCGCCGACAAGAATCAGGTCCCGGGGCCACTCCGAGGCGATGATCGAGTCGACGGAGCGGTTGAGCTTCCACGAATAGCCCAGGTTGCCGTGGAGGAGCTGGTTGAGGAAGTGAAAGTACTGGGAGATCACTGGCTGATTGATCCCCTGCTGCTTGTCAAACGCCGCGATCTGGGCCGGCGTGGCCCGGGCTCCGAGGACGGCCCGGGCCACGTTCCCAGGTATCAGCTGCTCGAGGATGTACACCAGCAACGTCAGCCCGAGGATGACGATGACGGCCTGCCCGAGTCTGCGGATGATATAGCCGACCATGCCGGCGCCTTCTTCTACTTGTCCGTACTACTTCGTGAGGTAGTACTGCTCCGGGGTGATGTACGAATAAGCGTTAATGCTAAACCCACCAAGATGGCTTGAGACCAGAGTCGGTCCACCCGGCTGAGGGTTGCCCGCCGTGTTCGGCTCGAAGACGAAGGGCAACTGCTGGCGGACGTAGTCCTGGTAGGTGTTCGAGCGCGCTCTGCGCATTCGCGGCGGAGGCCGTCGTGGTGGCGGCGATCAGCGAATCCATCTGCGTGCTGGTGTAGTTGGAGTAGTTGGCCGCGGCGCCGGTGCCGGCGATCTCCTCCCCGGAGGGATAGAAGTCCGGCGAGTAGACCCAGCCGCCACCCCAGTTCTCAGAGGTCCAGGCGCAGGACGGGGTGCCCATCTTGCACTGCACGGCGGTCTGGATCACCTGGTCGAACGGGTGGGTGGTGAGCTGCAGCTGGATTCCGACCGCACTGGCGTCGGACTTGAGGTCCTTCATCTCCGAGTCGAGGAAGACAACCCCGGACTCATAGTCGAGGTTGAAGGACAGCGCCTTGCCGGCTGGGATGTTGGCCCCGCACTGGTTCGCGCCGGTGCCCGGGTTCGTGCACGTAGTCGTCCCGTTGGGAACGACCTTCCAGCCGTGGCTGCTCAACAGTTTCGACGCTTCCGAGGTGTTGAACGGGTAGGGGTTCGTCTTGCCGTCCGGAGCCAGGAAGTTGTTGGCGGGATTGAGCGGGATGAGCCCGTACGTCGGCTGGGCGTAGCCCTTCTCAAAGGCGTTAATCCAGCCGCTCTGGTCCACCAGGTACTGGAAGGCCTGGCGGACGTACTGCTGCTGGAAGACGTATCCCATGGAATTGCTGTTGAGGTTGAGCGGGAAGTAGTCGGCCGAGAAGGTGTAGGCCCCGAAACTCTTGTAGCCAAGCGCTTCCAGGCTGGGCAGGCGGGGCTGCTGGTCCACCTCCAGGTACCCGACGGTCAGGGCCGAGGGCCCGGTCGACACGACGTTCTCTTCCGCGGTCGCGTCGGTGAAGGGCAGTTCCTTGAATTCCGAGATCTCTGCCTTCACGGGCCCGGTGTAGCTGGGGTTGGGCGCGAAGTCGGCCTCACCCGTCGTGGTGAAGTTGGTCAACTTGAACGGCCCGTCCACGACAGCCCAGATAGGGCTGCTGGCGTAAGAACTGGTGTTCTTGGCCAAACCGTTGAGGTTGGTGTACACCGCCGAGGCTCCGGCCGGAGTGGTGTCGGGCAGGTTGCCGTTGTCCGTGGTCGGACCGAGGGCCGAGGTGGTGGTGTCCCAGGCCAACGGCATCGGGGTGATCTGGCTGAACTCGTTGTAGATGAGCCAGGTCGGGTTGTACGCCTTGTTCATGACGAACTGGACGGTGTACGGCCCCGTGGCGGTGTAGCTGACGACGTCGTCGGGGAAGTAGCCGGGCACGTAGGCGCACCAGTTGGCCTTCTCCGCCTTCATCATGTTCATCCAGAAGACGACGTCCCGCGCATCCACGGACTCACCATCGGACCACTTGTAGTTGGACTTCATGGTGATCGTGACGGTCTTGCCGTCGCTCGAGAAGCTCGGCGCGTTGGCGATGCTGTAGTTGTAATCCACCGCGGCCTGGTAGTTGTTGCCGTACCAGAAGAAGGGGCGGTACATCAGCGGCTGGAACTGCGACGCGTTGGCCACGCTGCAGTACTGGGCGTCGTAGAACGGGAAGATGTAGTTGGGCTGGGACCCCGGCCCCTCGGCCCATGTCACCGTCCCGCCGGCGATCTTCGACCCGCTCGGGGTGAAGGTCAGGCTCGACGAGCCCGAACTGGACCCGCCCGAACTCGATCCGGAAGAAGAAGAAGATGTCTTGGACGAGCTGCCACAACCGACGGCCAACAGCGCCACGGCTGCGACCCCGGCTCCGAGCAGCAATGTCTTACGCCTGAATCCTTGCACTAAAGAGACCCTCCTCGTCTCATGACCTTCGCCTCCGCTTTGGTCTGGCTGCACCCCCCGAAGTCCCGGCCGTCGATCACTACTGCAATCGAATACCCAGGATGATCGTGGTGAAAAAGAAAACAACGGCGCAGATGATGGTCGCCCGGTCGAGGTTGCGCTCGGCCACTGTCGATCCGGCTGCGGCCTGGCCCAGTCCGCCCCCGAACATCTCCGACAGGCCACCGCCTTTCCCGCTGTGCAACAGGATCATTCCGATCAGCATCAGCGAGACAATGACCTGGATGACGATGATGATCGCGGTCATCAACACGCCGTTCGCTCCCTTTCCATCTCTTTCGGTTGACCCAACGTACTTCAGGGTGGCGCGAGGCAACATAGCAGCACCCTCCAAGCGGTGCGAGGCACCTGTGTTAAGAGTCGAGGTCGGCTGGAACAAACGTTCCAAGGTGGGCGCTCAGTGCCGGCTGAAGCCCACGATCTGCGCGAACTCGGTCGGATCCAGGCTGGCACCGCCGACGAGCGCCCCGTCGATGTCCGCCTCGGCCATCAGCCCGGCGATGTTGGCCGGTTTCACGGACCCGCCATACTGGATGCGAAGAGCGGCTCCGACCTCGGCCCCCTGGTCGGCGGACACGGCGGCCCGGATGGCGGCGCACACCACCTGGGCGTCCTCCGGCGTGGCGGTAAGGCCGGTGCCGATAGCCCAGATCGGCTCGTAGGCGATCACCGTCCGGGCGACCTGCTCTCGGTGCAACGGGGCCAGCCCGGCCCGGACCTGACCGAGAACCTTGGCCTCGGTTCCCCCTGACTCTCGCTCGTCACGGGTCTCCCCGACGCACAAGATCGGCGTCATGCCGGCCCCAAACACCGCCGGCACCTTCCTGGCGACCATCTCGTCGGTTTCTCCGAAGAGCTGCCGGCGCTCCGAATGCCCCACGATGACATAGGCGACATTGAGTTTCGCCAGCATGACGGGGCTGATCTCCCCCGTGTAGGGACCGCTCGGCTCCCAGTGGACGTCCTGGGCTCCGAGCGCGATGGGGATGTCGTCGGCGTCGAGGACGGTCTGCACCGAGCGCAGGGCCGTGAACGCCGGATGGACCGAAACATCGACATGGTCGTAGTCCCGCTGGTCGATGCTGTAGGCGAGCTTCTGGATCACCGCAATGGCCTCGAGGTGGGTCAGGTGCATCTTCCAGTTACCCGAGATGAGCGGCCGACGCGCCGTGGCGGTCATGCTGTTATGCCCTCGCGGA
Organism: uncultured Acidimicrobiaceae bacterium; assembly: GCA_963781155.1. Classification (GTDB taxonomy): domain Bacteria; phylum Actinomycetota; class Acidimicrobiia; order Acidimicrobiales; family Palsa-688; genus PALSA-693. The sequence continues at coordinate 653,898 of CAWAEC010000011.1, forward strand.
GGGCAACCAAACCGGGCAGATCGCCGTACTCGAGGAACTCCAGGGAGGCGCCGCCTCCGCTGGAGAGGTGGTCGATCCGCTTTGCGAGCCCGAAGCTGTCGAGCGCCGCGGCGGTATCACCTCCGCCCGCCACCGAGAAGCCGCTGGACTCGGCTACGGCCTCGGCCACTGTCCGTGTCCCTGCCTCGAAGCGAGGATCCTCGAATACCCCCATCGGGCCGTTCCACATGATGGTGCGCGCCTCGCTGAGGATCTCTGCGAACTCGGCCGCGGTACCGGGGCCGATGTCGAGACCGATCCAGCCGTCCGGCACGTCGGCGCCGGCTTGGCGCACCTGGCCGCTTCGCTCGCGATCACCGAATCGGCCCCCGGGGCTCAGGATGGTGAGATCGCTCGGGATCACGATCCGGCCGCCGGAGGCCAGCAGCCGCCGGCAGCTGTCGAGGTAGTCGGGCTCGAACAGCGATGCCCCGATGCCGTGTCCCTGGGCGGCCAGAAACGTAAAGCACATCCCTCCACCGACCAGGACAGTGTCTGCCCGGTCGAGCAGGGTCTCGATCACGCCGATCTTGTCGCTCACCTTTGACCCGCCGAGCACGGCGACAAACGGGCGCGCCGACTCATGGAGCAGACCTCCGAGGACTTCCACCTCGCGGGCCAACTCTCGCCCCGCCGCGGCCGGCACCAGTCGAGGCGGACCGACGATCGATGCATGGGCCCGATGGGCGGCGCCGAACGCTTCGTTGACGTAGATACCCCGGCCGTCGACGAGCTCCGCCGCAAAGGACAGGTCGCCGGCCTCCTCGCGGGGATCGAAACGGAGGTTCTCCATCACGGTCACCCGGGCGGCGTCGGCCCCGACGGCCAGAAGAAGTTCCTCGAGCCGGGCCCGGACTGGGGCCATGTCGTAGGCCGGGTTCGGCCGGCCTTTCGGCCGCCCCAGGTGGCTGGCGGTCGTGACCTCGGCCGCGCCCTGGTCAAGCAGCCAGGTCAGGGTCTCCAGTGACAGCCGGATCCGCAGGTCGTCGGTAATACGGCCGCCAGACATCGGGACATTGAAGTCGGTGCGGACCAGGACGCGCTGACCCTCGACGGAAGGCAGGTCCTCGAGGACGGGGACACTTTTATCCATAGAAGCGGCATCAGCCCTTCCGGTTGGCGGCCCCGACGATCACCGCCAGGTCGACCAGACGGTTGGAATAGCCCCACTCGTTGTCGTACCAGCCGAAGACCTTGACCATCGACCCCAGGGTCATGGTGAGGAGGGAGTCGAAGACGCACGAGGCCGGGTCGCCGACGATGTCGGACGAGACGATCGGGTCTTCGGTGTAGACGAGGACCCCGTGTGCCATCGGGCCGGCGGTGGAGGCGGCGCGGAAGGCGTCGTTGACGTCCGAGACCGTCACCTCGCGGTTGAGCAGGCCGGTGAAGTCAGTGATGGATCCGTCGACGACCGGGACCCGGAGGGAGCTTCCGTCCAGGCGCCCCTTCATCGAAGCCAGCACCAGGCCGGTGGCCCGGGCCGCCCCGGTGGACGTGGGAACGATGTTGACGGCCGCGGCGCGCGCCCGGCGCAGGTCCTTGTGCGCCAGGTCCAGCAGGTTCTGGTCGTTGGTGTAGGCGTGGACGGTGGTCATCAACCCCTTCTCCACCCCGAAGGCGTCATCGAGCACCTTTATCATCGGCACGAAGCAGTTCGTCGTGCAGGAGGCATTGGAGACGATGTGGTGGCGGGCCGAGTCGAACGTGTCGTCGTTGACGCCGATGACGAACGTGGCATCGACGTTGGTGGCGGGCGCGGAGATGATGACCCGGGGTGCGCCGGCGTCGAGGTGCGCGGCTGCGGCCGGTCCGTCGGTGAACAGGCCGGTCGACTCGATGACAACGTCCACGCCCAGATCGCCCCACGGCAGCTCCTTGGGATCGCGCTCTGAGAACACCGAGAAGCTGTGGTCGCCGACGGTGATGGCGTGATCGGTGTGCTCGACGGGCAGGCGCAGAGGTCCGTGCGTCGAGTCGTACTTGAGGAGATGCGCGTTGGTGGCTGTGGGGACCAGGTCGTTGACGGCAACGACCTCCACGGTCGAGGTGTCACCCCCGCCACCCGCCTCCTGCCGCGCCTGATGTTCGAGGGCGGCGCGCAGGAAGTTGCGCCCGATCCGCCCGAACCCGTTGATTCCTACTCGAACCCCCATGGTGTTCACTCCTTGTCCCCGACAGATGCTTCAGCCCGTTTCCCCCGCGGTCACTATGTCAGCATTCGCAGCACGCCGGCCAGCTTGTGCGGATCGTGACCACTGCCGTCGGGGCGGCTCAGATCCCCCGGCGGCACCATGACATCGATAGCTACTCCGTGTTTGCGCACTGCCCGCAGGTGGTCAGCGGCGTTGAATCCCGCCGTCTCGGGCAGTTGGGGGCGGAGGTTGCAGACATAGACCCGTCCCCCCGTGCGGTCCGCGAGCGCCGCCCGGATGTCCGGGACCACACACACCGCCAGCACGCTGGTGAACAACGAGCCCGGACCGATCACCACCTGATCCGCCTCCGCCACCGCGGCCACAACCTCCGGGGGAGCGGGCGCATCCGCGGGCACGATCGACACCGACCGGATAGGCCCGGGCGACTCGGACACGTTTACCTGGCCGACCACCTCGGTGCCGGCCACATCGGCTTTGAGCACTACCGGCATCGACGTCGCCGGCAGCACCCGCCCCCTGGCCCCCACAAGGCCGGCGACCAGGTCGAGGGCTCGGCCGAAGTCGCCCGTCACGTTGGCCAGGCCGGCGATGATCAAGTTGCCGAGCGCGTGGCCTTCGAGATCGCCGGACGGGAAGCGGTACTCAAAGGCCTCGGCCCACGGCGACTCCGGGGCCGCCATGGCCACCAGGCAGCGGCGCAGGTCACCGGGGGCGGGAATGCCGGCGATCTGGCGCAACCGCCCGCTGGAGCCGCCGTCGTCGGCGACGGACACCACGGCCGTGATCCGGCCCGCGTACTCCTGCACGGCGCGCAGGGTGGTGGCCAGGCCATGCCCGCCGCCGAGGGCCACAACGTAGGGGCCGGGACCGGGCGCCGTCATCGCTTCAGGTCCCGGTGATAGACGGCAGGGTCGTACCCTCGACCCCGGACCCGGGCACCCAGCTCCTCGGCCAGCGCCACCGACCGGTGGCGTCCACCGGTGCACCCCACGGCCACCGTCAAGTACGACCTCCCTTCCTTGACATACGCCGGGAGCAAGAAGCCCAGCAGGTCGTCCACCATCCGCACGAACTGCTTCGCCTCAGGTTGGCACAGCACGAAATCACGCACCGGCTCGTCCAGGCCGGTCAGCGGCCGCAGCTCGTCGATCCAGTGGGGGTTGGGCAGGAAGCGGGCGTCGAACACGTTGTCGACGTCCAGCGGCACCCCGTGCTTGAAGCCAAACGACATCACCGATATCTGCATGGGCTCGGCCCAGTCGGTGGTGAACAGGTCGATGAGCCGCTCGCGCAGCTGGTTGACGTTGAGGTCGGTGGTGTCGACGACGACGTCAGCCAGGGCCCGGATCGGCTCCATCCGCCGGCGCTCCTCGCTGATGGCCTCCGTCACCCCTTCCTGGCCGAGGGGATGGCGGCGCCGGGTCCCCTCGAAGCGGCGGACCAGCACCTCGTCGGATGCCTCCAGGAACAGGGTGCGTACCACTGATCCGCTGGCCCGCAACTGGTGGACGGCCGCGTCGAGTTCTTCGAGCTGCTGGACGTCCCGCCCCACCACCAGCGCTACCCGATCGGTGGTCGAGCCGGGGGCGGCCCTCAGCTCGGCGACCTTGGTGATGAGGGCCGTTGGCATGTTGTCGATGACGAACCAGCCCAGGTCTTCCAGGGTCGCTCCGGCCTGGGAGCGGCCGGCGCCCGACATTCCCGTGATGATGAGGAACTGGGCCACCATGTCCATTGTGCCGCCCGCCGGGGGTGATTCGGTGGTCCGCCGGCGGGGGGCACGTCGCTGGCTCGACGGCGGGCCCTCGCGTCCGGCCGGCGGCCCCGCTCCGATGGCGCCTCCCCTTGCCGCCGCACCTCCCGTCGGGCCCGCCCCACTCGTCGGGCCCGCCCCACCCGTCGGGCCCGCCCGAGCGCCGTCGGCTCCACCCCCCCCGTCTCGGCCGTGCCCCACCACGTCAGCCCACGCGATCCACCGCTAACCGTGCCCACTCGCCCCAAACTGGGCACGCCCAGCCAATCCGGGCACGCTAACCGGCAAAAACCCGGCCAAACCCCGCCCACTTGCCCCCACCGTGCCCACCCACCACAAACTGGGCACGCCGGCGGGAGCTAAACCCCAGAAGCCGACGGCCCAGGCCCGACCCACACGCGCCGGCTCCACCCACCCCGTCAGCCCGCTCGATCCACCGCTAACCGTGCCCACTCGCCCCAAACTGGGCACGCCCAGCCAACCCGGGCACGCTAAGCCGCAAAAACCCGGCCAAACCCCGCCCACTTGCTCCCACCGTGCCCACCCACCACAAACTGGGCACGGCGCGGGACGCCAACCTGCGCAACCGGCAGCCCAACCCGCCGCTGCCTGGCCCAAATCACGGCCCTCGGCAGCGGAGCGACACCAACCCAGAGACGAGCTCGGACTGTGTTGACGGGCAGGGGCCGTTTCTCATACCCTAAAAATCAATGAAATATGGTAGAGACGCGTCAACCGAAGCGCGAATCGCCGCCTGGATGGCCAGCCACCACGGGGTGATCAGCCGATCCGAAGCCATACAGCTGGGCCTCAGCCCCGATCAGGTCAATACCCGTGCCCGGTCCGGTCAGTGGCGGACCCTCTACCGCAGCACGTACTGCCTCGCCGGCACCCCGGTCAGCCGGATCACGCGTCTGCGGGCCGCGGTCCTCGTGGGCGGTCTCGGGGCCGCAGTGTCGCACCGCTCCGCGGCGCAGCTCTGGGGGATAACCGCGAACGCCGCTGACGACCCGACCGACGTTCCGAGCATCACCGTGCCTCGAAGCCGGCTGGTGCGAGTCGACGGCCTCCGCGTGATGCGGTCCCGCCGCGCCGTCCAAGCGGTCGTGCGCCAAGGTTTGCCCTGTACCTCAGCCATCCGGACGCTCGTGGACTGCGCCGTCGAGATGAGTCCAACTGAGCTGGATGAACTCGTCGACCGCGCCATCGCCCTCCGGTTGATCCGGGCCGACCGCCTCCTGCAGGCCGTCAACGACCCAGCCCTCCACCATCGCCCCGGTCGCACCCGCCTGTTGAGCCGACTGAAGGCCAGAGGCGTCTCCGGAGCGCCTCACCCGAGTGTGCTCGAGAGCAGCATGGGCCGGTTGTTCCAGTTGCACGGGCTTCCCCGGCCGAAAGGTGAGCTCGTGTGGGGGCCGAGCCGGCGATATCGGCTGGACTTCGCCTATCCACACCTACGGCTAGCGATCGAGGTGGACGGTTGGTCCGCTCACTTCGCCCCGGAGCAGCAACGCGACGACAACCGTCGAGCGAATGCCCTGAGTCGAAGCGGCTGGACGGTCTTGCACTACGACTGGTGGGAGGTGACCTACGAACCGGAACGGGTGGCCGCTGAAATCGCCGATACCTACCGACGCCTGGCGGCCGTGGCCTAAGAGCCACACCCCGACCGGGGCCTTCCTAACCGAGCAGCTTTTCCGCTCTCAGAGCAAGCAAACGGGGAATGGTCGCAGCGTCGCCATACTCCTGCGCTCGAGCCAGGAATCCCGCTGGCGGCGCCGGCTCCTCCATGCGGGTCAGATACATTCCGCCCTTGGCGAGTTGGTTGATATAGCGGGACAGCGGCCGGTGGATGAACCGGATCCATACGTCCTTCTCCACCTCTTCGAGGCGCGAGTCTTCGACGAGGTAGGGGCCGATACGCCAGTACTGCTCGCCGAGGATGGTGTCGTCGATCCATCCCGAGTTCGGTGCCTGCAGCAACGGGTGGTTCAGCAACAGAAGAAACCGGCCGCCCGGGAGGAGTACCCGGCTCACTTCCGCCACCGCCTCGTCGAACGCTTCGATGTGCTCGAAGACCAGGCAGGCCACCACGGCATCGAAGCTGTCGCGGTCGAACGGAAGTTCCGCGGCCTCGGCTCGTGCCACCATCACTCCCCCGCCGCGCTCGGCCGCCATTTTGATCTGCGCCCAGGTGGGGTCGACGCCGACGACCGCCTTGATGCCGTTCAACACGGCAGCCCTGCGGCCCACTTGGCCCTCCCCGCAGCCCAGGTCCAGGACCCGCTCCGCTCCCTCGAGGTGAGCGGCGAGGAGTGGGAGGATCTGCTCTTCGTACTCGGCGTCAGCTCCGTTCGTGAACCCCTGCTGCCACCACGCAGCAACGTCTTCCCAGAGCCGGCGATCGTCCGCGTGATTAGACGGGGTCACCGCCGGACCCAGCTCTTTCGGCGAGTCGGCCCACCCGATCGGCGAGCTCATCGAACAGCTCAGGGGGAACGTCGTGGCCCATTCCAGGGACACCCCACCAGGCGGCGCCCGGAATCGCAGCAGCCGTGGCCCGGCCGCCGCTGGGATCGATCAACACGTCGTCCTCGCCATGCACGACCAGGGTGGGAACGTTCACATTGGCCAGCGCCGCCGTCCGATCCGGGGATGAGGCGATGGCGACGAGCTGCCGCGCCGCGCCCGCCGGGTGGAATGCCCGGTCGTATGCGGCACCTGCGTTGGTCCGGACCCGGTCCTCGTCGAACGGGAATCCGGGCGAACCAATCACCCTCCAGGTAGTCACCGCCTGGTCAACAACAGACTGCCGTGCCGGTGGCGCAGCAGCGAGAAGGATCGCGACCGTCTCCGGGTGCGGAGCACCTACCGACGGATCGCCGGTGGTTGACATAATCGAGACAAGACTGCGCACCCGGCCAGGGTGCTGGATGGCGAGGCTCTGGGCGATCATGCCGCCCAAGGAGATGCCCAACACATGCGCGGATTCGATCTCCAGGGCGTCGAGCAAGCCCGCCCCGTCGTCCGCCATGTCAGCCAGCAGGTAGGCAGGGTGGGCAGCGGCCCCCCCAAGGATGGCCAGCAGGTCAGGCAAGCCCGCCTGGTCGAACCAGGTGGACAACCCCACGTCCCGGTTGTCGTACCGGACCACGTAGAAGCCGCGCCTGACCAGAGCGGAAACGAACCGCTCATCCCACGCGATCAACTGACCGCCCAGCCCCATGATCAACAGGAGCGGGGGGTCGCCTGGATCTCCCGTCGTTTCGTAGCAGATGCCTATGCCATTGGCGGCGACAGAAGGCATGGCTGAAAGCTAGCCGTGCAGTTTTGCGTAGACCGCGTCCGCAACGCGGTCCGGGAGCCACGACAGCTCGTGCAGAGTGTCCAGCGACGCGGCTCGAACCGCGTTGACACCGCCGAGCTCGCGGACCAGGCGCTTCTTGCGCCCGGGGCCGAGACCCGGAATGTCGTCGAGTACCGAGGCGGTCATCCTTTTTCCTCGGAGATTGCGGTGGTACGTGATGGCAAATCGGTGGGCTTCGTCGCGGATCTGCTGCAGCAGGTACAGGGCCGCGGACGTACGGGGGATGCGTACCGGATCGGCCCGGCCCGGCACGTACACCTCCTCGAACTGTTTGGCCAGGGCAGCCGCAGGGATCTCTTCTTCGAGGCCGAGCTCTTCGAGCACCCGGAGGGCGACGTTGAGCTGGCCCTGGCCGCCGTCGACGAGGAGCAACTGCGGCGGGTAAGCGAACCGGCGGCGGCGGTCCTCGACCGGCTTGTCCCGTTCGACCAGGTAGGCGCGCAAGCGGCGGGTGAGGACCTCGCCCATCGCGGCGTAGTCGTCGTTTTGCTCCACGGTGCGGATCTTGAAGCGCCGGTATTCCTGGGGGCGGGGCAACCCGTCCTCCATGACGACCATGCTGCCCACGTAGTCGGTGCCCTGCAGATGGCTCATGTCGTAACACTCGATGCGGAGCGGAGCCTCGGGCAGATCCAGGTCGTCCTGGAGGGCGTTGAGCGCCCGGGCGCGGGCGTTGTGGTCGGCGGCCCGCTTGAGACGGTGGCGGGTGAACTCCTCGCCTGCGTTGCGGGTGACCATCTCCAGGAGCGCCTTTTTCTCGCCGCGTTGGGGCACCCGGATCTCGACGGCGGCGCCAGCTCGGGCCGCCGGATTGACACTGCGCTCCACCCGGTACCGGCCGGACGCAGCCCACCATTCGACGTCACCCAGGACGCTGCGGTGGGGGGTGGGGTGAGCGGCCGGAGGAGGCTCGGAGTCAGCGCTGGTCGCTCCTTTCGGCTCGGCCCGCGAGCCGGCATCTTCCAAGGCGCTGGGAGCCGGCTCTGCCACCATGGCGGCGACCGGCAGCTCGGCGGTCTCGGCGGTTTCGGCGGTCTCGGCGGCGCCGGCCTCGCTGCCCTCGTCGGCCTCGCTGCCCTCGTCGGCCTCGCTGCCCTCGTCGGCCTCGCTCCCTTCGCCCGGCTCGTACCCCTCCAACCAGTCACTGCCGGCCTCGGCGAAGATCGGACCCGCCCGCACCACCGCAAGCCAGGCCCGGATGGAATCGAGGTCCTCCGGCACGTCCGGAACCAGCACCAATGGTGGGATGCCCAGGGGCGCATCGGCGTAGTGCTGCTCCAATACCTGGGCCACCAGCTGGGCCTGGGTCAGGTCTTCCACCTTGTCCACGATGAAGCCCTTGCGGCCCACTACCCGACCCCGGCGCACATAAAAGACCTGAATGGCGGCTTCCAGTTCGTCCTCGACCACACCGAAGCAGTCGAGATCCTCGGCCCGCTCCGCCACCATCTGCTGCTTTTCGATGGCCTTCCGGACGGCCGTCAGCCGGTCCCGGACCCGCCCGGCCCGCTCGAACTCGAGGGCGTCCGAAGCCCGGAACATTTCGGCCTCCAGGCTCTTCAGGACAGGCTGCGTCTCGCCGTCGAGGAAGGCGACCAGCTCCCCGACGAGGCTCTCGTATGCGGCGTGGTCGATGGCCCCCACACACGGCCCCGAGCACTTCTCTATGTGGTAGAGCAGGCACGGCTTGCCGAGCCGGTGGTGCGTGCGGAACTTGTTGTCGCTGCACGTACGGATCGGGAAGGTGCGCAGGAGGGAGTCGAGAGTCTCCCTGATGGCGTAGGCGTGAGCGTAGGGCCCGAAGTACCGGCTGCCCTTGTCCTTGGTGCCACGCCTGACCATCGCCCGAGGCCACTCGTCGCTTACCGTGACCGCCAGGAACGGATAGCTCTTGTCGTCCCTCAGCCGCACATTGAAGCGGGGTTTGTGCTGCTTGATCAGGCTGTACTCGAGCATGATGGCTTCGACGTCGTTGCGGACCTGGATCCATTCGACGGTCTCTGCCTGGGCCACCATCTGGGCCGTGCGAACCGGGAGGTGAGCCGGGTTCTGGAAGTAGTTGGACAGCCGGCTCCGGAGCGACTTCGCCTTGCCGACGTAGATCACCCGCCCGTCCCGGTCGCGGAACTGGTAGGAGCCGGGGGCGTCGGGAATAGTTCCGGCAGGCGGTCGCTGCAGCACCCTTCCACTGTGCCGCAGGCGGACCACGTCGCGAGGTTTGCCACCGCGACGCCTCCCGGGGTCGTATGATGACCGGCACGCCGGCCCGGTATCCGGCGACATACACACCTTGAGGCCGACATCCCCGCGGATGGGCGACCGGGCTGTCCCCGCCGACCACATCGAGGTGCTCCGTTGTGGAGGTCTATTTCAGTGCTAAGGCTACAAACCCCCCTGCCCGGGGGCTATGTCAATGCAACCAGGGAGGACCTGGCACGCCGCATCGCGGCCGCGAAAGCAGCCCTGGGCTCCCGCCTGCTGATCCTCGGCCATCACTACCAGCGAGATGAGGTGATGTGCTGGGCTGACGCGAGGGGAGATTCGTTCGGGCTGTCCCGCATGGCTGCGGCAGCGGGTGAGGCCGAGTTCGTGGTGTTCTGCGGTGTCCATTTCATGGCCGAATCCGCCGACGTCCTGACCTCGGCCCACCAGCAGGTGATCCTGCCGGACCTCAACGCCGGCTGCTCCATGGCTGACATGGCAGACCTGGAGTCCGTTGAGGAGGCCTGGGAGGAGCTGAGCGAGGTGACCGACATCGACACCGTGGTCCCGATCACCTACATGAACTCTGCGGCTGCCCTCAAGGCGTTCGTCGGCCGTCACGGTGGGGCCGTGTGCACCTCGTCCAACGCCCGGGCGGTTCTCACCTGGGCTCTGGCCCAGCACCCGGGCACCGCGGCCGACGGTTCGGGGGTCAAGGTGCTGTTCTTCCCCGACCAGCATCTGGGTCGCAACACCGCCTTCCAGCTGGGGTTCCCGGCCGAAGCGATGGCGGTCTGGGACCATCGCCGGGATCTCGGCGGCCTGGACGAGCGCAGCATCAAGGAGGCCCGCTTCCTGCTCTGGAAGGGCCACTGCTCGGTGCACCAGCGGTTCCGGCCCGAGCATGTGACCGACTTCCGGGCACGCCACCCGAACGGACGGGTCATTGTTCACCCCGAATGCAGTCACGAGGTGGTCGAGCTCGCAGACGAGGTGGGTTCGACCGACTACATCATCGCCGCGGTCGATCGGGCTCCCGCCGGCACCGTGTTGGGGGTGGGCACCGAGATCCACCTGGTGCAACGACTGGGCGCCGAGCACCCTCATCTCGAGGTCGAGTCGCTCGATCCGTTGATCTGTCCCTGCTCGACGATGTTCCGTGTCGACGCCGCCCATCTGTGCTGGGTGCTCGAGGAGCTGGTCGCCGGCCGGGTAGTGAATCGCATCAGCGTCGATGGCGAGGTGGCCGAGTGGTCCCGGGTGGCGCTGCAACGGATGCTCGACATCACCTGAGCCGCCAGACCTGACGAATCGGGCCGAAACCCGCCGGCGCCGTGCCGGCGCACGACGAGCCTGCCTTGTTTGCACCGGAACCCGCCGGCGCCTCGCCCGCCGGGCGCCCGCCGGACCGCGGGCCGTTCGCCCCGGGCGTCCCGCTCAGGCCGACTTGAGGAGAGGCTCCAGGAACCGCCCTGTATAGCTGTCCCGGGTCTTGGCCACCGTCTCGGGGGTTCCTTCGACCACCACTTTGCCACCACCGTCGCCGCCCTCGGGCCCGAGGTCGATGATCCAGTCGGCGGTCTTGATCACGTCCAGGTTGTGCTCGATGACCAGGACCGTGTTGCCCTGATCGACCAGGCGAGACAGCACCGTGAGCAGTTTGCGGATGTCCTCGAAGTGCAGCCCGGTCGTCGGCTCGTCGAGCAGGTAGATGGTGTGGCCCGTTGAGCGCTTGGACAGCTCGCTGGCCAGCTTGATGCGTTGCGCCTCCCCACCCGACAAGGTCGGCGCGGGTTGACCGAGCCGCACGTAGCCGAGCCCGACATCCACCAGGGTCTGCATATGACGGGCGATGGCGGGCTGGTTGGCGAAGAACTCGAGCGCCTCCTCGCAGGGCATGTCGAGCACCTCGGCGATATTTTTCCCCTTGAAGGTGATGTCGAGGGTGTCCCGGTTGTAGCGCGCCCCCTTGCACACCTCGCAGGGCACGTACACGTCGGGCAGGAAATGCATCTCGATCTTGATGGTGCCGTCCCCTGAGCAGGCCTCGCAGCGGCCTCCACTCACATTGAACGAGAACCGCCCCGGCTGGTACCCCCGCACCTTCGCTTCAGTAGTGGCGCTGAACAGCCGCCGGATATGGTCGAACACCCCGGTGTAGGTGGCCGGGTTCGACCGGGGCGTCCGCCCGATCGGGGACTGGTCGATGCTGATCACCTTGTCCAGGCTTTCGGCCCCCTCGATGCGGGTGTGGCGGCCGGGCACCTCTTTGGACCGGTAGATGCGCTGCATCAGTGCCCGGAGGAGGATGTCGTTGACGAGCGTCGACTTCCCCGAGCCGGACACGCCCGTCACCGCCACCATGCAGCCCAGCGGGAAATCCACGTCGATGTCCTGCAGGTTGTGCTCGCGGGCCCCCCGGACCGTGAGCATGCCTTTGGGCTCCCGGCGCATCGCCGGAACCGGGATCTTCCGCTTGCGCGTCAGGTATTGACCGGTGATCGATGCCTTGGACTTGAGCAGGGCGCTCACCGGTCCCGACACCACGATGTTGCCGCCGTGCTCGCCGGCGCCCGGACCGATGTCGACCACGTGGTCGGCGGCACGGATGGTGTCCTCGTCGTGCTCGACCACGATCACGGTGTTGCCCAGGTCCCGCAGCCGGAGGAGAGTTTCGATCAGCTTGTGGTTGTCGCGCTGGTGCAGCCCGATGGAGGGCTCGTCGAGGACGTAGAGCACGCCGACCAGCCCGCTGCCGATCTGCGAAGCGAGACGGATGCGCTGGGCCTCGCCTCCGGCCAGGGTGGCCGCGGACCGGTTGAGGCTCAGGTAATCCAGGCCCACGTCGAGCAGGAACTGCATGCGGGCTCGAATCTCCCGCAACACCCGGTCGGCGATCAGGTGGTCCCGCTCCGACAGCTCCAGGTCGGTCATGAACCCGGTGGCATCCCGGAGCGGCAGGTCACACAACTCGAAGATGTTGCGCCCGGCCACGGTCACGGCCAGGCTCTCCGGCTTGAGCCGGGCCCCCCCGCACACGGGGCAGGGCACCTCCCGCATGTAGCCCTCGATCGTGTCCCGGGCGTGGTCCGACTCGGCCTCGCCGTACCGGCGGGCCAACCACGGCACCACCCCTTCGTAGTGGGTGTCGTACGAACGCACGCGCCCGTAGCGGTTGCGGTACTGGACGTGGACCTTCTTGCTGCCGGACCCGTAGAGGACCATCTTCTGGTCGGACTTTCTCAGGTCCTTCCAGGGAGTGGATACGGAAAAAGAGTTGGCCGCCGCGACTGCCTCCAGCACCCGGCCGAAATACTCGCCGCGGGTCCCACCCCAAGGCACGATGGCGCCGTCCTCGATGGAAAGCTCGGGGTCCCGCACCACGAGTTCAGGGTCCACCTCGAAGCGGGTGCCCAGGCCATCGCAATTGGGACAGGCCCCGTACGGCGAGTTGAAGCTGAAGTTCCGAGGTGCCAGCTCATCGAAGGACAGGCCGCACGTCGGGCAAGCCAGGTGCTGGCTGAAGGTCAGAGTGTCGTCGTCGAGCGGCGGCTCGTCATCCCGGGCCACCAGCTGCACCTCCGCCACCCCCTCGGCCAGCCGCAACGCCGTCTCCAGGGAATCGGTCAGCCTCCGCTCTATCCCGTCGCGCTTCACCAGCCGGTCGACGATCACCTCGATGGTGTGGATCTCGTACCGCGCCAGCTTCGGCGGGTCCGAAAGCTCGTAGACCTCCCCGTCGATGCGAGCCCGGGCAAAACCCTGGCCGGCCAGCTCCTCCAGGAGGCTCTGGTATTCGCCCTTCCGGCCCCGAACGACCGGCGCCAGAACCTGGAAGCGGGTGCCGTCGGGCAGTTCCAGGATGCGGTCGACGATCTGCTGGGGCGTCTGGCGTTGCACCACGGTGCCGTCCACCGGGCAGTGGGGTACGCCGATCCGGGCATAGAGGAGGCGCAGGTAGTCGTAGATCTCGGTGATGGTGCCGACCGTGGACCGGGGGTTGCGCGAGGCCGACTTCTGGTCGATCGAGATGGCCGGGGACAGACCCTCGATGAAATCGACGTCGGGCTTGTCCATCTGGCCCAGGAACTGGCGGGCGTAGCTGGACAGCGACTCCACGTAGCGCCGCTGGCCCTCGGCGTAGATGGTGTCGAAGGCCAGCGAGCTCTTGCCCGAGCCGGACAGCCCGGTGAACACGATCAGCTGGTCGCGGGGCAGGTCCAGCGAGATGTTGCGGAGGTTGTGCTCCCGGGCGCCGCGCACCACCAGCTTGCTGCCGTCCGGGGAACCGTGAGACGCCTTCTCCGTCACCGCGCCAGGGTACCAGCGAACAGACGTTCGACTGCGCATCCTCACCTCCGCAGGGTAGAACGTCTGTTAATGGCTATCCGACCCCGAGTGGTGATCGTGGGCAGCGGCTTCGGCGGCCTCAATGCGGCCACCCACCTGGCCAGGGCCCCTGTCGACATCACCGTCGTCGACCGTGACAACTACCACGGCTTCTGGCCGCTCCTCTACCAGGTCGCCACTGCCGGGCTCGGCAGCGACGACATCGCTCACCCCATCCGGTCGATCTACTCGCGGTACCCCAATATCACCGTCCGGGTTGGCACCGTGTCGGGCATCGACCTCGACCAGCGGGTGGTGGAGGTCGACGGCGAGGCCGGCTTGCCCTACGACTATCTGATCCTTGCGGCCGGGTCGTCCACCACCGCCTTCGGGATCCCCGGTGTCGAGGAGCATGCGTTCCCGCTGAAGACGCTTCCGGACGCCGTCCGCTTGCGCAACCACGTTTTGACCACGTTCGAGCGGGCCGACGCCACGCCGCCGGGCTTGACCGATCCCGGCGCGCTGACGATCGTGCTGGTCGGGGGCGGCCCCACCGGCGTGGAACTGGCCGGCGCCCTGTCCGAGCTGATCGGGCACAACCTGGCCAACGACTTCCACCATCTGGACGTCACCCAGGCCCGGGTGATCCTGGTGGAGATGACCGACCATTTGCTGCCCGGCTTCTCCCTGCCGTCCCAGCAGGCCGCGCTGCAAACGCTGGAGCAAAAGGGGATTGAGGTCCGTTTCGGCACCACCCTGACCAAGGTGACCGATGAGGGTGTCACCTTCGAGGACGGCACCTCCATCCCGGCTCGCACGGTGGTGTGGACCGCGGGAGTGCGGGCCAACCCGGTGGCGCAGGTGATCGACGCCGAGAAGGGCCGCGGTGGCACGCTGGTTGTCCGCCCCGACCTGTCGCTCGAGGGTCATCCGGAAGTGTTCGTGATCGGCGACCTGGCATCCGCCCGGGGCCGGGACGGCAAGCCGTTGCCGCAGCTGGCCCAAGTGGCCATCCAGGGCGGCCGGCAAACGGCCCGCAATGTCCGCCGGCAGATGGAAGGTCACCGTACCCGGGCTTTCCGCTATCACAACCACGGGATCATGGCCACCATCGGTCGTCGGTCGGCGGTGGCGGAACTCCCGGGCGGGGTCCGCTTCCGGGGCACTCTGGGGTGGATGGCGTGGCTCGGCGTCCATCTGGTCTTCCTGATCGGGTTTCGCAATCGGCTGGTAGTACTGGTGAACTGGACCTGGAACTACTTGACCTGGGATCGAGCCTCGCGGGTGATCCTCGACGACGGCTCCCGCACGCCGACCGGTCGCCAGCGGGCTTGACCGGCTGGCGACCCTGGCCCGTGCCCGACCCTCGCCCGTGTCCGGCCCTCGCCCGGACGCTCGGACGCCATTCCCGTGGTCCCGACCGCTTCGTACCCGGGGCGACCTCAGCGGGGTGACAGCTCCTTGAGTTCACCTTTGAGGTCGGCGATCTCGTCCCGGAGCTTGGCCGCGTACTCGAAGCGGAGGTCGGCCGCGGCCTCGCGCATTTCTTCCTCAAGGGTGGAGATGAGCCGGGACAATTCCTCGTGCGGCAGCTCGGCCAGGTCTCGGCGGGCCCGGTCTCGCCGGCGGCTTCGGCGATCCTGGCCCGGCACCGGGGTGGTCCCATCCCGAGAACCGAGCATGACGAGGATGTCCGTGATGGCCTTGCGGATGGTCTGTGGGTCGATGCCGTGCTCGGCGTTGTAGGCCTGTTGCAGGGCCCGCCGGCGGTGCGTCTCCGAGATCGCTCGCTGCATGGAATCGGTCATCCGGTCCGCGTACATGATGACCTGGCCGTCGACGTTACGAGCCGCCCGGCCGATGGTCTGGATCAAGGAAGTTTCCCCGCGCAGGAATCCCTCTTTGTCCGCGTCAAGGATGGCGACCAGGGAGACCTCCGGCAGGTCCAGTCCTTCCCGCAGCAGGTTGATTCCGACCAGAACGTCGAATTCACCGAGACGCAAGTCCCGGATGATCTCGATGCGCTGAATCGTGTCGATGTTGGAGTGCAGGTACCGGACCCGTAGGCCCATTTCCAGCAAGTAGTCGGTCAGGTCCTCGGCCATCTTCTTGGTCAGCGTCGTCACCAGCACCCGGTCGCCGCGCTCGGTGCGGTCGCGGATCTGGGCGATCAGGTCGTCGATCTGACCTTTGGTGGGCTTCACGATCACCTCGGGATCGATCAGCCCGGTAGGCCGCACGATCTGCTCGACCACCTGGGTGGATTGCTGGACTTCGTAGGACGAGGGCGTGGCCGACAGAAAGATGCACTGGTTGACCCGCTCGTAGAACTCCTGGAAACGCAACGGCCGGTTGTCCGCCGCGGACGGCAGGCGGAAGCCGTGCTCGATGAGCGTCTCCTTTCGGGAGCGATCTCCCTCGTACTGGCCATGCAACTGCGGGACCGTCTGGTGGGACTCGTCGATCACCAGCAGGTAGTCCTTGGGGAAGAAGTCGAGCAGGGTATGCGGGGGCTCGCCGGGGTTCCGGCCGTCGATGTGCCGGCTGTAGTTTTCGATACCGGAGCACACGCCCACCTCCGCCAGCATCTCCAGGTCGTACGACGTGCGCATCCGGAGCCGCTGAGCTTCGAGCAGTTTGTTCTCCGACTCGAACCAGGCCAGCCGCTCCTTCAGCTCGGATTCGATGCCGCCGATCGCCACCCGCATCCGCTCGTCGCCGGCCACGTAATGAGTGGCTGGGAAGATGACCAGCTCGTCCGGCTCCGCCAGCTTCTCGCCGGTGAGGGTGTCGAGGGTGGTGATGCGCTCGATTTCGTCGCCGAACAGCTCGATCCGGACCGCGTGCTCCTCGTAAGCCGGATGCACCTCGATGGTGTCGCCGCGCACCCGGAACTTGCCCCGCACCAGGTTGGCGTCGTTGCGTTCGTATTGCATGTCGACCAGACGCCGGAGAATGGCCCGCTGGTCCTGTTCGGCGCCTCGCTGGACGTGGAGGATGCGATCGGCGTATTCCTCGGGCGACCCCAGGCCGTAGATGCAGCTGACGGAGGCCACCACGATGGTGTCGCGCCGGGTCAGCAAGGCCGAGGTGGCGGAGTGGCGCAGCCGGTCGATCTCGTCGTTGATCGAGCTGTCCTTTTCGATGTAGGTGTCGCTGGACGGTAGGTATGCCTCGGGCTGGTAGTAGTCGTAATAGCTGACGAAATACTCCACCCGATTCCGCGGAAAGAACTCCCGCATCTCGTTGGCCAGCTGAGCCGCCAGTGACTTGTTGGGGGCCATGATGAGGGTCGGGCGCTGGACAGCCTCGATCGTCCAGGCGATGGTTGCGCTCTTGCCGCTGCCGGTGATGCCGAGCAGGGTCTGGAACCGGTCGCCGCGGCGCACGCCCTCCGACAGCTCGGCGATGGCGGTGGGCTGGTCGCCCGCCGGCGCAAAATCTGAAACGACCTGGAACTCGGGCATGGATTCGATGGTATCGAGACCCTGTGACGATCAGACTCGGCCAGCGACGATCACGGCCCTGCCAGCGACGATCCGGCCCGGCCCGCTCGGGCGATCAGGGCTGAGCGGCGCGCTCCTGCAGCCACGTCCAGGCCCGGTCGATTTCCTGCTCGAGGGCGGCCGGGCCGTCGCTGTTGTCGACGACCAGGTCCGCCAACCGGCGCCGCTCGTCCCGATCGATCTGAGCCGCCACCCGGGCCCAGGCGTCCTCCTCGGTGAACCCTCGATGCTCGACCAGGCGGGCCACGGCCACCTGCTCGGGGACGTCGACCACCACGATGGCGTCGAGCCGAAAGCGCTCGGTCATGACAATGCCGAGCAGGGCCACGTCGAGCACGACGACGGAGTGGCGGGCGGACAGATCGGCCGCTTCTTCGGACATCACCTGTGCGATGACCGGATGCGTCAGGTGGTTGAGGTCGCCCAGGTTATTGGGGTCCCCGAACACGATGGCCGCCAGCGCGGGCCGGTCGATGGACCGGTCAGGCCGAACGATGCCGGGCCCGAATCGCTCGACAACGGCCTGGTAGGCGGCGCCATCCGGCTCGAGGATCTGCCGCGACACTGCGTCGGCGTCGACGACGCCCGCGCCCCGGTCCGCCAGGCCGGCCGCCACGGTCGACTTGCCGGAACCGATTCCTCCGGTCAGGGCGACGAGCAGCATGCCGGGACACGGTAGCCGGGGCACGCCCTTCCGGACTCCGGGGGGCAGGGGCAGGGGCGGCAGGGGCCCAGGCCGTGACCGCGGACGGTGGTCGTCGGGGAGGAGATCGACGCATGACTAGTCAGATCGGGGCGGTGCAATGGTTCGTTTGGGCCATTGCGGGTGGGGCGAACGCCGAGAAAGCTCACTTGAGGGTGGCCCAGGCCGCCCGCATGCGGCGCGAGCATTCGAAGGGGACAAGGGCGAACATGATCAACGACGCGCAGGAAAACCACCGTCAGGAGCTGCTTGGCGTCCTGTTCGGCACGGACGTGCCGCAGGGACTGGAAGGGCAGCTGCTTCGCACGTCGGACGTGGCCACCCTCTTTCTGGTCTCGGAGCGCACGGTTTCCGAGTGGGCCAAGCGCGGGCAGATCCCGTCCGTCCGAACTCCGGGCGGCCATCGCCGCTATCCGGCGGACGGCATCCGGGCTCTGCTCCAGGTCGCTCACCAGGAGGGAATGCGGGCGGACGACGACCGGGCAGCCCCGGCGACGGTCACGGACCTGAGCGACCGCCGGCCGGCGAGCGCCTGAAGGCCGCTGGGCAAGGTCGGTCGGGCCGCCGAGGCCCATTTGCGAACACCTCCCCCGGATACGAGCCTCAGCGGTCAGGAGCGCCAGGGGATCTGTTGTCCTGGCCTGTCTGGGCCAGGCAGCCCTCCATCACGAGTCGGACCCCCGATACGACAGAGAAAGCAGCCCAGCCCGCCCCCAAGGCTTTCTCTGTCGTAATCCACAGCCCCACAGACCGGGCCACACGACAGAGAACGCAACGAGACCACGCCGGCCCGCCTTCCCTGTCGTATGCGCCCAACGATCAGCGGCCGGGCGGGCATGCCCGACACACCTCGGGTACGGCGGGCGGCCACCGAGCGGAACTGCCACGCCACTCGGATCCCCGATACGACAGAGAAAGCAGCCCAGCCCGCCCCCGAGGCTTTCTCTGTCGTAATCCACAGCCCCACAGACCGGGCCACACGACAGAGAACACAACGAGCCCACGCCGGCCCCCCTTCCCTGTCGTATCCGCGCAATCGTCAACAGGCCCGCCCGGCGTGGGCTGGGCCTACGCCAGCACCACGTCCAGCGGCACCGCCGGCAGGCTGTGCGCCTCGGCCACCGAGGGGTACACGATCTGACCGTCGTAGGTGTTGAGTCCCCGAGCCAGCACCGGATCGGACCGCATGGCGTCGCGCCACCCCCGGTCCGCGATCTCGAGCGCGTACGGAAGGGTCACGTTCGTCAGCGCGTACGTCGACGTGTGCGGAACAGCACCCGGCATGTTGGCGACGCAGTAAAAGAGCGAGTCGTGCACCTTGTACACCGGGTCCGCATGGGTCGTGGGCCGCGAGTCCTCGAAGCAACCCCCCTGGTCGATGGCGATGTCCACCAGCACTGAGCCCTGCTTCATCCGCGACACCAGTTCGTTGCTGACCAGCTTGGGGGCCTTTGCCCCCGGGACCAGGACGGCGCCGATGACCAGATCGGCGTCGAGTACCGCCCGCTCGATCTCGTAGCTGTTGGATGCCACCGTCTGGCAGTGGCCCTGGTAGATGCGATCGGCCTCGCGGAGTTTGGCGATGTTGCGATCGAGGAGCAGCACCTCGGCCTGCATCCCGAGAGCGATAGCGGCCGCGTTCATGCCGGACACGCCGGCGCCGAGGACGACCACCTTGGCTGCGTACACCCCCGACACCCCACCCATCAGCACGCCCCGGCCGCCCCCGTCCCGTTGCAGATGATGGGCGCCGGCCTGCGGAGCCATGCGACCGGCTACCTCGGACATGGGGGCCAGCAGCGGCAGGGAGCCGTCCGGTTCCTGCACGGTTTCGTAGGCGATAGCCGTGGTGCCGGCAGCCAGCAGGGCCTCGGTGCACGAGCGGGAGGCGGCCAGATGCAGATAGGTGAACAACACCAGATCCTTCCGCAGCAGGCAGTACTCCTCCGGGACCGGTTCTTTGACTTTCAGGACCAGATCGGCTTCGCGCCACACCTCCTCGGCGCTGTCCAGCAGGACGCCTCCGGCTGAGACAAAGTCGGCATCCGGCAGCGACGACCCGATGCCGGCTCCCCGCTCGACCAGGACCTGGTGGCCGTGCCGCACCAGCTCGTGCACGCCGGAAGGCGTACACGCCACGCGGTACTCGTGGTTCTTTACTTCCGAAGGAACACCGACTTTCACCGCTGACTCCTCTTCGATGAACACCTCAACGATCGGAATCCCGCTGCGGCACCGCGTACGGACATGTCGAGTGTCGCACCTTGCTGGACGGACGGGACAGCCGGGACAGCCGGGACAGCCGGGACGGGCCGGGACAGCCGGGACGGACGAGTGATCATCGCTGGTTCCCCCTATTCGATGAAGCTCATCACGTGCTTGATGCGCGTGTAATCCTCGAGGCCGTACATCGAAAGGTCCTTCCCGTAGCCGGAATGCTTGAACCCCCCGTGCGGCATCTCGGCCACGAGCGGGATGTGCGTGTTGATCCACACGCACCCGAAGTCCAGGCGCCGGGACACCCGCATGGCTCGACCGTGATCCCGGGTCCACACGCTTGAGGCCAGCCCGTATTCCACCCCGTTGGCCCAGGCCACCGCCTGGTCCTCGTCGCCGAAACGCTGGACCGTGATGACCGGACCGAAGACCTCGCTCTGGGCCAGCTCGTCGCTCTGCTCGACGCCGGCGATGACCGTTGGGGGAAAGAAGAAGCCGGGACCGCTGGGACCCTCTCCCCCAACCACGACGGTGGCGTGACTCGGGGCTCTTTCCACTATGCCGCGTACCCGTTCCAGCTGACTTGCGTTGTTGAGTGGCCCGAAAGCCACGTCGGGTTGGTCCAATCCCCCGAAGGTGGTCGCCCGGGCCTGCTCGGCCAGGGCGTCCACGAAGTCGTTGTAGGTCTTCGGTGAAGCCAGCACCCGGGTGGCCGCGGTGCAGTCCTGACCGGCGTTGAAATACCCGGCGATGGCGATGGCCTCCGCCGCTTTCTCCACATCGGCGTCATCGAACACGAGCACGGGCGCCTTGCCGCCCAGCTCCAGATGAACCCGCTTGAGGTCCGCCGCGGCGGCCGTGGCCACCTCCCGTCCGGCCCGGACGCTGCCGGTGATGGCGACCATCTGGGGTATGGGATGGCTGACCAGAGACCGGCCGGTGTCGCGGTCGCCGCAGATGACGTTCAGGACTCCAGGCGGGTAGATCTCGCCGGCCACCTCCGCCAGCATCACCGTCGTGACCGGGGTGGTGTCCGATGGCTTGAGGACGACGGTATTGCCGGCGGCCAGGGCGGGAGCGATCTTCCAGACGGCCATCATCAACGGGTAATTCCACGGTGTGACCTGAGCCACCACGCCGATCGGCTCCCGCCGGATCCAGGAGGTGTGCCCGGCCAGGTACTCCCCCGCCGAGCGGCCTTCCAGCACCCGGGCCGCGCCCGCGAAGAACCGGATCTGATCCAGCAGCGGCGGGATCTCCTCCGAACGGGTCAACGCCAGCGGCTTGCCCGTGTTGCGCCCTTCGGCCAAGACGAAGTCCTCGGCCCGGGCTTCGATGGCGTCGGCCAGTCGCAGCAACAGGCGGCTGCGTTCGGAGGGTGTGGTGTCGCGCCAGGATTCGAATGCGGTCGCGGCGGCCTGACAGGCCAGGTCGACGTCGCCCGGTCCGGACAGGGGCGCTTCCGCATACGCCTCGCCGCTGCCGGGATCGATCACCGGGGTGGTGCGGCCGTCCTTCGCCTGCACCGGGGCACCGTCGACGAAGTTGTGAAGCCGTTCGGTTTCGGGCATGCCAATCCCCCTGCACTCGGTCGTCGGGACCCTGCCATCATGGCACATTCGGGCCGCTATGCAAGGGAATCCTTTGCACCGGCCCGGTTCAATAGCTAGAATCCGTCGCTGTGCACCCCGCTGACGCCCCAATCCGCGAGATCGAGGAGGGCCGCGAAGCCGGGACGTCCATTCGGGACAGCCGGGGCGGGCTCGACCGGCTGAGCAAGATGATCATCGAGCAGCTCCAGCAGGACGGGCGCAGGTCCTACGCGGCCATCGCCCGGGCCGTTGGGCTTTCCGAGGCCGCCACCCGGCAACGGGTGCAGCGGCTGCTCGAGGAGCGAGTCATCCAGATCGCAGCCGTCACCGACGCCGCCGCCGTCGGCTTTCATCGCATGGCTCTGCTCGGCATCAACGTCGACGGTGACATCCGTTCGGTCGCCGACAAGGTGGCCGCGCTCGACGAGGCCGAGTACGTGGTGATCTGCGCCGGCCAGTTCGACGTCCTGGTCGAGTTGATCTGCGAGGACGACGCCCACTTGCTGCGCATCATCGACGAGTCCGTGCGAACCATCCCCGGCGTGCGCAACACGGAAGCGTTCGTCTATCTGCGAGTCGCAAAGGAGACGTATCAATGGGGGACTCGATGAGCACCCAAACCGACGACGACCATTTGCAAGAGGCCGCAAAACGCCACCTGTGGATGCATTTCACCCGGATGAGCACCTACCGCGATCACGACATCCCGGTGATTGTGCGCGGCGAGGGACCCTGGGTGTGGGACAGCCGGGGCAGGCGGTACCTCGATGGGCTGTCGGGCCTGTTCGTCGTACAGGTCGGGCACGGTCGCAGGGAGCTGGCCGAAGCCGGCGCGTCGCAGGCTGCCCAATTGGCGTACTTCCCGCTGTGGAGTTACGCCCATCCCAACGCCGTCGAGCTGTCGGAACGACTGGCGTCGCTCGCCCCGGGCAACATCAACCGGGTGTTTTTCACGACTGGCGGCGGGGAGGCGGTCGAGTCGGCGTGGAAACTGGCGCGACAGTATTTCCGCCAGATCGGGCAGCCCGGCCGCTACAAAGTCCTGTCGCGCTATATCGCCTATCACGGCACCACCATGGGCGCGCTGTCGATCACCGGGCTGCCCTCGATCAAGGAGCCGTACGAGCCCCTTGTTCCCGGTTCCATCCGGGTGGCGAACACCAACTTCTACCGGGCCCCGGAGCACGGCGATGACCTGGAGGCGTTCGGCCGGTGGGCTGCCGACGACATCGAGCGGCACATCTTGATGGAGGGACCGGAGTCGGTGGCGGCGGTGTTCCTGGAGCCGGTCCAGAACTCCGGGGGTTGCTTTCCTCCGCCACCTGGCTATTTCCAGCGGGTTCGGGAGATCTGCGACCGCTACGGGGTCCTGCTCGTCTCCGACGAGGTCATCTGCGCCTTCGGCCGGCTGGGCTCCTGGTTCGGGGCCGATCGCTACGGCTACCAGCCGGACATGATCACTTGCGCCAAGGGCATGACCAGTGGCTACGCGCCGCTGGGGGCGCTGCTCGTCGACGACCGCCTGATGGAGCCCTTTCTGCAAGGCCCGACGACCTTCACCCACGGCTTCACGTTTGGCGGGCATCCGGTCTCGACTGCGGTGGCGCTGGCCAACCTGGATCTCATCGAGAAAGAGGATCTGGTCGCCGGGGTGGCCAAACGAGGAGCCGCATTTCGGGCCGTGCTCGAAGGGTTACGGGATTTGCCCATCGTGGGCGACGTGCGGGGGGACGGGTTCTTCTACGGGATCGAGCTGGTCAAGGACAAGGACAGCCGCGCCACCTTCGACGACGATGAATCCGAGCGACTGCTCCGGGGCTTCCTATCTGGGGCCCTGTTCGACGCCGGCCTGGTGTGCCGGGCCGACGATCGGGGGGACCCGGTCGTGCAGCTGGCGCCGCCGCTCATCTGCGAGCAGGAGCACTTCGATCTCATCGGGGAGATCCTGCGATCGGTGTTGTCAGAGGCGTGGGCTCGCCTTTGAGCCAGCAAACGCCCCGCCCTGACGACTCGGCGGGGCTCGGGCAGACTGAGGCCGTGGTGTATCGATCCGCCGAAGCCCTCGCCTCCGGCCTGGACTACATCCGCGCCTCTCCCGCCATGGAGGGCACGCTCGAACTGATTGTGCGCCGGCCGGCGGTGGATGTTCGCGAGGTCCTGGACGAGGGGGCTCTCGACCTGGTCGTCGGCCTGACCGGCGACACCTGGAGCGTGCGGGCCAGCACCTCGACTCCGGACGGTTCCCCGCATCCCGACGCCCAGGTCACGCTGATGAATGCCCGCACCGCCGCTCTCGTGGCCGGTCAGCGGGAAAGGTGGGCCCTGGCGGGCGACCAGTTATATGTCGATCTCGACCTGAGCGACGCCAACTTGCCGGCCGGGACCCGCCTGGCCATCGGCGGCACCGTGATCGAGGTGACCGCCAAGCCGCACCGCGGCTGCGCGAAGTTTGCGGCCCGATTCGGCCCGGACGCCCTGCGGTTTGTCAACACCGGGCCTGGCCGGGTCCTCAACCTCCGTGGCCGCAACGCCCGGGTGATCGTCCCGGGTCGCATCCGCCGGGGCGAGATCGTTCGCCGCCTGCCGCCGGCTTTGGTGACCAGGGACGGTGGCGCCGAAGGAGGGCCCGCAGCCGCGGACCTGGCCAGCTAGGACCCGTAGGAGTCTTCGGCCGACTCGGTCGCAGCCTCGGCGCTGCCCTCGTCCTGGGCCGCAGCGTCACCGCCGCCCTCGAGGTACTCGGCCCAGGCTGCTTGGGCTTCGGACTCCGGCTCGAAGCCACCGAACCCGGCGGCGCCGATGTAGTTGCCTTGCTCGTCGTAGGCGTGCTCGCCAAAGGCGTCGCGGTACTCGGCCGCCACCTCGCCGCCTTCAGCGGCCTGCTTGATGGACAGGCTGATGCGCCGGCGTTGCAGGTCGATCTCGATGATCTTGACCCACAGCTCCTCGCCCGGGCTGACCACCTGCTCCGGGAGGTCCACGTGATGGTTGGCCATCTCCGAAATGTGCACCAGGCCTTCGATGCCCTCACCGACCTGTACGAACGCCCCGAACGGCACCAGCTTCGTGACCCGGCCGTAGACCAGCTCACCCACCCGGTGTGCGTTGGCGAACTCCTGCCACGGGTCGGACTGGGTCGCCTTGAGCGACAGGCTGATGCGCTCACGGTCCATGTCGACGTCGAGCACCCGGACCTCGACTTCGTCGCCGACCGCCACCACTGACGACGGATGGTCGATGTGTTTCCAGGACAGCTCCGAAACGTGGATGAGCCCGTCCATGCCGCCCAGATCGACGAACGCCCCGAAGTTGACGACCGACGACACCACGCCGCGGCGCACCTCGCCCGGCTTCAGGTTGGTGAGGAACTCGTCGCGCTGCTCCTTCTGGGTCTCTTCCAGCCAGGCTCGACGGGACAGGACCACGTTGTTGCGGTTCTTGTCCAGCTCGATGATCTTGGCATCGAGGTTCCGGCCCACGTAGGGCTGCAGGTCGCGCACGCGGCGCAACTCCACCAATGAGGCAGGCAGGAAGCCCCGGAGGCCGATGTCCAGGATGAGCCCGCCCTTGACGACCTCGATCACGGGACCCGACACCACTCCGTCGCGCTCCTTGATCTCTTCGATGGTGCCCCAGGCTCGCTCGTACTGGGCCCGCTTCTTGGAGAGCACCAGGCGCCCTTCCTTGTCCTCCTTCTGCAGGACAAGCGCCTCGATCCGATCGCCCAGCTTGACGATCTCGTGCGGGTCGACATCGTGGCGGATCGACAGCTCTCGAGCCGGAATAACTCCCTCCGACTTGAAGCCGATGTCGAGGAGAACCTCGTCGTTGTCGACTTTGACCACGGTGCCGGAGACGATGTCGCCGTCCTCGAACTCGACGATGGTGCCGGCGATGGCGTCCTCCAGGGAGGTGCCGTCGAGGTCGTCGGCCACTACCTGGCGCGGCGTGTACTCACCGGCCTCGTCGAAGGTCCCCATCTCGGGCTGCGGAGGGAGGCCTACGGGGTCGGCAGAGGCCGGCGCGGGAGTGGTGGTGGTCGTATCGGACATGGAGTCGTCGCCTTCTTTCCGGACAAAAGCACTCCCCGAAAGGGTTGTGGGGAGTGGAAGCAGCAAACTGTTCGCCGCCCCTCAATGTTACACCTCGGCCGTGAGCAGGAACTCGGGGTGTTCGAGATCGGGGGGCCGGTCCGCGTACGACCCCGGGGCGACCGCCCACAGCCCGGTGAGGTGAAGGCCGGCCGCCGCGGCCATGAGCCGCAGCTCCCGGGGCGTGAAGCAGGTGGTCCACAGGTCAAAGGTCTCAACCGCGCCCTCGGGGTTACGGACATCGGCGCGTTCGTGATTGACGCCGGTGGCTGCGTCGAAGGTCTCTCCGGGCTCGAGGTGGCGCACGGCGAAATAGGCGGAGAAGGCGGTCAGCGCAATCCGGCCCCCCTTTTTCACCGCTGCGGCCATCTCGCGCAGGACCAACTCGTCGCCGGCGCCGCCCAGCAGCCCGAAGCCTCCTTGGCACAGCGACACGGCCGCGTCGAAGCTCCCGGGTGCAAACGGCAACCGCCTGGCATCGGCCCGCACCCAGGTGCCTGCGCCGGCGGCCGCCAGGAACGCGGCCGCGATGTCGACGCCAACCACCTCGACCCCGGCGCGGGCCAAGGCGTGGGCGTGGCGGCCGGGTCCGCAGCCGACATCGAGCACGCGCATGCCGGGACGCAGCTCCAGTCTGTCGACCAGCCAGGCCGCTTCTTGCTCGGTGCCGCGGGTGAACGAATAACGCAGATAGGCGTGCCCGGCGTGGTCAGCGAGGGCTTCGAACTCCCTCCCCGACACGTACACGCTTCGGTCAGGGGGTTGGCCCAACGGCGCGATCGGCAGCCACGGCGTCGTAGGATTCGAAATCGCTCGCCGTGTCTTCTGCGAATTCGAACTCCAGCAAGCCGGCCTCACCCCAGCGCCGGCGCAGATACGCGTCGTTGGCGTCCAGCAATCCCAGTTTTCGGACGTTGGGCACCAGCTTCGAGAAAAACGCCCGCTGGAACCCGGCAAATGGACCGGCTCCCACCAGGCCGGCCGCCTCGTGCAAGTTCGGCAGGACCGCGTCAAAGGACAGGCCGACGCGCTCCCAGACCTCCGGCGTCGCCGACCGCAAGCGGTTGCGGAGCGTGTTGTCCACCAGAAACTCCTGGCGTTCCTTCAACTCGGCTGCGGTCAGGCCTCGGTAGAACTCGCTCAGGCTGACTATCCCGAACGCGACATGCCGAGCCTCGTCGGCCATCACATAGCGAAGGAGCTTGCGCAGCAGCGGTTCCGACGTCCGCCGCAACAGGTCGCCGAACGCAGCCAGGGCCAGGCTCTCGATGATGATCTGCATTCCCAGATAGGCGATGTCCCACCGGGCATCCTCCAGCAGCCCGAAGATCTGGCCTTGCAAGAACGGCCCCATCGGGTAGGCGTCGCCGACTTTCTCGTGCAAATAGCGGGCGAACACTTCGGTGTGCCGGGCCTCGTCCATGGTCTGGGTGGCGGCGTAGTACTTGGCGTCGATCCACGGGACGGTCTCGACCAGTTTGGCCGCTGTCATCATCGCCCCCTGCTCGCCGTGCATGAACTGGCTCAGCTGCGCCTTGAACAGCTCGATCCCCAGTTGCACAAATTCCTTCTCGCCGAAGTGGGCCATCGGCGAGCCAG
Source organism: uncultured Acidimicrobiaceae bacterium (assembly GCA_963781155.1). GTDB lineage: Bacteria > Actinomycetota > Acidimicrobiia > Acidimicrobiales > Palsa-688 > PALSA-693. The sequence goes on from CAWAEC010000011.1 coordinate 681,455, forward strand.
GCAGGGTGGCCGCGAGACGAGCCAGACGCAGGGCCGGCGCCTCGTCGTCGAGGACGCGCTCTGCGTCGACGTCGGTGGCCCAATCCAGATCGGTGACACTGTTCCACTGCGAGGCCGCGGCCTTGTTGTACAGGCTCACCAGCTGGGGACGCTCGCGCTCGTAGCGCCACGTGAAGAGGCGATCCGCGTGGTCGTGAATGGCCTGGATGTCCGCGGCCGAGTCGCCGGCGGGGACGCCATCGGCACGGGGTCGGGTCACCGTGTACCTGCCCGCACACGTTCGCCGGCGCCCTCGTCTGGTTCGGCTGCTCGTCGGCTGCGTCGGGACACCGCTGCCACGGATCGACAATACCGATTGCGCTCCGGTACGACGCCTGGGCGGGTCGGCCCGCCAGCCCTAGCCTTTGGCATCGGCCCAGTTGTCCCCCCAGGACAGGTTGATGGTGAGGGGAACCCGCAAGTCGGCCGCCCCGGTCATGGCCTCGGTCACCGCCAGGGCAGCGAGCTCTTCCTCCTCCGGCGGGACCTCGAGGATCACCTCGTCGTGGACCTGCAGTACCAAACGGCTTTGCAGGCCCTGGTGATAACCGTCCGGCCGGGCTGACCCTCGAGGCCCAAGGCGAGCGTCCAGACGAACCAGGGCCACCTTGAAGATGTCGGCGGCCAGGCCCTGGATGCCAGCGTTCATGGCTTGGCGCTCCCCCGCCGCCCGGACCTGATACCGGCCCGACTGCAGCTCGGGAATGAGCCGGCGCCGTCCGAACAGGGTCTCGGTGTAGCCACGGTCACGCGCCTCGGCCACCACCCGGTCCATGTACGCCCGCACATTGGGAAACCCTTCGAAGTAGGCCTTGAGGATGCCCGCCGCCTCGTCGACCGGGATCCCCAGGCGCTGCGCCAACCCGAAGGACTCCATCCCGTACGCCAGTCCATAGGAGACCATCTTGGCCTTGGAGCGCATGGCGATGGTCACGTCTTCAGAGTCCACCCCGTAGATACGTGAAGCGGTCACGTTGTGGATGTCGGTCCCGGATCGGAACGCCGTCGATCAGCCCGGGATCCTCGGCCAGATGGGCGATGACCCGGAGCTCGATCTGGTTGTAATCGGCGACCAGGAAGCGGCAACCGGGTGCGGGCAGGAAGCAGGAGCGGAACCGGCGACCCTCTTCGCTTCGCACCGGGATGTTGTGCAGGTTCGGCTGGTCAGAACTGAGCCGGCCGGTACGAGCCACGGTCTGGTTGAACGTGGCATGGATGCGCCCGTCCGGAGCAACCTCGGCCAGCAGCGATTCCCCGTAGGTCGATCGCAGCTTCTCGACCTCCCGGTAGCGAAGGAGGGCGTCGATGATCGGGTGCTCGCCCCGGAGCTTCTCGAGCGTCTGGGCGTCCGTCGAATATCCGGTCTTGGTGCGCTTTTGCGGAGTGAGACCCAGCTTGTTGAACAGAATCTCCCTCAGTTGCGGGGTCGAGTTGACCACGAACTGGGTCCCGGCCAGGTCCTGGATCTCCTGCTCCAGCCGATGGGCTTCCGACGCCAGTTCGCTGGCCAGGCGCCGAAGCTGGTCGACATTCACCCGAACTCCAACGTCCTCCATCTTGGCCAGTACCCGCACGAGCGGCCGTTCGACCTCGTCGTACAGCCTGGACATGCCGCGGGCGGCCAGGGCGGCGCTGATGGGCTCGACGAGACGGGCCACCGCTGCGGACCGCCGCACCGCGTCGTCACCCGGATCGAACCCGGCTCCGCTCAAGTCCAGCTGGCCCGGCGGCGGCCCCTCGGCCCCCCGCAGCTCGATACCCGCGTAACGGAGGGCCAGATCTTCGAGAAGGTACTGATCACCGGCGGGATCGACCAGGTAGGCGGCGATGGCCGTGTCCAGCTGCAAATGGGAAAAGACGACCCCGAGCGCAGCCAGCCCCCGCATCAACGCCTTGGCGTCATGGGCCGACACGTCAACTCCGTCATCCCCCAGCAATCCGTCATCCCCCAGCAAGGAGTGCAGGGCAGCCCGCACTTCGGGATCGGCGAGCAGCGGTTCCCGCAGCCGAACCACGTCGACCGGTCCGGGGCCGGGCGGCAGCGGCGTAAAGGCGAGCCCGCAGAGCGCCGAACGTCCTTCCCGGCCTTCCCATACGCCGGCAACGGCGAGCGGCACCCCCCCGGCCTCCCATTGGTCGAGGCGCGCGCGACGGCGGCGCCGGATTCGGTGAGCTCCTCGACCCGCATCTCGAGGGGATCTCCAACAGGTGCGGTGACCGGTGCGCCTCGGTCGCCATCTGCGGTGGCGTCCAGGAACCGGTCCCAGAGACTGCGGAATTCCAGGAAATCGAACAGCCGGCGGACTTCCTCGATGTCCCACCCTCCGAAAGCAGCCTCGGTGGGGTCGACCTCGACAAGGACGTCGCGCCGCAGCGGGGTGGCGTCGGCGTTGGCCCGGACAACGTCCTCCGCGTCCGCCAGGCTCTGGCGCAGCTTCGGTGTCAGCTCATCGAGATGGGCGTAGATGCCGTCGAGGTCCCCGTAGGTGTTGATCAAACGGGCCGCCGTTTTCTCGCCGACGCCGGGGACACCCGGCAGGTTGTCGGAGGGATCACCGCGCAGCGCCGCGTACTGCGGGTAACGGGCGGGCGTCACACCGGTCCGGGCCTCGATGCCCGCCTCGTCGTAGAGAGCGTAGTCGGAGACGCCCCGCCGGTTGTACAGCACCTTGATGTGCGGGTCCTCGACCAGCTGATAGGTGTCGCGGTCGCCGGTGACGATAAGGACGTCGTCACCCCGGGCGGCCGCCTCGGTGGCCAGCGTGGCAATGAGGTCGTCAGCCTCAAAGCCACTCTGCTCTACCAGGGGGATCCGCAGGGTCTCGACGAGCTGGCGCACCAGGCCCATCTGCTGGCGCAGGATGTCGGGGGCCTCGGCTCGGCCGGCCTTGTAGTCGGTGACCATTTGATGGCGGAAGGTCGGCTCGGGCCGGTCGAAGGTGGCTACGACCTGATCGGGCTGATGGTCCTTGATCAAGTTGATCAGCATTGACATAAAGCCGTAGACCGCGTTCGTGACCTGCCCGGACGCGGTCGCCATGTCGGTGGGCAGAGCGAAGAACGCCCGGTAGGTCAAGGAGTTGCCGTCGATCAACATGAGGCGAGCCATGGCAGGTTCCAGCCTACGCCGGGCGGTGTGACAGCCTCGTAGGAGCGTGACGGGTTGTACCATTGGCACCATGCCTGAAGGTTTCCATCCGCCGCTGGAGGAATACCTGGAGGCTATGCATGAGCTGGGCGAGGAAGGCATGGTCATCATCCAGGCTCGTCTCGCCGAGCGGCTGGACCACTCCGCTCCCGCCGTCTCCGAGATGATCAAGCGACTGCGGGATGAAGGCTACGTCGAGGTTCGAGGGCGGTCGTTGTCGCTGACGTCGGAGGGCCGCGCTGTCGCCGAGAGCGTGGTTCGCAAGCATCGCCTGGCCGAGCGGCTCCTGACCGACATCATCGGTCTCCCGTGGGAGAAGGCGCACCTGGAGGCCGGCCGCTGGGAGCACGTCATCTCCGATGAGGTGGAGGCCCGGCTGATCGACCTCTTGGGCCACCCGACGACCTGCCCACACGGCAATCCCATTCCCGGCTCGGGCGGATCGGGTCAGACGCTCCGGGCGCTGTCCGAAAGCCACCGTGGCGATCACGTCCGCTTGGAACGAGTCACCGAGCAGGTGGAGATCGATCTGGACTCGCTGGTCTACCTGTCCGCGCACGGTTTCGTGCCGGGCACAGAAGCAACGGTCGCTTCTCGGGCACCTGACGGCACCCTGATTCTGGACCTGGGACTCCGGTCCATCGCGCTCGGGCCGTCCCTGGCGCAGCAGCTTTTCGTCACCGCGGCATAGGACGCTCACGTGGCGCGGCTGGGCAACCTGTTCGGCCCGGACGCCACTTTTGTCGGCGTGCCGGCCGCAGACTTATCCGATCCGGCGTCCTACGCGTCGGCCCGGGCCATCATCCTCGGGGCGCCCTATGACGGGGGCACGTCGTATCGCCCGGGGGCCAGGTTCGGCCCGCAAGCCATTCGGCTGACCGACTATCTGCCGCACGACGGCAGCCGGCCTCATCTGGCCCTCGGCGTTGATCCCCTGATCGAACTCGGGGTAGTGGACGTCGGCGATGTGGAGATGCCTCCCGGCGAGATCGAGACCTCGATGGCCCGCCTCGAGGCGGCGGTGCAACGGGTGGCCGAGACGGGCGCCCTGCCGGTTGTTCTGGGCGGGGATCACACCATCGCCTGGCCGGATGTGACAGGGGTGGCCCGGTATGTGGGTTGGGGCCGGGTGTCGGTGATCCATTTCGATGCCCACGCCGACACCGGAAACACCCAGTTCGGCTCGTTGATCGGCCACGGCACACCGATGCGGCGACTGATCGAATCGGGGGCGGCGCGGGGCGACCGCTTCCTCCAGCTGGGTTTGCGCGGGTACTGGCCTGAGCCTCCGACGCTGGCCTGGATGGCCGACCAGGGGATGCGCAGCTTCGAAATGACGGAGGTCGCGGCCCGGGGGCTGGACGCATGTCTCACCGAAGCCATGGCGATCGCGACCGACGATTGCGACGCGGTATTCCTCTCCGTGGACGTCGACGTGGTGGACCCGGGAGCAGCGCCTGGCACGGGGACGCCCGAACCCGGAGGGCTGAGCAGCCGGCAGCTACTCGACGCCGTGCGTCGGATCGCCATGGAGGTACCCCTCGGCGGTCTGGACGTGGTCGAGGTCTCACCGCCGTACGACAGCGCCGACGTCACCGCGTTCCTGGGAAACCGGGTGGTCCTGGAGGCGCTGTCGGGTGTGGCGTGGCGGCGCCGGGGAGAAGCCGGCGTTGACAGCGAAGGCACCGGGATTGGCGCCGAAGGCCCCGGCGACGTGCTGTCGGGCCGCGGACGAGCGGCCGATAGCGGCGCGGCCGCGCAGCCAGATCCGCGCTGGCCGCTGCTCGACCCCCGGCGGGGCTGGGGCGGCGGCCCCTAGCTGCGGCTGCCCCTAGCTGCGGCTGCCACTAGCTGCGGCTGGCGGAGGCTGTGGCGCCGGCGACGGGGTTCATCGCCACGACGGGCATCGGCCGAACGATGCGGCGCTCAGGCCTCCGCCTGCTGCCCGGCCTGTGGCCGCCTCGACCCGTCGATGATTTGATTGGCGATGTCGATCATGCGCATCCGCTCGTTCATGGCCTGACTGCGGATCCAGGTAAACGACTCGTTCTCCTTCCACCCCAGCTCGTCCATGAGGACCCCCTTGGCCCGATCGACGGCCTTGCGGACCTCGAGGCTTTCCTCGAGGGTCTTGACCTGTTCGTCGAGAGCCTTCATCTCGGCGAAGCGACCGATGGCCATTTCGATCGCCGGCAGAAGTTCGCTTTTTTGAAACGGCTTCACCAGGTAGGCCAGGGCGCCCGCGTTTCGGGCTTGCTCGATCAGGTCGCGCTGGCTGAACGCGGTGAGGATGAGCACTGCGCACAGCCGCTCGGCATTGATCTCGCGGGCAGCCGTGAGGCCATCGGTGCCCGGCATCTTGATGTCCAGGATCACCAGATCCGGGCGCTCAGCCCGGACCAGTTCGACAGCCTCGTCGCCGCGACCGGTCTCCCCGACGACCTCGTACCCCTCTTCTTCCATGATCTCCTTGAGGTCGAGGCGCACGATGGCCTCGTCCTCCGCGATTACGACACGTACAGCCACGGCCCTCGCTCCTTGGGGATCAACGACGCTCGTCTCACAGTGCTCATCTACTCTCGACCCACCTCTCGGCCCGGGGTCACGACCCCGGGCGATCACCGCTGATCAGACGGTCGAGCAGCTGGTCTTGGGTCGCCTGCAGTTCGACGACTTCGGCTTCCACCATCTGGCGGCTCCGGGCCATGGCATCGGCGTGGCGCCGGGCGTCCGTGTACTCGCGCTGCGCGAGGGACGTCTCCGAGACCAGCGACCGGATGCGGGCCTCGTCGGCCGCCTCGGAGAGCGCGGCCAGCTGGTCATCGATCACGGCCAGCTCCTCACGAGCGCGCTTGAGCCGCTGGGCAACATCCATCAGCCGGCGCTCGATCAAGGCTCGGGACATGGTTTTCGAAGGTTACCGGAGCAACCAGCGATCACCCGGCACATTGTCCCCAAGGGGCTGCCCAGCGATTTCAGCGCATTCTCATCTGGTTCCGTCACACTGAAGGGGATGCGAGTGTTGGTGGTCGACGACGAACCCGCGGTACGCCAGGCTCTCGATCGTGCCCTCCGGTTCGAGGGGTACCAGACCGAGTCGGCGGAGGATGGCCCGTCTGCGCTGGCGGCCCACGCGGAACGGCCCGCAGATGCCATCGTCCTCGACGTGGCCATGCCCCGCATGGACGGGCTGGAGGTCTGCCGCCGGCTCCGTCAGGCAGGCGATCACACTCCGGTCTTGATGCTCACCGCCCGCGCCGCTGTCAACGATCGGGTGGCCGGCCTCGATGCCGGCGCAGACGACTATCTGGTGAAGCCCTTCGCGCTCGAAGAGTTGCTGGCACGCATCCGGGCCCTGCTCCGTCGGAGCGCGCCGGCAGGGGACGGCGAGGTGCTCCGCTTCGCCGACCTCTCGCTTGACCCCGGCACCCGGGAGGTGCGCAGGGGTGGTCGTTCGATGGAGCTGACCCGGACCGAGTTCCTGCTCCTGGAGCTTCTGCTGCGCAACGCCCGCCAGGTGCTGCCCCGCGAGCTCATCTTCGATCGGGTCTGGGGTTACGACTTCGGGGCCAACTCCAACTCCCTCGAGGTCTACATCGGCTACCTGCGCCGGAAGACCGAAGCCGGCGGCGAACCCCGCTTGATTCACACGGTGCGCGGGGTGGGCTACGTGCTGCGCCAGCCGACAGAAGGGGCGGGGCCATGACCGGATGGCTCCGGCGCCAGAAATTCCGGTTTCGGCTGGGCGCCCTGGTGGCGGGCGCAGTGGGGCTGACCGTGGCGCTGGCGGCCTTTGGCACCTACCTTTTCGTGCATCACCAGCTGTACCGGCAGGTGGATTCGTCGCTCAACAGCGAGATCGGGGTCCTGGCGTCGCCGCAGGGGGTGTTTCAGCTCGGCCGCGAAGCCAATTTCTTCCGTCAGTACAACAACAGCCTCCTCCAGGTCATCGATGCCACCGGTAACCCTCTCTCCTCGTCCGCGCCCATCGGCCAACCGGGGTTGCCCGTCAGCGGCACTGACATGGCACTGGCGGCGTCCGGCGGAGGCGCGGGACCCCAGTTCCGAAACATCACCTACCAGGGGCAGCGCTACCGGCTCCTCACCGTCGGGGCCGAGATCCAGCAGGGCTCCGGGAGCACGACACCGGGCGCTATCCAGATCGCAGTCCCCATCACGGACATCGAACACAGCCTGACCGACCTTCGCCTGATCTTGTGGCTGGTGACCTTCGCCGGCATCGCGGTCGGAGTCGGGCTCGGGTACGTGATCGGCCGGACCACTATCCGGCCCGTGGAGCGGCTCACGGCCGCCGCCGAACATGTCGCCATGACCCAGGACCTGGCCTCCACGATCGACGATCGGGGCGAAGACGAGCTGGGCCGCCTGGCCCGATCGTTCAACTCCATGCTGCGCGCCCTGGCGGCGTCCCGCCAGCAGCAGGCGCAGCTGATCTCCGACGCCGGCCACGAGTTGCGCACTCCGCTCACGAGCCTGCGCACCAACATCGAGGTGCTCATGCGGGTCAAGGACCTGCCGGACGCCGACCGGGCCGAGTTGCTGAGCGACGTCCAAGGCCAGCTGGAGGAGATGACAACGCTCGTCGGCGACGTTGTCGAGCTGGCGAGGGAAGAGGAGGCGCAGGCTCAGGCCGAGCCGATCGAGGTCCGGTTCGATCCCATCGTGGAGCGGGCGGTTGAGCGGGCCCGACGGCGGGCCCCGTCGGTGGTCTTCGACGTCGAGATCGACCCTGGCTCGGTCCGGGCCCACCCGGCCCTGCTGGAACGGGCGGTGCTCAACGTGCTCGACAACGCCGCGAAGTGGAGCCCGCCCGGGGGGGTCATCCGGGTGCGGCTGCACCGGGCGGCGACGTGGACGCTCGACGTGCGGGATCAGGGCCCAGGGATCGCCCCGGCCGACCTGCCGCACGTGTTCGACCGCTTCTACCGGGCCGAATCCGCCCGGGCGCTTCCGGGCTCGGGTCTCGGACTGGCGATCGTTCAGCAGGTCGTGATCGCTCATGGCGGGACCGTGACCGCGGCGACCCCGGCGGGCGGGGGCACATTGATCCACATCGAGCTGCCGATCGTCGCCGAGAACGAGCCCGAAGCCGAACAGGATCGGGACGCCATGCGCGCGTCGGAGGCGAGCGTGGGACCGACCAACGCGTGGCAGGCGAGTGCAGGACCGGGCGAGGCCTTGTAGCCGTATCTGGGCGGGTCCGACGGGCCGGACCACGAGACGAGACCCGGTCCGCCCGAGCCGAACCTCACGCCCCGGTATGTCCCACCGGGTGACACGTCGGACACGGGAAGCGAGCAGGACCGGGCTCGGCAGCCCGGAGCGCCACCTGCGCAGCCGATGGCGCCGTCGGGCTCGAGCTGGGGGCGGCGAGGGTAGCCAGCAGGCGATCGTCGCACCGGCCTACCGAAGAACGTCCTGGCGGCGCGGCTCGAGCAAACCCGCGGTCGGCGCGCTGGCACGGCCGCTCGGAGCCGCCAGTTCGCGGACCATTAACCAACCTGCTACCGCGCGCCATTAGAGTGATCCAACCCTCGTGATCAAGATGCCACTATGAACTGCATTTTCGTGTCATCCGGCTCGGCCCTCAACCACTTTGACCAGCCCAGACTCCCCGAGGCGCCGTGCCCGGAGCGGGATTCGAACCCGCATGCCCTTTCGGACAATGGTGTTTGAGACCATCGCGTCTGCCTGTTCCGCCATCCGGGCGGCGACGTGAGCATAGCTGTTACGTATTGATCCCCCAGCGGGTCAGACCTTCATCGGCTGACACCTTCGTCCCCAATAAGCCGATCTACCTTGCAGGAGGTTCCCCGTAGTGCCTGCCTTCGTGTTCCCCGGCCAGGGTTCGCAGCGGCCGGGGATGGGTCGTTGTTGGACCGATCACCCGTCGTGGGAGGTGGTGGCAGACGCATCCGAGATCGCGGGCCGGGATATCGGCCGGCTGCTCCTGGACGCTTCCCTCGATGAACTGACCGAGACACGCAACGCCCAGCTGGCCACCTTCGCGTTCAGCCTGCTGGTCACCGATGCCATTGAGCGCCTCGGGATCGAGCCAACAGGCGTGGCCGGGCACTCCCTCGGGGAGTACACCGCCCTGGCCGCCAGCGGGGCCATCGGCTTCGAGGACGGCGTGCGGGTTGTTGCCGAACGGGGTGAAGCCATGCAGGCCGCCGCCGACGCCCAGCCTGGCGTCATGCGCGTGGTGCTGGGGTGCGACGCGGACACCGTCGATATCGCCTGCCGGCTGGCTGACGGTGAGGTGTGGGTGGCCAATTTCAACAGCGCCGACGAGACGGTGATCGCCGGCGAGGCCGGCGCCGTCGCCCGGGCCGGGGCTCGGGCCGTGGACCTGGGAGCCAGCACCGTGCGCCCGGCGGCCGTCGGAGGAGCGTTCCACACGCCGTTCATGGGTCCGGCGCGCGGTCGGTTGCGGAAGATGCTGGCGACCGTCACCTTCCACGACGCCGAGATCCCCGTCATCACGAATGTCGACGCCCGCCGCCACACCGACGCAGCGGACTGGGAGCTGCTGCTGTCGGCCCAGCTGGTGAGCCCGATCCGATGGCGCCAGAGCATTCTGCGGCTGGGCGGTGTGAGCGAGAGCAGCGGCGAGGCCGAGCGCCTGTTCGTGGAGGTCGGTGCCGGAGAGGCGCTGTCCGGGATGATCCACAACACCCTTCCCAGCGTGTCGACAGTCGCCGTCTCCGTCCCTGCTGACCTCGATCGCCTCGTCGACGCGGTCTCCGGGAACACGGCCTTGCACGCCTATGCCTTGGGGCACCAGGGCGAGCACCTGTACGTGACAGAACGGGTCGTGATCAGCCCCGGGCCCGGGATCTTCCGGCCCACTCTCGACTCCAACCTGGAGCCCGGGTCCGTGATCGAGGTCGGCACCATGCTCGGCACCGTCGGCCAGAGCGAGGTGCGCTCGCCGTTCGCCGGGCGGCTCGAAGGGACCCTGGCCCGATCCGGTGAACGGGTGCAGACCGGCCAGCCCATCGCCTGGTTGCACGCGTCATGACGGGCGCCGCCATAACCGGTTGGGGCACGGCCCTGCCTGAACGCGTCGTCACCAACGACGAGCTCGCTTCTCTCTTCCCGACGACCGACGAGTGGATCGTCGACCGCAGCGGCATCCGCTCCCGGCACACGGCCACGGGGCCTTTTATGGCCGAGCAGCCCCCGGTCCATCCAGAGGACGGCCTCGGCACGACCGCGTCGCTGGCGGTGGCTGCGGGCCGGCAGGCCCTGGCACGGGCCGGCCTGGACGCGTCGGACATCGGTCTTCTTGTGCTCTGCACCACGACACCCGACCAGACCATCCCGGCCAGCAGCGCGGCGGTGTCCTCGGCACTTGGGATCGCCGGCGGCGCCATGGACCTGAATGCGGCCTGCGCTGGGTTCACGTACGGGTTGGTCACGGTGGCGGGTCTGCTCGCCGTCGGAGTCGAGCGCATCCTGCTGATCGGGTCGGAGACTCTGACACGAGCGACCAACTGGTCGGATCGCACGAACGCCTTCCTGTTCGGCGATGGCGCGGGCGCGGTCGTCGTCGAAGCCGTACCGGGCGAAGGTTCCCTGCTCGGATGGGACCTGGGCGTCGATGGGTCGCTGGTGTCGTTGCTCTTCGCTGATCACGGGTCCGGGATGGCCATGCGCGGTCAGGAGGTATTTCGCAAGGCGGTCCGGGTGACCGTCGACTCCGCCCGGCTCTCGCTGGAACGGGCCAAGATCACCATTGATGACATCGCGCTGTTCGTGCCCCACCAGGCCAACATCAGGATCATGGACGCCGCCGCCAGTCGCCTGGGATTGGCCCCGGAACGGGTCGCGGCGGTGATCGACCGGACCGGCAATACCAGCTCGGCGTCCATTCCGCTGGCCCTGGTGGACGCCATCGAAGCGGGCCGGGTGGTCGATGGCGACTTGCTGTTGCTGGCCGGCTTCGGCGCGGGTATGACCTGGGCGTCAGCGGTATGGCGATGGGGCCGGTAGAGGGATGCCGGCGTCGGCCGCCTACTACATTCCTTGCACACTCAACCCGGATGGAGGACGCCAATGACTGACAGCGAGGCCAGCGAGGCAGAGGGAATCGACGACCTCACGGACCAGCCCATGACCGACGAGGAAGCCGAGGCCTTCGAGAAGTTCAAGGAATGCGCGGTCGAGGTACTCCACGTTCCGGCGGAGAAAGTCACGCCCAAAGCGAACTTTGCTGAGGACCTCGACGCTGACAGCCTGGACCTGGTCGAACTGGTCATGGCCCTGGAAGAGCAGTTCGGTATCACCGTGGACGAATCCGAGTTGGAGGGCGTCTCCACGGTGGGCAAAGCGTTCAACCTGGTCTACCAGAAGCTCTAATGCTCGCGCTGCATCCCTCGCCAGATGGGCGGGGCGGTATTCAGGGCCGCCGGGTAGTCGTCACCGGCATCGGCGTGGTGGCGCCGTGCGGGATCGGCCGAGACGCGTTCTGGGAGGGGCTGCTGGGCCCAGCGCCGACAGGACCAAGGCGCGTCAGCGACGAATTCGACGCAACCCCGCTGTACGGGCCGAAAGAGGTTCGTCGCGCCGATCGTTTCACCCAGTTTGCCGCGGTGGCCGCGGCCGAAGCGCTGAGCGACGCCGGGGGCCTCGACGGCGACGGCGGGTTGGTGCCGGACCCTGACCGCACCGGGGTCATCATCGGCACGGGCGTGGGCGGGATGGAGACGCTCGACATCCAGGTTGCCCTCCGGCTCGAACGAGGGGCGAGGCGAGTCAGTCCGTTTTTGGTGCCGATGATGATGGGCAACCGGGGCGCGGCGGACGTCTCGATGCGGTACGGGTTCCGCGGCCCGTGCGAAACAACCGTCACGGCATGCGCGGCGGGAACCCACAGTGTCGCCAACGGAGCCCGTCTGGTCGCGACCGGCCGGTGCGATGTGGTGGTCGCAGGGTCGGCGGAAGCGGCGATGACCCCGACCAGTGTGGCCGGATTCTCGAACATGACCGCGCTTTCGAGCAGCGGGATATCGAGGCCGTTCGACATAAAACGAGATGGCTTCGTCATGGGCGAGGGGGCCGCAATCCTTATTCTCGAAGAACGAGATCGGGCCGTCGCCCGCGGCGCCCACATCTATGCCGAAGTGATGGGGGCAGCGAGCACCGCTGACGCCCATCACATCACCGCCCCCGCCCCGCACGGCGCAGGCGCGGTGGCCTGCATGGAACTCGCCTTGCTCGATGCCGGTCTGACTCCCGAGGCGGTGACGCACATCAACGCCCACGGCACCTCCACACCGGCCAACGACCTGCCCGAGTCCGAGGCCATCGTCAAGGTGTTCGGCCTCCCGGGGCCGGCGGTCACGTCCATCAAAGGCGTGACCGGTCACTCATTGGGCGCGGCCGGGTCTTTGGAAGCCGCGGCGTTGGCCTTGACGATCGACCTATGCGTTATCCCGCCAACCGCAGGCCTGACAGAGCAGGATCCCGAGATTCTCCTCGACATCGTGGCCGGGGCGCCCCGCCCCTGGACGCCGGCGCCCGCGCTGTCCAACTCGTTTGGTTTCGGCGGGCACAACGGCACCCTGGTGATGGGCCCGGCCAGCTAGACCGTCGGCCGCCCGGCCTCGGGGCGCGCTCTACGTGCCCTGTGCGGCCAGCGCCGCCAGCAGATTCTTCGGCGTGTCCTTCGGCGAGATCTTGTACCAGACGTCCGCCAGCTTGCCCTTCTCGTCGATCAGGAACGCCGACCGCACGATGCCCATGTACTTGCGGCCGTAGTTCGACTTCTCAGCCCAGACCCCGTAGGCCTCGGCGACGGAGTGGTCCTCGTCGGCGAGCAGAGGAAATCCCAGGCCGTACTTTTGATCGAACTTCGCCTGCCGGGTCGGTGTGTCAGGGCTGATACCCAGCACCGCCGTGTCGCCGATATCGCCGAGAATGTCCCGGAGGCCACAGGCCTGGGTGGTACAGCCGGGTGTGTCGGCCCTCGGGTAGAAGTACACCAGCACCTTGCGCCCCTTGAAATCCGACAGTTTCACCTTTGCTCCGGACTGGTCGACCAGAGTAAACGTCGGGGCCTTTTCGCCTGCGCTCAGCACGCCGGCCACCTTACCGAAGCCCCAACGGGGCCGGGATCCACATGTCGCCAGGGCGTGATGTGGCATGCTGCCACCCAGGCGGAGAGCACTTCCTCGGAGGTTCTCACATGCAAACGCGGAAGCTCGTCGCCGAGTTCGTCGGTACCTTCTTCCTGGTCTTCTTTGCCGTCGGCGTGGCCACCCTGAGCTTCGGGTTCAAGTTTTTCGGAACCAGCCGCTCCGCCGGCGTGGTGGCCACGGCGTTGTGCTTCGGCTTGGTCCTGGTCGCGCTGGCCTACACTATCGGCCCCATTTCCGGCGCCCACGTCAACCCGGCCGTGACGATGGGCTTTCTCGCCAGCGGACGCCTGCCCCTCATCGAAGCGGTCGAGTACTGGATCGCCCAGTTCCTGGGCGGAATTGCCGGCGCCCTGGTGCTGTGGGGCATCTTCTCGGAGTCGCCAATCTACTCCCGGAAGGTCCAGGGTCTCGGCGCCGACGGCTTCGGACCGCTGTCAGACATCAGGATCAACGCGGTCGGGGCCTTCTTCACCGAGGTCCTTCTCACCATGTTGTTCGTCTACGTGGTGCTGGCTGCGACCAGCAAGCTCAACGCGTCGCCCGCCCTCGCCGGTCTGGCGCTCGGGCTGGCCTTGACGGTGGTGCACCTGCTCGGGATCCTGATCACCGGGACGTCGGTCAACCCGGCGCGCAGTTTGGGCCCGGCGCTGATCGTCGGCGGCCAGGCGCTCAGCCAGGTGTGGCTGTTTATCGTGGCGCCGCTCGTCGGTGGGATCATCGCCGCCGTGCTGTTCCGGTACTTTTCGGCAGAGGATACGACCGCAGCTGCGCCTGCCAACTGACGATCCCGTCCCGGTAGCGTGAGAGGGGATGACTGCGGTCTCCCCTGCTGACCTGGCTGTCGGGTCGTTCAGCAATACGCCGCCATGGCTCATCGACCCGAGCGGTCTGCGGTGGCGGTCGGGTGTGGCCGGTTTACGGGCGGCCACCGCTGCCCAGGTCCCAGAGCTGCTCCGGCGGCGCCGTCTCCCTCCGGGCCGGCGGGTCGTCCGGGTCGGGACCGAGCTGGCCCGCGCCCTCGGCGGCTGGTACCTGATCGAGCGCCGCCAGGGACGCCGGCAACGGCGGCCCAAGCTGTCCCGGGCCGGGCTGTCCCGCCGGCTCCGGGTCGCGTTCCAGACGCTGGGGCCCACCTACATCAAACTGGGCCAGATCCTGTCGTCGGGCGAGGGCGTGTTCCCCCCGGAGCTGGTGAGCCAGTTCCGCCTGCTGCGCGACCGGGTCCCACCCGAACCCTTCGAATCGGTGCGGGCCGTGGTGGAGGCCGATCTGGGCCGGCCCCTCGAGGAGCTGTTCGACCGCTTCGAGCCCACCCCGCTCGCCGCAGCGTCCATCGCCCAGGTGCACGCCGCCACCCTTCGCTCCGGTGAGGAGGTAGTGGTAAAAGTGCAACGTCCCGCGGTCGCCACGACCGTGCGGACCGATCTGGCCACCATGAGCTGGATCGCGCCACACCTGATCGGGCGGATCCCGGTATCGGCGCTGGCCAACCCGCCGGCTCTGGTCGAGTTGTTCGCCGAGACCATCGTGGAGGAGCTCGACTTTCGTCTCGAAGCCGACAACATGCTCGCCATCGCGGGCGTACTTGCCACCACCGGACAGCGATCCGTCGTCGTGCCCCGCCCTCACCCGGAGCTCGTCACCAGGCGGGTGCTGGTCATGGAGCGCTTGAGCGGGTTCTCGTTCGACGACGTGGCCGGTATGCAGGCGGCAGGAATCGACACGGCCGCGGTGGTGCGGGCCCTGATGATCTGCTTCCTCGAAGGCGCCGTCCTCTTCGGCGTCTTCCACGGCGATCTGCACGGCGGCAACCTGTTCGTCCGCCCCGACGGGACGGTGGCCCTGCTGGATTACGGCATCACCGGACGCCTGGACGAGCCCCGGCGACTGGCGTTTCTCCGGATGCTGATGGGCGGCACCATCAACGACCCGAAGATGCAGCTTGCCGCCCTCCGTGATCTGGGCGCCCTTCCGGCGGACACCGACCTGGACGCGGTGATACGCGACCTCGGCATCGACCAGCCGGTGCGTGATCCCACGACCATGGCCCCCGAGGAGCTACTGGCCGAGATCCGGGAGATGATCAAAAAGCTCCTGGCCTACGGGGCCCGTTTCCCCAAAGTGCTGATGCTCTACGTGAAAGACCTCCTCTTCCTCGACGGCGCGCTCGCCACCCTGGCCCCCGACGTCGATCTGTTCCAGGAGGTCACCCACATCGCGGCCTACTTCACGACCCGTTACGGAGAGCGGATCGCGGCCGAGGTCGGCATCGACCCCCGCCAACAGGAGGTCGATCTGGACGGCATGCGGGCCCAGCTGGGCGTCGCAGCTGATGTGGAGCGGATGAGCTACCGGGACCTGCAAGCCCGGCGGGAGCTCATTCGTAAGCGGATGGAGGACCACCGCCGCAGGCGATAGCCGCGCAACCGGTACCCTGGGGTAGGAGCGCTCGTCGCCAACCCGGGTCGCTCTTTCCCCTTCCCCCTGGAACTCTCATGCAACGCGCCGATCTCCGCAACGTCGCCATCGTGGCACACGTCGACCACGGCAAGACAACGCTCGTAGACGCCATGCTGCGCCAGTCCGGCGCGTTCCGGGCCAACCAGACGGTCGCCGACCGGGTTCTCGATTCCATGGCCCTGGAGCGGGAGAAGGGCATCACCATCCTGGCCAAGAACACGGCGGTGCACTACGGCGAGCTCACCATCAACATCGTCGACACGCCCGGTCACGCCGACTTCGGCGGTGAGGTGGAGCGGGGCCTGACCATGGTGGACGGGGTCCTGCTCCTCGTCGACGCGAGCGAGGGCCCGCTCCCCCAGACCCGGTTCGTGTTGCGGAAGACGCTCGAAGCCCGGCTGCCGGTGATCTGCGTCATCAACAAGATCGATCGACCCGACGCCAGACCGGCGGAGGTGGTCGACGCGGTGTACGAGTTGTTCATCGATCTGGGCGCAGACGAGGACCAGATCGACTTTCCGATCGTCTACTGCAACGCCCGGTCGGGTCAGGCCGCCCTCGCCCCTGAGGATGTGGAGGCCAGCCCGGACCTCAAAGTCCTCTTCGACCTGCTGGTCGAGCACATCCCGGCGCCAACCTACGAAGAAGGCCATCCGTTCCAGGCCCTGGTCACCAACCTGGACGCCTCGCCCTACGTGGGGCGCCTGGCGCTGTGCCGGATCCGCAACGGGCGCGTCAAGCGGGGCGACGTCGTGGCCTGGTGCCGCCATGACGGCACGATCGAGCGGCTGCGACTGTCAGAGGTGTATGTGACCGAGGCGCTGGAGCGGGTGGACGCCCCTCCGGAGGGAGCCGGTCCGGGCGACATCATCGCCGTGGCCGGCATCGCCGAGGTGATGATCGGCGACACGCTTGCCGACCCTGACGATCCCCGTCCCCTGCCTGTCATCAGCATCGACGAGCCGACGATCAGCGTGACCCTCGGGGTCAACACGTCCCCACTCGCCGGAACCCTACTCGGAGGTGCGCGGGCGGGGACGAAACTGACGGCCCGGCTCATCAAGAGCCGGCTCGACGCCGAGCTGGTCGGCAACGTCAGCATCCGGGTCTTGCCCACCGAGCGGCCGGACACCTGGGAAGTGCACGGGCGCGGTGAGCTGGCCCTGGCCGTCCTGGTCGAGATCATGCGGCGAGAGGGGTTCGAGCTCACCGTCGGCAAGCCGCAGGTGTTGACCCGCGAAGTCAACGGCACGCGGTACGAGCCCATGGAGCGGGTCTCCGTTGACGTGCCCGAGGACTTCATGGGCGTGGTCACCCAGCTGCTCTCCCTGCGCAAGGGTCGGATGGAAACCATGACCAACCATGGCCACACCGGCTGGTGCCGGATGGAGTGGGTGGTGCCTTCTCGGGGCTTGATCGGTTTTCGGACCGAGTTCCTGACCGAGACGCGCGGGACGGGCCAGCTCCACCACGTGTTCGAGGGCTATGAGCCGTGGCACGGCGAGCTGCGCACCCGACCCAACGGGGTGATGGTCGCCGACCGTCGAGGCCCCACCACTGCCTACGCCCTCACCAACCTCCAGGAGCGGGGCGCCATGTTCGTCGGACCCGGGGTCGAGGTCTACGAGGGCATGATCGTGGGCGAGAACGCCCGCCCCGAGGACATGGACGTCAACCCCACCAAGGAGAAGAAGCTCACCAACATGCGAGCTGCGGCCGCGGACGAGACGGTGCGGTTGGTGCCGGCGCTGCAGCTGTCGCTCGAGCAGGCGCTCGAATTCATCCGCGAGGACGAGTGCGCCGAGGTGACCCCTTCGGTGGTGCGTCTGCGCAAGACGATCCTCGACGCGCCCGAGCGAGGCCGGCGGCGAGCAGCCAACCGGCCCGCCCGTCTCGACTTGTCTCGCAGGTAACGTCCCGGCAACATGGCGGTGCTATACCAGTCCCGAGCATGGGCGATCTCTTCGACGGCTACTCCCTGGCCAACATCCTGGGAGCCACGGCATGGGACGAGATGTTCGAGACGAGCGGTGTGCCCCGTCCCGAGGCGCGTACCCTCCGGGATGCGCTGCAAGCCCTGGCCGTGGACGAGTTCGAGTCCCGCTGTGCAGCCAGGGACCGGAGCTTCCACGACCGCGGCATCACGTTCCAGCTGTC
Source organism: uncultured Acidimicrobiaceae bacterium (assembly GCA_963781155.1). Classification (GTDB taxonomy): domain Bacteria; phylum Actinomycetota; class Acidimicrobiia; order Acidimicrobiales; family Palsa-688; genus PALSA-693. Next base: position 699,425 of record CAWAEC010000011.1, read on the forward strand.
CGGTGAGGAGCGACCATTTCCCCTCGACCTGGTGCCGCGGATCATCCCCGAGAGCGAATGGGCGGTGCTGTCCGCAGGCGTGGCCCAGCGGGTGCGAGCCCTCGAGGCCTTCTTGGCCGACGTGTACGGCCGGCGTCAGATCCTGGCGGATCGGGTCGTCCCCCGCCGGCTGGTAACCACTTCCGGGCAGTTCCACCGGGCCGCATTCGGCGTCGACCCCGCGAACGGGGTCCGGATCCATGTGGCCGGTATCGACGTGGTGCGGGGCGCGGACGGTCGGTTCTACGTCCTGGAGGACAACGTCCGCTGTCCCTCCGGCATCTCCTACGTCATCGAGAACCGCCGCATGATGGCTCGCATCTTTCCGGAACTGTTCGCCAGTCACCTGGTGCTTCCAGTGGACGGGTATCCGCACAAGCTGCTGGAGGCGCTCCGAGCGGCCGCCCCTCCGGAGGTCAACGACCCCACCGTCGTGCTCCTCACCCCCGGTGTCTACAACTCGGCGTACTTCGAACACTCGTTCCTTGCTCGCCAGATGGGCGTCGAGCTGGTCGAGGGGCGCGACCTCGTCTGTCGTGACCAGACCGTCTACATGCGCACCTCCACCGGAGAGCAACGGGTGGATGTCGTGTATCGCCGTGTCGACGATGACTTCCTCGATCCTTTGCATTTCCGCCCTGATTCCCTGGTCGGTTGCCCCGGGATCCTCAATGCCGCCAGGTGCGGCAACATCACCATCGCCAACGCGGTCGGCAACGGGGTGGCAGACGACAAGCTCACCTACACCTACGTGCCGGAGATCGTCCGGTACTACCTGGGGGAGGAACCGATCCTCCCCAACGTGGCCACGTACCGGCTGGAAGACCCGGACCAGCTGGCACACGTGCTGGAGCACCTGGACCGGCTGGTCCTGAAACCGGTCGGGGGCAGCGGGGGGTACGGGATCATCATCGGGCCGCACGCCACGGACGAGCAATTGGCCAGAGCGAAGCGCGACGTGGAAGCCGACCCCCGGGCGTGGATCGCCCAGGAGGTCGTCATTCTGTCTACCGGGCCGACGAGCATCGGCAGTCGTCTGGCGCCTCGACACCTCGATCTCCGTCCGTTTGCCGTCAACGATGGCCGGCAGCTGTGGGTTGTTCCCGGAGGTTTGACCCGGGTGGCGCTGCCCGAAGGGGGCCTGGTCGTGAACTCGAGCCAGGGTGGCGGATCGAAGGACACGTGGGTCACGCTGGATAATCGCCGTTCGGTGCTGACCCAGGGCGAGTCCCGTCGTTCACGCGGGCCGGCGGCCCCCCCGGTCTCTGCTCCCGGCTCGGCGGCCGTGCCCTTCGGGCGCCAGCCCGAGCCCGGTCCGGGCCTGGGCAACGCCAACCGGCAGCAGCAACAACAGCAGCAACAGAGGGGCACCTGCCACCGCGCCGACGACAAACTGGTACGCCCGCCCGCAACGGCCCACCTGCCCCCTGGTCGTCCCCGGTGCTGAGCCGGATCGCCGAGAGCCTGTTCTGGATCGGCCGTTATGTGGAACGCGCCGAGGACACGGCGCGGATCCTGGACGTGCACATCCATCACCTGCTCGAGGCCCCGGCCGGCAGCGAAGCCGAAACCTGCCAGGCGCTGCTCGACGTGATGGGCGTCCCTCGCTCGTCGGTCCTGCCCGGCCGGCCGGAAGTTGGCGATGCGGACGCCAGCCTCAACGACGGACCCAGCCTCAACGACGGACCCAGCCTCAACGACGGACCCGATGCTCGTCTGGTCACCGAGATCCTGGCCTTCAATGAAGACAACCCCAGCTCCATCGTCTCGTCGCTTTCCGCGGCTCGCGCCAACGCCCGCGGCGTGAGCGAGGCCATCAGCTCCGAGATGTGGGAGGCGCTCAACACCACCTACAACGCCCTGGCCGGCGAGGTCGACCTGGGCCGGCGCATCGGGGCGCACGGCTTCTTCCGTTTCGTGCGAGAACGGGCCGCGGTCATCGCGGGGCTCACGGAGTCGACCATGAGTCGCGATGACGCCTGGCGGTTCCTGATCCTGGGCCGCAGCATCGAACGGGTCGACATGGTGGCCAGGCTCCTGACGACCGCCGTTCGCGGCGGGGAGCCCGACGTCGACTGGGTCGTCCTCCTGCGTTCGTGCTCGGCACATGAAGCGTTTCTGCGGACCTATCGCCGTGAGCCCGAGCCGGTCCTCGCAGCCGAGTTCTTGTTGCTCGACCGGTTGTTCCCCCGGTCGGTGTTCTGCGCCTTGTCGACCGCGGAGAGATGTCTGGCCGAGTTGGACCCCCGCTCCGATCGGGCCGGCCTGACCGACGAATCGCGACGCATTCTCGGCCGGATCCGGACCCAGCTCGAGTACCGGCGCATCGAGGACGTACTCCAGGATTTCACCGGCCAGCTCGAGGCCGTGCAGTCCGGCTGCGGGGCGGCAAGCGTGGCGCTGGCGGCTCGCTATTTCCGGCAGACCAGCCCGATCGAGTGGACCCCCGAAGGCCTCGCTCCCAAACCTGGCCGCAATACCGAGGCCGTGTCGTGACCTGGCGAATCCGGGTCGAGCACCGCAGTCGATACGAATACGCGAACGTCGTGCACTCCTCCTACAACGAAGCCCGCATCACGCCGATGACCACGCCGTCACAGCTTGTCCTCGAAGCGCAGGTCGAAGTGGAGCCGGCCCACCAGCCGTTCCGGTACCTGGATTACTGGGGTTCTGTCGTGCACGCGTTCGACGTGCTCCAACCTCATCGGGATATGGAAGTCGTCGGCCGGTCGGTGGTCGAAACGAGTGCTCCCGCTCCGCCGGACCGGCATCTGAGCTGGGAGGAACTCGAGGACGAGCCCGTCCGCGACGACTTCTCCGAACTGCTCGCCGAGACCCGACAGGTCCCGACCGATCACCGCCTGCACGACGTCGCCCAGCAGTTGCGGGCGGACCACCCGCCGGCCGCCGCCGGCGAGGCGGCGATGGCCTGGGTCCACGACCAGCTCGCGTACGTCCCCGGCACGACCGCGGTCCACACGTCCGCCATCGAGGCCTGGAAGGGCGGGGAGGGCGTCTGCCAGGACTTCGCCCACCTGGCCCTGGCCGTGGTCCGCACCATGGGGATCCCGGCCCGGTACTGCTCCGGTTACCTCTACCCGAATGCCGACACCGGGATCGGTCCCACCCTTGAGGGTCAGAGCCACGCCTGGATCGAGATCTGGACGGGAGATTGGCAGACGCTGGATCCCACCGTCGGCGAAGCCGTCGCCGACGACCGCCACGTGCTGATAGCCCGGGGGCGTGACTACGCGGACGTGTCGCCCGTCAAGGGGATCTATCACGGCGGCCATACCGCTCGCCTGGACGTGGCGGTGCAGTTGACTCGCTTGGCCTGAGGGACGTCGGGCTCAGTTGTCGCGGGGGTCGTCGGGAAAGGCGGCAACCAGGGGCAGCGAGCCGCCCTGCCGGCGCAGGACCCGCTTCCACAGTCCCTCCGGCTGGTCACTGAACGCATCGTCGGCCAGGGCGTCGAGCACCCACCAGGCGCCGGCGTCGATCTCGGCTTCGAGCTGACCGGGCGTCCAGCCGGCATACCCGGCAAAGACGCGCACCTGCGTGAACGACGCCCGCAACTCCTCCGGATCCAGTTCCAGGTCCAGGGTGCCGACCTCGGGGAGTACCGCACTCCAACCCTCGGGCGTCTCCACCGGGTCCGAGCGGTCGGCGGGCCGGGCCAGACAGATCACGGCCTGGTGCTGGACCGGTCCGCCCACGAACACCACCGGCGGAGCAGCAGCCAGGTGCGCCCACCCGGGAAGCGGGGCGGCGAGGTTGGTCTGGCTGGGTCGGTTGAGCACCAAACCCAGTGCCCCCTCGTCGGCGCAGGCGAGCAGCAACACGACGGTTCGGTCGAAGTTGGCATCCGGCAAGAGGGGATTGGCCACGAGCAGCCGGCCCGCGCGCAGCACGTCGAGCCCCATGCCGTCAGTCACCGCGTCCGTGTCCGCCAGGCGCTCTGCTCACTCGGGGACCCTCGACGCACGGGCAGACGGCTCGCTCCACGATGACTAGCTTGCCATCCGTGCGCGCGGTCACCGTTGTCCCGTTGAAAGCCGATTCCGTCGACCTGACCGAGCTCGACGAGCCTCCGTTGAGCGACGGCCCCGTCCTGGTCAAGACCCGCGCCATCGGGGTCTGTGGCACCGATCTCGAGATCATCGCTGGCGACTATGGATGGGCGCCGCCGGGGGAGGAGCGTCTGGCCATCGGTCACGAGTCACTCGGCGAGGTCCTGGAGGCGCCGGAAGACAGCGGGCTGTCGGCGGGCGACCTGGTCGTCGCCATTGTTCGCCGCCCCGACCCCGTCCCTTGCCCGAATTGCGCCATCGGTGAATGGGACATGTGCCGAAATGGCCAGTACACCGAATGGGGCATCAAGGAGCACCACGGCTACGCCCGGGAGCGTTACCGCATCCCGGTGGAGTATTTGGTGAAAGTCGACGCCGACCTGGCCGAGCTCGGGGTGCTCCTCGAGCCCACCACGGTCGTGGCCAAAGCGTGGGACCACGTGGAGCGAATCGGCACCCGGGCTCGGTGGGAGCCGATGCGGGCCTTGATCACCGGTGCCGGACCCATCGGTCTGCTCGCAGCGTTGCTCGGGGTGCAGCGGGGTCTGGATGTTCATGTCCTGGATCGTGTCACCGAGGGCCTCAAACCCGACCTGGTGGCGAGCCTCGGCGCGACCTATCACCATGGTTCTGTCGCCGACACGGCTGTGGATCCGGACGTGGTGATCGAGTGCACCGGAGTGGGCCAGCTCATCTTCGACGTCATGGAAACCACATCCAGCAACGGGATCGTGTGTCTGACCGGGGTGTCTTCGGCTCGAGAAGTGTGCGTTGACGTCGGCCTGCTCAACCGCCGGTTGGTGCTGTCCAACGACGTGGTGTTCGGTTCGGTCAATGCCAACCGCCGCCACTACGAGGCCGGCGCCGCAGCTCTGGCGGCCGCCGATCCGGCCTGGCTCGACCAGCTGATCACTCGCCGCGTCCCCCTGTCATCGTGGCGCGACGCATATCGCCGGGACTCGACGGACGTCAAAGTGGTCCTGGAGTTCTACGCCGGCCCGACCTGATGGCAGCGTCGACCGCGCCGCGCAGGATGTGAGCAAGCGCCACCTCGCGACGGACGAGTTGCAGCCAGTTGGTCACATACAGGTCGATGCCCCCGAGTTTCAGGCGGTTGCGTCGTTCGAGATCCCGGTTCTGGTGCTCCGGGGTGAAATGCCAGACGTACCCGTCGACCTCCAGCATTACGGGATCGACAAGGCAGAAATCCACGCGGTATTCGCCGTCGGGCCCGACCACAATCTCTGACTGTTGTACCGGGATGCGGTAGCGAGCCAGAAACGCCAACGTCTTGCTTTCCAGCACGCTCGGGTGAGGGGCGCCGGTGAAGCCGCGGATGGACAATCGATCCCTCAGCACGCCCACCCCGTCCCGGCCTCGTTTCGCCCGGCGAGCCAGCTCGGCCTCAATGCCTTTCAGGGTGACCAGCCGTTGCGCCAAGGCTCGGTCGACAGCCCGGTCGAGCAAGGATCCACCCACGGCGGCGCCCAGCATGGACAGCGTCCACAGAGGATCGGTGCACTCGATCCCCTTCCAGAGCCGGACCCGGTCCCAGTCGAAGTCGCCGACCCTGTGCACGTCGAACCCCCGGGCGCGGGGATTGGCGGAACTCGGGACGCTCACCGCGGGACGGTGACCCGTCTCCTGCCAGTCGAGCAGGTCCCAGAGGTATGCGGCAGCCTGATGCGACGCCACCGCACCTGGACCCGCCGCCAAGACCGCGGTCAGGATCCGCTGCTCGGGCGTGATCGGCAAGGCGGCGTGGCGGTACACGCCGGCGTGAACCCGGATCCACGTCCCTGCCGTCACCCGGGACTGGATCTGGCGGTAGGAGAGCCCATCCGCGACGGCCTCCTGTCGGCTGAGCACTCCGTGTTGGCGGCGGAACCGATCGTGCGTAGCATCCTTCATATGTTTTCATACTATTCCCCAGAGGGAAATTTGCCACGAGGTTTGTTATATGTACACATAAGTACGCCAGATGTAGCGAATTGCACGAAGAAGCGAAAATGCTACAGAGAATGGACCGACCCTGAGCGGGTGACCGCCAATCCGCCCGCTACTCCCGGTCGAGCGCGGTGCGCAGCGCCGCCACCGCTGCGGCGACGGCCGGCACCCCCCGGCCATCGAGGAGGAGCCGCATCAAGGCCGATGCCACCACCACGCCATCCGCTTCTGACGCCACGGCCACCGCCTGTTCGGGCGTCGAAACGCCGAAGCCCATGACGACGGGTTTGTCCGTGGTGGCTTTGAGGCGCTTGGCCAGGACCGCGGCGGACTGGGCCAACGATGAACGTTCACCGGTGACGCCCATCAGGTTCACCCCGTAGACGAAGCCGTGCGAGCGCCGGCACAGCTCGGCCAGCCGCTCGTCTGGCGTGACGGGCGCGGCCAGGAGGACCGTCTCGACTCCCGCGGCCGCCGCCTCGTCTTCCCATTCCCGGGACTCGTCGAGGGGAAGGTCGGGCACGATCGCGCCCCCGATGCCACCGTCGGTGAGCAGGTGGGCGAAGCGGGCTGGGCCGGAGCGGAACACGATGTTGTAGTAGGTCATGGCGACCAGGGGGACGGGCAACTCGACCGGTCGGAGCGTCTGAAGGATTCCACCGGGTGTGGCCCCGTCGGCCAGGGCCCGGACCGACGCTTCCTGGATGGTGGGGCCGTCCATCACTGGATCCGAGAAGGGGATGCCGATCTCGACCAGGTCGGCGCCGCTTTCGACCATGGCCCGGAGGGCGTCGATCCAATCCTGACCGAGGCCGCCAGTGACGTAGGTGACGAGCAGCTTGCGCCCGCCCGCCCGCGCAGACCGCAGGGAGGCTTCGACGGCGCCGCAGTCGGGCGGGCGGGTCATGCCAGCACCCGCATGACCTGCTCGGCGTCCTTGTCCCCCGCCCCGACAGCGTGATCAATGCCGTGGCGCCCCGGGCCACCTCGCCGGACCGCACCGCACCCACCAACCAGGCCAGGGCATGGGCTGGTTCCAGGGCCGGAATGATGCCCTCCGTCCGGGACAGCAACTGCAGCGCGGCCAGCACCTCCGCATCGGTGGCGCTGAAGTAGGACGCCCGGCCCCGATCGGACAGATAGGAATGCTCCGGGCCGATCCCCGGATAGTCGAGACCGGCCGAGATCGACTGGGCCTCCAGGATCTGACCCCACTCGTCCTGGAGGAGGTACGAGTGCATGCCGTGCAGCACTCCCGGCACGCCGTGGCCGATGGCCGCCCCGCCTGCCGCTTCCACGCCGACCAGGCGGGCCGCGGTGTCGACGAACCCCGCAAAGGTGCCCGCCGCGTTGGAACCGCCTCCGACACAGGCGATCACCAGGTCGGGGTCGCGCTGACCGAGCAGGGCGCGGCACTGGTCGCGAGCCTCCTCACCGATCACCCGCTGGAACTCCCGCACCATCCAGGGAAAGGGGTGCGGGCCCATGACCGAGCCCAGGCAGTAGTGGGTGGTCTCGACAGTGGCGACCCAGTCGCGGAGTGCGTCGTTGACCGCGTCTTTGAGCGTCCGGCTGCCGGAGGTGACGGGGCGGACCTCGGCGCCGAGCAGCCGCATCCGGAACACGTTGAGGGCCTGCCGTTCGGTGTCCACCTCGCCCATGTAGACGACGCACTCCAGGCCGAACAATGCCGCCGCTGTGGCCGTGGCCACCCCGTGCTGGCCGGCACCTGTCTCCGCCACCAGCCGGGGCTTTCCCATTTCCAGGGTCAGCAAGCCCTGGCCGAGGACGTTGTTGATCTTGTGCGAGCCGGTATGGGTGAGGTCCTCACGCTTGAGCAGGACCCGTACGCCGAGCTCTTCCGAGAGCCGGCCGCACTCGGTCACCGGTGTGGGCCGGCCGGCGTAATCCCGGAGCAGCGCCGCGTAACGGGCCCGGAAGTCTCGGTCTGACCAGGCGTTCCGGAACGCCGACTCCAGCTCGAGACACGCGGGCACCAGAGACTCGGGCAGGTAGCGGCCGCCGAAGCGGCCGAACCGCCCGGTCGGCCCGGGGTCAGCCATACGCACCGGGCCGTCGGGCGACGACCCAGATCCCGACAACCCAGCAGCCGCGTCGCTCACGGCTCGTCCTCCCAGTCGTAGATGCCCCCCAGGTCCGGGTCGGGCTCGAACGGCGCCAGCTCGTCCTCGGCCGCCCGCGCCGCGGCGATGAAATCGCGCAGCTTGATCGGGTCCTTGCGCCCTGGCTCGCGCTCGATGCCGGAGACGGCATCGACGCCCCAGGGGTGGGCGTGGGCGATGGCGGCGCCGACGTTAGCCGCAGTCAAACCGCCGGCGATGATGAGGCGCTGCCCGGGAGGGAGCTCGGAAGCCAGGGACCAGTCGAACACATGACCCGAGCCGGGGTTCGGGGCGTCCAGCAGTACCGCATGGGCCCCATAGTCTGCGGCCAGGCGCACCCGGGCGTCGCCGGCGGGAAACGCCTGGATGACCATGGGTACACGGCTGCGGAGCCAACGGGCTGTCTGCGCGGGCTCCCGCCCGTGCAGTTGCACGCCTTGCAGACCAGCCAGGTGGGCGACGCTGAGAACGCGGCTGGGCGACTCGTCCCGGAAGACGCCGACCGTGACGATCTCGGGGGGCAGCCGTTTGACGATGTCGCCGGCGATCTGCGGGGCGATCTGGCGGGAGGAGGGGGCGAACACGAAACCGACCGCGTCGGCACCCAACGCAACAGCCAGCAGGGCGTCGTCCTCGCACGTGGTGCCACACACCTTTATGAACATCAGCGACTCGCCCGCGACCTCGCCTGGCTTCGCAGCTCCCGCAAGGCGCTCGCGGGGTCGGGGGAGGACACCAGCGCTTCCCCGACGAGCACCGCGTCGAAACCGGCGTCGCCAAGCCGCCGGACGTCGTCCGCGGTCCGGATACCGGATTCCGCCACCCGGATCACGTTGCCGGGCAGCATCTTCGCCACCCGCACGGCCCGCTCAGTGTCGACCGCGAAGCTGTACAGATCTCTCTGGTTGACGCCGACCACGGTGGCGCCGGCGGACAGCGCCCGTTCCGCTTCCTCCTCGTCATGGACTTCGACCAGGCTGTCCAGCCCGACCGTCACCGCCACGTCCATCAGCTGGCGGAGCTCATCAGGAGAAAGAGCGGCCGCAATGAGGAGAACCGCGTCGGCTCCCATGCATCTCGCGTCGAAAACGTCGGCGGGGCCGACGGTGAAGTCCTTCCGAAGCACGGCCAGCCCGGTGGCGGCTCGGGCGGCCATCAGGTCCTGGACCGAGCCGGAGAAAAAGTCCGCGTCGGTCAGCACCGACAGGGCTGCCGCCCCGCCGGCCTGATAGGCGGCGGCCGTCCGGGCGGCATCGAGGTCAGGGGCGAGCACGCCTTTGCTGGGGCTGGCCCGCTTCACCTCGGCGATGACGCCAACCTCGCCTCGCCCGGGGTTCCGCAGCGCTGCCGCGAATCCCCGGGGCGGCGGACAGGACCGAGCCTGCCCGGCCAAAGCATCCAGGTCGCGGTGATCGGCGGCCGCCCGGGCCCGATGGGCGGCCAGAATGCGATCGAGGTAGGTGGCCATGCCGCTGCGAGCCTACCGGGCAGGTCCTGGATCGCCTGGACACCGGACGTGCCAGACACCCAGCGGCTCAGCACACCCCGAAGTAGACGGTGGTCCGCGGGCTTCCGGGGACCGCCGGCGGGCAAGTGGTGGTGGTCGTGGCAGGAACAGTCGTCGCAGGCGTGGTGGTCGTGGTTGTCGGGATCGTGGTCGGGGTCGTGGTGGTCGTGGGCGCGCCCACACAATCGGGAACCTGCAGGGCCTGGGGCGCACCGTTTCCGACGGCGGCGCTCAAAGGGCTGGTGCCGGCGGCCTGGCAGCTGATCTGGAACAGCACCGTCCCCTCCGGACCGGTGACGGACGGGTTGGCACTCTGGACCTGCCACAGGGGGTCCTCGGTCAGGGTCACGTCAACGCCGGCGTCAGGGAGGTCACGGACCACGCCGTCCGAACCAACTGTCGGGGTGGTGACCTGAACTTCAAGGTTGCTGGCCTGATCGACGGCAGGCACCGCTGGGGCGATGGCGGCCGCCACGACCGGTCCGGTAAACGACGTCACCTGGATGGTCAGGGCGTCGGACTGGGTCCCGCCCAGAAAGAAGATCTGGGGGCTGGTGGCCGCCAGGCCGGGGGCTTGCCAGGCCCGAACGCGGTAGCGCCCACCCAGGATCGAGCTGATCGTCCAGCTCCCGTCGGCCGCCGTGGTCGTCTGGGCCGTCGCGACCTGGTTGCCGACGATCCGCTCCGCCTGCACGGTCGCCCCCGGGACCGGGCCTTGGGGGCCGAGGACGGTCCCGTTGAGCGACGCCGTCCCCGGACCGATGGGAAGCGGCGGAGTCGCCGCCGCGCCAGGGACCCGCGCCTCGGCCACCGATGGCAGATTGTCGGGAAGGGTCGGGCCCGGCGTGACTGGCGGCGCGGTCACTGCCGGTGGTGAGGAGTACGACAACGTCTGGACGCCGCACCCGGCTGCGGCCGCAGCGAATCCGACCGCCAGGGCCGGCTTCCACCGCAGGCCGCCCCAGCTCACCCGGTCAGCTCCCGAACCTCCACCTCGGGACCGCCAGGGCCGGCCCGCAACCCGGCCCGGCCGTCGACCCCGCGGCGCACATAGCCGAGGGCCACCCACCCGGCGTGGGGCGAGTGGGCGACGCTCGTCACCGTTCCGGCGTTCCCGCCCTCGGAGTCGAGCAACGGCGTCCCGGCGTCGACGCCGGCCGACAACGACAGCACCCGCAATCGGCGAGGCACGTGACCGCCGCGAGAATCAATGCGAGCGACGAGCTCCTGGCCGGTGTAGCACCCTTTGGTGAAACTCACGGTCTGATCGTTCAGCCCGGTTTCGCCCGGGATGGTTTTCTCGGTGAGCTCGACGCCCATTCTCGGGATTCCGGCCAGGATGCGGATGGCCTCGTAGTCGGAAACCGCCAGGACCGGCCACCCGTCGGGTACGGCCAGCTCCGGTCCCAGCCGATCCACACCGGCCAATCCCGGCCAGGCCGGGACGATGACCGCTGCACCGCTGTCGTCGGGTACGGCGCCGCGCAGCCCCAACACCTGCCACGGCAGCGCGGACAGCTCCACCTTGGTCCGAAGCTTGAACCGGTTGAGCCGATCGAGCACGGCCGCGCCCCATCCGGCGTCGGTGTCGAGCACCCATTCGTCTTCGGCGAGGCGGGTGACCCGCAGCAACGCGTCGACTTTTCCCGTGGGCGCCAGCAGCCACGACCAGGCGGTGCCACCGTCGGGCAGGGCGGCGACATCCTGGCTGAGCTGACCCTGGAGAAAGGTCGCCGCTTCCGCGCCGCGGGCCGCGACGACGTCGCGTGCCAACCAGACGGCGTAGCGGTCAGGCATCCCGGTCAGCCTGACGTCGGGCTGCGGTCATGCGCCGAGCGCCCGGAACGGCCGCAAGCAGCGCGGCTGCCTTGTTGCGGCACTCAAGGTCCTCGTCCGCCGGGTCGCTGTCGGCCACGATGCCCGCTCCGGCCTGGACGCTGGCCCGGCCGTCGGGAGCGATGAGCATGGTGCGGATGGCGATGGCGGTGTCGAGATTCCCGGAGAAGTCGAAGTAGCCGATGACGCCTGCGTACGGGCCCCGCTTGGCCGGCTCGAGCTCGTCGATGATCTGCATGGCCCGCACCTTGGGCGCGCCCGAGACGGTGCCGGCGGGCAGGGTGGCCCGCAATACGTCCACGGGCCCCAGGCCGGCGCGCAGACGGCCCGACACCTGCGAGGTCAGGTGCATGACGTGGCTGTAGCGCTCCAGGGTCATCAGCTCGTCCACCACTTCCGTGCCGTAGTCGACCACCCGGCCCACGTCGTTGCGGGCCAGGTCGACGAGCATGACGTGCTCGGCCCGTTCTTTTGGATGCTCGATCAGTTCCGCCGCCAGCCGGCGATCGTGCTCGTCGTTGCGGCCCCGGCGGCGAGTGCCGGCGATGGGCCGCGAGACGACCCGGCCGTCCGTGAGCTGCACCATCGGCTCGGGGGACGACCCGACGACGCACAGCTCGGGATGGCGGATGAAGTACATGTACGGGCTGGGATTGACCTGGCGGAGCGACCGGTACAGGTCGAAAGGATCCGCCTCCAGGTCGAGCTCGAAGCGTTGCGACAGGACAACCTGGAAGATGTCGCCGGCCAGGATGTGCTCTTTGGCCACTTCGACCGCCTTGGCGTACAGGTCCACGGGGGTCCGCCGGTGGATGTCGGGCAGCTCGTCGTCGCGGTCCGGTGGCATCAGCAGCGGTTCGGCAACGGGATGGGCCCCCTCGGCCGCGAGGGCGTCCAGTCGGACATGGGCGGCGTCGTAGAGAGCGTCGCAGGCACGGCGGTCGCCGGCCGCGCCGGCGGGGATTGGAACCGACTCGATCAGCGTGACCCGCTGGCGCCAGGAGTCATAGGCCACCGTCTGCCCGAGGACCGAGAGCACGGCGTCCGGATAGCCGGCTTCGTCTGGGGGCGTGTCTGGCAGCCGTTCGATCTCACGCACCACGTCGTAACCCAGGTACCCGACGATCCCGCCGTGCAACGGCGGCAACGCTTCGATGGCGGGCGCCCGGTACACAGCGAGGAGGCCGGCGACCGCCTGCAGCACCCCTCGATCGATGGGGACGCCGGCAGGGAGGCGCCCTTCCACCGAGATCGTGCCGTCCCGCGCGATGAGCGTCGCTGTCGGCTGCCGGCCGACGAACGACCACCGTCCCCACCGGCCACCATGCTCAACGGACTCGAGCAGAAAGGCCCGGCCGGTCGGGTCGGCGCCGGCCAGGCGAGAGAAGGCAGCCACCGGGGTCGTCAGGTCGGCCAGAAGCTCCCGCCACACCGGGACCACCGTGTACTGGCGCGCCAGGGACGCAAAATCGTCCCGGCTCGGGCCGCTCATGAGGTCACAGGGGACGCGGGCGAGCCAAACGGACGATAGAAGCAGCTGCGCTCCCCGGTGTGGCACGCCCCCGCCCCCTCCTGTTCCACCACGAAAAGCAGGGTGTCGCCGTCGCAGTCGTAGTAAGCCGAGCGGACCCACTGCCGGTCGCCGGACGTGTCGCCCTTGCGCCACCGTTCCCGGCGGCTGCGGGACCAGAAGACGGTGCGCCCGGTCTCGAGCGTTTCCAGCAGCGAACCCGCGTTCATCCATCCCATCATGAGCACGGCACCCGTCGCGTGCTCCTGCACGATGGCGGGCACCAGGCCGTCGGTGTTGTAGCGGACGGTGGCCAGCTGGTCGGCGGTGGCGTCGATGGGAGTGGCGACGGTCATGCCTGCAATGGTAGGCACCGCCCACGGCGAGCCGGTCGCCGCGAGCCGGCTACAGGTACAGGCCGGTCCCGTCGTCGACGCGCTCGGAGGCGACGGCGTGGATATCTCGCTCGCGCAGGATCAGGTAGTCCTCGCCCTGGACCTCCACCTCATAGCGATCCTCCGGGTTGAAGAGCACCTGGTCTCCAGGCTTGATGGAGCGCACATGCGGCCCCGCCGCCACTACCTCGGCCCAGGCCAGCCGGCGGGCCACCTGGGCGGTGGCCGGGATGAGGATCCCGGCCCGGCTCTTCCGCTCGCCTTCGCTGCTGGGGATTTGCACCAGGACCCGGTCCGTGAGCATCTGGACGGCTTGCTTGGAGGTGCTGACCCCGGCGCCGGAAGGATTCGCCATTGCGGCCACCCTACTCACGCTGCGCCGGGTACGGGGCGGACCACCACCCCCGCGGCCTGCAACCTGGCCTTCGCGTCTGCCACCGTCGCCTCTCCGAAGTGAAAAATGGAGGCCGCCAGCACGGCATCGGCCCCGCCCTCCACCGCACCCTCGACCAGATGCTCCAGCCGGCCCACGCCGCCGCTGGCTACCACCGGGATGCCGACCGAGTCGACCACCTGGCGGGTCAGCTGCAGATCGAAGCCGTCCCGGGTGCCGTCGCGATCCATCGAGTTGAGCACGACCTCGCCGGCGCCTCTGGTCTCGCACTCGACCGCCCACGCCACCGCGTCGCGTCCGGTCGCCCGCCGGCCGCCATGGGTATAGACCTCGAAGCCGGATGGGCGCCGGCGCACGTCGATGCCGACGACCACGCACTGGGCCCCGAACGTGTCCGACAGCTGATCGATCAGTTCCGCGTCGGCGACGGCCGCGCTGTTGACGCTGACCTTGTCGGCCCCGACCCGCAACAACGAGCGGGCGTCATCCAGGGTACGCACCCCTCCCCCCACCGTCAGCGGGATGAACACCTGCTCGGCCGTGCGCGCCACCACGTCCACCATGGTCTCCCGCCCGTGAGCGGAAGCGGTGATGTCGTAGAAGACCAGCTCGTCCGCCCCCTCCTGGTCGTAGCGAGCAGCCAGCTCCACCGGGTCGCCGGCGTCGCGCAGGTTCTGGAACTTGACGCCCTTGACGACCCGGCCGGCGTCGACGTCCAGGCAGGGGATGACCCGGATCGCCCTCACGGCGCCACAGACGATCCCTTGAGGGCGGCCACCGCGGCCGCGATCTGCAGACGACCCTCGTATAGGGCGGTGCCGGCGATGACCCCGACCAGGCCCGCTCCGTCCCGGCTGCGAACGCCGGCCAGGGCCTGCACGTCGCCCAGGTCGCGTACCCCTCCGGACGCGATGATGGGGGCACCGGTCTGCTCGAGCAGCCCGGACAGGCCCGCCACGTCGGGCCCGCTCAGGCGCCCGTCCCGGCCGATGTCGGTGACGATGACCGTCGCGGCCCCGGCCGCGATCACCTCGGGGATGACCTCCTCCACCAGCCGCCCCGCACCCTGCAGCCAGCCCCGGGTCCGGACCTGCCCTTCCCGGTGGTCGAGCCCCGCCGCCACCTGTCCGGGCCAGCGCTGCGCAATCTGGGCCAGCAGCTCCGGATTCTCGACGGCCGCCGTCCCGAGCACCACCCGGTCCACGCCTGCGGCCAGCAGCTCTTCCGCGTCGGCGACGGTGCGCACTCCTCCCCCGGCCTGGACGCGGACGCCGGCCGCCCTGACGGCGGCAGCGATGCGTGCGACTACGGCCCGGTTGACCGGTTGTCCGCTCCGGGCCGCGTCCAGGTCGACAACGTGGATCCACCGGGTCCCGGCGGCCGCAAAGGACCGGGCGACGGCGACAGGATCGTCGCCGTAGGCGGTTTCGCGACCGAAGTCACCTTCCACCAGGCGGACGCAGCGGCCGGCCCGTACGTCGATGGCGGGAAACAGCTCCATTCCCGTGACCTCAAGCCCCGTGGGCGGAGGCGCCCGTCGGGGCTGCCCGGGCCGCCGTCGAGCTCGTCCCCACCTGACCGGCCCCAGCGGCCGTCCGGTCTGCGCCGCCCGCACTGTCACCTGTCACGCTGGCAACAAAGTTCCCCAGCAGGGCCAGTCCGGCGTCGCCGGACTTCTCGGGGTGGAACTGGGTGGCCCACAGATGGTTGCGAGCGACTGCCGCCACCACGGTCCCGCCGTAGTCGCAGGTGGCGACGACGTCATCTCCCTCGGGCGGCGCGTAGGAGTGAACGAAGTACACCCACGGATCCGGCCCCAGTCCTTCCACCATGGGGTGCGACGGCTGCCGCAGCGTCAGCCGGTTCCATTGCATTTGTGGTCGCTTGACGCCGGGCACCAATCGCCGGACCCGGCCGGGCAAGACGCCGAGGCCAGTCACCTCCGGCGACTCATCCGAGCCTTCGTAGAGCATTTGCATGCCCACGCAGATCCCCAGAAACGGACGTCCCGCCGCCACTGCGGCCAGCGCCACCCGATCGAGGCCGCTGGCGCGCAAGGCCTCCATGCAGCGACCGAAACTGCCAACCCCGGGGAGAACGACCGCGGTGGCCTGCAGGGCCGCGTCCGGGTCGGACTCCAGACGCGCCGCCGCCCCCAGGTATTGCAGCGCCTTCTCAGCCGAGCGCAGGTTGCCGATGCCGTAGTCGAGGACCGCGATCCTGGCGGGGGAGCTCACAGCGCGCCCTTCGTCGACGGGATCCCGGTACCTTCCACCTGGACGGCGTCGCGCAAGGCCCGGGCCACCCCCTTGAAAGAGGCCTCCAGGATGTGATGCGGGTTGCGGCCGGAGATCATGCGCAGGTGCAGCGTGATCCCGGCCGCGGTTACCAGCGCCCGCCAGAACTCCTCCGCCAGCTGCGGGTCGAACGGCGGTGAGCCAATCGGGTACGCCTCGCCGCCGGCCCCAGGGTCGACCTGATAGACGAGGAACGGACGGCCCGACAGATCGAGCGCCACCGCGATCAGCGCCTCGTCGAGAGGCACGTCGATTGAGGCGAACCGGCGCACCCCGGCCTTGTCGCCGAGGGCTTCACGCAGGCTCTCTCCGAGCAGGATGCCGGTGTCCTCCACCGTGTGGTGGGCGTCGACGTCGAGGTCGCCCTCGGCCCGTACCGCCAGGTCGAAGCCGGCATGCTTGCCCAACTGGGTCACCATGTGGTCGAAGAAGGGCAGCCCGGTCGAGACGGCTACCGCCCCCGCGCCATCCAGGTCCAGGGTGACCTCGACCGCCGTCTCCTTGGTGGTCCGCCGGCGATCGGCGTTGCGGCGCCCGGTCATGCCAGCACCTCAGCCAGGGCGGCCAGGAAGGCGTCGTTTTCATACGGGGTGCCGATGGTCACCCGCAGGCAGTCGGCCAGCCGGGGCCACGACGACGTGTCCCGCACCAGCACGGACCGGTCCAGCAGTCCCTGCCAGACCTCCACGCCTTTGTGTTGCTGCGGCCGGAACAGGACGAAGTTGGCCTGCGACGGCCAAGCCGTCACGGGCAGCCGGCCAAGTGCCGCCAGGACCCGATGTCGCTCACGGACGATCAGCCCGACCCTGTCCTCCATTTCTCCGACAAACCGTACGGCCAGACGGCCGGCGGCCTGCTTCAGGGCGTCCAGGTGGTACGGCAGAGCGACGCGCTCGAGGGCGGCGACGACGGGGGCCGGTCCAATCAGGTACCCGAGGCGGGCGGCCGCCATGGACCACGTCTTGGAGAAGGTCCGCGTGACGGCGAGGGGCACGGTGTCGTCGATCAAGGTGAGAGCCGACCAGTCGGCGAACTGACCGTACGCCTCGTCGACGACGACCAGCCCCGGAGCGGCTGCGAGCACCGCTCGCACGGCCGAGGGGTCGTCCGCCATCCCGGTCGGGTTGTTAGGTGAGCACAGGAAGGTGATGGCCGGACGATCCGCCTCCAGCAGGTCCGCGACCACTGCGAGATCCAGGGAAAAGTCCGACCGGCGTTGGCCCTCGGCCACCGCGGTACCGGTCAGGTGGGCGATATGCGAGTGGAGAGCGTAGGTGGGCTCGAACACGGCGACCGCGCGTCCCGGGCCTCCGTATGCGAGGCACAGGGACTGCAGGACCTCGTTGGACCCGTTGGCGCAGAAGAC
The DNA here is from genome assembly GCA_963781155.1 of uncultured Acidimicrobiaceae bacterium. Lineage (GTDB taxonomy): Bacteria > Actinomycetota > Acidimicrobiia > Acidimicrobiales > Palsa-688 > PALSA-693. The sequence goes on from CAWAEC010000011.1 coordinate 716,909, forward strand.
CTGCTCGGCCCGGACCCCGTGCAGGGTTGCCAACGCCGTGCGCAGCGTCGCCGCCTCCCGGTCGGGATAGCGGTTCCACGAGATGGACGCAATCTGCTCCTGCAGGGCCTCGATCCAGCCGGGCGGGGGCGGCAGCGGCGATTCATTGGTGTTGAGCCGGATGGCGACGTCCACTTGCGGCGAGTGGTAGCCCTCGCGCAGGCCCAGGTCTTCCCGGGGATCGGGCAACGGCATCACGACACCCCGGGCTCGGTGCGGACGCGTACCGAATCGGCGTGGGCCGCCAGCCCTTCCGACGCGGCCAGGGCCATCACGTGCGGGGCCAGGCGGGCCAAGCCGGCGGCGTCCGCTTCGACGACGTGGATGTGCTTCCGGAAATCGTCGACACGAAGGGCGCTGCCGAAACGGGCCGATCGGGCGGTGGGCAGCACATGGTTGGGTCCGGCCACGTAGTCGCCCAGACTGGCGGGGGAATACGGGCCGAGAAACACGGCTCCCGCGCTGCGGATCAGGGGCACGAGCGATTCGGGGTTGTCGTTCATGAGCTCGAGGTGCTCGGGGGCGATGACGTTCGCCACGGCCATGGCCTGTTCGGGCCCGTCGACCAGCACCGCGAACCCACCGCTCGCCATGGTGGCGAGGATCTCCGACCGCCGCGGGGATGCGTTGGTGAGCCGGGTGACCTCTTCGGAGATGGCGTCGGCGGCCTCCTCGGACCAGGTGATCAGATAGGCCAGGCCGTCGGGGCCGTGTTCGGCCTGCACGATCAGGTCCACCGCGGCATAGGCGACCGGTGTGGACGCGTCGGCGATGACAGCCACCTCGGAGGGTCCTGCGAACGCGGACGGGACCCCTACTGCCCCCTCCCCGGCCACCAGGCGCTCGGCCATGGCCACGTAGCGGTTTCCGGGGCCGACGATCACGTCGACGGCCGGGATGCTTTCGGTCCCGTAGGCCAGGGCCGCGATGGCCTGGGCCCCGCCGACCCGGTACACCTCGTCGACGCCCGCAATGGTGGCCGCCGCCAGTATGGCCGCCGCGGGTAGACCGTCGGGGCCCGGGGGTGAGCACAACGCCAGCTGCTCGACTCCGGCCACCCGGGCCGTCGCGGCCGTCATCAATACCGTGGAGGCGAGAGGCGCCCGTCCGCCCGGGACATAAAGGCCGGCCCGGCAGACGGGGACTGCCAGGTCGCGTACGACCACACCGTGATGTGCCCAACGCCCGTCGCTGCCGAGCTGGGTCCGGTGGTAGGCGGCGATGTTGTCGTGGGCGACTTCCAGGGCCTGGCGCAGGTCAGCCGGGATGGCGTCGAGGGCCGCTCGCACCTCCTCGGGCGGGACTCGCAGGCCGTCGATGGCGACGCCGTCGAATTGCCAGGTGAGTGCCGCGGACCGCCGCGTCGCCCTCGGTCCGGACCCGGCCCAGGATGGCCCGCACGGCGGCGCCCGACTCGGTCGCGTCGTCGCCGGCCACGGCCGGGGCCGGCAGGAGCCGGCGCAGATCACCGGTCGCCCCTCGCAGATCCAGCCGGCTCAGGACGCTCGGCTGCGAGGGTCGTGCCATCACGGGCGCACCAGACGACACAGCGGGGCCAGACGACTCAGGACGGGACGACATCGGGTCCATGATGGTAACGGTATGTCCGCACGCGCCGAACTGAGTTCCGTCGCCACCAGCCTGGACGAGCTGCTGGGTCGGATTTCCCGAATCGCCGACGGTCTCTCGGGAGACGAGAAAGAGATCGTCGGCACAGACCTGTTCGAAGTGGAGCGGTCGCTTCGGGCTGCTCGACGGCGCCTGAGCGCCGTGGAGGAGGCCACGTGGGGCGACCGGCGCCGACAGCGCTGAACTGGGCCGGACCGGCTTACCGCGACCCGGATGCTCGAGCCGCCAGGCGAGGGCGGCGACAGGCACGGCCCCAACCGGGAGTTGGACCGACGGGCAGAAATCGGCCATGAGGCAATCGATGCACCGCGGCCGCCTGGCCACGCACACGCGCCGGCCGTGGAGAATCAGACGGAGGCCGAACGCGCCCCACTCCGAGCGGGGCAGCAGGGCGGTGACGTCGGCTTCGATGCGGTCGGGGTCTGTTGACTGGGTCAGGCCGAGCAGCTTGGTCAGACGGGCCACGTGCGTGTCCACGGCAAGTCCCGGCAGCCCGAACCCCACACTGAGGACGACATTGGCGGTCTTGCGACCCACGCCTGGCAGGGTGACCAGCTCGTCCATCGACGCGGGTACCTCGCCGCCGAACCGCTCGTCGAGGGCTTTGCCCAAGCCGATCAGGCTCCTGGCTTTGGCCCGGAAGAACCCGGTGGAATGGATCATCGTTTCCAGCTCGTCCGGGTTGGCCTCACCCAGGTCGGCTGGCGTGGGATAGCGCTCGAAGACCTTCGGGGTGACCAGATTGACCTGTTCGTCGGTGGTCTGGGCCGACAGCACGGTCGCGACCAGCAGCTGGAACGGGGTCGTGAAATTGAGGGCGCACAGTTCCTTTGCCGAGCCCGGGTACTCCTCGGCCAGGCGGGCGGCGGCCTCCCGGGCGCGGCCCTTCGGGGTTCGAGGTCGGGCCATTTCTTCAGGGTAGGGCGGTGTTTCAGGGTAGGGCGGGCTCCTCAGGGCCGGCCCGATCACGTTGTCCGCCCCATCACACGGTGCGGCGATCGCGTTGTGCCGGCCGATCCCCCGGCCGACCGATACCCTGCCTGCGGTGCACCGCATTGAGGTCAAGACCCATTTCGGCCAGGGCGACGTGGACGCCGTCCGCACCTTGCTCGACGCGGCCAGCGCCGCGGACGCCCACGCGGCCCTGGACGAGCATGCCTGGCTGGACCTGGTGCAGGGCGGCCGGGGAGGCTTCGCCGGGCTGGTGGCGTGGGAGGAAGGTCACGACCACCCGGTCGGGTACGCCCAGGTGACCCGGGGAGGCGGCAGCTGGGCCCTGGAGTTTGTGGTGGATCCCCACCATCGGGTTCCCGGCAACACCATCGGCCTGGATCTGGTCACCGAGGCCACCCGGGTCATCGCCGCCGAGGGGGGCGGCCACGTCCACATGTGGGTCAATCAGCCCCGCCCCGAGCACGACCGCATCGCCGCCGCCGTCGGGTTGGCACCCGGTCGGGTCCTGTACCAGATGCGCCGCCCCCTGCCGGTCGATGAATCGCACCGGCACGAGGGACGCCCGGGCACGGTGGCTTCCATCGTGACCCGTCCGTTCCGAGTCGGCGTCGACGAGGACGCCTGGCTGGAAGTCAACAACCGGGCCTTTGATTGGCACCCCGAGCAGGGCGGTTGGGACCGGGAGACATTGGAGCAGCGTGAGGCTGAACCCTGGTTCGACCCCGCCGGTTTCCTGCTCCACGACGGCGCCGACGGCCGTCTCGACGGCTTCTGCTGGACGAAGATCCACAAAGACACCGACCCGCCCCTGGGGGAGATCTACGTCATCGCGGTCGACCCCGCCCGACGGGACCGCCAGCCCGGGCTCGGCCGCCAGCTGGTCCTGGCCGGGCTGGACTACCTGCACGGCCGGGGCCTCGAGGTGGGCATGCTGTACGTCGACGCTAACAACGCGCCTGCCGTCAAGCTGTACGTCGACATGGGCTTCATCGTCAATCACCTGGACGAGGCCTACGTCGGAGACATTCCTCCCTCGGTGTGATGCCGGGGCCCTACGACCTGGACCGGGCCGGGCTGGCGGCCCTCCTCGAGGATGAACCGGCCTACCGGGTCGACCAGGTGTGGCGAGCCCTCTATGCCGAAGGTCGACGGCCGGGCCAGATGACGAATCTGCCTCGCCCGGTTCGCGCCCGGCTGGATGGCGGCGTTGCCCCCGGCGTTGCGGTTGCGCTCGGAGCTGGTCTCCGACGGAGGACAGACCGTCAAGTGGTTGTGGGCCCTCCATGATGGGGCCCAGATCGAGACGGTGTTGATGCACTACGCCGACCGGGCGACCGTGTGCGTGTCGAGTCAGGCCGGCTGCGCCATGGGCTGTTCGTTTTGCGCGACTGGCCAGGGCGGCTTCCGTCGCCACCTGACGGTGGGCGAGATCGTCGAGCAGGTCATCGAGGCCCGGCGGGCCGCGACCCAGCCCGGCTGTCCAACGTGGTCTTCATGGGAATGGGCGAACCGCTGGCCAACTACGACCGGACGTGGACGGCGATCGAACGCCTTCACCACGACGTCGGGCTGTCCGCCCGGCACCTGACCATTTCGACGGTGGGGGTGGTCCCGGGCATTCGCCGCCTGACCAGCGAAACCCTTCCGGTCAATCTGGCCGTCTCCCTGCACGCCGCCAATGATCGCCTCCGCAACACCCTGGTGCCGCTCAATCGGCGCTATCCGCTCACGGTGCTGATGGAGGCCTGCCGGCAGTACCTGACCGCCAAGGGCCGCCGTCTCAGCTTCGAATGGGCCCTCATCGCCGGCATCAACGATCGGCCGTCCGACGCCACTGAGCTCGCCGAGCTGGCTCGACCGCTGGGCGCCCACGTCAACCTCATCCCGCTCAACCCCACTCCCGGGTACCCGATGCGCGGCACCCGCCCGGCCGGCCGTGCGCCGGTTTCCGGGATCAGCTCGTGGCGCTTGGCGTCAACGCCACCGTCCGGCGCAACCGTGGGACCGACATCGACGCCGCCTGCGGGCAGCTCGCCAGCCCGGCCCGAGGCTGTGACCGCCGGTACCGCCGCCTTGCTGCCAAACTGATACGCCATGCCGTCCAATCGTTGGGTCGACCGCACGCAACCGCAGACACTGATGATGGCGACGGTATTGATGTACATGAATGCCGCCCTGGATTTCCTTTTGCTCGTCAGCTTCCGGGTTCTCCCCCATCGCCCTGCTCCTCGTCGTCGGCCAGGTGGCGGCCGGATGGGGGATCGCCAACGAGAAGAAGTGGGGTTACTGGCTGGGGCTGGTGTTGGCCGTGCTGCTGGTTGCGTTCACCGTCCTGTCCTTCTCGGCCGGCTCGATCGTCAGCCTGCTGTTCTACGGCGCCCTGGTGGCCCTGCTGCTGCACCCCCAGAGCCGGGCCTACCGCCGCATCTGGTTTCGATAGAGCGCCGCCATCCTGACCTAGCCTGCGGCCATGACGACGACGATCGATGGCATCGGCGGGCTCAAGCAGCTCGTCGGTCGAGCACCTGGGCTACAGCGAGTGGCGCCAGGTGACCCAGGAGCAGGTCAACCTGTTCGCCGACGCCACCGATGACCACCAGTGGATCCACGTCGACGTCGAGCGGGCCAAGGCCGGACCTTTCGGCGGGCCCATCGCCCACGGTTACCTCACGCTGTCATTGGTCCCGGCCCTGCTGGCCGAGATCGTCGACGTCTCCGGCGTCGGCCATGGCGATCAACTACGGCCTCAACAAGCTCCGCTTCCCGGCGCCGGTTCCCGTCGGCTCGCAAGCTGCGGGCTGGCGCCACTCTCGAACAGAGTCGAGGACGTGGCGGGCGGCGTGCAGGTCACCTCAACGTGACGTTCGAGATCGAGGGCGGAAGCCAAGCCGGTGTGCGTGGCCGAAATCCTGTTCCGTTACTACGCCTGAATGGCGCCCACCGCGCCACAGGCGCCGGACCCGGCATCGACCCCGGCCGGGGACGTCCTCCCGCAGGGTGCGGCCAAGGTCCGCGCCGTACGGGCCATGTTCGACACCATCGCCCCCCGATACGACCTGGTCAACCGGATCATGACGTTCGGGCTGGACCGGCGGTGGCGCCGGCGCGCCGTGCGGTCGCTCGGCCTGCCGCCGCGGATGCCCGCGTCCTGGACGTGGCGTGCGGGACCGGCGACCTGTGCCGGGACCTGACCGCCGCCGGCTACCAGCCGATCGGCGTCGACCTGTCCGTGGGGATGCTGGCCCACGCCCGCACCTCCGCCCCGCTGCTCCAGGCCGACGCCCTGCAGCTGCCGCTCCGCGCCGGCCAGCGTGGACGGGGCGGTGAGCGGGTTCGCCCTGCGCAACTTCGTGGCTCTGGCCCCGTTTTTCGCCGAGCTGGCCCGGGTCGTCCGGCCCGGGGGCCGGATCGCCCTGCTCGACGTGGCCATCCCCGCCCATCCGGTGATGCGGGCCGGGCACGCGGTCTACTTCGGTCACGTCGTGCCCCGCATCGGCGCCCTGCTGTCCGACCGCGACGCCTACCGCTACCTGCCCAAGTCGGTGGCCTACCTGCCCGCCCCGGACGAGCTGCTGGCAGCTGTGGCGACGGCCGGGTTCGAGGCGGTCGACCGGCGGCTGCTGTCTCGGGCGGGATCACCCAGCTGATCACGGCCACACGGGTACGGCCGTGACCGCGGTCGGACGCCCCACCCCGGTCGGCGCCCGCCATCGGCGCTGGTCGCGCGGACCGTTCCCCTCGCCGATCCGCCCGACCTGCTGCGGCGTCGCGGGCGACACCGGTCTGCTCTGGCAGGACGAGCAGGGCGGCCTGGCCGGCCCACGGCGCGGCGTCGCGCCTGGACCTGCCCGCAGGGTTGGCCGATGCCGACTGCGGTCGCCGAAGTCAGCCGGAGCCCTGCGTCCATCCGGCCGCGGACGAGGTCGGCCTTCCCGGGTGCGGCCCGGTCGCCATCGGCGCCCTGCCCTTCGATCCGGCGCGCCCGGCTGCTCTGGTCGTTCCCCGAGCGGGTCGTCGGCCGGCACGCCGACGCGGCGCTGGCTGACGACCATCAGCGATCGGCAGCCGAGCGGCCCCGCACGCGGTCCACGCCGCGACCTGTCCTGCAGGCGCCGGGCGCAGCGTCCTGCGGCCGAGCCACCGGACGAGTTCACCCTGACCCCGTCGCGTGCCGCACGCCGAGTGGAAGGCGCTGGTCGCCGCCGCGGTCGAGCGCATCGGCGCCGGCGACTTCGAGAAGGTCGTCCTGGCCCGTCGGATCGACATCACCGCCAACCGGCCGTTCCTCGTCAGTGACGTGCTCGCCCGCCTGGTGGCGCTCTACCCGTCGTGCATGGTGTTCTCGGTCGACGGTTCGTCGGCGCCAGCCCGGAGCTGCTGGTCGCCCGCACCGGCGACCGAGGTCGTGAGCCACCCGCTGGCCGGCACGGTGGCCCGCAGCGGCGACGCCCACGCCGACGAGGCCCTCGTCGCCGGGCTGCATGGCGTCGCCGAAGGCGCGACGCGAGCACCAGGTGGTCGATCGACGTGTCTGCGCGGAGCCCTGGCGCCGGTGTGCGACGAGCTCGACGTGCCCGACCGGCCGTCGGTACTCGGGCTTGCGCAACGTGTCGCACCTGGCGACCCTGATCACCGGCCGGCTCGACGCCGGCGACGCCCGACCGACGGCCCTCGAGCTCGTCGGCCCGCTCCACCCCACCCCCGCCGTCGGCGGCAACCCGACCGCCGGCCGCGGTGCGCTACCTGCAGAAGGTCGAGGGCTTCGACCGGGGCCGCTACGCCGGGCCCGGTCGGCTGGGTCGACGCCCGGGGCGACGGGGCCTGGGCGCTCGGCATCCGCTGCGCCGAGGTGGACGGCGCCCAGGCCCGGCTCTTCGCCGGCGACGGCGTGGTGGCCGGCTCCGACCCGGCCGACGAGCTGGCCGAGACCCAGCTCAAGCTGCAGGCGCTGCTGGCCGCGCTGGTTCGCCCGTAGGCCCCCGGCCGGGTGCGCATCCCCGCCCTGCCTGCTCAGCGGCCCGGGCGGCGGAGCCCACCGGGCGGCCCGGCTGGCTTCACCGGTCCGCGATGGCGCGATGCAGGCGGTCGTGGGCGGCCACGTTGGCCGCCCGATTCGACCTGACCACCGCCAGGCGGACCCCGGCGTGGCCCGAGCCGGCCACCAGGTCGTCCAGCGCGTCCGGTCCTCCACCCGTCGCACGTCCACGCCGTGGGCGGCGGCGAGGCCGCAAGGTCGGCGCCGTGGGGGGTGCCGCAGACCGCTCGAACTGGGCGCCGGCAGCGCCGGCGGCCTGCGGGCAGGAAGGAGAAGATCCCGCCGCCGTCGTTGTCCACGACCACGAAGGTGAGGGCCAGGTCCCGGCGGGCCGCGCCCAGCAGGGCGCCGGCGTCGTAGAGGAACGCCAGGTCGCCGAGCAGCGCCACCGTCGGCGCGCCGGCGCCGAGCGCCACCCCGATCGCGGTGGACACACCCCGTCGATGCCGTTGGCGCCCCGGTTGGCCAGCACCGTCGACCTGCTCCCGCGGGCGCCGAGACCACTCGACGTCGCGGACCGGCATCGACGACGACACCACCAGCGCGGCCGCCGTCGGGCAGCCCGGCCACGACGGCCCGGGCCACGGCCGGCTCGCTCATCGCCAGGTCGGCCCCGACCGCCAAGCTCGGCGTCGAGGACCGCCTGGGCGCTCCGTTCGGCGCTCGGCCCACTGGCGCGGACCACGCCGAGTCCGGCGACCGGGCCCGGCGCCGCGCCAGCTGGCCGCGGCCACCAGCGCCGCGGCCACGGCCCGGGGTCGGCGGCGACCACTGCCCGACGCGGCCGGTCCGGGTCCGCCCAACGACCCCAGGGGTCGACCAGTACCTGGGCCACCTCCGGGTCCGAGCCCGGCCAGCCACTGGGCCAGCACCTTCGACGCCCACGGGCGCCCCGAGCCGGAGCACCACCTCCGGGCGCCAGGCCGCGACCTCCGGGACCCGCAGCAGGGCGTCGGCGGCCGCGATCGACGGCGTCGCCCGACGACCCGGCAGCCCGAGCGGGGATCGGCCAGCAGCGGCCAGCCCGAGCCGCTCGGGCGGCCCAACCAGCGATGGCCGGGTCGCCGGCGCCGGCCCCGGCCACGATCAGGCCCCGCCCGCCCGCGCTGGGCGGCCAGCAGACTCCACCACGCGACTCGGGCGGCGCGACCGCCGCCGGCGACTCGCCGCCGTGCCAGGGCGCACCGCGGACCGGCCCGGGGGCAGCGACGCGCCCGCACGCCGCCGTCGCCGAGCAGCGGCTCCCGAAACGCCAGGTTGAGATGCACGGGCCCGGGCCCGCCCGGTCCGCCGAGTCGCCACGGCCAGCGGCCCGAGCCGCCAGCGACCGCCAGCTGCCCGACGGCGGCCAGGTCGGCCACGCCGGGCGACGACCGCCCAGCGGACGGCTGCTGCCGAACAGGCCGTCCTGCTCGATGGTCTGGGGGGCGCCGACGCCGTGCAGCTCCGGCGGACGGTCGGCGGTGACCGCGATCAGCGGCACCCCGGCGTGCGAGGCCTCCACCACCGCCGGATGGAGCTCGACCGCGGCCGTCCCGCTGGTCGTGGCCACCACCGCCGGCCGGCCGGTCGCCAGCGCCGATGCCCAGGGCCACGAAGCCGGCCGAACGCTCGTCGAGGACGACGTGTACCCGGAGCCGCCGGTCGCGCGTCCAGGGCCAGCACCAGCGGCGTCGAGCGGGACCCGGGCGCCACCACCGCGTCGGTCACCCCGGCCCGGACCCACTCGTCGACCAGCACCGCGCAGAAGGCGGCCTGCACGTCGGCGCGGCACGGGATCGCTCATGCCAGGATCGTGCCGTGCTGCACGCCGAGGTTCGGGGCCAGGGCGACCCGGTCGTGCTGGTCCACGGCTTCACCCAGTCGGCTCGGTCGTGGGGAGCCGTCGGGCCGCCCTGGCGCCGGCGCACACCGTCATCGCCCTGGACGCTCCCGGGCACGGGCGGTCGGCGGACGTGGCGCGGATCTGCCGACCGGCGCCGACCTGATGGCCGAGGCCGGGGGCGCGGCGGCCTGGCTCGGCTACTCGATGGGGGCCGCTTCGCCCTGCACGTCGCCCTGCGCCACCCGCGACCTGGTGCGCCGGCTGGTGCTGGTCAGCGCCACCGCCGGGATCGACGACCCGGCGAACGGGCGGCCCGGCGCGCAGCCGACGAGGCCTGGCCGCCAAGGTCGAGACGGACGGGGTGGCGGCCTTCGTCGCCTGGTGGCTGGCGCGGCCCTGTTCGCCAGCCTGCCCGCCGGCAGCCGCGGCCGTCGACAGCCGGCTCGGCGGCACCGCCGCGGGCCTGGCCGCCAGCCTGCGGCTGGCCGGCACCGGCACCCAGGAGCCCCTGTGGTACCAGCTCCGCCAGCTCGACATGCCCGTGCTGGTCGTGGCCGGCGAGCACGACGACGCCTACCTGGCGCACGGCCGCCGGCTGGCGGCGAGCATCGGGCGCCAACGCCGAGCTGGCCGTCATCCCCGGCGCCGGGCACGCCTGCCACCTGGAACAGCCGGACGCCTTCCTGGTCGCGCCGTTCCTGCCGTGTCCTGGACGGCCGGTCGATCACTAGATCAGCGATCCCGACGCGAGCAGGGCCCCGAAGACCAGCTGAGCCGGCCGTGGCCCCCAGCACCGCGATCAGAGCCCTTGCCCTCCTCCCCGGCCGAGCGACCCTGACGGACGGGCGGCAGCGCCAGCGGAAGGGCGAGCAGGGCCAGCAGCGACCCCGGCCGTGACACCGCCAGCGCCGGCGGCCACGGCGAAGGGGACCAGCACGGCAGCCGACGTACAGCCGTCCGGGTGGCCGTCGCCCCGATGCGCACGGCCAGGGTCCGCTTGCCGCGGCGCGTGTCGCCCGGGATGTCGCGGAGGTTGTTGACCACCAGCAGGGCCACGGCCAGCAGCCCGACCGGCACCGCCGCGGCCACCGCCAGGCCGGTGATCCGGCCCACCTGCACGTAGGCCGTGCCGACGGTGGCCACCAGGCCGAAGAACACGAACACGAACAGCTCGCCGAGCCCGGCGTAGCCGTAGGGCCGCGGCCCGCCGGTGTAGAGCCACCCGGCCGCGATGCACGCCGCCCCGACCAGGATCAGCCACCAGCCGGCGGCCGCGGCCAGGGCCAGGCCGCCCGGCCGCGGCCACCCGAAGGCGGCCACGGCCGCCCGCTGCACCGCCGGCGGCGACGCCAGCCCGGACGCGACCAGGCGGACGGGACCGACCCGGTCGTTGTCGGTGCCCCGGACGCCGTCGCTGTAGTCGTTGGCGTAGTTGGTGCCGACCTGGAGGGCCACCGCCACCACCAGGGCGACCACCGCCCGCCACCAGATGACCGACCCGGCCGCGACGCGACCGCGGTGCCGACCACCACGGGCACGGCCGACGCCGGCAGCGTCCGCGGCCGGGCTCCGGCCACCCAGGGGTGGCGGGGCCGAGGCCTGATTGGCCGGGCGGCTCATACGCAGCGCAAACTAGCTGGCCGTGCCCGACCTGGTGGCAATCGACCTGCCCGCCGGCCCGGCGTTCGTCGCCGCCCTGCCGGCCGCCTGGGACCGCGGCGACGCCGTGCTGCCCGCTCGACCAGCGCCTGTCCGCTCCGGCCCAGCGAGGCCGTGCTCGACCGCTGCGACCGGCCCGGGTCGTCGGTCCCGACGGCGAACGGCGCCGCCGCCGGCGGGCATGCCGGTCGAAGCCGGGCGACGCCCTGGTGATGGCGACCAGCGGCACGACCGGCACCGCTAAAGGGGTGGTCCTCACCCACGAGGCGGTGCGGCCTCGGCCCGGGCCACGTCGCACCGCCTCGGCGTGGACCCCGACCGGCACCGGTGGCTGGCCTGCCTGCCGCTCAACCACGTCGGCGGTCTGGCCGTCGTCACCCGGAGCCTGCTGACCGGCACGCCCCTGACGATGCTGCCCGGCTTCGACCGCGACGCGGTGCGGGCGGCCGGCGGGCCCGACGTGCTCGTGTCCCTGGTGGCGACCGCGCTGGCCCGGGTCGGGCGCCGAGCGCTTCCACACGGTCGTGCTGGGCGGGTCGGCGCCGCCGGGAGCCTGCCGGCGCCAACGTCGTCACCACCTACGGGCTGACCGAGACCGGCAGCGGCGTGGTCTACGACGGCGTGCCCCTCGCCGGCGTCGAGGTGGCCGTCGACCCCGATCACCCGCGAGATCCGGCTCCGCGGGCCGATGCTGCTGCGGGCCTACCGCGACGGCAGTCCGGCCGTCGACGGCCGACGGTTGGTTCGCGACCGGCGACGCGGGCTGGCTCGACGCCGACGGCCGACTGCACGTCGACGGCCGCCTCGGTCGAGATGATCATCACCGGCGGCGAGAACGTCTGGCCGGCCGCCGTCGAGGCGGCCCTGCGGACCCACCCCTCCGTGGCGGAGGTCGCGGTCGCCGGCCGGGCCGACCCCGAATGGGGCCAGCGGGTGGTGGCCTGGGTGGTGCCCAGCCGATCCCGGCGACCCACCGGCCCTGGAGACGCTGCGCAGCCTCGTCGCCGAAGCCGTCGCCCCCTTCGCCGCCCCCAGGCAGGTCGTCCTGGTCGACCGCCTGCCCCGGACGGCGATCGGGAAGGTGCGACGCGACCTCCTCCCGCCCGTGTAGGCGGGGCCGTGGAGCGCTACACCCACGCCGGCCTGACATTCGAGGTCAACGACACCGGCCCCGCCGGGGGTCGGGTCGTGCTGCTGTTGCACGGGTTTCCTGAGGACCGGTACTGCTGGGACCGCCTGGCTGTGCTGCTCGCAGCCGCCGGCTACCGGGTCCTGGCCCCGGACCAGCGGGGTTACTCCCCCGGGGCGCGACCGCCCGCTCGACGGTCCTACACAGTGGACCTGCTGGGCGCGGACGCCCTGGCGCTGGCCGCCGCGGCCGGGGCCGACCGCTTCGACGTCGTCGGGCACGACTGGGGCGCTGTCGTCGCCTGGCACCTCGGCGCAGCCCACCCGGACCGGGTGCGCAGCCTGACTGCGCTGTCTGCTCCCCCGCCGGTGGCCATGCGCGACGCCCTGACCCGGAGCAGCCAGGCCCTGCGGTCGTGGTACATGCTGTTGTTCCAGCTGCCCAAGCTGCCCGAGCTGCTGCTGTCCCTGGGCGGGGGCGCCCGGATGGCCGAGCAGTTGCAGCGGCAGGGTCTCGACCCCGTCTCGGCCCGGCGATACGCCACCCGAGCGGCGCGCCCGCAGGACCTGACCGGGCCTCTCAACTGGTATCGGGCCCTGCCCTTCGAGCCGCGTGGTGCGTCCGCGCCGGTCGCGGTTCCCAGCCTGTTCGTGTGGGGCGACCGCGACCCCTTCGTGACCAGGGCGGCGGCCGAGCGCTCCGCCCGGTACGTGGCCGCACCGTTTCGGTTCGTCGCCCTTCGTGGCGCGAACCACTGGCTGCCGTCCGGTTTTGCCGGGGAGGTGGCTCCCCCCTCCTCGAGCACCTGGCCGACATCCCGGCGTCGTAGCCTGAACGCCGTGAACCGCCTGGCGGATCAGACCAGCCCGTACCTGCGCCAGCACGCCGGGAACCCCGTCGACTGGTACCCGTGGGGCGCGGACGCCTTCGCAGCGGCGCGCCTTCGGGACGTGCCCGTCCTCCTTTCCGTCGGTTACTCGGCCTGCCACTGGTGCCACGTGATGGCCCACGAATCCTTTGAGGACCCGGCGACCGCGACCGTGATGAACGCGGGCTTCGTCAACATAAAAGTGGACCGGGAGGAGCGTCCCGACGTCGACGCCGTCTACATGGAAGCCGTCCAGGCCGTGACCGGCAGCGGCGGTTGGCCGATGACGGTCTTCCTGCTTCCTGATGGGCGCCCCTTCTTGGGCGGTACCTACTACCCCCGCGCCCGGTTCGTGGACCTGCTCCGGCAGGTCAGCAAAGCATGGGAGGAGCACCGCGACGAGCTCACTGTCGCCGCCGGACAGCTGGCAGACGCCGTCCGGGCCGGCACCGCCCTCCCCGGTGGGGGTTGGGGGTCGACGGCCAACGAGCACGCCGGGCGCTCGCCTGCCCTCCTGTCTGTCGCGGTTGACACCCTCCTCGCTCGCTTCGACGCGGGAGTGGGGCGGGTTCGGTCAGGCACCGAAGTTCCCTCGGCCCGCGATGTTGGAACTGGTGCTGCTGGCTGCCGCCCGGACGGGGCGGCCGGACACGGCGACCGCCCTCACCACCACCCTGGACGCCATGGCAGCGGGCGGCATCTACGACCACCTGGGCGGTGGCTTCGCCCGCTACTCGACCGACCGCCGCTGGCTGGTCCCGCATTTCGAGAAGATGCTCTACGACAACGCCCAGCTGGCCCGGCTGTACTTGCGAGCCTTCCAGCTGACCGGCGAGGACCGTTACCGTCAGGTTGTCACCGAAACCCTGGACTACCTGCTGCGGCCACCCGTGGCCCTGGCGGGAGGCGGTCTGGCGTCCGCCGAGGACGCGGACAGCGAGGGGAAAGAGGGGCGCTTTTACGTGTGGGATGAGCCAGAAGTTCTCGAGGTGGGCGGTCCGGCTGCCACCGCGTGGTACGGCGTGACCGCCCGCGGGAATTGGGAGGGACACAACATCCTGTTCCGGCCTCTGGGCGCCCCCCTCCAGCGCCCGGCCGAGGTCGAGGCGGGGCGCGAGGCGCTGTTCGCTCGACGGGAGCTCCGAGTCCGGCCCGGCCTGGACGACAAGGTGCTGACGGAATGGAACGCCATGGCCGTCGCGGCCCTGGCAGAGGCGGGTGCCGCGCTCGGCAATCCACGCTGGCTGGCCGCCGGCGAGGAGCTGGGGGACTTCCTCCTCGCCAACCTGCGCCCCGACGGGAGGTGGCTGCGAAGCTGGCAATCAACTCCCGACGGGAACCAGCCGGGTCTCGCTCGTCACCTGGCGTATGCCGCCGATTACGCCTGGCTGGTGGAGGCGTTCACCCGGTTGGCGGAGGCGACCGGCCGGTCCCGCTGGATCGCCGCCGCATCCGAGACGGCGGACGGCCTGCTGGACCTGTTCGTCGACGCATCGTCGGGTGTCTTTCACGTCACCGGGAGCGACGCGGAAGCGCTCATCGCCCGGCCCGTCGACAGCCAGGACGGGGCGGTTCCCTCGGCGAACTCCCTCGGGACGGCGGCCTTGCTGCGACTGGCGGCCCTGACCGGCGTCGAGCGGTACCGCTCGCACGCCGAGACCATCATCGATGCCATGAGCCCGGCACTGGCGACGGTGCCGGTCGCGTTCACCGGGTTGGTGGCCGCTGCGGACCTGGCCCGGACCGGCCTGAAGGAGGTGGTCGTCACCGGGGCGCGGCCCGATCTGGTCGGTGTGGTGCAGGGCCGCTACCTGCCGGACGCCGTGCTCGCCTGGGGTGAGCCATACGACTCGCCGCTCTGGGAGGGGCGAACCGGTCCGGAGTTGTCCGGCCTGGCGTTCGTGTGCCAAAACTTCGCCTGCCGGGCGCCGGTAGCGGATCCCGCCGCCCTCGCTGTCACAGCTGTAGCCCGCGAGCTACTACCATCGTTCGAGGGGCATCCACCGTTGGGGGTTTGTGATTGGCAACTATGAATACCCGTGCCTGCTAGTACCGCCCCCGACTTTCACCCTGTCGTCAAGGACCTGCCCCGGGTAGCCGTGGCCCCGGGAGCGACCCTGGAGCTCCTCGTGCTGTCCGCGGATGGCGACCACTGTGCGGGCGTCGACCTGGCATCAGGGGCGCTGGTGCGAGCCTGGTCGCCGAGTCCCGCAGAGGACCGCTACCGACCCTACGACGTGGTGTCGGTCACCCTGGACGAGGATCACGACGGCCTCCCCGACCCGCACCAGCCCGAGGCGCTGTTCCTCACCGGCCCGCCGGAGCCGCTCCGTCGGCTGAGCGGTCGTCCGGTGCAGCGGCTGCTGCGGCCGCTGGTTCATCCCCGCCAGCAGCCGCTGCTTGGCATTTCCTCGTCGGTGATCCCGTTCTGGGAGCGCCGCCCCGACCATCCGTCCATCGCGGTCGTCGAGCCAGAAGGACCGATCCGGCTGCGGAGGGAGAGCGCGTACCTGGCCTGCCGGTTCGGCTGGCAGGGGCACGAGCGCGAACTGCCGTGTGTGGACCGCCACCTGGCCGCGGCGATGGACCGCACCGGGCGACGCCACCTGGTCGCAGCCAAGGGCTACCGCCTGCTGGTGGCCCTCACCCCGCCCATGGACGGACGTTGCCACAAGGTGGTGCAGACCCTCCTGCCCCGGCCCTGACGGCCCGCAGGGGAACCGGGCCGGGCGCGACGAGTCTCAGGGCGCGTACTTGGCGGCGAGATCCTCCGCCATCGCCCATCCGAACGCGATCAGCACGTCGCCTCGTTCCAGATCGAGCGGCTCGAAAAGGGTGGCCACATCCTCCGGCACGCTCTCCGGCTTGGCGGCGGCGAAGTCGAAGCAACCCCGAGAGTTGCGGTCGCCGCTCAAAATGAACGTGCGGTCGTCGATCCTCCCTTCGGCGCCGAACCGCTTCGCCAACCGACGGCTCCACGCCCGCTCCTCGCCGGTCGGCTTGTGACCCGGCCGGGGGCAGATGTCCTCCAGGTCCTTGAAGGCCTGGAATGCGCCGGGATCAATGAACCGGGTCCCGATCAACACATCCTCATCCGGGAAGGCCAGCACGGCCCGACGGAACTGGGCGGCGACGATGGCCTTGAGGACCTGGTCGCGCTTGGCGCTGCGCTTCACCGAGGCCAGGCCCCACAACAGACAGGGGGTGCCGCCGATCCGCTCCAGGGTGCAGAACGAGAAGCCGGTGAGCTTGCCCGCGTCACGAACCTGCGTGATCAGAACCCACTCCTCAGCCTGCTTCGACACCAGACCGATGTCGAAGCCGGCGGGACCGTCGGTGACGATGTCGGCCATGTCAGCAAGCTCGGCGTCCGCGAGGGCCGTGCAATCTTTGGTTTCGACAGCGAACGTCATACCGCGTGAACTCTCCTCACCACATCGTGTGCGAGCAGCAGTTTAGCGCCTGAAAGAAAGCTACCTCAGCGCCACGAGGCTCGCTCAGGCGGGCGAATCCCGCCTCCCAGGCCCCCCGGGGCGGCCTCAACCCTCCACCCCTCCCTCTCTCCTCCCCGGGGGGACGCCAGACAGGCCGGACCGAGCAGCACCCGCAGCTCGGCGAGCAGGCCGCGAGTGGTGTCCACGCTCCACTGCGAGGCCAGCTGGATGCATTTCGCTCCCACGTGGAGCAGCACCGGTGACGGCCCGGGGTGCTCCCTCAAAAGGCGCTTCAAGGACTCGACCCGCTCGTCGGTCAGGGCGTGCACCGGCAGCTCGACATGGAGGGGCTGGTCGGAACAGTTGAGCTCGGGTCGCTTGACCTCCACGCAGATGAGCTTGGCGGGTTCCTCCCGCAGGTCCAGGCGACCTTTGACGCAGACCACGGTGTCATCGGCGAGCAGATGGCCCACCTCGACCATGGTGCGGGGGAAGACCCACACCTCGATCGAGGACACCAGGTCTTCCAGAACGAACGTCGCCATCAGCTCCCCTCGTTTGGTGTACTTCCGTGCCACTCCGGTGATGACACCCCCACCCAGCGCGTCTCGCCGTCCCTGGCCCCGTCCCGCACCTCGCTGATGGTGGCATCCACGTGGCGGGCGAGCGCCGGCTCCAGCCCCTGGAGGGGATGGTCGCTCAGGTACAGGCCGAGCATCTCCTTCTCGAACGCCAAGCGCGCCGTCTTGGCGAACTCCTGGGCCGGAATCGGGACCCGGGCCTCGTCGAAGACGGCCCCGCCGGCCTCGCCCAGCTCACCGAAAAGGCTCATGATGCCCTGGTCGGCTTCGCGGCGCCTGGCCAGCGTGCGATCGACGATCTGTTCGAACACCAGGCACAGACCCTGCCGGGGGTGACCGAGCGAGTCGAAGGCGCCGGCCTTGATGAGCGATTCGACGGTGCGCTTGTTGAGCACCATCGGGTCCACCCGGGCGCAAAAATCGTAGAAATCGGTGAACGGGCCGCCTCGCGTGCGCTCGGCGATGATCCGCTCCACGAGGCCCCCACCGACGTTGCGGATGGCGGACAGCCCGAACGGGATGACCGTCCGGGGTCGGGCGTCGTCGTCCTGGACGGCCGCCGCGAACTCCGAGTCGGAGACATTGACGTCGGGCACGAGCACCTCGATGCCCTGGGATCGGCATTCGGCCAGGTAGACGGCGGTCTTGTCCTTGTCGTCCTTGACGCTCGTGAGCAACGCGGCTAGGTACTCGGCCGGGTGGTGCGCCTTCAGCCAGGCCGTCTGGTAGCTCACCAGCCCGTAGCCGAAGGCGTGGCTGCGGTTGAAGCCGTAGTCGGCGAAGGGCTCGATGATGTCGAAGAGCATCTTGCCGATCACCCGCCCGTACCCGGTGGCCTCGCAACCGGCTTCAAACTTCTCTCGCTCCTGCGCCATGATGGCGCGGACCTTCTTGCCGGCCGCCTTGCGCAGGTTGTCCGCTTCCGCCAGCGAGTAGCCGGCGAACTTCTGGGCCAGCAGCATCATCTGCTCCTGGTACACGCACAGCCCGTACGTGTCGCCCAGCACCTCCTCCATGTCCGGGTGCTGGTAGGTGACGGCCTGACGGCCGTTCTTGCGGTCGGCGTAGTCGTTGTGCATGTTCGCCGCCATGGGGCCGGGCCGGTACAGGGCGTTGAGGGCGCCCACGTCCTCGAACTCGGTGGGGGCCAGGGCGCGCACCAGGTTGCGCATGGCTCCCCCTTCGAACTGGAAGATGCCGACCGTGTCGCCCCGCCGCAGAAGCTGGTAGGTGAGCGGGTCATCAAGCGGCACCCGGTCGATATCGGGCCGCGTACCCGTGCCGGCTTCGATCAGGTCCAGAGCGCGCTCGATGACGGACAGGTTGCGCAGCCCCAGGAAGTCCATTTTCAGCAGACCGAGATCCTCGACGCCGTGCATTTCGTACTGGGTGACGATCGGCGCGTCCTCGGCCCGGCCGCCCGGCTCGGGCTTGCGCTGGATGGGCAGATGGTCGGTCAGCGGATCGCCGGAGATGACGACGGCGGCGGCGTGAATGCCGTCCTGCCGGCGGAGCCCCTCCAGGCCCCGGGCCACCTCGACCACCTTGGCCGCATCCGGGTCGGTCACGCACATCTGGCGCAGCTCCAGGGCGGCCTTGTAGCCGTCGGCGTACCTGGGATCCTCCTCCAGGCAGGCCCACAGCGGGGTGTCCCGGCCCATCACCAGCGGTGGCATGGCCTTGGCGATGCGGTCGCCCACGCTGTAGGGGTAGCCGAGGACGCGGGCCGCGTCGCGCACGGCAGCCCGGGCCTTGATGGTCGAGAAGGTGATGATCTGGGCCACCCGGTCCCAGCCGTAGCGCTCGGCCGCGTAACGGATCATCTCGCCCCGATAGCGCTCGTCGAAGTCCATGTCGATGTCGGGCATCTGCTTGCGGCCCGGGTTGAGGAACCGCTCGAACAGCAACCGGTAGCGGATGGGATCCACGTCGACGATGCGCAGGCAGTAGGCGACACAGCAGCCCGCCGCGCTCCCGCGCCCGGGTCCGACCCGGATGCCCTGCTCCCGGGCGTGGCGGATCAGGTCCCAGACGACCAGGAAGTAGTCCGAGAATCCCATATCGGAGATGACGCCCAGCTCATAGTCGAGGCGCTCGTGAACGTCGGCCGGCGGCGGGGCTCCGTAGCGCTCGGCGGCGCCGGCGTACGCCAGGTGGCGCAGGTAGGCGTCCGCATCGGGAAACTCGTCGGGCCGCTGAAAGGACGGCAGCTTCGGTTTACCGAACTCGATCTCTACGTTCGCCCGTTCCGCGATCCACAGGGTGTTGTCGCAGGCCTCGGGATAATCCCGGAACAAGTGGCGCATCTCTGCCGCGGTCTTGAGGTAGTGCTCGTCGCCGTGGAACTTGAAGCGGTCGGGGTCGTCCTTGTTGGAGCCGGTCTGCACGCACAGCAAGGCGTCGTGGGCCTCGGCGTCGTGGCGGGAGACGTAATGGCTGTCGTTGGTTGCCAGGAGCGGAGCGCCCAGACGCTGGGCCAGACGCACCAGCTCTGGATTGGTGCGCCGCTGTTCCTCGAGTCCGTGATCCTGTAACTCGACGAAGAGGCTGTCCTTGCCAAAGATGTCCTGGAGGCGGGCGGCCACTGCGACGGCGTGCTCGGTCTCGCCCTTTCGCAGCGCCTGGAGAACGAGCCCCCCGAGGCACCCGGTGGTGGCGATGACACCTTCGTGGTAGCGCTCCAGCAGCTCCCAATCGGCCCGCGGCTTGTAGTAGTAGCCGTCGAGGTAGGCCTCCGATGACAGCTTCAGCAGGTTCTTGTAGCCGGCGCCGTTCTCGGCCAGCAGCGTCAGGTGGTAATAGAGCTTGTCGCCGGCGTCGGCGTCGCCGCCGCCGTCGTCGATGCGGCCGCGGCGGACCGGCCGCTCGAAGCGCGACTCGCCGGCCTGGTAGGCCTCGATGCCGATGATCGGTTTGATCCCCGCCTGACGCGCCGCTTTGTAGAAGTCGAGGACGCCGTACATATTGCCGTGGTCGGTGATACCGATGGCCGGCTGGCCGTCGGCAACGGCCCGGGCGACCACGTCGGGCACGCGAGCGGCACCGTCGAGCATCGAAAACTCGGTGTGCTGGTGCAGGTGCGTGAACGATGCGCCCACGGGAGTCTCCGCCTCCTTCGACGACAGTGATGGGTTATCCAGAAGGCAAACAGCCGCCCCGACAAATTACAGGACTGTGATTCCGGTGCGAGGCTAGCGCGCGCCGAATCCGCTACAGGCCCAATCCGCTACAGGCCCAATCCGCTACAGGCCCAATCCGCTACAGGCCCAATCCGCTACAGATAGGTCCCCGGGGCGGGCCGGTCATCGGTCCCGGCCGGCAAGCTGCGCTGGCGCATGTGCTCGAGCTGGGCCCGGGCGGCCATCTGCTGGGCAAACAAGGTGGCCTGGATTCCGTGGAACAGCCCCTCGAGCCAGCCCACCAGCTGCGCTTGCGCCACACGGAGCTCGCTCTCGGTCGGCACCTCGTCCGGGTTGAACGGGGAGGTCACGCGGGTCAGCTCGTCCCGCAGGTCCGGTGAGAGTCCCTCGCTGAGCTCGCGTATAGAGGTGTCGTAGATCTCCCGCAACCGGGCCCGGCTGGCCTCGTCCATCGGGGCTTGGCGCACCTCGTCGAGCAGCTGTTTGATCATCGAGCCGATCCGCATCACTTTCGCGGGCTGCTCGATCGCCTCTCTGTCGGCGTCTACCCCCGCCTGATCGGGAGGGGAGACGATGACCACTTCCTCGGGTCCGGCTCGGTCTGGCGGTCCCTGCTGGCTTGGCATCACGTCCCCAGTTTGCCCGGCCCGGCGACGAGAGGCACCAGCATCTCGTCGGCAGTCAGCGATCCGTGCCGGCACACCAGCCGGACGTCGCCGCCATCAACGGGGTCGAGATAGGCGACGGGCTCGTACGGGATGACCGCCACGTCCCCCAGCCGGGCCCGAATCGCCGGCCGCAACGGCCCCCCAAACCATCCTTGGGCTTCCATCTCGTCGGTCGTGACGACCCACGCCTCCTCCCCGTACAGCTCCTCAGCGAGGACGGTCAGCTCGTCGACGGCGCCGGCCACGCCGGCGGGGGCGTGCAGCCAGCGAAAGCGGGCCTCGCCGCTCAGCATGACGGTCTTTTCGATCAATCGGCGATCGATGGCGACCACTCGCGACGCCACCTCCACCTGCCCGTGGTCGGCGGTCACCGCCAAAATGGCGCCGTCGGGGAGGACGTCGAGCAAGTCCCCGACCAGCCGGTCCACCGCCACCAGTTCGGCGTCGTAGTACGGCCCGAAGCCGTAGATGTGCGCGATCTTGTCAACCCCTTCGTAGTAGGCGTAGACGAACGGCTCCCCGGCAGCGAGCAGCTGCTGCACCTCGACCGGCAGACTCGACGGCTGCGACCACCCGGCCTCGGGCTCGTCGCGCAGGTGCGCCTCGGTGAAACCACTACCGGCGAACTCGTTCTTGCTGACGACGGGCACGCGGCGGCCCTGGAACGGCGGAAGAGGCTGAAACGCCTCGGGATCGACGAACGGCCGGGCGTCGCCCGACACCGTGCGCCAGCGCAACACGTTGAGAACTTCGGGCCCGGTTGGGCCGTTGACGACCAGGCGGTAGCCGACAATGCCATGCGCAGCGGGGACCGCCCCCACGGTCAGCGAGGTGAGCGCGGTGGCGGTGGTCGACGGGACGACCGTGGTGATGGGCCCGCCCACCAGGCTGGCCAGATGCGGCGCCAGGTACCGCCGTTGCTGCAACTGCAGCCAACCGAGGCCGTCCACGACCAGCAGCACCACCTGGCCGGCTGTTCGGGCCGGCCCGGGGAACCAATCCGGGCGCCGCCCGGGCGGCTGAAGGAACCCCGGGACCAAGCCGGCCAGATTGGCGCCTTCATATGCGGGCAAGACCGGCTCCGGAGCAGTCATCCCTGACACCCTAGGAGTAGAATGCGACCGTGAAGGTCTCCACCCGGGGTGATTACGCGAGCCGGGCTCTCCTGTCGCTTGCTCTGCATGCCGGGCAGACGCAGCCGACGTCGGTCCGGGATATCGCGGAACGCACCGGGCTGCCCCAGCCATATCTAGAGCAGATTCTCCTGGCGCTCAAGGGCGCGGGGTTGGTCCGGTCCAAACGGGGCGTCGGAGGTGGGTACGTGCTGGCCCGGTCTCCAGCCGATATCACCCTGAGCCAGATCGTGAGCGCGGTGGAGGGACCCATCGTCGCCGGCGATTTCGGCGAGCCGCACCAGAATGGGGCCTGCGACCACGAGGGGCAGTGCGTGCTGCTCGCCGTGTGGGCGGACGTTGGTGAGCACATGCGGCGCCACCTGGACTCCTTCACGCTCGCCGACATGGCGACGCGGGCCCGGGGCGGCCGGCTGCACCGTGCCGAAGGCTCAGCTGTCCCACCGTGTCCTGACGGCCCACCGTGTCCTGACGGCCCACCGTGTCCTGACGGCGCGGCCTACCGGTGGTGCCGATGCTCGACCGCGAGATGTGAATGACCGACACCGACGGCCTGGCCGACCCGGTCCTCCCGGCCCGGCCACGGAGCCCGGTAGGCGCACATGTCACAGTTGACGACGACCGGACCGACGAGGGCCTCCCGGTAGCGGGCCGTGACCAGCGGTACCAGGGCCGGCTCGGGCCCCAGGTGCCCGGCGTCGACGATCTCTACTCCGGTGCGCGCTGCGAAGGCGGCCAGCTCCGCGCGCCCCGTTCGATGAGGCGGCCGTGCGACAGATACCACCAGACGACCGCGACGCGGTGATGGCCGAGCCGGGCGAACACGTCGGCGGCGTCCAGGACCGACGGGCCGGTCACCCCGCTGAAGCCCACGTGCACGAACGAGGCGGACGTCCACTCCGCGATCAGGCGGGCGGCCTTGTAGGCCTCGGCGTTGGCGTCGGGATCGGAGGTGCCCCGGGCGAGCAGCAGCAGCGGCAATCCGGGACCGGCCACGGCGAGGGCGGCGGCGCCCAGGAGCTCCACCGGCACCCGTGACACCCCGAGGGCGCGACCAAACGGGAACGCCACCTCCGGATGCCGTTGGCGCGCCTCGACGACGACCGCGGGCACGTCGCTCTTGGCGTGCCCGGCCTCGAGCAGCATGAGCGGCAGGATTACCACCCGCTGGCAGCCACGAGCCACCAGGCGGTCGGCCTGCGCCCCGGCGGGCGGCTCCGCCATCTCCAGGTATCCGACGTCGACGGCGACACCCGGCAGAGCCCGGCCCACCAGGTGGGCCAGTGCCCGGATCTCGACGTCGCTGCGGGCGCACTGCGAGCCGTGGGCCACCAGCAACAGTCCTTCCTTCGCCGGCCCGAGGCTCGGGCCGGTGCCCCCGGCCGACCGGATCGGGATGCCCATCGCCGGACACGGTAACCGAGTCGCCGCCTGCCCCATACGCCTGGCAGCCTGAGCACGTGCTCGGTCCGCGGATAGTCGTCGCCGGGACCCACTCCGGCGTGGGCAAGACGACCGTCGCCACCGGTCTGGTCGCTGCCTTGCGCCGGGCCGGCCACCGTCCCACGACGGCCAAAATCGGACCCGACTTCATCGACCCGGGCTATCACGCCCTGGCGTCAGGCGGTCCGCCCCGAAACCTCGACGCCTGGCTGTGCGGACCGGCTGCTATCGCTCCTCTGGCGGGGCGTGCCGGCGCTGCAGGCGATCTGCTGGTCCTCGAAGGCGTCATGGGCCTCTTCGACGGCGCCGGCGACGGCACCATCTCCTCCACCGCGGACGTGGCGCGGTTGCTGGAAGCGCCGGTTGTTCTCGTCGTCGACGCCTCGGCGATGTCCGCCTCGGTCGCCGCAGTCGTTCACGGCTACGCCACCCTCCAGCCCGGCGTACCCGTCGCGGGGGTCGTGCTCAACCAGATCGGCTCTCCGGTTCACGCCGCCCTCCTCCGGGACGCGCTGGCGCCGCTCGGAATTCCGGTCCTCGGGGCTCTACCCCGCGACGACCGCTTCCGCTGGCGCGATAGGCACCTGGGTCTGGTCCCTGTCGCCGAGGACCCGGACCGGGTGCGCCGGTCGCTCGCGCGCCTGGCCGAGGCGATTGAGGCCCACGTCGACCTGGCCGCCATCGTGGCGCTGGCACGGACCGCCCCCGGCCGCCCCACCGGCGCGGTGCCACTCCCGACGCCCGGGCCGCTTATCCGGGTGGCGGTGGCCGGGGGTCCCGCCTTCACCTTCACGTACACCGACACCCGGGAGGCCCTCGAGGCCGCCGGCGCCGAGATCGTGCCGTTCGACCCGCTCAGTTCGGCCCGGCTCCCCGACGCCGTCGACGGGCTCATCATCGGCGGCGGGTTCCCCGAAGTCCACGCGGCCGCCCTGGCTGCCAACCGTCCGTTCCTGGAAGATCTGCGCCGGCAGGTCGTGGACGGACTGCCGGCCTGGGCCGAATGCGGGGGGCTGTTGCTGCTCGCCGACGGCCTCGACGGCCACCCCATGGCCGGCGTCGTCGCGGGGGATGCGGTCATGACCGGACGCCTCACCCTCGGTTATCGCGACGTTGCTGCTGCCGCCGCCTCTCCCCTGGGGCCGGCCGGGACGCGGTGGCGGGGGCACGAGTTCCACTATTCGGCGTTGACCCCGCCCGGGGACGCGCTCCAGCTCACCAGCCGCTGGGGGC
The DNA here is from genome assembly GCA_963781155.1 of uncultured Acidimicrobiaceae bacterium. Taxonomy (GTDB): domain Bacteria; phylum Actinomycetota; class Acidimicrobiia; order Acidimicrobiales; family Palsa-688; genus PALSA-693. The sequence continues at coordinate 741,679 of CAWAEC010000011.1, forward strand.
AGGGTCGCGAAGGGTGGGCCACGCCCACCCTGCTCGCCACCTACGTGCACCACCACCCGGGCGGCGATCCGGGCCGGGTGGCCGCCTTCGCCGCCACCTGTGCCCTACGTCGTGCCCTACGTTGCGGCTAAGCTGGGCTGTGGATGCGGAAGAGCAGCGTGTATCTCCCGGACCGGATGAAAGCCGCGCTGGCGGCCCGCGCCGCCGCGACCGGCCGGTCCGAAGCGGAACTCATCCGCGGCGCCCTCGAGGCCGCGCTGCGCCAGCCGGCCACGCCGGCGACGCCAGCCCAGCCACCGGACCCGGCCGTCCCGGGCCGGTTGGTCGGCGTCGGCGTCGGGCCGGGCGAGCCCGACCTGCTGGCCGCGCGGGCCGTGGCGGCCCTGCGCCGAGCCGATCGGGTGCTGGCCCCGACCACCGCAGTCGACGCCATCGGCCGGGCCGAGGCGGTGGTGCGAGAAGCAGTTCCGGGCGTCCCGATCGAACGGGTCGCCTTCGAGATGGCTCCGGACCGGTCCGCCCGGGCGGGCGCCGTGGACCGGGCGGCCGACATCGTCGCGCGCTACCTCGACTCCGGCGAAGAGGTGGCGTGGATCACTCTGGGAGACCCGCTGACGTATTCGACGTTCGCCACGGTGGCCGATCGCGTCCGCCAACGGCGGCCCGCCACGACCGTGACCCAGGTGCCCGGGATCATGGCGTTCCAAGCGCTCGCTGCCCGGACGGGCACTGTGATCGCCGGTGAACGGACCCGGGTCGTGATCCGGACCGCCCTCGGCGGCGACGACTGGAGCGCGGACCTGGCCGATCCCGCCACCACCGTGGTCGTGTACAAAGGCGGACGGCGCCTTCCGGAACTCGCGGCTGACGCCGTCGCCCGCGACCGCGCGCGCTCGTCCGTGGCCGGCGAGCTGATCGGGATGCCCGGCGAGCGGATCGGGGCCCTGGAGGACCTGGCCGCCAGCGGGCCGGCGTCCTACCTGGCCACCGTGATCCTCCCCGCGATCGACTGCGGGCCACCGTGATCTCCTTTGTCGGTGCCGGACCGGGCGCGCCGGACCTGATCACGGTGCGCGGGGCGGCGCGGCTGGCCGCGGCCGACGTCGTCATCTGGGCGTCGTCGCTCGTCCCCGACGCATTGCTCCGCCATTGCGGGGCCGGCGCCGCAGTGCATGACTCCGCGGTCATGACCCTGGAGGACGTCATCGCGGTGTACGCGGCCCATCCACCCGGGACGCGTGTCGTCCGCCTGCATTCCGGCGATCCCAGCCTGTACGGCGCGATCGGTGAGCAGATCGACTGGTGCCAGCGCCACGGCCGTTCCTGGGAGATCGTGCCGGGAGTTTCCTCCCTGGCCGGAGCCGCGGCTGCCCTGGGCCGGGAGCTCACCCAGCCGGGCGTCAGCCAGAGCGTGGTGCTCACCCGGCTCGGGGGCCGGACCCGGGCCTCGATGGGCGAGGGAGAGTCCGTCGCATCGTTCGCTGCCCATGGCGCCACCATGGGCGTCTTCTTGTCCGCGGCCCGGCCCGACGAACTGGCCCAGGAGCTGCTGGCCGGGGGCACCGGCTACCCCCCGGACACGCCGGCGGCCATCGTCATCCGGGCGACGTGGCCCGACGAACGGATCATCCGCACGACCGTGGGTCGACTGGCGGCCGACCTGCGGGCCACCGGCACCACCCTCACCGTGCTGGTCCTCGTCGGCGAGGCGCTCGCAGCGCGGCCCGTCGCCCGCCGGTCCCACCTGTACTCTCCCGCCCACGGGACTGCGTACCGGCTGCCGTCGTCCGACGGCACAACGGCCGGTCGGCCGTCGGCCCGGCGACGGTGACGAAGGCCGCCCACGAGCCCCCGATGGCCCCGGAGGTGGCACGGGCGAAGGGGCTGCGGACCGGCTGGACGACAGGGACGTGCGCCTCCGCGGCCGCCAAGGCTGCGGTCGTTGGTTTGCTCTCCCGCACCCCGCCGGCGGAGGTCGAAGTGGGGCTGCCGGACGGGCGCCGTGTCAGTTTTGGGGTGACCGACACAGAGGCGGGCCGGCCCGGCTTTCCGGGCCGCGCCGCGGTCGTCAAAGACGCCGGCGACGACCCGGACGTCACCCATGGCGCACACGTCACCGTGACCGCAGCCTGGCTACCCACCGGCGCGCCAGCGGGCACCGTCGAGCTCCACGCCGGGCCAGGGGTCGGTCGGGTCACGCTGCCCGGCCTGGGGTTACCCGTGGGAGCTCCCGCCATCAACCCGGTGCCCGCCCGCATGATGCCGCGCCGCGGTCGGCGAGCTGACCGACCGCCCGGTGACCCTCACCGTCTCGGTGCCAGGCGGCGAGACGATGGCGGCCCGAACCTCGAACGCCCGGCTCGGCATCATCGGCGGCATCTCCATCCTCGGCACCACAGGCGTCGTGCGGCCCTTCTCGACCGCATCGTGGCGGGCCAGCGTGGTCCAGCAGGTCGACGTGGCCGCCGCCCAGGGCTGCGACCACATCGTCCTCTCCACCGGCGGCCGCACCGACGCCGCCGCCCAGCGCCTTCTCCCGGGGCTCCCGCCGGTGTGCTTCGTCGAAGTGGGCGACTTCACCGGCATCGCCCTCAGGCGTGCCGCCGGCGCTGGAATGGCCAGGGCCACCTTCGTCGGAATGGCCGGCAAGATCACCAAGCTGGCGGCCGGGGTCTTGATGACCCACTACCGCCGCTCCCGGGTGGACGGGCTGCTGCTGGAGGAGGTGGCCCGGTCGACCGGCGCCGGGCCCGAAGTGGTGGAGGCGGCCACCGCCACCGCCACGGCCAGGTTTTTTACCGAGACCTGCGTGACGGCCGGCCGGCTGGAACCGCTGGCGGAGCTGTGCCGGCGCGCCGCCGAGGCCTGCCAGTCCTTCGTCCACCACGCCCTGACGGTCGAAGTGGTCATGGTTGACTTCGACGGGAACGCGGTCCTGGCCCGTGGATGACGAGCCCGGGTCCATCAGCCTGGTCGGCGTGCACGGCGGGCGCGGCTTCGGCCCCGACGCCGACGCCACCCTGGCCCGGGCCACCGTGCTGGTCGGCGCACCCCGACACCTGGCCGCCCTGCCGGCCGCCCTTCCGGGAACGCGGGTGGAGCTCGCCGGCCCCCTCGACCAGGCCCTCGAGCACGCCCAGCGCCAGCGGGAGCGCGGCCAACACGTCTGCCTGGTGGTCTCGGGCGACCCCGGCTTTTTCGGGCTGGCCCGCCTGGCCCGAGCCCGGCTCGGAACGGGCGCGGTCACGATCCACCCAGCCCCCTCGTCGGTGGCTCTGGCCTTCGCCCGAGCCGGCCTGTCCTGGGACGACGCAGTGGTGGTGTCTGCCCACGGACGGCCACTCGAGGCCGCCCTCGACGCGGTGCTGGCGCACCCCAAGGTGGCGATCCTCACGTCGCCGGACCACCCGCCCCAGACGGCCGGCCGAGCCCTCCTGGCCCGGGGCTGCCCGCCGCGAGACGTGACGGTGGCCAGCCGGCTGGCGGAACCCGACGAACGCGTGTGGTGCGGCGCGCTGGACGAGTTGGCCGCCGGCGACTTCGATCCGCTCTCCGTCGTCCTCTGCACCGTCCCCGATCCCGCACTGTCCGCCCGCCGCGACCCGGTCTGGGCCTGGGGCCTCCCCGACGACCGCTACCAGCACCGGGGCGGGATGATCACCAAGGCCGAGGTCCGGGCTGTGGCGTTGGGGAAGCTGCGCCTCCCCGCCGCCGGCGTGTTGTGGGACATCGGAGCCGGGTCGGGCTCGGTCGCCGCCGAGTGCGCTCGCCTTTCCCCCGGCCTGCGGGTGTTCGCGGTCGAGCGCCGCCCCGACGACGTGGCCCGCCTGCAAGCCAACCTGGCCGGCACCGGGGCCACGGTCGTGGCCGGCGCCGCCCCCCAGGCCCTGACCGGCTTGCCGGATCCCGACCGCATCTTCGTCGGCGGCGGCGGGCTCGATGTCCTCGACACCGCCCTGGCCAGGCTGCGCGCCGGGGGCTCGGCGGTGGCCACGTACGCGGCCGTCGACCGGGCCGCGGCGGGGGCCGCCCGGCTCGGGCATGTGGTTCAGGTCGCCATCAGCCGCGGGGTACCGGTCGGCAGTGAGGGATCGCTGCGCCTGCAGGCCGACAACCCGGTGTTCGTCTGCTGGGGGCCGCAGGAGTGAGCCGGTGAGCCAGGCGACTTCGGGCCGGGTGCTGTGCTGCTCGGTCACGGCCGCCGGGGCGGCCATCGCCCGGCGCCTGCCGTTCGAGCACCAGGCCGGCCGCCTGGCCGAAACCGTCCGGGCCGAGTGGAGCTCGCTCGACGGGCTGGTCGTGATCGGGGCGGTGGGCATGGCGGTGCGGATCGTGGCGGCGCTCCTTTCCGACAAGCAGACGGATCCCGCCGTCGTCTGCGTCGACGAGCAAGCCCGCTTCGTGGTCGCAGTCTGCGGTGGCCACCAGGGCGGGGCGAACGACCTGGCCCGCCAGGTGGCGACGCTTGTGGGAGCCGAGCCAGTCCTGACCACCGCCACCGACGCCGCCGGCCAACCCGGCATGGACGACCTGCCCGGTTTCGAGGCGCACGGCGACGTTGCCGGCGTCACCCGACGCTGGCTGGACGGCGCCCCTCCGGACGTCCGGGTCGACCCATCCCTGGCCGACTGGCCCCTTCCGCCTGTCCTGCGGGACCTGCGGCCCGGACCGGGCAGCGGTGTGATCACTGTGACCGATGCGATCCTGCCCGCGGGGCCGGGTCAGGTGCTCCTCCGGCCTCGCTGCCTGGTCATTGGCGTCGGGGCCAGTACCGGCGCGGATGCGGAGGCGCTGGCGGCGCTCGTTGAGACCACCCTGGGTGAAGCGGGCCTGGACGGCGCGGCGGTCGGGGAGGTGGCCACGTTGGATCGCAAGGCAACGGAGCCGGCCGTGGTGGCGGTAGGGGCTGGCCGGGGCGTCGGGCTGCGTACGTTTACTGCCGGCGCGCTTGCCGGGGTGGTCGCCGCCGGCCGGGTGCCGCATCCGAGCCGGGTGGTCGAAGCTGCGGTCGGAACGGCCTCGGTGGCCGAAGCGGCGGCGTTGTTGGCAGCCGGTCCCGGCGCCACCCTGGTCGCCGGCAAGCAGGTGAGCGCCACACGGGACGCCACCGTCGCCGTGGCCCGGCGGGCCCGCCCAACGGGTCACCTGGCGGTCGTGGGAGTGGGACCGGGCGACGCTTCCTCGCGCACGCCGGCCGCGGCCGCAGCCGTGCGCCACGCCGACGTCGTCATCGGGTACGGGGCGTACGTCGATGCGGTGGCCGACCTGTTGCACCGCAGCCAGGTGGTCGTGCGGTCCCCCATCGGTGCGGAGACCGAGCGGTGCCGCGACGGTCTGGCGCGGGCCGCCGGCGGTGCGCACGTGGCCCTCGTCTGTTCGGGCGACGCGGGCGTGTACGGCCTGGCCTCCCTGGTCTGCCAGCTGGCCCCGGGCTTCGGTGATCCACCTCTGTCGGTGATCGCCGGCGTAACGGCGGCCCAAAGCGGCGCCGCCGTTCTCGGGGCCCCGCTCGGCCACGACCACGCCGCCATCTCGCTGTCGGACCTGCTGACCCCGTGGGAGGTCATCGTGCAACGGCTCGAAGCGGCGGCAGCGGGCGACTTCGTCGTGTCGTTGTACAACCCGCGCTCGTCGCGGCGACCGGACCAGCTCGCCGCGGCGCTCACGGTCATCGGCGCTCACCGGCCGGGCGACACTCCTGCCGCGGTGCTCACCGACATCGGCCGGCCGGGGCAGCGCGTGGTGCGAACCACGATCTCGGGCCTGGAGCCGGCCGACGTCGGTATGCGCTCCCTGGTGATCGTGGGGGCCACAGCAACCCGCTGGATCGGCGACCGGATGGTGACGCCGCGGGGGTACCGGAGCGTGCCGTCGTGACGGGCGATCGCATGGTGAACGCCCTGGAGCTGCGGTGGTGAATGGTCTGACCATCACGATCGATTCCACGTGCACGGCCTGCGGAGCTTGCCTGGTGACGTGCCCGACGGCGGCATTGGCCCCGGCGCCCCGGCGGCCGGCCGTTGAGGAGGGGCGGTGTACCGGCTGCCTGGCATGCGTGGAGGTGTGCCCGGTGGACGCCATCGCCATCGCCGTCGCCTTCGGTGAGCCGGCGGCCGGGGGCGGGGGGTCGGCGCTGCGAGCCCGGTGATTGTGGGGGGCGAGCCCCTCTGTACCCGCGGGAGCAGAGGTCGCACACCGGCCGGGGCCTGCGAGCGCCCCAGTTTGGCCCACGACGAGTTCCGGCCCACGACGAGTTCCGGCCCACGACGAGTTCCGGCCAACGACGGGGCGGGCGTACTGCGAGGATGGTGGCATGACCATCGTGCGCATCAACGCCATTCAGGTTGGTGAGGACAGAGGCGAAGAACTGGCCCGGCGCTTCGCAGCCCGCGCCGGCGCCGTCGACCACGCGGCCGGCTTCGAAGGCTTCGAGTTGCTGCGGCCGACCGACGGTCGCGACACCTGGCTCGTCGTGACCCGCTGGCGGGACCAGCAGTCGTTCGAGAACTGGGTGGCGTCGCCCGCCTTCGCACATGGCCACCGGGGCGCCACGGGATCGCCGGATGCCCCACCGGTCGCCAGCCATAGCGAACTGTGGTCGTACGACATCGTGGACTTGAGTGGCCCATCCGGCTGATCCCGCCCGGCAACCGGAAGGTCACGGGCCCACGGCCCCCCTTCGAGTGACCGACCAGCCGCAGGGCGCCGCGGCCGCCACCGCGCCGGCAGCCCCCGCAGCTCCGTCAGTCCCCACAGCGCCCGTGGTGTCCTCGATCGAGGCCGAGTCCTACCGGATCCTGGCCCAAATGGTCGACCTGTCCGTCTGGCCGGCCGTCGCCCGGCAGGTCGTGGCCAGGATGATCCACGCCACGGCCGATGAGTCGTTCGCCGAGTCAACCCGGATCGGAGCGGGCGCGGTGGACGCGGCCGTCGCGGCTCTGCGTACCGGGGTGACCGTGGTCTGCGACAGCCGCATGGTGGTGGCCGGCATTCCGGCCGTGACCACCGCAATGTGCTTTTTGAACCAGGTGCCAACAGCACCACCGGGCGGGACCCGGGCCGCGGCGGCGATCGAGCTGGCGGCAGAAACGTTTCCGCACCATGCCCTGTGGGTGATCGGCAACGCCCCCACCGCCTTGACCCGGCTGCTGGAGCTGCACGCGACCGGCGTGGTGCAGCCTGCGGCTGTGGTCGGCCTGCCCGTTGGCTACGTCGGGGCGGCGGAGGCCAAGGCGGCGCTGTGGCGTTCCTCTCTGCAGCCGGTGGCGATCACCAACGTGGGCCGACGGGGTGGGAGCCCGGTGGCGGCGGCGGCGGTCAACGCCATGGTCGCCCTGGCTGCGGCACCGGCGCCGGCGTCCGCGGGCCGCCGCGGTTAGCGGCCGCGGGTAGCCGGACTCGACTTTTGGACCGTCCTGCCACCTCTGGACCCGAAAACCAGACGTCATGTTCTTTTCGGTCCGGAAGTGAGGTGAGGATCCAAAAGTCCCCCTCGATCCTGGTCCTACCGCACTGCCTCGTCGCCGGCCTCCCTCAGCACCCCGGCGAGGTCGTCTGGCAGCCGCGAGGAGAAGGACAACCGCTCGCCCGTTGTCGGGTGATCGAACGCCAGGACTGCGGCGTGTAGGAACGGCCGCCCGCGCGGCAGCGGCTCCCAGCCTTCGAGGGCGCCCCGCCCGTAGCGATCATCCCCGACGACCGGATGGCCGATGGAGGCCAGGTGAACCCGGATCTGATGGGTGCGCCCCGTTTCCAGCTGGCAGCGCAACAGGGTGACGGGCCGGGGTCGGTCGTATCTGGCCTCGACCTGGTACCGGGTACGAGCCGGGCGGCCGCCGGCCTGGACCCGGAACCGGGTGGGATCTCGCTGGTCCCGCCCCAGCGGGGCCTCGATGAGGCCGGCGTCGGCCTCGACAGTGCCGGCCACCAGCGTCAGATACTCCCGGCCGACCTCGCGAGCCGCCAGCTGGCGGGTCAGGGACGCCCGCGCCAGCGGTGTGCGAGCCACCATGAGCAGCCCGGACGTGCCCTTGTCGAGGCGGTGCACGATGCCCGGCCGGTTGCGCTCGCTGGCCGCGTTCGAGGCCTCCGCCAGGACCTCGAGCTCAGGAAACCGGGCCATCAGGCCCTGGACCAGGGTGCGGGCAGGATGGCCGGCACCGGGGTGCACCACCAGTCCGGCCGGCTTGTCCACGACGATCACCTGCTCGTCGCTCCAGACCACCGGCACGACGGCGTCCCGGTCGGCCGGCGAACCAGGCGAGGCGAGCGGGTCGGGCGTCGACACAAGCCCCACCAACGACACCCGCTCCCCGGCCCGGACCCGCCGCGAGCGCGACCCGGCGGGCCGTCCGTCGATGCCGACCCGGCCGCTGTCGATCACGTCGGACACCTCCCGCCTGCTCAAGCCGGTCAGCAGCGCCAACGCCCGATCGAGCCGCTCGCCGTCCAGGGCCTGCGGCAGGGTCCAGTGATCAGTCGCCCGGGGTTGAGGAGCCTGAGGACTTGCCATGGGGACCTTCGGCGCCGGCGCTGGAGGGTTCGCCGGGCGAGGCGGAGTTGGCCGGAGCGGAAGGAGACAGCGAGCCGCCTCCGAAGACAACCGACAGCACCAGCACGATCACCCCCACCACGATCGCGGCATCCGCCACATTGAACACCGGCCACCACTCCCGGTCGCCCACCCGGAGCGCGTCAATGAAGTCGATCACCGCACCGTGGTGATGCCGGAAGAGCCGGTCACCCAGGTTGCCCGCCGCCCCGCCCAGCAACAGACCCAGCCCCACCGCCACCGGCACCGAGGCGGCCCGGCTGGCACGCCGGCTGAACACCAGCAGCCAGGCGACCAGAACCACCACGATCGCCTCGACGACCGGGGTGACACCACGCCCCAAACTGAACGCCGCCCCGCTGTTGAAGGTCAGTGACAGCCACAGGGGCCCGAGCAGGTGGCGGCCGCCCGGAGCGGGCGGGACGTGGTGCAATGCCCACGTTTTGCTGACCTGATCCACGATCACGACCAGGATCGCCACGCCGGCAATGAGCAGCGCGCGGGCGCGGGGCGCGGACTGGGGCCGGCCGCTCAGCGTCGTGACGACAACCCGCCGCTCTTGCAGGCTACGCACAGGGCCGCCTGCGGCAGGGCCTGAAGGCGAGCATCGGGGATGCGCTCGCCGCATTGTTCGCAGAACCCGTACGTTCCTGATTCGATCTTGGCCAGCGCCCGGTCGATCTCCGTCGCCGCCGCCCGGGCCTGGGCCGACAGGACGAGGTCCAGCTCCCGGTCGACGTTCGACGTGCCTCCTTCGCCGCCTTCCTCGTCGAACTGCACGTCTCCGGGTTCATGCTCAAGGGCGAGCGAGTCGGCTTGCGCCTTGAGCGTCTCGGCGGAGCGGATGTAGTTCGTCCGTTCGTCGAGCAGAAGCTGGCGTTGACCCGCGAGGAACTCCGCCCGGTCGCCGCCGGGTTGGGCCTCGGTAGCAGGGCCGGCCTTGGGTGTCGCCTTCTCGTGCTTCGGGGCTGCCTTGCCCGTCCCCGATCGAGCGGCCTTGGCCGGTGCGGCCGTCGACGTCGCCTTGGACGTCTTGCCCGATGACTTGGCGGGGCTCTCGGAGGTGGAGGAGGTCGTAGATTTTCTCGCCATATCGTCCTGCCTTGCGGCGGTCGTGGTGCCCGAGGAGCCAGGAACGCTACCACGGGCACTCTGCAGTGTGGTCAGCCGTGAAACGCCGTCAGGGTGCGCCTTGTTCCCTCGTATCGTGGTGGGATGCCCTCCGGCTCCGACCTCCCCTACCCTGATGTTCCCGGCTCGCCTCGGTTCCCCCGGATCGAGGAGGAGATCCTGGCCGATTGGGAGGCCGAGGACACGTTCCGGAGGTCGGTCGATCGCCGGCCACGCGACGACGAATTCGTCTTCTACGACGGGCCGCCTTTCGCGAACGGGCTGCCGCACTACGGCCATCTTTTAACCGGCTACGTCAAGGACGTCGTGCCCCGATACCGCACCATGCGGGGCCAGCGGGTCGAGCGGCGCTTCGGGTGGGACTGCCACGGCCTACCCGCGGAAACGGAGACGGAAAAAGAGCTCGGCGTTTCCGGCCGGGGTCCCATCACACAATTTGGCATCGATCGTTTCAACGAGCACTGCCGCACCTCGGTACTCCGGTACACGAAAGAGTGGGAGCGGTATGTGACCCGTCAGGCCCGCTGGGTTGACTTCGACAACGACTACAAGACGATGGACCTCTCCTATATGGAGAGCGTCATGTGGGCCATCAAGCAACTGTGGGACAAGGGCCTGCTCTACGAGGACTACCGGGTGCTCCCCTATTGCTGGGAGTGTGAGACACCGCTCTCCAACTCCGAGACCCGGCAGGACAACTCGTACCGGGACCGTCAGGATCCGGCGGTGACGGTCGCTTTCACTCTCCACCCTGCGGCCGGCCCCGCAGCCGGGCTCGTGGACGGCCCGGTCCAGATCTGGGTGTGGACGACCACACCGTGGACGTTGCCGTCGAACCTCGCTCTGGCCGTTGGACCGGATGTGCCTTACGCGGTGTTCGAACGGGACGGGACCCGCTTTCTTCTGGGCGAGGCCGTGCTGGCGGCCTACGAGCAACAACTGGAAGGCGCGACCCGGATCGGGACCGTGACCGGGCGCAACCTGGCCGGCCGGCGGTATCGGCCGCTCTTCCCGTATTTCACCGACACCCCGAACGCCTTCGTCGTGCTCGGCGAGGATTTCGTAACGACCGAAGAAGGCACCGGGATTGTCCACCTGGCGCCGGGGTTCGGTGAAGACGACCAGACTGCGTGCGCCGCGGTCGGCATCCCGGTGGTAGCGCCCGTGGATGATCGCACACGGTTCACCGCTGAAGTTCCGGACTTCGAGGGCCTACAGGTTTTCGAAGCCAACCAGCCAGTCATACGGGCTCTGCGTCAGCAGGGAACCCTCATCCGGTCGGACTCCTATGTACACGCCTACCCGCACTGCTGGCGGACCGACACCCCTCTCGTCTACCGGGCGGTCACGTCCTGGTTTGTGAAAGTGACGGCCATCAAGGAGCGGTTGCTCGAACACAATCAGAAAATCTCCTGGGTGCCGGAGCACGTCCGGGACGGTTCCTTCGGCAAGTGGCTCGCCAACGCCCGCGACTGGTCCATCTCCCGGAACCGCTTCTGGGGTTCGCCGATCCCGGTGTGGAAGAGCGACGACCCGCGCTATCCGCGTGTCGACGTGTACGGCAGCCTGGACGAGCTCGAGCGCGACTTCGGAGTGCGACCCACCGACCTGCACCGGCCGGCGATCGACCAACTGACCCGCCCGAACCCCGACGACCCCACCGGCGCGTCGACGATGCGGCGAGTGACCGATGTGCTCGACTGCTGGTTCGAGTCCGGCTCCATGCCGTTCGCTCAAGTCCACTACCCGTTTGAAAACCGCGAGTGGTTCGAGCGCCATTTTCCGGGTGATTTCATCGTCGAATACATCGGCCAGACGCGGGGGTGGTTTTACACCCTCCACGTATTGGCGGTCGCCCTGTTTGATCGGCCTGCCTTCACCACCTGCCTGGCGCACGGAATACTCCTGGGCGACGACGGCCTGAAACTTTCGAAGCGGCTGCGCAACTTCCCCGACCCCGAGACCATGTTCGACATTCACGGTGCGGACGCCATGCGCTGGTTTTTGATGTCCTCACCGGTGCTGCGCGGCGGCGACATGATCACCGAGGAGAAGGGCATCACCGACGCGGTGCGCCGAGCCCTCCTGCCCTTGTGGAATGCCTGGTATTTCTTTTCGCTGTACGCCAACGCCGACCACCGTCGGGCGGTCTTGGGCCGGACGGACGCCACCGGGACCCTCGACCGTTACGTGCTTTCCAAAGCACGCGATCTCGTCACGGACGTGACCGGCGCCATGGAGCGCTACGACCTGTCAGGGGCGTGCGCCGGGGTCGAGAGTTTCCTGGATGTGCTCAACAACTGGTACATCCGCCGGAGCCGGGATCGCTTCTGGGGAACCGGCGGTGGCGACCCGACGGCCACCCAGGATGCGTTCGACACGCTCGGCACGGTGCTGGAGGTGGTGTGCCGGACGGCGGCGCCGCTCCTGCCGCTGGTGAGCGACGCCGTCTGGCAGGGACTCACGGGCGCGAGCGAAGGGGCCTCCGTGCACCTGACCGACTGGCCCCGCCCTTCGTCGCTGCCGGCGGACCTGGACCTGGTGGCGGACATGGACTGGGTTCGTGATGTCTGTTCGGCGGCACACTCGATCCGGAAGGCCAACGGTTTGCGCGCCCGCCTGCCGCTCGCGACCCTGACCGTGGCCGCTGCCGGCTCGAACCGGCTGGCGCCCTTCGTGGAGCTCATCAAGGAGGAGGTCAACGTCAAGTCGGTCGTTCTTACCGAGGACGAGGATCGCTTCGCCAGTCGCACCCTCACGGTGACGTTCAAAGTGGCGGCGCCGCGGCTCGGCTCCGCCACCCCCGCCGTGGCCGCCGCGGCAAAGCTAGGCGACTGGGAATTGCTCGAGGGCGGCCAAGCCCGGGTGGGCGACAGCGTGCTCGAACCGGGCGAGTTCGAGCTGCGCGTCCAGCCCGTCGACGAGACGGCTACTCTCGCCTTGAGCGGCAATCGGGGCCTCGTGATCCTCGACCTCGGCGTGACCGACGACCTGTTCCTCGAAGGATTGGCCCGCGATCTGGTCCGGGGGGTGCAGCAGCGACGGCGGGACCTGGGGCTGGACGTCACCGATCGCATCCGCCTGGAGGTATCGGGAGACGACGCCGTGCTCGCCGCTCTCGAAGTTCATCGAGGCTGGGTGACAGAGCAGGTGCTCGCGACCGAGCTCGAGGTGGTGCGCGACCCCTCCGGTGAAGGTTGGCATCCGTTGACCCTGGCGGATCAAGCCCGGGCCGCCATCCGCATCACTCCTGTCGCGGCGTCCTGACCGGCGCCGGCGGCAGAGCCGGACGTCGGGTTTCGCGGGGAGCCGGGGGTACGCCCCTACTGCTCACCGTCATCGCGGTCGGGGAGAGCCTCGGCCGGATCCCCGCTGCCGGCCTCAGGTGCGCCGCCGCCCGCCGCGGCGGTTTGGACCAGACCGGTCTCGCCCGGGGCCGGAGCGGTCCCCGAGGCCGCCAGCCGGGCGGCTCGGCGCCGGTTCCACTGGCTGTACACGATCAGCACCACGCCGCCGGCGGCCGCGCAGACGATAGACGCGTACAGCGGGGTGAGGCTGTTGCGGTCAAAGCCGATCACCAGCAACACCAGGCCTGCCACGATCAAGCCCAGGACCACCACCAGCAAACCCGTCCCGGCACGGCCCTGCGCCCATGGGACGTTGCCACTGCCGACGGGCTGAGCCGCCTGAGCGGCGCTGAACTGCTGCGACTCGACGGAGGCGTCGACGCAGGCATCGCCGACGGGAGCCTCCGGCATGGGTTCTGGCGGAGAACTAGCGCCGGCGCCGGAGCCGTCCACCGAAGCGGCGGTCCTCCCCCAGCTCGTCGCTGTCGTCGAAGAAATCGTCGAGCGCCTGGTCGTCCGGCGGTGCGGCCGGGTCCGGGGCGGTCGCAGCTGATTCCGGGGGAGCGGCCGGGGCGGGCGAGCCGGCCGATGGCGCCGATGGCGCCGGTGGCGGCGGGCTGGGAGCAACCGCCAGGCGGTCTTCCTCGGCCGGGCTCCAGACGGCCGTGTCCGGACCGGCCAGGTCGGATTCGGCTTCAGGGGCCGGGCCGGGCCGGGGTGCCGCCGCAGCGGCACCCGGGCCGGCGGGACCGGTCGGGGTCATGGCCGGGTTCGACATGGCGGGGCTCGCCGGGGCCGGGCTCGCCGGGGCCGGGCTGGGGGCCAGGTTGCTCGGCGCCACCGAACTCGTCGACAGGCGCGGCAGCGAGGAGTGCCCCAGGTCGTAGGAACGCGTCGATGGCGAGGGCCAGAGCACCCCGCAGCGTTCCACCGCAGACATGGCGTCGGACAGCGACTGCAGCAGATGGGCCTTGTGCTCGTCGAGCCAGCGGTTGAGGGTGTCCACGTCCTGCTGGGCCTGGGCCCGGGACGATTCCAGTCGAGCCAGGTCGGTCCGGGCGTCGGCGACGGCATCTTCCAGGGTGCGCCGGCCTCGCTCGTCCGCATCGGCCAGGATCGCCTGGGCTTGCTGCTCGGCCCCGGCCACGATTCGGGCCCCCTGCTCGCGGGCCTCCTGGACAGCCAGGTCAGCCGTGCGCTGGGCCAGTACCAGGGTTTTCCGCAAGGTCTCGTCGTTGCCGCCGGCCTCCGAGGCGGCCGCCTCCGCCCGCTGGGCTCGATCGACGGCCTGGCGTAGCCGCTCCTGTTGCAACTCGAGCCCGGCAGCCACCTCCTCGAGGAAATGATCCACATCCTCCGGGTGGTACCCGCGCATTTTCTCGCGGAACTCCACCTCACGCAGCGTCTTGGGCGTGACCTCCATGACCTGCATGCTAGTTCGGGACCGGCAGGGGTTCCGGGATCGCCCCGATCTTGCGGCCGGCATCGAGTTGGCGCCCGGCTCGAGCGCTACCGGGCAACCATTCCGTACAGGCGGGGCCACCTACAGGCGGGCGAGGACGTTGCTGACGATCAACTCCACGACGATGAACGCCACCAGGAACGACAGGTCGAACATTCCCACAGGGGGAATGATGCGCCGGAAGGGAGCAAGGACCGGTTCGGTCAGGACGAACACGACCCGGCGGACGGGGTTGAGCGGTGACTCGGGGTTGTAGGGAAACCAGCTGAGCACGGCACGCAGGACCAGGATCAGGACATAGATCTGACCAAGGTCGTAAAGGATGTTGCCGCCATGGAAATTCAGCACGAAAACGGCGGCGCAATCAGGAGCGGTACAGGCCGCGCTCTTGCAGCCGCCGCTTCTCCTCCGCCGAGACCTCCACGTTGGACGGGGTCAAGAGGAAGACCTGGTCGGCAACTTTGTCCATGCTGCCGGCCAGGGCGTAGGTCACGCCGCTGCAAAAGTCGATCATGCGCCGGGCCAGTTCCCGCTCGTTGGCCTGCAAGTTGACGATCACGGGTTGGCCGTTTTTGAAACGGTCCCCGATCTCCTGTGCGTCCGCAAACTTTGCGGGGGCGACCACATGCACCTTGGCGCTCTGCATGGGGGCGATCGGGCGTACGACAGCCGGGCGAGGCGTCACCGTGACCCCGTTGGAAGGATCGGCGGCGTCACGGCTGACGGGCCGCACCGCGGAGACCGCGCCGGATGGCGCCTCGACGGGCTCGGGATAACGCCGCGGGGCGCGCTGCCACCCTCTTCGTAGCCCTCGTAGTCCTCGTACTCGTCGTCGGTGAGACCGAGGTAGACCATTGCTTTATGCACGATGCCTGACGCCATCACCAGCCTCCTACTAAACGCAAAAGCCTATCGTGGGACCGCCCCCAACCTCGGTCGGGAACCAAAGAGGACACGTCCGAGCCGGAGGATGGTTGCGCCCTCCTCGGCCGCGACCTCGAAATCGTCGCTCATGCCCATGGACAACTCCCGCAGTCCCAGCTGCCGGGCCCGTCCGGCCAGCCACCGGAAACACTCTCGGGCCCGCTGGCGGTCACCGGCCGGGGCCACGGTCATGAGGCCGGTCAACGCAAGTGGCAGTGAGCGGCAATGCTCAACCAGGGATGCGACTTGCTCGGGCGGGCAGCCGGGCCGGCCGGGGCTCCGGCTGACATTCACCTGTACCAAGGCTTCGACTCCCGGTCGGGCGGCAGCGACCGCGTCCGCGGCGGCGGGGCGATCCAGGCCGTGCCAGGTGGCCACGATCGGGGCCAGCCGGCGGACCTTGTTGCGCTGCACCGGCCCGAGAAAATGCCAGCGAAGGCCGGGTGGAGCGTCGGGCGCCTTGGCCAGCAACTCCTGGGCGTAGTTCTCCCCAACGTCGGACAGGCCCGCGGCGCAGGCGACCTCCAGGATCCCCGCTCCCCATCCCTTTGTCACGGCCACGATGCGGAGGCTCTCCGGATCACGACCGGCGTGTTCAAGCCGGCGGCGGACGCCCGCCAAACGTTCGGCCACCACCTCGGTTGTCGCCTGGGTCACGGCCGCCATACGACCGTCGCCTGCCGGAACGGGACGGCCGTTTGGCGCCACGACCAATGCTGGTCGGAACAACTGGTGCACGTGGCCGCGTCGCCGGCGAGGACCGCGCCAGACGAATGCAGGGCGGCTTGGACACCGGTCGGCAGATCCAACGCCACCCCGCCGTGGCGGTCCACGGCACGGACGGAATCACCCAGTCGGGACGCGACCTGGTCAAGCTCTGCGGACCCGAACGAATAGCAGCACGGATGGATGCACGGCCCCAGGACCGCCTCGATGCGGGTTGCGCCCAGCCGGCGCATGGTCGTGACGGTTGCCTCGACCACCCCGGCACGCAAGCCCCTCCAGCCGGCGTGGGCAATGCCCAGAACGCCCTCCGGGCTGGCAAAGGCGATCGGTGCACAGTCCGCGGTGAGCACCGCGAGGACCGTTTCGTTCGATGTCGCCACCGCCGCATCAGCCGCCGTCCCGCTGCCTCCTCCCGGCCGCTCCACCACCACCACCCGGGCGCCGTGCACCTGGTCGAGGACCGTCCACGGCAAATCGACAACCGCCTGGCGCCGGCGGGCCACGGCCGGGTCGGTGCCACTCAGGTCGCCCTGGGCGCAGCCTGTGCTGCGTACGTGGATTCCCCCGGCCAGTCTCCAGTCGACCGGGGGGGCGCTGGCCGTGGCAGCCGGCACTATTTCAGGAAGTCCGGCACGTCGAACTCGTCGCCGGCGAGACCCAGGTCGTCTTCGTCGCGCAACTCACGCTCGGTCTCGAGTAACCCGATTCCGGAGACCGACGCCCGCTCCCGGGGGGCCTGGTCGTCCCATCGCTCGAACCCGGCCGCAATGACGGTCACCCGCACTTCGTCGCCCATCGAGTCGTCGATCACCTGACCGAAGATGATGTTGGCGTCCGGGTGCGCGACCCCGTGAATGATCTCGGCCGCCTCGTTGACCTCAAACAGACCCAGGTCGCTGCCGCCGGCAATGTTGAGCAAGATTCCCCTCGCCCCTTCGATGGACGCCTCGAGCAGAGGGGACGTGATGGCGAGCTTCGCTGCGGTGACGGCCCGGTTCTCACCGGCGGCGGTGCCGATGCCCATGATGGCCGTGCCGGCGTTGCTCATGATCATCTTCACGTCGGCGAAGTCGGTGTTGATCAGCCCCGGCGTGGTGATGAGGTCGGTGATGCCCTGAACCCCTTGTAGCAGCACTTCGTCTGCCATCTTGAAGGCGTTCACCATCGACGTCTTGTCGTTGGAGACCGTCAACAGGCGGTCGTTGGGTATGACGATGAGGGTGTCGACCTTCTCCTTGAGCCGCTGGATGCCGGCCTCGGCCTGCACGGAGCGTCGGCGTCCTTCGAAGCCGAAGGGGCGCGTCACCACTCCGATCGTGAGGGCTCCGAGCGACTTGGCGACTTCGGCGACCACCGGTGCCCCGCCAGTGCCGGTCCCGCCTCCTTTGCCCGCCGTGATGAACACCATGTCCGCCCCCTTGAGGACCTCCTCGATCTCCTCGCGGTGCTCTTCTGCCGCGGCGCGCCCAACTTCCGGATCGCTGCCGGCCCCCAGCCCCCGGGTGAGCTGCCGGCCGATGTCCAGCTTCACGTCGGCGTCGCTCATGAGCAGGGCCTGGGCGTCGGTGTTGACGGCGATGAACTCGACGCCCTTCAGGCCGGCGTCGATCATCCGGTCCACCGCGTTGACCCCCCCGCCGCCGATGCCGACGACCTTGATTACGGCAATGTAGTTCTGGGCGGCAGCGGCCATGTGGACCCTCCCGGGCACAACACCAGTTCGGCGGTCGGCCGGCTGGCTATCGATAGCTGACAACGGCGGGGACTGGGTGGTACGAGGGTCGGCGTGCGAAGAGGAGATGAGAGCAGGAGCGGCAATTCATGAATGCCGAGAGTGCCACGGGAGCGGACCGGAACGGGGGATCCTCCCGCCAATCTCTCCAAAAACCCTTGACTTCAAGTAGAGAGTTATGTCAACCTACGGCGAGGGTTGAGACAGTACCCGCGGTTTGTCGCGCCGTCAAGACTGCGGGCCGATCGGGTACGGTCAGATTGATCCCCGCCACCCCCGACAGATTGGCCTCGCCGAGAAGCGCGACGAGCGCGGTCAGCTTCTGCGCCAGCTGTGAACCGTCGCCCAGCGTGACCGGGATGGACCCGGACGCGGCCGTGGCCGGAAGGATCCAGATCGTCAGCTGGTTCTGTGGCCCGGGTCCCACGCGCTGTACCGCGGCGCGCACCGATTCCGGCAGGGCCGCCGCGACGGCCAGTGCTGCGGCCGTGCCGGTCGGTACTGAGGGGCTGTCGGATGCCGCGTCCAGGTCAACGAATGATTGGTTGACTGCCGCTTCGGTGGGGGCGTTTGCGCCGGGAGGCGGCGGTGGAATGGCGCCGGGAGGCGGCGGTGGAATGGCGCCGGGCCCAGCAGAGCCCGTCAGCCACCCGCCCGGCTGCGGGACGGCCCCGACGCCCTGGAGGACCGGCAGCCCGGGTGGCGAGCCGGGCAGATCGGCGAGCACCCGCCCGGTGGCGTCCACGGTGGCCCAGCCCGGGGCCGCGCCCGCTCCGGGACTGCCAGTGGGCGCCACGGCCGCGACCGGCGTTCGGACGGTGACGCGAATGTCCACCGTGTTCGGCCAGACCCGGCGGATCTGGGCCCCGCCCAGATCGGCCACCGCATCGAGACGGGCCGTGACCTCACCGGTGTGGACGTCGATCATCGGCCGGGGCCGGGCCAGTCCGGCCAGGGAGAGCACCTCCGACCGGGAGACCGGCCCGACGGTCGTAACCCGGATATGGTGCACCTCCAGCCAGGGAGAAAACAGCGACCCCACGGCACCCGCCACGACCAGAAGGACGGCCGAGGCCACCGCGACCCAGCGCAGCCGGCGCCGACGCTGCTGCCGCTGCACCTCGGCGACGCGCCGGGCGAAGCGGGGGTCGACGGACATGTCACCCGTCTCGACGTAAGCCATTACCCTCCGCTTGAGGTCGAGGGTTGGAGAACCCGATCATTCGGACCTCCGGGTGCAGATCGATGCCGTGAACGTGTGCCACCTCGGTGCGGACTTCCTCCATGAGCGCCCGGACATCATCGGCGGAACCGCCGTCGTCGGCCTGGATGAAATTGGCGTGCTTCGGCGACACCATGGCGCTGCGCCATCTGCGTCCCTTGCAGCCGGCGGCCTCGATCAGCCAGCCGGCGGAGTCCGCCGGCGCCTCCCCTGGCGGATTGGTGAACACCGATCCCGCGTTCTGCCCACCGGGTTGGTGCCGGCGCCGCCAGCGGATGATGTCGTGGACGGCGGTCCGGCCCGCCTCCCGGTCGCCTGGGACCAGTCCGAACGTGGCTTCGATCACCACCTGACCCGGCCCGATCGCCGATGTGCGGTAGCCGAGCGCCAGGTCGGCGCGCTCGATCGTCTTGACCGGGGACAGACCGGTTCCCGGATCGCGAGGGAGGCGGCGCTTCTCGAGTTCCGGGCCAGGCCGGGGGGCGTCGCCGCTTTCGACGAGCCCGACATCGGGGTCGACCCGCCCGCCGATGTCCACGTCGACGACCTGGCAGGCACGGATGGTGTGGGCGATATCCGACCCGTGGCCGCCAGCGTTCATCCGCACCCCGCCGCCAACCGAACCGGGCACGCCCACCGCCCACTCCAATCCGCTCAGGCCGGCCTCCACGCTCTGGCGGGCCAGGGCAGGAAGCGGGACCGCCGCTCCGGCTCGCACGGACGTTCCTTCCACGGAGATGGCGCCAAAACCGGCCGGGTCGAGAATCACCGCAATGCCCGCAAACCCCGCGTCGGCGACCAGCAGGTTCGACCCCCGCCCGACGACGAGCACGGGCAACCCCGACGCGCCACTCGCCTCCCGGACTGCGGTGAGATCCGCCACTTGGCGGGCCGTGACCAGCAGGGCGGCCGGCCCGCCCACGCGATAGGTCGTCAGGGCGCCGAGCGGCCCGCCGGCGACGACCTGCTGGCCCAGATGAGCCAGAAGGGTCGACGCCACCCGAACCGACATCGGATCGGCCTCGCTACCCATCGTCACCACGCGGTCCGAGGAAGCGCTCGGGGAGGGTCGTCAGATCACCCGCCCCGAGGGTCAGACACAGATCTCCGGGCCGCAGGGTCCGGCGCAGTTCGACCGCGGCGTCGTCGAGTGTCGGCGCGTAACGGACATCCGCATCCGGGTGGGCACCCCGGACGGCGTCGGCGATCAAGCGGCCGGTGACACCGGATCGGCACGGTTCCCCCGCCGGATAGATGTCGGTGACCACCAGGACGTCCGCTCCCTGAAACGCATCCGAAAAGTCCTGCCAGAGGGCCGCGGTCCGGGAGTAACGGTGGGGCTGGAACACCGCAACGACGCGATCCCACGAGCCCGCCACGGCGCTCAACATGGCCCCCACTTCGCCGGGAAGATGCCCATAGTCGTCGACGAAGGTCACGCCGTCTCGTTCGCCTCGCCGTTCGAAGCGTCGGGCCACTCCCCGATAACCGGTCAATGCCCGGGCCCCTTCCGCCCACGGCACGCCCACGGCCTCGGCCATGGCCAGCGCGGCGACCGCGTTGCGCAGGTTGTGCAGCCCGGGGACAGCGAGCTCGAGCGTGACCCGAAAGGCACCGCCGGACCAGACGGAGCACCGGGACGTGAACACTCCGAGCGTCACGTCCGCGATACGCACGCCCGCGGCCGCAGACGTGCCGTAGGTGACAACGGGAGCGACCCGGGCGGCCAGGGCGGCCAGGGCGGCCGCCCCCGGCTCGTCGGCGCAGACAACCCGGGGACCGGGTGCCCGGGCCGTGAACTGCACGAACGCCCGGCGCATCGCCTCTTCCCCGCCATAGAAGTCCAGGTGGTCCGGTTCCACGCTGGTGACGACGACCGCCTCGGCGCCCAGCTCGAGAAAGGTGCCGTCGCTTTCGTCCGCTTCGACGACAAACCAATCACCATCCGGCTCCCACGCGGCGCCGGGACCCATCCCCACCGGGTCGCCGCCGATGATATAGCCGGCGCCATGGCCGGCCTGGCGCAGGATGACCGCAAGCATGGCCGTGGTGCTGGTCTTGCCATGCGTGCCGGCCACGGCGATCGTTGGCTGCTTGGTGCAGATTGTGGCGAGGACGTCCGCTCGCCGCCACACCCGGAGGCCGCGCCGGGCCGCCTCGACCACCTCGACGTTGGCCGGAGGAACGGCGGTGGAACGGGTGACCAGATCGGCGCCCAGCACCCACCGGGCGTCGTGACCGGCGTGGACTTCCACTCCGATGCCGGCGAGGCGACGCAGACGCTCGGAGTCGCTGGCGTCGCTACCGGTCACGTGGTGGCCCATGCCCACCAGCACCGTGGCGATGGCGCTCATCCCCGACCCGCCGATCCCGATGATATGGACCCGGCGAGGCCGGCTCAGATCCGGTTGCGTGGTGCCGCGCCCCGATCCGGCCCAACCCTCAGGCACGGGCGTGATCCTCGGCCAGGCCGGCCACCGCCGCCGCCGCCTCGGGGCGGCCGAGCGCCAGGGCGGCGGCCGCCATGGTGGCCCGGGCCGGGCCGTCCTGCAGAAGGCGGTCGAGTTGGGCCTCCAGACGGGCGGCGTCGAATTCTGCGTCCGGCACGACCACCGCCGCTCCGGCCACCGCCAACCGGGCCGCATTGGCGGTCTGGTGATCCCCGGGCGCGCCCGGGAGGGGCACCAGGATCGATGGAACACCGGCGACGGTCAGCTCGGCCACCGTGCTCGCGCCGGCCCGCTGGACCGCAATATCGGCTGCCGCAAGGAGCAGGTCCATGCGATCTTCGAACCGAACCGGCTGATACACGAGCCCGCCCGGAATGGGCTCCGGCAGTGCGGTGGTGAACGTGTCGTAGTCGCGGGCGCCGATCACGTGGCGGATGGCGACACCGCTTCGGCCCGACCAGGCGGCCACCAGTCCACGGACGGCCTCGTTCACCCGCCGAGCGCCGAGCGATCCGCCTGCCACGGCCACCACCAAGCCGTCGGCGGGCAGGCCGAGGGCGGCCCGGGCCGCAGCCCGTCCGGCCGGAGCCCGGTCGACGGCGAGGATCTGGCGCCGGACCGGATTGCCGGTCACGACCGCCCGGCGCATCGGCGTCCCGGGGAACGAGACGGCGCAGGCGGCAGCAAACCGGCCGGACAGGCGGTTGGCCAGACCCGGCACCGCGTTTTGCTCGGCGACGATCAGCGGTACCCGCCAGATCAGGGCGCTCAACGCGCCTGCCACGCTGGCGTAGCCGCCGACCGTGATCACCACTGCGGGACGGGCCCGGCCCAGCAGGGCGATCGCCTTGACCGCAGCGACGCCCAGTCCCGCCACTGCGCCGATGTTGTCGACGGTGACACGGCGGGCGATGCCCCGCCCAGGGAGCAGCGTGACGGAGAACCCGGCGTCGGGCACCATGGTGCGCTCGATGCCGCGTCGAGAGCCGACGAAGTGGATGGAGTCGACCCGGTGGCCGCGCTCCACCAGGGCCTGGCCGATGGCGATGGCCGGCACCACGTGGCCGCCGGTCCCGCCGCCGACGATCACCGCCCAGACGGGCCCTCCCCGGCTTGCGGTCACGGCTGGCGGGCGACGTTCGCCAGCATCCCGGCGCCGAACATGGCGATGACCAGCGAGGACCCGCCGAACGACACGAACGGTAGCGGGACGCCTGTGACGGGCAGCAGGCCGACGACGGCCCCGATGTTGATGATCGCCTGGCCGACCAGCCATGCGGTCACGCCCGCGGCGACGAGCGCCGCGTAACGGGATGGGGCCCGGCAGGTCACCCGGGTCCCCACCAGCGCCAGCGAAAGGAACAGGCCGGTCAGCACCAGGGCGCCAACCAGGCCGGTCTCTTCGCCGATGACCGCGAAGATGAAGTCGGTCTGGGCGTTCGGCAGGTACCCGTAACTGGCGATGCTGGCCCCCAGCCCCTCACCGAGAACGTGCCCGTGGCTGAGGGCGAGGAGCGCCTGCACGGACTGGTAGCCGGTATTGCTGGCGTCTTTGAACGGATGCAGGAACGACGTCAAACGGCGCCACCGGTACGGAGCGGCGACAGCCAGCAGAAGAGCGGCGCCGAGGCCGCCGGCCATCAGGGTGGCGAGCGGCTTGGCGGGGATGCCGGCCGTGACGAGCATGGCGATGCCGATGCAGGCGAGCACCATGGTTGTGCCCATATCCGGCTGGGCCATGACGAGCAGCACGAGCAGTGCGAGCACCGAGATGACCGGCACCATCTGGTACCGCCAGTCCCGCTTGCCGGCCCGCCGATCGAGGATGTCCGCGGCGAAGAGGACCAGGGTCAGCTTGGCCAGCTCGGACGGCTGGATCTGGATGGAGGAGGTGCCGAGCCAGCGGGATGCCCCGGAGGCGCTCTTGCCGATTCCGGGGGCCAGGACGGCGAAGAGCAGGACGATCGTCGCGAGCATGGCGAACGGCGCCAGCCGGCGCCAGCGCCCCACGTCGACGCGCAGGGCGACCAAGAACCCGACCGCGCCGACTGTCAGCCACATCAACTGCCGCTCGAAGAAATACCAGGGTGAGCCGAACTGCTGCAGGCTGACGATCGACGACGCCGAGAGCACCATGACGACGCCGATCAGGCACAGGATGGCGACCAGGACCACAACCACCCAGAAGGTCGAGCGGGAGCGGACGGCAAGGGGCCGGGTCGGGGCGGGCCGCTCCTGTTCGGAGGAAAAAGACGACAGCGGTTGGCGGGTCAGCACCGTTGCTCCCGACGGCCGATCCTGCTCGTCACGAGCTCGGCGAAATGATCCCCACGGGCGCCGTAGGACGGGTACCAGTCGAAGCTGGCACATCCGGGAGAAAGCAGCACCGCGTCGCCGGGGCGGGCGAAGCAGGCGGCCGCTTCGACGGCGGATTCCATGCTGGTGGCCGTCGTGACCGGGACCAGACCCGCAAACGCACTCGCCACGGCCGCGGTCGCTTCTCCTATGGCGACGACGGCCCGCACCGGTGGGACGGTGGCAGCCAGCGGGGCCAGGTCGAGGCCCTTGTTGCGGCCGCCGGCGATGAGGACCACCGAAGGAAAGCCGGCTACCGCGGCTGCGACCGATGCGGGGGTGGTGGCTTTGGAATCGTCGTACCACCGCACACCATCCGCGACGCCCACCAGGCCGACCCTATGGGCGAGAGGGGGCGTCTCGGCCAGGCCCCTTCGGCATCCGCACGGCGTCGCCCCGGCAGCGGTCGCCACGGCGATCGCGGCCAGGCTGTTGGAAATATCGTGTGGCAACGCCCGGGGCAGCTCGTCAACCGGGATCACGGTCATCGCGCCCGGTCCGACCAGCCGGTTGCCGTCCAGGTGATAATCGGACTGCTGGTGGAGCGAGAACGTGATGCGTCCGGCGTCTGGCGGAATCCCGGCCGCCGCCTGCACCACGGCCGGGTCGTCCAGGTTGACGACTGCCACATCCCCGGGGCCCTGGTTCACCCAGATGCGGGACTTCGCCGCAGCGTAGTGCTCGAGGGTCGGATGCCAGTCCAGGTGATCTGGGGACAGGTTGAGCCAGCAGCTGACGGCAGGCCGGAACGTGTCGGTGAACTGCAGCTGAAAGGACGACACCTCTGCCACCACGACCTCGCACCCCGAGGTCACGGCCTCGATCATGGGCACCCCGATGTTGCCTGCGGCCACAGCCTTTTGACCGGACGCCTGCAGGATGGCCGTCACCAGGATGGTGGTGGTCGTCTTCCCGTTGGTGCCGGTGATGGCGACCACCCGGGGACCGCCGGACTGTGCGGCCAGCCGGGCGGCCAACTCGATCTCTGACCGCACCGGTATCCCCGCCGCGGCCGCCGCCGTGAACACGGGATGGCCGACCGGAACCCCCGGGCTCGGCACCAGCAGCGCGCAGTCAGCCAGCGCAGCGGTGAGCGCCGCGCCGGTAGGGGTCGGTTCCACCACCACGCCGATCGCGGCGCCGGCAGTGGCGGCGTCGGGCGAGCCCCGGTCGTCCCATACCAGCGGAACGTCTCCCGCGTCGAGGAGAGCTCGGGCGACGGCCCGGCCGGTTGTTCCGAACCCGAGAACGGCAACCCGCTGGCCGGTCACCCGTTCCCGCCCTTCGACAGGAAGTCGGCATAGAACGACCCCAGGGCGATGGCGGTGCACAACCCGGACAGGATCCAGAACCGCACGATAACCGTCGTCTCCGGCCAGCCCAGCAGCTCGAAGTGGTGATGGATGGGTGCCATCCGGAACACGCGGCGGCGGAATAACTGATAGCTGGCGACCTGGATGATCACGGACAGGGCCTCGATGACGAACAACCCGCCGATGATCAGCAGAAGCAGGTCGACGTTTTCGAGGAGCGCCAGGGTGGCGATGGCCGTCCCGATCCCGAGCGAGCCGGTGTCGCCCATGAAGATGCGCGCCGGAGCCGCGTTAAACCACAGGAAGCCAGCGCACGCCCCGATCATGGCCGCGGCCATGGCCGCCTCGTCGAGCGCAGCGGGGTTGCGGTAGATGGCCACATGCCGCAGCTGGTAGAAGCCGATCACCGTGAACGCGGCAAAGGCGAAGATGGACGATCCTGCGGCCAGCCCGTCGAGACCGTCGGTCAGGTTGACCGCGTTGCTGCAGCCGACGATGACCAGCACCGCGAAGATGACCCAGCCGACCTTCCCCAGCTGGATGCCCAGCGAGTTGTACCGGGTAAACGACAGGTGGGTGTCGACCTTGAGCCACGTCACGCACAGGACCGCAAAGGTGACGGCGACGATCAGCTGGCCGGCCAGTTTTGCCCGCTTGTTCAGACCGAGGCTGCGGTGGCGGTGCACCTTGAGCCAGTCGTCGACCAACCCCACGCCGGCCGCCCCGCACACGGCCAGGATGGCGACCAGTCCCCGCGTGGTGAACGTCCCTTCGACGTGCTCCACCAGGTAGCCGGTGACCGCGGCACCGATGATGGCAACGCCGCCCATGGTGGGCGTGCCGGCCTTGGTCAGGTGGCGGACCGGTCCATCTTCGCGGATCTGCTGGCCGATGCCACGGACGCGTAACCAGCTGATCAGCAGCGGGGTGGCGACCATGGCCACCAGCAGCGCGATGCCGCCGGCCAGGAGCAGGTCGGTCACGCCCTCGCCTCCCGCCGGGCGGCCAGCTGGCGCTGCAAACAGTCCCGGGCTACCTCCACGTCGTCGAAGGGCAGGACTCGTCCTGCGATCTCCTGGCCCGGCTCGTGCCCCTTCCCTGCAATCAGGACGACGTCCCCTTCGCTCGCTCGGGCCAGCGCCGACGCGATGGCGGCCCGCCGGTCCGGTTCGACAATCAGCTTGGCCGGATCGGTCGTCCCGGCGACCACTGCGGCGATGATGGCGACGGGGTCCTCGGAGCGGGGGTTGTCCGAGGTGACCACCGCGACATCTGCGAGGGAGCTGGCGGCCGCGCCCATGAGCGGGCGCTTGTCGTGGTCCCGGTCGCCCCCGGCGCCGAACACGACGAGCAGCCGGCCCGCGGTCAACTCCCGGGCCCCCCGCAGGGCTTGTGTAAGCCCGTCCGGGGTGTGGGCGTAGTCCACCAGGACCGTGAACGCCTGGCCGGCCTCCACCGCCTCGAACCGTCCTCGTACCCCGGCGACCGATGCCAGCCCCTCGCCGATGACCGCAGGAGCGACGCCGAGCGCCCGGGCGCACGTGGCGGCGGCCAGCGCGTTGATGATGTTGAAACGCCCGCCCAACCGGATGGCCATCCGGTGGCCCTCCCACACGAAGCGGCTCTCCTCCGGCGCCAGTTCCACGTCGGTGGCGTCCTCGGGGGCGAAGGACTCCGCGGCCAAGGGGGATCCTTCCAGCCGGTCGAGCAGCCGGCGACCCCAGGGATCAGCCCGGTTCACCAGGGCCAGGTCGAGGCGGTGGGCGGTAAACAGGGCGGCCTTCGCCTCGAAATACTCGTCCATGCTGTGGTGGTAGTCGAGATGCTCGGGCGACAGGTTGGTGAAGAGCCCGGCCGCGAAGTGCACGGCGTCGACTCGGTGCTGAACGAGGGCGTGGGACGAGACTTCCATGGCGACGGCCGCACCGCCCCCGTCGCGCCATCCCGCCAGCAGGCCGTGCAGGTCGGGGGCTTCCGGCGTGGTGCGCTGCTGGGTCAGCGTACCTATGGCGGCCGTCGCCCACCCATTTGCCTCGAAGATGCCCTGCAACAGGGCGCACGTCGTGGTCTTTCCGTTGGTGCCCGTCACGCCGACCACCGTCAGGGTGCGCGACGGGTGGCCGTAGAAGGCGTCGGCTACCGGGCCGAGCGACCGCCGGACCGACCCCACGACGATCTGGGGCACAGCCAGGTCCAGCGGGCGTTCACACAGCAGGGCGGCAGCTCCCTGCGCGAGCGCGTCGGCCGCGAAGTCGTGACCATCACGGGCCTCGCCCGGCACGCACGCAAAGAGGGCACCGGGCGTCACCCGCCGGGAATCCATGGTCAGCGCCTGGATCTCCGTCACAGGGTCACCGACGACGCTCTCCAGCAGCCCCAGCTCGGGCAAAGTCGCCTCCGCTACCAACCCCACGAGGCGCATTCTCGCCTCAGCCCGTTCCCGTTCCGGGCCGGGGCCGGCCCGCGGCGGTGGTCGACGTGGGCGTGGCCGGCAGGGCCGGCGCCGACGGCGTCGGATTCGGGCTCCCACCCCCGCCGGACGACCCTCCCGAGGTGGTCCTGGTGGCGACCGCCGGGCTGGACAGGCCGGGCAGCGGCGTCCCGGCGACCTCCCCCGCACCAGTGGCGGATGCGCTGGTCGCGAGAGGAACGCCAGGAGCGGGGGGCTGCTTGGGGAGCGGAGGGATGTCGAAGGCGTGCAAGGCGTCGCGTGCGATGATCGCGAACGTAGGAGCCGATGCCGCGGCACCATAGTCGGGCGTGTCGTCGATCACGACCATGCCGGTGATCTGCGGGTCTTCGGCGGGGACGAAACCCGCAAAGCTGGCCACGTAGTGGCCGGCCTCGTATCCTCCTGTCGGCGAGGGCACCAGGGCGGTCCCGGTCTTGCCGGCCACGGTGTAGGGATCGAGGTTGGCCGCCGTCCCCGTCCCGACCTGCACGACCTGCTCGAGCATGGTGGTCATTTCCTGGGCGACGGTCGTCGACACCACTCGATGGGGGCTGGCTGAGGGCACCAGGTGCTCCCGGCCGTCCGCGTCAATGGTGCCGTCGACCAGCTTGGGCGGGACGTAGACGCCGCCGTCCGCGATGGCGTTGTAGGCCGCGATCATCTGGATGGCCGTGACCGCGATGCCCTGGCCGATGGGCACGTCGGCGATCGAGGTTCCGGACCAGTAGGTCGGCAGCAGCCCGGCCGACTCGCCCGGGAAGTTGATATCGGTCACCGACCCCAGCCCGTACGCGTGGATGTACTTCAGCAGGTTGTTGCGGCCCAACCGCTGCGCGATCTGGATGGTGCCGATATTGGACGAGTTGGCCAGGATATCGGTGACCGTCCAGTGCTCTGTTCCGTGGTCCTCGGCGTCGTGGAAGGTGGTGCCGGCGACCTGGTAGCTGTCCGGAATCGTGAACACGTCTGCGGGCTGGATGACCCCGCTCTGAAGGGCAGCGGAGATGGTGATGAGCTTGTTGACCGAACCCGGCTCGTAGACGTGGGTGAAGGTGGTCGCCGAGGACGATTCGACCGGGGCGGCGGCGGGCGGCGTGCCGGAAGAGCCATTTGCCGTGCTGCCCTGGGGCTGGGTACCGGGCAGGTTGACGGGCACGGCGGGTGGTTCGGTGTTGCCCGGGCCGGGGACGCTGAGCTCGGCGTCGGCGAGGATCTCGCCGGTCTTGGAGTTCATCAGGAGAGCAATGCCGTCTTTCGCCTTGGCGGCCACGATGGCCTGCGCCAGGGCCTGCTCGGCGTCGTACTGCAACGGCTCGTCAATGCTGAGGACCAGGTCCTGGCCTGCAACCGGTGCCTTGTAGACCTGGCGGCCGCCGGGTATCTCGCGCCCGTCAGGATCGGTTTGCGTGACGGACTCGCCCGACCGCCCGCGCAGGATGGCGTTGTACTGATACTCCAGGCCGCCCAGTCCACCCCCGTCGGTCCCCACCGCGCCGAGGAGGGGTTGTGCCAGCTGGCCGGCCGGGTAGAACGTCTTGGGCTCCTTGAGGCTGTAGATGCCAGCCAGGTTGAGCTTCGCCACCGCGGCGGCCGCGGCGTCGTTCACGGTCCGAGCCAGGTAGACAAAGCCCGTGTTCCGGCTCATCAGGCTCTGCAGCGTCGCCGCTGGCATCGCCAGCACCGGTGCGAGCTCGGCCGCCTCTGCTGCCGGGTCGCTGACCTGGTGGGGATCGGCGTAGATCGTTGTCTGCGGGATCGACACGGCCAACTCGTCGCCGTCGCGGTCGAGGATGCTGCCCCGCTCCGCTGGCAACGTGACCCCCTGCTCCCATTCCGAGCCGCCAGCAGCCAGGTACTGGGCGGAGTCGATGCCCTGAATCATCACCAGCTTGATGCCAATTGCCGTGAACGCGACGCTGATGATGAGCAGCAGCACCAGGGACCGGAGGCGCCCGGACGGGCTCAGGCCGCGCCTCCGTAACCGCCGTCGCAGCGGTGCGGTGCTTCCTGTTCGGGTCGGCTGCGTTGCGTCCGCGCGCCCCGCCGGTCCGACCGGGCGCCGCTGGCCCGGGGTGCCCGAGCCGGCCGGGGGACGGCCCCGTCGGGGGGGCCGTCCGTTCACGGGCTGCCTGCCAGCTGCGACTTGATCTCGGGCCAGTTGGCGTCGCCCGCAGGAGCTCCGACGATCGCTCCGCGGGGTGCGGCGGCGGTGGCGGGGGGCGTCCCTCCGATCGTGACCGTCGGGGTCAGGTAGGTGACCGTGCCCGGCTGGACCATGCCAAGCTGGCCTTCGGCGGTCGAGATGATGTGCTGGGGTGAGGCCAGCTGTGCGACCTGGAGACGAAGCTTCTGATAACTGGCCTGCTCGGTCTGGACCTTGGTGGTCAGACGATCCAGGGCGAACTGCCGTTGAGCGAGCACCACGTGCAGGTACACAAGGCCGAACGCCACGGCCAGCACCAGGCCGGCGCCGACCAGGGCCAGGATCCGGGCGCGCCGACGTCGGCGTGCCCTCGACCGCGCCGGGGTTGGCACCAGACGCAGGTGGCGCCGGTCGGGGCGGTCAACAGGCTCGGCCTCCGGCCGGCGCAGCGAGGGCGGGGCAACGCCGAGCGCCCGGGCCGCGGCTGCGGCGCGAGCCGGAGATGGCCGTGAGCCGGCCGGGATGAGCGAACCTGGACGGCGCCGGCCGGGGAGGCCCTGCGTGCTGGCGTCGCCCGGGCGTGATCCCGGTGCGGCGGCGGGGGAGCCCGGATTGGTGACCTGAGCGGCTGCTGCGGTCGCGGCTGATCCACGGGCGCCCAAGGCCCGGCCGGCGGGGTGGGCCCCGACCCCCCGGGGAGCGGCGGCCCGGCGGGTCACCGGATGGGTGCCCGTCGTGGGCTCCGGAACCGTACCCGCCCGCACTCGCGGGCGAGCTGTCCCACTGGCTGCAGCGCCGTCACGGTCGCGCGCCGGGTGCCGGGGGCGCGAGCCGGTCCCGGGTGGGGTCACGACCGGGCGTTCCGTGGTCCGGCGTCCGGATCAGTCCGGTCGTGAGTGCCGGGGGAGTCAGAGCCCGGCTCCCCAAGGCGTTCCGCCAGACGCAATCGGGCGCTCTCGGCCCGGCGGTTGGCGGCGACCTCCTCGGGGCTCGGGCGCAGGGGCCGCCGCGTCACCAGGCGAGCAGTGGGCAACGCCCCGCAGACGCAGGGCAAGCCGGGCGGGCACACGCATCCCCCGGTGGCTGCCAGGCGGAACCGGTCCTTGACGATGCGGTCCTCCCCCGAGTGGTAGGAGATGACGGCGCAACGCCCTCCCGGAGCCAACACGGCCAGGGCCGAGTCCAGGGCCCCGGGCAGGATCTCCAGTTCGTCATTGACCGCAACGCGCACCGCCTGGAAGACCCGGCGGGCGGGATGACCGCCGGTCCGGCGCGCCGCCGTGGGTATGGCCTGGCGGACCACCTCGGCCAGGCGACCCGTCGTCTCGATGGGCCGGGCGGCCACCACTGCCCTGGCGATGCGAGACGCGAAGCGGCTCTCACCGTGCTCCCGGAACAGTCTGGTCAGCTCCGCCTGGCTCCACTGGTTGATGACGTCGCGGGCCGAGGTGGGCTGGTCCGGGTCCATGCGCATGTCCAGCGGCCCGTCGTGCCGATAACTGAAACCGCGCTCCGGCCAGTCGAGTTGCGGTGAACTGACCCCGAGATCGAACAGCGCTGCCGAGATGCGGGCCGCGTCCATGGCTTCGAGTACCTCGGCCAGCCGGTCGAACCGGCTCCGCTCGATACGGACCCGTGGACCGTAGGGAGCGAGAGCGGCGGCAGCCGCCTGCAGCGCCGCCGGGTCCTGGTCGAGACCGATCAACGACAGGTGGGGGGCGGCCTCGAGCAGGGCCCGGGCGTGCCCTCCACCGCCCAGGGTGGCGTCGAGCAGTACTCCCGGAGGGCAGGGCGCCAGCGAGGCCACCACTTCGTCGACCATCACGGGGCGGTGCGCGAAACCGTCGGCTCGCTGGCCGCCCGTCTCGCTCATGGCCCCGTACCTCCGGAACCGGCCAATCCGCAGCCCCTCGACCAGCGTGGCGTCGGGATTTCTCCCCGATCGAACCGAGTGGAAGCGGGCGGAGAAGGGGACTTCCACCCTGCCAGTCGAAGGGCTGCGCATGGGCCGGCGGGCCGGTTGGTGTCGCAAATCAGGGGTTACGCTCCTTGCTCGGCCATCGCCGAGGAAGCTGAAGCAGGCGGGAACGGAGGCACGGTCGGGTCGATGAGCTCGGCGTCGCCAGGAACGCCCCGCCGGTCCCACTCCTCCGGATTCCACAGCTCGATGTGCGTGATCGCCCCGTGGATCAGCACCGCGCTCTCCAGGCCGGCGTACTCCCGCAGATAACCCGGGATCGCCACTCGGCCCTGACGGTCGAGTTCGACATCGGTGGATCCTGACGCCCACGCCCGCACCATGGCCCGGTCCTGGGAACTGCGGTCGAAGATGGCCTCCATCTGATCGAGCTTGCGCTCGAACGCGTCCGGGGTCCACAGCGCCAGACAGCGCTCGTAGTTCTTGGACAGGTAGGCGAGGGTGTCGAAGCTGGCTCGATAACGCGCCGGGAGGATGATCCTCCCCTTCACGTCCAGGGAGTGCTCGTGCCTCCCGACGAACCGCATCGCCACTCTTCACTCCGCTCCGTCCTCGGTGGCGTCAGGGCCCCTCCCCTTTAAACCACTTCCCGCCACTATATTGCCCTTTCCCTCCACCGTCAACCACCTGAGCCACAATCCGAAGGCCTGAGCCCCAATCCGAAGATTCGTGCAACCCGGCGGCCGTCACCACCGCCCGTCCTCGCCGCCGCGCTCGGGGCGCGGCAGGGCCAGCGGCGGAGAAAGGGATCCCATGCGCCGGCGCCGGCACCCGCGGCGGAGTTGGCCGGGCGGCGGCAGACGGTCAGGCGTCGCCGGGGGGTAGCGCCGCGACCATGGCGTCGGTCAACGCACGCGGCATACTGCGGGCCGATGCCAGTGGCGGCCTCTCGCAATTCCGCGCCGGCCCGGGATCGCTCGCGGTCGTCGAGCGACAGCAGGAGCAGCAGCGCGTCAGGGTCCCAGCTCAGAAGGGCCGCGGTCTGGAAAAGCGCGGCCCGTCGGGTGCGCCGCTGCGATATCCCGACCACCTTCTTCCCCGAGACCGACACCTCACCCGGTGCCAGCCCGGCAAAGCAGACGCGCTTCGACCAGGCGGTCTGCCGCATGCCGTCCCGCCACACCGTCGCCGGTCCGCCGCCGGCTCCAATCCCCTCGAGCGCGGCAGCCCAGGTGTCCCCCACCCACCATGCCGCTCGCTGCACGTCGGCCTCCCAGAGCGGGTCACCGGCCGGGATGAGCAGGTCGATCCAGATCACGGCCCGGGGGTCCACCAGCACCGCCCCGCCACCGCTGCGCCGCCGGACCACCTCGACCCCAGCTGCGGCGGCCGCGTCCAGGTCGACATCCGATTCCGGTTGGCTGCTGCCCAGAATCACTGCCGGGCGGTCGACCTGCAGAATGCGCGCCAGGCGAACCGGCCGTTCTGCACCGCCGGTCCCGGCCACCGAGCCCTGATGCAACAAGGCGGCCGGGCCGCGCTGGCGTTCCACGCGCCAACGCCCGGAAGCCGGGGTCAAGCCGACAGCGACGCCGACGCCGATCCCAGGTAGGGCTCCCAGTCCGATCGCACGGCGCCAGTGGCAGCCAGGATCCAGGTTCGCTCCCGCGGGGCCATCGGCCGGCGACGTAACCGCATACCGCTGTCCTCGAGCAGCCGGTCGCGTTTGCGGGTATTGCAGGGCCGGCACGACGCCACCACGTTGTCCCAGGCGTGCAAACCACCTTTGCTGCGGGGGATGACGTGGTCGATGTTCTCGGCTGACGCCCCGCAGTACTGACAACGGTGCCCGTCGCGGGCGAACACGGCCCTTCGGTTGAGCGACACCCGGGCTTGATACGGGACCTTGACGTAATAACACAGACGCACGACCGACGGCTCCGCCAGCGCCAGCCGCTCGGCACGGAACAACTGATCGGTGGCATGCAGCAGCTCGGCCTTATCGGCCAGGATGAGCATCAGGGCTCGGCGACTCGGAACGACACAGAGCGGCTCGTAGGTGGCGTTGAGTACGAGCGCCTGGGACATGGCCGCCGGGGTGACTCCTACCGGCCCGGTGGCCGCCGGAAGGCTGCGGCAGGATCCGCGCCCTCTTCTGCTGATGGTGGGCACCGCACGACCCGAACGTTACCGCGGCCGCGACCCCATCCGGCGACACCACTCGAGGTAAGCGATGAGGTCCGAGGGATCAAGCGTTCCATCGGTCCCGTACATGGTCTGGGCGCGAAAACGGATGTACTCGGGAGGTGGCAAAGGCGTCGGCGGCCAGTGCCGCCACCATCCGGGCGGGACCAGCCGGGCCGCGCTGCGCCACAGCCGCGGTCGAAGGGACAGCGCCAGGACGGACCGCCACAGCCCGGGCGGGGTATGTCGCCGTCCGGCCAGGCGGTGCCGTCGCCTCCCTCCCCGGCGCGGGGGCGCCGATGAAGCCACGACGAGCAGGGTACGCTACTCGGGGGACGCGCTTCTGGAGGTTCGATGTCGCAACAACCGGCGGTGGGGGTACAGACCGTCGGCGCCTTTGCTGAGACATTCGAGGCGGTCATCGACAACGTGGCCCAGGTCCTCCAGGGCAAAGAGGACCCCGCCAGGCTGGCACTGGTGTGTGTAGCCGCCGAGGGCCACCTGCTGCTCGAGGATGTGCCAGGCGTGGGCAAAACCAGCCTGGCGAAGGCGCTGGCCCGCTCGTTCGATCTGCAGTGGCGTCGTATCCAGTTCACCCCGGACCTCCTGCCGTCCGACGTGACCGGCGCAAGCGTCTACGACCGTGACACGGGGTCTTTTACCTTCCGTCCGGGCGGTGTGTTCGCCAACGTGGTGCTCGGCGACGAGATCAATCGGGCCTCTCCGAAAACACAGTCCGCGTTGCTCGAGGCCATGCAAGAGGGCCAGGTCACCGTCGACAACACGACCCACCGCCTGCCGCAGCCATTTCTGGTGATCGCCACTCAGAACCCGGTCGAGCACGAGGGCACCTATCCCCTGCCCGAGAGCCAGCTGGACCGATTTCTGCTGCGGGTCCGGATGGGCTATCCCGACCGGCACGCGGAGATGGCCATGCTCGACCGGTCGGAAACTCGCCGATCGGTGGACGACCTGCCGTCCGTGGCCGGCCCAGAGGCCATCCCGACGATGGTCGCCCTCGCCGGTCAGGTGCACGTGGCTTCCGCGCTCAAGGGCTACATCGTGGACCTGGCAACGGCGACCCGCCACCATCCCGCCCTGTCGCTCGGTATGTCGCCGCGGGCGGCTTTGGCTCTGCAGCGAGCCGCCCGGGCCCTCGCCGCCTCGACGGCTCGCGACTACGTCGTCCCCGATGACATCAAATACCTGGCCGGTCCCGTTCTGGAGCATCGGCTCGTCCTGTCTCCCGAAGGTGTGGTAACGGGAGTGGACATCGCCGAGGTGGTGGCCGAGATTCTGCGCAGCGTGCCAGTGCCCAGCGGGCGAGCAGGGGGGTGACGTCCGCGGGCCGGGTCGGTCTCACCCGTCGCGGATGGGCACTGCTGGCCTTGGCTCCGCTGTTGGCGGCGGGGGCATTTCTGTTCGGTATCGAAGAGCTGTACCCGATCGCGGCCGCCACCCTTGTCCTGATCGTGGCCGCCCGGGCCTGGGTGGGCAGCCGGCGGTGGGACGTCCGGCGTCGTCCGTCACGTGCGCCCGGCGCGTGTGCCGGCCGGGGTGCCCGCCCGGGTCGAGTTGGCCGTCGTCAATCACGGCCGCCATGAATCCCCGATCCTCGCCGCTCAGGACCCTTTCGACGGCGGCCGGCGGTGGGCGAGATTCCTGGTGGCCCCGCTACGGCCCGGAGAACTGCGCTGGGCGGCGTACTCGCTACCGACGTCCCGGCGGGGCGTGTTCGAGCTCGGGCCCTTGCAGTTGCAGCTTTCTGATCCTTTCGGGCTCGCCCGGGTGGTGACTGTGGGGTGCCCGACCTCGACCTTGACGGTGCATCCGCGCGTGGATGTGATCCGCTTGCGGACGGTGCCGGCCGAACCGGATCCGGATCAACGCCTACCCCAGCCGGTCGTGGGCCGCCTCGGCGACGAGTTCTACGCCCTGCGGGAATATCGGATCGGCGACGACCTCCGGCGCGTGCACTGGGCATCCACCGCCCGCACGAACCAGCTGATGATCCGCCAGCCGGAGAATCTGCTGCAAGGACGGCTCACGGTGGCGCTGGACCTTCGGGCGGCCGTGCACGACCAGGGCACGCTGGAAGCCGCGCTGTCCGCAGCCGCCAGCCTCGTCATGTCGGGCATTCGCGGCCGCACCCACGTCCGGGTGATCACCACCACTGGCCTGGATACCGGGTTCGGATCCACTGCGGCCCACGGCGCGGCGATACTGGATGTGCTGGCCGCGGCGCAACCGCACACCGGCTCGAGCCTGCTCGATGAGTTGCGCGTCAACCAGGGAACGGGCCCGCTCGTCCTCATCACGACGCAGTCGGCGACCGGCGCCGAGCTGGCCGCCATCGCCCGGGCTGGTCGTCGGGACCGGTTGACCCTGGTCGTGTTCGAGCGATCCGCTGACGGTGCTCCCCGCTTGGGTCTCGATCGGGTACCCGCGAACTCGCGAGCGGTCACGGTTCGAGCCGGCGCTTCGTTCCGCTCGGCCTGGGAGGCCATGGCGTGCTGACCACCCGCACCGGGGAACCGGCCGCCGATACCGCCACGCGGCTGGACGGCGACATCGGGCAGGCGGGCCGGCCGCCGGCAGCCTCCCGTCCGGCCTGGATGGCCACCGTCAATGACGGATACCCGGCCGGGACCGTGGCCCTCACGTTTCTCACGCTGATATCAACAATCGGGCTGGTACGGGTCTTCAGCGACCACGATTGGCTGGGGCCGGTCCTGGTCACGGCCGTTGGACTGCACGCCACCGGGTGGGCGGCCCGGCGCCTGCGCCTGCCGCGGCCAGTAGCGCTGGCGCTGGCCCTCGTCGCCTTGTGGATCCTGACCGCGTGGACCGTGCTCGGTTCGTCGACCTACGTCGGCTTTCCGGGCGCGGGCACGGCCAGCCACCTGTGGTCGGCTCTGGTCGCGGCCCATGCCGATTTCGCAACCGCGGTAAATCCCACACCCTCGACCACCGGCTACACGCTCATCGCGGTCCTGGGTGTGGGCGCGGTCGCGATCATGGGGGACTGGGCGGCGTTTCGGTGGCGATCGTCGCTGTACGGCGCCGTCCCGGCCTTCGCCTTCTTCGTAGTGTGTTCCATCCTCGGGGTCGGACCCGGACGGGACGTGGCCGTCACCCTGGAGGTGGCCGCCCTTCTGATATTCCTGCTTGTGCACCGGGCGACAGTCGGTCCGGCCGACGAGGCCTGGTTTGGTAATCGCCGCGCCGGGGCGACGCGCTGGGCGATTACTGCCGGCAGCGCGGCTGCGGCCGCGGCGCTGATCACGGCCGCCCTCGTCACTCCGGCCGTGGCAGGGGCGGAGGGCCACGGCGTGCTGGGCTGGAAGGGCGGCGGTCTCGGCGACACCGGATCGGGTCCCCGCCAGGTGCCGAACCCGATCGTGGACCTCCACACGCGTTTGCTGTACGAGAGCCAGACTCCCGTATTCAAGGTGCAGAGCCCGGTCTCGTCGTACTGGCGCCTGACCTCGCTCGACACGTTCACGGGACAGGACTGGATCTCCACCAACTCGTACCGAAGCTTCGGATCCCAACTGCCCGGTATCCAGGCGGTTCCGCCCGGAACCCGGGTAGTCCAGGAGCATTTCCAGGTGCAGGGTCTCGGCTCGGTGTGGCTCCCCGACGCGTTCACCCCGGTGGCGGTCTCGGGCGTGCGCCACGTGAGCTATGACCCGGTCTCGGGAAGCCTGATCACCTCACACTCCACTTCAAACGGGTTGAGGTATTCGGTTGAGTCTTATCAGTACCTCTCCGACCTCAGTCCGGCCAAGCTGCGGACTGCGCCCCCCGTGGTCGCCACCGGCGCGATCCGCCGTTATTTGCAGCTTCCCACTTCGGTGCCACCCGATGTGGACGCGCTGGCCCGCAGCATCACCGCCGGGCAGGCCACGGAATACGGGAAGGCGCTGGCCTTGCAGAACTTTTTCCTGGGGCCGTCCTTCACGTACAGCCTGACACCACCGAATGACGGCTACGGCATCGCCGCGCTCACCAACTTCCTGTTCGTGTCGCGCACCGGGTATTGCCAGCAGTTCGCCGGCGCCTACGCAGTGCTGGCTCGGGCCGTGGGCCTGCCCACCCGCCTGGCCGTTGGGTTCGCGACCGGCACGCCCGAAGGCAACGGCACCTACCAGGTCCTCAACGCCGACGCCCATACCTGGCCCGAGGTGTATTTCGGGCCACAGTACGGTTGGCTGCCGTTCGAGCCGACCAAGGGCTCCGTCGATCCGATCTCTGCCGGATACGCCCCTCCGTCCGATCCTGGAGCTGCGACCGGTGCCGCGAATCTCGGCTCCCCGCTCGCGCCCGCCGGCGGGCTGCAAACCGGTCCGCTCCTGCCGATCTCACGCGGCAAAAGCAGTGCCACCACCGCAGGCGCCGGCCAGCAGTCTTCGAGCGCATCCGCCGCCCGGCAGCACAGCGGCGTCGGGAAAGCGCTCTTGATCATCCTCCTGGCCCTGGTGATCTGGATGGCGCTCGTCGCCGTGTACCGGCGGACCCGATGGTCGATCCGTCGCTGGCGGGCGCGGGGCGATCCGGGTGCAGTGGTGCGATCCCACTGGGCCGATGTCACCGAACTGCTCACCTGGTGGGGGGCCAGGCCGGAGACCGGCGAGACGGACGAGGAGTTCGCCGAGCGCGCCGCCCAGATCTTGACCGACCGGCTGCGCGAACCGGCGCCGTGGCTGCCGGGGGGTGTTCGGCGACTGGCCAGGATGGTGACCGAGGCGACGTTTGCCCCCACCGTGTCGGCGGCACGCGCCGGTGAAGCCGCGGTGGTGGCACGCGAGATCCGCCGCAGCCTGTTCCGGGCTGCCGGCGTTCGCCGGGTGGCGGTGTGGGCAGTGGTGCCCCGGCCGGGCCGGCGGGGACTCTCCACGCCCGATGCGCCGCTAGGGGCCGAGGCGGATGCACCCGTCGGCCTCCTCGAGAGCCCGTGGGCGGCCCGGCCCGCCTCTCCTCGCGTCTCTTAGTCCGCCGGGGCGCCCCGTTCCACCTGGCTGATCGAGTCGACCGCAGTCGGCACCCGAGTGGTGCCGGGCTCCGGGGGACGACCGCTCAGATCAGGAGTCGTCGCCGCCAAAGCGACGCCGGAACCTGCGGGCGGCGTCGTCGATCGCTTCGTTGAAGTTGCGTCCCCGCAGGGCCTGACTCAACTGGCGGAAGCCGTGCTCGCCCATGCGGCGCAAGTTGTGGGTCAACACGATGGCGCTGACCAGCATGATGGCAAAGCCGAAGACGCCGACGATCCAGCTCGACGCGAACCCGACCAGGAGAACCACCAGCCCGGCCAGAAAGCCGAGGGCCGCGTAGCGGCAGTTTCGGGCCAGGTACTTGGGCAGTGTCGTCGAGCCGAGCCGGTGAGCAGACTCCGGGTCGTGGGCAAGGAAGCGCTGCTCGATCTCGCGCAGTATCCGCTCTTCGTTCTCGTTCAACGGCACTTTGAGCCCTCCGTCGACGCCAATCTTCGCGCCCTTGGCAACCTACAGCAACGCGCCGGCATATTTCACTCGGCAAATTGCCGAGGCCCGCAATTGCGGCTCGCGGCCCGGCCCGGTCGCTCAGCGAGCGTCCTCACGCCCGGTCTGCCCCGGCCACTGCTCCGGGCCCGAATGCGCCCCGGCCGCCGGCCCGATGGCGGCCTCGCCAAAGCGGTTTCGCACGGCTTCGACCGCGCTCGAGGCGTCACCTCTCGGGCTCGCCACCGACGGTGTGGTGGGTCGTTCATTCTCCTCCAGGTCGAGCCGGAGTTGTGCCGCGTCAGAAGAGGTGACGCTGTTCAGATTGGACACGCCCACACCGAGTAGGCGCACGCCCGGGCTGACGTCCAGGTCGTCGAAGAGTGCAAGGGCGCGGGCTGCAATGGACGCCCCTGCGGAAAGGGATTCCGGGCTGGTCTGGGAGCGGGTTCGGGTCACGAAATCCGCGAACCGAACTTTCAGGGTCACGGTCCGGCCCGACCGGGCCGCCCGGGCCAGACGGCCGGCTACTGCCTCGGACAAGCGCACGATCTCCTCACGCAGGCCGCCGCGGTCGTAGCGATCCGCCGGGTAGGTCTCCTCCTGACTCACCGACTTGAGCTCGCGGTCCGGATCGACGGCCCGATCGTCAGTGCCGTTGGCCAGGCGTCCCAACAGCCTGCCGTTCGCTCGCCCCACTGCCTCTTCCAGCACATCCGCCGGGACCCGGGCCAGGTCGCCGACAGTGGAGACGCCCAGGCGCCGCAGCCGGGCTGCGGTCGCGGGCCCCACTCCCCACAAGGCCTCGATCGGCAGCGGGTGCAAGAACTGCAACTCCTCGCCGGGCCGGATCACGAACACGCCGGAACCGGGTACGACTCCGCGCAAGCTGGCGGTCGGTTTGGCCGCCTCGGACGCCAGCTTGGCCAGAAATTTAGCCGGCGCCACTCCGACCGAACAGGGCAGGGCCAGTTCGGCCCGGATTCGGTTCCGGATCGTCACGGCGATCACCGGGGCCGACCCGAACAAACGCTCGGATCCACTCACGTCGAGGAACGCCTCGTCCAGCGAGATCCCCTCAACCAGCGGGGTGTAGTCCCCGAGGATGGCGTGAATGCGCCCGCTCACCTCCGCGTACCGGTGATGACGAGGGGCCACGAAGACAGCCTGCGGGCACAGTTGCCTGGCCCGCCCGGCCGGCATCGCAGAACGGACACCGTAGGCCCGGGCCTCATACGTGCACGAGGCCACCACTCCTCGGGGTCCCGTCCCCCCGACAATCACTGGCCGGCCCGACAGTGCAGGGTCGTCCAGCACTTCCACCGAGGCGAAGAAGGCATCCATGTCCACATGCAGGATGACCCTGGTTGCCGGGCCCGGGCCCACGGTCGCAGTCTGCCAGAGCCGCACCCAACTTGATTGCCACGAGCCGATGCAGGCAGCGCAGGGTTCGGTCTTTTCACCGAACGCGTCAGGTCAAATGCACGATCCGGTACGTTTCGGCGAAGCGAACCGACGCCCCCTCGCCGGCGTCCTCGGCGCGCTGGCGGACCGCAACTCGCAACCACTCGCTGTTGTCGCCAACCTGGCTGGAGTGACAGGCGATGGCCGCCGCCTTCACGTCGATCGTGTCGGAGATGTCGACCCACACGTCCGGCTCCAGTGTTCCCGACAGGTACACGGCGCTGACCTGATGGGCGGCACCCGCGTCGGGAAAGTAATGCGGGTTGGCGGCCGCCGGCGACACCGCGTCCAGCGCAGCCCATCCCACCACCCGATGATCGCGGTGATTGATGTAGTGCTGGCCGAAATACACCGCCGTCGGGTCGGGTGCCACGACGGCGTCGGGACGCACCTGGCGCACGAGGGCCACCAGCCGTCGCCGCAGTTCCTGGCTGTCATCGATTTCACCATCGAGAAATCCCAGCCAGTGATGGGCGGCGACACCGAGGATCGCGCCCGCGGCAGCAACCTCCTCCCGCCTGCGCGCGACCAGCCAGGACGGGTCGGTGGCGGGGTCCAGCGACCCTTTGTCGCCGTCGGCGCAGATGCACACATGAACGGTCGCGCCGGCGCCCGCCCATCGGGCCAGCGTCCCCCCTGCTGACACGTCCGGGTCGTCCGGATGGGCGTAGACGGCGAGCACCCGGCCGGGCACGTCGTTGACCAGCTCGGGCACGGCTCGACCCTATCGGTCCGCTGGCGCCGTCCCGGCGGGCGTCAGGGCGCGGTGACGATGGCGCCGCGGGCCACCTCGATGCCAGCGTCGTCGACGTCGGCATGGGTGACCAGACGGATCACTCCGGGGGCGACCGTGCCGGCCAGCACTCCGTGATGGCGCAGGTGATCCAGCACTGCCGGCGGATTGTCATGGGAAAAGAGCACGATGTTCGTCGCCATCGCT
This sequence comes from uncultured Acidimicrobiaceae bacterium, assembly GCA_963781155.1. Taxonomy (GTDB): domain Bacteria; phylum Actinomycetota; class Acidimicrobiia; order Acidimicrobiales; family Palsa-688; genus PALSA-693. The sequence goes on from CAWAEC010000011.1 coordinate 783,473, forward strand.
TTCGGATCCACCCCCGTCTGCGGCCAGCGGTCCGCCACCGCGCCGGCCAGCCGGCGAGCCCGGATGTGATCCTCGACCAGCCGCTCAAAACCCACACGGATCGCTACCAGCCCGGCGGCGGCAATTACCCCGGCCTGACGCATGGCCCCGCCTAGCCGCTTGCGCTCCAGGGCGGCCGCGGTCATGACGTCCGCCGGCCCGGCGATCACCGACCCCACGGGCGCACCCAAGCCCTTGGACAGGCAACAGGTCACGGTTGTGGCCGCCTCCGCCCGCTCCCGCAGTGACTGCCCGCTGGCCACGGCTGCGTGCCACAAGCGGGCGCCATCCAGGTGCACGGGCAGTCCGTGACGGCGAGCCACCGCACCGACAGCCGCCAACCGGTCCCGGTCCCACACCGCGCCGCCGGCGGCCATGTGCGTGTCCTCGACGGCGATGGCCGCCACCCGGGGTTGATGGTGGGCCTCCGCCTCGATCAGGTACTCGACGGCGGCGGCGTCGAAGCTGCCCGACTCGTCGGCGACGGTAAGCCAGGTCACGCCTGCGTTGAGGGGACCAGCACCTGCTTCGTAGCGCACGATGTGTTGCCGGGCGCCGGCGACAACGCCCTGTCCGGGACGGGCCAGGGTGCGCAACGCCATCTGGTTGGCCATCGTGCCGGACGGAACGAACAGCGCCGCCTCCATTCCGGTCATCTCCGCAAAGGTGTCCTGGAGCAGGTTCACGGTGGGGTCCTCGCCGTACTGGTCGTCGCCCACCTCGGCCTCGGCCATCGCCCGGCGCATCTCCGGTGTCGGGCGGGTGACGGTGTCCGAGCGGAGGTCGACCAGCACGGAGGTCACGGTACGCTACAACTGGTGTCTGTTGGTTTCTGCAGACACATCCCCCTCCTCGCCGGAGCGCAGAGTCGCATCGGTGTTCGGTCCACCGCCCGACGGCCGGCTCCCGGATCCGCTGCTCCTTGACCTGGCCTCGGTCGCATTGGCGTGTGCCGATGCAGCGGCGGCGGTCCTAGTCGAAGGCCTGGACGGGCCGCCCGCGTCCGTCGATACCAAGTCGTCGTCTACCGACATGGTGTCCGACGTGGACCGCGGGGCGGAGGCCGCTGTGTCCCGCTTGTTGGCCGCCCGCCGCCCCGACGACGGGGTGCTGGGCGAGGAGGGGACCGCCCGGCCGGGGTCCTCGGGAATCCGCTGGGTGGTGGACCCTCTGGACGGAACCACGAACTTCTTGTTCGGGATCCCACAGTTCGCGGTGTCGGTGGCGGCCGAAGTGGAGGGAACTACCAAGGTCGGGGTCGTTGTTGATCCGTCGCGGCGAGAGACCTGGGCGGCGGTGGCCGGATGGGGAGCCCGCCGCAACGGCCGGCCCTGCCAGGTGGCGTCGGGGCGCTCGACTTTGGCCACGGCGCTGGTCGCCACCGGTTTCGGGTACCAGTCGTCCCGCCGTGAATGGCAGGGGGAAGTCGCCGCCTACATGGTGTCCCGGGTCCGCGATATCCGGCGCTTCGGGGCTGCGTCGCTTGATCTGTGCTGGACGGCGGGAGGACGCTTCGATGCCTATTACGAGTGGGGCCTCAACCCCTGGGATCTGGCCGCCGGCGCCCTGATCTGTGCGGAGGCGGGCGGCCGCGTGGAGGCATTCACGGGCCGGCTCATCGTGGCGTCGACGCCGGAGTTGTTCGGTCCTCTGTGCGACCTGCTGACCGAGGCCGGCGCGACCGACATCCCGCCTGGGCCGGAGCCCAAGTTCTGGTAAGCGGTCCGGTCGGGCGGGAGCCCGGTTCTCGTGGGCCGGTTCGGGCGGGAGCCCAGTTCTCGTTGGCCGGTTCGGGCGGGAGCCCAGTTCTCGTGGGCCGGTTCCGGCGGGAGCCCAGTTCTCGTGGGCCGGTTCGGGCGGGAGCCCAGTTCTCGTTGGCCGGTTCGGGCGGGAGCCCAGTTCTCGTGGGCCGGTTCCGGCGGGAGCCCAGTTCTCGTGGGTCGGTCGGCCCGGAGCCCACGCTCCGGTGCGGCGTCAGCCGAAGAACACCTCGGCCACGCCATGCAGCAGTTCGGGGTCCACGGTCTTCAGCGTGGCCAGGGCATCCGACAAGGGCACCCGCACGATGTGATTGGCCTGTAGCGCGACCATCTGGCCGAAGGCCCGGTCGTGCACGGCATCGATGGCCGCGATGCCGAAGCGGGTCGCCAGGACACGGTCGAAGGCGGTCGGGGTGCCGCCGCGCTGGATGTGCCCCAGCATGGTGACTCGCGTTTCGAAACCGGTGCGGGCCTCGATCTCCGTGGCCAGAACATTGGCAATTCCCCCCAGGCGCACGTGCCCGAACTGATCGAGCTCCCGGGAAGCCACCGCTATCGTTCCCGCCACCGGAACGGCCCCCTCCGCCACGACCACGATCGATGCGAATCGGCCTTTGGCGTGACGGGCTTTGAGATTCCGGCACACCTCGTCGATATCGAACGGCTCTTCTGGTACCAGGATCTCGGCCGCGCCGCCGGCGATCCCGGCGTAGGTAGCAATCCAGCCCGCGTGCCGCCCCATCACCTCGCAGACGATGATGCGGTCGTGGGACTCCGCCGTGGTGTGCAGCCGGTCGATGGCGTCGGTCGCGATCTGGACGGCGGTGTGAAATCCGAAGGTGACCTCGGTCGCCGACAGGTCGTTGTCAATCGTCTTGGGCACCCCGACGACGGCGACACCCTCACCAACCAACTTGTTGGCCACCCCGAGCGTGTCTTCCCCGCCGATGGCCACCAGGGCGTCGATGCGTTGCCGGCGCAGAGTGTCGAGCGCCTTGGCCGGACCTCCGTCGATCTTGTACGGATTGGTCCACGACGTTCCGAGGATCGTGCCGCCCCGGGGCAGGATCCCCCGGCACCGCTCGACATCGAGGGACATGGTGCGATCCTCGATAACGCCTCGCCATCCGTCCAGAAAACCGACGAACTCGTCGTCGTAGCCGACCTCGCCTCGGCGCACGACTGCCCGTATGACCGCATTCAGCCCCGGGCAATCACCGCCACCGGTGAGCACACCAACTCGCATCGGGCGTCTCCTCACTCCTGCTGGCTCACTCCTGCTGGCTCACTCCGGGTGGCCCGAGCCATTCCCGCTCACTCCAGCCCACACCTTCCTGCCGGCTCACAGTCGCCGGCTTGGCCAGCCGGCCGGCCTCCTCGTCGCGAACGCTACACGGGGTCACTCGGGTTCCTAGACCCGGGGAGCACTATGGCGCTTGGGTTCGGTTGCTTTGGTCAGCAGCCCTGCCTCTCGTTCGAAGTCGACTGCCCCCGAGAAGCCCTTGTACACGCTGGCGAACCGGAGGTACGTGACCTCGTCGACCGGCCGCAGACGATCCAGGATGGCCAAGCCGATCTCTTGCGAGCTGATCTCGTGCCCGCGCAGGCGGAGCTCCTCCTCGACGTCGCCGGCGAGCAACTCCATGTCCTCGCTGGTAACTGGACGGTTCTTGGCCGCAGCCGTCACGCCGGCGATGACTTTGGACCGATCAAATGGCTCGCGCTGTCCGGAACGCTTGACGACGACGAAGGGGACTTCCTCGAGGCGCTCGTAGGTCGTGAATCGCGCTCCGCACCCCAGACATTCCCTTCGGCGGCGGATAGCGCTGCCTTCTTCCGAGGAGCGCGAGTCGACAACCTTGTCGTCAAGGCTCGAGCACTGCGGACACCGCACGTCTTCGAATGTATCCCCCTCCCGGCCGAATTCGAGCCGGGCCACGGTCGGATGTCAGTCGGAGAGGACGGAGAAGTCAGGCGGCGATCGCCCGGGCGGCAGTCAGCGGGCGGGGATGACCACCGTCTCTCCGGGGTAGAGGTCCGTGCTGCCCACCTCGGCGGCTAAGCGGTCCACGAGTGGGCGGACATCGTGGCCGGGGCGCACCGCCTCGGCGATCGACCACAGGGTGTCACCGGGGCGGACGATCCACACCCGCGTGTCGGCCGGTACGGGATGCCCGATCACCCCGACACGGCCAGGCGCACCGGTGGTGGCGAGGGGTCCACCACCGGTGCGACCCAGGGCCGCCCGGGCGCCCAACCAGGTGCAGAGGACAATCATCGTGGTCAGAGCAGCGACCGCAAGACGCCGGCGGCGCAGTACCCGCTGACGTCGACGCAGGGCGGATGGGGATCGCAGAGTCGCTGCGATGCGCGGCAGAGGGCTCCTGCGGCGCGACCTCAAATGTCCCGGCGAACCGCCGACGTACCGTCGGGTCATACCGGACAGGGACGGTCCGCTTGACGGGCTGCCCGAGGGGCTGCCGGAGGGGCTGCCGGACCGGCCGCCGGCACCGCAGGACCGGTCGGGCCCGCATCAGGCCTCGTCCGGGACGCGGGCAGCGTGCTCGCCGTAAAAGGCGGTCGGGAGAGGGGAGATTGGGCATGTCGGCGAGGAGGGTCACCGTGGGGTCTCCAGCGTGAACGATGGGATGTGATCGGCTCGGACGAGGAGCGATGGAACAGGTGTTCGCCCCATCCCACCACGAACACCCGTTCGTTGTCAACGGCGAGATCGAACAAATGTTTGCATCCACGAGGTCGTGTCGGCTACGATGAAATGGCGCGAGGGATCGCCAGATCCGCCCGCAGGAGGTCACCGTGATCGACACTGAGCTCACTGGCAAGCGGCGAGAGATCCTTGACTTCATCGCGACCCAATTACGCGAACGGGGTTACCCGCCGTCAGTCCGGGAAATCGGCGAGGCAGTGGGGCTGACCTCGTCGTCGACCGTGCACACGCATCTGACGACCCTGCAGCGCCAGGGCTACCTGCGGCGCGATCCGACCAAGCCGCGGGCGATCGAAGTTCGCTACGACACGAACTCGGGTATCGCGATCGATCGGCGACCGGCACGGCATGTTCCCCTCGTCGGGGAGGTCGCCGCCGGCACCGATGTGCTGGCGGAGCAAAACATCGAGGAGCTGCAGCCTTTGCCGGAGGATTTCACCGGGTTGGGCCAGTTGTTTATGTTGCGGGTGCGTGGTGATTCGATGATCGACGCGGGCATCCTCCACGGTGATTACGTCGTCGTGCGCCAGCAAAACGAAGCAGAAAAGGGCGATGTTGTCGTCGCCGGAATCCCCGGCGGCGAAGCAACCGTCAAGACGTTCAGCCGCCGCGGCAACAAGGTCATATTGACGCCCGCCAATCCGACCATGGCACCGATGACGTTTGCTTCAGACGAGGTCGACGTGTACGGCAAGGTGGTGACGATCCTCCGCCGTTTGGAGTAAGCGCGGCAGGCCTTGCGCCGGTCCTCTCCCCGGCGGGATGTGACGGCGGCGCAAGTGGCGTGAGCTAGCTCGGGCATCGTGGGATCCCTGCCGGCGCGTGAATGAAGTGGCCTGGTATCGCGTCCGGGATTTGGCGACCGTCAGGCCTGGCCCGTCAGCAGGCCCGACAGCGCCTGGTAGACGCGCTGTACGTTCGCCCGCTCGAGGCGCTCGTCGGCGGTGTGGGCCAGCTCGGGATCACCGGGGCCGAAGTTCACGGCCGGGATCCCCCGCTCAGCAAAGAACGCCACATCCGTCCACCCCAGTTTGGCCTTTGGCCCCGCCCCCGTCGCCTGCAAGAGCGCCTTCAGCACCGGATGGCCAAGCGACGGCGCGGCCGCGGGCTGCGCCTCAATGACCCGAACCCGATCACGTTTCGCGTCCAGGAACGGTTCCAGCCAACCGCGCAGCGCAGCCTCCGCGCCGGCGGGATCCCGGTCCGGGGCGAAGCGGTGATTGAGGGTCAGCGCGGCTCGGTCGGGAACGACGTTGGCCGCAACTCCTGCGTTCAGGCCGACGGCCTGCAGCGCCTCCCGGTACTGGCAGCCATCGATCACCGGCTGGCGAGGCGTGTACGCGGTCAGCCCATCCAGCAGCGGGGCCAGCCGGTGGATGGCGTTGACGCCCATCCAGGGCCGGGCCGAGTGCGCCCGCGTTCCGCCGACCTCCACCTCGAGCTTGATGACCCCCTGGCACCCGGCCTCGACCAGCGCCCCCGTCGGCTCTCCGAGCACGGCCGCGTCGGCTTGCAGCAGCTCCGGCGCCGCCTTCGCGATGGTCAACAGTCCGTTGTGTTCTCGGGCCACTTCCTCACTCGCGTAGAACACGTAGGTGACATCCATGACGGGCTCGGCCAACCCGGCCGCCAGCTCGAGCATCACTGCCAGGCCGCCCTTCATGTCGGCGGCCCCGAGCCCCCAAAGGGTCTCGCCCTCCAGGCGCGGCCTCGCGTTCCCGTTCTCCGGGACCGTGTCCAGATGGCCGGCCAATACGACACGACTCCCGCGACCGAGCTCCGTGCGGCCGACGACGTTGGCGCCTATCCGTTCAACGCGGAGGCTGGACCGGCCCCGTAGGTCCGACTCGATATGGTCGGCCAGGGCGGCCTCCTGACCGCTCAGGGAGGGGATCGCCACCAGCTCAGCCGTGCGGGCCAGCAGGTCCATGCCAGACTTCAGAGGGTGCCGCCGTGTTGGCGCAGAATGTCGTTGAGCCGGGATTTGTCGTGGCGCTCACCGGGTTCCAGCCGGCGGATGATCAGGACACAGGGCAGGCCGAACTCACCGCCGGGATACGTCCGGGGCCGGGTGCCGCTCACGGCCACGCACCACGGAGGAACGACGCCCCGGGCCAGCTCCTCACCGGTTTCGACGTCGATTACAGGGATGGTGGCACTCAGGATGCACCCCGCCCCGAGCACAGCACCGTCGCCGACCCGGGCACCCTCGACGACCATGCTCCGGCTGCCGATGTAGCACTCATCGCCAACGAAGACCGGTACGGCCTGGGGTGGTTCGAGGACCCCACCGATGCCGACTCCGCCGGAGAGGTGCGTATTGCGCCCGACCTGCGCGCAACTCCCGACCGTGGCCCACGTGTCGACCATGGTGCCGCCGCCGACCCGGGCTCCGATGTTGACGTAGCTCGGCATGAGGATCACGCCAGGCTCGAGATAACTCCCCCAGCGGGCCGATGCGCCCGGTACCACCCGTACCCCTGCGGCCGCGAAACCGTGCTTCAACGGCAACCGGTCGACGTACTCGAATGGGCCGGCCTCGCTGACAGTGAGATCCGAGACGCGGAAAGCGAGCAGCACCGCCAGCTTGCACCACTCGTGCACGATCGGTGCACCGTCCGGCCCGAGCTCCGCCACCCGGGTTTCACCCCGATCCAGCAGGTCGACGGCCGCGCGGACCACGTCCCTCGCGCCGGCATCCGAGGGTTGCAGCGTGTCCCGCTGCTCCCACAGTTCGCGGATCTGCGATTCGAGATCGGCCATCGCGGGCGACGCTACCCCAATCGCGTCCCCGTCCAGGTCCCACCGGATTCGACGCCCAGATATCGGCGAAGGCAACCGGTCAGGAGGTGTGAAAGAATTGTCGGGTGGATCTCAACCACCTCAATCTGAGAGTGGCTGACCCGGGGCAGGCACGAGCGTTCTACGAGCGGTGGTTTGGGTTCCGGGAGAAATTTTCCGAGGAGGGCGCTGTGTTCCTCACCAACGACCATCGTTTCCTGCTCGCCCTGTTTCCCTCCGAGAGCGCCGGAACCATCCCGCCGGGCTACCACTTCGGGTTCAACCTGGAGGACCCAGCCGACGTTCGTCGCATGCATCAGGCGATGGCCGAGCACGGCGGTGACCCGGGGGAGCTACAGGAGTGGGAGGACTACGTCACTTTCCGGTGCCACGATCTCGACGGTCATGAAGTAGAGGTCTTCTGGGAGCCCTGATGGCCCCGGTCACACGCCCAGGCGCTGGGCCACCAGGTCGATCCGCTCGACGGGAGCGACCATCGCCATTCTGACGTGGCCGGCACCAGCCTGGCCGTAGATGGCGCCGGGCGAGACCAGCACGCCGGCGTGCCGGGCCAACCAGTTGGTCCACGCCCACCCGTCGCCCTCGGGGGCCGGCGCCCACAGGTAGAACCCCCCGGCAGGCAGGCTGCACTCAACGCCGATGCCCGCCAGGATCTCACGGGTCCGGACCAGGCGCTCCCGGTAACGCTGCCGTTGGGATTGCACATGGGTCGAGTCGCCGAGCGCGGCCGCGGCCGCGTGCTGGATGGGACCAGGCACCATAAAGCCGGCGTGCTTTCGGACCTCTCGCAAGTAGGAAACGAGCTCCGGGTCTCCGCTGTACCACCCCACCCGCATGCCGGCCATGTTGGAGCGCTTCGAGAGCGAGTGCACCGCGACCACGCCGCCCAGGCCATCCGGGCCGGCGCCGTGACCAAGGATGGTTCGGGGCGGCCCGTCCCAGGTGTAGTCGACATAGCACTCGTCGCTAAAGACCAGAATCCCCCGCTCTCGACCCCAGCGGGCTGCCTCGGCCAGGTCGTCGAGGCCTCCAGCGGGGTTTCCCGGCGTGTTCACCCATAGCAGCAAGGCTCGGGCCGCGTCGGTCGGGTCGACCGCGGCCAGGTCGAGGCGCCAGGAGTCGTCGACGGGCACCTCCACGGCTCGCAGGCCGGCCAGTTGCGCTCCCATGGCGTAGGTCGGATAGGCGGCGGCGGGATACAGCACGGTGTCGCGGCTGGGGTCGCGCAAGCGGCACCACTGGGGCACGCCGGCGACAAACTCTTTGGTGCCCACGCATACGGCGATGCCTTCGAGGGGAACTTCGGCCAGCAGCGCGTCCTTTTCCCACTGATGGATCGCCTGCCGCAGCTCAATGGTGCCGATAGATGGCGGGTACCCGCGCACCGATCCGGTCGCATCGGGTCCGGACACCGCCTGAGCCAGGGCTTCAACGACGGCTGCCGGCGGAGGGTCTGTCGGCGTGCCGATCGAAAGGTCGACGACGCCGCCAGGGAGTTTCGCGGCGGCGTCGCGAAGTCCGTCCAGGCGGTCGTAGGGGTACTCCGGAACTACGAACCCCGCCGTCATGCCGGCTCCGCCACGAACTCCGCAAAACGCGACGCTCCAACCCCGTCGACGCGCACCCTCAACCGGGCGGCCGTATCCTCGTGGGTCTCGACCAGGACCTCGCCTTCGCGGTGCACTGCCGCCAGTATGTCGCCCCGGTCGTAGGGAACCACCAGTTCGACCACTCGGGCCGTGGCCCGCAGCCGATCACCGATAGCGGCGAGCAAGGCCGGGATTCCCTCCCCGGTCAGGGCAGAGATGCAGACCGACCCGGGATGTCGGTCGGACAAGCGCTTGGCTTCGGTACTGACATCGCCCTTGTTGAACGCCAGCAGTTCCGGGACGGATCCGGCGCCGATCTCATCAAGGACCGAGCGCACCGCGTCGATTTGGGCGTCGGGGTCGGGACTGACGCTATCCACCACGTGGACCAGAAGATCCGACTCGGTGACCACCTCGAGCGTGGACCGGAAGGCCTCGACCAGCTGGTGCGGCAGTTTGCGGACGAAGCCGACGGTGTCGGAGAGCAGTACGGCTTCGCCGCCGGGAAGGGTGAGTCGGCGGGTGCGCGGGTCCAAGGTGGCGAACAGGCGGTCCTCAACCAGCACTCCGGCATCGGTGAGCTGGTTGAGCAGTGTCGACTTGCCGGCGTTGGTGTACCCGACCAGGGAGACCGTAGCGAGGCGGCTTCGCCGTCGGGACTTGCGCTGCAGCCTGCGCTGCTCGGTAAGCCGGCGCAGGTCGCTCTCGAGCCGGGTCATGCGCCGTACCAGCCGCCGTCGATCGACTTCGAGCTGCGTCTCGCCCGGTCCTCTGGTGCCGATGCCGCCCGCCTGCTGTGACAGGGCCAGGCCCCGGCCCCGAAGGCGAGGCAGCCGGTAGCGGAGCTGCGCCAGTTCGACCTGGGCTTTGCCTTCCTGGGTGGAAGCGGTCTGAGCAAAGATGTCGAGGATCACGGCAGTGCGGTCGATCGCCGTGCGGCCGAGGATCTTCTCGAGGTTGCGGGACTGGGCGGGGGTCAGCTCGTCGTCGAAGACGATCGTGTCGGCATCGACGGCCAGCGAGAGGTCCCGTAACTCTTCGGCCTTGCCCCGCCCGATGTAGGTGGCGGGATCCGGATGGTCGCGTCGCTGCACGACCCGGGCCGCCTCGTCGGCGCCGGCGGTATCGACGAGTAATGCCAGTTCATCGAGGTGAAGCTCGGTTTCCTCCTCGCGCTCGGGAGGGACGGTGACCCCGACGAGAACGATCTTCTCCCGAAAGCTGCGTTCGATGAGGCTCATGCGGCCACCCGGCAGACGGCTACATGGACGCTCGGTCCGCTCAGGCTGACGTTCCCATCTTCACCGAGCAGGACAGCGGCTGATCCGCCCGGTTGGTGGACCGTCACCGAGCGTCCCACCCGGCCCCAGTGGTGCAACGCGGCAGCGGCCGCACACGCCCCGGTTCCGCACGCCTGCGTTTCTCCCACCCCTCGCTCCCAGACCCGCATGGTCAGCTGATCCGGGCCGGGGCCGAGCGCAACGAACTCGACGTTGAGGCCGGCCGGGTCGGTGACCTCCAGGGCCGGGCCCAGGGCGGCGACGTCGACAGTGGCGGGATCGGGGCCCAGGACGACCAGATGGGGGTTGCCGACGTCGACCAGCAACTGACCGTGTCCGATGTTGCAGCGCTCGGTCTCACCCCGCACCTTCGCCTCACCCATTTCCACCGCTCCCCAGGTCCAGCCAGGTTCGGAGTGACGGCGGATCGTCACCTCTCGTCGACCGGCCGGAGTGATCACGCCGAAGGGAGCGGCTTCGCCAATCCACCCCGCGTCGAGGGCGGCGTGGGCCAGGCAGCGGATGCCATTGCCACTCATCTCGGCTTCGCTTCCGTCCGCGTTCCACAGCTGAAATCGGAGCGGGGCGTCGAGCGAGCTGGCCGGCGTTCCGACGGGGTCATCGAGGAGCCAGGTTCCGAGGATGAGCCCGTCCGCGCCGATGCCCCGATGCCGATCGCAGAGTCGACGGGCCAGGCCGGGGCCATCCCAGACGGGCTCGGTGCGGGCGACATCTGCCTGGAGCATCACCAGGAAGTCGTTGCCGAGCCCGTGCAGCTTCGAGAGCGTCAGCTCCGGCCGGTCAAATGCGAGCGTCATGGCTCCTTCCAGTTTCCCAGCAACTGCGGCATGACGGCGAACGGGTTATCCGCAGCTCCGTACCACTGCACCCGGGGATCCCGGCGCCACCACATGCGCTGGCGCCGTGAGAACGCCCGAGTGCGGCGCACAGCTTCCTCGACCGCCGCCGGCAGCGGCGCCCCGTCCTCGAGGTGAGCCAGCACCTCCTTGTACCCGAGCGCCTGGCGAGCGGTCCGGGACATCCCTTTGTTGCCCAACGCGGCGACCTCGGCGATCAGACCGGACGCAACCATGTCAGCCAGCCGGGCCTCGATGCGCGCCGCGACCACCCGGCGAGGCAACCACAGGCCCGCTATTCGCCACTCCGTGGGCGGAAACTCGTTCAGCCCGGGACCAGAGGCAGAGAATCGCCTTCCGCTGCCGAGGGTCACCTCCAGGGCCCGGATGATCCGCCGGCGGTTGGACGGGTCGATCCGGGACGCGGCCAGGGGGTCGACGGCCTCCAGACGCCGATGGAGGCCGCCGGTGTCGGGCTCGCGGTCGAGCTCCGCCCGAACGCACGGGTACTGTCCGGGTGGGTGCAGGCCGTCCACCAGTGCCTGGAAGTACAGACCTGTGCCGCCAACGAGCAGGGCCCGACGACCCCGTGCTTCGATGGCGGCGACGACCCGGCGGGCTTCGGCCACCCAGCGCGTCAAGCTCCATTCTTCGGCGGGAGCGGCCAGGTCGAGGAGATGGTGGGGTAGCTCGGCCTGCTCGGCCGGGGTCGGCTTGGCCGTGCCGATATCCATGCCCCGGTACACCTGCATGGAGTCGACGGTCACGAGCTCGACGTCACCGAGCCGGCGGGCGAGTTCGACCGCCAGCGCCGATTTGCCCGACGCGGTGCAGCCGACCAGCGCCAGGTGCCGGGGTGCCGTCAACGGCCGCGCACCGCCGGGTCATGATCGGCGCGCCCCGTTCGCGGCGACGGCAAGGCCCGTGCCGCGTCCGGGCCAACCGGCACCGTCCGAGGCTCAGACCGCCACCACCGGGATCAAGGTGCGGTGGGTCGGCCGGGCCGTCACCGCCAGCAGCTCGCCCGCGAGAAAGTGCGGGGCGGCCCGGGTGATTCGAACGTCGGCCGAGGTGCCGGCCGGCAAGCTCCCGGGTGGCGCCGCCACGTGCACCAGCTTTCCCTGGGCGGTGCGGCCGCTGATGACAGCCGGGTCTCGCTTCGAGGGACCTTCGACCAGGATCTCCTCCGTCAAGCCCACCCTAGCCTGGTGCCGGGCCAGCGCGCTGTGCTCCACCACGATCCGCAGCCGTTCGAACCGCTCGGCGGCCACGTCCGCCGGGATCATCTCGTCCGTCCGGGCCGCGGCCTCGGTTCCCGGCCGCGGTGAGTACATGAACGTGTAGGCGCTGTCATAGCTCGCCTCGGCGACGACGGCCAGAGTTTGCTCGAAGTCCGCCTCCGTCTCGCCCGGGAAAGCGACGATGACATCGGTGGTCACGGCCAGATCGTCCACGGCCGCTCGGGCCGCGGCCAGCCGGGCCAGGTAGGTGGCCGCCGTATACCCCCGGTGCATCCGGGCCAGGATCCGGTCGCTGCCGGCCTGCAAGGGCAAGTGGAGCTGGGGACAGACTGCCGATTCCGAGGCCATGACTTCGATGGTCTCGGGCCGGAGGTCCTTGGGATGAGGGCTGGTGTAGCGGACCCGGCGGATGCCCTCGATCCGGGCAACGGCGCGGAGCAGGTCCGCGAACAGGGGTCGAGGCCGCGGTCGGTCCCCTGCCGCCCAGGCCGCTCCGGTGACGCCGGCGTGCGCACGCCAATCAGACGCAGCCCGCAGCCGGGTGGTGAGGTCACGGCCGTAGGAGTTGACGTTTTGTCCGAGCAACGTGACCTCCACCGTTCCTGCGGCGGCCAGGTCCTCGACCTCAGCCACGAGCTGGCCGAAGGGTCGACTGATCTCGGGGCCCCGCACGGCGGGGACGATGCAAAAGGCGCAGTTGTTGTCGCAGCCGATCTGGATGGTGACCCAGGCCGCCCACGGCTGGTCCCGGCGCACCGGCATTGCCGACGGGAACGCCTCCTCGCCCGCGGGGGCAACGTCCATGATTTCCAGCACCGGCCCACCGCTCGCGCCGGCGGCGGCGAGGAGCTCGCCGGCCCGCCCCACGTTGTGCGTACCCCACACCGCGTCGACCCAGGGCGCCTTGTCCTGGATGATGGCGCGGTCCTTTTGGGCCAGGCAGCCGCCCACCGCAATCTGGAGTTCCGGTCGCCGGTCCTTTACGGCCTTGAGGTGGCCCAGGTGCCCGTACAGCTTGTTGTCGGCGTTCTCCCGGATGCAGCACGTGTTGAGCACGACCACGTCGGCGTGGTCGATGCTGTCGGTGGCGATCATGCCCTCCTGCTCGAGGATCCCGGCCAGGCGCTGGGAGTCGTGCTCATTCATCTGACAGCCAAAGGTCCGGATGAAATAGCGGCGGGGTTCGGCGGATGGCACGACCACCGAGTCTACGTCGGGGGGTCGTTGTCCGGCCGCGGCGGGGCGGTGGGCGGCCGGCGGGCGGCTTCTCGCGTGATCGGCAGGATGGCGCCGCCGGTGGGACGAGAACTGGCAGGCGTCAGTCGTCGAGACTGATGGGCTCGTCGTCGCTCGGATCGGCACCCAGCGGCGGCCCGTCGCCGAAGCCTTCACCGAGGCCTACCTGCTGGCGCACTTTCTCCGAGATCTCGATCATCACCTCGAGGTTTTCGGCGATGAAGGTCTTGGCGTTTTCTCGGCCCTGCCCAAGTTGCTCCCCTTCATAGGTGTACCAGGCGCCCGACTTCTTGACGATGCCAAGATCCACGGCCACGTCGATCAGCGATCCTTCCCGGCTGATCCCCTTGCCGTACATGATGTCGAACTCGGCTTGGCGGAAAGGCGGACTGCATTTGTTCTTGACCACCTTTACCCGGGTGCGGTTACCGATAACCTCGGCCCCGCTTTTGATGGATTCGACGCGGCGGATGTCCAGGCGGATGGACGAGTAAAACTTGAGAGCCCGGCCTCCGGGGGTGGTCTCTGGTGAGCCGTATATCACGCCGATCTTTTCTCGCAATTGGTTGATGAAGACGGCGATGGTGTTGGATTTGTTGAGGGTGGCGGTCAGCTTCCGCAAGGCCTGCGACATGAGGCGGGCCTGCAGCCCGACGTGGGTGTCACCCATGTCACCCTCGATCTCGGCCCGGGGGGTCAGGGCGGCGACCGAGTCGATCACGATGACGTCGAGCGCTCCGGAGCGGATCAGCATGTCGGCGATCTCCAGGGCTTGCTCCCCGGTGTCGGGCTGGGAGATCAACAGGTCATCCACGTTGACCCCGATGGCCCGGGCATACACGGGGTCCATGGCATGCTCGGCGTCGACGTAGGCACAGATCCCGCCGTTGCGCTGGGCCTCCGCCACCACGTGCATGGCCAGTGTCGACTTCCCTGATGACTCCGGCCCGAAGATCTCGACAATGCGGCCGCGAGGCAGCCCGCCGATGCCCAAGGCGATGTCCAGGGCCAGGGCACCCGTCGGAATGGCCTCAATCTGCATGCCGAGGTTCTCGCCCATCCGCATGACAGCTCCCTTGCCGAACTGCTTCTCGATCTGTCCTATTGCCATATCGAGGGCCTTGTCTCTCTCCACCGGAGTCCCTTCCTCTCGCTCCTGATCGGTACCAGGCTCACCCTACGAAGAGGGTGTGACGGCCATGCGGGCCGGCCGGGCCGGATGGCCAGATCGCCCTCAGCGAAATTACACGTGTGTGATAACACGAGAGCGTAGACCCAAACACCTGTTCGATGGCGGATGGTGTGCGCGGCCCCCGGCTCCCCCAAGGGGCCTTCCCTCGTCTCGAAGAGGCCGATACCGCTCCCTCCATCCTCAGCTCGCCAGCGGCCACCGGCCAATGACCTGGTATCGAGCCCCGTCCGCCCGGAGGTCACTGCGGACCAGCGTCAGCTCGGTGACGACCCACGGGATCTCGACCGCAGCCGCGGGCAGGCCTTTCAGCGCTTCTGGCTGGCGGGCCCGGGCGAGCGTGATGTGGCCGCGGTACGGACGGTCCGGAACCGGTTGGCCCACATCGCCGGTGGCGCCCGCCACGGCGACGGCCAGCGCGGCCAGCCCGTCCACCGGCAGGACCCACACCCCTCGGCCAAGGAGCCGGGACCGGGGCCCGGCCACCACCTGAACAGGGGAGCCTCGACTGGCCACCTGCCTGAGCCCCTCGACGACCGACGCTTCTCCCACGGGATCGACGTCCCCGAGGAAACGCAGGGTGACGTGCCATTGGTCTTCACTGGTCCAGCGCAGCCCGGCCCGCGTCGGCCGCTCCAGGGCCCGTAGCTGGTCCACCAGCGGGCCGGGAGGCCAGACCGCGATGAAGAGTCGGTTCACCAGGGAGCGGGCGCGTCCCGCCCTTCCAGTAATCGAAGTCGCAGCAGGTCGAGGGCAGAGATGGTTGCCAGCTGGCGGATCTGGTCCCGCTCGCCCGGCAGCCTGAACAGCCGGCCGCTCGATTCCTCTCCCCTCGCCAGCCCAACCCAGACGGTTCCGACCGGCTGCCCATCCTGCTCGGTGGGCCCTGCCACCCCGGTCAGCGCCAGACCCACGTCCGCGCCCAGCGTCGCGGCTGCCCCCACCGCCATCTCGCGGGCGGCCGCTTCGCTGACCACGGGACCATCACCCACGCCGAGCAACTTCCGTTTGACATCGCTGGCGTAGGCCACGATCGATCCCCGGAACCACTCGGACGCGCCCGGAACGGAACTGAGCCGGCTGCCAACCAGCCCGCCGGTCAACGACTCCGCCAGCCCCAGGGTCAGGCCCGCACTGAGGAGGAGCTTGCCCACGGCCGCCTCCATCCCCTCGTCGTCCGCCCCGAACACGGCCGACCCGAGCAGTCCCCGGATAGCCGCCTCCTCCGTGGCGAGCATCGATTCGGCTTCGTCCCGAGTCGCAGCTTTGGCCGTGATCCGCACCTTGATGCCCTCGATGCCGCTCGCCAGAAAGGCGATGGTGGGGCCCGTACCGGCGACATCATCCAGGGCGGCCAGGCGTCCGGCCAGCCGTTCCGCCAGGCCGGATTCGGACAATCCCCAGGTGCGCAGGGTGCGGCTCCGGATCGTGGCGGTTACGCCAGCCCGGGTCACCAGGTCGGGGATGACCGCACGCGTGACCATCTCGCGCATCTCGGCCGGCACACCGGGTACGGCGTAAATGGTCCGGTCGCCGAGCCGGCAGATCAATCCTGGGGCCGTGCCCCGGACCTGGGGAATGACCGCGGCGCCGTGTGGCACTTCGGCCTGGCGCAAGTTGTTGCGGGCCATTTCCCGGCCCCGGGAGGCGAAGATCTCCTCGATGCGGGCTGCCAACTCCGCATCCATTTCGAGCGCAACGCCGAGGACGTCGGCGATGGACTCACGGGTGATGTCATCCTGGGTGGGCCCGAGGCCGCCGCAGCAGATCACGGCGTCGCTGCGCGCCAGCGCCTGTCGGATGGCGGTGGCGATCCGGCCCCGATTGTCGCCGACCTTGACCTGGAAGTGGGAGTCGATCCCCGCCAGCGCCAGCTGTTCCCCGATCCAGGCGGAGTTGGTGTCGACGATCTGCCCGAGCAGCAGCTCTGTCCCGATCGCCAGTACTTCGCAGCGCATTCTGCGGTCCTCCCGTTTGCCTGTTCAGCCGGGAGGAAGGCCGCCGAGTGCCGGCCTGCGGCTGTCGAGGAGGTACTGCGCCCCGCTCGCGACGGCCAGGCCGGCCGAGATCCAAAGCAGGGTGTGGCCAAGCCCGGGAACATGCAAACCCGTCACGGGTAGCAGGATCAGCCCCACCGCCAGGTCCTGCGCCGCAGTCTTGCATTTGGCGAGCGGCCGGGCCGGCACCGAAACCCCGTTGCGACCGACCACGGAGCGGTAGACGCTGATCGTGACCTCCCGACCGGCGATGATCACCACCGGGATCCATGAGGCCAGGCCTGAGGCGGCCAACGCCCCCAGGGCGCCGAGCACGAGCACCTTGTCCGCCAACGGGTCCAGAAACGCCCCCGAGGTGGTGGCACCCTGGCGCCTGGCGATCCAGCCGTCGAGGAAGTCGGTGCTCGCCACGGCTACCCACGTGAGCGCAGCGGCCCACGAGACACCGAGCTCGAGGATGAGCGCCACGAGCGGCAAGGTGGCCAGCAGGCGGATGGCGGTAATCACATTGGCCGGCGTGAGCAGCGCCGACGGCTCGAATTTTCCCTGAATCTTCGTGGCCAACTAGGCCACCCCCGCCGTCACCAGGTCGGCATCGAGGTCGGGGCCGGCCGCGCCGGTTACCACGACGTCGACCCACGCGCCGGCCCGGGCCGAGGTCGGCACCCGGATCACGCCGTCGATCTCTGGCGCCTCCATATGGCTGCGGGCAACGCCCGGCTCGTCCACCAGCACGTGCAAACCGCGGCCGACGTGGTTCCGGCGCCGGCGGGTCGTGATGGCATCCTGCAGTTCGGCGCACTCGGCCAACCGCTCGGCCACAAGGTCCGGAGCGACCGGGTCCGGAAGTCCGGCCGCGTACGTTCCTTCTTCAAGGGAAAAAGGAAACAGCCCTACCCAATCCAGTTCCGCCCCGGCCAGGAACGCCAGCAGCTGGTCGTGGTCCTCCTCGGTTTCGCCGGGATAGCCCACGATGAAAGACGAACGCAGCGCGGCATCGGGGTGGACAGCGCGGATGCGGTCGATGCGGGCGAGAAAGCGGTCGCCGTCCCCCCAGCGACGCATTCGGCGCAGCAACGAGGCCGACACGTGCTGGAGTGAGAGGTCAAAATACGGACAGTCGGTGGCACCCATGACGTCGATAAGACTGTCGGTGAGTTCGGATGGATACAGGTAGAGGAGCCGGGTGCGCGGCACCCGGGCCGACACGGCCGCCACCAGGCCTTCGATGGGCGAGCGCTCACCCCGGCGTCGCAGCCCGACATCACGGCCGTACGACGCGAGATCCTGGGCTACCAGGACGATCTCCTGAGCCTGGAGGGATTCCACCTCCGCCAGGATGTCGGGCACAGCCCGGGACCGCTGGCGGCCCCGGAACGAAGGGATGGCGCAGAAGCCACACTTCCGGTCGCAACCCTCCG
Organism: uncultured Acidimicrobiaceae bacterium; assembly: GCA_963781155.1. Lineage (GTDB taxonomy): Bacteria > Actinomycetota > Acidimicrobiia > Acidimicrobiales > Palsa-688 > PALSA-693. The sequence goes on from CAWAEC010000011.1 coordinate 801,612, forward strand.
CCACCTTGACGTAGGCCCAGGGGGCGTGGGCCGGCGGACGAGGCAGGTTGAGCAAATCGAACGACGGAACCGCCCGGCCCGCACCCTCTTTGTTACGCAGGGTGACCGGAACACCAAACCCCGCGACCAGGTCCACTTCGGGGAGGGCGTCTGCCAGCTCCTGGCCGTAGCGTTCGGCCAAGCAGCCGGTGACCACCAATCGGGCCTCGGGATGGCGGGACTCCGACAGGGCGATGATGGTGTCGATCGACTCTTGGCGAGCCGCCTCAACGAAGGCGCACGTGTTGACAATGACCAGGTCAGCAGCCTCGGGGCCACCCGCGGGAACATGCCCCTCGGCGTGGAGGGTGCCGGCCAGCTTGTCGGAGTCCACTTCATTCTTCGGGCACCCGAGCGTTTCCAGCCAGTACCGCATCTGGAGCAGCCTACCCGTGGTACAGGCGCCGAAAGCCGGGGTCGCCCGCCCGGGCCTACTTCTTGCTGGCGAGCATGCGGTTCATCTTGGTTCCGCACACGGGGCAGGTCCCTTGTGCTGCGGGCCGCCCGTTGGCGAGGGTGACTTCCTCACCCTCGAACTGACGCTTCTCCTTGCATTTGACGCAGTAACCCTCGTAGGTAGCCATGCCGTTTCCTCCTGAGCGATGGACACGGACGGTCCACGCTACTTAGGTCCGGCCTCCAAAACGGTGACCCCCCCGAGATCGGCGTCCAGAACGCGCACTTCGCCCGGAATGCCCAGCTCCACCAGCAGCTTCTCGGCGGCCGCGGCTACCGAGGGCACGGCGCCATCAGCACAGACGCCGAGCAGGCTGGACCCGGCCCCCGACCAACAGGACATCAGGGCGCCCGCCCGGCGCAGACCGGCCAGGATGGCGGGCGCTTCCGGGAACAGCCGGGTCCTCGGGCCTTGATGCAGGCGGTCGTCGGCCGCTTCGGGAAGCAGCATGGCCCGATTGGCCAGGCCGGCCACCAAGAGGCCCATCCGACCCAGGTTGAAGGCAGCGTCGGCATACGGCACCGAATCCGGGACAACGGCTCGGGCTGCCTGAGTAGGGATCGGGCGGTCAGGAATGACGACCACGAATCGCAGCTCGGGATCCAGGGCCAGGCGCCGGTAGACCGGGCGATGCTGGACGGTGGCGGCGGTCACCAGCCCGCCGAAGGCCGAAGCGGCCGCATTCTCGGGGTGCCCGTCCACGGCCACGCCGTAGGCAAACGGATCCGGCGCGCCGGCGGCGGCAGCCGCAGCCACGGCCAGGGCCGCGGACGAGCCCAACCCGCGTCCGACGGGGATGGCGGAGTCGACATCGATGCGAAGTCGGTCGTGGCCGCGGATCTCGATGGCGACGCGCGCCGCCAGGTGCGTTTCGTCGGCCGGCAGATCTGCGCCGCACCCGGTTGTCAGGACGACGAGTCGCGCTGCGGGCTCAACCGACACCTCGACGTAGCAGGCCAGGGCGACTGCGAGCGCGTCGAAGCCGGGACCCAGATTGGCGGAGGAGGCGGGGGCGCGCGCTCGCATCGGACCGAGACGGTAGCGGTCAGTTGCTCAGCGGCTCGGCCGGCTTCGGGCAGACCGGTGGGTTATGGCGTCGGATCGGCCATGGTGGCGGGACTGTCGAGCCCTGGGCTCGCTCCGTCCAGCTCGTCGATGCTCATCAGCACGGTCCGGGCTTTCGACCCTTCCGAGGGACCCACCACGCCCTGTCGTTCGAGCAGGTCCATGAGCCGGCCGGCGCGAGCGAAGCCGACCCGGAGCTTCCGCTGCAGCATGGACGTGGAGCCGAGCTGCGAGCGCACCACCAGCTGCTTGGCCTGCTCCAGCAGTTCGTCGTAGTCCTCATCACTGGTCACGTCGCCGCGACCATGGCCGCTGTCGTCTCCTTCGACCCCCTCGACATAACGCGGCTCGGACTGACGCCGCCAATGGGCGACGACCTTGCGAACCTCGTCCTCGCCGACCCAGGCCCCCTGAATGCGCCGGGCCACACTGGACGAGGCTGTCAGGAGCAGCATGTCTCCCTGGCCGATGAGGCGTTCCGCGCCCGGCTGATCCAGGATCACGCGGCTGTCGGCGAGCGACGATACGGCAAAGGCCAACCGGGATGGGATATTGGCCTTGATGACGCCAGTGATCACATCAACGGACGGGCGCTGGGTGGCGATCACGAGGTGGATTCCCACGGCTCGGGCCATCTGGGCGATCCGGCAGATGGACTCTTCGACGTCCCGGGCGGCCACCATCATCAGATCGTTGAGCTCATCCACCACGACGAGGACGAACGGCAGGCGTTCGTAGGTGCGCGGCTCCTCGCCGAGTGCGGGTGCTTCGTCGAGGTCACCCCGGTCGTACGCCGAGTTGTAGCCGCTGATGTCGCGCACGCCGACCTCGGCGAGCAGGTCGTAACGTCGTTCCATCTCGTGGACGGCCCAGGACAGGGCGTTGGCGGCCTTCTTGGGGTTGGTGACCACACCGGTGAGCAGATGCGGAAGCCCATTGTACTGGCCGAGCTCAACTCGCTTTGGGTCGACGAGAATCAGGCGGACCTGGTCCGGTGTCGCCCGCAACAGGATGGAGGTGACCAGGGAGTTGATGCACGACGACTTGCCTGCCCCGGTCGCCCCTGCGATCAGGATGTGCGGCATGGTGGCCAGGTTTTCCAGCACCGGCCGGCCGGCGATGTCGCGCCCGAGGGCGGCTTCGAGCGGATGGGTGGCGGCGTGGGCCTCGGCAGAGGTCAGGATGTCACCGACTGCGACCAGCTGGCGCTGCTGATTGGGGACCTCCACACCGATGGCGGACCGGCCCGGGATGGGGGCCAGGATCCGCACGTCGGCCGCGGCCATGGCATAGGCGATGTCTCGCTGGAGGTTGGTCACCTTGGCCACCTTGACTCCGGGGCCGAGCTCCAGCTCATAGCGGGTCACGGTGGGGCCGACGGTCATGCCCACCAGCCGGGTTTCGACGCCATGTGCGGCCAGGGCGTCCTCGAGCGTGTGGCCCAGGCTCTCGACCTGGCGGCGGTCGATCTCGGTGGCCTTGGACCGTTTGAGCAGGGCGAGCGGCGGCAGACGCCACGCCCCGGCCTGGGCTGCAGGCCCGAGGGCGATGGAGAGCTGCTCGGGGTCGGAGGGGGTGGAGGCGTGCGGGGGTTGGGCTGCGACACCCACTGCCGCTGCCGCCGACGCGGCGGCGGGCCCTGTCCTCCCATTGGGCCCCTCGCTGCCATCCGGGTCACCGCCGTCAGTGTCACTCGCGATGCCCGAAGAAGCCGAGGTGACGGGCGGTGAGCCGGGCTCGTCATTTTCGCGGTCGTACAGCGCCGGACTGCGTGCGTCGGTTCCCTGGGCGGACGGGTGACGCCGAGATGCCGCCTGACGTTCGGCGCCGCGGTAGGCCGCAGCCGCCCACCGGCCGGTCGCGGCAGCAGCCCGAGCCGCACGGGCCGCGCCGACACCCAACCAGTGGACGGCGTCCCGGGCCGGCGTCGCCGTCATGATCAGCAACGCCAGCGCCAGGGCTGCGGCCAGCACGGTCCCGGCGCCCCAGGACCCGATCCAGGCCCGCAGCGGGTGGCCGATGCCGCCCCCGATCAATCCACCGCTCGGGCGGACGGAGGCGGCGGCGCCATTCCAGTGGCGGGGTCCGTTCAGCTGGTCGACCAGGGCGGCAGCTGCGACCAGCAGGGCCAGACCGCCGATCACCGCCCGGGCCGGCGACGGCGTGTCGGCCTCCAGCGGGTCAGCGACGTTCGACCGCGTCCTCCTCGTCGCGCTCGAGTCGGTGGAACCGGGCCGCGCCCGATCGTGCCGCCCCCGGCCCCGACCCCGGCCCCGACCCCGAATGATGATCCACGCCAGGTACGCCAGCACCACGGGCGCCAGGAATCTCGCCACGCCGAGCACGTCGGCGGCACCCCGGTCGACCCGCCGGCCGGCGGGCCCGGCCAGGTGGCTGTAGAAGCTCAAAGCGCACAGGACGGCGAGAACCAGGACGGCCACGCCCCAGACGTCCTCCGCCTGATGGCCGAGCACTCGGCGGATCGGTCCTGGCCCAGGGGCGCCGTTGGCTCGGGATGCGCGGGTCGTGCCGGAAGAACGCAAGGTGCCCCGCCCGCCGGCGGGGGCAGGTCGCGGCCGGGCCGTCCCGCCGGGGCGCAGGCGAGCCAGCCAGCCGGTCCGGCGGTTGCGGGCGCTGCGGGCGCTGCGGGCGCTGCGGGCGCTGCGGTTGCGGCGGTTGCGGCGGCGGGTGCGGTTCGCCCACCAACCCCGTTTTGACCCGGACCGGCGACGAGTCGCAGTAGCCACGGTGGTCACAGTAGCCACAGTAGCAACGGGGCCCACACCAACCACTCTGATCACGGCTGGATCGGTGCAGGTGCCCCGGTCCGGCGGGCTGCCCGCATGGTTTGTGTGATAAAAGTCGCGTATACCGCGGCAAACATCACACAAACGGCCAAGAGTGCCCAATCATCGGGAACTGGGCACGGTTAGGCGCATTTTGTGGTTTGTGTGATAAAAGTCGCGTATACCGCGGCAAACATCACACAAACGGCCAAGAGTGCCCAATCATCGGGAACTGGGCACGGTTAGGCGCATTTTATGGTTTGTGTGATAAAAGTCGCGTAATACGCGGCAAATATCACACAAACGCTTTCGGGAGATCCATCGCCGGCTCCCGATGGTGCCGACCGCGGTATATCGGACGCCAAGAGTGGCCGACCGAATGGCGGCTAGGATCCGTGGCGCCGACGGGCCCGCGGCGCGCCGGCCGATCGTCAGACCTCCATGATCACCGGGACGATCATCGGCCGACGCCGAGTTCGCTCGGACACAAACCGACCGAGAGCCGAACGGATTCGCCGTCGCAGTGTCTCGAAGTCCACCGCCCCCGAGCCGGCCCCCTCTTCCAGCTCGGCCAGCACCACCTGCCGCGCTTCGCCGAGCAGCTCCTCCGCCTCCGGTGCGTACACCCAGCCCCGGGTGATGATCTCGGGGCCGGTCAGCACCTCTCCGGATTTGGCGTCGACGGTCACGACCACGACGACGACTCCCTCCTCGGCCAGCACCCGTCGGTCCCGGAGCACACCGCGGCCCACGTCGCCCACGATGCCGTCCACATACAGATATCCTGCCGGGACCTCGCCGGCGAAATCGATACCGGTGTCGGTGAGCTCGACCACGTCGCCGTCCTCGGCCAATAGCACCTGGTCGGCGGGAACCCCCATCTCCCTCGCCAGCCGGGCGTGGTGGGTGAGGTGGCGGAACTCCCCGTGCACCGGAATGAAACACTGCGGCCGCGCCAGCGACAGCAATGTCTTCAGCTCCTCCCGTTTGGCATGCCCGCTCACGTGGACCTGGGCCAGGCCGGAATGGATCACCTCCGCGCCGAGGCGGCTCAGCCCGTCGATCACCTTGCCGACGTTCGTCTCGTTGCCGGGAATGGCGTGTGACGACAGGACGACCAGGTCGCCGTCGCCGACGGTGATCCATTTGTTGTCGGCCGCGGCCATCAGAGCCAGGGCCGACATCGGCTCGCCCTGCGACCCGGTCGAGACAACACATACCCGGCGGGGGTCGTACTCGTCGATCTGTTCAATGTCGATCAGGTCCTGGTCGGCGATGTGCAGCAGCCCCATCGATCGGGCCAGGGCCACGTTCTTGGCCATTGAACGACCCAGGGTCGCGACCACTCGCCCATTCGCCACCGCGGCGTCGGCAATTTGCTGAATCCGGTGGATGTGACTGGCAAAGCAGGCGACGATGATTCGCTTCCCCGGGTGGACGGCGAAAAGCCGTGCCAGCACAGCCCCGACCAGGCGTTCGCTGTGGGTGTGCCCCTCCTCTTCGGCGTTGGTGGAATCCGACAGCAGCAGCCGTATTCCGGGGCCATCGGCAAGGGCGCCGATCTTGGCCAGATCGGTCGACCTTCCATCCACCGGGGTCAGGTCGATCTTGAAGTCGCCGGAGTGCAGGATCACGCCCTGAGGCGTGTGAAAAGCGGTGGCGAATCCATGCGGCACCGAATGGGTGACAGGAATGAACTCGACGTCAAACGGGCCGATTTGGCGGCGCTCTCCATCACGTACAGGAATCAGCTCGGCCTGGCTCAACAGGCCGGCCTCTTCGATGCGGCTGCGAGCCAAGCCGAGCGTCAGCTCCGACCCGTAGATGGGAAATGACAGCTCGCGCAACAAGAAGCTGAGCCCGCCGGAGTGATCCTCGTGACCGTGCGTGATGATACAAGCCTCGACCCGGTCGGCATTTTCACGTAGATAGCTGAAATCCGGGAGCACCAGATCGATCCCGGGCATGTCCACGTCGGGGAACATCAGCCCGCAATCAAGAAGCATGATCCGCCCGCCAACCTCGACGCAGGCGCAGTTGCGTCCGATCTCCCCTAAGCCCCCCAGGAAGACGATCCGGACCGGGTGCTCAACCACGGAGCTGTGAAAAGACCTCACGGGCCGCGTCCTCAAGTCCCTCAGGAGCCGGACCGAGCGGTAGCCGGCATTGCCCGGCCGGCAGCCCCAACGTCCTCAGCATCGCTTTCGCGGGGATGGGGTTCGGAGCCACCTCTGTGGACTGGAATTGATGGGAAGGCACCAGCCGGGCGTTCAGAATCCGGGCATGCTCGACATCGCCCTTGTGATAGAGCGCCATCATCTCGGCGACTTCCTCCCCGGCCCAGTGGCTCTCCACCGAGATGGTTCCCGCTGCCCCGATAGCCAGCAAAGGAAGGGTGTCAGCATCGTTGCCGCTGTAGCACTCGAAACCGGGTGGCGTGTCGGCCAGCAGGGCCGCCGTGCCGCCCGGATTGGCGGTGGCATCCTTGACGCCGGCGATGACCCCGTCCACGGCAAGGCGGACAATCACTTCTGGCGCCACTTTGCGCCCCGTGCGCACCGGGATGTCGTACAGGAGCACCGGTACGTCGCCGGCCGCCTCCGCCACCGCCCGCACATGAGCCTCGATCCCGGCCTGGGACGGACGGCTGTAGTACGGCGTCACGGCCAGGATGCCCGCCGCACCCGCGTCGACCGCAGCCCGGGTCAGGGCAGCAGAATGGGCGGTGTCGGCGGTACTCGTGCCCGCCACGATGGGCACCGGGACCGCAGAGACCACGGCTCGCCATAGGTCCGCCTTCTCCCCGTCGGACAGGACCGGACTCTCGCCCGTGGTCCCGCTCACGACAAGAAAGTCATTGCCGTGCTCGCAGAGCCAGTGGGCCAACGCCACCGCCCCGTCGATGTCCAGCGCCCCATCACCTCTGAACGGCGTGACCATGGCGCACCCGACTGCACCGAAGCGTCCCACGGCTGGCATGGGCAGAGCCTATCGGCCGGCCACGGCTTGGACCCGTGACCTATTGCAACTGCAATGCCTCGAACTCTTCGCCGGTGTCGGGCAGGTGCTCGAACTCGATGACCCCGAGCTCGGTGAAGCGCTCCCGCAACCAGGTGTCACCGTTGTCGAGCAGTCCGAGCTTCTTGCAGTTGGGCACAATCTTGGCGAACAGCATGCGCTGGAAGAGCTGCCGCTCCGGGGAGCGGGTGACGACGGACAGGGCGTCTTTGACCGGGACCCCGAGTCGCTCCCACACCTCTTGCTGCAAGAACCGATCCCGCATGCGCACGGCAGCCTCGAACGCGAACTCCTTGCGCTCCATGAGCTCCGCCCGGGTCAGGCCGGCGTAGAACTCCTGCAGCGAGAGCACCCCGAAGGCCACATGCCGGGCCTCGTCAGACATGACATAGCGCAGCAACTGCTTGAGCAGGGGCTCGGTAGTGGTGTCGTGGAGAAAGCCGAACGCGGCGAGGGCCAGGCCCTCAACCATGATCTGCATCCCCAGATATGTCATGTCCCAGCGTTTGTCGGCGATGATGTCGTCGAGCAGCATGGCCAGGTGGGCGTTGACGGGGTAGTGGCCGGAGAGTTTGTCGTTGAGATACTTGCCGAAGACCTCGACGTGGCGCGCTTCGTCCATGACCTGGGTGGCCGCGTAGTACTTGGCGTCGATCCAGGGGACGGTCTCAACAATGCGGGCGGTGCAGAGCAGGGCGCCCTGTTCGCCGTGCAGGAACTGTGACAGCGTCCAGTTCTGGCTTTCGCAACCGAACTCCATCCACTGGGCGTCGGTCCAGTGTTCGAAGGGAGTGCCGGTCACGTCGACGTCCATCCCGTTGGCGCCCATGAGCTCCCGGTTGGCGGCCACCACCGCTTCCTGGTCGACCTCGATGTCCCACGGCAGGTCGGTCTGGGCGTTCCACTGTGCCGCCTTCGCCTTCTCGTAAAGCCGTTCCAGCCGGGACCGGGTGCCCTTGCTGTAGTCCCAGGTGAAGAGGGTGTCGTAATGCGAGTCGACCCTGTGGTCGACCGCGTTGGCGTCGTGGTTGCTGACGGACAGGATCGCCTCCAGATCGTTCACGTCCTGTCGACCGATCAGCTCCTGGTTGGTCGTGCTCACCTCGACACCTCCCGGTCGGCTGGGGCCGACCGCAGCCGGCTCCAGGCATTCGCCCGGCTCAGGCCCTGGCGTTGGCTTTGGCCTTGGTCGCTTCCCGGCGGCCTCGGCCTCGGCTTTGCTCGCCGTCGCCGCACTTTGCTATCAGTGTTATCTTATCCCGCCCAGGTGCAGAGTCAATACCCCCTGTGTGCCCGCCGGCCACGGCTGCCACGCCCGGCCTGCCCCGCCTGCGCCCCGTGCGCGCCGTGCGGGGGCCCCGACAACCTCGCCCGCCGGTGGCCCGGTCCCCGGGGCCTCAGATGCCGAGCAGAGCCTCGAGGCCGACCGTGAGCCCGGGCCGGTCGCCGACCTGGCGGACCGCCGTCAGCACGCCGGGCATGAACGAGCTGCGGTCGTACGAATCATGGCGGATCGTCAGGCTCTGACCCTCGGTACCGAGGAGGACCTCCTGATGGGCGACCAGGCCCCGCAGGCGTACCGAATGGAGGCGGATCCCGCCCGGTCCGTTGCCGCCCCGGGCGCCCTCCACGGCCTCCACCCGGGTCGGGTCGGTCCCCCAGTCGGGGGAGGCGGCGGCCATGCGGTTGGCGGTCAGCAAGGCGGTACCGGAGGGAGCGTCGACCTTGCCGTCATGATGCAGCTCGACGATCTCGGCGGTCTCGAACCACGGGGCCGCCAGCTCGGCGAATCGGATCATGAGGACCGCACCGATGGCGAAGTTCGGAGCCACCACGCAGCCTGTGCCGGCGGCAACCGGGAAGGCCTGATCGAGCGCGGCCAGCGCGACGCCGTCCAGGCCGGTCGTTCCGATCACGGTATGGATGCCGTGGGCAGCGCACCAGGTAGCGTTTCGAACCGCGGCGTCAGGGACCGTGAAGTCGACGGCCACGTCGGCGCCTGACCCGATGAGCGCATCCAGCCCGGGGGCGATCTGGAGTCCGGGCCCGGCTCGACCGCCGGCGCCGTTCGGGTCCACCGCCGCGACCAGGTCGAGGTCGCCGGCTTCGTCCACGGCCGTGCAGACCGTGGATCCCATCCGCCCCGCCGCCCCGAGCACCCCGACTCGCATGTCCATCGACAGTACCGGGGCCGGGTCCTCCGGGGGGAAAGGTCTACAATCCCTCGCCGTCGGACAATGGCCCCTCGCCCACGAACGGCCCCACGCATGCCACCGTCCGCTGGCCCGAGAGCCAACGAGAAGCCACATCGTTGACCTGGTCCAGGTCGAGTGCAGCGAGCCGGGCGTCAATCTCGTCCAGCGTGAGGACCCGTCCATGCACGATTTGGCTATGCCCGATCCGGCTCATGCGAGCCCCCGTGTCCTCCAGTCCGAGCGCCATCGAGCCCCGAATATGGCCCCGGGCGCTCTCCAGCTCGAGCGCGGTGACGCCCTCCACGGTGATGCGCTCCAACTCGAGGCGAATGAGATCCAGCACTTCGGCCGTGTGCGCCGGCGACGTGCCCGCGTACACCGCCAGGGCGCCCGCCCCTTGAAAGGCAAGGCGGTAGCTGTAGACCGAGTAGGCGAGACCTCGCTCCTCCCGGACGGACTGGAACAGCCGGCTCGACATGCCGCCGCCCAGGATGTGCTCGACGATCGCCATGGCGTGGCGGTCCTCGTCGTCGCGGTCCGGAGACGGAGCCGCCACGGCCACATGTACCTGCTCGGTCGGGCGCGGCAGCACCGCTCGCGACAGCGGGGGAAGCGACGGGGGGATGCGCACTGGCGGTGCGCCGCCACTCCGGTCTGAGTTCCGGCGGGCCAGCCCTTCCACGACCGCGTCGTGATCGAGAAGGCCGGCTGCCGCGACCACCACGTTGGCTGGGCGGTAATGGGCGGCATGGAACGCCGCCACCTGGTCGATGGTCATGGCCTCGACGGTGACCTGCTCGCCCAGTACCTCCCGGCCCAGCGGGTGTTCGGGGTAGAGGGCGCTGGCGAGCACATCGTGGACAAGGTCAGCAGGATCGTCGGCGTGCATCAGGATTTCCTCGACGATCACCTGACGCTCGGATTCGAATTCGTCCGGTCGGAAGGCCGGCGACCAGATGATGTCGGAGAGGATGTCGAGGCCGAGCTCCTGGTCGTCTGCCAGCAAGCGCACGTAAAAGGCCGTGTACTCCTTGGTGGTGAAGGCGTTGATGTCGCCTCCGACCGCATCGACTGCTTCAGCGATGCTGCGAGCGCTGCGCGTCGCCGTGCCTTTGAAAAGGAGATGCTCAAGAAAGTGCGACGCCCCCGATTGCGCCGGGGCCTCGTCCACCGAACCGGTCCCGACCCAGAATCCGATGCTCACCGAGCGGACATCAGGCATCCGCTCGGTGACCACGGTCAGGCCGCCGTCAAGGGTCGTGTGCTGAAAAGTCACCGAAGCGCGTCGGGCAAATCGCTTCGAGGGACCGGCAGCACGACGAGCGCCTTCACGAGCGGCGCCGGCGAGGGTTGCGCCTGGGGCCGCGGTCGGCCTCTTCGCCACCCCTGCCGGCTCCCGCAGGGGCATGCGCGGGGCCGAGGTCCCCAAAAGTCGCCTGGGCTTCGGCCTCCCAGCTGTCCTCGAACGAGGCCGTGTCGGCATCGCCGTTGCCACCGGTCGTCCCGGTCGCACCGCCGTTCCCGGCGGAGGCGGCCGCATGCGCATGGGTCCCGTCGCCGGCGGCATCTCCCGCCTCGTTGCCGGCCAGGGACAAGGACACCTTGCCCTGCGGGTCGATGTCATCGACTCGCACTTCGACTTCGTCGCCAAGATCGAGCACATCCTCGACCTTCTCCACCCGTCGTCCTCGGCCGAGCTTGGAGATGTGAATGAGGCCGTCGCGTCCGGGCAGGATGTTGACAAAGGCACCGAACTTGGTGACGTTGACGACCTTGCCGGTGTAGACGACCCCCACTTCCGCCTTGGGGGGGTCGAGGATCATCTCGATCCGCCGGCGGGCTTCTGCGACAGCACCGCTGTCCTTGGCGCCGATGGTGACGGTCCCGACCAGGCCGTCGTCGTCGACGGCGATGTCGGTGCCGGTCTCTTGCTGGAGGGAGTTGATGACCTTGCCCTTGGGCCCGATGACCTCGCCGATCTTGTCCAGGGGGATCTCGATGCTGATGATCTTGGGTGCGGTGTCTCGAACCTCCGCCCGCGGCTCGCTGATGGCCGCGTCCATGACCGCCAGGATCTTGATGCGAGCCTCGTGGGCTTGGCGGAGCGCCGAGGCGAGCACATCCGCGGGCAGGCCATCGATCTTGGTATCCAGTTGCAACGCGGTGACGAAGTCGGCCGTGCCGGCCACTTTGAAGTCCATGTCGCCAAAGGCGTCCTCGGCCCCGAGGATGTCGGTGAGGGTGATGTAACGGTCGCCCACCTTGACGAGGCCCATGGCGATCCCGCCCACCGGAGCCTTGATGGGGACGCCTGCGTCCATCAACGCCAGACTCGACGCGCACACCGATGCCATCGACGTCGACCCGTTGGACGAAAGCACCTCTGACACCAGCCGCAAGGCGTACGGGAACTCCTCGACCGGAGGGACCACCGGGAGGAGCGCTCGCTCGGCGAGCAGGCCGTGGCCGATTTCCCGGCGCTTGGGGCTTCCCACCCGGCCGGTCTCGCCGTTCGCGTAGGGCGGCATGTTGTAGTGGTGCATGTAGCGCTTTTTGTCATCGATGCCGATCGTGTCGAGCAGCTGGTCCATGCGCGGCATACCCAGGGTGGTGATGTTGAGGACCTGGGTCTCGCCTCGCTGAAACAGCCCGGACCCATGGGCGGTGGGGATGACCCCGACCTCGGCCGACAGCGGGCGGATGTCGGTGGGACCACGGCCGTCGATTCGCAGGCCGCTGGACGCGATGCGCTGGCGCACCAGCTGCTTGGTGAGCGATCGCACCGCCGCCCGGATCTCGCTCTCGCGACCTTCGAACTCGCCCGCCAGCTCAGCCACGATGGCGGCTGACGCCTCGTCGAGGACGGACTCCCGCTCTGCCTTGGCGGTGATGGTGGTAGCCCGGTCCACCTGATCAGTGCCTACCTGCGCCACCCGCGCCGCGACGTCCTCGGAATAGTCCACCTGCGGGACGTACGACAGCGGCGGGCGGCTTCCGGCTTCGTCGACCAGCCGGCGCTGCAGGTCGACACTCTCCCGGATCCAGGTCTTCGCCGCCTCCAGACCGGCCGCGATGACATCCTCGGTCACCTTTGGAGCGCCCGACTGGAACAGCTCCCAGGCCGATTCGGTGCCGCCGGCCTCCACCATCATGATCGCCACGTCACCGTCAGCAAGCTGCCGACCGGCCACTACCAGCTCGAAGGCGGATTGGTCGCCTTCCTGGTAGGTGGGGTGCGGCACCCATTGTCCCCGGGCGTCGTAGGCACAGCGCACCGCCCCGATGGGTCCCTCGAACGGGAGCCCGGAAAGCATGAGCGCGGCGCTCGCGGCGTTGATCGCCAGAACATCGTGCGGGTTTTCCTGATCGGCGCCGAGGACCGTCACGACGACCTGCGTCTCGTTGCGGTACCCCTCAGCGAAACTGGGGCGCAGGGGTCGATCGATCAACCGGGCGGTCAGGATGGCCGTGTCGGAGGGGCGGCCTTCTCGACGGAAAAAGGATCCCGGGATCTTCCCTGCGGCGTACATGCGCTCTTCGACGTCAACGGTCAGCGGGAAGAAGTCGGTCCCTTCCCGCGCGGTCGGTGCCGCGTTGGCGGTCGCAAGGACGACCGTGTCGCCAAGCTGGGCGACGACAGCACCTTGTGACTGCTGGGCCAGGCGGCCCGTCTCGAAGGACAGCATCTTGTCGGTCCCGCTGACCTGAGCAGAGACCTTGGTGGGTTTGGGAGAATTGGCGGCCATTCGACACGCTCCTTTCTGGGAGCCCGGGGGTCCGGGCTGCGGAGCGGCGGTGGGCCAGTTCCCAGTCGGCGACCCCGGTTCGGCGCCCCTGGCGACTTGAACCCGGGATCCTCGACTGGCAGCTGACCGGCGCTCGCCGCTCGTCACGGATATGGTCCCCGAGCCGCCGGCCTGGGCTGCGCACTCCGGGGTTGAAAAAAGGGTTGCGCCCTACCGGCGCAACCCCAGCCTGGCGATCAGTTCCCGGTAGCGCTCGACATCGTTGTCTCGCACGTAGTCGAGGAGCCGCCGTCGCCGCCCGATCATCTTCATCAACCCTCGACGGGTGTGATGGTCACCCTTGTGAACCTTCAGGTGCTCGGTGAGGTGGGCGATACGCTCACTGAGGATGGCGACTTGCACCTCAGGTGAGCCGGTGTCGGTCTCATGGGTACGGTACGCCGCGATCGTGGCGGCTTTGTCTGGCATGAATACTGCGTTTCCTTCAGGTCGGATGATGCGTCGGAATGCGGCCCGGGGAACGGCCGCACGGTGGTGATCGGACCAGGCTCCCGCAAAGCACGCCTATCCCGGCGCGCCAGAACCTGGTTCGGTCACCATTTCATGGTAGCAGGCAGGCCTCTGTGACCGACGCGCAACCGCAAACGGATCCAACAGCGGAGATCGAGGTGGTTCCGGGGCTGCGGATCCCGCTTCGCGAGCTCGCCTGGCGCTTCACCACCTCGAGCGGTCCCGGCGGCCAGCATGCCAACACGTCCCACACCCGGGCCGAAGTGCGCTTCGACGTGGCGGCCTCACCGAGCCTGCCGACCTGGGCCCGGGAACGCCTCCTGGCCCGTCTCGGGCCGGTAGTCGTGGCCAGCGCCAGCGACGAGCGGTCCCAAGCCAGGAACCGCGCCGTTGCGGTCAACCGACTGTCGGCACGCATGGCTCGGGCGCTGGCCGCTACGCCGTCCCGGACGCCCACGCGACCAACGCGGGCGTCGCAGCGGCGCCGGCTCGACTCCAAGCGGCGTCATGGTGCGCGCAAACGGGAGCGGCGGTTCCGCGCTGGATCGGACGATCCGTAGCGGTCGGCGTCACCGCCGTGCTTCAGGCCGGGTCCGGGACGCTCAGGATCCGGCGGGCAGCGGCCACGTCGCGGCCCATCTGCTCGACCAGCTCGTTGATGGAGGCGAAGCGGACCTGACCGCGCAGATGGGCTACGAAATCGACGCGGGCCTGATCCCCGTACAGGTCGCCCTCGAAGTCCAAAAGGTGCGCCTCCAGGAGGGAACGATCCCCGTCCTCGTAGAAGGTCGGACGCCGCCCCACCGACACCGCTGCCGGCCGGCGCAACCGATCGGAACCTTCGTACCAGCCGGCATAGACCCCGTCCGCCGGCACCGCGACCGAGCCGGGCAGCGCCACATTGGCGGTGGGAAAGCCAAGGTCCCGGCCGCGGTGGTCACCGTGGGTCACCAAGCCCCGCACCTGGTGCGGCCGGCCCAGCAGCACCGCCGCGTCCGCCACGGCCCCCGCGGCCAGCAGCTGGCGGATCCGGGTGGAGGAGACGGGCTGTTCGCCCGGGCCGTCGGCGAAGAGGCGAAGACCGGTCACGTCGAAACCCAGCTCCGCACCCATGTGTTGCAGCAATGGAACGTTGCCGCGGCGCTTGTAACCGAAGTGGAAATCGTGGCCGACGACGACCGCCCGGGTATCGAGACATCCCACCAGGACCTCGTGGACGAAATCCTCGGCAGACTCCTCGGAGCGCGCCTGGTCGAAGTGCACAACCAGGGCGTAGTCCACGCCGGTCTTCGCCAGGAGTTCCAGCTTCTGGTCCAGATCGGTCAGGACCGGCGGAGCCGACTCCGGACGCACCACCGACGCTGGGTGCTGGTCAAAGGTGACCACCGCGGCCGCCAGGTCCTGCTCGACCGCGACCCGCTGGACCCGCTCGATCACCATCCGGTGCCCGATATGTACGCCGTCGTAGGCGCCGATGGTCACCGCGCAGGCTCGTCCCGTCGCGCAGTCGCCGGGATGGTGAAGAACCCGCATCTCGCTGCAGGTTACGGTTTGCCATCGAGGACCGTCGAGCGTGCCCTCGCTTCGGACTCGAACCCGGTCAGGACCACGGCTGGTTTTATCTGACCGGCTCGGAGGTCGGTGTACACGGCCAGCAAGTCCCCGCCGGGCCCCACCACCCGCCACGGTCCGGAGCCGTCACACCCGAGCTGGTCCCGGCCGAGGATCCGGCCGTGGCCCACCTCCACGGCCAGGGCATCGTCGACGACCACTGCGTCCATCCACGGCAGCGACGCCACCGGGGCGACAACATTGACCGCCCGGGCGGAGAGCTCGTCCAGCGGGACGGCCGTCGCCTCCGTCCACGGCCCGACCGCCGTTCGTCGCAGCCGGCGGACGTGGGCACCTCCGCCCAGGAGGGCGCCCAGATCGGCAGCGAGGACGCGGACGTACGTCCCTGCTGAGCACTCCACCCGCACCGCCAGCACCGGATTCTGGCCAGAGCCAGTCACGTCCGGATCGCCATCCCCCGCGGGCCTGCAGGCGTCGACATCAAAGGCGGGCACCTCCACCTGCCGGGCGGCCCGCTCGACCTCCAGGCCCTGGCGGGCAAGCTGGTGGAGCCGCCGGCCCCCAACCTTGCGGGCTGACACCATGGGCGGGGTCTGCCAGATGGTGCCCGTCAGCTCGGAGGCGGCCCGGCGGGCCTCCTCGAGGGTGACGTGGCTTTGGTCCCAACGGCCGGTGACCTGGCCGGACGCGTCGAGGGTGCTGGTGGCGATGCCGAGCTGGATCTCAGCCTCGTACCGCTTGACCAGCCCGCTGTGGAACTGCAGCAGCCGGGTGGCGCGGCCGAGCCCGATCACCAGGACACCGGTGGCGTCGGGGTCGAGGGTGCCGGCGTGTCCGACTTTTTTCTGCCCGAACAGGCGCCGGCAACGAGCGACGACATCGTGGCTCGTCATCCCGGCCGGCTTGTCGACGATCACCAGGCCGTCGGTCACTCTCCCCCCTCCACGTGATCTGGGCTCTGGGGCAGCCGGCGCAGGATTTCCTCGATCCGGTCGCCAGCGGCCACGGCCGGGTCGGCCGCGAAACGGAGCAGCGGAGTCCGCTTCAAGCGAACCTGCTGGGAGATCGCCGCTTGCAGGCGAGCCCGTCCCTCGGCCAGGACAGCTACGGCCTCGTCGTCGAGGGACGAGAAGAGCACGTCGGCGTGGCGAAGATCCGGTTCGCATTGCACCCCGGTGATGGTCAGCAGCCCCAGCCGTTCGTCGGTGTCGGCCATCCGTTCCAGGGCGTCGGCCAGCACCTCGCGCAGGATCTCGTTGACGCGGGCGGCACGCGGGAACTGACGGGCCGTCTGGCTGCGGCCGGCTCGCCGGCCGGCCGCGGGGCTGTGACGGTGCCGGGCACCGGCCATGTCAGCTCTCACCCGCCGGCAGCCAGTCGAGCTGGCTGGCGGTGACGTCAACTTCGGGAAAGGACCACACGAACCGTTCCACGGCGTCGAGAACCTCCTGGGCGTGGCCGGCGGAGCCGGAAACGGCCGCCAGCCCGAGGGTGGCCCGCTGCCACAGGTCCTGGTGGTCCACCTCGGCCGCGGCCACGGCGTAGCGCCGGCGGGCGCCCTCCAGGATGGGTCGGAGCACGGCCCGCTTCTCCTTCAGGGAGTGCACGGCGGGCAGGTGCAGCTCCAGCATGAGACACCCCACGTGCATCATTTCGGGGCCCCGAGCGGCATCGCTACGCCCGGGGGATCTCCCGCTCCTCGAAGGTCTCGATCACGTCACCCTGCCGGAGATCCTGGTTGTTGGAGAGGCCGATGCCGCACTCGAACCCTTCGTGCACCTCGCGGACATCATCCTTGAAGCGCTTGAGCGACGTGATGACGCCCTTCCAAATAACGACGCCGTCTCTCAGGAAGCGAACCTTCGAACCGCGGGTGATGACGCCGTGGCGGACGTAGCACCCAGCGATGGAGCCCACCCTGGGCACCCGGAAGATCTCCCGGACTTCGGCTTCGCCGGTGATGACCTCCTCGAACTCGGGGGCGAGCATCCCGACCATGGCGCTCTCGATGTCCTCGATGAGCTTGTAAATGATCTCGTAGGTGCGGATCTCGACGTCGTGAATATCGGCGAGTTCGCGAGCGCCCCGGTCCGGGCGGACGTTGAACCCGATGATGGTGGCGTTGGACGCAGCCGCGAAGGTCACGTCGTTTTCGCTGATGCCACCGACGGCCCGATGAATGAACGACAGCTTGACTTCGTCTCGCTCCAGCTTTCTCAGGCTTTCGGTGACGGCTTCGAGCGAGCCCTGGGTGTCTGCCTTCAGGACCAGGTTGAGCGTTGCGGTCTCGCCGCGCTGGATCTGCTCGAAGATGTCCTCGAGCTTGGCGCCCGTCCCGGTCGCCGACGAGGTCCGGCGCTGATCCGCGGCCCGGAAGCGCTGCTCTCGCTGTTCGGCGATATCGCGGGCCGTCTTGGCCTTGTCGGTGACCCGGAATTCGTCGCCGGCGGCCGGCACGCTGTCGAAGCCCAGGAGCTGTACCGGTGTCGACGGGGATGCTTCCTTCAGGTTGTCGCCGTGATCGTCGAGCAGGGCCTTGACGCGGCCCCATGCCGCGCCGGCGACCACGGAGTCGGCGACCCTCAGCGTGCCTGACTGGACAATGACGGTGGCTACGGGGCCCTTGCCGGGATCCAGGTTCGCTTCGAGCACGATGCCACGCCCGCGGCCCTCGGGGTTGGCGACCAGTTCCTCGACCTCGGCCACGAGCAGGACCTGCTCGAGGAGGTCGTCGATCCCGAAGTTTTGCAGGGCGGAGATCTCCACCGTGATCGTGTCGCCGCCCCACGCCTCGGGGACAAGCCCCCGCTCGGACAGCTGCTGCATGACCCGGTTGGGATCAGCATTATCCCGGTCGATCTTGTTGATGGCCACGATGATCGGCACGTCGGCGGCGCGGGCGTGGTCGAGCGCCTCGACGGTCTGTGGCATCACCCCGTCGTCGGCCGCGACGACCAGGATGACGATGTCGGTGACTTCGGCACCACGGGCGCGCATGGCGGTGAACGCCTCGTGGCCGGGTGTGTCGATGAACGTGATCAGCTGGCCCTGGTAGTCGACCTGGTACGCGCCGATGTGCTGGGTGATACCGCCGGCTTCGCCGGCCACCACGTTCGTTTCGCGGATGCGATCGAGGAGGAGCGTCTTGCCGTGATCGACGTGGCCCATCACGGTCACGACCGGCGGCCGGGGCCGCAGGAGCGACTCGTCCTCCTCCTCGTCATCGAAATACTTGGCCTGCAGCTCGGCTTCCTTTTCCTCGCCCGGGTCGACGAGGCGGATACTGGCGTGCAATTCGGCCGCGAACAGCTCGATCATGTCGTCGGACAGGGACTGGGTCGTGGTGACCATCTCCCCCTGCTGGAAGAGGAACCGCACCACATCGGCGCCGGACCGATTGAGCTTCGGCCCCAGCTCTTGAGCAGTGGAGCCTCGCTCGACGATGATCTCGCCCTCGGGGACGGGGGCACTGGACGGCGTGTAGTGGGTGATCTCCTGAGCTTCGAGCTCCTCGATGTTGCGCCGACGTCGCCGGGCTGGTCGGCGGCCGCCGGGTCGCCCACGGTTGCCGAACGCGGGACCGCTACGGGTACCCGCACCGGCCCCCGGGGACCCGCCCGCGCCGCCGGCGCCCGCCCCACCACCGGAGCGAAAGCCACCGCCGGGGCCGCTGCCACCGCCGCGGTAGCCACCCGAGCCGGTTCCTGACGGGGCTGGTCGCGGCCCGCCGCGGAAGCCACCCGCGCCCGCGCCACCCGGCCGTCCCGATGGCGGCCCGCCCGAACGGGTGCCACCGGGTGCGGGGCGCCCGGCGGCGGGACCGCGCCCGGGAGGCGGCGGGATGGGTTTGCCGGAGGCGGACAGCGGAGGGCGCCGCAGCCCGGGCGGGGGCGGGATGGGCTTGCCGGACGAAGACAACATGGGCCCGGGGCGGTCGGGCCCGGCGGCAGGAGCTCCGCCGCCGGCGGGACCCCCGGGTGCCGAGCCGTCAGGCGGCCGGTTCGAGGGACCCGATGGGCGTCCGGGTGTGGTCCGTGAAGGGCGGTCCGAGCGCGCCGCAGGGGGACCGGCGGCGGCCGCCGCGCCTTCCCGGGCCGGGCCGGCGGGACCCGTCGGCGCACCCGTGGCGGGGGCGACGGGAGCCTGGGCGGCCGGTGCCGCGGGGACGGGACGCGACCCAGCCGGCGCCGTGGGCGACGGACTGTGGACCGCGGGCGGGGGTGGCGGCGTCGGCGAGGGCGCGGGGTGAGGGCTGGAGCGAACCGGGGCGGCAGTCGGGCGAGGGGGGGCGGGCCGCGGCCCGGCCGGAGCCGGGGCGGCCGGCGCAGCGGGCCGGGACGAAGGAGGCGCAGCCGGCCCAGGTGAGGATGGCCCAGGTGAGGATGGCCCAGGTGAAGCGGGCCCGGGTGAAGCGGGCCCAGCTGAAGATGGTCCCGGCGAAGATGGCCCCGGTGAAGATGGCCCAGAAGACGGAGGCGGAGGCGTGGCCGGCGCGCCGGGCGCAGAAGAAGGTGACGCGACTGGCGCGGTGGGCGCGGTAGCCGGCGGTGCGACAGGCGCGGAGGGAGCCGGTGATCCTGTCGTGGGGGCGGGAGCTGGTTGCGCGGTGACCGGTGCCCGCGCCGCCGGTTGCTCTGCGATCGCCCGGCCGTCCGGGCCGGCGCCATCAGCAGGACCGCGGCCAGAGACGACGAGGTTGGGCGGGGTGGAGGGCAGGGGAGCCGGGGTGGCCGGGCTGGTGGGGGCGGTCACGGGAGCAGCCTCGGGGGCGGGTGCCTCGGCGACGGCGGCCTGAGCCTCGACCGGGCGACGCAGACCCTGCTGGTCGGCGCGACGGCGGACGCGGTCGGCCTGCTGCTCCTCGATGCTGGAGGAGTGGCTCTTTACGCCGATCCCGAGCGCCAGGCACAGATCGAGCGCTTCCTTGTTGGTGAGGCCGAGCTCACGTCCTAGCTCGTATACCCGGATCTTCTTTGGCAAGTTCCTGCGTCAGTCCCTTCTGAGTCGGTCTGCCGAATCGCAGCACCGCTGACTATGTTCGCACGTTCGCGGCAGTCCCTTTCAGCGCCTTCCACGACTCGGGCAGCACCCATGTCCTGAAGGCCCGGTGAAAAGCGTCCCGATGGACGGCCGCTCCCAGACAACGTTCCCGCACGCCTCCGGTTGGCTCCTGGCAGAGCCAGGCACCCCGGCCGGGAGCGTCCCGGTCAATGACCAGAGACCCGTCGGCTCGGCGGGCCACTCGTACCAGGGTACCGGCTGGGGCCCGGATCCGGCACCCGACGCAGGTCCTGGTCGGCCCGACGCTGTCGCGTCCTACGGCTGCTCCCCCCCGCCCGGACGGGAAGTGCCGGTCTGCTCGGCGGTCCCGGCTGTCTGGCCGGGCTCGACGGCAGCGGCGACGGCCTCGGCTTCGGCCTCCACCGGTGCGCCGTCGGCGCCCTCGGCAAGTGACCACTGCTCGGCGGAAACCGCTTCACCCCCTTCCGCCGGCTGCCAGACCATCTCGCCCGCTTCGTTTTCCACCCATTCGCCCTCGGCCCATTCCTGGTTGGCATAGGCCTCCTCTTCGGCGATCTGGGTCTCACTCTTGATGTCGATGCGCCATCCGGTCAGCCGGGCTGCCAGCCGGGCGTTTTGACCTTCCTTGCCGATCGCCAACGACAGCTGGAAATCGTGCACGACAACGGTCGCCGTCCCCGTCAGGTCGTCCAGATGCACCTCCTTGACCTTTGCGGGCTGGAGGGCGCGCATGACGAACTCTCGGGGCTCGTCGGAGAACGGGACGATGTCCACCTTCTCGCCTCGCAACTCGTTGGTGACCATCCTGACCCGGGCGCCGCGGGCGCCCACGCAGGCGCCGACCGGGTCCACGTTGGCGTCATTGGACCAGACGGCGATCTTGGTGCGGTGCCCTGGCTCACGCGCCGCTGCTTTGATCTCGACGACGCCGCTCGAGATCTCGGGAACCTCAAGCTCGAACAGTCGCTTGATCAGGCCCGGGTGGGTGCGGCTGACGACAATCTGCGGGCCCTTGGTCGTCTTGCGGACCTCGACGATGTAGGCCTTGAGCCGGGCTCCGTGCTCGTAGCGCTCGTAGGGCACCTGCTCTGCTTGCGGCAGGAGCGCTTCTACCTTGCCGAGGTCGAGGAGGGTGTACCGGTTGTCGCTTTGCTGAATGATCCCGGTGACGATGTCACCCTCCCGGCCGGCGTACTCCTCGTACTTGAGGTCGCGTTCGGCCTCGCGGATGCGTTGTGTCATCACCTGCTTGGCCGTCTGGGCGGCGATGCGGCCGAAGTCCTTGGGTGTGTCGTCCCACTCGCGGATGACGGTGCCGTCCTCGTCCAGCTCCTGGCCGTAGACCCGGATGTCCCCGGTGTCAGGGTCGATGGTGACGACCGCCTCTTCGGCGGCATTCGGCAAGCGTTTGTACGCGGCCACGAGCGCGTTGGCGAGGGCATCGAGGAGGGTGTCCACGCTGATGCCCTTGTCCTTGGCGATCTGCTGGAGCGCGTCGAGGAAAGCGAAGCTGTCTTTCATGATCCGGCGTCTTTCGGGTTGGGGGCCGTGGCGGTGCGGGGGGCCGCGGCGCGTCGGGCGCTCGCCGGGGTCGTGGCGCCGGGCCGACCGGACGCGGCGCGTCCCGTTCGAGGCCTGTCGGCGGGGGCGCCCCAGACCATGACTGTTCGCGCTCGGTCCATCTGGTTGTAGCGAAGCTGAAGGCGATCGCCAGGGGCGTCGCCGGGTTCGAGGATGATGGCCTCGGGCCCGGTCTCGACGAGTCGACCACGGTGGCGCCGGGCCCCCGCAACCGGCTCCGATGTCTTCACGGTGATCTCCGTGCCGGTGTAACGCTGAAACTGCTCCGGGGTGCGCAGCGTTCGCTCAATCCCGGGGCTGGACACCTCCAGTTGGTAGCGACCGGCCGGGACGGCTTCGGGGTGCAGGTCGAGGAGGGGCGACAGGGCTGCACTCGCCCTGGACAGGTCGTCGAGGTCGACACCTCGCGGCGCATCGTCGGCGCAGGCGTCGAAGCCTGCGCCCGGCTCCGGACGCTCGACCATCACCCGCACCACGTCGCCGGAGACCTCGACGTCCCAGAGCTGGAGGCCCACGGAGGTCAGGACTGGCTCGACCAATTCGCGGATGTACTTTGCCGATGCCAATCCTCACCTCCTCTCGACTCAAGGATCGCAAACAAAAGCGTGGGCACCCTGCCCACGCAGGTACTGCCCACGCCAGCAACCGCCCGGCCCGGGCGGTTACCCAATTATAGCTCGGAATGCCCGCCCGACCGTCCGCCGCGGTGCTGGTCCCGACGTTTGCCGGAGGGCCAAGAGAACCCGCCGCGCCTGACCCGGCAGCGAGGCTACGGGTGTCGCCGGCCCTCAATACGCCTTGGCGACGACCGCTGTCAGGCCGGTCTCATCCCCGTCGAAGGGGAGCGATCCGTCGGCCGTCTGAAGGCAACGGACACTGAATCCGTCCGTCGCCAGCTCTGCCTCGCCCGCCAGGCCGAGCGTGTCCCACGGGACGACGGCGAAACCCTCGGACGCCGCGGCCGCGGCGTCGTCCACGGTCGCCACCCAGCGGGTCCGCTCGGCCTGGCGGGCAGCCGCCTCCTCGTACAGCGCGACCTGAGCGGCGGCCAGGGCTGCTGCGACCTCGGCCACGACCGCGCCGAGCGGCACCGCCCGCTTCTCCCGCAGATCGCGGCGCACCAGGGTGACCTGACCGGCGGCCAGGTCGCGGGGCCCGACCTCCACCCGTACCGGGACGCCCTTGAGCTCCCAGTCGACCGACCGCCATCCAAACGACGTGTCGACCCGGTCGTCGAGGCGCACCCGGTGCCCGGCCGCCCGCAGGTCCTCGACCAGCGCCGCCGCGGTTCGACGGGTCCCTTCCTCGTCGCGTACCTGGACGACCACGACCTGCACGGGAGCCAGGCGGGGCGGCAGGCGCAGCCCGGCGTCGTCGCCGTGGGCCATGATCAGCGCTCCGACCAGGCGGGTAGACGCTCCCCACGAGGTCTGCCATACGTATTCCTGCGCCCCGGTGTCCGACGAGAACTGAATGCCGAAGGCGCGGGCGAAGTTCTGGCCCAGCTCGTGGCTGGTGCCCATCTGCAGGGCCTTTCCGTCGCCCATCATGGACTCAAGCGTCCACGTTCGGATGGCCCCGGCGAAGCGTTCCCGGGCCGTCTTGAGCCCCGCCAATACGGGAATGGCCAGCACCTCGACCATCGTGGCGCGGTAGACATCGCCCAGGATCCGCAGGGCGTAGTCGCGGGCCTCCGCTTCGCTCACGTGGGCGGTGTGTCCCTCCTGCCACAGGAACTCACTCGTCCGCAGGAACAACCGGGGGCGCAGCTCCCACCGGACGACATTGGCCCACTGGTTGATCAGGAGGGGCAGGTCACGGTAGCTCTGCACCCACTTGGCAAAGAAGCTGTTGATCACGGTCTCGCTGGTCGGGCGGACCACGACGGCCTCCTCCAGTTCCCGCCCGCCGCCATGAGTGACGACCGCCAGCTCGGGACTGAACCCCTCGACGTGCTCGGCCTCGCGCTGCAGGTACGACTCCGGGATGAAGAGCGGGAAGTAGGCGTTCTCGGCTCCGGCGGCCTTGATGCGGTCGTCCATCTCGCGTTGCATGCGCTCCCAGATGGCGTACCCCCACGGGCGGATGACCATGGTGCCCCGGACCGGCCCGTTGTCGGCCAGCTCGGCCTGAGTGATCACGTCCTGGTACCAGCGGGGGAAGTCATCGGCGCGGGGAGTGAGCGGCGTGGCCATGGCTCCAGAAGGTAGTAAGGGAAAAGACGGGCCGGTTCAGAAGCCAGTGGCGGTGAGCGGCGCCGGCGACGTGGCCAGCAGGGCATCGGCCCGTTCGAGCCCCCCGATCCGGTATTCCTCCACCCGTCCGGCCGCGGCCAGGGTGGACGAAGCGACTCCGCCCAGGTAGAGCGCACCCAGTTCTGTCACCCCCAGCGCGATGTCGGCGTCCTCGGCGGGCCGGGCCGGACGACATGATGCGCCGTCCGGGCCGGCGTCGAGCGCCCACCGCCCGGGGGCGGGATCCCGCTGGCCGTCGAGCTGGTCGCTCGGGGGCCGCACGTCGACGACGAGGCGCCCGCTCTGCCGGTACCCCCGGCTCTCGAGGGCAGCTGGTACGTCGAGGATGCGGACGTACAGCCGGTCGTGTACGGCCGTCACTTCGAGCTGGCGCGGGTCGGCGAGACGCCAGCGCAGAGACTCGTCGACGGGCCGCCGCTTGGCGACAACGTGCCCGACCAGGTCCAGGTCGAGAACGAAGCGCCACAACGCTCCTTCCACCTCGGGCGTCCGGCCCCGGAGCTCCTCGATGACGACACGCGGATAGGGCTCTCGTTCGAAGGCCCGGTAGGCGATATATCCGTCGTCACAGACGGCCAAGAACAGCCCGTTGCCGCCGTATCGCGGCCCGGACCGGTGGAGGAGGTACTCCTCCCAGACTCCGGGGCTGCGGCTGGGCTCTCCCGCCCGGGAGCGGCGCAGCCGCTCGAACATCTCCGGAAGGATCTTGATGGCCTCGTCCGGGTCGACCATTCGCAGGTCCAGTTGGGGAACGGGGGCCAGGAACGCCGACCGGGCGCTGTCGATGGTGAGCTCGGTGGCGCTGGTGGCGTGGCCGAAGCCGAACCGGCCGTAAATGACCGATTCCGACGCCAAAAGCCCGGCGAACGCTTCGCCCCGCCGTCGGGCGTCTTCGAGCATCGCCGCCATCAGCCGGCGCAGCAGGCCGCGCCGGCGATGGGTGGGGTGGACACCCACGCCGGTCACTCCGGCAAATGGACGAACCGGTGCGGGTTGCCCCGGGGCGGACGGAAGGGTCAAATCGAGGCTGTCAATGTTGGCGTTGCCGACGAACCCACCGCGGTCCACCGCCACCCACGCCCGGTCGGTGTCGAGCCTGGAGGCCGACCGCTCGTCGGCGCGTGCTTCCTCGCCATCGCTGCGGGCCGGCTCGAGGAAAGGGATCCGCTCGGACCGCACGAACGCCATCTCCTCGCCCCGCTGCAACGGGCGTACTTCGATGTCCATGTCCCAAGTGTGACCCCACCCGGCTTCGGGGGCACGAGGATTTCGGTTACTCCTCCCGGGCCTCGCGGATGCGCCGCTCGATCAGCTCGACGCGCGCCTCGCTGCGGTTGGCATCGGAGCCCTTCGCGTCCAGCAGGGCAGCCCGGTCCGCCTCAGCCTCGGCCGCAGCGCCCGAGTCGGCCGCAGCAAGACGAGCTGCGACTCCCTCCTTCACCAACTTCTCCGCTTCTTCGACGAGGGCGGCCACCATCTCGTCCTCGGGCACGACCCGCACGATCTGGCCTTGAATAAACAAATGCCCCCGGTGCCTCCCCGCGGCGATGCCGAGATCCGCGGATCGCGCCTCGCCGGGGCCGTTGACGACGCACCCCATCACGGCCACCTGGAGCGGAATCTCCTTGCCTTCGAGGGCCGCCTGGGCCTCCTGGGCCACCTTGTACACATCGATCTCGGCGCGCCCGCACGCCGGGCAGGCCACCAGATCGACGTTGGTCCGGGCTCGCAGTCCGAGTGATTCCAGCAGGACCCGGCCGGCCTTGGCCTCCTCGACCGGGTCCGCCGTGAGCGAATAGCGGATGGTGTCGCCGATGCCTTCGGAGAGCAGGGTCCCGATCCCTGCCGTTCCCTTGATGGTGCCCGCTGGTGGCGGTCCGGCTTCGGTCACCCCCAGATGCAACGGGTGGTCGGTGACCTCCGACAGCTGCCGGTAGGCCTCGATCATGAGCGGCACGCTCGAAGCCTTCACCGAGATCTTGACGTCGTCGAAGCCTTCCTCGGCGAACAGCCCGAGCTCGATCTGCGCGGACTCGACCAGCGCCTCAGGGGTCGCCCCGCCGTACTTTTTGTAGAGCCGGGGATCGAGCGAGCCGGCGTTGACCCCTATACGCACCGGGATGGCGCGGTCCTTGCACTCGCGGGCCACGAGCTTGATCTCCTCCGTCTTCCGGAGGTTGCCCGGGTTGAGGCGTAGGCAATCGACCCCGGCCTCCAGCGCCGCGAGCGCCATCTCCACATGGAAGTGCACGTCGGCCACGATCGGCACCGGACTGCGGGGTACGATGCGGGCCAAGCCCTCGGCCGCCTCCCGCTCGTTGCACGTGCAGCGGACGATGTCAGCTCCCGCCGCCCTCAAGGCGTAGATCTGGGCCAGAGTCCCGTCGACATCGGCGGTCTTGGTGATCGTCATCGACTGCACGGTGATGGGGGCACCGCCGCCGACGGGAATTGACCCCACCATCACCTGGCGGGTGGGCCGGCGGGCAAACCGAGTCTGTGCCACCGGGAGGAGCCTACCGTCGGTGTGCTCTGCTACGTGACCAGGTCGCGCAGGTCGAGGAAGAGGGCGCTGGCCCCGAGGAAGAGAACCAGGGCGAGCCCGGCGTAGAACAGCGGGAGCAGCTTCGCCACGTCGGCGTGGTAGCGGCGCCGGCGACGGCTGCGCACGCCCTCGTAGAGGGCCACCGCCACGTGACCGCCGTCAAGCGGGAAAAACGGCAGCAGATTGAATATCCCGATCGACAGGTTGATCACCGCCAGCAGCCAGAGCACGGACGGCAGGCCGCTCTCGCCGGCCTGGTGCAGGAGGCGCACGATGCCGACCGGCGACTCGAAGCGCACGCTGCCCTGCCCGGGATTGTCCGCTGCTTCTGGTTGGTGATCATGTGCAGGTACGAGCTGGCGCCATGCAGCGTGAACAGATGCCCAAACGCGCCCAGCGTCAGGGCCGACACGTGGACCCATGCTCCGCCCGCCCGGCTGAATGACTCGCCCAAGCTGGAGTGGACCACCGGGCTGATCCCAACACCGATAAACCCGACGGGAGGCGCCCCACGCGCGGCGGTCGGGAGCGAGCCGGGGGCGGCGCCCGACAACTGGATGGCGTTGCGGTTGACCGGAACCGGGAAGAGCTGCACCCGCCGCCCGTGGCGGAGCACCGTGACGTCGAGCCGCTGCCCCGGGTGCGCCTGGATGAAGGCGCTCAGCTGCGACCAGGTGGCGAACTGCCGGCCGTTGACGGCGACGATGCGATCACCCAGCTGGAACCCGGCCATCTGGGCGGGGCTGGCGCCGGTGCTCAGGCCGTCGATCTCGGCGATGGGGTTGGACGAGGGTATCGACGTCAGGTAGTTGCCGTCGTCGCCGGTCCAGAAGAACAGGCCGAAGAGCACCACCGCGGCGATGAGGAAATGCATGGTCGACCCGGCCAGCGCCACGGAAAGCCGGCGCCAGAGCGGGGCCTGGCGGTAGGTACGCGGCTCGTCGGCCGGGTCGACCTCCTCGAGGTTGTTCATCCCGAGGATCCGGCAGTACCCGCCCAGCGGAAGGGCCTTGACCCCGTACTCCGTCTCTCCCCGCCGGACCGACCACAGCCGCGGACCAAAGCCGACAAAGAACTCGGTGACCTTGATCCCGGCCGCCTTCGCGGTGATGTAGTGGCCGAACTCGTGCGCCACGATGCAGGCGATCAGGGCCAGCACCAGCAGGACGGTCTCTCCCGCGCCGGCGAGGAAGCCGAGGCCCACCACTGCCAGGACGATGACGACCAGGCGGATGAGCGCGCCGCGCTGGTCCGCAGGTGGTGGCGCGGGCTCCTCCTCCCACTGCCGGTGGCTGGCCAGTCCGAGCGGGTCGGCTTCGAGGCTCTCGCGCCAACCTTGGCGCGTGTCCGTCATCGCGGCGCGTGCGACCGGCGATGCACCTCGCTGTGGGCCAAGTCCCGGCCCGTGCGGTCCGCGTCGAGCACGTCTGCCACCGTACTGGGAACCAACGCGGGAGACTCGTCAAGCACGGCGCTCAGGATGTCGGGTATGTCGATCCAGCGAATCGAACCGTCGAGGAAGGCCGCCACGGCTACCTCGTTGGCGCCGTTGAGGACGGCGGGGGCGATGCCGCCGGCCCGGCCCGCCCGGTAGGCCAGGTCCAGACAAGGAAAGGCCTGGCGGTCCGGCGGCTCGAAGTCGAGCGATCCCATACACGACCAGTCGATGGCGCCGAATGGAACGCCGAGGCGATCCGGGTAGGCGAGGGCATACCCGATCGGAAGCCGCATGTCCGGGAGTGACAGCTGGGCCAGGGTGGCGCCGTCGGTGGTCTCGATCATGGAGTGCACGATCGACTGCGGGTGCACGACCACGTCGATCGCGTCATAGCCCATCCCGAACAGTTCGTGCGCCTCGATCACCTCGAGCCCCTTGTTCATCAAGGTCGACGAGTCGATGGTGATCTTCGGGCCCATCTTCCACGTCGGGTGGGCCAGAGCGTCGGCGACCGTCACCTCCGCCAGAGACCGTTGAGGGCGTCCACGGAACGGACCCCCGCTGGCGGTCAGCACCAGACGCCGGACCGGCATCGAGGGCGTGTGCGGCAGGGCGGCCATCTCTTTTTCCCCGAGAACGGCCCGAAGGCACTGGTGGATGGCGCAGTGCTCCGAATCCACCGGGACGATCTCGGCCCCCGGCGTCGCCCGAGCCGCCTGAACAACCGGTCCTCCGGCGATCAGCGACTCCTTGTTGGCGAGCGCCAGGCGGGTGCCGGCCTGGAGGGCGGCCAGCGTCACCGGCAGCCCGGCGAAACCGACCACCCCGTTGACCACCACGTCGGCCCCGGCGGCGATTTCGGGCAGGGCGTCTGCGCCGGCGAGGAGCTCCACGCCCGGGGGCAGCCGGGCCGCCAGTTCCGCAGCCCGGGTCGGATCAGCCAGGGCTACCCGCTCGGGGCGCAGGAGCCGGGCCTGTACGGCCAGGGTGTCCACGGACGTCGAGGCGCCGATGGCGACCACCCGGTAGGCGCCGGGGTCGGCGCGGATCACGTCCACGGCCTGGGTCCCGATCGACCCGGTGGAGCCGACCAGGCTGACGGTCTTCATGGCGACCTACTTGACGATGTTGATGAGCGTGGCGAAGTAATAGGCCGCCGGCAGCACCAGCAGGAGGGAATCGAAGCGGTCGAGCAGCCCCCCGTGGCCCGGGAGCGAGGATCCGGAGTCTTTGATGCCCAGGTCGCGCTTGATCATCGATTCGAACAGATCCCCGGCAGGAGCAACCAGACCCACGATCAGACCGAGCACCAGCCCGTGGCGGATCCCTCCCCAGGGCGTCACTTCCTTGCCGATGATGGCGCCGACGATCAGGGCTGCGACCAGGCCACCGATGAACCCTTCCACCGTCTTGCTCGGACTGACGGTCGGAGCGATGGGCCGGGACCCGAGCCACCGGCCGACCACAAACCCGCCAATGTCCGCCGCCACCCCGACGACGACGGCGCCGAGCAGCAATCCCTTGCCGTGGTGGGCCCGCAGCATGACGGCGGAATAGGAACCCAGCAGGGCGACCCAGACAAAGGCCATTGTGGTCACGGCCACGTTGGCGAGGGGTCTGGCCTCGACGATGCGCAGCAGGTACCAGGTCATGGAGCCGGCAAAGACCAGCACCACCGCGAGCGGTAGGGTTTCGATCCCCTTCCAGTAGGCGCCGAAGACCAGTCCGAGCGCGGCGACCAGCCCGAGCAGGGTGGCCGGCCGGAACCCGGAGCGCTGCAGCATCCCGTACGCCTCGGCCGCGGCGGCCACGACGATGGCCGCCGACAGAACCACCAGCGCTTTCGGGCCGACCAGGTAGGCGATGATGAGCAGCACCACCAGGCCGATCCCGACCACCACCCGGGTTCCGAGGTCGTCGTCGCCAGTCTGATTCTGAGCGGGAACGCCCGGGCGCCCGGGTGGTCGGCCGGCCGGCCCGTGGGCGCCGGTGCGCGCCCGGGCTCGTGACGATGTGGCCGCCGCGGCCCGGGCCCGGGGGTCGGCCGGGTCAGGCTCGAGCTCTTCGAAGTCGGCGAGGGTGGGAGCGGCTCCGGTTCGTGCGGCCTCGACCCGTTCGAACTCCTCGTCGAACGAGTACAGGTCCGAGTGCTCCGACCGGGTCTGATCGAGCGCCCCGAGCGCGGCCTCCTCGGAGCCCAGTTCACTGATCTCCTCGACGTCCGCCCAGTCTTCGCTGTCGTCACGCCAGCGCATTCCCCGGGCGCCGAGCGCCTTCCAGGCGTCGAGGTCGTCCTCCCCCTCCTCGTCGCGGCCGTCATCGGGGAGGATGAGCGGTACCTCTCCGGTGGGGGGGTCGGTCCAGTGGGGCAATTCGGTTCCTCCTCCGGTCACGGTGATCCCTTCCTCGGGGGGCGCGAGCGCCGACGGCTCGACGCTGGGCGAGGGCGATGCAGGGGGCGGCCCACCAGGTCGAGCTGGCTCCTGGTCGTCGGGTTGTCCGCCGGTCCAGTCCGAGCCGCCAGTCGAACCCGACCGACCGGCGGACGCGTGCGCCCCCGACCCGCCCGTGCCGGCGGTCTCGCTCCAGCCGGGCGTGGCGCCTGTCCCGGCTGATCCGGCTGACGCGGCAGCGCGGCTGATGCGCCTGACCCGGCTGACGCGGCTGATCCGGCTGACCCGGCGGCTCCGCCCGCCGCCGTGCCCGCGGGCTCCCATCCGCCGCCGCCGGCCCAGCCGCCCCCCATTGCGGAGGTCGGGCGCGACACGGCATACCCGGCGCCGGCGGGGATCACGAACTCTGCGGTTGGTTCACCGATGCCCCAGTCATCGCGGGCCTCGTCCTCGCCGGCGGGCTCCGCCGCCGGCTGGTCACCCCAGGTCGCCGGTCCCACCAGATCCAGCGACTCGGACCACGTCACGTCGTCGCCCTCCCCGGTGCCGGATGACGCGGCCAGAGGCGGGAGTGGAACCGCGCCAGCGGGATCCATGGAGTCGGGCAGCGGGAAGCGGTGGGCGGGGCGCGGCCCCGCCGGGGCGGGCGGGACGTCCCCGTACCGCAGTTCGTCGTCCGGGCGGCGC
The DNA here is from genome assembly GCA_963781155.1 of uncultured Acidimicrobiaceae bacterium. Lineage (GTDB taxonomy): Bacteria > Actinomycetota > Acidimicrobiia > Acidimicrobiales > Palsa-688 > PALSA-693. The sequence continues at coordinate 832,921 of CAWAEC010000011.1, forward strand.
CCGCTGGCCTCACCCGCTTCCAGCGCGGCCTGAGCCTCATCGGCCCGTATGATGCGCACGCCCTCAACCGGACGGCGCTGCGGTGACCGATCGCCTGGGTTTTTGCGCTCGTTCACGGCATCCTCCTTGCTGCCTACTGCCGTTCCTGCCCGCGTCCCGTCGCCTGGGTGGCCTCAGACGGCGAGCAGCTCCTCCTCCTTGTGGTGCAGCACCCGGTCGACGTCGGCCACAAACTCATGGGTGACGCGCTCCAGCTCCTTCTCGGCGCGATCCAGCTCGTCGCTCGAGATCTCTCCGTCCTTCTCGAATGCTTCGAGATCCTTGCGTGCCGATCTTCGCAGGTTGCGAATGGCGACCCGGCCTTCCTCCGCTTTCGAGTGTGCAACCTTGACCATGGCCTTGCGCCGCTCCTCGGTGAGCGGAGGGAAGGCCAGGCGGATGACGGTGCCGTCGTTGTTGGGATTGACGCCGAGGTCGGAGTTCTGGATGGCCCTCTCGATGGACTTGAGAGACGACTTGTCGTAAGGGGTGATGACCATCAGCTTGGCTTCCTGGACCTGGATCCCGGCCAGTTGCTGTAGCGGCACCTCGGACCCGTAGTACTCCACGCGGAGTCTCTCGACCAGCGCGGGCGCGGCCCGCCCGGTCCGGATCGTCGCGAACTCGCTCCGGGTGTGCTCGAGCGCCTTGGCCATCTTGTCCCGGCAGTCCTCCAGCACGGCCTCGACGTAGCTGTCCTCCTCCATCAGCGGATCAGCGTACCTATCGGCTCCCCGAGGAGAGCGCGCCGGAGGTTCCCGGGCTCCATGATCGAGAAGACATGGATGGGAAGGTTGTTTTCCTTGCAGAGGGTGATGGCGGTGAGGTCCATGGCTCGCAGCTGCCGGGCGATGACCTCGTCGAAGGAAACCCGGGGGAGCAGTGTGGCGTTCGGGTTGATGCGCGGGTCGTCGTCGTAGACCCCGTCGGCACCGCCGTGGGTGCCCTTGAACAACACGTCCGCCTCGATCTCGACCGCCCGCAACGCCCCGGCCGTGTCGGTCGTGAAGAAGGGGTTGCCGGTGCCGGCGGCGAACACCACCACTCGTTGCTTCTCCAAATGCCGGATGGCCCGCAGCCGAATGTACGGTTCGGCGATCTGGGACATGCCGATGGCCGTCTGGACCCGGGTGGGCTGGCCCTGTCGTTCGAGCGCGTCCTGAAGGGCCAGGGCGTTGATGACCGTGCCGAGCATGCCCATGTAGTCGGCCGTGGCGCGGTCCATACCGGTAGCGGACCCGGTGGCTCCCCTCCAGATGTTGCCTCCGCCGACCACCACCGCGATCTGGGTACCGAACTCGGCCCGGACTTCCGAGAGCTCCTTCGCGATCCGCTCGACCACGGCACCATCGATGGTCTCGTCCGCGGCGTCGCTGGCGAAGGCCTCACCCGAAAGCTTGAGCACGACCCGCTTCCACAGCGGTGGTGAGTTCACGAGAATCCCAGCCTAGCCCGCTCGCCCTCGAGGCGGGAGGACTGCCGACCTGGGGCTCCGCCCCCGCCCGCCGAGGCGGGCTGGGCGGTGCCGGTACAGGCGGCGCAGGCGGCCCGGCCGGCGCAGGCGGCCCGGCCGGGGCTCAGCTGCCCACGACCGCCTGCGCGATCCGCACCACTCTGGCGCCGCCGAGGACCTGCGCTACCGACTGCTTGTCATCCCTGGCATACGGCTGGTCGAGAAGCACCCCGCCTGGCACTCGCTTGTACCAACCATTGAGCTTGCCCTCGACGATCTTGGGCAGCGCCTGCTCGGGCTTGCCCTCATTGCGGGTCTGGGCCTCGAGGGCGGCGCGCTCGGCAGCCACTTCCTCGGCGGGTACCTCGTCGCGAGAGACGTACGACGGCCTCCCGAAGGCGATGTGCACGGCGAGGTCGTGGGCCAGTTCGGGGCTTCCCCCGGCGATCTCCACCACCACGCCGTTGACGCCACGGCCGTTCTGGACGTGGAGATACGTATCGAGGACGTCGCCTGGCTCGGCCACAAACCGAGCAACCTGGCCGACCTCGATGTTCTCCTTCAGGGTCAGCCGCAGGTCGTCGATCGCGTCCTTTTGCGCCGTCGATGACGCCCTCGCCTTCGGCGGCGACGGTGTGGGCGAGCTCGTCGACCGTGTTGACGAAATCCGGCGACTTGGCCACGAAGTCGCTCTCTGCCTTGAGCTCGACGAGGGCGGCTGCGTTGCCGACGATCGAAACCGCCACTGCGCCCTCATTGTTGTCCCGACCGGCGCGCTCCGCCGCTTTGCCCAGTCCGCGCTCACGCAGCCAGGCGGCCGCTGCCGCCTGGTCGCCTTCGCTCTCCACCAGCGCCTTCTTCGCATCCATCATTCCTGCTCCGGTTGTGTCCCGGAGCGTCTTTACATCCTGGGCGGAAAACTCTGCCATTGCCCTTCCTCTTATTCCTGTGTCGTATGTGATTCGGCGCTGGCGGCCCCTGCCGCAGCTGCCGTGGCTGCCGTAGCCGCCTCATCGGCCGGTCCGCTCGATGCCGGTTCGGGGGGCGCGGCGGACCCAGCCGCCCCCGTCGGCGCCGATGCGGAATCGGCAGGCCCGGCGGTGGGCACCGGCGTCGCCGGCTGTGCCGGCTGCGCGGCTGTTGGTCACGGGCCCCGGCCGGCGGAACTTCGTCCGGTCCCGTTGGTCCGGTTGCTCCTGTCGGCTCGGCTTGCTCGGCGGCGCCCCGGCGGCTGGCCGTCAAGCGCGCCTCGCGCTCTGCTTGGGCGAGGGCGGCCTGCCGGCGGGCGTCGCGCTGCTGCTCGGCCCGGCGCGCCTCCTCCTCGGGATCGATCGGGGGAGGTCCACCCGCCGCCGGGCCACCGGCTCGTGCCGCTCGGCGCGAAGCGATAAAGCGACCTTCCTCCACTGCATCCGCGATGACCCGGCACATGAGGGTGCCCGCCCGGATGGCATCGTCGTTGCCCGGGATCACGTACGTGATCAGGTCGGGATCGCAGTTCGTGTCGACAACCGCCACGATCGGCAGCCCCAGCTTGTTGGCCTCGGTGACCGCGATGTGCTCCTTCTTCGTGTCGATCACGAAGATGGCATCCGGCAGCTTCGTCATGTCTCGAATGCCGCCCAGGTTGCGCTCCAGCTTGTCGAGCTCTCGGCTATGAATGAGCGCTTCCTTCTTGGGCATGGCGTCGAAGTCGCCGGCGGCGCGCATGCGCTCGTATTCCTGCATCTTCTTGACGCGGCCGGCGATGGTGTTGAAGTTGGTGAGCATCCCGCCCAGCCATCGTTCGTTGATGTACGGCATGCCGCACTGGACGGCATAGCGGGCGACCGGGTCCTGGGTCTGCTTCTTGGTCCCGACGAACAGGATCACGCCGTTGTCCGCCACCAGGTCACGGACGAACGAGTACGCGACGTCGATGCGCTCCAACGTCTGATTGAGATCGATGATGTAAATGCCGTTGCGCTCACCGAAAATGAAACGCTTCATCTTCGGGTTCCAGCGCCGGGTCTGATGACCGAAATGGACTCCGGCCTCGAGCAACTGTCTCATGGTGACGACAGCCATGTTGTACTCCTTCCCATCGGTTGGTCGGACCCGGTGCGCGCGCCACAGCTGAGGCTGAGGCGACCGTGGGTGCACCGGGCTGAACGGAAGTCCCGCCAGTTCGGGACAGTTGTTCATTGTAGCCGAACCCGGGTCGGTCCCGGGCGGGGCGGGGCACTCGCGGCGAGGCCGCCGGGGCGCAGCCGGAGGACCGGAGCGCCCAAGGTATTGCCCGAATGAGCGGAGTCTCATCTCTTCGACCGGCGAATCCACCACTGCCCGTCGCGGCTCACCATGCCGGCCGCCTCCAGGATGTCCAGGGCACGGGATGCGGCCGCGACCGGGAGGCCGCTCCGCCCCACCACCTGATTCAACGACGTGCTTCTCCACGACACGGCCTCCAGCACGGACTCGGTTTCCGCGTCCAGATGTCCCGCCTCGCCGGCGGCGGCGTCCGGCGCGTCAGGAGGAGGGGAGGGCGTTGCCGCGGAAATCGGCCTGGGCGGGCGAGCGAGGGCCCCGGCTGACGCGGGTGCGGGCGCCCGTGTCCCCTGCTTGCTCTTTTCAGTGGGCTCATCCGCTTTGCCCTCCGGGTGCGCCTGTCGCCGGGGGCCCTCCGCCCGACTTCGTGCAGGGAGGAACATGCCCAGCCCGTCGAGGACATCCTGAGCGTCCCGGACGGGTCCGGGGCCGTCGTACAGCAACTGGTTGCTCCCCTCGCTCGCCGAACTGTGCACCGGACCGGGAACGACCCGGACGTCGATGCCGCGGGCGAACGCGGCCTCCGCGGTGATCAAACTGCCGCCCGACCGATGGGATTCGACGACGACCACCATCGCAACCAGCCCCGCGATGACACGGTTGCGGACCGGGAAGCGCCAGGCCTGGGCGGGTCGTCCAGGAAGCGTCTCCGACACGATCACCCCGGCGGCGACGACTTCCTCCCACAGGGCGGCGTGCCGGCGCGGATAGGGGACGTCCACCCCGCTGGCCGCGACCCCAGCCGGTCCGGCTCGGAGCTCGCTCTCGGCCCGGAGCACACCAGCGTGAGCCGCTCCGTCGATGCCGAGCGCCAAGCCGGACACGACACACACTCCGGCGCTGGCGAGGTCCCGACCCAATTCGAACGCTACCGCCCGGCCATCCGGTGTTGCCCTCCGGGTGCCGACGATGGCCACACACGGCCGAGCCAGATTGGACAGCGACCCTCGCCAGAAGAGGACGCCGGGCGGCTCCGGATCGTTGACAAGGGCAGCCGGGTATTGCGGATTGCCCAGCCAGGTCACGCCAATGCCCGCCTCGGCGCGATGAGCCCACCAATGGGGCGGGTCGACACGGCGCGCCAGGTCGCGCCACGACTCGTCGGACACCACACGACGGCCGTACGCCGATCTAGGAGTCGTCATGGGTGCCGACACTGCGCCAACCCCCGCCAAGTGGAGAGCGACCTGATCGGCGCCGTCGGTGGGCTTCGGCCTGGGGCGGGAGAGACGACCGTCCCGGATACGCCGCCAGGCCTCCAGTGGTGACCACTCCCGAAGCATTTGCGCCAAGACGGCCGGGCCGGCGCCGGGCAACCCCGCCAGCGCGGCTGCGTAGGGGGCCTGGTCCGCGGAATCGAACCGGGTCGGCTCTTCCCCGACGCGGCCGAGGCCGGCGCTCATTCCTCCGCCTCCTCGCTCGAGAACACCTCGGCGCGCAGGGCCAAGGCCGTGTACAGATCGTCAGCCGTGACCGGTCCATCCCTTCCAGCCAGGTCCGCGAGCGTCCGCGCCACTCGTCGCACCCGATGCAGCCCTCGAGCGGAAAGGCGCCCCTGGCGCATGCGGACTTCCAACAATCGCCGGCCTGCGGGCTCGATCGGAGCGACCTGATCCAGCAGGCTCGCCGGCAGGGCGGCGTTGCACTGCACGCCGCGCCCGGCAGCGAGCTCCCGGGCCGCAGCCACCCGTCCGGCTATCACCGCCGACGATTGCGCCGGCGGAGAGGTTCCGCCTCCAATCGCCAGGACCTCGGCCACATCCGGCCGGTCGACCATCACGCGCAGGTCGAATCGGTCCAGCAGCGGACCTGACACCCGCGTGGCGTAGCGCGCTCTGGCAGCTTCGCGACATCGGCAAGATCCCGGGCCACCGTCGCTCCCACAAGGACAAGGGTTCATCGCGGCGACCAAAAGGACTTGGGCCGGAAACACCACACTCGCACGGGCCCGGCACACCAACACCCGCCCTTCCTCCAATGGTTGTCGAAGCGTGTCGAGCACATCGGATGGAAACTCGCCCAACTCGTCGAGAAAAAGCACGCCGTGATGCGCACAGCTCAACTCTCCCGGGCGCATGAGGCTCGTTCCCCCGCCAATCAACGACACGAGCGACGCGCTGTGGTGCGGTGCCCGCATGGGGGGCCGGCGGATCAGAACACCGGGGGGTAAAGGGACTCCAGCCGCGGAATGGATTCGGGTCACATCCAGGGCTTCCTTCACGTCCAGATCCGGTAGCAGCCCGGGAAGGCGCTCGGCGAGCATCGTCTTGCCGGCGCCCGGCGGACCGACCAGCAGCAGGTGGTGGCCGCCCGCGGCCGCGACCTCGACCGCCAGGCGCCCTACCGCTTGACCCTGGACCTCGGCGAGGTCGGGCCCCGGCGGGCCTTCGGGGCTCATGCCGGCGCTCAGGTCGAGATCGGGCCATCCCTGTTCGCCGCGAAGTATTGCCACCAGGCTCCGGAGGCTTGGTGCCACTCGCACGGCATCCCGCCGGACAAGAGCGGCCTCCGCGGCGCAACTGGCAGGCACAACTACCAGTCCCGCCAGTACGGCGTCCACCAATGGCAGCACTCCCGGCACCTTGCGAATACTGCCGTCGAGCCCCAGTTCGCCGATGAACGCCAGACCCGATGCGCACTCGCCCGGCAGTTGGCCGTCCGCGGCCAGTAAAGCCACCGCGATCGGAAGGTCGAGACCTGCGCCACTCTTTCGCACGCCGGTCGGCGCCAGATTGACCGTCACCCGCCGCTGGGGCCATTGCAGCCCGCTGGACAGGATCGCCGCCCGCACGCGGTCCCTCGCCTCGCGGCACGACGCGTCCGGCAGTCCAACGACCGTGAACGACGGAATCCCCGCCGACACATGCACCTCGACCGACACAGGGCGGCCGTGGACACCAATCAAGATGGCAGACGGCACGCTGGCAAGCACGATGACCCTCCCATACGGAGACCAAGCGACGAGAGGGGCCGTCCGCCGGCCACCGAGCGTGCGAGAGGAAACCTATCGCGGGGGTGTGACGGCTCTAAGTGAAAGACCCCGAAATCTGACCTGGACCTTCTCCTGGGGCCGGGCTTTCGCGGTCAGTAGGCCACAATTGGACTGTGGCTCACGACGGAACCTCTATGGACGACATCGACGACGTCGAGGTGAGCCAGGTGCACCCGTTCCAGGCCCGTAAGCCGTACTTGTGTCCCGGATGCCAGCAGGAAATCCAGCAAGGTCTGGGGCACGTCGTCGCCGTCCCCCGCCGCGCCCCGGACCTGCGCCGGCACTGGCATCGGGCCTGCTGGGAACAACGGGATCGACGCCGCCCCGGCCGCTAGGGAGCCCCGCCCTTCGATTGTGTGATAAAAGTCGCGTAATACGCGGCAAATATCACACAAACCAGCGGACGTCGTTGACAGCTGAGGTTGGTGGGACTGGTGTGGCTAGTGGGGCTGGTGTGGTTGGCCGGCGACGGCATGCGGGTGGGTGGCGGCCAGGCGGTCGGCGTGCGGGTGGGGGGCGGCCAGGCGGGCGGCAGGCGCCGGCGAGCCGCCAGCTAGCCCTCCCCGGCCACTCGAAGGGCATTGTCCAGGTCCCGCCAAAGGTCGTCGACATCTTCGATGCCCACCGACAACCGCAACAGGCCAGGCGGCAGGCCCCCCTCGCCTTCCCAGCGGCCACGGCGTTCGATGAGGGTCTCGACGCCGCCAAGGCTGGTGCCAGCCGTCGCCAGGCGCACTGCGGCCACCACGGCTTCGGCCGCCGGCGCCCCACCGGGCAGCTCGAAGGCGACCATGGTGCCAAAGCCTCGCATCTGGCGTGCCGCCAGTTCGTGCCCGGGATGGCCGGCGAGTCCGGGGTAGCGGACGTTCGTGACCCGGGCATCGCAGGACAGCCGTTGGGCCAACTCCGCCGCGCTGGCCTGGGCTCGGTCCAGGCGGACCGCCAGGGTCCGGATGCCCCGGAGGGCCAACCACGCCTCCCACGGTCCCGCGATGGAGCCATCCAGGCCGCGGCGGCGAGTGAGCGCGTCGATCACGTCTGGCCGCCGCGTCACCGTCGCGCCGAGAACCACGTCGGAATGCCCCGCCAGCAGCTTGGTCGCCGAGTGCACAACCACGTCAGCGTCCACGTCCAGCGGGCGCTGCAGCAACGGCGTCGCGAAGGTGTTGTCGACGGCGACGTCCATCCCGAGGGCATGGGCGCCGGCGCTCAACGCCTCCAGGTCAGCCACGGTCAGCAACGGGTTGGTGGGTGTCTCCAGCCATAACAACCCGCCGGCACCGAATTGGCCGGCGACACCGGCGGGCCGGGCCGGCGCATCGACCATTTCGGCGCACACTTCGAGTGTGGCCCGGGTGTCGCCCACGTCCACGGTGCGGAAACGCAACCGGCCTCGCCCCGAGGCGTCGGCGAGCAGCCGGCGAGTGCCGTTGTAGGCGTCGCCGGCGACGACCACGCGACCGGGTACCGGCAGCAGGCCCATCACAGCCGAAATGGCGGCCATCCCGGACGCGAACGCCAGCGCCGACCCGCCCTCGAGACCCCCGAGCACTTCCTCGAGGCTCTCCCATGTCGGGTTGCCGTCCCGGCCGTACATGAGCGGGCCGCCCTGATGAAACGTCGAGCTCAGCACCACGGGCGGGTTCACCGGCCCACCCGGCGTTCTCGACGGTCGGCCCAGATGCACAACGGCACTGGACGCCGCCAACCCCTCGTCCCCGTCTTCGCTCAGAACGCCGCCTCCAGCATCTCTAGGCGATCCTCGAGCAGCGCGGCCACGTCGAAACGGACGACCGCCGGCCGGCTCCTCAGGCCGCCGCCGCGCTCGGCGAGCCACCGCCCCGCCAGCCGGCGGATCCGGGCCTGCTTGGCCGGGCTGACGGCCTCGGCCGGGACTCCGAACGCGACGCCGGACCGGGTCTTCACCTCACAGAAGACCAACGTTCGTTCGCGAGCGACTACCAGATCGAGCTCACCTTCCCGGCAGCGCCAGTTGCGGTCCAGTACCTGGTAGCCCTGGGCCTGGTACCAGGCGGCAGCCCGTTCCTCGCCCAAGGTACCGAGGGCGCGCCGGCGTGCCGCCCCCGCCGAGCCGGAAATTCCTAGAGCTCCTTCTCCGGGAGCTCCTCGACGTTGACGTCCTTGAACGTGACCACCCGCACGGACGACACGAACCGGGCCGGGCGATACATGTCCCAGACCCACGCGTCCTTGAGCGAGATCTCGAAGTACGTCCGGCTGCCTTCACCTTTGGCTTCCATCGTGACCTCGTTCGCCAGATAGAACCGGCGCTCGGTCTCGACCACGTACTTGAACATGGCGAGCACAGCCCGGTACTCCTGGTAGAGCTGCAGCTCGATCTCGGTTTCGTACCGTTCGAGATCCTCCGCGCTCATCGGGAGACTCTCGCGGGGGGGCGATGCCGCGACTCGATCATCGCCACCATGGTAGGTCGCTTCGTCTCCAAGCACTCCGCGTTCGCCGCGGAGGCGGGTCAGCGAGCGACGCGCTTTTCTTTGATTTTCGCGGCTTTACCTGTCCGGTCACGCAGGTAGTAGAGCTTCGCCCGCCGAACGTCGCCGCGCGTCACCACCTCGATCTTGGCGATCACCGGCGAGTGCACCGGGAAGGTGCGTTCCACCCCGACACCGAAGCTCAGCTTGCGGACCGTGAAGGTCTCACGCACACCGGATCCCTGGCGGCGGATGACGGCACCCTGGAAGACCTGTACCCGCTCGCGGTTGCCCTCCACCACCCGCACGTGGACCTTCAGGGTGTCGCCGGGGGCAAAGTCGGGAATGTCGTCGCGCAGGCGGTCGCGATCTACCAGGTCGGTGGGGTTCATGGTGCTCCGGCTCCTGCGGTCGGCGAGGGAGACGTTCACAGTAGTGCGTCGATCTCGAACTCGGCGAGCAGGGCCCGTTCTTCTGCGGTCAATCCGCCCCGGGCCAGGATCAGGTCGGGACGGCGAGATTGGGTCCGGGCCAGCGATTGCGCCCGTCGCCAGCGCCCGATCCGGGCGTGGTCGCCGGAGCGCAGCACGTCGGGGACGGACCAGTCCCGGAAGACGGCCGGCCGGGTGTATTGCGGATACTCCAGAAGCCCATCGCTGAAACTCTCGTCGAGACCGGACTGGTCGTTGCCCATCACCCCCGGCACCAGCCGGGCGACGGCCTCAACGACGACAATCGCGGCAGCCTCGCCCCCGGCCAGCACAAAATCACCGACGGACAACTCGCCGTCGGCGAGATGGTCGGCGACTCGCTGGTCCACACCTTCGTACCGCCCGCAGAGCAGCGAGAAGCCGCTGCTGGTGGCCAACTCCGCGGCCCACGCTTGCGAGAAGCGCCTCCCCCCGGGGCCAAGGAGCAGCATGGGGCGAGGCGGCCGAACGGCCTCGACCGCGGCGAACACCGGCTCGGGCGCCAGCACCATCCCGGCCCCGCCGCCGAAGGGTGCGTCGTCCACCGACCGGTGCGGATCCGAGGCTCCGGCCCGCAGGTCGTGCACCCGCAGGTCCAGCAGGCCGGCCCGGGCTCCCTTGCCAATCAGGCTGCCCGTCGTCCACGGCCGCACCAGATCAGGAAAAAGAGTGAACACGTCGACACGCACGCGCGCGGTTCCGCTCGAGCCGGTCACAGGTCCAGCAGGCCTGATGGTGGATCGACGGTCAACCGGCCGGGACCCCGGTCGGAGACGAACCGGAGAGGGATCAGCGTCCCGTCGTCGAGCACGAGCAGGTCACTGGCGGGATTGGCCTCCACGGCCTCGACGACGCCGAGCCGGGACCCGGAGAGGTCAACCACTTCTGCTCCGATGAGCTCGTGGACCCAGAGGGCGGCCGGGTCGAGGAGCGGCGGTGCGACCAGCACGGCGTCGCGCAGGGCCTCCGCCTGGTCGTGATTGTCCACCCCGACGAACGACACCAACCAGCGGGGCCTGCCCCCCGTCTCACCCTGCCGGGTGGCGCGTCGGACTTCGAGTTCACCGCCGGGGACGCGCAGATGTGCCCCGGGCGCCAGGCGCTCGGCCCGGTTGGTCCACAGCTCGACGACGACCTGACCGCGCAGTCCGTGAGGCCGCACGATCCGTCCCACTTCCAGAAGGGGGGGCGGCGGACCGTCAGTCGACGATGTCGACAATGACGTCGACGCCATCCTTGGCGCCGGCCGCCCGGACCACGCTGCGGATCGATTGCGCCACCCGACCCCTGCGGCCGATCACCTTGCCCATGTCTTGCGGGGCGACGTGGAGCGACAGCTTGATTCCCCGGCGGGTCTCACCGGTGTCGATGGCCACTGCCTCGCGGTCGTCGACGAGCTGCCGGGCCAGGTACAACAACACCGCTCGGGCCCGGCCGCCATCGACCTGGCCGTGATCGTCCCACTCGTCCTCCACCCCGGCCGCGCCCACCTGCCCTTCGCCGGTGGTGCTCACGGTCGGGCCGCGGGCCGGGAAGCGCCGAACTCCTCCATCGCCCCGGACTGGGTCAAGAGCCGCGCGACGGTCTCGGTGGGCTGAGCCCCTTCGCGCAACCAGCGCACGGCCTTGGTGTTGTCGATGACGACCCGCGACGGTTCGGCCCGGGGCTCATATGTGCCGAGGATCTCTATGAAGCGGCCATCTCTGGGCGACCTGCTGTCGGCGGCCACCACGCGGTACACGGGCTGCTTTTTCTTTCCGATCCGCATCAGGCGGAGTTTTACGGCCATTGCTTGACTGCTCTCTCGCTCAGGGGCGGGACCTAGCGGCCCCGCTTCTTCTTTTTGTTGGATTTCTTCCCGCCCGTCGCCCGCCGGGCCATCCGGCCACCGACCCCGGGCATCGTCGCCATCTGGCGCATGTAGGTCTGCATCTGCTTGAAGCGGTCCAGCAGACCATTGACCTCGGCGGTGGTGGTGCCGCTCCCGTTGGCGATGCGAAGGCGGCGGGAGCCGTTGATGATGGAAGGGTTCTGCCGCTCCCCGGGGGTCATGGACCGGATGATGGCCTCGATCGGGCCCATCATGTCGTCGTCGATCTCGGTGTTGCGCAGCTCCTTCGGCAGTCCGGGGATCATGCCCACCAGACCGGACAGCGGCCCCATCTTCTTGACCTGCTGCATCTGCTCGAGGAAGTCCTCGAGCGTGAAGCGGCCTTCCTGCAGCCGGGAAATGGCTGCTTCGGCCTGGGCTTGGTCGACGTTCGCCTCGGCCTTCTCGATGAGCGTCAACACGTCGCCCATGCCGAGGATCCGGTCGGCCATACGCTCCGGATAGAACTGCTCGAAGTCGGCCAGCTTCTCGCCGTTGGACGCGAAGACGATGGGGCGCCCCACCACTTCCTTGACCGACAGAGCAGCCCCGCCTCGGGCGTCCCCGTCGATCTTGGTCAGGATGACCCCATCCAGCTCCAACGTTCGATGGAAGGCTTCAGCGGTCGCGACCGCGTCTTGCCCGGTCATGGCGTCGATGACCAGGAACGTGTAGTGGGGCTCAACCGTCGCCGAGACCCGCCGGACCTCCTCCATCAGCTCGGCATCGATCGACAGCCGGCCGGCCGTGTCCACGATGAGGACGTCTCGGCCCAGCCGGATCGCCTCTTCCAAGCCCTTCTTGGCGACCGTCACCGGATCGGACGGTTCGCTGAATACCGGGACGCCGGCCTGCTGGCCGAGCACCCGGAGCTGCTCGACGGCGGCCGGCCGTTGCAAGTCGGCTCCGACGAGCAGCGGATTTCGCCCTTCCCGCCGTTTGTACCACGACGCCAGCTTGGCCGCGGTCGTGGTTTTGCCCGAACCTTGCAGTCCGGCCAGCAGGATCACGGTGGGCGGGCGCGACGCGTAGGTCAGCCGGAGGGCTTCGCCACCGAGGATGGTGCGCAGCTCGTCGTGAACAACCTTTACGACCTGCTGGCCCGGGGTCAGGCTCTGGGACAGGTCCATCCCGACCAGCTGCTGCCGCACCCGGGCCACGAAGTCCCGCACGACCCGCAAGTTGACGTCCGCCTGCAGCAAGGCCAGCCGGATCTCCCGGAGAGCCTCGTCGACGTCGGCCTCGCTCAGCCGGCCGCGCCCGCGCAGCCGGCCGAATACCGCGTCGAAACGGTCGGTCAGGCTCTCGAACATGGGGGGCACGAGTCGACGAACATGCGAACTGCCAGCGTAGACGACGGACCCCGTTTGCTTGCCTCGCCGGCAAATCCCCAGCGTAACGACGGTGCCATCGGATAGAAACGACCCGTGGCTGCCGAACCTCTGATCTACGCGCGCGGCCTCACGAAGGTGTTCGGCGGTCTGCGGGCCGTCGATGCCATTGATTTCTCGGTGAGCGCGGGCGAGGCCTTCGGGTTCCTCGGCCCCAACGGCGCCGGCAAGAGCTCGGCCATGCGCATGATCGCGGCTGTCTCACCTCGCAGCGGCGGCGAGTTGAGGGTTCTGGGGCTGGACCCCGACCGCGATGGTCCGGCGATCCGGGGCCGGCTGGGCGTCGTGCCGCAGGAGGACAACCTGGACCTCGAGCTGACGGTCCGCGAGAACCTGTACGTCTACGGCCGCTACTTCGACCTGCCCCGTGACGAGTTGCGGGGCCGGGTGGAACGGCTGATCGAGTTCGCCCAGCTCGGGGAGCGAGCGGACGACAGGGTGGACCCGCTGTCGGGTGGGATGAAGCGGCGACTCACCATCGCCCGGGCCCTCGTCAACGACCCGGAGCTGCTCCTGCTCGACGAGCCCACCACCGGCCTCGACCCACAGGCCCGCCATGTCCTGTGGGATCGTCTCTACCGGCTCAAGGCAGAGGGCGCCACCCTGGTGCTGACCTCGCACTACATGGACGAGGCGGAACAATTGTGCGACCGGCTGGTGGTCATGGACGGGGGAAGGATCGCCGCCGAAGGATCCCCGGCCGAGCTCATCCGGCGCTACTCCACCAGAGAGGTCGTCGAGCTTCGCTTCGGCCCCGGAGAGAGCGAACGCATGGCCGGAAAGCTGTCGGGTCTGGCCGAGCGCATCGAGGCCCTGCCGGACCGGGTGCTGGTCTACACCGACGACGGCGACGCCGCGGCGGAAGAGGTCCTGGCCCGGGGGCTCGAGCCCCTCAACGTCCTGGTGCGGCGAGGCAGCCTCGAGGACGTGTTCCTCCTGCTCACCGGCCGCCATCTGATCGACTGAGCATGCGCACACCCCCCTGGTTGCGCGCAGTCGGCTACTTCGCCCTGGCCTATCGCCGAACGTGGCGGGCCTCCATGGTGACCACCTTCGTCACTCCGGTCCTCTACCTGGCGGCAATGGGCGTCGGGTTGGGGTCGTTTATCAACAAAGGCAGCCACACGGCCGCCCTGGGCGGCCTGAGCTATCTGCAGTTCGTGGCGCCGGGCCTGGCCGCCAGCACCGCGGTCACCATCGGAGCCAGCGAGTCGCTGTTCCCGGTCATGGGCGCGATCAAATGGCAGCGCACGTATTTCGGGATGTTGGCTACACCTCTTCGCGTTGTCGACGTGCTGGCCGGCCATCTGGTATGGATTGCGGCCCGGATCGCCAGCGCGGTCGCCGCCTACCTGATCGTCATGGCTGCCTTCGGGACCACGCGTTCGATCGACACCATCGCCGTCCTGCCTGCCGGCGTCCTGGTCGGCATGGCGTTCGCGGCGCCGCTTGCGGCCTTCGCCGCTCACCAGGAAAACGAAGAGGCCTTTCCGCTCATCTTCCGCCTCGGCATCATCCCCCTGTTTCTGTTCTCAGGCGTGTTCTTTCCGATCAGCCAGCTGCCGGCCGGGCTGCGCGTTCTCGCTTATCTCGAGCCCCCTGTGGCACGGCGTGGATCTGTGCCGTCAGCTCACCCTGGGCACACTGACGGCATCGTCGGCAACTGTCCACGTCACCTACCTGGTCGCGCTGACGGCGGCCGGCGTTCTCGCGGCGCGGCGCACGTTCCAGGCCAGGTTGCGACCATGAGCCGGGCCCTCGCCTGGCGCATCGTGCCACCGGCGGCATTCGGCCTCGGAAGGGGCCGGAGGCTCATCGAGCGGGACCTGCTCGTTGCCCGACGGACCTGGTGGATCCCGCTCTCCGGGATCGCCGAACCGGTCTTCTACTTGCTGTCGATCGGAATCGGGATCGGAAAACTTGTGGGCGGAATCCCCGGACCCGACGGCACGACCATTCCCTATGCGCAATACGTAGCTCCTGGCCTCCTGGCCGCGTCCGCCATGAACGGCGCGGTCTACGAGAGCACGTTCAACGTGTATTTCAAGCTGAAGTACGCCAAGGTGTTCGACGCCGTACTGGCCACACCAGTGGAAGCCAGCGAGGTAGCTCGGGGTGAGATCGCCTACAGCTTGCTCAGGGGAGCCGCGTACGCCGCTGTCTTCGTGGTGATGATGGCCGGCCTGGGAGACATCGCTTCGGCGTGGGCAGTGTTCGCTTTGCCCGCCGCCATCCTGGTCGGCTTCGCCTTTGCCGCGGTGGGGATGGCCGCCACGACCTATATGCGCGGCTGGACCGACTTCGACCTGGTGCAGCTCGTGCTGCTTCCGTTGTTCCTGTTCTCGACGACGTTTTATCCCCTTTCCGTCTACCCCCGCTGGCTCCAGTTGGTCGTCGAGTGCAGCCCGTTGTATCAGGGCGTCAGTCTGATCCGGGCGCTCACCCTGGGCTTCGTCGGCGCGGCCGCGGTGGTCAACGTGGCGTACCTGCTGGGGATGGGAGCGATCGGGGTGGCCATTTCCGGCCGGCGAATCCGGGTCCTGCTGTTGCGGTAGGCGCTCAGGTGGCGACGAGCGCTTCGACGAATTCCGTGGCGTCGAAGTCGACCAGGTCGTCAGGCCCCTCCCCCAGCCCGACCAGCTTGATGGGGATGCCAAGCTCGGCCCGGATGGCGAGGACAATCCCGCCCTTGGCGGTGCCGTCCAGTTTCGTCAGGACCACCCCGGTGACGCCGGTGGTGGCCGCGAATTGCTGCGCCTGGATGAGCCCGTTCTGGCCGGTGGTGGCATCGATCACGAGCAACACCTCGCTGACCTGCCCGGGAGGGCGCTCAGCCACCCGGCGCACCTTTTTCAACTCCTCCATCAGGTTGGTCTTGGTGTGCAAGCGCCCCGCCGTGTCGGCCAGCACCAGGTCGGCGTGACGAGCCGCCGCGTGCTGGACTGCGTCGAAGACCACGGCCCCGGGGTCGCCTCCCTCGTTGCCACGGATGATGGACGCCCCGACCCGGTCCGCCCACAGCTCAAGCTGGTCGGCGGCCGCGGCCCGGAAGGTGTCGCCGGCCGCCATCACTACCCGGTGGCCGTCGCGGATCTCCCGCATCCCGACCTTGCCGATGGTGGTGGTCTTGCCGACGCCGTTGACGCCCACGAAGAGCCACACATTGGTGGCGTCGGGGACCAGATGCAGCTCTCGATCGCCTTCGAGAACGGCGATCAGTTCGGCTTTGAGCACGCCGACGAGCTCGTCGGGGTCGCTAAGGCGCTCCTGCTTCACCCGGGCGCGGAGGTCGTCCAGGATGCGCGTCGTCAGGTTGGCGCCCACGTCCGCCAGGATGAGCGCCTCCTCTAGTTCCTCCCACGTGCCCTCGTCGATGCGCCCGCGGGAACGGACCGAACTCAGGTAACCGGCGAACAACGACCGGGCCCGACCCAGCCGGTCCCGCATCCGTGGCGGGGCGACTGGCGCTTCGAGCGTCTCTTCGGGCTCCTCGATCTCGGGTGCTTCGACCGGTGTCGCCAGCTCCGCCTCCGCCGGGACCACGGCGGGCGTTGCCGCCTCCTCCTCGTCGGGTACCTCCTCCTCGGGCACCGCCACCTGAGACGGTTGCGCCACCGTCTCGGGCGCCTCCTCGACCTCGGGAGGGGCGGCGACGGCCACCGGAGCAGGCGGCGGCGCGGGCGCAGTGACGGGGTGGTCCGGGGGAGGCGGGACGGCTCGCCGGCGTCCGGCGACGACGAATCCTGTCGTCACCAGGGCAGCGACGGCCACCACGATCAGCACGACAATCAGGATGAGCATGCCGTCCCGAGCCTACCGGGGGGCTGTGACGGCACCTGAGGGATCAGGCGATTCGGCTCGGGGCAGGTCAGCGGGATACGGAGCGGCCGCCCCCTCGCTCACCACCCGGGACGACCCGCCTGGGGCCATGGTGACGCCGTAGAGGCAGTCGGCCGCTTCCATCGTGCGCTTCTGGTGCGTGACGATCAGCAGCTGCGCCTCGGAGCGGAACTGGTCCACCAATTCCAGGAAGCGGTGCAGGTTCACATCGTCGAGGGCGGCCTCGACCTCATCCATCAAGTAGAAGGGCGACGGGCGGCTGCGGAACACCGCAAAGAGGAAGGCCATCGCGGTCAAGCTCCGCTCACCACCCGAGAGCAAGGAAAGGCGTCGGATGTTCTTGCCCGACGGCCGGGCGTCCACATCGATCCCGGTGTCCAGCAGGTGCTCAGGGTCGGTAAGGCGGAGGCGGCCTTGGCCGCCCGGAAACAGCGTGCCGAACAGCAGCTCGAAGTTGTCGGCCACGTCGGCGTACGCGGCCTGGAAGATCTCCACGATCTCGGCGTCGACGGCCCGGATCACCTTGCCCAGCTCCCGGCGGGCGGCTCGGACATCCTCGAGCTGCGTCTCGAGGAACTGATGGCGTTCCAGCAGGGCGCTGTGTTCTTCCAGCGCCAGCGGGTTGATCGGCCCCATAAGGCGCAGCTCGCGGTCGAGCTCGGTGCGCCGGCTGGACGGGCTGGTCCCGGGTGGCAGAAGCGGGCATTCGGCGCCGCGCACCGCGTCGGGCTCGCAGTCGAGGTCGCGCCGCACCGCCTCGGTCAGGCCTTCGAGACGGACCCGGGCCTCGGCAGCTTCCAGCTCGGTGCGGCTGGATCGTTCCCGTGTTTCGGCCAGCTGGCGTTCGACAGCGTTGCGCTGGCGCCGGAGGTGTTCGACCCGCTCGGTTCGTTGCCGGACTGCCTCGGCTTGCGCCCGGCGGGCGTGGCGAAGTCGATCGAGCAGGGCGTCCAGTTCGCCTTGGCGGCCCTCGACCAGACGAGTCAACCGTTCGGTGGCCGCGACCGCGTCCTGCAGCTGGCCACGGCGGGCGGCGGCGTGTTCTCGCTCGAGGACGTTGCGTTGGAGTCGTTCTTCGACGTCTCGAAGGCGCTGGCTGGTCATGCTTCGGCGTTCTTCGAGTCCGGCGGCCCGCACTTCCAGGTCCCGGCGCCGCCCGGCGATGGCGGCGCTGCGCTGTGCCAGTGCGGACCGGGCTGCCCGTTCGGCTGCCGCCCGCTCGGCCTCCGCTTCCGCCTGTTGGTCGAGTTCGGGCAGCAGCGTCTCCAGTTCGGCCCGGCGGGCCCGGTCGCGTTCGTGACGCTCGACGGCCTCACGCTGCTGCGCGGCGGCGACGCTGTGCTCGCTCGTGGCTTCGGCCAGCTCCACCTCGACCCGTTGGCGAGCGTCGAGAGCCGCCCGGCGCCGAGACACGTTGGCTTCGACCGCCCGGGCCACCCGCTCGTGCTCGGCCCTGGCGACCCCTGAATCCCGGCGGGCGTTCTGCCAGACCAGCTCGGCAGCCGCGGCCCTCGCCGACGCCTCGGCCGCCCGGTCGCGGGCTTCCTCCACCGCGGCGCCGGTCGCAGCCGAACTGCCGGCGCCGAGTTGCCACATCCGGTGGGCGCAGCGGTCGCCAGTCCGGGTGACGACGACCAGCTCAGGATGGGCGATCGCCAGATCGGCGGCAGCCACCCAGTCGCCCTCGACGACGACGGTGCCGACCAGCAACTCGTCGAGCCAGGCTCCGACGCTCGGGAGGCGGGCCTGTACCCGGGTCCGCAGCCAGCCGGCCGAGCCGTTGAGGGCCACCCCATCCACGAGGGGGCGCCATCCACTCCCGTCTGTGTGGTGCGGGCCGAGGTCGGGGAGGGCCACGACCGCTCCCGGGACGGCGCCACGGTGCAGCTCGGTGAGACTCTCCCGGGCTGCCGGGATGCTGTCGACAACGACCGCCCCCAACGCCGCCCCCGCCGCCGCCTCGAAGGCGGCCTCGTAGCCGTCGTCAACCGCGACCAGCTCGAGCAGGGCGCCGAGGAAACCGGCTGTCTCGGCCAGCCGCTCGGCTCCGGCTCGGGCGCGCGCCTGGTCGAGAGCCTGCGCGAGGGTGTCGGCCCGCGACGTCCAGCGGTGGTGTTCGGCATCGGCCTCTCGCCGTTCGGCAGCGGCGGCATCCAACCGGGTCTCGGTCGCGGTCTCGGTCGCGGCCGCGATCCGCTCCTCTTCAACAAGCGACGCGGCCCTGGTGCCGGTGTCGTCGACAATCTGCCCGAGCCGGCCGCGCTCGTTGTCCAGGCGAGCCACCCGGCGTTCAATGCCGGCCATCCGGGTCTCGAGCCGTCGACTCTCCTCGCCGGCGCGGTCGCTGGACGACTTCAGGGCGGCCAGCTCGCCCCTCACGGCGGCGGCGGCGTCCGCTCCGGCCGGGCTACCGTGTTCCCACTCCTCGTCCACACGCCGTGCGTCGGCAGCAAGCGCCGACTCCGCCTCCGCCAGCTCGTCGGCCCAGGGAATGAGGCGGTTGGCCTCGTCGTCGACGGCGGTCATGCCCTCATGCAGACCGGCGGCTTCGGCCTCGAGGGCGGCGATGACGTCGTGGTCGATGGTCGTCGATAGCGCCCGCACCAGCGACCGGTTCCGCTCTGCCAACACGGCGACCAGTCCGCCGGCCCGGGCCCTGGCCGCTTCGGCCCGCGACACGGCCTCGACCAGGTCGAGCTCCGGCTCGCCCGCTCGCGCCCCTTCCAGCTCCGCCTCGGCTGCCACCACATCGGCGTCCAGGGCGGCGAGCGCCCCCCGGAGCTCGTCCTCGACCCGCCCGAGCTCGGCCCGGTCGCGCCTCGCCGCGGCGAGCCGGCTTTCCACTGCCGCCAGGTCTCGACCGAGGAGATACCGCTGGACGGCGGTCAGCTCGGTGACGAGGTCGCCGTGCCGGCGAGCGGCCTCCGCTTGCTTTTCGAGCGGCCGGAGCTGGCGCCGCACCTCGCGGAGGAGATCCTGGAGCCGGACCAGGCTGGCTTCGGTCGACTCGAGGCGCCGTTCTGCTCGCTCCTTGCGCCGGCGGAATTTCAAGACCCCGGCGGCTTCCTCGATCACCAACCGGCGGTCTTCCGAGCGGGAGTTGAGGACGGCGTCGAGATTTCCCTGCGAGACGATCACGTGCTGTTGGCGTCCGACACCGGTATCCGAGAGCAGTTCCTGGATGTCGAGGAGGCGGCAGGGGACGCGGTTGATGGCGTATTCCGACTCACCGGTCCGGAACAGGGTGCGGCTGATGGTCACCTCAGAAAACTCGATCGGAAGCAGGCCCGCGCTGTTGTCGATGGTGAGCGACACCTCAGCCCGCCCGAGCGCGGGGCGCTGGGGGCTTCCGGCGAAGATGACGTCCTCCATCTTGGCGGACCGGACCGTGCTCGGACCCTGGGCGCCAAGGACCCACGCCACCGCGTCGACCACGTTGGACTTGCCGCTGCCATTCGGGCCGACCACCACCGTCACCCCGGGCTCGAAGTCGAGGGTGGTGGGTTCCGCGAACGACTTAAAACCCTTGAGGGTCAGGGACTTCAGGAACACGCGTGGCCCAACCTAGCGGGGGAAAACCGGGGAATCGGTGATCCTCCCGGCCTGTGATGCCGGTCTTTTGGCCGCGCCCTGTTCCCCGTCCGGACGGCTAGATCTGGCAATGGGGACAGAAGAAACTGCTCCGTCCGTTGGCTTTGATGCGCACGATGGTGGACCGGCAGCGGGGGCAGGCCCCGCCCTCCCGGTCGTAGACGTTGTGCAGGCGCTGGAAGTCGCCGACGTCCCCAAAGATGTCCCGGTACTGCTCGTCAGCCAGCGACGAACCGCGATGTTTGATCGCCTCCTGCAGGGTCTCCACAATCGACCGATACAGGCGGCGGATCTCCTGGGGTGTGAGCGAGTCGGAGGAGCGGTCGTGGCGAAGCCCCGCAGTAAAGAGGATCTCGTCCGCGTACATGTTGCCGATCCCGGCGACAAAACGCTGGTCCAACAACAGGGGCTTCAGCTTCGACTTCCGGGCCGCGAGCAAGTCGCCAAACCGGTTCCAGGCCATCAGGTCGTCAAGCGGGTCGAACCCGAGGTGGGCCAGTTCGGGCACTTCCTGTTCCAAGCGCTCGGGTGTGGTCACGAACAGCTCGCCGAACGTCCGGGGATCAACGAAACGCAACTGCGGTGCGGAGGCAAACGAGAGCACCACGTGGGTGTGCTTGTTGAGCGGGTCCTTGGGATCGGCGCGGAGCAGCTGCCCGCTCATGCCGAGATGCACGACCACGACGTCGCCATTGTCGAGTCTGAGCAGGAGATACTTGCCTCGACGGCGCGTGGCGAGCAGTTTGTGGCCTTCGACGCGTCCGACGAACTGATCGGGGCTCTGGTGGCGGCGAACGGAACGGGATCCGGTGACCTCGACC
This sequence comes from uncultured Acidimicrobiaceae bacterium, assembly GCA_963781155.1. Taxonomy (GTDB): domain Bacteria; phylum Actinomycetota; class Acidimicrobiia; order Acidimicrobiales; family Palsa-688; genus PALSA-693. The sequence continues at coordinate 854,148 of CAWAEC010000011.1, forward strand.
TTCTTGATCCGCTTGTTGACGAACTCCCGGTCGATGTCCCGCCGAATGGTCTCGACCTCGGGCAGCTCGGGCACCGCGCTACCTCTGGCTCAGCCCATCGGGAGTGTCGCGTTCCAGCCCTTCGATCAGTGTCTCCCATGCGGCCCGGGCGGCAGCCTGCTCGGCTTGTTTCTTGGAGCGGCCCCGTCCAGCGCCGCGGGCGAGGCCCTGAACGTGAACGACGGCGTGAAACTCCTTGGCGTGGTCGGGTCCGTCATCGCTGACCTGGTAGACGGGCAGCTGGTCAAAGGTGCGCGCCGACAGCTCTTGCAGCCGGGTCTTGTAGTCCTGGCCGCCGGGGCCGGCTGCGGCGAACTCGATTCGTTCACCGAGCAGCCGCATGATCAGCGCTACCGAAGCGGCCCACCCCTCGTCGAGATACACGGCCCCAATGATCGCTTCCATGGCATCCGCCAGGATGGAAGGCTTTTGCCGGCCGCCGGACTGGTCCTCGCCCTTGCCGAGCAGGAGGGCGTCGCCGATGTCGAGCTCTGCGGCCAGTTCGGCCAAAGCGGCCGAGTTGACGACCGAGGCCCGGACCTTCGCCAGTTCGCCCTCGGGCATGTCGGGGTAGGCCCGGTACAGATAGTCGGTCACCACCAGGCCGAGCACGGCGTCGCCCAGAAACTCCAGCCGCTCGTTCGACCCGGTGCCCGGGTTCTCGGCGCACCACGACCGGTGGGCGAGGGATCGGGTCAACAGCGTGGGGTCGCCAACGTTCCAGTCGAGCCGGGTGACCAGCTCGGTCGCTGGGTTGGGCTCGGGATTGGGGCCGTTGGGCAGCGTCGAAGTCCTTGCCGTCGAAACTGGGGCAGGGTACCCGGCCGGCCGGGTCAGGCCGCACCCAATTTGGCCATCACGTAATCAACTGCGTCGCGGACCGTCTTCAGGTCCTCGAGGTCCTCGTCGTCGATACGGAACCCGACCGTACGCTCGGACAGCTCCTCTTCCAGGGCCTCCACCAGCTCAATCAGGGCGAGAGAGTCGGCGCCCAGGTCGTCGCTGAAGGACGCCCCCTCCGCGATGGTGTCCGGGCTGATCTCCAGGATGTCTGCCAGGCAGCCGCGGATGAGCTCCATCACCTGGCGGCGGTCGAGCGGGCTACGTTCGACATGGGTCTCGGCGGGCAAGGTCGTCTCCTCGAATCGCAGAACGGATGGTAGCGCTCTCAGTGGTGTTTCCTCGACCCAGGGCGGCTGCTTCGCGCCGGGCTCAGGACGGTGGTGGCCGCCGGGCTGGCGTCTGTGGTCACGATGGCACGCGCACCTCAGCCGGCGCGGCGATGGCGGCTCGCAGCTGATCAACGAGTCCCTCCCGGACGGCGTGATCAGCCACGCCAACCGCGTTCAGCACGGCTCGAGCGGAGGACGACCCGTGGCTGATGATGCACACGCCGTTGACGCCGAGCAGCATGGCGCCTCCATACGTGTCGGGGTCCAACTCCTCAGCCAGCGGCATGAGGGACGTCAGGAGGGCCGCGGCTGCGGGGTTGTCGGTCCCTCCAGGGGGCAGGGCGGCGAGCACGGCCTTGAAGGCGAATTTCATCGACCCTTCCAGGGTCTTCAGCACCACGTTCCCCGTGAAGCCGTCGGTCACCACTACGTCGACGGCGTCGGACATGAGATCCCGGCCCTCGACGTTGCCGATGAAACGAACCCGGGGCCCGGCTTCACCCGCATCGAACAGGGCAAACGTTTCCTTTACCAGGGGGCTGCCTTTTCCGGGTTCCTCCCCGATGGAGAGCAGGCCGACCCTGGGCTCGGCAATGCCGAACCGCTGTTTCGCGAAGGCCGACCCCATTTGGGCAAATTGCACGAGCCAGGCGGCGGTGCATTCGGCGTTGGCGCCCGCATCCAGCAGCACGGTCGGGGTGGTACCCGGCACGGGAATCGGGGTGGCAATCGCCGGTCGGGCCACTCCGCTGATGCGACCCATCCGGAAGAGGGCGCTGGCCATGGTGGCTCCCGTATTGCCGGCGCTGACCATGGCGGACGCCGCGCCATCCCGTACGGCCTCGGCGGCCCGGATCAGGGAGGAGTCTTTCTTCGTCCGTACCGCCCGGCCCGGATCTTCGTGCATCTCGATGGCCTCCCGGGCGGCGATGACGGGCAGTCCGCCGGTGTCGCCGAGACGGTCGGGATCGCCGACCAGAACCACGGACAGCCCGGTGGCCGCAGCCTGGATGGCACCGGCAACGATCTCCTCCGGGGCCCGATCCCCGCCCATGGCGTCGACCGCAACCGGGCGGGATTCTCCGGGCTGGACCGCTGGCCCCGCGTTCGCTGAGCGGCGCCGGCGCGGAGAAACAGGTCCGGATGGATCAGCCAACGTCGAGGGCCTGGCGGCCCTTGTACCACCCGCAGGTAGGGCACACAACGTGCGGCATCTTGGCGTTGTGGCACTGGGGGCACACGCTGCGGGCCGGGGACCGCAAGACCCAGGCGCTCGCCCGGCGGCTGCGGCTCTTCGCTTTGGACGTCTTCTTCTTGGGTACAGCCATGGCGAACGGGGGGTCTTTCTGCTGGAAGCGATCAGCGATGTGGGGTCGACAGCGGCGGTGCGCTGCCCGCTGAAGGTCGGATAGCGGGAACGCAGTCTAGGTGATGGGACCAGGTCGAGCCCTATCGCTCCCCCGGCTGCGGTTCCGGGTCCCCGATCCGAAGCGCATCCAGGGCGGCCCAGCGCGGGTCGACGTCGTTGGTGGGGCAGGCGCACGGTCCCAGGTTGAGGTCGGCGCCGCAGGTGGGGCACAGGCCACGGCAGTCGTCGCGGCACAACGGTGCCAGGGGCAGCTCGAGGAGAAGCGCGTCGCGAACCAGGGGTCGCAGGTCGAGGTGGTCGCCGGCGAGCGGGTAGGTGTCCTCGTCGGCATCGGGCGCTTCGTGCGGGCCCCGGGCCCGGTACAGCTCGCGTACCTCGCTGTGCAGCTCCCCGTGCAGGGGACGCAGGCAACGCCGGCACTCGCCTTGCCAGGGTGCGCTCACCACGGCGGTCACCTCGATCCCGCCGTCGATCGAGTCCAGGACCGCCACCGCCGAGGCCTCCGCAGTAGCGGGCACCACGCTGCCAGCGACACGCAACTCGCCGACCCGCCCGGCGCGCCGTTCTTCCCGGCGCGCCCCGTGCTGCCGGCGCAGGGTCAGCACGGGAACCAGCCACGGGTTGGCGGTCATCTCGGACCCTGCTGCGATGCGCCTTCCGGGGAACGGGTCCGTGGGCTCGGCCGGCGCGGACTCGGTAGGCGCGGACAGGGCCGCCCCGAGTGCCGCCGGAGCCCGGCACGTCGGCACAAGCAGGCCAGCACTCAAGCCCGATCCTGGTCGAAGAAGGCGTCCTCGCTCAGGGTGTCATCGAGCTCGATCCCGGCAATGCCGGCGTCGCGGATGTCCAGAGCCGGGCCAGGGGTGACGGCGAGCTTCTCGCGTCCGGCGGCCACCGTCTTGATGGTGCGGTCCAGCACGACTTCGAAGGCCGCGAGCTTCTGATCGCAGTAGTCCTCGGCCTCTAACCGCAGGCGGCGCGCTTCTTCGCGGCCCTCCTCCACCACCCGCCGGGCCAACGACTGGGCTTCTCGCACGATCTCGGTGCGTTGCACCATGCGCTCCGCCTGCAGTCGCGCCGCTTGCAGGATGTCCTCCCCCTCACGCTGCATCTTGGCCAGGAACTCGTCCCGCTCCTTCAGCATCCAGCGGGCCTGCTTCGTCTCCTCCGGGAGGCGGTGGCACGCCTCGGTCAGCAACTCCAGAACCTCGTCCTTGTTGTCCAGCTTCACGGAGGACGACAACGGCAGGGCGCGGGTCCCCTGGATGATCTCGATGACGCGCCGGACGAGCGACTCGGTGTCCGGTCCGGCCGAAGTGCCGTCGAGCAGGCTCATCGGGCCCTCCGCAGAGTCAGGACGAGCGGGCTCACGCGAATTTCTCCTTGAGCTTCGACAGCACCGGCTCCGGCACGGTGGCGCCGATCCGGTCCGCGCCCCCGAAGCGAGCAAAGTCCCGCACGTACTTCGAGGCGATGAACGAGTACTCGCTCGAGCACGGGATGAACAACGTTTCGATTCCGGCGACCCGCCGGTTCATCTGGGCCTGCTGAAGCTCGGCCTCGGCATCCGACGCGACTCGGAGCCCCTTGATGATCACGTCAGCGCCGACCTGTCGGGCCAGGTCGACCGTCAGCACGGCCAGGGATGACAGCGTGACATTCGGCAGGTGAGCGACGGAGTCCGTGATCATCTGGGTGCGCTCGTCTAGGGTGAAGAGGGGCTGGCCCTTCTGGGTATTGCGCATGGGGGCCACGATCACGTGATCGAAGAGCTTCGACGCAATCTCGACGATCTCCAGGTGGCCGTTGTGGAAGGGATCGAAGGATCCGGGGAACAGGGCAGTCCTCAAATCTCACCTTCCTGACGCAGCGGCAGCTGGGACCGCGCGCGGGGCCGCGCGATCGTCAACACGGTACCGCCGTAGCGCTTCACCTTCACAGTCTCCCATGGCGGCTCCGGCTCCCACCCGTCACCCGTCTCGGCCACGAGAAGGGCGGTCCGTGACGCCAGCGCGGCCAAGAGCTCGGGCCACGCCCCGAACCGGTACGGGGGGTCGGCCAACGTGAGGTCGACCGGCGGCGCGGTCGCCACGAAGCGCACCGCGTCACCGACGACCACCGAGGCCCGTCCGGAATCGATCCCCACCATTTCGAGGTTGGCCCGGATGGCCGCCACCGCGGCGCGGTCGTGTTCCACGAACGTGGCGTGCACCGCCCCTCGCGACAGCGCCTCGATCCCGAGCGCCCCGCTGCCTGCGAAAAGGTCCAGCACGGTCGCCCCCTCGATGACGTCCATGCTGGCGAGCATCGAGAAGAGTGCCTCCCGTACCCGGTCGCTGGTGGGCCGGGTGGCGCGCCCCGACGGAGCCCGGAGAGGGCGCCCACCTGCTGTTCCTGCTACGACTCGCACATCCGTTCACGGTACCGGGCGTCAGCTTTTGAACAGAAAGCCCCGGTCGTCGTCGTCCACCAGGAACCGGATCTCGTCGGCGAGGTCGGGAAGCCCGTCCAGGCCCGGGTCCGCGTCGACCAGGTCGAACGCGACCTCCCGGGCCGTAGCCACCAGCGCCTTGTCCCGGCGCAACGAGGCCAGTTTGAGGTCGGTCGCCCCTTTCTGGCGGGTGCCCAGGATGGTGCCCTCGCCCCGTAGCTCCAGGTCGACCTCGGCCAGCTCGAACCCGTCGGTGCTCTGCTCCAGCGCCGACAGCCGCGCCGAGGCGTCGGTCCCATCGACGCCGGCGAGGAGGTAGCACCACGCGGGTTGGTCACCGCGCCCCACTCGACCCCGCAGCTGGTGCAGCTGCGCAATGCCGAACCGGTCGGCGTCCTCGATCACCATCACAGTTGCGTTGGTGACATCCACACCGACTTCCACCACGGTGGTCGCCACCAACACGTCAAGCCGTCCTGACCGGAAGTCTCCCATGACCGTGCCCTTTTCCTTCGGGTGCAGCTGGCCGTGCAGCAACCCCACCCGCAACCCGGCCAGCTCGCCCGCCGCCAGGCGGTCGCGCTCCTCGGCAGCGGAGCGGGCCTGAACGCGCTCGGACTCCTCGACCAGGGGGCACACGACGTAGGCCTGGTGGCCGGCCGCCACCTGGGCTCGCACCCGATCCCAGGCGCCCTCCTCCTCCAGCGGGCCGCGGGCCCAGTGGGTCACGATCGGGGTGCGGCCGGGCGGCAGCTCGTCCAGGACAGTCGTGTCCAGGTCGCCGTACACGGTCATGGCTGCGGTACGCGGGATGGGGGTGGCGGTCATCACCAGCACGTCCGGAACGACTTGACCCGGGCCCTTGTCGCGCAGGGCGGCCCGCTGCTCGACGCCGAAGCGGTGCTGCTCGTCGATGACCACGACGCCAAGAGACCGGAACGACACGCCTTCAGTGAGCAGCGCATGGGTTCCGATCGACACGTCAACGGTCCCATCGGCGAGACCAGCGTGAAGCCGGGAACGCTCCCGGGCGGGCGTGCGGTTGGTGAGCAACCCCACCCGGAGGGGGCGGTCGGGTAGCAGCGTCCCGGTGCTCGGCAGGCTGAATCCCTCCAGCAGGGCGCCGATTCCGGCGTAATGCTGCTCCGCCAGCACTTCGGTCGGGGCCATCAACGCCCCCTGGTGCCCGCCCTCGACCGCGGTGAGTAGCGCCGCGACTGCCACCACCGTCTTGCCTGATCCGACGTCGCCTTGCAACAACCGGTGCATGGGATGTGGGCCGGCCATGTCTGCCCGGATCGCCTGGATCGCCCGATCCTGGGCTCCGGTCAAGGAAAAAGGAAGGCCGGCGCGGAACGCAGCCACCAGCTCTCCGTCGACCTGGTGGCGAATGCCGGCCGCCTCCCGTTCGACGGCCCGCTTGCGCATCACCAGGATGACCTGGAGGCGCAGGAGCTCGTCGAACGCCAGCCGGCGGCGGGCCGCCTGGCTGTCGGCCAGCGAGTCCGGCGCATGGATCTGGCGCATGGCCCAGTCGCGCTCGGGAAGCGACAAGCGCCGGCGCCAGGCTTCGGGCAGCGGATCCACGAAGGACTGCGCCCGGCGCAGCACCTCCCCCACCCAGTCCCCGATCTCCCAGCTGGTCAGCCCCGCCTTCTCGGACTGCGGGTACACCGGAACGATCCTGCCCGTGCGATCCCCCACCAGGTCGACGACGGGGTTGGTCATCCGGGGCCGGCCCCGGAATCGTTCCACCTTCCCGAACACGACGACGTGCGTCCCCTCCCGCAGTTGGCGGGCCCGCCAGGGCTGGTTGAAGAAGGTCAGCGAGAGATAGCTCGATCCGTCGAACAGCACGACCTCGACGAGGGTCCGTCCCTGGCGGGTCCGCCGGGATGCGCTGCGGCGGATCTGGCCCAGCACCATGGACTCCTGGCCGTCGACGAGGTCGGCGATGTCCGACTGGCTGGTGCGGTCGATGTAACGGCGCGGGTAGTGCGTGAGCAGATCCAGCACGGACTCGATGCCCATGGTGTGAAGGCCTGCCAGGTGCTTGGGTCCGACCCGGTGTAACCGGTCCACGCCGATCTCGGCCAGACGCGGCAGGGAAGTCGTCGTCGCCGTCGCGGTCACGAGGTGAGGAGGAAACCAGCGGGCATCTCGACCACGGTACTTGCGGCTCGGAGAAAGAACGGGGACGGCCGGCCGATCAGGCCCGCGTCACTCGATCGAAAAGAGATAGGGATACAGCGGCTGGCCGCCCTGATGGACCTCGCTCGCCACGCCCGGATGGTTGGTGTCGATCCACTCGGTGATACGGCGGGTGTCGGCTGCGGTGGCCCCCTCGCCGGCGATGATCGTGACGATTTCGTGGTGCTCGGAATCGATCAGCCGGTCGAGGAGCTGCGTTGCCGCCTCCGAGAGGCGATCGGCGACCGCTTCGATGCCCCGGCGCGACAGGCCCAGGTAGTCACCTTCGGCGATCGGCCCCTCCTCGCAGACGCTCGCCCGAACGGCCCGGGTTACCTCGCCGGCCACCACCCGGGAAAAGCTCTCCGTCATGAGGGCCTGGTTGTCGTCAGCCTGCCCGCCGGGATCGTATTCCAGCAGGGCCGCGAATCCTTCCTGGATCCCGGGTGTCGGGATCACCCGCACCGGTTTGGCGGCCTGGCGGGCAGCCTGCTCGGCGACAGGGATGATGTTTTTGTTGTTCGGCAGGATGACCACCTGCTCCCCCGGCGCGGCGGCAATGGCGGCGAGAAGGTCGGCGGTGCTGGGGTTCATCGACTGGCCGCCGTTCACGACGTGGTGGACACCCAGGGACCGGAAGATGCGACGGATGCCGTCGCCGGTGCAGACGGCCACAGCGGCACAGGGGACCGGTTCGGGTATCGGCTCTGCTTCGGGCTCGTGGCCGGTCGCGTCCCGCACCCAGCGCTCTTCCTCGACCTGCTCCCACAGATCCGAAACCCGGATGCGCCGTGGCCGGCCAGCTTCAAGGCCCGCTTCGATGGCGGGCCCGATGTCATCGGTGTGGATGTGACAGTTCCACAAGCCCGTCCCCCCCACCACCACGATCGAGTCGCCCAGTCCGGCCCACACCTCGCGGAACGCCGGGATCGATTCGTCCGGTGCTTCGAGCAGGTACATGACCTCATAGCGCAGCCCGCCGGCGGCGCTGGCCGGGTCGGCGACGGCTTCGCCGGCCGCCAGGAAAACCGGCCGTCCCCCCTCGGCGAGCCCATCGGGGTGCTCGGGCAGGGGGCGGCCATCCGCCACGTGCAGGAGGGCATCGAGGAGCAACAGCAGACCGGCACCGCCAGCATCGATCACGCCGGCCGTCTTCAGCACCGGCAGCAACCCGGGCGTGGCAGCGAGGGCCTCGGCCGCCCCCTGGCGCGCCGCCTCCAGCACCGGCACCAAGCCCGCGTTCCCGGCCATGTCCCCGGCGCGTTCCGCCGCGCCCCGGACCACGGTGAGGATCGTGCCCTCCACGGGACGCTGCACCGACCTGTACGGCGCCGGACGCAGCCCGGTCCAGCCCGTCGCGCAGCACCCCGGCATCGATGCCGTCGCTCTCGCGTACCGCCTCGGCCAGGCCGCGCAGGATCTGCGACAGGATGACTCCGGAGTTGCCGCGGGCGCCCATCAGCGAGCCGTAGCTGATGGCATCTGCGACCGAGGTCATGTCCACCGCCCGTCTATCGGCGAGCTCGCGGACGACCGACTCGAGGGTGAGCGCCATGTTGGTTCCGGTGTCGCCATCGGGGACCGGATAGACGTTGAGCCGGTTGATCGGCTCCTGATAGGTGCGCAGCGCATCCCGGTAGGCCGTGACGGCGGCGACCAGATCGGCCGCGGTCAGGCGCTGCAGCGTCTGCATGCGGGGATGCTAACCTGGACGACCTGCCCGGGACGGTAGGGTCCGGCCCGGTTCGCTCGCCCCGTTCTGGACGGGGCGGCCCGAGAGAACGAGGTGCGTGGTCCCGATGGCAGCGGTCTGTGAGGTGTGCGGCAAGCGGCCGTCGTTTGGCATGTCCATCAGTCACTCCCACCGGCGCAACAAGCGACGCTGGAACCCCAACATCCAGCGGGTACGGGCGGTCGTGAACGGTTCACCCCGACGGATCCGGGTCTGCACCTCCTGTATTCGGGCCGGGAAGATCACCAAAGCCGTTCACTGATCCCGCTCCGGCGAGGGGCCGACCTCCGGCGCGCACCTGGTCCGCCAGCCCGGGTTCACCGGCCCGACGCCGCGCCCGATCTCCACGCCCGCGGCAATCGATTGTGCGACGAACTCCTTGGCCCCTTCGCACGCGGCCGTCAGAAGGTGCCCGCTGGCCAGGTAGGCACAGATGGCCGCAGACAGGGTGCAGCCGGTGCCATGGGTGTGGCGAACCGGTAGCCGGGGACCATCCAACCAGTGCGCCTGTCCGTCGCGCCACAGCAGGTCCGGTGAGCGCAGCCCGTGCAGATGCCCTCCCTTGAGCAGCACCGCTCCTGGACCGAGTGCGGCCAGTTCGGCCGCAGCATCGACCATGGCGGCCTCTCCATCGACGGAACGGCCGAGCAGCGCCTCCGCTTCGGGGACGTTGGGGGTCACGACCGTCGCCATCGGCAGGAGGACCCGCCGCAGCACCCCGACGGCATCGGGCTCCAGTAAAAGATCACCGTGGCTCGTCACCAGGACCGGGTCGACGACGAGAGGAGCCAGCCCGCGATCGGCAACGGCTTCGGCGACCGCCTCGATTACCGCGGCCGATCCCAGCATGCCTGTCTTCGTCGCCGCCACGCCGATATCGTCCACGACGGCATCGATCTGGGCCCGGACCAGAGCCGCCGGCAGAACCAGGGCCTCATGGACGCCGACGGTGTTCTGGGCCGTCACGGCGGTCAGCGCACAGGTGGCCCAGACTCCGAGGGCCTCGAAGGTCTTGATATCCGCCTGGATTCCCGCGCCGCCTCCCGAGTCAGAACCAGCGATCGTGAGCGCCACCGCCGGCGGGCCGGTCACCACGTGTGCTGCCATCCGACCGGATCCAGGAGCCGGCCTTCGAGGGTGAGTCGACCCGGCTCCGCAGTGCAGGTTCCTATCCAAATGGGTTGAGCGAGTCCGGTAAACGCCTCGCGCACGGGCGCTCCTGGAGGAACGCAGAACGCGAGCGCGAAATCCTCGCCGCCGCCGAGCGCCTCCTCGCGAGTCGCGCCTTCCGCCACCGGAACGTTGTCGATTTGGATACCGACGCCCGACGCCTCGGCGATGTGTCCCAGGTCGGCGGCCAGGCCGTCCGACACATCGATCATGGCCCGGGCTCCAGCCCGGCGGGCGGCCCGACCACCGGCCAGGTCCGCGTTGGGCCGGGCGTGGGCACGGCGGAGCAGCGTGATCGACGGTCTGCTCGGTCACGGCGAGCGTCTCACCCGCGGCCTGCGCCCGGTAGCGGCGCAAACCGGCCGCGGCCGCCCCGACCGGGTGGGTGAGCCACACTTCGTCGCCAGGTCTCGCCCCCCGACGGAGCACGGGATACCCGTGGCTGGTTCCGGTCACAGCCACGGTGACCACCAGTTCGGCGGCGTTGACCAGGTCGCCGCCGACGATCGGGCAGCCACACGCCAACGCCGCCTCCCCCAGGCCCTCATACAGACTCGGGAGCTCGGTGCCGGGTGGCCCGGCCACAGTGACGACGGCGTGGCCAGGATCCCCGCCCATGGCAGCCACGTCGCTGACGGCAGCCATCAGGGCCTTCCATCCCAGGTCGTCGACCCCGGTCAGGGCCAGATCGGCGTGCACCCCGGCCACGACGGTATCAGCGGCGAGCAGTAACCACTCTCCCTTCGGTGCCGGAAGCACCGCGGCGTCGTCCCCAATCCAGACCTGGGCAGCATCGGGGGCCTCGGGCAAAGCGGCGCGAATGGCGACGATGGCGGCGAACTCGCCCATTATGGAATCCATCCGTTATCGTCAACCACAGGGGGAGCGTACGCAGAAGCAACCCGCAGTGAGAAGGAGAAGTTAGGCAGCCGTGACCTCCACCGATCCACTGACGCAGCACCCTCGACTCCGGGAGTGGGTGGACGAGTGGGCCGCCCTCACCCAGCCCGACCAGGTTCTCTGGTGTGACGGCAGCGCTGATGAGTACGACACCCTGTGCGCGGGATTGGTCGAGTCCGGAACATTTCGGAGCCTCTCCGAGGCCAAGCGACCCAACAGCTATTGGGCCCGTTCCGATCCCGGCGACGTGGCCCGGGTAGAAGACCGGACGTTTATCTGCTCCGAGCGCGAAGAAGACGCCGGCGTCACCAACAACTGGCGCGATCCCGTCGAGATGAAGGCGACCCTGCTCGAGCTGTACCGAGGATGCATGCGCGGCCGGACCCTCTACGTGGTTCCGTTCTCGATGGGGCCACTCGATTCTCCTATCGCGCAAATCGGGGTGGAACTGACCGATTCGGAATACGTCGTCGTGAGCATGCGGATCATGACCCGCATGGGACAGGGTGCCCTGGACGTCCTCGGAACCGATGGCGACTTCGTGCCCTGTGTCCACTCCGTCGGCGCCCCGCTCGAGCCGGGCCAGGCGGATGTGCCATGGCCGTGCAACGCGGAGAACAAGTACATCGTTCACTTTCCCGAGACCCGTGAGATCTGGTCCTACGGGTCCGGGTACGGCGGCAACGCTCTTCTCGGCAAGAAATGCTTCGCACTCCGAATTGCATCGGTGATGGCACGCGACGACGGCTGGATGGCCGAGCACATGCTGATCGTGAAGCTCACCTCGCCTGACGGCGAAGTCCGCTACATCACCGGAGCGTTCCCGTCGGCGTGCGGGAAGACCAACCTGGCCATGTTGATCCCCACCCTGCCGGGCTGGAAAGTCGAGACGATTGGCGACGACATCTGCTGGATGAAATTCGGTCCCGACGGTCGCCTGTGGGCCATCAACCCGGAGTCCGGATTTTTCGGGGTAGCCCCGGGCACCAACAACCGCACAAATCTCAACGCCATGCTCACGCTGGCCGCCAATTGCATCTTCACCAACACCGCCCTGACCGATGACGGCGACGTCTGGTGGGAAGGTATGACCGACACCCGGCCCGCCCACCTGACCGACTGGAGGGGTCAGGATTGGACACCGGAGTCGACCACTCCGGCCGCGCATCCCAACGCCCGCTTCACGGCGCCGGCAGCCCAGGACCCCGCCATCGCCCCCGAGTGGGAAGATCCCGCGGGGGTGCCGATCTCTGCGATCCTCTTCGGCGGCCGGCGCTCAACCGTGGTGCCGTTGATCACAGAGGCGTTCGACTGGCAGCACGGCGTGTTTCTCGGCTCCATCATGGCCTCGGAAACCACCGCGGCCGCGGCGGGGGCCGTCGGCAAGCTCCGGCGCGACTCGTTCGCGATGTTGCCCTTCTGTGGCTACAACATGGCCGACTACATGGGCCACTGGCTCGAGATCGGTCGCAAAGCAGACGCAGCCAAGTTGCCCCGTCTTTTCTACGTGAACTGGTTCCGCAAAGGAGCGGACGGGAAATTCTTCTGGCCCGGCTACGGCGAGAACAGCCGGGTGCTGGAGTGGGTCTTCGAACGATGCGCCGGCCGAGGCCAGGCGGTGGAGACCCCGATCGGGTACCTCCCCGCTCCGGGTGCCATTCCAACGGAAGGTGTCGAGGTGACCGAGGCGGCCATGGGTGAGCTGTTGAAGGTGGACAGCGGCGAATGGCGCGCCGAGTGCGAGTCCATCGCCGCCTATTTCCAGGAGCTCGGGCCACGACTTCCGTCCGAGTTGCTGGATGAGCTGGACCGCCTGCAGAAGCGGCTCGGCTGAGCGTACGATGCGGCGCTAGTGTCCCGGGCGTCGAGAGGAGACAGCTGGTGGCCGTCAACGCCTACGTGTTGATCCAGACCGAGGTGGGCAAGGCGGCCCATGTAGCCGGCCACGTGCGGGAGATCCCGGGTGTGATCGCCTCTGACGACGTGACCGGACCCTACGACGTCATCGTCCGCGCCGAGGCGGAGTCCGTCGACGAGCTGGGTCGCATGATTGTCAGCCGCCTGCAGATGATCGAGGGCATCACCCGCACCCTGACCTGCCCGGTGGTCAACCTCGAATAGGCATCAGCGCACGGCCCCGGCAGCGCGCAGGGCGCTCACCTCATCAGCACCGAACCCCCAGGCCTGCAGAGCCTGATCAGTGTGCTCCCCCGGACGGGCGGGCGGACCGGCGATCTGCGCCGGGGTACGGCTGAAGCGCGGTGCCGGAGCCGGTTGCAGAACGCCGGCCACCCTGGTGTAGGTGCCCCGATACCGATTGTGCGGGTGGTCGGCGGCTTCGTCCGGGCTGAGGACCGGGGCAAAGCACACGTCGGTGCCGTCCAGCAAGTCGCACCACTCGGCCCGTGTCCGGGTCTTCACCAACGCCGCCAGGCGCTCCTTCATGGCCGGCCAGGCCGATCGATCGGATTGCTCCGGCACCGGTCCCTTCCCGTCGACGTCGCCGGCCAACCCGGTCAGGCGCAGCATTTCACGGAAAAATTGCGGCTCTATCGGGCCGAACGTGATGTATTCACCATCAGCCGTCTCGTAGACCTCGTAATACCACGCTCCGCTGTCCAGGAAATTGGTACCTCGCTCCCGCCACGTGCCGCTGGCCCGAAAGCCGTGGATCATGGCGGGCAGGAGCGCGGCTCCGTCCACCATGGCCGCGTCAATGACCTGTCCGTGGCCGGACCGGACCCTCTCGAGCAGGGCGCACGCGATGCCGAAGGCGAGGAGCATGCCTCCCCCACCAAAGTCGCCCACCAGGTTGAGGGGTGGGACGGGTGGCGCACCGAGGCGGCCGATCAGAGAGAGGGTGCCGCTGAGGCCGATGAAGTTGATGTCGTGGCCAGCCATGGCGGCCCACGGCCCTTCTTGTCCCCACCCGGTCATACGCCCGTAGACCAGACGCGGGTTACGGGCCAAGCACGTGTCCGGACCGATTCCGAGCCGCTCGGTCACGCCGGGCCGGAACCCTTCGATCAGCGCGTCCGCCCCCTCCACCAGCCGCAGGACGGTGTCTCGCCCCTCGGGGTGCTTCAGGTCCACCCCCACCGATCGCCGGCCCCGGCCGAGCACGTCGTGCACGGGACGAGCCCCACCATCGCGCACCGCGTCAGCCCGGTCCACCCGCAGCACTTCGGCACCCATGTCCGCCAGCATCATGCCGGCAAAGGGCCCCGGTCCGATACCGGCCAGTTCGATAACCCTGAATCCGTGCAGCGGCCCTGTCAACGATCTCTCCTCTCGTCGTCCGAACCTCCCGTGCGTCTCGCTCCGGCTGCATATCCAGAGTCGAGCTGCCCACCGTCGGGCTCGGGGCTTCGCACGTTCTGGTCACCCGGGTTACCACCGTCTGCATATCGGATGCGGAGAGACCGGGCCAGCTCCTGGAATCGCGCCACTGCCAGCGGGGTACGACTCCCCCACCAGAACATGTCCTGGCCATCGACGAAGATCACCGGGGCCACCCTTTCCAGCTCGGCCCGGTGCCGCGGCCCAAACGCATACGGTTCGGAGGGCGCCAGCACGACATCGGGCTCGAGCGCAGCGGCGGCATCGAGACTGATGACGGGGTAGCGGTCCGGGGTGTCCTGGCACACGTTGCCGATCCCGGCCGCCACCAAAAGCGACGAACCATAGGTGTCGCCGTTGATCGTCATCCACGGGCGACGCCAGATGGGCACCCAGGCGCGGAGGAGGAGTCCGCCGGCCGTCTCCGGAGGGATGTGGGGCCCCGTCCACGGCGGCAGCCCGACCGCGGCAGCCAGCCGGGTGAGGGCCGGGAACACGTCGGCGACGGAGTGCACGTGGGTCACGTGGACGGCCACGCCCTGGGCCTCGAGGGCTTCCGCGTCCACCAGGCGGTTTTCCTCCTTGTCCATGACCACCAGATCGGGAGCGCAGGCCACGATGGCGGCCACATCCGGGTTCTTCGTTCCTCCTACGGTCGCGACGCCGGGCGCCTCGCAGAAGCGGGTCACGGCCAGCGGCGTGACCCCCCAATGGAGCAGAGTCTCGGTGATCGACGGAACGAGGCTCACCACACGCGGGGGCATCTCACAGCCGATCGAGTAGTTGCGTCTTCTTGGCCTCGAACTCGGCGTCTGTGATCAGACCGCGGCGCCGCAGCCCATCGAGCTCCTGGATCTGGGCGGGAATGGACCAGGTGCTGGTACCACCTGACCCCCCGCCGGGGGAGCTGAACGAACGCCGGATTTGGTCCACCAGCGTGGCGATCACCTGCTGGATCCACGCCGGCCTGGGCAGATCGGGGAAGACTTCCTGGCCATCCCGGCCGGCGGATTCGAGCAGCAGGTCACCGGCACCGATGAGTCGTTGCCCCAGCCGCTGGTGGTAGGTGATGTCGGTCAGCGCCGCGAGCGGGATCTCTCGCCCGCTCCTCGAAACCACGCCGGTGCGTCGGATCAACCGCGTGGTGGTGACGACCAGGCTGGTAGACGCCCAGCGCACGTACCGCCCAACGAGCCATCCCCCGGCCAGCGCCAGCGCGGCGATGGCCGTCCAGTCCGCCGCGGAGGGAAGCGCGTCGACGGCTACGGCCACGGCCCCAGCGATGACAGCCGCGAACACGACCACGGGCCCGACCAGGTACCACCAGTGGGGACGGACGTCGATGACGACCTGTTCTCCGTCGTGCAGCAGGCGGCCGGGAAAGGGCATCGCCGCAACGGTAGGCCACGACGAAAAGAGTTCGGCATCGAGATGGCTTGACGCGGCCGTCTGCACAGGGCACACTCCTGGCCACAAAAGGCTCTGGTTGCAGCGCCGGCTGGATGGTTCGGGGGGATCATCCGCCAGGCGCGCAACCGGAGCCTTTGTTTCTGGCTTCGGCCGGCGAACCGGAGCATCCACCAGCTCGTCACACCCTGTCCGTATCTTCGCTCAGGTGCAACCAGACGGCGCCCGCATCGAGGAACTGCTTGCCGGGCTGACACCCGCGCAGCAAGCCGCCGTAACCTCCGAACGCGCCCCTCTCTGCGTCCTGGCCTCGGCCGGAGCCGGTAAGACCCGGGTCCTGACCAGCCGGATCGCTTACCGCGTCTGGAGCGGCGCCGCCGACCCACAGCGCACCCTGGCGCTGACGTTCACCCGCAAAGCGGCAGGGGAACTGCAGGACCGGCTACGGCACCTCGGGCTACGCGCGCAGGTAAGCGCAGGGACGTTCCACGCCATGGCCGCCGCCCAATTGCATCGCTGGTGGGCGGATCGCGGCCAACCGGCGCCGGCCCTGCTCGAGCGGAAGACTCGTCTTCTGGCCCAGCTCGCCGCAAGCCGGCCTGGCCTCGCCGGGGTGCCCCTGGCCGACCTGGCCGGGCACATCGAATGGGCCCAGGCCCGGCTGGTCACGCCGGACCGGTTCGAAGCCGCTGCACGGGCCAGCCGGCGCTCGTTGCCGCCGTCGGTGCCCGCCGGAACGATCGCGGGCCTCTACGCCCGCTACCAGGACGAGAAGACACGGCGGGGTCTCGTGGACTTCGACGACCTGCTGGCCCGGTGCGCGGACGCCATCGAGCAGGACGGGGCCTTCGCCCAGATTCAGCGCTGGCGCTGGCGCCATGTGTTCGTCGACGAGTTCCAGGACCTCAACCCCCTGCAGCACCGGCTGCTGCTGGCATGGCTGGGCTCATCGACCGATCTGTGCGTCGTCGGCGACCCCCACCAGGCCGTCTACGCCTGGAACGGCGCCGATCCCGATCTGCTGGCTCGCGTCCCGCAACGGTGGCCGTCGACCGAGGTGCTGCGCCTCGACGACAACCACCGCTGCACTCCACAGGTCGTCGCCGCCGCGGCAGCCGTCCTGGGGTCCCGGGGCAGCGGACTACGATCTGCCGCGGCCGAAGGCCCGCCCCCCACGCTACGGGCCTTCGCCAGCGAGACGGCCGAGGCGCACGGCATTGCCGCCGCGCTGCGCGCCGCCAACCGCTCGGGTCGGGGATGGGGGTCCCTGGCGGTACTGACCCGCACCAACGCCCAGCTGGTCCCGATCCAGCAAGCCCTGACCGCAGCGCGGGTCCCGTTCTGGTCGCCAGCCCAACGCGCCCTCCTGCTCGAACCGGCAGCTCGAGCCGTCCTTTCCGAGCTCCGGCGAGCGCCGGCGAAGTCCGTGCAGGTGGTGGTGGCCGACCTGCTGGAGCTGGCGCAACCGGCGTCGCTCGACGCCGGGCCCTCGGACCGTTCCGGCGATTCGGGTGAGTCGCCCGACAGTCGCGCCGCCGTACTTGCGGCACTGGCCGATCTGGGCCGCATGTTCCTCCGCCAGGAGCCTGACGGCGCGGCCGGAGAATGGCTGCGTTGGCTCCCTTCTGCCCTGTCCGACGATCCCGCCGGGGCGGCGCCCTCCGATGCCGTCACGTTGTGCAGCTTTCACCGGGCCAAAGGGCTGGAGTGGTACGCGGTGTGGGTGGCCGGTCTGGAACGCGGCCTTGTCCCGCTCGGTCGGGCCAGCTCGCCCTCGGCCGAGGAGGAGGAGCGCCGGCTGCTGTATGTCGCCCTCACCAGGGCCAGCAGGGAACTGCATTGCTCTTGGGCCCGGCAGCGCAGTTTCGGGGGTCGTCCCGTCCCCCGTGACGCCTCCCCCTGGGTGGAGTTGATCCGGCCTCACACGCACCGAGACGGCCCTGACGGCGAGGACGCCCGGACGGTGTCGCCTGCGTGGCGAGACCGCCTCCGCGAGCAACGCCGGCACCTGGACACCCGGGGCGGACGGCGAGGGCGGGGAAGCCGTCTTCCCGCAGACTGGCCGGAGCCGGAACAGGAGCTCGTCGACGCGCTTCGACGCTGGCGGGCGGGCGCAGCCCGGGCTGCCGGCGTACCCGCCTACGTGGTGATGCACGACGCCACCCTGACCGCCCTGGCATCACTGCGGCCCAAGACGACGGAGGGGCTGCTCGCCGTGCCCGGGCTGGGCCCCGTCAAGGCCAGCCGTTACGGGCCAACGCTCCTGTCGCTGCTATCCGATCGCGCCGCCGCCGGCTGAGCGCGGTCGGGTTCAGCCCGTGCTGGCTGCGGCAAGATTTGTGCCCGCCGGGGGTGCGAGCCGAAGCCAGCCGGCGCTAGTCTGCTCCTCCGTGACCGCGTGGTACTCGATCGAAGTTTTTGACGGGTCGACTCCCGCGTCGGTCTGGGCTGAGGCGTACCGGGATGTCCTGATGGAGACGGCGCTGACCCACGGGGCCACCGACTGGTCCTGGCATCGACATACGTGGGGCGTGGTCTTCGAGGTTTCCTTCGACGACGAGACAGCGTGGGAGTCATTCACGAGTCTCCCGATCGTCCAGGCTGCGCTCGACGCAGTGCCGGACCCGCTGACGGGGCTGATCGTGTACCGGGGCCGGGGCGGAAGTTCCGGTGCGTCGTTCCCTCGCCGGCCGCGGCCGCTGGTCGGTTCCGGCTCGGCCGCCCTCCCGCTGCCCTGGGATCTGGGACTGGACGAGTTGCCGGCCGTCTCGTCCCTGGGGCTACCGCACCCCTCGCTGGTGGGCGCCCAGTCCTGACCGTCGGCGTTCGGTGACGCCGGGCGGCACGGGGCGTTCAGGCGGCCACGTCGACGAGCACGGGAGCGTGATCTGACGGCAGTTTGCCCTTGCGAGCATTGCGATCCACCAGCGCCCAAAGCAGGTGCTCGGCCAACGTCTTCGAAACGAGCACCAGGTCGATCCGCATGCCTCGATGCTCGTGGAAGTCGCCCGCCCGGTAGTCCCAGTAGCTGAACAGCCGGTCCTCCGGGTAACAGGCGCGGAAGGCATCAACCAGTCCCCAACGCTCGAGATCGCGAAGGGCGGCACGTTCGGGTTCGCTGACATGGGTGGCGCCGACGAAGGCAGCCGGGTCCCAGACGTCCCTGTCCTCGGGGGCGATGTTGAAGTCGCCGCACACCGCGACCCGGTCCTTGGGCGTGGCGACCGCGTCGAGGTGGTGCCGCAACTTCGCCAGCCAGTCGAGCTTGTACTGGTATTGCTCGGAATCCAGGCTCCTGCCGTTCGGGACATACACACTGCTGACCAGGGCGCCTCCGCAGCGGGCGGTGATGATACGCGTGTCGGAATCGGGGTCGAGCGGGTCAGCGAATCCGGAAACCACGTCATCCACGCCCACCCGGGACAGGATGGCGACACCGTTCCAACGGCCGTCTCCGTGGTGGACGCTCTCGTACCCGAGTCCCGCGAACGCCAGGTGAGGAAAGGTGGCGTCGGCCAGCTTCGTCTCCTGGAGGCACAGGACATCCGGGCGGGCGTAGGCGAGCCACTCTTCCACCCGGGGGAGGCGGACCTTCAGCGAGTTGACGTTCCAGGTGGCGATCCTCACGGGTCCATCTTCGCAGGGAGGCACGCCGTCGCGGCAGGGCGCGGTGTGATCCGGTCTAGCCGGGGCGGACGACCGGCTCGAAGATCGGACCGGGCTCGCCACTTCCGGCCTGGGCCACGAGCGCGGCGCCTCCCTGCTTGACTGAGGCGGCCCGCTTGCGACCAGCTCTGACCGCGCTGGCGGGGTCGGGTGCCTTCGTCGCCTTCCTGGGCGGCGACGTGGCCTTCCTCGACGCGGCAGCAGCAGTCGTCGGCGCGGGCGAGGCTTTCGTGGCAGAGCCGGCGGCCTTTTTGGTGGGCGTCGCAGCTGCCTTCTGGGCCGGCGTCTTCTGGGCCGGCGCCCTCCGGGTCGCCGCCCGCTGGGTGGCGCGCGTTCTGGGTCTCAGCTTTCTGGGCCGCCGGCGTGGTCGCCTTCTGGGCCGGTGGCGTCGTCGCCTTCTGGGCCGAGCTCCTCCTCGTCGCCGCCGCCTTCTTGGCCGGGGCCCGGCCGGCCGCCGCCGCCTTCTTGGTCGGGGCCAGCTCCGTCGCCGCCTCACCGGGGACCGCCGCGCCGGCGGCCGGCGTCTTGACCGACGAGGCGCGACGAGGGGCGACGACCGTCGCCGCGGCCGCCCGCTCCTCGACTCCCTGACCTCCGGCCGAATCTGGTCCGACGCCAGCCCGGGCCGGCCGACGAGGCCGCTTCGCGGGCGCGTCGTTTGTCACCGGCGTCGCGGCCACGGCCGGCGTCGCGCCCTCGCCGGCCCCGTTTCCGTGGGACGCAGCCCCGGCGGGGGCGAGAGCGGGCTGAGGGGCCTCGATCAACGACGGATCGACACGGGTCGCCGACTCTTCCTTCACTCGCCTCCGCCGTTTCGGCGGCACCTCCACCTCCGGGTGAATTTCCGCTTCGACGGTCTCCTCCGTCGGACCCCCGGCAATGTGCGCAAAGCCGGGCAGCGCCAATTCGATCCCTCGACGTTGCGGGTCCAGGGCCTGGACGACGAAGTGGCGCTCCTCCCCCTTCCCCACCACCTCACGCGCCCGCCGAGGGGGCGGATCCCCCATGGCGGACAACGGGATATAACACCGCGCCCCGTCCGCCATCACAAAGGCGCCATGAGAGGAAAATTCCGAAACGGTGCCGTCGACCTCGCTGCCAAGTGGATGAGCGGCGATGAACTTGATAAACGCCAGAGGCTCGTTGACCGGCTCCGCTGGCGGCACGCCCGCACCCCCGCGACGCCGACGCTCTTTCGCTTTCGGCTCCACGGCCTCCTCAGTGGCGCGGGCGATGGCCCGATCCACTTTCTTCGCTCGACCCTTCGATCTGGAGGCGGCCAGGTCCAACCCGCTCTCGCCCGGGGCGATTTCCACCGCGTCGTCAGACCGCTTCTTGCGTTTGGCCTCCTTGACGACCTCGCGGCTCTTCTGGCCCCGAACCGGCGTTCGCGGCATGAAAATCCATCCCACGCCAGGAACCGGCTTCCCGCCGATGAGACGCCCGTCGTCAAACAGCCACGGGTGGTCGCCGTGGAATTCCTGAAACGAGTCATTGGACAGGACAGTGGCGCCCGTCTTCTCGGCTATACGGAGCAGAAAGGCGTCGCCGCGCCCGATGGCGCCGGCGGGAGGTGAGACGACCTCCCCTGCTGCCTCCGCCTCCTCGAACATCCGAAGCTCCGACGGGTCGATGCGGTGCCCGAACGAAGCGTCGACCACGACGGTTACCAGGTCGCCGGGGTTCTCGGCCAGAAACTCCCGCACCGCCTGGTCGAGTTGCGACAGGCTGGGCAGCGATCGGCCCTCGGTTGCCAGGTTCGAGCCGTCGACGATGACTTGGCGAGCAGGCATGACGCCGTAAGTCAAGCAGCCCCGGCGCGCCGAGCGAGGGAGCCTGCCCTGGTGGGCGCGGGTGGAGCGGTCGCATACCGGCGATGTCGGGAGGGTCCGACCCTCCTTTTCGGCCTCACCCCGTTTCCGGGGTCGGGGCGCAGGCGGCCCGCCGCCGCCCGGTGACCGACGCGCTTGTCAGCCGAGTGCTCGCGCCAGGAGATCGGCCTGCTCCAGCTCGTGCATGGCGTGGCTGCCCGTTGCCGGCGACCCGGACGCGACCCGTGCGACCCGGTCGAGCCGGAAGTCGGATCCGAGCAGTTCGTACAACCGGTCGCGCACGAAGTTCCAGGCGCCCATGTTCTCGGGCTCCTCCTGCAACCAGACCACCTCCTCGGCCCGGGAATACTCGGCCAGCACCGCCGTGATCTGCTCGGCCGGCCACGGATACAGCTGCTCGATCCGGACGACCGCCACATCCCCGCGTCCGGCTCGGGCGCGGGCCCCCATGGCGTCCAGGGCCACTTTGCCGGTCGCCAGCACCACCCGCCGGACCGCGTCCCGGTCGGGCAGGTCCGGGTCGTCGAGAACCTCCCGGAAGTGTCCGTGCGCGAACTCGGCAGCCGGGCTGTAGGCCTCCCTCGCCCGCAGGTACCGCTTCGGCGTGAAGACGACGAGAGGCTTGCGAGATGAACGCAGCACTTGCCGTCGCAGCAGGTGAAAGAACTGGGCGGCGGTGGTCGTATCGACCACCTGCATGTTGTCCTCGGCAGAGAGGTCCAAGAAGCGCTCCATCCGCGCCGAGGAGTGTTCGGCACCCTGTCCTTCGTAGCCGTGGGGCAGCAACAGCGTCAGCCCTGACGTCTGCCCCCATTTGATCTCCGCGGCTGCGAGGAACTGATCGATGATGATCTGGGCTCCGTTGACGAAGTCGCCGAACTGGGCCTCCCAGGCCACCAGGCCATCCCGGTCCTCCAGCGAGTAGCCATACTCGAAGCCGACCGCTGCGTACTCCGAAAGGAGCGAGTCGTAGATCGAAAACCGACCGGGCCCGAGGGTGGCCAGCGGCACGTATTCGACGCCGGTCAGGTAGTCCACCACCGCGGCGTTGCGATGACCGAACGTGCCGCGGCGGGTGTCCTGCCCGGTCAGGCGTACGTCCCGCCCCTCGAGGAGCAACGTGCCGTAGGCGAGGGCTTCGCCGAGGGCCCAGTCGGCTTCCCCGCCGGCCCACAACTTCGCCCGATTCTCGAACACTCGCACCAGTTTGGGGTGGACGGTGAATCCGGACGGGAAGGTGCCGAGGGCGTCGACAACCTGCTGGAGCACGGCCGGCGCCACACCGGTCTCGATCGGGGGAAGCACCTGCGCCGGCTCGGGCGGAGGAGGCAGCACCGTCGGCTTTGGCGGCGCCGCGGCCCGCGTCTCGTCGAGAGCCGCTTGCAGCCGCTGGGAGAAGTCCTTGAGCACCTCCTCGGCCTCAGAGATGGTGATGTCACCGCGCCGCACCAGGGTCTCCGTGTACAGCTTGCGGACACTGCGGTGTTCCTTGATCAGCTGGTACAGCAGCGGCTGCGTGAGGCTGGGATCGTCCTGCTCGTTGTGCCCGTAGCGGCGGTAGCAGACCAGATCGATGACGACGTCCTTGTGGAACGCCTGCCGGAAAGCGAACGTCAGCCTCCCGACCCGTACGCATGCCTCGGGGTCGTCCCCGTTGACATGGAAGATGGGTGCCTGAACCATCTTGGCCACGTCGGTGGCGTAGATCGACGACCTCGCTGAGGCCGGGTTGGTGGTGAAGCCCAGCTGATTGTTGATGACCAAATGCACGGTGCCGCCGGTCTCGTAGCCGGGCAAGGCCGACATGTTGAGGGTTTCCGCCACCACGCCCTGGCCGGCGAACGCCGCGTCACCGTGGATGAGGAAGGGGAGGACCGGGTGCCCGCTACGGCCCTCCTCTTTTTCCGACTGATCCTGCAGGGCCCGGGCCATGCCTTCGACGACCGGGTCCACCGCCTCCAGATGTGAGGGGTTCGAGGCCAGCACCACGTCGATCGTCTGCCCGGATCGGCCGGTGAACTTGCCCCGGAATCCCTTGTGGTACTTCACGTCGCCCGAACCCTGGACCGTGCCTGGATCGATGTTGCCCTCGAATTCCTCGAAGAGCTCGCCGTAGCTCTTGCCCACGATGTTGATCAACACGTTGAGCCGGCCCCGGTGGGCCATTCCGATGACAGCCTCGTGCTGGCCGGCCACGGCCGCATCGTCCAGTACGGCGTCGATAAGGGGAATGGCCGCCTCGCCTCCTTCCAGCCCGAAGCGCTTCTGCCCGATGTACTTGGTATTGAGGAACTGCTCCAGAGCTTCCGCGGCGTTGAGGCGGTCCAGGATCCAACGGTGCTCCGCCGTGCTGAGCTGGGTCGACACTCCTTCCACGTGGTCCTGGATCCACCGCTTCTGGGCCGGCTCCTGGATGTGCATGTACTCGACGCCCACTGTGCGGCAGTAGGCGTCGCGCAGGACCCCCAGGATCTCGCCCAGCCGCAGCTGCTGGGTGCCCCCCAGTCCGTTGGTCAGGAACTCTCGTTCCAGGTCCCACACCGTCAGCCCATAAGTGGCCGGGTCGAGCTCCGGGTGCATGTGCGGCTCGGACCAGTCAAGCGGGTCCAGGTGAGCGATCAGATGCCCCCGCACCCGGTACAGATTGATGAGGTTGTCCACCTCGATCTGCTTTTGGGCGTGGACGGAGGAGCCTTCGGCGAGGTCGTTGATGTCCCGGTGGTTGCGCACGGGCTCGTACGGCACGCCCATGGCCTTGAAGACCCGCTCGTAAAAAGACTCCTCCCCGATGAGCAGCCGGTGCACACGCTGCAAAAACAGACCTGATTCAGCCCCCTGGATAATCCGGTGGTCGTACGTCGAGGTAATGGTGACGACCTTGGAAACGCCCAGCTCGGCCAGCACCCGCGGGTCCGCCGCCTGCCATTCCGCGGGATAGTCAATGGCCCCGACCCCGACGATCACCCCTTGGCCGGGCAGGAGCCTCGGCACCGACTGCACCGTCCCGAGCGTGCCCGGATTGGTGAGGGTGGCCGTGGCGCCGGTCAGGTCGTCAGCGCCGATCTTGTTGGATCGCACCTTGCGGATCAGGTCCTCGTACGCGGACCAGAAACCCCGAAAATCGAGAGATCCGGCATCCTTGATGACCGGAACAAGGAGCGTGCGTGTCCCGTCCGGGCGCACGTGATCAACCGCGATGCCAAGCCCGATCTGCTCGTGACGCACGACGGCGGGGACCGATTTCGGGTCGTCCGGGTCGGCGGCAACGAACGTCGAGTTCATGACCGGCGTGCTGTGCAGGGCCTCGACCACCGCATAGCCGATCAGATGCGTGAAGCTGACCTTGCCCGCGCTGCCCGTTCGGCTCAGCTGGTTGTTGAGAATGCGCCGGTTGACCTCCAGCAGGCGAGCCGGGACCACCCGGAAACTGGTGGCCGTCGGCACCGCCAGGCTGGCCGTCATGTTCGCCACGACGCGCCCGGCCGCCCCCCGAAGGGGGAGAGGCGCCTTAGTGGGCGGCTCCACCGGGCCGGACCCGGCCGGACCGGCCGCGTGGGCGGCGCCGGCGGCGGGCAGCGATGGCGCCGGTCCGGGTGCCGCCTGCGACGGAGGCTGCGCCACCCGTTGGGACGACGCCGGCGTGGCCGGGGCGGCCGCGCTCGGTGTCTCGGCCAGGTCGCCCGACTCGACGAGCGGCTTGACCTCCGGGGAGGACGGTCGGGTCAGGTTGGCACCGCCGGGCCGATAATCCTGGAAGAAGTCCCGCCAGCTCTCGCTCACCGACTGCGGATCCCGCCGGTACTGCTCGAACATGTCGTCGACGAGCCAGGCGTTGGCGCCAAAGTTCTCGGCATTCCGTTCGTGGTCGCTCATCGCTTCTCCAGAGTACGTGGCGCGAGTGCCATCCAGATCCCCAGCCGTGAGGGTGCCCGCCCCGGCGCGCCCCGGCCGAGTTGGCGGGCAGACTGGAGGACATGCCGGCCCAGTACATCTTCACCATGCGCGACCTGAGGCGCTTCTACCCTCCGGATCGGGAAGTGCTGCGGGGCATCAACCTGTCGTTCTTCCCCGGAGCCAAGATCGGCGTCATCGGAGCCAACGGCTCCGGTAAGTCCTCGCTGCTTCGCATCATGGCGGGGACCGATGACGGCTTTACGGGCGAGGCGCGGCTCACGCCGGGATTCACGGTCGGGTACCTGCCACAGGAACCGGCCCTCGATCCGGGCAAGGACGTGGCCGGCAACGTGACCGACGGGGTCGCCGAGATCAAGGCGCTCCTTGTCCGCTTCGACGAAGTCTGCTCGGCCATGGCCGATCCCGACGCCGATTTCGACAAACTGCTGGCCGAACAGGCGCAACTCCAGGACCGCATCGATGCGGCCGGGGCCTGGGAGCTCGATCGCAAACTCGAAATCGCTATGGACGCACTCCGCCTGCCTCCGGCCGACGCCGACGTTGCCACCCTTTCGGGTGGTGAACGGCGCCGGGTCGCGCTGTGCCGCCTGTTGCTGTCAAGCCCCGATCTGCTGCTCCTCGACGAGCCCACGAACCACCTCGACGCCGAATCGGTGGCCTGGTTGGAACGCGCTCTGCAGGACTATCCCGGAACGGTGGTGGCCGTCACCCACGACCGCTACTTCCTCGACAACGTGGCCGGATGGATCCTCGAGCTCGATCGCGGTTTCGGCATTCCCTGGCAGGGCAACTACTCGTCGTGGCTGGAGCAAAAGCAGGCTCGGCTGGCCGCGGAGGAGAAGGCGGACCGAGCCCGCGAACGCACCCTTGCCCGCGAATTTGGAGTGGGTCCGCATGTCGCCGCGTGCCCGCCAGAGCAAGGGCCGGGCCCGCATTACTGCCTACCACGACCTGGTGGCACAGGCCGAAGCAGCTACCAGCGACCAGGGCTCCGATCGCCTCGAGATAACGATTCCCGCCGGACCCCGACTGGGGGACGCGGTGGTGGAAGCCGCGGACGTGGCCAAAGGCTACGGTGACCGTCTCCTGGTCGAGGACATGTCGTTTCTGCTTCCTCCGGGCGCCATCGTCGGGGTGATCGGCCCGAACGGCGCCGGCAAGACCACCTTGTTCCGAATGATCGTCGGGTCTGAAGCAGTGGACGCGGGCAGCCTCCGTACCGGCGAGAGTGTTCAGCTTGCGTACGTCGACCAATCGCGGGACACCCTCAGCGCCGGCAGCACGGTGTTCGAGGAAGTCGCCGGCGGTCAGGACCGGATTGTCGTGGGGGGCCGGGAACTGCACGGGCGGGCGTACCTGGCCAGCTTCGGTTTTCGAGGCAGCGACCAGCAAAAGAAGGTCGGGGATCTGTCGGGTGGCGAGCGCAACCGCGTCCACCTGGCCAAAGTGCTTCGATCCGGAGGCAACGTCCTCCTCCTCGACGAACCGACCAATGACCTTGACGTCGACACACTGCGCGCCCTAGAGGACGCGTTGCTGGCGTTTCCTGGATGCGCCGTCATCATCAGTCACGATCGGTGGTTCCTCGATCGGGTGGCGACCCACGTATTGGCGTTTGAAGGCGACTCCCAGGTGCGATGGTGGGAAGGAAACTTCTCCGATTACGAGGCAGACCGGCGCCGTCGCCTCGGAGTGGACGCCGACCAGCCGCACCGAATCAAATACAAGCCACTTGTGCGCGGCTGACGAGACGCCGCCCGGACGCAGCCTTTGCCGAGCGCGTATCAAACGCCTGGCGCCCAAAAGTCGGTCAACTTCAGCCCAATGGGCGCAGAATCCCTGGGGTTTGGTCCAGCGAATCTCCTAGGTTCGCCTCGATGAGCACGTACCGGTTCTTCCCGACCACGAACGGCCCGGCCAGCGCAATCAAATACTCGGGGAACTTCGTTTGCAGCCTGAATTGGACCGTGACGCAGGGTGGGTGCTGGTTCGAGGGCTACTGGTGGTGGTGCTGCAGCAGCGGCCAGTCGACCGCGCCGGTCAAGTGCGCGTTATGGAGTCTGGGATCCACGGCGAGCCAAGGCGCAGTTGTTCCCGGTTCCGTCGTCACTTCCGGGCCGCTCACCGCGGGCACCTGGAACTACATCCCGTTGCCGGAGCCGTTACAGCTCTCCATCGGTGACACGCTCACCGCTGAGGTTGGCTGCAACGGCAGCTTCCCGAGCACATCGAACTCATACGGTACGGGCGATCCGTACGTCGATGGCATTACGAATGGTCCCCTCACCACCTGGGGGACCGGCAACTCCTCGTACGCCCCGTTCCAGCTCACCGGCGGCGGCTACGGCACGGGCGGGAGCGATCCGTCCACGTATCTGTCGACCCGGAACGACGGCTCCCAGGACAACTTCTGGGTTGACGTGCAGATCAGCACCGCACCGCCGTCGGGGTACAGCGGCTCCTACCGGCTTTGGCCCAACCGAGCAGCCACGGACCCGTGGACCGGCAGCGACGCCGCAGTGAACTATGTGATCGGGACGGAAATCGACCTGGTGGCACCGTGCCAGCTCGACAATATCTGGTACTTCAGCCCGTCCAGCAGCGCGCAACTGGCAACCGAATGCGGGGTGTGGTCGATTGCGACGCAGCAGTTGGTGGCCAGCAATCCGTCGCCGTCATGGTCAGGGGTCGCCGGCAGCGGCTGGGTCTCCAGCGTCATTCCCGGCGGGATCGTCCTCCGGCCCGGCCAATACCGGGTTGCGGTCTACAACGGAGCCAGCTCCCCCGACAGCTGGTCGGCCAAACGGCTGTACTACTGGACCGGGAGTGGGACGTCGGGAGGAAACGGCAGCCCGGCCGGCGTCAACGGCATCGCCACCGGCCCGATATACGCCCCGCCAACCACTCGGGCGCAGTCGTGCAACGAGTACCTGAATGGTGTCCAGAATGGCAGCCAGGAACCCGGCCAGAGTGTGTTCGCAGTCGGTCCGCCCAACGCCTTCCCGAATCTCTACGTGAACGGCCTCTATCAGAACTACTGGGTCGACATGGAGGTCACGCCGGTGTCGGTGACCAACGGGGGGTTCCTGATGTTCTTCGGGACGAGTTCGGCGTGAGCTGCAGCGCGCCGACGACATAGCGCACACCCGCCGCGTCCAGTCGTGGAGCCCTTAGGGTGCACGGTCGATGTCGGAAACCCGGCCACTGCGTGTCCTGCGGCGCGACCCGGCTGCGGAAGGTCCTGAGGCCGCACGCCGGGCTGTCCTGGTCCACGGTTCCATGGACCGGGCGACGAGTTTCACCCGGCTGATGGCCCGGCTCCGGGACTGGCGCATCGTCGCTTACGACCGCCGCGGCTATGCCGGTTCCGCCGCCAGCGGGCCGACGGTCCGTTTCGACGACCAGGTCGCAGACCTGATCGATGTGCTGGATGGGCAACCGGCGGTGGCGTTCGGCCACAGCTTCGGTGGCACCGTCGTGCTGGCTGCCGCCATGGCCCACCCGGAGTTGTTTCCGGCCGCGCTGGTCTGGGAGCCGCCCCAACCGTGGCTGCCGTGGTGGCCGCGGTTGGGAGGCGAAGACGACGGCCCGGGCGGGCTCTCGGCCGAGGAGATGGACGAACGAGCGGAGTCGTTTATGCGCCGGATGGTCGGGGACAGAGTATGGGAGCGACTTCCCGCCTCGACCCGCGCGCAGCGACGAGCAGAGGGCCGAACGCTGCACACCGAGATGACGAGCTTGACGAGAAAACCGGCCTTCGACGCCGCCGTCATACCGATGCCGGTCACCGTCGGCTTCGGTGGCCGCTCGGCGGGATTCTTGCGCCAGGCGGCACAGCACCTGGCCGCCGCCCTGCCTCGGGGCGAGTTGACCCAGATCGGCGACGCCGGGCACGGCGCCCATCTCAGCCATCCCACCGAACTGGCCCTCCTGCTCCGTCGAACCGTGGACCGGATCCCGGCCTGACGCGCCGCCCCCACCCGTGTGGCTCGCCGGTGCTCCTCGACGGGCGGGGGACGACAAGGCCGCCGTTACTGGTCATCGCTCCGACCGGGTGCGACGATGATGAGATGCGCACGCCATCGGCCGGCCGGTCCTGCCTTGACGTGGATGTCGCAGTGGTGGGAGCGGGACCGGCCGGCTCCGCTGCGGCCATCATCCTGGCCCGGGCGGGTCGAAAGGTGGCGTTGGTCGACAAGGCGACGTTCCCGCGAGACAAGTGCTGCGGGGATGGACTGACCGCGGCCGCCTTGCGCCGCCTGGAAGGGCTCGGGTTGACACCCGAGTCGGTGCCGTCCTGGGAGCCAGTCGAAGAAGCCGTCGTGCTCGGGACCGATGGGCGGCAGCTCCGCCTTCCCCTGCCCGCACACGCTGGGCAGTTCGCGGCATCCGCCCGGCGTACCGACCTGGACGCGGCGCTCGTCGGGCTGGCCGCGTCGCACGGAACCACGGTCGTGCAAGGGCACGCAGTCACGGGTGTCGCCGATTGCGCCGACGGGCGAGGAGTGGCCCTGCAGCTCAGTAGCGGTGAGCAGATACGAAGTCATTACGTCATCGCCGCCGACGGCGTGTGGTCGTCAGTACGAAAGGCCCTCGGTCTGGCCGAGCCGGGCTACCTGGGTGACTGGCAGGCGGGCCGGCAGTACTTCAAGGGCGTGGGTCCGGCGGCAAGGAAGCTGTGGGTGTGGTTCGAGCCGGATATGGCACCGGGCTACGCCTGGTCCTTTCCCTTGCCTGGCGGCGCTGCCAACGTCGGGTACGGCGTGCTCCGCCGGCCCGGGCGCCCGGCTGGCGCGCTCGAGGGGCCAGCGCGTCGACCTCATGTCCCGGCCGCACATCGCCGCGGTTCTCGGCTCTCATGCGGCCCCGGCCAGCCCGTGGAAGGCGTGGCCCATTCCGGCCCGAATCGGCGCCAGCAGGCTGTCCGGGCAGGGAGGGAGAGTGCTCTTCGTGGGGGATGCGGCCCGAGCCTGTGATCCGATGACCGGGGAGGGGATCGCCCAGGCCCTGGAAACCGCCGGACTGGCGGCTGACGCCATCGTCGGAGCCGGACCGACGCGTCCGGAAGTGGCGGCCACCCGTTACCGCCGCCGGATTCGATGGGGAATGGCCGTTGACGACCGCCTGGCCCGGGATCTGTCGAGGGTGCTGGCCCGTCCCAGGGCCGGCGTGGCGGCCCTGAGGATCGCGGATGCGACCCCGCGGCGACGCCGGCACTTCGCGCGATGGATGTTCGAGGACTACCCTCGAGCCGTGCTGGTCACCCCCCATCGGTGGCGCCGCCATCTTTTCGAGGGTCCCGGCGCGTTCGTCACTACCGAAGGAATGGAGCGGTAGCGAGTGCCCTCGCCACTAACGCCGCCGGCACACCAACGACGGCTCAATGTGTGCCCAACTCCCGGCAAACGGGCAGCTGACCGGGCCCGACCCGGTTGGCCGCGGGTCCCCCCGGAAAGTACCCTCGCCGCCCATGAGTGATCTCGGCTTTGACGGCAAGGTGGCGATCGTGACCGGCGCCGGCGGAGGGCTGGGCAAGCAGCACGCCTTGTTACTCGCTTCGCGCGGGGCGCGCGTGGTGGTCAACGATCTGGGGGGCTCGGTATCTGGCGAGGGCGCCGACGTGGGCCCGGCCGAGACGGTAGCCCGCGAGATCCGTGATCTCGGCGGCGAGGCTGCCTCCGACCCCAGCACCGTATCCACCCCGGAGGGTGGCGAAGCCATCGTCCAGACCGCGATCGATGCCTTCGGGCGCGTCGACATCGTGATCAACAACGCCGGGATCCTGCGCGACAAGACCTTCCACAACCTGACGCCCGAGTTGCTCGAACCGGTGATCGACGTACACCTGAAGGGCGCCTTCTACGTCACCCGTCCGGCCTGGGTCAAGATGCGCGAGCAAGGCTACGGACGGGTGGTGTCCACGTCGTCCAACTCCGGGATCCTGGGGAATTTCGGCCAGAGCAACTACGGGGCGGCGAAGATGGGTCTCGTCGGCCTGACCCGGGTGCTGGCGGCGGAAGGCGCCCGCCACAACATCAAGGTCAACGCCATCGCGCCGCTGGCCCGCACCCGGATGACCGAGGAGCTGATGGGGGAAGCCGTTGCCGCGCTCGACCCCGAGCTGGTTTCGCCGGTGGTGGCCTGGTTGGTACACGAGGATGTGCCGGTGACGGGCGAGATCTACACCGTGGGCGGGGGCCGGGTCGCCCGCTTTTTCATCGGGATGACGCCGGGTTACTACAACCCGAAGCTCACCGTCGAGGACGTCCGGGATCATTTCGCAGAGATTCGGGCCGAAGCCGGCTACACCGTTCCGTCAGGTCCCGGGGAGGAGCTCAGCCTCCTCCTGAAAACAATCCAGGAGGGCTAGCCCGGACGGCAGGCCCGTCGCCCTGGGTCAAGCCTGCAGCTTGACCCGGTGGCGGAGCTCCCAACGCGTGCCGTCGCCGACCATCACCCACACCTCCTCCGCCCTACACTTCACCGGTAGGCGCGCCGTCACGTCGGCCGCCACCGGGACCAGCTCCACGCCGTCGCTGGCGTGGGCGACGGTCAGGTGCGGGATGACCTCGTCGAAGTCGTCCTCCCACGGTGGCGTCCCGAACTGCTCGGCGAGCCGGGCTGTCAGGTTCAAGAACGGGGCTGCCGGTTCGGGCGCCACCCACAGGACCCGCCGACCGAACCAGTCCACGTGATCGAGGACAAAATCGAAGGCTTTGACGTCCTCGAGCATCTCGTCGAGCTCGTCCAGATCCGCGGCGGAGATCTCACCAGGTGGCAGCCAGGGCACGATCAAGGTGATGTGCGCCGGCACGCCCGCAGCCGCCACCGGGTCGTGCTGGTGGCGCCAGCGGCCTACCACCGCGTCCGCCTCGGGAACCGGAACCAGCACGGCGCTTTGTGGCCGTCCACTGCTGGTGCCCGCGCTCATGACCCATCCACGCCGGGAGTGGCGGGGCGGTCCGCCACGTCACCCGTGCGCACCGAACACCTCTGAGAGCAGCGACGGAACCGCCACGTCCAGCTGCTCGTACGTGCAGCTGCGGGGGTCCCGGTCCGGCCGCCAGCGACGGAAACGAGCGGTGTGGCGGAGGCGCTGGCCCTGCAGGTGCTCGAACGCGGCCTCGACCACCAGGTCCGGCCGGAGCGGAACGAAACTCAGGTCCTTGCCGGCGTTCCACCGGCTGACGGCGCCAGGGAGGCGCCGGCCGGTATCGCCGGCGTCGGTTGCCAGTTCGGCCCAATCGGCCCAGGGATGCTCGGTCGGTTCGAGGTACGGAGCCAGCTCGTCGACCAGGCGGCGGCGCTGCTCGGCCGGGAAGGAGCCGATCACTCCCACGTGCTGCAACCGGGGACCGTCATAGAGCCCCAGCATCAGCGAGCCGACCACCTCGGGGTTTGCCTGGTACCAGCGGAACCCGGCGACGACGAAATCGCCCGTCCGCTCGTGTTTCACCTTCCACATGGCTCGCTGGCCCGGAAGGTAGACACCATCCGCGGCTTTGGCGACGACCCCGTCGAGCCCGGCGCCCTCGAATCGTTCGAACCAGGCCCGGGCGACGGCGGGGTCCGCCGTGAGCGGCGTGAGATGCACCGGTGCGACGACCCCGGACAGGACGCGTTCGAGCTCGGATCGGCGTTGCCAGAACGGCACGTCACGCCAGTCCCGGTCGCCCAGCGCCAGGAGATCGAAGGCCACGAACGACGCCGGCGTCTGGCGGGCGAGCATCGCCACCCGCGACGCCGCCGGGTGGATGCGCTGGGACAAGGCGTCGAAATCAAGCCCGTGCTCGCCGGCGATCACCACCTCGCCGTCGATCACACACCGTTCGGGCAGCTGGGCGCGCACGGCCTCGACGATGTCCGGAAAGTATCGGGTCAAGGGTCGCTCGTTGCGGCTCCCCAGCTCCACGTCCTCCCCGTCCCGAAAGATGATGCACCGGAACCCGTCCCACTTCGGCTCGTACCGGATTTCCCCCACCGGCAGATCCCGGGACAGCTTGGCCAGCATCGGCGCGACCGGCGGCATCACGGGAAGATCCACGCCCGGCGATCCTACGGTCCGCCGCCGGCTCCAGGTGGCATCGCCGCCCGCCCTCCGCGGGTACCCCTGCCGCCAACTCTGACCGTGCCCGGCGAGGGACCGGACCCGACAGCCGTGCGGGCGGTGGTGGCACTGCCTCGAGCGGGATCGGAAGCGGGATCGCGTCACCCTGTCGCGCCTACGCTCGCCCGGAGTGACGGACAACCTGCTCGGGGCGCTTCCTGGCGGCCGCCAAGACCTCGCCCTCCCACCAGTCGCGTCTGTGGACGCCCACGACGGCAGAGTGTTGTTCGGCACCACCTCGTGGGCAGACCGCGGACTGGTCAGCAGCGGGGCCTTCTACCCCCGGCGGTCGATGACCGCCCGGGCCCGACTGGCCTTCTACACGTCGCGATTCCCGCTCGCCGAAGTCGCCACCACCTACCGGTTTCCTCCCACGCCGGACGTGGCCGCGCAATGGGTGGAGCGGACGCCACCGGGATTCGTCTTCGACGTACGGGCGTGGTCGTTGCTGACCGGCGCGCCCACCCTTCCGGACTCGTTGTGGGCCGATTTACAGGACCAGGTCCGGGATCGCTCGCGCGACCACCGCCGGCTCTACTCGACCCATCTGTCGTCGGCAGGCTTGGAGGAGTGCTGGGCCCGGTTCGACCACGCCCTGCGCCCTCTGCATCGGGCCGGCAAGCTCGGCGTCGTCGTGCTGCAGTACCCGGGCTGGTTCACGCCGAGGCCGGAGACCTGGGCGGAGCTGAGTTGCTTGCCGGCCCGCCTGCCGGATTATCGACTCGCGGTGGAACTGCGCAACCCCAAATGGTACGAGGGGGACGGGTGCGAAGGAACCCTGGAGAACCTGGAAGCCCGGGGCCTGTCCCTTGTCTGCGTGGACGGTCCCGGTCAGGGGCCGCGAGCGACTCCGGCGGTTGCGGCCGCGACGGCCGACCTGGCCGTCGTTCGCTTTCTCGGGCGGCGGGACGTAGAGGGCGAGACATGGACGGTCCCGTACCGATATTCGGAAAGGGAGCTTCGCGACTGGGTGCCGCGGCTCGACCAGCTGGCCTCGTCGGCCGACGAGGTCCACGTGCTCTTTGACAACTGTTGGGGGTCCGACGCGGTCGACAACGCCGGGCAACTGGCCTCCTTGCTCCGAACCGGATGCGCCGCCGGCGGTTGATCGGCCCGCGCCGCCCCGGATCCCGTTGCCCAGGTCACCCGGCCTGTACGACCGACCCGTGATGGCACACCATCCGCCAGCCGTAGGGTCCCGGGCCCGGTACGAAGATATTGATGGTGGCCACGGTCACGCCGCCCTGGTCGCCGAGCAAGTTCTCGTCGAGCGATACCCAGGCGGTGTCGCCGCTGCGGATGACGCGCTCGCGAGTCAGCACGAACTGGATTTGCTGACCCCCCTGAAACAGCGCGAAAAAAGACGCCGCCACCGGGCCCCAGCCCTCCAGCGTCGCCCAGCCGGGGTGGGTGCAGAGGGCCCGATCCGACCGCTCCCATAAGTCCGACATGGCGTCCAGGTCCTTTGCCTCGAACGCCTCGTAGTAGCGGCGATTGGCGGCGAGCACCTCGTCGGTCGGCTGCACCATCCGACGGTAGCGCCCCCCGCGGCCGAGGAACCGCAGGCAGCCGCCGCTCGTCCGGCATCGTCTAGCTTCGCTGGAATGACGGCGCCCGAGGCTGGCCCCCGCGTCCGTGGCGCCGGGGATGTCGAGATCGCCACCTACCACTTCGGCGGCAACGGCCCACCGGTGATCCTCCTGCACGCGACCGGTTTCCACGGCCGCTGCTGGCTGCCGGTGGCGCCATCGTTGACCGAGCACTTCAGCGTCTGGTCGGTCGACCAGCGGGGTCACGGGGCCTCGGGCAAGGCGCCTGATGGCCGCTACGAGAACTGGGCCGTCTTCGTCGACGACCTGTTCGCCGTCCTCGACGACCTCGGCCTCGACGGCTGGCGAGGCATCGGCCACTCCCTGGGGGGCGCGGTCCTCCTGCTGGCGGAGCAGCGCCGGCCGGGAACGTTCCTCGACCTGTGCTGCTACGAACCGGTCGTCGTTCCGACCTCGCCCTCCTCCGACGGATTCGGGGGCAACGTCTCGATGAGCGACCTGGCCCGAAAACGACGGCCGGGGTTCGCGTCCCGCCAAGAGGCACGCCAGAACTTTGCCGCCAAACCCCCCATGAACCGGTTCGACCCGTCGGCGCTGGACGCGTACGTCACGTACGGGTTCGTCGACGATCCCCACGGAGGGGTCACCCTGGCCTGCACCCGGGAGGACGAGGCCTCCGTCTACGAGGGCGCCCCAACAAGCGGCGCCTGGGAGCGACTACCGGAGGTTCGCCCGCCCGTGACGCTCCTCGGTGGGGAGGATCCGCGCGACCCGGTCAGCCGGATGGTCGAAGCCGCCGCTCGTCGCCTCCCGAGGGGCAGCGCCCTCCGTTTCGAAGGGCTGACGCACTTCGGGCCGATGGAAGACCCGGTGGCGGTAGGGCGGGTGGCGGCCACGGCGCTGGGCGCACCGTCACGATCCGTAGCCAGCTGACGGCCTGCTCGAACGCCGGCAATCCGGATCCGCCCTTGCCGTCCCACCGCCTCGTTACTGTCTGTTGCGATGGTGCTGCCCTTGCCAACGTCCTTGTCTCCCTCGAAGGTCTCCTCCTTCAAGGATTGTGCCCTGGCCTTCCGCCTGTCTGCCATCGACCGGCTTCGCGAACCCCCTTCCCTGTACGCCGCAAAGGGATCTCTGGTGCATCGGGCCCTGCAGCTGCTCATGTGGGAAGAAGATCCGCTGGCGCGCACAGTGGACGCCGCACTCGAAAAGCTGGACCGGGCTACGCCCGAGATCCTGGAGGGCGACGAGTATGCCGGGCTCCACCTGGACGGAGCCGAGCGATCCGAATTCCTGGATGATGCCGCCCAGCTGATCCGGAACTACTTCGCGTTGGAGAACCCCGCGAACGTGCACGTGATCGGCACCGAGTTGCGCCTGTCGGTGGAGGTTGGGAGCCTCAAGTTGTCGGGCATCATCGATCGGCTCGAACTCGACGACAGCGGCGATCTGGTGGTCACCGATTACAAAACGGGCCGGGCCCCGACGGTTGCTTACGAACAGGCCCGCCTGGGAGGCGTCCATTTCTACGCTCTCTTGTGCGAGCAGGTTCTTGGCCGGCGACCGGCGCGCGTCCAGCTCCTGCACCTTCGAGAACCGATCGCCATCTCGACCATCCCATCCGATCAGTCGATTCGCGGTCTCCGCCAACAGACGCTTGCCATATGGGCGGCCGTCGAACAGGCGTGCGCTCGCGAGGACTTCCGCCCCCGGCCGGGACGCCTGTGCGCCTACTGCGGCTATCACGAATATTGCCCGGCGGTTGGAGGAGACCTGGCCAGGCTGTCCGGACCGGAGCCGATACCTGAAGTGGCCGGTGCCGGAGTCATGGCCGGATGACCCGCGCCAGATGGCGACCCCCGACGGTTCCGATCCCACCGGGGGTCGAGCGTTTCGACGCGGCGGTTGACGACTGGTTCGACGCCCACCTGCGCGGTCGCCCAGCCATAGATCGGCTCATGTACGCGGCGAGCGCGGTGGGCGATCACGGCTTGGTCTGGCTTTCGCTTGCGGTGTTGCAAGCCGCCCGGCGGCGCGGCGCGTGGCAGCGTCCGCTGCTGCGGGCTGCCGCCGGGCTGGGCATCGAATCGGCGGTGGTCAACGGGCCGGTGAAATGGCTGTTCCGCCGGGGGCGTCCGAGCCAGGTCGGTCCCCGACCGCTGCAGCTGCGCCAGCCCCGCACGAGCAGCTTCCCGAGCGGCCACGCCACCGCCGCGTTCTTCGGCGCCGCGCTGCTGCGCGACGACGACCGGCTCGGCTCCCTGTACTACCTGATTGCCCTCATCGTGGCAGCCAGCCGGGTGCACGTGAAGATTCACCACGCTTCCGACGTGCTGGTCGGGATTGCCCTCGGGGCCGGCTTGGGCGAGCTGGCGCGGCACCTGGTCCCGGTCGGCACGCAACAGGAATTGCCGGCTCAGGAATCGGGGCGGGGACGCCGCGGTTGACCCAGTCATGAGTCGCTTCTTTGCCGTTACCTGGGATTACCGCTGTCCGTTCGCCCGCAACGCCCATGAGCATGTGCTGACCGGGGCGGCGGCCGGCGCCGATTGGGACGTCCGTTATCTGGCGTTCTCCCTCGATCAGGCCCATGTCGAGGAAGGCCAGCCCGCCGTGTGGGAGCAACCCGAGCGCTATCCAGGTCTGGTCGCCAATCTGGCCGGCATCGTGGTCCGGGACCGCTTCCCCGAATACTTTCCGGCCGCTCACCGGGCTCTGTTCTCCGCTCGCCACGACCAGTCGCTTGATCTGCGCGACCGCGACGTGGTGGCCAAGGTCCTCGACCAGGTGGGGCTCGACGCGGGCGCGGTTCTCGCGGAGGTCGACTCTGGATGGCCGTTGCAGACACTGCGGATCGAGCACTCGGATGCGGTCGCGGAGTACTCGGTGTTCGGGGTGCCCACGTTCATCGCCGAGAACCGGGCCGTATTCGTGCGGCTACTGGATCGCCCGGGCGAGGATGCGGTGAAGGCGACGACCACCGTCGACCGGGTGCTCGACCTGCTTGGCACCTGGCCCGAGCTCAACGAGTTCAAGTACACGGCCATCCCCCGCTGACCGCCCCGCCGTGGCCCAGGACGCGCCGGGCCGGATTCGCCGCCGGGTGACCATCGAAGGCCGCGTCCAGGGGGTCTGGTTCCGGGAGTCCTGCCGGCGCCAGGCCGTGCCTCTGGGCGTGGCCGGATGGATCCGCAATTGCCCCGACGGCCGGGTGGAGGCCGTCTTCGAGGGAATTGCTCCCGCAGTCGAGGCGGTGGTGGCGTGGTGTCGCACGGGGCCGCCGCGGGCGCAGGTCACGCGGGTGGACGTCGTCGACGAGCGGCCCGTCGACGCAGACGGTTTCGCCATTCGCTAGCTCCCGCCCAGCGACCGCACCGGCCGCTCGAAGGCGATGTCACACCCTCCTGCGAGCATGACGACATGGCAACACAGCTGGCATTCCGTCTCGAAGGGCAGGATGACGACTGGCGGCTTGACGAGCCCACGCGCGAAGCCGGCCGGCGGGGCGTGGCCGAGGCCCGGCGCGCCCTGGCGGCGGCGGTCAAGCGCAGAGCGGCCTGACGGCGGCCCACGGCGCGGCGACGTTGTTCAGCGAGCCGGCGCCAGGTCGCGTACGGCCTGACGGGGATCGACCCCAGGCGCGATCTGCAGGGCCGGGGTGGTCACCCCGTTGTCCACGTAGCGCTGGATGCCAGCTCGCACCTCCGCGGGCGACCCGTGCAACACCAGGTCGTCGACGATCTCGTCCGGGATGGCCGCCAGCGCGGCCCGGCGGTCCCCGATGCTCCACGCTGCCCACATCTCTTTCAATGCCGGTCCTCGTCCGAGCCACTCGTGGAAGGCGGCGTACACCGGCACGTTCAGGTACGCAGCGATCATCCGGCGGGCCACGGCCCGCGCCGCTTCGCGATCCTCGGACGGAAGCACGAAGATGCGAGCCACGATCTCCTTGCCGGCGCCTACCTCGGCAACCACCTTCGGGACGTCATCGGCGGCCAACCAGTTGATGATCGCCCCGTCAGCTTCGCGTCCGGCCAGGCGCAGCATCCCGGCTCGTAACGCCGCCACCAGGATCGGCGGGATCACCTCGGGTGGCCGGGCCAGCCGGAAGCCCTCCACGGTGAAGGTCTCGAAGGCGGCGGCGACCTTCTCGCCGGCGAGGGCAAGACGCAGAAACCGGATCATGTCCCGTGTGCGTTGATAGGGGCGCTCGAAGGGCATCCCGTTCCAGCGCTCGACGATCACGTTCGAGGAGGCGCCAATACCGAGGGCGAACCGGCCCGGAGCGGCCTCGGCCAGGGCGGCGGCGCTCTGGGCCAGCAACGCCGGGCCCCGGGTGTACACGGGCAGGATGGCAGTTCCAAGGCGCAGGGACGGCGCCCACGCCGACGCCAGTGCCAGGGGCGTGAGCCCATCGCTGGCGTCGGTCTCGGAGGTCCAGGCGTCGGTGTAGCCGAGCTCGGCCAGCTCCTCGTAACACTCTCGATGCTGCGAGAGCGGCACGCCGTCCAGCGGAACTGTCATGCCATATCCCATCCGGCGATGCTACCCAGACGCTCCGTCGCTCGACGCGGGGGTGCCGGGCGAGCCCCGGTAGCATCACACCCATGCGCAACGGGTCAGGCCCTGGTTGACGTCCCTGGCCGAGGCGCTCGGCCACTCCCCGAGCGCCTCATTGTTGATCGTCAGCTGCGACGAGCTGGGTGTGACCCATGCCAGCAACTCGGGCGTCTACAGCGCCCTGCGGGAGGGCATGGGCAAGGTCGGCGGACTGGTCGTCCCTGGCCCGTGGGCCCGGGAGGCAGCCGCCCGGTACCGGGGCGAAGACGTAGGCGTGCACCTGACCCTCAACGCCGAATACGACCTGTTTCGCTGGGGCCCCATCACCTACTGCCCGTCGCTGCTGGACGGCGACGGGGGATTCCCCCGGACGCTCGACGACCTGTGGGATCACGCCGACACCGACGAAGTCCGTCGAGAGTGCCGGGCTCAGGTCGAGCGGGCCATCTACTGGGGCTTCGATGTCAGCCACCTGAGCGCCCATCTGGCGGCGCTGGATTTCCGTCCGGAGTTCTTCGACATCGCCCTCGAGCTCGCCGTCGATTTCGCCCTGCCTTTGCGTCTCCCTGAAGCGGCGGCTCGAGCGCCAATGGGGATTCCCCTTCCGGGCCCTGGCCGCCGCGGAAGGAGTGGTGTCGCCCGACCATCTGGTCCGGGTGAGCCGGGCGAAAAGCACCCGGGGCGCCCTGGATCAGCTGCTGTCGGATTTACAGCCGGGGGTGACCGAAATCGTGCTGCGCCCCGCCATCGACACGGCAGAGTTGCGTGCAGTGGCGCCGGACTGGCCGGCGCGGGTTGCTGACCACGACCTGGCGATGACCGCCGACTCCCTGCGGGTCCTGGCCGGCCGGGCCGGGGTGCGGTTGATCGGGTACCGCGCCCTGCGAGATTTGCAGCGCCGCTCCTGA
The DNA here is from genome assembly GCA_963781155.1 of uncultured Acidimicrobiaceae bacterium. GTDB lineage: Bacteria > Actinomycetota > Acidimicrobiia > Acidimicrobiales > Palsa-688 > PALSA-693. The sequence goes on from CAWAEC010000011.1 coordinate 894,435, forward strand.
TCAACCGCGGCGTGACGCTCAGCTGCCGGCCTGCCCCGGCGCACGGCCGTACAAGCGAGCGGCCAGGCGTTCCAGGCCGGCGACCCGGCTGGCCTTGACCAGCACCGCGTCCCCGGACCGATGGTGGCCAGGACGGCTATCGCCTCGTCGATGTCCCTCACTGGCCGCACCCCATAGGCGTCCGTGGCCACGGCCAGCAGCTCGACTCCCAGCTGGTCGGCGAGTGTGGCAATGGCCGCGTGCTCGGATTGGCTTCGTCGGCCCAGTTCCGCCATCTCGCCGAGGACGGCCGTCCGTCTGTGGGCGGGAAGCGCAGCCAGGGCCTCGAGGCCGGCTCGCATGGACGCGGGGTTGGCGTTGTACGCGTCGTTGAGGATGGCTGCCCCTGTAGGCGAATAGCGCAGCTCCATGCGCCACGGCGACATCCCCGCGGTTTCCAACGCCGGGACGGCCCGCTCGAGCGCGACCCCGCTGCACAGGGCGACCGTCGAGCGCGGCCAGCGCGTTGCCCACCTGATGGGCGCCCCGAGCTTCGAGGCGGACCGTCGCCGCACCCCACGGGGAACGGACCACAAACCGGGGTCGCAGTTCGCCGTCCAGCACGACCGAGTCGGCGACCACGTCGGCGGTCGGACTCGCCGGCCCGTCACGGCGGACGGAATATCGCAGGACGGTCGCGTCGGTCTTTGCTGCCATGGCTGAAACTCGCCGATCGTCCCCGTTCAAGACGGCCGTGCCGTCGGACGGCAGGGCGATCACCAGCTCGGCTTTGGCGGCGGCCACCGCGTCCAGGTCGCCAAAGGCCTCCGTGTGCGCCGCCGCGACCGAGGTCACCACGCCGATACTCGGGCGGGCCACCTCGCAGAGGCGGGCGACGTGACCCGGGCCCCGGGCCCCCATCTCGATCACCGCCGCCTGGGTCTCCGGCCGGGCGTTGGCGAGGGTCAAGGGCACACCGAGCTCGTTGTTGAACGACTTCTCGCTGGCGGTCGTGCACAGCTCAGCCCCGAGGGCCGCCGCCGCCAGATCCTTGGTCGAGGTCTTGCCAACCGACCCGGTGATCCCGACCACCGTTGCGGTCAGCCGGTCCCGGGCCGCGCCGCCGAGGGCCAGCAGGGCGGCGCCAGTGTCCTCGGCTGTGATGACCGGTACGGGGGCCGTCGCCAGCTTCGCTGTCCGGTAGCCGCGCCGGTCGACCAGCAGCCCTCCGGCGCCGTCCTGCAACGCGGTCTCGATCCACGCATGCCCGTCGCGCGCAGCTCGCAGGGCCACAAAGAGCGCGCCGGGTGACAGCTGGCGGGTATCGATGCTGACCGACGTGAACGCCGGCTCGGTCATCGCGGGCGAGGATGCCGCCGGCGGGCGGCGACGCTCACCCGGCGGATCGAGGGTCCCACCGGTGGCCGCAGCCACCTCGGTCGGGGACCAGCGCACGAACCGATCTTGCCAGATGGGTGGGGGTGCCAACGCGAGGCGGCCTAGCGTGCTTTCGGTGGCGACGTTGGAAGGAACCGTGGTCCGACTCCGCCCCGCGACACGCGCGGACGTGGCGGCACTGATCGCAATCCGCCAGACGGCCGAGGTGTACCGGTGGTGGCGGGGAGGAGCGGACCTGGCGGCGGCCATCGAAGCCGACTTCGCCGAATCGGGGGTGCACCCGTACGTCATCGAGCTGGAAGGACGGGTGGTCGGCTGGATCCAATGGCAGGAAGAACCCGACCCGGACTACCGCCACGCCAGCATCGACATCTATCTGGATCCGGAGGTGCACAATCGGGGCGTCGGCACCGATGCCGTACGGACGGTGGCCAGGCATCTCGTCGAGGCGTGCGGCCACCATCGGATCGAAATCGACCCCGCGGCCGACAACGACGCCAGCCATCCGCTGCTATCAGAAGGTGGGCTTCCAGCCGGTCGGCCTGCGCCGGCGCGCCGAACGGGGCCTCGACGGGACCTGGCACGACGTGTTGCTGATGGACCTGGTGGCCGAGGAGCTCGCCGATCCCGATTGAGGCCGGAGTAAAGCATCCGGCGGGTAGCGTCGGCATGCATGTCCGGCGGTGTTCCCCAGCCCCGCATCCGGCTGCTTGTCCTCTACGGTGGTCGATCGGCGGAGCACGAGGTATCCGCCGTGTCGGCCCGTCACGTGCTTGCCGCTGCAGACCCGGCCCGCTACGACCTGCGGGTCGTCGGGATCACCACCGGCGGCGAGTGGGTCGAGGTCACCGCCGCCCTCGGTTCCGGCCTGCCGCCCCAAGCCCTGCCGTCCCCTGACGCCGTCGTCGGCGGCGACGAGCGCGCCCCGCACCGGGCCCTCGAACCGGTCGAGGCGGTGACCCAGCCCGGCGCCGGCCCACTGGTCGTCCTGCCACTGCTACACGGGCCCATGGGCGAAGACGGCTCCGTACAGGGTCTGCTGGAAGTGGCCGGCGTGCCGTACTGCGGCGCCGGGGTGACGGGGTCCGCGGCGGCCATGGACAAGGGCCTGGCCAAAGCGCTGCTCAGATCAGCGGGACTCCCCCAAACCCGGTACGTCTTTGTACGGGAGACCGACTTCTCGCCCGGCCTGGCCGATCGTGTGCAATCTGAGCTCGGCTGGCCTGTCTTCGTGAAGCCGGCCAACATGGGCTCATCGATCGGGATCTCCCGGGTGGAAGACCGGGAGGGTCTCGGTGCGGCACTGGACCTGGTGCGACGCTACGACGAGTTCGTGGTCATCGAGGAGGCCGTGTTCGGGCGCGAGCTCGAGATCGGCGTGCTCGGATGGCCGCGCCTGCGGGCTTCGGTCCCGGGAGAGATCATCCCCAGTCACCAGTTCTACGACTACGACGACAAGTACGTTGACGGCGCCGCCGGCCTCGAGGTCCCGGCCCGCGTGCCGGCCGGGGTCGCGGAGGAGATGGGCCGGCTGGCCGTTGCGGCCTGCGAGACCCTCCGCGTCGACTGCATGGCCCGGGTCGACTTCTTCCTCGAGGAGGACGGCCGCGGCTTGCTGATCAACGAGGTCAACACCATTCCGGGCTTCACGCCCATCTCCATGTACCCCCGCCTGTGGGAGGCGTCCGGGGTCCCGTACCGGGCCCTGGTCGACGAGCTGGTCAGCCAGGCCCTCCGGCGATCGCAGCGTCGGTCTCAGTTCGAGACAGAGCGCCCCTGAAGCGCCGTGTCTACCCAACCGTCCCCTCCACGATCGGGGTCTGCGTGGGGGCGGGGACGCCGCCCGCTTCCTCGACGGTAACGGCCAGGACCTCGACGCTGTGGCCGGCCCGAAAGGCGGTCACCTGGGCCGGGACGCTGCCGATCAGGCCGTAGGAGACGGCCTGCGGCCCGGTGATGCCCCAGAGCTGGTACGTCTGCGAGGACGGGAGCGGAGCCAATCGGGACCCGTACAGGTAGCCGCTCCCACCGGGCAGTATCACCGCGTCCAGTTGGACCGGGCCGCCGCCTGCCGGGCGGAGCTGCACTCGATGCGCCCCCGGCTCGGTGAGCGCCTGGCTGACCACCGACACACTCGGTTGAAGTCCGTTGACGACCACCGCCACCTGTCGGTTCAGATGGTCGGTCCGGTTCTGGAGGCGCGCCACCTGCACGCCGAGAAGCGCCACCGCCAGGATGAGCACGGCCGCCACCCCGGCCAGCACCGGCCGCCACAGCCGCTCGAGGCGGGATGGCCTGCGACCGCCGATCGAGGGAATGTCCGGCAGGGGCCGACCGGCAGCGGGTTCGCCGATGCCCTCGAGTACCCGGTCCCAGAGCCCCGGCGGCGCCTCCTGCCCAGCGTTGGCGAGCAGTCCTACCACCTCCCGGTAGCTGCGCAGCTCGTCCCGGCAGCGGGGGCAGCGCTCCAGGTGGTACTCGACGAAGGTCTTCTCCTCCCCGTCGACGGCGTCGAGGGCGTACGCGCCGAGCAGCTCCTGGACCTCGTCGTGACCGATCATTCGCTCCACGTCACTCCCAGGGAGGTGTCCGCCAGCACCGCCCGCATCCGCCTCAGGCCGGCTCGGATCCGGCTCTTGATCGTTCCCTCGGGCGCTCCGAGCTCGGCCGCCACCTCCCGGTAGGTACGGCCGCCGAAGTAGGCCAGCTCGATGGCCCGGCGTTCCTCCTCCGGGAGCGCCACGACGGCCTCGCGAACCTGGTCGGCGACGGCCAGGTCCCATACCTCGTGCTCCACGTCGTAGCCCGCCTCTGCCGCGGCCCGGGCGTCGCGGTCCTCCCGGTTCCTCCGGGCCGTATCCGAGCGGAGCAGGTCGACCGCCCGCCCGTGGGTCTGGGCCAGCAGGAAGGACCGGAGGGAGCCGCGGTCGGGGTCGAAACGTTCGGGTTCGTTCCACAGCCGGACGAACACCTCCTGCACGATCTCCTCGGCCCGAGCCGGCATCGCCGAGCACCCGTCTGGCCAGACCGAACACCGCTCCGGCATGGCGGCGGAACACCTCCGCCAGGGCGTCCTGTGCCAGCGCCCGATGGCGACGACCAGCGCGGCGTCGCTGGTGTCGTTCAGAGGCGCGGGCCATTGATCACACTTCGTAGCCGAAGGGCGGCCGGATGACGAATCTGACCGGATGGAGACGAGCAGACCCTGACGTCTACGCCGGTTCGGCCAGGTCCATCGCGTGCTGGCGCCATTCCGGTAGGCCTCGGTGGCGGTGGACTCCAGCAAGCCCGAGCAAGCAGGGCCCCGTCCCCGGTGGCCTTGAGCCGGCCCCGCATGTATGCCACGCTCGGCTCGACCTCGCCCGTCGGCATACTGACCTGGCATCGTCACGGCGATCGTCAAGAGCCAGGTCGGCATCGGGCACTGGCCCCGTGCCGCCATCACCGGGCGCCCCGTCCTGGTAGCTCCAGTGATACGCCACCTCTTCGCCTTGCGGGCGACCGCTGACGGCCACCGAGACCGTCCCGGTGAGACCCCGAGGGGCGGCCGGGAGGCAGCCAGCGCTGGCGACCTCCTTCAGCCATTCCTCGCTCAGCCACTCGGGCACGGCCGTCCACCTCCGTTCAGACAGCGTGGACCGATGTCGACGCCCGGCAAACAGGTCCGCCGACAGCTCCGTCGCCGGTGAGGTCGCGGGCGACCTCGTACTCGTCGTAAGGGTACAAGGTCGTCGGCCACCTCGCTGGGCAGGCCGAACCAGTGGCGGGAGGTGGGGTCCACCTGGGTGGCGTGGGCCAGCAGGGACTCCCGCATGACCGAGCCGTAGCCGCTGAATGTCGACACGACACGGGGCCGTCGTGCCGGCTGCGTCCGTCCCCGGCGCCTGGCTCGCGCGAGTCTCGGCCTTCGAGCATCGCGCCAGGCGCTCGTCCTCGTACGGCGACTCGAGACCCAGCTCCAGGTACTTCTCGTGCATGGCCCGCATCCGTGCGCACCGACCACTGGACGTAGCAGAGCCGCAGCGGCTGCCAGGGCGGCCCGGCCCGCGGGAAGCGATCAGGGTCGCCGGCGGCGTCGAAGGCCAGCTCCGAGATCTCGTTGACCCGCAGGTGGTCCGGATGGGGATAGCCCCGTCTGGTCCTGTGGGTAGGTGACGACGACCTGGGGCCGGGTACGCCGGATGACCGCCACCAGGCGCCCGACCGCTTCGTCGAGGGGCGCGGCCGCGAAGCTCCGCGGGTCGGAGTTGGCGGGGCTGCCCGGCATCCCCGAGTCCCGGTAGCCCAGCATGACGACCTCGTCGTAGCCGATGATCTCGGCGGCCCGATCGAGTTCCTGCCGGCGCACCTCGGCAAGGCGGTCGCGGATCCCGGGACTGGTCCATGGCCGGGTTGAGAATGTCGCCTTCCTCGCCGCCGGTGCAGGTGACGAGCACGGTGTGGACGCCCTCGGCGTGGTACCGGGCCACGGTTCCGGCGCCCTTGGACGCCTCGTCATCAGGGTGGGCGTGGACGGTCAGCAGGCACAGCGACGACATTGGTAGAGAATACGGCCGTTCCAGCGGGTAGCGGGTCCCCTGCGACCGGTCGACTACCGGGTCGCTCGAGTGGCGTCGATGGCGGCCGCCAGTCCAGGTCGAGCTCGGTCGAACCCCCGGCGGAGTGGGTCGACAGCGTCAGGGTCACCTTGTTCCACGAGATGGCGATATCGGGGTGATGGTTGCGGGCCTCGGCCAGCTCCGCCACCCGGTTGACGAACGCCAGAGCGGCCTGCGAAGTCTTTGCCGACCACCGTCTTGACGATGGCGTCGCCTTCGCGGGTCCAGTCCAGACCCTGGAGGCCCGGCGGCGACGGCGTCGTCGCTCAGAAGTTGCGCCATGGCGTCCAGTTATAGCCGTCCATGACCCGGTCTCGTCGGCCGCGGGCCCGGGCCAGGCGGTAGCTCTATCGGCCGGCTTCCCCCTGAGTCTGTCGCGCCCGGCCGGGAGGAGCCATGCAGCCGCAGCCACCACCCCGAGCTCGAGCAGCTCCGCCGGTCACCTGGCCGACGCTGGGCGGCCGCCTCTACCTCGGCACCACCTCACGGCGGGCTGGCCCTGGCCGACCCCCAGCAGGCGGTGCTGGTACTGGGTCCGCCCCGCTCCGGCAAGACCACCGCCGTGGCCATTCCGAACGTCCTCGCCGCGCCCGGGCGCGGTGGTCGTCACCTCCACCAAACCCGACCTGCTGGCCGCCACGGCCGAGCCCGAGCGAGCCGCCTGGGCCGATGCTGGCTGCTCGACCCGAGCGGCACCGTCCAGCTCCCGGCCGGGGTGAGCCGCCTGCGCTGGTCGCCGGTCGCGTCCGCGGCCACCTGGGACGAGTCGCTCGTCCTGGCCCGGGCCATGGCCGGCGCCGCCCGGCCGGACGGCACGGACGGGTGAATCGGCGCACTGGACCGAGCGGGCCGAGGCCCTGCTGGCTCCGCTGCTGCACGCGGCCCATCTCGGCCGGGCCGGGATGGAGACGGTCCTGCGGTGGGTGCTCCGCCAGGACCTCGAACCGGCCCGGGCGGTTCTGGTGGCCGAAGGGGTGGACACGGCCGCTGACGTGCTGGCCGGGCTGGCCGCCACCGATCCCCGCGAGCAGTCCGGGATCTGGTCCACCGCCGCCGGTCTGCTGGCCGCCTACCGCTCCGACGCGGTGCTCGACAACGCGGCGGCACCCAACTTCGACCCCCGACCCTGGCGGCGACCCGCGACACCGTTACATCTGCGCGCCCGGCCCGCTACCAGGACCTGGTGGCGCCGATCGTGGTCGCCTTCCTCGAACAGGTCCGGGCCGGAGCCTACGCCGCCTGCGAGCCCGCGGCGGCGCCGGCGCCGCCCGACCGGGCCGCCCCGCTGCACCCTCGTGCTCGACGAGCTGGCCAACATCGCGCCCGATTCCGGACCTGCCCGCCATGGTCAGCGAGGGCGGCAGCCAGAAGCCGCGCGCGGCACTCTGCCCTACTTGCAGGACATGTTTTATGTGTTTGACCAGGCGAAACGCGACTCAAGCGGGAGCGTTGTCGGGGTTGCCGGCCCGAGGTAGGAGCCCGGGTTGGCGGTTTCAGACCGATATGTCGATCTCGAACGGGCGGTCTGCCTGGTTAGCGCTCCTGGGCCAGTCGGGGAGGACACCGGCTACCCGGACGGTGGGCCGCTGCCGGACGCCTCTGCAGGCCGGGCAGCGCCACCCGCCACCGCCTGGCGCTTTTCCGCTGCCGGCGCAGGCGGGGCACCCGACGGTTCCCAGTATCCGGACTCGCACGTCGAGGCCGACAACGAGGTCGGCGGCCACCTGGGGGGAGGATTGCCCGTCGGCGAGCAGGCGTTGTCCGAGCCGGGCCAGGCGGACGGTGGCCTCATGGCGGCCTTGAGTGGTCGGCCTGGGCCAGGCAGGCTCGCAGCCGCTCCAGCTCGGCGACCATGGCTGCGGTCGCCTCGGCGGCCACCTGGCCTGGTGAGCCCCGGCAGATGTGGGCGGCGACCTCGGCCACCAGCGCCGCTTCGATCGCCGCGATGCGGGCTCGAAGGCCTTGGGGGTCGACGCTGGCTGCCACGTTGAGCTGCACCCCCTCCAGCTGGCCGAGCCACCGCGGCCAGCACCGCCTGCTCCAGCGGCTGGGCCGGCACCCGCCCACACCCGCACCCCGAGCTGCGTGCCGTGCAGGCGTAGCTGGGGCCGATCCTGGCCCCGCCGGCGCCGGCCATGGGCGCCCCGCACGCCGAGACCAGCCGGCCCCGCGACAGCAGATAGCGCCAGCGGGAGCCGCCCGGCCCCGACCGCCGCCGGATCCGGGCGGCCAACCGATCCCGGGTGGCCTCGTCGAGGATCTCCCCCACCGTCCTGCCGGTGACCGCCGAGCGGACCGCGGCCGCCGTCCAGGGCGCCCCCCGCCGGGTCGGACGGCCCAGCGCGTTGAGCTGTCCGGCCGTCTCGGCGAAGGTGCCCGGCCCCAGCAGGCCGGCCACCGCGGCCCGGATGGTGGCCGCCTCCGCCTCGTCGACGACCAGGCGGCGGCGACGCTCACCGCCCGCCCGGGCCAGCCGCCACCCAAAGGGCGGCACCCCGCCCGGCCACCACCCCGCCCGGGCCGCGGCCTGCCGGCCGGCCCGACCCCGCTCGACGATCTGCTCCCGCTCGAACTCGGCGAACGCCCCCAGCACCCCGCGCAGCAGGCGCCCCTCGGGCGCCGTCGAATCGAACCCCTCCGCCACCGAAACGAACGCCGACGCCCACATCGTCCAACTCGCCCAGCAGCGACAGCAGATGCCGGACCGACCGGCCCAGCCGGTCCAGCCTGGCGACCACCACCACCGAGACCACCCCCGCCCGCACATCGTCGAGCAGCCCATCCAGGCCAGGCCGGGACCACGCTGGCGCCGCTCACCCCCCGATCCACATACTCCCCCGCCAGCGCCCAAGCCCCGCCCCGACACAAACCTGCGGCACACCTCCAGCTGGCCAGCCAGCGAGGTGCCCTTGGTCGCCTGGCCCACCGTCGACACCCGCACATACACCCCCGCCCCCGTCGCCACCGCGAAACCCTAACCAGCCGCGGTCTTCAGCCCTGCGGTGTCGCCGTCGGCGTCAACGGGGGCACCACGGCGCTCGCGAACGGTCCCAGGGACACGACAGGCTCGGGGTGTTCCTAGGATCTGTTAGGGCGTAGAAGGATCGGGGAGGAGGGGCGCTGGGGAGCCGGTGACGGGAGGGGAGCCGGTGTCGGGGACGGCGGGGGCGTGCGAGGCGCGCATCAGGATCACGACGCAGGCGGCGATGAGCCAGACGCCGAAGCCGATCATGCCGAAAAAGCCGATGACGAGGCCAGCTACCGCGCCGAGGATGCCCCAGTAGGCCATCCAGATGGGCAGGACGCGGTAGCGCAGGATGAGCACCGCGGTGGCGACCAGGAAGATGGCCAGCCCCGCTCCGGTGATGGTGTTGCCGAGGTCGGTGCTCAAGGTGTTGAGGACCTGCAGTGTGCCGGCCGTGGTCGCGTGGGTGTCAGAGGCATCGCCTAAGGCGGTGCTAATGCCACCGGCCAGACCCCCGCCCGCGGCGAACAGCAGCGCCCCGGCGAAGGCCACGGTGCCCAGGCGACGAGCGGCGGCGTTGGTGGCGATCAGCCAGTCTCGGAAGTACCAAAACCAGAACACTCCGACCAGGACCGCGACGCCGGTGATGATGGCGTCGATGTGCAGGAGGCCCGCCTTGGAGTGGGTATAGAAACTGCTCAGCTTGGTCAGGCTGGCGTTGGTGTTGGGGGTATTGGGCACGAGCAGCACGGACACGGCCACCAGGACGAAGAAGATCAGCCCGGTGATGCCCAGCCACTTCTGCAGTTGCTTGCTCATCTTTGTGCTACCAGTCGTGTACTCCTCATCGCTACCTCCATAGCCAGCAGCCGCCCGGTTGTTGGGCGCTGGTTGCCTGGTCCCTCCCGATGTCAGAGGGGGATTGACCAGAAGAGATACAAGAAATCCTTACGGGCCTGTTCCTACCCATTGCTGACGGCTTGGGGCGCAGCGCGGTGCTCGGCCAGGCAGCCGGCCGGCCGCCGTGGGTGTGCTCCCAGCGAGCCCGCCGTTTGGGCACAGCGGGCTCTCAGGTCCTGTGGTTCAGGCTGAGTGCATGACCCGAGGAACTGCAACGACTCCCGCCTCCCCCCGCCGTCGGCGCTGGACTCGCTGGATCATCGGGGCTGGCGTGGTCGCAGTGGCGCTCGTCGTGGGCGGACCCTTCATCTACATCCACTTCATCGAAGGCAAGGCGCCCGCGCCGCTAAGTCTCTCTACCGCCACCACTGTCGCCAACCCGGCCGCGGCGACAGGGACGTCCGGCACGTCGTCGAGTTCTTCGACGTTGCCCGGCACATGGGATGTGTCCACTGGTTCGATCGCCGGGTACCGCATCCAGGAGACGCTGTTCGGTCAGAGCAATACCGCCGTCGGGCGCACCAGCGCCATCACGCGGCTCGATCACCATCAGCGGGACCGAAGTCACCGCCGGTCGCTTCAGCGTCGACATGACAACCGTCAAGAGCGATCAGAGCTTGCGGGACGAGCAGTTCCAAGGCCGGATCATGGACACCGCCAAATACCCTACGGCCACCTTCGTGCTCACCAGGCCAATCCAGCTCGGGTCCATCCCGGCGCCGGGCACCACAATCACCGCCACCGCGACCGGCCAACTGACCTTGCACGGCATGACCCGCTCGGCGACGTTCCAGGTCCAAGCCCGCCGGACCGGCTCCACCATAGCGGTGAGCGGGTCGATCCCCATCGTCTTCGCCGACTACGGGATCGACAATCCAAGCGGCGGCCCCGCCACCACCGCCAACCACGGGTTACTCGAGTTCCTCCTCTACTTCTCCCACCCATAGATCCGAGGGCGAACCATCCGACGGCGCAGGAAGCACGTTTCGACGGTCGGTATTCGGCGCTGGCGATCTCCGCGTGTCCGATATTCGTCTATTCGTCCCCCCTTGGGAGATTGTCACCGCGGCGATTTGCCCGACCGCGAATCCACCAAAGCGGGCTACGCTCCCGCCGTGGAAGGAAGTCCGCATGGCCGACAACGTCAACTAGATCTCAGAGATCGTGGGAACTTCGACAGAGGGCATTGACGACGCCATCCGGCGGGGGGTTGCAAGGGCGTCGAAAACGGTGCGTAACTTGGGCTGGTTCGAGGTCGGCGAGATCCGAGGCCACATAGACAGTGAACAGGTGTGCCATTTCCAGGTCACGATGAAGGTGGGGTTCCGCCTTGAGGAACCCGACTAGCGAACCTGCCCGCCCACCACGGCCTATCGGGAAGGGAGAACCGCAGTGGAGATCGACCGGGACGAGACGCTCAAGACGCTGAACGAGATCGTCGAGCAGGAGCTCGCCGGCGCCGTGCGCTTTACGCAGTATTCGCTCATGGTGTTCGGGCACGCCCGGATTCCGATCACGGGTTGGATGCGCGAGCAGGCTCAGCAGGCCCTCGTCCACGCCATCCAGGCCGGCGAGGAAGTAACCGCGCTCGGGGGCAACGTGTCGCTAGACATCGGCGAACTCGTCGGCACCCATCATCCGACCGTGGATGACATCTTGGGGGAGATGTTGGTTCAGGAAGGCCGGGGTATCGAGCTGTATCGCAGGCTGCTTGTCCTCGTCGAAGGACGCAGCGTGTCGCTGGAGGAAATGGCCCGTCAGATGATCCGCAACGAGGCACTCGACGTCGCTGAGATCGAGAAGATGCTGCGCAAACGGGGCGACGCTTAGGCCCGCCAAACTGGATGGCAGGGGTGCGCTGAGAGCAAAGCAAGCCTCAACCGGCCCCTCTTCGTCGGTCGGACCAGCCGCTCCCTCGTTAACGACGGAACCTGCGCCGTTGCTCAGGGAACCCCTGACACCCGGCTTCTCGGCCGGCTCCGCCCGGCTCTCGGGTGGTCGTGATACCCGCATCTTGTGACCCTCCGGTCTTTTCGTTGGAAACGCCGGCAGCTGGTCCGCATGATGCTGTCGTGGCTGGGGACGGATGAGCATGTGGGGGGCTCGCCCTATGACGCTCAACGTGGGGGGATGCCCCGGGCGGCAAGGGGACCGTCCTGCCGTTGCTCGGGGACGAAACGTGGTCACCGCATCGCACCTCCATCTTGCCGTCGATGCTGTAGAAGCTGCCATCGAGTTCTTTGGGGAGATGCAGTTGAGGCGACCCCCCCCTCTGCCCCAGCGTCGCTTCGGTCACGACGCTCTGAGCGCGTGCGGTGACCGGGAATGCCGGGGAACCGCCCTCGGTCCGCATTTCTGCCGCTGGGGAGCGCGCTGCGAGTGGTTGCGGGGCGCCCGGCGGTTGGATGGGCGTGGCCGGGGCGATACCTTTGCAGGCATCGACTGCTGCCGGCTTGGGGGATAACTTGACGTATGGACTATGAGGCCATCGCGGCTCGGTTGGCCAAGGCGTCTCCCGCACCGTGGCACCGGCACGGAGCCGACGTGTACGCCACCGACGATCTCGACACCCCCATCTTGGTAGGCCGGGACGGATCGTCGGAAATCCGCCGCCAGAGCGACGCCGACGCGGAGTTTGTAGCGCACGCCCGAACAGATCTCGAGGAGCTGCTGCGCGCCCACGACCGGGCCGGTGGACACGACCAGCCCGGCGCGTCTGTTTGGGAGTACAAGTTTGTGACCCACAGCGAGCAGGAAGGAACCGATTCCGAGCTCAACGCGGCCGGCGCTCAGGGCTGGAGGTTCGTGGCCGTCGTACCCGAGAAGGCTGGCCATGTGCTCCTGCTTCTCGAACGCAGTCACGTCTCTAGGGGGGCCTCAGCTCCTGGTGGCCCGTCTGCATAGCCGCGAAGTGGCGGCATCTCGGCCCGTGTCGTGCCTTGGCCGGCGGCGGTTTCGGCACGAAAGGATGTACCGGTACGAGCGCTCGGTAGTCAGCTGCCACCATGATCTCGTGTCGTTGCGGATCTGTCCAGCACCGGGGGAAGTCGCTGACCCACAACCGGAGGGTTCAGCCTGGCCGCCGACCAGTGGCTCCTGGTATCGACCGGGCCGAAACTGTCCGTGGGCACAACCCTTTTCGGCCACGGGGCTCCGTCGATTCGCTCCAGGGGCAGATCGCCAGATGTGGCCCGACGGGGTTGCCGATATGGATGTGCGAGCTAGGTACTGCCAGGCTGTGATCGGAGGCGGCTATCGGCCGTCGTCGCGCACCGTGGGCTCTGACCAAGCGAACGGTGGTCCGACCTAGGGGCCGTAGGTGACATCGACTCTGTCCATCACGGCGTGCACGATCGCCACGCCACGTCTTGTCGCCGCATGCGGATCGCGCATCGTTCCCGCAGCTTCTCGTCGTCAAAACCGTTGCCGGCGTTGTGCACACTGGTCACGCACTGTTGGTCATCGACGCGTACCTGAACGTCGTATTTGTCATCGGTGGTCGCGTGCGAGATGACATTGGTGCATGCTTCGCTGAGCGCCAGCTCGATGTCCTGTGCGCAGTCTTTGGACACCTCGAACAGCTTCAGCATGTTCCCCGTGGCGGAACGAATGAGGCAACGGGTGTCCGCTTCTTGTGGCAGACATACCGCTATCTCGACGGTCCTTCCGCCGGGCCACGGTGAGCTTCACGCGCGGCCACGTCACGTCATGAAATACGCCGATATCCATGCGCCCGGCTCCTAGACGCATACGCTGTGGAATGATCGGCGCTCAGTTACGTGCCCGGCCCACTGGCTCCCAGCACATGTTCCGACATAGGGCGACCGCGACGGTCAAGCACCGCTCTGTTGGCTCACGATGCACGTCGCGACTGATTCGGTGGGTCGTCGGCGATGTCGGGTTGGGTGGAGGAATCACCGCCATCCCGGGCATCATCGGCCGCTGGCTGTCCGGCCGAGTTGGGATCGCGACGGACGCCGATGACCTGATCGTCAGCGGCGGTGGGCGGCGCGGTTGGCAGCGCCCTGGGCCACAGGCGGCCAGCCAGGACAGGGTTCAGTTCGGCCGCGTACAGGCTCAGCTTGGCCAGCAGGAGAAGATACGCGACCACGCCGACGACCGACGCGAAGGCGCCGTAGGTAGCGCTACTGTGCCGCAGTTGGTGTTGTACCAGAGCAGCCCCTACCGTGGTCAACAGCGTGAAGCCCGCGGCGCCCAAGGCGGCACCGGGCAGCAGTTGGCGGGCCGGGGCCACCTTGGGCGTGAGCACCCAGAAAGCAGCGAGGTAGAAGCCGACGTTGCCCAAGAGTATTCCGACGAGCAATGGCACTCGGAGGGCGTAGTTATGCCCGTGTCCACCGGCGATGGAGCCTACGAAAGCGTTGACCACAAATGCTCCTCCGATGATCATGAGCCCGGTCAGGCTCCGAGTGAGACGGGGCAAGAAGCCGGGAAGCCTGACCCGGGGGACGTTCCATACCTGGGCCATGGCTTGCTGGGCGGTCTGGGTGACGCCTTGGGCCCCATAGACCAGACCGACCAGGCCAATGATGAGGCCGAGCACGCTGCCGTGGAGGTTGGAGCCGCCTTGGCCCGGGTTGAACTGTTCGCCGATGACGGGGAACTGGTGGAGCGTGGTGACGATGCCGTGGCCGAGCGAGGCGGCCCCGATGAAGCCGAAGACGGTGACCACCACCAGCAGGAGCGGGTAGATGGCGGTAAAGCCGTACCACGCCAGGCTCACCACCAGCATGTTGGCCTGGTCGTCGCCGAACTTCCTGACCGCTGCGTAAGCGGGCCCGGCAACCCGATTATGCCGTTGCCAGCGGTCGATGGGCGCCACTAGGCGTCTGACGGCGTTCATGGCTGGCCGATCTCAGTGTCCCGGCCCGGCGCCCCAGAGCGCGCCGTGGTGAGACTCGATCTGTTGGTCAGCTCGTCACCGCGTCGGCATCGAGTGCAGCGTCGGGCGGTAGTTCGTGGGTGGCCGTCTCCCACACCACCGCAGCGGTGCGGATCGCCAGCAGCCTCGTAACCCCCATGCCCACGCCGGTGGCGACGGCCCAACTCAGCGCCTCCGTCCAAGAGGAACGTCGGTCGGCCGGCAACGGTGGCGGCGAGGCGTGGTGCGATCCCTTCCATGCCGCCTCAAGCGCCCGCTGGGTGACCAAACCGGCCAACGCCCCAGCCCCATAGCTGATCGCCTTCCAACCCAGAACCTTACGTTCCGGCACACCGTTATCCTACCCCTCGTCGGCTTGGGGTCCGGCTTGTCGTGGTGCCCGGCACTTCTGCCGGCGCTGCGGCCGCCCCCCACCACCAACCTCGTCCGCCCTGACCTAGGCCCTTTGGTTGCGGCCGCAGGCTGCCCTAGGGGTCACTTCGC
Source organism: uncultured Acidimicrobiaceae bacterium (assembly GCA_963781155.1). Lineage (GTDB taxonomy): Bacteria > Actinomycetota > Acidimicrobiia > Acidimicrobiales > Palsa-688 > PALSA-693. The sequence goes on from CAWAEC010000011.1 coordinate 909,661, forward strand.
CGTTGACGTTTGGGGGCTACGTCCTCATCGGATATTGGGGCAGTTGGGCGTCGCTCGGCTCGGCGAGAGGTTGCCGTCGGTGCGCCCATGTCGAGCGCGCGATGACGCAGAACGACACCGAAGACTGCTGTTAGTCGTGCCCGGGGTCTCCTGGTCGTCAACCGGAGCTCTGCGAGGCGGCCGCCATCTCGGCGATGAGCGGTGCCGGCCAACGGCCTCCGCAGAAGGCTGTGTCGGAGGCGACTTGTCCGTCGCGGAGGCGAAGGATGTGTGCTTGGTGGCACATGTGGGTTACGCCGTCTTCTTCCCAGATGAGGGTGAACTCGACTAGCTCTCCGTCGTCAAGGCGGCTACGACGGAGGTTCTCGAAGGTGCCGGGGTCGGCATACCAGCGGGAAAGTTCTGCTCGCACACCGGCGGCGCCCTGGGTGGTGAACCGCCAGTTGGGCACGGGGGCGTCACCGAGCGGTGTCGTATTGCCGACTTGGCTGTAGCCAGCGAGTCGTAGTCCTGGATCCGATAGCCACCGGGTGCGACCCACCCAAGCTGAGCCCGCGAAGCGTCCGCTACCCTCGGCGGCCCCACGATGCCGACTGGAACATCATGTGGCTTCGGCGAATGGTTAGCTGCCACGTTTGAGAAGACCAAGAGCGAGACAGCGACCAGGACACCGACAGTCCCGGCAACGAGTTTGCGGTCGTCGGGAACCAGCCGCAGGCCCTTCGCGCTCAGGAAGTCGGTGAACCGGGCCACCGTCTCGCGCCCTGAACGCGGGATGGCCTTCGTCACCACGTCGGGTTCAGATCGTGTCTCGGCCTCCGCCACGTGTGCACCCCATCGTGAAGCGTCGCAAAGACTCCCTAGCTCACGACACCGAAGTAGCGACCCCAGAGCTGCGTGACGGGTGCGGTGCCGTTGTCCGACAAGTTGAGGTGGTCGAGGCGGATCCGCGCCGGGGGCTTGTGCAGATAGGTCATGGCAAGCGGGCGCGAGAAGTCCGTGGTAGAGCCGTTGATGATCGCGAAGAACCCCGCCTCCGATGCTGGCGCGACGGTGGGATCGATAATCCACACGGTGGTGCCCGGAGTGCTGCAGGGCTGCAGGCTCAACGCTTCGTTCTCGAACGCTGTCTCTGCCACGGCAGTACAGAGGCCCGTGGCCTGGCCAGACGGCGCGTATGCCAGCTGCACGGCATGTAGGTTTCCGAAATGGAGGTTCACTCCGGCTGAGACCATGCCCGCCGCGTAGAAGTCGGACACCAGGCCCGCGCCGAACGTGATCGCCATGAGGTCCCCAGCGGGGTTCGAGCTGCTGGCGGGTCCCAGGATCGTCGGCTGGCCGACTTGAGCGACGCCGTGTCGCACGCTCTCGACAAAGCCGGGCCCGAACCTGGGGCTGAAGACTTCGATGCACTTCGCGCCGCACTGCGTTGTGGCGGCAGTGGCTGAGATCGTCCCAGTGGCAGTGATGCCACCGATGACTGTCAGCGTCGCTGCGACCGAAAGCGCCTTGCGTTTGATAGACATGACTGGTTCCTCCTTTGTCGGGCGCACAGCAGCGCTGCGCGGGGCATCTCGTGGGCCCACTGAGCTGACGACGGTCGCAACGCTGGACACACAGTCCGTGAGCCACCGTCGCGCTGGTGGGCAGCCGCCGCATCCGGCGATCGACCAGTCTCAGGCGGTCTCAGTAGCGACGGCTCTCCTCGCGGTTCCCGAGCGATCAGGCAGGTCGGTACCAGGTCAGTGCGGTGGCGTCAGGTGCCAAGCCTCGCCTCGGTCGCTTTTCAGCCGGCGACCGGCCCTTCTCCCCCGGTGTCGACCGGTCAATCCCCGGGTGCGCTGGCGGCCCGAAATAGTACAGTCGAAGCCCGGATCGCATCGGTCAGATGACCAGTCTTCTGCTGGTTCAAGGGGGTTTGCCGTGGAGGTAACCGCGAAGGGGGAGACAGCAGCGGACGCGCCACGCGTCGGCACCGGGGGTCGTCGTTTATACGGACGTGACCGGGAGCTCGCCCGGCTCAGCGATATCATCGACAATCTTGAAGCGGGTGTCGGAGGCGCCCTGGTCATACGAGGGGCGGCCGGAGTCGGCAAGTCCTCGCTGCTGATCGCCGCCAGGGAGCAAGCGGCGGAGCGGAAGATGCGCAGCCTGGCCGCGGCCGGAGTGCCGGCCGAGACGCTCCTGCCATTCTCTGGTCTGCACCAATTTCTCCAACCCATCCTTCCGCTCGCGAGCGGCTTGCCGACCCGGCAGCGCCAGGCCTTGCTGGGAGCCTTCGGCATGTCCGACGAGGCGACTCCCGAGCTGTTCATGGTGGTGCTCGCCACCCTCAATCTGATCACCGAGCACGCCCAGAACACGCCGGTGCTGATGGGGCTCGAGGACGCCCAGTGGCTCGATGAGACCAGCAGCACGGTTTTGGTCCTGGTGGCCCGCCGCTTGGCGGCGGAGCCGGCGGCGATGCTCATCACACTCCGGGACGAGCACGACAGTCCCTTCGCCCGCGCCGGTCTGCCCGAGCTTCCGCTGGAGGGGCTCGATGAGACAGCCTCGGCCGCTCTCTTGGACGCACAGGCGCCCGGGCTGGAACCTCTCTTACGAGTACGGGTGCTCGGCGAGGCAGCCGGCAACCCCTTGGCCCTGGTCGAACTGCCAGCGGCCCTGCAGGCCAGGCACATCCAGGGCGAAGTGCCCCTGAACTCGCGACTGCCCCTGACCGTTCGGCTGCAGCAGGCATTCGCGCTTCAAGCATCCCAGCTGCCTGGCCCCACCCGCTCGCTGTTGTTGGTCGCCGCCGCCGATGGCGGCAGCAGCCTCGCAGAGTTGATCAAGGCCACCGCCATTCTCGAAGGTGCTGACATCGGAGCGGACCTGCTGACGCCGGCCGCGACGGCCCGGCTGGTCGAACCAGCAGGCGGAGGACTCCGCTTCCGCCACCCTCTGATGCGCTCAGCGATCTACCAAGCGGCCGATGTGCTCCAGCGCCACGCCGCCCACGCCGCGCTGTTCGAGGTGCTCGCCGACCACCCGGACCGCCGGGCCTGGCATCGCGCTTCGGCGACCTTGGGACCTGACGAGGCGGCCGCAGCCGGACTGGACCAGGCCGCCGCACGGGCCAGCCGGCGCGGCGCACTGGAGGTGGCCTTAGCCGCTGCAGCAACGTGCTGCCGAGCTCAGTGAGACGCCCGCTCGCCGGGGGCACAGACTGCTGGCGGCCGCCGAGATGGCCTTCGAGCTGGGCCGGCTCGAGCTCGGCCTCAGTCTCGTGCGCGCCGCTGAGTCGCTCGATCTGGAAACCCAATCGACGAGCCCGTCTGTCCTGGTTGCGCGAGACCTACGACGAGACCCGCTGGTCGGGAGCGTCCAAGGTCGGCGCAAGCCTCGAGGTCCTTGACCGGATGCGCCGAGACGGGGACGTAGATCTGGCCCTGAGGCTCCTGGTCACCCTGGCTCAGCGGTGCCAGTGGGGCAACGCCGACGAACAGACCCGACAGGCCGTGGTGGCGGCCGCCCGGCGGATGCCGGTCGGCGAAGACGACCCAGCCGTGCTGGCGGCCCTGGCCTACGCAGACCCGGTTCACTGCGGGGCGGAGGTGCTGGAGCGCATCTCCCAGATGACCCCCGACGCCGGCGACCCGGTCGGCGCGTTCCTGGTGGGCTCGGCGGCCAGCGCCGTGTGGGCCTACGACCTGGCCCTGGGCTTCCTTCAGGCGGCGGTCGATGGACTCCGGGCTCAAGGTCGGGTGGCCCTGCTGGTCGAGGCCCTGGCCCAACAGGCCTGGGCCGCGGTGCACCAGGCCCGCGAGCCGCTAGCCGTGGCCGCCGCCGAGGAAGCCTCCCGCTTCGCCACCGAGACCGGCCAAACCCGCTGGGGCGCCATCGCCAGGCTGGCGCAGGCCACCATCTCCTCCGAACGGGGAGACTTTGACCGTGCCGAAGAACTAATCCACGAGGCGCAGGCCCACATGCTCCCGTTGGGCATAACCACCGTGGTCGGCCTGGCCGAGTTTGTTCGGGGCCGGGGCGCCGTGGCCCACCAGCGTTACTCCGAAGGCCTCCAGCACCACCAGCGCACCCTCAACCCGGCCGACCCCGCCTACCACGCCTTCGTGGGACCGTGGGGGCTGTCCGACCTGGTGGAGGCCGCCGCCCACAGCGGCCGCGACGACCTCGCACGGTCCTATCTCGAACAGTTGGAATGGCTCGCAGAGACCACATCTGGCTCGCTGTTGCAGGCAACCGCTGGCTATGCCCGACCCATGGTGGCTGACGATAACCAGGCCGAGAGCCTCTACCAGGCGGCCCTCGACCAGGACCTGGTGAACTGGCCCTGCTATCGAGGTCGGATGTTGCTGTGGTACGGCCGATGGCTGCGCCGGCAGCGCCGCGGCGCGGACTCGCGCGTGCCGCTGCCGCGCCGCCCGGGACGGATTTGATGCCCTGGCCTTCCCGGCCTTGGCCGAAGTGGCACGGCAGGAACTGAGAGCATCGGGAGAAGGCAGCGGTCGTCGCAAAGCCCAACCCTGGGATCAACTCACCCCCCAGGAGCTCCAAATCGCCCAGATGGCCGCCGACGGGCTATCCAACCGCGACATCGGCGAGAAGCTCTACATCTCCCGCAAAACGGTCGCCTACCACCTCAACAAGACGTTCGCCAAGCTAGAAGTGACCTCCCGAGGCCAACTCTTCGCCGTACTCACCACCACCAGCTCCCAAGCCTCCTAGTCGCCGGTCAGAACCAGCCACCGCACACCGTTTCGTCGCTACCGGGCCAGCGGGCCCAGCGTGACCAGACCCTCTCAAGGAGTGCAGGCGCCGTCGAGACGAGGCCGGGAAGCGTTGACACAGTCACCGGAGCCGACGCCGACGCCGTCCCCCCGAACGCGACCGACCCGCAGGGCGCCGCACGGGTGTCTCCAAGAGGCTCGACGTCGAAGACTGGTTAGGCGACCGATGCAATCGAGACAAGCAAGGCGGATCATCGGTACTGCACAACTAACCGCAGACCCGGGGCCAAGCTCACGACCAACGGGGCGGTGCTTCCGCCCACACAAGAAAGGACGTTCAGCATGTCGGGCATTTCCGTTGGCTGGCGCGCCCGAGTCGCAGCACTTGCTGTCGCCGCCGCGCTCCCCGCCCTCCTCGTGTTGCCGGGCACGACCGCGTCCGGCCAGCCGAGGGCTGCTTCGTCCAAGCCTACGATCGTGCTTGAGCACGGAGCTTGGGCGGACGGCTCGTCGTGGCAGGCAGTCGTCCAGCGGTTGCAGAAGCGGGGCTTCACCGTCCTCGTCCCGCCCGACCCGCTGCGCGGACCGGTCGCCGGCGGCGACTCGGCCTACCTGGCGAGCTACTTGGCGAAGATCCCGGGTCCCATCGTCCTGGTCGGTCACTCGTACGGCGGCATGGTCATCACCAACGCCGCGGTGGGCAATCCCAACGTGAAGGCCCTGGTCTACGTCGACGCCTATATCCCCGACGCGGGCGAACCGCTCGGCGCTCTCACCACCGGGTCGTGTCTCGGTGTCGACACCACCAAGAGCTTCAAGCCGGTACCCGTCCCCGGCGGTGTCGACCTCTACGTCCAGATGGCCCCGAACCCGCCGTACATCGGCTTCGACCAGTGCTTCGCCAACGGCGTGCCGCCGGCCGAGGCGGCCGTCCTGGCCGTCTCACAGCGGCCGCTCTCCGCAGCCGCCCTGGGCGATCCATCCGGGCCGCCGGCGTGGAAGACAATCCCCTCGTGGTCGCTGATCGGGACTCAGGACCGGGTCATCCCCCCGGCCCAGCAGCAGGCCATGTCGAGCCGTGCCAACGCTCACGTTGAGACCTTCGACGCTGGTCACCTCGGTCTCATCACTCGTCCCGGCGCCGTCGTGCGGATCATCGGCGACGCCGTCAACGCCACGTCATGAGCTCACCACAAGGGGGACGCGTGACCGCCACCATGCCTGCCGTATCGGCATCCGCTGTCCGTCCTCGGCCCCCTTTCGCAGTTGGCGGCCTACGACTCCCACCGGTGAACGGCGCCCGACACCCTGCCAAGCCTCACCCACCGACACGATCCACCGTCCAACCGATATCACCCTCTGAATGGAGCCTCACATGAATGCTCTGCCGAACATCGTCCTTGTCCACGGCGCCTGGGCCGACGGGTCTAGTTGGGGCGCAGTCATCGAGCGCCTCCAGGCTGCCGGCTACAACGTCACCGCGCCGCAGTTCCCGATGGCTGCCCTGGCCGACGACGTGGGTCGGCTGCGACAAGTCCTGGCCCGCCAGGACGGCCCGACGATCGTGGCTGGACACTCCTACGGCGGCCAGATCATGACCGCCCTAGGCGCTGACGCCCCCAACGTCGTGGGTCTGGTGTACATCGCCGCGTTCGGCCTCGACGCCGGCGAATCGATCGGCGCCCTCCTCTCGCAAGGACCGCCCACCCCCGCGCTGGCCCACCTCGATATCGATAAGCAGGGCTTCGCCTGGTTGCCCGAGGACGACTTCGTGAATCACTTCGCGGCCGACGTAGACCCCGTCAAAGCGAAGGTCATGTACGCCGTGCAACAGCCGCTGGCCGGTAGCGCGCTCGAAGAAATCATGGGAGTGCCCGCCTGGAAATCTGTGCCGTCGTGGTTCCTGATCGCCGACGGCGACCAAGCCATCCCGCCGGATGCTGAGCGGCAGTTCGCCAAGCGCATGGGCGCCACCATCGTGGAAGTCCCGACCAACCACGTGGCGATGGTCTCACATCCCGACGAGGTGCTGAAACTGATCATGACCGCGGCCACCGCCGTGGTGGCATGAACACTCGGTCCTACCCGCACGAAATCGTAGGACTGGCCTATGAGACCGGACAGCCGTACGACGAGGTCGGCGCCCTACCGCATCCCTGCGGGCCGGATCGTACGGGGATGGCGTGCTCGCCAACCTCAGCTCACGCCCCGCCGCCGAACTCGACTTCAGGAAGGCCGATCGGGCGCCCGCAGCTCCCCATGGCAGCGGCGAGGACATGTCATGCCGGAGTCGATCAAAAGGCCTCACTACAGGTATCCGTCCCGGCCTTCTCACGAAACCAAGGAAGGAAGGCATGAGCACCTATTCGGAGGCGCCGAATCTGCGGGTGGTCGCAACCGACGGCACCGACTTTGCCTACCGTGATGTCGGCGAAGGGGCCGTCCCCCTCGTGTTGTTGCAGCACTTTCGCGGGAACCTCGATAACTGGGACCCGGCGCTCATCGATGCCCTGGCGTCGCGGCACCGGGTCGTCACCTTCGACAACGTCGGCGTCGGGGCCACGACCGGGACAACGCCCGCCACCATGGCGCAGATGGGGCGTGACGCCATCGAGTTCATGACCGTGATGGGCTTCGACCAGGTGGACCTGCTCGGGTTCTCGATCGGCAGCTTCGTCGCCCAGGAGGTCGCCCTCACCCGGCCGTCGCAGGTACGCAGGCTGATCCTCGCCTCATCCGCGCCGAAGGGCGCGGCAGGGATGCACGGCTGGGCGGCGCAGGTAATCGATGCGGTGGGAGGTCACCAGCCCAACCCAGAAGGTGTGCTCGCCGTCTTCTATACCGGGTCGACAACCAGCCGCACCGCCGGCCAACAGTCGCTCAAACGGATTTCCTCCAGAACAGACGAACGCGATGAGCCCACCACGTGGCAGACCCGCCTTGCACAGTACGACGCAGTGTGCGAATGGGGTACCCCGAACCACGCGCTCTTGGAGAGACTCGGGGCGATCAAGATGCCAGTGTTCATCGCCAACGGGGATAGTGACCCGATGATCCTCCCTCGCTTCTCGTACCTGCTTGCTGGCCTCATTGCAAACGCTCGACTGAAGATCTACCCAGACGCGGCCCACGGGTTCCTGTTTCAACATCACACCGAATTTGCCCGTGACGTCGACGCCTTTCTCGACGGCTGAAGTGTCGAAATGGGTGCCGCCGTTTACGTCGCGAACCGCATGGGCGCCTTGGTCGACGATGCCAGGCCACGGCGCTCAGGAATTTTGACGCACGGAGATCTCTCCGCAGCCCTCTCCATTAGCGAATCAAGCCAAGGAGGACAACATGTCTGACGCGTCGGAACAGTCAGCGCGCACCAACGCAGTCCGGCCCTTTACGATCGAGACCTCCGAAACGGAACTCGAGGCGCTCCGTGACCGCATCGCAGCCACGCGCTGGCCCAGCAAGGAACTGGTGACCGACCGGTCACAGGGCGTGCAGCTGGCGACCATCCAGGAGCTCGCCCGCTACTGGGCGACCGACTACGACTGGCGCCAATGCCAGGCGAGACTGAACGCGTTGCCCCAGTTCAAGACGGAGATCGACGGCGTCGACATCCACTTCATCCACGTGAAGTCGCCACACACCGCAGCCCTGCCGTTAATTATCACGCACGGCTGGCCCGGCTCGGTCATCGAGCTGCTCGGCGTGGTGAGCGCGCTCAGCGATCCCACCGCGCACGGCGGTTCCGCCGGGGACGCGTTCGACTTGGTGCTCCCCTCCCTGCCCGGTTTCGGCTTCTCCGCCGAACCCACGCAGGTCGGCTGGGACCCCGGGCGCATCGCCGGCGCCTGGGCGGAGTTGATGCGCCGGCTCGGCTATAACCGCTTCGTCGCCCAGGGCGGCGATCTCGGTGCCTTTGTCGCCGACGAGATGGCCCGCCAGGCTCCCGCCGGGCTGCTCGGCATCCACCTCAACTTGCTCAAGGTTGCGCTGCTCGGCCCTCCGCCAGCGGAACCCACCGAGGAGGAGCGGGCGGCGCTGGCCGCGATCGCCACAATGCAGACCAGCGGCTACGGCTACTTCCTCGAGCAGGCCACCCGGCCGCAGACCATCGGATACGCCCTGCTGGATGCGCCCGTCGCCTTGGCGGCCTGGATGCTCGACCACGACACGGACAGCTACTACAAGATCTCCCGCGCCTTCCTGGACAAGCAACCCTCGGGCCGTCTCACCCGGGACAGCATCCTGGACAACATCACGCTGTACTGGCTGACGGGCACCGGGGCCTCAGCCGCCCGGGAGTACTGGGAGAACGGGCAAGCCGCAACCCGTGATGGCCGGACAGACCCCTCCGCCGGTCTCGGTCCCAGTCGGATTCACGGTCTTTCCCGGCGAGATCTTCCGAGCCCCGCACAGCTGGGTCCAGGAGGTCTACCCCACCCTGACCTACTTCCACGAGGTCGACAGGGGCGGCCACTTCGCCGCCTGGGAAGAGCCCGAGCTGTTCGCAACCGAGATCCGGGCGGCGTTCCGCTCACTTCGCTAGTTGACCTTTCCCAACATTGCCGCATTCCAAGTCAAATGACCAAAGAAGCCGACCCTGATGGGTTCCATCACGAACAAGGAGACCCATATGAGCACATCATCATCGCCACTACCCACTCCGGAAGGCCCCGGCTCTGTTTCCCGGGCCCCGAACCTCCCCGAAGGATTCTCCGACACGTTCACCAGCCGATTCGTCGACACCGGCCAGCTGCGCCAGCACGCAGTGGTCGGTGGCAACGGCCCCCCGCTGCTACTGGTCCACGGCTGGCCGCAATCCTGGTACGCCTGGCGCCTGGTAATGCCGGCGCTGGCCCGGGACTTCGAGGTAATCGCGCCCGATCAGCGCGGGGTCGGGCTGTCCGCCAAGCCCCCGGACGGGTACGACACCCGTACCCTCGCCGACGACATGGTCGCCCTTATGGAGGCGCTCGGCCATCAGCGGTTCGCCATGGTCGGCCACGACACCGGCATGTGGATCGGCTACGCCCTGGCCGCCGATCACCCAGACCGGCTGACCCGCTTAGCCGTCGCCGAGACCCCGCTCCCGGGGCTGTCTCCGTCACCGCCCCTGTTCGCCAACGCCCACTTGAACAACGCACTATGGCACTTCGCCTTCAACCGGCTGGCTGAGATAAACGAACAGCTCGTGACCGGACAGGAGGAGATCTACTTCGGCTGGCAGTTCGCCACCAAGGCCGCCAGGGCGTTGCCCGACTACGCCGTCGACTACTACGTCGACGCCCTGGCGTCCAGTCCCGAGGCCCTGCACGCCAGCTTCGCGATCTACCGTGCGCTCGACGCCACCATCGCTCAAAACCAGGAACGCAAGGAGCAGCGCCTGTCCCTGCCGATCCTGGCTATCGGCGGCGGGCACAGCCTGGGCGACCAGGTCGCAGCCACGATGAGGCTCGCCGCCGACGACGTGCAGACCCTGGTCATCCCGGGCTGCGCCCACTGGGTGGCCGAGGAAACCCCCGAGGAAACGCTCGCTGCGCTTACCTCGTTCCTGGGGCCCTACCAAAAAGAGTCGCCAACGGCGCACTAGCGCCACGCCGCAGGCAGGCGCTCAGCAGCAAAATATATGGCCTCCCCGAATACATAAAGGAGGTAACCAAATCCTGACGAATGCGGACCGACTAACCACCAGTGATTCACACAGGATGCGACAGCACTCTGGAATGAAAATCATCAACTAAGCAGCACGGAACAATCACAGACCGCCTGGCCCGATGCTCATCGCGATCTGGTTCACCGCCAGCAACACGCACTAGGCCCGTGGTCGCGACCAAGAAGGAGTATCCCATGGTCATAATAAATGACCCGGCTGCTCAGTACATGTCCACTGGGGATCCGGCTCTCAAGGACTACTACCCAGCGTGGGTGGCTGAGGAAAACATGGCCGATGACGCCACGGTGGAAGGCTCGATGCTGGATGGCGTCGTGGTGGGCGGCGAGAACGTCCGGTCAGTCGTGCTCACCATCAAGTCGCTCTATGAACGCCAAGAGTTCCTTTCCGTCGGGCCCTACGGAGACAATGGCTGGATCGAAAACTACGTCGCTCAGGTACACGGAGAGCCGCTCGGCTGTGTGGTCTTGGTCGAGCGGAATGCCGCTGGCAAGACCCAGAACGTAATAGCTAGCTATCGGCCACGCACCACGGTCATGCACTTCGCCCGGTTGCTGGGGGAAGCGTTTGCCGGAAACCCTCTCGCCGAACACTTCGGGACCAGCGACTCCTGAATGGAACTTGAGCGAGACCGGACGAGACCGACGACTGATGGATCGTTTGCTCTCACGAGCACGCACTTTTTGAACGAGAATGAGACAACGACTGCTCTCGCAGCCGCGCACAACTGCGCCCCACCTCGAAAGGAAGCCTGATGCCAGACGGCACGCAATCTTCGGACGGGGTCATCACCAAACCCAGCAGCCAGTCCGTCAAGCAGACCATCGACGAACTGAGGCGTCTGATGGCGGATCGGGGCTTCACGGTGTTCAACGTCATCGATCACAGCGGCGTAGCCGAACGAGCCGGTGTGCAGATGCCCGACTCGAAACTCGTTATGTTTGGGAAGCCGACTGTGGGAGCGGCGGTGATGCTCGCGGCGCCGCTCGCTGCATTGGATATCCCACTCAAGGTGTTGGTCTGGGAGGACAAGAACGCAGTGGTATCGGTGAGTTACAACTCACCCGGATTCATGGCCGAGCGGCACCACCTCGAGGGTGCACTGCGTGCGCCCTTCGACGCAGTTGAGTCGATCGTTGAGGAACTACTTGGTGCATAACTTGCGCTGATCCGGGCGGGGGTCACGGCCCGGCCACCGACGCGAAGCCGCCGACCTACCAGGTTGTCAACGACGTCGCGATAAGGAGATGATCGTGTCGAACTGGCGACCCGATCAGCGGAGGTGAAGTCAGACCGTCGGCGCACATAACTGTCGATCCCCGCCTCGACCCCAACACCACGGCCTGGACCCCGACCGATGCCGGATTCGGTATGGGCACCCTCGCATTGCCGGAGACCGCGATCCGACGACGCCATAATGTTCAGCCTTTGCATCGGACCAGCGCCCGAACGGACGGACGTAATGCTCGGGCGGACAGCCATACTGATCGCTGCTACGCCGTGCCCCAATATCCCGACCGATTAGATGCTGCGGAGCATCACCGAGGTGCCGCGCAGGGCGTGTTGAGGAACCAACAGGGCGCCCCTGTGACGCTTGACTTCTCAAGCGTCCGACCTGTGGTGACGTCATTAGGCGAGGCCGGTGGCACGACGGAATCCCCATCTTGACCCGTGCGGTATCTGGCGATCCAGCTTTGATCAAGCCATCGGCGTGACAATCACGATGAGTGGCCACCGGCGACGGCCACGCTCGACCAATCGGCCGACCGAGTTGGGGCGATACCGACTGGCTCGATTGCTCCGACCGCTTCAGGGCGGCTCCGAACCGCACATTCGAGAGAAGCTTGAGAAAAGTACGCAGCGGCCAGCGTCCTCGGAGCTCGGGTGCCCCGCCTACCCGGCAGGGTTAGGCCGCGCCTCGCTGCCGGGATATGGGGCTTCCTCGGCTGCACGTTATGGGCGAGGGTACTGCACCAAGATCGTGAGCGAGGTATTGACGGGTTCGGGGGCCGCCGCCGGCGCACCACCATCACTGACCCCCGCGCCCCGCGGCGACCGGACCTGGTGGAGCGGGCCTTTGCCGCCAGCACCCCCAACCAGCTGTGGGTGGCCGACATCACCTACGTGGCCACCTGGTCGGGCTTCGCCTACGTGGCCTTCGTGACCGACGTGTTCTCCCGCATGATCGTGGGCTGGCGGGTCAGCTCCAGCCTGCGAGCCGACCTGGCCCTCGACGCCTTGGAGATGGCCATCTGGTCCCGCAAAGACGAGTCCTTCCCGCAGCTGATCCACCACTCCGACCGGGGAGTCAATACCTCTCTATCCGCTACACCGATCGCCTGACCGACATCGGCGCGGCGGCGTCAGTCGGATCGCGAGGCGACTGCCTATGACAACGCCCTGGCTGAGTCCGTCTTCGGCCTGTGCAAGGCCGAGTTGATCACCATGCAAGGCCCGTGGCGCACCGTCGAAGACGTCGAACTGGCCACCCTGTCCTGGGTGTACTGGTGGAACAACCACCGGCTCCACTCCGCCATCGGTGACCTCCCACCAGTCGAGTTCGAAACAGCCCACTACGCTGGACACAGCGCCGCCGACAGCAGCGGCAGACACTAAACCGAGTCCCCAACAAAGCCGGGGCGCTTCAATGGGAAACAGCCGTCAATCGGGTCGGCCAGGGAGTCACACCCGTTTGGGCAGCCCCCTCCCGATCGGGCGCCCCGTAATCGGTGACGGGGCCGGGCTGTCTGAACACGCCTTCGAATTGTTGCAGGCCTCCGGGAAGTCTTGGGTGGAAGCCACCCACATCTATGGTCACCAAGCCGCAGCCTGCGGGCCTCAGGGCCGCAATCGGAGTCGTCGTAGGCGAGTGACGCTCGCAGTTGGGCGGGGGTCGTCTGGGTCGGGCGCAGACTTCACCAAATCGGTCTCGATAGAAACCCAGCAGCGACATGGGCGGGCGACCTCCGCCGATGTAGGGGTGATGTGGTGTGATGTTCCTGGTTACGCATGGACACCTAACGCATGCTCATGAAGCCCGGCAAGAACGCCCGTCCAACCGCAAAGACCAAACGGTTCCGTACGCACATCGTCCGGATTATTAGCAACACGACCGCAGCCGGCGCCACCACGAAGCCGACGACGAAATCGAGTGGTTGCGTACCCATGACGGCACCTCACCGGGCAACACCTAGATATCCCACGGCTGTAACTTGTCAAGGGTTTGGGTGGAGAAGTTCGTTGATTTGTTGGGCGAGGTGTTCGGCGCCGGTGCGGGGTAGGCCGATGGCGACGATGATGCTGCGGTCGCCTCGGCGGAGTCGGATGAGCCAGTGTCGTTGTGGTGGTCGGCCTCGGGAGCTGGCCGAGCCGCGATCGATTTCGACGGTGACGGGTTCGGTGGCGGGTGGGTGAGTGCGGTGGGACCGGGCTCGGCAGGCGGTGGAGCAGAACCGGGCGGGTCGGCCGGTTGGTCGTGGGGGGGATGGGGTTGGTGCAGCCTGGCCCGGCGCAGAGCCCCGGTCGGGTGGTTTCGTTCGGTGACGTAACCAGTTGGTGGTCGGTTTCGTTCGGTGAGGGAACCGGTCGGGGGGCGGTCACGCGGCGAGGGCGCGGTCGTGGCGGTGGCCCAGGCCAGGCGCTCGTCGTAGAGCGTGTGGTGTTGGAGGCAGCCATGGAGGATTCCGACGAGGCGGTTACCCAGGGCGCGTAGGGCGGCGTGGTGGGTGTCACCGGCGTCTCGGTGGGCGTCGTAGAAGGCCCGGGCTCCGGGTGAGGCGGTGAGGGCGGCGAAGGCCCACCGGTAGATGGCGTCGGCCAGGCGGTCGTTACGGGCGAATCGGGCCAGTACCACTTTTTTGGTGCCCGACGCCCGGGTGATGGGTGACGTGCCGCCATAGTTTTTGCGAGACTTGGCGGTGGCATAGCGGTTCGGGGCGTCGCCGAACTCGCCCAGCACCCGGGCGCCCAGGACGGTCCCCAATCCTGGCAGGGAGCGGACCACCCAGGCGTCCGGGTGCTGATCAAAACCCGCTTCGAGCTCTGCGGCCAGCTGGGCGATCTGGGCGTTCATGACGGCGATGACCGCCACCGACGCCGACACCGAGGCCCCCATGGCGTTGGCCACCGCCGGGGCGGCCCGCAACTGGGGGCGCGCAGCGCGGTTTGGATCTCGACAGCACGCTCGGCGACGCGGCGTTGGCGGCCGCCGCGGCGTAGCGCGGCGGCGATCTTGGAGCGCGATAGTCTCGCTGCCAGCGTCGGCGTCGGCGCCCCCTTGAGCACTTCGAGGGCGTCCCCGCTGGCCAGGTCGTCGAACGCGACCAGGGCGGCCGGGTAGAACTCGCGCAGGGTGGAACGCAACCCGTTGGTCTGGCGGCCTCTCGACCAGATCATCGACTGATGGGCCCGGGCCAGGGCTTTGATGGCCTGCACGGCCTCGCTGTCGGCGGCCACCGGCCGGTGGTTGTGACGGTCGGTGCGGACCATGTCGGCCAACACCTTGGCGTCACCGGGATCGGACTTGGCGCCCGAGGTCGAATGGCGGTCCCGGTAGCGCGACGTCGACATCGGGTTCACCGCGAACACCTGATATCCCGTCGCCACCAGGGCGGCCACGAACAGACCCCGGTCGGTCTCGATCCCGATCACCACCTCGGCCGGCTCGTCCACGTGGGCGCCGACCAGTTCGTGGAACCGGGCGACGCCCGCCACCCCTTCGGGCAGCCGGCCCCCGCCCAGGCGTTTGCCGTCCTCGTCCTGCACATACACGTCATGGTGGGCCTCCGCCCAGTCCACACCAACGAAGATCATCTCGCTCCTCTCGATCGACCCGCACCCACATCGAGCCTCGAGGACCCCAGCAGCTACCTAATGGATCAGTGCTCAAGGCACGACATCCCACCAGCCATCCAAGGAGACCTCACCGACCAGCAGGGGCACGATCTAGGCGTAATGCTCGAAGCTCGGGCAACTTCAGTGCTCACCTGCCGGTGGCTCGGTAGACCAGCCTCGCTCACTCAACAAACGAAGTGGTCGACCCCCATTAGGTCATGCCCCATCGCCCTTGGTCCAAACTTTCGGCCTTGCGTCCCGACGCCAAGGGCGGTAATCTACCTACTACTAGATAGACGACCGAAGGAGATTGGAAATGTCAGGACCGAATCGCATTCTCATCGTCATGTCCTCCCACGCCGACCTGGGTATCAGCGGCAAGAGGACCGGTACCTGGTCGAGGAGGTGGCCACCCCCTACTACGAATTCGTGGACGCCGGATGCCAGGTGGTGTTCGCATCGCCGCTCGGCGGGGAGGCCCCCATCGACCACCTGAGCCTGCAGGCGCCGTTCACCACCGCCAACACCGACAGGTTCCTCAGGGACTCGCTGGGCATGCTCGCCATCCGCGAGACGGCCCCACTGGCCACCGTCGACTATCGCGACTTCGAGGGCCTGTTCTTCCCGGGCGGCTACGGCCTGTTGTGGGACCTGGCCAGCGATTCACGAGTGCTGCGCATGATCGAGGACACCGTTGCTGCCCAGAAGCCCTTGGCCATGGTGTGCCACACGCCCGGCATCCTGCGTGACGCCCGTGGCGCCACCGGTGAAGCCCTGGTCAAGGGCCGCAATGTCACCGGCTTCCTCAACAGCGAGGACGACGAACTCGATCTCTCCCGTCACCTGCTGTTCTCCCTGGAGGACGAGCTGATCGCCAAGGGCGCCAACTTCTCGCGCTCGGCGAGCAACTGGGAGCCCAATGTGGTCGAAGACGGCGCCCTGATCACCGGCCAGAACCCGGCCAGCGCCCCGCTGATCGCCAAGACCCTCGTTGCCCACATTTGACCCGGGATCGGCACGGTCGCACCAGCCTGCTGTTGCGGCCGCGCCCCGGCACCATCCGAAAGGCCTGCCATGACCACACCGACCGTGCTTGACGAGCTGGGGCTTCTGGTCGTCATCGACAACCAAACCGACATCCTGTCCAGCGTCCCGGCCGCCATCCCGCGTACGTCCGAGGTGGCTCACCTGTTGGGTCACACACCGGAGGACACTGCGGGCGGGCACGTGGTCTTCGACCAGTTGTGCTACGCCTGTCATGGCTTGTCGGTGCTGCTCACCGGCCGATCCGGATCATGTCACCACACGGTCCTCTTCGATGTCGGCCCCGACGGGCATCTCTGGCTCGACAACGCCGCCAAGCTGGGCGTCGGGCTGGCCGACATCGACGTGGTGTTCCTGTCCCACTGGCACTTCGACCACAGCGGCGGCCTCCCGGTGGTGCTGGGGGCGCTGGTCGAGGCCCGCTCGGCGGCCGGGCGGCCCCCACCCATTCTGGACCTGCACCCGGCCTGGCCCCGCCAGCGGGGCATCACCTTGAGCTCAGGAGAGACGATGCTGTTCCCACCCGAGCCGACCATCGACGAGCTCGGCCAATCCGGCGCCGACCTGCGGCTGCACGCCGACGCGCACACTCCCGGTGACGACATGTTTTACTCCAGCGGCTTCATCGCCCGCGCCACCAGCTACGAGACCGGACTGGAGGGTCACGTCTCCATCGACGCCACCGGCGCGGTGCTCGCCGACCCGATCATCGCCGACGAGCGCTTCCTGGCCGCCCACGTGCAGGGCCGAGGCGTCAGTGTGGTCTCGGCCTGCTCGCACGCCGGCATCGTCAACGCCTGCCTCGGCACCATGGCCGCCTTCCCGGGGCGGCCCGTCGATCTGGTGCTCGGCGGCTACCACCTGGCCGGCCTAGCGATGGAACGACGAATCGACAGCACCGTGGACGACCTGCTCCGAAGGGTGAAGCCGCGCATCGTCGCCCCCGGCCACTGCACGGGCTGGCGAGCCATGACCGCCCTGGCCGGGGCCGGGTTCGACGGATACGCCGCCGAGTTCGGTCGGTGCCTACTACCACCTGCAGGCCGAATCATGACAACAGGCCAAACTGAAGCGGTACAAGGGCGTCGCCTGGAGGCGACGTCACCGCCAGCCAGCCGAGGAGGCGATACGGCCCGATCAACTGGACGACCAATCCGTGAGGACATCCTTGACTCGGCGCGTGAACTCGCCCAGACGGTGGGGTTCGAGGCGTTCAGCTACGCCGACCTGGCCGAGCGCGTCGGCATTCGTTCCGCCTCCATCCACCATCACTTCCGCTACAAGCACGATCTGGTCGCCGAACTTCTGCTGCGGTATCGCCTCGACTTCGCCCAGCGGGTCGACGCGCTGAACGCCATCGCCTCGGCCCCAGACCGCCTCGTCGCCTACGCCGGCTTGTTCAGCCAGGTCGCGGCGCAGGGACGTATGTGCCTGTGCGGCATGTCCGCGGCCGAGTGGTCGTCCATCGGCGATGCCGGCCACGACGAAGTCACCGCCTTTCTGTCCGAACAGCGCCGCCTGGCTCACCGCCACCCTCTCCGACGGCCTTCAGCAGGGGGTATTTCTTGACGATCTTAGTCCCGGAGCTCTCGCCGAGGTCATGCTGGTCGCCCTCGAAGGCGCCCTCCTCCTCGCCCGTGCCGGTGACCAGACCCCCGACGCCACCACCATCATGAAACACCTCTTGCGAACGATCAGCCCGTCATCCGCCCGCCCGGTCAAGGCGAGCCGGCGATGACCGGCACCGATACCGACGTCATCGTCATCGGAGCCGGCCTGTCCGAACTGACCGCCGCTCGCCGGCTCACCGCATCCGGTCTCGATGTCATCATCTTGGAGGCCCACCAACACGTCGGAGGTCGACTGCTCAGCCTGCACGCCCGCGACGGCGGTGCTCTCGATCTTGGCGCCACCTGGTTCTGGGATACCGACCAGCCCGTACAGCGCCTCATCTCTCGAGCTCGGCATCCCGACCCACCAGCAGTACACGGCCGGGTCGGCCCTCTACCAAACAGGTCGGGTGGTCCGGCGAATGCCTGACCATCCTTTGGACCAGCCGGCCGGGCGATTCAGCCGCGGCGGCCAGTCCCTGGTGCAAGCGATGGCCGCGCAACTCCCCTACGGCGCCCTGCGCCTCGCCCACCCCGTGCAGAGCATCGACGCCACCGGCCCCGAGATAACCGTCCGATGCCACGAAGGGCTCTTCCGCGCCCAGCACGTGGTCCTGGCCGTGACACCGGCATTGGCCGTCTCGTCCATCCAATTCCGGCCGGCCCTGCCCGACAAGTTGCAGGCCCTAGCCGCCGATCTGCCGGTGTGGATGGGATCCACCATCAGTTCGTTGCTCAGTATTCGCAGCCCTTCTGGCGGGCCGCGGGCCTGGCCGGCTCGGCGTTCAGCCACAGTCGGCCGCTACGCGAGATCCATGACATGAGCGGCCCGGCCGGTTCGGCCGCGGCCCTGTTCGGGTTCGCCCCGTCGCCACACGTCACGGCGGCCGACCTGACCGGACCAGCGATCGAGCAGCTCACCACCCTGTTCGGCCCCGACGCTGCAACCCCCGAAGAGGTTCAAGTGCACGACTGGAGCGCCGACCGATTCACGTCTCCGCCCGACGTCCATACCCGTGGCTCCTTCGGGCGCTTCGGTGATCCCGTCTTCCGCGGCCCGGCCCTGCACGGCCGCCTGCACTGGGCCACCTCCGAACTCTCGGGCGCAGGGGCAGGGCGTCTCACCGGCGCCGTCCTCTCCGCAGAACACGCCTGCGCCGCCGTCCCGACCGCTCTCGGCGTAACCATCAGACCACCCGACAAGAAAATCCCTCACCATGCCCGATGATCTCCGCGCCCTGCTCGACGACTACCAAGACGCCCAGGCCTACACCGACCGGCTCTGGGCCGACCTGAGCAACCACGACGTCACCTGGCGCCCCAACGGGCATTCCAGCGCCATCGGCTGGCACCTGGGACACCAGGCCGCCGTCGCCCATTTCATGATCCGCAACCTGACCGCAGCCGAGCCAAGCCCCGACGCCGAGCTGGAGGGCATGATGGACTCGGCCACCGACGAGCACGACCGAGGCGATCTGCCCGACCTCCGGCGGCTTGCCGCCTACCGAAGCGCGGTACGCGAGCGGGTCCGTCACCGTGTCGGCGCCATCGAGCAAGGGAACGTCGGCGCTCCCGCCCACCTGCACTTCATCGCCATCAATCTCCTGGTCGCCGTGATCAACCACGAGTACCAGCACGACAAATGGATCGGCGAGGTCCGCACACACCTGGGGCACGCCCTGCCGCCCGCGCCGCTCTCGTCTCGGCTCACGACCGTTGACGGCTACCTACTTCTGAACCCCGAAGTCCTGTCGGTGGCCGCCCGATCCAGCAGCGAGAACGACCCGGCCTGACCGAGCTGGCTCTGCCAAACCACCACGGTCACGCCGATACTGAGGGCCTTAGACCCGCCATGGGTCTCGGCCGGGGCGGCGCTCCGCGATTTCGGTCGGTAATTGCCGGTACACAGGAAAAATCTAGGAGAAGCAATGTTGATGTTCTGTGGATTCGAGATCGAGCTTTCCGTCGAGACGGTCGTCGCCCGCCGTGACGGGCCAGGGCTCTGCTGCGCCCGTGACCGGGCCGGAAACGACTACCTGATCGTCAAGGTGGACGACGATCCCGATCACCTGGCCTGGCTTTGCGTTCCCGTATCGGAGCGAGCGATGCAAGCGGTCGTGAGCGGTCGAGCAACGCCCAGGGATGCTATTCGACACAGCGCGACCGGCACAGTCGACCTCGTCGTCGTGGACCACGGTCAGGCTGTTCCCGATCGCTGCCTTCTGGGTGCCGATATCCCCGAATACTTACCTCTCGCCGGGGACTGCCGAGTGCCGATTGCTGCCTAGGTGATCCGGAGCGAGTCATGGCCTGGCCACGAGGTCCAAGCCCTCCTTCTCGCCCGGCCCTCGGGAGCGCAACCGCGGCGCTGACGCCAGTGCCTATCATCCCCTCTCCATCTGTCGCAGCCGACGCAAGCACCATCAGTCGAGGCACTGGGCAAACTGGAAGATCTCTCAGCCATCCAGCATCGCGCACGGCTCAGCGACCACGCTGGACGACTCCCGGAACGGGTCCGATCTGTCTCCGGAGACCTCGGATTCGCGCCCAGGTCTAACTGGGGGGATCGCCTGCATCGGTCCGGCCACGTCTCGTCCTGCTCTGCCACCATGGGTCTCCACGCTACGGCGCACCATCAAAGGGAGGCAGCGCATGCCCAAGCTTGATCCCCTCGTCTTGCACCACCCGGCGGTGGTCACACAGTTCAACGGCGCGCCCGGACGTGCAGCTTCGGATCGCCGACCAGATCACCGCTTTCGCCGGGTCCATGAACTTCGTGTACCTCCACATCGCCATCTTTGCCGTGTGGATGCTGGTCCTCAGCGGAGCCCCGTGGCCCACGCTGACCTTGATCGTCTCCCTGGAGGCTATTTTCTTCAACGTTCGTCATGATCGGCCAGAACCGCCAGGCCGCCTTCCAGCAGGCCAAGGCCGACGATGATTATTCAACCGAGCACACACTACTTGTCGAGAACACCGACATCACCCGTTTGGTCCACGACCTCACCGAAGAGATCCGCCGACAACTCGTGGCAACCCAGAGCCCCCCCTCGATAGGCCATCGTGACGTCGGCGCTGCCAGGCGCGGGCGTGGCAACTTGGTGGGCAGTTTGGTCGGCTACCGAAGGGGTCGGCAGCGCGGTCCTCGAAGGCTCGGTAAACCACGGAGATGCGCCATGTCATTCGGCGTCGCCGGCTGGGCCGAGCCCAACGTCGCAGTCAGTACCCGGGCTCGATTTCGAAGGGGAACGCATCGACTCGCAGGACAAGCCGTTCGAGATTTCCAGAACAGGTGTCGTCAAGAAACTGCGAAGGGTCGGTGGGGCTGTCGTGGCGCTGGCCGATGAGCCGGAGGGTGAAATGGGTCTGCAGGGTGGGAGCCAGAGAGGTCAACCGTCGACCCCCTTCTGCTCGCTCCAGCGCTTGGCGGCTAAAAGGAGCAATTCGGAAACGGCGGAGGTACCAAGACGCGTGAGCGGTGTCGCCGTGGCGGTCGAGACACCTGCGTTGCCGAAATGACAATCCTCACCCGGTGAGGCGACCGGCTCAGGCCCTATCCGATATGGAGACTCATGCACAGGATACAGGGGCGAACGGTTAACGGTCACGACTGCGGACCGTTCGGGCGAGCGCCAGATCCGCCAACACAGACGTTCATGGTGGCACCGACGGGGGTAGCGGACTACAGCCCTTGTTCGTTGAGCCAGGCGGCACAGCTTCGGCTACCTCTGGCCCTCCGCTGTCGATGGTCAGGGAGTGGCCCCGGTCTTCGAACTCGACCAGGTTGGACTTCGCCGGGGAGTGCCGGTATTGCTTGAGTGTCGATTTGGTGATGGATTCGGGGACGGTGTGGTCCTTGCCGCCCATGGTGAGCAAAAGCGACCTCGGTCCGGGTTGTCGGCGTCAACCTTGTCCGGTGAATGGGGTGAGAACTGGCTGCCGCGGCCTCGAAGAGCGGCCGCCCGGGAGAGGGGACAGCCCATTTCTGGTAGAGCTGGTTGGATTCCTCCTCGGAGATAGCGTTGCCGAAGCTGTAGCGGAACTGCTCGGCCGTAAGGGACACCGACTTTGTGCTTGTTGGCCGGGTTCTTGAACACCGGTAGCGTGGCGTGCAACGCGGAGAGCGGGAGTCGCAGCACGCCCTTGATCTGGGCGGCATCGATGCCGATGGCAGCCGCGCCCTTGTTCATCCCGAGCAGTTTCTCGGCGATCATGCCCCCAAAGGAATGCCCGATGAGAATGGGTGGGGCGGGAAGGGACTCGATGATGGCGGCATAGTGGTCGGTCACGTCGTCGATGCCGTTGTTGGCGACGGTGTCCGGGTTGGCCCGGGCCAGCTCGACGGTGTCCTGGTCGCCCGGCCAGCCCGGGGCCATCGTGTCGTAGCCGGCGGCACCGAAGAAGTCCTGCCACGGCGCCCACGATGTGGCGTGTAGCCACAAGCTGTGGATGAAGACCACCGGGTCGCCAGTGCCATTTCTGCTTTGCTTGGGCCGCGTCCCGGACCCGCTCACCCTCCCACCGGTCAGACGCCCCGACGTGAAACCTGTCGTCAACCTTGGCCGGCTACAGAGCACACCGCCGACTGTCGGTCAGCTGGTGGCAGAGTCGTCTGCATGCTGGCCGGCATGGCGAATTCCGAATGCCAGCATGATCTGCATGATCCCCTTGAACAGGGCCATGAACCCGACCCAAAACAGGATCAGGTAGGCCCGCTGCCGCAAGGCGTACACCCGATCGGATCCCGACACCCAGAAGGCCAACAGGATGAGCAGGATGCCGCCGATCAGGCCGATCCACCAGAACGGATTGATGGCCCGCGAGGCGATGGAGCGGGCGATCTCGAATGAACCGTAGAAGATCAGCACCAGGCCCAGAACCGACGCCAGCGCGAAGAAGGTGTTGACCGGGCGGACGAGCGCCCACAGCCCGCCCAGCAGGAAGATGACCGCCATGACGATGTGCCACACCTTCCATCCGCCGGCAGGAACGCGCCTACGGCCGCCTCGTTGACACCGGCGGCAATGAGGACTATTCCGAGGAGCACGCCCACCGTCGTTATCGAGGTCTGATTGAGCCGAAGCACCAACCAGGCGATAACCAGCCACGCCACGCCGGTGATCAGGGGGATCCACCAGGAGCGGGCTCCCTCCCGCACCAGGGTACGTACCTCGGTAGCCACGGCCGACCCCCATCTCTTCGGGTGCGAATGTCGACAGAAAAGGTGGGTCCGACCGCGGGGCGATCAAGCATCCGCTCGTGGAGCCAGCAGGCCGCCGGTGCTGCGTGAGCCGGCCCACAGTGGAAATACCGCCTACCTGTGGTTATCGGTCATGCGGTGCTCGACAGCGACCGGTCGGTTACCGCTGACGTAGGATTGACCCCAGTTGCTGGGGTCTCGCCCCTTGGTTGACCAGCAGGGTCGGGTCAAATCGCCGCAAAGGGAGAGAACGGGAGGGTCCAGGGA
The DNA here is from genome assembly GCA_963781155.1 of uncultured Acidimicrobiaceae bacterium. Classification (GTDB taxonomy): domain Bacteria; phylum Actinomycetota; class Acidimicrobiia; order Acidimicrobiales; family Palsa-688; genus PALSA-693. The sequence continues at coordinate 933,013 of CAWAEC010000011.1, forward strand.
TGGCTCTGTCAGACCAACTCAATGATCTAGCAGTCAAGGCGAAGCAGGTCGAGGACCGGGTGGCCGCCGCCAAGCAGAAGACCAAGGCCGACCTCGAAGGCGACGTCGACAACGCCCGAGCATCTTCCCAGGCCAAGCCGACGCCTTACACGCCAAGGCCGAGGCCAACAAGGGGAAGATCTCGGCTTGGTGGGACAAGATGGAAAGGTCGTGGCACGAGCACGTGGCTGCGGTGCGCAAAGGCGTCGAGGAAAGAAAGGCCGCCACGACGCCAAGGCGGCCCAGCGGGCGGCCGAGCAGGCTGACGAGGACGCGTCCTACGCCATCGATTACGCCTCCTCGGCCATCGAGGAAGCCCAGTACGCGGTGCTCGACGCCGACCTCGCCCACCGCCACGCCGACGAGCTGGCCCAGGCCTGAACCGGGTTCTGGCGCGCGCCGGCTGGCTGCAGACGGCGCCCACCCCCCACCCTGCGGTTTGCATTCGGGCCGAGATCGGGGACGGGCTTCCCCTGTCTGGCTCTGACGTGGAGGTTGACGGACCCAGCCGCTCAACCGAACCGAGGAACAGGCAAGGGTCGCCACATAAGACTGAAGGTAAACACTCGACAACCGCCACCTTCCAAGTGGCTCGCCGCAGGCAACGATCCCATTGCCGTGGCGACCCTGGTCTTCGTGGACAACAGGCGCGCCGCCGAGTCGACCTGCTCCACCGCTACGGCCGTCAACGTCCCACCGGCACCGTCACGATCCCCGAAGACTGCCTCAGTGCCATCGTTTGATACACCTCCGGCACCCCCCTCCACGGCAGCCGCCGGGGCGCACTGAGGTCACAGGTCGTAGTGTCGTGCCGATACGGCAGGGTCCGACGTAAAGCTAGGAAGGCAGAGTGACTACTCCATCGAGCGTCGACCCTCAGGCCCCGGTGCTAGCGCACCACGACACGGCCATCAGGGCACCCCTTGCGGTGGTGTGGACGCTGCATACCAGATGTGAACGGGTGGCCCTCCTGGCAGACGGATATAACCGAGGTCCACATCGATGGGGTGATGGCGCCGGGTAACTGGTTCGACTGGACGAGTTACAACTTCCCGGCTCCGCTCCACGGTCTACGAGGTGACCGATGGGGAGCGGGGCCTTTGGGGCGGTACCCGGGGGGGTATCACCGGAAATTCATGAGTGGCTGTTCGCAAAGTCCCCCGAGGGCGTGCGGGTCTCCACGACGGACTCGTTCTCTGGCGATCCGGTCGAAGCCGATCGGGAATCGATGCAAGCGATGCTTGACGCCATGGAACCGACGCCACAGAATGCGGCCAGAGCGACGTTTCCCGGAGACGCATCACTCGCCGGGTGGCTGGCTCACCTGAAAGCGTCGGCCGAAAGCGGAGGCCTCGGGAGCTCGGGCAGGATCATCCCTCTGGGGAGCGCGAGACCAGCACAGAACGATCGATACTGGGCCGATAACGGCTCGACGAGCCACCCAGTGGCGGCGTCTCCCTGCGCCCCGACCAGACAGAGCCCGGGGGCCTTGGCTGGCGCCGCTAGGCTCGATGAAGACTGTTGTAGCTCGATGGTGACCAGTCATAGGAGGACCCGGGATGGCCAGCTTCGCGGTCACGCTGTCTTCGCGGCCCCGCAGCCCCGGAGCATCCTGGTCATCGTGGACGAGCGACGCACCGCTGACGAAATCGCCCTCGAACTGCGCCGCAAAGGCCACGAGGTGGAAGTCGAAGAACTGCGTGGCAACCCAACCCGGCCATAGACCACGCCTACGAACCTCCGGGCCGGAGTGGCAGAGAAGCTTTTCCCAGGGGTAGCAGCCCTGATCGTGACCTGACGCAGCTCGCCTACGCTTTCGGAGGAGCCCGCCGGGTCCCCATTGGCCGGCCGGTGACCTCGATAGCCACCCAAACTGGCGCCGACCCGGGGGTGAAACCCGCTACCGCCCGCCTGGTCGCTCTGCGGCCTCGGTAACACCAGCGCGGTCGCCGTCGAGTTCGTCCAGCTTCGCCTGCACGGTGGCAGCCAGCTCGGCCGCCTCGGCGCCCGACACGGCGAGCAGGTAGCGGGGTTGGAGCTTGTCGAGCAGATCGTAGCGCTTCACCGTGCGGGCGATGGGGTTTGCCCGACACCGATCGAGGTAGCCCGAGACGGGCTCCTGGGCCCTCTGGGTGAGGGCGTCGACGGCCGCCAGGATCGCCTCGGTGGCCCCGGCGGCACGCAGTCCCTCGCTGGTGGCGTTTCCTTTCTCGATGCTGTCGTGCAGCAGGCTCACCACGACGCTGTGGTATCGCCGCCCGCTGATCGGACCGCATGGGCGACCCGCACAGGATGTTCGATGTAGGGCCGGCCGTCAGGGCCGGTCTGGCCGGCATGCGCGGCTCGGGCCAACTCCTCTGCTTCGGTTGCCCCCAGGTGTCTCATAGAAGACCTACAGGTTAACAACGCTAGGCATGGCCACGGAGGTCGGCTGGGATCGTAGGTCACGCCCTCCGTCGAATGCCTGCGTCACTCTCGGGTTGGTTGCAAGAAGGACTCGTCCACGTGACAGGTCACAGCGCGCAGATTCGGCATCGCTCCGGACAGCGGTAACCGATGTCCGCAAATCTGGTTTCTGAGGACGCCGCCCATCACGATCTCGGAGAATCGGCCTGGCCTGCGACCCTGACTGCGGCCGGACGAACGAACGCCGGGCCGAAGTGGTGGGGGTTATCTGCGTCGTAGAGGCAGGTTCCGCGACTACTGCTGCACGACGACCGCGGACGCGGCCTGCTTGATGAGGTCCGCCACCGCGGCCGGTTGCGATACGTACACGGAGTGACTGGCCGCCACCTCCACCACGGTCGAACCGGCCCGCTCGGACATGGTGCGCTGGGCGAAGGGAGGGATCATCCGGTCCTCGGTCGTGACCAGGTACCAGGTCGGTTTGGTCCGCCAGGCGGGGTTGGTGACCGGCCCGGCCAGGGCGTCCAGGCCCCACGGGACCTGCGAGTCGGCCATGAAGGCGGCCACGTCGCCAGGCACGTCGGCCGCGAATGAGCTTGGAATTTGTCCCGGTCCAGAAACAGGAAGCCCTCCCGGGGCGGCGGGATGGGCGGCTGCAGGCCGTCGGTCGGGAAACCGGCCAGGAGCGTGTTGACCGACTCGTCCCTGTCCGGGCGCGAACGCGCAGACGTAGACCAGGGCAGCCACCTTCGGGTCGGTTCCGGCCTCGCTGATGACCGCCCCGCCGTAGGAGTGGCCCACAAGCACCACCGGGCCGTCCTGGGCGTCCATGATCAGCCGCGTCGCCGCGGCATCGCCCTGCAGCGACAAGGTGGGGTTCTGCACCACGGCCACGCGGTAGCCGTCCTGGGAGAGCAGGTCATACAGCGGCCGCCAGCCGGACCCGTCCACGAAACCGCCGTGCACCAGAACGATGCTCGCCACTGGGTTTGCGTTCATCATGATCTCCTCTTTCTCCCGAGCGGAGGCCAGGGGCATGCCGGCCATTATTGGCCTGGGAGGATGCGCACGGCATCACCCAAGGGGAACCGCAAACTCCCAACAACGGTGAGAGGATGCCGCCGAGCACAGCGTGCAGCGGTGCAGCCCCAACCCCGTTGTCGCAGTTCGGTCCGTGACGCAGAAGGCTTCAGATCAGCAGTCGCGAGTTTGCCGGCGCTATCGGTCCACCGAGGGCCATGCGCACTACGCCCTGCCCCGATATCTCGCGCCTGCTGGCGGTCCCTACGCCGATGTGTGCCGATCCGAGCGTAGGTGTCGCCCCGCAAAGGCTCCAGAGTGGAACTACACGAAGTGCGTTACTCGGCGTAGTGGTCTGTCGCTCAGATAACTTGGGGGCGGGCGCTGCGTTCGTCGATGCGCCGTTGGCCGTTCAACTTTGAGGTTGTGTCGTTTCCGGCCCTTCGCGGGCATGACGGTCCGCTGGCCCAGTCCTTTCCGATCGCGTTCGGAGCGGGGGAAGGGGTTCACCCTGGCCCCGTCGCGGACCTCGCCGTCGACCGCGATCTGGAAGCCCATGGCCAGGGAACTCAGTGACGGCTGAGCATGCGAGACATCCCGCATTGCAAGCAGGGACACCACCCCCACATTGGGCGGAGGTCAGTGTTTGATGCGCGGGCAGTACCCGCAGGCCCAATAGACAAGCCAGGGAGGGCCGATCTGGCCCTCCCTGCCTCTTGGGCTTTAGGGCCCGGGGGTGTAGTCCTCGATGAAGCTCTGGTTGGACGCCCCGTTGGGATTCCAGCCGTCGATGGGCTGCCCCGCCGAGTGGCTGCCTTGGTAAACATCGACGTCAAGGCCATAGCCGATGTTCCAGAGTTTGACACCGCCGTATTGGTCGGTGAAGACCTCAAAGTTCTGGTAGTTGGCCAGACGAACGCGAACAGGGTTCCTGGTAAAGCTGATCACCTTCGTATCCATCGGTGGTGAGGCACATGCCGCTGTTCTCGTTACGGATCACGCCAATGGTGCCCACGGCGGGTACGCTCCAGTACTGGTTGGCTTGGCCGTTGGGGTACCACTGGATAACGACGCCATTAGGTCCGGGTTCCGTTGAAGCTCCCTTCACGTCGAGGTTCAAGCCGGTAGAGGCGGAGGTGAGAGTGACGTAGGACGGGTCGGCGGATGCAGTGCCGCCGGTGGCGGCTAGCGCCACCCCGGATACGCCCCCGCACAGAGCCATTCCGGCCAGGGCTAATCGGGCGCGGTGAAAGAAATCGACCTGACATTGCTATTACTCCTTTTGTAAGTTTGAGGTGAATGGCGATCCGCTAGGCCTGGCAAAGGGGATGGGGTTTCGGTGACGGGCTACTGGCCCCAACCTTTCGGTTTTTGGGGAACGAGCAGACCAGGCCACCAGCAGACAATCGTGTCGAGGGGCGAGCGCCAGCGCTCAGCTTAAAATTTGGAAATCCTGGTTCGAATTACCATTGTAATACCAGGCGTCTATTGGCGATCCGGCCCCGCCCTGGCCTCCATAGATATCCACGTACAGTCCAGTCTCCGCGTTGACAATGCCTGCGCCGCCATCAAAATACCACTCCTGGCCGTTAGGGGCGCCGTAATCCGGGACGCCTGTTTCGGCGTAATTAGGTCCCGGAGCACCATTCGCGCCGCAAAGCCATTGGTAGAGTTGGTGCCCGGCGACTAAGTCTGTGCTCAGACAGTATCCGCTGTTGGCATTGATGATCCAGAAGTTGCCGTCGGGCTGGTGCCTAAAATTCCAGCGCTGGTTGGCGTTACCGTTAATCCACCACTGGATGACTGGGGCTCCCAATGCGAGCGACGCCCCGCTGACGTCAAGTTCCATATAGCCAAAACTCCATGTTGGCGACACCAGAACGTCCTGGTAGTAATTTTCCTGGGCCGACGCTGCGGTAGCCGCGCCGGTCATGGTGATGGCGCCGGCGACAGCGGCGGCGGCGAGAGCGACGCCGGTGATCATCCGCTTGAGACGGCGCGGTTTACGCATCTTGGGCGGTGCTGCAGTGGCTGGCTCAACGTCGCCCAGGTCGGCGGTGGTCCGACTGGCCTCCATAATGTGCGTGTCGGTCGGGTTGGTTCTGGTCATGTGATTTTCTCCTCCTGTGGTGGTTTCGCCGCCGCCCTTCAGTCACAAGGAGTGTGCTGGCAGACGGACACCAGGCAAGGTTAAAGACCCCGTTTTCCCCCTCCTTCCCGCTGGCGGTTCCACCGCCACCAGGTCGGTGGCGGCAGGGAAGGTGTGCGGAAGGTCGTGTTCGTACCTTGCGATCACCGCAGCACCCGGTGCATATGGTTCTCCTGTAGTTGTTCCGGGGGGTCGTTGCGGGTTGGACCGGCGTTTGTTGCCGGCGTTGTTGCCGGTGTTGATGAGCATGAGGTAGATCCCGCATCCCGACCAGGAACATCACCCCCCCATCGCCCCTACATTGGCCCTCGTAATGGGATGGGCCGTCCGAACAATGGTGTGGGCAGGCCTCTTGCGGGGGGTGCGAGCACCACCGTCACGGAATGAGTTCAGTCCGTCGCTGAGGGACTGGTCTGGTTCGCCCCGGAAGAATCCCGTCAGAGCGTACCCAGAACAGGCCACGTGACCACGGTGGAGTTCCTGACGCGTCCGAATCGACGGAGAGGCTGCGACGCTCGTAGTCCACCCACCAAGCCATTTGAGCGACAGACGAGTAGTCACCCTCAAGTGGGCACAAGTGAAACGATGTTCCTCGACGGAACGGAAGAAACTGCAGGTGGAAGGGCTGGATGGGATTCTCGGCACCCACAGGGGTGAGCTCGACGAACGATCTCCACAATCACGGCTGCCGTCCTTAGTCGGTCGTCGTGAGCAGCCAATGTCCGCCGAGGGCGAGCGCCCCGACCGTCACGACAAGGAACACCCCCACCCACACCAGCCCGGGGACGCCCGAGAGGCGGGCCAAGGTGTCGGCGTCAGAGTTGGCCGCCAATCCCCGGCGGCGTGCAGACTGCAGCTCCACGACCGGCCGAGGCGCGCCGAGTAGGAGGAACCAGGCCCCGGCATAGGCACACCACGACGGCAGCAGGGGGCTCCCCCACAACGAGACGGCGAACACCACGGCGGAGGCGGCCAGGACCAGCCACAAGCCGAACCAGTTACGGATCAGGATCACAACCAGCACCAGCAGAACCAGCAGCGTCCACAGGAGGCCGACGGAGTGCCCGACCCGAAGGAGGTACGCCGCTCCCAAACCGAACAGGGCCGGTCCCACGTAGCCGGCAGCGGCGGTGAAGAACATCCCCGGTCCCGACGCCCGCCCTCGCGACAAGGTCAGCCCCGACGTGTCGACGTGGAGGCGTATCCCGCTCAGGCGCCGGCCGCTTGATACCGCTACCAGCCCGTGGGCGGCTTCGTGGGCGATGGTCACCAAGTGACGGGCCCGTCGCCACAACCCGGGCACCCCGACCAGGAGCATCGCCACCACCGCGGAGCCGACCACGACGGCGGCGGACGGCGGCGGCTGGGAGCTGACCATCCGGTGCCAGACCTCGCTCACCACCGTCATGCCGGCAATGCTGCCCGCGAACGGCCGTCCCTTGCCGGCAGCGTCCGGGGCCTCGGGGCGGTCGGCCGGAGGTCAGGGACTCATCGCCCGTTCGCGGATCGCCAGGTTGTTGAGCGCCGTGCTGCGACCAACCGATTCGGGCGTACCGGTCTCGGCAACTACCGTTGACATGAGATAATATGAAGTGCCTTGTGGGGGAAGGCACCCGTGAGTGCTCGCAAGTAACTGTTCTCAGACCAGGGCGAGAATCGTTCTGACGCGGCGGTCCGGCCCGGCCGCCACTTCGGTCCGTCTGCTTGTCGCCGCCACGACCCGGTGCAACCTGCGCCGATAGATACCGCCCGAACACCCAGTAGGAGCTGCCACGGCCAGCACGCCACAGCCTGGCGCATCGCCGATGACCAGGGACTTCATGGTTGTAGTTCGCCGACCGAATGCCCCCAAACGCGCCACCCGGCCCCACCGGGTCCTCGTCCCAGGTTCCCGCAGGTCCACAGCGTCGAACCCGGCCCGCCGATCCCGCCCACCCGGTAGCAACGCCTGAGTTAATAGACGCAGACGATGACCACCTCATGGAGACCGTCGGTCGCGAGCCCAACGGGGTGATCGGCCTCGATGACAACCCCGAGTTCGCCTTCGCCAGCAAGGCGACGGTACTCCTCCGACGGTCATCTCCCTGTGACACGGATACGGCGGCCGGTCCGATTGGATGGGAACGCACCCGCCGATCCCCCCGAACGGCAGGAGGAGCCACGGCCGAGACGCCCCCATCCCCCGGGCCCGACGCGTCCTGCGGTTCATCGGGCGTGGGGGGCGGATGCCGCTCGCCGTGGGGGCGCGTAAGGGGGGACCGGGGGGACATGATCGTTGGGTCGAGTAGCCCATCAGCGTGCCCTCTGAGCGCACGTCTGGCTCGGCAAACGCGGCCACGGTGTCGGGGCGGCATGCCGGGAGTTTGAGAGGAGCGCAAGTCCGAGATCTCAGGTCGGGAAGAGAGCCGGCCCGCCCTACCTCACCGTGGTCCGAGCGGCCAATTGCGACATTCGGCTGCAACGCTTGCCGTGGCCGGTGCGAATGTACGGCAGATTGGCGGTTCAGTCAGGATCCACACCGACGTCCCTCTCTATGCTGAACGTGCCCGCACGATCCTTGGGGTGGAAAGTCCCGTTCCTGCGCGCGTATCGAGGAAGGCCTTGCGGGCACCTTCCCTGGTGCTCGTGCTGTCGGCGGTGGGGCCGC
>CAWAEC010000012.1:0-742986 GCA_963781155.1 uncultured Acidimicrobiaceae bacterium
GGACTGCTCACCCCACCGGATTCGTTCCGGGTTGCGACGGCCCCTCACGCTTCCGCCTCGCGAGTGCTGTTGGCTCCCAGGTGGGCCACAGAGCAGGTCGCGAAGAACGAAGGCCATTGCCCCTCGTTGCTCTGCGGCACGAAGAGCTCCCGTCGAGCGCCCCCCGAAGCCGCGCGTCCCGCCAGCCGTCGGTCGCCGAACTCGACCGAGTCGGTGGCATTTCCGCCGTGATTCGTTGCATCTCTACATACCTCGCGATCGAGCGGTCGACACCAGGGAGCGCGGTAGGAGGCGCACGGCATCGGCACGGTTGTGAACTCGTCAAAGCCTTCGGGCGGGCCGCCGTCCAACCGCGGGCGCGAGCGCGCCACCGGCTAGACTTCGTCTGTCAGCTGGCGCGCTCGATCAACCCCGCGGGCGCTGGGTGCTAGCTCGCTGCTAGCGACTGCTAGCTGGCACACCCCATGGCACACCCGCAGCCATTCAGCCCCGTCTCGACGTATCCCCTCGACAGTGCTGACCTGCGAAATCAGTCCATGGAGGATCGTCCTCGACCCCCTAGGGGGTCTTCGGGACGCTGAGGCCGGGGGTTCAAATCCCCCCTTCCCGACCAGGTCAGAGTGAATTTTGTTGTCCCACAGGGGGTGGCAGACCACACGCAGACCACAAGGGCTGTGGTGTGTGGCGGTTGGTACCGGTCAAGCGGGGGTAGCCACCGGTAGGGGTCGGGCGCCGAAGCGATCTCGCCGCCCGCCGAGCAGGCTCTTCTCTTGCAGCCAAATGACCATGAGCGTTGACGGGGCCATACACGGGGCGGAGGAGATGCCGCCGCCGAATGCCACAACGCCAGCAGCTTCCGCCCGCTCATCCCCGTACCCTTCCTGGCGCCAACCCCTCTGCCGCTCTTCGTGTGGCAGGGTTTGGCGCTGGTTATCGCAACCCAGGAGGTCCATGGTGGCCCGCTCCGAAGACGTTTCTCGTAGTTCGCTGCCGATCCCTGGTCGGGCCCATGTGGGCCTGACGACGTATGACGCCAAGGACCGGGACACGGCTTTTCCGGCTATCGAGGCTCTGCGGCCACCAGGGGGCCTCCGAACGTATTGATCGTACTGATCGACGACTGCGGCTTCGGAGCGTCCAGCGCGTTCGGGGGACCGATCGCCACCCCCAACGCGGAGCGGCTGGCAGCTGGCGGCTTGAAGTACAACCGGTTCCACACCACTGCGTTGTGTTCACCGACACGCCAGGCCCTGCTTACGGGCCGAAATCACCATACGGTGGGAATGGGGGCGATCACCGAGCTGGCGACCTCGGCGCCGGGTTACAGCTCGGTGCGACCGATCGACGCGGCGCCGTTGGCGGAGATATTGCAGCTCAACGGATACAGCACCGGCCAGTTCGGTAAGTGTCATGAGGTGCCGGTATGGGAGACAAGCCCTATGGGCCCGTTTCGTCAGTGGCCCACTGGTAGCGGGTTCGAGTACTTCTACGGTTTCGTCGCCGGCGAGACCAACCAGTACTACCCGGCGCTGTATGAGGGCACGACGGCGGTGGAGCCGCCGAAGACCCCCGAGGAGGGCTACCACTTCACCGAAGACATGACCGACAAGGCCATCTCGTGGGTGCGCCAGCAGAAGTCACTCGTGCCCGACAAGCCGTTCTTCATGTACTACGCCCCGGGCGCTACCCACGCTCCCCACCAGGCGCCAGCGGAGTGGATCGCGAAGTGCCGGGGCCGCTTCGACGGCGGCTGGGACGCTCTGCGCGACGAGACATTCGACCGCCAAAAGCAGCTCGGGGTGATCCCGCCCGACTGTGATCTCACCGCCCGCCACGAGGAGATCCCGGCCTGGGAGGACATCGCCGACGACCTCAAGCCTGTCCTGGCCCGACAGATGGAGTGCTTCGCCGGGTCCCTTGGAGCACACCGATTTCCACATCGGCCGCCTGATTGACACCCTCGATGATCTCGGGGTGCTCGACGACACGCTGGTCTACTACATCATCGGCGACAACGGGGCCAGCGCCGAGGGCACGGTCAACGGGACGTTCAACGAGCTGCTGATGCTCAACGGGGCCGCCCAGTTCGAGACGGTCGAGTCGATGGCCGCCCACGTCGAGGAGTTCGGGGGACCCACCGCCTACAACCATTACGCCGTGGGATGGGCGCACGCTATGGACACCCCCTACCAGTGGACCAAGCAGGTGGCGTCGCACTGGGGCGGCACCCGCAACGGCACCATCGTCCATTGGCCGAACGGGTTCGCGGCCCGGGGTGAGATCCGCTCGCAGTTCCATCACGTCATCGACATCGCCGCCACCGTCCTCGATGCGGCAGGCCTGCCCGAACCGGCGTTCGTGAACGGCATCCAGCAGATGCCCTGCACGGGGTGAGCATGGCCTACTCCTTCGACGACCCGTCCGCGCCGGAGCGACGCCAGACCCAGTACTTCGAGATGTTCTGCAACCGTGGCATCTACCACCAAGGATGGACCGCGGTCACCCGGCACAGCACCCCGTGGGTCGTCGATGTGGACATGCCGGCCTTCGACGACGACGTGTGGGAGCTCTACGACACCAACACCGACTGGACCCAAGCCCACGACCTGGCCGACGAGATGCCCGACAAGCTCGCGCGAGCTGCAGCGGCTATGGCTCATCGAAGCGGTCAAATACCAGGTACTGCCCCTCGACGACCGCAGAGTCGAACGGTTCAACTCCGACCTGGCCGGGCGGCCCCTGCTGGTCAAGGGTAACTCCCAGATCCTCTTCGGAGGCATGGGACGTCTCACTGAGAGCTCTGTGATCAACCTCAAAAACAAGTCCCACTCGGTCACCGCCGAGATCGTCGTGCCAGACGGCGGCGCCGAAGGCGTCATCATCGCCCAGGGCGGCGCCTTTGCCGGATGGGTGCTCTACCTCCACGACGGCAAGCCGGCCTACTGTCACAACCTCCTGAGCCTGCAACGGTTCAAAACCTACGGCGAGCCGGCCGTCACGCCCGGTGTCCATCAAGTGCGCATGGAATTCGACTACGACGGAGGAGGACTGGCCAAAGGCGGGACCATCAACCTGTACGTCGACGGAACCAAAGTCGGACAGGGCCGAGCCGAAGCCACCGTCCCCATGATGTACTCCGGTGACGAAACCTGCGACCTCGGCGCCGACTTAGGCTCCAACGTCAGCGACGACTACACCCCGCAAAACAGCCGATTCACCGGGACCGTCAACTGGGTGCAGCTCGACGCCGGCGCAGACAGCTACGATCACCTGATCACACCGGAAGATCGGCTCCGAGTTGCCATGGCACGCCAATAGCAACGACCGGCTACAGGGCCTAACGGCCCCGCCCGCAGCTCTGGTGAACTAAATAAAAAGAGACCTCGGTTTGGCGGTCTGGCCAGCAGGTCACGGCCCCGCATACCTCCTCACGAGCAAGCGGGCGACGCCATATCGCCCGTCCGTAAGCCGGCCAGCCGGTCACAGCCGTACGGGTCGTGCACCGCACAATCCGCGTATCCCGCGCATCGAGCGCGCAGAATCGGACCGTGGACCCGGCCTCCGCATCGGCCCCCAGCCCCGGGCAGCCGCGAAACGAACGTGATCGGGCGGCATTGGCGCGCTTTGGCGCGGACATGCGGATCCCCATCGTGCTGGCTGCCGTCTTGCCACTGTTCATCGTTCCCGAGTCCGGGGACTGGGTGGCCACCCTGGTGGGCGTGGTGTCGTGGCTGGTATTCCTCGCCGACTTCACGGTCAGCGAGCGCCGGCGCGTCCGCTACTTAAGCACCGCCCTGGGACGTTTCGACCTGACCGTGGTGGTGTTGACCGCGCCCTGGTTCCTGCTGCCCGGAGCTCACGCCGGCAGCTTTGTGGTGGTGCTGCGTCTGGCCCGGCTGCTCCGGGTGGTCCTGGTGTCCGGAGGCGCCAAGCGTCTTTTCGAGCGACTGGGCCGCGTCGTGGTGGTGGCGGCGGTCGTGGTGTTCTCCAGCGCCACGGTCGCCTATTACGCCGAGCATGCCACCAACCGAGAGTTCGCCACCTTTGGCGATTCGTTGTGGTGGGGCATCGTGACACTCACCACCGTCGGCTACGGCGACATCGTCCCGGAGACGACCTCGGGCCGCTGGGCCGGGGTCATGATCATGATCAGCGGGATCGCCGTCGTCGGGATCCTCGCTGGGTCGCTGGCCAGCTTCTTTCGTCTCGACGATTCTAAACCCGGCGGCGATTCCTCCGTCGAGTCCGGTGCCTCCGGCGAACCGACTGCCCCACTGGAGGGCGAACCGTACCAGGTGCTGGCACGGGAGATGGCGGCGCTGCGAGAACAGATGGCGCGCCTGACCGAACACCTCGCCCGTGGCTCTCAAGACCGCTCTGGCGATCCCCCCTGAGGGCAGCCGACACTATCGAGATCTGGCTGCACACCGGGCCACGCCGAGGACAACCTCCCTCCCGACGCACGAGCAGCAAGTCGCCGACCTCGCCGAGCGGTCACCCCCGATCAGTCGATTCGCCCTTGCCCCGAGTTCGGAGACCACGCGGAGCGAACCCCGCCGGACCAGATCACGCTCCGACCGATGCGCTCCCTCTCTCGATCTGACAGCCGATCCACAATCTCGGCTTAACCCAAAAGGGCGACGACACCATCGGCTACGAGGTATAAACCGACCGCAAGCGACATGGCCGCGAAGACGACAGGACCGAGACGGACCAGGAGATCCTTCACCGCTGACAGGCGCGTCTCAGCCTCTGTGGGGTGGCTGGAGTGGTACCAGAAGGCCACGCCAACGGTAGCCGTCGACACCACCGAGAACAGCACGAAGGCGAGGAGGGCGACGACCAGCGCAGAGTGATAGTGGACTACCACCACAGCGGCCGCGGCGGTGATCGACCAGGGCTCCTTGAGCACCCCCAGGACCGTCGCCTCCCACGGCCGCAACCGACTGAGGCGAGCGGCGAGCGCCTTCGAAACTCCCGAAGGAGGTCGGGGTGTGCTCCGTCGTTGCCAGCGCTCGACGCCCGCCACGACCAGGGCGGCACCGAGGATGATCTCGATGACGTCGACCCAAACGCGGCCACCACTTTGTCGGGCTTCGTGGGTTCCTCCGATCACGTAGGCGATGGCGAACACGATGGTCAACGAAACGCCCCATCCGACCAGAAAGGCGATCGCATTCACGCGGGCTCGGGTCGTAGCCAACACCAGGATGAACACGATGATCGTGGCGGGGGATAGGCTCGCCAGCAACCCGAGGGCCAAGACCGGGAGGACCAGGCTCACGGCGGTGCCCTGAGCCTCGACCGGAACACTCTCGCCCGGCGCCGTGTCACCTGGTTGCCGGCAGCCTGCGTATTCTCTTCCGTGTCGGGCACCCCAGCTCCAGGATCGGTGCTTGACTCGACCCCGGACTGTTAGAGCAGAGCCGGGGCCGGCTTGTCTGCCAGCGCAGACTAACTGTCCGCCGGCAGGGGCAGCTCCAGCCGGGCTACGTCGCCTTCAGGTCGGCCAGTTCGCTCGCACCAAACGGTGCACTCGTCAACGGCCCGGTCCAGATCGGCACATGCGAAGCAACTCCCACAACTTCGAACCGTCTTCTAAGGCGCAGAGTCCGTTGACGCCCTGCACCATGTTTGCGCACGGATAGCACCCGATGGCTGGGAGACGAATCAATCCCAAGTGACTTTGAATAGGGGGAGGGTGACGCCTGGGGCGACCTCCGTGAACACGGCTTCCACGGGCATCCCGACGCGAACATCGTCGGGGTCAATGTCAACGATGTTGGTGACCATCTTGAGGTGCTGCTGCTCCACGAGCTCCACGACCGCGAGCACGTACGGTACCCGAGCAGCGAAGTACGAATCATATGGCTGAAGTGGCACCGTAAAGGTGTCGACGACACCTCGGCCCGATACTTGGGCGGGTTCGAGGCTCGTACTCAGACACGTTGGGCACACGATCCGGGGCGGGTGGTTGTAGCGGCCGCAGTTACTGCAGCGCTGGATCAGGAGCTGGTGCCGAGCGCAACCATCCCAGAAGAACCGGCTGACTTCGTCGGGCTTCGGGAGCGGGGGACGACCTTGGATGTCGGGGGCGGCCATCCCCTCAGTCTCGCGGACCGGCTCGGCTGACGCCACGACAGCAGACTCAGGCGAAACAACGCGGAACCGGCCGGACGCGAGGTGGCGAGATCGCGGTGTCGCCTCGCCCGGCTGCCCATTCGTGGCACAATCAGGCTGACGGCCTGCGCCGTTCGAAATACGCGCTTTCACCGCGGAGAGTCGCGGGGATCGGGGGAGACATGGGCAACGCCCAGAACAAGGTGGCCATTGCGGGAGTCGGCTACTCGAAGATCGGTCGCCACCTGCCCTTCCCGGACGACGAACTCATCCGCCAGGCAGTGACCGCAGCGATGGACGACGCCGGCATGAAGCCTTCCGACATCGACGGCATCGCCACGATGGGCGGCAACGCTATGTCCATCGGGGGCCTGTTGGGAATCATGCCGCTCAACTACTTCCACACCTCCGCAGGCGGGCCGGCATTCGTCGAAGCGGCTCTCGCCTCGATCGCGGCTGTGGCGTCAGGCATGTCCCGCGCGTGCGTCGCCATCCGCTTGATCCGTCAGATGCCGGCACAGACGGAGCGACTGCGCGACCCCGACGCGAACGCGATGCGGGCGGCCGACCGCTCCGGCTTCCTCGGCAGCGGGATCGACCCGGCCACCGCGAGCCAGTTCACCGCCCCTTTCGGCGCGGGAGCGGCGGCGGCTATGATCGCCGGGCTCGAGACTCAAGCCCACATGTCGCGCTACGGCACCACTGAAGAGCACTTCGGCCACCACGTGGCAACCCAGCGCTACCACGCGTCAATGAACGACAACGCTTTGCTACGGGATCCGGTGACCGTCGACGACTACCTGAACTCGCGTTACGTTTCGAAGCCGGTGCGCCTCCTCGACTGCGACTACCCCTGCGACTCGGCGTCAGCGGTCATCTTCACGAGTGAGGAGCGCGCCCGTGACTTCCGCAAAAAGCCGGTCCGCGTCGAAGCATGGGCACTCTCCGCGGTGCGCGGATCTCCGGACATGATGGGAGACTTTGGACTCCTCGAAGACCACACCGCCAATGCGCCGGTGCACTGCGCGGCCGCGCTGTGGTCGCGCACTGATCTCGGCCCAGCCGACGTCGATTGCGCACAGCTGTACGACGGGTTCACCATCATTACCTTCCAATGGCTCGAGGCCCTCGGCCTGTGCCCGGTTGGCGAATCCGGTCCTTTCATCGCCGAGGGCCACACCCGTCTCGGTGGTTCGATGCCAGTCAATACCGACGGGGGGGCGTGCAATGTCGGCCGACGGCATGGAGCCAATTTCTGCATCGAGGCGACCCGCCAGATCAGGGGTGGCGAGAGCGGTGCTCGCCAGGTTCCCGACTGCGAAGTGGCAGTTTGGGCCAACGCGGTCGGCCCCTTCGCCGGCGCGGTCCTGTTGACCGCCTAGACCGGGACGCCGGGCGTCGGCGTTTCGTCGACCCGGTCGCTCCGCGACTCGCCCCCCGCTGACGACGAGAGACAGACGGCAGCAGAACGCACTGTGCCATGGTGTAGACGTAGAGAGATCGGAGGACGACCATGACCGAAAAGACTGACAGGCTTCGCTCACTTCTGGACGGCCCTGAGATGTTCATCGCGGCCGACGCCAACTCCGTCCTCACAGCCAGGATCGCCGAGCGGGTCGGCTTCCCCGCCGTCTACGTCGGAGGTCACTCGCTGGGGGTTTTGCACTACGGGGTGCCGGATTACGGCGTCCTCGAGCCCCACGAGATGATCGAACAGGCCGGCCGCATCGCCCGCAGCGTTGCCGTGCCCACGGTCGTCGACGCCGATGAGATCGGTGGCTCCGTCGCCGGCATCGCCCGGGGCGTCCGAGACTACGGCTTCGCCGGGATCGCGGGACTGCATATGGAGGACGACCAAGAGCCCAAGCACTCGACCTACCGCGGTCCGTTGCTGTCCATCGAGGACATGCAGGCTCGTATCGCTACCGCTCTCGAGGCGCGTACGGACAGCAATTTCATCATCGTGGTCAGGACCAACGAGCTGTTGAATCGGTCCGCATTCGGCGACGGCACACTCGCCGAAGCCATCAGGCGGGCCCACGCCTACGCCGAAGCGGGGGCCGACAGCTTTGTTGCACCGGGCATCCTTCCCGAGGAAGTACCGAGCTTGGTCAAGGGGCTGTCGATCCCCTACACCGCCTTCGGTACCCCGCCGGAGCCTGACGGCACCAAGATGGTCCTGTCGACGGGTTGGGCTACGAGCTCTGCGAGCAAGAACTATGAGTATGTCGCCCGCGCGTACATGAGGACCGGCGAGGTTCCGCCAGACGCGGCCGGCCGGGCAGACAACATCGACGGCCTGCTCCACGAGCCAGGGTACGACGCCGCCGTACGGACATGGGCGGAGCGAAGCGGCCGCCGTACCGGCCCCAGCCTTCACGAAACGCAGAGTTGACAGCACCGCAGATGCACTGAATCACATCTGCCGAAAGAAGTGAGGTGGTCAGGTGAGCGAGAAGACACAAGCGCTGAGACGGCTCTTGCAGGGAGAGGAACTCGTGGTGGCGGCCAGTACCCACACGGTGCTGGCGGCCCGAATCAACGAACGGGCGGGGTTCAAGGTCCTCTACTCGGGCGGGTACGCTTTGGGGGCCCTGCACTACGGCATTCCGGATTATGGGGTGCTGGAGCAGCGGGAGATGATTACCCAGACAGCCCGCATCGCCAACAGCGTTCAGATTCCATTAATCGTGGACGCTGATGAGATCGGTGGAAATGCGGCGAGCATTTACCGGTGGATCCCGGAGTACATCGACCATGGGATCGCCGGGCTGCACCTAGAGGACGAGCAGGAACCGAAACACTCCACCTACCGAGGCGACCTTTTGAGCATCGAGGATATGCAGGCTCGCATCGCGTTGGCGGTGCAAGCCCGCACCGATCCGGACTTCGTCCTCATCGTCCGCTCCAACGAGCTCATAAACCGGGAGGCTTTCGGAGAAGGATCCCTCGATGAAGCCATTCGCCGAGGCCAGGCATACGCCGAGGCCGGAGCGGACTCCTACGTCGTCCCGAGTATCGAACCTGACGAGGTAGGGCAGCTCGCTCGAGCCCTGCCGATCCCGGTGACCGCCTTCGGGCTCAAAGTCGACGGCGTACGCCTCACCCTTACCGGTTTCGGTTCGCTCGACGGCGTCTACGAGCATTGGGCCCGAACGCTGAAGGAGACTGGCACCTTGCCACCCGAGGCCTTCGACCGCGCGGACGGGCTCTATGACCTGTTGGACGAGGGGCGCTTCGACCGCATCGTCAGGGACTGGGCGTTGCGGACGGGACGACCGACCGGTCCGAGTCTCCACGAGGCCCAGGCCTGATCGAGTTCCCGGTGATGGGACTCGAACCCGTGACCCTGGCGCCCGGACAGGTCGCTGAGCAGGGGAGGTTCATGCCGGTGCAACATCTGCCACTGCCACGGCCCGAGAGCAACGTCCGCACACCAACGTGACATCACGCACGCCCGCAAGGGGGGACCAGCCCGTCGAGCACCAAGGTCAGCGCTCTGCTAGCTGCAGCGGCACGCGCGGCAGCCCCGTTTGATCTGGCCATGGCACCTCTCACCATGAGCAACACCAGGAAAATGTCGTCGAGCATGGTGGCGCGTCGCAGGGCTCCGGCGGCTTTCGCATCGGCGAGAGGACGCTTCATCAGTGCGGCGATGCGCTGCCGGTTGCGCAGGAGCTGAGAGTCCACGCTGGCGTCCTGACGGGCGAGTTCCGCCAGGGCATAGAGGTCGACCACAGTCTCGACCAGTCTTCGCAGCAGCACGAAGAATGCGTCCGGGTCGTCGGCGCACTCGGCGGCGAGTTGTGCAAGTTGCTCGATCTGCTCGCCGAGGATTTCCGCAGTGAGTGCGGTGCGGTCGGGAAAGTTGCGGTACAGGGTGGCCTGCCCTACCCCGGCCCGGCGAGCGACCTCACACATAGAGACGTCGGCTGACTGGGCGAGCAAGTCGCGGGCGGCGTCGATGATCGCCCGACGATTGCGCATAGCGTCTTTCCGCAGCTGACCCATAAAATAGTTCCCCCCGGTTCAGCCAGGAATAGTAGATCCGGAAGCAGATGTCCGCAACGGTTAGCGGCGCGGCGGCGATCTCGTGCGCCCGGACCCACCTAACCGGACGAGCTTGTCCGTTTTGCTGTTAGGCTACCCGGCGACGGGATGGCCGGGCCGTCGCCGACCGATTTTGTCCTTGCGAGACGTGGAGGCTGATGCGCCCTTCTTTACCGACGAGTGCTGTCCGGCGGGGACGCATAACCTGCCTGGTCGGGCAGGGGTGTCCCACCAAGCCGGCTTGGGCGCCGGGCCGGTCTGCCGGTGCCGACCCCGTCAGGGGCGTCCCGGCGAGCAGGGTGACGCGGAACCAGATAGCCGGCTGATGCGCCGCGGTCCGCTTGCGGGCCGCTACCCGGCGGTAGCGGCCATGGTCATCTTCGCCCTGGTCCCGTACTTGGCCTTGTCGGCGGCCCTCGGCCCTCTGACACCAATCATCACCAAGCAGCTGCACATGAGCAGTCAGACGATGAGCCTCAGCACAGGCTTGGGGAACGCCGCCTATGCGGTGGGCACGGTCCTGGCGGTCCAGTTCGCCCAGCACTTCCCGCAGCGGCGAATGATGGTGGGCTACGCCGCCCTACTCGTTGTCGGGTCGGTGCTGGCCGCGACCGCCCAGGGCGCCGGCATGTTCATCGCCGGCCACATCATCCAGGGTCTGTGCACCAGCCTGCTGCTGATCGCCGCCGCTCCCCCCTTGGCCATTGGCTTTCCTTCCGACAAGCTGCGCGACACGGCCGTGATCATGAACGTGTGCATCTTCGGGGCGGTCGCCCTCGGCCCCCTCGTCGGCGGTCTCCAGGCGCAGGCGGACGCCTGGCGGCCTCTGTTTTGGATCATCGCCGCGATCTCGGTTGTGGCCTTCCTGTTGGCCGTGTTGACGTTCGAGGACTCTCCGCCCGTCGATCCCAATGCCCCCCGGGACCTGCCGGCCATCGCCCTGGCCACCGTCGGGTGCGTGGCCGCCTTCTTCGGCGCCTCGCAACTCACCAGCCATCGCCTGTCGGACCCGCAGACGATCGTGCCGCTCCTGGTCGGCCTGGCGCTGATCGTCGTCCTCGTCATCTATCAGTACCGGGCCAAGCGCCCCCTCCTGACTATCCGCACCATGCTGACCAGTTCGATTCCGGTGGCCGGGATCGTGGTGGCCCTGTTCGCCGCGGCGGCGTCCGTGTCGGCTACCGCCCTCACTGCGGATGCCCTGGCAGGCAAATACAACCCGGCGCACATCGGACTGTTGTATCTGCCAGAGCTTGGCGGCGCGGTGGTCGCCGCGGCTGCTCTTGGGATGGTCATCCGCAGGCGGGCCCTGCAGTACCTGCCGCTGGCCGGCATGATCGTCTTGGCCGCCGGCATTGCCGTGTTCATCATCGAGGTGCCCTCCAGCCAGACGCTGACCCTGGTCGGATCGGGGCTGACCGGACTCGGCCTCGGAGCCACCGTCGCCCCCGCCCTGTTCGTAGCCGGCTTTTCCCTGGCGGCGGCCAACCTGCAGCGGGTGTTCGCCATCGTCGAGCTCCTCCGGGCGGTCGCGGCGTTTATGGTCGCGCCGATCTTCGCCTACCTGGCCGCCACGGTGTCGAATAACCTCGACACCGGTACCAGCTTTGCTCTTTGGGTCGGACTCGGCCTCGCCGTCGGCGGCACTCTGATCGGCGTCGCCATTTACGTTCTCAGCGGGGCCCGCCCAGAAAAGCCTGATCTGGACGGCTTCCTGGCCGGACCTGGCCCGGCCTGGTACTCGCCGCCGCTGCTGAGCGCAGTGCGCTCGAGGCCGACTATCGCCGTCCCTGCGGCCGAGGGCATCGACTGACATGCCGTCCTACGCAACCCGGCGCGGGCCGATCACCTCGAAGCATGCAAGATGCTCGGGCTGGACTGCGTCGGTGAACCGCCCGCCAAAGGGGCACGCGGCGGCTGCCGCGTCGTCGCGTCGCTGGCCGAGCGTTGATCGACGGTATTGAACGAAGTTCCCTCGGCGGGATCAACCGGGCCGCGGAGGAGGGGGTCGTCGGTGCGGACCATCCAGTCGTGGAGCCGCCGCTTTAGATCCGCGAGGACTCCCGCCAGGGCCGGGTCTTGGACGCGGTTGGTGCCCTCCTGGGGATCCAGCCAGAGGTCGTAGAGCGCTTCCCACGGCGGGTCGACCTCGGCCCAGCCCGCCAGCAGCATGGCGTCTTTCGTGAGACTGTCGTCGACGTTGGCAAGGACACGCCCGCGATGCTGCTCGTCGTAACGTCTGGCGTACTTGTAGCGTGACGTTCGTACCGCCCGCTGCGGCTCGTAGGCGGCGTGGTAGGTGACCTCGGCAAAGACCTCTTGACGGAGTTCGTCGACGTTGCCCCGCACCAGCGGCAGGAGCGAGACCCCTTCGAGCCAATGCGGCAGGTCGATGCCGGCCAGGTCGTAGATGGTGGGTAGGACGTCGAGGTGGCTCACGAGCGTGTCGAACACCCGGCCGCGTTCGAAACCCCCCGGGCCCCGCATTATCAACATCACCCCGATGCCGCGGTCATACATCGTCGCCTTGGCGTCCGGGAAGGCCAGACCGTGGTCTGTGGTGAGCACGACCAGGGTGTTGTCGACCAGATCGTTCTCCTCCAGGGCGTTCAGGACGGCGCCAACACCTTGGTCCAATGACCGTGCCGGCTCAGGGGGGCCAGACGGTTGAATATGACTACCGGGCGATCAAACACCTGGTCAACGATTTGCACCATTGGGACGCCCGCTGGGAAGACTGGTTTCACGCCACCGGCCGGCAACCTATACGCGTGATCTATGAAGAATTCGTCCACTCCCGCGCCGTTACCTTGGGCCGGGTGCTCGACGATCTCGGCGTCGATCCGCGTCAGCTCGACGGGCGGAAAGGACCGGTGATTCGCCAGTCCGACAATCTGTCGCAGGACTGGGTGTCCCGGTTTCGCGAGGATGACGCTGAGTACCAGCTCACCTCCTGAGCCCGTTGCTGCAGCGCCGACGACGATCGCTGGTAATAGCGGCCGAACAAGGAAGAGGCCCGACGATCCACTCCGCCGGTTGGAATGCGCTAGAGGCCGTAGATCCGGGCGGCGTTTCCGCCGACGATCGCTCGCATGTCGTCGATGTCGATGCCCTGGAAGTGATCGCGGATAACTTTCTGCGACTCAGGCCAGGTGCTGTCGGGGTGCGGATAGTCGGTTGCCCACAGAAGGTTCTCCACACCGATGCGGTCACGCAGGGAGATGCCGAGTTCGTCCTCCTCGAAGGTGGCAGCCATATTCCGGTGCCAATAGAAGCTCGGCATCTCTTTGATCGGCATGTCGAAATGATCCCAGCCGTGGCGGTGCTTCATCCGGTCCAGCCGGTCGAGCATGTAGGGGATCCAGCCGAGCCCGGCTTCGACGAGCACAACACGCAAATTCGGGTGGTGCTCGAAAATGCCAGAAACCGTCCATCCAGCCAGGGTCTCAGCCATGAAGATAGGCGGCAGCGACTGAAAGATGGCCTTTGGAGGCGTCGGGTCGTTGGGAGCGACCACTGTCATGAGGTAGTCCAGTGCCCCAACGTGCTGGCTGATGGCCAGACCGGTCTCTTCAATCGTGGACCACAACGGGTCGTACACCTTGTCCCAATAGGGCGCGAAGCCCAGATCGACGGGGTACAGCGGCAACTGGAGAGCGCGGGCGCCCCCTTCGACAAGTCGGGACACCTCACCACACGCCGCGCTGATGTCGTGAATGGGAACCAGGTACACCGGTAGCAGTCGCTTGGGGTCATTCGACGCGAACTCGAGGGCGGTCGTGTTCCACGCGTTGAACGCGGCCATGCAGGCGTGGTCTTCCATCTCGTAGAAGGCAGCGCCCCCGGCCACGTCGGTGTAAAGGACTTCGGCCTCGACCTGGTCGATGTCCATATCCTCCAAACGGGCGACAGGGTCGTAAGCGCCAGGCCGGCCAGCGGCCTCCCAGGGCTGGCTCCGGGGAGCCATGAAGCCAGTCTTGGCCGTCTCTTGCTGGTCGGCCGCCTGCTTGCGCTGCTTGTGGGGCTTCTCCGCCATCATGCGCTCGAAGGCCCGCATACGACTGGACTGGTAATCCTCGTGGTATCGCTCCGGCAGGTTGGCGAGCACCTGGTCCTGATTGAACTCCACGTGTGAATCGGCCGAGATGATCCGGACCGCGTCAGTCATCTAGCTCTCCCTCTCGCTCAGCTTCTCGCTGAGCAGCAAGCCCAGCCAGATCCCTTCTACAGACAATACCTCCCCCGCCGCTTTTCCGCCGAAGCCTCGGGGTTCCTCGTATCTACAATCAGGCCTTGGCTGGCCTACTTGGGCAATCCTGCCATCTGACCTGACGGGAAGATCACCCCGATTTGATCATTGGTCCGAGGGAATGCCACGGTGCCCAGGGCGGGTGGCTACCCGAAGCTCCACCCGGGCCAGGTGAGAGCCAAGGCAATGTTCTGCCCCAGCCGCCGATGTCATTCGGTCGGTGCAACCGGCGACATCCGCCAGGCCGGCTCGTCACTCCACCCGTTCGAGGGCCACGATCGGGATCTGGCGCCAGTCACGGCAACGATCCTGGTACCCGTACAGGCCATGGATCACCTCGTTCATGCGGCCGAAGAGGACGTCGCGCTCGGGGCTGTTCGGCAGTGTCTCGGCCCGGGCCCGGTAGCTCTCCCCCCGGTACTCCACCACGAGCTCCGGGTTGGCGAGAAGGTTGCGGTACCACTGCGGGTGCCTGCGCATCCCGCCCATGGAGCCGGCAACGATGAGCCGATCGCCGTCCTCCTGGACGCACACCGGGGTGGTGTGGGCCTGGCCTGACTTGGCTCCCGTCGTGGTGAGCAGGACAAGGGCCTCCTGGCCCTCGCCTCGTCCTCGGGCCTCTCGGTAGCCGGAGATCACGGCTTTGTTGGACTCCCGGATATCGGCACGTGGCTCACTCACACTCACAGTATGGACGATCGCGGCCCGGCAAGGCCGGGCCGCGCCGGCGTCGAGCACGACGTGCTCTACCCGTCATTGAATCAGTCGTTGCAGGACGACCCCGGCCGCGGCATCACCCACCACAAGCAGGAGCTGGCCCTCTCGTGCGTGCTGCTGCTCGGCGTGTCGGACTCCACCAGGAAGACGGTGTCGTTTCTCGATACCTTCGGCGGCAACTGCATCGACGGGCGCCCGCTCACAACCCCGCCTATTCGGAAGCTGACGGCCTCGGGGCTACGTGGGAGACCCGGAAGGAGCGCCGCCCGGTGAGACCGACTCTCGGATGCCGCGAGCTAACAGCTCCCGTCCTTCGTGCGTGCCGTCGAGCAGACGGTTGACCCGGCGGCGGATGCGCCACACTCCGTCGCAACGCACCAGGTCCCAACGGTTCCCGCTCACCCGCGCCACGACGTACCGACCCTCGTCCTGGTGAAAGGTGTGAGACTCACATGTGACGGTTGCCTCGTCGCCGCGGACGACCACGACCGGTAGGTTCAAGAAGTGAGCGGCGCCGATCGGAAGCCGCCCGACCCGGCTCGACAAGGCGGCTATCGCCGGCCGACCTCGGAGCGGCTCGTCCGCATCGCTGTCGTACACGCAGTCCTCGCTCCAGAACAACGGGGCTTCCGCAGCCGCTCCACCATCGATGCTCGGGGCGTAACTGGCCACCACCCGCATGACGTCGAGCTCGTCGCGCAGGCGGGCGACCTCCGACTCGAGCGCCAGCAACCGGGCCTCAAGGTCCATCGTCCAGTCCTTCCCCGAGAACTCATAGGGTTCCGTCCCGAACGCGGTTATAGCACTCGACGGCAGCCCAGCCGGCAGTATCTCGAACGACATCGCCCAGGTAAGCCCCATTAAGCCGTGTGCAATGTCCCCTTCGTGCGGACCTGACCGTCGGCTCGAAGTCGGGGGCGATGTCACCCTTGATCAGCATCGTTCACATCCTCCTCTGTGGGTTCGAGCATGTGAGCGGTTGACTGCGTCATTGTCAGGTATTCCATGAAATCGACGGTCTCGCCATCCAACGGAGGCCGGTGCCATGGCATGACGTCGGAGCGGACCTCTACCTTGCGCCTGGTCCCGTCCGGATCGAGGACAGTGACCCACTCTCCCATCCCGATCTCTCCGATGAACTGCATCCGGGTGTCGTCGGCTATCACCTTGAATCCGTGCTCGATTCCGGGCGGCACGACAACGAAACTGCCGGCCGACACCTCGATGTTCCGCCCGTCCACGTGGAAGCGGACGGTGCCGCTGAACACCTGAAAGATCTCGTCACCCTCGTGGTGGTGAAGGCCGACCGCCGTTCCCTTCGGCAGCGGCGGGCTCGACGGGTCGCTCCCCGAGATCCAGATCCGCGTGGCCCCGTCCGCCTTACCGATCTTCGCCATGCCACGGCCCGGGTCCTCTGCTCGAACAACTGTCATGTGCAACCTCCCTTCCGGCCGGATACAGAGATTCCTCTACTGCCCATGCCACATCTTCGAGCAGGGCGAGGTCATCGGCGACCTCCCGGGCCCGGGGAATAGTCCGACCCAAAGTCGACCCGATCTAAGCGGGAACGCATCCGACGTCACAGGGCCTCCAGCTTCGGCAAGAAAGCAGAGTGGAGGCAAGCTGCCAACCCTTCGCCTCACCGAAATCCCCGTCCCCCCGACCCCGACCGGCTGGGCGAGGCCGGCGGCGGCTGGGCCAACTAAGGTCGGGCGGCCGGCACGCCTTTCACCACTCGCTGACCGGTCTGTCGCTGAGGCAGAACAGCACCCCGTGGGTGTCAGCCCGATCGAGGACAGCGTGGCGGGGTCCCACCTCGTGCGCACCGACCTGCCG
Organism: uncultured Acidimicrobiaceae bacterium; assembly: GCA_963781155.1. GTDB lineage: Bacteria > Actinomycetota > Acidimicrobiia > Acidimicrobiales > Palsa-688 > PALSA-693. The sequence continues at coordinate 16,973 of CAWAEC010000012.1, forward strand.
GGATTGCAGGTACTGCAGGGCGGGAGCGAGCTCCCGGACGCGCAGAGTCACAGAGTGGAACCGACCCCCGGCGGCGAGGTCGCGGCCCGCCCAGCTTCCCTCGTCGAGGGGCTCGGCGACCTCGACGAGGACATCGCGACCCAGGCCAACGAAACTCGACTGGGTCCCGTGCACCGTCCGGTTGCTCACGTGCACGACCTGACCGTTGAAGTTGTCGACCAGGTTGCCGGTTGCGGCCTCCCGGTCCGAGGTCACAACCGTGAAATGCGTCCCCTGCACGCCCATCGGATGCTCATCGCTCGAGAAGCTCGATGTCCAGGCCGGGTCGTTGACCCGCGGGTCACCCATGCTCTCGCGGGCTCGAAGAACTCAAACACGAGAGGCGTCTCACGAGGCTGAGTCCAGATCTCGTCGCGGGGGTCACGAAGTTCGGTTCCGTCATGGCCGGTCAGGCGGAGCCCCTTCGACCGGAGGTGGTGTACGAGATCGACCGGGTCGGTGACGTACAGGGCCAGCGAATGCAGACGGGGACCGTAGCGGTCCAAAAAGCGCCGAGGCGAACCGGGCGAGCCGACAGGCGGCGCCATGGGCATGAACGAGACGTCTCCGACGAGCAGCAAAGCGAGGGGCACTTCTCCGATCTCGCTCCTCTGCCACACCCGAGCGGAGAGCACGTCCTCGTACCACCTGACCGTGGCGTCGAGGTCGTTGACCACATGGCTGACGTGGAATACCTGACCGATGTCGAACATGTCACGATGATGATGGGGCCAGACGGCTGGCACCACCCCCGTCAGTTCAACATCCGGGATTTCGTGGGCCCCGATTACCGCCGCCGTCCCGTCCGGTCCGTGCCCACGCCTGCGGATTAAGTTGAGCCCGTGGCGCTCATACAACCCCGCAACTTCCATCGCCTGGCCCTCGCGGTCGACGACGTGCCGGTTGCGGCGGCGTGGCTGCAGCGACTTCTCGGAGCCGTCCCGATCGCAGGCAGGCCCGGACCCGGACGCGACGGAGGTGGCGACCAGAAGCAGGATCTGGGCCGTTTGGCGGGCACGGACACCCTGCTGCTGTGGGTCGGCGGCTACCCGTTCATCCTCCTGACTGGCGGGGCGGTGGCCCGGTTCCTGGAGCGCCACGGTCCCGGTGTCCAGTCGTTCGCGTGGGAGGTCGACGACAACTGGCAGGTCGAGCACCTCGTTCGCGACCGCGGCATCGACGTCATCTCGGTCAACATGGCGGGACGTTTCTTCTTCATGCATCCGCGGAACACCCACGGGCTGCTCATGGAGTGGTGCGACGGCAGGATGCCTCGAGACTCGCTCCCGGCGACCGCCGGCGGGGGGGTGGTCGACATCAGCGGGCTGGCCTGGGCGAGCGGCGTGGTCGCCGACGCGGACGCCACTGCGGATTGGATGGCCGGGTTGATGGAGACGAAGGTCGTTGAGGGAAACCCGACCGGTCCGCCCGAGCTCGAGCACACTGTAGACCTGCAGGTGGGCGACATCACCATACGGCTCGTCACCCCCGTTTCGCCCGACAGCCGCTACGCCGCCGCCCTGCAGTCCGGCCCCGGGGTCTACTCGTTCGCCTTGCGAGTCGCCGATCTCGATGCCGCCCTCGCCGCTCTGGACCGTGAAGGGGTCAGAACCGCCTATCGCACCGAGGGGCTGGCCGCCACCGACCCGGCCACCACCCTCGGCCTGCAGCTCGAATGGAGCCAGTAACCGCAGATGACCAGGATCTGACCAGCCGCGTGGTCGAGGTCCGCAGAAGCCACAGTCCCGAGAGAGGCGCGTACCTGTAGAACCGGACAAGTCCCACCCTCCAGGGCTGGCACGCGGCCCCAAGGTGCTCAGGACGGCTCCTCCGCGAACAGCGGGCACTTTGTGGTGGTAGGGCCGCGATGGGGGAGGTCGGTTGGCAGTTTGTTTCGAGCTGCGGTGACGGTTCCGCCAGACTTGAGTATGCGAGCGGCTGTGGTTCCGGAATGGGGGCCGGCGGAGGTCCTTCGGGTCAGGCAGGACTGGCCCAACCCGGGATCTCCAGGCCCAGGCGAAGTGCTAGTGGCGGTCGAAGCCGCCGGGTTGAACCCTTCGGATGTCAAGAACCGGGCGGGCGGGGCTCCGGCGGAACGACTCCCCTACGTCGCCGGTCGCGAAGCCGCCGGGCGGGTGGTCGCCGTCGGTGACGACGTCGAGGGCTTTGTTGAGGGTGACCCGGTGTTCTCCTTCTTCGGTTGGTTCGGCCGGCCCGGTGGCCACGCCGAGCAGGTGGCGATACCAGCATCCTTGGTGTCGCCCCGGCCCACCTCGTCGCCGGTAACCACCTCGGCAGCAATACCCCTGGCTGGGCTCACGGCCTACCAAGCCCTCCGCCTGCTTGACGTTCCGCCTGGCGCTACGGTCGCCATTACTGGGGGGGCGGGCGGCGTCGGCTGCTTCGCGGTGCAGCTCGCCGCGGCCGCTGGCCTGCGGGTGGTGGCCACAGCGAGCCCGGGCAATCACGCCTTCGTCCGGACGCTGGGCGCGGCCGAGGTCGTCGACTACCAAGACCCTGACGCCCCGGAGGCGTTGGCGGGCATCGCGTACCTGCTGGACCTGGTCGGTCCAGCCGTCGTCGCCGCGTACCAGGACCATTTGGCCTCCGAGGCCAGGGTCGTATCTATCGTCTCCCTCCCCGAAAGGCTTCGCCCCGGCCTGTGGGCGCAGCACATCCGAGCTCAGCCAGGATCGGGTGATCTCGAACAGCTGGCCCAGCGGTTGGCGTCCGGAAAGCTGCGCGTCGAAGTGCAGCAGGTATTCCCGCTCGAAGGCATCGTCGCCGCCCATCGGCTTCTCGAGGGTGGGCACGTGCGCGGGAAGATTGTCATCGACCTGCGGACCTGACAAACGCCGCACGATGGCCGCAACTGACCAGTAACCGGCCCGTAGGTCCCCGAGCAAGTTCCACATGTCGCGGGGGAAAGCGACTCCGCGCCTCGGCCATGCCGACCTCACGGTAACAATGCTGGCGTCCCATCCAAAACGCCATCCGTCTCAATGAGGGCAACGCCCGGTGAATCTTGGCGTACCAGTATGAAAGCGGACGTTGGCCCTCCGAGATCCTCAGCTAGCTCCATTGGGATTGGCCCCCCGAACGAGGCCAGCCTCCGCCAAATCGGACCACAGTTGTGGCGGAATATCCACTGAAATGTCATGGGCGTTGGCTCGGACCTCGTCGGGACTGCGACAACCAATACACACTGTGGCTACTGCAGGATGGGTGAAGGGAAACTGCAGCGCGGCGGCCCGTAGTGGGACCCCGTGGTCGGCGCAGACGCTGCGAATGGCAGCCGCTCGGGCCAGGATTTCGGGGGGCGCAGGGCGATAGAAGAAATTGACGAAGCGCGGATCGCCGTCGGGGTCGGCCAGGACCCCGGTATTGAAAACGCCAGCCGCGATAACGTCGACACCCTGGCGGATGGCGGCGGGCAATAGGTCATCCAGGGCCGACTGATCGAGGAGACTCCAGCGTCCGGCGACCATGACGGCATCGACCAGGCCGGTCTCGACAAAACGGGCCAGCGGCGCGGAATGGTTCATCCCGGCGCTCACCGCTCCAACGCGGCCCGCCGCCTGAAGCGACCGAAGGAAGGGCAGAGTCGTGTCGATGACCTCGTCCACATAGCGGTCGGGGTCGTGCACATGGACGAGGTCGACTCGGTCGGTACCGAGCCGCTGGAGGCTTCCCGCCAGCGAGGTCTCGACGGCCGAAGGGCTGAAATCGAACGTGGGGGGGATCGTCCCATCGTCGTCTTGGAGGATACGGCCGACCTTCGTGGAAATCGTGATCTGATCGCGAGGGAGGGTCCGAATACCCAGCCCGAGCCGGCGCTCCGATTTTCCAACGCCATACAAGGGGGCGGTGTCGAAGTAGCGGATGCCCGCATCAAACGCGGCGCGCACAGTGGCGACCGCCACTTCGTCGGGCACCACGGCGTACATGTCGCCGAACGGGGTTCCGCCCATGCTGAGGCGGGTCACCGGCACAGACGTGCGACCCAGCGGGACTACATCGTCAGGCCTCATCGGTCGGATTCCAATGGATCGAGCACGCCGGTAAGACTAGGGGGCACCTCGACCACCGAGCGGATGGACCAGTCGCCGACTGGGTCAACGGCCGGTCCCACCGGCCAGGCGACGTATCCAACGCCTCGACGAATTGCGCCAGCCCAAACTGAGGCGGAGACTGAGGCGATGGATTATGTCGCAGTCAGGCTCCGGTCGGTTCGACCCGGCGCTGTTCCGGGAGGCAGTCTTGCATTGAAGGTGTTGGGGGCGTGAAACCGGCGCCGTTTGTGTGGCATGGACCGGAAGGGGTAGAAGAGGCATTGGGTCTATTGCGCGAGTATGGGGACGAGGCCAAGGTCTTGGCAGGCGGTCAGAGTCTGGTGCCGATGCTCGCGCTGCGGCTGGCGCGGTTCGGGCATCTGGTCGATCTCAACCGCATCCCCGAGTTGTCCGGCATATCCCGTTCTGATGGGTGGTTGCGGGTGGCGGCGATGACCCGCCACCGCAGCGTCGAGGGCTCAGCTGCGGTGGCCGCGACGCTGCCGTTGCTGGCCCGGGCGACCACCCAGGTCGGCCACTTCCAGATCCGCAACCGGGGAACGCTGGGCGGGTCGGTGGCACACGCCGATCCAGCCGCCGAGCAGCCCGCGGTCTGCGTAGCGTTGGACGCCGTTATGGAGGTGGCGTCAGCAACCGGTGTCCGGGAGGTGGCCGCAGCCGAGTTCTTCCAGGGGACGTGGGCCACTGCGGTGGGCGCCGAGGAATTGCTGACGGCGGTGCGTTTCCCGATCTGGACCGGGCGGTGCGGGTTTGCGGTGGAGGAGGTGGCCCGCCGGCACGGCGACTTCGCATTGGCCGGTGTGGTATGCGGGGTGGGTGTCCATGAGGGGGGCGGCGTGGAGCGCGCCGCCCTGGCGTTGTTCGGGGTGGGCGGGGTACCGGTGCGGGCATCTGCAGCGGAGGCGGCCCTGCTGGCGGGCGCGACCGCGGACGAGGTAGCTCGCGCGGCTACGGACGGGTTGGAGCCCCCGGCGGATTTGCATGCGACCAGCGGCTATCGCCGGACGGTGGCGGGGGTCCTGGTGCGCCGGGCGGTGGCGCAGGCCATGCTGGAGGCTCAGGCTACGAAGGAGGCGCAGGGTGGCTGAGCGCACAATCGAGTTGCAGGTCAACGGCGACGCCTGGACGGTGCCGGTCGAGGATCGCACCACCCTGGCCGACGCGCTGCGCGACGGGTGCCATCTGACCGGGACCCACCTGGCGTGTGAGCACGGCGTGTGCGGGGCTTGCACGGTGTTGCTGGACGGGCACGCGGTACGGTCCTGTTTGTTGTTCGCGGTGCAGGCGGTGGGCTCCGAGGTAACCACGGTGGAAGGGTTGACACCTGCGGACGGCGGTTTGAGCGTGGTGCAGGAGGCGTTCCGGGAGGCGCACGGCTTGCAGTGCGGGTTCTGTACGCCGGGCTTTGTGGTGTCGCTGACAGCGTTCTTGGACCAGCATCCAAACCCGTCGGATGAGGCCCTGCGGGAGGCGCTGTCCGGAAACTTGTGTCGCTGTACTGGCTACCAGGGGATCGTGGCCGCCGCCCGTCTGGCCGCGGCCAAGACCCACGCCGGGACTGGGGCCGGGCCGGCTGGGGTCGGACCGGCATGACCGCGACGACGACAGGGGGCGGTACCGCAGCTCGGTTCGTCGGCCAGTCGGTGAGGCGCCGGGAGGATCCTCGCTTGCTATCCGGCCGGGGCCGCTACGCCGACGATGTGTCTCTGCCGGGCCAGTTGCACGTGGCGTTCTTGCGCAGCGATGTGGCCGCCGGTCGCATCCTCGGGATCGACACCAGCCCGGCCCGGGCCGTGCCCGGCGTGGTGGCGGTACTGACCGGCGCGGAGCTCAACCCGATGTCAGGACCGCTGTGGACCACGACCAACGGGCCGCCCGCCTTCGGTCCGCCGCTGGCCCCGCTGGCCGGCGCCGACGTGCGCTTCGTCGGCGACCCGATCGCCCTGGTCGTCGCCAGCAGCCGGTACGTGGCCGAGGACGCCTGTGAGCTGATCGAGGTGGACATCGAGGCGACTCCGGCGGTGGTCTCATTGGAGGAGGCCATGGCCGACGGTGCGGCGATTGTCCATCCTGAGCTGGGCAGCAACGTGGTTGAGTCGCCCCGTTCCCCCGACGCCAGCCTGGAAGAGGCACTGGCCGGAGCTGCGCACGTCGTGACCCGTACCTTCGCCATGGCCCGCACCACCAATGTGCCGATGGAAGGCAGGGGCCTGGTAGCCAGCTGGGATCCTTACGGTGCCGAGCTGCGGGTGTGGCCGTCGACCCAGAGTCCGCACGAGATCAAGGCCTTCGCCGCCCGGGTGCTGGGGATCGCCCAAAACCGGGTGCGGATCGAGTTCGGCGACGTGGGCGGCGGATTCGGCCAGAAAATGTACCCGACCCGCGAGGAAGCGGCGGTACTGCTGGCGGCCAAGGTGGTGGGCCGGCCGGTCAAATGGATCGAGGACCGCCGCGAGAACCTCATCGCCGCCAACCAAGCTCGTCACGATATCGCCACCTTGACCATGGCTCTCGACGGCGAAGGTCGTTTCCTGGCCGCCACCTTCGACCTGCTCGAAGGGGTGGGCGCCTACCCACCTGGGGGCGGCACGGCCGGGGGCGGGCTGCTGGTGGCCATGATGTTCAGCGGCCCCTATCGCATCCCCAAGGTGGGGTTCGCCAGCCGGACCGTGTTCACCAACACCTGCGGCAAAGCCCCCTTCCGGGGTCCGTGGGCGATCGAGACCATCGCTCGGGAACAGATGGTCGACGCCGTCGCGGCCCACATCGGCATGGATCCACTCGAGCTGCGCCGCCGCAATGTGATCCGCCAATCCGATCTGCCCCACGTCCTGCCGTCGGGAATGGTCTACGACATCGTCACCCCGGCCGAGTGCCTCGAGCAGGCTGTCACCATGTTGGACTGGGACGCCTTCCGAGCCACGCAGGCCGCGGCCAGGGCGGATGGCCGTTACCTGGGCGCCGGGCTCAGTCTGTTTGTCGAGCCCTCGGCGGTGGGCATGGGCGCCTGGGCCAGCGAGGCCGCGGTTCTCCGCATCGACGTGTCCGGCCAGGTCGAAGTGCTCATGGGCAGCGGTAGTCACGGCCACAGCCTGGAGACCACCATCCCCCAGGTCGTGGCTGACCACCTGGGCTGCAACCTGGAAGACGTGGTGTTGCGCCAAGGCGGAGACACCCCGTACGGGCCGGGTACCGGCGGCAGCCGCAGCGCGGTCATCCTGGGCGGTGCGGCCCAGTCGGCGGCAACAACCTTGCGGGAGAAAGTGGTCGCAATCGCCGCCCACCTGCTCGAAGCTGCCCCAGACGACCTCGAGGTGGCCGCCTCCACGGTGTCGGTGCGGGGCACTCCAACCAAGGGGGTGTCCTTCGCCGAGGTGGCCGGGATCGCTTACCTCAATCCGGCCGGCCTGCCGCCCGGCCTCGAGGCCGGTCTGGAAACCACCAGTCGCTTCCAACCGCCGGCGCCGTTCACCTGGTCCAACGCTTGCCACCTCTGCGTCTGTGAGATCGACCCGGACACCGGGATCGTCAGGCTCGACAAGTATCTGGTCAGCGAGGACTGCGGGATCATGATCAACCCCATGGTCGTCGAGGGGCAGATCGCCGGTGGAGTCGTCCAAGGCATCGGGGGCGCTCTCTATGAAGAAATGGCCTACGACCCGGATGGCAACCCTATGGCCACTACCTTCCTGGACTACCTTATTCCCACCGCCACCGAAATACCCGAGCTGACCTATGGTCATCTCCAAACCCCCTCGGCCAGCCTGGGCGGCTACAAAGGCCTCGGCGAGGGCGGTGCCATCGCCTCTCCCGCCGCCGTCGCCAACGCCGTCAACGACGCCCTCGCCCCCCTCGGGGCCACGGTCGCCCAGTTTCCCATCACGCCCTGGAGGGTCCTGCAAGCCATCGACGCCGGCCGCAGCGCTTCTCCTCCGTTCACCTCAGGAGGAATCGGATGATCGTCGACTTCTCGCTCACCGGCAAGGTAGCCATCGTCACCGGCGCGGCCGTGGGCGGCATCGGCGAGGCCTACGCCAAAGCCCTCGCCGAAGCCGGCGCCGCAGTGGTCTGCGCGGACATAAACGAAACCGGCGCCAAAAGAGTCGCTGACGACATCGCCGCCGGCGGCGGTCACGCCATCGCAGCAGTCATCGATATCACTGACGATTCTTCGGTGTCGAGCCTGGCCCAGCGAGCCGTGCACGAACTCGGCGGAATCGACATCCTGGTCAACAACGCCGCCCTCATGGCCCAACTGGTCGCCGGAGGTGGCACCCTCGACTACCCCTCCGACCTGTGGGACCAGGCATTCGCGGTCAACGTCAAGGGTGCCTGGAACTGCGCTCGAGCCGTGGTCCCCGAAATGGTGAAACGAGGCGGAGGCAGTATCGTCAACCAATCCTCGATAGGCGCCTTTCCCGCCGAGTCCGTCTACGGAATCACCAAGGTCGCCATGATCGGCCTCACGACCACCCTGGCCCGTGAGCTCGGACCGAATAACATCAACGTCAACTGCATCGCGCCTGGGCTCACCCAATCCACCGCCGGCAAAGCCCTCACCGGCGACGACAGCCTCTACTACCAGATGATGAAAACCCGAGCCGCCCTCACCAATCACGTCCGGGGTGAACCCAACGAACTGTGTGGAGCCCTCCTGCTGTTCGTCTCCCCAGCCGGCCGTTGGATCACCGGCCAGGTGATGGTCGTCGACGGCGGCATCGTCCTCCACACCTGAGCGCGCTCAACAGGACCAGCGAGCGCCATCCTGTCTCGGTAAGGTCCCGCGGAGACCGTCCATAAGTGTGATTCGCTGACGGCCTCCGTGTGCCGGTGGATCCCGAGGGGCTCCCGTGACGGGCGAAACAGCGGTCCCATGCTTGTGGCGGGCGACATCGCTCAAGAGTGCTCGAAGGACGTCCTATTCCCGCACAAGCAGCATGCATCCGGCGAGGGGCCCTCCGGCCGTCGAGCACACCGCCGCTGTGGGGTTTCGCGGTACCTGTCGTTCACCGGCGCGACCCCAGAGTTGGATGCACGCCTCGTGCACTTGGCCGTAGCCGTGGAGCCGACCTGCAGAAAGCTGGCCGCCATTCGTGTTGATCGGGAGCTCGCCATCAAGGGCGATGCGGTGTCCGCCCTCGACAAAAGCTGGTGCTTCGTATCGACCGCAGAACCCGAAGGACTCGAGCCAGGCCAAGGAGTGAAAGCTGAAACCGTCATAGAGCTCCGCGACGTCGACATCGACGGGTTTCAGATCGGTGCGGCTCCACATCATGCGGGCAGGAGATGGCGTGGCCTGGGTGGCGAGGTTCTCTAACGCAGCCCAGGAGTTGCGATCGTGGAGCGCGGATCCGACCGCCTCGATGCGGGTCACGGGGTTCGGGAGGTCCCGGGCCAAGTCGATGCGGGACAGGACGATCGCGGTGGAGCCGTCGCAGGGGACATCACAGTCGAGCAGGCGCAGGGGGGTAGATATCCACCGGCTGGCGAGGTAGTCCTCCATGGTGAGCGGGTCGCGATAGAGGGCTTTCGGGTTGAGCGCCGCATTCCGTCTACCGTTCAAGGCGATCTGGGCCACCTGCTCGTCGGTGGCGCCCGTCTCACGCAGGTATCGGGTGAAGTACAGCGCCTGTTGGGTGGCAGCCGCCAGGGCCCAGTACGGGGCGAACCATGAGTGAGGACCTTCCACCCTGGTGTCCGACCGGGCCATGGCATTGGCGAACGGCTTCATCTTTCGCGCCTGACCCTCGTAGACGGTTCGAAATACCAGAACGTGGCGTGCCATTCCCGACACGATGGCGCCCACGGCATTGAAGACGGCGCCGAGCTGGCCCGACGTTTCCCCTGTGCCGTTATACCAGTCCACGTTCAGTCGCAGGGCATCTTGCAACTGTCCAGCCCCGACCGGCGAAAATCCGGACGATTCGCGACCGCCCCCGGGCCAGGTGGCCACGCCATCGATGTCGGCGCGGCTGAGGCCGGCGTCGGCGATGGCCTCCAGGCAAGCGTCAATGGTGAGGTCGATGGGCCAGCGGTCGGTGCCCCGGGTAACCTCCGATTGGCCCACCCCGGTAATCGACACTTGTTTCTCCAGAACGGGCGTCGTCACCGGTCCCCGTCTGCCGGTTCGAACAGCGGCACCCAGACGTCCTCGCAGTGCTGGAAGACCACCTGGACCCGCATCCCCACCCGCACGGCATCCACACTGCAACTGACGATGTTGGTTGCCAGGCGGACATCCGGCTGCTCGTCCAGTTCCACCAGGGCCAGGACGTACGGCACCTCCAGGTCCGGCTCCCACTGCTGGTAATTCACGGTGAAGGAAGCCACCGTGGCCAGCCCCGACACCGCCTCCGGCCCCACGTGGCGCCCCTCGCACGCCGGGCAGAAACCGACGGGAGGGTGGATCCAGTACCCGCATGCCCGACAGCGATGGATGAGCAGTTCGCCTCGCTCGCCTCCAGTCCAAAACGCTGTGGTCGCCGAAGTGAGCACCGGCAACGGCCTCGCGCCGTCCATTCCCCTAACCCTCCCGGGGCCGTCCGCCGACCGCGACGGTGCGGCCTACCTCGCCTCGTTCCTCGGGCTCGAGCACGTCGCGCAGCAGCCTGCCCGTCGGCACCAGCGGTTCGCCCTTCCTGAGCACCAGTGTCGGCACCAGGCGCTCGTCCGCGTCGAGCGTGACCCCCCCGGCGTCGATGAATGTCCACGGCTCACGCCGTGGCTCCAAGACGGTGACATCAGCGCGCGTCCCCACCCGCAGCGTGCCAATCTCATCCTCCTTGGCTATGACCTGAGCAGGGTGCTGGGTTGCACACGCCACGACGTCGTGGAGGGTCATGCCCAGCGCGACCAGCTTCGACATGGTGCCGACCAGGCTGTAGCTGCACGTCGTGTCGTCGTGCATGCCACCGAGGAAGGCGTGACTGTCGGAGCTGACCGTGTAGGGCAGGAGGCCCCCGTCCATCATCTTCTTGGCCGTATCGAAGGAGAAATTGATGCCGTGGCCCACATCGAGGCGCACGCCACCCGCCACGGCGTCCACCAGCTGGCGGCTCGGACCGTCAGCCAGACCCAGGATCCCGTCAGGCATGGCACTGTAGCAATGACCGAGAACGTCACCGGGACGGGAGTTCGCCAGCACCTCGGGGATAATCGTGGCCGGGTCCGGTCGGTTGGACTCGTCCACGGGATACAGCTCACCGGTGTGGATGTACAACGGGAGCCCGGTCAAATCTCCGGCCTCGCGCCCGACGTGCAGGAAACGGAAACCCCACTGCGACGTCGAACCCGACTCCCCCCACGTCTTGAAGCCCCGCACCACGTCGGGGAAGCATTCGTGCATGGTGGCCAGGGCGGCCGCATCGGCCCAGTCCGGGTTGAGGATCGGAGGTCCCCCCACCCGCCAGGTCGCACCGACGTACCCCATCATGAGGAAGGCGACAACATCGGTGACGGCCCTGTCGATCACGTACGCCTTGAAGGTCGGGAACCACCACGTGCCGGTGCTTCCCATGTCGACGACGGTCGTGACACCCGCGTTCACGCCGGCGTCGTCGACATCGAGACCGAAACCGGTCGCGTGCGCGAACACATGGGTGTGAAGGTCGACCAGCCCCGGCGTGACGATCTTTCCGTAGACATCCACGACGACAGTCGTCGCCGACGAGTCCAGACCAACGCCGATCGAGTCGACAAGACCATCCCGGATGCCGACGTCCGCCAACGAATCGATGCCCTGCGACGGGTCGATCACCCGACCTCCACGCAACAAGAGATCCAAACCGCCAGTTGACTCCCCCATCGGCGCCTCCTGCGATCGCAACTCTCGCCGGCTTGATCCTAGCGAATGCCCAAGCGGCCCACTCAGGTCGGTAACGCCCCGGCGGCATGTTCGGCATCGCTAGCCTGGCTTTGCGCTGGGAGTGATATCGACCCGGTTCAGGCGGCGTGACCAGGCTCGCCCGGCCAGGTCCATACTGGCCGGGCGAGCCCGTAGCCGGGACTGACCTCTCGGCCCCGAGCTGGCCCGTCGTGGGCCTGAGGGATGATGCCATCGTATGGCCGTCGTGGGCACCGGGAGCGACACGTTGACATGCCTGCCGGAGCAGGTGGCGCTATCGGGTCAATGGTTGCCAGTTGGGTTCGCGTTTCTCAGCGAAGGCCACCGCACCCTCGGTGGAGTCGGGGTGCTGTTGCTGCCAGCGCAAGAGATTCTCGCCCACGGTGACGGCTTCTTCGTGCTGCATGCGAGTGACGTTCCACAGCACCTCGAGCTGGCGGGCCATCGCCGTTGGCGAGTTGCGGGCAATAATCTCCGCCAGGTCGAACGCCCGCGTCAAAGCGGTGCCAGCGGGCACGACCTCTTGGACCAGGCCGAGGCGCTCCGCCCGGGTGGCGTCGAGCTCGACTTGGCCACCCACGAGACTCATGTACAAAGCGGCGCCCAGGCCAGCCTTGAGGGCCAGGAACAGGTTTTCGCGGTTGCCGACGAAGCCGCGCTCGATGTGTGTGTCGCGGAAGGTCGCCCGCTCTCCGGCGATGACGATATCGGCCTCGGTCACCCAGGTGAGGCCGCCGCCGATAGCGCGGCCCTCCACCGCCAAGACCACTGGTTTGTGCACCCCGGCGTCGCGATGCGTCCGGCCCGAGCCCCGCACCGGACCGTATCCGCTCTGGTCGGCCAGACCGGCGAACCCTCCGGAACTCGCCACCTCTTTGAGATCGATACCGGTACAGAAGTTCCTGTCGGTCGTCGAAGCCATGACGATGACGCGAACGTCGCGGTCGTCGCCGAAGTGCAGCCACGCCTTGGCCAGCGCGTGCATCATGGCCCGGTTGTGCGAGTTGCCCGACTCTGGCCGGTCGAGCAACACGACCCCAGTCCTCCCTCTTCTGGCGACCAGGATGGCGTCCTCCCATCGTTCCACCTCGCTCAGCCCGTAGCGCTCGGCAAAGGCGATGACGTCCTCGGTGATCATGGGTCCTCCGCGGCTAGTCGGGATGTGTGATAGATGACCTCGACCACCTCATTGATGTTGTTCGTGGGTGGTGGATTCTGGGGTGGTGCTTCCCGTTTGATACCTGCCTGATAGGAGATGGCGGGTGGCGGCCACGACGATCCGACCTCCGGAGCCGGCCGCCGACGCCGGACACTCGGGCCCAACTCCGTCAACAGCGATCTCTACGCCGATGACGAATTCATTGGCCTCCGAGCACCGAAACGTGACGATGTCGGCGCAATCATCGGAATGTGCCCGCCCGGCGCAGGGCGGGGATATCACCGAGGTCGCCTACTAGCTTGAGGAATGAATCCTGGAGGCTCTGGGCACCCCCCCCCGGGGCGCTTCGAACCGCGACCGCCTGGGCGATCAGGCGCGCACCGCTAAACCATAGATCTCGGCAGCGTAGCCGCCGAGCAGGCGCTCAATGGCAGAGGGATCGACGCCCGAGTCCTCGAGCATCTTCCGGGCTTCCTGCGGAGTCCCTGTATCGTGGTTGGGATATCGCGAACCCCAGGCGGCCTTGTCACCGATCCTCTTGACCATTCGGCCAACCGGGCGCTCCCAGCTGTCGAATGAGGTCAACACCGGTTGGCGCTCCCAGATCTCCTCCGGCTCGAGACAGACCGGCGCACCTCCCCCACCGCCGAGCCAGAGATAGGTCTCGCTCTTCTCGAGCGCCAGCGGCACCCAGGTCGTCCCGCTGTGGGCGATGGCGAGGCGAAGCTCGGGTAGGTCCTCGAAAAGCCCGTGGAAGAAGACCGTGGTCATGAATAGGTCGGCATCCTGCATGTACGCGACCGGCTCCACGATGCTGTGGTGCACCCCCAGCCGCTCTGACACCCGCTCCGCGAAGCCACCGTGGGACACGGCGTCAGGGCCGGTGATATTGGAGGACGGGTGCACACAGGCCACCACGCCGAGTTCGGCGCACCGATCGAAGAGGCTGCGGAACGGCCGGTCCTCAACGAACACCGGCAGACTGCTCGTGTCGACCACCAGCCCGCTTTGCATCTGGGCCATCATCTGGAGCATCTGGGCGCCAACAGCACCGCCGGGATCCTCCAACCAGTAGAAGGCGGGTCGGAACAGGGCGGCGCGGAATCCCTTCTCATGGACTCGAGTCAGCTCCTCGAGCGCCGCAGTCGGATCCTGCAGCGCCAGTACCGCGACGGGATGCAGCCGGCCGCCAGTGGCCTCGGAGAAGTCCCAGATCCAGTCGTTGTAGGCGCGGCACAGCACTGTGGCCGCGTCCCGGTCGGCGATCTGGGGCAGGTATTCGTTGATCAGGGTTGGGTACACGACCGCCCGGTCGACCCCGAGAGCGTCCATGTCTACGACCCGGGCCGCGGGGTCCCAGGCCCCCGGGTTGAGTGGGTGCGCGACGGTGGGGTCCAGGTTCCCGATGTCGTCGATGGTCAGGCCGGGGCGCCAGATCGCTTGGCGGATGATCTTGGTGCGATTGAGGTTCTTGGCCGGATCGCCGTTGAGGGTCGTCGTCACCGTCCCGTCTTGATCGAGGTCTGACGAAAAGGCTCGCCGGACGCGGTCGCGGTCCGAAGCGGGGACGTATTCGTCCCAGATGGCGGCAGGCTCGTAGACGTGGCTGTCGACATCGACCACCTCGGTCATCAGTAGCGGGCCCCTTGCTGCGGACCCCCGCCGGCGGTCCGCATGGCAGCCAGGCTGTCCATGTCGAAGCCGAGGTCCTTGAGCTTCTCGCTGTTTTCCCGAGGGTGGGCGACCAAGTCAGCCCATTCGTCGAGCTCGGGACCCTGCGGGAACCAGTCGGGCCGCTCGATAGGCGGCGCCTCATCGGTGACAAATAGCTTCGGCTCGATCCCGTACCAGGCCGCGGCGTTGCCTCCGAGGAGCTTGTGCTGGACGCGGTCGGGCACCCCGGCTTCGGTCATGTGGCGCATTGCGCTCCAAACGTCGGCGCCGTCGTGGTGGTAAGCGTCGGAGGCCCAGATCCCGACGTTCTCGAAGTCGGGCCACTGCTCGAACACACCGACCTCGTCGGACTCGAAAGATATGACCGACTGCTCCTTGAACGCCTCCGACGGAAGCCGGTCACCGCTATAGCCGCGCTCGGACCGATACAGCTTCCACAGCCGGTCACAGCTATCCAGAAAGTACGGCAGCCATTCCGCGTTCGACTCGAACACCGCCATCTTCAGCCGGCTGTAGCGATCCAGCAAGCCCGATAGCAGCACCTGGGCCAGCCAGACCTGCATCTCATGGATGAACGAGAAGGTTTGGGAGTCCACACCAGCGCGGATGAACAGGTCGCCGGGGGTCGCCACATAGTTGAGACCCAAGGGGTGGGTGATGCCCGGGGCGGGGAAGGTGTGCATCCCCAGCACCATTCCGGTCTCCTCGAAGGCCCGGAAGACCTCGTCGTAGTCACCTCCGCCGGCCATCATCGCCTGGTGGATGGAGTTGGGATATTTGGCCTGGGCGTCGATCGGGCGGATGAGCCCCACGGGGTGGCCGAGATCCTTGGCCCGGAATACCTCCTTGGCCGTGCGGACCGGGTCCTGCACCGGCAGCAGAGCGGCACCGTAGAGGCGCCCCGGTACCTCTCCGCACCAATCCACCAAGAAGTCGTTGTAGGCCTGGCAGAAGACATCCAAGCCCTCGTCGTTTTCGGCGTAGGGCAGGTACATGATGACCATCGTCGGGATGACCAGCACCTGGTCAATTCCCATGAGGTCCATCTCCTTGATCCGGGCGTGGGGGTCCAAGGCCCCGTCGTGGTGGACATAGGCCCGCTGCTCCTCGCTGAGCGGGACCATCGATTGCAGCTTGCGCATGATTTTCTTGTTCATCTGGGGGCCGGCGATGCAGATGGGGTTGTAGGAGGGCGCAAAGTGACCGTTACCGCCTCCCATCACGGGCTGGGTTCCGTTGAGCCAGGCCTCGCTCTCACCACGCCAGTAGGTGTTACGGACCAATTCCCGCTTGGACTCCGGCACATAGTCCCATATCTGGGTGGGATCGTTGATGTGGGCATCGCAGTCGAACACCGGGAAGAGCTTCGTCAGTCGTTCCACGAGTACTACCTCCACTTGGAGACACACGCTGTACCGGTCACTGTAGCCCCGCCCCGATGGATCCGTCACCCGGCGGCCGGAAGGTCAACGACGCCATGCTCGAACTCCACCCTGCGACGTTCGCCTCGACCGTCACGTCGCAGGACAGCTCGGCCCGGCCACGAACACACAAGACTCCAGCCGTTGAACGGTCAACCCCCCACGGGCGGGGTCACGAATTCCCGCCAGGGGTAGTCACCAGGAGGCGGACGCCGGCGCACGAAATCGGGCGGTCCAGCGTGCCCACGGACGAGATCCTGGGCAAGGCCGCGGAACTCGCGCACCGTCTAGGGGAAGCCCCGCAGGCGATCGAGGAGACCGAATGGGCCGTCAACCTCGAGGTCCGTCGACCCACAGCGATGGTGTCGCCCTTCGCGTGCCGAGCGGGACTCGTACTGTACCGACGACATCAAGGAACGCCTCTACCCCTTCAACGCGAGGTGAGGGACGGGGC
This sequence comes from uncultured Acidimicrobiaceae bacterium, assembly GCA_963781155.1. Classification (GTDB taxonomy): domain Bacteria; phylum Actinomycetota; class Acidimicrobiia; order Acidimicrobiales; family Palsa-688; genus PALSA-693. The sequence continues at coordinate 33,636 of CAWAEC010000012.1, forward strand.
AGGCCGGACGTTCGCCGAGAAGCGTTCGCCAGGGTGACCGCTGGGAGTGAGACGTTTGGTCGCGCCACTTGCGCGGCCGGGGTATCGCCCGCGAGCACCGCTCCGGACGGATCAGGCGAGTGGGTCTCGGCCTCGACCGCGTGATGCAGCAACACAAGCTGGCCACAGGCATTACCCACACGCGGAATGATTGTGCGGCCTCGTAGACGATCGCTCGGCCGTGACAGACACCGACTGACACAGGAGGAATGACATGCAGCAGTGGGAGCTGGTTGCCAGGGAGTCGATACGCGACCTGGTGGCGAGGTACAACGCCAACGGCGACACGGGGCGGTTCGATCAGGTGGTAGGGCTCTTCGCCCCGGACGCGGTGATGGAGACGAACGACAGTCCCGCCAAGGTGGGCCACGAACAAATACGGACGATCTTCACCGGAGCCCGCGACGCAGCGGGGTGGGGCGACCACCCGGTATACCTGAGGCACGTCACCGGAACTCTCCAGATCGACCTGGTGGACGAGTCGAGAGCGAACAGCAGATGCTACTACTTCGTCATCACGGATATCGGGCTCGACCATTGGGGCCGTTACATCGACGAGTTCCGTGTCGTCGATGGGGAGTGGAGGTTCGCCCACAGGAGGGTGACCGTCGACGGGCGCAATCCCAAGTCGCTCTTCCTCGCCAGACGGTGAGCGGGCAGAGGGCGCGTGCCGGTCCGCCCTTTGGTGCCTGGCGGCGGTAGCCGCCACCCTGAAAATGGTTTTTCGGCCGGTGACACCAGCTCCCAGCCCGCAGGCGGAAGGTTGGCGAGTTACGGGCTCGTACCGGATACACGTCACCGACTCCGATCTCGCCGACCGCAGGGAGCGACTCGCTACCACGAGCTCGATGTGGACCGTGACGTGGATCCGCTCACTTCCTCGATCACAGGACCAGCGGCCCGGACGCAGGGGGTGATTCCTCGAGCGACGACGCCTTGAAGGGGGCCGCAGCTGCGGTCAGGCCGCCAGTTAGTTCCGTCCTGGAACGCAATATACGGTTTGCGTTCTTTTCGTAACCCTTCGTTGGCTTACCGCGGGAAGTTGAATACCCGCCGGGCGTTGTCCTCAGCGATCTTGCGGGCTGCCTCGTCGGGCAGGTGGACGAGCGACTCTTCAAGCATCTTGCGGGTGTGGGGCCAGTTGCAATCGGAATGGGGATAGTCGCTCTCGAACATGATGTTGTCGACCCCGATCCGGTCGACGTTGTGGAGGCCGGCGTCGTCGTAGATGAAGCAGCCGTAGATGTTGGTGCGGAAGATGTCCGACGGCCGGCGGGCGTCCTGCATCCCGGTGTAGAAGCGGTGCCGCTCCCACGTGTAGTCCGTCCGTTCGAGGATGTAAGGCATCCAGCCGATGCCACCCTCGGAGAGGGCGACCTTCAGGTTTGGAAAGCGCTCGAAGATGCGGGAGTTCACCAGATCGACGGTGCACATCTGGCTGTTGAGCCCGAAGAGGGCGATGGCGGCGGTGAAGGGCGCCTCAGGCGCGACCGATGGGGTGCCGCCGGAGCCGAAGTGGAGACAGAGCGGCATCCCGGTCTCCTCGCAGACCTGTAGGAACGGGTCCCAGTGGCCGGTGTGGAACGACGGCAGCCCGAGAGCGTGAGGTGACTCGGTGAACGACACCGCCTTGGCGCCCTTGGTGGCCACCCGGGTGGTCTCGGCGACGGTGGCGTCGATATCCCAGAAGGGCACGAGCACCAGGGGGATTTGTCGGGTCGGGTTGGCCGCGCACCATTCGTCGATCATCCAGTCGTTGTACGCCGACACGCAGGCCCGGGCGAGCTCCTTGTCGGTGGCATGGAAGAAGGTGCTCCCGGCGAAGCCGGGGAAGCTCGGGAAGCACAGCTGGGCCTGGACTCCGTCGAGGTCCATATCTTGGCCCTTTCCTTGGGGTCGTAACACCCCGGAAGCATGTCGCGGTACCGGGTGGGGTCGACTCCGTACTCCTCCCGCTTCTTGCCGGCCACGGCGTTGAGGCCGATGTTGAACTGGCGCCTGCCCTCGAACTCCCAGACGTCATTCCCGTCCTCATCGGTGAAGTTCCTGGGGCCCGCCTCTTTGAACTTGGCAGGCAGGCGGTCCTGCCACACATTGGGGTGCTCGATCACGTGGTCGTCGACGCTGACGATCTGGACATCCACGGGTAGAGGCATCGGTATTCCCTTCATCGAGTAATGCGGCGGCGTGCACCGGATCCACCCAACAGTCTAGGCATGGCGCCGACGCGGGGAGCTGTCGAGGGCAAGTATCGGTTGCCCTTCGGGCCGATCATCCGTTGCTGAAGCACGTTCGGCGCTTTGTCGATTTATGGCTTCCCGCTGACCCGGACACAATCAGCGTGTCCCGGCTCGACCACACACCCGCGATGTACCGGACATCAGACCCTTCCGCCGCATGTGGTTGCTGATTCGATCTCGACGCCTGTTCTCAGTCATGTGCTGGTCGGAGTCGACCTCCAACGGTTGGTAACACTCATGATCCACTCCCGGCCACTGATCCCCTGGCTTTCTCGACCTGGCTAACGCTCAGGTGGGCGAGATGACCCTGGTTACGAATCCGCATAACCGACTCTGTAGCGGCTCGACATTCTGGAACAGAAAAGGTAGAGGAGCGGTTTGACCCGTAACTTGAACTCGGTCATAATAAGCAAAGCTACGCGGTCTCATATCGGGGTTCGCGGTGTCGGATGGGGGTTCAGCCGTGAAACATAGGTACCGGGTAGTGGTAATGCTTTCGGCCCTCGTGGCCATCGTGGCGGCCGGGTGCGGCAGCAGCTCGCACAAGTCCACCTCGGCGACGACTGCCGCATCGAGCGCGAGCACCAGCAGCGGTGGGGCCAACACGGCGAGCGCTCCTGGCGTCACTCCTACCACCATCAAGATCGGCTTCATCACGTCGGTAACCGGCAACGCCTCATCGACATTTTTCGACGCGGCCGACGGTGCCAAGGCCTACTTCGACGCCATCAACGCCTCTGGCGGTGTCAATGGTCGGAAGATTGAAGTCGTGACCGAGGACGACCAGTCCACCCCGACTGGCAACCTGGCCGCCACCCAGCAGCTGCTCAGCCAGAACATTTATGCCCTGGAACGCTTTAGCCCCTACGACTTCGGCGGGTACAAGACCAGTTTGGACATCCCGACAACGGGTGGCGGCTTCGACGGTCCGGAGTGGGCCACGGCCCCCAACATGTTCACCACCACCGGTGACACCAACGGACGCACCTCCAACAACACCCAGATCGCCAACTTCTACAAGATCGTCGGGGCGAGCAACATCGGCGGCCTGGCGTATGGGATCTCGCCGTCATCGACCGGCAGCATCGAGGACACGAAGACCGGTCTCCAGATGATCGGCCTGAAGATGGGGTACGAAAACCTGTCGGTGCCCTTCGGTGGCGTGGACGTGACCGCCTATGTCCTGGCTATGAAAGGGGCCAGCGTTGACGGAGCGGCATGCTCGTGCGTGCAGTCGACCAACCTGGCCCTGTTCACGGCGCTGCGCCAGGCCGGGATGACCAACGTGAAGGCGCTCTCCTATTCGTCGGCCGACAACAGCGTATTCTCGAACGCCACGGCTGCGGCCGCCGCGCAGGGCGCCTACTACCCGTCGCAGATCCCGCCGCTGGACCAGAACAATTCCGCCACCAACACGATGATCGCCAACCTGAAGCAATACGACCCGCTGTACAAGGGGGGCTACCCCAGCTTCGGAGCGACGGGCGCCTACCTGGCAGCGGTGCTGATGGTTAAGGGACTGCAAGAGGCAGGCCAGAACCCGACCCGCCAGTCGTTCATCTCCAACATGCGGACCGTGACCAACTGGGACGCGAATGGCCTTCTGGCCAGCCCGGTAGCCTTCAACATGCCCGGCACGTCGCAACCGACCCGCTGCTCCTACTACGTGCAGGTAAAGGGCAACACCTTCGTCAGCAACACTGTCAATGGCGGGAAGCCCATCTGCGGGAACTCCTTCTAGCAGGACCCTTGAAGCGCTAACTGAGCCGGCCCGTTCGCGCCGCTGCTGAGGTTTTCAGGTCGGCTTCTAAAGAGCGAGGTTCGGCAAACCCTCACTATCAGGGAATCTCACAGCTCGTCGAGCATCTGGGTCATTGTTTGCATCACTTGTAGCACGGCCGCCAGTTCCTTTTCGGACAGATGGCCGAGGCGCTGTTCCCACAAGGCATGCCAGCGTGCCCGCTTTTCGTCCACGATGCCCCGGCCTTCGTCGGTGAGCGAGACCATGCACACTCGTCGGTCCCGATCGACGCGCCGCCGCTGCACGATGCGTTTCGATTCGAGCTGGTCCAGCATGGCCGTGACGCTGGCCGGGTTGAGGTCGGCGCTTTTGGCCAGCTCTCCTGCGGTCACTTCATCCGCCCGGTCGAGCACGAGCAGAGCACGCAACTGCGAATGGGTGAGGTCGCTCGGTTGTTGGTGCTCACGGCCGCGCAATCGACGCTCCGCCCCGAAGAGCTCGCCCATCGCCAGGCGGACCGCCTCGAGCGTCGTCTTTTGGCCCGTCCACTCGGTGATGGTGGTCATGCCAGGGCCTCCACGATCGATTCCTGCGAGGGCTCGTTCATGTAGCCCTCGGCCCGGGCTCGACGTTCGAGCCGCCACAAAAACGCGGCAGGAACGAGCGCCCCCAAGGACAGGATGACGACCCACCGGTACGTCTGGGCGAAAGCTGCCGCGGTGGCATTGGCGGTGGGGTGCGAACCGAGGTTGGCGAGCTTGCTTTCGAGTACGACGGCGATCACAGCCGTTCCCAGCGAGCCCCCCACTCGCTGAATGACGTTGAGCTGCGGGCTGGCGTCATTTACCTGGTCGTGGGCCAGGGAGGAGAAGGCCGCCGTCATGGCAGGCATGAAGGCGAGGCCGACCCCAACTCCGCGCACGATCATGGCAGTGGCGATCAGCGCATACGACGTTTTCGCTCCGACGAAGAGGAACGGGACGGTGCCGAGTACCAAGATCACGCCCCCCCACAGCGAGGTCAGGCCCGCGCCGAAGCGGCGCGTGGCGAGCCCGGAACGGTTCATGCCGACCGCGGAGCCGATGCCCTGGGGAATTAGCAGCAGCCCGGTGTGGATGGCGTCCTGGCCCCGGGCCACCTGAAAATAGAGGGGAAGCAAGATAAGCGCCGCGAACAGCGCCGCCCCCAGGCAGAACATGACTACCGAAGCAGCGCTGTAGGCCCGGATCGCGTAGAGGCGCATATCGAGCAGCGGATGATCGATTCTTCGAGCTCGCCACACGAAGACCGCCACCAGCGTGATGCCCAGCAGCACCGGGACGATCACCGACTTGGAGACGACGCTGCCGGCGTTGGCGCTCTCCGAAAGCCCGTACGTAATGCCCACCGTCCCTGCGGCAGCGAGAATCAGGCCTGGCCAGTCGAGGCGCCCGGCGCTGTCCTTGTCGGGACGGTCCCGGGGGCAGCAGGCGCCGGGCCACGAACACGGTAGCGATCCCGATGGGCACGTTGACCATGAAGATGGCGTGCCACCCCACCGACTGCAGCAGGAGCCCACCGATCGTCGGCCCGAAGACCGGCGCCAGCACTATCGGTACGCCAATCATGCTCATGACCCTCGGCAGGTTCTCCCGGCCGGCCGCCGTAACCAGGATCGTCAGGCCGGTCGGGACCAGCAGCCCCCCACCGACGCCTTGCAAGCACTCGAAAGACGATCAGCTCGGCGACCGAGGACGCCAGTCCGCACAACGCCGAGCCGGCAGTGAACACGATGAGGGCCAACATGTACACACGGAAGGCGCCGTAGCGGCGGACCGCCCATCCGCACACCGGGATGACCGCGGCCAGCGCCAGGAGATAGGCGGTGACCACCCATTGGACGCTGTTGAGCGGGGCGTGCAGGTCTTTCGACAAGCTTTCAAGCGCCACGTTGACGATCGTCGTGTCGAGAATGGACATGATCGAGCCGAGCACGATGACGATGGCGACGCGTTTGACGTGGGAATCGATCACCCCTGAGTGCTTCACCTGTGCTGTGGTCTGCGACAAAAGGCCTTCTTAGTTTGGCGTCCAAATGTTTGCAAGCCAATCTAGATGCCAAAATGTTCGGCTGTCAAATCAGGTGAAAACAGGCGCACGGAGCCCTACGGGCCGCACGCGAGTGTCGTCGAGCCCATCGCGGCAACAGGCTTCTCCGATCTGGATCGTCGCGTCCCCGGCGCAGGTCCGGTACAGCACGGGGGGCCTATCGTGGTCGTGGTGCGTTACGGGATCTTGGGGCCGCTCGAGGTGCGCTCCGAGAGCACTGTGCTCCGTCTCGGCGGTCCCCGGCAGCGGGGGGTGCTGGCCCGCCTCCTCGTCGACGCGGGCCGGGTCGTCTCGACCGACGCCCTTCTCGATGCCGTATGGAGCGAGCGACCGCCTGCCACGGCGCTTAAGACTCTGAAGAAGTACATCGCTGAGCTGCGCAAAGTCCTCGGTCCCGGGGTTCTGCGGACCGAAGGTGGCGGTTACGTGATCGACGCAGGCCCAGACCAGGTTGATGCCAGAAACTTCGAGCGACTGGTCGGTGAGGCTCAGCGGACCGCGGACACCGATCAGCCCGATCGGGCGGCTGGCATGTTCGAGGAGGCCGAGGGCTTGTGGAGGGGAGAGGTTCTGGCCGATTTTCCTGACGCCGAGTTCGCGACACGGGAGCGCGTTCGACTCGGCGAGTTGCGGTTGTCCGCCTGGGAGGCTGGCCTCGAACTCGAGTTGGCCATGGGTCACTACACCCAGGTAGCTGCGAGGGCGGCCGAACTGGTGGAGCTGCAGCCTTTACGGGAAAGGTTGTGGAGCGCTTTGATGACAGCTTTGGCGGAGTCTGGCCGCACACCTGAGGCGCTCCGCTGCTACCAGCGCTATCGGCGCCTTCTCGGTGATGAACTCGGTCTCGAGCCCTCGGCCCAACTCCGCGCCCTGGAGCACCGTATCGTCCGCGGCGAGAGCGACGGCAGGCCGGAAGTTCTGCCACGGCCGTCGCACAATCTGCCCGGCCGCTCACGACGTTTATCGGGCGACCCACCCTTCAGGCCGACATCGTCACGGCGGTCGAGCAACGTCGGCTGGTGACGCTCATCGGCATCGGGGGGTCGGGCAAGACCCGTCTCGCCCTGGAGGTGGGCGCCCGAGTGCTCTCCCGTTTCCCGGGCGGGGTCTGGTTGGTCGAGCTGGCACCCGTCACGGAAGCGTCCCAAGTGGTGCGGGCGCTGGCCGAGGTGCTGGGTGTGCCTGGGCAAGCCGAGCGTGATCTCGTCGATGTGGTCGAGCGACGCGCTGTCATCGCGACCACCCACACTGCTGCTCATCGACAACTGCGAGCACCTCGCAGAAGCCTGCGCCGACCTGCTGAACCGGCTGCTCCGCCGGGCAGCCGGGGTCCGCGTACTCGCCACCAGCCGTCAGGCGCTCTCGGTGGCTGGCGAGGCTATCTGGCCTGTACCGCCCCTCGACGTCGAGACCGAAGCGGTCGCTTTGTTCCAGGACCGTTCCCAGCTGGCCCGACCCGATCGCCCGGATATCGATGACGGCGACGCGGTGGCGGAGATCTGCCGTCACCTTGATGGTCTACCCCTGGCCATCGAGCTGGCCGCGGCCCAGGTCCAGGCCCTCGACCCCGCCGACATCGCGGCTCGACTCGGCGATCGTTTCCGCCTGCTGCAACGACGCTCCTCAGAGTCCGACCGCCACCGCAGTCTGCGGGCCACCATCGCCTGGAGCCACGATCTGCTCTCTTCCGATGCTCAGGTCATGCTCCGTCGTCTGGCCGTCTTTCATGGGTCGTTCGACCTGTCGGCGGCCGAGGCGGTGTGTTCAGATCCCACCCTCGACGCCGCCGACGTGATGGCGCTGCTCGGGGAGCTGGTTAGCAACTCGCTGGTGGTGCGGGACACGGCCGGCCGGGCCGACCGGTACCGGCTGTTGGAGACCGTGCGCGTCTACGCGCTCGAGCAGCTCGACACAAGCGGCGAACGACAGGTGGCCTTTTCCGCCCACGCGGCGTGGTACCTCCACCTGGCAGAGGCGGCCGCGTCCGCACATCCCCGGGCCGGATGAGGTGGCCTGGCGGCGACGCCTTGATCTCGAAGTCCACGAGGTGCGGGCCGCTTTGGCTTTCGATCGGGACAGCCAGCCAGCCCAGGGGCTTCGGCTGGCGGTCGCTCTGTCTCGCTACTGGCTCATGTGGGACCGCGCCGACGAAGGACTGCAATTCTTGCCGGCGCTCCTAGCCGCAGGTGCCCAGGTCGACGCCGGGACTACGGGCCCGGGCCTTGGTGGCCGCAGCCGAACTCGGTGCCGACCATGGTGAGGCCCGCCAGAGCTCAGACTGGGCCGAAGACGCCCTCGACGTCTTTCGCGGTCTCGGCGACGGTTACGGGGTCGCCCTGGCTCAAAGCGCCTTGGCGTCAGCCCAACAGAGTCGGGGACACCTCGAGCGGGCGGCCTTGCTGTTGGAAGCCGCCAGTCAACGCTTTCGAGCTGAAGGCGGTGCCGTCGACCTGGCCCGGGCCGCCTACCTGCTCGGTTTTGTGGAAACCCAACGGGGGGATTACGACCGCGCGGAGGAAGCCGTTCGCCAGGCCCTGTCGGGATGGGAGCAGATCGGCAGTCCTTGCGGCCGCGCCGAAATCACTGTGGCTGTTGGCCAGCATCGCCCGCTACCGGGGAGACTTTCCGGCCGCCACCGCGCTCAGCGAACAAAGCCTGGTCGGCTTCGCCGACATCTCGGATGCCCTGTCCGCAGTACACGTGCGGCTGACACTCGCTGACGTCGCCCGCCTTAGCGGCGACAACCAAGGTGCCACCGATCTGTATCAACAAGCCCTGCCCGAGCTGCAGCGCATCGGAGACAAGCGCTGCACGGCGTCCACCCTCAAGAACCTGGCCGCCCTCGCAGACCAAACAGCCGACCACGCCCGAGCCATCGATCTCTACACAGAAAGTGTCGTGATCCGTCGAGAACTCGGCGACGACGGGGGATTGGCTGAATGCCTGGAAGGATTGGCGACTGTCTGCACGGGTTTGGGCAGGACCGACGAGGCCGTCACGCTGCTCGGTGCCGCCAGCTCCATCCGCGAAACCTACGGGGTGGCGGCGTCCCTCCCCGAACGTACCGACACCGCGGCCCTGCTCAAGACGCTCAGAGCCGAAGTCGACACCGACGCCTTTACGAAAGCCTGGGAAGCGGGTAGGAAGCTCCGTACCGACGAGGCCATAGATCGATGGATGCGCCTCCGATCCTCAATCTGCTGAGGCCCCAGCCAAGGGGTGTATTTCGCGCAAGGATTACCGCTCAACGCCCCAAAAGGGATCGATAATTGATGACGGATGTCACCTAATGAGTCCTGGTGGCCTGGAATGAGTAGCCGGAGTTGGCACCGCCCAGACAATGACGTTGTCGACGTAGTGGCCGGTGGCGGAATCGAAAGGGCCGCCGCAGGTCACCAGCGCCAGCCGAGGCGGACCACTGGTGTCGAACAGGGACGTGGGCAGTTGCGTCTTTGCCGTTATTTCTGGCTCGGAGCTGACCCGCCAGTCGGAGTTATGCCCCTGAAGGTCGACCCAGATCGAGTCGCCGACGTTGAGGTCCTTGAGCCGGTAGAGGGCACCGGGCCCGGCTACCGCCGAGTCGACGTGGCCAGCGATGATGGCCACACCGGGTTGACCCGGCTGCGGCGCCCGCTCAGGCACAATCGTCGACCCGTCCGTAACGGCTCCATCCCACCATCCAACCTCGTGGATGTTGTCGGGGACGGTGAGAGAGGCGTCGCTGACAGGCCCCACGGCGCCCGTTGGCATGAGCGGTGCGTGGACTCCTAGGGCAGGGATGACCAGCCATGACCCGGATAAGGCCTTGCCCGACCCGATATCGGTGCCGTTGATGGCGGCCGTGCGTCCCTGTCCTATTCCAGACTGGGGTGCGACTGCCGGCGCCGCTGCTGGGGAAGGGATCGGCGAAGATCTGTCGTGGTGGGCGAGCGCACTGAGGATAGTGATGGCGCCTGCCGTAATGAGCAGCACCGCTGTGGCCGTGAGGATGGCGGTCCGGCCCCGCCTTTTGTAGGTCGCGCCCATCGCTGGTCAGCGCTGCTTCAGGCCGCGTCGCGGGCGCCGCACAATGACCAGTGCGCCGCCGGCCACGAGCAAGGCGAAGCCGCCCGCAAGTTTGTCTCAGCCCATGGCCGCCCGGCATCCACCGCCCGAGATCGGTCGGCAATCGATCCCAACCCCGGGCGGCGGGCCTCGGCCGTGGCGGCGGATAGTGGCGCGGGGGTCCGCGGTGGAGGCGGCCGACGGGTCGGCTGTAGTGGCGGCTGCCTTTTCTGCGACGGCTGGGTTCGATGTTGGTGATCCGCTGGTGGCCGCCGGCTGGGTCGGGGCGCTGCGGGTCGGTAGCGTCTGGGTTGGCTGGCTGGGCGATGAGGCCGATACGGGGGTGGTGGCGGTTGAGGGCGCTGACGGGGGTGACGCGGTCCCCCGGGTGTCGGTGCCAGTGGCGGTGGCGGTGTCGACGACCTTGCCGGCCGCCAGGTCCGCCTGGCTGACCAGGTGCCCGGTGTTGCCGGTGCAGGTCACGGTGTGGCCCGGCGCCAGGCCGGGTGCGGCCAGTGTCGGGCACGTCACTGCGCCTCCGGTCGGGTCGGAGACCGCCAGCGAGGCGAGGGTGACGTTGCCGGTGTTGGTCACCTGAAAGCTGTAGGCGATGGTGTCGCCCACTCTGGCGGCGTTCTGGTCGGCTGCCGGCGAAACGGTCCCGATTTTCAGCAGCGAAACAGCGGGCGCTGCCGCTGCGGTCAGGGTGGTCACACTGGATGGCGCCGAGATGGGTGAGCTCTGCCCTTGGGTGTCGGTGCCGGTGGCGGTGGCGGTGTCGGTGACCTGGCCGGCGTCGACGTCGGCCTGGGTCACCGTGTGGGTCCGATCGGCGGTGCAGGTCTCCGACGCCCCTGGGGCTAGACCCGGGCGGGGCGGGGGTGGGGCAGGTGACCGGGCCCAGGCTGGGATCGTTGACGGCGAGCGAGGCGAGGGTGACGTTGCCGGTGTTGGTGACCTGGTAGCTGTAGGCGATGGTGTCGCCGACCTTGGCGGCATGCTGGTCCGCGGCCGGCGAGACGGTGGCGGTCTTGTCGATGGCGACCGCCGGGTTGGCCGGTTGCGGGACGACGACGGTCGAGGGTTCGGAGAGCGGAGAGCCCATGCCTGTGGTGTCGATCCCGCGTGGCGGTGGCGGTGTCGGTGACCTGGCCGGCGTCCACGTCGGCCTGGGTCACGGTGTGGGTCTGATCGGCGGTGCAGGTCTCCGACGCCCCCGGGGCCAGACCGGGGCTGGCCGGGGCCGGGCAGGTGACCGCTCCCAGGCTGGGATCGTTGACGGCCAGCGAGGCGAGGGTGACGTTGCCGGTGTTCGTGACCAGGTAGGAGTAGGCGATGGTCTCGCCAACCGTGAGGCTGGTGGTGTCGCCGGTGGAGGCGTCGGCGATCTTGACCATCGAGACCGCGGGTGCGGAGCGGCGGTCTGGACGGTGGCCGTGGACGGCGCCGAGGCCGGGGAGGTGTCGCCGGCGGTGTCGATCCCGGTGGCAGTGGCGGTGTCGGTGACCTGGCCGGCGTCCACGTCGGCCTGGGTGACGGTGTGGGTCTCATCGGCGGCGGAGTTGACGGCGGAGCGGACGCCGGGCTCGGGGGGAGACGGGACCATCGTGGCAGCTCCTGCTCTCAACGGTGAAGGCCGAGACCGATCGGGTCGACCTGTGTAGATCGACGGGGTTTCGGAAAGGCCGTTTGTGGGTACAGCGCGATAACACCTCTCCCCTCGAGCTCGGGCCCTTCAGCAGAAATGGTGCCCGACCCTTCACCCCGCCAGCGGCGTATTGCGAAGCGCTGACCATCAGACCCATCGCGTTCGGATTCATCCCTCTCTAGCAAATAAGGAGCGAACATGACCACAACCGACAAGGCCAAGAACACCGCCCAACAAGCGAAAGGCAAAGCCAAAGAATCGGTTGGTAAGGCCACCGGCAATGACGATCTCGAGGCCAAAGGAAAGACCGACCAGGCCAAAGGCAACCTCAAGCAGGCCGGCGAAAACGTGAAAGACGTCTTCAAGAAGTAACCCAACCGGCCGTGTCCTTACCACTACGACCGCGAAGCGCCCGTCCCAGGTCGTTCCACGGTCGGACGGAAGAAAGGCGCGAAACCCGGTCCGGGTCGCCCGGTCAATGCTGACCCGGGTGTCCCACGATGAGGCGAGCGTCACCGAATGCCGACCTCGTCCCTTCACCGGGCGTTGCTTCGCGACCTCCAGCTCGTGGCGATCTCCGGTCGTAACGAGACCGATCTCGCGTCGATGCGGTCATGCCTCGCGGTGTGGTCGTGGCCAACAGAGAAGCTGAGCAGGAACACCATCACTCGGTTTGTGCACTGGTATCAACGGCCGTCGGAGGCGACCAGAAGTCCAGACTCGTGCGACGCGGCGAGCCAATCGGGGAATGCTTTGCGTCCGGCGAGCGCACGCAGCCCGAGGTGAGAGGTGCCGACGGGTGATGATGGTGCCATGCCGACCTCGCGCGTCACCGCGTTCGTGCTGGGTGGCGGCGGAGTCCTGGGCTCGGCCGAGGTGGGAATGCTGCAGGCGCTCATCGAGCGCGGCGTCAAACCGGACCTCATCGTGGGCTCGAGTATCGGTGCGCTCAACGGCGTTGTGGTCGCGGCCGATCCGAGCGCCGTCGCCGTCCGGCGACTGGCCGAGACATGGGGCGAGCTGCAGTCGCGCTCGGTGTTTTCCGCTTCGCTGTTCGGGCAGGTCTCCAACGTGGTTCGCCACGGCACGTACCTCCACAGCAATGAAGCCCTCCGTGCGCTGATCGGGGACGCCGTTGGCGACGCCAACATCGAAGACCTTGCGGTGAAGTTCCAGTGCGTAGCTGCGTCGATCGAACGAGCCGGAGCTCACTGGTTCGACTCGGGGCCGGTCGTCGACGCCGTTCTGGCCTCCTGCGCCGTCCCCGGGCTGCTGCCTCCGGTTTGTATAGGTGACGAGCATTTTCTCGATGGGGGCCTCGTCGCGTCGGTACCGGTCGGCCGGGCGGTCGAGTTGGGTGCTTCCAGGATCTTCGTGCTGCACGTCGGCCGCCTCGAACAGCCCCTTCGACCCCCAAGCCGGCCCTGGCAGGTCGCCCTGGTGGCCTTCGAGATTGCTCGCCGCCATCAGTTCGTCGACGACATGATCCGCGTCGGGGGCATCGAGACCCATATCCTGCCCAGCGGCGGGAGTGTCCGGCTGATATCGATCCGCTACCGCGACCTTTCTGCCGTTGCTCGTCGCATCGAGGCCGCCTATCAGGCGACATCTGCCTACCTGGACACCCTGGGGGGCTGAACAGGTGGCCCTCCCCTTGCCGGCCAGGCGGCTCATGATTCCGCTCCTGGTCGTCTTCGAGCTCTTGTTGCTGCTCCCGCTGGCGGTGGGCGCCGTGATCGGCCTCGTTGCGGGTCTGGCTGATCGGCGCCGGCGTCTTCTCAGGATCGCTCTGATGGGGATGGCCTACGTCGTCGTCGAGTTGATGGCGCTCATCGGCCTCGCCGTGGTGTGGGCCTTGAGGCCCTTCCGGCCGCGGAGCTGGTACGACGGCGTCAACCTTCGGATTCTCGCGGTGGCGCTGGGCGCCATTCTGAGCGCCGGACGGGTCCTGGTGGGCTTTCGTATCGTGGTCAACGATCCACCATCACTGGCGCCTTTCGACACCAACGAACCCGTCATCGTTTTGGCCCGTCACGGCGGCCTCGGTGATTCCTACGCGTTGGTGTGGCTTCTGGCCAGCCGTTACCAGCGAAGACCCCGCCTCGTAGCAAAGGAGGTGCTCCAGTGGGAACCGCTGCTTGACGTCGCCTTGAACCGAATGGGAGCCTGCTTCCTTCCCCGACCGGCCGGCCAAGGAGCGGACCCCGCATCGAGAATAGAGACCCTCGCGAGCGAGCTAGCCGCGGGGGACGCTCTCCTGCTGTTCCCTGAGGGTGCCAACTGGACGCCCAAGCGAAGGTCGCGGGCGATTGCCCGTCTCCGCGCCAGCCAGAAACACGAAGCCGGTCGGCAGGCGCAACTAATGGAAACCGTGTTGCCGGCCCGCCCCGCCGGCGTGTTCGCGTGCCTACAGTCACGGCCCGATGTCGCGGTGGTGGTTTTCGCTCATACCGGACTGGACAAAATCACCACCGCCCGGGGTATCTGGCAGGCGATTCCGTTTCGCAACCCCATGACCGTGCGATGGTGGCCCACCCCCCCGGCTCCGTCCGACCAACAGGAACGCCTCAACTGGCTTAGCACCGAATGGGCCATCGTCGACGAGTGGATCGACGCCCAACATCCTGCTGACTCCTAGCGGCACCGCACCTCGCCACCGAAGCTTGCCCGCCTTTGCCCAGTCCCGGCGTAAAAGAGACCCGCATGTCGGTCCGACGCAACAGGGGTCAGAGACGGCTCGACTCGCGCCGGCGGCGTGCTTCCTCAGGTCGCGCAGTCCAGCGCGACAGCAGCACGCCTGCTGACGTGGTGCCGCCCGCTGTCATGTGGCCGATCCGATCGGCCCTCAAGCCGGTAGCTCCTCCTTCGGCGTTGCCAAGTCAAGGGGTATGGCCGGTCGTCGGCTCGGTGGCGTACCAGCGGAGGGCGAGCACGGCGATGTCGTCTTGGGGTGGCTCGCGCCCGACCAGGGCGTTCATGACCTCGAAGCAGACCTGCTCGGGGTGGTGAGGTTGCGCGACCGGCAGAACAGGGTGAGTCCATCCTCGGGAGATTTGCCGCGGCGTTCGATGAGCCCGTCGGTGAAGGCGACCAGCACGGCGCCCGGAGTGAGCGAGACGGTGACCGACGCCCTGGGGATGTCGGCGTCGAAGCGCCGACCCTGACCCACAGCCGGCCGTCGGGAAGCACGAAGGTGTCGTACCAGTCGCCGCCCACTCCGCCAATCTGGGCAGGCACGTAGCGGACCGCGAACTCGATGCCCGGCACCTGGGGCAGCCGGGTGGGGAGCAGACTCCGCTGCACGACCCTGGCGGCCGCCCGTTCCACCTCCAGCTGGCGGGCCTGGACCGCCGCCGCCACCCGGCTGGCCACACGCCCCAGCAGGTCGGAGTCGGCTTCGGTGAATGGCCGTTCGGTGAGGCTGCCCACGTGGAGCCGCGATGAGTTCTGAGTTCTTTGCGGTGCCCGACGGATTTACGTCTTCAGCAGACGATCACGCCGTGATTTGAGCTGATCAACCTCTTGCGGATTCGCGTTAACATCAGCCGCAGACCTCGTAACAAGCGGGGCGTGAGACACGACCAGTGGAGATTGTCGATGGCTGAGCTCCCACCGCCCCCAGAGGGAATTGTGCTGGCCCACTTCATCGTCTCGGACGATGTCGAGCGCTCCCGGCGCTTCTACACCGAGGTGCTCGGCGGCCGGCTGGCCTTCTCCGGCCCCGGAGGCCTGACCTATGTCGCCCTCTCAAACAGCTGGATCATCATCAATGTCGGCGGCGGCCCGACCGACGACAAGCCGGAGGTCACCCTGGAGGCGCCACGCGATCCCAACCGGGTCAGCAGCTTCGTCAATATCCGAGTCAAAGACATCGAGGTTGTATACGCCGAATGGAGCGCCCGCGGTGCTCGAATTCCTGACGCCGCCGAAACAGCACGAGTACGAGATCCGTTGCTACATCCGCGATCCTGACGGTCATCTGATCGAAGTGGGACAGACCACGGACCCAGAGGGGGACTGGACGCCTCCCCACTGGCCGTCGGCAGCCACCGAGAGCTCCGAGTGAAGGCCGGGATCACCGGCGAAATCCGTCACATCGACGACGCCCACCACTCCCCTTCCACCGAGGTACCCGTCATCAGCGTGAAGGCTGCGAAAGAGACCGTCCCACGCCGCCGTTTCCCGCTCTCAGCGACCCGCCGCCGGGCTGCCGTCTTACTGCCCTGACGCTCAGGAGGTTTCGGGCATGACCACCGCGATTATCGGCACCGGAGGGATCGGATCGGCCATCGCCACGCTACTCGCCTCGGGCGGCGACACCGTGCGACTCTCTAGCGCGGACAGTAAGTCAGCAGGGACGTTGGCTGATGAGATCGGTCCAGCTGCAGTCGTCGCTGTTGACAACCGCGACGCACTGCAGGGCGCAGATGCTGTAGTCCTGGCGCTGCGTTTCGGCGTGCTGAAGGGCGTCATAGACGAGATCGCCGACTCGCTAACCGACAAAGTCGTGGTCGTTCCGAGCAACCCGGTCGGCCTCGACGCGCAAGGTAACGTCTCACGTCTGCTGCCGGAAGGGCAATCGTCCGGGGAAGTTGTCGCCGGGTGGTTGCCGCCCGGGGCGCGCTTGGCCATGGCGTTTGGAACAATGACGGCCGATCGGTTGAGGTCGTCTAGCAACCAGTCACCGGAGCGAGCGGTTCTTTTCTACGCAACCGATAACGACCGCGCGGGCGAGGAAGTCGAGCGGTTGATCCGAATCGCGGGCTTCGAGCCGATGAAGGTGGGCGGGATCGCACAGTCGAGTCGACTCGAGGTGGGCGGCGACCTTCACGACCTGGTAGTCGGCCCGGCAGAGGCGCGGTCATTTGTCGGTGGGGCCTGATCGTTTCGCTGCCCTGGCGGCAAACGTTTTCCCGGATCCGGCTTCGCCCGGATGGTCGGTGCCGGAAAGAACAGGCGTCCGCCATCGCCGCGACCGAGATCTGGAGAAGCTACGTGGTGGCGGTTCTATTCGCCGGTCGTTTCGTAGTCCTCGACTCGTGCCTGCATCAAAGCCTTCACGAGATCGGTCGGGAGCTTCCTGTCGTAGGGAAGCTTGATGAAACCCTCACCCCCCTGATAGCCCGCGGCCTCGACTACGCCCTTCTGGGTGGAGAAAAACGGCGGCGAGAATCGCAGCGAGCAGTGGTTTTTGAAGTTCTGAAGCATCCACAGGTTCGTGTTAGGGTCCCGGACGTACACCGGGAGATTCCACTTCAGCTCCTCACGTGCTTTCGGGTCGGCAGACCGGCTCAGCGCCCGAAGGGCCTCGAGGTGGGGCCGCTGAACGTCGTCCAGTTGCGCGAAAAAATCGTCGACGCTCGCACGCTTAGGCATCGGCATAGTGTTACCGTACCCGCCCCGCAGCCCCTTCGCCGTCTGTCGACGGGCAGGTGACGTCTCAGCGCTGGAGGGCGTTGAGCGGGTCCGGTGGATGGTACAGACCACTGAGGTCCCGGGCGCGTCTGTGCTGGTATGTTGTTGGTTTCCTTGGTCCAAAGGGGTTGTTGTGCTCGCGGCCGACCGCCAGAAGGCGTGCGTGTGGCGATGACGTTGGCGCTGACACGACCCGGAGGGCCCGCAAATATGTGGACGGCGGGGCCTACGCCTTACCTCCTAGGGCCGTCCCCAGCACGGTCTTCTACGGAGGCAAAGGGACTGCTTGTGGCGCAAACCACAGGCCGCGACGACCCCACCCGTGTCGACGAGATACTCCAAGCGGGTTATGAAGTCCGGCTGCTGATGCGGCGAGCAGCCGAGGTGGGAGCAAGAGTCATGCATTTCCCTGAGGGCGCCATGTGCACGTGAACTGCGGTGATCTCAGCATGGGCCAGCGTGCCGCCAGGCTTCGCACACGGTGAGCTCCGCTCAGCAATAATACTTAGGTAGATACTTGACTATCGTCAGTCAACCGGCAATACTTAAGGAGATGCCTAACCGTCCTGAAGAGTTCGACCGGGTCTTCCACGCCCTGGCCGATCCGAGCAGGCGATCTATGGTGGAGCGACTGGTCCGCGGCCCCGCGTCGGTGAGCCAGCTAGCCGAGCCGCTCGCGATGTCGCTGGCAGCCGTGGTCCAGCACCTCAGCGTGCTGGAAGAAGCCGGGATCGTGGCCTCGCAGAAGGTGGGTCGGGTACGCACTTGCCGGCTCGAGGCGACCGGCCTGCGTCGCGCCGAGGATTGGCTCGTCGGGCAGCGCAGCGAGTGGGAACGCCGTCTCGACCATCTTGGCGACGTGCTCGCTCCATCAGACGACCACGGCTGACAGCACTCAACCGTCAACAATCAGAAGGAGATTTCTCATGCTTGAGCGCAACATCGTCCACAGCACCTTCACGTTGGAGCGGGTCTATCCCGTGCCCGTCTCCCAGGTATTCCGGGCGTGGGCGGACCCGCAGATCAAAGTTCGATGGTTCGCCGGCAATTCCACCGACTACGAGTTGGACTTCCGTCCAGGTGGCATCGAGCGCAACGGCATCATCCATGATGGCAAGAAGATCACCTGGGAGTCGCTCTACCGGGAGATCATCGCCAACGAACGCATCGTCTACACCTCGGTGCTCTCCGAGGACGGCACCGTAGCCACGGTGTCGCTGACTACCGTGGAACTTGTCCCTGACGACACCGGAACGCGCCTCGTGCTGGTGGAAGCGGGCGCCTACCTCGACCGGCGGGAGCAGCCCGCATGGCGAGAGCAAGGAACTGGCGAGTGGCTCGACGCCCTCGGCCGGAATCTCGCTGACGCGACTTCGTCATGAGGTTGTCGTTGAAAGCTAAGCCTCAATGCACCGATCGGCCCCGGGTTGAGATGACGGTTGCGCGGGAGTCGTCGGTTTGGGCGATGCGACGCTTCGTGGACTGACTGTTTTGGGCGCGGCCCACGAGGGTCCAGGGCTTCGTGGAGGAGATAGGTTGGGAGCGCCTGGTGATCGGTGTGCGGGGCGCCGGCCGCGGGTGTGTTGCTAACCGGGCGCGGGTAGTGCCCGTATGGTGGCGAGCCGTTGGGTGAACAGCTGCGCCCATGGCCAGTGGCACGGCCCGCGGAGGGTGGGCTTGCCGGAGCGGTTTACGACCCGGCCGGGGATGTTGATGAGATGCAGGCGCGTGGTGCGGGCGACGGTGAGCTGATTGAGGGGTGCGGGCTGGCCGATGGTGGTGGTCCAGCGCATGAGATTGTGGGCCAGGACTGCGCACTGGAGCCAGGCGCCGTTGGCGTCGTAGTCACCAGAGGGGATGTGTTCGAGCCCGGCGCCTTCTTTGAGTACGCGGATGGTGAGCTCGACTACTGCGTGTTGACGATGGAAGGCGTCAACGTCGGCGGTGGTGTCGTCAAGGTCGGTGAGGAAGCCGAAGTGACGCCAGTTCGGCCACAGCTGGGCTTGGCGGGTGTCGGTCAACCGGGTGCGGCGCACGATTAGACGCCGGCCGTTGTAGGTGGTCTCGGCGACTTGGGCTTGGCCGTCTGGGGTGTAGTCGATGTCGACCCAGGCGTCTTCGTCGATGGCGGCGATGACGGCGTTGATGCCTTTGGTGTTGGTGCGGATGGCCATGGTGTAGCGCACACCGAGTCGTCCGAGGGTGGCGATCGTCTCGTTCGACCAGAACCCCGAGTCGAAGCGGGCGACGATCTCGCCGACCGCGCCGGCCCGGCGAACCCGGGCGATCAGTTCTTCGACGAAGCGTTTCGTTCCCCGCTGCGTGTTGGCTGAGCCCTTACGCATCCGGGCATGAAGCACTTCGCCGGTGTCGGCCCGGGTGGCCAGGATCGGGTGATAGCCCAACACCTTGGTGTAGCCGAACGCCGCGCCCTGCTTGAGTTTGCCGGTCACCTCACAGATCGTGGAGTCGACGTCGACGACCAGACGCCTGGCGCCGGGCCCGGCTCCCAGCGCCCACGTTCGTTGCAATGCCATCCCTACGACCGCTTCGAGCTGGCGGACATGGCCGAACGTGAAGGCGCGCAGGAACGTGCCCAGCGTGGACGGGGCCATCACCCGGTGAGCGAGCACCGCCTGGGTCCCGCCCGAGCGGAGTACATCGGCGTGGTCGATGTGGGAACCACCGGCCACGATCGAATGGACCAACGTCAACACCTTACGTCCCGGCAGGGCCCCGCCGACCTGGCCGACGAGACGGACGGCCGTGTTGACCAGCGCTTCCAGGTCCAGTCGCAGTACCAGCGTCGACACCAGGATCAGCCCGGCGTTGGCGACCACATTGGGATCGTCGAAGACCACCTCTACCCGGTCCACACCGCGCGATACTCGTGCCACAGAAAGTGCCTCCTTGAGTTTGGGTTGACAGCGACGTCAGACATCGCCATCGTCCCTGTTCGGGAGGCATTTCTGTTGGATGTCTCCAACTTCGTCAACCGAGGTTCATCGGTGGTTCAAGGCTAAAGCGCGACGATCCACATAGAACCTACAGGCCTTCCTTGACTTCTCGATCCCGATCACAGGAAACCGATGCTTCGCCCTCAGCGCGAGCGTCGCTAACATCCGGAGAACCTAGACGAGCGAGCGCTGCCGCCGCATCGTCGAACCCAGCACCAGCGAACAAAAGGACATAAGCATGCCAGCAGCGGGGCTCAGTTTCGAGACCGACATCAAACCTCTGTTCCGAGAAAAGGACCGTAATTCGATGCGCCGCGCGTTCGATCTATGGTCCTACGCCGATGTCAAGGCCCACGCTGCGGCCATCGCCGAACGCCTAAAGAATGGCTCGATGCCGTGCGACGGTGCTTGGCCCCCTGAGCGGGTCGAGTTGTTCGAACGCTGGATCGAGCAAGGCGAACCGGAGTAAGCGCCATCAGGAGCCGCGCCGTTCGCCGGTCGAATCGGTCCATCAAGCGACGTCCGTGAAGACCAACATCACCTTCTTCACCGGCCCTACGACCCGATGACCCCCTCCGGGCAAGCGTTCGCTGGGCCATCCTGGCGACCCTCGAACCGGCGTCTCGGCGATGCGCGAGACCACGATAATGTACCACGCCGACGAAACGCCAGCTCCGCCGAGGGGCATTGGGCAATTGTCTGATCGGCTAGCCCTCCCGCACGGCTGATCGCCGTCGAGACGGGTGGTGTCACAAAGAGGGCGGAACCGTCATCCGGATTTCCCTACGAGGCTCGGACATGCTGACGCGTTCCAGATAGCCTCGACCGCAGCACACCAAGTGCGGTGTTGCCAAACGACGGTCCGGATGGGCGATACTCCTGATTTCGCTCCGGCGGTTTCGGCGGTCCCGAATCGGGAAGCTGGCCGCTAGCTGCGAGCCGCAGCCGGTCCTGAACCTCGCTTGGCTTCCATCACGTACCTCTCCTCCGCGTGCTCGATCGCTTCATCCGCCGTGATCGCCGAGGCATAGTCGGGAAAGACGCAGTCCGGGTCTTCTAACGAGACAAGGTGCACCCAACCGGTACTTCTCGACTTCGGCAGTGCCGCGGCGCAACGGAGAGGTGATGACCCGCCTGAGCCGCCCGGCTCGTCCTGGTCTCGACGGGAAGTTGAAGGCCCTTCCGGCCGGCACCGAGAACTCTTGGACCGCTCCGGGCTCGGGCCGCCGGGACACTCGGAGAGAGCGCACCAGTGGCTGCGTGGGTGGCGACGCCGGTGGTTCATCGACGGGCTCGCGGTCACCGTCCCGCACGAGCCGTGTGGGTTTGCCGTCTGACATCCAGCGGTCGACGTGAAGTCCGTAGGGATCCTTGTACCACCCCTCTTCATGCCCTGGCTCGTCCACGCCGCGAGGCTAGCCGGACCAATACAGAGTTCTTGATCTGGTCGGCGCCACCATCGCGCCGTAGCGGCTAACGGCCGCGAGGTAGAACACGCGCCCAGAACTGATCCCGGATCCCGCTCTGTCGGTTGATCTGTACAGCGGCGACCGCGCATTTGGACCCTACAGCTAGATGGCGGTGCGGCCTCCGTCGAGCGGATAGATCGCTCCGGTGATGTAGGCGGCCTGTGGAGAGGCGAGGAAAGCCACGAGCGGGGCAATCTCCTCGGGCTCTGCTGCTCTCCCTAGCAGCGTGGTGTTGCCGAGTGCGTCGATTCGGTCGGTGGCGGCGCCGCTGGTATGGACGGGCCCCGGGGCAACGGCGTTCACCCTGACGCCGCGGGGGCTGAACTCGGCCGCCCACGACCGGGTGAGAGCGACTATGGCGGCCTTGGTGGCCCCGTAGACGGCTGCTCCAGGCAATCCGATCTGGCCAGCCATGCTGCTCATGTTCACGATAGTGCCGCTACCCCGGGCTGCCATCTAGGGAGCAAGGCCGGCTGTTAAGAAGTACGCGGCCCGGACGTTGGCGGCGAAGAGTCGATCGAAGGTTTCGATGGAGAGCGTGTCCGTGGGCCCGAACCACGAGAATCCGGCGTTGTTGATCAAGATATCCACGTTTCCCGCCGCTCGCACCAGGTCGTCAATTTGGGCGGCATCGCCCAGATCAGCCGGGGCGAAACGGGCCCGGGATCCGACGGCCGTGATGGCCTCGATGACCTCGGCGGCGCGGCCTGAGTCCCGACCATGAACGATGACCTCTGCACCCTGGCGGCCAAGTTCCTGGGCTATCCCGCGGCCGATCCCGGAAGTGGCTCCCGTTACCAGGGCGCTTAGACCTTCGAGGTGTCCGCTGCTGTTCACTTGGTTCCCTCCTGTCATGGCGAACTTGCTCAGAAGCATCTCTACCGACCGGCTCCGCGGCCAGTTCCGAAGCCGCCCGTTACCAGCAGCTCGCCACCAGCCTGATCACGACTCGGTCCGCTTTCATCTAGCGACTTAGATTTAGATTAATGGGCCGGGCCACACACTGGTCGATGTCGGTTTCGACCAAGGAAGCCGACCTAGTGGTTCGCGCCGCTCCACAAGCCTGTATCGGTGGTGGTGGGATTCATCGAGTCGCGACGAGCGCCTCCGCCAGCGTGAACGCGCCGGTATAGAGCGCCTTGCCGACAATCGCACCCTCGACACCATCGGCGACCAGGCCGACCAAGGCTCGGAGGTCCTCGAGGGGCGCTGATCCCGCCGCTGGCGATCACCGGGCGGTTGGTTGCCGCGCACAGGTCGCGCAGCAGGTCGAGGTTCGGGCCTGAGAGATTGCTGTCGCGGCGCACGTTGGTCACGACATAGCGAGCGCATCCGTCGGCATCGAGACGGGCCAGTACGTCGAACAGTTCGCCGCCCGGCCCGGTCCGGCCTGGCCCGACAGCGTCGTGCCGTGGACGTCAAGCCCGATCGCGATCTTTTCGCCGTGGCGTGCAACCACCGAGCGCACCCAGTCGAGTTGGCCCAGGGCCGCGGTCCCCATGTTGACCCGGGCGCAGCCGGTGGCGAGAGCTGCGTCAAGAGAGTCATCGTCCCAGACTCCGCCTGACAGCTCCACCGCGATGTCGAGGCGGCGGACAACCTCGGCGATCAGCTCACGGTTGGAACCGCGACGGAACGCCGCGTCGAGGTCGACCAGATGCAGCCATTCCGCGCCGCTGTCCTGCCAGGCACGCGCCGCGTCCAATGGTGCGCCGTACTCCGTCTTCGATCCCGCGTCGCCCTGAACCAGCCGGACCGCCGTCCCGCCGGCAATGTCGACAGCCGGCAACAGGACCAGCCGGGTGGCGCTCGAGGTCACCGCCCCACGCTAGGCCTCACGCCTCCCGAGGAAGCTGGGGCGTGGGCACATGCCTTCGACTCCAACCAGGTCCCGGCCGCTGTTCCAAGCTATCCGCCCTCCCCCTGCCTGTAACCAGTACCGCGGGCAGGAAGCCCGCTGTCGGAGGGCGCTTCCTCTTCGGGCACACTTCGCCTGGCTTGATGCGCATCCCTTGTACAGCCGTTCACGCCGAGGGATAATTGCCGCGGACATCGGGCACTCAGCGGAATCACTTCGCGACGAGCTGTGTGCGTGCGGGACGCAAGGAGCGAGCGATGAGCAACGTAGAACACGGCGGACGAAACGCAGAGGTCGAACGCGCCGTCAAGCTGTTGGAGAAGCGCGACCAGGACAACAACCTGGCCAGGACGGTAGTGCTGGAGATGAAGATCATGGCTTTACCTGATGGCGTCCGAGCGCTGGCCGAAAAGCGGCTCGCCTTGCGCGGACAGTCCGCCCCCGCCACGCCAATGACGGCGAGAGCAGGCTACCCAGAAGGCGAGGCTTTCGCGAACATCGATGCCTTGCACAAGGCGAAGGAAGAAAAGTCGCGCACCAAGGCGACGGTCGAAGGCGCCGTCCGCCACCTGCCAGAGGCCATCGACCTCGTCAACGACGCCATTGCGCAGAGCGGCATGATTGAAGCGGTCTCCGCCGCCACTGACGTGGCCATGCCGGGCGTGGGCATAGCGATTGAGCAGGCACCCAAGGTGGCCGCTGCGCCCTTTAAGATCAACAGCGCTGTCGAGGCCGAGAAGAAAAGGAAGAAGATCGACAAGATCGCGTCCGAGGCGGAGGACACTCTCGACGATGACGACGAGGTTGTGAACCGCTCGGCCGTAACTGCCCGAGCCGCGGTGCGCCGGCAGAAAGGCAATCCGGACCGGTTGCGGTGGCAGTCCGGGGGTAATCGGCTAGGCGAGTCGGAGCTCACCGGGCAGCATCAGTACTGGAGTGATGAGGGCGATGCGGACGCGCCCGCATCCAAGCCCGCGACAACGTCCTCGGTCGCAGCGCAGAACGCTCGGGACATTGCCGGCCAGCTCAAAAAGAAGCGCAACAAAAAGTTGGTCGATGCAGGGACGGCCTTCGTGCCGAAGTCGGCCCAACTTCTAGAGTTTCGCCGAAACTTTCGAGGCGACGGCTGGACAGGCATCCGCAACCAACAGAAGCGGGTCGACCTGGCAACCGAGTTGCTGGAGCTGGCGTACAGCCTGGATGACGAGGATTCGCGTCAGGTGATGGAGGAGCTGGTCGATGACGAGACGGAGCGGGAGAAGATTCGGATGCTTTACTCGTCGCCGATCACCGAAGGCACCGCCATCGACAAGGTCGCCAAAAAGTTGGCCGGGCGGCGCGGATAGACGCGACCGGTCGCTGAGCCGGCCGGCTAGACGATCTGAACTGGAACCGTCGGCTAGTACATCAGCCTTGGATCAAGACCGCCAAGGCTGTCTCCCAATTGCCATTCCCACTGGAATTAGCGACAGCTGGAGCCAAGGTACCGGAGGTATCGGTGTCATAAGCCACCAGGCTGACACATTCCAATCCCGTATTTATATAGGTGACTCCTGGCGTACCCTCGCCGACCAACTGAGTGTTGTTGACGGCATTACCTATCCCGAAATAGAGCTCAGACGTGCTGGCAGGAGTAAGAGACGGGTAAGTGAATCCCTGAGCACTAATGCCACTTACTTTGGCGCTCTTGTCAAGGGACCAAGTGACAGACCCTCCAGCAGTGAACTCTTGCGCCAAGAGGTCGTCACCGTCGGAGTAACCGTTGATGGTAATCGTTATTGTTGATTGCCCCGGTGTGGTGACCACACCCTCCCAAATCTCGTCCCCGTCCTGCGTGTAGACAGCATCAGAGTCGCTGGCGAGAAGCGTCCATGATGACGCACCACCACCTGAAACGCTGGCAACCGTCGGTGGAGTCGTGTTGCTGTCCTCAATGCCCAGGAGCATCACGTCACCGGCATTTTGAGGATGGACTGACAAAGACACCGGGTTTGCGCCCGCTGGCGCGGATGCAGCAACCAGGTTCCCGATTGGTCGAATTGCACCGGCCGCGGCAGACCCCGCCGCGAACCAGCCCGACAGGTCGGCAATGATCTGCACCGTACCCGCAGACCCGTTATAGAAGTCGACCCTGCCGTCGGCGCCAACGGGAGCGATGACCAGATTAGGAACGGTCTCCCCGGCCTGGAAGTTCAGGTTGGACGTGTTCGGCCGGGCCGCCCCGCCGGCATAGACCGTCACATAGCCAGCCGTGGCCGGCTGAGTCACCGCCACGTTCAAGACCACCGCCCCCACTCCCGACGCCGGCACACCACCGACACCCAACACCGACAGGCTGACCGGCTGCCCCGCCCCCACTGGCCCCGTCGTCCCCCCAATGCCGCTACGAGTATCGAGAACCCGCGTCGCCGGCACCGCTACCAACCCCCCGGCCGCGGCAGACCCCGCCGCGAACCAGCCCGACAGGTCGGCAATGATCTGCACCGTGCCCGCAGACCCGTTATAGAAGTCGACCCTGCCGTCGGCGCCAACGGGAGCGATGACCAGATTAGGAACGGTCTCCCCGGCCTGGAAGTTCAGGTTGGATGTGTTCGGCCGGGCCGCCCCGCCGGCATAGACCGTCACATAGCCAGCCGTGGCCGGCTGAGTCACCGCCACGTTCAAGACCACCGCCCCCACTCCCGACGCCGGCACACCACCGACACCCAACACCGACAGGCTGACCGGCTGCCCCGCCCCCACTGGCCCCGTCGTCCCCCCAATGCCGCTACGAGTATCGAGAACCCGCGTCGCCGGCACCGCTACCAACCCCCCGGCCGCGGCAGACCCCGCCGCCGCGGTCGGGATGGAGTCCGGTCCGACGAGCCAGACCGGACCGGCCAGTATCAGCGCGCCGACGCAAGCCCACAGCCGCGACCCGTACCGCCGCGTTGCCACCGGAGCAGCAGTGTCGCCCGGGAGGCGCTTTGCCTTTACTCCTCGTCCACCGCGAACCCAGCGCAAGTCGCGTACCAAACAACGCAAAGTCATGGCCCCCGCCTCCCCGCTAACCCTCAGCGTCTACCATAGCATAAGGCTTATTCCGGAGGCGCCCTCCGATTCGGTTCCGGTCGCGGATTTGGTAAGACGCTGACCGATCAGCCGAGGGCGTCGGCGCATTCGATAGACGTCAGCCACGTCTGTGCGAAGGTTTCACCGTCCACGTCGATCATGGCCAGTACCGGCTTGCCGCTGTCGTCAGGGTAGAAGCGCAGGCAGCCCTCATCGAGCTGTGGCTTGAGCCTGACGGGTTCAATCGAGGCCCCCGTCCAGCCCAATGCGACCGCGCTGGCCACGGGGTCGTAGTGGAAGTTCAGCAGGTCGTCGGGTAGCGCGGGGTAGCGGCGACCGAGTTCGGTCATCCGATGGTCTGCCGCATACGCCTGGGCCTGTCGGGCGAGGAGAGCTCCGATCGGACCCGATGACCGGAGCCGCGGCAGGTGGCAGGCCCGCACGTGTGCTTTGAGGGTGCCTGAAAGCGTGACCAGGACGAGCTCTCCGGCCGCCTCGAAGACCGTGAGGGCCGCCCGGGTGTCGCATTGAACGTTCCAGTCCATGTCCGGACCCCACGGCGGCAGGCCCTGGGCTGGCGGGTCCACCCAGCCACCCATGACCACAACCCGCGCCGCCGTCAGCGCGCCGGTCTCCGCGTGCAGGCGAGCCAGGTTGGTGTATGGGCCGATAGCGATAATGGTGGCGCCGAGTCCGACGCTGCGAGCCAGCAACTCGAGGGCATCATCGGATCGCCCGACCGCTGACACCAGCACGGTGTCACCCCAGTAGGTCTGGTGATCGGGCAAACTACCCATCTCGCCGCCGGTCGTCAGGGAACGGCCCGCCCCGGCGGCGACCGGCACGTGGTCGCGCCCCGCCATCGCAAGCAGAGACCGTACGTAGCCGGCGCGCCGGCCGTCGGGGTCGGCGACGGTAGTCACGGCCGCGAGTTCGATCCCGGGCCACCCGAGCAACATCGCCAGTGCGGCAGCATCGTCGGTGTCGCCAGCGAAGTCGGTGTCCAGATGGACAAGCACAAAGGACATCATTTCGCGCTCGAACCGCACGCGGTCAAGCGTCTGGGCCGGGCCGTCTCCAGGACAACAGACCCGACCATACGTCGTGTCGGGGGCCTCTAAGCCACGCCACGCCGCCTCCCTGAACGCCACGCCGGCGACAGGGACCGGTCAACTGCTAGGGGACGTGCCGGCTGCCGCTATCTCGTGGCGGTTCTCGGAGCGACCTGCTCGTACGCGGCGGTGAGCAACTCGGCCACCTCGATCCAATCAGTGCTCGTCGCATCGACGCGCATCGCTATCCAGCCGCGATGACCGTGATGTGGTGAAGGCGTGAATCGGGGATCCTGGGCGAGGGCGTCAAGCTCGACAGGATCGGCAAGAAAATGGAGCGACCGCCCCGAAGAGTTCCACCGAGGTCGAGACGGACTTTCGGCCCCGTTGAATATGGCGAAGCGCCTGCGACCGACTCTGAAGAGGGGCCTGTTTTGTAATTGCGATTCCTGGACCCCGGCGAACGCGAGACATATTCGGCGAACGCGTTCCAGCACCGCAAAATCCTCGTCCGTTGGGCTCGACACGGAAACGAGAATGCCAGGCCAGGAAAGTTCATGCAGCTCTTACGTGCTCCCACGAGTGCCGGCAGCCCCCGACCAAGCGTCGACTGGATGTTGATTTGTGTCCGCGTTCGTGAAATTCACGTGAGCCTCGAGATCTGATGGGCGTCGAGTATGACCGCTTCCAGTTCGTCGATGGAGGTGGCAACCCGCAGGCCGTCAACCGACACCAGCCATTCCCGGTTGCGAGCGTGGAGATCGTCGTTTGGGTCGAACCGGTTGAGGAACACGGCGACGGGGACAGGAGCGAGCGCGTACGCACCCAGCCGCACCGCGCTGATAGTGCCGAGACCAGCGGGGGCCACCAAGACAGCCAAGTCGGCACCGAGAGCCCGGGCTAGGTCGGCATTGTGACCGTCGCGGGCCAGCGGTGATGCCACCCCGCCGGCTCCCTCCACCAGCCCAACATCCACATCTGCGGGAGGCCATTTTTCCAGGAGCTCGTCGACGAGCGCAGCGAGTGTCGGCATAGGGGCGCCCAGCGCCTCGGCAGCCATGGGTGGCGCCATCGGCCGCGGGTACCAGCGATGCGGGCGGCACACGACGGCCGGCGGCTCACCCGTCGCCAAGGCGAGCAATTCGGCGTCGGTGGGACCCGACCCGGGCGAGAACGACTGGGCTGGCTTGCGAACCGAAACCCGGCGGCCCCGTCCGACCAGGTGGCGGGCGAGGGCAGCGGCGACCCACGTCTTGCCCACTCCGGTGTCGGTGCCGGTCACAGTGACGAGCACGTCAGCTCCCTGAGGGCTATCGCAAGGCGCTCAACGTC
This sequence comes from uncultured Acidimicrobiaceae bacterium, assembly GCA_963781155.1. Lineage (GTDB taxonomy): Bacteria > Actinomycetota > Acidimicrobiia > Acidimicrobiales > Palsa-688 > PALSA-693. The sequence continues at coordinate 62,570 of CAWAEC010000012.1, forward strand.
TTCGAGGGTGTGGGCGGCTGACAGGGACACGCGCAACCGACTAGTCCCGGGCGGAACGGTCGGCGGACGGATGGCCGGCACGAGGAGCCCCTGCTCGAGCAGCTTCGCGGCCGCGGTGAGCGCCGCCTGTTCCGAGCCGACGACGACCGGGACCACGGGCGAGGGATGGCCGGGACGCAGGCGGTGGACGTGCTCTTGGAGGCGGGCACGCAGACAGGCGCCTTCCGCGGCGCGCACCAGCTCGACTGCCACGTGGGCCGCGGCGACGGAGGCCGGGGCCAGCCCCGTAGTAAAAATAAACGTACGGGCCCGGTTGACCAGCAGGTCCACCCAGGCCCTGGGGCCCGCGACATATCCGCCGAGCGAGCCCAGGGTCTTGGACAGGGTGCCGATGCGCAGGCAGGCAGCATCGGGGTCCGGGGCGTCGACGTCGAACACCAGGTGGGCGTCATCGAGGACCAGCAGCGCCCCGTGCCGGGCGCACAGCGAGGACAGTTCGGCGACCGGTGCCACGTCACCGTCCATCGAGAACACCGTGTCGCTCACCACGATCGCACGGCCAGAGGTCGCAGCGACCAACGATGCGGCGTGGTCGATGTCGCGGTGACGGTATACGGCGACCTCGGCACGGGCCAGGCGGGCACCGTCGATCAACGAGGCGTGGTTGAGCTCGTCGGACACGATCCGCACCCCAGCGGCACCGAAGGTGCAAAGCACGGCCAGGTTGGCGTGATACCCGGTGGCGAACACCAGTGCCGCCTCCGTCTCGCGCCACGACGCCAGCGCCTCCTCCAACGCCACGTGCCCAGGACGGGTGCCGACGATCAGCCGGGACGAGCCCGCGCCCGTCCCCCACCGCTCGATCGCCGCGTTGGCGGCCGACCGCACCGCCGGGTGCTGGGACAGGCCCAGGTAGTCGTTGGACGCAAACGACACCACCCCCGGTCGGCCGTCGACGGCCGCGCCAGGCTCGCCCCCATCCACGACCCGGAGATCCCGCCACTGCCGGGCAGCGCGGATGCGGTCCGTCTCTTGGGCGACCCAGTCGTCCCAGCCGGTCACGAACACACGGCGGTGATGGCGCCGTCAAGAACGTCGACGATTCGGTCGATCTCTTCCTCGGTTGACGTCAGCATCGGCATCAGCACCACGACATCGCCGAGAGGGCGCAGCAACACCCCGCGCTCGACGGCCTCGCCGCACACCCGCCGGCCCCAACGCAAGCCGGCTACCGGAGGAGCCAACTCGACGCCGGCCATGAGGCCAGCCACCCGCACCTCTCGAACGGCGGTCCGCCCGGCCAGCTCGGCGAGGCGCCCTTCCAGCTGCGCCGACCGCGCGCCCACGTTCTCCAGCACCGACCACTCCTCCAACAGCTGCAGGTGACGGAGGGCCACCGCAGCGGCGAGGGCGTTACCACCGAAACTGTGGCCGTGATACAAGGTTGCCGGGCCGAGATCCTCGCCGCGGAAAGCGTCCGTGACATGACTGGATGCGACCGTGGCACTCATCGGAAGGTAACCGGCGGCCAGCCCTTTGCCGATACACAGCAGGTCCGGACGCAGGCCGCACCGTTCCGAAGCGAACAAGGTGCCAGTGCGCCCGAACCCGGTCGCCACCTCGTCGCAGACCAGCAGCACCCCGGCGTCCCGGCAGGCCTGCCCCAGGCAGCGCACATCCTCGGGATTGGCGACATACATACCGGCGGCCCCTTGGACCAGCGGCTCGATGACCACAGCGGCCAGCTTGTCGCCGGCAGTCTGAAGCCCTTTCAGCGCCAGCTCCAGCCAGCCGGCGTGGTGGTAACCCGGGGAGCGCAGCACCCGAGAGAAACGCAACGGGTCGAACAGGTCTGTTCCGAATCCGCCCGCCCCGAGCGACAAGGCCCCAACCGTGTCGCCGTGGTAGGCGTCGCCCAGCGCCAAATAGGTCGTCCGCTCTCGGCATCCCTGGTTCCACCAGAACTGGAACGCAATCTTGAGGGCCTGCTCTACCGCAGGAGCGCCGTCGGATGCGAACAGGAATCTGGGATCGTCGACGGGCACCACCTCGGCGAGCGCTTCTGCCAGTGCCACCACCGCCGTGTTGCCGTGGCCGAGCATGGTGGTGTGGGCGACCTTGGCCAGCTGTCCCTGGAGCGCGTCGTCGAGCTCGGGTACCCGGTGGCCGAGTGTGGTCACCCAGAGGCTGGAGATGGCGTCCAGGTAACGACGACCATCGACGTCGACCAGCTCCCGGCCCTCGGCCCGGTCCACCATGATGGGGTGGTTGACGGCGAAGGCCGCCATCTGCGTGAATCCATGCCACACCCTGCCCTCGTCGCGCTTGACCCACTGGTCGTGGTCGCTACCGCCCACCAGATCGTCACCCTACACGGGCCTGGCCTGAGGTCCACCCGGCCGGGTAGAGCACGGAGTCTGCGAGGCGACTCTGCCGAGGGCGGCAAGGATCGCGGGTTGCCTTGCTTTGCCCGCTGGTACTTCCCGGTTCGAAGTGCGCTAGCTGCTCGCAAAGGCGGGGGGTGTGGCGCCCCTCAGGTGCTCCCGTCACGTGCCGGCGGCGATTTCTCGCCGAACGACGCCCCCTCTTTTCGTACCGCCGCCAGCGCCAGAGCGCCTACCGTCGGTTTTCGCATGGATGATGGCGAGGTGTCGTTGCAGCGGGCCGGCCGGAACGAGAGCGCAGAGATCGCCGAGGTGTGGCTTCGGTCGCGCGCAGCGTCGGTCCCCGCCATCCCTCCACCTGTCCACAGTGATGAAGAAGTCCGGGCCTGGTTCGAGGAGGTTGTGCTCACCCGCCGGGAGGTATGGGTCGCAAAGGTCAACGCCAAAGTCATCGCCTTGCTTGTTCTCGACGAGGACTGGGTGGACCAGCTCTACGTTGACCCAACATGGACGGGCAAAGGGGTCGGCTCGTGCCTCCTCGCCGTAGCCAAGGAACGACGGTCGGCTGGCCTCAGGCTCTGGACGTTCCAAGCGAACGCTCGTGCCAGGCGGTTCTACGAACGGCACGGGTTCGTCGCGACGAACGCCACTGATGGTGACAACGAAGAGGGGGCCCCTGACGTCCGCTACGACTGGCTGGGTCCCGATAGGCCTATCCCATGACTTCCAGAATCGAGTCAGTTCGGACAACTCGGTGCCTCGGGCTTGGGTCGAGCGCCAAGGACGAATCCCTTGCGGCGGTGGTGTGCGAACGTGGAGCCGCCGCCGCCGGCGGGGCCATCGGTCAGCACACCGACGAGGTGCTGCGTGAATGCCTCGACGATTGGGCGGGCCGCCTCGTTCCCCTGCGGGCCCACGGTATCGATCGGCGACCGGCGAACAGGGTGGCGCCGCTTTGACAGGAGCGGATCTCGCTCCGGCAAACGGAAGGCGGATCCAGAAGACCCAGGGCGGCGGTCGCTGGCGCAGCCGCACCGGGCGTGGGTCGCGAACAGAGAACGCCCGCCCAGCCGGCTCGACGCGCCACTGCCCGATCGGGATGTGTAGGCGCACGGACGATTAGGGTTGGAGTCATGGATCCCCAGGCCAAGAAGGTGGCCCTCCGGGCCATCAATTACGGGCTGTACGTGCTGACGGCCATCGAAGGCGAGGACGTTGGAGCCGCGGGCGTAAACTGGCTCACACAGGCTTCTTTCGAGCCTCCTTTGATCGCAGTCGCAGTGAAAACCGATAACGACACGCACCGGCTGATCGAGCGCACCGGGAAGTTTGCGGTGAACGTGCTGGGGGAGGACCAGCTCGACATCGGGAAGGCCTTCTTTCGCAGCGCTTCGTTGGACGGGGACACGATCAACGGTCACCGCTTCGAGGCCGGACCCGAAACCGGCGCGCCCCTTCTTGTCGAGCTGCCGTACTGGTTCGAGGCAACCGTCACCGATACGGTCAACCGCGGGGATCACACCGTCTTCGTGGCCGAGGTGGTCAACGCGGGCGTGAGAGATGAGAAGGCCACGCCCCTACTGCTGCGGTCGACCGGGATGAACTACGGAGGGTAAGAGGGCACGTCGCCTCCCGGCGTAGCGTCGGTCCGCTCGACGACCCCGGAGGATCGCAATGTCGCATCGCCCTCCCTGCATCAACTCACGACCACACGCACGCGCCCAAGGTTCATGATGCGACCATGCGGGTTATCGTGTTCGCCGAGACGATGTGACGTGGCGCGCAATGCGGGAAAGTAAGTGGCGGGCTCGGTAAACGTGTACTCCCGCTCGAGGCGCAGCGAGGTGTACGAGAGGTCCTCGTTGGTCAACGGCTCGACGACCGGGAAGTCGCCTCGGCCCTCGAAGTCCCACTCCGCGGCGACGATGATGCCGGCGCCGGGTGGTAGCTCTAGAAGCGCCGAGAATGCCACCGGCTCGTCGACCGCGACGTCGGCCCGAACGCTGCCGTTGGCCGTCAGATGGACGACGGACTGGATACCGCGTCGCTGGGCGGCGGTGGCCGGCAGCACAATCTGACCGTCGACCCACTCGTAATTCGTGCTCGGTAGGGGCACAATGCCGCGCTCAACCCATGCCGCGACATCGCGCAGGGCCTGCTCGAGCATGCCCCGGTAGTTGATGATGTGTGTGGAACGGTCGGGCTGAAGGTCGATGCGGGGCATGACCGCCGGGTCCTGGTGCATGGCGTGGTCGGTGAACCAGATGCGGTAGTGATCATCGATGCGACGGCCGAGCACGGCCTCGACGCGTTTGCGGTACCACTCCACCTGCTGCGGGTGCGCGATCTCATCGAACAGACTCTGGACGACAATCATCTTCCCGGCGAAACGTCCGTCAATGCGGCCCGCTCCATTGTTACGCACGAAGCGTGGACCCAAAAGCTGCGGGCGTTGCGGATAGACGGGTCGACCTGCAGCACGGAACTGGTCGTACTCGGGATACTCGTCACCCGCCGGCACCTGGTGACGGTGGTAGGTCTGGAAGGCAAGATACGGCGTGTTGTCGACAAGAACCTCGTCGCCCACGGCGACCCTCCGCAGGTGCTCGAACTCCTCCTGGCCTATGCCCGTGGTGATGTAGTCGTCCTGTCGTCCCGAGATCCAGACATGGTGATCCGCGGCGCGCCCGCTCGTAAAGCGCAGCATGGCGCCCGTAAGGTCGGCTGGAGGTAACTCCGCGAGCACGTACGCCACCGGCACGTCCTCGATGTGCAGCCCCCGCAGAGCCATCGGGATCGGCAGGCCGCGATCGCGGGCCTCTGAAAGCAAGACCAATCTCTCGATTCGCGACTTGTGCTCGACCTTCGCGGCGAGGAGCGACTCGGTGGGGTCCGCGCCGAGGTACCCGGGGACTGTCCAGAAGTCGTCGAAATAGGTCGGATCCCATGTTGCGAAGTGGTCGAACAGACCCGCCCACACGGTTGTGTACTGGAGGCGAATGCGCTCCGCGTCGAACCAGGCCCCAGGGGGAAAGCCCATCCGGGTCACTTCGGCGAGCGCGTCGCGCTCCTCGGCCGTCAGGCCGGAATACATGTCGCCGCTTCCCCCGGGTTCGACCGCATCAACGATCCGCGGGAGTTTGGGGCCAAGCACGCGGAAGGCGTGGGCCTGCACCGAGAACATGTTCGGCACGCTTTGGAGCGTGCCGTGGATGTAGGGCACCGCACCGTCCCACACGTCGTCACCGTTCTCGATGCAGGCAATCGCTCGATAGGCGCCGCCGCTGCCGCCGAACACGTATCCAAACGGGCGGTGCTCCCCGTACATGTCGGCCGCGACGACACGCGAATACCTCGCCGCGGCGGCGCTTGCCCGGTAGCCGGCGACCGTCGAGTCCTCGCCGCGTAAGGCGCGTCGGAACCGGCCCAGGTTCGACTCCACCAGATAGCCGCCGCTCGCGACAGCGAACTCGATGTAGCCGGTGAACGCTCCCTCGGTGGCGCCGTGCTCCGATCCCGGCACTGGCGACAACGGGTGGAAGAACCGGCCCTGATAACGCGTCGCGTCGGGGAAATAGATCGAGAACCGGCAATCGGTCCCGCCGAAGCCACCGTGAACATACCGGTGCCGCACCGGCTCCTCACGCCATTCGTCGACATCAATGAACGGCGATGTAAACATCGGATCGGTCAACCCCACCAGCCGTGTGGCGCCTGCCATCTCGTTCCCCTTCACCATTCCATCCACAACACGTCTCGGTCTGGTGCCACAGCGTACCCCTCCGGCTGTGACATTCCGCTGGGGGAAGGTTGTTTCCGCCGACCGACCGCACGCATTCGCGCTTGTCAGCGCCAACGAGGTGGTGACGAGAGGGTGCGGGATCACCACGCTCGCGTCCGGCTGTCGGGATGACAATCTTTGGAACCGGCCACGAGGTTCCTGACGTACCGCTGCCCAGACCTGCCAAAACAGGCGGTCCTTACCGACAGGAGATACGTCTGATGAATCGTCTACTTCGGCGTGCAAGCCTTCTCATGTTGCCCGCCCTGGCCTTCGGCGGTGCAGTCGCCGACCTGACTGCTGCCCCCCCGGCCCACGCGGCCACCAGCGGCCCCAGGATCACCGCTTACTTCGAGACGGGCGAGATCGAGGTGTTGGGCAGCGGCTACACGCCGGGTGCAACCGTACAAATCGAAGCCCTGAACTCCGCCATGACCCGGGCTGAGGCCACAGTCTCCGAAACGGCCAACGCCAGCGGCCAGGTCCAGGGTTGGCTCACCGTCGACCGCTGTGCCGGACCAGACGTATGGCACTTCTACTCCGGACAAGTCTGGATCGCCGCTGACGGCGCACCCGGTCCCACAGCGTGGGCGTCGGGCACCCTGGGTCCCGACAGCCTGCCTGCCTCCTGCTAGCAGGCCCAAATAGGTGGAGCGGTCGCCGGCCCAACCCGTTACCGCTCCACCAAAGGGCCGAAGGACACGGTCTTTCGTTCACAGGTGTGCCCGGAACTTTGTGGAGGTTGGTCCGGAGGTCGACAATTCGATATTCGACACGCAAAGATGCCCGCGAGTCACTTCGCCTCAGATGTGTTGTGTCGGATAACGTCTGCGGGTGCCGACAGCCCACGTCAACGGGATCGACGTCTACTACGAGCACTCCGGGGAGGGCCAACGCCTGCTGTTCTTCAACGGCTCGGGAGCGACTCTCGAAACGACCGGCCCGATGGTCGATCCGTACCGGGCTCGATTCGAGGTCCTGGTGCACGATCAGCGTGGTCTCGGCCGTACCGAGATCCCGCCCGGACCGTACTCCATGAAGGACTACGCCGCCGATGCGCTCGCCCTGATGGACTTCGTGGGCTGGTCGTCGTGTCGTGTCGTAGGCGTCAGCTTCGGAGGGATGGTCGCCCAGGAGTTCGCTGTCACCGCCCCCGATCGAGTGGAGCGACTCGTGCTCGCTTGTACGTCGCCGGGTGGCACAGGGGGATCGTCGTACCCGTTACACGAGCTCGGCTCACTTGATGACTCGACCGTGCAGCCGCGGATGCTCCAACTGCTCGACACGCGCTTCACCCCCGAATACTTCGATTCCCATCCCGCCGACGAGGCCTTGGCGTCGATGTACACGGCGCGCAACCCGGGAGCAAAGAGCGCAGAACAGCGCCGCGGCGAGCGCGAACAGCTGTTGGCCCGCAGCACGCACGACGTAATTGACCGCTTGCCGAACGTCACGTGCCCGACCCTCGTGGCTGCCGGCCGATATGACGGGATCGCTCCGCTCCGCAACAGCGAAGCGATCGCCAGCCGGATTTCCGGCTCGGAGCTCCGCATCTTCGAGGGAGGCCACATCTTCTTCCGCCAGGACGAGCGAGCGACGGCGGAGATCCTCGACTTCCTCGATCTGCAGTGATTCTTCTTCGAACGTCGCCAACCACGATGGAGCCGGCATGCCAATTGATACGACTACACTTCCTTCCGTCCTCCGACTCGAGCAGGTGGGTGAACACGTCTTCCAGGCGCAGCCGTTGCACGACGGCGCCACCCATCGCAATGTGGTGTTCGGCGGTGAGATATTGGCCCAGGCCATAGTGGCTGCATATATCGACCGCAATCTCGACCGTATCGATGAGAAAGAGGTCAAGTCCGTTCATGCCATCTTCGCTCGCGCTGGAGACTATGGGCAGCCGATTCGCTATGAGGTTGAGCGGATGCACGATGGACGAACGCTCGGAAGCGATACCGTGACCTTTTCCCAGGGCGACCGAATCATGTCACGCCTGTTGATCCTGTGGAGCCGCGATGAGCCTGATCTCATCCGCCACACGGATGGGGTGAGCTTACCGGTCGTCCCTGGACCCGAGGACGAGAGTAATCGCGCCGACGGCCGGGTCTTCCCCGGTGCAGAAGGTAGGATCGTGGACGGGATCAATACGTGGAGCGATGAAGAGCCGTTGCGCCCTCCGCTCCAGAACGTGTGGACTCGGTACGGCGTCAACTTCGAGATGCCGGTGAACCAAGCAATCCTTTCCTGGGCTACAGATGGTTTCCTGATCGGCACGGCCATGCTGCCGCATGACGGCTACAACGAAAGTCATGCCCACAAGACCATTTCGACGGGCGTGATAAGTCACACCATAAACTTCCACGACAGGTTCGCCGCCGATGAGTGGCTGTTGATAGCGAACGAGAGCGTCTGGGCGGGACGAGGCCGCAGCCATGGACGGGCCAATGTCTGGACGGCCGATGGCCGGCTGGTCGCCACTTACACCCAGGACAACCTGGTCCGAGGATGGGCGGACGGGAGAGATCACACGGCCGACTATCAGCGAATCATGTAGGATCCACCTCGGATCCGTAGAGGTGTCACGCCGCGCCCCAGTGACGCACACTGCTCAGAGATTCACCGCTGTTTCGATCAAGACCGTTCCTGGTGACCCTGACGATTCGTTTCTTGTTCCCTGTCTGAGCCAGCCGTATGCCGGAACGCCAGACCGCGTGGAGGTTGGACGTGCTCGGACGGCACGTTTCGGCGCCACGGCGGCGGTGGCTGTGCTAGCCGGGGCCACGAAGCGGATCAAATTGGACGCGCCGCCGAGCGCGAGGTCGGCTGACGGGTGATCCCTATCCCCGCAGAACCCGGCCGGGACGCGCATCCAGACCTCCCGCCTCGACAGCACCATCGACGCGAATCGGGACGCCGTTGACCAGGATGTGCGTTACTCCCACCGGCGCGTCCGCGGTCAGCCTCTCGCCGTTGGCCGGGAAGTCTCGCAACCGGCGGAGGGGACCAGGCGCCACCGTAGCCGGGTCGAACACACAGAGATCTGCCGCCTTGCCTACTTCGATGGTCCCTCGATCGACCAATCCATAGACGGCTGCGGGCTCGCCAGTGAGCTTGTGCACCGCCCGCTCGAGCGGCATGACGCCGCGTTCTCGGACCCAATTGCCGAGCAGGTCCGTAGCGAAGCAGGCGTCGCACAGCTGCGATACGTGGGCGCCGGAATCGGCTAAGCCCAGCAGGACGTTGTCTCGAGGCAGCAACCAAGCGATTCCCTCAGGATCGTCGTTGGCCAGTACGGACCAAAACCTGGTGCGCAAGCCGTCCTTCAGGGAAATGTCGAGAATCACGTCAAGCGGGCTGCATTCCCATTTCTCGGCCAGATCGAGCACCGGCTGCCCGACGAGATCTGGACGGGAGTCCGACTCGGCGACCGAAAGAGCCTGCCAGTTGAACGGGAATCCACCTGTTCCAGCAGACAAGTCGTCCCAGGCTGCAGCGCGCCACGCCCGGTCTCTGTACGCGGTGATCCGTTCCTCTTTGGTGCAGTCCATCAGCTTGGCGAAACTCGGACGCATGTTGAGGGTAAACGGTTCGGACAGGTTCATCTGAAACACCAGCGGGCGGCAGGACACCTGCGGCCACACCTGGATCCCCTGCCGGTGGGCGGCATCGTGCTTGGCCACGACCTCCTCGTGATACGGGCGACCTTTGACCGTCAAAAGAGCCGTCCAGGTAATAGGCCTTCCGATCCCTTGCTGAAGGTCGAACACTTCCTCGTGCTTGATCACGCCGCCAGGGAGGAGAGCGACCACACCTCGCTCGGCATCCCGAAGAGGAGCTACCAGAGTCCACAGCTCATGGAGATCGGCGACGCGGGACGGCACGGGCCGCCCGTGATCGCCGTTGTGAGTCGGGGAGTGACTGCTGGCGAATCCGATCGCACCTGCGGCCATGGCATCTCGAACCGCGCTCTGCATGCGGGCAAGTTCGTCGGGAGTCGCCGGGCGTTCGTAGCCCTCCTCGCCCATCACGTAGAGCCGTACGGCGGTATGTCCCACGTAACACGCGTAGTTGAGTGACACGCCACGGCGTTCGACGGCGTCGAGGTACTGCGGAAAGGTCTCGAACTCGTCCCAGGGAACCCCTGCGGAAAGAGTGTCGAAGCTCATATCCTCCACATGCTGGAGGGTGCGAGCCAACAACGGCACGTCCTCCCGGCCAATGGGCGCAATCGAGAAGCCGCAGTTCCCGGCTACCACGGTGGTGATGCCGTGGAACGCCGACGGGGTAAGCCACGGATCCCAGAACACCTGAGCGTCGTAATGCGTATGGATATCGAGAAACCCGGGGCTGACAACCTGTCCGGATGCGTCGAGCTCGCGCTTCCCCGACAGCTTGCTGTCGATCGCGGTGATGCGGCCGTCCATCACCGCGACGTCGCAGACGCGACCAGGCCGTCCAGTACCGTCGATTACCGTCCCGCCCCGAACGACAATGTCGGCGTCAGCCACGGGTCCTCCCTGTCCGGCGGTCGTCTGCCGGGAGCCAGCCTAGGGCGCACGGGGGCCCACGCCAAGGGTGAGCGGCGTCGGGCGCCCTCGGCGACAGCCTTTTCTGGTATAAAAGTCGCGTGATGCGCGTCTTTTATCACACAAACCCATCGGACGCGAAGGTCACGGCTGGCGATGTCCGAGAGCGTCGAGGCTGGCGTCCCATAAAGGCGGCGAGCCGTTCCCAATCGGTGGCGTCGGCCGGCGCCTCGAGTTCCACGCCGTAGGGGTTCCCGTTGCCCATGAGGTCGCGGTACTCGGGTTTGAGCATGGCACGGGCGGAAGCGAGCGCATCCGACGCCAGCCCGGGGTCAAGCCGGTCGAGCTGGTCGGTCGCGGCGGCCAGATCCCAGGCGTGGGCAGCCAACTCAGCCAGGTACATGTCCACGAGGGTGGCACCGGTATATGTCTCTCCCCATGGCATGGTCACGGTCGCGGTCAGACGAGCGTCGTCCGACCAAGCCGCCCCGGCTTCGTCGCCGGCCAGCCGGAGCTGATCCGGCGCAGCGGCAAGATCGACGTGCGGGAACTCGGCGGTAGTCGGGCTCTCCCCGCGTCCGAGGCCCACAGTGCGCCAGGCGGCCCCCACGATGTGGTCGACCAGATCGGCCACCAGGAAGTCGGGACAGGGCGTGGGCGCTTCAAGTTGATCCGGGCGTACGCCCTCGACGATGTCAGATGCATGGCCGAAGCTCCGGGTAAGGGCGTCGCGACGATCCGTCTCAGGCATGCGTTCGTCTCCTGGTTCGTGGTCTCCAACTCAGCATGGACGATGAAAGCGGACATCCTTTGTCCTGTTTTTGGAAAAGACCGCCCGCTCGTCACTCTCGCCGTCATCGGCAGGCAAACCGGACGAGGTCGCCCTTCAAATCGGTGCAAGATGCTGATACTCTTGTCATAGTTATGGAAACACAACTATCTCGCGAGAGATCGTTGGCCATTGACGAGCTTGGCAGGAGCCGGCGGATCGGCATCCTGCTCATCTGCTCCATGAGCCTGCTCATCGTCGGACTCGACGTCACGATCGTGAACGTCGCCCTGCCGTCGATCGGCCACGACCTTGGCGCCACGGTTTCCGGGCTCCAATGGACGGTGGATGCCTACACCCTGGTTCTCGCCAGCCTGCTCATGCTCTCGGGCTCCACCGCCGACCGACTCGGCAGGCGCAGGGTCTTCGTCATCGGGCTCTCGATCTTCTCGATGGGCTCGCTCCTCTGCAGTTTGGCACCCAGCCTCGAGCTCCTGGTGGTCTTTCGCATGCTGCAAGCGGTGGGCGGCTCCATGCTCAACCCCGTGGCCATGTCGATCATCACCAATACCTTCACGGACCCGCGCGAGCGGGCCCACGCCGTGGGAGTGTGGGGAGGCGTCGTCGGCGTCTCCATGGCCCTCGGGCCTCTGCTCGGAGGCATCCTGGTGTCCTCCGCCGGCTGGCAGTCGATCTTCTGGATCAACATTCCGGTCGGAATAACGGCCATTGTGCTGGCGCTGCGGTACATCCCCGAATCCCGGGCGCCCCGGGCCCGACGCTTCGATCCGGTAGGCCAAGGGCTGATGATCGTGCTACTGGCCACGGTGACGTACGGGATCATCGAAGCACCGGAGCGGGGGTGGACGTCGCCGCTCATCCTGGCCGCCTTCTCGACCGCCGGAGCCGCACTCTTGGGTCTGCTCATCTACGAGCCCCGCCGCAAGGACCCCCTGATCGACTTGCGGTTTTTCCGGTCGATCCCGTTTGCCTCGGCCACGGTCACGGCGATCGCCGCCTTCGCCGGTCTCGGAGGATTCCTCTTCTTGAATACCCTGTACCTGCAGGAGGTCCGCGGCCTGTCCCCGCTGCGTGCTGGTCTGGACACCGTGCCTATGGCGGTGATGACGATGCTGGCGTCGCCGCTGTCGGGTCGCATCGTGGCTGCCCGCGGTTCACGCCTCCCCCTGGTCTGCTCTGGGGGTGCCCTGATGATCGCCTGCGCCATGCTTGCCACGATTGAGGCGACCACGCCGTTTACCTGGATCTTCCTGGCCTATGTCCTCTTCGGTCTTGGGTTCGGGTTGGTGAACGCGCCAATCACCAACGCGGCAGTATCGGGCATGCCCCGAGCTCAGGCTGGGGTCGCGTCGGCCATTGCCTCCACTTCCCGCCAGATCGGCTCGACGCTGGGGGTCGCGGTCGTGGGCGCCCTGCTCACGTCACGCCTGCATGGTTCGGTCCAAACAAGTTTCTCGACAGCCAGCCATGCCGGCTGGTGGACCCTGGTGGGGTGCGGCGCAGTTGTTCTCGCACTTGGTGTCGTGGCCACAACCCGCCGGGCGAAGGAATCGGCTCGGCGCGTCGCCGCAGAGCTCAACCCCGAGATGGTCGGCCTGGACGCGGCCGCGAGATGAAAGCGCACGCCGGATCGAGCCGCACGGGGGACACCGGGACTCAGACGACGCCGGGTTCGGTGTGGTCGCTGATGTGCGACCTGGTGCTCGACAATGAACGACGACGGGAAGTGTCCGAAGCGGTCGGTCTCAGCTTTGGCCGGATCCGGGCCCTCCGCCGGCTGGCCCGCCAACCGATGTCCATGAGAGAAGTGGCAACGGCGCTCAGCATCGACGCCCCCTATGCAACCGTGGTCGTCGATGACCTCGAATCCCAGAACCTTGTGCAGCGCCGGCCGCATCCGACCGACCGCCGGGCCAAGATCGTCGAGGTGACCCAGAAAGGAAGGGCTCTGGCCAGGCGCGCAGACGCCATCCTTGGCACCCCACCTCTCGCCTTGCGGTCCCTTCCCCCTGAGGACCTCAACCGGCTCGCCGAGATCCTGGAACAGGTGGCATCCCCAGCAAACGACGCTTGATGGACGCGGCCCGTCGAGCCGTGGGGCTCGGCCGACAGAACAACGTTCAGACGCGAACGGCTGCTCGCGCCACGACCGGGAACCAGGGGTGGTCCGGTACGTCCTGCTTCTGCAAGCCGCACTCGCGCATCCACGGGTGGAACATCGATCTCCTGGGCCGCCACCGGATGTCATCACCCATGAAGCGGAGCGTGAAGGTTCGCCGGGGCCGATCCGCCGCGGAGCCGTACGCCGTATGGAGCACCCGGGGATGGAACACGACCACGTCGCCGGGCTCAGCTTCCACCGTGATGATCCGGCGGTTCTCGATTTCTGATGGACTTATCCGAGTCGATCCGGGGTCGACCAGTTCGTCAGGGTCGACGTGCGACCCGGCGATGAACTTCATGGCGCCAGTGCCCTCGGTGACCGTCTCGAGGCTGAACCACACGCTGCAGAGCTGCTGCCCGCTGAGGGGCCAAAGCGGAGAGTCTCGGTGCCAGCCGGTCGCCCCATCCGCGCCGGCGTCCTTGTACAGGAGAAGGTCCTCGTAAAGGCGGGCCGCGCCCGACCGCATGGCGTCGGCTGCGACCTCGCCCACGGGCGAGTGGAAGAGGAACCGGGCGAAGGCCTCACAATCTCGCCAGATCCCATCCCTCGAGCGGACCGTTGCGGTCGCCTCGCCGGTCATCCGCTCGGTCGGGTCGTACGTGTTCTCCAGGATCTCCGGCATTGCGCCACGCAGCAACTGGATCCAGGACAGGTCGAGAAGACCGGGGATACCAACCGCTCCGTCTCTCTCGAAGGCATCCATGAGCGATCCGTCCATCATGTTCGGACACTGTAATGATCAGGTCGCGACGGTGCCCGAATCGTGCAACTGTTACTGTCAGCGTCGAGGCCGTAGAGAAGGTGGGCGATGTCGGGCCAGGAGTTCGAAGGTAAAGTCGCAGTAATCACCGGCGCGGGACGAGGCTTTGGGAAGGCGTTTGCGCAGGCGTTAGCTTCCCGTGGGGCCCACGTGGTGATCGCCGACATCGACGGAGAAGCCGGCAATCAGGCGGTACGAGAGATCCAGTCAGGAGGCGGCCAGGCGAGCGCATTGTCCTGTGACGTTGCCGACGATCAGCAGGTCGAGACTCTTGTCGCGGACGTCCTCGGGCGCCTCGGCGGCATCGACATCCTGATCAACAATGCCGGGCTGCACTCCGCCGCCTACAGCGCTCCGATGGCCGAGCTGGGTATTCCCAAGTTGCGACGTCTTTTCGATGTAAACGTCATAGGCGTCATCAACTGTACGCTGACCGCCCGGAAGGCCATGGTCGGGCGAGCCGGGGCGTGCATCTTGAATATTTCTTCGTCGGCTGCGTACATGTCGGGCGGGGCATACGGAGTATCGAAGCTCGCAGTTCGAGGATTGACGATCGCCTCAGCGAGAGAGCTTGCCGCGGATGGCATCCGGGTGAATGCCGTCGCTCCCGGGTTGCATCTGACCGACACGATCCGGGCCGAACTGTCGCCGGACGTCCTCGCCCACGTCAAGAGCCAGCAGTTTCTGGATCTCGACGGGAACGAGCAAGACATCGTCGACGCCATGCTGTACCTCTGCTCGGACCGGGCTCGGTTCGTGACCGGCGAGACCCTTCGGGTCACGGCCGGCTATGCCATGTCGATCTAGCGAGGGCGGGTGGAGCTCAGGCGCCCGCCTCCACCGTTTCGGCGGGTGAAGGTCTTGCACACGCACCGCGTCAGTGCCCGAATGTGCCGGGTCACGCTGTCGGGGCAAGAGCTGGACGGATTCCACGTCGAACAGCCGGCCGCGAGCGTGCGGCTACTGCTCCCGCAGGTCGGAGGCGAGCTCGTCCTGCCCGATTGGGCGGGCAACGAGTTCCTTCTCCCCGGCCGGCGCCGGCCGGTCATCCGAACGCTGACCCCTCGACGAGTCGATCCGATCAACCTGGAGCTGGACGTGGAGGTGGTGATTCACGGAGCCGGCCTCGCGTCTGATTGGGCGAAGTCGACGCAACCTGGTGATGACGCGGCCGTCTCGGGCCCCGCACGCGGCTACAGCGTCGATCTGGACAGTCCACGGTTTTTTCTGGCCGGAGATGAGACTGCCTTGCCCGCCATTGGCCAGCTCCTCGAGCACCTGCCGCCCGACCGACCGGCCGAGGCCGTGATCGAGATCGCGTCCCCGGATGCGCGGACTGAGATTCCGGCGCGTCCTGGCCTCACGGTTAAGTGGCTGGATCTACCCCGGGGGGCACCGCCCGGACAGGCATTGGTCGGGGAGGTGGTCGCCGCGGATCTCGGACCACAAACTCGCGTCTGGGTCGCCGGCGAAGCGGCCGCCGTCCAGCGGATCCGTCGTCATCTGTTTGAAGTACGTGCGTTCCCACGAGCCCAGGCTTCGGTACGCGGTTACTGGAAGCATGGCCGGAGGGGCGACCCCTCGGACGAGTGAGGCTATTGGCTGGCTGCCGCCCATATGCGGCGCTGCTGGCCAAACGGGTCATCGCGAATCTCGGTCGATTCGTCGAAAAGCATCGTTGGGCGGCGATCGAGCTCGTACGCCGGCCAGCCGGGGGATCCGTTGCTGACAAAGTCCACCCACGCGCCGTGCATTCGCCTGGCCAGTTCCGGCGGCGCGCCAGCTCCGAGGACGTCGGCGACCCGCTCGGCGTCGAGCACGTCGAACACGAAGGGGACATCGACGCAGTGGCCGGATCCGAGGACGCCACCCATGGCTGGCGAGGGCCAGCGGAACTCGTACAGGTACGTCAGCCCCGGCGTGGAGCACCTGGCCTCGGCCAGGCAGGCGGTTGGCCATCGAAAGACGCGATCGGTGAGGACCTGGCCCAGAAACTGGGCTGGAGCGAGATCGGCCAACTCGCGATAGGCCGCAACCTGGTCGGCGGACAGCCCGGCTTTGCCCAGCGCCCGCACGAGGGTCTCCTCGTCGAGCGCACCGTCCATGGTGGCGGCGGCCATATTGAGCTCCTGCTCGGTGGTTCCCGCCAGGACCTCGATGTCGGCGCCGCGGCCGGCCCGGGCCGCGTCCAGAGGTTTGTCGGGGATCAGGTCGCCCTCGACGAACGGGCCCAACCGGAGCAGCCGGGTCCCGATGCGGCCCGCGAACGCTTCCGCATCGGTGAGTTCGGCCGAGCCGGCCCCCTGTCCGGAAAGAAGCGATGTTTGCGCTTCGAGCAGCCGGTCATCCGGCACTTCAGCCAGTGAGGCGCATGACGAAGGGATGCCCAGTTTGGCGGCGAACTCGACACCCAAATGCTCTGCGTGCTGCAAGTCGCCGACGGCATCGATGGGACCGCTCATCGAGATGGCACGCCGAAACAATCCAGCCGCGGCGGGCATGGACACGAGGGTCATACAGGCCGTCCCACCCGCAGACTGACCCGCGATCGTGACCTTGGCAGGATCTCCCCCGAATGCGCTGATGTTCTCCTGCACCCATTCCAGGGCAGCGATCCAATCGAGGACACCCCGATTCGAGGGTCCGTCTTTGACATGAAGAAACCCATCAACACCCAGGCGATAGTTGATGCTCACCAGGATCACGCCATCCCGGGCGAAACGCACTCCGCGATACCACGGGCTGGCGCTGCAGCCGGCGAAGAACCCACCACCGTGGATCCAGACGAGCACGGGCAGCCCGGACGATCCAGGGTCGGGAGTACACACGTTGAGGTTGAGACAGTTGTCGCCATCGACCATCGGCTCGGGTATGAGCGTGAACTCCTGCCGGGCCTGCAAGGCCGTCGCCCCGAAGTGCAGCGCATCCCGTACGCCCTCCCAGGGCGGGTGCCGCTGGGGCCGCCCGAAGCGGAGCTCGCCCACGGGCGGGGCCGCGTAAGGGATGCCACGATAGACGGCAGCACCCTCCTCGACCGCACCGCGTACGCGCCCCGCTGTCGTCGTCGCAATCGGCTCCATCGCTGTTTCCTCCTCGAGAACACCACAACGTGTGTGATCAGAGGTCCTGCCGACTCAGGTGGCCGCGAGGTACGTGCCAAACCAGTCGAGCGTGCGCTGCCAGGCGTCTTCGGCCGAGGTCTGGTGGTACGACGCCCTGGCGTCGCAATGGAACCCGTGCTCGGCGTCGGCATAACGAACGACTTCGGTGGCGACGGGGGCCTTGGACGCGGCCTGGCGTAGGGCTTCGACCTCATCGACGGGGATGCTCTGGTCCTGGTCACCGAACAGTCCCAGCCAGGGTGCTTGCAGCTGAGGCGCCAGGTCGATCTGTGACGGAAACCCGAACCGACCGCTGGCGACTCCGCCGCCGTAGAAGCTGACGCCGGCGCCAAGCGGGTACTGCACGGCAGCGTAGAAGGCCACCGACCCGCCCATGCAGAAGCCGACGATGCCCACCCGGCCAGGCTGGAAACCGGCGTCAGCGAGGTACCCCAGCGTGGCGTCGATATCGGCCGACAGGCCCGCCTGTGTCACCGCCTGCATGTGCGGCATGACCTTCGAAATGTCGTCGTAGCCGAGCGCCGGGTCGCCGGTGCGGTGGAACAGGTGGGGGGCGACCGCACGATACCCGGCCGATGCGAAGCGGCGGGTCACGTCCTCCATGTGGTCGTTGACACCGAACGCCTCCTGTATGACGATCACCGCACCGTTCGGCTGGCCATCTGGTTCTGCGTCGTAGACCGGCATCGTGCCGTCGTTGGTGGTCAGTTCGGCGGTTTTCGGCATGAGACTCCTCCCTCACAGGGGCGACTGTGGCCCTCTCGCTGGAATGGCACCGATCTCACCTTATGCGGGACCGACGGGCGGGAGCCTCCCCAGCGAAATGACACCCCCGCGTCGTCGGCGGCAGGAGTGCCTCATGGAACTCTCCGGCGTAGCCTCATCACATGCGCGTGCTCGCAGCGTGCTCGCTCGGAGGCATCGGCGACTTCCAGCCGCTCGTTCCTTTTCTCGACGCGGCCAGGCGAATCGGTCACGACACCCTCGTCATCGGCCCCTCCGGCCTGCGCAGCATCGTCGAGGACGCGGGCCATCATTTCCAGCCTGGCGGTGAGCCGCCGGAGACTGAAGTTGGGCCGATCCGCGAGCAACTTCCAATCCTGCCGGCGGCGGAGGCGTCCAGGCTCGGAAACGAGGAACTGTTCGGTCGACTGGCTACCGCGGCCATGTTGCCGTCCATGGAGGAGTTGCTCCGCGAGTGGCGTCCGGATCTCGTGTTGCGAGACCCTTGCGAATACGCGTCGGCCGTGGCTGCACGACCGCTGAACGTTTCCGCGGTGCAGGTCGCCATCGGCCTGGCGGAGGTCGAGTGGGGATCAATCGAAGTTGCCGCACCGGCGCTGGAGGCCTACCGGCCGGGATTGGTTCAGGAGCTGCGTGGCTCGCCGTATGTCACCCGCTTCCCGGCCAGCATGGATCCATCGCCCTTTCCCGATACCCGACGGTTCTGCGAGCGGCCGGCGCTTCGGGCCCGAGTCGGCGATTGGTGGGCCGGCTCGAACTCTCCGCTCATCTACGTGACGTTTGGCACCGTAATGGGGTACATGACGATCGCCGGGAAGGTGTTTCGGGCCGCGCTCGAGGCCGTCGACGGTCTCGACGCTCGGGTCCTCTTGACCGTCGGCCGGCATTTCGACACCGCGCAGCTCGCCCCGGTGCCCGGCAACGTGCACATCGAGGCCTGGGTCGACCAGGCAGACGTGTTCCCCGAAGCAGCAGTCGTCGTCTGTCATGGCGGCTCCGGGACCACGTACGGCGCCCTCGCCGCAGGAGTGCCGGTCGTCATCGTGCCTGCATTCGCCGACCAGTTCGCTAACGGCCATCGCGTCGTCGAAGCCGGCGCCGGTATCGCCGTCGAGCCTGGCCAAGACGATCAGGGACGCCGCCGCCCCATCAACGAGACCGACGCGGCCCGCATCCGCGAGGCCATCATCGAGAGCCTGCGGAGCGTCTCGTACCGGGCCGCGGCCCGGACGGTCGCCGCGGAAATGGCGACGGCACCGAGCCCGCTGGCGACACTCCAGGAACTTCTGCCGGTCGAGTGACCTGACTGGCCCTGACCCGCCCTGAGCGGGCGGGATCCGCCCTGACCGGGCGGGAACCGCTCTGGACACCGGTGACTATCATCCCTCCTGCAACCCGGCGCCACGCCAGACTGGGGAGAACGTGCTGGAAACGGAACCGATCTACTACGACCCGTACGACTACGACATCGACGCCCACCCGCACCCGTTGTGGAAGCGGATGCGCGACGAGGCGCCGTTGTACTACAACGAAAAATACGACTTCTTCGCCGTGACCAGGTACAAGGACGTCCGGGACATGTCCGCGGACTGGCGTACCTACAGCTCGGCTCGGGGCAGTGTGCTCGAGCTCATTGACGCCGGGCCTGAGGTGCTGGAAGTCGCACGCAACATGCTCTTCGAGGATCCCCCGATACACGACGAACACCGGGCCATCCTCGCCCGCAGCTTTTCACCACGGCGGATCTCCGCGCTCGAGGAGCAGATACGAACTCTGTCGCGCCGGCTGCTCGACGATCTGGACGGGGCGCGGTTCGACTTCGTCAGGGACTATGGGGGCAAGATCCCAATGATGGTGATCGGCATGCTGCTCGGCGTCCCGGAACAAGACCGGGATCAGTTGCGGCTGTGGTCGGATGAGCTTGTCCACCGCGACGAGGGCGACACCGAATACAACACGGGCGCTCAGCAGAAAATGCTCACCTACTTCGCGGATGTGGTGGCCGAGCGGCGAAAGGAGCCGCGAGAGGATCTGGTCTCCGACCTGGCCCATGCGGATGTGCGCAGCAAGGACGGTTCAGTCCGGAAGATGGACGACGGCGAGCTGCTCCGCTATATCAGCCTGGTCGCGGCTGCGGGCAACGAGACGGTGGCCAACCTGATGGGATGGGCCGGCATGACGCTCTGGCGCAACCCGGATCAACGACAGCTTCTTGTCGACGACCCGTCCCTCATTCCCAATGCCGTTGAGGAACTCCTCCGCTTCGAGGCACCATCTCCGATCCAGGCCAGGCTCGTCCTGCAGGACGTGGAGCTCCACGATCAGGTGGTGCCGGCCGGTTCGAAGATGGCGCTCATTACCGCGTCCGCCGGCCGCGATGAACGAGCTTTCGATGATCCGGACCGCTTCGACGTTCGCCGCAACTTCGACAACATCCACGTCTCGTTTGGTCATGGCATCCACTTTTGCCTGGGAGCCGCGCTTGCTCGCCTCGAAGGCAAGATCGGCCTGGAAGAAATGCTCACCCGCTTCCCCGAATGGGACGTCGACGAGGGCCACGCGGAGATGGTTCATACCAGCACGGTCCGGGGCTGGGCCACCCTCCCGGTCACGGCCGCGTAGCAGGCTGGATCCAATGCAAAGAGCAGGAGAACAGCGGGTCCTCGTCGTTGGCGCATCCAAGGGTGTGGGCCGGGCGGTGGCAATGGGCCTGGCTCAAGAGGGCGCCCGGGTGGCCTTTGCCGCCCGCTCCGCCGATGCGGTGCGGGAGGCCGCCCGTCAAGCGGGAGAAGGCGCGACCAGCGTCCGGATGGACGTCAGCGACGAGGACTCCGTTCAGGCCGCGGTCACCGCGGTCGTGGACACGTTCGGGGGACTGGACGTCCTCGTCTACGCCCCGGCCCTGGGGCCCCTGCGCCGGCTCCGCAACGCCGATGCGGAGGTGTGGCGCCGGGTAATGGACACCAACGTCATCGGGGCCTCGGTCGTCACTCGCCACGTCATCGATCATCTGGCCAAGGCGCGGGGCAAGGCCGTCTACCTGTCCTCCATCGCCGAGGGCGGACCACCCTGGCCGGGGCTCTCCCTCTACGCCACCAGCAAGGCTGCCCTTATCCGCCTGGTCGACTCCTGGCGCTTTGAGGAGCCAGCGGTGTCCTTCACCCGGCTGGTGCTCGGGCCCATCTCCGGTATGGACGTCGGCAGCGAGTTCGGCGCGGACTGGGATCCCGAACTGGCAGTGGAGCTGGGAACCGACTGGGTGACCCGCAAGCTGCACGACGGCGTGACCCAGATCCCGGCCGTCGATTGCGTCGAGTACGTGATCGCGATCATGCGGACGAGCGCCACACTGGAGCAGATCGTGGTCCAGCCCAGACCGTAGGCGGTGGTCAGCGGCGCTTCGTCGTGACGTCGGCGTGCCGGGGTGGCGAAGGCGGGCGTCCGTCGTTCGGGTCCAGCCGGCGGTATCGGTTTGTCGCTATCGGTGGCATGGGCGCCATGGCCGCCGTGCCCGCCGTGACCGCCGTGATGGATCCAGGGGTGCCCGACTGCCGCTGCTGCTTGCCGGCGGCGGTGCCCGAGACCGCCGCCCGAAAAAGGATCCGGTCCAGGAGCACAAACTGGATCACCCACAGGGAGCCGTAGACGCTCAGGTTGGCGGCCATTACCAACGCAGTGCGGGCTGCCTGCGACCAGCCCCGGCTATCGGCCCACGCCCCGGCAAAGTGCACGGCCGCCGTTGAGATACCCAGCTCTGCAAAAGACAGCCCGGCAAAGGGGATCACCTCCGCCCGGACAGAGCGCCGGCCGCCCTTGCCCCATACCCACCGCCGGTTGAGCTCGAAAGAAGGCACCGTGCCGGCGGTGGTAGCCAGCACGTTGGCCCATCCGGCCGACATACCCACGACTCCGACCGCCACGCCGAGGACCGTGAGGCCGGTCAGGGTCGCCACCACTGAGACCGAGGCGTACCGAATGAGCTTGGGGAGATACCGACGCAGCACGGGCTCAGCGATGACTACGAACTTCTGCGCAGGCCGCGGCGATCACAAGCCGGAGTGAGCGCTTGGCCTGGGACGGCTCGCACACCTCGTGCTCACGCCGCCGTCCGGCCCTGTGCCCAACGTACTGAGACGGCCAGGTCGGCCGGTCCGGCATCGCACTGGAGACTTCGACGAGCCGTCATTGAATGCCGCACCGGTTCGTCGGCCGCCCCGAAGTCGCCGTCCACGACCAGTACGCGGGCGCCAGGGAAGACGTGCATCACCGCCTCGATGGTTGCGGGGCTGCAGGGCGGAACGATGACCACCGACGCCTCGGGAGGCGCGGTCCGGATGTCCTCAACTACGAACGCCGGGCCGAGGGAATCCTGGATGGTCTGCAATTCATCAGGGGAAAAAGGAAGGGCGATCGCCACAATGAACTGGCTCCCAGGGCGATCCTTGCTGTCTTGCCGGATCCATCTCCAGGGAATGGACATATCTGACACCTCCATGTACGCGCAGCAGGTTGCGCTGGGATCCATGATCGGCAGGGGATTTGACCGGCCGCTGGACCCCGGCTGTGCCCGGGCTGCATATCGCGACAAGTAGGCGGCGCTTGGCTGACACGGCTCCGGCCTCGGAGAGGGGCGAGGCTTGGCGCAACGGACGCGGCAAGTTGGGGCGGGACGCGCAGCGGAAAAAGTTCGGCCGACAAGACATCCATCGGAGGGTGCTCATCCGTATATTCGTTGTCGCGGGTTCCTATCTCGGCTGTATCGCCGCGGCCTCACGCTGTGTACCTGCATGAGGCCGCGGCGCGTCGATTGGGGCTGCCTGCGGTCCGCCTGAGGCAGTTTGTGTGATAAAAGTCGTGTAATACGCGTCTTTTATCACACAAACCAATCGGACGCGCTCGGAGGGGCGACCGGCGGTGGGTGGGGTATGGCCGAGCGGCGGGCGAATTCGGGCAATTGGGGCGAGGCGGTGGCGAGCGGAGCGGCGGAGCGGCGGGCGGTGAGGGGGGACGGTTAGCGCCGAACGGTCACCGGTGAACCCAACTCAAGGAGCAGGGACGCTGGTGACCAGCTTGGCTCGCACCAGGGGCTCGAAATGCTCCAGGGGCTCACTGCGGTAGTCGGCATCGAACGCGGTCTGGTCGTATTTGGCGCAGAACTCTTCGGTGTATTCGAAGTAGGGAGAGTCGCGGTAGGCCTCGCGGGCGTTCTTGTCGAGGCCGATGTAGTGCCAAAAGTAATAGCCCTGGAAGATCCCGTGGTGTTCGACCATCCAGTGGTTGGCTTCGCGAGACGAACGGCTTGACAATGGCGGCGCCAATTGCAGGGTGATTGAAGGGCGTCAGCGTGTCGCCGATGTCGTGCAGCAGGGCGCAGAGGACGTACTCCTCGTCACGGCCGTCGCGTTCCGCCCGTGTGGCCGTTTGCAGTGAATGCGCCAACCGGGTGACGGGGAAGCCGCCGTGGTCCGACTCCAGATAGCGCAGCTGCTCCAGCACCCGGTCGGGGACGAAGCTCTGCGTCACGTTGAGCTGTGGCGAGATGATCGCCCAATCCTCGGCGGTCGACTCCTCGAACGTACGGAACTTGGTCCGCTGGGTGACGCTGGTCATGATATAAGGCTACTCCCACCCGGTCAGACGCCGGCGAGCGCAAAGCCGGCGGCAGCCGCCAGCGTCCCGATCACGGCGCTGAAAGCCACGTTGCGGGCGGCCAACCTTGCTTCGCCTTCCTCCACCAGAGCCACGGTCTCGTAACTGAACGTGGAAAAGGTGGTGTAGGCGCCAATCAGCCCGGTTCCCAGGACCGTTCTTGGTGTGCCGGGCAGACCGTCGTACATTGCCAGGCCGGTCAACAGACCCAGGGCGAAGCAGCCGGACAGGTTGACCACCAGGGTGCCCCACGGGAACAGACCGCCGACCCGGTCGGCCACAGCCGTGTCGACCACATAGCGGAGAGGCGCCCCGACCCCGGCGGCGAGCCCGATGAGCACCCACTGCCACCACGTCATCCGGTCGTGCGCGGCGCGGGATGACGCACGTATCGGAGCACTTCGACGTCCTCCACGGTGACCAGGCCGCCTTCGACCAGCTCATGCAACTGCTCGGCGAAGGATGCGACCGCCGCGGCGGAATCCACGATCACGATGCACACCGGCAGGTCGTCGGACAAGGAAAGGATCCGGGTGGTGTGAATGTGGTTTGACCTGCCATATCCTTCAACACCGCGAAACACCGTCACACCGGCCATGCCGGCGGCGTGGGCCCGGCGGACGATCTCGGTTGCCAGCGAATGGTGGCCCACGTGGTCCTGTTCGCCGATCAGGATGGTGAGGCGTTTGGCAGGCCCGGACAGTTCCATCTATTCAGCCTCCACCCTCCACGCCACCCGCGCCAGCAATACGCCAGCTCGAGCCAGAATCAACCCCGCCACCAAGGACGCACCGACGTACAGGGCGGCGATACCGATCCGTCCGGCCCGGATCAGCAAAACGACTTCGACCGCGAACGTCGAAAAGGTGGTCAACCCGCCGCAGAAGCCGGTGCCGATGAGCGGACGCAGATACCGGCTGGGCGCAACCCGCTCCATGGCGGTGACCACGACGAAACCCAGGATCAACGACCCGACCAGATTGACGATCAGGGTGTCCCACGGGAATCCGTCGATGCCTGGAGGCAGGGCCCGCGACACCGCCTCCCGCAGAAGCGTGCCGGCTGCCCCTCCGAGCCCGACCACGAGCACTATCCCGGGGGAGGCTCGTCTGGGCACGCTGCAGTATTCCGGCCCCTACCACCCGGAGACAAAATCTGGGCAGGAATGACGGTTCGCGGGCGGGCGTTACGACAGGGAACGCCGGGGCGGCCCGCCAGCTGCCCTTTCTCTGTCGCCCCCCCACGCTCGCGGTGGGGCAACATCACGACACAGAATGCGTGTCAGACCCGCTCCGGCCCGTTCTCTGTCGCATGAGGGGCGCGCCCCGTAGCCTCGGGCTTCCATGACACAACTGCGTGGGACCCGGACCCTGGTCACCGGAGCGACCGGCGGTCTGGGCCGGGCTATCGCCGTCGCCTTGCACGGACAGGGGGCGGACCTGGTGGTCACCGGGCGGCGCGCCGGGCCCCTCGAGGAAGTGGCCCGCCAGGTGCACGGCACGGCCATCACGGCGGACCTGACGGTCGACGCCGATCTCGACCGCCTCACTGCCGAAGCCGATGACGTGGACATCCTGGTCGCCAATGCGGCGGTACCGGGATCGGGCGAGTTGGACGACTGGAAGGAGGACCAAATCGACCGGGCCCTGGCCGTCAACCTGCGCAGCCCCATCCTCCTCACCCGTCGTCTTCTTCCCCGCCTCCGGGCGCAGAGGTCGGGCCACCTGGTGTACGTCTCCTCGCTCTCGGCCCATGTGGGGACGAAGGGGGCGTCGCTCTACTCGGCTACCAAGTTCGGGCTCCGGGGCTTCGCCGGTGGCTTGCGGGCGGACTTGTCGGGTAGCGGCATCGGGGTCTCGCTGGTGGCGCCCGGGTTCGTACGCGACGCCGGAATGTTCGCCGACTCAGGCGCCACCCTGCCCCGAGGGGTGGGAACCGTCACCCCCGAAGCCGTGGCGAGAGCCGTCCTCAAGGCCATCCGCCGGGACCGGGCGGAGATCACGGTGGCGCCCATGCCGATGCGGGTCGGTGCGTTTTTGGGCGCCCTGGCACCTGGACCGGCGGCGGCCATCCAGGCCCGCCTGGACCGCGGTCTCTCGGATCAGCTCATCATCGCCCAGCGTCACAAGCGCTAGGCGGCAGTAATCAAATGGTAAACGGAAGGCTGGTGACCAGCCTCTCGCCCAGCTCGGTATCACCGGCGAGGCGGACCTGGCCCATGACCTGAGCCGGGTCAACCCGGCCGCAAGCCAGCCGGGTAAACAGGCCGGACCGAAGGGCCACCAGCGCTGTCGGCGGCCCCGGCAGCTGTGCCACCACGGAGGCGCGGCCGTCGACGGCGACGTGGATGGCGCGGTGAACGGGGCCGGTGAGCTCGAAAGTGACCGTCGACCCGCCGGGCGCGCCCGCCTTCTTGCCCACGATGTAGCCCAGGGCCCGCTCGATCTCGTCTACCGCCTGTTCGGCGACGGGCCCGTCTTCGTGGCCAGGCCGGCCGACGGCGTCACGAACGTCCTGTTCATGGACCCAACAATCGAAGACCCGGATCTGCATGAACCGGCGGTAGTCGGCGGGCCCGATGGGCGTCATGGCCGGCGCGGAAAAGTCCTCCTCGGTCATCTCCTCCAGGGCGGCGGTGCGCAGGGCGATCACCTCGGCCAGCTGGGCCAGGACCTGCTCTCGGGGAGCGGCGGCCAGGGCGACCACCCAGGCCTCGTTGAAGCCCCCGATGTCGTTGCGAACATGCGGGGGATGGCCGGCGTCGACTTCGGGCCGGGTGCGGCCGAGCAGCACCGATTCGGTGCCGATGATGTGGGCGTATTGCGCGGCGACGGTCCAGCCCGGGCAGGGGGTCGGCGCCGCCCAGTCGCGATCGTCAAGTCCGCGGCCGAGCCGTTCCAGCTGGGACCAGACCTCCTCGAGCTGAGCGGTGAGGGCGGGAGCGGAGTTGTCGGCGGTCACGCCCTACCGCCCGGTCCACTGCGGCGGACGCTTTTCGATGAAGGCAATCAGCCCCTCTTTCGAATCCTGGCTGCCCATGGCCCGGGCCATCGCCTCCCCCGACAGGCGCCAGCCCGTGTCCTCGTCCTCGGTCATGACCGAGATGAGCACGTGGCGTGAGGCCCGCACCGCTACCGGAGCGTTGGCCTCGATTCGCGCCGCCAGCTCTCTGGCGTTATCGATTGCCTGGCCCGGCTCGCACAACACGTTGACCAGACCAAAGTGGTGCGCCCGGGCGGCATCGATGGGGTCTCCCGTCAAGGTCAGCTCCATGGCCACATTGAATGGAAGCCTGCGCGGCAACCGAAACAACCCTCCGGCCGCGGCCACCAGGCTGCGTTTCACCTCGGGAATCCCGAAGCTGGCCGATGTTGACGCGACGATCAGGTCACACGCCAGAGCGATCTCCGTTCCGCCCGCCAGCGCCGGGCCGTCGACGGCAGCGATGATGGGTTTGGTGCGTTTGCGGCGGGTGATGCCGCCGAAGCCGCCCCGCGGAGTCGACAGGGAGGCAAAACGACCAGCGTTGATCTCCTTGAGGTCGGCACCTGCCGAAAAGACCGGCGGCACCCCGGTCAAAACCCCGACCCACAGGGATTCGTCGGCTTCCAGCCGGTCGATCGCCTCTTCGATGCCGGTGGCAACTCCCTCGTTGACGGCGTTGCGGGCTTCCGGCCGATTGATGGTGATGACGGCGCGATGACCTTCGACGGTGTACTCCACGGTTGCCATGGGAAGTCCCTTTCTTGCGCCGCTATTTCGGTTGCAGCCGGGTAGCACCGTCGATGCGGACGGTCTCGCCGTTCATATAGCTGTTGGTGATGAGTTCGATCGCAAGGCTGGCGAACTCTTCAGGGTGACCCAGCCGGTGCGGAAACACCACGTCGCGCTTGAGATTCTCCTTGAACGCCTCGGCCCGCTCCCCGGTGCCGTAAATGGGAGTGTCAATCAAGCCGGGCGCAATGGTATTCACCCGGATCCCGACCACGGCGAGATCCCGGGCGACCGGCAGGGTCATGCCGACGATCCCGCTCTTCGAGGCGGAGTAGGCGGCCTGGCCGATCTGGCCGTCAAACGCCGCCGTGGAGGCGGTATTGACAATGGCGCCACGCTCGCCATCGGCGAGCGGCTCGGTCTGGCTCATGGCCGTTGCCGCCAGGCGAGTGCAATTGAACGTGCCGACCAGGTTGATCGAGATCACTTTGATAAAAAGATCAAGGTCGTGGGCTGACTCGTAGCTCCCATCCCGCCCGATGGTGCGGGTGGCCCAGCCGACACCGGCACAGTTGACAAGCGAGCGAAGGGGGCCGAGATCCTTCGCCATCTCCACAGCTGCGATCACTTCGCTGGGATTCGTCACATCGGCATGGACGAAGACGGTACCGAGCTCCTTGGCCAGCGTCTCGCCGGCGCCGTCCGCCACGTCGAGCACCACCACCTGCGCCCCCCGCTCGGTCAGGAGTCGCACAGTGGCTTCGCCGAGTCCCGACGCGCCACCGGTGACGATGGCGGAAGTACCTCTGATGTCCATGCGGTGAGGCTAGGCGAGAGAAGTCCTCGGGTGCCCAACCAGGCCCCGGCCGAGGAGAGCCTCCCCGATCTGGATCGCGTTCAGCGCGGCGCCCTTCCGCAAGTTGTCCCCGGACACAAACAGCGATAGGCCCCGTCCGCTTGAGTCGCTGGAATCGGCCCGGACCCGCCCGACCAGACAGGTGTCGCCGCCGGCAGCCTGAAGTGGCGTCGGGACGTCCACCACTTCGACCCCGGGTGCGATGCGGAGCAATTCGAGAGCGCGCGCCGGCGAAAGCGGCCGAGCGAAGGTGGCCGTCAGGGCCAGCGAATGACCCGTGTAGACGGGGACCCGCACGCAGGTCACCGACACGGCGAGGTCGGGGATGCCAAGGATCTTGCGACTCTCGTTACGGAACTTCAGTTCTTCCGTCGTTTCGTCACCGTCGAAGGTGCCGGCGTGCGCCAGCACATTGAAAGCGATGGGGCCCGGAAACACCGTCGCAGGCGGGAATTCCAGCGCCGCACCATCCAGAGCAAGTGCGGAGGACTTCTCGGCGACGGCCCGCATCTGCTCCTCGAGTTCCGCCGTGCCGGCCAGGCCGGCACCGGACACGGCCTGGTAGGTCGAGCCCACCAGCCGGGTCAACCCCGCTTCGGCGTGCAAAGCGGCGAGCACCGGCATGCAGACCATGGTGGTGCAGTTGGGGTTGGCGACGATCCCTTTCGGGATGCGATCAAGAGCACTGGAGTTGACCTCCGGGACCACCAAGGGGCACTCCGGGTCCATGCGCCAGGCGGAGGAGTTGTCGATCACGATGGCACCCGCGCCGGCCACCTTTTCACCGAATTCGGCGTGACGCCGCGGCGCCCATGGAGAACAGTGCGATGTCCACGCCGCGGTGGTCGGCCGTGGCCACGTCCTCCACCGCCACCCCGTCGAGCGTGCGCCCCGCCGATCGGGCGCTGGCGAAGAGCCGCAGCCGGTCATACGGAAAACGGCGAGCGTCCAGCAACGCACGCATCACCGCGCCCACCTGGCCCGTCGCGCCGTACACCCCGACGGTCAGCATCACTCGCCCTCCAGCTTGAACGCACGATGGAGGGCCAGCACGGCCGTCTCCGCCAGTTCCGCCCGCACGACGCAGGTGAGGCGGATGGAGGACGTCGAGATCATTTCGATGTTGATCCCTTCCTGGGCGAGGACCTCGAACATCGTCGCCGACACGCCCGGATGCGTCTTCATGCCTGCGCCGATGATCGACACGGTGGCGATGTCGGGATCGGCCGTGACCTCGCGGGCCGCGATCTCGGGCTGCAGGGACCGGCTGACGTCGGCGGCAGTAGCCAGGTCCGCGTGAGGGACGGTGAACGAGATATCCGTCGTGCCTGCTACCGACACGTTCTGCTCGATCATGTCCACGTTGATGGAACGGTCAGCCAGGGTCCGGAACAGCCGGGCTGCGATACCGGGCTTGTCGGGGACGCCGGTGACGGTCAGCTTGGCCTCGGAGCTGTCCGAGACCACAGCGGAGACGATGGCCTGCTCCACTTCGGGGTCTTCCTCCTGGATCCATGTGCCCGGCTCCCACGTGAAGGCCGAGCGAACGTGCAGCCGCACGCTGTGGTTGCGGGCGAACTCCACCGAGCGCATCGCCGGCTTCGGGCAGCCAGCGGCGCACATCTCGAGCATTTCTTCGAAACTGACGCGTCGGAGACGGCGGGCCTCGGGGACCACACGAGGGTCAGCCGTGTACACGCCGGACACGTCGGTGTAGATCTCGCAGGCGTCGGCCTGCAGGGCTTGGGCCAGGGCGACTGCGGTGGTGTCCGTTCCACCTCGACCCAGAAACGTGACGTCCCGGTCGGTGGAGACCCCCTGGGCCCCGCCCACGACCGGCACCCGTCCGGCCTGGAGGGCGTCACGCAACCGGTCACCGCGGACTTCGACGATCTTGGCGCGGGTGTGGTCGGTGTCGGTGATGATGCCGGCCTGGCTGCCGGTGAAGCTGTCGCTCGGGACACCGAGGTCATGCAGGGCCATGCACAGCAACGCCATGGCCTTGCGCTCGCCGGCGGTGATGAGCATGTCCATCTCCCGGCCGGGTTGCGTGGTCGACACCTGGGAGGCCAGGTGGAGGAGCTCGTCCGTTTCCTTGCCCATCGCCGAGACGGCCACCACCACCTGGTGGCCATGTCGAACGGTCCGGGCCACGTAGTCGGCCACCGTGCGCATCCGATCGGCGTCGGCCACCGACGTGCCACCGAACTTCATCACGAGCAGGGCCACGACGTGCCAGGGTAGCAACGGACCTCGGTGGCTCCCGGGCGTTTACGCGCCGTGAGCTGGGCACCTCCAGTCGGTTGGCGCCCGCCTTTGTGGCCGGGGGCGTGGCGGCTACCTTGGTGCGCCGTGCCGTCAGAGAAGCGAGCCCGCCAGCGCGCCGGGCGTGAGGCCCGCATGGCCGAGCTCAAACAGGCGCAGCGTCGCCGCCAGCGGGGGCGGAGAGCGATCGTCATCGGCGTCATCATTGCGGTCGCCCTCGGTCTGGCCATTTACACCGGGACACGCGGCAACTCCAAGGCGAAGGTGTCCACGTCGACCACCGCGGTCGGTTCGTCGACCACCAGGGCCGGCTCGTCGACCACCAAGGCCGGCTCGTCCACGACGGCTGCCGCATCGGTGACGCCGCCGACAGCCGCACCGGTGACCGGCGCGACCAAGTTCACGGGCGCAACGCCCTGCCCCAATCCGAACGGCCCCAACCCGCACGTGACCACGTTTGCCCAGGCACCGCCGGACTGTCTCGACCCGGGGAAGACCTACACCGCCACCTTCGAGACCACCGAAGGCAACATCGTGGTCGCCCTCAACACGACGAAGACGCCGATGACCGCGAACAACTTCATCGTCCTGTCCCGCTACCACTTCTACGACGGCACGTCGATGTTCCGGACCGACACGTCGATCGACATCGTCCAGGGAGGGTCACCCCACACGCAGAGCGCGTCCGACCCGGGCCCGGGCTACACCATCAAGGACGAAGGGTCGGGTTACACCTACGTTCCCGGCGACCTGACCATGGCCCGGACGTCGGCGCCGAACAGCGCGGGCGCCCAATACTTCTTCTGCGCCGGCCCGTCGTGTTCACAGCTCAACAGCCAGGGCACGTACGTCAACTTCGGGACCACGACCAGCGGTCTCGACGTGCTGGAAAAGATCCTCGCTCTCAACGTCAACGAGAGCAACGGGCTCGGCGGGGCCCCAAGCAAGCTCGTCCTCGTCAAGACGATCAACATCACCGAGTCGTGACGGTTAGGAGTCTGTTGCCATGACCACACCCTGTCCGGCTGCTGACGGGTCCAGCCCCCAGCAGCGCGAGTTCGACGGGCCGCCCCCGATGTGCATCGACCCGGCCAAGCGGTACACGGCCACGATGGTCACCTCGAAGGGCACGCTGACGATCGCCCTGGATCCGATCGCGGCTCCCGTGACCGTCAACAGCTTCGTTTTCCTCGCCCGCTACCACTTCTTTGATGGGATCGTGTTTCACCGGATCATCCCTGGGTTCGTTCTGCAGGGTGGCGACCCGACCGGGACCGGTCGGGGGGGCCCGGCTACCGCTTCGCCGACGAGCTGCCCCAGCCGGGCCGGTACGAGGTGGGGTCTCTGGCCATGGCGAATGCCGGTCCGAACACCAATGGCAGTCAGTTCTTTGTGATCAGCGGGCCGGCCGGGGTGCGCCTGCCGCCTCAGTACGCCCTGTTCGGGAAGGTGGTCGCGGGCCTGGACGTGGTCACGGCCATCGACGCGATCGGGACGTCCTCGGGGACACCCAAGGAGCCGGTGACCATCGAGTCGGTCACGATCAGCGAGTCGGACTGAGGCGCCTCGCCGGCCGGGCCGGCGGAGCCGGCGTCGTTGCCACCGGGGCTGGGGGGGCCGGCGGGGCCGGCGGGGCCGGCGGGGCCGGCGAGGGGCCGGCCAGGCGAGGTGTCGCCGGCACCCTCTCATCCGTTTGTGTGATATTTGCCGTGTATTACGCGACTTTTATCACACAATCGCCAAGTGCGCCCAGTTGGCCCGCCGGCATGGGTACCCCTCATCCGTTTGTGTGATATTTGCCGCGTAATACGCGACTTTTATCACACAATCGCCGAGTGCGCCCAGTTGGCCCGCCGGCATGGGTACCCCTCATCCGTTTGTGTGATATTTGCCGCGTAATACGCGACTTTTATCACACAATCGCCAAGTGCGCCCAGTTGGCCCCGCCGGCATGGGTACCCCTCATCCGTTTGTGTGATATTTGCCGCGTATTACGCGACTTTTATCACACAATCGCCAGGTGCGCCCCGTTGGGCCCCCCCAGCGTGGGCACCCTTTACCGGCTAGCCAGGGCATCCAGACCCGCCGGCTCCCCGTCCACGTACACGGTGACGGCCCCGGCACCGGCGGACCTCCACGTCCCGTCCGGATCCCGAATGAGGGCGGTGCACTCATCGACGGCCGCGATACGAAGGTGACCGGTAGCCAGCCGGACGGTCCGGCGCGCTTTTTCCTCCGACCAGGTGTCGTAATGGGGCAGGACGGCGAGGTGGCCAACCAGGCCCAAACCCAGGGTGAGTGCGCCGCCTCGCGGATCGACCATCGGGTCGCACAGCACCATGGCGCCGGCCGAAGACCCAGCGACGACGGCTCCGTCGCGCCAGGCCTCGACCAGCGCAGTCCATACCGGACTGTCCTTGAGTACAGACCGCAGATGAAGCGGTGAGCCACCGCTCAGGTAGACAAAACGGGCCGTCCGGACCTGCCGGGCCGCCCCCTCATCCTCAGCATCCTGGCGGCCCAGCACCATCAGGCCGCGAGCGCTGGCCCCGAGCGAGGCAAACCATTTCGCTGCGTTTTCGACCGCCCTCGCCGGGTGCTCGTATGCGGCCGCGGTGGGGAGGATCAGCACCTCCGATCTACCGCTCGCCTCCCATAAGTCGGCGTCGAACCCGCATCGTTCCGTCCACTCCGCTCCTCCGACGAGCGCCAGCGTGCCCGCCGCACGGTTATCCGTGGTCGGACCGGTCACCTGGGCTCCGGGAGAGCGGTTCGCCGGCGCCCTCTCCTGCCCGGCAACCCGCCGGGCGTTTCGCACGCAATGGGATCGAGCATCGGCCGCTCACCGTAGTCGTGCGGGCAGATCGGGGCGACGGGTGCGCCGGGCCTGAGGAGCCTGGCACACCCGTCGTTTTTACCGCGGTGGCGGTCCCCTTCTCCGCTTCTCCCGTTGCGACATGGTAGCGGTCCGTTCGACTCCGGGCACTGGGCAGATCTGCAGATCGATTGCGAATATGCACAAGGCCACCTCCGCAAGACCTCCGTCACCGCTTGGCCGCAAAACAACGTGATTCGCGTCGCCTCGTCGAGTCCCTTCTAGCCGGGAGGGACACAGGCGGCGCGGAGGTCCCGCCGCGCCTCTTCCAGGTGTTTGCGCACGGTGCCGTCCGCGATCCCCAGGGCGGCCGCGACTTCACGCACCGGGAGCCCGATGACGAGACACATCACCGCGCACATGCGCCGGCGAGGCGGCATGGCGGCCAGAGAGGATTCGACGGCCACGGTGGTCAGCGCGGCGTCCTCGGTCGCCCCGGTAGCGGAGCGCGACGGTTGCGCTCGCGAGCCGGATCCGGAGAAGATCCGCCGCTGGGTTCGCTGCAGCAACCGGAAGGCGACGGTGTACACATAGCCGGGCGGGTTGACGCCCCTGCTGACCCGACGCCAGCGGGCCAGGGCGCGCCCGAACGCCTCCTGCGCCAGATCCTCGGCCGTAGCGGGATCGGCCCCGGCCAAACGCAAAGCTCGCACGAGGGGCCGGTAATGGCTTTGATAACACTCCACGAAGTCCGTGCTGGTCAGGACCCCTTCTGCCACCTCCGGGCCCGTGCCGCGGGCAGGCTGGGTATCCACCTTCTCTATCGTCTCACTCCCGGCAGAGACCTACCCGCCGGTCGAGCCAGAAGTTCCTCCCGCTCCCCTGGCGGGCAGCATCGGACAGGCCAACGACCCCGCGCCCACGTTCTTCAGCGCGGCAGGTGGGGGATTGCCGGGAACGACCGAGCCGCAGGCGACGCCCGTGCAGCCGCTACCTCCAGGTGTTGCCGCCGGAGCCACCGAAGGGGCGGAGACGGGAGGAACCAGTTTTGGGTTCAGCGGACACGCCGGAACGCAGGAGGGCGCAGTTACCGCCGGCTTGAGGCCCTGCTCGACGGTCGAGGAGCTCACGACGTGCCCGGCCGCGTTGAGCGCGGTCAACGTTCCGAGCGACGCTCCGTTGGCCAGGCCGGTTGGCTCGGGCCCGGCCAGGACCACCCAGCCGTCAACCGGAGCCATCTGGTCGGTTGCCCCTCCGGGGAACACGACCCGGACTGCGGCGACGGTGGGGCCGGTCGCGGCGGTGACGACCGTTACGGGGTCGCCTTCGGGCTCCCCCATCACTTGCCCGACGGTCCCGGTGATGGGCTGGCTCTGGCCGGAGGTCGGCAAAACCGCCGAGGCTGACGCCCACCATCTGGGGGGTCGACACTTCGATTTGGAGCGCAGGCAGCGTGATCGGGCAGTCCCCCGGGGAGACGGCCGGGGCCCCCATCTTGGTCATATTGGTGCGGAACACCCGGATGGTGATTTCACCCGACGTCCGGGTGAACAACCGGGTGAGGTTCGCGTCCGTTGAACTCTTCGCGAAGGAACTCTGGCCGGCGCTGCCAGCCGCCGCCCCGGACGAACCGGTGCCGGAGCTGGCCGCCGCCGCGGTTGATGTCTGGCTGCCCGGGGAGGTGTGGTTCGAAAAGGCGTAGCCGAGGCCGCCGCCGACCAACAGGGCGGCGACCATTCCTCCCACCGCGACCTTCCGGCGTCGCCGAGCGGCGCGGGCCACGATGTCCCGAAGCGGGTCCGGACCGGGATCCGGGTCTCCGCCTACGCCGAGGAGGTCGTGGAGCGGGATGTCGTCGCGTTCCATACCCCTTATAAAGCCTTCAGCGGGCTGTTTCGCGTAGTGGGAGCTGGAAACATCGCTCCTCGATCCCGCCCCAGGCATAGGCGGGGTAGAGGCCGGCGTAGAGGGCCCGGCATCGTTCGCTCCAGTCGATAGCTCGCGCCGAGCGGCTGATGCGCCGATGGACTTGCAAGATCCCGCCCTCGAACACGCGATACTCGGCCCAGCTGCCGGGGAAGTCTTTGATGCACGCGACCTCCACCCACGGGAACGGGCCGGTCGAGGACAGGTGACGGAGCTTGTTGCGGTGGGTGTGGCCGGCGAAGTAGCCCACGAGGGCGAGGCGCCGGGTTACCACTTCGGCCAGGCGGCGGGTAGACGCCTCGCTCAGGCCGCTGCCGGCGACGGCGGCCGCTCCGAACGCGATCTCCAGGCGCCGGTCCCGGACCGCCGGAGGATGGTGCCCGAAGATCATGACGGGACGATCCGCTCGAGCGGCCAGCTCGTCCAGCCATTCCGCCTGGTCGGCATCGACCTCGCCACCGGCGCAGCCGGGACGGGAGGTGTCGAGCACCGCCAGGATCACACCGTCGAGCCCCAATTCCTGGCATGGAGGCGGAGGCGGCACGCCCGGCCCGGCACCGGGATTGTCGTGATTGCCGCGTGTCACAACCAGCCGGTCGCCGAACCTGCCCGCGTACATGCGCAGGAACTCCCCGTGCTCCTCGGCGGTGCCTCGCGACGTGATGTCACCCTTGACGACCACCGCGTCCGGCTCGAGAGCACGAATCTCGTCGACGGCGGCGTTATTCATGACCTCCGGGTACGGATCTTCGTCCGGCCCGGCGGACAGGACCGGGCCGATGTCGACGCCGGCGATATAGCCGCAGACGGTCTCGCCGAAATGCAGGTCGTTGACCGTGGCCACGGTGGCCAACCGCTCCCCTGCGGGCCGGGGCAGGGTGCGCACCGTTTGCCCGCCCGCGCAGTGCTCCGTTCCCGGTTGGAGGCCGGCGTAACGGACGGGTGTCGGGCCATCGAACACCACGACCTCGTCGTCGGCGATTGTCGCCACGTCGGCAGGCAACGTTGCGTCCTGGGGAGCTAAGCCGGCGGAGGCAACCAGGGCCGCTCGCGACGAGCCGTCTGGGGGCGGGCCCACCAGCGGCCGGAAAAACGCCACGGGCTCGGACCCGGCCGAGCCGCAGGCGGAGCCGGCGTCGGACGCGGCCAGGCCAGCTCGACGGCTGCCACGATGGCGGCGAGCTCCTGCGGGCTGGGATCCCGATCGCTCATAGGGGGACGTTGCCGTGCTTGCGCTTCGGGAGATCCTCCCGCTTGGATCGCAGCAGATCCAGGCTGCGGGAAAGCACCTTGCGGGTGTCGGCCGGGTCGATGACGTCGTCGACGTAACCCCGCTCCGCGGCCAGGTACGGGTTGGCGAAGCGCTCGGTGTACTCCTCGACCAGCTCGGCCCGCCGGGCGGCGGCGTCGGGCGAGGTCGCCAGCTCGCGGCGATACACGATGTCGACGGCCCCCTGCGGCCCCATGACCGCCAGCTCGGCCGACGGCCAGGCGAAGGCCAGATCGGCGCCGATGGACTTGGAGTTCATGACCACGTAGGCGCCGCCGTAACCCTTGCGGGTGATGATCTGGATGCGCGGCACTGTTGCTTCGCAGTAGGCGTAGAGGAGCTTGGCGCCATGGCGGATGATGCCGCCGTACTCCTGGTCCGTACCCGGCATGAAACCGGGGACGTCCACGAAGGTGACGAGGGGAATGTTGAACGAGTCGCAGGTGCGCACAAAGCGGGCACCCTTCTCGGAGCTCTGGATGTCGAGGACGCCCGCCAGCACCTGAGGCTGATTGCCGACGATGCCGACCACGTGCCCATCGATGCGGGCAAACCCGCAGACCAGGTTCATGGCCCACAGGCTGTGGTACTCGAAGAAGTCGCCGTCGTCGACGACCGCGGCGATCACTTTCTTGATGTCGTACGGCTGGTTGGGGCTGGGTGGGATGAGCTGCCCCACCTCCGGCACCAGCCGCTCAGGGTCGTCGCCGGTGTCCACCCGGGGCGGCTCCTCCAGGTTGTTGGACGGAAGCAGGCCCAGGAGATACCGGACTTCGTCGAGGCAGCTCTTCTCATCGGCGGTCACGAAGGTGGCCACCCCCGATTTGGTGGCGTGTGTCACCGCCCCGCCAAGCTGCTCGAGGGTCACCTCCTCGCCGGTCACCGTTTTCACCACGTCCGGGCCGGTGATGAACATCTGGGAGGTGTCGCGCACCATGAAAATGAAGTCGGTCATCGCCGGGCTGTAGACCGCCCCACCGGCGCACGAGCCCAGGATGACGCTGATCTGGGGGACCACACCGGACGCATCGACGTTGCGCTTGAAGATCCCACCGAAATAGTGCAGGCCGACGACGCCTTCCTGGACGCGCGCCCCTCCCCCATCGTTGATACCGACGATGGGGACCCCGAGCGAGGTCGCCAGGTCCATGGCCTTGTGTACTTTCTCGCCAAATACCTCGCCCAACGACCCGCCGTTGACCGTGAAGTCCTGGCTGAAGACGCATATTCTGCGGCCGTCCACGGTGCCGAAACCGGTAATGACGCCGTCGGTGTAGGGCCGTTTGTCGTCGTCAAGTCCGGGTGCCCGGGTGCGGGCCAGCATGTCGAGCTCCTGGAAGGAGCCTTCATCCAGGAGGTACTCGATCCGCTCCCGGGCCGTCATCTTGCCTTTGGCGTGCTGGCGCTCGATGGCGTGCGGGGGGCCGGCGTGCAGGGCCGCCTCCTTGCGGCGGGCGAGCTCTGCGAGGCGTTCGGTCATGGGGTGCTCAGACATGTCGAATTAGAGGGTACCCGGAGGGTGCGACGACCCCGACGCCAGGACGGTCAAGGACCCGCCGACTGCCCGGGGTCGGAGGCGCGAAACGTGCGGCGAGGCGCGCGAGGCGGGGCAGACTTCCATGGTGAGCGTCGGCGCGACGGAGAACGGGACGGCGGGAAGTGGCTGGGGCGAGATGAGCCGGACGGTGCATGCGCTGGTGGCGGCCCCGGCGAAACCGGCGGTCGAGCCCCCGCCAAGCCGCTGGGCCTTCCCGAGCGACCCGGTTCACCTGGCGGAAGTGGCCGGAAGCGGCGAGGTCGTCGGCGTCGGCGCTGACCTGGAGCCGGGCACCCTGTTGGCTGCCTACCGGTCCGGGTTGTTCCCGATGCCGGTCCGGCGCAGGACGATGGCCTGGTGGTCACCGAATCCCCGGGGCATTGTGCCGCTGGAACCCGAAGGAGGCCTGCGGGTCAGCCGCTCCTTGCGCAAGTCGTGCCGTCGCTTCGAGATCCGGGTCGACACGGCCTTCGACGAGGTCATCGATGCCTGCGCGGATCGGCGCCGCCCCGGCGCGTGGATCGACCGCGACATCAAGCGGGCCTACCGGCGGCTGCACGAGCTGGGCTGGGTGCACAGCGTCGAGGCATGGGACGAGAAAGGGGTCCTGGCCGGCGGCCTGTACGGGCTGGCGATTGGGGGTCTCTTCGCCGGTGAGTCCATGTTTCACCGTCAAACCGACGCATCGAAGGTGGCGCTCGTCGCTCTGGTCGCGTTACTGAAAGCCCACCCTGCGGCCGCAGGGGCACGGCTGCTCGACGTCCAGTGGGCCACACCTCATCTGGTGTCGTTGGGGGCGGTTCAGGTCAGCCGCATCCGCTACCACGAACTCCTGCTTCGAGCTCTGACGCTCCCGCAGCCGGCCGTGTTCGGCGGCAAAGGCTGAGCGGCAACCGACCGGACCGGTTGTGGTCCAAGATGGCCGGCGGGATTCGACGTCCCCAAGGGGACAGGACCCTTCCGCTGGGCCGGGTTTGCGAGCTAGCGGTCGGCCGCCAACCGCACCGCCCGCTCGAAAAGGCTCTCAGAGTCGAGCACGTCGGCAGCGAAGGGGGCGAAGGCATCCCGGGGGCCTCGCCACCGCAACTCCTCAACGGACTCCATCGCCGGCGGCAATGTGCGCAAGGTGGCCAGGTCCCGGAACAACAGCGCCAGGTCCCGCTGCGCGGCCAGCGTGACTGCGAGGTTGCGGACGCTGCGGATCGGGACGTCCCATTCGCTCGGGTTGTCGGGGATGCCCTCCAGGTGCTGGTAGCGAGCCAGCACGGCGGCCGTCGTCTTTGCTCCCCAGCCCGCCAGCCCGGGGAAGCCGTCGGCGCTGTCCCCGACCAGTGCCAGATAGTCGGGAATCGACGCCGGCCCCACCCCGAACTTGGCCTGCACGCCCGCCTCATCGATCGTCAGCCCCTTGCGCCGGTCGAGTTGCACCACCCGGGTCCCGACGACGCACTGGCCCAGGTCTTTGTCCGGCGTGCAGATGACCACGCGCTCCACCGCCGGGTCTGCCGCAGCGATCGCAGCCGCGGACGCCATGGCGTCGTCCGCTTCCAGGGTGACCATGGGCCACACCACCACGCCCAGGGCGTACAGCGCCTCCTCCAGCAGACCGAATTGACCCAACAACTGCGGGTCCACGCCCGCGCTGGTCTTGTAGCCCGGCCACAAGTCGTTGCGGAAAGACTCGATCACGTGATCGGTGGCGACTCCGACATGGGTTGCGCCGTCGGCCAGGAGGCCCAACATCGAAGCCACGACCCCACGGGCCGCAGCAACCTCCCGGCCCTGGTCGTTGATGTGGGACGGGACTCCGAAGAAATGACGGAACAGCTCGTAGGTCCCGTCGACGAGATGCACCTGGATGGCCACACGGTAGCGGCGCGACGCTCGGTGCATGCGCACCGTCCTCGTCACCGGCAGTACGGGAACCCTCGGCCGCCATCTCGTCCCCCTGCTCGAGGGACGGGGGTACGAGGTCCGGACGCTGTCCCGCCGCGCCGGTCGCGCCACCCACACTGGCGACCTCACCACCGGTAAGGGGGTGCTCGCGGCCGCGGACGGCGCCGACCTGGTGGTGCACGCCGCGTCCGACAGCCGCCACTTCGGCCGGACCGACCCCGTCCAGACCCGGCACCTGCTCGACGCCACCACCGGCGCCGCCCACCTGCTGTACCCGTCGATCGTGGGTGTGGACCTGATACCGGTCGCCTACTACCGCAGGAAGCTGGCCTGTGAGGAACTGTTGGGGCGGCATCGGGTGCCGTACACGATTCTCCGGGTCACCCAGTTTCACGAGTTGATCGCCGGGTGGCTGAGAGCGACCAGCCGGCTTCCCATTGCTGCTCTCCCGCTGGACTTTCGCTTTCAGAGCGTGGCCGCTGCCGACGTCGCGGGACGCATTGCCGATCTGATCGGCGATAGCCCTCTGGGGCGAGCCGACGACTACGGCGGGCCGGAGATCCTGACGCTTCGGGAGATGGTCGGGGCCTGGCAGCGCCGTACCTGGCGAGCGCGGCCGCTGGTTCGCCTGCCAATCCCCGGCCGCGTTGGTGACGCCTTCCGGCTCGGTCGCAACACCGCGCCCGGGCACGGTTCCGGCCTCCAGACCTGGGCCGAGTTCCTCAGGGCCACCGAGCCGGCCAGGATCGGGACGCCCCGGTGACCTGGCTGCTGTGCGACTACGGCGAGGTTCTGTGTCTGGCGCCTTCGGATGCTGATCGGCGGGCGTTGGTGGAGGCGTCCGACTGGGACCCGCGGCGGGGGGACTTTTGGGCCGCCTACTGGGCCGACCGGCCGGCCTACGACCGAGCGGACGTGACCGTCGAGGACTACTGGACCCGGGTGCTGGGCCATCGTCCCGGCCCCCGCCAGCTGAAGGCGTTGATCGCCGCGGATGGTGCCGGTTGGCTCCATCCCAACCTGGACTCGCTGGCGGCGGCTGAGCGGGCCGGACGGCGGGGTGTACATCTGGCCATGCTCTCGAACGCGCCTGTCGAGGTGGCAGATCTGATCGACAGCGCACCCTGGATGGCATCGTTTTCGAGGCGGTTCTTCAGCTGCCGACTGCGGGCCATCAAGCCCGAGCCAACCGCGTATCAGGCCGTTCTCGACGCCGTCGGAGCCGAGCCCTCGGACGTGGTCTTCTTCGACGACCGCCCCGCGAATGTGGCGGGAGCGGCACGGCTGGGCATCGACGCCCGCTTGTTCGAGGATCCGGGCCAGTTGGACGAGGTCATGGCGCGGTCGCCGTGATGTCAGCAGGTCCAGCCCCGTCTGGTGACGGGTGCGCCACCATGGGGCGTCAGTGCGGCGAGGGGAAAGTCAGGCGTCGGGGGTCAACACGTCCACGCCGTCATCTGTGACGAGCAGGGTGTGCTCGAACTGGGCGGTCCGCCGGCCGTCGGCGGTCACCGCAGTCCAGCCGTTGTCCCACATCTTCTCGCGCCAGGTGCCCAGGGTGATCATGGGCTCAACCGTGAACGTCATACCGGGCTCCATGATCGTGGCGGCGTCGGGCGTGTAGTAGTGGGGAATGCTCGGCGAGCCATGGAACTGCTCGCCGATGCCGTGCCCGACAAACATGCGCACCACTCCGTAACCGTGGACCTCGGCGTGTGCCTCGATGGCCCGTCCGATATCGGAAATGGGCCGTCCCGGTCGCACGGCGGCGATGCCCAGGTCACGGCATTGCCGGGTGAC
This sequence comes from uncultured Acidimicrobiaceae bacterium, assembly GCA_963781155.1. GTDB lineage: Bacteria > Actinomycetota > Acidimicrobiia > Acidimicrobiales > Palsa-688 > PALSA-693. Next base: position 104,575 of record CAWAEC010000012.1, read on the forward strand.
GTCAACAAGAGCGGACGACTCGGCGTCGACGTCCCCGGCCAGAAAGGTGGCGCTGCAGTCCCCGTGCACACCGTCGATATAAGCGGTGACGTCGATATTGATGATGTCGCCGTCCTCGAGCGGTCGATCGTCGGGGATACCGTGACAGATCACCTCGTTGACAGACGTGCAGATGGACTTGGGGTACCCGTGGTAGTTGAGGGTCGAGGGATAGGCGCCCCGATCGACGTAAGCCTGGTGCGCGATCCGGTCGAGCTCCTCGGTGGTCACGCCGGGGGTCACGGCGGCGCCCGTGACTGCCAGCACCTCGGCGGCCACCCGCCCGGCAACCCGCATGCGGGCGATGACGTCGGGCGACTTGACCATGGGCTCGTCCCGTCGCGTCGGCACCCCGGTGCGGTAGTACTCGGCCGGAACGATGTGACCGGGTACGTCTCGCATGGCACTGACGCGACCAGGGAGGACGTGCCCCTCTTTGGCGCGATGGCATCGCTTGTATTTCCGGCCGCTGCCGCACCAACACGGATCGTTGGATCGCAATAGTCGCGGCGCCACCGGTGTGGCGGATCGAGACGTCATTCCTGCACCAACTCGATCAGGGTGCCAAACGCCGTCTTCGGGTGCAGGAAGGCGACCGTCGTGCCCCGCGATCCCGGTCTCGGCTCCACGTCAATGGCGCGAGCCCCCGCCGCCATCGCCTCTTTGAGGGCGGCCGCGCAGTCGTCGACCCGATACCCCACGTGATGCAGGCCCTCGCCACGGCTATCGAGAAACTTTGCGACCGTCGAGTCGTCCCGCACCGGCGTCAGGAGCTGGATATAGGAATCCGCCACCGCCAGCAGGGCCTCCTCCACGCCATCCCGATCGACCACCTCCCGGTGGGCGACAGTGGCGCCGAAGGCGTCCTCGTACCATTTCACCGCGGCGTCGAGATCGCGAACGGCGATGGCCACGTGGTCGACTTCGGTGAACGCCATGCCACCAGGCTACCGCCGGTGCGGGACAGCCTGAATGCGCTGAACGACGACGCCAGCTGGTCGATCCGGCCGGGACGCCCGTACACTCGAAGGTATGCCAGGATCCGTCATCGTCGCCGGCGCGCGAACCCCGATCGGCAAGCTCTCGGGCGCGCTGGGGTCTTTTTCCGCAGTCGAGCTGGGTGCTTTTGCCATCCGGGCCGCACTCGAGCGAGCTGCCACTCAGCCCGGCGAGGTCGACTACGTCATCATGGGCCAGGTCATCCTGGCCGGGTCCGGTCAGGTACCAGCGCGTCAGGCAGCCACGGGCGCAGGCATTCCCATGACCACGCCGGCTCTGGTTATCAACAAGGCCTGTCTTTCCGGTTTGAACGCCATCTACCAGGCGGACTTGATGATTGCCGCCGGTGATGCCGAGATCATCGTCGCGGGAGGCATGGAGTCGATGACCTCCGCCCCGCACCTGCTCCTCGGAGCCCGCCACGGCTATCGCCTGGGCGACTCGGTCCTTCACGACGCCCTCATGTACGACGGACTCGAGGACGCCCGAACGCACGAAACCATGGGCCTGGACACCGAGCATTACCTGCCCCAGTTTCCGGCTGTGACCCACGAACGCCAGGACGCCTTCTCGGCGGCCTCGCACGAACGGGCCGCCCGGGCCACCAAGGATGGCCTGCTCGGAGCAGAGATCGTCCCCGTGGAGGTCCCCCAACGCAAGGGCGAGCCGCTCCTGGTCGAGACCGACGAGGGAATCCGGCCCGGCACCACCCCCGAATCACTGGGCGCGTTGCGGCCGGCCTTCGTGCCGAACGGGTCGGTCACCGCCGGTAACGCCTCACAGATCTCCGATGGGGCGTCCGCGGTCGTGGTCATGTCGGAGGCCGCCGCCGAACGCCACGGCGTCCAGCCGCTCGGGCGTGTCGTCAGCTACGGGATGGTGGCCGGACCGGACACGTGCCTGATGACCCAGCCCTCCCGCTCGACCGCGATTGCCTTGCGAAAGGCCGGGTTGTCCGTCGCCGACATCGACGTTTACGAGTTCAACGAGGCGTTCGCAGCCGTGCCGCTGGCGTCGGCCGACGAACTCGGCCTGCCGCTCGACGTCGTGAATCCCAATGGCGGGGCGATCGCGCTGGGCCATCCGATTGGCGCATCCGGGAGCCGCCTGGCGCTCACCCTCCTGCACGAATTGCGCCGGCGTGGCGGTGGCACCGGGGTCGCGGCCCTCTGCGGCGGCGGCGGCCAGGGCGACGCCCTGGTGGTACGCGCCGGCTAACCGGCTGCTGCGGCCCCCGGTCCAGCGCCGGGACGGCGGCGACCATCCGGTGCGCCGGTACGGTGGCCGCGTGCGCGTCGCTGTCATCGGGGCCGGAGCCATCGGGACGGTGCTGGCCGGCGCCGCCTGCGATGCCGGTCACGACGTCACGGTCTGCACCCGTACGCCGATCGATACCTTGGTCCTGGAGCGCGACGGAGAGGTCCGGGCGCTGCCGGTCACTGTCCTGGCCGATCCGGACGACGCTGGACGCGGCGGCTCCACTCCGGCCGACGTGATGTGGGTGGCGACCAAGGTGGGCGACTCGGCTGGGACCGCACCGTGGTTGGGTCGGTTCTGCGGGCCCGACACCCTGGTGGCGGCTGCCCAAAACGGACTCGACCACCACGATCGCCTCGCCCCCTATACCCCGGCCAGCCGGGTGGTGCCGGCGCTCGCCTACGTCGCCGCTGAGCGGATCGACCGGGCCCGGGTCGTGCATCTCGGCGGTGACCGGATCGTCGTTCCCCAGGGGGAAGCCGAGGCCATCCTGGCCGACGCCGCCGGCACCGGCCTGGTGATCCACGGGACCCGCGACATCTGGACCGCCAGCTGGAGAAAGCTGCTCGGCAATCTGGTCGCCAACCCCATCACCACGTTGACGCTACGGCGGATAGGAGTAATGAAGGACCCGGGTATCTCCGAACTGGCCCGCGGTCTGCTGGTGGAAGCCGTAGCGGTGGGACAGGCAGAGGGAGCTCGCCTCAACGACGACGACGTGGAACGGGTGCTGGCCGGAACCAGACAGTATGGCGATCGAACGGGAAGCTCGATGCTGTACGACCGTCTGGCGGCCCGGCCTCTGGAGCATCAACATCTCACCGGAGAGGTTGTCCGTCGGGCCGCGCAACACGGCATCCCTGTTCCGCTCAACACCGCCGTCCTGGCTCTCCTCGACGCGCTGGACCGGGGCCGGGACGTGAAGTGATGGCGACGTCCGATGATCGACCTGAACTCTCTGCGGGGTTGCTAGCCCAGTTCCCGTCGGCCCTCGAGGGCGCGCCCCAGCGTGAGCTCGTCGGCATATTCGAGATCCCCCCCGACCGGCAACCCACTCGCGATCCGGGTCACCTTCACGGGAGCGGCCTTCAGCAAGGAGGCCAGGTACAGGGCCGTGGCGTCACCCTCAATGTTGGGGTTGGTGCAGAGGATGACCTCTTTGATGTCCTCGGCTTCAATGCGGGCCAGCAATTCCCGGACCCGGAGCTTGTCGGGCCCGATCCCGTCGATGGGGCTGATCGCACCCTGCAGCACGTGGTACCGCCCGTGGTACTCGCGGGTCTTTTCCACGGCGACCACGTCGCGCGGCTCTTCCACCACGCACACCACAGTCGGATCCCGGCGCCCGTCCCGGCAGATCTCGCACTCGGGGCCGCTCGTGGGCCCGTCCAGCCCGCTTTCGGCGATGTTGTAGCAGCGCCGGCACCAGGAAACCCGTTCCTTGACCACATTGATGGCCCGGGCCAGGCGCAGGGCGTCGTCCGGGGACAGCTTGAGGAGGTAAAAAGCAATGCGCTGTGCTGACTTGGGTCCGATTCCCGGCAACCGGCCGAGTTCGTCGATGAGATCCTGAACCGGGGCGGCGTACATCGCCAACGGACACTACCCACCGCTGTTGGCGTAACAGGTGGTTACTGGCCGAGCAGGCCGCCCAGACCGCCTCCGATGTCCAGGTCTCCGAGGGCGTCGGCCGCCCCTGCGTGGGCTTGTTCGACGACGTCACGCAAGGCCGCCAGGATCAGGTCCTGCAACATGTCGACGTCAGCAGGGTCGACCACAGACGGGTCGATGGACACCTCTTGAAATTCCAGGTCGCCGGTGGCCCTCACCCGTACTGCGCCGCCGCCGGCGCGGCCTTCAAGTACCCGGGCGGCGGCAGACGCCTGGGCCTCCTGAAGGTTCTGCTGCATCTCCCCGAGCCGGGACAGCAGCGCGTTCAGATCGGGAACGGGTTGATCTTCGCTGCTCACGTTGGCACCTCCTCGGCGCCGGGGAACGCCTCCAGCAGGCGCTGCTCCGGCGAGAGTACCCCCGGCGGGGCGTCAACCAGGTCGTCAAGGTCGATCGTCGCCGGGTCGTCCGGCGCCGGCCCGGACGGCGCCGTCGATGTGGCTCCAGGCAGCACGGCATCATCCAGCACCAGTCGGAGCGGCACCGGCCGGCCGAAGTGGGCCGCCAGGGCGGCCTCGACTTCCGCCCGGTTGGGCTCGGCCCGGGCCAGCAGGCCCCGATCCGGGACCGCATAGACGGCGGCACCGTCGTCGACGCCGACAAAACGACCCGAGGACAGGTAGACCTTCACGCCAGGGCGAAGGGCGGGGAGAATCGTGTCGCCCCAGGCGATCGTCAGGGCCTCCCGTGTGGGTAGCGGACCGGTGGAATCGGACGCAGAGGACGCCGGAGCAGGGGCGGCAGGGCTGGTCACGGGCGGCGGCGAGATTGCTGGCGGCGTCGAGGTAGCTGGACCCGGCGGGGCCGGATCGAACGGTGGACCCGGGTCACCGGAAGCGGCCGACGACGATGGCGCGGACGCCGGCTGGGAACCGGTCGCGGCCGAGTCCGGTACTGAACGGGGTCGCCGGTGAGCGCCCAGGGCAGATTGTGATGCAGCGGCGGTCACCGGTGGTGGCGAGCCATCCGGCCGGCGAGGCGCTGACGGTTCGGGCGGCGGGAGTGAACTTACAGCCGGCACCGAGACCGCGCCGTCCCCTCTTTCCCCAATGACGCGCTCCAGGCGCTCGATCCGCGCGAGGAGAGCAGCCCGGCTGTCGTCCGCATCGGCTGCGGCCAACCGGACCAGAGCCACCTCCAACGTGATGCGCGGGTCCGGGGAATCCCGCATGTCGATGAGGGCCTGTCCGAGCACCTCCATGGCTCGCACCAGGGCCGGGGTCCCGAGCCGGCGCGCCTGCGCTTCGACGTCGGCGGCCGCGTCGTCACTCAGCAGCACGAGCGCCCGGGCCTGGGTGGCCAGGAACCCGTTTCGCAACTGCTCGAGCAGGTCCGTCCCGAGCCGCCGGGCATCCCGGCCGGCCGACACCGCCTCGGCGACCTCCAGCAGGACCCGACCGGGATCGCGGTCGGCGATGGCATCGACGATGTCGGACAGGATGACGCCCTCGTCGTCCACGGTGCCGGCGGCCGCCACCTGGTCGAGGGCGGACAGGGCGTCCCGGGCAGAGCCGTGGCCGCGGCGCACGACGAGGTCGATCGCCTCGGGGGGGACGCCGAGAGCGGCCCGGTCGTTGACTTCCTTGAGCAGGCCGGAGAGCACCTCCGGGCCGAGCAGCCGGAACTCGAAATGCTGCGTACGGCTGCGGATGGTGGGGAGGACTTTCTGCGGGTCGGTGGTGGCCAGGACGAAGATCACATGGCCGGGCGGGTCCTCCAGCGTCTTGAGCAGAGCGCTGGCCGCGGCCGAGGTCATCTGGTGAACCTCGTCGATGATGTACACCTTCCACCGGCCGGGACTGCCGAGGGCCACCCGCCCGAGCAGGTCGCGCATCTCATCGATACCCCGATTGCTGGCGGAGTCGAGTTCCTGCACGTCCAGGGAAACGCCCTGGCGAATGGCCACGCAGGAGGCGCAGGTCCCGTCCGGCTCGCCGTCCGCAGGATGCTCGCAGTTGAGCGCCATGGCCAGGATGCGCGCCGTCGATGTCTTGCCCGTGCCCCGCGGGCCCGCTGAACAGATAGGCATGGGCCACCTTGCCGTCCCGAACCGCGTGGCGGAGGGCCCGGGTGACGTGCTCCTGCCCGAGCACGTCAGCGAACCGCTGGGGGCGGAAGCGGCGGTACAGCGCTTGGTAGGCAGGCAGGGGCTCGGCGTCGGACATCGCCCATCCAGCCTACGGCAGGGGTGGGACAGTCCAACCCGCCGCCCCCGGCGAGGCGGCCGGCACCCGGCGCGACGGTCAGGCGGACTGCGGCACACGGAACGATCCGCTGAGAGCTGCTGCCGTCAGGCCCTGACTCGGTTCACGGTGCTCCGTTGCGCAGGACCCGACCGCCGCGCCCGGCGCCGGCCCACTCCCGGGCACGATAGCCTAGAAGATCGCCCTGACAAGGAGGGGTGCGAGAGCGGCCGAATCGGCACGATTGGAAATCGTGTGTCCTGCAAGGGACCGTGGGTTCAAATCCCACCCTCTCCGCCAAGCGGGCATCGCCTGGTCAGCGGGGGTGCGAGCACCCTCCGCCGGCCGGGGGACCCGTCGCAGCAGACTGGCTCGAGAGTGTCAGTCCCAGACGACGGGCAACTGATCAGGACCTCGCTCATACATGCCAATGATCCTGGGCGGGTCAGCATCTGGAGCGAGACGCAGGTTCGGCAGGCGGTCCAGCAGGGCGTTGATGGCAGTCGTGATCTCCGCCCGCGCGACGTGCATGCCCAGGCAGATGTGAGGGCCGTTCCCGAAAGCCAAGCTGGGCAGCAACGGTCGATCGATATCGAAGGCATCAGGATTCGACCACCGCTCAGGATCGCGATTTCCGGCACCGAGGCACATGTGCATCACCGCGCCGGCCGGGACCGGCACTCCGTAAAACTCGGCGTCACGCGCCGCGTAGCGAGCGAACGTCGGATCGGTCGACGTCCATCGCAGCGACTCCTCGATCGTGGGCCGCAGCAGCGAACGGTCCTGGCGGACCCGGTCAAGGATCGCCGGGTGGGTGAGGAGAGCGGCCAGCGTGATGCCGAGCTGCTTCCAGGTCGTGCCCGAGCCCGCCGCCAGGAGTAAGTAGGAGAAAGAGAAAATCTCCGGGTCCGACAATCGGTGGACACCTTCCTCGTCTTGCAGCTCGGCCTGGCAGAGCACGCTGATCAGGTCGTCCTCCGGCTGCTCCCGCCTGGCCGCGATGACTGGCATCAAGATGCGCTGCATCGTCGCATAGCCGAGGCCGGCGTTCCTCCCCTCGCCGCGCGAGATGGCCGCCCGGATGTCGAGGGCGTCCTCGATGTCCACACCGAAGCTGCCGGTGATGGTCAACATCGGAATAGCCGCGTCGAAATCGACATTGAGCTCCGCCTGGCCGTCACCCTCGAAGGTATCGATCAAGGCCTGAACCGTGGTGGCGATCCAGCGCTCGATCCACCATTTGGCTTGATTGGGAACGAACGAGGGTTGCACCAGGCCCCGATAACGCCGGTGGCGTACGCCGTTCATCCCGAGAATGCTGCTTTGGACGCCTACGCTTTCGTCGTCGTCGAGGTCCGGCGGAGAGGAGACGAACAGTCCGTCATCCCGGAACGCCTCCGAGCAGGCGGCGTAGCTGAACGCGGAGAAGTGGGGTCGATCGGGCTCCGGAAGCCCCTGGAACCCCCCTTCCATCTCATAGTCGAGCAGCTCGTGGACCGTTCCTGCGTGTACCGGGCCGGTCGCTCTCAGGTGTTGGAACGCAGGATACGGATCCGCCTCGTAAAGGGGAGCATTTCCCTCCCCCCGCCGGCGCAGGTCAAAGAGGTCTCGAATTCGTGCCTGGTCGAGCTTCAGGATTTCCGGCTTCATGATCCTCCTTCAGATGAGCGCCGAGAAGGCACTACTTCGACGACTGCAGTCCATCCGGTCCGTCACCGGACTGTCAAGGGACAGCCACCCGATTACCGCACACCGGCTTGCCGTCGGACGGGACCGGAACATAGCTGTGACCCACGATCTGCACGAAGTACCCGCACTCCGTCGCCGGGAGCATTCCGACCGTGGCGAAGTTGGTAAACGATACGGGACTTGCCAACAGGCCATCGGCGTTGTACGAGCTGACCTTCCGGAGGTTGGAGATGAACGTCTGTCGGGTGGGATTGGACCCCGCTACCTGCAAGCCCTTGATCATCAGGTCGGCCGCTTCGTACCCGTAATCGATGTTGAGGCTCGGTATCCCGCCTTTGAACGGGGTGTACTTCTCCAGGTTGGCCAGCATCTGCTGCGCAGCGGCGTTTGGCGGAGTGAAGTTGACTGCCGGAACCTCCGCATAGTCGCCTTGCGAAGCGCTGAGAGCCGTTGGGCTGTCAAGCAGGTTCTGGTCATACGATGTCGCATACACCTGCTTGGCCTGGCTGCCGCCCTGCTTGATGGCGCTGCTGAGGGAGACGTTGCCCGCCAGCCCCATCAAGCCCAGAAGACCGTCGCAGCCCGAAGACTTGACCGACAGGGCGAGCGGGGTGAAGTCATAGGCAGCGAACGGGACCGACGTGTTCTTGTAGCAGGTCTTGATCCCGTCGAGCGAGGCAGCGTAGAAAGAGTCGTCGAGAGCCTGGATGGCAGAAGGACTGTTGATCGCCGCCCCAGCAAGTGAGGTAATGCCGATGTCCTTCATAAATCCGCCGAGGTTGGTGTAGGTGTAGTTCACCCCACCTACTGGCCCGGACGTCGGTACGGTCACGCTGAACATGTTGCTGTAGGGCTGCATGCCCCACTCCGGGCCGTCTACGGCGGCGCCGGTCACCGGTATGGCCTGCGCGTTGAGATACTTCACGCCGCCGAACGCCAGGGAGGAGTCCTCGATCACTCCGAAGACCTGGTGCTGTTGTACCACCTCTTCTGCGGCCAGATTGTTACCTGTGGGAGTGGACTGGTCGTCTGCGATTTCCAGCTGGAGAGGATGGCCGTTGACGCCGCCCACCGCGTTCTGGGCGTCGAACCTGGCCTGGGCGCCGAACTGCGAGTCGACGTAGCTCGACGACGCGCCACCCGTGGCGGAGTAGATGAAGCCGATCTTGATGGGTGTGCCGGTAGCTTGATGAGCGGCTCCCGTCGCCGTGGTTGCGCTGCTCGCCACCGTGGTAGCAGTGCTCTTACTGGAACTGCTCCCGCACGCCGCAGTCAGGAACGCCACCGGGGCAATGACGGCGATTGCGGTGGCCAAGCGGTGCAGGAACTTTGGACGTAGCCGGTTGCTGGACATTTCAGGTTATTCCCCCTTGATAGAACATGCATTGATTGTGGTAGAGGGGCGCGCGGCAGAACTGGCAGGTGATCAGAGCCGGTGGGTGGACTGTATGCCTACGAGGTGGTTTCCACCGCGATGGCCGGGCCGCCCAGGGCCGAGAGGCAAAAGGCCCAGACTCGTTTGGAGATCTCGTCTCCAGACTCGTCGATGGGAGCGAACGCGTAGTAGTGGAAAACGGCCATGACCAGCTGCATTACCAGCCAGGCGTCGTACTCGGGATTTCGCGACTCCAGAAGGCCCTCTTTCACTGCGGCCTGAACCTCCCGGAGAATGAGATCGGTCACCGGCCGGGTCGCGTCGGCAATCTCCTCCGGATAGAGCCGTTGCAACCGCCAATGCTCGGCCGTCACAAACTGCTGCGTCGCGCGCTCCTCTCCAGCGGCCCACGGGAAGGCCAGAATGGTGCAGACATAGAAGTGCAGGCGCTCCACCGGGCCCGCCAGACCCCGAGCTTGCTCTTCGTATTCCTCGACGGACCGGCCGATCATGTCCTCCAGGACCGCGAGCAAGAGCTGATCCTTGCTGGCGAAGTACCGATAAAACGTCTGCAAGGCGACGCCAGCTTCTTTGACCAGCTCCTGCGTCGTGAACCCCGAACCCTTGGTCAGGATCAGGCGGCTGGCCGCATCCACAATCGCTCTCGCCTGCTGCATCCCGCGCGAGCGTGAACGCTGAACGATCGGGGAGCGGTCGGCAGCACGTTCCACCCAGGACATCGGGAGACACTATCTCGGCTCGCCGGCTACGCAGCCCCGGCAGGGCCGCCGCCCTCGACAACAGCTGCGGTCTCGCGACCCGCTCACAGAGTCACCCCCGCTTCCTTGAGTCCGATGATCTCGTCCCAGTCGTAGCCAAGCTCGGCCAGGACCGTCTCGGTGTCTTCTCCGTGTTCCGGAGCTCGGCGCAGCTCCGGCGGGTGCTCGTCGAACTGTACTGGCACGGCTGGCAACCGATAGGCCGGTTTGCCGTCGACCAGCACGTCGCCGATGTAACCGTTGGCTTCGACCTGGGGATCGTCGAGGAGGTCGGCCACCGATTGGACCGGTGCCCACGGCGCGTTGAGCCGAGAGAGCAAGTCCTTCCACTCGACAAACGTCCGCCGGGCAAACTCCTCGTCAAGTATCGCCACACATTCGGCCGCGTGAGCCCGGCGGGCAGCCAAATCGACAAATCGTGGATCGGATATGAGTTCACCTCGACCGATCAATTCGCAGAAATCCGCCCAGTATCGGTCCGCTTCCAGGAAGACGAGCTGGATGTGCCGCCCGTCCTTGGTCCGGTAGGTGCCCACCACCGGATTGACGACGGGTCCGCGCCCCGCCATCGCTACGGGGGAATCTCCGCCAAGGGCGGCCAACACGTCAGAGGAAAGCGTCCACATGGCGGTCGCCAGCAAAGAGACGTCGACGACCGAGCCGGCCCCGGTACGCGTCCGTTTCAGGAGGGCGGCGGCGATGCCGAATGCGAGAGCCATCGCCCCACTGCGATCCCCCATGGCCCCACGCTGCCCGATCGGGTAGTCGCGATCCGGTGGCGTCAGGACGTTGGCCAGTCCTCCCCGGGCCCAGTAGGCCGAGGAGTCATAGCCGGCATGGTCGGCGTCCGGCCCCCGGATCCCGAAGCCGTGCCCACGGGCATAGATCAGGCTGGGGTAACGGCGGGCAAGCGACGCCGCGTCCAGGCCGAGCCGCTGAAGCGCACCCGGCCGCAGATTGGTCAAGAAGACATCCGCCGACTCGAGCAACCGATGGAGCACTGCCAGTCCTTGCTCCTGCTGAACGTCCAGCGCGACCGAGCGCTTACCCCGATTGGCCAGGGCAACCGACAGGTTGAGCCCGTCACGGTCGGTCCCGATGCCCTGTGTCGCCAGGCCGCGATAGGGATCGCCTTGAAGGCGCTCGATATGGATCACATCCGCGCCCCAGTCCGCCAGTATGGCACCAGCGACGGGAACGAATACCCACTGGGCCAACTCCACGACCCGGACGCCGTCGAACGGATAGTCAGACATGCTGTTCCTCCACAGCCCTCAAGCGTTCGACGACGATGGCGACGCGCTCTCGGAGCGGGGCGTGAGTACGACGAGGGGGATTCGGCGCTCCGTGCGCGTCTGGTACACGTCGTAGTTGGGCCAGACAGTTGTCATGATCTGCCAGAGGCGAGGCTTTTCGTCGTCATTCGCCGGTCGTGCATCCACTGGAAAACGCTCGGAGCGAACCTGGATCTCCGCCTGTGGAGTCGTCAGCAAATTCAAATACCACAAGGGATGTTTCGGAGCACCGCCCTGGGAGGCAACAACGAGATAGTCTGCGCCGTCCTGACCGAAGATCAGCGGCGTGGTGTGCCGCTGCCCGGTCCGCCGACCGACGGTGGTGAGCAACAGGGAGGGGACACCGTTCCACAAGTAGCCGACCTCGCCGCCGGTCTCCTGATATCGCCGTGTGTGCTCCGGGCCGATCAGGCTCACGTCTGGTTGGGTGTATCCGGGCTCGCTCATCTCGCGACATAGCCTCCATCGACTGGCAGCAGGACGCCGGTGACATTCGACGCCCGGTCGGATACCAGATAGACCGCGGCCTCAGCGCAATCCTCGGCCGTAATAGGGCGGCCCAGAGGGTGGGCGGCGCCGACCTGTTGTCCCAGCTGGTCCTGGTCTACCCCGGACCGGTCCAGTCCTCCCGCGGCCATGAAGTTTGTAAACGGCATACCGGCCGGACAGATCGCGTTGGCGCGTATCCCGAACGGCGCCCCCTCGATGGCCACCGCTCTGGTCAACTGGTGAATGGCACCCTTCGTCGCCCCGTACACCGACCCCCCCAACCGACCAGCCCTGCGACCGAGCCTGTATTCAGGACCACTCCGCCGGTTCCCTGCTTTTTGAACTGGACCACGGCACACTTCGAGCCGAGGAAGACGCCTCGGAAGTTGATGCCGACGAGCCGCTCGAAGTCTTCAACCGTATGATCCTCGAGGAGGATGCCAAGCCGAGGAGTCGGTACCCCTACATTGTTGAACATGATGTCGAGCCGGCCGAACCGCTCGACAGCGCTGGTCACCGCCCCCACGACGTCGCGCTCCTGCGAAACGTCGCACTGTTCGGCAACGGCGACACCGCCGGCGGCTTCGATAAGGCTGACCGTCTCCTTGGCCCGATCGAGATCGATATCGACGCAGAGGACCTGGGCGCCCTCCTCGGCAAAACGTAAAGCTGACGCTCGACCCACGCCCGATCCGGCGCCGGTGATGATTGCCTTCTTATCTTCCAGCAACAGTAATTGCCATCGATCTCCGTCGTAGGAATCGCTCCGCGAACTATCTGATCGTTGATGAGATCAGACGGCGGCCGGAACGGGAGGTTCAGCCGGTGTGAAGCGATAGAGGCGCTCTGCGTTGCCGCGCAGAATCTTGTATTGCACGGCGTCCGGCAGGTGTCCGATCAGGTCTTTTACCGACGTGATGCAATTCGGCCAGGTGGAATCCGAGTGCGGATAATCCGTCTCGCACATGATGTTGTCCTCACCGATCTCGTCGATGCTGGCGATGCCGTGGGCGTCGTCGATGAAGCAGCCGAAGACGTGGTCACGGAACAGTCCCCGGATGTCGACTGTGTTCAGATCCACGTCGGTGGAGGCATGATCCATAAACTGCACCCCCCTCTGGACCCAGTAGCGCTGCTTGTCGAGCACCTGTTCGGCTCGCTCGAGGAAGTACGGCATCCACCCGATCTCTCCCTCAGAGAGCGCAATCTTGAGTCCCGGAAAGCGGGTGAACATCCCGCTGAACAGCCAGGAAAGCATCGCCCCGGACGTACGAACGGCCCCCCAGGCCAGGTTGGCCATAAACGGAGAATCGGGGGCGATCTGGGGAACCTGTGAGGACGAGCCCACGTGCATGCAGGCCACCATTTCCAGTTCGGAAGCGGCGGACATGACCGGATCCCAGTAACGGTTGCGGTCGTGGATGGTCGGCAGGCCAAGCGGCGCCGGGTTCTCGGAGAAGGCGAAGGCGGTCGCGCCGTTGGCCGCGCACCGTTCCATCTCCTTCGCTGCAAGCGGCGGATCCCACATCGGGATCAGGACCAGGGGGATGTACCGTCCCGGCGCGGCACCACACCACTCCTCGATCATCCAGTCGTTGTACGCCTGCAGGCACACAAAACCGAACTCGCGGTCGCTGGCCTCCATGAACAGCTGCCCACAGAACCGTGTGATGGTGGGGAAGCAGAGGGAGGCCAGTATGCCGGCTCGGTCCATGTCCGCAACCCGGGCCTTGGCGTCGTAGCAACCCGGCCGCATCTCCGCGTAGGTCACCGGCTCCGGGCTGAACTCCTCTTTGGACTTCCCCGCTACCGCGCTCAGACCCGAGCTCGGAAAGCGCTTGCCGTCGTAGACCCAGAATTCCATGTCGCCGTCGACGACCAGGTGAGGCGCGCGGTCGCGGTCGCTGGCCGAGACCCGATCGACCCACAGATGAGCTGGCTCGAGGACGTGGTCGTCCACCGAGATGAGCCAGTCCAGTGACATGTCAGATGCCATCGTCTTCCGTCCGTCCTTTGGGCTCATCGGTGACTCATTTGGGCAGCTCGCCGATGGCCATGTGTTTCACTTCCTGGAAGGCACGAATGCCGTCTGGTCCCCGTTCGCGCCCGAGCCCGCTCTGCTTGTACCCACCGCCGGGGGCGTAGGCACTGAACACCGCCGTGTTGACGTTGACCGCACCGCTCCGGATCCGCCGGGCCACTGCGGTCGCCGTCGCAACATCGGCCCCGTAGACCTGGGCAGACAGCCCGTACACGCTGTCGTTGGCGATGCGTACCGCGTCATCGAGATCGCGATAACCGATGACGCTCAGCACCGGACCGAAGATCTCGTCCTGGGCCGCGGGGTTGGAGTTGTCGGGCAGATTCAGGACGGTCGGCTCGAAGTAGTAGCCGCGGTCGAGGCCGGCTGGGCGCGCCCCGCCATATTCGACTTTGCCACCATGCTCTTCGGCCAGGGCCACGTACCGCTCGCAGCGACCGCGCTGGCCGGCGCTGATGACGGGGCCCATGGTGGAACCCGGATCGGTCGGCGGACCAACCACGATCGACGCGTATGCGCCTTTGACCGACTCAATCACCTGATCTTTGGACTCTCGAGGCACCAGCATCCTCGTGGCAGCCACGCACGCCTGGCCTGCGGTCATCGCCACCACCTGGGCGGCACCGACCGGAGCACGATGGACCGCATCCGGCAGGTAGATCTGCGCCGACTTGCCGCCGAGCTCCAGCGCCACCCGCTTCACTGTCGAAGCAGCTTGGGCCAGGATCTGCTTGCCGACCACGGTCGACCCGGTGAAAGAGACCATGTCAACCGCGGGGTCAGACGTCAGCAACTCGGCGCCGGCAGATCCCGCCTCCACGACGACGCTCAGCACGCCGGCCGGAAGGCCCGCCGCCTCGGCGGCGGCGCCAAGCACGAGCGACGAGATGGGCGTGAGCGGACTGGGCCGAACGATCACGGAGTTTCCCGCAATCAGAGCGGGGATGATCTTCTGGAGGGCCATGAGCAGTGCGGCGTTGTAGGGAGTGATTGCCGTCACCACGCCAACCGGCTCGTACCGGCGGATACTCAGAGCCACCCGGCCGCGTACCAGCTCGTCGACGGGGACCGGATTGGCCTCCTCGTGCGGCATCGTCAGGTAGAGATCGATCGTCGACCTGGCCAGGGCCAACCCGGAGACCAACTGGCTCATTTCCGCGAAACGAGTTGGCTGGCCGGCTTCCGCGACCATGGTGGCGACGAGCGGTTCGTGGGCCTGCTCGATGAAGTCGAGGAAGGTCCGCAAGGCTGCGGCACGCTCGGGTGCCGGGCGGTCCGCCCAGCGTCCGTCATCGAAGCTGCGCCGCGCCTCCTTGATCGCCCGCTCCACTTCCTTGAGCGGTGTGACCGACACATCGGTCACGTGGGACTCGTCAGCGGGATTCTCGACCGGAAGGCCCTCGTCCCCCTCGATCCATGTCCCCGCCACATACGACCGCCGCTCCAAGAGGATCGGGGCGGCCGTCACCACAGAGCCACCTGGTAGAGCATCGTTCTATCAAAACACAGAACGATATACCCGTCAACGGCGAAATCTCATAGCCTGCCCGGACTTGCTGCTCACTGCGACGGAGGGAGCAACGACAGAACGTCGCCGTGGTCGACCCGGGTCAGCGGGTCTCCTTTGCGACCCCGGCCGGAGAGCCGGTCGGCGAGGCGCTCGTGCTCTCGGCCCACGCACGATTCTCGGATCGTGGCGAAATCGGACTACGTCGTCGCGAACGACTGATACATCTCGGACAGAGCCTGCATCTTGGACAGAGCCTGCATCTTGGACGTGAGTTCGCCGTTCGCCCGAGCGTTGATCGCTGAGGCGGCCCAGTAGCATGACCCGCGATGGAGCCTGCTTCCCAGAGAGAGCGGGCGGGGGCATTGCAGAGCCTCGGTCGGCTTCCGCTTGGCATCGAGAATGGAGATGGTCGCCGAGCCGACTCGTCGATGTCCAGCGTCGATGACGCCATCCGGTTGGGACAGGCCCTCCTCGAAAACCTGGGCCAGGGTGGTGCTTGGGGGCCGAGACGCCCTGGTGGCAGCGGCAACCGCGGCCCTGTCCGGTGGCCACCTGCTGATCGAGGACGTCCCCGGAGTAGGCAAGACGGTCCTGGCCCGGGCGCTGGCTGCCTCGCTCGGAGCAGATTTATCGCGGGTCCAAGGCCACCCGGATCTGCTTCCTTCTGACATCACCGGCGTCGCCGTGTTCACCCCGGAAACGGGGAGTTGGGACTTCCGCCGCGGCCCGGTGTTCGCACATGTCGTCCTGGTGGACGAGCTCAACCGGACCCCACCGCGGACCCAGTCGGCGCTACTCGAGACCATGGAAGAGCAGCAAGTGAGCGTCGACGGTCAGTCTTGGCCCCTTCCCCACCCGCACATGGTCGTGGCCACCCAGAACCCCCGATCCCAGCGGGGGACGTTCCCCCTGGTTGAAAGCCAGCTGGACAGGTTCGCGCTGGCGACCTCGATCGGCTACCCCGACGCCGAAAACGAAGCACAACTCGCTCGCCATCACGCGGGAAAGTTCGCACTGGCTGGCCTCGAACCGATCTGCACCACGGCGGGATGGTCGGAGGCGCAGGCCGCGACGGAATCGGTGGCCGTGGCGCCTGCGGTAGCCGACTACGCGGTCCAGCTCTGTCGGGCCACCCGAACGGCCCCGGCCGTCCGGTTGGGAGCCAGTCCGCGTGCGGCGATCTGGCTCATCCGTTGCGCCCAGGCCCATGCCGTGCTGTCGGGACGGGGCTACGTTGCGCCCGATGATGTGAAAGCGGTGACGGTTGGGTGTCTGTCCCACCGCATCATCACCGACGACGACAGCGACGAGAACTACGCGTCTGCCAAGAGGATCGTCCGGGGCCTGCTCGAAACCACCTCGACGCCAAGACCATGAAGTCCCGGGTCCGCCCGGCCCGTCCACTGGCTCCCATGGCGGTGGCGGCTGCCGTTCTTGGCACCTGGTGGCTCGTCGCCCACAACAGCGGCGCCGGGTGGGTCCAGGTTCTCGGCGACGTGGCCTTCGGGACAATCGCTATTGGAATCATCGGCCCGGCGGTGGTTCTGGCCCGAGCCAACATTCGCATCTCACGCGCTCCGACCGACGGCACCGCCGGGATGCCCGTGGAAGTGGAAATCGATGCATCCACCCGGCTCCGCGTCCGCCCGGTCGCACCTGCCGGGGTGGAAAGCTTCGCCGGGCCGGTCCGGACCGGACGGCGGACTGCAGATACCGTCACGTTGCTCCCGCAGATCCGCGGCGCCCACGAGGTGCTCGTATTCGACATCGCGACCGCGGCCCCTTTTGCTTTGCAGTGGTGGACGCGCCGGGTCTCCCTGCCCCTTCCGTCGAGACTCCATGTCGCCCCTCGCAGAGGCCGACCCGTGCGGTTTCCGCTGCACCCCCGCGAGCAGGCTGGCGATAGTCGGGCCCGGGCCTCCTCCGAGCTCGGGGAGCCTCGAGGCGCCCGGCCGTATCGACCCGGTGACGACCGCCGTCACGTGCACTGGCGGGCCTATGCCCATACCGGGGAGTTGATGGTGCGAGAGGTGGAGGGACCCGCAGCGGAGCCCGTCACCGTCTGGGTGGCACTCCCGCCGGACCCAGAGGCAGGGGAGCGCGTCGCGGAGCGGGGCCTTGGCACGGTGGCGTCATTGCTCGAGCGGGGTGCTCCAGTGGTGCTCGGCACCTGCGAACGGGACGGACCAGTATTGGCACCGGTGGCGGACCGGGAGCAGGCCGGCCGACGGCTGGCGTGCGCGGTGAGCCCGCCGGACGGTTCTGACCCGGACATCCAGGCTGCGAGCGCCGTGGTCGTCGGACCGTGAACGTTCTGCAGGCCATTCGCCAGGCCAACCAGCCGCGCCCAGCGGAGAACTCCATCCGGCTGCGGGTGGCCTGCACCGGCGCGGTTCTGGTCTCCATCGCTGCCTGCGCCGACCTGGGCGAGATCTCCCGGACGACCGAGTGGGTCGCGATAGTCCTGGTCGCGTTCGGGATGGGCTTCTCCTATCGGACGCGATCCCGTCCACCCGAGTGGATCAAGGTCGTGGTCGCGCTGGCAGCGGTGGGTGCCCTGATCTGGTTCTTTGACCAGGTCAGCTCCAGGCCGGTCACCGACATCACCACGGTGGAGAACCCGCTCACGGTTCTGTTCGTGTGCATTCAGGTCGTTCACTCGTTCCACGTCCCATCGCGCCGGGACCTGCTGTTCTCGCTGGGCGCCTCTGCGGGTCTCATGGCCGTCGGCGCCGCGCAGGCGATCGACCTCCATTTCGGGCCGTACGCGCTGTTGTGGGTCGGGTTTGTGCTGTGGGCGCTGATCGAGTCCTGGGCCTCGGCCAGCCAGGGAGGCCGGACCTCGCCGCGAGGTTTGGGGACTGCGCTCGTTGCCGTGATGCTGGCTGCCGCGGTCATCTTCCTCTTGTTGCCCGCGCCGACGGTGGCGGTAAGGATCAATTTCCTCGACCGGGCCGGGACCGGAGGCGCCGTTGCTGTGCCGGGGGCGCTGGCGGGCGATGCCGGGAAGCCGTCCGAGCTGTCCCGTGCCGGCAGCCCCTCCGGACCTACCCGAGTGGGTGGCTACCTCGGATTCGCCAACAGTCTCGACACCGGGCTTCGCGGAAAACTGAGCCACGCGGTCGTGATGCGAGTGCGAGCCGAGCGCCCGTCCTACTGGGTAGGAGAGACGTTCGACACGTGGGACGGACAGAGCTGGGCGGAATCAAGTCACGTCACCGGGGCGGTCGATAGCGGGTCCCCGTTTACCCTCCCGACTCTGCCCGGGACCAACACGGACGGACCGACGGACTTGCAGACCTTCTACGTCCTCAGCCCGACGGCGGATTTGATCTTCCACGCTGAGAGCGCCTCGGAGGTGTGGTTTCCGACCCCTTCGGTCTTTTACTCCGATGACGGCGCCATCGTCTCGCCGATCGGACTCGGCCGAGGAGCCATCTACACCGTGCAATCCGTCGTCGACAGCTCCACCCCCGTGGAGCTGGAACGACCCGGTCCGGTCCCACCCCTGCCGTCGAACTCGCAAAAGCGGTACACCCAACTCCCCCACCCCTACCCCCAGGTGCAGGCTCTGGCCGCTTCCATCACCGCCAACGACACCAGCACGTACGCGAAAGTACAGGCGCTGATCAACTGGGTCGGCGCCCATACGCGCTATTCCACTGATATTCCGCCATTACCGGCGGGTGCCGACACCGTCGACGAGTTCCTGTTCGGAAACCGGGTTGGCTACTGCGAACAGATCTCCACAGCCCTGGCGGTCATGCTGCGGACGCTCGGACTCCCGGTCCGAGAGGTCGTCGGCTACGTGCCCGGCTCGTACAACCCGATTACCGATCTCTACACGGTCGAAGCGGACGATGCGCACGCCTGGATTCAAGTATGGATCCCGGGTCACGGGTGGCAGAGCTTCGACCCCACCGCCGCGGTCCCGCTCGCAAATCCCGACCCGGGCGCGACTGCCCTGCACGACGTTGGCAAGGCGCTCAGCCGGGTACCGGCGCTCCCGGTCGCGGCGGGGCTGGCCCTGGTTGTCGTCGCGGTTGTGGCGGAGCGGTGGCGGCGGCGCCGACCGGCCACGTGGGCCGAACACGTCGCCCGGGAGGTCGAACGAGCAGGCCGCAAGGGAGGACGGCCCCGGCGGCCCTCCGAGACGTTTGTCGAATATGCCACCGTCCTTGACGGGCTGACGCAGGACGGGTCCGTCGACTGCCGCCGGCTGGCAGCTGACGTGGAGGCGAGCGCCTACGGGCGCGACACCGCCCCTCCCGACGCCCAGCGCCGCATGATCGCATCCGCTCGCCGCATCCGGATCGACCGGCGACGGGTGCGCGCCGCAGGCGATGCGACCATGCCGACCCCCGTACCCTGACCCGCCCGGTTCGCCGAGCGCGCTGACCGTGCCGGCGGTGGACGACCAGGATCTGATGCGATTGGCCTTGGCCGCGGCTCGACGGGCGGGCGATTCCGGAGAGATTCCGGTCGGCGCCGTCGTGACCAGTGGTGATCGGGTCATCGGCATGGCGGGCAACCGGCGGGAGGCGGACGCCGACCCCACCGCCCACGCCGAGATGCTGGCCCTGCGCCAAGCGGCTGCGGAAATCGGCTCGTGGCGACTGACGGGAACCACCCTGTATGTCACCCTGGAACCGTGCCCGATGTGCGCCGGAGCGGCAGTCGCGGCCCGCATGAGCCGAGTCGTGTTCGGAACGCCCGATCCCAAGGCCGGGGCCTGCGGATCGCTGTACAACCTGGGCGTCGATCCCCGCCTCAACCACGAACTGGAGGTCGTGCCCGGCGTCCGGGAAGAGGAGTGCGCCGAACTGCTGCGCAGCTGGTTCGCGTGCCGGCGGCAGTAGCCGGCTAGTGGCGCGAGCAATATCGACCAAGGGAAAGGACGTACCGGCATGCAGCTGTGCCTCATGATCGAGGGTCAGGAAGGAGTGAGCTGGTCGGAATGGGCCGCATTGGCGGACGCGGTGGAATCCGCAGCCCTACACGGCTTATTTCGGTCCGACCACTACACGTCCTTCCACGGACCCCCGGGTGCCGCCCTGGACGCCTGGGCCACTATCGCCGGCCTGGGCGCCATGACGAGCCGCATCCGGCTTGGCACTCTGGTGTCGCCGGCGACGTTCCGGCACCCGAGCGAGCTGGCTCGGGTGGCAGTCACCGCCGACCACATCTCGGACGGACGGATCGACGTCGGGGTCGGGGCAGGGTGGTTTGACGCAGAGCACCGACAGAACGGCTTCGAGTTCCCTGACCTGGCCGGTCGGTTCGAATTGCTGACGGAATACGTCGAGATCCTCGTTCGCAGCTGGAGCGCCGACACGTTCGACTTTGCTGGTCGACGTTTCGTCCTCGAGGGCCAGCGAGCCTTGCCGGCGCCGGTCCAGTCGCCACACCCACCCCTGATCATGGGCGGCCAAGGCCGATCCCGATCGCTCGCGTTGGCGGTCCGGTTCGCGGCAGGAGTACAACACTGCCTTCCAGTCGCCCGAAGAGTGCGCGGGTCTGCGCGATCGGCTGGCAGCGGCCTGCTCACAGGCGGGTCGCGATCCGACCAGCCTGCCGTTATCGCTGATGACGCTTTTGTCGCCGGGGGATGACGACGGTGATGCCCAACAGCGGCTGGATCGCATGCTCGCTCATTTCCGGGGCCCGCGGGAGCGCTGCCACGCCGGCACCCTGGATGAGCTCGAGGCCGTCTTGCGCGGGTTCGAAGCGGCGGGAGTGTCGCGCGTCTACCTGCAACACCCGGACCGACGCGACTACGCCGCGATCGGTTTGTGGGGTGAGCTGGCCAGCCGGCTCAAGACGCCTGATCGAGAAAACGAGCCAGATTCCCGCGCATGATGGCCCGGGAGTCTCCCTCGGACAAGTTTTTGAGCTGGCCCAGATACGCGGACGGGTCCGGCAGGCCCTCGCCGTGCGGGAAGTCGGAACCGAAGACGAGAGGTTTGACCCCCGTCGTCTCGATGACACGCTCCAGGTTCTCCTCTGGAAACGGGGCCACGAAACAGTGATCGCGGAAGTACTCCGACGGGCGCATCGCCAGCTTCCCCCAGGTGGCGCGGCGGCCCATGAGAAAGGCGTGATCCATCTTGCGGAGGAGGTACGGGAGCCACACCGTCCCCTGTTCTGACAGCAGAAGCTTCATGTCGGGGAATCGCTGAAAGAACCCCTGGAGGATGGCTGCCCCCACGGTCTCCATCGCCGGTCGATCCCCGTAGTAGAACACCCACTGGAAGGCATCCATGTCGCCCAGGATGACCTCTTCCTCGCTCCACTCTCGCCCCTGGGCGCCATAGCGGGTGACCGAGGCCAGATGGGTGGCGAGGTTGATTCCCGCGTCACTGCAAATCGCCCAGAAACGATCGTTGTCCGGTCGGAACGGTGACGTGTGCATCGACGGACCCGTGCTGGTCTGGATGACCTTCGGCACTTCCATCCGCATGATGCGTTCCAACTGGTCGAGGGCGCCGTCAGGGTCAGCGAATGAGATGAACGGTGGCGTGTGCAGCCGACCCTGGTAGTCGTAGTTCCACACCTCGGCGAGGTACCGGTTGAGAGCATTGAGGTTGGCGTACAGGGCTTCGTAGTCGTCCTCAAAATGCACCTCGATGCCGGGCAGAGCCGCAAAGTTCACCGCGGACTGGACGCCTTGGGCGTCCATGACCTTGACCCGGTCGGCAGGGTTGTCCAGCTGTTCCTGCAGGGCCCGGTACCGGCGGGCGAAGTCCCGGCGGCCTTCGTCGTCGAGTCCCTTGAGCGGATTGAGCCGGTTGAGCAGTGACCCCGGAATGGGGGCCGTGGGCACCTCGTCCCCTCGACCTCGCTCGTCCACACCCAGCTCGGCCAGGATCTCTCCCGAGCCGGTCACCTGCGCATGCCCATGCGACTTCACGGGCGAGGGATCCGGCTTGCCTCCCCAGATCATCTCGTGGCGCCCGTTGCTACGGATCACGTCGGTAATCGCCAGGTGGCGCTTGTCTGGATCTATGTACTGCTGGTAGGCGGAAACCGGCGGGGTGGAATGCTCGTCGGCATCGTTGACAAGGTACGAGAGCCGGGTGGCGGACTCGATGAGTGCAGTCATAAGGGTTCCCTCCCCGATTGCTGTTGCAAGAGTATCAGGGGCCGTTTCGGCGGCGCCCCTTGGTCTCGCCTGCGCTTGCGCTTTACCGAAAAGCACCAACCAGCATGAAATGGCCAGTACTCCTCTCTGCTGCGGCCGGCGACCCTTGTCGAAGCCTGTACCCCCCTCACCACAGCCGGTACCCTCCACCACAGGCGGTGCGGGCGAGCCCAGGAAGAGTATGCGGGAAGGCTGTCGCTGGGAGCCGTGCGTGCGTATGTCGGCGCATCTGCGGGTGTAATCTGAAGGTGACCGGCGACCACGGTTTGCCCGACCGTTGGAGCAGCCTCGCAGCTTCGAGAGTTCAGTTAGAGACCAGCTGAGTCAGAGTGAGGCCAATCAATGCCGACGGGACAACACCATTTGAATATGTGGTGGCGAAGAGATATCCAGGACTCCCTCCGGACAATCGGGCGATAGGCAGCCAACAAGCCAGACCAGAATGGTCGATTCCCATCCGCCGGCAAGCGATGCGCCGATAGACGCACCTTCTGACTCAACACCCGAAGGGCGCGGGCCGACCCAGGACCCGTTGACGGTGCCAGAAGACGCCCCGGGGTCACCCCCTACGGTCGAACCCAGCGCAGCCGATGATGGACGGTGGGACGGGGAACCGGGCCGAGGCGGCGTGCACTCGCCGGGCCGTCTCACTCGCCTGAGAGTCGCGGCCCGGCGGCGGTCATCTCGCTGGTCCTGGGTGCTGGTCCCGCTCGGGCTCTTCGCCGCCTCGCGGGCCATGGTGCTGCTCGCGACGCAGGCCGTGATCACTCTGCGGCTGCCCCTGGCTGTGGCCAACTTCTCCGGCCCGTGGCCTGCCGTGAGCGGCGGACGGCCGCTGGTCCGGGCGCTCACTACCTGGGATGCGGCGTGGTACCTGTCAATTGCGTCCCATGGGTATTTCCCCACGCCGCGGTCCGGTTCGCTGCCGGCGCAGATCGCCTTCTTCCCGGGGTGGCCAGGGCTGTTGCGGTACGGCTCCGAAGTCACTCACCTCAACGTGATCTATTTCGGGGTGCTCATGACATTTGTCGTCGGCGCCATCGGCTCATGCCTGCTCTGGCGGTTGTTCTGTACCGTGTGCGACCGCCCCGTCGCAGACCGGGCCATCGCCCTGTGGGTATTTTTTCCCGGCTCGTTTGTCCTTTCCCTGGTCTATTCCGAGGGACTGACCGTGACGCTCGCCGCAGCCTGCTTACTGTGCCTGATAAGTAAACGCTGGCTCCTGGCCGGCGTTGCGGCGGGCCTTGCCACGTCAGTCCAGCCCGATGCTCTGGCCTTGACGGTCTGCTGCGTCTGGGCGGCCGGTGTCGCACTGTGGCGGGATCGACAGTGGGTGGCCATCGTCGCCCCGGTGCTCTCCGTTACGGGCATCGCGGCCTACTTCGGGTACCTCTGGCACCAGACCGGCATGCCGTTGGCGTGGTATCACGTCGAAAAGCGACTCTGGCACTCAGGTAATGGTTTCTATTTCAACACCATTGGACTCCTCAGGTCCGTCGTAGCACACGCCTATATTCAGCCCGTCGTATCGACGGTAGGACTGATCTGGACGATCGTGTGCCTGGTCCTCATGTTCAAATGGCGGCCGCCGGCATTGATCTGGGTATTTACGATCGCGCTTCTTGTCTCGGCCCTGTCATCCGACCCGGTTGGGACCCGTCCCCGGCTGCTGCTCGTGGCGTTCCCACTCACGCTCGCCTTGGCCAGGTTTGCCAGAGGCTCGGTCTTCAGTGCCATCCTGGCCAGCTCGGGTCTCGCCCTCGGAGTGCTCACGATCGTCACCCTGGCCGGACCGATCTATGCCCCTTAGGTCCTTCAACCCTGGTTCAGCTTGCAGAAGCAGTGGCGAGACGTGCACCACGTTACCGATGGGCGCGAGCCCGTCGGTAAGGCTGCTTACCGGTATCGGGGCATTACACTGAGGTGATGCAGGACATCCATCTCTCCGATCTGAGTGAGTCAACCCCGGGGGTCCTACCAAGCCAGCTGCTTTCTGAGGCAGTCGAGGCCGGCCACATTGACGCCGGCGACTACCGGATTCCGGCCGAGAATATCCAGCCGGCCAGCATAGATCTGCGTCTTGGCGAGTTCGCCTGGCGTATCCGTTGCAGCTTTCTCCCCGATAGCGACGTGGTAGAGCGCAAGGTCAAGGACCTGATCGTCGACGAGATCGACCTCAGGAAGGAAGGCGCCGTCCTCGACACAAACCGGCCCTATCTGATTCCTGTTATGGAATCGCTCAGCCTGCCTCCATACATCGGCGGCAAGGCCAACCCGAAGAGTTCCACCGGCCGGCTGGACGTGTTTACTCGAGTCATCACTGACGGCAGCTACCGTTTTGACGAAATTGCTCCCGGCTACGATGGCCCCCTGTTTCTGGAGGTTGTACCCCTCTCCTTTGCGATCCGGGTGCGACAGGGCCTGGCGCTCAACCAACTGCGTTTGATGATCGGTAGATCCACCGTCGCTGACGCGGAACTGTGGCGACTACACGAAGTACAACCCATCTTGTACATCAATGGAAGACCGGCCTCCCCCAAAGAGTTTGCCACCGCTGATGGGCTTTTTCTGAGTCTGGACCTGCGTGGCAGCGACCAGACACCTGTCGGTTACCGGGCAAAGGCGAATGCATTGCCGCTCGACATGTCACAAAACGGGCGCCCACCGGGTCCAGGATTACTGGGATCGTGTCTACAGCGAAGAACGGGGACGCATCGTTCTGGACCCCGAAGCGTTCTACCTGCTGCTGTCCGGGGAGACGGTCCGAGTTCCGCCCACGCTGGCCTCAGAGATGACCGCCTACGACCCGACCAGTGGAGAGCTGCGCACCCATTACGCAGGATTTTTCGACCCCGGGTTCGGTTTCGACGGTGACAAGGAGCTCAAAGGCTCGCGCGCCGCGCTGGAGGTGCGGGCTCACGACGTCCCGTTTATGGTGGAGCACGGTCAACGAGTGTGCAAGCTCACCTTTCAGCGCATGTTGTCGGCACCCTCGAAGCTCTACGGGCAGGACATCGGGTCTCACTACCAGGGGCAGATGCAAACGCTGGGAAAGCACTTTCGCCGCGAGCCGATGAGGGCAAGTTCCGACGGCGATCTCGATTCGTGACCCCCAGCAACCCGAAACTCCCCCGGCGACACGGGCGAGCAGCAGCGTTCCGGCCGATGGGCGCTCAGGAAGATTGCGGGTCCCAGCGAAGCGGCAGGTTGTCGAGGCCAATCTGACCACCGTGTTCGCTGATTGCGGCACCGTCCCCCAGCCGGTAGTTGGGGATGCGCGGCGTGCCATTCGGTGAGCCCGATGCGCAGTTCCTGGCGAGCCAGGTGGGAGCCGAGGCAGCGGTGCGGCCCGGCTCCGAAGGCAATATGGCGGTTGTCGCTCCGATCGATGCGGACCTGGTGGGCCTCCTCGAACTCGTTCGGGTCGCGATTGGCGGAGACGAGCGGCAGGTAGGTCATCTGGCCGCGGTGCACAGGGCAGCCGTGGAAGTCGCTGTCCTGGACTACCTTTCTTCCAGGCGTGACAAATGAGTAATAGCGGAGGAATTCCTCGATTGCCGACGGGAAGAGCGACGGGTCTGCAACTAACCGCTTGCGATCCTCTTCGTGAGTGGCGAGGTGCAGCATGGAGTACGAGAGCTGCATGGCGACCGTGTCCAGCCCGGCCATAAACAGGAGGAGGCACAACGCGAGCAGGTCCTCGTCGGACGCGGGCTGACCGTCGATGCGATAATCCAGAGCGACGCTCACCAGGTCCTGTCGCGTCTCCTTCCGGCGCTCGGCAATGAGAGCAGAGAAATACTCAATCACCTCGCCCATGGCACGAAGTGAGATCTCGTTGCCCGTAGCACCGGTGTGGAGGATGTCCGTCTCCCAGGACTGGAACTGGGCCGCATCCGCGACCGGCAGGCCCATGATCTCCATGAAGATGGTGTTCGGGAACAGCAGAGCCACATCGGCGACGTAGTCGCATTCGCCCTGCCCTGCCACTCTGTCGAGTATCTCCGAGAAACGCTGGCGAACGCGTGGTTCGAGTTTTGCGATTGCGGAAGGACTGAACGTCGGGCCGAGGAGTTGTCGCCAGGTCGTATGGACGGGTGGATCGAGCATCTCGGGGATCCACGAGTACGGGGGGTTAGGGTCGGTGGGGACGACCGCGGTGCTGGAGAAGAGTTGGGGATTCTGGAGAGCGGCCCGTATGTCTTCCATGCGCTGTCATCATCCAGAAGGGGGTGCCGTTGGCGTCGGCAAGGTAGAAGCGAGCCTTGTCGCGCAGACGATCAAAGTTGTCGAAGTGCCAGAGGGCGTCAGTCTTCGTGGACCGGTTGACCTCGTCGAAACGGAAGGCCGGGCACTCTTCGGTCCCCTGTTGGCTGACCGCCGGCTGCTCAACCGTGCTCATTGTCGCTCCCCTCAAGATGGACTCAATGATTATAGTGCATGGACACTATGGCGTCGAGCGCTCGGGCCGTTGGTGGTGGGACCTCGGCTTCGACATCATCGAGATCTCATCGGCGACGGTCGGGGTTTCGGTGGAAGACAAATGCCGGATCGGCAAAGCGGTGATCGACCTGGAGATGAAACCGAAGCCAGAGGTCAACGCCAATACTCCCGGGGACCGGTCGCTCGTGAGTGCCGCCAAAATGATCCGCGAAGCGGAAGCAGTCATCGAAGCCGGCGTGTGGAAGGTCATGATCAAAGAAGGCGGTATCTTCAGCGTCGGGATCATCATGTGGTTGATCAACAGCTTCGGAGTCGATGTGAACCTGTTTCGCGGGGACGAGTGGCTCAGGTATATCGCAGCATTTCGTACGGGGCCTTCGTCACTCGGGTGGACGCTTTCCGCAACTGAGCGATCGCAACACCGCGCTTACTTTTTTACACCAATCACGTTCTCTCGCTGATGCTCCTGTAGCTCAGGAGCGTGGTGTCGTCGTAGCTTGTATAGAGGTTTCCGGTGACTTTGTCACGGACTTCGAAGTGGATTACCAGGGACTCCCGTTCCCGCCGTTCTTCACGGCCGGTCACTTCCCCCACGATGGTCAGGTCGCGGGACGGCGGTAGCGACCTGTGGTGGTTGCCTCTGTAGACAAGGTGTAAGAGCGCCATCGGCCCTGGGCCCTGCGGGCAGGCGTGCTGGAACAGGCGTCCCTTGAATCCGTGGAAGATGGTGGCCGGCGCAATGAGATCCGTCGCCCCTATGTGCCGCTCAGAGGAGTCTTCCACCGCGTGGGCGTACTCACGGATCATGAACGGGGTCAGAGCGCAGTTCAGAGGGCCCAGCACGTCGCCGATCTGGAGATCTGAGACATAACGATGCAGCAATGAGTCCTCCTTAGTGTTCTGCACTGGCGAACTGCGTGGTCGGCTTCGGATTCTCGCGCCGAGGGTTCCAGATCGGGCTGGATCGGGAACCGCATCTGATCGGGTGAGATGCAACAGTTCGCTCCGCTCCTCGACGTCGAAGTGCCGACCAGATGACGAGAGGAAAGCGCAGGCGACCGTCGGCTGAAAAGATCCACCGCGGTCAGGGGGTCCAGATCGAGTCGGCTGTGGCTAATCGACGGCGCCGGGCAGGGTTCACCCGAAGTGGGCACGGCCCCGCCAACTGGGCTGGGTTTGGCCGGGTGTTTGCCGCTTACCGTGCCCACGTCGGCTCGGTGTGCCCACTTTCGGACAAGTGGCCACGATTTTCTGCGGGCGGCGGCGGCCATGCTCGGCGTTCGTTCGACCGTGCCCACTCGGGGGAAACTGGGCACGGTCCCGCCAACTGGGCTGCGTTTGGCCGGGTTTTTACCACTTACCGTGCCCACGTCGGCTCGGTGTGCCCACTTTGGGACGAGTGGGCACGATTCGCGGTGAAGTGGTCCCACCCGCGCTCCGGCCGCAACTGCGAAAACCCAACCCGCGCCGCGCTCACCCCCCGGAGCGCTCAGGACGACGACGCGCCTGGCCGTCGAGGACGCCGCGAGATCGCCGTGATCGGGCGTGTCCGCAGCCCATCAAGCACAAGGTCCATCCGGAGTTGCAGGCTCTCCCGAAGGCTTCGGGTCGTCCGGTCGCTCACCCAGCGCTGGAGCGCGTCCATGGTCGTTCCCCCGAGGACATCGCCGATCTCCCGGGTGTCGACGTCAGCGCGGATCTCGCCATGTCGCTGAGCATCCTGCAGGATATCGGTCAGGATGTCATCAAACAGTATGACATTCCCCGTCGCCAGCTTGGGACGGGTCGCACCCGCGACCGCGTGCCGCATGGTGAGCGCAGCCAGGCTCTTCGGCACGCTCTCCATGCGGCGAACGAGGCCGTCTGACAAAAGTCCGGAGCTGATCGTCGAGTGTCCCGGCGCCCACGGCGTCATCGACGTCGCCGGCCACGCCGCGGGCGGTCGCGTGGGTCAGCTCGAGTAGCAGCTGTTCCTTGGACTCGAAGTGCAGGTAATAGGTGGTTCGGCCAACCCCGGCGGCCGCGCAGATCTCCTCCACGGTGGTCGCGTCGTATCCCTTTTCCGACCAGAGCCGCGCCGCGGCTCGGACCAGCTTCCGCCGGGTGTCCAGCGAGCGCTCACGCCGGAGCAGCGAGCGCCGGTACGGGTTGGGATTGGGGGACGTCACGGCTGGCTCCTTCGGGGCGCCCACAGCAGTCCTGGCGACGGGGTGGGGGGCGACGGGGCGACGGGGTGACGGGGTGACGGGGCGACGCTATGCCGGGTTGGTCGGACGGAAGACCATAGCCCCGGAGGTGATGGCACGATCCCCGTTACCTTCGTCGTGGATCAGCATCTGCACGCCGATGCGCCCGGACCCGTCCGCCCCACGGGACGCAATGCCATCGACCCGGAACGGACCGACCTTGCCGCGGGCCAGATGCATGACGTGCGAGCTCTGAACCTGCACCATGTCCGTCCCGGCAAACTCGGCGACCAGGTCCATTGCTGCGGCCTCGAGCAGAATGTGTTGCGGACCGATGTGCAGGGCGGCGTCTGGCGACGCGAGCTCGGCGCGCAGCTCCGGGATGATCCAGTGACCGTCGTCGCGCCGATGGGCCCCGAAGACCTTCCACAACGGGGGCAGGTCGGGCGAGTCCTCGATGTGCATGACGGGGTCGTCGTCGAACTTTTGCAGTCCCGGCGGAACGTCACCGATCGAGACGCCCTGCGACTCCATCAGAGCGATCACCCGCTCATGATTGTCGGCGTCGACGATCGTGGCCCGGCCGAATCCCATACGACCACCCTGCTTGAGCGAGCGCTCGCCCACCATCTCGATGCGTTTGACGCCACGAGCGTCATCGAGAATCTGGAGGGAGTGAATGACCGGATTCGGGACGGCCTGGAGGTCCGATCTCCCCCCTGCACCGGGGCAGCTGATCGCAAGGGGCGCGGCCATGATGCCGCCGGCCGCGTTGCGCATGTCGTGCCGCAGGGTCACGGCTGCCTCGGCCACGTTATTCATCGACGAGAACTGCCGGCCGATGTAGCGGTAGCTGAGCAACGCCCCCCATCGCTGACGAAGCTCTTCCCAGTATTCCTCGTCGTTTACCTGACGGATATCTCTCAGCATGGGCTCTCCTTTTAGACCGTTGGGACAGATCGGACGTCGAGCGCAACATCAGCGCCGGCTTCGGCGGCCCCGAGCATCGGCCGATCGTGGTTGTCTGGCGCTGGCAGCTGTGGTATAGCTATGTGAACAGTTGTCCAGAGACTGTAGTGCCCCCGTAGGCTGATGGCAAAGGCCTGCGAAAGAAGGGGCGAGGTCGACAAGAGAGGAGTCGATGTGGCTCGTGCACACGAGGCGAGGGACTGGGCGCATGCCCATCTGTTCGGGATCGGGGACTCACTGATCACACCGTTCAAGGGTCCTGACGGCGATGAGATTGACTACGAGGCGCTGCGTGCACTCGTGCGCTATTGCCTTGACGACCTGGATCACGATGGGCTGTGGCTCGTGAGCGGCCTCGCAGAGTGGTGGGCGCTGACGACGGAAGAGCGCAAGCGAGTTGCGGAAGTCACCGTCGAAGAGGCCCGTCGGGTGAAGCCGGGCGCGTTCCTGCAGGTCTGCACCCTCGGACTCTCGGCGAAGGAGACAGTGGACCTGACGTTGCATGCCCAAGATATCGGCGCGGACATCGTCTACATCCAGAACCCGGTCATGGAAGTGCATGGTGGTCCGGGAATGCTCGAATTCTTCAAGTACGTCGCGAAGCGTACGGACATCGCGCTGGGACTCTTTAATTCTCCTTCCTCGGGATGCGAGATGACCCCGGCGGAGATCGCAAGGGTGGCCGAGGAAATCCCCGCGATGTGCGCACTGAAAGATCCGGCAACCACACCGGGACACGGCGTCGCAGTGTCGAAGTTGGTACAAGGCAAGCTGGTGGTGTGGGACGTCAGCGCGCCCCCGGCACCGCTGTACAACGCTGGGTACGTTCAAGCGGGCCTTCTGGCGCCCTGCATGCTCGGCGCCACTGTGTACCTCACTGAGACGCCGAGTGACAAACGATTCACGAACTGGTTCAACCTGGTGCTCGAAGGCAAGCACGAGGAAGCAATCCACTACTATTTCACGGCCAACGTGGATGGGCCCGGGGCTCACGGCTTGACGTATACGCAGGTACCGGAACGCCCGGGTTATTGGACACATTGGGGTTCGGCGTTCAAGTACTGCGCCCAGCTGGTCGGGCTGCCTGTCGGCGACTATCCATATTCCCGGCCGCCACAATTGCGGCTCACCGACGAACAGAAGACCCGCATCAAGGACGCGTACGTCCGGTCGGGGCTGATAGACGGCTGACCCGCTCGACCCGGGCCAACGAGCATAAAGGAGGAACGAGGCGAACAGTCTCTCCGCCTAAGCTGACCGCGAGCAGCCACCCGATTGCGCTGGAGGTGACCCGTGGATGTCGAGAGACTGCTGAGCCGGCTGGGGGACGAGCTCTCGGTGGGCCGTGCTTTCGGGCCGGCGATCGAGCGCGACGGCACTTTGATTATCCCGGTCGCCTGGGTGGCCGGGGGCGGCGGAGGTGGCGCCGGCGAAGGGGGACCGAACGGACCAGAGGACAGCGGCAGCGGCAGCGGCAGCGGTGGGGGTTTTGGAGGTGTCACCTGGCCGCTGGGCGTCTATGTCGTAAAAGACGGAAAGGCTCGCTGGGTACCCGCCGTCGATGTCACTCGCATCGTCTTGGCGGGACTCGCCCTCTTCCGGACGGTGGCGAAGTTGCGGGCCATCCGCCTCAGAAACTCCTAGCCGTCGCCGGACGGCATGACCGACGGCTATTTCGACGACCGTGTGGCCAACTCATATGACGAGGCCGAAGCCGACATGTTCCAACCGGACGTTGTCACCCCCACGGTCGATTTTCTGGCCTCGCTCGCATCGGACGGCTCAGCCCTCGAACTCGGGGTCGGTACGGGTCGCATCGCCCTCCCGCTGAGTGAGAGGGGCGTCCGTGTGCACGGGATCGATGTATCCACTGCGATGGTGCGGCAACTGCGGGGAAAGGCCGGCGCCGAACGGATCGCGGTGACGATTGGCGACTTCGCCACCGCAAGAATCGACGCCACCTTTCGGCTGGTGTATCTGGTGTTCAACACGATCATGAACCTGACCACCCAGGAGGAGCAAGTCGCCTGCTTCGTCAACGCCGCCAACCACCTCGCATCCGGCGGGCACTTCGTGGTGGAGGTCGGAGTCCCTGCGCTGCGCCGTCTTCCCCCTGGCGAGACCATTCGGGCCTTCAGCCTCGGGTCGACGCACTTCGGTTTCGACGAATACGACGTTGTCACACAGAGACAGGTCTCTTATCACTA
Organism: uncultured Acidimicrobiaceae bacterium; assembly: GCA_963781155.1. GTDB lineage: Bacteria > Actinomycetota > Acidimicrobiia > Acidimicrobiales > Palsa-688 > PALSA-693. The sequence continues at coordinate 136,848 of CAWAEC010000012.1, forward strand.
TCGCCTGATCGATGGTCGGCTCGACCTCCTGTCAATCCCGTTTCGCTATGTTTGGCCTTCCGAGCTTGACCTCATGGCGCGATTGGCCGGTATGAACGTGACCGAACGCTGGGGAAGCTGGACCAGGGAGCCCTTCACTCAGGAAAGCACCCAACACGTGTCGGTCTGGCAAAAGTCGTCTCCGCCGCACCGTTGACCCGGCGGCAACCTCTGGAATGCGGTCGTCAGGCTCCAACGATTTCAACTGAAAAAAGAGGAGGCGTTGATGATGAAGGCCCTGGCTGCGGTGCAGACCGGCGATCGCAGAATAGAGATGATGACCCTCCCGATACCGGACGAGCTCGGCGAAGACGAGGCGCTCCTCGCGATCGAGGGGAACGGCATGTGCGGCAGCGATTGGGATCAATACCTGGGGCTGATCGGACAAACGGCGCGCTACCCGGTCATCGACGGCCACGAGACCGTCGGCCGTATCGCCCAGATCGGCACCCGGGCCGCGGAACGCTTAGGGGTCCAGGCGGGCGACCGGGTCGCCCTGGAATCGACGCGCCCATGTGGCAGGTGCCCGCCCTGTCAGAGTGGCCGCTGGCTCTACTGCGACAATCGCCTCATTTATGGGCTCACCTCACTGCACGATCCACCCGGACTGAACGGCGGATACGCCGAATTCCTGTGGATGCGCTCGAACAGCCGCGTGTACCCACTGCCCGATCGGCTCAGCATTGAAGATGCGGTGTTCTTCAATCCCCTCGGCTCCGGGTTCGATTGGGGAGTTCGGATTGCCGGCACACAGTTGGGCGACACGGTCCTCATCATGGGACCCGGCCAGCGCGGACTTGCGTGCGTGATCGCCGCACGTGAGGCGGGTGCGGGGCGGATCATCGTAGGAGGCAGAGGCCTCCGGCCGTGGAAGCTGGACCTGGCGCTCCTGCTCGGGGCCACGGATGTCGTCAACACCGATCGCGAGTCCGTGGTTGATGTGGTCCGCGAGGTGACCAACGGCGCCATGGTCGACCGCGCCATCGATACCACGCCGCATGTCGTGAAACCCGTGGAAGACTGCATTGACTCCCTCCGCTCCGAGGGGACGCTCGTGCTCACGGCTAGCAAAGAGACCGCTATCCCGAACTTCGTTGGGCGTATCATCGGGAAAGCCCTGACCGTTCGAGGGGCCTACAGCGTCAGTGAATGGGCGAAGCTCCAGGCCGTCCGCGTTCTCAGCACCGGGCGTCTGAACCTGTCTGGTCTGCATACTCACACGTTGCCGATCGCCGAACTCGACCGAGCCATGCGCATCCTGGGTGGCGAGGTGAAGGGCGAGGAACCCTTGCACATTACGGTCACCCCGCACTGATCAGCGCCGGCGGCGGAGCCGTCCGGACGACACTCGGGCAAGGGCGGCCACCTGACCTGGCGGTGGGGCCTCGCGTGAGGGTTGCGTCCCCACCGCCCGCCGGACCGACCAAGATAGAACCGATGCAACGGGTCCAGACGACGGTGGTCGCATTGCTGGGCGCGGACGAGTCGACGGTCGAGGATCTGCGCCAGAGGCCCAACGTCGACGTCTTTCAGCCCGATTCCTCGTCCGCGCCGCTGGTCCGAGCTATGACCGCATGGAACCTGGCTCGGCGAACTCACGGGACCTACTTTGTGCACGACGCCGACCCGCTCGCCGGAGTCGCCGATGCGTGGGTGCGCTACTTCGCTGGAAGTGGCCCGACTGGAGAACTCGAGGTGGCCGTGACCGAAGTGGTGTCGAGGTGGAGGGCCGGGGCCGTCGAGCTGCCCGACTACTATTTGGTCTGCTCTCCGGAGACCTGGTCGCCCACTCTCCGCCATTGGTATCTGGGAGTACTAGCTGGAGCCTCGGCAAACCGCGTGGTGACCGTGGCGACGCCGTCCGAGGCCGCTCCGAAGCTGGCGGCACTGCCTGCTGGAAGGTGGTGGCCGGACGTCGACCGATTGCTGACAGGGATCGACCGCCTGGTCCCCGACCAGGCGGGACTGCCCGCCGACGAAGAGCGGCCCTCGCTATGGAACCCGAGCGGGGGGAGCAACGCCAGCGGATAGCTCAGCGTGGCCGTGGCCTGCCGGGCTACGCTGATGCTGACCCTGTAGCAGCGAAGACTGGCATGGGGCCTCGTCCGTGCCAGAGAAGTGCTTCTGAAGGAAATGCCTGACCCAGCGGGGGACGGAGGAAGAAATGCACATCACGCCACTGTCACAGGCGCTCGGCGCCGAGATCAGCGGGCTGGACACGTCCGCCCCACTGCAGCCAGACGATCGAGATGTTCTGCGGAAAGCCTACGACCAGTACAAGCTCCTCGTGTTCCGCGACCAGGACCTTGACGCCGAAGGGCAGGAACAGTTCGTGTCGCTGTTTGGCCCGCTGATCGACGAGGGAGGCGACGGGCAACGCAGTGGGTTTATCTCCAATATCATCCCGGGAGCGGCCGGCGAGGGTCCGCTGCCATTTCACTCCGACCTGGTCTTCACGCCTTTTCCGGTGGTGGGCATCGCCCTGTACGCGATGGAACTACCGTCACAAGGGACCTCGACGTGGTTCGCCAACGCCGCACTCGCAGCTCGCACGCTGCCGCCCGACCTGCGTAGCAGAGCGGATGGGCGTGAGTGCTGGTTTGCGTTGAGCACGTTCGTGCTGGGCCGCGACGACGCCAAGGCGCGCGAGCACGACCTGGGCCCGGACGCGACCCGGCACCACCATCCGCTCCTGCGCCGCCACCCGCGTACCGGCGAGGAGGTGCTCTTCGTCTCCGACCTTCACGCGGAACGAATCGAAGGCATGGATGCGCAAGCCAGCCGTGCTCTGATCGAGGATCTGCTCACCCACCTCTACTCACCGTCACATCTGTACGAACACCACTGGTCGCCTCACGACCTCGCCATCTGGGACAATCAGGCGCTCCAGCACATGCGGGCCGACATCAGCAGTGCCAAACCGCGGACCTTCCGCCGCAACTCCCTCAACACCGCACGCTGGGTGGATCTCGTCCCTATGCCGGCCTAGCCTGGCGACGGCGCTCCCGAAGGGTTTGTGTTATATACGTAACACAAACCCTCAGTGGAGCTTGCGTTTCTCGATTGTGCGGGTGTCAGATAATGCTGGAACCGCTCGGTGGCTCGGTGGCGGCCCGAAGGTTCGACGATAGGTAAGGGGCGAAACGCCAACTTGGGCGTGGAAGTGATGGCGCAGGTTGGCAGCGGAACCCATGCCTGAGCGCTCGGCAACTCGGTCAATCGAGAGCAACGTGGTTTCCAGCAGATCCTGAGCAAGCAAGAGGCGCTGACGGAGCAGCCACTGTTGCGGAGACACCCCGATCGTGTCGCGGAAACGCCGGATCAGCGTCCGGCGACTGAGGTGCGCACGTTGAGTGAGATCTTCGACCGTAATCTGCCGGTCGAGATTGGCCTGAACCCACTCAAGGGCCTGCACAAGGTCGTGGTCGGGATGGGTGGGGATCGGCCAGCGGACGTACTGGGCTTGGCCCCCGTCTCGATGGGGTGGGATGACCATGCGCCGCGCCACCTCATTGGCAGGGCCAGCGCCGAGGTCCTGGCGGACCAACTCGAGGCAGAGATCGATGGCGGCGGCGGTGCCCGCCGAAGTGAAAACCCCTCCGTCCTCGACATACAGGACGGAAGGATCCAGATCGACGGTTGGAAATTGGAAACTGAAGTCGGCGACGTGCATCCAGTGGGTGGTGGCGCGGCGATGGTCGAGCAGACCAGCGTGACCGAGTACGAAGGCCCCGGAGCAGATACCGACGATGCGAGACCCCCGTCGGTTCGCCTTCCGAATCGCCTCGACCAGGACGGCAGGCGGCTGGGTGTGGATGTTCTCGCACCCGATAATGATCAACGTGTCGGCGTCGGCGAGGTCGTCCATGGACCCGGTCTGGTTCGCGACGAAGCCAGCTGCCACCCGGGCCGCGGGTTGAGTAGGGCAGACCGCAAACTGATACCACGGATCGTGAATATCCGGCCGATCAACTCCAAAGACCTCGCAGGGCACGGAGAGCTCGAAGATCGGGGCGCCCGGCTGCACGGCCATGGCTACCCGGTGTTTGGCGAGCCGTTTGCGCATACTGGCTAGCTTGCCACTGGTCCCGTCCGCTGGGAAGGCGCACAGTGGCCGGCCGTGGAAATGTTCCTACGGATTTTGTGGAACCGGTCCAGCCTCGAGTTGGGCTCCCCAGCAGCAGCCGATGGCTCAAAGTGGAAGCCCGGCGTGGACGAGAACCGACCGGCCATTGACGCCGTACCGATCTCCATGCAAAACACGCGGCGCTCCGGAAGCCCTCACCCGCGCCTGGCCGGCTCGATCTCGCCGGCATGTCAGCGGAGACGGATCGAAACGGGCCTCGCCGATTTCGGCGACACGCCTCGACAGGCAAGCCAAGGAAGGGTTTGAATATGGCACGGGTGCTTATCATCGGGGCGGGGGTGGTTGGCCTTGCGACGGCGATGCTCCTCGAAAGCGACGGCCACGAGGTCGTTGTCCTCGAGCGTGACGCCGCTCTCCCGCCCGAGCACGGGGCCCAGGCCTGGGCGGGCTGGCGACGCGCCGGGGTAAACCAGTTCCACCAACCCCATGCATTCCTGGCCCGGTTCCGCCAGATTGTCGAAACCGAACTGCCAGGCGTCGCGGAGCAGCTAAAAGGAGAGGGAGCGCTTCGGCTCGATCTCATCAACGACGTGGTACCCACGTCGATCAGCGGCGGGTGGCAGGACGGCGACGAGCGGTTCGAATTGATCACTGGGCGACGTCCATTCGTGGAATCAGTGCTCGCCAGGGCGGCAACGTCGCGGGGAATCGTCGTACGCCGGGGCGAGGCGGTGGCGGGGTTGCTGGCCGGCCCCTCCGATATGCGCGCCGTACCCAACGTGATCGGAGTCCGCACCGAACACGGCGAGAGCATCGAGGCGGATCTGGTGGTGGACATCGGCGGCCGACGCTCAGTGCTGCCGACGTGGCTGGCGGAACTTGGCGCCCGGCCGCCGGCGGAAGAGCGGGATGACTCGGGGTTCATGTACTTCGGGCGTCATTTCCGAGCCCGCAACGAGTCGCTCCCCGCGCTGATTGGCGTCTTTCGCTGGGATTGGGACACCATCAGCTCATTGTGCCTGCCTGCCGACAACGGGACCTGGTGCCTGGGCCTCGTTGTCCACGCGAAGGATAAGGCCCTCTATGGTCTGCGCCGGCTGGACCGCTGGGAGGCGGCACTGCGGAGCATCAAACTGGTCGCGCACTGGCTCGACGGAGAGCCCATCGACGACGGCGTGTCAGTCCTGACCCGGCTCGAGGACCGCCACCGGGACTTGAGCGTCGACGGCCGGCCCGTGGCGACGGGGGTGGTTGCGGTGGGCGACGCGTGGGCGGCGACCAACCCTTCACTCGGCCGCGGGCGCGTCGATCGGCGCGATGCACGCCATTGCTCTCCGCCAGACGATCCGCGACGTTGGCCTCGACAGCCCGACGCGATTCGCCTGCAGCTTCCACCAGGCCACCGCCGCCTCGGTCGAACGGTGGTACCGCTCGACTCTGGCCCAGGATCGTCATCGTCTGGCCCGCGTCGAGGCAGGCATGGACCAACGGCCCTTCGCCGACAACGACACCGGGGGCGGTCTGGTGGAAGCGCTATTCCAGCTCGCACCCTTCAACCCGGACCTCCTGCGTCCAGCGCTGGACATCCGGCTCTTGCTCCGCCATCCCGATGAGGTATTCCGATCCGACCCGAACCTGGCGGACAGGGTACGGACCCTTGCCGCCGACTGTGGCCGGGACGGTTTCGCCGGTCTCATGCCGGACCGGAGTCAGCTGGTGACGATCGCCAACGGCTGACGGGTGGTCGCGACTTGGGTGAGCCCGAACGTCGTCGAGCAAGTTCTGAGCCGCCGAGCCGAGCTCCACCGGGCCTTTAGGCCCAACGCAGGAGGCAACACGCGAAGTGGCGCTCCCCTATGGTGGAAGCTCGCGACCCGGGAGGGATGCCACGTGCCAGATGAGATGACACTCGCCGGCAGGACGGCATTGGTGACCGGCTCCGGCCGAGGCTTGGGTCGGGCCTACGCGCTCCATCTGGCCCAGTTGGGCGCTGACGTTGCCGTTCTCGACATAGATTTACGGTCCTACCGCGAGTACGCCGCCGAGGCGGCCCTGATGACCGCCGACACGACTGCTGAGGAAGTCGAGGTACTGGGCCGGCGAGCGCTTGCGATAGAGGCGGACGTGACAAGCCTGGCGGCGATGCAAGAAGCGGTAAAGGGGATCGCCGGCGAGTGGGGACGGCTCGACATTGTGGTCTGCAACGCTGGCGGCGGTATCGGCTCTCCTTGGGAGGCAAGGGCCTCCGAACTGGACCTGGACGAGTTCGATGCGGTCTTGCAGAAGAACCTGTACGGGACGGTGAACACCTGCGTGGCCGCGGCCCCAGTCCTCAAGGCCCAGGCCTACGGAAAGATCATCACGGTGGCGAGCATTTCCGGTCTTCGGGGCGGACGCAATGGTGCGTACGCCCACTACGGGGTCGCCAAAGCAGGCATCGTCATGTACACCCGATACCTGGCGCAAGATCTCGGCCATTGGAATGTCACCGCCAACTGCATCGCACCGGGTTACGTGGCGACCGGCCGTCTTGCCCTTGCGTTCGAGGCGATGGACGAAGAGACCAGGGTTTCTTTGAACACGCTCAACGCGCTCGGGCGACCCGCCACACCTGAGGACTGCGCGAGGGTGGTCGGCTTCCTCGCCGGCCCGGCGTCCGACTATTTGACCGGCGTGGTGGTCCCCATTGACGCGGGCACGGTGTCCTGAGCCACGACCAAGACATTCGCAATCCTTTGTACTTTCGACCGCCTCGATGAACTGACCGAACAGGAGTGTGTTGCCATGACGGATAAACCACCTGCAATCGACTATGCCAACCTGCCCGCGCCGACCGAGGGTTTCGTGGCCACGTTGTTTATCACGGTCCGCAAGGTAGCCCGATCGCGCCAGTTTTACTCCGAAGTGCTCGGTGGCACTGTCGTCCTCGACGAAAACCCCTGCATCGTGAAGCTGGCCAACTCCTGGATCCTCATGAACCCGGGCGGCCCGCCTACGCCCGACAAGCCGGACATCACGGTCGTTGACTACGAGCCCGGGCCGACCACCTCGATCTTCCTTAACCTCCGCGTGGCCGATATCGACGCGTGCTATCGGGAATGGAGCGCCCGCGGCGCCACGTTCCTCACGCCGCCGATCGACCGGGGCGCGGAGATCCGCTGCTACATGCGGGATCCGGACGGCTATCTCATCGAGGTCGGCCAGTCGACGGGTTTACTGTCGGGCCATCTCGCTGCCAAGCGGCCCGAAGACCTCCCCGGTTGACCATATGGCCAAGCGCAGCACCGGAATAACGCGGCAGAAGCCCGATGCCACAACGGCGGATTCCAGCCGCGACGCCGGGCTGCAGGAGGCGCGCTCCCACCTTCGCAACACTGACCCGGTGTTGGCACGGCTCATAGACGAACGGCCGGACTTCGACCCGCGTGCGTGGATGGAGCAGCTTCCGCCGATGGATCTCTACGGCGCGTTGTTATTTCAGATCGTGGGTCAGCAGTTGTCTGTCGCCGCGACACGCCGGATACTGGAGCGGATCCAGGCGTTGTTCGGCGGGCATCTCCCTTCGCCCACCGACCTGCTCGCTCTTGACCCCGCCGAACTTCGCCGGGCCGGTCTGTCGTGGCGCAAAATCAGCACGCTCCGGGACCTGGCCGAGCGGCTGTCGGACGGCCGCCTCAGCGCCGATGCGTTGAGCAGCTTGCCTGATGAGGAGTTCATGGCCGAGCTGACGTCTATCTCCGGCGTAGGCCCGTGGACGGCCCAGGGCGCTCTCCTCATCGCCCTCCGGCGGGAGGATGTGGTGTTGCCGGGCGACCTGGCCTTGCGCCGCGCAGTGCAGAACGCCTATCAGCTTCCCCACCTCCCGAGTCAACAGGAGGTACTGGCCATTGCGGAGAAATGGCGCCCCTACCGCAGTCTTGCCACCAGCTACCTCTTCTCCGCCACGTTCGAGCCCACGGTGACACCACCGGGGCAAGACGATCAAGCGCTCGTGCGCCAACCCGGCCGGAGGGCGAGTCCGCGAGCCGGCCAGCCAGGCCGTCGGCCGCCTGAGGTTTGAAGTTTTGATCGGAGTCGCCCGAGTGCGACGTCCTAGCGCAGAGTGGCCCCGCCATCGACGCTGATGACCTGACCATTGATCCATTCGGCGTCAGACGACATGAGAAAGGCAACCATGGCGGCGATGTCGTCAGGCCGCCCCAGACGGGCACTGCGGGTGGACTCCAGCGCGGTGTCCCGGAACGCCGGCGGCAAGCTCTCGAGAATCTTGTCCGTCAGGACAAGCCCCGGCGCGACCGCGTTGGCCCGGACACCTTGCTTGCCCCACCTGGACGCGACGTGGCGGACCAGAGCATTGATGCCACTTTTGGCTATCGCGTAGGCCGGCCGCTCGGGTTCGCCGATAAACGCCGCGGCCGAGCTGGTGAACACCAACGCGCCGCCTCCCCGCCTCAGCAGCTCCGGCAGGGCATGCCGGGTGCAGAGAAGGTGGCCGCGCAGGCCGGTGCGGATCGTCCGGTCGAAGGCGTCCAGGTCGATGGTCTCGGCGTCAGTGTCGTTGCCGATCGTTGTCGGAGAAAGGTCCGCTGCGTTGACATGGACCGCATCGATCCCTCCGAACGCTTTCGCAGTGGCCTGGACGGCGGACACCACCGATTCCTCGTCGCCGATATCGACAACAACGGGGAACGCCTCGCCGCCCGCCTCGATAATCCGGGCCGCGGCTGCTTCGGCGCCTTCTCGATTCAGGTCGCCCACTGCCACCCGGGCCCCTTCGGCTCCCAGCCGCAGTGACGTGGCCGTGCCGATTCCCCCGGCCCCGCCTGCCATCAGCACCGCTTCACCTTCCAGACCCCTCATGCTCGCCCAAGCTAGCAACGGAAGCGTCGTCGGGGGTCTGGGTGCGACGAGAGCTTGCCTGCTGCAACCGGGACCACGCCGAGCGTCTACTGTCCGGTAGGTGCCAGACGTGAACTTGCTGGACTTTCTGTCCGCGGACCACCAGAACCTCCTCGAAGCTGCGCCTCCCCCCGGGGTGGCCGAGATGTCACAACACCTGAGCGTCGAGCGGGACTTCCTGTACCCCGCCATCCACCATCACGCCGCAGGTGGCAAAGGCATCGTGGAAGACCTCCGGCACGCGGGAGCGACAGCTGGAGGATCGCATGCGCGACGCCGAGAAGGATCCCACGCCCGAACACCAGGATCAGCTCCAAGCAGCGATCCGCGACCACGTCGCAACCCAGGTGAATCTGTTTGCCCGCCTGCGCGAGCTGATCCCGGAGAGCGAACTGGCAGTGCCGTCTGGGTCGATCGCGCTCAGCATTGGAGGAGCGCCGACCCACGCACATCCACACTTGGCTGAGGGCGGCCTGTTGGGCCAGGTCATCGAGGACGTCACCAGCGCTGCAGACCACACGTTCGACCGTCTGCATTCGAAGAAAGACACACAGAGCAACTGATCGGTGCCCTCTTGACGGCGGCAGGATAAGGCGATGGCAAACCGGGACCACCGCGACCTCGCTCGGGTCTTCAATGAGATCCCGGAGCTCTACGATCGCGTCCGACCGGGCTATCCAGCCGAGTTGTTCGCGGACCTTGTCGCCATCACAGGCCTGGACGCACACTCCTCGGTGCTCGAGGTGGGCTGCGGCACGGGCCAGGCGACACGTTCCCTGGCGGCACTCGGATGCGCAGTGACCGCAGTCGAAGCGGGCAAGGACATGGCCGATCTCGCTCGGCGACGTCTGCGTCCTTTTACCAATGTCGAGGTCGAGACGTCACTGTTCGAAGAGTGGGACGACCGTGGCAGACGCTTCGACGTCCTCGTCGCTGCGTCGGCGTGGCACTGGGTCGACCCGACCATTGGTTGGCGGCGAGCGCACGACGTACTCCGTCCGGGCGGGTGGATGGCGCTGCTCGGCAATGTCGTCGTCCGCCGGCAAGGGGAGCCCGAGGTCTATGCCGAGACCGCCGACCTCCACGAGCGATACTCGCCCGGCAACCCCGAATGGGGCCATCCGCCCCTCGAGGACGAGGTGCGGGCCACGACCGAGGGCTGGGGTCTGGTCAGCGACCCGGGTGACTTGTTCGGCCCAACGATCGTGCGGTGGTACCCGACTGTTCAGTCGCTCGACGGAGACGGCTTCGCTGATCTTCTCCGTTCGACGTCGCTGTACCGAAAGCTCGACGACGACGTCCGGGAGTCGTTGCTCGACGCAATCGCCGACCGCATCCGCACTCGGCTGGGCGACCGAGCATCACGCCGTTATCTGACGGTCCTCCGGGTTGGCCGGCGCGCCGAAGGCCGACCCGGAAGCCGCTGACCGGGGGCAGGCGCCACCACTCCGCTCCCGGCCTGCGCGAGTGTAAACACCAGCTTCGAGGTCGCCGCGAACATCAACCCTGTGTGAAGTAGTGGCCCATGTCGAGGTCCTCGAGCAGACCGGGGCCGGTCGGCTCCCAATCCAGCAGCTCGCGAGTGATGACGGCGTTGGCCGGGGTGTCCAGGCCGACGAAGTGCCCCAGGAGGCCGAAGTGTTCGGCCGCCTCGGTCGGACTCAGTGACTTTGCCGGCACATCGAGGTGACGGCCGATGACCTCAGCGATATCGCGAAAGCGGACGCCCTCCTCCCCGACTGCATGCAGGACCGAGCCGGCGGGGGCAGACTCGACGGCGAATCGAGTGAGGCGGGCCGCGTCGGAGCGATGGACCGCGGGCCAGCGGTTGGCGCCGGAACCCACGTAGGCGGACATACCGCTCTTGCGTGCGATGTCGACAAAGGTGGCCACGAATCCGTGGTCACCATCGCCGTGGACGGTGGGCGGGTAGCGCAGCACCGAGGCGCGCACGCCGATGCCCCGAAGGGACAGGGCAAGCAGCGCGGTGGCGGCCCGAATGCCCGCGGGGTTGGCTCGCAGCTCGGGGCTGGCCACCAATCCGTCGTTCTCCGTGGCCACCCGCCCGGACGACAGCCCCACCAGGCCCGAGGCCAACACGAATGGCCGATCGGAGCCGGCCAAAGCGGCACCCATGGCCTCGACGGCACGCCGGTCCGCGGTGCCGGCGGCGAAGAAGTCGCCGCCAAAGGCGACCTCGTGCTGGAAAGCAAGGTGGACAACCCCGTCGCTCTCGTCAGCCGCTTCGGCCAGACCGTCGGGATCGTCAAGATCACCGCGCCACGGGATCGCTCCAACGGCTTCCATCCTCTCGGCCGACGCGTCCGAGCGAGCCAGGCCCACCACCTCGTGGCCTGCGCCGAGCAACTCGGCGACCGTCGACGAGCCAATCCAACCAGATGCCCCGGTAACAAAGAACCTCATGATCGTTCCTCCAAACAGACTCGAATGTCAGTAACTGCCATCACTCTAGGCAGTGATGTCAGTGACTGTCAATAGTGTTATGCTGGGACGCATGGGCCGATGGCAACCGGATAGCCGCGGACGGTTGCAGGAGGCTGCCTTGACGCTCTTCGCGCAACGAGGATTCGACCGGACCACCGCAGCCCAGATCGCGGAGGCGGCCGGCGTGACCGAGCGCACCTTCTTCCGGCATTTCAGCGACAAGCGGGAGGTGCTCTTCGGAGGATCAACGCTCCTCCACGACCGCATCGTGACCGGGGTGGCGGCAGCGCCGGCAACCGACAGCCCCCTTGACGCCGTCGCGAAGGGCCTCGACGCCGCGGCCGCCTTTCTCGGTGAGGGCCGCCGCGACCTGGCCCGGAAACGCCAGACCGTGATCGCCAGCAACCCCGAACTACGCGAGCGCGAGTTGACCAAGCTCGCCGACTACGCCGCCTCTGTCGCCGTGGTACTCCGGGAACGGGGGGTGGACGAGCCCCAGGCCACTATGGCCGCCGACGCCGGCATGACCGTCTTACGAGTCGGACTCCAGCGGTGGGCAAACGACCGCGACAACAGTCCAGACCTGGCCACGGTCATGCGAAGGTCCATGGAGGAGCTACGAGCCCTCGCCTAGCTCAACCACGGGCCGCGTTTATCCAGAGCTACGACCGGGCCCTGGCGGTGATCGCCTGCAGGGTTCGGACCGTTGTTTCGATGTCGTCAACATCGAACTGGCTCAGCAATTCCGCGGACGGGCCGCTGATGTACTCGCGAAGGCTGCGGTATTGCGCCTCGCCTACCGGAGTCAGATCGAGTTCGGCGTCACCGCGAATCAGGCTGTCGGCCTCGAGGCGGTCGAGCAAGGTTCGCACCGCGTCCTCAGCCAAGCCGGGGCTCACGATCATTCGGGTGAGTTCCGCCCGAGGGTAGGCTGCCCCGCGTGTTGCGAGCAGGCGTAAGACGTACCAGGCCTCCGGGGTAGTGTTCCGCTTAGCGAGGTGCTCGCGCAGAACGGCGGAAAGAGTGCGCTCGGCCAGACCGAGGGCTTGGCCAAACTGGCCGTAGACAGTGGGGGTGTCGGACATAGGGACTCCGTTTCACTACAGTGGACAGGTACCTGTCTACTGTAGTACGTAGACAGGTTACTGTCTATATGTCTGCGAAGAATTTTCCGCACCAGCCGATGATCGGGTTGTTGGTGCGCCTGATCTACCAGCAGTACTCGCAGGAGATGGATACCGCGCTGCGTCAAGCGGGGTTCGAAGACATCGGCCCGAGCGCAGGGAACGTGTTCCCGTTCGTGGGCCCGGAGGGGATTACTGTGTCCGAGCTCGCCGACCTCGCTTACGTCCGGAAGCAAACGATGGCGCAGGCGGTCGAGCAGCTGGAGCGGACGGGCTACGTCGAGCGGAGGCCGAACCCGAACGACCGAAGGTCGCAACTGGTGTTCCTCACCGAGAGGGGCCAGTCCGTCCCCCCGGTGACGCACGCCGCCGCGGCGCGGGTCGAGGAACGATGGGCCGCGCTGACCAGCCCCAAAGAGCTGGAGACACTCCGAAAATCGCTGCTTCGGCTACTCGAGCAGCTGCGCGCCCAGTCGAGCGAATAAACGATGCCTCCCGAGTTGGGCGAACTGCATCACGCCGCATCGGAACGCCGGCCAAGGGGCTGCGCAGTTCATCCCCCTGCCCCGCCGAGACTGACGGCGTCCGGCGCCGTCGCCGCAACAGATTTCACGCCTGACGCAACTTCGGTCAGCTGCGTGACCGAGCTGCCGGACGTACCCGTTCCAGCCTGGCCGTCATTGTTTTCACCGATCGCGTACAGATCCTGGGCGATCACAAGGTAGAAGGTGCCGCCGCCGGAAGCGATCACTGACGGCTGGCCTGGCACGGCGAACGGGATTCGGGCGAGAGCGTTGCCGCCACCGTTGCCCAGCTGGCCGTAGTCACCGTTGCCCCATACCATGACCTGCCCGTTTTTCAACAGGACAACCGTTTGCCCGTTGTCGGCAACGGACCCACCAATAGCAGCCATCTGCACGGGCGAGGGCAGTTTCACCCTTACCGGTAGATCGCTGAGGGTCGTCGTGCCATTGCCGAGCTGCCACGCTCTGCAAACCGTGCCCACTTTGGTGAAAGTGGGCACGGTCCACCCGACTGGGCACGCTCAGCGGCAGAAACCGGCATGTTCCTCGCCCATTTTGTCCCACCGTGCCCACTTCGACTTGGGTGGGTACACCCGGCGCCGGGGAGTGGCCGCCACGGCCATCCGGAGAGTCCTTACATCGAAACGCGGCTCCCGAGGAGCGTTGCCCTCAAGACGTCACGACTCGCACCATCGCAGTGCCATTCCCGCTCAAGTCGACTCTCCGGCAGCAGAAGAACCGGGCGCCACCCCCGGCCTCGCGGCGGCGGCCCACAGGGTCCCGTCCACTGGAGGCGAGCGCGGGAACCAGGATCAGCCGGTGGCGGTGGGGGTGGGGGTGAGGACGATCCCGGTGGGGTCGAGCCCGTCGCCCGAATTGGGGCCGAACCCGCCGAGGTTGGTCTCGCCCACGGTGACGCCGGTGTCGGTGTTGATGACGGTGAGAACGCCACTGTCGTTGCCGGCCACCCAGAGCTGCCTGCCGTTCGGTGTCAGCGCGAGGGTGTCGGGATCGCCAGCCACGATGTACGTGTTTTCGAGGTGGCCGGTGGCGGCGTCGACAACCGAAACCGAGTCGGAGTCAGGGTTGGCCCCGTAGACCGTGGTCCCCCCGGCCGAGACGACACTTTGCCAAGGGTCCTGCCCGACTACGGTGGTATGCACGATTTGGTTGGAGGCGGTGCTGATGGTCGCCAGCTTCCCAACCTGGGTTTCGGTCACGTAGACGTGCGCACCATCGGGCGCCACGGCCACCGACTGGGGCGAACCCAGGCCGGGCACGAATGCGATTTGGCGCCGGGACGCCACGTCGAAGACGTTCCGGACCTACGTCTACTCAAGAGAGCTGCCTCCCAGTCCCCGGACCGACCTGGTAGCCGCATTGGGGGCCACCTATGTATCCTCACAGTCGACGACCCCGTCCGAATTGGCCTCGTCGATCGGCAACATCGACCTCATCTACGAGGCGGTCGGGCATTCCCCACTTCGCTCTGGAAGTGCTACGAGTCCTGGGTCAGAACGGGATCTACGTCCTGACCGGCGTACCGGGCGTGCAGTCGTTCATCCAGACCGACCCCGCTGGCCTCATGCGGCAAATGGTCCTGCGCAACCAGATACTGCTTGGCACGGTGAACGCGGGAGCAGACGCCTTCGCGGCCGCCATCCAAGACCTCCAGGAGTTCAAACGACGGTGGCCACAACCGGCCCAGGCGCTCATCGGTGGACGCTATCCCGCCGAACAAGCCACCGAACTCACCTTCGGAAGACCGGCGGGAATCAAGACCGTTATTTCCTTTATTTCCTTCGACGACCCCGACTGATCTTTACCCTCGTCCACCAGGACCGGTCACGCCCGGCCTATTCGGGCGCCATCGGCGGGCAATCGGCTGGATCGGTGACCACCCGGATCGGCGATCCTGCGAGGTACGCCGCGACATCCTGCGCCATCCGCCGCCAGGCGGTGCGGAAGAGCTGTTCGGTGACATAGCCGATGTGGGGGGTAACGACGACATTGTCGAGCGACCTGAAGGGGTGGTCCGCGGGGAGCGGCTCGCGGTCGAAGACGTCGAGCCCGGCGCCGGCGAGCTGGCCCGAGCGGAGCGCCGCGAGCAGGGCCTCTTCTTCGACGATCGGACCTCGGGAGATGTTCACCAGGATGGCGCCCGGCTTCATTTTCGCGAAGTCGTCAGCGCCAAGCGTATTGCGGGAGCGCTCCGAGAAGACGAGGAAGACCCCGAGAAAGTCCGCAGACGAGAGGAGCTCGTCCTTGGTCACCTTCGTCACGCCGAGTTGAGCACATCGCTCATCGGTGAGGTTTTGGCTCCACGCGACCACATCCATGCCGAGCGCCCTGGCCACCGGCACCATCGCGCCTCCGAGGCGACCCGCGCCGAGGAGACCGAGCCGCTTTCCGGCGAGCGGGATCGGAAACCCCATCTGCCATCCCCCAGCGCGGATGACCCGGTCCTCGATCCCGGTCCTCTTTGCCACGGCAAAGAGGAGTGCCCACGCCATCTCGGACGGCACCGGCAGGCCCGGCGGGGTTTGGTGGTCAGAAGGGCGAGTCGTGGCGCCCGGATCGGTCTCTGCGGTGCCGCAGAGCAGGATGCCCCGCTCGATCCGGGCCACATGGTCAATGACATTGCTCGTCCGGCCGTTGCAGACGAGCAACCTCAGGTTGGGGAGGCCGTCCAGCACGGGCCGGGGAAAGCGCGCCCGCTGCTGGGTGATGACGACGATTTCGTAGTCGGAGAGCTCATCGACAAGCTGCTCCGGTGGGATGGCCTGGCGGTACACGGTGATCTCGGCGTCGGCGGGCAGGACGGACCAGTCGCCGTACTCCAGGGCGACGCCGATGTAGTCATCCAGGATCGCAATCTTCCTCACGGCTAGCGACTGTGGTCCCTGGCGCTGGCCGTATCGTCATCGGACTGAGTCGCTGTTGGAAGCGATCCGTTCCGCCCGGCCAGGCCCTTCCGAAGCGTGTCATAGATGTTGAGACCCTGGGCTACCACTCCAACGGCCATCTCGTTCACCCCTTGGGATCCATTGAGCACTGTCAGGTTGGATCCGGAGATGCCGCCTGCGGCTGCTGCAACGAGGCTGGGCAGCATTTCGACCAGCTTGTTGGCTGCGATTAACTCTTGATTCTCGCCTGAGAGGGCAGCGGCCCGGGCGTTGATGGCATCGGCCGCGGCGGTCGCTGTAGCTCGCTCAGCGAAGGCGTCTCCCTCAGCGCGGGCCTTGACTGCAGCGGCTGCGGCCTGGGCTGCCACCCGTTCCGCATCTGCTTCGGCTTCGGCCAGAGATCGGCGCCGAGCGGCTTCGGCCTCAGCGGCGACTGCGGTGACTTTGAGCGGGATGCCCTGAGTCGTCACGCACTCCTCGAGCAACTCGGCCTCGCGTAGAGCCAGGGAAAGGACTCGGGCCTTCTGCTTGATCGGAAGTACGAACGAGCCATGGCCGGTCACAATGCGGAACTGGGTTGCGCCGTCCTTGTGCTTAGAGCCAGAGATGAGGAGCGCCTCATCCGGCGCGGGAACATGCCAGAAGAACATGAAAACCTCACAGACTGTCAGCTTCAGGGAACGGCGCAACAGTGACAGACCGAGGCGGGCGAACCTCAACGACGATCACCGACGCGTGTTTGGCAACGGCTCCGTCACACCATGCCGCGAAGCGGTCGGTGCCTCCACGAATAGCCACGACGATCTCCCCCGGACCGCTCTCCGGAATGGGAACGGTCACCTTTCCGATGCGGACATGAAGTCGGCCCGGATCCGGATCGCGCTCATTGGCCTTTGGCTCATGCACCGACACTGATCGTATTGCCATCCGGAGGTAAGGCAGCTTCCGCCTGTCCTGCCGGTAAGGAGGCGGCGCAACCCTCGACAGTATCGGGGCGGATGTTGGATTCTGACAGGTTGGGTTAGGGCAAGGCTCCGGACAACCTGGCTGGGAGGACGGCCGACCTGTGGATGCATGACATGGGTTCCAGGGTCTGGGCCGCGGCGATCGAGTAGACAAGGCGTCCCATGACAATCGACCCTGCCGTAACTGACCATCTGCTTTCCACAACCCGGGCCGTGCGCCGGCGTCTCGACCTGGCTCGTCCGGTCGAGAGGTCGGTGATCCTGGACTGTCTCCGTCTGGCCGTCCAAGCGCCCACCGCGAGCAACGCCCAGACTTGGCGGTGGGTGGTGGTGACCGATCCGGACAAGAAGGCCGGGTTGGCGCGGATCTATGCGGAGAGCGCCGGTGACTATCTCAAAGCGGCGGCGGCCAGGGCCACGGATCCCCAGACGAAGCGGGTGTACGAGAGCGCCGTCTACCTGGCCGAGGTACTAGATCGGGTGCCCGTCCACGTCATCCCTTGTATCGAAGGTCGCGTCGACAACGCACCCAATGCTCTGGCTGCGTCGAGGTACGGCTCGATCATTCCGGCGGCCTGGAGCTTCATGCTGGCTTTGAGGAGCCGGGGACTGGGATCGGTGTGGACAACTCTTCACTTGCTCAAGGAAAGAGAGGCCGCGGGTCTGCTGGACATCCCCGAGGAGATCACCCAGGTGGCACTCATCCCGGTTGGCTACACCACCGGTGGCGACTTCAAACCCGCCAACAGGCCACCAGTAGAGGACATCACCTATTGGGACACCTGGGGAGTCACCCAATAGCTGGAAACCGGGAGGTCGCCGCCCAGCCGAGCCGGGGGGAGGTACGGACGATGCGGGGCGCTCCCGGCCGGCGAGCGATCGTTCTCGTATCCTGCGGACGTGGCCGACCGTGCTGACTCCCGGCGACAGTCCGGGATTGATTCTGGGATGACCTAAGCTCGGCGTTGCAGAATGGCTGCTGGAGGGATGCGAGAGCGGCCGAATCGGACGGTCTCGAAAAGCGTGGCGGGGTGATTCTGGGGTGAGCCGCTTTAGGTCGTCATAGGCTCTGACCAGGACTATCACGGTCCGTGGTAGTCGCCGTGGGTCCGGGTTTGCTGGGTTCGGCTGACGTTTTGTGGGATGGTCGATCCGACGGTCTTGCCCAACGAAGCTTGAGCTCCCCGGTCCGACTGTCGGTGTACACAGGGAAGTTCGACGGCCGACTACGAGACCGGTGGCGACCGGCCTGACTAGGTCGACCAGGCGCCGGGATCCGAGATGACCGCTGATGCCACACAGGTCCGACGGTGAACCCGAAGGTCGACGGAGGAGCGGACTCACTGCTAAGTGCAAACTACTCAGGAACACGCGGCCCTGTCGGGTACTGGGATCGACGAACGAACGAATCTCGTGACTGCCGCGTCAAGGATGCGTCGGCTATCACCGAGGCCGGGGCGGATGCCGTCTCCTACCAGCAGTTGTGGGGACCGGGTGATGGCCCTCAGCCTCACCGCGTCTGTGAAGCTTCCAGTCGGCAGGGCGCAGATTTGTATTCGGAAAGCCTGCTAAACTCGACTATCAGCCGAACTCTAAGTCGGCCGGCCCTACGGGGGCTGGCATTTACTGACCATCTTGATGGCCGTGCTGGCTCTGTGTTGCAACTGCCGCATCCCTGGTTGGTGTTTCGCCACGCCATTCCCGTCATTATCGAGAGCGTTGCGGCACCATTTGCCGCCTACTACTGCGTGCTGCTCATCTCCGGCTTTCGGGGGGCTCTCCTCAGCGCTCTGGCTTGGTCGTACTTGCTCATCGGTCGGCGCGTGTGGCGCCATGAGCGAGTCTCGACGATGCTCATGCTCGGTACCGCTCTGCTAACTGTCCGCACCATTGTCTCGTTCGTCACTGGCAGCGCCTTCTTGTACTTCATCCAGCCCACGATGAGTGCGTTTTTGGCGTCGTTCTTGCTCGTAATCACCGCCCTCGTCGGTCGACCCTTCACCCAACGATTCACGCACGACTTCTGTCCGCTGACGCCAGAGCTTCTCGCCCGTCCGAGCGTTCACCGATTCTTTGTCCGGGTATCTTTCCTCTGGGCAATCACCATGTTCTTGAACGGGGCCATCGTCTTGGCACTGCTGCTGACGGCATCGACACACTCCTTCCCGCCCGAGAGGCTCGGGGCCACCCTCTCTG
Organism: uncultured Acidimicrobiaceae bacterium; assembly: GCA_963781155.1. Classification (GTDB taxonomy): domain Bacteria; phylum Actinomycetota; class Acidimicrobiia; order Acidimicrobiales; family Palsa-688; genus PALSA-693. The sequence continues at coordinate 156,033 of CAWAEC010000012.1, forward strand.
TGACTGCCACAGCCATCTTCTTATCGATCACGTGGTTTGCTCGGACCATGCGCCGAGATGGGGTCACTGTGCGCTACGTCACTGCGCCTGCTCTCACGCGCCCCTCGAACGACTAATCGTTGCCAACGGGTTTGGTTTTCCAGAGTTGGCGAGCGATATTGCCCCACCCCCTCGGAAAGCAAGGATGTTCGCGAGCGGGGTCGGAGAGTAGCTTCACGTGTTGAGGTGTTCGCCGACATCGGTTCAGGGTCTCACAGGTGCTACGTCGATTTCCGCTGTTTTCGCGCTAGCCGTAGCTATAGCTATAACTAGCGAAGGGGTGAAGCCGATTTTCTGCGGGTGGGAATGTCGAGCGCGGCGAATCGAATGCCGGACCTACACATCACGAGAACGATGGACAGCGTCGCCTACGGTCCGGCACCGTCGCTGATCGTCGCATTCTGGCTGCTCAGAGGGGTGCCGGAGACCGCCGATGGAACGACGTGCAACAGGATGGGACGCTTCGACACAGGATTGTTGGGTTCCGTGTTGGGTTTCGCGGGACGGCAATGACGGGACGCCAATGATCCGGCCGGACGGCAGAGTGGTGGGCCGCTCGGCCACGCTGGGTCCGTACGGACAACAGAAGGGCAAAAATTTGAAGCCGCCAAACCCGCCCGGCTGGGCGGTCAGCACGCTCCGGTCATCGGTCTCTACTAGGGCCGCACCGGTTCGACATCAGCGGGCGGTCTAACTCAGACCCCGGGAGATCATCGTCAACGGACCGAAAGCTATGTTGATCACCGTGGACGTCGATACCATGACCACTAACGGGTGGCTCGATGAGGTCTCAACGGCGTAAGGAGAACGGATCGATGGCAACAACAGTCGGAATCTATATTTCACTGGACAACGACACGGACACCGGCCTGCGCCCCGATGGCTGGTGCAGTCAAACAAACCACCCCCTCTTTTGGACGAATCAAAGTATCCGATTTTCGGGGACATTGGACAGCGCCGATGCCCGAGTGGGAGATCACGTCACCATTGAGGTAGAGGTACGGGCCACGGAATGGACAATTGACGGGACAGGCGTACCCGGGCAAGAAGATACGCTCAATCAGGTCAACGGCGTGCAGGCCTGGGTTTGCTACCCCACATCCTCGTACGAGTTCGTCCTTGTCCCGTCAATGGATCCTGCCCACGGCGGCACGCCCCCGACCTACACGGGGCCGCCCGTGCAACTCTCCGGAAACTATCCGGACGCCAATCAAGCTTGGCAAAATGCGGCCAAATGGTTTTCTTTGACGCCCACCTGGACACCCAAGTCTGAAGATCTCGTCGCCCCCAACACCACTACGCATGCGTGCGTGTTAGCGAACTGCTGGGGCATCGCGAACGTCGATATAGACGAGCCTGAGCTCGCAGGCGGTGAACCTCAGCCCGTCGGCCAAGAGGTCACGGTCCTAAGCCAGATCGACGTGTGCGCCAGCGCCGGGTCCGATCAAGATCAACCCCTCTACCGACAGGGCCAACGCAACATCCACATCGTGCCAATTCCGGCACACCACGGTAAGAGAACCGGCACCCTTGGGTTCCTGGCAGGGACACCCCGTGCCGCTGAACCCAGCCGGGTCGTGGTCGACGTCAAGGAGATTCAGCAGGACGTCGTGGATCCCACCGTGCTCAGCGTTCTCCGGTATGGGGAGTACCACGCACTAAAACTGCGCCCGGCGACCACGCCGGCCGCCACGATGGTCATACGCACGAACCCGTACGAGCAGCCAGCCCCACTCGCCACCATCCTCCACGAAGCCGAAGAGACCGTCCCCGACGGCACCGGACTCAGACTTGTGTTCCCGCCCGGGGGGCTCCAGCCGTTGCTCCTCGAAGTGGAGCTGGATGCGTCGGAAGCTCCGGGAAGCGTGCACGTCTTCGATATCGTCCAGACCGACTCCACCATGGGCACGATCAGCGGCAGTCGCGTCGCGACAGTGACAATCCCCTAACCGAGTCGACCTCAACGCAGGCCGGCCGACCCGAGACATATATGCCGCCCTTTGATCGTACTCAGTGTCCCGGCCGGGACGCTGCTGAATGGAGCCTGGAGCCCCTCCTGGGGCGAGTGGCTGGGCCACATCAGGCCTCGACAATGCCGAGATCTACGACGACCGTGCCGGCCACGCCCTCCGGCGCGGCGAGGTGCAGTTTCAGGACTGTCCCGCTGTCCAGGTCCTCGACAATCCGGAGCGGAACGTGCACGTCTGCTCTCGCGCCGATCGGAAAATAGCGCATCGGCTGTCCGTCCCGCATGAGCACCAGGTACACCAATTCGGCGGTGGTGTTGCCGCCGCGGAAGTACACCGGCTGCGCTGTGACCCCGTCCGGAACGGTGTAGCTCAGCGCGCCGCCGATCGGGAAGGGCTGTCGATGCCCCTCCCTTCGAAAGCGAAGACACCTTGCAGGAAACGCGGGGTCGAGTGCATGCCAGCTCCCTTTCTGGTCTTGGCGGACGCTCCCCGCCCGGATACTGCCACATGATCCTGCCCGTCGTCGGCACGTACGGGTACTGTTCGTCGGGCGGTTTAGCTGGGTCACGGTAGTCAGTGCGCAATTCGCCGACCATCTGATGCGTAGCTGGCTCCCGTTCGTCCTGCGGCGTCTCTATGGGTCCGGCGGGATCCTATCGGGGCAGGTCACGGGGTCTCGATGGTGTTCGACTTAGCGCAGGCAGACGGAGTGCAACGCTCTGCGACATATTTGTTGGGTTTCTTGGGCTTGCTAATAGTGAATCTATGAGTAGGGGGCATGGGGGTGCCACCCCAAAGGTTGGTTTGGGTGAAGAGCACGCCCGTCTCCTCGCCGTTGGTGGCGTAGTAGCTGACGGTGGCCGGCTGGGTGAGGCTGACTGCCCAGTCGGGGTGGGAGGTCCAGGTCCCCCGGGCGCAGTTGGGGATGCGAGCTAGAGCGCACCACGGTGGTTCAAGGCGGCGCGAAGCCTTCACACCAGGTCGAAATGCCTTGCGGGCCCGAAGGCCGCCCCGCCGGGCCGAAGGCGGAGGCGAAGGGCGGAAGCGCCGGCTCAGCCGACGCTTACTTGATGACAGCAGAGATAAGTTGCCCAAGGTTCTTTATTTCCATCGACCTTGATTTCACGGACGCGACACAGGACCAACAGAACCAATTGCCAAACTCGCCCCTCGAGCCGTCCCCGGCAGTTGAGTCGACTCCAAACCTGGCGGCTGGTCCTATTCCGCGTGAGCCTCCAGCATGTTCCCCCGGGTGCCCTTCAACCCATCAGAGAGGTCGGAATGACAGTGCGCTCGCCGCCCAGATCGGCCACCGTCACTCGCGAACACGGCCGGAAGAGGTACCCGACCCGGCACCTGGCGCGGGCACGTTTCTCGTGCGCTCGGCCTCCCTGGCGTCAGCCGAGGTGCACTAGGTGAGGTTGCGGAAGCCGCGCGCTCCTGCGGACGCTACGGATCAGAATCGTGCTCGCGGGGCTTAGATCTGGCCCCGCTCGTGCAGAGAACGCACGCGCCCACGGCCGGTTTTGGCGCACTCTTTCCTCGAATGCCAACTGTGTAAGGTCCGGGTTGGGGCTGCGAAGAGGATGGTGCCTGCGGCGGGGTATGGTCAGCGAGGGGTAGCCCGTTTCTTGCCGGGGTCTTGATGCTGGCTCGATGTCGTGCGCTGGAGGTGTGGATCAGGTGTGGTGTACGCGGGGTAGGAGATGGTCGCTGGGCGAATCGCGTGCACCGGGATCTCCCCTGGTTTGGGCGCCCACGTGGCTCGGCTGACGTCCCTACCTCGCCGGCCGGCGTTTCCCAATGGCATGGCTCAAACAAGCCCGATCGCGGACCGGCACGGCGATTGAGAATCGCTCGGGCCGAGGACCCACTCCCTCCTCTTCGGAGTTGAGAAATTCCACTTCTGTGCCACAGTGTGGCACAGTGTGATACCATGCCGGCGTGGCTGATCACTACACCTTGCGGCTAGCGCCCGGCACCAAGCAGCGGCTGGCCGATCGTGCCCGCCGCGTTGGAGTCGCTGAACGGACCCTGGCCCAGCGTTACGTCGAAGAAGGACTCCGTCACGATCTCCATCCGCTGATCCAGTTCCTCGATGGTCCCAGTGGACGTCGCGCCAGCCTGGTTGGCAGGGGACTCGACGTTTGGGAGGTCGTAGCCACCGTCCGAGACAACGACGGGTCGATCGACGCTGCAGCCGAATACCTGCAGATCCCGACGGGGCTCGTAGAAGCCGCCGTCGCGTACTACGGCGAATACCGCGACGAGATCGACAAGGAGATCGAGGTCAACGAGTCCGAGTATGAAAGAGGCAGGGCAGTAGCTGCAGCCGGCCAGCGGGCGCTTCGTGGGTGAAGGCTCTGGTTGATGAGCAGCTATCTCATGAGATCGCAGTGCGGCTGCGTCAGGCCGGATATGACGTGGTCGCCGTGGCCGAACGAGACGATCTGGCAGGAAGTAGCGACAAAGTCATCCTCGATATCGCCAGCAACGAAGGGCGGGCGGTGATCACGAACAACATCAAGGACTTCCGCCCCCTCGATGCACAGAGGATCGCACAAGGCCACAGCCATGCCGGCCTCATTCTTCTTCCCTCGACCCGAACGCGGACACGCGGTGCGGTCTCGGCGCTTGCTACCGCGATCGAGCAAGTCCTGCGCGACCATCCCGACGGGCTGAGGGACAGTGAGCGTTGGATCGGTCCACCCTTGAAACCTTGACCGTTGGTCAGCGTCTCGGCGCAACCAGAGGCGCCACCTGACCGCCGATACTTCAAGGTCGTGCGTCCGCCACGTCGAGGCTCTCGTGCTGATCGCCTGACTCTTGAGCCGAACATTCCAAGATTTCGAGCTCCGTGTCCGAGTGCACCGCCACGCACCGTTGGAACCTTGGAGCCGTGGGGGCCCTTTGACCGTCCGCGACACCTGTCCGTACTTCCCGGTCGTCGGGTCCCGCCGCCCCGTGGACGCCGTGATCTCGTAGACGCCCGGAGCCCGCTCTCGTATCCTGGGCACGTGGCCAACGTGATGCGCACCCAACGACAGTTTGGGATGGAGTTTGGGATGACCTGAGCTCGCAGCACAGAATGGCTGCTGGAGGGATGCGAGAGCGGCCGAATCGGACGGTCTCGAAAACCGTTGTGTCCTTGTGGCACCGTGGGTTCAAATCCCACTCCCTCCGCCCCGGCAGCGAAGGACCTCGCTGCCGTCGTCACGCAAACCATCCCTCCTGGGTCGCATGGTCAGGCCCAGGGGATGGCCGTGGCGGCAGATCGGCGCCCTGGGACCAGCACCTCAACGCCGGCGTTGCGGTTGGCCGGATTCTTCCTGAGCCCGTCCCAACCGGGCCTCGGCATCCCGGTAACGACGCTGGGCGTCCTCGGCACTGCGCCTCGCCTCCTCCGCGGTGGCGCCGGCTTCGACCTCCTCGGCGCCCTGCTGCTCGAGCTGCTCGGTCAGCTGACGGATGCGCTGGCGAATCAACTCGAGCTGCTTTTCCGCCAGGGCGGCGCCGCGCTCGAGTCCGGTCAGCTCCCGTCGGGCGCTCTGCACCTCCGCCTGGGCTGCTCGCAACTCCTCCTCTGCGGCTGCCGCGTGCTCCCGGTCGCGCCGCCCGGGCGCGGGGACTTTCGCCGCAGAAGGCTGCGCGTCCGGGGAGGAGGGCTGACCATCACCGGAGGCGGCCGCAGCCGGTCGATCCGCGGTCGGGACCGGTACCGCGGCCGCGGGGGCCCCGGGGGCGACGCCGGCCAGCCCGAAGCCTGAATACCGCAAGGCAGTCGTCAAACGACCGGCCCGCACGGAATCCCCCGCATCGCTATCTGCCAGCGCGGCGTGAAGGGTTTCCTCCACCTCCCGCAGGCCCGCCTCGCTCAGGGGCTGGCCGGCGTCTTCCGCCAGTGTCCGGGCCTGCTGACTGAGCTCGCTGACGATCCCCTGCCCCTCCTGCGTGAGCCGGCGCAGGTCGTCCGCGGCCAGCCCGGCCTGCGCCAGAGCAAGGGCGCCGGCGACGTGCAACAACTCTCCCACCAGGTCCGGCGCCCGGCGCACCAGCTGGTTGACCGTCCAGGCGCTCGCGGTTGGCCGACGGAACGCTTTGATGGCTGCAGCCGTCTCCCTGTCCCCCGCCCGACGGGCGTCAGTCGCCATCCGGTCCCGGGAGGAGATGAACTCCCCGGCCGGCAATCCGTACAACTCGTCGGCAGCGGTGTCGACTTCGATCGTCACCAGGCGGCTCTCAGGGGACGGCCACGAGGAGACACCGGCTGGCCATTGCCACCGTCCGGGCCAGTCCGCTCATGAGCAGCTCTCGCGCCGGGCCGACCCCACGGCAATCCCAAAGGGCCACCGCGGTGTCCCAGGCCACGTCGCGAGCGGAGTTGATGCTCCAGTTGCCGATCAAATTGAGCACTGCCTCGGCCCGCCGGTCTGTTTGTTGTTCCGCGCTGGATTCGAACGATTGCCGAATCGCCTGGTCGGCAGCGTCCAGGAGCTCGTCGACTTTCTGGTAGTCGTCGTGGATGGTGCCCTGATCCGGAGCGCCGCCCAGGTCCTGGCAGGTCTGGACGATGGCGAGCGGCAGGTCGTGGTTGATATGGGCGTTCATGCCCGCCAGGGCAAACTGGATCGGGAAAATGCCGGGCCGGTCTCGCGACTCGAGCAGGGGGGCCCAGGCCGCCGGCAGGCCGGTCGGCTGCTCGACTACGGCGTTGACCGCGGCAAAGTAGAAGTTGGCGAAGACCACGTCGAGGTGTTGAAGAAAGTCGGGATCGGCAAAGAAGCTTTCCGTGAGCCGCAGCTGGACTTGCTGTGTGACGTCGAGGTACATGCGGTTGAAGCAGGCCAGACCGTCGGCCGGGGGAAGGGCGCTGTCGATCTGCTCCATGCGGTCCACCGCTTCGATGATCGACGTGACGGGGGGTCCGATCGGGGGCGCCGTCGCCACCACCGTCGGGTCGGCGGGACCGTCCGTGGTCACGGGGTCCGCTCTACCCGTTGGTCGAGATCGATCTCGAAGTGCAGGAAGTCGCGATCGCGGCCGACGAAGTGCATCCCGGCTCCCTGCATGACGCGTTGCGAGGCCACGTTGGCGTCCTCAGTACGGCCGACAACCCGCCGTACCCCGTCGAGCCCGGTCGCCAACTCCAACAACAGACGCAGCGCCCCGGTCGCCACCCCCCGTCCCCGTGCGACGGGTGCGACGCCATATCCGACCTCGACCACGTCGCCGTTGGGCGGCCCGTGGAAGCCGATCCCCCCGACAACCACGCCGTCTTCGAGCATCTGGTAGTAGCCAAACGGGCTGGACCCATCCCGCCCCGCCGAAAGCGGAAGGTGGCTCAAGTACGCCGCGCAAGCCCGCACGTCGCCATCGAGGGGATAGCCATCCGCCCAGGGCGGGTCACGGCTTTCGTCCCGGCGGCGACCGGCCACCCGCTCGGCATCAGCCCGGCTGCAAAGCCGCAACTCCAGCGCCACCCTCGCATCTTGCCCGACCGGATCGCTGCTTGACTCAGAATCGTCAGGAACAAGTGCAGGGGTCCTGGTCGTTACACCGTGGTGATTACATGATTACCTTCAAGTTTCACGCCCAGAGGAGCGCACATTGAGGGGGTACCGGTCATCCCGTGATCTGGCTGAGCTGCGCGCCGCCAACGTGACAAAGGGGACGTTGCGCCGCATTTGGCGCTTCCTTTCTCCATACCGCTTCCGGCTGGCCATCTATCTGGTGGCGATTGCTGCTGCGGCTGCCATCGGCTCGGTGCCCCCGCTCCTGGTCAAGGCGCTCGTCGACGCCCTGACCACCCATGGCGGCATGCGAGCGGTGGACCTGCTGGCCGCCGGCATGGTCGGGATCGCCCTGGCCACAACCGGGTTGTCCCTGGTCAACCGCTGGCTCGGCTCGGTGATCGGTGAGGGCATCATCTACGACCTGCGGGTCAAGCTGTACAGCCACGTGCAGCGCATGCCGGTCGCGTTCTTCACCAGGACCCAGACCGGTTCGCTCATGAGCCGACTCACCAGTGACGTGCTGGACGCACAGAACGCCGTCGGCACCGCCGCCTCAGTGGTCTCGGACGTGTTCACGCTGGTGGCCACCCTTATCCCCATGTTCATCCTGAGCCCGGCCATCACGGGCCTGGCGTTGATCGTGCTGCCGCCGTTCGTCATTCTGGACCGCCTCATGGCCAGGAAGATCAGCCGCCTGTCCCGACACCAGATGCAGCTCAACGCGGACATGAGCGCCAACATGACAGAGCGCTTCAACGTGTCGGGCGCCCTGCTGGTCAAGCTGTTTGGCCGCCCCGATGCCGAGTCCAAGGAGTTCGCCCGGCGGGCCGGGCGGGTGCGCGACTCCGGGATCCGCCTGGCCCTCCTCGGCCGCTACCTCTACGCCTCTCTCGGGCTGGTCGGAGCGGTCGGGACCGCGGCGGTCTACTGGCTCGGCGGCCGCGAAGCCGTGGAGGGCACCCTGGGCGTCGGCACCGTGGTAGCTCTGGCGGCCTATGTCACCCGGCTGTACTCCCCTCTGACGGACCTGGCCAGCGCCCAGGTCGACGTGCTCGGCGCCATCGTGAGCTTCGACCGGGTGTTCGAGGTGCTCGACACCCCGCCATCCGTGGCCGATCGTCCCGGGGCCGAGCCGCTCGGCGCCGATGGCCCGCTTCTGGGCCGGGTTGCGGCGGACGGAGTGTGGTTCCGGTATCCGGCCGCCTCGGAAGTTTCGGTGGCCTCCCTGGAGGCGACCGCCGAGACGGTCGGCAACGGGCTGGACACCACTCCGGGCGACTGGGTGCTGCGAGACGTGTCGTTTGTGGCCGAGCCCGGGACCATGACCGCCCTGGTCGGCCCGTCCGGGGCCGGCAAGACGACGCTGTCGAGCCTGGTGCCGAGGTTGTACGACGCGGTGCAGGGATCGGTGACGATCGACCGCCAGGACGTCAAAGACGTGACCCTCGCCTCGGTCAGCGCCGCAGTAGGAGTCGTAACCCAGGACCCCCACCTGTTCCACGACAGCATTGGCGCCAACCTGCGGTACGCCCGCCCCTCGGCGACCGATGCCGAACTGGAGGCGGCCTGCCGGGCGGCGCGCATCCACGACCTGATCATTTCGCTCCCGGACGGCTACGACACGGTCGTCGGTGAGCGCGGCTATCGCCTGTCCGGCGGTGAAAAACAGCGTCTCGCGATCGCCCGGGTCCTGCTCAAGAATCCTGTCGTCGTGATCCTCGACGAAGCCACCGCGCACCTGGACTCGGAAACCGAGCTCCTGGTCCAGCAGGCCCTGGCCGAGGCCCTGCGGGGGCGGACGTCGATCGTCATCGCCCACCGATTGTCGACGATTCAGGCTGCGGACCAGATCCTGGTGCTCGAAGACGGCGAGATCGTCGCCCGCGGCACCCACGAGTCTCTGCTCATCGACGGCGGGCGGTATGCCAACCTCTACCAGACCCAATACCTCCGGGGTGGCGAGCTGGTCGGAGCGGGGGCCGCGCCCGAGCTCGCCCGGGAGTGAGCGGCAAGCGGCGGCTCGTCTGACTAGCCGTTCAGTTCGCTCTTCGTAGTCTCCAGCCATCGCCGCAGCCCGGCCGCGTTGGAATGAATGCCGTTGAGCGTCTCGAGCTTGTGCCGGTGTTCGGGCTGGAGCTCGTCGAGCTGTGGCGAAAACTCCTTCTCCAGCGCCGCGGCGATGTCCTCGCCGGAACGCCAGGCCAGCTCAGCAACCTCGGCCCACCGCCGTAACACCACCTCCGCCTCCTCGAGGGTCTCCATCGGGTTGGGCACCAGCCCGTAATGGGCCAGGGCCACGCCGCTCGGCGTGCGGGCCCGGAACTTGCGCAGAGAGGTGATGGCCTGGTCCAGGTCGAAGTCGGCAGGCGGGGTGGCCGGTCGCAACACACCCGAGTCCGGCAGGCGGACGCCCACCGCATCGCCCACGAACAGCAGGCCGCTGCCGCTGTCGTGCAGCGCCAGGTGGTGCTTGGCGTGCCCGGGGGAATCCACCGTGGTCAGGGTGCGGCCCGGGCCGACGACGATCGGTTCCCCATCCGCCAGCACGTGGATGCGCTCCGCGGGCGTGGGCTCCAACCGCCCGTACAGGGAATCGAGAAGGTCCCCGTACACCCGGCTGGCTGAGGCGACGAGGCGATCAGGGTCGACGAGATGCCGGGCCCCCTTCTCGTGGACATAGACCTGAGCGTGGGGAAAGGCTCGGGCCATGTCACCCACTCCACCGGCGTGGTCAAGGTGGATGTGGGTGACCGCAATGCCGGCCAACATCCCGGGCGACACGCCGTGCTCCCCGAGCGCCGCCAACATCGCCGGCACCGACGTCTGGCTTCCGGTTTCGACGAGCACCGGCGCGGGCCCCTCAATCAGGTAGCCGGCGGTCACCTTCGTCCAGCCACCGAGGAGAGTATCGATCTCCCAGACCCCGGGGCCGATATACGAGCCCACCTAAGAACCTCCCGTCCAGCGTCGTGGTTGGGCCAGATAGGACGAGCGGGCCAGGACCAGGCCGTCGACCAGCGTGACCGTGACGGTCAACTCGGCGCCACCGGCGGCTGCCTTCAGAACGTGATTCGCCGCGGCTCCGTGGAGGAACAGGCGGTCGCCATGTCGACCGTAGGCGGTCGGGATCATCCACACCGTCCCGCCCACCGGGCAGGCAGCATGGCAGATGAACCCCTCGTCCAGAATCTCGTACACCTGGTCGCGGTCGTAACGGGCCCGTTCCCGGTACCGGCGGACCGTCGTCCGGGACGTCGGTGCGAAGGAGTTGGCGGCGGCTCCTTCGCTCATCACGCCATGGCCACCAGGTCGAGGAGCTCGTCGCTCCAGTGGTCTTCGGTGCCGTCGGGCATCAGCAGGACGCGGTCGGGGGATAGCTGGCTGACGAACCCGATGTCGTGGCTGACGACGATCATGGTCCCGGGCCACTCGGCCAAGGCACGCCCTATGGCTTCCCGGGAAGGGGGATCGAGGTTGTTGGTTGGTTCGTCGAGCAGCAGCAGGTTGTGACGGCCGGCGACCAGCTGGGACAACGCCAGCTTCGTCTTCTCACCGCCGGACAAGGTGCCGGCGTCCTGGAAGGCCACGTCGCCGACCAGCCCGAACATACCCAGCAGCGCGCGCTGGTCGCGTTCGGGAGTGTCGGGAGCGGCAGCCGCCCGCAGGTGCTCCAGGACGGTCACCCCGGCGTGGATGCCCTCATGCTCCTGGGCGTAGTAGCCGGCCGAAACGCCGACCCCGGTGTGCCACGTTCCGGACGTGGGGTCCGACCAGCCGGCCAGGATGCGCAGGAGGCTGGTCTTCCCCGCGCCGTTGAGGCCCATCACCAGCAGCCTTTCCCCTCGCTCGACCGCGAAGGTCACGTCCTCGAATACGGGTGGCCCTCCGTAGTCCTTGGCAAGCTCCGAGGACTCCAGCACCAGCCGGCCGGAGTGGGGTGGCACAGGGAACTGCACCCTGTAACGGCGCTCCGTTCGGCCGGGTTCTGCGACGGCCGAGGATCTCAATCGCGTGACCCGCTTATCGAGGCTCTTGGCCACGCGCGCCCGCTTGGCCGTCTGATGGCGCATGGAGTCGGCCAGCGTCGACAAGCGCCTGATCTCGGCCTGTTGGCGGGTGGCCAGCTTGGTCTGACGCACCTCGTCGGCAGCCCGGGCAGTGCGGTATTGAGAGTACGTGCCCTTGTACTCGACGAGCTCGCCATCATCCAGGTGCAACACCCGGGTGATCGCCGCGTCGAGCAGGTTGAGGTCGTGGCTTACGACCAGCAACGCCCCCCGGTAGGCGCGCAAGAAGCCCATGAGCCAGTTTTTGGCGTCGCTGTCGAGGTGGTTGGTCGGTTCGTCGAGCAACAGCACGTCGCTGCCGGCAAAGAGGATGCGAGCGAGCTCGACCCGGCGTCGTTCACCGCCCGACAGCACGCCGAGGGGGTGGTCGACGCGGTCGGCTCCGAGCCCGAGGCCAGCCACGATCTGCCGGACCTCCGACTCAGCCGCGTAGCCGCCTGAGGCTGCGAAGCTGTCCTCGGCTCGGGCGAAGCGGGCGATGGCCCGCTCGGACGGCTGCTCCTCCATGGCGATCCGCAGCTTCTCGAGCTGGATGGCGGCCTCGTCCAGGCCGCGACCGGAGAGGATGTGCGCCAATCCGGTCCCGGTCGCCGCCTGCCGGACGGCCCTCGGGTCCTGGCTGAGGAATCCGAGCCGGCCCTGCAAGGACACGACACCCCCGGCGGCGGGGCTCTCTCCTCCGAGCACCTTCAGCAGACTCGTCTTGCCCGCACCGTTGCGCCCGACCAGGCCGACCTTGTCACCGGCGCGCACCAGGAAGGACGCCTCGTCCAGGGTCAGGCGCCCTCCAACCTCGACGCTGAGCTGGCGAGCTTCGAGCACCTCTCCATGATGGCGGAAGGGTCGTACGGGCCGGTACCGGATTACCGGAGGTCAGCTGGCCGTTCCCCGGGGCGGGGGCGGACCGTCATCAGCTTCACGGGCCTGGTCGTCGAAGCGCCGGTGCGCGGCTTCCTCGGCCCGGCGGGCCACCTCCCTTACGGGCAGGTGCAGCAAGGCCGCGACCCGAGCGGCGTCGTCGTGCTCCGCCTTGATGCGGCGAGGGCCGTGTTTGACCCGTACCGGGTAGCCACCCACATCGACCTCGGTGAACTGCCGCTGTGCCGGCCAGCGTTGCCAGGACTGGGCCCGGATGCCAAGCGTCCCCGTCTCGTCGGCCAAGACGTGCCGTAGCTGGCCCACAGCGGCGGGATCACCGAGGACGCTGATCACGTGGGCAGGTCGGCCCTTCTTGCCGGTGACGGGCGTAACCCAGGCGTCAAGGGCACCGGCCCGCATCAAAGCCGACACCGTGGCCCCGAGGATCTCTCCGGTGACGTCGTCGACGTTGGCTTCGAGCAGCACGACGGGCTGGCCGTGTTCGGGGTCCCCGCCGGATCGGGCGGTGGCCGACCCGATGACGACCTGGACAGCGTTGGGCAACCCATCGAGTTCGCGTGACCCGGCTCCGAAGCCGCTTGCTCGAATCTCCATGGGCGGCAACGGGCCCCAGCCGGCGCAGAGGGTGGCCAGCAGGGCGGCGCCGGTCGGGGTGGTGAGTTCGGCAGCGATCCCCGTCCCGTACGTCGGCGCCCCCCGCAGGAGCTCCACGACGGCAGGGGCCGGGACGGGCAGGGTGCCATGGCCGGAGTGCACCATTCCTGACCCCTGCGCGACGGGACTCGACCAGACCTCGTCGATACCAAGCAACTCCAGGGCGACGCACGTCCCGACGATGTCGATGATGGCGTCGGTGGCGCCCACTTCGTGAAAGTGCACCTGCGAGGGGGGACGGCGATGCAAACGACCTTCCACCTCGGCCAGACGGGCGAAGGCCGCCAGGGCGCGCTGTCGGGCCCGTGGCGGCAGCCGGGCTTCAGTAATAAGGCCCACGATGTGGGCATGGGTGCGCACCACCTGTGTGTCGCGGGCGCGAACTCGCACCCGGGTACAGGCCAGACCGGCTCGGAGCACCGGGTCGGCGTCGAGGGACCACCCGCCGACCGGCAGTCCGACCAGCTCCCGTTCGACCAGGTCCAGGTCGGCGCCGGCGTCGACCAGGCTGCCGAGGGCCATGTCGCCCGCGATGCCGGCAAAGCAGTGCCACCAGGCCACGGTGGTCATGGGACGGCCCGAGCCGGCTGGGACGAGGGCACGCTGGCCAGCGGTCGGGCGCCGGGCCCCAAGATGCGCGCCACGGCGCAGGCAGCGCCGAACCCGTTGTCGATACCGACCACCACCAGGCCCGACGCGCAGGAGGCGAGCATCGCCAGCAACGCCGTGACGCCGGCCAGCCCGGCGCCGTAGCCCACGCTGGTCGGAACGGCCACGATCGGAGCCGAGCACAAACCGCCGACCACGCTGGCCAGGGCGCCCTCCATGCCGGCCACGACGACGATCGCGTCGGCGGCCTGGAGTAGCTCCACGTGAGCCAAGAGCCGGTGCAGCCCGGCTACTCCAGCGTCGGCGATTTGGGCGGCCCCGAAACCAAAGGCCCGCAGGGTGGCCTGGCATTCCTCCGCGACTGGCAGGTCCGCGGTTCCGGCGGTGACCACCACGACAGCTTCGGGCCGCGGCGCCGCCGGTCGCCACACCACCGTCGACCTCGTCACCGTGGCACCTGGATAGGCGGCCGTGACCGCGGTGATTTGCTCCTCGCTGGCCCGGCTGAGCACGACCGGGCCGTCGCGACCGGGAGTCGCACCCGTGGCCGAGAGGAGCTCGCCGACGATGCCCACACACTGGGCCGGGTCTTTGCCCGGACCGTAGACGGCTTCCGGTAGCCCCTGCCGGAGGGCTCGGTGGTGGTCGACCATGGCGTATCCGAGCTCGGCGAACGGCAGGCGGCGCAGCTGCCGCACCACTTCGTCGGGATCGACGTCTCCCGCGGCCAATTGGTCCAGCAAGAATCGAAGGGCGGCTTCGTCCATGACCGCTCTATCCTGCCCGGCCATGACTGGCGCCGTCTCATCGCAATCCACCATCGGGTTCCTGGGACCGTCCGGCACCTTTACGGAGGAGGCGCTTCGCAGCGAACCGGCCCTGGCCCGAGCCCAGTTGCGGCCCCTGCCGTCCTTCGTGCACGTGCTGTCCGCGGTAACCGACGGGGTCGTCGACTTCGGCTTCGTGGCGCTGGAAAACTCGATCGAGGGCACGGTGTCGATCGCCCTCGACCAGCTCGTGTTCGAGCGGGACCTGATCATTGTCGGCGAGGTCGTCCTGCCGGTCACACAGAACCTGTTGGTCCACCAGGGAGTGCCACTGTCCGACATCCGTCGCATCGTGTCGTTCCCCCACGCCACCGGGCAGTGCCGGGCCTGGCTCACCGCCCACCTGCCGGACGTGGAGGAGGTGGCAGCCCGCTCGACCGCGGAGGCGGTGCGGCTGGTCGCGGCAGGAGACGAGCGAGATGCCGCCGCCATCGGCACGGCACTGGCGGGCCAGTTGTACGGCCTGGACGTGCTCGTGCCCTGTATTGAGGACCAGGTGGGGAACTCGACCCGTTTCGTGCTGGTCGGTCCCCACGATGCCGGGATCCCGGCCCCGACCGGGCACGACAAGACCAGCGTGGTGTGTTTTCAGTCCAGCGACCACCCGGGGAGCCTGCACGGAATCCTGGGTCAGTTTTCGGCCCGGGACCTCAACCTGGTCAAGCTGGAGTCGCGGCCGACCAAGCGCGAGCTGGGCCAGTACTGCTTCATCATCGACTTCGAAGGTCATGTCGGCGATGAAGTGGTGGCCGACTGCCTGCGAGACCTGCACGCCAGCCTGCCGGCCTTGAAGTTCCTGGGGTCCTATCCTGCGGCCGGTGCACACGGCCCGGCTCGGCGGCGCGACGCCGAGCAGGCCTGGCAGGCGGCTGACCTGTGGATCGATGAGGTTCGGTCGCACATCCGTCCGATTTAGGTCGTGGGCGGGACCGACCTGCTTCGGCGCCGTCTCGTGCTCGCTCTCCGGCCCGCTGCCTTCTCCCCCCGGCCCGCCGCCCCTCCGCCGTCCGCCCTCCGCCCCCCCGCCGTCCGCCCCAGCCGCCGCCAGCGGGGCCACCACTCTTCGTCGCCGAGCCACCACTCCCCGTCGTCCCCGCCGTCGCCCCAGGCGGCCTGCCACACCTCGTCGCCGACCCACTACTTTCCGTCGTGTGCCCAACCGCCGCGCCCGGCGGTGCCATGTATTGTGTGATATTTGCCGCGTATTACGCGACTTTTATCACACAAATGGTTCGCTTGGGACGCTGGAGCGTCGCCCGGCATCGTCCCGTTAGGCTTCCACCGCCACGGAGGGATGGCAGAGCGGCCGAATGCGAGGCTCTTGAAAAGCCTTGGGATGCAAGTCCCCGGGGGTTCGAATCCCTCTCCCTCCGCAGCTCAGAGGCACTTTCGGTGCTCTTGGCGAGGCCCCTGACGCACGGTGACGGCCATAATACGGCCATAAATGTCGCCGAGTTGATCTGGCCTTGCTGGCATCGAGGAAGCATCCGGTCCCGCGGCGCTGACAACTGGCAGGTGCGAGTCTCACTCGGTCGCGACCCCTCGACGGGGCGGTACGAGTACGTCACACGATGGGTGCACGGGACCAAACGGAACGCCCAACGGGCGTCCGCCACCTTGCTCGCAGGAGGTCGAGCGAGGCGGCCACCGCACCCAGCCCGGCCGACACTCCGTCACCGAGCTGCTCGACGAGTGGATGGCGCACATCACCGCGCAAGGCCGTGCCCCGACCACCATGGCCCGCTACCGCTCTGCCATCACCGCCAACATCAAGCCCCGCATCGGGACGGTGGCCATCAACAAGGTCGGACCCGCCGAACTGGACCGGTTCTATGGCCAGCTGGCCAAGGCCGGGCTCGGTCCGCTCAGCATCCGCAAGAGCCATGCCATCTTGTCCGCAGCGTTCAACCAGGCAGTCAAGTGGGGATGGGTGGACGTCAACCCGGTGCTGCGGGCCTCCCCACCTTCGACACGGGGCGGGGAAATCCATCCGCCAACGCGCGAAGAGTTGCAACAACTGCTCGAGGCGTGCGCTTCTTCGCACGAGGATCTCGGCAGCCTCGTGTTCGTTGCCGCCACGTCTGGGGCGCGACGAGATGAGCTGTGCGGCCTTCGCTGGAGTGATGTCGACGTTGACCTCGCAACCATGACGATCTCTGGTCCATCTCCGATGCCGGGCGGGAGGTCACCGTCAAAGACACCAAGACTCACCAGGCCCGCCGCATCGCCTTGGACCCGGCCACGGTCGTGGTGCTCCAGGCACATCGTTCACGGGTCACAGAGCGGGCGGCGGAGACGGGCGTGGAACTGGGCCCATCGGCGTATGTGTGGTCGCAGGAACTGGACGCGTCCGTCCCCTACCGGCTCGATCGGGTAACCGGGGCCTTCAGAACCCTCCGAGATCGCCTCGACCTGCGACACGTCACATTCCATTCCCTTCGGCACTTCACGGCGACGACCCTGGCAGCAGACGGAGTAAGCATCCGGACCATCGCCGGACGGCTTGGGCATGCAAACCCCGGGATCACTCTCCGAACGTATGCCCACTTCCTCGACGCCACCGACCGGGAAGCCGCCGACGCCCTTGGGGGGGGCCCTGGCAGGACTGCAGCCGCGTCCGGGTTCAAAAGCGAACTCGAGCTCCGGCAGGACTTGAAGCGTCTGGGACGCTCCTGAGAGGCACGTTCCGTGGTGTGCACCAATGCGGGGTCACTCCAAGTGATGACCACGGGCCTGTCGGCGCCTCCGCCGAACGCATGGTCCCTCGCTTTGGAAAGCTTGACTAGGCAGCTCAACAGTGGGCGCGCTGCCGCTCGCGTCGGATTGCCTAGTAAGTCAGCCCGCTTCCATCTCCGACACCAAACGCCCGATCGCATCTTCCAAAGCTCGTCGGGGTACGACCACCCGGCGGCCGGGACGAACGGAGGGCAGCTCTCGGCGCGCAACTAAGTGGTCCACCGCGGAACTACATTGATGTGATTTGATTGGGTAGCGGCGAGGGGGTGTGGGCGGCGTTGCGTTCGCTTCGTGTGGAGGGACGCTGTGGCCCGTGGCAGTGTGAGTCCGTTCGAGATCGTGTTGTCGGCAGCTGAGCGCGGCGAACTTGAGAAACGGGCTGCGACTTACACGGACTCGTACGGGCGGGTGGTAAGAGCCAAGATCGTGCTCCTTGCTGCTGCGGGGCTGGCAAACGTGGATATTGCGGCACGGCTTGATACCAGCCCGCAGGTGGTTCACCGCTGGCGGAGGCGGTTCTTCGAACAGCGATTGAAAGGGCTCGAGGACCGGCATCGCTCGGGCAGGCCCCGAGTCTTTTCCCCCCTCGGTGGACGTCGAGATCAAGATGCTGGCCTGCGAGCTTCCGGCCACCACCGGGGTGCCGCTGTCGCGCTGGAGTTGCGCCGAGTTGGCCGCGGAGTTGATGCTGCGAGGCGTGGTGGCGTTTATCTCGGCCGCCACGGTGTGGCGGGCGCTGCGATCTGACGCCATCTGCCCGTGGCGATACCGGTCGTGGATCTTCCCCAGGGCGGCGGACTTCGCGGCCAAGGCGGCAGTGGTGTTGGACCTCTACGCCCGCGTCTTTGACGGAAAGCTGTTGACCAATCGGGAGTTCGTGATCAGCTCGGACGAAAAGACCAGCATCCAGGCCCGCTGCCGCTGCCATCCCACCCTGCCGCCCGGCCTGGCCAGGCTTATCCGCGTGGAGCACGAGTACGATCGGGGTGGAGCGCTGGCCTATCTGGCCGCCTACGACGTGCATCAAGCCCGACTGTTCGGACATACCGCGCCGACCACCGGGATCGAGCCGTTCGGCCGGCTCGTCGAAGATGTCATGACCACTGAGCCTTACGCGTCGGCCAAGCGGGTGTTCTGGGTCGTCGACAACGGCAGCAGCCATCGCGGACAAGCCTCGATCGACCGGCTTGAAGGCCCCTGGCCCAATCTGAGGCTGATCCACCTGCCCGTTCACGCCTCCTGGCTCAACCAGATCGAGATCGTCTTCTCTGTCATTCAGCGCAAGGTCGTCAACCCCAACGACTTTTTCGATCCGGACCAGATCGCCCGACGCCTGGCCGACTTCGAAGACCGCTACAACCACACGGCCGAACCCTTCGATTGGACCTTCACCCGAGACGACCTAAACGAGTTCCTTCAGCGCATCGCCCAATACGACCCCGTCGCTCCCGCAGCCCTGCCGACTGCTGCGTGAGCTAGCCGTCCAAGGCCATCCGCCACACCCTCGGATCGCCCAGATACAGGCCGCAGGCGCAATCCAGCGCCTCCTCCGGGCTGCCACCCATCATTCCACTCGGCAGGAACGAATCCTCGTAATCGTCGTGGCTAGCCCGATGGATAGCGAATCCCCACACGCCCGCCATCCCGCCATAGCGAAGCCGGCACAACGGGATCGTCGGGCCATCAGCGATTTCGCCGCCCACATAAGCAAAATTCGAGCGGAAACGCACCTTCACCCCAGCCAAGTCAGGCCAGTGCTCCCGGGCATGCTGACCAAGGCGAGACTCCAACGAACGACGTGTCGACTCAGGTATCTTCACCCACCCAACACTACGACCCCCTCACCGTACTTCCGCGGACCACCACTAAGTCGTAAGCCAGGTCACGGGAGATACCCAGCAAGGCCCCGGCCTCCTCCACGCTCAGACCCAAGCGATCGCCAAGCGGGACTTCTTGGGGCACTCACGATTCCTCGTCCTTGCAGAGTTGGCGGGTCAGATCCACCTCTCCGCCAGATCAGATCCCGCGGTGGATACGTGCACGCGTCCCCCTCCGGAGTAGCCCCGGCCTCCATAGGCACAGCGGCTCTCTACTTTTATTCTCTGCACGTGTCGCCCGCCAGCTTGATGGGACCACCTTCCCGCCAGCGTCTCGCAGGTCGGGGTCGAACCGAAGCAGCAGCTTGAGCTGTGAGCAGATGAGCCGACCTGACAGCCGATGCCGATGTAGCGATCAGATTCTCCTGAGCACGCGGAGAACACGGAGGTTCCCTCGTTTCACTGGCAGGACGCGTCGTTGAGGGCAATGCCTCCAGGTCGGCGCGACCCCGGTCCCGTCGGGTTCGGGCGAGAATTCACTTCGTAGCCAGAAAGGATCCCACCCGCACGATCCAGTTAGTCCATGTCGGCGTTAACGATGGCGAGGGCCTCGATGTAGTCGACGTATGCCTGAAGGGTGTCGTGCGGGCGACCAGCGGACACGATGGTGGCTCCGGCTGCCGCTGTTGCTGCCAAAATCTCCTGCGTTTGGGCAGGCTCCTCGATGGGGTCAAGTGGCTCAGCTGGGGGGAGCACCACGTCGAAGTGGGATGGAAGTTCAACCCTGCGCAGCCACTCTTCGGCCTGGGCCGGCGTGACCGAGAAGGGGCACCAGCCATCGGCGAGCGATGCCGCTCGGCGCAGCGAGCGGAGCGTTCTCCCGCCGACCCAAATTGGCAGATGGTCTTGGATGGCGGAGGGCTCGACGACCATGCCCTCAAAGTCGTAATGGTCGCCGTGGTAGGACGGTTCGCGCTCGGATAGCGAGGCTCTAAGTGCTCGCAGAGCGTCGTCGGCTCGGTGTCCTCTGTCGTCATAGGGCGCGCCGAGGAGGTCGAATTCCTCCTTCAAGGTTCCCACCCCGACCCCGAGAATCACTCGGCCATTGCTCACCACGTCGAGGGTTCCGTAGCGCTTGGCGATCTCGAGGGGGTGGTGGTACGGCAAGACCAAGACATTGGTCGCGAATCGGATGCGTTGCGTCCGGGCCGCAAGGTAGCCGAAGGTCGCCAGGGGATCCCAGTAGCGAGCTCCGCGCCGGCCGACCTCCGAGGCGGGCAGAGCGACATGTTCGCTGCAGGTGACGTGGTGGTACCCGAGGCGATCGGCGGTCTCGGCGATCCGCGCGATGTCCTCGAATTGTTCCGGACTTCTCCCATTCCCCGTAGCCCACGTAGTTCATCGTGACCACAGGGGTGCCGATCGATAGCTTGACGCTCATCTTGCGGTCCTCTAGCCCTGCATATAGGAGCCGGCATCGACGGGGATCGATTGACCCGTGATGGTCCGGCTTTCGTCACTGGCCAGAAACAAAGCCAAGTTGGCCACATCCTCCGCAGAAGAGATGTCGCGGAGCGGCACACCCTTCAGGAGGGCGCGCTCGGTGGCTCTCGTAGTCGACACCTTGCTCCGTTGCCATCCGTTTGACCCAATTCTGCCAGAGCTCGGTGTCGATGCTGCCGGGGACGAGGCAGTTACAGCGAATGCCGTACTCGCCAACTTCAAGTGCCACGGCCTTCGTGAACGCTCGCAACGACGCCTTCGCTGTCACGTAGTGCGATTTCCGAACCATTCCGCTGTAGGCAGCAGTCGAGGAGAAGTTTAGGATCACCCCGCGGCGTCGCTCGAGCATCGACTGCCGGAGGACCTCACGGGTGCACAACATGGCAGCGGCGACGTCTATCGCTATGGTGGAGTTCCAGTTTTCTACTGTCTGCTCCCAAATCCACAGATCGGTTCCCGGTGCTGCCGCGTTATTGCACAAAATGTCGACGCCTCCGAACTCGGCCACGGCCCGGGTGACCATGGCGGCGACGTCCTCTTCGTTCGTAACATCGGCGCGCATGGCAATGGCCCCGTTACCCGAGGCCGCCGCCGCTTCGCGAACGAGGTCTTCGCGGCGGGCGACCAGGAGGACCCGAGCCCCCTCGCGTGCGAACATCGCGCCCATCACCGGCCCAAGCCCGAAACTGGCGCCGGTGATGATTGCGACCTTTCCGGCGAGTCGACCACCGGTCATAGCGCTGCCTCGCCAAACAGTTCCTGGACGCCGGCCCCGAAAAGACCGCTTCCGGCGCCGGAGTCGTCGAGGAGCCGGTTGGTCCGTCTCTGCACACGCCATTGCGATTGGGTTCGTACGAGGTCCCACCGAACCGCACCTACCCGCCACAAGTAGAATCGATCTCGCTCTCGACGCATGATCAATGAGTAATTGAGTGCTGTCGCCTGGTCGCCCTTCACGTCGAGAAGCAGTGGCCCTCCGAAGTGCGCAACTCCCTCAGCAATCAGGCCTTTGTGGGCCGGACTCTGGAGCATCGCTTCAACTCCAGCACTCCCCTGATGGGGTGCACCGTCCGCGTCCCAGTCGTAGACGCCGTCCTCCACCCACAGCGTACCAGTGAACGTGGCCAAACCGCTGTCGGCTCCCGGGCCGTAGGACGTAATAAGTCGCTTGATGGCGGATTCATCCTCGAGCCTGGCAACACGAGCCTGGAGTGCCTCGAGGGCACTACCGCTTATGTTCATCTGATTCCTCCTGCCGGATCGTTTTATGTCGATTGGCTTCATTCATCGACGACGTGATCATCTGTGGCCTTCAGGTGAATCGAGCCAGGACCTCGATAGTGGCCTGATACTCCGACTCCGTGGATGTCGTAACCATGGCAGCGAACTCGGTGGCCCCTGCGTCCTCGAGCCGTCGAAGAGCAGAAACAACCTCCGATGCTGTGCCGACGGGAGCGATCTCGGCCAGGCTGTTGACTCCTTCCACATCGAGAGCCCGCCGGTACGACGCCATGTCGTCCACCGACCCTAACCGGCGATCAATCCGCCTCCTGGCCCGGGCCGCATCATCAGTCACGCACACGGGCAGTGAGGCGACCACTCGGGGGGCTCGGCGTCCGGCACGCCGAGCTGCGAACCGCAGCGGCTCAGCCACGGTGGCGACCGCTCGTGGCCCCATGCACCACAGCACGACGCCATCCGCCAGTCCGCCGGCCAGCTCCACCATGCCGCGGACCTAGGGCTGCCACTAGGACAGGGATTTCGACCTCACCCTTGATCCACGGCTGGGTCGGCGCACTCGGCACAGGAGTAATCGTCGCCGCTGGACTCTCACCTCGACCCGTCAAGGCCGCTAGAGCCTCCAGATAGCGCTTCATGGTGGCGGCGGGCCGGTCATAGGGCAGTCCCCAAGCGCCCTCAACGATCGGGCGGTGGGACAACCCGAGTCCCAGGGTGAGCCTCCCTGCGACAGCGGCCTGCACCGTCATCGCCTGCTGCGCCATTGCGAACGGATGACGGGTGTAGATCGGTACGACGGCGGTACCGAGACGCACACCCGGCACCTCGCGGCCCACCACAGCGAGGCAGGTCAAAGCATCCATGCCGAAGTAGTTAGGGACCCAGAATGAGGCCAATCCGGCCCCAGCGCCGACCCGTGCTTCCTCCACCAGCTCGTCCAGTGTCCCAGTATTCGTGCCCGTCGAATCCAGCCCGATATCCACGGCTAACGGGAGCCGTTCAGCCAGGCGCGGGCGGCGCTGGACACATTTGGGCCTGGTGCCAGCCACGCGATGCGACTTTCGTCAGTGGATCTATGTAATTGTACGGAAATTTCGCCTCCCCCTCACGGAGCGCCGCCGAGTACGAACAAGTGACTGCCGCCAACGATAGTATCTTGCTAGACATACAGCAAGTAAGATAGTAGCCTCCTGAGTCCGGGCACTATCTGTCCTGCTACCGCAATTCGCGCAGCACGTACTCGCGCATGACCGACATCCGGCAGCCCTTGGGATCCAGAAACCTCGGTATGTCGTCGTTGATGGCGTCCTGGTTGGCCTCGGTGCCGGCTCCGTTGCGGTCGGCACCATAGAAACGCTCCGGTTCCAGGATGTCATCGAGGAGCTCGAACCCTTCTTCGCAGATGGCATCGATGGCCCGGGCTCCGGGAGTGAGCGTCCGGCCCACTACGTTGCGGACGTACGTCTATTGGGGATGAATCCGGACGACATCGGCATATGCACGTCGCGCCAATGGCGGAAGAATTCCTCGGACGTAGGGTTGGCAGCACGAGTGAGGGTCGAGGTGAACAAGCACCCCACTCGAGGTTCGCGGATGCTCACCGAGCGACTGGTCCACCATCGCGGCACCGCCTCGGTGACCACGTAGCCTTCCCGCAGAGGAGAAAAGCATCCGACTGCTGCGTCCAGATCAGCGACGTCGTCGGCGCACTCAGTCCGGGCTGACAACTATCGCCAGTGGGCGACCGTCTCGGAGCGGACGATCACCTCGAAGCTTGATGTTCGCCTCGGGTCCTCCACTTGGAGCGTCAAACCTGGATACACCTGCGGATCGAGGCCCGAAAGTGTGTCCTCCACGAATGCCCGGATGGCATCGCCGCCGAGCGGAGAACGACCACCCGCCGCCGAAGCTACGAAGATGATCTTTTCCAAGAATCCTGCTTTCGGTAAGGCCTGCGCAAGGTCGACCAGTCCATGGCGCTGGAAGCCAGCAGGCTGGCCCCGCTTCAGGCGCGAGGCCTTACAGCCGCAGTGTGCCACCTCAAGCGGTTCGTAATCGGCATGCCATAAAGATGCCGGTGATTCACCGGCCGAAGTATCTCGGTCTAGCCGGATCGGCTGTTGACACGCGTAGACAATACGCACTATCGTGGCCAGCGATGGCAGACTATGCCACTGAAGGCATATCCCCGGATGCAGCGGCGCCCCGGCTCGCAGACCGATTGGCCCAACTCCGACGCGAAGCAGTGGCACTGGCGATCGAGTCCGCAGCACTCGATCTCTTTGCGGTTCGCCCCATCACCGAGGTCACGGTGGAGGAAATCGCCGTGAGGGCGGGGGTGGCAGTTCGCACGCTGTACCGGTACTTCCCCTCGAAGGACGACATCATGCTCGCGTACCCACGGCGGGCAGCAGAGCAGCTCGCAGCCCTGGTGCGGGCCCGACCCACGTCCGAGACGCCGTTCGAAGCGGTGCGTCAGTCGCTCTCGGCCAGCGTCGGGGATCCGAAAGAGACGAGCCGTTGGGTTGCGGCGTATGCCCATATTGACACTCGCGAGCGGATCGCTCGTACTGCGATCGAGGCTATGGCGGCGGCCTTTAGCGAGGCCCTCGCGGCACGAGAGACGAGTCCGAAGGACGAGCTGTGGGTGGAGATGGCTGGCTGGATGGCCGGTTTGGCGATCGAAGTCGGGGCTCGCCAAGCCGCGTCCAAGGGCGGAAACCAGGTTGCTCACGTCCTGGCCGCCTGGGACGTGGCCGGAACCGGTATTGCTCATATCGGTAGCCAGCGAGGCGTACCCCGCTCGCGCTGAGCCGGAACTGGCAGCGGAGAACTACCACATAGGACGAGGGAGGAAAATGTCCGCTTACGATCTGGTCATCAAGGGGGGCACCATTATCGACGGTCGCCGAACACCGCGCTACAAGTCCGACGTTGGAATCAAAGACGGGCGCGTCGCCACTATCGGCGGCATCAACGCGTCCGAGGGGGAGGAGGTGGTCGACGCCTCGGGAAAGATCGTGGCACCCGGACACGTCGACTTGCACACGCACTATGACAGCCAGGTTTTCTGGGATCCGTGGTGCACGATGTCGGGGTGGCATGGTGTGACGAGCGTCGTGATCGGCAATTGCGGCTTCGGCTTTGCGCCGTGTCGTCCGGAAGACCAGAACCGGGCCATGCTCACCGTCTCGCGGAACGAGGCCGTACCTCTCAAGACGATGCGAGCAGGGATGCCGTGGGACTGGGAGACGCTCCCCCAGTTTCTCAACAGCATTGATCGTACCCCGAAGGGCGTCAATGTGATGTCTTTCGTGCCTCTGGCACCCCTCTACGCCTACGTAGTAGGAGTCGACAAAGCCAAGGCACACAGGGCCACCGACGAGGAACTCGAAGAAATGTGCGAACTCCTCCTCGAGGGCATGGAGGCCGGCGCATGCGGCTGGAGCTCGCAGATCCTCGGCGACATCGGAAATGTCCAACTCGACTTCGACGGCACACCCATGGTGACCGACATGATGACCGAGCGGGAGGTAGCCGCTTTCAGCCATGCCCTGAGATCCCTCGGGCGGGGCACGACACAAATAACCGGGCCGCTCGAAACTGCCGCCTTTGTAGCACGTGAGAGTGGCCGCCCGATCATCTGGAACGCCTTGCTAGCTGACGGGGCCTTGAACCAGCACGGCGGAGCTCAGATGTCACATCGTGACGCGATCAAGCAGCTCGAGGACCTAAACGAGCAGCAAGGACTTCGGGTCTTTGCTCAGGCTTTGACTACGAACTTCGTGTCAGAGTTCACCTTCGAGGACTACAACCTTCTGGACGCCATCCCGTGTTGGAAAGAGGCCCTCATAGGCACGGCGGAGGAAAAGCGAGCCAAGCTCGCTGACCCCGATCGCCGGCAAGCCATGAGAGAACTGCACGAGGCTCGCGGCGGCCTGTTCGGCGCCGGGTACCGTCTCGATGACATCAAGATCAACTGGGTCTCGAGCGACGCACCCGGCGCTCAGGCCCTCAAGGAGCGATATGAGGGCTGGACCATAAGGGAGATCGCCGCTCGAGAAGGCAAGCATCCCGTCGATGCGATGCTCGACGCTGCCGTCGCTGGAGAACTGAAGGTCGGCTTCGCCACCAAGATGATCGAAACGCCAGTCGAATCGATGCGGGAGATCGCCACTGCCTCGGTCGCCCTGCCAGGAGTAAGTGATGGCGGAGCACACACAAAGTTCGTGACGACTGCCCGTTACGCCACCGAGCTTCTCGGGTACTGGGTGCGCGAGCACGAGATAATGTCCCTCGAGGAGGCTCACTGGCGCCTGTCGGCTTACCCGGGTCAGGCCGCTGGGCTCCAAGGACGAGGGTATCTCGCCGAAGGTGCGGCGGCCGATCTCATCGTCTACGACTTCGATGCTCTCGAAAGCCTGCCCCAGGAACGAGTGTGGGACTATCCGGCCGGGGAGTGGCGGCTAGTCCAGAAGGCCAAAGGCTACGAGCGGATCATCGTCAACGGGATCACCACTTTCATCGACGGGGAGTGCACCGGCTCGACGCCAGGGAAACTTCTCCGCCATGGCACGGACTGAGGAGCATCTAATGGCCGACACGGATTTCGACGCCATTTTTGACGCCGATAACCACTACTGGGAGCCGAGCGACGCGTTCACCCGCCATCGCAGTCCCAAATACCAGAACCGGGGGGTAGTGCTCCGAGAGCTCGACGGGCAGCTCCGCTATGTGATCGACGGTCGACCGCATCCCATCCTGCCCGGCCCGGGTGACGTCCACCATCGCCCGCGTCCCGGTGCCCTCTACGAGTACTTCGCGGGCAGGAGCGCCAAGGGCGACCTGGCCCATCTGCTCTCGTGCGAAGATCCTTCCGAGCATCCGGAATGGTTCGACCGCGATGCCCGCCTAACCTGCATGGACGAGCAGGGTGTCGAGGCGGCATGGCTCTTTCCCTCGCAAGGCGTATGCATGGAAGGTCCCATGCAACCTGACATCGAGGCCTCCATCGACATCTTCCGAGCCTTCAACCGTTGGCTCGAGGAGGACTGGGGCTTTGCTTACCAGAACCGAATCTTCGCTGTTCCTTTTCTGACCTTATCTGACGTTAACGCTGCGATCGGCGAGCTGGAGTGGTGCATCGACCGCGGCGCTCGAGTCATTACGATCCGCAACGGACCCGTATTCACGCCAGAAGGAACTCGATCGCCAGCCGATCCGATGTTCGACCCCTTCTGGGCCCGAGTACAGGAAGCCAAACTCGTAGTAGCACCACACGCCGGTTTCGATGATGGCTACCGGGAAGTTGATGAAGCGGTCGCCCAGGCTTGGGGCTACCGAACTGGACGGCGCGACGGCGATACCAATGCGCTCACAGTCAGCGAGCCGCTCGTGACCGCACTCATGCACCGTCGCCTGGTCCACGATTTCGCTGCCGCCCTGGTGGCACAAGGGCTGTTCGATCGCTACCCCGGGCTTCGGGTGGCTTACATCGAGAACGGCGGCACCTGGGTCCCCGACCTGCTGCACGTGCTTCACCTGCTCGGTGGCCAGCACCCCGAGATGTTCCAAACTGATCCAGTGGAAATGTTCCATCGCAACTGCTGGGTCGCCCCCTTTGTTGAGGACAGCGTAGAGGACCTCGCCGCCCACATCCCAGTTGAACGGATCCTCTTCGGCTCCGATTGGCCTCACGCCGAGGGGATGGGCGAGCCCCGCGACTTTCTGAGCAATGTGAAGTCGCTCTCGCCGGCACAGCAGCGCCGAATCATGGTCGACAACGCCAGGGAACTGACGTTCTCCTAAGCTGCCGCCCACAGAATGGAGCTAAAGATGGCGGCGAGCCAACGTAGATCGCAGGTGATCGTGATCGGTGCCGGCATGGGAGGGCTCGCAGCCGCCGACAAACTCCTTCAGTTCGGATTCACGCCAACGATCTTGGAGAAGGCCGACGAGGTTGGCGGCACCTGGCGTGACAATCGCTACCCGGGTCTGTACGTCGACATCCCGGTGTCTCTCTACCAAATGCGGTTCGCCCCCAAATGGGATTGGAGCCGAGCTTTCGCGCCCGGCTCGGAGATCCAGGACTATCTGGTAGGGATAGCTGATAAACACGACCTACGAAAGCACATCGTGTTCGGCGTCGAGGTGACCTCCGCGACCTGGCTCGACGGGCAGTGGATTCTCAACACCAATATGGGGAGGACATACACCGCGGACGCAATCGTAGCGGCCACCGGGTTTCTTCATCGTAAACGTGTGCCGAGGGTGGAAGGCATGGAGAGCTTTGAGGGCCACCAATTTCACTCCTCGGAGTGGCCCGAGGACCTCGACGTCCGGGGAAAGCGGGTCGCCATCGTCGGGAGCGGATCGAGCGGGATCCAATTGGTTTCCGCCCTGGCAGAGATGGAATGCGCCGTGACTCAATACGTGCGAACGCCACAGTGGATTGAAACCATCAAGAACCCCCGTGCTAGCTGGCTCAGTCGGCTGGCGGGGCGGATCAGCCACAGGGTAGGAAGGCACCTCACACGGCAGCTCATCGAGCAGGTCGAGCAGGACAGCAGGTTACGAGACCCTTCGTGGAAACTCGTACCAGGCCCCATGCGAGAGGCAGCACAGCAGGCTCTGCGAGACGACCTCAACGCCATCCGCGATCCCGCCCTGAGAGCCGCTCTCACACCCGACTTTCCACCGGGTTGTAAGCGAGTCCCGAAATCAACCTCCTACTACGAGGCGGTTCAGCGCGCCAACGTCACGATCAAGCGAGATGGTGTCGACAAGGTCGGTCGCCTCGGGCGTCGAGGCCGACGACGGGACGGTGACTCCCTACGACGTCATCGTCTGGGCCACCGGTTTCGACACCCACGCTTACGTCCGCCCGATGAGCGTGGTCGGGGTCGGAGGCGTCACCTTGAGCGAGATGTGGGGGGACGCCGACGTTTACAGCTACCGCGGTGTCGCCCTTCCGCATATGCCGAACTTCTTCATCCTGTGCGGACCGTTCAGCCCTGTCAACAACGTCACTGTTCCCCAGACTCTGGACGATGAGTTGGGTTGGATATGCGAAGTACTCGCTGCAGGCGAAGACAAGTCCTGTGCCTTCGCACCTGGCCCGGCACTGACCGGGGAGTTTGTGGACTGGCTATCAGAGGCCATCCCTCGGACTGTGTGGGCCGACGGATGCGTCAACTGGTACCAAAGTAGCAGAGGACTCCCCGTGATCTGGCCCTGGTACGACAAGGAGCAAACCGACATGTTTCGCGACCTCCAGATCGAGCGCCTCGACCCGGTGCCATCCCAGCTGACCCACGCCGCAGCTGGTTCCGGTGGACGTTGCTGAGTACCAAGACGAACGCCCTCGAAACATAAGGAGGATGATATGGACGCGAGCTCGCCGGAACTGGATTGGTTGGTCTCCGTCGACGATCATGTGATCGAGCCGCCGAATGTCTGGGGGGATCGGCTGGCCGCTAAGTACCGCGACATCGGGCCTCGCATGCTCGAAGACGACGCCTGGGTATACGAGGACAAGCGGGTCCCGACCACCGGTCTGTCGGTCACCATCGGCAAGTCCAAGGAGGAGTTCTCTCCTGACCCCATGCCGTTCTCGGAGATGCCGCCCGCTGCTTACGACCCGATCGCCCGGGTGGCTGACATGGATCGGGCCGGGATCCTCGGCTCGCTGTGCTTCCCCTCCTTCCCGCGTTTCTGTGGCCAGATCTTCTGGGAGGCCGAGGACAAGAAGCTGGCTCTGCTCTGCGTCCAGGCCTACAACGACTGGATGATCGACGAGTGGTGCGGATCGTCCCCGGCCGGCTTATCCCGCTAATCATCATTCCGCTGTGGGATCCCCAGGCTGCGGCCAAGGAGATGGAGCGCTGCGCGGCCAAGGGGGCGACGTCCTTCGCATTCTCCGAAAACCCCGAGCCCCTCGGCCTGCCAACCATCCATGATCCCAAGCGCTACTGGGACCCGGTCATGTCGGCCGCCCAGGACACCCAGATGGTGGTGTCGATGCACGTCGGCTCGTCTTCGACCATGCCCCAGATCTCGTCGGATGCGCCGGGCCTCGCCAACCTGACCTTCGGGGCGGTGCGGGCCGCCGGCACCATGCTGGCCTGGCTGTTCAGCGACCAGTTCGAGCGCTTCCCCAACCTGAAGATCGCTCTGTCCGAGGGGAACATCGGATGGATGCCGTACTTCATCGAACGGGCCGAGCAGGTGATCGACAAGCAACGCCACTGGGCCAAGAAGACCTCCACCGCCTTCTACAACAACGAAGTGAAGACCGAGCAGTTGCAGGCCGATCTCGATGAGCTCGACGTGCGGGCCACCATCCGCAAGCACATCTTCGGTTGCTTCATCGAGGAGAAGCTCGGGCCTACGCTCCCTCGACATCATCGGCGAGGACAACGTCATGGTCGAGACCGACTACCCGCACAGCGACACCACCTGGCCCGATTCCATCGAAGTGGTCAAGAAACTGCTGAGTGGGTTCCCGCCCGAGCTCCAGTACAAGATCCAGCGGGGCAACGCCGAGAAGCTGTTCCGCTTCACCCCGCAGTGCCCACGCTCAAGTAGTCGGCGGCACCACTGTAACAGACGGACGACCCGGGGGCCGGCGGCGATGAGCCGTCAGCCTCCGGGCCGTCGTCAAGGCGCCGACGCCATCGCTATGTCGGTCCCGATTAGGCCCACGCCCGCACCTTCTCTATTAATCGCCCCGGCTCGGTCACGGAGGTTGGCAGGTAGACGTTGAGGCAGGTGACGCCCGCCGCCTGATTGGCCGCGTCCGGTCCCGGACGTGGCCCTCCTCGCCGACCAGCATCGTTTCGCGCAGGAATTCTTCTTGTACTGCGCTTGCCGCACCGGCTTTATCGCCCGACAGGTAGAGATCCTGGATTTTCGCCGCCTCGGCCTCGTAGCCGTATCGACCCAACAGGTTGTTGTAGTAATTCCGCCCCGGCGTCCCCATGCCTCCGACGTAGAGGGCGACGCGTGCTCTCTCGGCGTTGCGTAATGCCACGGCCCCGTCCTGTCTACACACTGCCAGCAGGCCGCCCGCTGTCACCTCGACGGCGGGGCGCCCGAGGAGCGGCGCGAGGCGCCGTCGGCCAAGGCCTCGCGCCAGACGTCCGCCTTGCCTGGGTGAAACAAGATTGGCAGCCAACCGTCGGCAAGCTCGGCAGCAACGGCCACGTTCTTCGGTCCGAGGGCGGCCAGATGCACGGGGATGTCGGATCTCAGGGGGTGGTGGATCAGCTTTAGGGCCGGCCCATCTCCTACCGGGAGCTGGTATACGATGCCGCTGTAGTTCAACTTCTCCCGACGCCAGATTTGCCGGCAGATCTCGATCGTATCCCGGGTCCGGCCCACGGGACGGTCGTATTCGACGCCGTGCCAATCGTGGATGACCTGCGGACCGGACGATCCGAGCCCGAGGACGAAGCGCCCGGAGGAGACGAAGTCCAACCCGGCGGCGGTCATGGCGAGGAGCGCCGGAGACGCGAGAAAATCGGCAGAATGGAGCTACCGATTTCTACTCGGCTCGTGACGCAAGACAAGAAGCCGAGCAGCGACACCGCGTCGACGCCATAGGCCTCGCCACACCAGAGCCGGTCGATCCCGGCTGACTCCATCGTGGTTGCCCACGACACATCGCGTCCGGTGACGAGAGGCGAGGTATGTCAGCAGACAGCCTCACGACGTTTTCCCTGTTCCTCTCATCTGTCAGTTCGTCGCAGCGGTCTCCCTCCCGATTTCGGTTAGAGCATACGTCTGCAGGTCGGGTGCGGACGCAGTCCTCGATTTGGAACGGTATGAATAGCGCCGTTGCGGCATAGCGGCCGGCGGCATCAAAGCAGGCCGCCCGGGTAAGTTCGCCTCATGCAGCGAGACCGGAGGCTACCGTGCGCCGACCGACCCAACCATCGAAGGCTCACGGCCAAGCCCGGGCGAGCTAGGAGGAGACCTGCCATGTCCGATGTACCCAAACAAGACACCGTGACGAGCGGCGGGCTGCAGTCGTGAGTGAGTTGCGGGCCGGAATCGGCGCGGTCGACACCATGATCGGGTTTCCGAGCAAGCCGGAAGAGGTCTACGCCGTGATGCGGCGGGCGTTTCGGGACCGGGAATCGCGGGACGAGTTTGTGATGCCCGCCGAGTACATGTTCCACGACGTACCCGAAGCCCACATGGACCGAGCCATGGATCCCGTCGCCGTCACGGTTGGAGAGATGGACCGCCATGGCATCGCGGTGAGCCTTGTCAGCGTCAGCGTCAATCGCGAGGTGGTGAGCCGGGCCCTGTCTGAGCATCCCGAGCGGTTCGTCACGTCATGGACCTGCGACCCGAACGAGGGGATGGACGGCATCCGCAAATTGATGCGGGCCAAGGAAGAGTTCAGCATCCGGGCCGCCACCTTCAATCCCCACGGGACGATCCCCCAGGTCGCCGTCGATGCCCCGCAGATGTACCCGTACTACGCCAAGTGCATCGAACTCGAAATCCCCGTCTTCATCACGGTCGGTATCGCCGGCCCACGGGTCCCTTCCATGGTCCAGCACGTGGAACGCATCGACCAGGTCATCTACGACTTCCCTGAGCTGGTGTTCGTCATGCGCCACGGGGCCGAGCCCTGGGTCGACCTTGCCGTGAAACTCATGATCAAGTGGCCGAACCTCCACTACTCAACCAGCGCCTTCGCCCCCAAGTACTACCCCCAGGCCGTGATCGACTACGCCAACACCCGAGGGGCGGACCGGGTCATTTACGGCGGCTACTTCCCGATTGGCCTGTCCCTCGAACGGATTGCAGCCGAGATGCCCTCGGTGCCGTTCATGGACTACGTTTGTCCCGTCTTCTCCGCGACAACGCCGCCCGGGTACTGAAGCTGGATGCCGGCTCATGACCGATACCCCGGATTGGCCCGACGCTCCAAGCGACTTCGCCGCCCGGGTGCGCGAGTGGTTCGAGACCAACGCACCCCGGAAAGGTTCACCGGGAGATTTCTCCGCCGTCCACATCATCAGCGCCCCCACCCGGCCCGAGTACCAGCGTAAAGAGGCCCACGCCGCCGACCTCACCCGGAACTGGCAACGCCGCCTCTTCGACGCGGGGCTGGCCGGACGATCCTGGCCCGTCGAATGTGGGGGGCAGGACGGCCCGGCCTGGCAGGACGACGTGATCGCTACGGAACAGGCCCGCCACGGAGTATCGACCAAAGCGTTCGCCGTGGGGCTCGAGATGCTGCCGGCCGTACTGTTCGCCCATGGCGACGAAGGAGCAGCAAGTCCGACATCTGCCGGCGGTCCTTCGCGGCGAGGAGATCTGGTGCCAGCTGCTCTCCGAGCCGGGGGCAGGCTCCGACCTCGGAAGTGTCCGCACGACGGCCACCCCGGTCGCAGGAGGGTGGACGGTCACCGGGCAGAAGGTCTGGACCTCCGGGGCCGGCATCGCCCGCTACGCGCTCCTCATCGCCCGTACCGACCCGGCGTCGGCCGGCCGGACCGGACTCTCCTGCCTCGCTCTCGACATGTCGGATCCGGGGGTCGAGGTACGTCCGCTGCGTCAGATGTCCGGCGGATACCACTTCAACGAGGTCTTCCTCGATGACGTCTTCGTTCCTGAGGAGGAGTTGATCGGCCGGCTCGGAGATGGATGGGGTGTCCTACGCACAATGCTCCGAAGTGAGCGGGCCGCAATCGGGGGCGGCACCAGCGGCCGGTCGGCCGCCCAGCTGACCGCGGCCATCCGACGACTCGGCCGCTCCGACGATCCGGTCGTCCGCCAAGAGGCCGCCAGGGTATTGGCCCGGGAGCGGGTACTCGACCTGCTGGTGTCTCGGGTAGCTCGACCGGGTGAGGTTCCGGGCGGAGGCTCCCTGACCAAGCTGGCGTATTCGGACCACGCACGCCTGACCGCGGATTCAGCCACCAAGATCGTGGGGGCGCCGGCGAGCCTCACCGATGACGAGGAGGGCGGTCCGTGGGTCGACCGGCTGCTTTTCGCCCCCGGGCTGCGAATCGGTGGAGGCACTGACGAGATCCAGCGCAACACCATTGGCGAGCAGGGACTCGGCCTACCTCGCGAACCCAAGCCGCGAGCGGACCCGGAGTCCGGTTCAGAAGCCGGGTCGGGATCGGGAGCTGGGACCAATCCCCCCGCTGGTCGCTGAGGAGCTCGAGCATATTGCTCCCGGCCTACACCGACTCACGGTGCGGGAATCGCCGGCCGCACTACTCCCTCCCGGACTGATCCGTCGGATCGAGATAAGGGCCTTGCTTCCTCCGTGCGGCCGACCGAATGGCCCTCGAATGCCTGTGGTGTGGTGCGTGTGGGGCGTGTTGATTTTGTAGTGGACGCGCCGGGCTAGTCCCCGGACGGTCGGAGTTGGTCGAGCACGCTAAAGGGGGTGAAGTTGGCCCAGCCTTCGCCGGGCCAGTTGAGCCAGCCCGAAGAGGCGAACGTGCCGCCGTCTGGGCGCAGAGTGGTACCGGTCACGTAGGAGGACAACACGCTGGCGAGGAACACGACGCAGTTCGACACGTCCGTGGGCTCGCCTGGTCGGCCCAGAGGTATGGAGATCGGGCTTCCGAGCGGGTCCGCCATCGGGTGCGGCGCGCCACCCAACATGTTCGGTGTAGGTGTGAAGTCGGGGGCGACGTTGTTGACGCGGATGCCGTCCGGTGCCAGTTCGACAGCCAGGGTGCGGGAAAACTGCTTTACGGCCGCCTTCGCCGCGGAGTAGACCGCGTACCCGGGTGCGGCACGCTGAGCTTCTATCGTCGACAAGTTGATGATGCTGCCGCCGCGCCCGCCCGCTCGTATCCGCGGCACGGCCAGCCAGCATGCATGCAGCACGGGCAGCAGGTTGATGCGCGACAGGGCATCCCAACCTTTTGGCGTCGTGTCGACGAAATCGGCCCGGAAGGTCCCGCCGACCACATTCACGAGGGTGTCGACGCGGCTAAAGCGCTCGTCCACAGCCTCGAAGAGGGCGGCGACCGCGGCGGGGTCGCGGGCGTCTCCGTCATGCGCGAGGGCTCCAGGGTGCGCCGAGCGGAGCGCCTCCAGGGCGTGAGCGTCGACGTCGATCACCGCCAGCTTGACCCCGTTGGCGGCCAGGTCATCGGCGATCGCGATACCAAGGCCTCCGGCGCCACCAATGATCACGGCGACGGTCCCGTCCAAGCCACCGCGTTCAGAGAACCAGTTGGTCACGAGAGCATTCTCGCTGAAGATGGCCGTGTTGACGTTGCTCAAAGTCAAATTCGAATCCTTTTACGTCTCCACTGGACGGCTTCGTCAGACGGGCGGAAATCCGTCTTCGTGGGACGGTAGGCCCGAGCCGCGCGGGCGACTCCCCCAGTTCGGAGGATTTCGTTGGCGGCGCCGTGCCACACGTGCCTAAGTCCGAAATGACCGGCTCGTGGGTACCAAGCGGCGGAGGGATGCTCGATAGCCTGAGCCACGTTCGGACGGCTCGACATCGTCGTGAACAAGCAGGGGTGTTCCGAATGAGGCCACTTGACGACTAGACGCCGGAGGCGTTCGAGAACGTGTTGCGGGTGACCTATACTTGGCCTCTTCCATGGAATCCAGGCGGTCGTGCCAGCGCTGCGGCCAGCCG
The DNA here is from genome assembly GCA_963781155.1 of uncultured Acidimicrobiaceae bacterium. Classification (GTDB taxonomy): domain Bacteria; phylum Actinomycetota; class Acidimicrobiia; order Acidimicrobiales; family Palsa-688; genus PALSA-693. Next base: position 191,522 of record CAWAEC010000012.1, read on the forward strand.
ACGTTCACGCCGGCTTGAATGGGCCCGACACCCGATAGCTGGATACAGCGCGCATCCCAGTTCGCTTTCGACCCGCTGTTCCACGGCTTTGTCGACGACTTCGACATCTTCCACCGGGCGCTCGGCGAGGCCGAGGTGAAGGCGCTAATGGCGAGTGCTGGCGTCGCCACCGGCGGCGGGAACGTAGCGTGGTACCGGTTCGACGAACGCGGGGGGCTCCGTTGTGGTGGAAGAGGACCCGGCGTATGCCGAGACTATTGTTCGGGGACAGCATGTCAGTGTTGATGAGACGACCCTCGCCGTCGTGATGCCAGGCTCCACCGGCTCCGAGTCGGAGGCCCGCCACCACGTGATGGTAGCGGTCACAGCCACGAGCGTGACGGGCTCGGCCTGAACACCCGGTTTCAGGTGCCCGCGCTCTTGACAGTCGGGCCGGGTGACATGGTCCTCGAACGCCGACATCTAAATCGGGCTGATCTCGAGGCGGTGGCGAACCGCCACCGGAACTGGGGCCAGTGGGGCTCCGACGACGAACTCGGATCGGCCAACTACGTCACCCCAGCCCGAGTGGCGGCCGCGGCAGGCGAGATCCACCGTGGGACGGGTGTTCTCGCTGGCCATGCCGATGGACAACAGCGGCCCGATGCGGGGTGTCAACGGGCGGGTAAACCCCCAGCACTTGATGCTGAGGACCGGGGGTGACGTCTTGGCCAACCCCGTGGAGACGGGCGACATTCGTGTAACGGACGATGCCGTATACATGCCGCTGCAGGCATCGACCCAATGGGATGCCCTGTGCCACATCATGTTCCAAGGGCACGCCTACAACGGCCGGGGCTACGAGAGCGTGACGAGCACCGGGGCCCGGTTTAACAGCATTACCAATCTAAAGGACCGAGCGGTTGGCCGGGGCGTTCTGCTCGATCTGCCACGGTGGCTTGAACGGCCGTGGCTCGAGCCGGGTGAGGTTGTCCAGGCGGAGGATCTGGAGGCGTGCGCCCGTCACCAAAAAGTGGACATCGGCGAGGGCGACTTCCTGCTTGTCCGCACCGGGAACCTGGCCCAGTGTCGTGCGCACGGCGACTGGGGGACGTATTGCGGTGGAACCGCCCCCGGTCTCGGGCTCGGGGCGGCGGACTTCATCTGCCCCCGCCACATTGTCGGCGTGGCCACCGACACCTGGGGTATCGAGGCCATCCCGTATGAGACGGCCGACGTGAGAGCACCCCTCCACGTCGTGTTGCTGGTCAACACGCGGGCATCTACATTGGGGAAATGTGGGACGTGGAGGCGTTGGCCGAAGACTCCGCGACCGACGGACGCTACTCATTCTTCCTGGCTGCGCCTCCGCTGACCATCTCGGGAGCGGTCGGCTCACCGATCAATCCGTTGGCTATCAAATGACCGTGCCCGTGGAGGCCATGTGAGCGAGTATCCGTACGGTGTGGGTGTGGTGGACACCATGATCGGCTTCCCTAGCGACCCGGAACATCTCTATGCCGTTATTCGTCGGGGTCTCCGGGACCGGGGGTCTCGGGGAGAGTTCGCCATCCCGGCGGAAGACATGTTTTACGATGTCCCTGAGGGCGACGATGGACCGATCGATGGACTCGCTAGCGGTAACTCTGCGGGAGAGCTTCGACCAGCCCCTCTTTGCGGACGGGCCCATAGGGCGTCGGGCAACGAGGCAGCCTGCGCCACAGCCTCTGTCGGACACCGATGGCGCCGGTGCTAGATGGCCGACTGCAAGGGCCCCCGAGCGGTCGAGCTGGTCGATGAACTACCGTTCAACGACACGGGGAAAGTGCGGAAGGACGTGCTCCGGGCGCAGGTCGCAAACTTGCAGCGGCCAGGTCCGGACAATCACGAACCCACAGACGAGGGAGAGATCGATGAAGACAACCGTCCGGGCGCCGATCGAGTTCGAGATCCTCGGTAGCGCCGCGCGGTGATCACGCTGTCTCGTTCCGGGCACGTCGTCGAGACGACGTGGCCTCGTCCCGGTCTGCGCCTCAACCTGGGGCAACCGTGAACACCGCAGCAGACCTCCTGCGTCGGCGCGCAGAAGACGACGGGGTCGGCCTGCTGATCGGTGACGGGTCATGGACGTACCGGGCCTTCGTGGAGGAGTCCAGCCGACGGGCTGCGCTGTTCGACCAGGTGCGCCAACCCGACCGACCACCCCACATCGGGGTCCTCCTCGATAACGTGCCCGACTACCTGTTCTGGCTAGGGGCTGCGGCCCTTTCCGGCGCCGTGATCGTCGGCATCAACTCGACCTATAGAGGGGACCAACTGGGGCTTCTCATCCGTCACACCGACTGCCAGATGGTGGTGACCGACCGCAAATCCCGGGCCTTGCTTGACGGGGTGGACACCGAAGTAGCCGATGACCGGGTGATGTTGATCGACAGCACACAATACGGCGACGATCTCGCCGGGCAGCCATCCACCTATCCTGAGTGCCCAGTGGCCGAGGAGGACCTGTTCCTGCTAATTTTCACGTCGGGCTCGACCGGCCTCCCCAAGGCCGTGCGTTGCACGCAGGGGCGGTTCGCCCGCACGGGCGGTCACGTGATGCAGGTGGCCGGACTCGGGCCGGGCCACGCTGTCTACTCGCCCCTCCCGTTCTTCCACTCCAGCTCGCTGTTCACCGGTTGGTCCTCCGCCCTCAGCGCCGCCGTCCCTATCGCCACCCGGCCGAAATTCTCGGCGTCCAAGACACTGCCCGATATACGGCAGAGCGGGGCGACCATGCTGACCTACACTGGGAAGGTTCTCAACTATATCCTGGCCACTCAACCCTCCCCTGACGATGCAGATTCGCCCCTCCGGCTAGCCCTCGGTAACGAGGCGTCCACCCGGGACATCAAAGAGTTCGCCCGACGCTTCGGCTGTGACGTGCGGGACAGCTATGGCTCCACCGAGGGGATCATCATCATCCGACGGGATCCGGCGATGCCGGAGGGAGCGTTGGGCCGGAGCGACTCGACCATCAAGGTGATCGACCAGGAGACCGGCACGGAATGCCCGCCAGTGCACTTTGGTCCCGATGGGCGTCCGCTGAACCTGGACGAGGCCGTGGGCGAGATCGTCGAGACGGCACCAACCTCGGGGTTCGAGGGGTACTACCGCAACGCGGACGCCACCCAGGCTCGCTTTCGCGACGGCTGGTACTGGTCAGGCGACCTCGCCTACCGGGATCCTGACGGCTGGCTGTACTTCGCTGGCCGATCCAACGAGTGGCTGCGGGTTGACGGTGAGAACTTTGCGGCAGCGCCCGTCGAGTCCATCCTGGCCCGCTACCCGGAGGCGCGGTCGCTGGCCGTCTACGCGGTGCCCGACGACCCGGTCGGCGACCGGGTCATGGTGGCCCTCGAGCTGTCGGACGGCGCCCGTTTCGACGCCGCAGCGTTCGATGCGTTCCTCGCCGAGCAGCCCGATCTGGGGCCGAAATGGGTACCGGCGTTCGTGCGGGTCACCGGTGAGCTCCCGAAACTAGCCAGCATGAAAATCGACAAACAGCGTCTACGGCGCGAAGCCTGGCGGGAGGGACCGGTGTTCTGGCGTCCGGGGAGGGGGGAAGCCCTCCGGCCCGTCGAGACCGCCGACCGTACGCGCCTCGACGCTCTTCTGCCCTCGTAACGGCCATGCAGATCGGCATCATAAGCCCGGACTTCGACGCCGCGATCGGGGGACTCCTGATGCTAGGCGTCGGGCTGTCCCACCGAGCTTTCGTCGACGGCGTCACTTAGCCGTGGCCGTCGACCCCGGTGCGGTATCTAGACAGCTACCTCGACGTGCTGTGCGAGTTGTACTCGGCTACCGAACCTCCGGCCGACCCAGCCGCGCCCCGTCGCTGCGGGCCTTGAGCAAACGACCGCTCCCGATGTTGGTGGTGGGCCACCTCTCTCGAACGCCGCTCGGACGGATCGAATCCAACGACATCGCGGAGGCAGGCTGCGGCTGGTAGCCGATTGCGCCGCGTTCGTCACCGGCGCCGAGCTCACCGTCGATGGCGGCCAGACCATCGGGATGTCCCTCCCTCCTCCCGTCTGTTTGACGGGCCCTACTAACACCAGCGAGATTCAGCCGACGAGGCCCCGGACCAACGCCTCGTTGGCCCCTTCCGGCAGACCTGTCAACGGTTCTCTGATCTCTTCGACGGTAGGCCCCCACTGCTCGGCCACTCGGGCCAACGCCTCGAGGTCGAAACCAAACACCCCGGCGGCCGTAGTAGCCAAGAAGCACCGAAGATCGTCCTCCGGCCACGCGGAAAACAGCTGGCGGAGATGTTCTCGCGTGAATGGTGCGGTGCCCTCGTCGTGCGGGTAGTCCGAGCCCCACATAAAACGATCGAGCCCCAACTCAATCATCGCTTGAACATCGGGTGCCTTCGGCTGTGAAACACCCACGAAGCAGTTGCGCCGGAAGTACTCGGTGGCCGTCAGGGGCAACACTGATTCGTCGCCGTAGCGCAGCTCCCCGGTGGCGCCAGATGGTTCGGATCCGAATGAGTGATCGGTCCAGCCCCTCGAGCAGCGGCGGGAGCCAGGCTGCTCCCTGTCGGTCATCACGAATCGCAGGCGCTCATGCCGCTCGAAGACCCCGGAGAGGAGCAGATGCAAGAACGGGCCGCGTCTGGTAGAACCAAAACTCCCCGATGTATAACAGTTGGGCTGCAGGCACCTTCCCGAAGTCGGGAACGCCCGTACCACCGTGGCTGTGGACCGGAACGCCCGCCTCCGCGCAAAAATCCCACAGAGGCTCCCAGTACGGATCGTACAGCTGGTGGTCGACCCACGTCGCATCCGGCGGATTGTTTGGAAGGAGGATGCCGCCCCGTAGGCCGTGGTCGACAATCCACTCGGCGTCGGTCATCGCATCGTCAAGGTCGTTGAGAAAGATCTGCCCGATGCCCGCCCGCTGCTCGGGGTACGCCGCGCAAAAGTCGACAAGCCACCGGTTATGCGCCCGGATCCCAGCCAGCCGATGCGGATACTCCTCGCGCTTCGGCGGTGGGGCAGCTAGGACGAAGCTGGGGAAGAACGGGGGAATGGTATTGGGGAACATCACCTCACCACCACCCCGTCCCGCAACTGCTGGCCGGACCGCATCTCATTGTCCCAGTTGCGAAGGCGACGATGGTCGCCGAGATCCCGGAAGGGATTGCGGTACTGGGACCGCCACGCGTCGAAGTCGTCCAGGTACTTCGGGTCGAGGTATTCGCGATACTGCGCATGGCTGCCGCCCGCATGCGTATCCGCCGAGATAATGGTGTAGCGCTCGGTCATGTGACCCCCCGGGTTGTCGCGGCATCGACGAGGCGATATGAAGTCTATCTCTCCCCTTCGACTGTGTCGTGGGGGCGCCCAGCGGTCGCCGTCGCCCCTGCGGCGACGATGGCGACCAGGGCGTTCCGAGTTCCGTTCTGGCCGATTGATCGGGTAGAGGGGTTCGGTTGAGAGGAGCACCACCTCGAGGTCGGCGGGGAGTTCGACACGACGGAGTCACTCTTCAGCTTGCGGCGGGTCGACCGAGAACGGGCAGCAGCCGTCGGCGAGCTTCGCTGCGCTCCGAAGCGAGCGAAGAGTCCGGCCGCCGACCCAGATCGGGACGTGCTGTCGTATGGCGCTTTTGTCGACGACCGTGCTGTCGAAAACGTAGAAATCGCCGCGGTAGGCGGGGGTCAATTGGACAGCGATGCCCGCAGGGCTCGCAGGACGCCCTCTGCTCGTGGGCCGCGGTCCGACACTGCAAATCCGTTGGCGCCCGCAACTGTTTCGGACCGGTCGATGGACCATCACCCCACGGGCGACTCTCTTCTCGCCCAGCAGCAGGTCGATCCAGGCGTGATTATCGGGCGGCACCGATCTGGTCACCGGGGAGATGTCGACCGCGAGCAGGCGATGGCCAATAACGATGCCGTCCAATCAGGCGGGCCCGTCCGCTCGACGTACCCGCTCGGAGATGAGGCACTGCACATCTAGACGCTCGCTCGTGGCGCGACCAGTTGCAGCTTCAACCCCGCCGACTGACGCTCACACGAAGACACGCAGCCCCGCTTCGGAGTGGAGCCGTGGGACCCGTCTCCACGCATGAGCGTGCCACGGGGTAGGACTCGGCACTCGGCGCCGATTACAAGCGGGCATCGACGGCGACCTCTCCGCGTGAGCAAGGTCAACTGACTCGGCGAGAGCGGTGGTGCTTCGGCGTCGGCTGCGGCGGGCTCATGTCGATGGGGCTCGGGGCAGGACGACACCGATCGTCTGGCCGCCGTCGATGGTGAGTTCCGCCCCACTGAGGAACGAGGACCGGTCTGAGACCAGGTACAGCACGGCCTCGGCGATGTCCTCCGGTTCGCCGATACGGCCGATCGGGGTTTGCGACAGCCGGGCCCGGGCGATCGGGTCGTTGTCGAGCAGGACCATGGGGGTCGCGATGGGGCCGGGAAGCAGGGCGTTGACCCGGATGCCGAGCGGAGCCAACTCCAAAGCGGCCACCTTTGTCAGGCCCCGCTCGGCCCATTTGGACGAGGAGTAGGCGGCGTGTTGGGTCCACACCGAGAGCCCGGCCGTCGACAGGGTGTTCACGATGGCGCCGCCGCCCGCCGCTTGCAGATGCGGGAGCACGGCCTGGATGCCGTGGAACGGACCCAGGCAGTTGACCCGCCACACCGCTTCAAACATCTCCGGGGTTTCGGTGTCGATCGGGGCCGCCCGCAGGACACCTGCATTGTTGACCAGGATGTCGAGCCGCCCGAACACCTCGACGCCCCGGGCGATGAGGGTGTCCCACGACGGTCGCTTTGCAACGTCGAGCTCGCCGCTGACCACCGCCGCGCCCAGCTCGTCCTGGAGGGTCGCCACCTCGGCCGTGAGCACATCCCCGGCGATGATGCGGGCCCCGGCCTGAGCCAGCCGACGGGCGATGGCCCGTCCCTGACCTCGGGCGGCGCCCGTGACCAGGGCTACCTTGCCATCCAGCTCCGAATCGGTCATATTGCACCCCCCGGGCGGCGCCCACCGGAATCCGACGGGCTGGGGTCGACGTTACACACAGGTGGGGCTTAGCCGACCCCAGAGGCCGTTCCTGTCGAGCGACCGGCTATTGGGCTGGCCAAGCCTTGCTATCGCAAAAAGGAACGATCGGTAGGTGGTTAGGCCGTCTGCCCACCCCGAGACTGGCCGTTGCTACTCGTCGGGTCGGTCGGCCAGCCCGTCGGCAACGATGAACTGACATCGCCGGCGTGCGATACGCCACCCGGTCTCTGTCCGGCGGAGCTCGTCGGTATACACAGATCGTCGAAGGACCGTCGTCCCAACCTCGGAGAAGAGTAGATTCTGGGAGGTCGTCGCCGTATCAGGCCCAGTCATATCGATCACCGGTGGACCGCCGAGGTGCAGTCCCCGGGGGGCTCGGCTTGTCATCTTCCGAACTCCTTCTGGTCCCTCCCACGTCCGCCCGAATACCTCGTAGGTGGCATCGATGTGAAGAGACCAACCCACGCATCGATGTCATCGACATCGAGGAGCAGGCAGTATCGGGCTAGCAGGTTTGTAATCTCGATGGAATCACCGGGGCTGGGTAGCATCATTCAATCCTTATTAGTGGAGGTGCCTGCGGCATAGAGAGATTCCTGTAGCTGCCAAAGGATCGCCTCACGTTCGGGTAAAGAGGTAACCGTCGCTACTGTTGTCGGACCGTCTGCAAAAGTGGGGATGGGATTCACAGGGCTGCCCGTCGTACCGGCAAAATGGACGGGCACCCCCGCGGGGTTGAAGTCCGACCATTGCTGTTTGATAGCAGCCTGGCGCTATGAGACTGAAGAAATACCATTCCCTCGGGACCCGGGGCCTGGTGGGTCCGGTTGTACCCGGGTCCCGCCACGTAGTGTGCAGAAGCGGACTGTGAAAGAGGTGCACGCCCGGCACTGACGGACCGGCTCCAGGATCCTATCCGGGAGGTGCGTCAGGGCCCCGGTGTGATCACCCAAAGTTCGGGTCCTAGCTCATGTCTGGCCACCTTTCTCCTGCACCGTCTTGCTCGGAACGAGCGTGTGGGGCTTCCCTGGCCGCCGCCGACGGACTTGAAGACCAAGGTTGGCAATACCGGTTCCGGCAATCTCCCAGGCGGCGAAGACAGCCATCGCGTCGCCCTGCGCAGAGCGAAGGGCCCCCACGTCTATGGCGTCGGCGACCATTCGTCCCGCCATCTGGACTTGGAGGTCTTCCACGGGCAGCCCCGACCGAACCGCAATCGCCTCGGCAAAACTCGAGGCAATCCGCCTCCAGCGCATTCCGAGCGATGCGGGCTCGGGCGTCGCTACGTTGGACGGCCTGGACCCACCTCGCCGTTTCCTGGGGGTCAGCATCGTCGTGTTTCAGCGCTTCGCGGACCGCGACGAACGCCGACTCGGTTCCGGGCCGAGCCAGTGTCGCCTGGGCTGCCTGCTGCGCCCACCGTCGAGGGTAGGCAAGCAGGATGTCGTCCTTGGTCTGAAAGTAGCCATAGATCGTCCTAGTAGCGACGGCGGCGGCCTCTGCGATGTCATCCATAGTCACGTCGCCCGTCGGGCGACTGGCAAATAGGTCGAGAGCCGCATCCTCGATGGCCAGGGCGGTGCCGATCCGGCGCTGTTCCGCCATAGTCTTCGCTAAGCACGTCGGTGCTTTTTCACGCCGACGGGGCATTGCGGCATTCGTGGCAGGGGTCCAAGAGCTCATTCCGGGTTCAACCATGACACAGCTCATCCAACGCTCGAATGGCGTCAAAGTACTCTTCCGGCGGCTCAGCGGCGAACCCGGACGAGACGACGATCGAGGCGCCTCTAGCTCGACGGAGCGGCCGACGGCATCCTGAGTGTCCTTCGGAGCGTGAAGAGGGTCGGGGCGTGCGACGGGGGGGAGCGCTACCCGAATCACCTACGCCGTCACTGCCCAGGCTCCGTCGCTGCCTAGCACGAAGGTCGTGCACCTGACTTCCTGCGAAGGCTTGGATGATAGTCCGTCGCCCAGCCGTGACCGCTCTGGGAGCCGAGCGCGCTCGCCGTGGGGTCCGGTATGGAGGACGGCACGGGCCACCCTCCAACCGCTCAGCCCGCACAAAGCGCGTTCCGAGTCCGATGTCCGTGACCAAGCCCTGACTCCCATCCATCCCGCTCACCCCCGCAGACGCCAGAAATATTCGCCGGGCATTGCAGGCTCTGCAAGTTCTCGCGGCCCTTGCATCGGGAGCGTAGTGCGGCTATACAGAGGCACATGGGAGGCGACCGTCCAGGTGAGATGACCGATCTCGAATGGCTCGTATCACTTGAAGAGATCAGACAGTTGAAGGCCAGGGCGCGACCGATACGCAGACGCCCACGACTGGGAGGCGTACGAATCCCTTCATGCGCCAGACCACGTCTCTCACAATGACGACCAAGAGCCATGGACGTCGTCGAAACAGATGATTGAGAACGTGAGCCGCATCATGGATCACATGATCACGGCGCACCACTCCTACGACGTCGAGATTGTCTTCGACTCGCCGACCAAAGCACGAGGGATCTGGGCGATGACTGGTGCGATCGTGTCGTCTGAACCTGAGCCGCAAGGTACGTGGCAAATCGGATACGGCTACTACTACGAGAGCTACGAGAAGCGTGACGGGCGATGGCTGTTCACGACCCGTCGCTGGCATCGACACTTCGGAGTTGGTCCTCAGGGGCCTCAACTACCCCGGGAAACCCCGAAGGGCCGCGATGCATTTGACGATCCGTCCTTTCAGGAGTCCAACATGATCCGCGTCAAGGGAGCTGTCTTCAGTGTCACCCCACCACTCCCGCCGGATATCGCCGCGGGCTATCTCCAGTGGCATGCACTCGACCACCAGGTAGAGCAATACCAGCTACCCGGGCTTGTCATGTCCCAGCGATGGATAGCTGACGGTGACTACCTCTCGAATCGTGTCTTCGATGACAGTCCGCTCGGTAACGTCGGCAACGTCGTCAACTACCTGATGGGTGATCCTGTCCAGCAGACCTATAACGACTTCATGGAGTTGGGCCCGCGTCTCGCAGAGGTTGGTCGATTCCCCTTCAGGCCGCCCTCCTTGCAGCTCCGCTTGCTCGGACTGCTCAAATGGTATGCATCCCGTAGGGCCCTCATCTCTCCTGAGGTGGTCCCGTTTCGGCCACATCGCGGCGTGTTTCTGATCCTCGAAGAGCCTGCCGAGGCTGGGCTACTTGACGACTGGCTGAAATGGCTGCATACGGATCACGTTCCAGAGCTGCTCGACATAGAGGGCACAGCTGGCGCGTGGATCTACGGATCAGTACAAACCTGGCAGCTACAACCGGGTACCGATACGGGCCCCCAGTACGCGACGGTCGTGTATCTCGACAAGGACCCGCTAATGACTACTGAGAGGCTGGCGTCAGTGGTACGAAAGCGTTGGTCGTCGGGAGCGGTCCGACCCCTGTTCGCCGGTCCCCTTCGAACCATGATCCGATGGGACGCCTGGCCCGACTGACAACTAGTCCAGGAAGCGAGTTACTCGAACATCGGGTCCGGAATGTTCAGGGCGCTGCCAGGGCCCCGACGATCCAGTGTTCGATCGTGGGGCGGACGCGTGACATGTCCGTGTACTCGGACTCCGTGAGCACGAGAGCGCCGATGCCGCGAAGCATGCCGTGAAGAATGACGGCCGATGACCCAGCGTCGATGTCGGCACGAATCGAACCGTCCGCTTGGCCGTCGAGTATGTTGCCGGTCCATCCCTCATAGGCCCGACGGTCGGCTTCGAACATACCGTCGATCGATGCATCCGAGGGGAACGTTGCTCCCCACATGACGATCAATGCCCTGAGCTCGGGGGTGGGATGCTCGAATAGCTCCAAGTACGTATCGACCAGAGACCGGATCACGTCCAGGCCGGACATGTCTCGAAGGTGGCTGGCGGATCGAAGGGCATCGGTCATGGCGCTAAGGACGGCCTCCTGGGCCGTGTCGGCCAGCAGCGCCACAAGAGCGTCTTTCGACCCGAAGTGGTGGTTCGGAAGGGCCCGGCTGGTCCCGGCCCGATCCCCGATCAGTGCCAGCGACGCCCCGTTGACGCCCCGTTCCGCGATCGCCTCCGCGGCGGCGCTGAGGAGTGCCCGCTCTGAGTCTTGTCGGCGTTGTTGCTGGGTGCGGCGACCAGGCGCGGAGGGGGACATCAGGTGTGGAGCGTAATAAAGAACAGGCTGGACATCAACGGAAACTTGCTGTACAATCAGCTAATAAGCGTAGAACGCCAGTTGCGGCAGCGAGGCCGGCCGGGGATTCGGGGGCGCCGTCGCATATCGTCGCAGCCCCTTGCCCTCTGATAGGGACTCAACCGACAATCTGTGAAAAGGGGGATCTGGGATGGCCGATGCCAGGGCAGAGATCAAGCGGATCTTCGACGCCGACAACCACTACTGGGAGACGAGCGAAGCGTTCACCAGGCATCGCGACCCGGCGTTCGAAGAGCGTGGCCTGCAGGTGAAGGAGATCGACGGCGTCATGCGGTACGTCCTGAACGGCGAGGTGTTCGGGTTCCTGCCCGGCCCGGCAGATCACCACCCCCGGCCGCTGCCCGGGGCGTTCATGGACTACTTCAAGGGTGCGACGAGTCGAAAGACGTTTTCATGTCCAGGATGACCGAGGACCTGGCCGACCACCCGGAGTGGACCGATCGAGACGCCCGGCTGAAGGTGATGGACGAGCAGGGCGTCGAGGGGACGTGGATGTTCCCGTCGCAGGGAGTCGTGCTCGAGCCGACGATGCACTCGGATCTGGAGGCGACCGTCGAGACGACCCGAGCCTTCAACCGTTGGATCGAGGAGGCGTGGGGCTTCGCCTATCGGGACCGCATCTTCGGCGTCCCGTTCCTCACGCTGTGCGGATCCCGACGCGGCAGTGAAGGAGCTGGAGTGGTGCGTCGAGCACGGGGCCCGCACGGTCTGTGTCCGCCACGGCGCGGCCGTCACCGCTGAGGGCGTCCGTTCTCCGGCGGACCCGATGTTCGACCGGTTCTGGGGGTCTGATGCAGGAGGCCGGGTGGTGCTCACGCCTCACGACGGCGCCGACGGCACCTATGCCGGCCTCGGGAAGTTCCTGTCGGACGCCTGGGGCGACGAGCACCTCGGTGACCTCCGGCGAGGCAAACGTCGACCACATGGGTCAGATGGGCACGTTCTCCGGGGCTACTCAAGAACCGGATCATCCACGACTTCGCCTATGTGATCACTGCGCATGGCCTGTTCGAGCGGTTCCCGAGGCTGCGGGTGGCGTTCATCGAGTTCGGCTGCGCCTGGGTGCCGTCGCTGCTGGAGGCGCTCGAGTACCTCGGTCACGGCGGCAGCTTTCACGAGCAACCCCACGGGACCAGTTCATCGAGCACTGCTGGGTCGCTCCGTTCGTCGAACAGGACGTCGACGAGTTGGCCCGGCACTGCCCGGTCGAGCGGATCCTCTTCGGGTCCGACTGGCCGCACGGCGAGGGCTTCCCGGAGCCGAAGGACTTCTTTGAGAACGTCGACGAATTCTCGCTCGAGGATCAGCGGCGGATCATGTACGAGAACGCCGTCGAGCTCACCCGTTCGCCTAGAAGGCCGACACACGTCACATAACGAGCACGGGATGAACAAGTGTCGACCTACGACATCGTCATCAAGGGCGGCACCATCATCGACGGTCTGCTCACCCCCCGCTACAAGGCCGACGTCGGCATCAAGGACGGCCGCATCGCCAGATCATCGGCGGCCTCAACACCTCCGACGGGGCCGAGGTCGTCGACGCATCCGGAAAGATCGTGGCCCCGGCTTCGTCGACGTGCACACGCACTACGACAGCCAGGTCTTCTGGGACCCGTGGTGCACGATGTCAGGCTGGCACGGCGTCACCACGGTCCTGATCGGCAACTGCGGATTCGGGTTCGCTCCGTGCAAGGCCGAGGACCAGGACCGAGCGATGCTGTCGCTGTCGCGCAACGAGGCGGTGCCACTCAAGACGATGCGAGCCGGGATGCCTGGGACTGGGAGACGTTCCCGGAGTTCCTCGACAGCGTCGAGCGCACCCCAAAGGGCGTAAACGTGATGTCGCTGGTGCCCGCTCGCGCCGCTCTATGGGTACGTGATCGGCGTCGACGCGGCCAAAGGACGCGGGCCAGCGACGAGGAGCTCGACCGGATGTGCCAGCTCCTGGCCGAGGCGATGGAGGCCGGGGGGCTGCGGTTGGAGCTCCCAGATCTCCGGCGACGTCGGCAACGTGCAGCGCGACTACGACGGCACGCCGATGGTGACCGACGAGATGACCGAGCGGGAAATCGTCGCCTTCTCCCGGGCTCTGCGCAGACTCGGTCGAGGAACGACGCAGATCACCGGCCCGCTCGAGACGGCCGCCCTCATCGCTCGCGAGAGCGGCCGGCCCATCATCTGGAATGCCCTGGCGCCCACCGGTGCCGTCAACCAGCACGGCGAGTTCCGCTACCCACATCGTAGAGACGATCGCCCGGCTCGACCAGCTCAACCAAGAGGAAGGCGTCCGCGTCTTCGCTTCAGCCCAGATCGTCCGGTTCAAGTCCGAGATCAACTTCGAGGACTACAACCTCATGGACATCTTCCCGGCCTGGCAGGAGGCGACCCTCGGCACTTTGGAGGAGAAGATCGGCAAACTCGGCCGACCCCGAGCGCCGCCCGAAGCTCAAAGGAGGCCATCGACGAGCTCGGCGGCGGTTTCGGTGCCGCCCGCTACCCCATCGCCGGAGATTACCGTCAACTGGATCTCCAGCGATGCGCCGAACGCGCAAGTCCTGAAGGAGCGCTACGAGGGCTTACACCCTGGGCGAGATCGCAGCCCGGGAAGACAAGCACCTGCTCGACGCCATGCTGGACATCGCTGTCGCCGCCCGGCTCAACGCCGGATTCGGTACCACCATGATCGACATGGATCCCCAGGCAGTGAAGGAGGTCGGCACCTCGTCGGTCGCCCTCCCCGGCATCAGCGACGGCGGTGCCCACACCAAGTTCGTCACTACCGCCCGATTTGCCACCGAGGTACTCGGCCACTGGGTCCGTGAGCACGAGGTGATGTCTGCGGAGGAGGCCATCTGGCGCCTCTCGGGCTACCCGGCCCAGGCGCATCGGCCTCCGGGACCGCGGCACTCTTCGCCGAGGGCCGCCCGCCGACGTCATCGTCTATAACCCCGACACCGTCGACGCCCTACCGCAGGAGCGGTTGTTCGACTACCCCGCCGGCGAATGGCGGCTGGTCCAGAAAGCCAAAGGCTACGAGCGCATCATCGTCAACGGCGTCACCACGTTCATCGACGGCGAGTGCACGACCGAGACTCCGGGGCACCTTCTGCGCCACGGATCGGCCTGAGACTGTCGGTCCACCGCCTACTGACCGCAATCAGGATGTGTCCTTGATGGACCTGGATACGTTCCGGGATTCTCCGAGCCAAGCACCGGCACCAACCTGGCGTCCTTGGCGTGCCGGGCCCGACGGACTGACCGGGGTGGGCGCGTATCGGGCCAGAAGGTCTGGACCAGCTTGGCTCAGTACGCGCAGCGCTGTGTGCTGCTCACTCGAACCGGGACGGTCGAGTCCGTTCACCGAGGAGTCACGGCCCTCTTCGTCGACATGGACTCCCCGGGGATTACGGTCCGTCCTATCGAGGCCATGCACGGCTGGCCTGAGTTCACCGAGGTGTTCTTTGATGATGTGGTGGTGCCGTTGGATCGGATCCTCGGTGACGAGAACAACGGCTGGGCCGTCGCGATGGACCTGTTGCCCTATGAGCGGAGCACGGCGCTGTGGCACCGTGCCGCTCACCTGCACCGCCGGCTCCAGGAGCTGCTTGATACCGCACCTGCGGGCGCCATCGACCCGACCCGTCTGGGTGAGGTGCCCGAGCTTCTGTACGCCTTCCGGGTCCGATCTCGTGCCACCCAGCACCGGTTCGCAGCAGGCGAGCGGCTCGGGGCGGACACGTCCATCGACAAGGTGCTGGTGGCCACAGCCGAACAGGCCGTCTTCGATCTAGTGGAGGAGGCGTTGGCTAGCGACATCGCCTTGCGGGATGACCCGGTGAGTGCCCGCTGGCGCAAGGAGTTCATCTACTCCCGGGCCGCATCGATATATGGCGGTAGCGCAGAGATCCAGCGGAACACCATCGCTCGTCGCCTGCTTGATCTGGGGGACGAGAAGTAATGGACGCGAGCGAGCTTGCGCTCTTTGCCAGCAGCCTGGAAGCCGCTGTTCGCACGAACACGGGCCCAGAGCTCGATGCCGCGTTGGATGAGATCGGTTGGTTTGACGCCCTCGGGGACGATATGCGGGCCGCAATCTCGATTCTCTTCGATCTACAGGGCCGGGTCAACGTCCGTTCGTCGGCGCTCTGTGTGCTTGTCGCCCGAGCCCTTGGTGTCGACATGGTGGGACCGGTCGTCCTCCCGATGCTCGGCACCGCCACCGAGCCCGGGACAATCGCGAATGGCCGGATCCCCGTGAAGGGGTTGCTGCCTGCGCCGGTTCCGAGCGGGCCGGTGGTCGTAGCGGCGGGAGGCTTCGCCTATGCAGTGCCGATCGTCGCCCTGGTCCAGAACGTCATCGGCGGACTCGACCCCGCCGCTGGTCTCGTTGAAATCGTAGGCGACGCGACGCGCGAGGCACTCGGACGCGTGGACTCGGATGATGCTGTGCGCCTGGGGCGGCTTACCGTGGCCACCGAAATTGTGGACGCCTCTCGCCGGATGATCGAGCTGGCCCGCGAGCACGCCCTCGGTCGGGTGCAGTACGGAGTTCCGATCGCGTCGTTCCAGGCCGTCCGCCATCGGCTAGCTGAGTCTCTGGTGGCCATCGAGACAGTTGCGGCCGGGGTGGACGCAGCCTGGCTGGACGAGGCGCCCCACCACACAGTTATTGCCAAAGCGTTGGCCGGCCGGGCCAGCAGAACTGCGGCTCAGCACTGCCAGCAGGTGCTCGCCGGTATCGGCTACACCCAGGAACATCCATTCCACCGGTTCTTCCGGCGAGTGCTTCTCCTCGACGAGATGTTCGGCTCGTCGCGTATTCTGACCCGCGAACTTGGCGAGGAGCTCCTCCGGGCGAAGCGCCTACCACCTGTACTGGCGCTGTAGCCCAGTGAAAGGAGCGGAGAGCACCGTGATTAGGTCCACGATTCCGGCGACCACTGCTGCAGCCGCCTCGTTCGACGATCAGCTAGCGGTGGTCGACGGAGAGACGCGGCTCACCTATGCCGAGTTGGTCGACTCCGCGCGCCGATTCGGTGCCGCGCTGGTGTCCTTGGGCGTGCAGGAAGGAGACCGGGTCGCCATCTGGTGCTTCAACAGTGCTCACTGGATTGTCGCCGCCCTGGGTCTATGGGAGGCCGGAGCCACCCTGGTGCCGATCAATACCCGCTTCAAAGGCGGCGAGGCGGCGGACATCCTCGGCAGGAGCCGGGTTCGGCTCCTGGTGACCGTCACCGACTTCCTGGGGACGGACTATGTCGAGCTGCTCCACTCAAGCGGCGCTCAGCTCCCGGCTCTGGAGACTGTGGTGGTGGCCCACGGGCCGGCTCGTACCGGTGCGCTGGCCTGGGACACGTTCGTGGGTCGGGCCACCGAGGAGGGACGCCGCGAGGTGGGCCGCCGGGCCGCCGCGGTCGGCCCCGATGACCCCTCGGACATCATGTTCACGTCGGGCACGACGGGGCGGGCGAAGGGGGTCGTGCAGACCCACGGCCGAACCTTGT
The DNA here is from genome assembly GCA_963781155.1 of uncultured Acidimicrobiaceae bacterium. GTDB lineage: Bacteria > Actinomycetota > Acidimicrobiia > Acidimicrobiales > Palsa-688 > PALSA-693. The sequence goes on from CAWAEC010000012.1 coordinate 208,288, forward strand.
GCGTGTCCAACGATTGGCGGGAGATGACGGGACTGTCCACCGAGGACCGCTACCTGATGGTTAATCCGTACTTCCATATGTTCGGATTGAAGTCCGGGATCTTGGCGGGACTAGCGGGCGGAGTCACCATGTACCCCCTGGCCACCTTCGACGTGACGACCGCCTTGGAGACCGTGGAGCGAGAGCGCATCACGGTGCTCCCCGGGGCACCGACGATCTACCAGTCGCTCCTCGACCACCCCGACATCGGGCGTTACGACCTGTCGTCGTTGCGGCTGGCCGTCACCGGTGCCGCCGACATACCGGTCAAGCTCATCCGGCGGATCCGTACCGAGCTGCCGTTCCGGACGGTCATCGGCGGGTACGGCCTGACCGAAGGAGGGACGGCGACCGCCACGTCACCCGATGACGAGGACGAGGTCGTGGCCCATACCGTGGGTCGCGCCCGGCCTCCTTTCGAGGTCCGCACCGTCGACGATCACGGCGACGACGTCCCGATCGGGGAGCCTGGGGAGGTCGTCGTCCGCAGTGGCAGTGTGATGCTTCACTATCTCGACGACCCCGAGGCCACCGCCGAGGTCCTGTCCCCCGATGGCTGGCTGCGCACCGGCGATATCGGCACCCTGGACGAGCAGGGCAACTTGCGGATCGTCGGACGGGCCAAGGACATGTTCATCGTGGGAGGCTTCAACGCCTATCCGGCCGAGATCGAGAATCTTCTCCTGCGCCACCCCGACATCCAGCAGGTGGCCGTCATCGGGGTCCCCGACGCCCGCCTGGGGGAGGTGGGCATGGCTTTCGTCATAGCCGGGCCGGGCTCGGTGGTCACGCCGGAGCAGATCATCGGGTGGGCCCGCCAGGAGATGGCCAATTACAAGGCGCCGCGATCCGTGGTGTTCGTCGACGAACTTCCCTACAACGCCACCGGCAAGGTCCAGAAGGATGTCCTGAGGGAGCGGGCGGCCACGATCGGGCCGACGTGACCCTCGAGGTGATCGGCGACGGGGACGCCGCTGTGGAGCAGGCTTTGGCCGGGGCCAATGTCCTGGCCTTGATGGCTTCGATGGTGCACCTGACGGGCGATCTCTCTGCGCTCCACGGTGACCTCCGCCCCCGGCGGTTCGTGTTTAATCACTTCGATGGCGGCCTGTCGCCTGAGCAACAGCACGATGTGCGGCGCGCCGTTCTCCCGGTGGTGCTGGCCTATCGGGATGCAGGTTCGGTCCCGCCTCCCCCGCCGGCAGCTCCGGTGGTGCGTGAGCTGATGGATGCGTTGGCCGCTGAACGGGTGCCCGAGGAGTATGTCGAGTTGTTCGCCGAGGAGATGGATCTCGCCGGCGACGACCGGCGGCGCTTCATCGTGTCCGCGCCCAATGAGCTCTCGGTACTCGTGATCGGCTGCGGGATGTCGGGGCTGCTGGCCGGGATCCGTTTGAAGCAAGCGGGGATCCCGTTCGAGATCGTCGAGAAGAACGACGACGTCGGTGGCACCTGGTACGAGAACACCTATCCAGGCTGCCGGGTCGATGTTCCCAACCACTACTACTGTTACTCGTTTGCGCCCCATGACTTCGGAGAACATTTCGCTCGGCAATCCGATCTCCACGATTACTTCCGTAGGGTGATGCGGGAGCGCGGTATCGAGCCCCACGTCCGCTGGCGCACCGAGGTCGAGCAACTGGAGTGGGATGACGGGACGGGACAGTGGCGGGCGACGATGAGGGCTGCCCAAGGGGGCACGCGTCAGGCCTCCTTCGCGGCTGTGATCTCCGCCGTCGGCCAGCTCAACCGTCCGCTCGTACCTGACTTCCCCAACCTCGACCGCTTCAGCGGCCCGCTGTTCCACTCGGCGCGATGGGATCACTCGGTCGACCTTCGGGGCAAGCGGGTAGCCGTTATCGGGGCTGGCGCTAGCGGATTCCAGATCGCCCCGGCCATTGCCGACGACGTCAATCACCTGGTCGTCGTGCAACGCACCGCCCAGTGGATGCTGCCGAACCTGCTCTATCACCAGGCCATGGAGCCCGGTGCCCGGTGGGCCATGCGTCATCTCCCGGGCTATGAACGCTGGTACCGATACCTCCTGCTATGGCAGGCCACCGACAAGATGCTCGAGGTGGCCCGCGTCGGCCCCGAGTGGGCCGGACTGCCGCACTCGGCCAACGCCGCGAGCGAACGGTTCCGCCAGCGCATCCTGCGGTGGATCGACCAGCAGGTGGGCGACGACCCGGACCTGCGGGCGCAGGTGATTCCCGACTACCCCCCGCTCGGGAAACGACTCCTTCAAGACGACGGCACCTGGCTGCGGACGCTCGCGCGCCCTGACGTCGAACTGGTGCGGGGCGGGGTCGACGACATCGAAGCGGGCGCCGTCGTCGCCGCGGGGAGGCGATACCCGGTCGATGTGATCATCCTGGCTACGGGCTTCCGGGCCAACGACTTCCTCTTCCCGATGGACGTCACCGGCCGCCACGGCGTCAAGCTCCGGGACGCCTGGAACGGCCAACCCTCGGCCTATCTCGGGATCACCGTCCCCCAGTTCCCGAACCTGTTCCTGCTCTACGGTCCGGGCACCAACCTGGCCCACACCGGCAGCATCATCTTTCACTCCGAATGCCAGCTCCGCTACGTCGGCGGTTGCCTGTCCCAGCTGGCCGACGCCGGCGCCGGCGCCGCGATCGAGCCCCGCGTTGAAGCTTTCAACCGGTACCGGCAGCGGTGGCAGGAGCAGCAGGCCCAGATGGTGTGGTCGCATCCTTCCGTCGGCCACTCCTGGTATAAGGCTGCCGACGGGCACGTCTACGTCCTGAGCCCGTGGCGTCTGGTCGATTACTGGGCCATGACCGCCGCCCCCGACCCCGATGACCACGTCGTCATGAGAAAGGGGGGTGTGAGATGACGGGACTGGGGAGGGAGAGGGCCGACCCATCCGAACCAAGATTGTTGCTCGACGGGCTCGGCTTTATGGTCATCTCCGGCGTCGAGCGGTGATCGAAGCGTGGGCCAGCGGCATCGTCGCTGCCATCCTCATCGGGGCGGTCGCCGGACTTCTACTGGCACTGCGAGCGGCGCACATGTTACCCACCGAAGCAATTTGGAGGATGTAACCGGGACCCGACGCTGTCGAAGGGACTCACTGGATGTCTGGCCGCCGCTTTTGAAGGTATCGTGACTCCGTGCGGCTCGACGAGGTCGACCACGAGGATTCGCCCCTGGAGGAGATAGTCGAGCCAGACCTTGCGATCGTCGACGCGCATCATCATCTGTGGCCTTCCGGTTACTGGATCCCCTTCGACCTCGACGCGTTTCAAGCCGATCTCGGCCGGGGCCACCGGGTCGAGGCGACCGTCTTCATCGAGTGCATGACGTCATTCAGGCCCGACGGCGACGAGGCGCTCCGCCCCGTGGGTGAGACCGAGTTCGTCGTCGCCAACACACCGGCCCCTGCGCCGCCGAGCAGTACGGTCATCGCCGCGGGCGTGGTCGGTTGGACCGACCTGATGAAGCCCGAAGAGGTCGGTCGCACTCTGGATGCGCACATCGAAGCGGGACAGGGCCGCTTCCGGGGAGTGAGATTCAACGTCGTATGGCACGATCTCCATAGCAGTACCGCACATGCGGGGAGGGCGACTTCTCCGCACATGCTCCTCGACGACGGCTACCGGCGCAGCCTCCGCGAGATCGCCAGGAGAGACCTCACCTACGACGTCTGGTTGTATCACCGTCAGCTCGGCGAACTAGCCGAAACGCTCGACGAGCTCCCCGAGCTGACTTTCGTGATCAACCACCTGGCAGGCCCCGTCCCGAATGAGCCGACATCGGCGTCCCGGACTGGGGTCTTCGACGACTGGCGCCGCGGCTTGGAGGACGTCGCGCAACGGCCCAACGCGTTGCTGAAGATCGGTGGCGTGGGCATGCCGGTTTATGGCTTCGGTTTCGATGCCGCCGACCGACCGACGTCGAGCCACTTGGTCGAAGCGTGGCAGCCCTACGTCGACGCAGCCATAACCGCCTTCGGTCCGCAGCGATGCATGTTCGAGAGCAACTTTCCGGTTGATAAGCAGAGCTTCAGCTACGACAGCCTGTGGAACGCCTACAAGCTCCTCACGCGGCATTACTCCGAAGATGAGCGATCGGCGCTCTTCTCGGGGACCGCTCGCCGGGTATACCGACTGGGCGGCTGACGGTCGCGGTCGACCGAGTAACCGTCAACTGATCGCCAGCCCCTGTCCCGCAAACCACGTAGGCTTTGGCGAGCCAGTTACAACTCGGGCTGTAGGGCGCGGCCATAGAGACGGCCATAAATTCCGGCCGACCCCAGCCGATCTACGCCGACCGAGCCGAGAGCGGGTCAGGAAAACACCAGCTCAGGCCCCCCAGGCCGATCCGGGCGACACCTCGAGCCGCCCTTGAAAAGCCTCGGGATGCAAGTCCCGGGGTTCGAATCCCTCGCCTTCCGCAGATCAGATTCCCCTTTTGTGTCCCCGATCGTTGGTCACACAGCCAGGTGGTCATAATCAGCGGGAAGAGCGCGGCCACCGTTTCGGTCGCTCAGGGCATCATCCGCCGCCCAGGTGCCAACGGTCGTTCGGGCCTCGCGCTCGACGGCCTGGAGGTTGACAGGCTCCGCTTCGACATCGACCCCGAGCGAGTTCCTCGGTTCAGGGGTTTCTCTGGCGAAGCTGATACGGTCACCGAGTGCAGGAGCCCGCCACAGGAGCAAAGCGATGATTGAAGCCGCCGCTTCCGGGACTCTCGGACTTCGAGTGGTGGTGGTCGGCGGCTCGTTGGTCGGCCTTTCGATGGCCATCGCACTCGCCCGCCGAGGTGCCACGGTGACGGTGCTCGAGCGGACGCCGTCAGCCGGCTACGAGGGTGGCGGCGGGCTGGGAGTCGATCTGGACCTACTGACGCGAGTCACTGGGCTCACGGACAGACCCCCGGTGTGCCAGGGAAGGGACCGGGCAACAACCGCTTGGCCCTTGCTCGCCGGTTGGTTGGAAGAACACGCTCTGGCAGTGCCGGCCATCGAGATCCGGCGGGCGGCGGAGGTAGTGGAAGTCGGCGACGGGTCGGCCCGTGCTGCAGACGGCCGTGATTTTCGCGCCGACTTGGTCGTAGGGGCCGATGGGGCTCGCAGCACGGTCCGCCGGTGGGTCTCGCCTGAGCGGCCGGATGCGATCTACGCCGGCATCTTGCTCTGGCGTGCCATGCTGGCCGAGGACGAGCTTCCGCCCTCGGTCCCCTGGCTACGCGCAGACGAGCCCTCTCGGGAGTACTACTCCGGGCCCTACCGGCTGGTGACCTACCTCGTCCCCGGGGCCGACGGGTCGAGCGAACCAGGGAGGCGACGGCTGAACCTCGTCTGGTACGACCCAGCCCGCTCGGAACTGCTCGAAGATCACGGCCTGCTCGAGGGGACCACGATCTATGGATCGTTGGCAGCCGGCGATGTACCGGAAGCAATACGCCATGACCTAGAGGCCGCCGCAAGCGAGCGGTGGCCCACGCCGTGGCGCCAAGCGCTAGAGATCGCTTTGGAACGATCACTTGTCTTCGCTACCCCAGTCGTCCAGTACCGCCCCGACCGACTCCACCGGGGCCGGGTGGCATTGGCCGGGGACGCCGCCCACGCCGCCTCTCCCATGGTAGGCGGCGGTTTCCGCCACGGCCTGTACGACGTCGCTGCCCTCTCCGCGGCCTTCGACAACGACGGGACGCTCGAAGTTCCTCGCATCCTCGACAGCTACGAACACCAACGTTTGGCTTCAGCACAAGCCCACGTCGAGCAAAGCCAGGCCGCCAGCCAGCAGTACCTGGAGCGCTAGGGTCAGGGCGACGGGAGACCCTCAAGGGACAGGGACTGCTGAATGAGGACACCCTTGTCATCAAGGTCTCCATTGCGTTGACCTCGCCATCCGGCACACTCCCGTGCGTCACGTAAGGCAGGCGACCTCCGGGCGAAGGCGACGGGTGTGTATCCCGCCGAAGTCGGCCTGATTCAGACCCTTTGCCGGCTTGCGGCCGTCCGGGCGTGGCGCCGCTGGCGACGTTCATACCGTTTGCGCGGCGCCACAAACCGGCCGGCAAGGCCATCGGCACACGCTCGGCGAATCAGCTCATCGGGGTCGACCTGTGCCGCTCGCTCGACCGCTGGCTTCGCACGGGAGTCCTGCCCCGACAGCATGAGCAAGAGGGGTATGGCCTTGGTTCGCATCTCGACGCTGAGATCGTGTTCGAGCACATCGATCAGCCCGGGCACGACGTCGACGACACACAGATCCGCTCTCTTGCACGTTCCGCAGGTCAAGGAGTGCAGGGCCGCGTTGCGCACGAATGCGACCGGATCGTGCAGGGCTCGTGCGAAAATCCCCATAGACTCGTCGTTGGCGTAATGGTCCAGGAAGAACAAGCATCCTCGCCGCATGAAGGGATCCTGATGGCCGAGGGCGGCGCGCTGTATGGCCGCCAGAGGTGCCTTGGGCACCAAACGAGAGCGCTGCTTGGCGGTGCCGGAGAAGAATCGATGCAAAAACTCCGTCGCTTCGCCGAACCCATCTCCTGTCTCGACCGGTAAAGCGTTCGCCAACTCCGAATCGAATGCCACTGGGGTATCTAAGCACTGGCGGCAGCGCTGGCCAAAGTGATTTCCGCGCCCGACCGATTCAGTGTCGCTGGCGGCAAAGGGACGCCGGCGGCGGCCGGTAGGATGACGCGAGCAGACATGCGGCACGAGCGCCTCGGTGGTGTCCATGACTTCTCAAAGGAGGACCTCCGATGCAGAGCGACGACAAGGATTCGACCGCCCACAAACACGAGCCGGTCGAACTGATGCGGGTTCAGCCGTTTGAGGCAGAGGTAATTGCAGCGCGTCTCCGCGGATCCGGCATTCCGGCGACCGTTGGAGCCGATTCGGTGTATCCGTCCGTGAGTTTCGCAGATGGCGTCTCCGTCTTTGTGTCGTCAGACGACGCTCCACGTGCTTTGGCCCTTCTGGACCAGCCGGGCGACCCCGACTAGCCGGAGCCTCTCTGCCTCCCCTGGGCACGACAGGTGGCCGAGGGTCGAAGGGACGGCGTCCGACTCGCAGCCGATCGGGCCGTGGCGGTCGGCTGGATTCCGAGCAGATGGGAGCGGGTTACGATACAGCTTCAGGAGGCGAAGGTCAGGATGAAGGCATCGGGTCGCCAGGAGTACCAGCGGTTTATGGGCTTCCCGGCTTCTCGCGTGCTGGAGTGGAAGGCGTTGAGAAGATCGCCAGCCGAGGACAGGAAAAGGCCTGGACCCTACCGGACGGTGAGGCATCCGATCATGTGGATCCGCTGGCGGATCGCTATTCGGCGCCTCGGACCATACGCTCCCGACTTCAAAGACTTTCGTCGGGGGCTCAGTCCGGCCTCGAATAAGTGGCCATTCGATCGGGACTGACGAGCATTTCCGCGGGCACCGGGCCACAAGTCCGGGGCACACGGTGCCCACCTGTTGCTCTGCAGGGCCCAAGGCGCTGACCGGCCGCACATGGGCCGTTGCATCCCGGAGGCCAGGTTGACTTCCCGCGGTGCGTGGTCTCGACCACTGCGATGCTGGCTCAGCCCCGGTGAGGGCCCGCCCACGTTGGCCGATCGTGACGCTCCACGATGGCTCCGAGTGCCAGCAGATCGGCCTCCGAGCCGGGCCGACCGATGATGCCTATGCCAACCGGCAGCCCCGAAACCAGCCCCATAGGTACAGTTGCGATCGGCCACCCGGCAATAGCGGGCGCCATGGTCGAGGGGGCGGCTGCGGCCGGATGACCTCCGAGAATCAGGTCCGACTTCCAGGCTGGCCCATAGGTCGGGGCGACCAGAACCTCGATTCCGTTCATCGTCGGCTGCAGGCACGTCTCGAGCGCCCAAACTCGGTTACGTTTCCTGGCGGCCCGGTAGGTGTCGGTCTCGGAGCCGCCAAGTTCTATCGCCCGCTCGAACAGGTCGTGGCCAAACCATGGCTGCTCCACGTCTCGATAAGCGTCCTCGTGGGCGATTACTTCGGCCAAGCTCTGCGGCCCTGCGGGACCGCGTTCGGGCAGGTAACGATCCATGGATGTCTTCAGCTCGCAGAGCAAGACCGTCAGCTCGTCCTCCTCGGCCTCGGAGTCGGGCAGTGGCGGTGAGACCCTCACCACTTCGCCGCCGCCGGAGCGGATTCGGTCGAGCGCCTGCTCAAATAGTTCGTCAGTCACCGGGTGACCGGTCTTCCAGGTCTCGGCCGCCCCGACCCGCATCCCGGCAATCCCCCGTTCCACTCGCGCCGCGATTCCGTCGCGAGCGGAGAGCACTTCGAGCGCCACGGCCACGTCCGCGCTGACGCGAGCCATGGGTCCGGGACTGTCCTGACTGAAACTGATCGGGACAATCTGTGCCGTAGACACCACCCCAACGGCCGGCTTGATACCGGCCACGCCATTGAGCGAGCACGGGCAAGTGATCGACCCGTCCGTCTCTGTTCCCACAGCCAAGGGCGAAAGGCCTGCGGCCAGCGCGGCTGCAGATCCAGATGAAGAACCGCCGGCGTTGCGGTCAAGTGACCAAGGATTACCGGTGAGACCACCCACCGCCGACCAGCCACCAGATGAACGGATCGAACGAATGTTGGCCCACTCGGACAGGTTGGTGGTGCCGACGATTATGGCTCCGCTCGCCCGGAGCCGGGAGACAAGCGGGGCGTCGGCTCGGGCCGGCCGGCCAAGCAGACTGGTCGCGCCGGCGCATGAGGGGAGACCGGCAACCTCGATGTTGTCCTTGATCAACACGGGAATCCCCTCGAGCGGCCTTGGCTCCCGGCCTGATCTACGCTCAACATCCGACAGGTGGGCCTCGTCGAGAGCGCGGTCAGACACAGCCAAAACTGACCGCAGCTCGGTTGCAGATCCGGCTGAGTCGAGTTCGCGGATCCGCTCGATCAGGGCCTCAACCAACTCTGCAGAGGTCCACTCGCCCGCTTGCATCCCCTGGCGCAAATCATCGACCGTCGCGTAGCCCAGTTTCTCCGTGGCCGGGCTGGGATCACCGGCCACGACGGCACCTCTGGGGGAAGTGGATCACGGCCAGACCACGGCGGAGCGGAGAGACCCGACCTCTGCCCGCCGAGACGTTCAGTGGCGTCTCTATCCCTCCATGGCCTTGACTCGGACCCACTTCGTTGCCGGCGGGCTCCCCTGGTCCCCAGGTGGGAGCTCTTCCCAGGAGACGGTTTGGATCACTGCTCCAGGGAGGAGCAACCATTCCTCTTCGCCCCGGCCGAACACCGACAGATCGCGGATCTCGCGGCCATGCTGGACCTGTATTTCGGTCATTACACTGATCTGCGCTTTGGGGTTGTCGTTGCTATTGGCAAAATCTTTCGCGCTGTCCTCGTTTCGAGCGATGCTGGTCAGGTTGGTCAGCGTCCTTGACGGCAACTTTTTATCCTGAGAATTGCCGTATCGCTCTTCGAACTGTTCTGGCGTCAGACGATCCCCGCGATAGCAAGTTCCGACCTTATCGTCGAGCTTCTGCAGCGCGGCGATGGCCATAGCGCCATGGAGCGATCCTTCCTCGAAGAACCGCTTCATCTCCTTCCGGCCCTCCTCGCTCTCGAGGTAATCCTCAGGTTTCCCCGCGAACTTCTGCACTTTCATCCAATCCTGGCTGTTGGCAGTGGCCGGATTGATGTACTTATAATCGTCAGAGGTATAGACCTTGACTGCGAGAATCTCGGCTTCCGTCAGTTTGTATTTCTGAACCATTTTTAGCGTCTCTTCATCGGCCCCCTCGACGGTCGTGAGGGTGCTGTCCTGGGCCAATGCCTGCGCGCCTTGATGGGCGGACGCAAGGGTACGGGGGGTCTGAGCCTTCATCGGCGTGGGCGACGAGGGCTGACTGGGGTCTGCAGCTGCGTAGGCGTCCTGGAGGTAGCGGGCCTCCGCCTGGCGCCGGCCGCGCTCCACCATCGCTTCTGCCTTGATGTCCTCGACGGCGGCGACCTTGTCCCCCGCCCATGCTCCGCTCTTGTCAGCGTGACTGTCGAGATAGATATCGCAAAGACCCAGGATGACGGCCAGGCGCGCATCGGCCCCCGGGTCGTCCTCTGCCGTCTGGTGATCGGCCACCGCCTGCCGCAGCCGCTTCAGCGTGTCGCCGGCCGGGTCCTCTTGGCCCTCGTCCGAACCGGACAGGACGGCGTCAAGCTGCTCCGGTGCAAGTGAGATTTCTCGGCCGGCAACGATTTTCTTCTTGGCCGGACCATCGGAGGAAGAGGGTCCCGAAGCCGGCGACGCGGTCCCCGCTCCCGTCCCAGCCCGCGACTCCACAGCCTGACCGACCGGAGTGGACGGCGCAGGCGTCTGCGGCCTCGGCGGCGCCGACCCACCTGACGCCGGAGTCACACCCACCCCCCGACCACTCGGCGGGGCTGGCGGCGGTGGCGACTGCGGCCGCCCCGGCGCCGACCCACCCGACGCCGGAGTCACACCCACCCCCCGACCACTCGGCGGGGCTGGCGGCGGTGGCGACTGCGGCCGCCCCGGCGCCGACCCACCCGACGCCGGAGTCACACCCACCCCCCGACCACTCGGCGGTGCCGGCGGCAGTGGCGACTGCGGCCGCCCCGGCGCCGACCCACCCGACGCCGGAGTCACACCCACCCCCCGACCACTCGGCGGTGCCGGCGGCGGTGGCGACTGCGGCCGACCCGACACCGACCCACCCGACGCCGGAGTCCCACCTCTCGCGGGCGCGGGAGGCGGGGTGGTGGGCGTCGCCTTCGATGACCGCGACGAAACAAACTCGGCAAAAATCTTGGCGAGATCTTTCTTCTTATCGTCGGACATGATGCCCCTTTCTCCTGACCTTTAACTTCATACCGATTTCCATTCGCCGAGAGATGACTGCAGGGCTGTGACCCTCGGGTGCGGGCGAGAACCGGCGCCATCCTCAGCGTCGAGCTACCCACACCGACCTCGTCCCGGTGTGGGCTACGGGCCTTCGGCTCCAAGCTGCGCTTGCTCCTCGGCGACCATCTCCGCGAAGTCCGGGTCCTTTACCATCGCCTCCACCTGTTCAGCAGTGAGCCCCAAGTCCCCCGCAATGGACGAGAGCTCTTCGGCTGACAGCTCGGCCATGACGGTTTGGACTTGCTCGCTGATCTGCTCCAGCTGCGCTGGTTCCTCCGACGCGGTCGGCTCGGCCGCGGTGGGCTCCGGAGCGACCGGCTCGGCGGTAGCGGCTGCCTTTCTGCCGAACGGCGATGGCTTCTTCGGCTCGGCGGCTTCTGTTGTCGTGGAGGTAGCAGCGGCGGCGGGAGTCTCACTCGGCGTCGTCGTCGCTTCCGGCTCCTGGTCGGTCGTTCGCCGTCCGAACGCAGAGGCCTTTCTCGGAGCGGCGGCCGGTGCCGGCGTAGTGGCGGCGGGCTTCTTTGCAACCGGTGGTCCATCCTGAACCGCAGCCCCCTTGTCGGGCGGGCTCTTGGCCGCGATCAGATTGTCGAGCCACTGTCCACGTCGAAAAGCATCCTGGGCCTCGTCGAGTTCCCGAAGCATGTCGGGCCGAGTCGACTCGATGAACCGAAACACCTCTTCCATTTTCGCTTGGTCGGTGAACCATCGAAGGTCTCCGGACCACTGCCAGCATCCCCCCAACGTCTTGCGTTTCTCGTCGAGCGTCGATTCGAGATCAGGCTGGAGAAGCCACCAGCCCTGGTTAGCGACATCGACAAATTGTGCCTTCTCCATGCCCACCACTCCTGACCCGCGTGAGAACCGGCGGAGGTTGCTCGCCCCGCAGCAATATTCTTCTCCCGCGAGGGCACACAAGGCAAGAAGACAATCCAGATTGCCCCTTAGGGCAACCCGTTTGGGCACGGCCGCTATCCCTTTGACCCGGGAACAACCGCAAGGGTGCCCGTGTCAGGGTCGGGGCTGGCAGCCGCGGAAACCTCAAAAGTGGCGTCGCCACCCGAGGCCGGCTGGCTGGCGGCTTGGCCTAGCCGATCGAGTAAAGGGCCAATGCGCTCTCGCTGGTGATGGCCCGCTTCTGCTCGTAGCTCAGCCCTTCGAGCGCCTCGGTCAACTCCTCGGTGACACCAGGGAACTTGGCATCGGGATGAGGGTAGTCGGACGCCCAGATGATGCGATCCGCCCCGCACAGTGGGGACGTCGCCGTGAAGCCGAGCATCGTCTCGTCCGGATCGAAGCTGATCCAGCATTGCCTACGGAAGTACTCGGACGGAAGCATCTTGAGCCAGGGCACGTCCCAGCTGAACTTCTTGGTGTGGTGGTCGAGCCGCTCCAGCCACGGAACCAGCCAGCCGCCGTTGGCTTCAAGGAAGATGAACTTGGTCCCCGGGAACCGCTCAGCGACGCCGCCAGAGATGATGTAACAGATGGCGCTCATGACGTCGACCGGATTGGCGATGGCCTGCGTGAAATAGATGCTGGGAAACGTCCGGGGCGACGCCGCGTGCACCTTCTCGTATTCCTCAAGCGAGACGTAACTGCCGTCCGGGTTGCGATCCCGGGCCAGCTTCAAGCCGTCGCATGCCCCGGGAAGGTCCGGCGCCAGGAACGGATGGAAAGCGAGTGGAAGTCCGGTGTCGGCCGCCGCGGACCAGATCGGGTCGTACACGGGATCGTTGAACTGCCGCCATTCCACTGCCGGGTTCGGCCGCAGGAACACCGACACCATGCCGGGCAGGCTCGCGACGTGGCGGATCTCGTCTGCCACCGCCTGAACATCATCCGGCTCGTGCATCGGGGGCAGCGCTCCTGCGCCGAAAAGGCGGCCCTCACCTTCGGCCAGATGAGCGGAGCACCATTCGTTGTAAGCCCTGGCCTGCACGCGCCCGAACTCCACGTCCTTGAGGCTCTGCAACCCGAGCATGAAGGTGGGGTACAGGACGGACACCTCGATGCCGTCCATGTCCATGTCCTTGAGCCGCAGGGAAGCGGTCCATCCCGACGGCCGCGTGTCCGTGTAGCTGATCTCCCTGTTGCGGACCTGGTCAACCTTCTCGTCCGGGAAACCCGCCGTTCCTGCCAGCCCGCCAGCCTGGGTGCGGGCCCCGTTGTAGACGAACCACTCGCCGTCGGCATCCGCCTCGACGTGCCAGATTCGGTCGCGAAACTTGGCTGGAGCGAACTCGAGCATCCCTGTAGGTGGCTCGAGGATGTGGCCGTCCGAGTCGATGTAGCGGAGCGTCCGGTCCGTCATCGTCATGGGGTTCCCCCTCCTATCGATTTGCTATGCGCAGTTAATGGTAAGAAATAGACCACTATTTGTCCAGTGGTGGTTCTGCGACGTGCCGCGGGCCCGCTCGCCAACCCAGGTGCTGGCCGTCGACGAGACAAGGGCCAGTCAGGGCGCAGATCCCCCGGCCTAGCCACCCGCAGGCAGGTAGCACGCAGCAAGTCGGCGGATGGTGTCGGAAAACTCCGCAACGGTCTTGCCCATGATTTCGGCCACCGGGACCAGCGACTCGATGCGTCCCGCCACCTGGCCGATCGAGGGAAGTGAGTTCTCGACCACGCCCTCGGTGTAGGTCAGCCGTACGTTCGGTAGCAGGTCGCGGAGGGGGTCACCCTCCGTCGCGAAATTCGAGGGCAGCCGTGGTCTCGGTACGCAGCACGCGGAGAGGCCGGCCGTTGTGACGGTTGACGAGCACCGTGTCCGTTTCCCCCGCACTGAGTACAGCCTGCTTGAGACCGTCGTGCACGTTCGACTCTACGGAGGCAAGAAAGCGGGTGCCCATCTGTACACCTTCGGCCCCGAGCGCGAACGCGGCCGCCATCGACAAGCCGTCGGCGATCCCACCTGCGGCGATGAGCGGCACGTCGACGTTCCCGGCGAGGAGCGGCAGGAGCACCATCGACGCCACTTCGGAGCGACCCTTCAGCCCGGCGCCTTCGATCCCCTCCACCACGAGACCATCAACTCCGGCGTCTATCGCCTCCTTGGCCGTGTCGAGCGAAGTGACAACGTGAAGAACCTTGAGGCCGGCTGCTTTGAAGATCGGCGTGTACGTGGTCGGCGACCCGGCTGAGGTGGTGACGAAAGGCACGCCCTCGCCGACGAGCATGTCCGCGATCGACGGGTCCTTGACGTAGGCGATCGGAAGGTTCACGCCGAAGGGGCGATCGGTCATTTCACGCACACGCTTGATGTCGTCACGTGCCGTCTCGATGCCGACCGATCCCGGAACCAGGCCAATGCCGCCGGCCCTGGCAACCGCCCCAACCAGGTTGGGCTTGGCAACGAAGCCCATTGGCGAGTTGGCAATGGGGACGTCGACACCAAGCAATCGTGTGATGCGGTTGTCGAAATGACGTGTGGGGGTCACGCTCAGCTGCCTCCCGTGCGCCGTGATCATCGCAGGGGGCCGGGCTGGAGGCAACCTGGGATTCGGGCACCCCGCGGGGCGGAGAGACCGCACCTCGGCAACCGGCTTTCAACTCCTTTCGTTGCCTCACGATGGTGTTCGACTTGCATCACCGCGGCCGATTCGCCGGTAGAGGAGCCGTGGGGCATCGCCTGCGCCTGTGCAACGGATGGCCGAGATCATCCGGACACCTGACACGGCGGAAGAGACCGTTGAGATAATCAGGGCTCTGGCCTTGTCCTGCGGGAAGCGGCCGGTAGTGGTCCACGACACCATGACGGACTGGGGCTTCGTTGCCAACCGGATCTTCCGCGCCGCCAGCCGCGAAGCGCGCCTCAATCGTGAGCGAGGGCATCTGTGACGAGCCGGGAGTCGATCAGCTGATGCGAGGCTGCCTCCGATGGCCGGCAGGTCCGTTCGAGCTTGGTGCCGGAGCCCGCACCAACTGGGCAAACGGCCCGGGAAGGCGCGAGCAGATTCCCTAGTACCCGCCACTTGACCTCAACCTTACCTCAGGTTTTACGGTGCAGGTCATGGTACTCACCGAAGCGGAGGAGCGTTTCCTTACCCGCCAACCACGCGGACATCTCGCCACTATCGGCCCTGACGGCATTCCTCAGGTAAAGCCGCTTGGTTTCACCTACAACGCGGCTTTGGGGACGATCGATCTCAGCGGCTACAACATGAAGCGCAGCGCCAAATATCGGAACGTCAAGGGCAATCCGTACGTCGCCTTCGTCGTCGACGAGGTAACCGAACCCACGATGGCGGGCGCGCATTTTCTCGAGATCCGCGGACATGCCGAGACAACGGTGGGTCCTCGTGACCCGCAGGACAATCTGGCCCCGGAGATCATTCGGATCCATCCCCACCGGATCATCTCCTTCAACGTCGACCCGGACCGTCCCGGCTTCGAGGCTCGGAACGTAGGTCCAGGCGGAGGTGGTATCGAGGTCGCCTGAGCAGCACCGGCCATCAGCCTGGTGGCGCCCACTCCCGCCGGCCACCAGGCGAGGTCGCCAGGGCCCACGGCTCCGCGGCCGCTGTCCGGACGCCAATTCGTTTACAGACCCTTGCGTAATCCTACCTTCTGATTTACAGTAGGAGATGTAACGATACTGAGCGTCCGAAACGAGCCCCGATGCCTGCCAGCTTCCACCCGGCCGCCTCATCGCAGCCGCCACGCAGCGACATCGTCCTCCCTGACGACGCGCTGCTGGCGGGGCTGGGAACGGGCGACGGGAACGCGTCTGCCGCGTTTATCCGGCGTTTCCAACACAGGGTGTATGGCATCGCGTTAGCCGTAACAGGAGATGGCCATCTGGCCGAGGACGTGTCACAGCAAGCATTCGAGCGCATCTGGCGGCACGCCCACAGATACGACGCCAGTCGAGGGTCGGTAACAGCGTGGGTCGGGTCCATCACTCGCAATACGGCTATCGACGCGACCCGAGCTCGACGGCCCGAGCCGGTGGACGTCGACAACCTCCTGAGCGGCCTGGCCAGCTCGGGCACAGAAGTGGAACAGGCCGCCCTGGTCCAGGAGTCAACGGCCGAGTTGCGCACCGCGCTCGCCCAGTTGCCCAGCGGTCAGGCGCGCGCCGTGGTCATGGCGGCCGTGATCGGCCTGACCGCGCCCGAGATTGCCCAAGCAGAGCACATTCCCCTGGGGACGGCGAAGTCTCGCATCCGCGTCGGCATGCAGCGCCTGCGGATGGTGCTTGGGGGTGACCCCGCGGGCGCACCCGGCGCTGCCCGACCGGCGGTGGACGGCGACAGTGGGACCTCGTTACCGAGTCGCCAGGAGGAGAGAGCCGACTTGGCGCCGGTTCCCCGGCTCCGGGTGGGAATCTCCCGCATGCGTCACGACAGCGGTGACAAGAGAACTCTATTCTCGCCGCGGACATCTATTTCACTATGCTCTGTAAACTAACTATGGCGTAGTGATAGGAGCGAGTTTGGCCGAGACCAGCGACGTCAACGGAGACGATGGTCGCCGTCGCCCTGGGCGTCCGCGCGACCCCAATTACGACAAGGTCATTCTGGACGCCACACTCGAGATCCTGTTCGAAAAGGGCTACGCCGGCTTGACGATCGACGGGGTCGCAGCCAAGACGGGAGTCGGGCGTCCGACCATCTATCGCCGGTGGGCGTCCAAACCGGCCCTGGTCATCGCCGCGATCGCCGGCTTCACCGGTCTCTCCCCAGCACCGGACACCGGAAACCTCCGCGACGACCTGGTGGCGTTCCAGCGCCAGGTGGCGACCTGGATGGACGCACCCGCCTCACGCCGCATAACCGCCGGGCTGGTGGCGGACATCGCCGCCGACCCGCAACTGTCGGAGACCTACCTTCGCCAGTACATTGCGCCGCGCCAGGCGTCGGTGTGGCAGGCCCTCCAACGAGCGCGCGATCGGGGTGAGCTCCGGCCTGGCATCGATTTCTCGCTCATCTACGACGTGCTGTTGGGCTCGTTGTTCATGCGCTCGGTGGTGCGCGGCGAACGACTCCGAACTGGGCTCGCCGAGCAGACCGTCGACCTGGTCCTTGCCGCCGTCGCCACCGACCCATTGACCGCGCCGGGCGAGGCCACCCCGTCGCCGGCGCCCCGCACGAAGACTCCTCGGGCTGCCCGGACTCCCACGAACACCAAACGCCCGAAGCGATGACGACCGACTTCCCCGAACCCCCCTCCTCCATCGAATAGCCGCCTCAGATTCCTCTTTACAGATCACTCTATTTAGAGTATGGTCTGGGTCATGCCTCGTGCGGCCCGCTCGAACCCGCTGGCCATGGCCGTGCTGGTCTGCTTCTACGAGCATCCCATGCATCCCTACGAGGTGGCCCAGACCCTGCGACAGCGGGCGAAGCATGAGAGCGTCCGCCTCAACTACGGGTCGCTGTATGCCGTGGTCGAGTCGTTGGAGAAGCGAGGGCTGATCAAAGCCACCGGTACTATCCGGGAAGGGAAGCGCCCCGAACGCACGGTGTTTGAGATCACCGACGCCGGATCCCGGGAGATGGTCGACTGGCTGACTGAGCTGATCGGGGTGCCGGCCAAGGAGTATCCGCAGTTCATGGCCGGCCTGTCGTTCATTGCTGCGCTGGACCCTGACGATGCGCTCGGGGCATTGCGTCAGCGTGCCGACGCGCTGGCGTTCAAGCTCGCCAGTCTCCGAGGCGGTCTGAAAGCAGCGCGTCAGGCCGGCCTGCCCCGTCTGTTCGCCTTGGAGACCGAGTACGAGGAGGGGCAACTCGACGCCGAGTTGCGGTTCGTGAAGGGCCTTATCGAAGACATCGCGACCGGGGCTCTGGAAGGCGTCGATATGTGGAGGACCTTCCACGACGACGGCACAATCCCCGAGGAGGTGCTGGCCATCCAGCTCGACCCGAGTGCAGACGACTGACTGAGCGCGCCTCGAACACTCAGCCCGCCACGACCTGATCACCGCCGAGTCAGGCGGCGGCGCTTCCAACAAACACCCGCCGGCAGCCGAACCGCGGCCGCGATCACACATCTCACAAAGAACAGGAAGGAGTGGGCACGTGCACGCCCTCGTCGAGGCCGACGGCCTCAGCAAGAGATTTGGAAAGGTCCAGGCGCTTGACGGACTCGATCTGACGTTGCCCGCCGGGCAGCCGGTTGCCATCCTCGGTCCCAACGGTGCCGGAAAGACCACCTTCATCCGGATGGTGGCCACCCTGCTCGTCCCCGACGGCGGCACACTGCGGGTCGCCGGCTGTGACGTCGTGACCGAAGCCATGGCTGTCCGGCGCATGATCGGTCTCGCCGGGCAATCGGCCGCCGTAGAGCAGATGATGACGGGTCGCGAGAACCTGATCATGGTGGCCCGTCTCTACGGGCAAACCGCGCGCCAGGCCCGGTCCAGCGCGGCACGAATCCTGGACCAGGTGACCCTCGAGGACGCGGCCGATCGCCTGGTTCGCACCTACTCGGGCGGCATGCGGCGCCGCCTCGACCTGGGCGCAAGCCTGGTCGGCTCGCCAGGGCTATTGCTGCTGGACGAGCCCACGACAGGCCTGGACCCAGGAAGCCGCAATGACGTCTGGGACTCCATCCGGGCCATGGCGAGCGCCGGCACTGACATCCTTCTCACCACCCAATACCTCGACGAGGCCGACCACCTGGCCGCCTCTATCGTGATCATCGACCACGGCCGTGTTATCGCCCAGGGCACCCCTGGAGAGCTGAAGACCCGAGTGGGGTCGGACATTATCGAGTTGCATACCCTCGACATCCCGGCCATGTCGAGGGCCGCCCGAGTCCTCGAGACCCTGGGGGTGGGAGAGCCCGTCACCGATCCCGCGACGCGCCGCTGCTCGGTTGCGGCGCCCGGCGGATCGAAGCTGCTTCCCACCATCGTAAGAGCCCTCGACGAGGCCGGCATCGAGGTAGAGGACCTCGGCTTGCGTCGGCCCACGCTGGACGAGGTGTTCCTTGCTCTCACCGGCCAAGCCACGTCGACGCAGCAGGAGAACGCCGCATGACTCTCAATGTCACCATCGACACCAGCCGTCCCTCCACCGCCCCGGTGCTCAACCGGGGGGCCTCCTACCTGGTGGCCTCCCATCAGGTGGCGACCCGGACCATCAAGAAGTTCGTCCGCACCCCCGCGCTCATCATCGCCGGCACCGCACAAGGGGTGCTGTTCCTGCTCATCTTCCGATATGTCTTCGGCGGCGCCGTAGCCCACACCGGTTCCCTGTCCTATGTCGACTTCCTGGTGCCAGGGTTCATCGTGACCGGCATGCTCTTCCAGGGGATGGGGGCGGCCAGTGGTGTCGCCGAGGATCTGGCGGCCGGTTTCATCGACCGTTTGCGGAGCCTGCCTATACGGCTGCTCTCGGTGGTCACGGGCCGGGTCGGAGCCGACACCGCACTGGTGGCCTGGGGCACGATCGTCATGACCGTCGTTGGCTTCCTTGTGGGTTTCCGGTTGCACGGCGGAGTCGGGGACGGCGCGGCGGCTCTGGGGCTGACGATCCTGTACGGCTTTGCGTTCATCTGGGTGTTCATCACGCTCGGGCTCGTGGCCGGGAACCCTCAGGCCGCTCAGGGCCTGTCGTTCCTGGTGTTCCCGCTTAGCTTTGTGTCGAGCGCGTATGTCCCCGTGTCGACCATGCCCGGCTGGATGCAGGGTTTCGCCAACCACCAGCCCATGACGCCCATGTGCAATACGGTTCGGATTTTGACAGGCGGTCCGGCCGCCGAGCACCTGCTCGGCCACTCCCTGGCGTACTACCTGGTGCCGTCGTTGTTGTGGACCGCGGGCATCGTCGTGATCTTCGCGCCGCTGGCCGTTTGGAAACTGAAGCGGTCATAGACGACTAGAGCTGCTCCGGCCCGAGAACGTCCGGGCCGACGGTCAGCTCGAACCCGGCGGGCAGGGCGAGGGGACGGCTCGATTGCTCGTCGGCGCGGATCAGGTGCATGACGGCGTTGATCAGGGCCAGATGAGAGAACGCTTGCGGGAAGTTGCCGAGGTGGCGGCCACTATGGGAGTCGATCTCCTCGGCGTAGAGGAGCAGAGGGCTGGCAAAGGACAGCAGCTTCGTGCACAGCGCTCGGGCTCGGGCCACCTCGCCGATCTCTACCAGCGCGGAGACCAGCCAGAAGGAACAGATGGTAAAAGTTCCCTCCTCACCGCTGAAGCCGTCGTCAGTCTCCTCCACCCGGTAGCGCAGCACCAGCTCGTCCTCGGTCAGCTCGTCAGCGATGGCGAAGACGGTCGTGCGTACTCGAGGATCGTCGGGAGGGAGGAAACCCACCAGCGGGATCAGGAGCAAAGACGCGTCAAGGGCGGTGGTTTCGTAGTGCTGGCAGAACACCCCCCGATCGTCGGTGGCGTGAGTGCAGATGTCCGCATGGATCTCGTTCGCCGCCTCTCGCCACTTGTTGGCCCGCTCGGCGTCACCGCGCAGCTCGGCCAACTTGGCCCCCCGGTCCGCGGCGACCCAGCACAGCACCTTGGAAGCGGTGAAGTGGCGAGCCGCGCCGCGCACTTCCCAGATCCCTTGATCGGGCTCCCTCCAATGCGAAAGAGCCGCCTCGACCTGCCGGACGAGAACCGGCCAGCGACGCTCGTCCAGGCGATCCCGCGTCCGGGCATGCAGGTACACCGAGTCCAGCAACACTCCCCACACGTCATGCTGGCGCTGGTCCCACGCGCCATTACCTATCCGTACCGGTCGAGCGCCTTCGTAGCCGGACAGGTGGTCAAGGGTGTGCTCGGTGAGCTCCCGCTCGCCACCGATCCCGTACATGATCTGCAGATCGGCCTCCTCCTCGGCCAGATCCGTCAAGAAGTAGAAGTAATCGTTGGCCTCCCGATCCAGTCCAAGGGTGGAAAGGCCCCAAAGCATGAACGTGGAGTCCCGCAGCCAGCTGAAGCGGTAGTCATAGTTGCGCTCTCCGCCCGGCGTCTCCGGCAGGGACGTTGTCGCCGCCGCCAGCAGCGCTCCAGTTGGATCGTAGGTCAGTCCTTTGAGGGTCAGAGCCGACCGCTGCAGGTACCCCCGCCACGGGTGGTCCGGAAAGCTGCCACGACTGATCCACTCATGCCAGAAGTTGCCGGTCCGCGAGAGACGCTCGTGGGCGGCCGCAAAGGTTTCCGGCGGAGAGGCGTCCCCCCACGAGAGGGCGCAAAAAACCTGCTGACCCGCCCGTAACCGGCTTCGGGCGATGGCACGGGGTCCCTCGAAGCCCAGGTTCAGATCGGTGGTCAACCGCACCGGCGGGTCATCGTCGCCGGCCCGGGCCTCTGCCTGCCCGTACCCCTCCCCTGTGTGGCGCCACTCACCCCAGCGCCTGCCGTAATCGAACACCGGCTCGCACTCCACGACGAAATCGATCGAGCCGCTCAGGCATCGCACCGTTCGCAGCAACACCTTCTCGGCGTCATGATCGGCGGGCACTCGCCTATGGGTGCCGGATCGGCCCGACTGGTGCCGCCACGGCCCGATCAGCAGAACGTCACGGACGACTGCCCAGCCCGTCGGAGCGTCCCAGGTGGTCTCCAGCACCATTGTGCCCGGCAGATACCGTCGCCCGGCTGGGACCGTCACATCCGCCGGGCCGACGCGAAACCACCCGGCATCCCGGTCGAGGACGGCGGCGAAGATACTGGGCCCGTCCATCCGGGGCAGGCACATCCATTCCACGTTGCCGCTGGGCGCGATGAGCGCGCAGACCTCGCAATCGGAAATAAACGCATAATCCTCGATGGCCGGAAACGGGCTCCCGCCCACGGTCGACTGGGACCAGCGCGCTGCCTCTACGGCATGGTCACTCATCTGATCACGCCGACCCATCTCGGGGCCGAAAAGAGCGGGCCAGCGTCATCGCGCCACAGGACGCCAGGGACGTTCATGGTGCGGCAGGTTACTGGGACCGGTTCCGCTCAGACCGGCTGCCACGTCGTGGATCGATCACGAGGCCCTCAACACGGGCTCCGCTCGGGCCAAGAAGAACGGGCGGCGAACAGAAGGTGAACGACCCGCCGCCCTGAACCGGTCCGGATCGGCCGAACCGGCGGGATCAGCCGTCAGGTGAGTGCGCCCACCGTGAAAATCACCTCGAACAGAGCCGCCAGCAGCGCCGATCCGGCCAGCAAGGAGGTCCAGCCAGACTCGCTGCCGAGCCTCGCGGTCACGGCATACAGGGGCACGATGCACATGACGAGACGAGCTTCGCCCTCGGGCACCTTCCCCCGAGCGGCGTTCGACACGATCACCAACACCACCAGCACGGTGGGAATCACCAGCCACCAGAGGTCCTTGCGGTGCCACGCCAGGCGAACCAGGACGACGACACCGATCACCGCGAAGATCACCATCGCGTCGTTGACGAGGAAGGTGGCCACCGCGTTCATGGTGTCGGGCGGGCGAATGTGGCGACCGAGGACCTGGTCCAGCGACCAGAACAGGGGATGAAAAGGCCAGGTCACCACGCGATCCCAGTACTTCTGGGCCCGGAACTCCTGGAAGACGTCGTGGTAACGCGTCCACAAGTACAGCGAGTACAGCAGCAGTCCGGAGATGCTCAAGACTCCGAGCCCGATGATCTTTCCGGCCAGGGTCACGGCAGAGCGGGCGTGCAGATGCTGACCGCGCTGTACCCCGTCCAACAACGCCCAGATGACGACCCCGAGCCCCAGGATGATGCCCTCAGGCCTAGCCGCGGACGCCAACCCGCAGAGCACGGCCGCCACCCAAATCCGGCGCTCGGCTATTGCGACGAGCGTCCACGCGGCCAGGGCGATAAACAGACTCTCTGCGTAACCCGCGACGAGGAACACCGAGACGGGAAAGAAGGCCAGCAGCATTCCGGCTCGCCAGGCCTTGGCCTCAGGAAAGATTGCCGCAGTGAAGCGAATGACGCCCCAGCAGGCGAACCACAAGGCGACCCATGAGACTGCCAGTGCCGCCTGTTCGAACGTGAACGGCCCCAGTTTCTCCAAGTAACGAACGGTGTAGGGATAAAGAGGGTAAAAGGAGGGATCCTGGGGATTGGAAACGGCGTACCCGTGCTCGGCTATACGCAGATAGAAGGCAGCGTCCCATCGAATGAGATCCCGATACAGCGAGTGCGGGACCGCGCTCGTCCCGGTGTTCTGAAGCACAAGGAACGATCCCCGCTCGAGGATGATGGCCCCCACCACACGGACCAAGGCGATCAACAAAGCAGGGATGGCTGCGGAGCGCCGGAACCGGGGCCACCAACGCGCCGTCACGGACTGAGCCGAAAGCGAGGTCTCGGCGGCTCCATCTCCCACCGGGGTAGAGACAACCGGGGGCGACACCCGGGACGCCCGGAATTGCCGCCCTACCTGCAACGGAACCCCGGCGCTCTGATCATGCGGGGGGACTATAGCCAGCGGACCCACCGCGCAGCTTGCTCTGGGATGGCGCTCCGCCAGCCTGGTGGCCGACCGGTGGCGAGAGGCGACGTCAGCTTCACGTCACCGGAAATACCCCCCGGCGGTGGTGATACCTAGGCTGGCTCGGGTGAGCCATGCATGTGGGATGCCCTGCCCGGAAGCGACAGACGTCGAGCCGTACAAGCCGGTCATCCTTCTTGGGGGTGCCCCCGGCGCAGGCAAGTCAACCGTCGCCAATCGTCTGCTCTCCAGCCTCGACCTCGATCATCGCATCGGCACCGGGTTTATCCGGGCGATCCTGCAGTCGGAGTCATCGCAGACCAGCGAGCCCCTGCTCTTTTCCCGAACCTTCGAGTCTGACGACCCCATCGGCCGCGTCGTGTGGCAGGCCGGTCGCCTGCGGAACGCCGTGGCCGCGTGTGTCCAGCGGGCGCGCAACGAAGGGACCTCTCTCGTAGTGGAGGGGAGCCACCTGGTCCCGAGCGTGTACCAGGATCTGGTTGTGGACGTCTTCGCCATACTGGCGGCGCCCCCCGAGCCCGAGCACGCCCGCCGGGTCAGCGGGCATCGGCACACGCAGCGGGTGGTCGGATCCGACGGCATCCGCCGCATCCGCGAAATCGACGAGTTCTACCGGCTCGACGCCGAGCAGGCCGGGGTTCCCGTACTGTCGACGGACACCCCGGTGGAGGAGTTGGTGGGCTCGCTCACCAGCATGATGTGCCGACGGCGCCATCCACCCTCTCCCGAGTGACGGCGCCGCCAGGCGGTCAGGTGGCCGATTCGTCAGATGGGGCCGCTCCGGCTTCCACCGCTGGTGGAGCCGGAGCGGGGCTCGCGCTGTAGAGGCACTTCACCAGGATGGCAATGATGGTGTCGAGCACCTGGCCTGGATCCCGATCGAGGGACTGGGTGACCAGGCGCTCGGCCATCCAGCCCAGCGCCTCACCCGCGACCTCCGGGTCGAGGCCAACGGCCATGCCGCGCCCTTGGGCGTCGACGATCCGGGCCGTGATGTCGTCAATCCAGTAGTCGTGCATGAAGGCGCGATAGGCCTGCTCGACTTCCTCGTCGCCGGGGGCGGCGTCGGCGATGGCCTTCAAGACGAAGCGGTTGTCCTCCAGCAGCTGCGTCAAACCGGCCAGCGAAGAGGCGGTCGGTACCTGACTACCCGCTGTCTCAACGTCCCTGGCCTCCGCCAGCGCGCCCCATACCTCCTCCAGGAGATCGACGAGGACCGCCTCCCGGTCCGGGAAGTACCGGTAGAACGCGGTACGGCTCAAGCCGGTCGCCCGCATCAACTCGTCGACGCTCAAGTCCCGGAACGGTTTCGTCCGTAGCTCCTGGCGAGCCACGTCGAGAATCTGCTCCCGGGCCTCCGTGCGCCGGCGCCGGTGTTCCGAGCGTCGGGACGCAAAGGTGTGCGACACGCCTCTGACAGTAGCACAACAGTTGTGTGACGGTTGTGATACCGGTTACTTACCGTTGAGTATAGGACTGTCATACTTAAGTCAGTCCCAAGTCACACGAGTGTCAGGCGGTTTCCCAGACGATGCGAATCACAGTCCTCATTGCCGCCCACAACGAGGAGGAGTCCATCCGGGCCACCCTCGAGTCGTGCCTTAACCAGACGCTCCCGGCAAGCCGGGTCGTGCTGGCAGCCGACAACTGCACGGACAGCACAGTGGAGATCGGCCGGTCCATCGCCGGCGTCGAGGTCTTCGAGACCGTCAACAACACCCACAAGAAGTCCGGCGCGCTCAATCAGGGATGGCACCGGACGAAGGCGGATACCGACCTGTACATCACGATCGACGCCGACACCATCCTGCCCCCCCAGGCGATCGCGAACTGGGCTGGAGAGTTCGAGAACCCCAAGGTGGGCGGCGTCAGCGCCAAGTTCACGATGATGACCTCCGACGAGGTGCGTCGTCTGGCTGAGACCGGCGAGGTGCCCACCGCTCCGCGAGATCAGAAGCCGATGACGTTCCGGGAGCGGTGCTGGGTTCGGGTTCAGAAGTTCGAGTTCTCCCGCTGGACTGACACCGCCCTGCGCCGCAAGAACCGCTGGACGAGCGTCCTCGCCGGCACCGCCTGCGCCATCCGGGCCTCGGCCCTTGCCGAGGTCGTAGAGGCGGAAGGTTGGGTCGAAGGACCGTGGACGTACGAGTCCGCCGTCGAAGATTTCTATCTGACCTACTGCCTTCGGCGCATGGGCTACGAGTGCCGGGTGAGCGCTGATGTGCGCGCGTACACCGGCGCCATGCTCAGCCTGAAGACCCTCTGGCGGCAGCGTCTGAAGTGGCAGGTCGGCACAGCGCAGGACCTGCGCAAGCTCGGATTCAACCGGCAGACCATGCTGGACTGGTACCAGCAAGGGCTGGGCCTCCTCGCTGCCTGGATGCGCGTCGCCTGGGTCATCCTCATGGTCTTCGACCTGGTGGCCTTCCACCACATGTTCCTGATCCACTTCTGGTGGGTCTTTCCCCTCCTGTTCGTGCTCATCGACCTGCGCGACGCCTTCCGCATCCCCCACCGGACCGCGGCGGACGTACTGATGGCAGTCCTCCTGCTACCCCAAGAGGCCTTCGCCTGGCTCCGCGCCGCCTGGTTCACCTGGTCGTGGGCGCAAGTTCTGACCGGCCGCAACCCAGACCTCTGGGCGGCGCAGATTGCAGCGGAGAGGGGGTGAAAATGTACGGTAACAGCCACATCGTCAGTGCCGGGGTTGCGACCTCTTCCACCGGCGCGGGCCTGGCCTTCACGGGCGCACATGTGCTCGGACTGGTCGTGCTGAGTGTTGGGCTGATGTTCGTCGGCCTCTCCTTGCTCGGGCTGGCCCGCGGATGGCGCCGCCACGCTCGCCCCTGACCTGATGCCCCGGTCCGGCGGGCCGGGGCATCCACCTCCCCTTCTCATCCCTCCATCATCCAGAAAAGGAAATCAGTGAAAAGACTCATACGACGTTCCGCGGTCGTGCTGGGTGCTCTGGTGCTGGCGTCAGCAGCCAGCGCAGGCGTGGCACTGGCAGCAACCAACACCACACCCAGCAAAGCGCAAACGCACGTCACCAACATTCCCGTGTTGGTGTACCACGAACTCAACAACGGCTGTGCAGCGAGCTCCGCCGTTTGTAATGCCGCTGACCCCGAGAGTGTGAGCACCACCCAGATGACTGCGGAACTCAGCTGGATGCACTCCGAGGGCTATCAGACCATAAACCTGACGCAATACGTGGCGTGGCTGAAAGGTAAGGCCACCAGCCTGCCGGCGAAGCCGTTCCTGATCACGTTCGATAACGGGATCGGCGACCTGCTCCAAGAGGCTGTGCCCATTCTTGGCTCGTTCCACGACACCGCGGTTGCGTTTCTCGTGAGCGGCTTTGCGGACGGCGCGGCGGGAGTGTGCAACGGTACGCCAATCGCCGGCCAGCCGCAGATCAACACGCAGCCGGGCTGCATCGTTGTCAATAAGGGTTGGGACCTGACCTGGAGCCAGCTGCAGGCCCTCCCGACCAGCGTCTATCAGTTCGCTCTGGAGGCCGGACCCTCTGGTCATTTCGTCCAGAACTACGACTCAAACTGCTACCAGTTCTACGCCTGCAAGGCGGCTGGAGAGACGGACGCCCAGTACGAAGCCCGGGTTCTGGCCGACCTCAACACCGGCCTGACGAAGATCAAGCACTACCTCAAGAACGTCAACACCGACGGATGGGTGGTGCCGTACAGCGACCTGGGGTACACCCAGTGCGCCCAATCCAATTGCACCGCACAGAACTACAACGGGCCAGCGGGCTGGCTCCAGTCAGAGGCTGCGAGCAAGTTTCAGGCCGCGTTTGTGGAGGACGCCCAGCAGAACGGGGTGCTCAACCAGCGCTTCCGCTTCGACGTGCAGGGCTGGATGACGCAGGCGGAGTTCCAGTCAATGGTGACTGGCTTCGTCACGGCGGGCAGTTTCAACCTCTAAATCACCTCGGCGGGGACACACCGGTCCAGCCGTCTGCGACAACGAAGTCGCCGACGGCTGGCCCG
Organism: uncultured Acidimicrobiaceae bacterium; assembly: GCA_963781155.1. Classification (GTDB taxonomy): domain Bacteria; phylum Actinomycetota; class Acidimicrobiia; order Acidimicrobiales; family Palsa-688; genus PALSA-693. The sequence goes on from CAWAEC010000012.1 coordinate 235,610, forward strand.
GTCTCTTCAATCTCAGGAGCACACACGTGACCGACCCACACGCCCAGACAACACAACCGACCTCCTCCCCTCGAACCGGGCGAGGCCGCACCCTACGCCGCTTCGGCTTGTCGATCGGCGCGCTGCTGCTCGCATCCGGACTGGTGATCCTGGGCAGCGTGGCCTGGGAACTGTGGGGCACGGGCATCGCCACTGCCCGGGCTCAGCACCGACTGGGCCAGCAATTTCAGGCTGACGTGAGCCATGCTCCGGCCAAGCCGGCGACGACAGCACCACCCACCACCTCGACCCCCCCGGCATCTACGGCCGCGAACGCCAACGTGGTTTCCACACCCGCCGCCAGCCCGTCTTCGTCCGCGCCGATCGCCACTGATGCGACGCCTCCTGTCGGGACCCTGGTGGCGCACCTGGTCATCCCCAAAATCGGTGTCAGCAACTACGTCGTCGAGGGCGTGGGGAGCGCACAACTCGCGGAGGGCACAGGACATTACCCTGGTACCGCACCGATCGGCGGTGACGGCAACGTCGGCATCGCCGGGCATCGGACCACCCACGAAGCCCCGTTCTACAATCTCAACGAACTGAAGCCAGGCGACCTGATCTACTTGACGAACACTGCCGGGCAGTTGTTCACCTACAGCGTCACCACCCAGTTCGTCGTGGCGCCGAGCGACAGCGCGGTGCTCGACCCCACCCCCACCCCAACCTTGACGCTGACGACCTGCAATCCTCGCTATTCGGCGAGCCAGCGATTGATCGTCAAGGCTGCACTCGTCCCGTAATCAGCATGATCGCCGGTGGCGGCGGAGGCAGGTGCAGACGCCACGGCGGGTGGTGCGCCCATGGGCGGCCCACCCGCAGGTCGGATGCGAGCGGGCACCCGGCGGCGGAGCCAGGTCGCCCGGCGGCAGCGACGGTCATCGATCAGTACCCGTAGGCGATAGAACCGCAGTCGATGGTGTGGCAGCGTGCGGGCATTCCCGAGAGAATGCGGCTGTTTTCGAATTCGTTGGCCACGACGAACGCCTCCGGGTAATGAATCACGATCTCCCGGGCGCCGGCACAGACCCCCGGAACGTTGAGACAGGTCATTCCCTCATGACCGAGAGCGTATCCGGGACAGGTCACGGAGAAACCCGGGGCCGGGTACAACCCACGTGCCTCAACCGCAGCAATGGCTGCCGGGCAGGGATCCACCAACGATGTCTCTGCCGCCACGACCGGCCGCGGCGGCGCGGCGGTGGCAGCGGGAGCGGGAGCCGGGGGCACTGGTGGCACGTGAGGCGTGACCTCCGTAGCCGGTGGCAACGCCGAGGGTACGGTGACCGGGAGGAGAGAGCCGGCGGCGTTCCCCGTGAGCGGAGCGGAGGGACCCCCGGCGCGGTCGGTTCTTCCACCGGACCGGCTGACGGTGGCACTCGGCGGCCTGGACCTTGGAACGGAACGCGGCCGCAGGATGGTCTCCATCTTTCCCGCAGCCCTGGAACCAGATGGCACCGGCCAGTCGAGTAGTGCAATGGTCGCGACAGAGAGCGCAACGACCGTCAGGCCCAGCAGTACGAAGATCGAACCACGTGCCTTCACGGATCGTCCGAGTCGCAACGAGATGTCCGGTGGCCGCCCTATCGATCGCCAGCGACGATGTGATCGACCTCGGCTACCTCTTCCGGGGTCAGGTGCCAGCCGCTCGCAGCTGCATTTGCCTTGACCTGGTCGACTTTGGTGGCGCCGGCGATAACGGAGGCGACCGTCGGTTGGGCCTCCAACCACGCAAACGCCAGGTCCAGCAGGCTGTGGCCACGATCGCGAGCCCACGCGGTCAAAGCGTCGAGCTGGTCGAACGCTTGCTCGGTGAGCATGCCCGAGGCTCGATCGCCCCAGCGCTGAAGGCGGGTTCCCTCAGGTGGTTTCTCGCCCCGCTGGTACTTGCCGGTCAGCAGCCCGCTGGCGAGAGGAAAATACGGCAGGTAGGCGATACCAAGCTCCTCGCATACCTCTATCACCGATGCCTCATCGCCGCGGTTGAGAAGGTTGTAGTGGTTTTGCACGCTCACGAACCGGGGCCCGTCGCCCGCGGCGGACTCGGCTTCGCGGAGCTGGGCCGCTGAGAAGTTGGAGCAGCCGATCTCGCGAACCTTCCCGGCTGAAACCGCTTCAGCCAGAGCCCCCAGGGTGTCAGCAATAGGCGTCTCGGGGTCCGGGCGGTGGAGCTGGTAAAGATCGATGTGATCCGTCTCGAGTCGCTTGAGGCTGGCGTCCACGGCTGTGCGCACGTACTCGGGTCGCGCTCCTCCGGTCCCGTCCTCACCCCTGACCGGGCTGCCGAACTTGGTGGCGATAATCACCTCGTCCCGGCGCGATCCCAGGGCCTGGCCCAATCGTTCTTCGCTCGCTCCGTAGGAGTCGGCTGTATCAATGAAGTTGATCCCGAGACTGAGGGCGGCGTCCACCACCGGAGCCACGTCCGCAGCGCCCATACCCATCCCGAAGTTATTCGTGCCCAAGCCGACGACGGTCACCTCGAGCGAACCGATCTTGCGTGTTTCCATGGGCCCTTGCTTACCACGAACCCGGGCCTCGTTGCTCCAGCAACGTCCCCGGTGCCGAATGAAGTTGTGGCAGGGCCGGGTTCGGTCGCGGCGGTCCTTTCGACAGCAGAACCGGCACGGAGAGACGGTGACGCTTGCTGCCGGTTGCTTCCAGGCGCGGGTGCGGCGACGTCAACGGACTGGGCATCGCGCATCGCGCACGAGTTCTCAGCGCGGAGAGGGAGGGATTTGAACCCTCGGGCCCAGTCTCCCAAGCCAACTCATTAGCAGTGAGTCCGATTCGGCCGCTCTCGCACCTCTCCTTGATCAGCACTCTAGCAGAGCGAACAATGCCTCGCAGAGTTGGGTCTGGATCGTAAACGCCCTGGTAAGAGGTCAGTTCCGTGGCGGAGAGCGCGCCCCCTGCAAAGGCATCGGGCGGCCCGCATATGTTCCTACTCGAACGCGTCTGGAGCAGCCAGAGATCCTCGATTGGCCCAGGATTGGCACACTCAGGGAGTGGCCAGAGCCCCAGTCAGCGTCTCGTCCCTCGTGGCGAAGCCGACGGGGGCGTTCAAGCCACGATCGTTCTCAGTGGTTGGTCCGAGACGGACAACGACAACAACCCGACCGAAGGGTCCCAGGTTCGGCCCTGACCAAGTTGGAGCCGACGGCGAGCCCATCCGAGACGACAGTGGACGGCCGGTTAGGAAGTTCCTTGGATGGAAGCAGGAAGACAAGACGCGGGCGTGCTGGGACTTGCGCATCCACCGTGACGGGCACCGCTGGTTCGACCGGCATTACTCGGCCGGCCGGGCCGCCGCAGCAAAGGAGACGCTGCTTGCCGGGTTTGCGCAAGGTCTGCCGTTCGACCCGACAACGAAGCGCTTGCTGGAGGCTTCGCTCCTCGTGACCGAGGTGGACGCGACATTGTGGCAGTCCTACATCGATCGGTGGAAATTCAACACCAGAAGCGGCCGGCCACACGCTCAGTCCAGCCTCACCCGCCACCTGGCCGACGTCCGCCAGATGTGGAGTTGGATATCCGCGACCAACCACCTGCCGGATCCGTGGCCGCTCCTCAACACTCGGACGCGCTCCTCAGCCGGAGGCCGGCGAAGTTCGACCGTCCGGCCCGTCGACCGCACCATCGTCCTAGCGCCAAATCACGTCCGAGAACTGGCCAATATTTGCGGCGATGGATCCTTTGGACCGCTAGCAGAGGTGTAGTCCTTCTTCTCGGGTTCCGTAGAACCAATCGTCGACGCATTGACCCACGTTTCTAGACCCCGATGACGATGCCGAATGGGTCTCGCTCAAGTGCCGCGAGATAGAAGACTCCCGGATTGCACCCGTCCCCCTCCGGGACGCAAACGGATCTCGGAGCTCCTCGCAGAGCAGAGGATTCCCGGTGCTCTGTTTCAAGGCTGGGACCGGGACAAGTTTTGTCGGGAGGTGTGGGATCCGGCGAAGATCGATCTCGCTGGTCGTCACAACCACAGAGCCAATGCCGAAAGAGTCAAGCGCCGGGATGGGGATGATTTGCGGCCAGCTCTGCCCAGACTTCGACTACATGATCCACGTCACGCCGCCTGCTCGATGTGGTTAAAGACCCCCGGTATCGAGGTCAAGGTGGCTTGCGAGTGGTCACGTTCATCAGTAGTAACTCGCGAAACGACAGGAAGCCGAGTGCAGTCCACACGACGAACGCGACAACTCCCAGAATGGTCACCACCAGGAGGTCGTTGAAGCCCCCGACGAGTACCAGGCCGAACCCCAAGACGGCAGATAGCCACGCCCCGAGCCACGTCCGGTAGTAGCGAACCCGGTGCGCCGCGGCATCTCGCCCGACCCTGGTCGTCCACTCAGCCAAGACTGCACCTAGATGCTCACCTTCTTCGAGTCGGAGCTCTCCACCGCGGCGATGGTTGCACAGCCAGGGCGCTCCGGCGGGACCCCGTCCGATGCCGCCGCAGAATATTCGCTCCCGTGCTCTTCGATAGCCGCCCTCCCTTGAACCAGGAGTCAGCCCAGGGCGATCTGCCGCACCCAAACAACAAATGCCACGCCCGGGCCCGGTCGACAAATCGTTATAAGGACAGCTGACCCTCAGCCGATTCGGGAGTCAGACCGAACCCAGGCAAACCGACCGTAACCCTCACCACCAACGACGTGGTGGATAATTCAGAGCGGACCAGCCACTGGGTAGGCGGACAGCTCAGCAACGGGGTGCGGTTGCCTCCTGGTGCCTCGGTCATAAGCTGCTGGTCGGCTGCACGAGGACGCAGGGGCACGTCGCGGTGGGATCCATTGCGAGGGGTGTCTCACGCGTCCATACTGGCGCAGAGCGCCCGACTGGGCGTGTCGGCAGGTCGGGAAGGGGGCTCATGCGAAAGTTGATGCAGATCATGGTGGTGGGTACAGCGATACTTGCGATGTTGTCGTTTGGTTCGGTTGGCCCGGCGATCGGCCAAGGCAGGTCGGTCGGTTCCGTGCCGGTCGTGACGAGCCACGGCGTCAGGTTCAGAGGCACCGTGAACTTCGCTGGGCTGGCGGCGCGCGCCGATGCGGTCGGACCGGCTGCGGTCCAGCTGGTCGGGCCGCGAACGACGGTAGGAGCTGCGAGCCGCGCCTCGTTGGCTGTCGGCCCGCCGCCCAATCCGCCTTCGACAATGGTTGCGAGTGGGACGGGGGGTGCTCATGGCTTTGTGGCCCTTAGCGAGGCGCAACAGTGGGCGGCCACCGGCGTCGATCTCGAACCGCCCGACCAAGGTTTATGCGCCCACGGCACCAAAGTGATGGAACCGGTCAATCTCGCACTTCAGGTCTACACTGAGAGCGGCGCAGCATTGTCGCCGCCGGTGTCGCTGAGCGCCCTGTTCGAACTGCCGCCCGCTTACGACGCTTCGACGAAGATCTTCGGACCGACTCTTTCTGATCCCCGCTGCTATTTCGATGGTCAGACCGGCCGGTGGTTCGTGACTGTCCTGGAGATCGACGTCAACCCCTACACCGGATTGCCCGGGTACCGCAGCTCAGAGCTGCTCGCCGTGAGCACCACCTCGAACCCGCTGGGTAGCTATGGCCTGTTTATGATTGACAGCACCGACGACGGAACCGATGGCACCCCCGTGGTGGCCAACTGCCCGTGCTTCGGGGATCAGCCCAGGATCGGAGCCGATGCCAACGGCTTCTATATCAGCGCCGACGTCTTCCCGATCCAGGGCTTCAGTAGCGAGGGGGGCGAAATCTGGGCGATATCCAAACAGGGTCTGGCCGCGGCTGCGACGAAGGGACCCGCTTTCCTGCCCACCCTGGTCACCATCTACAACGGTGCCATCATCATCGACGGCAACCCGGCGAACGCCGTACAGCCCGCGGAGACCCCTGAAGGAGGCACCTACGCCCCGAATCGGGAGTACTTTTTGAGCACCCCCGATTTCTCCGGGTCCGGGTTCGGCGTGACGGGTGCCCGCGCCGCGGTGCTGTGGACACTGACCAACACGGCGTCGCTGAACTCGTACCCACCGGCCGTGTCGCTGACCGACACCTTGGTACCCACGGAGCCGTTCGTGCCTCCGGTCAGCGCCGCCCAGAAGCCCGGGCCGCGCCCGCTCGGCCGTTCCCTAGGGTCGCCCTTGACCCCGATCGCCGTCAACGACGACCGCATGCAACAGGTGGAGTACGTAGGTGGCCAGCTCTACTCGTCGCTCAATACCGGGATCGGCCCGGGCCGTACCGCCAACCGGTCCGGCGTGGCCTGGTTCGTGATCACTCCGCATGCCAGCGCGGGTACCGTGGCCCACCAGGGGTATCTCGCCGTCGGTCAGGGCGCCACCCTGCTATATCCCGCCATCGGACTCACCCCGGCCGGCAGCGGAGTCATGACCTTCAGCGTCTCCGGGCCCACGCAGTATCCCAGTCACGCCTACATCACTTTCGACCCGACCGGCCCATCCGGTCCGATCTACATCGACGGTTTGGGATCGGGTCCCGAGGACGGCTTCACGTGCTACTACTTTGGCACCCCTTGCCGCTGGGGTGATTATTCGGCCGCCAGCGCCGACGGGCAGGGCCATATCGTCATGGGCACCGAGCTGATTTCGAATACGGCCCGCCGGCCGCTAGCCAACTGGGGGACCTTCATCAGCGTACGGGCCGGCTGACAAATCCGACCCCACCGGCGCCCGGAATGAATTGCCGGTGTGACCCCTCGACCCGTCACCGCCGACGAAGACCAGCGGTTGGGCTGCCCCGCACATCGGGTCGACAGCGACGCTCCCGGTGGGCGCATACCGACGCGCCCCGGACGCCGGCTCGGCCACCCAACGGGCGTGGCCAGAGCAGGCTCCCTCCGCCTCATCTCCTGGACGGATCGGCGGTCTGGCTGACTGCGACCAGATCACCAGTGGTGGGCTTTCACGATGCTCAACAGCTGGCTGAGTCGCGTGACTCGGATCGACCCCAGGGCACGGGTGCCGGGCGCACCGATCTTCGGGAGGTCGTCGTCGGGCACGTGTCAGCTAAGGGGTTCGCCTTCGAGGTGGGTGCTTGTCAGGGTCCGGCCGCAGAGGACGAGGGCGAGTTCGTGGGCCGGACCGACAAGAAGAGTCCCGTCCCGTGCGCCCAGTCGATGTCGGTTGCCTCGAGGCGCCGCCCATCGATGGTGGTCCCGAAGTGGGCGTGCACTCCGCCGATGGTCAGCGCGTCCAGGACGATGCGAATGGTCTCTTGGTCGACACGGTGGAGGGTTGAGAGTGGGAGGGTCGCGTCGAGGCTGTGAATGACGACGTGGTTGAGCGCGCCGAGTTGGCCGCCCTCTGGTGGGGTCCAGCGGTGCAGGATCTGTGAGTTCAGGTTGGCGAGGAGCTCCTTGGTGGGAAGTGTGGCGTCTCGGGCGGCGATCGTGTCCGACAGTAGGCCGAAGTCGAATCCGCAGGCGCTCAGCTCGGCCATGAATGCTTCTTGGGAGTAGCGGGCGGGCATGGTCAGGTGAGCGACGACTTCCCGAATCCTCCAGCCCTCGCACAATGATGGCTTGTCCCACTGGACGTCGGTCGCTGAGCTCAGGGTGTCAGCGAGCGCGAGGAACTCGGTGGTGATCCGATGTTGAAGGTCGGTCTCGGTGGTGGCTGTGGTCATTGTTGGTCTCCTTTCGTGTCGGGCTGAAGCTGACCGAGGTGACGTTCGAACCGGTCGAGGGAGGTGAGGAATCCGGCTTGCGCTTGTGGGTCCATGCCGGCGTCGGGGACGGCGACTTGGTGAATGTCGACCCGGGTGCGTCGATCGCCTACTGCGTCGAAGCGGATCGTTACCTTCATCCCTGTGGCGGTTTCGGTCCAGGCGAGTGTGGTCGGCTCGTCGACGATGTCATAGATGGCGCTGGTCTGATAGCGGCTGCCGTCGGTGTCGTTGACCATTTCGGTCTCGAACCGACCGCCGGGGCGGGCATCGACGGTGATCGTCTCGATCGGGGTGCTCATACCTTGCGGCCCCCAGAAGTGCGCCAGGTGCGCGGGATCGGTCATACAACGAAACACCAGCTCGCGAGGCGCCTCGAACATTCGGGTGAACTGGAGCTCATTCATCGTCGGGCCCGCCAGTGGTGGTCAGGTCTTGGATCGCTCGGAGGTGACGGTCGAGCTTGTCGAACCGTGCGCTCCAGACCTTGCGCTGCTTCGCGATCCAGTCGCTCGTCGTGTCCAAGGTCGTCACCTCGAGGTGACAGGGCCGGAACTGGGCGTCTCGGCCGCGACTGATCAACCCGCTGCGCTCCAACACTTTCAGGTGCTTGGAGATCCCCGGCAGCGACATGTCGAACGGCGCGGCCAACTCGTTGACCGTGGCGTCACCTTGCGCCAAGCGGCGCACGATCGCCCGCCGGGTCGGGTCCGCCAGCGCTGCGAACACCGCGTCGAGCCGCTCGTCGGCCAGGGCCGTCGCCGTCATCGGTGCGCCTTGGCCGTGGACGTGGGCAGCGAACCGGCAACCCCCAACGGTCGAGCGTCGATCGTACCGTTCGTATGAGCCATAGCCAGTAACTTTACCAGGTAGCTAAATAACCGTCAAGCTAAATATCAGGTTTGGCGATCACCGCGGGCAGGTTGGGCCAGACCAGGGCTAACGCGCCGCCCCGTCATCGACCAGAACGCCGGCCAACGGTCCGAGCGGCCGGCGAGATCCGCCGCGCCCGATTTGGCAAGTGCGTCAGTCGAGGTTGGCCGATGGCCGGAACATCACTTCCCGGATGGTGGCTTCGGAGTTGTCGAGGAACCGGACGTGCACCTGGTCTGATGCCCCGAAGCTGACCACGAAAACGCCCAGCGGAGCGTGGATCTCGGCACGAGTTAGTCCAGTGTCCTCGGCCAGCTCGATGTACCTAACCGCTTCGCCGACCAGACCCTCGATCACCCGAACCTCGCCCGCCCCGGTCTCGCCAGTGATCTCCACCGCGGTGCCTGGCATTGGCGGCCGGTCCATCGGGTGCTCCTACAGGCCCAGCAGGTCCGCCATCGCCGCCGAGCGTCAGTCGTTGTGGCACCAAGCCCCAATAAGACCCGGCGGAGGACCCGCTTGCACAGGAACTCGTCCCAAGCCCCGGGCGATTTATTTATCTACTAATCGAATCTAATCTGATCTATTCGTCTCGGCTAATGGTGCCAGTCCGCTCATATTGCTTTGTCGTCTGCAGGCTCGGTCCCGAGAAGGACCACCGAGAGCACACAGCCTTCGGGGCCGGCACGCCAGGCGTGGTCGACTCCATTGATCACGGCTGCGTCGCCGGTCTCGAGGCGATGGGTCCCGTCGTCGAGGATGAGGTCCATGCTCCCGCTCACCACCAGGTCGAGGTCGATGGTGTCGGTATGATGCATGGTCGCGGCGTCGCTGCCGGGCGCCCAGCGGCTGACCACCCAGTGAAGATGTCCAGGCTTTACCCCGAGGCCGCGATGCTCGGCTTGCCCGGCGGGGCGCGGCGGTGCCGGGGTCCTGTAGGTGCGGAACAGGGCCCGGACGTCGACTGCCTCCGACGGCTCGGGGAGCTCGACTTCCTCGCTCACGCAGGATCGGCCGTCAGGGCCGATCCCCGTGATCAGGCAGCGCAAGGTCTCAGCCGCCGGCAGCGCACCCTGTCAGTTGGCTGCCGGCTGGCGTCCCCGGACGTGGTAGAGCTTGGCCGCATTGTCGTAAAGTACCTTGTGCACCACGTCCTCGGGTACGTCCCCGAACGACTTTGCCGCCATCACCTTGGGAACGTCTGACGAGGAGGCCGGCCCCGGGGAAAGGCTGGTGGGGTGGGGAAAGTCCGTTTCGAACATTACGTTGTCGGCGTAGTCGGCGACGAGGCGTGAGATGAGGGTCTGTTCGAACCAGAACGTGCCCATGCAGTTGCGGCGGAAGTAGAAGCTGGGCATCTCCCGTTCGGGAAGGGCTTTCGCCGCGCCGGAGTTGAGCCATTGCCAGTCGAGCAGCTCGCAGAGGTAGGCCATCCAGCCGAAGCCGCTCTCGACGTTGACGAAGCGGATCTCGGGGTACTTCTGGCACACGTCGCTGAGCAGGACGTCGGCGAAGGTCTCCGCCAGGCTGATCATCCCCAGGGCACTGACCTTGACGTACTCGGGGCGCGACACCGAACGGCCGAGCTGGGCACGGAAATCGTCCTCGGTCAGCTCCTGGAACGCGGTGTGGAAGTTGACCGACAGTTGGCGTTCTTCGGCCGCCTTGAGAAGAGGAGCCCAGTGATCGTCGTGGATGCGAGGCAGGCCGAACTTGTGGGGCTTCCCGATGAACAGGATGCCCCGGTGACCCATGTCGTGGGCGCGGGCTAGCTCGCGCACCGACGCTTCGACGTCCCAGAACGGCAGAACCGTGAGCGCCACGAAGCGGTCGGGGTCCACATCGGCGTAGTCCACCTGGTAATCGTTGTAGGCCTGGATGCACTCGATCTGCAGTTGGGGGTCGATGGTCCGGAAGGCGAAGAGCAGGAAGGCCAAGATGTTGGGGAAGATGACAGAGGCGTAAATGCCGTAGTCATCCATGCGGGCCAGCCTGGCCTTGGGGTCCCAGGCGGCCGGGTCGGCATCCTCGAGGCGCGGCGGGTGCGAGGGGGGGAATTCGGGCCATCCCGCCACGGCCCAGTTGGGCACCGAGGTGAGCTTGCGGCCTCCGATCAGCCAGCGGTCCCGCTCGAGCTTCTCGTCGAACACGACGTGGGGAACTGCGTCACCCCATTTCGCCGCCGACACCCGCGACGTCCACAGGTCGGGCGGCTCCATGACGTGGGTGTCGGTATCGATGATGTCGATACCGTCGACGAACGTTCCGGTCATTGTCTTGCCGGCCATGGTTGGATCCCCGTATGGGTCGGAGCTTGTGGGCCGTCGAATGAGAACGGCCGCCATGACAATGCTAGTACCCGCCACCCCAGCCATCAATCGGAGGTGCCCGACTCAGTTGTGGTGCCGACTCGGTTCTTCGGGAGGTCCTTGAACGGCTGTCGCTCGCCGATGTTCGGCTGGCGCGGCAGGATTCACCCGCAACCTCTCGATCGCCCGCGGCACCCCGGAAAGCACCGGCCTATCGCCAAGCTACGAAAGCGGGTTCGCGGGGGCCCTCAAGCGGTTGTTCGCCGCTGCTGTCGAGACGGGCCTGGTTGGGTGAAGGCAAACGGGCCAGAAATCAGGGAGACCGGCCTCTTCACTGCATTCAGCCGAAGGCGGCAGGTCGAAAGGCGTCGATGTGCAATGTCCGGTCCGGCTCCTACCACGGTCATTGTCCTTCGACGCCCTTCTTCCTTATTTCCATGGGCCCGTTCCGTCGTCGTCAGTCGCGGTTGGATGTGCGAGCGGCGGCGAGCAGTCCGGGCAGAGCCGCGAGCAGTTCTGGGTTGCGAATGGCCCCGGGGGTCTGTGGCTTGGTTTGGTGGGGTCCCGAGTAGGACGCGCTTGATGGGCACCTCGAGTCGTTTGCCGTTGATCGTGCCGGGGTAGGCCCTCGCACCACACGACGCTGTCGGGCACGTGGCGGGAGGATGCTCGTAGGCGTAGCTGCTGGCAGATTTCGGCTTCGAGGCCGCCTTGGTCAGCGCCCGGGTCCCTGACGCCGAAGAGCACGAGCCCACGGTCACCAGGCCGCCCCGAAAGGTCGACCACCACGCTGTCGGCGAGGGCGGGGATGTCCTCCAGTACCCGTAGATCTCCGCGGTGCCGATCCGTACCCCGCCCCGGTTGAGGGTGGCGTCCGAGGGCCCAAGGACCACCGAGGCGCCGTTGTCGTAGATGCAGGCCCAGTCCCCGTTGGCGTCAGGTTCGGTGCCACCCCACTAGGGCCGGTGGTGGCGATAAAGGCCCGCCACACCTCCTAGGGTAATGTCTCGCTTATCACTGGTGATTGCTGTCAGGGCAACTCGGCCGCGGCGGACCTTCTCGAGGATCTCTTCGGCGGTGGCGGTCCACACGAAAGGCCTGGCGTCGTCGTCGGCGACACTTCGAGACGGGCGGCGATCGCCGTGTTCGCCATCCCTGGGCGGCATAGAGCAACGCCTTCGCCCCAGCCACCTCACGCTGTGACGCATTGCGGGACTTCGCGAGGTTCTCGAGGATCTCCCGCTGACCGTCGGTCCTGGCCAGCGCCGGGCTCGGCGCACGCGTACCTTCACCCCAAGCGCAATCACCACCTATTTGCCTGACGTTACGCCACAGGGGAGCAATCCTCGGCCGGGTGGAAGGGGCATGGCTGACTCGGAGCGTTCCCAACAGCGTTTCGACACGGTGTCCCCGTTGTAGATGACGCCCGGCTTCAACAAAGGCGCTCCCTCGCGAAGCTCCCCTAGCGGATCAGACGATCGGCGGCTTCGACACCCAAACCAATCGACTCGTAGTGGATCCGGGCCGCCTCGAGCTTCGTGAAAACGTCCTCGTAGCCGGTCGCTCTACCTTCGGGATCGACATACACGAGAGCTCCGGTCACGAAGAACAACGTGATCATCTCGATCACTTCCTCGTCGACCACGAGCGTGTGCACCTCGCCCGGAGGCTCGAAGGCGTAGCCGCCCTCGGCCGCAACCCAATCATGCTCGAGATAGCGCCAGCGACCCTTGAGGACCATGGCGTGGACGGGACCCGCGTGGCGGTGGCGCGACAGCACACCCGAGCGGCGAACTCGGAGCAGATTGACGTAGTAGCCCTGGCTCACCCCGAACAGCAGCGACCGGAACGACACGCTGTCCGATTGCGGAACCCACAGCCGATCATCATCTGGGAGCAGGTCTTCCACCACCAAGTCCGGGACCATCCCGAACGGCATATCGAACCGGTAGGGCGTCGCGGCAACATCGGCAGGGACAGGATCAGGGCGGCCGAGCTGCGCAGGGGCAGGCACAACGCGCATGTCAAGACTAGCCATACCCCATGCTGCGCTGCGGCCAGCCACGGCGTCAAGATCAGCCCACGGCCAGAGCGCGCAGTCGTTCTCGGCAGTCATCGTCCACCGGTCGGTGGATCATCAGTGTCAACGAGGGCCGCTCCACGGGGCGGAGCTGAGTGAGGCGGGTTCGCAGTGTACCGACCTCCGGATGGCGGACCACCTCTACTCGCCCGGCAAAGCGCTGGACCCGGTGCAGCGCCCAGGACTCTCGGAAGTCGGCACTAACCGCTGACAGATCATCCGTGAGCGCTCGGAATCGTTGGTCGGTCTGATGGCGGCCGGCCTCGGCTCGGAAGCGGGCGACGAGGCGATGCCGTTCCTGCTTCCAGTCCGTGACACGCTCGCGGACCTCCGGGCAGGTGAAAAACATCCATAAGGCATTCTTACGCTCGGGCTCGAGGACGGCCGGGTCGACGAAGAGGCGCTGGTACGACCTGTTCCACGCCACGAAGTCGAAAGCGGGAGTGACCAGGTAGGCAGGCGACGGCAGAAGATCATCGATCAAGCTGAGGAGGTTGGCGTCTGGTTTCTCGGAGCGATTGGCAGCCTCCGCCACGGGAGTCCCGCCCAAGCGGCGTAGGTGCCGGCGGGTCTCCTCATCGAATTGCAGTGCCCGGGCCAGCGCGTCGAGTACCTCGGCACTGGGCCGAACGTCGCGGCCTTGCTCGAGCCACGTGTACCAAGTCACACTCACGCCGGCCAGATCCGCCACTTCATGGCGACGCAAACCAGGGACCCGACGCCGCTCGCGCCGCGCCAAGCCAACCTGCTCGGGCTGGAGGCGTTCCCGACCAGCCCGCAGAAACTCTGCCAATTCACCTCGAGCAACAACCTCAACTTTTGTGCCCACCCGGAGCATAGTAGTACCGGTACTAGTACCAGCAGACTTCTGGTCCGCATCGTTGCGATCGACCAAGCTGCAAGGGTGCCGTTCAGGGGAGCAGAGGATGACTGACAAGTTGCAACTCTTGAGCGCGCCCGGTGCGGGCTCGGTTGACCCTCGTGCAGCCGGCGGCGGGTCGGATCCCTTGGGGCTGGCCCTTACTGTGGCCCCGGTGATTCGAGAGTCAGCGACCCACAGCGAGCTCCTCGGCACAATGGCACCGGAGGCCATCGCCGCAGTATGCGACACCGGGTTGTTCTGGCTGATCGTCCCGAAGTCGTGCGGTGGTATGGGCGCCGACGCAGTCCAACTATTGACCGTCGTGGAGGCACTGGCTCGGGCCGACGGTTCCTCCGGGTGGACTGTGATGGCCAACGCGCTCATCACAGGCCTGGCCGCCGCCTTCTGCTCGGACGAGGCGGTCGACGAGATGTTCGGCGAACACTCCCGACCCATTATGGCCGGCATGCTGGGACCTGGCGGGACCGCCATCGAGGTCGAGGGGGGACTGGTCGGGAGCGGCAACTACAGCTTCGGGAGCGGAGCCGGCCACGCCGACTGGCTCGGTGCCGGCATGATCGTCAGCGACGACGGTCGTCCTCGGACTCTTCCCTCGGGGGACGTCGACGTTCGGGTCTGCCTGGTCCCCCGATCGGCCGTGGAGCTGCGCGGCAACTGGGACACTATGGGTCTGGCGGGCACGGGCAGCTACGACTATGGAGTAGCAGAACGCTTCATCCCAGAGGGCTTCACCTTCGGGCGGAGCGCGACGCAGGCACGACGCGGCGGCCCGCTCTTCGAGATCGGGATCCCCGGATTCGCGTGCGCCGGCCACTCCGCGGTAGCGCTCGGTATAACCGCTCGCGCCCTCGAAGAGATCGCGGGGCTAGCAGGCCGGAAGAAGCGGCCAGGATACTCAGGCACCATCGCCGAGCATTCGCTGTTCCGTCAGGAATTCAGCCGGCACGAAGCCGCCTATCAAGCGATGCGCTCGTACACCTTCGAGGTCTACCGCCAGGCCCAAGCCGTCCTCTCGTCCGGAGGAGCACTGACTGACGAGCTCCGCCAGCGGTTTCGCCAGTCCGCCACCTATGTCCACACAACCGCAGCTGACATCGTCCGGTTCTGCTACACGTGGGGCGGCTCGGACGCACTCCGCAACCCCAGCGCCCTGGGACGGTGTATGCGAGACATAAGCGGCGCCACACAGCACGTGTTCGTCGATCCCGTGACCATGGTCGACGCCGCGCCCAGCCTCATCGCCCACTGGGCGGAGGACGCCCACGACCCAGCCTGCCGGTGGGTCAACTCCCCGCACGCCTGACCACACGCGCCGCCAGAACTCAAGTCATCTCATCGCCCGTGTAACCGAACGTCCCGATGCGGTGAGCTGGCGCAGCACCTCGTCGGATTTTGCCAGCAGCTCTCAAAGGCCCGCTGAGACGACGCCTTCCGGCCGGGGTCATTCCTCATGAACCCGGCCGAAATCGAGCGCTGCCTCTTGGAGCACCCGGCGGTCGCTGGTGACAAGGTTGTCGCCGCGGGCAAGCCGAACCGGGTTTGCTCGCAGTGGCCCTCGTCGCCCTCTCGGCATGGACCAACGAGGCAAACTTGATCGCCTTTTGCCGAAGCGTCTCGAAACTACAAGGTCCGGGCGAGTGTTGTCCTTGACGCGTCCCGTAATTGTTGTCGCCGCGAAGGGGGTCGAGATCAAGAAGACGGACCTGCTTTGGCGGGCCGCCGAGCTTGTCGCGGTTCATGCCCGAACAGCTGGGTGACCCTCCCGGCCTCGATGAGAGGATCGAGAACTGGTCGAGCCGCGGGAGAGCGGTCGTCGTCCCACTCGCGGCCGGGGACCTGTGCCTACGCCGGCATGCGGGGGGATGTCCGCTCCGCCTGGTCGAATCCCTCCATCAGCATCTCATGACGTCCCTCGACTTCGGAGCGCCCGGCCCGGTGGGGGAAAATGTACATGCGTCCCTCGCGGATGGCGTGAACAACCTCAGCGGCGACGGGTTCTGGAGTGAGCAGATTGTGTTCGTACCACGCGGCACTGGGCATAGCGAAGGAAGTGACCTTCTTGGGATCGGCGACAGTGAACCCGGGGCAGAGCACCGACACACCGATCCCGTGCTCCGCAAGAGACGGCGCCATCACCTCGGTTAGGCCGACGACGGCGAACTTGGCGGTCACGTAGGGAGCGTTCAGCATCCTCAGATCGGCGCGTCCCACTCCTGACATCGAGGAAGTGTTGACGATGTGCCGATCCCCTCCTTGGGCCAAGAGCCGGGGTAGGAAAGTCAGGACGCCGTTGAGAACGCCGTCGAATTGAACCGACAGGACCCGGTCCCAATCCGCACGGGTGAGGTCGACGAATGGCTTGAGCACCGCGGTGCCGGCGTTGTTGCAGAGAACGTTCACGGCTCCGAAGGCCTGGTACGACGCATCCGCAAGCACCTCCATCGATGCCGGGTCAGTAACGTCGGTACGCACCGCGATCGCTTTGGTACCGATCGCCTCCACCTCAGAGGCTGTTGCCTCGGCGGCCTCTGCGTTGAGGTCCGCAACCACGACGTTCATGCCCTCCTTCGCGAAGGCTCTCGCCATTCCGCGGCCCAAGAGCCCGCCACCCCCGGTAATGACCGCGCAGCGTCCATCGAAGTCCTGCATCGTCATACCTCGATCCCTAGGAGCCGGGCGGGGTTGGCGCTTACCATCGTCTCGAGGTCGCGCTCGGCGACGCCCTCTGCCCATAGCGCTTCCAGGAAATCGCGCAGACCGGCCGCTGGACGGGGCACGACAGTGCTCCACCCGTAGTCTGTCGACAGGGTGCAGCGCGCCTGGCCGATTCCGGCGATCATCGAGGCCATCTCGGTGGTCGATTTGCCCTTCACGCCGAAGAGGTCGTGGCAGGTGAGAGCGGTCAGCTCGATCGTCCCACCAAGGTCGGCCAGCTCTTGGCACTGCGAGGAAGTCAGCTTCGGTCCGGCCAGCTCCTCACCGGCATGGGTGACGAGCACGTTCCCCTCGGAAGCCAGCTCCCTGACCACCGAGTAGTGCTCTTCCGCCGACACGTGGCCAGTGGCAAGCATGGCTTCCTTCTCCTTGATGAGACCGAACATCTCTCGAACTTCGCTCCGCAACCGCCCCTCGTCGTCGACCACCTTCAGGCCGGCTCCTTTGATGTTGGCCCGGTTGGCGTTGGACACGTCTTGGTGGCTGTGAAGGGTGGGAAGCCAGACGATCTCGGCACCCAGGGCAAGGGCTGCTTCGACTGCTTCGACGTTGAGCCCACCCGACGGAAAGTCGGTGTATATCCCACCGAACACCCTCAAGCCCGGTATCGCTTCCGAAAGGGTCGCAGCCAAGGCGGGAGACGCGAAGCTGTGGGATTTCAGGACCAGGGCGGCTAGGCCGCTCGCAGCCGCCTCTCTGCTTGCTTCGAGGGCGGTGACTCCATGACCCGAGGCGGCATCGAGGGTGCCTCCCATCGTGTCAGGCCCATAATGGCAATGAAGATCGATTGCGTTGGCGATCTGCACGCGAGAACCTCCTGGGAGAGAGACGAGGGTTAGGGCAATCTGGAACGGCCCCGATTCGAAAAGGCCCAAATTAGTGCCAACCTCGAGTGCGTCGGACAAGCCGGTCACGGCATCTATGAACCGCCGCAACTCACCCGGGATGTCCGGGCCGGCCGGCTGAAATTCCGGCGCCCGCTGCCTCCTGGGCCGAAAGACCTTCCACCGGTCCACTCACCGCGCATGCTTGCAATCACGATTCCATTCTTGGCCAGCGCCGCCCGCACCGAGGCGTTCGCAGCGGAACTGGCCAACACGTTCATGCGCAATACCAATACGGCGACGAGCGCCAAGCCAGTACTGAGAATCAGTCGGCCGATGTTGGACACTCCGCACCCCTCCTCTGCGAGGATTGTTTTCACTCGAGGGCTGCAGTGGCAACTTCCAATAGGTGCCCCCTCACTGTTTGTTTGGGGAGCGCTCAGCGTCTGAAGTGCCCTTTGATCGCATCAAGGCACGCAGACCGTTGCGCCAGACCCGGTCAAGACCTCGACCGGCCTGCTGGTCCATCAGAGCGAACGCCAACACTGATGGCTGGCTGCCGGTCCCTAGCAACAGCTTGCGGGTGGAAACGGGCGCGGCATACAGCCACGGGGCGTGGTCTGCCATCCGGGCTCGACGGGTCCGCAGGTATGCCAACGGCTCGGCCGGCCGGGTCGGGTTTGGGCCAGCAAGTCACCAAGGTGAGCAGATCGACGAGGAGTTCCACCAATCCGATCCGAGACTCAGGTGGCAATTCCACTCCTGCGGTGTTGGCGATCACGTCGGCTAGAGCCTCGCCGAGCTCCCACCAGTCATCGGTCAACGCGACGATCACGACGCCACCCTCGACAGGTCCCCCATCGGATGCACACTCTGGCGTCCTTGCTTGCGGCGCTGCAAACGGGGCCGGCGCCAGCTATCGGCCCTCTCGGTGGCCAACTGCCGCCACCGCTCGGGCAGCCGCCCAGCGCTATTGAGCGTCAACGGCTCGGGTCGGATGCGGCGAACGCGATATTTCGTTGTTGGGTGCTTTCTGCTGCCCTTGCCATGTTCGAGGTCCCTACGGGCCTGCCTCAGCCAGGCGGCCGGCCAGCTCTGGGGGCGATGTCATCCCCAGGCCGCCGGGATACGGACATGCAACACAAGGTTGCATGTCTCTATCCTGATGTGCTACCTTTGGTTGCAGATGGAGGCCGACAGGAGGACCATGGCGAACTTCGAGATAGAGCGGGAGGTCGTGATCGACGCTCCGGTGGACGTGGTCTGGCGCACGATCACCGAGCCCGACCAGATCAGCCGGTGGTTCGCCGACCGGGTGGAGCTGGTGGCCGAGCCGGGCGGACACGGCGCCATGTACTTCGGGGACGAGGGCGAGGGCGGCCCGCTCGTCGTCGAGGTGGTGGAGCCGCCGTGCCGCTTCTCGTTCCGGTGGAACCACCCGGCCGGCGAGGAGCCCGTCGCCGACAACTCGCTGCTCGTTGAGTTCACGCTCGCCGCCGAAGGGAGGGAGCGGACCCGGCTGCGGGTGGTGGAATGCGGCCTCGACCGGCTCGCCTGGCCGGACGTCGAGAAGGAGCGCTACGCCGGGGAGCACAACGGCGGCTGGGCCACCTTCCTGGGGAGCCTGGCCGGGTTGCTGGCCGATCGTTCGGAGGGATGAGCACGGCGACCGACGACGAGCTGTGGTCGGCCATCGCCGACCCGTCCCGCCGCCGGGTCCTCGACCTCCTGGTGGACGGGGGTGAGGCGAGCGCCAGCGCCCTGGCCGGGCTTGTCCCGTTCACCCGCCAGGCGGTGTCGAAGCACCTGGCGGTACTGGAGCGGAGCGGGCTCATCAGTCGTCGTAAACGGGGCCGCGAGGTGCTCTACCGGGTGGAGACAAATCGCCTGGACCAGGCGACAAACGCGATGGCCGAGCTCGCCCAGAAGTGGGACCGGCGGCTCGACCGGATCAAAAGACTCAGCGAAGTAGCGCACGCACGAAACAAGAAGAGAAACGGAGACCAGGCATGAAGACACCCCCGATCGTGTCGAGCGAGGAGTGGGAGGCCGCGCGCCGGGAACTGCTCGTCAAGGAGAAGGCGCTCACCCGCGCCCGTGACGCGTTGGCCGCCGAGCGGCGGCGGATGCCCTGGCTGGCGGTGGACAAGGAGTACGAGTTCGAGGGGCCCGAGGGGACGGCGAGCCTGCTCGACCTGTTCGACGGGCGCCGCCAGCTGATCGTCTACCGCGCGTTCTTCGAACCCGGCGTGCACGGGTGGCCGGAGCACGCGTGCATCGGATGCTCCATGGTGGCCGATCAGGTGGCCCACGTCGCCCATCTCAATGCCCGCGACACCACGCTCGTGTTCGCGTCGCGTGCGCCCCAGCCCGACATTCAGCGGGTGAAGGCAAGGATGGGCTGGAACATCCCGTGGGTCACGATGACCGACGACTTCGACCTGGACCACGACGTGGACGAGTGGCACGGGACGAACGCCTTCATCCGCGATAGCGCCAAAGTGTTCCGCACCTACTTCATCAACAACCGGGGCGACGAGGCCATGGGGAGCACCTGGAGCTACCTCGACCTGACGGCGCTGGGGCGCCAGGAGACCTGGGAGGACTCGCCGGAGGGCTACCCCCAGACCCCGCCCTATGCGTGGTGGCTCTGGCACGACGAGCCGCACCAGGCCGAAAACGACTGACGAGGAGTTCGGATGGCACAGAGCCAGGTGCAGGCAACCATGTTCCCGGCGAGGACAGCGGTGACGGCCGCGGTGCTGCTCGGGCTGGCCGGGGCCTGTTGGGTCGTCGCGATTCACCAGATGAACGGAATGGACATGGGGACCGGAACGCAACTCGGCTCGTTCGGGTTCTTCATTGCCGTCTGGGTGGCGATGATGGTGGCGATGATGCTGCCCGGGGCGATCCCCGCCGTGATGCGCCGGGCGAACGCCGGAGGCGGTGCGCGCGCGGTGCCGCTGTTCGTCGGCTCGTACCTGGCTGTCTGGGCACTGGCGGGTTTGGTGCTGTATGCCTTGTACCGGCCGCACGGGACGGCGGTGGCCGGGGGAGTGGTGATCGCGGTCGGGCTCTACGAGCTGACGCCGCTCAAGCGGCACTGTCGCCAGCGTTGCCGTGAGAGCGTCCGTTCGGGCGTGGGCTTCGGGATGTACTGCGTGGGCTCGAGCGTCGGCCTGATGCTGATGCTGGTCGTCCTTGGCGTCATGAGCCTGACGTGGATGGCCGTGGCCACGGTCCTCGTGGTCGGCCAGAAGGTCTTCCCGGCACGCGCGCTGGTCGACGTCCCGCTGGCGCTGGCGATCGTCGGGCTCGGTATCTTCGTCCTGATGATGCCGTCGGCCCTTCCGGGGCTTACGCCCCCTGCGATGTGAGGCCTCGAAGCGTCCGCGTCAGAGCTTCATCGTCGGGTGCGGCTCGATGATTACGTCGCGGTTCGAAGTCGTTTGAGCACCCGGTTCTCTCTTCCATACGAGAACGAGTACGGCGTCGCCTTGGATAACCCGCTCCAAGACGTCGCCGCCGGGGAGGCTGCACGGGAGTCGCGCCACTCATCCACTCGCTTGGTCGCTCGACGGGGTCGGCGTCGCTCTAGATCCCAGACGCGGGGCCCCCTCGTGGGCCCGGAAAGAGGATCGGACGACCTACCTCGAGCGATGTGATCAACGATGTGGCGTGGTCTGCAGCGTGCACGCCTCCAAAATGATGATTGTGAGTGTCGGCAACTCAGAACGGCATCCGCACGTACCCGACGGGTTTCGGCGGGTTGGTCGTCGCCGCCCTCAGGGGGAAGCTTCTGGAGCTATGTCGTGAAAACCCGGCGCCCGGACGGCGAAGCCGCGGTGGTTAGCTGTGTTTGGTTGCCGCGGCGGCGAGGAGGGCGAGCGCTTGGGCGGTGTAGGAGCCGGGCGCGGCGTGGTAGATGGTCAAGCTCTGGCGGTCCGTATCGGGAATGAGGAGTCTCTCGTAGCGAAGCTCGAGTCGACCGACCTGCGGGTGCTGAAGCCGTCTGGTACCGCTGCGTCTGGGGCGGGCGTCGTGTCGCGCCCACAGCTCGCGAAACCGCTCGCAGTTGACCGACAGTTCGCTTACCAGCTCGTTCACGCGTGCATCGTCGATGTCCGGGCCGGCCAAGGCACGTAGCGCGAGGACGGCGGTCTCGGTGTCTTGCTCCCAGTCGGGTTGCATCTGGCGGACGCGGGGATCGAGAAAGGCGGCGCGGACCATGTTGGCTCCCTGCACGCAGTAGGGATAAAGCCCGGTAGCGAGGGGGTTGGCGGCCAAGATGTCCATGTAGCGGCCTTGGACGTGGGCCGGTGTCTGATTCCAGGATGCGATCAACTGCAAGATCCCATCGGGCACCGTCTCTGCTCGTGTGCCCTCGCCTGGCGGGCGCTGTGACAGGACCGCGAGGCGATGCAGGTAGCCGATGGCGTCGTCGTCGAGCTGCAAGGCTCGTCCGAGTGCGTCGATGACCTCGTCAGAGGGACGCCGGTCGCGCCCCTGTTCGAGGCGGATGTAGTACTCGGTGCTGATCCCCGCTAGTACCGCCACCTCCTCCCGGCGGAGCCCGCTGACGCGGCGGCGGACTGTAGGAGAGGGGAGCTCGACGTCCTCCGGCCGAACAAGCCCTCGGCGGACCCGGAGGTACTCGCCGATCACATTGTCGTGCGACATACCCAGACGATACCGCTCGCTCCGTGATCCTGGCCCTCTGACTACTAGTACTGGCTGAGCCCTTGTGAGGGCCTACGGACGGACCCAGACTCTTGGCAGGCAACGAGGTGGGTTTTCTAGAGCTTCGATCAGCCAGAAATGAGGTCCTTGTCGATCATGCCCTATGCCTGCAGTCACTCAAGTGGTATCGCGATAGACCACGATCTGGCGGTCGATCAAATCGGCTACGGGGAGATGCAAGTAACCGGAGGCCGGCTCGGGGGCCAATATCTCCGACCGAGAAGCCGGCATCGCATTGCTCCGAGTGGTAGTCGGTCTCGGATCACGTTCCTCGACACCGCTGATGTCTACGGCGCTTACTCGAACGACCTCCTCATTCACAAGGCGGATCGACCATGGCCACACCACCTAGCAAAGGAGTGAGCATGACCGACAAGACATCCATCATCCAAAGCAAGGACACCACGCCCTGCCCTGCCAGCATCGTGGGCGATACGGCAACCGGAATGGCACCAAATGAACCGCCTATGGCCAGGCCCGACATCACCGCTGTCACCGCGGCTGCGGACGAGGCGCTGCTCACGACCGAGAACCCGCTGCATCGCCACATCCTGGAGAACTACCGCCGACATGCCATCCTCGAAGTGACGGGCAACTGGGAGCAGATCTTCACACCCGAGATGACCGTCGAGCACCCCATCTACTACCTCAACACGGGCGGGCAGAGCAGGACGCTCGATGGGTACGAACAGGTCGCCGGCTTCTACGCCTCGCTCGCGGACTCCGGCACGTCAGTGATAATGCTCGAGGACGAGCAGATCGCCGTGGCGGACTGGGGCTTCGCCTCGGAATCGGCGTGGAGCAACTACGCCCGGGGCAGCGCCGTGCCCGACGGTGATCCCGAGAAGTTCTACATTGTCCGGAAGCGACTCTCGATGCACTGGCCTTACGACCAGCGCGGTCGGATGATCGGCGAGCACGTCTACGAACACGGCGCCCTGGCCGACATCGTCGAGATCCCCGGGTCGGAGTTCATCACCCTCGACGAAGCCCGGCAGAAGCTGCTGCCGTTGCTGCGACCTCTTTCCGTGTTCGACACCGCCTAAACGCGGGCCATACGCGACCGTTCGTCAAAGAGTGCGTGGAGACGATCAGCCGACACGACGCGATACCGCAACACATCGCACTTCGATGGCAACTCGGGCTCTCTCCCCTCACGATCCCGGATTCAGGGCACGAAACCTTGCGGCCGCGCGAATCGGACTCGTCTCCGAAGAGTTACTCAATAACTGCACCGACCGCCGGGGGGCAACAAAAAGACAAGCCTCAGGACCCGGACATACGGAGGTATCAGCCATGTTCACTCGCCTATTGACTTTCGCCGGGGCCAACAACATCGACAGCGGGGTGACCTATCTCCGCGACGAGGTGCTGGCCGTCCTTAATTCGCAGCGAGGCTATCGCGGCGTGCTGGCCAGCGCCGCCCGGTCCGAAGGTGTCTTCGGGGTCCTTTCGCTCTGGGATACCGAGGCCGACCGTGAAGCGAGCGACAGCGCCCTGGGGAAATCCCGTGAGGAAGCAGTCAAGCTGGTCGGAGGCAACCTGACAGTCGAAATCTTTGAGCAGATGGCGGCGGAGGTCAATGAGCCTCCCACCGTCGGCTCCGCGCTCATTATGATCCGCATCAGCATGGACCCGGCGAAGATCGAAGAGAACTTCGCCCTCTTCACGTTGGAGATTCTCCCTCGGCTCAAGGCCGCCCCTGGCCTGCTTGTCCTGCGGGACATGATCAACCGCGCCACGGGAGATGGAATCATCAGCTCTGTCTGGACCGACCAGGACGCGTTGAGGCGCTCTTCTGAACGGTCAATCGCCGAACTGCGACCAGAGATAGCCGCTCGTGGCATCAACTTCGGTGAGACGACCCTGAGGGAGATAGTTCTCACTGAGCTTCGATAGAGGATCGAGGCGGGTCGCGCCCGCAGGCGTAGGTCGAGCTATCCGGGATGATATTGCCCACCGCCACCGGCAAAAAACCTTGGACACATCAACAATCGGGCCACCTCGACCAAAGCGACGCAACCCTGCCTATAGAGATGGCTGCGACCGTATTCCATGATCCCCAGGCCGTGGCGGCCGTGGGACAAGTCCCGGCAGGACCGCAGAGCAAGACGGACGGGTTGAACCCGTTCCGCCTTGCACTCCTCGGGCATACGGCATGACCCCGAGCGGACCGATACGAGCGGCGATCCGGTCCGCTGGAGCCTGGCGAGCCAACGGCCCGGTCCCTCGGGTTGGGTCCAGGTCCAGACCAACACATACCGCCTGCCTGACGGGACGGAAGCGGATTGGGACCTGATCCTGGGACGCGATGGCGTTGGGTGTGATCGCGGTGACCACCGAAGACCGGTTCGTCCTGGCCCGGCAGTACCGCCCCGGCCCAGACGCAGTCCTGGGCGAGCTTCCCGGCGGCTACATAGAGCCAGGCGAGACCCCCTGCCGCTGCAACCGAGCGAGAGCTCGAAGAGGAGACCGGCTACCGCGGCGAGATCACGGTCGTCGGCTCTACGTTTCTGCGAGCGATAGACACCCGGCGCCACTACGCAGCCGTCGCGGTCGACTGCGTCCTAACTGAGACCACATCCCACGACCCGAGTGAGTTCTGCCAGACGGTGACACTTCCGCTGTCGGAGTTCCGGGAGCATCTCCGGTCGGGCCAGATGACCGACCTCGGGCTCGCCTACATGGGCCTCGATTACCTGGGCCTGTTCGCGAGCTAGTGGAGCCATGCCAAATGGCACAATGAGGCCGACGCCGAGCTAGCGCAGGTGAAGACGGCCAGGCCAACCACGAGCAGGCGACGCCGACCGAGCAGGTGGGCAGCGCGGCCGCCGAGCCCACGAAGCCGGCGACTCCAGCAACGGCGAGCGCACCTCGCGATCGAGGCGAACCGGCGCCCAGGGTGGCCCTCACGGGCGTATTCTGCGGATCACAACGATTTTGGGTGACAACGAGGAGGACGACCTCCCGGGGAAGCAGCGCCCGGGCTGGTCGGCAGGGAACGGCACAGCGAGGTACGAGGTGATCCTGCGGTGACGACGCAACCAACCCAGGGAACGCTTTCGAAGCCAGCGGGCAAGCCCTGCTTCGATTGCCTAGACGAAGCGATCGCCATCGATCGCCCACGGCTCGGCAGCGCGGCGGGAGTTGGCGTTCTGGCTCGTCGCCTACGTATTCGCCGCCACCATGCTGGGCACGACCCTGCCCACCCCCCTCTATGTCATCTGGCAGGGCCAGTGGCACTTTTCTTCCGGGGTGGTGACCCTGATCTTTGCGGTCTACGCGGCCGGAGTGCTTGCCGCGCTGGTCTTCGCGGGACGTGCCTCCGATCAGGTCGGCCGCAGGCCGGTGCTTGGAGCCGCTCTCGCGTTCAGTGCGGTGAGCACGGTGGTGTTCATCCTCGCAACCTCCGTTGGGTGGCTCTTCTTGGGCCGGGTCTTGTCAGGCTTCTCCGCCGGTCTCATGACCGGCACCGCCACGGCGGCGCTCACTGACATGCTGGGCCCGGCAAAGCCACGCCGGGCGTCTATCGTCTCCACGGTCGCCAACACGTTTGGCCTCGGACTGGGCCCACTGCTCGCGGGCCTGTTCGCAGAGTACTTCGCTCGCCCCACGGTGCTCGTGTTCGAGGTGTATTTGGGCTTGTTGGCGGTGGCGGCCGTCGCAGTGGCCTACGTGCCCGAGACGCAGCAGCAACGTCGAAGGCTGTCGATCCGCTTTGCCGGGTTCGGCCTTCCGACCTCGGGCAAGGACGAGTTCCTTGCGGCCGGGCTGGCGGGATTCGCAGCCTTCAGCCTGCTCGGGATCTTCAGCGCGCTCGCACCGACGTTCCTTGGCAACGTCCTCCACGAGCACAACCACGCCGTCGCCGGCGCAGTCGTATTCATGATCTTCGCAATTTCGGCTGCCACTCAGGTCGTGGCCGGCCGCTTCGACTACCGGAAGGTCGTCTCGTTCGGGTTGGCCCTCTTCCTTGTCGTCCTGGCTCTGATCGTCGCCGGGTTGTCGCAAGCGTCGCTGGGGCTCTTCCTCATTGGCACCGGCGTCGGAGGGGTCGCGGTGGGCTGCGTGTTCATAGGCAGTCTCTCTACCGCCAATCGCCTGGCCCCAGCCGAGCGGAGGGGGCAGGTCGTCTCGTCCTATTTTGTGTTCTGCTATCTGGGGCTCGCGGTCCCCGTCATCGGAGTTGGGATCGCCTCTGAGCACGTCGGCGTCTTCCGGTCGGTCCTCGTCTGCTCGATCGCGCTCGCCGTTCTGTCTGTCATCTCGTTGGCCACGTTCCGGAGGGCCCCGGTGGCGGGACAGGCTGACAAGCAGAGTCCCGCGCTTCCTGGCCCCAACGCCCGCAGCACCGGGACGAGCTAGACCCGTCGACAGAGCGGGCAAACCACGGTCGCTCTACTGCAGGTGGTGCACAGTCTCGGACCGAACCACAGGCGACAGAGGCCAAGGAGTGGCAAATGGCCAAACATGCGGTGGTGATCGCCGGCGGAGGCCCGACAGGAATGATGCTGGCGGCCGAGCTGGCCCTGGCCCAGGTCGATGTCGTCATCGTTGAACGACGCGCCACTCCGGATCCCGACCGCGCACGCGCCGGCGGTCTGCACGCTCGCACCATCGAAGTGCTCGATCAGCGCGGCGTCGCCGATCGGTTCCTTGAGAAGGGGAACGCGATGCAGATCCAGGGATTCGGCCGAATCCCCTTGGACATCAGTGATTTCCCATCCCGCCATAACTACGGGCTTGCCCTCCCCCAGATTCAGACCGAGCGCCTGCTGGCTACCTGGGTCCAAGAGCTCGGGGTGCCGACCAGGCGCGAATGTGAGGTGTCAGGATTCACCCAGGACGACACTGGGGTCGACGTCACCCTGTCCGACGGCACGACGATCCGGACGGAGTATCTGGTGGGTTGTGACGGGGGCCGCAGCGTGGTCCGAAAGGCGGCCGACATCGAGTTCGCCGGCTGGGATCCATCGACGAGCTGGCTCATGGCTGAGGTCGAGATGCTCGAGAAGCCGGACTTCGGCCTGCGTCCGGGCGGGGGGATCGGCCCGGCCGAGGGCGGAGACCGGATTCGGGTCGTCCTGACCGAACGCCAGGTCGAGCACGCCAGCGAACCCACCCTGCAGGACGTCAGCGAGGCACTCATCGCCGCCGACGGGACGGACTACGGCGTGCACAGTCTGAGCTGGGCTTCCCGTTTCACGGACAACACCCGGCAGGCGGCGTCGTATCGCAAGGGGCGCGTCCTTCTGGCGGGTGATGCTGCACACGTACATGCCCCGCTCGGTGGTCAAGGTCTCAACACCGGCGTCCAGGATGCCGTGAACCTGGGGTGGAAGCTGGCTCAGGTGGTCAAGAAAACATCGCCCCAGAGACTGCTGGACACCTATCACGACGAACGGCATCCGGTCGGCGCCCGAGTCTTGCAAACCACCATGGCGCAAGTCGCACTTACCAGCCCCGGCGACCGTCACCAGGCCCTGCGCAACACCATGACCGAGCTACTCAGCATGGAGGAGCCTCGTCGGACTATCGCCGCCATGATGTCGGGCCTCGACATCCACTACGACCTCGGACCAGGACATCCCCTGCTCGGACGACGCGTGCCCGATCTGGACATCGCGACCGCCGACGGCCCAATCCGCGTCTACGAGCTCCTGCACGGGGCCAAGGCGGTGCTGCTCAACCTCGATCGGCCAGGCATCCTCGACATCACCCCTTGGATCGGCCGGGTCCAGCTAGTCGATGCTGAATACGGCGGCCCGTGGGCACTTCCGGTGGTGGGCTCGGTTCGCGCCCCCAACGCCGTGGTGATCCGCCCTGACGGCTACGTCGCCTGGGTGGGAGACGGCACCGACACCGGATTGCGCGAGGCCCTGACCACCTGGTTCGGACGTGGAAGCTGATGGCTGCCGCGTGGCCCCACTCGTCGGACGTCACGATGAACACCGTGTCATCGAGGTAGCCATTGTCCGCGAGGGCGTGGTAGGCGTCGGCGATGAACCGCTCACCGAGCCGGATGTCCCCCAGGGGTGGTCATCTCCCGACGTCCCAGTGCCCTCGTTGTCGAAGGCGGGATCGATGTAGCAGACGTTCGGCAAGGTGCCGTTCTGGCAGGCTGCCACAAACGACGTGCCAGCAGACGAGCGCGGCCGTGGAGGCATCCGCGTCGGAGAAGGGATGGAAGAACGCCTGGTACTTGAAGGTGGCACCGGGCGCGATCGTCGGGCTGGCCCACAGGGCAAGAACGGGGCGTCGCGGTAGTAGTAACCCCCCGTGGGAATGCCCTGCGAGTTGGGGATCGGGGAAAGCTGGTCCCAGATGGTGGGCAGGGTGGAAGGCGCCTCGGAGTTGTGATCCCGGTCAGTCTGGCCAGCGTGCTGGTAGAAACGATTGGGGTACGTTTCTCCGGCGAACGCGGAGAAGTACCGGTCCAGTGCGACGTAGTGCTCTGCGCGCGCGCCGATCACGGGTAAGTCGGGCAGGGCCTTGGGTGTGCCGTCGGGGTTGCGACTCGAGTAGTAGCCGATCGGGAACGTGTTGGCCGCCGCAAGTGTCACACCCGGGTTATTCGGTGGGGTGGTCGGCCTCTGCAGGAAGCCATCGAGCCGGCCGTAGTTGTACTCGACGAGCCAACCCTCCCAACTGTGGTCCGGGTCGCTGTATCCGCAGCCCTGGTAGTCCGGAGCGAGCGGGTAGTTCGGATAGGTGTTGCCGTCGGCCGCTGAGACGAACGTCAGGTCGTGCCGGCCATCGGCGCCGGGCAGCCAACCGAGGAAGTGATCGAACGACCGGTTCTCCATCATGAGTATGACGATGTGGCGGATCCCTCCCGAGCCGTTGGGCCTGATCACGGTGGAGGCATTGGCGGCAGCCTGAGTGAGAAGGTCGGTACCCGTGACCGCCAGGCCGGCGGACGCTGCAGCGATCTGGAGGAACTTCCGGCGGGAGAGCATCCCGTGAAAGTTATGTCGTGCGGGTGAACAGGAGTTCTCCGGGAGGCTGACGGCGCCTGAAATCCAGGAAACACTTTGTCGACGGTCCGAGGCGACCAGCTCTCGAGGGCCGGTGCAATGTCAGCCGTTGGAGTAGGTGATGACCGTTGCGGAGTCGGCCGGGACGGTCAACCGCGACGATGTCCCATTCACGCCAAGGCGCGCCGGTTTCGGGCTCCACGTACCGTCGGTTGCCACCTTGACCCCTCCGAATGTTACCCCTGCGGTGGAGCTGAGCGCGGGCGCCTTCAGGGTGACCTTCTCGGCGTGGGTGTAACTCTGGTCGGTATGGATCGCGACCGTGTACGGGCCACTGCTGCGATTTACGAGAGCGATTCGAAGCTTGCCATCGGTACCGACGACGCCATAGGCGTCCAGGTTTGCCGCATTGGTAGAGGTAGTTGCGACCATGTGCCCGCCAGCCTGAGTCATCTCATGATAAAAGAGGAGACCATAATACTCGGGTGCGGGAGTGCCATCGTCCCGAATGGGCCAGAAGTACTCGATCAGCCCGTCCTTATTTCCGGGCGGGTAATCAGCGACCCCATGGAAGTCCAGGTTCGCGACGCCCTTCTCGAGTGCAAACAACGTGTAGTCGGCTGCCCACAGCGCCGAGCAGAACGCATTCGAGACGCCGGGCGAGCCGCCCTCCGCGTAGGTGTTCGTCTCGCTCATGATAAACGGCAGGCCGCATGACTTCGCCAGTGCGACATTCGCCTCGATGAATGACTGCAGGGGCGAAACCGTGAGCAAGTTCTGACAGGTCGCGGTGGGCTTGTTTCCGCTGCCATCGTAGAAGTGTGCCGTGAGGGCACTGAGATCGCCGGCGTCGTCGGCAAGGAAGTCGGTGACATAGGTCGCGCTCCCGGACTTGGCCCCGCCGGGGCCACTGACGGGTGCAGCACCGCCGTCACCCTTGTAGTCCTGGTAGATGGTGTCCCATTGATTGATGTAGGTCTGATACTCGGTGCTGATATTCGGATACAGGTTCGGCTCGTTTCCGAACTCGACGGTCTGTACCCCCGGCTTGGCCGAGACGTACGCCGCCTCGGCTGCATCTCCCGCCAGCGTGGTCGGGTCATACAACGGCACCTGCCAGCTGACGCCGTAGCCGATCGGCTGCACGACATCGGTCCGGTCCCCTTCTGCGGTACCGCCCCGGTTCCCCGGTCGTCAACGGATAGACCCCAGCGGTTACCTCGCGGCAGAATGTATCCAGCGGGGCATTTCGCGTCAAGCGGCAGTGAGGAGGCGACATATGACCATGACGGTGTGAGCCGGGAACCGCACCCCAAGCGGGCTACCATTCCGGTCGGGCCGCGGCTTGCGATTCGTAGCTCAGAAAGTTCCGGCTATGCGCTTTCGTCCCCTGCAGCAGGGCTTCGGTGCGGAAGTCCTCGACTGTGACCTCATGACCGTCAACGCCCTTGCCAACCGCAGAGAGCTCGAGCAGGCGTTCGACCAGTACCAGCTCCTGTTGTTTCGCCACGACAGGCCAATTCCCCCCGAGCGCCACGTTGAAATCGCAGCCTGGTTCGGACCTTCCATCGATACCAGCAGCGGACGGGAGTGGAGCACGATGGACAATGAAAACGTGGCCGGAAGCATCCGTCTTCCGTTCCACTCCGACCTGACCTACACGGACTTCCCCGTCAAGGTGATCAGCCTTCATGCAATCGAGCTCCCGCCTGGTGGTGCCACCACGTCCTACGTCAGCGGCGTGCAAGCCTGGGACTCCCTATCCAGTGACCGGCAAAAGCTGCTCGCCGGAATGAATGTTCGACATGTCCATACCTCGGCGATCAGCTACACGCTGCCGCCATTCCAAGCTGACCATCCACTCCGTCTCCTGCACCCTCGGACAGGTCGTCCAGTGCTTTTCGTTACTGAATGGCATGCAGAACGGATCTACGAGTTGGATGGCGAGGAGAGCGACATCATTCTGGCTGAACTCCGTGCTCACCTCTACGCATCGGAGCGAATCTACCTGCACCGCTGGCAGCTCTACGATCTTCTGATCTGGGATAACCTGGCAGTCCAACACGCACGCACCGAACAGGCCGAATTCTCCGATGGGCGCCGGTTGCTACAACGGGTCGCGCTCAACGAAGCGACCTACGACACGCTGATTGCCAGAGCGTGGGAGCAACACCGACGGCGTGAACCCCAGAGCATTCGATAGCGGCCGCCGCGAGTTCAACAAGGCGCGAACAACGCGGTAAGGGCGACGGTACCGCTACGACAGGACCGGCACCACGTACGGGGACCACCGGCGCCGAGACCCGCGGATCATGCGACTGATCGTTCGAGCCCTGGCAGACGCGGTTTCGGTCATCGACATTGGCGCCGGCACGGGCATCTACACTCCGGTCAACCGCAGCGTCGTCGCCTCGAATCGGTGCTGCAAGAACTCCACGCCACGAAAGTAGAGGCGGTCCCCGTGCCCGCCGATTGTAGAGACGGATTTTTTTGTTCGTACTGGAAGCG
Organism: uncultured Acidimicrobiaceae bacterium; assembly: GCA_963781155.1. Taxonomy (GTDB): domain Bacteria; phylum Actinomycetota; class Acidimicrobiia; order Acidimicrobiales; family Palsa-688; genus PALSA-693. The sequence goes on from CAWAEC010000012.1 coordinate 267,228, forward strand.
ACCTGAGGCCTATCTGGACCCCGGCGTGTGCGCCTGTATCTCCGTTCTGACCCTCGTTGGTGACCGGGTGCTGCAACCGGCACTGCGCCGCCTCGAGAACGATCTGCGATCAAGGGCCTGGGCTGATCGAAATCGGGCCCTTCTTGACCTCGATTCGTATGATTGGGGTTACCGGCTGGTCACCTGCGAGTCGTAGGTCGGCCCCCGTCGTCTCCGCGGACGGCACGATTGGAGAGACCTTGAATAGTTCGAGGCTGGACGTACTGGGACGATTTGGCGCGAGTTCTCCTAAACCGGGAGGCACGCCAAGGAGCAAGCTCCCGCTGGAAACATCGGGCCTTGAGTTCGTGTGGCTCGCGACGTATGGTGGCGGGTGGGCGCGGCTGGGGCTGCAGGGGGCCGCTCCATCGAGGTAGGGTCATGGCAGCTTGCTGGCGGTGTGGAGCGAGTGCGGCACGGTACTCTGGCGGTCGGGGTCACAGCCGATGAGCTTCATTGGCACGTCGGTCAGGGACAACTTCGCGAGCGGCGCAGCGTCGAAGATCGTGCGCGATCCACGACGCGTAGCTGCAGTCCGCGATATAGACCTCCTCCGTCGCCCGCCCAGCCACAACCTTGACCGGCTCACTCGACTGGCCGCGGAACTGCTCGAGGCTCCCGTCGCGCTTTTGACCCTCGTGGACATCGATCGTCAGTTCTTTCTGAGCTCGTATGGCCTCGGAGAGCCGCTCCGTTCGGCCCGGCAGACCCCGCTGGACTATTCGATCTGCCAGCTTGCGGTCGCGACTGGTCATCCTCTGGTCGTGCCCGACACCTGTCGCGAACCTCGCCTTGCGGGCAACCGGGCCGTTGTCGATCTCGGCGTCGCTGCCTACGCTGGGATCCCTTTGAACACCGGAGACCACTTGACGCTCGGTGCGCTTTGTGTGGCGGACTTTGTCCGTCGGGATTGGACGGACGACCAGTTAGCGAATCTGGCGCTTCTCGCCGGCATCTGCCTTGACGAGATCCACGATCCGCACCCGGACTTCGGTTCCGTGCGGGGTACGTAAGAGCAACGGCGAAGGCGGGACGCGGGATGGTAAGCAGGGGTCGTGTCAGGCGAGGCCTTTTGGAGCAGGTTGACCACACTGGATGAAGTCCGTACGGCAGCCGCGGGCTGCGAAGCCTGCGAGTTGTGGAAGCTGGGCACGCAGACAGTCTTCGGTGAAGGACCACAGGATGCCAGGCTCATGCTCGTTGGTGAGCAGCCGGGCGATCAGGAGGACCTCCAGGGCCACCCGTTCGTCGGCCCTGCAGGTCGCGTCCTCGACGAGGCTCTCGCCGCAGCTCAATTGACTCGCGACCGGGTGTACGTCACCAACGCGGTGAAGCATTTCAAGTGGACGCCGCGTGGCAAACGCCGCATCCATGCCAAGCCGAATCGGGAAGAGATCCTCAGCTGCCGGCCGTGGTTGGAGAAGGAGCTGGCTCTGGTACACCCTGACGTGCTGGTGCTCCTGGGCGCCTCGGCCGCGCAAGCGCTCCTCGGGTGGTCCTTTCGCCTGACCCAGCATGTTGACGAGTCCCTCGACGACACGGGGCTGGCCCCGCACGTACTCGCCGTCGCCCACCCGTCGAGCATCCTCCGATTGCCCGACCCGGTGGAGCGCGAGGAAGCCCGAGACAGACTGGTCGAGGCAATGCGCCAGGCGGCCCGGCTGCTCGAGCCCACTCCTCCCGGGTGAGATGGCGACGGCAGGCTCGCTCGCACGTCAGGGACGGCGGGGCGCCAGCTCCCACCCACTATCCGGCGTCGTGCGCGTTTGTGTGATGTTTGCCGCGTATTACGCGACTTCGATACCACAAACAAAATCCGGCCCACTCAGCCGAGCTGCCTCCCCGTGACCCTCTCACTCAATTATGTGGCATTTGCCGCGTATTACGTGGCTTCTATGACACAAAGGAAATCTGACCCTCTGACAGGCTGGCGTCTGGTGGCGGCCTCCGAGCAGCGCCAGCCAGACTGAACCCGTGCGCTCCCTGGATTACGCCGCCGCGCTGGACAGCATCGCGGATGCCTCAGCGGTCGAGCTGACCGGCTTGCTCCGGAGCGCAGCCGAACCGCTCGGTGCCACCCAGGTGGACTTGTATCTGGCTGATTTCCAGGGTGTGGTTTTGCAGCCGATCCAGCTCAGTCCCGACCTCCGGGATCCCATCCTGGCCGAGGAGGACGTGGCCAGTTCGATGGCCGGCCGGGCGTTTCGCACCGGCGAGATCGTCACCGCGCCCCGCGATGGCAGTGTCCGGGTCTGGGCGCCGCTGGTCGAGCGAGGCGAGCGCACCGGCGTCATCGCGCTCACCCTGCCTACAGCGGACGAAGCGGTGTTCGTCGAGTGCGTGCGTCTCGGGCAGTTCGCGGGACTGCTGATTCGCGGCTTCGCGCGCACCACGGACCTGATGCACCTGCGGCGCCGCCGCCGTTCCATGACGCTGGCCGCAGGAATGCAGTGGGATCTACTGCCGCCCCTGACGGTGCGTTGCGCACAGGCCCTCGCCTGCGGGCGGCTTGAGCCCGCGTACCATATCGCCGGCGACGCGTTCGACTATGTCATCAACGACCGGCATCTCGACGCCGCCATCTTCGACGCGATGGGCCACGGGGTAGAGGCAACGATGATGTCCACCCTCGCTATCGGCGCCTATCGGCACGCCCGCCGCGAAGGCGAGGCGCCGGCCGGCGCACAAGCGGCCATCGATAACGCCCTGTCAAGTCAGTACGGCGGCGAGGCCTTTGTGACAGGGGCGTTGATCAGGTTGAGCCTCGATAGTGGCGCCCTGGAGTGGACAAACGCAGGCCATCCAGCCCCGCTGCTGTTGCGGGATCGCCGGGTGGTACTGGAGCTTCACTGCTCCCCGTCGTTGCCGCTGGGCCTCGGCGGTCAAACCCGGCATACGGCCGTCGAACAGCTGGAACCAGGGGACAGGGTGTTGTTTTTTACGGATGGCATGGTCGAAGGGCGCTCGCCTGGGGGAGAGGAGTACGGCGTCGAGCGCCTCGCCAACGCGTGGGAGCAGCAGTCAGCCTCCGGGCAATCCCCTGACGAGATTCTCCGGCGGCTGGTGGAAGCAGTGGTCGAGTACAACGCCGGAGAACTGCGCGACGACGCCACCGTGATGCAACTGTCCTGGACCGGGCCGGCGCCTACAGGAGATGCAGGGGAAGTCTCCCGGCCCTGACTTGCGTCGCCCGGGAAGCCTGGCCGCCCCTTTTCGCCGTCCCGTCTCTGGACGGTCCCGCGAATGCAACGACGTTTCGTAGAATCTCACGGATTCCAGTGATGACGGAGGAGGGTCTGCCGCCTGCTCGCCCAGCGCGGATCTGCTGGCTATCGGTGTTCGCGACAAATATCGGGAGCGGTAGCATCGAGGGAGCAGGTTGCCCTCGCCGGGGGATTCTTGATCTGCTCGGGGAACCCGCAAGAGCAGGCGTCGGAGGCTGTCGTGATCGAGGCAGGTGACGGTCTTGGGGACGCCAGTGTGCAGTTGTCGAATTTCGTGGTCCGCACCGTCTGGGTCCCGCCCAGAGTGGTCGTGACACTCAGCGGCGAGTTGGATATCGCAAGCATCGGCACCCTGGACAGCGGCATCGAAGCCGTCCTCTCGATTCGGCCGCGACCCGCTGACGTGCTGATCAACCTGCGCGACCTCAGCTTCGTTGACCTGGTCGGGCTGCGAGCACTCGTCGGGTGGTGCCAGCAACTGGATCAATCCGTAACCGTCGAAGTCTGCGGGGTGGCGAATCCAGTCCAACGAGTTCTGGACCTGGCTCAGCTCAGATTCCCCTACGCACGCGACGGCGCGATTCCGGGCTGACGGCTCGACGGGCGAGCCCCAGGTCTTCAGCTGGAGTCAAGTCGGCACCAGATGACCTTTCCTGCCGCGTCTCGACGCACTTGACGCTCGGACACCAGGGCGTCAACGACCGCGATCCCGCGACCTCCCTCTTGAAGAGCCGATGGATGCCGCGCCATCGGTTCGCCCGACGCGTCGTCGCCGACCCCGATCTGGAGGAAATCGTCTCCCAACCAGACGTCGAGGTCGAGGCGACGGCAGGTGACGCGAAGCGCGTTCGTCGTCAGTTCAGACACAACCAGGAGAGCTGAATCCGTCAGGGGTTCGAGGGCACTACCTTGGAGCGCAGTCGCCACCAGTTGACGGGCCAAACCTGGAGAGGCCGAGTCAGCGGGAAGGGCGATGTGCACAGGATGAGTAACCAACCGTCCTTTGCTGGGTGGTCCTTCCTGGACGTCGAGGCTGAGCTGGAGATGCCTCATCACTGTTGGAGCTACCCATTCGGTAGGGGCGTCAACGTCAGCCCGAGAATAAAAGGCGCCGCGCCCTTTGTACGATAAGTAGGTGGAACGCAGGCCTCCTCCCGGGCCACGTTCCACCACCGTCGCAGGGTCCCAGCCAAAGGGCATACGGACCCCGATGTAGCGGGCGCGCCGCCGCGCGCCGCGTTACTGGCCGAGGGCCGCTTGAAGGTCTCGCACGTGTTCCTGAGTCTGCTCCAGGAGGGGGCGGAGTGCTTCGGCCACGTCCGCGAGACCCAACTCGTTCGCTTGAGCGAATCGCTGCCGATAACGATCCAGCTGGTTGGTTTCGAGGCTCAGATCGGCGACGAGCGCGCTGCGACTGTCGCCACCGGCCTCCACCGGAGAGGCCACCTCCGTGGTCGGTGAGCCGCCGAGGAACGACACTTGTCCGGCCAGGATCTGAGCGTGAGCGACTTCCTGTTGCAGATGGACACGCAACTCGTCCACGACACTCAGGAACTGCGCCCCGGAAATCACGGCAATATGGTTGGTGTACTGAATTATCGATTGGTACTCGGTCTGCAAGTCCTCGTTGAGAAGTGCTACAAAGCTCTCAGTGTCCACGTTGAGTTCCTTGTCGACGGGCGGGCGTCGCCTCGCAACTGTGTCGCGGCTCGACGCCGGAGAATGTGGCGGGGGTCCGGGATGCCGGCAGGTTTACCACCGGTAGAACCGGTGCCTTCCCGCGCTCTCGCCACGTCCCAGAGCCAGTCCGATCAGCCATACGATGAACAGCACCGCAGCCACTATCCAAAGAGCATGGAGCGTAAACCCCAAGCCGAAGAACAGCAGCACAAGCAGCAATGCGACAAGAATTAGCATCATTTCTCCCTTGTAACGTCGTCCTTAGTGCCGAGTCCCGTTAGAACTCTCGACTCGGCACCGGCACCGACTGAAACTGTGTGTAACCCCTTTTTACCCACTGGTCCCGTCGGTGAAACTTGCTCGGTCTTCACAGAAGGCTGGGCGAGGCGTACGAAGTTGCTCAGGTGGGGGCCAATCGCAGGACTGCCACGGCAAGGACGCGTCTGGTAAACGAGTCGCCCGCAAGGACACCCCGAAGTCAAATGGGCAAGGTCCGAAAAACAAAGGTGAAACGAGTGACCGGGACCCCAAGCAAGACTGTTGTCCTGCTCGCCCGATACCTCCCGCTGAACCGTCTGTATATGGGAGTGAACGAGCTGGGTGCCCGGGTCTACAGTCTCATTGAGTAGCTTCTCCGCTGCCTCGTTGCCATCGATGCTCAGAATGCGGTACATGCCAGAGACCTACCCAAAACGATGCGGGTCGAGACAACGGACAATCGAGCAGAAGTCAGCGCCGGTCGGCGCCGGAGCGCGCCGTGGCGGTGGACTGCTCCGCTGAGTGTTCCTCGGCTGAGTGTTCCTCGGCCACCCCGGGGGCCGGAGCCGACTCCTTCGGGTCAAAACCGACGTCGACGCGCTCCTGGGGACCCCTGCCCTCCTCACGAACCCGATACTCAAGACTCTGCCGGTCAGCGGGCAGAGGCCCAGTCATGGGCAGCGCCCGAGGGTACATCCGGCGTGCCAGCACCGGATTGAGCTCCGCCGCGTACAAGGTGAGCTTCGACAGCAGCAGGAGGAATGTCACCACGCCGATCACCGACGCGAATGCACCGTAGACTGCTCCTTCATTTCGCAACTGGTGTTGCACAAGTCCGGTGCCGGCCGTGATCAGGACCGTGAACCCCACCGCTCCCGCGCCGGCCCCCGGGAGCAGACTCATGAGCGCGACCCCGGCTTCTTTGGCGAGTAGGAGCCGGAAGGAGATCCAATAGAAGCCCACATTGGCCAGGAGCTGCGCTCCAACGATCCCGAGTCGAACACCGAGATCCCGCCCGCTGCCCGTCGCCAACGAGCCTAGGAACGCGTTGACAACGAAGGCCATGCCGATGCACGCGAGTCCGGCCAGGCTCCGCCCCAACCGTGGCAGGAACCCCGGTCGAACCGCCTGGGGCACGTTCCATACGCGATTCATGGCCGCCTGCGCGGTTTGCGTGACCCCTTGGGCTCCGTACAGGAGGCCGGCCACGCCGACCGCCAGCGCGAACGCGCTGCCGTGCAGCTCGGCACCACCGCTACCAGGTGTGAACTGGGATCCGATCACCGGAAAGCGATGCAGCGTGTTGACGAGATCTGAGCCGAGGGATCCCACGCCGATAAACGCGAACACCGTGATGATGATCAACAACAGCGGATAAATCGCGAGGAACCCATACCACCCCAGCGCCACGACGTACATGTTGGCCTGGTCGTCGCTAAATTTCTCTTGCACCGCCCAGGGGACAGCGAACCACCGGTGTCGGTTCTGCCAGCCGTTCGCTGCCTCGAGAAACCTGCGTAACCGATTCATGCAATCCTTTGTTCGCCGCCGCCAGAGTCGGCCAGGCGCCTATCGGTCCGGCAGGGATCGCCGGGCCAGGGGGAGTATCAGCCATAGCGCTGCGAAGACAGCAAAGATCGAAGCCACGGCCGCAGGGACCACCGCACCTCGCTCGACCACACTCATATCCAGAAGCACGGCGGCGGTGATGGCCAGAGCGACTGCGGCAAGGCCCACCAAGGCCGTCACGTTGGCGAGCTGGATCAAGCCTCGTTTGTCATGACGATGAAAGAGGATCCGGTGATAGGCAACCGGGGCAACGAGGAGCGCCGTGGCCGTGGCCGCCAGGAACAGGGCGGTCAAATACACCGCTTCCTGGGTCGACGACAGCCGGGGGAAGCGATTGGTAAAAGGCAGAGACAACAAGAATCCGAACAGAACTTGAACGCCAAGCCCCGCCACCCGCAACTCCTGAAGGAGCTCGCTCAGGTTGCGGTCGAGCCGTTGCGCTTCGGACTCGTCTCGCCCGGCGTCATCCTGGGCCCGATTGCCCTCCCAAGTCTCTTCCTTGCCCGAGGTCACCTCTACGCTCTACTTTGCCGGCGCGCGCTCCTGCACGGCTCAGAATGTCGAATCTCTGTGCTCCTCGACGACGCTCCCGTCCGCCTGGCGGTACACCCGCCGGCTTCGTCGGGTGCCACCGAACCCACCCCACGTGGACCAGAAAATGATCGACACCACGAACCCGATTGCGCCAACCGCCATGAGGATTACGCCTATCGTATGAATGTTGAAATTCGTGGTATGCACTGTCGTGGCGAACCTCAAAATCGCGCCCACGGCGAATACCACAATGCTCGTTGCAATGCCCATTTCCTGCCTCCATCAGAGAGTGACTTCGCCCTGAGTCGAGCGAAGTCCTGTGCTCGTTATACCCCTAGCAAAGGAAAGCTAATCAGGTCGAGCAAGCCATCCGGGCGAAGGCCGGCTCAGGCGCAGGCGTCCACTGATCGGTTGGGTATTTCCCCCTCGCCGCAGAAGGCGCGCAGCTTGGCGATGGTCCGCGCCAGGAGACGAGATACCTGCATCTGGCTTGCACCCAGCTCGTCTGCCACCCGCTGCTGTGTGTACCCGTCGAAATACAGGCGCTGCAGCACCAGCCGCTCTCGCCGGTCAAGGCGCGGCAGTACCGAGTGCAGACGGGAGCGATCCAGAACTCGATCCAACCCGCCATCTGCGACGGGGATATCGACGCTACGTTCGCCGTCAGCGGTACGACCGTCCAGGGATGTCGTCCAGTAGGTTGAACCTGCCTCCATGGCTTCGAGGACTGCTTCCTCGGTGACGCCCAGATGGCCGGCGATCTGGGCCACGGTCGGCACCGATCTCAGTTGGTGACCCAGCTCCTCGCGTGATTCTTTGATTGCAAGGTAGAGCTCTTGAGTTGAGCGTGGGACCCGTAGCATCCAGGTTTTGTCCCGGAAATGGCGCTTGAGCTCACCCAGGATGCTCACCGTGGCGTATGTGGCGAAGGTATTGTTGCGCTGGGGATCGAAGCGCCGGGATGCCTTCACGAGGGCCAGGTAGGCCACCTGCTCCAATTCGTCCGCTGGTTCGCCCCGATAGAGAAACCGATGCGCGAGAGCTCGGGCGAGACCGAGATGCTCGCGGACCAGGCGCTGGTGCAGTTGCCGGCAAGCCAGACTTTCCGGTCCGTCACCGTCTGCGGAGGTGGGCTCCGGCTCACTCTTGCCCTTCTTCCGGAACAGCCCTGCGTCCTGGTCAACCGGCTCCAGGTTGTGCGGAGGAACCTCAGGCGGCTCCAGAAAGAGTACCTGTCCTCCTCGGCGCAGGTGCCCCGTGACCTGAGACGGAATGGCGCCCGGTGTCCACTGGTTCGGGTGGCGCACGGTTACCAGGTCCACCGTGCCCGGAGGCTCGCCCATCATGACCTGATCCGTGATGGTCTGCTCGGGAACCCACCGATGATCTTCTCGGTGAAACCACCTCGACCGGCCGGACGCTGGAACCGCGCCCAGGTCGGAACGAACGAATCTGACCGGCAGCGCCTGTCCTCCCGGATCACTGACAAAGGCGCGCATCTCGGCCAGGTCGCTGGGTGCCACGTGCGCAAATGCCACGGTAACGGACACGGCGTCCGCAGTCGACCCTATCGACCACACCGACGGATGCCTGGCTGCGGGTGCGTTCCGTAGAGGAGGGATCACCCGTTGATGCAGCCAGTCCCACTCCTTCAATAGCGGTCTTGCTGCAGTCATCACGAAACTCCCAGTCACCGAACGGCCATCGCCACCTGTCGGAACGCGTGTTACTCCTGTTCTACCCCGACGCGACGATCCCAAAACGATGGCAACCGTTGAGCACCCGCTCCCATCGCGGCGGACTGCTACCCGTTGCTCTCCATTCGTAATCGGTCATCGCACGACCCGGCCAGCGCGCCGGTTATTCAAAGCTGTATCCGGGGAATAAGAGGAGACGAATGAACGCAAATGAGCCCGCCAGCACGTGTGGGCGAAGGGAGTGCCGTGATGACCTCTGCGATAAGACAAGAGACACCGCATCGACGCTGGACGAGACAGTCGCGGATGGTTGACCCAACCGGTGCTCATGTGGTGGTAAGGCCGATCGGTGCGGCCGAAGTTGGTTTCCTGGCCGCGTTAGTGGGCGCCTGGGGAGCGCTCTCGGTCTTCGTAGGGCCGTACTTCGGATACCGGCCAACGTCGCCGGGAACGTGGGCATGGACCACGCAGAACTGGTTGCTCCACCTGCTGCCTGGTGCAGTCGCCGTAGGCGCGGGTTTGATGATCTTGAGCGCCTCTCCCTCGCGCCGCCGAGCCGGCACGGGAGCACCGATCGGCTTGGCCGCCCTCCTTCTGGTGGCGGCCGGGGCCTGGTTCGTGATTGGCCCGGCGCTCTGGGCGACCTTCGAGTCCGGTCAACCCTTTGCAACCGGTGTGAGCGCCTGGACGTCATTCCTCAACCAGGTTGGATCCAGCCTTGGACCGGGCATCTTGCTGGCGACCCTGGGCGGGATGGCGTTGAAGGCCGTTGTCGCCCGTCCGGCGGCAACGCTGCACAGTGAAGGGACCAACAATTCTTCCGCCGCGCAGTCGAGTCAGGTGGCTGGCCCCGCGTCGGCTCCCGCCACCGATGAATTTGGGTCGTCGGACACCGCAGCCCGCAGCGAGGTTGCGCCGTCGGAAACCCGGACCAGCAACCGGGTCGATGATTCAAGCCGCGAGACAGCTGAGACAAGGTGATGTGACGTAACGGGCGGACGTTTCAACGGCCGGGTGTGTACATGAATCTGTCGAAGTAAGGAGGATCCCATGGTCGCCCTACTGGAAGACGAGCCAAGTTCGAGAGGTACCATTACAAGTCTTATCCCGGCCCGCCTCGACCGGCTACGGTGGTCCCGCTTCCACACCCGGCTGGTCCTGGCCCTCGGCGTCGCCTGGGTACTCGATGGTCTGGAAATCACGATTGCTGGAAACGCCTCGAGCCTGCTGAGCAGCCCGCAATCGCTCCATCTGTCCTCAGCCGGGGTCGGCTTCGCCGTCGGAACTGTCTATCTGCTCGGGGAGGTAGCCGGCGCACTCTTCTTTGGTCGGCTCTCCGATAAATGGGGGCGGCGGAATCTCTTCATGATCACCCTGGGTGTCTACCTCGTCGGCGGTGCCATGACAGCGCTGACGTTTGGGCATGGCGAGGGATGGGTGCTCTACCTTTACCTGTGCCGGTTCATCGCCGGGATGGGAATTGGTGGTGAGTACGCGGCGATCAACTCCGCGATCGACGAGTTGATTCCATCCCGTTACCGTGGCCGGGTCGACATTGCCGTCAACGGCACCTACTGGGGCGGCGCCTTTCTGGCGACCGTCGTGACCCTTCTCGTGATCAACCACTTACCGGTGAGTTACTCCTGGCGGATCGCTTTCCTTGCCGGCCCCGCCCTCGGTTTCCTCATCATCTTCATTCGGCGCAACTTGCCGGAAAGCCCGCGCTGGCTGCTCATGCACGGGAGGGTCGAGGAGGCCGAGTCGGCAGTCGCAGAGATCGAACGGAACACGCTCGACAGCGGAGGCGAGTGCGACGAGGTAGACGAGTCCAAGGCTATTGAGGTCCGCCCGACGCAGCAGATCGGCTTCATCGCCCTGGCCCGTACGCTCTTCGCCACTTACCCGAGGCGATCGATTCTGGGCGCCTCACTGATGATCACGCAATCATTCCTGTACAACGCGATCTTCTTTACCTACTCGCTGGTGCTCACCAGAGTCTACGGCGTGCCAAAGGGGTCGACGCCCTACTACTTCATGTTCTTCGCTCTCGGCAATCTGCTGGGGCCGCTCACGATCGGGCGTCTCTTCGACACGATTGGCAGGCGGAAGATGATTACGGCGACGTATCTGATCTCGGGGGTCTTGCTGGCGATCAGCGCCTTCCTCTTCAAGGCGGGCTCTCTCGACGCGTTCAGCCAGACCGTCTGTTGGTGCGTGATCTTCTTCTTCGCATCGGCGGGAGCCAGCGCGGCTTACCTGACCGTCAGCGAGATCTTTCCGGTTGAGGTGCGGGCCAAGGCGATCGCCGTGTTCTTTGCTATCGCCCAGAGCTTCGGTGCCTTTGGGCCGTGGTTCTATGGAAAGCTGATCGGCGACGGCACCGACCACTACAAGCTGTTCATCGGCTATCTCATCGGTGCTGCAGTCATGGTGGCCGGAGGCCTGGTCGAGGCATGCATCGGCATCGACGCCGAGGGTCGCTCTCTCGAGGACATTGCCAAACCGCTCGGTACCGCTTCCGACCGTCGGGCCGATGCGCTGGCCAACGTCACCGGTGCCCCGCGTCCTCCAGCCGCCCAGATCGTCGTTTCTGGAGGGCGCTCCTGGGCGGATATGGAAGCCTCGGCAGAGGAACGACGCCAGCGGCGACTGCGGGGCCATCCCACTCGTAACCAAGCCCGAACTGCAACCGACCACGATCCACCTGCCGGCGTGGAAGATCCTTTCGAGCGGTCGTTCCGGTGGCGCCGTCCGCCAGGAACTGACTGAGCGCCGAGACCGATGCCGGGCCTTCCGTCCGAACGCCCGGCGTGGGTAGAGCTGCGACGGTTGATTGAATCGCAGCAGCGGGCTAATGTCGCCTCGTCGGGTGGACTATTGGTGGTCAGGCGCTGAGGCGCGGCCGCTGAGTTACGCGGAGGTGAACATGAGCAAACGGACGCGAACGGTGTCGCTGGCTGTGCTTCCTCTTGTTGCGATCCTGGTGTCGTCGGTCGCATCGGCGGTGACGGCGAACGCCGCGACTGCCGCAACTCGCGCCCCGGCACACACGTGCACCATCCCTTCGTTCGTGACCTCATCGCCGACAGGTGGCCACACGTTTGGCAAGTACTACGTCTACAACAACATGTGGGGTATCGCCGGGTACAGCGTGAGCCAGACGCTTTCCGCTTGCAACTACAATAACTGGTACGTCGTTGCCGACATGAACAACGATAGCGGTGACGGAGCCGTCAAGACCTATCCGAACGTTCAGGAAAACTTCAATTCGGTCCCCATCACCTCATTTACGAAGCTAACGAGCACCTTCGCGGAGACCGATCCCCACGTCGGCATCTACGAGGATGCCTACGACATGTGGATCAATGGCGTGGCGTCCAATGGCGCAACCGAAGTAATGATCTGGAACGAGAACTTCAACCAGGTCCCGGCCGGCTCTGTCCAGGGGACGGTCACGATCGGACCCCGGACTTACACCGTCTGGAAGAACGGAAACTACGTTGCCTTCGTCGCGAAGGTAAATTTCACTTCGGGCACGCTCAATATTTTGCGCTTCTACAAGTACATCATGAATCGGGGCTGGATGCCGCGTACCTCAGTGGTCGACCAGATCGACTACGGCGCTGAGTTGGTCTCGACGAACAGCGCCCCCGCCACGTTCCAGTTCAATAACTTCTCCATCAACGCCCAGCAATAGCGGCGCGGAAGGGGGCCCCGGAAGACCGGGGCCCCTTTGGCCGCACATGGGCCCGTCCAGTGAGGTTGGTCAGGCGTATCGCTCGGCGATCTCCTCGTACAGCCCGAGTTGCGGGGCAGGGTCCATCGCCAATACGTCGCTCATCCGGATGTCACCGCTGGCCACTCCAGCTCCAAGAGAGGCCTGTGCCGCTTTCAAGTCGTCGGCTTCGACCTCGTAGATGGCAAGGTATGGGTGGCCGCCGCCATCGAGAGCGCGAAAGCGGCGCGCCGAAGTGAAGCCCGCCAGTTTCAACACATCCACCAGGTGCACGTCGTCATACCAGTCGTTGTACTCCGAGTCGCGGCCCTGAGCCGGAGCCGTGTGTACTACGAGAACGCCTTTTGCCATGCCTCTCCCCTTTTGCGTCGGTGCAGACCATAGCCTAGTCGCCCGGCGGCGCAGGGGGGCCCGGCCGGCATCGCCTCAGGAAGTGGCGCTCTCGGGTGGGGGCGGGATGACGGCGATGGGAACCGGGCTCTTCGTGACCAGGTAGCTCGCCACGCTTCCAATCCGCAGGGCCCGTACCGATGCGTCCGCCCGGCGACCCACGACCAGCAGGTCCGCCTGCACGCGTCCAGCGAGATTCACCAACTCGAAGCGAGCTTCGCCTTCCACCTCCACGGGTGTCACCTCAGAGCCGGTGTCCTCCGCCCAGCGCTCAATGGATTCGGCTGCATCTGAGGTCAACCGTTCGTGCAAGCGAGGACGGACTTCGGAGGCGCCAGCCTGCCAGACGTACGCCGCTACCACCTTCGCTCCGGTTGGTTGGGCCAGGGCTGCGGCCCAGTCGAGCGCCCGATCCCCGCCGGCGCTGCCATCGTGACCGACCAGAATGGTCGCCTCTGTGGCAGGAAACGGATGCTCCTGACGCAGGACCATCACCGGGCAAGGGGCGTGCTCGACGCAGTGTCGACTGGTCGACCCGAGCAATAGGCCGGCGAAGCCGCCCCGACCTCGCGAGCCGAGTACCAAACCGCTGTCGGGTGTCACCCGCTCGAGCAGCGCTCCAGCGGCAGATCCCCGTATGGCGAGGAACTCGGTGTCCAGGCCGGCGAGCGACTCGCCAAGAACCTCGCTGGTGAAGTTCATCAGATTCAACTTGACTCCTTCGCCGAGCTCGTCGGTCGCGGTCGGATCACCACCGCTCCACGCTTCTGCCACGACGAGCGGGAGGGGCACGCCGGCGGCCACCGACGCCGCCCAGCACAGAGCCCACCGACTCTCCTCGGACCCATCCACGCCCACGACCAGCTCGTTCATGAGGCTCCTGTCCGTCGACCGCGCACGCGCCGACCCGCGATCATAAGCGGCGCTCAGGGGACCAGCGTGAGGACGGAGACGTCGCGCTCGACCGCCTCCTCGCCCGGCCGGCCATACCACCAGGAGTGACGCAGTCGGCCGCGCTCAGGTATCGACAGCATCACTTTCATAGGAAAGGGCGAGCCCTCTGTTCCGACCTCGAACACACCCGGCTCGGTCTCGTGAAGAATGGCGACGCAGTCGGCGTGCATGTGGCCAATCACCATGACCACCCCACCTCGATGGGTGCGGGCCAGAATGGTGTGCTCGATGTGGCCACGAAGGTGGTCGGGCGTGCCCGGGTTCAGAACCTCATAGTCGAGGGCGACTCCGGCTCGCCCCGGAAGCGGCGTGACGACCAGGCGCGCCGCGCCTCTGCCTTCAGAGTCGGCATCAAGGTCGATGCCCAAGTACACGCCCGGGCAGGCGAGCAAGTCGTCGACGATCATGGCATCGACCCTACAGCACCGCTCTCTGCAGCCCGGTCACGGACCCGGAGTCGAGACGACCGTTTCCTGGGTTGGGGCCAGCGGCAACCGCACCTTAAACCACGTTTGCCCGGGCCGCGACTCCACCTGGATATCTCCGTGGTGTTTGTTGACGACGATCCGCCACGAAATGTCGAGTCCAAGCCCGGTGCCTTCACCCACAGCTTTGGTGGTAAAAAATGGCTCGAAGATTCGGGTCCGGATGTCGTCCGGCACACCCGTGCCGGTGTCGCCGATCTCGACAAGGACGCGGTCCTCGTCCCGGCTGGTGCGGATCGTGAGCGTCCCGGACCGGTTCATGGCATCGATGGCGTTGACAATCAAGTTTGTCCAGACCTGGTTGAGCTCGGCCCCGTAGGCAGCTATGGCGGGCAACGAGCGGTCATAGTCCTTGACGACGGTAATGCCGTCACCGAGCTTGCCACCCAGCATGACCAGCGTGCTATCGAGGAGCTCGTGGACATCGACCGTCTGGAACGGAGCCCGGTCCATTTGCGAGTACTGCTTGGCGGCACCGACCAGCCCGGAGATCCGATTGGTCGAATCCTCGATCTCATTCATCAGTTGTTCGGTTTCGACGGTGTAGTAGAGCCATCGAATGGCCCCTTCGAGTGTGGCCCCCGCAGCGAGGGTGGCATCCATGGCGGCGATCACCCGGTCCAGGAACGACTGGTCAAGACCGGCCTGTACAAATGCGGGCGCCAGCTCCCACCCCTCCGCGATCCCGTGCGCATCGAACCATTCGCCGAGGCCGTCTTCGCGATCCGCGGCCTCCATGGGCGTCAGGGTTGGCGGTTTGGCAGCGTGCTCGGCGGCCTCTTCTTGTAGCAGAACGAGGGTCTCGAGCGCCTCCCGGTTGAGAGATCCGCCGGCGATGCCCGCCAGCTTGCGCCGCATCGCACTCACCCGGTCCCGAAGGGACGCGGTGGCGCGAACCGCGGCGGAAGCGGGATTGTTGAGTTCGTGGGTCAGCCCGGCGGAAAGAGAGCCGAGGGCCAGGAGCCGTTCTCGCTGCTCCACGGCCTGCTGAGACGTTTGCATCCCGAAAAAAAGGCCTTCGAGGAGATGCACCGCCATCGGAAACCACTTGTGCATCAGCTCACTGAACTTCTCGGCGTCGAGCACGAAGAAACGCGATGGCACGGTGACGCGCGCTGAATTCCGGTAGACCTGCGGAACCCGGTCGCCGAGATATGACTGCCAAGCGCCGCTGTAGACGCCGCGCTGGTCGGTGCGCCTTACCTCGACGTCGTCTTGACCCACGCGGCGGGCGAGCACGATCGTTCCCTCGAGCAAGACGTAGAAGGAGGTGGCCGGCTCACCCTCGCGGTGGAGCCAGCCCGGTTGGACCTCCTCTACCCTGCCGTGACGGCACAGCCAATCAAGCTGATCGTCACTGAGCGACTCGAACAGGAAGAGGGTTCGGAGTTCCTGGGCGTCACAGATCATGGCGTCACCTCATTTCGAGATATCGATGGACGAACATGACCGCCATGGCTCCCTCACCCACGGCGGAGGCCACCCGCTTGGCCGACTCGGCCCGGGCATCGCCGGCGACGAACACTCCCGGGACGCTCGTCTCCAGGTGATACGGGGGCCGGTCGACAGTCCAGCCGCGCGGACGTGTCCCTTCGAGGGGGATGTCAGGCCCAGCTGGTACGAAACCCTGAGGGTCCCGTTCCACCACCCCATCGAGCCAGTCGGTCCGCGGTGCGGCGCCGATAAAAATGAACAGCCGCTGGCCATCCACATTCTCGATGTGACCGGTAGTGTTGTCGCGCAGGGTCAGCGATTCGAGATGATCAGTGCCGTGAGCTTCGATCACCTCCGTACACGTACGCACCTTTATGTTCGAGATGCCGGCGATCTGCTGGATCAAGTAATAGGACATGGACGATTCCAGCGAGGGACCTCGTACCAACATTGTCACTGACCTTGCCCGGCGGGCAAAGTACACGGCGGCCTGGCCTGCGGAGTTGGCCCCACCGATGATGTACACGTCCTGGCCGACGCACTCGTTGGCTTCGCTGATGGCCGACCCGTAGAAGATGCCCCGGCCGGTCAACTGTGCGACGCCGGGAGCATTTAGCTGGCGGTAGGTCACACCGGTGGCCAGGACAACGGCGTGGGCGTCCAGGGAATCCCCGTCCGAGAAGCGAACGGTACGGGCGGAACCGTTGACTTCGATGCCGACCACTTCTCTCGTCGTGATCACCTCGGCGCCGAACTTGAGGGCTTGGCGGCGGGCTCGTTCCGTCAGTTGCGCCCCTGAGACACCATCGGGGAACCCCAGGTAATTCTCGATGCGCGAACTCTGGCCGGCCTGGCCTCCTGCCGCCGTGCGCTCGATCAGGACGGTCCGCAAACCTTCCGACGCACCGTAGACCGCGGCACCAAGACCCGCTGGACCCCCGCCGACTACCACCAGGTCGTAGAACCGCTCGGCCGGCCTGGTGTTGAGGCCCACCCGGGCGGCCAGCTCTGCGTCCGACGGCTCGACCAGGGTCTCACCGGCGGGAGTCACGACCACAGGCACATGCAGTGCATCTGTCTCCGCCGCGGCCAGCAAGCGCTGCCCTTCGTCTTCGTCCGACGAATACCAGCGATACGGAACCTGGTTACGGGCCAGAAACTCACGCACCTCCGACGTTCGGGCCGACCAGCGATGGCCGACCACCTTGGTCTCCGGAACGGGACGGTGATCCGATGCCCGCCAGGCGGACAGCAGGTCATCGATGACCGGATAGAGCTTTTCCTCGGGCGGATCCCAGGGCTTCAGCAGGTAATAGTCGAGGTCGACGACGTTGATGGCCTCGATGGCGGCGTTCGTGTCTGCGTAGGCGGTCAGCAGGACTCGCCGCGCACCGGGGAAGAGATCCATCGCCTCCTCGAGGAATTCGATGCCGTTCATCTGGGGCATGCGATAGTCGGCCAACATGACACTGACCAGATCGCCACGGAGCTTCATCTCGCGCAGCGCATCGAGCGCCTCCTGCGCGGACTCGGCCCTGACGATCCGGTAATCCGAGCCGTAACGACGACGGAGATCCCTGGCGACCGCCCGGGATACGCCTGGATCGTCGTCGACGGTGAGGATGGCAGGGCGGGCCGGCGCGCTCCCACTCTCGTCATTCCTGCCTTCGCTCCATGGCTCCATGCCCATACAGCCTACGTGGCAATGCCGCTCTGACCGACAGGCACTGGCGCAGGTGAGTTCGACGGACCCGCGTCCCTTTCGGGTCGACGGGGGGTCCTACGGCACGGCGGCCTTCATGACGGGTGCTCCCGCAGTTCCGCCAATACCAGGTCATCGGTCGGGAACGCGAGGGGAGGCAGGTTGCCCAATTCGAAGAACCTGGCGTCGACAGCATCGTCACCGGCATGCACCTCGCCGCTCCGCCGGTACCCTTCGAACCAGATGCCGACGGTCTGGCGCTCGGGGCGCCAGAAGTTGCTGTGCACGGCCAGCACCGGGCCCAGGCCCACCACCAGACCGGTCTCCTCCAGCGCCTCCCTCGTCGCGGCCTGACGGACGTCCTCGTCCCAACCAACATGACCGCACGGGATGCACCACAATCCGGCTTTGAGGCCGTATCCCCGCTCGACGAGAAGGACGCGACCGTCCTCCACAATCACCACCGCCACGCCGACGGTAGGCCGGCGGAACTGCCGGTGCCCGCATCCAGAGCACTCCCACGCGTCCTCGCCGTGCACCCGCGTCGGGCGGAGCTCGGTTGCGCAGCGAACACAGAAGCGGGGAGCCGGGTAGTCACTCATCGACCGGGAGTTTCGGAAATGGACCCGCAGCCTACCCGGGTGCCTCTTTTACCTGAGAATCGGCAGTTGAGGACGTGACCGCCGTTGGCTACGGTACGGCCATGTCGGCTTGGCCGGACGCTTCGTATGATCGCTGGAAGCAGACGTGCGACACCCTGCACGCCCACAGCCAGGTTCTCGGCAAACTGGCAGTGAAGCTGGCTCCGCCGGAACCAGAGCTCCAGCACGCCGCCCTGCGCTTGACCGCTCGGGGCTGGGAGACGGCCCCGTTGCCCGCCCCCGACGGCTCGGGGTCGCTGGTGGTCACTCTGGACATGCGGGGCCACGGAGTGCTCATCGAACACAGCAGCGGAGGCGTCGAACAGGTCCCACTGGCGCCGGATCGGCCCGTTGGAACCGTCACCCGCGAGGTCCTGGCCGCGGTCCGAGACCTGGCCGGGCCCGTGGAAATCGACCAGACACCCCAGGAGGTGGCCTGGAACACGCCCCTCGACCAGGACACCGAACACGCCACCTACGACCCCAACCAGGTGGCCGACTACTTCGCCGCCGCCACTCAGGCGGCCCTCGTCCTGGCCGCGTTCCGCGCCCCGTACCGCGGGCGGTCGACTCCGGTCAACGCCTGGTGGGGGTCGTTTGATCTGGCCGTCAACCTGTTCTCCGGCGTGCCCGCCGACCCGCCGGCGAAGGATTTCATCACTCGCAACGCCATGGACGCCCAGGAGGTGGCCGTGGGCTGGTGGCCTGGCGACCCTCGGTATGGCAAGGCGGCGTTCTATGCGTACGCTCATCCGGCCCCCGAAGGTTTCCGCGGCCGGGCGCTGTCGCCCTCCCAGGCCCGGTGGGACGACGCTCTCGGCGAGTACATCCTGGATTGGGACGATGTGCGTGCCAGTGACGACCCCCACGCCTTCGCGTTGGATTTTGCCCGCAACGTGTTCCAACACGCGTGTGTGGTGTGCAGCTGGGACCAGGCGCTCGCGGCCAGCGCCCAAGGAATGCCGCCTCCCGTCGCGTAAAACCGGCGGCGGGTTTCAGACCTGGGGGACGTCGCGCAACCCGCCAATGCCGAGCGACTGGCCGGCGTCGGGCGCAGGAGGAGGCGACGCGGCTGCCGGGTTGTCGACGGAGGCCCCGCTCCCCATCCCGGGCGGCGGAGGAGGATCCTCGAGGAAGTCGGCCGTCGGCACGAAAAACAGGGTGCCCGTCACGGCAGTCGAGAAATCAAGGATTCGGTCGTAGTTGCCGGGCGGATCACCAATGAACATGTGATCGAGCATTTCTTCGGTGACGCTCGGCGAACTGGAATAGGCAATGTAATAGGTACCGAATTCGTGATTCCCGACGCTTCCGAAGGGCATGTTATCGCGCAATATCTTCTCTTCTTCGCCGTCCGGGTCGGTAATAGTGTTGAGGGCTACGTGGGAATTCGACGGCTTGATGTCGTCGGGTAGTTCCACATTGGAGAGCTTGGTCCGTCCGATTACCCGCTCCTGTTCCTCGACGGGCAGGGCGTTCCAAGCGGAAAGGTCGTGCAGGTACTTCTGAACGATGACATAGCTCGACCCGGCGAAGTACGGGTCTTCGGCCCCGACCGTGACCGCGGCGGCGGCGGCCGGGCCCGCCGGGTTTTCCGTGCCGTCCACGAAGCCGAGCAGGTCGCGCACCTCGAAGTACCTGAACCCGTGGATCTCGTCCACGACCTGGACCGATCCCTCCAGCCGATCCATCACCTGGGAGGCGAGCTCGAAGCAGAGATCCATCTGCCCTGCTCTTATATGAAAAAGGATATCGCCCGGCGTGGAGACCGCATGATGCTTCTCCCCGTTCAGCGCCCGGAACGGGTGGAGCCCCGCCGGTCGGGGACCGGGGTACAAGCGGCCCCACGCGTCGGCGCCGATGCCGGCCACCACGGTCAGGTTCCCGTCGGGCACACGAAATCCGACCGTCCGTTGCAGGGCCGACAGGTCAGCCAACAGGTCGCGCACCACCGTCTCCGAACCGGGATTGATGGTCGTGACGAGGAAAATCGCGGCCACGGTCAGCGGGGAAAGGACCGGCTGGGGCACCGCCTTCGGGGTGGGGACGGACGACTCGGCGGGGGTCATTTACAGGTCCTCCTCATGTGCGGCCCGTCGGAGCCTAGCGACTCTGCCGGCGGTGTCCTAGGGTGCCTCGGCGAGGAGCTCGCCGTGTTGTGGACGCCCATGAATCAGAGGGGCGCGGATCTGTCCAGCAAACAGGGCGCGGGTGGCGCGGTCGGTCAAGAATGATGACCATCAAGAGCCGGAGGCGTCACGATCGCCGCGGAGGTCGACGACCACGCCGAGGTGATCACTGGGCCAAACGCCATCGACAGGTCCGTCGCCGATCAGGAAGGCACCGACCGGGTTGCCGACGGGAGCCGGACGAGGCCAGGAAACGAGAACGTAGTCGAGGCGACGCTCGGGCCAATAGCTGCCGGCCAGATGAGGGTTGCGCCTTACCCACGTGTGACCTGAGTCCTCGCGCACCTGCGGCCAGCAGTCGTTGAACACCAGGCCCGCCACCGGCGCCGGGCTCCGTCCCGTGAGCAAGCGCAGCTCGTCGCTGTCGGGCACGGCGTTGAGATCTCCGCAGAGAAGCACGGTCGGTTCTCCGGACAGGTCCGAACGCAGACCCGCCGCCAACGACAACAGGGCCCGCACTTGCTGTTGCCGGAGAGCGGACTCGTCGAAGCGGTAGGCCAGATGCGTCGCGATCACGGGCAGGGGACCAAAGGGCGCGGCCAGCACGGCCCACACCGCCCGGCGGGGGCCGGTGGTGCCGTCGGCGTTCGGAAGCCGCTGCTCTCCCTGATCGATCACCGGCCACCGGGAGAGCAGAGCGTTGCCGACCGTAAACAAACCGTCGCTGTCCGATTCGAAGCGGACCACCTGACATCCCAGCCGGTCGCCGAGCCGGTGAGCATCGTCACCGGTCGCCGAGTCGCCATACACTTCTTGCAAGCAAAGGACGTCCACGTTCACGGTCCGAAGCGTGGCCTCGATAGCGGCCAGCCTGCCGTCCGGATTATCGCCGAAGTGCGCCCACACATTCCACGTCGCCGCCCGCCAGACAGTGTCTCGATCGCCGGCATCCGCAGACCCTGTTGGCGAAGACATTTCCGTCACCAGACCTTCAGCCGCCGGTCGACGAGAAGTGCTGGTAATCGGGGCTTGCGGTCCAGCGTCCACCCCATTGCCAGCCCACAGCGGCAAAGGCCTGCACCAGCTCTCCACCCGGAAGCGCCATTCCGGGGCGAACGTCGCTCCTATCCAGGTAGGGCGCCCCCGAGGGTGGAATGACCGCGGTGCCGTCCACGTACGGATTCTGGACGTCGTTCACGTCAATGGCTTCACCAAAGGCGTGGACCGACCATTGCGGGGGCCCGGGAGCGACGGCATAACGACAGTTGAACCCGGAGGTGTCGTCGGCGGCCGCGGCGGCGTTGTCGTTACCTCCGTAGGCGTCTTCGGGGATCATTTCCATAATCGGGAAGCGCTCCTGGTAGAGGGTGCGGAAGACCGTGATGACGCTGTCCACTACCGAAGCATTCACCACGATCGCGCCCGTATGGGTCTGGCTGTCGAATCCCCAGTACGTGAGGCGGATCATCCGCAGTTGGACCGGGCTGACCGGACATCCTGGCCGCCAGGTATGCGGTAGATCACCTGCGGTCACGCCAGCGACCGACGCCGCGAACGGGACGTTCACCTGCGGCGCGGCGGTGGTGGCGGTTGTCGTTGGCGCTGGAGTCGTGGGAGGAAGAGTTGGTGTCGGAGGTGGTGGTGGCCGGCACGGTAGTCGAAGGGGGGATTGTCGGGACCGTGGATGTGGGAGGCGGAGCCGTCGTGGCTGTCGCGGCCGTCGCGGCCCTGCCCCGACTGCCCGTCCCGCATGCGGCCACCGTCAGGAGTGCCATGACCGTGGCAACCAAAGGCCGGTAGCGTACACGCCGCCGGTCAAGGTTGGGATCCAGGGTGGTGCTCGGACGTGACCCGTATAGGCGCAAACACTAGGGCCGGTGTTGCCAGAAGGCTGGTCGCAGCGGTAGTCCTGCTCGGGCTCGTCGGGATCGCTACGAGCTGCTCCCGCGCCGATGCTCACGCCACCGGCACCGTTCCCCGCTCGACGAGCTCCAACGCATCGACGGCTCCGCCGCTGCCACCCTCGTCGTCGACCCTCGCTCGCCGGCCGTTGCCGTCCCCCACCACCGTCGCTCCAGTGACAACTCCGTCGACGACTCCGTCGACGGCGCCCCGACCGAGCGCGCCCGGTACCACCAGCATCGCCCCCACGGCCCAGGCTGCTGCGCCGGCGTGCACCTCGAGCTTGCCCTCCAGCTTGAGCACGACGGGCTCGGCGCGGGCGCTCATCACGGTCGAGGCCTCCACCTACGACACGACGGTGGCGACGGTCGAAGCGTGGCAACGGTCTGGCACGTGCTGGGTCGCGGCAGGGGGCCCCTGGACTGGCCGCATCGGCGAGAACGGCTTCTCCGATCACCACCGCGAGGGCGACGGAACGACCCCAACCGGCATCTATGCTCTCGGCTCGGTGATGTATGGGAACGGGCCCAACCCCGGGGTGCAGGCGCCGTATCACCAGCTGGTCTGCGGGGACTGGTGGGACGAGGACCCCACGTCACCGCTGTACAACACCTTCCAGCACGTTCCGTGCGGCCAGTCACCGCCGTTTGGAGGTGGCAGCGAGGCGCTCTGGACGGAGACGCTTCCGTACCCGATCTTTGCCGTGGTCGACTACAACGTCGATCCCGTCATTGCCGGCGGCGGGTCCGCCATCTTCGTCCACGCCGATACGGGTGCGGCCACCACGGGATGCGTCAGCCTCCCGCTCCCCGAACTCGAACAACTGCTCCGCTGGGTCAATCCCGCGAGTTCGCCCGCCATCGTGATGGGTCCTGCCAGCGAGATCACCCGGTTTTGACGCGGGCGGGTGGCGACAGGAGCCGGGAGTTCGACGAGCTGGCCGGCGTTCGCGGTTGTCCGGAATTTTCGCCAGCCATCCGGGACGTTGATCTGGATGATCCGGAGGCACCCCAGCGGAACATCTCGGGGCGGCCCCACGCTCACTGAGGTTCCCTAAAACAGGAAGGAGCACAGAGATGTCGGATTCTCAGGCTGCGTCAGGGACAGACATTGTGACCAAGCTGAGCCCGCGATCCGTGAACGACACTGTTGCCCGTCTCACGGAGATGCTGAACACGAAAGGGATGAAGGTTTTCGCAGTGATCGATCAGCGCGCCGAGGCGCGACAGGTGGGGCTGGAATTGCGAGACACGACGCTGGTGATGTTCGGCAATCCGGTCGCAGGAACGCCGGTGATGGCCGCCGCGCCCTTGTCTGCCATTGATTTGCCTTTGAAGGTGGTGGTGTGGGCAGACGGGACGCAAACCAAGGTGTCGTACCTGTCAACTGCTGCACTCGCGGCCCGGTATGGCTTGACCACGGAGTTGGCCGCCAACCTGGCCGGGATCGAAGGCCTTACGGATGCGCTCGTTGCGCCCTAGGCATGTGAGCTGAATCCTTCACACCCGGTGGAAGACCCCCAGAGCGGTCGTGGTGAGGCGATCCCCATTGCCCGCGTCGTGCAGCGCCAGATGAACGCCGACGCGGTCATGGCCCGGAACGGCGCGACCGCTCACCACAAACGGCCCGATCTTGCCTCGCTGCATGTACATGACGGACCAATCTTCGATCTGCAGTTGGTCCGTGCCCGCCGCCTCCGTGGCCAGCTCCATGGCGGCGGCCTCCAGGGTGACCTGGATGGGCCCGTGGTGCAGCGAACCCGACGTGGAGCCGATGGACTGGCTGAGTTCCGGCAGTTCCCACTGACCGTCTGGCCGGCGGGTGGCGCCGAACGCCTCGTGCAGTGGCGGCAGGTTGGGGGAGTCCGGGATGCGTGGGCCGGGATCGACGTACGCGTAACCGGGGGGCGCCTCGCCAAGGTTCACGCCGGTGCCGGTGGTGATGGCCAGGATCCGTTCGGGTTGATCGGCGTCCACGAGCTCCCCTTGGGTGAACCCGACGCTGCGACCGCGGTGAATGCTGAAGGCCCGGGCTTTTACCGTGGTCACGCCGTTGCCTGCGTCCAAAAGGTGGACGGCACTCGTTATCGGGGCAGGCACCCCGCCGGCGTCGCTCTTCATGCCGCCGGCGTCAGCGATGGCGATAGCGATCGGAGCCGCCATCAGCCCACCGGCCGGATTGCGCATGTCCCGGCGCAGGGGCATCAGCGACGTGTCCTCTTCTTCTGGATCTGCCCGTGACCCCAGGTAGCGATACGTCATGAGACCATCGGGTCCGCCCATGACCGCGGCGAACCGGGCCCAGAACTCTTCGGTCGTCGAGTGCTGCAACTCTTCAGCGCGTGTCATGCCGCCAGGCTATGACACGTCGCCGGGGAGCGCTCGCGGTCGCCGGCGAGCCCCCTGGCGAGTCGGCAGCGAGCCCTGGCGAGACGCCGGCGAGCCCCCTGGCGAGTCGGCAGCGAGCGCTGGCGAGACGCCGGCGAGCCCCCTGGCAAGCGGCCTAGCCGCCGAGTGCCTGTCGCTCGACCTTTATGCCGGCGTCGGCGTCCAGCGTGACCAGGTTGGCCGTCGCCTCGCTGAGAGCGAAATCAGAGGGCGAGCCGCAGTAGAAGGCACGAACCCCGGCGTGGCTCACGTCAGCGAAGCGGTGCCAGTGTCCGAGGGCGACATAGTCGCAGTCCAGCTGACCGATCTCCTCCTGCTTGATGGGCGAAGAACGATCGAGCCCGACGCCGTTCTCCACGTAGTGGCCGTGCGTCAGTACGACCCGCCAATATCGGGGGTCGCCCGGCGCATAGCCAGCCAGCGGTCGATTGCTTGGCTCGTGGGACTCGATGCCGCGCGCCCACACGACGAGCGACAGGCTTTCGAACACCAACTCTTCTCCGGCAGGATTCCCCACAAAAAACACGTGATCGCCGGCGGTGCTCAAGTCGATGCGGTGATAGATCGATCGTTCGTCCACACAGTCGTGGTTGCCGGGAATGACCACCACCGGGCGTCCGCAGCGCCGGAGCTCAGCCAGGGTCAGCGCCACCGGTTCCTCGCCGACCCGTGAACTGTCGAAGAGGTCGCCGGCCACCAGGACAATGTCCACGTCGAGGTCCACGGCGGTGCGAACCACAGCCCGGAGACTCTCTATCGATGAAGTGTCTCCAGCGATGTGGATATCGGACGTGTGCAACATCCGCACAACCGGCCGAGTGGGCGCCTCGACGCCCATCACAAGGCGGCCAGGAACGGGTCGATCGCCTCCAGGAAACCAGGGGTGTTGCCACCGTGGACGTTATGGCCGACATTGGCCACGGTCACGAGCTGACCCTTTGGCAGGGCCGCCACGAACCGCTCTGCTGCATCCGGCTCCAGCACGTCGGACTCCGATCCTCGGATCAGCAGCACGGGTGCTGGCACGGCTGCCGGGTCGAAGTCCGGGGGTGTGTCGGTCGCGTCCGGCACCCGGCGGTGGTCCGCCTTGCTGATGTACTTGCCGTCGACGCGGCGGAGCATGTTGTACTTGACGGTGCGGCTGATGTGCTCCCGTGACCGGAAGCGGTCGTACTTCACCACGTTGTCGAGGAATTCGTCGAGGTCATCGAACTCGACGTTGTGAGTGACGAAGTTGCGGACTACCTCGACTCCCTTGTCGCTGAGCTCCGGCCCCACATCTACCAGGACCACACCCCGGGGGACGTCCGGCGCGATTCTGGTCAGCTCCATGGTCACCCGACCGCCCATGGAGTGGCCCACGACGATCGGCGAATCGAGCCCCTGATCCTCGATGAAGGCGAGGGCATCCGCCGCCTTGGCGACGATCGAGTAGTCCTGATCCCGGGTCCATTCAGAGTCTCCGTGCCCTCGCTGATCGAGGGCGTACACGTGGTACCGATCGGCCAGGTGGAGGCTGACCAGGTCCCACGAGTGGGCCGACTGGTTGCCCCCGTGCAGCAGGAGGACGGGAGGGGCACCGGGATCACCCCACTCCAGGAAGTGAAAGCGGAGGCCTCGGACGACCGTTTGACGCGACAAATACCGCACATCGGGCGAATGCGGGATGCCGAGGTCCGCCGCGCTCTGGCGCAGACTGGCGAACTCGGACGAGGTGGTCATGTCGAGGGGGGCAAGGGTATCGGCGAACTCGTTCAAGAACATCGAAATGAGTCTACAGGGGAGGCCGCCCGGTGCGCCCGGCCGGGCTCGCGGGCTGGTGGGAGGCGACGTCGGCCGGACGGAGGCGGCCGGCGGGCTGGTGGGAGGCGACGCCGGCCGGACGGAGGCGGCCGGCGGGCCGGCGGGGTCACCGTGCCCGGCTTCTCTGGCGCGTTCCTCGTTCTCTGGACCGAAAAGTACCTGTGGCGTACTTTTCGGTCCACAAAAGCGGCGAGCGTACAAAAATCGGGCGTCGGAGCCGGCGGGGTCACCGTCCCCGGCTTCTCTGGCGCGTTCCTCGTTCTCTGGACCGAAAAGTACCTGTGGCGTACTTTTCGGTTCACAAAAGCGGCGAGCGTACAAAAATCGGGCGTCGGAGCCGGCGTCGGAGCCGGCGTCGCAGCCCGCGGCCCGACGGGGCGAAGGCCGGCGCCCCCACCCAGCACCCCGGGGCTCGAGGCCACTAACTTGCTCAGAATGACCATCAGGGGCAAGGCCTTCATCGCCGGCGCCTACGAGCACCCGGGCCGAGTGTTGCCCGACCTCAGCGTCCCGCAGATCCACGCCGAAGTGGCGGCCGGAGCGCTGGCAGACGCCGGCCTCGAGTTCAGCGACGTGGACGCCTACCTGTGCGCCGGGGATGCGCCCGGCTTCGGACCGCTGTCCATGATCGAGTACCTCGGCCTGCGCTGCTCGTATCTCGACAGCACCGAGACCGGCGGCTCGTCGTACCTCTGCCACGTCGGTCACGCTGCGTCCGCGATCGCAGCCGGCAAGTGCCGCGTCGCTCTCGTAACCCTGGGCGGCAAGCCACGCACCGGCGGGTCCCGACCCGGGCAAGCGATGCGCCCGGCCGCTGCTCCCGAGTCGAACTTCGAGCAGACCTGGGGAATGTCACGCCCGGTCGAAGGCTATGCCCTGGCCGCGCAGCGGCACATGCACCAGTTCGGGACGACCAGCGAGCAGCTGGCCGAGATCAAGGTGGCGGCGTCGCTGCATGCGCAGTACAACCCGAACGCCTTCCTCCCCGACGTGGTCACCGTAGAGGACGTCGTTCACTCACCATTGGTGAGCTCGCCCCTGCGGCGGCTGGATTGCTGCGTGATCACGGACGGCGGCGGGGCGGTCGTGCTGGTCAGCCCGGACGTCGCCCGGGACCTGCCGCGCCGCAAGGTGAAGATTCTCGGGCAGGGCGAGGCCCCCAAGCACGCGGACAACGGCCGCATCGATCTGACCTACAGCGGAGCCGTTTGGTCCGGGCCTCGAGCCTTCGAGGAAGCCGGGGTCGGAGTGGCGGATGTCGATTACGTTTCGATCTACGACTCGTTCACGATCACCGTGCTCATTACCCTCGAAGACCTCGGCTTCTGCGAGAAAGGGAAGGGCGGCGACTTCGTGCGAGGCGGAACGCTGGTCGCTCCCGATGGACGGCTGCCGTTCAACACTGACGGTGGAGGCCTGTGCAACAACCACCCCGCCAACCGGGGTGGGATGACGAAGATCCTCGAAGCGGTGCGACAGCTTCGCGAGGAGGCTCATCCTGCCGTGCAGGTGCCGGACTGCACGATCGCTCTGGCCCACGGCACCGGCGGTTCCCTCGCCACCCGGATGGGGAGCGCCACGCTGGTGCTGGGAAGGGAAGACGCGTAAACCCCGCGTATCCCCAAGGCGCGGAACCGCAAAGGAACGATCATGACTGCCGAGACGACCCCAGAACCATTGCCTGTGGTTGTGCCCAATCCAACTCCGGACGACGCACCTTTTTGGGAGGCCGCCGCCCACGACCGGTTCATCTTGCCGCGTTGTCGCGGCTGCGCGACCTACATCTGGTATCCCCGTTCCTTCTGCCCCGACTGCCATACGACCGACGTCGAATGGGTCAACGTCAGCGGTCGCGGCACGGTGTACAGCTTCACGGTCAACCAGCGCGGGCCCGGAGCCTGGGCCGAGCACTCTCCCTTCGTGATCGCCTACGTCGAGCTTGAAGAAGGCCCCCGCATCCTCACGAACATCGTGGGTAGCGACCCGGCGCAGGTTCACATCGGCCAAGCCGTCACGGCGGTCTTCGAGCCCGCCGGCACGACCAAGGTGATCCGCTTCACCCCCGTCTGACGACACGCACGCGCACGTTCAGGAAGGGGCCGGCATCAGCTGGCGTCGGGCACCGGCCCACCGCGCTCAGCAGGCACTGGCACTCAACGCCGGTCGCGAGGCTGCTTTGCGGGCCGGCCATGGGCTCGGTCAGGTCAGCCTCGATTGCCGGTTGAGGGTCGGGGAGGCGCAGGTCATCGAGGGGCATGAACATTGTCGCGGTCATTCGGTGAACGTCTCCTCAGCAGTCGGGGTTCGTTGCGCCATGCCGCCCCGAGCTTCTTCCACCAAGGCAACACAGATTCTCGCCAGACCTCACTATGGCAGAGAACCTTCTCTCTGAGAAGCAGGATCGCCGCCCCTTAACGGTGGCGAAACAGAGGCTTAAGCCTCCCTACACGTTGACGTCAACCCGGGCGCGCGGCCGCCCCTCTAGCCGCGACGGGTGGCCAGGAGGACCGGGATCTGCCGATCGGTCTTCGTCTGATACTCGGCGTACGGCGGGTATGCGGCCACGGCTCGTTCCCACCATGTCGACCGCTCGGGCCCAGTCAGTTCGCGCACCTCGACCGCGGACGGTTCCGGGCCGTCCTGAATGGTGAGCTCGTCCGGGGCGGCCTTGAGGTTGTTGTACCACTCCGGGTTGGTCGGGGCGCCGCCCTTCGAAGCAACCAGGGCGTAGGCCCCGTCGTTCTCTACTCGCATCACCGGAAACTTGCGAACCTTGCCGGTCTTGTTGCCTCGAGTGGTGACGATGATCACCTGGAGACCGGTGTCCAGCAGCGTGTTGCCGCGCTGGCCACCTGAACGCTCGTATTCGTCAACCTGATCCCGCACCCACTGGGCCGGGCTCGGCTCGTACTCGCCTTCGATCGCCATGGTGCAATCCTACGGGCCGACGTCGGCCCAGACCACCTTGCCGCCGCCGACGGGCTCCCAACCCCACGAGGTCGCCAGCGCTGCGACGAGCGCCAGCCCACGACCCGATTGCGCCAGTGGCCCGGCGGCGGGATTGTTGCGGCGGGCCGGTGGCAACGGGCTGGCATCGGTGACCTCCAGCCTGACCGAGTCCCCGAGCGACCGGAGGACCACGGTGAACGGGGCGGAGGTGTGCACGATTGCGTTCGTGACCAACTCGGTCAAGACGACGGCGGCATCGTCCGACAGGCCACCGAGCCCCCACCGTTGCAGGGACTGGAACAAGAAGCGGCGCGCCGCCCAAGGCGCGTCGAGTTGCGCCTCGAAGCGCTGCGTCAGTTGCTCGTCGTCGCCCCCTGTCCGGGGCGGGATGGGGCGTGGTTGGGGGACGAGAGCCGAATGAAGATGGAATACCCGGGATACGGGGTCCGAGAACCGGGATGGACCGTCGGTCGTCGCCGGGTACGCGCAGAGGAGCGAGAACGGGAGGCGTCGGGCCAGGTCGTTCCACATCGTCTCCAGCGTCAGGCAACCTTCGACATCGCCGGCCACCCAGAGCAGGGCGACCATCTCGCCGTAGACGCGAACGGGCCGCCCAGCATCGACGGCGTCCCGGACGACCGAGCCGACCGTGGCGTCGAACGCCTCGGTATCCATCCGGTAGCCGTCGTAAAAGGCGGACAACGTCAGGGCGGCATCGAGGCTGCGGTACGCGTGATGGCGGCCGGAGGCAACCACGTTGACACCCATTCTGAGCAGTTCGGTCTCGATCGCCCGCCGGTGCGCCGCGTCTGCGACGACCACCGCCGCCCCGTCGGATCGCAGTGCCTCAGCCAGGTACGGACCGACGACTCGGGCCAGGTCCGCTTCTGTGGCGTACGCGTGCAGCAGGTGACCCGGAACGCCGAGCTCCGTGTCGTTCGCCTCGATGGCCACCGCTTAAGCTCCAGCCTCGCCGAGAAACCATTACGCGCTACCACGCACCACACACCGTGCACCCCCCTCGGGGCGCCAAGGAATGTATCCCCAGGATCGCAGATTCCAAAACCGCCGCCAGACTGGCTCATCGGGGCGGCACAAGGGCCTCGATGAGGTGGGGGCCCGCGGAGGCCAGCGACCTCCGGAAGGCAGCGTCGAGCTCCTCGACGGTCCGCCGCCCGACGGACTCATCGCGGCGGCACGAGGGCCTCGACGAGGTAGGGGCCCGCGGAGGCCAGCGACCTCCGGAAGGCAGCGTCGAGCTCCTCGACCGTCCGCCGACCGACGGACTCATCGCGGCGGCACGAGGGCCTCGATGAGGTAGGGCCCCGGCGTGGCCACCGACCTCCGGAAGGCAGCGTCGAGTTCCTCGACCGTCCGCACGGCCGCGCCCGGGACACCGAACCCGCGGGCGAGGGCGACCAGGTCGAGCGGCGGCGGAGCCAGGTCGAGCAGCGTTCTCGCCGCCGGCCCAGGCGGGTCCGCCTGAACCCGGTGCATCTCGATCTGGAGGATCCCGTAAGCCCGGTTGTTGATCACGACGGTCGTCACGTCGAGACTCTCCCGGGCCTGGGTCCACAGGGATTGGATGGTGTACATGGCACTGCCGTCGGCTTCGACACACACGACCCGCCGCTGCGGACAGGCCACGGCGGCGCCGGTCGCGGCGGGCAGGCCCTGGCCGATGGCGCCGCCCATCAGGCTCAACCAGTCATGTGGTGGGGCACCGGCTGTGCCGGCAGCCAGGCCGAGGCTGGCGGTGATGGCCTCGTCGACGATGATGGCGCCCTCGGGCAAGGCAGCTCCGATGACGGCACCGATGGTCCCAGCGCTGAGGGACGATTCCGGCGGCGGCACCGCGGTCGGTGTCGCGCTGACCAGCGGGAACGAGCCGGCGGAGGCGGCTCCGACCCTCTCCCCCAGCGCTTCCAGGGCGGCGATCGGGTCCTCTCCTGGCTCGGCGAGCACGTGGACCCGGCATCCGGGGGGAATCAGGTCACCGGGCCGCTCGGGATACGCGAAGAACGCCACCGGCGACGGAACATCCACCAGAACGAGATGACGCACGCCGGCGAGCTGGGCTTCGACCGCTTCGGCGAAATATCCGAGCCGGTCGAAGGAAGGGCGGCCCCCGCCTCGCTCGAGACGGCCGGTAAAGGTCTCGGTCAGGACCCGTGCCCCGGTCCTCGCGGCCACGCGAGCGGCGGCCGAGAGGGCCGGTTCACGAAGAGCAAGCCCGCCAAGCAGCACGACCGCCGGCTCGCCGGTACTGAGCGCTTCCGCCACCTCGCCGATCACGGAATCCGCGGCTCGGGGTAAGGGACGGGACGGACGAGGTGGCGCGGGAACCCCGTCTTTCCCCCAACTGACATCGGCGGGGAGGATCAGGGTCGCCACGCCGCGACCGCCCGCGCCAGACGCCGCCACGGCCTCGGCCCCGTCCATTCCCACGTCTTGCGGGCGGTTCGCCCGGCGCACCCATCTGGAGACGGTACGGGCCAGCGCGTCGATGTCGGATTCGAGGGGCGCGTCGAGTCGCTTGTGGTATGTGGCGTGGTCACCGACGATGTTCACGATCGGCGTGCGCGCTCGGCGGGCGTTGTGCAGATTGGCCAGCCCGTTGGCCAAACCCGGGCCCAGGTGCAGCAGGGTGGCGGCCGGTCGATCCTGCATCCGCCCGTACCCGTCGGCCGCCCCGGTCGCCACCCCTTCGAACAGACAAAGCACCCCCCGCAGGTCCGGGACGTCGTCCAGAGCCGCCACGAAATGCATCTCGGAGGTTCCGGGGTTCGCGAAACACACCCGCAGGCCGGCTGCGGTGAGGGTTTGCAGGAGGGCCTGGGCGCCGTTCATGTCGTCAGTCTGTGCCACCGACGAAGTGGCACCGGGCGCGGTGGACCAAAGCATCCGCCGCCCCTGCTGCCCTCTGCCGAGGTCATTTTTTCACCGGCACCTATGCTGACCAGGTGGCGCAGCTCGTGGTGGATCATGACCAGCTCGTGCTGCACCTGCGGCCCTCGGAAAAGGTGTGGGGCTTCCATGGCGACGTGCGCGTTCCGTTGAGCGCGGTTCGCCGAGTCACCGCTCCGGACAACGCCTGGGTCGAGCTTCGGGGCTGGCGGATGGCCGGCGTGGCCTTACCCGGCCTGATCGCCCTGGGCACGCGCCGCCATGGAGAGGGGTACGACTTCACCGCCGTCCATCGCCAGCGCCCCACCGTCCAGGTCGACCTCAACGGACCGCCTCGGTGGCAGCGTCTCCTGGTGTCGGTCGATGACGGGGTCGACCCGCAAGCGGAGGCCGATCGGATCGCCGCCGCGGCCGGCATCGCCCGCTCGTAGGCGAGATCGACTATCCCCGGGTGGTTCCCGGCCCGGGAGCTACCAGCGCCCGCTGACCTGCCGTCGCGTTGCGGCCGCGAAGCCGGCAACCGCCGCCGCGGCCACTCCGATCTCCAGCAGCACGGTGAGGAGCCAGTCGATATGGAACACGTGCTGCCCGAGGAAGCCGCCCACGATGCTCCCGCACAAGCCGGCCACCAACGTCGCCAGGAACCCGATTCGTTGCGGCCCGGGCACCACCAGCCGACCCAACGCGCCCAGGATCAGCCCCACCACGATCGTGGTCCATAGCGCCCACAGGGCGATACCGACCAATGGCAGCACGACAAACAGCGCGACCAGCAGCAGGAGCAACGCCAGGATCATGGTCTCACGGTACCTGGAGGGTGCGACAATCCGGGTTCAGACGGGTCGCACGTCAGCTGGCCAGCAGGGAACCGACCTGGGCCAGAAGCTGGTCGTTGTTGAAGGGCTTGGTCACGAACGCATTCGCTCCTTCGTCGAGGCTGCGATCCTCGCTGCGAATGTCGCTGGTGACAATGACCACCGGCACGGAGCCCGCCTCCCGGATGTGGCGCAGAACTCCCCAACCGTTGATGTTCGGCAGGGCCAGATCGAGCACCACCAGGTCGGGCGCCTCGACGTCAAACAGGGCGACACCTTCGGATCCGTCGGCGGCGCGCACAACTGTGCAGCCGGCGCGCCGGAGCAGCAGCGACAGCACCCGGGCGATGGCCGGGTCGTCCTCTACCACCAGGATCTTGGTGGGGGCAGGCGCCTCCGGTGTACCCATGTATCCAGCTTCCCCGACGCGGGGCGCCGGGCGGGCCGCGCTCGGTTGCAGTTTGGTTGCGATTACCCCCCAAGAGGCGAAAGGTACCCTTCTCGACCGCGCCAGGGGCGACGATGGCGGGTTGCCGGAAGTCGCGGGCTCCGATGGCGCCGCCGGCTAGGGAGGGTCGGTCGGGACGTCGAGCCGATAGCGGTAACCGAACCCACGCACCGCTTCGATGGGCGAATATTCCAGGTCCTCCCAGCCAAGCTTGCGGCGCAGCCGGTGCACCGAGAACTTCACCCGATCAGACGCCACTCCCGACCCGTCATCCCAGGCCATGCGGAGAAGTTGATCTGCAGACAGCACCTGCCCCGGACTGCGGACGAGAGCGACCAACAGCTTGAACTCGATGGGCGTGAGGGCTACTTCTTCGCCACGGACACGCACCACCAGACCGGCAAAGTCGACACGGAGGTCGCCGTGGACGAACTCGTCCGGCGGCGGAGCGGTCGGGCGACTGCCCCGCCGCAGCAGGGCCTCGACCCGGGCGGTGAACTCGTCCAATCCAAACGGCTTGGTGAGATAGTCGTCCGCACCGGAGCGAAGCCCTCGGACCTTGTCTGGCTCCTCCGCGTGGCCGGTGAGCATGAGGACCGGAACGTCCGACATGGCGCGGATCCGTTGCAGCACTTGCCAGCCGTCGAGGTCGGGCAGGCCCACGTCCAGCACCACGACCCCTGGGGGATGCTCCGCAACTTGATCCAGACCGGCCTGGCCGGTCCCCGCCGTCGCCACATCGAAACCGTGCCGCTGCAGCACGGTCCCGATGAGCCGCATCACGGCCGCGTCGTCTTCGATGACCAGAACCTGAACCGACGTCAACCGGACCACTCCGCGACCGGGCCGGCATCGGTCGTGGCGCAGGGCGACTCGACCCAACAGGTTGAACCCGCCCCGACGGCGCTCTCGACCCCGATGACCCCGATGACCCCGATGACCCCTGTGACCCCGTCCATGACTTCGACGCACGTTCGGCTCCGTGAACGACCCATCCCGGTGCCCTCCACACGGCGTTTGTCGGCCTCGAGACGCTCGAAAGGCACGAAAACTGGGTCTATCAGATCGGCCGGGATGCCGTCAGCCACGATAATGAGGGGACGATTGTCGCCTCCCTCGACAGTGAGGTGGCGACCGGCGCTCGGGCGGGGCGAGCAGGGGCCGCGCCGCCAGACCGGGCTACCCGGAGGCAGACCCCGGCCTGCGGGGCTCGCCGGCCACCTCCGCCAGACGCCGGCGCAGGTACTGCCGTTCGGCGTCACTGCCGGCCTGGGTGATCGCCTCGCGGTAGGCGGCCGCGGCGTCGACGCGCCGGTCGAGGCGTCGCAGCAGGTCAGCACGGGTGGTGGCCACGAAGTGGTAGTCGCGCAACGCACCGGACCTTTCCAGCGCCTCCACCCAAGCCAGGCCGGCTGCCGGCCCATCGGCCATGGCGACTGCGACGGCGAGGTTGAGCTCGACGACCGGCGATGCGGTGATCCGGGCCAGTTGCCGGTACAGGGCGGCGATCTCCGACCAGTCGGTCGCAGCCGCTTCGACGGCGGTGGCATGGCAGGCAGCGATGGCCGCCTGCAGCTGATACGGACCGGGCCGGCCGTACCGCACGCAGCGGTCCAGCAACGACAAACCCTCGGCGATGCCTTGCTGGTCCCATCGGGATCGGTCCTGCTCCTCCAGCGGGATCAGTTCCCCGCCCGAACCGACCCGGGCGCCCCGACGCGACTCGTGGAGCAGCATGAGCGATAGCAAACCGAGCGCTTCCGGCTCGTCCGGCATCAGCCCGGCGAGGACGCGTGCCAGGCGGATGGCCTCAGCACACAACCCGGTCCGGACCAGGTTGGTGCCTGAGGTCGCGGCGTACCCCTCGTTGAAAAGAAGGTAGAGAACCGCCAGGACCGCCCCGGTCCGGTCCGGCAACAGGTGCGCCGGAGGGACCCGGAACGGAATGCGGGCGTTGCGGATCTTGCGCTTGGCTCGGACCAAACGCTGCGCCATTGTCGTCTCCGGAACGAGGAAGGCCCGAGCGATCTCCGATGTCGTCAGGCCCGCCAGGGTGCGCAGGGTGAGGGCAACCTGGGCGTCCAGCGATAACGCCGGGTGGCAGCAGGTGAACATCAACCTGAGCCGGTCGTCACCGACACCGCTCTCGTTACCGTCGTCGCCGTCGTCGCCGTCGTCGCCGCCTGGCCGGACCGGACCGCCCGGACCGTCCACACCGCTCGGCTGGCGCCCGTCAACGGCCATGGCTGCTGCCTCCTGCAGCTTGGCGCTGCCGGTTGCATCCCGGCGCAAACGGTCGATGGCCCGGTTGCGGGCCACCGTCGTCAGCCAGGCGCCGGGCCGGCGGGGTACACCCTGTTGTGGCCACGCCCGCAGGGCTGTCGCGAAGGCATCCTGGGCGCACTCCTCGGCGACGTCCCAGTCTCCTGTCATACGGATGAGCGTGGCCACGATCCGGCCCCATTCCTCCTGGAAGGCTCGGGCCACAGCCGCCTGAATCACGGCGGCCACGGCGGCCTCGGCGGCCTCGGCGGCCTCGCCGGCACCAGCACCCCTCGGGCTGCCCGGAGCGGGACGGGCGGCGTCCCCGGCAACCGGGTGACCCGAGCCGCCGGGGACGGGACCGACCGCGAACGACGTCGCGGCGGTGTCCGTCACCCCGGTGGCACCGGGCCGGGGGGTCGCCGGCCCGCCTCCCGCTCCGTCTACATTTCCCAGATCGGCCTCACTTCGATCGAACCCACCGCCGCACTCGGGATCTTGGCCGCCACCTCGATGGCCTCGTCGAGGTCCTTGCAGTCGACCAGGTAGAACCCGCCCATCTGCTCCTTGGTCTCGGCAAAGGGCCCGTCGGACGTCAGGACCTCTCCATCGCGAACCCGCACCGTCGTGGCGTCGGTGGTCGGTCGCAGCCGCTCACCACCCTGCAGGATGCCCCGCTCGCTCATCTCATCCTGGAACTGGAAGTACTTCGCGGTCATTGCCGCCCCTTCAGCCTCGCTCTGGCCAGCCATCAGCTTCTCGTCGGAGCAGATCAACAAGGCGTAACGCATGATTCCTCCTGTTGGTAGCACGTCATTCCCTACGACGAACGCCGCAGCCCTCCCTCGACACCACGGTAGAGAAACCTCCTTGACTCTCCTGTTACAGGAGGGGCGACGGTGGGCATATGCGAACGTCAATCCAAACGCGGGCGACGGCAAGGTCAACACCCACTCCCGTCGCGGTCCAAGTCCCGGACGGTGGAGTCCAAACCACGGAAAGCCCGTGGCGGGCCCTGCCAGTACTCATGGCGGCCACCTTCATGATCGTCCTGGACTTCTTTATCGTCAACGTGGCCCTGCCGTCGATGCAGTCTCGGCTCCACGCCAGCACCAGCGCGTTGGAATGGGTGGTCGCCGGCTACGGGCTGGCGTTTTCGACCCTGTTGATCATGGCCGGCCGTCTCGGCGATCAGGTCGGCCGGCGGCGGGTGTTCGCCGTCGGCCTGGCCCTCTTCGTGACCGCGTCCGCAGCCTGCGGCCTGGCTCCCAGTCCTGACCTCCTGGTCGCCGCCCGGGTCGTGCAAGGGGTGGCTGCCGCCCTGCTCAGCCCGACCGTCCTGTCCATCATCGGGGTCACCTTCTCGGGACCGGACCGGGTGCGCGCCATCAGCATCTACGGCATGGTGCTGGGCGTGGCCGCGGTCGGCGGGCAACTGATCGGCGGCGTGCTCATCCAGGTCGACCCGTGGGGCCTGGGCTGGCGCAGCGTGTTCCTCATCAATATCCCGATCGGCCTGGCCGCGCTGGCTTTGACGTCGCGCTGGGTGCCCGAGTCGCAGGCCGCCTCCCGGCAGCGCCTGGACCTGATCGGAACCGTCATCCTGACAGCCGGTCTGGTCGCCGTGGTTCTGCCCCTGGTCGAGGGACGTCAGCTGGGCTGGCCGGCGTGGACCTGGTTCTGCCTGGCCCTGGCTCCGGTCCTGCTGGTTGGATTTGGGCTCTACCAGCGCCACCTGGCGCGTGCGGGTAGGACGCCGCTTCTCGACCTGGGTCTGTTCAGGAACCCGACGCTCACCGCCGGGTTGGTCACGCAGCTGGCTCTGTGGTGCGGACAGGCGTCTTTTTTCCTGGTCCTGGCCCTCTACCTGCAGCAAGGACGAGGACTGGACGCGCTGCAGTCCGGACTGGTCTTCACGATCCTGGCCGCTGCCTACCTGGTGGCGTCGGTGCGAGCCCCGGCTCTGACCCTGCGCTTCGGGCGGACGTTGATCGGCGCCGGGGCACTCTTTTTGGCGGCTGGGCATCTCCTCCTGCTGCTGGCCGTCTCCGCTCCGACCCTGAAGGGGTCGATCGCCGGACTCGTCCCGGGTCTGTTGTTGGTGGGGGCCGGGATGGGCCTGTGCATCACTCCGCTCACCACGGTGATCCTGACCGGGGCGGGACCGCAGAACGCCGGAGCGCTTTCCGGCGCCCTGTCAACCATGCAGCAGGTCGGCAATTCCATCGGCGTGGCTGTGACCGGCGTGATCTTTTTTGGCGCCCTGCGACACGGGTACTCCCATGCGTTCGGGCTGAGCGTGACCGAGCTTGGCTGCCTGTTGCTGGCGGTCGCCCTTCTCAGCCGCATGCTGCCAGCCCCGGCCCGCAGCCAGCAGGAATACTCGCGGTCATGACCGTCCTCCTGACGATCGGCGACTTTTCTCGCATGACCCACCTGAGCGTCAAGGCCCTGCGTCACTACCACGACGTTGGCCTGCTGGAGCCGGCCGAGGTCGACCGGGCCAGCGGGTACCGCCTCTACGAAGCCAGTCAAGTACCGATCGCACAGGTGATCCGTCGCTTCCGGGACCTGGGCATGCCGGTGGGCGAAGTGCGAGCGGTCCTGGAGGCCCCGGACGTGACGATCCGCAACCAGGTGATCGTCGCCCACCTGGAACGGATGGAAGACCAGTTGGCGGAGACGCAAGCCACGGTGGCTTCCCTGCGCGCCGTGCTGGAGGGACCCCGGTCGCCGGCCCCGATCGAGTACCGGACGCTCGGCCCGACGACGACCCTGGCGATTCGCGAAACGGTGACCGCCGCGGACATGACCGTTTGGTGGACCGAGGCGTTCCAGACATTGCGCAAAGCAGTGGAGGACGAAGGACTATCCCGGGCCGGCCCGGACGGCTGCCTTTACCCGAACGAGATGTTCGAGCTCGAAGAGGGTGAAATGGTGGCGTTCGTGCCGGTCACGGGCCACCCCGTCAGCTCGGGCCGGGTGCAGGTTTACGAGCTGCCCGCCGTTGAGCTCGCCGTCATGGTCCACGAGGGCTCATACGACGATCTGGATCAGACGTACGGCGCCCTCGGCACGGTTATCGCCGAGCGCGCTATCGGGGTGGAGGGGCCCGTCCGCGAACTGTACGTGGTCAGCCCCCTGGACACAGACGACGTCGCCGCCCTACGAACGGAACTCGGGTGGCCGGTGTTCCGCGCCTCCTGAGTCGCCGGGCCTACAGGGCCGTCTACACCGTCCACCAATGCCGTGGGCGCCGCGTCAGACGGCCCTGCAAACCGCCCGCGACCTGACCGGCTTGGCGAAGGCGGCGGGCCGCCGGCGAGGGGCCGCGCCGAGTCTCGATGCTCTCGGCAATCCAGTAGAGGCCGCGAGCGAGCAGGGGCAGCCCTACGAATACCACCGCCCACATGGCCAGTCTCCGGCGAATACGCAACACGGGGAACCTCCTCCGTTCCGGGCGAGATCGCCATCCAGGCTACGCGGCCAGGCGTGCTGAGGGACCGCAACACCTGCGCATGGTTGACTGGCCTGCATGTCATCCCCGGACCTCGATCTGTTGCACCGTGTGGGGGCAGCCGGCCACTGGCTCGCTGTCGTGTCAACAACCCGCCCAGACGGATCCGTGCACTCCTCTCTGGTGAACGCCGGCCCGCTCGATGATCCTT
Organism: uncultured Acidimicrobiaceae bacterium; assembly: GCA_963781155.1. Taxonomy (GTDB): domain Bacteria; phylum Actinomycetota; class Acidimicrobiia; order Acidimicrobiales; family Palsa-688; genus PALSA-693. The sequence continues at coordinate 306,841 of CAWAEC010000012.1, forward strand.
TCACCGCCGAGCCGGTGATCGGGCTGGTAGTTCGCGGTGACGCCCGCAAGCTGGTCTTCTTCCGAAGCAGCGGCCGGGCGGCCGTCACTTTTCACCATGGGTGGGAATGGGTGAGCTTAGAGGGGCCGGTGACGATCGCGGGGCCCGACGACGCCGCAGAAGGAGTGGCCCCGGCATCGGTTCCGGGTCTGCTTCGGGCGGTCTTCCGGGCCGCCGGGGGAACCCACGAAGATTGGGACGAGTACGACCGAGTTATGGCCGCCGAACGACGAACCGCTGTGCTCATCCACCCAGCCCGGGTCCTCACCAACGGGTAGGGACCCAGTCAGTCAGCTCAGTTGCGACTGGGAGGCTCCACGAAGGCATCCGAGCTGGGATACACGATCGACTCGTGACCGTCGTCCCAGCGGATCCGGTAATGGGGGCCACTAACCCCGGCGATCACCTCGACGACCTCCCCCGCCTTGCGCCCGCCTCCGACCCGACGGGACTCCATCACGATGCGATCACCTTTTTCGCAATCCATGTGCACCTCCCGGATCCGCTCACGCGATGAGTACCCACGCAGCGTACGCGTTGTCCGACGTGGTTAGCGTGGGGGTTCGTCATCCGATCGTCCCCGGGGAGACCCTCCCACGTGACAGCTAGATCCGACCGCGTCAGGACAACGGAATGAGCGCCAGCGCGCCGTCGACCGGGGCGAGCCGGACCCTCCAGTTCGAGCCGACCATGTCGCCGGCAGAGGTCGTCATGTGGAAGATCAACGGCGACCCCTGGCTGCGACCTGTGGCCGGGACGCTCGCCGTGGTGGATCGGCCCATAGATGCGCATCGGTTCCGCCTGCGGGTCAAGGCTGCGGTCGCGGAGATCGCCCGTCTGCGCGAGCGGGTCGCGACCGGTCCGGCGCCGTGGGACCCGCCTCGCTGGGTTCCCGACGCCGACTTTGATCTCGACTATCACCTCCGGCACGTGGCCCTGGCCGGCGCAGGCAGCGAAGCGGAACTCGAGGAGGTGGTGAGCCGATGGTACGAGGATCCTTTCGACCCGGGTCGGCCGTTGTGGCAGTTCGTGGTCATCGACGGGGTAGCCGGCGGCCGTGGGGCGCTGTTCGGCAAGCTGCACCACACCATCAGCGATGGCATTGGCTTACTCCGGCTCTCGGAGCGGTACCTGGACCTCGAGCGCGACCCGCCCCCTCCCGCCGATGTGGACCTGACGCGGGTCGTGGCCGAGGCGGCGACCTCCTCAGCCGGCCAGACCGACCCCGAGTGGCCGGCGACCATGGCCCGGCACGCGGTTCGCCTGGCCGGCTGGCCGCGAGCGGTTGGTGATGCGGCCGTCTCGCTGCTCGATCCCCGCCGGGTGCTGGAGTCGACCGGACACGCAGTGGGCGCCGTCCGCGACGTGGCCAGCCAGGTCGACCGGCCTGGGGCGAGCGGATCCGCACTGTGGAGGCTCCGATCCGGGCGGCGTCATCTGGAAACAGTGAGAGTCCCGCTCGACGACATCAAACGAGCCGGGCACGAGCTCGGGGGATCGGTCAATGACGTGTTCGTCACCGGCGCCGTCAACGCGGTCATCGCGTACCACGAGCGGCGGGGAACCACTCTCGACGCCCTCACCTTTTCTTTCGTCTTGAGTCAACGCCAGGGGGGCGGAATCGGCGGCAACTTCTTTACGCCTATCCGGGTCCATCTTCCGGTGGCGCCCGCTTCCCCGCCTGAACGGCTGATCGCAGTCCGCGACGCCATGGCTGCCCGCCGGGTTGCCATCCAGACCGGAGGATCGATGGCCAGCCTGTCAGGCCTGTCCGGCCTGATACAGATACTGCCGGCATCAATGTTGAGCTGGGTCACCCGCTCCCAGGCCGCCGGGGTTGACTTCGTCACGTCCAACCTGCGTGGCGCTCCGGTTCCCCTGTACATCGGCGGGGCGCAGGTGGTCTACAACGCCACCCTGGGCCCGCTGACCGGCACTCCGTTCAATCTGACAACCATTTCCTACGACGGCAGCCTGGACATGGGCCTGCTCGTGGATCCGGTGGCGGTCGCCGAGCCGGGGGATCTGCGTCTCTGCCTCGAAGAGGCGTATTCGGATTTGGTCCGGACCGCGGGCTAGCCGGATCCGTCGCGATGCCCCCCTGCTCGCCCCGGTACCGGCGTCTCCGGGAGATCGGTTGATCCAGCGCAAGCGATGATGTGGCAGGCTCAGGCGACGAACGCCGACGCCGCGGCGACGCTGATCGCAAGGATGGAGGACCAGATACCCGACTCCTGCAGCCACCCGGAAGCCATTGCGACATGACGTCGCCTGGGCAGCCGGAGACGCCTGGGCAGCCCCGGCCCGGCCGCCGCTTCGGCGCCATCCCGGTCGAGAGCATGACGGCCGAACAGCGGGCGGTCGCCGAGTCCATCCTGGCCGGACCGAGAGGTGGGGAGGCTGACGGCAGGCTGCGAGGACCCTTCGAAGCGCTGCTGCACAGTCCTGATCTTGCGGACGTGGCGCAGCGGGTCGGCGTGCAGGTCCGCTTCCGGTCGTCGCTGCCGGATGACCTCAAGGAACTCGCGATCATCACAGTGGCCCGCCGCTGGACAGCCCAGTACGAGTGGTTCGCACACCGCCGCCTGGCCCTGGCGGCCGGTCTCGACCCGGCCATTGCCGACACCATTGCTGCTGGCGAACGACCGACGCGTGGCGCGCTGGGAGAGGACGGCGCCGCTGTCTACGACTTCGTGACCGCCCTGCTCGAAACGGGGGATGTCCCCGACGGCACGTTCGACGCGGTGTGCCCGCTGGGGTAGACGGGGAGGCGTCGACCTGATCGGGACGGTGGGGTACTACACGTGGGTGTCGTTCATCCTGAATGTCGACCGCTATCCACTCCCCGACGATGTCGTCCCGCTCGAATCAGAATCAGAAACAGAGACAGAGACAGAGACAGGAGGATAAGTGCGGATCGGATATGTCTTGCCGAACAGCTGGGGCCTGCCCGATCCGCGAGATGACATCGAGCTCGCAGTGCTGGCCGAACAACTCGGCGCGGACTCACTATGGGTGAGCCACCATGTCATCCATACCGGATTCGTGGCTGAGCGGCTGGGCCGCGCCAACTATTACGACCCGCTGATCTCCCTGACCGCGGCGGCGCTGGCAACGACTCGGGTGCGGCTCGGCACCAGCGTGTTGGTCCTTGGTTATCTCAACCCGTTTATCACCGCGAAGCAGCTGGCCACGATCGACTGGATCAGCCACGGACGGGTGGACGCCGGCGTCGGGGTCGGTGGCCTCCAGGCGGAGTTCGCGGCGGTCGGCGTCGTCCCGTTCGAGCAGCGAGGCCCCTATGGCGATGAATTCATCGATGTGATGAGGGCGTTGTGGACGCCTGGACCCAGTTCGTTCCAGGGGCAGTTTTTCTCCTTCGATGAGGTGGAGGCCTACCCGGGGCCGTACCAGCCTGGGGGGCTACCCGTCCTCATCGGCGGCAACGGGGTCCGCGCCACTCACCGGCTGGTGACCCGTGGCGACGGCTGGCACGGGATCGGCATGGAACCCGACGAGGTGGCGGCGCATCGGGCCCAGCTCGCGGAAGCCTTCGCCAAACACGGGCGGTCGTTCGAGGGCTTCCCCTTGCAGGTGCGCCTCCACATCGACGCCACCGACCAGGGGACGGAGGGTTGGCGCGCCCGGGCCGCCGCGTATGCGGCTGCCGGCGTCACCGATTTGGTCCTGGCGCCGCAAACTCAAGACAAGGAGCTGCACCGGCGGTGGCTCGAAACACTGCTTCCGGTGTTGACGTCGGCCACGTAGGAGTGGCGGTGCGCCGGCCAACGACCCGGGCCGCACGCCGTCCCGAAATTTGTACCCAACTCTCATCTGTGAACGCAAAAGCACACCACGTGTACTTCTTGGTACACAGATCGGCCAACGCTCCAAATATCGCCGGCAAGCGGCGACCCCGAACGCCGAGCCAGACACCGTGAGCGTCTCGCCTACCATCGGCCGAAGCCGGTTCGGGCGTCCAAGGCGTCCAGAAGCGTCCAGGAGGACACGTGTGAACAACCCTCACGACGCGGATCCGAAGATCCTCGCCCGCGCGGCGATCGCCGGTCTCGGCATCACCGAGACGGGGAAGGTGTATGGACGCTCCGCCCGCGACTTCGCTGCCGAGGCGGTGCGCCTGGCGGTGGCCGACGCCGGTTTGAGCGTGGCCGACATCGACGGTCTCTTGCTCAGCAACGGCATCTCGGGCGGGGTCGACTTCCAGCTCCAGAGGGACCTGGGACTGCGCGACCTGCGTCTGGTGAGTCAGGTCAGCGCCTTCGGGGCGACCGCGATCTCCCAGGTCCAGTACGCGGCGATGGCTGTCGCGACTGGCTTGGCCGACGCCGTTGTCTGCGTCCACGCGGATGCCCCGCTCCAGGAACCCGGCGTCTCGTCAGGAGCCATCTACCGTGGTGCCACGGAGGGAAGGGAGCCCAGAGGCTTCTCGGCGCTTCGCATGGCCGGCGGTCAGCGAGGCGCCAACAACGCCTATGCCCTGGCCGCCCGGCGGCATATGGCGCACTACGGCACCACCAGCGAACACCTGGGTTCGATCGCCGTCTTCCAGCGGCAATGGGCGAGCATGAATCCCCGCGCCCGCTTTCGGGAGCCGATCACCATCGACGATCACCAATCTTCACGCTGGGTCGCCGAGCCCCTGCACCTCCTCGACTGTTGCATGGTGTCCAACGGCGGTATTGCCGTCCTGGTGACCAGCGCCGCTCAGGCCCGTGATCTGTCCCATCCCCCCGTGTATCTGTGGGGCGCGGCGCAGACGCACCCGGGTGATCCCATGTCGCGGGGTTCCGAGTTCGGTTTGATCACCGGCGCGGCGATCTCCGGACCGGCCGCCATGGAGATGGCCGGTGTCAAGCCGACAGACGTGAATGTGTGCGAGATCTACGACTGCTATACGTACACGGCTCTGGTGACACTCGAGGATTACGGCTTCTGCGCGAAAGGCGAAGGTGGTGCCTTCGCGGCGAGCGGCGCCTTGGGGCCGGGTGGTTCATTGCCGACCAATACGGGTGGCGGGCAACTATCGAGCTACTACCTGTGGGGCATGACGCCCTTGTCGGAGGCTGTCATCCAGGCTCGTGGCCAGGGCGGCGAACGACAGGTCCACCCCCACGACGTGGTTCTGGTCAGCGGCAACGGCGGCATCCTCGAGCATCACGGCACGCTCGTCGTCGGCAGCGAGCCCCGGTCATGACCGGCTTCAGTGTCAGCCGCGATGAGGCATCGACTCCATTTTTCGACGGAACCGCTCACGGCCAGTTGCTGATCCGTCGCTGTCAGGCCTGCCGGACCGCCTATCCGCCCCAGCAACGCCGCTGCCCAGACGGAAACGACCTCGCATGGGAGGAGTCCTCGGGCCTCGGTGTGCTCATCACCTGGGCGGTCGACCATTCACCACCCCTGGATCCGCTGCTGGCCTCCCCGGATGGTCGCACCTCCACGTACGGCATCGTGGAGCTGTCCGAAGGTCCCTGGCTGCAGGTGCCCATTGTCCAAACCAACCCGGACGACCTGGCGGAAGGGTTGGCCATGCGGGTCGACTGGATACGCCCGGGAGACGGCGAGTGCCTTCCGGCCTTTACACCCGTGGGGTCCGCAAACGCCAACGTCTAAGACTCCATGGCCTGGGGCCGCCGCGACGAGTGAAGATGGTGGTGGGTCTGGCCGAGCTCGGTGAGCTTTGGTGCGAGTGAGCCCGTGTCTAAGACTGATGCTCGGGGCCTTCCCGGCACCGCGAACTGTTGCATATTGCACGACTTACAGCGTCGTTGATTCGGTTGGCCCTGCCAGACCCGTCCAGGTTGAGTCTCGGAGAGGGGAGTGGGATGGACATCATCGCCGAGCGGGTCGCCGGTCTTGATATCGGCAAGGAGGAGGTCGTCGCCGCAGTACGCACACCGGGCCAGGGCTTCAAGCGCCGCCAGGAGATCCGTACGTTTCCGACGTTCACCGCGTCGCTAGAGGCGCTGGCCGAGTGGCTGGCCGCCGAGGGGGTGACCCAGGTGGTGATGGAGGCAACAGGCCAGTACTGGAAGCCGGTGTGGTATGTGCTCGAAGGGCGGGGCGGCTTCGAGCTGCTGCTGGTAAACGCCCGACATGTCAAGATCCTCCCGGGTCGAAAGACCGACGTGGCCGATGCCGCCTGGCTGGCTGAACTGCTCGAGCACGGTCTTCTGCGCTCGAGTTTCGTGCCGCCGCCGGACATCCGTCGATTGCGAGACCTCACCCGCTACCGGAAGCGGTTGATCCAGACTCATACCGCCGAGTGCCAGCGGGTGCAAAAGGCGCTCGAGGACGCCGGGATCAAGCTGGACTCGGTGGCGTCGGACGTGCTGGGCGTATCGGGCCGGTTGATGCTCAAGGCTCTTGTCGCCGGCGAGAGGGATCCCGACGTCCTCGCTGATCTGGCCAAGGGCCAACTTCGCAAGAAGCTGCCCGCCCTGCGCCAGGCCCTTTACGGCCGGTTCGAGGACCACCACGCCCTCTTGGTGCGGCTGTCGTTGGAGCACCTCGAGCAGCTCGAGACGATGATCGCCCAGCTCGACATCGAGGTTGACCGGGTGATCGCCCCTTTCAGCGCCGCCCGTGACCGGCTTGACACCATCACCGGGGTCGGGAAGCGGGCGGCTGAGTGCATCATCGCCGAGATCGGTGCGGACATGACCCGGTTCCCCACCGCTGGGCATCTGGCCTCGTGGGCCGGGCTGTGCCCAGCCAACAACATCACCGGCGGCAAACGCCGTTCGGGAGGGACCAACAAGGGCAACCGCTGGCTCGGCGAGGTCCTCGACCAGTGCGCCTGGTCGGCCGCCCGCTCGCGTGACACCTACCTCGCCGCCCAGTTCTGGCGGCTCGCCCGGCGGATCGGCAAGAAGAAGGCGGCCGTCGCGGTCAGCCACTCCCTTCTGGTCATCGCCTGGCATGTCCTCTCACGCGACGAGGACTACACCGACCTCGGCGGCGACTACTTCACCCGCCACACCGACACCGACCGTCGCCGCAACGGCCTCGTGAAGCAACTCCAAGACCTCGGCTACGCCGTCACCCTCCGCCCAGCCGCATAAACGCCAATGGTCCACTCACGACATCTTCCTTACAGGCTCCGCGACCCTGAACGGCGGAACCCGACTGCCCAGTCGAGCGGATGGCCCCGCCGCAGTTCTTTCCGGCGGCGGGACATGGGAGAACGGCGAGGAGCAGCCGGCGAGGCGCCAAAGTTGCCTGGCAGGTACAGGAGGACACGAGGATGCCGGCGTTCTCTGTCGTGCGGCACGGTTTGGGAGGGTGTGGATTACGACAGAGAACGCGGCTCGGGGGGCGCTGCGGGCGTTCTCTGTCGTGCGGCACGGTTTGGGAGGGTGTGGATTACGACAGAGAACGCGGCTCGAGGGGGTGCCGCCACCATTCTCTGTCGGGACCCCGGGGGCGGGGCGGCCCGGGTCCGGGTCCGGGCCCTGTTGGCAGGCGGGCTTAGGTGGCAGCCGGGCTCACGAACCCAACGGCCGGGACCGGATTACGACGAGAGAATCTTGGTCTTCTCCGCTTCGAACTCAGCGTCGGTGATGACCCCGCGCTCCTTCAAGTCGGCCAGTTTGGCGAGCTCATCGGCGGGACTCGACCCCGCCGCCGCCTGGCGCACGTAGCCCCGGAACTGTTGTTCCTGCTGCTCGGCCTGCCGGACGGTCCGCTCGTGCATGCTGCCGCCCCTGGCGATCAAGTAGATCAGCACTCCCAAGAAAGGGAGCAGGATTATGAAGATCACCCACAGGGCTTTGGCAAAACCGCCGAGGTCGCGACTGCGGAAGATGTCAATGAAGACAGAGATGAGAATCCAGATCCAGATGAAGAACAAGAAGAACCACAAGATCGTCCAGAAAATGCTGAGTAATGGATAGTCGTATGCCAGCATCTCTGCTCCTCTCCACCTGTCCTGTACTGGCCGTCGCACAAGTGACGGGTCCCTCAGATCCTCTTGTCTTGGATGGTGACACGCTCTTCAGCGGCGTTATCGCGCTGGAGTTATACCACTCGGAGTAGCGGCGTGAGGGGATGCCGGCATGTGGTCGGGAAAGCGAGCAAATCCGGGAGGTAGCACCGAAGGCACACGACATTCAGGGCGGGAGCGGATCTGACGCCGTCCCGACGGGCGCCAGCACGGTGGTCATCAACTCGCCCCGAGGATCGTCGAGGTCTAATCTACGCTTACGTATGGCGCGGAATGGCGGTGCCAAGTGCGGTCACGGCTGAAGTCGGTGCGGCGCGTCTGGCGGTGGAAGCCAGCCTTGCGAACAGCGATGGCCGGTGTCGCGGCGGTTGCGGCCTTCTCGATCCCGAACGTCGTGTCCATCTCGGCGGCGGCTCCGACGTCGTCCACCACCACGATCGCCCCTGCTCGCGGGTCGGGACCGTCCGGCCCCACCGTCAAGGCGACTACGAACGGTACACCGACGACCGGTGCGACCACGAGTGGTGACACGGCCTCGGCGACCACCACTGCTGGTGCCACCACGGCCACGACAACCCCGCCCGGGAGTGCCTCCACTGTCTCCGGTCTCGGAGGGCGCGCCCCCCGACCTCGGTCCCGCCGGCTACAGGTGCGCCTGCGGTTTCCAGCACCAGCAATGGTCCCCTCGCCGTCGGGCCGGCGTTCACGTGCACCACACCAACCAGCTTCCTGTCCCAGGGCTCTCCGACCACCCAGCTCTATTACTCGACCTACGGGGCAGGATCGGTCAGCTATACGACCCTCGGGCCGGCCTACAGCGCCACCTACAACGCCCTCGGCTACGACCCCAACAACAACTACCTGTACGCCGTCGTCCTCGGTACGAGCACCCTGCTTCAGATCGACGCCAACGGCAACGTCACCAGCCTGGGGTCCATCACCGGATTCCCCGCCGTCAGCAACTCGCCGTCAACGGGCGCCTTTGACGGATCTTCCCCAGCCAACTTCTGGGTGACGGGAGGGAACGGGGCGACCGCGCGCTCTACGAGATCAACGTCACCTCCACCCCGCCGGCCGTCATCAAGACCGTAAGTATCACCCCGTCCGCCACGGGCTGGCCGCCCATCGACTTCACCTACGCCAGCGGGTTCATGTGGGGCATGGCCGGCACCACCATTTACCGCCTGAATCTGAGCACCGGCGCCGTCTCCACGTTCGCGGCGCCCTCTGCAGTAAAAAGTGGCAACTTCGGGGCCGCCTGGACCTTCAACAACGGCAACGTTGGCTTCTCCAACAACCAGACGGGCGACATCTATCAAATCTCGATCACCAATCCGACAGGGACCCCCACCTTCGGATTGGTGTCCAACTACACAGGTCCGGTAGCCGGGCAGAGCAACGACGGCGCCGCCTGCGTCGCCCCTCTCACGGTTGATCTGGGCATTACCAAGACTGGACCGGCGCTGGTCAGCCCGAGCGGGACGATCACCTGGACGCTGACCGTGACGAACTCCGGTCCTGGCAACAGCTCTGGCTTCGCCGTCAGCGACACGGTCCCGTCGGGCGTCACCAATGTGACGTCGCCGACCAGCGGCTGCAAGGTCACCGGCAACAGCGTGCTGTGCTCCGAGGGGGCCCTCACCAACGGCAGCAGCTTTACCATCACCCTGGTTGGTACCGCTCCGTCCACTAACGGAACGTGCTTTACCAACTCAGCCACGGTCACGGGCAACGAGTCCGACCCCAACTCGGGAAACAATTCCTCTTCGGTGCAGACCTGCACCACCCCGGCCATCACCATCGTGAAGTCCGCCAACGTGGGCAGCGTCTCGGCCCCGGGGACGGTCGTGACCTACAGCTACCTGGTCACCAACACCAGCACCACCACGATCCTCAACCATGTCGGCGTCACCGACCCCATGTCGGGGCTGTCGTCGATCACCTGTCCAGCCTCAGAGCTCGCGGCCGGTCAGTCCATGACCTGCACGGCGACGTACACCACCACTCAGACGGACATTGACCGGGGCAGCATCACCAACACCGGCACTGCTACGGGGACCCCGCCGTCAGGGTCGGCCGTCACCGCCACGTCGTCGGTCACGATCCCCGTCACCCAAAGCCCGGCGATCACGGTCGTGAAGTCGGCCAGCATCACCGGTTACTCGGCGCCCGGCGTCAGCGTTACCTATAGCTACAAACTTACGAACACTGGCAACGTCACCCTCACCTCGGTCGGGGTGACCGACCCGATGTCCGGCCTTTCTGCGGTCAGCTGCCCGAACAGCACCCTCGCGCCTGGTGCGGGTGAAACCTGCACGGCGACCTACAAGACCACGCAGGCCGACGTCGACAACGGCAGCATCACCAACACCGGCACCGCCACGGGCACAGCTCCCAGCGGAACAAAAGTGACAGCGGCATCCACCGTCACGATCAAGGGAACTCAGACCCCCGGCATTTCCCTGTTGAAATCAGCGAGCATCAGTAGCTTCTCCGCTCCGGGGACTGCCGTCACCTATAGCTACAAGGTCACGAACACCGGCAACGTCACCCTCACCTCGGTCGGCGTGACCGACCCGATGGCCGGCCTTTCTGCAATCACCTGTCCCAGTCCCAGTCTGGCCCCGGGAGCGTCGGAGACCTGTACCGCCACCTACACCACCACCCAGGCCAACGTCGACGCCGGCTCCGTGCACAACACCGGCACCGCGTCGGGAACGCCACCGTCGGGTACTGCCATCACGGCCCAATCCTCGGTGACGATCCCGGCTACTCAGAGCCCCGGGATCACGATGGTCAAGTCATCGGACATCCCCAGCTTTTCCGGCATCTCAGCGCCAGGTGTGGTCATCACCTACAGCTATGCCGTCACCAACACCGGCAATGTCAGCCTGCATGCGGTCAACGTGACCGACCCGATGCCCGGCCTCTCCTCTGTCAACTGCCCCACATCGACACTGGCTCCGGGCGCTTCGGAGACCTGCACCGCCACCTACACCACGACCCAGGCCGATGTCGACCGGGGCAGCATTACCAACACCGGTACGGCGACGGGGACTCCTCCGACCGGCTCGGCGCTCACGTCGCAGTCGTCGTTGACGATCAAGTCCATTCAGACCCCTGCCATCGGGATCGTCAAGTCCGCGAACATCCAGCGCTACTCGGCGCCGGCCACGCTGGTGACCTACAGCTACCTGGTGACCAATAGCGGCAACTCGACCCTGACGTCCGTCGGCGTGACGGACCCCATGAGCGGCCTGTCCGCCGTCACCTGCCCCACGACCACCCTGGCCCCGGGCATCTCAGAGACCTGCACTGCCACTTACACCACCACCCAGGCCGACGTCGACCGGGGCAGCATCACCAACACCGGCACGGCCACCGGCACCGCCCCGGGCGGCAGCAAGGTGACGGACTCATCAAAGGTGACATTGCCGGCGAGCCAGAGCCCGGCGATCACCCTTACGAAATCCGCCAGTATCACCAGCTTCTCGGCTCCGGGCGTGCATGTCACCTACAGCTACAAGGTGACGAACACCGGCAACGTCACCCTCACCTCTGTGGGAGTGACCGACCCTATGACGGGACTGTCCGCCATCACGTGCTCTACCACCACCCTGCCTCCAGGCGCCAGTGAGACCTGCACCGCCTCCTACACCACCACCCAGGCCGACGTCGACAACGGGTCCATTTCAAATACCGGGACCGCGTCCGGAACACCCCCGACGGGGTCTCACGTGACCGCGCCCTCCTCTCTCAGCATCCCGTCCGTCCAGACGCCCGTGATCACTCTCGCCAAGTCCGCGAGCGTCCCGTCGTTCTCCACCGTCGGGAGGGTGATCACCTACAGCTACAAGGTCACCAACTCCGGGAATGTCACCTTCAACCCCGTGACCGTCAGCGACCCCATGACAGGGCTCTCGCTCATCAGCTGTCCCAGTACGATTCTCGGCCCCTCCGCCACCGAGACGTGCACCGCCACCTACACCACCACCCAGACCGACCTGGACACGGGCAGCATCTCCAATACCGGAACCGCTGCTGGCACGCCCCCCAGTGGGCCGCCAGCCACGGCCCAATCTTCGGTGACCGTGCCGGCAACACAAACCCCGACTATCGCCCTGGTCAAGTCGGCAAGCATTCCGTCGTTCTCCGCTCAAGGGACGGTGATCACCTACAGCTACAAGGTGACCAACAGCGGCAACGTGACGCTCAACCCGGTCACGGTCACCGACCCCATGACCGGCCTGTCCGCCATCACCTGCCCCACCACCATCCTCGCTCCGGCCGCCGCCGAAACCTGCACCGCCACCTACACCACCACTCAGACCGACCTGGACAAAGGCAGCGTCTCGAACACCGGGACGGCTGCCGGCACGCCCCCCATCGGACCGCCAGCCACGGCCCAATCTTCGGTGACCGTGCCGGGAAGACAAACTCCGGCGATCACCCTCGTGAAGACCTCCAATCTGACCAGCTTTGCTGCGGCCGGCCTACTGATCACCTACAGCTACAAGGTGACCAACAGCGGGAACGTGACGCTCAACCCGGTCACAGTCACCGACCCCATGACCGGCCTGTCCGCCATCACCTGCCCCACCACGATCCTCGCCCCGGCCGCCGCCGAGACTTGCCTCGCCACCTACACGACAACCTCCGCGGACATCGACGCTGGCCAGATCACCAACACGGGAACGGCGACGGGTAAACCTCCTACGGGCTCATCGGTGACGAGTACTTCCAGCGTCCTGATTCCGGCCGTACAGGTTCCTGCGATCGGCTTGATGAAGACAGCGAACGTCCCACAGTTCTCTGAGCCGGGAACTGTGATCACCTACAGCTACGCGGTGACGAATTCCGGCAACTCGACGTTGCACGCGATCACAGTTACTGATCCCATGCCCGGGCTCTCGACCATCTTCTGCGCGAGCGCCACACTCGACGCCGGCGCCTCCGAAACCTGTACCGCCACCTATACGACCACCCAGGCCGACGTCGACCGGGGCAGCATCACGAACACCGGCACGGCTACGGGCAAGTCACCCCAGGGGCAGACGGTGTCCAACACGTCGACGGTCACGGTGCCGGCCGTGCAAACACCGGGCATCAGTCTGCTCAAGTCGGCGGACACGCCGAGCTTCTCGAGCCCGGGAACCACGATCACCTATCACTACCTAGCCACCAACACCGGAAACGTCACGCTCAACCCGGTCACCGTTAGCGACCCGATGCCGAATCTGTCTGCCATCACCTGTCCGCAGACCGCGCTGACCCCCGGGGCGTTCGAGAACTGCACAGCCACCTACGCGACGACGCAAGCCGATGTGAACTTCGGCAGCGTCACGAACACGGGCACCGCCACGGGCACACCTCCGATCGGGCCGCCCGTCACTGCCCAGTCCACCGTCACCGTCCCGGCGGTACAGGATCCCGGCATCGGCGTGGTGAAGTCGGCAAATGTCAGCAGTTTCGACGCCCCAGGGGTGGTGATCGCCTACAGCTATCAGGTGAGCAACATCGGTAACGAGACCCTCACCGCGGTGAACGTGACCGACCCGATGCCGAACCTGTCGCCGGTCAACTGCCCCCAGCCGACCCTGGCCCCTGGCGCCTCCGAGACGTGCACCGCGACCTACACCACCACCCAGGCCGATGTCAATGCGCCCAGCGGCATCACCAACACGGGGACCGCGACCGGCACTCCGCCGAGTGGACCCAACGTCACCGACCACTCCACGCTGACGGTACCTTCACAACAGGTACTGGCTCTCACCCTGGTGAAGACGGCCAGCGTTCCTAGCTTTTCGGCACCCGGTCAGGAAATCGTCTACAGCTATCTGCTCACGAATACCGGAAACGTCACGCTCTCCGACCCGTCCGTGACCGATCCGATGCCCGGACTCTCTGCCATTTCCTGTCCACTGACCCCGCTGGACCCGGGCGATCAGTTGACCTGCACGGCCACCTACAAGACAACCCAGACCGATCTCGACCGAGGCAGCATCACCAATACCGGGACCGCGACCGCCACGCCGCCAAGCGGTCCGCCACCGGTGTCGGCCGCGTCCACCGTCACCGTGCCCGCCACGCTCAATCCTCAGATCGCACTGGCAAAGACGTCGTCTCCGCAGTCATTCACATTGGCGGGGACTCTGATCACTTACACCTACAACATCATCAATGCGGGGAACGTGACCCTGCACGCGGTCAGCCTCACCGACCCGATGATTGGGCTGTCGGCCATCTCGTGCCCCTTGACCATACTTGCGCCCGGAGCCTCGGAGAATTGTACGGCGACGTACACCACGACACAGGCCGACGTCGACCGAGGTCAGATCGTCAACACCGCGAGCGTATTCGGGACGAGTCCGCTCGGCCAGACCGTAAACGATCAGGCCAGCCTGACTCTGCCGGCCATCGAGAAGCCAGGCATCGACTTAGTGAAGCTGGCAAGCGTCCCGACCTTCTCTGGGGCGGGTACAACCATCACGTATAGCTACGTGGTGAGCAACACCGGGAATGTGACTTTGGCGCCCGTCACTGTCACCGACCCGATGGTCGGACTGTCCGCAATTACCTGTCCTGACCCCAGCCTGGCTCCAAACGAAGCGGAGACCTGCACCGCCACGTACACCACCACTCAGGCCGACGTCGACGACGGCAGCATCACCAATACGGGCACCGCCACCGGCACGCCACCGAGGGGACTGGTCGTCACCGCCCAGTCTACGTTGACTATTCCCGCCAACCAGACCCCACATATCGGATTGGCGAAGTCAGCTAACCCCACCAGCTTCTCGTCCCCCGGCACCGTAATCACCTACAGCTATCAGGTCACCAACAGCGGCAATGTCACCCTGCACGCGGTCGCCGTCACCGACCCCCTGCCCGGGCTGTCCGCCGTCTCGTGCCCCGATAGCACGCTGCTTGCAGGCGCGGCGGAAACCTGTACCGCTACGTACACGACAACTCAGGCCGATGTCGACCGCGGCAGCATCCTCAACACCGGTACCGCCACCGGCACCCCGCCATCCGGGCCGGCTGTCACCGCACAATCCACCGTGATCGTGGCGGCCACGCAGACTCGCGCGGTCACCCTGACCAAGTCGGGCAGCCCGTCGTTCTTCGGCACCGTCGGTGCGACGATCACGTACTTCTACCTGGTGACCAATACCGGCAACGTGACACTGAGCCCGGTAGTCGTGACCGACCCCATGCCGAATCTGTCGACAATCGACTGCGGCGGAACCACCTCGCTAGCTCCCGGCGCCAGCGAGACGTGCACGGCCACCTACAGCACTACCCAGGCCGACCTGGACCGGGGTCGCATTATCAATACCGGCACCGTCACGGCTACACCGCCGTCGGGGCCAGCCCTCACGCGACAATCCTCCGCGACCGTCCTGGCAACACAGGTGCCCGCGATCCACCTCGTCAAGAGCGCCAGCATTCTGGGCTTCAGTGCAGCGGGGACGCCCGTCGTTTATGACTACGCCGTAACCAATAGCGGCAACGTCACGTTGCAGTCGGTTGGCGTCACTGATCCGATGCTTGGACTCTCGGCCGTTAGTTGCCCGAGCTCGACGCTCGCCCCGAACGCCACAGAAACTTGCACGGCCACGTACACCACCACCCAGACTGACGTCGACAACGGGTCTCTCAACAACACGGGAACCGCCACCGGTACACCACCGATTGGGCCGGCGATCACGTCGAGCGCGTCACTCCGTATCCCGGCGACGCAATCGCCGGCAATCACGCTGAAGAAGCAGGCGAGCATTACCAGCTACGCCGCACCCAACACGGCGGTCACCTACAGCTACACCGTCGACAACACGGGAAATGTCACCCTGGACCCGGTCACCGTGACCGACCCCATGTCCGGGCTGTCCGCCATCACCTGCCCTGACAGCGAACTTTCCCCGAACCAGGTCGAGACCTGCACGGCGACGTACACAACCACTCAAGCCGACGTCGATCGTGGCAGCGTCAACAACATGGGGACGGCGTCCGGAACCCCTCCGAGCGGCCTCCCGGTTGTCGCCACCTCTTCAGTGACGATCCCGGCCGTTGAGTCTCCCGGCATCTCTCTCGTGAAGTCGTCGGACCTCAGCACCTTCTCGACAGCCGGCACACTCGTCATCTACAGCTACCTGGTCACCAACACCGGCAATCAAACGCTGACGTCCGTGGGCGTCACCGATCCCATGCCGGGTCTTTCTTCGGTGTCGTGTCCCGAGGGCACCCTCGCTCCGGGCTCGTCCGAAGCGTGCACGGCCAGTTACACCATCACCCAGACCGATGTCGATAACGGCAGCATCACGAATACCGGGACGGCTTCGGGCATCTCGCCGGGTGGAACGAACGTCACCGCACAATCGACACTGACCATCACGTTGGCACAGGCGCCGGGCATTGCCCTGTCGAAATCGGCGAGCATCAGCAGCTACTCGACCCCGGGGACGCTGATCACCTACAGCTATCTGGTCACAAACGCCGGCAACGTGACGCTGCATTCGATCTCTGTCGCGGATCCGCAGCCCGGGTTGTCATCACCGATCGACTGCCCGGACAGCGCCCTGACACCGGGCGAATCCGAAACGTGTACTGCCACCTATACCACCACCCAGACCGACGTCGATAACGGGAGCATCACCAACACCGGCACCGCGACCGGCACCCCCCCGACCGGCCCTCCGCTCACGGACCAGTCCACCCTCACCGTTGATGCCGTGCAAAACGCAGGTATCGCGCTGGTGAAGTCGGCAAGCGTACCCAGTTACGCTGCGGCCGGGACGGTGATCACCTACAGCTACCTGGTGACGAACACCGGGAACGTCACGCTGACCTCGGTGCACATCACCGATCCCCTGCCGAACCTGTCGCCCATCACGTGCCCGATCACTCCACTCGCACCGGCCGCCTCAGAAACCTGCACTGCTACCTACACCACCACCCAGGACGACGTCGACGACGGGAGCATCACCAACACTGCGACCGCTTCCGGGACGGCGCCGAGCGGGCCGCCGCCGACCACCGGGCCTTCGTCTGTGACTATCCCGGCCATCCAGTCTCCTGCCATCACCGTGGCCAAATCCGCCAGCGACAGCTCCTACTCCGCCCCCGGCACCATTGTCGACTACCGCTACCTGGTCACGAACACCGGGAACGTCACGCTGACATCCATCGCGGTCGCTGACCCGATGCTCGGCCTGTCTTCCATCAGCTGTCCCTCTCCCACCCTGCTACCCGATGCATTCGAAGACTGCACGGCGACGTACACGACCACGCAGGCCGACGTCGACCACGGAAACATCACCAATACCGGCACCGCCAGCGGCCAGCCGCCCACCGGGCCACCGGTGACCAACTCTTCGACTCTGAAGATCCCCGCCGTTCAGAACCCGGGCATGACACTGATGAAGACCGCCAGCGTGAACACTTTCTCCTCTGCGGGCACGCCCATCACCTACAGCTACGACGTGACCAACACCGGCAACGTGACCCTCAATCCGGTCACCGTCACCGACCCCCTTCCAGGACTGTCCGCCCTCACGTGCCCGGCCGGCAGCCTCCTGCCGGGCGGATCCGAGACCTGCACCGCTACGTACACCACCACCCAGACAGACGTCGACGACGGAGACGTCACCAACATCGGCACCGCGACCGGCACGGAACCAAATGGTGCGCAGGTCATCGCCACCTCGTCGGTCACGATCGACGCGGTCCAGTCGCCCGCAATCACTCTGGCGAAATCCGCGAGCCTGAGCACGTTCGCGGCGCCTGGTCTCCCGGTGACGTATGACTACGCCGTCACGAACGGCGGCAACGTGACGCTGAACCCGGTCACCGTCACCGACCCCATGCCCAACCTGTCCGCCATCTCCTGCCCGGACACCAGTCTGGCCCCGGCCGCGTCGGAGACGTGCACCGCCACCTACACCACCACCCAGACCGACCTCGACAACGGGCATATCAGCAATACCGGCACCGCCAGCGGCCAGCCGCCCACCGGATCGCCTGTGACGGCGACCTCGTCCGTGACGATCCCCGCCGTCCAGGGTCCCGCTATCGGTTTGGCGAAGTCCGCCAACCCGACCAGCTTCTCGGTCGCCGGCACGGTGATCACTTACACCTACCAGGTGACGAACAGCGGCAACGTGACCCTGACCTCGGTCGGGGTCACGGACAACCGGCTGGGGCGCGATCTCATGCCCCGACCCCACCCTCGGCGCGGGACAAACCGAGACCTGTACCGCCACCTACACCACCACCCAGGCTGACGTTGACGCCGGCGGCATTGTCAATACCGGCACCGCAACCGGCACCGGTCCGCAGGGCCAGACGGTTTCGAATCAGTCGTCGGCGAGCGTCACCGCTGTCCAGAACCCCGATATCGGCCTCACGAAATCGGCGGATACTGCGACCTACACGGCGGCCGGGATGCTGATCACCTACAGCTATCTGGTCACCAATGACGGGAACGTGACCCTGACCGCGGTCACGGTGACCGACCCCATGCCCAACCTGTCGGCGATCTCCTGCCCGGACGCCAGCCTGGCCCCGAACGCGTCGGAGACGTGCACCGCCACGTACACCACCACTCAGGCCGACGTCGACATCGGAAGCATCACCAATACCGGCACGGCCGCCGGGCAGCCACCCACGGGCTCGCCGGTCACTGCGTCCTCGACGCTCACCATCCCGGCCAGCCAGACCCCCGCCATCACGGTGAAAAAGTCGGCCAGCCCCACCAGCTTCTCCCAGCCCGGTACCGTCATCACCTACAGCTACCTGGTCACCAACACCGGCAACGTGACGCTGACGAACGTCGCGGTTGCCGACGCCTTGCCCGGCCTGTCACCCATCAACTGTCACGGCGTCACCACGCTGGCGCCGCTGGCCTCGCAGACCTGTACGGCCACCCACATCACGACTCAGGCCGACGTGGACCACGGTGGGATCACCAACACCGCCACCGTCACCGGGGATCCGCCCATCGGATCGCCCGTCAACGACAGTTCGAACGTGACGACTCCAGCGGTCCAAACCCCCAACATAGAGATCGCCAAGACCGCCAGCATCTCGTCGTTTTCCGGGCCGGGGATAGAGGTGACCTATCACTACCAGGTCACGAACACCGGCAATGTCACCCTCGATCCGGTCACGGTGACCGATCCCATGCCGGGCCTGTCGGCACTCTCCTGCGCGTTCACGCTGCTCCCGCCCGGAGGGAGCGGCGCGTGTACTGCCACCTACACCACGACCCAGGCTAACGTCGACGCCGGTGGCCTGATGAACACGGGCACCGCTACCGGCACTCCTCCGATCGGGTCGAACGTCACGGCCACATCCACGGTCACGATCCCCGCCAGCCAGCACGCCGCCATCGCTCTCACCAAAACGGCCAGTCTTCCGAACTTCGCATCCGCCGGCACTCTGATCACTTATTCCTACGCGGTAACCAACAGCGGGAACGTGACCCTGACCTCAGTCGGGATCACGGACAACAGGCTGGGCACGATCTCCTGCCCCGGCACCACCCTCGTGCCGTCACAAACCGAGACCTGTACCGCCACCTACACCACCACCCAGGCTGACGTCGACGCCGGCGGCATCGTCAACACCGGCACCGCCACCGGTGAACCACCCTCCGGACAGGCCGTGACGTCCGAGGACAGCGTGACCATCCCGGCCGTCGTTGATCCCGGGATCACGGTGGAGAAGACCGCGAACGTCGACGACTTCTCGCAGGTCGGCACCGTGATCGGGTACAGCTACCTGGTGACGAACGCGGGCAACGTGACCCTGACCGACATCGGGGTCACCGACAACAAGATCGGGACCGTCACGTGCCCGGAAAGCTCGCTGGCTCCCAACGTGTCCGAGACCTGCACCGGCAGCTACACCACCACCCAGGCTGACCTGGACGATGGGCAGATCACCAACACCGGCACCGCCACCGGACAGCCGCCAACCGGCGCTCCGGTACTCGATGACGACACGATCACCGTTCCCGCCGTGCAGACGCCCGAGATCGGCGTGGACAAGACCCCCAGCCCCACCACCTTTAATGCGCCGGGCACGCTCATCACCTACAGCTTCCTGATCACCAATACTGGCAATGTCACGCTCCGCGATATCCAGCTGAGCGATCCGATGACCGGGCTCACCGGACCGACCTGCCCCGGTGTCACCCCGGATACCGCGGTGGCCCCGGGCGACTCTGTCACCTGTACTGCCACGTACACGACCACCCAGGCCGACGTCGACGGTACCGGCATCACCAATACCGCCACCGCCAGCGGCACCAGCCCTCAGGACGTCACCGTGACCGGCAGTGACAGCGCTCTGGTTACGCCAGTCGAGAACCCCAGCATCTCCATGACGAAGACCGCAAGCGTGGACAGTTTCTCTGCCGCCGGCACTCTGATCACCTACAGCTATGAGGTTAAGAACACCGGGAATGTCACCCTCCACAGCCTGATGGTCACCGACGCCATGGCGGGGCTGTCGGCAATTACGCTGTCCGACCACCCCTCTCGCGCCGCTCGCCACGGCTACCTGTACCGCCACCTACACCACCACGCAGGCCGACGTCGACAAGGGCAGCATCACCAACATGGGAACGGCCACCGCCACCAGTCCCGAAGACGCAACCGTCTCCGCCAGTTCGGAAGCAACGGTGCCCGCCGTGCAGAGCCCGAACATCGGCCTTGCGAAGTCGGCCAGCGTGACGTCGTTCTCGGCGCCGGGCACCAACATCACCTACAGCTACAAGGTGACCAACACCGGCAACGTGACGCTGCACTCGATCGCCGTGGATGACAACAAACTTCCCGACGTCATGTGTCCAGAGACCACGCTGGCACCGACCGAGTTCGAAACCTGTACGGCCATCTACACGACCACCCAGGCCGACGTCGACGCGGGCGGCATCACCAACATGGCCACCGCCAGCGGGCTGACGCCGACTGACGCTGCGGTGACAGCGGACGATCAGCTGACCGTGCCCGCCGACCAGCACCCGGTAATTGCCCTCCAGAAGACGGCCGACGTCTCCAACTTCCTGACTGCGGGCGTCCTCGTGACCTACACGTACACGGTGACCAACAAGGGCAACGTAACCCTCGACCCGGTCAGCGTCACCGATCCCATGTCCGGTCTGTCAGCACTCGATTGTGGCGGCGTGGTTGAACTGGCCCCGGCACAATTGGAAACCTGCACGGCGACCTATACGACCACTCAGGCTGACGCGCTGCACGGCAGCATCAGCAACACCGGCACCGCCACCGGGACCACTCCCACAGGAGCGGAAGTCACGGCAACCTCCACTGTGACGATTCCCGGGCCCAAACCCGCCATCAGCCTCGCCAAGACCGCAAGCGTTCCCCGCTTCTCGGCCCCGAACACCAAAGTCACTTACAGCTACAAGGTCACCAACACCGGGGACGTGCCGCTCAGCGCCGTTGGCGTGACCGACAACAAGCTCGGCACGGTCTCCTGTCCGGACACGACCCTGACGCCCGCACAAACAGAAACGTGCACGGCGACCTACACCACCACTCAGGCCGACGTGGATCATGGCAGCATCAGCAACGACGCCACGGCCGACGGTACGGCACCCAGCGGGGCGAAGGTCATGGCAACCGCATCAGTAAATCTCCCTGCCGCCCAGACCCCGGGCCTCTCCCTCGTCAAGTCGGCCAGTATCAGCACCTTCGCCACTGCGGGAACGGAGGTGACGTTCAGCTACCTGCTCACCAACACCGGTAACACCACCCTCCATGATCTGACCATCACCGACCCCATGCCTGGCCTGTCTCCGATTACGTGTCCGACCAGCACCCTGGCACCCGGGGCATCGACGACCTGTACCGCCACCTACGCCGTCACGGAGGCGGACGTCGCCAGCGGCAAGATCGTCAATATCGCGACGGCCACCTCGACCGACCCTGCAGGGGCGTCGGTGCAATCCGCCGCGTCTTCGGTGACCGTCCCGGAAGTGCCGAGCTCGCCGGGTCCCGAACCTGCGCCGGCCCCGGCGCCACCGAGCCCGATCACACCTGTCACCCTGCCCGTGACAGGCTGACCCCTGCCGATGCACCCGAGGCCAACGACTGGCAGGGACGCTCTGCGCCCTGGACTCACGGCACTCGCGATCTCAAGTCTCTTATCTGTCGTCCTCGTCGGCTGTGGCGGTAGCAAACCGACCTCCTCCCCGTCAACGACCCGGCCGACGACAAACGGGGCGACCACAACGGTGAGCGTGCCTCCGTACAACCCCGCCAAGAACGCTCGCCAGGATGTCGTCGCCGGTGCCTGCGTGAATGGCGGCAGCAGGGGCTGGTCGCTGTCAGGAACGGTGACCAACTCGGGCTCTTCGGCCCGGGGGTATTCGATCGTGGTGGACTTCATCACCGTCCCCGGGGACACCGTCGTCGCCACCAGGCTGGTGACCGTCGCGCCGCTGCAGCCGCACGCCTCGACGAAATGGTCGACGACCGGCGCGGCACCGGGTGTCAACAACCTGACCTGCGTCATCCGCCAGAGCCTCTCAACGTGAGGGCCCGCCGGCGACAGGTTTGCGCCGCCCTGATCGCGGCATCGGTGGCGATGATGCTGTTGGCGTCGTGCGGACACGCGAAACGATCGGCGACCACGGCCACCACCCGCCCACAACGCGCTGTTGCCGCCGCCATCGGACCCGCCGCCACCATCCCGGCGGAGCCACCCGGTTGGACGGTGATCGCGACCACGCGGGGCGCCATTCCCGGTTTTGCGTTCCCCGGCGGGCCGCGAACCGGGACCGTGCCGGCGACCTGGCACGGCGCCCCCTCCACCCTCCCGGTCATCGACACCCGTCCGGGGTGGGACGACGTACGGCTGGCGCAGCGCCCCAACGAGTCCACGGCGTGGGTCCTGGCCAGTGACGTCACGCTGGCCACGACCCCATACCGGATCGTGGTGGATCTGTCCACCACCCACCTCTTGCTCTACCGCGCCAACCGCCTGGTGTTCTCCGCCCCCGCCGGTATCGGCACCCTCGCGTACCCCACGCCGACCGGACACTTCTATGTGGCCCTTCTCGCCGCCCCCCCGAGTGCCGGGTACGGCGCCTTCGTGATGGTCACGTCCGCGCACTCCAACACCATCACGGATTGGGAAAGTTCCGGCGACGCGCTGGTCGCCATCCACGGCCCACTCGGTTCTGACGCCCAGATCGGGACGGCCGGTGCCGCCGTCTCGCACGGGTGTATCCGGCTTCACGAGGTCGACCTGGAACAGCTTCGGATTGTTCCCGTCGGAAGCCCCGTTGACATTGTGGCGTCCTGACCGGAGACGGTCGGTCTTTGCCTGATCAAGCCAGCTTCTGAAAAGACGCTACCTCGTAGGTCCAGATATCCGCTTCGAGCGGTGTCACCGTGGCCGCGTTACCCCCGGATCCCCCCTCCTGGCGGCGCATCGCCGAAGCACGAAGATGCTCGTTGAGGTCCTCCGTCGACGCCCACCTCTCTGAGAGGACGACCCGGCCGGGGTCGAGGGGGTCCGCTGCCATCACATACTCGAGGCATCCCTGCTCGTCCCTGGCGGTTTGCATGTTCGCCGCGCTCTGGGCCAAAAAGGCGACGCGATCATCCGGATCAACGCGGAAGGCCCCCTGCACAATGACGATTGCCATGGCTCCCTTTCTAGTCGTTCAGCGGGGGGCATCCCCTTGACGGTAGGGTGCGGTCACCTCGTCGAGTTCTGCCTTGAGGGCCGGGTCCAGGGGCTGCGCAGCCGCCGCGAGGGTGTCGTCGAGCTGCTCTGGCCGGCTGGCCCCGATGATGGGGCTGGTGATCGTCGGGTTGGCGAGGACCCATTGCACCGCCAGGGTCGTCAACGACACGCCCGCCTTGGACGCCAGCGTCGTCAGCGCATCCACGGTGTCGAACTCGCGGTCATGCCAGTAGCGGTCCTGATAGAGGCGGCCGGCCCGGCCCAGCGCGAAGCGACCGCTCGGGGCGTCCTCTCGCTGGTGCTTGCCCGTCAGGAGACCCCCAGCGATCGGGTTGTACGGGATGACCCCGATCCCTTCCTCGGCGCACAACGGCAGCAGTTCACGCTCGATCTGGCGAAAGAGGAGGTTGTAGCGGGGCTGGACGCTATCCATGCGGACCAAACCGAGCGCCTCTGAGCGGCCAACGGCTCGGGCCACCTGGTAGGCGAGAAAATTGCTGCATCCGACATAGCGGACCTTGCCGACACGGACCAGGTGGTCAAGGGCGGAGATCGTCTCGTCGAGCGGCGTGTCGTTGTCATAGCCATGGAGCTGGTAGAGGTCGATATAGTCGCACCCCAGTCGCCGCAGAGAGGCGTCGACCGCGTCCAGAATGTGGCGGCGCGAACGCGCCGCGATCCCACGGCTGAGGCCCCATCACTCCGACGCACTTGGTGGCAAGGATCACTTGATCCCGCCGGCCCGGAGCAGCCAGCCAGTGACCGAGGATCTCCTCTGTCCGGCCGACCGTGTCCAGACCGCCTCCCAGCGGATAGACGTCAGCCGTGTCGATGAAGCTGACGCCGGCCTCGAACGCCTTGTCCAGGATCGCCGCCGACGTTTCCTCATCACACTGCAGACCGAATGTCATCGTCCCCAAACAGATCCGGGTGACCTGCAGGCCGGTACGTCCGAGGCGAGTGGTGTCCATGCCCAGATGCTATGGCCCCGCCCGCCACCGCGATCAAATTCACCCCAACAATCCACGCAAGACATCTGGTTGTCACGCAAATGTCACCGTCAAGGACGAGGCTCTGGGGTCGCGCCGGTGGAATCCGTTGGAGCTCGCCTGCGGTTGGCGCACCGGCGTCAGGAGGATACGGATTCGTGAGACTCGGTAGAACCCCCTTGACCCCGACGCGAGTGCTCGCTGCGCTCGCTATTCTGACCTTCTCCCTCAGTGGGGTAACGGCCGCGGGAGCCTCGGCGAACAGCCCGGCGGCTTTCACCCCGCCGCCGGTCCAGCACGTCTGGTATATCGACCTGGAGAACGAAGGGTTCGGGCAGTCGTTCGGAACGCCCTCGAATGACCCTTATCTGGCCACCACCCTGACCTCCATGGGTGCGCTGCTGAAGAACTATTACGCCGTCGGCCACGACAGCCTGGACAATTACATCGCCCAGGTCACCGGCCAGGCGCCGGACCGGGCCACCGACAACGACTGTCCTGTTTGGACGAAGTTCGAGCCGCTCAATCATGTGCTCCAACCGTTCGACCAGTACATCGGCAATGGGTGCGTGTACCCGGCGTCCATTCCAACGATCGGCAACCAGCTCACGGCGGCCGGTTTGACATGGACGGCCTACCTCCAGGACATGGGCAACGACCCGGCCCGCGACCAGACCGTCTCGACCCCGCAGGGGCCGGCCTGTGGCCACCCACAAATTGGCACGCCTGACAACACCGAGGGAGCCGAACCGGCGGACCAGTTCGCAGACCGCCACGAGGGCTTCATGTACTTCCAGTCGGTGACCGGCAATGCCGCCTACTGCGATGCGCACGTGCTGTCCTTCCAGCCCCTGTTGCACGATCTGGCCTCCGCGGGCGCGACGCCGAACTTCTCGTTCCTGGCCCCGAATCTGTGCAATGACGGACACGACGCCCCGTGCGCCAACGGCGACCCCGGTGGCTTCATCAACATCGACGCCTTCTTGAGCATCTGGGTACCGGTGATCATGGCGTCCCCGGCGTACAAAGCCGGGCACGGCCTGATCTTCATCACGTTCGACGAAGGGTCGACCGATACTGCCTGCTGTGGCGAGACCGTCGGCCGGACCGTCTCCCACCCGAACACGCCCCTGCCGGGCATGGGAGGGCCGGGGGGCGGCCGCGTCGGAGCCGTGCTCATCTCCCCCTTCATCAAGCCGGGCACGGTCAGCACCGTCGACTACAACCACTACTCGGCTTTGCGCAGCATCGAGGACATCTTCGGGCTGTCCCACCTGGGCGATGCGCAGATGCCGCAGGTGAAGTCGTTTGGTGCCGATGTGTATACGAACGCCTGACAGGCGTTAGCCGCGAACCCTGAGTGGAGGGGCTGGGCGCCGAACGCACCCGCCCCTCCGCTGCGGTTTGCGGAAGAAACACCTGTTCAGTCGTCGAATCAGAGCCGTGTGCGCCGCCCGGGCGCTTCGTGACCGGTCGAGGACCGGGCCGGCCCGGGCGCGTCATGATGATGAGATGGCCAACGGGCGGAGCGACGCAGACGAGCGAGACGACAACCGAGAGCCCGACGTTCGGTTCTCTTACGCCAACGAACGAACGTTTCTGGCGTGGATCCGTACCGCCCTGGGACTCGTCACGGCCGGGCTGGCCATCACGCAACTCCTACCGCCGTTTCACTTGGCGGGGGGCCGACGCATCATCGGGTTGCCTCTGATCGCCCTGGGGGTGGTGGTGGCCTTGTTCAGCTTCCGGAACTGGCAGGAAAACGAAAAAGCGATGCGGACCGGTAAAGCTCTACCAGCGTCGGTCCTGCCGCGCCTTTCGGCCGTTGTGGTGTCGGTGGTGGCGATCATCGGGTTGGCCCTGGTGATTTGGGGCGGCTCGGGCAAATGAGTCAGTTCGACGCCGACTCGCGCGATCCCGGCCTGGCCGCCGAGCGGACCGACCTGGCCTGGAGCCGCAGCGGGCTATCCCTCCTGGCCTGCGGCGCGGCCGTCCTACGGGGTCTCGCCGACACCCCCCTGACCGGTGGGGACATCGCGGCCGGGGCCTGCATACTGGCCCTCGGCGCCGCCACCTGGGCGCTCGGGTCGTGGCACGTGGTGCGATCACGAGCCCGTGGACACCGCCGCACGACCCCGTCCGACCTCTTACCGATCTCGCTCGGTGTCGCCGGCGTCGGGCTGGCCGCATTCGTCCTGGGGGTCCTGGCGCCAGGTTGAGCACCCGCCGGCCATCGGGCCGGGCTGTTACCCGCACGGCCACCCCACGGAGCATCCTCACCCGGTTCGGGTGATACCCGGGAGCGTCGCTCAGCGGCGCGTATTGTCGGCGCGGCACTTCACTGCTCACCCCCTGTTCCGACCCGGCAGGCGCCCGGCGAAAGGTTGATTGATGTTCGGCACCTCTTACCCGTTGCTCGACGCTTTCCTTACCTTGCTCTGGATCTTTTTGTTCATCGTCTGGATCTGGCTGCTGATCATGATCTTCTCGGACATCTTTCGCAGCCGTGACCTGGGAGGGTGGGGAAAGGCGTTATGGGTGATCGGCATCATCATTTTCCCGCTCGTCGGTGTGCTGCTCTATCTGATCTTTCGGGGCGGGAAGATGCACGAACGGCAGGTCCAGTATGCGCAGGCCCAGGAAACGGCATTCCGCGGCTACGTGAAGGATGCGGCGGACTCCGGCGGCACCGCCGACCAGCTGGCCAAGCTGGCTGACCTCCGGGACCGGGGCGTTCTGAGCAACGAAGAGTTCGAGCGGGAGAAGGCAAAGGTCCTCGCCAGTTGAGAAAGCGACCCCCGCCTTCCGGTCAGGCGGCTAGCGACCGGCCCGGTCGACGTCCACCGGTGGAAGTTCCTGCACCTGATGCTTGCTCAGATTCAGTTGAATGCCGTCGTCCACTCCGGTGACTGCGGCAATGGGGATCGCCACCTCTTTGCGACCCCACAGGTGCCCCTCCTGGAGCAGTACGTGGGAGACGTGGCCGCTCCCTCGGTCAACCACGAGCCCCTGAACCTGTCCGATCTTGCCGTCGGTGGCATGGACTGTGTCGCCCCGGCGTACCGCCACTTCTCCTGCCGGCAGGGTGTCGAAGGTGACCGGAGTTGAGAGGTTCCCGCCGTAGTAGGGCCAGTTGAGCACCTCGCTCGGCTCATAGCCCTCGAATTCCTCGCTGCCCGGCAGGAACTGGGTCTCCTCAGCAGAATCGAGTCGCTCGAACTCGGCGGTGGTGCAGCGAAGGCGAACGTCCCCACTTGCCGACTCCACCAGATCGAGCGGAACCAGTCGCCCCAAGCCCTGCCGGTGTCTGGGCTCGACCACCAGGTGGGTGAGCGCGCGACCAACCGGATCGACGACGACCTGGGTGACTTCGCCGCACTCCCCGTCGGCGCACTCTGCCGATGCCCCGATCACGAACGACGTCCCGTCCATGGTCACCTCCCTCGCTCGTCTTCTGGAAGCGGCCGGGCCACCCGCGCCCGCACCACCAGGCCGGAGAGGTTAGAAGGTTTGGGCTGCACGCCGAGGCCGCGACCCGAGACGGGCGCTCAGGCTCCGCGCCTGGCCGAGCCTGGTAGCACGGTCGCCGTGGGGCGAACGCCGAGAGGGCGGATCTCGCAGGTGGGTCGGGAGCGGTTCCAGATGATCTCCAGTTGTGGGGTCGGCACCGACCGACGGAACCAGCGCCGCGGCCGTGGCCCTCGGGTGGTCCGCCGGCGCCGCCTTGTGGGGGATCGAAGGCCCCGCTCTGACCGCCTTGACGAAGCTGGAGCGCCTGCTTCCGGGTCGGCTTCGCACCCAGGTAGCGGCGATCCGGGCCAGCACCGTCGCCCTCAGCCAGCCCGGCCGAGGCCCTTCCGGCTGATCGGCTCGTGCCGCTGGCCCGGGCGTGTGAATCCCAGCAACTGGTTCGCTTCCCCTACCAGGCCGCCGACGGCCGTTACAGCGAGCGGCGCGCCGAGCCGTACCGGCTGGTGACGACGCAGCGCCGGTGGTACCTGGTGGCCTACGACCTCGACCGCCAGGACTGGCGGACGTTTCGGGTGGACCGGATGGAGGCGGTACCCGAGGTCACCGGTCACACCTTCATCCCGAGGGCCTTGGAGGATCCGGCCCGGCTGGTGGCCGAGGCGCTCAGTGCCACTCCGTACCGCTATCAGGCCGTCATCCGGGTGAGCGGCCCGATGGCCGAGGTCGAGCGTCGCATTCCCCCAACCGTCGGCTTGGTGAGCCCCGATGGCAGGTACGCCGCGACGGTGCGTATCGGCGCCGATGACTTCGAGTGGCTGGCATCGCGGCTGGTCGGCCTCGGCTTGCCCTTCGAGGTGATCGAGCCCGATGACCTCCGCAACCAATTCCAGGAGCTGGGCACGGTCCTGCGAGACCGGCACGCCGCGCCAAGCGGGACCGGCCCCGGCCGGGCGTGATCGCCTGGCCACCTCGAACCGGGTGGGGCGCCAGATCGGGCCGCAGCCGCCCGCGGCCGGCGCGCTACCGTCGCTGCTGGCTCACCGGCCACACAGGGAGGCCCATCGATGAAACGGAGTTTGGAGGGTCGCGTCGCGGTGGTGACGGGCGGGGGCGGGGGTATCGGGACCGCAGCTGCACTGGAACTGGCCCGCGAGGGCGCGATGGTGGTGGCGATGGATCCAGGGGTCGGGGTCCACGGCGAGCCGCTCGGCGAACCGACGGCAGCGGCCACGGTGAAGTCGATCGAAGCGGCGGGCGGGCGAGCTGCGGCCTCAGAGGTGTCGGTCACCGACAGCGATGCCGTGCGCGACGTGTTCCGTTCGATCGCGGCGCACTACGGCTCCCTCGATGTGGTCATCAACACCGCCGGGATCTTGCGTCCGGGCCACGTCGGCGACGCGTCGGAGGACGACTGGCGAGCTGTCCTGGACGTCCACTTCAACGGCTACCTGAACGTCCTCCGGGCCGCGCTGCCGATCATGACCGAAGCAGGATCCGGCCGCATCGTCGGCGTCACCTCGGGTGCCGGGTTGGCCCGCAAGTCGGCCGACGCACCCGCGTATGGCTGCGCCAAACGAGCCGTCGCCGCCCTCACCTGGCAGCTCAGTCCGCTGCTGCCAGCGGGGGTCGCCGTCAACGCGCTTTCACCGATCGCCGCGACCCGGATGGTGCGCGGCGCCCTGGCGGCCGCAGACCCCGGCCGGGACCCGAGGAGCCTGGACCTTACCGCCATGCCCCAGCCCGAAGCCATGGGCCCCGCCGCGGCCTACCTGGCCGGCCCTCGGGCCAGCCGGTTCCGGGGCCGGGTGCTCTTCTCGGCCGGTCCGGAGCTGTCACTGGTCAGGGCGCCGCAGTTGCTGGAAGCGGTTCGAGCCGAACACGTCGCCGATTTCGCCACCGCCCTGGGGACCGTTGTCCCGGTCGTCTTTGCCCCAGCCGAGGAACAACAACGCACCGGGGGAGGCTCCAATCCCCGCTTCGGGGATGTGTTCACCGTGGCGCCGACGGCGACACTCCCGGCCGGACCCGAGCGGGGTGCTCGCGCTCGCTGCCTCGTCGTCTCGGACGATTCCGCCCTCGGGGCTGCCGTCGCGGACGCCATTCCTGTCTGGGGCTTGAGGCCCGTGGGCATCGGGGCGTGGCAGACCAACGACGCCTCGGTACGGCACCCACCGGCGAGCTTCGAAGCAGCCGAGCAGGCTCTGGCCAGCGCGGTGGCCGCCGGCGGTCCGGTCGATGCCGTCGTCATCATTTTGGGCACGTCGACGGACGCCTCCCATACCAGATCGGACTGGAGCAGCTTGCTCGACCTCCATGCCACCGCCACCGACCGTATCGTCACCCACGCGGCCTGGCTTCACGCCGCCGCGGGTTACAGCGCCGGGTCCGGCCGGCCGCTTCGCGTCGTCCACCTGGCCGCCGCCTGCTCTCCGGGAGGGCGAACGGTGGCCCAAGCCGTGGCCCAGATGGCGCGCAGCGCCACCGACACCGCTCCGCCGGCCCGCCTTCGAGTGTTCTGTGTGAGCGTGGAAACGACACAACACAGCGACTTCCAGCCCATCGGACAACTCGCCGCCCGACTACTCAGCGCCGACGACACCCCCGGGCTGGCCGGCGCCGAACTTGTGGCAGGTCGCGGCTGGATCGGCCTGCGGAGCCATCCCGAGCCCAGCACCACCGTCTCGTTCGGGGATCCGACCATCCCGTCGTGGGTCGACGATCTCCTTCCCGACGAAACGACCACCGCCACCGGTTGAAAGGGGCGATCCGCCCGACGCCCCGTCGACGCGGTTGTAGTAAATCTCGGGAAACGGTGCTGCCGGTACCCTTTCGGCGTGGCTCCGCGCAAAAGCCCTCAAACGGGAACCGCCGATCAACTCTGGGACGCGACCCTCGAGGATCGGCTCGCGGCGCACGCCCCTCTCGCGGCCCGGTTGCGACCTCGCTCACTCGACGAAATCGTCGGCCAGCGCCACTTGCTCGGGCCGGGCGCGCCGCTGCGCGCCCTTATCGAAGCTGATCGCTTGTCCTCAATTATTCTGTGGGGCCCGCCGGGGACGGGCAAGACCACGCTCGCCATGGTCGTCGCGTCGCGGACGGATCGCCATTTCGTCTCTTTGTCCGCCGTCACTGCCGGGGTCAAGGACGTACGAGAGGTCATCGAGTCTGCCCGCCAACGCCTGGCCGAGTTCGACCGAGGGACGATCCTGTTTCTCGACGAAGTGCACCGCTTCAACAAGAGCCAGCAGGACGCCCTGCTGCCCGCCGTCGAGGCCGGCGTCATCACCCTGATCGGAGCCACCACCGAGAATCCCTTTTTCGAGGTGAACGCCCCGCTCATCAGCCGGTCAACCGTCTTCCGGCTGGAGCCGCTGACGAATGAGGATCTCACCGTGCTGGTCGAACGGGCCCTGGCGACGGAGCACGCCTCGGCGGTACCCGACGCGGTCGCGCACCTGGTCGACATGGCCGGGGGCGACGCCAGGGCCGCGCTTACCACGCTGGAGATCGCCCTGGCGTTGGCGGGGACAGCTGGACGCAGTGAAGTGGACCTCGACGACGTCGAGCGAGCCCGCCAATCACGAGTGCTCCGCTACGGGGACGACGAGCACTACGACGTGATCTCTGCGTTTATCAAAGCCATACGCGGATCCGATCCGGACGCCGGTCTGTTCTGGCTGGCCCGGATGCTCGAAGCCGGTGAAGATGCCCGGTTTATCGCCCGCCGGCTCGTGATCCTGGCGTCCGAGGACATCGGGATGGCCGATTCCATGGGGCTGGTGGTCGCGGATGCGGCCGCGCGAGCCGTCGAGTACGTGGGACTGCCGGAAGCCGGGCTCAACCTCGCCCATGCGGTGGTGTACCTGGCCACGGCGCCAAAATCAAACACGACCATGGCCGCCCTATCGCGGGCCTTCGACGACGTCCGGAACCGCCAGGCTGGGGCCGTGCCCGCCGACCTGCGCAGTACTCATCCCTATCAGCGCAACAAACTCAAAGAAGGCGGGGGCTATCGCTATCCACACAACGACCCCGACGGCTTCGTGCAGCAGCAGTACCGGCCGGCGGAAGTCGCTGAGTCGGACACCGGCGAACGCCGGGTGTACTACCGGCCGTCGCCGCACGGGGACGAAGCCGAGATCGGTCGTCGTTTACGGGGTTGGTGGGGCGATGCTCCTTACGACGACGAGAAGTGGTGGCAGTTCGAGAAGTTTCGCGACCCTGAGCGGTGAACAGGAGGGGACGGGCTGGCTCTACAGTCTTGCGGCGTGAGCCCCGCCCCCCACTGTGACCTCTGCGAGGCGGCCAGGCTTACCACCTGGTTTCACGAGGACGACGTGTGCTGGATCGCGGAATGCGAGATCTGCTACGTCCCGATGGTTGTGTGGCGCCGCCATGGCACGGTCCCGCCGGCCGAACAGCTGACACACATGCACGAGCAGCTGGCGCGGATCGCCGATGAACAACTGACCGTCGCGCACTACATCGACGACAACATGCGCAACATTCCTGATCACTACCACGCCCACGCCCGCCCACGTGGCGGATTCTTCGGCCACGGGTTCCGGCGCTAGCCGGACAGAGCCGGTCAAGCAGCGATCCCCGGCTGGCGCGTAGCGTTATCCGGACGCCGCGGACTCCACGACCCGTCCGGTCACGGGGGCCCACACCGCCGGCAGGGCAGCCACCAGGAGGGCACCGAGCGTCGCCGCAGTCAGGAACGGCGCCCAGGGAGCGGCGGCAAAGAGGGCGCCGCTCGCGGCCGCGGCCAGGGCGATCGCTGAGGTCTCGGCGGTGGCGAAGACGCCCTGGATTCTGCCGAGGGCAGCCGGGTCGGCGTCCTGGGTGAGCAGCGACTGAATCGACGGGAGGGCGATGGCGACGCCAATGGCTTCGGCTGCTCCGAGGCCCAGTAGCCAGCCGACCTTGATCACGAACGGGTAGGTGAGGCAGAAGGCCAGCGTCGTGAGCACGGTCACCATCACCAGCCACCGGCGGTCGAGGTGATCAGCGATCCAACCGCCAGGCCGGGCCATCAGCGTGAAAGGTGCCGCAAACAGGGTCCAGGACAGACCTACCTGCCAGGCGGTCGCGCCCCGCTGGTGCAGCAGGAGCGTCCAGCAGGTCTCGTAGACGCCGACCGTCAGGCCCAACGCCACCCCGGCCAGCAGCGCCCCCCCGGCAGCCCGTCCGAGGCGGGGGAAACCCGGTTCGAAGTTCTGCCGTTCTCCGTCCTGTCCGTCCTCGGCCAGAGCCGTGCCGCCAAGCACGGGAACGCACGCGGCCAGCGAGGCCAGCCCTGCCCCGAGGAAGATCACGTCCATCGACCCGACCCCGATGAAGCTGCCGATCAGGGGGCCAATGGCCATGCCGCCCAGCTGGCCCCGGTAGATCGATCCGAAGGCGCGGCCCCGGCGCTGGATGGGCACCGACCCCGCCACCATGGCCAGCGCGGCCACCTCGACCGCGCCAGCGCCGCAGCCTTGCAGCGCCCGCAGCCCGATGTCGGCCGCGGGGCCGAGGGTCAGCACGAACGCCACGCTCGCCCCCGCGTAGATCACCAGCCCCCCAACCAGCACGGCGCGCCGGCCGATTCGATCGGCGAGCCGTCCGGCCGGGTACTGGAACAGGACCGCTGCCACGAAGTACGCAGCCATCACCGCTCCGACCATCTGGTCAGACCCGCCCTCATTCCTCAGGTAGAGCGGGAGGAGCGGCAGGATGGCGCTCGCCCCCAGCCACTGGAGGAAGACGACGAGGGACAAAGACCGCACCAGGCGTTCGGAGGCGCCTCTCTCCACTGCCACCGGGGTGGGCGCGGGGGTGGTCACGTCGCCTCGGTGGCCAGCGCCTCGAGTACCTCCGCAACCGCCTGGCGCAACTCCGGTTGCAGAGGTCCGAGCCCGAACAACTCCGCCAACCACAGGCCGTCGGCCGCCAACCGGGCCACGGTGGCCCGGGCCGGGTCGACGCCATCGTGTTCCACACGGCGTTGCATCTCGGCGAAGTCCGCTTGCAAAGGGGCCAGAAGCGCTGGCTCTGCGGCGGCAGCCGCCAGAAGGGCGGCGCCGAGGCGATTCTCGCGCTCGCCGCCCCCGCTGCTGCCCGGCTCGAACGTGGCCCGCACGTACGCCCGGGTAAACGAGCCGGGACCGCGGTCAGGGTCTGTCCCCTCCCTGTCGGCCAGATCGGCGCCGAAGCTCTGGATGAGCCGCTCGACCATGGCGCCCACCAGCGCGTCCCGGCTGGGGAAGTGATAGAGCACCCCGCCCTTGCTGAGCCCGGCCTCGGCCGCAGTCGACTCCAGGGTGAGGTGGGCCACCCCGTCACGCAGGACCACGTTTTCCGCGGCGGTCAGGATGCGCTGCCGAGTCGCGTCGGCCCTGGAGATCATGCCATAACTATACCGTCCGGACGGTATAGTTATCCAGGCGGAACCAAACGGTAGCCCGCATCGTCCAAGAGGCATGCCCCACCTGCGACCGTCCGCGCTGGTGGCTTCCCTGATCGTGGTCGCATGCGTTCTCGGGGCCGGCTGCGCTCCAGCGGGGTCTCGATCCAGGGCCTCCGACCCCGTGGTGCCGGCCGCCCGGGTCGGAGTGGCGACCGAACTCGTGGCCAGCGCCCCGTCCCCTGCTGCGGCGAACGCCACCGCCGCGACCCGGGCCGTGGCCAGTGGGGAGCAAGCCTTCAGTCTGGCCCTTCTCCGCCAGCTCGGCGCCGCGGCAGACGGCGGGAACGTGACAGTGTCACCGGCCAGCCTCGCCGTGGCGCTGGCGATGCTCGAGACCGGAGCCAGGGGGGCGACCCGCACGCAGATCGCATCCACGCTCGGGTCGTCGTCGTTGTCGGCGACCGCCCAGGACCTGGGGTGGGCGGCGCTGCTGTCGCAGCTGGGGGCCGCAACCGAGGAGGCCGGCATCAATTTCGACTCCGCGAACGCCATGTGGCTGGCAGAAGGCCTTCCGATGGAGCCGTCGTTCATGGCCGCCATGGCCGGCTACTTCCGATCCGGGGTGTGGCAGGTTGATTTCGCCCACCAACTGCCGGCCGCTCAGGCGTCAATCAATCAGTGGGTTGATCAGCAAACACGGCACAAGATTCTCGCCCTGTTCAAACCGGGAGACTTGAGCACGGAGACCCAGCTCGTCCTCGCCAACGCCGTGTATTTCAACGCCAAATGGCAGGACCAGTTCGACCCGGCGGCTTCAGGGCCGGGCACCTTCTCTTCGGGCAGCGGCCCTCAGGCCACCGTCACGTTCATGCGGCAACCCCATGCGCTCGGGGCCATGACTTCCTCCTACGAGGCGGTGCAGCTGCCCTATGCGGGTGGGCGGCTGGCCGCCCTGGCCATCATGCCCACCGCTCAATCACTCCCCGCCTTCGTCAGCACCCTCACCATCGCCGGGCTGGCGCACATCGCCGCCACCAGCAACCAGCCCGTGCGGGTGTCGCTCCCCCGATTCCGGGTCGAGGACTACGTCAACCTGAATGCCACCCTGCAGGCTCTGGGAATGCCGCTGGCCTTCTCCGACCTCGCCAACCTGTCGGCGATGAGCCCCATCCCCCTCGAGGTGCAAAGCGTGGCCCAGCGTGACTACCTGTCCGTCGCGGAGCAAGGCACAGAGGCGGCCGCCGCCACCGGCATCTCGGCCGTGCCAGCGGCGGCGATCGAAGTTTCGGCGAGTCTGGATTTCGACCATCCATTTCTGTTCCTGGTGCGCGACACCAGCACCGGGACGATCCTCTTCGCGACCGAGTTCCAGGGGCCAACGTAAACAGGCCCTGCCTTTGCCACGTCGAGGCGCGTCAACCGTTCACGGCGAGCTCCACACGACGTCAGCCGACGACCGACTTCCCGCGGGCCCGCCGGCGAGCCGCCAACCTGGCCGACCGGATGTGTCCCTTGCCGACTTGCACGGCTCGTCGGCCGGTCCAGCGAACCCTCGAGTCAACCCATCCGCAGGTGCACTGGAGCCGGTAGCCGGCGCGCCGGTCGAGCCAGATGAGCCGGTGCTTGACGCCTCCGACTGTCGCCTCGGTCGGCGGCGGCGCGAGCGCGTTTGTGGCCTGGTTACGCCACGAGTTCAACCTGTCACCGACGCGCTCCACCGACCCGATCATACGAGGGAGACCCCACGGTCACGGGGATCCTGCGACCCGTGCTCGCCGGGCGTACACGGGGGGCGGCCGCAAGACCCTTTGTGTACGCGGCGGGAAGGTCCATAATCGGATGTGGTGGCCCAACCGTGGCTCGATCCTTCGAGGTACGACGACCTCCCCTGCTACCTGACCGAACCAGCTGTAGCCGGGGAGAGCACCCTCCGGCGACTTCGGCAGGGTCTGGCCCGGTTACAACAGCCGGCCGCAGTGTCCACCCGCTCCGCCGGCCCGATATCGGCGCCCCTCGGCGGTCAGCCACCACGGATGTCGCCGGTCTTCGCCCGGATGGTCCCGCTGGACCGTGGCCAGTTGCCGGCCACCCTGCACGCCTGGTGGACGACGCGGGCCAGGTCAGGCGCGGTGACAGTCCTGCGCCGGCTCCAGCTGGGCCCACCCACGCGCGATGAGGCCGCCGGCTGGACGATGACGGGGCGGGTGCGCCGCCTGACAGCTCTGCACTGGGTCCCCGTAGTGATCGAGTTGTGGCCGGTACACGAGGAGTTCACCCGGTTGACCATGACGCCCCAGACAAATGTGCTGGCGTCCAGACGGTACTTCCGCCTCGGTCATCATGTGCTCGATCGCTTGTCGGCCGATCTGGAGGAGGTAACTGCCCCGCCAGACCGGTCAGCCGACTAAGGACCGCGGCAGGGGCGCGACGCCAGGCCGAGTCTCGCGGGTTTCGCTCTAAGGTGACTCACTTGTGAGCCTGACGCGGTCGCCGACCTCGCATTCGTACTTCTCCAAGCGCCTGCGCCTCCATTACCTCGACTGGGGGAATGAAGACGCACTACCGTTGCTGATGATCCACGGCAACCGTGACCACTGTCACAATTGGGATTGGATGGCCGACCAGCTGGCCGACCAATATCACATTCTGGCCCCTGATCTTCGTGGCCATGGAGACTCGCAATGGAGCATCGGCTCCGCGTATGCGATCTCCGGAATTTGTCTACGACATCGCTCAGCTGGTGCGGCAAACCAGGACCGCGCCCGTTCGGATCGTGGCCCACTCGCTGGGCGGCAACATCGCGTTGCAGTACGCGGGAGTCTTTCCCGACGAAGTGCTGCGGCTGGTGTCCATCGAGGGGTACGGGCGGCCGGCAGAGGTCACGCCCCCATCGCCGGTGGAGCAGCTGGGGCGCTGGATCGAGCTGGGCCGGACGATGTCCGGGCGGTCACCGCGACGGTATTCCTCCCTGGACGAAGCGTTTGAGCGCATGCAGGAAGAAAACCCACACCTGTCGCCCGAGCAGGCCCGCCACCTCACGGTCCACGGGAGCAACCAGAACGAGGACGGGTCCTACAGTTGGAAGTTCGACAACTACGTTCGCTTGCACGACCCGTGGGATTTCGGCGGCGACCAAATGCGGGCTCTTTGGTCAGAGATCACGTGCCCCGTCCTCCTCATCAGCGGTGCAGAAAGCTGGGCGGCCCGCTCCGGCGTCGATCTGCTTCAGAACTTCCGTGACGCCCGACACGAGATCGTGGCGAAAGCCGGCCACTGGGTACACCACGATCAACTCGACATCGTGACCGACCTGGTGCGCGCTTTCCTTCGATAACGGACCGACTGGCTGGCCCTGACACCATTACCCGGCCCGGCTTCCCGGCCGGTCGGTTCCGGCCGACGTCCACCAACTCGCCGCGGCGGCGGGCCCGACCGTCGCGGCGTCGGTGACTTCCCGGTCGGCTTCAATGACGTGCAGGACGGCGTTGACCAGGGAGAGATGCGTCAGCGCTTGGGGAAAGTTGCCGAGATGGCGGCCGGTGGCCGGATCGAGTTCTTCGCCATACAGGCCAAGAACGCTTGCGGCACCGAGCAACCGTTCGCACAGATCCCGGGCCCGGTTGACTTCCCCGATCTCGACCAGGGCGGAGACCAGCCAGAAGGAGCAGACCGTGAACGTCGCTTCCGGCTCGTTGAGGCCGTCGTCGGTCGTGGATGTCCGGTAGCGGCAGACGAACCCGTCAACGCTCAGTTCGTCCGCGATACCGAGCACGGTCGCGCGCAACCTGGGGTCAGTCGGCGGCAAGAAACGAACGAGGGGAAGGATGAGCAGCGAGGCGTCCAACTGGTCGGAGCCGTAGTACTGGGTGAAGCGTCCCTTGCTGTCGACGCCGTGGTCGATCACGTCGGCATGGATTTCGAGCGCGGAGTTCCACCAGCGGTCGGCCCGGTCCGCATCGCCGCGCAGGGCTGCTAGGCGGGCTCCTCGGTCTACGGCCACCCAACACATGACCTTGGAGAAGGTGAACTGTTGCGCGTGACCGCGGGTCTCCCAGATGCTGTGGTCAGGTAGGCGCCAACATTCGAGTGCCGTGTCGACAGCGTCGACGACCATCCGCCACGCTCGTTCGCTCAGAGCATCGCGAGTTCGTGTGTACTGATAGACGCAGTCCACCACGGCACCAAGCAAGTCGAATTGCTTTTGCTTGTACGCTGCGTTTCCGACCCGCACCGGTAGGCTGCCCGCGTACCCAGAGAGGTGGTCGAGCTCGCTCTCGGGCAGCATGCTGGTTCCGTCCACGCCGTACAGCACCTGGAGGGATCGGCTCAGCGGCACGGAGGCGGTGTGGGGGTGTTCCGGCTCACGCATGTCGGCGAGGAAGGCCAGAAAGTCGTCCCCTTCCGCGTCGAATCCAAGCGCATGGAGGGCCCACAGGGCGAACGACGAATCTCGCACCCACGTATAGCGGTAGTCCCAGTTGCGATGCCCGCCCGGATCCTCGGGTAGCGAGGTGGTGGGCGCGGCCAGCAAGGCTCCCGTTGGTGCATAGCTCATGGCCTTCAACGTCAAGGCGCTGCGCTGAAGCTGTTCGCGCCACGGGTGATCGGGAAACCGGCCGCCGTCGATCCAGCCCCGCCAGAAACGGCTTGTCTCGGTCGCGTATTCGTCCACTTCGGCGGCCGTCGACGGCGGCGGGCGGTCGCCCCAACTCAACGCGACAAAGCACGACTCGCCCTGAGCCAAACGATGGCGGGCGCGAACCCCCCGTCCCTGTAGGCCGAGGCGCAAATCGCCGGCCAGCACCAGGCGAGGCACGTCGGGGTTGGTCGTCGCCACCTGGTCGTACCCGGCGCTGGCATATTCCCACCGGGCGTCCAGCCTGCCGTAGTTGAACGATGGCTCACAGTCCAGCACCAGCTCAACCGAACCGTGCAAGCACGTTGCGGACCGGATCAAGACGTGCGTGGCGTCGAAGTCGCCCGGGGTGCGGCGATGGAGCGCCGACCGGTCGTCGGTGTGATGCCAGGGGGCTATGACCATGAAGTCGCGGACCGCCAGCCAACCGGTCCGGGTCTGCCATGTGGTCGCCAGCACCATTGTTCCGGGGACATAGCGCCGGTTCGCAGGGACGGCGGTGTCGGCCGGCCCGAGCCGGAAGGAACCGGCAGAACGGTCGAGAATGGTTCCGAAGACACTCGGGTCGTGCGGGCGCGGTATGCAGAGCCACTCGACTGAGCCCGTCGGCGATATGAGGCAGGTGTTCTCACAGTCGGACAGAAATGCGTAGTCGGCGATCGGCGGAAAGATCGTCTCCGGCGAACCGGTGGTGGGCGGGACGAGCGATGTCGGCGGGGGTGCGGCGACGGTGGGCGATGGGGCCACGTGTAAGGCTTCCAACCGGCCGGTTGCGGGCTTGGGGAGGTGGGAGGCCGGGCGCTGTGGACTTCGTCCTTTCGGCCCGTGGCTCGACGCGGTCACTGGAACACCCTCCAGGCCGTGTTCATACGCGGTCCTGGGCGCGTGCCAGCAGTCCCAACTGCTCGAGCACCGAAAATTCGTCCCAGTACTGCCGAAGGGAACAGACACGCTCGTCACGGAACTCGGCCACGGTCACACCGTTGAGGGTCACGCGCACGCCGGTGGCTCCAATGCTGGTCCCGTCCGGCAGGGCCACCCGGCCGGAATGGGTCATGGTGACGGACCATTCTGCGCAGGCGTAATCGCCGCCGACATCGAGGGTCGCAATCTCGAGTTCGATGCCGGAGAAGGCGTCTTCGCGGCGGTTCAGCTCTTCGAGCAACTCGGACAGGGAGGCCGCCGACAGGGCCGGGGCCCAGGCCCGTACGTCGTCGGTGAAGACTTCCCGCAGCGTCGCCACGTCTCCCTCGAGTCCGGCCCGCAGGGCCCGGGACAGCACCGCGGCCCTCGTCGCATTGGTGGTCACGAAGCGGACTCGGCCGACCCGAGGACCTTTGCCTTCGCCGCCGCGAACTCGGCCTCGGTAAGCGCGCCCGACGAGCGCAGTTGGGCGAGATCCATCAAGGCCGCAACCGGGTCAGGCCCGGCTTCCGATGCTGCCGCCTCAGGTCCAGGCGGGGCCGGAGCCACCCGGCGAGTGGCAGAGAAGGATTCCTGGAGCTGACGGTTGTAGGCCTCCTGCTGGGTCGGTTCTCGCGGCAGCGGGTACGGCATCCACGTCTGTCGCGGTCGGTAAAGAAATAGCAAGGCCGTTCCCGGGTTACGAAGCGAGGATCTTCGCCTTCTGGGCCTGGAATTCGGCGTCGGTGAGGATACCCTGCGACTTCAACTCGGCCAGCTGCTTTAACTGAGCGATGGGGTCTGGAGCAGCCGGAGGCGGCGGGGCCGGCTGGGCGTACTGGGCTTGCTGCTCGTGGTAGGCCTGCTGGTCCTGTTCGGCCCAGCGGTTTGACTGCCGGCGTGACACCCGGTTCGACACCGCCGTGGCCGTACCGGCCACAACGGCGGTTCGGGCCACCCCTCGTAGAAGTCCCGGCATCTCTTCCTTCTCCTTCCCGTCGTTCACCCCCGGCCAGGGCGCCCTACGGACTCTACTGGACCCGGGAACTTGACACTTTCGGGGGACCGGCCGGCCCTCCATGACCGCGCGCCTCGTCAGGGCCGGGCGGCGGCGCCGGTTGACGCGCTCCGGTGGAGGACTTGGCCCGGGCCGGCGCGGCGTGTTGCGGTCCCCGGCGGGCGCGGTTCAAGCGTGCGCCATGCGGACGCCGTGCCGGACCAGATCGGCGAATGGTTCGGGGTGGGTCCGGTGGGCATTGTGGCCCGCCTCCGGGACTCTGATGACCTCGACCCGAGGCACGACGGTGCGCACGTGATCGGCTACGGCGAGGAACGGATAGGCGTCCCCATGGCCGAACACCAGCGGCGCCCGGAGGTCCCGAACGTCAAAGGGCTGACGGCCGGTGCGCACGGATCGCTCCTCCGCCACGAAGGCCCGGCCCTCTGCGATCCAGGCCGCCCGCTGTTCGGGTTCCATTTGCTCGAAGCGGTCGCCGAACATCAGCCGCACCGCGTCCGCTTCGGGATCTTCGCTCCACAGCACCGACTGCAGGGCGCGGTCGTCCCAGCCGGGGAGCCAGGCCATGCCCGTCTCGTACAGGACGACCGCCTGCACCAGCTCAGGAGCCCTGATCGCGCTGCCGATCACCGTCACCCCGCCAAAGGAGTGGCCCACCACGACCGCGGGGCGGCCATCGAGCACCTTGAGCAAGTCCTCGATGTGACCGTCCACTCCTACCGGAGCGCCCGGGGCGCCCACCGATTCCCCGTAACCACGCCGGTCGTACCATGCCATGCGACATTCGGCCGCCAGCAGGGCCGCGACCCTCCGAAAGGATCGGCCCCGATCCAGTACGCCGTGGACAAAGATGACCCGCTGCGGACCAGCGCCGCTCTCGACGACTTCCAGCTCCGAATCCGACGACACCGACATAGGGGGCGCATTATCCCCGGCCGCGGCCTGCGCGGACAAACCCTGGCTCTACGCGACAGGAGCCGACCAGGCCCGGCTTGTGGCGGCCTGGCTGAGGTGGTGTGTCAGACCGGCCGCGCAACGACCGGCGGCAGCACTCGCCGCCTACGACGCCAGGATCTTCGCCTTCTCGGCTTCGAATTCCGCGTCGCTCAGCACGCCCTGGTCCTTGAGGGCGGCCAGCTTGGCCAGCTGATCGGCTGGAGCCGACCCACTCGCGGCCTCCTGGACATACCCCGGAACTCCTGCTCCTGGCGGGCGGCACTCTGGGCAGCGCGTTCCTGCATGCCCTTACCCCGGAAGATCAGGTAAAAGAGGATACCGAGGAACGGCAAGAAGATGACGAAGATAACCCAGAGGGTCTTGGCAACGCCGCTCAGGTCATGGCTCCGGAATATATCGGAGAATATGACGATGAGAAGCCAGATCCAGATGAAGAAGAGGGCAAACCACAGCATCGTCCAAAAGACACCCAGCAGCGGGTAGTCATACCCCAGCATTCTGTCCTCCCCGTGAACGTCGGCGACCGTGGGAGAACAGTTATAGCACCAGCGCACGGCGCGTACCATTACTCCCGCAGCAAAACGCAAACCGTCCCGATTGGTGTTCGGGAGGTGGCGATTGGCACCACGGCCCACGGCAATCGCGCTACAATACCTGGAGCCTATTGTGCCGGATCAGCTCGGACAGCTGTATCTATTCGTTTGTACAACTTTTCTTTTCCCGGCGCGCACGCGTGTCGTTGCTGCGATCCGCTATGCCCGACTGTCGCCCTCGCCGCGGTTGCTCAGTCGATCGGTCCTTCCATTTGGGACGGGTCGAGTACCGTTTGAGCGACCGTCGCCGTCGTCTCGATCTCCAGCTTTTCCAGCCTGGGGATGACTTCGGTGCCCAGGAGCTCGATCGTCTTCATGATCGACTCATGCGACAGATAACCAAACTGCACGTAGCAGATCAGCTGGTCGACACCCAGCTCGTGATACTTGACCATCTTCTCCAGACACTGGTCGGGATCTCCAACGATGATCATGTCCGCGTCGCTGAACTGATGAGGGTCGAACCGCCCCTCCTTCTGCAAGGACAAGTGCGGAAAGACACGGTCCTTTTGCTCCTGGGTGAAGTGCGGAAACTCCCACTCGAGCGTGAACTCGGCGATGTTCTGGTACCACCACCAGACCGAGTCCCAGATCCCGTTCTGCTCACACTGCGCCATCGTTTCGGCACAGTGCACCAGCGTGTACGCGGCAACCTTGTTCGTGGTGACGCGGGTGATCGGAGTCGGATTGGCGGCGGCGGCGCGGTAGTGGGCGATCTGTTCACCCATCTTCTGGATCGGCTGCATGATTGCAAACGACAACAGGCCGAGACCCAAGTGACCGGCGACCGCGGAGCTTCCCTCGCTCGTCGCCGCCATCCAGCACGGCGGGTGCGGATCCTGCATCGGCTTGGGCGTCACCATGCGGCGGGGGAAGTCGAGGTACT
This sequence comes from uncultured Acidimicrobiaceae bacterium, assembly GCA_963781155.1. GTDB lineage: Bacteria > Actinomycetota > Acidimicrobiia > Acidimicrobiales > Palsa-688 > PALSA-693. The sequence continues at coordinate 350,416 of CAWAEC010000012.1, forward strand.
TGCCGTGAAACTCGAAGTACTCCTGCTCCCACATCTGCACAATGGCTTCGATCGCCTCCTGCCACTGGTCCCGGCTCTGCTCCCGGTCAACGCCGAAAGCGATCTGCTCCATTGGCGTGGACCGGCCGGTCCCCCATTCCACCCGCCCGCCCGAGAGGACGTCCGCAGTCGCAACCTTCTCTGCCACGCGCATCGGAGGCGTGAAAGCATGGGGAAGCAACGTCACGCCAAACCCCAACCGGAGATTCTCGGTGGACTGCGAGAGGGCTCCGATCAGAACCTCCGGCGACGGGCAATGCGAACGGCCTTCGCGAAAATGGTGCTCCACGTGCCAGGTGGTATTGAAGCCGAGGGTGTCGGCCAGCTTGATCTGCTGGATGGCCTCCCGGTAGGCCTGCTGCTCGTGCTCGCGCTGGCCATACGGGTGAGGTTTGGAACCCCACGGCTTCGGAACGTCAATCTCATAGAGCAGGTCCAGTTTCACTACCACTCCCTCCCACACGGTTGCGGACATCCACATTGCACCTCACCTGGCGCCGGCATCGGCACACAACGCACGCCCCACCGCGCCCGGCTCTGCGAGTTTTGCAATGTAGAAGAACGCTCTTACATGACAAATAGTATGACAGCAACCTCGGGCCACCACAAGGCCGAGCAATCGGACGTGCGGCCCGCCTGGGCGCGTCCGATGACTCCGTCGTTACGCGCTGCTTTCGCAATATGAAAGAATCTTTTCGTTAGTGTGGGTGGACTCCTATGGCACGACCAGCCCTTTCTGCCAGCCGCACAGTGGCCGTCCTCAACTTTCTCGCTCAACATGGTCCCGAGGAGTTCACCCTCTCGGACCTGGCGGCACGACTCGACATCAACCTGGCGTCGGCGCACTCACTTCTCGCGGTCCTGACCGAGGCGGGCTACGTCGCCCGCAACAAACGCCTGCGAACGTATTCGCTCGGTCCCGTACTCGTGGCGCTCGGCAACGCGGCCATGGAGCGGCACCCAGCCATCGAGCACGCGCACCGGGAGGCGCTACAGCTGAGCGAGGAACTGCGTCTCGGGGTCGCGGTCACCACTCTGGCCGGCGACGACATCGCCTTCCTCGAGCGGGTCGGGGAGCATCGGCCGCGGGACATCGGGGTCCAAGTAGGTCAGCGGGTGCCGATGGTGCCGCCCATCGGAGCCGTGTTTGCCGCCTGGCACGAGCCCGAAGCGTGGCTCGGGCGGGCCGACGATCGGTCGGACATGGAAGCACTGCTGGCCGACGTTCGCTCGCGGGGCTGGGCGGTCGCTCTCGGCAACCCACCCAGCACCGAGTATGAAGCCCTGGCCGGGTTGAACCCCCGCCGGACCTACGACGTGGCCATGATCGCCGCACCAGTGTTCGGTCCTGGTGGAGAAGCCGTCGTGTCCATCACTCTTTTGGGGATGGAGCCCGGTTTGGCGGCTCGCCAGGTGGTGGCCCTCGGCGAACGAGTCCGTGATGCAGGTCTGGTGGCCACCCGCCGCAGCGGTGGGCGACCCCCCGAGAACTGACTGCTCGCGGGCTGACGTGTCGATGAAAGAACCCGCTCCAGTCTGCTCGATGCCCATCGGGTCCGGTCGGCGAGCCGCGAGGCTAGGTTGACCCCTGACCTGAGGGAGGCGCGATGGACGACGAGTTGAGCTGGATGCCGGCGGTGACGCTTCGGCGTCTGATCGGTGAGCGGCGGGTATCTCCGGTCGAGGTCGTGGCTGCGTGTCTGGGCCGGATTGAAGCCCTGGAACCCCTGTTGCACACGTTCATCACCATCGACGGCGAACGTGCAGTCGAGGCTGCTCGACGGGCAGAGAACACGGTGGGGCGGGGAGAGAAGCTTGGAGCCCTACACGGCATACCGGTCGCCCTCAAAGACGAGGCGTGGACCGCGGGAATCCCGTCAACCGCGGGTTCCCTGCTGTTCAAGAAGTTCGTGCCAGTTCGCCACGGCACGGTGGCCGAGCGGCTCGAAGAGGCCGGGGCGATCATCATCGGCAAGACCAACATGCCCGAGTTCGCAGCGTGGCCGCGTTCCAAATCGCGCGTCGCCGGCGAATCGGTAAACCCCTGGGATCCCACCCGGATTTCAGGAGCGTCGAGCGGCGGCTCTGCGGCTGCGGTAGCTGCGGGATTGGTACCCGTGGCGATCGGATCAGACGGCGGCGGGTCGACCCGGATCCCGGCGGCCCTGTGCGGCGCGGTCGGCCTGTTTCCTACTCCGGGCCGTGTGCCGAGCTACGGAAGCTTCAGCTACAGCCCGGCGGGCAGCCTGGGCCCCATCGCCCGCACGGTCCTGGACGTGGCTCTGGTCCAACAGGTCATTGCTGGACCCGATCCGCGAGATGCAGCGGCACTGACCGAACCCGCCCCCGACGTGCTGGGTGCCATCGAATCCGGTGTCGGATCCATCCGAATCGCGTGGACACCGGACTTCGGTCGCATTTCCCTTGATCCGCGAATCGCCAAAGCCACACTGGCGACCCTGGCGACCATCGAGGCAGCTGGCGCCCGCGTGGAAGAAATCGGCGCCCGCCTCGACCATCCTTGGGGAGACGGCTCGCTCATGGCCGACCGACAGGCTGAGGTTGCGGCAGGAAGCTGGGAGCTCGCGGATCCGGGCCTTGACCTCCCGGACACCAGCGACGAGCAAGAGTGGATGTGGAAGGTATTCGCCGGGACCGAGCCGTTGACCGCGACAGCCGCGTTCCGGTCGCTCTGCGAGCGCCATATCAGCCTGCTCGCCCCGCCCTCGCAATTGGCCTACGGCGCAACACAGCCGGCCGCTACAGGGGTTGCGCCCCTGCCAAGCGGGGAGGAGCTGAAGTCGTCGCTTGACGTCATCTTGAGCAGGTACGACGTGCTGTGCTCGCCGACCATGCCCACGGTCGCACCCCTTGCTGCCCCGGGATGGGGAACGCCGTACGGTGATGCGTACATGGGGACCAACTTCACGTTCATTGCCAACAGCACCGGTTGCCCAGCGGCCTCGATTCCCGGCGGCTTGATCGACGGCCTACCCGTGGGGTTGCAAGTCATCGGCCGCCCCGGTGACGAGGCCACCGTTCTTCGCGTCTGCCGTGCCATCGAGGCCAGCGCGCCTCAGCTGCCCAAACCGACGACGGTGACGGCTGGTGAGTAGTACCCCCTTGCGGGGACCGGTGAGAGTTCTTACCTGTCGTTGTCCATGTGATAATTACCGAGACCAGCCACTGAGAGGGGAATCATGAGCGAGCTGTACTGGGATCCGATCGACCCGGCGCTGCGAGACGACCCGTACCCACTGTGGAAGCGCCTCCGTGACGAGGCGCCGGCGTACTACAACGACAAGTACGACTTCTGGACCCTGAGCCGCTTCCACGACATCGAGGTGGCACATAAAGATGCCGAGACCTACAGCAATGCTCACGGGTCGACGCTGGAAATGATGACTCCGGAACCGGTGGAGACCGGCATCATCCTGTGGCTCGACCCGCCGAAGCACACGACGCTCCGCAAGCTGGTGTCAAGGGCGTTCACCGCCCGCCGGGTGTCGATGCTCGAGGACCGCATCAGAGAGGTCGCGGCCCGCCTGCTTGACGAGCAGGCCGGCACCGGCGGGTTTGACTACGTCCAGGATTTCGGGGCGATCCTGCCGCCGACAATCATCTCGTCGCTTCTGGGTGTACCCGACGCCGACCAGGAACGCATGCGGCATGTCATCGACAGGATCTTCCACATCGAAGAGGGCGTCGGAATGATGAATGAGATTTCCATGAACGCCCGGAAGGAGTTGAACGAATACCTCCTCGGGCAATTTGCCGATCGGCGCCAAAACCCGCGGGACGATATGTTCACCGATCTGGTGCAAGCCGAGATCGAAGAGGACGGCAAGGTTCGTCGCCTTACCGACGTGGAGCTGATGGACTTCGGCACCATTCTGTTCTCCGCCGGAACAGAGACGGTGGCCCGGCACCTCGGCTGGGTGGCCGACGTCCTGGAAGCCAATCCGGATCAGCGAGCCGAGCTGGCCACGGACTTCTCGCTGATTCCCAATGCGATCGAGGAGATCCTTCGCTTCGAGCCGCCCTCACCAATAAACGCCCGGTGGCTCACGCACGACGTGACTCTGCACGGTCACACGATTCCAAAAGACTCGAAGGTGGTGCTCCTCACGGGGTCGCGGGGCGGGATGAGCGCAAGTATCCGAATCCTGATGCGCTGGACATTCGCCGGAAGGTCGATCTGCACCTCACCTTCGGGCACGGCATCCACTTCTGCCTGGGCGCGGCCCTGGCTCGCATGGAGGGTCGGATCGGCCTGGAGGAGACCTTCAAGCGATGGCCGGAGTGGAAGGTCGACCGTGAGCACGCGGTGATGCTGTACACGAGCACCGTCCGCGGCTACCTCAATCTTCCGGTCTACGTCTGAGGGCTTGCACCCGCAGGTATGCCGTGACCGCGCCCGGGTCGGGCGGTTCCTTCCGGCGCGGCGGAAGCGGACTGGTGCCTCAGGTCGCTGCCACGTTGCCATTGGTCAACCGACTACTTAGAATGACTACAGAACTTATCGAACGGCTGGCTCCACCCAGCGTGACTTGGCTAGGGGGTGGCGATGGACGTCGCTGACATGATTCTGGTAAGCGTCGATGATCACGTGGTCGAGGCGCCATCGATGTACGAGTTCTTCCGGGATCACCTTCCTGCGAAGTTCAAGGACCGGGCTCCCCGGGTGATCCGTCGGCCCGAACGGCACGGATGCCTGGCTGATCGAAGGAGTCGAGCTCACTACATTCGGTCTTAACGCTGTCGCGGGCCGGATCCCCGAAGAGTGGGGGTTACGACCCGGCGAGCTTCGAGCAGGTCCGCCCCGGAACTTACGACGTCCATGAGCGGGTCCGGGACATGAACGTCAACGGGGTTCTGGCCAGCCTCAACTTCCCGTCGTGGCCGGGCAACTGGGTGGGCAGTTCTTTACGCAGAGCAACGACGACGAGTTCGTTGCTGCCATGATCCGCGCCTACAACGACTGGCACATCCACGAATGGTGCGGCGCGCTACCCGGGGCGCTTCATTCCGTTGGCCCTCTCGGGCTTCAAACTCGGCGCCGAATGGATGGCGGGATGAGATCCGGCGGGTGGCGGATCTCGGCTGCCACGCCGTGTCCTGGCATTCCGAACCTTACCGTTTCGGGATGCCCGACTACCACGGCGATGACTGGGATCCGGCGCTCGCGGTCTCCGAGGAATGCGGGAGCGTGGTGGTCTTCCATTTCGGGGGAGCGCCGGTGCGCATGCCACGGTCGCCCTTCGAGGTGATCACCCACGGAATGCCCTTCCAGACCGGGATCTTCGCGTCCGAGTTGCTGTGGTCCCCGATGATGCAGAAGTTTCCCCGCCTCAAGTTCGCCTTGGCCGAGGGCGGAATTGGGTGGTATCCCTATTGGCTGGAAAAGGCGGACTTCGTTTACGAACACCACCATCGCTGGACGGGTACGGACTTCGGCGATCAGCACCCGAGCGAGGTATTCCGCGACCGCGTCCTTACCTGCTTCATCGACGATGAAACAGGTCTCGAGCTGCGGAACAAGATCGGGATCGACAACCTGGCGTGGGAGTGCGATTATCCCCACTCCGACACGACGTGGCCACAGTCGCCTGAGGTACTCATGAAGTCCTTCGTGGCGGCCGGGGTCGCTGACGATGAGATCGACAAGATCTCGTGGGAGAACGCCTGTCGGTTTTACGGATTCGACCCGTTTGCCTACCGCACGCGCCAGGAGTGCACGGTTGGAGCACTTCGGGCCCAGGCCTCCGATGTTGATACCACTCCTCGCCGCTACGGTCCCCCACCCGACGAGGAGGCGGTCCAAGCCGTCCGAGCCTCGCACCCGACACAGTCACCAAGCACCAACAGACCGTAGAGGGCGGCGCAACTGCCCGGGGTGCCGGTCAGGGCATCACATTCGCCATCTGTGCGGCCATGGGCCGAGACGGTTGTGGCATGTTGGCGATGTTCATGCGGAGCGCCATCAACGCGGCGTCGTAGATCCCCGAGAAACTGGGGAAGGGCTGGATCGTGTCGCTCAGCACGTCGATCGGTATATGAGCGCGAATGGCAAGCGTCGCTTGCTGAAGCCATTCACCGGCTTCCGGTCCCAAGGCGTAGGCGCCGGTTACTCGTTGCCCGTCGCTGAGCAACGTCAGGAACCCGTTGGACTGGGCGTAGGCGTGCGTGTAGGTGGCGGTCTTTGGCACCTGGGACAGGAGCGCGGTACCGCTGTACGGGGCCTCGGCCGAGCCCACCGCCGCGGCCTGGGGATCGGTGTACGTCACTCTCGGCACGGCTTCGTAGTTTGCCGGGCGCGCCTCGCCCGCGATGTTCGCGGCCACCACATCGCCCTCGTATTCGCCGACGTGGGTGAGGGGCCAGATGCCGGTGACATCGCCGATGGCCCACAGCCGCTCGCCGGCACGGAGATGGTCATCCACCGGGATTCCCTTCGGGTCTGGTTTGACTCCCACCGTCTCGAGGCCGATCCCCTCGACTCGCGGACGCCGACCGGTCGCGACGAGCAGGCGGTCGCCGCGCAGCTCTGTGCCGCTCTCGAGTTGCAGCACATATTCGCCCCCGTCCCGACTCGCCCCGGAGACGCGCGTCCCGAGCACCACCTCGATTCCGTCCCGGCGCAGGGCCTCGCTGAGCGCCTGGCCCAGGGGTGCAGGTTCACGCGGAATCAATCGGTCGGCGCCCTCGACGAGCACCGCCTCGCCGCCAAGACCGCGCACCACCTGTGCGAGCTCCACACCCGCGGAGCCCCCGCCCAGCACGAGTAGCCGCCGGGGCACCTCTTTCATGCTGGTCGCTTCTCGGGTACCCCATACCCCCTCGAGGTCCCGCAGCCCGTGAATCGGGGGCACGATCGGTTCGGAACCGGTCGCCACCACGATGTGCTCCGCGGTGTGACGGACCCCGTCCACTTCGACCACGCCGACTCCCGCCAATCGGCCCGTCCCCCGCAGCAAGTCGATGCCCTGATCAGCCAGCCAGCGCTGCTGGCCGGCGTCGGAGTAGTTGGACACCATGAAGTCCCGCCAGGCCAGCGCAGCCTGGACGTCGACCTCCGCGGTCGCGCCAATATCGCGGGCGCCCTGCACGGCCTCACCGGGTCGCAGCAGCGATTTCGAGGGAATACAAGCCCAATAGGAGCACTCGCCACCGACCAGTTCCCGTTCAACAACGGCGACTCGCAGCTGCCGCGCCACCAAGGCAGCGGCACAGTGTTCACCGGGGGCACCGCCGCCGAAAACAATCACGTCGTAATCGCTCACTTCCGCAACTCCGTCCCGGCCTGCTCGGCAACCACGTACTCGGCGTACCGGTCGGGCCAGTTCGTGTCGGGTTCGCCAATGCGCTTCTCGGGCTCGCCCTGAGCGGCCGCCGCTCGCCGCCGTGAGTCCGTGGCGAGGTTCCGAGCGGCGGTGTACGAGGTGGCCGCTGGATCCACCATGGTCGCGACGTCGAGCTTCATGTGCCTTTCACCGGCGGGCGCCGCTCCGCCCCTGTCGCTGCTTTGCTCGGTCGTGCTCAACGCGGCCTCCCTCGGGTTCTGTCCATCTGTGAGTGTCGCGCTTCCATCGGGGTCGACGCGCCAGCGTGACACGACGCTGGTCTTGCCGGGCATCTGTACCCGTTCGTGACTTCGTGGCTCCTCGCCGGGCTGGCACGTGAGCCTGCCCTTGGCGCTCCCTACCGAGTCTCCATCTGTCGCGGCCAGGCGGCTCGCTTCAGGCCTGGGCGATGCGGACCAGATTGCCTGAAGGGTCCCGGAAGGCGCAGTCACGTGCTCCCCAGGGCTGCGACGCCGGCTCCTGGAGCACCTCGGCCCCTGACGCCCTGACCTTCTCGAAGGTGGTGTCGAGGTCGTCGGAGCGAAAGATGGCAGCTTGCAGGGACCCTTGCGTCACGAGCGACAGGAGCGCGTCGCCCTCGGCCTGCGAGCGACCGCCATGCGGCTGGAATAAGACGATGTCGAGATCCTGCCCCGGGGCGCCGACGGTGACCCAGCGGAAGCCCTCATTGGCAACGTCGAGGCGGACCTCGAGGCCCAGCGCGTCGCGGTAGAAGCCAAGCGCAGCGTCGGGGTCATGGACAGGAATGAACATTGCGGAGACGGTGACGGCCATGGGACGACCCTACGAGGACCGACGCGCCTCGTGCTTCTCCGATCCTGCTCGAGTCAGGGGTGCTCAGACCGTGACCGTTGTGCGCCGCGGTCGACTGGTGACCATGCTCACACATGACGGAATCGCCTCGCAGTTTCGATGGTCCCGCGCTCGATACTGGGACGGCGCCTCGCCCACGATCTCGGTAAAGCGCGAACTGAACGAGCCGAGCGAAGTACATCCAACCGCGACGCAGGTGTCGGTGACCGACATCCCGTGGCGCAGAAATGCCTTGGCGCGCTCGATCCGTCGTGTCATGAGATAGGAGTAAGGGGTCTCGCCATACACGGCACGAAACCTGCGCGAGAAGTGCGCGGGCGACATGAGCGCGGCGCTCGCCATCGATGGCACATCCAGAGGCTTTGCATACTCGCGGTCGATGAGGTCGCGCGCCCGACGCAGGTACGTGAGGTCGGCCATCTCCTCCGGAGTCATAATGACGACGGTACGCGATCCGCAGCGCCGTTTATCCGCTATTCGACGGGACCGGTCTGACGGGCGACCGAACCGCCATACTCGTCGGACCCTGTCGGCGCCGGTCGCAGTCCCCCTCGGCCCCCCTCGGCCCCCCTCGGCCCCCCTCGGCCCCCCTCGGCAGCGGGTTGCTGTGTTTGTGTGATAGAAGTTCGCGTAATACGCGGCAAACATCACACAATCGGATGAGAGCGACGCGCACATCCGCACATCCGGACATCCGGGGCAGTCATCTCGCCGGCCACGGGACGGTATCGGGAGCGGTCGCTCGGGTGGAGTTGGCCAGCGACGCAAGTACGGCGAGCTTCTCCCCGCTGCTGGTGCCAGGTTGGGCGTGGTAGATGACGAGCAGTTGACCCGGCGCGCCACCAATCGCGAGCTTCTCCCGGTTGAGCGTTATCTCGCCTACCTGGGGGTGGTCGAGTTGGACCAACGCCGATCCCTCGAACGAGCGAACGTCGTGGCGCGCCCAGAGCTGGCGGAATCGCTCGCTCGCGAGCGAGAGCTCGCCCACGAGCTGAACGAATCCCGGGTCGTCGACGTCGCTGCCCACCGACGTTCGGAACCCGGCGACCAGCCCCGCGGCGGCCTGGTCCCAGTCCGGGTACAGCGCTTGCTCAGCCGGATCGAGGAAAAGGGCCCGTAGCCGGTTCTTGCCGACTTGCAGGTTCGGTGACATGGCGTAGGCGAGGCGGTTGGCGGCGAGGACATCGAAGTAGCGGCCCTCAACGAAGGCTGGCAGACCGACAACATCGAGCAACTGCCGGATACTGCTCGGTACCAGCTCGCGCTTGGGGCGCCGCCGCCGCCGCAGGGACGGGGCTGCGGCCAGACCGAGCAGGTAATCCGTCGCAGCTTGGTCGAGCTGCAGGACGCGGGCGAGGGCCTCCATGACCTGGATCGAAGGATTGCGGTCCCGGCCTTGCTCGAGTCGGAGGTAGTAGTCGGCACTGACACCTGCGAGCATGGCCACCTCTTCGCGACGCAAGCCGGCAACGCGACGCACACCATTGACCGGGAGCCCCACGCTGTCCGGCTTGACGAGCTCACGGCGAGCCCGCAGATACTCGCCGAGCAGGTTGTCGGTGCTCACCGGAGCAGCGTAGCGGCGTCGATTGCGACGAGCCTGTCCCTGTCGGTCCCAGGATGGACCGGAGACTGGCTATAGGACTCGGCGTGGCGAACAGTGGGTTTCGACACGCTGACACCGAACCGCCGACACGGGTTTGCCAGCCGAAGCTTCCTGGCGGGACACCCCCGCCACGAAGACGTCACCAAGAACACAAGAGCACCAGAACAGAGGAACCCCATGACCAAACTTGCGCTCATCACCGGGCGCGTCGTCAGGAATCGGCAGGGCCTTTGCCAACCGCCTGGCAGCCGACGGTTACGACCTGATCGCCCTGGGCCGACGCCGTGACCGGCTGAAGGAGCTCGCTGCTTCCCTCACCGACGTGAAGGTGCAGACCCTTGTCGCCGACTTGTCCACCGATGAAGGCATAGAGGCCGTCGCCGAGGTGTGCGCGGCGCAGCCGCTCAGCATGCTGGTGAACAACGCGGGTGTCGCCCACTACATGCCAATCTCACAGATACCCGCCGACAAGGCGAACGAGGTCGTCCACGTAAAGGTCGTCGCTCCCACCATGCTGATTCGCGCCGCGGTACCAGGACTGATCGAACACGGTGAAGGCACGATCATCAACGTGGCTGGGATGATCGCGTTCAGCGGCCCCGCACAGAACGCTCGGGGCCGCGCCGTCTATACCGGAACGCTGGCCCACCTCGTCGCCATGACCCAGGTGCTCCACGAAGAGCTCAAACCGGAAGGGGTGAAAGTTCAGGTCGTCTGTCCTGGCGTCGTGGCCACCGAGTTCCACGAGCGTCAGGGCATCGACCTCAGCGCCGTGCCGCGGATGTCCGCTGACGATGTTGTGACGGCCAGCCTGCGCGGCTTGGAGCTCGGGGAGGTGGTCTGCGCTCCCGGCGTCGAGGAAGCCTCGCTCCTGGAAGCAGTTTTCCAGGCCGACCTGGCCGCGTTCGGCGGCCAACGCCCCCGTCTCGCCGAGCGCTACAGGCCCAACTGACCCCGCCAATGGCACCTCCCGGCGCCACCGATCCACTTGCAAGAATGTCAGGGCCCCTCGACGACCGCCGCCTGCCACCCTCCTGGATGAAACGCACTCAGAGGTGCGGATTTCTCGCTACTGACGCTGTTACGACAGCCGCATCGTCCATCGAATTCATGTATTCGACATATGCGGCTCATCGCATGGTAAGGCATCGTTTGCACGCGGCCCATACCTTCCGAAGGATCGATTCCGGCGAAGGGAGCGAACATTGAACTCGGGAACGAAATTCGCACTGGCGGGAGTCGCTGCGTTGGCGATCGCGACGCCGTTGACGCCGTTCGCGGCGTCTCCCTCCAGCGCCGTCACAGCCGGTCACACTCAGATCAAGCATGTGCTCCTGATCTCGATCGACGGCATGCACCAGTCCGATCTGGACTGGTACGTCGCCACCCACCCCCACTCGGAGCTCGGGCGTTTGGCCACCGGCGGTGCTGAATACACCGACGCGCAGACCTCCGACCCGTCGGACTCCGATCCGGGCGGCACCGCCCTGATGACCGGCGGCGACCCGAAGGTCACCGGCATCTACTACGACGACGAGTACAGCCACGGCGTCTTCCCGCCCGGGACGACGAACTGCTCTGGGCCGGTCCCGGGCGGCGATGTGATCTACGACTCGCCGGACGACAAGCTTCCCGCCGTGCAGGACCTGCTGAACAACGGGAGCGGCAACACCTTCCCCTCGTTCGATGAGGGCGGCTCGATCTACCCGGGCGGCATCGACACCAACCCGGCCTTGATCATGAACCTGAGTCCGCATCCGCAGTCGGGCCTGAACCCGGCGACGTATCCGGTCGACCCCAAGACCTGCGAGCCGATACAGCCGTGGAACTTCCTGGGGGTCAACACGATCTTCCAGGTCATCCACAACGCCGGCATGCGAACGGCGTGGTCTGACAAGCACGCGATCTACACGTCGTTCAACGGCCCGGGCTCGGGCGGCAAGAGCATCAACGACTTCTTTGGGCCGGAGATCGACTCGCAAGCGGTCGAGCCGAACGGCGTACCGTACCCGGTCGACGGCGCGTGGACAGCCGACAACGCCGCGACCAAGCAGTACGACTCCTACAAGGTCCAGGCAGTCATCAATTGGATCAACGGTTACGAGCACTCCGGCACCGGGCCGAAGGTTGGCACGCCGGCGATTTACGGGATGAACTTCCAAACAGTCTCGACCGCCGAGAAGCTCAAGAGTTCCCCGGCCGTGCTGATTGGCCCGAACTCGCAGGGCAAGTACACCGAGGGTCCGCCGGTGCCGGGTGGGTACGTGACCGTAAACGGACAACAGGTGCCCGGCCCGCTGCTCCAGAGCGCGCTCGATTACGTCAACGCCGCCATGCAGCGGATGGCCGACACGATCCAAGCCGACGGCGAGGCCAGCTCAACGGCAATCATCCTGACGGCCAAGCACGGCCAGTCGCCGTTGAACAACAACCAGCTGCAGCGGATTGACGACGGTCCGATCATTGCCGGCGTCAACGACGCCTGGGCCGCGCTGCATCCGGGCAGCCCGACGCTGGTCGTCCAAGAGGCCGACGACGACGGGTTGCTGTGGTGGCTGTCGGATCGTTCGCAGGCCGCGACCGACTTCGTCAAGGACTACCTGTGGACACATAACGCACCGGCGGTGAACTACGCGGGGCAGACGATCACCGTCCAACACTCCGGTCTGCGGGAGATTTTCGCCGGGCAGCAGTCGGCGCAATTCTTCGGCGTCTCGAAGTCCGACCCGCACCATCCAGACGTGTTCGGGATTTCGCAGGTCGGCACCATATATACGACCGGCTCGAAGATCGCCGAACACGGCGGTGACAATCCGGGGGATCGGGACGTTCCGCTCGTCGTCTATGCGCCGGGCGCTGTCCACGCTGGCCAATCGGGCAACGGGGTGGAAACGACCCAGGTTGCTCCGACGATCTTGAAGCTACTGGGACTCCGTCCGAGCTCGCTTCAGGCCGTCCAGCGGGAGGGCACGCAAGTCCTGCCCGGCCTCGGGAACAGCCACTAACCGCTTCGTCTACTCCCCCGCTGGCCGGCTCTCCAGCCGCCCAGCGGCGGAGCGGCGGTCAGCTCACGGGTCCGCCGTTCGCCGTCAGGGTGACCTCGACGTTGCCGCGCGTCGCATTCGAATACGGGCATACCTGATGGGCAGCAGCGACGATCTCCACAGCCCGCGCCCGGTCGTCGATCCCGGGAAGGGTGACATTCAACTCGACGGCGACGTTGAAGCCCCGCGTCTCGGTCGTGATCAGGCTTACGTGCGAATCAATGGACACCTCACCGAGCTCGACGCGCTGGCGCCGCGCTACGACACCCAGCGCCCCCTCGAAACAGGCTGCATACCCGACCGCGAACAGCTGCTCGGGATTGGTGCCACCTCCGTTACCGCCCATCTCTTTGGGCGTTCGCAGCTGCACATCCAGCGCCCCGTCGCTCGTCGCTCCATGGCCATGGTCGCGTCCACCCGTGACCGTTGCCTGTGCTGTGTAAAGCGTCTGGGTCATGCCGACCTCCTGTGGTCCGCTTGTCGTAGGCCTTGCGTCTTCCGGCGCCAGCCACGAAGAGCGGCCTCGGTGACCTGCGCCGGAGGCGGGCTCTCGATGACGGCGTCCGCGGGTGTTCTTGCTTCTGGGCCCGTCATCACCGGGTCGCTCGGGTGCGGTGGGAGCGGCGTGATCCGTGTAGTCATCCAGGCGCGACCCGACCGGGTTGGATGCCGTCGAGGGCTGGATCCGCATCTGACGCCCTATTCGCCGGTAAAGCGAAACTCCGCCTGCCAGGGATCGTCGGAATGGACGACCTCCCAATAGCGTGTGGCGATCCTGTCGGGATCGAAAGCGGTGCCCGCCACGATCTGCCCGGCGATTGTCGACGTCGCCACCCGGATGCCATCCGGCTCCAAATCCGCTCCGAGCATGGTGGCGGCGGATCGCAGCGCCGCTTTGCCGAGGGAAACGGTCGCGAGGACCGGGATCGGATGATCTGCGAACCCGCCGCCCGTCACGATGATGGTGCCCGAGCCGGCCGCCCGCATGGCGGGGGCGGCGACCTGTGTGACGACGATGGCGCTGATGACGTCAACCGCGTAGGCCGTCTGCAGGTGCTCGACGCTCGAACTGAGGAGCTGGTCCGGAGTTCCCATGACTGCGTTGTAGATGATCAGCCCGGGCGCACCCGGCTCGCTTTAGAGCTCAGCCATCCGAGCTCGCACACCTTCAGGGTCGCTGGCATCTGCCGCAATTGTGTCAATCTGAGCCCCGGTGTCAGCCAGGCCGGCGGCGAGACGGCCGAGCCCGTCCGGGCTGCGAGCGACCAAGGTGACTCGATAGCCGCCGTCGGCGAAGAGACGAGCGACCGCCATTCCCAGACCCGGCCCGGCACCGACCAGCAGAAGACGACGGTTGTCGATCGAGGAGCCAGAGCCAGCTACTGAGTCGTCGGGCATGAGCCTGCTTCCTTTCGCACCGAATGTCCTGAGAGGTGGCCTTTAGATCCTTTGCGAGGCGGACGGGCTCGCGTCCAGGAAACCTACTCGGCTGCTGGGAGCCGGAAACGGCAATCGACCACCGCAGATCCGGTCTTTCCGCTGGGAGCCGTCCGAGGCTCAGTGGCGGCAGGAACCTGCGCTTCAACTGTGCTCCTGCAATGCGCAGACCAGGAAGATAACCCTTGCCCATGAGCCGGCGCCCGTCGCGTGGTCACGCTTGTCCGTTGCGATGAAGCGTTCATGGCCATGACGAGCGCCGCAGTGCCGCCATACAAGTATCCGACTTCAACCGCCTCGGTGATCTCCCCCTCCGTGGCGCCGGCGGCACGAGCGAGGGTGGCGAATCACACGGTCAGTCACCCGGCGGCCAGTATCGCCAACGCCGCTTCGCGCGAGTCGCAGTCCTGCATGCGCACCACCTTGTCGCCGGCCGCCCCGCAGGTGAACACTTTGAATACCTCGGCCGTCCCCGACCAGTCGGGCTGCGAGATCATCAAACCGAGGACAACATCTGCGCCGCGCTCGACTTCTTCGCTCACCTCGAAGCGCCGGCCGTTTTCGTGGTGTATCGAGAGGCGGTCCATGACCTCCTGGCGGTTGCCTCAGGTGGGGGTCTCGGGGACATCGGGGAAGTCGACGGCGCGCCAGACGACCCTGGGATCGAGCAATCTGATCCACGGGTCCAGATCGCCAAGCCCCAAAGCGTGGTATGCCTCGCGCAGCCGTGCGGGACGCTCGCTCATGCCGGAGAGACTAGTTCTCATCAACTTCGACGCCAGTGCCGGCCACGCTGAGAGAGTGCACGGTACGGTGTATTCGGCCTGAACTGCAGGCGGCTCTGACCACTCTTCGAGCCGACAACTACCAGTTCCCCCGCAGCGTGTTCCCCACCGGCGCCGAGGACCTGCTCCAAATCAACGACATCAGCCTGCCCTGGGGTGGCCTGTTCGATGTCAACGGCAACTGGGCACCGCCTCACGGCGGGCACCGCTGGGGCAACATGGCCGACTTGCGCACCAAATTCCTGGTCGGCAACCCCCTACACCCCGCCGCGACCGTCGTCGGCGATCCCCACGCCACACCCGCCGTCAACCAGTTAGTAAGAACCGCTCACCTCCGCATGTTTGACGACATGCGGTGGGCGGCCAAGGCGGCTGGCGGCAACGTCCTCACCGAAGGGAACCACCTCCACGTCGTCTACTAGGGGGAGTTTGGGCCTCCAACGACGTTAACCATGTGTAGTCCGTGACTGCGAGCCCCTCGTTCCGCCCCTCAGGAAAGCTTCGCCACCGCGCTCTTGAGCAACGTACCGTCACACCCCGCTCATTTCCGAAGTGCCCGTAAACCTCGGGGGTTCAACCGTGACGGATCAGAGGCCAATAGAACCGGTCGCAAACAAGCTGCCCAGCTACGACAAGCACCCCGAGTGGCAGCCTGACGACTGGCCGCCGCCCCACGCGGATTGGACAGTATGGATCGCGGGACAACAAGGACGGAGACCCCAGCGAATCCCTCGCCTGCTGGTGCGGGTGGTCCAAGCAAGCGACCGTGATCGGCATCGTCTACCGGCAGGTAACTGACTACATGACCGGCATGGTCAACTTGGCGTAAGCAAGAAAGGACAGAATGTCACTTGAGCGTTGGAGTTACATAGCCGCAGTAGTTGGTTCTGCAATCACTTTAGTCGGCTTTCCGGTCCTTGCTGCTCAGGTGTTCCTCGCTCGTAGGCAACGCGAGGACGCGATCAGACTGAGCACAACTCAGGTGATGCTAGCGGCTGACGTAGTCCTGTCAGCGTATCGGGACATATCCGTTAACCTTCGCCCAGGGGGAGAATGGTATGGTAAGAAGGGCAAGGATCATCCCAATGAGGATGAGATGCCTTCAGCGGAACCCTACCTTGGGGTGTTCGAACAAATCTTCACTGCGGTCGACTATGGCCAGGTTCCCATAGAGACTGTCCGCGCCGCATACGGTTATCGAGTTAAGAACATCTGGGCGAACAACCGAATTGTAGAGGACAAGCTCCAGAAAGACGATCTTAAGGTCTGGTCGAGACACTTAATTGCACTCACATGGGTCTTAGAGTCGGCTGGTGAGGAGTTTGACCTTCACACAGATAGCTACTTTCCGGCAGAGGTATTCCGGGATCCCGATGCAGCGAGGACCAATATGGACCGCGCCAGAGTGTTCTCGCCGAGAACGCTACGGGTCGCCAGTGACATCGGGGCCTGGATCGAACGCACCCACCACCGCCGACGACGCCAACAGACCCTCGGCAGGTTGACCCCCGTCGAATACGAGACCATCATGACCCCCAGTAACACGCAAGCTGCATAACCAAACCTGTCACCAGATCGTGCAGCAGTCCCTTTCTCCTGGCCGTCCGGTACGGGGCGATACCGACGGGCTCGATTGGTCCGACTGCTTCGGGTCCGCTCCGAACCGAACATTCGAGAGAGGCTTGAGAAAGTACGCAGCGGCGACCGTCCTCGGACTTCGGGTGCCCGCCTACCCGGCGTTTACGGACGGTCTTCGTTCCGCGTGCCGTTGAGCATTATGGGGCGCGAGACAAGTGCCGAACCCGTGCACCAGCGCGTGCTCGACCAGTGCGACTCTGAGCGGTCGTCCGCCGCCTTCAAGAGGCCGCCATAAGCGGTGCAGGCACCTGTCGAGAGCGAGCGGCCTCCCGAGCGCCTACACCAGGAGCGCATGGAATTCTGACGCGGCCGCTCAGCGTTGGCGCCGCTCCGGCTGCGTGTTGGTGGGGTTCTCGGGCCAGGTGTGTTTGGGGTAGCGGCCGGCCATCTCTCTGCGCACCTGCTGCCAGGATCCTCGCCAGAAAGCAGGCAGGTCGGCGGTGACTTGGACGGGCCGGCCGGCGGGGGAGAGGACCTCGATCGTGAGGGGCACCTTCCCACCGGCGATGGTCGGGTGGATGGTGGTGCCGTAGAGGTCTTGGGCGCGCGCAGAGATGCGGGGCTGGTCGCCGCCGTAGTCGATGGGTAGCCGCCGGCCGCCGGTCAACTCGATTGTGGTCGGCACCATGCGGTCGAGCTCGTGGGCCCGCGACCCCAGGGCGGCGCGGATGGCGCCGGACGGGTCGATGCGGGCCAGGTCGGCCCGGCCCGTGGCCTTGTGCAGGGCGTCGCCGAGCCAGTCGTTCGCTCGCCGGGCCAGGGCCCGATCCGAGACGTCGGGCCAGTCTTCGCCCAGAGCGCGTCGGGCCCAGCCGGCCCGGGCCTGGAGGGCCCGGCTGGATGCCGTCCAGCCGAGGACGCCCAGCCCGGTATGCACGGCCCGGGCGACCAGCGCTGCCGTGGTGTCGGTTCCCGGATGGGCGGATGCCTGAGATGTGTCGAGGACGAGGGCGTCGAGGGTGCGTTCGGTGACCGCTCGCAGATCGTCGGAGGCCTCGTCCCACTGGAGGCGTACCACGGTGCGGATGGCGTCCCCTCCGACGCGCTCGACGTCGTCGCGGTCGAGTGCGGCGGCCAGGCGGATGCGGCTGTCGACCCGTCCCGACGCGCCTTGGCCACCTTCGACGTCCGCGGCCACCAGCCAGGCGGTGCCGGCCAGGGGATCGTGGTCGGCCAGGACCGCACCACCACCATGGCGCAGGCGGTAGCGGCTGCGGCCGCGAGCCTGGGCGATGCGGTCCGGGTAGGCGGCGGCGAGGAGGGGTCCGGGGTCGAAGTCCTCCTGGTCATCGGCGGGGCGGCCGGACCGCTGTACCAGGTCCTCCGCCCGGCGGCGCACAGTGGCCAGGGCGGCCCGGTCCACATCGGCCGGGGCCGGACCGTTACGGCGCAGAACGGCCAGGCGAGCGGCCACGTCGGCGGTGGTGCCCGAGCCGTCGGGGCGGAAGATGTCCCGTTCGGAGAGCAGGGCGGCAAGGAGACCGGCGGTGCGCCGAGCGGGCGGCGGCCCGGCGAGGAGCATGGCCCCCAGCCGAGGATGGAGGGGTAGGGCGGACAGCTGGCGGCCCCGCGCCGTGGGCCGGCCGCGATCGGTAGCGCCCAGCTCTTCGAGCAACTCCTGCGCTATTTCCAGGGCGGCCGCCGGCGGCGGGTTCAGCCATCTCAGTTCGCCCGGCGCCGCCCCCCACACGGCCAGCTCCAGGGCCAGGCCGGCCAGGTCGGTGCTGACGATCTCGGGATCGGGCCACGGGCGGCGGGTGGCGTGCTCTGCCTCGGACCACAGACGGTACGCCACGCCCGGGCCTAGGCGTCCGGCCCGCCCCGCCCTCTGCCCCGCCGACGCCCTCGACGCCACGATGGTGCGGAGCTTGGTCAGGCCGGTGGCCGGATCGTAGGAGGGACGGCGGGCCAGCCCGGCGTCGATGACCACGCCCACCCCTTCTACCGTCACGCTGGTCTCCGCCAGGTCGGTAGCCAGGACGACTCTCCTACCGGCGCTGGCCCGTAGCGCCCGATCCTGCCCGGCCGCCGGGAGGCTGCCGTGGAGAGGCAACACCTCGACGCCGTCGGGATCGCCCAGGGCGGCGGTGACGGCCCGGATCTCTCCCACCCCGGGAAGAAACACCAGCACATCCCCCCAGTCGGCGGTCAGGGCTGTGCGCACCGCACCGGCCACGCCCGAAGCCAGGCGGCCCCCGGTAGGCATGGGCGCCCACTTGATGTCGACCGGGAACGTACGCCCGGCGCTGGTGACGACGGGGGCGCTGCCGAGGAGGGCTGCGATGGGCCCCGTGGCGATGGTCGCCGACATGACCATCACCCGCAAGTCGGGGCGGAGCACTTCGCGGGCGTCGAGGGTGAAGGCCAGGCCCAGATCGGTCTGCAGGTGCCGCTCGTGGAACTCGTCGAATACGACCATCCCCACGCCCGGCAGGGAAGCGTCGGACTGCAGACGACGGGTCAGTATCCCCTCGGTTACGACCTCGATCCGAGTGGCCTTGCCCGTGCGCCGCTCGTCCCTCGTTGCGTAGCCGACCGTCCCGCCGACGTCCTCGCCCAGCAGATCCGACATGCCGCGTCGCGGCAGCCCGAGCCGCCACCCGTCGGGGTTCCAGGACGACGATCCTTCTGTCCCCCAGCCAATCCTCGTCGAGCAGGCGCAGCGGAACCACCGTCGTCTTGCCGGCACCGGCCTCGGCCGTCAGCACTGCTGTACCTCCAGCGAGGGCAGACCGCAGCTCCGGGATGACGTCCTCCACCGGCAATCCGGTGGGGGCAAGTCCCTGGCCGGAGCTAGTCACCCCACGCACGCTACGAGCCCGTGGCGAGCGACCCTATATCGCAGTTGACTCGTGACGGCGCTGAGAGCCGGTGAGGCAACTCTGCCACGGAAGTCGGCGAATCGGGCCTGAGATCTCCGTTCTCACTTCCGAACGTGGCTCACGTGCGCACCACCTCTCGGTCACCGGCCCGGTCGCCCGCAAACCGCGTTACGACACACTCCGCTCGCGGGATTCGGGGACGCCCTGGCTGAACAATATGGGCGCCTCCTCTGCGCTCCACATCCATATCGATCCCCACGCCCGATCTGACGTCGTTCGGGGCGGGTCGAACGCCAATCTCGGTTGCTGGGGGGCGCACGCGTAAAGATCGCTATGGCGTGTTTGCCGAAGCTTGGACTTTCGAACCCTGAGGAGAGCGGTACCACGCCCGGCGATCTGGGTACCATGAACTTGCGCCGCGCGTTATAGAGCGGTCTGGCGCCTTCTTGGTCGTGACCGCAGGGGGCGATGTACCGGCATGTTGCGCTCGGGTCGGGGCTAATCGGTCCTCGGGACGAAGTCGTAATCGCCCATGCCCTGAAGCACAAGGAAGCTCGCCGGATCGGTGCCTGCGTTCGTGACGAGATGGGGGCGTCCAGCGAGGGCAGGTCCCCAGCTCTCACCAACACCCAGTTCGATCTGTTCGTCCGGATCTCGGAGAGTGATGCGAATGCATCCACCCAGCACATAGAACGTGTCCGCGATGTTCGAGTGATGGTGCCATGGCACCCGCTGCGTCCGGCTCAGCCGGATCTCTGAAATACGAAACCCAGGCCTCTCTGCATGCCTCGCAACCCGCTCGTACAGCTCACTGGATTCGTCCATATAGACCTCGGGGCACCGCACTCAAAGCGTAACACCACCGCACCGGCTACCGCTATATATCGCCAGGTGTCGAAGGTCCCTGACCGTGCCCAACGCCGGCGTACCACTCGGAATCGCTTGGGCCCACGAATACAGGCTCGTTGCCGGCGTGAACTCGAGCGCCGTCCCCACGTCGAGCATCGGGTCCAATCAATGCGACTTAGCCTTTACGAGGGTTTGCGGGCCCATTGCCCGATCATCAGCCAGGTCAATGGAATAACGCTACGAGATGCCGTCAGCTCTTCGCGGACCTGTGCCAACAAGGTCTCGACCGAGCCCTCTGCCGAGAGTCCATATTCGACGATCTTTGGGAGAAGACTTCGAACGAACAGGGCCCAACGCTGATACCCGACACCCTCGCGATCCGCCGTGACGGCAAACTCCGCCAAAGGTTGCGGCGTGGGCGCAAGGCCCGCGTCGACCATCCAGGCGTGCATCTCAACTCCGATGTTGAGACGCGCTCCCGAGCGTTCAAAGGTCTCAGCGATCAGCCTCTGCAAGTTCGCGAGCGCCGGGTGGGTCACAGTAGACACGCCGCCCGCGCTCGCAGCCCACTCATGGAAAGCGAGGACGCCTCCGGGTCGGACCCGGTCAGCGATGCGCCGCAGAGCGTCCATTGGATCGCTCATGAACATCAGGACTAAGCGGCCTACAGCAGCATCGAAGGGTCGGTCAAAGTCCGTCGTGCGGGCGTCGCCAATCCGGAAGGCCACATTCGTCAGACCCCGGTCGGCTCGACGCTGGTCGGCCACTCGCACTGCACCTTCGTCCAGATCGACGCCGATCACCGCGCCTCCCGGCCCGACGAGCTCGTGCACAAGGAAGCTGACATCGCCCACACCGCACCCAACATCGAGGACCGTCAAGTTCGTGCCGATCCCCGCCTCTGTGAGGAGCCGTCGCGTGAGCGGAGCTAAGAGGTACGCCTGTTCGACCAGGCGGTCGTATTCCCCGCTCGTGCGCCCGAGTACGTAGTCGGTGTCCTCCATGCCCTGAGTATTCCGCCTCCAGCGGGGCATCTGCACCGCCACCGTCCGCATGCGCCGTGCTTCCTTGCTCGGTCGGTATCTCCTGATCGTTTGGCCCCCCCAGCAGGCCGCTCGCAACTGCCGGATCCGGGGAGTCCAGTCCGGCCGTTTGGACTAGCTCAGGTCGCACGGTATCGCTCAGAGCACGCCAGAACAGGATTGTCGGCACGGCCTTGTGAAGGGGGGCCCAAACTCTCTAGGTAGCGCCGATTCGGCGATCGGCTCGCCCCACTGGGCGCCTCCGTCACCGGGCCGGAGGGGCGCAGAATATCGCCCAGAGCCGGCGGGTAAGGGACATCGAGCTCCCGCCGCGGGTGACGGCCTATGGGAGCGGGTTTCGTCCGGCCAGCATGAAGAGGGACGAAGCGGACGTACCGAGCGGACCCGTCGCCGGTCGGCGGCGCGGTCGGCCACGACGGGACCTGCCTGTATGACCGATTCCCGACCCTCGGAGTCGATACTGCACGACCGCCCATATCATCAGCCAAGTTAGCTCAGGATCTCTCGACCACCATTCCTCCAGCGACACCGGATACAGGAACGTCGGATCATCTGGGTCGGTCAACTCTCCGACGTAACCGCCCAGACGGTCGACTCACTCACCGAGTGAGAAGGACGTACGGAAGGACACGCCCTCGAACGTGGCACTGATTGGCCCATGCGTCTCCTCAATGGTCAATCTCTGACTGAGCATCACACGATCCGGCCGTGTCCGGTCTGGCACGGCGCCATTCTGTCATGTGTGACCCGTGGCCTGCGATCGACGTGCAGAATGTTCGATCTCACGCCATGCGCTCCCGACTCCGGGTGCTACGGTCAGGCGACTTATTCGGCGATCTTTTCTAAGCCTCCCCTCTCCGGTGAACGAGCATGCCTCTGGACGAGAGCTGTGGTTGAGGGGAAAACGACGTTAGAGGGTCACACGGCATTCAGGCTTGCATTTTTGTAGGGCGGCCGATCTCAACG
Source organism: uncultured Acidimicrobiaceae bacterium (assembly GCA_963781155.1). Classification (GTDB taxonomy): domain Bacteria; phylum Actinomycetota; class Acidimicrobiia; order Acidimicrobiales; family Palsa-688; genus PALSA-693. Next base: position 372,822 of record CAWAEC010000012.1, read on the forward strand.
CTTCGCTCGTCTAGGCCTTGCAGTTCGACGTCCCCCTCGCCGACGACCGCCACTACGAACGTTCCTGCCGTAGAGTCCAACACGATGGTCCTGACCCTGCTCTGCGTCCTGACCCGGACGGAGCGTACCTCGGGAATGGCGAACCCAAAGATGGCCGACACGAGGACCATCTGATCCTGGTCGTCGGGAAGGTCCATCCTGGCGGACCCGAAGACGGAGAGCGAGTGGCCACCGAAGTCCTCTGGAGATGGCTGAAAGGGCACCTTCAAGCCCCCGCCGATGGAGCCTCCACTACAGGTTTCCAACCAGGTTTCCGGCCCGGTCCGCAGCGCTAAGGCCCCATCTGCTGAATAGCCCCCGCCAGCAGCGACGGCGAAGCGGAAGACGGCCGCGAATCGGCCCAACACGTCGACTGCTCGGACCGGCTCGTCCGCAGTAGGGACAATCTCGGCAGTGCCGGAGATCATGCGGCCCTCGATGACGTCGGAGAGGATGGGGTCGAGCACGTCTCCGAGTCTTGCGAACTATTCGCGCCGGGGCTCGCCGATTAAGGATCCCCAGTTCCGGAGTCGGCGCGCTGAGTGGCCAAGGCATGTCCGCCCAGCAGCGTGCCAGACTCCCGCACACAGAATGTTCCGTGTCGCCCCTCCGCTACTCCGTGCTCACCCTAGATCGCCGCACCCTAATCGGCGATCGGCGCTCCTGATCGGTCATGCTTATCCAGCATGCAGCGCTGTGCTTTCCAAACGCGCAGAGGAGCCGACCTTGGGGATGTTCAACGTCTCTCGTCGTATCGCGGCGGAATGCGACACGGACGCACGGGCATCGGCAACTGGAGCTACCCCCTCATCATGCTTTGGATCTATTCGACGGGCGTTGAACTCGGCTCGACCTACAGGTGGCTGTCCCCGTCGGTTCCTGTCTGGCTTGCCAGATACGAGGAACTCGCGGTCGTTCATGCTGTAGGGCGACCCGACCCCGACGGAAGCGACAGCGCCAAAGGGCCGATCCAGGCAAGAGGTGTTAGGTTGGTCACCAAAGATGGGGTCTACATCATCTTCTGGTGCTTCAACCGCGACGAGGTGCTGTCAGCACTTGCCCAACAGCGAGTCGAGGTGGACTTCCAGCCGAGACGTTTCCATTGGCTGTATCCGGACTCCTAAGCCCGGATCCACCGATTGACCGGGGTCGATTGTTTTAGCGGGTCTGAAGCGGGTTGGGGTGGGTGGTGATGGTCCGGAGGGGGTGGCGAGGCTGAGGCGGCTCGTGAGGGGCGTGTGAGGTCACGGCTTTTGGGTGTTCGGGCTGTCGTCGACGCGGCCGCCACGGGCATCGGTTCTGCTGGGCGGTTAGATACTTGCCCCTGAAAAAGCCGATGTGAGCGGAGGGTTCCGTTGGGCACTTGGTTCAGGGGCGTGAGGTCGGGGTCGGCCCCGATCTCGATGTGTTCAGGGGTTGTCTGCCGGTCGATCGTGATCATTGGGAGCTGACCAGCGTTGCGATCTTGACCAGGTTGTGGTTGAAGACCCCGTGGCCGCACCAGGTCTTGGTGCCTTCGAGTCCGTCGATGCGGGTCCTGTTCCATCCGAAGTCTCGTTTGAGGCAGCTGATGCGTCCCTCGCTTCCTGTCCGCCACCGGACCAGGTCTTGGAACGACTCCTGGTTCTCGACCGCTCGTCGGGCGGCGCTGGGTTTGCCCTTGGTCGGAAGCACCACCTGGCGAACGCCGAGTTCGCGGAGCGATTCGCCGACGGCCGCCTCGCCATAGCCGCGGTCGGCGGTGACCGCGTCGGGGACGACGTTGGCCCGCTGGCTGATGCGCTGGATCGCCGGAGCGAGCATGGGGGCATCGGGTGGGTTGCCGATGAAGACGGCGTGGTCGACGACGATGCCGTCCTCGTTGTCGACCACCTGGGCCTTGTAACCGAACTCGACCGGCTTACCCAGCCGACCCTTGCGGATGGGCCGGGCGTCAGGGTCGTGCAGCGACACCAGACGGGTGGACCCGTCGGGCACGTTGCCGGCCAGGCGTTGGCGGGTCTGGCGGGCGATGCGGGCCACCCGCTCTGCGGTCACCTCGAGGTCGTTGGCGACGACTTCGAGCCTGGCTGGCGCAGCCCGGCCCAGTTGGCGGAGTCTCCGTCGGGCGTTGACCGCCACCCGACGGGCCTCGCGGATGGCGTCGGAGGCGATGCGGGCCATACGGGCATTGATGGCCATGACCTCGCCCTTTGCCTCCTCGGTTCGCCGACGGAGGTTCGCCCCGATCGAGCGGGCGTGACGCCGCACCAGATGGGTGCGGTCTCGGGTCTTGACCCGGGGGGCGAGGCCACCGGCCTTCAGACGCTGGACCGCTTTGGCCATCTTGGCCACGCCCTTGGCCAGCAGTCCCGAGTCGGTCGGGTAGGCGACATCCGCGGGAACCACCGTGGTATCGGCCCGGACCCGGTCGGTCTTTAGGAGCTTCGCCGCCACGGCTGTGGCCAGCAGCGCCTCGTTGAGACCGTCGACGGCCGACGACCCGCAGCGGGTCGTGATCTTCATCAGCGTGGTCGGGTGCGGGACCGCCACGCCGAGGGGGATCCGGCAGAAACGCTGCCAGGAGATCGAGTCGGCGACCTCCCGGCACAGCGGCTCGAAGCCCAATCGATAGCGGTACTTCAAGAACATCAGCCGCAGGTACGTCTCGATCGGCACCGACGGCCGCCCGAGCACCGAGTGGAAGTGCGCCCTAAACGGCTCGAAGAATCCCGAGTCGTCCAACAGCCGGTCGACCCCCTCCAACTCGTCAGGCAACCCGAGGCACATCTCGGGCAGGATCGCTTCCCACAGGGTGGGCTGAGCGTTTACCGTTCTCAACATGATGGCCTCGATCCGTACCAGTCCTACGGGTCGAGGCCATCATCGCCGATCGGGGCGAAAACCGCGAGGACCTACCCGAGTTTTTCAGGGGCAAGTAGATAACGAGTTCCACGCTGCGGATGGCGTCGAGCATGGTGTGGAACTGGACCGTCCATGGCCAGCGGGACGGAAGGTGGAGATGGACGCGTCGGCCTGAGGTGGCGAGCCGGCCGGGGATGGTCAGGTAGCGGCGGCGGAGGGTGTCGGTGGCCACGAAGGCTTTGCGGTTGGGCTGCCCGTCGCTGGTGTCTTCGCTGACGCCTGCTGGGGTGTCGGTGTCGATGCCGCCGATGCGGGTGGTCCAGCGCGACAGGTTGTGGGCGATCACGTTCAGCGTGAGCCAGGCCGCGTTGGCGGCGAAGCGACCGGAGGGTAGGTGGTTGAGCCCGACGCCGTATTTGAGGTCGCGGATGGCGTTCTCGCAGTTGGCGTGCGCTCGATGCCAGGCATCGAGTGTGATCGGGTCGCCGTCGCGGTCGGTCATGAAGGCGTGGTAGGAGTAGTCGGCGATCAGGGCGAGTTGCGATCCCGGTGTGGGCCGGGTTCGGCGCACCACCAGCCGGCAGGGGATGCCTTCGTCGGTGCCGGACTTGAATGCCCGCCAGTCGATGGCGGTCACATCGGCGCCGTCCTCGAGCCAGTAAGGGATCGGCTTCCACGCCTGCTCGGGGATGGCCGAGATGGCGGCGTGCACGTTCTTGTACAGCTTGACCGTGATCGAGAAGCGGACGTCGGCGGCCTGGCAGGCCTGGACCACTTTGGCGGAGTAGAACCCCGAATCGGCCCGCACCATCAGCGGGCCGGTCGCCGCCGCGGCTCGGACCCGCCCGAAGGTCTCGGCCAGGAAACCGACCGCGCCGCGAGCGGTATGCGAGTTCCCGCCCCGCAGACGCGAGTGGATCACCTCGCCGCTATCGGCGGCGATGGCATAGAGCGGGTGGTAGCCACGAACATGGGTGTAACCGAAACGGCTGCCGCCTTCTTTCTGGGTGCCGTAGGTCTCATGTATCGAACTGTCCAGATCGATGGTGAACGCCTCCCCCGGCTGCGGGCCGGCGCCGGCCGCCCACCCACGAGCCAGCGCCTCGCCGGCGGCGGCGTCGAGCTGGCGGGCATGCCCCCACGAAAAGCTGCGCAAGAAGGTACCTATCGTCGAGGGAGCCAGCACCGTGTGACCCAGCACCGCCGCGGTCGACCCGGCCCGCAGCACCTCGCAGCCCTCGATGCTGTCCGCGGCCGCCAGCACCGAGTGGATCACCGTCATCGCCTTGTCCCCGACATTGGCCCGGCCCGAGCCGTCGCCCAGATCGACGCGCTCATCGAAGATCTCACGCAGCCGTAGATGCTGAGCCAGGCTGGCCGGCGCGATCAGCCCGGCGTTGGCCACCAGCCGCTCGTCATCGAAGGTCACGCCGATCCGGTCCAGACTGTGCCAAGATGAACGCATCTGAAAGGTGCCTTCCAGTAGGGGCATGGCTTGGTGTGGTAGCCGCCATTTTCCCTTGCCGGAAGGCGCTTTTCGCGGATACCCGCCCTATGTCACCCCCGCCGGATCGGTGGATCCGGGCTAAGCTAAGCCCGGATCCACCGATTGACCGGGGTCGATTGTTTTAGCGGGTCTGAAGCGGGTTGGGGTGGGTGGTGATGGTCCGGAGGGGGTGGCGAGGCTGAGGCGGCTCGTGAGGGGCGTGTGAGGTCACGGCTTTTGGGTGTTCGGGCTGTCGTCGACGCGGCCGCCACGGGCATCGGTTCTGCTGGGCGGTTAGATACTTCGACCTGAAAAAGCCCTTGTGATTGGCGGGGCTGGTCGGGCTGGAGTGGTGGCTTTGGGGTCGTGTGGGGCCATCCCCCGGCCCTTTCCGCTTCTCCCGGGCTCGCCTTTTCGGCCGTTGCTGGCCGTCGGGGCGTGGCGGGAGAAGCGGTCGGCCGGGGGTCAGGCAGCATTCCGGGCTGGTGGCATGGGGGTGGGCGGGTCGGTGCCGGGGACGATCCGGGTTGGTCGCGGCTGGCACGGGGTGGCTGGCGGCGGGGTGGCGGTATGGGCGAGGGCGGCAATCTTCACCGAGTTGTGGGCCAGGACACCCCAGCCGCACCAGGTTTGGGTGCCGCCGATCCCGTCGAAGAGGCTGCGCCGCCAGCCGAAGTCCCGCTTCAGGCAGGAGATCCGGGCCTCCGAACCGGTGCGCCACTTCACCAGCTTGGTGAAGCGCCGTCCATGTTGAACCTTGCTGCGAGCCGGACCGGGCCTGCCGCGCCGGGGAATGGCCACGGTCTGCACGCCGAGCGATTTGAGATCGAAGTCTATTGCGGCTTCGCCGTAGCCGCGGTCGGCGGTGACCGCTCGGGGGCGCGACCGAAGCGGGCGGTGATGCGGGCGACGGCGGGGACCAGCATCGGGGCGTCGGGCGGGTTCCCCTTCACTACTACATGGTCGACGACCACGCCCTCGGCGTTGTCGGCCACCTGCGCCTTGTATCCGAACTCGACGGGACGACCGAGTCGTCCCTTGCGGATGGGGCGGGCGTCGAGGTCGTGAAGCGACACCACCCGGGTGGCCCCGTCGGGGATCTCACCGGCGAGGCGGGCCCGGGTCTGAGCCGCGATCTGTTTCACTGCGGCCGCGGTCTCCTCCAGAGCCGGGATCATCGCGGCCAGCTTTCCTCCAGCGGCGACGCCACGGCGGGCCAGGGTCCGTCCGGCGTTGGCGGCCACCGCCCGCGCTTCGCCGACCGTCGCCACCGCGATCGCGGCCAGCTCGCCGGTGAGGACCAGGACCTCTTCTTTGGCGTCGTCGTTGCGCCGACGCAGCCAGGTAGCCACATCATGGGCTCGCCGTCGCACCGATCACGTCCGATCCCGGAAACCGGTCCGCTTCGCCAGCCCGGCCGCCTTGAGCTTGCCGGCCAGGACCGCCATGCGGGCCACGCCCTTGGCCAAAAGACCGCTGTCGGTCGGGTAGGCCACGTTCGCTTCGACCACGGTGATGTCGGCGAGGACGGCGTCGAGACGGATCAGCTTCTCCTCGGCCGCCTTGGCCAACAACGCCTCGTTGAGCGCCGAGATGGCCATCTCACCGCAGCGGGCAGTGATCTTCAACAGCGTGGTAGGATGCGGCACCGCCTGATCGAGGGGGATCCGACAGAACCGCCGCCACACGATGGAGTCGACCACCTCCGCGCACAGCGTCTCGTACCCGAGTTTGTAACGGAACCGCAGGAACATCATGCGCAGGTAGGTCTCCATCGGGATCGACGGCCGACCGGTCCGCTCCGAGAAGAACGGCACGAACGGCTCGAAGAACCGCACGTCATCGAGCAGCAGGTCCACCTCGGCCAGCCCCGGCGGCAGCCCCAAGCAGCACTCCGGCAGGATCACGTCCCACAAGGTCGGCTCAGCGTTTATGGTACGCAGCATGATGGCCTGAACTCCTTCTCGCACAAGGGGTTCGGGCCATCATCACAGCATTCGACCCCAAACCGGGGGACCGTCAGACCGCGAGACCCTTACCAGACAAGGGAATACACATCGACTTTTTCAGGGTCAAGTAGATAACGAGTTCCACGCTGCGGATGGCGTCGAGCATGGTGTGGAACTGGACCGTCCATGGCCAGCGGGACGGAAGGTGGAGATGGACGCGTCGGCCTGAGGTGGCGAGCCGGCCGGGGATGGTCAGGTAGCGGCGGCGGAGGGTGTCGGTGGCCACGAAGGCTTTGCGGTTGGGCTGCCCGTCGCTGGTGTCTTCGCTGACGCCTGCTGGGGTGTCGGTGTCGATGCCGCCGATGCGGGTGGTCCAGCGCGACAGGTTGTGGGCGATCACGTTCAGCGTGAGCCAGGCCGCGTTGGCGGCGAAGCGACCGGAGGGTAGGTGGTTGAGCCCGACGCCGTATTTGAGGTCGCGGATGGCGTTCTCGCAGTTGGCGTGCGCTCGATGCCAGGCATCGAGTGTGATCGGGTCGCCGTCGCGGTCGGTCATGAAGGCGTGGTAGGAGTAGTCGGCGATCAGGGCGAGTTGCGATCCCGGTGTGGGCCGGGTTCGGCGCACCACCAGCCGGCAGGGGATGCCTTCGTCGGTGCCGGACTTGAATGCCCGCCAGTCGATGGCGGTCACATCGGCGCCGTCCTCGAGCCAGTAAGGGATCGGCTTCCACGCCTGCTCGGGGATGGCCGAGATGGCGGCGTGCACGTTCTTGTACAGCTTGACCGTGATCGAGAAGCGGACGTCGGCGGCCTGGCAGGCCTGGACCACTTTGGCGGAGTAGAACCCCGAATCGGCCCGCACCATCAGCGGGCCGGTCGCCGCCGCGGCTCGGACCCGCCCGAAGGTCTCGGCCAGGAAACCGACCGCGCCGCGAGCGGTATGCGAGTTCCCGCCCCGCAGACGCGAGTGGATCACCTCGCCGCTATCGGCGGCGATGGCATAGAGCGGGTGGTAGCCACGAACATGGGTGTAACCGAAACGGCTGCCGCCTTCTTTCTGGGTGCCGTAGGTCTCATGTATCGAACTGTCCAGATCGATGGTGAACGCCTCCCCCGGCTGCGGGCCGGCGCCGGCCGCCCACCCACGAGCCAGCGCCTCGCCGGCGGCGGCGTCGAGCTGGCGGGCATGCCCCCACGAAAAGCTGCGCAAGAAGGTACCTATCGTCGAGGGAGCCAGCACCGTGTGACCCAGCACCGCCGCGGTCGACCCGGCCCGCAGCACCTCGCAGCCCTCGATGCTGTCCGCGGCCGCCAGCACCGAGTGGATCACCGTCATCGCCTTGTCCCCGACATTGGCCCGGCCCGAGCCGTCGCCCAGATCGACGCGCTCATCGAAGAGCTCACGCAGCCGTAGATGCTGAGCCAGGCTGGCCGGCGCGATCAGCCCGGCGTTGGCCACCAGCCGCTCGTCATCGAAGGTCACGCCGATCCGGTCCAGACTGTGCCAAGATGAACGCATCTGAAAGGTGCCTTCCAGTAGGGGCATGGCTTGGTGTGGTAGCCGCCATTTTCCCTTGCCGGAAGGCGCTTTTCGCGGATACCCGCCCTATGTCACCCCCGCCGGATCGGTGGATCCGGGCTAAGTCAGGTTCCAGGGCGGCCCAGAACGCTCCACACCGCGCCCTGTGGTTACCGACGAGGGGTCCTCCGAGGAAGCGCGAAATCGGCCATCGGCGCTGCCTGGTTGTGTTCGTAGCGGCAAGGGCTGGCCTGGGTACTGATCGACGAACTTGTCGTACCGATAGTCGAACTCCCAGGGAATGACCCGGCCGATCCGCGACGCCAGGATGCCCCAGTCGTTCCCAAGGCTGAAGCCTTCACAGACCGCTCGGACAGCCTCCATGAAGACGGCGCGGTCCCAACGGCGCATGAAGCAAACTCCCGTCCCGAACGCCACAGCATCCGGCCAACCCGGCAGCCGTTAACCCATCTTCTCAAGCCGCTGGGCCGCTCACTCCGCGAACCATGAGGGAGAACAGACAAGCAGGTTGAAGCTGTCCCTGAGGCCGTCACCTTGTGCCCCAATGAAGATCCGGGCGTTGAATCCGAAGTGACTCGGGTTGGGAAAAATGTAGCTCTCAGGGACTCTGTCGGCTGGCACGTGCTCGCCCGAGATGATTGCACCACTTCCACGGGCGCCCCGAATCGGCCACTTGCCCCGCTCGGTCCCTCTGCCACCTGCCGGCAGGTGTAGTAGCGGTAGGTACGGGTGCGTCCGTGGGCACTGACGCCAACGTAGGCGCCCTCGCATGCCAGATATCCCGGGATGGCGTTGAACGCCATCCCGGGATTTCGTTGTGTTGCGTTATGCGGGGTCGTAGGAGAGTTCCAGGTTTTGTTGGGTTTCTGGTGTGGCGGCGGGTTCGCCGCGGGTGTTGGAGGCGCGCAGCGCGATGGCTCCGGCTGCCAGGAGGCAGAGGGCGCTGACGAGCAGGGCCCGCTGGAATCCGGCGGTGAGTGCCTCGGGGGGCGGGGTGTGAGCGGCCAGCAGGTGGCTGGTGCGGCTGGTCGCGATCCCGCTGAAGACCGCCAGGCCGAGCGCGGACCCGAGCTGGAAAGAGGCGGTGATCAGGGCGGCGGCCAATCCGGCCTGATGCTCCGGCACGCCCGCGTTCGCGGCCGTTTGCACACCGGCATACAGCAGCCCCAGCCCGGCGCTCATGACCACCAGCGGGGCGAGCAGGTTGCCGAGATAGGTGCCATCCACCGGGATGCGCGACAGCCAGAAGATGCCACCGGCAGCGAGCAGCGCACCGGAGACGATGATCGGACGGGTACCGGTCCGGACGAACATCTTCGTCGCCACCGTCGAGCCGAACCCGACGCCGACGGTCACCGGCAGATACGAGAGCCCGGTCCGCAGCTGGGAGTAGCCCAGGACGTTCTGCATATACAGAGTGACGAAGAAGAACATCGAGTAGAACCCGGCCCAGGCGATCACCTGGGTGGCATCGGCCGCGGCCAGGCCCTTGATCCGGAAGATTGACATCGGGACCAGCGGATGGGCGCGCCGCTGCTCATTGACCCCGAACGCGGCCATCAGCACCACCGAGGCGGCCAGCCCGCCGATGGTGCGGCCCGCACCCCAGCCCTCGTCCGGCGCCTTCACCAACGTGAAGATCAGCAGCAGCATGCTGGCGGTGACCAGCACCGCGCCGACCGCGTCGAAACCGCCCGGCACGGACCGGCCGTGGTCGGCCTTCAGGATCCGGAACGCCCCGAACAGCACCAGCGCGCACAGCGGGAGGTTCACGAAGAACACCCACCGCCAGCCGAAGTCCTCGGTGAGTAGCCCGCCGAAGAACACCCCGACCGCGGCGGCCAGCCCGCTGATCCCGGCCCACACGCCCAGCGCCTTGTGCCGGTCGGAGTTCTGGAAGGTGGTGGTCAGGATGGACAGCGCGGCCGGGGACATCATCGCCGCCCCGAAACCCTGGGCGAGCCGGGCGCCGACCAGCAACCCCTGGCTGTCGACCAACCCGCAGGCCAGCGAGGAGGCCGCGAACAGCGCGGTCCCAGCGATCAGCAGCCGTCGCCGCCCCAGCAGGTCTCCGGCTCGACCGCCCAGCAGCAGGAACCCGCCATAGGTGATCAGATAGCCGCTAACCACCCACTGCAGGTTCTGCACCGAGAACCCCAGATGCGTACGGATGGTCGGCAGGGCGACGTTCACGATCGAGCCGTCCACGACGTCCAGGAACGTCACCGCGCACAGCAGCGCCAGCGTGACCTTGCCGCGCCTGGTCGTCAGGAACGACCCCTCCAGCGGCGCCGTCGAAGCGGTCATGGCGACGCTCACGACCCGGCCGCTTCCATCACGGGGCCGACCTCGACCCCACCGCCGACCCGCAGCGCCGGGCAGTCCTTGGCCAGCGCCAGCGCGGAGTCCATGTCCTGGGCGGACACCACCGAGTAGCCGACCATCCGGGAGCCGCTGCCGCCGACCTCGCCGAGCGAGGCGTAATCGACCACCGCGTGGCCGACGTCCACCAGGGCCGAGCCCATCCCGCCGAACCAGGCCTGCCACTCGGCCGGCGTCCCGGCGTGGGGCCTGTAGTCGGAGGACACACGGTAGCTGAATACGAAGTTCGGCATCTGAATCTCCTTGGTTAGTCGGACCGGCTGAGGCCGGCGCGTTGTCAAGGAGGTAGACACCGCGCCCGTCAACGAATTGGTCGGTGAACCACCGCCCAATTTCGGCTTCGCCCGGTGTCGGTACACAGGTGGGATGAGTATCCCAGGAGGCCACGTGATAACGAGGTGGGAGTATGGAAACGGAGCTGATCGAGCGGGCCCGCTCAGGCGACCAGTCGGCGTTCGAGGAGCTGGTCGGACCGTACCGGCAAGAGCTGCAGGTGCACGCCTACCGGATGCTGGGTTCAGCCGCCGACGCGGAGGACGCGTTGCAAGAGACAATGCTGGCCGCCTGGCGGGGGCTGGGCGGCTTCGAGCAGCGGGCGACCATCCGCACCTGGCTGTACCGGATCGCTACCACCCGAACACTGAATATGCTGCGAGCCGCGGGTAGGCGCCCGAAGGTGGAGGCTCCTCCCCTGGCGGTCGAGCCGCCAGAGCCCACCCGCCTCGGCGAGGTGATATGGCTCGAGCCGTACCCGGACGTGTTGCTCGCCGATCCAGAAATCGGTCCCGAGGCCAGGTACGAGTCGCGGGAGGCGATCTCCTTGGCGTTCATAACCGCCCTGCAATTGCTGCCTCCACAACAGCGGGCTGTCGTGGTGCTCCGGGACGTGCTCGATTTCCCCGCACGCGACGTTGCCACCATGCTCGACACCACCGAACAGGCTGTGTCGAGCGCGCTGAAGCGGGCCCGGGCCACTCTGGACAGGCAGCAGGCCAATGGCCGAAGCGCACCCCCTCCGGCCAACTCGCCCGCCGAGCAGGAGCTCATGGACCGGCTGCTCCGGGCCTTCGATGACGGCGATGTGGACGGCATAGTCGCTCTGATGACCGACGACGTGTGGCTGCGCATGCCGCCACTCCCGCTCGAGTACCAGGGTCGCGAGCTGACCCGACAGTTCTTCGCCACCGTCGCCTTTCGAGACGGCCGGCGCTACCGGCTGGTTCCCACTCGAGCCAACGGCCAGCCCGCATTCGGCGCCTACCTGCGGGACCCCGCGTCGGGGCTGGCCCGTGTCTTAGGCCTTCTCGTAATCACAGTCGAAGGCGACCGCATCAGCGCCATCACCCGTTTCGAAAACGCAGTAATCGCTCGCTTCGGCCTACCCCGCATCCTGCCGGACGGGAACTAAGAGTTTCCGCCTGAGGATGGCGATCAGCCGCTGCTGCACGGAAGCGTCATCGGACAGCGACCCAGGGCTTCGTTCTACGTGACGAGGTTGACAAGTCGGCCGGGCACGTAGACCACTCGGAAGGGCTCGATGGCATTCACGGCCCCGACGGCAGCATCCACTACCTGTGCTTCGGTCGCAGTCGGGTCGACCTCGATTCTCGCCCGTACGCGCCCGTCGACTTGGACGACGATTGGGATTGGCTCTGAGTTTAGGATTCCCAGGTTGGCCGTCGGCCAGGCGCTCGTGTGGACGCTGAAGGTTTCGCCGAGGCGAGCCCAGAGCTCCTCGGCCAGGTGGGGGGCGAAAGGGGCGAGCAGCTGGACCAGGACCCTTTTATCCCGAGCGGTGGTGGCGGCCGGGGCGAACTCCATCAGCCGGGCAAGGCCCACGTTGAAGGACAGCTTCTCGATGGCGTCGGACACCGCCAAGATGGTGCGCTCGACGAGTGGGTTGATCGAGTCCTTTTCAGTAGCCGGCACGGCGACGGTCTTCCACACGCGGGTGAAGAACCGCTCAATGCCGGCGATGCTGTCGTCGTGGAAGTCGCCTCCGACTTCCCACGGGCAGGTGAACAGCAGGGCGCAGCGCAGCACGTCCGAGCCGTGCGCGTTGACGTAGTCGTCCGGTCCGACGACGTTGCCCCGGCTCTTGGACATCTTGGCCCCGTCCTTGATGATTAGCCCGCCGAGGCGGACACGGGGGAACGGCTCCTCGAAGGAGGCCAACCCGAGGTCGTGCAGGGCCATCGTCATAAAACGGGCATAGAGGTGGTGGCGCTGGACGTGCTCGGGGCCCCCGGCGTAGAAGTCCACCGGCAGCACCCGGGCCGTGCGCTCCGGGTCCCAGGGGCGGTCGGCGAAGTCGGTCGAGGGATAGCGCAGGAAGTACCAGGCGGAATCGACGAACGTATCGGACACGTCGGTCTCTCGTCGGCCCGGCCCACCACAAGCCGGGCACCGGGTCCGGACGAAGCCCTCGACGGCGGCCAGCGGCGAAACGCCCGTGCCCGTGGGCCGGAAGTCCTCCACCTCTGGCAGCAGCACCGGGAGATCCTCGTCCGGCACGGGAACCGGCCCGCAGGCGTCGCAGTGAACGATCGGGATGGGAGGGCCCCAGTAGCGCTGGCGGGAGATGAGCCAGTCCCGCATCCGGTAGCGCACCGCCGGCCGCCCGATTCGGTCCGCCAGCTCGGGACCCAGCAAGTCGGCCTGTGACACGGGCAGGCCTACCTGGGCGGCGAAGCGGGCATCCCGCTCGTCGTGGGCAGGCACGCCCATCACCGCCCCGGTGCCGTAGGACTCGATGACATAGTCGGCGGCCAGCACCGGGATCGCCTCCCCGCTGAGGGGATGCGGTCGGGTGCGCCCTGCGACCGGGTGGCGGGTTGGGACGGCCACGAAGGTGACCGCTGGCAGTGTGTCGGGTCGGGTAGTGAACACGGTCAGGTCGCCGAAGGCGATCTCCCGGCCCTCGGACCGTCCTATCCACTGGCGCTGTAACCGTTTGGCCCGTTCCGGCCAGTCAAGGGTCTCCAGCCCGTCCAGGAGCCGCTCGGCGTAGGCGGTGCTGCGCAGGAACCACTGGCGCATCTGGCGCTCAGTGACCCGGGTGGCGCAGCGCTCGCACACGCTCTCGCCCTCGACGGTCTCGGTTTGCTCCCTGGCTAGGACCGTCAGACATGACGGGCACCACAACACCGGGGCGTCAGCCTGATACATGAGCCCGGCTGCGAACAGCCGGGTAAGGATCCACTGAGTCCAGCGGTAGTAGCCGGGTCGGCTCGTATCCACAGCCCGGGACCAATCCCAGCCCATCCCGCCCCGCGACAGCTGAGCGCGAAACGTCTCGGTCGTCCGCTCGGTCACGAGCAGTGGATGTTGACCGACCTTCAGGGCGAAGTTCTCGGTATGGATGCCGAAGGCGTCGAAACCGACGGGCTGGAACACCGCCCGTCCCTGCATGTGCTGGTAGCGGCCGTAAGCGTCCGCACCCGAGTACTTGAAGATATGGCCGACGTGCAGGCCCTCGGCGGAGGGATAGGGGAACTCAACCAGGTTGTAGAAGAGGTCCTCGGGGTCTACCGCATCGAGGTCGAGGCGATATAGGCCCGTCTCCTCCCAACGCGCGCGCCACCGGTATTCGAGTTCCGCGAAGTCATAGGGGACTCCCACCGGAGTGGTCCGATCTGGGTCATGGTCACAGGTCCTTTCACAGGCAACAAAAAACCTCCTGCCGGGGCAGGAGGTTTACGGCGAGCGCGATCGGGCGCCCGCCGTCAGGTAAGAAGGAGCGATCCGGTGAAGACGAACATCCCGCCCATATTGAAGACGAGGATGGCCAGCCGGTCAAGCGACTTCGACTCATATCTTGAAGCCGCCCAGAACGCCAACGCCCTCCGACTGCAGCGGCAGCGGAGCCGCGCTCGGATTGGCGATCTGCACCGTTCGGGCACTTCAGACCGCGGGGCCTCGGTCGCGCCAGAACGCGCAGCCAACCCGGTGTTTCGGGACGCGCTGCAGTCGATGGGCTGGGCGTCATTCTGGGGGAGTGGGCGCAGCCGAGATGGCTGTCACGAGGGGCGAGTTCTCTTTCCGGCGGGCTTCGTGGCCGGTCGTCGATCCAGTTCATTTGTTGGGATGCGTTCCTTGAGCGCAGTGGCGGCGCTGGTCAGTATCTGGTCAGACAGTTCAATGTCGTCGACGGCTCGGGCGATGGTGATGGCGCCGACCAGCAGGCTGAGTGTGACGATGGCCTGTCGTTCTGCGGGCTGGTGGTCGGAGCCGTCGATGAGGTCACCGATGACGGCGAGGCATTCTTTGACCTGACGGGTGTAGCTGGCTCGGGTCGGCGCGCCGTCTCGGGCCACGTCGGAGGCGACGCCGGCCAAGCCGCAGCCGGCTTCGGGGTGATCCCGATGCCATGGGCTGAGGTAGCCGTCGACCAGAGCGGTCAATCCCGTTCGCCCGCCCAGTCGGCCCGAAGCCACGGTCCACTCGCTGCCCTGGCTCAGAGCTCTCTGGGTGGCCTCGCCGACAAGTTGCTCTCGGGAGTCGAAGTGACGGTAGAAGCCGCCATGGGTCAATCCGGCTGCGGCCATGAGATCGGCGACGGCCAAGCCTGCGATGCCGTCACGGCGGATCCGTGCCGCCGCGATGTCGAGGATGCGGTCGTGGCTAGCTGCCTTCGCCAGTTGAGACGTGCCCATCTTGACCCTCCGGGATTTCTTGGATGTTCTTGACCAACAAGATTACGTCTGTCATCCTGACCTCATGTGGATGATGAACATCCTCCAGACATGAGCCGGACGGAGGACGCTCCGGTCACCGTGGTGACCGGGGCCAACAGCGGGATCGGCCGGGCCACCGCCATCTACCTGGCCGGTCAGGGCCACACCGTCTACGGCACCGTCCGCTCATTCGACAAGGCCACCAAGCTCAACGCCATGGCAGCCGAGGCGGGCGTGACCGTCGACCTGGTCGAACTCGACGTGGCCCAAGACGACTCCGTGCAGGCCGGACTGGCCCAGGTCCTCGACCAGGCCGGACGCATCGACGTGCTAGTCAACAACGCCGGCATAGGCGGCAACGGCACGGTCGAAGAGACACCGATCGAAACCTACGCCGAGGTGATGAACGTCGACCTGTACGGTCAGCTGCGCTGCCTCAAAGCCGTGCTGCCGTCCATGCGCCAACACCACCGGGGGACCATCGTCAACATCACCTCGGTCGTGGGCCGAATAGCGGCGCTGGCCCAGGCACCCTATGTGGCCTCCAAATGGGCGCTGGAAGGGCTGAGCGAGCAACTGGCCCAAGAGGTAGCCCGGTTCGGCATCCGCGTGGCCATCATCGAGCCCGGCCTGACCAAGAGCGCCATCTTCGCCAAGAACACCGACTCCAACCAGTCCGGCCGCGACTACGAACCGCATATAAGACGCATGTTCCAGTTCTACGCGGCCGGCTACTCCCACGCCAGCGACCCGGTTGAGGTGGCCAAAGTCGTGCACCACGCCATCCACACCGACACCCCCACACTGCGCTACCCCGTGTCCTGGGGCGGCCCGGAATCCATAGCGGGTAGGTCGCGAATCACCGACGAACAGTGGGTCGCGCTGGGCACCATCGAAGATGACGACGAGTACTACCAGTCCTACAGCGACACCTTCGGAATCGACATCACCCGCGGCTAGACCAGACAGGAAGACCGTGACAACTCAAAGCCCTGCCCCCGCCGATCTCGCCGTCGAGGTCTACACCACCCCGGGCCGATCTTTCACCAGCTCCATCGCGCCCGAAGGCCCCGGCGACGAACCGACCTGGTCGCCCATGTCGGCCACGCTCATCTACGGCGACCACGACGCCGTCCTCGTCGACGCCTGGGCCACCTTCGACCAGGCCGACGCGCTCGCCGACTGGATCGACACCAAAGGCCGGCGGCTGTCCCGCATCTACATCACCCACGGCCACGGCGACCACTGGCTCGGACTGGCCCGACTCCTGCAGCACTTTCCCGACGCGGTCGGACTGGCCGCCCCCGAAGTGCTCGCCCGAGCCAACTTCGAGGCCACAGACCCCAGCATGGCCCGCTACTGGGACGCCATCTTCCCCGGCGAGGTACCACCCCCAACGGAGAAGGTGCTACCCCAGGTCCTCGACAGCGACACCCTCGATCTGGAAGGCCACGAGCTGCGGATCATCCACATCGGCCAAGCCGACACCGCCCACTCGACCGTCCTGCACGTCCCCTCGCTGGCCGCCGTCATCACCGGGGACCTGGCCTACAACCAGGTCCACATGATGACCGCCGAGACCGGCGAGCTGGAGCGAGCCAAGTGGATCGGCAACCTCGATCAGGTAGCCGCCCTCCAACCCACCTTCGTCGTCGCCGGCCACAAGAAGATCAAAAACGACAACAACCCAAAAATCATCGGGGAATCCCAGCAATACCTCCAGGACTTCACCCAGGCAGCCGCCGGCGAGACCACCACCGCCGGCATCGTCGCCCACATGGTCGAGCGCTACCCCGACTGGGAAAACCTCCGCACCCTCTGGCACTCCGCCCGAACAGCCGTCAAACAGAAGAACAGCTAGACACCCCGACATCATCCCTCGGACGGGTAGCCCAATATCCCCGGTGGATTCGGGAGGCACCCGCCCCCAATGTGGATTCGGGAGGCACCCGCCCCCGAGGTGATGGGATGACAGAGCGCTTGCTTCCCTCTCGCTGAGTAGGCCGGGCAGGGGTTCGGCTGCAGCCGACGTTGTTGGAGGCTCCCGGGTGGTGGCGAAGGTGTCAGGAAGACAGGTTGGGTCGACGCCGGTGTGGAAGGCGTCGTCGGCGAAGGCTGGTGGTGGTTCTTCTCCCGCTCGGGGCGGTTCCAGCCCGAGACTGGTGGCGACAAAACCAACCCGTTCCCGAGCAAGGAGAAGAACCGTGGAAGGACAGTATGTCGCTATCGACCTGCATTTGAACCGGTCGGTGGTGGTTCGCGAGAACGAGGCCGGCGAGAAAGTCGGCGTGACTCGTATCGATAACGACCCGTTGGCGCTGGCCGACGCCATTCGCGAGGCGAGCGAAGCGCCCGAGGTGGCGATTGAAGCGAGCTACGGGTGGGTGCGCCACGAGGCGTCATGTAACCGGGTGGGGTGTAAGGACCCACCTGCGGCTTGTCGCAGCAGGCCGCTGAAGCTGGAGGCAGCCTGACCTCGGGGACGTGAGGGAGGGTGGGAGCAGCCTTGACAATGCCGGGGTGGGCCGGTACTGCCAGATGGTCCGGGTTCGGCTAGCGAGACGGAGAGAACCTTGTCGCCGATGCCGCCTTCGTGGACGGTAGCCACATTTTCCACGACGTCTTCGTCGATCTGTACTTCCTCCGGGAAATCGTCCGACCGGGCGGGCTCATCGTCCTTGACGACTGCCAATGGCCCTCGGTCGCGACCGCAGTCCGCTACTTCGAGATCAATACTCGGTGGACTTCCCAACCGATCGGTCAGCCAACACGACTTCGAGCCTTCCGACTACCACCGCGGTCTATAGAGCCGAGTTTCGAAGATTTCAAGCCCTTCGGGACCTAGTGCCGCGGCCGGCAGCGTTTGGTCTCCTTCAGCGCTCTTGGGGACACTGGTCTTGATGGACGGTTCGGCAGGGGTCGTCGGGCGTCGTGTCATTGTCACCGGGATGGGCCGGGTCCGGGAAGAGCACGTTCTCGAGGGCCCTTGTCGGCGAGGACCGGTCTAGCCGTGATCCATCTCGACGTCCACTATTGGAGGCCAGGATGGGTGAAGCCTTCCGATGAGGAGTGGCAGGTGAAGCAACGCAGCCTGCTCGCGGGCGACGTCTGGATCGCCGACGGCAATCATCACGAAACGCTCGATCTTCGGTTGGAGCGGGCGGACACGGTTGTCGTGCTGGATACGCGGTGGTGGGTCTGCGCTGGTCGGGCGTTCGTGCGCGGATTCGAAGGCCCGCTGGCACCCAGATGCCGAAGGGTTGCGAGGACTCTATGACCCGGCGGTTGCGCGACGAATGGCGGCTGATCGGGGTCGCCTGGCGGGATCGTCGTAGGGAGCCTCAGCGAGAACGGGCGATAATCTCCGAGCACGGGCAGCACGCGGCGCTGCACGTACTCAGTTCGAAGCGTGCGGTCCGAGCATTTCTCGCCGAGTGCGGCAGTGACTGACTCAGCGCCGAGCTGGCCGCGAGGAGTGCGTGGCGCCACCCAGATATTGGGCCGCTGTTCCGCCGCGGATACCCGACTGACGATGCCCATCACCTGGGTAGGGATCTTTGGGTTTTGCTGCCGCCTTCTGGGTGGTTCCGGGGGGTGGACAAACTGTCAGTCACCGTAGTTCGGTGAACCGTCGTTGGTTCCGGCCGGGCGATGAGACGTTGGTGGACGGCGATGTTGGCGTAGATGGGTTGCCCGCCGAGTTCGGCTTGACGATGAGACGACGAGTTTGTCAAATAGTGTTCTCGATCGGCATTTGGGTCACGGCGACAGTCGCGCCGCGGACGCCCAGCTACAGGTCTTTGACCCAGATCAACTGCATTTCGTCCGGCAGGTCGGGGTAGGCGCGCCTGTTGATTGCGCCCAGTTCGCAGGCCATACGGACATAGAAGCGACATGCCGGGAGGTCGACATTCTGAGTCTCGACCTTCAGGACCCGACAGCCTCGCTCACGGCTCCGCTCCTCCCCAGCACGAAATAACGCAGAGCCCACTCGGAAACTCGGGCTGGACATGTAGGTCCCACAGCAACGCTATATCAGCGCAACCCTCCAGCATGTGAACCCCTCCCGTATTGAACGCGACGGCGGCGCCGCCTAAACGCTCATCGTTGTCGTGGGCTGCTATCAGTCCCCAGTTCGAGAACATCGAACCGTTTGGGCCAGCGGGTTGGACCCTCTCCCTTGATTGCGTCGTAGTCCTTCACCCACGGACGCTCGACGGGCACCTCGTCGAGCACCACTCCGCCAACGCTGCCACCGTTGGATTGACTCACTTGCGAGTTCTGCTCGTGACTCCCGGGGATCTCGCCAAGATCGCCACCAGAGCCCGGTAGCGGATCCATTTTCCCGATTCCGCTGAATCGAATCGTTCTTGGCCCATTCCTGTTCGCGGGGAACCATGACCGGGTCGGTCTCGCGTGCGGGCAACGCCCAGTGTTCAGCTGCGTTGTATACCTGATGGGGCCTTGCGTGCGGCGAACAGGATGTGCGTGCCTCCGTCCCGGGCGCCTGGTTGGGCGCAGAACCATTCTTCCCAGTCCAGGAATTTGTCCCGGAGCGCTGGGAAAGCCCTGAGCTTGTCGAGCACGGATTCCGGTGCCAAAGAAAGCCAGTTGCTTGAGGATGCACCGAGCATCTCGGCACCGGAATCCTCCATCAGAGACTGGACATCCGACCAGATGAACAGCCGACAAGGATGAGCAGGCGGAATGGCGCGTTGGACTCCGTCGCGCAAGAAGGCATCAAACCTGTCCAGCCCGACACCGCCGATGGCGGTCGGAAAATTGGGCAGGAAGTGATGGGCGGAGCCGGCCAACACAGACTACAGCCTCATCACCTGACCTCCATCAACGAGAAGCGTGTGTCCTGTGATGAATCCCGAGTCCGGCGAGACTAAGAACAGTAAGGCATTTGCCTGATCGGATGGGCGTCCCCTGCGCTTGATAGGCATCTGAGCGAGCAAGGCTTGCACGGCTGCTTCGGTACCTTCCCCGCCGCTTCGCAGGGCGTCGGTGTCGGTAGGGCCGGGAGCGATCCCGTTAACCGTGATGTTGTACTGGCCGAGTTCTGCAGCGAGCGCTCTCGTCACACCCAACACGGCGAGTTTCGACAGCCCGTAGAGTCCTGCGAGCGTCATGTACGCAGCTGAGGACGACTGATTCACTATCCTCCCTCCGCCGCGCTCCTTCATGGATGGCACGACTGCCCGAGAGCAAATAAGACATCCCCAACCCGTTACATCCATGAACCGGTGGAAGTAGTCCAGAGGCATATCGATGAGCCCGCCGGGGCCGCCAGCTAAAGTAGACCCACCCAACGCCTCGAATTCTCTCGCGACAATGTCTGGACGCATGATTCCCGCATTGTTCACAAGGATGTCGACTCCACCGAATCGTTCCAGGCTTTGTCGAACGAGGTCGGCAACGCTGTCCTCGTCCCCGACATCGACGTGTAGGCCCTCGGCCACCCCACCGTCGTTGGCCAGTCCCTTTGCTACCTCTTCCGCGAGCTCGGTCCTCAGGTCGGCGCAGACGACTTGCGCTCCCTCACGAGACAGCGCGCGGGCGTACGCTTCGCCGATACTGTCTGGACTAACCCCCGTAACAATCGCCACCTTCTTCTCAAGGTTCACTGGCTCCTCCTTGGTCTCCCGATCTGGTCGGAAGCTAGCAGTTTCACCGGCATCAGACCGGCTCGTTCAAGCAACGATGAACGGACGCGCGCTGGCCTTCGCCAGGAGGATCCCAACGGCGCAGACCTGCGTCACCGATTCGGGATCGATTGGCGGGCGCGCAGTGTGGATCTGCCATGTTCCGTATTCGGCAAGATGTGGCGGTGACCTACTACCGCAAAGACTTGGCCAGAGTGCAGCACCTCGGGTTCGGGTTCCATGCCCATCTGTGCGCCCCTGGGATCCTGAAACTTCTTGAGCCCCGTCTGCGTGAGCAGGGTTTGGTGGTGGAGTTGGGTAATGGGAGCGGACTCCTGACCCGCTACCTGGTCGACGCGGGGCACCGTGTGATCGCTACGGACGCATCCCCGGCCATGCTCGACCTGGCGAGTCGCTACGTTCCTGGCGTCGATGAACTGTGACGGATCATCTTGCCCGATGACCCGATCCCTGAAGCCGACGCCGTCGTGTCGGTAGGACACGTCTTGAGCTACCTGCCCAACGAGCGGCGGTGAGACGAGGTCTGACCGCGGCCGCACGGACGCCGCGCCCCGGCGGTGTGTTGGCCGTCGATATCTGCGATCTGGAGTGGGGCCGAGCCCGATCGCACGCTTCCAATGCGGGCTGGGTATCCGACGACTGGGCCCTGGTTACTGAGTTCTCTGTTCCCAGGCCGACCGCTTCGTTCGCCAGATGGCCATGTTCAGCCGTAACGGCGACGGCTCCTGGCGCCGGGATAACGAACGTGACGACAACGTCTTGATCGATACCACCACCATCCCCCTCTGCTCGCGGTCGAGGGAGTCCACATCACCCTATCACCGAGAATGGCCAGTAAACCGGGTTACCCTGCGAAGGCCCGTCCGAGTCGTGTGTCTGAGACGTTACAGGAACTCCACCTGGTTGATCGCTTCCTGAACTTGTTGGATTTCTGTTTCCGGCCCATCGACAACCGCGATCACCTGCCAGAAGTTACTGCCCGAGATAGACAGGTAGACGACCGCAACCATGAAGTCCTCCTTAAACCCGTGAACATCCTCGGCGACCGCCACCCCTGTGTAGCCGGCGCGCTCAAGCTCACCGGCGATTCCCTCCAACATTTCGCCGATGCCTTCGGCCGCCGGGCTTAGCTCGAATTCCTTCCAATTCCACCACAGACCCGCCATGTCGGCTCCTTTCGCTCGCCCTTACGTCTGGCACAAATCGGTGGACAAGATCCTGACAGCCTCGCGTCGAGTGGTAAACGAATCTAGGCATCACAACACTAATCGGTCTACATCGTCCGACCTCACCGGTTAACGTAACCTTGCCCAGCAGGGCCGAAAAATGGACTGCCAGGGCCAGAGGCATCGCTATCGAGGGCTAGGACCCGACAGCTCCCGGGTGAGACACATTGGCTGGGAATTCGTCATTCGAGTCGCGACCCCCGATCAGCAAGCGACAACGCGGATCCTCCCTTCGCCGACGGTAGGGAACCTCCGATCAGCGCGGAGAACGCTTACCTTTCCTCCTCCGACATGGCCACCCCGCACGACGGTCTCGCGTCACCTCGCTGGTCGGTAAGGAGACGCCGCTCGTCTCAGACCTGACCGCCGCCGGTTATCGCACCGCGTGCAGTGTCAAGAACACCGGGCCGACTGCGAATATCCCACGCTGCGGAAAGTACAAGTCGGCCATGTGCGCCTGCTCGGGCAGTGGCCGGCTGGCCCGAGGTCCTCGCCTTCGACCATCGCGCGGCTGTCGGTCACAGACCACACCCGCAGCGGGTTGGCGCCCAAAGCCTTCGGCGTGCAGCGCCTCAAGCTCGATGCTCGTCACCGTGTCTCGCCACAGGTAGGTATCGACCATTTCCCTCAAGCTAGATCGCCAGTGTGGACCCGCTGCTGGACTACACGCTGGGCCCAGGGCGCTACTGGAACGCAAGAAGACGCCAGATCGATCCCGAGTAAGGGCGGCATTGTCTTTAAGACGTAACCAGTTGCGCTGTCGATCTGCAGCGGCCACCTATCGGTAGTCGCTGTCTGTATCAGTCGAAGCCACCCTTTGCCATCTCGTTTGCGTGCTAGGTCGAGAGCCCCGGCGCTGAGTGATCTTCTGCATACGGCACAACATCGACCGATAAATGAAGTGCGACTGCTTTGCCAGGTCCGCTTCGATGCTTCGGACGAGTTGTGTCACCTGCGCGGCCCCCATGCTGCTCGCGACGGTGACTCTCGCGACAACCCAAACCTGACCTGGTCCGACATAGGTAACGAGTAGTTCATCAATACCCGTCACCCCGTGATAGGCTAGTAGAAAGGCACGGACCCGATCTCGGTCGGCGGGCGGAATCGTCTGGCCCACCAGGAAATCGTGATTACGGCTCACCAGGCCAAGACTGATACGGATCAGTACCAGCGCGATGAGCACGGCAGCGACGGCTTGGGGTCTCGACGACCCGATCAGTTGGCTGAGCCCGAGTCCAGCCAGTGCCAGCAGGTCCCCCGCCACGGATACGACGTCTTCACTGAAGACGGCTCGCAGGTTTGAGTCCGAGGTAATCGTGGCCTCATCGAGGATGCTCCGGTTCGCAAGACGCGCCGTTACGCTCATCTGGTGCGCCGATTGGCGAAACGAGAGGGCGTCGAAAACGGTGGAGACGCCTAGCACGACGTACGCCAGGAGAAATGACGACGTGGTACTGGGGTGGATCAGGTCGGTTATCCCTTGCCGTAGGGAGAAAGCGGCCCCGGCGATGGATACTCCGAGGGCGGCGATGAGAGCCCAGAAGTAGGCTTCCCTTCCGTATCCCAATGGATGTCGCTTGTCGGGTGGGCGGGCGCTGCGGCGCTGCGCCACCAACAGGAAAGAATCGTTGGCGGTATCTGCCAGTGAATGCGCGGCCTCGGCAGCCATCGCCGCAGAGCCAGTGACGACCGCTGCCCCCACCTTGGCCAGCGCTACGCCCAGCCCCGCCCCCAGGGCCACCAAAACGGTCCGGGTAGTGTCGCCACCGGGCACCCCAGAAGCTGCCGTTCGCTGTCGAGTTGCTTCGGTTGACACGTCAATCTGACCCTGTCGCACCCCACTTCTGACGAGGTAGGAGAGTAGTCGCGGTCCGCCGCCCATCGCCGGTGGGCCTCAGGTAACCCACCGTCGCAGATCATCTCATCTGCGCACGCCTCGTTCGGGCACCCGCTGAGGACACCTGTGCTCATATCGACGGCTATATCACTTAGCGATACTCACAATCCCGGCGCAGAACGTGCCGCTCAGAATGTCGGTGCCGAACACTGGCCGTCCCGCCGCCGTCTGGGGTGCCGAACGGCGCTTCGCGCGTGTCCCGCAGACCCGCCGGTCGGGGCACCCTGGCCACCGCTGTTACCGGTGGGCTTTTGAGGGACGCCTACCTCCCGGCCACATGTCGGGAAGCCGGCGTTCGGTGTTCTTTCAGCTAGCACTTTGGCTGATCCGGACGGTGGCGGAGGTGGGCTTGGCCAGTCCAACTGTCGAGAAGCACCTGCAGGGCCGAGTTCGATCAATGGGCCCCGCGGGGCGAGTGGTTCGAGCCAGCACCGCTCGAAGAGCTGGCAGCTGACGCCGGCGGCTGGGAGAGTTGCTGCGCCGGCCGCTGCCACCGCCACCGCCAGGCGACTGGAATATCGTCGTGAACGCCCTTGGGTCGCTCCGAGCCTCCCTCAAACCCGTAGAGCCGCTTTACCGCCGTCGAAATCAGCCAAAGGGTTGAGGGGTTCCCAGAAGTAGGTCCAGCTACTGAACTTTGACCGTTGTTTAAGGGAACTCGTCGTGGCCGACTCCGATAATGATCGCCGCGAAGGTCGCCGGCACGTTGCCACGGTTGTGCCAACGATGCTTCGTACCGCTCTGGATGATGGCGTCGCCCGGCTTCATAGTCTTGGTGACACCCTCGTCAAGCTCGAGCGTGACTTCCCCGGAGAGGACCACCTCGAGGTCGACAGAAGCGGTCCTGTGAAATCCTGGACCTTCCGTGAAGTCGCCCTGATAATTTTGCTGCGTAGGCGGCGGCGACGATTGTTGTCCGGCCCCTATGGACGAGGTTTCTGCGCCGAGCGGCGGCAGTGTAACGATTACGTAACGGAACCCGCCGATCTTCGGGAACAACTCGTCTTCGTGGACAGGCTGGGAACCGTCATCTGGATAGTGCAGACCTTTGAAGTCTGCTGCCCACACTCCGGTCGCGCCGTTCCGTAGCTCGATTTCCTCGTCGCTAGCGAATACGGCCTTCCCCGCGTCGTTATGCCCAGTGACCACTCGGCGTACCATGACGGTTGACCTCCCTGTTGTTCGCTGGCGGTCTCTTCGGCACCGATCAGGTGGATCGCGTTGGTGGCGTCGACCCGGATGATAGTAGGTGACACAGTCCGACGCCTCGGGTCTCCGCCAGCGATGGGACCCTTATCGGACTGATCTCTGCCATCCACCTGTCACACCGTGCTCGTCACGCTATTCCGAAACCTCTATCAGCGGTGAGATCCGTGGGAGCCGCGGTTAATGATGAGCTACGAGAAGTGCGTCGTCTGGATGTGCCTCACCCACAGCGCTAGGCGTGGCTGAGACCAGGCTCGCCACGTCATGTTCGGACACCTGGCGCTCCGGGACTACTCCCCGCAGCTCACCGCCTCCGAGCGCGACGAGCGGGAGGAGATTTGTGTCGACGCGTTACCGTATGCGCGACCGGTTCATGGCCGAAGAGGTGTGGGAGCGCCTCGATCTGCCGCCGGAGACCACGAAGTGGGTCGACAAGAGCGAGCTATTCCGCCAGTTCCGAGTGTGTCTGTTCACCCGCATCGTGCCCATCATCCGCGAGATCGGGCTGTGGGCGTGAAGGTCTGCACGGCCTTCGAGGACATGGGAGTGATGCCCCTCGCGGACTCGGACATCGATGCCGAGCTGGCCGGCGACGAGACTGCCGCCGATGATTTTGACCGTCAACACCTCCCACGTCCAAGAAGCTGCGGCCAGCGCGTAGCGAGAAGTCAGTTGAAAGCAGGCCGACTGTCCTCGGTCTCGCACTTTGCGGTCACACTCGAGCTGCCACCGTTCAAAGGCGCCCGTGGGGTGAGCAGAACGCTCGCTCCGTAATACGTCCCCGCAGTCGCTTCAGAGAGCGCCGAATGGCACGTACCTGCACCCGGCGTCCTGGCCCGACTGGATCCTCTACGGCCGGTAGGTCTCACTCTTATCGGGCGCGAGGTAAGGAGGAACTCAGGAGCCTACCGGCAAGAGAGGGAACGCTCTGGGTGGTTGTCGATCGAAGCGCAAACCGTGGACGACGCGATCGGGTAATGCCGGGCGTGGCCCGTTGCTGATCAAGTGCTTGCCACACCGGGTGGTCACAGACGGAGCCGGCTGACCCCTCCTTGTGGCCAGGAAGGGGCGATATGGGGCGATTTGGAACGGGCAGCGCCTGAGCGTTAGGGCGCCCGGGTGATGATGGGCAGACCGTCGGGATGTCGGACCTACAGCGGGGGGCGAGCCTGGCGTTTGCGATCTCAAGCGCGAAATCGCCGCTCAGGTCGACAGATCGCTGGTTCGGTGCTCGGCGAAAGGAGCCCGGACGCGTCCCTCGCGGCTGCATAGTCCGAGGTGAGAATGTTCCGACCGACGCTTGTTTTGGGTCAATGTTGGTGGGGGCGTCATGGGAAGAGGCGAGAGCGCAGCCAGAGACCACTTCTGTTGTTGGTTAACTTCTCTCCAGGCTCCGTCGTCAAGACCGCCGCGGCGGGCCAGTTAAGGCTCTACGATTCCGGGCGGTCACGATAGGGAGGTTGACAGATGCCCGGTCCGTTGCAAGTGATTGCCGTGGGCTTCGGTCCTGGCGCCGACTTCGAGGGTCGGGTTCTGGCTCAGGTCGATCGGCTAGAGGGCCGGGGAGTGTTGCGCCTGCTCGACGTGCTGTTCGTCTCCAAGGACGAGGACGGAGCGATCCAGCAGTTGGTCGTCGGCGACGATGAGGACTTCGGCGCTCTGTTGGCCAGTGTCGTCCCTCTTGACGGTGCCGGTTTGCTGGAACGGTCCACAAGCGGGGCCTTGTCGGGTTTCGATCCGGCTGACGCATGGGCCCTGGCGGAGTCGTTGCGTCCGGGGACGGCGCTGGCCTTCCTGCTCATCGAGCACGGTTGGGCTCAGCCGCTCTTCGACGCCATCACCGAGACCGGCGGCGTGCTGGTGGGCGAGGGGTTCTTGACCGCTGAGGCCGGGTTGGTGGTCGGGGCGGAAGTGGCGGCGATGGAGGAGGCGGCGGGGGTGATCGCGGCGGCGCAGGCTGCGGAAGTTAACGCCACGCTAGAGGCCATCACTGCACAGGCCCGAGCCTCCGAGGCCATCGCCGCCTCCGAGGCCATCCGGGCCGCCGCGGCCGCGGCCGCCATCCGGGCCCTGATCGATGCGGGGGTCGTGGCCGAGGAAGCCGCGCAGGAGGCGGTTGAGGCGGTAGCCGCCGCCGGATTGGTCGTCGCCGCCGCGGAGGACGCGGTTGGGGAGTTGTTGGCGGAGGAGGAGGTGGAGCTGAAGGCCGCGCAGGAGGCCGCCGCGGAGGCGGCCGCCACCGTCAAAGCTGCGTCGATCACCGTGGCCGAGGCGCGGGTCCTGCGGTACTTGCCCACCAAGTCGTCGTTCGCGGTCATCGCCGACAAACTGGGGATCTCCCGATCCGCGGCGAAGGATCGAGCCGAGCGTATCTACAAGAAACTCGGGGTTCACGGCCGGGCCGAGGCCGTCAGCCGGGCCCGGGCCCTCGGGATTATCAAGTGACCACAGACCTCATGAACAGTCGAGGGTGGGTCGTCCGCCGGGCGAAGCCCTCTCCACTGTCCGGATCGGCCCGACTGTGCGCTCCAAAAACCGCTCGCCGTCGGAAATGGCGGATGCCTGTGTAACTGGTCAACCAGACGGCCACGTGGCGCGGGTCGTTCAGCGAAAGCTCGCGAGGGCTATCCCGGTCGCAATTCTCTGCTCCGTATCTGGCGATCCTGCTGAGTGTCGCCACCGAGGTGATGGTCACCTTGAGTAGCTTCGGCCGTCGGCCAGGCCGGAGTGGGTTGAGCGACCGGTCGGGGCGATATCGAACGGGTCAGTCTCCGCGCTTTACAGCAGCCCCCCGGCTGTTGTCGGTTGGTCAGGACGTCCGACCTCGAGCAACCCGCGGTGCCCCCGGCGCTTGGGATCTCAAGCGCGCACTCGCTGCCCCGAACACGGCAGATCGCCGGTTCGGTCCCACGACAATTCACAAGGGGCCCGCCGGCGCCGTCATTCTGGGCGCCTTCCATGGGCAGACGCCAGAGCGTTGATTGGTGGTAACGCACGCTGGGACTGTCGAGCGATTCGTCCTGGCCTTGGCACCGGGCCCGGGCCACCCCGAGCCGTCTGATCTCCTCGGCCAGGGTGGAGCCGGGGAGATTCGCCTCGGCCGTCCCGACGGCACGGTCGGTGCGTTCGCGGCCGGAGGAGTCTTCGGCGGCCGATGGGTACGACCCCACCACCGACATGGCGTGTTGCCGTCGTCGACGCGATGCATGCCCAGCGCCAGCGTGTCCGCTTTCTGTCGAGGAATTGGCGCCGCCGGCACTGTCGAAGACACCGAGTCGGAGGCGGAGCCGGGATCCGAGAAGCAGGCCATCCTGGCGGGCGCATCGGCGGTGGCTGTTCCGAACCGGCATGGAGCCGTGGCCGAGAGAGCACGGCGTTCGATATGTCACTGTTTTGGTGCACGTCAGGCGTGCCTCTCGACCTGCACCTCGTGGCGACGATTGGGAAGCAGAGTCCTTGGGTTGATCCGACAGCGCAGGAGAGTGCGATGGCTGTCGTGGAGACCTGCGGCGTCCGACTCGGCAACGATGGTCTGCCCAGCCGTCACCAAACGGCGGTTGCCGAGCTGTCCAATTCTCGTTCTGCGGCTACTTATAGCGGGATTGACATCGTTTGCTTGACGTGAGCAGAGAATCGGTCATCGGGGGTGGCTCCGACCGCCTCGCCCATGTCGTCAGCCGCGATTGCCGACGGCGGGACCGGGGAATAGAGTTCGTCCGCTGTTGCGAACTCGTCGGGGGTGCCAGTGTGGACGGGCCTGAGGTTCAGCCGGAGCCGGGCTCGCAGACTGACGACCTAGGCATTGACAAACAGGGGCTGTCGGCGAGGCGCCAGCACGAGCTGTCATCGGTGGGGGGGCTCGCTGCCCTGAGCCTGGACGCGCTGTCCAGCGTCTGTTGCTGATTTTCCACCAGGCGACACCCGGCCGCCGGCGTTGCGGATCACCATTGCGTCTCCGAGCTGCAGCTCCAGGAACGCCGACAGGTCGGTTCGGGGTTCAGGCACGTGACCACGTAGACCTGGTGAGTTGCCACGATGCTTGCCGCCCGGTAGGCACCGGTGGTAGCAAAATGCCTGTTCCGCTGCGGCAAACGTTCGAAATTGGCCGCGCCTCGCTCTTCCAGATTGAACGATGTGTTGTAGGTACACTACAGTGGAGGGCGGAGCATCGCAAGAGGATGTAGGTAGAACGCCGTGACAGCCAAGGGAGTGCGAACCCAGAGGACCGTCGCCAATGAGCTCGCAGTGGAGGTCCGCGACGCCTGCCTCGGCAAACGCGTGTCTCGGCTACACCGGATCGTCGCTCGCGTCTACGAGCAGGCGCTGCAGACGGTCGGTATCTCTTTGCCTCAGATGGAGATCCTTACCGAGCTGGTCGGCGCCCCAGGCCCGGTTAGGCCAGGGGCCCTGGCTTCGAGGATGATGCTGGAGCGGTCCACCGTCAGTCGAAATCTCGCGATTATGCAGAAAAGGGGCTGGATCACGGTTGTCGAAAGCTCTCCGACGGGGAGGGCGATGTCAGTAACCATCGCCGACGCGGGCCTCGCCGCGTATACCGAGCGCGAGCGAGGCCTGGCACGGCGCCCAATGCGTTATAGCAAGCATGCTCGGGCCGGACGCGGCTTTGCAACTCGACCGGTGGATCGATCTCGTAGCGGAATGGCCAACTACAACTTGAACCTGGCGTGTGAGGCGGCGGATGGGCCGGCAAGGCACGCAACGACGACGGCCCCGATGAGACGTCGCAGCTGCGCTGGATGGAGAAGCTCTCGTACGGCTTGGTGAGAAAAAAATAGAACCACACTCCAGCCGAGATACCGGCGACGAGCGCCGCGGATCTCCAGCCGGGAAGGACCACCACAGCCACCACCACCGTTGCGAGGGCCAGGTCCGTGTTCGGGACGTGAGTGCGAGGGAACCATCAGAACGGCGGCGGCGGCCCATACCACCGATTCGTCACCGCGTCCCTCGGGTGTACAGGCGGCTGCCGCCGGGGACACCGAGACGGACACGGGGAGACCTCCGCGTTGATATTGCCCCGTTTGATCGGCTTCCTGGTGTCACTGGCCGTCTGTGGTGCAGTATTGTCATTCGCGGGCGTGCCGGGAAGTCTGGTCGGCGAGGGATCGTCGACACCTGGGAGGCCCGGTAGGCCGTGCGAGACACGCCCAATGGCGAAAAGCCCGTCGTGGCGGGTGCTGGGGGGGCGCCAGTCGGGCACCCGGGTGGATCGGATCGTGGCGGGCGCACTCTTTGGCTCGGGCGCGACACCGCCCTCCGGCGATTTCTGCCGCGCCGAGACCGGTAGCGGTGTAGCGCTGTTGACCGCGGCGGTGGCCGCCTTGGTGTGGGCTAATAGGGACGGGGGCTCGTACAACCAGGTGTGGAGCACTCCCTTGTCGATCCGAGTGGGTCATTGGGGTGTCTCGATGGATATGCGCGAGTGGATCAACAGCGGCCTGATGACCTTCTTCTTCTTGGTCGTCGGCCTTGAAGCACGAAGGGAGTTCGACATCGGCGAGTTTCGCGAACGACCCCGCATCGTTCTGCCGGTATTGGCGGGCTTGGGAGGCATGCTGGGGGCTGTTGGTGTGTATGTGGCGGTCAACGCCGGCCGGGCCTCTATTCATGGCTGGGGTGTGTCGATGTCCACCGACACCGCCTTCGCCCTCGGCGTGTTGGCGCTCCTGAGCAGCCGGGTGCCTGACCGGCTACGCGTCCTGATCCTGACCGTTACCGTCGTCGATGACATCGTAGGACTGGTGGTTATCGCCACCGTCTATACCCACCATGTCGCCGCTGTCCCTCTCCTGGTGGCTGTGGGTGTGTTCACGGGTCGCGGTTGTGGCGGCCTGGCAGCACGTTCATCTCGGGCTGCTCTACCTGGCGCTCGGCACGGTCAGCTGGTTCGCCCTGGTCAAATCCGGGGTGGACCCCATCGTGGTCGGTCTGGGAATGGGTCTGATCGCCTCTGCCGCCCCGGCGGCTCGCCCTGATCTGGAGCGCGTCACCAGCCTGTTTCGCGACTTCCGCGAGCAACCGACACCGGTGCAGGCTCGCCTGGCCCAAACCGGGCTTAGAACCGCACTGTCACCCAACGATCGGCTGCAGCAGATCTACCATCCCTGGACCAGCTATCTGATCGTCCCTCTCTTCGGGCTGGCCAACGCGGGCATCCGGATCGATACCGCCTTCTTGACCGAGGCTTACACCTCACCGGTCACGTTGGGAATCATCGCTGGTTATGTGATCGGCAAGCCATTTGGGATAACGGTCAGCTCCGCGTTCGTGACCAAGGCCAGCCGGGGCAGGCTGCGCCCTCCGGTGGGATGGGTGGCAGTCGTCGGCGGCGGGGTCACCGCCGGTACCGGCTTTACGGTCTCCTTGCTGGTGGCGTCGGTGGCCTTTACCGGCACTGCGCTAGACGAGGCCACTCTTGGTGTCCTCACCGCTGCAGTGGTCTCGGCGGTGCTGAGCTGGCTGGTCTTTCTGGCTACCACCCGGCTGCCGGGCGAGCTTCGGGCCAGGGCGCTGCTGGGCCGCTCCGAGGTCATAGTCGATCTTGTCGACCCCGTCGACGCCCAGCGCGACCACCTGAGGGGACCGCCGGACGCGGTGGTCACCCTGGTGGAGTACGGAGACTTTCAATGCCCCTACTGTGGGCGAGCCGAGCCGATCATCCGTGGGCTTCTCGGAGAGTTCGGTGACCTTCGCTACGTGTGGCGGCATCTACCCCTGAGCGACGTCCACCCTCAAGCACAGTTGGCCGCCGAAGCATCGGAAGCCGCCGCCGCGCAAGGAGCCTTCTGGCCGATGCACGACCTGCTGTTGAGCCACCAAGACGAACTCGGATTCGACGATCTGATCAGCGACGCCAAACGACTTCACCTCGACGTCGAACGGTTCACCAACGATTTACGAGACCACCGGTGGACGGACCGAGTCGCGGCCGACATCGAGACCGCCGACCTCAGCGGGGTCGCCGGAACACCCACCTTCTTCATCAACGGCCTACGTCAACCCGGTCCCTACGACATGGACAGCCTCACCCGAGCAGTTCGCACCGCGTATAGCCGTGCCCAAACTTTACCGGCGTAACCAGGAACGTGAACCCGCAGCCGACCCCTTTACCCGCCTCCCGGTTCGGGTCCCTTCCGCCGGGATCCGGGCCCAGAACAGACGCCCCATAAGACCCGGCCACCCCTGTCCCCAAAGTGCGTGGCCAGATCGTCCCTGATCGCCGGCTGCGGGACGGACATTCTGCGACGGTCGGAGCCGACGGGTGGCGAGGGGAGCGGGCGAGCAGCACGCCGAATCGGCGTGCTCAGGCATCGGACTGGCGCCGACATTCTACCCGTTCGCGAAGCGATGACAGAGACAGTCGGAGCGCCAGGGTCGGATACCAGCTTGAGTGAGGACTGGTCGCGGTGCTGTGAGACCGGCCCACCTCCAGGCGTCGTGCCTCCAGGTCGGTTTCTACTTTTGCGAGCTGGGGGATCCAGCGGGGACCGGAACGTGGATGTCCATCTTTTTTCAGGCCGCTTGCTTCCGTCTCTACCGCTGTCCTGCTCCGACTGAGGTGCAGTCCGTGAGGTTGGTGCCGCATAGTGTCTGCCCCAAGCCGTTAGCGCCTGAGACGACGTAAGCCCCGGAGATTAGGCGCCCTGTGTCGCGGGCCAGCACGCCGGTGCTGTACCCGAGTCCGGGCGTGCTGGCTCCTGCCAGGAGGCAGGACCCGTCAACTGCACAGCCCACGCCATACAGGTATTCGGTTCCCGAGACGACTACCGGAGAGCCGATGGCACCGCCGCTGAGCGTCGCCACAATCCCCTGTTGGGTCGTGTTCTCGCCTACGGCGACGCACGAACCGACCGAGGGGCAGTCGATACCGTTTAGGTACCAGGCGTCGGGCACCGTCAGAGCCGTCTGCGGGACGCCGCTCAGAATGGGGTCGATGGACGGGTTGTAGTTGACCAGGCCTGCGGCGTAGCACTGGGTGGCCGAGGGGCAGGATATGGCGTTGAGCCACTCCCCGCCGCCGGGCACTTCTGCGGGGGCTGACGCCCGACCGCTGGCTATGGTCGTGACGGCGTCGGCGTCGTCGTTGCTGTCGTAGCCCACCGCGTAGCACGTGGTCGTCGTCGGGCAGGCGATACCGTACAGGCCGTTGAAGGTTGGGAGCTGCGTCACCTTGGTCGGCTGGCCGTTCACGATGGCCACCAGCACCGCGTCATCCTGGTCGACTGGACCTATCCCCACCGCGAAGCAACGGGAGGCCGTCTCGCAAGATACCGACTGCAGGTTGGTGGTATCGGGCACCGCGAGCGTGCCCAGGGCGTGAGTGACGACCACTCCCTGGCCCACGCGGTTCTGGCCCACTTCGATCAGGCCACCCCCGGGGAGCGGAGCCAGGCCATTCAAGGAAAGGGTTCCGGCAACGCCGGTAACTGTGGTGTCGGCGCCGGTGCGAACGACCTCGCCTTGGAACAGCGGAGCCGGGGCCGGTCCGGTCGGCAGCCCGCCAACGACCGCGTCCCCAGGCTGCCGTTAACGGGGCGACGGGCGTCACCAAGGTAAGGCAGGCCGTAGGCGTGCTCGACTGAGCGCAGCACACCGGCGGTGGTAACCGGAGCGGAGACGGCGCCCATCCCCGCGGTATGGGCCGACACGACGACCATCGGGATTTGACCGGCGGTGGCCCCACCCACGCCGCCACTGTCCTCGTAGCCGGTGTCGTAGAGGATGACGATCTGACCGCCCTGACGGTACCAAGGGGTGTTCATGATCTGCGGAACTTCGGTGCTCAGCCAATTGTCGCCCGACGCCATCGTGCCGTTGTCGCCACCGCTGTTCACCAGGTCGGGCACGACCCAGTTGTAATCGGCGGCATGGGAACCGGAAAGGTCAGACAGGAACGAGTTGAAGTTGGAGATGTGACTGCACTGGCTGGTGAAGTCCGCAAAATAACGGAAAGGATTGTGCCAATACGGGTAATACCCCGAGCCATCCCCCTGATCGCAGCCGGAGTCGAGACCTTGGTAGTAGGCGTGCCAGGTGATCCCAGCTGCCTCCATCTGCTCGACCACCGTCGGGTTGGTAAAACCCGAGCAACCCGGGTCGGTGATGTCACAGTCACCGTTGACACCTTCATGTGATCCCGATAGAAGCTCGAGATAGTTCGGCAAGCTGGGGTAATGCCAGCCGTACGCCTGGGTGAAGTCGGCGTATTGGTGGGCCAACTCATTCAAGTAAGGCATGGCCGGCGATCCGGCAAACTGACTGGCGTCGGTGTTCTCCATCATGATCGTCATCACATGCGGTTCCGACACCGGCGCTACCGCAACCGATGTGGGCGCGGCCCCGGCCGCGACCGGCACCCCCAATCCCACCCCTGCCAGCAAGGCACTGGCGCCCACCAGCACCCCCAACCGATCCGTCCACCTGTGACCTATTGACCTCATCACCAAAGGCTCCGTTCGTGGTCCCCTGACCTTTAGGCGTAGTCTCGGTCGCGACCAGGTGAACGATCAACGCCGGGCTGGTGAACGTTCGAGGATCAACTCACCTGAGCCCGGGCCGAGACGGGACCCCAGGAGCCACCCGACAACTTACGACTCTCAGCCAAGCCGCCACATCGCTGCCACCGAACCGACGCCACCCAGGACACCCAGGACACCCACCCGAACATCAGCCGTCCACAGCCCACGACCCGATCCGAACATCAGTTCCGTGTGACTCGGAGAAGTGCGTCGACTACGTCCCAGCCTTCAGCCGCCACTCCGAGTGGACAACCAACCCCGGTCGAGATCACACCCCTTGATGACGACGTTAAGGGCCGTGTCGGTGCCCGATTCCAGGCGGTCGGACACCAGGCTCGCGAGGATTGGCCTTCAGATTTGGAGGTGACGGTCTATGACAGGCCATCAACGTTCGAGTTAACGGCCACTGGTGGGCCGATCGGGACGCCCGAAGACGACCCGCAGCGACACACGTTCACGCTCACCCCGGATGAGGGCGGAACACGAATCGTCCTGGTCCGGAGGGATCCTGCCATCCGACTGGACGCGAGCAAAGCGGTCTCTGACGCCGCTGATCGTGCGGCTCACCTCGGGCACTCGGAAGCGGACGGTCGCGAATCTCAGACAACGACTCATCGACACCACCGACGCTGCCCCCTGAGCCCTGCCCGTCACTGACCTGCCTGTACCCGAATAACTCACCTGCGTGGTCATCGAAAGCCACAACTGCCAAACGGAACAGCGCATCAGACGGATCGGGCCGGGGGATCGATCTGGATGCGGAGCGCAGAGGAGGCGCCCATATTGTTCAGCCAGGGCATCCGAAGGACCAGGAATGACAGGGGAAGTGAGGCCGTTATGGCTGCAATGCCCGAGTCAGAGGTCGGGCTCCAGTCGGATCTGATGTCCGCCGAGGAAGCCCAGCCACTGCTCCCCAAACTGACCAACCAGGAGTTAGCGACGCTGAAAGCGCACGGCACGACGGTGAAGACCTCGGTTGGGGAAGTCCTCGCAACCGCCGGCGACCTCACTTACGACCTGATTGTCGTGCTCGAGGGAGGGGTCGAGGTTTCCGACATTCACGACGGACGCCGTCGCGCCCTGTTCGTCCTCCGGCCGCGTGACTTCATCGCAGAACTCGACCTCCTGACCGGCCAGCGGCTGTACGCCACTTTCGCCGTCACCGAGGCGGGTTCGATCATCCGAGTGCCGCGCAGTGCGGTGGAGGCCATCATCGAAACCGACGCTGCGCTCGGCGAACTGTTGACGCAGACGATGTTCCGCCGACGCGAGGCGCTCCTCCTTCTCCGCTCCGGCATGCAGCTCATCGGATCGCGATATTCACCCGACACCCAGCGCCTGCGCGAGTTCGCTGCCCGCAACCGCTTTCTCTTTTCGTGGATTGACCTCGACAGTGACCCGGTGGCGCCGGCCCTGCCGCACACGCTGGGGCTCGAACC
Organism: uncultured Acidimicrobiaceae bacterium; assembly: GCA_963781155.1. Taxonomy (GTDB): domain Bacteria; phylum Actinomycetota; class Acidimicrobiia; order Acidimicrobiales; family Palsa-688; genus PALSA-693. Next base: position 408,714 of record CAWAEC010000012.1, read on the forward strand.
GCGCGACACCCCAGTCTCGTTGCTCGGCGGTTCCGTGGTACTCGTCAACCCGTCGAACGCCGAGTTGGCAGCAGCTGCCGGCATCACCGACGAGCCGCTGTCCGGCAGCCTGTTCGATTTGCTCGTCATCGGCGCCGGACCCGCCGGCCTCGCCGCCGCCGTCTACGGAGCGACAGAGGGGCTCTCAACGGCGGTCGTCGACGCCCTGGCTCCTGGTGGGCAGGTCTCGACGACATCGCGCATCGAGAACTACCTCGGGTTCCCCACGGGGGTCTCGGGCACCGAGTTCGGCGAACGTGCGCAGCTCCAGGCCCAGCGTTTAGGAGCCGAGATGTTCGTGCCCCAGGCGGCCACCTCGCTCTCGTACCGCGACGGCTATTACCACGTGAGGCTGGAAAACAACGCCGAGCTGTTGGGCAAGGCCGTCATCATCGCCACCGGGGTGGGCTACCGCAGGCTTGACGTCGCCGGCATCGAAAAGTTCGAGGGAATTGGCGTGTTCTACTCGCCGGCGGATGCTGATCACGTCGAAGCGGGGGAGCCCATTGTCATCGTCGGCGGGGGCAACTCGGCCGGCCAGGCTGCCACCGCCCTCGCCGCGTCGGGACACGCGGTACATCTGCTCGTACGCGGCCATGGTCTGGCCGAAACCATGTCGACCTACCTCCTCGACCGGATCGAGCACGATCCCCGGATCACGGTGCACACCGAGACTGTGGTGGCATCGGTGCACGGTGATCGCCAGCTCGAGTCGGTCGTCATCGAGGACCGCGTGAGCGGCGAGGACTCTGAGGTGAGCACGCACTATTTGTTCGTCATGGTCGGGGCTGACCCGCACACGGCCTGGCTCGAGGACACCGTGCTGCGGGACCGCAGTGGCTTCATCCGCACCGGGGACGAGATTTCAGCGGCCGTGCTGTCGGACAACGACTCGGCCACCCAGGGCAGAGGCCCTTATCTGCTCGAGACCAGCCTTCCCGGTGTGTTCGCGGTCGGTGACGTGCGGGCCAACTCGGTCAAGCGCGTTGCGGCAGCGGTCGGAGAAGGCAGCATGGCCCTGCACTTCGCCCAGCAGTACCTCGGACAGGTCGGATCATGAACCACGCCAGCGGACGGGGGCGCCTCGGGCCGAGGCACAAGGAGGTTCAAACGCCGCGTGACCGATCTGCGCGTGCCAGGTGCCCCCGTACGCCGGTTGGAGGGCGCTTATCCGGGTGATCTTCCCCGTCGACTGCTTGCTCGATAGCAGTTCCGGCAGTGCGGTACCTCGGGGATGTTCCGAGCATTTGCTGCGCCGCATTTTCTTGGGGCGAGGCCATGTTCGCTGGCAATCGCTCCCCGGGGCTAGCACACGTAGATGTGGTCCCAAGCGGTGGCAGGAAGCGAAATGCTGGTATACGGGCCATCGACCTCGTCGACCACAAGCCACGCCCAGCCCTGGTAGTTGCCAGGCCAGATCGATGCCTCGGCCTGCCCTCCGAAGGGGCCGGCGCCGTAAGCGTAGGCGGTGGTGGTGTCTGTCCCTATGACCTGTGTCAGGTTCTGGTTGAGGAGCTCAAAGCGAGCATCATACCCAGGCACGAAATTGTCGGCCCACGCTTCGGTGAGGTTCCCGCAACCTCCAGTACCGACCAGAGTGAACTGCAACTCGGGCCCGGTCGTCGCCGCCGCCCATTCGGTTTGTCCAGGGGCCTCGCTGCCCGCGGGTGGGTCCAGCTCATTGGTGGCGACCTCCACTGGGCCGGTATAGCCAAGGTCGTAGAACACCGCTTGGAAGCTGCCGTATGGGCTGACCTGGACGGTCTGCTGTCCGAGGTCGTAGCGAAGGTCGCTCGTGAGGACGGTGACCCTGACGGTGCACGGGTTCATGTTCTGTCCCGCACAACCATATGGGTCGAACCCGCCACCGGTGACGGTGACCACCTGCGGGCCGCCGTACGCAGTGATCGAGGGGTTCCCCGCCCGAGTGGCACCTGCGCCGCTGCTGAAGCCACCAAGGGTCACCGCCGTGGCGGCGGCACCAAGGAGGAGGCACTTGACGCGACGAGATAGAAGCTTCATCGGCTTGGTCCTTTCTCGGTCGGCCTGGGCGCCAGGCGGTTTGATCTCACCCCGGATACGTCGGGACCGGGCTGATCGGTTCTCGCGAGTGGTCACGATGTTTTCGCTCGGGTGTGGCCCGTTCGGGTGCCTGGCGGCCTGCGCCCGCAGGGGCCTTGGCGTGCCTCACTCGCATCACGCCTCGGACGGACCCGGGATCGCTGCTGATCGTCGCCCCGCCCAAGATGTCCATGTAGAGTGCCCTGCACCGTCCGCGCAAGGCATTCCGGCCGACCTGGCGGCTCCGAGGCCGTTATTCGGTACCCCTTGGCCGGAGCGGAAGGGCCAGTCCTAAGCGAGCCGATCCCCAAGTCGGAGCGGCCGGTATCGGTGGTGGCACCGTCTCTTGACGCCTCGCAGGTGGGCGGTTATGTAGGTCGGAAGAGGCCACTGGCGACGGCCGGGCTTGGGGAGTTGCCACGCCCGGTCCGGCATCTTTTCGAGGTCGCCCGGGCGGACGATCCAGTTTTTGGGTGACGGGATGGTTCCGATATCGCCTCGCGGGGCTTTCGGTGCCACCGAGCGAGACTGGAAAGGTTCCGCCGCGCTGGTGTTGCAGTAGGGTCCGGAGATGGCCTTGGTCGGTCGGTCCTCCGAGCGTGAGGCCATCGAAACCCTGCTTGAGGGAGCGCTAGAGGGTTTGAGCGGCGTGTTGGTGCTTCGAGGTGAGGCCGGGGTGGGCAAGACCGCCCTGCTCGACGATGCCGCCGAATCGGCGGCGGCCCGGGGCATGCGGGTCGCTCGGCTGGCCGGAATCGAGTCGGAGACCCAGCTGGGCTACGCCGCCCTGCACCGCCCGCTTTTGCCCTATTGGGGACATGTTGAGCGGTTACCGGGTCCCCAGCGCGACGCCCTAAAGAGCACGTTCGGCTTGGCGGCCGGCCCGCCGGCCGACCGGTTCATGGTGGCGTTGGCGGTGCTGACGCTGCTGGCCGATGTGGCCTCCGAGGAGCCATTGCTGTGCCTGGTCGACGATGGTCACTGGCTCGATCCCGAGACACAGGTGGTACTGGGTTTCGTGGCCCGCCGCTTGCAGGCGGAGCGAGTCGCCCTGGTGCTGGCCACGCGCGACATGCAGCCGTTGTCGCCATCGGCTGCTCTACCAGAACTGGTCATCGGGGGACTGGATCACTCCGAAGCCACAGATTTGCTCGCTTCGGTCAGCGAGACGACGGTGAGCCCGCCTGTCGCCGACCGTCTCGTCACCTCCACCGGCGGGAACCCCCTGGCCCTGGTCGAGCTGGCCAGGGAGCTGACGCCGGAGCAGTTCTCGGGGCTTTCCTCCTTGCCCGAGCCGCTCCCGGTGGGTCGTTCGCTCCAGGCGGTATTCAGTCGTCAGCTGCACCGACTCCCACCCGAATCCCGGCTACTTCTGGCCTTGGCGGCCACCGAGCCCGGCGCCCCGCCAGCGACCCTGTGGCGCGCCGCCGCCCAGCTGGGCGTCGATCCCGACCTGGCCGCTTCGGAGCTGGGGGACTTGGTGGCCTTCACCCCCCGAGTCACCTTCCGTCACCCCCTGGTGTGCTCGGTGGCCTACCACCTCACGTCCCTGGCAGAGCGGCGTCTGATCCATCGGGCGCTGGCCGATCAGGGCGAGGAACCAGATCGGGTCGCCTGGCATTTGGGCCTGGCCGCAGCCGGGCCCGACGAGGCGGCGGCCGCCCGGTTGGAGGAAATGGCCGAGCGAGCCCGCCAGCGCGGAGGATATGCGGCGAGGGTGACGTTCCTGGCGCAGGCCGCCCAGCTTTCCGTTAGCGACGGCTTGCGCACCCGGCGATTACTGGCATCGGCCGAAGCGGCTCTGGCCGCGGGTCAACCGGTGCGGGCCCGGGCCCTGCTCGACCAGGCCGAATCGGGGCCCACTAGCGACGCACAAGTGGCTACGGTCTTGCGGCTCGGCGGTGAGGTGGCCTTCGCCACCGGCCAGACCGCCGACGCCGCCCGCCAGCTGCTTGCCGCCGCCAAACTACTCATGCCCATCGACGCCCAGTTGGGACGACGAACGCTGCTGGCTGCTCTCACCGCCGCCAACTACACACGCGACGACGTTCTCAACGAGGTGGGCACCTTCGCCGCCGACCTGGCCGAGACCCCCTTGGACCTAGAGGATCCGTCCTCGACGGCAGACTTTCTCCTGTTTGGCTTCTTGCGCCGCCTGTGCGGTGAGTCACAACACGCCGTCCCCGTGCTCCGGGCCGCCCTCGACCATCTCCGGAACCCCGAAACACCCGACGGCATCCGCATGTCGGTGCCGACAAGCATTGTTTCGGTTGCGGAAGCTGAGTTGATGGACGATCACCTCGCTGTCGATGTGCTCAACACTTATGTGCGATTCGCTCGTCGAACCGGCGCACTGAGAGTGCTCGCCCCGGCCTTGACCGCATTAGCCGGCCTCCTGCCCTTCCAAGGCCGACAACTAGACGAGGCCGAAGCAGCCTACGACGAAGGTCGCGCCCTCGGACAAGCGACGGGAACCCCCGGCATCCCCGGACCACAAACCACGTTCACCGAGCTGGCTCTATTATGTTGGCGCGGCCACGAGGTAGAGGCGCGAGCCCTCTCGGCCAGAATGACCGCTCAAGAGGAGTCCGGCGCGGGCGATGTTCGCAGCCGGCAACAGCGGTGGCTGGCGCTGCTAGAGCTCAGCCTGGGTCGCTACCGACAGGCCTATGGTCGCGTACTGGCCGTGTTCCGAGACGACCGGCTTGGTATCGGAACGCTCGCTCTCCCCGATGTCGTCGAGGCCGCGGCCCGCTGCGGTGAACTGGCGGTGGCCCGTGAAGCCCTGACCCGCCTGCAGGATCGGGCCGAGGCAAGCGGGGCCCGGTGGGGGCTCGGTCGGCTCGCAAGCTGCCAGGCGCTGCTGGGCGAAGACGGCGCCGAGGGCCTCTACGGCCAGGCTATCGATCTGCTGGAGTCAACCGCTGCGCTCCCCGATCTGGCACGTACCCATCTGCTATACGGGGAGTGGTTGCGACGCCAGCGGCGCCGGCGGGACGCCCGACTCCACCTTGGCTCGGCGTATGAGATGTTTGTGGAGATGGGAGCCAACGGTTTTGCCGCCCGCACCCAGGCCGAGCTGGCGGCGACCGGTGAGCGAGCCCGGAAGCGCAGCGTGGAAACCAGTCAGACGTTGACTCCACAGGAAACGCAGGTCGCTCGTCTCGTCGCCGAAGGCCGCGCCAACCGCCAAGTCGCCGCCGAGTTGTTCATCAGTCCGGCCACTGTGGACTACCACCTGCGCAAGGTGTACCAGAAGCTCGGAATCACCTCGCGCACGCAGCTGGCTCGGATGATGCTCACGGCGAGCTGACCAGGCTCAGAAAAGCTAGAGCATCGGATACTCGCCGGAAAGCCTGTTGTCTCCACGCGTCCCCGATCGCCTAAGCCTCGATCCACCGATTAGTCGGGGGTGAGGTAGAGGGGGCGTCCACCAGAAAAGCCTCCTGGGCAAGGAGGATTGCGGTTGCTGAGGCCGTTTTCCGTCTTCGCCGAGGAGGCACTTTCTGTGAGTCGAGTATCGCATAGCCCGGACCGGCTGCGGGTCACCTTCGACGATGAGGGGCTGGTGGCCAATGCGGGCCTGCTGCTGGTGGCCACGCTGGCGGCCCGGCTGGGTGTCGGCAGGATCGTGGAGCAGACCCTGTGCATGGTTGGCCGGGTCGAAGGCGCCCGCCCGGGCCGGAAGGTGCTCTCGTTGGTGCATGCCATGGCGGCGGGGGCCAGCCATATCGACCACGCCGATGTGCTGCGTTGCGGTGGGACGGCCAGGGTGCTGGGGCATCAGGTGATGGCGCCTTCGACGCTGGGCACGTTCTTGCGGGCGTTCACGTTCGGTCATGTCCGCCAGCTCGAAGCCGTCGTCGGCAACGTGCTGGCCCGGGCCTGGGACCTGGGTGCGGGACCGGGAGTGTCCCCGCTGGTGGTCGATGTCGACTCGACGATCTGTGAGGTGGAGGGCAAAGCCAAGCAGGGCGCCGCCTACGGCTACACGAAGGTGTTGGGTTATCACCCGATCATGGCCAGCCGGGCTGACACCGGTGAGATACTGCATGCCCGGATGCGCAAAGGATCGGCGAATACCGCCCGAGGCGTTAGAAGGTTCATCGACGAGCTGGTCGCCCGCATCCGCCGGGCGGGGGCGGCCGGTCAGATCGTGATGCGCTTCGACTCAGGGTTCTGGGCCAAAGACACCCTGGCGGTCCTGGCCCGCCATCGGGTGCGCTACACCATGGCCGTGCGCACCCACACCAAAGGTGTGGCCGAGGCCATCGCGGCGATCGACGAGCGAGCCTGGGTCGAGATCGAATACACCCCTGATGGAGTGGCCCAGGTGGCCGAGACCACCTACTGGGGGCGCCGGTTGATCGTGCGCCGCACCCGGCTGATCGATGAGCGCCAGGCCCGGCTGTGGCCGCACTGGCGGCACTTCGCGTTCCTCACCGATCTCGACGCCAGCGCCACCGACCTCGACGCATTCCACCGCCAGCACGCCACCGTCGAACTGGTCATCCGCGACCTCAAAGAAGGCGCCGGGCTCGAGCACTGCCCGTCTGGCAGTTTCTCGGCCAACTCGGCCTGGCTGCAATGCGCGGTTCTGGCCCACAACCTCATCCGCTGGACCGCCACCATCGGAGCCCCCGTCGAAGCCCTCACCGTCACCCGCACCGTCCGAACAACGCTGCTGGCCGTGCCCGCCCGAATCGTGAACCGCTCCGGGACGCTGACACTGCGAGGCCCGGCCCGCTGGCCATGGGCCGACCATTTCACCCGCCGCCTTGCCACTATCCGAACCCTGCCAGCCCTCACCTGACCGCCGGCGGCTTGGCGCCCCGCCCCAAAGACAGACACAAGCGCTGACAACCCGCAACAGCACGGAACTCCTAGACCCACGCGCCACCACGGCCGCCCCAAAGACAGACACAAGCGCTGACAACCCGCAACAGCACGGAACTCCTAGACCCACGCGCCACCACGGCCGTCCCAGCAACCACCAACCCGCCCGCCAACCCCTCAGCCGATCACACCGCCGCCACGAACCCGATCGGTGCTTCCAGGCTAAGACGCGCCACCGCGAATCACGCCCCTCACATCGAGGATGCAAACAGCCGCGAGCGCCCCCGAACAACCCATCTGCAGCTGTCCCCATCGGCAACGTACAGGGAGTACGGAATCAGACGGCAACAGGGAGTACGGAATCAGACGGATCGGGCGCCAGACTCGCGGCGGTCCTCCGACGCAGAAGGAGCGCCCATAAGGTACGGCTGGGACGTCCCCAAATCGCGGGGCTGAAGTGTCCCAACACGCTGGGACGGTGACGTTATCCGGACGGGCGGGACCGCCCGGATCCGGCGGCGAACATTATCGGGCGGTCCAGCCGCACGGTTTCGCCGGTTACCTCGCGGTCTGCTGTCCTAGCCGGGCCATGGTCCGTCACGCTCGGTGGCCGAGGGGGAGGATTCGGGCAGTCGCTGTACCCGTTCGCAACCGCCAGATACCGGCGGGCGGAATGGACCTCCCTGGGCGTTCCCGGATGTGGCGTCGCTCATGGCCCGACTGCTGGCCTGACGCCAGCGACCGGGAGGGTCAGACGAGCTCCGCGACGTCTGGGACCACGTAGCGAGCGCATGCCGGACCCGTTCTGTCGTTTCGTGGTCGTCAGGCATCTCGATTATCGAATGGAAGTTGCGGATGCTGGTGCGACTTCGCCGGCTACCTGGCGTCCAGACAGACAGTAGTTGGCGCGGAGGGGGCTGGAACCGAGGCTTCCGGGAAGGGGTCGCCATGAGCTTGTATATGCTGACGGGTCAGCCGGTGGCTGCTATGGAAGATCCGTTTGCTTGCGACCTCGACCTGCTCTAGGTCGATGGGCCAACTTGAAGTCCGGAGCGTCCACTTCGGGTGGGCCGGCCTTCTTGGGGGTGCTAGCGGCTCTCGGTTGTTTGGTGGACTTGTCCGCCGGGAAGAGCTCGTGGAACGCTGCGAAATGGCTGTTGATGGTTCGTTCGAGGTCGTCAGCGTCGAGAGCGGCCCAATCGATCATGATGGCGTGAAGGATCCGCATGACGGTACGAGCGGCCGTGAGGGTGATCAGGCTCGGTGTGGCCTCATGGCTTCTCTGGGCTAGGGCATTGGCGGCGAGATCAACGAGCATCTGGTTGTAATCGAGCTGTCTGCCTCGCAGAGCGGACGACGTTGTGGCCGATCGAAGTAGCAGCTTTGTCATTTGGTGGCGGACCTCGCGGTCAAGGGTGGTCCGGAGACACCACTCGGTTAAGGCATTTTCGAGTGAGCGCACTTCGCTGGACTTCGATGGTTGGGCGACGATCAGATCGCGCAACAGTGTCAAGTCTTCGGGCGGTATGTCGAAGAGGACGTCGGCTTTGGTAGGGAAGTGGAAGAAGAATGTCCGCGTCGCCACGCCTGCGAGCATGGTGATCTCCGCGACGGTCGTCTGCTCGTAACCCTTCTCGGCACAGAGTGTGAGCGCGGCGCGCACAAGACGGCGTCTGGTGTTTGCCTTCGTGGCCGCGCGCCGAGGGAACCGGGCGGCGGCTCCGCCGGTTGTCTCGTCTGCCTCGTCTCGGTCACCCTGCTGTGCCAGTTCCACTTGACAAGAGAGTAGCCGACTGAGATGATTACATCTGCTGTAACGAACCTCGGGAGGGGGACACGCGAGGCCACGCGTCCCTCGGGAATCGTTCTTGGGACGGAGGTTGATCTGGATGCGTCACGGTGCGACGAAGGTCGGAATAACCGGGCTGGCTGTGATGACGATAGTGGCGGCGGCTTGTGGGAGTTCATCTGGCAAGAGTTCCAGCGCCACGACGGTGGCTGGTGGTGCTGCCACCACGACCAGCGGGAACAAGGCGAGCGCGCCGGGGGTGACGCCCACTTCTATCACCCTTGGGGTGCAGACTTCGTTGACTGGGGTGGCGGCGTCGGAGTTCGCCGGGGTGACAACGGGGGTCAAGGCTCGTCTCGGGCTGCAGAACTCCGAGGGTGGTGTTTTTGGCCGTCAGCTCAAGTTCGTGACCAGGGACGATATGTCGACCGAAACCGGGAGTGGGAGTGCCGCCCAGGCCCTGGTCGCCCAGAACGTCTTTGGGGTCATGGCGGTGTCCGCCTTCGTGATCGGCGGGTACAAGACCTACGTGCAGGCCGGGATCCCCGTTACTGGTGGGGGCTTTGACGGTCCGGAGTGGGAACAGCGTCCGGATACCAATATGTTCGCGACCACGGGTCAATATCCCGGGTACCCGCAGTGGACAACGGAGGTGCAGTTCATCAAGGACAACGGCGGCACAAACGTCGCTTGCCTGGGCTACGACGTCACGTCATCCGCGGCTGGCGCCCTCGGCTGCGCGAAGGCCGCCCCGTCGGTAGGGATCAAAGCCGGATACGTGAATGCGAGTATTTCCTTTGGAACCGTGGCGGTAACTCCGATCGCCTTGGCGATGAAGAGCACGGGGGTCGACTCCGCCTACATGGTCATGGATGCCAACACGAACCTCGCGATCATTACCGCTGCCAAGCAGACGGGCGTCAACCTCAAGGCGCCCATTCTGGCAACCGGCTACGGGCAGGCACTCCTCGACGACCCGACCGCCGCTCAGGCCTCCCAAGGCGCCTACTTCCTCAACCAAACCCAACCGGTCGAGCTGAACACCCCCGCCACCCAGCAGTTCGTGAATGCGTTGAAGACTTACGCCGGCTATACGGGTATCCCCGGGTTCGACTACACCCAGGGGTGGCTGGCCGCGGACTTGATGATCAAGGGTCTCCAGCAGGCCGGCCAGAATCCCACTCGACAGGCGTTCATAAGCAATTTGAGCAAAGTCACCAACTACGATGCCAATGGGCTATTGGCCAGTCCAGTAAACTACGCGGCGTTTGGACAGGTTCCCGCCACCCAATGTTTGTTCTTCCCGCAGCTGGTCGGCAGCAAGTTCGTGACCAAGAGCGCTAAGCCTATCTGCGGTACCCTCATCCACTCGTAGAGTTCGCTGAGGACCCGGCCCTGGTATCCGAGTCGCGGCAGGGCCCGGTAACGAGAGCTCGGCGCCGTTGTGGGCACCTGGACCCTGCTCGAGTTCATAGCTTCGTCCGGCTAGCGATGATTTCTGCACACGGCAACGGCGGCAAGCTGTAACCGAGCTGTCGGAAAAGGAGGCTGTCATGCACGGGACGATCGAGTTGCAGATCGATGTTACCGACGCGGCCGGCCTGGGTATCGAGGCCCGCACCGCGGCGACGGTATACTTGCCCGACGCCGAGACGCTCTCGGACCCACCGGTCGTGTGCTTCGCCTTTCCTGGAGGGGGCTACTGCCGCCGGTACTACTCCTTCGACATGCCGGACGGCGCCGGGCGGGGCGAGGCTGGCTGGCATGTGGCCCGAGGCTGGATCTTCGTGGCCTGCGATCATCTCGGTTTCGGTGACTCGACCGTCCCCGATGGCAACGTGTTGAACTATGACAATGTGGCGGCCGGCAACCGGGCCACCGTCGACGCGGTGATGCGCCGGCTCGAGTCAGGGTCGATGCTGGATGGTTTCCCGGCGGTGCGGGATGCCACGAAGCTCGGTATCGGCCAGTCCATGGGCGGCTGCTTCACCATTGTACTTCAAGGCCAGCACGGCACTTTCGACGGTATCGCCTCTCTCGGCTACAGCGCCATTCATACTGTCGTGCCCAGCCGACCCGGGACACCCCGGGCGGTCTGGCCGTGGATTCCTCGCGGCAGCGACCTCGAGCACCCCCAGATTCTCAACGCGGCGGCCGTCTCTGCTGCAACCGGGCCCACCCTCACCGGCAACGACTCGATCGGCGAGGCCGCAGCCGCAGGCGAGCACCCCTTCGCCTGGGCCTTCCACTACGACGACGTTCCTTCCGACATCGTCGCGGCCGACATGGCCGCCAGCGCCGGGACCGCCGAGAGACCTCTCCCGCGGTGGCGGTCGGCGACCATGCCTGCCTGCGGACTCTATATGGTCGCCCCCGGGACCGTCGCCCTCGAAGCGGCGTCGATCACGGTCCCCGTGCTGGTCGCTGTCGGCGAACGCGACGTCGTCCCCGACCCGTGGATGGAACCAAAAGCGTTCAAGAGCGCCACCGACATCACCGTCTTCGTCTGCCCCCGGATGGCACACATGCACAACTTCGCCAGCACTCGAGAGGTGTTTTGGCAACGCATCCACAGCTGGGGCACTGGTGTCGCCCACAGTCGCAGCATGACCGCCACGAGTCAACAGTACGAACTAGCCCCGGCTTCGACGTCACCGTCGTAGCCTGCCTCGACGTGTTCAGAAACCCCCGGATGATCCGAGACACCGATCAGTCCATGCGCTGCTCAAGAGGCCGTGGTGTTCCGGTCGCGGCGTCCGTAGCGACCTCAACCGCTCCGGCCAAGTTGTCTCCGCCCAGCTAACAAGGAGTGTCGCCGAATGAAACGCAGTAGCAGCGGCCGAATCCTGACCACTCACACCGGGAGCCTGCCACGGCCGCCGAAGCTACTGGAGCTCCTCCTGGCCAAGGAAGCTCGGCTGCCATATGACCACGCCCTATTCGAGGAAACCGTTGGCGCCGAGGTCAATCGGGTGGTACACGAGCAGGCTGCGGCGGGGCTCGACGTGATCAACGACGGCGAGCAGGGGAAGGCCAGCTTCGTGAGCTATCGGCTCCAACGTCTCTCCGGCTTCGAACTCGTCGATACCGCGGCCGTGCCATCAGTCGCCGGCGGAGGAATGGCCGAGGCGGACGACTTCCCAGAGTTCTATGCCCACCTGTGGCAATGGGGCGCGGTCAACCCGGACGCCGCTCCCCCGCCCCAGACCCTGTGCTGCACCGGCCCGATCGGCTGGGAAGACTTCTCCGAGGTTGAGCGTGACATCGATAACCTTCGAGCCGCGACCGCTGACACGGCCGCAGCCGAAGTCTTCATGACGGCAATATCACCGGCTACTTATGCGCCGCCGAACCTCCACTACGACAGCGAAGGGGCCTACCTCGACGCCCTCGCGGATGCCATGGCCCGAGAGTACAAGGCCATCGTCGACGCCGGGTTCGTCCTCCAAGTCGACGCCCCCGACCTGACCACGATGTTCCGGTTGACCCATATGACACCACCCGAACATCAAGTCGCGCTGGCCCTACGCGTCGACGCCATCAACCGTGGCGTCCGCGACCTGCCCCCAGACCGGGTTCGGGTGCATGTGTGCTGGGGCGCGGACGAAGCCCCGCACAATCTCGACGTCCCTCTCAAAGACATCGTGACGCCCCTCCTGCGGCTGCGACCCCACGGACTCGCGGTACCGGGAGCGAACGGGAGACACTCTTACGAGTGGCGCGTTTGGAAAGACGTACGGTTGCCCGACGAAAAAGTGCTCATACCCGGCGTCATCGACTCGACCAGCAACATCATCGAGCATCCAGAAGCAGTAGCCGAACGGATCCTACGCTACGCCGAGACAGTCGGTCCTGAGCGAATCATCGCCGGCGTTGACTGCGGGTTCGGTACCGTCGCCCAAGTCGGCCAAGTCGACGCCCGTATCGTCACCGCGAAGCTCCGATCGCTCGCCGAAGGCGCAGCCATTGCCGCCGAACAGGCGTGGTAGCAAACCGCAGCGTTACCCCCGTCGCCCCATATAGATCGGCCATCTGGGCGATGCTGCCAGCGGAATGTCAGCGTCGGAACCGGTGGGGGCTACCCGCCCACCGCCATGGAGGGACCAAGCACGCGCGCGGCGAGGTGCTCGTGGTTGGTGGGGCAGCCCAGACGCCGGGTGCGGTGCTGCTCGCCGCGGTAGCGTCCCTGCGGGCCGGTGCCGGCAAGCTGGCGGTGGCCACCGTGGCCAGCAACGCGGCTGCGCTCGGCGTAGCCGTCCCTGAGGCGCTGGTGCAGGCGTTGCCCGAGACCAGCGGGGGCCGTCGACCCGAAAGCGACGGGAAAGATCGTGGACATGGCCTCGTCGGCCGGTGCGGCGCTGTTCGGTCCCGGCATGACCGACCAGGAGGACTGCTGCCGCCTGCTCCTGCCGGTCCTGCGACAGCTGGGCGACGTGCCCGTCGTCCTTGACGCCCTCAGCCTGGCGGTGGTCGAGCACGACGCTGCCATCCTGCGGGCCTTGCACCGAACCGCAGTCCTGACGCCCAACCGGCAAGAGCTCGGATATATGCCCGGCCTCGGCGATGGTGGGATAGGCGACGACGCCCGCCAAGCGGTGCGGGACGCGGCGGACCGCTTCGCGGCAGTAGTCAGCCTGGGTGGAGGAGAGAGTCTCATCGCCGGCCCGGACGGTGGCCTGTGGCAGGACAGCACCGGAGGCATCGGCCTCGGCGTTTCCGGCAGCGGAGACTGCGCGGCGGGCATCGTGGCCGGCCTGCTGGCTAGGGGAGCGGAGCCGGCCCAGGCGGCGGTGTGGGGCGCCCACCTTCATGGCAGCGCCGGCGACCGCCTCGCCACCCGGCTGGGAACGATGAGCGACCTTCGATACGGTCCTCGGATCACCGCCACCGAGGTGTCCTGGGCCACGTCCTCAGCGCTTTGGTGGCTGGTGACGAAAGTACGGGCAAAACGGACCAGCCTGGTGTGGTACCGCCAGATCAGCCCTTCGAAGGCGACCTCATCCCCGGCCCGGAGGCGGCCGAGCAGGCCGGCATCGTCGCTCACGACCCCGCAGCGTAGCGATAGGCAATGAATTTGTAACGCCCAAGTCCCTTGGCGAGACAGTAAACGTAGTTCCCAACTGACATGGAGGACCTGTGACATGAAATTCCGTACCCGGGTGGGGGCCGCAGCCGTCGCCCTCGCCTCTCTCGCCGTGGCCGCCGGAGGGTTTGCTTCTGCGGCCCAGGCCCAACCGGCAGCGGCCAACCATCCCGTCTTCGTACAAACCGACAACACCGCAGGCAACCAGGTCGTGGTTTACGACCGGGCTAGCAACGGAACCCTCACCCTGGCCGGCCGCTTCGACACCGGCGGGCTCGGAGGGGTCCTCAATGGCTCGGTAGTTGATCACTTGGCCTCCCAGGGTTCGCTGACCTACGACCAACGCCAGGGCCTGCTCTACGCCGTGAACGCGGGCAGCAACACGGTGTCGGTCTTCTCGGTTGCGGGGGACCATCTGTTCCTTCGGCAAGTGGTCAGCTCCGGTGGGGCCTTCCCGGTGTCCGTGACCGTGCATGACGGTCTCGTCTACGTCCTGAACGCCTTGGGCGGGGGGAGCGTCCAGGGCTACCTCTCGTTCTTCGGACATCTCTTTCCGATTCCGGGATCACATCGGTCCCTCGGCCTGACCATCCCTTCGGACAGCAACCAGTTCACCCATACTCCGGGCCAGGTCGCATTCTCGCCAGACGGCTCACAGCTGATCGTGACCACGAAGCTCAATCTCAGTGCCATCGACGTGTTTCGCGTCGGGCCCTTTGGGAACCTGTCGGCCGCCCCCGTGGTGAACACCGAGCCCGGGACCGGCCCGTTTGGGGTTGCCTTTGATCCCGCCGGCCACCTCGTCGTCGCCAACACCGAAGCCAACTCCCTGGCCACCTACGTCCTCCACCCAGACGGGACCGTGAGCCTTTTGGATGCGGTCGGGACCGGTCAGGTCGCGACGTGCTGGGTGACCCCGGGCCTGGGGTTCTTCTACACCTCCAACCCCGGCAGCGCGAGTCTCAGCGGCTTCCAGGAATCGCCCGGCGGGAGCCTCACCCTCCTGACCCCGCCTACCTCTACCGACCCCGGGACCGTCGACGCCTCCGCGGTGGGGCAGTTCCTGTACGTGCAGACCGGGCAGAACGGGATCGTCGACGAGTTCCACATCAACGCCAATGGTTCCCTGACCGAGATCGGATCCGTGACGGTGCCTGGAGCCGTTGGAGGTGAAGGGATCGTCGCCTCATGAACAGGCTGAGCCACGGGCGGCAAGTCTGCGATCCCGTTTAAGCACCTGGCAAGGCCCGGCGGCGACGCTGTACTCGACGGCGTCGCTACCGGGCCCCCGACCGCCTAGGAGACAGTCCCTGCGAGCCGAGCCGTCATTGGACAGGCCGTCGGCGGGGCCGTCCGAGGTGAGATGGACCGTCGTCAGCAGTCCGGCGGCGCTGCAGGGCGGCCATGTAGGCATCGGCCCCATCGGCAACATCTGAACGCGAAGAAGGCACCGGTTGCCCGGTGCCTTCTTCTATCTGGTAATCCTGATGGCCTTGGAGGCGCCTACGCGACCACCTTGAAGGACTTCGCGCTGATAGCTGTTCCCGCTGGCGTGGTGACGGTGATATGCCCAGTCGAGGCCCCGGCTGGCACTGAGGTGGTAACCGTGGTTGCCGTCGTGGCGGTGATCGCGGCCTTCACCCCATTGAACGCGACACCATTGGCAGTTCCCAGGTTGACGCCTGTGATCGTCACAGCGGCGCCTTGTGCCCCGGAGCCCGGCGAGAAGGAGGTGATCGCCGGGGTCACCGCGGTGGTGATGCGACCGATCGAGGCGTTGCCGTAGTTGGTGAACCACAGAGCGCCGTCAGGTGCAGCCGCCATGGCGCGCGAGTTGCTCACACCTGAGTTGAACGGGTTGTAGTTGGTGACCGTACCGCTGGTTGTGATGCTGCTGACCGTGTTGTTGCCCTGGTTGACGAACCACAGGTTGCCGTCCATGCCTGTTGCGATCCCGATGGGCTCGGAGATGCAGGCCGTGGCGGGAGGGACTGGGACGCAGCTGCCGGCCGTGAAGTTGGTCACCGTGCCGGAGGTTGTGATCCGGCCTATCGAATGGTTGCCGTAGTTGGAGAACCACAGCGCGCCATCCGGTCCTACTGTGATGTCGGCAGGCTCGCTGATGCTGGGGCTCCTGTAGTCGGTCACCGTACCTGAGGTCGTGATTCGGCCGATCGTGCTGTTGGCCCAGTTGGTGAACCACATCGCGCCGTCAGGGCCTTGCACGATTCCGTGGTCGAAGCGCCCCGGCGAGGAGATCCCGGCGCCCACGTAGTTCTTGACCTTGCCTCCGGTAGTGATGCGACCGATCGAGTTGTTCCCGTAGTTGGTGAACCACAGGGCGCCGTCCGACCCGACCGCGATGCCTGTCGGCTCCGAGATCCCTGTGCCGACGAAGTCGGTGACGCCCAGACCGGATGTCGGCATGCGCCCGATGCTGTTGCTGTTGAAGTTGGCGAACCAGAGAGCCTTGTCAGGCCCCACAGTGATCCCCCCAGGCTCGTTCATCGCCGGATTGGCGAAGGTGGTCGTCGTCCCCAACATGGTGATGCGCCCGATGCTGCCGTTGTTGAGGTTCGTGAACCACAGTGCACCGTCAGGCCCCACGACCATGCCAAAGGGGCTGGTGATCGCGGCGCCGGTGTAGTTGGAGATCGTCCCGGCCGCAACCGCCTGATGAGTGGTGGCGCCCGCGACAGGAGTGGCCACCGCACCCGCGTGCGACGCCCTAGCTGGAGTTACTTGTGACGCAGACGCGCTTCCGACGACGGCGAGGCCTGTAAGCGCCGTTGTAATCGTCATCAGCGAGCCCGCGGCCCGCCAACCGATACGCATTGAACTCATCTTCTGGTCCCTCCGATAACCGTCCTCGCCCGACTGGCGGAGACGTCAGCTCCAGCTTGAGCCGGCCCGCTACCTGGTGGCAGGGGCCGACTGGCCCCATCGAGGACTCGAGCTGTGGGCCGGGCGGCCCCATTGACCGCCTGGCAGCTGGCGCGTGCGGGTTGGGGAAGGCCAAGCCGTCAGGTGGGAGGGGGGAATGATTCGATACCCGCCACTATTGCGTAGCGGGCCAGTTCTGCGCGCCGGCGTGCGCCGGTCTTGTCCCGGATGCGCTCGAGATGCGATCTAACGGTGTTGATCGACAGGAACAGCCGCTCAGCGATCTGGGCGTCGGTCGCGCCCCCGGCAACCAGGGCTACGATCTCGCGTTCGCGTTCTGATAGCCGACTAGATGAGCCATCGGCCGTGGCCGGGCCGGCAGCGGGAGGGGCGGCGATACCGGGATCGTGCTCGGCCGCTCCGCTGGCCAGGGTGATTGCGTCGGATTGGCTGAGGGTGCGGCCGTGCCGGTAGGCGGCTTCGAACGCCGCATCACCCAGCGTGGCGCGCAGGTGAGCGTGGTCACTCTCATGTAGCCCTGCTTCGAGTACCTCGAGGACCCGTCCGGCCTGTTCGAGTTGTTCATCGGCGACGCCGTGAAGTGTGGCGGCGACGCTGGGCTCTCCGTCTGCAGTTGTAGCCAGGGCGAGGCCGAGGAGCGCGCCGCCAACATACAATCTGACTCCGGTGATACGGGCGGTTTCCAGGCTGTCGATGAAGTGCTGGCGTGCACTGCGCGGATCGCCCTCGACGATATCGACGAGACCCAAGTTCTGCCGCAGACCGGGTGAGAGGTTCCTGTAGCCGAGGTTGTCTGCGAGAATGCTCGCCTCCTGCAGATGGGCCCGAGCGGCTCGAAGCTCCCCACCCGTGAGCTCGTCAATGCCAAGGTTGGCCAGCGTGGCAACGAGTCGGTAGTTGTCCCCGGTCATCCGTGAAAGGGCCAGGGTCTCCTCCTGGTCGGCGAGCGCAGCGTCCGCGTCTCCCGCCTCGCCCTTGAACACAGCACGTCGGCCAAGGATGTTCGCAATGAGGCGGGGGTCTCCACTTGTCCGTGCCAGTCTCACAGCTTCATTGCTATGGGAGAGGGCGCCCGGCAGCCCGCCACGCTTGAACTCGAACCAGCCGAACTGAGAGAGGGCGTCGGCGGCGATGGAGTCGTCACCAAGACCTCGGGCGATAGTGATGGCCTCGTCGGCTGTTGAGGGGACAGTCGAGTCGTCGCCGAAACGGTCGAGAAAGTGACAGCGCGCGGTCAGCGCCCTGGCTCGGGTCCGGTTGGGTGTCTTGGCATCGGGTCGTTCGAGCAGGACCTCGAGCGCCTGGAGTATCTCGCCACCATGGCCGCGCGATATTGCAGAACCAACGCAGTCCCGCCGCCAGGCGAAGGCCGGGCTCTGCAGTGTCAGCATCGCCGACACTGAACGTCAAGGCGGCGCGGATGTTGTCGAACTCGGTCTCGAGCCGGTCGAGCCAAGCTGCCTCGTCTCGGCCCCGCAGGTGGGTGTCGGCGGGTCTCGACCAGAGCGAGATAGTAATCACGATGCGCTGCGCGTGTGTCGTCGAGCTCTGAGCCCGGGCGCAACGCGAGACGTTCAGCGGCGTACTGGCGGACGGTCTCCAAGCAGTCGATACCGCGTCGAACCGTGGATTTCCTTTGCTTGGACGAGGCTCTTGTCGACCAGCGCCGCCAGGTGGTCCAGCACTTGCCACGGTTGGGGGTCGCCTGTCGCGGTCACAGCTTCGGCCGCCTCCACCGTCCAGCCGCCGGCGAAGACGGATAGCCGGTCGGCCACACTCCGCTCGTCGGTGTTGAGGGTGGCGTAGGACCAGTCGATCAGGGCGCGGAGGGTCTGGTGGCGCGGCTCGGCGGTGCGGCTCCCCCCGGTCAACAGCCGGAGGCGCTGATCGAGCCGGGAATTGATCTCCGACACCGACAGCGAACGCAGCCGGGCGGCGGCGAGCTCGAGGGCAAGTGGAATCCCGTCGAGGCGCGCGGCAGACATCTGCAACTGCTGCGGCGTTGGCGTCGTCGATGGTGAAGTCTTGGCGATGCATCGACGCGTGCTCGGCGAAGAGCTGGACTGCTTCGAACGCTGCCACCTGGTCCGTGGTGGTGAGATCAGCGGGCGGGACCGCCATCGAGGGAAGCCGAAAGACGTGCTCGCCGCTGATACCTAGGGGCTCCCTGCTTGTAACCAGCAGACTTGCCCGCGGGCAGGATCTGAGGACGGCGTCCGCCAGCTTGGCGGCTGCGCCGAGCACGTGCTCGGCATTGTCGAGGACAACCAGCAGGTAGCGGTCGCCGACCGCGTCGACCAAGGTGTCGAGCATGGACCGCCCGGGCTGCTCGCCCACATGGAGCACGCCGGCCACGGTGTGGGCCACCAGCTCAGGGTCGGACAGCGGGGCCAACTCGACCAGCCACACACCATCGCCGGAGCCGTCGAGCACCTCCGCCGCGACCCGCAGCGCGAGCCGGGACTTACCGATCCCGCCCGGCCCTACGATCGTGACCAGCCGCGACCCGCTCGACACCAATGACCCCAGTTCAGCAAGCTCCTTGGCCCGACCGACGAAAGTGGTCGCCTGCGTCGGCAGATTGTGGCGCAGCGCCGGGTCATCCAAGGAGGACAAGGGGCCAAAACCTCCGGCCAGGCCCGGCCCGGTCACCTGAAAGATCCTTTCGGCTCGACCCAGGTCCTTGAGGTGATGCTCGCCGAGATCCACAAGCCCGACGTCCGCTGGAAGCCGGTCGGCGACCAGTTCGCGCATCGCCCCCGAAAGCAGCACCTGACCGCCATGGCCGGCGGAGAGCAGGAGGGCGAGCCGGTTAACCACGGGCCCGATGTAGTCGCCGATCTCGCTCCACGCAGACCCCCGAATGCAACGCCATCCTCACCCGGATGGGCGAGCCTTGCGGCCACCGTTCAGCGCTGATCGCCCGCTGTACCGCTACCGCGGCGGCGAGAGCTGCTGACGGGTCCGCGAATGCGGCACGAAACGCCTCGCCCACCATCTTGAAGACGTGACCGCCCCCAATCTCAATATGTTCACGGACGATCCGATTGTGGCGGGCTGACGCCTGCGTCATAGCTCCCCTGTCGGCTTCCCACAGCCGGACGCCCTCCTCGACGTCGGTGAACAGCAACGCCACCGGACCCTGGGGGAACTCCATCCGCCCCATTCTGCACCCCCGCCACGCCACCGCCTCGACCGGTTTCACTCGAGGACCCGGTGCCCCGCCCACCCGAGCCGCGATTTCTAGGAGGACGGCAACTAAGCCGGGGTCCGCCCGCGAGGGCGAGCGGAGGCAGGTGCTGGACCGGCGGGCCCTGGTCATCAAGGTTGCTCCGCAGTGTCGTTCAGGGTCACATGCGTGTTTCTTGTGTAGGGCCTGGGCGCTGACGCCTGCCAGCGCTGCGATCCGTCCCCAACTGTGCCCGGCCTCGCGCAGTCGTCTGACCTGATGGGTCTCGCAGAACTCGGCCAATTCTCGTAGCGCAGGGATGCCAGCGAATCCCAGTTCGGGGTCGGCGTCTAACCCCACGGCGGCGTAGGGCTCGTACCGAGCCATCTCCGTGAGCTCTTCGTCCCTACGATCCATCAACCGCAGTCAGTTCAAACCACAGGTAGCGACCGGAATGTCCGCGAAGTCGCTTTCACACCTGCTGACCTGGGGAAACGCCGCGGACCGGGAGGCGGGCGGGGGGGTCGGCCGAACGGGGGGATTCAGTCGGCAAACTGCAGCCAAACCAGAGGGGACGTAGCCGCAAGTCACCCTGGGAGTTTTCGCCCACGTTGATGGACTGCTGCGAAGTTCCTCTCGCCTGGTGCCGGCCTCCGGCCGGGAATCGGTCCGCGAGTATCGGTTCATGTATGCGAAACGGCTGGCAGAGCGGATCGGCGCGGAGTCCCCAGCACCAAACCGAGGCGCTCGAAACTCTCGTTCGCGGTGTCCACGCGGTCCGCCAGGAACTCAACGTCACCGCTGGGAGCTCTTCACTCTCCGAGCCGCCGACAGCTCCGCTGACGACCTCTTCTATCAATTCCGAATCTTCACCGAGGACTACACACCCAAACCGGCATTTGACCGGCTCACCGAGCTATTCCGCGAACTGGGCTAAGCCCGTTCTCCCAGCGACGACTGGCCCGAAGCCGCCGGTGCCTTCGACGAACCCACCAACTCGCAACACTCGCCTGCTACTTGTGCGATCGTCCCATACCGATCGATTGAAGTATCCCATTATCGTGAGCAGGGGCTGTCGTCAATCGCCGGCCATGTCGGGCACCACAGCCTCTAGTTCTGTCGACGTTTGCGTATGTTCTCAAGCAATCTCCCCCCACCGCTCGGTCCCAGGGCCGAGCGCGGAGGTGCCGATCTGCATCCATGTGGCGATCGGGCTGGTCGGATTACTGCGTGCGTGTTCTGTGTCTGAGCTGCGGGAGCTACGTCCTTGCGGCTCGGCGGTTGGCGAACTTTGCGGCCTTGCGCCGCTTACGCTCCGCGATGTCGCCCCGGGCGATCTCAGGTTCCGAAGCCGCCGGCTCGGACCTCAATCGCAGCCAGCTCTCCAGGCGGCTGCGCTCGAGGCGCCCGTCGGAGAGGGCCGCCGCGAGAGCACATCCCAACTCGCCTGCATGCGAACAGTTGGTGTACACGCAGCGACGGGCTAGCACTTCGACATCCCGGAACGCCTGCTCCACACCGTCACCCGCGCCGACCACCGACTTGGCTCGCATCCCCGGAGTGTCGATCAAAAGGCCACCTCCGGGAAGCAGAACCAACTCGCGGTGGGTTGTCGTATGGCGGCCGCTGCCGTCTCGACGTACTGCCCCAGTCGCCAAGATCTCAGCACCTGCCAACAGGTTCACCAGCGTCGACTTGCCCGCTCCTGATAACCCGAGCAGCGCGACCGTGCGCCCTGCGACCAGGTAAGGCGCCACGTCGCCCATGCCGTCACCGGTCGTCGAGCTGACGACGAACACACTGACTCCGTCGGCAACTGTCTTGACCGCCTCTAGCGCCTCGGTCACCACCGCTGACGGGACCGCGTCGGACTTGGTGATCAACACGACTGGAGTGGCGCCGCTTTGCCACGCCAAAGCTAGGAAACGCTCGAGGTGGCGAAGGCTCAGGCTTCCGTCGAGCGCATCGCACAACAACACAGTGTCGATATTTGCAGCCACAATCTGGGCTGCCGCTCCCTTGGTAGCGGCCGCTCGGCGGAATACGCCACGACGCGGCAGGACAGTCACGATGCGCGCCGCCCTCCCATCGACAGTCGGCCCTGGGGCGACACCCACCCAATCGCCTACCGCTACCTCGAAACTCCGCTCGAGCGCGACCCGCACCTCGGCTGTCCCGGTCATGACAGTGCACATACCGCGATCGACGCGCGACACCCGCGCCGGCCACAGGGTCGGATCATGAAGGTCCGCCAGCGCTGACACCCAGCCGTCATCCCACCCAAGGGCTAGCAAGCCCGAAACAGCCGAGGTGGTGGGCACAGGGAACTCCTTACGATCCGACAGGACCCATTGTCTCACCCGTTACAGCCCTCACCTAGCGCGGTGACAGCCACCTGGCTCGGGACACCGACGTCGATCCTACCGCACTCGGAACCTACGTGCCGTTCGGGCGCGGTTTTCACGGACTGGTGACCGCCACTTTGCCGGAACGTTCTGGGCGGATTGATTTCATGCACAACCTGCTTTGTTCGAATGGGCTCACTCGTATCCGATCGGTGTTCACCCGTGATAGGTCCGGAGCTACGTCGCACGACGTCTGTGCTCGCTGGACCGACTGAGAGCTCGCCGCGTTGTCACGACGACAGCCAGGGGCCACAGCGCTTCTGCGCCCACCGCTGCACGCTCAGCAAGTCCGCGCTCACCTCCGTGGAGATCAGCCGCGAACCACACCACCAGCCCGAGTAGGGCAACTGACGCCGCAGCCGAGGCGGAGCGCGTCAATAGCGGCGCCCATAGTCCGCGGCGCGCCACGAAAACAGGCCAGATAGCCAGGGCCGTCAACGCGATCGTCGCGGCGGCGGTGTGGGCCCGGGAGTTCCCATGGGCGGGCTGAGCAAACACCGCCACCATGACCGTCGCCAAACCCCCGCCACCCAAGACCAGCCGACCGGAAGTTCGCGCCGGTCTCAATCCCGTGGCGGTCACGAGGTGGCAAACCCCCAGGCCGGCCAGAGCCGAGGTCATCACCCATCGGTCCGTGGCACCATAGGAGGCAAGTGCACTGATCGTGTCGCGCGTCGGGTCGTACCCGGGTGGCTGGCGTGACTCGGCCACCGTCACGCCAACTCCGAGCACCACCGGGGCGGCCGTCGCGGACGCTACAGCCCACCACGGGATCCGGTTCACTACCCGATCCTAAGGCGCCCCTCACTACTGCGCCCAAATCACGCGGCAGGCAAGATCGGCGGAATGTTCCCGCCGACCCGTCCACGGACAGACGCGTGAAGTGCCGATCTGCGCTCCTTGAGTCGCCGGGTAGAGCGGGATTCGGGGCGGACGTTCTGGTCATCGCGTCCGAGGGCACCGACCACTCGGTATCCCGCCGTGGCCGGGGAGTGAGTAAACCTTCGAGCCTCACGGCCGGGATCCCTAAGGCACGACATCCTAGATCTGATGAACCCGCAGAAGCCTCGACGCCACGAGGGTTACCCTTCCGGCAATGGCAGCTCAGGAGGCTGAGGGTGGCCGGTAGTCGGGGCTTCCGGTTTGCTACCACATCGTTCCACCCGACCAGGGCGGACCTGCTCGCTGATGCCCAGAAGGCGGAACGCCTCGGATATGACACCTTCGTCATGGCCGATCATCTGTTCAACCAGCCCGCCCCGATTCCCATCCTGATGATGGTCGCCGAACGGATACCCGTGCCAGGGGCGGCTCTTGTCCGGGATGGTCGCCCAGGGTGTGTGGGCGGCGGCAGGGTGGGCCGAGGTGGAAGCTGTTTACTTCCAGGCGAGCCCTAGGATCGAGGTGATGCGATGCCGTGGTCGACGATGACGTATCCGCTGTCGATACTGGACCTTGCGACGGTCAGTGAGCATCAGACCGTTCGTGAGAGCTTGGAAGCGACCGTGGTCCTGGCCAAGCGGGCGGAGCAAGCCGGGTTTTACAGGGTCTGGTATGCCGAACATCACAACATGGCGTCGATTGCCTCGTCGGCGACGAGCGTCCTCATCGCTCATGTCGCGGCGCACACCGAGCGTATCCGGCTCGGGGCGGGCGGGATCATGTTGCCGAACCACTCCCCGTTGAGCATCGCGGAGCAGTTCGGAACGCTCGCCGAGCTCCACGTGGGCCGAATCGACCTTGGACTGGGTCGGGCGCCGGGGAGCGATCCACTCACGCAGCGGGCGTTGCGGCGGGATCCGATGGCGGCCGAGCACTTTCCACGCGACGTGATCGAGCTCCAGGGCTATCTCAGCGGGCCGACTCGGGTGCCCGGGGTGGAAGCGACGCCTGGAAAGGGCACCAGAGTCCCAATGTATATCTTGGGTTCTTCGCTGTTTGGGGCGTCGCTGGCCGCGGCAGTCGGGCTCCCGTTCGCCTTCGCTTCGCACTTCGCGCCCGATGCGCTTGAGCAAGCGATTCCCTTGTACCGCGAACGGTTCCGACCGTCCGAACAGCTCGATCGGCCTTACGTGATCGCGGGGGTCAATGTTGTCGTGGCCGACACCACCACCCAGGCGGAGGTCCATCTGCTGTATGCCCAACGGCGCCGGGTCGCTCGTTTTCTGGCTCGCGGTGACCAGGTGACCGATGAGGAAGCTGACGCGCTGCTGGACACACGGGCAGGCCAGCAGGTCCTGCAGATGATGGAGTACACCGCCGTCGGCGATCCGCCCGCAGTGAGGCGTTATCTCGACAGTTTCGCCAAGCATGTCGAAGCCGATGAGCTCATCGTCACTCTCATGTCGCCAGGGTTTGAAAGCCGGCTGCGCGCCGCCACCCTCCTGGCCGAGGTGGCCGAGTTGCCGCCCGCCTGAGACAGGGCGAAGAAAGCCGCCGGGTAGCGAAGATGCTCTCGACGAACCCGCACCGCACGGGCCATGGTCGGTCAGCAATGGCGGCCGCCCCTGCCCCAAACAAGGATCACCGAAGATCCCTGTCGTCTTCTCCGGAACCCCCGGCTTGGGGGGCAGTTCCCGAGGTGCCGATGTGGGCTCGTTCCGACGGTGTTGGCCCGGGGGTTATTGAGCGGACGTTCTGCTCGGGCTGATCCGCTGACAGCTCGGCGCTCGCCGCTCTTGGTCCGCCATTTGAGTCTCGTTTTTCGTATCCTGAACTGGAATGGGAGTTGATCATGATGTCCTCCAGGCGGAACTGGCCCGGGTACGCGCCGGTCTGGGCGACCTAGAAACGGAATACGCCGCACTCGCCGATCCTGAGAACGTTGCGCTCGACGATGAACACGACTCTGAAGGGTCTACCGTCGGGTTCGAGCGAGCCCGGGTCGCTGGCCTGGTCGTCCGCTCAAGAAGACAGATTGCCGACTTGGAGGACGCCACCCGGCGGGCCGAAGATGGCTCCTACGGGTACTGCACGTTGTGCGGTAGCGACATTGGAACCGATCGTCTAGCTGCCTTGCCCGCGACGCATCTATGCATCGGCTGCGCCCACTGAGGACTTCTATCCGACTATCGATGGATTGTCGGCTACGTGCGTCTACGAACCAAGTCATAGCCGATCGAGACCAGCGCGTGATGCGCCGATCTGGGCTCCGTCGCGTCCCGGAGGCAGCGGATTATCGAGTGCGCTATCTGTGCATCTTCAGGTTCGCCAGCACCAAGGGCTGCGAGATGGAACGACTTACTTTCGACCGAAAGTCGGTTGCGACCACGACCTGGACTCATCAAGCTTGAGGGATGAACTCGTCCGGCGACATAGCTATTCGTGAGGCGATCGCTGCCGACTTCGAGGAGTGATTTCGCCTCTACAAATCGTCGCGGCGGAGGACAGATGGATCGGAGGCGAGGCGCCGGTCGACAAGGTCGCCCGTCAGCGCGTCTTCAATGAGCACGTTTGCGATCCGGATGCCGTCACATTCGTAGCCGAGGCGGACGCCCGGCTGGTTGGGAACCTCGGCGTCGAAATCCGCCGGGGGATCGCCGACTTGGGGATGATGGTTGACGCCGAATGGCGGGGCCGCGGGGTCGGGCTCGGCGCTCATGGAGACGTGCATCGCCTGGGCTACCAGGCACGGCGCTCACAAACTCGTGCTCGAAGTATGGCCAGACCTCGTTCTAGACTAAAAATCATCCGGTTGCCCCTACGGCCTCGACTGAGGACGGCCCTCGCACTCGGCGCCCGAGGCGCCTGCTTGGCGCTCTCCACCGGGGGTGGGCCGTCGATGTTCGGCGTCGACCTTCCGTGCGACATGTTCTGTCTCTGGAACGTTAGCCTAGGGAAGTTCTAGAGCCTTCGTTCGGCGCTGGGATAAGCGGCGGATGCCCGGTCAGCAAACGTTGCGGGCGCCCTGTAGTTGCACCGACGGAAGTGTCCTCGCCCTAGTGTGCAAGGTCGGGTGGCTCATACTCCGTCGATGAAACCTGGCGGGTAGCGGCCCTGCCCGATTCATAGCCCGTCCGTGAGACACAGGAGGGACCATGCCCATTTACGACCGTACGAACATCCCGGACTCGGTCGGCCGAGGCACCCTGGACGCCGAGCTCGAGGCTTGGTTGCCCACCGGGCCGACGCTGGGCGCCGACGTCTCCATCCCGCAAGGCCGCCGCGACCACACCCAACTCGGGGTAGGGCCATGGCCGCCCATCGGGGCCGTGGACACCCTCGTCCTGCCCGGCCCCCATGGATCGATCGCGGTGCGGCGCCACCGACCACAGCATCCGACCAGCACCCCCAACGGGGCCCTCGTGTACATCCACGGCGGCGGATTCACCTACGGGACCCTCGACGAGTTCGAGGTTCCCATGCGACTGATCGCCGAGCGGGCCGGAATCGTCACCTACATCGTCGAATACCAACTTGCGCCGGAAGCGAAATACCCGACCCAGATCGACGAAATCGAGTACGTCGTCCGCTGGCTGTTCGACCAGGCCGCCGAACAAGGCATAGACCCGGCCAAGATCGGCCTGGGCGGTGATTCCGCCGGGGGCAACATGACTTGTGTGATCGCCTTGAAGCTGCGCGATGAGAACGGACCCCGCCTGGCCGTCCAGGTGCCGCTGTTCCCCGAGGCCGCCTTCCCCGCTGACACCCTGGCCGCCAGCGAAAACCGCTCCGGGCTGTACCTGGAGTCCAACGGTATTTTCGAAATGGTCCGCAACCTGGTCAAGAACGCTGACGACGTCCGCCACCCCTACATCACGCCCTTGAACGCGGACTCCCACACCGACCTCCCGCCTGCCATCCTGGTCACCAACGGCTTCGACCCGTTGCGCGATGTCGGTCATGCCTATGCCCGGAAGCTCGCCGCCGCCGGCAACGACCTGACCTACATGCACAACCCGAACCTCACTCACGGGTTCCCGCAATTCAGCGCTCGTCCACGGCCTGTCACCAAGCCACCATCGAACTGGCCGACCTGATCAAAGCCAAAATCGGCTAGTCGGCGCAGCCGCAGTTCGACACACAGCAGCAGACCGGAATGGCTGCCGAGGGTCTTCGCCTCAGGTGCTCGGATGCCTTGATGAAGGCGACGGCGTTGCCGACGCGGTCGCTGGCGAGTTTGATCTCCTCAACGGCATGGTGCTCCGAGCGCACCGCCGGCTGCCGCGTACTTTGCCAAGCGCCCCCGAGTTGTTGATCTGAGCAGATACCACTCGGCTGCCGACAGCGCTACAGCGCGAGCAGATCGACGGCTATAGAACTTCGCTCGGCTAACGATCCTGGCGCAGAACGCACTGTCGTCGGCGCTCTGTAGTTCGGCAGATCGGTGCTTCATCCTGCTCAGTGATGCTTCGTCACGAAGGCCACGGACTCGTCGACCATCTTGGTGGCGTCAGCCCCGGTTAGCTTCTCGAGGTCTTCCCCATGCGCCGCCTGGTTTCTTAGATCGACGAGGACATGCAGCTGTCGCCACTCGGCCTTTGAGATCTTGCCGTCTGCTCACAGGGCTTCAAGGTACTTCGTCATGCCGGGTTGCCCGGTGACCTGCAGACCGTGCTGAGCAACGAGCGCTCGAAGCCTCGACTCCAAGGCGGCGCCCGCAATTATAATCGGAGCTAGTGGGTGGACTCCTGGCTCTTGCATGAGGGCTCGGGCTTGAACCAGCACGTCCTCCACCGTGTGGGTGTCGCCTCGCAAGCGGACGAGTTTGAATAACGGGTGCTCTCCTGAGGGACGAGCCGCAGGAAGAAGGATGGTAAATGCTCTAAGGTCCTCCACCCCGATTGCCTCGGCAACTGCTGTCGTGCTCACACCCGCGGACAAGGCCGTCTCTGTCATGAGGGTCCGCAACGCCTGTGGCCGGATCGGAACTCTGAACTTCGTCTCGGTTCGAACCCGATTGATCGAGCGTCTCACCGTGTGCCGCTCCATGCGTGCCCCAGTGTCAGTCTTGAATAAGGGACAATCTGGGTCACCTCGGGCAAGGTTCTTGAGGCGTCTCGCAACGATGGGTGGAAAGGTTGCGACGTACCGACAGTCCTACTGCGGAGATGTAACCTGACTGCAGCCGGGGTGAACTCGAGGTCGTCCACATTCAGGTCCACGACCTCGTTCGTGCGGAGCCCACCCAGGAGAAAGAGCAGCAGAAGACTTGCTTCGCGATCAGCTACTGATTCTGAGACGGCAAGTAGCTGAAGGAAGTCCTCTCTAGTAAGTCCGCTTGGCTGAGGTCGTCGCTGCCCACGGGTGCGTTCGATCATTCCCATTGGGGAAGCCTCGATGACACCGACCGTCACGGCATAGGCGTTAAACGAGGCCAGGGCTCCTTGGCGTGCACGAACCGTCGCAGGGGCGGGCGACTCTGTTAGTCCGGAAAGTAGCGCCGCAGGTCGAGTTGGTTGACGTCGAGGACGTGCAGTTTCCGGTCGTCGCACCAGCGACGGAATCCGCTGAGGTGCTGCCGGTAGGTATCGGCCGTCGTCTTCTTGCGGTGCGTCGAGAGGAATGCAGCGATCAGCCGCTCGACGTCGACGTAGTCGTGGGTCGTTGGCATCAGGTATGCGCACGCCAGGTCATTACCCCGAAGCTAGATCCCCTTCTCTTCTGGATGATTGATCCCCAGGCCCCTCGAACCGCGTCACCGTGCCACCACGGACCGCTCGCCTGCCAGCCACCGGGATGCAGAACCGAACGCGCGCTCAAGAATCCGGCCACCCGCAGACGAGAGCGAGCGCGGAACGGCACGTACGGGCCGGCCCAGCTATCGGTGACTCTGGGCGACTTGCTGCCGCGTGACGTTAAGTGTTCGCAGCCGTCCTACAAACCAATTCCCGCGTGCCCGACGCGCTGTATGCCACTACTCTTCGCCGACGACCACAGTCCACTGCCGGATGGCCCACTGCTTCACGAGACCTTCGCGGACGTAAGGGTCGTTGGCCACAAAATCTCTCACGAGCGAATCGTTGTCAGCCCGGAACACCAGCGCCGCACCGTCGGGCGGGTCTGCGTAGGCGCCGGCGAGAAGCAACTCGCCTCGCTCGTTCACTTCTCGGGCGAGCCTGAGGTGTTCCTCCCGAAACGCGGGCCGTCGCTCCATGTAGTCATCGACCAACTCGTAGAGAAGCAAGTAGTACAGGAAAGTTCAGTTTGCCACTTCCCGCCTGTGAGCCCTCCCCGGATGTCGTCGCGGACTGGCGCGTGGCCATTCGCCTTGCGAAGGGCACAACCCACGGCCGTGAACACTGCCTACGCAGGTACAGGCGCCCCGTACCAGCAACACATGGTCTGTCCCTTCTCCTAAGCGATTCGTGCTTCCCATGCGCATGAGATTGCCAGTCGAACGAGCAGCCAGATCATCCGGCCTGACTTTCGAGTGTTCTGATCGCCCCGCTACAGCATGGCCGGGCCGGAACAGGCGTCCGGGATCGACGAATCGGGCGCCGGGCGCGCTGGCGTCTATCCGGGCGCGGGGAGCGCGAGACAGAACGTTATGGAGCCTTCGGGACGGTGTCTCAGATCGGTCGAGTGGGCTAGGTTTGCGCCAAAGGAAGGGGGCGACGAGCGGTCAGATGGAGCTGGTTGACCGAAAGCGCGAAAATCGAGCTTCTCACCGGGCTATTGACCCAAGTGGTGGAGCGCGTGAGTGCGGCCGTGGTCGTACGCGGCGAGCCGGGGATCGGCAAGACCGCGCTGCTCGACTTGGTCGCTGCCCGGGCCGCCAGTGAGGGGACGCGGGTGGCGCGGGTGACTGGGGTGGAGTCCGAGGCCCCGCTCGGCTACGCCGCGCTCCACCGGCTGCTGCTGGGTTTCCCCGGGCTGGTTGAGCACCTGCCCGCGCCGCAGCGCCACGCGCTCGAGTCAACCTTCGGGCTGGTGGCCGGGCCACCGCCGGACCGTTTCCTCGTCGGGCTGGGGGTGCTGACGCTGCTGGCCGAGGCGGCGTCGGGTGACGGCCTATTGTGCATCGTCGACGACGCGGAGTGGCTGGACCCCGAGTCGGCGGTGGTACTCGGGTTCGTGGCCCGTCGGCTCCAAGCCGAGGGGGTCGTCATGGTGTTCGGGGCCCGCGAGCTGAGCGAGGTGGCGCCTGCTTTGCGGGGCCTGGCGGAGCTGGTCATCGGCGCGCTGGACGACGGCGACGCCGCCGCTTTGCTGGCGATGGTCGCCCCGGGCAGGGTGAGCCCAAGTGTGGTGGCGCGGCTGGTCACCGAAGGAGGGGGCAACCCGCTCGCGCTGGTGGAGCTGGCGGCGAGCTGACGCCGGCGCAGCTGGCCGGGTCGGCGGACCTGCCTGACCCCCTCCCGGCCGCCGGGTCCCTGCAGCAGATGTTCAGCCGCCGGCTGGGCAGTCTCTCGCCCGACGCCCGGCTGCTGCTCGCCATCGCAGCGGCGGAGCCGACCGCCCCCCACGCCGTGGTCCGGGGCGCAGCCAACCAGCTAGCGGTCGATGCGGATGAGGTGGCCCCAGAGCTGAGCGGGCTGGCCGAGCTCGGCCCTACGGTCACGTTCCGCCACCCCCTCGTGCGCTCGGTCGCCTACCACGCTATGCCGGTGGCCCGGCGCCGCCAGGTCCACCGGGCGCTGGCCGAGTCGATTGATGCGGGCGCCGAGCCCGACCGGGCGGCCTGGCACCTGGCCATGGCGGCGACCGGCCCGGACGAGGCGCTGGCGGCGCGGCTGGTAGAGGTGGCCGGGCGGGCGATCGAGCGCGGCGGCTACGCGGCGAACGCGACATTCCTGTCGCGGGCGGCAGAGCTCACCATCGACGCCGGGACTCGCGCCCGGCGGCTCCTAGCGGCGGCGGAGGCCCAGCTCGCCGCCGGGGCTCCGGGACGCGCCGCAACCTTGCTCGAAGAGGCGAGACGGAACGACCCGGCCCAGCTCGAGGGGGCGGAGGCCCAGCGCTTAGCGGCTGAGCTCACCTACCGGACCGGGCACCTGGCGACACAGCCCTACCTGGTTGCCGCTCGCACGATGATGCCAATCGACCCCGTTCGGGGGCGCCAGGCACTGCTGAGCGCTCTGGAGTTCGCCACCTACGGCGGGCGCCAGGCCTTCGAAACGGCGCTGGCCGACGCCGCGGCGTTGTTGTCGGCTGCACCACTGCCCAGCCCGCCGGTCGGCCTGGCCGACCGCTTGCTTGCAGGCATCTTGCAGCGCTTCGCGGGCGCCCAGGGCGAGGCCGCTCAGTTCCTGCGCCAAGCGCTTTCCGACCTCCGGGACGGGACGCTCGACGACCAGGACCGGATGCGGTGGATCCCTATCGGCAGCATCGTCGCGACCGACCTCCTGGATCTCGACGCGAAGGTAGCGGTGTCCAACGAATACGTGCGCCTTGCCCGTAGCACCAGTGCTTTGGGGGCCCTCCCCATCGCTCTCGTCGGCTTCGGTGACGCGTGCGTCCGGGAGGGGCGGTTCGTCGCCGCCGCCGCCGCTCACGCGGAAGCACGGCAACTGGCGGCCGCGACGGGGACCGCGTTCGGGCCCTTCGAACACGACCCTGCCCTCCCCGAGCTCGGCGTCCTGAGCTGGAGTGGCAGCGAGGGCGAAGCGCGCATCGCCGCCACAAACGTCATTGCGACGATGCGAGCAAGCGGCACCAAGGGAAGCGCCAGCCACCTCGGCAGTTGGCTCGCCGTCCTCGAGCTCGGGCTCGGCAACTACCGCGAGGCGCTCGGCCACGCCCGGCACGCCTTCGACGAGGACCTGCTCGGGTGGGGCACCACATGCTTGCCCGATCTGGTGGAGGCCGCGGCGCGTTGCGGCGAGAGGGCGTTGGCGGAGGTAGCACTCGGCAGGCTCGCCACACGGGCACACGCCAGCGGGACGGCGTGGGGGCTCGGCCTGGCAACTCGCTCTCGCGCCCTCCTCGCGGCGACAGGCAACGCCGAGCGGCACTACCACGAGGCCATCGATGCCCTCACCGCCACGAGCGCGCTCCCTGACCTGGGTCGCGCTCACCTGCTCTACGGCGAGTGGTTGCGCCGAGAGCGGCGCCGGCGCGACGCACGGGCCGAACTGCGCCAAGCGTACGAGATCTTCGGGGACATCGGCGCCGACGCCTTCGCCGAACGGGCCCGGGTCGAGCTCAACGCCACCGGCGAGCACGCACGCCAGCGACGCCCCGACACCGGGCACCTCCTCACCCCCCAGGAGGCGCAGATCGCCGGGATGGTCGCCGAAGGGCTGACCAACCGCGACGTCGCCGCCCAGATCTTCCTGAGCCCCGCCACCGTCGACTACCACCTGCGGAAGGTGTACCAGAAGCTCGGAATCACCTCACGCACGCAACTCGCTCGGATGATGCTCACGGCGAGCTGACCCTGGCTCAGAAAAAGCCAGGGCGTCGGATACTTGCCCGAGACCCTGCTCGGTCCGCGTGTCCCCGATCGCCTAAGACGCGCCACCGCGAACCACGCCCCTCACATCGAGGATGCAAACAGCCGCGAGCCCCCGAACAACCCATCTGCCGCTATCCCCATCGGCCGCGTCGAAACCTACAAGAGTACGGAACGACAGGTCGGCGCTCGTCCTCGACGGCAGCGGGGAGCACCGAAGGTACGCCCAGAATGTTCCGCGAAAGTGTCCCCAAAGGTCAGGACCGAAGCGACCCATACCGCCGGTTATTCGGGTGATCAAAGATCACCATCGCCCTTCCGGGCTCGAATAACCGTTGTTACACGGGTGATCGAGGCACTGTTCATCCAATTCAAGGAGCCTCGCGATCACCCGTGTAACCGACGGAGTGGGTGCACGGAAGGGTGCGATCGACAGGATGGTCTTTGCCCGGTTCCCGTTTCAGCCCGATCGGCATGCCCCGGTGGTTGGTCAGGGTGGGATGTCGTTGGTCACGCTCGAGCGTCGCTGTCGGCGATGATCATGGCATCAGCTGTTGGGTGGGGAGCTCGCCGCTTTCCCCGCTGGCGAACTGCGCGGACACGGCTCGAGCGGGGTCAGTCGTGTCAGGCCGTGAGGACTCGTTGCGGGCTGATGGGTAGGTGACGCTGGCGGTGCCCGGTGGCGTGGTAGACGGCGTTGGCGATGGCGGCCGCGGTGCCTACGATGCCTATTTCTCCAAGGCCTTTGACGCCCAAGGGGTTGAGCTGATCGTCGTGCTCGTCGATCCAGCTGACGTCGATGGTGTGAATATCGGCGTATGCGGCGATGTGGTAGCCGGCGAAGTCGTGGTTAAGGTAGTCGCCGAACTGGGCGTCCATGAGCGACTCCTCGAACAGGGCCATCGACAGTCCCATGGTCATGCCGCCGATCAGTTGGGAGCGGGCGGTCTTGGCGTTGATGATTCGGCCCGCCGCGAAGACGCCCACGAGTCGGGGGACTCGTATCTCGCCGGTGTCGATGTCGACTCGGACCTCGGCGAACTGGGCGCCGAAGGCGTGGCGCACCAGGTCGGCTTGGGCCGAGATGTCGTCGGTGGTGTCGGCGTGGGCCACCAGCCCGCCATCGGGGACGGGGCCGTGTTGGACGATGGCGGCGCGCAGCTGGCGACAAGCTTTGACCACCGCCCAACTCCACGACGCCATTCCCATCGAGCCGCCCGCGATCATGGCGGGGCCGTAGTCGCTGTCGCCGATGCGGACATCAACCCGTTCCAGGGGTACCTCCAGTTCGTCCGCGGCGACCTGAGTGAGGGCGGTGCGGGAGCCGGTGCCAATATCGGCGGCGGTCACCCTCACGACGAAGCGCTCGGCCTCGAGCGCGACCGAAGCCGTCGACGGCATGCTGCGCGCCGGGTAGGTGGAGGCGGCGACACCGGTACCGATCAACCACCGCCCGTCACGGCGGACGCCCGGTAGGGGGTCCCGTCCGCTCCAGCCGAAGCGGGCGGCGCCCTCGTCCAGGCAGGCGAGGAGGTTGCGGCTGCTGAACGGGCGGCCGCCCTCAGGTTCGACGGCCGGCTCGTTGTGGACCCGCAAGTCGATCGGATCGACACCGCAGGCCTCGGCTAGCTCGTCCATGGCTGATTCCACCGCGAACGACCCTGGCGCCTCACCCGGAGCGCGCATCCAACGGGGCGTCGGCACATCCAGGGCAACCAGCCGATGGCGGGTACGCAGGTTCGGCGCCGCGTACATGACCCGCGAGAACGCGGCGGTCTGCTCAGCGAACTCATACAGCGTCGAGGTCTGCTCGAACACCTGGTGGTCCAGGGCGGCCAGCCGGCCGCTGGGGTCGGCGCCCAGACGCACCCGCTGGATGGTCGGCGTGCGGTATCCGACCATGGAGAACAACTGCTGACGACTGAGAGTAACCCGGACGGGGCGATCGAGCATCCGGGCCGCCATGGCTGCTAGCACCGTTTGCGGGCGGGTGCTGCCCTTGGACCCGAACCCCCCGCCGACGTGCTCGGAGACGACACGAACAGCGCCCTCTGGGAGCCCGAAAAGCTGGACGAGGGCTTGATGGACCCGGGTGGCGCCCTGGTTGGAGTCATAGACGGTGAGCCGATCGCCGTCCCAGTAGGCGGTGGTGGCGTGCGGCTCCATCGGGTTGTTGTGCTCGGCTGGCGTCGAGTAGGTCTGGTCAACGGTCATCTCGGCTCGGGCTAAGCCGGCGTCGACGTCTCCGGTGAGCGTGTCGGTCGGGAGGTTCGGGTTGACGTGATCAGGGGCGAACAGCTTCGGGTGGTCGGCTGACAGGAGCACATCGTGCGGCTCGGCGTGGTAGCGCACCGCCAGGGCGTCGGCCGCGGCGCGCGCCTGCTCGAGCGCGGAGGCGACGACCAGCGCGACGGTCTGGCCGCGGTAGTGCACCCGCCGGTCCTGCAGCACGAGCAGCTCACCGTCGTCGACGGCCTGCAACCGCAGGGCGTTGTGGTGGGTGATCACCGCCAGCACGCCCGGCAGGCCCAGCACCGCCTCCGCCTCGATCGAATCGATTCGGCCGCGGGCGATAGTCGACTGCGCCACCCAGCCGTACGCCAGGTCGGCCAGGGGGAACTCGGCGGCGTAGCGGGCCTGCCCGGTCACTTTGGCGACCCCTTCGATTCGGCTGACCGGCAGGCCTACCGTGGCTGTGAGGGTGCTCATGACGTCTCCAAGAGTTCGCTCAAGGTGCGCACCATCAGGTTCTGTAGGAGCGGAATCTTGTAACGGTTGTCTCGCAGGGGTTGGGCTTGCACCAACTCGGCGTCGGCCGCCTGCTTGAACGCCTGCTCGGTGGCCGGACCGCCCCGCAACGCTTGCTCGGCCCGGTGGGCCCGCCACGGCATGGGGGCCACCGCGCCGAGGGCGACCCGGACGTCGACCACCACGCCGTCTGCGACTGCTAGCGCGGCGGCCACCGAGCCGATCGCGAACGCGTAGGAGGCCCGCTCGCGGGCCTTGCGATAACGAGAGTTCGCCGCCAACGGCAACGCCGGTAACTCGACGGCGGTGATCAGCGTGCCCGGGTCGAGGGTCGTCTCGTGCTGAGGCTCATCGCCCGGCCACCGGTACAACTCTGACAGCGGAACCTGTCGCGGTCCCGCTGGTCCCTCCACGTGCACCACCGCGTCGAAGGCGGCTAACGCCACCGCCATGTCGGAGGGGTGGGTGGCGACGCAACTGGGTGAGGCGCCCAGGATGGCCAGATTGTGGTGTTCGCCGTGGCGGGCCGGACAGCCTGAGCCCGGCGCCCGCTTATTACAGGGCTTGGTAACATCTTGAAAATACGAGCAGCGAGTGCGCTGCAACAGATTGCCCCCGACGGTCGCCATATTGCGAAGCTGACCTGACGCTCCGGCCAGCACCGCCTGGGCCAGCGCCGGATAGCGGCGCCGGACGGCCATACTGGCCGCCAGGTCGCTATTGCGCACACCCGAGCCGACCCGCAAACCTCCGCGGGGGCCCTCCTCGACGAAGTCGTACGGCAGGGCGGTGACATCGACCAGCAGCCCGGGCGACTCCACGCCCAGCTTCATCAGGTCCACCAGATTCGTCCCACCGCCCAGATAGTGTGCCCCCGGAGTGCCCGCGACAGCCATC
Organism: uncultured Acidimicrobiaceae bacterium; assembly: GCA_963781155.1. Classification (GTDB taxonomy): domain Bacteria; phylum Actinomycetota; class Acidimicrobiia; order Acidimicrobiales; family Palsa-688; genus PALSA-693. Next base: position 444,981 of record CAWAEC010000012.1, read on the forward strand.
AACGCATCCACGGTCAAGCTAGGGCGGACATACCCGAACTCCCTCATCGGGCCACGTCCTCGATGGCGGCCACGATATTGACGTACGCCCCGCACCGGCACAGATTTCCGCTCATCCGCTCACGGATCTCATCCTCATCTAAAACCGCCCGCTCGCTGTACAGATCGGCGGTGACCGCACTCGGCCAGCCCGCTTCAACCTCGGCCAGCATGGCCACCGCCGAACAGATCTGGCCCGGTGTGCAGTACCCGCACTGAAAACCATCGCGATCGACGAACGCCTGCTGCAAGGGATGCAAGCCCTCCTCACTGGCTACACCTTCGATAGTGGTGATAGCTCGGCCCTCGGCGGCAACAGCCAAGATCAAGCAGGCATTCGCCCGCCGGCCGTCCAGCAACATCGTGCAGGCGCCGCACTGACCGTGGTCGCAACCCTTCTTCGCCCCCACCAAGTCAAGATGATCGCGGACCGCGTCAAGCAAAGTGGTGCGATTATCCACCTCGAGTTCATACACGCCTCCGTTGACAGTCAGGCTGATCCGGCTCACAGTGGCAACGCCGTCGGACACATCTCCCTCCCGAGACATCAGGTCATCCCTCCCAGTCCACCACACCAAACCAGCTTCGCCAACTCCGCAGCCGAAACGATCCAGCCGATCAACTCCACACCCGCTCCGTCGCCAGGGGGCGCCGTGCCAACAGACATCCCCGGCCCAAGCTCGCCGTCAGGTCTGGATTGGCGAGAGTATCCCAGCACATGCACACCGTCCCCGAACGATCCAAGCGACCGTCCCCAAAACAACGCGAATCAATTAGCCCTAAACGCCGGCTCCGGGGTGATATTCAGCGGGCCTCGACCGAGATCGGGAACGGTGAGGGGGTCGGCTGCGCCGGTCACGGCGATGTGCGACCGCGGATAGCCAGCACACCGATTGACGTCGTCGGAGGCACTCGGCTGCGAGAGAGGCGCTCCACCAGTGTTCGAGATGAAAGTATGTTGCCCCGCGAGGACGTTGTACCACGTGGGGAGATCCCGCCTTGACACAACCGCTGTACAACACGATCGGGGGGTCGTATGCCTTGACGCGCCGAGAGGACCCTCGGATTGCCGCTCTGATCTGGGAGGCGGTCGGGCCGGGGCGGTCGTTGCTGAACGTAGGGGCCGGTACCGGAAGTTATGAACCCGCCGATAAGGACGTGGTGGCAGTAGAGCCCTCGCCGACCATGATCGCCCAGCGGTGGGACCGCAGCCGACTTGTCGTGCAAGGCATTGCAGAGCACCTGCCCTTTCCGGCCCGGTCCTTCGATGCTGCACTGGCCGTTCTGACAGTTCACCACTGGACCGACCGCGAGGCTGGTCTGGCCGAGTTGCGCCGTGTCTCTCACCGCCAAGTGGTGTTCTTCTTCGAACCGCTCGAGACCCACCAGTTCTGGGGGCTCGAGTACTTCCAGGCGGCCCGTGACCTACCCTTTGAGAAGAACGCTCCGGGCGAGGATCTGCTGCGGGTCTGTCTCAATGTGCGCGAGGTCAGACCAGTACTTGTTCCGACCGACTGCACTGATGGTTTCGGGACCGCGTTTTGGTCACGGCCAGAGGCCTACCTCGATCCCCAGGTGCAGAACGGCATGTCCTGGATCGCCTGCCTGCCACCTGCCGCACGGGTCCGGGGCACGGCCAAGCTGGCCGAAGACTTGGCATCGGGCGACTGGGACCGCCGCTTCGGCCGTCTCCGCGCCATGGACCTGTACGACGGCGGCTACCGCATCGCTATCGCAACCGGCTAACGGCCCGGCCCGAACGCTCGATTAGCCGTCCCCACCGCCCGCCCGGGATGTGGAACCGAACCCTTACCCGAAGCCTGATGGCCGACCAAAGGCGCCCCATAACTGCTGCCCACAATCGCCACGACCTGGGCCCCCGCAGCGCCGGGTGGGAGGCGCCCTCTAGCGTTAGCGGACCTCGAGCCGGACGAGAGCATTCTGCTCGGCTGCGAATGAGGAACCTCCAAAGCGACTGAGAGCGCCGATCGATGCTGCCGACTCGGGCGCGGTGGCGGGTCCGTTGATGGGACGGGGGTAGCTGGGTTGATGGAGTGTTAAGTGCTCTATCACCTCGAGTCGGATCAGGTCGGCAGCATTGGGCCGCTCTGAGTCCGGGGCAGCCGCCTGCACTCTTCGAACCTCGTGAGCAACGAAGGTCTTCGGCTCCCGCCAGACCCTGGATGCGCTCGGGTCCGAGGACCAGGTAGACGTCGTCGCCGCCGTCAGTCCGGGGGGTCCCAGCCCGCTTGGGCGCCATACCCGTACGCCAGCGCCGCCGGAGCCTTGGACTTGGGGACGGTTTCGGCCAGGACGGCATCGATCATGACCACGTCTCGGGTGTCGCCCAAGGCGGCCAGAGACCGTGATTAGTCCACTTGGGCCAAGTGGGGGATCTGTGGCGGACTCGCGGGTCGGCGGTGACGTTGGGCCACCGTGCGCGACCCCGGCTCGGTGGTCAGAACGATCTGGTTGCCGTTCCAGGTGTGGCTAACCGGCACCAGGTGGACTGCACCGGTGGGGAAGGCGGACGCTAGCCGCACGTTGACGTCAACTGCCGTCAACTTCGCGAGAGGATCCGCCTTACACCCCTCGGGTGACCGGGTCACCATGCCTCCTAGCCGGATTAGTCAGATTAATGGAGGGACCTGGGGGGAGATCGGGATATCCAGCACCGTCGGGACCCCCTTGGTCCAGGCCGCCGCGGCAGCCGCCTTGAGCGCATCGAGATCCGCGACCCGGGCGGCATCGCAGCCGTATCCCCTGGCGATCGAGACGATGTCCAGGCCGGGAATGTCGAGACCCGGGACCTCAGGAGCCTGCTCGAGCCGTGCGAAGGACTTGAGGATCGCGTATTCATCGTTCTGCATGATCACGATCAGCATCGGGAGTCGCAGCCGCGCCGCGGTCCAGATCGATTGGACCGAGTACTGGAACGAGCCGTCCCCGATGACCGCGATGACGGGCCGGTTGCGGGCGGAGTCGCGCTCGGCCAGCGCGATCCCCACCGCGGCCGGGAGATCCCAACCCAGCCCGCCGCTGGCGAAGGTGTAGAACGTGTCGGGCTCGGTGACCGGCCATGCCGTATGGAGGTCGGGCAGGTTAGACGGGCTCTCCTCGACCAGGACCGCGTGATCGGGCCGGACCTGGTTCAGCGCCGCGAAGACCTGCGCGGCGGACAGTAAACCATCTGGGGCCCGGTTCGCCGCCGTCGCCGGGTGCGGCGCCATCCGGTGCGGCAGCCGGGCGTGCGGCTTGGCGGGGGGCGGGGTGTGAGCGGCGAGCAGGTCGGTGAGCCCGGCCAAGGAGAGGACGGCGTCGCCGACCAGGCTGTCGCCGACCGGGGCGCGGCCCGTCTCGGCCGGGTCGTCGGAGATGTGCAGCACCCGCAGGCCGGGCGGCAGGTACGGGCCGGCCACGTACGGGTAGTAGCGGAACACCGGGGCGCCGACCACCACAGCGACATCGTGTCCTTGGAGCTTGTCGCTCAGCGGACCCATGGCGAACGGCAGGCCGCCCACGTACAGCGGGTGATCTTCGGGAAACGGGGCCCGCTCCGAAGACGGCGCGGCCCAGACCGGGGCGTTCAGCGCCTCGGCAAGCGCGACCGCCTCGGTCCACCCGTTCCCCCGGGCGATGGCCGCGCCGTAGATGAGCACCGGGTCGGACGCGTGCCGGATCACCTCGGCGAACTCGGCCAGCCGCACCGGATCGGGCGCGACCCGGGTGGCGACCGTGCGGACCACGGCGGGCCCGGCGCAGGGCTGGTCCCAATCATCGAGCGGCAAGGACAAGAACACCGGACCGGCGGGCGGCTGCACGGCGGTGGCGATGGCGCGCATGAACGCGGCCGGTACGTCTTGGGCCCGCACTGGCTCATAAGCCCACTTGACCCACGGGCGGGGCAGCATCGTGGCGTCCACGTTGGTCAGCCACGGCTCCAGCAGCAACATCTCCCGGGTCTGCTGGCCGGCGGTAACGATCAGCGGCGTCTTGTTCTGGAACGCCGTCAGCAGGTTCCCCATGGCGTTGCCCAGCCCGGCCCCGGTATGCAGGTTGACCAGCGCCGGGCGGCGCGTGGCCTGGGCGTAACCGTCGGCCATCGCCATGACCGAGGCCTCCTGCAGCCCCAGCACGTACCTGAAGTCGGATGGGAAGTTGGCCAGGAACGTCTCCTCCGTCGAGCCGACGTTGCCGAAGATCGTCGTCAAGCCATGAGCGCGCAGCAGCTCGTAGGTGACGTCCCGCACCGTCGTCGGGTCGGTTCCTATCTGTTGGATTTCGGTGGCCATGGGCGAGGCAAGGTCCTTCGCTAACGTGGCTGTGTTGGCGACGGTGCCTCGACATACACGTCGATCATGGGCATAGTTGCTCTCCTTTGCAGGCAGCCTGATCACGGCCGCCGAGTGGCCCTCACGTCGTCAGATCCAGCTCGGAACAGACGGTCAGGAGGGAGTCCCGCCAACTCGGGGCGGATGCGCCCCGTTCGTCGCCGGCGCCCAAGAGAATAGTGAGGTCGCATTCGTCAAGCGCCGCAAGTGCAGCACAGATGCTCTGTGACGCCAACTCGCAAGGTGCCGTGGTCAACTGGCCACCGGGAGTCAACTTCCTCAGTCTTTCCACTGCGGCGAAAGCGCTCACGAGATAGGCGACGGTCTCGCACATCTCCGCTTCCCACGGCTCATCGGGAAGGTTGGAGGCGGAAGCCGCTGTGTCCCAGACGTCCTTCATGGTCCTCCGACCTTGCAGAGGGTTGTCCCGACTCCAAGTTCTCGCAGGTGCCAGCGAGGTCGATCGTGTCCATCTGCGCCCACGGTGGTGGCGTGGAGAATGCTTCGGCCACTGTCGTCACCTCGTCTCGTCCAGACCGCTCAGCATCAGGCGAGCGGCGCTGACATCCTCCCTGCCGTGGCCGGCATCGACGGCCGCCCGCCATTGCCGGGACAGAGCGGTGAGCAGCGGCAAGGTGTCAGCTTCTGCTGATGCGATCGCCAGGTCGACGTCCTTGAGGGCCCACTCGAGCGGGAACTCCGGGGCATAGTCACCGCGCTCCATCTTGTGCAGCTTGGCATCCGCCAGTGGAGCGTCCAGCGGGCCACCCTCAATGGCATCTGCCAGCTGGGTGGGCGCGATCCCCAGCCGGTCAGCCAGCTCAAGTGTCTCGGCAACTCCCTCGATGAGAATCGACAGGTAGGAGTTGACGGCTAACTTCATACGGCTGCCCTGGCCGGCATCGCCGAGCCAGACGGTTTTGCGCCCGATGGCGGAGAACGCCGGGCTCAGGATGGCGTTCGCAGCCGGCGGGCCGGACGCAAGGATGAGCAGCTGACCCGCCTCGGGGGGCCCTTTGCTGCCAGATACCGGCGCATCCACGAAGAGAACATCGGGTCGCAGCTCGGCGAGGCGATGGACGATCTCAGCCGTGGCTGGAACACCGATCGTGCCCATCTGTGCCCACACGGCTCCCTCCGAGAACGCCTTCGCCACTGTCCCGTCGAATACCACCGAGTTCACGACATCGGCGGTCGGTAACATCGTGATGACGACCTCGGCGTCTCGCACCGCTTCCTCAGAGGAAGGCGCCACCGCGGCGCCTGCGGCAGCAAGCGCCCCCATCGCCGAGGCCGAGCGGTCCCACACCGTCGTGTGCAGCCCGGCCGCCACCAGGTTGCGCGCCATCGCCGAGCCCATTATGCCCGTGCCGACCACAGCAACGCGCCGATCTGCACTTGTTCCATCCCTCGCAACCATTTCGAATCTCCTTATCCACTCTGCTCTTGTCGGATGCGGATCCAGACCTCACCGGCCTTGTTGGTAGTCGCCATCCGCCCGTCCGGCCTCGTCACCGGGTCTCCACGCCGGCAGGGCCACCGAGACCGGCTCGTCTGGGCGACCTCGGTGCACGGCTCAGAATGCCCCCTCACTGCAGTTCCTTGCAGTACTCGCCAATGTCGTACTTCCGTACCTCCTCGACACACGTCGTCTCCACTCCGGCCCGGGAGACCAGGCGTTCGTAGAAGTGAGGTACGTCTTCCCGTTGGTAGAGGATGCCGCAGGCAATGCACTCTTGGGTCTGTGTCGCCAGGGCCTTCGCTCGCTCCAGATCGCTTGGGTCGTGACCAGCGGCGTTCGCATCGAAGTATCTTTCCAATAGATAGTCGTGGGTCGCGAAGTGGTTGTAGGTGGGACAGGCTTGAAGTATTTCGATGTAGGCGAAGCCGCGATGCTGGATGGCCCCTTTGAGGATTCGTGCCATCAGCCTGATATCACCGCTGAAGCCGCGTGCGACGTAGGTAGGCTCGAGGGAAAAGACGAGGTCCATGCTGGCCAGCGTGCGTTCTGGGATGCCGTTGGGGCTGGTGTTCATGGGCTGGTCCTGCCACGTGAGCGGAGTGGCCTGGCCGGTGGTTAGCCCGTAGTTGGCGTTGTTGTGTAGTACGAAGGTGATGGGGTAGTTGCTCCGGAGCCCGTGGACCAGGTGTCCGATGCCTTCCGAGAAGGTCCCACCGTCGCCGCCGAAGGCGATAACGGGGATCCTCATGTTGGCGAGTTTTGCGCCCGCCGCGAACGGGATGACTCGACCGTGGAGTCCGTGGAACCGGTACCCCTCGATCTTGTCAGAACCGTTGCCATGGCAGCCGACGTCGTAGCAGAGGCACACTTGCCACGGGTGGAGCCTCAGGGCGGCAAGCGCGTACTTCACCGCAGTCCAGATGCCGTAGTCGCCGCAGCCGGCGCACCAGGTGGCCCTGGTTTCCGAGTAGTACTCGGAGAGAGCCGGCGCGGTGATCCCCAGCTCAGTATTCATGACAATTCCTGTTCCGGTTTGGGACTGCCGGATGTCTGTCGGCCGTTGACGGCGGCGAAGGCAGGCCCGTCGACGTCGTCAACGAGTCGCTGTTGCAGCAACGACAAGAGCTCGTCATAGAAGAATGGCCGGCCGTCGTACTTGAGAATCCTGTCGGTGATGTCCAGTCCGGACTCCATCCTGATGAGGACGCCCAGCTGGCCTCGATTATTTTGCTCTACAAGTACGATGCGCCTGGACCTCTTGGCCAGGCTTTGGAGCTTCTCGGTGTGGAGCGGCCAGAGATACGTGTAATGCAGGTACGCGATCCGGACCTCTCGCAGCTCTTCGCTGTCCATTACGTCGAGGATCACGTCCTTGGTGCTCCCCCAGCCCACGGCGAGCAATTCGATCGCTTCGTCGTCCTGCATCCGGGGTGGGGGTCCCTTCCTTCTGGCCGGCTACGCTGACGATCGGTTCGGGTAGGGCCGCCTTCAGGTGGTGGAATTTTCGCATCCGCTTCTCGGTCTGGGACTTGGCATTCGGCCCCGACTCCTCTACGGCGCCGGTGGCATCGTGTTCATCGCCCTGGGCACAGTAGGTTGCGGCCTGGCTGCCGGGCAGCCACCGCCATGAGACACCGTCTGCGGCCTTGGGGTCGTACCTCTGGGCGGGTTTCAGCGCCTTCAGTTTTTCGGGATCAGTGACGAGTTTCCCGCGGTGGATCTCCGCGCTCTTGCGATCGTAGGTTTCCTGGGTGTACAGCGCCTCGGCGATTTGCTTCTCGGTGAGGACGATGACGGGCATCTGATACTGCTCGGCCAGATTGAACGCCACCGGCATCAGGTCGAAGGCATCTTGGCTGTTGCTCACCGAGAGGACGCAGTGGGTGAACTCGCCGTGGGAGGGATTCACGGCCTGCAACAGGCTGGCTTGAGAGGTCCAGGTCGGTAGACCGGTCGCCGGACCCGGACGTTGCGCGAGCACGAAGACTGTCGGGTTCTCGATCATGGCGTTGAGGGAGATCGTTTCGCTCATGAGATCGAATCCGACGCCTGCGGTGGCGGTGAGGGCACGGGTCCCCATGTACATCGCCCCACTCACGATCTGGGCGGCGGTGATTTCGTCTTCCGCTTGCTTGACCACCATGTGGGTCTTGTTCTCGAGGCTGGCCACGAACGACAACAGTGGGCTGGAGGGTGTCATCGGGTAGCCGGCATAGAGTCGGACTCCGGCGTGGATCGCGCCCAGTCCCATCGCTTGGCTGCCGGTGATGAGGAGATGCCCGGAGAATTCCTTCCTCGGGTTTGGCAACAAGATGCGGATCCTCCCCTCCGGTTCGATGAAGGAATAGCCCTCATCAATGCATCGCAGGTTGAGCTCGAGGAGCCCTTTCTTCGCCGCGAACGTCTCTGCGACGACCGATTTCAGGACGTCGATATCTTGATCCAGGACGGACCAGAGACAGGCGGTGAGCAGAACGTTCGACAGGACAGGGCTGGCGTGGAGGCGAAGCAGAACGTCGTCGACGGGGAAATAGATGACTCGAAGCCGACGGCGGTTGATCAGCTCCTGATGACGGGCGGAGAACTGCCACCCGGCCGTCATGTGCAGAACGAGTCCCTCTTGTTTCACCTCCTCCAGATTCACTTCCAGCCCGTGGTGGTTCAGGGCGACGAGCACATCCACCTTGGTCTCGCTGCTGGCGACGTGGTCGTTCGCGATATCGAGCTGGTAGCTGGCGTGCCCGCCCTTGATGAGGGAGGGGTATTCGCGGTAGCCGAAGACGCAGTATCCGGACCTTTTGAGTCCTTTGGCCAGAACTTCGCCGATGGAGTTGATCCCCTGGCCCGAGGCACCCACGATTTTGACCGAGGTGCGTTTCATCGCCTGGGTACTCCGACGTGCTCCGAAGCGTCGACCATTTGGCGCGCCCACAGCCTCACTGTCTCGTCCTGGCCGTAGGGCTCGTCCACGATTCTGAGCGTGGGGAGTAACAGTCGACCGTGGTGGACCTCGACATAGGTGTCCAAGAGTTCGGCGGCGCGGGCTTCGTAGAAGTACCGGTGGTCGCCGAGGCCGATGCAGGCGCAGGCTTTCCCGTCTAGATCGAGGTTCTTCGCCTTGTTCTGCAATAGCTCCAGCATGTATGGATTCAGTTGGCCTTCGACGGCCCCCGTGTTCCACGTCGCTGAGGCCAGGAGGAGGACGTCGCCTCGGAGCAGGTCCCGAGGTTGCGCCTTCTCGGCTCGTGTCGCCTCTGTCTGCCAGGCGGGGGCGGTGCTGTGCAGAGAGTCGAGTACGGCGTCGATCACGTATTCCGTGTGCCCGCTGGTCGAGGCGAAGATGATATGGAGAGACCGGTGTTGAATCATGACTCGTTTGGCGGGTCGAGGGCGGCCTAGGCGTCCTCGGCGAATTCAGCGCGGAGGGGGGCACCGTTCTCGTCGAGCGCCGGCGACGGGATCATCGTGCCGAGCGAGTTGTAGGCCCCCCATTTCATTGGCGAGCCGGGGACGGTGGAGCCGCCGACGTCCTTGACCATGCCGCGCACCTTGATCTGGTCGAGCTGTTGGGTGTCGTCGACGTTGAGGATGAGGCTGGAGGGGATGCCGGCCTGCTCGAGGCGCTCGTGCCAGTTCGCCGCGGTGTCGGTCTTCAGCACCTCCTCCATCGCCACCTTTAGCTCGGCCTGGTTGTCGCAACGCTTGACATTGGTCCCGAAGCGCGGATCGGCGGGGAGCTTTGGCGTGCCGAGCACCTGGGCCAGGATGCCGAACAGGTGGTCGTTGCCGCAGCAGATGGCGATCAGCTGGTCCTTGCACTGGTAGGTGTCGAAGGGGGCCATCGACGGGTGGCGGTTGCCGATCCGGTGTGGCCGGACGTGGACGCCGAGGGCGTCCATGAGTCCCTGCTCCATGAGCGAGAAGGTGCTGTCGAGCATGGCGATGTCGACCGTCGTGCCCTGCCCGCTGCGTTCGCGGGCGTACAGCGCGGTCACGATCGCGCAGTAGCCGAAGATCCCGGCGATGATGTCGGAGACCGACGTCCCGACCCGCGTGGGTGAGCCGTCGGGCCAGCCAGTACCGTCCATGATCCCCGAGACGGCCTGGATGACGGTGTCGTAGGCGGCCTGCTGGTGCATGGGCCCGTACTGGCCGAACCCGGAGATCGAACAGACGATGAGGCGCGGAAACTCCTCGACCAGCTTGGCCGGGTCGAGGTTCAGCTTGGCCATAACGCCCGGTCGGAAGTTCTCGACGACAACGTCGGCGCGGCCGATGATCCGCTTCGCCAGGGCATGGTCGCCCGGATCCTTCAGGTCGAGTGCGATGCTCTCTTTGCCGAGGTTGCCGAAGCGGTAGTACTCCGAGCTGCCGTCTGCGGCAAACGGTCCCATCAGACGGCTGTCGTCGCCGGTGCCGGGTCGCTCGACCTTGATCACCCGTGCGCCGGCGTCGGCCAACATGCGGCTGCAGGTTGGACCGGCGAGCACGCGCGAGAGGTCGACCACGGTGATGCCGACCAGCGGGTACGGCTTGGTCGGGTCGAGGTGCCCGTGCGGATCGGTAGCGGCACTGGTGGCCACGACTGTTGACATGGTTTCTCCTTTGGGGTCAGCCAGGTGCGGATTGGCAGGGGTTGGCTACTTCGTCGGAATCAGCGAGCTGTTGGTGTTGAGCTTCTGGAGGTGACCGCTTTCGGTGCCCGCTGTTGGGTCGATCCGGCAGTTGATGAGGCTCGGCTTGCCGGCGGTCAAGGCCTCCCGCATGGCGGCGGCGACGGCGTCCGGCTCCTCGGCGCGGTAGCCGTCGCCGCCGAAGGCCTCGATCAGCTGCTCGTAGCGGCTCGATTGCAGCAGAACTGTCGGCGCCGGGTCCGACGATGCGTGGTTGACCTCGTCGCCCTTGTACACACCGCCGTTGTCGAAGACGACGGTGACGATCGGTAGCCGGTAGCGGCAGATGGTCTCGAGCTCCATGCCGCTGAACCCGAAGGCGCTGTCCCCCTCGACGGCGACCACGGGCTTTCCCGACTCGACCGCGGCAGCGATGGCGTAACCCATGCCGACGCCCATCACGCCCCAGGTGCCCGAGTCCAGGCGGTGACGCGGCTCGGACATGGACAGGATGTCGCGGCCGAAGTCGAGCGTGTTGGCCCCCTCGTTGACCACGTAGGTGCCCGGGTGGTCGGCGAGCACGTCGCGGATGGCCCGCAGCGCGCCCGAGAAGTTCATCGGCACCGCGTCGGTGGCGAGCCCGGGCCGCCATCCGCTGGACGTTGTGGGCCTTCCTGGCGTCAAGCTCGGCCAGCCACGCCTGGCGCGGCCCGATCTGCCCGGGCTGCATTGCGGCCACGAGCTGCGCCATCACCGACTTGACGTCGCCGGTCAGCGGCGCGGCGATCGGCCGGTTGCTGTCCAGCTCCTTTGGTGAGATATCGACCTGCACGAAGCGGCAGTCAGCCGACCACTGCGGGGAACGCCCGTGGCCCAGCAGCCAGTTCAATCGCGCGCCCAGCAGCATCACCACGTCACCGCCGCCGAGCGCCAACGAGCGGGCCGCCGCCACCGACTGGGAATGGTCGTCGGGAAGCAGACCCTTGGCCATGGACATGGGCAGGAACGGGATCCCGGTGGCCTCGACGAACTGGCGAATCTCGTCCTCGGCCCGCGAATAGGCGGCGCCCTTGCCGATCACGATCAGGGACCGCTCGGCGGCGGCGAGTAGATCCAGGGCTCGATCGATCGCCTCGGGAGCGGCCAGCTGGCGCGGGGCGGGGTCGACGAGCTCGATCAGCGACTGCCGTCCCGCCTGCGCATCCATCGTCGCGCTCAGCACGCTGGCCGGCAGGTCCAGATAAACGCCTCCGGGCCGTCCCGACACGGCGGTGCGAATGGCCCGGGCCACCCCGATGCCGATGTCCTCGGGCCGCTCGACCCGATAGGCGGCCTTGGCCAGCTGCTTGGCCACGGCCATCTGATCGAGCTCCTCATAATCTCCCTGCTGCAGGTCGATGATGGCGCGATCGCTCGAACCGCTGATCTGGATCATCGGAAAGCAGTTCGTAGTGGCGTTAGCGAGCGCCACCAGCCCATTCAGGAACCCCGGAGCTGACACCGTCAGGCAGATCCCGGGACGCTGGCTCAAAAACCCGGCCGCCGCGGCCGCATGGCCCGCCGGCTGCTCATGGCGGAAGCCGATGTAGCGGATGCCCTTGGCCTGGGCGGTGCGGGCCAGGTCGGTAATAGGGATCCCCACCACGCCGTAAATCGTCTCGACCCCGTTGAGCTGAAGGGCGTCAACGACCAGATTGAATCCGTCAGTCAACCTCGGCGTATCAGGATCCGTGCTGGTCTGATTGCTGTTCACTTGCGTCACCACCGCTGGTCCCCTTTCTCGTGCGACTGTCGTGTTCCTGGGCTGGCGCGGTCGGAGTGGCCGCCCTCGATTGACGCTGATCCCGTGCGGACGCGGCTCGCGGCGTGTGGAACCCGGCGGTAAACGCGAACTGCTGTCGCGAGCAATCAAGCACCGTGTGGGTTGGCACCGAGTCGTCTCCTCTTGCTGGGGCGCTCGACGAGGGCGCCCTCAGTTGGTTGTTGGGTCTCTGCTGGGATGGAACCACACCGGGGGCGGCCCGTCTTCAGTAGTCGCTACTGAGGCTCGAGCCGGGACCACCTAGCTCAGCGATCTGAAGTACCGAAGTCTGTGGCCACGATCAAGACTTTGGCTGGCTCGGACAGTGGGAGGACGGTTCAGATGCCCGGCTCGTCGCGCAGTGCTTCGGCCAGCTCGCGGCGGTTCGAGATCCCGAGTTTTTCGTAGACGCGTTGGAGGTGGCTTTCGACGGTTCGCACCGAGACGTGACTGTCGGCGGCGATTTGCTTGTTCGAACCGCCGGCGGCGGCCTGCACGGCGGTGTCGAGCTCGCCGGGGGTGAGGCGGGCCCGGGCCGTGATGGTCTCGACTATCGGGGTGGTCGCGCCTTCGCAACGGCTCAGGAGTTGCGCGGCCCGGTGCTCGTCGACTGCTGCGTCTCGGGGACGTCCGTCCCGTCGCGCCACGGCGGCGGCTTCGATGCTGGCCTCGGCCGCGTAGAGCAGAGCGCCCAGTCCCTCGAAGGCTTGGGAGACCTCATGGAGCGCCTGGCGGTCTCGGGCCGCCACCGCGTTGGCGTAGGCGGCGCGGGCCATCACGAACTCGCCGTCGATCTGGGCGGCGAGATCATGCAAGCGGCCGGCCACCTGGTGGGCGTGGCCCAGGCGGGCCAGGCCGTGCAGGGCGCTCGCGGCGCCGACGAGGTCGCCGACCTCTTGGCCGAAGTCGGCCGCCTCTTCGAGCCGGGCCCGGGCGGTGGGCAGGTCGCCGGCGGCGGCCGCCGCCCAGGCCCAGGCCTGGAGCAGGTCGGGCCGGATGGTTGGCACTATCGGGAGGCCGAGGGCATCGTGCGCCGCCAGCGTCTCGGCCGCCCGCTCCGTCCGCCCGGTCATGGCCAGCGCTTGGGCGCCGACCACATACGGAAACTGGGTAAGGCCCGAGCGCCCGAGCTGTTGGAAGAGGGTGTAGGACTCGCTGGCCCGGCGAAAGGCGCTCAGCGGGCGGCCTTGCTCGAGGTGAAGGACGGCGAACCAGTTGGTAACGAAAGCTCTGGCTTCGGCCGCCGGATGATCCATGACGTCGCGGTACGCCATGGTGAGGAGCTCGTCCGCCTCGCCGAGACGGCCGGAGTAGACAAGCGCGGCGGCGCGATGGCTGAAGAGCAGCCACTGGTGCCACGGCTCGTCGGGCGCCGGGATCGCTCTGGTACCCGGGGGTGGGGTCAACTCCTCGATGGCCTCGTCCAGTCGGCCCATGCGGATCGAGGCGTGGAGCACCGCCACGCGCGATGCAGAATCGGGGCGCTGGATCCCAGTTGTGGTCGCCACCTCCATACTCTCCCTGGGCCCACTGATGGTGGCTGTAAGGAAAAGGCGCCGATTGGCCAGCTCGTCTCGCCAGACCGGATCGGTGATCACAGCGAGCGCGTCGTCGATGATCTGAAAGCCGGCGCGGCGCTCTAAGAAGGCGTTGTCGAATCGCAGCAACGCCACGCGGGCCTTCTCGGCGTCACTTGTGGCCAGAGCGGCGAGCGCGGCCAGCTCCTGTTCGGCCTGGTCGGAGCGACGCTGGAAATGGGCGGCCTCGGCCGCCACGAAGCGGGCCTCGAACCCGGCGCCGGCGTCGACGGCGGCCCGGCCCAGGCGTTCGGTCAGGGAGTAGTCGTGGTGGGCCCGGGCCACCATCGCCCCGGATTCCAGCAGTTCGGCACTGCCGCCGCCGCCCACCAGCCGCAAGGTCGCCACTTTCAACGGGTCCGCCTGGACCCGGGCCCCTGCGGTCTCGATCACATCGGCCAGGGAGCGGGCAAGGGCCCGCTCGCGGCGGGCGCTGGTACCGGCGCGCACCACGTCCCCGTAGACGGGGTGGGCCAGGCGGATCTCGATCCCGCTGGCCTCCCTCCCGCTGGTGATCAGACCCTTTGCTTCGAGGGCATCGACCGCAGGTGGATCGGCCAACCGGACCAGCTCGGCCGATCCCAGTGGTTCACCCAGGGCCAGCAGCTCCAGCACGGATCGCTCCGAGGTGCTCAGGTCGCCCAGGCGCGCCGCCACCAACTCGACCAACCGGACCGTCGGCGCCAGCGCGCCCTGCAGACGCCACAGGCCCCCCGCCTCGACCAGAGCCCCGGTCTCCACCGCCCCATTGACCAGCTCGCGGAAAAACATCGGATTCCCCCGGCTGCGCCCGGCCAACGCCCGCACCGTGGCCGCATCCACCGGTGCCCCGAGCGCCGAGACCAGCAGCTCCTCGATCGTCTCGTCATCGAGGACGCCGATCTCGATGCGCTCGGCCGGACCGTCCTTCCACAGCGACAGCACCGGATCGGGCTGGACTTCCCCGGCCCGCACCGTGGCCACCACGGTGGCCGCCTGGGTCAGGGCCAGCTGGTGCACCAAGACGGCCGACCCATCGTCGAGAAGATGGGCGTCGTCGACGAAGACCAACAGCGGCAGGCCTTGAGCCTCCTCGACCATGGCCCGGGCGTAGCGCCCGATCAGCGCCCCGAGGTCCTCTCGCGACGGATCCGCATCGCTGCGTTCAGGGGACCACAGCGACGCGAAGGCCCCGAAGGGCAACGCTTGGGAGGCCCTGGTGGCACTGGCCCGCCGGTGCGCCATCCCCCGCTGCCCAGCCCACTCCACGCCGCTCAAGGCCAGCGTGGTCTTGCCCACCCCGGCCGGCCCGGTGATCACCGCCCCCCGCTTGGCCGCGACGGCCCCGGTCAGCTGGGAGAACTCCCTGCGTCGGCCCACCATGGGCCACCCGGTCACGCCCGAGGGTACCTGGGCGAGGCCCTTCGCCTCAACCGGTTCGTCCTGCCTGCTGGTGCCGGCCTCGTCGCTGACCTGCCCGGCCTGCGGCACGCAGACGGACTCTGGTGGCGACTACTCAGACCGATCACTTCGTCGTGGTCGGATCTCCGTGAACAAGCCTCCCCAGAAGGGCTGCTCACGAGCTCAATCCGAGTCGCCCCAGGTCTGGTCAGACACCCTACTCGAGGGACGGCAGGTGCGAGTCCGTTGTGGTCGCGTTGAGGCTGTGAGACGAGCGGTGAGATTGGGACAGCAGCGGGCTGGTGGTGTCCCGCCTGGCCTTTGGCACCTGGCAGCTCGGTGGCGACTGGGGACCAACCGATACCGCGGCGGCGCTGGACGCCATCCGGCGCGCCGCCGATGAGGGCGTCACCCTTTTCGACACGGCCCAGGCCTACGGCTTCGGCCAGTCGGAGCAACTCCTGTCGGCCGCGCTGCGTGGTGTTCCCCGGGAGCAGGTCGTCATCGCCACCAAGGGCGGACTGCGGCGTAACGGCAGCGGACTGGTCCGTGACGCCAGCGCAGGCTGGATCCGGGAAGGCGTCGAAGCCAGCCTGCGGGCGCTCGCCACTGACTACGTCGACCTTTACCAGCTGCACTGGCCGGATCCGGCCACACCTTTCGATGAGACGGCGGCGGCGCTCGCCGGGCTGATCGCCGAGGGCAAGATCCGCCACGTCGGCGTATCGAACTTCGACGTAGAGCAGATGGAGGCGTTCGACGTCAGCTTGCCGGTCGAGACGCTGCAGCCCCCGTACGACCTCTTCCGCCGCGACATCGAAGCTCGAGGTTCTGCCCTACGCGGCCGCGCACGACATCGGGGTCCTGGTCTATGGGCCCCTCGCCCACGGACTGCTGAGCGGAAGCCTCGGCCCCGACACACGATTCTGGCGCGAGACGACTGGCGATCCAACAGCCCGATGTTCCAGGGCGAGACCTACGCCCGCAATCTGCGGGTGGTCGCCGGGCTGGCTGACAGTTGGCGGCCGAACTCGGTTTCACGCTGCCCCAGCTGGCGATCGGCTGGACGCTGAGCCAACCCGGCGGTCGACGTTGCCATCGTCGGCACCCGCGATCGCGACCACCTCGACGAGGCGCTGGCGGCGGCCGCGATCGAACTCGACAATGAGGTAATGCAGCGGATCGACGACCTCATGGTCGACGCCGTAGCGGTGGCCGGCCCATCGCCGGAAGGGATGTGACGAGATGGCAATGCACCAGCGCGACGAAACCTCTTTCCTCAATCAACCCAGAGCATCTGAGCCAACAGAAGACGAGATCGGTATGCCCGATTCTCCTAGCGAATAAGGAAGTTTTCTCATGCCTAGAAAGACACCATCCGTGCTTCAGGACTCGCTGATCAACCGGGGGACCGCGTTCACCGCTGCCGAGCGTGCACAGCTCGGGTTGATCGGGCGGCTGCCCGCGGCTGTCTCCACTCTGGAGCAGCAGGCTGACCGGGCGTACGCACAGCTGCAGGCCCGGCCGAACGACCTGGCCAAGAACCAGTTCATGGCCAGTCTGCAAGACACCAACGAAGTGCTCTTCTACCGGCTGCTGGTCGACCACCTGGTGGAGCTCAACCCCATCGTCTACGACCCGACCGTCGGTGACGCCATCGAGCAGTACTCGCATGAGTTCCGCCGTCCGCGTGGGGTGTATCTGTCCATCGACCATCAGGACCAGATGCGGGAGTCGTTCGAGGGCCTTGGGCTGGGCCCCGACGACGTGGACCTGATCGTGGTCACCGATGCCCAAGAGATCCTCGGTATCGGGGATTGGGGCGTGAACGGGATCGACATCTGTGTCGGCAAACTGGCCGTCTACACCGGCGCGGCAGGGATACACCCCGGCCGGTCGATCGCGGTCGGCTTGGACTGCGGAACCGATAACCAGGTCCTGCTCAACGACCCGCTGTACCTGGGGAACCGGCACTCGCGCACCATCGGGAAGGCCTACGACGACTTCATCGCCCTGTACCTGCAGACCGTGAGCGAGCTGTTCCCCCACGCCCTCTACCACTTCGAGGACTTCGGCCCGAGCAACGCCCGGCGCATCCTGGACGACAACGCCGGCAGCTACCGGATCTTCAACGACGACGTGCAGGGCACCGGCGCCATCGTGCTGGCTGCGGTCATCTCGGCGTTGAAGGTCACCCGCCAGTCGTTCCGGGACCAGCGCCTGGTGGTCTTCGGTTCGGGGACCGCCGGTTGCGGGATCGCCGACGCCCTGCGTGACGCCATGATCCACGATGGCGCCAGCCGGGAAGAGGCAATCAGTCAGATCTGGCTGGTGGACAAGCCCGGCTTGCTCACCGACGACATGGCCGACCTGCGGAACTACCAGCAGCCCTACGCCCGGCCGGCGGCCGAGATCAAGGCGTGGGGAGTCGACGGCACCCCCGACCTGCTCACGACCATCCAGCACGTCAAGCCGACGATCCTGCTCGGCACGTCCACCATCCACGGCGCATTCACCAAGCCAGTCATCGACGCCATGTGTGCAGGTGTCGACCGACCGATCATCCTGCCGATCTCCAATCCGACGTCCAGGATCGAGGCGATGCCCTCTGACGTCATCCCCTGGAGCGACGGCAAGGCCCTGGTCGCCACCGGCATCCCCTTGGACCCCGTCCCCTACAAGGGCGTCGACTACCAGATCGGCCAGGCCAACAACGCCCTGCTCTATCCCGGCCTCGCCCTGGGCACAATCGTCTGCCGGGCCAAGCACGTGACACCCAACATGCTCGTCGCGGCGGCCGACGCAGTCGCAGGCCAGGTCGACCCCACCGAACCCGGGGCGCTGCTGCTCCCACCGGTCGCCCACCTGCGGGCCTCGTCCACCATGGTCGCTGCCGCCGTGGTACAGGCCGCCATCGATGACGACGTCGCCACCGTACGGCCCGATGACGTCGTCCAAGCGATCCAGGACGCCATGTGGGAACCCGTCTACGGACCCGGGCAGGACCGATGACGGCCGCCTCCAACAAGACCTCCCCTCACAAGTCCCCCCGCAGCTCGAACGACCAGCGAGACAAGGCGCCGAAGGTGCTCGACCTGCCGGTCGGCCTCGACGCCACCGGCACACGCCACGAAACCGACTCGATGGGTGGGATCGATGTGCCCGCCGACCGGTACTGGGGGGCGCAGACCCAGCGGTCGTTGGTGCATTTCTCGATCGGCGACGACCGGATGCCTCACGCTGTCTACCACGCCTACGGGTACGTGAAAAAGGCGGCGGCGATCGTCAACGGTCAGGCGGGTCGGCTGCCCCCGTGGAAGGCCGACCTGATCGCCCGGGTCGCCGACGAGGTCATCGCCGGCGACCTGGATGAGAGCTTCCCGCTCTACGTGTGGCAGACCGGCTCGGGGACCCAGTCGAATATGAACGTCAACGAGGTCATCTCCAACCGGGCCATCCAGCTGCTGGGAGGCGAGCTGGGCAGCAAGACCCCGGTGCACCCTAACGACCACGTCAACATGGGCCAGTCCTCCAACGACACGTTCCCGACGGCCATGCACATCGCCACCGTCCAGGAGGTCACCGCTCATTTTGTTCCGGCTGCACAGGGCCTCCAGGAGGCCATGGCAGCCAAGGCCCGAGAGTGGCATGACGTCGTCAAGATCGGCCGCACCCACCTCGAGGATGCCGTACCGCTCACCGTCGGCCAGGAGTGGTCCGGCTATGCCACCCAGCTCGAGCAGGGTCTCGACCGGCTGCAGTCGACCCTCGGCGGGCTGTACGAACTGGCCATGGGAGGCACCGCCGTCGGGACCGGCTTGAACGCCCCGCCCGGGTTCGCCGCCCAGGCGGCCGGGCGCATCGCGGAGCTGACCGGCCAGCCGTTCACGACCGCTCCGAACAAGTTCGCCGCCCAGGGCGGCCTCGACGCCATGGTCGCCGCCAGCGCCGGCTTGCGGGCTCTGGCCGTGCCGCTGATGAAGATCGCCAACGACATCCGCTGGCTCGCCTCCGGGCCGCGCTGCGGCATTAGCGAGCTGATCGTGCCGGCCAACGAGCCGGGCTCGTCGATCATGCCGGGCAAGGTGAACCCGACCCAGTGCGAGGCCATGGTGATGGTCTGCATCCAGGTGCTGTCCGAAGACAGCTGTGTGGCGTTTGCCGGCAGTCAGGGCAACTTCGAGCTCAACGCCATGCGCCCGATCATCATCAACAACGTGCTGCACTCGGCCCGTATCCTCGGCGACGCCTGCGACAAGCTGCGGGAGTACTGCATCGTCGGGACGACACTCAACACCGACAAGATCGGAGAGTACGTCGACCGGTCCCTGATGCTGGTCACCGCCCTGTCCCCGGTCATCGGCTACGACCAAGCCAGTGCAATTGCCCACAAGGCCGCCGATACCGGTAGCAGCCTGCGGGAGGCCGCTCTCGCCTCGGGGGACATCAGCGCCGCCGAGTTCGACCGCGTCGTCGACCCGAAGACCATGGTCGACTCCCTGTGAGGTCGAGAGGCAGATCGCACCCTCCCCCTGGGGCGACCGAGGCCGATCACCCGGCGGCCACTCGGTGAAACGGCAGCGAAAGCCGACTCCAGGGCTGGCTCCCGTGACTGGGACACCCCCTAGCCGAGAGGTGACCGGAGTGCGTGATCGCCCAAAGGCGCTGAGCGCGGGATCGGCGCAACCAGCGACAGGCCAGGGTCGCGGTGATCGGTTCCGGTTTCGGTGGGTTCTTCGCCGCCCGCCGACTTCAGCGAGGCGCGGTCGACCTGACGGTGCTGTCGCCCACCGACGGGATGCTGTACCAGCCGCTGCTGCCCGATGTTGCCGCGGGAACCGTCAACCCGCGCTCAGTCATGGTCCCCCTCGCTTCGACGTTGCCCGGCGCCCGGATCCTGCGGGGCCGAGCCACCGCCATCGACCTCGAGAACAAAATCATCACCTATGCCGCCACGGAAAGTGGCGATACTGCCACTGATAGGACGAGCGGTCGGCTCGAGTACGACTGGCTGCTCCTCGCTCCCGGCAGCGTCACGAGGCTCTTCGACATTCCCGGTCTGGCCGAGCACGCTACGGGGCTGAAGACGATCAGCGAGGCGATGTACCTGCGGGACCACCTGCTCTCTTGTCTCGAGTCAGCCAGAACGGCCACCAACACCGCCCAACGCCAGGCTGCCCTCACGTTCGTGGTGGTCGGCGCCGGCTACGCCGGTGTCGAGTTGAGCGCCCAGATGGCTCGGCTCACGGCGAACCTGCTGCCGCCGTACCCAACGGTGCGCCAAGACGACGTCCGTTGGCTCCTGGTCGACTCGGCGTCCTCGGTGATGCCCGAGCTGGGTAGCCAACTCGGGCGATCCGCCCTAGGGCTCCTCGACGTCCGCAACGTCGAAGTCCGCCTCGGAACCAGCGTGGCCAAGGTGAGCGACACCACAGTCACCTTGACCGACGGCGCCACCCTGGCCTGCGGCACCGTCATCTGGTGCGCGGGTGTCACTCCCCACCCGCTCATCGACACGCTCGGCCTGCCAACCACTCGAGGCCGTCTCGTCGTCGACGCCTTCCTGCGCACCGCCGAACACCCCGAGGTCTATGCAATCGGCGACGCGGCCGCCGTCCCAGACGTCACTTCCCCCGTCGACAGCAACGGGCACCATGCGTTGTGCCCGCCCACGGCCCAGCACGCCATGCGCCAAGCCACGGCCGCGGCCCGCAACATCCTCTCCGACATCAGATGGGGTCGAGGGCGTCCCTACCGCCACCACGACCTCGGCCTGGTCGCGGACCTCGGCGGCCCTGACGCCGTCGCCGCCCCGCTAGGCATTCACCTGCGAGGGCGCGCCGCCAAGGCCGTTTCATGTGGCTACCACCTTTACGCACTCCCCACCACCAGGCGCCGCATCCGGGTGGCCGCCGACTGGGCGCTGGCCGGGCGCCGTCCGGACGACGTCTCCCTCGGCTTGGCTGCCGCCACCGCCGCCCACGTGGCGCGGGCCGAATCCGATCAGGTCTGATCGGGCGGGTGCGCGACGCTCGACCATATCCGCCCGAAGGGGCGGAGAGGACCTGCCCCGAGCCCGTCGAAGACGTCCCCAGGGAGCGTTCCGGCGTCGTCGAGGGTGTCGTCTACACCGCCCTGATCCCACCTATGGCGAGAGGATGGCGGCTCAGCCCGCCGAAGGGGAAGGCGAAGCCCGCCGGGCGGAGGTCGAGGCAGCGGTCGGGTCTCAGGCCGAGTCGATGTCCTTAGCCATGGAGTTGGGTATCGTCTGCAATGCGCGGAGGGTCGAGCGGGCGATTATCCGATATCGCCGCCGAGCCAGTTCAGCCGAAGCTCGCTCAGGCCGGGTTCGGCTTCTCCTGGGGCAGCAGCACGTTGAAGCCCGGCTTCAGCCCGGTCGAGGCGACGCTGCTGTCCGGGCTGCCGAGGGACCTGAAAGCTAATCGTCGAAGACTCCGTTTCTGACGCGACCAAGCTCGGCGAAGACGCTGGCCGTCCCGGACGGATTCGACACGAAACGGAACCCCTGGCTGTTTCGCGCCGACCAGGTCATCGTCGCCTCGCTCATGACGAGCTTGCCGGAGGAGCCAGGGGGAGTGGTAACCGGTCCGCGACTCGTCACCGGGCCACTCCACTGAATGTCGAAGGTGGTCGTGGCGTCGACCGATACGGGATCTTCCAGGTGGAACACCGCGTTGGGGAAGTTGAAGAAGTCCCGGCCCTTCAGGTTGGTCGCGCTCATCCGAGCTTCGCCCGCTCCGTGGTGGACTTCGACGGAATCGCGGGCCGAGAGGGGAACGGTCCAGAACAGACCGCCGGGATAGGGGTGGATGCCCTCGTTAAAGTCGTGAACCTGGGTCGAGAAGTTGACGAAGTCATACTGACCTCGGTAGAGATCCAGTCAGACGAACCCGAAGGTGCCTTTGTGAGTTCTGCCGTCTTGGCCCACATAGACGCCGCTCATGAAGCGCATGTCGGTGTCGAATAGCAGCGTCTCGGTGGTGCCGTCCGGATTGTGGGCCGTCCCGGTGCCCTGCACGTCGGCTACCCCCACGAAACCGTTGAAGTCGGTGATCGACGACGGGTCCACTCCGGGTCCGAAGAACGTGACATGGAAATCGACGCCGTTGAGGTTCTCGACGTTGGTCGTGGGTTTGGGTGCAGCATTGCAGAACTGCGCCGCCCCCGCGGCAGTGGGCCAGAGCAGGCTGGCACCGAGGGCGGCCCCGGTGGCGGTGGCCGTGCCCCCGAGAAAGGCCCGCCGCGACAGCCGGTGCGGAGTGTGGTGTGGAGGCAGGACGGGTGGGATGGTCCAACCCGTTGTGTTCATCGATGTTGCTCGCATAACCCCCTCCTCGTTGCCACGACGGCGTCTCAGCAAGCCGAGCGACGTGAATCAGTACGCACAATCAGTGGAAATGGCGTGGCGACGATGTGCAGACGGTGTGGAGATCCGCCTTCGTAGGACATCGCCGCGGTCCATGAGCCGGACAGGCTGGAGCGGTGTGAGCAGGTCGTCCGATTGCTCCGCTCCTCGGCCTGTGGTCGGTCAAGGCCGCATCGCCGCTCATAGAGGTCGGACTGGGGTACCGATTCTGAGCCGGTGTCAGCCTGGGTCGGGTGATGGTAAGAACTAACCATCTGCTCGGTGGTAAATGGAAGTTACTGTCTTTCTTTCTGTGATCGGCTCGACTGAGGCTGTCGAGGAGACGACTTTGGTCGAAGGCCAGTCGGATCGTTGGTAAGTGTGGCTGTGGCGGCAGTACGCCGCCCGTCGCCGCGTCTCGCACCGGGACGCCGAGTCAGGGAGGACACAATGATCGCTCAAGTCTTAACCACCAAGGGACCTGCCGGGCCGATGCCCGACGAGCTACGCAAGTTCACCGAGGAGACGCAGTCAGAAGCGCGCACCCGGGACGGTGTCGAAGGGCAGGTCTCAATGGCAGATCCGGCGACCGGGGAGGGGATGACGATAATCCTCTTTCGGGACCAGGCCGCCCTGGACGCATTCCAGGCGTACGCGAAGGAGAAGATCGCCGAGGCCGAAGGCTTTGACGGCGTCGAAGTACCAGCGGGCCGGGCGTACTCCGAAGTCATAGCCGCTCTATAGCTGAACGCGGTCGTGGTCGCCGTCGATGCGGCGCCATCATAAAGTTGCGTGTCGTGATAATCGTCCTGGTCGCCGTCGGAGTCCTCACATGTTCTGAGATGACTCTGCTCATCGATGTCTGGCACCGGCACCGCCGAGAGCGAAGCGTGATCGGCTAGGGACCAGCCGGTGGCGCGATCGTGATACACCTGCAGTGCAAGCCGTCTCTTCGCGGATCAGGAACCCCCCAGGGGATCGGTTCCCATCTCCAGCCGTCGTTATTCACACACTGGATCTTTTCGCCGTCCTCCGCCACTCCGGTCATCCCGTGATCCGAAGCCCGGCAGTACTCCCCCGGCTCATAACACTTTCCGCTATCGGTCAGGGGCGTGCATGCCGCGGCAGCAGCGGTGGTTGGTGGTGCGGTCGCTGGTGTCGTGGGCGGCAACGTCGTGGACGCTGGTGTGGTTGGAGCCTTCGTGGTCAGGACGGCTGTGACCGGTGGTTTCGTACTGGCCGTGGTCGACGGGCTTTGGTGTTGGTGCTGCTTGAACAACCGACGGCCACGTCCAGGACGGCGCCAACCAATCCCGCCAACCACCTGGATGACATGTGCTCCCTCCCAATGGTCATGATGGGTGGTCTCCCAGCGCGTCGCGAGACTGCTGACCGTTGTCGGCCACGTAGTCGGTCCAGGTGCTCCCGTCCCAGTACCGCCATACATGGGTAGTCGAAGGTCGGCCGGATGGCGTCGTGCCAGGGGGGCTGTGTCAGCCCCCTGTGGCCCAAGCTGGCTGAGCGAAGTGAGCGAGAAAGTCGGGCTCCTCATTCTGCATTGGCATCCCAGCATGGCACCGGCAGGAGGTGAGGGGAAGGACGGGTTCGACGCGACTGGCGATCAAGGTGTCATCCCGAGGATGCGGTGAGGTGGTACCAGAGGACCCTGTTGTGAAGGCTCCTCGGAACCTATTCACATCATTTCCGGTGCACATCCTTCGCCATAGAAGTCAAATCAGCCGTTAGCGAGCACCCGGGGGGACCTGGCGGGACGAAGTGTCCTCCAAAGCGTCCTCCAAGCGAGGGTCTTCGCCAACCTACTCGACCTCTACACCCGCCTCACCTGCACTTGTGTGGCGCGCTCGGAGGGATTCGAACCCCCAACCTTCTGATCCGTAGTCAGATGCTCTATCCATTGGGCTACGAGCGCAGAGTTTTGTCTTCTGACCCGCGGTCTTGCTTCCCGCTAGGCGCCCAGGCACCTTAGCACAGCGGCCTAACAGAATCTGACTCGCTGGGCGTGGGCGCAGCGGGAATTCGACGCCCAACTGCGGTGGGACACCCACGATCGCCCGGCCCGACCAGGAGATCGCCCTCCACCAAACCAGCCTCAACCGGACCGCACAGCGTCTCGACCATTTGCAGGCCGCCGGCCGAGCTGTCATCGACCGCGGGCTCGATCAACAACAGCACGCCAGGAACCTCGCCCAACGCGTCGGCACAGAACGCGACCACCTCAACGGCCTCCCAATCGCCGTCCAGATGCGCCGAACTACCTTGCGAACGGAGCGACCTCAAGGCTTCGCGCCGACATCCCAGCATCAGCCGCAACCACCACGCTCGCCCGGGATCGAAATGTAAGCGCACGACACTCGTCGCGCGTTTCGATTGATAGTGCGCCGTTGACATCTGTGCCCCAGTTTCACCATCCGTTCGTCTGTCGGCGGCCACTGGACTTGCCCACTGGCGGCCAACTTCCGTAGAAAGCTGAGGACCGCCCTCCGCGTCCTCTAGACCAAGGTGGCAGAAAATTGCAGTGTCGCCGAACGATGCCGACTCGGGGCGCCCTGCGGCACCGGTGGGAAGCTATAGTCCCGGTTTTCTGCGCTCAGGAAAGACAGTCCTGGCTTCCATCACCCTGGCCAACGTTCGATTCACCTACCTCCAGGCCCGTCGAAGTACCCCCGTAACCAGGGAGCCGCTAAGGTTATTGCTAGGAGTCGGTCGGGAGCAAGGCTCAGCTGCGGGGCAACGACGATCTCCAGCGCCGGGAGATAGAGAGGGGGTATCCCAGGAAGATAGCTCCGGGAGTTCGGGGCCCTGTACCGGACGCAGGCCGAACCGCGGAGATCTACGGCAGTCATAATGGCGCGATCAAACGGATTTCCCCGCACAGGAAAGCGCCACAATGTTCCGTCGGAGAATTCGATCATACCCAGGGCGCGGCGGCCGAAGTTCGTCCCAAATTGCCACAGCGTGATTTCACCAGTCCGCTCGTTCACCCACTCAAAATCATAAAGATCGTAGACGGAACGCTTGCGACCAGGTGACTGACCGAGCTCGTGGGCTGCCGGCGAGAAGCCCCCGTACCTGGCTTCGTTGATTCGCGCTTGCGTGTCCGGGTCGGGTCGTACTGTACGCTTCGTAAAGGAGACATCTCCCACCGTCGCCTTTTTGGTGACTCGGCCCCCGTGAGCCATCCAGCGGTACAGAAACTGTGTCTGCGTTGTCACCAGTACCTGATCGCCTTCGCCATGAAGCCGTCGGGTGGCCCCTGAACTTCTCAGGCGAAAGTACCCGCCGTCAAGCTGGTCAAAGCGAGACCACGTGTCGGAGCAGTCATCCGAAAACGACCGAGATCGGTCGAACCAGTTGCCGGCGGGACCGCCTTGCCAGACGGTAACCGGCGCGCCCCCCATGCCCACAGACGATGATTTCCACGAAGATCCCTGGTCGGATGACGGATCAAGGAATCGACTGAAGAAGATGTCTACTGAGTCAAGGTCATAACCTCGGCTACGGCCTGCAGTGATCCGTAGTGTTGACCCCGCGATGACGCGAGCCGCGGAGCCGCCGCGGTCCAGTTCGGTTGCGACCCGACCCAGGAGTGCATCAACCTCCTCGGTCACGTAACCGCCTCCGACCAAAAGGAAACTCGTGTCACGAACAGATGCCCCTCCCACAATGGCGCAGTCTAAGCGTCGCAATGGCCTAAGTGCGATCGAACGCTCTAGCGGATGGTTGGGTGCTCGGACGTCCAGCAGCTCACGATGTCCAACACGGAGGCCCCTGCTCCACGCGCGACACGCAGCAGAACAGGCTCCCAGAATGTCAGTCCGTCAATCCTGCACTACCGCGCCATATCGAGTTCGATCGCGCGTTGGTGTCTCGCAGACTGAGTGTGTGAGGGATCGTCCACACCGCGCACGTTCAGCGGACTGGTGGTCCGATGACGAAAGTCGCCGTGATCGGCCGGACGCCGGGACGCTTGATGTAGGCCTCGACGCCGGCCCCGTTCGCTCCCGGCCGTCCTGCCCGCCGTCGCACATCGATCAGTCCTCTACGGCCGAGACTGCGGATCCGGTCCCCGACATATCCAGGCGACAACCGGCTTCTCTGCAGGTCACTCACTCGGGCGTGCAAGTTTGCCTTTGTTTAGCCATTTCGGTGCTACCCGGCCGCTAGCCAGCCCCGGGGCTCCAGGGTCCCGCCGCTGCCACGGTCGTAACACGACTCCGGTAACTGTCGCCCCCAACACGAAACCGCCAATACCGGCCACGCTGGTCTTCCACGCACCACCAAACTGGTATCCGGTCAGGCACTCCTGCGCCGCAAAGTCCGTGCCGCCACCTCGGGCGACCAGGGTCGTTGCCGGTCCCGGAGAGCTACACGGTGTCCGTGGGCCAGGCCACGACGACGCCGGCGGCCCGGATGGCCACGGAATCGCCGACGTCGACGGGCGCCCGGCCGGGGCAGCGGACTCGCATGAGTTCGTGGTTGCTGGTGTCGACCAGCATGACGCAATCGTGTCCGTAATACTCGCGGTGGACGACCGTCCCTATCGTCGAGTGCGCTTGGCCGGAATCGTCGGTGACGTGCCGCAGCGTCACCTGCTCGGGTCGGAGCAGCACCTTGGTCGGTCCGGCCAGAGACCGGTCCCCGTTCGCCAGTCTCAAGTCGCCGAAGGCGGTGCGAACCAGACCTCCGGAGGCTGTCCCGTTGATGATGTTCGCTTCGCCCAGGAACTGGGCGATCGACATGTCGGCGGGATGGTTATAGAGAGCCTCTGGCGTGGCGAACTGGCGGATCTTCCCCGCGATCATGATCCCCACCATGTCGGCGACAGAGAGAGCCTCGGATTGGTCATGGGTGACGAAGATGGTGGTGGCGTGCTGGTCCCGCAATATCCGCATGACGTCGAAGCGCAGCGACGAACGCAGGCCGGCGTCGAGGGACGAGAACGGTTCGTCGAGCAATACCAGCCGGGGGTGGGGAGCCAGGGCCCGGGCCAGGGCAACTCGCTGTTGCTGGCCCCCCGAGAGTTGGTGCGGATAGCGCTTGCCAAGACCGGCTAGCCCGACCAGCTCCAGAAGCTCGTCGACTCGTCCGGTCGCTCGTTCCGCACGGGACAAGCCGAAGCCGACGTTCTTGGCCACGGTCAGGTGCGGGAAGAGATTGCCCTCCTGGGCCACGAAGCCAATCCGCCGCTTGTCGGGCGGCACAAACCGGCGCGGCGAGTCGACGATGTCCCCATCGAGCGTGATCGTTCCCGCGTCTGGCCGTTCGAACCCGGCAATGAGGCGGAGCAGCGTCGTCTTGCCGCTGCCCGACTCGCCGAGCAGGGTGACGACGGCTCCATCAGCCACCTCAAGGTCAAGCCCGTCGAGCACCCGCATGCTGCCGAAGCTCTTGTTGACCGCCTGGCAGGAGACCTTGCTCACGTAAGGGTCTCCATGATCGTGCCTCGCCCCGGCTCCCCGGAGAACCTGCGATCGAACCAACGACTGAGAAGATAGGCAGGGACGACCGACATCGCGATCATCGCGGCAGCGTAGGGCGCGGCAGCCCCGAAGGAGACTCCTTCTTCGGCATACGCCCAGAACTGGGTGGCGAGGGTCTGCACGCCGGTGGGCACCAGTAACAGGGTGGCCGTCAACTCCGTGGCCGCCGAGAGGAACACGAAGCAAAACGCGGCAGCCAACCCGGGCGCCACCAGCGGCAAAGTGACCCTGAGCCGCACAGCCAGTGGGCCCTTGCCCAAGGACCGTCCGGTCTCTTCGAGACGGGGTGAGGCTCGGCTGACAGAGGATGACATCGCCACCAGAGCGAGCGGGAAAAACATGAGAACGTAGGCGACGACGAGCATCTCCGGCGTTTGGTACAGGAGGTGCAGGTAACGGCTGGTCACATACACCAACGCGAGCGCGATCACGAGGCCGGGGATGGCCTGAACAATGAACGTGGAGCGCTCCAGGCCGGTTGACCAACGACGCTGGTGGCGGATAGCGAGCATCGACACCGGCACCGCCAACACGGTTGCGATCAGCGCTCCGAAGGCCGCGTACAGAGCGGTATATGCCGTCGCCGTGCCAAGCGATACCGCGGCCGGCAGCCCGGACGAGCCTCCGTGGACCATCCAGTAGGCGACGATGGCGATCGGAAAGCCCAGGCCGAATGCCACGATGACCGCCACGCCCAGCAAAGCGACCAGTCGAGTTTTCCCGAGGTGGATCGGGGTTTGCGCCCGCTGAGCCATGGGACCGCTTCGCTGCAGGCGGCCGCGCTCGGAAAAAAGCCCTTCACCGCCAAGTACGAGCAGCGACAGAGCCACGAGAACCAAGGACAAAGAGGACGCCGCGGCGGGGGCGAACTGGGTCTGAAGCTCGCCAAAGATGGCTGTGGTGAACGTCTGGTAGCGAAGGTCTTCGAATGCCCCGTAGTAGGCCAGCAACGACAGGCACACGAGCAGGCAACCGCCCAGGAGTGTGGCCCGCGCCTGGCGGACGCTGATGCGAAGCCATGCCGCCCAGCGGGACAGTCCCAGAATGCGCGCCGCGTCCTCCTGGCCCGGATCGGCGGCGCGGAAGGCGGCCGCCATCGGAAGGTAGACCAGCGGGTAGAGGTGGAGCGTCATGACCAGAACGGCTCCGCTGTACCCGTGGACGGCCGGAAAAATCGACGACCAGGTCCAGGCCAGCACGAAGTCCGGAATCACGATAGGGATGATGAGCACGACGGCCCAAATCCGACGCCCCGGAAGGTCGGTGCGCTCTGTCAGCCAGGCCGCGCCGGTGCCGATGATGGCGGCGAGGGCGGTCACCGCCAGCGCCAGGCGCACCGTGTTCCACAGAAGAGTGGCCACCAACGATCGGTCGACCAGGGACCAGACGTGGCTCCACCCGTTTTGGGTGGCCTGGGCGATAATCAAGCCCAACGGCGAAAGCAGGAAGGCGACCACCACCAGGCTCACCGTCGTGGCCAACCAGGGGAACCGCCGACGACGACCGCTTACTCGTTCCCAAAAGGTCGGCACGGCCACACGGCGTCCACTCCTGGTGTCCTGCTCCGGGGTGGACGCGAGGGCCTCCATCGTCAGGTGAGGCCGGCCTGCTGGAGCAAGTTGGCGGCGGGAAGGTCGTTCCCGAGACTGACGACGTTGATAACTGCCGGATTCAGCTCGGAGAGGGGGGGCAGGGCCGGGTTCGGTGCGACCCCGGGACGAGCGGGATACTCGTAGTCGTCGCCGGCTGCGAGGATCTGCTGGGCAGTGGGCGATACCAGGAATGCCACGAACTTGTCGGCATTCGCCTGGTGGTGAGACGACGCGAGCACAGCAGCGCCTGAGATGTTTTCGAGGCCGCCGACGTCGCGGTTGGGGAAGTAGTACAGCTTGCTGTGGGTGTGAGCCGCGCCCTGCTCGAGACGCAGCCGGTACCAGTAGTACTGGTTGATGATCCCGACGGCCGCCTGGCCGCGATCGACGGCGGCGACCACCGATTCGTCGTCCTGGTACAGCGCGGAGTTGGACTTCAAGCCGCGCAGCCAGGCCAGAGCGGCCGGCTGCCCGTAGGTGGCGATCATGGCCCCGACCAGGGGTACGAAATCCGAGTCCGTGGGAGCGATCGCCACCTTGCCCTTCCACTGCGGGTCGGCAAGGTCTTTGATGCTCGCCGGCAGCTGTGACGGAGCGACCCGCGACGGGTCATAGGCGAGAGCCGACACGCGCAGGGCGACGCCCACCCAGTTCCCGGTCGGCGAGTTGTAGCCGCTCGGTATCTGGTCCGTGGTCGTCGCAGGCAACTGGCTCAAAAGATGGTGCTCGGTCAGCATCATCAGCTCGGGCGAATTCTCTGTCAGGTAGACGTCTGCGGGTGAGCTGGAGCCCTCCTGAAGGATCTCGTCCGCCAGCACGATCCCATCGTCGGTGCGAACGTTGACGTGGATGCCGGTCTGCTTCTCGAAAGCCGCGACGATCGCCTGGGTCAGCTGCGGGTGCTGACCGTTGTAGAGGGTGATGCTGTTGGCACTGTCGCTTCCGCCTCCGCAGGCCGACAACAAGGACGCCACCAGTACCGTGATCACGAGAGCGGCTGGGGCCCGCATCCACGGCCGACGCGGCCGGGAGGGCCCCGTCGAGGCGACGCCTCCGGTTGCGATCTGTTCCGACGGCCGCATCGGTGGGATCTCCCCTCCTTCTGTCAAGCTGTGACCAGCAAATATCAGGACTGCCTAACGTGGATTACCCAGATTAAGCGACCCTAAGCTGTAAGGCAAGGGCGGGCTAATTGCCATTTTCGCTCGGGTACGCTGGCCGGGTGCCCGAGGGCTTCCACCCCCCAGTCGAGGAGTACCTCAAGGTCACCTACGAGTTCGAAGAGGAGGGCATTCCGGTCATCCGTGCCCGCCTGGCCGACCGCCTGGGCCACTCCGCCCCGACCGTCACCGAAATGGTCCGACGGCTCGTGGATGATGGCTACCTCGAGGTGCGCGAACGATCCCTCCACCTGACCGAGAACGGGCGACAACGCGCCGAGGGCGTGGTGCGAAAGCACCGCGTCGCCGAACGGCTCCTCGTCGACATCATCGGCCTGCCCTGGCACAAGGCGCACGCCGAGGCCGGCAACTGGGAACACGTGATCTCCGAAGAGGTGGAACATCGCCTGCTGGAGGTGCTCGGTAATCCGGCCACGTGCCCGCACGGCAACCCGATCCCCGGGACCGGAGAAGGCAGCCACCACCTGCAGCGTCTGGCCGTTGCCGAGCCCGGCGAACAGGTGTGCCTGGAGCGGATTTCAGAGAGCGTCGAACTCGACCTCGACACCCTGCTCTACCTCGAGCACCACGGCCTTCGACCGGGTGCCACCGCCCGAGTCGAGGACCGGGCACCGGACGACACGCTCACGCTGGTTGTTGACGGTCAGACCGTCGCAGTCGCAGTCAGCCCGGTTCTTGCCGCTCAGCTGTACGTCCGCTCGGAATGACCGACCGCCGTCGCGGGCGAAGCTTTACCCCCGACGAGGTGGAGAGCTAACGTCGGGTTTTCCGTGGTCACCTAGGGCGGAGTCCCGAGCCGGCGGTTTGTCGCGCTCAGGACCCCGGGGCAGGAGGTCTGGATCGTGGCTGTGCAGCAGATGGCCGTCCGTGAGCGATTCGCCGGGACGCTCCGGATCCCGACAACCGAACCGCTCCCGCGGTCTCCCGTTCCGGCGGTGAAGCGCCGCCGGCGCATTGTTCTCGCGCTGTCCGCCGGCACCTTCGCCGCCCTCCTGGCGGCCGTGGCGTCCGGGGTTCCGGCCGCGTGGTGGGCTGTGGCCGCGGTGCTGGTTGCCGGGTGCTGCTACCTGTGCTCGCTCCACCACGTGCGGCGAAGCAAGGTGGAGCGGGAGTTCGCGGCGTTGCTCCGCGACCCCCACCCGGACCCGTTCGAGTATCACGCTCCCACGGCGGCCGGACTGCGGTCTGTCGACTCGCCCGGCCAGTCCCAGACCTGGGCTC
Organism: uncultured Acidimicrobiaceae bacterium; assembly: GCA_963781155.1. Lineage (GTDB taxonomy): Bacteria > Actinomycetota > Acidimicrobiia > Acidimicrobiales > Palsa-688 > PALSA-693. Next base: position 477,044 of record CAWAEC010000012.1, read on the forward strand.
TGGTCCGTTTCATGTTCGCCAATGTCGCCGGGTGGGCGCTGTCCCCGCTGGTGTTTGCCCTCACTCTTCTCCTCCGCGACACCCCTCGGGATGCCACCGGGCAACGTTGGCTGGCCAACCTGCACCACGCCCAGGAACGGCTCCGGGACCAGTCGATGCGCGCCGTGGCCATCTCCGCGGCCACCACGGCGAGCGTGGCCGCAGCCGGCACGGTCGCAGGGGTCACCGGCGCCGGCGGGGCGTCAGCCGCCACCCTTCCGGCGGGACTCACGGTGCCAGCCACTGTCGGTATCGCCGACGCCGGCACCGGGTCGACCACGTACGTCGTCGTCGCCGGGGACACCCTGGGCGCCATCGCCGCACGCTTCGGCACCACCGTGGCGGCCCTGGCCGCCCTCAACCACATCGCCGACCCCAACCTGATCTATGCCGGTCAGGTGCTCACTATTTCGGGGGGCGGAGCAGCGCCCCAACCCCAGCCGTCGTGGGGTCCCGCAGCCGGAGCCACCTACACCGTGGTCGCAGGGGACACCCTCGGCGCCATCGCCGCACGCTTCGGCACCACCGTGGCCGCCCTGGCCGCCCTCAACCACATCGCCGACCCCAACCTGATCTACGCCGGCGAAGTCATCGCGCTGACGGGATCAGGCGGGGGAAACGCGCCGGCTCCAGCCCCCACCCCGAGTGCACCCACATCCAGCTCCGGAACCACGTACACCGTGGTCGCAGGGGACACCCTCGGCGCCATCGCCGCACGCTTCGGCACCACCGTGGCCGCCCTGGCCGCCCTCAACCACATCGCCAACCCCAACCTGATCTACGCCGGCGAAGTCCTGCTGATCAGCGGGACGGCAGCGCCCGCTCCTGCTGCTCCGGCTCCTGCGCCTGCCCCCGCTCCCGCTGCGCCGAGCAGCGCGGCCGCCATCGCGGTTCGGGTAGCCCTCGAACAGGTCGGCAAGCCGTACCAATGGGCCGGCGCCGGCCCGAACAGCTTTGACTGCTCGGGGCTGGTGATGTACGCCTGGGCGCAAGCCGGGGTGTCGCTCCCCCACTACTCGGTGGCGCAGTACGAAGACACGACGCGGATCAGTGCCAGCCAGCTCGAGCCCGGTGATCTCGTTTTCACCGACAACGGCGAAGGGGCACAGCCCGGGCATGTCACCATGTACATCGGCAATGGCCAGATTATCACGGCCGACTCGCCGGGCACTGTCATCCGGGTCGAGACGCTCGACTGGGATGGGATCCCGATCGGGTACGGCCGGGTTCCGTAGCCTCAGCCGGACGTCGATCCGCTGGCCATGATGAAAATCAGGGCCTGACTGACGGCCGGGGTCACCGACCCCGCCGGCGGTGTGACGGTCACGGTCAGGGTCACCGGTACGCCAACCGGCGGGTTCAACGGCCCCATGCCCTGAATGGTCTGGGCTTGACCCGGAACCAGGGCGGTGAAGTCCCGCACCGATGACGACGTGCCCCCAGCGGAGATTGCGGCCGTGACGGTCAGGTCTTTTTCCTGCTGATTCCCCAAATCCGCGAGGACCACGGTGACGGACATGCCCGCCGAGGCGGGGAGGACCAGGACACTGCCCTGCGTCGACACCGGAGCCGGCCCGGTGGCAATCGACTCGATCTTGATCTCGTGCACCGGCACCGCGCTCATCGCGCTCTGCAAGGTCGTCAGGAACGTCTGGGCCGGGCCGGCCTGATACGGCGACGGGTTCGCCGCCCAGGCCGACGCCGGCAGCGAGACGCCGTGGGGAAGGCTGCTCGCAAAGAGGTGATAGGCCTGATCGCTGATCCGCAGGTCCTCCCCCGCCGTCTGGATGGCGGTCAGTGCCGGGCTGCCGGGGGCACTGGCGGTCGATCCGGACCCCCCCTGCAGCACGGGGCCCAGACCGCCGCGGAGGGTGCTGGCGGCCTCGCTGCGTGCGAGCAGGCAGGCATCAAGCAATCCGGCTGCCCCGGACAGACCAGCCGGAGGGCGAAGCGCTGCGGCCTGCTGATAGGCGTTAGCCGCCCCGGTCGCGATCTGGTTGAGCTGGGCTGAGACCGAAGAAGGGGGAGTCTGGACGGCGTTGGTCCAGATGGTGGCCAGTTGTTGGCCTTCCTCGGTCGACACGGTGACGAGGGGAACGACGCGATCGATCCAGGCCCCGGTCGCCAGCTCCTTATCAGGACCCGGTGAGCGAGACTGCAAGGCTGCGTCGATGAGCAACACGAACAGGGTGATCACCACCCCAATCAGGAGCCATCTGCGCCCTACGCCGCCGCGGCGAGCGGAACGGCTGACCAGCGCCATAGCGCATCTACGATAGTCAGCCCCGCCGGAGGGCATGCCGCGGCCGGGCGGCGTTGCGTCTGGGTATAGCTCTAGAGGTCGCCCGTCAAGAGCTTGATCACAGCCGCCTCATCGGCGAGGTCCTCGAGGGCGGCATCGGGACCGAGCGCCGACAACTCCTCGATGCGGTACCGGCCCGTGGCGACGAGCAGGCAGCGCGCCCCCGCAGCCCGGGCGCACCCCAGATCCCGGGGCGTATCCCCGATCACCCAGGTGTCGCTGGGGCTCAGGTCGATGCCGCGCCGCTCGAACAGCCGGCGCAGCGCAAGCGGGACCAGCAGGTTGCGATCGGCGTGGTCACTGCCATACGCCCCGACGTCGTGGTCGAGCCACCGGTCCAGGCCGAAAGCGACCACCTTGACCCGGGCGTTGGCTTCGGTGTTCCCGGTGAGCAGCGAAGAAGTCACCCGGGGATCCTCCGCCAGGCGCTCCAGCACGGCCGGCGTTCCCGGGCAGGTCCGCCCGCCAGCCAGGAGGCGGCCGGCGGCGGCAGCCGCGGCGAGATGCTGCTCGCTACGACGGAGGACGGCCTCCACCATTCCGTCGGTCTCATCGATGGCCATCTCGGCCAGGTAGTCCCGCACAATCTGCGGGTCTGTTTTGCCGCTCATGCGGATCCGGGCCGGCGGGCGCCGGCCGAGCACCTCTTCGAGGGCGGTGTCGAACACGGCTGCCCCCAGGTCTCCGGCCCGGAGGAGGGTGCCGTCGACGTCCCACAGCAGCAACCGGCGGATCACGCCGCAACGGTACCGGGACGTCAGGCGTTCCCGACGGCGAGCCGATTGTGTGATATTTGCCGCGTATTACGCGACTTTTATCACACAAACCAAAAGTGTGCCCAGTTGCCCCCGGGTGGGCACGGTCGACCGTTTGTGTGATATTTGCCGCGTATTACGCGACTTTTATCACACAAACGAAAAGTGTGCCCACTCAGCCCAGTTGGCCGGGGACGGCGGAAGTGGCGGTCAGCGGGCGAGTTGGGGGGCGGGCCGGTCGTTGATGGGGCCAGTGGCGTGACGCAGCGGTCGGGCGTCCCGACCCCGATGGCAGGCCAGAATCTCCGCAGCGATGGACAAGGCCACTTCGGGCGCCTTCCTGCCACCCAGGTCCAGCCCGATCGGCCGGTGGATTCGCTCGACTGCTTCCGGGTCCACCCCGGCGGCGGCGAGCCGTTCGAGGCGGCGGGACTGGGTGGCGCGCGAGCCGAGCGCCCCCACATAGGCCACCCCGCGGGTTAGACCGGTGACCAAAGCCGGCGTGTCCACGTGCGCGTCGTGACTCAACACGATCAGGGCCCCCGTCGCCCCCGCCCAATCGAGCAACGGGTCGACCTCGGCCGCCGTTGCAGCCGACCGGCAGTCCCAGCCCAGCAGCGCACCCTGTGCGGCGAGCGCTTCGACGAGATCACCGGCACCTACCACGACCATCCGGGGGGCAGGCACCCAGGCCTCGACCAGGACGACCCCCGCCTCGTCTTCGACGCGCCGTGCTGCCGTCATGCCGGCACGCAACAGAGCGACCGCCTCCTGCACCAGGGTCTCACCAGGATTTGGCAGGTCGCCCCAGGTCTGGCCGTCGCCGTCGACGACCAGTGCTGCCGGTCCGGCCGCCTGCCCGTCGATCCGGGTGAGCAGAGCCACCGGAACTCGGTCTGCCAGCAGATCCCACAGCTGGGCCGGGATGCTGTCGACCGGCTGCAGCAACACCTCCGCCTGGCCGCCGCATGACAGCCCCAGCTCGGCGACATCCTTGCCGCGGATGGCCACGGTCACCGTCTCCAGCGCCGGGGGCGCCGAGGAAAGCATCGCGGCTGCGGCATCGCGCAGGCGAGCGGAACCGGGCTGACCCAGGATCTGGCCGTATTGCGTTCCGGTGGCGTCAATGGCGACGATCGGGTCACCGGGCACCGTCGAGAACCCCTCGACCTCGATTACCCGTCCCAAAACAGCTCCGCAGCCGTTGCGCACCCCTTGGCGCACGGCCTCTGCAACATCCTGCACGACGGACCACCTCCTCACGGGGAGGTTACGCCGGTTGCGGCGGTACGTTTTGCTGGTGGCCGGATCAGCGGCGCTCATCGTCGTCGACGTGCAACGGGACTTCTGCGAGGGAGGAAGCCTGGCGGTCAGCGGGGGTGCCGAGCTGGCAGGCCGGATCAGCCACTTGCTGGCGCAGGTCGCCAGGCGGTACCGGGCTGTCATCGCCAGCCGGGATTGGCACGTCGACCCCGGAGGGCACTTCGCCCTGCCTGGTGCCGATCCGGACTACCGGGACAGCTGGCCCCGGCACTGCGTCGCGGACACAGCCGGGGCCGAGTGGCACCCGGACCTGCGGCTCCCGCCGGGAACCATGGTGGTGTCCAAGGGCGAGGACCGCGCCGCGTTCAGCGGATTCGAGGGATGTGACGACTCGGGGAAGCCGCTGGCGGCACTCCTGCACGAGTTCGGGATCACCGAGGTCGACGTCATCGGCATCGCCACCAGCTACTGCGTGCGGGCCACGGCCGTGGACGCCGTCGCGGGCGGCTTCACCGCCCGGGTCCTCACCGACTTTGTGGTGGACGTGGACCCGGGCGCCACACCGGCCACGCTGTCGGCCCTTCACGCAGCAGGTGTGGAAGTGTCGGCGACGGCATCGCGGCAGCCCTGAGCGGCGGGCTCGCCGTTGCCCCCCGTGCGATCACGGGCGGCGCTGTTCGGCAGCCCCGACCGCCTACCGTGGCAGCATGCACGTGAACACCGGCGTCATCGTCCTGGTGGTCGCGGTGTTTCTGGCCAGTTCGGTGGAGATGGTCGAGGCGCTCACCCTGGTCGTGGCGGCTGGCGTCAGCCGGGGCTGGCGTTCCGCGTTCGAGGGGGTGGCGGCGGCCATCCTGGCCCTCGGCGTTCTGGTTGCCGCCCTGGGCCCCGCCATCGTGCGGTGGGTGCCACTCGATGGTCTCCGCACGGTCGTGGGCGCCGTTCTTCTGGTGTACGGCTTGCAGTGGCTGCGCAAAGCGATCTTGCGAGCCACGGGCTACAAGGCCAAACACGACGAGGACGCCATCTTTGCCAGAGAAGTCGCGGATCTCCGTTCCGAACAGCGGCGCCGCTCGGGGCGGGACCCGGAGGGGTTTACCGTGGCGTTCAAGGGGGTGTTCCTGGAAGGCCTCGAGGTCGTGATCATCGTCTTGACCCTGGGCACCGCCGATCACAATTTGGGCTTCGCAGCGCTCGCGGCCCTGGCTGCCGCGTTGATCGTGTCGGCGGCCGGGATTGCCGTGGCAGGCCACCTGTCCCGGGTCCCCGAAAACGCCATGAAGATGGCGGTCGGGCTGATGCTCGTCAGCTTCGGCACGTTCTGGACAGGCGAAGGCGTGAAGGTGCACTGGCCCGGCAACGACCTCGCTATCCCCGTTCTGGTCGGGGTGTACTCCCTGGCGACCTTCATGATCGTTGAGGTTCTCAAGGCGCAGGTTCCTCGTCGACGGCACGACATGGAAAGCATCCGGGATGGATCCAAGGCCTGAGCAGACGGCCGCGTCCAGGCTTGGGCGGGCGATCAAGGTTTTCGGCTCGTTCTGGTGGGACTTCCTGATCGGCGACACGCCCGAGCTCTTCGTCGCGGTGGTGGTCATCGTTGGCATCACCGCCCTGCTTGCCAAGGGGGTCGCGACCACGGTGGCGTGGGCGCTCATGCCGGTGCTGGTTGTGACCGCCCTCGTGGTGTCCGTGCTTCGGGGGCGCCGTTCGAGTTGAGGTCGCGGCTCGCCGAATCAGCTGCCGGTACACGCTGGCGGTGCCACCCGGTATTAAAGTCGGCGGCGGGCAAGGAGAGATCATGAATGCTCAAGAGTCGAACGGTCCTGGTCGTCGACAATGGTGGTGGGTTGCCGGTACGGCGGTGGTGGCCCTGGTGGTGGGAGGCGTGATCGGCGGAGTCATTGAGTCGGCCACCTCGTCGTCCTCTGCATCCGCCAACGCCAACTCCAACGTGTGTTCGGCCACGACGGTCGCCGACGACGTGCTGCCGGCTGTCGTCACGATTCAGGCCCGAAGCGGCACCACCGGCGGAACCGGGTCGGGCGAGATCATCCGGAGCGACGGCTACATCCTGACCAACAACCATGTCATTTCGGTGGCGGCCAACGGCGGAACGGTCGAGGTCATATTCAGCGACGGGACGAGCGCCCCTGCCACCATCACGGGTCGCGATCCCCAGGCCGACCTGGCGGTGATCAAGGTCCAGGTCAACCGGACCCTGCCGGTCATCGCCATGGGCAGTTCGAGCAGTGTCGTCGTGGGCCAGCCGGTCGTGGTGCTCGGGGCCCCGTTGGGCCTGTCGAGCACCGTCACCGCCGGCATCGTCAGTGCCCTCGATCGCACCATCGAAGTGCCTGGTGACAACGGCCAGAGTGCGCTGCTCGTCTCCGCGGTCCAGACCGATGCCGCCATCAACCCCGGCAATAGCGGCGGGGCAATGACCAACTGCGCCGGGCAGCTCATCGGCGTGCCTTCAGCCGGCGCGACCGTGCCGAGCTCGAACGGCCAGTCGAGCTCCGGCAGTGTCGGCCTCGGGTTCGCCATCCCCGTTGACCTGGCCCAGGCGGTGGCGAATGAAATCATCGAGACCGGCAAGGTCACCCACGCCTACTTCGGCATCGAGGTGGCGCAGATCCCGCCTGCCGCCGCCCAACAGGCCGGTACGAGCGAAGGCTTGTACGTCGTCGGGGTGGTGCCGGGCGGACCGGCGGCCAGCGCAGGGCTCCGAACCGGCGACATCATTACCGAGATCAATGGCAAGCCGGCGACCGATCCGAACCAGCTTCAGGCCCTCACCATCACCCAGCGGGCCGGTGACACCGTCGACATCACGTACGAGCGTGCTGGGCGCACCGCCACCACGACGGTGACGCTCGGCGCCGCGCCCTGATCGTCGTTTCTCATATCCCTGCGACGACCGGAACCACCTTCTCGCCGAGCAGTTGGATCCGGCGGATTGAGGCGGCGTCGGGCACCGATCCGTGATAGTGCGTGACCCCGAGACCGGCGAGACGTTGCAGGCTGTCGATCAACTCCCCCACCCGTTCACCGTCGGGGCCAGGGTCGAGCGGGCCCATCACGGTCTTCTCGATCTCGTCATAGTTGCGGCCAACGGTGTCGCAGTGCCGACGCAACACGTCGAGCTTGTGCTCGAGGTCCGGGGTCGGAAAGAGGTTGCAGGCCTGGGCGTACTGGGCCACGAGCCGCAGCGTCTTTCGCTCCCCCGCTCCACCGATGAGGATCGGCGGGTGCGGGCGGGTCAGCGGCTGGGGTGCATTGAGCGTGCGTTCCAGGTGGTAATGCCGTCCCGAGTAGGCGCTGTCGTCGTCGCTCCACATCTGCAAGCAGATCTGGAGTGCTTCTTCGAGCCGCTCGAAGCGCTCGGCCGTGGGAGGAAACGGCAAGCCGAGACCGCGTGCCTCAGCCTCGAACCAGGCCGCGCCGATCCCCAACCAAGCCCGCCCTCCCGAGAGCACGTCCAGGGTGGTGATGGCCTTGGCCAACAGACCTGGCTCCCGATAGACCACGGCCGTCACCCATGCCAGCAGTTCAATGCGCTCAGTGCGACCGGCGAGGAAGCCGAGGGTGGTGTACGCCTCGAGCATGTCGTGTTCGGGCGGACCGATGCCGGCGATTTGCCAGACGTGGTCCATAACGCTCAGCTTGGCGAAGCTGTATTCCTCGGCTGCCGCCGCGACCCGGGCCAAATCGTCCCTCGTCGTCGCGGGGCCGCCAGCCCAGGTGAAATTGGATACGTGCAAGCCAAGTTTCACCGGCTATCTCCTCCCTTTCCGCGGGGCCGAGCGCAGCACCCTGCCGTTCACGGGCACACTATCCGCGGGCTCACCGCGGGAATCCCGACCGACGGCTGGCGGCCCGACCGGAGAACGGCCACGGAGGACACGGAGGCCGCGCCCCAGAGGTCCAGGCGCCACGCCGGCGGGTCACCGGTGCCCGGCTCGCCTATGCGGGTGCCCCGGCAAGGACGGCGACAACGCCCAGGACGCCGGCCCCCGCCAGGCCGAGCACGACGCCACGACGTAGGGCCACCAGCCAGACTGCCGCCGCGGCGAGCACGCCGGCCTGCCACACATGAGCCAAGGCATTGGCCAACGGGATGGCTGAGCCAGCGATCGCCCCGATGGCCGCGGCACCCGCGCCGGTGAGAAAGGCCTGAACGCGCTGGTTGGCCCGGAGCGCGTCAAATCGGGGTCCACCGGCCAGCACAAAAACGAAGGACGGGGCGAACGCGCACACCGACGCCAGCAGCCCGGCCCCAACCCCTCCGGCGGCGTAGCCGACCACTGCCACCGTCTGGACCACCGGGCCGGGGGTGATCTGACCGAGCGCCACCGCGCTCAGAAACTGACTTGAGGTCATCCAGTGGTAGGCGCTGACGGCGTCGTGCTGCATCAGGGGAATGATGACGAAGCCTCCGCCGTAGGACAGCGCCCCGACCTTGAACCCGACCCAAGCCACGGCCCCGAGCCCACCGACCGCCACTGCCGGCCCCACCGCCAGAGGAAGGACGCCATGGGCGCCCCGCGGGAAGGACTTCGATGGGCCCCGCCGGGCGATCACTTCGGCAAACCCACAGGCCGCGAGCACCAAGACCAGCCAGGGACCGATGGTGGCCGCCGACGTGCCACCCGCAGTGGCATACAGCAGCCAGCGGAACCGGGCGAGCCGCTCCGTCCCCGCCCGGCGCCAGCTGGCCGGCATCAATCCGATGGCGGCCTGGACCGCAACCGCCGGGACGGCTGCGCCAGCCCCAGCCGCGGCCCCGGCAATCGCCAGAGGCGGGTGGGAGGAAAGAAAGACAGCGGCCAGTACCAAAATGACCACCAGGCCAGGGCAAATGAAGCAGCATCCCCCGATCAGGGCGCCAGCGGTGCCGCGCAGGCGCCAGGCGCAATAGATCGCCAGCTGGGTGGAAGCAGGACCTGGAAGCAGATTGGTGGCAGCGATGCCGTCCTCGAACTCGGCCGGCGACAACCAGCCGCGTTGCTCGACACACAGTTGCCGCAGCAGGGCGATGTGCGCCGGCGGGCCGCCGAAACCGATGCAGCCGATGCGGCCCCACTCCCGGGCGATCGTTGACAGGGGTACCGGCTCGACGCTGCGACCGGAACTCCGGTCGGCGGCGTCGTTCACGATGGAGAGCGGGTGGAGCGGGTGGAGCGGGTGGAGCGGGTGGAGCGGTTGGCGCTGGTGGCGCCGGTGGAGCGAGACGACCGGGCGGACCGCCGACGGTGCGAGGAAGCGGCTCGCTCGCCAGCGGGCCGGGCCACCGGCTCATCGAGCAGCTCGGCTGCCAACTCCGCCAGGACGGTCCGGGCCGCCGCGAGAGTCGCCCTCCCGGCCCGAGTGGCGCGATACCAGCGCAGGACCCTCCCCTGCTCGATGCGCTGGTGGGAGACGAGCAGCCCCGTCTGCTCGAGGTCGTGCAACAGCGGGTAGAGCGTTCCGGGCGAGATGCGGTAGCCGTGACGAGCGAGCTCTTCCGACATCCATACACCGGTCACCTCGCCGGCTGCGGCGTGATGCAACACATGCAGACGCACCGCACCCCGGCGAAAGTCGCGAATCACGTCCATATCGGCCCCCGACATCGGCTTCCGACATCGGTAACCGTAATCGAACTGGAACACGCCTGTCAGTGCCCATACTCGAGGGACATCACGAGGGAGATCGGGACGGTGACGACAGGGCAAGAACACTCGGAATATGGTGGGAACAGTTCCGAGATCTGGGGGAACGCTGATGCAGGTACTTTTAACGATCGCCTACGACGGGGATCGAGACTCGCTCGAGCAGGCACTCGTCACCGAAGCCCAAGCGTACGTGGCAGGGGGCTTGGCGAGCCGGGCGTCGGTCGACGTCATCGCCGGCCGCGACGAGGGTGATCAGCTCAAGCTCCACAACACCGAACCCGACGTGGTGGCCATGGTCAAGCTGTGGAATCCCGAGTCCGCCGCCGCCCTGAAATTTCCTTTGCCGAACGGGGCTCGGTTAGTCGGCGGCTACCAGTCCGACGAGATCGTTCAGAAGAACTATGAGGAAACCTGGCCGTCGGGCACGAACTCGCCTGGCGTCAAGTTGGTCTGCCTCGTGCACCGTCTGCCGGGGATCACCCATGAGCAGTTCCTCTACTACTGGCGTGACAACCACGGCCCGCTGGCCGTCCGGGTCCAGCCCGGCTTTTGGCATTACGTCCAGAACCACGTGAGCGAATGGCTGACCGACGAGACTCCCGACTTCGACGGGATCGGGGAACTCCACTTCCAAACGGCCAGCGACGTCTTCACCGGGATGTTCGCCGACGATGAGGCGCAACGGCTCATCTATGAGGACGTCGAACGCTTCATGGTCAACGAGACTTCCACCGTCGTCGTGACCAAAGAGACCTTGGTGAATGTCTGAGCATCCTCGGGAGGGATCATGATCAAACCGCTCGACGACCTGCCTGCCGGTGTACTCGGATTCGAGGTCAGCGGAAAAATCGAGGTAGAAGACTTCCGGGACGTGGTCCTGCCCGCTCTGGAGGAGGCCGCGCAGCATGGCGACGTGCGCTTCCTGATCGTCATACCCGAGTTCCGGGGCATGTCGCCGGGAGCACTGTGGGAGGACCTGAAGATAGCCTTCGAGCACTTCCGAGCCTGGAAGCGCATCGCCGTGGTCACGGACATCGAATGGGTGCACTACCTGACCAGCCTCTTTGGCTGGATGACACCCGGTGAGGTCAAGGTCTTCCCGCTGGGGCAGCGCGACCAGGCCGAGTCCTGGGTGGCGGCCTGAACCAGGACGGTTCTGGGTCGGGTCCACATCCGCGCCGGCTCGCCCGGGGCGTCGCCCGGAGCACGAGAGTCGACGCCGGCGACCGCGCGCCGGCACCAACCACTCCAGGTACATCGGGTGACCAGGCCACCTGGCATGCGAGCGCCGCCCGGCCGGCGCCCTGCGGCAAGATGACAGCATGCCCGGTAGGCGAGGCAAAGCGGCGGCTGATCCCCTACTCGCCATCGGTTGCCGCGAGGCCGTGCCGATCGCGTCCGGGGGTTCAAGCGTCGTCTATCGCGCCTACCAGGAAGCCTTCGATCGGGTTGTCGCGGTCAAGGTCCTCACCGCGCCCATCGCTGACGAGCGGATACGACGACGGTTCCAGCGCGAGCTGAGCCTGGCCGGACGCCTTTCGGGGCACCCGAACGTGGCCACGGTCTTCGCCAGCGGCTTCCTCGGTGATGGGCACGGCTATGTGCTGATGGAGTACTGCCCCGCCGGTTCCCTCGCTGACCGGCTCGCCACGGGGCCGTTGCCGGTGCAGGAAGTGCTGAGCATCGGGGTGAAGATGTGCGGGGTACTCGAGTTGGCCGCCAGAGAGGCCATCGTCCACCGCGACGTGAAGCCGGCGAACGTGCTCCGAACCCGCTTCGGCGAACCTGCTCTCTCGGACTTCGGGGTCGCGGTGGCCATGGGGGAGACGACCGGCACGACGCAGGCCCTCACGCCGGCACACGCAGCCCCGGAGGTTCTGGAGTCTCGCCAGGTTGGGCCCGCTGCCGACCAGTGGTCTCTGGCCTCGACCCTGCACACTCTGCTGGCCCGGCGACCACCGTTCGCAGGCCGGGAGGGCGAGGGCCTGCTGACGAGCATGCTGAGAGTGCTGAGCGATCCGGTTCCGGTTATCCCTCGCAGCGATGTTCCGGGCGAACTCCAGGAGAGCCTCTGGCGAGCCATGGCGAAGTCGCCCGAGGATCGCTGGCCCAGCGCCGTGGCGTTTGGCCGCTCACTCCAGGCCATCGAGCGCAGCGCCGGCTGGCCGGAGACCCGATTGCCCATCGAGGAGGATTTTCCCGGAGGACGCGAAAACGTTCCGATCGCGGCGCCGCCTCCTGATGAGACGACCACGCCCGGTCTCCGCCACCTCGCCCGTGGGGGTGGACCAGATGGAGCAGGCCGACCCCGCGCGGGCGGACCAGATGGAGCAGGCCGCCCCCGCGAGGCCGGGCCAGATGGAGTAGCCCGCCCCCGCAGCGGCGCACCAGATGGATCGGCCCGTACGGAGCCGCCCCCGGCCGGGTCGGGCGCGGGAGGGACGGCGGGGATAGCACAGTCGACAGCGCAACCCGGCAACCCCCCGCCCCCAGTGGTCGCCCCGGTCTCGGACGAGAAGACCCGCGCCTGGGCGCGGCGCCAGTCACCCGACGTGGTTGTGCCCGAACACCCGAGCCCGCCACGGCGCTGGTGGTGGATAGCCGGCGCCGGCGGGGTGATCGTGGCCGCAGCCCTGGTCGCCGTCCTGTTGCTGACGACGTCATCCACGCCCAAGAGCAATACGCGGGCGCCCCGGCTACTGGCACCGTCACCAGCGCTGGCGACAAACCTGGCACCCCGCAATGTCGAGGTCGTCAACGAGCAACCCACCACGGCCACCCTCCGGTGGATCGACCCGAGCGCCGGCCTTTACCCGTTTGTCGTACGAGTATCCAACGGATCTCTGCAAACTGCCCAGAGCAACACCCAGACCGTCGTGACGGGCCTTGATCCCACCCGGGGCTACTGCTTCGTGGTTGGCGCCGTGTATGGCGTCGGCGGACAGATCGCCAACGCGCCGCCGGTTTGCATCCGCGGCGGCACGATGTGAGCTTTCCCTGCCGTCGGCGCCCGCTGCCCGCTGCTCAGCCGCCGGCCGGGCTCCACGAGCCCGTCACCAAGCCGCGGACGCGGCGTACAGGCGGCACCGACCGGACCAGCGCCCGCACCGCCGCATCGCTGGATGCCCACGCCTGGGTGGCGAGGGCGTCGTCGGCGCGGCCCGCATAGACGGCCCCATCGACCAAGCCGGCCAATTCCTCGCTGGGTGGTCCCGCGGCGGGGGCCAGATGCGCCACCGTCTCTGAGAGCTCCGACGGCGTCAGGCTGGTGACCGGCACCCGAAACCGGGCCACCGTCTCGAGGAGCTCGCTCCACGCGCCCAGCATCTTCCGGACCGGATCGGGCGCGGTACGGCGACGGGTCCGCCGGCGCCGGCGGGCCACCGCTCGGGCCGCGACCAGGCCCGCGGCGATCACTCCGACCGCCAGCAGGAGGAATAGCGGCCACTGGACGCTGCTGCCGGCGTGGTGGTGCTGGGCGGCAGCCGGCCCGCCTGCGCGTGCACCCGGACCCGGGGATCGCGACTGATCCGACTCGACCGTCTGGCGGACCTGGTTGAGACCCTGCTGTGCAATCGGGACGGTCGCCGTGCTGCTCACCCCGAGGCCCGAGCTGCCGCCAAGTGACGACGGCACGGGATCGAACGCCACCCAGCCAAGCCCGGCGAAATCGACCTCGGGCCAGACCGACGCATCCGCCCCGGTGACCACCGTGCGCCCAAGAGCGGCATCGATCGTGCCCGGACTGAAGCCGATCGCCAACCGGCTCGGTAGCCCGATGCTGCGAGCCATGAGCGCAAACGCGGTCGCAAACTGTTCTGGCGTGCCGGATCGGGCCGACGACAAGGCGGCGAGCCGAGCGCAGCTCGATCCTTCCGTGGCATGGGTGTCAAGGCGGAAGCCGCCGTTCCTGGCCAATGCCTGTTCGACCGCGACCGCCTGCTCGTCGGGTCGGGCCAGGCCGGCCGCGGCCCTGGTGGCCAGGGATCGGAGCGACGAAGGGAAGCACGAGGGAACGGTGGTCAGCGCGGCCACCGACGCCCCGCTACGTATGGCGGCCGCGTCAAGGGCTGCCCTCGAAGGCTCGGACAGCCGGCCGCTCACATCGAAACTCCTCGTCGACGGGTCCGGAGCCACCAGGACCGAGGAGCCGGCATCGAATTCCTGGTCGGGGGGCGACACCGCGGTCGGTACCCCCGCGGTCGGCACCCAGGGGCCAGCGAGGGCCAGCAGGTGGACCGTGACGTGCACCTCCGGGCCGAGCAGGGCGGCAGACACCGCAGGCGGCAGGTTCAACACGCCCCCGGCGCTGGCGGCCCGGTCGTCCGTGCTCCAGCCGGTTCCGTCGTAGAGGTCCAGGCTGAGCAGCCGCCAGTCGGGTGGGGCGGTAAGCCAGGTCCGGTTCACGGTCGCGGTGAACATCACCGTCTGCGTCTCCTGCTGCCAGGCGGGCAGCTCGTCGAGCGGATTGGGCGTGCTCCCGGACATGAGTGGCGGCGAGAGCGAGTTCCGTACATCAACCGGCTGCCGGAGGCTGGCGAAGGGAAGGTGGGTTCCAGCAGCCAGGGAGACCGCCAGAACCACGGCGCCGGTGGAGATCGCGGCGCAGCCCCGGCCGGGAGGCACCCAGACGGCCCCCTCGCCAGCAGGGCGCGCGATGACCAACAGGTAGAGCGCAGCGAGGGCAAGCGGTGGTCCTGCGACGGTAACCAACGACCCCGGGCCGTGGACTCCGAGCAGGAGGGCGATGACCAGGACGAGCCCGGAGGGCAGAAGTGCGTCGACTCCGGGCCGGCGCCTGCTCGCTGCCACGACCGCCCAGGCGGCCGCCACCGAGACCAGGCCGGCGGCGAGCGGCAGCCGGGTGGTCGTCGGCGGCACGGGGATGGTCGTCGTGAGGATGCGGGCCCAGCCGTGGAAGAGGGCTCCAAACCCCTGGGCGACCGCCGCGTCGAAACTCTTCGCCGGGGGCACGGCGAATACCGACGAGGCGACGACGACCGAGACAAGCACGGCCGCCGCCACGGCGGCCGCCGCCACTGACCGCCCCAGCAGGGAAGGCACATCTGGTGGGGGACCGGCCGGGGGCGAGTGGCCGGTGGGTTCGTCTGTCGGTCCGGCGGTTGGGGTCGCATCCACGCGGGGCGTGAGCGCCAGCCGGGCCCCGACGCCTCCGGCGGCCCCGAGCGCGGCCGCCACAACCACCGGTCCCGCGACATCGGCCCAGGTGAATACCCGCTGAAACCCGGTTCCCGCGGCGAGCACGGCCAACGCTGCCGGAACCGCGGGTATAAATCGCGTCCATTCGACCCGGACCGGAGCTCGGGTCACCTGGGGTTCCCCGACTGCCAGAGCGCGAGGACAGCCCCGGCCCGCCCGGCGCGACAGACCTGGAGCCGGCCCAGCCGGCGAGCGGAGGGGACAACCGCGCCGACCATCAGCGCCCCCACTCTCCGGTACCGTCCGGCCAGGCGGTCGAGACTGGCCGGATCGTCGTCGAATTGTTCGCCGGTGACCAGGACGGCCGCGCTCCCTCCCCATTCCCCTTCCAGCAGCAGCACCGCACGCACGAAATCGCCCGCGGCCTCCGTTCCGAGGCCGGCCAGCACGTCCAGCGCGTCCCGGGCGTCGTTGGGGACGAAGTTGGTGACCGAACCGCTCACCGTCTCCAAACGGACCGGCGCACCCGAGCGCACCGCTTGTTCCAGAAGCGACGCCGTCACTTCGACGGCTTCCTCGAACGACTGGTTCCACGGGTAACTCCCGGCCCGGTCGTCGAGGAGGACCACGACCTGTGGCCGGTTCGTGTCGACGTGCTTCTTCACCATCAGGGTCCCAGTTCGCGCCGTGGTACGCCAGTGGACCAGGCGCAGGTTGTCGCCGACGACATAGGGCCGGAGGCCCTGGAAGGCGATCGACCCCTCGGGTGCGGTGTCGTCCATCGGGCCGTCCATCTCGATGTTCGTGCCCGACCGGGAGGCCGGCACCGGGTGACTGCGGGGGTGCACCCACAGTCGGACCGCCAGGCCGATGGGGCGACGACGGGCCAGCAGCCCGAACGGATCGGTTTGGGCCACCACCAGGGGACCGACCTCGAAGACGCCGCGGCGGTCGGTTGGCAAGCGGTACGTGGACTCGTATACCTGCCCGGGCGCCAGGGCGGGCACGTCCAGGGCGACAACGTGCGATCCGGCGGGGTCCTCCACGGTCACGCGGGGTGCCCGCCGGCGGCCGGTGTTGGCGATGCGAACGAGCCCGAGGGCCGGGCTGTCCCGGCGCACCCGGACGGGCTCGACCTGCCGGGCGACCGAGAGGTGCGGGGGCCTGAGTATCCAGGCGACCGCGGCCGCGACCAGCAGGAGCAGCGCGAACCCGGCGACGGTCAATTCAGGAAAGCCGAGCGCGACCCCCGTCACGTAAAGGCCGATGCCGGCCGCGAGCGTTCCCCACCCAGTGCGGGTCGGCCTCATGTGGTGGTCGGCACCCGCACCGCGTTGATGACGTCGTCGATCAACTGGTCGCTGGTGGTGTTGTTCAGCGCCGCCTGCGAGGACAACAACAGGCGATGGCCGAGCACGGCGTGGGCCACGGCCTTCACATCGTCGGCGGTGGTGTAGCCGCGCCCGGCCAGCGTGGCCCGGGCTCGGGCCGCTCGCATGAGCGAGAGGCTGGCCCGCGGGCTGGCCCCCAGGCGCACTTCGGGCAGCTGGCGGGTCGCGCTGGTCAGTTCGACGACATACGTCCGCAGGACTGGTGCCACCCGGGTGCGGGCGACGATGGCAATCATGCGATGGACGTCGGCCCCGCTCACGACTGGCCGCAAGCTCATCAGGGCCGGCTCCGAGCCGTCGTCGGCGAGAATGTCGGCCTCGGTACGGAGATCCGGGTAGCCCATGGTGAGGCGCAGGAGAAACCGGTCCAGCTGAGCCTCGGGAAGCCGGTACGTGCCGTCCATTTCTATGGGGTTCTGCGTGGCCAGCACCAGGAACGGCCGCGGCACGTCGTGCGCCCGCCCGTCGACGGTGACGCGCCGTTCGTCCATAACTTCGAGCAACGCTGACTGCGTCTTCGGGGAGGCCCGGTTGATCTCGTCCGCCAGGACCACGTTGGCGAACACCGGGCCGGGATGGAAGGCGAATCGCCCGTCGTGCTGATGGTAAACGGTCGCCCCGGTCACGTCGGAGGGAAGCAGGTCCGGGGTGAACTGGATGCGATGCCAGCTGGCGTCGATGGAACCGGCGAGGGCGCGGCGCCAGCGACGTCTTGCCGACCCCGGGCACGTCCTCGACGAGCACGTGGCCCTCCGCCAGCATGGCGGTGATCGCCAGAGCCACGGCGTCCGGTTTGCCGCGGATCACCTTCTCCATGTTGCGCTGGACCCTTCCGGCCATGCCGGCCACCCATGCGACGTCGTCGTCGGCAGAGGAAAAAGAGGGAGAGGTGGCGGTCATGGTCCCCCGCGGGCGCCCATCCCCGGCGGCCGAGGGCGGCAGCGATGGCGGCTCACGTGTAGAAACTGAACTGAAGGGTCGGGTTCTTCAACCCCGCAGGGGGCGTGTTGCACAACGACAGTTCGTACGAGGTGAAGGGTCCGTTGGCGCCGGTCGTGGTCCCGCGGTACTCGCAGACGTGCTGGCTGGAACTGTCCGTCTGGGTGGTGGACACGTAGGCGATGGGGTGCGGCGTATCCGGGGCCTGGTATTGCGGAAGCTTCTGGGTGCAGGCCGCGTCCGATGGCGTCGTCACCAGAGCGTAGCGGTCGCCCGACACCGTGCCCGTGTAGTACGTCGTGCACAGGTATTCGTTGAACCCTGCTGGCCGCCCGCCCGCCGGGACCGGGAAGTGGACCCAGTCGATGCCGCTCGCACCCTGGTCGACCCAGGCCTGGCCGGGAGCGTCAAGGGTGCAGTCGTTTTCGATAGCGCGGTCGCCGCTCAAGGTGTCGTAACAGACCACGGTGGCAGCCCGCTCCCAGGCCGTCCCGCTGCCCCGCGTCGACAGGCCGTTGCCCACGGCGTTGACCGCGTACACCGTCACGGTCTCGTTGGTCCACGCCCGTACCGACCTGGTGACGGGCGTGCGCGCCGAGAAGGCGGGACCTCCGCCGATCGACACCTCGTAGCCCGTCACGGCGGGATTGCCGGCCGGCACGCTGGCCGGGCCCCAGCTGATGGTCAGCTGCTCGTCGCCGCCCGCCACCACCAGATTGGTAACCCGGCCCGGCGGCGACCAGGTGGTGACGTCGACAGGCACGCTGGCGGGGCCGCTGTTGCCAGCCTGGTTGGTGGCGACGACAGTGAAGGAGTAGGCGGTGTCACTGGCCAGGCCGTTCACTACGGCGCTCGTGCCGTCAACGGTCGTCGTCCCGCTACCCCAGCGCACCGTGTAGCTCTGGATGGCAGTGCCGTCGGGTCCGAGTGACGGGGGCGACCACGAGATGCCGATCTGGCCAGGTGCGACCGGGCGTGCTTGCACCGCTTGCACCTGTCCCGGGGAGTTCTTGACCGGGTCGCGGACCGCAGACCCGGGCTGAACGGCCCGCCTCCAACCTGGTTGACCGCCTGGACCTGCACGCACTGGCGAACACCATCGGGCAGGCCAGTCAACGTGGCGGTCACGTTCGGAGCGGCGACCTGACGGCTCGCACCGCTGGGCGCGGCGGTGACCACGTATCGGAGCACCGGGCTGCCACCGTCGGAGGCCGGCGGCGACCAGCTGGCCGTGACGACCCCATCGCCGGCGCTCACCAGGGTGATGATCGGGGGGCCCGGCACGGTGGGCGGCGGGGCGGTGACCGGCGGGGAACTGCCACCCGGCCGCACCGGAGGGGTGGTGGTCACCGGCGGCGGTGGAACCGTCGACGACGGAGGAACGACCGCGGCGGGGGGAGAGGCGCCGGGCGTTGGCGGCGCTGCGAACCCCGAAACCGGGGCGGCGCCTCCCCCGGCCGGACCTAATGGGTTGCCGGCCACGACCGGTCCCGGTACGCCCTGCGACGACTCAATCGCGTGCGCCGTGCCCGGGTCGGGACAGCCGGGACGTATTTGGTGACATCCGTGACGACGCCGGCAGCATTGACCACCACGGCCTGCGGCGAATCGCTGCTGTTGACGAACACAAGCTCGTCCTTGCTGATCAGCTGATTGGACCCCGGCGGCACTCGCAGGGGTCCGAGCACTTGCAGTGGGGCCAAGGCCACGGTCTCCAGCTGGTGTGCGCTCGGATCCAGCAGATAGGCCCGCTGCTGAGACACCGCGACCTGAGTGACCTGGGCCCCGGCCGAGAGCGCGACCGACGACAGCGACGGCAGGGAGGTGTCGACATCCAGGATCTCGGTACCGGCGACCACCACGAGGTTGGCGCTGGACGTCGACGATCCGAGCAGCGGAGTCTGGTCGACCGGCAACGCCGGCAACTGCACCTGGTGCAGATGCCCGTTCTGCAGCGATGCCGCGATCGCCGTCTCCGGATCCACGCCCCAAACCCCGGTGCCGGTGTCCGCGACCTGCACCCGGTCCCCCCGCTGGCCGAAGGGATGACGGATGACGTCGTTCGACGATACGACCTGGTCGACGACCGCCCGGCCGGGTACGGGCACCCAGAGGGAACCACTCGCATCGATCGCCGCGGCGCCGGTGGGTCCACCCAGGGCGATCTGGGGGCCCATGGGCGCCAGCGTCAGAGGATTGAGTTGCTCAACAATCCCGGACGAATGGTCGACCACCCAGGTGGTATCCGGCCCGGCAACCACCTGGAGGGCCGCTGCCCTGCCGTTCTCGCTCGTGGTCGCGGCGACGGCCAAGGTGGAGTCGTCGAGTCGCAGCAACCGGCCCGTCCGCAAATCGAGCAGGTAGGCACCGTCCGAGCGTTGCACCACTGCAAAGGGGTCACCGGGCTTGCCAACCGACACGTCCGCGTCGGCCCGGCCCGAATAGCCGCTCACATGCGAGACCGTTCCAGTCGCGTTGTTGGCCAGCCAGGCATCTCCCGTCAGGAGGCGCAGCGCGCTCGGCGGGCGCGCCCGCGCCCGTAAGTGCGAGCCCAACCACAGAACCGGCCAGGACCGCAACCAGGGCTGTGATAGCGATCCGCCGCCGCGAACGCCGCCTGGCCACCAGACTCCTTCCTCAACTCCTCGAAGGCGGTTACGGAGCGTAGCAGAGAGGCCAGGCCTCCCGGCTTGATCTGTCCCGGTACCCTCGGCGCCAGTGCGGATGCAGCTGAGCCTGGTCGAGGTGGGAAGTGCCTGGCATCAGGACGTCCTCGTCGAGGCGGACCCGGAATCGTCCACGTGTGACGTGGTCTCGGCCCTGGGCGCTCTTAAGCCGGGAGTGCTCCACCTCGACGGGCGCCCTCTGAGTGACCAGGTTCGGCTGGCAGACAGTGGTCTGCGGGACGGGGCGGTCGTTGAGGTGGGCCCGGCGCCGGTCAGCGTCACGCCGATCGGCGGCACCGATGCCCCGTGGGAGGTGGCCGTCGTGAGCGGGTCCGAGGCGGGCGCCCGCACGCCCATCACGGCCGATGCCCTGACAATCGGTCGGGACCCCACCGTGGATGTTCGCCTCCAGGACACCTCGGTGTCCCGCCTCCACGCCCGCATGTGGTGGCGGACGGGCGAGGACTCCGGCTGGCTCGTCGAGGACCTGGCCTCTGCCAACGGCACCTGGATCGACGGCCAGCGCATCGACATCCCGACGTTGGTGACGCCCGGCGCCGCCATCGAGATCGGCGCTTCGGTCCTGGAGGTCAGACCCACGATGGCCGCCGATGCCGACGTCCAGCCGGCGGAAGACGGGTCACTCAAGTTCAATCGCCCGCCCCGGTTGCAGCCCGCTCCCAGGCGGCCCCGGGTTCAGGTGCCGTCGGCGCCGGCGGAACAGGAAGCGTTCCCTTTTCCCTGGATTCAGGCGTTGGCACCCCTGGCCATGGGCGGTGTCCTGTATGCCGTCACCCGCCAGGTCGCAACCCTCGCCTTCATCGTCTTGAGCCCGGTGCTGGTGTTGTCGAACACGTTGACGCAGCGCCGGCGGGTCCGCAGGAAAACCCTCCGGGATCGCGAGCGCTACCAGGCCCGGATTCTGGAGGCGCGGAGTGCCGTCACTTCGGCTGCAAGCGAGGAACGATCCGGTGAACGGGCCCGTTGGCCCGATCCGGCCACGACGGCGGCAGTGGTCGACGGTCCAGGCCGCCGACTCTGGGAGCGGCGCGACCACGACACGGATTCGCTGGTTCTGAGGGTCGGGGTAACGGACCGGCCGGCGTCGGTGGAGGTCGTCGGCGGCGACCCCGGGATCCCTCCCGACCAGCAAGCTGTACGCGTCCCCACCCTCTACGCCGTTCCGGTCACCGTCGATCTCAAGTCCGCGGGTGTGGTCGGCGTCGCCGGAGAGGTGTCATCCGTGCGGGCGCTTGGGCGCTGGTTCGTCGCCCAGCTCGCTGCCTGGCACACGCCGAGGGTCCTGGAGCTCTATTTGCTCGCTCCCGGCAATGCGGAGGCCGAATGGGATTGGGTGCGCTGGCTGCCGCACACCCGGTGCGACCTCCCGGGCACGGCACCCGTGCGGCTGGGCAACGATGACGCTTCTCGCCAGGAGCGTGTAAGAGAACTACTGGCTCTGCTCGAGGCACGCAGCTCGACGGGCCGTGACGCATCGTTGACGCCAGCCGTGGTCGTCGTGATCGACGGTATCCGGGCGGTACGGGCCCAGCCGGGAGTCCCCCGCTTGTTGCGTGAGGGCCCAAAGTGGGGAATCTTCACCATCGGGCTCGACCACGACTCGTCCCGTTTGGCCGAGGAAGGACGCGCCGAGATCGCCTTCGAGTCTGAGAATGGCATCGCCACCGTACGCGTTGACGGGCACGCACCGGTTGAGGGCGTGCTGGTGGACCAGGTGAGCCCGGAGTGGGCCGACCGCCTGGGGCGCGGCTTGGCGCCGATCCGGGGACGTGGGAGGCGAGGAGGGCGGTTCGCTCATACCTTCATCGGTGCGCTTCGTGGACGTGGCCGGCGTTGATCTGGATAACCCCCGCTCGGTACTCGACCGATGGCGCGCCGGGGGCCGAACCACCCGGGCGGTGGTGGGCGTCTCGATAGACGGCGCTTTTTTCCTTGATCTCGAACGGGACGGCCCGCACGCGCTCGTGGCCGGAACGACGGGTTCGGGGAAGAGTGAGTTCCTGCAGACTCTGGTGGCCAGCCTGGCCCTCGCCAACCGGCCCGACGCCATCCACTTCGTCCTGGTGGACTACAAGGGGGCGAGCGTGTTCGCGGACTGCGCCGACCTTCCTCATACGGTCGGGCTCGTCACCAACCTGGACGGGCGGGGAACGCAGCGGGCCTTGGCTTCGCTCGAAGCCGAGTTGCGCCGTCGGGAGGCTTGCCTGCATCAGCTGCGGGCGGTCGACGTGAACACCGCCTGGGAACACGAGCCGGAGCGGGCGGCGGCGATGGGTCTCGCCCGGCTGGTGCTCGTGATCGACGAATTCGCCGAACTCGTCCACGAGCTACCTGATTTCGTGGCCGGTCTGATCCGGATCGCGGTGGTGGGGCGATCGCTCGGCATGCATCTGATCCTGGCCACCCAGCGGCCGGCGGGAGTGGTGACAGGGGAAATGCGCGCCAATACCGGTCTACGTGTTGCCTTGCGGATGGAGGACCCGAGTGACAGTTTCGAGGTGCTGGAATCCGCCCATGCGGCCGGCATCTCCCGGGCGACCCCGGGCCGCGCCTATGCCCGGACGGGCGGCGCCGCGGCAGATCATTGCTTTCCAGACGGCGCGCGTCGCTGGACGGAGAAAGGGAGCGAGCGTTGGTCTGCCGCCCCCACGTGTGCTGCCAGTCCCCTGGTCCCGGCTCGGCTACCCGGTCGCATTCCCGGCTGGCGACGATCTCCTCCCGGGGCGGGCGACGGACCTACATGCCCTGGTCGAACTCGCGGCGAAGGCCGCTCATGAGGCGGCCTGGCCGCGTGGGCGCAGCCCCTGGCTGGAACCACTTCCGGCGCTGATCAGCCTCGATCAGCTTCCGGTCCCGGTATCGGGCCACGAGCCGCATCCGCTGCCGTTTGGCCTGGAGGATCGTCCGGCCGAGCAGTCGCAGCCCGCCGCCGTGTTCGATCTGGCCGCTGGCGCACATCTGGCCGTCGCCGGGGCCGCCCGAAGCGGACGGTCAACGTTGCTGCGAACTCTGGCCGCCAGTCTGGCCCGGTCCCTCTCGCCGGCTGACGTGCACATTTATGGTCTGGACTTCGGCAACGGAGCCTTGCTCCCGCTCGCGTCACTCCCCCACTGCGGTGCGATCGTGGCACGATCCGAAGGCGACCGAGTCGAACGGCTCCTGACCCGGCTCATCGAGGAGTTGATCCGCCGCCAGGACCTGATGGCGCAACGGGCCTTCGGCGACATTGCCGAGCAGCGCACCGCGGCCGAGCCGGCTAACCGGCTGCCTTACCTGGTGTTGTTCATTGACCGGTGGGAAGGGTTCATGGCGGCCTATCCGATCGAGTCAGGCAGCCGGCTACCCGCCGAAGTGGGCCGGCTGTTACGGGAGGGGCCCGGGGCGGGCATCCGCCTGGTGTTGAGCGGCGATCGCAGCCTGCTGACGGATCGTCTCGTGTCACAGGTCGAAGACCGGCTGGTGCTGCGGCTCAACGACCGGGACGATTACCGGCTCGCCAACATCAACCCTCGCGAGGTGGCGGCCGACATCCCACCCGGCCGGGCGCTTCGGGCGGAATCCGGGATCGAGCTCCAGGTGGCTGTTCTGGACAGCTCCGGCGTCACGGATCCCGGCAGCCAAGCTCAGGCGGAGGCGGTCCGGGTCGTCGCTGATGCCGCCGTGCAGCGCTGGCCGGAGCCCCGGCTCAACCGACCGATCCGGGTGGACACGCTGCCCGCGTCGCTCGGCACCAGCGGGGTTGCCGAGCTGGTCAGGGCCGGCCGCTCGGATGTCCCGGAATCGATCCCGACTGGAAGCCTCTGGGCTGTGGTCGGAGTTGGTGGCGACGAACTGAGAGTCCGCGGGGTCGACCTGGCCGCCTCGAGGGGATTTGTGGTGGCCGGCCCGGCGCGGTCGGGGCGTAGCAGCGCGCTTCTGGTCATGGTCCGGTCGCTGGCAAGTGCGGGCGGCTCGGCGGTCGTCATATGTCCGCGACCGTCTCCTTTGGCCGAGGCTGGCGGTCTGCCAGGAATCGTGGTGCTCGCCGGGCGGCTGCCCGGCCCGGCCGACGTGGTCGATGCCATCAGATCGGCCGGAGCGGCCGGCCCGGTAGCGCTTTTCGTGGATGATGCCGACACTTTTGCCCGGAGCGAGACCGACGACGCCGTGCGGCGGCTGCTGCGAGAGGATGGCGATGATGCGGTGCCGGTCGTCGTCGCCGGTCCGATCGAGGAGATGAAGACCGAGCTTCGCGGCGTCGTCGCCGAGGCCCGCCGGGCCAGAAGCGGTCTGTTGCTGTCGCCGGCGTCAACCTTCGACGGCGACCTGGTGGGTGTGCGGCTGGCGCAATCGATGATCGGGCGGATGCCTCCCGGGCGGGGCTTCCTGGTCGCAGGAGGGGACCCCTTGCTCGTACAAGTGCCGCTTGACTGAAAGGACCGGCCTGCTCGGGGCCCCACCCGCGCCCGTGATTGTCCGATAGCGTGTTCCGCGCACGGGACATCAGTGCCGATACATAGGCGGAGGTAACCAGTGCCCACCATCAAGGTCACGTCAGAGCAACTCGAGTCCACCGCGAGTGCCCTCGCCAGCGGGGAGCAGGAGATCAGCGGGAAGCTCAGCCAACTCCAATCAATGGTGCAGACCCTTGTCGACGCCGACTGGCAGGGCTCGGCGTCCAACTCGTTCCAGGAACTGTGGCAGCAGTGGCATAGCGGTGCGACCCAGATCCAGCAAGCCCTTTCGGGTATCTCGCACATGCTGGCAAAGGCCGGCCAGGTCTACCAGAGGACCGAGGACGAGCTGGCAGCCGAACTGCGTCGCTGAGCTCCGGGGGACAATCGGCGATCAAGGGTTGTCGGGGTAACTGGACCCCGCGAGGGTGCTACTGGCGAGTTGCGTCCCGTGGTCGACGGCGTTCGCCATAAGGGACATAGCGTCGCCGACCGACCCCTCGCCTCCCTGGCCGACGTCACCTTCACCCTGGAGCCAATGCACGAAGGACGTGTACTGAGCCTGGGTCATGCGCGGGATCAGGTCGTAGCCGGTCTGCCCGTCCGGGAGCCGGGTGGTCGTAAAGAACGGCACCTCGCCCGGGCTGTCGTGGAGCCAGGTGGCGGGGCTGGTGCCGGGGTCGTAGAGCCCCGCGTTCACCATGGTTGAGCTGACCACCTGGCCCATGAGGTTTTGGGTAGCCGTCCACGCCTGCCCGCCTGAAGCCAGCGCAGCCTGGTAGTTGGGGTCGGAAGCCGCGTGGCTGGTGGCGCCGGTCACCACGTCGCCCAGCACGGTCTTGAAGGCGCTGCCCACCAAATCCGATCCCGGAAGCGGGATCAGTCCGATTCCTTGGGAGACGAAGTTGCCGATCGCCGCTTCCTGGCTCGCCTGCTCTGCCTGAATCTGATCCTGGGCCAGCCCGCTGGCCGTCAGAGCTGCCGTGTGGGTACCCAGCAGGTACCCGACGAAGTGACCCTGGTCCTGGGCGATCCCGTTGAAGTCGTCGATTCGCTCGGACACGGAAAGCGGGTCGTTGGCCAGTTGCAGCGCCTTACCCTGCAGGTCGAGCTTGGCGTTGGCCACGGCCCCCGCGATCAGGGCCCGGTAGCCGGCTGGATCTGACCCTACCGCCGCGAGCAAACTGCCCAGACCCTGCGGGATAGTCGGGAAGGCCGCCTGGCTGTCCGGTATTCCGTCCCAGGCGTCGAAGACCTGTGACATGTGGTAGCCCAAGACCTGTCCGAGCCCGGCGTTGATTCCCGACAGGGACCCGCCGTTGTAACTCGTGGTGACAAATGTCGATTGACCGTTTACTTCTTGCATCTGGCCCAGGTGGGGCAGGTAGTCCCGCACCGCGTGGGCAGAGAGAGCGGCAGCCGCCGGTCCCGGTTGGTCACCTGCCGAGGCGATGGCCTGCCCCAGGGCGGACCCGTGGTCGAAGGTCCAGGTCCGGGCCATCAGGTAGTTGAGATTGGCGTAATTGTCGCTGCTCAGCAGGGCAAGGCCCGCTTGCGGTGACACGCCGGCGGCGTGCATCAATCCATACACCGGATCGCCGCCTGAGTCGGTGACCCCGAAGAAGGAGGGCTCATTGGCCTGCCAGAAGTCGAACGACGACGACAGGTTGAGGTTGTTGGCCCACGGATTCTGGAACGGGCCGTTGTCCTCCCACCCCGGGACGGGCGCCCCCGCCTGCTGCTGCCGGTCCTGGTTGATGATGGCCGTACCGACGGTGTCGAGAAAAGAAGGTGCGTACGTGACGACACCGGTCGCCGCACCGAGGATCTGGCCGAGCGACCAGAATCCGATTGGGGGCCCGAGCCCGTCCGGGTTTGCCACGGTGGCGTTGCCGGTCAGGGCCTGGACGAATGCGGGGTCCAGATTGGGATTTTGGGAGGCCGACGCCAGCGAGTCGGCGAGAAACCGCAGCACGCTCTGATCCGCCTGCCGGATGACACCGGCGGCCTCGGGGTCGCCGTCGAGGAGGGTGCTGAGCTCCTGTCCCATCGTCGCCGGGATCTTCTCGAGGCCGGCCGCGCCCAGCCGAGCCATCAGGTTGGCGCCGAAATCCTGGTCGTAGGACAGCGAAGTCAGCAACGCCAGCTGGGAGGCTGCTCCGGCGTCACCACGGGCAGCCCGGGGGAGCAACGATGCCGCCTCTTTGGCGTACTGCTCCACCCAGGCCGTTCCGTCGCCCAGCGCTTCGGTGTCCTGGAAGAGGTCCTCGGCCGACCCGCCGGTCACGTCCTGGCCGGCAACGATCCTGCGCACGTCGGCCCCTCCCCGGATGCCCGCCTCCAGATCACTGGCTGCCCGGTGGTCCGCCGCCGCTGCTCGTTGCAGTGCCTCCTGAATTGTGGCTTGCAGTCCCGGCGCCTGTTGGGTGGCGTTCAGCCACGCCTGCACCGCCGGGCTGTTGTCGTACGCTGTTTGGGCCGCCCGCTGCGTCGCGTCCTGGACCGGATCGCCGCCGCTCGCAGGAGTTGGTGCCCCGGGGGGTTGCAGGGGCGGCGTTACGGTGCCGTCTTCGGCAACCGAGCAGTGGAGCGATCGCGCCTTGACGAGGGCAGTCTGAAGGACCTCCCGTTCCTGGCTGACCGCCGCCACGAACGCGGCCAGGGTGTCCTGCGCGTCCGACAGCAAACCGGGGCTGTCAGCAACCACGGTCACCAGGTCACCCATGGTGGTCAGGGCTTGATCAGCAGCCGGGCCAGTCCATCTCGACATCTGCTCCCCGATCCCGGAGATGGTGCTGGAGGCGGAACTGATTGCGTCCGCGGCCTGTCCCCACCGCACGATGACGCCGGTATAGGCATCTGGCTCGAACTGCTGCAATTGGGACGTGGTCAGCACATCGTCACCGCCTCGTCAAAAGGTCTGGGTCAGCTTGGACTCAGTGACTTCGTAGACGATGCCGGCGTTCGAGAGCCGGCCCGCCACGGACCCGCACGCGTCGGCGTAGGCGGTGAGCGCGGTCGACCACACCGAGCTGAACCGACCAACCGCGTCCGGGGTTTGAAAGCCAGAACTCGAGAGGTTCGATGACTCCAGATCGCCGACCACCCCCCGCACGGTCGTGCCGGCCCCTCGCACCTGCGAGGCGGCGGCTTCGACCACTGCCGTTTCAACCTCGATTCTGGGCATACGCCTCACCTCGCAATGCTTCCCGCACGGTTGCGACCCGCTCGACAGATCAGAGATCTTTTCGGACGGAACGTCGTGGGCCCGCTCCAACGGAGACTAGAACATGGCGGCCGGTGCAAAAATCCTATTTGGCCTGTCGGCCGACGCCCCTCGCCGACTTCGCGGATCAGGCCTTCCCGCCGGCTGGGTGCGGCTGCCCTGACAGCGCAGTCGGGTACCTTCGGCGGAACAACAGATAGGCCACCACTCCGGCCAGCAACGGCAGCCAGTAGGACGCCAGGCGGTAGGCCAGGGTGGCCACGAGCGCTTTACCACCGGGGACGCCGGCCAGTACCAGGAGCCCGCTCAGGCTGGCTTCTACGATCCCCAAGCCTCCTGGGGTGATAGGCACGAGAGCGACGACGCCCGCTGCCGCGTAGGCCACGAGCACCAGGGAGGGGCGGGGGCTACTGCCCGTCGCGCGGAAGGCCGCCAGCAGGCAGCCGTAATCAAATCCCAGTCGGCCCGCGGTCAGCACCACCGCCCGAAGCCAATCGCGGCCCAACGTGGCCCGAATCTCGTCGCGCTGGCGCAAGAGCCGGCGGTCCAATCCGGTCACCTTGGCGTGGTGGCCCGGCAGACGGTTCCACAGTCGCTGTCCGATCCGGCCCAGTAGCGCCAGTGGTCGGTCGGTGGTCATGACCACCACGCCCCCGAACACGAACAGGCCGAACCCGGCCAACCCGAGCAATGCCGTGCGCGCCAACCCCCGGTTGATCGGGGCTCCTCCCAACACCGCTGGAAGCGTGAACAGCGGCAGTGCAAGCAGACCTCCGATACCCAGCAGCGAAGCCGCGGTCATGCCACCAGCCGCATTGTCGGCGTTGATGCCGGCGGCCGCCAGCATCCGAAACTGCACGGCCGCACCGGCCGCGTCGCCTCCGGGCAAGGCGTTCGTCACCGCGTTTCCGGTCAATCCCGCCGTCACGACTGCGAACCGCTTGTTGGTACGGAGGACCAGCCGCTGCAAGGCGAACGCGGAGGCAAAGCTCGCCGATTCCAAGAGCAACGACCCAATCAGCCACAGTGGGCTCGAGTGGGATAACTGCGGCCAGGCCGCGACCACCCTCGTCAGGCTCGGGAGGACCACATACACCGCCAGGCCGGTGATCCCGATGGCTACCACCCGTCTGACGACGCGGCCCTCCCACCACGGCCGGGTGGCGTCTGTCTCGAGGCTTGCGGTTGGTCGGACATTCCCGGCTACCCCGCGTAGCAACACAGGATCTGGTCGGCTCCCAACCCCGCGACAATAACATCGCCCACCGGGCCCGAGAGTGGGCGCGTCGCTGAGAGGTGGCGTCCTCAGCTCTGCCGTGGTTCGGCGCGAATCATCCTGATCCTTGATTGGCTCTCAGGCGGACCCTACGTTGACGTGTCGACATTTCTCATCAAGAGAGACAGGGGGTAGGCCATGGCCACTGAGGTGCGTTCTCTGCTGCGGCAAGGGGCCCGCTACTGGTGGATCCCTTTGATCACGGGAGTGGCCTGGTTGATCGTTGCCTGGCTGGTCCTTCGATTGAACGAGACGTCGCTCACGACCGTGGGCGTGCTCATTGGAATCGTGCTTCTCGCGGCCGGGGTAAACGAGGCTGCCGTGGCGGCCTTCGTGCCTGGAGGATGGAAGGTCTGGCACATCATTATGGCCGTCATCTTCCTGCTCGGCGGTCTCTGGGCGCTCATCCGGCCGGTGAACACATTCTTTGCTCTGGCGTCGGTTTTGGGGCTGGTGCTGGTCCTGTACGGATCGTTTGAGATTGCCCGCTCCATTGCGTCCCGGACCTTCAATCCGTATTGGTGGATCGGCTTGATTACCGGCATCCTGCTCATCCTGCTGGCCTTCTGGGTCTCGGGATCCGACCGGGTGTATGCCCTGCGACAGCGGGCGTACTTGATCCTGTTCTGGGTGGGTTTCATGGCCCTCTTCAAGGGCATCTCGCAGATCATGCTGGCCTTTGGCATACGCCATGCCGGCCGCCAGGCGGACGGGGACGCGATGATGTGACCGACCACCGACTCGGGTATCGGAACATGTCTCGGGTCGCAGACGCACGGCATACTTTGTTGGCGCCGCCCCAAGCCGCCTCGGCGACGGGTCGATAGCCTGGGCGGATGACAACCACCGTTACCATCGACTTCAGCGAGGTCCAGTTCGGTTGAAGCCCGCTGGCGGACCTGGCCGAGCCGATCGCTGGTCAACGACGTGGGCGAGGGGGGACTTGAACCCCCACATCCTTTCGGACACAGGAACCTGAATCCTGCGCGTCTGCCAATTCCGCCACTCGCCCGAGTGGACCCACCACTCTAGCGGTCCGCACCCCGGGGCTCCCCTCCTGACGGGGCTGCCACGGTTCGCGGGGTACTGGCCGAGTACGATCGAAGGTTGCCGATGCTGTCTGCGATACGAGTTCACAGCCACGACCGACGGCGGTGGTACGACCGCCACGAGTGGCGCGCAGGGCGGACGAGTACGCAATTCGGGGCTTCTCGCCGCGCCCGGGGCGGGTGCTGATGGGACTGCAGCAGTTTGAACGACGCCTCGAGCGCATGGTCGAAGGCGTGTTCGCGCGCGCCTTTCGCAGCAGCCTCCAGCCCGTGGAGATCGGCCGCCGCCTGACCAGGGAGATGGACCTGCGCCGCACCGTCGCCCCCCGCGGCACGATCACGCCGAACCGGTTCACCGTCGCGCTCTCGTCTGCGGATCGGACCCGCTTTGCGCCCATCGAGGACGAACTGGTTTCCGAGTTGGTCGAGGTGGCCCGTGACCACGCCGCAGCCGTCAACTATGTGCTGCTCGGCCCGATCAGCATCACCATGCAAACGGACTACGACCTGGCCGCGGGCATGGTCCTCATCTCCGGCGAGATGATCAGTTCGCCCGAGAGCCGACAGGCCAGCCTGCTCCTGCCCGACGGCCGGAGGGTGGAGCTCGGCACCAAGCCCGTCGTCATGGGCAGGCTCCCCGATGCCGGGTTGGTGCTCACCGACCCTAACGTCAGCCGCTACCACGCGGAGATCCGGCCGGCAGACGGCGCCAGCGCGCAGCCCGGGCGCCCCGTCCGCTACGAGGTCTCCGACATGGACAGCACCAACGGGACCAAGGTCAACGGCATCACCGTCACCGGCACCCAGGGTCTCCGCGACGGCGACACGGTCACGGTCGGGGCGACGACGCTCCGGTTCGAACAGAGTTAGGACGTCGCAGCGGCCCGTGCCCGACCAGCTCCTTACGTTTCTGAAGTACATCTTTCTGGCCCTGCTGTACTTGTTTTTCCTGCGAGTGCTGAGGGCCGTCTGGGTCGAGTTGCGCGAACCCAAGGCTGCGCCGGTACCCGCAACCGGTTCCGCACCCGGCCCTGAGCCCGTCCCCGGCAATCGGGGCCGACGGGGACGGGGAGGCGAACGGCTGGTGGTCCTGGAGCCGGCGGACCAGGTGGGGCAGGAATTCTCGCTCGGGGACGAAGTGACCGTCGGGAGAGCCGGCGGCTGCGGCGTCGCCCTTCCTGATGACACCTTCGTGTCCCAGCTCCATGCCCGGGTATTCCGCCGAGATGGGGACCTGTACGTCGAGGACCTGGGGTCGACCAACGGCACCTACCTCAACCAGCACAAAGTGACCAGCGCCGCGACCATGCACAAAGGCGACAAGCTGCAGGTCGGAAAGACCACCATGGAAGTGCGCCGGTAATGGAGTTGCGTGCCGGGTCCGCCACCGACGTCGGCCTGGTCCGGTCCAACAACCAGGACGAGCTCCTGGTGGCCGCTCCGCTCTTCGCGGTGGCGGACGGCATGGGCGGACCCGCGGCCGGTGAGGTTGCCGCCGCCATTGCCATCAGGATTCTGAGGGAGACGTTCGCGGCCGCGGCGGAGCCAACCCCCGAAGGGCTCATGGACGCCGCCCAGGTGGCGAACCGGAGCGTGTGGGACCAGGCCGAAGCGAATCCCGAGATGCGCGGCATGGGGACGACGCTGGTGGCGCTGGCCCTCGTCGGTGACGGGCAAGTGGCAGCCATCAACATCGGGGATTCGCGCCTGTACATCCTGCACGACGGGGAACTGCGCCAGGTGACCTCGGACCACAACCTGGTCGCCGAACTGGTGGCGGAGGGCCGGCTATCCAAGGAGGAGGCAGAGTTCCACCCCAGGCGCAACGTGATCACCCGGGCGCTCGGCGTCGATCCCGAGGTTCCGGTCGATCTGTTCCTGCTCGACGCCGTACCCGGCGACCGCTTTCTGCTGTGCAGCGACGGCCTGTTCCGGGAGCTGCCGGACGAGCAGATCGCGTCGTTGTTGCGTCGCCTGGCGGATCGGCAGGAGGCAGCCCGGGAGCTCGTCACTGAGGCCAAGTTCCGGGGCGGCAGCGACAACATCACGGTGGTCGTCGTTGACGTGGTCGACGGCGCATCGGACAAAGACGGAGCGCCGACGGCTGCCGTCTCCGTTCTCCGGGACGAGCCGGCCGCAACCGAGGAGCCGGTCGTCACGCGGACCAGCCGGCCACGCCGGATCATGAGCCTTCGTGTCATCGGCTTCATCCTGCTGGTGCTGGTGCTGCTCGGCCTCGCCACGGCGGGGATCGCCTGGTACGCCCGCGCCGGGTACTACGTCGGCCTGAGAGGCAACCGGATCACCATCTTCCAGGGCCGGCCCGGCGGCCTGCTGTGGTTCCAGCCCACGGTCGCCGATCCCACTGGTGTCACCACTGCACAGGTGGAACCCCGTCATCTCCCGACGCTGGAGGCCGGCCAGGAGGAGCCCTCCCTCACGGCAGCCCGGCAATACGTGCACAACCTGGTGGCCGAGCACCGAGCTGCACAAGCCGCCTCCCGCCCGACGGCACCCACCGTGCCACTCCCGACGCCGCCGTCCACCACCACCCCCGTCACGTGAACGCCATCTACCGGGCTCCCGCCCGCCGGCGGACGGAGCTGGGCCTGATCGT
Organism: uncultured Acidimicrobiaceae bacterium; assembly: GCA_963781155.1. Lineage (GTDB taxonomy): Bacteria > Actinomycetota > Acidimicrobiia > Acidimicrobiales > Palsa-688 > PALSA-693. The sequence goes on from CAWAEC010000012.1 coordinate 509,838, forward strand.
GCTCGCCGTCCTTCTGATCGGGGGCCTCTATGCCCTGGCCGGGCTCGGCAAGGCGGGCAACCTGCCCGCCAACATCGGCCCGTTTCTGGGGATCATTTTCGCCCTGCTGCTGATCGCCCACCTGGCGATGCGGCGGCTCGCCCCGAACGCCGATCCCATCCTGCTGCCGACGGCCGGGCTGCTCAACGGCATCGGCTATGTGTTCATCGCCCGCTTGTCGACCCATGAAGCGCGGCTGCAGGCGGTGTGGACCGCTGCGGGCATCGCCGCGTTTGTGGCCACCCTGCTGCTGGTCCGGCGGGCCCGCGACCTGGAGCGCTATCGCTACAGCCTGGCGTTCGCCGGCATCGCCCTGCTGCTGCTACCGCTCGTACCCGGCATCGGGGAGAACATCAACGGCGCCCGCCTCTGGATCCATGTGGGCTCGTTCAACTTCCAGCCGGGCGAGTTCGCCAAGCTGGCCCTCGCCATCTTCTTCGCCTCAGTGATGGTCGAGCGGGCGGAGCTGCTCAGCCGGGGCACGCGGCGGGTGGGCCGCTTCCTGGTCCTCGACCCTCGCTATCTGGCCCCGATCCTCGTCGCCTGGGGTCTGTCGCTCCTTATCTTCCTGGCCGAAAACGACCTGGGCTCATCGTTTTTGTTCTTTGCCTTGTTCATCGGGATGCTGTGGGTTGCGACCGGGCGGACCTTCTATCTGGCCCTGGGAGCAGTCCTGTTCGGGTTCGGCTCTTATCTGGCCCTGAAGGTCATCGGCCACGCCAAGACCCGGGTGCAGGGCTGGCTCAACCCGTGGCCGCACGCATCCACGACCGGATATCAGATCATCCAGGGATGGTTTGCCATCGCGGCCGGTGGCCTGTTCGGAGAAGGACCGGGACAGAGCAACGTCGGCCACCTGCCGGAGGCCTCCACCGATCTGATCTTCGCCGTGATCGCCGACGAACTGGGCCTGGTCGGGGCGTCCGCCTTGTTGTTCGGTTACCTCCTCATGGTCGGGGCGGGATTGCGGGTGGCGGTCCGATGCGACCGCCCTTTCGAGAAGCTGCTCGCCACCGGGCTGGCCCTGATCCTCGGAGTGCAGACCTTTGTGATCGTCGGCGGGGTAACGCGGTTGATCCCCTTGACCGGCATCACCCTTCCGTTTGTGTCCTACGGCGGGTCGTCGTTGATCGCAAATTACGTCTTGCTGGCGCTGCTGCTGCGTATTTCACATGACACCGAGACGCCGCCAACGCTGCGCAGCGACGTCGCCGGCGCCATGATCGGGGCTCCGGCATGAACCGCCAGATTCGTTTGGTCGGACTGGGGATCATCGTCCTGTTCGTGGCTCTGTTTCTCCAGCTCAACTGGTTGCAGATCGTCCATGCCCGGGCCCTGGAATCGAATCCCCTCAACGGAGGCGCAGTCGTAAAGGAGTACAGCGCCAAACGGGGCGATATCGTCTCCGCCGACGGGGTCACCCTCGCCACATCCGTGCCGACCAACGACGAGTTCAAATACCTGCGCGAGTACCCGACGGGCGGCCTGTTTGGCCAGATCACCGGATATTTCTCCTTTACGTACGGATCTGATGGGGCGGAGCGCACGTACGACAAGGTGTTGACCGGCAGCAGCAGCCCGTTCAAGCTTCCCACCAGCCTGAGCCAGCTGCGGCAGCTGCTCACCAATCGGGATCAGAGCCAGTCCATCACCCTCACGGTGCTCGACTCCCTGCAGAAAGTCGCCCAGGCTTCTCTTGCCGGCCGCGAGGGCTCCGTCGTCGCCCTCGACCCACGCAGCGGCTCCATCCTGGCCATGTACTCGAACCCGACCTTCGATCCAAACCTGTTGTCGGGGCACGATCTGGCCAAGGTGCAGGCCAACTACCAGGCGCTGACGGCGATGCCGGGCGGGGTACTCGCGCCGGGGTCGTACCGCCAGCGATACTTTCCCGGGTCCACTTTCAAGATCGTCACGTCGTCGGCCGTCTATGACCACCAGCCGCCGCTCGCCACCAAGGTGTACCCGACTCTTTCCGCCCTGCCGCTCCCGCAGACGACCAACCTGCTCCACAACTTCGGCGGCGAGTCCTGCGGCGGCCAATTGCCCGAGCTGTTCACCGTGTCGTGCGATACCGGTTTCGGTCAGATCGGCCTCGACCTCGGGGCCCAGGCGCTGTCGGCGGAAGCGAACAGCTTCGGCTTCAATCGAGCTCCGCCCATCGACTTGCCGTTTCCTGCTGCCTCGACCTTCCCCCCGGCATCGTCGTTCGCTCAGGACCTGCCGGGGCTGGCCTTCTCTGCGATCGGTCAGCAAAACGTTCAAGCCACCCCCCTGCAAATGGCCATGGTCGCCGGCGCCATCGCCGACAACGGGACGATGATGACCCCCCACGTCCTCGGCCACGTCACCAACTCGCAGAACCAGGTCGTCAGCACATACGAGCCCAAGCCGTGGCTGCACGTGACCTCGGCGGCCACTGCCGGGCAGCTCACCAAGTTGATGCAATCGGTCGTCGATGACCCTCGGGGCACGGGAACGGCCGCCCGCATCCCCGGGGTCGAGGTGGCGGCCAAGACCGGCACGGCCCAAACGGGAACCGGCAAGATCGATGCCTGGTTCGTGGCGTTCGCCCCGGCCGCCGCGCCCACGATCGCGGTGGCCGTTCTGCTGCCCAACCAACCGTCGGCCAACGAGTACCAGGGCGGCACACTGGCCGCACCCGTCGCCAAAGCGATGATCCAGGCGTACCTGGCGGGCGGGACAAGCGGAGCGACAGGATGAGCTGCCCTGCGCCCAGGTGGCGGCGCGTAGATGACCTGGCCCGATACCCCTAGGCTCTGGAAGCGAATGACGTCACGGCAGGTCTTCAGCGACCGCTACGAAATGGTCAAGCACATCGCACGGGGCGGGATGGCCCAGGTCTATCTGGCCCGCGACCTTCTGCTCGACCGACCGGTTGCGCTGAAGGTCCTCTTCCCCGAGCTGTCGGTCGACCGGGCGTTCGTCGAGCGGTTCCGGAGGGAAGCCAAGGCGGCCGCCAACCTGACGCACCCCAACATCGTCTCCATCTATGACTGGGGCCAGGGCGAGCACACCTATTTCATCGTTATGGAGTACGTCGACGGGCGAACCCTGTCGTCCATCCTGCAGGACGGCCCGATGGACCCGGCCCGGGCTGCGGCCATCGGGGCCGACGTGGCCGGCGCATTGGACTTCGCTCACCGGCGGGGCGTCATCCACCGTGATGTCAAGCCCGGCAACGTGCTCATCGACAACAGCTCAGGTCAGGTCAAGGTCGCGGACTTCGGGATCGCCCGTGCCATCGGCGCCGGCGCCGCTGAAGACCTGACCCAGACCGGCTCGGTCATGGGAACCGCGACGTACTTCTCTCCCGAGCAGGCGCAGGGGTATCCCGTCGACGCCCGCAGCGACGTCTACTCGCTGGGGGTCGTGCTGTACGAGATGGCCACCGGGAAGACCCCCTTTACCGGCGACAGTCCGGTCTCCATTGCGTACAAACACGTCAAGGAGGACGCGGCTCCCCCAGCCGCCGTCACTCCCGGCGTCCCGGCCGAGTTCGAAGCCATCATTATGAAGGCGCTGGCCAAGGATCCCGACGCTCGCTACCAGAGCGCAGGCGACCTGCGCGCCGACCTGTTGCGTTTCGGGCGTGGACAGCCGGTCATGGCCGCGGTGGAGCCAACACGCGTGGCTGCCGCGGTTGGTGGCGCTGGCGTCGGGTCTGCCTTCGCGGCCGACCCGACCCGCGTCCAGGGCGTCGCCGGCACAACTGCCACGCCCCCGCCAACCGTCGGCGGCGCGGGCGCTCCCCAAGAACCAGACCGCTCGGGCCGGTGGAAGATCGTGGCACTGGTCATCGCGCTGCTCGTCGCAGTCGCGGTACTGATCTTCTTCCTTGGACGTGCCTTCGGCTGGTGGGATTCGACCAAGACGCTCACCGTTCCCGCCGATGTGATCGGTAAGCCCGTTGGCGCGGCCACGACTCAACTGCATCAGGCCGGCTTCACTCACGTTTCCGCCCAGCAGCAGACCAGTTCCGTGAGCCCCGGCACGGTGATCGCGACCAGGCCGCCGCCGGGCTCGAAGCTCAAGAGCGACAAAGACCTGACACTCGTGGTCAGCAGCGGGCCCGTCCAGGTCCCGGTCCCCAACGTCGTCGGCCAGACCCAGGACGCCGCCACAAATGCTCTGAAGGCGGCCGGCTTTGTCGTTACGCAGCTCCTGGCTCCGTCGCCGACGGTGGCCCAGGGCAGCGTGATCAGCACCAGTCCACCCGCCGGTACCGACCGGCCCAAGGGTTCGGCCGTACAGCTGGTGGTCTCCAACGGCAAGCCGGTGGTGGCCGTGCCGTCCCTGTTCGGTGACACGCCGAGCCTGGCGGGCCAGACCCTCGCGCTGCTCGGGTTGAAGGTGGGGAATCAGCAAAACGAGGCATCCTCCTCGGTGCCCGCGGGAGAGGTGACCCGCACGTACCCACAGGCGGGGTCGCAGGTGCCGGTCGGTTCGTACATCACCGTGTTCGTCTCCACAGGGGTCCCCCAGGTCACGGTGCCCGACCTGACCAATGACACCGAGGCGGCCGCCAACAGCGCCCTCCAGGCGGTTGGCCTGGTCGGCAGCTTCTCGACCACGCCGGTCCCATCGTCCGCGCAGAACGGCATCGTGCAGAGCCAGAGCCCGCAAGGCGGCGCCACCGTCAACAAGGGATCGACGGTGGATGTGGTCATCGGGTCGTACACACCGCCGACGACGTCGGCGACCACGCCGTCAACGACCCCGACGACGGCGCCGACCACATCCACGACCGCGTCGCCGACGGGCCTCACGACGCCTTCGACCTAGGCGCCGGCGCCCGCACCCCGTCGGCCGGCGGGCGTCGGCCGGCGGCCGGCGGCCGCCGGCCGGGCACGCTTATTGGATTGTGTGATGTTTGCCGCGTATTACGCGACTTTTATCACACAAACGCCAAAGTGTGCCCAGTCCGATCCGTGTGGGCACGCTTATCGGATTGTGTGATGTTTGCCGCGTATTACGCGACTTTTATCACACAAACGCGTCCAGCGCTCCGGTCAGGAGGCGGGAATCGCCACCAGCGCCTCGGGCTGGCCGCATGCCGCCAGCCAGTTCGCCAGCAACCGGTGCCCGCCCTCCGTCAGGATCGACTCCGGATGGAACTGGACGCCCTCGACCTGATACGTCCGGTGCCGGAGGCCCATCACCGTCCCGTCCGCGCTCCACGCCGACACCTCCAGGACGGGCGGGATGCAGCCGGGATCGACGACCAGCGAGTGGTAGCGCGTCGCCTCGAGCGGATCCGGCAGCCCCGTGAACACGCCGAGCCCGTCATGAGCAATCGAGGACGTCTTGCCGTGCATCACGCCCGCCCGCACGATCCGGCCACCGAAGGCTTCACCGATGCACTGGTGACCGAGGCACACCCCGAGTACCGGCGATACCCCCGCGAAGGCGCTGACGAGCGCCGGACTCACACCTGCCGCGTCCGGCTGGCCGGGCCCCGGGGAAATGAGCACCCCGTCCGGTCGGAGAGCACGGGCAGCGGGCACGTCGATGGCGTCGTTGCGGTAGACGAGCGGCTCGGCCCCCAGTTGCCCGAGATACTGGACCAGGTTGTACACAAAGGAGTCGTAGTTGTCGATGACGAGGACCCGGGCCACGGCCGAAGGGTACCTCCCGCGAGTACGGCGTAACATCGGACCATGCCGAGGAAGACGAAGGACGCCCCCGGGCGGGTCACGCCCAAAGGAGGCGTGGCCAAGCGGGGAGGCAGTGGGGCGGCGGCCGCCTCGACGACGAGCGGCCGCTACACCGCGCCCATCCCGGCAGACATGCGGACCAGCCCGCGCTGGTATCCGATATTCATGCTGGTCTTGTTCGCCCTCGGATTGATCTGCATCCTGCTCAACTACGTGAGCCTGCTGCCGGGCGGGGCGAGCAACGTCTACTTGTTCATCGGGCTGGGCTTCATCGTGGCAGGATTCATCGCCGCGACGCGATGGCATTGACTCCCAGCCGTCCCGTGTCCAAGTAGCGGCGCCGGGGTAAACGGGTGGGGGCGCAAAGTTACAACCATGTGGCCCTCCCCAGAGTTATCCACACCTTGGGGATACCTAGAGGCGTTCGATGATGGTGGCGTTGGCCATGCCCCCGCCCTCGCACATCGTTTGCAGACCGTATCGGCCGCCCGTCCGCTCCAGTTCGTTGAGCAACGTGGCCATCAGCTTGGTGCCCGAACAGCCCAGGGGATGACCCAGCGCGATGGCCCCTCCGTTGACATTGACCTTGTCCATGTCCGGGTGATGCTCCTTCTCCCAGGCCAGGACGACGGAGGCGAAGGCCTCGTTGATTTCGACCAGATCGATGTCATCGAGGGTCAACTTGGCCCGCTCCAGCACTTTCGTGGTCGCGGGGATGGGGCCCGTGAGCATCGTCACCGGGTCGACTCCGGCGAGCGCAAACGTGTGAAAGCGAGCCCGGGGCGTGAGGCGCAGGGCGGCCGCTCTTTCTTCGCTCATAATGAGAACAGCAGAAGAGCCATCGGTGATCTGCGAGCTGTTGCCAGCCGTCACCTTGCCGTCCGGCTTGAACGACGGCTTGAGTTTCGCCAGCACCTCCACCGTCGTATCCGGCCGGATGCCCTCGTCCACCGTGACCACATCATCGGACTCGGTGACCTTTCCGGTCTCCTTGTCCTTGTGCTTGGTCGTCACCGGCAGAATCTCGCGCTCGAATCGACCTTCGCGGGTGGCCCGGGCCGCGTTTTGCTGGCTGCGGGCGCTGAAGCGGTCCAGGTCCTCGCGGGACAGGTCCCACCGGTCGGCGATCAGCTCGGCCGAGATTCCCTGCGGCACCAGACCGCCCACCGGCTGGTACCGGAGGCCGACCGTCGGTCCGAACGGGATACCCACTCCGTGCCCAACGCTGGCACCCATGGGAACCAGGCTCATGACTTCCACTCCGGCCGCGACCGCCACGTCGTACTGGCCCGCCATCACGCCCTGAGCGGCAAAATGCAGCGCCTGCTGCGATGAGCCGCACTGGCGGTCGATCGTGGTGGCCGGAACCGATTCCGGAAAACCCACGGCCAGCACCGCGTTGCGCCCGACGTTGAGAGCCTGGGCGCCGACCTGCATGACGCAGCCCATGATCACGTCGTCGATGAGCGCGGGATCCAGGTCGTTGCGTTCGACCAGGGCCTTGAGGGTCTCCGCCGCCAGATCCACCGGATGCCAGCCCGACAGCTTTCCATGCCGCTTACCCCCAGCCGTGCGCACGGCATCCACGATCACTGCAGTCGTCATGGCCCCACTGTCCTCCTGTGTGTGCTGGTGTCAGCCACGGTACCGCCGGAGGCGGGCGTTATTTATTCGGCTGCGGGGTGAGGCGCAGGTAGGGGCGAGCCGCCGTCCAACCCTTCGGGAACCGCTCCTTGGCGTCGTCGTCCGACACGGCCGGGACGATGATGACGTCGTCGCCGTCCTGCCAGTCCGCGGGCGTCGACACCGAGTACTTCGCGGTGAGCTGAAGCGAGTCAATCACCCGGAGTATCTCCTGAAAGTTGCGCCCCGTGCTCTGCGGGTAGGTGATGGTGAGCTTCACCCTCTTGTCCGGACCGACGATGAAAACCGACCGGACGGTGACGGTATCGGCCGCGTTCGGGTGGATCATCCCGTACAGATCGGCCACCTTGCGGTCCGGATCGGCGATGATCGGGAAGTTGACGGTCGTGGCCTGGGTTTCGTTGATGTCCGGTATCCAGCCTTGATGCGACCCGATCGGATCGACGCTGACCGCAATGACCTTGGCATTGCGCCGGTCGAACTCGCCTTTCAGCTTGGCCACGGCCCCGAGTTCGGTAGTGCAGACTGGGGTGAAGTCCTTGGGATGGGAAAACAGAACGCCCCAGCTGTCGCCGAGCCACTCATGGAAGTTGATCGTCCCTTCGGTCGTCTCTGCTGTGAAGTCGGGAGCCTCGTCGCCGAGTTGCAACGCCATGACCGGTTTCTCCTTGTGCTTGATCCCGTGATCGTCGGTTTCCACCGTCAAGGTACCGGCCGGCGGCAGAAAGTAGACCGATTCGATCAACATTCGAACTGGCAGGGTTCACGTTGCCCGCACCTCGGTTTGTTTCCCCGCCTGGCGACCGAAGAGGGAGGAAGGTATCATCGGTGGCTGTGCCAGCGGGCCGCGTGGGCTGACGCGCACCCCCTTCGCTCGGGAGTACCGGCGACTGGTAGCGCTGCCGGGACCGAGGAGGCAATGAGTGAAGCGGACGTACCAACCGAACAACCGGAAGCGGGCCAAGCGGCACGGATTCCGTCACCGGATGTCCACCCGGGCGGGTCGGGCCATCGTCAAAGCCCGCCGGCTGAAGGGCCGCTACCGCCTGTCTGCCTGATCTGGCGGGTCAATCGGCGGGAGACATTCATCGCCCTGCGTCGCGCCCGCCGCCACCGAGCCGGACCGCTCACGGTATCGTGGGTGAGCGGTAATCCGGTCGAGCCGCCTCGGGTCGCCTACACCATCGGGCGCCGGGTCGGGTCGGCCGTCGTACGCAACCGAGTGCGGCGGCGACTCCGGATGCTGACCCGGGAGGCAGCGCCGATGTTGCGCCCGGGGGCATACATGATCAGCGTGGGACCGGAGGCCGCCCTCCTTTCCTATGAAGACCTCCGAACACTTCTGGTGAAAGCAATTACACAGATCGAGGCCCTATGAGCAGCGTGACAGGTGCGCCGCTTGTGGGTTCCCCCCCACCCCCCAAGCGGACGCGGCCCCGCAACCATCCGGCTGGATGGCGCGGTTGCTTCTCGCCGGCATCCGGGCCTACCAGCTCGCCCGGATTGGACGGGTTTCACCATGTCGGTTCACTCCCACCTGTAGCCACTACGCCATGGAGGCGGTGAGCCGCCACGGCTCCCGGCGCGGGTTGGCGCTCGCGGCTACGGCGCCTCGGTCGTTGCCGTCCTGGCGGGCCTTACGGGTACGACCCTGTCCCCGAACATCCCTTGTCGCGAGTGAGAGACCTGTGACGATCCTCCTGGCCGCGCTCCTTGGCAGCGGCTCCACAACCACGACCACAACCACGACCGCCCACAAAGCGGGAACCAGCCTGCTCGATCCGATCGCCAAGCCGGTCGCCTGGGTGCTCGAGCACATCTACGCAGTCGTCCCGAACTACGCGGTGGCCATCCTCATCCTCAGCCTCTTGTGGATGATCATCATCTCGCCGCTCACCCTGAAGAGCACCCGGTCGATGCTGGCCATGCAGAAGCTGCAGCCGGAGTTGAAGAAGCTGCAGGAGAAGCACAAGGACGACAAACAGGCCTTCGCCCAGGCCCAGATGGAGCTGTTCCGCGAGCACAACGTCAGCCCGTTCGGCTCCTGCCTGCCGATGCTGTTGCCCCTACCCGTTTTCTTTGCGCTCTTCCGGGTGATCCAGGGGCTCGGCCGAACCAATCCGAAGTACCTGTCGCATACCAGCCGCATGTACAAGGACATCGTTGCGGCCCACGGCCATCTCAACGCCTTCGGGATGGACCTTTCGCAGAACGCGTTCAGCCATCACGGCACCGTGTTGGCCGCCCTTCCCTACTGGATCCTGCTGCTGGTCATGGCAGGTACGGGCTATCTCCAGTCCGCCCAGATGATGTCGCGCAACCCCAATGCGGCGCAGAACCCGCAGATGCGGTTCATGAAGTACTTGCCGCTGCTGTTCGTCGTTCTGTTCATCCGGTTCCCCGCTGGGGTCCTGCTGTATTACGCCATGTCCAATGTCTGCCGGATTGTGCAGCAGGACGCCATGTATCGCTTCGACCCGAAGGTGAAAACCCTGGTCAACCAGGAAGTGCAGGAAGTCGAAGCGAACACGTACGAAATCGATGAGAAGGCGGCCGGGCGAGGCAAGGGGTCGACCAAACCGTCAAGCCCCTCCGCTGGGAGCTCAGGCAAGCCCGGTACCGCCAAGGCGGGTAGTGGAAACACTGCCAGCTCGAATGCCGGCAGTCCGACGAGCGGCAGCCCTCCCGCCAGTGGCAGCCCTCCCGCCAGTGGCAGCCCCGCCGCGGCCGGCAGCACCGCCCGGCGGGCGAAGCCGATTTCGGGAACTGCTTTCCGCTGCGACCGCTCAGCAACAGGCCGCCACCCCGGCACCGGCCCAGTCGGTCGGGTCGGACAGCAGTCCCGGCTCGGCTCCGACCTCGAAGCCGGCAGCACCAGCGACAAACGGCAGCAATGGGAGCCGCACCAACGGAGCGCAGGCCGCCAATGGGAAGCGGCCGAATCAGGGCCAGAACCGCGACCGGAAGCCGCCCCCGAAGGGCGGGCATCGCACGAACCGGAAGCGGCGAGGGAGGTCGTAGTGGAGTGGGTTGAGACGACGGGCCGCACGGTCGAGGACGCCAAAGAGGCGGCCCTCGACGAGTTGGGCGTCGACGAATCAGACGCCGAGTTCGAGGTGTTGGAAGAGGCCCGGGCCGGTCTGTTTGGGCGGCTGCGCGGCGAAGCACGGGTTCGCGCCCGGGTTCGGCCGACGGCCCCAAGAGCCAAGGACGACCGACGCGATCGCCGGCGACGCAACCGCAGCAACGGGGAACAGCGCACCACGTCCGGTCGGAGCAACGGGGAAGAGGCCGGGGGGTTGCCAAGCGGAAGCGGAGCAGGAAATCAGCCCCAGGACTCGGAGGCCGGGATGGCCGGCGCCGACTCGGAAACATCGTCCGGCATCGGTGGAGCGGCAACTGGCGCTTCGCCTTCCACACCATCCGTCGGGGGAGCCGACCGGACGCAACCGGCGCAGCAGGATTCTCTGGGGGCGGCCGCGGCAGGCACGCCAGCTCCCCCTGGCCCGGCAAGGTCTTCGGGCCGACCTCGTGCTGTTCGGGAGCCCGCCAGCCGTGACCAAAACAGCAGCCACCAGGGAGAAGAGGACGGAGTGGAAGTAGCACTCGACGAGCAGGGACGGATCGGGCAGGAATTCTTGAGCGACCTGATCGCGGAGTTCGGCCTTCAGGCGAGCATCAAGGTGGTGCGTCCCGACGACGACACCGTCGACCTCAACCTCGAGGGTTCCGACCTGGGCCTTCTGATCGGGCCGCGGGGGTCGACGCTGCTCGCGATCCAGGATCTGACGCGCACCGTCGTTCACCACCAGACGGGTGCGTCGAACGGCCGCCTCCACGTCGACGTAGGTGGCTACCGGCAGAAGCGCACGGAAGCGCTGGTGCGCTTCGCCCAGCAGGTCGCCGCCTCCGTGCAAGAGAGTGGCAACCGGACCGTGTTGGAACCGATGACGGCGGCTGATCGCAAGGTGGTTCACGACGCCATCACCGACATCGACGGCGTCTCGACCGTCTCCGAGGGAGAAGAGCCTCAGCGGCGGGTCGTGGTCGTACCGGCTGAGCACTGAGCAGACTCGACCCCGCTGCCCGCCAGACCCTGGAGTCGGTGTTGGCCGAGGCCCAGCGTCGCGGCTTTCTGGGACCTGGTCCGATCGACCCTCACGTGGATCGCGCCCTGGATCTCGTCGAGTCCGTTGACCCTCCGTCGGGGCCAGCACTCGACCTCGGCAGCGGAGGCGGCGTTCCGGGGCTGCCGCTCGCCCTGGCATGGCCAGGCAGCACGTGGGCGCTGTTGGAAGGCGGCCGGACCCGGGCTGCGTTTCTGTGCGAGGCGATCGATCAACTCAACCTCGCCGGCCGGGTCGAGGTGATCGCGGAGCGTGCCGAAACGGCGGGACGGGGGCGCTGGCGGGGACACCATGAGCTGGTGACAGCGCGCAGCTTCGGTAGCCCGGCGGTGACAGCCGAATGCGGGTCCCCCTTCCTGCGGGTCGGCGGTCGGCTTATCGTCGCAGAGCCACCGGGTGGCCGGCCAGAGCGGTGGGATCCGTACGGCTTGGACCAGCTCGGTCTAGGCGACGCTGGCCTGGTGATCGGACCAACCGCTTATCAGCTGCTCACGCAGGAGCGTCCGTGTCCCGATCGCTATCCGCGGCGGGTGGGGATACCGGCCAAACGTCCCCTCTTTTGATACCGGGCGACGACGAGGCGGCAGGGGGCACTGGCTGCCTGCCTGTCTGCCTGCCTGCCTCGGCGTGCCTGGCTGTCTGCCTGCCTCGGCGTGACGGCGTCGACCTGACCGCCCCGCCGCCGCCGAAGTGGGCGCCGTTCTTTGCAGCATTTTTGCTTCTTCGTACATTTTGCGACGCCAGGTGTACTCCTTTGCACGAAGAAGCGAAAACGCGACAAAGAAGGCCGGCGTCACCAGCTCAGACGGCCTCCGAGACTTAGGAGACAACCCGGCCCGGCGTGGCGCCGCCGGGTGAAGAGGACGGGGAACTTGTTCCACGTGGAACACCCCCTCAACGTCAACCTGACGGAAACCTGGCCTGAGAGCCGTCGAGTGCTTGAATTTGCTGACCCCCATCGTCATGATGGGGCAGTGACCGAGCCGGACGATCGTCGAGCCCGGGCCAGCTTGATCTTCGGTCGGCTGCGGGCCGGATCGGAGCCCGTCCGATCGGCACCCGAGGCGGAGGACAGCGAAAACCTCGAGTCTTCCCACCCTCCTCCAGCGCCCGACGCGATCGCCGGCCCGCCCCCGACGGATCACCGTTCGCACGAGGACGAACCCGCCACCAGAAGCCAGGACGGCTGGGAGCCTGGCGCCGACCCCGGGCCGAGGCTCAGCGGGCCGAGCGAGCCCGGGCCGGGCGAGGCCGGGAGAGAGCGAGACGAGCGAGCAAGCGAGCGAGGCCGGGCAGACGAGCGAGCCGAGCGAGGCGAGAGACGCCAGCGGGCCCAGCGACGCCAGCGGGCCGAGCGGAGCGCCAGACCCGAGAGGCACCGGTGCGATCCCGGCCCCGGACCTGCGGACGACCCTCGAAGGCGGCCACCCGGGCGACCCGGGCGACCCGGACCGCGCTGGATCCGCCGGCGCCGCTCGCCTCGCCGATCACTCTGGTGCCACCGCCACTCCCACCAACGGCGATGGGAGCACCAGGTCACCCGGCGTTCTTATCGCCCCGACGGACTCCGGACCGGGGGCACCCCCCTCCCCACCGCAGCCTTCGTGGGCCACCCCCCTCCCTGATCCGGGGACCCTGCCGCGCCATCCGGGCGCGCTCGCGCATCCTCTCCCGCGGCGCTTTGCCATCGCCAACCAGAAGGGCGGCGTGGGCAAGACGACCACCGCGGTCAACCTGGGGGCCGCCCTCGCTGAGCTCGAGTACCGAGTCCTCGTCGTCGACCTCGACCCGCAGGGCAACGCCACCACCGGCCTGGGGATCAACGGTCGCAACCTGGACGCGTCGATTTACGACGTCCTTTTGCACGACGTGCCCGTCGAGGACGTCATCGAGCCGACCACGCTCCGAAATCTCTTTGTGGTCCCAGCCACCATTGACCTGGCTGGAGCGGAGATCGAGCTGGTCCCGGTGTTCAGCCGCGAGCTGCGACTACGCCGAGCGCTGGAGGTCATCGACGGCGATTTCGACTACATCCTCACCGACTGTCCTCCGTCACTCGGACTGCTCACGGTTAACGGCCTGGCGGCAGCGGGGGAAGTCGTCGTGCCCATCCAGTGCGAGTACTACGCCCTGGAGGGGCTCGGCCAACTGCTGCGCAACGTGAGCTTGGTGCAGACCAACCTCAACAAGGACCTCGAGGTCAGCACCATCATCTTGACCATGTACGACGCCCGCACCCGGCTGGCCGAGCAGGTCGTGGAAGAGGTGCGCCAACACTTCGGCGATCGGGTCTGCCGAAACGTGGTGCCTCGCACGGTGCGGTTATCAGAGGCGCCGTCGTTCGGCCAGCCGATCATCGTGTTCGACCCGTTGTCGCGCGGGGCTATCGCCTACCGGGAGCTGGCCAAGGAGGTGAGCGGCGGTGCGCCGCAGCGGGTTAGGTAGAGGGTTGGGGGCGCTGATCCCCAACGAGGTCGTCGGTGACCGGTCTCAGGCCCTGCTCGACATCCCCGTGACCGCGATCCGGGCCAACCCCCACCAGCCGCGAACCTCTTTCGACGAGGAGGCGATGGCGTCGTTGACTGCCTCCATCCGGGAGGTCGGTGTGCTCCAACCGGTCCTGGTGCGCGCCGCGGCCGACGACTCCTACGAACTCATCGCCGGGGAGCGCCGGTGGCGGGCAGCAAAGCGCGCCGGCCTGCCGACGATTCCGGCGATCGTACGGGAATCCACTGATGTGCACAGCGTGGAGCAGGCCCTGGTGGAGAACCTTCACCGCCTTGACCTGAACCCACTCGAGGAGGCCGGCGCCTACCAGCAGCTCATCGAGGATTTCGGCCTGACCCACGAACAGCTCTCGACGCGGATCGGCAAGAGCAGGGTGGCGATCACCAACACACTTCGTCTTTTTCAGCTCCCTCCGGCGGTCCAGAAACTCGTCGGAGACGGGCAACTCAGCGCTGGGCACGCTCGTGCGCTGCTCGGTACGCCGGACCGGGCGTTCCAGGAGGCCCTGGCCCGGCGGGCCGTCTCCGAGCAGCTGTCGGTTCGGGCCGTAGAGGAGGCAGTACGAGCCCGTAACGAACTGGGCGCTCCGACCGAAGTCGCCCTGCCGACCCACGGCAGCAAGCTCCGCCCACCAGGGATCCTGGAACTCGAGGAACTGCTCTCGACCTACCTCGACACACGGGTCAAGGTTGACCTGGGCGGACGAAAGGGTCGAGTCGTGATCGACTTCGCCACCCTCGAGGATCTGGAGCGTATCTACCGGGTCATGACTGAGCCTGAAGGTAAGGGTAGTTAACCCTTCACTCTCTCCTCAGCTGACCCGGCTCCACCTCCTCCACAGACTGTGGCTAAAGGTGTGGACAGCGGTCAAGGCCTACAGGTAAGGGTGCAGCTCCTGGAGCAGCTGGCCCTTGCCCTTAGCACCGATGAGGCGAAGCTGAGGCTCCCCGTCCTTGAAGAGAATGAGGGTGGGAATGCTCATGACATCAAAACGACGGGCCAACTCAAGGTTCTCGTCGATGTTGATCTTGGCGATGCGCAGCTTGCCGGCTTGCTCATGCGCGATCTCGGCCAAAACCGGGGCGACCATCTTGCACGGCCCGCACCATTCAGCCCAGAAATCCACCAGCACCGGCTCAGTCGCTGACTTGATCTCCTCATCGAATGTCTGATCCGTGAGGGCCAGCATTTGCAGTCCCACTGTCCTCGCCTTCTTTCGCCTCGCCGGGTCTGTCCCGACGGGATCCATCAGGAGATAACAGCAGATCCACCTTGCCCATTCCGATCCCGGGCCAGCGGGGGCGAGCGGGCCAGCGGGGGCGAGCAGGCCGGCAGCGGCGAGCAGGCCGGGGACCAGCGGGCCGGCCGGGACCAGCGGGGGCGAGCGAGATCAGCCCAGGCCAAGTGGACGAGGGGCGCCCGCCCGGGACGGATCGGGGGAGTTCGGGACACGCCCCCGCGACAGTGATCAAGCCGTCTTGGACGACTCCAGCCAGCGTTCCGCGTCGATGGCGGCCATACAGCCGGTGCCGGCCGCGGTGACCGCCTGACGGTAGACGTGATCCTGGGCGTCACCGGACGCGAACACTCCAGGCACGTTCGTGGCGGTGGAGTCAGGGGCGGTCAGCAGGTACCCCGCGGGATCCATGTCGAGCTGCCCGGCAAAGATGTCCGTGTTCGGGGCGTGCCCGATGGCCACGAACACCCCCTCGACCGGAAGGTAGGAGTCCTCTCCGGTGACGGTGTTGTGCAGGTAGACACCGTTGACCTTCTGGTCGCCGTCGATGTCGGTGACCACCGAATCCCAGATGAAGCGGATGCGAGGGTTCTTGAAGGCGCGATCCTGCATGATCTTCGAGGCGCGCAACTCCTTCCGGCGATGCACGACCGTCACGGTCTCACCGAACTTGGTGAGGAAGATGGCCTCCTCCAGCGCCGAGTCCCCGCCGCCGATCACCGCGATGTGCTTCCCCCGGAAGAAGAAGCCGTCGCAGGTGGCGCACGTCGACACCCCCCGGCTGAGCAACCGCTTCTCCGCTGGAAGACCCAGCATCAGCGAACGGGCCCCGGTCGCCACGATGACGGACCGGCTCCGGTACTCGGTCTCCTCCCCGGTGGACGGGTCCGGAGCCCACACCCGGAAGGGACGGACGGAGAAGTCGACCCTCCGGACCTTGGAAGTGAGATACTCCGCGCCAAAGCGAGCCGCCTGGCCGCGCATACTGGCCATCAACTCGGGGCCGGCGAGCCCGTCCACGAAGCCGGGGTAGTTTTCGATCTCCGTGGTCAACATCAACTGACCACCCGGCTGGTCGCTGGTCGACGACGGCTCACCCTCGATCACGAGCGGCGACAGGTTGGCCCGGGCCGCATAGATCGCAGCGGTCAGTCCCGCCGGACCGGAGCCGATAATGATCACTTCTCGCACTGCTTCGGGCTCACTCACGCGCGCTCCGCCTCAATTCCTTTGCTTGACGCTTCCGCCAACAGAACACTCCGATGCCCAGGAATATTGCCCCCGCGATCGCGTCCGCCACCCAGATCCGGCGGGAGATCGGGTGGATCGGCAAATACACGTACAGGAGCCGAACGAGTACGAGTATCAGGCAAAAGAACGCCACGGTGGCGAGCAAGGCCGCCACGACCCCGTACACGACGGTTTCGGCCACCTTGATTGCCGGCACGGTGGTCTTGTCGCGAACGGTCTCGACCACCGATTCGATCCGATCAGTGACCTCGACGGTCCAGTCCCGGTCGGCGAGCTGGGCCGGGGATTGGTCAGCCATACGAAAAGCCTAGTCACCGCCCGCTCTGACCCGAGGCTCCAGCGGCCCGGCGGCTACCAGGGCGGTCAGTTGACGCCGAGCTCGTTGATCTGGGCCTGGAAGTGCGGCCCGAGATTGGTCAACCACAACAGGACCCATTGGTCGTGCCGGTCCTGCAAAGTGAAAGTCGCCGATCCATGGATGTTGGCGAGGGTGTCCGTGGGTTGTCCCCACGCGGCTACGGACTGGCCCGCAGCGACGGCGTCGGGAGACGTGTACGTCTGCGCGGACCAGCCCGCGGTCGTCGACGTCACGATCAGGTGGTGCAGCCCGGCGGCCCCGGACACGTGAATGGCGAGTCCCATCCCGGGGTACAAGTTGCCGAAGGTCGCGTTGCTGTACAGGTCGGTGTGCCAGTACGTCGCCGGGTTGCCGTCGTAGGTGTACTGCAACCCTTGCGGGTCATCTGGAGTGCCGCGAATCATCCACTCCGCGACCGATGTGATCGGTCGGGCCGAAGCGGTGTTGCCGACGGCACCCGTTGTGCCGGGCGAGTTGCGATGCTGCCGGCCGGCGTAGAGCACTCCGGCGACAACGGCACCGACGACGACAAGCCCAAGAACGATCAAACCGGGGGTTCGACGACGTCGGGGCCCGGCCGGCCGGGGTCTGGCGCTATCGAGGACCGAGGTCTTCGACGCCGGCTCCACGACCGGGCGTGGGGCGGTAGGCGGCGACGGCGCGACCGGTTCGGCCGGTGGGCCGGTCCGCGTCGGGGTCCGGGTTGGGGTGGGCTGGCTGGCGCCTGAGAGCGTCTTTTCCCCGTCGATCGATGGCAGATGCGGAACCAGAACCATGGCGGCGTTGCGCTGCTTGCGGCCGGCCCGCCGTCCGGTGCTGCCGTCCGCGACGGGCGGAGCGACCTTGCACGTGTCCAGGCGCTGACGGAGCACTGCCGCCGAGGGCACCCGAAGCCGGGGATCTTTGGCCAAGAGGTCCATGACAAGACGGTCCAGGGCGGGGGGTATGCCCTTGGCTCGGGACGAAGGGCGAGGGACCCGGTCGTTGAGGTGGGCCAGCGCGGTGGCCATGTCGGTCGGCCCCACGAAAGGCGGAGCACCGGTCAGCATCTCGAAGAGGACCACGCCCAGGGAGTACAAGTCGGCGCGGGCGTCGGGCTCCCGACCGCGAATCTGCTCCGGACTCAAGTACTTCGGAGTGCCCAGGACGATTCCGGTGCGGGTGAGATCCCCGCCGAGTCCTGTCCCGGCTTTGGCGATGCCAAAGTCGGTCACCTTGGCCCGAAGCCCTCCCCACTCGTCGTCGGTGAGCAGGACGTTGGCCGGCTTTATGTCGCGATGGACCAGGCCGGCCTGATGGGCGTACACCAGAGCGTCGGCGATCTGGCGCGCAATGGTCACCGCCAGCCATGGCTCGAGCGGACCGTATTCGCTGAGTAGCTGGCGCAAGGTGCACCCCCGCACCAGCTCCATCACGATGTACGCGGTCCCGCTGTCGACGCCGGTGTCGAAGGTGGACACCACGCCCGGATGAGCCAACCTCGCCGCAGTGATGGCCTCCCGGCGAAAACGCTCGAGGAAGACGCCGTCCTCGGCCAGATGCGCCCGTAACAGCTTGATGGCGACGGGCCGGCTCAACACCTCGTCGTGGCCTTCCCACACCTCCGCCATCCCGCCTCGCGCGATTGGCCGCACCAAGCGGTACCGTCCGCTCAGTGTTCGGCCGACGTCGATCGGCGCAGGCAGATCGGGGGCGGCCACGAGCCTTCAGGCTACCCGTGACATCCGGGGTCTCCCCGTCATGCGGGAGCTCGATCGTTGCCCAGCGCGACTTCCTCCTCGACTCCCGTAGTGCTATGACCCCTGAACCCAGGCCACCCCGATGGCTCCGGGTCCGGCGTGCGTGCCAATCACGGGGCCGACATCTCCGACCAAAGGCTTGGCCGTGGTCTGCACGCCCTCGATCATTCTCAAGAACTCATCCATGTCAGGAGCATCCGCGCTGAAGACCGACAGCCTGGCGATGGGGCCCGCGTCCCGGACTTTGCCGGCCAGGTAACGCAGCGCCCGGCCGCGTGTCCGTTGCTTCGATTCCTCTTGCACGACTCCGTCGGTCACGCGGATCACCGGCTTTATGGAAAGAAGGGATCCCACGAGCGCCTGCGCTCCTCCAATCCGCCCGCCGCGCCTGAGGTTCTCCAGAGTGTCGATGGCACCGTAGACATGCATGAGGTGGACGGCGCGTTCGGCTGCGGCCGCGACGTCGGCGAGGTCGCCCCCCTGCCGGGCCTGCTCGGCCGCCTGGATCGTGATGAGACCCTGGCCAAACGTCACGCTCAAGGAGTCGACGACCCGAACGGGAACTGCACCCTCCAGCGCCCGTGCCGCCTGCCGGGCCGCCTCGATAGTGGCCGACATTTTGGAGGACAGGTTGACGCACACCACTCCGTCCGCCCCTTCGGAGGCCATCGCTTCGAAGGCAGCTTGAAAGTTGCCGGGAGACGGCGCCGACGTCTCCGGAAGACCGTCGAAACTGCGGCACCGGGACCAGAACTCTTTTGCCGACAGCTCCGTGCGATCGACGAAATTCCTCCGAGCCAAACCGGATCCGCAGCGGCACCAGGCCGATGCCCAGCTCGGTCAACAGGTCGTCGGGCAGGTCGCAAGCACTGTCAGTGACCACTCGAACGCCAGGCATAGTCTCCCTCGGAATTTCCCACAGGTCGGCCCGGGTCACACCGGGTGGCTGCGTCAGCACACGCTAGACAAAGACGGCGTCCAGCCGGATGCGGTCGCTTCGACAGCGGTCATCAGCGGCGAGCAACAACGCTGAAGATTCGGTTCCGCGCTCCTGTCGCCGATGGTCGCAACCGGTCACGACTGCGGCTCCCCGGCCCGCGAGTAATTCGGGAGCTGGCTTTGCGAAGAAGCGCTCCTCGTTTGTCAGCCCGTCCGGGGACCGGCCGTTGCTGTCGTTGTCGCCATCGTCGGGGTTGGCACCAGCGTGCGGATCGGCGCTGGTAGCGTCGCTGTCGCTCTCGCTCTCTTCCTCGGCCGGTGGGACCAGCTGGCGGGCGCGCCGTCCGTGGCGAAGATCACGTGCCCACCACACGGCAAGGGACAGGATCGCGACCACGATCAAGATCACCCCGACGCCGGACACCGCCGTGCTGCGCACAGTGTCCCGATCATGCGCGATGAGCTGCACCCCCCGGGCGCCCACAGCGACACGTCGACGGGAAACACTCCGGACGACCGGGTCTCGACCGGCACCTTCAGAGTCGTGTTCTGCGCGGTGATGGTGAGGTCGCACACCTCACTGGTCGGCGTCGGTTGCTGGCAGGTCCCGTTGGAAGGCGAGAACGACTGAAAGATCAATCGTTCACTGCTCAGTCGCAGCTGCACCCGGGCGTGCATTGACGGCGCCATCAACACGGTCAGCGGAATCTGACCTCTCGTGGAGGTCAGCGTGATCGAAGAAGAGCGGGGCAGCGTGATCAGGTTCCCGATCCGGGTGATCGCTCCTTGAACACGGGCCAGCAAGCTCTGTCGCTGCGCCTCGCTCAGCTCGCTCGACTCCGCAATCAACAGATCGGTCCCCAGGCTCGCCGTCCGCTGCGCCTCATCGGGAAGGACGGCTGCCATGCTCGCCAGACCGCGGCGGGCCGAAAGGATAAGCGAGGAGTCGGAGCCGAGCTGGCTCCCTATGTCTCCCGTCAAGCCGGAAGGCACGGTCGTCGAGGTGCCGGCGGCCGAACCGGTCGCAGACAGCTCCGTGGTCGACGATCCGGGCGCCGCGGTCCCGCTCCCGGCCGGGCTGGTGGCCCCCGATCCCGACGTACCTGACCCCGACGTGCCCGACCCCGACGTGCCCGACCCCGACGTACCCGACCCCGATCCGGTCGCTCCTGCCGAGCCGCTGGTCCCCGCCGCAGTCGCCGACCCCGCTGTCCCGTTCGATGTGGCAGGGGGCGGGGCGACGATCGACCGCTGCAGGGGGGCGAGCTGGACCGCACCGAACAGCCCCGATGCCGTCACCGGGTCGAGCAGGGGATTGGTGTCGAGCCCGGCCAGCAGGGTATCGACGAAGGTCGGGTTCACGCTCCAGTCCGGGGGCGGCAGGACGGCCACGCCCCGGGTCTCACCGGGTTCCTCCAGCTGGATCATGGACAACTCGGCCAGCAGTTGGGTCGCCGCGAGCACGGGACCACCCTGGTTGGAGAAATCGGTCGTCAGACCAGAGTCGGCGGCATAGACGACAAGACGGCCGTTGCTCCCGACGAGCTGGGTCGGTAACGCAAGCGTCTGTTGAAGGGCCACTGCGGGCAACGGGCTCAACTCCGCGTCCGGCAGGATCACCTGGGTCGCACCCCGGGACGCCAAAGTGCTCAAGGTCGAATTGTCAGAGGTCCATTTACGACCCAGGTTGACGCCGACGGCGTCGCTCCGAAGGCCGCCGTCAGGACCGAAGCGCCGGAGTTGAGCTGATCCGCGAGCTCGGATTGCAGGCCGGCATCGGCCCAACCTCGCAACGGAACCGACACGTACGTCTCCGGCACCACCTGGATGTTTCCGGCTCGAACCAGGCGCGACAGGTTGGCCAGGGTGCTGCGGTTGACGTCCGAGGCCGCCCCGGCTTCCAGGCTGTCGATCGTCTGGGGCGTCACCGCCAGGCTGAGCCGAACGCCAGGATGCGCGGCCAGGACGTCGACCAGGTCGTCCAGCCCCACGGACTGGCCGGCCGGCAAGCCCCCCAGTTCGCCGTGCTGACTCACGGCCGGCCTGGCGTGCACGGGCAAGGTCAGCGACACCGACAGCTTCGGAAGACCCGACATCGACGGCGGCTGCCCGTAGACAAGGAACGTGGTCAGCGGCTCCCCGTGCGCAACGCCGGAGTCGTCGTACAACCCGACCTGAACCGGGAACACCGCGCTGCCCGATGAGTAGTACAAGGCCGGCAGAAGACCGGCGGACGACTCGTTGACCGGGATGTCGACGTCGACGCCGCCCGCCGTGTCAGCCGGGAGGCTGTCCAGGCTGAGATTGGTCGAGTAGATCGCGTACCCGTGGATGTGGCCCGACAACGCTTCGTCGAACCCGGTCCTCGTGATCAGGTTGCTGTACACGATGACCCTGAGCTGTTCGCCGCTCCGGTCACTGGCTTGTACATGCAACCGCATTTGGAATTCCTGGCGGTCGCTGACCCAGGGCGACTGGGCCAACAGACTGACCTGGTCCGTTCCGGAGGTGACACCGGGAAGACCGGCAGCGGCGGTCGGGGGTGGCGCGGAAGGAGCGGGCGATTGGGCCCCGGCGGGCGCGGTGCCGTTGGGGCCTCCTGCGCCCAGCCAGACCGCCCCGGCCGCGACAAGGAGGGCTGCTCCCAGCCTCCAGCCCCTCCTCGATCGATGTCGGTTCACTGCAGACCGGCCGAGAGCACCGACAACCCGACAGGTTCCTCCACGAAGCCGACCCCGGTGTAGAGCGCCAAGGCGGGCTCGTTGCCGACCTGGGTGTTCACGATGGCGCGTGCCACCCCTCGCCGGCGCATCCAGTGGAGGCCGTCGGCCAGGAGCCGGCGCCCTGTTCCACTCCCTTGATGCTCGGGCACTACGGCCAGACGCTGGACGAAGCCCCGAGTGCCCGCCCGCCCGCAGATGGCGTAGCCGGCAAGGGGTCCCCGCGGCTGCGACCGCGGCAACGCCCACGGCTGCGGCCGCGGTGGCACAGCGGCACGGAAACGCACCGTCGGCGTGGCGTGCAAGGCGTCGGCAAGTCCATCCTCGTCGAACTGCCAAAAGGACGGGAACGCGGCCCGGTCGACGCCCAGCACGTCCTTGCGCCGGCGCCGACCGACCCGACGGAGGGGATAGCCCGGTGGGATCGGAGGTGGGTCTCCGGTCAAGTCCAGACCCAACAGATGCAGCCGTTGCTCGATATCAAAGCCGGCCGCCAGAAACCCGGCCTGTTCCCGGGGTGACAGGGCCCCGGTCACGACGCGGCGGTAGCCGTGTGCGGCAAGCGTTTGCAGGCAACGTCGGACAAATTCCGCCGACGGCACGGGCGCGTCCGGGACAAGGGAGATCAACGCGACCTCCCCGTCACCTCGCCAGTGTCCGGTGCGGGCCCGCTCCGGGCCCCAACGGATCACATCAGCAGACGCGGCGCTCACAGTGGCGACTCGCTCAGTTCCAACGCCGGGAACCCACGCCCCGGCCGCCCCGGCCAGGGCAACGGTGTCGGCTCGCCTCGTGCTCGCTCACGCTGACGCGACGCTACCGCTCCCCACCCCCTGCCGTTCGTACACCCGGGCCGATCGGTGCCCTCTTCTGCCTTGCAACCAGCCGGAAACCGCCTGGGCTGCGAGCCGTGTCCCGGTACTCTGAAGCGCCGTGATCCCCGACCGTCTCCGTCCTCTGGTGGAGGAAACGAGTGCGCTGGCGGCCCGCTTTCAGGCCGCGGGGTTCCGGCTGTATCTGGTCGGAGGCGTGGTGCGAGACGCGGTGCTGGGCCGTCTCGACAACGACGCCGACCTGGATTTCACGACTGACGCCCGCCCCGACGATGTCGAAGCCCTGGTCGCCGGGTGGGCTGACGCGGTGTGGGATCAGGGCCGGCGCTTCGGCACCATCGGGATGCGGATGGGCGCCCGCCGTGTCGAGATCACCACCCACCGTGCTGAGGCATACCGGCCGGACAGCCGCAAGCCGGACGTGGTGTTCGCAGACGCCATCGAAGCGGATCTGTCCCGACGCGACTTCACGGTCAACGCCATGGCGCTGTCGCTCCCGGATCTGACGTTGATCGATCCCTTCGATGGCGTCAGCGACCTGGCCGCCCGTCGACTGCGAACCCCCCTCGCGCCGGAGGAGTCCTTCGGTGACGATCCGCTGCGCATGCTGCGCGCTGCCCGTTTCATTGCCGGCTACGGACTGGTACCGGAGCCCGAGCTCGTCAGCGCGGTGACGGCCCTGCGATCGCGTCTGGACATCGTGTCGGATGAGCGGGTCCGCGACGAACTCGACAAGCTGATGGTTGTCGAGAAGCCGGGAGAAGGCTTGTGGTTCCTGGTCCAGACCGGCCTGGCAGAGGAATTCCTGCCGGAGCTTCCAGCCCTCGGTCTCGAACAGGATCCGATCCACCGTCACAAGGACGTGCTGGCCCACACGATCGCAGTGGTCGAAAACACCCGGCCCATCCGGCTTCTGCGCCTTGCGGCCCTGTTCCATGATGTGGGGAAGCCGAAGACCCGGTCTTTCGGGACCGGGGGTGCGGTCACCTTCCATCATCACGAGGTGGTCGGAGCTCGCATGACCCGCGATCGGATGAAAGCTCTGCGCTATTCCAGCGACGACATCGAGACGGTCAGCCGTCTCGTCGACTTGCATCTGCGCTTCCACACCTACCGTTTGGGATGGACCGACAGCGCCGTGCGCCGCTACGTGCGCGACGCCGGGCCGCTACTGGACCTGCTCAACCAGTTGACCCGTGCCGATTGCACGACGCGCAACGCAGCGCGAGCGCGCACGCTGGCTCGGCGGATGGACGAGCTGGAGGAGCGCATCGCCCGGCTGCAGGCCCAGGAGGAGCTGGCCTCCATCCGGCCCGACCTGGACGGGCACCACGTTATGGCCAGGCTGAACCTGAAGCCCGGGCCGGAAGTCGGCGACGCCCTGGCCTTCCTGCTGGAGCTGCGACTCGAGGAAGGGCCGCTCGGGGAGGAAGAGGCGGGGCGCCGTTTGGACGAATGGTGGGCAGCGCAGCAGGCTGACGGCTGACGGCTGGCGGCTGGCGGCTGGCGGCTGGCGGCAGATTTGCGGCGTCCGGACGCTTACGCCCCGAAGGCCTCGTCCGGCTCCGACACCACGGACAGATGGCGCCGGCGACGATTCGTCAACCACACGTCGAACGTGGCCGAGGTCATCGGCCGAGCCAGGTAGAACCCCTGCGCCCAGTCGCAGCCCAGCTCCCGCAGCTGTTCCCACGTAGCGCGATTCTCGACTCCCTCGGCCACCACCGTGTGCCCGAGGTTCCGGGCCAGCTCGATGGTCGAGCGCACAATGGCGCGGTCGCCCTCGTCGACGCTCATCGAAATCACGAATGACTTGTCGATTTTCACCACATGAATCGGGAGCTGCTTGAGCCGGGTCAGCGACGAGTAGCCGGTCCCGAAGTCGTCGATGGCCAGGCGCACCCCGAAATCCTCGAGCGCGGCCAACGCCTTCGTCGAACGGACCGGGTCGGCCATGATGGACGATTCCGTCAACTCCAGGGTCAACCACGACGGTGCGACCCGAGCTGCCGTCACCATCCGTGTCAGACGATCCAGGAGGTCCGCCTCGAGCAGGCTGCGCGCCGCCACGTTGACCGATACTCCGAGTGCCCAGCCCTGATCGTGCCAGGCCCGCATTTGCCGCAACGCGGAGTCGAGCGCCCACCAGGTCAGCTCGCTGATTATCCCCGACTGCTCGGCCAGCGGGATGAACTCCTCGGGCGGGATGACCCCGTGGTGGGAGTGGTTCCAGCGCAGCAGGGCCTCGCAGCTGAGTACGGTGCCGGTGCTCAGGTCCGCCACAGGCTGGTACCACAACTCGATGGCGTCGTTGCGCGGCGCCGTCCGCAGCTCGTTGGCGAGGATCAGGCGCCGGGTGCTGTGCCGGTCGCCGCTCGGGTCGTACACCTCGATGCCGCCGCCAGCCGTCTTGGCCGTGTACATGGCCACATCCGCCCGCCTGAGCAGCACGCTCCGCTCCTCGCCGTGTTCCGGGGCGATGCTCACACCGAGGCTGGCGCCCAGCTCCAGCGCCATGCCATCCACAGCCACGGGGTGGTCGAGTTGTGCGAGCACCGCCTGACCGAGGTCGCCGACCCGCTCGGCGTCCGGTAGATCGGGGAGGACGAACGCGAACTCGTCGCCGCCGAGACGGGCCACGATGCCGTGCTCGCTGATGCTGTCGGTAAGCCGGGTCGCCAGCTCGCGCAGCACAGAGTCGCCGACGTGATGGCCCATGGTGTCGTTGATCTCTTTGAAGCCGTCCAGGTCCATCAACATGACGGCGACCATTCGACCCACGGTCCGCGCCGCCAGGGCGTCCTGGAGGAAGCGGTCAAAGAGGTTGCGATTCGCGAGACCCGTCAGGCCATCATGGAGCGCCTCGTGCTCCCTGGCCGTTACTTCACGGCGCAGCCGGTCCAGCAGGCGACCACCCCGGATCGCCACGCCGCTATGGGACGCCAACACCTCGAACAGACGCAGGTCCTCGCCGTCGAAGGTCACGGCGCCCTGTCCGTTTCCGACGATGATGACGCCGCGGAGGTCATCCCCGAAGCTGATGGGGGCGGCCAGGGCGTTTCGCAGCCCGCGCTCAGCCAGGGCCGAGACCACATCGGACCGCGGATCGTCGAACGACGCCACCAGACCGGCGCCATTCACCTGCACGATTTGCTCCAGAGCACCGGATTCGGCCTGGACGGCGCACACCAGGCGGTCACCTGCGTCGAGGTGGTAGCACAAGCACCCCTCGGAGTCCGGCAGGATCAGCTCGGCAATCCCAGAGCCCATTACCTCCCGGGCTTCGCTCAGGATCGAGTGCACCACGTCGTCGACCTCGGAGACGCCACTGGTCCGTTGGGCGAAGCGATAGAGGCGCTCCAGGTTGGCGTAGCGCCGGCGCGACTCCACGCTCGACCGCTGGCCGACAAGAGCGAGCACCCCCAAGCCCACGAACAGCAACGCAGCCAGCCGATTGGCCCAGATGGCGTTCACCGCCGTCAAGGCCAGGACGATCCCGACCGGTACGGCAGCGACCGAGGCCTTCAAGGTGGTCCGCAGCTCGGCCAAGGGCCAGCGCTTGGTGCTGACGGCCACCACGAGAATGACGGCCCCATTCATGATCAGGTCGGCGGCAATGATCGCGGCGGCACAGGAGGCCCAGCCCCGGAGCGACACGGGTGAACTCCCACCCAGCACCAACCGGTACGAAGCCAGCGCGGCCGCAGCCGCACAGCAGAAACTGAGAACGTTGAAAATTGCCTTCGATGGGGGTCGCCGCTTGACCACAGCGACAGCGGCCTGGGCAACCACGGTCGCCAACAGCAGGCCGACCGGATGCAAAAAGACCACGCCCACCACCAGCGGGATCTCCGCAAATCCCAGCGTCACCGTGTCGCCCCTCACCATGAACGTCACCGTTAGCAGAGAAGCCCCAGCCAGAGCTGCGGCCACCACCGGCCACGGCAACGTGCGGGATGGGCCAGCACCCGTCCAGCTAGCAAGCACCGCGATCCAGGCCAGGCTTCCTACCAGGGCGAAGCCGGCGACACAGAGCCATACGCGCAATGGCGCGTGGGGATTGCTGCTCGTGCGACGAAGACGGCGCCGGCGCCCGGCACCGCTGGACGGCGCCCCTTCGTCCCTGCTTCGCAGATCCCTTCCCATGGGCGTTGTCAGCATAGGCCGAGAGGACCGGCTACCCACGAGCGCGGTCGTCACGTCCGCCGACCCTGCGTCGGAGACGTCCGCCTTTATTCGATTATTCGATGAGGCCGTGGCCATTAGGTCAGCCCCACTCCAACGAGCGCATACACACGACGACAGCACCTCCTCTCACGACAAACACCCGGCCACAAACAACGAAAGTCCTAGGTCAGCCCCACTCCAACGAGCGCATACACACGACGACAGCACCTCCTCTCACGACAAACACCCGGCCACAAACATCGACGGTCCTAGGTCAGCCCCACTCCAACGAACGCATACACACGACGACAGCACCTCCTCTCACGACAAACACCCGGCCACAAACATCGACGGTCCTAGGTCAGCCCCACTCCAACGAACGCATACACACGACGTCGGCACCTCCTCTCACCACGACACGCGTGGAACCGTCCCGTCACGGTTCGCTTCAGATGGTCCGGCCGGGGCCCCGTAGCCTGATTGGGAACGACGCCCCTCAGTTCCCTTCCTTGCGAGCCCGGATAATTAGGGTGCGCGGTACGAAATTATAGGTTTCTTGCCACGCGTGGCTCCGGGGCCCGCTCGCAACCGGTTCCGGCTCGAGGACGAGATCGATGCGGTAGCTGGCTCGCACCAGGCCCATGTACAGCTCAGAAAGTGTGTGGTGATACGCGGTAAAGCGGATTCCGCCCCAGTCGAAGTCGACGGTCGACCGGTCAAAATACGATCTCCGGATGAGCAGGGGCGGCTCGGCGACGTCATCGATCATGTCGTACGCTGGATGCGTCAGGCTGAAGACCAGGGGAGCGCCCACCTTGAGGACGCGGTGCACCTGACGGAACACCCGGTTGAGGTCCTCGACGTAACCGAAGGCGTAGGCCGAGAAGACCAGGTCGATCGAATCCGCCCTGAGAAAGGCCAAATCGGCGAGGTCGCCCTGGCGGAGCTCCACCCGCACTTCTTCCTGCTCGCACAGCTGGCGCGGCATAGGCCAGCTGCGCCGGCGAGAGATCCACGCCGATGGCCGTGGCCCCCTGTTTGGCGAAGGCGATCGAGCACTGGGCTCCCCCGCAGCCCAGCTCGAGAACCTTCTTCCCTTTCAGGTCACCGAGCAGTCGTAACTCGGCCTCCGTCGGGATGTCGGGCCCGTAATGGGCGACTCTGGTCGAAAGCCTGGCGGCATCCTGGTAGGCGGATGCGTGTCGATCCCATGCGGCGGCGATGTCAACGGGCACACAGCTATCCTGCCGCAGCGCTCGGGCCGTGTGCCGCAGCCCGAGCGCTCACGGATCAGCCAGTAGCGAATTCCTCCACCATGCGACGAGCATCGTCGTCGTGGTACTGCTTCGGCGGCGACTTCATGAAATATGCGGACGGGCCGATCAGCGGTCCCCCGATGCCGCGGTCCTTGGCCAGCTTGGCGCAGCGCAAGGCGTCGATGATGACGCCCGCCGAGTTGGGGGAGTCCCACACCTCCAGCTTGAGCTCGACGTTGAGCGGGACATCACCGAAGTTGCGACCTTCGAGCCGGATGTACGCCCACTTCCGGTCGTCGAGCCAGGCGATGTGATCCGACGGGCCGATGTGGACGTCGTCGGCTTCGATGCCGTTGTCGAGCTGGCTCGTGACCGACCGCGTCTTGGAGATCTTCTTGGACTCGAGCCGGTCGCGCTCGAGCATGTTTTTGAAATCCATGTTCCCGCCCACGTTGAGCTGGTAGGTGCGGTCGAGCACGAGGCCCCGGTCCTCGAACAGGCGGGCCAGCAGACGATGGACGATGGTGGCGCCGACCTGGCTCTTGATGTCGTCGCCCACGATCGCCACGCCGGCCTCGGTGAACTTCCTGGCCCACACCGGGTCGCTGGCAATGAATACCGGAATGGCGTTTACAAACGCCACCTTGGCGTCGAGGCACGCCTGAGCGTAGTGCTTCTGGGCTTCCTCTGAACCGACCGGCAGGTACGCCACCAGCACGTCTGCTGCCGTCTGACGCAGCACCCCGGCCACGTCCGCTGGCTCGAGCGGCGACTCCTCGATGGTCTGGCGGTAGTACTTGCCGAGACCATCAAAAGTTGGCCCACGCTGAACCGTCACACCCATCTCGCCTACCGGCGCGAACCGGATGGTGTTGTTTTGGCTGGCGAAGATCGCCTTACCGAGATCAAGTCCGACCTTGGCCGCGTCCACATCGAAGGCGGCCACGAACTC
Source organism: uncultured Acidimicrobiaceae bacterium (assembly GCA_963781155.1). Classification (GTDB taxonomy): domain Bacteria; phylum Actinomycetota; class Acidimicrobiia; order Acidimicrobiales; family Palsa-688; genus PALSA-693. The sequence continues at coordinate 539,286 of CAWAEC010000012.1, forward strand.
GACATCGCCCACGTGGTAGCCACCCAGCGTGACGTGCATGAGACCTGGCACGGTGTCGGACGGATCGGCGTCGCGGTAGTACTCGACGCCTTGCACCAGGGAGCTGGCGCAGTTGCCGACGCCGGCAATGGCAACCCGGATCTTGTTGGACGCGGGCCGGATCTGCTTGGTCATGCGAGGGTGTCCTCCTGAGATACGGCGGGGCGCAACCCCGCGATGCTGGGGCTCGCAGCCCCGGTCGGTGCCGGCGGGGCCGGCGCGAGCGTCTCGTCGACGCGACGAACGGGGACCTCGGTCGGGGCAGCCCGTTCGGACGCGATGAGTCGCTCGATCCACGAGAGGTCGTGTTCGGCGGCCTCCCGGTCGTGTTCCATCAAACTGCGGGTGTAGGCGTCGACGCGCTCGCGCCCGGCCCGCAGCCGGGCTCGCAGCTGGACCAGTCGCTCCAGGATCTGGCCCCTGCGCCGCTCCAGCATCCCCAGACGGGCATCGGGGGGCAGGTAGCGGGCGAACGCCAACCGCAAGTTGAAGACCCGATCGTCCTCGGTCGACTGGCTCTCGGCGGCCAGCAGCTCCTCGAAAAGCGCCTCGCCCCGGGGAGTGATGCCATACACCTTCTTCCCCCGGCCCCCCCGTCCTTCCCGACCCCCTCGTCCCTCCCGACCAATCGACTTCCGGGCCCGAAAGACGGCCAGTTCCCCGCCGAGCGATCCGGTCATCGGAACGGCCTTACCGGGCGGACCGGCAGTCTCGACGGCCTTCACCGCACCGGCCCGCTCCAGCCGGGCCAGCGCCGGATAGAGCGATCCGAAGGACACGCCACTGGCGAAGCCGAGCGTCTCGGACAGACGTTTCTTCAGCTCGTAGCCGTGAAGCTCCTGCTCCTTGAGGAGCCCCAGGATGGCCAGTTCCAGCATGATTGCGCCACTATAGCGCGGGCCGATGTATCGAGGCGATATATCTAAGCTGAAAGACGCCGTTGCCGTGTCGGCTTGTCACTGCGGGCGGTAGGGTGCGAGCGTGATGAGCTTCCGCCCTGCCGCCTTTCGTGGTGCCAGCGCGGGAACGGACCTGGCCGGTGATGTCGATTACCGTTTAGCTCGCAGCCTGGCCGTCAGCGAGTATCAGAAGGGGCGGCTGTCACGCCTGGACATCTGCGACGCCCACCCGGAACTGTTACGCGCCGCAGCCAACGTCGGTGAGGAAACTCGCGAGGATTGCCCCATCTGCGGGGAAGTGAAGGTCCGGTTGGTTTCCTATGCCTTCGGTCGTGGGCTGCCGGCATCTGGAACCTGTGTGACGTCCCGGCAGGAGCTCCTCAAGCTGTCCAAAGCCACTCGCACGGTCACCTGCTACGTCGTCGAAGTGTGCCCGGTCTGCTCCTGGAACCACCTGGCCCGCAGTTTCACGGTCGCACCCCACCGCTAGCCTGGGGTCCACCCCCTATGGCTCCGCGTGCTCCCAAACGCCCCCAGCCGGGCGCGTCCACCGCAGAAGCCGCCGCGACGAGGTCGACGGTTCTGGCGGTGGCGGCGCTGGCTGTTCGCGATGGCGCTCACCGTCTTCGCGGTCATCGCCGGCGGCCTCTTTTACCTGTCCCGGATTCCCCTGCCCAGCCCGGCTCCCCTCGAGCAGACGTCGATCGTGTACGACTCGAGCGGCAAGCAGGTGCTGGCGTCGTTCTCAGACCAGAACCGGGTGGAGGTCTCGATCTCGCAGGTACCCCAGGTCGTCATCAACGCGGTTATCTCAACCGAGGACCGACACTTTTTCTCGGAAGGGGCACTCAACCCGGTCAGCGTCGTGCGGGCCTTCATCGCCGACGTCCGGGGGACCGGGAGCCTTCAGGGCGGATCCACCATCACCCAGCAGTACGTCAAGCAGACGTACCTCTCGTCGGAGCGCAGCATCTCCCGGAAGATCAAAGAGGCGGCGCTCGCCATCCGCGTCGCGAGTTCTGAGTCCAAACGAGAGATCCTTCAGAACTATCTCAATACCATCTACTGGGGCCGCGGTGCCTACGGCGTACAGGCGGCCGCCCAGGCCTACTTCGGCAAGAACGTCAGCCAACTTGGCCTTCCAGAGGCGTCACTGCTCGCCGCCTTGATCCGGGAGCCGGTGGCCGCAGACCCGGCGACCAATCCCCAATTAGCCCGGCTCAACCAGTCCGACACGTTGAAGGCGATGGTACGCGATCGGAAAATCACTACAACAGAAGCGGCCAGCGTCCAGGCGCTTCCTTTCTCCTCGTACGTCGTCTCGCCAACGGTGGCCAGCAACCCTTCGGGTCAGGCCGGCGACGCCTACTTCATCTCGGCGGTGCGCCAGCAGCTGGTGGCCAAGTACGGGTTGCAAATGGTCGATAGCGGCGGCCTGCGGGTGACGACGACGCTCGACCCCAATTTGCAAGCCGAGGCGTACAACTCCATCTACGGGCAGAATCCCGACGCCCTCAATCCGGCCGCCGGCGAGCCGTCGGGGGCGCTGGTTTCGATCGATGACACCGGAGCGGTGCGGGCGCTGGTGGGCGGGCAGAACTACGCCACCTCGACGGTCGACATGGCTCTCGGCACCCAGGGCGGAGGAAGCGGGCGTCAGGCGGGCTCGACGTTCAAGGCCTTCATGCTCGCTTATCTGATCAAATCCGGTTACTCGGTGGAATCGACGTTCCCGGCACCGCCCGAGGTGGTGCTTCCCGGCGGCAACGCCGACGGAACTCCGTGGACAGTGACCAACTTCGAGAACGAGGTTGTCCCATCTCGTATGTCGATCATCGAGGCCACGGCCCAGTCGGTGAACACCGTCTACGCGCAGGTGGTGGCCCGCCTGGGCGCCGCCAACCTGGACAGCATGGCGGAGGCTCTCGGGATCAATCCCGCCGAGCTGCCGGGCGCCTACCCCTCGCAGGTCCTCGGCACCGCCGACGTCTCCCCGCTGGAGATGGCAGCGGCCTACGCCACCTTCGCAGACGGGGGCGTGTACCACGCCCCGCTGCTCATCACCAAGGTGACCACCGCCAACGGAACCCCGCTTCCCCTGCCGGTTGCCCCGCAGGCCAAGACAGTCCTGACACCCGCGCAGGCGGCGGAAGAGACGTACGTGCTGCAACAGGTGGTGTTGGGCGGAACCGGGGAGTCGGCGGGCGATGTGGGTTCACCGGTGGCCGGCAAGACGGGGACGACCGAGCACTCGAGCGACGCCTGGTTCATCGGGTACACGCCGAATCTGACGACGGCGGTGTGGATGGGCTACGCGACCAGCTCGCAGCCCATGGTCAACTTCCGGGGGTTGACGAGCGTCCAAGGCGGGACGATCCCGGCGGAGTTGTGGCACAACTACATGTCCGCCGTGCTGGCGTCGGATCCGCAGTACGGGGGGTCGTTCCCGGTGGTGTACTCGTTCCCCGGGCAGACGCTCACCCCGCCGACGGTCGGCACGACGGTGCTGTTCCCCACCACGACGACCGTGCCCGCGTCCTCGGGGTCGTCACAGGGCAGTTCGGGGCGGTCGGAGCCAACCTCGCCTACGCAGACGACGCCGACCTCGCCGGCGTCTGGGTCCTCGCCGGCCGGTCCTCCAACCACGTAGGCCGGCGGCTGGGCCGGCGGCTGTGCGGGCGGCTGTGCTGGCGGGCGGGTCCACCCTTCGAGGTCGCTCCGTCCGCCCCGCTAGCGCCCGCTGCGCCCCCACCGCCCCACCGCCCCACCGCCTGGCACCCACGCACCCGGCGACGCGCCCACTCACCACAAAGTGGGCACACCTCGACCACCCCCGAACCCCGCCGGCGCCCCGCCTACCCCACGACGCGCCCACCCAACACAAAGTGGGCACACCTCGACCAAGTGGGCAAGATCCGACCCGGTTAATGCCACTTAACGTGCCCAACTGGCCCGACCGCACCCACTTCGCACCCCCGAACCCCGCCGGCGCCCCGCCTACCCCACGACGCGCCCACTCACCACAAAGTGGGCACACCTCGACCAAGTGGGCAAGATCCGACCCGGTTAATGCCACTTAACGTGCCCAACTGGCCCGACCGCACCCACTTCGCACCCCCGAACCCGCACCCGCACCCGCACCCGCACCCGCACCCGCACCCGCACCCGCACCGCTCTACCTGATTCTCTGTCGCATCGCGGATTCTCTGCCCACAAACGCACATCCTGTGTAGCTAGACGTACTGAGAAGCGAAAATGCGACACAAAAGCGTCGGCCCAGCAAGCTGTGTCGCAGCACAGGCAGTACCGACCTGCCCCGCCCCTGACCCCCGACCCCCTGCCACGATGCGGTGACTTGCGCAGATAGTGACCCGCACCACTAATCTGGCGAACACCGCCGGCAGCCATGGGGCGCTGGACGGAAAAGGAGGACTGGTGATGCCTGGACAGCAGACCGCGCCTTCGGTACGGGCCCGAAAGAACTCGGGCCTTCCGCTGGTGATGGTGACCGCCTACGACGCGCCCACGGCACGTGTGGCAGACGCAGCTGACGTGGACCTGATCCTTGTCGGCGATTCGGTCGCCATGGTTGTGCTTGGGTACGACGATACGTTGCATGTGACGGTGGACGATCTTGTTCACCACACAGCAGCCGTGGCTCGTGTCAACCCGCGCCCCATGGTCGTTGCCGACCTGCCGTGGATGAGCTACCACACCGGTCCTGCGGACGCTGTGTGTAACGCAGCCCGCCTGGTTCGAGCCGGAGCCCAGGCCGTGAAGCTGGAGGGTGGCCGCAAGCGCATCCCTGTGGTGGAAGCCATCGTCGACGCCGAGATCCCGGTGATGGGCCACCTCGGGCTGACACCTCAGTCAGTCCACGCCATGGGCGGTTTCAAAGTCCAGGGGAAGGATCTTGACGCGGCAAAAGCGTTGGTCGAGGACGCGCACGCGTTGGCGGCCACCGGGTGTTTCGTCGTCGTTTTGGAGGGCATCCCCGACGTGGTCGCCCACCTGATCACCGAGTCCATCGACGTTCCTACTATTGGCATCGGCGCAGGACCGCACTGCGACGGGCAGGTACTGGTCTTCCACGATGTCCTCGGCTTCGAGGACCGGGTTCAGCCGAAGTTCGTGCGCCGTTACGCCGATCTGAAAGCAGAAGCAGTCAAGGGGCTCCGCGCCTGGGCATCTGACGTCCGTTGTGGAGCCTTCCCGTCCGACGCCGAGACCTACCACATCACTCGGGATCTGGCAGCCAACCTGGCCTCAGCCTGACGGCATCCTCGTGTAGGCGAGTCAATCTGGGGCCGCACAGATCGCCGTCGCCGTCGGTGCCGCAGTCACCGATTCGCGCCTGAGGAGGTCGCCCGCCCGTCAGCGGGCCGACCCGCAGATGACTCGAACCTCGATCCGCGCGCCTCTCCGCTCTCCAGACAACTCTGGATTACCCCTCCCGGGGCCGCGACGCTGTCACACCCACCTGCAAGGATTGACGGCGTCCCATCCGCAACGTTTCGCTCCCGAGCGGAGCATGCCCGGCCCACCGGATCGAGGTCGAGTACGATGACTTGTCTTTCAATTCAACCCTGCCCCGGACGGTCCGGGGCCCCGAGCCATCAGGCCGGGTCCATAGGGAGGTGGTGAGCCGCTGATGCGGCAGTACGAAATTATGGTGATCCTCGACGCCGGCCTTGAGGAGGACGCCATCCGGGCCATCATCGATCGAGCCACGCAAATCATCACGAGTCGTGGCGGCGTTGTTGACAAGGTGGACCGCTGGGGGAAGCGCCGCTTCGCCTACGAGGTCCACCATCGTAGCGAGGGCTACTACGTGCTCATCGAGACTCGGGCGGAGCCAGCGGCCCTCGCCGAGGTCGATCGGATGCTCAAACTCGCGGATGACGTGATCCGCCACAAAGTAATTCGCCTGCCGGAGAAGAAGACGGTCGTGAAAACGTCACGGCCGTCCGTTCCCGAGAGCGTTCCGGCGGCGGCAAGTGTGAACGGAGAGCAGTGAAATGTCCAACGGCAACCACGTAAGCATCGTCGGCAATCTGACCCGCGACCCGGAGTTGCGATTCACGCCGACCGGACAGGCCACGGCGAGCTTCGGCGTGGCGGTCAACCGGCGCTGGCAGAATCGGCAAACGCAAGAATGGGAGGAAGCCACCTCCTTCTTCGATGTGGTGTGTTGGGGTCAGCTCGCCGAAAACGCTGCCCAGTCCCTCTCCAAAGGCTCACGAGTGTTGGTGAGCGGCCGCCTCGACCAGCGCAGCTGGGAAACGGCCGAGCGCGAGCGGCGCTCGAAGATCGAGATCACTGCGGACGAGGTCGCGCCGAGCCTGCGCTGGGCGACAGCCGTCATCACCCGCAACGAGCGACGAGCGCCCGACGCCACGGTGGGAGCAGCGGTCCATTCGGGCGGTGGTGCCAGCCGCCCCGTGACCAACGAGCCCCCTGGCGATTACCGCTACGAAGAGGAGCCGTTCTAACCCATGGCCCGCAACAACGACCGTGATCGCGGTACCAAGCGCACGATCAAGGACACTCGGCCGCGAGGCAGAAAGAAGGTTTGTATCTTCTGCAAGGATCAAGCCAACTGGGTGGACTACAAGGACGTCAACCTCCTGCGTCGCTTCATGAGCGATCGAGGCAGGATCCGGGCCCGCCGAGTGACCGGCAACTGTTCTCAGCATCAGCGTGACGTCCAGGTCGCCATCAAGTCGGCCCGAGAGCTGGCTCTGTTGCCATACACCCAGCGGACCGTCAACGAGAGGGGCCCGGGGCGTGGACCCGGGCGGCCTGGGACACGCCGCGAAGAGGGGCGCACTCCGGAGGACGCCGACCTGGACGAGATTGACGCCAGCGATCTCGGCGAGGACGAAGACACCGCCGAGGACGGTGACGAACTCGAGCAAGCAGATGCGGTGGGGGTGGGTGTCTGATGCGCGTCGTTTTGCGGGCTGATGTTGACAAGGTGGGTAAGCGCGGCGACATCGTCGAGGTTGCGGACGGCTACGGCCGTAACTATCTGCTCCCCAAGGGCCTGGCAATCGTCGCCACTAACGGGGTGACGGCCCAGGCCAACGCCATGCGTCGGGCCCGTGATCTGAGGGACGCCAGGGACCGGGAGTCAGCCGAAGTCGTGGCTCGAACCCTTGTGCCCCTCGTGATCCGGATTCCCGCTCGGTCCGGCGCCGGTGGTCGCCTGTTCGGCTCGGTGACCTCCACCGACGTCGCTGATGCGGTGGCCCAACAGGCCAAGGTGACACTCGACCGACGGCGGCTTCACCTCGACGAGCCCATCAAGTCGCTGGGCATCCACGAGATACCTGTCAAGTTGCACACCGACGTGGAGTTCCGGGTGACGGTGGAGGTTGTTCCCGCCTGACTCCGGCCTCCGCCCCGTTACTTCACGTCGACCGCCGCTGACCGGCGCCATCTGGGGCGGGCGTTGCTTTGGCGCGGGCCCGTGCCGGACCCGGGGCGAGGCGGGCCCGGGGCGAGGCGGGCCCGTGCAGGCGCCGGCGCGCCCCCGCGGGGGCCAGGGCCAACGAGCCATGCCCACAACCTCCGCCTGACCTTCACAGTCACGGCGCAGGCACAGCCACACATACACGGCTCGCCCGACGGCGGCGCATCCCCCACGGCGCCACGCCGCCCGGCAGCCCACGCCGTCACGCCCCACCAGGATCTCCACACACCCGTCTCACCGGGAACGTATGTTTGGTCCTGTGGTCGAACCACCGGCTTCTCCCCAGCAGGCAAGCGTCTGTCCACAATGAAATCCAGAAGGAAAGGGTCTGGTACCCCACAGGCACCAGCGAGTTAGGTGAGATCTCCATGGTCCAAACCGTAGAGGACAGCCGGCGACGCTCTCGTCCCGGAGCTGCTCGCATCCCGCCCCACAACCTGGATGCCGAGCAGTCCCTGCTGGGCGCCATGCTGCTCTCGCGCGACGCGATCGCGGCCGCAGTAGAGACGTGCGGCCCCGACGACTTCTACAAACCTGCCTTCGGTCACGTCTTCGACGCCATCACGACCCTGTACAGCCGGGGAGAGCCGGCGGACCCGGTCACGGTCGGGGACGAGCTGTCCCGGGCCGCCCTCCTCGAAGCCGTCGGTGGGTTGCCGGCGCTGATCTCCCTGCAGGCAGACACCCCGGCCACCACGAACGCCTCCCGTTACGCCCGCATCGTTGAGGAACACGCCCTCCTGCGCCGGCTCATTGCCGTAGCTGGAGAAATCGCCGAGATGGGTTACGGCGTCCCCGACGATGTCGCCGCGGCCATCGACCAGGCCGAGGCTCTGGTCTTCGATGTTGCCGAACGGCGGGTCACCGACAGCCTCAAGCCGCTGCAGGGTCTGCTCGTCGACACCCTCGACCGCCTGGAGCGCCTCTTCGACCGCGGGGAGACCATCACCGGCGTCCCAACCGGCTACGTCGATCTCGACGAACGGCTGTACGGCCTGCAACCCTCGACGCTGGTCATCGTCGGTGCCAGACCCGCCGTCGGCAAGACCGCCTTCGCTTTGGGCATGGCCGCCCACGCCGCCATGGAAGCCCGGGTGCCCACGCTCATCTTCTCCCTGGAGATGTCCCATGACGAGCTGACCCAGCGTCTACTCGTCTCGGAGTCGCGGGTCGACGCCGCCCGCATCCGCAACGGTCGCCTGGCCGATTCCGACTGGCCCAAGATCAGCCAGGCCATCGCCCGCCTGGGCGACGCGCCGCTGTTCATCGACGACAACCCCAACCTGACGGTGATGGAGATGCGGGCCAAGGCCCGCCGCCTCAAGGCCCGTGAGGGCGGTCTCGGGCTGATTGTCGTCGACTACCTGCAGCTGATGTCGAGCCGGGTGACGGTGGAAAACCGTCAGATCGAGGTGTCCTCGATCAGCCGGGGGCTCAAGATCCTGGCCCGCGAGCTGGAGGTGCCGGTGGTAGCCCTCTCGCAGCTGTCCCGCAACCTGGAGATGCGCGCCGACAAACGACCGCAGCTGGCCGATCTCAGGGAGAGCGGCTCGCTCGAGCAAGACGCCGACATCGTGTTGTTCCTCTACCGGGACGAGATCTACAACCCGGATTCCCCCGATCGCGGCAGTGCCGAGGTCATCGTCGCCAAGCACCGCAACGGACCCACCGGCAAATGCCAGCTCGCTTTCCTCGATCATTACACCCGGTTCGCAAACATGGCCCGGGTCTAGTTCAAGCGATCTCATGCGTTCTGATGCTCTCTTTCTCCAACCTGACACCCAGCAATTCCCCGAACTGCTCGGATGGATCGACCGCACCCACCCGGGACCGCTCTCGGTCCTCGACGTCGGTGGCGGCGGCAGCTTCTACGACTTCCCCGCCGCCCTTCGCAGCCGGGCCGGTCGACTGGTGGGCGTCGACCCCGATCCCGGGGTCCTGACCCGGCCATGGCTCGACGAAGGTCACCAGGCCCTGGTCGAAGACTTCGCTCCGACCACAACCGAGCGCTTCGACGTGGCGCTGTGCCTCTACGTGGTCGAGCACGTCGACGCGCCCGGGCCGTTCTTCGAAGCCATCCGGTCCCTGCTCGTGCCGGGCGGGTCCTGCTTCGGGATCACGCCGAACCTGTGGCACTACTTCGGCCTCGTCAGCGCCGCGGCGGCCCGCCTGGGCATCCAGGACTGGCTGCTGCACCGAGTCCGACCAGCAGAGCTCATCGAGGCCTACCACTCGCCGGTGCGTTACCGCTGCAACACGATCTCCCGGCTGCGCCAGACGGCCCTGGACGCCGGCTTTCAGGGCGCCGAGTTCAAGGTGCTCGAACAGTCCGGCATGTTCGAAACGTACTTCCCGCCACACTTGCGCTGGGCCCCCCGCAGCTACTCGGACCTGGTCAACAAGTGGGCACCAGCAGCCTTCTTCGGTACGCTGTTGTTCCGGCTCGCGAGCCGATCAGAGCCGGGGGATGGGGCCGAATCGTGGTGCTAGCGTCACCTTGTTCCACGCGACGCGTGAGACCGACTTCTTCCCCGGTTGCGGCCGCCCCGATTGTGGTGGGGCGGCTTGTCAGTCTGTCGAGTTCTCCACAAGTTGTGGATCACCTTGTGGATGACGGTCCCGTGGGAGGCGTAAACAGCAAGTGACCCAGGCTGAAGAGCTGTGGAAAAAATGCTCTGACCTCCTCCGCGCCGAAGTTTCCGAGGCCACCTGGCGCATGTGGATGGCCGGGATCGAGGGGACACAGGCGGACGGCCGCTTGCTGGTGTTGTCGGCGCCGAGCTCGCCGGTACGCGACCGTCTCGAGGAACGCTATCTGGGCTTACTGGAAAAAGTGGTAGCCCAGGTGACGGGGACCGACGACTGGCAGGTCAGGATCGTGGTGCGACCAACCCCGGAAGCCGTCGAGCAGGCCATCCCGCTACCCGTGGACCCCACCGCCGCAGCCTCGCCCCCGCCCCTTGCAGAACCCGAGGCGGGCGGGAACGGGGCCCCGCCGGCTCTGCCCACACCTGTCACCCCGCGGGCCGGCACGCCCAGGCTCAACCCTCGCTACACGTTCGACGCCTTCGTGATCGGGTCGTCGAATCGCTTCGCTCACGCCGCCGCCCAGAGAGTCGCAGAAACCCCGGCTGCCAGCTACAACCCCCTCTTTATCTATGGGGACTCAGGCCTCGGAAAAACGCATCTGCTGCATGCCATCGGGCACTACGGCATGGACAACTTTCCGGGGATGCGGATCCGCTACGTCTCGACTGAAACGTTCATGAACGACTTCGTCGATGCCATCCGCAACAACAGTCAGACCGTCTTCAAACGCAGGTACCGGGACTGCGATGTGCTGTTGGTCGACGACATCCAGTTCATGGAGGGGAAGGAGGGGCTCCAGGAGGAGTTCTTCCACACCTTCAACTCGCTGTACGAGGGCGCCAAGCAGATCGTGCTGTCCTCGGACCGCCATCCCCGCTCGATCGCCACGCTCGAGGACCGCTTGCGCAGCCGCTTCGAGTGGGGCCTTACCACCGACGTACAGCCACCGGAACTGGAAACCCGGTTGGCCATTCTACGCAAAAAGGCCGACGGGGAACGAATGCCGATTCCCGGTGAGGTGCTCGAACTCATCGCCACCCACGTCCGTGACAACATCCGGGAGCTCGAAGGTGCGCTCATACGGGTCTCCGCCTTCGCCAGCCTCAACCAGGAGCCGCCCACACAAGAGATGGCCGAACGCGTTCTGTCGGACATCCTGGACGCCGACCGGCCCCGTCAGATCACGCCGAAGGTCATCATGGACGCAGTCGCCCTCGCCTTTGGCTTCAGCGTCGAAGACCTGTGTGGGACCAGCCGCCGGCGCCCTCTCGTCAACGCTCGCCAGATCGGTATGTACGTCTTCCGGGAGTTGACGGACTTCAGCTATCCGGCCATCGCCCGGGAGTTCGGCGGCCGGGATCACACCACGGTCATCCACGCCGTTGAAAAAGTGTCCGGGTTGATGAAGGAACGTCGCCAGATTTACGACCAGGTCACCGAACTCATCTACAACATCAAGGGCGGTGCCTGACCGTGACCCGGTACCAGGCCTGGGGACCGCCTTCGGGACCTCATGTGTCGGGACAATGTGATTTCAGGGGACAGCCACCGACGAATCCACAAGACATCACCGCCCCCGTCACACCCCTGTGTAATCCTGGGGACGACGCCAGACGATCGACGACCCGTCTGACCCGCAACAACAGGTCGTTGTCCACAATCCACAATGTCTATAACTGTTACTAGAGAATTCTCTTAGATAACAGGGAAGTAGGAAAGGCAGTGCCGTGAAGTTCCGATGCGAGCGCGATGTTCTCGTCGAAGCCTTGAGCACCGCAGGTAGGGCCGTCGCCGGTCGAAGCGGCGCCCTGCCTGTTCTTGGTGGTGTCCGGCTTTCGGTCAGTGGTGACACCTTGCAGGTCACCGGCACTGACCTGGATCTCACGATCACGGTCGAAGCCCAGGTGAGTGGCAGCAGCGACGGGGTCACTGTGGCACCAGGGCGCCTCGTCACCGATATCGTGCGTGCCCTCGAGCCTGGTGCGGTGGCAGTGGAGGCCGACGATGACGAAATTCGGATCGCATCGGGCCGGTCGCATTTCAGCGTGAGGACCCACCCCGCCGGGGACTTTCCACGGCTGCCGGTCCCGACCGGTGACACGGTCACCCTTGCGGTTGAAGGCCTGACCGACGCCTTGCGCCAGGTGACGAGGGCGGCTTCCAATGAGGATTCTCGGCCGATCCTCACCGGTGTGCTCATGGCCGCCGAGGACGGCGGCCTGCGCCTGGTGGCGACGGATTCCTACCGGCTCGCAGTGAAGGATCTCCGTGGAGTTGGGGTGTTGGCGGAAGGGCAGCGGGTCCTGGTCCCGTCCCGGGCGCTCAACGAACTGATGCGCCTGCTCGGACCTGCCACCCCCGAGGTGACGTTGCGGCTGGGACCGCACGACGCGACGTTCACGGTCGGGCCGGTCGCGCTGACGACGCGGCTGATCGAAGGTGAGTTCCCGAATTACCGGCAACTGATCCCTGCCTCCTATCCGAATCGGCTGCGCGTGGGGCGAGAGCCGTTTCTGGAGGCCATCAGGCGGGTGAAGTTGCTGGCGCGGGATAGCACGACGCCTGTGCGAATTGCGTTGCGCCCCACTGGCATCGAGCTCACCGTGATCACCACGGACTGGGGTACCGCAACTGAGGACGTGGACGCGAAATACGAAGGCGCAGAGATGACCATTGCGTTCAACCCGAATTATTTGATCGACGGGGTGGACGCGGTGGCCGGCGATGAGGTCACGCTGGACACGCTGGACGCCCTCAAACCCGCGACCTTGCGACCAACAGAAGGAGATGAATATCTCTACCTGCTGATGCCCGTGCGGGTGTCCTGAGCGTGGCGACGGCCGGAAAACAACTGCTCGCAACCGCGGGCGGCCCGTGGTTTCGCCACGGCACGGGCGTTCTTTTGGTTCGGCTGTTCGGGTCGAACGTGCGGTCAGAGAGTGATTCGTGCATCTAGAGCATCTGTGGTTGACCGACTTCCGCAACTACCAGGAGGCGGAATTCGTGCCTGCTCCGGTCGGCATCACGCTTGTCAGCGGTGCGAACGCGGAAGGGAAGACCAACCTGCTCGAGGCCATCGGCTACCTGGCGACCCTGCGCTCCTTCCGCGGCAGCCCGGCGGAGGCCCTGATTCGCCACGGGGCGCAGGGGGAGCGGGCCATCGTCCGCGCCGATGGGATTCGGGAGGGGCGTCATCTGCTGGTGGAAGCAGAGCTGCATGCCACCGGCCGGGGTCGCGTCCGGTTCAACGGACAGCCGCTGCACCGGTCCCGGGATCTGCTGGGCGCGTTTTGCATGACGGTCTTCGCTCCCGACGACCTGAGTCTGGTCAAGGGCGGCCCTCAGGGGCGACGCGATTATCTGGACGACTTGTTGGTGTCGTTGCATCCTCGCCATGGAGCGACCATCGCCGAACTGGACAGAGTCCTCAAGCAACGCAACGCCCTTCTCAAGTCTGCGGGCGTGTCAACCAGCAGCCGCCCTCTCGCCCCGGATGTGAAGCACACGCTGGACGTCTGGGACCGCAAACTGGCCGAAGTAGGGGAGTCGCTGGCAACAGCCCGGGAGTCGCTCGCTGCGGCCCTGGAGCCGCTTGTAGGGGCCGCATATGGACATCTGGCCGCTGCGGTCGCGGCCCGAGGTCGAGCGGCCGTCCGTGTCGGCTATCAGCGCAGCTGGGAGGGCAACCTCCACGACGCGGTCGAGGCGGCGCGCCCGGATGACCTTCGGCGAGGGGTGACCACGGTAGGCCCCCACCGCGATGAGCTGGTCCTGGAGATTGGCGGTCTGTTGAGCCGCACCCAGGCATCCCAAGGCGAGCAGAGGTCCCTGGCGCTCGGATTGCGCCTGGCCGGTCATCAGCTGGTGACGGAGCGGATCGGGAGCGCCCCTATCCTGCTGCTCGACGACGTGTTCTCCGAGCTGGATCCTTGCCGTTCTGCGGCTCTGCTCCGGTGCCTGCCTTCGGGCCAGGCCGTGCTCACCGCTGCTGCCTCGGAGTACCTCCCGGCCGGGGCGCAGGTGGCGACACGGGTGTATGTCGAGGACGGGAAGGTATTGACATGAGCACGTGGCGTACGTTCCCGTCGGAAGCCGTCAGCCGCGATCCCCGCCCTGTCGCGGACTCCCTCGACCGTGTGACCCGAGGATTGGGCACTCCCGGAGCCCGCCTGCTGACCTCGGTCTTCGCCGACTGGCCACGGCTGGTTGGCCAGGAAGTCGCCGCTCACGCCCGGCCCTGTTCGCTGCGAGACGGGGTGCTGGTCATAGCGGCCGACCAGCCGGCGTGGGCGGCCCAGTTGCGATACCTGGCTCCGGACATGCTGGCCCGGATTCGGGCCGGGATCGCGACGACCGAGATCGCCCAGATCCAGATCCGAGTCGGTGCTCCGGCGCCCGCGGGAGCGCGCCCATACCCCCCTTCTGGCCGTAGGCAATCGCCACAGTCCAGGGGTCGTTTTCGCCCGGCTGGCTGACCCCCTCTGGTAGACTGGAAGAGTCCCAGTTCGGGCCGATGACCAGCAGTTTCGTGTTCGCGACGGCCTTGAACTCGCTCATGTAATCCCCCCGTTCGAAAGGCCGTCCCATGGCGATGCAACTGAGGCTGGATGACGGAGACAAGGCCGCCGTTCCTGCCCGCTACAGCGCCCGCGACATGGCCGTCCTGGAGGGTCTCGAACCGGTCCGCAAGCGCCCCGGCATGTACATCGGTTCCACTGGAACCAGCGGGCTGCATCACCTGGTGTGGGAGGTCGTCGACAACTCCGTCGACGAGGCCATGGCGGGCTTCTGTACACGGATCGACGTCACGCTGCTGGCGGATGGCGGTTGCCGGGTGGTCGACGACGGTCGAGGCATCCCCACCGATGTCAATCCCCAGCAAAAGCTCACCGGCGTGGAGATAGCGCTGACCAAGCTGCACGGTGGCGGCAAGTTCGGCGGGAGCGGCTACAAGGTGTCGGGCGGTCTGCACGGGGTCGGGGTTTCGGTCGTCAACGCGCTCTCCACCCGCCTCATCGTCGAGGTCGACCGGGACGGCCTGCGTCACCGGATGGAGTTCGCTGACGGTGGCAAGGCCGTGACGAAGCTGGAGGTTACCGGTCCCTCGCCCAAAGGACGGTCCGGGACGTCGGTCACTTTCTGGCCGGATGCCCGCATCTTTGACGAGACGGAGTTCCGGGCCCAAACCATCCTGGAACGACTGCAGGTGTACGCGTTTCTCAACGCCGGCCTGGACATTCGATTCTCCGACGAACGACCCGGCGCCGATCCGGGGACCACGAAGTTCCAGTACGCGGGCGGGATCGTCGACTTCGTGCGCCATCTCAACGCTTCCAAGGAAGCGCTGTTCAAGCGGGTGGGGAACTATGCCGTTACCGAGGATGACGGCGAGGTTGAAGTCGCCCTGCAATGGAACACCGGCTACTACGAGGGCATTCACGGCTTTGCCAACGGCATCGCCACCATGGAGGGCGGCACACACGTCGAGGGCTTCAAGAAGGCTCTGACGGCCGTCGTCAATCGCTACGCGCGGGCTGGCGGTCAACTCAAGGACAAGGACGAAAACCTGCTCGGCGAGGACATTCGTGAGGGCCTGACCGCAATCGTGTCCGTGAAGTTGCAGGATCCACAGTTCGAGGGTCAGACCAAGGCCAAGCTAGGGAACGTTTCCATTCGTTCTCTCGTCGAGCGATCGACCAACGAGAAGCTGGCGGAATGGCTGGAGGAGCATCCACCCGAAGCTCGGCAAATCGTCAACAAGTCCATCTCCGCGTCACGGGCCCGTATCGCCGCCCGCCAGGCGAGGGATGCCACTCGCCGCAAGTCAGCACTCGAGGGCGCGGGCATGCCGGACAAGCTGCGGGACTGTGCGCGGGGAACCTCAGCCGAAGACGCCGAGCTCTTCATCGTGGAAGGCGACTCTGCCGGTGGTTCGTCCACCCAGGCGCGCAACCCGACGACGCAGGCCATCCTCCCCATTCGCGGAAAAATTCTCAACGTGGAACGGGCCCGTTTGGACCGGATGCTCAAAAACAACGAGGTGCAGGCGCTGATTGCCGCCATCGGCGCGGGCATCGGTGAAGAGTTCGACATCACCAAGGCCCGTTACCACAAGGTGTGCATCATGGCGGATGCGGACGTGGACGGCAGCCACATCCGGACCCTGCTGTTGACCTTCTTCTACCGCCAGATGCGGCCTTTGGTCGAGAACGGGTATGTGTACATCTGCCAGCCGCCGCTGTACTCGACCCTGGTCAGCAAGAAGAAGGTGTACCTGAAGGACGATGCAGCCAAGGCGGCATTCCTGGCGGCAAACCCCAACCACAAGAACGAGTTCAACCGTCTTAAGGGTTTGGGCGAGATGGACGCGGACGAGCTCGGCCCGACCACGATGGACCCCGCCACTCGTACCCTTCTGCAGGTCTCGGTGGACCAGGCCGCCATCGCCGACGAGGTCATTGCCACTCTCATGGGTGACGATGTGGAGCTGCGGAAGCACTTTATTCAGCAGAACGCCAAAGACGTGAGGTTCCTGGACATATGAGCGACGCCATGCCACCCACGGACGGCGACGGCTGGGCGGGCGACGGCGGCGGGACGCTGGTCGGTATCGAGCCGATCGACGTCCAGGAGGAGATGGAGCGCTCCTACCTGGATTACGCCATGTCGGTCATCGTCGCCCGGGCCCTCCCGGACGTGCGCGATGGGCTGAAGCCGGTCCACCGGCGATTGCTGTACGGCATGCACGACATGGGGGCCCGGCCGGACCGGCCGCACCTGAAGTGCGCTCGCGTTACCGGCGACGTCATGGGCCGCTACCACCCACACGGTGATATTGCCCTGTATGACGCCTTGGTGCGCATGGCCCAACCGTTTAGCCTGCGCCACCCGCTGGTGGACGGCCACGGCAACTTCGGGTCGCTCGACGACGGGCCGGCCGCGGCGCGCTACACGGAGTGCCGACTCTCCGAGATTGCCACCCATTTGCTCGACGGCATCGATCAGGACACGGTCGACTTCGAGGACAACTACTCGGGCGAGTACGAGGTCCCCACGGTCCTGCCGGCACGCTTTCCCAACCTGCTGGTCAACGGCAGCGAGGGGATCGCCGTGGCCATGGCCACCAAGATCCCGCCCCACAACCTGCGGGAAATCGTTGACGCCACCCTCCATCTGATTGATCATCCCGACGCCAGCGCCGACGACCTGATGCAGTTCGTAAAAGGTCCGGATTTCCCGACCGGCGGCTTCATCCTGGGCCGCCAGGGGATCATGGACGCGTACCGGACGGGTCGCGGCTCGATCAAGATGCGGGCCAAGGCCGAGATTGTCGAGACCAAGCGGGGTGGATCGGTCATCGTGGTGACCGAACTGCCGTATCAGGTCAGTCCCCGGTCACTGCTTACCCGGATCAAAGAGCTGGTTGACTCCCGGGAGCTGGACGGGATTCGGGACGCCAATGATTCGTCGGCGAAGGGTTTGACCCGGGTCGAGATCGAGCTCAAACGGGACGCCAACGCCAACGTCGTCCTCAACAATCTGTACAAGCACACGCCATTGCAAACCAGCTTTGGCGTCAACATGGTGGCCCTGGTGGACGGGGTGCCGCGCACCCTGAATCTGGTGCAGATCCTGTCCGCCTATGTCGGACATCAGGTCGAGGTTATTCGGCGCCGGTCCGAGTTCCGCCTGAAGAAGGCCCAGGATCGGGCGCACATCGTTGAGGGTCTGATCAAGGCCCTCGACATGATCGACGCCATTGTGGCGGCCATCCGTGCCTCGGAGGATCGGCAAGCGGCGATCGCCACCCTGCAGCAGGCGCCCTTCGAATTCAGTGACATCCAGGCCACTCATATCGTGGACATGCGTCTGTCCCAGCTCACTCGGCTGGGCCGGACCAACTTGGAAGAGGAGTTGGCGGCGCTCCGCCAGACCATCGCCGAGCTGGAAGCGATCCTGGCTGACGAGGGCGTCCTGCGGGGCGTCATCAAGACCGAAATGACCGAGATTCGCGACAAGTTCGCCGACGATCGCCGGGCCATCCTCACCTTTGACGACGGCGACATGTCAGCTGAGGACCTCATCACCGACGAGGATCTGGTTATCACCATGACGAAGGCCGGGTATGTCAAAGCCGTGCCCGCCTCCCAGTTCCGGACCCAGGGCCGCGGCGGCCGGGGGGTGCAGGCCACCCGTCTGAAGGAAGAGGACCTGGTCACCCGGATCATCCATACCAGCGCCCACTCCTACCTGCTGTTCTTCTCGAATCGCGGCAAGGTGTACCGGCTGCGGGCCTTTGAGGTTCCGCTAAAAGAGCGCACGGCGCGCGGCACCGCCATCGTCAACCTTCTCCCCCTCGAGGCGGACGAGCGGATCGAGGCGTTGATTGACACCAGAGAATTCCCCACGGACCGGTATCTGTTGTTTGCCACCCGGTCGGGGCAGGTGAAGAAGACGACGTTCTCGGAGTACGACAAGTCCCGCCGGGAAGGGTTTATCGCCATAAATCTGCGTGACGGCGATGAGTTGATCGGTGTGATCACGACCAGCGGCGGCGACGACATCTTCATGGTGACCCGCCAGGGCATGGCGATCCGGTTTGCAGAGACTGAAGTTCGTCCCATGGGGCGGGACGCGGCCGGGGTGCGAGGCATGCAACTGCGCCCCGGGGATGAGGTCGTGTCCATCGATCCGGCCCGCGATGACACGAGCATCCTGATCGTGACCGACGCCGGATACGGGAAGCGGACCCAGTTGCATCACTTCAACCGACAGGGCCGTGGAGGGTTCGGTGTCCGGGGAATCCGGCTGACCGCGCAGCGCGGGCGTGTGGTTTCGGCTTTCATGGTGGGTCTGGACGACGAAATTCTGGTGACCTCCTCGTCGGGGGTGATGGTGCGAATAGCGGTGCGCGAGATCTCCAGCCAGGGACGTGATGCCACCGGTGTGCGCGTGGCCACCCTTGATGCCGGCCAGGCCGTGGCCTCGGTCGCTCCCGTGTTGGCCGTCGAGGAAACTGGCTGATGGCCGATCACCCGGCTCGTCGCGGGTACGGTCAACCCGCGGAGGAGACGGGGTGGGGCTCACCAATGCCCGCCGAGTACGGGTCACTGACGGCCTTTTTGCCGCCCCTGGACGACGAGCCAGGAGGGGCCGGGGCACCAGAGCCACGGGGAGATCGACCCACGGGAGGCAGGGGCTGGCGGGGGCGCCGGGCAGCCAGAACTGCAGAACCGCCACCACCGGCCGGTAACGGTGCTGCCCTCGTGCCACCATCCGACGGCGCCGCATCGGGGTGGGCCGCTGCCCCGGTGGCGTCACCGCGACCGGATGCTCCGGCACCCCGTCGCAACCGTTCGGGACCGATCCCGGTCCCGGTCGACACACCGGGAGCGCCCGCGGCCGCTCCCGAGGTGGCAGCGGCGGCCGGCCTGGCCGTCCCCGCGACACGCCAGCGGACCCGGGACCAGGCGGATCCGTCGCGCGGGCGTGCCAGCAGCGCCCGCCGCCAGCGGCGGGACGGTATTCGCCCGCAATGGGCGCAGTCACGTCGCACTGTCCGCCATCTGAGCGTGTGGTCGGTGGCGAAGGTCTCGATCGCGTTCTACTTCATGCTGTTAGTGGCGATCGTCGTGGCCTCGGTCGCCCTGTGGTACGTCGCCAATGCCTTTGGGTCGATCCAGTCCATCGAGAAGTCGATCCGGACCCTGTTTGACCTGAGCAAGTTCACGATCCATCCGAAGCAGGTGGCCGTCTACACGGCCTTGGGCGGTGCCATCCTTGCGGTCGTGGGCACGCTGGCCAACATCCTCGCTGCCCTGATGTACAACCTGATCAGCGATCTGGTGGGTGGGATCCGCTTCGACGAGGTGGACGAGGGCCGGTAAGCGGGAGCCAGCCTCGCTGCCCACGCAGACGGGGCGCCGACGTCCCGATCTTCCTCTACAACCCACACCCATGACTAAGCCCGCGCAGCCCGATACCCACGACTGAGCCCACCCAGCCCAATGTGGGCACACTTCGACCAACTGGGCGCGATTCGACCGAGTTTTTGCGAGTTAGCGTGCCCGACTTGCCCTGCCGTGCCCAAATGGCGTCTCAGGACTGGTGGAAATAGTTTCCGTGACGCGGGTTCCAGTTGCTGATGGTAGCCGAGGGGTGTGACAGCTTTCGATTTTGGGCCGTCAGCGGGAGACGACCAGGAGTCCGGCGGGGGTGTGGCTGGCGCCGACGGATACGGATAGGGCGTGGAGCAGGCTGATGCGCATGAGCGCCGAGGAGCCGTGTGAGTCCAAGTCCACGATGGCAGCGTCGGCCACGGCGCGGTCGATGACGCGGTTGTCGGCCAGGGCGAGCACGGCTCGGGCGAGATCTGCTCGCTGTCGAGGGTTGTCCACGCGTTTGAGGGCCGGTTCGAGGTGCTCGTCGGCGGCGTCGGTGTCATCGTCGTCGATGGCGTAGCGGAGAGCTTCTAGTTCGGGTGGCAGCAGCTTGGGAAGGGGGAGCTGAAGCGACAGAAGTGCCGTTCGGGCAGGTCGAGCATCTCGTCGAACAGTTCGTGTATCTCGTCCTCGGAGAGGCGGATGAGCCGGCGGGCGGCTTGGCGGGCTTCGGTGGCCAAGAACGACTTGGCCAACTCGGTCTCGGAGGGTCCATGCGGAACGCCGCAGCAGTGCTTGGTCTTCTTCTTGCTGCCGCACGGCAGGGCTGGTTGCGTCCGATCGCGCTCACCGAGGACCTCCTTCTCCGCGCTCGATCCTCATCCTGGCCCGCGGGCGTCCGCAAGGCGCGGATGGTCCGGCCGCCTCGGAGACGCCAGCCGGATCAGGAGGGGGTAGTTCAGGCGCTGATGGCCTCGGCGTCTGCGGTGGCACCCGGGCCGGGGCGCTGCTTTGCGGCGGGCGCCGAGATCGACCGGTGGTTCCAACAGCTGGCGGCGCAGATCCTGGAGGAGCCGGATGCTCTCGGATGTTTGATTGACGCCCGGCCAGCCCCGGCTGGCCCGGTCCAGCACCGCCCACACCAGCGACAGGCAGCTGGTCTCGCCCGGGAGCCGGCCGATCACCTTGACCCGCCGGCGGGACTCGCCGAAGGTGCGCTCGATGAAGTTGGAGTGACGGATCCGCTTCCAATGCTGGCGGGGGAAGCGCAGATGCACGGTCAGCGAGGCGAAGTCATCGCTCAGGCAGGCCACCGCCTTGGGATACAGCTTCCCGTAACGGTCAGCGAACTCCCGGGCCCGGCGGGTGGCCTCGGCCACCGCCCGCTCCCCGGGCGGCTCGTCGATGTCGTCGAAGATCGACCACAACGCCGCCTTCACCTCCGCCTCGGCCTGCTTGGGGACCTTGGCCACCACGTTCCGGCAGCGGTGGATCAGACACCGCTGGCGCAGACTCTGGGCGAAGACCGCCTCCAAGGCGGCGATCAGGCCGGGCGCGCCATCGGAAATCCCCAACAGCGGCGGGCGCAACCCGCGTTCTTTCAGCTCGGTGAGGAAATCCGGCCCAGGCGTCAGTGGACTCCGGCCCGGCCGGGGCCAGCCCGATGAAGACGGGCTTGCCCTCGGTGGTGATACCCCAGGCGGCCAGCACCGGCTCGGCCGGCGAGTTGGGGTGCATCTTGAAATTCGAGGCGTCCAAGAACAGGTAGTCCAACACCACGTCATCCAGCCGCCGGGCCGACCAGGCCGCGAACTCGTCCCGGATGGCCTGACAGATCCGAGACACCGTCGAGCGCGACAGGGCCGCCTCCGCGCCCAGCACCTCCCCCAAGGCGGCCTCGATGTCCCGGTCGGACAGGCCCCGCACCCAGCCGGAGATCACCAGCGCCTCCAGCGCGTTGGTGCGGGTCACGCCGTCGCCGAACAGCCGGGAACAGAACCGCTCGTCGGTGTCACGCAGCTTCGGGCGCTGCAACTCGACCGGCCCCATGGTCGTCTTCACCGTCGCCGGCGGCTGATAGCCGTTGCGGTAGCCGGCCGGGCTGTCCTCGTCCCGGCGCTCGTAGCGGCCCCGGGACAGGAACGCCTCCACCTCGCGCCTCCACCGCCGTCTGCATCAACAGGCGCACCGACAGCCGCCCCACATCCTCGAGGATCTCGGCCAGCGGACGCTTTCGAACTGGCGAACAGCTCATCGATCTGGGCGCGGACACGCTCCATCGGCGATACTCGCTTGGTCACGGGTGTAGCTCCTCCTTCGTTGCTTTCGCAGGTTTCGAAGGAACCTACGCCCGTGACCGTTTACACCAGCGGATGGACGCCACCCGTGCCCACTTCTTGCCGCAGAGGCGCGCTGGCACTTGGGCCAGCACGGCCCTTCGCCCAGGGCCGCCGGCCGCTGGCGCCTTCCTCGCTCGCATAACCCGATTCTCTGCTGCATCGCGGGTTCTCTGTGCAAAAACGTACGTCCTGTGTAGCCGGATGTACGTAGAAGCGAAAGTGCGACACAAAAGCGTCTACCCCTCTCCCCGGGAAGCCGCCTTGGCGCGTCGGCTAGCTCCTGGGGCGCGCGGGGCCCGGGCGAACGGTGGCGCCGGCCTTGTCGGGCTCCGCTCACCGGGCGCCAATCTGGCCTGCGTGCCTCGGTGGGCCCAAGACGCCGTCGTGTAGGCTGCGAGGCCGGTAGCGGGGCTATAGCTCAGCCGGTTAGAGCGCAGCACTGATAATGCTGAGGTCGGTGGTTCGATTCCACCTAGCCCCACCGGCTCAAACCATGTTTCAGCAGGTCAAGGCTGGTTTCGAGATGACCCCTCAAGACCGCTGGAGCCCCCAAAAGACCGCTCCGTGCCAATCGATCTGGCACGTGCGTGGCACGTTTTCTTGCCGCAGGTGAGGCCAAGACCAGCTAGCCGTTGTCCGACCGACCGGACCGACGTGAGAACCTAGGTGGCCCCATGTACACGGAATCGCCCGTCGCGTCTCCGCCAGCAGATTCAAGATTCCATACAACGTCACTCAGCACCGCGTCGGCCATGCGACCGCTCGCCTCACAATGGAGCTCTACTCACATCAGACCTCGGAGGCTGACCGCGACGCCGCCAAGGCGCTCGAGAGCCACTTCGGCATCCTGAGTGACCAACAGTCGAACACGCCTCAGGCGGATGCTTGGTGACCTCCGCGGGGAACGCTCTGGTGTCGCAGTTGGCGGAACGCCATCTTGGCGCAGGTCGAATCTGACCGTCCGTGCTTCGCTGACGAGGACCAATGCGGGCCGAGGCGACGCTGTCGCGACTCGTACGCCCGTTCGGCGCGGCGGAGGGCGTAGTACCCGACTTCACCATTGTCCTGGACGCGCCACCGGAGTTCGGTGTGGTGAGCGGCGCCGTGGGGCCTCCTAAGAGCTCAAGCGCCTGCACTACACCCTCGATGTCAAGGTCGATCGGTCCGGGGGATCGCCAACGGTAGGATGACCTTGAAGAACGGTGACATTGTCGAGGTCGTTGAGAAGCAGTTCGTCAACGCCGACGATGACGTGCCCGACGAGGAGCACCCGCTTCGTAGCGGCCCGTTCCCCGTGCGGCTCCGGGTCTGGGACAGTCGCTATCGGGGGTCGCGGACGACTTGGACGCGAGCTCGGTGCGATCCTCCAGTATCTACCGTGACGGGCTCCGGGTGCTGCCCTACGGCGAGCCTCCGGACGGCTGGTTGCGTCTGGACCTTCGTCGGGTGCAGTCGCCCACTCGGCGACTGTCAAACAGCTGGATCGGCGGATACTTGCTTATCGGCCGGGACACCAATCCAGAGTTGGTGGACCGGACGAACCGCGAAGGGATTGTCGATGGCCCAGCCCTCGAGGACCTGCGTAATGCCGTCCGTCAGCTGCTGGTCATGCTGGAGACGGAACGGTGACTGGAGTTTGCGTCAAACGGTGCCGCCTTCATGCTCAGGCTGTCATCGTCGTCCTCGGCAAGGTCGGCTGAGGCGACGCGGCTACACCGACAAGATGCGGCGAGACGTCAGCCACCTTCAGCCCGCGAAGCGGGCCCCCTGGTTCCGGCTGCAGCGGCACCGCTGACCTCCCGGAAACTGCGGCGATCAAAATAATACCACCAAGCCGACATATTTTGCAAGCAGACTCTCAAAGCTGCGGGACGTCTTGGAGTCACCCGTCGCCAGCATTTTGCCTTTCGAATGCTATCGAGGGGGTAGTGGCCAGAGCGCACGCCACCAGATTCGGACCCGCTGGGGACGCCTAGACCCGTGATATCGGTGCCCACCCGCCTGCCGGGGCCTTATCTCACGACACCGGGCATTCTCAACGCTGGCCATGCAAATCGGACAACGTGCGCGTGAACCGCCTGACGCTCCATGGTCATCTCTTTCCCTGCTGCGAGGCAAGCCGTAACCAGGTCATGAATGCTGTAGGCGTCTACCTCTGGGGTAGCTGAGTAGAGAAGACCGGCCTGATGTCCGGCCCGAAGTGCCTCGATCAATGGTTTGCAAGCGATGCGTCGCATTTCGTGCAGCATGTCGCGGCTCAACCGGGACCCGCGATCTACCTCCGCAGCCATGAGCGAAGCCCTTGCAGCGCGGCGCGGTTGGTAATAGATGTCGAGATAGCGTTCCAGCCAGGCCTCTACGGCGGAGAGCGGGTCAGTTGCCTGAGCGACGGCTCGATCAAGCGAACGCCCAATCGACATCGTCTCCCGTAATCGGAGGGCATCGAGAAGTGACTCCTTGGACTCAAAGTGCCGATAGAAGGCTCGAGTCGACAACCCAGCTTCGATGAGGACGTCGCTCACAGACATCTCGAGATATCCTTCTCGAGTCATGACCCTGATCGCGGCGTCGATGAGCATGCGTTGCTCCGCCTCGTCCTCGAACAGACGAGGCCGCCCAACTGCCCGTCTTTCGGAACTCATTTCTCCCAGAATCTCCTAAGGCACCCTAACATCATGCGAGACGATCGCCTGGCTGAGCCCAGACTTGAGCCCAGCCTACCTATGAACCAAATATATCGCGTCTGGCGAAGCGGATGGCCGACGAGCCAGTCTGTGACCCGAAAGTCGGACAGGGCGGTCGGCTCCATTGCGGGAATGCAACGTCCGTCGTTCGGCCCGGTGCCCGAGCCCGGAGTAGTTCGTGAGAAACTGAAGGTGCTGCAGTCCGGGCAAGTTGGAAGCTCCACAGGGAGGTTTCCTTTTAAACGGCCTCGGAATCAACATCGGCCTTAATATCGTGCCGGATCCGTCGGGCCGCCTCGTAGATGTCGCCGAGGCGGTGGAGGAACTGAGCTTCGAGTCGGCGTGGTCGGGTGAACATGTTGCCCTACCGGTTCGCGACCATTGGCAAGGTCTTCCCGGAGCTACTGGACCCGAACAGGTGCCTTTCCGGCCGAGGCCGATATTTTTTAGAGCCGCTCGTAGCCCTAGCTCATCCGGCCGCAGTGACTAAGCGGGTGCGGCTCGGCGTCGGTATCTATATGCTGGCGTTACGGGACGCTGTTCTGGTTGCTCGGACCATCGCCACCGTTGACATCTTGCCGGGCGGCCGCTTGGATCTGGCTGTGGGTATCGGTTGGAGCGAGCACGAGTACGACTTCACGGGGAACGACTGGAAGACTAGAGGTCAACCCTCCGGGGAACAGCTCGCGGCACTGGGCTGCGCCGGCCACCACAGCGCTCATACGGAGCACGACATGGTTGCGACCCTTGCTCCTCAGGGGTGTCTGCCGCGTTAGGATCCCCACCAGTGAAACTTACAGTCGGTGCTCGCGGACGAACTCGGCAGCATAGAAGGACTGGCCCGAGAATTGCATCGGATCATCACATGTGATCATGTGGATGACTGCTTTCACCGGCACGTCAATGGGTCCGGCGGATCCCTCGACATCGCCCGCCCCCGACATTAGCTCCACAAGTTCAGTGCGGGTCGACCCGGGATCGACCATCATGACAGCAATACCAGCGTTATGGAACTCCGTCGCAACCGCATTTCCCAGTCGGTTCAACGCCGCCTTTGACGCACCGTAGGCGTACCTCTCGCCCTGTGGATTTGGGGGACCCCCTTTGGAACCCGCCGCCACCGAGGTTAAGTCGGCCGCCCCGGAACTCATGTTGACGATCACACCCTGATGAGCTGAGAGCATCGAAGGCAGCACAGCCTGGATGAGTGAAAAGGGCCCATGTAGGTTAGTGTCGAATTGGCTCAACCAGTCCTGTCGGTCCACGTCCAGGAAAGGGTATCGTTTTGCAATGCGCGTAGTATCGGCTGCGTTATTGACCAGCACGCTCACAGGTCCAAACCGATCGATGCTTCGATCTACCAGCGCCTGGACCTGAGCGGGGTCCCTGAGATCCGTTTGGACAGCCAAAGCGCTCCCACCGGCGGCCTCCACCGCCGCAACAGTCTCTCCGATCGTCCCCGCTAGGCGCCGATGCGGAGCGACAGTACGGGCAGCTACAATGACGTTTGCTCCGTGCCGCCCGAGAGCGATGGCGATCTGCTTGCCGATACCCCGGCTGGCGCCCGTAACGATCGCAGTCTTACCAGCCGCATTCACGGCAACTATAACCCTGCGATTAGCAGCAAGTCATGCGACCGAGCGGGCCCCTAAGAACCCCGCTGGCATAAATCCCCCCCACAGAGAAGGGGGACCGCTGGGCTCCGTGTCCGGGGACCGGCCGCTCCGGTAAGTGTAGTTGTACCAACATCGATAGTCACTTAGGCATCCACCTCCGACCGATCTCTATGCCGTTAGCCGCGGCGCAAGATCGGAAACTCGTTCTCTTTTTACTACCTAAGAGAGGGGTTCGCAAGGCTGAGTCCAAAAAATGTTTGAGAGGAGCCTTGCAAATATTGAAGTGCTCCTGTACCGTGACCCGGTCTCGCCTTGAGGAGGTCGGCAGGTGGCGCTTCCAGCGGAATCAGGAGCGCCGCTTGCCAGCTGTCGGGTAGTGGATCTGTCGCCGGATGCATCCGGGGTTCAGGTGAGTCAGACTTTGCGGGATTTTGGGGCCGAGGTTCTTTGGGTAGAGAGGCCGGGGCTTGTCTGGCGTGGGGCCGCCGCCTATCCATTCCTGGCCCGAGGCAGGCAGAGCGTGGTCGCAGACCTGAGAGATGAGCAAGGCATCGAACGGGTTCGATCCATGGCCAGCGGGGCCGATGCGCTCATCGAGTCGTTCCAGCCGGGTGTGGCCGACCGGATGGGATTGAGCCACGAAACTGTGGCGGCCGCTGACCCGGCGTTGGTTTATGCCTCGATCACAGGGTTCAGGCGGTACGGTCCGTGGGCCCGCCTGAAGGGTTACGAGGGGGTGGTGGCGGCAGTGCTTGGTCTGCGCACCCAGTTCGTCGCGCCCGCCGGTCACCGTTACCCCGCCTTCGTCACTGTCTCATGCTGTTCGTTTTCGATCACCCAAACAGCTTCGCAGGGGATTGCTGGACGCCTTGTTGGAGCGGGAGCCGAGTGGTCGAGGGCAGATGGAGGCCAACATGGCCAGGCCCTCTCCATTCACGAGGGCGCGTCGTCGTGGCACGGCTACTTGGTCCGCAAAAGGGAGCCATGCGCCAACTTCTATGGCCCACGGCGCGGGCTCCAACGCTGGGTGCCGGCTCGCAGATTTGGCTTTCGTTTGCTGGTGGCCCAGAGCAAGGATGGCTACTGGTTGCAGTATTGCCCAGAACCGACATTGAAGATGAAGATAGGGCGGTCGAGCTCCTGTACCGGCTGTTGGCGGGGGCGAGGGTTCGGACGCTGGAGGACTGGGAGGAGATCTTCGCGAATGACCGTAATGTGTTCGCGGAGTTGTATCGATCGGGGCCGGAGGTGCTGGGGGATCCGCAGTTGACTTTCGACAAGGCGGTCGTGGAGATCGTCGACCCGGAGCGGGGCCCCGGTGCCTCAACCGGGCGCGTTCGTGGCCATGAAGTCGACGCCCGTGTCACCGCAGGTCCCGGCCCCGGCTCTTGGTGACGGGGCGGGGGTGGTGTGGGCGGGCGCTGCGGGTTGCGGCTGGCCCAAGGGGGCCTAAGGGGCGGCCGGTGCTCGGGGTTGGCCGTGATGGAGGTGGGGGTGCAGTATGCGGCGCCTTACGGAGTCACGTTGTTGGCCGATCTCTTGGGGCTCGGGTGATCAAGGTCGAGCAGCTGGAGGGGGACTCGATTCGGCGTCAGCAGGTGACGTTTCCGGAGGTGGGCGGGGCGAAGGTGATGCAGGGCAAGGAGAGTGTGGCGGTGGATATCCGCACTCTGGAGGGATTGGAAATCGTTCATGGGTTGGCGGCCCGAGTGGATGTCGTGGTGAATGGGTTCCGGGCGAGCGCGGCTCGGCGGGGTCGTTTCGATGCGGAAGCACTGCGGGGGGATCAACCCGGACCTGGTATATCCTCAGCGCGGCGGGATATGCGATCGATGGCCCGTGTGCGGATCGGGCCGCTTTTGCCACCAACTTCGGAGCGCCAGGCGGGATCGAGGTCGCCCAACTTGGGGGATTGGGTATCGACGACCAGACCGTCGGCCTCGACGAGATCGATGCCCCCAGCTCCCGGCTGTCACGCGCCACGGCCACTAGCTGGGCATCGGCGGGTGGGATTGGGGCGTCGGGGTGGTGTTGGGTTTGGTGGGTCGAGTTCGGGGTTGTGGTGGGCAGCATGTGGTCTCGTCGATGTTGCTGTCGACGGCGCATGATGGCGGGTTTTGTCGTAGGCGCTGGAGGTGGGTGGAGCCGGGGGTGGATATCAGGGGTGCGTCCGCGCTGTATCGGACTTATGATGCGGCCGATGGGGGGTATTCTCGGCGATGACCCAGGACCGGAAGTGGTGGAGCTTGGCACGGGCGTTGGGGTCGGCGGTCAATCTGGGGGTTGATCCTCGGTTCGCCACAGCGGGGGATAGGGAGCTGAATGCTGGAGCCCGGGCTGAGACGCTGGCGGGGGTCTTCGTGGCGCGGCCGAAGGCGAGTGGAAGGATTGTTTGGGGAGGTGGGATATGGCGTGCGTGGGAGTGCTGACAGATCCACCCGAGTCGGTCTTGATGAGTCAGGAGGTTGGACGGGCGGGTGGCTATATCACCGATGTGGTCCATCCGGTGTTTGACGACCATCCTCGCCTGGCGCCGGGAGTGCGGTTATCGCGGTCGGCGACCCAGGCTCGGGCGGGAGATTTTTGTGGAGATGCCACCGATGCGGTGTTGGGAGAATTGGGATACAACCAAGAGCGGATCGCCAATGTCCGCGTCCGCCACATCCTGGGATGACAACCCCGATCTCGTTCCTTACCGAGCCGGAGCCCCCCTACGGCCATCCCGTAGTCATATCCCCTCTCGTCCGGCGAGTGGTCGCCAGGAATCCCGGTCCTTACACGTACCACGGGACTGGCACCTACCTCATCGGCCTGGGTCAGGTGGCGGTAGTCGATCCCGGCCCCGACGACCCCCAGCACGTGGAGGCCCTGCTGGCCGCCCTTGACCCGCGAGAGCACATTACCCATCTGGTAGTCACGCACACCCATTCGGACCATTCGCCCGCGGCCCGAGCCCTTCAGGCGCGAACAGGAGCTTTAACCTACGGCTTCGGGCCACAGGTCAGAGTCGACGACCCGGATCCAACCTCGGTCTACTTTGATGAGCCAGAGGCCGATCCTGACCCCACCAAACCCGCGCCACCTCGGGGTGGGGACCAGGCGTTTGTTCCCGACATGAGAATCGGTGGGGGCGACGTGATCGTGGGCGATGGGTGGACCCTGGATGCCGTACATACTCCTGGCCACGCCTCTAATCACCTCTGCTTCTACCTCCGCGAGGAGGGCTCTCTCCTCACCGGTGATCACGTGATGAGCTGGTCCTCTTCCGTCGTATCACCTCCCGACGGCCGTCTGGGCGAGTACAGGGCCAGCCTGGAACTGCTGCTCGACCGTAGATCGGATTGCCGCTATCTGCCGGCCCACGGCCCCGTAATAGAAGATCCGCACGCCTATACCCGATCCCTTCTCGTTCACCGTGAGGAACGGAGCCAGCAAATTCTGAACGTCCTCGATCAGAGGCCGGCGACGATCGCCGATTTGGTCAAGGACATCTACCGAGATGTGCGAAAGCAGCTGTGGTCTGCCGCCGCCTCGTCGGTGTACGCCCACGTGCTGGAACTGCATGAACGGGGTCTCATCGAAGTGGAGGGCGGTCCCCCCGTCCGGCGGTCCAGCCGGTTCAGGCGATCGCCGTAAGATCGGTGACGCTTAGTCTTGCAGAAGTCGTTCGAGAAATGAGTCGACGGCCTCGAGGAAGGCGGGGGTGTTCGCACCGTGGACGTTGTGCCCCGCGTGTGGAACGGTGACCGTCCGGCCGTCAGCGAGGGCGCCCACAAATCGCTCGGCCGCGTCAGCTTCAAGCACGTCAGAATCGGCGGCCCCGGATGACAAGAACAGGATACGACATCGAACTCAGGTCCTCGACGACCATGGCCCGGTCTGCTCGGACGGCACGTCGTTCTTCAGTCGGAGGTCCACGGTGGTCGACCTTGCTCACGTACTGGCCAGCTTTGGGCGGCCAAAGGTGTCAGTCCGGATAGAGGCACGATGGTGAGGCAAAGGCCACGGCGTTAACGAGGTCAATGCGTATAGCCATTTCGGCTATTCATTGTAATGCTCTCGCTATGGAGCGAGCCCTGCTCGAACTGCACGCCCTTGTTAACACCATGATCGTTCCCGGGGACGCCATCCTTCGATACCGTTTCTCTAACGAGGTAATCAATCTAAACCGGGACCACGATATGCACTACTACCTGGCCCGCAATCATGAGCTCTTCCTGCTAGGGGCCGGGGGAGAACGGGCCCGCTCAGCCCCCATGGATCGATCAGGCCGACCTGGCGTTTGTGGCCGCGGCGCCGACGCGCAAAGACCTCACTGCGGCCGGCAAGCGCATCGTCGTCGTGCACGGCAGTCCCTTTGCCCCCGACAACCAGTACCTCTTCCTGCTCACATCCTGCGGTTCAAGGAAGCTGATAGGTAAGAGACGGGGCGAGGTCTCTATCACTTCGGTATGGCTGGCATGGTAGGCTTTGAACTCATCGTTCTGGATCATCGGCGTCGCCACTCCCATAGGGTGAACGGTATTAATCCGGATGTTGTGCCGGCCGAGAAGCTTGGCGTAGCCCCGCATGAGGCCGACCACGCCGTGCTTGGCTGCGCAAATAGCTGGCGATACCACCGGTTCCGTCGTGCATGCCGCTCAGACCTGCCGTCGAGCTGGTGATGACGATACAGCCTCCCTGTCCTTGATCTATCATCACGTGGTGGGTGACCCGGATGGGGTTGTGCACCCCCCGTCAGCATGACCCCGACGGCATCGGCCCACCGGTCAGCAGACTCGTCGAGGCTCTCGTGACCATCGGAGATATGAAGGACTCCGGCATTGGCGAGGATGATGTCGAGACGTCGGTATTCCGTGATGGTCTGCTTCACGGCGGCGCCCATAGCACGGATGTCGCGGGCGTCGGCCGCGACAGGTAGGCAGCGACCGTCGGCCTTCTCGACGAGGTTCACCGTCTCGTCCAGGTCATTTCAAATGAGGCATCACGATCTCGATAAACCGACGAAGCTTCTCGGCACTGGCCTCTACCTTTTCAACGCTACACGGCGCGATCTGACCTGTGGCGAACCCTAACTCATCCGATCACGTTCTTGGAGCGCAGCGCCGCGATCTGGTCCTCGGAATACCCGAGTTCCTGCAACACCGCGTCTGTCGCGTTCCCGCACAGGTCGCCTCCCTTCGGCGTCGTCGAGGACCGCGAGAACTCCACGACCGGCGCGAGGCGGGGATGGACGTCGAAGATCGGATGCGTCACGTCGACGATGTACCTGCTCACCCGCCCAATCTCGTCACTCATCAAGAGCGCTTCGGGAGGATCGGTCAATACGGCAACGCATGATACGTCCTTTGCAGTCAAGTCGGCCTGCCATTCGTCTTTGGACCGCCGTAAGAAGAGTTCCGCCAGCACATCAACCAAGGCATCGTCGTTCGCCCTCCGATCGGCAGCCATAGCGAATCGGGAATCTTCCGTCAAGTCGACGTACGGAGAGAGCGCGGTAACTAAACCCTCCCATTCGTCCGGACATGGGGCGGCTAGAAAGACCCATCCGTCAGAGGCATCATAGATGCGGTAGAGGGCATTCGGACCACGCATCTCGGGACCGGGGGCCATTCCTTCCGCGGACGTGACCGATGGGCCGACGATGTGGTCGACCATCGCGTGAATGGTCGAAAGGAGCATCGACGACACCACCCGCTGGCCGCCGGCACCCCTAGCCTTAGCGAGAAGGGCCAGCAGGAGTGCCGTTGCCGCGCCGAGCGCCCCTACCCCGTCCGTGTTCGCGTAGCTCGAGGAACCCGCAGCCCGCAGAACGAGGCTGCGCACCCCGATTTCGTCGAACTCCATCGTCGGATCTTCGAAACGGGCGA
The DNA here is from genome assembly GCA_963781155.1 of uncultured Acidimicrobiaceae bacterium. GTDB lineage: Bacteria > Actinomycetota > Acidimicrobiia > Acidimicrobiales > Palsa-688 > PALSA-693. Next base: position 571,678 of record CAWAEC010000012.1, read on the forward strand.
GCCCACCGAGCTGCGCCGCGACGACAGCGCCCGCAGCACTGAAGCTCGGAGCAAAGGAGGCGCGATCGGCGCAAGGACCGTCGAGGCCGTAGCCCGTGGCATTTATGTACACGATATCGGGGTTAATCCTTCGTAGCGTCTCGTAGTCAAATCCGCCGCGCTCAGCGACACCGGCGCGATATCCGTTCAGGATGGCATCCGCACGGGCGACGAGCTTGGACAGAATCTCCTGACCCTCAGGTGTGTGAATGTCGACAGCCACACTCTCCTTACCCTGCAACGGCTTCCCCCCGCCGACCTCCGGGAACTGCGGACGCTGGCGCCGGATCGAGTCGCCCTCTAGTTGCTCGACCTTGATCACGCGAGCGCCGAGATCGGCCAGCAGCGTCGTCGCGTAAGGCGCTGCGTATTGAACGGCCAGCTCGAGAATGGTGAGCCCCTCAAGCGCCGGCCGACGACCTGGCTCTCCGGCATCTCGCTCCCCTGGGCCAGTTAGCCACGATATGGCCGCGCCGTCGTCGAGGAGCGGAGCCGCGCCCCGTAGCACTCCAGGCGTGCGGCTCATCCCAAACTGCGGCCCAGGCTGACGCACCATGCCTCTGACGGGATCCTCGAGTTCGACCACTGCTTCATCATGGACAAGCTGCGGGTGGTCGAGCACTTCAGTTACCTGCCGGTACACCTCGGCGTAAACATTCCGGTCATTGTCGAACATTTCCTGCCACTCCGCCAGAGTCCGCTCACGGACTCCTGAGAGCATCCGCTCAAAGAGCTCAGCGCGAAGCGACTCGTCCTCGAGCATCGGTATGCCCTGCCACTTCGGGTCTGTGAGCATCCAATCCAGGCCAAGCGATCGTAAATGCGCCTCGAACAAATGGGGGCGGTTCTGCGCGAACTGCAACCAATGGCCATCCTTCGTCTGCGCCACCAGGAGCCGGAACAAAAAGTGGTGCGCCATGGGTGGCGCCTCAACAAAGGCATCAGGCCAGCGGTGCGCGACGAGGTACCCGTACCACGACGACGATCCGCCTTCGTGCACCGTGACGGACTGCAACAGGTTCGTCTCTACCTGCTGGCCCGTCCCGGTGCGCTCACGCTCAAGCAACGCGGCACAAGATTCCTTGGAGCGCGGTCTGTGATGCTGCCTGGGTACACCACGGCACGGCGACGAAGGCCGGACGGGTACCGCCGGTCATTGCCCTGAAGGTGGAAAATAACCCGAGAACGGCGGCGACTGTGCCCTCGTAACCCTTGAGGTTGGCGAAGGGACCCCGACGGCCGAACCCCGTAACGGACGTATACACAAGCCCGGGATTAGTTTCGACCAGGGCGCCGTACCCGACGCCCAGGCGGTCGGCCACTCCGGGACGGAACGTCTCGATCAGCACGTCAGCCGCCGCCGCCAGCTCTCGCACACGCTCGACACCCTCGGGCGAACGAAGATCGGCCACGACGCTGCGCTTGCCACGACCCAATATCGGAAACGCAGGCTGATGGCGTAGTCTGCTCCCCCCCGGCCGCTCGACCCACACCACCTCCGCCCCATAGTCAGCCATGGTTTGACTCACCTGCGCGCCGACGCGATCCGGCGACAGGTCTACAACCCGAATGCCCTCAAGCGGTGCCCTCAGTTCCACGGATGGTCCTTTTCCTCAACGCGGCTTCGGTCTCAACAGTCCCCACTACCCTACCGGTCGCCTGCGCGGCGACCCCGCGCAAGTCTAGCTCGCTGAGCGTGGATTTGCATGTTAGTTTCCAAACTCGTGTTAGGCGTATAGGAAGAAGACAGAGTTTCAGCTTGTTCTGCTTACGTCGATGTGGTTCAGGTCCCTCTCTTTTGGTGTGTGGCCGGGCTCGATGTCGTAGCTCTGTTCGGCGTCGGAGTGGTGGTGCCGACGCCCCCGCGGCGAGTTGGTCGTGCTCCAGGCGACTTGAACGAGTTTGACTCATCAGGACCCCGCTACGAACTTGCACCGACCTGGGCGCCCGTTGCCGCCAGGGCCACCTGACATTCTGCTTACCGAGCACCCTACCGAACTGATTTGAGAACCTCCTTGCGAACGTGTCACCACATAGCTATGCTGAGCGTGGGACGATTTGACCTGGTTGGAAGGAGCTTCGGTGGCGTGCCTCGGCGCCGACGGCTTGATTGCTGTGGTAAGTGTGGCGGTGGTCGGCGTTCGGCTTTCATCGCCGCTGCCTGCCCATGTCTGGGGGTCGGGCCAATCCAGTGGAGGTCGCTCGGCATTAGCACCGCCGTCTACCCCTGTCCCGCGACGCGACCCAGAACCCGGGAACCTCGCGAAGCATTCTACGAACAACGACTTTTCGCATCCGAAGGGATACGTTGCCGATCGTCCAGCTAGCGAGTCTTGGCAAACGACGATCCGTGGTTCAGGCACGCTTGGCGGATTTACGGTAGGCGGTCATTAGGCGTACGCGCCAGCTTGCGACATGCCATCAGGGAGACCAAGAATGGAAAAAATCTGGGCCAACTCGGGGGACTCGCATCTGATGGAGCCTCCCGACCTATTCACCGAGAACCTGCCGGCTGAGCAAGCAGAGCGGATGCCGCGGAGCCTCAAAGACCCCGACGGGGCGTTTGAGACCATCTATGTCGACGGGCAGCAGTTCCGCCGAAAACTCCCCAAACGCGACATTCGTGATCCCGAGACCGGCGAGACTGTACTGGAGCGGGCTCCGGGATCCAACGACATGCGCCTGCGGCTCCAGGATCTCAACCAGGAAGGCATCTGGGCTGAACTGATCTACACCTCGATCGGGATGTGGATGCACTCCATCCGCGACCCCGAACTGATGGCAGCGGGCTGCCGAGTGGTCAACGATTGGGGTATCAGGTACCAGCGTTTCTCGCCTCGTTACGTGTGCACGGCGATGATCCCGATACTGAGCGTGGAGTCGGCGGTGGCCGAGATCGAGCGCTCCGCCGAGATGGGGTTCTATGTGGCTTCGCTGCCGGTAGCTCCCTATGCCGCCACCCCTGACTGGCACGAGCCCTATTGGGAGCCGATGTGGGCCAGCTTGGAGGCGGCCGGTATCATCGTCGGCTATCACATTGGCAGTGACCCTCATGACGCCTCACAGTCCAACGGGGTGTACTTCCGGGGCACCGGGGGGCATCTGCTCAACTACCTGGAAACGACTTTCGGTGGCCAGCGTGCGGTGGCCAAGATGGTTACGAGCGGGGTCTTCGAGCGCCATCCCTCGCTCAAGGCCATCGTGTCTGAGGGCGGCGCCACCTGGGGGCCGTTCTTAGCCGATCGCCTGGACGAGGCCCACCGCCAACACGCCAGCAAGACCTGGCCTCGGCTCAGCCAGCTCCCGAGCGAGTACGTGTTCGAGAACGTCTACGCCTCGTTCCAGCACGACCGTACCGCAGTGACGGCCATGACCGCCCAAGGCTGGCGTAACATTTGCTGGGGCAGCGACTACCCCCACATCGAAGGCACCTACGGACACACCCAGAAACTGGCCCATGAGCTATTCGACGACCTCTCGCCTGCCGATCGCCACCGGATCACCAAGGGGGCATTCGAAGAGCTGTTTCCCCGTGTGCCGCCGGCACCGGAAGATGGCGTGGAGCTATCCGACGCCCTCACCTGACCCCATCCCGAGCTAGGTGGTCTTCGGTGCGTTCCCCTCCAAGAGCCTCCGAATCCGGGTCCACGTGACTCGTCGCGTCTTTCAAAACCCACCCGCACCTCGCTCCGATCGCCCGCTTTCCAGCTCGGCGACCCGGGCCAGGCCCGGGGGCCCCTATCTGATGCCACGGACCGGGTATGGCCGAACTTGGTAACCCATCCGATAGGGTTCGGCCACTCGATGGGCCGGCACGACACGATCCCCGCGGCAGCGGCCGGGCCAGGATTCGCCCGAACTGTCGCTTTGTGAGGGTCCCGATCGTGGGGCACAACGTCATCAGCGGCAACATGCTCGGATTACGCGACGCGTTCGGTCCGTCCTGGCGGATATCGGCGCATGAGACCCCCTGACCAGTGGCAGCACGCCGACGCATGGAGTTTTGAGATGTTGCTTGCAAATTGCGGGCCCGCCTCTTATATTTGGCCAGACGGCGCCGGCAGACGGCCGTGCCCCAGGGGAGGGAGCCGCCCGTGACCATCAAGGACAAGGCAGCGATCGTCGGCATCGGCAAGACACAGTTCTACCGGCGGGGCCAGTCCTGGCCCGCCGAGTCGGAGCTGAGCCTCGCCTGCAAGGCGATCCTGGCCGCACTCGATGACGCTGGCCTCACTGTCATGGACCTTGACGGTTTCGCACTCTACTCGCACGGTTACGAGCCAGCCGATCTCGCCGCCGCGCTGGGTATGCCGGAGGTGCGGTTCACCTCCTGCCTCACCGGTGGTGGTGGCCCGTCTGGAGCGGCGGTGGGGGGCGCGGCAGCGGCCATCCATGGTGGCATGGCCGAGTGCGTGGTTACCTTGATGACTCTGCAGCAGCACAACCGACGGCTCGGCGGTAGCGCGGTGCCGGCTCCCGACGGGGGTTCGGCATTGAGCTTCTACAACGGCGTGACCCCCGGCTATGCCGCCACGATCGGTGCCTTTACAACCGGAAACGGCCTCCTGAGCCCGGGGCACGCTTCCGCGCTCATCACCCGCCGCCACATGGAGCTATACGGGACGAGCCGTGAGGCCTTCTGCGAGCTGGCGATTTCGAGCCGTGACAACGCATTGCAGATGCCTGACGCAATCATGAAGACGCCGCTCACCCGTGACGATTACTTCAACGCGCGGATCATCGCCGAGCCACTCTGCTTGTTTGACTACTGCCTCGAGACCGACGGTGCTGTCGCTTGCGTCACGGTAAGCGCCGAGCGGGCCAAGGACCTCCGGCATCCACCGGTCTATATCATGGCGTCGGCCCACGGCGGACCCGGTCGGACGGGGCCGCAAAACTGGAAGTGGCTCCAGATGGCCGAGGAGGACCTGGTTTCGTCCGGGTCGCGGTACCCGGCCCGGCGGCTGTATGAGATGGCCGGGGTCGGCCCCGAGGACGTGGATGTGGCGCTCCTCTACGACAACTTCCTGCCCATGGTGGTCCTGCAGCTCGAGGACTACGGCTTCGTGCCGAAGGGGGAGGGCGGCCCGTTCGTCGAAGCGGGCAACATCCGCTACAAAACCGGTTCTCTCCCAGTGAACACTCACGGCGGCAATCACTCGCACGCCTACGTGATCGGTATGACGCACGTGTACGAGGCCGTGGAGCAGTTGCGCGGCACGGCCGTGAACCAGGTGGACGGGGCGGAGGTCGCCCTCGTGACCGGCGGGACGTCGCTGCTGCCGATGGGCGGCAGCCTCCTTCGGAGGTAGGACCATGACCACGAACTCGGGCGAGCTGCGCAAGGGCGTCTTCCCGCCGATACAGCCCTACACGTTTAGCGATCCGCTCACCGAGCCGTTCTGGGAAGCCGCCCGGAACGACAAGCTCGTCATGCAGCGCTGCTCGAAGTGCGGCACCTACCGCATGCCTCCGTCGCCGCTCTGCTGGAAGTGCCAGTCGTTCGGCATCGAGTGGAGCGATCTGCCGGGCACCGGCACGATCTTCAGCTACACGGTCACGCGCCACCCATTCCACCCCGACCTGGCGCCGATCGTCCCCTACGTGTCGGCGATCGTCGAGGTCGACGGTACCCAGGGCGAGGGCGCTCGGCTGCTCGTGAACGTCATAGACTGCGAACCCGAAGAGGTCAAGATCGGGACCCGGGTCGAGGTCGTGTTCGACCACGTGACCGACGAGATGGCGATACCGCGTTGCCGTCCCATCCGACACAAGGGGTGACGATCTCCGCAAGATCGGCTCCAGCTCCGGCGACTCCTACCTGATGAAGCCGCCCCACCTGCCCTCGCAACCTGGCTGAGGACTTCCCAGAGCGCATGCCGGGGCATGAAAACGAAACCCGCCGCTCCGAGACTGCGAACGTGGACCGGCAGGTGTATCGCCGGAAGCTCTCATTCGTCAAGCACGGCCGGCGGATCATGTTCGACGAGAAGATGAAAGACGATTATGGAGCGGCGTCCCGGCGCCCATGACATGCGGCTGCGGTTCAAGCGAATAAGGGCCAGCTGTACGGTCCCGTGAAGACCAACAAGTATCGGACCACGTTCCTGGCCTTCTGCCGCCAAATGCGGTCGCTGAGGATGTCCCGCTGACCGTAGAACTTCGGTGGCGGTCTCGGGCTGAATCGTACGATCAGGCTTTGACGGCGATGTTGGATTGGTCGGCGTTGACGGCTTGGGGGAGGGCGGGGGGTGAGTGTCGGCAGCTGTCGGTAGCCCTTGACGCGGCGGAGCTGTTTTTCGGCCTCGAGCATCCCGGCGGCCGCCCAGCGAAGTCGCATGTCGCCGGGCTGCCAGCGTTTGACGTTGCGGGAGTGGTCTCGGACGATCTCGATCATGGACTCGACCGGGTTGTGCCCATGACCGTCTTGAGCAGGCTGCCGGTGACTCCCAGGCGGTGACGGTGAGCGTCTCGGCCACCCCTTCGCGCAACGATCCGGCGGCATCGGGGCTGACCTTGTCCAGCTGAGCGGCCAGGGCCTTGAGCGCGGCCTCGGCTGCGCCGGCGTCGGGATTGGCTCACGCGGCGCGGCAGCTTGCGCTGCACCCAGGGACGCTCGATTTCGACCAGGTGGTCGAGGATATTCTCTCCTTGTGGTTCGGCACCGGCCGATCACGGCGTGGTCGCCGAAGATGTCGGTCACGGCCTGGTGCAGCGCTTTCGCCCCGTGGGGCACGAACAGGATGCCCTCGCTGGCGTCGAGGGCCCGGTCGCCGCGAAATCACGACGGCGTATGTAGGTAGAGTGTAGTTCTATCGACGTCCCACCATGGGAGTGGGACAGGGAGGGAGATGGTCATGGCCGATGCAGGTGCCGTGAACCTGGACTGGCTGGTGTCAGTCGACGATCACCTCTACGAGCCACCGCACCTGTGGCGGGATCGGGTCCCGTCGAAGTACCGGGACATCGCCCCGCGGGTGGAACACACCCCCGACGGGGAGTTTTGGCTCTACGAGGACACCCGGATCGCAACGGGAGTGGGTCTCGGGGCCAGAGCTGGCAAGACCTATGAGGAGCTTCGACCCGATCCGATCCAGTTCTCGGAGATGCGGCCCGGCTGCTACGACGCGACGGCCCGCCTCGACGATATGGACACGGCTGGGATCATCTCGTCGTTGTGCTTCCCGACTTATCCACGGTTCTGCGGCCAGCTGTTCTGGGAGGCCAAGGACAAGGAGCTGGCCCTGCTGTGTGTGAAGGCTTACAACGATTGGGTGATCGAGGAGTGGTGCGCGTTCGCTTCGGACCGGCTGCTGCCACTCACTCTGATCCCGCTTTGGGATTCCAGACTGGCTGCGGCCGAGCTCGAGCGGTGCGCGGCGATGGGTTCGCACACGTTCGCGTTCTCCGAGAACCCCGAACCCCTCGGATTGCCGACCATCAACGACCCCGACCGCTACTGGGAGCCGGTGATGTCGGTCGCCAATGATACCGGGATGGTTGTGTCGATGCATACGGGGTCATCGTCGACCATGCCCGCGATCAACAGGCATTCGGGTTTCATGGCCAACCTGACCTGGGGAGCGAATCGCACATCGGGCGCCATGCTGGCCTGGCTGTTCAGCGGCTACTTCCAAGCCTATCCGAACCTGAAGATCGCCCTGTCGGAAGGCGAGGTCGGCTGGATCCCCTATGTGCTCGAGCGCGCCGAGTATGTCTACCGCGTCGACCATCACTGGGTCGACAAAGGTCTCACCCTCGGCGGCATGGGCGGCCAGGCCGGCGGCATCCCCTACAAGGGTGAACTCGAGATCCGCAAGCTCTATCTCGACCATGTGTTCGGCTGCCTCATCGACGACAGCGTCGGGTTGCGGAACCTGGACACCATCGGTGAGAACAACGTGATGTACGAGACTGACTACCCGCACTCGGACACAACGTGGCCCGACTCGATCAAGCTGGCCCGCGAACGGCTCGACGCCGCCAACCTGTCAACCGAGGTCCAACACAAGATCCTCCGTGGCAACGCCGAGCGCCTCTACCAGTTCATGGCACCGGTGCCGGCCGGCCTCTAAGACGCATCGGCGCTCCCGATTCGTGATTGCCGGAGTCGGCGCTCGAAGCCATCCTAGGTCAGCTACCACGATGGGCGACGCGTCAGGCTACGATCCCCGTGCTTATGTAGCTTGCGATCTCTTGGGCCGAATAGCCGGCCTCCTTGAGGACTTCGTCGGTGTGCTGGCAGTAGTCGGGAGCCGGTCGGATATCTCCTGCTTCTTCGTCGAAGAGGACAGGCGGCACCGGTAGGTCTATTGGACCGGTAGGGTAGTCGACGCGGCGAACGAGTCCATTGGCTTCGGTCTGCGGGTCGTCATGGATCTCGCTCGGCGTTTGGACTGGCGCCCAGACCCTCGGGCGGTAACCAGGATGCCTTTCCATTCGTCCAAGGTCTTCTCGGCAAAGACCTGATCGAGGGATTCCACTGCCACGGCGCGGTTGATTGACCGAGCCCGGCTGCTCGCAAGCGAGGATCGCTTGCGAGGTCTGGACGTTTCAAATGCGGGCAAAAATCATCTCAGTCCCCGTCCGGATCGTTCACGAACATGAGGCTGATGTCGCGCCCGTCCTTGGTTCGGTACACGTTCATGGTCGGTGGACGAGTCCTCCCGGGGGGTTGGGGGTCCGCCCCACTTGACGCCAAGATGGCTCGCAACGATCGGTTGGCGGTTGTGGCAAATCGCGGTACCCAACAGCGACCCGTCCACAACCGAGGCGATTCCGGTCCTTTCACGTTGAAGCAACGCGGCGCAAATCCCACCCGCAAGAACTGTCCCCGAGATCGTGTCACCGTCACCGACTATCCCGGTAGGCACTCGGCGCCTGGTTACGTCCATCGCGGTAGCAGCCAGAGATCCGCGGGCCCACCACGCTGCCGCGTCGTATCCCCGTCGTTGTGACTCAGGCCCCCGGGGCCCATACCCAGTACCTTTGGCGTCGATGATCTTTCAGTTATGCGCCCGGATGTTGTCGATATCGATTTTGAGCGTCCTGCGAACATCTGGGAGGTTACTCGTCAGGAAGACGTCGGCAGCCGTCGACCGAGCGATAGAGGATCTGTTGCCCGACCTCGTTGGCCAAGTCGATGGAACCGCTCGTTTCCCGCGGTTGTAGTTCTTGAACGACATAATATGCTCCACCGGGCTCGGTAGTGCCGGCCGAGAAGAGACGCATCGGATCACACGCGGTGGGGCTCTCTATCTTTATGACATCGGCTCCCCCCTGCGACAAGACCCGTCCCACGACGGGCATGAACGTCGAATGATGTGACATCGATCACTCGAATACCGGACAATACCTGCTGACACACCCGTGATGCTCCTCTCTGTCTGGTAGTTGGGCCGGATGCGTGGACGCTTGGGACCGGCCCCGATTACGAAAGGCGACGCTACGTCCGATTCCACCTCTCGCGCCCGCCACGCGGGGGCTGCCGATGGGGCTCCGCGGCTCAAACAGGAGCCACAATTCCGCAGCCGAACCCTGGCATGAGACCCCTCCGGCTCATGCCGTGACGACGGCTGTGGCTCAGCTCATGGCCGGGCCAGCGCCAGGATTCCGAACGGCGTGATCCAAGTGTGGCCAACCGCTCCGTGGGGCCTCGATTAGGACTGCGGGGACGGCCCGGTCGAATCGGGCTGGGGCAGTCCAACGGGGTCGACACCGAGAACAACGGAGACGGCCACGAGCATCGAGCCTGCTGGACCTACACCCTCCTGCACGCTCCCGAACGGACCATCTCGTTCTTCGCGAGCAGGGGTGGGTATCGACTCCCGTTGTCTCGACCACGGAATATTCGGACCGTAGGGCGTCAAGGTCGCTGATCTCGCGCTCGCCGATCACCCCGGCGAGCGCGACATCACACTTCTCGCCGTATCGGTGTCGCAGGTCGTGCTGTCCTCCGAGCCGGCCGCTCTTCACAAGCAGCCCGCAGCGGCGGGTTCGCCCCGCTGTGCCGTGGACCAATCGGTGGAGTTCCGCGTCATTTTTCAGTGGTTCGGCGGGAATCGACTCCAGACGACCTTCGGCGATGTCGACCTCGGGCTGCCAGCGACGAGAGCCTGTAACGGTTGGCACTTGGAGGCTTCGGCCGGGCCGTATCCGGATCGCGCGGATGAGCAAGTGATAGCGGTTCTTTCAGAAGCACGTGAAGTCTAACGAAGAGATCATGGAGATTTTGGAGGCATTCGATGTGACCGGCAGTTACCGGCATGCCGGTGAGATGGCGGGCTGTTCGCCCCACGGTGATGCCGATCATGTCGAGGCGCGCACCGCGGGCACGTCATGGACCGGCCTCCATGTCCACGCGCCGGGCTTGCTGGGCTACCACCGATGTGGGTGCGACCCCTGCCGATGCTCTTTGAGAGAGCGCTTGCAAAGGCGGCCCCTCACTGTTAGCGTGTCGACGATTTCTTGGAGAAGGAGGTCGTCCGGGGTGGCATCGCAGGCGGAGTCGGGGGGTCCTCTTCAGGGGTTGAGGGTCGTCGACCTCGCGGCGGACTCTGTGGGGGCGCAAGTGAGTCAGACGCTGGCTGATTTCGGCGCTGACGTCCTCTGGGTTGAGCCTCCTGGCGGGAGCCGTTTGCGGCGCCAGGCGTCCTTCCCGTTGCTGGCTCGAGGCAAGCGCAGCGTGGTCGCGGACCTTCGCACAAAGGAAGCCATTGACCGGATCGGTATCTTTGCGGAAGTGGCAGACGTCTTGATCGAGTCCTTCCGGCCCGGGGTGGCGGACCGGCTGGGCTTGGGCTACGACGTTTTAGCGACGCGCAACCCCGCGCTCGTCTACACCTCGATTACCGGTTTCGGCCGACAAGGACCGTGGTCGAACCTGAAGGCTTATGAGGGCGTTGTCGCGGCCGTACTCGGTCTCACCGTGCAGTTCGGGGGAAACAGCGACAAAGGGCGCCCAACGTTTCTAACGGTGCCATGGTGCTCGTTCGCCGCGTCGCAGGCCGCGCTGCAGGGGATCCTGGCCGCGCTGTTCGAGCGAGAGCGCAGTGGCCACGGCCAGTGGGTGGAGGCGAACCTGGCTCAGGCTTTGACAATCCACGAGGGCGCCTCGTCGGGGTGGTACTCCTACCTGGTGGCACAGCAGTGGCCAAAGGCGTACGGACCCAAGCCGGCCATGACCCCCCGCACGGCGATGACGGCGCGGCGTTTTGGCTTTCGGTTGCTGATCGCACAGACGAAGGACGGCCGGTGGTTGCAGTTCGCGCAAAACCGGCCCTATTTGTTCGACGCGTTTATGCGGGTGCTGGGGTTGGACTGGATGCTGGCCGACCCGGAGTGGAAGGACTGTTTGGCGACCGTGCGCAACCACGCTATGCCCATCCTGGAGAATGAGAAGCAGGCCGTGGAACTGTTGCAGCGGATGCTGGCCGAGGTGCGGAAGCGGACGCTATCGGAGTGGGAGGAGATTTTTGCCGCGGACCCTGACGTGTTCGCAGAGCCGTACCGCGCCGGCTCGGAAGTGTTGGACCATCCACAGCTGGTCTATGACCGCTCGGTGGTCGTGCTCGACGACCCCGAGCGGGGACCGGTCCGTCAGCCTGGACCGCAGTTTTCGATGAGCGTCACGCCGGCGGTCCTTACTGCCCCGGCGCCGCGACTCGATGACGGGGCAGAGGCAGCCTGGCCGGCCTTGGGAGAGGTGTCATCTTTGCGGCCGTCCGCTGGCCCGGCGCCGCTCACGGGTGTGACGGTCGTGGAGCTGGCGGTCCAGTACGCGGCGCCGTATGGTGTCACGTTGCTGGCAGATCTGGGGGCTCGGGTGATCAAGATCGAGCAGCTCGAGGGTGACTCGATGCGCCGCCAGCAGGTCAACTTCCCCGAGGTGGGGGGCGGCAAGGTGATGCAGGGCAAGGAGAGCGTGGCAGTGGATATCCGCACGCCTGAGGGTATCGAGATCGTGCACAAGCTGGCGGCTCGGGCGGACGCAGTAGTAGATGGCTTTCGAGCCGGGGCGGCTCAACGCAGTGGGTTCGATGCCGAGACGCTGTGTCGCATCAACCCTGAATTGCTGTATGTGAGCGCCGCCGGCTACGGCACGGGTGGTCCCTGCGGTGCCCGGGCTGCATTCGCGACTAGCTTCAGCGCGGCGGGGGGGGTCGCGGCCGCCCAGCTGGGCGGGTTGGGGCCTGAGGATCCCACAATCAGCCTGGACGATATCGCAGCCCGCAGCGCCGTCCTTTCCGGCGGGGGAACTTGTAGATGGGCGTCGGCGGATGGGGTGGGCGCGCTCGGTGTCGCTACCGGGACTCTGCTCGGATTGGTGGCTCGGGCACGCGGCGCCGGGGGTCAGCATGTCGTCGCGTCGATGCTGCTGTCCACCGCCCACGCCATGGCGGGTCACGTGGTGGCGTTCCCGGGCAGCCCTGCCAGCCTCGGGCCCGGAGCAGACAGGCGAGGCCCGTGCGCGTTGTACCGAATCTACGACGCCGCTGATGGTTGGGTGTTCCTTTCCGCCCCGCAGGCCAAGGAGTGGGAGGCCTTGGCACATGCCTTGGCAGCGTATGTTGATCTCCGGGAAGACCGCCGTTTCGCTACCGAGGCCGACCGCCTTGTCAACGACGTCGCTCTCTGCGAGGTCCTCGCTGGCGTTTTGGTGCGGCGGGGCAAGGCGGACTGGCAGCGGGAGTTGACGGCCGCAGACGTGGCTTGTGTGGCGGTCACCACTGGGCCCACCGAGGCCCTTCTCATGAGCGACGAGTTCGGGCGGGCCAGCGGCTACATCGCCGATGTCACCCACCCGGTGTTCGGTACCCATCCCCGGTTGGCGCCGATCGTTCGGTTCTCGCGCTCGGCGACCCAGGCGAAGGCCGGTGACCTGTGTGGCAGCGCCACGGACATGGTGTTGGACGAGCTTGGCTACACCACTGAGCAGATCGTTGATCTGCGAGCCCGCAACGTCGTGGGATGAGTTCGGTCCTCCGGTGAAGGTGAAAAGAGATCAACGCGGAGTAGGGAACAGCTCATTGAGGAGGTTCGCTGAGATGGAGGGCAACGGGACTCGACGGGCAGGGAGGTGATCCGCAGGTGACCTTCAAGGACATGGCAGCGATTGTGGGTGTGGGTGCGACTCCGTATTACAAGCGGGGCCAATCGCATCCGCACACCGAGTTGAGCATGGCGTGCAAGGCGATCTTGCTGGCGGTGGAGGACGCCGGGTTGACGGTCGCCGATCTGGACGGTTTCGCCCTCTACGTCGGGGGCATGATCGAGCCCGCCGAGGTGGCAGCTGTCCTGGGTATGTCCGAGGTGCGCTACACCACCACGATCACCGGGGGTGGCGGCGCGTCAGCGGGTGCCCTGGGGGTGGCCGCGGCGGCGATCCACGGCGGGATGGCGACCGCGGTGGTGACGTTGCTGACGTTGCAGCAGCGCACCCGCCGCATCGGGGGCAGCGCAGTAGGAGGGAATTCCGCCAACATCGGTGGCCTCCGCGGCATGCAGTCGGCGTATGCCCCGTTCACCGCGAATAACGGACTGCTGGCGCCGGGGCACGCCTGCGCGATGATCGCCCGGCGGCACATGCACTTGTACGGGACCACCCGTGAGCATTTCGCCGAGGTGTGCATCTCCCAGCGGGACAACGCGACCCGCCAGCCGACGGCGGTGCAGAAGTCGCCGTTGACGGTGGAGGACTATTTCAATGCTCGGATGATCTCCGACCCGCTGTGCCTATTCGACTACTGCCTGGAGACGGACGGGGCGGTGGCGGTGGTCACGGTGGCCGCGGACCGGGCAAAGGATCTGCGCCAGCCGCCGGTATACATCATGGGGTCAGCTCACGGCGGGATCGGCCGCACCGGGCCGCTGAACTGGAGGTGGCTGCAGATGCCCGACAGTGATCTGGTCTCTTCGGGCTCTCGCCGTCCCGCCCAGCGGATGTACGAGATGGCGGGTGTGAGTCCCTCAGATGTGGATGTGGCGCTGATCTACGACAACTTCTCGCCTTACGTGATCATGCAGCTGGAGGACTACGGGTTCTGCCCGATCGGCGAGGGCGGCCAGTTCGTGGCCGACGGCAACATCCGCTGGAAGACCGGCTCCATCCCAGTCAACACTCACGGCGGCAACCTCTCCGACGGTTATGTCATCGGCATGACCCACATACGCGAGGCCGTCGAGCAGCTGCGCGGCACCGCGGCAAACCAGGTCGAGGGAGCCGAGATCGCTTTGGTCACGGGCGGGACATCGCTGCTGCCCATGAGCGGCACACTACTGAGGAGGTAGTCGATCGCGATTGGCCAACTGATGATGGTGATTTAGGGATACAGTTCGACTGACAATTTGACAGGGGGAATTCAGACGTGCGACAGAACGTTTCGAGACTTGTTCTCGGTGTGGCTATCGTGACGACCTTAGTCGCGGCCGGCTGCGGGAGTTCGTCGAAGTCGACTTCGCCGACTTCGACGGCCAGCGGTTCGCCCACGAGCAGTTCGGGCCCGGGGGCCGCGAAGGGGACGCCGATCAAGATCGGCTTCATCTATTCGGCAACCGGTCCCGCCGCCCCGGGCTACCAGAACTCCCAATTGGCCGCGGAGGCCCGTATCGACGCCGTAAACGCGGCGGGTGGCGTGAATGGACATCCTATCGATCTGATCATCCATGACGACCAGTCAACGCCGACCGGCAACCTTGCTGCCGCCCAGTATCTCATAGAAAGCGCAGGCGTGTTCGGAATCATCGACGACTCGATATACACCTTCGGGTCGTACTCCTACATGCAAAAGCAGGGCGTCCCGGTGGTGGGGGCAGCGATCGACGGGCCCGAGTGGGGAAGCTTGCCGAACACGAACATGTTCTCCGTGAGCCCTCCCGTGTTCTCGCCAATCAACGGTAAGTATTACGCCTACACCGATACAGCCAAATTCCTGAAGGCAATCGGCGTGACGAAATTATCCGGCCTGGTATTAAATGTCGAGTCTGCCATTCAGTCACAATCATCTACGTTCCAGACGGCTGAATCACTCGGGATCAGCAACTGTTACAACAACACTTCGATCCCGATCGGTGCGACCGACTTCACATCCGACGTGCTGCAGATCAAGGCGCTCGGTTGTAATGGTGTCATCGGTGTCACTCAGCTTGCGACGGATGTTGCGATCGCGCAGACGATCAAGAATGCCAACATCAGCCCGAAGCAAGTTTATTACACAGCGTACGATCAGAACCTCATCTCGAATCCGAACGCCACTGCGCCCATGGTCGGGGCGTACACGTCAGCAAGTGCGAACTTCACGAACCCCAACCAGGCGGCGTCGCTGATGCTCCAGCGGATCAAGCAGTACGCAGGACTCACCGTTGCGATTCCAGGCCTGAACCTGGTGTACGGTTACGCCTCCGCTGATCTCTTCGCCCTGGGCCTGCAAATGGCGGGGGCCAACCCGACTCGGCAGACCTTCATGTCCAAGCTTCGACAGGTCGGGAACTACTCCGCCGAAGGCCTGCTGGCGAGCCCGTCACGTTCCAGAACTTCGGAACAGTGGGCCAGTTCTTCCCGACCGGGTGCGAATACCTCTTCCAGATACAGAGCAACAGCTACGTGCCGTACAACGGCGGCCAGCCGTTCTGCGGCAACCTGGTCGCCACCAACAAGGCCTGACGGATGCAGTGAATGGCTCCCCGTGCCGCGTGGCGCTCGCATCAGAGTCGGTAGAGCCTCTTGGCGTTCTCGCCCATGATCTTTGTCCGCACCTGCCGGCTGAGGGTTGCCGCCTTGGTTTCGAGAGTCTCGAGAAGAGCGGAATCCAGCCGATGCCGCTGTCGACCGAGACGCATTTAAGGCCGGGGTGACCGTCGAAGATCCGGAAGAGAATCAGGTTGGTTACGACCCTAACGTGGCTTCGGACAGGATCGATCGGCCGATGGCCAGCTTCAGCTGCGTGGGCCAAAAGTACTTCCCGTAGCGTGCCGGGGGGGGGGGGGGGTGCTGGCGGCGACGGACCAGTGCGAGTCGGCATCGACGACGAAAGTTGCGACAGGGTGGAGGCCACCAACCCCCCGTGCTTGGTCGCCAGCCCGACGGGCGACACGACAAACAACCGTGTTAGCAGCCAACTCCAGCCCTTATTGATCTTCGTATAGCCCCGTCGTTTCCTACGTCCTATCTATCACGGGGCTCACAACGCTTCGTGGCGTTGGGAACCCTGAAGCTTAGAGTTGCTGGCCGCTCAGCACGGGTGAGGGTTCGTGAAGCGCCGGATCGTTACCTCATCGCGGTCAGTGTCTAGGATGGCGTAGCTCAGCAGGCCCGGGTGCGAAGGATCGCCCCCCATTCCAAGCGATCCTGGGTTGACGACCATTATTCGGCCGACGCGATCGACCATCGGCACATGCGTATGACCAAGCACTAGGATGTCGGCGTCAACTTCGGCACAGCGGGCCAGTTGGGGGGTCCCCGGGTACAGGTAGTCGTTGTAGGGTGCGAAGGGGCTTGCATGTACGATCACGATGCGTTTGCCACAGGCGTCAAGCTCCTTCCGCTTGGGCGCCGCCGCCATGAACTCCAGGTTCTCCGGGCGAATCCAGGGTGCCGACCGAGCCCGCTCGCCATCTGGGCCGAGCAGAGCCAGCTCGTGATTGCCTACGACGTAGTGCATTTTGTGGGCCCGGATGCGTTCGATGACTTCATTGGAGAACCGGTACTCGAAAACGGCGTCGCCGGCCACGACCATGGTGTCCACTGAGCGGCTTAGCTCTTGGACGGCGCGCTCCATCGCTGCGTCGTTGCAATGGATGTCTGACATGATGCCGATTAGCACGTGAATCCTTCCCTCGGGGCCTGCTCTGGCGTCGTGCGACCCGGACTAACGAGGCTAGTGATAACGCCTCGGGTCCGCCGTTCACGCAGAGCCGGTCCCCGGGTGGTCAGCGAACAGCCAGTCTGCCCTTAGAACCTACAGTGCTCCATCCAATCTGGTCAGACGTAAGTCTACCGGCAGATGCGCTAAGTTTGCAAACCCATTGTGAAATGATCGGAGTTGATTTCTAGCGTGGATTCCGTGTTCGGCGACCCGTGGGTCGGTCGAGGCCCAGTGCGGGCCAGGCGAAGCGAACGATATGAGCGTGCACCACCTGCCGCTCCGGTACCTCATCGTCGCTTGCCCCAAAGCACACGCTGACCAGATCGTGGATGCTGTAGGCGTCTACCTGCGGAGTCGGCGAGTTGAGCAGACCGGCCTGATCTCCGGCCCGCAACGCTTCGATGAGCGGCTCGCATGAGATCTGGCGCATCTGGCGGCGCAGCACGTCGCTCAGGCGGGATGCCCGAATTCCCTCCGCGGTCAGGAGCGCGGCTCGCTTGGCCCGCCGGGGCTCATAAAATATGTCGAGGTACCTTTCGAGCCACGCCTCCACGGCTGTCACCGGATCAGGGGCTAGAGCTACGACTCGGGCCAGAGCCAGTCCAACTGAGGCCGACTCGCGCAGCATGAGGGCGTCAAGTAGGGCTGCCTTCGTGTCGAAGTGCCGGTAGAACGCTCGAGTCGACAGCCCGGACTGCTCTAGCACGTCACTGACCGACATGTCGGCGTAGCCCTTGCCGTCCATTACCTGGATGGCGGCATCAATTAGCATTTGTCGCTCTGTCTCGTCCTCGAACAGGCGGGGCCGGCCCACGGTGCGCCCGTCCGGGTTCGTCTTGGCCAAAACGCCTCCTGCTCGGGCGGCAACCTCATGCGATCTGATTCGCAGGATATTACGCGAGCGCCTGGACCCGTCGTGATCACCACGGTCACCCGCCCGGCGTCGTCGTCGACTCCGAGCACACCAGCTGAGAGACCGGCATCTGGGTCGAGGAGCCGGGACGGCGGCCCACATGCTGCAACTGTCAGCGGCCCGACTGTCAGGCCGGGTTGACAGCGGCGTCGCGCCAGTTCCGACGACCGCCGCCTGGTCCTTGACGGTTACAATCAACCTCCATCGGTTCCGCGGCCCTCCGGTGGGTGACGTTCGTTTTGGTCTTCACTGCCTACATCGGGAATTCGTTCTCCTTTTACCACTATCCGAAGACCTTCTGCGCAAGACCGAACCAAAGCGCAGACCTATGGGAGGCTGTCGAGGAAAGGGTTCACTGCATCCAAGAACCCAATCGTATTGGCACCGTGGACGTTGTGGCCAGCGTTGGCGACGGTGAGCAGCTGCCCGCGGGACAGGGCGGCCACGAAGCGCTCGGCGGCGTCGGGCTGGAGCACGTCGGAATCGGCACCTCTGATCACCAGCACAGGGTAGGAGAGTGGGCTGAAGTCTTGCATACCCACGACTGCTGCCGTCTGTTGCACGTCAGGTCCCGAATCCGTAGACAAGCCGAAGTCGCGATGGTCGACCTTGCTCACGTACTTGCCGTCTACCCGGCGTAGCATGTTGTACTTGACTGTGCGGCCGATGTGCTCGCGTGATCGAAACCGGTCGTATCGAACGACGTTGTCGACAAATGTGGTGAGGTCGTCAATTCGATGTTCTGCCGGACGAAGTTGCGAACTATCTGCCGACCTTTCGGGCTGAGTTCGGGGCCGGTGTCAACGAGTACCAACCCGTGTGCCATCTCACCCCTCGCGAACGCCATTGCCATCGCCACCGCTCCGCCTAAAGAGTGGCCAAAGACGATCGGTGTCCCCATTCCCTGGTCGTCGATAAAGGCCAGAGCGTCCGCGGCCCGAGCATCGATGGAGTAGTCGAGGTCGCGGGCCCACTCCGAGTCACCGTGACCCCGCTGGTCCAGGGCGTATACGTGGAAGCGTTCAGCCAAGTGCAGGCTTACCAGGTCCCAGGAGTGCGCCGACTGGTTCCCGCCGTGGAGCAGAAGAATCGGTCGGGAGTCCGGCTGGCCCCATTCGAGAAGTGGAAGCGTAAACCCCGGAGCACTGTTTGGCGAGAACAGTATCGAATGTCCCGGCGGTGGGGAATGCCGAGATCGGCTGCACTCTCGAGTAGACTAGCGAACTCCGGGCTCGATGTCATGTCGTGAGGCGCGAGTGTCTCGGCAAATTCGCTCAGAAACATATCGCCGGTTTACGCAATGAACGTCTCCTTCACTTCGGTGCGACGGCCCGCTTATTCCCGCCGGCCTACTCTGGCGGCTCGATAAGCGACTGGTAGTAACGGCATCGGTCCAGTCTCTGGCGCGCTGGGCGTGCCGGGACTGTGGTCTGGTCGAGGGGGGCTAGGTGGTGGGTTGGGGTGGTTCGGCGCCGTCTTGTGGTGCGGGTGGGAGGTGAGGAAAGAGTTCTTGGAAGGCGCCTTTGGTGATGCGGTCACGGTCGGTCTGGTTGAGGTCGCCGAAGAGTTCGTGGGCGAGTTTTTGGGTGTGCCCGAAGGTTCCTTCGATGTGGGGGTAGTCGCTGCCCCAGCAGATGTTGCGCCAGCCTTGGGCGGTCATGGCCGTCACTGCGGTACGGTCGTGCTGGAACGAGGCATACACGTTCGTGTAGAGGTATTCGCTGGGTAGCCGGCTGAGGCGGGGCCATACTTTGGTGGCGTGTTGGCGGTGGGCTTCGTCGAGACGGTCGCCGAGGAAGGGCCCCCAGGTGGCGCCGCCTTCGGAGACGATGGCCTTGAGGGAGGGGTGACGTTCGAACACGCCGCTGGTGATCATTTTGGCCACCGCCCGCTGACCGCCGAAGGTGGTTTCCAGGTAGTTGAGCAGGTGACCGCCGGGACCCCGGAAGTACACCCCATTGTACTGTGAGGCGTCGTGGGGGTCGCTGCCGATGTGGTAGCCGACAACCATGCCGGTCTCCTCCAGCGCCGCCCACACGGGCTCCCAGACCTCGTAGTGCCAGTCCGGGCCATCCACACTGGGCGCGACGGGCAGGGATGCCACGTGGAAGCCCAGGCCGGCGGCGCGCTCGATCTCGGCCACCGCGGACTCGACGGTGAGGGTGGGGATCAAGGCGGTGCACACGTAGCGGGGCGAGAACCGCTGGTACTCGATGCCCCAGTCGTTGATGGCCCGGCAGCCCGCGGCCATCAGTTCGGGGTCTTGCATCGAGTGCATCCACATCCCGATCGAGGTGTAGACCAGCTCGGCCCAGATGCCTTCCTGGTTGAGGTCCTTGATCCGTAGGCGCATGTCGTTGGATCCCGGTGCCCGTTCCAACACGGTTTGGCCGGTCTCGGGGTCGACGATGTCATGCTTGGCGAAGGGCAGCTTGCGGCGGAACGACTGCCCGTCGACGTAGAGCGTCTCGAAGAGGCCATCAGGATCCTTGACACTGCGGGGCATCCGCTCCGCCTGCTCAGGTGGGAGGTTGTCGGTGAACACGTTCGGGGGCTCCATCAGGTGCGAGTCCCCCGAGTTGGCCCAAATCTTGCCTTCCATGGTTGTCAGTTCTCCTTGTCCGCTAAGGGCCGGAATCGGGGGGTGGACATCTCGTCATTGACGTGGTCGAAGATGATGGTCACCGGGGTGCCGATATCGATGTCGTCGGGGTCGCAGTCGATGATGTTGACCAGCATGCGGGCCCCTTCGCCTTGGGTGCCGTCCAGTTCGACTATGGCCGACACGTAGGGGACCACGCCGGCCAGATCGGGGTGCAGCGGGTGACGAACCACGGTGTAGCTGTACACGGTGCCGGTCCCGGGCAGTTCCACCCAGTCGACCCCCTCCGATTGGCAGGCGTAGCAGATTGGCATAGGCGGCATCCGGAACGTGCCGCAGTGCGTGCAGCGCGGCACCACCAGGCGATCCTGCTTGGCCGCATCCCAAAACGGCTCGGTGGTCGGATCCGCGAACGTCTCGGTCAAGATATTGGGGAATATCCCCCGGCGGACCTGACCGAACGACTCTGTGGCTGTCATACCATCACCTCCGCAACAGGGTTCCGCTCATGGGCAGTAGCGATGTGCCCCCCGTGACCAGGGCGATCTCGGCCCCTTCCACCTGGTTGGTCGCCGTGCCCCGCAGCTGTTCGACCGCCTCGCGTATGTGGGTCATGCCGATCACGTACCCGTCGGAGAGGTTGCCGCCGTGGGTGTTGACCGGGATGGAGCCGGTCTTCCAGCGGATGTTCCCGTCGGCCACGAACGGTCCGCCCTCCCCGATCGGGCAGAACCCGTAGTCCTCCAGCTGCATGACCACCATGGGCGAGAAATTATCGTAGATCAACGCCACATCCACATCGGAGGGAGCGACACCGGCCATCTCGTACATCCGCTGGGCGGGACGGCGAGAGCCCGAGGAGACCAGATCACTGTCGGGCATCTGCAGCCACTTCCAGTTCAGCGGGCCGGTGCGGCCGATCCCGCCGTGAGCTGACCCCATGATGTATACCGGCGGCTGGCGCAGATCCTTTGCCCGGTCCGCGGCCACCGTGATCACCGCCACCGCCCCGTCGGTCTCCAGTGTGAAGTCGAACAAGCACAACGGCTCGGCGATCATCCGAGCATTGAAATAGTCCTCCACCGTCAATGGCGACTTCTGCACCGCGGTCGGCTGGCGAGTGGCATTGTCCCGACTCGAGATACACACCTCCGCGAAATGCTCCCGCTTGGTCCCGTACAAATGCATGTGCCGCCGGGCGATCATCGCGGCAGCATGACCGGGACCGAGCAACCCATCATTCGCCGTGAACGGCGTATACGGGGATGCGATGCCGAGGCTGGCGTCCCCGTAGGTGAGCTTGCCGTCGGCCGCGCTGCCCCCCAGGCGGCGGTGACGCTGCTGCAAGGTCATATATGTCACCACCGCGGTCGCCATCCCGCCGTGGATCGCGGCCGCCGCCACCCCCAGCGCACCCGCCGACGCACCCCCACCCCCGGTGATCGTGGTGGTGTAGCGCACCTGGGGCAGCCCCAGCGTAGCGGCGATCTCCGCCGGCTCGATCCCGCCCCCGACGTAAAGAGCAAATCCGTCAAGATCAGACACCGCGAGCCCGGCATCCCCGACCGCCGACAAGATCGCTTTGCATGCCATACTCAACTCGCTCTGCGGATACGACTGGCCCCGCTTGTAATACGGAGTCGCACCTACACCCACCACCGCCGCCTGATCCTTGATAGTCACGTGTCCGTCACCCTTCCGACCATGTGCGAGCCCCGGTCGGCCGTTTCCCCTCCGGTGGCACGAGATAGCTTGCATTCCCCGCAAGGAATAAACGCCACGCTATCAACAGTACCGCCGCTTTGCAAGCGCTCTCTCAAAAGGTGTTTTCCGCGCCGTCACCCCAAGAAGAATCGGCCGCCGTCAACGACAAGCGTCTGGCCGGTCATGAACTTCGAGGCGTCGCTGGCCAAGTTGAGCATAGTTCTTACAAGGTCGTGGGGTTGGATGGCGTCCCCGATGGCCTGGTTGATCGTGGCCCGCTTGGGTAAGCGGATGGAACTCGGCGTCGCGTCCGGTGATCACGGCGTTAGCCTCGCTGGCCACCCGCCTGAAGCGATGGCGTTTACACGAATGTGGTGGCGGCTCAGGTCGAGGGCCAAGTTCTTGGTCAAGCCGATGAGCGCCGCTTTGGAGGTGGCATTGTCGAGCATGCCGCCAGGCCGAGCTCGCCGATTGAGGACTGATCGACGATAGCCCCACTACCTCGAGCGCGCATTTGGGGCGCCACGGCCCGGATGCACAACCAGGGGCCCTTAACATTCACGGGCATCCTCTGGTCCCACCGGTCGATCTCGATGTCGCTGAACGTACCTGGCGGCGGTCGAGCCCCGAAGGACCCGGCTGTAGTCGGCGACGTCGTCCAGGCTCATGGTGGGGTCCTGGGGTACTGTCCCATCGAGTTCGGCGGCGGCGATGCCACCCGCGGCACCAAAACTCGTCGCGAACGAGGCCCGATCCCCCCACGGACCGCCCGTGACGTACCCAGCCGCGGCCAAATACAACGGGTCGGGATTTATTCGCCGCAAGCTGTCGGCATCAAATCCCCCGGGCTCCCTCGCACCTGCACGAAAGCCGTTTACCAGCGCGTCGACGCGGGCAGCCAGCTTGTGCACGATCTCGATACCCTCCGGCACGCGGATGTCCACCGCCACACTCTGCTTGCCCTGCATCACCTTGCTGCCGCCCACTTCCGGGAAGGTGATCTGCTGGCGTCGGATCGAGTCGCCCTCGAGCTGTTCGATCTTGATAACCCGAGCCCCCAGATCCGCCAGCAATGTGACCCCATTCGGGGCGGCGTACTGCACCGCCAGGTCCATGACAGTCACCCCTTCCAGCGGCGCCCGGCGACCCCCTCGACACCTGCAAGCCCCTGTTACCCACGTGGGACGAATCACACCGATGGCCGTGAGCGGGTGTCTATTCGCCGAGGCCCCGGCTGCCGCGTTTCCCCAATCAAAATGGTAGTACCGGGCTTTGAGAACCGGGTTGCAAAGAATTGTCGGGGCCGTTAAGATGGCGCCATGGGTGGAGGATTGTTCGCGCGTCGAGTTCTGGGGGCAATCCCGGTGGGGCAGTGGGGCTTTCGATGCCGGCGCATATTGCTTTTGCCGGTGTTGCGAAGAGAGTTGTCGTGATGTCGTCGCTGACCACATGGCGTGTGCCCGATTTTCCCTTTCTTAGCGGGGGAGCCAAAAGGCTACTGATCGGGGGTGCCTGGGTGGAGGCGGCGTCGGGGCGGACGATATCGAACATAAACCCGTCGACGGGCGAGATCATCGTGGACATCGCGGGTGGTGACGCTGAGGACGTGGATCGGGCGGTGGCGGCCGCGCGAGACGCATTCGAGAGTCCTTGGCGGATGACGACGCCAGCGGCGCGCCAGCGGCTGCTCTGGAAAGTCGCTGATGTGCTCGAGGAGCATTATGAGGAACTGAAGATCCTCACAGCGGTAGACACGGGGACACCGGTGGGGCCGAACCCCCGCCTAGGCGGCGAGTTGGTAATGGATATGGTGCGGTACTTCGCGGGGTGGCCGACCAAGATCAGTGGCGACACGTTAGCCAACTCGGTGCCGGGGATGCTGACGTACACCCGCAGGGAGGCGGCGGGTGTCGTCGGAGCCTACGTGCCGTATAACAGTCCGGTCACGCAGTTCGTGAAGAAGCTCGGGGCGGTGCTGGCGACTGGATGCACGATGGTGGTCAAGCCGGCCGACCAGGCCACCCTCGCCGTTATCCGGGTGGTAGAGTTGGCCCTAGGTGAGTCGGCAGGAAGTGCCCTTTTTGGGGCTGGTAGGCGGCTGGTGGTGGGGGGGATGGTTTTGGCTGTGAATGGGTCTCATGTGGGTCGGTGAGGGTTTGAGTACGCCTGCAGGGGGGCTGGGTGCGGGCGCGGCTGGGAAACTGCTTGGATCAGGCGGCCAGAGCGCTCTGGGCTGGTTGGCCGAGCGCGCCGAGGACCTCGAGGCGCGAGAAGTTGGCGACGGTGGCGGCCAGGAAGCCTTGATGTTTGGTTTTTCGGCGCCCCCGGTATCGGGCTTTGCGCATGCCCAGATCCTGGAGGTGATCGATCTTGCGTTCCACTTTGGATCGGTTGCGCAGCAGGACCCGGATGTCGGGGTCGTGTTGGGCGGCGCGGGCCGCTTGGACACGGTCGTGGTGGACACCGACGAAGACGGTCCGCCCGCTCGGCGCGCCGGTGCAGTCCGCCCGCACCGGGCAGGTGGAGCACTCGGCCGGGTCGAAGCGGAATAGCAGACCGGGCCGGCCTTTGTGATCGCGACCGACGGTGGCGTTGGTGGTCACTTCCCCGGCCGGACAGGTGACTTCGCCGGCGGTGGTGTCGATATAGAAATCGGTCTTGGGGAAGCGGCCGGCGTTGGTCACCGGCGGCACCTTGGCCACCATTTCCACCCCGCGCTGTTCGACACCGGCTCGGATATCGCCGTCGGAGTAGGCCATGTCGCCCACCAGGATCTCGATGTCGAGCCCGGGGGTGGAGGTCACCTGGTCGAGCAGGGGGACCGCGGCCTCGCCGTCGGAGGCGTTACCCGCCCGGACCTCAAGGCCCAACACCAGTTCGGAGGCCTCGTCGGTGATGATGTCCATCTTGTGACCGTCGAACCGGCGCGACGCGCTCTTGCGGCCATGACGCATCTCCGGGTCCGACACGCTGATCACCCGATCCGGGGCCACCCCCTCCCGGATACCGACCCCGCCGCCACCGCCATCGGGGTCGGGCTCGGTGTCAGAGTCGATCACCTGGGCCAACAAACCGACGGGCTCGGCCACGGCCGGGTCCTCCACCCCGTCCAGGTCGGCCATGACCACCCGGGCCGCTCCCACCAGCACCCCCAGATGCGCACGGCGGGCCGCAGGGTCCTGCCAGTCGATATCCGGCTTGGCCCCACAAACCGGCGCCGCCACCGCCTGGGCCCCATCGCTCAAACGGTCTCCGGCCGCTCGGACCGCCTGGCGCAGGAAGCCTCGGATCAGCTCGTAGCTATCGGCCACCGCCCCCGCCCCGTTCACCGGCGAGCTGTCAATGATGGCGGTCAAGCGGCCCTTGAAGATCCCTGCCTGCACCGCCTGGGCCAGCGTGGCCTGGAACAGCTGGTTATCGGCGTCATGGGCGATCATCCGGGCCCGCATCAAACTGAACGTCCGGGCCGCGATCCCCTCGAAGTCGTCCTCGACCCCCATGGCCGCCTTCCAATCGGCGTCCACCCGGGTCCGCCTGGAGGTCTCCGCATCTGAGGGCGTGCGGTCATGGGTGGCGCACAACATGGCCCGCACCATCACCGACGGCGGGATCGACGGCCGCCCCAGCCGCGCCGAGTACAACTCGACGAAATCGTCGTCACCGAAAATCTCGTGGCCATGCTCGGCCAGCCGCTCATAAAACGAGCCCTTCGTCACCAGATGCCGGCGCATCACCCGAGTCTCCAGCAACGAACCCTGAGGATCAACCCTGCCCAACACACCCCAAATTCAATTCCCCCCGCCACCCAAAATGGGGGACCAACCCTCAGTCCCCCTAGCCCGACTTTATGCCGACTCACCTAGAGCACGAGCTCTTGCACCAGGGCGCCGACGACTCGCGGAGTTTGCGGCGAGGCTGGCGTGTGTCCTGCGGCTCATTCACCTGCACCTGCACCCTTCGGTACAGGACGGCCGATGTGGTGCCACATGCTGCCTAACTCTTTCTTAACTCCGTTCGGCCTGAGCCGAACCATAGGTATCGGCTCGGCTCATCGATGATGAGCCGGTGCCACTCCCCTCGGGGTACGATCACCGCTTCGCCGGGGCTAAGCGACACATCTGCGGTTGGTTCGTCAGAATCGTCGAGTTGCAGGCGCATGCGTCCCGAGATCAGATAGAGGAGTTCGTCGGAGTCGAGGTGCCTCTCTCCGGGCTGATCCGGGCTCTCTTCGAGTAAGCCCTCGCCACCGTAGACTCCCTCAAGGCCCGGATCCCACACGAAGGTCCTTTCGCCCATCAAGACTCGCGAAAGCGAGTAGTCCAGTTTCGTGAACTCGACGCGGCCTCGGGGCCGAAGGTGGACATCCTTCTCGCTGAGCTTCACGACTTCAGGCTTGTTCACGATGATCGAGCGTATGCTGCGGCGCCGCACCAGGTACTGGGAGACTCAACCGACAGTCCACGATCGGACTATCACGCCGTGAATGCCGCCCTCACCGTTAGATGCCCCAGAATGTCGGTCGTTGGCGCGTCGCGACGCCACCGAACGCCGGCCGGGAGGCACTTATCCCTGACCGAGGGTGCCGCTGCGGTTGCTGCACCCGGTGCAGTCACTTCGCTGTCCTGTCCCACTTGGCTGTGACCGGGCGGTAGGGGGATCGGGGGTCGGTGGTTCGGTCTCCCGGCATGGTCCCAAACGGATTAGAGCCCGCGTAATTTCGGCGCACTTGCCGGCGGGCTTGCCCCTGGACCAGGCGGAGCGCTCTGTGTGCTTGTTGGGCCTTGAGCGAAGTTACGCGAGGGCGCGTTGGGGGTGGGGGTTGACTTGGGCGAAGGTCACGAGTTGGCCGGTGTCTTCATCCCAGAGCTTGAGGTTGACGGCCCGAAGACCGTCTCGGATCGAGACCGTCGGGACGGCGGCGAAGATCACGTTGGTGTCGTGGGCGCGCTGCAGGTTGTAATTCGGGATCCGACTGTTGAGGTGATGAACATGATGCAAACCGATATTGGCGGTGAAGAACTGCAGCGGCTTCGGGAGCTTCAGATACGAGCTGCCACGCAGCGCCGCGTCGGCGTAGTTCCACTCATGGTGGCGCTGCCAGTTGACGTTCTCAAACTGGTGCTGGACGTAGAACAGCCAGATGCCGACCGAGCCCGCCAGCAACGCCGGGGGTGCCCACACGATAAGGAGGTCCTCCCAGCCGATCAGCCAGCACAAGGCGGCGACGATGACGGCCAACGCGGCGTCGGTGGCGAGCACGCTGTTACGCATCCGCGATCGTGTACCGCGACGCACCAGCCGCGGTTCGATGAGCATGGCGAACACCGGGCCAAGCCCGAACATCACCAGCGGGTGACGAAACAGCCGGTAGGCCAGCCGCCCCCGCCACGGACGCGCCTGATACTCGGCGACGGTCAACGTCTCGACATCGCCTTGGCCGCGGCGGTCAAGATCCCCGGAGGTGGCGTGGTGCCCGGCGTGCTCGTGGCGCCACTGATAAAAAGTCGAGAGCACGAGCAACCCGAGGACCCTGCCCGCCCATCTGTTGGCGCGCCGGGAGGGCAGCAGCGAATCGTGCGTGCAGTCGTGAAACACGACGAACACCCGTACCAGGAACCCGGCCGTTGGGATCACGAGAGCCACGGCCAGCAAAGGCGAGACGGGCAGCAATAGGTACCTTGCCACGCACAGCGCCAGGTAGGGCACTGCGGAGGTGACGATGTCGAGCAATCCCCGCCGGAGACGAGGCTGGGCGTACACGGCTAACGCCTCATGCCACGCCGGGCGGTTCGATACCAGCGTCATCGCGGGTTCCGATACCGACGGTCACCGATGCGAAAGGCCGCACCGCCCCGCTGGGCGCAGGGCGAGGCCTGCTCTTCGAGCGCGGGCATTGAACCGCCGGGTGCTACGTACCCGACGATCGCCCACCACGACCGGTGGCCGATCCGATCGGGGTTAGGGCGCACGGTGGTCGCGTTCGCCGCGGGGCATGGTCGACGAGCGTAATCGCCGACCCCCATTGCTCCCACGCGGCGACATGATCGCAACCACGGGCCTGCCGGAGCGAGCCCCCTGGGGCACTGTGGCAGTCTGAGTCACGATGCGTGCGGTCGAGCTGGTCTTCGCCGCTGGGTGGGCGGCGTTCTGGCTGTATTGGCTCGCGGCAGCCTTCTCCATGAAGAGGGGCCGCATCCCGTGGTCGCGCGAGCTGCGTATCAGGGCGGTGATCGTCGTCATCGTGATCGTCTTGATCCGCTTTGGCGCCTTCCGCGGCCACGGCCTCGAGACGGACCCATGGCGCGCCGGTCTCGGGCTCGTCCTCTTCGG
The DNA here is from genome assembly GCA_963781155.1 of uncultured Acidimicrobiaceae bacterium. Lineage (GTDB taxonomy): Bacteria > Actinomycetota > Acidimicrobiia > Acidimicrobiales > Palsa-688 > PALSA-693. The sequence goes on from CAWAEC010000012.1 coordinate 600,128, forward strand.
CCTCGGGTTGGGATTCGCGATCTGGGCCCGCGTGCACATCGGGCGCAACTGGGGCACCCCGATGACCCAGAAGGACCAGCCGGAACTGGTGACCAGCGGCCCCTACCACCTAGTCCGCCACCCCATCTACGCGGGCATCCTGGTCGCCAGCATCGGCACCGCGGTGGCGCTGAGCTGGCTGTGGCTGATCGCCGTGGGCCTCGCCGGCATCTACTTCCTCTACAGCGCGACCGTCGAGGAGCGCTACTTGACCGAGCAGTTCCCAGACACCTACCCGGTGTACAAGCGCTCGACCAAGATGCTCTTGCCGTTCATCTTCTAAGCGGACTCGGTCGGCCTTACCTCGGCGAGGACGGCCGCTTGGCTCGATGTTCTGGCAGATCGGCGGCGCTACCGGACTGCACTCGCTGTCGCCCATCCAGAAAGCGTCCCCTACCACTCAACCAGCTTCAAACGCTGGATGCGCCCATAACGCCGGTCCTGAAGAAGCGTTCGTTCTCAAGAGGGCTTGAGCCAGAGGTAGCTGGTTTTTCGTGACCCGAGGCTGCGGGTGGAGTTGTGTCAGGGCGCGTTGAACAGTTCAGCCCGTTTGGTCCGAGGAAGAGGAGGGAGCGGTCAAGGCCGACCCGAGAGGGCTGGGCTTGACCCGGTTTGACGGACATCCACCAAGAGGGGCATGAGCCCCAGGAAGGATGTTCGGATGTCAATATCGGAGGCGACGACCAAGCGCCGTCGTCGGTCGTTCAGCCCGGAGTTCAATGCGGAGGTGGTCGAGTTGTGTCATCAGCCGGGGCGCAACCCGTCGTCGGTGGCCGCCGAGCTGGGCTTGACCGAGACCGCGGTGCGCCGGTGGGTGAACCAGGCCGACGTCGATTCGGGCCACCGGGCCGAGCTGACCAGCGCGGAGCGCGAGGAGCTGTCGGCGTTGCGTTGGGAGAACCGGACGTTGCGTGAGGAGCGCGACATCTTGAAACGGGCGAGGTGGATGTGCAGCCGGTTCTTCACCGTCTTGACCTCGGGGACAGCGACGAAGACCAGCACCAAGCCGAACGAGTCCTCGTCGCCCGACTCCGACATCCACAGGTAGGACTCCTCTCGCTGAGCGCGCCGTCCCAGAGCGGCAGCCCAGAAGGCTGCAACAGCCTCGGGATCGATGCAGTCGATGACCGTCTGGCTGATCACTACGCCCATGCGTGAGCCTCCCTCGCCGGCCACGTGCTGCACACCCGACCTCGCTGCGGCAGCACACCGGCTCGCCGAGCTACTCCTCCAGATACCCCGGGCGCTACTTGGCCGTGAGCCCGGTAATCTCGCTCAAGCTCCTTCTAAGGGAGGGACAACCGATGACAGACGATCGTCCGTCGCGCGATCAGCGTGACCTCCGAGAGCGGATCGCCGTGCGGTTCTTCCGCATGATCAACCCACTCGCCCGTCGGATGATCCCGGCCGGTGTGCCGACCGGTGCCCCGAACGTCCTGCTGATTGTGCCCGGACGCCGGTCGGGTATCGAGCGCACGATGCCGGTCACCGTGCTCGACTTCGACGGACACACCTACGTCCAGGCTACCTATGGGGCTTCGGGCTGGGGCCGAAACCTCCGGGCGGCCGAAGAGGTGACCGTGGTCCATTCGGGTGGGCGTCGCAGTACGGTGCATCCCGCCGAGATTCCACCCGACGAAGCAGCGGCAATCCTTCGACGCGCGCTCGCGCCCCACCACCGATCGCTATTTCTGCGCCGGTTGCTCGGCCCGCGCGTGCGGCCGCCAGTCGGCCTTCTGCGCCGATACCGGGTGCGCATCGATGACACGCCCCAGGAGTACCTCGACGAAGCGCAGCGCCACCCGCTCTTCGAACTCCGACCCATGTGACGACTCCGATAACCCGCACCGGGCGAACGGCGTCGTACCCTTGTTCGGGATGGCCGGCGAACGCACTCCTCATCACCATGATCATGCTCGACCGGTCCGGCCTTGCACCAGCTCTGCCATGGTTGATCGACAGATGACCCGCGAATGGATCATAAGACCTCCCTTTGGCCAGCTGGATCGCCCGCGACTCAGAAGGACCGGTACTCGCCGACCAGAGTGACGTGTTCCATAACCGGCGGCGCGGCAAGCCACCCTCCCCGAAGGTCCCGACGGCTGCGATGCCAGGCAGCGGGTTCTCCGTGCCTTCTTGGAGCTCCAGCAAGATGACGAAGGTCTCGCTGTCGCCTACCCGGTACGCGCTGTAGCGGATCCCTTCTGGTCTCTCGTTCTCGATCGCCGCGAACATGCTTCCCGCGGCAGCTTCGATCTTGTCTGCGTGCTCGGGCATGGCATTCGCACGCATCATCACGATGGTCATCGGCGTTTTCCTTTCGACGTGTGTCTCTATTCGCTAAGACACGTGACAGCCGGTCAATATGACGAGCCGGTTGGCCAGACGTTCCTGGTGCCGCCGGTCACCGGTTGAACCCACGGGACTGGGCCTAGGCGTCGCAGTTATCTGAGCTGGGCTTGCTCCGTGGCTTTGGCTCGGCGGATCGAGGCACTGATCGGGCGCCCTGGGACTATCGGGTAGCCCCGCTTCAGCAGGTACTTCGCCCCTGCTTCGAAGCCGTCGGGGCTGAGCACTTCGAACGCGAAGGCATTCCGGAGTCGGTTGGTCGTGTTGAACGCGAAGCAGACGCCGAGGGCGTCCTCGACCTGCTGGGCCGTGACTCCCTCTGCGAGCACGGCCTGTATGTCTTCCACCTGCAGCGTTCCGACAATCGTTAGTTTTTCCAGCAGCCTGAGCTTTGCGCGGAGGGGTTTCTCGATGGGAGCAGTGCCGAGATCGACGAGGGTGGCTTCAACTCGTAGCGAATATCTGGTGCGACGTCCCGGAAGGTATGGCGCGTCTAGGCGTATGGCCACGACACCCTCGTGGCCCATCTCGGCCCACAGCGGCAGTCGCGCATCGCCTTCTCCCGGATACCAACCATTCGTGGCCCAAGCCGGTCCGACGAGATGCACGCCGTCCAGGAGCAGCTTCCGTTCCACCAGTGGCAGAGTCGTCAGGTCGTCGCCGTCCGGGTGGGGGAAGTCGAAGGCAAGGAACGTCACCGGCACCTCGCTAGCCGCCCACCCGGCGAGTCGGCCGGTGTGGAGCATCCGGGGGGCGAGGGCGCAGAAGTCGACCTTTTCCGTCCGGGCAGATGCCGACCGCGGACATCTCGTCAGCCGCGTCATGCCGCGGACCGGGATCACATCGCCCCGGACCCGGCATGATGCCTGGCCATGCCATCACAGACCGTAACGAACAATCTGTGATCTGCTACTTGCAGTCCGCGAGTTCCAGTCCGCACATATCGCCTAATACGCGTGGGTCCGACCAGGGACTCGCGCAAAACCGGAAGCCATGCAGACGGATCTGGTGCTGGGGTGGGTATGAATACAGCACGCAGAGCAGGCGCCCATATTGTTCAGCGAGTCTGTCCCCGAATCCCGCGGGCCGACTGTGGCCTAACGCCGGTTATACGGATGGTGCCGCCGAGGACGGCGTGCGGACGGCGAGCGTGATGGTCGCCGGAGGACGTGATCAGCCGTTGAGACCCAGCCTGCGGAGACTATTCGACCAGGGGCGTTCCAGCGATCGCCAGAACGCTCCCCAGCTCGTGTAGAGAGTCGCGTCGTATCCGGCCTCAGGCTCAGCGGTGGGCAGGCTCTGCTCGTACCAGGCGAGAGTGGCTTCCACCTCGGCTCCGTCCCGGGGGTCGACGACGAAGTCGATGCGCCACTGGTGCCGGACCTGGCCCCCACGGCTGCCGTGGATGAGATGCTCGTCGAAGACGATGACGTCGCCCGGCTGGGTGTCAACCGCGGTGCCTACCTCACCGGGCTGGGCCGCTGGGAGGTCGATATCGGGGCGGCGGTGCGACCCGGGGATCACTCGAAGGGCCCCCGTATCAGCAGTCACGGGCTCCAGGTAGGAGACGCAGCCAACGCTGGCGATGTCGTGGCTGCTGTCGCGGTGCCAGCTGCTGTCGCCGAAGTAACGCGAAGCCTTGGCTCGTCCAGGCAGGACGGCACGGCCGAGGAGCTCGGCAACCGTGTCGGCGAGCCGGGAAGATTGCCTTCTCATAGCGGCTTGGGTTCGTTCCCCCTTGATTTGGCCCCGTCGCCGGGTCAGCCATGGCAAGGCCAGGAACGCCTCCTCGGGCAGGGCTGCCTTCTTGTTGCTGCACTTCATGCAGACCAGGCGCAGATTCTCGGTCCGGTTCGTGCCCCCCGCCGCAGCAGGTACTCGCTGGTCGAGAGTCATTCGGCGCGAGGAGATGGTGGTCGAGAAGTCGCAGCCGCAGTAAAAACAGCCCGGGCCGTCTCGCTCGATGATGCCTTCGATCTTGACCTGCACTCGGGCCTGTGGGCGCACACCAGACGACACCGGCGGGAGGCTGTGGGCGCGCTGCGACGTCCGATCATCGGCCAGCGAGGCGTCGATAAGCCAAGCCTTCCTCGGGGTGCGCTGCGGTTGCTGCTGCTGCCAGCGAACCCGCCGTGAAGGTACCGCTTCCTCGGGGTTCATGCCTTCCAGGTTCCGCAGCACCGGGATGTGGCGAGCCGGCACTGCGGTCAGTCGGTAGCGTGACACCGCCGAGGGATGCACTCCCAGGGCGTCGGCAATGTCATGATCGGACCAGTCCAAGCGGGCCTTGACCCGGTCCATCAGCACGACGCTCCCCATGGGGTGGTTGGGGTCTACCTGGCGTAGCAGAGTGTCGTTGAGGCGGCCGGTGATGCGGCAGCGGCCGATATACGCCTCCACGCTGGCCTAGTTCACCCCGGGCCGACCACCCCGGTTGCGGATTACCACGCCGTCGGCGGCCAAGGAGCGCACCCAGGTCGTGGACATGCCCAATCGGGCCGCTGCACCCCGGACCGTCACCCATTCGGTTCCCTCACCGCTCATTGACGTTGCAATCAGCCCCCCGGCGTCGTCCATGGTGGGCAGGTAGGGGAAGCGCTCGTAGAGAGATCGGCACGGCGCGGTCGCCGCCAATTCCCGTCGATAGCAGGGCCACGCCGACGCCACCGATCATCCCGGCGAGCAGATAGACCATGAGAATCGGCATCGACCCCCCACCCTAGAACTGGGCCTCCACTGCGCGCTAGGAGGCTCCTAACGTAACGGCCTCGCAGCTGTTGGTGAGGGACCTCGAAGGGGGCAGAGCGTTAGGGAGGGGCTGCTACTTTTTGTAGCCATCTAAGCGCCGGTCGTGCGACTTGTGCCCATGGCGGAGCCAGAAGCCACTCAGGGTGATCAACACATCGAGTGCCAGACCGAGCAGGATCGCCAGTTACCGGATTGGCCGAATGGCGTTCGGGTCGCTCTCGGCGAGCGGCGCCGATCGCGCCCCTCAGCTCGCCTGCTTGAGAAATCAAGCAGCTTGTCCTCTTCCCTCGGGCAGGCGGAGGCTCGAGGTGCGCACAGTCGTGCCGATCTGCGCCAATCGGCTTCTCCGGACAGTACAGATTATTGCTCGGTCGTTATGTGCACCCGCACTGCAACCCTACGCCGGTTACCGAGCGGATCCTCGGATGGAGGGCGGAGCAAGAGAGAACCCCTCCCAGGTGTCTGTCGGTGAGACATCAACTTCGGACCCAACTGGTGGTGCCCGGTAATCCGGCTCATCGGATTTGGGCGGGGTTGATGGTGGGGAGTAGGTCCTAGTTGGGGTTGCCGGCGCAGAGGAGTACTCGGATTCGGTAGTGGGCGAAGGGGCGGAATCCGAAGCCGATTCGTTTGATCCTCTCGACGAGGTTGTTGACGGCTTCGGTGGGGCCGTTGCTCACGAACGCCTGGTGCAAGGGGGTGATGTGGGTCTTCCAGCGTTCTATGGTCCGTTCGAGGGAGCGGACCTCGATGGGGTGTTCGGGGTTTTTGGAGGTCCCCGGCGAGCTGGTCGCCGAACTCGATGGCTAGTGCTGGGTCGGTGATGTCGTAGATCGAGCGGACGACTTCCTTCGCGTGCCATGACATGCGCACCTCACAGTGGGGGTCGCCTGCGCGCAGCAGACCGAGTAAGCGGTGATCGCCTCGCTCGTCGAGCCGCTCGTGTGCCTTGGTCAACAGCCGGCTGGCGCGATACAGCGGATCGTCTTTGCGGCCACGATGACCGAGGCTGACAGCACCTCGGGCAGCCCTTCACCCGGTCGACGCCGTGCCAGATGGGGGAAGTCCCCAATGCAGGGGGGGACGCTTCGGTCATCCTGCAAGGGATAACCGACCAGGTTCCTCGCCTTCATGGGATTCCCCGAGCAGAAAACGTCCGCCGCCTTCGGTCACCTCCGACCGACACGGCTCTGAGGCTCCCGGAACCCTACGGAAGCGCCGGCTCCAAGCCCCCACGCCTCATTGCTCACCCTGGGGCCCTCGACGAGCCCTACGGGCCCTCGGACTGTGGGCCGCACAGCAGGGACTGCTGGCCGACCCCCTCGACGAGGACCTGATGGCCGCGGCCCTCGATGCTGCATACGGCACCGCCCGCCCGGCCAGAGTGCAGGCAGAGTGGAACGTCATCGGCCGCTTGCTCAAGAGCAGGCAGGTCACCCGAGCGCGCAGCTGCTGGCTCACTACCAGCGGCTCATCGGCCCCGCAGGAGCCTGAGCACCCACCGCGGAGGGTGCAGGTCAGCCGCCGGAGAGAGGGCAGCCGCCGCCTACGGCGAGAGGGACGGAGCCAGACAAGGGCCACCCGCCGAGACCGCCGTGCAGAGGGTCACACAATGTGCGATGTCGCGTAAGTCCTTGCGGTAGTCTTCGGGTTCCACCGCCCCCCTCGCCTTGATGCCTATGGCGGCGGCGACGAGGACCCGGCTGGCGGTGGCGATTGCTGCTGTATTCGCGGGCTCGCCTCGTCGGGTGAAATCTGCCTCGATCATCGCCGCGACGCGGGCGGCCACCTCGCCTTCGGGTCGGCCGTAGGTGAACGTCTGCGGGAACTGCACGTGCAGGGCGCGCAATTCGTTGAGATGACGCTCGTCGCCGAACCATTCGAGCGCAGTGCCGTAGTAGGCGTAGAGCAGATCGGCGATTTTCGACTCGAGCGACTGGTCGGACTGCTCCGCCGCGACGACCCGAACCATCGCTGCTTCTCGGCATTTATCGAGCATGGCAACAAAGATCGCCTCCTTGCTCGGGAAGTAAACGTAGAGCGTGCGCTTGGCGATGCCGACGTCTTCTGCAATAACGTTGACCGAGGTATGCCTGTAGCCGGAACGGACGAACAGCGCCCGAGCCGACTCGATGATGCGATCCCGTCGGTCCTCAGCCATACCTGCCAAACTACACGGGCGTGACGGGCGGCTCGGCGGGGTGACGGCACCCGTCTCCCCGTGCTGTCCAGGCAGGTAGGTTAGACGGCTGACCGGGGCTTGGGCGCGACATCGCGCAATGCGTGCGCGCCGTCCGCCGCTACTCCTCGATCCACTTGGTCACCGAGCCGTTCTTCGGCACCGTCCGCCACCAGGGGGGCAACCGCTTCGGCATGGGCACGGGCTCGGACACCGCATTGTGATCGGCTAGGAACTTCTCCCACAGATCGGTGTCGCCCGGCCAGGCCCGACCGCCGGACCCTCCCACGGCGGCCACGAAGCCGTACAACTCGCATCCGTCGGGACCGGCAATCCACGGCCCGAAGGCGTCGCCGTACTCCAGCATGATGTGCGAGCCCGCGCGGGCCACGTTCCCGTGGACGTCGGTGATCTCGCCCGCCAGGATGAAATTGACGTGGTCGCCGGTGTGGCCGTGGTGCGGGGACATCGCGCCCGGATCCCACTTGTTCCAGAACGCGAGGTAGTTGGGCGACATCTCGATCCACTTCTCCCAGATCGAGGCAGTGCGTCCGTCGCTGTACCGGTACCGCACCATTTCTTCAGCTGGCACGTCGTCGAGGTGAACGAGCTTTGGTCCGCCGTACACGTGACACCATCCTGTTCTTCGCTATCGAGTCGAACCGTTCTGAAAGTGAACCACATTGGCTGGTCTGGAGCGCGACCTTCGGAGTGTTTGCGTCCTGCACCTTCTCGACGATGCGGGGCTCGACGTCGAGGTACTTGGCCGGTAGACGGTCCTCCACACGGTCGGGTGCTCGATGACGTGGTCGTCGATCGACAGCAACTTCATCCGCGGCTGGAGGGGCACTTGAGGAGGATACCAAGTTGACCCGAGTGGTGCAACTAGTTTACCCTGTGGCGTCGACAGCCGTTGATCGAAGGGAAGTCCCGATGACCCCGACGCTCGAACCAAAGGGCAGCTACGAAGGCCTGCCGCTGTACACGTTCGACGATTCCGAGCGAGAGCCGATCCTGACTCACCAAGAGCGTTGGGGTGTACTGGCCGAGCGTCATCCCGCCTTCCGCAGCGACTTTGGACCCGGATTCTGGGTGGTCACCGATGCGCAGGCGATCCAGGCGGCCTATCGGGATCCGGCTACGTTCTCCAGCGCGGCCATCGAGCCGGCCGAGCCGAATCCGCAACATTTTTGGATCCCTGAGATGCTGGATCCCCCGGTGCACACCGAGTGGCGCCGACTGCTCGGGCCGGAGTTCTCGCCCAAGACGGTCGCCGGCTTAACCGACGAGATCCGCGACCTCGCGCGGAGCCTGATCGCCGAGATCGCGCCGCAGGGCGTCGGCGACGTCCTCGACCTGTTTGCTCGCCAGCTCCCGACCCGGGTCTTCATGCGCAAGATGGGCCTCCCAGCCGAGGACCTCGACCAGTTCCTCGTCTGGGTGCAAGAACTCTTGCACCTGTCGGTTGAGACGGATCCCGGGCGCGTCCGCCGGATGAAGGCATTCGGTGAGGTGTCGGATTACTTCGACGAGCAGATCGCGTTGCGGCGTTCCGATCCGCGCGACGATCTGCTCAGCCGCGCAATGACGTGGACGGTGGACGGTGAGCCGATCAGCGACCGCGATATGCACGCCTTCTGCTCGTTGATGTTCGTAGCCGGCTTGGACACGGTTCCGATCGCGTTCGGGTACAGCTTCTATCACTTGGCCACCAACCCCGACGACCGCCGGGCGATCGTCGAAAACCCTGCATTGATCAGTACCGCGGTGGAGGAGATACTGCGGGTCTACTCCTTCGCCCAGCCGGCGCGCCTGGCCACTCGCGACGTCGTGCTGGCTGGGTGCCCGATCAAGGCCGGCGAGATGGTGCACCTGCCGCTCGCCGTCATCAACCGGGATCCGATCCGCTTCGAGAACCCGTCTAAGGTCGACTTGAGCCGGGAGACGACTAACCACGTCACCTTCGGTTCCGGGCCCCACCGATGCCTCGGCTCACACCTGGCCCGGCTCGAACTCAACATCGGGCTGGAGGAGTGGCATCAGGCGATTCCCGAGTACCGCCTGGCCGACGGGGAGAACCCGATGCAGTCCGGGACCCTATACGGACCGGTATCCATGCGCCTCAGCTGGTCGCCGGATGCGCAGCCTGATGGTCATCTACGCGGTGACGTGCGAGGTTGAACCAGCCCGAACGGCGCAAATGCAAATTAGGCCGTGGGCTCAATCGAGTCCGGGTGCGGGTGGCGACCGATCACGACCCGGCACGCGGCATCCGGCCCTTGCGCCGAAAATGCTTACGCAGCTCACCACGTCAACGACGATCAGGAGTATGAGATGCCACGTGTAGACGGCAAGGTCATATTCGTCACCGGAGCCGCGCGCGGTCAGGGCCGCGCGCACGCCGTTCGGCTCGCGCAGGAGGGTGCCGACATCATCTGTTGCGACATCTTGGAGGACATCGCGACCAACCGGTACCCGCTGTCCCGCCAGTCCGACCTGGACGACACGCTTCGCCTGATCGAGTCCTACGGTCGCCGCGTCGTGGCCCGCCAGGGCGACGTGCGCGACCCTGCAGCCATGAAGGCCATCGTCAACGAGGGCGTTGCCGAGGTGGGTCGCCTCGACGGCGTGGTGGCCAACGCCGGTATCTGCCCGCTCGCCGAGCCCGACCCGCAGGCGTTCTTCGACGTGGTGACCGTCAACTTCAACGGCATGGTCCACGCCCTGGACGCGGCGCTGCCCCATATCGTCGACGGCGGGTCGATCGCAGCGATCGCAAGCGTGGCGGCCCTTTTGCAGAGAACAACCGACACCTCGGGGCCCGGTGGAATCGGCTACGCCCTGTCCAAGCGCCTCGTGGCGTCCATGGTCAACGATCTAGCCCTGGTGCTAGCACCGCGCATGATCCGCGTCAACGCGGTGCACCCGACCAACTGCAACACGGACATGCTCAACAGCGACATCATGTACCAGGCGTTCCGGCCGGACCTTCAGAACCCGACTCGAGAGGACGCCCTCGAAGCGTTTCCGACGATGAACGCGATGAGCAACCCCATGTCGAGCCGGAGGACATCGCCAATATGGTGCTCTTCCTGATGTCGGACGAGTCGCGCTACGTCTCCGGCATGCAGATGCGGGTCGACGCCGGCAGCATCGTGCGACACCGCCCGCAGCAGCCAACGTTCTGAGCCGTTCCCGTAGCAGTTCATAAAGGAGTTTATGAATGACCAGGCCGCTCGAGGGAGTCAAGGTCGTCGAGGTTTCTATGTGGGGATACGTGCCGTCGTGCGGCGCCGTCCTTTCCGACTGGGGCGCAGAGGTCATCAAAGTCGAGCCGCCGTCTGGTGACCCCCTGCGCGGGCTAACCTATGCCGGCATCAAGCCTGGGACAAACGGGTTCACCTTTTTGTGGGAGATCTTCAACCGCGGAAAGCGCGGCATCGTCATCGACCTGACCGCGCCCGGGGCTTCCGAGCTGATCTACGAAATGACGGGCCAGGCAGACGTGTTCCTCACCAGCCTGCTGCCTGCGGCTCGCCGCAAGCTCAAGATCGACGTCGACGACATCCGGTCGCGCAACCCCCGCGTCGTGTACGCAGTGGGAAGTGGGCAGGGTCCACGGGGCGGTGAGTCAGAGAAGGGCGGCTTCGACGCGATCTCATTTTGGGCGCGAAGTGGAGTCTCTTCGGCCGTGACACCCGACGGTCACCCCTACCCACTCAACATGCCGTGTGGGGCATTCGGAGACGGCCTCTCTGGGGCCATTCTTGCCGGGGGCATTGCGGCCGCGCTCACAGGGCGTGCGAACACCGGTGAAGGCTCAGTCGTCGACGGAGCGCTCTTCGCGTCGGGGCTGTGGGGTATGCAGCCCAGCATCGTCGGCGCGGACCTGATCGGTGTAATGGAGTTGCCCCAGCCGAAGCGCGAAGAACTGCCGAACCCACTCGTGTGTACGTACCGCACCCGGGACGGCCGATTCGTCCAGTTGTGCATGCTGCAGAGCCAGCGCTACTGGCCGGAGTTCTGCCGGGCGATCGACCGGCCGGATCTCGTTGCGGACCCGCGCTTCGCAATCCAGGAGGACCGTGCCCGCAACGTTGCCGAGTGCATGACCGCCCTCAGTGACGTCTTTGCCACGCGGGATCTGCAGGATTGGAAGGCCATCCTCGCAACCCAGGATGGCCAGTGGGACGTCGTGCAGCAAGTCGGTGAGATCGCGAACGACGCGCAGGTCATCGCCAACGGCTACCTGCAAGAGGTGGACCACGGTGACGGCCGCAAACTCAAGATGGTGAGCAGCCCGATCCAATTCGACCGCACGACCGCTCCGGCACTGCCAGCGCCAGAGCACGGCGCCGACACCGATTCGGTCCTCCTGGAGATGGGGATGGACATGGACGCGATCATCCAGGCGAAGCTGGCCGGGATCGTTGGCTAGCCAGTATTCCGCACATCAGGGTGTGTGGATCCGGCTAAGATAAATCAACTGAGTTAACCTTTTCATACGTCGCGGCATGCCGGCAGCTTTGGCAGCATCGAGCCGCCCCAGACAGAGTGATCTTGAGGAAAATCATGAAGGTTGAAGTGAACAGCCAACTATGTTCCGGCCACGCCCGATGCAACGCATTCGCACCGGAAATCTATGCGCTGGACGACGCCGGCTACTGCTCGGTCCGCGTGCTCGAACTCAGCCCGGACCAGGAGGTGGCGGCCCGCAACGGCGCTAAGGCGTGCCCAGAGGGCGCCATCACCATCTCGGAGTAGCCGGCTGGTGCTATTTCACTTCTCTCCCGGGCTGAGAAAGAGCCGGCTGAGCAGTCCCAGGAGTCACGAAGTTTTGGGGTGAGCCGGGCCGACCCATGACACCACGGGGCGGGTAGAGCAGCCTGGATCAGGCTCACAGCCCTGATGTCGTCCTGCACTGCATGGCGCCCGCCCTCGGGAGAAACTCCCTGCCCGACGCCGCCGAAGGCTCCTCTGCACCCGACTGAGCAACGTTCAGTTTGGCCTGACTGAATCTTGTTCATCGCGCCTTTATCGCGCGTGCGCCTCCGTTCAGGGCCGTTCAGGGCAGTTCGGTCGTCGCAGCACATCCCTTCTGACCAGCACTTTCAGGGCTCATCGGATTTGGGCGGGGTTGATGGTGGGGAGTAGGTCCCAGTTGGGGTTGCCGGCGTAGAGGAGGACTCGGATTCGGTAGTGGGTGAAGGAGCGGAATCCGAAGCCGATTCGTTTGATCCTCTTGACGAGGTTGTTGACCGCCTCGGTGGGGCCGTTGCTCACGAACGCCTTGTGCCAGGCGGTGATTTGGGTCTTCCAACGTTCGATGGTCCGTCCGAGGGAGCGGACCTCGATGGGGTGTTCGGGGTCTTGGAGGTCTCCGGCGAGCTGGTCGACGAACTCGACGGCGAGATCGGCGTCGCCGATGTCGTAGATCGACCGGACGACTTCTTTCGCATGCCATGACATGCGCACCTCGCCGTGGGGGTCGCCAGCGCGCAGCAGGCCGCGCAGGCGGTGGTCGCCTCGCTCGTCGAGCCGTTCGTGCGCTTTGGTCAGCAACCGCCGTGCGCGATACAGCGGGTCGTCTTGGCGGCCACGGTGTCCGAAGGTGTCGTTCTGCACCCGTCGCCGGCACTCATCAAGCTTGGTGTTGGCGAGCTTGACCAGGTGGAACGGGTCAGCGACCTGCAATGCGTCGGGCAGGGCGTCGTCGAAGTTCTTGCGATAAGGGCCAGACAGGTCGAGCACCCCGAAACGGATCCCCGCCCTCCAACTCTCGGGTCTCGCCTCGAGCCATCTCGACGGCCCCGCTGCGGTTCTTCCCGCGACGACGTCGAGCAGCTGGGCTGACTTGGAGAGGCTGACATCGACAATCGAGGTGCACCACTGCCGGGTTCTCCACCTGCCCCGCCGGCAGAACAAGGTCTCGTCCAACCCGAGCGCTTCGACCGGGCCGATCCTGGCCGGGTCGTCGACCAGCGGCGTGCCATAGGAGATCACCGCAGCGTTGATCGTGTGCCAGTCCGCTCCCAGCTCCCGGGCGACCTCCGCGACCGTGCGACCCTGACGGCCGACCTGAACGGTCGCCCAGCGCGCAGCCCGGTCGGTCAACGTCTGACGAGACGCAGCGATCCGAGGATCCGGCCAAGTCCAAGTCGAGACCCGACAATCCGGTTCGACGCAGGAGAAGCGAACCTTCCGCCAGCACAGCCTGGCCTGGCGACCGAACACCGGCAGGTCGACCAGCTCAACCGTCGGTCCTTCACGACCAGCACGCCGGTGCAGCCCGGACACTCGGGCCGTTCCCCTGCCTGCTCGACATGCACCGCGATCGGACCATCAACACGGTCCTCCACCCCGAGCACGATCACTTCGGGCAAGCCGACAAGCAGCTCACACATGCGGATAGGGTCAACCTCCACAGGGGCTCTCCGAATCAGAAGGCGTCAGATACCTCCGATTCTCAGAGCCCCTGACCCGCGCCCGGTGGACCCCCTCAGCCCCTCACACCCCGCTCAGTTCCGGAAGTGCCGGTAATCCGGGGGGCCCGTCTGACCTGAGGAGGTAGGCTGTCGTCGGGGTCTGGGGGCGAGGTCGAGCGGGGGATAACGGGAGCCTCGGCCGGCCACGGAGCGCTTGGATGCCCGGTGGCGAGCCTCAACGGCGCCGGGATCGTCGGCTAGCCTCATCACAGCCAATGTCCCGGGGGGACTCGTCGCGGACGCCTGGCTCGGACGCTCGCGGAGCTCGACGCAGAATGCCCCTCCCCTGACGGTTAGCCGAACGCTCCCGTTAACCCGCCACAACACCACCGCGGTCGGGTCAGCCGTTACGCCGGGCGCGGGCGGCCTCCTCTTCGGCCAGGGCGAGTTGTAACGCTCCCAGGTACCGCAGCCTGCTCGTCCACTCGGGGGCGTGGTCCTGCCAGTAGAGCCCGTAAGTGGGATATCGATCTACGTCGTAGCCGCCGTCCCAACCGGGCTGGAAATTACCGGCGAAGTAGGTACGCACGAGCTCCTCCTCGGCTGCAGTGACGGGGTCAATGATGAAATCGATTCGCCATTGCCGACGCACGCGGCCGCCTCGGCTAGCGTGCCATAGCCGCTCGTCGAAGGCGATGATGTCGCCAGGCACCGTTACTACCGGCTCACCGTCGCCCGCGCCCACCGGACCCGGACTGGACACCTCTGCGGATGGCGAGATGTGTGACGAGCGAAGCAGTCGAAGGGCGCCGGTGTTGTCCTCGAGGTGATCGAGGTAGGCGGCGAGACCGACACTGCCGAGGATGGGAAGTTCGCTGTCTCGATGCCAGACCGTCTCGCCGAAATACTCGGTTCCCTTGGCCCGAACCGGCAAAACCACGCGCCCAAGTAACTCCCGCAACTCGGGCCAGTTCGCTTACCAATGAGACGCTTACCGGCGTCCGCTCGCACATCATCGGCACGTACCGAAAGTAGTTCTGGCCGCTCCCGGTGTTTAGTTTCGTCCCCCGACGAAATCCGTCGGCGAGGGCGCGGTCAACCTCGACCGTCAACGGCACGGCGTCGAAAGCCCCCCTCAAGACGGCGAAGCCTGCCACCACGAAGTCGGTACGCCCGCCTTCGGCATCCATGTTCCAGGTGTAGCAGAAAGTGCGCCGGCACGGACTCGCAGGGGCCGCGATTCAGCAGTTCCGTCAACCACTCGTACCGGTCTGAACCAGCGCAACCCGACCACTCAGGCAGTCAGACCAACTGCCTCCCCGATGACCACTTCGGCCCTTCTCGAGCGTCCAATAATGACGGCGATGCGAGTCGGGCCAGGCGTCCGAAGCGGGTGGAGGGCGCCGCCGGAGAGTCGGTTACTCCAAGAAAGCGTTCAGCAGGTCGAATGGATAAGGCAGCCTGCTTGTCGCGACACGGCCAGCCGGTTGTACAGATCGACGGCGGCCTTTGTCTCTTCCACGTGCACCTCGATGGACCGCTGGCGGAGCAGATGGAGCGTTTCCGGAGCGGTTTGTAGCCTAAGTTCCATACCTTTGCTAAGCACCACGACGTCGGTGCCGTGCTCGATGAGTTCCTCCACATCGCCCGGCAAAATACCAGGCACATGCTGGGTCCCCGTTTCCCGCCAGTCCCATTCCCGGCCGCCCCCGGGCCAGAGCTTTACGTCCTTGACGACACCGAGCTCTTCGACTTCGGTGTGCCCCCAAGCGACGTCCAGGATTCGGGGAGAATGTTGAAGCGGTTCAGCAGCCATGCGCCCACCGTAGTTCGTCGGACCCCAAGGGAGCGGGGGTGGACCGACTATCGGCGACGCGCGTCATAGCGGCAGCCAACGAGGTTGTCCCAGACTGCCAGGTCGAGGAGGTGCGCCGACCTGGGTTCGGTCGCTCGTCGCAGCGTTGCGGGCTTGAAACCACAGGCCCGAACGTCGGCCGGTTGCTCTAGGTGGGCCATCCTGACCCGTCGGGCATCGCCCACGCTGGTACTCCGACGCTCAGACATTGGCCATTCCATATCGATGCCCCATACCGACGGCTCCTGGCCGAAGGCCAACACCATCCGGCAACCACCCCGCGTGGGCGAGGCGGAGGGAAGGACGCCCTATTTGAAGTGGGAGATCGCTTGTCGCTGCGACAACGGAGGCATCGTGGTGGTCCACATAGCCATGCCAACCCGTCATCAGGGAGAGCTGCCGAGAGATCACCAGATAGCGAGGCCGCTAACAAGGGACTGTCTCATAAACGGAAAAAGAACAGCGGGGCGTCCTCGAGGTGATCGGCCAGGTATTGCGCCGAGCACACAATCGGGAGGGTCTGGACGCTGTCGGGTAACTCCGGGCTCGCCTCCGCGGCCGCGATCAGGTCCTTGCAAGAGGTGGCCCACAGCTGGGCTAACGATTCGCGGTAGAGCGGGCCGAGCGAAGCCTTGACGGCCGGGTCGTCGACGAGGAGGAACCTCCAGTCCTGGGTGTTCCCCCCGCTCGGGGCCCGGATGGCGGCGTCGAGGATGCGAGCCTGTGAGTCCTGCGCGATCAGGTCGGGCTTGACGCGGCGCATGGCTATGCGACAGGAGAAAGGTGCACTGGATGCGCCAGATGGGAGATCAGGGAGGCGTGCCAGAAGCGTTCGGTTGGGAGGCACAGGCTCGGGCGTCGCTGTTGAAGGTCGCAAATGTTCAGTTGAGATCAAAACCGGTAGTCCTTGTCCCCTCCTCCGGGTGGGTCTGGTGGGTGCCGGTGTCTTGGCCAGGCGGTGTCTGTTAAGCGTTGAGGCAGTTGCATTGAACCTGAAAGGCGAGCGTCGACCGCTTCCGCCTTTCACTTCGAGGGGTTAATGCCAACCCGGTGTGGCGATCCTGCGCTTGGCGGGCGACACCCTCCGCGTAGAGTCACCGCGCAGCCCACGGCATTGCAGGCGCAGGCGAACGCGGCCACCGTCCAGTCTCATGCGCTCGAGAACCGGATTTCGCCATTGCCCAAAACGCGTGCTCGAGGAGGGCGTCGTAGAGGGTCCAGCGACGCGCGTCGGCTCAGGATTGACTGGTGTTCACATATTGGTGCAGCCGCAGCCTGTCACCTACCCCGCCATACTGGTCGCCGCCTTTGAACAAACGCCGTAGCCCCTTCCCGAGCGTCCTCGCTGCCGAAAACTTTCGGCTGAAGCTCTGTCTGAAGGGTCCAGACTTCTTCCGGCGGTCTTTCTGCGGCTGCCCGGATGAGACGCTTGGTGGCCTCGATCGCCAGCGGCCCGTTGGCGGTGATCTGGGCCGCCAGCACCAGCGCCTCGTCAAGGACTTGCTCGCGCCGGACGACTCGGTTGACGATTCCGAGCGCCAGAGCTTGGCTGGCGTCAATCGTTTCCCCGGTCAAGGCGAGTTCTAGCGCGGTCGCGATCGGAATCCGTTGGGTCAGGAGGACGAATCCGCCTGCGGCAAAGAGCGACCGCTTGACTTCGGGTACGCCGAATCGAGCGTCAGACGCCACGACCGCCATGTCGCAGGCCAGCAGGAGCACGAAGCCACCGGCGACGGCGGTGGCGTTCGCTGCGGCAATTATCGGCTTCACGGATCCTTCGCGAATGAACCGCGTGTACATCGCCGCCCCCGCGCGATCCTCGTCGCTCTGGGCTCCAACCCTCGCTGCAGCAAAATCGTGCAGGTCCATCCCGGCACAGAATGCCCGGTCGCCGGTACCAGTGATAATTATGGCTCGCACGTCGGGGTCGGCATCTGCGTGTTGAATGCCGGCGCCTATACCGGTAATCACCGCGGCATTGAGTGCGTTTCTTGCCTCGGGCCGGTTGATGCGAAGGATCTCAACGGCGCCTCGTCGCTCTCGTTCGACTTCTGCCACGTCCTCCCCCTACTAAGCCTCACGGACGCCGTCGCGCCGACCGAATCGCCATACAAGCACGAAGAGCACCCTTGACGGACATTTGAATCTCGGACCGGCGGCCAGGTCGGTGGTTGCCGAGGTATGAGCTGATTTCGGCGGCTAGCCCCACCAGGCCCGCAAACGACGTGCCCCACGGTGGGGCCTCTTAGACGGTAGTTAACCTGCCGAACGGGTCCCATCCCCCCTGCCTCCCCTGGGCGACGACCCCGCCCGCCATCAAGTCCGCGATGCGAGCGTCGCCAAGCCCCATCTCGCGAAGGATCTCCTCGCTGTGCTGGCCCTGGGCCGGAGCTCCGGTGACGATGTTCGACGGTCGCTGGTTGAACTGCACTGGAGCTGTGACCAACAAACGGCCAGGGTCCGTTGGGTTCGCCACGATGTACTCGTTGGCGGTTACTTGCGGGTCGCTAATTACCTCTTGGGGGGTCTGGACGATCGACCACGCGATGTCTTTATTCCGGAACCGTTCGCGGACTTCCTCTGCCGTTATCGATGCAATCGCCGTCCTGATCTCATCCTCGGCTCCGCTCGGGGTCACCCCTCCCCGAAAGTCCGCAAAGCGTTCGTCGCGCAGCAGACGCTCCAAACCGAGGGCCTGGAGAACGTTCCCCAGGTACTGCGGCATCAGCAGGAGCACGACCACGTACCGGCCGTCGAGGGTGACGTATGGGCCTTCTCCTGGAGCCGGGGCGGGCGTTTGCACGTCGCGGCCGGTCACAGAGGTGGCCAGAATGTCGGGAGCCAGTTGCCAACAGGCCACTGCCAGGAGGGATACGTCCACTGCGCAGCCTTCTCCGGTCACCGTCCGACGGTACAGCGCCGCCGACACCCCGGTGGCCACCGAGAGCCCCCCCATCACGTCACCGAACCCGGCTCGTTGCCGGGCCGGCGGCCCGCCCTCGAAGGTGAGGGCGTGGCCGACCCCGCCGCGGGCCCAGTAGGCGATTCCGTCGAACCCGGGCTGTTCGGCATCCGGGCCGCGGGGACCGTAGCCATGACCGTGGGCGAAGATCAGCCTGGGATTGATCGCTTCCAGGTCCTCGAACGACACATGCAGCCTTTTCTGGGCCGGCCTGAGGAAGCTCGTTATAAACACGTCGGCTCCCCGAATCAAGTCGTAGAACACCTCGAGACCGGCGGGATTGCCGAGGTCGATGGCAATGTTCCGCTTTCCCCGGTTCAAATGGTCCATGAGTGTGTCTACCGGCGAGCCGTCTCGCGCGTCGGGTGCCGTGACCAGGCCCCTCATCGGATCGGGGATCCGCGGGTGCTCCACCTTGACCACGTCCGCGCCCCAGTCGGCCAAAATGGCCACCCCCGATGGCACGAACCCAAAGGTGGTCAGCTCAACGATCCTGACGCCCGATAACGACTTGGACGCGTCCATGGCCGACGTCATCGCATTGCCCTCAGAATCCTTGCCAGGCTGGGATTGGAACTCCCTAAGGTGGCTGACACCGCCTCACCCAGCGGCCTGCAGAAGAAGCGGAAGTGAGACGAGACGACGGACCATCAGGTTCAAGTGGTACAGCAGGGGTGGTGCCGAGGGGTCGATCCCGAACGTCCGTGTTCGGGCGAGCAGCGTTTCGACTGCCACCTTCGCCTCGACCCGGGCCAAGGGGGCGCCCACGCAGAGGTGGATGCCCCACCCGAAACCCACATGGTGACGGGGGTTGGGTCGATCCAGGCGAATCTCGTCGGGGTGGTCGTAGACGGCAGGGTCCCGGTTTGCCGCCGGCCACATGAGCACCAGGTGCGACCCGGCGGGTACCGTTCTGCCTTCGAGCTCGACGTCGCGAGTGACGGTCCGGTAATGGCCACGGAATGGCGGGTCGAACCGGCATGCCTCCTCCACGAACACCGGGACCAGTGACGGATCAGCGCGAAGCCGGTCCTGGAGATCGGGTCGCTCGGCCAGGATTCGCACGGCGGTGCCGGTCAGGCTGGTCGTGGATTCGCCGCCGGCCGCGATGAGGACGTTCAGGATGCTGATGGCCTCAAAGTCGTTGAGCTCATGGTCGATGAAGGCTTGGGCGAGGATCCCGATCATCGTCCCCGCATAGGGCGAGACGTCCGCCTTCGCACGAGTATAGGCATCTATGACCGGTGCGAAGTCGTTCATCGAGTTCTGTTCGATCTCGACGATCCGCGCTTCGGAGACGAAGCCGCTGATCCGCTCGAGCGATTCGTATCCTTGCTTTTTCAGATGGGCGGCGAGGGAATCGGGAAGTCCTAAGATGCGGGCCACCATCACCATGGGAAGCGGCTCGGCGGCCCGGCTCATCCATTCGAAGCGGCCATCCGAGGCCACCTCCGACAGGGCATTGTCCATGAGCGCTCGGAATTCTGGCTCCATTGCTCTCATGTTCGCGGTCGACAGCTTTCGGCTCACGACCGTACGTTGCCGGGTGTGTGCCGGCGGATCGGCGCCGGCCAACCCGCCCCCGCCGCTGCTCTCTTCGGCGGTGGCCGCGTATCCCGCACCCGTCCCCGGACGGAGCGCCGGTGTCGCCCAGTCGCCTTTGTGGAGGAATTCTCCCGACATGGATGAGAAATCCTCGGTCCTTCTCACCACATCGTAGATCGTCTCGGCTCGAGTCACGAGGTAGGCGCCGCCCGAGCCGGGGATCTCGTGGACTGGGTCGTTCTCGCGCAGGTACCGGTAATACTCGTAGGGGTCTTGCATGATCGCCGAATCGAACAGCGGGTCGATGTCGGTTGTGTGCGTGGTCATGGTCTCCCTCTTGGTCTCTGAGACTGGCTTTCTCACGGGTGGACCGTGAGCTTGGTGTAGCGCCCACCGATGAGCCATTCCGAGACGTAGAGGTTGCCCTCAGCGTCCACGGCTACCGAGTGGGGCGAGTTGAACCGGTCGGGCTGGGTCAAGGGGGGCGCTTCGGCCCGTCCGTCGGCAGTCAAGGCGTTTGGCCAACCTGGTCGCTCGGGCCAATCTTGTTGCTGGGTGGCATTCGGGGCGGCGCCGAGGTATCCGATGAGGTTGTCATCGGGATCGAGGACGGCCAGCCGGGAGAACAGTTCGGCGACTACCAGTACGTCTCCCCAGCGGGCGAAGCCGCTCGGGCTGATACAGAAGCTCTCACCGATGGTCCGCAGGTGTCGGCCGTCCAGGCTGTACACCTGGACCCGCTTGTTCGACCGGTCAGCGATGTAGAGCTCCGGGGCCTTGCCGTCTCGGCGGGCGATGAAGACGGCGTGCGGGCAGTTGAACCTTCCGGCGCCCTCTTCGCCGCTTAGGGTCGAGACGTGACGCCCGGCCTGGTCAAAACGGTGGACCAAGCTGGACCCGTAGCCGTCGGCCACCCAGACGTCTCCGTTGCCACCGAAGCGTTCCTCGTCAACCGCGGTGCCCGTCGGGCAATAGGCTCCCATCGGACCGGGGGCATGGGCGGGGTCGATGGGCGGGAGGGGTAGCTTGGCGCGGATCTCCCCGGCGAGGGTTACCTTGACGACGCGGGGCTCGTGACTCTGGCGGTGGAGGCCCTTTCCGAACAATGGTGCCAGGGCCTCGTCTCCGTCGTCGTCGCGGCGGGCGAACACGAAGCCCGGATCGCAGATCCACAGGAACTCGTCGTCCCCTTCGCGGACGAGGGTGATGCCGTGGCCCTCGTTGAGTCCCGGGGCCACCACGCGGCGGACCTGTCCGTCCTGGTCGAAGGCCACCAGTTGTCCGGCGTGGAAGCCGATGATCTCTCGGCCGGAGGTGACGACGAGGCCACTGTGGGCCCACGAGGAACCGATGCCCGGCACAGTGGACAGGTCAGTCCAATCGGCGGTTACCTCGTGGACGGGGATCTGCGCCTGGGTCTCGCTACCCGACATATCAATGTCGCCTTTCTGTGGAGAGGCTCGTCCGCCATCCGTGCGCCGCGCGACGAGGGCGGACCGGTTCGTCACGACTCATCAGACAACCGCCCCCAGAAAGCCGTTGGGGTCCAAGCCGGCCTGGGCCGCGTCGAGCGGTATGACCGTGGCGTTGACGGCATCCGCGATGCGGACCTTGTCGTAGAGGATGCACATCATCAGGCCCCGGTTGTATTTCATCACCGGGCACTGACCGGTGGTGAACGAATGCGACTTGGCCCACCCCAGGCCCAGGCGGAGCGACAGCGATCCCACCTTGGCCGCGGCGTCGACGCCCCCGGGGTCCTCGGTACTCCCGGCCCATCCTGGAGTTCCAGCTTCGGAAAGGGTGTTGTCTATTTCGACCTTGCCAGGTTCGACATAGACCACCGCCTTGTTGCCTGCCATCCTAGTCCTCCTGTTCAACCTGCCCTGGGACATGTCAACTACCGACTCTCTCGTACCGGCAGCAATCCGGAATCGCATTTGTCACGTCAAGACTGTTATCACCGCCGTGGCGGAACCTGAGGAAGCGGAGTTACTCCCATCCCCGGTGAACGATCCCGGTGCTGGTTGGCTCCGGGTTCAGACTGCGACCTCCAGCAGCAGCGGAAGCGATACCAGGCGACGGATATTCAAGCTCGCGTGGTATCGCAGGGGTGGCGCCGCCGGGTCGATGCGGAACGATTGGGTTCGGGCGAGCAGACGTTCGATCGCCACCTTCGCCTCCACCCGCGCCAGTGGAGCACCCACACACAGATGCATACCCCATCCGAAACCGACATGGTTGCGGGGGTTGGGCCGATCCAGGCGGACCTCGTCGGGCTTGTCGAAGGCGGTTTCGTCCCGGTTGGCGGCAGGCCACATCAGGACCAGGCGCGACCCCGCTGGCACGTGCGTGCCGTCGAGCTCAACATCGCGGTTGACGACCCGGTAGTGGCCCCGGAACGGCGGGTCGAACCGGCACGCTTCCTCGACGAACGCCGGCACGAGCGACGGGCGGGTGCGGAGCTGGTCCTGCAGGTCGGGCCGCTCGGCCAGGATGCGCACCGCGGTGCCGGTCAGGCTAGTCGTCGATTCACCGCCCGCCGCGACGAGCAAGCCAAAGAGGCCCAGCGCCTCGGCATCGTCGAGCTCACCGTCAACCACGGCTTGGGCGGCGATACCGATCATCGTGTCGGCGTAAGCCGCGAGGTCTTCTTTGGCCTCGGCGAACGCCTCGATAAGGGCATCGAGGGGGGTCATCACTCCCTCGGCGTCGAGCTGTTTCATTCGGTCTTCGGAAACGAAGCCGCTGATGCGTTCGACCATCGCATACCCTTGCTTCTTCAGTTGGGGTGCCAGGGAATCGGCGAGTCCCAAAATGCGGGCCACCATCACCATGGGGAGCGGCTCGGCCACCCGGCTCATCCATTCGAAGCGCCCATCGGCGGGAACATCGGCCAGTGCTTCGTCGACCAAGGCCCGGAACTCCGGTTCCATGGCTCGCATATTCGCGGTCGACAACTTTCGGGTGACCACCTTGCGTTGTCGGCCATGGTCGGGCGGGTCGACCGTGGCCAAGACCCTGACCCGGCCGGCATATCCCGACATCGCTGAGCGCAGCGTCGGGCCGCTCCCGTCACCCTTGTGGAGGAACGCCCCCGACTCGCTGGAGAACACCTCGGGCCTGGCGACGATGTCGTGGATCGTCTCGGCCCGGGTGACCAGATAGGTGCCGGTGCCCGCGACCTCGTGCACCGGGTCGTGCTGGCGCAGGTGCCGATAGTACTCATACGGGTCTTGCACCACGGCTGGATCGAACAGCGGGTCAATGTCGTTCGTGGGTCTGCTCATGCCACTCCTTGTTTCAGCTGTTTCAGCACAAACTAATACAGGACCAGTACATTTCCCTCAGGGGTCCCCCGCCGCGAACTCGTCGCCTGGGACTCGTGACGCGAACATTGGGGTTTTGGACACCAGCCACGTGGCGAATCCGATTCCATTACGGCACCGGCCCGACTCGCCGGTGGGACCGCGACCATCAGTCCTCGATCTTGAATGCCTGCCTGGGACACGCGACGATGTTCTCCGTTGTCCTGGGCAGCTCATTCGAGGCGGGCCCTGGTAAGAAGTAACTTCGGGCAGCTCCGGTGCGACCGCCATGCACAACCACGTGCTTTCGCGACGGTCAAAGTTGACGACACCGCCGCGTTTCACTTCCTGAACCTCTCGGCTGCGATCGTGCCGCCCGTTCCCCGATTCTGGATTCCGAAGCCTATGGTCAAGACGCCTGCAGCGCTGCCCTCGCTTCTCATCTCGCCTCTGCCCACGGTAGGCACGCTTTACGGCGCCTGATCCGAGTTGGGGAGCAGGTCACTGCAAACCGGCTTGCCGTTGTTGGCGACCACGAACTGCGACCCCTGGAGGCTCGTGTAGTGTGACCAGTCCGTGCGTGATGAACGATACAGTCTCCCGGGCTCACCTCGAAACTAATGATCTCCCATTGCTCAGACCCCTCATCTATGCAGGTACCGGCTCAAAGCCCATCTCATCGCCGAACTTGAAGCTCGCAGATCCGTCACGGAACTCCGCAGGCAGAAACCGTCGATTCCAGCGATGCGAACCCTTCACATATCTCACGACCCCATTCTGCTCCGTCGCTTCGTCGAGCGGTATCCATACGCTGTAAAGTCTCTCGCCATCGAAAGACCAATACGACCAGTCGCGGTGCCATGGTGTCGGTGCCTCACTGCCAGGCTCCTTGATGAAGACAGCGTCCCCGAACAACCTGACTTTTTGACATTGCATGAGCTCTCCCGCTATAGCTGGAGCCGGGTCGTGAAATGCTTAACTGCTGGAAGATCTCAGCTACGTTGTCTGGCACTGCAGCATTGCCCAGAGCGTTGCCCTTCATCCATACACCGATGAACTTTCCTTTATTGGGATCCGGTTTAAAGATGGTGACATCCCCCTAAGTCGATGAGGGTCTCAATGGCAACACCCAACTCGCAGAGGACGCTAACGTTAAATACCCCCCGAATGCAGACGACCCCATCCCGGTCGAACGCTTTGACGTCACCCCTCGACACAATTTCCCGCACATCTGACATCAGACCCTCCAGTCAGGGCCAATTTATCTCACTCAGACAGCAAAAAGTCAATCGCGCGAGGTCGTCCCTGACGGTGGAGGTCAAAGCGCGCTCCGACTGGTCGGACCAGGCCGTGGTCGAGCTAAAATACCGCACGGCCTATCTGTGTTCGGACGGAGGGGTCGAAAGTCCCGTCAGGAGAGAAATGGCAGAAGTTGAACGACAGCTGCGGGGCGCCGTGGAAGTCTTGCGTATTAACCGCCCCGAAGTACGGAACGCCCTGAATACCGCCATGTTGACGGGTATCGGGGTGGGCATCCAACTTGCGGACGCCGACCCTGACGTGCTGGCCGTGATCGTGACCGGCTCCGGGGACACGGCGTTTTGCCGGGATGGACCTTCGGCACTTCACCGCCGGGGCAAGCGGAGCCCGCAGTGCGGAGGAGCGGGCGGGAGTGGCCGCCTATATGGACTTCATACGCTACGGCTCCGCGAAGCCAGTCATCGCCGCCGGCCAACGGCAGCGCCGTCGCCGGCGGCTTCCTGCTCCTCCTAGCGTGCGACATGGCCGTAGTAGCCGCCAGTTCTCGGTTCGGGCTACCCGAGGTCAAGCGGGCGCTCTTTCCTGTCGGCGCATTCCTTCCTCTCAACCGGCGTGTCCCGCCTCCGATCGCGATGGAGCTCGCTCTGACGGGTGAGGCAATGCACGCTGACCGCGCCTTCGCGCCCGGCCTCGTCAACCGGGGGGTACCACGGGAGGAGGTCCTCGACGAGGCGCTGGCCCTTGCCGAGGAGATCACTGCCAACGGCCCGTTGGCGGTTCACGCCACCAAGCGGCTCCTGCGTACCGCCAGAACACAACCTCCTGAGGAGGTGTGGGCCCTCGAGGCAGAACTCCAACCCGGTCTCTTCGACAGCGAAGATGCCCGAGAGGGGGCTTTGGCATTCATTGAGAGACGGCCGGCCGTATGGCGGGGCCGCTAAGGCACAAGCCCGGGGAAGAGGTGCTTCGAGCTCGGAGCGCCTGGGGGGCCGAGCGCTCCGAGCTCGAAAGCCGAGACGTCCCTGCCTGTTGAATGTGGGCGTCGAATCGGCGATTCAGGGGAGAGTTCTAAAAGGACTTCCCGCAGATCGATTGGCCGTTATTGATGCTCTTGAAGCTGTTTCCCGTAACCTGCACGAACCATCCACAACGGACAGGTTCGCTGGTGCCGAAATGGTTGAAGCTGACCGGGCCGGCCAACAGGCCGTTGGCATTCCAGCCCGTCACGGCGGTCAGGTTGTGGATGAACGACTGCCGGGTCGGGTTCTGGCCCGCCACCTGCAGGCCTTTCACGGTTAACACTGAGGCCAGGTAAGCACCTGTCAAGCCGAAGGTCGGGTAGCCGCCCGTGTAGCTGGGGTCGGCCGCCTTGATGTTAGCGAGCATAGTATTCGTGGCGGCGTTGTTCGTGTCGATCGGCGGTATCTGCGACGAATAGTAGGCACCCTGGGCGGCGGCCGCCGCTGTGGGGCTTTTGAAGAGACTTGAGTCGGCGGACGCGAACGACAGTGATTTGGCCTTGATGCCCTGCTGGGCCAGACCGCTGAACATCGCAACGGTCGTCGACTGCACACATGAGCACGCCGCCCCGTCCACGCCGGCAGCCTTCATGGCCAACATGTCGGCGGTGACGTCCACCGCGCCGAAGGGCACCGACAGGTTCTCGTAGCCCATCTTCAACCCGATCATCTGCAGAGCGGTTTTCAGGTCCACGATGCTACCGGTCGAGGACGGCGAGATCCCATATGCGAGACCCCCGATGTTCGTCGCGCCTACCATCTTGAAGAAGTTCGCATCCAAGAGATTGTTCGAGGTGCGGCCGTTCGTACCCCCGACAGTCGAGAACATGTTCGTGTTCGGTTGCATCCCCCATTCCGGTCCATCGAAGCCGCCGCCGGTTACCGGTACGCCAGCCTGCTGGGTGATTTTGGTGCTGGCAAACGTGAACGCGCTGAAGTTCTCGATCAGGAAGACCCCCTTGCTCAGGAGGAGCTGGGTGGCCGCCGCGTTCCCCGCCGGCGACGACTGGTCGTCCGCCGGAACCAGTTGGATTTGGCGTCCGTCGACTCCGCCCGCGGCGTTGACTGCATCGAAGTAGGCCTTGGCGCCGTACACCGAGTCCCCGGTGCTGGACGCGGAAACCCCGGTCTCCGACGTGATGAACCCGATCTTGATCGTGTTCGCGGTGACACCCGGGGCGCTGGCGGTGTTCCCGGTCGTCGCAGCGCTGGTTGTGGCCGACCCGACGGTTGTCGGCGCGGAACTCTTGGAGCTGCTCGAGCACCCTGCGGCCACTAGCGCTATCAGGCTTAGTGTTATACCAGCTGTCTTGGATCGAATGTGCATGATTAGGTTTCCCCCCTGGTCGTCCCTGGGCATCATCAATTGGAGATACCCCGTGGAATAGTGTCTCTATACCCTGTTACCGTAAGTGTTCTGTCTCAAGTATATAATTCTGGTAGGGGCCCGTCCGAAGTGTTCAATCCGACCTCTTGCGTCCTCGGTGGTATCCACGCTCCCCGCTGCACGAGTCGCGCACGACTTACCTAAGCTCAGGTCGGTTCCTACTCCCCGAGGTGCTGAGGCTCGGTCGAGGGTGCGCTTACTAAACGGCCCGTTGTCGGCGTACCGGGAGCTATCTGCGGAGGATTGGCGAAGCATTTCACATACACAGGACGCTCTACCGAGTGATGGTCGTCATGGCCGCGAGCATTTGGCCTCGGGTCAGTAGATGGTCCGGGGGCGCCCGGCTGCCCCCGCCGACTTGTTTCTCGCCCATGCATCGCTGCAAACAGTCACCGAGCCCGGGTTCGATGGACAGTACGCAGAGCAGGGCGACCTCCGCTCGGTCCCCCTCGACATTCCCTGCGAAAGGCGTCGAGACTATGAGCCTGCGCAGACGGGCCCGTGGGGCCAGGTGAGCCTCGATCGTCCGAGGTCGAGGCGCGGAGATGTCCTCTTGGCCTGCCTGGAGGACGGAGAGGCCTGGTTCGTCCTCGTCGCGGCCGGGACGGAATTTCATGAAGCGGCGGTGTCGGATCAGGTTGGATCCCCATAAATGCGTTCTTCGCAGGACAGCCGCGTCCGCGCTGGAGCTCGCCGAGGGCATCATCTGGGCGTCCGACTATCTGACCCCGACCAGCAGCTGGCCGTAGCCCTCGCGACGGTAGATATTCGAGCCGGGACCATGTCGTCGCCGCCGGTAGCACCCTGGCCGTCTGCGTGCACCGGATGTATGACTACCTTCCGTGGCGGGGTCACTCAGGTAGCTCTAGGACAAGGGGAAGGGAGACCAGGCGGCGGATCATCAGGCTTGGGTGGTACTGGAGCGGACGGACGGAGGCATCGATGCGGAACGTTCGGGTGCGGGCGAGCAACCTCTCGATAGCTACTTTCGCTTCGACCCGGGCGAGCGGCGCACCTACGCAAAGATGGATTCCCCAACCGAAACCGACGTGGTGACGCGGGTTCGGTCGGTCGAGGCGGACTTCGTCAGGGTGGTCGTATGCGGTCTCATCGCGGTTCGCGGCCGGCCACATCAGGATCAGGTGCGACCCGGCTGGGATGTTCTTACCGTCGAGTTCGACGTCTTGGGTCGCGACCCGGTAGTGGCCCGGAACGGGGGATCGAAACGGCACGCCTCCTCAACAAACGCCGGGACTAACGACGGGTCAGCACGCAGCCGCTCTTGAAGGTCGAGCTGCTCGGCGAGGATGCGCACGCCGGTGCCGGTCAGGCTGGTCGTCGACTCTCCTCCAGCGGCGATCAGCACCCCCAAAATGCT
The DNA here is from genome assembly GCA_963781155.1 of uncultured Acidimicrobiaceae bacterium. GTDB lineage: Bacteria > Actinomycetota > Acidimicrobiia > Acidimicrobiales > Palsa-688 > PALSA-693. The sequence continues at coordinate 628,582 of CAWAEC010000012.1, forward strand.
CATGGCCTCGACATCATTGAGTTCCGCATCCACAACGGCTTGCGCCATGATGCCGATCATCGTGTCCGAGCAGGCTGAGGGATCTTCGCCCGTGTGTACGCCTCGATGACTGCGGTAAGACCGGGGAGTTCCTCCTCGTCGAGCTGGCTGATCCGATCCTCGGACACCAGACCGCTGATCCGTTCGACCATCGCGTACCCTTGCTTCTTAAGAACCGGAGCCAGGGCATCCGGAAGCCCCAAGATGCGCGTCACCATGACCATCGGGAGCGGCTCGGCAACTTGACTCATCCATTCGAAGCGCCCATCGGCGGGGATGTCCGTCAGGGCGTCGTCGACCAGCGAACGGAACTCCGGCTCCATGGCTCGCATATTCGCGGTGGACAGTTTTCGGGTCACAACTTTGCGTTGTCGGCCATGGTCGGGAGGGTCGGAGCCGGCGAGGCCCCCGCCCCCCTCGCCGTCACTAGCAGCGACATAGCCGGCCCTGGCCGGGCGTAGACCGGGAGCGGGCCAGTCGCCCTTGTGAAGCAACTCCCCGGACACGCTGGAGAACACCTCGGGTCGCCCGACAACGTCGTGAATGGTGTCGATTCGGGTCACCAGATAGGTCCCGGTGCCAGGGACTTCGTGAACCGGATCGTTCTCCCGCAGATGCCGGTAGTAGTCATGGGGGGTCTGAACGACCTCGGGATCGAATAGCGGGTCGAGGCCAGCCGCGGATGTGGTCATACGGCCTCCTTTTCCTGTATCGGGCTGTCCCAATCGGTGAGCTTTCGTGTGACACTTGCCGATACGCCGTCCGGTGATCGTGGAGATGCTGGTCGCAGTCGACGGCCAACTGATCGGGGAGTTGGACAGTTGTCAGCTTGTCTCGGCGGGGGACTGCCGAGGTGGCCCAGCTCTACCCGCAGCATGGTCGCGAGGTGGTCGTCACGGCGCCTGCTAGTGCGTGCTTGCGCGATGCCGGCTATGCCGGGACGGAAGTTCTCCTCGCTGCATCGCATCCGGGCGATGGCGTTCCCAGCGAAACTTCCCGCATCTGCGACGCCCTGGACGCGACCGTGCTTGTTGAAGCCTGCGGTCCGCCCTACATGGAGGCAGGCAAGTTCGCCTTTGTCGCAGGCGACGAAGTGGTGATCGACCCCGCAGGTGTCGCAGGGAGGGATCGCGGCCAAGTCCGCGGAGATGCTGCTCGGCTCGTGGAGGAGGATGCCAGGCTTGGCGCTGCAGATATAGCTATTCCGATGCCGTATTGAGCCGTTCGACGTTGCGGTAAAACCTGACGTCGTTGTTGCTCGGGGACGGCCTTGACTACTCAGACGAGACAACACGCGAACCCAACGCGGCGTGTGCACCTGTAGCTACCCTCCCTAGGAGCCGCACCCGGCGACTTTGGAGAGGATAACAGGGCTATGATCATACGTCCAGTTCAATGAGTGATCATTCAGTCGGCCAGGACGGGGCCGCCGCCGGTGGGCCCGATCGCCGCGCCCGAAGGCGTGCGGCTCGGCGGGCTGAGAGCCGCGAGGGGATCCTGGATGCCGCCGAGCGGGTGTTCGGTGAAGTCGGAATCCACGATGGGTCGCTGCGACAGATCGCGGACCTCGCGGGGTTTTCGACTGCGGCGATCTACCTGTTCTTTGAAAACAAGCAGGACCTTCTCACCGAGACGCTCCTGCGAGGCGGCATCGAGCTGAACGACACGATCCGAGCCGTGGCCGAGCGTGATCTCCTCCCGCTCGACAAGCTCCACCGCATTGTCGACGTCACCCAGACCTTCTTCGAGAGCCGGCCCCACTTCCGGCGGCTGCTGCGCCGCATTGCTGGCGATTCCGCGATCGTAGGGCCGTCGCTTGCCGTCCATTCCGGCGACGTCGAGGGCCGTCTCACCGAGGCAATGTCTTTGCTCGCGGGAGTCGTTGAGCAGGGTCAGGAAGCCGGAGAAATCCGCGCTGGCGAACCATACGCCATCGCCCGCCTGTACGCAGTGCTGGTCAACGAGCATGTCCATCTCGCCGCTGATGGCGGGGCGCGCACCGGCGCCGTCACCCCGGAGGAGTTCCACGGGATGATCGATGGACTGCTCCGCAAGCCGCGGGGAGACCCGCCAGGCCGGGCTGTCGGTCGGTCGAAACGGTCCGGCCCGGCCAACTAGGCGGATGCCGGACGATTCCGGTCTGGCAGCAAATGGTGGTCTGTTCCGGGGAGCAGTCCGCCTGGCCGGTGGACACGGAGCGAAGATACGCGGTGCCAGTCGATGGGTTTGCCGAGCCGTCAGATCGCGGCGACCACGGGGGCTAGCAGTGTCCGATGCGGGAAGTTCCACAGTTCGAGGGCCTCCAGCCTGGGCGAGGCGGGGCTTCCGGTCGATCGATCGCGTCAGCGTTCGGGAACTGAACGTCAACTGACTCACGGGTGCAGCTCGAGTTTCGTGTAGCGACCTCCGATGAGCCACTCGGAGACATAGAGGTTTCCGTCAGCGTCGACGGCGATGGAGTGGGGGGAGTTGAACCGGTCCGGCCGAGGCGGATGGGGGGCTTGGGCGTGCCCGTCGGGGGTGAGAGTGTTGGGCCAGCCTGGTGGTTGGGGCCAGCCGTGCTGATCGTCGATAGCAGGGTCGGCGCCTAGGTATCCGACAAGGTGGTCGTCGGGGTCGAGGACGGCCAGCCTTGCGTAGAGTTCGGCTACGACCAGGCGTTCGCCCCACTGAGCGAAGCCGCTGGGGCTGTTGAGGAAGGTCTCGCCGAAGCTGCGCTGGTAGCGGCCGTCGAGGTCGTAGACCTGGACGCGCTTGTTGCCCCGGTCGGCGACATATAATTCTGGTTCGGTACCTCGACGGTCGATGTACACGGCGTGGGGGCAGTTGAACCGTCCGGCGCCCTCTTCGCCGGTTAGGACCGACAGGTGCTCTCCGGCGTGACTGTAGCGGTGTACCAGGCTGCTGCCGTATCCGTCTGCGACCCAAATGTCACCGCTACCACCCAGTCGGGTTTCGTCGATCGCAGTGCCTGTCGGGCAGTAGGCCCCCATCGGTCCGGGCAGGTGGGCGGGGTCATCGGGAGGCAGGGCGAGCTCTGCTTGGATGTCCCCTTCCATGGTGGTTTTGACCACCCGGGGGCGGCTGGTGTGATTGCGGATGCCTTTGCCGAACATGGCCGCGAGACTTTCGTCTCCGTCGTCTTCGGTCAGTTCAAACACGAAGCCGGGGTCGCTGACCCACAAGTATTCGCGGTCGTCTTCTCGGACCACGGTGATGCCGTGCCCTTCGGTGAGCCCGAGGTTCATGAGCCGGCGGGGATGGCCGTCGGGGTCGAAGACCACCAGTTGGCCGGCGTGGAAGCCGACGAGATCGCCGCCGAAGGTGGCCACCAGTCCGCTGTGGGCCCAGGCCGTGTCGGCATGGGGGACGGCGGCCAGATCTGCCCAGTCCCCCGCCACTTGATGGGGGGGAATGCCGTCAGCGTCGGGATCTAACACGTAGGAGAGGGCCTTTCCGATTGTGGATGCGGTAGTGGAGGATCAGGCCGACGTGGCGAGATAGCCGTTGGGGTCGAGGACGAACTTCTTAGCCGCCCCTTCGTCGAAGTCCCGGTACCCCTCGGGAGCGGAGTCGAGCGGGATAACCGTGGCGTTGACGGCGTCGGCGATGCGTACCTTGTCGTGCAGGATGCACATCATCAGGCCCCGGTTGTACTTCATGACCGGGCCTGGCCGGTCACGAACGAGTGCGACTTGGCCCACCCCAACCCCAGCCGCAGCGACAGCGATCCGGTCCGAGCGGCTTCGTCGATCCCGCCCGGGTCCTCGGTTACATAGAGGCCGGGAATGCCCACGGCCCCGCCCGCTGCGGTGAGGCCCATGAGCGAGTTCAACACCGCGGCGGGCGCCTCATGGGTTGAGTCGTTTCCGTGCCCGTGAGCCTCGAAACCCACTGCGTCCACCGAGCAATCCACCTCGGGCACACCGAGAATGTCCTCTACCATGTCTCGAGGGTCTCCCTCCGCCACGTCGACGGTCTCGCAGCCGAAGCTTCGGGCCTGGGCCAGGCGTTGGCCGTTCAGATCCCCCACGATCACACCGCCGCCCCGAGCAGCTGAGCCGAGTGGGCTGCGGCCAAGCCGACCGGGCCGGCACCTGCGACGTAGACGGTCGAGCCCGGCTTGACTCCTGCGGTGAAGGCGCCGTGGAAACCGGTCGGGAAGATGTCCGACAGCATGGTCAGATCCCGGATTTTCTCGACGGCCTGGTCTGGATCGGGGAAGACCAGCAGGTTCCAGTCCGCGTACGGGACCAGGACATACTGGGCTTGGCCACCGACCCAGCCTCCCATATCCACATACCCGTACGCCGAGCCGGGCCGGTCGGGGTTGACGTTCAAGCAGATCCCGGTGTTACCCTCCTTGCGGTTACGGCACCGCCCGCACGCGATGTTGAACGGCACGGAACACACATCGCCCACCTTGACAAACTCCACGTCGGGCCCTGCCTCGATGACCCTCCCCAAGATCTCATGACCCAACACCAAGCCAGCGGGAGCGGTCGTTCGACCCCGGACCATGTGCTGATCCGACCCGCAGATGTTCGTTGCCATCACCTCGATGGTCACCCCGTGCGGGGCCTTGCGACCCACGTTCGCCGGGTTGACGCCCGGCCCATCCCGCAACTCCAACCCCGGATACGGCGTGTCATGGACCTCCACCCTGCCCGGCTCGATATAGGCCACCGCCTTATTACCCGTCACGATCACACCTCCGTTTCAACGCGACGAACGACGCGGATACGCGGGCGCCCTCCGAACGTCGCGGTATAAGCGGGCGGCACAACTTCGACCCCACCTGTCGGTCAACCGGGCGCACAGCACTGGGGCTGGCGTAGGCGGCATGGGATCTGGCCTGGGCCGCCCCGGACCGATCGAGTCCGTTCCCGTCGCAGCTCGAGCATCACGGGCATTCAGCCGAACACCACGGGGAGGCGATCCGGCGACCGTAGCCCTACCCCGAGGATCGCGGGCTGGGGATCTGCATCCGGGTCGAGGCGTAGGTTCGGCAGACGGTCGAGCAGGCCGGTGACGGCGACCCGGGTCTCCATACGCGCCAGATGCATCCCAATACAGGTGTGCGGTCCGTGACCGAACGCTATATGCGCCTTCCGATCCCGGAAGATGTCGAAGTCGTCGGGGTTCTCCCAGCGGGATTCATCACGGTTGGCCGCCCCCAGCGACACCGTCACGCTCGAACCGGCCGGAATGGCGACGCCGCACGCCACGGTGTCGAGCTTGGGTGTGCGACCGACGCTCATCAGCGAGGTCTCCCAGCGTAGGCCCTCCTCGATGGCCTGGTGTATCAGCGACCGGTCGGACGTCAGGGCCTCGAGCTGATCGGGATGTGTGAGCAGAGCGAAGAGCAGGTTGCCCAGCGAGCGATTCGTCGTCTCGGCGCCAGCGGGAAGTAGAAGCCGCAAGAACGCGATGATCTCGTCGTCGGTCAGCTTGTGCCCGTCCTTCTCGGCTTGAGTGAGCACGCTGATAACATCGTTGCGGGGCGATTCGCGGCGGTCGGCGATCAGCTGCCCGAAATATTCGGCGAGTTTCAGGGACGCCGCGAAGCCAACCTCAACGTCATTGATGATGCCGAGCAGCTCTACCGCCCACCGGCGATAGCTCGCCAGGTCTTCTGCGGGCAGGCCGAGCATCCCGCCGATGACTTCGATCGGGTATGGAAACGTGAGTTCTCCTACGAGTTCCGCCCGGCCTTGCTGTACAAAAGAGTCGATGTGGCGGTTCACGAGCGGGGCGGCCAGCTGCGCCTCCCATTCGTCCATTGCCCTGCGAGTGAAGGCTTGGGCGATGAGGTTCCGGTACTCCTTGTGCTCGGGCTCGTCCATCTCGATCATCGAGTGGCCGAAGACGACACTGACTCGCTCGTAGTAGCCGGCCGAGGACATCTCCGGGTCGCCCAAGACAGCCTGAGCTGCATCGAAGCTCACCGTCGTGAACCTCGGGTCCGGACCCCAGGGCGGTAACCGGGTCACCGCGGTCTCGGCAGTCCCGGCGGCCGTCCCGGCAGTCCCGGCGGCCCTCCCCTCTGCAGCGTCGGCGTCCTCGGGGGCCTCCAAGTGCACCGGACCCTCGGCGCGAAGGTCCGCGAGCTTCCCGTAAAGCTCTTGGCTTGTCGGTCCGGCGGCCATCGCTTGAAAGACGGCCAAGGGGTCATAATCGTCGGCAGCGTCGTCGGAAATCGTCACACCACTCACCTCGGCCTCCTAGAAGCGCGCATCTCTCGGATTTCGCAGCGACTGTGCCTGCAAAACGTCCCTCCACCCTTTGTCACGAGCGGCCAGTCGACCAAAGCTGAGTCAGCGTTCGGGCGGCATCCCGGCTTCGGAGACCGCCAAACTGATCGCCCGATGTACCACCGGGCCGAGCGCGTTGGCGCTTCATCCCTAGGATCTGCGAACACGCAGGCGTTCTCACGGGGCCGATGTGCCCGCAACGGTGTGGACCGGGTGGCGGTACAGTTCGGCCGCGTTCCGCCAGGTGATGAGCTCGGCCTCGTCGGGGGGGACGTCGGCAAGCTGGCCGGCCAATATCTCCTGGGTGTCCGGCCAGCTCGAGTCGGAGTGGGGGTAGTCGGTCTCCACCATGATCCGGTCGACACCGATCTGACGGCGGAGGGGCAGGGTGCGAGGATCGGAGAAGGTCGTGAACCAGAAGTTGCGGTGCAACAATTCCACCGGGCTCAGGTCACCAAACCGGGCGTGGTCGTGGCCGCCGTGGCGGAGGCCGTACTCCACCCGATCGATCATCATGGGGACCCATCCGATCCCTCCCTCAGACACCGCGATCTTGATTTTCGGGAATCGGACCGCCACCCCGGAGTACAGCCAGTCAGCACAGGCCGAGAAACCGTTGATGGGAAACAGGATCCCGATCACCGCCCCCGAATCGGGGCTTGGCACCAACGTCTCCGAGGAGGAACCGACGTGCAAGTTGATCACCGTTTCGGTCTCCTCGCATGCCCGCAGAAACGGATCCCAATACCGCTGGTGGATCGACGGCAGCCCAAGCTTCCACGGGTTCTCGCTGAACGACACCGCCTTGAAGCCCCGAGCCGCGTTCCGCTCGATCTCCTGGGCGGCCACATACGGATCGTGGAGCCAGGTCACTTGGCAGGCGATGATCCGATCCGGGTAAGGGGCGCTCCACTCCTCGTACATCCAGTCGTTGTACGCGCGCAAGCACGCCAACCCGAGCTCCCGGTCCTTCATCCGCATGAAACACTGGCCGGCGAACCCGAACGCGGTCGAGGGAAAGTTCAGCGACGCCGCGACCCCGCTGATGTCCATGTCGCGGACCCGCTCGTGGATGTCCCAGGTACCCGGGCGCAAATCTTCATAGGCGATCGGCCCGGAATACCCCTGGCCAGGCTCCCAGCTCTGCACCGCGTCGGCGCCCAGCAAAGGCAGTTCTTGATCCCCGAGAATCCACCAATCGGCCCTATCTCGGCCCACCACCCGGGGAGCCTTCTCCGCCCAGCGGGCCGCCAGGCGTCCCGCGAACAGCCCCGGTGGCTCGATCACGTGGTCGTCGACCGACACCACCGTGTAGCGCCGCGCCCTCGGTACCGGATCAGCCCTCAGCTGAAGCCGCGGTTTGGGTTGTCGGATCTCTTGCAGGTACTCGACCAGGTCGACCACCCGGCTCCCCCCTCTCACAGTGCAGTCCTCTGCAGTGTCGCACCCGGGGTACCCTCGTGTCAATGAGCCCAGCCCAGCCGGCCGAAGCGTCCATGCAGGTGCCCTCGCGCCGATCTGGCGCCCGAAGGTCCACGCCTGACGGGAGGGTTCGGCTCAGCAAGATTGAGCAGAAGGCTGACACCCGGGCCCGACTGCGCGGGGCGGCGCTCACCTTGTTCGCGACCCGCGGGTATGACGCCACCTCCGCCAGCGAGATCGCGGCGCTCGCCGGAGTCTCCGACCGGACGTTCTTCCTCCACTTTCCCACCAAGGCCGACGCCATCATGGGAATCGCCGAGGACCGTCTCCTTGACCTACTTGTGGAAGAGATCGTGACGTGTGAGACCCGCGGTTCGGATCTCGAGGTCGTCCAGCTTTCCCTGATCGCCTGGCTGGAGGCCGCCGGCGACCGGCGAACCCTTCACCAACGCGCCAGATTGGTGATGCAAGCGGCCGCCCTATCCCCCACGGTTCGAGGCAAGATGTCAGACACCAGTGACGCCATGGTCGCGGCGGCCGCGAGCGGACTCGCCCGTCGCCACAACCTCAAGACACCCACCTTGGAGATGACCGTCGTGGCCGCGGTAGCCGACCGTGTGTTTCGGGGCGCTACCACTGAATGGGTCGACCGAAGCCCCAACAGTTTTACGGCAATCGTACAGCGCCATTTCCGAGCCTTTCGAAGCGCGGTGAACAAGAGCTGCGGACGTTGTTGACCCGAGTGCTGACGGGGTAGGCCTCGAGGTCGCCGACGGGAGCCGGGACCAGCAGGCGTTGCAGGGGGCGCGGTCGGTCTCAGGGTCGAGCCAAGTGTCCCAGTCGGCGGGGTCGAGGATGACCGGCATGCGGTCATGGATGGGCTTCATCAGCTCGTTGGCGGCGGTGGTGATGATGACGCAGGTGCGCTACGGTTCGGCGTCAGGGTTGTCCTTGTCACGCCACATTTCCCCGGCATTCGCTTCTTGGTCATCCTTTGCCCGCCCAGGAACTGGGCCTCGCTCACGGTCGGCTTACCGGAATCGCTCATCGTCGACACCGGACCTGGACGGGATTGTCACGTTTCGCACGCATGAGACACAGCCGGAAAGGGTGCCCTCTATACCCCGGGGACTGCGGTGCCCCACACGACCGGAAAGCCTCTCCGGCCGCCGCACGCCGCATCACAACGGCGAAGTCCCTAAACCCCGCCCCAACGAACCACCACCCGGGGACTCTTATCACGAGGCATCAACCAAGGGTTCACACAATCGTTCACCCGTCCGGCCTTCCCCTCACCTGTAGCCCCCGGGTGGAACAGGGAACCCTCGGGCTTCTCGCCGAGCTTCACACCCCGCTGTTACCAGCGACGCATGTCGGGACGGGGACAGGCACCAGGCACTACCCGAGCTGCGTCACCACAACAGGCCCTCCGATCGACGCAACCACTCACAACGTGCGACCTCGTGTCGCACGGCCTATTTAAGAGCTTGCCCAAACTGGCCCATCCCTGTCTTGCCGCAGCCCCCGCCGACGACCCCACCGATAGAAGCAGAAATAAGCCCTTGACATCCTTAGGAGCATCGTTCTGCCGCCACTCCAGGCGATGATCACGCGCTTGATGAGATAGTAAGCAACCAGGGCGTGTCGAGGTGGTTCCCACATGCGATTTTGACGGCCGGTGTGGAATCCGGCCCGGACACGGTCGTACCTGTCGGACCGGTCGGGATCGCCCCAACCCGGTCGGCCGACTGGTCGAGGGTGTCTGCCGGTCGTGGTCACTCAGCGTGATCGTTCACCGGGCCTGCCGTCTCAAAGCAGGACGCCAGATACCGTGTGGGTCAAGATGGGGATTCCGTCGTGCCGCTGGCCTCGCCCAACGAGCGTCACCACAGGTCGGATGCTTGAGAAATCAAGCGACCCTGGGGCGCCCGCGCGGCACATTAATGACGCCCGAACAGCGCCGGCCGGGCGGGATATCGAGGCGGTGAACCACAGGTACTCCACCGCCTGCTCCGGGTTGGTCTCGTTGCGGGTTGGTGCGGTGCCTCTGTTGGAATCCTGGCGCAGCGCATCGGTACCGTCCGTACCAGTGAGGGTGGACATGTCAACTCTTCCTGATTGTAGTGGTCATAGTTCTTCGCTGTCCCTGTCGGTGGAATATGACGATGGCTCATTTCGTCACTGAGGGCGGTGCCAGGTATGGGAAGGTTTTTGTTCCCTCTGCGGCTGCGTGATCGATACCCTGGTGAATTCGCGGTCCGCGTCCGCCGTTGATTAGCACGGTGTACATGGTGTCGATGAAGTTGTCGTTCAGGGAGCGGCCGCCGCAGGTGCTGGGCGTTCGGCCGTGCAATGCGTCCATCTCGATGTCGAAGTAGCTCCGCTCTGAGTACGGCTTTGACCCGTCAACGACCAGGAAATCCTGGAGTAGCAGTTCCGTGAGCGGATGGCTGCCGCTCTGGTCGATTGGCCAGGCGATGTGACCATCGAGGCTGTCCCAGAAGGCCAGGTTGGCGTTGAGCCTGGCCCGATACGCACCCATGTAACCGTGCCCGAGGTGGAATGCGTCTTCGGAGTTGTAGAGATCGCGGATATCCAAATCACGATTGACGGTGTCGTACTCTTGCATCCCCATCGTGATGTTCTTGATCTCGGGCCGACCGACGCGTTCCAGACGAACGGGCAGCTTGCCGGCTACCAGAGTCTCGCCGACAACAGCGACCAGCGATTCGGGTTTGACTATGGTTTCACAGGGCAGATCGACGACGACCGAGAGCACGTTCCAGCCGTCTACGGTGTTTTCGCCCACGTCGGGGAAGTCGATTCGCCGATTGGACACCATCTTCTGCCATGCCCCCAGATCGAAGATAAACGGATCGGAGCGCAGGCCGGCGAAGACTCGTGGCCCTGTACTTTTGGCTTCCTCGCTGTCCACCGTGACGTTCACCTGGTCGCCGTTTGGCATGACACACCTGCCGACCTGCAGTGGGCGAGCACCGGTGGGTCGGTGGGTGGGGGATGCGAAATGGAATCGGAAGGTGAATTCGTCGTCGCCGACCACGAAGCACCCCGGTTGAGACATCTGAGCAGCGATGGTTATCGGCCGGACGCGCAGTCGAAAGTCCATCGCGTCCGAGAAGGCCGCGTCGGCGGGCGCGTGTGGGTGCACGTTCATGGCCATCACGAGATTGCCGGGTGTCTCTGGGCTCGGGAAGGCGTACACATCGGTGATGTCGCCGTGCGGATGGGCCATGGCTCGGGGGCCAGAAAAGTGATCGGACATCGCTCAACCTCCTAAGACTCTGTCTCAACGACCATCGAACGGACCCGGCGTGGCAAGGCTTTCAGGGCTCGGGCCGGCACCGTGAACGTACTCTCCGGCGCCCCCTACGGGTTCCGCTACATCCGTCGCAGCGACTTATCCGAAGCCCGTTACGAAATCCTCGAAGACGAAGCCCAAGCGGTGCGCGAGGTCTTCCGCCGCTACACCGAGGATCAGTTGTCCATCGGCGAGGTGGCCCGCTGGTTGACCGGCGAGAAGATCCCGACCCGCACCGGCAAGGAGCGCTGGGATCGCTCGGTCATCTGGGGGATGCTCAAGAACCCGGCCTATGTGGGCCGCGCCGCCTTCTCCAAGACCGGCATGACCGACAAACGACCGGCCATCAACCGCCAGGCCCGCCTGCAAGGACGCAGCGTCTCGCGTCGCCACGCCAAATACCATCGCCCGAATGAGGAGTGGATCACCATCGCCGTGCCGGCCATCGTCTCAGACCAGGTGTTCGAGTCGGCCGGGCGGCGGCTGGCCGAGAACCGCCGCTTCGCCGCCCGCAACAGCAAACAACCAAGCCTGCTCATGGGCCTCGCCGCCTGCCAGTCCTGCGGTTACGCCTACTACCGCACCTCGACACGGACCGCCAAGCGCAAGATCTACTACTACCGTTGCCTGGGCTCAGACGACTACCGCTACCCGGGAGGCCGCGTCTGCGACAACAAGCCCGTTCGCGCCGACTACCTCGACGACATCGTGTGGGGACAGGTCACCGCCCTGCTGGCCGACCCCGCCCTCGCGCGAGCTGAACTCGACCGCCGCCTGACCGACATGCGCGCCATGAACCCGGCTACCTCCGAGCGCACCCGGCTAGAGCGCGACCTCACACGAACCACCAAAGCAATCACCCGACTCGTCAACGCCTACCAGGAAGACCTGCTCACCCTCACGGAGCTGCGCGCACGCATGCCCGGATCTGCGCGCCAAACAAACCAGTCTGCAAGCCTCTATGGACGCTCTCGAAGCGCAGCTGCTCGACCAAGACACCTACCTCAAGTTGGCCGAGAACCTCGACAGCTTCCTCGCCCAGCTGCGCGACACCAGCGAGACAACGACGGTCGAGAATCGCCAGAAAGTCTTACGCAGCGTGGTCAAAGAAGTCCTCGTCGGACCCGAGCGCATCATCATCCGACACTCCATCCCCGTGCGAGACCACCCCTTTCTGAACCCCGGTTATCCATTGCGTTGGGGGGGTCGTCTCGCCCGTTTTGGCCAACCTGTTCATGCACTACGCGTTCGACAAATGGATGAACCGGGGACACCCAGACGTCCGTTCGAGGGCTACGCGGACGACATCGTCGCTCACTGCGACACCGAGGAACAGGCTCAAAACCTGTGGGCCTCGATGGCCGAGCGGCTCGAGTCCCTGGGCCTCGAGCTTCACCCCGAGAAGACCAAGGTCGTGCTCTGCAAGGACGCGAACCAGCCCGGGCGGTCGGAGCATGTGAGCTTCGACTTCTTGGGCTCACCTTCCGGGGCCGCCTGACCAAGGGGCCATATGGCTATTTTGCCGGCTTCAGCCCTGCCATCTCGGCCGCGGCGAAGCAGGCCAAGGGCCTCCAGATCAGATCCTGGCATCTCAGTCGTCGAACCGGCGAGGACCTGTCCAGCATCGCCGGGCAGATCAACCCTGTCGTGCGGGGCTGGATCAACTATTACCGAGCCTTCTACCGCTCCGAGTTGCGCTTCCTCGCATGGCGTATCAACGAGCACCTGACTCGCTGGGCCACGCACAAGTTCAAGCGGTTCCGCAAGAGATACCTTCGGGCGATGGAATGGCTGCAGCGGATCTACCGCCGCGACCCCAAACTGTTCGCCCACTGGCAACTCATTGCATTCACCAACGGCCGGACTGTGGGGGCCGGATGACGGGAGACGGTCAGAGCGCCGGGATAAACCGGCATGGAGTTGAGGATGAAAGAGCCTTACATCGAAGGACTAGCGAACCACGATGACCCCGAGTCATGCGTCGGCGTCCGCAAGGACGTCGGCGAAGCGTTGACAGGGGCACGTGCAGGCAGGGCTATTGAGCCGCGAAATCACCTAATTCGGGGTGCCGACGCTGTTGACAGAAGCGGAAGGCAACACCACCGGCCGCGTTATCGCGAGCTGCCGGCGGACCCCGCGCGGTCGAAGAACCCAGGCATGCACGGAAACTCCATGCGCGAGAACCGGGAGATCCCATGCTCGTCCGTCGGGCCGATCACCAGGCGGGCCGCTCAGGGAAGGCCAAGGCCGCACGCCTGAGATGCACGAGCGTGGGAAGTCAGACAGGCCCGTAGTACCTGCGAAGCTGCCGAACAACACCGGGTCACCGGGAGCGGAGGCGGTGGAGGGAAGGGGCCTGGCCGAGGGGAACACGACCAGCTCGACACACCCCGGACACAGCGCCGGAGCAAGGCGTGCCAAGCGGGCTGGATCGTGTGCGGGAAGCAGCACGGAAGGACAAGGATGCGCGGTTCACGGCGCTGTTGCACCATGTCACGCCGGCCCGTCTGTATGCGGCCTACCTGGCGATACGCCCCCAGGCCGCACCGGGGGTGGACGGGGTGACGTGGGCGTCCTACGGGCATGAACCTGGAGGCCAACCTCGGGGATCTGAACGCCAGGGTGCACAGTGGCGCCTACCGGGCGAGGCCATCTCGCAGGGCGTACATCCCCAAGGCAGACGGCAGGCAGCGGCCGCTTGGCATCGCTGCGCTGGAGGACAAGATCGTCCAGCGGGCCGTGGTCGAGGTGCTCAACGCCGTCTACGAGGAGGACTTCCTGGGCTTCTCCTACGGGTTCCGACCGGGGCGCCGTCCGCATGACGCGCTCGATGCGCTGGCGGTCGGCATCGAACGGAAGAAGGTGAACTGGGTGCTCGACGCGGATCTCCGCGATTTCTTCTCCACGCTCGATCAGGCGTGGCTGATGAAGTTTCTCGAGCACCGCATCGCGGACAAGCGGGTCCTACGACTCATCCGAAAGTGGCTGAGCGCAGGGGTCATCGAGGACGGGAAATGGTCCGAGACGCCAGAGGGGTCACCGCAGGGGGCATCGGTCTCGCCGTTGCTCGCCAACGTGTATCTGCACTACGTCTTTGACCGGTGGGTCCGACAGTGGAGACGCCGGCAGGCCCGTGGCGACGTGATCGTCGTAAGGTTCGCCGATGACTTCATCGTCGGTTTCGAGTATCAACGAGACGCCGAGCGGTTCCTCGTTGAGCTTCGCGAGCGGTTGGCGAGGTTCAAACTGGAGCTGCATCCCGAGAAGACCAGGTTGATCCAGTTCGGGCGCTTCGCCGCCCATGACCGGGCAGCCCAGGGCCTCGGGAAGCCGGAGACGTTCGACTTCTTGGGCCTTACGCACATTTGCGCAAAGTCGAGAGGCGGGCGGTTCATGCTCAAGCGGATCACGATCTCGAAGCGGATGCGGTCCAAGCTGCACGAGGTCAAGGACCAACTGCATCGAGGCCGGCACCGGCCCGTGCCCGAACAGGGACGGTGGCTGGCAAGCGTGGTGCGAGGCCATCTCGCCTACTACGCCGTGCCAGGCAACATCAAGGCGGCAAGGGCGTTCCGGGACCAAGCGATCCGGCACTGGTTCAAAGCGCTACGGCGCCGCAGCCAGCGCCACCGCCTGGGCTGGACACGCATGGACCGCCTGGCCGTCCGATGGCTCCCGCCTGCCCGCATCATGCAACCCTGGCCATCCATACGCTTCAACGCTCGGACCTGAGGCAGGAGCCCAGTGCGGTAGTCCCGCTCGCTGGGATCTGTGCGGGGGGCCGCCCGCAAGGGCGGTCCCTACCGCAATCGTCCGGGATCCGTGGGAGCGGCGGGGGGTGCGATTCCCCCCGTCGACTCACCCGGCTTCCCGGCGCGCGCCAGGCTGCGCTCGGCTGTGCCAGATGAGATGATCTGGATGCTGTGGCCGGCCTGAGCGTCATACTCCGCAAACCCGCCTTCATGGGCCAGACGTGAAGCCTCCCGCACTGCCTGGCGTGCTCACCGGCATTCTGGCCATCTGGAAGCCCGCGTCTAAGCGGTGGGCACTCCGCATGTGTCTGAAGCTATTTCGGGGGGCGCCCCTCCCTGGGGCGGACGGGCGGGATGGCTGGGTCGCGGGTCATGCGGGGGCATGACCAGTTGGCTGGCACCACGTCGAGTAGGCGAGCCAGCGCGTATGCGGCTTGCTCGTAGTTGAGGCGCCAACCCACGAAGTCGGGCCACGCGTCGGACGGGTCTCGTTCGATCGGGAAGTCGTCCCTTCGCATGCGCTCGACCGCCGCGAGGAACTCCTCATAGGTCAGCGTGATTCGAGTGTCGGGGTCTGGCTCGTCTGGGACATGGATGCCGATTGCGTTGGCTATCTGGTTGAAACAGAGAAAGCCTGAGCGGAGGAACAGGCGAGCTGGTACGACGGGTGCTGACTGGGGCGATAGGGCCAGGACAGGACGACAGCGGACGAGGTGATCGGAAACGCACCAGGGGTGGGTAGTCGCTGTGGCTTTCCGCCACGTCGGCCGCCCAGCGTTCCCATCGGGCGTACAGATCGAGCAGGGTGTCGAGGGTGGACACGCCCGACCCGAGGGCGTAGTGGGTCCGGGCCAGCAGTTCGGGACCCCAGGAGGGGACACCGGACCGGGCGTTGAGCAACGCCACCTCGGTCTCTCTGCGGTTGAAGGCCCCGCACAAGGTCGGCAGGTAGGCGATCTGCAGAGAGACGATGATCAGGCCGGACGCGGCCGCGAGGTAGACAATGACCCGGGAGCGCCGCTCGGCGGGGCCGCGAACCCCAGGGTGAACAACGACGAGCCCGCGAGTGTGAGCGCCGCTGCGAAGCCGCCCGATATGAACGGCCAGAACAGAAGCGCGAACCCGACCACGTCCGCGCCCAGCCAACCGATCGGTTGAGCGATGAGGCTCGATGCGCCTTCTCCGGCCCTCAGCCGATCCCGTTTCCTGCAGTCCGCAATGCCGGAGGTCAGGAACTGAAACGTTCTGGCGACGAGAGGTTGGGCCCAACTGGTCAACCAGCCGCCGACGGGCCGGGGGCACGATCAGAGTAGCGACCACGCTCACTCCCGTCGTCAATACGAGCAGGCCCCCGACCGCCGCGGCCACCGAACGAGCCAATAACGGACACCTCCATGGGTCCTCCTTCGATTCATCAGCGGCGACGCCTCCGTCTCTAGCCAACTCGTAAGCGGCGGGTACCTGACGCGGCGGCACGGACCGAGAGCTCCGGAGGCGGTCCGGGCTCGAGTGGACCTGGCTGCAACTGATGTCGGAGCCGTTCACCAAGCCCGTCGGTGTCCCGATGGTCCTGATCCGCGCCTTTCTGTAGAACGTCGGTGTGGCATGCCATCCTGGCTTGCCAGCAGCCGGGGCGATGTTCACGCTGGCGAGTGTCGGAGCAGATCACCGGTTCCGGGTGAGGCTGCGCTCAGACGACCGCATAAGGATCCGGCGGGGCCACGATTCAGAGGCTGGAACGCGTTTTTGAGAGTCTTGTGTAGTGTGAGTCCTGTGTTGGGCCCTTAGCAGGAAAGGGGTTCCACGGATGACCTCCAGCACCACAGCGGAAGGCTCGAATGTCAGTATTCGTCCCTTCCAGATCGACATCCCGGAGGAGTCGCTGCAGGAGCTCCGCCGGCGTGTGGCGACACCGCGCTGGCCCGACCGTGAGACCGTCGACGATCGCACCCAGGGCATACAGCTGGCAAGGGTGCAGCACCTCGTCGACTACTGGGCCACTGATTACGACTGGGGCAACCTCGAGGCCAGGATGAAAGAGTTCCCCCAGTTCATCACGGAGATCGACGGGCTCGACATCCATTTCATCCATGTCCGCTCGCCTCATGCGAACGCGCTGCCGCTGATCATGACCCACGGCTGGCCGGGCTCGTTCCTCGAGTTCGTGAAGGTGATCGGGCCGCTTAGCGATCCCAAATCCCATGGAGCCGGGGCAGAGGACGCGTTCGATCTGGTCGTGCCGTCAATGCCCGGGTTCGGCTTCTCCGCCCGGCCGCAGGCGTCAGGCTGGAATCCCGAACGCATCGCCGGCGCGTGGGCTGAGCTGATGAGGCGGCTGGGCTATCGGCGCTATGTTTCACAGGGCGGCGACTGGGGTGCGGTCGTCACGGACGTCTTGGGCCGCCAGGCCCCGGATGGTCTGGTTGGTATCCACGTCACCACGTTGCTGGGAGCGATCGAACGGCCACCAACGGCGAACACGCAAACGGCGATTCCGCCCGAGGTCGCCGAGGCGCTCAAGAACGGCGAACCGCCGCCGGCGGGGCTGTCAGCCGAGGAAACCATCGCCTATGAGGCATCAAAGAGCTTTGCCGCGAGCGGCTCAGGCTTTCGGGCGATACAGGGCACACGCCCGCAGACGATCGGCTATTCGCTAGCGGACTCGCCGGTCGGCTTGGCCGCCTGGTTCTACGAGAAGTTCACGGAGTGGACCGACACGGACGGCGAACCCGAGCGCGCCCTCACGAAAGACGAGATGCTCGATGACATCACGCTTTACTGGCTCACGAACACCGCGGCGTCCTCGGCCCGCATCTACTGGGAGGACACCGCCCACAAAGCCAAGGTCGGCGGCGCGGTCTCGATCCCTGCAGCCGTGAGCAGGTTCCCACGAGAGATCATCCCCTTACCGCGCAACTGGGCCGAGCGCGCCTACCCGAACCTCGTCTACTTCAACGAGCTCGACAGGGGCGGTCACTTCGCCGCCTGGGAACAACCGGAGCTTTTTGCGGGCGAGATGCGAGCGGCGTTCAGGTCGCTGCGCTAATCGGTGCACATCTGAAGCAGCCAGGACGCATCGAAGAGTCAAGCCACCACCGCAGTGGACCAAGGAGAAGGACTCGACAGCATGAACGCATCAGGATCATCTTCGCAGGGCCGGCGCGGCCGAAAGCCGCCTGCGGAGTCGGGCGCCGAACCGATCGTGACCACCACTGGCGGCCAGGTTCGCGGCCTGACCGCCGGCCGGCGGTTAAGTCTTCCGGCTGGCGCCACCGCAGGTCGCCGACGGGAGGAGCGGCATAGGGCAGGCCGCGGGAGATCGTCTAGCGCCTGGATCGGCGATGTCAAGACTCCGCGGCCCCGGCATCGAGTCCGTCTCCCTTTCCCTCCATTTGATCGGCTGATCAGCATGTCTAGGCCGCTGTTGCACCGTGTATCGCCGAGCATCGCGCTTGAAACATCCCAACCCGCAACCGAAGGTCCGATCGTGTTCAATCAAAATTACCCCACCGGGTGCTCGGTGATTCCCGGCGGCGGCGGCCAGACGTATCGGGAGTAGGTCGTGTCAGGCTCGAAGTCCACTACCTCCAGTAAGTGGACCCGCCGGAGGTCAAAATTCAGCTGGGGTCATTATTCAGCCGTTGCCGACACGATGGATCCATCGCGAAAGGGTCCTCTCTCCTGAATGATGTCCAACGAGTCGCTTCGTGGCCCCTTGTCAGCGTCGCAGCCTTCGTGCCACACTCTGGGACAATGGTGCCGATCATCTCCTCACCACTTGTAGAAGAGCTTCCGAAAGCAGATCTCCGCAGCCGCCGGAAGAGGGAGACCAGGCGTGCGCTGCGAGACGCGGCCTTGCGGCTCTTTGCTGAGCAGGGCTACGAGGAGACAACTGTCTCGCAGATTGCGGCCTCGGCAGGAATTGCAGAACGAACCTTCTTTGTTCACTTTCCCTCCAAGGAAGATGTCCTCTTGAACGGTCGACATCGAGAGTTCGACGACTTTGACCGGGTCGTTGCCGCGGCGCCACCGGCGCTCTCCGATCTCGCGGCAGTAGAACTAGCCTTTACGCAGGTGATCGAACGCGGAGCGAACAGTGTCGGACACGCCATGACCTGCTGTCTGGTTCGCGCTGAGGCGTCGTCGGCGGTCGTGCGAGGAAAACGGCTGGAGCTCATGGAAAGAATTGCCAGCGCAGCGGCTAACGGTTTGAGTAAGCGTCACGGCGAAAAACTCCCCAGTGCCACGACGGTGACCATGGCAGAGGTGGCTGCGAAGCTGTTATGGCTCGCCGTCGACGAGTGGACGACGGCCGGTCCCGACGACCTTGACTCCCTTGTCCAAAGGCGCTTCGCTCTGTTTCAGCAAGCAGCTTGGAGCGAACGCCGATTTTGACCCGGGACACATGGATAGCAATCGCCGCCGCGTTCAGCCCAGGACAGTGCAGGCCCAGTCTCGACACGGGAGGAACTGACCCTTCGGGCTGCACTCACGCCCCAGACACAACGTCGGTAACGAAGCGTCGGTGGCAGCAGTACTGAGTGCTGGCCACGCAGTCTGCGGTAAAAATGCGGTTGAAACCTTCGCCCATCAGCTCCAAGTGGTCGCAAGTGAGGAGAGGCAGTCGAACGCTGACCCTCGGGTTCCGACGGACCCTGGTCGTCAGCCCAGCGTCCGCGGAGGTCACAGGTGGGTCGTGAGGCTGGCTGCGGTGCCTGCTTAACCAATGCAGCAGTGGAGCCCCAGATGGCGTCGAAAACACCAGTTTGCGAGGATGTAGTGTCACGTGGCAACAGGGACAGCACCACACTGCCGCGATGTTGCCGACCGGACCCCTACGCGTATTGGCCTGAGTTGCCCTAGTTGGGTGGTCGGAAAGTCGCTGGTCACGGGCTTGAATGGTGCTCGCGATTTGGGGCTGATTCGGCTTGACTTGGCGGGGTGAGGGGAACAGTGTCACCGCAAGGCTCGCTTTCGCAGATCGATGTGGTCTGCGGCGAGTTGCTCGACGAGGACGGGTTCTTGGCCACCTTGGGTGCAGCCCGGGGGAACTTGTTCAACGACGAGGACTTCAAGTGCCTCTATGCCAGCGGGAGGGGTCGGCCGTCTCATCCACCGTCGGTTCTGGCGGCGCTGTTGCTGGCCCAGATCTTCTACGGGGTGTCGGATCGGGAAGCGGAGCGACGGTCTCGGTTTGATCTGTCTTGGAAGGCGGCGCTGGGCTTGCCGCTGGAGCATCGGGGTATCCCTCATGTGTGCCTGGTGGAGTTCCGGGCTCGGTTGGTCAAAGCAGGAATGGACGGCTGGCTTCACCAGCGGCTGGTCGGGGTGGCCAAGTCCGCCGGGGTGGTCGGCCATCGCCGGGTGGTGGACTCGACCGGCATCGCCGACAGCGTGGTCACCCAAGACACGGTGAGCCTGATCCGGTCGGCTATACGTCGCTGCTTGAGTTTGCTCGAACCGATCTCACCCGAAAAGGCCCAGGCGTGTCGAGCCTCGTTGGCCCGTGATGATTACGACCAGCAGGGCAAGCCGGAGATCTGCTGGGCGTCAGAGGTGGAACGTCAGGCGCTGGTCAATGGTCTGTTCGCTGACGCCTGCCGGGTGATCATCGCCTGCGCTGGGATCACCGATCCAAATTTGGTGGCCGAGGTGAAGCTTTTGGCCACAGTGGCCGCTCAAGATGTCGAAGACGACGGAGCGGGCGGAGTGCGGGTCGCGCAGCGGGTGGCGTCGGAGAGGGTGATCTCGACGGTGGATCCTGACGCCCGCCATGGTCATCGCTCACGGCGGGACCGCTATGACGGTTACAAGCTGCACATCAGCGTCGATGTTGATTCTGATCTGTTCGTGGCCGGCCAGGCGACGACCGCCACGACCGGCGACGGGGAGGTCTTGCAGGGCCTGCTCGAAGATGACCCCGTCGCTGTAGGTGAGGTGATCGGCGACACCCACTACGGCAGTGGCGAAAAGCGACGTGACATGGCCGAAGCTGGCGTCGAGCTGACCGCCCCCGCCCACCCCTCGCCGGCGCTGAAGGGATATTTCAGCAAGGACGAGTTCAGTATTGATCTGGACGCGGGGACCGTCACCTGCCCGGCCGGCCAGACCGCGACCATCCCCATGACCAAAACACGGCATCGCCAGGCCTGTTTCGATGCCCAAGTGTGCGCCAGTTGCCCGCTACGTGATCGCTGTACCAAACGAACTAAAGGACGGGTCATCCAGATCAACGACAACGAAGAACTCCTCGTCGCCGCCCGCCAGGCCCGCTGGACCCCTGCGTTCCGTCAGCGTTATCGAGAACGAGCAAGGGTGGAACGCAAGAACGCCCAACTCAAATGCCGGCGAGCCGCGCTGCCATGGCGAGGACTGCGAAAGGCGAACGCGTGGCTGAAGCTGCGCATGGCCGCCCTCAACCTCGACAACCTGGGCCGCATGGCCCTCCTGAGCGCATAGTCACACAACCTCGCCGGCGTGGCCACGGCACACATCAACCACAACACTCGCAGTGGGATCGGCCCCAGCCAGGACCACCATAGGTTCCGGCCAGAAACCGACCCTCGATCAAACTTCTATTGCCGACCAGCCAACTAGGCCGCGTTGGGCCGTGGACGCTCGGGGAACAATGAGGCGACGCCGACCTTGACTTTGTTCCAAGACACCGGACGCGCCGACTTCGCGACGGGCCACCGATCACAGCTGCTCACTGCATTCCGCTGCAGTCAGACACTCCCGGCGGAAATGAGTCAGAGAACCGGCGATCGATAATCAGGATAGGACGCGCTAAGTAACGGATCGGTAAGAGAAGTGCGCTAACCCTTCGCACATCGACGCGGCGGCAGCCTAATCTGCCTCCGATGCCGCTTGGTTCTCGTCTGTTAGGCCGTCCTCGTTGCGTCGTGCCCAGCCCGCTTGACCGCTGGCATTCCCAGGAGCCACCAATCTCCACCGCCAGGCAAGCCGAACGAGAGGTTCCTCCTGGAGCAAGGGACTGCACTGCCTCCCCTGAGGCCGGCGATCCAACCCGGGAGCCGACCCGACCACCCACCCTTGACGTCGACGCACCCGACTGCAATAATGCGCTCGAATGCAGTGAGTTGCAACAGCCGGGGGGTGCGGAAATTGGTGATGGCTTCACGAAGGGACGGAAGTCAGGATTCACGGAGCGCGGGTCCGGCCGGCAGCGGGCTCCACCCCACCGACCTGACCGGCTCACGCCCTTCGATGCTGGCTACGCCGCGTGAGATCGCTATAGCATCACTGACGCAAGGCGCATCCCTTCGAGAGACTCCTCTGAGCCGGGACCATGTCGCTCGGTTGGTCGCCTCCGGTGGCCATTGGCCCCCTCTCCTCGTTCACCGCGACGACTTGGTTGTGATCGACGGACAGCACCGTCTCGCTGCGGCGATCGAATTGAAACTGGTCACGACCGCCGTCGTGCTGCACGACGGTCCGCCCGACGATGCCTTTATGGAGGCACTTCAGGCCAATGCGAGTCACGGACTCCCACTGACGCTGCGCGAGCGCAGGAGCGCGGCGTTCAGGGTTCTCGCCATTCACCCGGAGTGGTCGGACCGCAAGATCGCTCGGACTTGCGGGCTCTCTAGCGGCACGACGAGACGGGTTCGCGCTTCGGCTGACCGCTCGGCAGGAGGTCCCGTGATCCCGATCACGAGAAGACTCGGCGCCGACGGAAAGTATCGACCCGCCACTCCCGGCGAGATCAGGACCAGAGTCGCGGAAACCATTTCTCAACGACCGGATGCATCACTCCGAGCAATCGCGGTGCAGACAGGATGCTCGCCCGCTACCGTCCTTGCCGTCCGGCAGTCTACGCATCAAGTCCGGTCGGAGGTGAGCGCCCCGAGCATCGTAGGGGTGGACGGCTCTGAGAGCACGACACGCGTGCCGTCGAAACTGTGGCAATCAGATTCGGCATCCGCGTCTTCGGAGTCTTCCCGTGAGTTTGCGGAATGGTTCGATCGGACAACTTTGGATCCAAGAGAATCCTCTCGGTATCTGGAAAGCGTGCCACTGAGTCGGATCTATGAGGTCGTTGATGAAGCCTTGCGTCGTTCGAAGGAATGGTCTGACTTTGCAGCCGCTCTAGAACGCTTCGGTGCGCGGCGCAGGTAGCTCAAGACAAGACCGGGCAGACGAGCAGCTTGTTATGCCAATCCACCATTTCCTGTCCGATAACCCGCCGACCGGCGGCATCGGAAGGCGGGCACCTGGGGATTACCTCGCCAATCTAGGAAGTTTTCCTGCTTGGTAGACAATCTCTGAACTCGTCCGAGACGGTTCTGTGCCTCCGGCCTCCCATCTGAGAAGAACTGTAGAGAATGACCAGTTGAACGTCGTTTGACAGCCACGTTGATGTTTGGCGGATTAGTTAGCTTCTCCGCTCGGCTCGATTCGGCTTGAGTGGAGTGGCAAGTCCCCGATCCGAGGCCGGGAAATGCCAACGACTTCTCTGGCCGGGCGTCCATACACGCGTCCCTCGACCCACGACAAAGCCCAAGGCTATCGCGACGCAGGCAGTCCCGGGCAAGGCCATATCGTATCCCAGTTCGTTCAGATACTGGCTGTCTCATATGCTGGCACCTCCACTTGAGCTCGCTTAGAAACCAAACAGCGTCGTACGGTAAGTGCTCTGGTCTGGCCTTCGAGAAAGGACGCCATGTATTCTTATGTCTGGGGCGCGTTCGGAGTGGAGCTGGCAGCCCTCCGATCAAGAGTTTGAAGACCTGGAAGCGCCTGTGTTGGTCCAGTTCGAGGTCGGCATCGTCAGTGGCGCTGATCGGCTGGTGACATTCTTGGCGGAGGTGTTCGATCTTGATCGACGGTTGCCGGAAGGGTTATCCGGTCGGAACGCTGCACCGCCTTGAGACGCCAGGAGAGCTCATCAAGGTGATGGTGCCGAACTCCCAACCTGCGGAGCCGGACGCCCAACCCTTTTTTGGCGGTGAGGGGCCTGCAGTACCTGACGATGATGGTCCAAGATCTGGACCAGGTCGTGGCTCGATGTCAGGACCAGGTAGGGGAGATCCTGGTTGAGCCGTTCGAGTTTGAGCCAGGGAAGCGGATTGCCGTTGTTGCCGATTGCGATGGCAACACGATAGAGGTGCTCCAAGCGCTAGGGAGCGGTGAAAGCTAGGAGATTACGCGCTGCCTGAACGCTTCGCTCGAGGCGATCGAGAGGCGATACGCCCGCCTCGGCGAGCGAGCGTAACGGGACCTCAATACCGATCACGGCTTCTGCTGGCAGGATTGGAAGCAGGTCGGCCAGGGGCAAGTCTCCGGTGCCAGGCACCATACGCTCGAAACACGATTCATCCATGTAGTCTGGGTTAGTGGGGACCAGCGGTACGTCGGAGAGCTGGACGTACTGGACAATCCCGGGCTCGACGGCCGCCACGTCACGGACACTCCCTCCCGAGCGAAAGAGGTGCATCGTGTCCAGCAAGAGGCGGAAATTTGGACGATCCACTCGGCGGATCATGTCGATAGCGGCGTCCAGATTACGTACGGCCAGGGTGGGCGCAAACTCTAGCGTCGTCATGATCTCGTACTGCGCCGCCAGGTCGGCTACGATCCGGAAGCTCTCAGCGTTCGCGATGGGATCGTCCACGAAACTGACCGTATTCACTCGGACAGCCCCCAGGTCGGCGGCAATGGCCATATCGGCGGCGAAGGAGCGGGCATCGGTTCCGTCCCAGATGACAAATCCGTCAATGAGGGAGACTCGAATCCCTCGTTCTTGCAGACGTTCCTTGGTCTGTAAGCGAAGATCCATGTCGTCGCGAAGCGACCAGGCCGGGAAGGCATCCGGGCCGCCGCTACCTTGCAGGACCAGAGTCACGTAATTCAGGCCAAGGTCGGCAGCGAGAGCCACCCAGTCCAGAGGGGGACAGCCCATCACGCTCAGCGGCTCAATCGAGAAACGATTCATCTCGCTCCTTTCACATAGATCTAAAGTGCTCTCGCTGGCAGAGGGCCGGCCATACATTCAGAACGCGCCGTTTCGACAAACGGTTAACCAACTATTGCGCTGTCGCGAAGGTCGACTACATGGTCGTCGCAACTAACGAGCACGATATCAGCGACCTGAGCAGTTGCGGTCTCCCCCGTCTTCTTTCGTTGCACTTTACTGCACTGAGATATTCTACGCTACTCGCCGTGGGAACCGTCTTGTTCTGCCTTAGCCCGACGGTTCCCCTGTTGTCCGGTCGGGCTGGAAACTGGGAATCGCTCCAGATGCCGACAGGCGACTTCGACACTAAGCGAGCGACGGTGAGCGGATTCCCGACGGCGCTCCGGCTCGCCGGGTTGCGGCTACTCGATCGAGAGCAGCACGCCCGCGGCACCAGCAACATTACGGCGGCGCTTCCGCCGCTTTCCGGGCAGGCCTGCCAGCCGGGTCGGATCGGCTCCCATTTCTCGAATGGCGTGGATGTAACGTCTGACCAGGGGGATAAGGTCCTGTGGTTGCGCCCCCGCCCATTCGACAACCGCCAAATGGTGAGCTCGCACAGCTGACTCGGCCAGGATCACGGTGGTCAAAGTGGGAGGGTCTTCGGAGCGACGCAGCGCCAAGGCCTCGGCGACCGCAGTGGCAAACTTCTCGTCGGTCTCGATGCGCCTGCCTCGCACGACTGAGGAGGTTGCAGCCGCCCGGACCAGGAGTTGCATCGTTTGGTGCTGGATCTGGCGGTCGGCTGCGGCAGCGTCGTGGATCTGGATAAGTGCGAATTCTAATGCGGCGAGATCTGAGAGCTCGGCCGGCGCCTCCACCACAAGCCGATGGAGCTCAGGGAAGGGCTCGCGCCAGCCGTTGAACAACACGTCTTCCTTGGTGGGGAAGTGGGCGAAGAAGGTCCGCACTCCTACCTCGGCCCGGTCAGCGATGTCAGCGACAGTGGTCTCCTCATATCCGCGCTCGGCGAACAAACACAGGGCGGCCCCCTGCAACGCTCTCCGCGTGCGAAGCTTCTGCCTCATGCGAAGGTTGCCTACAGGCGGTTCCCCGCTCGGGGAGGCGTTTCGTCGGGCCGGCATGCCATTCAGCCTGCCACACCCTGACCTGGTTCCGATCACGTCCAGCGAGGCTTCGGTTCATCCTGATGCAACCACGCTTGACAAGTGCGTGGCTGCTCGGGCGAAGGGGGGAGCGAGGTCGAGACCGACGACCGAACCGGGACAGCTTCGTACGAACTGAAACCAAGCCCCAGCCGAGTCTCCCACGTGGCCGTCGCCTCAAGGTGGACCGAGCATACGTAACGATGGCGTGCAGGAGCTCACAAGCGGAGAGCAAAGGCATGTCCATGTTCACGGCAACATCTTCTCGCTGAAGACGAGTGCGACAGATTCACCTCGCCAAAGTGAGGGCGAGTAACGCATCCGTGGCCTCGGTGGTGCTTAGCACAAGTACATCCTTGGCGCCTACAGAAGTTGAGTGGGCCTCCTGTGTGGGGAAAGAAGGGCGGGCCCCAGATGAGTGTCGTGGGATCTCACGCGATTTTCTGAGCGCCACTGGAAGGGGATTCCGATTGTGGGTACAGGAGGCACCGCGATCCTGATTAGCGTGAACGAACGACTGGGGGACCGATCCAGTCACGGTTGGGACTGACTGACGTCCTCGCGTCAAGTCAGGGAGACCGCGTCAACTGCTCAAATTGCGCGGTTGATCGGTGCGCCAGTCAGATGCACAGCCGATCGACATCTCGAGTTACCCTGCGCCCAAGCGCCTCGGCTGACCGGTTACATCACCAGAGCGCGCAAGGGTGCGCCGACACCGACCCCATCCCGGAACGCCCCGACGGACAGCGGCTAACGGTCGAGCATCCCCCCCTAACGACAAAGCCCACTCCTTCTCGTACTCCGGCCAGCCAAGAGGTCCCAACTCGCAACTCAGCGGTCCGATGGACGTCGACCTAAAACCGATTGACTGCAGTTTAGCGTTTCGCGAGTGTAAAACGGGTCGACGGTGTCCCATCCTGTCGGTTGGGAACCCAGGACCGGCCTGCCATCCCAGCATCTCCCATATGCGTCAACAAATCTCTTCGAGCTAGCGCAACCTTGACCGGGTTGGGTCGGGACGCACGCGGCGCAGGGCTCGCCATCACGGACAGCCTCCCCGTCCCGATCCCGAACGGCCGCAAGACTAGATCCGGGGCGATGAGCACGGAAAGCAGGCGCGCGATTGAGGAAATCACCACTTTCAGCACAGCCAACACCCCTCGTCCTCCGAGCCAACGGCGGTCTAATCGGAATAGAACGAACACGAAGAGCTGAAGCCCCTCACGGGCCTGGACATTCCAGGACCCTTTCGTTACCATCCGCGGGGTCAAACACTGATTGATCGGCGCGGCTCGCTAGTGGCAAAGCTCCAGCGGACTACGCCTCGTGAGAAAGAGGGGGAGCTTGAAAAAGCGCCACGTCCGTACTGCAGCCGCTGCCGTCGGGTTGATCACAGCCTTGGCCGCCTGTGGCAGCTCATCAAAGAACAGCGGGGCCAGCAGCACAACCACGCCGACAGGGCACTCTTCGAGTAGCGGCAACACCGCCAGCGCACCGGGGATAACGCCGACGACGATCAAAATCGGGTTCATTACCGACCTTACAGGTGACGGCTCGTCAAATTACTTTGACGCGACCAACGGGCCCGCGTCCGCCTTCGACGCGCTCAACGCGGCCGGCGGGATTGACGGCCGAAAAATTGACCTGGTCGTGGCCGACACAGCGTCCTCAAGTGCCGGTGCTCTCGCCGCGGCGCAGAGTCTCGTCAACAAGGGCGTCTTCGGGATCGTCGCCGACTCCTCGTTCTTTTTCGGGGCATACAAGTATCTCCAGCAAGCCGGGATACCCGTGACAGGTGGCGTGGCTGACGGTCCAGAGTGGGGTGAGCAGCCAAATACGAACATGTTCAACTACGCGGGTGGGGTAGATCCTCGCGAACCCGCCAACACGCTTGACGGCGAGTTTTTTAAGTCAACCGGGGCGACCAACGTCGCCGGCTTCGCGTACGGAATATCCCCGGCATCGGTCGACAGCATCAAGGACCTGAAGGAGTCGCTCGCGGCGGTGGGGATCAAGATGGGTTACGAGAATCTCTCGGTCCCCTTCGGCGCCGCTGACTTCACCGCAGATGCCTTGGCCATGAAGCAAGCGGGGGCCGACGGCGCCACATGTTCTTGCGTGCAGTCGACCAACATTGCCATGACGGTCGGAGCAGAGCAGGCTGGTATTCCACTCAAAGCAGCGCTGATGTTCTCCGGGACTGACTCCAGTCTCTTCAACAACCCGACAGCCGTGGCCGCCGCCCAGGGTACGTACTGGCCTTCGGAGATAGTCCCTCTGGACTTGAACAACCCGGCGACCAACGCCTTCGTGGCAAACCTCAAGAAGTATGACCCGTCGTATAAGGGTGGCTATCCTGACTACGGCATCGTCTCCGCCTATCTCGGCGCCGATGTCATGATCGAGGGTCTGAACGTGGGAGGCCACAATCCGACCCGTCAGTCGTTCATCAACAACATGTTGAAGGTGTCGAACTGGAACGACAACGGATTACTGGCCGCGCCGGTGGGATTTAACCACTTCGGTCAAGACGACAGCACGTCGTGCGAGTATGTAACTAAGGTGGAAGGTAATCAGTTCGTCACCATCAACAACGGCAAGCCGTTCTGCGGGACCCTGATACCAAACTCGGACGTCGCGGGGTAGTTGAGGCGCCGCTGAGCGGACGTTGACGTCGTCTTCGCTGCCTCAAGCTTCCGACGCCGGGAGCAGAGCAGGCGTCGCATGTTCTGAGATCTGCTCAGGATCGCACCAGCATCGATGAGGCCCGCGATCGTTGAGGGACTGCCCGACTATTTCCCTCTAACTCGGCAAAGCGAAGACGACCCGCTCGATCAGCAGGCCGGTCCGGTCATAGATCGGCGGATTAGACCATCGACGTTCCGGACCGGCCGGCTCCGGTGCGCTTGAACGTGCGTGGCGGCGATGTATGAGGTTCGTGCGCGCGCGGGTAAAGCCTTCGAGTCACTGCGTTCTCCCTTTTCCGCTCAACCTGGATACGCTCGCCCGAGACCGCCTCGCAGGAACCCGGCTACCCGAGGGAGACTCCAGCCGAGTATTCCGCACCAACCTGGTAAGGGCCTCGTGCAGGCCCCAAACTAACGACGCACGCTTCCCCGCCTGATCGCGCACACGTATCTAGCGTGCCTACTGGCCTCGTCTGTCTTCCTGCGCCCACGTGCAGTTGCAATCACCCCGGTGAACAAGACTGCCCGTAGCGAGAGGCTCAGTCTGCATCCCAGAACCGCTAGACCCAGTTGCAAGGGGAGGGTCCAGTCGCGACCTGGCAAGGCCGAGACATCTCCTCCCGGCCTGGCGACGTGGAACCTCCCGAACATCACTGTGGGTTCGCCGCCAGGGCCAATCCAAGAGAGGACGGTCCAGCGGGCACTGGTAGCTTTAAGGCCGTGCTCCGCACCGTCGACCGAGGCGGTCTGTTCTCTGGACACCGCTGGTCATCCTAAAGCAGGGGAGATGTTTGCCTTGAAGTCAGTAGATTGGTTATCGAGCGCACCGACGAGCTTCACCGAAGTCGCTCAGCTCCGCCGCGGCTAGGGCAGACGCCACGGCGCTAAGAAACCGCGGGTTGTCCCCATTAGATCGAACTCCGATCGTGAAAGGATACTCAATGACTGACACCGAACATGAGGGACGGGTTGCAGTGGTTACAGGGGGTGGCCGTGGATTTGGGAAGGCCTTTGGGCATGCCATCGCAGAGCGGGGAGGCCACGCCGTTCTGGCCGACATCGACGGTGCGGCCGGCGACAATGCGGCGGCAGAGATCCGGGCGGCCGGCGGGCAGGCATCGTCCTTTGCCTGTGACGTTAGCGATCAAGACCAGGTAGAAAAGTTGGTGGCTGATGTCGTAAGCCGGCTGGGCGGGATCGACATCCTCATCAACAACGCCGGATTGCACTCGGCCGCTTACGGACAACCAATGGGTGCACTGGGCCTGGACAAGGTGCGGCGCCTGTTCGACGTCAACGTCATGGGCGTTATCGTCTGCACCATGACAGCTCGGTCGGCCATGGCCGGACGGCCGGGCGCCTGCGTGTTCAATATCTCGTCCTCCGCTTCCTACTCGTCCGGAGGGGCATATGGGGTATCAAAATTAGCGGTACGCGGCCTCACCATGGCGTTCGCTCGCGAACTTGGTCCCGACGGCATCCGCGTAAACGGTGTCGCTCCCGGGTTGCATCTGACCGATACGATTCGTGCCGAACTGTCACCCGAGACGCTGGCGGCTGTGAAGGGCCAACAAATCCTTCCGCTAGACGGAACCGAGACCGACATCGTCGAAGCGATGCTATACCTATGTTCGGACCGAGCCCGCTTCGTCACAGGCGAGACCTTGCGAGTGACCGCGGGATTTGCTCTATGCGTCTGAGGCTCCATCTCCTTCTCCCTCACCCCGTCGTGACCTTTCTGGCATCGCCAGGCGGGCTCCCGGAGCGGTGACCGACGTCACCTCGAACACAGCCGACGAGCGTTATCCGCCTTGTCGCCATGGTCGACGCGACGAGTCGCCACACGCTCACTGGTTGCTGGCGACCGTTGTCAGGAACGAAAGCCGCCTGATTCACGAAATTCAATGGCGCCATACTTCCGGGGCGAAGCCGCCATGGGTCTAGCTCTGGCAGCAGAGTCGGCCAATGTCTAGTTCGCCGATCTCATCCCCGTCGATACCGGCGAGACAGCATTCACTCTCCCGGCTTCGTCCCCGGTCTAACCACATCTGGCCGACTGCCATGCTTGAGTACGCGCCAGCGGCCTACCGGGATCGGATCTGGCACATCCAGACCAAACCGGTGACGAGTGGCGCGTCCACAACGGGGGCCGTGCTCCAGCCAACGGCCTATCGGCCGCCGGCGTCGCCGGGGCCAGCGACGATGATCGAGCCCGGGCATTCCGAGGAGAGATGCGTTACACGGAGTCCCGGCAGGCGGCCAGGAACGCGAAGGCTCGATTGCAGGACATGAATCAAGACCAGATCGATCTTGCCATCTTGTACCGGACGACGTTGCTGGGTTGGCGGAGTGAGGCCGATGTGGAGTTCGCCGAAGTGCAGGCCGGGGCTTACAACGACTGGTGTTCGGATCATGTCCGGAAGGGGTAGGGCGGGTCGTTCGGGGCTGGGGCGGTGCCGCCAGCACGAGCCCGGTGCTGTAGAGCGAGTGGCGGCCGAGATGCGCCGGGTGGCCACACTGCCGGGGATGGTATCGGTGTTGATGCGGCCAATCCGGCGGTCGATTGGCGGCCGTTCAACGACGCCGTGTACGACTCGATCTGGCGGTCGGCCTCAGAGCTGAGCCTGTGGATCGGCGGGGAAGAAGCCGTGATCGAGCAGGTGCGCCCCCTGCTGGAGTGTTACGCGTCACCCGTCATGTTTGTCGGGCCGCTAGGCAACGGACAGCGTGTCAAGCTCGTGAACAATGCGCTGTTCGTTGCGCAGGTCGGGCTGGCAGTCGACGCGGTACGCGTCGCCGCAGGGTTGGGGATTGATGAGGAGGAGATATGGCGGCGGCTGAGCATGGGAGTGGGGCGGGTTTTGGTCTCCGCGTTGTCGGCGGGGCGGATTCGGTTGACGCGGTGGGCGATTGTCTGTCCGTTCTGATGCTCAAGGATGTGACGGTGGTGCGAGAGGTGGCCCGACGTTCGGGAACGGATCTCAGGGTCATCGGACCGGTTCTGTCATCAGACCCGGTCGGGCACAAGGTGCTTCGGTCACATGGTGCCGACAATTGAACGTTGCTGGGGCCGCCGCGTCTGGGTCCCTCGAGGGCGAGGCGGCCTAGGCTGGCTGTCATGAATATTGGCTTTATCGGCGTGGGAAACATGGGTTCTCACATTGTCAATTTGATGATCGACGGTGGCCACGAGCTCACCCTGTGGGCGCGCCGCTCCCCATCGCTGGAGCCGTTCGCCGGCCGCGCTGATTTTGCCCGTCTGCTCAAGAGGTGGCGCGGCTCTGATCTCGTAGGGATCTGTGTCTGGGACGAGCACGACGTGGAAGAGGTGGTTCTGGGCGAGAAAGGGGTGTTGGCGGGGATCCGGCCTGACGCGGTGATCGCGGTGCATAGTACGATCTCGCGGGCGGGGTGCCCGGCGCTTCCTCCGGGCCGCGAAGTCATCTGGTGCCCAGTTGATCGACGCTCCCGTCAGCATGGGTGCGAATCTGCCGAAGCTGCTCACGATGGTGGGAGGGGAACGCAGCGCAGTCGATCAGTATCGCCCTGCCCTGGAATCAATCAGCGCCCCTCTGGTCTACCTGGGACCAATCGGCAGTGGCCGGATCGCCAAACTGGTTCACAACACGATGCTGGTCGCCACCATTCGCTGGCGAGGATGCGGTTGCCCTTGGCGCAGCGCTGGGCCTGGATTCCGCTGCGTTGGTGACCATGTTCAAGGCGGGATCGGCACGAGGAACCCGGTGTCGATTTGTCGAACGCCCATGGTCAGGAGTTGCCAAACCAATCGCACCGCTTTAGGTTGGGCGGCGAAGGATGTAGGCCTCGTCGAGAATCTCGCGTCCGAGGCAGGTTTCGACGTGACCCGGAACATCCTGGGGCTCGGGCAGCGCGGCGTCGATGTCCTCGACCAGTTGCGGTTGGGGGCTGAGGCCGGACCAAGCCCGAAGTGAGGCGCCTTCCTCTGAAAATAGGTCAATATCACAACGTGAGGTGCGAATAGTGGATATGTTGGGAATCGAGTTCCAGACCGTTTTCGGTCTGCCACCGGTGGAGTTTGTGAACCTGGCCGCTGATCTGGACTGCCGTTACATCTCAACCGGGTTGTCGGGCGGCATGCCGAACCCGTTCGGCTACGGGCCATTTTCGCTCCGGGACGACACTTCGCTTCGACATCGACTGGTCTCGGCCATGCGGGATCGGGGGGTGTCGATCTCCCTGGGTGAGGGATTCCTGGTCTCTCCAGGTGGCGATGTCCGCAACCACGCCCACGACATGGATATCATGATCGAGTTGGGGGTGAAGAGGATCAACACAGTGAGCATGGACCCAGACGTGGGTCGCACTTTCGACCAGTTTGCCGTGCTGGCCGAGATGGCTGCCGTCCGAGGGCTGGAGATGACAACGGAGTTCGCCCCATCCCTCACCGTCAAGAACCTCGACATGGCCGTGGCAGCAACACGTCACGTGGGTCGGCCCGACTTTCGGATCCTCATCGACACGATGCATCTCGTGCGGGGCGGCCACACAGGCACAGATCTCGCGGCAATCGACCCTGCCCTGATCGGCTATGTCCATCTCAGTGACAACACGCTCGAGCAGCGGGGAGCCGTTTACCGAGACGACTCGATCGACCGGATGTTTCCCGGCGATGGGGAACTCCCGTTAGCGGAAATACTCGCCGTTATCCCTCGAGATATTGTCATCGGTCTGGAAGTTCCGATGCGATCGAAGATCGACGGCGGCGAACGACCGGAGGCTATCGCTCGTCACGGTGTCGACGTCGCACGCCGGATGCTCGCCAACGTACAGGACCACCGGAGCTGAGAGCCGGATCCCGGATGAGTCAGGGAGGAAAGGAACTTCCCTGGAGGCAGATGAGTTCAATGGACGGATCGCAGTCGTCACTGGTGGCGGTCGCGGGTTCGGATTCGCCTTCGGCCAGGCCCTCGTTGAACGGGGAGCCCACCCGATCCTGACCGACCTCGACCAAGCGGCCACAGAGGCAACCGCCGAGAAGCGGAGCGAGGGACTTCAAGCCACCGGAGTGCGCTGCGACGTGGCGAACGAGGGTGAAGTCGCGGCGATGGTCGACGCCGTCCTTCATGACCACGAAGGTATCGGCATCCTGGTCAACAATGCGGGACTTCACTCATCTGAATACGCGGTGTCCTTCGAAGCATTGGGACTCACCAAAATCCGTCAGATCTTCGATGTGAATGTCATGTGCGTCATAATCTGCACGATGGCCGCGCGACAAGCCATGGCCAGCGGTCCCAGGGCTTGCGTGTTCACCGTGTCCTCGCGGCCTAGTACCTCGACGACAAGGAGATGAGCACCTCCCGGCACGCCCGGCGGCCCAGGCCCGGCCTTTGGGGTTTGGCGTTAGAGAAGGACGGCATAGTCGACGCCATGGCGCCGCCCATCGGGCACGGTCTGGCGGCCCAACTCCCGAAACTGCTGTTCCTCCCCGTCGCGCCAGCTCGTGGACCCGGCCCGTCTACGCCGAGCTGCGGCGCACCCGGGAGGCCAGCCCTTCCTTTCTGCCCGGGCTCCCGGAGTATTTTGGAAGAAACGATCGGCGGTGACCGCTACGGTGCCAGTCGCGTCGGCGATACCTCCGGACTATGACTCGGATCCACTGCGGTCCCGGTCTTTTCGCGTGGGCTGGCAGGAGGATGTCCATGGTCCGGTCGCCGAACGACTGGTTGCTCGGGGGACTCAGCTTGTTCGATAGCGGTGCTCACCGACCTGCGCAACCGGGGGTGAAGGACACCTTCTTCGTGGTCTGCGACGGGATCAAGGGCCTGTCCGAGGTCGTCGGCAATGTGTGGCCGGCCGCCATCGTACAGACCTGGATGGCTCCCTTGACACACCGGCAGCCCACGCTCGGCCAGCTCTCCCACTGCGGTCCAGTCGAGCGTGAGATCGAGAAGACTGAAGAACTCGGCAGGCGTCGGGCAGACCGGCGCACCCGTGGCCGCGCGCACAGCGGGCAGGTCGACGTCAGCCGGCACTGCAAATCCGGTGCGGAAATCGCGCTCCCGCCGGCCGGCGCGCGGGCCGTCCACCGTCAGAACCAGCGCGTCGAAGGCGAAAGTGCTGGGTGCTTGGAATATCAAGCAATGGAAGGTCGCCCTCGCGCACTTCGGTGTCTCCTCTTTCCGGTCGTTTACGGCCGCCAATAACCCGTGGCCTCCACGTAGCCCAAAGGTTCCCGCTTGGTGGCGGTGATCAGGAGCCGTTGACTCAAGGACACCCGTACATGCCGTTCGATACCGCTGGGAGCGACGTCGAGCAGGGCTCCGTCTCGGCGTGCGGTGTTTGGTTCTTTCGTGACCGGCCCGGCCCGCGAGTCAGCGGCTCATCGACGAGATCAGGACGCCGTTGAGGACGTGGAACTGTTCGAGGCACTGGCCGCCGCCGATGGCTACTGATTGCAGAGGGTTTTCGGCGATCTGCACGGTTATTCCGGTCTCGGCGGCCACGCGGGCGGCGAGCCCGTGCAGGAGAGCGCCACCCCCGGTGAGGACGATGCCCTGCTCCATGATGTCGGCGGCCAGCTCTGGTGGTGTCTTGTCGAGGGTGGCCGTGACGGCGTCGACGATGGCCGACACCGGCTCCGCGATGGCTTCGCGGATCTCCTCGGTGCTGGTAACGATGGTCTTGGGCAGCCCGGTGACCAGGTCCCGGCCGCCGATTTCGGCGTAGAGCTCCTCTTCGAGGGGGCAGGCGGAGCCGAAGGCGATCTTGAGCTCTTCCGCGGTGCGCTCCCCGACGGCCAGACTGTACTCCTTTTTGATGAACTGGAGGATGGCTTGGTCCATCTCGTCGCCGCCGATGCGGATCGACTGGCTGGTGACGATGCCCCCCAAGGCGATGACCGCCACTTCGGTGGTGCCGCCGCCGATGTCGACGACCATGTTCCCGGTGGGCTCATGGACCGGCAGGCCCGCGCCGATGGCGGCGGCCATGGGCTCTTCGATGATGTACGCCGGCTTGCGGGCCCCGGCCGACTCGGCCACCTCCAACACGGCCCGCTGCTCCACCCCGGTGATCCCGGAGGGGACGCAGATGACCATCCGGGGCTTGGCCAAGCGCCGGGAGCCGTGCACGCGGCGGATGAAATAGGCCAGCATCTTCTCGCACAGCTCGAGGTTGGCGATCACCCCGTCACGGAGGGGCCGGATGGTGTGGATGTGGCTGGGCGTGCGGCCGATCATGCGCTTAGCCTCCAGACCCACCGCCAACAGACGATCATCTCGGCTGTTGACGGCGACCACGGAAGGCTCGTTCAATACGATGCCACGACCGCGCACATACACCAGAGTGTTGGCCGTTCCCAAATCCACGGCTACATCCCGGCCAAAGACACCGGTAAAGGGGTTGCCAGACACGAGCTTGCCCTCCACAGAGAGGTTGGGAGGTAAGCCTTGTCGGGGTCTAACCCCCCAGAGTCAGTCATTCGTCTGTCTCTGCTGGGCAGGCTAGCCTGCAATCGGGCTCTAAAGGAACCGGCCAACAGCCGTTCGTGATCCTTGAAGCTGGGGTAGACGACCACCGAGGCAGATGGGACCGCCGTCATCATGTCCCTCCCGAGTCGGCGGGACTGGGACTACCAAGCCCCACGCGGTTGAGAGCACCGACCGTACGATCCACAAGCGGCGCGTCGCTACACGCCAACCTGCACGTATCCCCGGGGCGCCGGACCGGATCCCGGGTTAGCGTCATCGGTGCTTCCTGCCGACTATGCGCTCGGGCAGTCCGAGCGCGCTGACCGCCTTCGGCCGTGCCGATCGTTTGCTATGGCACCGGCGACCACGGTCGCGACGGCCTTGTGGAGGCTTCCGGCGTCAGGGGAACCGGACTCGTGGTCGGCGAACAGGAGATGCACAGCGCCGATGAGCGTGGGGGACAGCGTGGCAATGTCGGCGGTGGGGGCAATGCGGCCGAGTTCTTGCTCGGCGGTCAGGTAGGAACTCGCGAGCGCGGTCCCTGCTGCGAGGAGGGGGAGGCGAGGGGCCCTGGTGCCAAAGTGCCAGCACCGCCGGTCTGCCTCGAGGTGCACGGAGAGCTGGCCGGTTGGGTGGACTACGACGTCAGGCGGTCCTGGCTCAGCCCGGGGGAGGTGAACGTCGGCTATGCGCTCTTTCCCACTCACCGCCACAGGGGGTATGCCACCCGGGCTGTGCAGTTGCTCTGCGTCATCTCGCCACTGCCACCACTGAGCGGGTTGCTACCGGCGACGACAGGCACTCCTCGCTCTCTATGGAGCCGTTCGGGCCGGCAGGTTGGCCTGGAGGGAGTGGCACAAGGTCGGATCATGAACGCACGTTTGTTGTCACGACACCGACTGGGCTTGCGAACTGCGAGGTGAGCTGACACCGAAGAGTTTGTAACCCCGGTTGCTATTTAATGGCAACCAGTCCGACCCTCGAGCCGAGCCGGCGCACCGATAGGACTGGCGAGAGACTACTTGGGTGGAGCGGTCCCGCCGCCCCCGGGACTGCGCGGCCTATGGCGCCCGTCCAAGTAGTCTCTCGCCAGCCCCGCACGTGGCGGTCAGATCGTCTGGACTGGGCATGGAATCGGCCTCCGCCAGACCGGAATGACGCGGCCGTGGCGCTGGTGAACGGCTTCGATTTCAAGCTAGCCGGATGAGTCGAGACGTGATCCGCGAGCTTCAATAGCCGGCCGGAGCCAAGCCTAGCGGGGTGCTCGGCCCTCCCCGGCCTTTCCGGCAATCCCGAGGGTCTGTAACCACGGTGCCTATTTCATTACAAACAGTTAGGGCCGGAGGCGCTTGTGTCACGCTCAAAACAGATTTTCCCTGATTGGCCTCGGCTGGAACGCCGGGGTGCCGATGACCGGAGCTCGCTGATGCCGGTGCGGCCCTCGGACGTTGGCGAACTGGTGGCCCTCTCCCGGATCCTCCGGGCGGGGCAGGTGGCGTTGACGATCGCATTCGTCGCCGCTGCCGCTGCGGTAGCGTTCGCCCTCGCCGCAGCGTCCTCGCCCGTCGCCGTGCGCTGGGGGACCGGTGCTGTCCTGGTGGTCCTGGTGGCCGCGACCGGCTTGCGGTGTGCGCACGCCGGCGGACACGCCTTGCTGGTGCCCCTTCCCGTCTTGGCCTTGGCGGCCGGGTGGGCACTGACCGCGTCCAGTGGTTCCCCGGAGGCCGCTTGGTGGCTGGTGGCGTTGACTGCGGTCGCCAGCACTAGCGGGATGGTGTTGGCCACCACGGCTCTGCGCCACGGCTGCAGGGCGAGTTGGCTCTTCTCCCGGAGCTGCGGGGGGCTAGCGGTGTGGCCTTGACCGACTTGACCCCACAAGGGGTCGTGCAAGTGAGGGGAGAGACGTGGAGCGCGGAGTCGGTCAGCGGGCCGCTGCCTGTTGGCGCCGCGGTCCACGCCCTGACGGCCCGAGGCGCTCGCCTCGAGGTGTGGTCCGAGGCGGGCGCCGTCCCGGACGCCAATGTTTTTTACATCAAGGAGGATCAGCCGTGATTGCCGTCATAGTCGCTATCGCCGTCATCGTGGTGGCCCTGCTGGCCGGGGCCGCCGCCGGGATAAGAATCGTACGGGAGTACCAGCGAGTGGTGATCTTCCGGCTGGGCCGCTCCAGCGGCGCCCGAGGGCCGGGCCTGGTGTTGATCAACCCCATCACCGACCGTGTCACCCTGGTCGACCTGCGCGAGCAGTTCCTCGAGGTGCCCCACCAAGTGGCCATCACCAAGGACAACGCCTCGATCGCCATCGACTTCATCATCTTCACCAAGGTGTTCGACCCGACCATGTCGGTATTGGCCGTCCGGGACTTCCGAGGCGCCGCGCTCAATATCGCCGCGACCACCCTGCGGGCGGTGGTGGGCGACATGAGCCTCGACGAGGTGCTCTCCAAGCGGGAGGACATGAACAACACCCTGCGATTCAAGCTCGACGATGTGACCGAGCGGTGGGGAGTCAAGGTCACCAACGTCGAAGTCCGCGAGATCAACCCGCCTCCAGGCGTACTGGACGCCATGACCCGCCAGATGTCCGCCGAGCGGACCCGGCGAGCGGTCGTCACCGAGGCCGAAGGCACCAAGTCGGCCGCTATCACCGTGGCCGAGGGCCAGAAGGAGTCGGCCATCCTGGCCGCTGAAGGGGGACGGCAGGCGGCCATTGTGCAGGCCGAGGGGTTTGCGCTGGCGCTCAAGCAAATCTTCGAGTCCGCCAAGGGTCTCGACGCCAACACCATGACCCTCCAGTATTTCGACGCCCTCAAGAAGCTGGGCGCCTCGCCAGCCACCAAATTCGTGGTGCCCGTGGA
Source organism: uncultured Acidimicrobiaceae bacterium (assembly GCA_963781155.1). Taxonomy (GTDB): domain Bacteria; phylum Actinomycetota; class Acidimicrobiia; order Acidimicrobiales; family Palsa-688; genus PALSA-693. The sequence goes on from CAWAEC010000012.1 coordinate 667,448, forward strand.
ACTGTCCGGGCTACTGGCCGGCGTAACCGGTTCCTTAGGCCAGTCCTTCGCCGACCGCAACATTGCAACCAACGGCAAGGCCGTCAACAGGAACAATGCCGACGCGGGCTGAGGGCCTCCGCCTGAGCGCCGGGCAACCCGGCCCCAAAGGACCAAAACCGTGACCACCACTCCAACAGCGGACGCGCTCACCCTGGAGCGACTCTGCGCCGGCGACGAGCAGGCCTTCGTCGATCTGGTCGGACGACATCACGACGCGATGCTACGGCTGGCGCGTACGTTCGTGCCCAGTCTCGCCGTCGCCGAGGAGGTCGTACAAGAGACCTGGTTAATCGCCGTGCGAGGCCTAGCCGGGTTCGAGGGACGCTCATCGGTGAAGACATGGTTATACCGGGTACTGATCAATCGCGCCCGATCGGCCAGGGTGCGTGAGCACCGGCACCACCCGATCGGCGATCCTGACCGGGCGGTAGATCGCTCGCGCTTTGACCGCGACGGACGGTGGGCATTGCCGCATGAGCACTGGGTTGACGACCTGGAGGACCGACTCCGAGCCGGAGAGTTGTCGGAACCGATCCGGACGGCCCTCGACGAACTACCGGTCCTGCAGCGCAATGTCGTGACGCTCCGCGACCTCGAGGGGATGAAGAGCGTCGAGGTCTGTGAGCTGCTCAACATCACCCAGGGCAATCAACGGGTTCTCTTGCATCGGGGTCGGAGCCGGATGCGTCTAGCCCTCGAACTGAGTTCGCAAAGATCTGAGGGTCCGCGCTCCACCCTCGCCCCTCCCTCGTCTGCCAGGAGTCCGTCGAGCTGGTCACTGACTACCTTGAAGGTGTGCTGTCGCGCTCCGATCGCCGTCGGTTCGAGGCGCACCTGCATGGCTGTCCGCATTGCAGGGAGTACCTCGCCCGGATGCGCACCGTAGTCCGACTCGCCGGGACCTTGACGCCGGAGGACCTGAGCCCCCAGGTGCAGACGAGTTCATCGCCCTATTCCGTCGGTGGAGGTCCGAGTCGTGATCGGGAAATCAGCACACGGACCCGGACATGAACGCCTTCTGGTCCGGGGCACTCAGTGAGCAAAGGCTCGATACTCGCCCCACGCCTCCTAACCACTGCGCTACCCGGTTGGCAGCAGCTAGCGCTTGAGGGGCGAGACCCTCTCCTCGAGGAGACGGATTGCCGCCGCCTTTGCGGTTCGCTGTGGCCGGGCGTTCCAGTCAAGCTCAGCGCTGATCATGGCCCCGTCGTAGACCAGGACCAGCTGGTCTACCAGCTCGCTCCGCCGAGGCGAGGACGGGAGCTCGGCGACCAGATCGAGAAACAGCCTCCGAACCTCGCCGCGATAGCTTTGTATGGCCCTCGCCACCGGACCCTCTCGTCCCGGGTACTCGGCGGCGGCGTTGATGAACGGACAACCACGGTAATCGGGCGCCGACAGGCCGCGGCCGAGCAGATCGAACACCCGGGCCACCCGATCCGCGGGCGAGCCTGCTCTGGAGAGAACCGGCTCGGCAACGTGGCGGCGCCAGTGCGCGGACCGCTGCCGTAAGTACGCCGCAACCAGATCTTCCTTCGAACGGAACTGCTGGTAGAGCGTTGCCTTGGCCACGTCGGAATCCTGGGCAACTCGATCAACGCCAACCGCATGGATGCCTTCGGCGTAGAACAAAGCGGAGGCCACCTCGAGGATACGCTCGCGGGCGCTCGACCGCTGAACCACATCGCTTCGCATAGAACCCGAAGTTAACAGACTGATCTGTCCGATCGTCTCGTACTTTTGGGCCGCAGATCAGTCCGTGTCGCATAGGTCTAGTACGGGTCGTCGAATGGCTGCGTGAGCCAAGATCGTACAGAGCAGTCTGTATGACTTTCGATGACACAGTGTAACGGTTTCCGCTGCCGAGGGACAGTACTTCGGCTGGACGACCCGTCTGCCTCGAAACCCATGGAGAGTAAATCACTATGCAAACGCACATCAATCGGGCCGCACGCCTTGCGCTCGGCTTCGCCACGCTTGGCAGTGTCGGGATTTTCGGCACCCTCGGCACTGGCATAGCCGATGCAGCAACTCTGGCCACCACCTCACCAGTAGTCGGACACGTCTATGTCGACGACAACACCGCGGGAACGAACACGATCGGCGCGTTTGACCGCCACGCCAACGGCTCGCTCTCACCGGTTCCAGGCTCGCCCTTCGCCGCCGGCGGTGCGGGGCACAGGTGCCGGCCTTGCTTCCCAGGGGGCGCTCCAGCTCAGCAGCGACGGCCACTATCTGATTGCCGCCGACGCGGGCAGCAATCAGATCTCGGTCCTACGGATTAAGGCAGACGGCAGCCTGAAACTGGTCCGCGGCGGAGTCGTATCCTCCGACGGCCCCACGCCGGTTAGCGTGGCCGTGCACGACGACCTCGTGTTCGTTGCCAACGCCGGCGCCGACGGCCCGAACTACACCGGGTTCACCATCAACCGGAGCGGACGGCTCCGGCCCCTGGCCCACTCGACAGTGTCCCTGCCCAACGGCTCTCAACCCGGCGACGTGCTCTTCAACGCCCCCGGCACCAGCCTGGTCGGCACCCGTGTTGGCACGTCGGAGATCGACAGCTTCATCGTCGGGGCGTACGGGCGCCTGACCGCCGCTCCAGGATCTCCCTTCCCCGCTCAGGGCCTAGGCCCCTTCGGCAGTGAGTTCCGACCCACCAACCCGAGACAGCTCTTCGTCTCTAACGCTCACAACGTCGCGACCAACAGCGGAACCATCTCCGCCTTCAAGGTCGCCTCCGACGGATCGCTGTCGTCGATCGGGGCCTCTCCGTTCGCGGACGACCAGACCGCGCCGTGTTGGATTGAGGTCACCCACAACGGACAATTCCTGTTCACGGTAAACACCGGATCGGGAGACATCTCTCGCTACTCCATCGCCCATAACGGGACTTTAAACCTGCTCGGCAGCACGCCGGTGAGCGCCAACGGTGGCGTCGGCGCAGTCGACGCTCGCCTCAGCCCCGATGGCCGGACGCTGTTCGTAGACGAGAGCCAAATCGGCGCCGTGGGCGCCTTCGCCGTAAAAGGCGGGAACCTGACCGAGCTACCCAGCTCCCCCACGCCGCTGCCCGCCGGCGCCACCCCTGCCGGCATCGTCGTCAACTAGTCACTTACTCACTCACGGCATGGGCCGGGAGCGGACCGCTCCCGGCCCGCGCCTGCTTTTCCGCGGACTGACCCAACCATCGAACGATGAGGCCCGCCCCCGACGAGCGCACGAACATCATTTCGCAGGCCGGCTCTCCTTGGGTGTCGGATCACGAGCGGACTGTGTGTTCCAGTAGCTACTAGAGCACGAGATGACTGGACTGTCCAGTCATAGTGATCCGGTGATTGTCGGGAAAACCATGCATCAGCACGATGGCCGGTTCCTGTCCGGGGTAATCGACGACGTGCAAGGTGCCGCCGGGATGGTTGACTGAACGCCGGGTTCCGGCCCGGTCGGGCTCTGAGGTGGTCATTGGATTGTTCTTCTCAGCTCAAGTGGCTGTTAGTTACTTGACCCTGAAAAAGTCGACGTGTATGCCCTTGTCTGGTAAGGGTCTCGCGGTCTGACGGTCCCCCGGTTTGGGGTCGAATGCTGTGATGATGGCCCGAACCCCTTGTGCGAGAAGGAGTTCAGGCCATCATGCTGCGTACCATAAACGCTGAGCCGACCTTGTGGGACGCGATCCTGCCGGAGTGCTGCTTGGGGCTGCCGCCGGGGCTGGCCGAGGTGGACCGCCTGCTCGATGACGTGCGGTTCTTCGAGCCGTTCGTGCCGTTCTTCTCGGAGCGGACCGGTCGGCCGTCGATCCCGATGGAGACCTACCTGCGCATGATGTTCCTGCGGTTCCGTTACAAACTCGGGTACGAGACGCTGTGCGCGGAGGTGGCCGACTCCATCGCGTGGCGGCGGTTCTGTCGGATCCCCCTCGATCAGGCGGTGCCGCATCCGACCACGCTGTTGAAGATCACTGCCCGCTGCGGTGAGACGGCCATCTCGGCGCTCAACGAGGCGTTGTTGGCCAAGGCGGCCGAGGAGAAGCTGATCCGTCTCGACGCCGTCCGCGCCGACACCACCGTGGTCGAAGCGAACGTGGCCTACCCGACCGACAGCGGTCTTTTGGCCAAGGGCGTGGCCCGCATGGCGGTCCTGGCCGGCAAGCTCAAGGCGGCCGGGCTGGCGAAGCGGACCGGTTTCCGGGATCGGACGCGATCGGTGCGACGGCGAGCCCATGATGTGGCTACCTGGCTGCGTCGGCGCAACGACGACGCCAAAGAAGAGGTCCTGGTCATCACCGGCGAGCTGGCCGCGATCGCGGTGGCGACGGTCGGCGAAGCGCGGGCGGTGGCCGCCAACGCCGGACGGACCCTGGCCCGCCGTGGCGTCGCCGCTGGAGGAAAGCTGGCCGCGATGATCTCGGCTCTGGAGGAGACCGCGGCCGCAGTGGAACAGATCGCGGCTCAGACCCGGGCCCGCCTCGCCGGTGAGATCCCCGACGGGGCCACCCGGGTGGTGTCGCTTCACGACCTCGACGCCCGCCCCATCCGCAAGGGACGACTCGGTCGTCCCGTCGAGTTCGGATACAAGGCGCAGGTGGCCGACAACGCCGAGGGCGTGGTCGTCGACCATGTAGTAGTGAAGGGGAACCCGCCCGACGCCCCGATGCTGGTCCCCGCCGTCGCCCGCATCACCGCCCGCTTCGGTCGCGCCCCCCGAGCGGTCACCGCCGACCGCGGCTACGGCGAAGCCAAAATAGACTCCGATCTCAAATCGCTCGGCGTGCAGACCGTGGCCATTCCCCGGCGCGGCAGGCCCGGTCCGGCTCGCAGCAAGGTTCAACATGGACGGCGCTTCACCAAGCTGGTGAAGTGGCGCACCGGTTCGGAGGCCCGGATCTCCTGCCTGAAGCGGGACTTCGGCTGGCGGCGCAGCCTCTTCGACGGGATCGGCGGCACCCAAACCTGGTGCGGCTGGGGTGTCCTGGCCCACAACTCGGTGAAGATTGCCGCCCTCGCCCATACCGCCACCCCGCCGCCAGCCACCCCGTGCCAGCCGCGACCAGCCCGGATCGTCCCCGGCACCGACCCGCCCACCCCCATGCCACCAGCCCGGAATGCTGCCTGACACCCGGCCGACCGCTTCTCCCGCCACGCCCCGACGGCCTCGCAACGGCCGGAAAGGCGGCCCGAGAGAAACCAAAACGGCCGGGGAACAGGCCCACACCACCCCACAGGCACCAATCAGCCCAGACCCCACTCGTTATCGAAGCGGGTTCTTCAGGGTCAAGTAGTTAGTGGTTCGTGGATTGCGATGTCGGCGAGGCCTGCGACCGTGACAACTTCGACCGTCGCAGAGGGGTAACTGCCGGCTAGGAATGGCGCTCTGGCGGGCACTGTCGTGGAATCGACGTCGGTCGCCTGCACCTGCTCGGACTGGTCGGTCGGGCGAGGGACGTGTTCGGTGATAACGCCGCCGGCACGCTGTACCACTCGAAGCGGCCAGCTCGCCGTTGGTGGTTTCGGCAGTGGCGGTGTATCGGATCCGCTCCCCGATGGCCGGTTTGAAGAACTCGGCGAAGCCGGTCAAGGGGCTGTGGGTTGACAGGTCGGCGGCGGGGGTTTCGGTAGCGGTCAGGTCGATGACGGGCAGGTCCGTTTGGTGCTGGGGTAGCCAGTTCAGCCAGGCGGGCAGGTACCAGCTGCGGCGGTCGAGGAGGCTGAGCGCAGAGGGCAGGATGACGATGCGGACGAGGGTGGCGTCGAGCAGCAGGGCCACGGCGACGCCGAAGCCCATCTGTTGGAACATGACCAGCTGTCCTCGGGCGAAGCCGCTGAACACGACGATGATGATCAGGGCGGCGCCGGTGATGATCCGGGCGGTGGAGGCCACGCCGCCGGCGACGGCTTCGCGGGTGGAGCCGGTCTGGTCGTAGCGTTCCTTGATGCGGCTCATCAGAAAGACCTGGTAGTCCATGGACAGGGCGAACAGGACCGAGAACAGGAACAGCGGGACCCAGGCGTCGATGGCGGTGACCTTCTCGAACCCGAAGAAACTGGCGCCGACTCCGTGGATGAACACCAGGGTGAGCATCCCGTAGGCGGCGCCGACGGAAAGAAGGTTCAACACGATGGACAGCGCGGCGATGACGAGCGACCGGAAGGCCAGCAGGAGCAGTAAGAAGCTGAGGCCGAGCACGAAGATCAGCACGTAGGGGGTCGGGGTGGTGACGGCGTGGAAGTAGTCGGCGGTCTCGGCGGTCTTGCCCCCGACGTAGACCTTGGCGGCCGAGCCGGCGAAGGCGGCCGGGATCAGCTGTTGGCGCAGGTCGGTGACCGCGTTGACGTCGCTGCGCGACACCGCGTCACCCCGTATGGGGACGGTGAGGGCCACGGTGGTGCCGTCGGCCGCGGTTTGTATCTGTCCGGGCCCGAAGGGGGCGTCGGCGGCCAGGCGGGCTTGGAGCTTGGACATGTCGGCGCGGGCGGTGGTGCCGCCGCCGACGGCCACGATCTCCACCGGGTAGGGGTCCTGGTTGGGGAAGTTGGCGGCGACAGCCACGTAGCCCTGTTTGGAGGGGAGGTTGTCGGGCAGGGTGGCGACGCCGCTTTGGCCGACGTGCAGGCCGAGCACGGGTATGGCCAAAAGGATCATGAAACCGCCGGCGGCGACCAGGCTGATGAGGGGGCGGCGCATCACTTTGGTGATCACCGCCCGCCAGATGGGGGCCTCGGTGGCGTCGGGACGCCCGAGGCGCCTGCCGACAATGGGGATGCGCAGCGAGTTGATCCGGTCGCCGATGAGGCTGAGCATGGCCGGCAGCAGGGTCAGGGCGGCGGCAACCGACACGATGCCGACGATCACCGCCCCAGCGGCCAGGCTGCGCAGGATGTTGGTGGGGACCAGGAACAGGCCCAGCAGGGCGATGACGAACGTGGTGCCGCTGAACAGCACCGCCCTACTGGCAGTCGCGGCGGTCATGCGGATGGCCGCCTGTTTGTCGAGTCCTCGGCCGCGTTCCTCCCGGAAGCGGGAAATGACCAGCAGTGAGTAGTCGATACCCAACGCCAGACCCATGCCGGTCATCATGTTGACAATGAAGACCGACAGGCTGAACTCCTGGGCCACCAAGGTGGCGATGCCCAGGCCGACCAGGATCGACAGCAGCGCCATGAGCACCGGCATAAGCCCGGCGACGACCGCGCCGAAGACCAGCATCAAGATGACGATGGAGATGGGCAGGCCGAAGTCAAGCTCTCCGTGTTTCAAGTCACTCGAGGACAGGGTATTGAAGTCGTCGCCGACGGTGTGCTCGCCGGTGACGGCCACGGAGAACCCGCCGCTGCCGTTGGCGGCCTCAACCGCGGTGACCACCGGTTTGATGTCCGAGTCGGTCGCGGCGCGCAGGTCGATCAGCGCCGCGTGCTGATCGGAAGACACCAGCGGGCTGGTCGAGGCCAGATCACTGGTGACGCTGGTGACCCCGGGCGCGGTGCGGACCCGGGCGGCCAGGCCATTCACGAGCGAGACAAAGTTGGCGTCGCCGACGGTGGAGGTCTTGGAGCTGACCACGATCACGTCGGTCGGCGCCTGCCCGGCGGCGGCGCCGACGGTCTGGTCGTAGAGGGCCTCGGCCTGACTGGACTGGGTGGAGCCGACCACATGGGCGCCGGTGGTCAGCCCGTGCAGGGCGGTGCCGGCCAGAACCAAAGACAGCACGACGATCATCCCCCAGGCCGCCAGCGTGCGGCGGGGGCGGGCGGCGCAAGCGGCGGCCAGACGCTCGGTCAACCCCGACGCCTTGGCCTCCGGCGGCGCGGGCATCATCGGGCCGGGCGTGGCGGCGGAGTCGGGAATCACAGGTGTCGTCACTGGGCGTCCTTGGTCGGTAGCGGTCGTGGAAAGGCGGCGGCGGGGCCGGTCGGGCGGTCACTTGATGCTCGGTCGGGTCGGATACCAGGCCACGGACCCTGCGATGGCGGTTCACGGGTCTCAAACATGCTGCTCCCTTTCGCCTTTCGTTGGCCGGTCCGCGGAGGGGCTGTCCGGGCAGTGTGGAACGACGCCTGCCTGCCTGTCGTCACCGATCCCTGTGAGATCAACGCCCCGGATCTCGAAACAGTTGCCCCGCCCGCCCGGGCCACATCTCGTCAAACGGCGCCGAGGGCATGCAGCTAGGAGGCGCCTGCCGTCCGGACTCGGAGGATGGAAAACTGGCGATCGCCGGCGCGACCGAACTCTGCCGCCTCAGCAGAGACCGACAACGAACTGGCAGGCACGCCCACCACCGCCGGTACCTACGCCTTCACCATTCAAGTGACCGACACCCTCGGTGACACGCCAGCGGCCAAGTCGGCATCACCATCGACCCCAGACCGCCGCTAAAGATCAGCGGGAACGGCCCCTGCTGCTCGGCGGGGACCGTCGGCACCGCCTACCCCTACATAGCCTTCAGCACGACCCGCGGCCAGACTCCCTACACCTGGATCCGTCGCCACCGGAGCCGTCCCCGTCCGCCTCGCCTTCCGCTCTCCCAACCTCTATCAGCTGCACTTCCACCCCGGCGCCGACATCATCCTCGCCGCACCCACAAAAGCGGGCACCTTCAACTTCACGATGAAAAGGAGCCATGAGCGTTCTCTGTTCAGCGTCGGCCGGGCGGGCCCGAAAACATCGCAACGACAGCGGCAACGACCCCCCTGCGCCCAGCACGACCGCACCGCGGACACAGGCGCCACTCTGGCGGAAGTCCAAGCCCTTGTCGGCCGCGCCACCCCCCGCATGCCAAAGCGTGGGAGGCCCACACCGGAACATCTTGGGCGGCCGCCCAAGCCGCCCGCCGAGCGCTCGTGTGGCGAACCCTTGGTCAATGCTGAGTCGAGCCTGGCCCAGCAACCGACCAGCTGGGTGGCCTCCTAGTCGGTACAGGCCGACCGCTATCTGGCCACCAAGGGGCGGGCCTTGGACTGCCGGCGTCGATCGGTGGTTCTATGGCTGTAACAGCTAGCTGGCGACTTCCGCTCGGACTTCCCGAAGGGGGCTAATTCGCATCGGTGCCTGCTACGAGGCTATCTGTGCCGGCCATATCTGGTGGTGGTCCAGATCGATGCTGAGCCAACCGAGGTCGTGGCGAAGATCGTTTATCTCGCTCAGCAGAGTGTCCGCCAGTTCGTGCCTTAGGCTTTGGCGCAGGTGGCCCTCCCCGTCAAAGAGCCGGCCTTCCAGGCTCGCCACCTTCCCCACCATGGCGGATCGTTGGGCCAGTGGCATCCGAGGGGCGAGGCCGTAGCTTTCCACCTCCGTTCGGCTGGTGGTGCTGCTCCTCGCCTGGCACGAGCGGACGGCGGCTGGCGCCCTTCCCTTTGGGTTCGAGGTTCTGGTCCCTGGGCTTGTGGTCACGGTGGTCCCTGATCGTGGTGTGGACATCTCTCTATATATCTCTCTCTGGATTCGGTTTGCTGATCATCGAGAGTTACGCCCTGCCGGGCGGGCGCCGGCCGTCGCCGTGCCGCTCATGCAGGTCGGCGGTCAAGCGAGAACGGTGAATGGCGGATAATCCGTCCGTCGTCGCTCCAAACGGACTTGCTACGTTGAATCTTCATAGCGATCATCGAACGCGAGGCGTGGTCAGTCTTGCGGTGGGAGGCGGGAACCGACGACCCTCCAACCGCCCAGTTCGCGTCGCCAGTGGAGGGGTCCTTCTTGTTCCCACGGACGCTGGGCTTCGAGTAGTCGCTGGTGCAGGTAGACGCTGTCGTGCCATCCTCGCACCAGACTGTGGATCAGTCGGCGGACGAGCCGGGCCGGTCCCGACTCGATTCGGATGTCTATTGCAGTTGACCTATTCATGAGAACCAGTGGGCCCTGGCCGGCATGTCATCGCCGGGTGGCCTGGTGCGACCGGGGCGCGGCTCATTGGATTGCTCCTTCTCGTGTGGTAGGTGGGGGCCTGGTCGGCCCGAGGATCTGCCTCAGCACTGGACTGAACTGGTCGGTGCGTGCCGGTGGGCGGCGAGGGCCGGTTCCTGAGGTTGCTCGGTGTCAACCGCAGAGATGTGGGTGAGGCTGTCGGGTCGGTCGCTGTCGGCTTTTGGGCTGACGGTCGTTCGAGTCTGAACGCGGTGGGCAGCAGGTGGGGCCGCTCCGCTCGCCGAAGTCCGCCATCGGCGGGCGCGCCGAGCGTGCTGCGCCCGTCTCGCCTTCTCGGCCGTGGCGATCATGTCCTTCACGTGTTCGGCGGCGACCTGTTGCAACATGGCGGGGTGCATCATTCGTGATCGCCTCCAAAGGTTGCTTGGTGCGGCCGGCCGCGCCGTCTTTTGGTCTCGATGATCCGGCCATGCCCGAAGATCTCGCCGCCCCAGACACCGGTCGGCTGGGCACGCTCGAGCGCGCCCGCGAGCCAGGGCTGGCGGCGCGGCACCCCCGGCAGTACGCCTGGGCCAGCTTGAGTTTCGGGGACAGCGCGACTTCGAGCGATTCGGTGTGGTCGCCATTGTTGGTGATTGGCGGGGACGGCGGTCTCGGTCAACTCCGCCGGCAGGTCGGTACGGGTCTGGGGCATGCAGCCAGTGTGAAGTCACGCGGCCACGCTGTCGTCACCGATCGCGGTGAGATCATCTGGACTAGTTCGAATTCGTGATCGGCCGGGCTGGCTAGCAGTCCTTCCGATCAGGACCATCTCTGAGACGAGCGCGAGCGACGCGAGTCGAACTCGCGTCCTCAGCTTCGAAGCGCCGACGCCGTTAACGCAATCTCCGCCGCCTCGGCGATACTGGTCCCCGACGCCATCGACTTCACCTAGGCGGCGTCCCACCCCGGGGGGACCTCATTATCAACGGGATCGGGCTGGCCGTGAACGAGGCGGCAGGCGGCAAGCCGTCGACATCCAGCGGGCTTCGATCTCGTCCTCGCTGTTTTCGTAACCGGGCCTCCGCCCGTTGTGACCTGAACGGCCCAGACCAGCCAGCGATTCGATGCCGGTCAGGAACCGCTAGCCGGGACTGACCATCCGGCGTTCCACCGCTCGCCGCGCTGGCAACCTACCCGGTGTGCTCCCTCCCGCCCGGCGTGCTCCCCCGGTCGCATCGGTCTCGGATCGGGGGCGTTGATCTCACCGGGATGAGTGATGACCGCGGCGACCGCCTGGTTCACGCTGGTCCCGGGTAGCTGTCACAGGAATCCGCGAACGAAAGGTCGCCGCATGTTTGAGACCCGCGCCCCCCGAGCGAGTCGGACCGCGTCAGGCCAGTCGGCGCCGAATCGCCTGGTGGGGTTCATCGCCGGCCGGCGCACCGAGTGGCTGGTCCGGGTTTGTGGATAGTCGCGCTCGTCGGGCTGTCCCCGTTTTCCTCCAAGCTGGCCGGCGCCCAGAAGAACGACGCCGTCCAGTACCTTCCGTCCTCGGCCGAGTCGACCAAGGTGTTCAACGAGACCAAGCCCTTCATAGGCGACAGCATCCCTACCTCGATCACCTATCAGCGGACGACGGGGATCACCGGCGCGGACCGGGCCAAGATCGCCGCCGACATCGGCAGGATCGACATTGACGTGCTCGGCTCCCAATCGCCGGGTCCGAAGGTAACGGAGTCGGGAGACGGCCAGGCCGTGCTGGTGAACCTCGAGGTGCCGGCCAATGGCACCACCGACCGGTGAAAGCGGCGTCGCGTCCGCCGGACCGCTGGCGCAGCGAGGCTCTGGCCCGGGCGGTCGAGGAGATCGAAGCCGGGATGGACCAGGCGTGGGCAACCCTCCTCGAGAAAACGGCCGTGCGGCCGGGATCCCCGGAGGAGATGGACCTGGCTTGGGTGGTCGCCGACCGCCCCGCCGAGCGCGACTGGCGGGTGGTCGACGCCGCCCTTGACCGGCTGTCCTGCCCGGAGTGCGATTGCCAGCTCACCACCGGTCCGGTGTCCTGCCGGACCTGCACCTATTACCACGGCATGCGCTTCACCGCCCGTGAGCGCGACCGACCGCCGGCCCGTGCCGGCACCGAGCACGCCCTGCGCGTCGCGTGCGTGGTCGCTCGGACCCGAACCAGGTACTCAGCCCACGCCCGGGTCGGCTACGAACTGCTCCTCCCCGTCCTGCTCGCCGGGACCGTGCCCACGCAGCGCCCAAGCTCAGGCCGCCCGGGCGCTGATCAGCAAGCTGACAGACGAAGAATGCGACCAGGTCACCAGCATGTCAGACGTCGAAAACCGGGCGCGTGGTCGCTGAACGGTCGGCGGAGCCCGCGCCCGTCCGGGTCGGTTCAGTCTCGAGCCGGCTCGGGGCCGGCGATCAGCTGCCAGCGACCGTTGATACCCAGCTTGCGGTACACGTGGGTCAGGTGGGTCTGGACCGTGTTGAGCGAAAGGTACAGCTGGGCGGCGATTTCCCGGTTGGTCCGTCCGGCCCGGGCCAGGTCGGCGACCGCCTTCTCTTGGGGCGTGAGCGCACCGGACGGGGTCGTGCCGGAACGGCCGCCGGCCCGGCGCCACGCCACCCGGGCCTGCCGGGCGTGCCAGCCCGCCCCGCACCCCTCCGCCAGGGCCAGCGACTTCGCCAGCACCGGCCGGGCCTGTGCCGCCTGGCCGTGTCGGAGCAGGAACGAGCCGTAGTCGGTAAGGGTGTCGCTCCTGGCCAGGGGCATGGCCGGGTGGTGGAGCGAGACGGCTCGGGCGAACCCCTCGGCGGCACCGTCGAGGTCGCCCTGGCGTTCGGCTAGGGCCGCTCGCCCGGCGGCCGCCACGGCCTTGGGCCAGCACGCCGGCAGGGCAGCGGCTCTCGGCTCCAACCAGTCGACCACCCTGGCCGCGTCATCGTCTCGGCCGCAGGCCAAGTAGGCGGAGATGGCCGGCGCCGCCCACGGATAGATGCACGGTTCGAGCAGCCCCCACCGGACCGCCGACCGCTCCATACGGCCGAAGATAGCCGCCGCCTCCTCCACCTGGCCCCGGCGCAGGGCCAGCACACCGCGGCGGCAGTGGCCCACGGTCCATAACCGACCCAGCCAATCCGTACCTGCGCTCGTGTCGTCCAGGCGACGGCACCACCGACCAGCCTCCTCCAGATCGCCCAACTCCGTCAGCACGAGCGCCTTCTGCGAGATGGCAAGGGGCAGGGCAACGTCCATAAGCTCGGCCGACTCCAGCAGCTCGTCTGCCGCGACGAGGGCCTGGTCGAGCCGGCCGGTGCGACAAAAGACTTCCACCAGGGAGTACTGGCTTTCGATCAGGGTCATGGGATAGCGCTTCCGCGCTGCCTCGGCTATCACTCGGGTAAGGAGGTCTTCGGCCTCGACGAAACGCTCCGACCAGGTGGCCAACTCGGCGTAGAGGACCTGAGGATCCGACCACTGCGCCACCTCCGGTGTGTCCCGGGGGGCCAAGCGGGCCGCTCTGGCCGCCCCTTCGGCCACCTCCAGCCCGGCCGGGTCGCCACCCAGGTAGGCACACTGACCCCAGGCTGCCTCGGCGAGAAACCGGATCGGGCCACCGACCTGGGCCGCCACCGCCCGGGCCCTGGTAGCGAGAGGGAACGCGCTGCTCGGTCCGGAACGCAGCAGTCGCAGGTGGGCCTGGTCGACCAGCACAACCGCGGCCAGCTCCGGAGGCTCGGGTTCTATCAGGGTCACGGCTTGCTCTAGCCGGGCCGCCGCGGCGTCGACGTGCCCGGCCCGGAACTCCGCCTGGGAGAGCTCGGTCAGGCCGGCGACGCGCACGGGAACCGGCAGCTCGGGCGCGCACCAGCAGCGCCTCACATAGCCACCGCTGCCTCCTGGTTGTTTCCCGTCGCCCGCAACGCTTGGGCCAGGTCCAGCAACACCTCGACGGGATGGCCGGCCCGCCCAGACCCACCGCGGCCTGCAGGTGGCGACCGGGCCGTGCCCGGTGCGCCATGGCGCAGAGCTTCTCTGCCCGCCTCGGCCAGGGTGGCCAGGGCTACCGGGTCGGCCAGTCGAGCCAGCACGGCGTGCTCGGCCGCCTCAGCCGGGGGGGCCTTGCGGGCCAGGAGGACCCGGAAGGCGGCCTCATGAAGGTGGGCTCGCACCGGAACCGCCTGGTCGTAAACGGCCATGCGGACCAGATGGTGACTGAAGCGGGCCCACCCGTCTCCGGTGACTACGACGAGGCCGGCACCGGCCAAGGCGTCAAGCGCCGAAGCCGCCTCGGCCGGCTCCAGGCCGGCGATCTCGGCCGCCACCTCGGGGCGGAACCGCCCGCCGAGCACGCTGGCCGCCCGCAAGTAGGCGCTGCTGGCGCCACTCACCCCGGTGAAACGGGACAGCAGGAGACGCCGGGCCCACGACCCGCTCCCCTCGCCGCCCGAGGGCAGGGCCCGGCCGGCCAGCAGGTCGGAGGCCACGTGGTCCAACAGCAGCGGGTTGCCGGCGCAGGCCGCCACGGCCGACTCGATCTCCTCCGGCGAGGCGACGTGGCCGACACGCGCCGCCAGTATGGCCATCGACCCCTCTGCGCTCAACGGGACCAGACGTTCGCGCCGGGCCAAACCCTCGTGGGACAGCTCGTCGGCGGCCTGGGCCATCTCCGGCGGCCAGGGTCGGGCCGTGACGACTAGAGCGACGGGCAGGCGGCTCAGGCGACGACAGAGCACTCGCAGCAGGGTGAGGGAGTCGGGGTCGGCCCAATGGGCGTCGTCCAAGGCGATCAACAACGGGCGCACCGCCACCTCCCGCAGCCGCTCCAAGATGGCGTATAGCCGGCTAGCAACCGTCATATATGCGCCCCGCTCGCCGCCCCCGATGAGCACCTCGGGGCCTAGGAGAGGTTCCAGGGCCTGGCCGATCAGCCCAAACGGCAAGGCTCCCTCGGCTACGTCGGCCCGACCGACCCCGACCTCCAAACGCCCGCCGGCCACGAGAACGGCGTGGTCGAGCAGACTCGTCTTGCCCAGCCCGGCCTCTCCTACCAAGAACAGGGCCCCACCCCGACCCGCCACCGCGGCTTCGAGCACGCCGCGCACCGCCGCCATGGGGCTTTCCCGCTCCGCGATGGCCGTGCTCATGCGCTCCGTCCTGTTCTGTCGATCCAGGGTCGGCCAAGTCTCACCGCAAACCTACGTCCATGCCACCCGCTTCTGAGCCTAGTTTTCAACGCCCTCTCTGATCTCACCGGAAATCGGGGACGACACGGCGGCGCCGGTCGTTCACGCTGGCCCTGGTCAACAAGCACGACAAAGGACACAGCGACATGGTCGACAGCCGCTTTCGACGTAGGACTTTTCCGCGGGCCAGCCTCGGGATCCGTAGGCCGTGCCAGACCCGCACTCCCGAACTGTTCTTCCCCGCCGGCGAGAAGCCCTGGGTCGACGCCGACCACCCCGGCGCCTGCGACCTGGCCCGCCGCCTGTGCGCCAGCTGCGAGTCGTGCCAATGGTGCCTGACAGCTGCCTTGGCCCACCACGAAAGCTACGGCATGTGGGGCGGCACAACGCCGGCCGAGCGAGCCCGGATCCTCGTCGACAGCCAGGCGACCATCGCCGGCCCGGAACGAGGGTCCCCATGAGGGTCGCATCTCGGTCGGATCATCCACCCAGGAAA
This sequence comes from uncultured Acidimicrobiaceae bacterium, assembly GCA_963781155.1. Classification (GTDB taxonomy): domain Bacteria; phylum Actinomycetota; class Acidimicrobiia; order Acidimicrobiales; family Palsa-688; genus PALSA-693. The sequence goes on from CAWAEC010000012.1 coordinate 683,022, forward strand.
AGGCGTCGGGCGGCCGTCACCGGCTTAGCCCAGGGTGCTCGTCAGCCATCCACACCAGACCCCCAGGAACCGTTGACCGCACCCCATGGCCAGAACGAATCATGCGCGATCAACACAGCAGAAACCAGCAAGCTCCTTGCCCAGGTGGCCCCCGGAGAAACAACCACGATCTCCGACCTCCGACCTCCGACCTCCGACCTCCGACACCCGCGCCGCCGACACCGCCCGACCAGGCGGAACGAGGGCTTCCTCCCATCGGCCCGCCACGTCCGCCGGTCCCACAACTGTCGCCCGCCCGACCTCGCCCACAAGCGGCGCCGAGGAGCAAGACATGAGAGGCACTGACAGGTCGGTTTCGAAGGACCCGATCGAGACACTCACCCGGCGGGCCCGACGGGCATGGCGCCGGTCCGAGCAACAGATAGTCGCCGAACATCGGAACGTCGTGGCCAGCCGGCTCCGTCAACTGGCCACACTCCAACTTCCCCTCCAGGCCACATCCAAACCGGAGGCAGCGCACCCAGCGATCGTCCGCCTAACTTTTCCGAATTGGCAGATCCTCATAGCCGGCGTTGCCCTCAAACCGCGGATCGCCCTGGAAGCAGCGGCGAACGCGCACCGGCTACGACTATCAGGTGCGGGCCGGTACGGACAATTCTGGTGGCTCTCCATCAGCGACAGCCACGGCATGAGAGTAGTCCTCCTGGGATCCCACTTACAGCTCAGCGCCGTGGGCAAGAGTCCAGATACCGACGACACCCCGCCACCACCGCAACGCCAGCTTGCCGGCGGGCCAACGACCCGAAAGGGCCACTGATGACACCGCTGGCCGAAGTATCGTCCGAAGCCGACGCCTCAAAGAACGTCACCTGTCCCCTTCGACCCAAAGCCATTTTGCCGGAGGATTCTCGTCACCGCCGGTTCCGCGCCGGTCGGAGAGGACAACAGGGTCCTCGCCGGATCGCCGAGCGACGTCGGTGGGTAGCGAGGCGCGTACCCCGCTGCCAGCAAGACGGTGTTGCGTTCTCGCAAGGGCACCTCCAGCCGATCGGCCAATACCAGAAGCAGCTCGGGACTGGGCCTGGACCGGCCCGTTTCCGCGAAGCTCAGATGGCGAGGCGACACCCCCCACATCCGAGGCCAGGTCCATCTGGCTGCGGCGGCGACGTAACCGCCAGCCGTTGACCAGAGGCCCGATCGGCCGGCCTACGAGGGCGATCGTCACAACCCCACGGTACGGCCCGATCGGACTGTGCACCTCCCAGCGAGCGCGGGCATTATGGCCAACCCGGGAAGCAGTCCAGCCGAGCGAGCGGCCCCCACGACGTCACCGGAAGGTTGGTCAACGAGGTCATGGCAGCCGCCGGGCCCTCCCTCTGAGCGATCGTGAACGGGCGCGGCGGTCAGCTTGAAAGCGTGGCGCTGAATAGGTCGCCGAGCGCCCGCCAATGGCGGGTCGCCGCGTCGCGGTCGTAGGTCGGATTGTCGGGCACCGCGAATCCGTGGAGGGCACGATAGGTCTCGATCATGTGATCGACACCGGCGTCGGTTAGGGCGTCTTCGAGGAGCTTCGCCTCCTCGGGCGGGAACCATTCGTCGTCTCGGCGGCAGCCACATACACCCGACCGGTGATCCGCCCGACGATTCGGTGGGGGGCTGTCTGGCGCCTCGCTGGCAAGGTGGCCACCGTGGAACGATGCCGCGGCGGCGATGCGGTCGGGATGCTGGGTGGCGGCCGTGAGCGACAGCCCGCCGCCCATGCAGTAGCCCGTCGTTCCAACCTTCGTTCCCGTCACCTCTGGCCGCTGCGAGAGGAACTTGAGGAACGCACCGGCGTTGCTCGCCGCCATCGCCTTCGTGACACTACCGGCCATCGCCATCAGCCGGGCGCGTGCGCAGGGATCCCGTGGCGGCCTGGATCTGGCTGACCGGCAAGTCGGGTGAATCTATCTCCCTGCTCCGGACGTATAAGTAGTTGCAAGGTCAACCAACGGACTACAGGGAGAAGAAACTGTGCGCGAAAACAATGGCGGAGCCGCGATCGGGGACAGTCGGGGCCCGGCCTGGCCGCCGAGGCCGGATGCGGAACCGGGCAGGCATGCTCGGGCTTGTCAGCGTCGGCGCGCTGACAGTAGGCGCAGCAATGTCGGTCCCCGCGTTCGCGGCCACATCTTCGGCGTCGTCCGCACGTGGGGTCACGACCGCCGCGACGGCCGTGTCTAGCCCGAGCTCGGCGACCTTTTCGATCTTCAACCCGCCGTCGCAGAGCGGCGCTCCCTCCGGTTCCCAAGAGGCGCTGACCGGCGTCTATGCGGCTTCCCCGACCGATATCTGGGCGGTAGGAGGGGCCACCGGTGATCCGATCGAGCACTTCAACGGGGCCACCTGGACGGGGCCGGGACTCCCGGCCGGGATGTGCGCCGCCGCCCCCAGCGGCGTGCTCGTCTCCAACAACCAGTGCGGCGTGAGCACATCACCGGAACCTCCGCCGACAACATCACCGCGGTCGGCACCGGCATCATCGATACCGGTTCGTCCGACGTCGAGGAGTCCGTCGCCTTCCACTTCAACGGCACCTCGTGGTCGAACATGACCATCCCGGCCGGCGTGGCACTCGGGCCGGTGGCGGCGTTCTCGGCCACCGACCTGTGGTCGGTCAACAACAACGGCGACGCCGAGAACTTCAACGGCTCGACGTGGACCACGACCAAGCTGCCCATCACCACCACGCTTCCCGATCTGGACCTGACCTCCATCTCGGGATCGTCCCCCTCGGACATCTGGGCCGCCGGCACCGCGTCCACCGAGGGCGTCGAGCGCCGCAAGGTCGCCCCGGTGCTCGAGCATTTCAACGGCTCCACCTGGACCAACGTGACCGTGCCGGTCACCGGCGGAGTCGACAGCGTGGCGGACATCTCGCCCACCGATGCCTGGGCCATAGTCGGCGGCACGCTCATTCAGTGGAACGGGACCACCTGGTCCGTAGTGAACGCGACAACGGCGGACGGCACGGCCGTGGTTGGCTCGATCCTCGCCGCCCTCTCACCGACTGATGTGTGGGTGACCGACGGCGTCACACTCGACAACTTCAACGGCACCACCTGGACCGCCGTTCCCATCCCCTCGACGGCGGGACTCTCGCCGGCCGGCCAGACGCTGTCCGAGCCCGAGGCCGAAGCCGCCATCAGCCCCGGCAGCGTCTGGTTCGTCGGCCAGACCATAACCGCCACCGGCGCCCTGCTCCCGTACGCCATGGGCACGTCCAACGGCTGACGTTCAGCCCCAGCTCAGCGTCAGCAGCAGCTGAGATAACAGATGCGTACCCCTCGGGGCATCTTGGGGCACCGGGAGCCACCGGCGACCGGTCCCCCGAGATGGACGCCACCATCGGCTGTCTCGCTTGCCTGGCAGAGATGGCAGACCAGATGGGAGGACAAGCAAAGGCGCAGCCAGAGCAGGCAGCCGTGCCCCATCCGTTAGCAAACTCAACGCGGCGACGGATTGTAACTGGCTGGCACGAACGGACTAATGCGGAAGGCGAAAGGGAACTTCGCCCCGGTGCAGAGCCAGCGGCCACAAGGCCGACGTTGGGTTCGACTCCCGACCCGCCGCCGGCGCATAACCAAAGCGCCTTTGGTTCTCGCCGACCTTCCCCCGACGTGCCCGAGTCGGCAAGTCTGCACTGCTAGCGATCCGGCTGACTCAGCCGTCCGACGATACAGAGATTGTCATCGGATGGGGATCCTTCATCTCGACACGCCGCGGTGGCCAGGTAGGGATGGACGACGAGAGACAGCCGGCGACGGTGCCGTAGCCAAGAGGACGGGGGGGTGACTTCTTGGTAGGTCCTGTGCGCAATACCTCGGTGCGAGAAGGTGGCCACTGGCCGTGTCGAGGGGAACGGCACGGCTGGTGGGGCGGTCGTCAGGCGGCCTGGATCAGGCGACCTCGAGGATCGTGGTCCCCGCGTGTTCTACCTCGACCTCTTCGGGCTGAGGCTTCGGCGGCCGTTCGACGAGTAGAGCAGCGGCGACGGCCCCGACGAGCGCGAGGGCGGCGAGCACCCAGAAGGCGACCTCGAAGCCGTGGGTGAGGGCAGAGCCGGTGACCAGGCTGGCCGGGCCGTGCGAGCTCACGAAGTGGCTCGTTACCGTCGTCGAGATCGTCGCCGCTGTCGCCAGTCCGACGGCTCCGCCGATCTGCTGGGTGGTGTTGATGAGACCCGACGCCACACCGGCGTCAGCCGGCTGCACGCCTGTCAGTCCACCAATCGACACCGCCACGAAGGAGAGGGCGAGGCCGATGCCGCTCAGCACGAAGACGGGGAAGATGTCCCAGAAGTACCGAGCGTGAACCGGAAGCTGGCTGTACAGGAAGAGCGCCCCGGCCGAGAGCAGCATCCCGGCCGACAGCACCCGCCGCACGCCCAACCTGGTCGTCAGCGCCTGGGCCACCCCGGCGAAGATGATGACTGCGAATGTGAGCGGGATGTAGGCGACGCCCGTCTTGACAGCCGAGTAGTGCAGGACCTGCTGCATGTACAGGGTGAGCAGGAAGAACATGGAGAAGATCGAGGCGCCGATGAGCAGGCTGGTCAGGTTGGAGCCGGCCAGGGTCCGCAGGCGGAAGATCCGCAGGGGCAGCAGTGGGGCCTTCGATCGCAGCTCGACCACGAAGAACGAAGCGACCAGGCTGGCCGAGACGGCCAGCAGGGCGATGGTCTCGCCCGAGCTCCACCCGATCTGGGTGGCCCGCGTCATGGCATAGACGAGGAGCATCAACCCCGACGTGATGGAGACGGCGCCGGCCAGGTCGAAGCTGCGGTGGTGGAGGTCACCGTGGCTCTCCCGGAGCACCCTCGGCGTCATGGCGATGAGGAACAGTCCGACCGGCACGTTGATGAAGAAGATCCACGACCAGCTGAGGTACGACGTGAGGACCCCGCCGAGCAGAACGCCGGCGGCGCCCCCGCTGCCGGCGGCCGCCCCGAACACACCGAGAGCTGTGTTGCGTTCTCGGCCCTCGGCGAAGGTCGTCATCAGCAGGGCCAGGGCGGCAGGAGAGAGGAGGGCTGCCCCGAGACCCTGCAGAGCGCGGAACCCGATGAGCGAGCCCTCCGACCACGCCAGCCCGGAGAGTAGAGAAGCTATGACGAAGAGGCCCAGGCCGCCGATGAACATCCGGCGGCGGCCGAGCCGATCCGCCAACCGGCCCCCGAGGAGGAGCACACCGCCAAACATGATCGAGTAGGCCGTGATCACCCACTGGAGACTTGCCTGCGAGAAGTGCAGGTCGTTCTTGATGGACGGTAGGGCCACGTTCACGATGGCGATGTCCAGCACGACCATGAACTGGGCGGCCACGATGACGGCCAGAGCGAGCCAGCGACTTCGGTCCGATCCGGCGGTGGAATCCGGCGCTGCGAGTGACGAGGTCATCGAAGCCTCCTATCGTTGAGCCGTTCTACGATTATATGCCCCAACCATAGTTCCGGCTAGACTATTCCTCCGTGCCCGAAGATTCGTGTGACGAGAGGATGACGTTGGCGGGCAAGCCGCGAGAACTGCTCGACAGTCCCGCTTTCCTCCTCGGCTACCTCGGCTCCGGCACCAAGGCCTATGCCTTCGGGGCCTTCGAGCGGGCAGGGGCCGGCCTGCACGACCTGGGCATCCTGTCCCTGCTCGACGAGGGAGCCCAGGACACCCAGGCGGCCATCGCCGATGCCCTTGGCCTCGACCGCGGTCAGCTGGTGGGGATGCTCGACCGTCTCGAGGAGCAGGGCTTCGTCGAGCGCCATCGCGATCCCAGGGACCGCCGGCGCCACACCGTGAGCCTCACCGCTGCGGGGCGGCGCCGGCTGGCGAAGCTGCGGACGGTCCTCGCGGAGATCGAGGACGACGTCCTGGGGCCCCTCGATGCCAAGAGCCGCGCCGCCCTGCGAGACTTGCTGTTGGAGCTGGGGCGCCGCGTGGAGTTGGGCGCGGACCTCCAGGCCGGCTGACGACGTCCGCAGCGCGGCGCTCCGCCTGACGTCCCGACGCGTTCAGACTCGCTTTCAGACGGGTCCCAAAGGATCCCCTGTCAGACAATCCGGGCCTCCGGCAACGGACAAGGCCATGCCATTCTTCGAGGTGCGGTAAGCCGTTCGGCCTACGGGACGGGCAAGCCTCCGAGAAGTAGCTGCCGGGGCGCGTGTTCGGTTCTCTCAGGGGTGGGCGAGACACGAGTTCGAGCCGTCGTTATGGGTCGCCGATAGCCCTCGACCACGATGGTCTGCGCGCCCGCTCTGGACCGCCCTTGATCGGCACTTGTCTCTTAATGACGACTTTTCCGTCTGTGCCTGCACGGCTGGCTTGCCCGGTGTTCCGTGGCGTGCGGCGTGCTAGGTGCTGTGGACCCGACCGTAGAAGAACGGTCACGGTCCTGAGGCGATGGTGGCGGTGGACGATGTTTGCTTGGTGGTCCCGTTTGAGGACGAGACGGTCGTGGTCACGGTGTAGGAGGCGGGTGAGGCATATATGTGTGTGCCGCTAGCCAGCCCGCCGCCGGTCGCGGGCGTGAACGTTCCGGCGGGGGTCGCACCGTCGCCCCAGTTCACGCTGACCCGGTAGGTGTCGGTCGCCCCGCCGCCGCTGATTTTGGCCAGAGTGGCTGTCATCGATCGCCCGGCCGTGCCCGAGCCCTGGTTTGACAAAAAGTACAAGTATTCGTAATCCTGCCGTCCCGCCCTAATGAGCTTAAGCCTCATTGACTCGATCGGCACAGGATCCGCTCCTAGGAGTGCCGGATCACTGCCGTTGCCTCCTAGGCCCGCCACACCAGGATAGAACAGCGTGCCGTCGCCATTTCCGCCCTTGTACCATTGGCCACCTGCGTCCCAAGCGGTGCTCAAACCATAGTCGACTTGGTAGTACAGCTCACCCGTCGCTTGATAAAGGAAACCAGCCGATCGCCCTCATGCTCAGGATCACTCGCTTTGCCGAACACGAAATTTATCAACGGAACAATTATCCTCGACCCGCTTGCGGCGTTTATTGAAGATCCCATCCCGCAAGACTATTCGTCTGAATATCAGTAGTCATGACAACCGTCGGTTGGGGCCACAGAGCGAAGACGGGCTGAATTATAGACCAGCAACCATTCCAACTGGCTGGGCACTCGTTACTACCAGGTCGTAGATTTCGTCACACTGAGGTACATAGACAAAGAATACGGCACTGCTGTTGAGTGGCTCAACCACCGAGCGCCACAGCGGCAAGGCAGCCGGATCGGCATCGTACTGAAGCGTGGTCATCTGAGCCTGTGGCAGGAGAGTTCGGCCACCGGCGGTGTCCAGGTAGGGCTTCATGTGTGTATCGAAGGACTGTATATATTCATCTGTCGGGGAAGCCAGCCAGGCATTTGATAGATTGATACGATGGGCAAGTCCCGTAGCCAGGAACATTTCGTTAATGTTCCAGCACGTCTCGGGGGTATTAGGCGTTGCCCAGCAGCTTTCCCCGGTCAGCACCTCGCCAGGATTCTGCGAGTTCACGAAGAACGCGCTACGTAGCGTCGCGGTTGACGGAAGTGTGAACGGCACCACATGAAGTTGAACGGGAACTACAGCGGGGACCGTCCAGTTATCGCTCCGGACTCTCCGCGCCCGTCATTGCGCGACCCGGCGCGGAGCCCAATACGGTCCAGGCGCACAACGATTCGCATCCGGTCTCAGACATGTCGTCCCAGAGCCTCGGCGACAGCCGGAAGCCCATCTGCTTAGAGACCCGAGCAATCCTCATGCCAACCGCCATTCAGAGACCGATCCAGCGGAGCTCACCCGTACTCGAGTGGGCATGTGTCTCGCAGCGGCGGGCGCGTCGGGCCTGGATGGCGTGGAACCAGTCCTCCTCGCGGCTGACCAGTTAGCCTGGGCACCAACGCGTATGTCCATACAGTGGGGGGCCATGCGTCCTGGCGATAGACTAACCTCAGTGTAATTCGTGTAGTTTCTAGTGGCTTTTACCCAGGTGTGCTGCCCCTTGCGGGAGGGTGGGTTGGCGGCGATACTTGGACGATTCGGACGGGCTGTCCGACGAGTGACAGGAGACGAATAGGCAGGCGGGGCCGACCGCAGGGCACCGGGGGCTGAACGCTCGGATCCAGGGAACCTCGAATGGATCAGTGGATTTGGCAACTATGAAGTGGTCGGCGCCTCATTAAGGAGGTTGAGCATGGGCAACGGTATTCACGATAAGAAGAAAGATCTCGCCAAAGTTTTTGCCAAGCGGATGTCGGGGACAGCCCAAATCGACGCCCTCCGCTCCACCAAGGGCCAGCTCAAGGGTATGGTGACGAAGGACACGATGTATCGACTGCGCCAGGCGCTGGAGGACCACAAGAAGTCCAAGGACGAGGAGCGCGCTGGTGATCGCCTGGCCATCATCCTGGGTCTATGCCACAGCTACATCAATCGGCACGCCCGAGAGTCCGATGCTCGGGCGAAAGAGAAGGTCGCCACCGTCGAGCAAATTCAACAACAAGCCGCCAGCGAAATGCGCGATTGGGGACAGCGGCAAGCCGAAGCTCGCTACGTGCACGATGTCAATAAACAGGGGCCAACACCCTTCGAGCGGGAAGGAGTCGGGTCCGAGCATGCCATTCTGCAGACTCGGGGTCTCATCAAGAAACAGACAAATTCATCGGGAAGCACGGCAGGATTCTCTCCGGCGACGCTCGAGCTCATCACTACATATGGACTGACGGAGGCCGAGGTGCTGGCCGTCAAGATGTTTACTGTGGGCAACTACGAGTACATCAACCCGGCGACCGCGAACAAGGAGTCGTGGATGAAGGGCCAGATGTTCCCGAAGGAGAAGTTTAAAGACGAGGAGGAGTCGGAGTCGGAAGAGGAAAGTGAACCCCTCTCCGAGATTGAAGTGTCGAGACTGTTAGAGGCGAAGTCCAACGCTTACTGGGCGTCCAAGGAGGGAGAGAGCCATCTGAAGCAGCTCTTCCAGGAAGGATCGTTACACGGCGCCTTGGCCATCAAAGCCCTGCACAAGCTGCCGCCGCAAGAGGGGACTTGCTATCGCGGGGCTCGCATAACCGAGAAGGAGTTCGTCGACAAGTACGGTGTCGACGGCCAGGACCGGCCGACGGAAAAGCTGGAAAGCCTGACCAGCGTCAGCACGGTAGAAGCGGTTGCGGAAGGTTTCGCTAAAAGCCATAAGCGGACCGATAAGACAGTGGCCGTCTATACCGAGGTGAAGGTCAAGACGGCCCGCGACATCGGCGACCTGTCGCTCAAGGGTCGGGACACACACGGGGAGGGCGAAGGAGAGTGGGTGCTCTTTCCCGGGACCTTTCTGCGGACCGTAGACGTGACCGTGATCCGGGACCCCGACCCCCCGCCAGGGAACCCGCCCGCAACCAAGTTGGTGTTCGTAAAGGCTGAGCAGGTCTAGCCGTAGGCTCGAGTTCAGAGTCGAGCGTCCCAAACGTCCAGTGTGTGCCCTCGCGAGAGCATGTAACGCGTCCGAACGTCGACGCGCGGCAGGGTCATCTAGCAGGCGGACCCGGACATGGTAAGCGTGCTTCTGCAAGCCGACCGAGCGGTCCAGCCCCGACCCACCTCCAGACATCGGGGTTCACGCGGGCGGTCGCTCTATCGCGCGTCCACCGCACGTGCCAGGCCGTTCACTCCCGTTCGTGGCGGTTCCTCCGCTATGGGCTGGGTACCAGTGAGTACCACGCCGTTCATCGCAGTACCGCTGGCGAGCACTGATAATGCTGAGGTCGGTGGTTCGATTCCACCTAGCCCCACCGAATCCCTGGTAGAGGGCCACTTGTCCTGTCGAGATAGGCGCAGCACAGTCGTGCTGTGGTCTTTGGTTGTACTGGGTGTGGCACGACCGTGTCACGGGATCCGCTTGTAGGCTGCTGCTTTTTGACCGAAGGGTTCTCGCAGTGCTTTAGGTCGGGCGACCGGCCGGTGGGTGGCGATGAGGGCGAGTGCGCCGTCGAGGGCGCGGCGCAAGGCGGCGGGGTCTCGACGGGCCTGGGTGAGCACGAGCCCGCCTTGGAGGCTGGCCAGTGGCTGAGCGCTTAGCGAGCTCGACTCCCAGGTGCTTGCCGCCACCAAACGGCTCCTGCGTAGCCGTGTGTCGGCGCCATCGGTCGGCGAGTACAGCAAGACCCTCCAGGCTCTGAGGGCCCTGATCATCTCGCTATCGACCGCCGCCCGGCGTGCTGCGGTCGCCCGGCGTGCCGCGGGGACTGGCGCGGACTTCGAGTGCGGATGGGTCATCACCTCGGGTTGATCAACGAGCCCATCGAGGCTGTGAGCTAGAGAAGCCGTCGGGCATTTCGTAACCAGATGCATGCCTCCTTCCGACAGGGTACGAACAGAGAAACTCGCTGACGCCGGAGCGTTTTGTGGTCGAGGCTGAGGTAGCGCCGTCTGCGATGGGTCCCGAAGAGGGTCTATGGCTGTGAAGCGATCTTGCCTTCAGTTTGCGCGAGCGACGTAGCGAAGAAACGCTGAACCGCATCGAGTGGCTCAGTGCTGCGTTGCGCCCTAGCCAGGATGAGGGCACCCTCGATGGCGGCGAGCAGCACTGACGCGTGCTCGCCGGCGAGCGAGTCTTCGTCGCCGAAGGTGATCAAGACATCGCGCACCGAGTCGTGCCACTGCGCCAGTAGTGAATGGGTCTTCTCGCGTAGCTGATCATTGTCGGAGGCGTCCACCACGGTCGCGGCGATCGGGCAACCGAGAGTGAACTCGCTCTCGACGAGTAGCTGGCGCCACGGGGCGATCACGGCATCGATGGCGTCGGCCAGGGTCCGCGCCTCGACCAGCCTGGAGCGGACCTCCGCCAACAACTCTGCGCCGGCTTCATCGAGGGCCTCGGTGATGAGCTGCGCCTTGCCTCCGGGGAACCAGCGTTGGAGGGATCCTCGGGGTCCGCCCGAGTGGGTGACGATCTCGCGAAGGCCGACGCCGTGGATACCTCGTTCACGTATGAGCAGCCCCGCGCTGTGGACCATCCCGCTTCGCGAGAGCAGCCGTTCGCGTTCAGTTCTCAACGTCCTGACTCTCCTCGGTCGCCTGCGGAGGTCACTCTACAAGTTTTTGATGACAAGTGTCATCGTCCGTGTTACAGTACGAATTGCGATGACACTTGTCATCGTTTTCTGAATCTGGCACTACAGAAGCAGGGCGACGGCAATCGGGTCTGCCGGCCTGACCTGCAGCATTCGGGTGACATCGATCGCGGTCCGACAAGGAGATAACGTGTGAATCGTCCCACTACCAATGAGCGAGGCGGCCTTCCGAGACACCACCGCCGGGTCCCATCTGGGCACCCCCATCGAGCGGATCGCACCCGGCGCGAAGGGCGCCGTGCACCCAACCGTGGTGTTGGCCGTTCTTTGTGTTGGCGAGTTCATCGCCGCTCTCGATGTCTTCATCGTCAACGTTGCGCTGCCCAAGGTCGGTATCGCCTTCGATGAGCATTCGTTGTCGAATCTGAGCTGGATCCTTAATGCCTACGCCATCGTCATCGCCGCGTTGATGATTCCCGCCGGCCGCTTGGCTGACGTGTTCGGGCGCAAGCGGGTGTTCCTGCTGGGTCTCGGGCTGCTGACGGCGGCCAGCATTGGCGCGGCCTGCAGTGGCAGCTTCTCCTCGTCAGGGCCACGCCTTGACATTCGGCCTCTCCGCCCGCTGCGTCGAGGTGACGGTGTGACGTGAGGGTCTGTTCTTTGAAGCTCGCAGTCACCTACGAATCGGGAAACCAGCCCACCAAGAGCCCACAAGCAGAGAGGAAACGCCAATGATCGTGCTCGCCAGAGGTTCCATCACCAATCCGGCCGCGCTCGGCCCTCACATCGACGACGAGATGCGGGTCGTCGGAGAGCTGAAAGCCGAGGGCGTATTGAAAGCCATTTATCGGCGCGCTGCCCGTCCGGGGGTGTACCTCTTACTCGAGGGATCCAGCATCGACGCCGTACGCGGTCAGATGGACACCCTGCCGTTTGTTCTCGAGGGTCTCATTACCCTTGATTACGAGGAGATTTACGAAATCTAGATCTGTTCCCAACTCCTTGAATTCATTTCGAGGAGCCCTCGGTGCGAAACGTCTGCCAGGCAGCAATTGGTGTCGGTCGAAGGTGACCGAGACGAAGCGGCGCGCTTCTTAAACGCCCGCAATCTTGTCTAAATACAATTCCGTGTGCAGCTCCCCGCCCCGGGATCGTCGTGGGCCACCCGGGGAGGGGCGTGCGGAGCAGGCCGCTGGTTTCTACGCCGCGCGGTGGGCCAAAGACGAGCCAGCGTCGGGCAGCCACCAGCCGAGGCCGACGCCAGGACCCGCCGCCGGGCGAGGGACAACCAAAACGGCCGCTCCCGGCCAGCCAGCAGCAGCTGGGGAACATGCGGGAGGATAGGGCTTCTAGACGTTGCTCCGAGGGCCAACTCCCGCGGTTTCAGCGTCTGCCCTCTGGGTCGATTTCGACGGTCATCAGACTGTCACCGTGGCGATGGACCACCTTCCAAGCGCCCTCCTCTCGCCGGTAGATCGACGTTGCTCTCAGCCTCATTTCCTCCGTCTCACCCCGGATATGCCGAGTTAGCCGCTCAAGCTCGACGGTGAAACCGAACGTATCGTCGAAACCGGTGACGAGGTTCTCGGCGCTCCAGGTTTCATAGTTGAGCGTCTTGGCTGCTGCGGTCAGGAGCTCGCTAACCGCGTCTATGCCGACCTGGTGACCGCCAACCCCTCCCATGAGCGAAACGTCGTCAGCATGCGACCACAGCTGAAGATACGGCCGCGGGTCACCGCCGGTGTGCTGCCTGAGGGCGTCGTGACACCGCTCGAGAAACTCGAGGAACGCGGCAGCGTCTGCATCCGGTCTACCTGTCGCGGGCTCCATAACTTCTCCTCCTGTTGCAGAAATTCGGTCGGTTTGAGATCCACAGTGTTCGTACCCCTCGTGACTCGAGGAGTTCTATAGCGACCAAGGACTCGTCGCTCGGCACAATCGCGCCTGGAAGGCCACGGAAGCGACTCCAACGATCAAGCCGAGCCATGAAAAGATCAGCGAAGCGGGGTAGCAGAGGCACGACGCCCTGCCTGACGGTACACCTTGGTCGGAGGCCGCGCCGATGCCTGTTGCGACTCGGACCGACGCCTAGGAATGAACTAACTCGGTGCTTGCCAGGGATCTAGGGCATCGCCGACCGATGGACAACCCCGCCCCTTCCTCGGGGACCAGCAGCCATGCCGTGACACACACCGCCACTGCTGCCCCGTCCAGGAGCACCCGGACACCGAACCGATCCTCACAACCGTGACGCAGAGGCCGACCAATCCCAACACTGGACCACCGGTTAGCTGCCGCCACAGCTTGGTCCCGCTTGTTAGTCGGGAGCTGGCCGACGTGGAGGGTTTCCGCGAGAAGCATGGCATGGATGGCACCAGTTGATGGCGAATGGCGCGCCGCCTTCTTGAATGCCCCGATGGTGAAGCTGAGTGCGGAGCCAGTTAGCTCGAGGATGTGAAAGGTCGGAACGGGATCCGCGCCATCGGACCGTTTACCAGTAAATGGCCGAGGCACGATGGTGGCGCCGAGGCCGTTGGCGGCGTATTGAACCATGTCGGCAATCTGACCGACTTCGAAGCTTGACGTGCGCTGGACGCCGGCGGCGATGAAGGCTGCCGCGACGCAGGGAGGCTGGTCAGGCCCAGTGTTCCTGACCGCACTCGAGCAGGCACGTCTGACGGCCTGCCTGATACCACAGGGACGTCTATCCGCACTTCTGGCGGTTCCCTTGTATCACCGGAGTCGACGAGCACCGGAAGATGCTGATGCTTCGGCCAGCGAATCGATGCATGACGAGAGCGCGCTTGCAAGTCTCGATCTCGCAGGGTTGGAGAGCTTGCGGAGCATCTGCTCCTCCACAGCGTCGACTGCATTGTTAGCAGATTTAAGAGTGCGCCGACCAGCCTCAGTGAGTTCAGCTTGGAGGACGCGTTGGTGCTGCGGATGCGGACGCCTCACCACGAACTGGAGTCTCTCTAGTTCTTGTAGCACGGCGTGCATGCTCTGTGGCGTCACGAATGCCCGACGAGCGAGGTCGGCATTCGAGAGCCCGGGCTCTTCATCTAAACCGGTGAGGACGGCAAACTGGGGCACCGTGAGATCGTGAGACCCGAGAGCATTGGCCATCGCGTCGTGCAGGACCATCTGCGCCCTCTTTATCAAGTAGCCCACCCTGGCCATCGTGACCTGGTCCACGCTCACCTCACTATCAGTTTGCCTGATACAATCTCAGGCTACCTGATACAGGCTACCTGATCGCACTCACAGACGAGGACACCCAATGACCGCACTCGGCCCTGACTTCATCGCTCTCCAGGTTCGCGATCTGGAGGCTTCCGCAGCCTTCTACACCGAGCACCTTGGCCTCGCCCGCGCTCAGGTGAGTCCTGACCACGCCGTGGTATTCGCCACGGAGCCCATCGCGTTCGCCGTGCGAGAGCCACTCGTCGATCTTGAAGCGGTCGAGCACCTCGGGTGGGGAGTGGCCATCTGGCTGAAGGCGAACGATCCGCAGGATCTGCACGATGCAATGGTTCGCGCCGGAGTCCCGATCGTGGTCGCACCTTTCGATGGACCTTTCGGTCTCACCTTCACCTTCGCCGATCCCGACGGCTACGCCGTGACCATCCACGGCTGAGATGGCCACCCCCACAAGTTTCGTTTTCTCCCCCAAGGGGCCGTATTCCTTGGCGGCATCGATTCGGTACCTCGAGGGATTCGCTCCAGCCGCCTACGATGCCGAGTCAGCCGCGAGCTTGGAGATGGCCTTCTGCGTCGACGGCTACTGGGACCCAGTGGCCGTGCGCGTCCACGAGGAAACCGGTGCGGTTCACGGCACGGTTCACGGGGGCGACACGCTTGCCCCAGCGGTAATCGCGGCGGCAGTCGAGCAGGTCGAGCGGATCCTCTCGCTCGACATCGACGGTCGAGGCTTTCCGGACATCGCTCGTCACGACCCAGTAGTCGCTCAACTCCAGTCGAGGTATCCCGGCCTCCGCCCCGTATGCTTCTGGTCGCCCTACGAAGCGGCAGCGTGGTCGGTGATCGGACAGCGAATCCGAATCGTGCAGGCAGCCGCAATCAAGGCTCGCATCACCGCCGAACACGGTGAGACCATCGACGTTGGCGGTCGAATGGTCCGCGCCTTCCCGAACCCAGCCAAGCTGGCCCAGCTGTCCACGATCAAAGGGCTGAGCGAGACCAAACTCCACCGACTTCGAGGTGTCGCCGAGGCCGCTCTCGGCGGGACCCTCGGCGCCGCCCGGCTGAGGTCACTCCCACGTTCCCAAGCCCTCGAGGAGTTGATCGCCATTCCCGGGATCGGCCCGTTCTCGGCCGAACTGATTCTTCTCCGCGGCGCAGGTGATCCGGACCACACGCCCACCGCCGAGCCGCGCCTCGCTCGAGCGCTGGCGATCGCCTACGACACGAAGGCACCGCCCAGCGCCGCCGACCTCGCCGAAATCAGCGAGGTCTGGAAGCCCTACCGCACCTGGGTTGCGCTCCTCCTCCGCACCATGCTCGAAGACGAGACCCACGAAATTGCAGGACAAGCCATCACCAGAACGGCAGGACTGTGACCCCCTGCGGTCCCGACAGGAAGTCTGGGCTCAAGTCGAGCCTCCTTCCCCGGGTGCCCCACCAGCCATCATCGATCGAGGTCCACTCTGCCCGCAGCACGCCAGCGTCGGAGGGGTGCCCCCGAACGCAAGGTGGCATACCGGAACGCCAGGAAACGAACTGTTTTCGTTCGCACGGGCATTTGCGGCACAGCGGTAATTGTTCGCGGGTGGTTGCTCGATGCTGTGGCTGTTGGGTGTCAGCCGGGGGTGACCAGGCCGGTCTCGTAGGCGATCATCACCAGCTGGGCCCGGTCGTGGGCATCTAATTTCATGAGGAGTCGGCTGACGTGGGTTTTGGCGGTGGCTGGTGAGATGTGCAGTCGGACGCCGATCTCGGCGTTGGACCACCCGCCGGCGACTTCGGCGAGGACTTCTCGTTCCCGGGCAGAGAGCGTTTCCAGCAGGGCCGGTGACGGCCGATCGGTGGTGTCGGGTCGCTGGGCGAACTCCTGGATGAGGCGACGGGTGATGCTGGGTGCGAGGAGGGCGTCGCCGTCGGCGAGGGTGCGGATGCCGGCGAGTAGCTCCTCGGGGGCGGTGTCTTTGAGGAGGAAGCCGCTGGCGCCGGCTCGGAGCGCCCGGTAGACGTAGTCATCGAGGTCGAAGGTGGTGACCATGAGTACCCGGGTGGCGGCCGTGGCTGGATCGGTGGTGATAGCCCGGGCGGCCTCGAGGCCGTCGAGGACTGGCATCCGGATGTCCATGAGTACGACATCGGGGCGATGGAGACGGACCTGGGCGACGGCCTCCTCGCCGTCAGCGGCCTCGCCCATCACCTGCATATCGGTGGCAGCGTTTACCATGACTACGAAGCCCGCCCGGACCAGCGCTTGGTCGTCGGCGATGACGACGCTGATCATGGCTGAGCGTGGTCGCGGTCGTGGAGGCCGTTGGTGCGAAGGGTGGCTCTGATGCGAAACCCGTTGGCGCATGGCCCGGCGTCGAGTTCGCCGCCGAAGAGGGCAGCCCGTTCCCGCATCCCGACCAACCCGTGACCAGTGCCGACGCGGGTAACGCTGGGTGTCAGGCTGGGCCCTTGGGGGCCGTCGTCGGCGACCTCGATGCGCACCTCGTCGGGGCTGTAGACGATCCGCACCCAAGCGCGGGTGGGACCGGCGTGGCGGACCACATTGGTCAGAGCCTCCTGGACAATCCGGTACGCGGATAGGTCGGCCGCGGGTGCCAGGTTGCGAGCGGCGCCTTCGACGTCGATAGTGACCGCGACGCCGGCCACATGGCGGCGACCAGGCGGTCGAGGTCGGCGAGGCCAGGAGCCGGCCCAAGTTCGGTGTAGTGATCGTCGGTGTCGCGCAGCACCCCGACCAGCAGGCGCATTTCCTGCAATGACCGGCGGGTGGTGGTCTCGATGATGGTAAGCGCTTCTCGGGCCTGCTCGGGTTGGCTGTCGAGGACCATACGGGCCACCCCCGAACGCACGGCGATGACGCTCATGGCGTGGGCCACGATGTCATGCAACTCCCGGGCGATCTCCACCCGCTCGTCGGACACAGCCCGGCGAACCTGCTCCACCCGTTCTGCTTCTATCGCGGCGGCCCGCTCAGCGGCCCGTTCCTGGTACCGCTCGGCGTAAACCCGAGTCGCTCTCACGTTCTCCCCCGCCAGCCAGCCGAGCCCGACGAGAGCAACGCTGCCGATAACGGCGGGCACCACCCGGCTGCTGCCGCCGCCGCCCGCGATGACGGCGGCGATCAAACCGGCCGACACGACGCTCGCCATGATCAGGGCTGTCCGCCGCGAGGACACGACGACCAGCGAGTAGACGGCCATGACCAGATAGAACCCGGCCGGCTGGCTGGACCGGACGCCGGCGCTGATCGAAGCTACGACCAAGGTCAGCACCAGGACGGGCCACGGGAACCGGCGCCGGAACAGGATGGCCACCGACGTCACCACGTACGCCACCCAACCGGCCGCCTCCCACGCGGCCCCTGACACCGTCGCCATCCGGGGCAGCACGAACGCGCAGAAGGCGCTCAGCACGACGACGGCCGCCACGTCCATCAGCACCAACTGGGCCGGGCTGTAGTGGTACCTGGCCAAACGGTATACCAGCGGCAGGTCCGGATCGCCGTCAGCCGCGACCAGGCCACCGTCATCCATGCCACTGACGGTAGTTCCCAACGGCCGCAGAGCGCGTACCCCTCCAGGGTGGTTCTGCCCTACGACTCCAGATGTACGCCAGTTCACAAAAGGGATCCCGATACCCGCACGGGCGCAGACGAAGTCCAGCCCTTGGGCCGACGACACCCACCGTGAAAACCCCGATCATTGAACGCAGATGCGACCGCCCATCGTTGGGCTGGCCGTAGACCGCCCCGGAGGTTCTTCTCATGACCCGATTAGCCCGTTGGTGCTTCCACCATCGCAGGACTGTGGTAGCCGGATGGCTGCTGGCCATGGTCACCATGCTCGGGCTAAGCCAGGGACTGGGGACTCATTTCAACTCCAACTTCAACCTGCCCAACACCGACTCCCAGGCGGCGGTCAGCCTGCTGACCAAAAACTTCCCCGCCGCGTCGGGCGAGGGCGACCAGATCGTCATACAGGCCACCCACGGAGCCACCATACGATCCGCCTCGGTGGAGGGCCCGGTGACCGCCGCGCTCACCCGAGTGGCCAACGTCCCCGGCGTGGAGGCGGTCGGCAGCCCCTACACCGATGAGGGCGCGGCCCAGATCAGCCGGGACGGCACTGTCGCCTTCGCCACCGTGACGTGGGACAAGAAATCCGCCAACGTGACCAAGACCGACGCCAAAAACCTGATCGCGGCGGCTGAGTCCGCCGACGGCGCTAACGTCCATATCTCGCTCGGCGGCCAATCCATCACCAACTCCGAGAACTCGGGTACCGGGCTGTCCGTAGGCGTCGGAGTGCTCGCCGCTCTCGTCATCCTGCTCATCGTCTTCGGGGGGGCGGTCTTGTCCGCCCTGATGCCGCTGCTGGCCGCCGCCCTCGCCCTGGTGATCGCCACCCAGGGCATCGGACTGCTCAGCCACGCCTTCGACGTGGCCAGCGTGGCCACCGAACTAGCCATCCTGATCGGCCTCGGCGTCGGTGTCGACTGCGGGCTGTTCATCATCAGCCGACACCGGACCGCGCTCAAAACCGGACTTTCCTGCGAAGACGCCGTCGCCCAGGCCGTGAACACCTCCGGACGCACCGTCCTGTTCGCCGGGACGACGGTGTGCATCGCCCTACTCGGCCAATTCGCTCTCGGCGTCACCTTCCTCTACGGCCTGTCCATCTCCTCGGCCATCGCAGTGGCCCTCACCATGGCCACCTCCCTGACCTTCCTGCCCGCCATGCTCGGCTTCGTCGGCCCCAAAGTCCTCTCCCGCCGGGAACGAGCCGCCCTGGCCCGCGGCACCACACCCGCGAACGCCAGCGGCTTCTGGCTCCTGTGGGCCAAACTCGTCGAAGCCCGCAAGAAGCTCGTCGCTCTCGCCGCCCTGGCCATCGTCGTCGCCCTCGCCCTACCCATCTTCGGGCTGCGCCTCGGCTCCTCCGACGCCAGCACCGACCCGGCCTCATCGACCACCCACCAGGCCTATGCGGCGCTGGCCGACGGATTCGGACCCGGGTTCAACGGGCCGTTCCAGCTCGCCGGCCAGGTGTCCACCCGGGCCGACACGGCCGCCTTCAACCAGCTCCTGACCACAGCCGCCCACACCCCCGGAGTGGCGTCGGTCACCCCGGCTCGCACCTCCCCCAACGGAAAAGTCGTCCTAGCCACCCTCTACCCGACCACCAGCCCCCAGGCCAAACGGACCGTCAATCTGGCCAACCAACTCCGCCACGACCTGATCCCCCGAGCCGAGAAAGGCACCACCCTGCAAGTCCACGTCGGCGGGGTCACGCCCACCAACATCGACTTCTCCCACGTGCTGACCAGCAAACTCCCACTGTTCATCGCCGTGGTTGTCGTCCTCGCCTTCCTGCTCCTTGTCGCCGTGTTCCGCAGCCTGCTCATCCCCCTGGTCGCCTCGATCATGAACCTGCTGTCGGTCGGCGCCGCCCTCGGGGCCATGAACGCGGTCTTCAACTGGGGATGGGGAAAATCGATCCTCGGCCTGTCCGGGACCGGGCCCATCGACGCCTTCATCCCCGTCCTCATGTTCTCGGTCCTCTTCGGCCTGTCCATGGACTACGAGGTCTACCTGGTGTCGCGCATCCAAGAAGAATGGCGCCACCTCCACTACACCAACACCCGCGGCCTGGTCGGGCTGGCCAGCCGAACCTCCAGACGCAACCACCAAGCGGTCACCACCGGCCACGCCAACAGCGGACGAATCATCGCCGCCGCGGCCGGCATCATGATCCTGGTCTTCGGGTCCTTCATGCTCGGCAACCAACAGGTCCTCAAAGAGTTCGGCTTCGGGCTGGCCTTCTCGGTCCTCGTCGACGCCCTCATCATCAGGATGCTCCTGGTACCAGCCATCATGCACCTCATCGGCCCCGCCAACTGGGCCATGCCGACCTGGATGGACCGCATCCTGCCCAACCTCTCCGTCGAGGCAGACGAGAAGCCGGCCCCGGATCCAAGCGAACTGATAGCAGTGTCATGACCCCCCTGCGGCGACCCCGACACCAGCCCGGCCCCACAGAGCCTCCGCTGCGAGCGGAGTTTCCCACGCCCGGTACGGCATCTTTCGAGGCACCTCCGAAGTCCAAGCCGCCGGGCATTTGGGGACAGTGCGCCATGAGCGCTGAAGGAGGAGTCATGTAGGAGACAACTTCAGAAGCGGTGCTGTGCGAGAGATGGAGGATTGTTGGCTCTCCGGCGTCGGCCTTTCGGGGGCGGGCGTCAAGCCACCCTGTGCTGCGTTGGCTGAAGACCGTCGTGGTGAGCGTCAGGGAAAAGGTGCGGCTTGACTGCATCAGGCGGGGACCAAGAAGACGTTCCAGAGCATCCGGGTGTCTCCGGGTGTCGCTGTTGAAGCGCTGTAAAATGAAGACGGCGTCGAAACCGGGGGTCTTTGTCCCGCTCCCGGGATAAGCCTGGCGGTTACCCGTGTTATTGGCCAGGTGGCGTCCGGCGCGGAGGCGGCGTGAGCTTGGTCTGCGGCTCTCGTGCGGAACATGGGAAGGCGAGCGTCGATACCGTTCGGCCGGTCGAAATGGTGCAATGTGGCCCCCGGTCGGCGAGAGGGAGCGTGCCGAGTAGAAACCGAAGGCACTGAGTACCGATGCGGCGCCCGCTGGCGGACCGGCTCGTAGTAGCTGTGAAGTTCCTGCTCGCTGGGGTGGGGGTGGAGCCAAGGAGCCGGCTCATCAGGACTGTGGAATCGATCAACCAGGACCCTGGTCGGGTTCTGGGAGGAAGAGAGGAAGCATGCCAAAGCTTGGCGTCGTCAAGCCGTACGACATCCCCAAACAGGCAGTGTGGGAGGCGTACAGGAAGGTGGCGGCGAACAAGGGTGCGCCGGGAGTGGACGTGGTGACGCTGGGCGAGTTCGAGGCCGATCTGAAGGACAATCTGTACAAGATCTGGAATCGGATGAGCTCGGGGTCGTACTTTCCGCCTCCGGTGCGAGCGGTGGAGATACCGAAGCCGCATGGTCGCGGCGTGCGCTTGCTCGGAGTGCCCACTGTCGCCGATCGAGTTGCTCAAACGGTGGTCGCTGACTATTTGGGGGGAAGGGCGGAACCCCGGTTCCACCCCGACTCTTATGGTTACCGGCCGGGCAAGGCAACCTGGGAGGCGGTGGGGGTGTGCCGGCAACGGTGCTGGAAGTACGACTGGGGAGCGCCGGGATAAACCGGCTTAGAGAAGGGAAATGAGAACGTCCTACATCGAAGGGCTAGCGACCCACGGTGGCCTCGAGTCATGCGTCTACGTCCGTGAGGACGCAGGCGAAGCGTTGACAGAGGAAAACGTAGGCCGGGTCATTGAGCCGCGAAATCCACTTTCCGGGGTGCCGACGCCGTCCCAGTGGTCGGAAGGCAACATCGCTGGCCGCGCTGAGCGCGAGCTGCCTGCGGGCCCCGCGCGGTCAGAGAACCTGTGCATGCGTTGAGTCTCTAAGCACGAGAACCGGGAGATCCCACGGTTGCCCGCCAAGCGGTGATGGCAGGGCGGGCCGCTCGGGGAAGGCCAAGGCCGCACGCCCGAGATGAACGGCCGTGGGAAGTCTGACAGCCGTGTAGTACCTATGAAGCGGGCGAACAACACCGGGCGACCGGTGGCGGAGCCGGTGGAGGAAAGACGGCTGGCCAAGGGGAACACGGACCAGCAAAACGCGTCCCGGACCCTGAGCCGTGACGTTGGCGCGTCAAGTGCGTTGGACCGTGTGCGCCAAGCTGCACGGAAGGACAAGAAAGCGCGATTCACGGCGCTGCTGCACCATGTCGATGTCGACCGGCTCCGGAGGGCCTATTGGGCGATCAACCCACAGGCTGCCTCGGGGGTGGACGGGGTGACGTGGGGAGGCTACGGACAGGATCTGGAGGCCAACCTCTCGGACCTGCACGCCAGGCTCCATCGTGGCGCCTACCGGGCGAGTCCCTCTCGAAGGGTGTACATCCCAAAGCCAGACGGGCGGCAACGGCCGCTCGGCATCGCCACGCTGGAGGACAAGATCGTCCAGCGGGCAGTGGTCGAGGTGTTGAACGCCATCTACGAGGAGGACTTCCTCGGCGTCTCCTACGGATTCCGGCCAGGGCGTAGCCCGCACGACGCCCTCGATGCGTTGGCGGTCGGGATCGAAAAGAGGAAGGTGAACTGGGTACTCGACGCGGACATTCGTGGGTTTTACGACGCCATCGACCACGAGTGGCTCTGCAAGTTCGTCGAGCACCGGATCGCGGACAAGCGGGTCCTGCGGCTCATCCAGAAGTGGCTGAACGCAGGAGTGATCGAGGACGGGTCATGGTCGGCCAGCGAGGAGGGAGCCCCGCAAGGGGGCAGTGCATCGCCCTTGCTCGCGAACGTCTACCTGCACTACGTGTTCGATCTGTGGGCACGGCAATGGCGGAGGAGGCAGGCCCACGGTGAGATGATCATCGTGCGCTTCGCCGACGACGTCGTTGTCGGCTTCCAGCACCGTTCCGATGCCAAGCAGTTCCACGAGGACCTGGTGAAGCGTTTCGCCAAGTTCAACCTGGAGCTGAACGCCGAGAAGACCCGCCTGATCGAGTTCGGGCGGTTCGCTGCCCAGAACCGCAGACGGCACCGCCTCGGCCGGCCCGAGACGTTCTCGTTCCTCGGCTTTACGCACATGTGCGGCAAGACGAGGTCCGGGCACTTCGCGCTGCAGCGGAAGACGATCACGAAGCGGATGACGGCCAAGCTGCGCGAGGTCAACGCCTTGCTCAAGCAACGTCGTCATTGGCCCATCCCCGAGCAGGGGCAGTGGCTCGGCAGCGTGGTGCGCGGGCATACCGCTTACTACGCCGTGCCGGGCAACATCGCAGCGGTGTCGGCCTTTCGCAAGCAGGTCACGCGACACTGGATGAACGCGCTCCGGCGCCGGAGCCAGCGTCACCGCCTGACCTGGGATCGAATGAGCCGGCTCGAAACGCGATGGCTCCCTGCACCCCGGATCTCGCATCCCTGGCCGAACGTCCGGTTTGACGCCCGCACCCAAGGCAGGAGCCCAGTGCAGTAGTTCTGCTCGCTGGGATCTGTCCGGGGGGCCGCCCGCAAGGGCGGTCCCTACCGGGAATGATCGACTTGGATGTCCAGAAGTTCTTCGACACGGTGCCCTGGAACCTGGTCATCAAGGCGGTGGAAGCGGTCACCGACTGCCCGTGGGTGTTGCTGTATGTGAAGCGGTGGCTAGCCGCCCCGCTGCAGATGCCCGACGGCACCCTGGTGGAACGTGACAAAGGAACCCCGCAAGGCTCGGCGGCTTCGCCGATCCTGGCGAACCTGTTCATGCACTTCGCTTTCGATACCTGGATGGCCCGGAGGTTCCCGGGATGTCCTTTCGAGAGGTTCGCCGACGACGCCGTCGTGCACTGCCGCACCCGGCGCCAAGCGGAGGAAGTG
Organism: uncultured Acidimicrobiaceae bacterium; assembly: GCA_963781155.1. Classification (GTDB taxonomy): domain Bacteria; phylum Actinomycetota; class Acidimicrobiia; order Acidimicrobiales; family Palsa-688; genus PALSA-693. Next base: position 706,740 of record CAWAEC010000012.1, read on the forward strand.
CTCGCAGCGATCGCCGAGCGGATGGGGCAGGTGGGCTTGCGGTTGCACCCCGACAAGACGCGGATCGTCTACTGCAAAGATGGTCGGCGCCGGGGCGACTACGAGCACGCCAGCTTCACCTTCTTGGGGTTCACCTTCCGGGCCCGGAAGGCGATCGACAAGAAAGGCGAGATGTTCACGTCATTCTTGCCGGCAATGAGCACCGAGGCGCTTCAAGCCAAAAGCGATGAACTCCGCGCCATGCGGATCCATCATCGCACCACCATGTCCCTAGACGACCTGGCCCGATGGCTCAACCCCAAAGTCGCCGGGTGGATGAACTACTACGGCCGGTTCTACAGATCGGCCCTCTATCCCCTCCTCATCCGTGTCAGCACCTACCTGAGACGCTGGGCGGGGAAGAAGTACCGGCGGCTGCGGGCTTACAGCCGGTTCCGGCGATGGTGGAAGGGACTGCTCGATCGACAGCCCCGACTCTTCGCGCACTGGCAATGGGTCCGCTTCGACAACCAGCCATGCTGATGAGAAGAGCCCGGTGACGGGAGACGGTCAGAGCGCCGGGATAAACCGGCATGGAGTTGAGGATGAAAGAGCCTTACATCGAAGGACTAGCGAACCACGATGACCCCGAGTCATGCGTCGGCGCCCGCAAGGACGTCGGCGAAGCGTTGACAGGGGCACGTGCAGGCAGGGCTATTGAGCCGCGAAATCCCCTAATTCGGGGTGCCGACGCTGTTGACAGAAGCGGAAGGCAACACCACCGGCCGCGCTATCGCGAGCTGCCGGCGGACCCCGCGCGGTCGAAGAACCCAGGCATGCACGGAAACTCCATGCGCGAGAACCGGGAGATCCCACCCTCGTCCGTCGGGCCGATCACCAGGCGGGCCGCTCAGGGAAGGCCAAGGCCGCACGCCTGAGATGCATGAGCGTGGGAAGTCAGACAGGCCCGTAATACCTGCGAAGCTGCCGAACAACACCGGGTCACCGGGAGCGGAGGCGGTGGAGGGAAGGGGCCTGGCCGAAGGAAACACGACCAGCTCGACACACCCCGGACACAGGGCCGGAGAAGGCGTGCCAAGCGGGCTGGATCGTGTGCGGGAAGCAGCACGGAAGGACAAGGATGCGCGGTTCACGGCGCTGTTGCACCATGTCACGCCGGCCCGTCTGTATGCGGCCTACCTGGCGATACGCCCCCAGGCCGCACCGGGGGTGGATGGGGTGACGTGGGCGTCCTACGGGATGAACCTGGAGGCCAACCTCGGGGATCTGAACGCCAGGGTGCACAGTGGCGCCTACCGGGCGAGGCCATCTCGCAGGGCGTACATCCCCAAGGCAGACGGCAGGCAGCGGCCGCTTGGCATCGCTGCCCTGGAGGACAAGATCGTCCAGCGGGCCGTGGTCGAGGTGCTCAACGCCGTCTACGAGGAGGACTTCCTGGGCTTCTCTTACGGGTTCCGACCGGGGCGCCGTCCGCATGACGCGCTCGATGCGCTGGCGGTCGGCATCGAACGGAAGAAGGTGAACTGGGTGCTCGACGCGGATCTCCGCGATTTCTTCTCCACGCTCGATCAGGCGTGGCTGATGAAGTTTCTCGAGCACCGCATCGCGGACAAGCGGGTCCTACGACTCATCCGAAAGTGGCTGAGCGCAGGGGTCATCGAGGACGGGAAATGGTCCGAGACGCCAGAGGGGTCACCGCAGGGGGCATCGGTCTCGCCGTTGCTCGCCAACGTGTATCTGCACTACGTCTTTGACCGGTGGGTCCGACAGTGGAGACGCCGGCAGGCCCGTGGCGACGTGATCGTCGTAAGGTTCGCCGATGACTTCATCGTCGGTTTCGAGTATCAACGAGACGCCGAGCGGTTCCTCGTTGAGCTTCGCGAGCGGTTGGCGAGGTTCAAACTGGAGCTGCATCCCGAGAAGACCAGGTTGATCCAGTTCGGGCGCTTCGCCGCCCATGACCGGGCAGCCCAGGGCCTCGGGAAGCCGGAGACGTTCGACTTCTTGGGCCTTACGCACATTTGCGCAAAGTCGAGAGGCGGGCGGTTCATGCTCAAGCGGATCACGATCTCGAAGCGGATGCGGTCCAAGCTGCACGAGGTCAAGGACCAACTGCATCGAGGCCGGCACCGGCCCGTGCCCGAACAGGGACGGTGGCTGGCAAGCGTGGTGCGAGGCCATCTCGCCTACTACGCCGTGCCAGGCAACATCAAGGCGGCAAGGGCGTTCCGGGACCAAGCGATCCGGCACTGGTTCAAGGCGCTACGGCGCCGCAGCCAGCGCCACCGCCTGGGCTGGACACGCATGGACCGCCTGGCCGTCCGATGGCTCCCGCCTGCCCGCATCATGCAACCCTGGCCATCCATACGCTTCAACGCTCGGACCTGAGGCAGGAGCCCAGTGCGGTAGTCCCGCTCGCTGGGATCTGTGCGGGGGGCCGCCCGCAAGGGCGGTCCCTACCGCAATCGCCGGGATCCGTGGGAGCCGGGGGGTGCGATTCCCCCCGGCCACCCGACTCGGCGAGGCTCCGCATGGCAGTCCGGGTGGGGATCCCCCAATGGGCACCTGATTGGCCCGGCAAGGACCTATCAGTTTCGCCTATTGCCGTTCCGCTGACGGACACGACCCGGTGAGCGAGGTCCCTACCTGGTGACCGTTAGGTCGTCTCGTCGAGGCGGTGGGCGATCCAGCCGGGCGTTTCTACACGGACCGGCGATGCCCCGACCAGGGCCGCCAGGTCAGACTCAAGGCGTTCGAGCTGCTTGACGCCGATCTTCCCCTCCCACTTGTCGCGCAATTCGTCGAAGACGGCTTCGCCTACTCGCATGACTTCGAAGCCGAGCGCCGTGACCTGGAGGCGTTTGCGACGGGCGTCGAGCGGATCAGTACCGCGTGCCACGTAGCCGCGCTCCTCGAGCACCGCCACAGTCTTTGCCGCCGCTTGCTTGGAGACCGACAGACGGCGACCCAGTTCCGAAGCATCGTCGGCCCCCGCCGCGATCGCTCGCATTGCGAAGTCATGGACGGGGCGCACATCTTCGTATCCTCGCTTGGCGAGCTCCAGGATCGCATCGTCTACCAGGACTCGAAATCCTCCGAGGAGGAGTAGTGCGAGGTCGGCGCCCGAGCGTGGCATGGAGCTGATCGTAAAACAGACGTCTTGACAAGGTCAACCTGGTTGTCTACTCTTTGGACAACCAGGTTGACGATTCAAGGGAGATCGACATGACCGCACCTGCCGAGCGGGCCTCACTGGCCGGGGTCACGCACCATTCCGCCAAGGTCAACGGGACTGAGCTGCACTACGTGGCGGCGGGCACTGAAGGAACTCCAGTTCTGCTGGTCCATGGTTTCCCCGAGACGTGGTGGACCTTCCGCAAGCTCATCCCGCGGCTCGCCGCCAGCCACCGTGTCTATGCAGTGGATCTGCGCGGCTTCGGTGACTCTGACAACGGGTCAGGCGCCTACGACAGCAAGACCTCCGCCGAGGACCTGCACCTTCTGATCGAACAGCTCAACGTCGGCCCAGTGCACCTCACCGGCCAGGACATCAGCGGGGCGACTGTCTTGCGTCTCGCTGCTACGCACCCCGAGGATGTGCTCAGCTTCACCGCCATCGAGATGGGCCTACCCGGGTTCGGCCTTGAGATGCTGGCCGACGTCACCCACGGGGGTACCTGGCACATCGGCGTTCTTGCCGCCCCCGGGATTCCCGAGATGCTCCTCGCCGGTCGCGAGCGCGAGTTCCTCGGACAGTTCGCCTTTCCGGCCATGAGCGCCACCCCCGGAGCTATCAACGACACCGACATCGACGAATTCGTCCGTACCTACTCCCGTCCCGATGGCTGGCGCGGAGCGATCGGCCTCTACCAGTCCATGCTCCAAGAAGGCGACGACATCGCAACCCTTGTCGCCGGCCAGAAACTGAGCATCCCGGTGCTGGCGATCGGAGCCGGAGGCGGCGAGTTCACCTACGCAACGATGAGCCAGGTCAGCTCCGATCCAGTCCGATCAGTGACTCTGGAAGGCGTTGGCCACTACGCAGCCCTGGAGGCACCCGACCAGATGGCACACGCTCTCCTCGACTTCTTCAGCATTGTTGACGCCACCTGAACGACTGGACCGCTACCCCGACCACCCAACCGAAGCGTCCAACCGCAGCCAGGGCGCTGAGCAAGCTCGGCAGAGGGTGCACGTTCCTGGATCTGCGCTCGGCGATAATCGGCTCGTGAGTGTCGGGAAGGATAGCGTTAGGGCAGTTGCCGCGTTGTTGGTGTCGGCCGGCCGCGTGGTGCCGGCCTTGGGTCCCGACAGTGTCTCCGGCCGTTACCGGTCGTGGTGGTGGCCGCTGCCTACAGCCTCTCAGCGTCACATGGTCGCTTCGCTGCTGGAGGATGCGTCGCCGGACGCACAAGCAGAAGTCGCCGCCGCGTTGGCCGGCGAGGTGGATGCCCTGGTGCGGCAGCAGCTGGTCGTGGCCGGGGCCACTCTCGTGTCGCGCCGGTCGGGCCGGCCGACCGTGCCAGAGGCGTGGGCCCGGTCGCTGGTGTCGACCGATCCGTGGTTCCCCGACTGGCTGGACCAAGCCAAGCTTGATGCGCTGGCCGCCACGGTCACCGAGTGGGTGCGCTCGGGCGCGGTGGTGGGAGGCCGATCCCGGCTGTGTCTCCGGGTGCACGAACCGGAGCGCAGCGGTGGCCAGTGGGGCGTGGAGCTCCTGGCTCAGGACCGGGAGGAACCGAGCCTGGTGGTCTCCCTGGCTGATGTTTTGGCGGGGCAGTCGCCGTTCGCACCTGGTGCGATCCAGGATTTGCTCGCCGCTTTGGCTCGCATGGCCCGGCTGGCTCCTGAGTTGGCCGGCGCTCTTGAAGCGTCCGCGCCCGAGGTGGTGTGGTTGGAGGATGGAGAGGTGGTCACAGTTCTGCGCGAGCGGGCCGCGGTGTTGGAGGACGCCGGGATCGTCGTGCTGCTTCCCGCATGGTGGGCGGCGCCGGCCCGGCTCGGCTTGCGGGCCCGGGCTCGCAGCTCGTCGAAGAGCGGCGGTTCGGTCGTGCCCGGGAGATTCGGACTGGAGGCCCTGGTCGACTTCAAGTACGAGGCGGCGCTCGGAGGGCGGCGTCTGAACAAGGCGGAGTTGGCTTCCCTGGCTCGGGCCGCCGCTGCGAAACAGTACTTGGTGCGGGTACGCGGTGTTTGGGTGGAGGTCCAGGCCGACCGGATAGAAGCCCTCTTGGCCCGGGTGGGGGACAGCGGTCGATGCTCCGCGGCTGATCTGATGCGAGCGGCTCTGGGACTCGGCAACCTGGACCTGCCGGAAGGTCTCGAGGTCGTGGACGTCGATGCCGGTGGCATCCGGTGGTTGAAGGCCCTTCTCGATGACGCCGTTGACTCGACCGTCGCGTCTGTCCCAACCCCGTCCGGGTTCGACGGAGTTCTGCGCCCGTACCAGGAGAGAGGTGTCGGGTGGATGGTGTTCCTGGGTCAGCTCGGCCTGGGTGCCTGCCTCGCAGACGATATGGGGCTGGGCAAGACCGCCCAGGTCATCGCTACCCTGCTCGCCGATCCTGGCGAAGGGCCGGCGCTGGTCGTGTGCCCGGTGTCGGTTCTCGGGAACTGGGAGCGGGAACTGGCCCGCTTCGCCCCCGCCCTGCGGGTGATGTCTCATCACGGGCCCCAGCGTCACGATCGCGACGAGAGTTTCGGAAAAAGCGCAGCCGCTCACGACGTGGTCCTCACCACATACTCGCTTCTCGCACGCGACCAAAAGCACTTGTCGTCGGTCGAATGGTCAAGGCTCATCCTGGACGAGGCACAGCAGGTCAAGAATCCGGGCACCGCCCAGACCCGCGCCGCCTCCAGTCTGCCGGCCGCTCGCCGGCTGGCCTTGACCGGCACCCCAGTAGAGAATCGCCTAGGCGATCTGTGGTCGATCATGCACCTGCTCAATCCCGGTCTGCTGGGTTCGGCGGTCGAGTTCCGGGAACGGTTTGCGTTGCCGATCGAGCGGGATCGCGACCCGACCGCGACCGACCGATTGCGCCGGGCGACAGGGCCGTTCGTTCTGCGCCGGTTGAAGACCGACAAGACGATCATCGCCGACCTGCCGGACAAGATAGAGACCGTCGACCGGTGCCCGTTGACCCGGGAACAGGCGACGCTCTACCAGGCGGTCGTCGACGACCTGCTCGAACAAGCAGACTCGACCGACGGCATCCAGCGAAGCGGGATAGTGCTGGCCGGCCTGACGAGACTCAAGCAGGTGTGCAACCATCCGGCCCACTTTCTCGGCGATAGATCGGGGCTGACCGGAAGGTCGGGCAAGCTCACCCGCACCGAGGAGCTCCTGGAGGAGATCCTGGCTGAGGGCGACAAGGTCCTCTGCTTCACCCAGTTCGCGGCCTGGGGGGACATGCTCCTTCCCTATCTTCAGGCCCGGCTTGGGGTTGATTGCTTGTGGCTGCACGGCGGCGTACGCCGGCCGGCGCGGGAGGAGATGGTGCGAAGGTTCTCCGAACCGGACGGGCCGCCCCTTTTTCTCATATCCCTCAAGGCGGGCGGCACCGGGCTCAACCTGACCGCGGCATCGCATGTCATCCACCTGGACAGGTGGTGGAACCCGGCCATGGAAGACCAGGCCACCGACCGAGCCTTCCGGATCGGACAACGGCGCAACGTGCAGGTCCACAAGCTGGTCAGCGCAGGAACGGTCGAGGAGCGGATCGACGAGATGGTCAGCAATAAGCGGGACCTGGCGGCGCGGGTGGTCGGCAATGGTGAGCAATGGTTGAGCCAGCTTTCGACCAGCAAGCTGCGGGTTCTGGTGGCACTGTCCGCGGAGGTTGAGTGATGCCGGGCCGGCGTTGGGACGATCCCTGGCAGAAGTATCCGGCGTCGGTGCCGCTGCCGGTCGACGGAGGAATGACGACTTCCCGGCAGCGGGGACCGATGGCGACCACCTGGTGGTCCCGGCGTTTCGTCGAGGTACTGGAGTCCTACGGCCTCGGCGCCCGCATGCAGCGAGGCCGCCGTTACGCCCGGACCGGCCAGGTGATCGAGATCGACGTGTCACCCGGAATGGTCGCCGCCCAGGTCCAGGGCTCGCGCGCCAAGCCCTATCTCGTGACCGTCGGCCTTGCTGTGCCCAGCGACGAGCAGTGGACTGTGATTCTGGGCGCGATGCGCTCGAAGGTGGGCTTCGCCGCCCGGCTTCTCGACGGCGAGGTCCCTCCCGATCTCGAACAGGTATTCGGCGAAGCCGGCGTTCCGCTCTTCCCGGTCGCCTGGAGCGACATGCGGACCAAATGCAGCTGCCCCGACTGGGAAAACCCGTGCAAGCACATCGCGGCCGTGCTCTATCTGCTGGCCGACAGTCTGGATACCGACCCGTGGCTGGCCCTGCTGCTGCGGGGCAAGGACCGAGACACCCTGCTGGGTGCATTGTCGGCCGGCTCATCGCCCGCGCTGGCCGAGGGGTCTGAGATTGCACCGTGGTGGCCATTCGCTCCCGGGCCCGTCTCCCGCGGCAGTCCGGCCTTCACCGACCCATCGTCAGGGGCCCGGTCGGGAACACCGGACGCAGTCCTTGACACAATGGAGCCCTTGGCAGTCGAAGTCGGATCAGCGGCCTTCGTGGAGCTGTTGCGCCCTATGTACGAGTCGCTGGTTTGATCCTGGATGGGGGCGCTCGAATCGGCACCGAAGCATTCAGCGAGCGAATTTCTTTGTATTGGGTATTTGGTTATAACCGAACAGCGAACAATTCCAGCAGTCTGAAGGGGTAGAGGCATTCCGTTGGGGGCATAACGATTGCCCTACGCTCAGCGGAGACGGTGTAGCTTGGTGAGGATGGATCCGAGTCGGCGGTGGTGTCGGTCCAGATCCGATCGCTGGAGAGGTCACCGGGCAAGGCGTGGGCGAGCCGGTTGCGGTACCCGGCCAACTCAGCCCAGGGCTCGAGGCCAGGGATCGATCTGGTTCGCCCGCCGGTACTCCTCGGCACAGTTCCCAGCAGTTATCCACCGGTCACAACGGTTGAGCCGCGGCTGCTCCGGGGACGTCATCGGTGATTACGTGGACATAGGCGCCGACCAGCTGGCTGGCGATGGCGGACAGTCGGTTGGCGGTCTTGTAACCGGGGGCGTCGCTATGGACGACGAGCGTCCCGTCGTCGCGGATCCGGAGAGGGGAGAGACCCGCCGCGCGGCTCGGTCACGAAGCGACTCGGCGTGAGCGACTACCTCGGGACGGGTAGCCTTGCGGTCAGCGGCCAGGGCGTCCGACATCCCCATCAGGCTACCGGCGGCCCAACCATTCGCGCAGAAACCACCACACCCCGATGACCACACCCCGCACCTTCGACAAACTGGCTGGCCCCGGGTCCGCCCCGGCACTAACCACTTGGACTCTCCGGGCGACCCGTGCCAAAGCGTGAACCGACCAAGGATCCGTGGCTGCTTCCTCCTTTCAGAACGATCCATAAGGGTCACAGCAAAAGACGAATGGCGTGGCCAAAGGAGGCATGGCCTTCCGCCGTATCCGACCAAGTGAGGCACCGGCCGGTGCGAATGGGTTCGAACACCAAGCCGCCCACCCCTGGCAGTGGAAGCGGATCGAGTCAACCTCGAAGAGGACCCAGCAGGCAGCGAATTCCAAAATGCCATTCGCCGGGAAATGACTGACTGAGCCGACTGCAGTGCACCCGCCTGCGCCTACCCCAGCCGCGGCGTCGCCACCCGGAGTCCCCCCGAGCGCCCTGAACACTGTCGACGAGAACTGTGCCAGTAAGTAGGCCTTCGGGTCTTGCTGCTGACCTGCCCGGCGCCGTCAGTGTTGACGTCGGCGGACCGCCGGCCCCGGTCCGAGGAGGGGCGGGCCAGGACCCGAGTCGAGGCTCGGGATCCGAGGAACTGGTCTTGGTGATCGGGAGGGCAGAATTCGGAGCGGACACCGGTCCCGGGGCCTTCCCAACCAGGTGGCGCAGCGGGTCAACGCCGTTCGGCGAGCCGTCGACGCAGAGGATTGGGAATCCACGGCGGTGGCTCTACGCCACATAGCCGACGAACTGGACCGCGCAGCAGGGCCAAGGAAGGCATCGGCGCGCGGCGCGCGGCGCGCCGAGAATCCACTAGCTACTCCCTGGCGGCGTGACCCGATGCTGGCCTTGACGCTGTCGTTGTCGTACACCGTAGGCTGCGCGCCGTACCACACTGTCGTCCTCGAACCCGGACCCGAGAGCACCCCCGATCAGGGACGCCGACGACAGGAACCAGGCAATCGCAAGTTCGTCGGACCACCGCGGTGCACGGGATAGCGCCTGCGCGAGGACACCACGATCGAGCAGCAGCACCTCAGCGGCGACGAGGACGACGAAGAGCGTGACGTACAGGCACAGCACGCCGACGAGGAGCGTGATCAGCGTAGTTGTGTTATAGAGCACCGCCTGCCCCTTAGCACCGCGGTCTTTCGGTCGCTCCCACAGCTCGTGGTCCACGATCAGCCACGCCACCAGAACCACCACCGAGACGATCGCGAGAAGGACCTGGCGTAACCCGCCGAGGGCGGCCCCGAGTTGCCAGGCCGTGTTGTTGATCAGCCCGTAGGCGGCCGTCGCAAAAACGCCGACCAGCGACAGGGACAGGCCCAGGAACAGCCGCCAAGGCTGGTTGGCACGGACCATCCCCGCCACCATGCGGGCGGTGCCCAGCAGCGGACTTCCGACCAGCCGTATCCCGCGTTGCTCGCCGTCCGGCGCCGGGAGGGATTGCGCCGACAACGAGCTACGCCGCCGAAGGACCGGGTTCGGTCCGAAGTCCGAGACGGTCACCTCGGCGACCAGCCCGACGACGGCCTCCCGGAGGTTGCGATAAAGCCGCCAGACGCCCAGCGTCGGGATCGAGACGAGCGCGAGTCGGTGCTTGTGGTCGACCTCGGCTGCGACAGGGCGCAGTCCCGCTCGCCGAGGCAGGTCGGTGACGAACACACCGACATCCCAATCCTCGTCCGGCATCAGCTCGCCGACGACGTCCGCGAGCCGGGTGATATCGAGCTGCTCGTCGCCCACGAGGGGCACGGTCATGGTGCGCATCTGCCATTCGACATCCGCAGCAAGCCGCCGCGAGAGCAGGTCGGGCAACTCCCGGGCGAGCCGACGGGCTAGCTCTGCCGGCAGGTCGGGATCGCTGACCAGAACGATCCGCACCACCTCGTTCACCCGATCCACGATCTCCTTCGGAAGTCTCGCGTTCGACCATCCAGGATCGGCGTACGCAGCCACATACTTCCTTGGTTAACGGCGGTCTCGCTGCATCGACGCCTGTGGCCAAACACATCCTGTACCGGGCGCAAACCGTATCTGACACCCACAGGCGCCGCGGCCGACCGCCAAAATGGGTGCAACCGACTCGGCCCCGGAATGCACATCAGTTGGATGCAGAGGAACGCCTCTCGCCAACCTCACGGAGGGGCGGTTGCCGGGGCAGGTGCGGTGCGCGATTCTTCCACGTAGTATGCAAATCGTCATTGTGCTAGATCCAGATCGGCGCGGGGCGGCAGGGGCATGGTCGGCGATGCCATCCCTTGCACCCGACTTCAGGCGGTACTGGGCGAGGGGTCCCCGCTGGGATGCGGGGCATGGCGAGCAGCGGGGCCACCCGCCGACCCGTTCGCCCCGACCCGGCCTGGTGTGACAAGGCGACCGGTGCCACTAACAAGCAGTTACTCCCACCGATCCGGACAACCGGCGCCGCGGAGTATCTGGATCACACCAAGGAGAAGGATGGATGATCACGCAGGCCGCTATTGAAGATCACGGGCTGATCGGGGACCTCCAAACCGCCGCGCTGGTGGCCACGGACGGGACCATCGACTGGTACTGTTGCCCCAGGTTCGACTCTCCGAGCATCTTCGCCGCCATTCTGGATGCCCAAAAAGGCGGACATTTCCGTATCGCCCCCGATACCACTGAGAGCAGGACCAAGCAGCTCTATCTGCCCGGAACTGCCATCTTGGTCACCAGGTTCATCATGCCCGACGGCGTGGGGGAGGTAACTGACTTCATGCCCCCCAAAACCGGCGCCGCCACCGAAGCCCACGACCTCGTGCGATTAGTGCGAGCCACGCGAGGCCGGGTCGGCTTCCGATTGGATTGCCAGCCCCGGTTTAACTACGGCCGGGACAAGCACGAAGTCATCATCTCCGACGAAGGTGTCGTGTTCCAAAGCGATGCGATCGACCTCACCCTGGCGTTCGTGCCTAGCCCCCAGGGAGATGCCCGGGACGCGCCGAAGTTCGAGCGGCAAGGCGACGGGGTCGGCGCCACCATTGTGCTCAACCAGGGCCAGGTGGGCGGTGTGGTGCTCCGCTCGGGACAAGCCGACGCGCGCCCGCGGCTGACACCGGGCGGACCTTTAGGCCAGCTGGATGACACCGTCAAGTACTGGCAGTCGTGGCTGGGCCAGTCAAAGTACAAAGGGCGGTGGAGAGAAATTGTTGAGCGCTCCGCCATCACGCTCAAGCTCATGACCTACGCCCCGACCGGCGCACTGGTCGCCGCCCCCACGGCGGCGTTGCCAGAACAGGTCGGCGGAGAGCGGAACTGGGACTATCGCTACACCTGGATTCGCGACTCGTCGTTTTCCGTGTACGCCCTGCTGGGCCTGGGATTCACCCAGGAAGCGTTCGCATTCGCCGGCTGGCTGGCCGACCGAGTGAGCGAACAGGCCGGACGCAAAGCATCGGGGCCGCTGCGGATCATGTACCGGGTGGACGGTAGCTCGGACCTAGCCGAAGAGACTCTGGATCACTTCGACGGCTGGAGGGGCTCCCGGCCCGTGCGAATCGGCAACGGGGCCGCCGATCAGCGCCAGCTCGACATCTACGGGGAGGCCCTCGACGCCATCTACCTAGGCGTAACGAACGGCGGCGGCATCGCCCACCGGGGCTGGCAAAAGCTACGGGACGTCATCGACTGGCTCTGCGAGAATTGGGATCAGCCCGAAGAGGGCATCTGGGAGACGCGCGGCGACCAGAAAGACTTCACCTACGGGCGCTTCCAGGCCTGGCTCGCCCTGGACCGGGCCATCCGCCTGGCCACCAGCACCGGGAAGCCGAGCCCAACCGGCCGGTGGGCCACCGAGCGCGACCGCATCTACGACCAGATCATGACCCGAGGCTGGAACGCTGCCCGGCAAGCCTTCGTCCAGTACTACGGCGCTGACGTGCTCGACGCCTCCCTGCTGCTCATGCCTTTGGTAGGCTTCGTCACCCCCTACGACCCGATGTGGCAGTCGACGCTACGGGCCATAGGCGAGGAACTCGTCTCTGACAGCCTCGTCTACCGGTATGATCCCAGCGCCTCCCCCGACGGGCTGAGAGGCTCTGAGGGGACCTTCTCCATGTGCTCCTTCTGGTATGTGGATGCCCTCGCTCGCTCCGGGTACCTCGATTACGCCCGCATGATCTTTGAAAAGATGCTCACCTATGGCAACCACCTCGGTCTGTTCTCCGAGGAAATCGCGCACACCGGGGAACAATTAGGCAACTTCCCTCAGGCGTTCAGTCATCTGGCACTGATCAACGCGGCGCTCAACCTCGACTACCAACTCGATCACGGCGCCGGACAAGTGTCGGTGCTCACTGAATGAAGATACATCGTCCGGCATTCGCCCAACGGAGCGGATCCGCGACGTGACCCGCTTCGCCCTTGACGCCTCCTCCGCTCCGGACGTCGGCGACGAGTATCTTCAAACGGGCGACGGCTGAGCCCATCGAACCAACATAAGGTCTGAGAGCTGCGATTCATCGTAGCCGCCGTCCGCGCCCCCGTCGGCGTGGACGCCGAACAATTTATTCAGCTGCGTATCGACCGCGCGCTCGTAGCAACCGATACCCATCGCGGCCAATAACCCCTGCCGTGCGAACCGTCGACCCAGTGGCTTAGGTGTGGTTGGTTACGCTCGAACTCGCTGCTAACGAGTCTTCAGTCCTCCGTCACCGGTTGTCAGCGCCAATCCTGGACCAATCCTGGCTGGGGAAGTTTATCCAGCGCCGAGTGTCCGGTTTCGACCGATTAGCTTGTCGGGCCTGAGCTTGTCGTACGCGGAGATGAGGGGATGGCGATGACCGATGCGGAGGCGGTGACCGCGCCGAGGTGAGGTTCGAGGCAATGAGACGGCACACGCCATCCGGCCGCAGGGAGTAAGTCGTCGTGAAGGTCAGCGCACAGCAGCACCCGGTCGGCGACCAGGGTGGCGGCCTCCAAGGTGACCATGACCACCGTGCCGTTGGCCGAATGTCGCAAGGCGTCGCCCACCTCTGCCTGCCCGACGCGGACACACTCCAGCGCCCGAGGCGACTGAGCGGCACATAGCCATTGGGCGCCGGATGGCGTGTGGTGAATCTCTGCGACCAGCCATGTCTGGCCCGACACTTCATGTCCGGCGAACAGCCGCGGCCCGTCGTAACACTCCCAGACTTCGTCCACCTCGAGATCCAACTCAGTTCCCAAGAAGTGCAGCATCTCGTGCTCTCTCGCTGTGCTTGATATTTCCCCCGGTTGCGCTCAACCGGCCCGATGAGTTCGGCACGGGACCCGAACCCGCCTCGTTGGGCAGCTTGGTGGAACGGTGGTGACGGCTATCCTCCAGCCAAGTCCTGCGCAGGCCTCGGCGCTCGTCTTCGGTGGCGCCCCCCCAGATGCCGAGTTCCTGGTCGGTTTCCAACGCAAACCCCAGGCAGAACTCCCGCACCGGGCAGGACCGGCACACAGCCTTGGCTGCCTCGGTCTGTTCGACCGAGTCGGCGTTGCGGCCAACGGGAAAGAACCACTCCGTGGGCACGGCTCGACAGGCCGCCCGGTCACGCCAGAGGTCACCGTCCCCGTCGCCGGTCGGGCCCGACGCCCCGACCCTGAGTGCGCTTGCCATCGCCGCGATGGTTCTGTCGAGCCCACCCGACGGAATGTTCTTGCCGCTCACCATGACCGCCCTGACCGGCCATGCCCAACCCGGACGGGTCGACCACCATGGCGACAGAGACGGCGATGCAACAACGGAACCGAGGGCACCGTTGCAAGGTCTAAAGACTTCTGCCTGTCGATCACTTGGCCACCACGGGCACCCTTCCCTTGTCATCCAAGATGACCGTGCCAGGGTCCGGAGCACACGCTTGACCGCAGCCACTGAGGCATTCTCGAAGTCTTCGAACACCTCAGTTGCGAGACGCACGGTAGCACTGTCGCCCGGCCTTCCGCGCCGCGCTCGAAGTCAGGGTGCACGGCGGAGGCCTCGCTCTGAAACCGCTGACGCCGGTTGCGCGATTCGGTACATGTGCCTGCATCCCGACGACCCGAGCACCCGTCGGTATTCCGGATCGCGTTCGCCGAGTTCGGAACGGCTCTACCCTTAGTGTGCAGCCGTGAAGCAGAGGACGGAGCAACAGCCACCCGCCTCTTCGGCCACCCGCCTCGTCCTGAATCTGTACTCGTTCCAGAGAGCGGTCCAACGACGGCGGCCGTGCAGGGGTGGGCGCGGTCGACCCGACCTGCCGGTGCTCGATCCGTGTCCCGCCAACAACACCGACACTCTGCGGCTGGGCCCCATGAGTATCGCCGGATGCCAGCATCAGCTGACTGCCGTCACGCGGCCGGGGTGATGCGCCCCCTGGAAGGGGCGGCGGTCAGCGGGCCCGGCGCAGCCCGCCACCACCGGGCGGGGCAGGTCGAGAAGGCCGGCGGCGAAGCTGTCGGAGCAGCCTCCGGCGTGCAGGGCGATGGCCTCGCCGCGCAGGGCACCCAGAGAACGCCGACCGGTGTCGACCTGCACATCGCCTTCCCCGCTGGCCCGGGGGTGTAACCGGGGTGCAGCTGGTCGGCTAGGGCCAGCGGTGCCGGGCGGCAAGGCTTGCGAAGGAGGCCGCATTCTCATGGTGCTTCTTGTTGGAAGTCCAACTGGACATCCCGACAGAGCGGTTACCCGAAGACGTCGTCTGGCTCACGGACGCCATGTGCGATGCCCTCGAATTCCACGTGGAGGGCGGGATTGGTCATGACGTCACGAGCGCCCGACCCGGAACCGGAGAGAGCGGTGTTCTGCTCATCAGGTCCGAGGGGGGACCCATCCGAGAGCAGGGTGTCGTCGTTCGACGCTGGCAAAAGGCCACTGCTGGCGTTGGCCGCGACCACCTGACGGCCCAGTCAATGCCTCTATCGCTTGGCCCGCTGCAGACATCGATGAAGTCATCGGCACGTTCTCGGGCGAGTCCCTCAAACAGGACTTCCCGCCGATCTATCCCTCTAGATGCGGACATGAAGCACACCAGCGGTCCAATCACGTCCCGACTCGCTGAGCACCCGGGCCTGTCCATCGAGCACGTCGAAACCGGTCCCACCGTGGATGTCCGGTATCTCGCGTGGCGTCCCGAAGGCCAAGTCCTCGGGACAGAAGGCAACCGTCCTTACATTCGTCCGGTCCAACAAACGCATGATGTGCGAGAACGGAGCTCCATACGAACTGCCATCGACGCCGCACCCGATGCCCATCAAGCAGGCGCTGACAAGTACCCGCAGCGGCGCCCAGGCAGTGAAGACCGGCCACGATCGGATCTCTGCCTCGGTCGGAAGGTGCTCGACGCCCGCCACCCCACCATGATGCCCAACAGGACCGTGCCGTCCTCGGCGCCGGCGGGGATGTCGGCCCGGGCCGAGACGGGATCTGCACCCCAGTCAGCCAGCGTTGGCCGATTCCGCTCGCAGCGCAGACTCGGCGATCCGCACCTTTTGCCCAAACTAGGTTCGGTGGTCGCGGCCGCGCCATAACCGCCTCGGTGCCGGCGTTATCTGGGGCACATCGCGGGACTGTTCTACAGGGCGTCATATGGGACAGCTGCTGGCTTGGCTCTTCCAGAAATCAGGGCCTCAGACAAGCGAGTGTCGCCGGTCAGCGGATCGCGGCAGCCGGGTCCTGGCGGGACGCGGCGCCGGTGATGTTGCGGGCCATGCCGCCGAAGACCACGTTGTGGAACGGGGCGATGGACCGCCAGTAGAGGTGTCCGGCCAGGCCGTGAGGCTTGAAGACTGCTCGCTGTCGATATCGGGCGCCGCCGTCGCCGGCCGGCTCGGCGCTGAGTTGGAGCCAGGCGCGGCCCGGCAGGCGCATCTCGGCCCGCAGCCGGAGGGTGTGGGGTCGGTCGAGCTGCTCTACCCGCCACCAGTCGAGGGCCTCGCCCACGTGAAGCCGGCGGGGGTCGCGTCGACCCCGGCGCAGCCCGACACCGCCTACCAGCCGATCGGCCCACCCCCGCATCGACCAGGCCAGCGGGAACGAGTACCAGCCGTGCTCACCTCCGATGGACTCGATGACCTCCCATAGCGCTGCGGGGCTGGCGGGCGTTTGCTGCTCGCGGTAGTCCTCGTATACGGTGCCCCCGGCCCATTCTGGGTCACTCGGCAGCGGGTCGGAGGGGGCAGTACGGTCCGAGGCGTCGGACCACCGGGTGGGCACATCGGCGTTGCGGATCTGGGCGAGGGCCAGTTCGACCGCCCGCTCGTAGTGAGTGAGACCGGCGGGCGGGTCGGGGATGACCGCGGCGACGGCTCGGTCGTGGCACACCACTTCGTTGACCAACGATTCGATCAGGGGAATGGCGATGGCCCGCGGCACGGGCGTCACCAGGTTCACCCACTGGGCCGATAGCCACGGGGTGAGCACCGGCACCGGGATCACTAGACGGCGCGGCAGGCCGGCCACCACGGCATAGCGGCGCATCATCTCCAGGTAGCTGAGCACGTCGGGGCCGCCGATGTCATAGGCCCCGTGAATGTCAGGAGCCAGCTCGGCGGCCCGGAGCAGATAGTGGAGCACGTCCCGCACGGCGATGGGCTGCACCCGGTTGTGCACCCAGCGGGGGGTTACCATGGCCGGGAGCCGTTCGCTCAGATACCGCAGCATCTCGAAGCTGGCCGACCCCGAGCCGATGATGACCGCCGCCTGGATGACCGTCGTGGGCGGGCCCGAGCCGAGCAGCAGCCGGCCCACTTCGGCCCGGGACGCCAGGTGTGGTGACAGCCGCTGGCCATCGGGGACGATGCCGCCCAGATACACGATGCGGCTGACACCGGCGTTTGCCGCCGCGGCCCCCACCGACCTGGCGGCGGCCCGGTCCACCTCGACAAAGTCGGGGCGGGTCAGCGAGTGAACCAAGTAGTAGACGACGTCGTCGCGGTCAAACATCGCTCGTAGCGAGGTCGGCGCGGCCAGGTCACCGGGGCGCACCTCCACCTGGTGTCGCCATGGCACATCCCGCAGCTTGTCCGGGGCGCGGGCCACCACCACCACGTCGTGGCCGCGGGAGAGCAGCTCGGGTACGAGTCGGCCGCCGATGTAGCCAGTCGCGCCGAGAACGACGCAGCGCCTGGTTCCGGTCATCGCCGGACCCTATTTGGATCGGGCCCAGAACGGGCACTGGGAGGTGTCGCACCATTCATCGGCGCCGAGTCCTTCCTTTCAGCGTTGCCACGTCGGGCACCCCTGGCTCTCATATGAACGACTCCATCGTGATAGCCGGATGTCGTGCTAACGACCGTGTGCGCGTTCAAAGGTCGATGATCGGTTGCGGGTAGTCCAGGCGGCTGCGTTGGGCCCCACTCAGCCGCCACGGCTGGTGCGCAGCAGGCCCCGGGATGCCGGCCAGCTCCGGGACCTGGCGGCGCACATAGTCACCGGCGGGATCGTAGCGGTGGGCCTGGCGGAGCAGGTTGAAGTGGCGTTTGGGCCGACTATCGTTGCCGGTGCCTGCAACCCACTGCCAGTTGCCGGAATTATCGGCCACATCGGCGTCGACGAGCCAGTCGGCGAAGTGCTCTGCGCCGCCACGCCAATCGAGGCGCAGGTCCTTGGTCAGGTACGAGGCCACCAGCAGGCGGGCCCGGTTGGCCATCCAGCCTTCCCTGAGCAGCTGGCGCATGCCGGCGTCGACGATAGGGATGCCGGTCCGGCCGTGCTGCCAGGCTTCCAGGGCCGCCGGGTTGTACTCCCAGTGGCGCCGCCGCGGCCGGTAGTCCTGTCTGGGCAGATGGGGAAAGGCCGCAAGCACCTGGTGGTGGAAGTCGCGCCAGCACAACTGTCGAAGGAAGTCTTCTCCGCCCGGCCCGCGCCTCACATCATGAGCGAGTTCGGCCGGCGACACGCACCCGAAGTGCAGATAGGGGCTCAGTCGGGAGGTCCGGTCGCCGGCGAGGTCATCGTGGCCGTCGCTGTAGCCAGCGAGGTGGCGGTGGACCCAGGTGTGGGCGAGGTGGCGGCCCTGTGTCTCGCCACCGCGGGCCCGCTGCGGTGATTGCGGCTTGAGGGACAAGGTGGCGAGTTTGGGTATCGGGCCGGGCCAGAGGCCAGCCGGCACCGACAGTTGCCGGGGGGCGGACTGCGGCGTCCGCCATGGCGTGGATCTCCATTTTTGCCAGTACGGCGTGAACACGCGGTAGTGGTCACCGCCGGAGGGCGCCAGATCTGCGGGTGGGACGACGGTGGCGCCGGGAAAGGTGACCAACCGCATCCGCGCCCGGTGGCAGGCCCGGGCCAGGCTCCGGTGGCGGCTTTGGGCGTAGCGGCTGACGTCAGCCGAGGCGAACACCCCGTTGGCCCCCACCGTGGTGGCCAGCTTAAGGGCCTCGGTAACGGGATCGCCGGTTCGCAGGTAGAGCTGACCGCCACGGTCTATGAGCGAGCGGCGCAGGTTGCGAAGGGAGTCGAGTAGAAAGGCGAGCCGGTTGCTCGAGGCGAGAGGCCGGCCCGTCAGCTTCGGGTCAAGAACGAACAGCGGAACCACCGTGCCGGCCTGCCGGCATGCCTGGGCAAGGGCGGGATGGTCGAGAACGCGCAGATCACGGTTGAAGAGCACCACGACCGTGTCATTGCGGACTGGGCGTCCGCTGTTTGTGCTCATCAGCTCTCTCCTTCGGCCGAATCACAATGTTAGCACTAAAAGCTGGAGCGTCCCCGGATACTTTAGTGCTAAAATCGGAGCATGTTGCCCGTCGCCGCCGCTCCCCGCCATGATGTGGACGATTCACTGACGCCGTCCTGGGTGGACGCCCGGCTGGAGGAGGTCCTGGAGGAGGAGCGGACACGTTGGGCACAGGCCGACGCCTGGTTGGTGGAGCCGCTGTCTCTACTGGCCGACTTCGTCCTCCAGGGCGGCAAGAGGCTGCGGCCTGCCTTCTGTTGGTACGGGTATCTCGGGGCAGGAGGTTCCGACGACTTTCTCGTGGCGGATGTGGCCGCCGCGCTGGAGCTGCTGCACGCTTTCGCGCTGCTGCACGACGATGTCATGGATGGCTCGGAATCCCGGCGGGGACGCCCCAGCATGCACCGCCGGCTGGAGCGGGACCACTGCCGGTCCGGGTGGCGCGGTGAATCACGCCGGTTCGGGGAGGGGATGGCGGTTCTGCTTGGTGACCTGGCGTTCGCCTGCGCCGATCGTTTGCTCACCGGCGCCGGGCAGGCGGCCCGCGAGGTGCGCGCCGTGTGGAATGAACTCCGGCTGGAGCTGGTCATGGGCCAGTACCTCGACCTGGCTGGCGCAGCGCGGGGCGGGGTCGGCTGGCGGCGAGCGGTCCGCATTGCCCGCTTAAAGTCGGGCAGTTACACGGTGGAGCGGCCGCTGCACCTGGGCGCGGCGCTGACCGGCCGGCTGGCGGAGATGGGCCCCCACTACACGGCCTTCGGCCGGCCCCTGGGCGATGCCTTTCAGCTCCGCGATGACCTGGTCGGCGCGTTCGGTGACGAACTTGTCAGCGGCAAACCCGTTGGCGACGACCTGCGGGACGGAAAGCCCACCTTGCTGCTGGCAGTGGCGAGGGATCGCTGCGGGCCCGCGGCCGCACCGCTTCTCGACCGGGTCGGCGCGCCAGACCTCAGCTGCGCCGACATCCGCCGCCTCTGCAACCTGCTGGTCGACTGCGGAGCTCGGGACGAGGTCGAGCAGATTATCTGGCACCGCCACGCCTGTGCGGTGGCGGCGCTGGCCCGGGCGCCGATTCCCGAGCACGTCCGGGCGGCGCTGGAGGACCTGGCGGCCCAGGTCGTCGGAGGGCCGGCCTGATGCGCGTCGTGGTTGTCGGTGCGGGCATCGGCGGCCTGAGCGCCGCCTGCCATCTGGTGGGTGACGGCCACGATGTCGTCGTAGTGGAGCGGGGCGACGCGCCGGGCGGGAGCGCGGGGGTGTTGCGCTGCGGCGGTTACCAGTTCGAAACGGGGCCGACGGTCCTGACCATGCCGGCACTGCTGGAAGAGGCGGTGAATGCCGCCGGATGCGAACTTTCAGACCTGATGTCGCTACTACCACTGGATCCGATTTACCGGGCCAACTTCGCGGACGGGTCGGTGCTGTGCGTCCGCAGCGGGCGGGAAGCCATGACCGAAGAGCTGCGCCGCACCTGCGGTCCGCGAGAGGCCGCTGCCTTCGCGAAGTTTGCCGACTGGCTTACCGAGCTCTACCAGCTGGAGCTGGGGTCGTTCATCAACCGGAACTTCGACTCCCCGCTCGATCTTGTTCGCCCGGTGGCACCCGTGCTGCGCCTGATCCGCATGGGCGGACTGCGCCGGCTGGGCCCCCGGGTGCGCGCCTTCTTCTCGGATGATCGCTTGCAGCGCGTCTTCAGCTTTCAGTCTCTGTACGCCGGCCTGGCACCCTACGAGGCGCTGGCTCTCTACAGCGTCATCACCTATATGGACACTGTCGGCGGCGTCTTCTACCCGGCGGGCGGCATGCACGCCGTTCCCATTGCGCTGGCCACCGCCGCGGTGAAAGGAGGTGCCGAGCTGCGCTTGAACACCGAGGTGGAGCGCATCGTGCTGGCCGGCGACACCCAAGGACCGGTACGGGGCGTACGGCTGGCCGGCGGCGACTTTCTGCCGGCGGATGCGGTGGTGTGCAACACCGACCTTCCGGCCGCCTACCGGCTCTTGCTGCCCGACCTGACGGCGCCCCGGGTGACCCGGACCGGCCGCTATTCGCCGTCCGTGATCGTCTGGCATGCGGGCGTGGCCGGGATGTTGCCGGCTGGAACGGCTCACCACAACATTCATTTCGGGAGGGAGTGGGAGAGCTCGTTCCGGGCCGTACTGGCTGAGGGCCGGCGCATGCCCGACCCTTCGATCCTCGTCACCGTCCCCACGGTGGATGATCCGGTCATGGCCCCGCCGGGCCGCCACACCCTTTATGTGCTGGAGCCGGTACCCAACCTGGATGGAGCAGTCGACTGGTCAACGGAGAGAGACCGCGCTTACGACGAACTGGTCGCCCGGACATCAGGCTTCGGCTATCCCACCGACGTCGAGGTGGAAGCCTTCGTCGACCCCACGGGCTGGCAGCGGGCCGGCCTGGAGCGAGGCACGCCCTTCTCGTTGGCCCATCATTTCTTCCAGACGGGACCCTTTCGTCCCAGCAATATCGACAAGCGAGCGCCGGGGCTGATATTCGTGGGATCCGGGACGGTGCCCGGCGTGGGAGTGCCCATGGTCCTGCTCTCCGGGCGGCTGGCCGCGGCCCGGGTCGCGGAGATGCCAGGATGACCCGCTCCCACCTCGGCGGGCATAATCGCCCGGCAGCTGCCGCCTTGGAGGCCAGCTATCGGGCCTGCCGCGCTCTCCACCGCCGGCATGGCACCACCTACTACTGGGCGACCAGGTTGTTGCCGGCCCGGAGCCGGCCCCATGTCCATGCCCTGTATGGATTCTGCCGGTACGCCGACGAGATCGTGGATAACCCGGGCAACGCCGGTCCCGCTGGGCCCGCCGGCCGGCTGGCGCACTTCCAAGACTGCCTCTTCACCGATCTGGAACGGGGCCACTCCGACGACCTGATCCTGGCCGCTCTGGTTGACACCGTACTGACTCTGGGAATAAGCCGCGAAGCCCTGCGCCGATTTTTGGGCGCCATGGCGATGGATCTCTCCGTGACGCAGTACGAATCCTGGCATGACCTGTGCGGTTACATGGACGGTTCGGCGGCGGCCGTAGGGGAGATGATGCTGCCCGTCCTTCAGCCCTCGGATCCGGACGCCGCCCTGGAGCCGGCCCGGGCCCTCGGACTGGCCTTCCAGTTCACAAACTTTTTGCGCGATGTCGGCGAGGACCTCGACCGGGGACGTGTTTACATTCCCGCGCAGGATCTGGTCCATTTCCGGGCCGACCCCTGGTCGAGACAGGTCAGCCCGCAGTGGGTTGACTTGATGCGGTTTCAGATTGAACGGGCGCGGGTCTTGTACTGCGAAGCGGACAGGGGCATAGCCTATCTGGCGGGCCGGGCAGCCGCCTGCGTACGCACCGCCCGCCACCTCTACAGCGCCATCCTGGATCAGATCGAAGCCAACGGCTATGACGTCTTTTCCAAGCGGGCCCGGCTGGCCGCGCACCGAAAGGCTGCCACGGCAGGACGGCATCTGGCCGGCACGATGGGCATCAGGAAGCCGTAAGGCGCCAAACCGGTTCGGTGGTGGATGCCATGGCAGGCCGCAATCCAGCGCAGCCACCGCCCCGGCAAAACCGGGCGCCCCCCGGTCAACCGGCCGTGCACACAGACGTCGTGCACCAGCCCGTACGCCAGCCCGTAGCCGGTCACCCCGACCAGGCCGTCCAACATCAGCCCATCGCCCCCCCGCGCCGCCACGGCCATACCGATCACGGTGAGCGCGGCGAACAGAAGAGGAAAAACATCATTGGTTCCCAGGGGACCGGCGGAGTTGACGTGATGGCTCCGGTGCCACACCCGCCCCCTCCCGTGCATGACAGCCCGGTGAAAACCGGCTGCAGCCGGTTCCATGGCCGCAAAGGCCGCCAAAGCCGCCGCCACGGCGATCATGGCGTCACCGGCAGCCGCAGGCGAGCGAGCCGCCGCCGCAAGATGTTCTCGATGCGCGCCCGGTTGTAGCGTTGCACGACGATGCAGGGGCCGTTGGCGGCGACGGCGTAGACACCCATGCACGCCGTGAGCCACAGCGGGTTCCACCACGGCATCGCCGCCAGCGGCGCCAGCGCCGCCCAGTGCACGCATTCGGCCCGCCGGGTCTCGCCCGCGAATGCCCCCAATCCGTCAGTCGTGCGCCCCGGTAGGACGCGCTTGGAGGCCGGCCCGAACCAGGCGCCCGCTTCGGGAAGCCGATCCTTCCAACGTCGCACCCCGAGCCATGCCCAGGCCAGGCCCTGGTGCTCCCACGGCCGAATCCTGGTGAGCCAGCCGTCCCGCAAAAATACGCGGACCGGCAGGCGAGCAGCCGCCAGCCCCACGGCGACACCCCACCCGGCCCATATTCCGGCGTCGACCAGTACCGCTGTCTCGGCCCTCACGGCATCACCAACCGCCCCCGCCACGACACCGGGCGGCCGGCTGCCCGGGCACAGACCGAACCCGCCATCAGGACCACGAAGGCCGCCAAAGGCAGGGGGTAAACCACGGCCAGCACGGGATGGAATGCCCCGGCCCGACGGAAGAGCACGCCGGCCTGCAGGGCGTACACGGCGTAGGTACCCGGCTGCTTCACGGCGAGCCCGCTGGCGCGCAGCCCGCCGGCAACCCAAAGAGCCACGAGGACGGCCCGCAGGATCGGCACCCGACCGGCGCCGGCCGCCAGGTTCTTCGTCCAGCCTTGCCAGAGGCGGGCCACGCCCTCGGGGTACATGCGGTACCGGATCCCGCCCTCGGACCCGTCTACGAAGGCCGCCACCGGAATTCCGAGACGGTCGAACTGCTGGGCCAGGGCGATGTCCTCCACCACCGCGGTCCGCACTCCGGCGTGGCCGCCAACGGCGAAGTAGCGAGCTCGAGGCACGGCGACGGCCGGCCCAAACCCCACCGGGCCGCGCCACCGACGGCCGCATCCGCGCCGCTGCGCCATCCGCCCCGTTCCCGCCATCAGAGCCACGACGTTGCATACGGCGGAGAGCTGTTCGTAGGGCCGCTCGACCCGGTGGCTCGGCTGGACGCTCACCATGCCGTCGCTTACCACCGCCGCAGCGGCCAGGCGGGCCACGAAACCCGGGGCGGGCTCGGTGTCTGCGTCCAGAAAAACAAGCACCTCAGCCCGGCTGGCCCGCGCGCCCTGCCAGCAAGCCCAGGTCTTGCCCGTCCAGCCTGGCGGGGGTGCTGTGCGCATGACCGCCGCCCCAGCGGTCTGGGCTAGAAACCCGGTGCCGTCCGTGGAGCCGTCATCGACCACGATGACCTCGGACGGACGGGAGTTGATCGGCTCAGCGGCCAGGGCCGCCAGCAATGGAGGCAGCCGGGCCGCCTCGTTACGGGCCGGCACGACGACGGACACCAGCGGGGCCGGCCCCTCCACCGGGAGCTGTGGCAGCCGGCGGACGGGCCCGGCCACGAGCCACCCGGCGGCCCAACCGGCAGCGGCAAGGACATCAATCACCTCAGCGCTTCCCCAGCCGCACCCACGTGAGCAACGTCGTGGTGACCAGCGCGAACCCGAACAGGAAGTCTTCAACAGGAATATCCCACGGGAAGCGCACGCCGCTCAACTGGTGGGGGTTGTAGCGAACGATCGGGGCGCTCAACTTGGTCAGCCAACCGTCAACCGCCACCTGGAAGGCGCAGACGATCGCCAAGGTGAGCAGGTACTCCGGGCGCCGAAACAAGCCCGTGCGCAGCCATACCAGCTCTGCCACGACAACGGCGCTCGCCGCCACCAGCGCCAGGGCGCTGTAGTCACCCACGCCGGCGTCCCAGGGCTTGCCGGACCGACTCGTAGGTCAACAGGGCGCACAGCGGTACGACCACGAAGAACAACGCTTCCTCGACCGGCAGTCCGAGCGGCAGCTGCCAGCCCGTCACGAAGCGAGGGTTGAACTTCCAGTCGCCCCGACGAATGGCAACCACGTCCCACGCCGTGAAGACGACGACCGGCAAGGCGAGCGTCCGCACGGTCGTCTTCCAGCGCCGGTAGACCCCCGCCGAGAAGACGAACTCCAGGGGAAACGTCACCAGCAGGCAGCCAGCCACAACACACAGATACTGGTATCGGTCGATGGCTCGCACTTTACTACTAAAATCGAAATTGCGCTGGGTCGCTAGCGCCGGGAGGCTGAGAAGAAATGGACAGCGGGCAGCGCATCACCTTGCAGGCGGCGGCTGATCGGCTCAACGTCCACTACATGACCGCCTACCGCTACATTCGCACTGGCCGCCTCCCCGCCCGCCAGGAGGGGTCGCGGTGGACGGTCGCAGTGTCGGACCTCGATGCGTTGCAGCAGGGTGGTCGCCGCAAGCGGGGCGCGGCCCGCTCCGCCACCCAGGCTCAGCTCATGGATCGGCTGGTCGCGGGTGACGAACCAGGCGCGTGGGCGGTGATCACCGCCGCGTTGACATCAGGGATGCAGGCGAAGGAGGTTCATCTCGATCTGCTCGCCGGGTCCCTGCGCACGATCGGGGAACGCTGGGCCTCTGGAGAGCTCTCAGTGGCAGACGAGCATCGGGCCTCCACCGTCGCCTCCCGGATCATCGGCCGCCTGGGCCCGCTGTTCGCTCAACGGGGGCGCAAACGGGGCACTCTTTTGGTCGGAACGGCCTCGGGCGATCCCCATGTCCTGCCCAGCGCCATACTGGCCGATGTACTCCGGGGAGCCAGATTCGAGGTGATCGACCTCGGGGCCAACACGCCTCCGGAATCATTCGCGCAATCGGCCAATCGCCCCGACCGCCTGGTCGCCGTACTCGTCGGCGCCACGACCAGGGGCCGCGAAAAGGCAATTGCGAGGGCGGTCGACGCCGTCCGCGCCGCCCGCCCACAAACCATCATCCTGGCTGGCGGTGCAGCCGTAACCGACGAGTCGGCCGCCTCCCGCCTGGGTGCGGACGGCTGGTCCGGTCGTGATGCCGGGCAAGCCGTGGCGGCTGTAGAAGCCTTGCTCCACTGAGCGTGGCCCTCCGCATACAGGGATACGTTGGCCCCGCGGACATCGCACCGCTTCTCAAAGGGTATGCGACCATGTTTCGACCGATCGCCGAGCGATCCGCGGCGAGGACGCGTCCCGCAACTTCATCTAGCCCAATAAGACAAGATTGGGACCTTCAGAACCATCGCGGCGCGGATTGGCGGCCACCCTGCGTCCCCCCGAACTGCGGGGGAAAACTCTGGGTCGCCGGTCCGTTTCTGTCGCCGAAGCTTGCGAGTGGGGCGCCCAGTGGGATGTGGGAGCGCTAACCGCTTTCGCGGCGCGCCTCTTGCGATCCTGCCGGGCAATATTCGGCGGCCGTTCGCTCACCCAGGCAATAGTCGTTCAGTCCCATGGCGCCGACGCCGAGGTGAAGACGGCCCTCGCTCCGTCACCCAGGGTCGTGACCTCGGTGCCACCCGGCTGAGTCGCCACAGCCCGGAATCCGAAAGAAGCCGGAGCGACTCCAGTCAACATCCACTGCTAGATGACGCGGCCGCGGCAGCTGCCGGACAGATCATTCAATCCCGCGCTGCTCGGGTTGACCCGCAGGAGGACCGCCAGCAGCGCTGGATTCGGCGAGAGCAGTGCGGGTCGGGCTAGGCGCGAGTCGAAGCCACGTCCGGCGGAGCCTGATCGGCTTGGTGTCGAAAGGGCGGTTCCTGGGTCCCGTCATCCCTTTTCGCTGTCACATACACGCCAACTTCGGAGATATGTGTTATGGGTGCGGTTGGACTCGGGCGAGGGCTTGGGCGAGCACGTCCACGAGGGCGTTGGTGAGATGAAGCTGGTCGTCGTCGTCGAATTGGCCGCCCACGAAGGTGATGGCCAGAAGCCCAAATGTTCTTGCACCGAGGGCTACCGGGAGCATGTGCAGTGAGCGCTCATCGGGGTAGTAGCCTCGAAGCTCGGGGAGGTGCTGGTAGATTTCCCGGCGAGATTTCAGGACGATGGGCTCTCCGGTGCGGACCACGGTGGCTCCGGGGAGGTCGTCTTCGAGCGTGAACTCGTGGTCGTCGGCGAGTACAACCTCGTGGTAGTCGGTGCGCCTGGGCTGCTCCTGGGAGTGCCAGGCTGCGGAGCGGAAGGTGCCGTGGTCGGTGGCCAGGTACACCCTGACCGCTTCCACTCCGGCATATTGGGCGGCGTGGCCGGCGACGACACCGGCCATCTCATCGGCGGTGGTGGCGGCGGCCAAGCTGGAGTTGACGGTTTGGAGCAGGTCCAGGCGTATGGCGGCGTCTTCCAGGCCGGACAGGCGGTCCACCTCGCCGGCCAGCACGGCGGCGAGCGGTTGTGGCTCGGCCGGGGTGTCACCGCGTGCCGCGGCCCGGAGTTGGTCGATGATCGACCGGACGTACCACTGGCGCAACAGCCGGTGGGACGCGGGCGGAGCCAGGGTGAGCAGACGGGCCGAGCGAGCGTAACGGTCAGCTTCGTCGAGAGCGGCCAGGTAACGCTCGCCGGCGTCGGCCGCGTCGGCCGGGAGGTGTAGGTCGAGGTCGGTGACCGGTCGGCCCCGGGCGGCGGCGTCAGAAGCCTGACGTTTTAGCTCGGCTCGGGCCTCAGCAAAGTCAGCGGTGACGGCCTCGATCAGCCGGGTCGCCGATCGGGACAGTGGTTCGCCGGGCGGCTCGCTCCCGCCGCGGAGGAGCGACATCTCCCGCACCACGTTGTCGATATGTGTTTTCGCGGCCACCAGCAGCTCGGTGGGTACGCCGGGGAGACGGACCGTGTAGCGGGGAGCTGGCTGGTCGTCCTCATCGGGCCAGGCGGCCAGGATGGCGTCCCGATCGATCTCCGGCTCCGCCCGGGACTGTATCCGTTCCGGACCGAAGTCGAACTCCGCCCACACCACCTTGCCCGATCGCCCGGCTTCAACCCCCCAGCTGGAGGTGAGGACACCCACGAGCGACAAGCCACGTCCGGTCATAGCGTCGCTGCGCTGAATGACCTCGATGGGCAAGGCCCGGCCGGAGTCTTCTATCTCCACCCGCACCCGCTCGGCAGAGACGGAGAGGTTCATCACCACCGGGGGTTGGCCGTGCCAGGCGGCATTGCTGACAAGCTCGGCGACCACCAGCTCCACGTCGCTGACCAGGTCATCGGCCAAGCCGGCCAGAGAGATCTTGGCGAAGCGGCGAGCCACCCGCACCGCGTCCGGTTGGGGGCCGAGGACCAGCCCAGCCATCAACCCTCAATCATATCGCCGCGTGGCGACGTCACCGTCGCTTCCGTCGTCGGCTCACCGGCGGAAGGCAGATCGGTGACTGGGATGGCCACATCGTCGCGGCGGCTGCCGGAAAGCTGGACGTCGCCGATAGCCACTGCCACCTGCCCCGACGGCCACTCGCACACGTCGAACCAGTCCCGCCCAGCAAGGGTCAGGTCGACTTGAGCCCGTCCCGGAGGGCGTCCCGAGTTCGATCCAGCAGGGCGGCAGCCGGGCCGATCAGCATGTTCGCCCCCGGTGTGTTGGGCGTGGCGGGATGCGGCCGCGTGGGCGCCACCCTTTTGGCCGCCCGGTAGGCCTTGGCCAGCTCTTCGAGCCGTTTGGCGGTCTCTCGGCTCTCCACCCGAGGAAATTCCTTGGTTTCCTCGGCCTCGGCGTGCGCCGCTACCTGCCGACGCAACCTCTTGAGTTTGGTGTCGAACTGCGAGGAGGCACCGTCCAGACCTTGCAGTTCTTTCAGGAGTACTTCCGCCCTATGTTCTTCCTTCATCCTGGCCTCGGCGATCCTCTCTCCCGCGTCGCGTCTGCTCACCGGCCGGAGCACCTCTTCCTCGGCAACTTCATGGCGGACCAAATCCCGCACCAGCCGGTCGAACAGGTCGCTTTTGCGCTTGCCTTTGGCAGCCTCCAGGCGGGCGAAGAGCTCTCGGAGTTCGTCATGGTCATGGCGAAGAACGTCGATGATCCTCTGAGCCACTAGTTGCGCCTCCATTCTGTAC
Source organism: uncultured Acidimicrobiaceae bacterium (assembly GCA_963781155.1). GTDB lineage: Bacteria > Actinomycetota > Acidimicrobiia > Acidimicrobiales > Palsa-688 > PALSA-693. The sequence goes on from CAWAEC010000012.1 coordinate 735,626, forward strand.
CGGCTCCCACCCTCTTTGTACCCACGACCACCAGGACAAACTCGCTCGGCGGCTGCCATTTCGGGCGCGGCCTTCAGCTATCCGCGGCCGCCCAGAGCTGGGCGGCAGAACCGTTCCATCTCTGCGGGCTACGCCGGCGGGCTGGTCGAGGTTTCGGGACGAGGCGGGCTGACGCCAGCAGCGTTCGACTGCAACGAGTCGGGGTCTTGGGGGTTGGCTTCTTGGGTGGAGAAGCGGATGGCCAGTATGGCGATGTCGTCTTCTTGATCGGCGCTGGTGAGCGCTGCCACCAGGCGGGTGATGAGCTCGTCGGGCGGGGCCGGGCTGGCCGCCGCCGCGGCCAGCTGTTCCAGCCCAACCTCGAGGGTCCGCCCGCGCTGCTCGATCAGCCCGTCGGTGAAGGCGACCAGCGTGGATCCGGGTGAGAAATGGACGGTGATGGGCTCGGGTGGCGGGCCGGGTACGCCCAGCGGCACGCCGGGAGAGACTTTGAGGTACCGGGCGTGTCCGTCCTGCACCAGCAATGGCGCAGGGTGGCCGGCGGACGCCACAGTCAACTCCTGCATGCCGGTGTCCACCATCCCCACCAGCACGGTGGCGAAATGGTCATCGGTAGCAACGTCGAGCTCCGGGGCGGTCCGCGCCAGGATCTCGCCGGGCGGGATCCCGAGTTTGGCCAGGGTGCGAATGGTGTAACGCAGGGCGGCCATCACCCCAGCGGCGGCCAGGTCGTGGCCCGACACGTCCCCCACCACCACCGCAAACCGGTGGTCGTCGACCTCGACCACGCTGTACCAGTCACCCCCGATCTCCGCGCCCTTGGTGGCGGGCGCGTAGCGGGCGGCGAACTCCCAGCCCGCCACGGCCGGCAGCCGCCTGGGCAGCAGGGACCGCTGCAGAGTCTCCGACATCCGGCGCTGCTGTGTATACAACACCTCGGCGTATCTTCGACGCCGGACCAGGTTCTCGGTGACAGCGGCGGCGGCCACCGAAAGCACCATCCCCAACCCCAGGATGCCCCAGGGCAGGTACTGCGCCCCCGCCCCGGCCAGCGAACCCCGCGGCGACGCCACCAAGGTCAACACGTTGTTCCCGAACGGCACGGTCGCTTTAGAGGTCGTGCCGGTCAACGGCAGGCGCCCGGCATTGGTCTCGACCAGAGCCGCCGGGCTGGCCACCGGCCCGAAGTACAGGGCGAAGTTCAGATTGGCATCAGGCGAGCCGGCCGGGACGATAATACGGCGGCCAGCCGGCAGCTGCTCCGACGCGCCCACCACGTACACTCCGTCGGGGCTTCGGGCGGAGAGCAGATAGCCCAGTTTTTGTACTCCCCCCGCCACGGCCCGGGTAGTCACCAGCGAAGAGGTGCTGGCCACCTGCAGGAACAGCTCGGTGGTGGCTGTGGAGTTGAGACCCTGGAGCGGCACCGACCCGACATGAGCGAGCACCCGCACCTGGCCGGCCCGCACCACTGCCACCGTCGCCGACGCGAACGGACCCCGAGGCGCCAGCTCGCCAGCCATGGCCGCCCGGAACGTCCCCACCGGGTCGCTCGCCCCGGCGGTGAGCCCGATGACCCGCCCCAGTCTGGCCTGCAACTGCGGCTGCGCCGTCTGCAGCACCGACGCGGTCAGCCTGGTCTGCAACGACGTCAACCTCTGCTCGTTGTGCCTATAGCTCAGTGCCGAAGTGACGGTCAGGCCCGCCGTGATCAGCAGACCCAGCAGCAGAACTGTGCCCGCCTGCCAGTACCGCCTCCAGCCAACCCACCGCCTCGCCGAGCGATCTCCACCCTCCATGGCCTTGCCGGTACCCCCCAACATGGCCCTTCCCCTTCCATCCCGTCTCTATAACTTGCCGGCGACGAGAAGCGAGCCGACAAAGCGGCCCCGGAATCCCGATGTGAAGATCAGCCCTCTTGTGCGAAGACCTCCAGATCTTGCCGTATCTTCGCACACGGACGCGCTCGCAGACAAGGCAGGCGAGTGCCAGGCTGCAGCAGCAGCAAGCGACCACGGCAGACCCAACAGTGATCGGGCTCGCGTCCTACTCGGAGGGCTGCCGTCGGTGCTCCGGTAGGGCACCTGGGAAAGTCGCTCGCGTAGACCGCGTTTATGAGACAGTCCTTCGGACCCTTTGGTTGCGGCCGAAGGCTGCGCGAGCGGAGGCGTGTATCGCTGGTTGGAGAGCGAGACGCAGAAAGCCGGGGGAGGCGCCCAAAGTTGCTGGCCCGACGCTCCCCACCGGATGCCCGGAGGATGAAGGCCGGATACTGGCGACGGGGGTTTGTGGCCGGGCCAGGTCATGGATTGCGGTAGGTAGAGTCCTGGGCCCGGTCTTGTCTGGGGCTCTCGGAGATGATGGCGAGGTTCTGAACGTCGTTGCTTTCGAAGCTGGGTTTGACTATGTGGGGCATGTACCGGTGGAGCAGCCAGATCTCTGGGAGGATCTCGGTGACGAGTACGCCCCCGGAGTACAGGCGGACGACGGAACTTTCCGATACGACTATTGCAATCGCGCCGGTCGATCCGGAGATCGATGCGGCGGCGATGTGTCTGCTGCCCAGCCCGAGGGGGTGATGGTGCTGGGGAAGGGTCGCTTCGAAGTGGCGGCACGCTGAGAGCACTGTTCCGTCACCGCTGATAACGAAGCCGCCGTCCAGCTGGGCTAGTTCCTTGACGGTTTCGCGCAGGTCGGGGTCGTGAATGGATCGTTGGGCCAGGGGATGTCCCGCCAAGCACCCCCTGAAGGGGGCTGGCCGTGCTGGCCAGAGGCGCGCGGGGGCTATACAAAGCGGTTTGTTTGACGGGGTTCCCGGAAGCCAGGGGCTGCCGCGTCGATTGATTCGAGCGTTGGCAGCTCATGGTTCTCTGGATGGTTGGGCGCTGCCTCCTGCGGACAGTTCGGCTTTCTGCAGGAGTTGTCGACAATGGTCGATCATCTGGGCGTAATGATCCGCTAGGGCGTCGAACTTGGCCGCCAGGTCTTCTCTAGCCGGGTTGCTCGTGGTGGTGTCGCCGTCGCGGGAGGCGGCGATGGCGACATCGACACTGGGGTAGACGACGCGCTGACAGAGCGGGCGGTCCAGGGGTCCCACGGCGGATGGCGCCACCAGCTTGAGCGCCGCCACGGCCGGCCCAAATGCGTCGACGATCTCTGTTAGCGGAATGTTGTGGGTGACTTCGCTGATGTCGAGCACGACGTCCTTCCTTCACTGGCAGCTACTCGCAGGCGTCTTGGAGCGGCTAAAGCGCTCCGACATCGGTTGCGCCGGTGAGGGTCACGACGATGGCGGAACTGTGTTAGATGGTTTCGATCTGAAGGCCCATGAGTTCTACCTGAGGCTGTGTCGCGGCCGGTGCGCGGCCGCGCCTTTGAAACGAGAGCGCCGATAGGGCTGTCCGGCCGGTCAATGAGGGTGACAGCCGGGACGCCGCGTGGGCGGCGAGTGGCCGGCCCGGTCAACAACCCATTTCCGGCGCACGGGCAGGTGCTGCGCCCGGTGGCGTCCGCGACGGGATGACGATACGCAAGGCTATAAGGCTCGTTAGTTCTGATCGGTCGAAGGTTTACCTGGCTTGGTGGCGGGCCGGGGCTGCTCGGCGGCCGAGCCCGAGGCTGCCTCGGCGGGCAGGTCGGCTCGGAAGGCGTCGTAGTAGGCCTCGTAGATGAGATCTGATTCCCGGGCCCGCTGGTGGTGTAGCCCGGTCAGGATCCATCCCAGCCGTTGGCGCACATCGGCGTAGTCCACCGAGGGTTGGGGCTGCGGCTCCAGTTCGGCTCTCAGCGACGCTACCGCGCCTCGAAGCTGGCGGTATTGGAGGCGCAGTCCTCGCACCCGGTTACGCAACCACGGCTGGGTGCGGGCCACATCTGAGAGCAGACTGTCGGGCGAGTCGGCATTGTCCGCCTCCTCGGCCGTAGCCTCGTCCAGAGCGACCAGCGCCCCCAGAACCTCGGAGCTCCACGCGAACTCCCGGCCCGGCGCGGCCTGCCCGAGCATCGCCTCGAGCTGGTGCACGGCCGCCAGGGTGCGATCCTGGTCGGCTTGGCGCTCCTCGAGGCCAGCCCGCTGGGATTCGCTGAATTCACGCCGCCCTCGGTCTGTGTTCACGATCACGCCGCTGTCGTCGATCGGTCCGGCCCGCCGGGCCAGGCTAGGAGACCGAACTCAGCTCCTTGTCGGAGTCGCTGCTGGTAATAGCCAGTTTGCGGGGCTTGGCCGCTTCGCGCACCGGAATAGTGTTGGCGGCCACGTTGTCTGCACACGGGTTGGCAGCGGTGTTTGATCACAGTTCGGCAGGGGGTTTGTGGATGAGGGCGGGGGCCGGGCGGGATGGGTCATGTTCAGTCTCGGGTGAGCTCGGCCACGGCTTTCTTGGCGCAGGCGTCGTCGACGAGGTCCTTGTTGTCGGCGGCGGCGGCGATGAGTGCGGCGGTGGCGGCGTTGTTCAGCTGCCGGGGTAGGCCGTTGGCGACGCGGTGAAGTCGTGAGACGGCGTCGTCGGCGAAGAGCGGTTCGTCTCGTCCGGCTAGGGCGAGGTGATGTTTGAGGTATTCGAGGGACTCGGCGAGGTCCATGGGTTTGATGGTGAAGCGGGTGGCGATGCGCTGGTCGAGGGCGGCGAAGGCGCCCATGCGCAGTTGGCGGTTGAGGGTGGGTTGGCCGACCAGGATGCCGGCGAAGGCGGAGGCGGAGTCCATGTCGGCGTTGGTGAGCAGCCGTAGTTCTTCGAGTTGGGCGGGTTCGAGCAGGTGGGCTTCGTCGACTATGAGCACGACTCGGCGGTGGCGTTCGGCGACTTCGGCGGCGAGCAGGTCGGCGGCTTGGACCATGAGCTCGGCTCGCTGGTAGCGGGGCTGGTCGCCGAGGGCTCTGACGATGGTGACGTAGAGGCCTCTGGTGCCGAAGGCCGGGTTGGAGATGTAGATGATCTGATGTCGGGTGGGATCCAGGGTCGATACTGCGGCGTGTACCGACACCGTTTTTCCGGCGCCGACGTCACCGGTGATCACCCCGAGGGCGTTCTCGACCACGCAGAAGTTGATGCGGGCGATGGCTTCTTGATGGGCGGGCCGGGCGTAGAGGTCTTTGGCCGGGATGGACTTGCCGAACGGGGTGCGGGTGAGGCCGAAGTGGGCGACCCACGGCGCCCGGCTCACTGTGCCTCCTCGCCGTCGCCGGGGAGCTCGAAGATGGCCAGCTGGGTGAAGTCAACTTTCATCCCGGTGCCGGCCGCCTCTTCGTGGGCGGCGGCGACCAGGCCCAGGTAGTCGACGCCGGTCGGTGTCGGTGTGGGCCGGGCGGCTTGGGGCACGGCCCGGTGGGTGTGGTGTCCGATCACGAACGGGGTGGCCACGCCGGCCGGTTTGCCTTCGTAGAACACGTCTAGGCGGGCGAGGTCTTCGGGGTCATATCGCAGCTCCACTCGCCGGCCGACCAGGGAAGAGTCGACCGCGTATTGGTTGCCTTCCAAAGGGACGGTGGCGGTGCGGGTCACCTTGCGTGTCGCCGACCATCGGAACGCTTCTCGGAGCCGTTCGGGGTCGGCCGCCCGGTGCGGTCCGCCGGCCTGGAACCGTTCGATCGGGGGCTGGTGGGTCTCGGCGTGGAGACGCCGGTTGGCCACCTGCTCGGCCCACGCCGAGAAGAGATCGTTGAGAGTCTCCAGACTGTCGATGCCGTGATGGATCGCCTCGGACAGGAAGGCGTCGCGGATGTAGCGGTTGAGCCGCTCCTGTTTGCCTCGCCCTTCGGGCGAGTAGGGCTGGGAGTGGACCAGACGGATGCCCAGCACCGCGCAGGTGCGGGCCAGCCAGGCGTTCTTGAACGGGGCGCCGTTATCGGCGTAGAGGACTTCTGGCATCCCCCGACGCACGATGGCCCGGCGCAGCAGGTCCTGGCAGGCCCGGGCGTTCTCGTAGGCGTAGAACACACCGTCGATCAACAGCCGGGAGTGGTCGTCGACGATCAAAAACAGCTTGGCCCGCACCGAGACGTCGATCTTGGGGTGGGGAACCCACGGGCCCACCAGCACGTCGGTGATCCACCGCTCGTTCGGCCGGGCCGCCTCGTAGCGGCCGAACACCTTCGGCTCCGCTTCCAGCGCTTCGCGATGCAGGCCCCGTCGGCGCAGCTGGGCCCGCACCGTCCGCTCCGACACTCTCACCCCGTGGCGGTGCAACAGGATCGAGGCGATCTGCGCCGCCGAGCGGCTCGCCAGCTCCAGACGCAGTGCCACCGCTTCTTCGGCCAGCTCGGGATGGGCCCGCACCGTCCCGGCATCCGAACGGCCCGAAGGCCGCAGCCCTTCCAGGCCCCCAGCCCGCCACGCCCGGACCCATCGGTCGATCGTGCCCCTCGAATAGCGACGAGTGCTGCCGTCGGGATGGGTATGGGACCGCCCGGCGATGGCCCGAACCACCAGCCCACGCTCCGCCGGGTTCAGCCGATCAGCGGTCGCCTCGGCGATCACCGCCCAGCGGTGCAAGGCGATCGCCTCGGTCATGTCGTTATCCACGTCGTCGTCTCCTCTCCGGTCTCCTGGCTTTCAGGGGACCGGAGGCATGAAACGACGTCTGCCGATGACTAACCAGGGCGAATCTGTGTTGGCCGCGATCAACCTCCCGCCGCTCACGGCCGAGACGAACCGCCAAGCGCCAACAGCCAGCCAACCCGGAAGCGACATAGCCGCCTCCCAGGCGGCGAAGATCGTGGCCAGCGCCCACCCGCCCAGGTCCGCCACCGGCGCGATTACCGCTCCCGCCAGATCGACCGCCAACGCAGCAAAGGCCACCGCCGTCCAAGGCGCCCTCAACCGGAAACGCCGGCACCAGCCCCGGGCGGTCGTGTGAGGAACCGACACCCCCTCCGCCGCCGGGCGGACCCCGACCCTCCGGGCCGCGACCCCCTCGAGAACCGCCCCGACCGTCTCCACCACGTCCAGCCGGCCGACCAACAAAAACGCAGGCAGCATCGCATGAGTCACCTCGCAGGACCCGCAGCGCACACGCGGGATGAACACCCGCTGACACAGGCCCTCCTGACGGACATGACGCCGATACCCCGACCACAAGCTCATCGGCGTCGAACACGACGGGCACTCCGGTCGCGGGAACACGACCGCCCGGCCAGCCGACACATACGCGTCGACCGACAACGAACAAGGCCATACGATGGACACAGGTGGCAACACCGCCCTGGACCCCTCCCGACCGAGAGACCAATCGCAGCGGGAGGGGTCCCTCGCGAACAAGGACCCGCCATCCTCGCCGCCCCCACCCTCCGACAACCAGCCCAAACCGCCGCCAAACAACGCCGCCGAAAAACGCCCCCCGATGATCAGACAGTCACACCGCTA
>CAWAEC010000013.1:0-352549 GCA_963781155.1 uncultured Acidimicrobiaceae bacterium
AAACTGATTCCCGTCAGCGGTATTCGGACGATTGGGCAGGGACGTTATGAGAGCATCTCGTCCCTCTTGTCGCGGACCAGGTGAAGCCCCACAGTAGGTCGGGCTACCAACGACGGCACGGGGCTACCTGCCGCCGCCGCCGCCGTCGCCACGCCACTGCGTTTGCGGACACGGTGGTCTTGAGATTCGGGGCGCTGTCGAGGGACCTAAAGGGTCGTTTCAAACAGCCCGATTTGTCCGATCGCATGTCCTACGGCTCGACTGCCATGGCGGGACACCTGGTCTGGTTGCCGGAACCTGGTCCGCGGCGCCGGAGAATCCTCATCCCGGTGTGTGGGACATATGGCTGCCGTCGTTTGGGGACGTCTTGAATGAGTGGCTAGGCACGTTGTTGGTCCAGGCCTCCGGCCTGGACCAAACCTGTGCCCGATTCCTGAGAGGCGACTATGCAGTGTCCCCGTCTACGCAGTGTCTCCCTCTCCCGTCTGGGGTTCCCCAACCCCCGGTCGGGCTCGGTCGGGTCGGGCGGGTGGTGTAGAACGGGAGGGTGAGCCCGGTTCTATCGCCTGAGGCGGCCGCTTTCGAGGAACTCGAGCCGTTCCGCCGGCAGCTCACCGCGTACTGCTATCGGATGTTGGCCTCGCCCCATGACACCGAAGACGCGGTGCAAGAGACGTTCATCCGGGCCTGGCGTGGGCTGTCTCGACTCGACGACCGAGCCGGCCTGCGTCCCTGGCTCTACCGGATCGCTACCAACGTTTGTCTGGACATGTTGAAAGGCCGAAACCGGCGGGCGTTGCCGACATCGGTTGCCCCCGCCGCCAGCCGGCAGGGATGGGACGCCTCCCACGAGCTGGCAATGGGCACGCCGCGGCCTGAAGCCGCGTGGGTGCAGCCCATTCCGGACAACCTGATCGCGTCGGTCGACGCTGATCCCGCCGACGCCGTCGTGGAGCGGGAGTCGATCCGGCTGGCGTTTATCGCTGCCATGCAGGACCTGCAGCCTCGCCAGAGGGCCGTGCTCATACTGCGCGACGTTCTGCGCTGGAGAGCCGAGGAAGTCGCCGAACTTCTTGGGACCAGTACCGACGCCGTTAATAGCGCTCTTCGCCGGGCCCGCGCCGCTGTGGATCGGGCGGATCTCGACGCCGCCCCGGCCCAGGCTCGTGAACTCGACCTGGAGCTTCTCGGTCGGTATGTCGAGGCGTTCGAACGCTACGACGTGGATGCGCTGGTGGCACTCCTTCACGAGGACGCCACTTTGACCATGCCGCCATTTGAGCTTTGGCTGCAGGGCGTCGACGACATCGGTCGCTTACTGGCCGCCATGCGCAGCGAAGGGGGTGGCGACCGGGTGGTCACACTCGCCGCCAACGGTTGCCCGGCGCTGGCCGTCTACCGGCCGAATCGTGAGTCGGGACAGCTGGAGGCGTTCGGCATCCGGGTGCTCGAGTGTGCCGGCGAGCGCATCGTCGCTATCCACGCTTTTCTCGATCCCGGTCTGTTCGCTGCGTTCGGACTGCCGCTGGCCTTCGCAGGCTGACCCGGCACCCGAAATTTCTTGCCGGTGCGCGACGACTTTTTCTGACTCGGCCAGTTGTACAGGCGGATGCACGCCATCCACCAACGCCAACCACCGACCAGCCGAGGAGGCAACAGTCATGACAATCGCAGGCAAAACCGTTCTGATCACCGGCGCCAACCGAGGGATCGGCCAAGCCCTGGTCGACGAGGCCCTGGCAAAGGGAGCCAAGCAGGTTTACGCCGGCTCCCGCCAGCCCATCACCCATCCCGACGAGCGGGTCACTGCCGTCGTCCTCGACGTCACCGACGCCGACCAGATCCGCAGCGTGGCGGACCAGGTCCACAGCCTCGACGTCCTGGTCAACAACGCCGGCATCGCCCTCTACGACAACCTGAGCGACCGGGCCGTCCTGGAGCAGCACCTGGCCGTCAACCTGTTCGGACCCTACGAGGTCATCCCGGCCTTCCTGCCCCAGCTCACCCAGTCGCGAGGCGCGATCGTCAACAACACATCGATGATGGCGATGGCCCCGCTGCCGATGACCCCGGCTTATGCCGTGTCCAAGGCGGCGGCCTTCAACTTGACCCAGTCGCTGCGGGCCATCCTGGCCGGCCGCGGGATCAGCGTCCACGCCGTCCTGACCGGCCCGACCGACACCGACATGACCCGCGGCTTCGAGATCCCCAAGGCCACCCCGCAGTCGGTGGCCCGAGCCATCTTTGACGGCGCCGACGCCGGCGAGGAAGACATCTTCCCCGACGCCACCTCGCAGGTCCTCGCCGATAGCTGGCGCTCCAGTGTGGCCAAGGACCTCGAGCACCAGTACGCCGCCTTCGTCCAGGCCGCGTGAGCAGGAGAGACCGATGAACGACTACGCCACGTCATTCGTTGTCGAGCAAACCCCCAAGGAAGTGTTCGAGGCCATCAACAACGTCCGAGAATGGTGGGGACCCAACGTGGAAGGCGACAACACAGCCGTCGGTGACGAGTTCACCTACCGAGTGCCTGACACCCATACCTGCAAGCTTCGGGTCGTCGACCTGGTCCCCGACGAGAAGGTCGTGTGGGTCGTCCTCGACAATCACATGAGTTTCGTCGAGGATCAGTCCGAATGGATCGGGACCACGATCACCTTCGAGATCGACCGCAAGGGGGATCACACCGAGGTCCGCTTCGCCCACCTGGGCCTCTTCCCCGAATACGAGTGCTACGGCGTGTGCTCCAACGCCTGGAGCTCCCTGATGCACCACAGCCTGCCCAGCCTGATCACCACCGGCGTAGGCCACGGATACACGTAGCGGTCATCCCCCCAAGAATGGAAGCACAGCCCGGCCCGGAACCGACCGGGCTGTGCGCGCGACCCGACGCTCCGGACTTCCCTTCCGGTCGGCAATCGACCGACCCGATCGAGCGCAGGCAGCAGCCCTCGCGTACCAAAGCAGGATCGTCAAACCCGGGCATGCACGAAACAGTCACACCGGCCTGAACCTATCGGCTACCGCACCCAAAGATCCAAGCGGACCATGCTCGCAACATGCCGCGCCAGGGAAACGACAAGCAGCGAAAACGACAACTCGCTCGCGCTAGCGCCGGGGCCCTGCGACGACTCCCATAAGCGCCTCCAGGCCGGCGGTGCTGTGGAACGGAATGTCAAGCACTTTCTCTGATTCCTTTTGGTTCTGACTTTGGGCGCGCGGCACCAGAGGTTTTCCAGGCGTGGCGCGTGAGGCTGAGCAGTCGTGGGGGTTAGTGGAGGCTGCTACTCGCTCCCCGTGGGGATGGTCATGGAGGGCGGGGTCGTCTGGTTGGTCGACGCGCCGGAGCGCTGTGGGTCGGAGAACCGCCACGATGCTGTACGCGTGTCGAGGTCGCAGTAGATCCATACGCAGGTGGTTGCCTCGGAATAGGGGCGTCCGTGGCGGCTCGAGTGAACGAGTCGTTGGATACAACGCCGGCGAGGGTCGAGTCTGCTGCGGCGGTGCTCCGGCGCGTCGAGAAGTGCTCGGTCACAGTCGCGCCGACCAGGCCGTGATCGAGGAAGGTCTCATCCGGTCAGTCCGCCGCGGTCATCTCTGCCCACAAGAACCCGGCCAGCTCCCGGGCCACGGCGGTGGCCACCACAGACTTGATGTTCTTGCGGGCCGCGAGGGCGTGGAAGCGCTTGGAGAGCCGGGTCTGGGCGGTCCAGGAGCGGGCGAGCGTGGCAGCGGGCACGCCGTCTTGGCGCTCGCGTAGGCCGTGGCCGACGTGGGCCAGGTGGTTGTAGGACCAGGCCGCCTCGGTGAGCTGGCCCCGGATGTGGGAGTTGCCGGCACGAGTGATCCAGCCCCGGTGGGTGGACAGCCCGCTGGAGTGCTCCGAGCAGGTAAGGCCGGTGAAGTTCATGAACGAGCGTGCCTTGGCGAAGCGGGCCCAGTCGAAGACCTCCGCTCCCAGGCACAGGCCTCCCATGTGCGTCACGCCCCGGTAGGCGCCGAGGCGAAGCACGGCCTGGCCGAAGGGCTCAGTGCGGAAGTAGGCCTTCAGGTCCTCCTCGACTGCCTCGAGGGTGGTGTCGCGGAGGTTGACCGTGGCCCGGTAGTGCATGAAGGTCGAGGCCAGGGCCTTGTCCTCGAAGTGGACATTGGCCAGCCAACGCTGGTGACGATCGGTCCAGGTGGAACCGCCCCTATAAATGAGGGAATGGCGCAGCAAGAACTTGCCCAGGCGGTTGCGGGCCCGGGTCAGGTCGGCGACCATGTCGCCTCGGGTGCGGCACAGATCGCGCACCGCCTCTTGTTGCGGGCTGGGCACGCCGATGGGGGTGAGCTCGCCGGCCCGGTGCAGACCAGCCAGGCGCCGGGCGTCGCGGCGGTCAGTCTTGATCATGTCGCCCCGGCCCTTGGGAACCAGCGAGGGGGCCACCACATCACAGCGCACGCCCATCGAGCCCAGCAATCGATACAGGTCATAGCCGGTGGGCCCAGCCTCGTAGCAGGCCCACAGACCCGCCGGCCGTCCCAAGCGCTTGACCAAGCGCCGCACCGACTCTTCGTCCGCGGAGATCTTGTCGATCTCCGCCACGTCGGAGTCCGGCGCCAGCAGCGCCACCGATATCGAGTCCCGGGACACGTCCATCCCGAGATGGATGAACCCCCGATGCGCAAGACTGGTCATGGTCGACTCCCTTCTCCGTATGTCGGCAACGTTCGTGCCTTAACAACACGAATGATCCACGTAGATGCGGTCTTTAGGGAGTCGGCCACCCACAACCCAGGCGGGACGACAGTTGTCCTTGAGGGCGGAGATTCTCCCGCTCAGACTGGTTCGGCGCCAGCCGGACCGGGGTCCCCTTATCTGTGAAGGACCTGGCTGTCAAGAGGCGTGTGAGCAGGGGCTGTAGAGGGCTTGAAGCCTGGACGCAAAAAGCGAAGCGGCCCCGCAGCCGAAGGGGGAGGTCGCCGGGCTGGCTGCTGAGGTCAGGGCAGTCAAGGCCGCAGGAGCGACCATGGGGCGTGACCCGGCTCGGGGTTGGGTGCGACTGAGTGTCTTGACGGCCCGGGGCACGAGGGTGCCCATACTGGCGGCGGAGGGGATACCGCCCCCTGGCTTTGCAACCAGCTGGCAGCTTCCCCCAAGCGCCCCTAATCCCTTTTTTCTGGCGGCAGCCCCTCTGCCTGCTGGTTGGGCAGTCAATGCGGCGGCGTCATGGAGAGGGCGGCGTTCATCTTGGGAGGGGTTCGGTTGTCACGCGGGCGCCCAGCCTTGTCTTGGTGCTCGAAGCGAGTTGCTCACTTCGGCGACGTGATGGCAGATGGGGTATCCCGGTGGGGTTGCGGTCGCTCGTTCTCGGGAGGATGGCCAGTCTCAGGGAGGGTCTGACAGCAGGGGGCTCAGGAGCTGATCGCAGATCATCAAATTGATGAGAGGCGCGCCGGATGGCAACGATCCCGGCCGAGGGCTAGCTGACCGGTTCCATGGCGGCGTCGCCCAATGAGACCAGGGCGTGATGGCAGCGGCGGACCAGCTTGCGGGCCACGGACAGGGTGGCCCGACCGGAGCCGACCCGGTTCTTGGCCTGGCAATAGTAGGCGTGGTCCGGCGAGGAGCTCTTGGCCGCGTTCTTGGCCGCTTCGAAGAGCGCCCAGCGCAATACCGACGGGCCCTGCTTGGCCAGATGGCCGGGAGCCCGATGCTGATCGGACGAGTACACGGTGATGTCCAGCCCGCTGTGGCGCACGGCCTGGCCGGACGTATGGAAGCGCCGGCAGTCGCCCAGTTCGGCCCAGATGGCCACCGAGGTCACCGGTCCCACACCGAATAGCGCCTGCAAGGCCCGACAGCCCGGCTGGCGCTGGCTGAAGCGCTCCAGTTCCTTGGCGATTGGTTCGATTTGCGCATCGACGGCGTCGCTGATCTGCAACGCCACCGTGAGGGATCGCTGAGCGGCGGCCGGCAGCTCGAGCATGGTCTGCTCCAGCCGGTTCCGGTGCACCGTCCAGCGCAGGTCGCCCGCTGCCGGGAGTCCGTGATGGAACAGCACCGCTTGTGCCCGCCGCCGCCAGGTCACCCGCTGGTTGACCAAGTCCACGTACAGGCGCACCAACGCCCGGGCGTCCAGCACGTGCGCCGGGGCCAGCCAGGCCTCCGGCAGACGGCCATCGCGCAACAGCTCCCGCAGATGCCGGGCGTCGTTGCGATCGGTCTTCGCTCGCTTCTTGCGGCTCTTCAACGCGGCGGTGTCGGCCGTCTCAGCCAAGTGCACCTCGACGCCGTGCTCGGCCATCTCCTCGGCCACATACCGCCAGCCGGTGCAGGCCTCGATCGCGAACCGGACATCGTCTTGACCGTCGAAGCGGGTCAAGAACCCGGCCAGCTCTTGGCGGGTCCCTGGCACTCGGCCCCGCTCCACTTCACCTGTGACCTCATCGACATAGTCGTAGGTCAGCTGGTTCCGATGAACATCGACACCACCTACGATCGACATGGGATCTCCTTTCGGTTCGGGAACTCCAGCACGACAGTGTCACCGCCGCCGGCGGGAGATCCCTTTCACATCCCATCTCCGGGGTGGTCTGGCTGGAGGCGAAGCAGCTGGGGGTGCGGGGGTGGAGGCTCGGCGGTCAAGGAGAAGTTTCGGCCCGCCGGACACGCGCACTGGACGGCTCCCTTCGAGGTTTTACAACCGTGAACCGGTCACCGTTCCATGATGAATAGGGGACGTGTGAGCCGCGTCGTTCGGGGACACTTCGTGGCGGGATTATGGGCGCAACCTTTGACGCAGGCGACCGACCGCGGCGGCGAGTCCCTTCACTGATGTCGCTCCCGGGCGCGCCCGCAACCCGTTGACAACGATGGCCGGCTTCGTGGGCCTCGGCGGCCGCGCTGGCGACCTGCTCGGTCGGCGCCGCTTGTCCATGGTTGGCCTGGCCGTCTTCACCTGTGCTTGGCTCGGCGGCGGCCTCGCCAGCTCGGACACCTTACCTGGCTCTCTCCCATTCACATCAGACGCGTGCAACCGGTTGACCGCACGTTCCGCGTCAATATGCAACAAGAAGTTGCGCATAAGCCACCGACGTGCTACTGTGGGTTGCAGATGAGCGGTCACTTGATGGCGGGATGGTATAGGAGGGACCTGGGAGTGATGCCGGGACTGGCGATTGAGCGCGAGGTACTGATAGAGGCGCCGGCCGAGGTGGTATGGCGCACCATAACCGAGCCCGATCAGATGACCTTGTGGTTCGCCGACCGGGTCGACTTGGTGGTGGAGCCCGGCGCCCACGGCTACATGGGTTTCGGGGACCAGGGCGGCCCGGTCGTGGTGGAGACGGTCGATCCACCGAATCGGTTGTCGTTCCGCTGGAACTATCCGGTCGGGGAGGAGCCGGTGGTCGGTAACTCGATGCTGGTTGAGTTCACCCTCACGCCTGAAGGCGAGGAGCGGACCCGTCTTCGGGTGACCGAAAGCGGCCACGAGGGGCGCGACTGGCCCGGCGAGGAGAAGCACCGCTACGCGGATGAGCACCGCGGAGGCTGGGGCGAGTTCTTCGATCGCCTGGCCGGCGTGGTGACGCAGCGCCGATAGAGATGACGATGCACCTCGACGACGAGCTTTGGTCGGCCATCGCGGAACCGTCTCGTCGCCGGGTGCTCGACTTGTTGGTCAGGAACGGTGAGGTGAGCGCCAGTTGGCTGGCCGGACGCGTGCCGTTCTCCCGCCAGGCCGTGTCCAAACATCTGGTCGTGCTCGAAGCAGCCGGATTGGTCAGTCGCCGCAAGCAGGGAAAAGAGGTGCTCTACCGAGTAGACGCCGACCGCCTCGACCAGGCCACCCGGGCCATGGCCGACCTCGCCGCGCAATGGGACCGGCGACTCAGCGCCATCAAGAGGCTGGCCGAAGCCACTCACGCCGATGCGAAGAAGAAGCGAAGCCCTACTCAGAAACACGGAGGAGCAGACCGTCATGAAGGATGAAACGGCTAACCTTGGCGTCCCGGCCGCCGGTGATGCCGCCGGCGTGCCCCCGATCGTCGATCGGGCCAGCTTCCAGGCCGAGCTGGACCAGCTGCGGGTCCGCGAGAAAGCGCACACCCGGGAAGGTGACGCCATCGCCGCGGCCCGACGGCGCTTGCCCATGGTCGAGGTGGACGGCGGCCTCGAGCTGATCGGCCCCCAGGGGCCGCTCACCCTGCTCGACGCCTTCGAAGGGCGTCGACAGCTCATCGCCTACTACTTCATGTGGCACACCGGACACCCGGCGGCAGAGCAGTGCGAGGGCTGCACGTGGGTCACCGCCCAGATCTCCGAGCTCTCCTATCTCCATTCCCGCGACATCACCTACGCCGTGTTCTGCCAGGGCCCCTACGACGAGAGCATCCGCTACCACGGCTTCATGGACTGGCGAATGCCGTGGTACTCGGTGCTGCCGTCCCTGGACCAACTTCTGGTGGGCCGCGAGGTCGGCCTTTTCCACCTGGTGTGCTATGTGCGTGACGGCGACCGGGTGTTCGAGACCTACTGGACCAAACGTCGCGGCGCAGAGGCGATGGACTACAGCTACGCCCTGATGGACCTCACCGTCTACGGACGTCAGGAGAGCTGGGAGGACTCACCCCCTGGTTGGCCACAACCGTGCTCCATCACCCGTACCGCCGACGGCCCACCGACGTGGACCCCGATTCCACAGTCCAGGTGGCCGGGGGGACGCCCCATCGCCCAGTGGTCGCGCCTCGAGGCGGGACGCTCTGACGACCTCGGCGTCGGGCCCTGATCGTCCAGGACTATTCCGAACGCCGAGAAGAGGAGGTTTCTGGACCGACCATCGCATCGCAAGCCGCGACGAGTGGATGACAGCCCGACTCGAGCTGCTGGGGGATGAAAAGGAGGTGACACGCCTGAACGACGAACTGGCCCGCCGCCGGCGGGAACTGCCCTGGGTGCGTGTTGACACGGAATACACCTTCGACACCGAAGAGTGCGAGGCCTCGCTCGCCGAGCTGTTGGGGGGCAGGTCGCAGCTGCTGATCTACCACTTCATGTTCGACCCCGAGTGGGACGAAGGCTGCCCGAGCTGCTCGTCGATCGCCGACGGCTTCAACCAGACGCACCTCCACCTCTAGCACCACGACGTCGCCTTCACCGCGGTGTCTCGAGGGCCGCTCGACAAGCTGCTCGGTTATCGGGACAGGATGGGCTGGAGTTTCCCCTGGGCGTCGTCGGGACGGAGCGACTTCAACTACGACTTCCACGTCACCATCGACGCCTCGGTGGCGCCAGTCGAATACAACTTCCGCGACCAAGTCCAGCTCGAGGCAGACAACGTCTCCTGGCGTGACTGGTCGGGCGAGATGCCCGGCATGAGCGCCTTCGCGCTCGATGACGGTGTCGTGTACCACACCTATTCCGCCTACTCCCGAGGATTGGATGCGCTCTGGCCCATGTCGCAATGGTTCGACCGGGTGCCGCTCGGACGCAACGAAGGCGACCGGTCGTGGTTCCACCGCCATGACCAATACGAAGGCAGCTATCGGTGACGATACCCACGAGAGGAGCCAAGATGGCCCAGACACCCGCAGAGTACAACGCCAAGATCATCGCCGAGCTCCGCGCCAACCAAGGGCACGTCAGCGGCGAATGGGAGGAAATCCCCCTCCTGGTGCTCCACCACACCGGAGCGAAGTCCGCTACCACCCATATCAACCCGGTTGCGTACCTGCCCGACGGTAGGCGCTACTTCGTCTGGGCCGCGAACGGCGGGGCGCCAAAGCATCCGGCCTGGTACCACAACCTCAAGGCACACCCCATCACGACCATTGAAGTGGGTGTCGAGACGATCGACGTCGTAGCCGAAGAGGCAACCGGCGATGAGCGCGACCGGCTCTTCGCGACAGCAACCAAGATCTATCCGCAGCTCGCTGACGCCGCCGCGAGGACCGAACGCGTAATTCCGATCGTGGTCCTTACCCCCAGACGAGAATCTGACACGTAGATTCGACTGGCGCCCACCGCCGGTCGAGCTTCATCCCCCACCGGTGAGTGCCAGCCCATTGGGGGTCTGAGCACGTGACTTCGTCCCAGCTCGACCCCCCGGGCGCTTCGGCAGCGACCTCACGTCGCCGACCGGTGTCACTGGACCCGGTTGAGCGCAAGGCCCACGCTGCGGTCGTCTCCGAACCGGACCCGTCAGGGGGTGGCCTCCACTCATAGCCGAATGGTTCGGCGCTCACCTGGTAGCACTCGCGCATGCTCCCTCGACCACGGCATGCCAGAGCGGGGATCGACTTCAGCGCAGTTTTCGCGACCGGAGTTCGATCGGGTCGAAACCCTAAACTGGCCGGCCCCGC
The DNA here is from genome assembly GCA_963781155.1 of uncultured Acidimicrobiaceae bacterium. Classification (GTDB taxonomy): domain Bacteria; phylum Actinomycetota; class Acidimicrobiia; order Acidimicrobiales; family Palsa-688; genus PALSA-693. The sequence goes on from CAWAEC010000013.1 coordinate 10,348, forward strand.
AGTACGCGACTACCAGCACCAGGCACAACTCCGCCCCGCCGACGAGGTCGGCACCGGGTTCGCCAACCAGCTTCTAGTTCAGCTGCATGCGGATGACCGGTATCCCGACGGCGCTGCCACATCTGCTTCGCGCCCTGCAGTCGGGGCCGGCAGCGGGTGCCGGCCCCTTAAGTGTGGCTGCGTTCGAGGAGGAGGAGCACATGGCCGGCCTTTTCTGGTATGACGGCCACGAACTTCCAGCCTTGAGCGCCGGCCGCGTTCAGCTCAGAATCGGTTCCTTCCCGTTCGCTGTGTGTCACGAACTTGTACTCCCAGGCGGACGCGCCGGGCTGGTCAGGTCCGCCGGCCTGGTCGCGGGCACGCATCAGCTCTTCCAGGTCCGTTCGGGCGTGCGCTGCGAACTCGGCGTCGGCGTCGCTCTGGTGGCGGATTTCCGAAGATCCGTCCCGGCCTACCAGGATGGGCGTGCCGGAATTGTCGGCGGCGTATACGTCGGCCCCGTGCCGGCGCCACGGCCCGGGAGAGGCTTCGGCCAGGCGGGCGGCGAGCGCTTCAAAGTCCATCGGCCAAATTTCATCTCCAAGCCGCAGCTGGCAATGTCCTGCATATTCATCGAGCTCTCCCGGACTCGGCTCCCGAAACGGGCAGTGCCTGATCCCGCCCGGCGGCGCGAGAACAAGAACCCGGACGAAACCGGGAGGACCCCATGGCGTTCATCCAGCTCGTCGAGATCACCACCTCTTGTCTCGAAGGCATCGAAGCCATCAAGCCGGAGGGGCTGGCCGCGACCGAGGGCAAGCGCAGCGCCCACCGCAGCTCCTGACTAAGGACCCGGATCGACCCGAACTTAACGTTCAGCTCGTCGAGTTCCTACGAAGAGGCGATGAAGAACTCCAACTTTCCCGAGACCGCCGCATTCGCCGAGGAGCTCGCCGAGCTCTGCGACGCCCCACCCGCCTTCCGCAACCTCGACGTCAGCGATCAGCTGCAACCAGGCCGTCGCCCGGCCACCCAACCGCCGGGGGAGACCCGGGCGATACGGGCACACCTCCACGGCTCAGAATCACGGTTCCGATGCTGCCGTTTCGTCAACCCGACAAGAACGGCGCGCCGGTACACCGACTCCACAATCGACACGATTGTGGCCTGCTCCTCCGTGATGGAGCGATCTATGTCGGTCTGACGCTCGAGGCCGCGTGCCCCGCAGGAGGTAGCAGGCCCAGGCGGCAGACGAGCCCCCGCTGGGCCGCCGAACAGAGGGCCCTCGCTAGCCTGTGCCCTGTGTTTGGAGCGCTGAACTGGTTGACCGAGTCCACGGAACGGCTTACCGCGTCGGTCGAGCAGATGGGACCTGAGGACCTTGCTCAGCCGTCTCACCTTCCCGGTTGGAGTCGAGCCCACGTGCTGGTTCACCTCTCCAGGAACGCGGACGGACTGCGGAACCTGCTGCTCAGCGCCCGAACGGGCGAGCCACTACGGATGTATCCCTCCCCTGGCGCACGAGAGGCCGACATCATCGCCGGGGTAACGCGCCCCGCTGAGGTCGTCCTGGCCGATGCCGTCGAGGCCTCGCGACGCTTCCTTGTCGAGGCTCACTCATTCCCTGAGAGCTGTTGGCCAAACGAGGTGGCCTTCACCTCCGGTGGGCCAAATCCACCCCTCGTGAGTGCCGAACGAATCGTCGAGCTTCGACTCACCGAGGTTGAAATCCACCACGTCGACCTCGATCTCGTTTACTCGTTCGCCGACGTGCCCGTGCTTCTAGCGAGTCAGCTGCTCGTCGACTTCGTCGAACGCTACGACCGCAAGGGCGCTCACTTTGCTCTTGAGCTTGACGACAGTCCCGGAGGCGTCGGTTGGGTCAAGAGTGGGGATCTCCCCGTCGTGCGCGGCTCCCTCGCCGCAGCTTTGGCGTGGCTGACGGGAAGATCCTCTGAAGGCATGCGTTGTACGAGCGGAGGGCCGCTTCCGGAGCTGCCCCCGTTCGGGTGACGTGGGAGCACCACGAACGGAACGAGGAGCACGTCCGAACATTCGGAGTACGAGGATGCCGGAGCGCCGGTTAGCTACTTGACCCTGAAAAAGTCGACGTGTATGCCCTTGTCTGGTAAGGGTCTCGCGGTCTGACGGTCCCCCGGTTTGGGGTCGAATGCTGTGATGATGGCCCGAACCCCTTGTGCGAGAAGGAGTTCAGGCCATCATGCTCCGTACCATAAACGCTGAGCCGACCTTGTGGGACGCGATCCTGCCGGAGTGCTGCTTGGGGCTGCCGCCGGGGCTGGCCGAGGTGGACCGGCTGCTCGATGACGTGCGGTTCTTCGAGCCGTTCGTGCCGTTCTTCTCGGAGCGGACCGGTCGGCCGTCGATCCCGATGGAGACCTACCTGCGCATGATGTTCCTGCGGTTCCGTTACAAACTCGGGTACGAGACGCTGTGCGCGGAGGTGGTCGACTCCATCGCGTGGCGGCGGTTCTGTCGGATCCCCCTCGATCAGGCGGTGCCGCATCCGACCACGCTGTTGAAGATCACTGCCCGCTGCGGTGAGACGGCCATCTCGGCGCTCAACGAGGCGTTGTTGGCCAAGGCGGCCGAGGAGAAGCTGATCCGTCTCGACGCCGTCCGCGCCGACACCACTGTGGTCGAAGCGAACGTGGCCTACCCGACCGACAGCGGTCTTTTGGCCAAGGGCGTGGCCCGCATGGCGGTCCTGGCCGGCAAGCTCAAGGCGGCCGGGCTGGCGAAGCGGACCGGTTTCCGGGATCGGACGCGATCGGTGCGACGGCGAGCCCATGATGTGGCTACCTGGCTGCGTCGGCGCAACGACGACGCCAAAGAAGAGGTCCTGGTCATCACCGGCGAGCTGGCCGCGATCGCGGTGGCGACGGTCGGCGAAGCGCGGGCGGTGGCCGCCAACGCCGGACGGACCCTGGCCCGCCGTGGCGTCGCCGCTGGAGGAAAGCTGGCCGCGATGATCTCGGCCCTGGAGGAGACCGCGGCCGCAGTGGAACAGATCGCGGCTCAGACCCGGGCCCGCCTCGCCGGTGAGATCCCCGACGGGGCCACCCGGGTGGTGTCGCTTCACGACCTCGACGCCCGCCCCATCCGCAAGGGACGACTCGGTCGTCCCGTCGAGTTCGGATACAAGGCGCAGGTGGCCGACAACGCCGAGGGCGTGGTCCTCGACCATGTAGTAGTGAAGGGGAACCCGCCCGACGCCCCGATGCTGGTCCCCGCCGTCGCCCGCATCACCGCCCGCTTCGGTCGCGCCCCCCGAGCGGTCACCGCCGACCGCGGCTACGGCGAAGCCAAAATAGACTCCGATCTCAAATCGCTCGGCGTGCAGACCGTGGCTATTCCCCGGCGCGGCAGGCCCGGTCCGGCTCGCAGCAAGGTTCAACATGGACGGCGCTTCACCAAGCTGGTGAAGTGGCGCACCGGTTCGGAGGCCCGGATCTCCTGCCTGAAGCGGGACTTCGGCTGGCGGCGCAGCCTCTTCGACGGGATCGGCGGCACCCAAACCTGGTGCGGCTGGGGTGTCCTGGCCCACAACTCGGTGAAGATTGCCGCCCTCGCCCATACCGCCACCCCGCCGCCAGCCACCCCGTGCCAGCCGCGACCAGCCCGGATCGTCCCCGGCACCGACCCGCCCACCCCCATGCCACCAGCCCGGAATGCTGCCTGACCCCCGGCCGACCGCTTCTCCCGCCACGCCCCGACGGCCAGCAACGGCCGGAAAGGCGGCCCGAGAGAAACCAAAACGGCCGGGGAACAGGCCCACACCACCCCACAGGCACCAATCAGCCCAGACCCCACTCGTTATCGAAGCGGGTTCTTCAGGGTCAAGTAGCTAGCTCGTCGAAACCCCCGCACCCAGATACCGCCGGCGACCAAAACGGGCCTCACAAGCCAACGTAGAGGACGGTTCCCCGGCCCAACTCAGGGTGGGGCCAAAACACGTGATCAAAGGGGGGCGAGATCAGCTTGACAAACCGGGTGCTGTGATCAGCGCAACAGCCCATCACGACAAGGGCATCTGCCTGAGTCACTACGCCACGGGGTGCACGGATACCGCTCAGGCTGCTGGCACGACCGCGGACACCTCTCCGCCATCCACAGCGCCACCAGCCACAGACGCACCAGCAGCGTCAGTCGCCTCCGGGACGGTAACCGAATGGTGGACCAGCGGGGTCTCGACGGACTACCAGGCTCTCTACAACGACTACAACTCCCTCAAGTCTGACTGGAACACGTGGGCCTGCCCCGGTTCGACGGACATCCACCAAGTGGGGGGTGACCCCCAGAAAGGATGTCCACAATGGAGACGATGGGAAAGAAGGAGCCTCGCTCTCGCAGGTCGTTCACCCCGGAGTTCAAGGCTGAGGTCGTCGAACTGGTACGCCAGCCCGGTAATAGCGCGGGCAGCGTCGCTCGTGATCTGAACCTGACCGAGACGGCGGTGCGATCGTGGGCGAAGCAGGCTGATCTCGACCGGGGCCGCCGTTCAGACGGCCTGACCAGCGAGCAGCTGTCGGAGATGGCGCAGCTGCGTAAGGAGCTGCGCGAGGCCCGCGAGGAGCGCGACATCTTGAAGCGGGCCGTGGCTTTCTTCGCCCGGGAGACCCGGTGAGCGTGTACCCGTTCATCGAGGCGGAGAAGGTCGAGGATCGTAACGTCACCAAGGCGTGCGAGCTCATGGAGGTCTCCCGGTCCGCCTTTTATGACTGGGTCCAGCGTCAGCCGTCGCGCCGGGAGGTCTCCGACGCCGAGTTGGGCGAGCGGATCGAGAAGATCCACGCCAAGAGCAGGGGCACCTATGGCGCTCCCCGGGTGCACGCCCAGCTGCGCCGCCACGGCGTGCACGTATCGCGCAAGCGGGTGGCCCGGATCATGGCCGCCCGGGGTCTTGCCGGGCGCTGTAAGCGGCGCTGGAAGAAAACGACCATCGCCGACCCTGACGCCCAGGCCGCCGTCGATCTGATCAAACGGGTATTCGGGCCCGGCACGGTGGCGTGCGACCGGGTCTATGTCGGCGACATCACCTACCTGTGGACGTGGGAGGGCTGGGCCTACCTGGCCACGGTGATCGATCTGGCCTCCCGCCGGGTGGTGGGCTGGGCCATCGCTGATCACATGGAAGCCTCGCTGGTCTGCGACGCCATGAATATGCTGACGATCAGTTAATTCCGCAGGGGGTCGATCACGTTTTTCCGCACGTGGTCCGGGGTCGTAGGTTAGCTGCTGTTTGGTTGTTCCTCCTTTCGGCCTTGGGTCTGGTTGGGGTTGAGCGGGGTTCCTCCTGGTCGTCTTGGTCGCCGGGGTTTGCCAGGTGAGGGTTGGGGGTCAAGGTGGAGCGCCCGGAGCGAAGCGAGGACGTACGACCTTGAGGCCGACCCTCGCCTGGCGCATGATGGCCGGCGGCGAGGACCGGGAGGTCAGGTGGGTTTGTTGCGGCCGGGTCGGCGGTTGGGCCGGTAGCTTTTGCCGTCCATGAGGAGGTGGTGGCTGCTGTTGAGCAGCCGGTCCAGGACCGACTCGCCGACGACGGGGTTGGGGAACAGCGGATACCAGTCCCCGGGTGACCGGTTGGATGTGAGGATCAGGGATCGTCCGAGATGGCCGACGCGTTCGCAGACCAGTTCGTAGAAGTCGTCGGCTTGGGTGGCGCCGAAGTCTCGCATGGCGAAGTCATCGATGACGAGTAGTGGGGGTTTGGCCAGGCGGCGTAGCCGGGCGGGGAAGCTGCCGTCGGCGTGTCCGCCGCCGAGCTCGGCCAGCAGCTGGCTGCAGGTGAGGAACAGCACGTCGTATCCGCGGCGGACGGCTTGGTGGGCCAGTCCGACCGCGACGTGGGTCTTGCCGACACCGACCGGGATAGCGACAGACTGCAACATCTTCGACGGTTGTTGCCGTGCGAGGTGCGGGTGACCTCGTCGGTGCATCCGCTGTTCGGCCGGCTGCTGTTGGCGTCAGGTTTCAGGCGACGTGACGGGGTGCTGTTCTTGGTGGTGGTGCTGCCGGATGGGTCACCGGGCACGATCCCGGTGGCTGCGACCGACGTTTTGGGCGCAGAGCCGGTTGGTGGGGTCGTGACGGCGCTGTCGGTGGAGGGGATCCGAGAACTGCGAGCGCTGGCCGGGTCACTGAAACGGTCTCGGCGGTCCTCGGCTGCGCCCAGGACGCGCAAATAGGCTCGACCAACCCTGCACGCGCCAACGAACAAGAAAGGTGAGCCTACTTTGCGAAAACTGAGATTAGCCGCGCCCGCCCAGCTGAGCCTGGGCATTCCCGGGTTGACGACGACACCACTGGAGCGGTGGTGGTCGCTGCCCAGAGAGGTCCAGGAGGCGGTGGTGTGCATCCTGGCCCGGATGATCACCGGAGGAGTCGTGGTCGACGAGGCGTGCTGCGATGACGCTGACCGCTGAGCTGGCGTCGAAGGTGACCGCCGCGCATCTGGGTCGCGACGCCTACGTGTACGTGCGTCAGTCCACGCTGACTCAGATGCGCGAGCACACCGAGAGCCTGGAACGCCAATACGAGCTGGCGTCGAGAGCGCAGGTGCTGGGGTGGCCACCACAGCAGGTGATCGTCGTCGACGAGGACCTGGGCCGTTCCGGTGCCGACGCGACCGCCCGGGAGGGCTTCAAGCATCTGGTGGCCGAGGTCGGCTTGGGCAAGGTCGGGATCATCTTGGGTATCGAGGTGTCCCGCCTGGCCCGCAACAACGCGGATTGGTATCAGCTGTTGGACCTGTGCGCGTTGACCGACACGCTGATCGCAGACGGCGATGGCTTGTATCACCCAGGGGACTTCAACGACCGGCTGGTGCTGGGCTTGAAGGGCACCGTGTCCGAAGCGGAACTGCATCTGATCCGCCACCGGCTCACCGCCGGCCTGTTGCACAAGGCCGCCAAAGGCGAGCTGCGCCAGGGTCTTCCGGTCGGTTTGGTGTATGACGAAACCGACCGGGTGACCTTGGACCCCGACGAAGCGGTCGTCGAGGCCATAGCCACGGTGTTCAGACGTTTCGATCAGCTGGGCTCGGCGCGCCAAGTGATGTTGTCGCTGCTTGAAGACGACCTGCTTCTGCCTCGCCGACCGACGGGATCGCGTCGCGTCAGGTGGGCGCCGGCGAGCTATCCGGCCATCCATGACTTCCTGACCAACCCGGCCTATGCGGGGGCGTTCGTGTTCGGTCGGCGTCGCGACGACAAACGGCTCGACGCCAACGGCCGGCTGGTGACCCGGACCCGCGAGCTTCCCCGGTCGGAGTGGGCGGTGCTGATCCCCGATCACCACCCCGGCTTCGTGACCTGGGAGCATTACGAGCAGATCCAGGATCAGCTGCGGGCCAACTGGCGGCCACCACGAGGTCATGGTGGCGGAGCGGCCCGGGAAGGAACCGCTCTGTTGCAGGGGCGGATCCGTTGCGGTCGCTGCGGACGGATGATGCAGGTCGGCTATTCGGGCACCAACGGTGACACCCCGCGCTACATCTGCGGCCGCAACAAGCAGCTGTATGGCGGCGAGCGGGGATGCCAAAGTGTCGGCGGACGCCGACTCGAGAACCGGGTCCTCGACGAAGTCTTCGCGATGCTCGAGCCGGCCAGCCTCGCCGCCACCGCCAAAGCCCTGGCGGAGGCCGACGCCAACCACCGCCGCCATATCGCGGCGTTCGAGCTGGCGGTCGAACGAGCCCGCTTCGACGCGGAGCGAGCCCGCCGCCAGTTCGACGCGGTCGAACCAGAGAACCGCCTGGTGGCCAGAACGCTCGAACGGTCCCTCGAATCGGCCTTGGTCGCCCAATGCCAAGCAGAAGCCAACCTGGCCACCCAGCGTCTGCGCCAGCCAACCCGGCTGACCGACGAAGAGACCCAATGGCTGCAACGAGCCGGCGCCGATGTCCGCGCCGTATTCCACGCCCCGACGACCACCTGGAGGGAACGCAAACTGCTCCTGCGGGCAGTGATCAACGAGGTCGTCATCACCATCGTGGAGCCGGCCCGACGCGCTGAAGTGAACATCGTGTGGGAAGGCGGCGCGGCGACCAGCTTCGGGCTTGATCTCAACAAGACCGGCAAGCATTTCCGCACCACCGTCGAGGACACCGTCGACCTGGTCCGCCGCCTCGCACAGCGCTACAACGACAAGACCATCGCAGCCATATTGTCCAGACAACAACGGCGCACCGGCACCGGCCTGGCGTTCACCCAAACCAGAGTGAAGACCCTGAGAGTCTCCCGAGGTATCCCCGCCTACAAGCCACCCGAATTGGTCACACCCACCCGCGATGATGAGCTCGTGGTCTCCATCACCCAGGCCGAGAAACTGCTCGGCGTCTCGCGGGTCACGCTGTATCGCTGGCTGAACAACGGGTTCATCCACGGCGAACAACTCACACCGGGCGGCCCATGGCACATTCGGATCACCGACAGCCTCCGCCGCCACATCGTCGGCGAGGTCCCCGACGGCTGGCTCGGACTCGATCAGGCAGCCAAGGCGCTCGGCGTCGCCCGCCAGACGGTGTTACACAAGGTCCAACGCGGCGACCTCGAAGCCGTCCACGTCAACCGCGGGCGCCGAAAAGGCTTACGTATCAGGGTAAACGCCGGCGATGCTGGACTGTTCGACACAACCCGATGAAAGGAAGCGCAGTGTCAACCAAGGCTGACCGGCCCATATATACAGACCGATTCGCCGGCGGGGATGAACTCCAGCCGGGCCAGGTCCCGGATCTGGGCCACGGGAACTTTGGGGTTGAAGTTGGAGTCGAAGCTTTCCAAGGTGGCGGCCGTGGGCAGATGAGCGGCCCGCAGTCGGCGGGCGATCTTGGCGGCATCGCGTCGCGACAGTTCGTCCTCGCAGAGGGTCTGGAGGAAGTCGACATGCCCCAAGGTGCCGGCTTTGGCTTCGGCCAGGCGGGCATCGAGGGTGTCGAGCATGCCGGTCAGCTTCAGCTGGCGCAGCACCGGCGCCAGCTGGTTATGGGCGGTGAGCCCGCTCATCGGGTGGCCTCGCCGGTCTCGAACGCGCCCGGTCCTCGCAGCCACGCTGGGGTGTCGATGCCGGCCAGCTGCTGCTGGACGGGGGCGTTGTCGGTGCCCGCGGCCAGGATTCCCTTCACCGTCCGATACGACGGATCACCGGCCTCGATGGCCCGCTGGCAGGCCGCTTCCAGACGGTTATCCCCGTAGCGTTCGGCCAGGCGGAGCACGCCTTGGGCTTGACGGAGCCGGAAGATGGCGTTCACGGCCAATAGCTCGCCGACCACCGCGTCGGCCGCCGGGCCGATCATCGACGCCTGGGTGCGGCACCAGGCGGGGTTGCGCATGAAGAACCCGACTTTGTGTTCGGGCAGATCGGCCCAGTCGGTGCGCCGCCCCCGGGCCTGGAAGGGATGGGTCTTGACCAGCGTGCCGTTATAGAAGAACTGGACCCGCTCGACCGTGGCCCGGGCATCGAGGCGGACCCCGATCCACTTATAGGGCAACGAGTACAAGGTGGCTCCCACCTTGGCGTGCGAATCGGGCGCCACCTTAGGAGTGGACCATCTGGCATGCTCGAACGGCACCATCGGCAGCGGTCGGAGAACGCCGGCCTCTTCGGCATCGAATACCTGGATGGGTGTGCGGCCCTTCAGCACTCGAGGCGTTCTCCGCCCTGCCACCTCCAAGCTCCATCGCCGAGCGTCGGCCACCATCAGTGCCACGCTGGCGAAGTCTCTTCCGGCGAAGAAGCTCGAGCGGATGTACTTCTGGACCGCCTCGATCCGAGGCTTATCTTTGGGATGAGCCACCCGAGCCGGGTCCACTAACACCTGATAATGGGCGGCCAGCTCGGCGTAGGCCCGGTTGATCTTGGGGTCATAGATGTCCGGCTTGATCACCCCGGCCCGCAAATTGTCCAGCACTATCCGGGCCGGCAAGCCCCCGAAGAACTCCGCCGCGGCCACATGGGCGTCGATCCAGGCCTGCTGGTCCATGCGCAACACCGGGTACACAAACAGGTGCCGCGAGTACGACAACACCATCGAGAACGCCCAAACTCGGCGGCGCTTCCCCGAGGTCGGATCGACCCACAGGCCCAGATAGCCGTAATCCACCTGGGCTTCCTCGCCCGCGTCGATCGGTGGCCGCCAGATGATCACCTCCCCCCGGCGCACCTCGGTGGGGAAATGGGCTCGCATGTAGCGGCGGAGACTGGCCACGCTGGCCTCCAAGCCGTGCTCGTCTCTCAGCCGCTGGTGGATCACCGACATCGGCACCACCCCCACTAGGGTCTCGATCCGCTCCCGGTGGACCTCGATCTGACCCCACGACGGCTGGCGAAGGCGGGTATCAACCAGGGACGGGAACCACTCCCGCACCCTTTGGCGCCACTGCTCCTCGCTCAACGCGGCACCGCCCGGGACCAACCCGGCCGACACCGCCGGGGCCACATACTTGGCCACCGTTGCCCGATCAACGCCCAGGCTGGCAGCCACCTCCTTCTTCGACCTGCCCGCATGCCAGTGCTGCAGGATCTCGACAACGTCGATCACGCTGAATGTCCTCCTTGCCAATCTCTTCCTCCGTCACAAGCGACGGAGACCAGTGTCAGGGGACCGCGTGCGGAATTAGCCCTGATCCTTCACCCGGGTCGGTGACCTGAGGGGCGGGGGTCCGCGAAAACGCCCTCCTGGCAAGGGATACTGCGCTTGTCGAAGGCGTACAGGACCCCTACCAGGAGGGCACTTCTGAGGTGAACGCTACCAGCACTACCCGGCTGTTGGTGGAGACCGGCGGTGAGGGGGTGGTGGCCCATGTGGGTCTGCATGCTCTTGGTCGTTTCGGAGACCGCCTGGGTCTGGCTGATTTGCTGTCGGCTCGCATCCCGGTCATGTCGGAGCGGCTCCCGGTTCATGACCGCGGCAAGGTGCTGGTTCAGGCCATGTTGATGATGGCGGGTGGCGGCGAGGCGTGCAGCGACATCGAGAAGTTGCGGGCCCAGCCGGCCCTGTTCGGGTCGGTGCCGTCGGACTCGACTCTGTATCGCAGCTTCTTCCAGCTCGACCCGGCGACGGTGACCGGGTTGTGGGAGGCGATGGCCCAGGCCCGCAGCGTGGTGTGGTCCCGGGCGGCAGCGACGACGGGTAAGGACATGGTGGTGTTGGACATCGACAGCTCGCTTCATGAGATCCACTCCGAGAACAAGGAGCTGACCGGCCCGACCTATAAGGGAGGATTCGGGTTTCATCCGCTCTACTGTTTCGCCGATGCCACCGGCGAGACACTGGCGGTCAGGCTGCGGCCGGGTAACGCCGGGGCCAACAACGTGATCGACCTGGTCGGTGTGCTCGACGCCGCCATCGACGGCCTGCCCGCCGAGATCGCTGCCGGCCACCGAGTCGGTGACGAGCCAGGGCCGCTCCGGCGCCCGTTGCAGGTGCGCGCCGACTCGGCCGCGGGGCGCAGCTTCGCCCTGGCTTGCAGGGCCCGCAATGTCGGTTTCGCGGTGGTGGCCCGCTCGAACGATCAGATCCACACAGCGATCAGTCGGGTCGCCTACGACTCCGACGCCTGGCAGCCGGCGGTCCGCCAGGACGGCGAGGTTCGCAAGGGTGCGGCCGTGGTCGAGGTCACCGATCTGGTCGACCTGTCGGACTGGCCGGCGGGAACCCGGCTGATCATCCGGCGCGAACCGCTTCACCCCGGTGCCCAGCAGAGCCTGTTCCCCTCCGAGTGCTACCGCTACTGGGGGCACTACACCGACGCCACCAGCGACCCGGTCGATCTTGATCGTCACATGCGCGCCCACGCGCATGTCGAAGACAACATCCGCCGATTGAAGGACTCCGCGGCGGCCCGCTTCCCATTCTGCGACTTCGACGCCAACGCCGCCTGGCTCGCCGTGGTCTGCATGTCCGACGCCCTGATCCGCTGGTTCCAGCAGCTCTGCCTGACCGGACCGCTCACCGACGCTGAACCCAAGACCCTGCGATGGTCCCTGTGGCACACCCCGGCCCGTATCGTCCATCGAGCCCGAGCCCGGATCGTGCGCATCCTCGACAACTGGCCCAGCGCCGCCTTCCTGCTCGAGGCCTACCAGCGAATCGACCTCATCACCTGAACGACGCCAGTGCCGAGAAACCCGGGCATGAGCAGATACGAACGCGCCCGATCACCCGTACCGAACGGGCCGACAACACCGAAATCATCCCTCCCTGGACTAACCCGAGCCCGAAATGGCTCCCTCACCCTCCACGATCCCTGCAACAATCACTCAGAGACCGCCCCAGCATTCTCATGAACGATCGGGGTTAGCTGATCGAGGGGGTGCTGAATTACTTGATCGGAACGCACCCCACCCTGCGGGATTCCATGATCGTCAGCAATGCATATGGCCATCGCCGCCCGCCGGCCGGCACCCGGATGGATCTTCGGTTCCGACCGCGGGTCGCAGTACACCTCGACCGACTTCCGTGCCCTGCTCAAGGCTCATCAAGGCGTGCAGAGCCTGTCCCGCAAGGGCCAATGCTGGGACAAGGCGATGGTTTCATACTGCACTCCTTTGCGATGGTCGGGTTGGAAGTCGTTTGTCGTATCGGATTCCCTGGCGTTTAACCAGGAGGGGGTCGTCGGGTGTGGGCGGGTCGAAGAGGCGGATGTTCTTGTCGTTGGCCTGGTGGGATGTGAGCAGGCCGGCTCGGTGCCAGGCTTTGATGGTGGTGGTGGACACGCCGAGGTGTTCGGCGATCTCGGGGATGGTGAGCAGGCCGCGTGAGCGGAGCCGTTCGAGGTGGCTGGGCAGGCCGTTGCTTCTTCGCAGGTGCAGCACTATCGAGGGAGTGAAGGGTTGGCCGGTTCCGGAATGATGCCCGGCCGCGTTGAGTGCTTCGGCGGCTTGAGCGTCGGTGTGGTCGTCGAGGAGGCGGTCGAGAAGGGCGAGAGTGTCAGCGTTGGTTTGACGGGCTTGCCAGGAGGTGAGCGGGATGGGGATGGCGAGGCTGGTGGTCTGTCCGCCTTTTAACCGGACGTGTAGGTGGATCTGGTCGGTCTTGTTGATAGTGACGTCTTCGATGAGCAGTCGGGCCATGCGTTTTCGTTCCCGTTGGGGGGTGGCCGGGTTGGCCCACAGGGCGGGGAAGTCGGCGGCTAAAGCTCGGATGCGGGCTTTGTGCTCGTCGGTGAACGCGGCGCGGGCGGCAGTGGCGGCCTGTTCGTATTCGTCCTGGGCCGTCTGGAGTTGGCGCAGCGCGTCGTTCCAGTCGGCTTCGAGGGTGTCGGCCACCAGCCGGTTGTCTGGGTCGACGGCCAGGTAGCGGCGGCGGGCGTTTTCGGCACGGTGGCGGGCTCGCTCAACATGACTCTTGCGCAGGGCGTCGGCTTCGTCGGCTCGGGTTTCGAGCTCGGCCTGCACGGTGAGCGCGACCTCCAAAGCGAGCGGGGTGACGGTGTCGAGCAGCAACTGGCCGATGGCGAGGTCGATGGTGGATCCGGGTACTGAAGCGCAGGGCGCGACGCCGTCGCGGATGGCGGCGCGGATGCAGCGATAACCGGGGATCTCCGTTCCGGACCGCTGGTGATAGTGCACACTCATGCGGCATCCGCACCGCCCGCAGATGGCCAGTCCTTGTAGCAGGGCGTTGCCTTCTCGGGCCGGACCGGTGGTCCGGTCGGAGCCGTGGGCTTGGGCGTTGGCGGCCAGCAGTTTCTGGTTGAGCTCGAAGGTTTCCCAGGTGATGTAACCAGGGTGGGCGTCGGGGATGAGAGCGGTCCACTCCTCCCGAGGGAGGTGCTGGACGCGGAGCCGGCCGTTGGGTCCGGGACGTTGGCGGAGTCGCCCATAGACGAACGCCCCGGCATAGCGGGGGTTGTGCAGAACACGAAGCACCCGATCGTGGCGTAGCGGAGTCCATGACAGCTCGCCTTTGTGAGGCCCGGTTCGGATCCGGCCAGGGAAACGCAACCCCTCGGCCCGAAAGGCCTGGACCACGGCCCGAGCGGAGCCGGTGCATGCGAAGGTGGAGAACAGATGCTGCAGCGCATGTTGAACACCGGCGTCAGGGTCGAGCACGACTTTGCCGGCCGGGTCATAAACCAAACCGACCGGCAGCATCATGGGCAGCTCCCCGCGGCGCGCCTTGGACAGTTGCCCGCCGCGCAGCCGAGCCCGGATGAAGTGAAGCTCGGCCTCGGACAGGGTGCCTTTGAGGCCGAGGAGCATGCGGTCGTTGAAATCGGCGGGGTCATACAGGCCGTCCTCATCGCAGATCAGCGTGTCGGTCAGCGCGGAGATCTCCAGCAGGCGGTGCCAGTCGGCGTTGTTGCGGGCCAGTCGGCTGCACTCCAGCCCGAGCACGATCCCGGCCCGGCCCATGCTCACATCGGCGACAAGACGCTGGAAGCCCTCCCGATCGGCGGCGGACGCCCCGGACTGCCCCTGATCGACGTCGACCACGATGATCTGGCCGGCCGGCCAGCCCAACGCCACCGCCCGCTGGCGAAGATCGTATTGGCGGACGCCCGACTCGGTGTTGTTCAGCACTTGGCGAAGGGTGGACTGGCGGACATACAGATAGGCGCAGCGCTGCAGGTGTGACGCCTTCACCTTGGTCGCCGTCTCCGCGGTCATGGCCGCTCACCCCACGACGGCGAGGGCCATCGCTGCCAGCACGCCGACCAGATCGCCGTCGACTTCCCCGTTGATGGTCGGCCGCTCCGCCGGCCGCGATGAGACCGGCGGGATGCTTCGCGTGGCTCGCAGCCAGGCGGCCGTCCCCCGGCCTTGGAGGAGGGCCAGACCATGGCGCCAGCCTGCCGGCCCCCCACTGAGCGCCTGTGCCCGCAACGCCTCATAGCGCTCCAAGTCGGACCGGTCGGGGCGTTCATCGCTGTCCGCCGCTTTTGGGCCGGGCGGCCCTGGCCAGGGCCCGCTCTATCGACCGAGGGTGGACCCGCACCCCGAAACGGTCTTCGATCGGACCGACCAGATCGGCCGGACGCAGCTCGGGGCCGGCCCGGAACCGCTCTTGGGCGAAGGCCACGACCTCCGCCGACATCTTGTGAGACCGCCGCGGGCCTGGACGGGCGGGCACCAGGCCGGCCAGACCGCCCGCATCGAGGGCGGCGGCGGCCTCATAGAAGGACGGACGAGAGAACCCGTAATCGGCCACAGTTCGACTCACGGCCTCGCCCTCGACGCGCACCCGGCGCACCATCTCGTACTTCACCTGCACCAAATCCCGGGCGTCAAGGAACTCCGAGGAGGCGAACGCCGGATCACGCACCGCCTCGGGGCGAGAGTTCAAGCAGCGTTCCTCCCGCAACGCCTGCACCTTGGGATCCTCCCTGCGACGTGCCATCCGCTCCTCCCGGCATCAGAACTACAACAGTGTAAGTTCTATTATGCCGACCGGTGGGAGCATGTCAAGTATCACCCACGGCTCTGGTCCGTATTACTAGGCCTCTTCAAGAACAGAGTTCCCAACGATAGCTTGCCTGCGGCATAATCCATCTAACACTAGCGGCAAAGTTCGCCTTACACCCCCGACCTTCGCAGGCCGTCGATGACCCCGGCTAACTCCAGCAAGTCGACCACCCGGAACGGGCAGCGTCCCGCCGCGATCGACACAAACACATCCGGATTCGCCACGTCGGTCCAGGCCCTGGGCAGCGACTGAGTATTCCCGTCATCACCGAAGAAGAACACCCGATCCTGTCGCCAGGTCTGCTGGACAGCCACGAACGGGAACTCACGCCCAAACCACGGGTGGAACGGGTGGGTCACCCGGACAGTTCGATCCTCACAATGCGGATCAGGTGTAGTCGACGGTGAGATCCAACGCCGTTGGCGAGAGCTGGTTCGCCACCCTCAAAGAGGAGCTGATCCACCGGCAGTCGTGGGCCACGATCTCCCAGGTCCGCCGAGCCGTCGTCGAGTTCATCGAGATCTTCTACAACCGCCAGAGGCTCCACAGTTCTCTGGGCTACCTCACACCCGTCGAATACGAACAGCAGATCCAACAACACCCCCGCCGGGAGGCGGCGTAATCAACCTGTCCGTCGAACCGGGGCAACCCCACACGTTCAAAACTGACTTGAACACTGGTAGTGAAAGCGGCAGTGCTGTTCAGTCGGACTGCACGAATCTCACTAATGACGCCCAGAAGCTCCAGGCGGATCCGGCAGCGCCGGATCCAAACATCAACTCGCTCTGGCAGTCAGCCCTCAGTGGGTACATCAACGGTGGCACGGAATGCACTAACTCTGCCGCGACGCAGGAGACTGAACTCTGCAATAACGGACATCAACACAGCTATCAGCGACGAGAATCAGGCCATTAGTCTGATCAATCAAGACCTGGGAAAAGGGTGACATCGTGACCGACACAGAGAAAGAATCACAGCGATAAAGCGAGATCCGCTTCATCTGCATCAAGTGGATCGAACGGAACAAGATGTTCCGAACGGTCCGAAAGTTGGCGAAGGTGGCTGAGAAGGAGATCGGGAAACCATTGCCGGTCACTCTCCACAAGCCGGTTCAACTCGTAAAAGGGCGGCACAAAGACCGACTGGGAAGTCAAAGTGCATCTGCCCACCCTGGACGAAGAGGACACACTCATGCTAATCGCTGGCCTGACCTACCCGGCCACCCCGCAACTCGACATCCACTTTGTGGGCGACTGGGTCTCCATCGCTCCCCGGTTGTACTGAGCGCAGGAGCCTTTGCGGTTATGTGACCGCGTGGGACGACCACCTGGAGCCGAATGTGAGCGGTTCATACGGGGTCGCTCTACGAGAGACCGATGTAGACCATTGGCCTCGCTGTCTCACCCAAGAGGCAGAATGCTCAGCGTGACCGACGCAGCCGGCCAGCGCTTCGACCGAAGAAGCGTCTACGACTTTTGTGAGGCACTCTCGGCCCAGACCGGGATGAGCGTCACCGTCCTCTCGCACCCCGAAGACGACCCATCGCATCTCCTCAAGGTTGACGCCTTGCTGGACATCGACGGGGAGGTCTGGGCCCTGGATCACGTTCGGTTGGTTTACGACCGTCAGTTGATTCCCGCAATTGACGACATCGAAGACTCTCTCCACGCCGCCCTGGAGAAGCTCGCTACAGAGCACGACGGCTATCTGGTGGTGAGCTACCTCCCGCCCGGCCTGTCACCGGCTGCGAGGCACCCAGGTCGGGCCGGAAGACGAGCACGAGAAAGCGAGAAAGGGGCCTTTGTGGCCCGGATCGTCGCCCTGGCAGAGCAGGCGCTCACGACCGGCCAGGACAGGTTTCTCCACGAAGGGATCACCACAGTGAGGCTCGCATTACAGCCCAACCCGAGCGGGCAACGGGTCGATCTCCTGGCCTGGGGGTCGGCTGGCCCGTGGATCGAGGCCCAGGTGACTGCGGGACTGGCCGATTCCCTTCGATCAAAGCTCTCTGACCTGTTGGCGCGAGCGAAGCAGGCTGGTTATCCAGTGATGCTCCTAATCGATCAGGTCCAAGACCCGGACTCCAGACAGCCCTCGCAGTTCCTAGCGGGGGCGTGGTCCGTCAGCCCGCTCGTGGATCAAGTCATGCAGGAGAGACCGGGAGTGCTCGACAGCGTGTGGTTCCGAGACCGGAAGATGAAGCTGCACAGGCTCGTCTGATGACCCGCAGGGTCATTGGACAGATCTGTCCGATTCGGCCTTCAGCGCCAGTAAGGGGAGCACCGGTCAGCATGCGAGGGCGGGGGAGCCTACCTAGTCGCTCTGAACCGAATGTTTTGCCCCCTAGCGGGTTTACGACGGTGTCATCGTCACCTGGCTCAGGCCGCTGATGTTGATTACGTCACCCTTGCTCAACGTGAGCGTGACGCTGGGGACTGCCTGTAGGCCGTCGCTGCTGGTTCCGAGTATTTCGTTGACACCCTCATTCTCCACGGAGAAGTTCCCCGAGTCTCCGGGAGTAGTCGTGGCTACATAGCGTCCGGGACCGATGTCTTGACCAACCGTCCACGTTCCAGCATAGAGGTTCACCAGACTGTGGGTGGTGACCAGAGGGGTGGTCACCGGGGTGAAGATGACCTGAGACAGGCCAGAGATCATGATCATGTCACCGCTAGAAATCGTCACCCGAACCTTCGGCACGGCACTTAAGCCCTCGCTGCTCGTGCCGAGAATCTCGTTGTAGCTGTTAGTGCCCTGAACCGAGAAGTTTCCGCTTTGACCGGCTGTCGTAGTCACGTCGTAGAGGCCCGCTGCCACGTCTGTTCCCCCGGCGAAGGTCCCAGCACCGAGCGTCGCGGCCTTTCCAGTGACCTGCCTGGCAGGAATCGTGGTGGGTGCCGCCGTGGTCGGAGCCGGGGTAGTGGGGGCGGGCTTGGCCGTGGTTGGAGCCGTGGTCGTATTACTCGATGATCAGGATTTTGTGGAAGAACCACAGCCCGCCGCTGTGAGAGAGATCACCGCTATGCCAGCCCCGACATACATCAACCATGGTCGTATTCTCATCTCGCCCACCACCTGGCTCAGGCTTGTGGGAAAAATCATTAGCACTCTCAGTGATTCACTGGCAACTAACTGTGCATTTTCTGAACTGATCGCAGCTAGGTCCCAGGATCGGCGTCCACGCCTCCGGGACCGGCCGGAGCGTAAACCGCTGGTCAGGTGGGGCGCAGGTCAGAGATCGACCATGGTGGCCTGACTGGATCGTGTGTATACCGATCCCCACCAGCGCGCTGATATGGCAACTCCCCCATTCATGGTCGCCGCCGGAGCACACCCCTTGGTCATCCAGCGGCGTACCGGACACGCCTCCATGAGCACCACCATGGATCTCTATGGCGAAGTCCTCCCCCAGGTGGACGAGGGCGTAGCCAGGGACGTGGGCGCGCTGTTCGGCGATTCTCTGAGGGATAGCGACACAGCGGCCTCCGGATCCCAGCCGTACCTGAGGCGGTCGTAGATCCAGACCATACGGTGAGCCAGCCGCAGCCAGAGGGTCAGCCGAAACGAAGCTCAGAGGGACGCGGCCAGGGCGTCGACCTCCGCCTCGCTGAAAGCCCGAAGCGTCTGGGTCGACAGGTTGCCCCTCATGCCCATCCGGAGCGCAAACTTCGCCATTGTTTCGTCGTTGGGCGCATCCAGAATGAGTACGACATCGTACCGTCCCATCGTCATCAGACCGTCTCGGTAGGTGATGCCCAGCTCCTTGGCGGTCTCTTTCGCGGCTTCCCTGCGCTTGGGTATCTCCTTGGCGCTCTGCATTCCCTGTTGTGTCATGTTGCAAAGCACCACATAGGTTGGCATGACTGCCTCCTTCGCATCGCCGATATGACCAGGAGATGGTAGCGAGCCGCCTCCGCCAGAAGCTGATTGTGGTGACTAGAGGTATCGATGCATGAGATCGACGGCGTCGTCCACGTCGTACTTGGTGCGCGCTGACACAGGCTCTGAAAATCTGGGGTCCGTTTGGGGTCCGTAACCGCTAAGGGTTCTGGTCGGTACCCTGCGAAAAAGGCCCTGACCAGGGGCTTCTCCGTGGAGGTGACCGGATTTGAACCGGCGACTTCTACGATGCGAACGTAGCGCTCTACCGGGCTGAGCTACACCCCCGTCAAAGGACTTCTCACGCTAGCGCAGCCATCATCCGTCGAGTTCCTCACCCATGCGCCGCTCGAGGGCGGTTTGCAAGCGGAACTGGAGAACGGTGGTGGTCAGGTCGCTGCGGCTGCGCTCCAGGACCGCCCGCAGGGCGTCCGCACTCCGACGCAGCCCGCCCGTGACGGCATCCGGGTAGTCAACAGACACCAGCAGTTCGTACACGTCCTGCATCGTCAGCAGCAGGCGGTCGGCGACACTGGCCTGGCCCTCCCGGAGCCGGTCCAGCAGGTGGCGACGGAGCTCAGAGGCCGCTTCGGCCAGTCCGTTGAGCCAGGCCGGCACTTCCACCCCGAGCTCGGACGGACCCGGGACCGTCGTCAGGTTGACCAGCGCCGCGGTCAGCGCCGCCTCCGCGTACTCCTTCTCGGCGTCGTGCAGGAATCCCGCATGCGCCACCCTGGGATGCTGGCGGACGGCCTCCTGGGCCTGACGCAGGGCCGCCTCGGAGGCGACCAGGTGGGCCGCCGCCTCGTCCGAGCGCTGCCGGTGCACCGCCCGGATGGCGCTACCCGCCGCCTGGATCGTCCGGCGGCACGCGGCCAAGCCGGCCTCCCGGGCCGCGTTCGCCGCACCCAGACTGCTGCCGGCGGCGTTGACGAGCGCCGTCAGTTCGGACTGAACGTGAGCCCCGTCCTCCAGCGCAGCACCCGTCAGCGGGCTCAGTTGGCGGCGCGCCGCAAGCCGAGCTCGCCGTAGCCGCCTCCGACGTCGTAGTAGGAGGGACGAGCCCGACCCACTCCCGACCGCGGCGGCATGAACGTCAGCTTCAGCTCCCGCTCGGCCGCCAGGTTGCGCATACGGATGAGCAAGGCCACGTAGGCGACGAAGAGCAGGTCGAACACCACCTGCACGCCCCACATCACCGACAAACCGGGCACGAGCGCCACCGGGAAGGTGCCGATCACTCCCGCCAGCAGGGCGAAAAAGACGTCGCGCCGCCGCCGCTGGGCTTGCCGCCGGCGACGCACGGCCGGGCTGGGAGGGTGCAGTCCTCCGACGGCGGTGCGAGGGGCGTACCCGCCTGACCCGGTGCGGCGAACGGTGCCGGCACGGGGGACAGGCCGGGAGTACGACGGTGCTCGCCCGCCCATCTGGCCGCTCCGCAACTGGTTGGCGGGGGCGACGCTGACCGGCGTGGCTCGCTCCAGCACGGAAAGGTGGCGGCGGAAGGTCCCCACGGAGTCGACGAAGTTCCCCTCGGTGCGGGACCGCAGCCACGACACCAAGAGAACTCCCCACACCACGGCGAGAACCAGCAAAACCACGGTAGTCAAGACTCCCCGGCCTACCCTTCGGTGTCAGGGACCGTACGTCACAGCGGGCGCGCAGTGGTGGATCTCCACCCTCAGCGCCTGTGACGATAGATCCGGCCGCTACGCGAACTGCCAAAATTGCCGAGCCCGTTCAGGCGATTTTCAGGAAGTTAGCCGCCGCGGATGGCGGGCGCCAGCGCCCCCTGAAAATTCGCACCCTGACCAGCAAGGACGGGCGGACGTGATCAGCCGAGCGGGTCAGTCTCCGATTCGCCCACCAATCCTTCGATACGGGCGTCCAGGTCGACGACCGGGTTTGCGGCAGTGTTGACAAGGGGATCGCCCAGGTCCCCGGTGGGGCGGCGCCAGTGCCCGCTGCGCCCGCCGGTCTTCTCCCACAGGGCCAGGTCGCCGATGACCATCGAGCGGTCCGCCGATTTGCACATGTCGTAGATGGTCAGCGCCGCGACGGCACATGCCGTCATGGCCTCCATCTCCACTCCCGTGCGGTCGACGGTCTCAACCTGGGTCTCCACCTCAACGTAATCGTCACCAAGGGTGAAGTTGATAGTTACAGCACCGACGAGCAACGGGTGGCACAGCGGGATCATGTCCGCGGTGCGCTTGGCCGCCTGGATCCCGGCGATGCGGGCCGCGCCGAGAACATCACCCTTGGTGATGGCGTTGCTCGCCACCTTGGCGGTGGTCTCGGGCTCCATGAACACTTTGCACCGGGAGATCGCCCGCCGGTGCGTGGCCTCCTTGGGTGTCACGTCGACCATGCGAGCTCGACCGAGCGGATCCAGATGCGTAAGGCCGCGGTCGGACATGCGCTTCAGTGTACCGAGGACGGGACGCGCCAGCGGAGCCGCCTCCAGGACTGCGGCCCGGCCTAGCCGCCGATCTGGCTCATGCTGCGCGCGGGCCGGATGAAATGAACCTGGCCAATGGAGTGGCCCGCCCACTTCCGGCCCACCTCGGCTTCGATGGCCGCCGCCAGGTCGTCGTCGCTGCCACCCCCACGCAGGATGCCCCGCAGATCGGTTTCCCGCACCGAGAACAGGCAGTTCCGCAAATTCCCTTCTGCCGTAAGGCGAATGCGGTCACACGACTCGCAAAACGGCCGGGTGACGCTGGCGATCACGCCCACTCCACCGGCACCGTCGGCGTAGCGATACGACTCGGCCGGAGCAGAGTCGCGGGCGCCGCTTCCGCCGGGCGCCAGCAGGGGCCACTCGGCGTCGATGGTGGCGATGATCTCATCACCCGGCACCACCTGATCCCGCGTCCAGTGCCCACCGCCGTCGAGCGGCATCCACTCGATGAATCGCAGCTCCACGCCGTGGGTACGACCGAAAGCGGCGAAGTCCAGGATCTCGTCGTCGTTGACCCCCCGAACGACCACACAGTTGATCTTCACCGGGTCGAGGCCGGCCACGAGGGCAGCGTCGATGCCGGCCAGCACCTGCGGCAGGGCCTCGCGCCCGGTGATGGCCGCAAAGCGATCGGCACGCAGCGAGTCGCAGGAGATATTGACCCGGCGCAGGCCGGCGTGGACCAGGTCGGCGGCGAGGTGGCTCAGGCTGGCGCCGTTGGTCGTCATGGCCAGATCCACTCCGAGGTCGGCCAGGCGCTGCACCAGGACGGGAAGGTGGGCTCGCACGGTCGGTTCGCCGCCGGTGATACGGATGCTCTCGAACCCGAATCGCTCCACGCAGACCCGGGCCACTCGGGTCAGCTCCTCGTAGGACAGGAGCTCGCTACGGGGCAGCCACTTCATGCCCTCCTCGGGCATGCAATAGGTGCAGCGAAAGTTGCAACGGTCCGTGATGGAGATACGCAGGTCCCGAACGACACGGTCGTACGGGTCTACGAGCGGGAATCCCACACCCCCAGCTTACGGGCCGAGCAGCAGTAGATCGACTTCATCACCAGAAGCGACCCGAACGTCATGGGGGACGACGGCCAGCCCGTTGGCCAAGGCCATGGCGTAGAGCTGGTGGGAGCCCTGCCCTCCTGCGCTACGGACGTGGTAGCGACCGTCGGGGGCGATGTCGACCTCAACGCGGGCGAACGTCGTCCGGCCGTCTCCTGCGCCGCCCCATCCGCCCTCGTCAACGATCGCCGACACCGGTCTCCGGTACAGGTCCGCGTCGACCCGGCCAGCCAGCCGGCGCAGACCCGGCCGGGCCAGCACCTCATAGCTGACCATCGACGAGACCGGGTTGCCGGGAAGGCCGAACACCGGGGTGGTGCCCACCAGGCCGAACGCGAACGGCTTGGCGGGGCGAATGGCCACCTGCATCCAGTGCATCCGGCCGATGCTGTCCAGGACCACCTTCACCAGGTCGTAGTCACCCATGCTGACTCCGCCGCTCGTAAGAACGGCGTCGCAACGGGCGGCCCCTTCGCTCATGTGCCGCTCGACGTCGGCCTCGACGTCCCGGGCGATCCCGAGGTCCACCGCCGTGAAGCCGTCGCGCCGCAGCAACGCCATGAGCGTGCGACGGTTGGAGTCGCGGATCTGGCCCGGGAGCAGCGCCTCGCTCCCTTCCACGAGCTCGTCACCGGTCGACAGAACGCCGACGACTGGAGCCGGCACCGCGCTCACTTTTTCCCTGCCAACGCTGGACAGCACGCCGACGTGCCCGGGCCCGAGCACCGTGCCGGCGGCAAAGACTTCCTGCCCCGCCCGCAGATCCTCGCCCGCCCGACGGACGTGCTCGCCGGCGGTGGCCGGAGCCTCGACCCAGACCTGGTCGCCGTCGGACCGGGTGTTCTCGACGATGGCCACGGCGTCGGCACCCTCGGGGAAAGGAGCCCCCGTCATGATGCGCAGCGCCTCTCCTGGCCCGACCGGGAAGCGGGGAGCCCGCCCCGCCGCCAGGGTGCCGATCACCGCCAACCGGGCCGGACGATCGGCGCTGGCCGCCGCCACATCCGCGGCCCGGACCGCGTAGCCATCCATGGCCGTGTTGGCGAAGGGAGGGACATTCTCGGCTGCGGTCACCGGTTCGGCCAGCACCAGGCCCAGAGCGTCGCCCACGTCAACCAGTTGGGGCGCCTTCGGGTGGCAGGAGTCGACGACCTCGGTCTGGGCTTCGACAAGGGTGATCATGGTTGTTGCAGCCGTTCTTCGAGAAAGGCCCGGAATGCCGGGCCCAGGTCGTCGCGCTCGAGCGCGAACTCCACGGTTGCCCGCAGGTAGTCAGCTTTGTTGCCGACGTCGAAGCGGCCTTCGCTGAAGGTGTAGCCATAGACGGCTTCGCTCCCGAGCAGGAGCTTGATGGCGTCGGTGAGCTGAATCTCGCCGCCCCGGCCGGGCTGGGTGCGGGCGATGGCGTCGAAGATGTCCGGCGAGAGCACGTACCGGCCCATCACGCCGAGGTTCGACGGGGCCTGATCCGGCGCGGGTTTCTCCACCAGGTCGTGCACCCGGACCAGGGACTCCTCGACGGCTTCGGCGGCCACGCTTCCGTACATGGAGATCTCGGCCGGCGTGACTTGCTTGAGGGCCAGCACCGACGCCTGGTGACGGTCATAGGCCGCCAGCATGCCGGCGAGGATGCCGGACTTCTCGTGCATGATGTCGTCGGGGAGCATGACCACGAAGGGTTGGTCCCCCACGTGGGCCTGGGCCATCGCTACCGCGTGTCCCAGCCCGAGCGGTTGCCCCTGACGCACATAGTGCACGGTGGCCAGGTCGGCGATGGCCCGCACTTCGGCGAGCAGGTCGTGCTTGCCGGTCCGTTCGAGGTGGTATTCGAGCTCGAAGGAGTGGTCGAAATGGTCTTCCACCGAACCCTTGCCTCGCCCGGTGACCACCAGGATGTCGGTGATCCCGTTCTGCACCGCCTCCTCGACGACGTACTGGATCGCCGGTTTGTCGACGAGTGCCACCATTTCCTTGGGCTGGGCCTTCGCCGCGGGCAGGAACCGGGTCCCGAGCCCGGCCGCGGGGATAACGGCCTTCTTGACGGTGTGGGCCACGGCGGCTGTTCTATCACCATCCCACCAGCAATCACGTCAGTGTTCCGGTACACTTGGCAGTCAAGCGGTGAGAGTGCTAGCGCCTGACCAGGGAGGGTCCCGACCCGCATGCCGACCTACGAATACGCCTGTAAGACCTGCGGGGAACACGTCGAAGTGGTGCAGTCCTTCAAGGACGATCCCCTGAAGGAATGCCCTGCATGCGGCGGTCCGTTACGCAAGGTATTCGGCAACATCGGCATCGCCTTCAAGGGAAGCGGCTTTTACAAAAACGACAGCCGCAGCAGTGCCGGGAAGGGGACCGCGTCCGGGAACGGAACCGGTGCCAAGCCGGACGGAGGCAGCGAGGGCGGAGGCGGCGAGTCGGCCACCAAGAAGAGCGCGGACACCTCGGGGACGCCGTCCACGTCCTCTTCGGCGCCGGCCGCCTCCGGGTCCTCGTCTTCGGACAAAGCCGCCTCGTAACTCCGACCGGTCCGTTCGGGAACTCGGCCCGGCTGCCGTGAGCCCCACTGCCGAGATCGCCGTCATCGGCGGGTCCGGCTTCTACCGGTGGCTCGACGAGGCCACCCAGGTGGCGCCGGCGACCCCGTACGGTCCTCCGTCGGCGCCCATATCGGTCGGGGCGATCGGGGATCGCTCAGTGGCGTTCCTGCCCCGGCACGGCGTCAGTCACGAGGTGGCCCCGCACGCCGTCAACAGCCGGGCCAACCTGTGGGCTCTGCGCGAGCTCGGCGTCAGCCGGGTCATCGGCCCCTGCGCGGCCGGCGCGCTCCGCCCGGACATCGGCCCGGGGGATCTGGTCGTACTCGATCAGCTGATCGACCGGACGTGGGGGCGGGCGGATACCTACGTCGAGGGGGAGGTGGTCGAGCACGTCAGCTTCGCGGACCCATACTGCCCGGACCTGCGCTCGGCCCTGACCGGAGCGGGGTCGCGCTGGTCGGGCGGCGCCATGCACCCGCACGGCACGGTCGTGGTCGTGCAGGGGCCACGCTTTTCAACCCGGGCTGAGTCGCGCTGGTACCAGACAGCCGGCGTGGATGTGATCAACATGACGCAGTATCCGGAGGCGTACCTGGCTCGCGAGCTGGGCCTGTGCTACGCCGGCCTGGCCCTTGTAACGGACCGGGACGTGGGCGTCGAGGGCGACCCCGACAGCAAACCGGTCACCATGGAGGCGGCGCTGGCCGTCCTGGCCGCCAACGTCGAGCGCACCCGCCGCCTCCTGACGGCCGCCATTCCCACCATCCCGGCGACACCCGGCTGCAACTGCCGGGAATCCGGGGCGGTAAGCCTGCGCCGCTAGGACGGGAACGCCGACAAAGAGCGCCGGAGCGATGCTTCGAATAGTGGGATAAACGTCGCGTATTACGCGACGTTTATCCCACAATCGGCACTCGTGCCTTGCACGGATTAGCGCAGTATCTCGACGAGCAGTACCCACGCGTCGGTAATACCCACGACCAGGCAGGCGCCAACTGCGGCCGCCTGCCAGTACAGGCCGGAGCTGTCCCCCGCAGCCAGCACCGCCCCGGCGACCACGAACAGGGCCGTCGCTACCTCGGCCAGCACAATCCGCTGCGCCGCCTCACGCGTCGGGCGCTGGCGGATGGCCTCCTGTCCGACCACCACGATGACGGTCACCGCCGTCACGGCGGCCCCACCGATGACCAGCACCTCCACGCCGAGCGCGACCAGGCTCTGGCCCGGCATGAGGCCAACCAGGCCGACGGCCACGGGCGCGACCAGGATGATGATCGCCTCTCCGGCCCGTCCCGGGAGTCCCGGCTGCGTCAGGATCTCCTTGAGGTTGATGGACAGGGCGACGAAGACGAGCCCGGTCAGCGCTGCGAACGCGCCCGCTTGCGCCCCGAAGTAGCCAGCCCATTCGCTGATCATCGCCTACGTGGCGGGGGCGGCTATTCCCCGCTCATCGAGACGTCGGCGATGGCCAGGGTGAGACCGGCAGAGGACGACGGCAGGCGTTCGAGGTCGTTGCCAATGGCCGCAATGCTGCCGAGCATGCGCTGAATGGTCGAGGCGATGGTGAACTCGCGTACCGGTCCGGCCAGCTCTCCTCCCCGAATCAGCACGCCCTCGGCGCCGACGGAGAAATCCCCGCTGACGGTGTTGACGCCCGAGTGCACGCCCGAAATGGACTGCACCAGCAGACCATCGCCCACCTGGGCCAGGATCTCCTCCACGGACTGCGTGCCGGGCACGACCATCAGCGCCCGGGCGCCGGTGCCCGGCGCGCTCTTGAAGCCGGCCCGCACCGCCGACGCAGTTGAGGCCGTCCCTGCTCGGCGCGCCGAATAGGTGTTGTAGAGGAATTTGTTGAGCGTCCCGTTCTCGATCAACACGTTCCGGCGCGACGCCAACCCTTCGGCGTCGAACCGGGCGGCGCTGTACGCCTCCGGGTCGGTGGGATCGTCGACGAGCGTCAGGCCGGCGACGGACACTTCTTCTCCCAACCGGTCTGCGAACAGCGAACGCCCCTTGAGCACCGCCTCGCCATCCAGGGTCCCGCCGATGATCGACAGCAGGGTAGCGGTGATCTCGGGCTCGAACACCACGGTGAGATGGGCGGAACGAGGCTTCACCGCGCCGAGCAGACGGGTGGCGCGGCGGACCGCGTCACTGGCCGCCTTTTCGAGGTCCAGGTCGGCAGGGCTGCGGCCCACGCTGTAGCCGCTCCCGGTCTGGGTGTCGGCGCCTTCGCCGGCGATGGCATACGCCGACAGATAACAGGCCGTGCGCCGGGAACTGGCCTGTATGCCGGTGCTGGTGGCGACGGCGGACTCCACCGCGGCGTCCCCCCATTCCGCGCTCTCGACGGCGCGGATCCGGGGGTCGCCGCTGCGGACGGCGCGCTCGAGCTCCAGGGCCCGGCTCACCTTGACGTCGGCCGGGTACGGAGCCAGGTCGTCGCGCCACAGATCGAGGTCGGCGGGCGCCACGCCATCTGGGCGCGCCAGGCCGACCCACTCATCGGGAGAGGCGAACCCGGCGTTGTCGCGCGCCTCGTCCAGGGTTTCGCTGACCACCTCGGGGTCGAGGGACCCGGCGTAGGCGAAGCCCTGGCGACCACCGGTCACAACCCGGATGCCGATGCCCGCCGACTCGGCGGAGGACAGCGACTCCACCTCGCCCTCGTAGACGCGGATCTCGGTTTCCGTGCCCC
Source organism: uncultured Acidimicrobiaceae bacterium (assembly GCA_963781155.1). GTDB lineage: Bacteria > Actinomycetota > Acidimicrobiia > Acidimicrobiales > Palsa-688 > PALSA-693. The sequence continues at coordinate 38,402 of CAWAEC010000013.1, forward strand.
GACCGACGTAGGCCTCGACCTCTTCTCCGTCACGGGCCGAGCTGGCCACACGGGTGGCCAGGTCCAGCAGTTCTGTCGTGACCGCGGTCATCGAGCCGTGCCCCCAACGGTCAAGGCGCTGACCCGCAAGGTGGGCTGGCCATCGCCGACGGGAACACCCTGGCCCTGCTTGCCGCAGGTTCCGGGGGGTCCCATGGCGAAGTCGTTGCCCACGACGTCGATGTTGCGCAGCACGTCCGGGCCGTTACCGATCAGGTTGGCGTCGCGCAGAGGCTCGGTGATGCGCCCGTCCTCGATCAGATAGGCCTCCGTCATGCCGAAGACAAAGTCACCGGTCGCCGTGTTGACCTGGCCTCCGCCCAGCTGGGCCACGTACACCCCATACGGGGTCTGCCGCACGATCTCGTCGGGATCCTCGCCGCCGGCCAGAACGTACGTGTTGGTCATACGCACCATGGGCAGGTACTGATAGCTCTCCCGCCGGCCGTTTCCTGAGCTGACCCGGCCCTCCTTGCGGGCCCGCAGCCAATCCCACATGTAGTCCGTGAGCACTCCGTTCTCGATCAGCACGTTCCGTCCCGCTGGGTGGCCTTCGTCGTCGATGGCGAGGGATCCCCACTCCGGACCCATGGTGCCGTCGTCGACGAGCGTGACCAGCGGACTGGCCACCATTTCACCAACTCTTCCGGTGAACACCGAGACATCCTTGGCGATGTGGTCCGCCTCGAGGCCGTGCCCACAAGCTTCGTGGAACAGGACGCCCCCGCTGCCTTGCTTGATCACCACCGGCAGGCTTCCCGATGGCGCCGGCCGGGCCGCCAGCTTCGTCAGCGCCCGGCCCGCCGCGGCGCGAGCCAGGTCCTCGACCAACAACCGGTCGAAGAGCTCGAAGCCGACCGTCGCGCCCACCGACTCGCGTCCGGTCTGCAAACCGGTGTCACCGCTGGCGACACACGAGACCGCAAAGCGGGTCTTGACCTGGTCGTCGTCGGCGAAAACGCCGTCACTGTTGGCGACCAGGATCCGCCGGCGGCTGTCGCCGTAGACGGCCGACACCTGGCGGATGGAACCGCCCGCCGAACGCGCCGCTTCGTCGGCCCGCCGCAGCAGGTCGACTTTCCGGGCCTTGGCGACTTGCTCGGGAAGGATGAGGACGTCATTGGGCGAAGGTGCCGTCACCCGGCGCAGCGGCACGGTACGCACCCCGCCGCCACCCTGACGCGCCGCCGCCGCTGCTGCCTGCGCAGCCGTCTGGAGGCCCTCCTCGCTCAGGTCGCTCGTGTGCGCGAACCCGGTGGTGTCCCCCACCACCACCCGGATCCCGGCACCACGATCCCGTCCGGAGGCCAGGTCCTCGACACGCCCGTCGTCCAGGCGGGCGGCGGAGCCGCGCCGATCCTCGGCGAAGACCTCGGCAAACTCGCCGCCCGTACGCAAGGCGGTATCCAGGACTGTTTCGATCACCGATTCATCGATCAACGCACGCTCCTGTCTGCATTGGAACTCATCGAGGGTACCCGCCTACCGTGAGAAGCCGTGCCTGTCATCGTCGGCGCCTGCGGTCAAGCCGAGCTCGTCGTGACCGGCGCGGACACGGCCGGGTCGCTGGCCACCGGCGACGTTCCGGTGTTGTCGACGGCCCGTTTGGTGCAGCTGTGTGAGGAGGCATCGGTGGCCGCGCTCCGCGACCGCGTCGACGCGGGCAAGACGACGGTCGCCCTGCGTATCGAGCTCACCCACCTGGCTCCGATCTCGGTGGGGAGCACGGTGATCGCCTCTGCCACCCTGGAGCGGACCGAGGGACGGCGGCTGGTGTTCAATGCCACCGTCAGCGACGCGTGCGGGCTGGTCGCGGCGGGCCGGCTCACCCGGGTGCTCGTTGACCGAGCCACTTTCCTGGAGAAGGCCCGGTAGCGTTAAAGGAATCCGGGGCGAGCACCACAAGCGTCCGCCGCCGGCCCAGTAGTGTGTCAGCCCAATCGCATGCGCGTGCTGCCGTCGTGAAGTCGCCGGACATCTCCAAATTCGAGACCACTCGCCCGGTGCGGCGATCGCACTGGTGGCGCGAGGTGCTGCTCATCGCGACGTTCTATGGCCTGTACACCATGGTGCGCGACGTCCGGGGCGACCGGCCCGTTTCGGTGTTCCAGGCCACGACCAACGCCCACCGCATTATCACGCTCGAGCGGAACCTCGGCGTGTTCCACGAGGCCACCATCCAGCACTGGTTCCTGCACTACCGCGAGCTCATCCGCCTCTGTGACGACTACTACGGCACCGCACATTTCGTGGTGGTGGTGGCGGTGCTCGCCTTGCTCTTCTTCCGCTTCCCGGAGCGCTACCGGCTGTGGCGGAACACGCTGGCGATCACCACGGGGTTAGCCCTGATCGGATTCTCGTTCTTCCCGGTCCTGCCGCCACGGCTGCTACCCGCCGGCTACCACTTCGTCGACACTCTCCGGGTCTTTGGCGGCCTCTGGAGCTTCTCGTCCGGCGCGGTCAACGACGTGTCCAATCAGTACGCGGCAATGCCGAGCTTGCACGCGGCCTGGTCGACCTGGTGCGCGCTGGCTTTGGTGCCGGTCATCCGGCCTCTGTGGGGCAAGATTCTGATGGCGCTGTATCCGGTGGCCACCATTTTCTGCGTGATCGTGACCGCCAACCACTACTTCGCAGACGTGGCGGCCGGTGTGTTGCTGGTGGCAGTTTCGTACGTCCTGGCCCGGATCCTCACCACAGCCGTTGACCGCTGGCAGGCCCGCCGGGCCATCGCCGCAGTTGCCGGCCGGGAGCTCGTCGGCAGCAGGAGATCGTGAACCTGAAGCCGGGCGCGTCCGGGCCCGAGTGCCTGGAGGCGATCGGGCCCCGGGTGGATCGCCGCCTGGACCAGCTGCTCGGAACCGAAATCGAGCGGTGGGCTGCGGTCGACCTCGAGTTGCGCCTCCCGCTGGAAACGCTTCGCCGGGCGGTGGCGGGGGGAAAGCGCCTCCGGCCCGCCTTCTGCTACTGGTCATTTGTGGGCGCAGGCGGGGATCCCGACGCGGCGGCGGTGATCGACGCCGGCGCCGCCCTGGAGATGCTGCACGCAGCCGCGCTGATCCACGACGACGTGATTGACGGATCGCTCCGGCGCCGCGGGCAGGACACCGTGCACGTTCAGTACGCGGACCGCCACCGGACGTCAGCCTGGCGCGGCGACGGCGACCGCTTCGGGGCGGGCGTGGCCATCCTTCTGGGCGATCTGGCGCTGGCGTACAGCAATCGGCTCCTCGCGGGCGCGCCCCGGCCGCGGTCGCCGTGTTCGCCGTGTTCGACGAGGTGCGCATCGAGGTGAACATCGGGCAGTACCTGGACGTTCTCGGGGCGGCCGAAGGGTTGCGGGGAACGGGGGGGCCCGCGCCGCCGTCGGGCGACGGCGCCGCCTCAGCGACCGTGGCCCGAGCCCGCCGGATCTGCCGCTACAAGACGGCCAAGTACACCGTCGAGCGTCCCCTGCACCTGGGCGCGGCCCTGGCCGCCGGAGACCGGTTGGCGGAACTCAGCGGGCCGCTGTCGGCGTTCGGGCTGCCGCTCGGGGAGGCCTTCCAGCTGCGGGACGACCTGCTCGGGGTCTTCGGCGATCCGTCCGTCACCGGAAAACCCGTCGGCGACGACCTGCGGGAGGGAAAGCCCACGCTGCTCGCCAGCCTGGCCTACGCCCGTGCCACCGGCAACGCCGCCCGCGTTCTGGAGGCGCACCTGGGCGATCCGGGACTGTCGGAATCGGACGTGCTGGAGCTGCGGGGGATCATCGAGGCGACCGGGGCCCGCCAGCAGGTGGAGGCGACCATCGACCATCTGGCCGCAACGGCCGAGGAGGCGCTGGCCGCCCTGCCCCTTCTTCCGGTGGCGCAGGAGGCCCTGGGGGCCCTGGCCGCCTTTGCCACCGGCCGGGATCACTGACCGGCGCTGACGCAGGCGGTGGCCGGCGAGGCTCCACGCCGGACGGCCGGCCGGGACTGCTTGACCTGAGCGACGAACCCGGACACCGCACCCGGGCACAAGGCCCCTTCAGCGACGACAAGCGAGAGACCCCGGCGACCATCCCCGAGGAGGTTCCCGGCCAGCGAACCGGAACGTTTCCTACTGGCAGAATCTGGCCGAACGGCGGGTGTACACCGACCCCACCCGGCGGCGGGATAGCCTGAGGCGATGCTGCTGGAGTCGATCAACTCCCCAGCGGATCTTCGTCAGCTCGACGCCGAGGAGTTGGCCACGCTGGCCCAGGAGATCCGCCGCTTCATCGTCCAGGCGGTTTCAGCAACCAGCGGCCATCTCGGCTCGAACCTGGGCGCCGTGGAGATGACCCTCGCACTGCACCGCGTGTTCAGTTCGCCCCGCGACATCCTCCTGTGGGACACCGGCCACCAGGCCTACGTGCACAAGATCGTCACGGGGCGGCGGGAGATGTTCGCCACCCTGCGCCAGACCGGGGGCCTGTCGGGCTACCCGTCCCGAGCGGAGTCGGTGCACGACTGGGTCGAGAACAGCCACGCCTCGACGATCCTCAGCTACGCCCACGGTCTGGCCGCGGCGGTGGCCCGCAGCAGCACCCCCGAGCGGCGGGTGGTGGCGGTCGTCGGCGATGGCTCCATGACTGGTGGCATGGCGTTCGAGGGGCTGAACAACCTCGGGCACAGTGGCAGCCAGGTGGTCGTCGTCCTCAACGACAACGGCCGCTCCTACGCGCCCACCATCTCCCGCCTGTCGGAGAGCCTGACCCGGATCCGCCTGCATCCCGGTTTGTCGTCGGTGCGAAGCCGAATCGAGGAGGGCCTGCGGGAGCTGCCCGCCGTCGGGAACCTGGCGTACTCCAGCCTGCAAGGCCTGTACTCGGCTGTCCGTGAAGTCGTCGAGCCGCCCGCCTTCTTCGAGGCTCTCGGCGTCCGCTACGTCGGCCCGATCGACGGTCATGACATCCCCCGCATGGAACTGGCCCTGCGTCAGGCCACCGAGTTCAACGGGCCGATCGTTGTCCATATGCTGACGCAGAAGGGCCGGGGCTACGGGCCCGCCGAGAACGACGACGAGAAGTGCCTCCACGACGCTCCCGTGTTCGATCCCGCAGTGGGGCCCCCCGAGGGGTGGGCGACACCGAAGGGCTACACGCAGGCCTTCAACGAGGCCATGCTCGACGTCGGCGACCGCTACCCCAATGTGGTGGCCGTGACGGCGGCGATGCCCGGCCCAACCGGATTGTTGCCGTTCGGCGATCGGTGGCCCGACCGCTTCTTCGATGTCGGCATCGCCGAACAGACGGCGATTACCTCTGCCGCGGGGATGGCCATGGGTGGGCTGCGGCCGGTCGTGGCCGTGTACTCCACTTTTTTCAGCCGGGCTTTCGACCAGGCCAACCTGGACGTGGGCCTGCACGGCCTGCCCGTGATCTTTGCTCTTGACCGGGCGGGCATCACCGGGCCGGACGGGCCCAGCCACCACGGTGTACTCGACATGGCTCTCTGCTTGAGGATCCCGGGCATGACGATCTTCGCCCCGTCCTCAGCCCAGGAGGTGCCGGTCATGCTCGAGACCGCGCTCGGCCTCACCGGTCCTGCCGCCATTCGCTGGCCGCGTACTGCGGCTCGCTACGTGCCGCCCGATCAGGTCGGCTCCGGATTGAGCGCCAGGCAGGTGCGCCGGGGTCTTCCGGGCTCACCCGGGTCCATCTGCGTGCTGGCCGTGGGGAAGATGCTCGAGGCCGCCGAGGATGCGGCCGACATCCTCGCGGCCGATGGCCACCGGGTGACACTTTGGGACGTGCGGGTCGTCCGCCCGCTCGACCCCCAGATGATCGCCGATGCCGGCCGGCACGACCTGATCGTGACCGTCGAGGACGGGGTTCGCTCGGGCGGCGCCGGGGCGTCCATCGCCGACGCCGTCGCCGATCTGTGCGAGACGCGGACCTGCCCGCCGGTTCTCGTCCTGGGCGTCCCGGTGGCGTACATTCCGCACGGCGCCCCGGAACTGATCCTGTCCCAGCTCGGTCTCGACGGCCCTGGCATCGCAGCCGCGATCGCCAAGACCTTGCCGCGCCGCGACGATCTCGACGCCTGAGCGGCGCGATGGATCAAGCGGTCTACCTCACGGTCCTGGACTCAGAGGGAACGGCGCTCGCGGGCGCGGCCGGCGGTCACTTTGACTGCCCGGTGCCGAGCTGCCCGGAGTGGGACGTGGGCGGCCTGGTCGCGCACCTCGGTGGGGTTTATCGGTGGGCGCGCAAGGCGGTCGAGGCCGGCGGGGATCGGCTCGGCCCCCGGGAGCTGGCAGAGGCTCCGGGCGATGAGCGCGCCCGGATCGAGTGGTTTCGGGCCGGCCTGGCCGATCTGGTGACGGCGCTCTCGGTCGACCCGGACTCGCCGGCGTGGACATTTCCTGCGAGCCGCGCCGGACACCGTGGGCTGGTGGCGCCGCCGTCAGGCCCTGGAGACGGCGTTGCACCGGTGGGACGTCCAGACGGCGGCCACCGGCGGGGCCGACCCGATCGGGACCGAGCTGGCCGTTGACGGCGTCGATGAGCTGCTCAGCGATTTTCTCCCGCGGGCTATCTCCTCACACCCCGACGCGGCCCTGAAGGGAACCCTGCACTTGCACGCCACCGACACTCCCGGCGAGTGGTGGCTGGATCTGGACGCCGAGGGTTTGGCCGCTCGCCGCGAGCACGCCAAAGCCGACACCGCCGTCCGGGGCCCGGCGTCGGGCCTGTACCTCTGGCTCTGGAACCGCCAGACGCCGGAGGCGGCGGGCCTGGAGGTGTTCGGCCGTAGCGAGACCGTGCAAGCCTGGCCGGCCGTCAAAGTCTGAGCGGTCCGGGTGCCTGCCGACACGGCGAACCTCAATCGAAGAGCCTGAGCACCTCGTCGGTGCCGGCGGCATCGACCGGTCGGAGCAGTTCGGGTGTGTCGTTGCGAACGTTGCCGACCTGGTCGCCCACCGGGTAACACACCAGGGTTCCAGCCGCGGCCGGCCGCAACAGGGCCATCGCGTCCGGCTCGCCGACCTCGCCGACCTCGCCGACCTCCCCGGCGCCGGGTTGCAACCACTGGCCCAGCCGCTCCCGTTCGAGCACGACGGGCATCCGGTCGTGGATCCCGTTCATATCCGGGCCGGCCGTAGTCGTGATGATCGTGCACGAGCGCAGCCAGGTCGCGGTGTCGGGATCACGCCAGGCTTCCCACAGGCCGGCGAACGCGAGGGGATACCCGTCGCAGCGATGGAAGTAGAACGGTTGGCGCTTGCGACCAGGTGCTCGACGCCACTCGAAGAAGCCGTCGACGACGACAGCCAGCCGGCGGGCCGTAAAGGCCTGGCGGAAGGCGGGCTTGGTGGCGATCGTCTCGAATCTGGCGTTGAAGAGCCGGCTGCCCTGGGAGCGATCCTTCGACCACCACGGGATCAGGCCCCACCGGTAGTCGTCCAGGACCAACGGGCCGGAGCTGTCGACAGGTGCTGTCAGGCCGAACAGATTGTTGGTGGGGCCGACATTCCAGAACGGCCCATCGTCGCGGCCGTCCGGGTCGAGGTCCGGAGCCAGTTGCGCCTCGAAGACCTCCGCCAGCCGCTGCGGTGGCGTATAGCTGCTGGTCCGGCCGCACATGATCTGGTCCAGGGTAGGTGAAGGCAAAAAGTTGAGCGTACCCACACCACGCCAACCGGGCACGGTTTTGGTTTGTGTGATAAAAGCTCGCGTAATACCGCGGCAAATATCACACAAACGGCGAAGCGTGCCCACACGCCGCCAACCGGGCACGGTTTTGGTTTGTGTGATAAAAGTCGCGTAATCCGCGGCAAATATCACACAAACGGTTAAGGCTGCCGAGGTCGCACAGGCGGAGACGATAAAAGACGTGTGAATACGCGGGAAATATCACACAATGCCCTTTAGCCGCACCGCGAAGAGCCCCACTCCCCCCTCCGGCGGTCTCAGCGCTGGAAGAGGGCGATGCCGTCGCGGCTGCTGGCGATCAGGTAGTTCGTCGGTCGAGGGCGTCATGTCGACCAGCAGCTTGCTGACGGTCAGGTCACCGACGGGCGAGCCGGGCGGCCCGGCCGTATAGGTGAAGAAGTCCACCCAGTCCGAGTTGATGTCGAGCTCCATGGCCCGCACGGCGCCGGCTCGGACCAGCAGTTCGGCCAGGGAGTAGGCGCTCAACCCGGGGCCGGCGACGTAGACGAGGGCGCCGTTCGCGGTGACGCCCGAGCCCTGAACGCCACACCAGTACGTCATTGCCAACGGTGTAGCCCCACCGGGCCGGGTCGTTGTACTGCACTCCAGGCGCGGGCTGGCCGCCGTCGACGATCAGATCGAGGTTCTGGCGGGCCATCGACCACGCCCGGGGTCGCGGCCGAGACGTCACGACCCCATTCGCCCACGTTGGGAGTGCCGTCGGCCGTGATCCACAGGGTGGCGGCACCGGGCGCATGGCCGGGCATAGCGGCCGGAGTCGTAGTAGCCGCCCTGCGCGTCCTCCATCCTGAAGCCGGAGTTGAAGGCGGCGAGCAGCTGCGGGCTGCACTCAAGGCGATGGGGAGCTGATGGGCCCAGCCCGTCCCGCCGGGCTCGACGGCGCCGGCGTACTGCACGGCCCGGACCAGCTTGGGGTCGATCCAGGCCACCGCGGCCACCAGCCCCGTGTGCACGGCATCCGGCCGCAGGTAGGTCGACGTACATGGCCGGCACGCCGTCCACCAGCCGTCCGAGCGGCCGCCACTGGCCCTCCCCGGCCAGCGGGGTCGGCCACGAAAGGAGTGATGGGCGCCGGGGGAGGGAGGGTCGCCACCGCAGACGGCGCCGTGGCCGGGACGCCGGGCGGGGACACCGACCGGGCCGCACCCGCAGCGGCCGGCGCGAACGACCGCCGGCCGGCCATCTGCTCTTGCAGCACCGGACTTACCACCCCGCCCTTCTTCGGCTGGTGGTGGGTGTACCACCAGTTCTCGACGTCGTCGACGGCCCACCGAAAGTGGTGCGTGCGCAGCCACTCCACCGAGCGAATGCTGAGGGCGTCGTTACCGGGGCCGGTCAACGACCGAAAGTAGGAGTCGGCGGTCGGGATCAGGACCACCAGCACGCGCCACGCAGCGCCACCCACCGTTTGGGGCGGCGACTGCGACTACGACTGCGGTGGGCGGGCCGCGCCGGTCCGGGCGGCGACCACTGCTCCGAATCGGTCGGCAGTTGGCTGAGATCGGCGCTCATGAGCAGGCTGTAAGGCGGGGCGAACCGCACCGGAAAGGCAATCGATGCCAGGACTGCCGATTGCCGCCCGCTGGGGTTACACGACGATACCAGTGAGGAGCGGCCCGGACGGGGTACCTATAAATGACGCCCGTACCCCCGAACCCGCACACTAAACTCGGAAGGAGCTAGCCGAACCTCTTCATGGCTTTTACCTACCCGACGCCCCCGAGCCCCATGTTGGGCCGTAGCTGGTGGCGGGAGCAGGTCCGGTGCCGTTGGCCCGGCGCTGCTCACCCTGGTCCTGGCCACCACGGTGTGCCTGCTCGGCTGGCGCGGCGTCGATCAGGCCGCCCAGTTCTACCGGGTCATGGAGTTCAAGACCCATGGCCTGATGCTGTGGGACAGCGGCTGGTACGGAGGCAACTTCCCGCTCGGCTACAGCGTGCTGTTCCCGGTCATCGGCGCCGTGCTCGGCATCCAGGTGGCGTCGGTCGGCGCCGCCGTGCTCGCCACCTGGGCGTTCGACCGGGTCGTCACCGCCTATCTGGGCAGCCGCCCGCTCGGGACCTGGTACTTCGCCGTGTCGACCCTGCTGCCGGTCGCCATCGGCCAGCTGCCCTTCCTCTGACGGGTGAGGCGTTCGGGTTGGCCGCCCTGGTCGCCCTGCAGCGGGGCCGGCGACCACTGGCGCTGCTGCTCGGGACCCTGGCGGCCCTGTGCTCGCCGCTGGCCGCCGCCTTCCTGGCCATGGTGTGCCTGGCCTGGGCCGCGTACGGGTCCGGTCGGCGGGGTTGGCTGATCGCCACCGCCGGCGTGAGCCTCGGGTTCATCGTCGCGATCGGGGTGCTGTTCCCGGGAGACGGCGCCTTCCCGTTCCCGTGGCAGGGCCTGGTCGTGACCGAGCTGCTGTGCCTGACCGCCCTCACCCCCCTGGTGCGGACCACGCCGGCCGTGCGCCTGGGCGCGCTGTTCTACGCGGCTGCCTCCTTCTTTTCCTTCCTGGTCCCGAATCCCCTGGGCGGGAACGCGCCCCGCCTGGCGGCGTCGATCGGCGTGCCCCTGCTGGCCTGCTTCCTCACCGCCCCCGGACCGGCCGTCGGCGGTTGAGCCCGGCCCGCCTGGTCAGCCGGCTGAGCTGGGGTCGGGCCATCGACCTGGCCCCCGATGGCGAGCGGCCGCCGTTGTCCTGGTCGTCCCGTTCGCGGTCTGGCAGTGGGCTCCGAGCGATTCCGTCGTGACCTCGCCGTCGAGCGACCCGGAGCTGCATCAGAGCTTCTACCAGCCGCTGCTGCAGGAGCTGTCGACGGTCGCGCCAGGCCCGGTCCGGGTGGAGATCCCGCCGACACTCGAGCACTGGGAAGCCGCCTTCGTGGCCCCGCACGTGTCACTGGCCCGAGGCTGGGAGCGCCAGCTCGACGTGGCCAACAATCCCATCTTCTACACGGAGGGCGCCCTGACCCCGGGCTCCTACCGGGCGTGGCTCGACGAGCAACGGAATCACCTGGGTGGCCCTTCCCGCCGCCCCGCTCGACTACGCCGCGTCAGGGCGAAGCGAAACTGCTCGCCGACGGCCAGGTTCCGGGACTGCAGCTGGTCTGGCAAACGCCCCAGTGGCGGCTGTGGCAGGTCGGGGGCAGCCCCGGCCTGGTGAGCGGACCGGCCACGCTCACCTCGCTGGTGCCCGACCACCTGACCCTGCAGGTCAGCCAGCCCGGCCCCATCACGGTTCGGGTTCGCTACACCGCGTTCTGGCCGTGGCGTCCGGCGCGGCCTGCCTGTCGTCCGGCGCCGGATGGTTGGACGGCCGTGGAGGCCCTGACCTCGGGGACGCTGGAGTTGTCGGCGACGATGCTGCACCCGTCCACGCCTGCGTACTGCCCCTCGCACCCGTCGCACTAGCCCGCCCGCGGAGACGCGGTGGTCAGGCGGCCAGGTGGTCAGGCGGCCAGGAACTCCTCCGCGCCCAGGTCCAGCGCCTGGCGGCCGTGCCGGTTCGACCATGGTCATCACCAGGTCGTCCCCGTCGCTGCGGCCAACTCAGGGCGCCGAAGCGATGGCCATGACGAGCCCGTCGAAGCTGTAGCGGCGATACCCGTCCCAGCACTCGTCCCAGTCCAGTTCCACGCCGCCGTGTCCCAGGTGATGGTGATAGGTCCGCACCAGCTTGCACTCGTAATCCCGGCGCACCTCGGGCCAGAGGGCCGACCCGATGAAGTACGACACATCCGCCAGGGGCGGACCGATCTTGACCGTGTGCCAGTCGACCACCGTCACCCGGGGCCGGCCGAACAGCAGGTTGTCCAGTCGTACGTCGCCGTGCAGGACGGTCCAGGGACCGGGACGGTCGACGAGGTAAGTGTCGAGGACGCCCATCAGACTGCTCGCGTCAGGTGGAGTACTTCCCGGTCCAGGTGACTTCCGTAACGGTCGGCGAAATCCGGAGAAAAGGTTTGGCACCAGCTCGGCCGCGGCCCGCACCGCCGCCGAAGTCGGCTGGTCGAGCCAGCCCGTCCCGAGCAGAGCCGAATCACCCCAGCGCGGGCTGTGCAGGGCGGCCAACTCGGGCATCACGGACGCTGCCTCTTCCGGTGAACACCCGGCCAACGGGTCGCCAGAGCCCGCCGGCAGCATGTCCTCCAGAAGAACGACGTACCCCTCGAGCCGAAGGTCGTAGTGGGCCACGTAGCAGGTCGGCCGGCTGACCCACACGGTCGACGCCAACTCGTTGTAGAAGGCCGCTTCGCGCTCGAACGTCCGCGTGGCGAAACCGGTAAACCGACCCACCGGATCCGACAATGGCACCTTCGCCACGACCGAGGCCGGCGCCGAGGTGGGCCGGTCCCAGGTGGGCACCAGGCGCACCAACTCGGCAACGTCGCCGGCTGCGATGGGGATGGCGACCAGATCGGTGATCCGGGCCCCGTCCGCGCTGCTCGCCAGGGCGGCCTCCAGCCACTCCGGCGTGAGGTCTCGGATCCCCCTCGGGACCGTGAGTACTGACATTCGCGGCTCCCGTCACCGACCCTGCGTGCGAGCATGGTAGCGCCCGGCCGTGATGGCCTGCCGGGGGACGCAGCGCTACCGTCTTCTCGTGGCGCTGGTGTCGTCGTACCGGCATGGCACATCCGAGCTCCCCCTCCTCGGTGAGACCATCGGCGCCAACCTGGCCCGCAGCGTCGCTCGCCTCCCGGACCAGGAAGCCCTGGTCGACTGGCCGTCCGCACGGCGCTGGACGTACGCCGGCTTGCAGGCATGGGCCAACCAGGTCGCGGCCGGGTTGGTCGCGCTCGGGGTGAAGAAGGGCGATCGGGTCGGCATCTGGTCCCCCAACTGTCCGGAATGGGTCGCAGTCCAGTACGGCACGGCCCTGATCGGCGCCATTCTGGTGAACGTCAATCCCGCGTACCGCGTGACGGAACTGGAGTACGTGCTGCGCCAGTCGGGTGTGTGTTGCCTGGTGAGCGCCACGCAACACAAGACCAGCGACTACCGGAACATGGTCGAGCAGGTCCGTCCGGGGCTAGAGGAGCTTCGCCACGTCATCTACATCGGCGACGCGAGCTGGCAGGCAATGGAGGAGGCGGGCGGCTCCGTCGAGCGTGACCGCATTGAAGGCGTCGCTGCTTCCTTGACCTTCGACGACCCGATCAACATCCAGTACACGTCCGGAACGACGGGTTTCCCCAAAGGGGCCACCCTTTCCCATCACAACATCCTCAACAACGGGTACTTCGTCGCCGAACTGCTCGGCTACAGCGAAGCCGACCGGGTGTGCCTCCCGGTGCCCTTCTATCACTGCTTCGGGATGGTCATGGGCAACCTCGGGGCCACCACGCACGGAGCCACGATTGTCATCCCGGCCCCGCTGTTCGACCCGGCCGCCACGCTGGCGGCAGTCGCCGGCGAGCGGTGCACGTCGTTGTACGGCGTGCCCACCATGTTCATCGCCGAGCTTGGCTTGGAGGGGTTCGCCGGCTACGACCTGTCGTCGCTCCGGACCGGGATCATGGCCGGCTCGCCGTGCCCCGTCGAGGTCATGAAGCGGGTCATCGCCGAGATGCACATGGACGGGGTGGCCATCTGTTACGGAATGACCGAAACCTCGCCGGTGTCGACGCAGACCCGGGACGACGACGACCTGGAGCGGCGCACCGCGACCGTCGGCCGGGTCATGCCGCATGTCGAGGTCAAGGTGATCGATCCGGAGTCGGGGCGGCTCGTGCGCGACCGGCCAGCCCGGGGAGCTGTGCACTCGGGGCTACTCGGTGATGCTCGGGTACTGGAATGATCCGGAGAAGACCGCGGACGCCGTCGATGCCGCGGGCTGGATGCACACCGGGGACCTGGCCGTCATGCGGGACGACGGCTACGTCAACATTGTCGGTCGGATCAAAGACCTGGTGATTCGCGGCGGCGAGAACATGTACCCCGCGAGATCGAGGAGTTTCTCTACACCCATCCCGACATCGAGGACGTGGCCGTGATCGGTGTGCCCGACGAGCGATACGGCGAGGAGATCATGGCCTGGGTCAAGCTCCGCCCCGGGGGTCGCGAACCTGGACGCGGCCGCACTGCGGGCGTTTTGCGAAGGCAGGATCGCTCACCAGAAGATCCCACGTTACGTCCACGTTGTCGACGCGTTCCCGATGACGGTGACCGGCAAGGTCCGCAAGGTGGAGATGCGCCAGATCAGTATCGAGCAGCTGGGCTTGCACGCGGTGGCGAGCATCCACACGGCCTGACCCCTCAATCTGTCGCCAGGAGCTCAGAGCAGATCGAAGGGTTGGTCGAGGGCCGCCACTTTGTCCGGGTTGAGCTGAGCCCAGATACGGGTCACGGTGCCTCTTCGGGCCTCGCCCGAGACAACGACCACCCCCGCCGGGTCATGGATGATCAGCGCCGGGCCCGCGTTGAGGTTGGCGACCTGCACCGGCAACGGTCCCAGCCGCCGCGCCAGGTTGGAGAGAAACCGCGTCCACCCGGTAGGAGCCGACGATCGGCCGGCGGGCCGCATGCCGGTGGGCGCCGCCGTCGGTGACCAGCACCACGTCGGGGTCAAGCAGGCGGACGACCCGGGCCTCGTCACCGGAGATGAGCGCACCCATGAGCTCGCCAAGCAGTTCGGCCGTCGCCGGTTCGACGGCGGTACTGGAACCGCCGCGGGCCAGCCCTTCCCGGAGCCCACCGAGGGGCTCTTCGGAGCTGCCGGCGTCCCGGAGACGACGAACCTTGTGACGAGCCCGGACCGCAATCTGGCGGCAGTTCGCCTCGCTCTTGCCGACCGCGGACCCGATCACCGAGAAGGGCTCGCGGAAGACGTCAGCAAGCAGCAGCACCGCTCGTTCGACCGGCGTCAGGGCGTCGAGAAGCACCAGGAAACCCAGGGTGAGCGACTCGGCCAGCTCGGTGTGCTCCTCAGGCGATCGCTCGGTGCTGACGGGATCCGGTAACCAGGGCCCGACGTAGCCTTCGCGGCGCCGTTCAACTTGTCGCAGCCGGTCGAGAGCCAGACGGGTGGTGACGGTGGTCAGCCACCCGGGCGGGCTGACGATCCGATCGCGGTCGACCGCGGACCAGCGCAGCCAGGCTTCCTGGACGACATCTTCGGCATCGGCCCGACCGCCCACGAGACGGTAGGCGACACCCAGCAGGCGGGGGCGCTCCGCTTCGAAGACGACGGCGGCGGCGTCATCGGTCACGTCGATTTCCCCGGGATCTGGTGAGGAGGCACGTTCTCTAGACGCTCCCGGGCGGCCGGCTGTGACAAGGTCCGGGTCGGCCCGGTCGGCTCCTGCGCTCAGCGGTGCGCCGGCGTCAGGCGTTCGTCGTCGCTTGCGGGGACCGGGCGGCGTTCCGGCCGGACGCCCGATGTGTCCGTGATCAGGGGGAACCGGACGGTAAAGACCGCCCCGGGGTGGGCGTCGTCCACCTCGATGCTGCCCCCGTACGCTCGGCACAGATCGGCCACGATTGCCAGACCCGAGGCCGAATCCTCCGTGCACCCGGTCGCGTGCCTCGTCGAGGCGCACGAATCGTTCGAAGATGCGATCCCGCTCCACTTCGGGCACGCCGGGGCCGTCGTCACGCACCTGGATGAGGCCGCTCTTCCCGGCGCTGGTGACAATCACTTCTATCTGGCTGGCCGCGAACCGGCGGCCGTTGTCGACCAGATTGGCGATGATGCGCTCCAGGTACGGCGCCGGCACCGGCACCAGGACCGGCCCCGTCGCCGGCGACGAAGGCCCGCGGACGGTCACCAACGGTGGAGTGGCGTAGGCGTCAGCCGCCGCCACCGACCGGGCCACGGCCAGCGCGTCGCTGGGAGTGGATCCCGGTGCGAGGCGGCCCTCGTCGGAGCGGGCCAGGAGCAGCAGTTCCTCGACGAGCCGGGCCATCCGGTCGTCCTCGTCCAGCACCTCGCCAGCCACCCGCGGCCAGTCGGCAGCCTCGGGCCGATGGAGGGCCACCTCCACGGCCGTCCGGATGTTGGCGATGGGCGAGCGCAGCTCGTGCGACGCGTCCGGCGACGAACCGGCGCTCGCGAGCCGAGGAAGCTTCCAGCCGGTCGAGCATGGAGTTGAGGGTTCGGGCCAGCCGGCCCACCTCATCGTCGGTGCGGGGCTCCGCCACCCGCCGCTCCCCCGGGCGGACGGCCACCTCGGCCACCTCCCGGCGCAGGGCCTCGATGCGACGCAGCGCCCAGCCGACCATGACCCAGCAGATCAGGCCGACGACGGCGAGCAGGATCGGCAGCCCGACGGCGAGCAGGCGGGCGACCGAACCCAGGCTGCGGTCGTACTGATCCAGGGAAGCGACGACGACCACGGTGCCGCGGTCGGCGCCGACTGTCACCGGGATGGCCACCACCTGTACGTCCTTGGCAGTCCCGAAGGAGGCGGCGGGATCGTTCAGGATCGTCGGGTCGCCCGGAACCCACAGCGGCTCTTTCTGGTGCAGGGCGCGGCTCACCGCGACCACCTTGCCCTGGAAGATCACCTGGATCAGGCCTGACTGCACGTTCGGGGTGGGCGGCAGGTTCACCGGCGGGTGGAGGTCGGCATTGAGCGAAATGACGTTCTGGGCCTGGGCCCGGGCCGTGGTGAGAAGGAGGTTGTGCCGGTCGTGCTGTAAAGCCACATCGAGCACCGCGGCGGAGACCCCCAGGGCGCAGGCCACCGCCAGAACCGCGGCGGCTGTCACCCGGACCCGGACCCCCGAGAACAGGTGGAGGACGGGCCTGGATCATCGCCTACAAGCCCGACGGGGTGAGGGCTCTCCCGGCCAGGCGGTACCCGGCGCTCCGGACGGTGTCGATGTGGGAAGGCTCTCCGGGCCGGTCGAGCTTGCGGCGCAGATAGCCGATGTACACCTCCACCACGTTGGCATCCCGCTCGTCGGAGGGATCCCAGACGTGCTGGAGCAACTCGGCCTTTGACACCGGTTCGCCGCTTGCGGTGAAGGAGGTAGGCCAGCAAGGCGAACTCGCGGCCCGTCAACGACACCTGCTCCCCGTCCCGCCAGCACCGGTGTTCCCGCGTGTCCAGGCGGATGTCGCCGTAGGCGAGCACCGCGCCCTGGGACGACCCGCCGCGCCGGATGAGGGCCCGCAACCGGGCCAGCAGGACCGGGTAGGAGAACGGCTTGGAAAGGAAGTCGTCGGCCCCGGTGTCGAGGGCTTCGGTCTGGTCGAACTCGCCTTGCTTGGCGGTGAGCATCAAGACCGGAGTTCGCACCCCGGAGTCGCGGAGCGCGGCGGTGACGGCGTAGCCGTTGAGGCGCGGCAGCATCAGGTCGAGGATGATGGCGTCGTAGCCTTCCGACAGGGCCCGGGACAGGCCCTCCTGGCCGTCCAGGGCGACATCGACGGTGTACTCCTCGGCGCTCAGACCCCGGGCCAGGGATCTGACCATGGAGACTTCGTCCTCGACGATGAGGATGCGCATGGGCTACCAGTCTGCCCCGCATGCGGTGGCAATGGGCGGCGGCCGGACAAACGGCCCACGGAGCGGCGGGCAGGGGCGTGGCTACAGTGCGAGCAGGGCCGCGTCGCCGCCGGCGCGCCGCGCTGGCCGGCGAGGACAGCCGGCGCTCCCGGGATCGGAGATGCTCTGGCGCCGGTCACCGCAGCCAACGATGAGGAGGCCAACGGCAATGGGCGAACTACAGGTCGAGGTCGAGCCGGGCCAGGTGGGATTGGACGGGGCCCGCTTGGACCGCATCGACCGTCATTTTCAACAGTACGTGGACGACGGGAGACTGCCCGGGTGGCTCCTGCTGGTGAGCCGGGGCGGCCGGCTGGCTCACGTGGGCGCCTACGGCTGGCGCGACCGCGAGCAGTCGCTGCCGGTCGAGCTCGACACCGTCTGGCGCCTCGCCTCGATGACCAAGCCGGTCACGTCCGTGGCGGCCATGCTGCTGTACGAGGAAGGGGCTTTCGAGCTCAAGGATCCGATCTCGCGGTGGATGCCGGCGTTCGCGGACATGCGGGTGTACCGGGGTGGTTTCGGTGCAAAGGTCGAGACCAGGCCGGCGGTGGAGCCCATCCGGGTCTGGCATCTGCTCACCCATACGACCGGTTTCACGTACGGGTTCCACTACAGCCACCCGGTCGACGCCATGTACCGGGCGGCCGGATTCGAGTGGGGATCCCCGGCGGGCCTCGATCTGGACGGCTGCTGCGAGGCGTGGGCGCGCCTGCCGCTCCTGTTCGAACCGGGAACAGAATGGAACTATTCGATATCCAGCGACGTGCTCGGTCGGTTGGTCGAGGTGATCTCCGGACAGACGCTCGACGACTTTTTCCGCACGCGGATCTTCGAGCCGCTCGGGATGACCGACACCGGGTTCTGGGCTCCCGAGGGGTCGGGGGCGGAGCGCCTCGCCGCCGCCTATATGGCGAATCCGGGCGGGCCCAACCTGCCGGCCGCGCCCATCGACGGGAGCCCCTCCTCGCGCCGGCCGCCGATGTGGTCCGGCGGTGGCGGGCTGGTGGGCACGGCCCGGGATTACCACCGCTTCGCCCTGATGCTGCGGGGCGGTGGGGAGCTGGAGGGGGTGCGTCTGTTGTCGCCGCGGACGGTGGCCTATATGACCCGCAACCAGCTGCCCGGCGGCGCCGACCTGGAGACCTTCGGGCGGGCGCTCTTCGCCGAGACCACCTTCGACGGAGTGGGGTTCGGGCTCGGCTTCTCGGTCGTGCTCGATCCGGTGGCCGGAAAGGTGCTCTGCGGGCAGGGCGAATACGGATGGGGCGGTGCCTTCAGCACCAGCTTCTGGGTGGCGCCGGAAGAGGACCTGACCGCGCTGTTCTTCACCCAGCTGTTGCCGTCGAGCACCCACCCCATCCGGTCGCAGCTGAAGCAGCTGGTCTATCAGGCGGTCGTGGCCTGAGCCGGAGCTGAGGCCCGGGCAGGAAGGCCAGGGGGCCAAGGGGCCAAGGGGCCAAGAGGCCAAGAGGTCAAGAGGAATGACCCCGATGTTGCCGTTACGGTCGGACCCAGATCTGGAGTCGCCCGGTCTCTCCCGGCGCTTCGGGGCGCCGTACGTCCACCCGGGCCAGCCGGTAGCCGAGCTTCTGGGGGATGGCCGCGCTTCGGAAGTTGGCCTCGTCGGTGTGGATCTCGACGCGGTCCACGTCCCCGAGCGCCTCGACCGCATCGGTCGTGGCCTTGGCGGCCGCGGTCATGTAGCCGTGGCCGATGTGGTCGACGTGGGTCCAGTACCCGATCTCCATCAGACGCGGCCCGCCCCGGCGATGCAACCCGATGATCCCGATCACAACGTCATCGCCGTCCCCCGGGCGCCGCAGCACGTACACGAAGTCGGTGCCCCGCTGCCAGCCGGCTTCCACCTCCGCGATGCGCGCCGCCTGGGCCTCGACGGTGGCCGCGCCGGGCTGCGCCCATGGCATCCACGGCTCCAGATGATCGAGGCTCTCGCCCACGGCCCGGGCCACCGCGGCGGCATCTCCGGGCCGATTGCGACGCAGGATCACCGCGCCCGCGTCGATCACGTCGGGGGGACGGGCCGGTCGGCGCCTCATCGGCCCCATTGCACCCGGTCCGGCCCGGACACCGCAAACCGTTATGCCGGAGCCAGCGGCGCGGCGACCAGCAATCCTCGCCCGTGGCGCCGGCACAAGGCCAGCGACAGGGCGACTCCCCCGCCAACCCAGCACCAGCCGATGATCTGGTGCGCCCCCATGAAGATCGGCAGGGGCAGGGTAGTCAGCAGTGCCAGCGTGGTAGCTCCGCTGGCCAGGTAGGTGACCGTCCAGATAACGGACAAGCTGCGGATGAGGGCGCGACGGCTGGCCAGATCCTCGGCCAGGTGTGGCACCAGGTCGCGGGCCAGGCGCACGACCAGAGGTTCGCTGGCCCAGATGGTCGCCACAAACATCAACCCGAAGCCCGCCGTCTCTACGATCGGCACCGCGAAATACACGAAGGCCTCACCCGATGCCACGGCGGCGACGGCGGCCATGGCCCGGACGGTCACCATCAAGAGCGTCATCAGCAGCATGCCGGACACCCTCCGGCGGCGGCCGTACTGGACGACAGCGAACGCGTAGGCGTACACCACCGACACCCCGATCGCCCAGACCAGGGACGCCGCTGCCAGCGCCAGGTAGAAGAGGGCCATGGGGATGAGGGTCGCCACCGCCACGGCCGGAAAGGCGTTGCGGCCCAGCACATAGCCCATGCGGAGCACGCCGGCGAGGCCGTCAGCGCCGCCGCGCTGGTCGGCGTTCAGCCCGCAGGCGGCCGCGATGTCGAGCGGCTGTGCCGCCGTGCCGCGAGGCGTACCAAGGACTCGAGACGCCACAGCAGACCGAGACGCCGGTACCGCCGGAAATACCCGAAACCGGTGTGGCTCCCGAAGCAGCGATCCCTCCGCCGGTGCGACCGGGAGCCGGGCCTCTCGCGCAGAACCTAACGTCTCCACCATGGTCGATCCCCGCCTCGTCCCCGAGCCCACCGTGGTCGTATTGTATGGCGCCACCGGCGACCTGTCCCATCGCCTGGTCTTGCCCGCCTTTTTCACCCTCGCCAAAGACGGCCTCCTTCCCAAAGACTGGCGCCTGATCGGCAACGGCCGAGGAAACGTCTCCCATGAGGACTTCCGCGCCCGAGTCCGGCAGAGTCTCGAGGAGTTCGGGCCCAAGCCGTCCGAGGGACCCTGGGACGAGTTCGCAGCCCGGTTGCTATTCGCCGGCGGCGGCTTCGACACCAGCAACCCTGGCAGCTTGCGAGAGCTCATCACGGAAGCCGAAAAGGAGCTCACCACGGATGGTTCACCCCCGCAGCTCATTCATTACATGGCAGTGCCGCCGGCCGCGTTCCAACCCCTTACCGAGGCCATCGGCGCCCACGGGCTGGCCGATCGGTCCCGGGTCGTCTACGAGAAGCCCTTCGGGACCTCGCTCAGCTCGTTCCGGCAGCTGGAACGCGCCGCTCGCCAGGTCTTCCCCGAGCGATGCATCTTTCGCATCGACCATTTCCTCGGGAAAGAGGGCACCCAGGACATCCACGTGCTCCGCTTCGCCAACGGCCTGTTCACCAGCGCCTGGGACCGCCGTCACATTCAGCGGGTCGAGATCGACGTGCCGGAGACCCTGGACGTGGGCATGCGAGCCGACTTCTACGACCACACCGGCGCCATCCTCGACATGGTCGTCACCCACCTCTTCCAGCTGGCCGCCGACGTGGCTATGGAACCACCCGCCTCGGTCGATCCCGAACACGTCGGCCGGGCCCGAGAAGACGTGATCAGCTGCTTTCGCCGGCTCGGATGGGACGACGTCGTCGTCGGTCAGTACGACGGGTACCGTCAGATCAAAGGCATCCCGCCCGACTCGAAAACGGAGACGTACGCCGCTGTCCGCCTCTGGATCGACAACGACCGCTGGCGGGGCGTGCCGTTCCTTCTGCGCACCGGCAAGTGCATGGCGGTGAGCCGGCAGCGGGTGAGCGTCGTCTTCAACGAACCGAAGACCGGGTTCGGCACCCCGCCCCAGGCCGGCAACGTCGTCTCCTTCGAGCTGTCGGGAGACGGTGAAATTGACCTGACCCTCGTGACCAAGCTCCCTGGCCCCGAAATCGCCCTGGGGGCGGCGAAGGTCGATCTGCCCCTGGGCAAAGCGTTTCATACCCCCGCTCTACCCGCCTACGCCAGGTTGATTCACGACGTGCTGCTCGGGAACCGCTACCTCTTCACCCGGCCGGATGGGCTGGCCCACGTGTGGGAGGTGGCCGGTCCCCTCCTCGAGAACAAGCCGGAGCCGCTTCCCTACGCCCGCGGCTCCTGGGGTCCCGACGCGTGGCCGGCGGGCGCTCCCGCCATGCTCAAATAGAGCATGGCCAAGAACGTTCTCGGCGGTGAGCTCGAGCCGTGCAGCTTCGATCCCCTGACCGGCTTCTACCGGGACGGCTGCTGCAACACCGGAGCCGACGATGCCGGCGCGCACGTGGTCTGCGCCCGAGTCACCGCGGAGTTCCTCGACTACAGCACGCAGACGGGCAACGACCTGAGCACGCCTCGTCCGGGCTTCAGCGGCCTCCAGCCCGGGGATCGGTGGTGCCTGTGCGCTGCTCGCTGGCAGGAGGCCTTCGAGGCGGGCATGGCGCCCGAGGTCGTCCTGGAAGCGACTCACGTCCGGGCGCTGGAGTGGGTCAACCTTGACGACCTGCGCCGCCACGCCGAAGCGTGAGCGCCCTCGGGCATGGGTCGGGTCCTTGAGGGTGGCAGCCGGCTGAGCACGCTCCCGCTGGCGACCGCGCCCGTGCGGGCCCCCGAGCCGGCCGGCCCCCTGCGCGGGCGGCGCCGGGTCGGCCGGGCGGTGGTCGCTCCCCTTCTGGCCGCCGCAGCAGTCGGCGTGGGGCTGCTGCTGGGTTGGCAGGGGGTCGACACCGCGGCGCAGCGGTACCGGGTGGCAAGCTTTCACGCCCACGGTTTCGCCCTCTGGGACAACCAGTGGTTCGGCGGCCACTGGGCGCTCAGCTACAGCGTCATCTACCCAGCCGTGGCCGCCTGGATCGGCACCGCCACAGTGACGATCGGCGCCGCCGCGTTGGCCACTTTGGCCTTTGATCGTCTCGCCGTGTCGTACCTGGGGCGGGGAGCCACCCCTGCCGCTGTCGTCTTCGCGCTCGGGACGGTGGTCCAGAGCGCCATCGGCCAGTGGGCGTTCCTGGCCGGTGAGGCGGTCGGCCTGTGCGCGTGCTGGGCGGCCAGCCGGAATCGCTGGGCGACGGCCACGACCCTGGCCGTAGTCTGTTCGCTGGCCAGCCCGCTGGCCGGCGCGTTCGTGGCCATGGCAATGGCCGCCTGGTTGCTCGGCAGCCGGCGCGACACCCGTCCCTGGCCTGCAGCCGCCGTCGCCGTCGGGGCAATGGCACCTGTTGCCGCCGGGGCCGTGCTTTTTCCCGGACAAGGACGCATGCCGTATCCGGCCATTGACTACACCTGGGAGCTGGCCATCGCCGCCGGGTTGTGGCTGATCGCCGGCCCGAGCCGGCGCGTGTTGCGAGCCGGCGCCCTGGTGTTCGCCGTGGTGGCCACGGCAGCGGTGGTGGTGTCCTCCCCGCTCGGCGGCAACGTGGGCCGCATCGAGGACGTGCTCGCCCTTCCTCTGGCCGTGGGATTGCTGTGGCCGAGCCGCCCGCCCGGCTGGCTCCAGGTAGCCGTCCTGCCGCTGGTGGCGGTCCCGCTCGTCCTCTCCCAGTGGGGGCCGGCGTGGGCTGCCATGACCAGCGACGGGGGCCAGCCCTCGACGCACCCGGCCTATTTTGCGCCCCTCCTGGCCGCGCTCACTCGAGCCGAGGCAGGCGGACCGCCAGGCCGGGTGGAGGTGGTCCCTACCCGGTTCCACTGGGAGACCGTCTACGTGGCCCCGGTCCTGCCGCTGGCCCGCGGCTGGGAACGGCAGGTCGACGAAGCGGACAACCCCCTCTTCTACGGCGGGGCCAAGAACCTGGACGACACGACCTACCGGGCCTGGCTACTCGACAACGGGGTGCGCTTCGTCGCCCTGCCCGACGCCCCGCTCGACCCGGCCGGTACGGCGGAGGGACGCCTGGTCGCGCAGGGCATGCCCGGCCTGGATGTGATCTGGCGTTCCGCCCACTGGCGGCTCTACCGGGTCGACGGCAGCTCAGGCGTCGTCTCGGCTCCCGCCCGGCTGGTGCGTGAGGACGGCGTTCAGCTGGTCGTGGCCTCGCCGCACGCCGGCCCGGTCCTGGTCCGGTACCACTACAGCCCGGACTGGGAGCTCACGTCCGGGGCGGGCTGCGTCGGCCCGGCTCCGGCTGCCGGGGGCGGCGCCAGCTGGATCCGGGTCACGGTGCCCGCTCGTGAGCAGTTCACCCTGAAGCTCACGCTGTCGCCGGTGCGACAAGCCTGCCGGGCGGCGGGCTGACGCCGGCCACATGGTGGCCGCCAGCAGCACGAGTAAAGGGGCGGTACCGGGATCGGTTCCCTGCCCCGTGAGCAGACCGCCCAGGTTCTGCGCCACCAGTCCGGCCGCGATGGCCACAACGGTTCCCGCGAGCAACGCCGCCCGCCGGCTCGGCGGCCACAGCACCCCGAGGCCCACGATCACCGCCGTGATCCCGAGCACGGCTGCAAACGTTAGCCCTCCTCGACCGAGGGCGTGCCCCATGACCCGGTCGAAGGCGGCCACGGGACCCGGCTCGCCGAACTGACCGTTGGCGATCTGGGCGGCCGGCACCCCCGGAGCGTGGTTGGTGGCTTGCAACTCCAGCAGGGCGGCGCCGGTCCAGACCGCCGCCCACGCGGCCCGGGCCAGCCCCACCCGGATGCGGGGAGGCCAGATCACCACGGCAATGACCGCGTACAGGAGCGCCGCCCCCGGGGCTCCCGTCAGCAGGCTCGTCCCGCCCATGAAGACCCCGCCGACGCCCTCACCGACCGTCCAGACCCCGAGCGCCCACAGGATCGACACGCCCCGAGCCCACGTCACCGTCCGGCCTCGGCCCCAGATCAGGCCGGCGCCGATCGCCACCTGCAGCGACGCGAAGGCCGCGTTCCAGGCCACGTAGTGGGTGCTGACCATCTGTCCCACGTGGAAGTCGGCCCGTTCGAGCGGTCCGGGCAGGCCCATATTGGCCATGCCCAGGATCCCCTGCATGAACGCCCGGGAAAACATGTAGGGCTGGAACTGCAAGGCCCCGTCGATCAGCCACAGGACGCCGAGCGCCAGTTCGACGCGGCGCCGGCGGGCGTCAGTCGCCACGCCGGACTGTCAGTCGCAACAACGGGGCACTGCGCAGGGCGGTGGCCGCCAGCACGACCGTGGCGGCGGCCTCCACCCACAGGCTCAGGTGGACGAACGGTGCCCCGAAGGAGTCCTTGAAGCCCAGCAAACCCACGTTGATGCTGATCGTCAGGGACACCAGCGTCCCCGCCGCCATCAGGGCGCCGGCGCCGGCGGCGAGGGTCAGGTAGCGCGCCGGCACCACCGGCACCGCCACGGCGAGCACGACAGCGGCGATGAAGTTGAAGAGGAACAGGTCGCCGATACTGGGGATGTGCTTGTACCCGTGGTTCCACAGGTGCAGATGAATCCAGCCCATCCACACCAGCAGCCCGGCGCCGGCGGCGCGCCCGATGATCAGCTCCGGAGCGGCGGTCCAATCCCGCACCCGATGAACAGCGGCCATGGCGTTACGCCCCCACCGTGATCTCGGCGTTCATGCCCAGCGACTTGTGACTGTCGATGGGGCAGAACAGGTCGTAACTGCCGGATTGGAGGGTGACGTGGAGATCGGCGCTCTGGCCCGGGTTCAGGTCGGCGGTGACGGCGTTGACGCCGCCGGGCCCGGTGATCTCGAGCGAGTGGACGATGTGGCCGTTGTTGACGGCCTTGAACGTGTACGCACCGGGGGTAAACGATGTCGCCGACAGCGCCAGCTTGAACTCCGTCTCTCCGACCGTCACCTGGGTGCCGGTCCCGGCCGGGGCGGTGGTGCCAGACGATGACGATTGGCCGGACGATGACGATTGACCAGACGACGATGACTGGGTGTTTGATGCGCTGCTGGACTTGCCGCTGCTTCCGCAGGCCGCAGTGATCATTGCGATCGACGCGATGGCTCCGAGCCCGAGCAGCGACCGGCTTCGCTCGGCGATTGACATGTGGAGTTTCCCTTCGGGATGGACTGACGTAGCAAGTACGCCGGCCGCGCGGAAACGGTTCGTTCGCGCAATCGTTCGCGGCCACGCCTCCGTATTATCTACATGGCGCGGATAGGTTTGCCTGCGGAGCGGATGGCGGATGACGCTCTCCTGGCCGGCCTGGCCACGGGCGGACCCGAGGTGGGACTGGCGTTCGTCCGGCGCTTTCAACGGAAGGTGTTCGGCGTGGCCCTGGCCGTCGTCGGCGATCCCCACCTCGCCGAGGACGTGGCCCAGCAGACGTTCGAACGGGCGTGGCGGCGGGCGGCAAGCTTCGACGCCGACCGGGGCTCGGTCGGCACATGGCTGACGACCATCGCCCACAACCTGGCGATCGATGCCGTGCGAGCCCGCAAGCCGACACCCGTCGACCCGACCGATCTGATCCGCCTGCTCGGCTCCGGAGCGGACGAGCCCGAGCGACGATCGCTTGGCAGCGAGTCAGCCGACGAGCTGCGAGCCGCCCTGGGTGGCCTCCCCGCCGAGCAGGCCCGGGCCGTGGTCATGGCCGGGGTCTACGGCCTCACCGCCCAGGAGGTCGCCGAGTCGGAGAGCATCCCGCTCGGCACCGCCAAAACCCGAATCCGTTCCGCCATGATGAAACTTCGACTCGCCCTCGATTCCGAGGGGGCCCGACCATGACCCAGCTGACCTGCACCGACGTACACGACGCGGCCGCCGAATACGCCCTCGACATCCTGGAACCCGAGGAGCGCAGCGCCCTGGCCGCACACCTGCTGCGCTGTCCCACGTGCCGCGAGGAGGTCCAGGCGCTCGGCACCGTTGCCACCCGCCTGCTCGAACTCGTCCCCGGCACCGAACCGCCCCTCGGCTTTGACCGGCGGGTGCTGGCCCGGGTGCGGGACACCACGCCCCGCCAGCGCCGCTCGCCCATCCGTTCGTTTGCCAGCCGCCGCCCCCGTCTGGCCGGCGGGATCGCCGCCGCAGTGGCGGCGGCGGCGTTGCTCTTCGGCTCGCTGGGCTGGTTCATGGGCCACTCCAACCACTACACGGCGCCGCAGGCGGTCATCCTCGACGGCTACTTCCATCAAGGCGGGCACACGGTCGGTGAGGTCCTCGCCTACCGCGGCAGCCCGGTGTGGGTGGACATGACCGTGCACGGGTTGAAGGGCGATTCGCGGGTGACCTGTGAGCTGGTAGATCGCAATGGGACCGTCACCCGGCTCGGGTCTTTTGACCTCGTCGACGGCAGCGGCTCGTGGGGCGCGCCCGACCGCATCGGTGTCGGCGACGTCTCCGGCGCCAGGCTGGTGGACCGGGGCGGCCAGGTCATTGCCACCGCGGTGCTCGAAACGTAGCCAACGGACAGGTTGCTCACCCGGCGCCGAGGAGGGCATCCAGTGCTGTACCGATGGCGCGCTCGGCGCCTTCAGGGGCGTGGCTGGTCGCCGCCGTCCTCGTGTCGGAAAGGCTGCTGAGAAGCGTCACCGAAACCTGGTCGCGCTCCACGGTCCCGCCGTCGGTGCCGTCCGGAAGCGAGACGGCATCGCCCCAGCTCATGGTCACCCGGAAGCTGCCGGGATGGCCGAGTTTCGGCTCGAGCTTCGCCTCCGCCATCACGCGCGGGCGGCACCCGACCGATGGTCGTGTGGCGCCATCCTGGATCTCGTCACGGGCAGGTTCGGGACGTTGACATTGACGACGACCGGGAGGCGCTGCCGGCCGTACACAGCGCCTCCACCACGGCGCTGGCGACGGCCGCGGCGCTGTCCCACACTGCCCTCGGAGCATGTCGTCCCAGCCCTGTCCTTCCACCCCGTAGCCCCGCACGGCCTGACTGACCGCCACCCCGCTGATGCCGCCGGCCCGCGCCGTCAGGGCGGCGCCAACCGTGCCCGAGTGATAGACCGACCGCCCCACGTTGATGCCCGGGTTGATGCCGGCCACGACCAGATCAAACGGCGGGCCAAAGGCGCCCAGCCGGGCGAACATGACGCACAGCGCCGGTGGGCCCGTCACCGCCCACGCCTTGGCCAGGCCATCGACTCGGACCTGGTGCACTTCCGGCTGGATCCGGTGCAACGGCGCCGAGGGCTGCGCTGGCCCCCGAGTACTCATCATCAGGGGCGACGACCGTGACCTCTCCATGCGCAGCATGGCGCGGGCCAGTACGTGCAGACCCTCTGAGTCGATGCCATCGTCGTTGGTGACCAGGATTCGCACGTCCCGGTGTTACCACTTCGCCGCGCCTACCTGGCCCATGCTTACGCCTGGGGGTTTGAGCGCGTGAGCGTGGTAGCCGGCGACCTGTACTTCGTTGATCCCGAGCCATCGCCTGGCCAGGAGGGGGCCGAGCGGGGCGTTCGCGTGGAGGTGCGGATGCTGGAACGACCGCCGCTCACCGGAACGATCTACGCATTCCAGCCCATCGTCATCGACCGGCCCGTGTGGCGGGCCGACCTGCTCGAGTCGGTGACCGGGCGCCGCGGCAGCTACGACCGTACCCACCACCATCCCCGTGTCCGGGGATGGGAGCCGGGCGGCCGGCAGTACGATCCTGGCCTGACGCGCGCGACCCGGTCGGCTGGCTTGCCGATCGGCTCGCCCACCTGCCCGGGCTGCTGATGGATGCCGAAATCGACCCGGTGAGGTCGGTGCCCACGATGCCGAGGACCTGGCTGCCGCCGCCCCCGAGATCGCCGGAAGGGTCGGCCTCCTTGCTGCTCGGGTGCGAGCCGGCGAGCTGGGCCGGGCGCCAGACGAGCTGCCGGCGGCGTCGGGAGCGGCGGGGACGCCTGGGTCCGCCGCCGCGACCGGGGGCAGGGTCGTGCGAACCGGCTCGGCTGCTCAGCCCGCTGGCTCCTCGTCCCCACCACTGGCTGCGTTCATCTGTCCGCAGCCGACCGCGACGAGCACCTGGCGCATCTGCTGCTGGAACAGGTCGTCGGCAGGGACCAGCTCGCCCGGCATGTGGCCGAACAGCTCGAGAGCGATGGCGCCGTGCAACTGGGTCCATACGAACATGCAGGCGGCCAGCGCCGCGGGCGGAAGGTTCTCGCCCTCATGGGCCCGCCAGCGCCGCAGCTGGCTCCGCAGCCTGCCAGCGCCCGGACCCGGAGCGGTGGCGGTTGGATAGCCCCGGTCTGGACGCCTTCGATCATGACCCGGAGGAGCACGTTTACTCCCCGGATCAGTCTCCGATTTGACTTCCGGCCCGTGGACCTCGAACCCGGGCACGGGTGTGCCAAACATGAGGGCGTATTCGGAAGGATGGCGGAGCGACCAGGACCGGTACGGCCCGTACCACCCGCAGGAACCGCTCCATGAGTCTGACCTGGCCCGACCTCGGCTTCCGCCGCCTCCAGGACATCGGCAAGGGACGCGAAGCCGTCGTGGGCCAGGGCGTTGAGGAGCCGGTCCCGGCTCGGGAAATACCGATACAAGGCGGATGACGTCATGCCCATCTCGCGGGCAATGGCCCGCAGCGACAGCGAGGCCGCGCCGACCTCGCCGATCTGGGCCCAGGCCAGCGCCTTGATCTCGGCCTGGGTGGCTTGCCGCAGGCGGTCCCGCCGGCGGCCCGGCTGCGCGGCCTGCAGCGGCGGTCCCGGGGGTCCCCCGGGTGGCCCGGCGCCCGCGGTGGCGTGACGGCGGAGGAGGTTGGCTTGATGCCCACATCTAGTCAACGCCAACTCCTGCGAGCACTGCTCACTTTAACTACATATGCTCTTGACTTTGTCGGGATCCCCGCAGAGGATGGTGCGTGCCGGCATCAATCGACCCTCTTCCAGAGATCCCGGAGTCCTGATGTTCAGTCGTCTCGGCCGCCTGGCCACCACCCGCTCGCGCCTGGTCCTCCTGCTGGCCGGGGCCGCCCTTGCCCTGGCGGCCTTCGCTGGAATCCACGCCCCCGGCAAACTCAAGTCCGGCGGCTTTGTCAGCCCGCGGGCCCCTTCCCAGCTGGCCAGAACCAGCTCGACAGCCAGTTCGGTGGCGGCTCGCCCGAATCTGATCTTCCTGGTGCAAGCCCGGTCCGGCGACGTCGATCAGCCGGCGGTCGCCTCCGCAGGTCGGTCGATCGCCGGCCTCGTCGGGGCGTCGCCCTGGGTGAGAGACGTGAGCTCGTACTGGACAACCGGAAGCCCGGCGCTGCGGAGCCGCTCGGGCCAGGAGGCCTTGATCCCGCCAGCGTCACCGGGACCGATACTGCGCTCAAGAACCGCACCAACGCGGTGGAGGACACCGTGGCCTCGCGGCGAGCCGCGCGGCGCAGCCGGGCCGGTCACCGTTCGGGCGGGCGGGGCGTCGGCGGCCAACAATGCCATCGGCACCGCAGGTCACCAAGGATCTGGCGGTGGCGGAAGCCATCGCCATCCCCTTGACCATGGTGTTGCTGGTCCTGGCGTTCGGGAGCGTGGTGGCCGCGCCATTGCCGGTCGGCATCGGCCTGGTCGTCCATCGTCGCCACCCTGGCCGTGCTGTGGTCGTCGGCAGCGTCACCAGCGTCAGCATCTACGCCCTCAACCTGACCACCGCCCTGAGCCTCGGCCTGGCCATCGACTACTCGCTGCTGATGGTCAACCGCTACCGGGAGGAGCTGGCCAGCGGACGCGACGTGCAACGGCGGCCGTGATGCGCAGCCGTTGCCACGGCCGGGCGCACCATCGTCTTCTCGGCCGCGACGGTAGCGGCCGCCCTGGCCGCCCTGCTGGTGTTCCCGGTCTACTTCCTGCGGTCCTTCGCCTACGCCGGCATAAGCGTGGTCGTCGTGGCCACCGTCGGCCGCCCTGGTCGTCCTGCCGGCCATGCTCGCCCTGCTCGGGCACACGGGTCAACGCCCTGCCCGTTCGGCTCGGCGCGGGCGCCGGCGCAGCGTTCGGGCAGGCCGAGTCGCCGTTCTGGCGGCGCGACGGCCACCGGGGTGATGCGCCGCCCGGTCGCGGCGGGCCTGCCCGTCGTTGCTGGTGCTGGTGCTGCTCGGCGTGCCGTTCCTGCACGTCCATTTCGGCACGCCCGACGACCGGGTCCTGCCCACCAGCGCCGCCGCCCGCCAGGTCGGCGACGCCCTGCGGACCCAGTTCACCGCCAACGCCGACGACACCATCGACGTGGTCACGTCACGCCCGCTCGTCCGGCGCAGGCGGCGGCCTACAGCCGGTCCCTGTCGGCCTGCCCGGGAGTCAGTCAGGTGACGGGACCGGCCGGGGTCTGGGTCGGCGGCCGGCCCGTGGCCACGACACCGGCGGCAGCGAGGGCGCTCCGGCCGCTGAGCACCAGAGCCAGGACGCCAGCTGGTTCTCGGCCGTCATCACCCCCGACCCGCTGAGCGGCGCCGGCCAGGCGCTGGTCGCGCCAGGTCCGAGCCCTGCCCGTGCCCGGTGGCGTGACCAGCCTACGTCGGTGGCGGGGCCGCCTCGCTGGTCGACCAGAAGCACGACCTCGGGAGCCGGCTGCCGCTCGCCCTGGCCCTGATCGTCTTGACGACCTTCATCATCCTGTGGCTGTTCACGGGCAGCGTGGTGCTGCCGCTCAAGGCGCTGGTCCTCAACTTCCTGAGCCTGACCGCCGTCTTCGGCGCCGTGGTGTGGATCTTCCAGGACGGACACCTATCGGGGCTCCTGGGATTCACCCCGCTGCCCACCAGCACCACCATGCCGCTCCTGCTGTTCTGCATCGCGTTCGGGCTGTCGATGGACTACGAGGTGTTCATGCTGTCCCGCATCAAGGAGCTGCACGACGCCGGCGCCTCGAACCGCGAGGCGGTGGCCGGCGGCCTGGCCCGGACCGGCCGGATCGTCACCACCGCGGCCGGCGCTGATGGCGGTCACGTTCTTCGCCTTCGGCACGTCCAAGGTCAGCTTCATCCAGATGTTCGGCATCGGCACCGGGCTGGCCATCCTGGTCGACGCCACCCTCATCCGGGGGGTCCTGGTGCCGGCCTTCATGCGGCTGGCCGGCGACGCCAACTGGTGGGCGCCGCCGCGGCTGCGCCGGCTGCACCGCCGTATCGGCATCGGTGAGACGGCGGCGGCCCCGGTTCCGCTGCCGGCCCCCGCGCCGGAGTCGGTGCCGGTGTAGGCCGCGGGCTAGCCGGCCCCCAACGAGGGAGGCAACGGTTGGTCGTAATCGGGGTGACCGCCGCGGTCAACGCCGTCCGAGCCATTGCCGTCGAATCCGGCCTCCATGCCGTGCACGTTGAGCGGGACGTAGGTCGACTCCTCAGCCCGGATCACGTGCATGACGGCGTTGACGAGGGCCAGGTGGGTGAACGCCTGCGGAAAGTTGCCCAGATGGCGGCCGGTGTGGGGGTCGAGCTCTTCGGCGTAGAGCTCGAGGGGGCTGGCGTAGGACAGCAGCCGTTCGCAGAGACGCCGGCCCCGCTCGATCTCCCCGATCTCGATGAGGGCGGCCACCAACCAGAACGAGCAGATGGTAAACGCGCCCTCCTCCCCGCGTAGACCGTCATCGGTCTCATCCACCCGGTAGCGCAACACGAAGCCCTCATGCGTCAGCTCGTCGGCGATGGCCAGCACCGTGGCGCGGATGCGGGGATCCTCAGGAGGCAGGAAACGCAGGAGTGGCAGGAGCAGCAACGAGGCGTCCAGGGCGTCCGACCCGTAGCGCTGCACGAAAACGCCTCGTTTGTCCACGCCTTTCCTGCAGATCTCCTCGTGGATCTGGTCGGCGAGCGCCTGCCATTTCTCGGCGTACATGGGCTCGTCGTACATGCGGGCCAAACGGGCGCCCCGATCCAGCGCCACCCAGCACATGAACTTGCTGGACACAAAGTGCTGCGGCTCGCCGCGCACCTCCCAGATGCCCCGGTCGGGCTCCTCCCAGTGTTCCGCGGCGCACTCGACCTGGCGCTTGAGGATGGGCCAGAAAGCCTCCTGGAGCTGGGCTCGGGATCGGGCGTGCAGCAGAACCGAGTCGAGCACCGCACCCCACACGTCGTGCTGCTGTTGCTTGTAGGCAGCGTTGCCGACCCGCACCGGCCACGCCCCTTCGTACCCGGAGAGGTGCGGCAAGGCCTCCTCGTCGAGGTCGCGTTCGCCGCCGACGCCGTACATGACCTGCAGGGGTTGCCCGTCGTGGCAGGCGTCAGCGATGAAATAGAAGAAGTCGTTGGCTTCGCGATCGAAGCCGAGGGTGTAGAGACCCCAGAGGGCGAACGTGGAATCGCGGACCCAGGCGTAGCGGTAATCCCAGTTGCGCTCGCCGTGGGGCGTCTCGGGCAGGCTGGTCGTCGATGCGGCCAGCAAGGCGCCGGACGGCGCGTACGTCAGTCCTTTGAGGGTGAGGGCGCTGCGCTGCAGGTAACTCCGCCAGCGGTGATCGGGGAAGTCGCCCTGCGTGATCCACTGCCGCCAATGCTCGGACGTGCGATGCATCCGTTCCTGGGCCTCGTCGTACGTCACCGGGGGTGGCAGCGGCGACCACGAAAGGGCGACGAAATGGCAGTCGCCCTCGACCATACGCGTGCGGGCATTCAGCCCCCGCCGCTCGATCCCGGGCCGCAGATCGGTGCTGATCCGCAGCTTTATCCCCGTGCCCTCGCCGGTGGCAAAGATCTGCCCGTAGCCGCTCCCCTCGTATTTCCACTCGGGTTCGACGCGGGCGTAATCGAACATGGGGTCACAGGTCATCGACAGGTCGACCGCGCCGCTCACGCAGCGAACGGTGCGCAACAGGCAGTGCTCGGCGTCGAAGTCCGTGGGCGAGCGGCGATGGGTTCGCGAGCGCTCGTCCACGTTGTGCCACGGGCCCATGCAGAGGGCATCGCGGACGATGAGCCAGCCGGTCCGGGTCTGCCAGGTGGTCTCGACCATCAGGCTCCCGGGCAAATACCGGCGGGCCGCAGGCACCATCTCGTCGTAAGGCCCAAGGCGGAACGACCCGGCGCTGCGATCCAGCAACGCGCTGAAAATCGACGGCGAATCCGGCCGTGGCACGCACATCCACTCCACCGCACCGCTGGGAGCGATCAAGCACGTGGTCTCACAGTCGGAGAGGAAGGCGTAGTCGGCGATTCCAGGGAAAGGGCTACGGGCCCAGGACCCCACGTTGGCGTCGGCCTCGAACGCGCCTGTCGACGCGTCAGGCTGAATACGATTAGTGACCTCCACAACCACTAGCGTACCTTTTGCGGAGGTTGTAACCCTCGCGTCACCCTGCCCGACCGCCACGGTGCCTCATCTCCGACAGGTACCGCCACCCTCCCTGTAGCGTGCAACGACATATGGCTGCTCTGGATGGATCGGCGTCCGACGAGCTCCTCCGGCGGGCCCGCCAGGTACGCGACCGGGCCCATGGGACGAGAATCACTTACTCCCCCAAGGTGTTCATTCCCCTGACGATGCTCTGCCGGGACAAATGCGGCTATTGCACATTTGCCAAGGCGCCGGCCCGGCTCGACGCCCCGTACCTGACGCCCGAGCAGGTGGTGACCATCGCCCGCCAGGGGGCCGAAGCCGGTTGCCACGAGGCCCTGTTCACCCTGGGCGAGCGCCCGGAGGACCGCTACCCGGTGGCCCGCGCCTGGCTGCAAGAGCACGGTTACGGCTCGACCATCGACTATCTGGCCGCCATGTGCCGCCTGGTGCTGGACGAGACCGGGTTGCTGCCCCACGCCAACGCTGGCGCTCTTTTTCCGGAAGAGCTGGCCCAGCTCAGGTCCGTCAGCGCCAGCCAGGGCATGATGATCGAGACGCTGCGAGGCGATCTGGTCGCCCATCGGGGCGCGCCGGACAAGACGCCGGCCCGCCGGCTGGCCACGCTCGAGGCCGCCGGCGCTCTGGGGATCCCGTTCACGACGGGGATCCTGGTCGGCATCGGGGAAGAGCGCTCGGATCGGGTGGCGGCGCTGGAGGCCATCGCGGCCAGCCACTCCAAGCACGGCCACGTGCAGGAGGTCATCGTCCAGAACTTCGTCCCCAAGCCCGGCACCGGTATGCACCGGTCCCCCGCCTGCCCGGCCGAAGAGTTTCTCGACGCCATCGCCCTGGCCCGGCTGATCCTCCCACCCGACGTGCACGTGCAGGCGCCACCCAACCTGTCCGACGACTTCGGCGTGCTGCTCGACGCGGGCATCGACGACTGGGGAGGGGTATCCCCGGTCACCGCCGACCACGTCAATCCGGAGCGGCCGTGGCCGGCGTTGGACATCCTGCGCACCGTGACCGAAGCGAGGGGCTTCGGACTGGCGCCCCGGCTGACGATCTACCCGTCCTTCGCGCAGTCGCCTTCGAGGTGGCTCGACGAGGGCATGCGCTTCGCCGTGCTCGACCGCAGCGATGCGTCCGGGTTGGCGCGGGATGACCCGGGTTCGGTGTTGCCCCAGAAGGTCGGCGAGTACAAGAACGTCGGCGACGGGGCGGAGGTGGTGCTCGTCGGCCGCCGTTCCACCCAGTGGTACTCCGGTGCGGACGTGCACCCGCCGCGGCTATTGCCGGGATCGCCCCGGGCCGGCTCGGGCGCTGTCGGCGAGGTCCTGGCCGGCGTGCGGCTTGGCCAGGAGCCCGATGTGGCGCAGCTGGAGACGCTGTTTTCGGCCCGAGGCCCGGAGGTCGCAGCCGTCGCGGCGCTGGCCGACGAGCTGCGGTCCGCGGCCGTGGGGGACACGGTGACGTGGGTGCACAACCGCAACATCAACTACACCAACGTGTGCACGTTCAAGTGCCGGTTCTGCGGGTTCTCCAAAGGCCCGCTCTCGCTCAACCTGCGCGGCACTCCCTATCTGCTCACCCTGGAGGACATCGCCGGCCGAGTACGCGAGGCCTGGGACATGGGCGCCACTGAGGTATGCCTGCAGGGCGGGATCCATCCCGACTTCGACGGGGACTACTACATCGAGGTAGCAAGGACGGTAAAAGACGCCGCCCCTGATATCCACGTCCACGGTTTCACGGCACTCGAGGTGACAGAAGGCGCACGCCGCCTTGGTGAGCCGCTGGCGTCGTATCTGCGGCGCCTGATGGATGCGGGCTTGCGCTCGCTCCCCGGCACGGCAGCGGAGATCCTCGACGACGAGATCCGGGCCACGCTCTGCCCGGACAAGATCACCACCGAGGAATGGCTCGAAGCCCATCGCATCGCCCATTCGGTGGGGCTGCGCTCCAACATCACCATCATGTTCGGCTCGATCGAGCAACCGCTCCACTGGGCCCGGCACCTGGCCCGAACACGGGCCTTGCAGAAGGAAACCGGCGGGTTCACGGAGTTCGTGGGCCTGCCGTTCGTGCACATGGCCGCGCCCATCTATCTGCAGCGCAAGGCTCGCCGGGGGCCCACGTGGCGCGAGGTCGTGCTGATGCACGCCGTCGCCCGCATCGCGTATCACGGCTTGATCGACAACATCCAGGCGTCCTGGGTGAAACTGGGCGTCGACGGGGCCCGGCAGCTGCTCCTCGCCGGCGTCAACGATCTCGGCGGCACCCTCATCAACGAGAACATCTCCCGCGCCGCTGGCGCCAGCCACGGGCAGGGCCTGGACGAGGCCGGCTTCCGGGACATCGTGGAGCCGCTCGGCCGCCAGCTGGCCCAACGCACGACGCTGTACGGGCGAGCGCAGGCGATAGTCGGGTAGCTTCCCGCGCCGCCGCCAGGGAACGGTCGCGCGGACGCGCCTGCTACCCGGGCACCAGGTCCCGGAAGGGGACGTCCCGGTCCACCTGCGGCTCCTTCGGCAGGCCCAGCACCCGTTCGCCCAGGATGTTGCGCATGACCTCGTTCGTCCCACCCGCGATCGAGGCGCCAGGGGCGGAGAGCATGTGCTGGCTCACCCGGTCTGCCCCGGTCTCGTCCCCTTGCCACGCCGTCGCTGCCGGTCCCGCCAGCCGGCAGGCGAGCTCCGCCGAGCGGCGGCTCAACAGGGACCCGCCGAGCTTCGCGACGGACCCTTCCGGCCCGGGTACGCGGCCGGCCGCCACCGCCCCCCGGATCCGCAACCCGACCATGTCGAGCACCCAGGACCGGATCAACAGGTCGGCCAGCTCCTGGCGAACGACGGGATCTCCAGCCAGCCCGCGCTGGCGAGCCAGTTCCAGGTGGGTGCCGATCAGGGTGAGCGGGGAGGTCTTCTCGGTGCTGCGACCGGCGCCGATCGCCACCCGCTCGTTCATCAACGTGGTCAGCGCCACCCGCCAACCGTCGCCGGGTGCCCCGAGGATCTGAGTGCCAGGTATCCGGACGTCGTCAAAGAAGACCTCGTTGAAGTTGGCGCCCCCGTTCATCTGCCGCAGCGGCCGGATGGTGACCCCGGGAGCGTGCATATCGAGGATGAACATCGACAGGCCGCGGTGCTTCGGCTGGTCGGGGTCGGTCCTGGCCAGGACGATCCCGAACTGGCTGTGGTGGGCTCCAGAGGTCCACACCTTTTGTCCGTTGAGGGCCCACTCATCGCCGTCGCGCACCGCCGCCGATCGCAAACTGGCGACGTCCGACCCCGCCGCCGGCTCCGAGAAGAGCTGGCACCAGATCTCCTCTCCGCGCGCCGCCGGTCGCACATACCGCTGTTTGTGCGCCTCGGTCCCATGTGCCAGCACGGTGGGAATGCACATGCCGAACCCGACCGTGAACACCGCGTCCGGG
Organism: uncultured Acidimicrobiaceae bacterium; assembly: GCA_963781155.1. Taxonomy (GTDB): domain Bacteria; phylum Actinomycetota; class Acidimicrobiia; order Acidimicrobiales; family Palsa-688; genus PALSA-693. The sequence continues at coordinate 75,363 of CAWAEC010000013.1, forward strand.
GTGTCGTAGTCGGCCGCTTCCTCGTTGAAAATGGTCTGATAGCGGGCGGGCAGCCCCTGCCCGCCGTACTCCTCTGGCCAGGTCAGCCCGGCCAGGCCGGCCGCAAAACGGGCCGACTGGTAGGCGCGTGCCCGCTCGACGACCGCGCCGTCGTCTTCCAGGGCGCCCATCTCGCCCACGGCCTCGGTGCCACGGCTGGCGTGGGCGTCGAGGAACGTCCGAACGCGGCTCCGGAAGCGTTCCTCGTCGCCGGTCGAGGTGCGCTCCTCGTCGACCTCGTCGACCTCGGGGATCGTCATGGGTCCTCCCCTTTTGTCAGGCTGGGAGCGGTGCGCCCAGTGGTGCAAAACACGTTAGCCACGCTCATCGGCGGGCACCCCCGGGCGCACGCTTGCCACCAGCGCCGGTGCCTCATCGATACCCGTCCCCTCCGGTGGTCCCTGTGACCGATGCCATCGTGGTTGGCTCCGGGCCCAACGGACTGGCCGCCGCGGTCACGCTCGCCCTCCGGGGCGTCGACGTCACCGTGTTCGAGGCGGCGGACGAGATCGGAGGGGGCACCCGGACCCGGGAGCTGCTGGTGCCCGGGGTTCTGCACGACGTCTGTTCGGCGGTACACCCGTTCGGGGTGGCGTCGCCCTTTCTGCGTTCACTCGACCTCCACCGGCACGGTCTCCGCTGGCGGTGGCCGGAGGTGGACCTGGCCCATCCCCTCGATGACGGCACGGCCGCGGTCCTGGCCGGATCGGTGGAGGAGACGGCCGGCGGTCTGGGCCCGGACGGTGGCGCCTGGCGCCGGCTCTTCGGGCCGCTCGTGGCCGGTATCGACGCTGTGATCGCCGACGTCTTTCGCCCGTTGCTGCGCCCGCCGCGCCATCCGGCCGCGCTGGCCCGCTTCGCCTGGCCCGCCGTCCAACCAGCGACGACCCTGGCCCGCCGCTGGCACGGCGAGCGCGCCCGGGCCTTGTTCGCCGGCGTCGCCGCCCACAGCTTCCAGCCGCTGGAGCGGCCGACCACCGCGGCCCCGGGGCTGATGCTGATCGCCGCCGGCCACAGCCGCGGCTGGCCGGTAGCGGAAGGGGGATCCCGGTCGATCACCGCCGCCCTGGCGTCGGTCCTGACGGAGCTCGGCGGTGAGATCCGGACAGGTACCCGAATCGCCTCGCTCGCCGACCTCCCCCCCAGCCGGGCCGTCCTGCTCGACGTGGCCCCGGCCGCGGCCGCGGCGCTGGCGGGTCCCCGGCTACCGGGGCGGGTCCGGCGGGCCTACCGGTACTGGCGCTATGGACCAGCCGCGTTCAAGGTCGACCTGGTCGTCGACGGGGCCGTCCCGTGGACGAACGACCAGTGCCGCCGGGCCGGTACCGTCCACTGCGCAGGCGCGCTCGAGGAGATCGCGGCGGCCGAGCGCGACGTGCAGCGGGGGCGCATGCCGGCGCGTCCGTTCGTGATCGTGGCCCAGCAGTACCTGGCCGATCCGGCCCGCTCGCACGGGCACCTGCACCCGGTGTGGGCCTACGGGCACGTCCCGCACGGCTATCGCGGCGACGACACCGCCACCACCGACGCCATCGTCGACCAGATCGAGCGATTCGCGCCCGGGTTGCGGTCGCGGATCGTGGCCTTGCGAAGCCAGGGGCCGGCCGGCCTCGAACTGGAGAACCCCAACTACGTGGGCGGCGATATCGGCGCCGGGGCCAATGATCCCCTGCAGGTCCTCATCCGGCCCCGGCTGGCGGTTGACCCGTACCGGATGGGGGCGCCGGGGCTGTTCCTTTGCTCGGCGGCCACGCCACCGGGGGCCGGCGTGCACGGCATGTGCGGGTTCAATGCCGCCCAGTCGGCGCTGCGCTATCTGGGTGCCCAGGGGTCGAAACCAGGGCCGAAGTTTCCGTGGTGACAGTGCGGCGGCCTGGCCGGCGTGGCGCAACTTGGGGGAGGGGACGGCACCGGCGCCCCTCCCGGCCTCCCTCCGCGCCCACATGACAGAGAAGGCCTCGCCGGCCGCCTCCCCCGGCATTCTCTGTCGTAATCCACACCCTCCCAAACCGTGGCCCACGACAGAGAAAGCCTCGCCGGCCGCCTCCCCCGGCATTCTCTGTCGTAATCCACACCCTCCCAAACCGTCGCCCACGACAGAGAAGGCCTCGCCGGCCGCCTCCCCCGGCATTCTCTGTCGTAATCCACATCCTCCCGAACCGTCGCCCACGACAGAGAAGGCCTCGGCGGCGGCCCAGCCGACCAAAGAAGACCCCCTCCGGGCCCACCCGACAGAGAAAGCCTCGCCGGCGCCCCGACAGACGACACCTCCCCCCGGCGCCCACCCGACAGAGAAGGCCTCGCCGGCGGCTCCCCCGGCTTTCTCTGTCGTAATCCACACCCTCCCAAACCGTGGCCCACGACAGAGAAAGCTCGCAACGCCAGGACCGCTTCCTACCGTGTCGTATGTCCATTTGGGCAGACCCACCCGGCCCACCGATCCCTTGACGGCGGTCGGCTCGCCGGCGCTGACCGTCAGGGACGCCCGCCCCGACTGGAGGCGCCGGCCCGGGAACAACCAGCGGATTAGTTGACCCCGGCGCGCTGCGGGATAAGGCCGCGATGGACTCGGCCCGGACCAGGCGCCGCCTTGAAGTCGCGGGCGCCCACCGGCTCGCCGCAGGCGGCGCACACTTCGACGGCCCCGGTCACGGTGCCGCACCCCTTGTGAGTGAGCTGCAGCGGCGGCCCGGACGGGGCCGCATATTGGTCGCCCCACTGCCGCATGGCGTTGATGACCGGCCACAGATCTCGGCCCTTGTCGGTGAGCCGGTAGTCGTAACGGGGCGGGTGGTCCTGGTAGGCGACACGGACCAGGACCCCTTCGTCAACGAGGCGGGCGAGGCGCTGCTGGAGGATGTTGCGGGAGATTCCCAGCCGTCGCTGAAACTCGTCAAACCGGGTTACGCCCAGGAAGCAGTCGCGAAGAATCAGCATCGTCCACCACTCGCCCACCACCTCCAGGCACTGGGCTACCGAGCAGTCCATGTCGGCAAAGCTCTTGCGTTCCACGGCATTCAGCGTACTGGGTTGCATGATTGAACGCAACGTGGTTAGACTGCGTGCTGTGACAGAACGGACTCAGGTGGTGGCGGCAGGGCCCGGACCGACGGCGCTGGCGGAGGAACGACATCGATGGGTGGTCTTCACCGTCACTGCTCTCGGCGCCTTCATGGCCTCGTTAGACCTGTCGATTGTCAACGTCGCCTTCCCGGCCCTGCAGCGCTCTTTCCCGGCTGACTCGCGCGCGCCGCGCTGGCATGGGTCATCACGGCCTACACCATCGTGTTCGCATCCTTGCTGGTGACCGCCGGTCGTACGGCGGACCGGCTCGGGCGCCGGAGGGTGTTCTTCGCCGGCCTGGCCGTCTTCACGCTCGGGTCGGCGCTGTGCGCCCTGGCGCCATCGCTGCCGTTGTTGATCGCCGGCCGCGTCGTTCAAGGCGTGGGGGCGGCGGCGATGGTGCCGTCCTCGGTCGGGTTGCTTCTCGGCGCGTTCCCTGCGGAGCGGCGTTCTCAGGTCGTGGCGTTGTGGGGTGGCATCGGCGCTCTGGCGGTTGCAACTGGGCCCTCCCTGGGAGCCGCGCTCATCTCGGCCGGCGGCTGGCGGTGGGCGTTCTTTGTCAACCTGCCTGTCGGGTTGGTGGCGTGGCTGGTTGGCCGGCGGGTGCTGGCCGAATCCCGGGCGGAGGGAATGACCTCTCGTCCTGACTACGCCGGCGTGGCCGTGCTGGTGGCAACGCTGGCCCTGCTCGTGCTGGCCATTTCCGAAGGGCCGACCTGGGGGTGGGGCAGCGCCCGGATTGTGGCGTGCTTCGCTCTGATCCCCATCCTGGGCGCCGCCTTTCTCTACCGGTCGTCCCACCATCCCGAGCCGGTGGTGGATCTGACGCTGTTCAGGGCGAGGTCATTTTCGGTCGCCAACGCCGCGGTGGTGCTCTATGCCATGGGCTTTTACGCCATGTTGCTTGGAAACATCCTGTTCTTGACGGGCGTCTGGCAGTACTCGATCATGAAGGCCGGACTGGCCATCACACCCGGGCCGCTGATCGTGGCTGTTGTGGCGGGACCGGCCGGGCGGCTGGCTGGGCGAGTTGGTTTTCGGGCCGTACTGGTGTGCGGTTCCGCTCTGCTCGCCAGCGGGCTGCTGTGGTACGCGACCCAGGTCGGCCTGCACCCGGCCTACCTCGCCCAGTGGCTCCCGGGCACCATCCTCACCGGGCTCGGGATCGGACTGACGTTCCCGGTGCTGAGTGCCGCAGCGGTGTCGAGCCTTCCCGGACACCGCTTCGCCGTCGGCAGTGCAGTCAACCAGACGGCCCGCCAGGTCGGCGGGTCGCTCGGAATCGCGGCTCTGGTGGTGATCCTCGGAACTCCGGCAACTGCGGCTGGCGCCCTACACAATTTCCAGAACCTGTGGGTCTTCGCGGCGACGACGGCAGCCATGTCGGGAGCAGTGGCCATTCTGCTGGGGCGGCCGGCACGCGCCGCAGCCCCGGCGGCGAACCCGGAAGAGGAGACGCAAGGGGCGCAGGTGGAGGGTGTCCCCGCCTGACAGAAGGGTCGGGAGCGGCCCGGCGCCCCCGACGGCTCGTGGGCGGGCGGCGAGGATCGAAGACGACCGGAAGGAGCCGGCGGAACCGCGCCGGCCGGAGCGGTACGCCGGCGAAACCCGCGGCGCAAGAGCGGTGCGCCGGCGGAAACCGCGCCTCGACGCGCCCTCCGCCAGAGCACGGGGCAATCGGGCACCCCGCCGCCACGTGGCCCCGACCAGGCCATCGCCGGGACGCCTACGCTTCCGGGGCCACCGGCGCGGGAGGATGACGATGAGCAGTGAAGACCAGCCAGGCACGAAGCCACAGATCGACCCGACCCTGCTGGTCGAAGCCAGCCACCTCCTGGAAGAAGCGGTCGACTTGCGCCGGCGGATTCACCGGCGCCCCGAGACCGGGCTGGACCTGCCCGTCACCCAGGCGGCCATATTGGACTCGCTGACCGGGCTCGGCCTGAAGGTCACCTCGGGATCGGCCATCACGTCGGTCGTCGCCACTCTCGACGGCGAGCAACCCGGTCCGGTCACCCTGTTGCGGGCCGACATGGACGCCCTCGAGATGCCCGAGGACACGGGTCTCGGCTACGCGTCCACAGTCGACGGAAAGATGCACGCTTGCGGCCACGACGCCCACGTGTCCATGCTCGTGGGAGCGGCTCGGATCCTGGCGGGCCGGCGGGAGCAGCTCCACGGTCGGGTCATTTTGATGTTTCAGCCGGGAGAGGAAGGTCACGGCGGGGCGCGCATCATGCTCGACGAGGGTCTGCTCCGTTCCCACGGCCCGGTCGACCGGGCCTTTGCCATTCACATCACGCCCAACATTCCTTCCGGGGTGGTGGCCTGCCGGCCCGGCACGATTCTGGCCTGCTGCGACGAGTTCCAGATCCGCGTCACCGGGCGCGGTGGGCACGCCTCGATGCCCCACGACGCCACCGACCCGGTCCCGGTGGCGTGCGAGATCGTCAACGCTCTCCAGTCCATGGTGACGCGGACGGTGCCGGTCTTCGACCCGGTCGTCGTCACGGTCACCCGCATCCAGGCCGGGACGGCTTTCAACGTCATTCCCGAATCGGTGCTCTGCGACGGGACGATCCGGGCCGTGTCCGACCAATCTCGCGACCTGGTCATTGACGGCGTGCGTCGCGTCGCTGAGCACGTGGCCTCCGCCCACGGCTGCCACTCTGACGTCGAGCTGTTCGCCGACTGTCACTACCCGGTGACCGTCAACGACACCTCCGCCGCCCACCGGACCCTCGATGTCGCCCACACCCTCCTCGGCACCGACCGAGCCCTCAAGATGCCCAACCCGGTCATGGGCGCCGAGGACTTTTCCTACGTACTGCAGCAGGTGCCGGGCTCGATGGCATTTCTCGGCGCCGCTCCTCCCGGGGTGAAGAACCCTGCCCCTAACCACTCGAACCGGATGGTGCTCGACGAAGCGGCCATGGCCACCGGGATCGCACTGCACGCCGCCATGGCCCTGAGCTGACGGCCGGCAGCTGCCGATGTCACACCCATCTTCTACCCTCCAGGACGGAGGTGACGCGCATGGACAACACCGAGGTCGTTCGCAGCGAGTTTGCTGACGGGGTAGCGACGGTGACGCTCAACCGGCCGCAGGCCCGCAACGCGCTCAACAGTGAAGTGCTAGCGGCCATGCGCGAGGCGCTGGTGGCCGCGGACGGGGACGAGCGGGTCAGGGCCATCGTGTTCACCGGGGCCGACCCGGCCTTCTGCGCCGGGCTGGACCTCAAGGAGCTGGGTTCGAGCGCGGCCAACCTGGATCGCAGCAGCGAAAGCGGCCGACCGGGGACTCCCTGGCCCGTGATGACCAAGCCCGTCATCGGCGCCGTCAACGGGCCGGCTGTGACCGGTGGGCTGGAGCTCGCGCTGATGTGTGACTTCCTTATTGCGTCCGACCGGGCCCGCTTCGCCGACACCCACGCCCGGGTGGGGGTCATGCCCGGGTGGGGTCTTACCGTGCTGCTGCCCCAGGCCATCGGCCTGCGGCGGGCCAAGGAGATGAGCCTGACCGGGAATTACATGGACGCCCACGAGGCACTGGCGGTCGGACTCGTCAACCGGGTCGTGCCCCATGACGGCCTACTGCCGACGGCTCAGGCGCTGGCCGCTGACATCGTCTCGAACCACCCCGACGGCGTGGCCACCCTGTTGGCTTCCTACAAGGAGACCGCGCTGACCACCGCCGGCGAGGGGCTGCTGATCGAGCAGCGGGTCTCGAAGACGTGGCGGGAGCGGCAGTTTGACCCGAAGGAGGTGGAGCGGCGGCGAACGGCGGTGGTCGCCCGGGGCCGGTCCCAACAGGTGTGACGACGGAATCGAAGTGGCCGACGGTGTGCGCACCGGTGCTGCCGACCAGCGTCCGGCCGTTCGCATTGAGTAGAGGACCGCCGCGGTCAACGCGTGAGCCAGACTCTCGACGATGCGCCTCCCGCCCGCCGCCCTGGTCGTGCTGGTCGGCCCCTCCGGAGCCGGGAAGTCCTTCTGGGCCGCGCAGAACTTCCGCCCGGAGCAGATCGTCTCTTCCGACGCGCTTCGCGCCGCCGTCGGCGCCTCCGAAAACGACCAGCGCGCCGGTGCCGACGCCTTCGACGTACTCGACCTGATCGTCGAACGCCGGCTGGCCCGGCGCCTGCTGACTGTCATCGACACCCTCGGGCTCGACGCCGGCCGGCGGCGCGCCTATTTGGAAGCGGGACGCCGCCACCGGCTACCGGTGCACGCCGTCCTCTTCGAGACCCCGGCCGAGGTCTGCCGCTCGCGCAACCGCGGCCGGGCCCGGCCTGTGCCCGCCAAGGTCCTGGCCGGCCAGCTCACGGCCCGCGACCAGGCCGCCCTGGCCGTCGCCACCGAAGGCTTCGACCAGGTGCACCAACCCGAGCCGGTCGAGATCGTCCCGGCCTCGATGGTGGCAGTGGGCGCGCCGCCGCGGGCCCGGCTGCGCTTCGGCCTGCAGCTCTCGTCGTTTGCGCCGGGTGTGGACGCCTCCAGCCTGGCCGAGGCCGCCACCATCGCCGAGGCGGTGGGTTTCACCAGCCTGTGGGTCATGGACCACATGATCCAGATCCCCCAGGTCGGCCGGCGCTGGGAGGACCTGCCCGAGAGCTGGACCACCCTGGCCTGGCTGGCGGCCAGAACCAGCGCCGTCCGGCTGGGCACCCTCGTCACTGGAGTCACGTTGCGCAACCCCGCCCACCTGGCCAAGATCGCGGCCACCGTCGACGTGCTGAGCGGGGGCCGGGTCATCTGCGGTCTCGGGCTGGCCTGGTGGGAGTGGGAGCACCGCCTGTTCGGGTGGTCGTTCCCGGCGACGAAGGAGCGAGCCGCTCTTCTCGAGGACGCCCTCCAGCTACTGCCGCTCATGTGGGGTCCGGGCTCGCCACCATTCTCCGGGAGGTCGATCGAAGTCGCCGAGACCATTTGCTATCCCCGCCCGCTGCAGGAGCACATCCCCATCCTGGTCGGAGGTTCCGGTGAAAAGACGACGCTCCGTCTGGCTGCCCGCTTCGCCGACGCATGCAATCTGTTCGGCGAGCCGGAGACCGTGACCGCCAAACGCTCAATACTGGAACGCCATTGCCGCGACGTGGGACGAGACCCGGCGGCCGTCCGGGTCACGCATCTGTCCACAGCCGTGGCCGCCGAGTCCCGGCGTCAGGTGGCGGCAGCAGTCGAACGGCTCAGTCCCGATGGTGTGTCCCGCGAGCACGCCGCCGACCGGTTGGGGGCGGGCACCATCGAGGATCAGATCGGGCGCTACAGCCGTCTGGCGGAAGCGGGGGTGCAGACGGCCATTGTCGCCTTGCCCGATCTTTTTACCCCTGGAGCCCTGGAAGCCTTCGGGCAGGTGATCGACGGGTTCGACGAACCACCCCCCTCGGTGCGCTGGTGACGCCGATCAGTCCGGCGGCAGCTCGTAGAGCGGCTCGCCGCGCCGCAACCGGGCGGCGATGCGGACAACCTGGGGCAACTCGCGCCGGGTGGGCGTGTGGGCGGCCAGGAAGCGGGCGGTCCCGGCCAGGATGAGGGCCGCCGGCTCGGATCCCTCCGGCCAGGCACACGCCTGGCGAACGGACGCCTCGTACATCTGGAACCAGTGAAACTCGGCGTCCTCGCGGAGCAGCGCCGAACCCAGCGCCGCCAGCACGGCGGCCTGACTGCCCCCTGACGCCAGCCACCCGTACACGATGGCCCCGGCCTCGTCGACCATGTCCTGCTGGTCCCAGCAGGCCTGCAGATCATCGAGATCCGTGCCGGCCCCACCCGGCGAGGCGGCCCGTCGGCTGGGCAAAGGGGCGGCCGGGACGTTGAGGAACCGATCGAGGAACACCTTGAGCGCGCCGGCGTAGATCCCCCGAGCCAGCTCCGGCGTCGGGGCGCGCCGCACCAGCTGGTGCACGCCGTTGGCGGCGGTGAAGCCATGGTGGACGACGTCCCAGTCGCCGTGGTCGTTCTGGGTGTGGAACCGGGTCACCCGCAGGGCCGCGGCGTACGCGACCGCCCGGCCCAGCTCCTCCAGGGTGGCGCCGGCCTCGACGGCCCGATCGAGGGCGGCCACGATCTCGGCCGGGTCGTCGCCCAGTATCACCCAGGCCAGCCCGTCCACGTCGTCATCTCCCCCGAAGGTTCGGGGCCGGGAAGCCCGCAGCCGGTCGGGCAGGTCGGCAGCGGCCCGGGCCAGCAGACCGGCAAGGTCGTCGGGGTGACGCCAGGCGCTCGCTTCCTCGGCGCGCGACGCCGCAGCCGTCTGCTGGGCCAGGGTCGGAAGCGCCTCTCCGGCCCGATCCCAGCCAATGTGCTCCAGCACCTCGAACGCCTTGTTGGTGAAGTCGATGGTGTGACCGCCGTCGAGGAAGACGTGGTCGGTGGCGGCTGCGCCCATGAGCGCCGCCAGCTCATCCGGTGGCAGCCCGGAGCGGACCGCGCTCGCCAGGGTGCGCTCGGCCGCGTCCCCGCTGCGGGTGTCCACGAAGCGCCGGTACCAGCCGGTGGCGCGCTCGGGGGAAATCGAGCCCGACAACGCTTCCAGGGCGAAGCGCGGGGCGTGGCCGCGGGTGTCGCGGGAGACGAACGCCAGCCCCTGTACCAGAGCCAGAGCCCGATCGTCGGGATCGAGCCGGTCGAGCACGTTCGCCATGGCCGTGAGCACGGTCAGGCCCGAGCCCCAGCCGGGTGAGCGGTATCGGGTGCCGAAGGCGACACCCGGCCCCACGATCGCAGCGGTGGCCTCAGCCGGACCGAGGGTGTCGAGCAGCCCCAACACCGCCTTGGCCAGAACCAGGGTCAGACCCTGTTCCAGGCCTTCGGCCATGCGTTGCCGCAGGTGGACCGCCCGATCGCCGGCGGGCTCGACGACTATCAGCACGTCGTTGCCGTCCAGCTCGACCGGGTACGACCGCACGTCGTCGGCGAAGGGGTCGAGAGTGCCGCCCGACTGGAGGTCGAAGCGGGCGTGGTGCCAGTGGCACGTCAAGAGACCGTTCTCCACGGTGCCCCGATGCAGTGGAAATCCCATATGGGGGCAGCGGTCGTCGACGGCGAACGCATTACCGTCCGACCAGAAGACGCAGACAGGCTGGGATCCGAGCTTCCCCGTCAACTGGCCCTTGGCGATGAGGGCGTCGGTACTTCCCAGCCGGATGCGGTCATTCATGGTGGCTCCTGTCTCTCTCCATCGCCGCAGAACCTACGACCTCAAGTTTTCTTGAGGTCAAGGGCACGCTTCCGGATTGCCGTTGGCGGTCCTTGGGGAAGACTCGCATATGCGTGTGACAGCACTCGATCACCTGGTGCTCAACGTCGGCGACGTGGGGAGGTCCCTCTCGTTTTACTGCGAGACGCTCGGCCTCGAGCCCGAACGAGTTGAGCCATGGCGCCAGGGACAGGTTCTTTTCCCGTCCGTGCGAATCGACGGCACCACCATCATCGACCTGTTGCAGGCGCCCCGCGGCGGCGAGAACGTCGACCACCTGTGCCTCGTGCTCAGCGCCTCGGACTGGCAGGAGGTGGTCGGGTCGGACCAGATCGACATTGTCAGCGGGCCGGCCGAGCTGTTTGGGGCAAGGGGAATCGGAACCTCGGTGTACACCCGCGACCCGGACGGGAACACCGTCGAGCTCCGCCACTACGGCGACTAGAACACGTGCAGGCTCCGGACGGCCGCGAGAGCCGTCTCGCCGCCGGCGGCCACCACGCCGAGGTCGTCCCACGAGCCGCGCTGGGTGACCCAGCGGATCAGCGCCGGCGCCGGACCGGTCACCGTGGCCACGATCGGACCGGAGCCCACTTCGATCGTCCTGCCCTGCGACCCGGCCACGTCGAGCACCACCGCCCCGCTGCCATCCAGCTTCTCCAGCACCGCCCGGTTTTGCTGCGGTAGAGCCGCGTCGATCCAATCGACCGCTACCCCGAGCTGCGGCTCGCTGGCCGCCGGCGCCGGCGCGGCGAGCGGGCCGCGAGGGGGACACAGGTCAGCCCGGATATGGGTGTAGTGGTCGAACACGAAGGCGCTCGGCAACAGCGAGACGTGGTAAGTGCCCAGGTCTCCGAGCGCTACCTCGAAGTCCTGTGCCTGCAGTTCGGCCAGCAGCCGTATGGCCGCGCTGCTGACGGACCGGTAGTCATCGACCACCCGCTCGGCGCTCCAGGCCCGGCGGGCGTCGACGTGGATCTCCTGGGCCACCTCGGTGGGCTGGCCGCCGGCGTCGGCGAGGGTCGACGGATCGACAACCATCCAGTACAGGGTGCCCAGGTGCGTCACCAGGTCCTGGACCGACCAACCCGGGCAGCCGCTGTCCGCTTTCCAGTCCGCGTCGCTCAGGCCGGCGCAAATCTCGAGCAGGGCCTCACGGTCTGCGTGCAGGGCGTCGATCGCAGCGTTGGTCATGTCGCTTCCTCCTGTGTGCGGTGCTCGTCGAGCCTTCGTAGTCTTATTATCTAAGATATTGTCACTATGTCAGGTTGGGGCCGGACGTGCAAGGGAGAATGCGACCGGCTACACACTCTCCATGGCTGACGATTCGCCGACGTCTCTCCGAGCGGACCAGGTGCTGCAGACCCGGGCGGCACTGGTGGCGGCGGGCCGGCAGCTCTTCGGGCAGCGGGGGTTTGCGGACACGTCGGTCGAGGACATCGCCCGCCAGGCCCGGGTGACCACCGGCGCCCTGTATCACCATTTCCCGAACAAGACCGCCCTATTCGAGGCCGTCTTCGAGTTGCTGCACGAGGAACTGATGGCGCTGTCCATGACCGCGGCCGAAGGAGCAAGGGACGTGGTGGACGGCCTTGCCCTTGGCCTGGAGGCCTTCCTCGACGCCGTACTCGAACCCGACCTGCAGCGCATCATCATCATCGACGCCCCGGCCGTGCTGGGCCTGGCCCGTTTCACCGAGCTCGACGAGCGACACGCCGTGGCCGCCATCGTGGCCGCCCTCGAGGCCGCCGCCGCCGACGGCATCCTGCAGGCGGATGACCCCGAGACGCTGGCCCGTCTGTTGATGGGTGCCCTCACCCGCGGCGCCATGCTGATCGCCAACTCGCCCGATCCGCCTGGAACACGCACTGCGGTGGCCGCGAGCATGCGCGGCCTGCTGGGGGGTCTGGCGAAGACTCAACCGTGACCCAGACGGGCTTACCGTTCCCTGGCGCGGGCGGCCAGGTCCTCCCGGAGCACCCTTCGCAGCAGCTTCCCCGTCTCGTTGTAGGGCAGGGCATCTCGCATCTCGACGACCACAGGCATCCGCGACGAGCGCAGGTGGTCACGCACCCAGCCCTGCAGCTCCTCTTCGCCCGGCTCCGACCCTGGCTCCAGCACCACGGCCGCGGCCACCACTTCACCCCATTCCTCGTCGGGGACACCGACGACGGCCGCTTCGGCCACCGCCGGGTGCTCGAGGAGGACATCCTCGATCTCACCCGGGGACATATTCTCCCCGCCCCGGACGATGACGTCGTCCAGCCGGCCCTCCACGAAAAGGAAGCCGGCCGAGTCCAGGCGGCCGCCGTCGTTGGTGGCAAACCAGCCATCGGCATCCAGGGCGCTCCGCCCGTGGTACTCCCCCGCGATCTGGTCCCCGCGGACGTAGATCTCACCGTTCTCACCGGCCGGGAGGACGTCGCCGTCCGGTCCCCGGATCTCCAGCTCCAGGGTCGGGAGCGGCCGGCCCACGGAGCCCAGCCGCACCCGCACCTCGGGGTCGTCCGAGGCGAAGGCGGCCCGGTGCTCCTCGGGCCCGAGGACCGCCACCGTGGACGAGGTTTCCGTCAGCCCGTACGCATTGACGTAACCGACCTGAGGCAGCAGCTGCATGGCCCGTTCGATGATCGGCACGGGCATCCGCCCCCCGCCGTATGACAGGTGCCGCAACGCCGGCAGCGGGGTGCCGGCCTCCTCGGCGGCGTCCAGAACGCGGTTGAGCATCGTGGGCACCACCATGGCGTGCGAGATGCCTTCCTGGTCGGCAACCTGTACCCATTCCTTGGGCTCGAACTGGGCCAGATACATGATCCGGCGCCCCGAGTACACGCTGGAGAGGATGGTGGCCATCCCGGCAATGTGGTACGGGGGCACGCTGACCAGCGTGGCTTCGTCCTCGTGAGCCGCCATGTAGTCGATGGTCGACAGCACATAGGAGACCAGGTGGCGGTGCCGCAGCAGCGCCGCCTTCGGCTCGCCGGTCGTACCGCTTGTAAACAACCAGATGGCCACCTGATCAGGGTCGGTGTGCCCTTCCCCGGAGGGAGCGGATGCGGCCGTCTGCTCGGCCAGCTCGGCCTCGGTTATCACCGTGACCCCTTCGATGCCGGCGACGCGGCCGGCCGCCTCCGGCTCCGCAATGACGATCGCCGGCGCAATGCGGCTGCAGATCGCCCGCAGCCGGTCGTCCGCGAGACGGTAGTTCAGCGGAGCGAACGGGACACCGGCGATGGCGGCCCCAAACAACAAGGTCGGCACGTGCTCCGAGTTCGGGGCGACCATGCCCAACCGTTCGACGCCGGCCTGCTTGATAAGGGTGGCGACCCGCTGGGACTGGTCCAACAGTTGCGCGTACGTCAGACCTGCGGTCCGACTTCCAACCCCGATCCGGTCGCCCATACCGTCGGCGGCCATCTCCAGCAGCATCGCGATGTTCATTGGTCCCCTCCCTATCTGGCCGGAAGTCGGGGACTCAGCGTAGTGACCGCCGGGTCAGGACGGCGAACCAGGAAGGCCCGTGGGTCAGGCGGTCGGCTCCGATCCGACAACCGAAACGAAGACCACGCACTCGCCCGGCTGGCCGCCCAGGTTATGAGTGAGCGCCAGCTTCCGGCCCTGATCGAGACTGGCGATCCGTCGTTCCTCGGGAGCCTCACGCCGCAGCTGCAGCCAGCACTCGTACATCATGCGCAGCCCGGATGCCCCGATCGGGTGACCGAAGGCTTTGAGGCCGCCGTCGGGGTTGACGGGGAGTTCGCCGTCCAGGTCGAACGTGCCGGCCAGAATCTCCTTCCATGCCGAGCCACGCTCGGCGAAGCCCAGATCTTCCATCAGGACCAGCTCGGTGGGCGTGAAGCAGTCGTGCACCTCGGCCATGGCCAGCTCGGCCCGAGGATCCCGCACGCCGGCCTGGTGGTAGGCGTCTTCGGCAGCTGCGACCACCTCCGGGAAGGTGGTGAAGTCATACGCCGGGTCGATGTTGCCGCGAGCGGGTCCAGCCACAAAGGACAACCCCTTTATGAAAATCGGCTTGTCGGTATAACGGTAGGCGTCTTCGGCCCGGACCACGATGGCTGCCGCCGAGCCATCAGAGACGCCCGAGCAGTCAAACACCCCGAGCATCCCGGCCACCGGCGTCGCGTTGGCGATGACGTCCTTGGAGACCTCCTTGCGGAACTGGGCCCGGGGATTTCGGGCCCCGTTGTAATGGTTCTTCCAGGCGATCCGGGTAAGCACGTCCTTGAGCTCGTCCTTGTCGACCCCGTACTTCTGGGCATAGGCAGGAGCCAGCAGGCTGAAGCGGGCCGGGGCGGTGGTCTCGGGAATCGTGCCATCGTTGGGAATCGTCGCTGAGACCAGGCCGGAGAAGCCCGAGTCCTTGAGCTTCTCCACACCGATCGCCATCGCCACGTCGAACGCACCCGAGGCCACGGCGTAGGCGGCGTTGCGCAGGGCTTCGGAGCCGGTGGCGCACATGTTCTCGACGCGGGTCACGGGTTTGTTCTCGAGTCGAAGGACGCGCGAGAGCGTCAGGCCGGACGTGCCCGAACCCATCGTCCCCAGCCAGTAGGCGTCAACGTCGTCGCGGCTGACGCCAGCCGATTGCATGGCCGCCTGCGACGACTCGATCAGCATGTCATCAACTGACTTGTCCCAGTGCTCGCCGAATTTGGTGCACCCCATGCCCACAATGGCAACTCGGTCGCGGATGCCAGTAGATGCCATGGTTCAGACCTCCTGGATTGAGGGTGAAGGCGTCGCAAGGGGGCGGGCTTTCCAGAAATAGTTGTGAATGCCCGCCGCCGTGACGATCTTGCGGAATGTCATCTCGACCCGGTCGCCGATCGCCACCCGACTGGGGTCGGCGTCGGTGAGCTCGCAAGCAAAGCGGCCACCGCCGTCAAAGTCTACAACCGCGGCAATCACGGGCGGGCTGGGCGAGAAGGCGAGGCGATCGATGGTAAACGTCGCTACCGTCCCGAGGGTGTCGGCCATCGGCACGTCCGCCATCCGGTCGATGGCTTTGCAATTGACGCACACTCGCACGGCCGGCAGATGCAGTGTCCCGCATTCGGTGCAGCGGTGGCCGACAAAGCCGTACTTGTACCTGGCCGAACGCAGCGCGGGCGGGGCCGCGGGGCCGGCCGGATCGGGCCGGCGAGGTGGCTCTCTATTGAGAAAACCCCGCCAGGAAAGGAAAGCGGCGTAGCTGAGGGACGCGGTGGCGGCGGTGACCTGGTCGGCCACGGTCCGGGCCGGCTGGTAGGCCCGGATGGCGTCGGTCGTTTGCAGCACGATGGCGGTCGCCCCGTCGGCCAGGACCACCAGCGCGATCGTCTGCCCGGGCTGGGCCTGATCGAGCACATTGGCGAGCAGCAGGCCGGGCTGAGCCGTGCCGGGGTTCCCGACGGTGGTGCTGAGGTCGTCGGCCACCCGGGCCACGCCCGCACCAGCGGCGAAGGACCGGACGGCGCGGCCGTGGGTCCCGGCCACCACCAGGACGTCCACGTCGGCCGGGGTCAGACCGGCCTGCTTCAGCGCGTCGGCGAAGGCGGCGTCGGCGAGGGGGCCGTAGGCGTGCTCGCCAAAACGCTCCTCCCACACTCGGGATGACGCCGCGCCCGGCAGCCGCCACCGGTCCAGGAACTCCTCGGTCGCGGACGCCTGGGCCACCACCTCGGCGATGGCGGGAACCCCGTCACCGAAGACGAAGGCGGCGGCTGCGTCCCCGCCGTCTCGTTCATCGGCTCCGCCGGGCAGGCCGGTACGGATGTCCGACAAGACCGCCATCGCCGGGACGGACGCTTCTGAGGCCATGAGGAGTGCGCCAATCCCCGATCGGACCGATCCCATCATGTCGAGAGCCAGCGCCCCGGGATCGAGCGACAGGGCGGCGTGGACCACGTTGGCATTGGTCTTGTCCAGGTAGGGAGGATTGGCCGTCGCGAAGAGGAGGCGCCGGGGACGGGCCGCGTCTGGGACGCCCTGGAGCGCCCGCTGGCCGGCCGCCACGCCCATGGACGTCGGGTCCTCGTCGTAGCCGGCCACGGCCCGGGTGCCCTTGCCGCCCCCTTCACCCAGGGCGGCGGCGATGGCGGATCGTTCGAGCCGGTAGTGGGGCAGGTAGGTGCCGTACGCGATCAGGCCGGCCATGAGCTCTCCCCGGTGTGCTGGTGGTGCGGTTGGTGCGGTGCGGTGCGGTGCGGTGCGGAGCGGTGGCGGGGATCCTACCGGTTACCAGGAGCGGCAGCGGGGGCGTGAGGGGGCGTCCATCTGCTGGCTTCCTCGTCTGCGTTCGGGCCGGGCCGCTTCGCCCCCGGCCTGCTCTGCAGCCGGCGGGCGGGCCGCTTCGCCCCGCGCCTGTTCTGCGCCCAAGCGTGCCCACTTCGCCGCAAGTGGGTGCGGTTGTTCAAAGTGGGCGCGGTTCGACCCGGTTTTTGCGGGTTAGCGTGCCCGAGTTGTCGGGGCGTGCCCACTTCGCCACAAGTGGGCACGGTGCACGCCGCTGCGGTGGCTCCACGCCGGCGCTCCCCGCGGCCCTGGGGCTGTGGCTGGCCGGGCTGCGAGGCCGCGTCGACCGGGCCCGACTTCCCCCGGCGGCACCACGCACGGAGCGAATGACACGACGCGCGCCGGTCGCTCACGCAGAATGGGCGCGTGAGCCGCCGCCACCACGCCAGCATCCCGGCGAGTTGGGCTCTTGCCCCGGGCTTGACGGCGCTCGTCCTCGCTGCAGCCGCCTGCGGGTCCGTGTCGGGGTCGCCTCGGTCAGCGCCGCCGGCATCCTCCGCTCAAGTCCCTGGCCCGTCCGCACCTGTGGCCACTGGCCCGTCGGGATCATCGGCATCCCCGGCGACCACGGCAACGCCAATCAACCCCGCCGGCCAGCCTGCCCCCGCCGGCCAGCCTGCCCCAGCCCCCACTCCTGCCCCCGCTCCTGCTCCTGTCCCATCGACAACGACCACCACGCTTCCCCCGGCTCCCAATCTCGAGTCCGGCAGCAGCGGCCCTGCCGTGCTGGCGCTTCAGAATCGTCTGACCGCGCTCGGGTACTGGCTCGGCACCCCGAATGGGTATTTCGGCGACAGCACCGTGCAAGCCGTATATGCCTTCCAGAAGGCGGCCGCGCTGACGAAGGACGGCGTCGTGGGGCCGAAAACGGCAGCGGCCCTGGCCCAGGGTGTCGTACCCCAGCCGCGGAGCACATCTGGCTATGTCATCGAGGTCGACCTGACGCACGATCTGATGCTGTTCGTGACCAGCGGGACGGTCACTCACATTCTCAACACCTCGACGGGCGGCGGTTATGCGTACCGAAGTGACGGAGTGACGGCCGTGGCCGACACGCCGACGGGCGTCTTTCACATCTATCGCCAGGTCGACGGCATGGTCACCGACTCGCTGGGCCAGCTGTGGCGGCCAAAGTTCTTTGTCAGCGGCTTCGCCATCCACGGCGACGGGTACGTGCCACCCGTCCCGGTCTCACACGGCTGCGCCCGGGTGAGCAATGAGGCCATCAACTGGATCTGGGCCGACAACCTGGCGCCAATCGGGACCGAGGTGTGGGTGTACTAACCCCCGCCGGACGAGGACTCGCCCGTTCTTCGCCCCTTGTTCTCACTTTTGGGCCCAAGGTACGTGCCGTGTGCTTTTCGGTCCCAAGATGCGGCAGAGAGTCAAACGGTCGCGCTTGCTGGAAGCATCCCCGCCGGCGAGGCCGCCGACGCCGGCGACGCCGGCTCGGGGACGCCGTCCACGTAGATGACACGGTTGGTTCGAACCGCGGGAACCACCGGACCCGGGACGACCAGGCCGACCAGGTTGAGCGGATCGGTCGCGTTGACGACGACACGCTCTCCGACCCGGGGCGTCTTGCGGACGTGCGCCAACTGCTCGGCCGCTTCCGGCAAGGCGTATTGCTCGCCGCTGAAGCCGGCGACAAACCGGCCGCCGCGCACCAGGCCCCGGTCCTCCAGTCGGCGCAGGGCCCACTGCAGCTCACGCCACGGCACCCGGAGGGAGTCGTGGGTGGCCAGATCCCGGAAGACGACTCCCCAGCGGCGCAGCAATTGCTCGGCGACGGCCTCGGCCAGCTCCTCCCGGTCGCCTTCGGTACGGGCAGGAGGGGCCAGCGCCCACCGTCCGGCCGAGGCGCCCGTCGGGGTCGGTGTCCGGCTCAGACGGGACAGCCGGGGGCGGGGCCGGGCGGCCGCGGCCGCACCCCGGTTGCGGCTGCCGGCCAGGCGGGCCCGGATGGCTCCGAAGCCGTCACACATCACCAAGCCGCGGGTGACCCCGTCCCACAGGCCGCGCTCCACGTCGTCGGGAAGGCGCCGGGTGGACGCCACCAGGTCAGAGGCAAAAGACGCCCCCCGCTCTCGCAGGATCTCGACGATCTCGGCTGTCGCGCCGACGGTGGGCTCGGTCGGAGGGCCGGCCGACCGGGTGGCGTCGAGTAGCCAACCCAGATCCGAGCGGAAGACGACCGCGATCGGCGTCGCTTTCGACGGCGCCGCAGCCGGACCGTCTGCGTCGCTGCGAGCGGGCGGCGCCAGGCGGAGCCAAGCCACCTCGCCGTCATGACAGAGACCGTCCAGCCAGCCGGTCGCATAGTGACGGACGCGCCGCCCCAACAACTCGGGCTCCCACGCCACCGCCGCTGCTTCGAAACCCTGGAGCTGCTCGATGACTGCGGCCAGCCCGGCGTCGCCGGAAAGCTGGGTGCCGGGCGCCACGTGCTGCCAGCGCAGCAGAAAGCGCATGAAGTCCTGCGCGGTGGCAGGGTGCACCCGCTCCCGGCGGGACCGGCGAGAGTAACTGTGTATACGGGCAAGGAGGCGCCGCGAGACCCACTCGGTGTCGACCGCGGCGGCGGTGTAGCGCCCCTGAAGAACGAATCCCTCCTGCTGCAGCCGGGCTAGTGCCACAGCCACCCGGCCCGGGCTCAACGTGGTGGCCTGGGCCAGCTCACCAGCGGACGTGATGCCGCTGAGCTCGAGGTGGCCGCGCACCATTCGGGAGGTGGCCTCGTCATCCTGATCGAGCGCCAGCCGGGCGTCACTGGCCGATTCGGTGGTCGTCCACAGCTCCGCCTGCCCCGCCCACACCGGCTGTGCCCGGCCCCGCTCGACGAGTTCCTGCCACTGGGGGCGCCACTCATCCCGGGGCCGGGTTGCGACCAGGGAGGACAGGAGATCGTGCAGGTCGTCGGCGGTGCCGATGGTGGGCTCGATCTCCGACTGCACCTGCTCGATCGCGGCCGGGTCGAGAGCCCCGATGGAGCTCAGGTCCACGTTGAGGCCCCGACGCAGACGCACCGCGTTGGTGCGGCGGTTCTGGAACTCCTCATCGTCCAAGAACGCGTAGGGGCGAGCCGTCACGATCTCGTGGGAGAGCACCGAGGCTTCGGTGGTATCGACGCAGTGCACCCGCACGTCGCCGGTCTCGATGCCCTCCAGGAGCGAGCGGAGCCCGTCGATGTCCAGGGCTTCGTGCAACGTATCGTCGACCGTCTGACGCACCAGCAGGTGCTCAGGGATCTCGACCGGCCCAATGGCGTTGTCCTGGCACGCCGCCGCCTGGGGAAAGACCGCCGCCATCAAGTCGTCTGACTCCATGCGCTGAATCGGGGGCGGGTTGCGCCGGCCGTTGCGGAAGCGCAGCACCATCAGGGCCCGGTTGAGATTCCAGCGCCAGCGGGCCTGGAACATCGGCGAGTCCAGGATGGCGTGCTCGAGGGTATCGGCCACGGTATTGCTGGAGACGTAGCGCGGCACCTCCTCGAGCGGGAAGCTGTGATGAAGTCCGAGCGAGAGGATCACGGCGTCGTCAGTGGCGGCAGCTTGCAACTCGAAGTTGAAGGTCCGGCAGAACTTCTTCCGCAATGCCATACCGAGCCCGCGATTGACCTGCCCGCCGTACGGTGAATGGACCACGAGCTGCATACCGCCCGTGTCGTCGAAGAACCGCTCGATGACGAGGCACTCCTGGGTCGGCATGGCTCCCAGCGCGGCCCGGCCTACCGCCAGATAGTCGACGATCATGGTGGCGGCCTCGGCGACAATGCCGCACCGCTCCATCAGACACTGTCGTGCCCCGTCGGGGTCGCCCTTTTCGAGGTACTCATCGACGCGATGACGCAGCTCCGATACCTCCTCGGACAGCTCCGCAGTGCGAGCAGGAGCCTCCCCGAGCCAGAAGGGCACGGTGGGCGGCGAATCTCCGGCGTCGCGGACCCGCACCACGCCCGGCTCGACCCTCCGGATCTGCCAGGAATGACTGCCCAGCAGGAAAATATCCCCCGCCATCGACTCCACC
This sequence comes from uncultured Acidimicrobiaceae bacterium, assembly GCA_963781155.1. Classification (GTDB taxonomy): domain Bacteria; phylum Actinomycetota; class Acidimicrobiia; order Acidimicrobiales; family Palsa-688; genus PALSA-693. The sequence continues at coordinate 95,986 of CAWAEC010000013.1, forward strand.
GCCCAGTCCTCATTGACGGTGCCGACGAACGTGTCGTCGGGGTCCGCAACGACCCGGTAGTCGCCGGTCTCCGGGATCGCTCCCCCGGAGGTGGCCGCGGCCAAGCGGGCGCCCTTTCGGGGCCGCAGCTCGCCATTGATCTGGTCGTGGTGGAGGTAGGCGCCGCGGCGGCCTCGTCCGGTTTCGATCCCGTCGCTCACCAGTTCCAGGACCTCGTCGAACTGGCGGCGCGTGAGGTCGCGGTACGGGTCCGACTTGCGAACCAACTGGAACAGGTCGTCGGCCCGCCATTCCCTGGCTGCGACTTCGGCCACGACCTGCTGCGCCAGAATGTCGAGGGGCAAGCGGGCTGGGTGGATGGCGTCCAAGCGGCCGCCGCGCACCGCGGCCAAAAGGGCCGCGCACTCGACCAACTCATCGCGGGTGAGCGGGTAGAGGCGCCCTTTCGGCGTGCCGCCCCGGCTGTGGTTGGACCGGCCAACCCGCTGCAGGAAAGTGGCGATGCTGCGCGGTGAACCGATCTGGCAGACCAGCTCGACAGGACCGATGTCGATGCCCAGCTCGAGCGAGGCGGTGGCGACGAGGGCGCGAAGGTCGCCGGCCCGCAGCCGGGACTCCACCCGGTAACGCCGGTCCTTTGAGAGGCTGCCGTGATGGGCGGCGACGACGTCGTCGCCCAGGCGCTCTCCGAGCTGATGGGCCAGCCGCTCGGCCAGCCGGCGCGTGTTGACAAAGATCAGGGTGGTGCGATGCTCGGCGACCAGCCGGGCGATTTGGTCGAGCACATCGGAGAGCTGCTCCGCGGACGCCACCGCCTCCAGCTCCCCATCGGGCAATTCCAGGGCCAGGTCCGTATCCCGCTGGTGACCGACATCGACCACCGCGGGCAGGGGCCGGTCACCGACCAGGAGACGGCCGACGGTCTCGATGGGCCGCTGGGTGGCAGACAGGCCCACCCGCTGCGGGCGCTGGTCGCACAGGGCCTCCAGCCGCTCCAGGGTGACGGCCAGATGAGCGCCCCGTTTGTCCCGAGCCACCGCGTGGATCTCGTCGACGATGACTGTCTTCACACTGCGCAGCGCCTCCCGGCCACGCTCGCTGGTCACCAGCAGGTACAGCGACTCCGGCGTGGTGACGACAAAGCTCGGCGGACGGCGAACCATCACGGACCGCTGAGAGCTGGAGGTGTCGCCGGTGCGCACGGCCACCCGCACGTTGGGAGGCCGCAGGCCGAGCTCGGTGGCCACTTCGGCGATCTCGGCGAGGGGCCGCTCCAGGTTCTCGGCAATGTCGACCGCCAGGGCCCGCAGGGGGGATACGTAGACGACCCGGGCGCCCACCTCGACGTCCTCACCTGCTTCGTGCGCCCGGTAGAGAGCGTCGATCGCCACCAGGAAGCCGGCCAGCGTCTTGCCCGAACCGGTTGGCGCCGCGATCAGCGTGTCCCGGCCGGCCGTGATCAGGGGCCATCCCTGGACCTGCGGTTCGGTCGGGCCGTCGGGGAACCTCCGCCGGAACCAGGCAGCCACGGCAGGATGGAACGGGGCCATCACCGGGTGCGGCCCCGGTCCGGCATTCGGGCCCCCGGACGAGGTGGCCCGATCGGCGGGCGGGGCGAGCGGCGTCTCCGCAGTCACAACCATGCTCTTGATGGTACGCAGCCCCAGTGACAATCCCGCGTGGAGCGAGGACTGGGTGCCGGCGCGGCCTACAGCGGGACGGGCTGGATGCTCAACGCCTCCGTGAAGTCGCCGCGCAAGACGCGGATGGCGAGCTGCCCGTTGGCGAGCGTGGCCTCCACCGCCCGGCCGAAGCCGTCAGGCACGTCGATCTGGCGCTCGTAGCACCCGTACTCCCACTCGTGCACGAGATACTGGCGTGGTCCGGCGCTACGCAAGCGGGCCCAGAACCGCACACTGCCGGGCCCGACTTCGACGGTCACGTCCTTGGGCGTGACTGCCGGGAGGGGGGCCAGCACGACCAGGGCTCCGGGCGTCTCGTACACGTTCACCGGGACGGACTGCGGCTGCATACTGGCCTCGGTAGATGCCGTCGCGGCCGCCACCTCGTCCCGGGTGGGGTGGGCTCCAGGCATAGCAGCACCGTAGCCCTTGCGCCCGGACCCGGGTGGATACGCGCCGCGCCGCGGCTCAGAACACCAGGACGAGCCGGCCCCGGGTCCCGCCGGCCGCCAGCCGACGGTGGGCATGTGGGGCCTGTTCGGCGGGGAGTGCTGCGGCCACCCGGAGGGTAACTTGCCCGGTCTCCACCTGCTCGCGCAGGCGGTCCAGCTTCGCCTGCTCCCGGGCGTAGTTGCGGACGAACACAGGATGAAACGTGATGCCGCGTTCCTCGGCGCCCTGCCAGCCCCGCACCGTGGCGATGCGCCCCCCGTCTCGCACGGCCGGGACGACCAGCTCGTCGAGAAGCGCGCCGTCGACCAGGCCGTCGACCCCCTCGGGGATGGCCTGGCGCACCTGCTCGGCGAAATCGGGACCCCGGGGGACCACGACGTCGGCTCCCAGGTCGGTCACGAGTTGTTCGTCCTCCGGAGCCGCGTCCGCAACCACCCGGAGCCCATCAGCTTTGCCGAGCTGCACCGCGTATCCCCCGACGGCGCCGGCCGCGCCGGTGACCCCCAGGGTCTGCCCGGGTTGCAGGTCGAGCGCGTCGAGCGCCTGGCGAGCGGTCAGGCCGTTCATGGGCAGGGTTGCCGCTTCCACGTCCGATGCCCCTGCCGGCACCCGGGCCACCGACTCGATCGGGACGATGATCCGCTCGGAATATGCGCCGTGGGCGCCGTTCGGGACGACGATGGCCATGACCCGGTCGCCGATCGCCAGGTCGGTAGCCACGCCCTCGCCGATTTGCTCCAGTTCGCCGGCAGCATCCATACCAGGCACGTACGGTGGCGCGATATCGCGCAGGGCGCTGGCGCGGGCACCGCTGCGAAGGCCCGTGTCCGTCGGGTTCACCGCGGCGGCGCGCACCCGGATCCGGACCTGACCCGGGCCCGCCTCCGGATCGTCGAGCTCGACGATCCGCAAGACCTCTGGTTCGCCAAACTCAGTCATTCCCACGACTCTCATGGCCAAATGCAACCTTGGCCCGCACAGGGTATTCCCGTGCGGACCCAACCCGTCTCGACCTGACCTTCGTGGCTTGGGTTTCGCCGCCATTTCGCGGCCTTGACCGATAGTGCAACGTTCGGCAAATCCCGGCGGCCGACAGGGTATCTTCACACGAATGCCACTGCCGTCCGGGGCATATTCAATCGGCGGCAACACATCGACGGAGGAATACCATGCCGAATGCTCGTCTGCCCGGGCTGCGGGGCCGGAAGCCGGTCAAACCACCCGCGGAACGATTCAACATCCAGTACATCACCGCCTACCTCCGGGCCCCGCTGCCGGCCCCGGCTTATCCCATTGACGTCTCCGGCGGAATCACGAATTGGCAGATGCTCGGCAATGGACCGGACCCGACGTTAACCGTCCACCACGGCCAGCCCGTGGGAGATTGCACATTCGCAGGACGACAGCATCTCCGCATGGCGAAGGCGGCGGCCGCCGGCGAGACCGAGACCTGGGAAACGACGAACCAGCTGGTCGACGAGTACCTCGCCTACGATCACGGCAAAGATGAGGGAGCCAATATCGCCGACCTGCTGTTGTCCTGGTACAAGGCTGGCAAAATCCTGGCGTTCGCGCCGGTCGATCACACCAATCCGAGTGATTGCGACAGCGCCATGACCGCTTTTCACGGTCTGTATGTTGGGGTCGACCTGACCGATGATGCTGACCAGTTGTTCGGGAAGGATGAGGCCTGGACGGTCGCAAACGGCGAACACCCCGACCCCAACGAGGGCCACTGCATCGTCAAGGTCAAAGCGGATGGCCAGGACCTGGACACCTGGGTCACCTGGGGCGCCCTCCAGGCGTCAACCCTGGGTTGGACCGCAGCCTGTCTCGACGAGGCGTGGGCGGTCGTAACCACAGAAGACGAGGCAGCCAAACTCAATATGCCGGCCCTGCTGGCCGACATCAACGCCCTCGGCGGGACCGGCGGCAACGGTAACCAATCGTCCTGACACCGGGGATGATCGTTCTTCGATCTCGCCCAAAGATGCTGCGGCCCCCGTTGGCCTTCAGCCGCTGACGGGAGCCGCAGCGCTTACATCCCTTTGACCAAACCGATGACGTTGCCCTGAGGATCCGCGAACTGGGCGATCGACGGTCCATCGGGAATATCTGCCGGCGGCACGACAACCCGTCCGCCGAGGGATGCGGCTTTGTCGAGGGTGGCTTGCAAGTCGTCCGTAGCAACGTAGAACGTCACATGCGGCTGCCCGTCGGGCGTGGGTCCGACGCCCCCGCCGATACCGCCATCGGTGCCACTGACGATCCCGTAGATTCATGGGATTGCTGGCGTCGATCGCCCATCCGAAGAGGTCCCTGTAGTACTGCTGAAGCTTGACCGCGTCAGGTCCTGCAATTTCGAAATGAATTACCGGGTGAGCCACGCCCTTCTCCTCTCGTGTTGCGGCGAGAGCCATTCCCTGTCCGGTTTGTTGATGTTAGCGCCACCGAACGGAGAAGCTCCGAAGTCAGCCCGCTAGCATCGGGCGGGCGATGCCGGACAAGCGTCTTGTTCTCCTGCGCCACGCCAAGTCCAGTTGGGCGCAACCGGATCTTGCCGACCACGACCGGCCCCTCAATGATCGTGGGCGCCGGGCGGCGGCCGCGGTAGGCCATTACCTCCGACGTGCCGGGGTCCGTCCCGATCTGGTCCTTTGTTCTTCTGCGATACGAGCCCGCCAAACCCTCGAGTCGCTCGATCTGGCGAACAGTGTCGAGATCCGTATAGAACCAGACCTGTACGGAGCAAGCGCCGGGGATTTGCTGAGCAGGATCCGCAAGGTCCCCGCCCGCGTCGTTAGCCTGCTGCTCATCGCCCACAACCCCGGTATCGAATTACTGGCCCGAAGCCTGACGGGCGACGGGCTGTCGGATGCGGAGAAGTTCCCGACTGGCGCGGTCGCCGAGTTCGTGGTTTCCGTGTCCGAGTGGGAGGAAATTCGTCCGGGCTCGGTCCGGTTGCACGCCTTCGTTGTTCCCCGCGACCTGGTCTGACCCGACGCGTCCGGGCTGGCGACGCCGCCCCGCCGGCGACCGTTACGGAGCCAACCCGGAAGAGATTTCCGTTTGCTTCCACGTGAAACTGATGTTGTTGTCGGTTTGCACAAAGACAGCGTCTTTTATCCCCTAAGCAGGATCTGGCCAGTCAGGCGTCGTGCCTCCGGCAGCGATCGGAGCCGCCTCAGCCGACAGTCCACGACCGCGCCGGCGGCCGCCAGCCAACGGACGGGCTTTTCCGTCTCTGCGACTTCTTCCTTCAACCTCGTTCACGGCCGATACCCCCCCTCTGCAGTCCCCGATTGACCGGTAAGCGTTACGCAAGTGCCGAGTCCCCGCAGGTGACCTTCCCGTTGCCACCTCTCGTCCTATCCTGCCAACCCGTGGAAACGGACGTCGAGTTACTCGGGCGGCTGCGCAGCGGCGACGAAGACGCGTTCGTGGCGCTGGTGGACCGCTACCAGCACCCCATGCTGCGCCTGGCCCGTTCGCTCGTTCCGAGCCTCGCCGTCGCCGAGGAGGCGGTGCAGGACACGTGGATGGGCGTGGTGCGGGGTATCCATCGCTTCGAAGGTCGGTCCTCACTCAAGACCTGGCTGTTCAGGATCGTCGTCAACCGGGCCCGGTCCGCAGGATCCCGGGAGCCGTCAGACGCCCCCCTCGAGTCGGTTCATTCGGTGGACCCGTCGCGCTTTGACTCTGGAGGCCATTGGGCCCATCCACTCGAGCGGTGGACGGACGAGGCGGATGACCGGCTCGACGCGGCGACCTGGGTTCCGTTCCTCGCGGCCGCCCTCAACGACCTCCCTCCCCGCCAACGCCAGGTCGTTCTCCTGCGTGACGTCGAAGGGCTCTCCAATCAAGAGGCCTGTTCAGTGCTCGGGATCAGTGCCGGTAATCAACGGATCCTGTTGCACCGGGGCCGCGCTCGCCTGCGCGGGATGCTCGAGACCAATATAAAGAGGAATTGACCGATGCTGTTATTGCGACGCCGGGATATCGTTTGCCAGCAAGCGGTCGAACTGGTCACCGACTACCTCGAGGGGGCGTTGTCGCGACGGGATCGCCGCCGCTTCGAGGCGCATCTTCGCTCGTGCCCCAACTGCACCGCGTACGTGGAGCAGATCAGGGTAACCGTCGTCTTGACCGGATCCGTTCAGCCGGAGGACCTAACGCCAGAGGCCCGGGCCGAGCTGACCGAGTTGTTCCGACAGTGGCAGTCGGAGCAGAACTAGCGCGCGGGGACTTCGTCCGGCTTCCAGTGTCGCCGGCACGCTCCACCCGTAGCATGGCGGCCGTGAACGCTGACGACCCTTCTCCCGGTGGAGCGCCCCCGGCGCGGATCGGCCACCCTCGGTCGACTGGTTGGGCCGGCAGCTGGCGGGGACCGGCCTGCCCCCGCCGCTGCTCGTTGACGTCGCCCGTTCCGCCGTCGCGGCCGCAGTCCAGGCCGAAGATCCCGGCTCGGCCCTGTCGAGAGCCCACGTTGCCGCCGCCATCGAGCAACGGCGGTTGCTGCAGCCGGTGATCAACGCCACCGGAGTGCTGCTGCACACGAACCTGGGACGAGCTCCGCTCGCGATGCATCGCCCGGCCGGCTACGCCAATCTTGAGCTCGACCTGGCCAGCGGGCAACGGGGGGACCGCTCGGTCCATGCCGCTCGATTACTGGCGAAAGCAACTGGCGCCGAGGCTGCCCTGGTCGTCAATAACGGCGCGGCCGCCATTTTCCTCGTGCTGGCGGCCCTCGCTTCCGGTCAGGACGTGATCGTAAGCCGGGGCGAGCTGGTGGAGATCGGGGGAGGCTTCCGGATCCCGGAAGTCCTGGAAGCCTCCGGCGCCCGCCTGGTGGAGGTGGGCACGACCAACAAGACCCGGCCGTCAGACTACGAGCGCGCCATCGGAGCAGAAACGGCCTTGTTGCTCAAGGTGCACACGTCCAATTACCGGATCACCGGTTTCGTGGAATCGGTCAGCGTCGCCCAGCTCCGTGCCGTCGCCTCGAACGGGGATGGTGCGGTCCCGGTTGCGGTCGACCTCGGCTCCGGCTTGCTGGACGCGAACTGCCCTTGGCTGCGCCAGGGTCCCCCGGCCTGGCTCGGCGGGGAGCCAGCCGTTCGCCAGACGCTGGCGGGCGGGGCGTCGGTGGTGACCTTCAGCGGTGACAAGCTGCTCGGCGGCCCCCAGGCCGGCGTGATCGCAGGGCGGGCGGATCTCGTCGCTCGCTGCCGCCGGCATCCGTTGGCCCGGGCGCTGCGCCCGGGCGGGCTGATCCTGGAGGCGCTGCAAGACGTTGCTCTGGCCTATCTGCGCGGCGACGCCGGCCGTACCGTCCCGTTGTGGCAGCTGGCAGCGGCCCCTGTGGAAGCGTTGCGTCAGCGGGCGGACGCTCTCGGCTCGGGCCAGGTCGTCGAGTGCGCGTCGGTGATGGGAGGCGGAGCCCTCCCGGACCGCACCATCTCGTCAGTGGGTGTGGCCGTCGACGGCGACATCACCGTCGCACTTCGCGCCGCCACCCCGCCGATACTGGCCCGGGTGGTGGACGGACGCACCATTTGCGACCTGCGCACGGTCTTCCCGGATCAGGACCCCTCGCTGGCGAAAGCCCTGGCCGCAACCGTCGACGGCTGAGCAGATGCGGGTAATTGCGACCGCCGGCCACGTTGACCACGGCAAGTCCACACTTGTCCGGGCCCTCACCGGTACCGACCCCGATCGCTGGGAGGAAGAGAAGTCCCGGGGGATGACAATCGATCTGGGGTTTGCATCGACCACGCTCGAATCGGGCCGCGAGGTCGGCTTTGTGGACGTGCCGGGGCATGGGCGGTTTCTCAAGAACATGCTTGCCGGCGTCAGCGAGGTCGATGCCTGCCTCTTTGTCGTCGCCGCCACGGAGGGGTGGATGGCGCAGTCCGAGGAGCATTTGCGGATTCTCGAGCTCTTCGGCGTTTCCCACGGCGTGGTGGCTCTGACCAAAGTTGGTCTCGTGGACGATGAGGTCCTCGAACTGGCCGCTCTCGAAGTGAGCGAGCACGTTGATCGGACATTTCTGGCCGAGGCGGAGACCGTATTCGTCGACGTGCCCGACGGCAGGGGCGTCGATGCCCTGGCGGCCGCTCTGGATCGGCTGGTGGAAGGTGTTCCCGCCGCCGCAAACCGGGGTCGACCGCGCCTGTGGGTCGATCGTTCGTTCCCGGTTCGCGGCGCGGGCACCGTGGTCACCGGCACCCTGGGCGGAGGCGAGGTCGCCGTCGGCGACGACCTGCTGGTTACGCCGGGCGCGGACCGGGTACGGGTCCGAGGTCTGCAAAGCCACTACCGGTCCCTCCCGGCGGCGGATCCCGGACGCCGGTTGGCAGTCAACCTGACGGGTGTGGCCCACCAGGCGATCCTCCGGGGCCACGTTCTGGTCCGTCCGGGCCAATGGCATCTGACCCGCTCGGTCGACGCGTCCCTGCGCGTGCTGCCCGCGGTCGACTTTCCGCTCAGCAATCGAGGGGCGTTTGTCATGTACCTGGGCTCGGCGGATTTCCCTGTCCGTTTGCGGGTATTGGGCGGCGCCTCGGCCATCGAGCCAGGCGAGGAGGGAGCTGTCCGCCTGTGGTTGCGCGGCGCCGTGCCGGTACCCCTGCTTACCCGGCGACCGCTACATCCTGCGGGAGCTGGGTCGGGGTGAACTGGTGGGCGGCGGCGTCATCCTCGACGTTGACCCGGTTCGGGCCGCGGCCCGGGCCCGTCCGTCGCGCTCGGTGGAACGAGTGATCGAAGAACGGGGCTGGATCGACGTCGACCACCTCGAACGGCTGACGGGACAGCGGCTGTCCCCGACCGCCGGTCACTGGGTGATCGACCCGGCTCGCCAGAGCGCGCTGGAGGAGCGCCTGCGCCTCGACTGCGAGGCGGCGGGGCCACAGGGCGTGGACCTGGCCGGCCTGGGGGATATCGAACGAGCCCTCCTGGCCGGCGGCTTGCCTGGCACGGTAATCGTCGAGAACCGGGTGTACGCCGAGGCCGCGGTTACCACGGAGCTCAGCGAGGAGGCGACCCGGGTTCTGGCCCTGCTCGAGGGGGACCCGCTCAGCCCGCCAGACATGCCCCTCTCCGATCGGGCGGCCCTCCGGGATCTGGAACACCGGGGCCTGGCCTGCCAGGTCGGGCCGATCTGGCTGGCGACGAGTGCCATCGAATCGGCCATTGCCATCCTGACTCGCCTGCTGGAGTCCGCGCCGGACGGGTTCACCGTTTCAGAAGCACGTGAGGCGCTGGGCACATCGCGAAAATACGCGTTGCCACTGTTGGGCCATCTCGACGCGACTGGCATCACCCGCCGTCACGGGGACCGCCGGGTCGCCGGCTCCGTACTGCTGCGGCAATCCGACCGGGCGCCGGCGACGGGCGCGGCCGGCAACCTCGACGGCCGGCCGTGACAGGAGGTATGAAGGCGGGGTGAACCTCACCGAGTGGACAACGTGCGGGGGCTGCGCCGCCAAGTGGGGCGGAGCCCCACTCACCGCGCTGATCGCCGAGCTGGCCGGCCCATCGGACCCGCAACTGATGCTCGGGCTGGCGCCCTTCGACGATGCCGCCGTCTATCGCCTCGGTCCGGGCAGCGCCCTCGTCTCCACCACCGATTTCTTTCCGCCGCTCGTCGACGACCCGGCCGACTTCGGCGCCATCGCGGCCGCCAACGCCTGCAGCGACGTGTTCGCCATGGGCGGCCGGGTGCTGCTGGCACTCAACATCGCGGCCTTCCCCGAGGAGTTTCCCTCCGAGGCCATCGCTGCCATCTTCGCTGCCGCGGCCGAGGTCGTCCGCGAAGCGGGCGGGACCGTGGCCGGCGGGCACACCATTCGCTCGACCGAGCCCATCTTCGGCCTGGCAGTCCAGGGCCTGGTCGATCCCGACCGCGTGTGGACGAAGGCTGGGGCGCTCCCCGGAGATCGCCTGCTGCTCTCGAAACCGATCGGGTCGGGCATCGTGCTCGCAGGAGGATCTCCCGAGGACAAGGCGGCGGCCATACGGGTCATGCGTTCGCTCAATGCCACGGCTGCGTCCCAGTTGCACGACCTCGATACAGCTGACGGACAGCGCGTGGTCCATGCCGTCACTGACGTCACCGGCTTCGGTCTGGCCGGGCACGGGTGGGAGATCGCGGATCGGGGCGGGGTGACGGTGCGGTTCCGGACGGACTCCTTGCCGCTGTACCCGGGCGCCCTGGCCGCATCGCGGGCCGGCACCAGGACCGGCGGGGATCAGCGCAACCGGACGTACCTGGCCGGGCACTTGGAGGACACCGCGCCCGACGCCTTGTCCGCCCTGGCCCTGGATCCGCAGACCTCCGGCGGACTGCTCGCAGCAGTGGCTCCGGTGGCCGCGGCCCAACCTGACGGCCGCGGGCTGGTGGGAGGTCGGCGAGGTGATCGAGGGGCCGGCGGCGGTCGAGCTGGTGTAATCGGCTTTCGGGGCGGGTCCCCGGGGCCGGTCGGTCGGTCGGGACCGGCCTGTGGCGTGGACCTGGACCGGTCAGTCGAGGGCTGATGTGTGGGTTGGTCCCGGGCGGTCCGCCGGGACCGACCTGAGGGTTGGTCCCGGGCCGGTCGGTTGGTCCCGGGCCGGTCCGCCGGGACCGATTTGTGGAGCGTTCGCGCATCTGTGGACCGAAAAGTACACATGATGTTGTTTTCGGTTCGCAGATGGGCCGGCGGTACACAGAACGAGACAGAGGCAAAGAGAGGGAGCGGGCACGACAGGAAGGGGCGAGAGAGGACAGGCAGCGTCCGGCAGCAGCTCGCTAGGCTCGCCTATGGAGGTGTCCGAGCGCCTGGTGGACTCCGCCGCCTTCAAAGCGGTTGGCTGTGGCGACCCCACAGCGGCGGGTTCGATTCCCGTCCACCTCCGCCACCACAGGGATCACATGAAATTGCGGGTATGCAGAGCGGAGAGCTCCGCTGCCACGCGCTCACCGAAGCCGAGTCGCACCAGCCGCCGCTGGCGGCCGTGATCCATGTCGTCCTGCAGCCGCTGGACCCGATCCCAGCCCTCGCCGATGGCCTCGGGTGTCCAGTCGCCCGCAGCCAGGATGACCAGCGAATCCTGCACAGCCGCGGCCAGCCCGGCCGTGTGGGAAAGCGCATCGTGGCGCCGCTCGATGGCGGCGCGCAGCCGGTCCCGGCAGCCTGGGTCGCCCTTCACCTGCTCCTCCAGGTGGGCGAGCGCGAAGGCCACGTGACGAGCTTCGTCGTGGCCGGCGAGCTGCGCGATCCGGGCCGTCACCGGATCTGGAGCCCAGTGCTCGAGGAAGGACAGGAGGGACAGGAAGGTTCCCTCCCCCAGCACCGAGAGGAGAAAGGAGGCGGTCGCCCAATCGGGCTGATCGAACAGGCTCTGGAGCGACGCTCGTCCTCCCGCTCCGGATACACCCAGCGGCCTGCCCAGCAACGACGCCCGTCTTGCGAACACCTCCATGTGCCGGGCCTCGTCTGCAACCTGTGTGGCAAGAAACTGCTGGACCTCCCGGAAGTGCGGGTGGATTCGCCCGATGAAGCGGGCGGGAACCATCAACGCCGCCTGCTCGTTTTCGATCAGGTAGGTCATCACCTGGATCACCGCCTCCTCGATCTCGTCCGGGAGGTCGGGGGCGACCAGTCGATTTGCGTGGCCGGATCCCACTGCCGGGCCACTGCCTGGGCGTACAGGCGGGGCGCGAGGTCGGTCCACACCTCGCCCCGGCGGTCGAGGTCAGCCACGTCCAGCGGCGGGCCGCCAGCCTCGACCAGGGAACCTCTCGCCGCCAGCCCCCAGCCGAGCGCGGCGGCGCGTCCGCCACGGCCGAGATGTCTCCGGCTCGAACTGCGCCCGTCAGGCGCCGGTCCCCGGCATCGCCTCTGACCACCACGTCCCCCTCTGCGACGCCGTGGCCGGCCTTCCGGCCCACGCGCGCCAGGTGGACACGCAGATGCCGGTCGGTGCCGCGCACCCGCAGCAGTTGCCCGGGCCCTAGGGTTGCCAGCACCCGGTCGACGAGTAGATGCCCGCCCCGATCCAGGCCCAGCCCGCCAAGGTCTACGTCACGGTCGGTAATCGTTGGCGATGACCTCCCCTCTCGGTCCGTAGAACGCAAACGAATCCACCGCCGCCTCCAGCTGGGCGTAACCCGACGTTCGTCCGGGCAGCCAGCGGGTCAGGCCCTCGAGATCGAGCAGGACCCGGACCTCCGGGTCGGCGTAGTCCATGTTGAGCAACAATTCGAGCAACCGGTCCAAGAGGGGCGGTCCGTCGGCTACGACGGTCATGTTGCAGTGATCGTAGGGGGGCGTCTGGGCGATTACCTGGGTGGCGCCGGGCGGGAGGATCCCTTCTTTTGCGAACAGCAGGTGGCTGGCGTCGATCATGCAGGCCGCGTCAACCTCTCCCCGCATGAGGGCACGGGCGGCGTCGCGTTCACCGCCGACGTGATCGCCGTGCAAGCCGACGCCAACGTCGAAGCGCCGGACCTGTATGTCGATCCCCTCGAGCAGGGTGAGCGGAAGCAAGGTTCCCTGGGGAGAATCGACCGCGCCCGTTGCCACTACCCGGCCGTTCAGGTCAGCAGGAGTGGCTATCCCGGATCGCATCCGGACGACCACCACCGATCGGAGATCGCGGTCGGTGTCTCGCATGGCCACGGCCCGGGCGTCTGGGCACAGGCGCTGCGCCCGCACCCAGGCCAGAGGGGAGTTCCAGGCGACCCCGATACGCCCTCCCACCAGGTCCTCGACCTGCCGTTCGTAATGCGAGTAGAGGAGATAATCGAACGGCAGGTCGTGCGCTGCGAACCACCTTCGAAACCCGTCCCAGATGGTGACGACTTTGGGGTCGTAGGCCACGGCCCCAAGGACCAACCCGTCGGTCACAACAGGGCCATCCCGTTGATGGCCCGGCCGATGAAGTCCAGCAGTGCGTCGGATGTGGGTGCCATGACCCGGGCGGCCCGCGCATCTCGAAAGCGACGCTCCACGCCGAGCTCCCGCCGGAAGGCAGCGCCACCACACACCTTCATCGCCAGGTCGGTCACCTGAATGGCGGACTCGCCTGCAGCCACCTTCACTTCAAGAACGCGCAGAAGGGCGTCCTCCCTGCCCGCCTCCAGGGCCACGAGGGTGTCAGCCAGCAAAGCTGCAGCTTGATCGGTTGCGACGCGCATCCGGGCATGATCGACCCGGGTGAGGGGCTGCTCGATAAGCGACTGGTCGAGATGAGCCAAACGCGTTGCTCCTAGGTGGACCCCCGTCTCCGCCGTCACCGCCTCCATCAGGCCGACGGAGAAGGCGGCGCTCATCACGAGGAACCACGGCAGTATCTCGGCCAGCGCCAGGTCCATGCCGGATCCGTCGGCGCCCAGCATGCGGCTCCGCGTCCACGATTACCCCGGATGCGTCGACTGGTGTCGAGCCGTTTCCCCGGAGACCCAGGCCATCGAACGGGCCGGCCACCCGCAGACCCGGCAGCGGTGGCGGGAACCAACCACAACGTCATCGGACCGCCGGACTCCAGGGGCTGGCTGGACCACACGTAGCTGTCCGCTTCAGCCGCCGAGGTCACCCAGCTTTTGCGAGCATCGAGGCGTATCGAAGAGCCGGACCGGGCCGCCGTGCCCTGGGGCGCCCAGAAATGACTGCGCGAGCCCACCTCGGAGAATGCCAGTGTGGTGAGATGCTCGCCGGAAGCAATCGCCGCCTTCACTTCCGGGGGGCCGTGGCCATTTACTGCCACGGTCCCGGCGTAGTGCATCAAGACCACCATCGCCGTCGAGCCGCAGGCCTCGGCGAGGCGCTGGATGACGCCGGCGGCTTCCCGGAGGCCTCGCCCGCCACCCCCAGCTCTTCCGAGATCGTCAAACCGAGTATGCCCTCCTCGCCGAGGGCCTTAATCGCGTCGGCCGGAAAACGGCCCTCTGCGTCAACTGCCACTGCTCCGGGCGCGACCACGGCCTCGATTACACGCGGCCGAGCGCATCCTGGTAATCACTCACGTCGATCCTCCTCGTTTTGGTGAACCGACGGCCACGCTCGCTTCGCTACAGACGACGCTGCGCTGTCAGCCTGGCCGCCCCAACCGCCCGACCGGGCGGATTACTCTTGCGTCAGCAGCGCTGCGTCATGTCACCTCCCCTCCGCTGTCTGAGACCGGTCCTCGCTGCAGGATCCTTCCCCACGTCAGCGAGGTGCGTCAACTTGCAGGCGCCGTCGTTCGGTGTTGAGGCAGCGGTCTTCCACGTACAACATCCCGGCGTCCCGAGCGATTTTGCGCGCCTCCTCCGACGCAATGCCGAGTTGGAGCCACAGGGCACTGGCCCCAACTGCCAGGGCTTCTCGGGCAATGCCCGGGGCCGCTGCGGAGGGCCGGAACACGTTGACAAGACCCACCGGCTCACGGATCTCCGCCAGGGTCCGGCGAACCGGCTCGCCCAGGATCTCGCTGGCGTGCGGATTGACGGGAATTATGCGCCATCCGTGTTCTTGCATCTGCAAGGGCACGTAATGGGCCGCTTTACTGGTGGCATTGCTGGCTCCGACCACGGTAATGGTGTCGTAGGTCCGCAGAATGCGCTCGGCGACGGCGGCCATGCCCCCGGTCGCCGGGGGACGGTCAGGGTCGGGGTCGGCCACGGGGACACGGTAGCGGGGCACTGCCGGCCCCGCGTCTGTGTCACCAAGATCGCATCCTCGATGGTGAGGCCGGCTGGCGGACCGGACCGAGGGCGCAAGTCTCTGTTGACACACAGGGCAACCGGCGCGGCGACTCGGACGTCATATACAGAAGCAGAACGGACATTGAGATCAGCACCCGAAAGGAGACGGGAAGTTGCCACGCCTGTTGCAGTTGGCGGTGGCGGCATGCGTCGGCGGCATCGCCCTGATGGTGCTACAAGCCTCGAGCGCAGCCGCAGTTCCTGGACCGCCGCACATCGCCGTCCACCCCGACAGTCTGACGCGGCGCCCGTCACGGTGACTGGACCTTGAAATCGACCGATCCGGTGGCAGCAGGCCACTCAGGTTTTGCGCCCGTCCCGTTCACTGAGGGCGGCGTCGAGCACGGGCAGAAGGTGGGCTCGAAAGCGGCCGTAGTCTTCGGTCATCGGGAAATGGCCCAGGCCGGGCATGATGCTGACGACCGCTCCCGGTATCTGGGCGGCCACCGTCAAGGTGTCGTCGGGTGTACATGACGCGTCCAGCGCTCCGCTCAGCAGCCACAGCGGGCAGCGGGAGGTATCGATCTGTCCCAGTCGGGGTCCGAGGTCACGGGCACACTCGTACACCCGCAGGTCGCCTTTGACCACCCCCGGGCCGCTTTGCATGCAGTGCCAGAGGGTCTCCCACCGTTCGGAGTCGGGCGCATCGGGCCCGATCAATCCCTCGTCTCCATCCGGGCGGTCCGGCCCGTCGGCATCGCCGGAAAGATTGGCGCGACCGCCAGCCTGGATCCCGATGACGGCCCCAGCCCACTCCGGCCGTTCGAGAGCCAGGT
The DNA here is from genome assembly GCA_963781155.1 of uncultured Acidimicrobiaceae bacterium. Lineage (GTDB taxonomy): Bacteria > Actinomycetota > Acidimicrobiia > Acidimicrobiales > Palsa-688 > PALSA-693. Next base: position 111,627 of record CAWAEC010000013.1, read on the forward strand.
TGAGTACCAACCAGCCCCCGATCGAGCAGCCGATGACGATGGGCCGATCCAGGAGAAGGGCGTTCCCGACGCTGAGCACGATGTCGAGATAGTCGCTCGCCTCCAGCCGGTAATCCGACTCCTGCCAACCCGCCGGAGGCGAGGACTTCCCGTGCCAGGGCAGGTCGAACGCGATCACGCGGAAGCGATCGAGCACGGCCAGGTCGTTGAGCAGGCCCCGCCATTGTCGGCTGTCAGCTCCGGCCGTGTGCAGGCACAAGAGCGGAACACCCCGCCCGGCCTCCTCGACGTAGATGCGGTGGGGCCGACCGAGCAACTCCAGGTTGAGGTACCGCCCGACGACCAGCTCGAACGAGGGGTGGGCGATCACGGCGAACGGCGCACGGTCAGGAGCAGGTTGGAGCAGCCATTCACGGGCAGCCGTTCACAGACGGCCGTTCACAGGCGGCCGTTCGTAGGCGGCCGACCACGCGTCGGGCCATGGAGCCGGGTGGGGACAGACGAGGACGCGGAGAGAACATGGGGATGTCGGGGATACTAGGTGGCCGAAAGGGCTTGACTCTCCTGTAACAGGAGGGTCGAGCCTGGTCCCATGGAACTACGTCCGATCAGCTGGCGGACGCGGTGGGCCTGGCGGCGCACCGCCCGCAGAATCGTGGCCGAGCACACCAGGGCAACCGAGGCGACCCTCGACCGCCTGCACGGCTCGGTTGTCGGCGGCGCCGCAACCGGGGAGTCGACCCCGAGCGGCACCATTGCATTTGTCCTGCCGGGATGGAGGATCACGCTCGCCGAGGTCTCAGCCGTGGCGCGCTGCGACTGCACAGCCCTGGTCCAGGGAGGGTGCCATCTGAGCGGGGGTGGCCGCTATGGACCCTTCTGGTGGCTCGCCTTCACTCGAGACTGCGCCTTGCCTGGCCGCAGCCCGGCGCGATCGATCGTGCTCGGATCCCGTCTGGTCATCAGCGCGTCGGAAGACCAGCCACCGACAGCGAGTCCGGTACCTGAACCTGAGCCGGCGTCGGTCGGCGCCCCCACGCCCGATAGCGGTGGAACACACAAAGAGATGCCACAGTGATGAAGGACGCTTCCACCAGCAGGCTCACCGTCCCGAGGGTGTATCCCCAGTTACCGATATCGGTGGTGTCGCCCGGTATGCCCACGCTTCGCGATAACAGGTAGCCCGCAAAGGGAAAAATGGTGGCCCCGAAGCCGAGGAACCAGCCCACGGTAAGTTTCCGGAGTATGAGAACAGCCGCAAGCAGGCTCGAGAGCTCGACCAGGTAGTACCCATATCTCAAATAGGTGGGACTCTGGTCGCCAAGGATCCCGCCTTGATCCTGGATATGGATGAGCGCGACCGCAATCAGCAGTCCTGCCGCCGCCATGGCCAACAGCCCGGGTGTCGTGGTGTCCTCGCTCCGCAACAATCTGCCGAGATCGAACCGAGCCCGGGCGCCGGTTGCTGCTCCGGGCGCGTGGGTTCCCGCCGTAGTGGTCATTTCCGCCTCTCCTCTTCTCGCTGGTCGCCACCCCGCTCTACGGACACAAACGATGCAGGGATTGCCCGGCAGTGGAGGACGGTATGACCTGCTCGCCCGCAACCCGGACGCATTCACAGGATTTTCTCAGCCTGCACTGAAGTCGCGAACGGGGTTCACTACCGTGGGGGCCCAGCGGTCGGCGTGCCCAGGTGCCTGGCTCCCGGGGGGAGGAGACCGGACGGCCCATCGGGCACGCTGACCGCTTTCGCTCATGCGCCGGGTTGCCCCCGCGCCGAGCGGCCCCGTGCCCCACAATAGCCGGGATAGCACAAGGGCTCGTAGTTAGAGCAACTAAATAGGCCCGGGACTCCCGGGTCCGAGCACCGTGCAGTCGGGCGTACACCCGCACTTCTGCCCAGGCAGCACACTGGGTGCCTCCCGCGACCCCCGGCGCAGGGGTGCGGCTTGCGGTCGCGTCCCGGGTCGTCCGGCGTCGGGGGTCGCGGTGCTGCCCCTGATATAGCCAGAGACTCCGACGGAGGCGCCTGATACCCCGAACCCTGATACCCGAACACGGGGCGGGGCCTCGTCCCCACACACAGTATCCGGGACCGTGCGCACAGCGGTCAGCCGGTCAGCCGGTCAGCCGGTCGGCGCCCCGGTGTGCGCCGCGGGCAAGGTGAGACCCGCCAGGACACGTCAGAGGCCCGCCTCCCTGTACTGGCGGGCCATCATGCCGTAACCACGGTCGGCGTTGTACATCGCTTGCTTCTCGAGCCGCTCGAGGTACCTCGCCGGGATTGGTTCGATGGTCGCGGGGGCGCCGGAAACAAAGGATCGATCGCCCACGATGGTCCTCCCCAGCAGGAGCGAACCGGCTGCCACCAGGCAGAAGTCCCCGACCTCGGCGTCATCAAGCAGGATCGCCAGGTTGCCGATAAGACAGTTCGATCCGACGCGGCCACAGTGCACGACCACCCCGTGGCCGATGATGTTGTTGTCGCCGATCACCAGGCTCTCGCCGGTGTGGACCACGCAGTTGTCCTCGATCACCGTGTTGGCCCCGACCCGGATCTGACCGAAGTCACCTCGCAGCACGGCTCCTGGCCAGACGCTGGATCCGTCGGCCAGCTCGACGTCACCGACGACGTACGCAGCCTCGCTGACCCATGCGGTGGGCGCAATCCTCGGCGTCTTCGTGCCCAGACTCTTGATGGTCACGTCAGTGCTCACTCCCGTGCAAATATCGGATCGCTGGCAGTGTAGGCGTCGTCTTATGGTGATGAAATCAAACGTCCCGACGTCACCGTTTTCCGCCTTTCCCCACGCACCTGGAATCCACAAAGAAGAAAACCGAAGGGATTATCGCAACATGACCGATCAGGCCGTCGAAGGACCGCTCCACGATATTCGCGTACTCGACCTGACCCGTTTCCCACCGGGCGCCTACTGCACCTTGCTCCTCGTTGACCTGGGCGCCGACGTGTACCGGTTTGATCCGCCAGGCGCCAACCCGATGTCGGGCGGCGTCGGCGTCGGGCTGAGCCGGGGTAAGCGCTCTGTCGGCGTCGACCTGCGCAACCCCAGAGGCGCCGAGATCCTCCGTCAGGCCGCGATCTGGGCGGACGTCCTGGTGGAGAACAGCCGCCCCGGTGAAATGGAAGAACGGGGCTTCGGGTATCCCCAGGCCGCCGAGGTAAACCCTCGCCTGGTGTGGTGCTCGATTTCGGGATTCGGCCAGGACGGACCCTACGCAACGTGGCCCGGGCACGACCTCACCTACACGGCACAGTCCGGCTTGCTGGCAGCCATCAATCCCCACCTTCCGTGGCATCCGCAGACGATGCTGGCGGTGCCGCTGGGAGCGATGATGGCTGCCACCGGAATAGTTTCCAGCCTGTACGAGCGCGACCGGAGCGGCCGAGGCTGCCAGGTCGACGTGAGCCTGGCCGAGTCCGCGACATGGCTGCTGTCGGGGAGCGATGGCCACTTGTCCGGGGGACACCGCTCGATTCCGATCAGTCCCGACCGCCGGTTGTACCGGTGCAGCGACGGCCGCTATGTGACCGTGGCCGCCGCGGAGCCGCGGACGTGGGCGGCGCTTTGCAAGGGGCTGGGTCTGGACGACCTTGCCGAAGCACGACCGGGTCCTGACCAGGCCGAGGAGGTGGCGGCTCGGCTAGAAGCCGTCTTTGCCAACCTGCCGGCGGCCGAGTGGGTGGCGCGGCTCGGGCCGCTGCGGGCCGCGATCGGCCCGGTCAACGAGGGAGCCGACATTCCAGGCGACCCGCAGGTGCAAGCGCGAGCCAGCGTGGTCGACGTCGACGGAGTGGCCGTTCCCGCCAACCCCATCCGTCTGCGGGACCTGGAGGGGCCCCGCTCCGGCACGGCAGCCGCCGCTCCACCACAGGTTGGCAGCCATACCTTGGCGTTTCTCGACGCGATCGGCTACTCGAAAACGGAGGTCGACGAGCTGCGGGGCAGCGGCGCCATCGCAGGCTGAACTCGTCGGAGGCGGGCGATGCGGCCAGCGGCGACGGCGACGTCACCCGCCCGAGCAGCGGACCCGGTTCCGTCGGTCAGCCAGGCGTCAGGCAACAGCAGATCCATCGTTGCTCCGAGGGGGCTCAGATGCGGGGCGGGCGAGGGGGCGCCCAGTTCGGCTCCCGCTTCTCAGCAAAGGCCCGTGCCCCTTCCACGTTGTCGGGATGGTCGAAGAGGTCCTTGACTGCCTCGATCCCATAGGCCAGAGCGTCCTGCCGACCGCATTCGAGCCCGTGCCAGATGGCCTTCTTGCTCAGCATCATCGTGGTCGGCGAGTTACGGGCAATCGTCTCCGCCAAAGCCTGCACGTCGGCCTCGAAGGTCTCCTCGTCGAAGATCTGGCTGATCATGCCGAGCTCACGGGCCCGGTCGGGTCCGAAGCGCTCGTAGCGGCCCAGGAGCACCATCCGCAGGATGGCCTCGAAGGGGATGCGGCCGATCAATCCGATGGGTTCGAGGGCCGACACCTGGCCGACCGACACGTGAGAGTCCATGAAGACGGCGGCCCGGGAGGCGACCACGATGTCGGCGTCGACGACAAAGTGGAAACCGGCCCCAACGCACAGGCCGTTGACGGCCGCGATGACCGGCTTCCAGACGTCGTTGCTTCGGGCGGTCATGCCGCCCTCCGACTCCTGGGCCCCCTTGACCCGGTTGCCCATGCCACCAGCGTCGCTGACCTCGCGAACATCCACGCCCGGTCTGGAAGGCGCGACCTCGGCCGGTGTTGACGATCACCCGGACCTGATCATCGGCTTCCAGCTCACGCCAGGCCGCCGACAGCTCCGCGGCCATCGTCAGGTTGAAGGCGTTCAACACTTCCGGGCGATTGAACATCAACCAGCCGACGTGCCCGCGCCGCTCGACCTCGATCGTCTCGTAGCCCATCTCACGGCGCCTCTCGGGCGGCTGCCGCAGCCCGCATGCGAGAAGTGCGATGCTCGGGATCCTTGTCGATCTTCGAGACGACATGTTCGCCCATCAATCGGATCGTCTCGAGCATCTCGTCCTGGCGGGTCATACCGACCCCGAAGACCAGCTGGTCCGCTCCAGCTGACTCCCAGCGCCGGCAGATCTCGAGCGCATCATCCGGGTTGCCCAACACGAGCCCGGCGCCGGACATCATCTCGAGTTGCTCGGAGGTAGGGTTCGGAATGAGCTCCGGCCAGTTCGGCACCCAGTCCGGGTGAGGGAAGGTGTCGTGGTACCGGTAGACGTTGCTCTGCAGGTAGCTCATAGACGAGTTGAGCGCGGACTGGTAGGCCACCTCCCGCTCCTCTGCCACGAAGGCGGTGGACGTCACCATGATGTTGTCGTTGACGTAGGCGCCGACCGGTTCGCGCGTTACCGATCTCTTTTTTGTAAGCCTCCATTACCGGCGCCAGCGCGTCGAGCGAGTCAACCGAGAAGCCCAGCACACCCAGGCCCTTTCGGGCGGCCATGGCGTAGCTGGTGGTGTTGCCGGCGGCATACCACATGGCCGGGTGCGGCTTCTTCCAGGGTTTGGGGAGGATTTTGCGCGGCGGCAATGACCACCACTTGCCCTCGAAGCCCGGATACTCCTCTTGAAGCCACATCCTGGCAAACTCGCCGATCGTCTCCTCCCACATCTCTCTCGTCGCCGAAGTATCGGTGATCCCATCGCGGTGGAGAAAACCCAGAATCTCATGACTGCCAGCTCCGCGACCCGTACCGAATTCGAAGCGGCCATCCGAGAGGTGATCCAGCATGGCGACCCGTTCGGCCACCTTCGCCGGATGGTTGACCTGTGCGAGAGGATTGAAAATCCCGGACCCAAGGTGGATGCGGTCCGTGGCGTGGGCCAAATACCCCAACACGGCGTCGTTCGCCGACAAATGCGAATATTCGTCCAGGAAATGGTGCTCGGTCAGCCACACATATTTGAACCCGGCCTGTTCGGCAGCTTGTACCAGCTCGAGGTCATTTTCCAGTGCATGATGCTCGGCGCCCGGATCCTTCTCACGGCGAAACTGCGGCGTGAACATCTGGATGAAGATTCCGAACTCCATCTGGACAGGTCCTTTCTGTTTCTGATCCGAAGCTCAATACCAGCCGCAAAGGGTCATGTTACGAAAATGGGATTGATGGGACTGCCGGTGGCGCCCGTGACCTTGAGCGGCGCTACCGTCAGCAGTCCTTCCCAGGACTCGTCGGCGGCAGGCTTGGAAAGATCCAGGAACTCGAGCAGATAGATGCCCCGGCGGACGAGCAGCTCCTTATGCACAGCCAGGAAATCGTTGCCGTCGAAGGGGATGACCTCCACCGCGGAATTGTCCGACCCTACGGCCACGACGTCGCGGGCCGCGAGCCAGCTCGCAGCGTCCAGACCGATGCCCGACTGGGCGAACGCCTTGTCGCCTTGCTGGTCGAACCACATTTGCAGATATCCGGTACGCACCAGCACCACGTCGCCGGGGCCCACCTCGACGCCCTGGGTGCTGCAGGCACCCGCCAGGTCGTCGCCGGTGATGTTCCGCCCCGGTTCGACCCACCTGGCGTCCCCGAAGTACCGCGGCATGTCGAGCAGCACCGCTCGGGCCGCGAAACCGCCCACCTTCTCGATCCCCAGTTTTGTGGCTCCGGCCAGAGCGCGCATTGCGGTGGACGGGACGCCGTTGTAGTGCTTCCCATCTTCGTACACGTGAATAAGGGCATCGATGTGGGAGGTCGTATGCGACGCAAAGACCATCACGTCCTCGTGCGCGCCGGTGCCCGGCGCGCAACCGAAGCTCTCGTAGACGCCTTCGTCGGTGCTGTCCTGCAACGTCAGGCGCATGGGCTTGCCCCGGTACTCGATCAAGGGGACCCCGTCAGCCTGAATCGGAATGCCCAGCGAGTAAACCCGCCCGGTCCGGATGCAGGCGGCCGCCGCCTTTACCAGGTCAGGCGAGAGAAGGTTGAGGGCACCCCGCTCATCCTCGTCGCCCCAGCGACCCCAGTTCGTGGTGCCGTGCGGGGCAGTATCAGCAGCGCTCATCGGGTCTCCGTTTCTTCACGAGCCCTCCCGGCGGCACTAGCGTCGGCGTGGAGTACCGCAAAATCAAGCTGGCGCGCCATAGGTCCCCCGTGACGATCTGGCCGTGGAGTTCTCTCCACCGAACAAGGTGGGTGAGCTTACCGCCACCCTCGTGGTGGTTCAAACGAAGCGGTAGGACGTGGACGCAGGCCCCGAGGTTTCTCTTAACGAAGGAGTAGGGGCGCGGGCCGATGAGCGAAGCTACGATGCACGTGCTCTGGCGGGATCGCCAAGGTCGGGTGTTGCGGAAGCACGCACCAAAACGAGGAGGGGGGAATATGGGACGGCTGGACGGAAAGGTGGCGTTCATCACCGGCGCGGCGAGGGGCCAAGGCCGAGCCCACGCCGTCCGGTTGGCATCGGAGGGAGCGGACATCATCGCCGTCGACATCTGCGACCGGGTTGCGTCGATCAAAACCCGTCCAGCCAGCTTCGAGGATCTGCAGGAGACGGCTCGGCGCGTCGAGAAGGAGGGTCGGCGCATGGTCGCCAGGAAGGCGGATGTCCGCGACCTGGAGGGATTGCAAGCCGCGTTCGACGAGGGACTCGACGAACTGGGCCGTGTCGACATCGTGGTGGCGAATGCCGGCGTCCTCAACGCGGCCTGGTCCTGGGAAATGACGCCCCAACAATGGCAGGACGTCATCGATGTCAACCTGACCGGCGTGTTCAATACTGCCAAGGTCGCAGTACCCACCCTGATACGGCAGGGTCAGGGGGGCTCCGTTATCATTACCAGTTCCGTGGCCGGGGTGTACGGCCAACCGTTCACAGCGAGTTACACCGCGGCCAAACACGGGGCGGTTGGGCTGGCCAAATGCCTCGCCAACGAGCTGGCCGAATATTCCATCCGGGTCAACACGATCCATCCCAGCGGCGTGAATACCGAGATGTACCAGGAGCCGGACTTGTTCCCCATGGTCGAGTCCAAAGCCGAGACCCTGGGGCCGGTATTCATGAACGCCCTCCCGGTGGAGATGATCGAGCCGGAGGAGGTGTCCGGGGCGGTCGCCTTCCTGGCGTCCGACGACTCGAGGTACATGACCGGGGGGCAGCTCAGAGTCGATTGTGGAAAGCTCAATCGCTGAGAGTTGAAAGAGGTCACTCCAACAGGGGGACCACCTCGGTACCAAACGCCGACATCTGGTCAACCAGCTCCGCCGCGCTGCGGGACGGGAACCGTACCTGGAGGTGCGTGACGCCGAGGGCGGCCTGTCCGGCCAGCGCTTCGGCCACAGCTTCGGGCTTACCCGTGACGCACGGACCCAGATCCCGGCCGGGCTCGCCCACGTAGAGTCGGGCCATCCCTCCCATGGCGAAGGGCTTATCCGACCGGCCCGCCGCCTCTCTTGATTGGCGTATCTCGGCAATGGCAGCGGCCATTCCCTGCTCGGGCGGTCCCTGCGGTAGCCAGCCGTCGCCAAGCAGGGCGGCGCGTCGCAGGGCCGCGGGCGTCGAACCCCCGACCCAGATCGGCGGTCCTCCCGGCTGCACCGGTCGGGGTGACTGGCCCAGGTCGCCTCCGCCCCACTCGTCGGCGAAGGCGGCACGGATGGCGCCGATGGCCTGGTTGGTCAGGCGGCCCCGCTCGTGGAACGGCACGCCCAGCGCCTCGAACTCCGCGACCAGATGACCGGCGCCGATGCCGAGGACCGCCCGGCCATCGGAGAGAGCATCGAGAGTGGAGAAGGCCTTCGCCGTCAAGAGAGGATTGCGATACGCCAGGATGTAGACGGTCGACGCCAATCGAACGCGGTCCGTCACGCCGGCCAACCACGACAAGGTGGACACAGTGTCGTACCAGGTGGTGGTCATCCGGGGCGCCTGGTCCCGGGGGATGGCGACGTGGTCGCAGACTCCCACATAATCGAAGCCGTTTTGGTCGGCAGCCCGGGCGACCGCGAGGAGCTCGGGCGGCCCGGCCTCGTGCTCCCATTCCTCGGCCATCAGTCTGGACTGGGCCTGTACCGGCAGCTGCATGCCAACCTTGATGACGGTCATGGGCGCCATGTTGGCGTCCGGCCGGCGACCCGTCAACCGGTCGTTGGTGGCGTCTGCTCAGGCGGCCTGCAGTCGGACCTGAACCTCGGCTGCCAGCTCGACCGATCGGATGGCGGCTTCGGGGGACGCGGGCATGGTGCGAATGATGACGTGGGTGAAGCCCAGATCGGCGAAGACCGCCAGTTGATCAGCTACGGCATCCGGGTCACCGTAGGCGACCGCTTCTCGAGCAAAGCCCCGATAACCGCTCGCCATCAGAACATCGCCGACCCTGCTGGCCTCGGCGTTGGTATCGGCGATGAACACATCTTTCCGGATGGGGATGCGCACCGGCATGCGTCCGTGACGCGCGCAGGCTTCCCGGTAGAAAGCGATCAAGTCGGAGGCGGTTTCCGGGGTGAGCTCGGGTCCGGCATACCAGCAGTCGCCGAGGCGGGCGGCCCGGTCGATGGCAGGCGGGGCCGCGCCGCCAATCCACCACTCGACGCCCTCCGGGGGGAGGGGAGCGATCCGGGCCCCGGCGATACCCAGGGCCGCGCTGCTCGCCGTCTCCCCCCGCAGAAGTGCCTGGGCCATCTGGATGCCCTCCTCGAGCAGCCGGGCGCGATCAGAAATGCGGACACCCATGGCGCGGAACTGAGCGGAACCGCCGCCCAGGCCGGTCTGGACGATAAAGCGTCCGGACGCCATCGCGGCCAGAGTGCCGATCTGCTCGGCCATCAGGACGGGATGCCACAAAGGCACGAGAAACAGGCACCCGGCGGGGCGGTTATCCCACTCGGCCAGGACGCGCCCGAGGATGACCACGTTTTGCAGGTAGGACGAGGGTCCGGTCGAGTGATGGTCGCCCAGGGTTACCGAGTCGAGGGCTGCCCGCCTCGCGGCCCGAACCTGTTCCAGCACCCGTCGCGGTCCCTCGCGGTAGTCGTCACTCTCAAACGTGGTCCCGACCGATATCCCTATTCGCATTGCCACAAGTATGGCCCCGGCGGCCGTCGGGCCGCTGGAGGGGTCAGGCTTGCTGGAGGGCGTGCAGGTCTTCGATCACCCTGGCTGCAAAGCCGTCTACATCGGTGACCTCGTAGGCCTTGCGGATCACGCCGGCCGGATCGATGAGGTAGGCGATGCGCAAGGCAAAATTGGCCCGTTCGTCATCCGGGGAGCGGGTGACCTGATAGCGCTCTCCGACCTTGCGGTCGACGTCGGAGAGCAGCCGATAACGGAAATTCTGGGCCTCAGCAAACGCCTTGTTCTCAGCCGTCGAGTCGAATGACGCACCGAGGACCACGCAGTCGGCCGACGCCAGCTCGGAGGACCTGTCACGCAGGCCCTGACCCTGCCGGGTTCAGCCAGAGGTGGATGCCTTGGGATACCACCACAGAAGCACCCAGCTGCCCTTCTGATCAGCCAGCGACACCATCTGTCCGTCCTGATCGGGAAGGGTGAAATCCGGGGCGGTTGTTCCGGCTTCGAGCATACGGTCAGCGTACTCGTCGAACTGGCATCCCTGTCGGGACCACGTCCCTCACGCCAGCCGCGGGTCGACGTAGGTGTGCTCGATGGGCTCCTCTCCGTTCGGGTCCGTGCGGGTCGCTCGTGCAGGACTCGGCAGAGCCTAGGAACCGCGAAGGGCCGGGACGCACACCCCCTTCCGCGGGCGGCTGCCAGGGGAGAAACTGTCCGCATGGACGACACGTTGATCCCCACGGCCGACCTCGAGGAGATCGAGGCCCGGCTCGCCATGCCGCTGGCCGAAGCCATGCTCACGCAGCGTGCCGTTCGACGGGTGAAGCCCGACCCGATCGACGACGCTGTCGTTCTCCGCTGCCTGGCCCTGGCGCTCGAGGCGCCGACCGGATCCAACGGACAGAACTGGGAATTCGTGATCGTAAAGGACGCCGCCATGAAGGCGGCACTGGCTGCGCAATACCGTCGGGCCTGGCGAATATACGGCGGCCTGGGCCGGCGCGCCAAGGTCGACGCGCAGGGGGCCAGGATCCTGAGATCGGTGCAGTGGCAGGTGGACCATTTCGAGGAGATCCCCGTCCTCGTCGTCTGCTGCCTGCGCGGTGGCGCGAGCGTCCCGTTCGTCCCCGAGCCGCCAATTGCGGCCTCCAGTCGTTACGGGTCGATCTACCCCAGCGTGCAGAATCTCCTCCTGGCGGCCAGGGCAATCGGGCTCGGAGGAACGCTCATCACCCTGCCCTTGTGGTCCAATACCGTGGCCAGGCGACTCCTGAAACTGCCGCTCACGGTGGAACCGTGTTGCATTGTCACGCTGGGTTGGCCGATCGGTCGGTATGGGCGAAAAGATCGGAAGCCGGTTGGCAGTGTTGTGCACCTCGACCACTACGGCCGTCAACCGTGGAAGGACGAAGAGGACAGCGCGGCGTCGTAGCGTCGTCGGGCGGCGTGCGAGACTTGCCGGCGTCGCCAGGGAGGCGCTCGATCGTGAACACTGAAGAGTCTGGGAATGGTGGTGGCACATGAATGACACTGATCTCGATGACGTCGGCTGGGTTATGTGGGCGGGCACGATCGGGCTGGAGAGTCCGATCCCGGCGCGTGTCGAGGCCGCTCGGGCTGCAGGGTGCCAACGGTTCTCGGTCGGGGCGCCCGACTTTCTGGACCCTGGTATGCCACCGGCAGAAATCGGCCGTATGGCGAAGGACGCCGAACTCGGCCTGGTGATCGACCCGATCATGGGGTGGTGTGGCGGTGAGCGACTGCCCGGCCCTTACGGGGCATTCAGTAGCGACGAGGTGTTGGCGATCGCAGCCGAGCTCGGCGCCGAAGCGCTGACGGCCCTCGGACCCTTTCAACCCGGCATCACGCGGGAAGACGTAGCGCGCAGTTTCGCCCGGCTCTGTGACCAGGCCGGTGAGTTCGGGGCACGAGTGCACCTCGAGTTCATGCCGGGCACGGCCACCGTCGACATCGCCGGCGCGTGCGACGTCATCGAGGCGGCCGGTCGGGACAACGGTGGCATCCTGGTCGACACGTTCCACTTCTTCCTCGGCAACCCTGACATGGGTGCCCTCGCTCGTGTGCCGGGGGAACGGGTCTTCGCCGTCCAGGTGTCCGACGCCCCCGCCGACTTCGACGGGGACTACGCGAATGCCACCTTTCACCGATTGCTTCCCGGCGATGGTGCGATCGATCTGGAGAGTGTGCTCGGTACCCTCGATCGGGTCGGAGGTCTGCGCTGGGTCGGCCCCGAGGTGATCTCTCCGGTCACCGCCGCCATGGCGCCGGCCGACGCCGGCGCCGAGGCCACAGAGCGGATCCGCAGGATCGTTCGAACCATCCGCTCCGGCGCGCCCTCGGCTGAGGCGAGGTAGGTCGTCATGGAAACCGGACTCGCCGACCGCACCGTGGTCGTAACGGGCGCGACGGCCAACATCGGTCGGGCCGTGGCATTGGCCTTCGCCGGCGAAGGGTCCAACGTCGTGGTCGTCGGCCGCGACCAGGCTCAGGGGCATCGGGTCTGCGAGGACGCCCGGGAGCGTGGCGCCGCCCACGTGGTCTGGCAGGCCGCTGACGTGACGGATCGGACCCAGGTCGACGTCATGGTCGCAGCCGTACACGCCCGCTTTGGCGGGATCGATGTACTGGTCAACAACGTGGGCGGCAATGTCGACATCGACCGGTTCGTCGACTCCGACCCCGAGACATGGTCCCGGGACATCAACCTCAACATCATGAGCACCCTGCACTGCACCCAGGCCGTGCTCCCCGGAATGATCGACCAGGCCCGCGGGCGCATTATCAACATCGGGTCCACTGCAGGTCTCATCGGCGATCCGCTGCTGGCGGTGTACTCGGCCATGAAAGGAGCAGTGCACAGCTTCACCAAAGTGCTCGCCAAGGAGGTCGGCCGACAGGGCATCACCGTCAATGCCATCGCCCCCTACGGCACGATGCCTGACGATCCCGAACGAGAGCTCAGCAGCGGCAGCCGGTTTCAACCCGACGGCGTGTTCGCCCGTGCGCTCGCCGAGCGACCCGAGCTTGTGAAGTCGATGGGCCGTCAGACGCTAATGGAGCGGATGACCGCTCGACCGCCCGAGATCGGGGCAGCCGCCGTCTACCTCGCCTCGGATGCGGCCGCGTTCGTGACCGGTCACATCCTGGTGGTGGACGGAGGGACCCTGCTCGCCTGATCCCGCACATCGCAGCGCCGGGAGAGCTCGGGGTCGAAAGGCGGGACCGTTGTCACGACACCGTTAGATCCGCACCGAAATGCGGATCGATCGATTGATACTGGTCGACCAGGCGCCGGTCGACCAGCATCGAGTCTCCATCATCGCAACCCCCTCGTCCGGCGCGGAAACGTTCCGCGAGTCTAGCCTTCCCCGGCGCAACCCCGGCTGAGTGGGCACACGTTTGGTTTGTGTTATCGAAGTCGTGTACTTACGCCCCGACCTGCTGGGCCGGACGTGGTCGGGGCAATATATCGCCGGTCTCGAGCAGCGTCTTGAGGCTCGAAAGGATCGCCGGCCAGCCGCCGCTTACACCCTCAAGGACGACGCTTCCCGGGTCGAAATCGTCGTGCAGAACGGTGAGCTTCACCTGGCTTCCGAGGTCTTCGATGTCGAACGTCACCTTCGACCTCCGCTCGGCGGCGGCCCGGGCCCGAAAGTCCTCGTCGACGCCGTAGGCACGGGCCCAGTCGTCGGTGAAGGTGTGCCAGGTGTAGGACAGACGCTGGAATGGATCGGCTTCGAGCACCACCTGTTCCGGATCCGTGACCTCGAGGCCCAGGTTGCGGTTGTGGAGGGTCATGGTCGAACCCGGTTTCCAGTCGGTCTCGAATTCGACGCCCTCCCAATAGCGGCGAGTGAAGGACGGGTCGGTCAGGGCCTGCCACAGCCGCTCGGGCGTCGTTCGGATGAAGGTCGTGTAGCTAAACGTCGGGGACTGCATCCTCGTTTCCTCCAGTGCTCGTTTCAGGTCGGCGAGCGCTTCCGCTCGGTGACGGTGGTACCGGCTGATCCAGCGGTCGGCGATGTCGCCGATCGGGGCCGCGTTCAGGTAGTGCAACTTCTCCCGGCCACGCCGGACGGTGGTGATGAGCCCGGCATCCTCCAGGACAGCCAGATGCTTGCTGACGGACTGGCGGGCCATGTCGAGGCCCGAGCACAGGTCGCGAAGGGTTTGGCCACCCCGCTGGTTGAGGTCGTCGAGCAACTGACGCCGCGTCGGATCGGCCAGCGCTCGAAACACATCTTCCATCGATCCCTCTGTGTCGGGTGTCATAGGCAGCCATCTGGCTGCCTTTCACCCTAGGCAGCCGAATAGCTGCCTGTCAAGGGAGGAGTAGCCGGTGGAGGGGGAGGAGGGGAAAAGAAGGAGCGCTGGCTAATGGGCGGGAAGCGCCTGCCAGGTGGAGCGTGGCAACCGCCAGATGCCATGTGGCTGCGACGGGAAGTGCGACAGGATTCGCTCCTCGAGGAGAGTAAACCCCAGACGGCGCGCCACGGCGATGGAACGGATGTTCTCGGGCAGGATCACGCTGTACAACTCCGAGACGTCAAGCTCGTCGAACGCGTATTGCACGGCGCGCCGGCCTGCCTCGGTGGCATAGCCCCGCCCCCAATACCTCGGGTCCAGTGCCCAGCCGACCTCGACTCCCGGCCAGTCCTCCCGGGCGGGGTGATGCAGGCCGGCTCGCCCCACAAAATCGCCGCTGTCGTGCTCCTCCACTGCCCACTGTCCCGTGCCGCGCAATTCCCACTGGCCCAACCAGCCCGCCATCTGGTACCAGGCGTCGAACCTGCCCAGGGCCGCCGGCAAGTGGAGCGACTTGCGGACCGGCTCCGATCGCAGCATCTCGGTATACGCCTCCAGGTCCGACTCTTCGAAAGGACGAAGTACCAGCCGGGCCGTCTCGAGGCGCGGGCAGCGAGACACCGGCCAGACAGTACAAGCTCAGCGTGGGCCGGCGACGGAGGCGGACTGGAGACCGTCGGGACGGGCCGGGCCGTCGCTAGGCTGCCTGGAGGAGGTGGCATCATGCCGGCGATCTGGAATCCTCTCGACCCGGAGTTCAAGGTCGACCCGTACCCGGCGTACCAGGCCCTTCTCGAGCGGGAACCTTTTCATCGCAGCCCCATGGGCCCGCTGGTGCTCTCGCGCTACGACGACTGTTTGACACTGTTACGCCACCCGGCTGTCAGCACCGACTCCCGTAAGATTCCGGGTTGGACCCTGCCAAACGGAATGGATCCAGATGAGTTGAGTCCGTCGTTCCTGAGTCTCGACCCGCCCGATCACACCCGGTTGCGGGGGTTGGTGGCCAGGGCCTTCACCCCCCGCCGAGTGGATGCCCTCCGGCCTCGCATGCAGGAGTTCGTGGACCGGACCCTGGATCGGGCCCGTGAACAAGGCGGTATGGAGGTGGTCGCCGACCTGGCCTTTCCGCTGCCGGTGTTGATTATCTGCGAGCTGCTCGGGGTGCCAGCTGAGGACGTCGGTGAGTTCAAAGGATGGTCGGCCGCGTTGGCGCGGACGCTCGATCCCGCTTTCCTCCTGACAGCCGACGCACTGGCCGCGGCGCAGCACGCGCACGAGCGGGCCGAGACCTACTTCCGGGCGCTGATCGAGCGCCGGCGCCAGAAACCCGGGGATGACTTGCTGTCCGACCTGATCGAGGCGGAGGGACAGGGCGAACAACTGACTGAACGCGAGATGCTCTCCACCCTGAGCCTTTTGCTGATCGCAGGTCACGAGACGACCGTCAACCTCATCGCCAACACGGTTCTGAGCTTCGCCCGGCACCCGGACCAGCTGGCGCGGCTGCGGGCCCAGCCCCACCTGGTGCGCAGCGCGGTAGAGGAGGTGCTTCGTTTCGACCCGCCCGTGCACGCCGATAGCCGGATCGCCCTCGAGGACATCCCCCTGGAGACCGGAGTGGTGCACCAGTACGAACAACCCATCCTGCTCCTGCCCGCGGCCAATCGGGACCCGAATCACTTCCCGGCACCTGGGGAATTCGATATTGCCCGGGACAACAATCGACACCTGTCATTTGGTTTTGGCATCCACCACTGCCTGGGCGCCCCGCTGGCCCGCCTGGAAGGTGAGGTGGCGCTGGCAGCTCTCGCCCGCCGCTTTTCGGACATCGAGCTGGTCCGCGACCCCCCGCCCTACAAGGAGAACCTGGTCTTGCGGGGAGTGGCGTCGCTCGACGTTCGCCTCTGCGCCGCCGCGCCGCCGAGCCGGCCCGCGCCAGCAATCGCTCACGGCGGCATGCCGGGTTGAGGACGCTCGCGGATCAGCCCCGATCAGGCACGGCTGCGGTCCAGGCGTGCCGCCCGGTTGAGACGTCGGTCAGCCACCGTCCTTGCCTGGCGCCGGTTCCGCTCCGAGCCGAAGGAGACCACTGCCCATCCGGCTGTAGTCGTAGGCGTCCTCAGGATCGGCGCGGACCTGCCGGTCGAGTCGTTGCGCGTCGTCGCCGACCAGGATTCGCCAGCGGCCGGTTCGGACCCCGTCCAGGATGATGGCGGCGGCCCCGGTGGCGTCAAGCGGCGCGCCCGTACGAAAACCTTCCTCCACCATCTTCAGCGTGGCGCGCACATCCTCGGAAGAAAGCTGTTCGATCGGGAGACCGCGATCTGCGAGTTGGTCACGAAGAGCGGTCAGCTCTAACTCGGTCATCGCATCAGGCTCGGGACGGCCGAGGTAGCGCCGGGAGTTGGCCACGATGTCGGTGCCAATGTGACCCGGCATCACCACAGAAACCTGAACGTGGGGGGCGTTCACACGGAGGTCCTCGATCAACGCCTCCGAAAATCCCTTCACCGCGAAATTGGCGGTGCTGTACGCAGTGTGCGGCATTCCGGGGCCGAGCGAGGCCCAAAAGCCATTCACGCTGCTGGTGTTGACCAGATGCGCGGCCTCCGCCGCGATCAGGTTTGGCAGGAAGGCTCGGGTGCAGTAGTAGACCCCGAACCAATCGACGCCGAACGTCCGGTCCCACTCGTCACGGCTGTCCCTGATGAAGCTACCTCCGCCGCCGATACCCGCGTTGTTGAACAACAACTCGATGACGCTTCCATGTTCCTCGACGACGGCGTCCCGAAATGCCAGCACTTTCGTTTCGTCGGCGACGTCGCATTCGTGGATCGTCACCCGGCTCCCCGGCGCTCCCGCCTGCGCTCGCGCCTGTGTTTGCGCCAGGCTGACCGGGTTGACATCACAGGTGGCGACCGAGCAGCCCTCGGCCGCAAGCTGAATCACCAGTTCGCGCCCCATCCCCGACCCGCCTCCGGTCACGACGGCTCGCTTGCCCACAAACGATTCCACCGCTACACCTCATTCTCGGGCAACCGGGCGAGAAAGGCGAGCACCCGCTCGAGCGCCAGGGCAGCAGCGGGCTCGTCGTAGTCGGGAAGGCTGTCGTCCGCAAAGAGGTGCCGGTCGCCCGGGTAGAGGAACAGGTCCGCGTCCAGGGCGGTCGCGACCAGGCTTCGGGCCGCCTCGATGTCGCCTTCTTGGGTGAAAATCGGATCGGCGTCCATGGCATGAACCTGGACCGGAACGCGCTCGGGCCAGAGCCCGTACTCCGACGGTGGAAGGCAAGCGTGGAAAAAGAGCGCTCCCGTCGCGCCCGGACGCGTCTGCACCAGCATCTGGGCAGGCACCACGCCAAGAGAGAACCCGGCGTACACCACTTGGGGCGGCAGTTGGTCGGCGGCAGCCCGGCCCCGGTCGGCGATGGTGTCGAAGCCGAGCTCGTCCGCGTGGGCTACTCCGTCTTCGATGCGGTCGAATGTGCGGCCCTCATACAGGTCCGGGACGGTGATCCGATGGCCGGCACTGCGGAGCCGGTCGGCAAAGCGCTGGACCCCGTCGGTCAGGCCCTGGGCGTGATGAAACACGATGACGTCAGCCATGGGCGGCCCGTCCTTGTCAGCAACGGTAGATCGGCACCTCCGTGCCGCCACGGCGACCGAGCGTAGCCCACGATCCTCCACGTCGGCAGCGTTGGGCGACTGTAGGGGTGGCATTGGGACAACCCCCACGGCTCGAGCACTACGGTCTGCGGTGTGGGCGTGCTCGGGGTTCTGATCGTTTGGAAGGTCGCCATCCCGTCGATCGTTCTCGGGGGCGTTGGGTTCGGCCTCGGATATCTCTTCCGGTGTGCCCACCCTGCGGGCAATCTCTTGGACCGCCCCGGCGACGACGTGTCCGCGGCCGCCCTGCAAGTTGGTCCGACGCCAGGCGGCTTCATCCGGGCCGTGGAGTGGCCCGACGCAGAGGTTTGAGCTACTCCGGACGCGACAGCGAGACCGGGCGGCGCCCGCTCAACCGAAGTTGAAGCATTGCGTCAAGTCGCTGAGAGCGGCATTCCCATCTCGCGGCGGGAACGGCGCCCCGCCGCCATCGTTGTTCGTCGTCGGCGTGCTGGTGTCGAACTCGTGATTGACCGAAGCGAGCGTCGGCAGGCCGAACACAAACTCGATGAACTTCAATACCGAGCTGTGGTCGGAGACCGTGGTGTCGACGTAGCCCTTTTTGGCGTAGGGGGAGACCACCAGCATCGGGCACGCGGATGCCTGGCCCATAGGCGTCGAGCCGGGGCGGTGAGATATGGTCGAAGAACCCGCCCCCCTCGTCATAGGTTAAAAGGAGAGCCGTGCTGGCCCAGGCGGGTGTTCCCTGGACCGCCTGTACGATCGACTGGATCATGCTCTGCCCCGTGTGGATGTTGGCGGGAGGGTGCTCGTCGTACGGGGTGCTTTCGGTGATGAAGGCCACCTGTGGCAGCGTGTTGTCGGTGCAGTCGGAGAAAAACTGCGCCATGGATTGGTTGAGCTGATTGCTGGCCCCTCCCTGAGCCCAATTCTTGAACAAGGCCAGGACGGAATAGTTGTCCACGCAGTAGAAATTGTAGTTCTTGAAAGAGACGTTGTTGGACTGGAGCAAGTCCAGGATGCAGGGATAGTCGAGAGTGCCGGCGGTAATCTTGTTGCTGGTATTGCCGCCGGTGGTCCCTGAATACAGGACGAGCCGGTTGGGATATGTATCGCTCAGCACGCCGCAGAAATAGTTGGCGCACAGCGTGACGCTGGGCAGCAGCGAGTAGTAGTACGGCAGATCGCTACTTTCGTAGTACCCCATAGCCACATTGCCGTTAGTGGTATAAAACCCATCCATCCGCCCGTTGTCCCATTACGCGGTGGATGCTCGTCCAGTCGTGATTGGGATCTACGCCATCATCCGTCAGGGTGGTGAAATGGAACGGCGCCACCGTGCCGCCCTTCCCATTGGGCTGGGTGAAGCCGGCCGGGATTCCGTACCCAGTCGGTACCGCAGGGTAGGTGCCGTAATAGTGGTCGAACGAATGGTTCTCCTGGCAGCAGACGATCACGTGTGCGATGGGCGTCGGCCTGGCGGAGGCCCGCAACACGTCGCCCTGCGGTTCCATTCCAGCTCCTCCTTAGCGCCGCCGCGTGGTCACCGGGGTCAGTCGGCGCCGTCGACTGTAGGCGGTCGACGGAGCCACTACGTGAATATGAGGTGACGCTCCCCCGAACTCCGGACCTGGCTGCAGTCGGATTGCGGACGGCGGCGTCGTCGTGCTTTCGTCGTGGTACCACCCAATAGAACCGGAGGATCGATCCATCTCATGGCAGATCTAGAAGTCGAGCGGCGCGGCGCGGTGCAGATCCTGCGGATCAACCGCCCGGAAGCCCGCAATGCGCTCAACCCGCCGGTGATTGCCGGAATCGGTAAGGGCATCCGTGACGCCGACGCCGACCCGGAGGTCGGCGCCGTGATCATCACTGGCACCGGCGATCGCGCCTTCTGCGCAGGCATGGATCTGCGCGGTTTCGCCAGCGGAAACAGAGGAGAACCGACGGACGAGGAGCGCGACGCCGCCACGGCCTACACCTCTTTTATCCGCAATGGCTCGACAAAGCCGACGATCGCCGCGGCCAATGCCACGGCCGTGGCCGGCGGCTTCGAGTTGCTGCTGGCGTGCGACATGGCCGTCGTGGCGTCCGACGCCCGCTTCGGGCTCCCGGAAGTGAAGCGGGCGCTGTTCCCGGCCGGCGGCGGCGTCTTCCTGAGTCGCCGTATCCCGATGGCCATCGCCCTGGAGCTCACGCTCACGGGTGAAACCGTCGATGCCGACCGTGCTCTGGCCCTGGGCCTGGTCAACAGAGTGGTCGAGCGCGACGACGTGCTGGACGAGGCCATCGCTCTGGCACAGCTGATAACCGCGAACGGCCCCCTCGCCGTGAAAGCGATCAAGGAGCTGGTCCGGGCGGCAGCCACCCAGCCCCCGGAAGACGTGTGGGCGCTGCAGACCGAGCTGCACCCAACCGTCTTCGGCAGTGAGGACGCCAAGGAGGGAGCGACCGCGTTCATCGAACGTCGCCCCCCCAAGTGGCAAGGGCGCTGAGTCCGATCCGTCACAGCGCGTACGTGTAGCCTCCGTTGACCGGATAGACCTGGCCTGTGATCCAGCTTCCGGCGTCGGACGCCAGCAAGAGGATCACCGGCGCCACGTCTTCGGGGCGTCCCGGCCGCCGGATGGCATAGCTGCGGAAGCGGCGCGCCTCCTCTTCAGACAGCGGAACCGACGGGTCGTACCCGGGCCGCATACTGGCGAGGGACACGCAGTTGACCGTGACGCCCTGGCGACCGACCTCGGTGGCGAGCGAGCGGCTGAATCCCGCCGCCGCGGCCTTCGCCGCGGCGTACACGGCTTGCCGGGGATCGCCGGCCCGTGACGCGTCCGAGATGACGGTGACGATTCGCCCCCAACCTCGTTCGACCATGCCGGGCAAGAAGGCCCGCGTCATGTGCAGCACGGCGTAGAAGTTGAGCCGGATCACCGGCTCCCAGTCGTCGGGCTCGAGGTCGAGGAAGGGCTTCATCTGGAACATGCCGGGGGGAAGACCGGCGTTGTTGACGAGAATGTCAATGGGGCCAACCGACGCGGCCAGTGCGCGAACCTGCTCGGGGTTGGTGACATCCGCGATGGCAGAGTCGGCCGTGCCGCCGGCGCTGCGAATCTCGTCCACGACCGCTCCGGCCCGATCGGCTACCAGATCGTTGATGTACACATGGGCGCCGTGGGCGGCGAGCAGCGTCGCAGTCCCCTTTCCCACGCCCTGCCCCGACCCGCTCACCAGGGCAGAACGGCCGGTCAGGCTGAACTCGCTCACAGCGAGGGAAGGGTGGACAGGTCCCCAACGGGGACGTCGGTGAAGGCCACCACGGCGCCGAGCATGTCGTCGGGATCGAGCACCAGCGCTCTCTCTTTCCGCTGAAGAGCACGAACGCCGACCGCCGTGCAGTGACGCTCGGCTGCCTCCAGATCGATGACCCGGAACGTCACGGCGTGAGGGAGCTCGCCGTGTTCGGTGACGTCTCGCCCGAGCAATGAGTCGGGAGATGCGGGCTGGGCCAGCTCCACCGTCGACCCTGTCCCGACCCGCAGGAAGGCCCGGCTGGCCTCCTCGTGCAGCGTCGTGGCGGATAACAGCCGCTCGTACAGCTCCTGGAGCTTGGGAAGGTTGGTGGTGCTGGTCGTGAAGTGCGACGTACCGACCAGGGTCAGCGGGCTCTTCTCCGGAGGCGGGGGCGACCAACCGGGCACATGACGCGGATCCATCTCGAGTGGGCCTTCCCGCACTCCGACGAACTCGAGTTGCCCGGCGGTGTCCTTGGGATGCGTGAACATGGTCTGCCCGGGGTCCTCCGTGCCCTCGGGAAACAATCCCCCACCCGGCTTGGCCACCCGCACACCCTCTGCCAGGAAGGACTTGAAGAGGGCCGGCATGTCCTCGATGTCCACGTACCACGACAGCGAGTGAAAATGCTGCCCGAACCTCCGGTGAAACTTCGACAATGCCCGTTGGCTGTCTTCCTCAGCGTCGCTGGGCTGGATCAATTCCAGCATCATGTCGCCGAGCATCATGAACGAGGCCCACCGACGGTCGAGATCGGACCAGTTGTCGCCGTACCCTTCGGCGCTGAAAACCGCGCCGTAGCGCTCGTTGGCGGCACCGATGTCGTCGACGACGTGAATCAGGTGGAAGAACTCGCGGATTGGCATGCTGGCGAGCTTACGAGACGCCTCTTCCCGGCAGCGATTCCGGGCCCAGGAGCGCCCGAACCATCGGCTGCGGAATCCGCCTACACCGGGTCGCCTGTGAAGGAAACCGTCTGCCCGTTCATAAATCGGGACGCGTCGCTTGCCAGAAACAGGATTCCGTTGGCGATGTCCTCCGGTTGACCGGCCCGCTCGAGGATGCCCTTCTCGATGAGGCCGGCCCGGGTCCACGAACGGACGGCCCCTTCGGACGCGATCGCCCCTACCGCGATGCAGTTGGCGCGGATTCCCCTCGATCCCCACTCCATCGCGACGACCCTGGTCAACATCTGCAGCGCCGCTTTCGAACTGCTGTATGCGACGCCCCCGACCACACCGTTGACACCCGCACCCGAGGAGATGTTGACGAAGACGCCGCTGCCCTGGGCCAGCATGTGGCGGCCCGCCACCTGAGTGAGCATGAACGGCCCCCGGACGTTGAGGGCAAAACTGTTGTCCCAGCGGTCGACCGGTGTGTCCTCCATCGGAAACAGGTACGAGCCACCGGCATTGTTGACGACGATGTCCACCTGGCCGAACTCGCCGATCGTCGCATCGACCAGTTGCTGGATGTCCTCTTCCAGCCGCACATCTGTCGGAACCGCGATGCAACGGCCCCCGTCGGCGACGATATCGGCGGCGACCCCCTGGAGCCGCTCTACCTTCCGGGCGCCAACCGCCACTGCGGCACCAGAGGCAGCCAGCAGGCGAGCCGTCGCTTCACCGATACCAGTGCCGCCGCCCGTGACGATTGCAACCTTCCCTGCCAGCTCCTCCGGGTCTGGACGCACCGGCGCACACTATCGCGTTGCCGTTCGGGAGGGCGATGCCGGCCACTTCGAGCTGGTGCCCCCGGGACGGGTGGGCCGGCATCCAATGGTCGCGGTATGATCGGGTCGGCATTCTGCGTATGGAGGGCATGCGATCCGTGGTGTGGCTCGAAGGATTGCCTGAGGGCGACACAGACTGGGACCGCTTGGCGTCCCTCCACCCTGATGCCTTCGGCGCCCTGGCCGACCTCGTCGCCGCAGCCTGGGAGGACACCGATCCGGTGCTGCTGGAGTTGGCGCGGCTGCGGATCGCGACGCTGCTGGGAAACGACGCGGAACTCGCCCGCCGTAGCGGCCGGGCCGCGCGGCCGGCCTCCCTGAAGCCAAGGTGGCGCAGCTGGCCGCGTGGCCAACGTCATCGCTTTTCACCGACCGCGACCGGGCCGGTCTCGCAGTCACCGAGCAGTTCGTCATGGACGCCAACGGGGTGACCGATGCCCAGGTCGCTTCCGTCACAGAGCATCTGGGGGTTGCCGGTTGCTACGCCTTCGTGGCGGCGGTCTCAGTTCTGGAGACCTTCCAGCGGGCGTGCCTCACCCTCGGCATCCGGACGGCACCGGGGCCGGACGAGACCGTGCGGCGAGCCGGCCGCGGCCAGACGATGGAGGTACCGAGGTGAATCCGAAGATCCCGCTGCCCGCCGACGCCGTCAAGGAATCGGGACTGGCCGACACATCGGGGCTGGCGCCAGCCATTTCTGCGGCATCAGGGCAGCTCCGTCGCGTCGCCTTTCGCATGCGCACGGTCGACCCGGTGATGACCGAGCTGGTACGGATTCGCAACGGTCGGTTCCAGAACTGCTTCTACTGAATGAGCGCTCGCAGCGCAGTTGCGCTGCAGCAGGGTGCAGACGAGGAGATGCTCGCGTCCGTTGACCACTACGAGGACAGCGACCTATCGCCGGCGCAGCGAGCCGCGCTGCGCCTGGCCGACGCCTACCTGACCTCGCCTGCCGAAATGAGTGAGTCCGTCAAGCAGGACGTGGCCGCTCACCTGAGCCGAGCGCAGGTCGTCGAGCTGATCTCTCAAGCTCATGGGTTTCAGCAGCGACAAAGTGATGGTCGCGTTGGGTCTCGACATGGACGAAGTACGCGTCTTCACCATGTGAGCGCCACACGGCGCAGCTATCCGCTGAGCACCTCGCTGAGAATCTTGACCAGGTCGATCTGACCCGTCACCACTCCGGCAATGGTGCCGCCGTCGGTGATCAAGTTCTCGCCGGTGACGTACGAGGCCGCCCGGCTGTTCAGAAAGATCAGCGGGTAGGCCTGCTCCTCGGGCCGGGAGTGGCGCCCCAGCGGGATCGGATAGCGGGCAATGACCGCCTGCGGGAAGTCGGGCATCATCGGCGTGTCTGTCGGCCCCGGGCTGATGCAATTGATGCGGATCCCCTTGCCGGCCAGGCCGACCGACGCATACATGGTCCAGATGATCATGGCCTGCTTGGACGGCCCGTAGCCTCCGGCGATCTCGCCTGGGTGCGCCTCACACCAGGCCTTCCCGGCGTCGAAGCCTTCGGTGGTGACGAGCGGTAGCCAGTTGGTGACGTTCTCCTCCCAGCCCCGGCCCGCCGTGGAGGAGATGCTGGCGATCGCTCCCCCGGGCTCCATGTGGGGCACGATCAGTTCGGCCAGATGGCGCATCCCAACGAAATTGACCAGCATCACGTCAAGGTCAGGGAAGCGTCCGCCCGGTAAACCGGCGCAGTTGAACAGCGCATCGATGCGGCCGCCGATGTTGTCCACCGCGTCGGCCACAGCGGAAGGATCGCGAAGATCCGTGGCCTGGTAGCTCGCCACCTCGACCGGCGGCTCCCGCAGGTCCAGCACGTGGATCTCGGCGCCCAGCTCGTTCAGCTCGCGCACCGTGGCTGCGCCCATGCCACCGCCTCCGCCGCCGCTCACCACGACCCGCATGCCTTCGTAGCTCCACACTGAAGCCATCCTGTGCCTCCCCTGGGATCAAAGCCTGCTAGGAGCATACCAGCGGGCGCCGGCGCTCAGATGTGGTACAGCCGCGCCGCATTCTCGCCGAAGATCAGCCGGCGCTGGTCCTCGGTCAGCCCCTCGGTCGCCTCCTCGAGCTCGTGCACCACGCCCGGGATTTTGGCGTCCGGGTGCGGGTAGTCCGAAGCCCACACGATCCGGTCGGCACCGACGTATTTGCTGTTCGCCGTGTACGCGAGGGCCTCTTCGTCGGGGTCGAAGCTGATGTAGCACTGCCGCTTGAAGACCTCCGAGGGCCGCTCCTTCTGATAGCGGCTGCCGAACACTTCGACGTGATGATCGAATCGTTCCAGCATCGGCGCGCACCAGCCGCCGGAACCTTCCAGGAAGGCCACGGTGAGCTGGGGGAACCGCTCGCAAATACCGCCGGCCACGAACCAGCCCATCGACACCATCACATCCAGGGCGTTACCGAGACCCTGGCGCAGGGCCAAACCCTTCTCGGGATTGCCGAAGGCGTCATCTTGCAGGCCCAGCCTGCTCACCACATTCCAGGGCATGTCGTGGAACGAGTAGGGGTGGACGCCGATGGGGCAGTCCAGCTGGGCGGCCGCGTCCCAGAACGGGTCATAGACCGGGTCGTTGAGTTTCTTGTTCCCGATGTAGGGCGCGGGACGGATCATGACGGCCCGAAAATCGAAGTCCTGCACGCAGCGTTCCATTTCCTTGACCGCGGCGCCGACATCCTGGAGAGGAACAAGGCCGACGCCGTACAACCGGGTGGGGTCGCCTGAGCAGTACTCGTGGAGCCACCGGTTGTATTCCTGCGCCATCGTGTGGTAGCTGGTCGCATCCGGCAGCCACATGAGGCCCTGCAGGGTCGGGTACAGCACCGCCATGTCGATGCCGTCGGCGTCCATGTCCTCCAGGCGAGGCAGAGGCTCCGTCGCGCCGGGTCGGTACATGACCTCCGCGTGCGACGCTTCCATCGGTGCCGGATCATCAGGTGAAGGAGGCGCGTCGCCCACGATTCGAGCCATGAAGGCATCCAGGATCTCCTGGGGCAGCTGCAGTTGTTCGAGCACATGCCCATCCGCATCAATCATTCGCAGGCCATCGCTGCTGCTCACCGCTTCCCCCTTTGTCTCGGGTCCAAACGCAATCCTAGAGCCCCGCCGTCGGTGTGTCATCTGCAGTTGGGTGCCACACCACGGCTTTTTACTGTGACTGTTAACTCAGCGTCGGTGTTCCATTTCGAGTGAAGCCGAGAGATCCGATCCACAAAGATCGGGCTCCGCCATTTTCGTAGCCGACCACCCCGTACCAGGCCGCGAAGGCCATGCGGGTGACTCCGGACGCGTCGGTGAAGATCATGGGTCCTTGCGGTCCCTGGGCGTTGCCGGTCGTCCCCACCCAGGGGCGAGCACCGGACCGGTTCGTGTAGACCCCAAGCAGCGAGCTGGACGTGGCGTAACCGATGGCCGAGTTCCCCGTGTCGTAGTTGTTTGCCCCGTAGAACAGGTAGTAACGGCCGTCCTTGTGGATCAGCGTCGGGCCTTCCACGGTTGGGTACTGCCAGGCTGCCGACTCGGTCAGCAGTAGGCTCGGCGCGCTCTCCGGCCACGAACGACAAGCCGCCGGAGGCGAGCCGCTGCGCCCAGATGTGGGTGTTCTGGCCGATCGAGTTGTCGTCGCTTTTCCAGATCAGATACAGGTGGCCCGACCCGGGGTCGCGGTACGGGTTGGGGTCGATAGACCCGCCGTCGGGCGCCTGACACACGAGGGGCTGACTCGACCGGTCCACGAAGGGTCCACCTGGCGTGGCGGAGGTCGCCACCGATATGCACTGCATGGCCGGATTCCCGTTTCTGACCGTGTAATACATCACGTACTTCCCGGCGAGCTCGATGACGCCGGGCGCCCAGGTGTGGCCAACGGTTGCCCAGGCCGGGAGTACGGGCAGCGGATCTGCCGGCGCGCTCCACGTGTGCAAATCGGGCGAGCTCATCACCTGCAGGTTGCGTCCCGCGCTCCCCGTGGCGTAAGCCCAGTACATGCCGCCGGTGAGCAGGACGGAAGGATCGGGGAAGTCGCCGGGATAGACCGGCGCCTCGAAAGTGGAGGCGGCCGCGTCGGCCCGCGCCGGGCCGAAGAGGGAACCTGCTCCCAGCCCGACCGCGGCAACCATCATTCCGAGGACGCTTCTCGCCGTTGCACGCATGCTGGCACCGCCCCTTTCCATGGCCCGCGGGCGCCCTTCAGTATTCCACCGGCGTGCCGAGAAGAATCCGGGCAAAATGCCGGCGTGCATCCTTCCCTGGAAATCCGGTCGGCGCGGGCCTCCGACCGGCCAGGCACTCTGCGGGCCGTTCGGCAGGCGTTCAGCACCGGGGGCGGTGACGGGCAGGCCCGCTACACGCCGGCATTTCGCGGCGAGTACCGGTATTGCTGTGAGATCTCTCGTCCGTCCTAGCTTCCATTCCAGGTCGGAAAACCCCGATCTCGCCAAGTCAACAGCCGCCGGTCAGGCGTTCGCCTGCGATCCGCTGTCCTGGACGGGCCCATCCACGGCGACCACGCGCCGGGCGATCCTCCATTCGCCTTCGGGATTGCGGACGACCTCGTCGATGTAACGGCCCCAGGACGTCAAACCGTTTCGGGTCAAGACCTGAAAGTAGGAGAGGAGCCCGGCTCGCTCCGGGCTCTCCTCGGTTACCAGAATGTTGGTGATCACGTGCTTGGTGCGCTGCCGGCCGTCCTTCGGAGGGCGCCCGGGTCCGAAGAACTGCGTCAGCTCGTCCCGGCCTTTCGCCACTTCGCGCCCACGTCGACAACGCCATCCTCGTCGAAGAGACCCACCAGGTCATCCGATCGGCCCTCATCGGCATACCGGGCGTACAGCAGGGGCAAACGCATCATGTCGGTCGTAGCCTCGGGCGTGGTCATGAATTTCATCTCCCGGTGCAGGCGCTATCGCCAGAACGTCGTTCTGGATTGTCGGAACGGGACGGTAGCACAGTTGACCTGAGGCTGACCTCCGGCGGTCCGCGGGCTCGGCCGGGTAGTTTCGCGGGCGCCATCGGGACAGTCCACGAGAAAGGAAGCGGACAAGAGATGTGGCTCGGACCTGTTGGACTACTCGAGAGCGGCAACGCGGCCATCGTCGAGCTGATGGCCGACGTCACCGGGACGGTCTGATGGGCGAGGTGGTGCTCGTCCACGGGGCGTGGCACGGGGCATGGTGCTGGGACGGCGTACTCTCAGAACTGCGCCAGCTCGGTGTTCCGGGGCGCGCTGTGGACCTTCCGCTCAGTGGCTTCGCAGCGGACGTCGCCGCAGCCCGAGCCGCGATCGAGGCGGCTGGTCCGGGAGCGTCGTCGTCGGCCATTCTTACGGTGGCAGTGTGATCACCGAGGCCGCCGCCGGCATGCCCGCGGTCGCGCGGCTCGTCTACCTCGCCGCCTTTTTGACCGAACCGAATGAGGACACCGCCGCCCTCATGGCGGAGAGCACACTGCCCCCGGCCCTCATCGTCAGCGAAACCACGGTGACGGTTGACCCCGCCCTCGCCGCCGCGGTGTTCTACGCCGACGCTGACGCGGCCACGGCCGCGGCGCTGGTGGCCCGCCTGCGCCCCATGCTCATCACTCCGCCCGTGCCCTCGGAGACGGAGCCGGCCTGGCGCTTCGTGCCATCCACCTACGTGGTCTGTGGCAACGATCGGGCCATCCCCGCCGAGTCGCAGCGGAAGATGGCGAGGCGCGCCGATACCGTGATCGAGTGGCCTACCGACCATTCGCCGTTCGTGACCCGGCCGTGGGCCGTGGCCGAGCTCGTCGCCGGGTACGCGGCCTGATCGGTCAGCCGATGCCGTAGAGCGCGATCGCGCTCCGGGAAGTGACTTTTTGCTTCTGTTCAAAAGTGAGGCCATCCAGGGCTTCGGCCAGTTCCTCGGTCACGCCCGGAAACTTGGCGTCGGGGTGGGGATAGTCCGATGCCCAGATAATCCGGTCAGCCCCCACGAGCGGCGACTCCGCCGTCATCCGCAGCATGGCCTCGTCGGGGTCGAAGCTGATCCAGCACTGGCGTTTCATGTAGTCCGAGGGAAGCATCGAAAGGTACGGCGACCTCCCACTGGTACTTGCGGCAGTGATGGTCGAGCCGTTCCAGCCACGGCACCAGCCAGCCGCCGTTGGCCTCCAGGAAGATGAACTTGGCCTCGGGAAACCGCTCGCACACCCCTCCAGCCAAAAGGAACGCGATGCAGCTCATGACATCGAAGGGGTTGGCGATGCCCTGCGTGAAAATGTTGGTGGGGCGCAGCTCCGGGTGCCCGAACATCTCGTCCAGCGGGATGCCCCGATCCGGGTCGTACCCGTCCATGTAGCTGCCGTTCGCCAGAAGCGGGCGGGCCAGATGGAGACCGCTGGCACGCCCCGGGAAGGTCGGGCGACAAAAACGGGTGCAGGGCAACGGGCAGACCCGTCTCCGATGCCGCCTGCCAGATGGGGTCGTACACCCGGTCGTTGAAGGGACGCCAATCGACCGCCGGGTTCGGCCGCATGAAAATCGAGACCATACCCGGCAGGTCCGCCACCCGACGGATCTCGGCGGCGACGCGAGCCACGTCGTCGGCGTCATGCATGGGTGGGAGCGCGCCCGCGCCGAACAGGCGTCCCTCTCCCTCCTGCACGTGGTCCGAGCACCAGTCGTTGTAGGCGCGCGCCTGGGCCTCGGCGAAACCCACGTCCAGCTCGCTCTGGAGTCCCAACAACATGGTTGGGTAGAGCACTGCCTGGTCGATGTGATCCTGGTCCATGTCCTGGAGGCGCGCCTTGGCGTTCCAGGCGGCAGGCCGTGTCTCCGTGTAGCGCATCTCGCCTCGAAAGGCCCGGGCCCGGTCCTCATCACTCGCCCCGGCCACACCCGCGGCCGACATGCCGTTTGCTGATCGGCGCTGCCCGTTGAAGACCAGCCACTCCTCCCCGGCCTCATCGGTCTCGACGTGCCAGATCCGATCCCGGTATTCCGCCGGCGCGTAGTCGGGCATCGCGGTCGGATGCTCGAGGATGTGCCCATCCGAATCGATATAGCGCAAACCGTCGTCGGTGCTCATATCCGTCTCCCTCCGCGAGAGGCAACGCCACTCAGCATAGGACCGCCGACAGGCGACGCGCCCGGCTCCCGCCTGACCCGTGTGGGCCCGGAGAAACGAGGATCATGACCCGCCAAAAAAGAAGGCGTCGGCGTTGTCGTACAGCCAGGCCTGGCGCACCTCATCGGTGAGGTCGAGGGCCGCCACCTCCCCCAGGCACCGCTCCATTGACAGCACGGGGTAGTCGGTGGCGAACATGATGCGGTCCTTCCCGCGCGTCGACATGTAATGGAGCAGCGAGGCAGGCAGATACTTGGGTGACCACGCCGACGTCATGAGTCGCAAGTTGCGGTATTTGATCATTAATCGGATGGCGGTGTCCCACCAGGGGTCGGCGCCATGGATCATGCACAGGCGCAATTCAGGGAACCGAAGGCACACCCGGTCGTAGTGGATGGGATTTTGCGGCTCGGCAGGCAGAGGAGGACCGGGGATACCGGCGTTCATACAGAGCGGCAGGTCAAGCTCGCAGCATTTGGTGTAGAGGGGGTAATAGACGGCGTCGCTCGGCGGATACATGCCGTCACCCCAGAAACTGGGACCCACGTTCGCGCACGCGACCTGATGATCACGCACAAACGATTCCAACGCCCGCAGCGTCTTCATGGGTCGAAGCAGATTGAAGCCGCCGACGGCCAGGGCGAAGCGATCGGGCGCGCCTCGACGAAGCTCAGCGCCCTTCCCTCGGTGGCTCCGACCGTCGTCATCAGGATGGCCTTCGCGACGTCGTTGCCATCCATGTCGTCGAGTAGCTGCGACAAATCCGGGCTCGCGAAAAAGGTGTCTCCACCCTTGAAGTAATCCTCTTTTACCCTGATCATCCAGTCCGGCATCTCGCGGTCGGCGAAGTCCACGTTTACCAGGCAATCGATGGCTCGGCTCATGCCGGAAGCTCCTCTCGCAGTGGTAGGCGTCCGTGGTGCCACAGGTAGCCGTCGGCGTCGAGCATGCCCAGGTCGCCGGTCGGGTAGAAGCCCTCGGTGTCGAAGGTGGCGTCGCGGGTCCTCCCACAGATGCCGCGCATCATGTTGCTGCTCCGGATCCGGATCTCACCGACCTGGCCCGGCGGACAGGTCCTTTCGGAATCCAGCTCCGTAATCCGCACTTCGAACCCATCGAAGGGCTGACCGCAACTGCCGTCCTTGTCGTCCGGAAGGTCGACACCCAGAGGGACGCCACAGTACGGCCCGAACGTCTCCGCCAGCCCCAACGCCCGCACGTCGGATCCGGTTTCGATGTGCAGGGTCGCGCCGCCGACCAGGGCGGTCAGCAGACCGCCGGCGAAGCCGTCCGCGCACGAGAACGGCATCGCCGCGTCGACCCGGTCGCCGGCTCTGATGCCGCGAGCCCGCAAGGAGGTCGCGACCGCCCGGAGGCCGCCGGAATGAGTATGGATGACGCCCTTCGCTTCGTCCCCATTCCCTGCCGTGAACAGGATGACCATGTCATCGGCGGGGCGGACCGCATCCTCGAGTGCGAGGACGAGAGCATCATCGACGGCCGTCGCCGGCAGGCGGTCGATCGGCCAGACGGAACCCAGGAAGGGGAGCTGCGGGTGGCGGTGTGCGGTCCGGGCGACCTCCACCGCGGCGGGCGTGGCCAGCCGCAGGTCGTCGGAAACAAGGTGCGTCACGCCGGCCGTCCGTAACCGGGATTCGAGCTCCTCGCCCCGGAGTGATCGGCCGAGCGGTACCGGAACCGCACCGACTCGCATCACCGCGGCCGCGATCACGACCCACTCGATGCTCTCCGGCAGGCGCAGGCCCACCCTGGCCGCCTTGCCGATGCCGCCGGCAACCAGTCGCCCCGCCATCGAGCGGCTGGCGGCGTCCAGCTGGGCGTACGTCATTGCGCCACCTTCGGCGACGACGGCGGTCCCCGACCCGTACTCCTCCCGGTCGCGCCGCAACACGGCCGGAAAGGTCGACGACTCAGCCATCCCCGAAGCGCTGCCGGAGGGCGCGGGCGTCGAGCTTGCCGCTCGACATCATCGGCACCTGGGCGCCCGTGAGGACCAGGAACCGCCGCGGCACCTTGTAGGCCGAAAGCCGCTTCCGCAACGCCCGGCGCAGCTCGTCGATGGGCGGCGCCTCCTGTACGGACGGGACTACCAGGGCGGCGGCCACGACCTGGCCGCGACCGGGGTCGTCGACGCCGATGACGTGCGCGGTCAGGCCGGTGATATCGGCGATGGCGGATTCGACCTCACGGGGCGACACGTTGGCGCCGGCAGTTTTGATCATGTCGCCCCGGCGGCCGGTGAAGTAGTAGAAGCCGTCGGGGTCAACTTTGAACAGGTCGCCGCTGCGAAACCAGCCGTCGGGTGTGAACGTGTCCCCGCGTTCGCGGCCGTAGTAGCCCTCCATGAGAAACGGGCTGCGCAGCCAGAGTTCGCCGACCTGGCCTGCCTCGCAACCAGCGCCGGTCCCCGGATCGACGATCTTCGCCTCGAACCCGGGAACCGGCCGGCCAAAAGAGCCACGCCGGTGCTCGGGCTGATCGCCCTCGTCGTCGCTGGCCAGGCACACGCTGCCCGCCTCGGTCATGCCGAGCATGTTGTGGCGCAACTCGGGATCGACGGGGCGCACGGCCGCAGGCAGGATCGGCCACAGGTTGCCTCGCCGGATAGAACTCAGGTCACGGCCGGCAAACGAGGGGTCGGCGGCCAGGTGGGCGACCGACGCGGCGAAGCCGTTGACCATGGTGGGCCGCACCCGTTCGAGCAGGTCGAGGGTGGCCGCCGCATGGGTGGCATTCGAACACACCAGCGTTGCCCCGGCGAGCAGCGTCCCGAGCAATGAGTACGCGAAGCCACCGATCCAGAAAAACGGGGCGTTTGCGAACAGCACCTCGTCCGGAGCGAAGCCGCGTAGCTGGTTGAGGTTGGCCACGTGCCGGATCAAGGGACCGTGCTGGTGAATGACGCCCTTGGGGGCGCTGGTGGACCCCGACGTGTAAACGATCACCATCCGGTCGGATGGCTGGACCTGGGCTTCGGCCGCGGTCAGGACGTCTGCGTCGACCATTCCGCCGGCGGCGAGGACCTCGCCCACTGTCCACCCCGAGTGGACGCCTGCTGGGGACGGCTCGACGGCGAGGCGGCGCAGGGCCGGCACCGACGGAGCGAGCAGAGGGGGCGGCGCATTCAGGTCCAGTTCCGGGCAGGCGGCTCGCAGCTCTTCGAGGTAGTCCCGGCCCCGAAACGACTGGGCCGCAAGGAGCACCTCGATGTCCGCGTCACGGAGGAGCATGCACAACTCGGTCGCCGTCGAGAACGTGCTCAGCGGAACGGAGACCGCGCCGATGCGAGCGGCCGCCAGCCAGCCGACAACCATCGCCGCGCCATTGGGGTACAGCAACCCGACGTGGGAGCCACGACCGGCTCCGGCGGCCAGGAGCCCTCGGGCCAGCGCGGCCGAGCGCGACGCCGCGTCCGAATACGTGAGCACGTCGTCGTCACAGATCAGCAGCGGATGAGCGGATCGGTGCGCGGCCTGCTGCCTCAAGAGCGCCGGCACGGTAGGAGGCAGCGCCCGACCGGCACCGGTGATGACTGCGACCTTTCCCGCCAGCTCCGCCCTCATGAATGACCGCTCATCGACTCCCCCTCCGCTCCCGGGCGGAGCGTAGCACCGTCCAAAACATCTAGATCTTAATAGGGCGCACGCGTCCGCTTCCGGCTCTGGCGGGCGTGGGAGCTCGTCGTTAAAATATCTAGATCTTCTCGTACCTGACAGGGAGGTGAAGACGTGGCCGACGAACTGCTACCGGTCGACGCCGACAACCACTACTACGAGACGCTGGACGCCTTTACCCGGCACCTGGATCGCAACTTCAAGCATCGCGGCGTGCGCGTGATGCAGGACGGCAGCCACGTCGAGATCCTCATCGGCGGAAAGCTGAATCGGTTCATCCCCAATCCGACGTTCGACCCAGTGATCGTGCCGGGGTGCCTCGACCTGCAATTCCGCGGCCAGATCCCCGAAGGAGTCGATCCGCGCACGCTCACACGGGTGGAGCCCATCTCGAACTGCTACCGGGACCGGGAAGCCCGGTTGGCGAAGATGGACGAGCAGGGCATCGACGCCGCCCTGTTGTTCCCGACTCTGGGATGCGGGGTCGAACAGGCACTCAGGCAGGACATCCCGGCCACAATGGCCAGCCTGACCGCTTTCAATCAATGGCTGGACGACGATTGGGGGTTCTCGCACAAGGACCGCATCTTCGCGGCGCCCATGATCTCGCTCGCGGACCCGGAACTGTCCGTCGAGGAGGTTGAGCGAGTGCTCGATCACGGGGCGCGCGTCGTCCACGTACGCCCGGCCCCCGTGCCGTCCGGCGGTCCCAAGGGGCGCTCGCTGGGGGACCCCCTGCACGACCCCGTCTGGGCGCGGCTGGCCGAGGCCGGGGCGCTCGTGGCCTTCCACCTGGGCGACAGCGGCTACAACGCCATGGTGGGCGCGCCCTGGGGAGGGGCGGAGGAGTTTGCGCCCTTCCGCGAGCCGGATCTCCTCGGGCAGCTGATCATCGGCGATCGTGCCATCCACGACACGATGGCGAGCCTGATCGTGCACGGGACCTTCAGCCGCCACCCGAAGCTCCGGGTGGCGAGCATCGAGAACGGCTCCGACTGGGTGTACCCGTTGGTCAAGGCGCTGCGCAAGCAGGCCAACAAGACACCGTGGGTATTCGGCCAGGATCCGCTCGACACGATCCGGCAGCACATCTGGGTGACGCCGTACTACGAGGAGGACATCCGCCGCCTGGCCGACACCATCGGTGTCGAGCATGTGCTGTTCGGCTCGGACTGGCCCCATGGCGAGGGTCTGGCCAACCCGGTGTCGTTTACCGATGAACTGATCGACTTCAAGCCGGACGAGGTGTACCGCATCATGCGGACCAATACCGCCGCGCTCGTCGGCCTCGCGGCCTGACCGGCGTGAGCGAGTCCACGCTGGCCGACGTCGGGGTCGCCTCCGTCTATCGGGACGACGTCCGGCTGCAGCCGCTGATCGGCCCGGGGGCTCCGTTTGAGGTCGAAGCCGTCGTCGTCGACGGGACGCCGGTACGGGACTTCGTGCGAGCCCCACGCACCATCATCGACGCCTTTCATATGGGGGCAGCGCACGAAGCGCGGGTCCACCTGGTCTATGAAGACGAGCGCCTGACCTTCGGCGAGGTGGGCCGCCAGTCGCGGAGCCTGGCCCGACAACTGCAGTCGACGTTCGGCGTACGTCCAGGCGACCGGGTCGCGATCGCCATGCGGAACCTGCCGGAGTACGTGGTGTCGTTTTGGGGAGCGGCGCTGGCCGGTGCCATCGTGGTGCCCCTGAATTCCTGGTGGGCGGGCGGAGAGCTCAATTACGCCATCCGTAACGCCGGCGCGACCGTCGTCTTTGCGGACGGCGATCGCATCGAGCGGATGCTTGGTGACGGCCGCCCCGACGGCCTTGCCCTGATCGGCGTACGGACGGACGCGGGCGACGTACCGTTTGGCGACCTGATCGCCGGCGACCTGATCGACGACAACGCCATCGCGGTGCTGGGCCGGGACGACCCGGTGACCCTCCTCTACACGTCGGGAACCACGGGTCGCCCCAAGGGCGCTCTCCTCACCAACCGGGGCCTGATCGCCAACCTCTGGAACATGGCGTTCGTGGCCGCCCGGGAGGGGATCATCGCCGGCCGGCCGCCCGCCCCGGCCCGCCAGTCGGCCACGCTGTCGACCGGTCCGCTGTTCCACATCGGCGGGGTGTCGAGCATCGTCGGGGGCCCGCTCGGCGGCTCGAAGATGGTGCTGATGCGGCGCTGGGATCTGGAACAGGGCCTTCGCCTGGCGGCGCGGGAACAGGTGACCGGACTGGGGGGCGTACCCGCGGTGGTTCGCCAGATCCTCGAGCGCCCGGGGGTGGGCGAGCTCGGGCTTGATGTTCGGACCTGCCCGATGGGCGGTGCGCCGGTGCCGCCGGACCTGCCGGCCAAAGCGATTGCTGCGTTCGGGTCCGGGGTGCAGATTCTCAATGGCTACGGCCTGACCGAAACGACGTCGGCGGTCGTCACCAATCTGGGCGTCGAGTTCCAGTCGCACCCCGACAGCGTGGGGCGTCCGAACCTGACCGCCGACGTGCGTGTGGTCGACCCGGAGGGCCGCCCGCTCGACGTCGGCGGCGTGGGTGAGCTGTGCTTCCGGTCGCCCCAGGTGGTGAAGGGCTACTGGAATGACGAGTCGGCCACGAGCGCCTCGTTCCAGGATGGCTGGTTCCATTCGGGCGATATCGGTTTCGTCGACCAGGAGGGCTTCATGCACGTCGTCGACCGGATGAAGGACGTGGTCATTCGGGGGGGCGAAAACGTCTACTGCACCGAGGTCGAGGCGGTCCTGCACGAGCATCCGGGGGTAGCCGAGGTGGCCATCATCGGGCTCGACGAGGAGTCAATCGGCGAACGGGTCTGCGCGGTAGTGGTGCCGCGACCCGGCGCAGTTGTCGACCTCACCGGGCTCCGGGCCTTCGCATCCACGCAGCTCGCCGCGTTCAAGTGCCCCGAGGCCCTGTATGTCATCGACGACCTGCCCAAGACCGCAACGGGAAAAATGGCAAAAAACGAGATCCGCGATTTGGTCCGCGGCGCACCCGGGGACATCGAGCGGAGCTGGTAGCCGAGAACGGAGTCGACATGCGTGCTGCCATTGTCGGTGCCGGCGGCCGCTGCGAAGTGGTCGCCGCGCCCGACCCGTCCCCGAGCCCCGGTGAACTGTTGCTGCGCGTCACGGCCTGCGGTCTGTGCGGATCGGACCTGAAGGCGCGAGCGGCCATGCCGCCCGGAACGATCATGGGGCACGAGTTCGGCGGCGAGATCGTGGGCGTCGGCAGCAGCCTGACCGGATGGCAGGTGGGGACGCAGGTGGCAGTTCTACCGGTTCTGCCGTGCGGCCGGTGCGCCTGGTGCAGCGCCGGCTACGTGGCCCATTGCCCGTCGGCTCGCATGGTCGGTCTCGGCGGCAGTCCGGGCGGATTCGCTGAGCTCAGCACCGTCAGCCCATTGGCTGCGTTCGCGCTGCCGGCGCACATCCCCCCGGTGCACGGCGCCCTGGTGGAACCGTTCGCGGTGGGCCTCCATGTCATCCGCACGGCCGAGTTGACCCCGGGCGAGGACGTTCTGGTCATCGGCGCCGGCACGGTCGGACTTACCACCGCAGCCTGGGCCCGCGCCGAGGGCGCACGGCGGATCACGGTGGTGGACCCGGTGAGCGCCCGGCTCGAGGCGGCGCAGTTGTTTGGCGCCACCGACGTGCTCACCTCGGCCGGGGGGGCCGGACCGGGCTCCTACGACCTGGTCGTGGAGTGCGTCGGGAAGCCCGGGCTGCTGGACGCGTGCATCACGGCCACGCGAGTCAAGGGTCGGATCGTCGTTGCCGGCGTCTGCGTCGAGCCGGCACCGTTCCTGCCCATCGCCGCCCTGATGAAAGAGCTGTCACTGCGCTTCGCCGTCTACTACACGCCCGACGAGTTCCGCACCGTCATCGACGCCTTCGCCAGCGGCAGGATCGACCCGGCGCTGCTCGTGGGCCGCACGGCCGACCTCTCCCTGGTAAACGACGCGTTCGACGATCTGTCGCGTACCGCGGTCAACGGGAAAATCCTGCTCCTACCCTGAGCCCCCGGTCGTGCGGCGCGCCGACACTTCGGGCAAGGACGCCCGCTCAGCGGCCACAGCCGCAATGTCGGCCTCGCACAACAGCCGACCGCCGGCGTACAAGCGAGCCTGCGAGCGAATACGACCCTCGCCCGTCGAACGCTCGATCGTGAACGCCAGAGGGCGCAGGAGCGGCGCCGGTCTGCGGTAGCGGAGCGTCATGGAGATGGTCTTCCCCGTCACGCCCACGTCGCAGTTGTGATGTTGCACCGCGCAATCGAAGAGAAGCGCCAGGAATCCGCCGTGCACGACGCCGGGTGGACCTTCGTAGGCGATGGGAAAGGTGACCGTCCCCGAAGCCCGTTCACCGTCGACTACCAGGTCGTAGTCCGGAAAGCAGGGGTTGTACGCCCCGACGTCGCGGGCGTGGTCGAGATACACCCGGCCCGGGCCTGACGCGGCCGCACCGACGCGGGGCCCCTCGTCCGCGGGGACGTGGCCGCCGAGGACCGCGCTGACCCGTTCCAGCTCCGCGATCAGTCGCTCCACCTCCGGTTCGGGCTGCTCCAGCGCCTGGATCAGGCTGATGACCCGTCGCAGGCGGACGGCCGCGTTCACGGTCTGGGGAAGCGGCTTCTCCCCGAACGTCCAGGGCACACTCACGGGGGCGACACCGCCCGGTCGAGCAACTCCGCGACAGCCCCCAAGTCGGCCTTGCCCGACTCGGTGCGCGGCAGCTCGTCCACGACGAGAACCCGGGTGGGTAGCTCGTACCTGGCCAGCGCGGTAGCCGCAAAGGACAGCAGGTCATCGGGTCCGACGGGAACCGCGCCCGGCCGCAACTCAACGGCGGCGACGGGCACGGCCCCGAGGCGTCGGTCCTTACGGCTGACCACGGCCGCACCACGCACCGACGGATGCCGCTCCAGGACGGCCCGGATGTCATCGGGCCGGACCTTGAACCCGCCCCGGATGATGGCCTGGTCGGCCCGGCCCAGGATCCAGAGGAAACCGTCGGCGTCGATGCGAGCCAGGTCGGTGGTCCGCACCCATCCGGTGGTGCCGAGCTGGCTGGCCCGGACCTCGAGGATGCCCTCCACGTCCGACCCGACCGGGTCCCCGGAGTCAGGGTCGACGACCCGCAGTTCGCAGCCGGCGTGGGGGCGGCCGGCACTCCCCCGCTTGGTGGTCCAGTACCGCCAGTAATCCTCGACATTCCATCCCGCCACGCCGCCGCCGAACTCCGTGGCCGCGTAGGTGCCGAGCACGGGAACCCCGTACCGGGCCGTGAACGCGTCGGCGTCGTCAGGATCGAGCGGAGCGGTGCCGGACACGACCGATCGCAGGCTGGCCAGGTCCGCCGGGTCGACCCGGGCGTCGAGCACCATCCGCAGGGCGGTGGGTACCAGGCTGGCCGTGGCCGGGCGGTGCCGGCGAACGGCGTCGACCCAGCCTTCGACGGTGAAGCGTTCGAGCAGGGAAAAAGACCGGCCGTCGGCGACGCATTGCAGCACCCGGAACAGCCCTCCGAGATGGACAAGAGGCGAGTTCACGACCGCTACTCCCCGCCGGAGCCGGAGGCTCGACTCCCGGTTGGACTCATAGTGTTTGGCGCCGACCAGAACCCGTTCCAGGGTGTGGTAGCTGAGATCGATCCGCTTGGGCGGCCCGGTGGTGCCGCTGGTCAGCATGCGCACGGCGACGCCGGGGCGAACCCGGATGGGCCGATCAGCGGAGCCGGGCTGGACCGTCAGGGCCGTTCCCAGCCGGGAAGCGCCCACGGTCGCCCCTCGCCCGCCCCCGGGGACGAGGTCGTGGATATCCTCCGGGCTGCCGGCCAGCAGGGGGAGATCAAGCGCGGCGATGTCCTCGCGGGTGCGATCGCGGCCCCGGCCCGGATTGATGGTCACCACGCACCCGCCCGCCTGCAGGACCCCCAGGAGCAACCCGATCGAGGCCGGTCGGTTGCGGAGCAGGATGCCGACTTCCAGTCCGGGCGCCTCGACCAGGGCGGCCGTCGCCGCCGCGGTCTCGGCCACCTGACCCCACCCCCACCAGGTGCCCTGGAACTCGATGGCCGGCGCGGCCGGGTCGATGGCCAGTACCGCCCCGACGCGGGCCGGCAGCCCCCGTCCGGTGCCGTCATCGCAGACGGGGGTGCACCGGTCCGGGGGGCTCCTCCCCCACCTGCCCCTGGCCCAGCGGGTTGCCGAGGCGGGTATAGATCAGCCCTTGCTCCATGGCCGCGCGGTAGGGACGGTCGAGCGACTCCCAGATGGCGCGCACCGTGCCCTGCGTGGCGACACTCGGCTTGGCCGCGATGGCCGCGGCAATCTCGTGGGCACGTGCCCGGAGCGAGGCCCGGTCCACGATTTCTGTCACCATGCCCATGCGCAGCGCCGTTTCCGCCGTCACGCGCTCGTCGTTGCCGGACAGGGCAATGCGCAAGGTCTGGGCCAGCCCGATCCGACGCATCAGGCCGACCGGCTCCAGCGCGGAGACCATCCCGTAGGTCACGTGGGAGTCGAAAAAGGTCGCCTCGTGGGTGCAAATCACGATGTCGGACTCGTTGAGAAAGTAGAAGGCGCCAGCCGTGCACATGCCCTGCACCGCGCAGACGACCGGCTTCCAGACCTTCTGCCACTTCGGGCTCAACAGCTCGCCCGGATCCTCGTGATTCCATATGTCGTCGGGTTGGCCGTACGACTTTTTGGTGTCGAGCCCGGCGCAGAAGGCGTCGCCATCGGCACGCAGCACGACCGCGTGCACCTCCGGATCGTCCTTTACCAGACGCCAGGCGGTGCGGACTTCCTCGCACATTTGCCGGTCGAATGCGTTGAGCACCTCGGGCCGCGAGAGCGTGATCGTGGCGACCCGGTCGGTTGTGGTCTCGTACCGGATGGTGCCGAAGTCGGGCACGCCGCACCCGCGGCCGCCGCTCATCGTGCCTGCCACTTCGGCTCTCGCTTCTCGACGAACGCTCGCGGTCCCTCTTTGGCGTCGTCGGTGCGGAGCACCCGCTCCCGGAACGTCTCGGCCAGGATCTCCGCCTCGTGCAGGGGCAGGTCGACGGTCTTGCGGATCGCCAGCCGGGTGCCGCGGACCGCCAGCGGGGCGTTGCGGTTGACGAGGCCGGCCACCTCCCGGGCCCGGTCCATCAGCCGATCGTGCTCCACGATCTCCGACACCAGGCCCAGTTCGTAGGCCCGCTGGGCGCTCATGCGCTCCTGGCGACCCATCAGGGCCAGTCGCATGGCGATGTTGACGGGCAGCACGCGGGCCAGGCGAACCATTTCCCGGCCGGCGACGAGTCCGATGCTGACGTGAGGATCGAAAAACTCGGCTCGTTCAGAGGCAATGGCGATGTCGCCGGTAGTGACGAGATCGAGCCCGGCGCCACAGCACACGCCGTTGACCGCGGTGATGATCGGCTTGGTCATCGTCCGGAACGGCGGGGTGCCTTCTTGCGGTGCCTCCCACTGGGGATAGGTCGACAGGTACGGTTCCGGGTAGATCACCCGGCCATCGTCGGGGATTTCGGTGACATCCGCGCCGGCGCAAAACGCTTTGCCCGCACCGGTGACCAGGATCGTCCACACGGACTCGTCTGCTTCGGCGGCCGCGTAGGCCTGCCGGAGCTCAACGATCATGGCCGGGCTGAGGGCGTTGAGCTGCTCGGGCCGGTTGAAAGTGATCGTGGCGGTGCGGTCCTCGATCTGGTACAGGATCGATTCAAACTGCATCGGGCATCCTTTTACCGTCCCTCGAAGTGAGGGTCGCGGCGTTCCTTGAAGGCGAGCAGCCCTTCACGGAAGTCGGCCGTGCGGGACGAGAGCTCCAGGGTCAGGGCCTCGTCCTGCATGGCGTGCCCCAGGTCGCTCTGGAGGGCGCTGTGGATGCACCGTTTGGTGAGCCCGATGGCGACGGTGGCGCTGCCACGCAGCTCGGTGACGAGCTGCTCCACGGCCGCATCGAGCCGGACGTCGGCAACGGCCCGGTAGATCATGCCCCACGCCGCCGCCTCGGCGCCGCTGACGGGCCGCCCCAGGAGCAGCAGCTCCTTGGCCCGGGCGATGCCGACCAACCGCGGTATCAGCCAGGTGGCGCCGCTGTCCGGCGTGAAGCCCCGCCTGGTAAAAGGGAGCCAGAACCGGCTGTCCTCGCTTGCCAGGGTGAAGTCGGCGGCGAGGGCCAGCTGGCACCCGATCCCGGCGGCCCAGCCGCGCACGGCGCACACGACCGGGAGCTGGATCTCGAGCAGGAGCGCAAGCAGCCGGTGCGCCTGCACCGCCGTGCGACGCTGCACGCTGCCGGGCCGGGGTTTGTCGGCCGCCGATTTGTCGGGGCCGGCGGTGTTGCGGGCCACCCAATCGGCGCCGGAGCAGAAGTCGGAACCGGTGCTGGTCAGCAGCACGGCCCGGAGCGAATCGTCGGTGGACCCGGCCTCCAGGGCCTCGATGATCCGGTCCATCGAATCCGGGTCCAGCGAGCCTTTCCGCGCCGGCCGGTCGATGACGATCCGCAGAACGCCATCGCGGGGCTCGACGATGACCCCCGTCGGCTCGTCCTCGGTAGTCATCGCAGCGTCACCTCCCCACTGGTTCAGGTGGTATGGCATCACCATGCATAGCGCATGTGCCCGCGGCGGGCCCTCTGGTGGCGTACTGTAATCGAAACATCTAGATGTATGGGACGGCGCGCCCCCCCGGAAACATCTAGATATAATCGCCTTGCCTGCTTCGGGGTGCACACACAGAGAGGACGAGCCGGGTGAGTGACGACCGAGTGCTCATGGCGAGAGATCCCGAGACTGGCATCGCCCGGATCACCATCAACAACCCGGCCCGGCGCAACACGTACGACCCGCCCATGCGCAACCAACTGGGGGCCTACTTCGACGACCTGGCCATGGACGACGACATCAAAGTGGTCCTGCTTCGGGGCGAAGGCGACGTGTTCTCCACCGGCGCCGACATGGGCAATGCCTACGCGTGGTACGGCGAAGAGGCCAAAGCCGGCAGCGGGGGCAACGGGCCGACGCGTCGCCGGCCGAGCCAGCGGCGCCGGCTGAGCGTCGACCGGCAGACGTTCAGCTTCTACCACAACCTTCTCGGCTACCCGAAGGCCATCGTGGCCGAGGTCCGGGGCTACGCACTCGGCGGCGGGTTCGAGCTGGCCCTGATGGCCGACATCTCGGTGGTCGGGAACGACACAAAGGTCGGCATGCCGGCCACCCGATTTCTCGGGCCCACGCTGGGCTCCCTGCACCTGTTCTTCCACCGCCTGGGCCCCGTGTTGGCCAAACGCCTGCTGCTGACCGGAGACACGGTGACGGCCGCCTCGCTCGCGCACCTGGGCGTGTTCACGGAGGTGGTGGACGACGGTGAGGTCGAGAAGCGGGCCGGGTACTGGGCGCAGAAGATCGCCCGG
Source organism: uncultured Acidimicrobiaceae bacterium (assembly GCA_963781155.1). Classification (GTDB taxonomy): domain Bacteria; phylum Actinomycetota; class Acidimicrobiia; order Acidimicrobiales; family Palsa-688; genus PALSA-693. The sequence continues at coordinate 154,803 of CAWAEC010000013.1, forward strand.
ATGCCCGCGGACGGCATCGTCATCGCCAAAGAAGCCTTCCGGCTGGTCGAGCAACTCCAGGGCTACCAGGGCGAGGAAGCGGCCAGTTATCTGTTCCACGCCTTCGGCACCAACCTCCAGTTCGACGAAGGCGAATTCAATTTCGTGAAAGTCCGGGCCGAGCACGGGACGAAGCGGGCGTTCGAGTTGCGCGACGCTTACTTCGATGTTCCGGAGCCCTGAGCGGAGGTCAATCGAGGCCACCGCCTCGCAGAGAGGAGATTCGTGGTGGATCAACCCAAAACGACGAGTGGCGCGAATGGCAGCAAACGCCGGGCCGGACTCAAGCGCTTCGCGCCGGGCGATGCTCCCCTGCTGCAACACGCCGGGGTAATGACCAGGCCGGAGATGCACCCGCCGGCACCCGACCAGATGATGGAGTGGGCCACCGGCGGGGGGCAGGTAGTCAAGGTGCTCTTCGGGGACCCGGAGGCCGGCGGGATGAGCCTGGTGTGGTCCTGGTTCGCTCCGGGCTACATGCTGCCCCGCCACTCACACAGCGCCGATTGCCTGTACTACGTGACGAAGGGCGAGCTGAAGATGGGCAAGCAGGTGCTGCGCGAAAGTGAAGGGTTTTTCGTCCCCGCCGATGCGCCCTATGCCTACACGGCCGGGCCGGAGGGGGTCGAGGTCCTCGAATTTCGGGGCCAGAGCACCTTCGACATGCAGATCAGCGAGAGCCTCGGCCGCTGGTCGCAGATCGTGGAGACGGTCCGGGCCAACCGCGAACAGTGGGCTGCAGAGACACCGGCGCACGCCTGAGGCCCGACGACCTGACGCCCGACGACCTGACGCCCGACGACCTGACGCCCGACGACCTGACGCCCGACGACCTGACACCTGAGACCTGACGTGACCGATACAGGCAGCACCATGCGGTACCCCGATCTGTTCGGCCTGCGCCCCCGGTGACCTCAGGGGTAGGTGTGCAGCAGTTCCACGACCGTTGAGGCCCGCTGCCCCCGCATCACCTGTCCAACCACTGCCATGTGGGCACGCCAGTGGTCCTCGGCTCCCGAGGCGTCGCCAGCTTCGATCAGCTCGAGCAGCCGCCGCTGCGAGCGCAGCCCGCGGCGCCGGGTCGACAGCGAGCCGACCACATCCTCGGACCGGCTGACTTCGGTCACGGCCCGGACCACGATCTCCTCCAGCATCTCCGCGACGATGGTCAGGGTCTGGTTTCCGCCCAGCGCCACCAGCCGCTCGTGGAACGTGCCGTTTGCCGGCCCGAACCGGTCCGGATCCTCGATGGCCTCCTCTTCCTTCACGATGAGCCGGCCGAGCTCGGCGACCGCGCCGCGGCGGTTGCGCCTGGACGCGACGGCCCTGGCAGCCAGCGGCTCCAGCAGTGCCCGGGCCTCGAACACGTCTGACAATGAAACATTGCGCGCCCGCAGGACGAGCGAGGCCGTCCGCGCGGTCAGTCGCTGATCCGGCTCGTGGACGACGACGCCGCCGTAGACGCCTCGGATGACGGAGATGAGCCCTTCCGCCTCCAGGATGCGCAGTGCCTCACGCAGGGACGGCCGGGACACCCCGAACCGCTCGATCAGCTCCTGTTCCCGCCCGAGCGAGTCTCCCTCGGAAAGCCCGCCGCTGACGATGGCGTCGCGCAACTCGTCGGCGATCTGCTGGGGCTTCTCGCGTGGCGGAGCGGGGTCGCGTCTGCCGTCAGCCACGTGACCGTCCTCGTCCTGCAGGCGCCGGCAGTAACTCCATCGTCATACAGATGCTGTGGGGGTTGGCGGTGTACTCGCCGAACGGCTCGCAGGGCGTGAACCCGGCAGTGCGATACAGGGTGCGGGCCGGCGCAAACGCAGCCTGGGTGCCCGTCTCCAGGCTGACCCGCTGGTAGCCGCGGGTAGCTGCGACGTCGAGCAGATGGTCGACCATGGCCCGGCCGATCCCCTGGCCCCGGGCCGACACGACGGTGTGCATCGATTTCAGCTCGGCGTGCGATCGGTCGAGCTCTTTGATGGCTCCGATGCCCGCCACGCCCCCGTCCTGCCGGGCGGCGAAAAAGGTGACGGCAGGGTCCAGCAAGCCGCCCCACCCGAGGGCGTGCACATGTTCGGTCGGGGTGACGTCGTGGGCGAAAGCCAGGTGGGCCTCGATGACCGCACGCACGTCCGGAGCCCGGGGATCGTCAACGCCGATCACGAGAGCAGCGGTCACCGGCGCATCGTAAGGATCATAGCCGGGGTGCGTCCGGGAACCGTCGAGGCCCGAAGGAGACGCAGAAACAGGAATCGAGGCCTGTCGCACGCCCGGCTACCCTTCTCGAGATGCCGCCGCCGGCGTTGACGTCGACAGTTCGTGAGGGACCGGCCCACGATCTGGCCGCAACCCGAGCCGAGCGGCGGGCCGCAGGCCGAACGGCGCGGGCGGGGGCACCTCGCTCCGGCTGGCGCGGGTGGGACGAGCGTGGCCGGGGCCACGACGCCCTCGAGACGATCCTGGCCCAAAACGACGTTCGCCTCCCCGAGTTGGTGCCCCTCCGGCTGGAACGCATGGCGCTCTCCCCCTGGAACTACTTCCGGGGCGCGGCGGCGGTGATGGCCGCGGACCTGGGGTCCCGGCCCCACAGCGGTCTGGTCGTTCAGCTCTGCGGTGACGCTCACGTCTTGAATTTCGGCCTGTGGGCGACGCCCGAGCGCAACCTCCTGTTCGACCTCCGCGACTTCGACGAGACCCTGCCCGGCCCCTTCGAATGGGATGTGGTCCGCCTGGCCAGCAGCCTGGTCGTCGCGGCGCGAGAAAGCGGCGTCAACCAGGCGGGCGCGCACCGCGCCGTGACCGCCGCGCTCCGGTCGTACATCGAGCGGATGCGCCGGTACCGGGCCATGGCCGAGCTCGAACTGTGGTACGACGGAACTCACGCCGACGACCTGGTCGGCTATTTCCGGCCCGCAGACCGGGGACGCGTCCGGGTGCACATCGAGAAGCAGCGTCAGTCCCGCACCAGCCGGGGGGCGTTTACCAAGCTGACCACCATGGCCCACGGCCGGCCCCGCATCACGGTCGATCCCCCCTTGCGTGTGAGAGTCGACGAGCGGGAGCAGGACAACCTGGTCGACCACCTGCTGACCGAGTACCGCCTCACCCTGCAGGAGGACCGGCGAGCGTTGTTCGACCGCTACACGGTCACCGATGTGGTACGCCAGGTGGTGGGGGTCGGCAGCGTGGGGATGCGCGTGTACCTGCTGCTCTTAGAGGGCCGCGGTGGCCTCGATCCGTTATTCCTGCAAGCGAAGCAAGCGTCGTCCTCAGTGTATGAACGCCATCTCCAGCCGAGTGCCCACCCGCACCACGGCGCGCGCGTGATTGCGGGCAAGCGCATGGTTCAGACCGCCACCGACATCTTCGTGGGGTGGGGCTCCCTTCACGGCCGGGACTATTACCTGCGCCAGTTCCGGGACATGAAAATCGTGCCGCGCATCGAACTGATCCGGCCGCGCCTGGTGGAATTCGCCACCGCGTGCCGGGGAGACGCTCGCACGGGCGCACGCCCGCACCGGTGACGCCGTCGCCATCGCCGGCTACATCGGCAAGGGCGGGGCCTTCGCCGACGCCATCGTTGCGTTCGCGCAGCAATACGCAGACCAAAACGAGCGAGACCACGCCCAGCTGGCACGGGAAGTGGCCCAACCCCCGGTCACTCCGTAAATTCAAACAACAGGTTTCGGTTCTGGGCGGGATTGATGGCGAGTGTGCCGTCCGCGTCCCCGGGCTCAACGTCGAACCCCTGACCGACGAGATGCTTTTCGACCTTCGCCACGTCTTTGGTCCTGAACACCACACTGCGAATGCGCTCGCCATAGTGATCGATGAACCGCGACAGCGGGCCGTCACCGGTAGGCTCGAGGAGCTCCCATACCGCGTCGCCGACCTGCAGTTGCATTCCCCGTGCGGCCGCTCTCGGCCGGGAGACCGCTCCGATGACCGGCGAATCGGCGAGCTCCTGCAAACGGGCAACCGCAGCGTCGACACTCTCGACGGCGACGGTCAGCCGGGCCAGACCCTTCAGCCCGAGCGGATGTTCGTCCTCCCAGTAGCCGGCGGGTTGGGCGAACTGGCTGAAGTCGCCGTCCCACACCTCGAACGAGATCCCGAACGTGCTTCCCGGGTACGTGTGGAAAGCGCCACCGTTGTCGCGGATGAGCCGGACATCGTGTGCTTCGCAGACCTGCCGGGCGGCCGCGACGTCGGGCACGTGGTACTCGAGGCCGTTGTAGAAGTCACCGTACCGGGCCAGCAACCGACCTTGTCCGCCCTCGCCCTTTTCCGGAACGAAGAAGGCGAACATGACCCCACCGAGGGTCATGAGACAGAAATCCAGCCCGTGATAGTCGGGGTTCTTGCGGTCCAGGGTGAACCCCACCCGGTCTCGAAAATGGGCAATGGTGTCTTCGAAGCCCTCGGCGATCACGTTGATGTGGTTGATGTTCTCGAACTGCCACGTGCCGGCCATGAATCCGGGACAGTAGCAGCCACCCGCAACGGGGCGCCCGAGGGCGTCACTCCCGCCGTACTATCCATCTAAAGTCCGCGATCCGAAGGAGGAGGTATGGCCGGCGCCGAACGGATGATCGTTTCGAACGGCCGCCACGCGGTGGAGCCTGCGGGTCGCCGGCAGTGAGCGACACGGAGATCGGCTTCCCGGATGCGGTGCCCGACGAGCGGGAGCAGCTGCTGGCCTGGCTCGCTTACCTGCGTGGCGCGGTGCTCCGTAAGACGCAGGGCCTCACCGACGACCAGGCCGACTGGACACCACACGGCAGGCTGATTCCCCTGAAGGGGATCCTCAACCACCTCACTCGGGTCGAGTGGCGCTGGATCGACGGCGCCATGTTCGGTGCGGATATCGCCAGAGACGACGGGGAGTTCCGGCCTGGCCGGTCTCTGGATCTGGCCTCGGCGGTCGCCGCCTATCGCGACCGGGCCCAGGTCACTGACGCGGCCGTCCGATCATTCGCATCCCTGGCGGAACCGTGCCAAGGCTATGACGGAGAGGGAAAAGACCTGCGCTGGGTGCTGCTCCACCTGATCAATGAGACCGCCCGTCACGCCGGCCACGCCGACGCCACCCGGGAGTTGCTGGACGGCGCGACGGGCGAATAGCAAACGGCCTGACCAGAAGGACAAAATCGCCGGCATCCCATCGCCCCGATGCGGGGTGGAACTTAGTCTGCACGCATGGGGCCATCCTTGGTGGGGCTGTCCGTACCTGTGCCGGACCAGGAATCGGTCCAGGCCGCCGTTGCATCCATCAGCGAGCGCGACCCTGCGTTCAACCTGGACGAACTGCTCGCCGAAGCGCAGCAGGCGTTCTGGCTCGTCGGTCAGGCCTACGCCAAATGCCAGCCCGAACTGTGCGAGTCGGTCCTGTCGCCGGAACTGGCTCGGCGCGAGCGCGTTGCCATCGGACAGGCCTGCGAGAACAAACGTGCCGTGGTGCCAGGAAGCGAGGACGCCAATACCGGAAGATTGCTGTCCCTGTCGAGCGACAGCAGTGGTGACACCGTCACCGTCCACTTCGTCTCCACCTGGCAGCCCAGGAGCGGCCAAGGCAAGCAACAGCAGCAGCAGCGAGCCCAGAACTGGTGTTTCCACCGGCCGGTCAGTGCTCGGACTGTGCAGATCCACGAGGGGCAGCGCTGCACGAACTGCGGTGGGCCCCTGTCGTCGAGCGCCGGCACGTGTCGCTATTGCGGAGCCCTCATCGGGGCGGGGAGCGGATGGCAGGTCATTCGCATCGACGACGTGTCGGCGGAGCGCGCCGCCGAATCAGCCGCCGTCATGGGTTCCATCGTCGCCGGCATCATGGCCGCTCATCAGGCCCGGACCCCCGCAGTCAACCCGGACGTCGCGACGAGCCGGCCGCGACGTCGGAGCCGGCCGCACCGCTACGTCTCGCTGCTCTTGTTCCTGGCCGTGGCCCTGGGCGCCGTCGTCGTTGTGGGCGCGGCTGGCAGCGGGAAGCTGCACCAGGACGTGGCGAAAGTGTTTCCGTTCGTCCGTCACCCGGAACTGGTAGGCACGCTGGATATCAATGGTCAGGTCTCCGCGGCCAACCTGTCGACCATGCAAACGCCGCCAACGATCGAGTTTGGTGGCAGCTGCAAGACATATGCGGATCGCAGCTCGTGGGCCTTTACGGCCAAACTTCCCGATTCATCGACGTTTACCCTCAACTTCTCTCTGCCGCCGGGTCAGAGCGAGGCTGGTAACTACCGGCCCCCGGAGGTGGCTCTATCGGCCAATGCGCAGAATACGCAGCAAACGTCGTCGTGGGCTCAGGGGCCTGGGACCTCGGCCCTGCTCACGCTCAACGCAGGAGGCGACGGCACCCTGAACTTCGGTGGCCTGGCCCCTACGGAAACCAGCCAGAGCCCGGTCTCCGGCCACCTGTCCTGGAATTGCTCCGTCAGGTAGGCGGGTCGGCGTAATTGGTGGCACCGGGCCAGGCCTCCTAGAGTCCTCGTCCCGTGCCGACCCCTGTTGAGTTTTACCTCTTCCTGCCCCAGATGAGGATGGCGTTCGACGCCATCGTCGAAAAGGCGATTGCTGCCGAGCAGGCCGGTTTCACCGGCATCGCATTGATGGACCACCTGGTCCCCCCGCTGGCCGAGCAGCACTCGATGCACGAGGCGTTCATCACCGCTGCGGCCATCTCGGCGCAAACGCAATCCCTCAGAGTCGGACATCTGGTGCTTTGTGATTCCTTCCGTCATCCGGCCGTTCTGGCCCGGGAGGCACTGGCACTCAATCACCTTTCCGACGGCCGCTTCGATCTCGGCATTGGCACCGGTTCGGTACTCGCCGAATTCGAAACGTTCGGGGTTCCGCTGCTCCCGGGACCGGCCCGCGTGCGCCGCGTCGAGGAGACGCTTCAGGTCCTCCGGGCGCTGTGGTCGGGGCAGACGGTCGATTTCGACGGCGAGTTCCATCAGCTGAGGGCCGCGTCCATGGCACCCCGGCCCGTTGGCCAGCTCCCGATCGTCGTGGGCGGCTCCGGCCCGGCAATGATGGGCGTGATCTCCCGTCACGCGGATTGGTGGAACCTGCCCGTACACAAGCTGGGGCTGTTCGAGAAGATCCGCCCGCTGGCGGGCTCGGCTCGCGTGTCCGTGCAGCAGATGGTTGCCCTGGTGGACGAGGAGGCGAACCGGAGCGCAATCGCAGAGCTGGCCCACCGCCGGTTCCCCGGTCAAGCCATGGGCTTGATCGTCGGGACAGGCGACGAGTTGCGGGAGCACTTTGCGGGCCTGGGGCGCCGCGGTGTGGAGCGGTTCTACGTCTGGTTCGCGGATTTCGCGCCCGAGCCCACCGTCCGTCTCTTCGGCGACCGGGTCGTTGCGCCGCTGGGGTAGCTCAGGATCGGCGCCAGCCGACCACCACTCATCACCCTCTCCAAATACGACTTGTACGATCCGGATTCTAGGAATAGGGTGGGGGCGTGTCGAATGACCCGTGGCATCACGCCGGGCGGCTGGCCCATCCAGCCGGAGGTAGCCGAGGCCAGAGCCGTCTCAGCCCCGCGGCAATGGAGGACGTCGCGGTCACGTTGTGTCAGGCGTCGTCGGGGATCGGTCAGGAGTGGACTGATGGAACGCGGCGCCGCTACACGTGTCTGGTCGACACGGACCTCTTCGACGCCTGGATGATCGAGTGGTGTCCGTCGTCAAACCTCGAGTTGCACGACCACGGCGGCTCCGAGGGTGTCGTCGTGGTGGCGGCCGGAGTGCTGGTGGAGACGTATACCGACCTGCTGGAGCGCCATCCGCTACGCACCCGGATCCTCGATTCCCGGGGGACGTTCACCGTGCCCGCGACGCGGATCCATCAGCTTGCCAACCCGGGGCCGGCGGAGGCGCGCTCGGTACACGTCTATTCACCTCCGTTGCGGACGATGACCTTTTACGATCATCGCCCCCACCGCTTCCTGGCGCCTCTGTATGCGAGCCGGGGCGACCTGGCCGTGCTCGAAGAGGCGGCGATGTGACCACGCGGACCGCAGCCTGCCTGAGCTGACCCTACCGGCCAGGCACCGTGCCGGCCACCCACCGGCACGCGCGGGCGGGGCTGGCGCCGAACGAGCGCGGGGAATCCCCGCCGGCGCCAGTCCCACCGGGCGTCATCCGGGAGGGCGCTCCACGGCCAGGGGGTGGTGCCATTTGCCCGCAGCCGTCAACAGCGGCAGCACGCCCTCCCCGAACCAGTAGGCCTCCTCCAGGTTGGGATAGCCCGACATGATGAACTCGTCGATGCCCAAGGCGTGGTATTCGAGAATTCTCCGCGACTTCGTCGTAGCTCCCCACCAGCGCCGTTCCGGCGCCACCGCGAACCAACCCGACGCCCGCCCAGAGATTGGGGGCGACCTCCAGGCTGCCGGTCGATCCTCCGTGCAGGGCCCGCATTCGCCGCTGACCCTCGGACTCGCTCGTGGCCAAGCCGGCCTGGGCTGCAGCGATGCGCCCGGGCTCGAGGCCCTCCAGCAGGCGGGCCGCCTCATCCCAGGCCTGATCGGACCGATCACGGGTGATGACATGCAGGCGGATCCCAAAGCGCAAGGCCCGACCCTCGGCGTCGGCTTGCGTTCGAACCTGGTGCAGCTTGCCTGCCACCTGGTCGGGAGGCTCGCCCCAGGTCAGGTAGACGTCGGCGTGGCGGGCCGCGACCCGAACCGCAGACGCCGAGGACCCGCCGAAGTAGACCAGCGGGACCGGGTCGGGAGGTGCCACCAGCCGGGCTCCCTCGACGGACAGGTGGGCTCCTGTGAAGTCGACCTGCTTGCCGGCCCAGAGCGCCGAGATGATGGTGAGAAACTCGTCGGTGCGCGCGTAACGGCCCTCTTTGTCCAGAAAGTCGCCGTAACTGCGCTGTTCGGCGCTCTCGCCACCCGTCACCACGTTGATCAGTAGCCGGCCGTGCGAGTGTCGCTGGAAGGTGGCGGCCATCTGGGCGGCCAGCGTCGGTGAGTAAAAGCCGGGCCGGAACGCCACGAGGAACTTGAGCCGTTCGGTCCGGTCGCACAGCATGGACGTCGAGAGCCAGGCGTCCTCGCAGTGAGAACCCGTCGGGGTCAGGACGCCGGCGAAGCCCAGCTCCTCGGCAGCCTGAGCGATCTGTCCGAGGTAGCCGATCGTCGGCTCGCGCCGACCCGCCACCGTCCCCTGGGGCGCGCCGTGACCGCCGCCGACGATGTCGCGGCTGTCGCCGGACGTCGGAAGGAACCAATGAAAGCTGATCATGCCGGCGTGCCGTGATACCCCGGGATGCTCACTCGCTCCGCTTCCATCGGCCGCCCGAGATGGGCTGCACGATGTCTTTGAAGGATGTCTTGAGCGACGTGGGTACGTCGATCACCAGGGGAACGTCCCGGCGCGTCTGTAACTCGAGGGCGGCCCGCAGCGCTGCCGGTGAGTCCACCCGGATTCCGTCACACGAAATAGCGCGAGCCACGGCGGCGTGGTCGAAGTCATCGAATCCCGCCGCCACGGCTCGATCGCCCATCCCGTGCAGGACCCAGCCCAGGGCCTGGTTGTTGAGCACCACCACCACGATCCCGATCCCGTGCTGGACCGCGGTCATCAGCGCGTGTATCGACATGGCAAATCCGCCGTCGCCGCACACGGCCACCACCGGGCGGTCAGGAAACGCCAACCGGGCTCCCATGGCGGCCGGCACCGCGTAACCCATTCCGCCGCCGGCCGCCGGCTGCAGATAGCTGTTGGCGGCTTTGGCCCGGTACCAGTGCATCATGAACAGCCGGTTCTCTCCGGCGTCGCATGTCACGATCCCGTCTTCCGGTACTGCCACCTGCAGAAGCTCGATGATCCTTCTGGGTGCCATCGGCATCTCGTCCGAGAAACGGTCGTCGCTGTCGAAATCGCCGTAGGCCTCCTCGGCTTCCGACACTCGCTCGGCGGCGGCGCTTGCGTCAGGGGGAAGCCCGGAGCGGGCTTGCACGACCGCGTCCGCCAAATGCGCCGAGACGTACCCGGCTTCGCCGACCAGGGCGTGGTCCACCGGATAGGTCCAGCTGGCGTTCAGCGGCTCGACATCGATCTGGATCAAGAGCTGGCGGGCCGGGTCGATCAAACCGGTGTTCTCGTCTCCGGTGTCGATGGGGGCGAGCTTGGTCCCGACCGCCACGACGGCATCGGCGGATCCCACGAGGGCATTGGCCACGGCACACCCGAAGGTGCCCATGACCCCCGCGCTGGATGCGTCCACCTCCGGGAACACCCCTTTGCCCGCCGCGGTCGTCGCCACCGGCACGTCCAGGGCCCGGGCCAGAGCGGCCAGCTGTTCGAACGCCTGGCCGACGCGCACCCCGTTCCCGGCGACGAGTACCGGACGCCGGGAGGCGACGAGCGCCCGGGCTGCGTCTGCCACGGCATGCGCATCGACGGCCCGGCTCCGGCCGGGAAGGTATGCCTGCGTCGGATACAGCCGGGGCACCGAGTCGGGTCCAACGGTCCCTTGCAGGGCATCGCCGTGGTAGACGACGGCCACCGGGCCGGGCTCCCCGGTGAGGGCGTGCTTGATGGCGAGTTGCGTGTGCTGGACGGCCTGGGCCGGCGCATGCGAGACCATCACCCGTTTCGTCACCCCGCGGAGCGAGGACACCACATCCCAGCTGCCGTAGTCCCCGCTGCCCGACTGGTAGTAGCCGTGATGCGACAAGGGGCCGCCATCGGACATCTCGGTCAGGACGATGACGGGAGCACTCCCGAGCAGGGACTCCAACAGTCCCTGCCCGGCGTTGCCGGCGATCCACTCACCCTGGCCCATGACGACGACGGGTTGGCCGGTCAGACGGCCGAAAGCATCCGCCATGGCGGAACCAATCGACTCCTCCCGCACTTGCACGACCCGGATGCGGGGATGGTCGTGCAGCGCCGCGAAAATCGTGCCGGTGTAGCCGCCGGGCATGCCGAACACATACGGGATCCGGGCGTCATCGAGGGCGGCGACGATAGCCTCCACGGTGGGAAGCGGTTCGCGGAACATGGGCTGGATCACGTCGCTGCCTCCAATAGTGGCGCCGCGCGGTGGAACCGCTCGTGTCAAACGACCGTCAGGCTAACGGCGAGGAGGGCCGTTCCGCACATGGCGAGGGCGAGTGGGCTCCTGTCGCCCTCACCCGATTGTGTGATGTTTGCCGCGTATTACACGACTTTTATCACACAAACCAAAAGTGTGCCCAGTTCGCGTCGTGTGGGCACGCTCGCTGTTTGTGTGATGTTTGCCGCGTATTACGCGACTTTTATCACACAAACCAAATGCGTGCCCACCTGGCCCAGGGATGTGGCCCCGCTACGGTGGGGGCCATGTCGCGCCGCACCGGTCGCACGTCGTGACGGGCCTTCGGTCATGACCGCTGCGACGCCCGCTTCGGACGTTTTCGGCGACCTGGAAGCCGAGGACGAGCGCCTGGAAGTTATCCTGACCGGGCTGCAAGAGGATCAGTGGCTGGCCCCCTCCGCGGCCGAAGGCTGGACGGTACGCGACGTGGTCGTGCACCTGGTCCAGACCGACGAGGCGGTAACACTTACGGCGACTGGAAGCGGCGGGAGCCGATTATGGGCGGCCCGGGGCGCGGGCAACCTGGACGCCGCGATGGATCAGGCCGTGCGCACCGAGGCCGGGGCGCCGGCACGGATATTCACCCAATGGCGCCAGGCCTGGCGGGCGGCGCTGGCCGCACTGCGCCAGGCGGATCCCGCGACGCCATTGCCGTGGGCGGCCGCGCCGCTCAGACCCCGGGCGCTGGCCACGACCCGACTGGCCGAGCACTGGACGCACGGACTGGATATCACCGGGTCGCTGAATATCGCGTTTCCTGACACGGACCGCTTGCGCCATGTGGCGTGGCTGGCTCACCGCAGCCTGCCCTACGCCTGGTCGCTGACCGGCCGTGAGCCCCGGTCGGTCTTCTGTGTGCTGACTGCCCCTTCCGGCGCCACCTGGACCTTCGGTCCCGAACATGCGGAGTCGGTCATCCGGGGGTCAGCCGGGGAGTTCTGCCGGGTTGGAGCGCAGCGCCTCTCACCCGACGCGGCGGGCCTGATCGCCGAGGGCCCGTATGCGCGGGAGGCGCTGCAGGTGCTGCGCAACTACGCCGCCTGAGTGGGCTGGGCGGGCTGGGTGGGCTCGCAGCCTGATCGGGTTTACGAAAGCGTTGCGCCCCGTGCAGGCGAAATACGTTTCGACGTAACGAAGGGTTCAACTCGGGGCGCCAGCCGGGCGGGGCCGGCAGTTCGCCGTACCGGCGGTTCAACGGACATATACCGACGGGCGGAACGGCGAGACGGTATGGACCTACCACCGCGCCTCGGTTGGCTGGAGCCGGGCGCCACCTACGACTACGCCGGCCCCCTGCGCTGACGCCGACCTCCTGCGCTGACGCCGCCACGGCACGTGCGCTGACGCCGCCAGGTGTGCGCGCCGCCCGGTTGTCCGTCAGGGCTACTGTCGGGGCGCTCCAACCTGGAAGGGGGCCGCCCATGAAGTTCCGCATCGCCCTGCCCGGCACCAACCACATCCCCCCGGCGGACGACACGGCGAGGTGATCGCGAAACTCGGATGACGTTCGAAGCGATGACCGGGGCTGACATCTCGGGGGCCAGGGCAATCGGGGCGCGCGTGCGTCGGGTCGAAGATCCCCGGCTGCTCTCCGGGCGGGGCCGCTATGTCGACGACGTGGTGCTGCCTGGCATGCTCCACGCCGCGTTTCTTCGCAGCACCGTTGCGCATGGTCGGATCCAGTCCGTCGATGCCAGTGAAGCCCGGCAACTGCCAGGCGTCGTCGCTGTGTACACCGGCGACGACATCCAACGCCTGACCCAGCCGGTCCGGCCGGGGACCGTCTCCGGGCTCGGGCGCCAGCCGGGCGTGCAGATGCCGGAGTTCCACTCGCTCGCCACGGACAAGGTCCGTTTCGTCGGCGATCTGATCGCACTTGTGGTCGCCGAGGATCGCTATATCGCAGAAGACGCGCTCGAGCTCATCGTCGAGGATATCGACGTGCTCGGCCCCGTCGTGACGTACGAGCATGCCGTCGACTCGTCCCGGCCGCCGGTCTTCGACGCCGTCCCCGATAATGTCCTGGCCCGCAGCGAGATGCGACTGGGGGACGCCGAGGCCACGTTCACCGCTGCCGACCGGATCGTGCGGGCGACCATCGAGGTCCACCGCCAGCACCCGTCTCCCATGGAGACGAGGGGGATCATCGCCAGTTGGGACCCCGAGGCTGAGTTCCTCACGATTCGCACCTCGACACAGGCACCCCACATGGTGCGCATGCTCCTGCCGGCCCACATCGGCGTCGCGGCCGAACGCATCCGGGTGCTCGCCGACGACGTCGGCGGCAGCTTCGGGCTGAAGAACAGCCTGGGCCGGGAGGAGGTCGCCGTCGTTGCGGCGTCGGTCGATCTGGGCCGGCCGGTGAAATGGATCGAGGACCGGCTCGAGCACCTGGCTGCAGGAGGCAACGCCCGCGAGGAGAAAGCCGACGTCGAAGCGGCGGTGACAGGCGACGGACGAATCCTGGGTGTTCGCCTGGACATCGCGGTCAATGTGGGCGCCTATCCTTCCGATCCCTTCCCGGGCTCGATACGCGGCTCTTCGATCATGCGGGCGTTCCAGGGACCGCTCAAGATCAAAAGCCTCGAGGCGTCGGCACAGGTGTTCTTCACCAACAAGGCGAGCTATGTTGCCTACCGGGGGCCGTGGGCGACCGGTGATTTCCTTCGCGAGCGGCTGATCGATGTCGTGGCCCGGGAACTCGATCTCGACCCGCTGACGGTGCGGCGGCGAAACTACGTGGTCCGTTCGGAGCCACCTACCCACATGCTCGACGGCCGGTCATATGCGTCGGCCACAACCATGGACACGCTGGAAAAGACCGCCCGGCTGGTGGACTGGGACGGTTTCCGAACACGGCAACGAGCGTGCGCGGCCGCGGGCCGGCGTGTGGGCATCGGGATGGCGTCCTATCTCGAAGCCGCGCCGGGGCCGGCCCTTCCCGGGGCGCGAGCCGGCTTCGCGTCTGATGAGACGGTGTTGCTTTCCGTGAACTCCCACGGGCACGTCGTCGTGGTCACGAAACAGCAGCCTCATGGCCAGGGCCACCAAACGACGCTGGCCCAGGTGGTCGCGGAGGAGGTTGGCTGCAAACTCGAAGATGTGGTCGTGCGGTGGGGTGACACCGCCATCACGCCTCCCAGCCTTCTCGGCACGGGTGGCAGCCGGGCCGCCACGATGGCAAATGGGGCCGCCCTGCACGGGGCACGCCGTTTGCGGGAGGAAATCCTGTCACTCGCCGCCGATCAGCTGGAGGCCGACCCTGCCGACCTCACCATCGTCGAGGGTGCGGTCACCGTCAAGGGCACCCCGGCGGTCCAGGTGCCGTTGGCGGACCTGGCGCGTGACCACGACATCGCGGTATCGCACAGCTTTGATGGCGGTGACAGCGGCTGGTCGGGCGGCACCCATTGCTGCATCGTCGAGGTCGATCTGGAGACCGGGTTGGTCGAGGTCCTTCGCTACGTGGTGGTGGAGGACTGCGGCCTGGTCGTCAACCCTGCGATCGTGGAGGGCCAGATTCGTGGCGGGGTGGCACAGGGAATCGGTGCGGTCCTGTTGGAGGACGTCGCCTACGCAGACGATGGCCAGCTGCTGTCCTCCACCTTCATGGACTATCTGGTCCCGACAACGACGGTTGTCCCCCGTTTCGAGATCGACCACGTCGAGACCGTGCTGACCGATCCCGACGTGAACTTCCGGGGCGTGGGCGAAGGCGGGATGATCGTCGCCCCCGCCACTCTCGTGAACGCCATCGAAGACGCACTGGCCCCGCTGGGGATTCGAATCCGCGAGCAGCACCTACCCCCGGCTCGGATACAGGAACTGGTCGCTGCCGGTCAGGTACCGCGCCCATACGAGGATGGCATCGCCGCGCCTGCGAGCTCGTAGAGCTCCTGCAGCGTCCTTCCCCCCGGCACTGCGATCACCTTTCGAAGGCTGCGTACCGCCCCCTGCTCATGGAACGCGGGCCGTTCGTGCTGGATGGCCAGGTTGTCCCACACGATGACGTCGCCGACCGACCACTCGTGCTCGTAGACGTTGGCGGGCCGGTAGAGATACCCGAAGAGGTCCTCGAGCAGACGGTCACTTTCGTCCTCGCCGAGGCCCTCGATATGACTGAACCACTGGCTCACGAACAACGTCGGCACGCCGGTCTTTCGGTGCCGGACCACGACGGGCCAGGACTGGCGGGGGAAGTCGTCGGCTGTCGCGTACTCGGCCTGCTCGGGAAGGGCGCGCAGGTCCGTTTTGACGAAGTCGAGCCCGTCGAAGTGGAAGTGCACATGGACGTTCGTGAGCCCGTCGATTCGAGCTTTCAGCCCGTCGGGAAGGGCGGCATACCCCGCCGCGGTACTGGCGAAGCGGGTCGGGGCGGCCGGGCCCTCGACCTCCATACCGGCCAGCGAGATGATGTCGTAGGGCGCGGGCGTGTAGGTCAGGTCCGAGTGGAACGGCAGACGCGACTCCCCCGTGGCCTGCGCCGATCCGACGTTGGTCAGTATGGAGTACATCCGCCCTTCGGATCCCATCGGGGCGACAGTCCCGAACAAGCCGACCAGCCGGGCCTGGTCGTCCGGATCCAGGTCCTGACCGCGGAACAGCAAGAGGCCCCGCTCCCACAGGAGTTCTCGCAAGCGGTCACTGGTCGCATCCGCCAGCTGGTGGCGCAGGTCCACGAGCTCCACCAGACTGCCGAATGCCGGCAGGAGGTCGCTGGTGCGAAGGCCCGGTGTCATTGTCCTGCCGAGAGCACCGCCGGCGTGCGCATCATCGTCTCCCTCCCTCGATGTCGCCGACCATAGTGCCCATTGTCCGGCGTGACATCGGTCTTTCGCTTCGGTAACGACTATGGTGCCAGCAGCCTCAACGGTCGAGAGGGAGCCGTGACCGACGTCTTCGCAGGAATCCGCGTGCTGGATGTCTCGCAAAACACGTTCGCTCCGGCGGCCGCGGCGGTCCTCGCTGACTTCGGCGCAGATGTGATCAAGGTCGAGCATCCGTCTCGCGGCGGGCCCGGCCGCAAACCGTCGGTGCACCCGAGTATCGACGGCGTCGACCTCGGTGCAGCCCAAAACAACCGCAAGAAGCGCAGCATCGCCCTGGACCTGGCCGCTCCCGAGGGGGCCGAGGTTCTGAGCCGGCTGGTGGCCGGCGCCGACGTCTTCATCACCAACTTCCTCATCCCGACCGCGACCAAACTCGGTATCGACGAAGCGGCGATCCGGGGCATGAACCCTCGCATTGTCTATACCCGGGCCACCGGGCAGGGTGCGCGGGGACCGGCCGCCCATGACCGTGCCTACGACTCGACGGCCTATTGGGCCCGCGGCGGCATAGCCGCCTCGTTCGCCCGTGGCGGCCAGCCACCGATGCCGCTGCCGGCATTTGGTGACCGGGCCGGTTCCATGAACCTGGCTTTCGGGATCGCCGCCGCGTTGCTCCGGCGGGAACGGACGGGCGAGGGTGCGACGGTGGATGTCTCACTGCTGAGCACCGCGCTGTGGCAGAACTCGAGCACGACCGTCTATGGCCTGGCGCTGGGCGAGGGCGGCGGTCGCAGTGACTTGAGCGCGAACCCGCTGTCGCGGTCGTACCAGACGGCAGATCGACGTTGGCTGATTCTGACCATGCTCGACCCGGACCGGTTCTGGCCCGACTTCTGCCGTCGCATTGGACGATCCGACCTGGCCGATGATCCGCGCTACGCCAAGGCTTTATCTCGGGTCGAGCACTCGCACACGCTCGTCGTCGAGCTGGAACGGACGTTTGCCGGCGCCACGCTGACGGAGTGGCGAGAGCGGTTCGCATCTCTGGAAGGGGCGTGGGCGCCGCTCCTGACGGCCAGGGAAGCGGCCGAAGAGCCTCAGGTGCTGGCCAACGAATATGTCGTTGCCGTCGACGAGGGTGAGGGGCGATCGGTGCGGCTCGTCCTGCCGCCGGTGCAGTTTGATGGCCGGCCGCCGTCCACCTCCCGCCCACCGTCGTTTGGAGCCCACACGGACGAAGTGCTGCACGAGTTGGGTTACTCGTCGACCGAGGTGGCGAAGCTGCGGGACGTACACGTCACCGGATGACAACGCCTCAGGGATCGATCGTCGGCCTCGGCATCACCGAGCAAGGGCGACGGCTCGGGCTTTCCGGCCGGATCCTGCGCCGGCAGGCGCTCGAGTTGGCGCTCGAAGACGCTGGCCTCGAGCGCGGCGATATCGACGGGTACATCGTGGTGGGCGGCGTGACCTTCGAGGACCTTCGCTACCTTGGGCTGTCACCCCGCTTTTCCTTTTCCCTCCAGAGCGGCGGGGCGTCGCCGGCAGCCGCCGTCATGACCGCGATCGGGGCGGTGCTGCTGGGCCAAGCCAACTACGTGGCGTGCGTCTACGGGGAAGCGTTTACCAGCTCGGTCTACGGAGTGACTCCGAGCAGCGGACGAGCGAGCCAGGAAGCCCGGGATATCGGGGGCGGAGCCTACGGGTACCCCTATCTGTTTGGTCAGGTCGGGCCAGTGTCGGCCTACGCCCTGGCGGCCCGGCGGCACATGGATCGGTACGGCACCACGTCCGAGCACCTCGGGGCGGTGGCGGTGTCCGAGCGGGCCTACGGGTCCGTCCGGCCGGGCGCCATGGAGTACGGCAACCCGATCAGCCTCGAGGACCACCAGCGGTCGAGGATGATTGTCGACCCGTTCCGTTTGTTTGATTGCTGCCGCAGTACGGACGGGGGCGTGGCTGTAATCGTCTCGTCTGCCGACCGCGCCCGGGATTGCCGCCCCCGTCCCGTGGATGTCCTCGGCATCGGAATGGGGCACGGTATCCGGAGCTGGCACGAAGGGACGATGTTTGACGACCACGACGTGGGCACCGCGGCCGCCACCGCCTTCAGCCAAGCGGAGGTGGCCGTGGCGGACGTCGACGTGGCCCAGCTGTACGCACCCTTTTCCTTCGCGGTCATCGGTCAGCTCGAGGAGTATGGCTTTTGCCAGCGGGGTGAGGGCGGCCCATTCGCGGCTTCGGGTGCGATCCGTCCGCACGGTCGCATCCCGACCAATACCGGAGGCGGGCACCTGTCCGGGTTCTACGCCACCGGGTTCACGCCGCTCAGCGAGGGCGTCCTGCAGGCACGCGGCACGGCCCCCACCAACCAGATCCCCGACGCCGAGGTCGTGCTGGTGAGCGGCAGCGGCGGGAATGGCGGCATCAACGGCAGCGCCGCCCACGCCACCCTGCTTCTTGGCGGGCGGCGATGACCCTGGGACCGCGCCCGCTGCCGGGCGACGTCACCGCGGACGACCTCGACCAGCCCTTCTGGGACGCATGCCGCCAGCACCGCTTCCTCGTGCATCGGTGCGCCGAATGCGGCCGGTCGTACTGGCCGGCGAGCTGCTGTGTCGAGCACGGCAGTGCGGCGATGCGCTGGGTCGAGGCCAGCGGCACGGGGCGCCTGCACACGCACGTCGTCATCCACCACGTGTTCGGGACGGCGTTCCGCCAGGTGCCGTACAACGTCGCAGTCGTGGAGCTCGCCGAGGGGCCCTTCTTCCATACCAGCGTGGTCGGATGCGACGACCGCGACCTCGTCATGGGCATGCCGCTCGTCGTGACGTTCCAGGAACAGCCGGAGGGTTTCGCGCTGCCGCTGTTCCAGCCGGCATGATTCTCTCGGCCGCCAACTTCGTCGCCGAGCCGAGGGATCTGTTCGAGACCCGGCTCCCTCCGCATCTTCGCGGCCACTGCCCACACGTGTTCGCCCACCCCGAGGGCGGTGAGGGCTGGTCCTGGCACGGCGAGCGCCCGGAGCGGGTCTTCGGCTGGGGGTTCGCAGGTGAGCGGGGCCCGCCGAGGTGGAGGTTCGATCAGCTGCCGCCGGCCGCGGTCGACCCCGCCGCGCATCTGGCGGCGATGGACACGGCCGGCATTGACGGGGCGGTGATCTATCCCCTGGGCCTCATCGACGGCTGGCGCCAGTTGGGCCCCGAGATGCGGCGGACGTGCATGACGGTCTACAACGACTGGGCAGGGGGCACCTTCGAAGCCGCGGCGCCGAATCGGCTGATCGCGCCCAGGATGCTTCCGCCCCTGGAAACGCCCTGGGCCACGGCCCGGGAGCTGGCGCGAGCGCTGCAAGCCGGGGCCCGGGCCGTGTACCTGGCCGACCTCCCACACGACGTGGGCGCCGACGCGGACGCGCGCGCCGTCGTCGGTGAGATGGAGGCGGCACAGATCACTCTCTGTGTCGCCGCCGCGGACAGCGTGGCCCTGAAGCGCGTCCGGGCCGACCATCCGGGGCTGTGTGTCGTGGTGGTGTCCGTCGAGGCTGCCCGCGCCGCGGCCCTGCCTCCAGCCCGGCTGTACGACGCCGGGGCCCCGGACGGCGCCGACCTGTGGTGCGCCGACCTGCCCAGGCACACGCAACCGGCGCCGGCGGGGGGCGGGGAGGCCGGCGAGAACGCCCGCCGGGCCTTCGGGTTGGAATCCCGGCCGACCAAAAGGACGCTGCATCTCAGCCTGGCCATCCCGGTGCGAAACCCGACTGCGCCGTCGTCGTCCAGGTTGCCGTCCGTCGCACTGGCCGCCACAAACCTGGTGGATGACGGTCCGCTCACGGCCCGGTCCCTGGCCGCGTCGGCAAGGCGCATCGAGGCCATGGGCTTTCGGGGCATCTGGGTCGGCGACGTGGTCGCCCGCAGGCCGGGAATGCAGTCCCCGGACCCGTTCACGATGCTCGGCATCGCGGCCGCAGCCACCGAGCAGGTAGAGCTGGGCACCTGCGTGTTCCAGGTGCCCCTCCGGGGCCGGGTGGAAACCGCGCATCGAGCCCTGTCCATGCACCAGCTGGCGCCCGGGCGCTTCACGTTCGGGGTCGGCGCCGGCTCCACGCAACACGACTTCGACGCTGTGGGCCGCTCCTTCGAGGGCCGGTTCCGCGAGTTGCGAGAGGCTCTGACGGACATACGGGCGCTGTGGTCGGGTCAGACGGTGGGACTCGCCAACCTGTATCCACGGCCGGACGCACTCGGCGGCCCGCCGGTCCTCGTCGGCAGCTGGGGCGGATCGTGGGTCGAGCGGGCCGGGCGGGACTACGACGGGTGGATTGCGTCCGGCACGCGGACGTGGCGGGCCTTGCAGGACGCCATGGTCCGGTTCCAGGCGGCCGGGGGGCGGCGGGCTGTAGTCAGCAGCGTCTTCGCCGATCTCGGCGCCGAAGACGCCCCCCTCGAGGACGACGACCGGGTGCACCTGGCCTGCCCGCCGGAACAAGCGCTGGCCCGGCTTCGCCGGCTGCGCCAAATCGGCTTCACCGATGTCATCGTGTTCAACCAGGGGCCAATCGATGCACTCGCGGAACTGGGCGACCTGCTCGCCCGCGACCCCTGAGAGACGAGACCGGCGGCCGCGCCGAGACGGTCGAGTTCCGGAGACAAATGAAACATCGCTAGCGTGAGGTCATTTCCAAAATGAAAAAGGGGGACAGGTGAGCACCCTCGAAGCGAACCTCGATTGGTTGATTTCGGTCGACGATCACGTCCTCGAACCACCGAACCTGTGGCTGGACCGGGTGCCGGAGCGGTATCGCGACACGGCACCCCGGATGGAAACGACGGCAGACGGGGAATTCTGGTGCTACGAGGATCGACGCCAGCACACGTCCGGGCTCTCCGCCGTCGCCGGCAAGTCCAAGGAGGAATTTCTCCGGACCCGGTGACGTACGCCGAGATGCGACCCGGCTGCTACGACGCCAAGGCCCGACTCGACGACATGACCCAGGCGGGGATCATCGCTTCGATGTGCTTTCCGTCGTTTACCCGGTTCTGCGGCCAGGTGTTTTACGAGGCGAAGGACAGAGAGCTCGCCTGGCTGTGTTTGAAGGCCTACAACGACTGGATGCTCGATGAGTGGTGCGCGACCGCGCCCGGAAGGCTCATCCCCCTGACGCTGATCCCGCTCTGGAACCCACCGTTGGCGGCCAAGGAGATGGAGCGTTGCGCGGCGAAAGGTTCGCACGCGTTCGCTTTCTCCGAGAACTTCGAGCCCCTCGGCCTGCCCACCATCCACGACCCGGGCCGGTACTGGGAGCCGGTGCTGGCGACGGCCAACGACGCCGGCATGGTCGTCTGCATGCATACCGGTTCCTCGTCGACCATGCCGAAGATCTGCACGGACGCCCCCTTCATGGCCAACCTGGCCTGGGGCGCCAACCGGACATCGGGAGCCATGCTCTCCTGGCTTTTCAGCGGCTGGTTTCAGCGATATCAGAACCTGAAGATCGCTCTCTCCGAGGGCGAAATCGGATGGATCCCCTACTTTCTGGAGCGCGCCGAACAGGTCTACAACACCACCCGGTACTGGGTGGCCCGGGGTCACCAGTTCCAGGATCACGCCGCGGCCGGGAGCGTCGACCTGGAGACTTTCGACATACGGGACCTGTATCGCGACCACGTGTTCGGGTGCTTCGTCGACGACGTGGCCGGCCTCAAAAACCTGGACACGATCGGCGAGGACAACGTCATGATCGAGACCGACTATCCCCATGAGGTATCGACCTGGCCCCACTCGATCGAGGTCGCCCGCGCCCGACTCGGCAAACTGCCGTTGACGGTGCAGCACAAGATCCTGCGGGGCAACGCCGAGCGTCTGTTTCAGTTCCGGGCCCCGACTTCGGCCTGACCGCAGCGTTGTCACTTCGCGGCAGGGGCGCCGGTATTCCCGGGCTTGTTCGCTAGCATCCACCACGTGGACGATCACCAGTGGGGTTTCCGGACCAGAGCTATCCACGCCGGAAACCGGCCGGACCCGGCGACGGGGGCCCGGGCCGTCCCCATCTACCAGACGACCAGCTTCGTGTTCGAGGACGCCGCCGACGCGGCCGATCTGTTCGCCTTGCAGAAGTATGGGAACATCTACTCCCGGATCGCCAATCCCACCGTGGCCGCCTTCGAAGAGCGAATGGCCAATCTGGAAGGAGGGATCGGGGCGGTGGCGACGTCCAGCGGGCAGGCCGCCGAGTTATTGGTGTTTACCGCTCTGGCGGGAGCGGGCGATCACATCGTGGCCAGCGCCGCTCTGTACGGGGGCACGCACACGCTCCTCGATGTTTCCTTGCGGCGCCTCGGCATCGAAACCACGTTCGTGGCTCCCGATGATCCGGCCGCATTCGCGGCGGCCGCCCGCCCCGAGACGAAGGCCTTTTACACCGAGACGGTGGCCAACCCGTCCGGCGTGGTGGCCGACCTGGCCGCCCTGGCGGAAGCGGCGCACACGGCCGGCGTGCCGCTGGTGGTGGACTCGACGGTGGCCACGCCGCATCTGTGCCGCCCCTTCGAGCACGGCGCCGACGTGGTCGTGCACTCGGCAACCAAGTTCATCGGGGGCCACGGCACTTCCATGGGCGGCGTGGCCATTGAGAGCGGCCGTTTCAATTGGGCCAACGGCCGTTTTCCTCGCATGACCGAACCGGTCCCGAGCTACGGCGGACTGCGTTTCTGGGACAACTTTGGCGAGTACGGGTTCTGCACGCAGTTGCGAGTCGAGCAGCTTCGCGACTTCGGCGCCTGCCTGGCCCCGCTCAACGCATTCCTGCTCCTGCAGGGCCTGGAAACGCTGGCGATGCGCATGGACGCACACGTGGCCAATGCCATGGGCCTGGCCGAATACCTGGCCGGGCATCCCGCCGTGGCCTGGGTGTCGTATGCGGGCCTGCCCAGCTCCCCATATCATTTGCTGGCCCAGCGGTACCTGCCGTCCGGGGCGGGCTCGGTGTTTGCCTTTGGGATAAAAGGTGGGCGCAGCGCCGGGCAAGCCTTCATCGAAGCAGTAGAGCTGGCCAGCCACCTGGCCAACATCGGCGACACGCGCACGCTTGTCATCCACCCGGCTTCCACCACACACCGGCAGCTGTCCGACGACGCGCTGGCGGCCGCCGGCGTCGGCGCCGACCTGATCCGGGTGTCCGTGGGTATCGAGGATCTGGACGACATCATCTGGGACTTCGACCGGGCCCTGACAGTCGCGGCCAAAGCGGCGAAATGAGCGTTCGCACGCTGGCCGAAGAATTCACCGACCCCGAAGGGCCGTGGCGGCCGCCGTCGGCTCAGGAACGGCTGCGGATCCTCAACCAGACGCGGACCATCGCCATGGTCGGCGCCTCGTCGAACCCGGCCAGAGCCAGTTATTTCGTCGCCACCTACTTGCTCAGCTCGAGCACCGATTACACCGTGTGGTTTGTGAACCCGCGGGAAGAGTCAATCCTGGGCTGCCCGGTCTATCCGAGCCTGGCGGATCTCCCCGAAGCTCCGGATCTGGTAGACGTGTTCCGGCGCACGGCGGATCTGCCCGAGGTGGCGGCGGATGCCGTGGCCGCAGGGGCCCGGACATTCTGGGCCCAGCTCGGGCTCTGGAACGACGAGGCCGCGGGGCTGGCGCACCGGGCCGGTCTTTCGGTTGTCATGGACCGCTGCGTCAAGATCGAACACGCCCGCTTTGCCGGCGGACTGCACCTGGCCGGTTTCGACACCGGAGTCATCAGTTCAAAGCGGCCGCGGCGTCCCGGGCCGGTGGGAGGCTGAAGGGCGGTGGGCTCAGCGGCGACGCCGGGTTGCCGCTTCCGGGGTCAGGTGACGTTGGCCAGCTCGTCGAGGTAATCGACAAGATGGGTGCTGAGGTCGCGGGCGTCGTCGCCGGCGCCATCGATGAAGGTGGATTTCCGCCGGCGAAGAAACGGGCCGCTCATGAGGTAGAAGCCCGGTACGGGCGTCACTCCCCCGTCGTGGCGGATTCGACCCTTGGCGTCCAGAACCGGGAGGCGCAGCCACGGATAGGCGGGCTGGTAGCCGGTCGCCCAGATGATGGTCTTGATCTCGCCGGAACGCAGCGACAATAGGAGCGGCGGTGCTGACGGAACCTCCGTCGGCGCGAAGCGCTCCGCGGGCTCAGCCTCGCTGTCCAGCCCGTGCTCGGTGGCCCAGGCATCCAGGGTGTCCAGCAAACGCCCCAGCTTCAGATCCGCGAGCGCACACTGATTGGGCAGTGACCCCGAAAACTGGGCAATCCCCTCGTCCGTAATGCCTCCCAGGCGGCCACCGATGCGGACACCCAGTCTTTGGAGCGAATTGAGATCCACCGTGGCTCGACCCGGGGATCCCACCAGTTGAAACGACGCCACGTGCCGGGCCCGGATGATGTCGTCGACCTCGTCGTAACGTTCGTTGAGAATCCCGGCCCCGTCCAGCCACCACATGACGTCCATGCCCCGATAGACACGGGGCATACGGACATGACCCCCGACCGCCAGTGTCACCGGGCGTCCGGACCGGTGGATCTCCTCGGCCAGCTGCACGCCCGTCGCCGCCGCTCCGACCACCAGCACACCGCCATCCTCGAGCTGCGCCGGGTTGCGATACTCCTCCGTCGTCAGGCAGGAGACACCCGGCGGGACCGCGGCGGCGCACGCGGGCACACCCGGGCGGTGGTACGGCCCGCTGGCGACGACTACCGTGCGAGCCCGGCACTCGCCGTCGGTCGTGATCACACGGAAACCATCGCTCGCTGCCTCAACTGAGGTCACCTCGGTATTCGTGCGCACTGGTGCCGAGATGACGGCGGCATAGGTACGGATGTAGTCGACGACTTCCGGCATCGTCATGTAGCCGTCGGGGTCGTCGCCCTGATACCGGTAGCCGGGGAGACGGTTCAGCCAGTTGGGGGTGAGCAAGCGGAGCGAGTCCCAGCGGCCCGTGCCCCAGGAGCTGGCCACCTCGGCGCGCTCCAACACGACGTGGTCGACGGAGCGGTCGGCCAGGTGCCGGCTCATGGAGAGCCCGGTCTGGCCGGCGCCGATGATGACGGTGGTGACCGAGGCCAACGACAGCGCCGCGTCCCCTCAGGAGCAGAGGCTCAGTTGACCGCGACCGTCACGCTGGTCGGGTTGGTCACGATGTCGTACACGGCGGACCGCTTCTGCGATTGGGCGACGAGCGCCTTGATATCGTCCGGCGAGGCGTCGGCGTCGACCTGGTAATTGACCTTGATCTGATTGAACCCGTTCCGCACCTCGGGATCGGCGCCGAGGATTCCGCGAATGTCCATGTCGCCCTGAAGGGTGGCGGACACCGAGCGCAGCTGGATCCCGCGGTTCTGGGCCACAGCCGCCACTCCCGCGGTAAGGCAGCTGGCCAGGCTGACGAGCAACAGTTCGACCGGTGTTGGACCGTTGTCCTCGGAGGAGAAGATCTCCGGGTGATCTCCATCGAAGACGAATTCCGTGCGGTGCGTTTGCTCCTGGCCGAGACCGAAGAACCCGTGGACGCTGCTGCGGCTATGGGTACCGTTGACCCAGGTGTTCGTCACACGCCACTTGAAGTCGGCGCCTTCGGGCTGGGCGGCCAGCGCGTCCCGAGCGGTCAGGAGAAAATCGACGTTGACGCCGTTGTCGATAGGAGCAGCGGTGCTCGTCACTCTTGTCACCTCCAGTTCGGGCCGCCGTCGGCGGCCGAAATGTCTCGAATGTTTGTCGACCCCACCGGAGCGTAGCACGTAAATCTGACCGGTGAGGTCAGGATATCTGTTGTAGTTTGGGGTGTCGTGGTGAGCAGAACCTCAGGTGCCGTCGGGGCGCATCGACGAGGCGGGCCGGTTCCTGCCGATGCGCTCGAGCCAGGAGCCGAGGCGCGCTGAGCACTGCGGATGTCCGTCCGGCCTCGGAGCGTGGCGCCTGGCGGCCCGGGGATGATCCCGGCCATCGCCAGTTCGTGCGTCTTTTTGTCGATGGGCCGCTGCAGCTGGAGCTGGGTGGCTCACTGGCACCGGTAACAGTCGCCTACGAGACGTGGGGTCAGCCGTCCCAGGATCGCGACAACGCGGTCTTGATCGAGCATGCCCTGACCGGTGATAGCCATGCCGCCGGGCCGGCCGGCCCTGGCCACATCACCCCGGGTTGGTGGGATCCTTTGATCGGTCCGGACGCGGCGATCGACACCAACCGCTGGTGGGTGATCTGTCCCAATACCCTCGGCGGGTGCCAGGGCACCACCGGACCAGCATCGCTTTCGCCTGACGGTCGGCCGTGGGGATCGCGATTCCCGGTGATCACCGTCCGCGACCAGGTGGCCGTCGAAGCCGCCCTTGCGGATGCTTTGGGAATCGGGCGGTGGGCAGCGGTCGTCGGCGGATCAATGGGTGGGATGCGCGCCCTCGAATGGTCCGTCATGTTCCCGGAACGAGTCGACCGGATGATGGTCCTCGCATGTGGTGCGGCGGCCACGGCCGAGCAGATCGCGCTTTGCTCGGTGCAGGCTCAGGCCATCCGCCTCGATCCGCAGTTCCACGGAGGCGACTATTACGACCAGGCCGGAGGGGAGGGACCCCGGATGGGCCTCGGTCTCGCGCGCCGCATCGGGCATATCAGCTACCGGTCCGAGCTCGAACTGGACACCAGGTTCGGCCGGCACCCGCAATCCGGTGAAAACGCGCTGGCCGCCGGACGGTATGCGATCGAGAGCTACCTCGACCATCACGCCGAAAAACTGGTACATCGTTTCGACGCCAACAGCTACCTGGTGCTCAGCCGCGTCATGGATCATCACGACGTCGGAAGAGACCGGGGTGGGGCGGCCACGGCACTCGCACGGGTGCAGGCGGCTTCGACCGTCATTGCCATCGACTCCGACCGTTTGTATCCCCCTCGTCTGCAGTACGAACTGGCGGAGTTGCTCCCCGACCGGCCCCAGGTGCAGCTGATCCCATCCTTGTACGGTCACGACGGTTTTCTCGTCGAGTCGGGCCAGGTGGGAGAACCGCTGAGCGCTGCGCTCGCTCGTTCCTCCGGGCGCTAGATCTTCCTGATCACCGTCGAGATCTCACTGCGCCCGTTTGTGTGATAATTGTCGCGTACTGACGCGGCAATTATCACACTAATGCCGTCCACCCGGGAGGGAGCAGTAGTGGACTTCCAGCTATTTGATTCCGACAATCACTACTACGAACCCGATGACTGCTTCACCCGCCACGGCGACGAGACCGTCCGGCGATACGTCACGTGGGTGAGTGAGGGCAAGAAGCATCATCTGTTGTTCGGGAACCACAAGACCAACGACCCCCGGAATCCCAACTCGGTCATGAACCCCACATTCAACCCGGTGGCCAAGCCCGGAGCGTTCGGACCTTTGCTCGCTGCGCTCGAACGGGGGGAGCGCATGAGCGGATCCGTGGCCAGAATGCTGGGGGAGCTGGAGCCGCCGTCCCCGGCCTACCGCGATCGTTATGAGCGCCTGGCCCTGATGGACGAGCAGGGAGTGGAAACAATCCTGCTCTTCCCCACCCTCGGGCTGACCGTGGAGGGCTACATGGGGGCCGACCCCGAGATCCTCTACAAGGTCATGCATGCCTTCAACTCCTGGCTGGACGACGACTGGGGTTTGAATCGGGATGGCCGGATCTACGCTCCCCCCGTCATCTCGATGCGCACGGTCGAAGGCGCGGTAGCCGAGCTCAACTGGGCCCTGGGCAGGAACGCCCAGGTCATCACGATCCAGCCCGGTCCCGCCTGGGGCCGCTCGCCGGCGGACACCTACTTCGATCCGTTCTGGGCCCTGGTCAACGAGGCGCGGATCCTTGTCGCCTACCACGCCGTCGGGGGCCCCACCAGTTATGACGACGCCTTCCGGCTCCAGTGGGGGCAGAACTCGTCGGACCTCGGCTATCTGGACACGTTTCGGCGCAGCTGGATGGGCTTCGAGGCCCCGATCATGGACACCGCCAAGGCACTCATTCTCGGCAATCTGTTCGCGCGGTTCCCCGACCTCAGGATGGCCAGCATCGAGATGGGCGGCACGTGGGTTCCCTATCTTCTGCACGCACTAGATCACGCCGGACCGTTGTTGACTCGCAACGTGGAGGCATTCGGCACCGTCCTTGCGGACCGTCCCTCCGATGTCTTCAAGGAACGGTTCTGGGTCTCGCCGTTTGCGGAGGAGGACGTTCCGGCGCTGGTCGAGGCACTCGGCTCGGATCACGTGCTGATGGGCTCCGATTGGCCCCATCCAGAGGGAACAGTTACTCCCGGCGCATACGCCGAGTCCCTTGTCGGCCTCGACGACGCGTCGATCCGCCAGATCATGCGGGAGAACGCCTCGGCTCTGGTCGGCTGACGACACCGTCCCGGGCGCCTCGCCGGCGCCCCCGCCGGCGGCCACCCTCCAGAGAAAGGGCGCCCCGGTGCCCCGCCGGCGCCCCGCCCACGCTCGACAGACAAGCCCGCCCCGGCGCCCCGCCCACGCTCGACAGACAAGCCCGCCCCGGTACCCCGCCGGCGTCCACCCTCCAGAGAAAGGGAGCCCCGGCGCCCTCCCGGCGTTCTCTGTCGCAATCCACAGCCCTCCAAACCGTGGCCCACGACAGAGAAGGCCAGCGTGGCGGCCCTCCCGGCATTCCCTGTCGCAATCCACAGCCTCCCAAACCGTGGCCCACGACAGAGAAGGCCAGCGTGGCGGCCCTCCCGGCATTCCCTGTCGCAATCCACAGCCTCCCAAACCGTGGCCCACGACAGAGAAGGCCGGCCACGCCCGCCCCGCTTCCTACCTCAGCTACCATGCCGCCGTTGGCCAGCCGGCCGACCGGGCCGTGACGGCGCGGTTGGCGTCATTCGGAGTGGTACTCGGAAAGGGAGGGAATCGTGCTCGATATCCCGCAGCTTTTTAACCTGGAGGGTCAGGTGGCCGTGGTCACCGGTGGCGCCAGCGGCATCGGGGCAGCCACCGCCGAGGTGCTGGCCAGCGCCGGGGCGGCAGTCGTAGTTGGCGACATCGACGAAGAGGGAGCACAGCGCACGGCGGAGAAGATCGCCGCCGAAGGGAGGCGAGCGTCAGCCCGGCGCACCGACACCATGCGGCGAGCGGACCTGGACGACCTGGTATCGGGCGCCGTCAGGGAGTACGGCCAGGTCGACATCATGGCCAACGTGGCCGGCATCGGTCACACCAAGCCGGTACGCGACCTGACCGAAGAGGAATTCGACCGGGTGATGGCCGTCAACCTCAAAGGCGTTCTCTTCGGCTCACAGGCCGCCCTGGAGGTGATGGTGCCGCGCCGCTCCGGCGTGATCATCAACGTGGCATCGACGATCATCGACTCCCCGGCCCCCGGCCAGGCCCTCTACGGGATGACGAAAGCCGGCGTGGCCTTCTTGTCCAGGGTGCTCGCCGCCGAGGCCGGTCCGTACGGCATCCGGGTCAACGTCGTCGCCCCCGGCGCCACCCCCACCAACTTTGGGGCCTATCGCTACGCCGACGGCCATATCGACCCGGACCAGGAGGCAACGTTCCAGGAGGCCATGCGGCAGATCACGCCCCTTGGGTTCGTCGGCGAGGCGGTTGACCAGGCTTTGATGATCCTCTTCCTCGCCTCGCCGGCGGCCCGATGGGCGACCGGCACCATCTGGCGGGTGAACGGCGGGCAAAGCCGGCCCTGGTAGCCACACCGCCCCGGGCTGGGCCCCGGGCTGGGCCTCGGGCCCGTGTCTCGCCGACACCCCCGCCCCCCGCCGGCCCGCTTCGGTCAGATCGTCGGGTCCCCTCGCACCAGCCTCCGGGCGAAGCGCCAGGGGCCCGCATCGCTGCGCCGGTACCAGTCCCGGCAGCGGCCCCAGCTGGCCGGACCGCGGTTGTTGAGCACCAGCCAGTACCCCTCCCCCGTAGCCTCCTTTGGGCTGGTGACCTGGAGGCTGTAGTTCGAGGAGAAATGCCGGATATAGGTGATAGCCGGGTCCGCGACATGGTTCTCGTTGAGTCCCTGGTAGGCGCCAATGATGGCGTCGCGTCCCACGAACTCGCCCCGGCCGTACAATTCCACGACGCCATCGGGTTCGAATAAGCCGGCCTGCTCGGCGATTCGGCCGCTGTCGCCCAGCCGGTAATAAGTGGCGAGCAGCTCCCGCAGTTCCTCGCGCGCTTCAAGCTCCCAGGCGTCCACGAGATCAGATACTGCCATGTCGGGAAAGGCAGCGCGTCCGGTCTGCAAGCTGAGACTTCCTGCCGGCGCCGGCGACACCGGGTGTGTATTTTTGGGCGACAGGCGTCGCCTGAGACGTCCGGGTAAGGTGCGCGACCATGCAGGGGCGCATTCGATGGCAACATCGAATGGATCGAATGGATCGGGTGAAGGTCAGGAAGCGGTTCGTGACGGCAGGGCTGGCACTCGCGGGCACCCTGTCTTTGGCCGCATGCAACTCCCATGGCAATGTCGCAGGACCGCCCGCCCCGTCCACATCCGCAACATCGGCGCCGAGCCCTGACGCCCGGTCGTCACCTTCAGATACGCAAACAACCGTCACCCCGTCGGCACCCGCCTCGACGGCAGCCACGCAGACGACCACAGGGATCGCGACCGCCGCGGCTCCCAGCGCCGGACTACCCCCAGGTGCCCCATTGACCGGCGAGGTCGTCGGCGTCGACCCAGGCCACAACGGCGGAAACTTCGCCGATCCCGCCTTTATCAATCAGCAGGTGTACAACGGCCGGGAAGACGAAAACTGCAACACGACCGGCACTGCCACCGACAGCGGGTATACCGAAGCTCAGTTCAATTTCAACGTGGCCAGCTACCTGGCTGCAGACCTCGAATACGAAGGCACCAAGGTGGTATTGACCCGCACCAACAATTCCGGGGTGGGCCCGTGCGTGACCACCAGAGCCGCCATTATTAACGCCGCCCACGCCGACGTGGCGGTCGATATTCATGCAGATGGTGGCCCGCCCAGCGGTCGGGGATTCACCGTCCTCGAACCCGTCGCCGACGGACCCAACGACGCGGTCATCGCGACTTCCGATCAGTTCGCCCTTGACGTGCGGACGGAGTTCGAGCATGTGACGGGGATGCCGCTCAGTACCTACGACGGCGTCGACGGCCTGCAGCCCCGCGACGACCTGGCGGGCCTCAACCTCACCACCGTGCCGATCGTTTTGATCGAGTGCGGCAACATGCGAAACAGTGTGGACGCCGCCCTGTTGACCACCAGCGTGTTCCAGCAGCACGCGGCCTTGGCCCTGGCGCTGGCCATCACTGACGACCTGGGCCGGGCACAGGGTTAGGGTAAAACAGTGCAAAAGGGACGCCACTCTCGACAGGCGCGTTTGCGGCGGACACAACTGGTTGTCGCAGTGATTCTGGTCGGAACGGGAGTGGCGCTCGGCTGGGCACTCGCACCAACCGGGCACAGCCCAAGCTCCGGGCAATCGGCCGCGGCTACTGCTCCGGTTATTCGTCACAACCCCCCGGCGACCGTCCCGACCACACCGAGGACCACGACGGCGCCGGCGCCGGCCCCGGCCGTACCGACGACCGCAGCGCCGGCCACCACCACGCCTCCGACCTCGACCTCGGATCCGCTCGACGCGCAGGTCGCGTCCTACCTGTCGAGCCGGGAGGGGACCATCCTGGCGACGGTCTACGACCTCAACACCGGGCGCGAGTGGTCGACCGGCGCGGGCAGCCCGCAACCAGAGGCCAGTGTCGTGAAGCTCAACATTCTGGAAGCACTCCTGCAACAGCATCCGGGCCAAGGGCTCTCCGCTGGGGACAGCTCCCTGGCTCAGAACATGATCGAGAACAGCGACAACGACGCGGCCACCGCCCTGTGGAACGAGGTCGGGGGCGCCGACGGCATACGATCCTTTGATTCCACCATCGGCCTGACCCAGACGACGCCGTCGCCCTGTGTGGTCTGCCCCGGCTTTCCTTGGCCGGGCTGGGGGCTCAGTACCACCAGTCCCTCGGACCAGATCGCACTTCTCCGCCAGCTCGTCGAGCCAACGTCCTCCGCCCTGGTTGCAGGTGAACGCGCCTACGCCCTGCAGTTGATGGAGAACGTGACACCATCAGAGCGTTGGGGCGTGTCGGCCGGCGTCCCTTCGGGGGCCACGGTGGCGCTCAAAAATGGTTGGCTGCCGCTCAATCAGGCTGACACCGACTGGCAGATCAACAGCGTCGGCTGGGTGTCCGGCCTCGGCCGGAACTATTTGATCGCGGTCCTCACCACGGGCAATCCGAGCGAGCAGTACGGCATCGACACGATCAACGGACTGTCGACACAGGTTTGGAGCAACCTGGGTTGAGCCGTTGAGCCGTTGAGCCGTTGAGCCGTTGAGCCAACGACCAGAATCTCAGAGGTTCTGGGCCGAATACGTCGGCAGCCCAAACCCGGTTGCAATTGGATTCCAGTAACCGACGAACTCGGTCTTGTAGGTCGTGGCCTCGTCGTCGGGCTGGGTCGCAGCCTGATAGTTGGCGTCCGCGGTGTCGTTGTACGTGCAGTCCCCCTCGTACTGATCGCTTGCCCAACTGGCGAAGTCCTGGTCCGCTTGTTCGGAGGCCGTCCAGGCTTCCGTGAGGGTTTGGATCATGCCGGGAGGAAGCGCAGAGACGTCGGGAGAATCCTCCAGTTGCACGATGAGGCTCCGACGGGAATTCGCGGCTTCGCTGAACACCTGGGCGTCCTGCGACAAGCTTGCTCCGCAATTGACGACGTCGGCGGCGGCATCCTGAATCGCGGTTCGATCACTGACGCTCTGGGTGAGCAGTGTCGACAGGCCGGCCGCCGCCGTTTGCTCCGCAGGGGAGGGCAGGGGCACCGTAGGTGGCGAGACCACCACCGGAGGAGGCGCCGCCGGCGCCACCGTGGTGGGGCTGGCTGGAGCGGTGGTCGGAACGGTCGCCGGCACCGTGGATGCGACGGTACCGGTCGTGACGTGGTGGCTCCCTCCGCCCGAGGACTTGGCCAGCGCGACTCCTCCTGCGGCTCCACCAGCCAGCAGGACCACAGCGACCGCTCCCACGATCCAGGGCCGCCGGCCGGCGGGCGGCCGCGACGGAGGCAGAGGCGGAGAGGGACCCGGAGGGGCGCCCATCGCAGGTGCCCAGCCGCCACCCTGGGGCGGAGTTGGATCCCAGCGGGGTACCGGCGCCGTCACCGCGGGCATCGGCGTTGTCGGATCTCTGGGGTCCGGGGGTGCGGCGGCATAGCCCGCGGCCACCGGCCCGGGCGCCGCCGGAGCCACCCCGGGCTGGGAGACATCCACGTGGCTCCCGCACGTTCGGCAAAACTGGTCCTCTGCCGGGACGCGGTGGCCTTGCGGGCACTGGGTGCTGAGCGCCTGGCCGCAATAGCGGCAAAAGGACTCGCCGGGACCACCCTCGTGACCGTTTGGGCAGGTCAGTAACGCCATTGTCTGCGCTGGTCAGGGCGAACGCGGCGTCGCCGGGACGGAACTCCATCCACCTGAGCACCTCCTTGTCGAATAGCCCCTGCTCGAGACCGGCGCGAACCATCCGATCCCGGCGTGATGTTAACCCTCCGTGGAGCACCGGGAGACGGCCATAAATGCAGACTTATCCGAATTGCTGAACATTTGGGCCGACGTTGAGCCGGATGTCGGGCTGCCCTACCCCACTTATGGCCGGGGGCGGCTGGAGATGTTCGCCCGCAGCAGGCGTCCGGGACGGGCATCGGTGGCCTCACCGTCGCGGGTAAAAACCTGCCCGTTGACGATGGTGGCGGCGTACCCCACTGCCCGTTGTTCGAGCCGCCGCGCCCCTCCCGGGACGTCGTAGACCACCTCTGGCATCAGCGGTGCCACCGTCTCGGGATCGAAGACGGTGATGTCGGCCGCATAGCCCGGTACCAGCCGCCCTCGGTCCCGGAGCCGCCAGATATCGGCAGGCCGCGACGTAATCATCTGGATAGCTTCTTCGAGCGTCAACGCCTGGCGTTGGCGCACCCAGTAGGCCAACAGATGGGTGTAAATGGACGAGTCAAAGACCTGGCTCACGTGTGCGCCCGAATCGGAAAAACACATGGCGGTTCGCGGGTGGCGCAGCAGTTGGAGCAAACGGTCGTCCTCTTGAGTGACGAGCTCCTGGAGGAAAAAGACGTCGAGGTCGCCCTCCAGGGCGATATCGATGATGGCCTCCACCGGATCGACGCCGCGCCGCTGCGCTTCGTCGGCGACTGTCGGGTTCGGGGGGTACAGCGACCGCATGATCCTCATGGTCTCGAACTGGGGCCGTCCCGCTTCGACCCCAAAGGACCTGCCGTAGTCGCCGTGGTAGGCGGCGTGGACCAGGCGGCGTCGGATTTCGGGATCCCGGAGCAGGTCCCGTTGCTCGTCGTAGGGACGCCGGCGCACCTCCTGCCACTCGGCCAGCTTGTCGAAGCCCAGACGAGTGCGGAACGACTGCGTCGACACGATGCCGCGGCAATGCGTGAGGGCGTACACCTCGCCGCCCTGGGCCGTGGTCGAGTCGATGAACTCCATCGACAGTTGCGGCATCGAGTTCGCGAACAGCCCGAAGGCGATGGGCGCCCGGCTCGAGATGGCCAGGTCGCGGAGGCGTCCCTCGAAGTCATGCCGCGCTTCCAGGTCAGGGATGCGCTCCTGGGCCAGCTGGAAGACCCCGTCGCTCTCGCGGCCCACGATCTCGACCAACGCCACCACCTCGCCCCACGGGGCCCGCCGCGACGCGACCGGACGGTCGTCTGAAGTGGCGTGGGCGACGCTGCGCGACGTCGTGAAGCCGGCAGCCCCAGCGCGGAGGGCGCGACGCAGCTCGGTCGTCATCACTGCCAGGTCCTGGTCGGTTGGGTCTTCGTCAAATGCCCGCTCGCCCATGGCCCACGTCCGCAGGGCGGAATGACCAATCGACGCCGCATAGTTGACCCCTTTCGGGGCCATGTCGACTGCGTCGAGGTACTCCGCGAAGGTCTGCCATGTCCACGTCAACCCGGCCGCCATAGCCTCCGCGGCGATATCCTCCGCCCGCTCCAGGTTGCGAACGACCAACGCCTGCTCCCCCGCCCGCGCAGGTGCCAGCGTGAATCCGCAGTTGCCCATGACCACGCTGGTCACGCCATGCCAGCAGGCCGGCTTGCCCAGGCTGTCCCAGAAGACCTGGGCGTCCATGTGCGTATGCGCGTCGACAAAACCGGGTGTCACCACCAGTCCGGTCGCGTCGAGCTCCTGACGGCCCTGGCCCTCGACCTTGCCGACGGCGACGATACGGTCAGCCGCAACGGCCACATCACCCCGCACCGCAGGTGCACCGGTCCCGTCGATGATCACGCCACCTCGAACGACGAGATCAAAATCTCCCGTCTGAGCGTTCATGTGCTCGTCTCCTCGCCCCGGACGGCGTCGGCGTCAACCGATACCCGCGACCCGATCACCTCTCTACCTTAGGTCTGGTCGCCTTTCGTGTCACCCGCCTGTTCAGCGCGGATACGCAGCCACGCCCCGCATGAACTCCCACACCAGAGATTGTGCCGGCGGCGTGCCGGGCCGGTTCTCCGGCCAGGCATGGCTGCCACGTTGATACAGGGCGAGGGCGACCTGGGCGCCGTCTTGGCAGTCGTTCCAGATGCTGACGGTCACCTGACCCTGGGACCAGGTGCGGTGACTGGCCGCGCAACCATCCAGTTCCCGCCACGCTCGCAGCGCCGAGGCAACGGTGGGCTCCAGGTAGCCACTTATCTCCTTGCGAGGGTCGCCCGGGTTTATGGCCAGCAAGGGATCGTCCTGGGACGCCACGATCATGATGGGCACCGGTCTGGTCCGGGCACAGCCCGCCACCGGCACCGCTTCGACTGCGGCAACCCCGTTGAACACGCCCGGATCCTGACAGGCCATGCGATACGCCATCCGGCCGCCATTGCTGTATCCGACCAGGTAGACGCGGTGGGCGGCGTCGGGCTGGGTGGCTGCCACCTGCCGCACCACCGCGGCGAGGAATGCCACGTCGTCGATACCGGCTTGATGGGCCGCCCCGCAGCACGCGCCCGCATTCCAGGATCGGCCGTAACCGGCCGGATAGACCAGAATGGCAGGTCCGGTGGTATCAACCAGGTGCGTCACCCGTTCCATCGCCTCAGGCGTCATGCCCCGGCCATGGAGCAAGACCACGACGGGCAAGGAAGACCCCGCGACCGGGGCGGGACGAACCATCAGGTAGCTGCGGTCCTGCCCTCCTATCACGAGGCTGTGTTCAGACGCTGTCCACCCCGAGGGCAAGGGCCCGAGCGCGTCGGCCCAATCGTCACCCGCGGGCGCCTTCCCCGGCAGTGACGCCCGGGCCAACAACCCCCGGCCAGGCTTGGGGTGTCCGGGCTCTGGGGCCATGCCCGGAGCACCGTGGTCCACCAGTCCGCCGGGTCGGCGGGGACTGCCACCTGCGACCCCAACGAGGACGAGCCCAACGAGGACGAGCGTGGTCACGGCTGCCAGGATGGTGGCAGCGATCACTAGCGACGCGGCCCGCCCGCGACGGCCGCGCCCTCCTCGTGGATCGCCGATCACAGGTTCAGACGATAGGACGGGACGCGACAGAAAGGGCCGCGACGGCCCGGACCCGGTCAGTACATCATTCGAGGGTCGCGGTAGTGCTTGAACTCAATGAGATTGCCGGAGGGATCCTGCAACACGAACGTCAGATGTTCCTCGGCGAGGTCTTTGAAGCGGGGCTGAGCCGCCGAAAAGAAGGGCAAGTCACGCGTCTCGGCCAGGTACAGGACGGCGTCGAAGTCCTCCCGCCGCCGGAACGTCACGCCAAAGTGACGGGGATACATGGTCAGCGGACCTCGGTCCCACTGATCGGAGAGGTGGCAGACGACCTGATCTCCGAAGAAGTCCAGGGTGATGCGATCGTCGTAACGCCGGGCTAGATGACAGCCCAGACCGCTCACGTAGAATTCGTGGGCTTCGTCCAGGTCCCGGGCGGGAATGGCCAAATGGAAGACGTCGGTGGCGTCACGCATCGGTCCGGTCTTTTTCCTCGAAGTGAAGCAGCGTGTCGGCCCGAAGCCCCAGGCGCAGCGTTTCGACACCGATGACATCGTCAGCTCTGATGTTGCCGAGATTGACGTCGGGTCCGAGACGGGTGACGAAGTGAGCCTGCAATTCTTTGGTGGGAGCTTCAAACAGGAGTCGCTCGGGAGCCAAGCCGCTGCCCAAAATGTCCTCGATCAAACCAAACCGCAGTTCACCGTCGGCCCGGCAGATGCCGCTCTTGCCGCTTTCTCGAGCCTCGGTGATCACCAGTGCCGACCCGGCCTCCAGGTCCTCGCCGATGCAATCGACCCACTGAGCCGGGGATAACCGCAGCGACCGGTCGGCATCCTTGAACCCCACCTCGCTGAGCACCGTGAACTCGCCGGCGCACTTCCGGATATACGCCGCCTTCGCAGTGTTGGACAGCGGGATGGTGCCGTTGGACACCTCGATCACGCCGGTTCCGTACTGGCGGCACCAGATCAGGTACTCCTCGAAGCGCTCCTGGGCCACAAACTTCTCGAACAACGTGCCACCGAAGTAGTACGGGATGTCGTGATCCCGAAGGCACGCGATCTTCCGATCCAGCTCGTCAGTTACCAGCGCGGTCCCCCACCCGAACTTGACCATATCGATCAGAGCCGAGGTGCTGGCCACTGCGGCTTCCAGATAGGCCGACGGCAAGCCGGGATCGATCACCATCGTCAGACCGCGGGTGCGAGGCTTCGTCTCGCGGTCGGGCAGGGACAGCAGATTCTTCAACATGGATTTTCCTTTCGGCCGATCGAGAGCCCGCGTGCGGATGCCTGGCTCGACCGGTAAGCGCCAGGCTCAAAGGAGTGCGCCGGAGTAACGCCACCCCCGCCGCGGTAATCACGAACAGCAATGGCGCGACCCCAGCGAGGACCACCACCACACCGATACCACCAGCCAATCTGGCTAACGCCGCCCCCACGCCGGCCGCGACCACCGCCTGCAACAGCAGCGGATGAGCCAGATAGACGCCAAAGGACACGTCGCCTCCGCGGGCCCAACCAGCCAGCACGCGTGGACGTGCCCGTTCGACCACCCACAGACCGATGGCCAGTTCGGCCGCACCAAACGCCACGCTCTCGACCACGACCGCGGGCTGAAACACCTGGCTGGCCTGCAACACGGTCATCCCCGCCAGGTGCAGGTCGAGCAGGTAGGCACCCGCGCCGAACCCCACGGCGGCGGCCGCCCCGCCGGCGATGAGCCGGGTGTGGGCGCGCACCCAGGCCAGCACCTGGTCCCAATGGAGTCCGGCCAGAATCCCGATCACCACATAGAGCTGATAGCTCGGGAGCCACGATCCGGGGTGGGCCAACCACGTCGACAGGGGGGCCGGCAGGCGCAGCCGGTAGAGGATGGCCGTCGTGAAGAGGACCTGGAACGCCACGCTGGCCAAAAGAATCCGGCGATGCGATTGCCGATGGCGGCCCAACCAAGCGAGGATCCACGGGAACACCAGATATAACTGCAGGGTCAAGAGAAGGAAATACAGGTGGTAGCGCGCACCGCCCGTCAGCAAATCCCGCGCATAGCGACCGACGACCGTCCCGGCGCCCGCGAGGTGTCCATCCGCCAGCAGGTAGATGGCCGACCACACCGCGTACGGGACGAAGACCAGGGGCACGCGACGCCGCCAGAACGGGCGGGCCTGCGGCGTTCGCCCCCGGGCGCTGTAGGTCAGCACGAAGGCACTGAGGATTAAAAAGACCTCCCGGGAGCTGTGCAGCACGCTCAATATCGCTCCCGCGCCCTGGTCGTTGGCCGGCAGGAGCTGCGACGTGGCATGCACGCCAATCACTGCCACCACCGTCGCCACACGGGCCACGTCGATAGCGTGGAGATGGCGGGTGTCGGAGGCCGAGGTCATCAAGCAGCATGGGCGGCCAGGGACCTGCGCAACTCGCCTCGACGGACCTTCCCTGTGGGTCCGGCGGGAAGGCGTGCCGTCACCACGATCGCGGCAGGACGCAGGAAACGGCTCAGTGAGGAAACGCACTCATCATGCAAGCGGGCTACCAGCGCGTCAGCGTCGTCAGACCCGTCCGACGGTACAACGAAGGCCACCGGCTCCTGCCCCAAAGTGGGATGCGCACGCCCCACCACCGCCGCCGCCACCACACCGGGATCGGCCAGCAACACCTCTTCGATCTGGCGGGGGTATACCTTCTCGCCGCCCCGATTGATCACATCGTCTGCCCGCCCCACCAGATACAGGAAGCCACCGGCATCCAGACGACCAAGATCCCCGGTGACCAACCACCCGTCCGGGCCTGTTGCCGGCCGCGCCGCCGGCCTGGAGCCGGCAGGAGCCCAGTATTCGCGAATCACGCTGGCCCCGCGAATGCACACTTGACCGACAACGTCAGGTGGGACAGGCCGGCCGGTCCCGTCGACAACGCGTAACTCCAGGCCGACCGGGGTTCCCACCGATCCGGCTTGTCGCTCGGCCGCGGGCCGCGGATTCGCCGTGATCTGGCTGGCCGCTTCGGTCATTCCGTACGTTTCCAGGACCGTGATCCCGGTCGCAGCTTCGAAGCGCTCCCGCGACGCGGCCGGCAGCGGCGCCGAAGCGGAACGGGCGAAGCCGATGCGGGTGGCCACCTCCGCCGGCGGCGCGGGGGCCTCCCCGAGGATGGTGATGATGGCCGGCACCAGATTGAGCCAGGTCACCCGGTTGCGGCCGGCCACCGTCCAGAAGGACCGGGCCGAGAACCGGCGGTCCAGGACCAGCCGGGCCCCGGCCACGAGAGTGGAAAGGACACCGACGACCAGTCCGTTGATGTGAAACAGCGGCAGCGGCGAGTACCCACAGTCCTCGGCAGTCAACTGGTGATGCGAGACCACAGCCCGGGCCGTGTGCAGCAACTGGTCCTCGGACAGCGGCACGATCTTGGACGTTCCGGTCGTACCAGAACTTGACAAAACCAAAGCGGCGCCGTCACGGCCCGGACGCCGGCATCCCCCGTCAGTTGCGGACCGGTACACACGCAACCGGCCCTGATCGGCTGACCAGATCTCGAGGCCGCCAGCCGTCAGCGCGGTGAGGTCCTCCGGTCGGTCTGAGACCAGCGCCGCCAGGCCCAGTCGTTCGACCTGATCAGCAAGCTCCCCCGGGGTGGAGGAAGGATCGAGCGGTACTGCAGCCACTCCGGCACTGATGGCACTCAGGACCGCCGCCGCCATCTCCAGCGGATCGGCAAACAACAGGCCGACTCGGCCCCCCGGCAGACGGCCCACCATCTGTCGCCAGACGATCGCCCGCCGGGCCACGTCGGCCCAGGTCAAGGTGCGGCCGGTGGCGCCCTCTACAAAGGCGACGCGTTCCGCGGAAACCAGCCGTCGCTCGATCAACTGGCGGACGTCGCAGCCATCCATCACTGTAGAGCTATCCTCCGGAAGTGAGATTTTCATAGTGAACCGCTGAGAGTGCGATGAAAAGAACGGGGTGGTAGGTGCGGAAACGAGACCGACCGCCCTCGAGGCATCAATGTCCGGCGCCCAGGCTCACGAACCAATCCCACATCACCTGTTGCGCCGAAGGCGTCGGGCCCTGTGTCTCCGGCCAGGCGTGACCCTGGCCGGACCAAAGGGCGATACCAACCAAACGTCCGGTTGTGCACTGCGACCACACCCTTTCCTGAAGATTCCCCGCCGTCGTTGACGTCATGTGATCTGCACACTGATCGGACGACAGGTACGTTTGTGACAACTCGTTGACGGTCGGTTGGGTGAACCCGTTCTGCACAACCGGAGGACCGGCCACCGAGTCCTCCGGGTCGGCAGTGCCGGCCATGAGCAGTACCGATTCGGGTTGCGTCTGGGCGCACGTCGAGGTCCGGGTCGCACCATAGACGGCGACCGCCGCAAACAGACTCGGCTCGTCACACGCCAGGACCATTGCCAGCTTGCCTCCGTTGGAGTACCCGGCCAGATAGACCGACCCCCCGGAGGCGCCAGGCTCCTCCGCTTTTACCATAGCGATTACCTGGGTCACGTACCCGACGTCGTTGATTCCCGCCGCCGGCGCAGCGCCACAGCACGCACCGGCGTTCCAGTTCCCGTTGACGTCGGTCGGGTACACGAGAATCGCGGGTCCAGCCACCTCACGGAAGTTGGCCCGGTTGGCTTCATAGGCAGCCCCGGAGATACAGCATCCGGACAGCTCCACGATGACCGGGAGATGCTGGACCTGGGTGCTGGCGGGGCGATACACCAGATAGGTTCGCGCCGTTCCCTGGTATTGCAGGGTGTACGTGTGGGCTACCCACGCTACCTCCGAACTGCTCCGAGGGGCAGGGGACGCTGCCGCCGTCGAAGTCGGTGCGGCTGGCACCACTCGTGTCGCCGTCGAAGGGGTCGCTCGCGTCGCTGGCGTCGCCGGCGCCGCCGTCGTTGCGTTCCCGGCTCCGTCTGCAATTGCGATCAGCGTTGCTCCAGTCACGACCGTGAGGACCGCGAAAATGGCCACCCAGGGCCGGCGGAGCGGAAGAGGACGGGTCGAACGACGCCGCGGCCGGGGTGACCGGGTAGTCGCGTCGCCCTTCGAGAGAGAGGCAGGCGTTCGGCCTCTGGTCATCGACCCGGTCCGGTTCCGCCGATCAGGACGATCGTGGCAGTCACTGGCCCACCGCGTACATCGTGGGTTGCGGCTTTCGGCGGAGATGGTAGGTGCGCAGGGCTCCCGACGTTCGCGGTCGACCGATCACAATCCGGGCCAGCGGTGTATGCCGCACCAGAAGGCACAGGGCCGCCGCTCCGCCCGCGGCGCCGAGGAAGGCCAGGGCGGTGGCAATGGGAGCGGGCACGGCCTGCTGACCGTTCCCGAGTCCGTGGTCCAGCAACCATGCCAGAATCAGCGGATGCGCCAGGTAGACACCAAACGAGATTTCCGAGGCCACTTTGACGGCTCGCTCCGTGAGGCGCCGGCCCGCCGCCCAGCGGGCACCGATCAAATAGACAACGATGACCGCGGCGACGCTGGAGGCCGCCATCGCCGGTTGCAGCACGGCGTTCGCCTGCCGCGGCGGCAAGCCGCCCAGCTGGAGCACGTAGATTCCCTCGGCAAGGAGGGCAGCCGCCCCGGCCACCACCAGGAGACGGCGGGTGTGACGCATGGCCCAGGCGTGCAATCGCTCGAATTCCAGCGCGGCATAGCAGCCAGCGAGTACATAGATGCTGTACGTGGGCAATAACTCATACGCCCGGTTCCACCAGAACCCCGAGTGAGGGGCGTACTGGAGGACCGCCAGCCAGACCAGGTTCAGCGTCCCGACAACGGCGAGTACGGGGATGGCTCTGTGGGCGGTACGCCGGACGAAACGCAGCAGCCAGGGAAAAACCACATACAGTTGCAGGGTGACGACGAGGAAGTACAGGTGGTACTCGGCGTTGCCGTCCAGCAGATCCCGGCCGAGCGTGCCGAGCCCGGGCCGGCCGCCTGGCGTGCACAGCCAATATATGACCGTCCAGGCAGCGTAAGGAAGGGCTATCAGCGGAATCCGCCGGTACCAGAACTGCCGTGTCCGCACCGGCTTCGCACGCGCCGCGTAGACGAGCACGAAGCCACTGAGAGCGAAGAAGACTTCGCGCCCGAACTGCAGGAGCATCATGGCGCCGCCGGCGACGGCGCTCGACGGCAGTTCTGTGAACGCGATGGCATGCACCGCGATCACGGCACAGAAGGTGAGCAAGCGCATCACGTCGAGTTGCCAGAGGTGCCGATTCGCGGCCGGCAACTCGTTAGCCATCCTCACAGACTCCAGGGCGAACCTGAGACGATCCCTAGCCTTTCCAAAGAGATTGCTGAGAAGATTCTCAGGAACGGGCTCCAGCCCGGGCGGCCTGGTGCTCGGGAGGCGTAGGCCCGGCGAACGGGGAGCACCTCGACGGTAGGATGCTGCGGGTGCCCGTGTCGCCTGGCGTCGTGATCATCCAGGGCGCCGACTCCCGGTCGGGGTCTCTGGTGCCCGCCTCTCAGCCCGCCGCACGGTTGGTGGTGGCCCGACACGGCCAGACCACCTGGAACCGCCAGGGTCGGATCCAGGGGCAGTCCGACCCCCCTCTGGATACGATCGGACGGCAACAGGCCAGGACGCTGGCCAGCACTCTCACCCGGCAGTTCCGGCCGTCCCTGGTGGTTGGGAGCACTCTGCAACGAGCGGGACGTACCGCCGAGGGAGTCGCCCGGGCCGCCGGATCCCCTGTCGAACTTCGCGACGACCTTCGCGAAGTCGATGCCGGCGAGTGGGAGGGAAGACTCCGTGCCGAGGTCCAGGCCGCCCAACCC
The DNA here is from genome assembly GCA_963781155.1 of uncultured Acidimicrobiaceae bacterium. GTDB lineage: Bacteria > Actinomycetota > Acidimicrobiia > Acidimicrobiales > Palsa-688 > PALSA-693. The sequence continues at coordinate 198,059 of CAWAEC010000013.1, forward strand.
GACCGCTACGGCGCGTGGCGCCAGGGCCTCGTGGCCGCCCCCGGCTCGACAGAAACGCTCAAGGATGCCGGGGCCCGCGTCCTGGGCGCCCTCGTCAACATCGTCCGGACGCGACCGGACCCGGACGTCATCGTGGTGATCGGGCACGGGTTGTCACTCCAGGCCGCGCTCGCGAACGCCACCGGCACTGCCGCACCGCATCTGGGCAACGGGGAGTGGCTGCAGCTGGCGGTCTCCCGCGACTTCGCAGGGCGTCCCGGCTGACGCTTCGTCGTCTGATTGCCGGTCTGGCGCCGGGAATCGTTTCAGTCACGCCGCGCCGGCCCGGGGCGAGGCGATCACCTCACCATCCACCAGGACCACGTCGCGGCCGGTCCGGGCCAGCAGGCTGGCGGCGATCCCGGCTCGATAACCGGCAGCGCAGTGGACCCAGATCGTCCCGATCGGCAGATCGTCGCACCCAGCGGGGACGTCGGCGAGGGGCAGGTGAATTGCTCCGTCCAGGTGACCTTGCTCCCATTCGTCGAGCCGGCGCACGTCCAGGATCACTGCTCCCCGACGACGGCGGACCGCGAACAGGTCGGCGCGATGGACCACCGAGTATCGGTGGACGCGCGGGCCAGCCCGGTTGGCCGTGACAGCCGCACCTGGTGTCCCCGCCATGACCAGACCGGATGTGCCGGCCACGCGCTCCACCGGACCGATCATCTGGCCGACCACCTGGTCCATGCCGATACGGCTGAGATCCTGCTGGGCCGCCGTCACGGTGTCGGGAATCGCCCCCAGAAGCACGAGCGGACCCGGCCAGGGCAGGAGCGAGCCGGCCCAGGTGGCAAACGAACGGCCGTGCTCGATGTTGACGGTGCCCTGTAAGTGAGCAGCGGCGAAGGAGGCGCGGGGTCGCAGGTCAACCGCCCAGCCGCCCTCGGCGAGGAAGTCCATCAGCCCCGGGCCCTCGAGTTCCGGCGGCGGCGTCATCTCGGCCAGACCCACGCCGGTCCGATTGAGAGGGCCCATCTGCGAGTAATACCGTGGGTAGGGAACCAGCGCACGCAGCAAAGCCGCGGAGAACGTCTCCTGATCGGGTGACCGGAAAGCCAGATTTGTCGTCCGCTCCTCCCCGATCGTCGACGATTCCCTTTCCAGATCGCGCCCGAGGGGGGCACAAAAGCTCCCGAAGCCGTGGGTCGGAAGGAGCCTCACGTCGTCCGGCAGTTCGCCCAAACGGCGAGCGGAGCTGAACTGAGCATGTGCAAAGGGAACCGCCAATTCCTCCCCGCTGAGATCGGTTCGTCCGGTGGTGCCAAACAGAAGCGACCCCCCGCTACACACCATGGCCGGGTGGCCGTCATCCAGCGCGACATAGGCGACGTGGTGGGGCGTGTGGCCGGGTGTGGCGACCACCTGCAGCCGGAATCTCCGCCCGATCACCACTTCGTCCCCGTCGACCACTCCCCGCCGGGGAAAGGCGACATCCTCGGCGGCAGCTACCACGTAAGGAACGTCCAGCGACTCGGCCAGGGCCAGACCGCCGGACAAATAGTCGTTATGGATATGGGTCTCCGCGACACACGCGATCCGAATCCGGGCCTCGACGGCAGCCGACAGGACCCGACCGATGTCGCGCTGGGGATCCACAACGACCCCGACTTCGCCATCGTGCAGAAGGTACGAGCGATCGCCCAGTTCGGGCGTGGGGAGCGTGACGCAACGGATCATGAGAACCTCCCGTACACCAATCGATGTTCCTGGAGTCTTTGGCATGACCCTGAAGCGCGGCTGTGAGCCAACCAGGACGCTTCTGAGACCATGTGGTTCCCGGACGACATCCCTCGGAAACATTCAGGCGCTTCCTAAGTAATTCTCGGGAGGCGGCACCATGGTGTGTGCTATGCAACAGACCTTTTCTCTGGGCAAGGTCCTGGGTATTCGGGTAAGCGCCAACTGGTCGCTCTTCTTGATATTCGGGCTTCTCGTGCTCGGGTTGGCGGGCACCGAGTTTCCCCATTCGGCTCCGGGACACGCCGGGATCGCGTACTTGCTCGCGGCGGTGCTCGCGGTCGCGGCCTTCTACGGCTGCCTCCTCGCCCACGAGCTGGCGCACTCGATCGTGGCCCGACGCCACAAGATCACCGTGGACGGCATTGTCCTGTGGATGCTCGGCGGGGTGAGCCGGCTCAAGGGAGAGGCCGCGGACCCAGCCACAGAAGCCACCATCGCCATTGTGGGCCCGGCAACCAGCGCGGTGTTGGGGCTGGTGTTTTTTGGGTTGAGCCGCCTGGCCGGGGCAGGGCATCCGGACAGCCTGCTGGCCGCCGGGTTGGGCTGGCTGGGATGGATCAACGGTGCTCTGGCTGTGTTCAACCTGCTCCCCGCGTTCCCGCTTGACGGCGGCCGGGTCCTGCGCTCGATCCTGTGGCGCTGGCACGGGGACAAGGACAGAGCCACGGTTACCTCGGCCAGGGTCGGTCGGGCTATCGGCGCAGGCATGATCGCCGTCGGCGGGATCAGCGCGCTGTTCACCACCGTCGGCCTGAGCGGGTTATGGCTGGCGCTGGTCGGCTGGTTCCTGATGCGAGCAGCGCAGGCTGAAGCGGCGCCCTCACGACATGCAGCCGAGCTGAGAGGCCTGAAAGTGATTGACGCCATGACGAGAGATCCCGTTACGGTGCCGGCCTGGGTCACCGTGGAGCAGCTGTGGCAGGAAGGCGTCGCCAAACGTCGGCTCGTTTCCTTTCCCGTCGTCGACGCGGACGGATCGTTTGCCGGATTGGCCACTGCGGCTCGCATGCGGCGCGTGCCGTTGGCCTTGTGGCCGCAGGCGACGGTAATGACCGCCGCGGCCCCGCCTGATCGCTGCGTGACCGCCGCACCGGAGGATGACCTGGCTGTGGTCGCGCACCGACTCTCAACCTCCGAGGATCACCGCGCCGTCGTCCTGGACGCAAACCAGGTCGTCGGAATCGTGACTCCATTCGATGTGGAACAAGCGATCGTCAGACGGTCCCATGGTCGGGCGGACCAGCCGCCACCGGCAGCCATGTCAGCCGGGACTGTCGCTTAGCTCCCAGCGCGACCAGTGCCGGCAACCTTTGCGGCTGGTTCCCGCCGTCTGGCGTCCATCGCGGCGCTCACGCGGGGCGAAGCTCCGCTCGCCCGCGCTTGATCACGGTCGCCCCTCGCTGCGTCGCTTCAAAGGCCAGCCCGGCCCCCGTCGGGCGTAAAGAACGACAGCCGTCTTTGATCCCCCCACTCTCAGCTCGTAGCCGTTTCCGCGTGTCACGTCCGGAGCGCAAGACGGTGCCCGGTCGGTTGTCTGTCGGCACCCCATCGCGAATCGTCTCGACGCCATTGACGAGTACACGCACGACACCGCGTGACTCCGCCATCATCCGGTACGCGCCGCCCGGGAGGTCGTAGCTCCTGTGCGTCGGTGTGCTACCCACCTGGTCCGGATCGAGCACAGCCACGTCGGCACGCCATCCCGGCGCGATCCGGCCGCGACGGTGCAAACCAAACAGCCGGGCGGGCACATCGGTCATGAGCCGTACGGCTCGCTCCACCGGCAATAACCTGCTGCCACGCAGCACGTCGGCGAGAAAGCGGGTGGGGTACGCGGATCCCAGCGTGTGGTCAAGGTGGGCGCCCGCGTCCGATCCTCCGATAAGGACGTCCGGGCTTTCCCACAGGCCGACCCGGTATGACGGGTCGTCGCCGGGGTCGGCCGGTCGAACTGGCCAGAAGTCCAGGTCGAAGTCCTCGACCGCGGAGGCTTCCACCACGCAGGCAAAATCATCGAGGCCCCGCTCCGCCGCCACCTCTGCCACCAACCGGCCATCAAGACCCTTGTTGGGAGCGGCCCTGGTGACCCCGAAGCGGTACGTTCCCATCCGGCTGGCGTCGCCACCGATGCCGGCGTCCGGTCCGCGGGCCGAGTCCAGAAGCCGAGCGCGGACGTCCGCGTCCGCGAGCTTGGCTTTTTTCTCTGCGAGCGGCAAGCTCAGGATGTCGTCCCAACCCGGCGCCATCCACCAGGTGCAGTAGAAGCCCAGTGTGCGAGCGCTGTCGCTGGCCACTGGCATCGACAGTGCCACCACCCGGCCGCCGAGCTCGCGAGCGCGGCGAGCCGGCCGCAGCTGATTCTGGACATACGACGCCCGGGCGGACGCGATCGCCAAGAGGTTCCAGTTGAGCGGACGGCGGGCGCGAGAGGTCATCCGGGCCATGAATTCGGTGCTGTCGTCGTCAAACCCGTGGATGCACGCGTCGGTGATGGCTTCGAGCGAGGTGCCGTCGTATTCCCGGAGCACCTCGCACAACCGGAACACCTCGTCCTCAGCGGCCAGCCGGCTCGGCACGGGGCGACCGTCACCGTCCGTGTGCGTATAGGAGCGCGACATCGACAGCCCCAGCCCGCCAGCCGCCAGCGATTCACGGAAAAGGCTGGTAATGGCATCGAGCTCCGGTTCAGTGGACGGCCGCTCCACCGCCTCCTCACCGAGCACGTAGCGACGCAGGGCGCAATGGCCCACGAGGAAACCGGCGTTGACGGCGATCTGGCCCTCGAGCCGGTCCAAAAAGTCGCGGAAGCTGTGCCACTTCCAGGACGGGCCCTCCCGGAGGGACTCGAGCGGCATACCCTCGACCCTCGACATCATGCGTTGCGTATAGAGGGCGTCCTCCTCCTTCAGCGGCGCCAGCGTGAAACCACAGTTCCCTGCGATCACGCTCGTGACCCCGTGGAGACTTGACGGGGTCGCCCACCCGTCCCAATGCAGCTGGGCATCGTAGTGCGTGTGCGGGTCGACGAACCCGGGAGTGACGAGCAGCCCGTCCGCCTCGATCGCCGTGACCGCATCATCATCATCGCTCAGGGAGCCAACCTCGACCACCTGTCCGTCCCGAATACCCACGTCGGCCGTGTACGGCGTCCCGCCCGTCCCGTCGACCACCGTCCCTCCCCTGATCACGTAGTCGAGCACCGCGCCTCCCTCTGTTGCTCAGTCGGGCCAATCGGACCTGTGCGGATCATAGCCAGCAGCAGGCGGGCCGGGCGGTTGGCTACCGAGCGCCAACTGTCAAACAATCAGGGAGAGGTCCTCCAGTTCGGCTACCGCTTCGGCAAGCAGCTCCGCCACGGGCCAGCCCGAAGGAGACAGGGAATCGGTGATCAGCACCCGGTAGCCATTGAGGAAGCCCCGGAAGTTCCCGACCGTTCGGCTGCTCTCCGGTGTCCGAGCCGCGAAGGAGTCGTAGACCGTTTTTCCGATCCGGCTCACGATCGCCATCCGAATCTCGCGCTTCTTCTTGTCCGCATCCTTTTCATTGCTCGGAGCAGTGTAGAGCTGATAGCCCTGTGTTATTTGATCCAATGCCGACCGGTCACCGCGCCAGTCGGCTCCGGGAAACATGCCACCGCCCCGGGTGGGTTCGAACAGGAAGCTCACCCACAGATCCTCGAATGGCGCGAACTTCTCCAATGGAGTGCTGGCGTTGGCGACCCGGCGGCTGTAACCCTTGTTGGCTTCGTGTGTGACCCTCCGCATCAGGTACTCGCGCTTGTCTCCATCCAGGGTCAGCGTCGGCCAGATTGCGTTGAACGCATCCAGCCCCCGCGTGAATATCACGGACGGAGACGTAGACCTCTGCGTCAGGAAAGTGACGTCTTCGTTCTCGAGGATGGGCTTGGCGAACAGAACAGTCGGGAGCTTCCGCTGCATGGCTACGGCGATCGGGCGACAGGTCAAGGCCGGCTCCCCGGCCAGCAGGACGTCAAAGGACTTGCCGATCCGAGCCAGATAGAGAAACATCACGAGCGTTATCCGCGCTTCTGCCGCGTCGGCGCCGCTCATCCCCTGGAGGATCTGAAGGGCCTCGCTGACGCCGGGCTGGTCACCAGCCAACGCGTTCCCGTCGACCGGCGTGTCGGCGATCACTCGATCCACGTCGGAGTCGATGGCGGCTTTGCCCGAGTCGGCCAGCGAGAAGGTCACCCCTGCCTCGCCCGGCGCGAAGCCAATCCGGTATCGGCTGGCCTTGACGGCCCGGATCTCGTCGGCTTGGCCGGGATACTTCGTGAGAAGTTCTTCCAGGGTGACGTTCGATATGTCCATTTGTTGACCCGACACCGCTCCCGTGGAAGCCTCGGTGGTGCCCGGATTCACGGCAGACAGGTCGGTGCGGTTCGCGACGGCCGACACCATCGGAGCTAGGCGCCGGGCGAGCCGGAGCATGTCCGCCGCGTCCGCCCCGGATGCAGTGCTCAGGGCACCTTCTCCTGTGGGCTTTGACTCATCGTCATCTTTCCACACGAGGACCACCTCCTTTGACCACCAGCAGGGGATTCGCGCCGATCCGCCGTCTCTCACTCTACGCGATTCGTTGAGGCCAGGGCGGCCGCCTGCAAAATAGATAGAGTCAGCGGCTGCATGGAGGAGCCCGTCTACCAGACGATCATCGAGCCGTTCCGGATCCACTCCGTTCAGCCCATCAGGATGACGACGCGAGCGCAGCGGAGGATCAAACTGGCGGCCGCAGGGTTCAACCTCTTCCGCCTGGACGCCGACGACGTTCTCATCGACCTGCTCACCGACTCCGGTACCGGGGCGATGTCGGCGGAGCAGTGGGCGGGAATTCAACGAGGTGACGAGTCGTACGCGGGGGCATCTTCGTTCCACCGCTTCCGGGACGCGGTCACCGAGCTGTTCCCGTTCCGCCACGTATTGCCGACCCACCAAGGTCGAGCCGCGGAACGGATCCTCTTCTCCGTCGTCGCGGGACCAGGACAGTTCGTACCCAACAACACCCATTTCGATACGACGCGAGCCAACGTAGAGGCCACCGGAGCGTCCGCCGTCGACCTTCCCGTCCCGGAAGGGCTGCAGCCGGCGCTGCGCCACCCTTTCAAAGGCAACATGGATGTAGCCGGATTGGCCCAACTCCTGGATTCGCACGCAGACCGCGTCCCTGTCGTGTTTCTGACCGTCACGAACAACTCGGGCGGCGGGCAACCGGTGAGTATGGAAAACATGCGGGCGGTCCGGCAGGTCTGCGACCGGTTTGGCGTGCCGCTGTTTCTCGATGCCTGCCGTTTCGCCGAGAATGCGTGGTTTATCAAGACTCGAGAACCGGCTTACGAAAAGAAATCGGTACGCGACATCGTCCGGGACATGGCGTCGCTCGCCGATGGCATGACCATGTCCGCCAAGAAGGATCCGTTGGCGAACATCGGCGGTTGGCTGGCTCTCAACGACGACGACCTGGCCGAGCGGTGCCGGCGGGTCGAGATTCTGACCGAGGGGTTCCCCACGTACGGGGGTATGGCCGGGCGAGACATGGAAGCGGTTGCACAGGGGCTGGCCGAGGCGGTCGACGAGGACTACCTGCGCTACCGGATTCGCTCCACCGAGTATCTGGGTCGGGCGCTGGAGAACGCCGGAGTGCCGGTTGTGGTTCCCTTCGGTGGTCATGCGATTTTCCTCGATGCTCGATCCTTCCTGCCTGATATTCCTCCTCTTCACTACCCCGGCCAGGCGCTGGCCTGTGCCCTGTATCTCGAGGGTGGCGTGCGCAGTTGCGAGATCGGCACCGTGATGTTCGGGCTGCACCCCGACGGGACCGAGCAAGCGGCCCCGATGGACCTGGTACGCCTGGCGATTCCGAGGCGAACGTACACCCAAAGCCATATCGACTATGTCATCGAAGTTGTTGTCAGGGTGGCTCAGCGCCGCGAAGAACTCAGAGGACTGAGAATCGTCCGCGGCCCTGCCGCCCTGCGGCATTTCAGCGCCGAGTTCGAGCCGCTCGAGTCGTAGTAAACCGGGTGCTACAGTCCGGTCGGTGGCATTCCGAGGCGAGAGTCGGGAGTTGGCGACATGATGGATGCAGGCGGGGAACGGGATCGGGACGAAAAAAAGCGCGAGCTCGCGCACGTTATTGCGGTCAAGACTCGGACGACTGACGCCAAGCCGAAGGTCGAACCGGACACCAAGGGCGCCGCCGAGGAACTCTTCAAGGGTGGCTCCGTAAAGGTCAACCGGAGTGACATCAAAGGTGCCTTCGCCAAGAAGTACAACATCACCCTCAAGGATCAAAGCGGCATTCAGGCCGCTCTCGACCTGCTTCGAGAGGGACGGAAACAGGAGTCCAAGCTGGCTGCCGCTCGCGCCAAGCGGGATCAGGCCCGAAAGGATTCCTCGGGCGTGTCCATAACGGCACCGGGCATCGAGGTCCATCTTGATTGCGACCAGCTCAAGCATCAACCCCAAAGCCAACCCATCGGGACCCGCCCTGCGTCCGGCGGGCAGAAGTTCAATGGCGGGGCGAGCCCAGAATGGCACGAAGAGAACACCCTTGTGCACATGCGAGACTGGGCCGGGGATCTGCAAATGGCCGAAGGGGATGTGCAAGAACACGGGCAGGGCGCTCCCGTCGCGAATATCCACTATGAGGGGTTCTGCGTTTACCTCGACGGGCTGAAGTACGTCTCCTTCCACTGCTACCCCCAACGTGGGCATAACTTGCCGTGATGAAGTAGCCCGGCAGCTGGCGGCGTCCGTGGTGACCTCGGATCACCAGGCTGCCGTTATCTCGCGCCTCGACTGAACGCACCTGTCCGATCGGGCGGGCTCGTGGAGGCGGCGCGTCGCAGGGACCTCCCGATGGTGGTGCCTGCACCCCCTCGAGAAAGGCATGTGGGCACCATGGCGACCGGCGGCCCGTCTCTGCACACTTGCTGGAGAAGCCGCCATCCAGATTCGAGACGCCGATGACGCCGTTGCGGTACAAGACCGACACCCTGGACATCCCACCTCTCCCCCGCCCGTCTGCGAAGCAGCTATCGACGGGAGTGCCCACCCTGGAGGTGTCGGTGCCCACCCGGGGCGGAGCCGAGCACGGCCTGGTCCTCGACATCGCTTCCGGATTCGATCAGATTATTGGGCGAGACGATTCGGCCGACATTACGGTGCCCGAGCCGACGATCAGCAGGCACCATGCTCGCATTACCCGCGACACCGATGGGGTCTGGGTCGAGGATCTCAACTCAACCAACGGTACCTTTGTCAACGGCCGCCGGGTGATAGATCGTTGTCGCCTCCGCGACAGCGACGAAGTAAAACTCGGGAGCGCGGTAGGCGTCTTTCACGAAGTGACCCCGGCGCCGGACGCAACCGAGTCAGTTGCAGTCGTCCGCGACGTCCTCAGCCCGCCAGACTCGACCGGACGCCACGAGGCGGTCACCGAAGTCGCCGGGGCAACCTGCCCCCACTGCTCCTCCGCCGTCGGTTCCGATATGTCGTTCTGCCACCGGTGCGGTAACCAACGCGGGCCGATAGCCATGCCACAGGCGGCGCTGGGCCAATCTTCCGCGTCGATCATCCGACACAGGTTGATCGACCCCCATGGCAACATCCGATCTCAAGCATTTCGCCGGGTCATGCGTTCACGCAACGGCGGGCGACGCCCGATGTACAACGAGAGTCTGGCTCTTCCGGCCCTCGTGCTTCGGGGTGTTCTTCTTCTCGCTTTGATCGCCGGCATTGTGGCGGCTTTCGTCGTTCTGGGGATGGGAGTACACCATTTCGTCCAGTTGCGCCAACAACCGGTCGGACGATCGGTCACCGGACATTCCCATTTCACTGTTCCAACCAAATTCAAGACTCGGATGAGGTGAGCTTTCGATGCGCATATGCCAGAACTGCGGATGCGACAACGGTGATGCCCAAACGGACGACGACCTGTGGTGTGCTCGATGCCGCAACTTCCTTGGTTTTTCACTTCCTACAGGACCTCACGAGCATGAGCGCAGCGTCGGCGTCTGGCTTGTCGAGGGCCAGACGTCGGTTGCGCCCGGCGGCGAGACCTCTCTGGCCGCGGCGGTGCGGAACAGCGGCGACGTGGTGGAAAAGGTGGCTTTCACGGTCGAGGGAATCCCGGCCGAGTGGACGGTCGTCGAGCCACCTGAGGTCGGCCTGTTCCCGGCGCAAGAGGCCGAAGTCCGGATCTTGTTCCGACCCCCGCGTTCGTCACGCGTTCGCTGCGGCGTCACGCCGTTCCGATTGGTCGGCACGTCGCAGTCCGACACGACGGTGTCCGATTGCGCAGATGGCGTCGTTGATGTCGGTGCCTTCGTCGATGTCAAAGCGTCCTTGAGCCCGCTCCGGTCAACCGGGTCGTCCGGGGCCGAACACCGTGTGGCTCTCGAGAACGCCGGCAACACCCTCACGACCATCGTCGTTACCCCGTCTCAGCCCGGGAACGACCTGATCCTTACCGCCAAGCCGGAGTCCCTGGAACTCGGGCCCGGCGCCAAAGCTGAGAGTCGAGTCGACGTTGTGCCCCGCCAACCGTTGTTCTCCGCCGCGGACAGGGCCTACCCCTTGTCGATCTCCATCTCGACCCAGGGTCAAGGGCCGATCGTCCTCCAGGCCCAACATGTTCAGGAGGTTGCGGCCACGGCGCCAACGCTGGTACTGGCTGATGATCGCCTGCGTGCGGTCCCCGGCGAGGAGGTCGCGACGACGGTTACCATCCGGAACCGGGGGCGCGGCGGCGATGACTATGCCCTCGAGTTGCTCGGACCGACTGCCGGCTGGGGCCGGGTGACACCGCCGGTCATCGCGCTTCCCTCAGCCGGGGAAGTGTCCGCCAAGATCGTCTTCACGCCCCCCGCCAGTCCTCCGGCCCTGGCCGCACAGATTCCCTTCGGGGTACGGTGCGCTTCACGGGTCGACGGCCAACGGTCCGTCGCGGCCGAAGCAGTTCTGGTGGTAGAGGCCGTCTCCGACGTCGACTTCGAGATCGAGCCCGCTCAGGTGCGCCGTCGCTGGTCCAGCCGGCACGTGATCGAGGTGGAGAACAGAGGGAACGCCGCCGCTGAACCGCGACCGGTCATCGTGGACCCGCAACATGAGCTGTCATTGGCCGTGAGCCCCTCCGGCTCCGGATACCCGCCGGGAGCCAAGACGTCGTGATGGTCAAAGCCCGGACCCGTCATCCGAAACTGCTGAGCAAGCCTTCCGATCAATCGTTCCGGGTGTCCTTCGTTGCTGCTGACCGGCTGGCTCAGAATGCCGGTCGAGGCGAGCAAAAGAGACGCGACATCGACTTCGAGCAGATATCGGTCTTGCCACGAAAACTCACCGCCCTGGTGATCTTCATCGCGTTCGTCGCGGCGGTAGTCGGCTCGGCTCTGCTTATCTTTGGTGATCAGATCAACCAGTGGTTCTGACCTCGCCGGTTGGAGGCCCGTTCGGCGGGCACCGCAACCTGGCCCTTGGGGTTGGCGTACGCCGGGAGTACGGTTTGCGGTGCCGGATCGGGTGACAGTGTGCCAGCCCGACTTCATCCGGTCAGGAGGAGCCACCATGACGCTGATAGAGACGGTGAGACAGCAAGCCGGACAGGCGTGGGGCAAAGCGCAGCACGGGCTGGGCCAGGGGCAGGCCAAGTTCGACCAGTTGCAGGCAAAGCGGCAGGAGCAAGCACTGCTTCGGAACCTCGGGGCTGCCTACTACGCCCAACAGCGCCAGGGCGGATCCAGCGAGGCAGTGGCGGACGCCCTGGCAGCGATGGACAAGCATGTCGCTGCCCATCAACCGGACGGCTCCAACGGCAGCGAGGCGCCCTCGACGGACACTGCCGCCGGAGCCGGGAAGGATCCCGGAACCGCCTCCGCGCAGATCGAGCCCTGAGCGCCAAGGAAGGCCTGCCCGGGGCCACCGCCCCGGGGGGACCGTCTACGGTGCAACGGTGACCGCGATCCGCTTCGTCGTCCTCTCCGACCTGCACTTTGGGGCTGAGAACAGCCTGATGACATCCGTCGTCAAGCACCCTCCGGGCGCGCCATCGGCCGCGGCAGCGGGCGCGGCTGGACCCGAGCCCTACGAGCCGGCTCCGAACACCCCGAGCCCGGTGTTGATCGCCGTCACCGAGGCGCTGCGCTCCCTCGTGGCGCGACAGAACGATCCACCTACCCTGATACTGGCCGGGGACGTACTCGATTTGGCGCTGTCCTCCGATGCGGTCGCCGCCACGGCGTTCGGAAGCTTTGTTGACGCCGTGTTTGGCCAGACCCCAAGACTCTTCGCCGACACCCTCTACTACCTGCCCGGGAACCACGACCACCACCTGTGGGAGAGCGCCCGAGAAGCGCAGTACGTCAACTATCTCGAGGAACTGGCCCCGGGAGACCCGATACGGGAGCCGTGGCACGTGACCGGCCTCCTCCCGAGCAGCCTCCGCCCCACTCACGCCGGCCTCATGCAAGCTCTCATCCGGCGCCGGCCGGGAGCTGAGGATGTGACGGTGCTGGTCGCGTACCCGAACCTGGCGCTGGTGACGCCGGACGGCCGGAGTTGCCGGGTGGTCACCCACGGCCATTTCAGCGAACCGATCTACTTGCTCATGTCCCAGATGCGTGACCTGCTCTTTCCCGAGCAGCGCGACCCGGCGGGTCTGACGATCGCCGGTATGGAAGCCGAGAACTTCGCCTGGATCGACTTCTTCTGGTCGACGCTTGGCCGATCGGGCGAGGTCGGCAGCGACGTCGGCCTGGTGTACGCCGACCTCAGCAGCGCCGCTGACCTTAACCAACTGTCCTCCAACCTGGTCCACAGCCTGGTTGCGAGGAACCATGGACCCCACTGGCTGCGCCCGGTGGAGTCGGCGTTCATGACGGCTATCACCCGGCGGGAGGTGAACCACATGGCCCGAAGCGAGCGGGGTACCCCCGGGCAGACTCTCAGCGCCAAGGCGGAGTCCGGGCTGCGTCTCTACCTGGAAGGGCCCGTACGTCGCCAGATAGTGGATGACCTGGGCGGGGTGGGCCCCGACGTCGGCTTCATCTTCGGCCACACCCATAAGCCGTTCGTCTTCGAGCGTCAACTGGCCGGGTATCCGTCACCGGTTCGCATATCCAACACCGGCGGATGGGTCGTCGACACGTCCACGCCGGCACCAACTCAGGGCGGCGTGGCCGTGCTGCTCGATGACGACCTGAACATCGCGTCGCTGCAGTTCTACCGGCAAGCCACCACCGGCGGCTGCGAGCCGGTGCGGGTTCTGGCTGCCGCCGACCCCGGCACCAATCCTCTGCACGACCTGCTGGCCGCCGAGATCAACCCGGGAACGGGAGTCTGGCAGGCCGTCTCGGACGAGGCGGCCAAGCTGATATCCCAGCGCCATCAGCTCCAGGCCGATCTCGTGAAACAATCCCAGTAGTTCGGGCACAGTTGATGCCGCCACTTGGCGCCCGGTAACGAGCGAAGGGAGGAGACCGACCGTGGAGGCCGTTATCGATGCGCATGTGCATGTCGGTGAGGATCACTCACTGACGGGCGTCCTACCGCCGCCACGCCACGAGCCAGAGCCACCGCCCAGTGAGCCGGAGCGGATCGTCGCCGCCCTGATCCGTCGACTGGACGAGAGAGGGGTCGACCAGGCAGTTGCGCTGGCGCCGAGCGCCTACCTGCGGCCCGACGGGCTCGCGGACACGCGGCAAATAAACGACCGTGTCGCCGCGTGCCGCGACAGCCGGCCCGACCGGGTCCCGGTTGCGGTCGGAACCGTCGAACCCCTCTACGGTGAACGCGGTCTTGAGGAGATCGATCGCTGTGCCCTGGAGTTAGCCATGAAAGGGATCACCTTTCATAATCGCTTCCAGGGAGTGTCCAACGATAGCGTATGGGTCCGCCGCTACATCGAGCGAATCGGTGCACGCAATCTTGCCGTGTTTCTGCACGCAGTTGGTGAAGCGCCAGCGGAACACCTCTGGAAGACGGCCATAGTGGCCCGAGACTTTCCCGATATCCAGTTTGTTATCCTGGATGCGTTCAGCACATTCGATCAGTCGCTTCTCGTGCCATATGTGGCCGAGTCGTGCCCCAACACAGTGTTCGACACGTCGTTAAGCCATAACTGGATGTATGTGCGGGATCTCGTGGATCGGTGCGGAGCCAGCCGGCTTGTCTACGGTGGGGAGACCCTCTCCGTCGAGCAGATACGATCGACTGGCCTGAATGCTCAGGATATTGAGTCCATACTCGGCGGGAACATTGCCCGGCTTTTGGGTCTCACGCGCTAGGTAGAAGTGGTGGCGGCGACGAGCAGGCCGACGCCCAGCCGTCGTCGAAGTGTATCGTGCCTACCAGGAGGCAAACCCTGATGGAATATCATCTCATCTCGTCCAATTCCCACGTAACAATGCCCGATCAGACCGGGCATTTCTGGTGGCGATGGGCAAGTTGGTTGCCGACATGACTGACACCTTTATGGCGGACGTTGCGCTGGACCCCGCGCTCAGCGGCCGCGTGGCCGTCGTCGGGGTCGGCGAGACGGATTACGGCAGTGACTATCGGGCCGCCCGCTCCGGCGCGGAAGGCTATGTGCCGCCGGACGCCGCGACATTGGCCCGCCGGGCCTTCGAACGCGCTTTGGCTGACAGTGGGCTGGATGTCCCGGACATCGATGGGCTGTGCGCCTCGTTTCCATACGGTGGCGGCGAGCCGGTAGAAGTCGCCACTGCGCTGGGTCTGGCCCCCGGGCATCTCATGCGAGGCGGCGGGATGATGCCGCTGCTGAGCGCAGTGGGAGCGCTCGCTGCCGGTCAATGCGAAACGATGGCAATCGTGCATTCCCTGCCCTCCCGGGCGATCGGCCGCCAGTATGGTGGCCAGACGTACCAAGGTGGCGGCCGCGACTCGTACTACTACTATCACCCCTGGGGCTGGAGTTCCCAGGCCGCGCACTGGGCGTTGATGTTTACCTGCTACGCCGCGACGTACGGGGCCACCGAGGAGGACCTGGGCGTGGTGGCGGCGACGTTGCGCTCGAATGCGCTTTTGAATGAGAACGCCATCATGCGCCGGCCGTTGTCGATCGAGGACTACCTGGCCAGTCGGTACATCGTGCGGCCCATGCGCCTGTTCGACATGTGCCTGGTCAACGACGGCGCCGTCTGCGTGATCCTGACCGGCACTGACCGGGCCCGCGACCGGCCTCACAACCCGGTGCTGTTGTCGGGTTGGGGGAACGCTCGCGTCACTGAGTCGAAGATGCACTTCATGGTCAGGGAGCGCCTCCGCCCGCAGTTCGCCACGGCCGCGGCAGACGCGGTCGGCATGGCCGGACTCACCATCACCGACGTCGATCATTTCGAAGGCTACGACGCCTCCGCAATTCACCTCATCAACCAGCTCGAGGGTTATGGGTTCGTTGAGCCCGGCCAGGGCCTGGAGTTCTGGAAGGAGGGCCACACCGCTCTCGGCGGGGCGATCCCGGTCAATACCAGCGGCGGGATGCTGTCGGAGGCCTACCTACAAGGATGGAACCTGCTGGCCGAGGTGGTACGACAGCTGCGTCATGAGGCCGGGGCGCGCCAGGTCAAAGGTGCCGAAGTGTCACTGTTCTCTTTCGCCACTACCGAGTCCGCCCACCCGCTGGTGTTCACCAGAGGAGCGTGATGGCGAAGCGCCGCCCCAACCGCGTCCTGGGCCCCGGGCACGACGAGTTCTGGGACTATTGCGGGCAGGACGAGCTACGACTCCAGCGCTGCGACATATGCCGGCATCTCTCCTGGCCACCGGTCGTCTCCTGCGAACGGTGCGGGGACGGCCGGCTGACGTGGGAGCTCCTGTCTGGCAATGGCCGGCTCGTCAGCTGGTGCACCTTCGAGCGCCAGTATTACTCCGAGCTGGGCGTGCCGTGGGATACCGTGCTTGTCGAACTCGACGAAGGCCCACTCTTCGTCAGCAACCCCTTGGGTTTCACGAACCGCGAGGCGACGCAAGGCATGCCGGTCCATGTCGTGTTCATCGACAGCGAGGACGACGCCGGAATCTTTCGCCTTCCCGTCTTCGAAACGCTCGACTTGCAGTAAAGAAGGGACAGTCAGTGCCACGAACGGAGAACTCGGAGACGTTCGGCGACCGACCGCCTGGATAGAGGACGCCGCTCGAATAGGTTGTGTCACCATGACTCCAGCGCAAACAGATCCCGGGCCGGACCCGGCCGCTCTGGCCCGGGACGCCGTGCGAGCCCTGGCCCAGTCCGTCAGTCACCGTTCGGACTTCTCCGACCGCGAGCTGGGAATGCTCGCCGCTGCAGTCGACGCGCTCGGCATGCCTCCCTCGCGCAGACCCATGCCGCCCACCGCAGCACGCTCTGGCGCGAACCTGAACCCCTGGTCGCCGGAGATGACGTACACCGTCGACGCCGACGGGTTGCGCGGCACGATCGTCTTTCCTCCGATCTTCGATGGGTTGGGCGGATTCGCGCACGGCGGATTTATTGCGTTGGCTCTCGACAATGCGCTGGGCTCGGTTGCGTTGATCCACACGATCAGCCGCACGGCCACCATCACCATCGACTACAAGGCCCCCGCGCCCATAAGCCACGAACTTCAGATTCAGGCCGGACTCGAGCGGATGGAAGGTCGCAAGGTCTGGGTGTCCGGGTCGATCAGCGACGCCGGGCGTACCCTCGCCGAGGCTCGCGGCCTTTGGGTCGCTCTTCGCCCCGGGTGACCAGGACCGGCGCAGGAGGTGCGCTCGCCGCCGGGCCGCGCCGGGGACTTTCCTGACCATCCACTCCTGGTTATGTTCCGGCCCACGATTGGCCAGAGCTCATTGATCGCGCCCGTTTTCCTGGCGCGCCGCCTTCTCCTTGCTTCGGCTGTTTGCTCCTCTCATGCCGGCTTTCCCGATCACTCGCACTCTACGTTTCCGCCGAAAGCGGTAGGGTGACGCAACTTGAGCACCGATCCATCCTCTTCCCCAGCCGCAGTTCCGGGGCTGACTCGCAGTGATCCCCACGCTCCCGGGATCACACGTGCGCGGACCGCCGACGGCTTCTTCTACCGCCTTCCGTCGGGAGCGCCCCTCACCGATACCGAAACACTGGTCCGCATTGGCGCACTCGGCACCCCGCCGGCGTGGAAGGATGTCTGGATATCGCCAGACCCGCTGGGTCACATCCAGGCTACGGGCGTCGACAGGCGGGGCCGGACCCAGTACCGCTACCACGAGCTCTGGCTCAAGGGGCGCGAGGCTCAGAAGTTTGAACACATGCTGCGCTTTGCCGGCTCCCTTCCCGTCTTGCGGTCGGCCACCATCCGGGATCTGGGCCGGCGCCACCTCGACCAGGACCGGGTAGCCGCGGCCGCCGTCCGGCTGCTCGACCTCGGTCTATTCCGTATCGGCGGTGAGAAGTACGCCGAGCTCGATCATCATTACGGCGCCACCACCATCCAGAAGAGCGACGTCACGATGACCCGAGGTGGCGTCACCTTCGATTACATCGCAAAGGAAGGCAAGCGTCGAACGATAACCGTTACCGACAGGGCGGTCCGAACGGTCGTCGGCACCCTGATCAGCAGCAATAACAGCACCGATGCACTCTTTTCCTTCCTGGAAAACGACTCCTGGCGGCCTCTCCGCTCCCACCAGGTGAGCAGCTATATCGCCAACCGCGCCGGCGGCCACTTCACCGCAAAGGAGTTCCGGACCTGGAACGCCACAGTATTGATGGCGTTGCTCCTCGCAAACGCCAGCCCAGCGGCAACCGCGCGGAGTCGCAAGACTGTGATAACCACGGGCATTCGGGGTGTGGCGGAATGGCTTGGAGACACCCCGACGGTGACGCGCAGCTCGTACGTCGATCCCCGGGTGATCGCCCGCTATGAGTCCGACGGTGAGTTACCCGGCATCCCGAGGCTGCCGGCTGCACTGCCCGCGGCTGTGGAAGCCGAAGCCGCCGTAGCCGCCCTGCTCGAGGTCGAGGATTGATCCGTTTGGCATGTCGACCCGCGCCGTCTACTCGCAGAGTGACACTAATCTTCACCCGTGACGACCCTGCCAGGCTTGCTGCTGCTGGTAATGGAGAACCAGCAAGTCGCCAACATTCTGCGTAGCCAGAACGCCCCGAACATCACCAGGCTGGCTCAGAGGTTTCCGATCGGCCATACCAGTTCGGCCTAGGCGGCGATGGCAACTGGGATCAACTCCTCACCCACGCCGGCCTGCTGGCCTCCATCGAGACGTATTTCGGGTTGGCGCTGATAAACGACGCATCCGACTCGAGCTATGGGAACATCAGTCCACTGCTGATCAGCTCTGCCCGCGAAGCTGTCGCGGGCCGGAGGTAGACGATGCGCCGGCCAAGAGCCCTGCTGTCGATCCGACCAAACGGGCATCCCGGTCGAATCAGCTTCCTCAAGGTTGCCGAAGCCCCCAGCATCGGTAGTGCCGGAATCGAACCTCAGGCCTGCGCGAGCTCGTCGGCCCGCCGGTGAGCCAGGTCGGCGTCGAGTACTGCATACTGGGCTTCCTCGATGGCCGCGTTGGCGTAATCGATGGCATAGGACGCATCCTCGTCCGCCCGCTCGGCCGCCCGCTGCGCGGCCTGGGCGTCGTGCGCGGCTTTTCGTTCCTGGGCGCCTTTGCGCACCGCAGCCACGTGCTCGTGCCACGACCTTTCCATCTTGTCCCACCAGGCCGAGATTTTCCCCTTGTTTGCCTCTGCCTTGGTGTGCAAGGCATCGGCCTCGGCCTGGGCTGATGCACGGGCATTATCGACATCGCCTTCGAGGTCGGCCCTTGTCTTCTGTTTTGCGGCAGCCACCCGGTCCTGGACCTGCTTCGCCTTGACTGCTAGATCATTGAGTTGGTCTGACAGAGTCATCCCTGGACCCTCCCCTCATATTTCACCTGCTCCCGAACTCGACCTGGTCGGCCAAGGGCGAGACCTCAGCGACCCATTGTCATCTTACGTCCAACGGTCACCGACGCGCCGCTGAGTGCTCGACGCGGGACATGGCCCGGCACGCGTGGTGGAGCAGACCGCGGGGTCGCAGATTTGAACGTCACGTCAGATCCTCGTTGAGCGGTGCGACGGGGGTCTGTCTCGATGCCCGCCGCGTCGGTTGAGCCGCCCTCGTGGCTATTTGCGTATCGATGCAGTCGCGAGGAACCTGCGGAGACGAGGTAGCCACCGATTTCTTGAAGTAAAGCTTCCATACGTGGGATGGTTGCGAGCCCGCCCGCTCGCCGCCGGGTGACTGCCATGGTGCAATACCCGGCGCTGGCATGGAAAGGTCACAGAGCTCACCTCGGCTGGGACCCGAGGCCGTCCATGCCGCCCGGCAGGCAACCCGACAGTCGCTCCCACGAGAAACCAGCCTCGCCCGTGCGGCCGTGCCGCGGGCGCGCAGCACCGAGCGGCGGCGGTCGGCCGGGACGGCCTCGAGGGCGGCCGCGGCGGCCAGCGCCGGCAGGACACCCGCGTCGGCGACTGCGTCGTCGTGGTGGCGGCGGTCGAGCAGGTACCGGGACAGGGCCGACTGGCGGTCCGGCCGGGGCCGGGTGGGTGAGCTCGATCACGTCCGCCATGCGCAGCTGGCGCGACAGGCCGTCGTAGCGCAGCGCGGCCCGCTCGGTGTACAGGCGGCGGACCGCGTCGGCGACACCGCGCTTGACCGGTATGGGCAGGTTGCGGCCGTGCGCCACGCCGGGCCGGGGTTGTCGGCTAAGTCTCGGAGGCTGTCTGGGCCGGTGACGCCGGCCTTCTTTGTCGCGTTTTCGCTTCTTCGTGCAAAGGAGTACACCTGGCGTCGCAAAATGTACGAAGAAGCAAAAATGCTGCAAAGAACGGCGCCCACTTCGGCGGCGGGGCGGTCACGCCGACGTAGTCACGCCGAGGCAGGCAGTTTGCCATCCAGTAGCGGACGAGCTCGGCCGGCTCGTCGGCGCGCTGCAGGGCGCGGGCGATCACCGAGCGACCTCCCGGTCCACGCGCAGCGACGTACTCGGCGGCCATCACGACCGCGGCCGAGCGCATCAGCAGATGCTGGCGCAGGTACTGGGCCTAGCCGACACGGCCGGCGTCCGGGTCGGTACCGGCAACGAACGCCGGGTTGGCGACCGCTACCTCGTGGACCAGATCCACGAAGCGGGCGTCGCGACCAGCGGCGCGCTCGTAGAAGGTGCCCTCGCCGACCATGTTGGTGGCAGCCAGGAGGAACAGCTCCGACTCGGCGTCGCGCACGAAGGCCCGGCCGCCCTCGTAAGTGTCGGCGCGCCGGTAAGCCCGTCCGGCGCATCTGACCGGGATTGGATTGATCGGCCTGGGGACCAGGCAGCAGAGGACGCATGTCACGCGCTCTCGACCGCTGACCGCGCAGGCATCGTCGGTTG
The DNA here is from genome assembly GCA_963781155.1 of uncultured Acidimicrobiaceae bacterium. GTDB lineage: Bacteria > Actinomycetota > Acidimicrobiia > Acidimicrobiales > Palsa-688 > PALSA-693. Next base: position 218,248 of record CAWAEC010000013.1, read on the forward strand.
GCTGCGAGGCCACGGTTCGAACGCGGACCTCCTGGTTCAAAGCCAGGCGTGGTACCAGTTCCACCACCTCGCAAGGGTCTGGACGGAGAGACTCGAACTCCCAACCCCCGGCTCCCAAAGCCGGTGCGCTCCCATTGCGCCACGTCCAGGTGGGTACTCACGGCGGGATCGAACCCGCACTCGCAAGGCTCTCGACCTTATGCGTCTACCGGGTTCGGGCCACGTGAGCAGGCCGGTACTGACGGTCGGATTCGAACCGACACTGGCGGCGGTCTGAGCGCCGTGCCTCTACCGCAGTTGGGCTACGTCAGCAGGGTGGACCGAGCGGGAGTCGAACCCGCAACCATCTCCGTGCAGGGGAGCTGCGCTTCCGTTTGCGCTACCGGCCCAAGGGTGGCGGGGGCGGGAATCGAACCCGCCGGGCAGGGAGTATGAGCCCCCGCTGATCTCCAGATCCCCCGCTCAGGTGGGGTGACCGGCCACTCGAACCGACCCCTGCCGGGTTCCAACCGGCCGCCCTCCCGCCCCGAGCATCAGGCGTCAGAGCTTCAGGACCGGGAGTCTTGCCCGGGAACCGGGTGGCCGGAGGTCAACGCCCTTACGGGCATTCACTTGTGCAGAGTGAAGTATTCCCCGGTCGTCGCAGCGGGCGAGAACGGTTGTGGGTTGCGCGCCCGGTCGTGCGAACCGGAGCCGGGCGCGCTACCCGTGATGCTTGGTCAGGTTCCCTTGTAGTTGAGAACCTGGCGCAGGGTGTGCCGGACCTCTACCAGGTCGGCCTGGTCGGCCATGACCTGGTCGATGTCCTTGTAGGCGGCGGGAATCTCGTCCACCAGGGCTTCGGCCCGCTTGGACAGCCACACCTTGCCAGCCATCTGGGCGGCCAGATCGGCGCTGGTGAACAGCTTCTTGGCCTGGGTCCGGCTGTGCCGGCGTCCGGCGCCGTGGGAGCAGCTGTTCCAGCTGACCGGGTTGCCCTTGCCGGCCACGATGTAACTGCGGGTGCCCATCGAACCCGGGATTACACCCAGGTCGCCCCGGTCGGCCTTGATCGCGCCCTTGCGGGTGATCCACAGCTGCCGGCCGGCGTGGGTCTCCTGCTGGGTGAAGTTGTGGTGGCAGTTGATCCGCCCGGTCTCACTACCGAAACCGAGGAAGGAAAAGACTTCCCGCATGGCGTTGTCCATCATCTGGTCCCGGTTGGCCCGGGCGTAGTCCTGGGCCCACAGCATGTCGGCGATGTACGCCTCGAAGTCTGCGGTGCCCTGCACGAAATAGGCCAGGTCCAAATCCTCCGGGGAGAGCATGGCCTCCTTGGCCAGCTTTCGGGCCTTGGCGATGTGGGCCTGGGCCAGCTGGTTGCCGATGCCCCGGCTGCCCGAGTGCAGCACCACCCACAACCGGCGGCGTTCGTCCACGCACAGCTCGAAGAAGTGGTTTCCCGAGCCCAGAGTGCCGAACTGCTTGAGCACCTTCGCCTTGCGGTCATCGCCCAGGTCGCCGGCCGGCTGGTTGGCGGCCAGCCAACGCTCGGCGCTACGAGCCACGCGGTCGTGGCCCTTGCCGACGCCGGCCGGGATGGCCGACTCGATGCGGGAAAGCAGCGGCTCAAGAGTGTCGGGCAGCTGACCTTCGGTGACATCGAGTTCGGCGGCAATCATGCCGCAGCCGATGTCCACGCCCACCGCGCTGGGGATCACCGCGTCTGTGGTGGGGATCACGGACCCGACGGTGGCGCCAATGCCGACATGAGCGTCGGGCATCAGCGCCACATGCCCGTCCACGATCGGGAGGCGGGCGGTCTTCTCGGCCTGGCGGATGGTGCCCGGGTCGATGTCGCTGGCCCAGGAGATGAGCTTGTCGTTGATAGCGGTGGGCATGTCACCCCCTCCTTCGTCTCATAGTTATGTCACTGGAGATGTTCTCGTTGAGGACAGTGTGGCCGGAGGGAGTCGAACCCTCATCGCAAGCGTGGCGTGCTCGCATCCTCGCCGTTGGACGACGACCACCAAATTCGGTGTGGTCCGTGAACCGGGTGAAGCAAGGCCGGTGCGGCTCTCACCCGGCCGACTTGCGGGGGTTCTCCTTCTCCGCGGGTCCTGCCGGGGAAGCATCTGGCTTCGCCGCACCGGATCAAGCTGAGGGTCTCGAACCCCCGCCTTCCGGTTAACGGCCGGACGTCTTGTCGCTCGACTACCTGGCACCGGTACCGCGACGGGGAATCGAACCCCGCTTTCCGGGTTGAGGGCCCGGTGTCTTGGCCTCTGGACCATCGCGGCATGTGAGCGAGCTTGCGAGCGAACCATGAGACAGCCGGGCTCCGCTGCGAAGCAGCGGTCGCCTGCCGACGCGAACACCCGAAGGTTCGCGCCATTACCTGTTTCGGGACAGGCTCGTCATCCGCCCGGATCACTCCCCAACTCGCAGATCTCTCGGGCCCTCGGTGGGGTTCGCACCCACGGCCTCGTTCCTACCAAGGACGGGCTCTTTCTCGCTGAGCTACAAGGGCAGGTGTCTCGCCGGCACGACTCGAACGTGCGACTCCCGCCTTCGGAGGGCGGTGCTCTGGGTCCAGCTGAGCTACGGCGAGGGAGCGTCGACGGCAGGGGTTGAACCTGCATCCTCCGGTTTCGTAGACCGGCGCCTTGATCCATTCGGCCACGTCGACATGGACGCCAAGTGTGGGTGGGCGCCGTCGACGGGACTTGCACCCGCGACCTCCGGCTTGACGGACCGGTGCTACTACTCGCTGAGCTACGACGGCACGGTGCGCGCCGTGGGCCTCGAACCCGGTCTTTTCCAGGGTAATAGCCGGGTCCCTTACCAGTCAGGCGTGGCGCGCCAGGTGGGCCGGGAGGGTCTACAGCCAGCTACGTCCCATGGCGCGACCGACCCACCTCTGGGGCCAGGTGGCGCTGACCCCAACAAACGATGCCTATGCGGTTGTCAAAATGCAGCTGTCCGGACCGGGTGCCCGGCGCGCACGCCCGGAAGGAGTCGAACCCCCAGCCTGCGGGTTTGGAGACCGCGGTGCCACCCTGGCTCGAGCGCAAGAAATATGAGATACGAGCGCGCAGGACGTTGTGCGCGCCAATAGAACGGTTTCTGGAACTCAGAAGCGCTGAGTTACCGGCAGATCGCGACGGGCCTGCCGGTATTGGCGGGTTCACGTCGCTCCGACCACCGCTGATCCAGCGGTTGGCTACCTGGATACGCGAGCGCGCCGTAGCTCAACGAGGCTAACCCCCGGAGCGTTATGTCGGCAAAGAGCCTGCGTGCCATAGAGGAACAATGTTGAAGCATTCCCGGCCCAATGTCAACGGAATATTCCTGCACGCCAAGTCGAACACGCTGCGAAAGCGCAGCAGCATGAATTTTCGCCGGGTGGTCGCCACCCGGCCTCCTGCCTGCCACCGCTGGTAACGCGAACGCTCCGACAACACAGCAGCTGTGGCTAATGGTGAACACCCTTGCTGTAGACATCGGCGGCCATTTCCCCCCACAAAAGGGCCTCACTCGCCAGAGGCCCCGCACGTGTCACTTTGTGGGAACGGTGCTTTCCCGGTCGCGCGGATCGTTCGGGCTACTGGCTGGATAGCCCCGTCTCGGGCAGTTGCACCGGGATGAAGTGGCCCCCAGCAAGGTGATAGGAGTCCAGTGCGTCGTGTACCGCGTGCTGAAGCTCAAGCGGGTGTCTGGTTCCGATGAGGAATTCGGGTCCCGACCACGTAGTAGCGCGAGTGGTCGAACTTCCCATGCCCGACGAGGTCGCAAGCAGGGGAACCGGAGGTGTCCGGTCCGCTCGGATCCTGATGTACATCGCACCCGACAGCCCGCCGGTAGAGAAGAGCCCGAGAACCTGTTTGCGGGCCTTGGTGGGCTTATTGGCCATCCGAGGCGGGGCTGACGCTCGGATCGCGTCTCGGACCGTGACGACCTCGGCGCCCCGAAGGAACCGGATGGCGACCACGGCATCGAAGGGCAGCTCGACAACGAAGTGCGGTACACCCATTCTCTCGGAGAAGCCGGGCCGAGCATGTCTTTCCGTATAGGCGACCTGTCCGATGGTGATGCCGTCGTCTCTGACTCGGATGCCCGGTTTGGCGGAGATCAACGTGCCGATCACCAACATGCCGCTGAAGAACATCACCACAATCGGCAACCACGTGGTCTGCGAATCTCCTGCCAGTAGTAGGGCCACCAGCCCGACGGTGGCAAGGGCGAAGACGCCCGCAGATATCCCGACAGCTCGATCCGCCCGGTAAATCCCGTCCTCCGAATAACGCAGAACGTCAGAAGCCTGGACCGACCGCCCAGACGCATAGGCGTCGTGGTCCACCAAGCCCGGCCCGCGATCCGGGCCGGTGTGCCGCCCCGAAGTAACGGCACGCCCTCGTGCGATTTTGGCGTTGAAGCGAAACCGTCCCACGATCACGAGGATGGAGGACACCGCCACGAACAGAAAAACGAGCGCGATCGCCACTCCCACGAGTGCCGATGGTAACTGGGCTGTAGCCCGCTACCCCGGACCGCCAAACTCATCCTGAGTGGATCGGCGGCCTTGTCCGGCCGCATTACCTTGATGGCCACGTCGCGCTCGAGGCGTACGTCCCGAGCCAGGAACCTTCTGCCATGCCCCCACCGGCCAGGCGAGGGCCAAGCCGGCATCGTCCGCCCAGGATTCGACCGGCTTCTACCGGTGCCGGTGGTGTGACCATCGCCTTTACATCTTCCCAAACCGGGGCCGGAACACACGCCGCTGAGGTCCTCGAGGTGACCACTGGACCCCGTCCGACACCACTAGAAGGAGTTCAGATCATCACGGTCTTGAATGCCGACATGGAAGCCTCGGCGCGCCGCGCTCGCCGGGACTGATGGGCTGGCAGTTGTCGTCGGGATCCAGCTGAAGGCCAGGACGACCGTGGCGGCGGTGACGGGGCTCTGGCCAGACAGGGTTACCCGGCTCGCAAACCGGGTAGAAACAAACTCACACGGGTGAACGCCCGTCGATGCGAAGGGAGCGGTCATGGGCGTAGCCACCAGCATCGTCCTTTTTGCTGTCGGTGCCATTCTCAGGTTCGCGACCACGGTCCACTCAGCGACGGTGCACACGTCGACATTCAACATCCACACCATCGGCGTGATCTTGATGGTGGTGGGCGCCGTCGGATTTGTAGTGTCACTTGTCTTCTGGTCGTCTTGGGGCGGCTTCGGTGGTCGGGTCGCAGCCGAACCAGGTATCGCAGCTCGAACGGCACCATCGTCGAAGAACACCGAAGCTCGATGTATTAAACACCGCCGTAACGGTGTCGGTCATGGGATCGACGGGAGCCGCGGCAGGGGGCTCCCGCCATCCCGGCTCTCTGGGTGACGTCAGGCGACTATGCCGCGAATCTTCATGTCTACGATCTTGTCCCACTCGAAGCCGAGCCCGTCCAGGATCGCGTCGCCGTGCTCGTTGAACTCCGGGGCCCGCCCCGGCACCGGAGCCTCCTCGCCGAACTGGACCGGTGCGGCAGCCAGGACGAAGGGCGTGCCCGAGGCGGTCTGGCACTCCTGGATGTAGCCATTGGCCACCACCTGCGGATCATCAGCGAGCTCCAACGTGTCCTGAACCACAGTCCACTGCCCGTCGAAATCCGCGAGCCGCGCCCGCCACTCGGCCAACGGCCGGGCGCCGAACTCGGCGGTCAGGATCTCGATCGCCTCGCTGCTATTAGCCATCAGCGACTCATGATCGACGAATCGGGAATCGGTGGCCAGCTCCGGCCGGTCGATCGCCTCACACAGGTGAGCCCAGTACTTACCGGCCTGCAAACAGCAGAACGCCAGATAACGGCCGTCCTTTGTCACGTAGTTGACCACTAGCGGGTTGCGGCGGGGGGTGTCCGCCGGCGGCGGCAACCAGGGCTCCTTCATGAGGTGGGACAAGGCGATGCCCTGGCCCATCGCCCACATGCCTGTACCCAGCAGGGAGACATCGACCGTGGTCGCCTCGCCGGTCTGGGCCCGGTGGAACAGTGCTCCCATGATCCCCCCTGCGATGGTCATCGCTCCCAGGGAGTCCCCGAAGCCGGGTCCCGGGGGACCGACGACGGTGCTGTACTCCGGGCGGGTCAGGGCGACCGCTATCCCGGCCCGGTTCCAGAACGCCAGGGCGTCATACGACCCCTTGTCCGCGTCCGGTCCGCGCTCCCCCTGGCCTGTACCTCGGACGTAGATGATCTTCGGGTTGTGGGCCCTGATGTCTTCCACGTCCACCTTCAGCTTCGTGCGGACGCTCGGCAGCTTGTTGGTCAAAAAAATGTCCGAGGTGGCCACCAGCTTGTAAAGGATGTCGAGCCCTTCCTGCGTGGTCAGGTCAAGTCCAAGGCTCTTCTTCCCTCGGTTCGAGTGTTCCATCAAGGCGTGGACATCGCCGGCCGTCGTGAACACACCCGTCGAGGCCAGGCCGCGCATGGCGTCACCTCGGGTAACGTGCTCGATCTTGATGACCTCCGCCCCCCAGTCCGCCAGTAACGCCGAAGCGGCGGGCACGAACGTGTGCTCAGCCACCTCCAGCACACGAACACCCTTCAGCACTGCGGTCATTGCGTACCTCCACTGCCTTTCATAACGGGTCTGACCTCTGGTGTACCGGAACGGCCACTCGTTCAAGCACCGTAACACCGGCGTCCGACGAGAGAGCCCGTCGCTCCCGAACGCTGGACTGATGCCTCCACTGGGGCACGGCAGCTAATCCGTCGGCAAGCCGGGATGTCCACGTTGAACCCTTGCCCTGGCTTGCAACAGGGCGGTCACTGCGCACAAGGATCTTTCCACTGATTCTGCAACGCTTCCGTCCTTCGAGGAGAGGTGTGCAGTCGCGGCATGGGACCCAAGATTACTACATCATAGTGAAGTTAGTTCGCCGCTCGCCAGGCGCCCACGGCCATCCATTGAGTGAACGGCCGGCGAGGCCCGGGAGCGACGGCGACGTGGACGCTTGGAACCGCAGCGTGACTAGCCCCGAGGTGCAAGCGGATCCGCTTCAAGCGACAGAAGCGCATCGGCGCCGGAAGAGGCGGCGCCTTGCCTGAGCGGACGATTGCGGGCGGGCAACCTTCCTACCCGGGAGCGATCTGCACACACCGTCCGCAACGTGGCGAATCGACGCTCGACAATCACGGGGAGATCACCGGGGCCGGCCGCCGCCCACTCAGTGACCGACAGATGGTGAATGCGCATCGCCATCTCGGCCAGGGTCGCAGTGGCCAAGCTCGGGACGTCCTCGCCGCGACGCTCGGCGAGCGCCCGGGCCACTGCCTCGGCAACCTTCGCTGCGTTCTCCATACGCCGACCCCGCACGACCGAAGACGCCGCATCGGCTTTCACAAGCAACTGGACCATCCGGTGCGACAGGTCCTGATCCACTCCGACGCTGGTGTGGAGACGAAGCAAGGCGTATTCCAGCGCGGCCAAGTCGGAGAGGTGCTCCGGAGCGCCGACCACTAGGCGGTGCAGCTCCGGATACCCGTCGAGTGAGCCGTCAAAAAGGACTGCTTCCTTGAACGGGAAGTGCAAGAAAAAAGTCCGGACACTGACCTCGGCCCGGTTCGCGATGTCCGCGACGGTTGTCTCTTCGTAGCCCCGCTCCGCGAACAGTTGCAACGCCGCCCGCTGAAGAGCCCGACGGGTGCGTAGCCGCCGGCGCGTCTTTCCGTTGACAACCGGCGGCGAATACTCGGCAGCGGTGCGGGCAGTCGCCATACCCGCAACACTGCCACATCTGCTTCGGCTCCCACCTTCAAGGAACCCCGGCTGCAGGAGAGCCGGTGATCGGCACGAGCCCATTAGAGGAGGCTGCTCGAGCCTTCCAGGTGGCCGCCGACCGGCGCTCGGGGCGCCTTAAGGTCGTGTCCCCCCACTCCGCCCCGGCTATCCCCCGGATCTCACCGCGTCCTGGCGGAGCGGTGGCCACGAACGCCGACTGGCGCCCGATCTCGGTAGGGCTCAAAAACTCGTTTCTCTCCAACAGGACAGCCGGAGCACCCATCTGCTCATCTGCTCAACAGGCGCGGCCGATAGCGCATCTGACGGCGCCGATCGGTAGAACCCACGAGGCTCAGGCAGGAATAACGACGGCGATAGAACTTCGCTCAGCTAACGATTGTGGCAGAATATGACGCTTATCGGTCCGCTTGGACGAACTCGAACGCGGTGCCGAGCTCGAAGGTCGCCGGCCGATAGACCCGCGGAGAGCTGGCGTCGGCGATCGGTGGGAGCTCGGAATGCGGGACCCTCTTCCGCAGCAATCGGTCGCGCAGCTCGTCCAGGTCGTTGACTGCGATACGGATGCTGAATGGACCGGGTCCCCACTCTGCAAGACCTCTGCTTCTACTGCGGGAGGCGACGGCTGGATCACCTCCAGGGATGCGCTGTTAGGGTAGGCGAAGTCGAAGGTCGCTCTGCGGACTCCATCGGGGCCCGTCCGATCGGCTCCCGGTCCCCAGTGCAGGTGTTCATCCAGCGTGCGGCAGACCGAGTCAAGGTCCTCTACCACGATGGTCCGAGAGACGACGCGTTGCAGGTCTCCTCTTCGTCGACGGAACCCGAGGTCGGCTCGGTACTGGCCGGTGGGAGACGAAACGCCTCGTGCGGGAGAATTTCGAGGCGAAGGCCGCCATCGGTCTTCGGATCGTAGACGCCCGGATGCTCGTCGGAGAATCCGATCCACAGGCGCGGGGCCGGGAGGCGCGGGTGGGGCTGGTCGAGCCGGAAGTCCGCGCCCGTGGCCATGAGCGTGTCCAGAACGGCCGGGAAGTCAAGGGTGGATAGCACCGTCGAGTGGTTCCGTGCTGGACGCGATCCCTGGCTGGCAGCGATCTCCGGCAGGTAGGCGTAGTCCGTCGGGCGGTGGTCGGGATCCGGCGGGTGGTACGGAATCCCCAGAATCTCGAAAGCAGTCGGAGCCACACGTCGATCTTTGCGAAGCCGGATGAAAGTCCACTTCCCGCCCGTGCCTTCAGGGGCCACCGTCCATTTCGGATCAACGTAGGGCAGACCCCACTCGTGCTGGCATCGGGCGATTGCGCGTCGTGATCTGGTACTACGGCGTCAGCACTGACGAGGAGCTCGAAATCCATGTCGTCTCCTTCGGTCGGGCTCGCAACGAAGGTCGCCACCGTCGCCGGGACAGCCGAGGCCCCGGGCATGGCGCGTTCACGGTAGCAAGGACGGTTGCCTCCGCCCCGGCCCTGCGTGGAATGCCCGCGGTGAGCCACGTGTTTTGGGGTAGAGCACTTGGAGTGGCAAGCCCAGTCATCTCCCGCCTGGCTCCATGTACCGATTGTTCGCAGCCACCGGGTCCAACGAGGTGGGTGCCCCAAATTCACGTCGACGAGTGCGTCGCTGTCGCCCCACCTGACCGGATGAATCAATGCCTGGACATGATTGGGTCTCGCCCGAATCGGACCGCGGAAGGCCAGCCCTCCTGAGTGCGCCGACGGTAGATATGGACCGATAACGGAGGCCGCTTCAGGGTTGTCCCACGACACGAAGTTCTTTCTTTGAAAGTGCCTGCCTGAGCTGCCAAACGTGACCCCTCAGCAAGTGCTCACTTCGAGCAGTCGAGCGCGTCCAGAGCATTTCGGCATCGACCCTGTCGCCAGAGGCTGGCGCCAAACGCAAGAGCCCGTAATCAGCTGAGCACGTCCGCCAATATCTTCGCCAAGTCGATCTGTCCGGTAGCGACCCCCGCGAGAGTACCGCCATCAGTGTTGAGATTTTCCCCCTTACCCGCTTCGAAGCCCTGGCTCGTCTCGAGGGGCGGCCATTTCTCGATGTTCTGCGCCCAAGCGCTGCCCGCGCCAGAGGAGATGCTGGCGATCGAACCACCGGCCTCCGTTCGGGCGGCGACCAGTTCAGCCAGGTGGCCATACCTACGAAGTTCACCAGCATCACGTCCAGGTCAGGAAACTTCCCGCCGGGGAGACCCGCACAGTTGAACAGGGCATCGATGCCGCCGCCGATCCGGTCGACGGCGGAAGCGACGGCGGTCGGATCGCGCAGGTCCGTCGGCTGGTAACTGGCGACATCCACCGGAGGCTCCCTGACGTCCAACACGTGGATCTCGGCTCCCAAGTCGATTAGCTCGCGTACGCACGCGGCGCCCATGCCACCCCCACCGCCACCGCTGACGATGACCCGCCTCCCGTCGTAACGCCATACTGAACTCACTGATGACCTCCCTCTACCTCGCTCTCATCCGAAAGGGCCGAATCATTGCGCTCCCCTCCGGGGGGAACGACCGCTCCACCCGGACCACACGCCGGGCGGTCCAGGGCAGATCACATTTGGCAGGTGAGCATCTAGTGTTCCGGCATGGAGGTTGACTGGAACGCCGAGCTGGTCGATCAGCTTGAATCGCACTGGGAGCGTCAACTCCGGCCCCGATTGCACGGGCTGACCGATGATGAGTACTTCTGGCAGCCCGTCCCCGGCTGCTGGACCCTCAGCCGCCGTGGCCAGAGCACGGCGCCCGTCTCCGTTGGCGAGGGCGAGTTCACCATGGACTACGGCTTGCCGCGGCACGACCGGGAGCCCGTCACCACGATCGCCTGGCGGCTCGCCCACCTCATCGTTGTGTTCGCGCAGACCAGCGCGTCGTACTTCGGCGGGCCGCCCGCCGACCACGCGACCTTCGCCTATACTGGCAACGCAAACGGCGCGCTGCGCCAACTCGACGCCGCGCACGACGCATATGTTACGGGCCTGCTCGGCCTCGGCGCAGCAGGCCTAGCCGAGCCGCAGGGGCCGGACAAGCCGCCCGAGTACGCGGATGCGCCAATGGCCAAGCTCTTTCTCTACAACAATCTGGAGATCATCCACCCCGGCGCGGAGATATCCCTGCTTCGCGATCTGTACCTCCGGCAGCCGGCATGACCCGCCTCGACGTCAAGGGAGATCTGCACAACTACCCGCGGGGTGCCCGGGAAACCCTGGTATGGAAGCTGGACGGGCTCGGCGAGCACGACATCCGCAGGCCGCTGACCCCAACCGGCACAAACCTTCTCGGCCTCGTCAAGCGCAACGCTACCGCGCATGTCCGGTACTTCGGCGAGGTGTTCGGCCGGTCCCACGACATCTCGCTTCCATGGCTGTCACGAGACGCTGAACCCGGTGCGGAGTTCCTCGCCACACCCGACGAGACGAGAGAGGATATCGTCGCCCTCTACCGGCGTGCCTGGGAACTCGCCGACGCAACGATCACTGATCTCCCGCTCGATGCGGTCGGGCGGGTGCCGTGGTCGCCCGGCGGCACACTCACGCTGCACCGTGTCCTTGTGCATGTCACTGCGGAGACGCAACGTCACGCCGGCCACGCCGACATTGTTCGAGAACTCATCGACGGCAGAGCCGGCCTCCTCAAGGGTCACGAGACGCTCAGCATCGGCGACCCAACCCGGTGGGGCGACTTCCGCGATCGGGTCGAGGCCTCAGCCCGTCTCGCTGGAGGCAACTGACTCACCGCAGCCCGCCGAAGTGGTCGCCCATATGCACGTCAATGTTGCGACGGACGCGCCCGAAGTGCTGGCGAGGGACGCCGAACACGCGATCCGGACGCCGCCCGAGGCCGCAGGGGGACGGCTGGGGTGCAAGGCTGTTGCGCCTGGTGTCAGATCTCTCGGGCGGCTACGGCGAGGTAGGCGTGTACATCCTATGGAACGCCCTCTCCGCGATCCCTCCGATCTCAAACCGCCGCCAGATCGCCTCGTGTGCTGCGATTCACACCGCGAGGAGCGAGCCGAGGTTGTCGCGCATGACCTTCCGCTGGTCCTCCGGTTTCATCCAGTCGAGGTATTTGGCGTAGTCGGTAGGTTCGACGAGCCCGTCATAGTGCGGGTAGTCGGAGCCGGCTGTGATCCGCTCGACCGGTTGGAACTCGAGGAGCGCCTGGATGTCCTCGTCCCAGTGCGGGGTGACGAACACGCAGCGGTGGAAGGCCTCGACGGGGTCCTCCGTGGTCTTGGAGTGGTCGATGCTGGACCGGATGAAGTTCTGGGCCCCGTACCGCTTCGCCTGGAACTCCTGCAATCGCGACACCAGGTTGGGGACCCAGCTCGACTTGTTCTCGATCGACACGAAGCGCAGGTCGGGATGGCGGGTGAACGCCCCCTGCCACACCATGGCAGCGAAGAAGTCGGACACGGCCCGGCCGCTGTTCATGATCGCGTCCAGCGTCTGGTCCTCCATCGGGCGCTGCTCGAAGTGGCCGGTGTACTCACCGGAGTGGCGGTTGTACTGGGCGGCCGCGTGAACGCAGGCGGGCACCTTGGCCTCGGCCAGCCGGGCCCAGAACGGGTCGTAGACCGGGTCAGCAGGAGACCGCCAACCGACCTCACTGCGGATCGGGCCGGCGGCGACGAGGATCGCCCGGGCGCCTCGATCCAGCGCCCACTCGAGCATGTCCACCGACTGCTGAGGATCGGTGAGGGCGAACAGCGGCGCGCTCGAAGATGCGGTTCTCGTAGTTGAAGCTCCAGTCGTCGGCGAGCCACTGGTTGAAGGACCAGACCAGGTCGACGTGGAGCGGCAGGTCGTTCCCGACGATCTCCCCGAGGCCGTTCATCAGGGTCGGGAACATCAGCGACCGGTCGATGCCCTGCTCGTCCAAGCGGGCGATACGCTTGACCGGGTCCCGGTACTCGGGGCGGTTGGCGATCGGCTCGGTGTTGCGCCGGTCGAGCAGGCCCGGCTTCACGATCGGATCGAAGGTCGGGTTGGCCAGGTACTCCCACACTCGAGACCCGATGATCAACCGCTTGCGCCCGGTTTCGACTTCGCTGACCCAGTACACGTCCCGGCGCCGCTCGTCCGGGAGGTACCGCGTCAGCGCGTCGGTCGGCTCGTAGTAGTGATTGTCGGCGTCGACCATCCCGTAGTCCAGCTGCACGGCGGGCTCCCCCTGTTATCGGTTTATTGGCAGCGTACAAGCACCCTGATGGGTTGACAAACGGCGTTCCCGAGTTCCCATGAGGTCCGAGTAATATTCGGCCGGGCTCCGATCGTCGATCTGGCTAGACCAGCGAAGAACGCAGGGTGGTCGCCGCATGGGCTCGGCTGGCCCGAGACCCTCGGCCGCCCTGAGGCCTTCTGGCAGCAACGGTGGACCGGGCCGGGTTTCGGGAATCGAGGCGGTCCGTCGGGCGAGTTCAGCGTCATGATCGCTTCCGAACGGTCGTCGCCCTTGGTCGATGCGCTCGCGCGGCCGACGAGGAGCGACACAGCGCAGCGCAACTACGGCCGGGCAGTTCGCCCGGTGCATCCGCTGGGCAAGCTCACGGTAGATATCGCACCATCAAAGCGAGTTCGAGTCGCCCAAGTCTCGGCGCCAGTGTTCGGGTCGGGGGGTCACGTCGAGGCCGTCATCTTGCTACTCGGACCTAATCATGAGCTCACGGGGTCGCAAGTAAAGCTTCTTGGTGAGCGCCTCCGGGACGCCGCCCAAACTGCCTCCGCCGAACTCCAATCCGACAGTGACAGCCACAAACCCACTGTCTAAAGGGGCGTTGCCGCCGCCCAAGCGACTGAGACGTTCAGTTACCCCAGGAACAACGGTCCGAGACCGTCACGGCACCGCCAACCGTCCTGACCGCGCTACTGGTTCGCGGCCTGCGGTTGTCGAGCCGCTCAGCCACGCGTCGATCAGGCCGGTACTACCGCCACATCAGGCGGGTTCCGGAAACTCCCGCGTTGGGCACCCAGCCAGCTAACACGGGAGGCCGAGCCAAAGGCCGATTTGCGCTGGCTGTCCCGGCCTGAAGCCGCGTCGTTCTGAGTGCCCTGGAGATTCCGTCACCTACCGGAAAAGTGTGCCCCAGTTAGCGCCGTGTGGGCACGCTTCGCTGTTTGTGTGATGTTTGCCGCGTATTACGCGACTTTTATCACACAAAGCAAAAGTGTGCCCGGTTAGCATCGTGTGGGCACGCTTCGCTTTGTGTGACGTCCTCGAGTTCGTCGATCAATCTCGTAACGGTCGCGTGCTAGGCGACGGTGGCCACGTCGCCGGCGGTGGCCTGACCCTCTCGGTACTGAAACGCGGCCTGGAGGGAGGCGCGGTCGTCGAAATCGAGCTCTGCGATCAGGTAGCACGGCTCCGGTGCGTGAACCGCGGCGACGTTGCGGCTAAGGGTGTAGCCCCGGAATCTGAAGAGCCAGGGGGATGTGCGCGTCCCGGTAGCGCCGGTCGAAGCCGGCGGGACCGCTTCCGGCGCCGCGGTGTCTACAGCCACCCGCGTTGGTCGGCGATGTGGAGCGCTTCGAGGCGATTGCGGGCTGCGGTCTTGGCGATAGCGCTCGAAAGGTAGTTGCGGACGGTTCCCTCCGATAGGTACAGCTTGGCCGCGATCTCGGCCACGGTGGCGCCTGAGCGGGCCACGGTCAGCACGTCACGCTCTCGGGCGGTGAAGGGAGACTCACCGGCAGCCAGCGTGGCTGCCGCGAGCTGCGGGTCGACGACCCGCTCCCCCGCTACGACCCGGCGGATGGCCGATGCCAGCACCTCGGCCGGGGCGTCTTTGACGACGAAGCCGACTGCGCCGGCCTCCATTGCCCGGCGCAGGTAGCCGGCGCGACCGAACGTGGTAAGGATGATCGCCTTGCATGCCGGCACCTGGGCGGCCAGAACCGCTGCAGTGGCCAGGCCGTCGAGGCCGGGCATCTCGATGTCGAGCAGGGCCACATCGGGCTGTAGCGTTCGAGCGGCGTCCACGACCTGGTCCCCACGGCCAACTGACGCGACCACCTCGAAGTCGTCTTCAAGATCCAGCATGGCAGCGAGGGCGGTGCGCACCATCTCCTGGTCGTCGGCGAGAAGGAGGCGGACGGTCACGACGGCGGGGTAGCCGCCCCGTTGACGGCAACCCGGAGCCGCCAGCCACACGGATCGAGGGGTCCTGCATCCACAATGCCTCCGATTGCCGCCGCCCGCTCGCGCAGGCCAGCCAGGCCGTTGCCTGATCCGGCCCGCCCGCCCGAGCCGTCGTCGCGGATCTCCACCTCCGAGGCGGTCAAGGTGACCGTGCAGCGCGTGGCGTGCGCGTGACGAGCCACGTTGGTCAGCCCCTCGCGGACGGCCCAACCGAACAGCTCCTGGTGGGCGGGGTCGACCACGTCGGTTGCGGTGGGGAGGTCGGCGGTCACGCCGGTGGCCCGTAGCAGCTCTCGGCCCCGGGCCAGCTCCCCGGCCAGGGTGACGTCCCGGTAGCTCGACACCGCGGCTCGCACCTCGGTGAGCGCCTGCCGGGAGAGGGTCTCGACCTCGGCGATCTCCCGGACGGCCCGTTGGGGATCGCTCGATCCGAGCCTGCGAGCCAGGCCGGCCTTGACGGTGATCGTGGTCAGGGAGTGGCCGAGCAGGTCGTGAAGGTCGCGAGCGATCCGGGAGCGTTCGTTTTCCGCTGCCAGGCGGGCCAGCTCGGCACGGGTTTCGGCCAGAGCGAGGGCATCTCTAACCGAGCGAACCACCACGAAGGTCACCACTGCCACGACGGGGATGGCGATTGGTGTGAAGTTGCTGATGGCCGAGCCGAGATGCTGGTGCCAGGACGGTACGGCGACCGGGACGAAAATCGCGGCAGCGACCAGAGCCACGACGATGGGCGCAGCTCGAGCGCCCAGACGAGCAACCGCGATCATCGTGACGTACAGGCCGAGGACGAATGCCGGGACTCGAGCGAAAGGCACCTCGGCGGCGAAAAGGGCGACAAGAAGCCCAGAGAGGAGCCAGAACCCGGCGCACTGAGCGGACCGTGGGATTCGAGGATCCCCAAAGCGACGAAGCACAGGCAAAAGGCCGCGACTATCGCGTACCCGGCCAAGGCCCTTAGTCCATGTGAGTACTGAGCAACCGCCCCGATCACGTACGCCACGTAGATGAGCGGAATCCCGATCAGTGCCGCGCGCCGCCACCCCCGGATGCGAACTCGCTGGCTCGAGGCCCACTCTGATCCTGTGGAACGGTCCGGTGTATCCACGGCGTTTCAGGCTACCGTCGGTAGCGGCTCAGACCCGGGTCGCGTCCCGCCGATAGGCGAGCAAGGCCAGAGGGGCAATCGAGGGCCGTCCACACGGCGACCACGATCCAACCCTCCGCCGGCCAGCCGCCCAGCACAAGAGCAGCTTTGCCTGCCCTCACCATCCAAAACGAGGGAAGCAGCTTCACCAGCGTGAGCATGATCCCCCTGTTGAAGAGGCTGCCGTAAGCCCCGCCGAAGAGGGCGAAGATGACTATCAACCCCCCCACAGCGGGCGCCAACGAGTCGACGGTCACCAGGTGGCCCAGCAAGATCCCCATCAGGATGAAAGGAGCCAGCCCGACGAGGATCAGCCCCGTCATCTCCAACCATTCCGTGATGCTGAGATGCACTCCCAGCGACGCCCCGGCCAGAAATACCAATAGCAGCGAGGGAATCGCCACCACATAGGCGGTGACCACCTTCGACCCAAGATAGGTGTCCGGCCGCAAAGGCGTGATGCGCAGCTGGCGAGACCAACCGCGTGAGCGGTCGAAAGCGATACGGGCTCCCGGTGACATCACCGCGAACAATGCCCCGTACACCGCCATGCCGGTCATGAAGTACAACGGGAACGAGATGCCCTCGGTACGGGCGTTCTTGTTCGCCGAGGCGACCGAGTAGAAGAGCACGAGCGGCAGCGCCAGGGTTAACGCGAAGAACCGGCGGTTACGGAACGTGCGAAGGACGTCGTAACGTAAATTCACCAACTTCATCATGCGGTCTGCTCCTGAGTCAGCTCCAAGAACGCTTCCTCCAGGGTCCCGCCCCGCACCTCGATGTCCTTGACCCCGGGGAACGCCCGCAAAAGCGCGCCGAGGGCGGCGTCTGCGTCCGAACAGGCCAGGATGACCGAGTCACCGTGGCGTTCCGTGCTGAGTACGCCGGGGAGCGCGGAGAGTGTGGGCAGATCGACGTCGGGGAGCGTCGCCCGGATTGTATGCGAACCGACCCGAGCCTTGATCTCGGTCGACGGGCCATCAGCGACGATCCGGCCGCGCGCCATCAGCACGATCCGGTCGGCGTAGGCGTCGGCCTCCTCCAGGTAGTGGGTGGCGAAAACGATCGTCTTGCCGCGTTCGGCCATCGCCCGCATCGACTGCCAGAAGTCGCGCCGACCCTCGACGTCAATCCCCACGGTCGGCTCGTCCAGAACCAGGAAATCGGGGTCGCCGACCAAGGCGGCGGCGAACCGGACACGCTGGGCCTGGCCGCCAGACAGCTTGTTGGTCCAGCGATCGGCGAACTCGTCGACCCCGGTGACTCGCAAGACCCCCTCCACGTCGAGCGGATGCGGATAGTACGACGCCACCAACGTCACCAGCTCGCGCGCCCGCAGATAGTCGGGCGGTGAGCCGGTCTGGAGCATGCCGCCAACCCAGCCCGCGTGCACTGCCTTCGCTGGCGGGACACCAAAGACCGAGACCGTCCCGTGGTCGGGGCGGGAGAGGCCGAGAATCATGTCGATAGTTGTCGTCTTGCCGGCGCCGTTCGGACCGAGCAAAGCCACCGTCTCTCCCGGCGCGATCGCCAGATCGATTCCGCGAACGGCGTGCACCGATCCGTACGACTTCCACAAGGCGGTCGCGGTGATTCCCCCCGAAAGGTCTGCGTCGAAATTTGCCATGGTCCGATCGTGAGCACGGCCGCACACTGACGGTAGTGAGATAGCTCACAACAGAGTCATGACATTTGTCATGTGTGGCGCGCCCGCAACCCTCGGTCGCAGCTCTAGCCAGCTGCTGCCTGCCGTCATCGGATGTCGGAGATGGCCTCCTCGTCGAGCTCGATGTCGGCCGCCCCATAGTTTTCCTCGAAATGGCGGACTGACGAGGTGCCCGGGATCAGGGCCACGGACCCGGAGCGAGCTAGTAACCAGGCCAAGGCGACCTGAGCCGGGGTAGCGCCCAACCGATCGGCCGTCTTGACCACACCAGGATGTCCAAGGACGGGGTTCTCATTGGAAAAAGCCGAACCGAGCGGGAAGAACGGCACGAATGCGATGCCGAGCTCCTCGCAACGCTCCAGGACCGGTTCGGATGTGCGGTCCGCCAAGTTGTAGGCGTTTTGCACGCAGGCGATCTCGGTGCGGCTCACGGCCCGGTTCAGGTACTCAAGGCTGACGTTGCTCAATCCGATACCGTCGAACAGGCGCTCGTCGCGCATCCTGATCATCGCGTCGAGTTGGGCATCGAAATCAGCACCGCCTTCGTCATGCCGGCGGAGGTTGACTGCAGCGAGTCTGTCCACCCCGAGCGTGCTCAGGTTCTCCTCAACGCCAGCTTTGAGTTCATCCGGAGTCTGCGCGGATAACCAGCCACCCGTCCGGTCACGGCGGGCTCCTACTTTGCTGACCAGAGCGAGCTCGGGGGGATAGGGATACATCACCTCGCGTATGAGCTCGTTCGCCACGTTGGGCCCATAGAACTGGGCTGTGTCGATATGGTCGATTCCGAGCTCGCCCACGCGTCGAAGTACCGCCTCCGCCTGCTCGGGGTCGCGAGGGGGGCCGTAGACCCCGGGACCGGGCAGTTGCATAGCACCGAAGCCCATCCGGTCAACCTGGCGGCTTCCGAGGCGAATCGTTCCTGCTCTGGTCATAGCTGGAAGGGTAATGCTCCACCGTGGCAGCCAGCTACGCCTCGGCTCCTCGCGACACGGACTGCAAGTCCTGTAGTAGGAGCTCCTCCTGGGCGCAATGCAGCAGCGCTTCGCGAACACCCCCGGTAGCCACGAGTCACTTCAGGCCATAGCCGGCCCTCCCAGTCTGGCGCACTGAAATTGTCGAGCAGGGCCCGGTGAGTTTCGCCGTGCTCGTCGGTATGTATGGCCGAGGTTCGTTCGAGCCTCACTACCGAAAAACTCACGAGGAGATGCTGATGTCGCACAATCGTGTCGATGAAGAGGTCGCGATCAACGCGATGCTGAGCGAGATGTACCAGGCTTGGGCCAACAACGATGCCGACGGCTTCGTCAAGTACTACACCCACGACGCAACCGCGATCTTGCCCGGCTCGCTTCGCGGCAGCCGCCAGGCGATCCGCGACTCGATGGCCGCCGGGTTCGACGGTCCGCTCAAGGGAAGCTCGATTGTCGACCGGCAGCTGAGTCTGCGGTTCGTCGGCGACGATACCGCCATCGCCACCAGCGAAGGCGGAATCCTGTTCGCCGGCGAAGACGCGGTTCCCGAGGCGCGCAAGATTCACGCGACCTGGGTGTTCGAGAAGCGGGACGGCCGGTGGATGGTCGCTGCGTATCACAACAGTCCCGTGTTTGCACCGGTACACGTCTGACCGGGTGGCATACGCCGGCGACCGGCGACCTCCGGACCGGGCTCCGCGTGGAGGTCGCCGCGGCGATGATGGTGTCGGCCGCTTCGACGGTGCAGCATGGGCTCGCCGGGCGGGCCCATCCCGGTCGCGGACAAGGAGGAACCCTCGGTGACGGTGGACCCAGACCAGCCAGCCTTCGACGAGCTGATCGAGCCGTACCGGACCGAGATGTTCGCGGACTGCTACCGGATGCTCGGATCAGTACACGACGCCGAGGACGTGGTCCAGGAGGCCTACCTGCGAGCGTGGCGGGCGCGGGACCAATACGACTCGTCGCGCAGCTCGGTGCGCACCTGGATGTACCGCATCGCCACGAACGCCTGCCTCACCGCCCTGAGCAGTGGGAGGCGCCGGCCATTGCCGTCCGGCTTCGTGGCCGAATCCGATCCTCTCCAGCCCCTGGTGGGCGGCAAGGAGGTTACCTGGCTCCAGCCCCTGCCCGACTCTCTGCTCGACGCCAGCGATCCCGCCAGGTCAGCCGTCGACAGGGATAGCTTGCGCTTGGCCTTCATGGCGGCTCTGCAACACCTCTCAGCCCGCCAGCGAGCCGTACTGATCCTGCGTGACGTGCTCGAGTTCTCCGCCGCCGAGGCAGCGGAGATTCTCGACGCCACGGTGATCTCGGTAAATAGCTCGCTTCGCCGGGCCCGAGCCAGCGTCGAGGCCAGCGGCGCCCATCCCGACAACGTCAACCGGCCCCCAGAAGCCGAGCAGCGGGAGTGGATCGAGCGCTACATGCGCGCCTTCGTCGAGGCGGACATCGAGGCGCTCAAGCAACTACTGGCCGAGGACGTCCTCATGGAGATGCCGCCAATGCTGAACTGGTTCGTCGGCCGCCACAACTACGGGTTGTTCATGGAATGGGTCTTCGGAGCGGCCGGAACGGACTGGCGGCTCGAGTCCATCAGCGCCAACGGGCAGCCGGGCTTCGCAGCGTACCGGCGAATCGGTGAGACCTACACCCTCCACACCATCCAGTTGTTCGTTGTCGGGCCGGACGGCATCATCCGCAACTCGGTCTTTCAGGATGACGACGTGTTCAACCTGTTCGGACTGCCGTTCCAGCTTGATCCCTGACCCGCGTTCGCCGAGGCGTCGTCGCTCGGGAGGAACCAAGACCGCCCATCTGAGCGCCGGCACTCGAGCGCCCGAGGCCACGTCGACGGCTACCGGCCCCCAGCCCGGCTGCGAGCTGGCGAACGTCTCGGGGTCATCGACCTTCCACGAGATGGTTTCACCATTCGAGCAGCATCGTTAGGTATTGCTGGCGATACGACAGAGAAAGTCCACGCGGCCGGCCCCGGACGCTCCTCTGTCGTGGTTCCCGGTTTCGTAGGCTGTGGAATACGACAGAGAAGGCGTGAGTGACGGCCGACCGTTCCTTTCTCTGTCGTATTCGCGCATCCTCCGGTCGTTCCGGGCACAACTCGCGGTGGGGGTGAGGGAACCGTGGCCGCGATCCTGGGGTCGCTTTGACCTTGGGCCGCCGCGCGGTACAAACTTCCTCGCCGCCCAGCCAACATGATTGAGGAGGTGGCGGTGCGCTCGGACTCGATCACGATGAATCGCCGCGACCTGGAGGTCGTCGTGATCGGTGCCGGCATGGGAGGACTCGCCGCTGCGCAAAAGCTCGTCGAGCGGGGCTTTACCCCGGCGGTTCTGGAGAAGGCTTCTGAGGTCGGCGGCACGTGGCGCGACAACAAGTACCCGGGTCTCTACGTGGACATCCCCGTGGGCCTGTACCAGATGCTCTTTGCGCCCCGCTACGACTGGTCGCATGCCTACGCGCCCGGCCCCCAGATCCAGGCCTACCTGAAGCGGTGCTTCGACGACCTTGACCTCCGGAGGTTCGTGAGGTTCGGCGTCGAGGTCGTCTCCGCGGAGTGGACCGGCGGGCGGTGGCTGCTCACCACCAAGACGGGTGAGACACGCACGGCCGACGCGGTGATCGCCGCGACCGGGTTCCTGCATCGAAAAAAGATGCCAACTATCCCGGGCATGGAATCGTTCCGCGGGCACCAGTTCCACTCGTCGGAGTGGCCGGACGACCTCGACGTCCGCAACAAGTCCGTGGCCATCGTCGGGAGTGGCTCGAGCGGCATTCAGATGGTGTGCGCCCTGTCAGACCGAGAGATGGGGTGCCAGGTCACGCAGTACGTGCGGACACCGCAGTGGATCGAAACCATGAAGAACCCGCAGGCAGGGCCGGTTCGGCGCACGATTGGGCGGATGTACCCGAAGATCGGCCAGCGGCTGCAGGCCCGGTTGATGGAGGGTATCGCACAGGACCCGCGCCTGCGCGACCCTCGATGGAAACTCGAGCGCGGGCAAAGCGCGAAGCTGCGCAGCGGGCGTTCGTGGATATGATCAATGTGGTCGCCGATCCGGAGTTGCGCGCCGCGCTGACGCCGGACTTCCCTCCGGGCTGCAAGCGCATCCCGAAATCACCCTGGTACTACCAGGCTGTGCAACGGCCGAATGTTCGGATAGTTCGTCGAGGCGTCTCGAAGGTCTTGCCTGAGGGGATCCAGGCCCCCGACGGCAGCGTCGATGCGTACGACGTGATCGTGTGGGCAACCGGATTCGACACTCACGCGTACTGCCGGCCGATGGAGGTCATCGGCGTTGACGGCGTCACGCTCGGCGACTTGTGGGGCGACAATGATGTGTTCAGCTATCGAGGGGTCGCCATACCCAAGTTGCCAAACTTCTTCATCCTCAACGGCCCCTTCAGTCCGGTAAACAACGTGACGATTCCGCGAACCGTCAACGACGAAATGGACTGGATCACTGCGGTTCTCGCCGAGACCGTGGACAAGAGCTGCGCGTTCGCCCCGAACCGATGCCGCCACCGAGGAGTTCGTGAACTGGGTGTCCGAGGCGATCCCGCACACGGTGTGGGCCGACGGCTGCGTGAGCTGGTACCAGGGAGCCAACGGGCTCCCCGTGATCTGGCCGTGGTACGACAAGGAGCAGACGGACATGTTCCGTGACCTCCGGCTTGACCGCCTCGAGCCGGTGCCGTGCCGGCTCGCCGGGTCGTCGCGCACAGTGTGAGTGTGCGATGCTCCTGTCAACTTCCATCCGCAAGGAGGCAACATGCCCGACACCGTCTACCTGTCCGACCGTATCGAGGTCACCCGGCCTATCTCGGCGCTACCCTCCGATATCTTCGACATCGTGCGCAGCCCTGCCGGCCACGTGGCCATTGACGCCTCCGGCATGCTGCAGGACTTCTCCGGTGAGCCAGCGGAGAAGGTCGGCGACACCTTTGTCATACACATGGACCGCGAGTCACTCAACGACGTGCCGCTCGGCAAGTACGACGTGACTGTGCACATCATCGCTTTCGAACGGGACAAGGAGATCGCGTGGAACCTCGGGCCAGACATTCCCGTGAAGCACTTTTACGGCTACCGTCTGGCTGCGGGTGAGGACGGGGTGACCAACGTGACGTCCTACTACGACTGGTCGAACGTGAGCGGCGACTTCAAGGAACGTTTTCCCGTCGTGCCCGAGTCAGCCCTTCGAGCCACGCTCGGCATCCTCGATCGGACGGTTCGAAAGAGCGAATGAGGCTGCCTTGACCGAGCGACAATCACCATCAAGCGGCGCACGGCCACTCGCCGCGACTCGATCATGGCCCCCCATCGGTCGGTCCGCGCCCGACTGGTCGAGACCACAACCCCTGAGCAGGTCACCGCTTTCGACCGCGCTTCGCGCGATCTGGCCCAAATGCCACGTTTTCCAATCGGGTCTAGCACACGTACGCGACCAAATGCTTCACCTGGACGAGCGCGGTCTCGGCTTTGGAGGCGAGCGGCGGTTTCGGTTGTGTTTCTCATCTTGCTGTCTGCCATCACCGCTTGCGGTACGGGTTATACTGCTTCCCCTCCAGTGGAACGGTGTGGTGAGGCCCTCTATAACCCGGACGGACTCGCCGTCGTGGAGATCGCAGCGATCAGTTCTGTCACCCGGGCAGAGTTTCTGGAACTGAGCTCGCAATGCGCTCAGGGTGCAACCGTGACCATCACTCCCCCGACGGTTGCGTCGATCGCTGCCTCAATTACGGCAAAGGACGGGAACTATGTCATCATCGAACTGGCGCCCGGCCGGACAGCAAACGCGCCGACAACAGGAACGCTCGCGGTTGACTCTCCAGACGGGTTGTTCCGAGTCCCGCTCGACTACAACAGCTGAAAAGGGCGGAGCGCGTCGCAGCGGATCGATTGCTTGTGCCACCATGTAGAGCGTGGTTCGGAGTGAGCGACAGCCGAGCGTGGACGAAGACGACGACGGGACCAGTCCACACGGGCGAATGACTTCCAACCCGGCGTCCTGCCTGTCCGGGGTCCACCGCACTGCCTTTTCAAGCCGCGGCATTACGTGCATGGCACACGCTGGTGGGCGACGAGCCAAAAATGTTCCGAGACGAGTTCGCCCTCGCTCTCACCGGCATGACAGAAGAGGACGTCGTCGCTCTCGGACGAGGCGTACCCGCGAGGCAATCATCGGTGGGATCGCAAATAGTATTGACGTACCTGGAATCCAACGCCCAGGCCGCGGTTATAAGGACGGGAATGGCGCGGAATGGCATTGCGGTGTTTTCGGCTTTCACCGCGCAGGAAATGACGGCGATGGTGGAAGAACCAGGATTTCGCGGATCGAGCGGCTCTCGCCCGAACAGGCCCAGGAACAGTTCTTCCAGGGCCGCACCGACGGCCTCAAGGCCACCGAGGTCCAACGTCTCCTGAGCGCGATCGTCTGAGACGACTGGCGGACTGCCCCGCGGGCGGACTGCTGGGCTCCTTTGCGGCCTGGAGGAGATGACGGTCTCGATGGGGACCCGGGGCAGATGAACCCGTCGCCGAGCGGGAGGCAAGTCTCCCTGCTAGGTTCAGCGAGGCGCAGAGGTCGCGAATCTGGGGAGGTGGACCATGGGTTTGGAAGACCAGGTCGTCATCGAGGTTGCCCTCAACGAGAACCAGCTACGATCCGTCAATCCGAACGTCGCTTACACGCCAGACGATCTAGCCGCCGACGCTCGTCGTTGCCTCGACGCGGGGGCGGCGGTCGTTCACTACCACGCCCGGGACCCCGAGACAGGGGCGATGAGCAACGATGTCGAGTTGAACCTTGCCTGCCAGCGGGCCGTCACCGAGGCCACCCCACTCGTCGCTTATCCGACGTACGGTGACCACGTCGCCGTGGGTGACGGCCACTATGCCGTCTGTTCTCCCGCGCAGGTGCGGTTCCGTCACTTCATTGCCGGAGTCGACAGTGGCATCCGCTTTGAGGTTGGCCCGATCGATCTGGGGGCATTCTACGACGTCAACGCGGTGCGGGCACCCGGCGCGGCTGGTGGTCCCGACGGTATCGACGGTTGGGCGCTCAACCGCGGCCATCAGATCAACAACGGCTTCGATCACGTCTGGTTGGCTCGGTTTTGTGAACAGTACGGCCTGCACAAATCCTTCGCAGCCCCCGACACCATGTGCCTCCTGAACCTGCGGAACATGATCGACATGGGCCTGGTGCCAGAGGAGATCATCGACTTGAAGCTGTTCTTCTTCAGCGGCGCGGCACTTCCTACCCGTTTCCGGGGCATGCTCGAACTCAGCCGGGAACTCTTCACCGACAGGCTGCTGCGGTGGATGCCCGTGGTCCAAGGTGCCGATGGCTTGCCGTTGGCGGAACTATCGCTCCGAGAGGGTGGGCACGTCCGAACAGGGCTCGGCGATTACCACTACGGGCCTGAAGGCTCACCATCAAATGCGGAACTGGTCGAGCGCGTCGTTGCGCTCGCTCGCACATTCGGACGGGAACCGGCAAACCCCGAAGAAGCCCGACGCATCAAGGGCATGACACCTCTACCGCTCATAACCGGCTGACCGAACGCATCGCGCTCGTCCTCGTGCCAGTACGCGGCGGGAGGGGTTAGCGTTGCCATGGCCTGCAGGAGAGCCAGCGGGAATGACCCCATGGGAGGCGCACGATGGCGGTTCGGTTCGGTTCCGGTTCGTTACGGTTCGAGCTGGTCGAGGGGTGGGAACGCATCCCAAAGGGCTGGTCGCACGCCGACGTGGCGGGCGTCTGCACCGACTCGAACGGCAACGTGTTTCTGTACTGCCGGGGGGACCATCCGGTGATGATCTACGACCGGGAAGGGCGATTCCTGGACTCCTGGGGAGAAGGCATGTTCAGCTACCGAACCCACGGCATGTTCATGGGCGACGGAGACGAGATGTTCCTCGTCGACGATGGCGGGAACTCTGTCGGCCGCTACTCGCTGGACGGCAAGCTGCTCCAGCAGATCGGCCCGGCGGGGATCCTGAGCGACACCGGCTACGACGGGCGCAACGTCACCTCCATCACCCACGGCGGCGAGCCGTTCAACCATCCGACCAATCTGGCCTTGGCCCCGTCGGGGGATCTTTACGTGTCCGACGGGTACGGCAACTGCCGTGTCCACCGTTTCAACGCCGACGCCGAACTGCTGGAGTCGTGGGGCGAGCCGGGTACAGGGCCGGGGCAGTTCCACCTCCCGCACAGCGCATGGGTCCACACCGACGGCCGGGTGTTCGTGGCCGATCGTCAGAACGATCGCATCCAGATCTTCGGTCCGACCGGCGAGTACTTGGACGAATGGACCGACGTACATCGTCCCCAGGACATCTTCATCCACGATGGGCTGGTCTACGTCGGCGAGCTGCTGTATCGCAAGGGCGACGTATCCCTGCGTCGGGGAACGATCCCGGAAGACGAACCGAACCGCCTGAGCATCTACGACCTGGACGGGAACTGCGTGCTGCGCTGGGGCGACATGAGACGGGACCAAGGGCGGCTACTTCCTCGCTCCCCACGGGATCTGGGTCGACGACGAAGGATCCATCTACCTCGCCGAGGTCACCCACACCATCGTATCCGGGCTTGGTCTGGGCCTGCCCGAAACTCACACTTTCCAGAAGTTCGCTCGTTCCTGACGCCGAGCAAAGGTCATGGCTACCGGGCAGGGCTGGCGAGGACGAGTTATTCCCTCGCCCTCAGGTCGAGGAGCGTCTGCGTTGGGCGACGCTCGGGCCGCATCTATTAGAGTCGCCGCAGAGGAGGCCTCCTGAGAGTCGAGGCCCAAAGGAAGGACAAAGGACGGCTATGAGCAGCGTGGATGCATTTCGCTATGACGGCAAACGAGCCCTGGTGGTCGGTGGTGCGACAGGGATGGGTGCAGCGGCGGCGAAGATCGTGGGCGACCTGGGTGCCGAAGTGATCGTCATGGACTATGCAAATGTCGACTTCCCGGTCTCCAAGGCCATCAAAGTCGACCTCCAGGATCGGGCCTCCATCGACGCTGCCATCGATGAAGTTGGCGGTCCGGTCAACGCCATCTTCTCGGCCGCCGGTATCGCAGAGGGACCTGGCACTATGAGGGTCAACTTCATCGGGCACCGGCATCTGATTGAGCGGATGGTAGGCGACGGATCCATACCCGGGGAGTCGGCGATATGCATGATCTCCTCAGTGGCCGGCCTCGGCTGGCAGAATCACATGCCCGAGCTCCTCGACTTCCTGGCGACGCCTGACTACGAGTCCGCCGACCAGTGGATCAACAGCCACGAGGGCACGAACCACTATGGCTTCAGCAAGTGGGCAATGAATGCTTATGTGGCGCGGCGAGTCTATCCGCTCCTGGCGAAGGGTATCCGTATCAACGCCATTTGCCCGGCTCCCACCGATACGCCACTTGCCCGTGCCAATGCCGACACCTGGCTCACGTTCGCTCAGGACTACAGGGATGCGACAGGAACGGTTCACATGACGCCGGACCAGATGGGCTTCCCGATGGTCTTCCTCAACAGCGACGCCGCCAGCGGAATTAGCGGCGTCAACCTGCTCGTCGACGTGGGCCATGTCATGTCGTCGATGACCGGGTCCTGGGAGGCCGGCAAGCCGCTCATCGACATGCTGATGGGCTTGTAGTCGTGCCTGGTAGTGATCCAGGCAAGATCCGGCCTGAAATGAGAAGGAGGTCCCATGAATGAGCATCAGATCCAGTGGGCAGTTGATGAGCTCGAGATTCGAAATGTAATCGCCGCGCTCGGCGCTTCTGTCAGACATGGGTGACATCGACGAGTGGGGAATGTTGTTTACTGAGGACGCTGACTACACGACAGAGAGCGGAGTGGGATGGCACGGCCGGGCCGAAATCGTGGAAAGCGGCCGCCAGCGCCGAGCGAGGGGAACGCATGGCCCGGGGAGCAACAACCGACATCTCAGCGCCTCCGTATTGGTTCGCTCCACTGGTCCGGACACAGCCGAGGCTGAGTCCTATCTTGCGATGTACAAGGACTTGCCACCCGAGGGCGAGGATCTCCTGCCCGGGGGTCCCGGCCAAGATGGCGATCTGGAGAAATCCCCGGAGCTATTGGTCCTGGGCTACTACCGCGACCGCTTCCTCCGTACAAGCGATGGCTGGAAAGTAGCCCACCGGGAACTGGCGCGAAGCAGCCATACACCCCGATGGCGTGCCATCATGCAAAGTTGGGGAAGCTAAACTCGGCGACGGGTGATGGCGCCGCCAAGCCCAGCCGGGAGCGACGGTAGTCGCCCCCGCGCCGGGTGCTGGCGAGCTTCTTTTTCAGCGGACGTTCGAGGCGCCGGCGGCGGCTATGAGTTGCTGGCCGTCGATCTGGGTCAGGTAACCCTGCCGGACGAGCTTGGAGACGTCGTTAGCCCACTTCACCACGAACGCCCGGTGCGTGGGATACAGGGCGGTCAGTTGGGACGTCGTGAAGGCGGTGGTAGTGCCAGCCAGGACGCAGAAGCCCGGGGTATTCGGGACCACGTCGCCGGTCAAGGTAGCCACTGGCACATCCACTGCGGGTGAGCGCACCCCGCCGATGATGTTCCCGTTGGCATCGAGGACCGGAGGGGTAGTCGCCGGCTCTCCGACGTATTGGCCGACGAACAGCGGCGGCGCGGCCGCCGGCATGCCGGTCAGAGCGCCGCCGGTAGCGGCCCACGTGACCAGTTGCAGCACGGCTGCGCTGAAGGTGTAGCGGGCCTCGCCGGTATTGATCGGCGCCAAGCAGGTACCGATCCCGGGGATGGTGGCCGGCGGGTTCAGCATCTGGTCGAACAGCGCGATCGTGCCAGCCGTCCCGCCGCCCTGATTGATGCACAACAAGAACTGGCAGGCGTCGGCGTGGGAGGTGCCGGCCGCCTCCCACAGCCGGAAGCCCCGCGAGTTGGCCTGGGTGGCGGGCCCGTAGTTCCCGATACCGTTCGTGCCCCCTATACCGAAGGGGACGGCGAACACGTCGGTCTGGGTCATGTAGCTCAGCACGGGTGCGTAAATGTCGGTGCGGCTCTGCACCACCGACGGGCTCGGCATCTCCGTAAGGCCCACGTTGCCGTTCGGTACGGCGGTGAGCACGCCATCGACGAGCACGTTGGCGGTCCCGGGAGCTTCCTGCAAGGCGGAAGTGGAGGCGGGACGGCTGTGCACGACGTAGCCGTCATACACGTTGTACATCGGGGCGAACGCATCGACGTAGGTCTGCAGGAAGATGGCCGACTGGGAGATCCCATCGGCCACGATCACCCTGGGCTTCAGGCCGCCGAGAACGTTGGCATACAAGTTGCGAACGGCCATCCCGGCCTGGGAGAAGATGTCGTAGGAGTAGCTGTCGCCCGGCTGGACAAGCGTTCCGTACCGGGCCGGGTTATTGAGCTTTGCCCCAGCGACACCCACAAACTGCGCGGCCACACCCACATAGGCGTCACCCTGGCGGAACACGTCGGCGTGGTCGAGCGTCAAGTCCGGCAAGGAGTCCAGGCCGCCCGACACGTTGGACCACTCCACGATGGCGTTCCCACTGAAACGCTTCGGGTTGATCGGCGTCAGCACCACAATCCTGCTCTGGTAATAGGTCGCAGAGCCCGGCGCGGGTGCGACCGTCCAACGGCCGTTGGTCTTGGGCGTACCGACGAAGTCGTAGGCCTGGGCCGTGCCCGAGATAAAGAACTCTTTTTCCTGGTAGCCGGCCTGCTGGAGCACCGTGGGCGACACGATTCCGACACCGCCACCCGTAGAAGGCGGTATCGGCCCGGGGAGCGGACCGGTCACCGTCGGAACTGGAGCAGACGCGGCGGGCTGACCCGTGACCGGAGTAGCCACGGGCCCGGCCGCCGGCGCTGCAGCTGCAGGAGGCGCCGTCGCTAACAGGGCCACCGCATAGAGCCCGAGCACGGCCGGAAGCCCGAGCGTCGCCAAGGCGGCTGCTGCCCGTCTCCCCCGCTTCACCCCGGCGCTCGAATGGGCTGGCGCTTTCCTGGTCAGGAATGCAAACACGTCGGTCATGACGTCCTTTCCGCTGCATCGGGCCGGGCCTCCCCACGCCGGGAACCCAGATCGGTCGTCGTTTGGTGTTCCCCGCGCTTACGTGCCCGTCATCGCATTCGTGCGCCGTAGCACTAGTGCGATGATAGGCGTTCCTTCACACTGACGCAAGGGTTCGAACCTCTCCGTCGGATCTCACGACGACACCAAGAACGACGGAGGGGTCGGGCCGTCGGCTCTGCACGGACATCTGTCTTTAGAACCTTGAGGCGCAGTGCATGGGATCATGAACGAACTGAATGGGACAGAGGAGATGCCGATCCGTTCGATCGTCGCACCCGCCCGGCTTCAGCGAAACCAGGTGCCGGCGAGGTTCAGAGCTGGTTCGAGTTGGGTATCCGGGTTCCGCATACCGGCTTGCCTCCGTTGACGACCGTGGCGGCGCGGCTGATCTTCATTCCCCCTAAAGGCTTTTACCGGAAGGACTCACGCGGTAAAACCAATCCGCCAGTGCTCCGCGAGTAGTTCGAACCGGGCCCGTCAACTTGTCTCTACACAGTAGATGAGCGCAAAATAGCCTACTCTTTATGGGCCCGCAAGAGTTTCTTCGAGGGCATCACGAGTGCCAGCGCTTGCAGGTTACGGAGACGCCGAAAAGCTCGTTCGAAGCTTCGAGGAGGTCCCGATGCATTGGATGTCCCACGCAAACGCCGAGGGCAGAGGCTGGTGGATCCCAGTTCGGGTGAATGGTGGAGCGACCTGGCCAAGCAGATGACTCCCCTCTTTTTACAGTCCTCTGCGACAGCGGCGGGGGCGAGGGACTAGCCCACGACGAACCAGGCGATCGGTAAGGAAACGGTGATGGCTTTGGTCAGGTGGATCACGAACGAGCTGCCCGATACGTCCGCTGTCACGCCGGCCACCGCGACTCCGGCGACGTGGCCCTGCGGAGTCGTCAGTATCAGGCTCGACGCGGTGAGAGGAACCCCTGTCACGCTGACGGTCTGGGCCGATGTGGTGGCCGTGCCAACCACCGTGGCGGTGCCACAGCGCGAGAAATCGGCGACACCACTGACCTTAAGAGCTACGCCAGATGTGCTCACGGCTGACACGCCGACGCCGGTGTCACTGCTGCCGTACACGCCGGTGCCGCCGTTGTCGGAGACGCCTTGCACGCCGTATCCGCCGTTGGCACTCGTGTCGACACCTTCGACGCCGCTCTGCCCGTTGGCGCCGGTCGTGCCGTACACGCCGACGCCGTTCGATGACCGCCCGTAAGTGCCGTGGCCGCCGGTCGTACTGGTGTCAACACCTGCGACCCCGCTCTGGCCGTCCGCCCCAGTCAGGCCATAGATGCCGGTGCCGTTCCCAGAGATACCCTGGACACCGAACGCGCCGATGGAAGTGTTGTCGTTGGCGAGTACGGCGGCCAAGCCGCTTCCAGTGATCACTCCGTGGACACCCCAGCCGTTGAGAGAGGTGCCCTGAACACCGAAGCCCCCGCTGGAATCGTCGACGCCGGCCACCCCGGACTGAAAAGTCTCCGAAGTCTGACCGTAGATTCCGGTGCCGTGAGCGGACACCGCGTAAGCGCCATAGCCCCAGGTGGACGAGGCGCGGACACCGTAGCCGCCGTCGGTGCTGGCGTCGACGCCGTACACTCCGCTCTGGCCGATGGTGTCGCCGTTGGTCAGTCCGTATGCGCCCGTGCCGTTGGTGGACCTTCCGTAGGTTCCATGTCCGCCGTTTGGGCTGGTATCGATGCCCGACACCCCGCTCTGGCCGTTGGTCGAAGCGTCGCCTTGCAGGCCGGTACCCACCGTGGTGGTCACCACCGTCGAGGCAGTCGCGGAGTTGGAGTCCCCCAACTGCACGGGGGCGCCGTTGGAGGCCGAGGCGGGTTCTGCTCCGGCGACCAGGGTGGCGGCAATGCCGGCGCCTGCCCCTGCCGCCCCCAGCATGATGGCCCGTCGACCAAAACGTCGAGAAGGTCTCGCTATCTCCTCGGCTGCCTCGCCAGTTGACCGGCCACCGCCCTCGGATTCGCACTCGATCATCGCCACACCCCTTTCGGCCCCTTAGCCAGTGAGGCCACCCTTTGTAAACGTGCACCGACCAGTTTCATCATGCTCCCATACCCCGTCAACGAGCAACGGTCCTGGTCACCTGATGCCAGCCGGCGACCAGCCCTCGGGGCTCTGCGACCCAGCCCGGAGGTCGACCGTGTGGGAACATCTGGGGGTGGCGCTTCTATCAACTTGTAATAGCCCCGAGTTCGCCGCCTGCTTGTGCCGGGTTGCGTGACTGGGTGAGCAGGTGGAGGCGACAACGGGCAATATCGAGGAGATGATGAATATGAGGAGAAGGGGCGGCGATGGATAGACCGGTGTTGTTCTGCTATGACGGGTCGGACGGATCGAGGGCGGCGCTCTCGGTCGCCGTCGAGCTGGTCATGCATCCCGCCGACGCCGTGGTCCTGGTGGTCTGGACGCCCGTTGCACTGCAACTCGCCAGAGGAGGTTCGCTGCTGGCCGCGGTGCCGAATGAAGGCGAGATAGACGAGGAGGAGGCCACGGCAGCGCAACGGCTTGCCAATGAGGGCGCCGAGGCCGCCAACAACCGCGGCTACAAGGCCTCTGCCCGCATCGCGCGGGCGGACGAGTCCGTGGCCAAGACGATCAAGGAGGTAGCTCGTGAGGTCGACGCCTGCCTGATCGTCTGCGGTCAACGCGGACGGGGCGCTTTAGCCAGCGCCGTCCTGGGCAGCGTCTCGCACCAAATCTCCGCACACGCGGAACGACCGGTGCTGATCACCCCCCAGCACCCCGCTCGTTAAGCGGAATCCTCCCGCCTCCTTACGGGGAGGGGTGGGAAGCTGGGGTGTCGCCGCGATCGGACGATCCCCGTCGGTCGGGCGAGCTGCCGGCTGATGGCGGAGGTCGGACGCCCACGTGCAGGGTGTGGGTAGCGGCGGCCGCGGCCGCAGCCTCGAGGTGGAGGGCGTAGGCGACGCCGCGACCGAACGCCGTCCTGAGCGTGCACTCGTGGGCCTCGGCCTGCCAAGGCAGGATCACCAGCGCCAGCACGAGGCCGACGGCGAAGATGCCCGCGGCCCACCAGAACCCGGTCGTGTAGCCATGCACGGCCGCGGCGCCAGCCAGGCCTGGCTGGCCGGTGTGACTTCGGGCGTAGTCGGCGACGGCGCTGGCGGACACCGTGCTCAGCAGCGCCAGCCCGACGGCCCCGCCTACCTGCTGAGAAGTGTTGACCATGGCCGAAGCCACGCCGGTCTCCCGGTCCTGGACACCGAGGGTGGCGGTTCCGATCGCGGGCGCGAAGATGCATCCCATGCCCACGCCGATAACGAGCAGCCCTGGCAGGACGTGGGTGGCGTAGGTACCGCCAGGAGTGAGCCGGGTGAAGATGATCATGGCGATCACCCCGAGCCCCATGCCAATCATCACGAGTGGTTTGGCGCCGGTGCGCGGCAGCACCCGTGTCTGCGCGGTGACCGAGGTGGCCACCAGGACGCCGGTCAACGGGAGGAAGGCCAGGCCGGCGATAAACGGCGAGAAACGGAGGGTCAACTGCATGTAATAGGTCAGGAAGAAGAAAACCCCAAAGACGCCGGCCGAGGCCAGCAGCACCGCCGTGTAGGCACCCCCGCGGGCGCGGTCGCGCACGATGTGCAACGGCAGCAGGGGGTGCTGGACCCGGCTCTCGATGACCACGAAGCTGATCAACAGCAGCGGGCTGGCGATCAGCGCGACGATCGTCGCGGGCGCACTCCACGACTGGGTTTCCGCGTTCGAGAAGCCGAACACCAGTGCGAACAGTCCGGCCGATGAGGTGAGTAATCCCGGTATGTCGATACGTTCCGGCTCGGAATCGCGATGATTGACCAGGAGACGCAGCGCGAAAATCGCGGTAGGTACCGCGATGACCAGATTCACGTACAGGCACCAGCGCCAGGAGAGAAACTGCGTGAGCGCTCCACCTAGCACCAGCCCGACCGACGCTCCGCCGCCCGCGATGGCCCCGAAAATTCCGAACGCTTTGGCCCGGTCCGGGGAGCCCGCGAACGTGATCGTCAGGAGCCCGAGGGCCGATGGCGCCAGCAGCGCCCCGAACGCGCCTTGCAGCGCCCGGGCGGACACCAGCGTTTCGAAGTTCTGTGCCAGGCCGCCGATCGCGGAGACGATGGCAAAACCGACCAGTCCAGTGATGAACGTCCACTTGCGCCCGAACAGATCACCGAGTTTGCCGCCCAACAGCAGCAGGCTGCCAAACGCCAGAGCGTAGGCAGTGACGATCCACTGCCTGTCGGCGGTGGAGAAATGAAGCGCCTTCTGGGCCGAGGGCAGGGCGATGCTGACGATCGTGGCGTCGAGCACCACCATCAACTGCGCCGTTCCGAGGAGCGCCAGCACGGCCCACCGGTTGGTGTCGGTAGCCCGCCCAGCGTCTGATGGGAGCGTCGCGGCCATCAGACCACTGGTCGCCCCGCCGCGAACGCGGCTGCCGCAAGATGGCGGTACCGCAGGCCCCGCAGACTCGCCCCGCCGTTCGACTCCGGCGCGCACAGAACTCGCCGGGCCTCCGGCGTGAGAGTCCGCATGCTCTTCAGCGTACGCCATCCTCGAGACGCCGTCATGCGTCCTGGCTCAGAGGGGCATTGCGACTCCATCGTCGAAAGTGAGCACTTCCATCTCGTCAAACGCGCCTGGCCGAAGCCCTTCAGCCAAGGCGCGGTCGACAGCGCAGCCTCGGCGGCATCCGTCGAATTTTCGGTGAAATGACGCCAACTACATGTGTCGAACCCGGTGCTCATCTTCCACCGTCTCGCTCCGACAGTCAAGGCCGTCGCAGGAGCATCGATCCAATTCAGTCCCGGCGTTGACGAAGGGAGTGGCCTTCATCCCTGCCTCATAGCGAAGGACTTCGAGGAGTGGGTTACCTGGCGCCGCAGCCCTTGTTACCGCCTGGTACAGCGCGGCTGAAGCCATGTCGGGGAAGACTGTGGGCTGAGTTCGGCAGGCCGATGCCTTAGGCTGCCTGGGGGATGTTCCTTTTACCAGATACCCGGCCGCCAACGCTGGCTCAGCTGAAGTCGGTTGTCGGAGCGGATGAAGGCGCAGCCGTCGACGGTGCTACTCACGGACTGAAGGAAGAGCTCAATGCCACTCGTCAGAATCGATTTCAACGGGGGCGCGGCCGCTGAGGGCGCTCGAATCGTCAGGAACGCTGTCTACCGCGCGATCACGAAACTGCGAACGTGCCAATCGACGACGAGTTCCAGATCGAAGGTCTGGGCACGCACCCCCATCCCCGGCGAG
This sequence comes from uncultured Acidimicrobiaceae bacterium, assembly GCA_963781155.1. Taxonomy (GTDB): domain Bacteria; phylum Actinomycetota; class Acidimicrobiia; order Acidimicrobiales; family Palsa-688; genus PALSA-693. The sequence goes on from CAWAEC010000013.1 coordinate 253,310, forward strand.
GGGTGAGATGGCCATTCCCGAGCTCAACGACAAAGGGCGCATGGCCGACATTCCTCTCTCCCCCGAGGCCAAGATCACCGTCGAGCGACGCGGGGAAGTCGTCCTGATCGGGGTCAATCGACCTCAGATCTACAACCGGTTCGACCCGGACGCCTTCTTCGGCCTGGCCACCGCGTACTATGACTTCGACAACGACCCGAGCCTGCGGGCGGCGGTGTTCTTCGGCCACGGCGACAACTTCTCCCGCGGCATCGACGTGGACGCCTTCGCGCCCTTGGCCAAGACCGGCAAACCGTTCGTGGTGAAGGAGGGCATGCTCGATCCCTTCGCCAGAACCCAAAAGCTCAGCAAGCCCCTGATCGCGGTTGTCCATGGCGACACCTGGAACATGGCCCACGAACTGCATCTGGTGGCCGACATCCGGGTGGCCAGCGCCGACGTGCGGTTTGGCCAGGACGAGAACACACACACGGGCGGTTTCCTGGTGGCGGTTCGACCATTCGCTTTCCCCGGGAAGCGGGATGGGGCAACGCCATGCGCTACATGCTCACCGGCGACCACTGGGGCGCCGAGGAGGCTTATCGGATGGGGGTGATCCAGGAGATCGCCCCCGACCCGCCCAAGGCGCTGGAAGCGGGGATCGCGCTGGCCTAGAAGATCGCCGCGTGCGGACCGCTCGGCATCAAGACCACGCTGGAGTCCGCGCACCTTGCGATCGACGTGTCCGAAGCGGCGGCGTTCGCCCAGCTCGATGAGCAGTTTGGCGCGCTCTTCCGCACCCAGGACTTCATCGAGGGCCGCAACGCTGAGGCAGAAGGACGTCCCCCCATCTACCAAGGAAAGTAGACAGGCTCCCTCTCCGCGTGATCGCGGTGTGAGCCAACGCGCCGTGTTGGGGGGTTCGGACGCGCTCGGTCGTCTGTTGTTGCATCGCCCATAATCGAGTGCGATTTTTTTGGTCGGAACGAAGACGAGGTCGAGGACCCCGTGCTATCAGGGTGCGGGAGGCGTGCTAACCGCCGACAGGAGCTTTGACCGCGGCGGAGGTATTGGTTCAGCAAAAGAACGTTTTCGGGATCGCCGTCAACTCGGCATTCACCTACGGCGCGGCCAAGTACATGAATGAGCAGGGGATTCCGGTGACCGGCGAAGCCTACGACGGCCAGGAATGGGGCCAGCAGCCGAACACCAACATGTTTTCAGCCGTTGTTTCGGATCCGCACCATCCCGCCTACACGACGCTCGGACAGTTCCTGAAATCGATCGGCACGGCGCGGTATGCCCGGCTGGCCTATGCCGACTGACATCGCTCTCGCCACGGCGATCCAGCAGGGTGGTTCCGATGCCAAGGACATTTTCGATACCGGTTATGCTCAGCTGGCCCTTGATCAGCCCAGCGCCGTCGCGGCCGCCCAGGGAGCTTCTCGTTGTCGGCGTTCGGAACCTCCCCAGCCACGCAATGCAGCTATTGGATGCAGCTTCGAGGTTCGAAGTTTGTGTCGCGCTCAAGCCGACTTCACGATTCTGCGGGTCGTTGATACCCAACTCCAACATCGGGTAATTGATTCCGCGGCGGCGCAGCACCCGATGCCACCGTCGGTCAGTGTGTGATACAGAGACATGGAGGATCGTTCCGTCTCCGACACTGCGGAAACTCACGCCGTGTCCCGCGGCATCAGAACGCGGCCGGCCGTGGTCCACTCGCGACCTTTTCGAACCTAGTCCCGCTACTCTCGCTGGACGCGAACTAACCGAGGATCACGGTCGCCGGTGTGCCAGCTTGTCGACGACGCCTTTGCCGGATACCTAGCCGCGGACACGACAGTCGCCGACGCCAACGGAGACCGACGTCGAGAACGTCATCCTGGTGTTGAACGTAAGCCGTCCTGGACCGCCGCATTGGCACCGGCCAACGCGCCGATCAGGCCTGCTAGCACATCGGGCTGATCGATCATCGAGAAGGTCTTCGCCCCCTCGACCACCTCAAGCCGGGAGGAGGGCAGCGCGGCAGCGAGACGCCGACCGTCGTCGAGCGGGAAGAATTCGTCGTCGGCGGACCATGCAACCAACGCGGGCTTGGTGAACTCTGGAAGGCGTTCGCCCGCCTCGACCATGGTCTGGCGGGACATGGAACTTGTGAACCGGCGAAGATCCTTGCGAATCCTTCGATCAGTGAGGACGGGTCTGACCCATTCGGCTGCCAGATTCTCAACGTCCGTGTGGGCCAGCCCGCCGTACGCACGCTTGCGTCCGAACCGGGTTCGGACCGGCTGGACCGCTGCGAAAAACGCGGGCGGGAACTTGGATGCGGCGATGAACGGCTTCAGGACCGGCGGGGGAAAATGCTCGAACGCGTCGCTGCTGGTCAGTACCAGTGCCCCCAGGCGGGCCGGGTTTGTCGTCGCAACGACCTGGGCGATGGCTCCGCCGGTGTCGTTGCCGACCAGCACCACGTCTTGCAGCCCGAGCGCACTCAGTAGATCAGTGACGACGCCGGCCACGCCCTCCATGGTCAGGTCCGCACCCTCGTCCATCGCCTCGGTGTGTGCGCCGAGCGGCCACGTCGGGGCGATGCACCGCAGACCGCGTTCGGCCAGGAGGGCCGCCAAGGGGCGCCACAGGGAAGAACCCATCATGTATCCGTGAACGAACACCACCGGCCGGCCCTCCTCCGGGCCAGACACCTCGTAGTGGATCGTTCCGGCGTTCAGCGTGACAGCGGGCATGGGGCAAGTTTGACCAGGTCGATCCGTGCTGTCGTCCCGGTTTCCGGTGAGATCAACGGCGAGCTCCGGAGCAGACCTCGAACCCGCGCAAGACGACGCACCCCATGAGCATGATTTTGGTCGAGCGAGACCGAATCCGATCGTCGATCCGGGCGCTCCTGGGACACTGCCCTGCACAGCGGCGGCGAGGCGCCGTTCGTGCTCGGGAGGCAGGCCTGGGCAAGTCGGCGCTGCTCGATCACGCGCTCGATGCCGCGCCAGTCCCCCCGACGAGCTCGTCGCCCGGGCCACGGAGCACCCAGAGCCATGCGTGCTCAAATTCAGCGAAGCGTTCACGCGTGTGCACGCCGGGCGCGGTACGCAGTTCCCTCGTGGTGCACGCTAGCGGTTCCCATATCCGCGTCAGCGTCGGGAGGACCACAATCCCTGGACGCCGTCGCCAGAGTGCGGCTCCAGGTCGTCGAGCCCGCCAAGCGCATTCTTCGCTGCACGCGGCCGGATGGAGCGAGATCGCGTCAGGGGTGGTGGCCCAGCTTCGGCCGAAGCAAAACAGTGTTGGGCTGAGCCCGTTGCTGGGTGACGAAGCGCAGACGATCGCCGGAACCATTTCGGGGACGATGGCGTGTCCGACATCGTCCCTTTACGCAGGAGTATTCCTGGGCCTAAAGGCAGCGTGGTTCGGGGGCAAGCGGTTGGTATCACTGCGCAATGCTGTAATTGATCGCCCACTGGTGAGGGCACCCGCGTCGAAGACGTGAACCGAAGGAACTATTAGTACGCTCAGGTCATGCCTTCATTGACGCCGCGGGAACGATGGCAGGTCGGCTTGGCCGTGTTGACAGCGTTTGTGGGACCCGAAAATCGGCGTGCTGCTGACATCACGTCCGTAGCCAGCGATTACGATCCTCGCGAAGTTCTTTTCGGCTTACTCAGCGTAGCGAGAGACCTCCTCGGCATTATAGAAGAGAAAACAGGGACCACCTCATCGGATATTCTCCAGGCCCTGGCCGAGCAGTCAGGCGAAGAGAATCTGTGACGGCGAGGGCTGTCATCCCATCGGGACACTCGTCGTTTTCCACGATCAGCTGATCCGTAGCTCGTTCCCCCTCGTCCCACGCCGTCTCGATGGGTCCCACTGAGTCGCAGCGTCGCAGGTCAGGAGGCCTGCATCAGGCTTGTCGCCGACGAGCCGGGACAGATGGCGACGCCGTGCGACCCGATTGTTGGGTCAGATGTGGGGTTTGGTGGTTGTCGACAAGCGGACCGTAAACGTCGGTTAGTTTGTCGCGGATCTTGAAGCGGACCTGTCAGATCTTCTGGATGAAGCTGACTCCGTCGCCGATGGGAAGGAGAACCACCCGCATCCGGCGATCGCCAGCAACACGGTCGTTGAACGAGCGGATGGCGACCGTCGACTCGTCGTCGGCGTCGGCATCGAGGACGCGTCCTCCCTGGAGTGTGTTGTCGGCCAGCAGGAGGCCACCCCGGCGCAGCCTGGGTACGATCTCCTCGTAGTAAGCCACATAACCTGTCTTGTCCGCGTCGACGAAAGCCAGGTCGAACTCCTCCTCGACCGGAAGGGATCGAAGCGTGTCGATCGCCGGACCGAGGCGCAGCTCGATCCGGTCAGCTACCCCCGCCCGCTCCCAGTACTCCCGTGCGATGGCCGTCCACTCCTCGCTTACATCGCAGCACAACAGTCGCCCTTCCGGTCCCATCCCCCGGGCCACGGCCAGGGCCGAGTATCCGGTGAACGTGCCGACCTCCAAGGCGCGCCGCGCCCCATGGCCCGGGCGATGATCTCCATAAGGACGGCCTGATCATCGCCGATCTGCATGCCCGCGGCTCGACCGGTCCGCTCCCGGGTGACCTCCTGCAGTGCGACCTGTACTTCGTCGGGCCCACTCGACATCGCCGAGGCGTACTCCACAACGGCGTCGTCGATGAATCGGCTTCTCGTCCGAGCGACCATCCTCACCTCTCTGGCTTTGTCCCCGACTGCTACCCAGCCGGGGGGGTTGACGGCGTACGAATGTTAACTCAGAGTCTCGTCCACTCTGAATCTACCTGACGACCCTCAGTACTATGAATGCTCGTCGCTGGTGCCGGGGGAATGGCTTGGCCCCGGCTGGTACTCGCCCGGACGGTGGGGATGCCACGAACCCCACGAACGGCCCGGCACGGGCGATGGACGGGCGATGGAAGTGCCAAGAGCCCCAAGCAGAACGGTGTCAGTCTCTGGATCCAGGGGCTCTCGGGCTGCGGGGAAGTGGCCCGGGCCGGTCGGGCGTGTGGGCGGCCCTATGCTCGATCAGATCCACCAGCAGGTGCCGGCTTGGTCTCGGGCCTAAATCAGATCCAATTCCGCTCGGCCTCGACGTCCCACGACACCCCTCTTGAGCGCCGTGCTCCCTTCTCTCGGTAGCTGGTGACCCTTCTGCGGAATTGCAGAAGGCCAGGCCAATCAGACGATCACGAGTGCCAACTCATCCGATCGCCGGGCGCGGTACCGTACGTTCGGGCTGGGCGGACACAGGTTCGCCGCTGCTCACTGCCTGGTTGTGACCTGGATAGACGAGGAACAGGACAACAAGATGGTTGAAGACATCCGCAACGTCCCGCCGGAGGAGCATTGGGTCCAGTTCGAGAAGGCCTGGACCGCGCTCCTGACCTACCGCTACCTCGGCAAGCTGAACCCGGGGCTCGATGCCGGCGTCGAGCGCGAGACCATGCCGCTGCGGCACGACATGCGCAACAGCACCGGCGGCATCATGGCGGCGCCTCTGTGTATTGCCTGCCCGGAGCCGTGGTGGAACGACGACGAATGCGTCCCCGCTCCCGTCGTTATGTCGTACGAGATCCTGGACCCGGCGCACGATGTCCGGCAGGTCGTCGTGTCTCGAGACGTGATCCACCTCGGTCGCAAGATGGGCTTCAGCCGTTCCCTCATCGCGGACGCAGACGAGCCCGAGCGCCTTATTGCGGTGTCCAGCGGGACCGGCGTGAGCCTGGGCGACGTCCCCGAGGGCTATGAGAAGGTGGACAACCCGCCGGTACCGGTCGTCGACTCACCTTCGCTGCCGGCGCTGCATGTCGTGTTCGGCGCCACGCAGGGCACTGACGGTCTGTGGCGACTGCCGCCGTTGCAACCAGAGATGTCGGCACCACATGCCGCCTTACATCTCGGCCCGATAAACATCGTCCTCGAGCGCGCCGCCATGGACCGGTTGGCCGAGCACACGGGCACCGACGCCCTGCAAGCGGAAAGCTGGACGGTGATGATGGTTCGGCCCGGAACGATTGGGCCGTTCCGTGCCGTCGGCGAGGTAATGACCGGGCGATCAGAGCGCCTGCCCGTCCAGCTCACGCTGCACGACGAGGGCAACCGCGACCGGGTCATCGCCACCGCCGTTGGAATATTCCGGCGAGTCTGAGCGCCAGGCGCACACGCTCGACGTAGAAAGTCGCGGTCGTTAGATTGAGGAGCATCGACGTGAGCGACTCAGGTCGGGGAAGCGTGATCGGTACGCAAAATGACGCCGACCCCAAATCGCACGAACACTGAAAGTGCTCCGCCTCCTGCGTATTGATTGCAAGCGCTTGGTCCTCTGCTATCCCTGCCGAACGACCGGGAGCCGGAGTTCCGGGCTACTACATATTCGGGGGGTTTGAGATGGGTGCCGGAGGGCCTTGAGGACGACCGCTACCGCGATGCAGGTAGATGGCATGACTCGAACCCCGCCAGTCGAAGGGCTTGATCCACCGCCCGTCAGCTCGAGAGTGTGGCCCTGCCAAGCGGCCCGCCGCGAACGGTTGCTCGAAGACGGCATAGCCGAGCCCTCCGGCCACGGTCGCCGCGAGGCCGGTCCCGCTGTCTGGGGTCCAGGTCTCTTCGAGCACGAGCACGGCGGCGTCGATCGCCGGGCAGGCGCCGACCACGTCGAAGGGGCGGCCCCAGCCGTCGACCGCAGCGTGCACGTTGAACGTGGCGACGCTGAGGGTGGCCCCGCTGGAAACAGCCGTGCGGAGCGAGTCGGAGATGTCAGTCGAGCCGAAGGCCCCTCGACCATAGTGACCTGCCCCTCGAAGGTGAGTGGTGTTTCCAGCGTCGGCAGTTTTATCGCTCGTACACGGGCGACACCCTGGAACGACCCTCGCCCGGAGCGGGTACCGGCCCGGACATCGGCCCGTCGACCACCCACCTGGTTCGCGCTGCCTTTCCGGGCTGGGCTGCCTTCCGGGACTCCGCCGGATAGTGCCCAGCCGGCTAGCGCTAGCGTTGCTGCCTAGCCATCGACCCGCTACACCGGAGAAAGGTCCTCAACCATGCCGGTCGACCTCACCCCCGACCTGGATCCTGCCAGCACCGCAGTCGTCGCGCTGGAGGTCCAGGAGAATCTACTCCTACCCGAGAAGGCCATGATCCCTGGACTGGCTGCACACGCCCACTCCATCGGACTGATCGACCGGCTCGCTACCCTCTTTCAAAGTGCGCGGCGCATCGGGGTCCCTATCCTCTATGTCACCGACCAGCGCCGGGCGGATGGGCTGGGAGCGGCCACAAACCTGATGGTGGGCCGGTCGATGACTAGCGCATCGCGCGGTCTCGGCCATGGACCTGTTGTTTCCCAGCTCGTACCACAGCCCGAGGACATCGCCATTGGCCGTGAACACGGAATGACCGGCTTCTACACGACGCCGCTGGACGCCTACCTGCGTAATCTGGGTGTAAGGACGGTCATTATCACGGGCGTCTCTGCCAATATCGCCGTCAACGGGACGGCTATCGAAGCGATGAACCGTGGGTATCGCGTCGTCGTTCCGAGCGACTGCATCGCTGGCGATCCGCCAGAATACGTAGACCTGCTCCTTCGGTACTCCATTCGCAACGTGGCGCTCGTGGCGCCGATCCAGGGCGTACTCGATTACTGGGACGCGCTCCCGGGATAGGGATATTTGCATTTGCATCATGCCGCTCATCGACTTCCCGCCAATAGGAGACGGCCTCCCCGCTCGCTGGGCACCGGCAGCAGTGGACCTCGCCCCATGGTCAACTGCTGGCGCGGCTAACTGGGGAAGTTGCCCGGTTGGCCTCCCGGTCCCTGCGGCGGGCCAGGCGGGACGACCCGAACAATGCCGTCGTCCTCTCATCTCGGTTCAGCCGGCCCCTGCGACCACCTCGTTGGCCAGTCGAGGACGCGGCATCCCGTTGCTCGCTAGAGCTTGGGGGCGAGCGGTTGGATCACGAGCCAGGTCGCACCGGCGTGCTCCTAGGCAGGCAAGTCCCGGCGGATCTGCGGGAACCAGGACTGGCCGCCTTGGTCCAGCCACTCATCGTTGGGAAAGGATGTTCGGTGGCGGCCACCCCGTGGAAGCCCGAGGATTCGGCCAAACGAGTCACGTCGGGTAAGTGTGTCCGTCCTCGATCCGACGGTCGTAGTGCTTCGTCGCTCACATTGGCATCAATAGTTTGAACTTCATGTCTTCCACCCCTTCCGGCCTCAGCGCGTCGCCACTTGTCGTATCAGCCATCGTTTGGGGCACGATGGGAGCCGGCATGAGGTGATGCATAGGCTCGTCGGCGGGGCGAGCTGGGGGGAAGGATGCACAGGCGACCGTCACGCGGCCTCCCCCACCATTCCCCTGCAGCCGCTAGCGTTCGCTCCGTCGCCGCACGCCAGTGACCGGGCGGTGACATACAGGACACTGCGAATGCGAGGAGCCCAGCGGTGCGTGTCACGCGAATCTATACGGGTGGGGACGGCCAGTCGCACTTTGAGGATCTCGACATCCCGTTGGAGGAGGCGAGGGACAATTGGTTATCGGAACTGGTACCGCTCCAGGCAGTCGTCTTTCGGTCCACTCGCCCAGGGTCCACACTCGACTACCATCCCGCTCCTCGCCGCCAGTTCGTGGTGACGTTGACCGGCCGAGTCGAGGTTGGCTGCGGTGACGGGACGGCCCGCGTGTTCGGACCAGGCGAGGTCATGCTGGCGGATGACCTGACAGGGCAGGGCCATACCTCGAAGCAGCTTGACGACACGGAACGCACTTCCCTCTTCCTCGTCCTCGCTGAGGAGGCAGATGTCTCGGCTTGGCCCGCAGCCATCATCCGTTGACTTTTGGGTGCGCAAACGAACCCTTCGTGGGGCTTCTTCAGCAAAGACGCCTTTTAAGCAGCGATAGCGGTGGATTGCCGGGCGCTGACTTGCCCGGGTGTGCGCCGGCCGGGTTTCTCGGGTGCGGAATCGAATTCTCGCCGCGCCAGATGTATCAGTCCTCAGCCGTGGCGCCGCCCAACGCCGGGCCGCCATCGATGGACAGGGTCTGGCCGCTCACCCAGCTCGACATCCCGCTCACGAAGTAAAAGACGCCCCACGCGATGTCCTCAGGCTGACCCACCCGTCTGAGGGGGGCTCGCCGGCCCATCGAATCGGCGTCGGCGCCGAACCGGGACCAGGCCCGTAGCGCCCCCTCCGAGGCCACCGCGCCGACGGCAATGGTGTTGCAACGGATGCCCTTGGGGCCGAGTTCGGCAGCCACCACTCTGGTCAGCATCTGGAGTCCGGCCTTGGCGGCGCTGTAGACCGCGCCGCCCTGCACCCCGCCGACCCCGGCTGCGGACGAGATGTTGACGACCGATCCCCCACCCTGCTCGACCATGTGCCTGGCAACCAGTTGGGTCAGCACGTAGGGGCCTCTGAGGTTGAGGGCCACGTTGTTGTCGAAACGGTCAACGGCCGTTTCCAGAAACGGAAACATGTAGCTTCCACCTGCGTTGTTGACCAGAATGTCGACCCGTCCGAACTGCTCCACGGTCCGCTCGACAACCGTCCGGCAGGAGTCTGCATCGCGGACGTCGCCCTGGACGGGCAGGATACGGCGGCCACTTTCCTGTCCCACTTCGACAGCGACCCGCTCGAGATTCTCGACCTTGCGGCTGGAGATGACCACGTCTGCGCCGAAGGCGGCAAGCAGTCGGGTGGTGGCCTCCCCGATGCCAGTTCCGCCCCGGTGACGATGGCGACGTGGTTCTCGAGGTCGAATGGGAACGCGATCCCAGTCATCGCCGACCACCATAACCAACCGTGGACGCCGCAGGCGAGGGCGGCACGTGACGGCGTAGGATCGAGTTTGGCTCCCGCGGCATAAGACGCCGCTGGAGAGGAAGTGAGGCTCGCCATGACCCAAACGCCTGGCTGTCGACGCCGATGCCGTGTTGGAGGGACTGCGCATCGTCGGCCCCGCCAGGCTGATCGAGGACGTCGGGGTCAACAACATCCTGGTCGAGACCGACCTTTCCCATCCCACGTGCATCTACGCGGGCGGCAAGGATCGCACCGCAAAGATCATGGCCGGGCTCGACCCGCATGCCCGCCGGCGCATCCGGCAAGACAATGCGGTGGACGCCTACCAGTTCTCATCTCGGTGGGGTGACTTTATGACGGCGATTCCATATCTGGTCGAACCCCCGGCTCCCCGGATACTCCCTCCCATGACCGACGACAACCGGAGCTTCTGGAGCGGCGGGGCGACCGGGCAGCTGCTCATACCTCGTTGCCAGAATTGCCAGCGGTGGTCATCTCCTTTCGCAGCCGCCTGCACCGCGTGCGGCGGGAGTGTGGTGTCCGAAGCAGTCAGCGGGCGAGCCACCGTTTTCACTTACACGCTCAACTCCCACCAGTTTCATCCGGATGTGCCGCCGCCGAACCTGATTGCCATAGTGGTGCTCGACGAGCAGGACGACCTCCGGCTGGCCACCAATCTGGTCCACTGTGAGGAGGAGGAGGTGCATATCGGGATGCCGGTGAGCGTCCTCTTCGAACAGCACGGCGAGGTGTACTACCCGGTGTTCGCTCCGGCGGCGGCCCAATGATCGCGACACCCGAGAAGGGGGCCATCATTTCCGGGATCGGCATCTCTCGTATCGGGCGGCGGACCGGTATCCCCCATGTCGAACTGACCGTCGAGAGCAGCCGGCGCGCCGTTGCGGACGCCGGACTCGATATCGGCCGGATAAACGGGATCACCTCCTTAGGCGACACGACTCCAGCTCAGGCATCAGAGGCGCTGGGCATCGATCCTGTCTATACGGGCGGCGGGTTTGACACGGGCGGGCTCCTGTCCCCGGTCATGTCGGCCTTCCTGGCGGTGGCCGACGGCCGGGCCCGTCACGTTCTGGTCTACAGGACGGTGCAGATGATGGGCGGCGAGTACGTGCCCCAAGATGGTAGCGACGGCCCCGCCAGTGGAACAGCTGCTCTCGCTCGGGTCATGGTGGACATCGACGAACTCCTGGCCGCCCAGGCCTTCTCGGCCGTCAACTGGCTGGCCTTGCATTGCCGCCGCCACATGGAGCTCTACGGCACGACCAAGGAGCAGCTCGGCTGGCTGGCGATCAATTCGCGGCGTAACGCGGCGCTCAACCCGCTCGCGGTATATCGGGAGCCCATGACGATGGAGGACTACCTGTCCGCCCGACCCATTTCCAGCCCGCTGGGCCTCTACGATTGTGACGTCCCCATCGACGGCTCAATCGCGGTTGTGGTTTCACCCGCTGATTATGCCTCAGATTGCCCGAGCCGGCCGGTCCGGGTCGAAGCCATCGGGGGATCACCCGGTAGTGGGGGATGGTTTCACCGCCCCGATTATCCAAACATGGCCTCTGTCGATGCCGCCGCCCAAATGTGGAGCCGGACCGACTTGAAGCCGCCGGACCTGGACATTGCCCAGTTGTACGACGGCTTTACCTATCTCACCTTGGCGTGGCTCGAGGCCCTGGGCATTTGCGGCCAGGGCGAAGCCGGTCCTTTCGTTGAGGGCGCCGGCCGCATCGCCCTCGATGGGCAGCTCCCTCTCAACACCTATGGGGGGCAGTTGTCGGCCGGGCGCATGCACGGTTACTGGGTTCTGCACGAGGCCTGTTTGCAGCTGCGGGGCCAAGCTGGCGAGCGTCAGGTGAGCGGGCAGCCCGAGGTAGCCGTGGTCTCCAACGGGGGCGGCCCGATAGCCGGGTGCATCCTCCTCACCAGATAGGTCATGGCGGTTGCCCGCCCCGACTCGTCAAACCCGGCCTCTGCAATATGGGACGCGGCCACCACCGCAGCTCGCTGGGCTCTGGCGGGCGAATTGGCGGCCTTACGCCGTGCCGTCATGAGCGCGCCGCGGAAGGCCTGGGGCTCGGCGCGGTCTCACTGTCTAGCTCGTTTTTTCAAAGCCGCTCAGGATCTCGCCGGCCTCCTCAAGATGGCGCCCGACGGTGTCGCCCAGGTCGTCCTCTTCCGGCTCGGGGTGGTCACCGCTTCGGGTCCGGATATAAATGCCTTCTTTGATGATGGCCGCCCGCCAGTGCTCAAAGGCCAGGTAGAAGGCAAGGTCCGAGAGGTCCCGGCCACTTCGCGACGCATACCGGATGGCGAGCTGGTCACCTGTCAGGAAGCCGGGTTGCTCGGCGATGCTTTGCGACTCATGAGTCAGGCGCCCACGCGTCCGACCCCAGTACACCAGCAGATGAGCCAGGTCCGTCAGGGGATCTCCGAGCGTGGACATCTCCCAGTCCAGGAGGGCCGCTACCGGGTGGGCGGCACCAACGTCGATGACCATGTTGCCCAGCCGGTAGTCGCCGTGGACCACGGTGGCGTCGGCCCGGGAGGGCGCCCGCGCCGCCAGGGCGGCGCCGAGCGGCTCTACCAGCGGGTGGGGTCGATGCGGGCTGCGCTGCCACTGATCGAGCCATCTGACAATCCGGCGGCTGACGAAGCCTTGCGGCCGGCCCAGGTCACCCAGACCGACCTGCCCATAGTCGACCGCGTGCAGCTCATCGAGAATGTCGATCGTTGCCTCCGAAATCGAGGTGGCCTCCGGCGGACTCAGGCCAGCAACGTCGGCGCGACGGTGAAACACGCTTCCCTTGACGCGAGACATGACATAGAAGGGTGCGCCCATCACCGCTTCATCGTCGCAATAGCCGTACATTCGGGCCAGCGGAAGTGAGGTCCCTTGCAGGGCCGACTGCACCCGAAACTCGCGAGCCATGTCATGGGCGCCGGCTGGCACAGTACCCAGAGGTCGACGCCTCAGAACGTATTCGTCGCCGCCGCCGCGAAGCAGATACGTGAGATTGGACCGTCCGCCGCTCAGTACCTCAAGATGGAGTTCGTCACCGAGGGGCACGACAGAGTCGAGATACGTCCTGAGGCGCGCCATGTCCACCAGGGCGATGACGTCGGCGTTGGTTGTCATGACGGGGCCGTGTCAGCCGGCACCCGCGACAGCCCACGGGGCGGCGGCGGGATCTTTGACCAGGGCTCGAGCGACCCGATCGCGATGGACCTCATCGGGTCCATCGTAGATGCGGGCGTAGCGAGCCTCCCGGTACATCCACTCCAGGGGCGTATCGGATGTGACGCCGAGGGCACCGTGGACCTGGATGGCGCGATCGATCACATCGTGGAGAAGCTGGGCGCCTCTGAACTTGATCAGCGAAATGTCCACCCGGGCTTCCGAGCCCCGGTCGACCGCCTCGGCTGCTGCCAGAGTAGCGGCGCGGTGCGAATAGATATCGGCTGCAGACTCGGCGATCAAGAGGCGAATCTGCCCATTCTGCGAGAGCAGGCCGCTGTGCACCGACCGCTCATTGACCCGTGCACACATGAGCTCGAACGCTCGCTGCATCTGTCCGAGCCACCGCATGCAATGAAAAATCCGACCCGGGCCGAGGCGGTCCTGGGCGATCACGAATCCCTGGCCCCGGCCACCCAACAAGCTTTCCCCCGGCACTCGTACGTCGGTGAGGCGGATCTCGCAATGGGCGCCCAGCACGCTCCCCATCGTCGGGATAACCCGAACCACCTCATAGCCGGGGGTATCCGTGGGCACGATGATCGCCGAGAATCGCTTGTACCGGCCCACTTCCTCGGGCTCGGTCCGCGCGAACACGGTGGTGAAGGCGGCGATGTTGGCACCGGTCGTAAACCATTTGTGCGCGTTGATCACCCATTCGTCGCCGTCGAGCACGGCCGTCGCTTGCATCATGGTCGGGTCCGAGCCGGGGACCTCGGGTTCGGTCATGCCCACAGACGAGCGAATGTCTCCCGCGACCAAAGGCACCAGCCAGCGCTCGCGCTGCTCGCGACTGCCGTACTTGTGCAACATGATCGAATCCTGCATCGACCAGGTCCCGACGGCGCTCTGGCCGAAGAACGACCGCCCGATCACCTCGTTGAGCGCGGTCACGTCCATGAAGCTCAGTCCGCCGCCACCGATCTCCTTGGGGTGCCCCAACGCCCAGAGCCCTTGTTGCTTGGCTTCGGCCTTCAACCGGTCCATCTCCGCGAGCGAGTCCAGGGTCATCGAGCACAAGACCAATTCGGCGGGGATCACCTCCTCATCGATGAAAGATCGCATCCTGGGAAGGACACTGGCGAGGTCCGACGAAGGGCTGGCTGGCATGCGAGTCTCCTTACACGTTCAAACTGTTCACGAGAGGCGATGCCGGAGCAACTTACCGGCGGCATTGCGAGGTAACTCCACCACGAACTCCCAGTCCTCTGGCACCTTGAATCCGGCGAGCCGGCTGCGGGCATGTTGGATCAAGGCCGTCACATCTGGAGGATGCTCCAGGTCGACGGGTGCAACGACAGCCTTCAGCGTCTGACCCCACCGCCGGCTGGCTATGCCGATCACCGCCGCCTCCCGGACCTGTCCGTGCAACTCCAGCACGCGTTCGATCTCCAGCGGAAAGATGTTCTCGCCACCTCGAATGATCTTGTCGCCCTTCCGCCCGTGGAGATAGAGGAACCCCTCATCATCAACACGACCGAGGTCTCCGGTCCGAAGCCAACCATCGGGATCCGGCTGAAAGATCTGCCCGGCCCGGGCCATCAGCTCGCCCACACCATCGTCGGACACCTCCTCGAATCGGAACTCTACGCTGGGCAACACCTGTCCCACCGATGCCAGGAGGTGACGTTCCCCACCGGCCGCTCTCAGATGATCCTGGTGGCTGAGGATGCTGATCGGTCCGCCTTCCGTCATGCCATACGCCTGCGTGAACTCCGTGCGTGGCATGACTTCGAGGGCGGCCCCCAGTGTGTCCGGGTGAATGGGCGCGGTCCCGTAATGCAGTCCCCTCAACCCGACGCAGCTCAACGCGTTCTCGTGGAGCAGGAGATCGATCATCGTCGGGACGAGGAGCGCGCACGTAGGTCGCAAGGCGGCCACGGCCTTCCAGGCGTCGACCGAGAACCTCGGGAACGGTACGAGTCCCGCCCCGCACGCGGCCGCCACGAATAGCATCCCGACTCCACCCGTGTGGTGAAACCCGCCCGTACTGCAGTACAGGTCCCCCCGAGAAAGGCCCATCTCCGAGTGGTAAGCGCGGGACCGGTGGTACATGGCCGCGTCTCGGACCCGCACCGTCTTGGGCTGGCCGGTGGTTCCCGACGTGTGCAACACCAGGATGACGCTGTCAGGCGTCGTGGGCGCAAAGTCGGGCTCGACGGCCGAAGGTGCGCCGGCCAGAACGGCTTTCACTCCTGCGGCCGCGGCCGTATGCGATGCCAGTTCGAAGTTCGGCGCATCAGTCACCAACACCTTGGTCCCGAGCGCCCGCACGAGGGGTACCAACTCAGCCACGGCCAGCCGAACGCCAAGGGGAGCCAAGGGGCGATCCGCCAGGGCGCCCCCAAGCGCCAGCGCGATCGACAAGGAGCTCGTCCCCAGAAGGGCCGGAACCGGCGTCCCAGGGGCGACGAGCTGGTCCAGGAAGCGCGCGGCCCCGGCGGCGCGTGAGAGCAGCTCGGCTCCGCTCCAGTCGCCCGCGAAGGTCCGCACGGCGGTCGGCACCTGGTCCATTTCGGAAAGCACTGCCCGCATCCAGGGACCCGGCGACGCGTTTCGACTGGCGCCGCCCACGTCATCGCCCTCGATCACTACACTCACGCCTATCCAAGATGCGGTCCGCAGGAGCATAACCTCGCAGGTTCAAAGCAGACTTAGAAGGGGTTTCGACGACGGGTCCCTCAGATGCAACCGGCGCAGGTAATGCTCGGGACGTCCGCCGGGATCTGGCGCGCCAGGTGCGCGGGCTGATCTCGGCGACCGTCCTCACCAGGGTTGACGAAACCGGCCTGATGACGACATTGTCGCTCGTCCGCCGGGCTGTGGCCGAGTTGTCCACTTCCACCCGGCGGGGTCGGTATGACGGGCTGCCGGGCTTGACACCGGGCGCCGCGGCTAACGACCAAATTTGGGAGACCCATGGGGCATTCGGACATGCGAACCCCCTCGCTCCTCCCGCAGTGGTAGAGGAGGATGGGGGGCGCGTCGCCGGATTCGTCACCTTCGGCGACGCCTGGGAAGGCGGCCCGGGCACCGTGTATGGGGGGTTCATCGCCGCGGTCTTCGATGGCATGTTAGGTCGGGCCGTCCTCAGCGCCGGCCACGTCGGCGTCACCAGATCGTTGACGATCCGGTACGTACGGCCGACTCCTCTCCACAAATCCCTGAAGATCGAGTCGATGGCCGGGCCGAGGGCCGGCCGCCACGTCCCGGTCACGGGCCGCCTGTGGGACGCCGACCACCTCACCTGCGAAGCCGAAGCGATATTCGCGTGCGTCGAGCCGGACCGGTATCGGGCCTGACGACCTGAAGGCGGTCACCACTGGTCGCCTCGACCAGCACGACTTGCTCGACCTTCGTGCGCCCGCCCCCTCCGTACTCTGTCGGCCAGGACAGACCGAGCAGGCCGTGCTCGCAGCGCGTCTTCCGCCACTGGTCGGTGAGGCCAGAGCCTCCTCGAGGGGCATGGCCCCGATACTTCGCCAGCCAACGGGAAGATGTTCGGCGAGGAACGCCCGCACCGTCGAGCGGAAGGCCTCGACCTCGGGGGGCTGGGGGTCCATGGTCACTGCGGCGCAAACGGTGGCAAGGGCGGGAACTCGATCGGAGGTAGGGAGGAGAATTGGGGCGACCGCCTCTCCATGAAGGCCGCCACCCCTTCAGCGAAGTCAGCGTTTTCCGGAGCGTTGAGACGCCGCATCGCCGCCAACCAGACCTCGTTCGCCTCTGGGTACGTCCTGCTCAGGTCCCCCCACACCTGGCGGCGGATGGTGGCCATGGCAATCGGAGAGCACGATGTCGCCAGGAGACGGGCGTATGCGTGGGCCTCGGAGAGTACGTCGCCCGCATCGCAGACCCGGCTGATCAGCCCCATGCGTTCGGCCTCCTCCGCCTCGACGCGACGGGCGGACAACAACAGGTCGAGCGCCCGCTCGACGCCGACCAGCCTCGGAAGCAGCCAGGACAGGCCGTACTCGGCCGGGACGCCCAGCTTGGCGTACGCCGTCGACATTCGCGCCCCGCGCGCCATGAACCGGACGTCGCACACCAGAGCCTGGACCAACCCGATACCGGCACACGCACCGTTGATCGCCGCGATCATCGGCTTAGGAATGGTCAGGGCGTAGTGCTGGGAACGTCTACCCTCGAGACGAAGGCCGGCGGAAGCAGCCGCGTCCCCCAGCCTTTGCGAGTCCAGGCCGGGGCAGAAGGACGAACCAGCGCCCGTGACAACGATGGCCCGGACCCCGTCGTCGTCCGCGGCTTGATCGAGTCGCCCAAAGTATTGCCGCTCCATGTCGGGATTCCAGGCGTTGTTACGGCTCGGATTGTTCAGGGTGATGGTGCCTACCCCGCCTTCGACTCCGTACTGGACCTGATCCACTGCGGGCACTTACAAGGAGAGCCGAAGCAGGTCGATGGCGTTCCCTCGCGCGATCTTATAAACGTTGCTATCCGGGAATCCGGAGAGCTTTGTCATCACTGCCCTGGTGTCCGGCCAGGTGGAATCGCTGTTGGGACAGTCGGTCCCGGCCGTGACGTGCTCGACGCCTATCTTGTCGAGCAAGGCCAGGCCGTGGGGATCGTTGATAAAACACCCAGACACGCTGGAGATACTAGGTCGAGGGAGGTTCCGGGATCTGCTGGGCCCAGCCCTGGTTGTCCTCCCATACCTGATCGACCCGCTGGAGGGCGTACGGGACGGCGCGCATGCCCCGGGCGGCGTTGCGTCGGACCTCGCCGGCCGCGGCGGCCAGCCAGGTGCCGGTGGTCTCCCGCTGCCGCGCCGCGGCGGCCAACGCGGCCCACCGAGCGGCGACGGACCATTCCGGCTCGCCCCTGCCCCGCAAGGATGCCGCCTCGGCGGCCAGGCTGTCGTCCGGACGCGCGGCGAGCCTCAGGAGGTCTGCCGGATCTGGTTGGCCGACTCGACTAGCACCCCGCCCCGCCCGAGCAGGTGTGGCCGGGCCATACTTGATTGACAAACCTAATCCCCGTAGCGAATCACGCAGTCGGCTCGAAACCAGTCGGTGAACACGCGCCCGCTCGCCCCCATGCTCAGCATTCCGCGGGCGAACATGGTCGGATAACCGGCCACACCCCTTGTGTATAACTCGTCCGTGTGGAGCGGGTTGTAGTCCTCCAACGCGGCCAGCATCTCGGTTCGACCAGCGACGATCGACGGTACCGTCAACAGGGCATGGCATACTACCGTCCGTGGCCCCGCTCGAATCCGGACCGGGAGTTCCGATGACGTCCCCGCCCTCTGGTGGCAGGGCGGGAGAAAACCAGAGCTTCCCGGGTCGGCCCAACTCTGCGCCAACCGGCCACGCAACTGGGTCCGCTCACGCCGGTTTGGTAAACATCAACTACGTAAACGAGCTCAGCCAGCCAGTCAGCAAGACGGCCCTGGAGGAATTCGTCCGCAAGAGCTTTATCGTCTATGACGAGCAAGCCAACTTCGCGTTGGACTGGACCCAGGCCGCTCACCACGACGAGGAGATCAAGTTGAATGGCATGAAGCGCCATCTCCAGATGTGCGGCGCGCTGGGCCGAGCATGGGGGCAGTCACGCGGTGGGCCCTTCGAGGCGCCCGTCGTACAAGGACTGGCACTGTTCAGCCAACCCGAACGGGCGTGGTCCTACTGCGGGCTCTATGGAGACAAGGTGCCGGAGGCCGCGACGCAGCGGGCCGTGGCCGCCCATCTCGGCGGTGTCCCGAAACCACCCGCCACCGACCCTTTAGACCGAAAGACCAGCTGAATGCCTCAGGGCATCCTCCACGGACGAGCCGTGATCGTCACCGGCGGCGGCCGGGGGCTGGGACGGGCGCACTGCCTGGAACTGGCACGGCAGGGCGCGTCAGTGGTCGTCAACGACCTCGGTGTCGGTTTGCGCGGCGAGACCGAGGACGCTGCGGGCTCCCCGGCCAACGAAGTAGTCACCGAAATCGAGGCCTGCGGCGGCACCGCCGTCGCCGACTCGACTTCGGTCACCGATTGGGACGGGATGAAAGGCCTGGTCGACCGCACGGTCACGCAGTTCGGCGACCTGCACGCCGTGGTCAGCAACGCCGGATTCCTCCGAGACCGGATGCTGGTTTCTATGTCGGAAGACGACTTCGACGCCGTGATCGCCGTCCATTTGAAGGGCACGGCCGCCCTGACCAGGCACGCCTGCGCCTACTGGAGAGAGCAGGTGAAAGCGGGCGCCAAGGTCTCGGGTCGAGTGGTCATGACGACCTCCGGTGCCGGGCTCTTCGGCAATGCCGGGCAGGCCAACTACGGATCGGCCAAGGGTGCCATAGCCACCCTGGCAAGGATCGTCGCCCTCGAGATGGAGCGCTACGGTGTGACTGCCAACGCCATCTCGCCCATCGCTGCCACCCGCATGCTGGCGACCATCGGCCGCATGGCGGGAGAGGGTGACGAGTGGGACCCGCTCGACCCTGGCAACGCTTCGCCGGTGGTCGCCTGGCTCTGCAGCGAGGAGTCCGGCTGGCTGACAGGATCGGTTCTGCGCATCGACGGCAACACCATCAGCCGGGTCACGGGGTGGGCCGTCGACGCAGGCTATACCTCCCGCTCGGGTACGGCCCTGACCGTCGACGAACTTGGCCTCGGGATCCGAAAGCTGTTCGGCGCCGCGCCCGTCGGCCTCGGCGGATAGGAAATCCAGATTCAGCTCGGGTTCTCCTCCATGAACAATCCATCTGACGTGGCCCCCGACGTGCTGGCCACCGAGCTCGAGGCCAGGGCCCGATTTCTCTCACCCTTCGAGTAGCCCAAACCGACGCGGCACCGTGGCACCCCAGTGGTCGCAGACTAGATGTTCTGTAATGCGGACGCGACGCCTGGACCTGAGGTGACGGCGCGGCCAGAACCGGTCACTGAAGGCCCGCCGCTGCCCGACGTTGCCAACTCCTCCACGGTGTCCCCGGCACACCGCGTCGCATCGGCGCTCTTCGCGCAGCGCCAGACCTTCTACGCCTGGAAGCGCCGCTAGGACGAGCTCGGTGAGGAAGGCTTGAAGGACCGCTCGAGTCGCCCCAAGCGCTGTCCCCATGAGACGCACGTGGATGTGGTCAACAAGATCATCTACCTGCGCCGCCACTACCATTTCGGGGCGGCCAAGATCGCCATGCCGGCGCACCTCGGCTGTGCACTGGAACGAGTGCTGAGATCACTTGTTCATCCCTCGCTGTCAGACCGGGCGGGACCGGGACCGCTCCGATACGTCCCGGCCTTACCACAGCGGCCGGGAAGGCGCTTCCTTCCAGGAGGTGGTGGGCCGCTGGTCAAGTGTCGCTGGCCTCGGGCAGCTCGTCCGGATAGGTGATGTCGATTTCCGCGATGGATTTCGGGAAGTCGGATCGGTTGTTGGTGAGGAAGCGGTCGGCGCCGGCGCCGACTGCGGTGGCGAGATGAACAGCGTCCACGGCTCGAAGTCCGTACGACGCGCCCAACGCCGAGGCCAGCTCGGCCGTGGCTTCATCGGTGGGGAGCAGGTCAAGCCGACCCAGCAGCGCGCTCGAGTTCGCGGAGCTCCTCGTGGGCGCGTTCGCGCAGCGGCTTCGTCAACAGCTCGGGCACGAGCAGGACCGAGCCGATACCGGCGCCAGAACCTCCCACGGGCCCGGGCGGAAACAGGGCACGGACTCGTCGACCGAGCTCATGCCCGTAGACCGCCGCGTAGATCAGCACGTCCGCGTCGAAGGCGTCCACGTTGCGGCGCCCGCTAGCGGCCCGATCGTCCGGCTCGGATCTCCGCGACCAGGGCCTCAGCACGTTGCGGGCGGAGTGTAGGACGAGCCGACAGCGGCGACTGTCGGCCCGAAGCAAGAGCGTCTCGCACCCCTCCGGCCACCACCAACGCTTCGTCGGCCCGACGAGCCCGCAAAGTGTCGGGCCGGACCAGCACGGCGACGGGCCGGCCGTGGCGGGTGATGGTCACCTCCTCGCCCGCTCCCACCCGGTCCAGGAGCTGCGGTAGGGCCGCTCTCGCCTGGCTAACAGTCATCGTGGTCGACATCACCTCCCTTATTGTACTTAGACGTACGGGGTTGTACACGTCCGGGTATCGCTCGACGGTCCGGCGGAGGGCTCCCGCGACACCAGGGGTCCGATCGGCAGGGTTCGGGTGTTGTTCAACGGCCGATCTCGTCGCAGCGAGCGGCGTCGGCAGGCCAGTCGATACAGAACGAAATCAGGAGCCTCGGCTTGCCGCACAAGCCCGGCGCGACACCAAACCACCACTCGCCCAAGCGAAAAGCATTGAGCCCGATTCATTCGCACTGCTATCTGCGAGTGGCATCTCGATCGGCCAGCGGCGTGGAGAAGCAGTCGCTAGGCGATTCGGCCGTTAAGCTCATGAGCAAGACTACTGTCGGGTCAAGAAAGGGGGGCTCGGCTGCAAACCGTTCCTCCTTAGCCTCTAGCTGCTGTGTTTCCCGAAGTCTCCAGGACAGGACGCGAATATGTACAGCGATGAGAAGAAGGATGCCGTTGCGCTGGCTGCCAGTATGGATTGGTCCGATCCGTACTTTCGAGAGAAGACGGAGTACGAGGTCTATTCCGTTCTGCACCGCGATCGTTATCGGTGCAAGAGCGCGAGGACGGGTGACTGGTACCTCCTCGGGTACAACGAGTGTCGGGAAGCGTTCCGGAGTCCCGAGTTATTTTCGAACACGTGGTATGACTCGTCCGATGCAAGGGGGCAGACATCGGTCATACCGGAGAACTCCGACGCACCGGACCAGCCTGAGTACCGTCGGATTCTCGATCCTCTGTTCAGCCCACGTCGCATGGAATTGCTCGAAGACGATATCCGCACCTTTGCTGTCGAGCTTCTACAGCCGATAGCACTGCGACGGGAAACCGAGTTTGTCGCCGAGTTCACCATGCCGTTTCCTACTATCATCTTCTGCCGTCTGATGGGCTTTCCACTCGAGGACCACCCACGCATCATGAGGTGGAAAGACGTCTACATGAATAGCGGGTCGCCTTTCATCGCCCAGCGCCTGGGCATCACCGACGTTGACGAACTGGGCCGACCCGTTCCCGAGATCGCTCGAACGCTCGCTGAAGAGACGGGCAAAGAGATTAGCGACTACCTGGGATCGCTCCTTGACGAGCGACGGAAGGATCCGAGAGACGATCTCCTCACCGCTTTGCTCGCGGGTCGCCGGAGGGATGGGACGCCGCTGTCCGAGGATGAGCTGATCCGAATCTGCTTCAACCTCTTCCTCGGAGGTCTGGACACCGTCACCGGAATGCTATCCATGATCATTAGGGACTTCGCGCAGAATCCGGACCACAAGGCTGGTTTCATTGAGGTGATGGATGACCCAGTCCGGTTGGGAATGGCAGTCGAAGAACTGGCGCGCTTTCACTCGATCGTAACCATTCCCCGTCGTGTAACCGCGGATTGCGTATTCCGTGAGCTGACACTCAACAAGGATGACATGGTGCAGCTTATGACTCCGGCGGCTGGTCGCGACGAAGCCCACTTTCCGAGAGCGGATGAGCTGAACTACGAGCGTTCACCGAACGCCCATCTCGCATTCGGGTTGGGGTGGCACCGGTGTCTCGGCATTCATCTGGCTCGCCGTGAGTTGCGAATCGGCCTTCAAGAGATCCATCGCGTTATCCCGGAGTACTCTCTGAACCCGGGTCAGCCCCCCATGGTCAGCTCAGGGGCCGTGCGCGGCCTATACACGTTGCCTCTCCTACTCGGACCCGGTTGACAGGATCAAACAGGCGGTCGCCTTTGGTCCGGTGGGCTAAATTCGGACAAGGCCCGAGCGTAAGAACCCTCCACGCCCATCCAATGGCGTCAACCCACCCGAAGGTCGAACCTGAAGCGCCAGGGCTGGATGGCCGCACCCAGCCGCCTCCAAGATCCGCGTCCACTATGGGCGTATGAAATCGAAGGTCCGACCAAGGCTTTCCCCGACTAACTTGGCGCGCCCGTGACATGCAACTCCCGGCTGCCCCGGCGGGCTTGGGGATAGCTCAACCTTGACGGGAAGGACCCTCGCGGCATCACTTGCGGGACGCGTGAGCGCAAGGGGACGACATGTGGATACGGACCGGCTCCATGGATCGGGTGACCCCCTCCGCTGCGCTTGAAAGGGGGGTCCCCGCGGCCAAGCCTAACTTTGCGCTTCTCGTGAGAACACGACCGGTTCGCGGGTGCTTGACTCGTAGCAATCACCGACAGCCCAACGAGGAAGTGACGGGGGATGGCCGCAAAGGCCGAGAACTTCGTGGTCCAATCGACCGCCTACGGCCGGCCGGCCGTCGACCTGCTGGCGGAGCAGGTGCAGACCGTAAAGGGCGGCGATCCCCTGGCGTCGGTGACGGTAGTCGTGCCCTCGAACTATGCCGCCGTGTCGAGCCGCCGGGCCCTGGCAGGCCGGCCGGGCGGGGTGGCTAACGTGACTTTTCTTACTCTTTTCCGGCTGGCGGAACGGTTGGGAGCCCCATCGCTGGCGGCCGCCGGGCGCCGGCCGGTGTCCACCCCAGTGCTGGCGCAGGCCATCCGGGCCATCCTCGCCTCCGATCCGGGCATGTTCGCCCCCGTGGCCGACCATCCCGCCACCGAACTGGCCCTGGTGGCGTCCACTCGCGAACTGGCCGGCCTGAGTGACGCCGCTCTGGACTCCGTGGCGGCTTGCAGCGCCCGGGCGGCCGATGTGGTCCAGGTGGCCCGGCTGGTGCGCAGCAACCTGGCGCCCGCGTGGTACGACGAGCACGATCTCGTGCGGGCGGCCACCACCGCCGTCCAGGAGGAAGCAAGGCTGGGCCCGGTCATCGTGCATCTTTTGCAGGACCTGTTCCCGGCCGGGGCGGAACTGCTCCGCACCCTGGCCCGGCATCAGCCGGTCCTCGTTAACGTCGGCCTGACCGGCGACGCTGCCGCCGATCAGCACGTGCTGGTCGCCCACGCCCGGGCCGGCATCACCGTCGAGAGCGGCGGCGTCCAACGGCCATCGGCCTTAGCGATCGTCAGCGTGAGCGATCCGGATGAGGAGGTGCGGACGGCTGTCCGGCAGGTCATGGAGTGGGCACGCGACGGTGTGCGTCTGGGCCGGATGGCTTTGCTATACGGAACGCCTGAGCCGTACGCCCGGCTCCTCCAAGAACATCTCGACGCAGCGGGCATCACCCACAACGGATTGCCGGTGAGGGCCATCGGGGACCTGCTCTACGGACGCACCGTGAGGTCATTGCTGGCCCTTCCCGATCGGGGTTATCGCCGCTCCGATGTCATGGCGGTCGTGACCGCCGCCCCGATGCGTCACGGTGATGGCCTGGTGCCGGGGCGGGCTTGGGAACGAATCTCCCGGGCGGCCGGGGTGGTCGAAGGAGGCGACTGGGCGCCCCGGCTGGCTGTGTTCGCCGCCGATCAGCGAGTGCGCGCCGTGGAGGCGGACGATGACGAGCAGGACCGCCTGGCCGATCATCTGCGCCGCGACGCCGACCGGGCCGACGAACTCGCCGGTTTCGTCGGCGATCTTCAGAGTGACCTCTCGTCGGTGGCAACGGCGGGCTCGTGGGCGGCCATGGTGGACGCGACCCGTGCCCTCGTGACCAGCTACCTGGGCGGCGAGCCCCATCGCTGGCGCTGGCCGGAGGAGGAACAGCAGGCCGCCGACCGCGTCGACGAAGCCCTCGACCGGCTGGCCGGCCTGGACAGCGTCAGCGGACCAACGCCGTCAATAGAAGTGTTTCGTCGCACACTGGACGATGAGCTGGAGACCTCCCTCCGACGGGTCGGCCGTCTTGGCGAGGGCGTGCTGCTGGGCCATGTGTCGATGGCGGTCGGTCTCAACGTCGACCGGCTGGGGATGCTGGGCATGGCGGAGGACACATTCCCACCGCGGCGGTTGGAAGATTCTCTGTTGCCTGACGTGGAGCGCCGAGTCGCCGGTGGCGAACTGGCCCTGCGCGCCGAGCGGGTGGACGACGACCATCGCCAGTTGCTGGCAGCGATAGCGGCCGCCGACCAAACGACGTTGTTTTTTCCCCGGGGAGATCTGCGTCGCCAGGGTGACCGCTCGGCCTCGCGATGGCTGCTCGAGGACGCCGCCCGCCTGTCCGGCCGCGAGACCATGTTCACCGGCGAGCTGGCCAGGACCGAGGGGGCGTGGCTCCGGCAGGTGCCGTCATATGCGGCGGGACTGGGCCGGCTGGCTTTCCCGGCCACCGCCCAGGAGCTGCGGCTGGCGACCATGCTGCCGCGACCCGGGACGGGTCATCAATGCCGATCCCGTGCTCCGGGTCGGAGCGGAGCTAGCGAGGAGCCGGCGCAGCAACGACTTCACCCGATTCGACGGCAACCTGGCCGGCCTGGCCTTGCCCGATCTCACGTCGACAGGTACCACTTCGGCCACCCGGCTGCAGAGCTGGGCCGTATGTCCATTCGCCTTTTTTATGGAGTACTTGCTTGGCGTGGAGGTCGTCCAAAACCCTGAACGGAGGCTGGAAATCGACCCGCTCGACAAGGGGAGCCTCATACACGAGATACTCGACCGGTTCATCACCGAGCAGATCGCCGCGGGCCGCGCCGGGCCGTGGACCGGTTCCCGGCGGCGGCAACTCCTGACGATCGCCGAGGACGTCTTTACCGAATATCAGCAGCGGGGTGTGACCGGGCGGGCCATCTTCTGGCGGCGCGACCGGGACCGCATTCTGGCCGACCTGGACGAGTTCGCGGCCCGGGACGACGGACGTCCCCTCGCGACCGAGCTTCCATTCGACGACGTCGACTACCCGTTGCCGGACGGACGGTCCGTGCGGTTCCGGGGCTTCATCGACCGAATCGACGACACCGGACCCGGCTCGGCCAGGGTCATCGATTACAAGACCGGCAGCACAAGCAGGTACACCGGCCTGAGCGCCGAAGATCCCCACCAGCGCGGTACCCACCTGCAGCTCGCGGTGTACGGCACCGCCGCCCGACAGCACTTCCATCGTATGGACGTGGAGACCTGGTACTGGTTTATTACTGAGAAGGGAAAGTTTGAGCGTATCGGCTACCCGCTCACGCCGGAAATACAGGATGACGTGGGCGCGGCGGTGGAGGAGATCGTCGATGGCATCAGGTCCGGTATCTTCCCTGGCCGGCCGCCGGTCGACCCGGCCTACCTCTGGGTGGATTGCTGGTATTGCGCGCCGGATGGGTTGAGCACGGCCGAAGCGCGGCGGGACTGGGAACGCAAACGATTCGATCCGCAGCTGTCCGGCTATCTGGAGCTCGCCGAACCGGAGGCTCTCGATGGCACCCGCTGACGCCGCGGTCCGGGAGGCCGTGCGGACACGGCTCGACGAGACGATGTTCGTCGAGGCCGGCGCCGGTTCCGGAAAGACGACCTGCCTGGTCGAGCGTTTCGTCGCTCTGGTGGAGTCCGGGGTCGAGGCGGACCGCATCGCCGCGATCACCTTCACGGGGAAAGCCGCCGGCGAACTGGCGGACCGGATCCGCAATGAGCTGCAGAAGCGTTCGGCCACGTCCGCTCGATGCCGGGCGGCTTTGCCCGCGCTCGACCGGGCGGCCATCGGCACTCTGCACGCGTTTGCCCATCGACTTTTGAACGAGCACCCGATCGAGGCCGGGCTCCCACCGCTGGTGAAGGTCCTGGACGAGATCGCGTCCCAGCTGGCGTTCGAGCTCCGGTGGGAGGCATTCGAGGACCGAATCATCGAGGACCCGCAGCTGGAACGGCCGCTCCGGCTTCTGCTGGCGGCCGGCGGCCGCGTCGATCACCTGCATCGGGTGGCCGTGCAGTTCGGCGAGAACTGGGACCTGGTGGAGGAACGGGCCGGCGCGACCGTCGCGGAGGTACCGCCCCTCGAACTTGATTATCTGCTGCGCGAGATCGACGCCGTGGTCGCCATGGGCGGCCAATGTCGAGACGGCGGCCGACCGACTTCTGGGCCGCCTCGTCGAGCTGGCCGACTGGGCGTCGGAGCTGCGGACCGCGGTCGACGACGACAGCCGGCTCGAGCGGCTGGGCCAGGCACCGAGCTTTGCGAGTTTCCAGGACCGGCCGGGCAGGCAATTGGCCCGACATCAACCGGGTACGAAGCCGGGTCAGGGACCTGGAGTCGGTCCGGGACGAGATTCGTGACCGGGTCCAGCAGGCGTGCCTCCAGCGCATCGCCGGGGAACTGGCGCGACTTCACCGTGGCCGCGGCCGAGGAACGACGACGAGCGGGCGAGCTGGAGTTCCACGACCTCCTGGTACTGGCCCGGTCACTGCTCCGCGACCCAGTGCACGGGATGGAGGTGAGGGCGGCGGCCGCCGACCGTTATCAACGGCTCCTGCTCGACGAATTCCAGGACACCGATCCGATTCAGGTCGAGCTGGCGGTTCTGATCGCGTCGAAGGATCCCGACGCCGGTTCCAGGCCGTGGTGGGAGGTGGAGATCGAGCGGGGAAGGTTGTTCTTCGTCGGCGACCCGAAACAGTCCATTTACCGGTTCCGGCGGGCGGACATCGCCATGTTCCTGCGGGCTCGCAACACGCTCGGCGGAGGTGTCGAACGACTCACGGCCAACTTCCGCACCACTGAACCAATACTGCAGTGGGTCAACCGCACCTTCGAACAATTGATCCGTGAAGAGCCTGAGTCCCAGCCGGAGTATGTGGCGCTCGACCCGGTGCGCGGGGCCGCCCCGACCGGGCCGGCCGTGTTGTTCATCGGAGGCGCAGCCCATCCGAGGCAGTGGCGCGCCGACGACCTCCGGGAGGCCGAGGCGGCTGACGTGGCGGCCGCCATCCGCCACGCCATAGAGGACAGGTGGGCGGTCCAGGACGACAAGACCGGCGACTGGCGGCCGGCCGGTTGGAACGACGTGGCCGTGCTGCTGCCCGCCCGCACGTCACTGCGGGCCCTGGAGCGGGCGCTGGAAGGCGACGGCATCCCGTACCGGGCCGAGACCTCCTCGCTCGTGTACGGAACCGGCGAGATCAGGGACCTGCTCATGGTGGCCCGAGCCGTCGAGGACCCGACCGATTCGCTGGCCGTGGTCTCCGCCCTCCGGACGGCGGCGTTCGGATGCGGTGACGATGACCTTTACGTCTGGCGCCACACGCATGGCGGCGGGTGGGACCACCAGCGCCCACTCGCCCCGTCGGCGCCGGCCGGGCATATCGTCGCCCAGGGTCTCTCGTGGTTGGGCGACCTGCACCGGGAGCGGTTGTGGCTTTCGCCCAGCCAGATACTCGAGCGCATCGTGCGGGAACGTCGGCTCATGGAACAGGCGTTGCTGCACGACCGGCCTCGGGATCTGTGGCGCCGGCTGCGGTTCGTCGTCGATCAATGCCGGGCCTGGGAGGAGGCCGGCGGCACCACGCTCCGGGAGTATCTGGCGTGGGTCCAGCTGCAGTCGGCCGAGGGGGCGCGGGTGATCGAGACCGTGCTCCCCGAAACCGACGACGAGGCCGTGCGGATCCTGACCATTCACGGGGCCAAGGGCCTCGAGTTCCCGATCGCGGTGCTGTCGGGAATGACCACGCAACTCAACCGACGCTGGGCCGGTGTCCAGGTGCTCTTCCCTCCTGGCCAGGGCTGGGCGCTGCGGCTGAAGAAGGGCCTGGAGACCGTCGAGTTCTCCGAGCAGCTGCCCATCGAAGAACAGATGGACCACCACGAGCGTCTCCGCCTCCTGTACGTGGCCGCCACCCGGGCCCGGGATCATCTGATCGTGTCGGTGCATCGCAAGGACGGACCCCCATCGGCCGCCGGACTCACGGCGGCCCAGCTGTTCTACAAGCACGGCCGGGATCCCGGGGTGGTGGAGGAGTTCGCGCCGGCAGCTCCCGGCTCGGATGGCGCAGGTGCGGCTGCCAGGCCGGCGGTGGCGGTCTCGGGCCCGGACCTGCCGTCGTTCGAGGAGTGGGAGCGGGAACGATCTGCCGCCATGGCATCGGCCAGTCGCCCCGTTGCCGTGTCCGCCACCCGGCTGGCCGAGGAAGCAGCAGCCCGGGCGGCCGCGGCCCGCGCGGGAGCTCGAAGAGCTGGCCGGCGTGCAAAAGACCCGCGGGATATCGACCTGCCGCCCTGGCAGAAAGGCCGGTACGGCAGCGCCATCGGGCGGGCGGTCCATGCCGTGCTCCAGAGCGTCGATCTTGACGACCGGCGCCGGACTCGCTGAGGCGGCCGCGGCCCAGGCGGCCGCCGAGGGCGTGCTCGGGCGGGAGGGACGTGATCGAGACGTTTCTGTCGTTCGGCGCTGGCGTCCGACGTGGTGGCGGAAGCGGCTCGGCTCCCCCACTGGCGGGAGGTGTACGTCGGCATTCCCTATCGGGACGGGGTGCTCGAGGGGTACATCGACCTGCTCTACCGCTCCGCCGCCGGCCTGGTCGTGGTGGACTACAAGACCGACAGCTGGCGAGATGAGGCGGACTTGCAGGCGAAAGTCGACCGATACCGGGTCCAGCTGGAAGCGTACGGCCAGGCGGTAGCGGAGGCTGCCGGGGAGGGGGTAGCAGAGCTGATGCTGCTGTTCCTGAGTCCGCACGACAGCGCCCGAGCAGTGAGTTTTAACGCTCCATTCGCCAGGCGCCAACGTGACAGACACAGAACGTCTGCTACCCGCGGTCATGCCGGGTGCAACTACACGGGACGGTGCGACAGCGAGGGCATCCGGAGCGATACCGCCCCACCGCGTCGTCGAGTGGGATGCCAAGCTGGTTTGCCAGCGAGGCTAACCAAGCCAGCACATCACCGGCTTCGTGAATCTGCTGATCACGCGTACCCTTTCGAACGGCCTTCGCCAGCTCCCCAACTTCCTCGGCGAGCCAGGCGATCGTGGCGGAGATGCCTCGGTCACGGTCTCGCTCTCCATACGTCGACTCCATGAGCTGTTGCAGCTCTGCGAGCTCCATAGTCGCCTCCCGTGACGCTTCCTTGGCTGCGATTCATTCTGAGCCATAATCTTGCGTGATGGCGGCGTCGCAACTAGAGCCGGGACTCTACGAAGTGCTGCTGACCGAAGCCTTGGAGCGGCGGATCTCTGAGTTCGAAACGGAGAGGCAATTACTCCTCAGATCCGGCCCCTCGCCAATGCAGACGCGGCGGACCGATTGTCCCGCCACCTTGACTCCATCGTGACCCGCGCCATAGAGGCCCTCAATGAGGAGGACCGTGCGAAGGCCGGCGCCCGCCTGATCAAGCAACTGGTTCAGAAGCTTGCAACCGAGAGTCCGAGTGTCCTTGGAGACGCTGACGTTCCCCGGGACCCGGTCCGCGTGCTGGCAGCCATGCTTCGGCGACGGCCGGACGGGTCTCCTGAGTTGCTTGAGACGCCGCTCACTCCCTTGCTCGACACCACACTCATGACGAACGCACCGGGCGAGCCGGCTATCGGCCACGAACTGCGGGCCGAGGTCAACTCCGCGGATGCGATCGACGTCGTCATGGCGTTCGTACGGTGGAGCGGAATTCGTCCAATGGTCGACGTCCTCGAGCGTCACTGCCGTGCAGGAAAACGACTACGGGTCGTGACGACGACCTACACAAACAGCACCGAACTCCTCGCGCTCGACGCACTGCAGAGGTTGGGCGCCGAGATCAAGATATCGTACGACACAACCTCGACCCGGCTGCATGCGAAGGCCTGGGTCTTCCATCGCAAGTCGGGTTACTCGACGGCGTACATCGGCTCGTCGAACCTCACTCACTCCGCAATGGTGACTGGTCTCGAGTGGAATGTGCGCGTGTCAGGCGTGCGCAATCCTGACGTGGTATCGAAGATGACCGCTGCCTTCGATTCGTACTGGGCAAGCGGCGACTTCGTCTCCTTCGACCGCGAGCAATTCTTGGCCCGAACCGAGGTACAGCAGCCCGACGGGACGCTGCTGCTGTCGCCAGTCGAGATCGTGTTGTTTCCCTTCCAGGAGCGGCTCCTCGAGCAGGTGGCCCTCGCCCGATCCCTCGGGCGACACCGAAACCTGCTCGTCGCCGCCATGGGTACAGGCAAGACGGTGATGGCCGCCGTCGATTATGCCCGGCTTCGACGCCACCTTCGTCGCGACCGGCTGCTGTTCGTCGCCCACCGTGAAGAGATCCTGACGCAGAGTCTCCGGACCTTCCAGCACGCGCTACGTGACCCTACCTGGGGTGAACTCTGGGTGGGAAGAAGCCGGCCTTCGCGCTTCGAACACGTCTTCGCGTCGATCCAAAGCCTCAACCACTCCAGACTGCAAGCTGTCGAGCGTAACTACTTCGATGTGCTCATCGTCGACGAATTCCACCACGCGGCGGCACCCTCGTACGAAACCCTCCTCGCCCGACTGCGTCCCCGAGAACTACTCGGCATGACCGCCACCCCCGAGCGGGCGGATGGCCTCGACGTCCTGCGCTACTTCGGCGGGCGCATAGCCGCAGAGCTCCGGGTCTGGGACGCCATCGACCAGCAATACCTGGTGCCGTTCTCGTACTTCGGGATCCACGATGGGTCAGACCTCCGCGAGGTGCCCTGGAAACGCGGGTCCGGATACGACCCCAATGCCTTAACCAACGTTCTGACCGCCGACCACGCCTGGGCGCGACGAGTCATCAGCCAGGTGCAAGACAAGATTGGCAATGTCTTCGGCATGAAGGCGCTAGGCTTCTGCGTCTCGATCGTTCACGCCCGGTTCATGGCCAAGGAATTCCGTGCGGCTGGAATACCAGCGGTAGCGGTCTGGGGTGACAGTCCACGAGACAAGCGGACGGCCTCTCTCCGCGATTTGTCGACCGGAGACGTTAACGTCGTCTTCACGGTTGATCTCTTCAACGAAGGAATAGACGTTCCAAACGTCGACACCTTATTGTTGCTTCGGCCCACGGAAAGCCCGACGTTGTTTCTCCAGCAACTCGGGCGAGGACTGCGCCGAGCTCACCAAAAAGGATTGTGTACCGTACTCGACTTCGTCGGCAATCACCGGCGCGAGTTCCGATTCGACCGCAAACTCCGAGCTCTCCTGGGTGGGACCCGACGCGAGGTTGAAGTTCAGGTCCAAAACAAGTTCCCCTTCCTACCGGCCGGCTGCTACATGGAACTCGACCCCGTCGCACAGGAAATCGTCCTCCGCAGTATCCGCCAAGCAATCCCGTCGGACTGGAAAGCAAAGTGTGACGAGCTGCGCTCACTCGGCGACGTCA
The DNA here is from genome assembly GCA_963781155.1 of uncultured Acidimicrobiaceae bacterium. Lineage (GTDB taxonomy): Bacteria > Actinomycetota > Acidimicrobiia > Acidimicrobiales > Palsa-688 > PALSA-693. The sequence goes on from CAWAEC010000013.1 coordinate 285,534, forward strand.
CACTTGCGAAGTACTTGGAGGAGACCGGCCTGGAGCTGGAAGACATCTATTCGAACAACCGGAGCTGGTCAATGCTGCGCCGAGCGGCAGGACTGCCGACGCACGACGCCGGACCGCACGAAGAGGCCCTGCTTCGAGCCGTCGGCCGGCTGCTCCACGTCGATGATTATGAGCGCCTAGCTACCTACCGATCTCTCGTGACTCCGGCCAAGGCCTTCGATCCTACGATCCTCACCGAGCGAGAGCGTCGTTACGCCCGCATGCTGATCGGCTCTTTGACCACCCTCAAGACTGCTGCCTCGCCCCGAGACGGGCTGCGCGAGCTATGGCAGCATCCACAGGTTCGGCGGGAACTGATCGAAGTATTGGAGCTCCTACCGGATCGCGTCGATCACCTCCATGTTCCCGTCGGCATCGAAGACGTGCCCCTCGCCGTCCACGCCCGTTACACGCGGGCCGAGATCCTGGCTGCGTTCGGTGTTGGCGGCGGCGTCAAGCCCCCGACCTGGCAGACCGGGGTTTGGTGGGACGAGAGCAGCCAAAGCGACCTGCTCGCCTTCACGCTCGACAAGTCCGCCGGATCGTTCTCTCCCACAACGAGGTACCGCGATTACGCGATCAGCCCTGAACTGATCCACTGGGAGAGCCAGTCCGCAACATCGCTCGACAGTGCCGCCGGACAGCGTTACACGGCTCAAGCGGAACGGGGGACCAATGTCGTGCTGTTCGCCAGGCTCAGCGTGAACGACCGGGCGTTCTGGTGCCTCGGCCCGGCGACATATGTCTCACATCAAGGCGAGCGGCCGATTGCAATTACGTGGCGACTGCGGCATCGACTACCCGGAGACCTGTTCAGCCAGTTCGCTGCTGCAGTCGCCTGACCGATCACGCACTCGCGCCCAAGTTCGTCAAAAGTGGAGGCGTCCCACTGAGGGTACGGATTCGGCTGCAAGGCGAAGAGAATCTTCGCCACCCTGTCGGACCGTGACAATTGTGTGGATTGTGACTCAGATCGAGACCGTCACGGGTATGATCGGAGTGATACGGCTTGACCAGATTCCTCGTCCAACCCGGATCTGTGTCGAGGACAGCACATTGACCGAGGTTTCGTGGCTAACCTTGGACCTGCAAGCTTGAGCCATGGCCGGCGGGTTCAAATGAGCGACGAGGCACGAATGGGCACCACAATCCCTCGCGTGCATGACGTTGTATGCTCCCGACGAGAGACACTTCGATAGTTCGGCGCTTGTTTCGACGCTGTCAGGAGGGAAGCTTTGACTGCATTTCCTGACCAGGAGCGAAACAACCTCCGGGAGGCTATCCGTTCGACAGCGCCCGATTGGTACAGGGCTTACGAGCGCCCTGGGATATTTGGACGTGTTCATCGAGCGTTCTGTGCGACGTGGCTCGTCTTTGAGTAGCACTATGTGCTCCGTCTCCGTCGTCGAGATCCAACTCGCTGAACAACGCTTGGCTCAGGCAGGTAGTTCGATAGTTGTTGAAGGTCTTCTTCGTCCGATGTCAGCACTGTCGACCGGCTGCGGCCCGCGGTGAGGACGACATGGGCGTCCACGATATCGGAGGACCCGGCTTGGGCCAGCAGACCTCCAACCTCATGGGCTTCTTCAGGAAGGAAGCCGACAATGTCGCAGCCGCGCAGGAACCGCCGGAGCTGAGCCTGGCGTGGTGACCGGCTCACCTGAGCAACGACCGGCGCGGTAGTGACAGGAACGACGCCCACTTCAAGGCGAGCACGGTGATCGGCCCAGACCTCTCGGTCATTCCGGTCCGCGGCGACCAAGGGACCCGAGTCGTACACAACGCTCATGCCGAGCGACGTCTACCCGAACTGCGGATCTCGTCCGCGACACGCTCGCGGGCGGATCGCAGCTCGGCGTCGGTTAGCGGGCCGTGCTCCTGCTCCCACTCGGATACGGCTGCTAGGCCGTCTCGCAACAGAAGCGCCCGACGTGCCGCGGCCGTCATCCAGGCTGAGACGCTCAACCCATCTTCGGCGGCTGCCGCGACCACCCGCTCATGGACCTCCGGATCAACTGTGATCGCCAGCTTCGGCGAAGGCTTACCTCTAGGCATGGGACAAGTCTACTACCATAGTAGGAGGGTTGTGTCGGGGTCTATGCCCCGTTTGTGCCCGTGAGATGTGCCTCCCGGCAGGACGCTTCTGGAAGACTAATAGGGATGGATCCCGCCAGCATCAGCGGTGTGAAGTGTGGCCAGGGTGATACCGACGTCTGACGATCTGCGGCTGTCCGAGGTGGATCGTTTGCGGGCGGAGCTGGCCGCGGTCCGGGTGGAGAACGCCCGTCTGGCAGCGGAGAACGAACGGTTGCGATCGGTCGGGGAGAGACCGGGGGCGGTGGTGGCGCATCGATCGGAGCGGGCGCCCACACTGTTCCCTGCCGCTGAAGAGGTCACGATGGGGGTGGATAGGGGTTCGACTCCTCGGGAGAAGGTGGCTTTGTACCGGTCGTTGTTTGCTGGACGGAGTGATGTTTACGCGCTGCGTTGGGTGAACTCGACGAACGGGAAGTCGGGCTGGTCGCCGGCCAAGTCCGGACGGACCGCCTCGGGCGGGTACCTCCCCCTCGATGACGAGGTCATCAGCTCGCATCTGGCCGGACGGGTCACGGGGGGCGTGTACCCGCTCATCGACGGGGACATGTGCCGGTTCCTGGCCTGTGATTTCGACAAGGGCAGCTGGACTCTCGATGCTCTTGCCTTTCTTGGGGTGTGCACCGAGATGGGGGTGCCGGCGGTGTTCGAGCGTTCCCGCTCGGGTAACGGGGCGCACGTGTGGATCTTCTTCGAACAGCCGGTAGCGGCTTCCACGGCCCGACGGCTCGGTACAGGATTGCTGCGGGAGACGATGGAAGTACGGGCCGAGGTAGACCTGGGCAGCTATGACAGGCTGTTCCCGTCCCAGGATTTCGTCCCACAAAAGGGATTCGGGAACCTGATCGCTTTGCCTTTGCAGGGCCAGTGCCGCAAGGCGGGCACCACCGTTTTTCTCGACCCGACCACGATGGTGCCGTGGGAGGACCAGTGGGCGTTCCTGGCTTCGATCCGTCGTCTGTCCGAGGGCGATGCCAGGATCGTCGGCGACGCCATCAGGGTTGACGCTGGGCCCGGATCTGCCTCCTGGCCGCCGTCTTCGAGAACGCGGTCCGCGCCTCCGGCACCAGCCCATGTTGCCGCCACTTTGGGGGCGGCCTTGGCGATCGACCGCATCGGTCTCCCACCGGCGTTGATGGCGTCGCTCAAGCATTTGGGATCAGTTCACAACCCGGAGTTTCACCGCCGGCAGCAGTTGCGCCTCTCGACATGGAACATCCCCCGAATGGTCCGCCGCTATGAAGAGGACATCGACCGCCTCTACCTACCTCGCGGGCTGGTCGACGACGCGGCCAAGATCCTGTCGGCAGCCGGCAGTCAAATAGTCCTCCAGGATCGACGTCCGACCGGGCCTGCTCAGGACTTCACCTTCACCGGGACGTTGACCGCTGACCAAGAAGCGGCGGTGGCAGCTCTGATGGTTCACGATCTGGGGGTTCTGGTCGCTCCGACCGGGGCGGGCAAGACGGTCATGGCTTGCGCTCTTATCGCCAGGCTCGCCACCCCCACCCTCATCCTTGTTCATACCAAACCTTTGGCCGAGCAATGGCGGCAACGCCTCGGGACGTTCCTGGGGCTCACCCGGCGTCAGATCGGCCAGCTCGGCGCAGGCCGAGCCCGGACCGGTGGCATCGTCGATCTGGCCACTCCCCAGACTCTCGCTCGCAGAGACAATCCCGCCGAGGTGTTCGCCGGCTACGGGTTGGTCATCGTGGACGAGTGCCACCATCTGCCGGCGGCGAGCTTTGAGAAGGCGGTCCGCGAGGCCGCCAACCGGCGATGGATCGGCCTGACCGCCACCCCGCGGCGGCGTGACGGCCTGGAAGCCATCTTGCACATGCAGCTCGGACCCATCCGCCACACCATGACTCCGGACCCGGCCGCCGTCGTGATGGTTCGACGCGACCTACTCGTCCATGACACTCTGACCGATCCCGATACCGACGAGCAGGCCGCCGTACAAGTGGTGCTGGGGCGGGTGGCCGCCGACCCGCAACGCAACGAGCAGATCTGCGCGGATGTGGCCGACGCCAACCGGAGGGGACGAAACATCCTGGTCTTCACTGACCGCACCGAACATCTTGAAGAGATGCGAGCCGCCCTGACCCGTCGTCATCTCGACCCAGTAGTACTCAAGGGTGGAGTTCCGAAAAAGAAGCGCACAGCCATAATCGAAGCCCTGAACGCAACGACCGACCCGATCTTGCTGCTGGCCACCGGCGCCTACCTCGGTGAAGGCTTCGACCTGCCAGCCCTCGACACCCTCTTCCTGGCTTTCCCCATATCCGGACCAAACCGGGTCACCCAGTACGCCGGGCGGATCACCCGACCCCTGCTCGCCAAGACCAGTGTCGAGATCCACGACTATCACGACGTCCTTCATCCGCTCACTCGCCGGATGCACCAACGTCGCCTGGCCGCCTTCAAAGCCCTCGGGTTCACCCCCACCCAAGGCGCACCTCAATCAGCCCGACCTATGCAGCCAAGTGAAGGCCCGGGGCCGTCGGCCAAAACAAGCGGATCGTCGAAGGCGGCGCGGCGATACCCTCCGACACTGAAGGGTGTTCACCGGACCTCGGATCGAGTCACGAGGTCGACATGACCGCCAGCAGTGACACACCGTCGCAGGTCAGCGACGACTTCTGGATCTGTGCGTAGGATCCTAACCAGCCTTTCATCGAAGACGATCCTGCGCCTACCACGATGGGGAAATGGCAGCTATTCGTACCCGCCAGCGGGTCGACGACGCCTGGTTTCTGTCGCCGAGCTAGTAAGACGGGGCCAGCTCGGACCGTCAGCCAAGGTTGCCACCGCCGAGGAAAACCCGAACAGTCCAGGAGCGCGGGACATGCACGTGATCATCGTGTACGCCAACGACTGGCGCGACACCGCTGACGTCGGTCGGATCCTCAAGACCCTGCGCCAAGGAGGACTGGCCAAGGGCTGGGTGCACTTCAAACGGGATCGAGAGACGCTCGCTGACGCCTACGGTGTCGGAGGTCACCGGGGTGTTTCGGTTTGGAACGCCCGACCCGGCGATCACGACGAGATATCCACCAAGTGGACCACGGGCAAGCCGGTACCCGTGACGGCCGGCAACTCCGCTGAGATCGTGGCCGCCATCGAGACCGTAGATCGAAGTCAGTCCTTGTGAGGGCCGCGGTGTCCGCCCTGCGGGCTCATGCTTCGAGGTCAGCAACGAGCCTGGCGCGGCGCTCTTCCAGGGCAGCGACCTCAGTTCGGAGCTTCTTCAGGTCGCGGTCGACCCGCGCCAATTCCGCCCTGGCGCGCCGCTGCAGATGGTCCCGATCGTTGTAGGTGTTGTCCATGAGCTCCTCGACCTCGCGCCGCAAGAGCCTCAGCCAGGGATTGCCGTGAATGACCCCCACTCGGTAGTGGAGCTGACCGGCGTCGATCGCCGCGACAATCTCGTCTTGGGTCAGCCCGAACTCCTTGCCTGCTGTCTTGTCGCTGAGCGTCGCGCCCTTCCGGTTCCACTCTTCTTGCACGGGGCGCATCCTTCCGTGTCCAGGGGCCGCCTACGCCGAGCGGCAAGGGTAACGCTATCCCGCGGATGTCCGGCTTGGGTCGGGACTCTCCCGGTCCTACTGGATAGGGGACGCCCTTGGGTGACATTCGGGGAGCGCTCTATCGGAGCCCCCTGGCTTGGAGGCAGATCCGGCTTTCGGCTCGCTCCGGCCCGACGGTCGGATCGCCTCAGAACGCGCAGACCCGAGTCGGTGGTGACAATCCCAGAAGTGATGCCGTTACACGGGCAGCGACCTTGCTCCGTCATACACGAAGTTCAAGGAACGATGTCAGCGGGCAATTGGGTTCCGGGCTAACACCCCGGCGAACGTGCGCACACTGCCGGGCGCTGTCGGGACCACCCCCGCCGCAGAGAAGCAACACCGACAACGGCCTCGATACGAACAGCCGGCATCCGGGAGAGTCATACCGTCATCCCGAAGGTCGCACCGGCTCCTAACCTCCTTGACGGCGGCGGCCACGCCCCGGTCGATGGGTGAAGGCATGAGAGTGCTCATCGCTGCCGATTCCAGAGCCCATCCCGACTCTCTGGACTCCGGTGATTCCGAAGTGGACATCAAGGAGATTCCGAAGCTGCGTGGGAGAATAGATGCCCGACATCGGCCGGACAGAAGAAAGTCCTGGCCCAGCAACGCTCTGGCCAGGACTTTTAGTGGCGGGGGCTGGATTTGAACCAGCGACCTTCGGGTTATGAGAATGATCGGATCCGTTTCTCGGGGTGCCGACCGTGTCACCGCGTATCACCGATTTCGGGTCTCACGAGGACTTTCCCGCATTACAACTCTCTGACCTCGTTTGATGCCGCGACGTCGCTCCCACACGATTACGGGATGATTCAGGGATGGAAATGCGTTTGGTCCTGATGCGTTGGCGAGGGCGGGGCGGTTGGTGGCCATTGTCCTGGTTGCTGGCATGACCAGACTGGAAGACACGGCGCCGAGCTCGAGGTCCACAGAGGGGGCTGCGAGCGGTACTACTTCGGCCCGCAGCCGAGCGTCGAGTAGTGGGGACCTGGGAAACGGGCCAGAGTCCTCTTTGCGATGTGATCTACGAGCAGCTCGACAAGTTGGTATCGCGACTCGTCGCCTGCCTGCACAGGGTCGTCCGCAATCCGAGCAGACCCTAGGAGGAGCAAGGTAAGCCCCCCGCCATGGCTTTGGTGGGCAACTTGAACAACGAGGATGACGAGGAAGGGAACTGGAGCTTCCTGTGCAACGCGCCAGATCCCTAGGTCATCGTGGAAGCCGCCTTCGTGATCGCGGCGACGGAGCGTTTCTGGTCAGCGCTGGCCGCTTTTGGTCACTCGTGCGACTGGTGCCTGTGATCGGGGCGGAAGAGGTTCGCCTGGCGTTGGCGTGGCCGTCGCCGGGATTGATCGTGCTCCGAGGGCGTGCGATGTGCAAGCCGCCACTGGCAACGACCCGAACAGAATGAGCCGGCGGCCGCGAAGACCGTCCGGAGACGCATGCCGTCGGTCGACATCTCGATCCCCACTAGCCCCTGCACGGTGGCAACGCTACCTGACCCGTTCCGTCCGCTGTTCCCGCACCCCCTGTCGATTAGGCCGAAATATCACAGGGCCTCGCGAACTCCCCGCCGGTCAGACCGGGAGGCGATCGTCGCGCCGAAATGTCAGATCCATTGAAGGCCGCCCGGTGGCGGTAAGAGCGGATCGGGCCGTAAAGCGGCGGATCGTTGACAGGCGAGACTACTTGTGGTGGTGGCCGCTCGCCCGCGGATCACAGCCACAATTCTGGCTGTAGCCGTCCTCGTCGAAACAAACGACAGTCGTTTGGGCTGTCACCCCTTCGGCGTCGAGCCACGAGCGCTTTACCGGGCGGACCAGATGTTCTCTCTCATCGAGATCGGTCGTCTCCATCATCATCTGGTCTTCTGCCAGATCAAAATGACTGTGGAGCAACGATACACCGAATCGCGACAGGGCACGGTGCTTTTGCAGCACCCGTCGTATCTCTTCCAGGCAGGCCGCATCGGAATCGTTTACGGCTGAACATCAGCGATATGGTCCAATCTGCTCCACTGCATCGCGTGGAGATTAATCGCCTTCGAATCCATGACCGCACTCGTTTTCGGGTGCCCCTCCCGTTCTGACTACCAGCGAACCGCCCCGGTTCGTGACGTCACGTTACCCCAAATAGCGAGGCGCCCGCAAGAAATGCTTGAGTTCCCGATCCGCCTGGGTCGCCGCAGCCAAGGTTGTGGGCGGGCGTGCCGATGTGCACCGGGCGGAGTGGTGAGCCGGCCCCTCCGAGTTGTGGGAAGGTGAAGGTCCGGCTCCACGGAATTATCGGCATCAGACGGAATGCCCGTGCCTCTTGTACACCGTATTTGGCCGGCATCGGGAAGAGGGCCGTTTAAGCGTGCTCGTGGGCGGGCGGAGGATCGTGAGGGGGAGATGCCCCGTCTGGCGCCTCCACGGCGCGACGTGGTTTACTGAGGGGTGAAGGGGCAGGAGGGCCATCGTGATGCAGTGTCCTGTATGCAACGTGGATTTGAGTGTCAACGATCTGTTCTGCGGAGGCTGTGGCACCGCCCGGCCCGTGGCGGGGCCGGTGAAGGATTCCGTTTTAGCGGCTCCAGCACCAGCCGTCGATGGGGTGTTCCCGCCCGGGCCGCCACCCCCCCCGAGTTCCTTTTCGGGCTCGATGGCGGCGTCGGGCCGGGGTGGTACACCGCCTGAGACTCGCCTGCGGGTTGCCTCAGGGCGCCGCGCGTTGATGACCGGCGACGAGCTGGTTGGTCAGGCGGCTGAGAACAGTGTCTATATCGGTGGACGGCTTCACTACGAGAAGGAGCGCGAACTCGAGGAGCTCGATCCCCTCAAAAGCAGTCGTTACTTCCTGGAGCTGGCGCGCCGCGCTCTTCTCGTATTTGTTATTTATGTCGTCGGGTCGATTCCCCTCGCCATCTTCAACATCATCCTGGGCCTGGCCAATCCCCGTCTCGCCGAGGTGGTGGGCACCCTCCTCGAGTTCGCGTGGTGGTTCGTGATGGCCTGGGTGTTCTGGCTGGGCAAACTCCCCGGTCAGATCTCGGAGTGGAAGTTCGCGGTGGATGACAAGGGAGGGGCCGAATCGGTGGTGTTCGACCACATCGCCTGGTCCATCCGCAGGCGTCGCACGCCGGTCGATTCGGTCAAGTTGAGACGCTTCAAGGTACACGGACAGCCTTCGCGGGACCTGCTCGAGGTTCGGCAGGGGATCTTCTACGGGCTGGTCTCGTGTTTCGCCAACGGTGAAGATCTCTACATCGGCTGGACCCTGTGGCTCTACCTGTCGCCGGCCCGGTTTCTGTGGACCGGAATCCTGCGTCTCATCTGGGAGTTGCGGTTTCGTGGCCACTCGCTGTATGTCAGCGTCCAGTTCGATCGGGCCAAGGCGTTTCGTGAGGCGATTCACAGCGCGGTCCGGGAGGGAGTCGATGTCGCCGCCGGCCAGCTCGAGGCCCACGGTGAGGGCACGATCGGGACGGTGGTTCCTGTCGTCAACGACGACAGCATCGACTCGGCGTCGTGGACGCCGATCACCGCAACAACGTAGGGTCGACAGCGGAGAGGCTGACAGAATTGGTCGCGGTCATCACCGTCGATAGTCCGCAGCCTCGGATCTTCTGGGAGGAGGAACGGCCGAGTGTGCGATCTTCCTACGCCGCGGTTCGGATCACCTCGGCGGTGAACCTGTTGGAGGATCGGGCTTTCAGCCAGCTGGAACGCCAGGAGCGTCTGTCGGTCTTGTTAGGCGAGGAGCAGTCGTACATCAGCGCTTTGCGAGATCAGGGTGTTCCTGCCGCGTTCGACCTCCGTATCGTGGCCGACCCCGCCCGGTAGGTCCCGGTCGAGATTGCCGTGCTGGCTCGGACCTGGGAGCACGAGCCGTCGCCGGTCCCGTCGAGGAGTTCTCCCGAGCAAGCGGTGGCGGAGATTGTGGCCAACCTGCGAACGGCGTTGCCCCGTCACGTGACGGGTCCTGGCTATAGACGACGAGGCAGACTTGCTGTCCTTCCTCCGGCCTTTCGACCCCCGAGATCCACTGTCGTCAGCGGTGATCACCAAGCGAGAAGTGCTCGGCGTTCCCAAGCGTCCCGACGCCAAGGTGGGGTACTACTTCAATGTCTTGCCCTTCAACTGGGTGGAGAACGACTGGAATCAACTCTTCGCCATGCTGGCCAGCAGCCCGTCCCGGGTGGCGATCTCGGTGGGGCTGCTGCCGATGTTCGTGCCGGAATGGTTCACTGAGACTCTCCAACACCTGGCGACCTTCTATGGTCGGCTCGCTCGGGCTGACACCGTGCAGGGAGGACTATATTTCGGCCAGAAGACCCTGCCCCCCGACGCCTTTGCGGTCGATGCCGAGCGGGTGTTCTCCGACTACACCCGGCGCTACGTCGGTGGGGTTTTCGCCGCTCGTATCCAGGTGTCGGCCTCATCAGGTCTACCACGGGGAATCGTCGAAATGCTCGCCTCTGTGATCTCGCCGAGCGAGTCAGGCACTGCCAGCCATCTGGAGCGGCAGCGGGTCGCGGCTGCCTATGACATCCGTACGCCCCGAAGCCCAGCAGAGGAATAACTGGCCCGTTGGAACCTCGAGGCCATGGACTTCATCCTGCTGCCGGGCGAACCTGGGATCTGGTCGCGGCCCGACCCGCCACCCGCGCATCTACGAGCGCTCTGCGTGCTCGCGGACGCCAAGGACGCCAGCTGCGCCTACCGCTTCACGGCCGCGGTGGACGGACCTTCCCTTGGGAGCGGATGCCAGGCAGTACCCGGTTCTGCCCCTTCGTGTCGACCGGTACGTTAGAAGATCCGTTAGAAGTCCGGCCGCGCCGAGCCCTCGGCGCGGCTCCCCATCCTGCATCGACCGCGGGCGTCGCTTCCGCGCACCAAGCGCATGTCGCCCTTGCTGGAGTTGCTACGCCCCGAGCGGCAGGGTGCTTCTCTCCTGCGGTGAGATCTCTGGATCACTGATCAACTCGGTTCTGCGCTCTACAGGTTGAGGAAGTCGGCCAGGTTACCGCCGAGGATCGCCTGCGCCTCCGACTCGGTGACCCCGTCGAAGAGATGGTCTACCAGCTTGCGCGAGTGCGGCCAGTCGGTGGCGCTGTGGGGAAAGTCGGTCGCCCACATCATCTGCTCCACCCCGACCTCGTGGCGATGGGCCACCCCGTAATAGTCGTCCTGGAAGCTCCACAGGAAGTGCTTGCGGATGTAGTCGCTGGGTAGGCGGCCACCCGGCAGTTCTATGCGGGTCCAGGGTTGATGACGAATGTAGGAGCGGTCTGCTGAGTCGAGCCAGGCCGGTATCCACCCGACGCCTGTCTCGGCGAAAAACATCCTCAACGATGGGAAGCGGTCGAGCACCCCGCTCAAGATGAACTGCACCATGCAGTGCTGCGGAAAGGTGTTGGCGCCGAGGCTGCGTTCCGGGGTGATCTGGCTGTTCCAGTTGGTTGTCTTCTTGCTCGTCTTCTTGTCGATGTCGGTCGGCTCCACCTTGGCCCCGCCACCCAGCCCAACGTGCGCCGTGACCGGAAAGCCAGCCTCGACCACGACGGCCCAGAACCGGTCGTCTTCAGGCGCGGGGGCCGCTCCACCGTGGGGCCAATGGTGCAGGATCACCCCCCGGATCCCGCTCATCGTCGAAACCCGCAGGTACTCCTCGATGGCGTCGTCGACCGAGGTGGCCGGCAGCAGTGCCATGCCTAAAAGACGGTCCGGGTCCGCCGAGCAGAACTCCTGTGACAGCCAGTCGTTGTAGCCGTTGCACACTGCGATGTAGGCCTCTGGGGGGATCAGACCGTGCAGCGAACGTTGACCGTTAACCGCCGGGAAGCCGACCTCGGCGTCGATCCCGTCGCTGTCGAGGTCCCGGAGGCGGTCGTCGCCTCCGCCGCAACCCGGCGGATTGTCGGCATAAGAGATCGGCCGATTCCACTCCTTTCGGGGGATCCCCGCTCCGAAGTTCATCCCCAGTGGGACCGGCCGGGGCGAGTTGGGCAGCATCCACGCGTCACCGCCCCCATCCAGTTTCACCACGGTCGGCACATATCCTTGGAATTCCTTGTCCACGTAGGGACGCCAGCGGTCCGGTGAGACCTCCAGGTGACTGTCAGCCGACAGGATCCGCCGACTACTCGAAGTCTCTGGCATGCCAGTGCCCTTTCTCTGCGTTCGCGACGGCGGGACGTTCGCTCAGTAGGCCCACGTCCGCAGCTTGGCTAACCCGTCGGGCGTTCTCGCCAGTTGCGGTGATTCCAGTCCGGTGTGGCCACAGTGGGGATCATGACCGCGCCAAGCCCGGCTTCGGCGATGCGGCCGACCTCGGCGATGGCGTCGTCAACGGTCCAGGTGGGTACCAGACCAGCGCAATTGAAGCGAGGCGAGCGTCCCACGGTGTCACAGATCCACTCGTTGTAGATGCGACAGGCCACCACACCGCCTTCGGCGTCGGTGAACATCCAGACGTAGAGCCCGATAGTCGGGAAGATGCACTCGCCGACGATGCCGTCCTCGCGCATGACCCGGTAGCGGTGCTCGGGGTCGCTCACGAGCATCCGTTCCTCTTCGTACTGGGTCGTCTTGTCGAGCTGATGTCCTTCTGCACGAGGGTCCAATTGCCGTCTTCGCCGGCCTCGATCCCGCGCATGGCTTGGTCGCGCAGTCGGGGGGCAAGGTGGTTCCGCCACAGGTTACGGCTCGTTTACATGGGAGTCGGCGGAAACGAAACCGGTGGTATCGGTCATCGGCAGCCTCCTACGGATTCAGGTACGGAGCTGAGAGCGGTCGGTGTCGGACATCTGGCCCAGCACTCGGGCCCACTCGCTGTCGGTGTGCTCTTCGCCGGGGCGGGCGACGGAGACCCCGGTCCGGGTGTAGATGACCCATCCACCGTCGGGAAGCCGGCGGAGCCGGTCCCGATAGCGGCCGACCAGCGCCGAGCGGGCACGCCCGTCTGGGTCTCGACGCACGACGAGGAAGTCGCTCTCGGCGTTGGCGGTGTCGCCGTCGATGTCGATGACCGGGTTGGAGCAGATGTGGACTGAGCCTGGCTGACTGAACAGCTGGCCGGCGGCGGTCCACGGTGGCCGGTTGGCGCCGTCACGGTTGAACATGGCCCGGATCGCGTCTCGTCCGGCGTGGACCTGGCCCATGACTTGGAATCGGGCGTCCTCGTCGAACAACTCGGCGATACGGTCGGCGGCTAGGTCGTCGTTGTAACGCATATACCGTTCGAGCACATCGCGGATCGCCAGCTTGTCGAGCCACAGCCGCAGTTCGGACTCCCCCGCGGCTATCACAGGCCGAGTACGGCCAGGCCGTTGTCGCGCAGGACCTTGCGGGTGATGTCGGCGGGGTGCTCGACCCTGGCTGCGAACTCCCCGGTGCGCTCCTGGTAGTCGTCGATGCCGGACATGCCCTCGGCGTGTGGGAAGTCGGAGCCGAAGAGGACTCGCTCGGCTCCGAGCAGATCGACGAGTTCGGCCACGTCGTCGCCGTAGTGGTGAGGCGAGACGTAGACGTGTCGGCGGAAGACCTCACTGGCTTTCCCCTCCACGTACCCGTTCGGCCACGGCCCGTTGCGAGCCATGCCTTTCATGTTGTCCATGGCCTGAAGGAGGTAGGGGACCCAGATGGCGCCGTTCTCGACGCTCATCACCTGCACCTTGGGGAAACGGCCGAACAGGTTGTGGTAGATCAAGATGGCCAGGGTGTCCATGATCGGCCGATCCCGGTAGAGCATGGTCCACTGAAACGCCGACCGGCCCTTGCCCCGCCCGTCAGGTCCCTTCAACGACGTTGCCCCCCATCCTTCGTTTGAGCGGATCCCGTCAGGATCGGGATCCTCGCCCCAGTCCGTCGAGTGGTGCTCCATATAGCCGGAATTGCCGAGATGCAACGTGACCAACAGCCCGGCCTCGTTGACTCGCGCCCAGAATCCGTCGTAGACGGGATCGGCGGGGGATCGCCCGGGCGTGTCCGACGTCGACCACAACGCCGGTCCGGGCAGGAGCTGGACCGCCCGCGCCCCCTCGGCCATCACCGTGTCCAGCTCAGCCACCGCTGCGTCGGGATCGGCCAGATCGATGACCGCCGGCGAGAAAATCCGGTTCTGGTAGTCGAACGTCCAGCTGTCCGAAAGCCACCGGTTGAACGCCCGCATGTGCGCCGCGAGTAGCTCGGGATCGCCGCCGATGGCGTTGGCGATCGTCACCCCGGTGCTCGGGAACATCAGTGTCGCCTCGATACCCTGCCGGTCCATCATTGCGACCCGGGCGGCCGGATCGGAAGCGTAGCTGTCGTCTTCGTCCTGCTCCGGGAGGGTCTCGCCCCGCAGCATGGCTCGCAGCGCCCCCGGCCGAATCCTTTGCTTGTTGCCCGCGCCGCCGACGAAGCCGAAGGGACGTCCCTGGAACAACACCACCTTGCCGCCATCGCGCTCCTCGACGGTGAACGTGCGATCCCGATAGTTCGGGTCGATGTACCGCTCGAACATGTCGACTGGCTCGTAGTAGTGGTTGTCAGCGTCGAAGACCCGGTAGTCGACCGGCTGTGAAAGCACACCCATGGCGCACTCCGATTCTCTGGACTGGTGTCCAGAGAAGTATGCGTGGTTGTATCGTGGCTGTCAAGAGATGGCCGAAGCCCGGGGAATGGAGTCAGATGAGCAAGGCCGACACGCCGGCCCGAGACAACCCCTACCGGCGAACACTGCTCCGGCGCCAGCAGTCTCGAGACACCCGAGCCAGAATCGTGCGGGCGGCCGCCCGAGTATGGGCGAAAAAGGGCTTCGATGACGCCACCGTGGATGACATCTGCGAGGCCGCCGGCGTCGCCCGCTCGACATATTATTTTCACTTCCAGAGCACCGATCAGCTACTCGGGGAGCTGACCTGGGCCACCGCGGGCGGCACCGCCGCCGACATCGACGCCGTCCTCGGCGCCGGCGACATTGATCAGCAGCTCGCAGCCTTCATCGAGGGTCTTTCCCGCCGGATGGGCTCGGTGCCTAAAGAGCTGGCCGCCCTCGTCCTCCGAAAGGCCATCTCTGGACTTGAGTCGCTCGGTGAGTTCCCCGACAACCGCGTCGACTTCGGACTCATCCTGGCCCGTGTCCTGGAACGCGGCCGCGACGCTGGGACGATCCGACACGACATCGACGTCAAAGAGCTCGGCGCCATCCTCGGGGGCATGACCATGGAAGCCCTCCTGCGATGGGCCACCGGCCATACCGGCACGACCCCCCTACACGAAAGCCTTGCGGTCCGGTTCGAGCTCGTCCTCGACGGTCTTCGCATCTGAGATCGCCCTATCCCAGTGGGGTAACCTGGCCATGCCGAGGGATCGGACCCGGTCGCCTAGCGGCTCCCGACTCCGCTAAGAAAAAGTCGTGTCGACAGCGGAAAATTACGTACACGACATGACCCCGCCAGTGGGGTGGCCCAGAAACGCGGAAGCGATGCTGATTCGGATTGGGGTCGAGACTGAGGGGCCGGTCGTCATGTGAAGGCTCGGCGGACTCTGGCAGTCAGGTGTTGTCGCTAGCGGCTTCGGGGTGGGTGCGCTCTTCGATTGCGGTCCAGTTGGCCAGGACGATCAGTTTTTCCGCTGATGGGGACTGGGGCTCGGCGGCGTAGATGGTGAGGGGTGAGTCCGGGGTCGGCTGGGAGTTCCATGGCGTTGAAGGCGACGGTGAGGTCTCCGACGAGGGGATGGCGGAACCGTTTGACCCCGGTGTGGTGGAGTCGGACGTTGTGGGCGGCCCTGCGGGCGCGGAACGCTGCGGGTGGCGAGTTCGCCGACGAGGTCGGTGAGCGCTTTGTTGCATGGGTCCGGGCCGGCTTCGGTGCGCAAGATGTTGAGGCGGTGGCCTTAGTCCACTGCCGGCGTTGCGGCGCCACGATTGCTCACATTCCGCTCGGCAGCCATAATCCCCCTCTGAGGCTCCGCCTGGTCGCCTGCGGGGTCGCACCTATCGGCGACCCGCGGTCCCGACCCGGCTTTCCCAATGGGCATTGGAATCTTGAGCTTCCCCGCTCTGCATCATCGGCAGTTGGGATCCTCGACGACCGGGCTGTTAACGTCAGCCGCGGTCTGAGATCAGGTGCGGTCGTCACGGTTGGCTCCCGGGTCGGAGCGTGGAAGGTGCACCGTCGAAGGGGTGAAGGGGTGAAGGGGTGAAGGGGCCCACAGATAGCTGCCCTCGTTGCGCCGGTCACTTGCGAGCGAGGGTGTGACGGTGGCTTCGCGGTCAGACGTCGGCGCGGGCGGCCGCCCCTGCGACGAGGTCGTCGAGCAGGGCGCCCTGCTGCCATCCGCAGTACACCGCATAGTGCAGGACCACCTCCTGGAGCTCGGCGTAGGAGAGGTCGTGGCTCTTAAGAGCGGCGAAGGCGTGCGCCTCGACCTCTCCCTCGACGATCGCGGCGCAGCAGAGGGCGACGATCCGCCGTTCCCGTCGGGTCAGCACCGGCCGGGTCCAGATCTCTCCGTAGAGGTAGTCGAGGTACCCGACACGCCGGAAGGCGGTGTCAGCCGTCGGAACGGGGGCGCACATGATCTCCTCGTACGCGGCGTGGCCCCGGGCCAGTCGCGTCACCGGCTCAGCCGGCTCGGCCCAGCGCTCGAGGCCTTTGCGCTCCAGGCAGAGCTGCTCGGTGGCGAGGGTGACGTACTGGTCGACCACCTGCCCACGCGGCCAGCCGCACTGTGTGGCGAAGAAGAGGTTGAATTCCTCGATCTCCTCGAGGGTGCAGTCCCCGCTGTTGAGGGCCGCGTACACATGGGTCTGGATGGGTATCACGGCCCCCATGGCTCCGACGCACGCGAGGGTCACCCATCTGCGGTCCCGCCGGCTGAGTCCCGGCCTCGGCCACATCTCCCCGAACACGAAGCCGACGACGCCGGCGTCGTAGTAGGGCTTGACCGGTTCGGGGCCCGGAGTGGTCATGACCTCCTGGTACTTGGCCCTCGCAGCAGCGAGCCGCTCCTCCCGGCTCGTGTAGGTCACATCGTGGTTCGCATCCATCCGTGTCTCCCTCGACCTCCCGCCCGCAGGACGGGCTAGCTTGACCGGCTACCGCTTGTAGGTCCGCCGATTATGTGAGCTGGGGTTCGTTGTTTGTCCGCCACTGCCGGGCGTAGTCGGCTGCTGTTTGTATCCCCAGGGCGGAGTGGGGACGGTGCTGCGTGCGCTCCCTGTTGCCGGACCCAACGACAAAGCCGAACGCCCGCCTCTGGAGCAGGACGGCTGACTCTAGTATGAATCCGGGTATGAGAGGCGTGGGCGTGACTGTCCACTCCGCCAATGAGAAGGCCCGCACCACAAGCGATGGCTCCTACCCCGTTGAATCCTAAACCTCACAAGACACAGCATCGTGACTGGCGAGGCATCCTTGGGTGTCGGGACCGGCACCGACAGCTCCCGACGCTGGCGCCGCCTCCCTCGAGTGGGATGGGCTCGACGCGCGTGCGCACCGGCTGGGTCGACATCGGCGATCCGGACGACCCGGCGCGGCCGATGGTGATGTTCGTGCGGTACGCACCGCCCATCACCGTGTAGCCACACCTGCACGCGTCGGACTACCAGTCGCTGGTCCTGGAAGGCGAGGTCACGGTGACCGGGCGGCACCACGCCGACGGCTCGGTGCGCCGGGTCGCCGCCGGGACGACCATTAGGGGCTGCTGGTCGCCGGGCCGGCGGGGACACTGCTCGTCGACATCTTCAGCGACCGCAACGGGTTCTTCGCGCTGTGGGCAAAGGTCGACGATGACGGACGCGAACGGTTCGAGGCGCCCGGGCGCTACAACGGGGCACGACTCGCCGGCTGCGTCCGCGGCCCTGGATCACCGGGCCGCGCACCTGAGGGTCACCCGAAAGTGATGGTGCGACCGGCAAGCCGCCACCCTGCCGCCGTCCGCCGGAAGCGATCGTCGTAGCGACCGGCCCTGGCGGGCATCGGAGAGGAGGCCGCGTCACGGAACACGATGAACGGCGTGCAGGCCGTGGCCCGGTCGCCGTCGACCGTCAGCTCGGTGGCGCTCAGGAGGTGCAGCACGCCGGAGGTCGGACCCACAGCGCCGGCGTCGCGCCGACGCCGCGATGCCGGCGCGCAGGGCGTCGAGACCTTCGCGCGCCGGCATCCGAGGAAGCTGGAGCACGGCATCCTCGGCGAACGCTGAGAGGTACTCGTCGATGCTTCCGAAGTCGTTCGCCCGACCCAGTCGTGCAAGGAGGTTGCGGATCTCCAGCTCCGCGGCACAGGTGGCCGAGTCGTTCACATCACCCTCCCTGCGTCGAGGCCCATGGCTGCCGGCTCGACCTTGAAGCCGCGGATCATCACCTGGCACGAGTAGTTGGCGACGAGGCGGCCGTCCCGCGTGTACACGCGACCCTCGCCCTGTGCGAGCCCGCGCCCGGCGTAGATCGCCAGGTTCGTGTACAGAAGCCACTCGCGGACGTCCATGTCCTCGTGGAAGGAGACCGCCAGGTTCAACACGCCGGTCGAGAGGTCGACGTGGGCGCGCGCCTCGCCGAACCCGGAATGCGGCCGCATGGCCGCAGCGATCGTCCAGTGGGTCATCGACTGGGCGATCAGGGCTGTCCGGAGGTACTGCTCGGCAGGGTTGTCGCGGAACCGGCACCAGGCGTAGATCTCCGGCGGGCCCAAGCGGTCGGGATCCGGGTCGTAGGCCGCGTCGACGATCCGCAACTCGCGGCCGGGGACGCCCATGTCGAGGAACACCGCCTCCTCGGGCCCGGGAACGTCGGTCGACATCGGCGCAACCCCCCGGATGACGTCGTCGTTCTCGGCCCCCAGCATCATCAGCGCGGCACTGCGGAACGTGCCCTCCTGCTTCACCCGGACCTCGACTGTCGAAAAGGAGCGTCCAGCCCGGAGCACCTCGGCGGAGAGCTCCTGGGACTGGCTGTGGGCCACCGACTTGGAGAACGTCATAAAGGCGGACGTCACACGCTGGCCGGGGACGGTCTTGCACGCCGCCACGATCGCCGCGCCGATCTGCTGGCCGCCCTCGACGACGTCGCGTGAGGTCTCGCCGTAGGCCGGGGCAACGAAGCGGCCCTCGCCCATCTGCTCTACGTCCATCAGCCCGAGGAGCTCGGCGGCGTCCCCCCACGCCGGAAACCGGCGACGACGCACGTAGCCGGGCGGGTCGTCGGGCCAAGGTTCGTCGATCTCGATCCGCGTGCGCTCCTGGTAGAAGCACACGTAGTCCTTAATCCCGGCCACCTCGTCGAACGGCGTGGGATACGCCCACACGATGTTGGTCTCGACGGGGTCGACCGCCGTGAGGTCCCAGTAGTCCGCCTCCCCCTTGAACGGGCAGATCGTGTGGATGCCTTCGGAGAAGGTGAAGTGCTCCCACTTGACGTCTCGATGGGGGATGTACAGCCGGTCTACGTGCCGTGTCTCCTCCAGGAGCAGGGCGTCGTTGGTCTCGGCCAGCAGGAGGTCGCCGAACCACACGCGCCCCGTCTGCGGGACGGGCACGAGGTCGATCCGGTAATCCGGGTACTTCGGCCAGGCCGACTCAATGACTGTCATCCGTCTCCCTCTCCCCCCGCCTGCGGCGAGGGGTGTTGCTCACGTGGGTCATCAACGGTCACCGCCACCAGCTCCGGCAGTGAACGCCGGAGGACGTTCAGCGCGACCTGCTCGAGGTACGCCCGAGGCATCACACAATCTGCGCATGACGCGTCCTCCAGTTCGAGCCGAAGGCGGACAGCGCCCTGGGCGCCATCGACGTCGACGAGCGACATGTCACCTCCGTCGCTCCGAAGCAGTTGCCGCAGCGGCGCCAACGCCTTTACGACCTGATCGTCGTCCATTGGCAGTCAGGGGCCCGGTGTCCGCAGCGCGGACCCGGTTCCCCATCCCCCTTTCAAGCCGTGCGTACGATTCTCGCCCACACGGCCCTCGGGCGGCTTGGGCCGGGCGGTCCCCGCCATGCCCTTGCGCGCTCCTGCTCGGCCGTTGTGACCGAAGTCGGGCCCCTTCCCTCTCGCCGGGTTCCTCCCGACGATCAGCGGTACTACGGCCCGCTCGGACTCCCGCTGCCCTCCGCTCGATTTCACCATCGGCTCATGCGAGCGGTCTTGCTGACGAGACCGGGCAGACGGATCTCTCCTGTTCCGAACGAAACCGTCCACACGTGCCGATCCCCGTACCCCGGGGGACCCGACCGAGGGCATCTCCGGAACTGGCCAGCCGGTCGGATCGGACGTGGGCCTTCGCCGTGATATGAGCGGCTCGGCTCCCCCGTTGTCGGGCTCTTCGGCGGTTACCCGGGCGGGACTCACACCCGATCGTCTCGTCCAGCTCGCAGGACGCAACACAGGGCCGACTGTACGCTGGAGGCCCAGCCGGATGCCAGGGCGACGTCACCGCCGCGATGCGGCAGTCTCGGTGGCTCGTGGGGATCCCCGTGCCCCTTCACCCGGGGGCACTCCGGGATCGGGTTCTCGTGCGTGCACGTTGTCGACCGGCGCCCGGTCGAAGACCCCCTACCGGTAGGTGGCGGTGCCCTTGTCCGGGGACGTCGTGACGGTCGGCGACGGCTCGAGCAGATCGAGGCGCACGTCCTCCCGGGAGAGATACCACCTGGTGGGCAGGTGCGTCTCGGACACCGCGTGCGCCCGCTTCGTGTCTGCCAGCACGACCCCGTCGAGCTCGATGCGGACGTGTCGCCTGCTCGGCACCACGTCAACGCGCTTCGACGGGTCACGGGCGTGGGAGTGCCCTCCTGCGCCTGCTCGATCCACGGGAGGCCTGCTGTCTAGGCGCCACCGGCCAGGATCGATGGCGGGAGTGGAGATCGGCTCGTTCGGTAGGCTAGCCACCTCGGCCGCGCCGAGAGCCCGGCGGAGCCTCGGCTCAGTGCACGGGGTGCGACGTGAGCCGAGCGATCTCCTCGGCCGGCGTGTCCTTCCAGAACGCCGACCACGTGGGCCAGATGTCCGGCACCAGCGTGCGGTTCGGCGCCCAGAACGGCGCCCTGTACGGCGGACGCGGTCGGTCGGCCAGGACGCTCACGTGGAGCGGATGGAGCGAGCGGCTGGCGAACAGCCAGGTGCCGTCGCGCCGCTCGTACCGGTCGACGTAGCACAGCGCCATGTCGATCCACTCGTCACCGCGCTCGTGCTCTGCCCGCGTGTACACCTTGCCGGTCGCATGGTCTGCGTCGATCAGGTCGATGGCGTGCGCGACGACCTGGTGCATCGTCCGGTAAAAGAGCCGCATCCGCTCGTCGAGTAGCTCCTTCAGCTGTTCGCGACCGGCCCCCGCCATGTCGGGCCGCGAGATGTCGGGGACGTAGAGCGCGACCACCGCGTCGAGATCCCTCGAGTCGATGGCAAAGGTCTAGCGCTGGGCGAGCTGCTGGATCTGGAGGTACGCCTCGACGCGGTCGAGGCGTTCCCGGAGTGCGAGAAGGTGCGCCGCCACTACCAGTTCGGCGCGGCCAAGATCGCCATGTACCTGCGCGGCTATCACGACCCGAGCGTCTCGCCTTCGGGGGGGTGGCGGATCCTCAAACGCCTCGACATGAGCCACCTGCCGGCCTCGGAGCGCCACAAGCGGCTGGACAAGGGCTGGGCTCGCCACGAGAAGCAGCTGCCCGGCCAGAAGGTCTAGATCGACGTCAAATTCATCGCCACCATCGCCGGTGCGACCAAGCCCAAGCGCAAGTGCTACCAGTTCACCGCGATCGACGACAGCACTCGCCTTGGGGTGCTGCGCATCTATCGCGTCCTCAACCAGAAGACCGCCACCCAGTTCCTCGACGACGTCCTCGCGCGCCCGCCATTCCTGGTCCAGGTCATCCAGACCGACAACGGCGTCGAATTCGGTTCCCAGCCTCACTATCACGTGCTCGACAAGGCGCGTCGGTCACCGTTACATCAAGCCCCACACCCCCCGGCTGAACGGCAAGGTGGAGCGCTCCCAGCGCATCGACGCCGAGGAGTTCGACCGGCTCCTCGACGGGGCCGCCACCGACGACCACAAGGTCTTCAACGACAAGGCTCCGAAAGTGGGAGGACTACTACAACTACCGTCGCACCCACAGTGGCCCCGGGGGCCAAACACCTACGAACGCCTACGCCAGAAAACCCAGACCCGGGTGTAAACCGCCTTCGTCAGTTGCACATGTCGTCTGCAACTGCGTGCATTGTCTATGGGCATGAGGCATCGCGTTCTCCGCTTCTGTAGCTATGGTGACGTAGGGCGACCAGATCATGATCGGTAACAATCTCCCGTCCGGCGGGTGATCCCCCCCGCCGAGACGTTGTATCGACCCGAACCATTACATGACCACGCACCGGCGACTGAAGACAACCAAACACGAAGCGTCGCGCGGCACGGACCTCGGCTTTCAGCTGCTCGAGCAGCTGGGCGTAGGCTGGGGGCCGGGCATCGGTCCGGGCTGGTTCCCGCGATCTTCCTGGCACCCCCCCACCCTAATCACCCGACGTGGTGGTCATTTCCAATCATTCTTATCAATAAGGCAAGCATGAGACAGGGGCGTGGAGCTTCTCAGGCGCCTAAGGTCGGCCGTGGCTGCTACGCCTTCAACGGCACATTGAGGATGGTGCCTGCCCACCTCCTCGCTGGGATATTGGGCGCAGGTGGACACAGGACGTCGGGGTCGCTCGGTGGAATCTAGAGCGATTCAGGTCGCGGCTGTCCGCTGACGTCGCAGCTCGGACCACCCGGCTCGTAACTGCTGAGTTGTGTATTCACAGATTTCCCCCGCCACCATCGAACCGCTGGTCTGAGCCTCTCATGCATAGGGCATGGGCGCCTGACCAGCGGCTTCGCGTTCGGGCGAGTATGTGGAATTGCCGTTTCTCGGGGCTTTTTATCGAGGACCTACTCACCCGTGCCCTATGCAGCCCCGATCAGGGTGGCGCGGCGCGTGCGGTTCGTACGCTGCGCTTTCGCGGTTGAGTCGTCGGTCGAGATTGCGGTGCATAGGGCTGCACAGGGCGTGCCCTGTGCAAGTGCCCTAATCAAACTGTGACTCGTTCATGGTCGAAATCGATGGTCCGAGCCTCGGGGACATCACCGAACCGCTTCACTCGGAGAAGATCCAAGTCGAGGGCGATAGGTCCCGATGAGGGCAAGAGCACCATCGAGAGCCTGGCGCAGCGCTTGGGGATCACGCCGAGCCTGAGTGAGGATTAGCCCCCCTTGGAGGCTTGCCAGAGTGGATGCGGCGAGCCACTCGATGTCAGTCTCCGACACAAGCTCGCCGCTTGTGACCATCGTCGCCAGGCCAGCCTTGATGTGTTCCTCCCAACGGTCGAAGCCTGACGCGAGAACAGCGCGGATGTCGTCGTCATGTTCGCCGAGCTGACCGATGAGGTTCCCGATGGGACAGCCTCCACGCCCACCGTTTTGTTCTTGGAGCCCGACCAAGGCGTCCATCCACTTAGCAACGCCCTCCCAGGAGCCGAGTTCAGCAAACAACTCTCGTTGGCCACCAAGGACCGCATCGTTAGTCGCTTCAGCAACCGCTTTGAGTAGGTCGGCCTTGTCGTCGAAGTAGTGGTAGAGCTGGCTGCGCGACGCTGCGGCGCGAGCGCCGACCTCATCCAAGCTCGCCCCGATCGCGCCTTTCTCGGTCACGACGGCTGCCGCCGCCTCCACGATTCGCTGTCGGGTCCGGCGTCCCCGGTCGGTAGTCGGCTGCGCTGCCATTCTCGAAGTATCGCACAACTGGACTTGACAGTCCAGTTGTGAGGGTCTTTATTGGACTGCGTAGTCCAATATCATCCCTCTTCAGAAGGAGCATCCCGATGAGTAACCGTGACTACTTCGATCGGTTTGAAAACCTGGCTATGGAGCGCGACGAGGACGGCGTGCTGACGGTCCGCTTCCATACCGACGGCGGGCCCTGTGTCTTCACCGGTCAGACCCATGAGGACCTCCCCGAGGCTCTCGAACGCATCTCGATGGACGCAGAGAATCACGCCATCGTGCTCACCGGCACTGGCGACTCGTTCATGGACCAGATCGATGGTGCGAGCCTCGGGGACATCACCGACCCGCTTCAGTGGGAGAAGGCCCGGGTCGAGGGACTGAAGATCCTCCAGCGGCTCGTCGAACTGCCGATGCCCGTCGTCGGCGTCGCGAACGGGCCGGCGACCGTTCACTCCGAGTACCTGCTGCTGGCCGACGTCCACATCGCCTCAGAACGCGCCACCTATGGCGATTATCCGCATCCGGCGTTCGGCATCACCGCAGGCGACGGACTGCAAGTCGTCTGGGAAGAGGTCGCGGGCGCGGCCCGTGCGAAGTGGCTGCTGTGGAGTGGTGAGACGATCGACGACGACGGCGATGCAGTGGGGTGTCGTGACCGAGGTGCTCCCACACGACGCCGTGCTCGCCCGCGGGTACGAGATCGCAAGGATGCTGGCCGGGAGGTCCGAGACCTACCGCAGGCTCCAGAAGCAGACGCTCAACCAGAAGATGCGTCGCCGGATCCTCGAAGGCGTTCCGTACGGCATGGCGCTCGAAGGACTGACGGCGGCGCGGCTGGGTCGCTCATGAGCGATGCCTCGCCTTACATCGACTTCGATAATCTGCCGGCGCCGAGCGAAGGGATCCTGGTCACTCTCTTCTTGACGGTTCGTGACACCGCAGCGTCGTGCGACTTCTACTCGCGTGTCCTCGGTGGGACCGTGGTGCTCAAGGGGACCCCCTCCATGGTCAAGCTCTCCAACTCGTGGATCATCATGAATTCTGGCGGCGGGGCGACTCCCGACAAGCCGGGCATCTCGGTCGTGAACTACGAGCCTGGGGACACCACTTCGATCTTCCTCAACCTGCGCGTCGCCGACATTGAGGCCTGCTACCGGGAGTGGAGCGCAAAAGGCGCCACCTTCGTCAAGCCGCCGATCGACCGCGGGCCCGAAATCCGCTGCTACATGCGTGACCCCGATGGCTACCTCATCGAGGTGGGCCAGGCGACCGGCTTGCTGCGGGGTGACATGGCGCCGGTCAATGGCGGTTCGGATTGACCTCCGCCCGGCCAGGTGTTCCTGACCAAAGTCGAGATTCCGCACATCAGCCCCCGGGGTTTGGGGGGATTCTGTGCTACGAGAACGGCTGCGTGCTGAGCCGGACTAAGGCTCGGCCATGAGGAGACTAGAGCGGCGACTCGGGGTTTCCACCATGAGGCCTCCTGCCGGGCCTATTCACGATGTGTCGCGTGGAGACAGAGGCGTTCGGGGTCCCGGGCGACCGTGCACATCGGGTCACGAACCCGCCGAAGGCTGACTCACTGTCGGTCCGCCTCTTGGAGGCGATCTTGTCCTTGCTCTTCGAGAGTGGCAGCCCGGCTGCGAAGCAAGGGCTTCCTCTGATGGTGATCCCGGTTCGGGGAGTAGACCAAGACGCGCAGACGGCGGTCGCCGGGAAGCCGTGATGGACTGATGGTCGGTGGTGCTCAGAGTTTGGTGGCGGTGATCAACACATAGCCTGCGTCCCCACGTCGTACGATTTCGGCCGCTCGGCCAGCAAGGTCAACGCCATGGCGCAGGTCGAACGGGCGCAGAATCGGTAGGTCGGCGAACCGCAGGGCCCGCAGGCGGCCCTGGACCTGCAGGATGGTTTCGAGGAGGGCCTGGTCGTGTCGTTCGATGGTGCCGACCTGGCATCCCGCCCCGGTGAGCGTGGCGAATAGCTCGTCGACGGGCCGGGCATCGGCGAGGCAGGCGACACGCCCGGCCAGACCGGCGAGGTCGGGGTCGAGACTGTCCGGGCGAAGCCACACATCGGCCAGCCCGATCCGCCCGCCCGGACGCAACACGCGGGCCAGCTCGGTCGCGGCGGTGGCCTTGTCGGGAAAGGTGCAGAAAGCGCACTCGCAGATCGCTGCGTCGAAACTGCCGTCGCCGACTGGGAGGCGCTCGGCGTCGCCAACATCGAATCGAGTGCGGCTGGCGACCCCCGCGGCTGAGGCTCGCACCCGGGCTCGTTCGACCTGGTTCTTTCCTAGGTCAATACCGAGCACATCGACGTGCCGTTCGATGGCAAGCAGCACTGCGGTGGTCCCGATCCCCGACGCCACGTCGAGTACCTGCTCGCCGGCCGAGAGGGCCAGCAACTCGGCCAGGCGTCGGGTCAGGGTGGCGCCCCCGGGGTGGTAGCTATCGCCGAGGAAGAGGCCCATCAAGTCGACGCCATACGCCGTCGCACAACACGCCTTGGCCGTCTCGGCATCGACGTTCGTGGCCTCCGGCGCCACCTCGGAGAGGCGTGCCAGGGTGACGAGGGCATCTTCGCCAACGGTCACCGGAGGGTACGCCCAATGTTGACCCGCACCTCGCCCTTGGGGGCGGCGGCCGCGGGGTCGAGGGCGAACGAGCCGTGGCCGGTGGGCCTGAGGAGGCCGCCAAGTTCGGTGGCGTTGGGGACGACCCCGGGGACGGGTACGCCGGAGAGCTGCTGGCGTACCTGCTCGCGATAACCGACCGAGTTGTAGGCGC
The DNA here is from genome assembly GCA_963781155.1 of uncultured Acidimicrobiaceae bacterium. Classification (GTDB taxonomy): domain Bacteria; phylum Actinomycetota; class Acidimicrobiia; order Acidimicrobiales; family Palsa-688; genus PALSA-693. Next base: position 311,744 of record CAWAEC010000013.1, read on the forward strand.
AGAAGGGGATCAGTCGGCCGTCAGGGGTGACCTCCTCGACACAGCATTTCATCAGCTGCTTGACGTTCAAGGTGTAGGGATCCTGGAAGTCCTGGATGACGATCATGAACGCCTTGGCCGCCAGCTGATCCAGGGCGGCGGGCAGGTCGACCCCGCAGCTGACGCAGGCGGCCAGGGCGGCCTCGGTCAGCTGGCCGAGCTCGTCTGCGAGCCCGAGGCTGGCCAGGACAGCGGTGAGCCGCTCCGACACGCTGTCGGTACCGGGGATCGCCGACGCGCTCCACAAGCCTTCCAGCACGCCCCGCAAGGACCGGTCGGGCAGGGCCCGATTGCTGAGATAGTCGAGATAGTTGTCCATGGGCAAAAGCCGCGGGATGGGCAAGACGTCCTCGTCGTCGGCGAGCAGGTACGTGACCGACCGGCACGTCGGGAAGCAGCAGGGGACGGGGAAGAAGTCCGACACCTCGAACCAGTCCGGTCGCTGCTCGACCAGCCCGTGGATGACATCGGCGTTGGTCAACCGCTGGCGAGGGTCGAAGCGGGGGGTGCGACCGGCGTGGGTGACGGGCTGGAAGGCCACGCCGCGCACCGCCGGGTGGGAAATGGCGTGGCTGACGATGGCGCCCAGCTCGTGATCGTTGACGCCGGCTTCCACCGCGGCGACCAGCACGACCGTAAGGCCCGCCTCGGCGCATCGGTCCAAGGCGGTGGCCTTCGCCTGGCGTAGGTCGCGGCCCCGCAGGGCCAAGTGGGTGGCCCGCTCCAGCCCGTCGAACTGCAGGTAGATGCGCACCCCCAGCTCGGCCAAGGCCGGCGCCAGGCGCCGATCGTGGGCCAGGCGGATGCCGTTGGTGTTGAGCACCACCGTCTTGACGCCCTTGGCGCCGGCCAGGGCGCAGAACTCGACGATCCGGGGGTGGATCGTCGGTTCCCCGCCTGAGAACATGACCACCTCGGGTTCGCCCTCGGCGGCCACGAAGGCGTCCAGGGCCGCTTCCACCTGCTCGTAGGTGAGCGAGAAACCGTCGGGGTGATGACCCGAGTCGGCGAAGCACACCGGGCAGTCCAGGTTGCAGGCCGTGTTTACCTCGATGATGCCCAGGCAGGCGTGTTGCTTATGATCCGGGCACAGCCCGCAGTCCAGTGGGCATCCGTCGCGGACCTCGGTTTGGGTCGCCAACGGTAGGGTGCCCGGCCTGTTGAACCGCAACGACGCCGCGTACATCTCGGCGTCGGAATACAACAGCGCTTCGAAGCCGCCGTGATCGGGGCAGCGCTTGCGCAGGAACACCTTGTTGTCGCGGACGTTCACCTCGCCGTCGACCACCGCCTTGCAGACCGGGCAGACGCTCTTGGCGTATTCCAGGAACACCTCGTCACGATCCACCCGCGCCGACGCCATTACCTCCACCCCGAGTAACGGTCATTCCACTGTGACGCCACCACGTCTCCATCCCGGCGGGAGCCGATAACCATCCTGGCCGGCCCATCCAGCCACAACCGCAGCCAACGACGCGACCACCTGGTCGGTGCCTCCGCTGACCTGGCCATCACCGGCCAGGATAACCACCCGCCCGCGCCCAGCTCCGCGGCAGCCGCGGCTGCGGCCGTGTCGGGGCACAATAACCGGATGCGAACGAGCTCGATGGCCGCCTGGGTCGCTGCTGGCGGTGTAGGCGGGTGCGGGCTGGTCTGGCTCGCCCTCACTGGACGGCTCACCGTCGACCTGGGATGGGGAAGGACTCTGCGGCCGCTCGGCCCCATCACCATCGAGGTGCCGGCGCCAGTCGAAATCGTCTTCGATGTGATCGCCCAGCCGTACCTGGGCCGCCCCACTCACGCCATGGCCGAAAAGGTGAAAATCCTGGAAAGAACCGACGCCATGGTGCTGGCCGAGCACCACACCCCACTCACCCCGAACCTACGTGCCGTCACGGTGGAAACCGTCAGCTTCGACCGGCCCCACCATGTCTCGTTCCGTCTGGTGCGCGGTCCTGTTCCGTATGTCTCCGAGACCTTCACGCTCAGCGAATCCGTGAACCTCACCCGCCTCGAGTACCGAGGAGAACTCGGCACAGACCTGGGTCCCCTCGGAGCCCGGTGGGGTCGCGGGGTCGCCCGCCACTGGGAGGATACGGTCCAAGCCACCCTGGACCGAGTGGCAGAAGAGGCCCGGCGGCGGGCCCGGACTCCGCCGGCACGATAACGCCGCCTCCGGGCCGACTGCCCGATCCGAGCCCGGCCAAGCGCAATCACTTACCCTTCCACCACTCGACCACCGTGTCCCAACATCCCCTTCCTACCAACACGACCTATTGCCACTGAACGCGGGTAGGCGGCAACCGTGCGGTCCGGTTGGCTTTAAGCCACGAGTTCAGCATTTATGAACAGGGCTGCACCGAGCCCCCTCCCCCGATAGCCTCGCGGTTCTGGCTGCGAGACCTGGTAGGTCACGATGTGGTCGCCGTCACTTGCTGGAGGACCCTTCTGCCGCGGGGATTCGGCCGAACAGATCGCCCCGGTCCTCACGAGAAGGCTTCGTGCGGCGTAGTAGCTGACGCTAGGTGGTAACCAGCAGGCCGCCGACGAATAGTCCGTACAGGACGATGATCGTCCAACCGGTACTCCGTTCCGGCCACGAAAGGCATAAGCCAGCAGCAAGGTCACCGTCGTAAGACCGAGGTACCAACCGGCGACGAGTAGGCCCGAGCTGGTTGGTTGGCTGACGCCGATGACGGTGGCCGGGATCAACAGTCCGGCGGTGACGTTGATGTTGTTGGAGTTCAGGGCGGTGCTGAACGTGGCGGCCCCTCGGCCTCTGCGGGCTAGGTACACGGCCGCCACCGCGTTGGGCAGGCTGGTTACGGCGGCCAATAAGAGGGCTCCCACCACAATTTCTGGGATCCCGTAGCGGACCCCGAGGGCGGAGGCGCCCTGCTCCATGGCCACGCTGGCCACCACCACGACCGCGAGGGCCCCGACGGCGACACAGACATCGACCGGACGGCCACGGCGAGGGCGGATGGCCTCTTCAAGCTCCGCCTCCTTCTCGGCTACGGCCTGGGCCAGCCACCCGGCCCACCGTGCTGGCAGACCCAGCCGGTCGATGAGGGAGCGACGGGCGCTCAACAAGACGCTGTGGGGAACCAGCGCCACCAGGACCAGGGCTAGTCCCGTCCCGGCGGTGATGACGCCGGCCACAACCGGAACACAGATACCGGCGACCACCAGCGCCACGCTCCCGCCGAGACGACATTTCGGTGCAGCCCGATCCGACCGGCGACCACGGCTCCCAAGCCGAGCAGAGCCGCCAGGTTGAAGACGTTCGAGCCGATCGTCACGCCGGCCCCAATGGTGCGTCGGTGACGGGCCAGGGCCGTCACCGAGGCCGTGATCTCGGGGACGTCGGTCGGTGACGCCGCCGGCAAGGGACATGGCAAACCTGGTCGTGGCGGCTTTTCTTGTCATCCGGCCAGGGGCGGTCAGCCCTTCTGCCGCCCCGCAAGCGGATTTAAGAGCGACCGGTTCACGCGACCCGAACGGGAGGCTTCACGGATTACAAGGCGCGAGTGCTCATAGTAGTAGTATACACTTGTTGCAGTAGACAAATATGTGGAGGTGCTGGGCCATGGCCGAGCAGGAGGCCGACGAAGCGGCGGTGGACGCGGTGCTGACGGCCAGCCGCACCCTGGTGGCGGTGACCACCACATCGCTGGGGGAAGCCGCGGACGACATCACGATCGCCCAGTATCGGGCCCTGGTGGTGCTGGCTTCTCGGGGCCCGCAGCGGATGGCGGATCTGGCAGGGGCGCTCGATGTGGCGCCGTCGACGGCGGGCCGGATGTGTGACCGACTGCTGCGCAAGGGTCTGATCCGCAGGCACCGGATCCGCGCCGATCGCCGGGCCGTGAAGGTTTCGATCACCGAGTCGGGCAGGCGGGTGGTGGATGAGGCGACGGCCCGCCGTCGGGCGCTGCTGGCCGGCATTTTGGCGAAACTGTCGGCCCGTCAGCAGGCGGCGGTGGCCGACGCGCTGCGGGCGTTCGCAGCCGCGGCCGGGGAGATCCCCGACAACCAGTGGCCAATCGGTCCGTCCGCCGTCGTTCCGGCGTCGATAACGTGACCGCCAGTTCACGTCAAAGGCGCGGCGGGGCGGTCACGACCGGCAAGACATCGGCAACGCACCCGGCGGCGGTGGCTTTGATCTCGACGGGCGATTGGCTGCGGCGCTCGCGGGGCGGGCTGTTCGCCATCGCCCTGGTGGTAGGCGCGGCGTCGGGGCTGGGGGCGGTCGGATTCCGGTATCTGATCTACTTTTTCACCTGGCTGGCCACCGGGCATGTCCAGTTCGGCCAGCAGGGCCGCGTCCCCAGCGACCATCTTCCCTGGCTCGGCCTGGCGTTCTTCGTGGTCATCCCGGTCGTCGGCGGCCTGATCTACGGGCCGCTGATCTACCGGTTCGCTCGGGAGGCCCGCGGCCACGGCGTGCCCGAGGTGATGATCGCAGTGGCCGACAACGGCGGCCGGATCCGGCCCCAGGTGGCCGGGGTCAAAGCCCTGGCCTCGGCCCTGTGCATCGGCGCCGGCGGCTCAGTGGGTCGGGAGGGCCCCATCGTGCAGATCGGATCCGCCATGGCCTCCAGCCTGGGCCAGTGGATCCGCATGCCCGAGAACCGGCTGCGGGTCCTGGTCGCCTGCGGCGCCGCCGGCGGTATCGCGGCCACCTTCAACGCCCCCATCACCGGGGTGTTCTTCGGGGTCGAGATCATCTTGCGGGCGTTCTCCATCGAGGCCATCTTCACCGTGATGCTCTCGGCCATGGTCGCCGACGTGATCAGCCGCCAGTTCCTGGGCGCCGCCCCCTTCCTGTCCGGCTTCCCGTCGGGCATCGCCTTGGACCACGCCCGGAACTATCTACTCGTGGTGCTGCTGGCGGTGATGGCGGCCCTGCTCGGCCTCGGGTTCAAGAACGTCTTGTACAAGACCGAGGACCTCTGCGACCGGGCCTGGAAGCACCGGCCGGAGTGGGCCCGACCGGCGGTGGGCGGGGTCGCCCTGGGGCTGCTGCTGCTGGTGGTGCCGCAAATGTACGGGGTCGGCTACCCGGTCATGTACAAGGCCGTGGCCGGCAGCTACGCCCTGTGGTTTCTGATCGTGCTGGCCCTGACCAAAATGATCGCCACCAGCCTGACCATCGGCATCGGCGGCTCCGGCGGGGTGTTCGCCCCGTCGCTGTTCATCGGGGCCACCGCCGGCATGGCCTTCGGCGTGATCGCCAACCATGTCCTCGGCCCCGGCGCCGGCCAGCCCGCCCTGTACGCCGTGGTGGCCATGGGGGCGGTGTTCGCCTCCGCGGCCCGAGCCCCACTCACCTCATTAGCAAGCGTGGTGGAGATGACCGGCGACTACACCCTCACCCTGCCGGTGATGCTGGCCGTGGCCATCGCCACCGTGGTCTCCCGGTCCCTCAGCTACGGCACCATCTACACCACCAAACTGCTACGCCGCGGCACCGACATCGACCGGGCCCCCTCCGCCGACCCCTTCGAAAAGCTCACCACCGCCGACGCCATGCGCCCCTTCCACCCCCCACTCACCACCCAACCCCCACTACAGAACCACCCCGACGGTCCGAGCCAAGACTTGGCCTGGCTGCCCGGGCCGGTCACCCACCAGCGCGACCCTCAGATTCTCTTCGCCAACGAGTCCCTCACCCAGGCGCTGCGCCAGCTGGTCCTCTACGGCCGCGACGGCCTGCCGGTGCTATCCACCGACGGACAACACCTGCAGGGCTGGATAACCAGCCAAGACGTGTTGCAAGCCATCGCAGACCATATCGGCACCGCCCAGGCCCACCTCGCCGCCGGCCGGGCCCTCCCCAACCCGCCGGCAGCCCCACACCATGCACCCACCCCCCTGCACGGCTACCAGATCCTGGAAGTCACCATCGACCCCGACTCGCCCGCCGCCGGCCGCACCCTGGGCCAGACCACCTGGCCGCCAGACTACGTGCCGGTGTCGGTCCTGGACAACCACACCCTCCGCGACGCCGACCCCGGCCTCACCCTCACCCCTGGTGATCGCATCAACCTGCTCGCCCCCGGCGCACCCGACCCAGCCCCACCCCCCCCGGCCGACGACACGGACACCCGGCCACACACCCTCCCCCCAGCTGGACACTCCCTCCCCCAGGAAACCGCCCCGCCCACCGGCGAACAACCGTAACGCTCCCACCCCGGAGGCGCTGACGGGCACCGGTAAAGTGTCACCGATTCTAGCGAGCATGGCTACGCGTCGACTCGGCCACCGTGCGGCGCGAGTCTCCCCTCAGCGTTGCCGCCGTCGCGTTGTTCGCCCTGCTCGCCGCGGGTGGCGTCTCGTGGACGGACGGCGTGATTATGGCGGTGGCGCTGGTGCCGGCTGTCGCCCTCCTGCTGGTCAGCGCTCGCCGCCGGAGCCCCGCAGATGAGTTCGGCGCCGAGGTCGTCGAGTTCGTCGACTCACCCCAGCATCGTCCCCGACCCGAGATCGTCCGGGCTCTGGCCAGCCTGGCCGTAATGCTCGCCGGGGCGGAGCTCATGGTCAGCTCCGCCGTCGGGCTCGCCACCCGCCTCGGGCTGGCCCAGGGTCTGGCCGGCCTCAGCCTGGTGGGTATAGGGACCTCCGCCCCGCTGATCGCCTCGTCGGTCCAGGCGGCCCGGCGCGCCGAGCACGACCTCGTGGTCGGCAACGTGCTTGGCGGCAACCTGTTCATCGCCCTCGTCGGCGGAGCCATCATCGGATTGTTATCTCACGGTGACCTGAGCGGCGTCAGCGCTCTCGCCCTGTGGCTGATGGTCACCATCGCCTTGGTGTCCTGGCTGGCTATGGCACGAGGAAATGTCCTTGCCCGCTGGGAAGCGCTCCTCCTCCTGCTCGTATACGCCGCCATGCTTCCCTTCATCGACCGTTGAGCACCCCACGACCCAGGGCGGCACCCCTCACAGCCAGCTGCCAAGGCGAACGGTCACATTCGATGCTCTCCGGTCCGCAGGTCGCTCGCCCGCCCACTTCGTAGGCAGGGCGGCGGTATCCGTCCGGAACAGGAGCCCGAAAGTGGCCTGACCTGGGGGTGAATGTCGGAGAGGAACGCGCGTCTTCAAACACCTAACCGAGGAACCGGAAGCGATCCGAAGGGTGATCTCTGGTATGCCCGCCCGGATCATCCCATAACTCAGCGAGATGCGCCGCCGGGGCCGCCCGGAAGTGCCGTTGTCCGTAGCCAGCCCCGGGAGGCCTTGATGTCGCGAGGGTTTTCTCGTTGCCGACATGTCGCTGACGGTGGCTTTCCTGCACACGTGATTCGTCCCTCGAGCTCTGCGTCCCAAACTCCTCATACAGCGCGACCAGCGTCTCCAGCGGGATGCTCACCGGAGCGGGGGTCGAGAACGTCCGCTACAGGCAGTGGCTGGGCCGTCTTGGCTTGCTACGACTCCTCCGCGGGCTCCGTGATCTCCGATGCTTCGTGGGTGGCGTCGCGCCTGGCGATGATGTGCATGTCGATCCCGGCCTCAGCGGCCAGACGGGAGATTTTCCTGACGATGGAGCCTCCGCTTTTGAGTTCCTGCCATCGGCTGCGGCTGCTGGAACCTACGACGATTTGGGTGATCTGCCGGTCTCGGGCGAAGTCGATGAGGGCCTGGGCGGGGTCGTCGGCTTGCATCTCGGTCCAGTGGGCGCCGACATCGGCGGCCACCTGGCGCAGGACGGCCAGTTGTTGATCGTGGGATCGGTGGGCGCTGTCACCGGCGACGACGTGGAGGACGTGTAGGTCGCCCTTGATGCGAGCGGCCATGCGGGAGGCCCGCCGGACGATGGCATCGGTGCCGGGGGCGGTGGTGACGGCCACCAGGATGCGTTCGCTGGTCTCCCACAGGACCTGCGTTTGGTGACGCTGTAGGTGCTGGAGTAACTCCTCTTCGGTTTCGTCGGCCAGGAAGCGCAGCGCCAGTTCCCGAAGGGCGATCAGGTTGTCGGTCCGGAAGAAATGGGTGAGCGCTTGGGGAACTTTGGCCTGGGGATAGATGTTGCCGTGGAGCATCCGGCGGCGGAGGGCCTCGGGAGAGGAGTCAACCAGCTCGATCTGGTTAGCTTTCCGGACAACCCAGTCGGGTACCCGCTCCCGGACCTGGGCCCCGGTCATTCGCTCGACGGCGTCGGCGATGCTCTCGAGGTGCTGGATGTTGACGGTGGTGATCACGTCGATGCCGGCGTTGAGGATGTCGATGACGTCTTCCCAGCGCTTGGCGTGGCGCGATCCGGGGATGTTGGTGTGGGCGAGCTCGTCGATGAGGGCGACTTTCGGCTGTCGGGCCAGGACGGCGTCGAGGTCCATCTCCTCGAAGCGAGTGCCCCGGTAGTCGATGAGGCGCCGGGGGACGATCTCGAGGTCGTCGCAGCGCTCCTGGGTGAGGGGGCGCCCGTGGCATTCCACGAAGCCGATGCCGACGTCGGTGCCGCGCGCTTTGCGGCGGTGGCCCTCGTTGAGCATGGCGTAGGTTTTACCGACCCCGGCCGCGGCGCCAAGGTAGATGCGGAAGTGGCCGGCTGCCTCGACCACGTCGGTGGCGTCGTCGTCCGTTGCCGGCGCGTTGCTTACCCCTTCGTCGGTCGCCTGCGAGTAGGTGGCGCTGTGCTCGCTCATCTCGACGACCTCGCTCTGATCGGGTCTCCCTACTGGTTGGCTGCTTCGAGGCGGTAGAGCGGGTTCCAGACTGTGAGCCCGCCGCCTTGCATCCTGGCTGTGCCTTCAACAGTGCAGCGGGTAGCGACCATCATACCGGCGATGCTGTGGCGCCCGAGGAAGACCAGGCCGAGCTCGCCGGTGCCGTCGTCAAGCCGGCACACGTACGAGGCGGCGCCTCGTTCCTTGGTCACCTGAGTCGAGTAAATGACGCCCGTGACGACCACCCGACCTCTCGGCACGGCGTCGACGATCTTGCGGGCGACCGGACGCCCACCCGAGCGGGCGGGACCGATGAACTCACCTGTACTCATGGCCGCCCCGGGGTCACTGCAGTTTGGCGAGGGCTTCGTTGAGCTGCAGGACGACGATGTACTTGCTGCCCAGGAAGCCGAGCTCGGCGTTGTGGGTCTGCTTGTTGATGAGGGCTCGCAGGGCCGAGGGGGCGATACCGGTGGCCTTGGCCACCATGGGGATCTGAACGATGGCGTCCGGGGGGGTGATGTCGGGGTCGATGCCGCTGCCCGAGGTGGTGACCAGGTCCGGGGTGGGGTTGTCGATGCCCAGCAAACGCCAGTAGGCGACCAGCTCCATGGTGTTGTCGAGCAGCACTTTGGATCTCGGTCCCAGGTTGGTGGCGCCGGAGCTCCCGGCGATGCCGTCGGCCTCCAGCGGGTTGTCACCACCGGGGCTCGGCGTGCAGTTCTTTGCGTTAGAGCTGCAGACCACAGCAGCGTAGGGGCCGGTGTCGTCGGGGCGGCCGTGGAAGACGCAACTGCCCAATGGATGGCCTGGGCATTTGGTGGCGGCCCAGTTCTGACCGATCAGGGTGGACCCGTTGGCAGTGATGGACCCGTTGGCTTGGTGGCCGAAGAGCAGCTGGGCGACCCCGGTACCGGCGAAGGCGTACACGAACCCGAAGAAGGCGGTGACGAGAATGATCATGATGACTGAGCGGCGCAGGTAGGTGAGCATCAGAGGGCTTCGGCTTCTATCAGTAGGCGTGCAGGGCGACGAGGATCAGGTCGATGAGTTTGATGAAGATGAACGGGACGATGATCCCGCCTACCCCGTAGATGTAGACGTTGCGGCGCAGGATGGCTTGCGAGCTGGCGGGCCGGAAGCGCACGCCGCGCAGCGCCAAGGGGATAAGGGCCACGATAACCAGGGCGTTGAAGATCACCGCGGACAGCACCGCGCTCTGGGGGGTGTGCAGCTTCAAGATGTTGAGCGTCTGCAGCTGGGGATAGGTGGCGGCGAAGAGAGCCGGGATAATGGCGAAATACTTGGCCACGTCGTTGGCGATGGAGAAGGTGGTGAGCGAGCCCCGGGTAATGAGCAGCTGCTTGCCGATCTCGACCACGTCGATAAGCTTGGTCGGGTTCGAGTCCAGGTCGACCATGTTGCCGGCCTCTTTGGCCGCGGTGGTGCCGGTATTCATGGCCACCCCGACGTCGGCTTGGGCCAAGGCGGGGGCGTCGTTGGTGCCGTCACCGGTCATGGCGATCAGCTTGCCGCCCTCCTGTTCGGTCCTGATCAGGTCCATCTTGGCTTCGGGGGTGGCTTCGGCCAGGTAGTCGTCCACGCCGGCTTCTTGGGCGATGGCCGCGGCGGTGAGGGGATTGTCGCCGGTGATCATCACGGTGCGGATGCCCATCTGGCGCATCTCGTCGAATTTCTCCCGGATCCCCTGTTTGACCACGTCCTTGAGCTCGATCACGCCCACGATGTCGGGGCCGTCGGCCACCACCAGCGGTGTCGACCCTCGCCGGGAGATGTCCTCCACCAACGGGTCGAGATCGGGCGGCACGGTGCCGCCCTGCTCGGACACCCAGCGTTTGATTGACTCGGCCGCGCCTTTGCGGATCTGGCGGTGGTCCACGTCCAGGCCGGACATGCGAGTGGTGGCCGAGAAGGGAATGAAGGTGTGGTCGGCGCCCAGGTCGCGTTCGCGGATGTCGAAGCGCTGCTTGGCCAGCACCACGATGGAGCGCCCCTCGGGGGTCTCATCGGCCAGCGAAGCCATCTGGGCCGCCTCGGCGACCTGTTGCTCGGTATGACCGCCGACGGGATAAAAGTCGGACGCCTGACGATTGCCCAGGGTGATGGTGCCGGTCTTGTCCAGCAGCAAGGTCTGCACGTCGCCCGCCGCCTCCACAGCCCGGCCGCTCATGGCCAGCACGTTGCGCTGCACCAGGCGGTCCATGCCGGCGATACCGATGGCAGAGAGCAAAGCCCCGATGGTGGTGGGGATCAGGCACACCAGCAGCGACACCAGGATGACGACTGAGACCGTGCCTCCGGCGTACTTGCCGAAAGGCTGCAGGACCACCACCACCGGCAGGAACACAATGGTCAGCACGGCCAGCAGGATCGTCAGGGCGATCTCGTTGGGGGTCTTTTGGCGGTTAGCGCCTTCCACCAGGGTGATCATGCGGTCCAAGAAGGTGTGGCCCCGCTCGGCAGTGATGCGGATGACGAGGCGGTCGGAGAGGACCTTGGTGCCCCCGGTGACCGCTGAGCGGTCGCCACCGGACTCGCGGATGACCGGCGCCGACTCGCCCGTGATGGCCGACTCGTCGACCGAGGCGATGCCCTCGACGATCTCGCCATCAGAGGGAATCAGGTCACCGGCCTCGGCCACGACCAGGTCGCCTTTGGCCAGCGCCGAGGCGGCCACCCGCTCCTCGGTCCCGTCGGGGAGCAAGCGGCGGGCTTCGGTCTCGGCCCGCATCCGGCGCAGGGTGTCGGCCTGGGCCTTGCCCCGCCCTTCGGCCATGGCCTCGGCGAAGTTGGCGAAGATCACGGTCAGGAACAGCCAGACGGTGATGGACCAGGCGAACAGGGTGGGGGTGTTGATGGCCTCGATGAAGGTGATGACGGTGCCGACCAGCACCACGAACATGACGGGGTTCCTGATCTGCACCCGGGGGTCGAGTTTCTTGAAAGCGTCGATGAGGGCCCGGCCCAGGATCTGCCGGTCGAACAGGCTCCGGGATTCGGCCACGCCGCGGGCCACCGTTGGGGCCGCCGGTCCGGCCGCGGCCTCCGCTGCGGTGGGTGTGGGTGCACCGTCCATCTCGGGAGTGGTCATCAGAAGAACTTTCCGTGAGAGAGCTGCTCGACGATCGGCCCGAGCGACACGGCCGGGAAGAAGGTCAGGCCGCCGATGATCACGATCACCCCGATGGTCAGGCCGATGAACATGCCGTTGTCGGTCCGGAAGGTGCCCAGCGAGGCCGGCACCACGTTTTTGGCCGCCAACACCCCCCCCAGGGCCAAGGCCGGGATGATGATGGCGAACCGGCCGATCAGCATGGCCACGGAACCCCAGATGTTGTAAAAGGCGGTGTTGCCGGTCAGACCGGCCATGGCCGAGCCGTTGTTGTTGCTCTGGGAAGTAAGCGCGTACAGGATCTCACTGAACCCGTGCGGCCCGGCATTGAGCGGCCCGGCCCGCCCAGCGGTAGTGGACACCGCGATCCCGGTGATGATCAGCACCGTGATGGGCATCACCAGCGCCCCCAGACCGGCCAGCTTCACCTCCCGGGCCTGGATCTTCTTGCCCAGATATTCAGGCGTTCGCCCGATCATCAACCCGCCGATGAACACCGCGATGACCGCGTAGATCAAGATGGTGTACAGCCCGCTGCCCACACCGCCGGGGGTGACCTCGCCCAGCATCATGCCCGTCATCGGGCCGAAACCGCCCATCGGGTTGTACGAGTCGGTGGCACTGTTGACCGCACCATCGGAGGTCTGGGTCATGGCCACGTTGAACAAGGCGCTGGTGGTGTCGCCAAAGCGCGCCTCTTTACCGTTGGTGTTGCCGGTCGAGGTCTGAATGACGCTGGGTGTATGCGTCATCTGGCCAGCCGTTACCACGGCCGGGTTGCCCTGATGCTCGGCGTAGCTGGTGAAACCCACCCACACCCCGAAGATGATGACCATGGCCCCCAGCAGGGCGGCACCGTGGCGGATACTGCCCACCATCTTGCCGAAGGTGTAGGTGAGCGCGAAGGGGATGGACAGGGTGAGCCAGATGTAAAGCAGATTGGTTAACCCGGTGGGGTTCTCAAGCGGGTGGGCCAGGTCGACGTTGAAGAACCCACCGCCGTTGGTCCCCAGCTGCATGATGGAGCCCATAAATCCCGCCGGGCCCCGGGCGATGGTCTGACTGACGCCGTTGAGCGAATTGTGGATCGTCGCCGGCCCGGCCAGAGTCTGCACCGCGCCCTGGCCCACGATCACGATGCCGGCCAGGAAGGCAATCGGGAGCAGGACGTAGAGCATGCAACGGGTAATATCCACCCAGAAATTGCCGATGGTCGGGGAGTTCCGACGGGCGAACCCACGGGTCAGCGCGATGGCCACCGCGATGCCGACGGCCGCGCTCACGAACTGCTGCACGGTGAGGGCGCCGATCTGCGAGAAGTACGACATGGTCGTCTCCCCGGCGTAGTTCTGCCAGTTGGTGTTGGTCAGGAACGACACGCTGGTGTTCCAGCTGAGCGCCGGTTTCACCGCCCCGAAGTGCTGGGGGTTGAGCGGCAGCGACCCTTGAATCCTCATCAGCAGATAAGCGAGGCCTAGGAACAGGGCGGAGAAGATCACCAGCGAGCCGGCGTACCGCCTCCAGGACTGTTCCTGCTCGGGGTCGGTGCCCAGCAGCCGGTAGACCGGCCGCTCCGCCCAGGCCAGATAACGGACCCGGCCGGAGAACACCGCAGCCATGTAGGAGCCCAGATACCGCCACGCGATCCCTAAGGCGATGACCAGGACGATGATGGTGAGCGCGAAATCCATCTAGAACCACTCGGGCTTGAACATGGCGACGCCCAGGTAGAGGAACACCACCACCGACACGGCCAGCAGGATGGCCTGGGTGGCCGTCACACCCGCTCCAACGCCCAGATCAGCGCCAGCATCGCTAACGCGAACGCGACGATGCCCAGCACCACCAGAAAATCAGCCATGGAGGGACTATGCATGGGGTCGGTCTTAAAAAGATCTGAACAGGAGCCCGTTTCCCTTAATAATTTCTTAATGACCCTTCACCGACGGCCTGACGGCCGGGGTGGGCACGACAATGGGGTCGTGCGCAAAGGGCTGCTCGGCTCAATCCTGGGGATCCTCATCGCGCTGGGGCTCGGGGCGGCCATGCTGCCGCTGCGCGCCCATCTGAGCGTCGCCACCACGGCGCTGGTGCTGGTGGTACCAGTGGTCGCCGGCGTGATCGTAGGGGGGTTCCCAGCCGGCGTCACCAGCGTCGCCGCCGGATTCCTCGTTTACGACTTTGCCTTCATACCGCCCTACTACACCCTGACCGTGGGTCGGGCTCAGAACTGGGTGGCCCTCGGCGTGTACGCGGTCGTGATGCTGCTGGTCGCCCAAGTCGTCACGCATCTGGAGTCCGCCCGCTCCCAAGCGCAAAGGAAGGCCGTCGAGACCCGGCGCCTCTATGATCTCTCCGAGCTCTTGGTCAAAGATCGTTCCCTGGGGGATCTGCTCGAAACGATCGTCACCGCCGTCCGAACCGTGTTCGAGGTTCCAGGGGTCGCGCTCCTCCTTCCGGTGGAGGGTCGCCTGACCATCGCGGCGTCGGCAGGGGAAATCATGCCGCCAGAGCAACTACGCCAGCTCGATCCCGAGTCCAGGATTCCGGTCAGCATGGGGACAGCAGCCCCCGTCCACGACCGGCTGCAGGCGGTGGCCTTGTCGGCGTCAGACCGACCCATCGGGCTACTCGCCCTGCGGGGGCTGCCGGTTTCGGCGGCGGATCGGGCCCTGCTGCGCACCTTCGCCAATCACGCCGCCCTGGCGGTGGAACGAGCTCAGCTGCGAGAACAGGCGCTACGCTCGCAGTTGCTGGAGGAGGTCGACCGCCTGCGACGTGCCCTTTTGGGCGCCGTGTCGCACGACCTGCGCACCCCGCTGGCTACGATGAAGGTGGCTTCCACGACGCTGCTGGACCGCACCGTCTCGCTCTCCGATGCGGACACCGACGAGCTACACGGCCTCATCGATGCCCAGACCGACCGGCTCACGCGCCTGGTGACCAGCCTGCTGGACATGACCCGGTTCCAGACCGGAGCGCTCGAAATTCACCGTGAGTCCTGGTCGATCCTCGATCTCGTCAGCGAGACGCTGACCAGTTTACGTTCCGCGCTGGGGAGCCGCCCGGTCGAGGTCATCCTGCCCGAATGGTTACCGCCCGTCGACGTCGACCATCTCCTCGTCGGTCAGGTGCTCGCCAACCTGCTCGAAAACGCCCACCGCCACGCACCGCCAGAGAGCCCCATTACCGTGGCCGCGGCCGTGCGCGCCGGTCGGCTCGTCATCTCCGTCACCGACAGCGGTCCAGGCGTTCCGCCGGAGGAACTAGAGGCGGTGTTCGACAGTTTCGTGCGCTTCGACACCGGTGGTCGATCGGGTCTCGGCCTCGCCATCGCCAAGACGTTCGTGCAAGCCCACGGCGAACACATCTGGGTCGAGGATGCCCCCGGGGCCGGCGCCCGTTTCGTGTTCACGCTGCCCCTGGCAGTCACCAACGGGAAAAGGAGGTAGCTGAGGTGGCCAAAGTCCTGGTTGTCGACGACGACCCCTCGCTCCTGCGGGCTCTCCGTCTCGGCCTAACAGCCCGCGGCCACCAGGTCATCACCGCCATCGACGGCGAACAAGGGATCTCGCAGACCGCGCTTGGATCCCCCGAGGTCGTCGTGCTTGACCTCGGTCTGCCCGACATCGACGGACTGACCGTGTGCAGGAGGATCCGCCAATGGAGCGATGTACCCATCGTCATCCTCTCAGCCACCGGCACCGAAGATCGCAAGGTCGAGGCCCTCGACGGAGGAGCCGACGACTACGTCACCAAACCCTTCGGCATGGCCGAGCTGGAAGCACGCATCCGCACCGCCATACGGCACCGCAAGACCGAACCGGACCAGCAGCTGCCCGCCACGCTGACGCTCGGGTCGCTCCAGCTCGACCTCGTTCACCACCAGGCACACCAAGAACGCATCCCGGTGGAGCTCACCGCCAAGGAATTCGAAGTGCTCTCCTACCTAGCCCGTCACGCCGGGCGCACCTGCACTCACCAGATGATCCTGTCGGCGGTCTGGGGCGAGGGTTACAGCGGCGAAGCTCGATACGTGCACGCCTACGTGCACCGCCTACGCCAGAAGCTCAACGACCCCTCCGGCACCCTGATACGAACTGCTCCCGGCGTCGGCTACAACCTCATCGTCGATCCCAATCCCGTGCCATAGCAACCGCGTCATCTCCGCGTTGGTCAAGCAGATGACCGTGCCGTCGCGAACGCGGACCCCGAGACGCACTCGCCAATCCCATCGGATGATCCACGGTCGGCAGGCCGCGATTACAGCCTCGCGGGCGAATCGAGCCGGTCAAACATCTCTGGCCCCGGCTCGCCGCTCGTTATCGTGATCCATTAGGAGAGTCCTTCCATGTCGTCTACACCCAATCCTGCCCGTCTGGCCGAGTACCAGGCCAAGCTCGCTCAGCTTGTCACGCTCCGCGACGAAGTGCCCAAGGACGCAACCGGGCCGCTAATCATGTTTATGGACTGATCGGTGACCGTAATGTGGTGGTGAGCCGAGGCGGGCATCGACAATTTGCTGCCCCTGTCTTGTCGCGCCGGAGACATTACGGTGCATTCAACGACGTCAGGACCAATCCCGAGCCCTGCCATTCCAGTACGCCCGTCCAGCCATTTGGGTTTGAGACCGCGACTGCAGTGCCCGCTCTAGGAGTAAGGACATCGTTGTTTCTCCTAATCCAGGTCCGTCCACCGCCCGTGGAGTTACCTTGAGCAGCCCAAAGAACGTTGAGCGCCGACCCGGTCCACTTTATTACACCGGTCCACAGATCGTCGTTGTCATACACAATCCCTTCCTGAAGCCCGTCGTGGTCAACGTCCTGATAGAGCCATGAAGTCGGACGCGTGGGCAACCCAAGAGACGCCATTGCCACCTGCCGGCAGAATCGGACTCGGTTGTAGCCAGATGAGACTCAGAGTCGGTTGCACCCATTCAGGCTATACCGGCCCAACCGTCTGGTGGGTTGCGGATGTGTATTTGTTGACGGTCCGGATACTTGAGGAACGCGGGCTCCATGACGTCGGTTGTGTACCAAACCATGTTGTCATCAGCGTCCTGACCGACAACCGCGTGAGGCGTCCAACCTCCGGCAGGACCTGACAACTGCCCCTGCCATTGCAGCTCTCCGGCTTTCACTGCCACGAACTCTGTGTTTCCGTTGTTATCGACAGGCTCAGTGACGTCCCATACATCGCCCGATCCATCCAGATTCCAGCTCATTGGCCCCTCCCCCTCGGGCCAGTATTAGTGTGGCGCCTGGACCATACGTTAAGAGTGGGTTCCCAGTGCCTCTTGCGGTTAACACTCCCGTCGACACCGCCCCGCCCGATCAACCTTCCGGCCGTCGAGCAGAAACGCGTCCCTCCCCTGTTGGCGACCAGAGAATCTCGCGATCGGTGATCACGCGGATTCGCGTTTTGTGATCATCGAAAGTCGCGGTTTGGGCTAGGGCTTCGAGGGCGGCCGCCGGGAATCCACCCGGCGTGTAGGTGGCCCCTCCAGGGTTTCGGGCGACCAAGCACCGATTCCCCCGGAGGGACCTTTCACCATGCTGACCCAGGAGGAGTACATGGACGTGTTGTCGTTGCATCGCCAGGGGTTCACGATCAGCGAGATCGCGGAGCAGTTGGGCTATCACCCGGCGAACGATTCAGGGGCGCAATGCTCCAAGGAGGCGGAGGTCAAGTCGCGGAGCGGCGCAGGTTGTCTCAAAGTAGCGGTAGTTTCGACAAAGGGCAGGGCCCGGGCCTGACCGATCGCTTTCCCAAGCGAACGGCCGTGGCCCGGGCCCGAATATGAGATGTCGACGCGGTGCTACTTGTCGTGCGCGGCGGCCGTCCGATCAGCGTGGCGTCGGCGGCGAATGGCGTCAGTCCGCGGCGATTCCTTCGATATTGCCGCCCAAGCCAGTTACGCTGCCCATCGGAGTGAGGGACCCGTCCGAGTTGATTTGGAATTCGAAGACTTCCCCACCGGCGCCGCCCGCTTCCGCGTAGAGGTACTTGGCGTTAGCTGAGGCCGTCAGGTCGATGGATCCGGCGCCGGTCGTGGCCACCACTGCCTCGACCAGTGAGGGCGTCCCGTCGGGGGCGATGGTGTAGGAGCTCAGGTCGGCGCTGCCAGCGTTGGCCACATAGTAGAAGCCGTCGGCAGCGATCACCCAGCATTGAGCCGCCTGTTCGTCGCTAACGGAGGGCGAGAGGCTTGTGAGCGTTCCATTGGGACCGAAAGCGAAGGTGTGCAGGGCGTTGGTGGCCACCTGGGCTACCACCAGCTGACCGGAGGGGGTCAACGCCAACGCGAACGGGCCGTTGTCGCCATCGGCGTTGACCGTCGGCGCTGTCGAGAGATAGCCAAATGGGCCGACCCGGAAGGCATCGATCGCGTTGGTGGACTCCTTGGTGGTGACCAGCAGCTCCGAGCCGTTCGGGCTGAAGGTGACCTGGCCGGGACTGGTGTGGAAGTTCGGCGGATTGGTGTTGTCGAGGCCCAGTGACCTGGTCGAACCCGGGATCGGCACCACGTACCGACCGAAGATCCCGAACCCCGACACCGAGCCAGCACCGCCGGCGTTGACGACGTAGACCAGGTTGCCGTGTACGGCGATGCTGTCGGGGAACTCACCTCCGGACCTTAAGACCTGCTCGAGTTGAACAGAGCGCCCTTGTACAGACAGGACAGAAATCGTTTCGCTGCCGGCGTTTACGGCGAAGAGGAGGTGGTGCTCGGGGTCGTAGGTAAGGGAACCCTGAGAGGCGAGGTTGGTAGCGCCGGCGCTCATACCGCCGAGGCCGCCGGTCGACACAACGCCGTCCTCGGAGAGCTGACCGTTGGGCTGCTCGGCAAGCGTGACTACCTGGTTGCCGGCTGGGTTGTCAGTTTGGACGAAGATCGCTGGGGGCTGCCCGAATGAGTCCTGGGCGCCTCTGGGGGTACCTTGGGCCGCGGCCGCGGTCGTGGTGCCGAGTAAAGCGAGAGCACCGACTGCAGCCACGGACAGGGATCGACCAAGCGTTATGTGCATCGTTTGTCTCCTTTAAAGGGATCGTGTGAGTCCCGCTGACAAGATTGGCTACAAGGATCGGCAGGTTCTTACCCGGTCTCGACGACCTCCAGGACTTCGGTGAGATCAGCCCGGGCGATCGTCTGAAACGCTTCGGCGATAGTCGTGCGGTCTGGCGGTGGCGGTATCATTGGTTCTCATTCATCACCACTGGGGGGAAGGCGACGGTGATGGTGAGTCCTCAATCGGGCAGGGGGTGGGCGCGTGTCGTCCAACCCCAATCGTCACATCACACGCCTGAGCAATCCATGATCAAACGCGCCCGAAAGGAGTTCCCATGGATCCCCGAGGTTCACTTGCAAAGCCGTTCCACATCTATTAGGCGGTGCGTCGAGACTCGCTGCGACCGATCTTCGGGGATGCTGATGGGTGGCCTCAGGCCCGCGGTTCAGCGTCGGAGTTGACCCCAACGCTCGAGGACCGCTCGCTCCCCGAGCAGGTTGAGGGCTTCGGAGGGCTGGCGGTTGGTTAGCCAGAGGAGAAGGTCCGATCGGGTGCCGCGAAGAGCCGTGTCAGCCTTGGCGTGTTCTCGGCGGGCTAAGCCGTCATGGTCGAGGTCGATCCACCATTCGGTGGGGCCATCGGTGGCGTGGAGGTGGAGTGTGCCACTGAGGGTGTCGATGCCGACCTGGGTGAGGAGGCCGGGCAGAAACTCGATGACGAACTCATCGATCCCGGCCGCTGCCACGTCCCCGTCGACGGGCGAAGGTGGGGGTCGGTCTTCGCCAGCGGCCGCGTGCTCGATGTCGAAGCGGTGGATGGTCACCTCGACGGCGAGTCGCCGGCACCACCATCTGACTCGGTTGTCGCCGGTGCTGGAGAACGTCCAGGTTTCAGAATCGGGGTGGGCGGAGCCCAGGACGTCGAGGGTGTGGCCCAGCGCCGCCAGGTACCACCCGGCCAGATCAACTGGGTTTTGGGGGGCCGGGTCAAGGGCGCGGCGGCTGACCCGCTGTGTTGATTCGACGACGGCGGACATCCACGACAGGATGCCGCCGGTGTGGCGCACCAGTTCGGCGGCGTCCCAGGCCGGGCAGTGAGGTACCGGTCGTTGCCAGTTGGCCGCGGCCACCGCCAAGAGGCGATGGCCGTCGCGGTCAGCCGCTTGGAGCAGCTCCGTGGGTTCCATGGTCAAATTCTCAGTCCGAAACAGCAAGGTGGGCCCGAACACGGCCGCTGACGCGGACGGAAGGTCGGCGCGGACGCCTTGTGCACCGCTCAGCGGTTCTTGGCGAGACCATCGGCGATCGACATGGCAGGTTCAGTTTGTGCCGGATCGGCGGGTTATTTGACGGCGATGACGTCGACGAGGCGAATGTCGGGCTCTCGGGCCAACAGGTCAGCTCCGATCTGGGCGAGGGCTCGGGGGATCTCGCCGCCGAGGTGGGCTTGGCGGGCGTCGTCTGTTTCGAAGGTGTCGAAGATGCCGTAGCTGGTGTCGGTGATCCTGAACGCGTACCAGGTAACGGTGCCCGGTTCTGCCGCCGCCAGGGCCCGACCGCTCTCGAGGAAGGCGCCCAGCTCACTTCCCTTGCCGGGGTTGGCCTCGAGGAGAGCGAGCACCCCCAGTCGTACCGTCATTGGCTACTCCTTGCAGTCATGTAGATGGTGAAAGGTCGGCGGTGTCGAGGGCGGCGAGGATGGCCGCCGGTTCGGAGCGGGTGGAGTAGTCGGGGTGGACGTCGATCCAGCGGATCACGTGGTCGGCATCGACGATGACGGTGGTGGGCGTCGGGATGGCGGTCGTGCCATCCGCGTTGACAGTGGTGAGGTCGAGGCCGAGGTGGAGCTGGGCGGCCCGGGCCTCAGGCGATGGCGCGCTCGAGAACGCCGAGGAACCGGGCCAAGGTGTTGCCGGGGTCGGACACCACCGGAAAGGTCAGATCGTTCTTTTGCTTCACGGTCAAGGTTTCGTCCGCGACCTGGGGGCTGACGGCAATCAGCCTCACGTCTCGTTCGGTCAATACCGGCAGGAGCTGGGCCTGGTAGGCGCTGAGGGCGAGGTTGCAGTAGGGGCACCAAGCGCCGCGGTAGAACACGATGACCGCGGGGCGGCTGTCGGTGACGGCGTAGAGGGTGGTGGGCGTGCCGTGGGCGTCGAGCAGGTCAGCGTCGGGCAGACTGGCGCCGGTGGCGGCGACGCCGCTCGGTATTCCCTGGACCGCCAGATCGGCCTGTTCACGGGCGAAGGCACTCATGATCTCGTTGGGTGGTTGGTTGGCCAGGCCGGCGTGCATGGTGCTGACCTGCTCGGCAATGGTGTCAGTGGTCATAATCGGCTCCTTCAACATCCCTCGTCCGGCGTCTCCCTTAGTGTTGGTGTCATCGCACGGCCTGGTCTTACTTCAAAGAGCAGCCAGGTCCCGAACCGACGCTGGCGGCCGCCGTCTATGTCATTTGAAGAAGTGGGTAGTCGGCCGGCGGAGCGGCTCCCCCTCAAGGGTGATGTCGACCTTCTCGTTGTAGAAGGCGACCAGGCCGGCGATGGGGAGGAGCTGTCGCGTGGGGAAGTCATAAGCCCAGGCCAGGTCTGGGTGGGTGGTGTCGCCGACCGAGACGTTCCAGTAGCCGGTGGTCTGTCCCTTGTAGGGGCAGGAGGTGACGGTGTCGGAGGGCCGGAGGTTGTCGAAGTTCACCTCGCTACGGTTGAGGTAGTAGCGGGTCGGGAGCCCGGTCTCGAAGACCATGACCGGTGATGCCGACTCGGCCAGCACCGTCCCGTCAAGCTCGATGCGGACGTGTCCGGTCGAGCGCAGCGCGTCGACGCGGACGTAGGGGTTGCGAGGGTGGACGAAGACCTGCTCGTCCTCTTCGTACCAGGCGTCGAGGGCGTCCCACTCGAAGCGGACCGTGCCGGCCAAGCCGTCGATGGCGTCGTCGCCGTAGAGCCGGGCTGCGCTGGGCCTGGTGGTCCCGTCGGCCCGGAGGCTGTGGAGGTGGGCGGTCCCGCGGTGGAGGTGCTGGGGGTGCTGCTCGTCGACGAGCAGGTCAAGGTTCACATCGGCGATAGGGACGTAGTACTGGGGGTAATAGGGCCACTCCCACACGTACATGGCCCGGGCCGTGTCGAGGACGGTGTGGTTAGCGAGAACCGCCCGGATGCGGCGGGGCACCGGTTCGACGTGGTCGACGGGGACGATCATCTGCGGGTAGTCACCCATCACGCGATCCTTCTCTCGGTGACGCTGTCTCTCGGTGACGCTGGCTCTGGGTGATGCTGTCTGCGGGCCGGCGATCAGTCGGCTGCGCCGACCACGGCGGCGAGGAGGCCGGCGAAATCCTCCGAGCATGGCCCGCAGGCAGCCAAGTGGGCGGCGACGCCGGGATAACGCTCGGCCGCGGCGATGTCGGCGGCCACCAGGTCGACGTAGACGTGCAGTAGCTCCATGGCCTGTTCGCATCCCACGTCGTTGGGATCGGTGTGCAAGAAGCGGTCAAGGGCGGTCCAGTCGTTCACGAGGGCCTCTGCGTCTCAGTGTCCAGATAGCCGTTAGTGACCAGCGCCGCCCGTAACTTACGTCGGGCGTCGAAGAGCATCTTGTAGATGGCGTTACGGTTCGTGCCGAGCTCGGCGACCAGGGCGTCGAGAGGAACGCCGTTGAGGACGATGGCGACGAAGATCTCCCGCTGACGATCGGTCAACACCTCGTCCACCGCCCGGCGTAGGGCCGCCATGAGGTCTCGCCACTCCGACTCGCGGGCCGGATCGAGGCCGAATCGGTCAGGGAGGCCGTCCCAGTCCTCGGCGTCCATGGCCACGGTCGGGTTGCGCCAGAAGTGCCGGCCGATCTTGGTCGACACCTCGAAGATCACGAACCTGTACGCCCAGGTGGTGAAGCGGCTCTCACCGCGGAACTGGTTGAGCGTGGCGGTGATGGCCACCATGGCGTCGGCGGCGGCCTGATGAGCCATGTCGTCGAGCTCGGGTCCCCCAACGCGCAGATGAGAGCTGCGCCGGTGGACCTCGCTGCGGGCGATCCGCAACAGCCGGGCGTGCAATCGGACCTGGGCGGATTGACGCTCGCTGTCAGTCCCGACCAGGGCGCCCAGCCACTCGGCGGAGTCAGGATCGAGGGAGTCGGGGTCGACCCTCGACGCTGGCGGAGCGTCCACCCCGCCGGTCTCGAGTAGGCCCATGGAGTGCATCATAGAGAGCCGCCGGTCCGAAGCACCCGGAAGATGCGGCGGCCACCGAGGAGGCGGGTTCCGCTAGTGAGGCCGGATACGAGAGACGCGTCCCGGGACTGGTGTGTAACACGACCCCGCCTTTCGCGGCCCCGAGGACGGCCTGGGCGCTGCGGGAAGGGCCGCCGACGATCGGTGGGTCGTGCCGCGCTGAGGCGTCCTGGAGGGTTCGTTCGTCGAGGGGCCCGCTAGCCCCAGTTGTTATGGGGCCGGGGTAAGAGCGGACGGAAAGCTGTCACTAACAGAGCATGATGGCTTCGCTTGAGGGCAAGACGGCTCTGGTGACCGGGGCCGGACGGGGCATCGGTCAGGCGGTCGCGGTCGAGCTAGCCGCGGATGGCATGGCCGTGGCGTTGGTGGCCCGCTCGGAGGACCAGCTTGCTGAGACCGCCCAACGGGTAAAACATCTGGGCGGCAGCGCAGTGGTGGTGCCCGCGGACCTGGCCGATCTGCGCCAGGTCACCCGGGCCGTCCATCTCGTCAACGACCAGTTGGGGGCCGTCGATGTGCTCATCAATGACGCCGCCATGGTGGGGCCGCTCGGCCCGAGCGTCTCGATCGACCCGACCGCGTGGGCCGTCACTTTCAGCGTCAATGTGGTGGCCGCCGCCGCCCTCAGCTTCGCGGTGCTGCCCGTCATGGTCGAGCGCGGCTGGGGGCGCATCGTCAACGTGTCCAGCGCGATCGCGGCGCATCCCGGGGCCATGGTCGGCATGAACGCCTACGCGGCGAGCAAGGCAGCCCTCGAAGCCCACACCGTCAACCTGGCGGCCGAGTTGGCCGGCAGCGGCGTGACGGTCAACGCCTTCCGACCCGGCTCGGTCGACACCGCTATGCAGGCGGGGATACGAGCCCAGGACCCAGCGCGGATCGGCACCGGACTGCACGAGCGGTTCGCCCGGTCCTACGCCGAGGGGGCCATGATCACCCCCGAACAATCAGCCCGGTCCTTGATCCCGCATCTGTCCGCCGATACGACCGGCGAGGTCTGGGAGGGGTCCGACTCGACCTGACAAAATCGCTGTCCGCTGTGCGGGAATCCGCAGAGGTGCCTCCGGGACGGTAACCACCTGGCGCATCCTAAATGTGCCAACCGACAAGGAGATTCAGATGACATTGCTGCATCCAGGCGAGATGTTCCCCAACCTCGCCGTCACCCCAACCGACGGGGCCGTCCTGGAGCTGCCCGACGCCCTCGCCGGCCATTTCGGGGTGGTCCTGTTCTACCGGGGCGCCTGGTGTCCGTACTGCAACGCGCAACTGCGGGCCTTCCAGCGGGCCGCCGACGGACTGGCCGGGGTTGACGCCCGAGTCGTCGCCTTGTCGGTCGACGACGAGGCCACCACCGCTGAGCTGGTGGCCAAACAGGGCCTGACCTTCCCGGTCGGCCACAGCGCCGACGCCCAAGCGGTCGCAGAGGCCACCGGGGCGTTCGTCAACCCCGACCCGCGGTTCTTGCAGTCCACCGGTTTTATCCTCGACCCGACCGGACGGGTGGTGGTCAGCGTCTACTCCAGCGGGGCCATCGGCCGGCTGGTACCCGAGGACGTGATCGGCATGATCCGTTACATCCGCGACCACGCCCCGGCGACCTCGGCGTGACCACCACGACTCCGCCGGCGCCCTCCGCTGATGTCAACTTCTACTTCGACCCGGTGTGCCCCTTCGCTTGGATGACCAGCAAATGGCTGCGCATGGTCACCGCCCAGCGGAACTACACGGTGGAATGGAAGTTCATCTCGCTGCGGCTGATCAACGCCGAGATCGACTACGACACCCACTTTCCGCCCGGCTACGAAGATGGGCACACCGCCGGGCTGCGCCTGCTGCGCGTGGCGGCCCGCACCCGAGCCGAACACGGTCCCGACGCCGTCGGCCAGCTATATCAGGCGATGGGCAGCCACATCTTCGACGCCAACAACGAAGGAAACAGAGTCGATCGGGGCAGCGTAGGGTTCATCGAGCCGATCCTGGCCGAGGTCGGCCTGCCCGCCCATCTGGCGGACGCCTTGGAGGACAGCTCGCTGGACGCGATCCTCCGTGCCGAGACCGACGAGGCCCTAGCCTTGACCGGGAAAGATGTCGGGACGCCGATCATCCATTTCCAGCCTCCGACCGGAGTAGCGTTCTTCGGTCCGGTCATCAGCCGCTTGCCCAACCCCGACAACGCCGCCCGCCTGTGGGACCACGTCGTCGGCCTGGCCGACTTCCCGGGGTTCGCGGAGCTGAAACGCAGTCTGCGAGAACGACCCCAGCTGGCCAGCTTCGGCGTCGACCCCGACGGCGTCGGCGTGCAGGAAGACTGGCACGGCGGAAGCCGCCGCACCAAGAAATAGTCCCCCTTTGGCCTACCAAACCACGGCGTCGAAGCCGGATCTTTCATGAGCGGAGCGCCTGATGGACGTGCTGCGAACCCCCGACGACCGTTTCGTCGACATGCCCGACCACGCCTTCGTGCCCCACTACGTCGAGGTCGACAGCGGGTCTGGCAGGCGCCTGCGGGTCCACTACCTCGACGAAGGACCCCCTTGACAGCGAGGTCGTGCTTTTGCTGGACGCTGAGCCGTCCTGGTCGTACCTGTACCGCAAAACGATCCCCATCCTCGCCGCCGCCGACTTGCGGGCGGTGGCGGTGGCCCTGGTGGGCCGTGAGCGCAGCGACAAGCCCGCCCGTCGCGACGGGTACACCTACCAAGCCCACATCAACTGGACCTAGCGGCAATCGAGGAGATCGGCCTCGACGCCATCACCGTGGTCGACCCAGACCGGGTTGGGGCTGCTCGGCCTGCGCCTGGTCGGCGACCACCCCGACCGTTACGCCGGGGTGGTCGCCGCCAACACCTACCCGCCCGCCGGGGACCGCCCCCCCAGTGACGCGTTCATGGCCTGGCAGCGTTACTGCCAGGACACCCCCGAGCTCCGGTACGGGCGGATCGTGCACGGCGGCCGCGTCATCGACCCGCCCCCCGACGTCCCCGCTGAGCGACAACACCAAAAGTCATCGCCGCCTACCGGCTGCAGTTCACCGTCCCGGCGGATCAGAAGGACCTTCACCTCGAGGTCTTCCACAACGACCTCTCACCCACTCCGACCTCTGCACCCACAACGCCGATGGAAGCTGGGACCTTCTCGTCCGCGCCCCGTTGGTGATCGACCGCTCCGGCATCGTACGCGCTCGGTACGTGTCCGCGGACTACCTGACCCGTATGGACCCCGACGCCATCGAGGCGGCGCTCGCCGCTCTCGACTGGCCCGAGCGCCAATGCCTAAGACCCGCCATCTAGGAGGAAGGAGCCTGTAATGGACGTTGTGAGATTTCACTTCGACCCGATCTGTCCTTGGTGCTACCAGACGTCGCGGTGGGCCAAACGCGTCGAACAGCTCGGCGAGATCGAGCTCGACTGGGGGTTGTTCTCCCTCGAGGTCGTGAACCTAAAGGACGGGGCCGATCCCCGCGAGTTGCAGGCCCGGTCGGGTCCCGCACTGCGGACCGCGACCCTCATCCGGCAGCGGAAGGGCGGCGCCGCGATCGGACCCTTCTACACCGCGCTCGGCAAGAGGATCTGGGAGCAGTCGCCGCCCGAGCAGGACATGGCGACCGCGGTGCGCGGTGCGCTCGAAGAGGTCGGTCTCGATGTCGGGTGGTGCGATGAGGCACTTTCGGATCCGGGGACCTGGCAGGCCGTCCTCGACGAGCACCACGGACTGATCGAGAGGACGCGCAGCTTCGGAGTACCGACGATCGTCCTCGACGGGGGTAGCGGGCCGGCCATCTTCGGGCCCGTGATCAGCGAGCTGCCGTCGGATGAGGACGCGGTCGATTTGTGGCGACACGTTTCGTGGCTGGCGCGCTACGGCAACTTCGCCGAGCTCAAGCGCGACCGCATCAAGCCCCCCGATCTGCCCGCCATGACCTGGTATCGAGCCCAGCGAGAGGCCAATCAATCGACGTGAGTCTGTTGGGGAGCCGCCTTCATCGCCCGGCGCGATCGGAGACGAGAGGAGCGGGCTCAGCCCGCAACCGCTCTGGCCGGAAGCAGACAACCGAAAGGAAGGTACCGCTGTGAGCGACGAGTCCGATAGCCCCAGGAGCGAGCCCGTGGTTGGCACCCTGCTCGAGGAGTGGGCAGTGATCGAGGACCTTCTCGGTGGACTAGATGTCACGAATTGGCCGACGTTGACCGCGCTCCCCGGCTGGACGGTCCACGATGTTGTCGCCCATCTCATCGGCACCGAATCTCGCCTGGCCGGCGTCGAGGAGCCTCCTGTTTCGATCGACGCGACCACCCTTGCTCATGTTCGAAATGCCACCGGGGCGGCGAACGAGCAGTGGGTCCGAGCGCTTCGCCCCGAGCCGCCCGAAGCGATGCTCCTCCGCTTTAATGATGTGACCCGGCGCCGGGCCGAGTCGCTCGGCGCAATGGGTCCAGAGGAGTTCGACATCCCGACGCAAACGCCCGTCGGGATGGCGCCGTATCGCCGGTTCATGGAGATCCGAGTCTTCGACTGCTGGCTTCACGAACAGGACATTCGCTCCGCGGTGGGACGACCCGGACACGAGGACGGTCGATGCGCTGAGGTATCCGTCGACGAGGTGGTGCGTGCCCTCGGCTTCATCGTGGGAAAACAGGCCTCTGCCCCTGACGGCTCAGCCGTCACCATCGAGCTCATTGGCCCCATTTACCGCACGGTGCATGTCGCCGTAAAGGGACGGGCCGCGGTGGTCAGCGAGCTCGATCGACCCGCCACCGCCACGCTCCATCTTCCGTCGACCCTCTTCGTCAGGCTCGCTGGCGGGCGCGCCGATGCCCTGCCAGGACACGAGACGATCCGCTTTGACGGCGACCTCGAACTGGCCCGCCGTATCGCACAGAACCTCGCCTTCACGATCTGAATCTGCGATCAGCCGACCCATGCGGGGAGCCTGATTCGGGTCTCTGCGTGTTTATTCGGGCCCAGCGCCCGGAAGGGTTCGGATGAGACCGGCCGTTGGCTCTGGAGTCTGCACCGCAAAATATCGTCGTCAACTTGTGCTGTTGCGCAACTGGCTGTAGAGCGATACGAGCTCTTCTCTCACTTCGGATGGCAACTCTTCAGATCTGAGCCGTCCGGTTAGCTCGATCGTCCTGCGCATCTGAGCGAGGTACGCCGTGCAGTGCGGACAAGAGGAGAGGTGAGCTTCGAATCGGCGACGATCAGCACGCGACATGGAGTCCTCGATGTAATCAGTGACCAGCTCGACTGCTTGTTGACAGACGGGTTCCCTTTCACGCCGGAACATCATCGGACCCTTCCGAACGGGCTTTCAAGGTCCTCGGTATCGTCAACCAAGCACTCGGGTGGAGTGATCCACAGACCGTTTGTGTCGAACCGGTTCGGGTCAACCGCCGCTTCGGAACTGCTAAGAGAACGAACGCGACTCTCCCGCGCACCAGTCGAGCGCGCCCAGTTGACGACAATGCGAACGAGCCACGTCTTGATCGAGGAACGACCCTCAAATTTGCTCAAGCTTCGCACGACCCCCATCCAGGTGTCCTGGACCACCTCCCCGGCGATCGCATCGCTTCGCACAAACGAGCGGGCCACAGATAGGAGAGCATGGTTGTGGCGGCCAACGACGGCAACGAAGGCCTCCTCGTCACCTGCTCTTCGGCGTTCCAGAAGCTCATGGTCGCCGGCCGGCGTCCGCGGTCTACCCATTAGCCACCGGTGTTCTTGCGCGGGTGTCGCACGAGACCGACGACATCATGGGGCATGAGCCGACCAATGGCCCGTGCCGATCGACAGGGTGGCAGGTGGCGTCGCAACCACGGACGGACCAGGGCCTGTCGCAGCGCCATTGCCGTTGGCACTCCTTTAGTGCTGATTCATGTTTAGTGCTGATTCATGTCGGCAAAGCCAACAAACGGGCAAAGCCCACGAACGCGTCTCCCGCTAACCTGACCAAAATCCCAGGCCGTGACGCGAAAGGCGCCCTGTCCTGGCCCGACACAGGTCCAGCGACCAGCCCGATGTTGCCGTGAAGGCAAACGATCACGAACGGTTAGTGGCGACGTCGGTCCAAGTCTTACCGGGCCCCTTCTGCTCCAGATTCGGTCGGCTACGAGACGCGACATGCTGGTCTCCGCCAATACGGCGCGTCCCGGCGACGTTGGCTTTATGTGGCGAAACCAAGCCTCACGGAACTGGCATCACCGGTCAGTGTCGCCGAGCATGACGGTCTCGTCTACGTCGCCAACGCCGCTGCTGTCGGACCGAACTACAGCGGGTTCACTCTGTCCCCGGCCGGACAGCTCTAGCCGCTGGCCAACTCGACTGTCTTCCTTCCGGATGGCTCGCAGCCTGGCGATGTCCTGTTCAACTCGACAGGGACCAACCTGGTCGGGGCCCGGGTGGGAACCTCGGAGATCGACAGCTTTGCGGCTGGAACAAAGGGGCTTCTGACCGAAGCTCGTGGCGCGCCCTTCACCGCCCAAGGGCTGGGCCTTTCGGCAGTGAGTTTCGGCCGACCAATCCTGGCCAGGTGTTCGTCTCCAATGCACACAACGGGGCTGGTCTTGGGACCGTGTCCGCTTTCAGCGTCGCCGCCAACGGGTCACTGACCTCTATTGGAGCCAGTCCGGTCCCTGACGACCAGACGGCGCCCTGCTGGGTCGCCATCAACTCCGACACCAACTACCTGTTCGCGGTGAATACGGGATCGGATGACATCTCTAGCTACCAGATCGCTCCCGACGGGTCCCCGACGCTCATCGGCAGCACGCTGGTCAGCAACACCGCCGGGGTCGGCGCAACTGACCCCAGCGTGAGCCCTGACGGACGCACGTTGTACGTGAACGAGAGCCGCGTCGACACTGAGGGCGCCTTCGCCATCGATGGCGGAACTCTCACCGAGCTCCCCATCTCGCCGGTCTCGCTTCCCGCCGGTGCCCACCCCGCCGGCATCGTGACCCTGGCATCGTGACCACGAGCTTTGTCGGAAATGGCCCTTTTACCCGAAGTGCGACGTCCCAATCGCAAACGTGAAGCCCGATCCGGGAATTCGAGACTGATCTTCTTACTGCACCAGCGAGCTGGACGGCGAGATATTTGGCGCCGAGGTCGACGATGTTGAGGGTGTCGAAGTCGGCACCGACCCAGGCGGCCAACTCGACCCGGGCGCCTTCGGTGGTGGGGTTGTGGGTGCGGCGGCGTCGTCGCCGCCGCCCGTTGGCGATGACGAGACCTGCCCTCGCCGATATCGCAACTCTTCAAAGGACTCGCCGACCTCCCAGGGCGTCAGCGTTGTCTCGGGACGAAAGCATGTGTCGAGGTAAGACCGACCAGTACGGTGATACTAAACATGCGATGACGCTTTGGCCTCCCGCAAGATGACGAGGTAGGGACACCGACATGACCACTGCCGCCACCGCCGAGGAGTAACGCGCATGGCCCGTACGACCGCCCAACGAGGTGGTAGCGCCTTCGTCTGCGAGCTGGCAGCTCTGGCCGTCGAGGACATGTCGGACGCCACCACGCGGGTCCGACGCCGAACAGCGGCAGCGTCGACGTCGATCACCTCATGGTCTTGATAGGCGTCCACCTCGACTACTCCACCCGGTCCAAGCAGAGAGATCCTCACCGACGCTCAACCGCGCTGGCGTTTAGCCATCCCTTTCATGAGAAAGGAGCATCAAACATGACGGTGCGACTTGGGGTGCTGGCATTACTCGAAGCCAAACCTGTCAAGGCCAGCGATCTCGCGACCCTCCTCGAGAACGGCCGTGCTATCGCGGCGGCGAGCCGGGAACCGTGACCTGGTATGCATTCAAGATCAGTGACACCGGCTACGGCATCTTCTACACCTTCGAAACCGACGACGCCCGCCGGGCCCATCTCAACGGCGGGATTCCCCGGGCGCTCGCCGAGGTCGGGCCGGATCTGTTGGTCCGAGACCCCGACAGTCACATCGTCGACTTCATCGGTGTCAAGTAGCTCGCAAGTCGGAGACGGTCAAGGATGCCCCACATCACTATCGCTTCGAATCGGCCATCACGTTCGGTATCGGCGAGGCTAACCGGGTATTTCGCGCCACGCCGGCAGTGGTGGAATAGAGAGTCCCCCAGGTATCGCGGGTGGCCGCTTACGAAGTCACGTGAGGTTGCCTGCTCGACCGTGCGATCCTAATAGGTGCCCGAGCGACAATGTCGGACCCAGGGGCGTCAAACATGACTGGATCCGTCGACTACCAAAGGGCCCTGTTACGCACCACCGCGGATGCTGTCTCTGCCGTTTCTACGTCGGTGTCGGATCCCGACTCTGCCGAGTGGTTGCGCTCTCTCACCAGCGACGGGGTAGAACGGGAGGCCGCTTTGGCCCGCCTGCACGAGTTGCTGTTGCGGATGGCGCGCCGCGAGGCCCGGCGTCGCGGCGGAAACTTGAGGATCAGAGGGCCAGAGCTGGATGACCTGGCTTATCAGGCTGCCAACGATGCCGTCCTGGCTGTAACCGCCAAGGTTGGACAGTTCCGCGGGGACAGCCGGTTCACGACCTGGGCATACAAGTTCGTCATCTTCGAGATGTCGGCGAAGATCGGGCGGCACTTCTGGCGGAACCCCCCGTTGGCGTTCGACGCGGAGGACTGGGATCGACTCCCGGACCGATTCGGGTTGGACCCCGCCCGTGAGGCGGAGACGCGAGACTTGTGTGACGAGCTACGCCGCGCCGTAGACGACGAGCTGACCGATCGTCAGCGGGGGATCTTCGTGGCCATTGTGCTCAATGGTGTCCCTCTCGACGCCCTGGTCGTCGAGCTCGACTCCAACCGCAACGCCATCTATAAGACGCTCTTCGACGCTCGACGTAAGTTACGGGCGGTGCTGGTCGCAAACGGTCATCTGGACAACGAAAGTTCGAGGAACTCGTGAACGGTGCCGAAGCACTCGACCGCTTCTTGCGCACCGATCCCCAGGACGTGGGATGCGGTCAGGCAATGGAACTGCTCCACGTGTACGTCGACCTGGTTTCCGCCGATCCCACGGCCGCTCAAGAATACCCCGGTGTCGCAGCCCACCTCGCCGCGTGCGGCCCTTGCGGCGAGGATTACGCCGGGTTGCTGGCCGCCGTCACCGCCCCGAACGACTGACGCTGCGGAAACGCCCAGCGTGGGGCTTGACAGCACCCAGTGACGGTCGGTGTGTATTCCACCGGTGCCATCACACGTCTCCTGGCCGACTGGGTCGTCGGGCTGATCCGGAACATCCGCGAGCACGCCGGGCGGTAACCAAATCGAGCGCCGGCTGGTGATGTCACCACAGTTGATGACCGTCCATCGGCGCCTGGCGCCGAGCCGGCCCTCGGCACGCCGAGATACCGCCATTTCCACCCCTCGTCGCCTTTTCATTTGACGTCCCTATCGAGCCGGACGAGCTCGCCGCAAGATGGCGACCCGATCTGGACTGCGGACTGACGTCGGCACCATGACGGGAGAGAATGACGCCTCCACGCTCGACGCGGACGCGGCGGTTTGAGCCGAGCGCACCGCCCCGGGTGTGCCGTGACGCACATAGGTAACCGCTCGTGCGTCGACCTCACACCAGTAATCCGTGGCGGGTGCCGCCGGCAAACCTCCGCCGGATCCCACCACCTCGGTCCTCTTGCTTCGAACAAATCGGCCGTCATCAGTCGCCAGCATCGATGGTCCCTGGCCGCCGCCGACGACTGTCACGTCACGCCTTTACACAAAAGGTTGAAAACCGTGGCCTCTAATTCTCGCCAGGCGACTCGGCTCGATCGGGGCGAAAAAATCCGGGTTTGGGGGTGAGATCGTCAGCGTCGGTGACACTCATCTGGTGTAGCCGGGAATGGCCCGGCAGCGATCAGGGGAGGAAATCCATGAAACTACCGGCATTGCGCTCGCGCCGGGTCGTCGCCGGCGGGGTAGCCATCGCGGCGTCAGTCGCCGCCGCGTCAGGCCTACTACTCAATCAGGTCGCCTTCGCCTCAACAACTCACGCCTCTATCGGCCATGGCGGATCCGCCAAGGGTCTCGGCCAGCTGAGCGGTTTCCTCTCACCGGACAAGTTCACCCTGGGCAGCGCCATCGACATCAA
Organism: uncultured Acidimicrobiaceae bacterium; assembly: GCA_963781155.1. GTDB lineage: Bacteria > Actinomycetota > Acidimicrobiia > Acidimicrobiales > Palsa-688 > PALSA-693. The sequence continues at coordinate 344,924 of CAWAEC010000013.1, forward strand.
CCTCAGCAACGAGACAGCGCGCCTCCCCATTTACCAAGGCACCGCCTACGCCGGCACACCGAAAGCCGAAACGGTGTGGTATCTCCTGGAAGACGCCTCCGACTCCGGACTGGCTGACGACCTGGGGGTGAACTACGCGCCCAAACTGGCCAACATGGCCATCCAGTGCCCCGCCTGCGTGCAGCACGTGACCCTCACCAACCCGACACCCGCCGAGAACCCGTTCGGGACGGCCAACATCAACTTCCAGGGAGCACCCGACTTCAGCCCGACCCGGATCGCGGTGCCCGGACCACAAGGGTTCCCGCTCGCCAAGTTCCAACCCGGCGCAGTAGCCGGCCCGGGATATAGCCCCTTCATCCAAATCGATGGATCAACGGTCATCTACAACGCGCCGATCATCGCCACCGGGAACGGGCCGTTCGACGTGGTCCATCACACCAACACCGCAGACCGGGTCCTCGGCATCCACATCGCCCCACCCGCTGGATCTCCTGGCGCCGCCCCTCAGGGTCAGTTCTACGATTCGTGGGCCGACATGTTGTTCGTCAAGGGCTTCGACTCCGGTGAGCCCATCGTCTATCTGAGCACCGACGCCGGCCAGCCCCTCACCGCCGTCCTGGAGCGCTCCACCTACGTCCCGGCCCTCAACAACGTGTCGTTCAACGGGGGCGACGACTTCCTCGGCTCCGCCCGCGAGCGCCTCTTCGGGTTCATCAACGGGGGGACCGGTGCCGACAACCCGAATGCCCAGGGATTCCAGCATCTGGCCCTCGACGGTTTCGTGGGCGATGACGCCTCGGCCGCCAATCTCCCCATGATCAACGCCTTGCGCCACGGAGGCGATCTCCTCAACGTCTTCGGAGACTTCCCCACCTTGAACACCCCCCGCCACGCCGACGCTTACAGCCCGCTCTGGGACGCCCAACTCGGTCTGTGGACCCCCAAGGCGGTCCGCGAAGGCCTCAACACCCGTCAGACCGACGAGAACACCGTATTGAACCTGGCCGCTGACCGGCCCGACCTGCTGACCGGTGTCAACCCGGCCACCGGTGCCGCCCAGCCCTACGGCTCGGTCGGAGTCGACATCAACTGCGCAGTGCTCGGCTACACCGCTACCGCCCCGACCATGGCCCTCGAGCCGAACGCACCCAACTCACAGTTCCCGCCCCGGTAGGCGAAGCGGCCCGCCGGCTAAGGGATAGCCAACAATCAGATGCGATCTACAACAGCACCTCGCTAGCAGGCGGGGCGACGGCGGAGCCCCACGTGGTCCTCTCGTCGCCCCGCCCGTTTCCGCGTCACGATTTTCCTCGGCTGGTCGAAGACATCGCGTACGACCGGGACAACAAGGTACTCGTGGTGTCCGGTACCGGCAACACCATCATCGACAGCATCGACGGCCCCAGCTGCTGGCACCCGTCATCGACGAACGTCCAGACACGCCTTGAACCGATGTTCCCAACGGCCGGAGACGACCTGGGCTTCCAGTGTCAGATCCAGGTAAGCCAACTCGGCCAACCACCCTCGCTTATAGTCTATGTTGCCGTCAGGTACCGAGAGGATCATCCGGCGCTCACAACTCGCATCCGGGGCTTGGTCAACAGCCTGGGAGCGCCTCCACAATTCCCGCGTACTCTTCATCTCGAACATGGACCCCAACGTCCAAGCCTGGGAGCTCATCCGCGATGAGCCTCGAACGGGGGCCATCGTCGTGAAAGGCGGCGGCGACTATGACCGCGTGGCAGCGGCTCTCGACAGGTTGACCGGTTGAAACCGCCTGATAGCCCGCGGCACGATCAAGCAAGGAGAGGACAATGCCCAGTCACTTCGAGCATCTCAGGGTGGCCCACGGCGACCTCGTACTCGCGAAGGACATGCCGGACGCCCTGACCGCGGATATCTTGATCTTCGAAGAGGCGCTAGGCAGACATTCACCGCTGACGGCAAGACGACCTACGTCGAGCACGGTGGATCGACCCAGGGCGAGTGGTCGATCCTGCGGGACGGGGAGTTCTCGTCATTCTGGCCCCCTGACTACCGCGCCGCCTACACCCTCCGCTGGATCGTCGAAGACGCAGCGGTCACCGGGCTCAGCTTCATCCAGGCCGGGCACGGTGATCACTTTGACGGCCGCTATGAGTAGAGCCGACTGCTTTGCGGCGGACTTACACCTTTAATCGCTACGTGTTCGCGCATGTAGCGGCCCGTTTGAGTAATCGCCGCCCTCATAACCACGGTGGCCAAGATCGGCTCGGCGCCATGCTCGCCTGCACACCACGGCCATCGCGGTGACCGCCGTGGACCGGCCGTGCTCGCCTGCCCACCACAACGCTGGGCAGCCTCGGCCCGTTCTTCCAGGCCTCGGTCCGGCGGCTCCTCCTCTACACCGCGATAACCGGCCGGTGGGCCTGCTCAATTCATCAGCCCGGCAGGACACCATTAAGTTGGGCCCGCGAAGTGATACCGAGTTTCGTGAAGGTCTTGCGCAGGTGGTATTGGACGGTGTGGACGCTGATGAAGAGCCGGGTCGCGATCTCTGGGTTTGACAATCCGTCCCGGGCCAGCCGAGCGATCTGGGTCTCTTGGGCAGTGAGTTCCGCTCCCCTCGTCGCGGTAGTGACTCTGCGGACATTCTCACCGGCCGCGGGCAGTTCACGCCGCGCTCGCTCTGCGAAGGCATCCATGCCCATCGCCTCAAACATGCGGTGGGCGGTGCGCAGTTGTTCGCGCGAGTCGCTGGGCCGACGGCCGCGGCGAAGCCATTCCCCGTAAACCAGATGGACCCGGGCCAGGTCGGTTCGCATCCGGGTGCGGCCAAGACAGACGATCGACTCGTTGTAGTGCGCTTCCGCTTCTCCATCTGGGGCCACCAAGGCGAAGGATCGAGCCTGTATGCCTCTAGCCCAGTTGGTGTTGCTTGCCGCAGTCATCTCTGACAGCCGGTCGTAGGCAGTCTTGGCGGTGTCAGTTGCCCCGGTGCGTGTCGCTGCCTCGATGAGTTCGACGACCGGCCAGATCGTAGACCCGGGATCAGCTTCGTAGACGGTGGCCCGGTCAGCAGCCGCGAGGGCTTTGTCGTACTGGCCCAGTCCGTTATGTAGGACTGCCTTTGCCCACTCGGCGAAGGTGATGCCAACGCCTTCTCCCCGCCGGCTCACATCGTCGATGGTGGCTTCCACGAGCGCGAGGGTCTCGGTCTCGTCGCCGCGCAGCGCGGCAAGGCCAAGGGGTCCGTAGGGCGCCAGATGGCTCCCGATTGCTGCGCTCACCGCCTGCGTCTCCTCGCTGAGCGCGGCCGCTGCGGACAGGGCGCCCGCGAAGAGCAAGAAATAGCTGCGTGAGAGGAGTGCCAGGGGGAGCTCGCTGAGGGCGCCTATCTCGCGAGCGAGCTCGATGTGGCGGGTTGACAGGGCGTTCCAGTGGTCGTCGTCCCAGACTCGTATGGCCGCCACCGACATCAACCAGAGCCAGCGCAGTTCTTCGACCGTCCCCTCCGTCACCCCGGCTGACCAGGCCGGGCGCAACACGAGGCGCCAGGCGGCCACCGGGAGGGGTCGGCTAACCTCCGGTCCTCCATCAGCGTGGCGCACAAGGCTGGCCCCGCTGGCCTGGCCGTCGCCGTCCCTGACGGACATGCCGTTACCAAACTCTGTGATGGCGGCCCGCAACATCGGCACGCCATCCGCATACTCCCCGGTGGACGTGGCAACCAACCCGGCGAGGAGCAAGTCAGTCGGACCAGGGGTGAGGGGTGGTGGCGCGCCCGCAGCCACGCGTGCCACCGCCCGAACATCCCCGCCCGGCTTCGCCAGGCGGCCGGCGAAGATCGCGGCGGAAAAGGCGTCCAGGTAGGTAAGCCGGGCCTCGGCGGCGTCGACAGGCTCCAGTCGTTTCGCCGCCTTGAGCAGCAGTGGTACTACGTCGTTACCCCGGTTGGTAGTCGACGCCAGCTGGGCCCGGACCAGGTCGACCTGTGCCTGTTCCAGGTCGGTGAGTGACCCGGCTTCGGCGACCGCCAGGAGGTCGAGTGCCTCGTCGAATGCACCAACGCGGATCTTGCCGTGGGCGGCGACCACTGCTCGTCGGCCTCGCTGAGCCGGGTCGAGGGTGAGGTTCGCGGCCCGCTGCAGATAGGCACCTGCGGCGGCCAAGCAGCCGCGCGCCAACGCCAGGTTGGCAGCGTGGTCGAGTTCGGCCGCGATCTGGTCGTCCGGTCCGGGAGCGGCCTGGGCTCGATGCCAGATCCGCCGCTCGGGATCGACCTGGGGGTCGATGGCCTGAGCCAGCCCCTGGTGCGCCCGTCGTCGGTCGTCGGCGGACGCCAACCGGTAGGTCGCAGTGCGGACAAGAGGATGTCGGAACCGGACGCGGGTTCCGAACTCGGCCAGTTCCGCGTCAGTTGCAGGGGCGGCCGCTTCGGGGCCGATGCCCAGGAGTCTGGCCGCCCGCCAGACCAGCGTGGTGTCTCCGGTCGGGTCCGCCGCCGCGATGAGCACCAGTTGGCGAGTTTCATCGGGCAGGGCGGCGAGTCTCCGTCTGAAGCTCGCTTCGATGGTGCCCTCGAGGGGTACTGCGCCGGGGAGCTCCAGTTCAATGGCTAACGCTGCGGGCGTGAGCCCGCGTGCAAGTTCGAGCAGAGCGAGGGGATTGCCCCTGGTCTCCGCGACGATCTGGTCCCGAACCTTGGGGTCGAGATTGCCGGGCAGCACCGAGTCCAGCAAGGCGTGCGCGTCTGCCTGGCTCAGACCCGTGACGGCCAGCTCGACTAAGCCTGTCAGATGGCTGCTCGGGCCGGGGGTTGCCAGGACCAAGCCCACCGATTCTGTGCCGAGGCGTCGGCCTGTGGCAGACAAGGCGACAGCTGACGCCGTGTCGAGCCATTGGTAGTCGTCGACGATGCAGATGAGTGGTTGCTCCGCGGCAACCTCGGCCAGCAGGCTGAGGACAGCTAGCGCGACAAGAAACCGGTCCGGAGGCGGCCCGGCGCGGATGCCGAACACAGTCCAGAGAGCGTCACGCTGAGGCTCCGGGATTCGCTCGAGCCGATCCAGCATGGGAGCACAGAGCTGGTGCACTCCCGCGAACGGGAACTGCATCTCCGATTGGACCCCGGCGGTGCGCGCTACCCGGCAGCCTGGGGCGTGGTCTGCAAGGTAGTCCAGCAGCGCGGTTTTGCCCACGCCCGACTCCCCGTTCAAGACCAGGGCCTGGCTCTCACCGTTCCGTACCGCCGCGACTAGCTGGTCAAGGACCCTGCGCTCGGAGTAGCGGTCCCTGAGCTCGGGTCGGCCCGGCCATCTCAGGGAAGCGACGGTCGCCGACATGGCCTGAGCGTACTGCGGCGCCGCCCGCCAGGACGGGGCCGAATAGCCCACCCGTGGCGCTACCCCTGTTGGGTGGAACTACCGGGCCAGGCTAGCCAGTGGGGGATGCTGCGGAGGGCCGGTCGACGGCACCCTTGACTGCGCACGACGGGTAACGGTCCACCATCCGGACAAGCCCCGATCCCTATCACGCTCGCGGGACAAGTGCAAAGGACCCAATGACCACTATTCGTCATCTCTACGCCACGGTCAGTGGGCGTCGGTTGTTTTATCAAGAGGCCGGCGTACTCAACAGCCCCCCGGTGGTGCTGTTGCATGGGTTTCCCGCTAGCTCGTTCATGTTCCGCAATCTGATCCCTGAGCTCGCCGATCTGTACCACGTGATCGCTCCGGACCAGCTGGGGTTCGGGCTCTCGGACGCACCCTCAGTCGACGAGTTCGATTACACGTTCGACGCATTGGCCAGTCTGACGGCCGGGCTACTGGCCCACCTCGGCGTGGGGGGCTATGCCCTGTACGTCCACGACTATGGGGCGCCGGTGGCCTGGCGCCGCGTTAGCCAACCCTCGGTCCATCTTGGCGATCGTCACCCAGAACGGGAACGGGTACGAGGCCGGATTCGAACAGGCCTTCTGGAAGCCGGTGCGGGAGTATTGGCACAACCAGAACCCACGGACAGAGGCTGCCGTCCGCCAGGCTCTCACCCTGGATGCCATCAAGTGGCAGTACCTCCACGGGGTGCCCGATCCCAGCTTGGTCAGCCCCGAAACCTGGTACCACGACCATGCCCTGATCTCGCGGCCGGGGAACGATCTGGTGCAGTTGCGGCTCTTCGCTGATTACGTCAGCAACCTGGCCGTCTACCCGAGGCTCCACGCCTATCTGCGCGAAAGCGGGGTTCCACTTATGGCGGTATGGGGCCGCAACGCCGAGATCTTCGGGCCGGCAGGCGCGCTCGCTTTCACCGACGATTTACCCGACGCTGAAGTCCACTTGCTCGACGGCGGTCATTTCCTGCTCGAAAGTCACCTCGACACCGTCGTGGGCTACACCCGCGGTTTCCTCGGAAGGACTCTCCCGTGACCGACCCGCCGCGCGAACAGACCGTGCTCGATGTCTGGCGCGGCGGTGCATTCACCGCGCTGTCGTACTGGCAGCCCGTGACGCCGGAGCCCAGGTGACCGGACCGCTGATGCTTGCCAAGCATCTAGCGTCCCGCCTTCCTCACCGGCCTGACACTGCATATCAACGGCGACGAACCCCTGAGCTGAGTTCGGCTTTGGCCCTCCTCGGGCCGGGTCCCACCGCAAAGGAGAGAGAACAATGGGTTTGTCCTGGCAGCAGGGACCGCTTGCACACGGAGCGGTCGGCCATTTCCTGGTCAAGGCCCCGCTTCCCGAGAGCATGCTCTACGCCGAACCGTTGCGCCGCCGCATGCGTGTCCGCTTCGGTGACGTCTGGATCGCCGACAGCGAACGGGTCGTCCTGCTCCACGAGCCTGGCCGCTACCCGGTCGCCTACTTTCCTGTCACTGACATCGCCGCGGGCGTTCTGCAGAGTAGTGATCACAGCACCAGTCACCGGGATCTGGGGGTCGCGGCCTGGTACACGGTCCGCGCCGGCGAGCACAGTGCGCCCCGGGCGGCCTGGCAGTTCACGGAGCTTCCTGCTCACGCTGCGGAACTGAAGGACCGGGTGGCCTTCTCGTGGCGGGCTATGGACGCTTTTTACGAAGAGGACGAACGGATCGTGGGCCACGCCGCTGACAGCTACCACCGCATCGACATCCGCCAGACGAGCCGGCACCTGATCGTCCGGCACGCCGAGCGGGTGGTCGCGGATAGCACCGGTCCGTTGGTCCTGTATGAGTCGGGGTTCGCGCCTCGCTGGTATGTCCCTCGTGGCGACGTCGACCAAGGGGCGCTCACCCCGGTGGGAGGCCAAACCTTCTGCCCCTACAAAGGGCTGTGCAGCTACTACGACATCGGCGAGATCCGCCGGGCGGTGTGGTCCTACGAGCACGCTTGGGAGGAGGTCAAGCGCATCTCCAATCTGGTGTCGTTTGAGCCCGACAAGGTCTGGGTGCAAATAGACGGCCGGCGGATCAGGCTGGAACCAGGGCAGAACGTGATCTCCCACGGGGTGGACCGGGATCTCACCGTCGAGGAAGTCATCGCGGTGCGACAGCCATGACCGACAAATCCGGTTCGCCGGCAAAGATGCCATGTGAAGGGGCACCTCGTACGGCTGGGCTGCTGTCGGTGAACGTTGGCAGGACAAAGGACGTGGCCCGGCGCGG
>CAWAEC010000014.1:0-634610 GCA_963781155.1 uncultured Acidimicrobiaceae bacterium
TGGCCTGCTCCCGGAACCTTGCCGGCAATATTCTCCCGCCACAAGTTGCGCGGCTCGTTGACATGGGAATCGCCCGTTTTAAGCCCTATACCGGTGAACGTTGCCACAGCTCCCCCTTCAAGAGAACAGATAACCCCCGTGGATCGCCATGGGAAATTCTCCACCAGAACTCTCCTCATCTTATACCACGTCAGTTTCCTTCTACAAGGACATCCGGGCCGCGGTGCTTCGCCCCTGCGGGTCCCTGGAACTGCCGAGTGTGACCTCCTCAGACCATGGTCAGCTCAGCGACCACGGCCGAACTCCTGGTGCGTGATCCGTGCCCACCGGAACGTCGATTTCTTCCGCGACCGTGCGCTTGCGGGCGGGAGTCGGCGATGACCGGTGGAGCTCTGATAACCGACGAACGGCAGACGGCGGAGCCAGTCGCCAACGGCGGTCAGCGTTGTACCCATCGCCGATACGGTCGACGGCTGGACGGACGCCCGGACACACTGCTAGGCCGGCGAGAGTCGGGGAGACGATGTACTCCCCAGATCCCATCCTGGTCCGCCCAGCCGGGACGGAGGAACCACCGTACAACGGTTGGCCACCACGGGCGGCTCTAGGCCGACCGACCAAAAAGGATGCCCCACGATCCTCAGCCTGCCCTGCCCCTCATGTGGTGGGGAGGGTGGGGCGTGGCGGTTGAGTTCGCTGGGTGGTGTGGCTCAGGAAATGGTATATCGGATTGGGCGTCAGTGAGGGGCCTGTCCGAGGGGCCTCCTGCGGGGGCCGACTATAATTATGCGTCTCTATTCCTTGCGGATCGGATATGACTGTGGTATAAAATCGTGGTTGTGGCGTTTCGTGCCGTGGTATAGGGAGGCTTGTCATGGGGGTGGAGTTGGGTGGTACGTAAAATGCAGGGCCGGGTAGGGGCGACTCGCCAACCGGAGAGCCGCGCTGTGAGCCTAGGACAAGGCTTCTGGACCGTTTCGAAGTCCCTGCGGACAGTACGGGCCGGGGTGCTGGACTTGACTGCTGATGGCACGCGGCGAGCATGTCAGATCGTGGTATGGGGGCAGGTCCTAAGGTCCGGGCTCTGGGCCGCATAGTTCGTGCCTCGGCTCGGGCGCGGCGGTGGGAGTTATTTCAAGTGCGGCCTGTTCGATCGAGGCCGTAAGGCGACTCGGTCCCGTCGGTGGGGGCGCAAGGTTTCCCAGGATGAGAGTCCGGCTAGCCGGACGGTCGGGCGGTTGTCTCTTACAGACTGTGTAGGTCTGCCAGTCCAATCCCAGCCACTGCCAAGTTCATATTGGATCGTTATTAGCATGTAAAGGAGTCGGAGGGTGTCCTACACTTTGTTCTCTGCGGACTCTCATGTGAATCCTCTTCCCTCGTTCTGGTCTGAGATCTTCCGGTCGGCCTACGCGATTTGGCTCCGCGTTTGGAGACAACGGCGAGGGTACGTTCGAGGTCTTCGAGGGGCAACGCAAGCGGCGTCAAGGGTTGGCGGCGATGGCGGGAAAAAAACCGGAGGAGACGCGCTGGTAGGGTCGATCGAAGACGAGAGACCGGGTGGTTACGATGCCGCGGCGCGTATCAAGGATCAAGATGTTGACGGGGTGGCGGGAGAAGTATTGTATGGGGGCGGTCCTCTGCAGACGGCGAACCCGGAGTTGCGGATAGCTAGCCACACGGCTTACAACCGGTGGTTGGCGGACTTTGCAGCACCGACCCGCATCGCCTGTTCGGGGTTGCCTATATCCCGTGCGAGACTCCGGGGATGGCGGTGGCGGAGATCAAGCGGGCGGTAGCGCTCGGACACCGCACACTGGGGTTGCCGGCGTTTCCTCCGGACGGTAGTCACTATGGTGATGCGGATTGGGAGCCGATGTGGCAGGAGATCGAGGCTAGCGGCCGTCCCGGGGCGTTCCATTTGGGCGCACTGCGAACCGCCCCTTGCAACTCTCAGATACCAGAGGGTATCTCACATACTCATATGCGGGCCGGGTTGGTATGGGTGAGGCTGTCGGTGAACTGATATTCGGGGAGGTCTTCCAGCGCCATCCTCAGCTCACGGTGCTGTCGGTGGAGGCGCAGCTGGGCTGGGTACCCTTTGCTATGCAGTGGATGGACACGATCTTCGATAAGCACCGCTACTGGACGCAGAGCGGGCTCAAGGAGAAGCCGAGCACTTTTTTCCAGACTCAGGTGATGTACACATTCATGGGCGATGGGGTTGGATCCGGGAGCGTCATACCATCGGGGTGGATCGGATCATGTGGGCGAGCGATTACCCCCATTCGGAGACGACTTGGCCGGAAAGTCAGCGGCTTGTCTCGATATGCTCGCTGAAGTGCCCGCTGAAGAGTGTGCGTTGATTACTGGCGGGAATGCTCGTCGGCTATATGGAATCGATTAGCTGCGATGGAAGAAGGATCGATGCTCCGGGTGCAGATCGATCAGGACATTTGTATCGGGTCTGGTCTGTGCTCGTTTTATGCTCCGAAGGCCTTTCACCAGGACCACGGCCAGTGTCAGTCAGAGGATAGGGAGGGAACGAATGTTCGGGCGAAGGATGAGAAGTGTCGCTGCGTTGGCTATTAGTTTGGGTTTGATAGGGGCCGCTTGTGGTAGCTCCGGAAAGGCGAGCCCTTCTGCCTCGAGCCCATCTACTGGGTCGAGTTCGTCTACTGGGTCGAGTTCGTCTCCGGCATCGGGTGGGGCGAATGCCCCGATAACGATTGGGCTCATTACGGAGGAGACCGGAGCAGGGGCCTCTTCCTTTCAGAATGTCGAATGGGGGGCGGAGGCGAGAATTGATGCTCAGAACGCGGCCGGGGGCGTGAACGGACACATGCTTCGGCTTGCTGTCGCGGATCTGACATCCACTCCGAGCGGGGAGTTGGCGGCGGCCCAGCTTCTGGTTCAGCAGCGACATGTGTTTGGGGTGGAGCTGGTTTCGAGTTTCGCGTTTGCGACGAGTAAGTACCTGACAAGCGCGGCGATACCGGTCACGGGTGCCGGCATTGATGGTCCGGAGTGGGGGCTGGCGACCAGTACGAACATGTTTAATATTCTGTATCCTTTTTCCACTCCGGTAGGCGGGAAGTTTTATACCTACAACAATGTGGCCAACTTTATGAAGGCGGTTGGGATAACCAAACTGGCGGGCTTGGCGTTCAATGTGCCGTCCGCGGTTCAGGCTGCATCTTCGATCCAGCAGGCGGCGGCGCCCCTTGGGATTTCGAGTTGTTATAATAATGATTCTATTCCTTTCGGTCTTGTCGACACGACGTCTATTGCGCTCAGCATGAAGGCGGCGGGTTGTAATGGATCGTTTGGGGCGATTCTGCTGTCTACGATCGTAGCGGTGGCTGCGTCGCTTAAGCAGGTCGGCGCTAATGTGGCCCAAGTGAACACGGCAGCGTATGACCAAAATCTGCTAAACCAGCCGTCGGCGCTTGCCGACCTCGACGGCTCCTGGGCGCACGCCCCATTCAATTTCAATACCCCCAACTCGGCTACCGCGGAGCTGTTGTCGAGGCTGAAGCAGTACACGCCGTACAAGGCGGGAACCATACCGAGCCAGAACATTGGCTACGCTTACGTGGCCACGGACCTGATGATCCAAGGGTTGGAATCGGCTGGTTCGCCACCGTCACGGCAGACCTTTATTGCGAACCTTCGGAAGGTAACCAGCTATGACGCAGATGGGGTTCTGCCATCCCCGGTCACCTTCACCGGGCTCGGCACAGTCAATATGTTCCCTCCGCAAGGCTGTGACTACTTCTTCGGGATCAGCCCGAGCGGATTCAAGCCATACAACAACAGCAAGCCGGTGTGCGGCGTGCCCGTCGCCACGAACGCTGCCGGATCCTCGTAGGCCAACTGGAGGCGCCACTCGACACCCGCAGGAGACTGGTTTGGGGGTTTAGGCGGGGCCATGCCGCCAAGTCGCTGGGTCCTGCTAGCACCTGTTTGGAGGGCGGTTGTGGAGTGGACGCCCGGCTGCGAGAGTCCATTGTGGAACTCAGCTGACGCGTAGGGACGTGCCCCACATAGACCGGGGTTACACGACTTTTCGATGCCCAAAGTATTGGACCGCGAGCTGGCCGGAAGGGCTATATACAGTAGGAGTGAATGTAATGACGTTGGAGCATCCAGTCGAGCACAGCGACTTCGATGCAGCACCGGTCGAATTGGCAACGGTCTTGTCCGTCGATTGGCTGAAACGGACGCTTCCAGACCGAACAGAGGGCCATCTAGCTGACGTCACCGTCTTGGAGGAGATCCGGGGCTCGTCGACGAAGGTGCGGCTGAGGGCGACAGTGGCCGACGACCAGGGTACGACGAGCGCACGTCAATATTGCGTCAAAGGTCTATTCGATGATCGTGCCGGGCGCAGTCAAACGGTCGATGCGGAGGTGCTGTTCTACCGGTCCGATCTCAGGCACCAGCTACGGACGGCCACCCCGGTGTACGCCGGGGTGCGTAAAGACCGGGGTGTGCTGATCATGGAAGACCTGATTGAGACCCGGGGTGCCACTTTCGCTAAGGGCCCCAGTGCTTGGTCCCCCGATCAGGTCGCCGGGGCGCTCGACGGATCGCGCGGCTGCACGCGGGCACGTGGGGAGGACGACCAGATGCTGCGGCCGGGGAGTGGCTCGAACCGAAGACGAAGCGGCTGCTCGAACATATCTCCGCCGAGCGACTTCAAGCCTTCATGGACTCAGAGGAATCGGCTCCGCTCCGAGTGAGGGACGCAACGCCGCCTACGTCGGGCATTCGTGCGAGCAGGCAGATACTTCACCGGAGAGGGGGTGACCAGCGTCTCCCATGGCGACCTCCACGCAGGCAACGTGTTTGTCGCGTCTGACGGATCGATGGGAGTTATCGACTGGTCCCTCGTGCATTATGGGTGCTGGGCCGTGGACGTAGCCTATCTCATCGGGTCAGCATTCTCCCCAGCAAAGCGGCCTGCTCACGAGGGTGACCTTCTCAATTCGTATCGGGCTGCTCTGCGCGAGCACGGCGGGCCGTCTCTTTCGTCCGAGGAGTGCTGGTGGGCCTACCGACTCGGCCTGATTCACGGCTACTATTTGTGGGCGATTACTCAGGGAATCGAGGCGCCTACTCGGAGAGAGAACGTCCGGAGGCTGGGCTCGGCTGTTCTCGACCACGACAGTCTTGCCTTGGCCGAGCGGGAGTTGAGCTAGAGCAATGCGCCGCAGTTCTCCAGCCGAGGGAATCCGTTTCCGATGAGGGGACTAACCGAATGATATCTGGGTCGGGGCGTAACGACCGATGACTACTACTGGTCCCATGAAAGGCTGGAGGGTACTCGAGCTGGGGGACACTGTTGCTGTGGCGTTCTGCGCGAAAGTGTTGTGCGATCTGGGCGCAGACGTGGTCAAGGTGGAACCGGCCGAGGGCTGTCGCTCTCGCGGCTCCGGCCCCCGGCGTCTCGGATCGCCGGCTGGAGAGCCATCTGGACGGTTCAGCTATTTGAATACCGGGAAGCGCAGTGTCGGTGTCGATGATCAGAGTGAGCGGCGGGTGGTACGGTTGATCTCGGAAGCCGACGTGCTGCTCACGGACGGCGCGCTGGGACTGTGGATGTGCGGGGGGAGCTGCCAGCCGAGATAGTGGTGGTCTCGATTCAGCCGTTCGGATCGACCGGACCTTACAGCACGTATCGTGCCCACCCGCTAACTAGCTTCCACTCCGCAGGTGAGGGTTCTCTTCTCCCGAGTGGGACCAGTTGGCGGGCGTTCCCGGACCGACCGCCCATACAGCTCGGCAGTGACATCGGCGAGTACGACACGGGCTGGAACGCTGCGGTTGCGCTGCTGGCCGCCTGCTACGATCGGCTCCGGACCGGGCGCGGACAGCGGATCGACGTTTCGAGCCAGGAATCGCAGATGACATTGAATCGCACGCGTTTGAGCCGATTCAACAACGACGGCGTTGAGTTGCGCAGAGAGGACAGCCGGCACGGCATCCTGGGCATGATGCGATGCACTGACGGCTGGGTTCAGCTCACCAACTTCGACGACGGGCACTGGGAGCGACTGCTACGTGCTCCCGAAGGTGAAGGGCTTTCGGAGGAGATTCGCGGGACTCTGCGAGCAGACCGTCGCCGGCCGGCTGCAGCGCGACCGCGCCATAGTGATGTGGTGCGCGGCTCGGTCCAAGAACGAGGTGGTCAGGGTACTCGCGAGCTGCGGAGCCCCTGTCGCCCTGTACGCGACCGCCGAGGATCTATTGACGTCCGCCCAACTCGAGCACCGAAAGTTCTTCCGGGACATCAGACGCCCGGACGGGAGCGTTCTACGGGTCCCTGGCTTGCCATATCAACTTCGGTCAGCGGCGTTAGTGTCTGCATCGCCGCCGAGCCCAGGAGCTTTCAGAGGTTTCCGCACGGGTGTGCCGAAGAAGCCGGCCCTGCCCGGCGGCCGGATGCTAGAAGGGATTCGTGTTCTGGACTTCACCTGGGCGGCCGCCGGTCCGTACGCCACCCTCCTCCTCGCATTCTTAGGAGCCGAGGTCATCAAGGTTGAGACCACAAGGCGAACGGACCCGGCTCGACGAGGTTTCCTGGACGACTACGGAGGCCTAAACAGGTCACCGAATTTTAACGAGCTCAACCTCAACAAGCGGTCGCTCCAGCTGGATCTGACTCGAACCGAGGGCCGCGACGTCGTGGGTCGTCTACTCCGGGTTGTCGATGTGATTGTGGACAACTTCCGTCCCGGCGTCATGGATAGATTTGGGTTGGATGCTGCGACGCTCCTCACCGAGCATCCCGCCTTGATCGTGGCGTCCTCGTCCGCGAACGGGTCCACTGGTCCCGACGCCCTTGCCGCCGGGTATGCGAGCGTCTTCGGGGCATCGGGAGGACTCTCTGAGCAGACCGGATATGCCGACGGACCACCCACGGAGGTTGGAGAATCTACGGACTACCGAAGTGGCAACGCGGTCGGCGGTTGCAATAATAGCCGCTCTCCTCCAGCGGGCCCGAACCGGCGAAGGTGAGCGTATCGATTTGGCGTCACGAGAGGTCGTCGTGTGCAGCGCGCCCGACGCACTGCTCGCTTACCAGCTGGGGGGACCTTGGTTTCCCCGGGTCGGGAACGGTCACCGTGAAATGGCACCGCACGACGTGTATCCGTGTTGCGGCGTAGACCAATGGATAGCCATCGCTGTTGGCGATGAGGAAGAGTGGGCTGGTCTTTGCGATGTGCTCGGCCAAGCCGCTTGGCCGCAGCTGTACTCCTCGGCCCCCCAACGGCAGGCCGCGATGTCTACTCTTGGAAGCGCGATCGAGGCCTGGACTCGCCAGCGCTCTTCTCTGGAGGCATTCGAGTTGTTACAAAGCAACGGCGTCCCTTCCTCCCCAGTCATGACCAATAGGATGCTAGCCTCGGATCCGCATGTCGCGGCCCGCCACGTGTTTGTTCCGGTCGAACATCCCGAGATCGGCCCATCCCAGGTAATGCGAGCGCCATGGCTCTTTTCGGACGCTCCCTGTGCGGTCCGTCGACACGGTCCCCTCATGGGTCAGGACAACCAGTACGTTTTTGGAGAGCTATTAGACATGACGCCCCAGGCGGTCGCTGACCTCGCGAAGACGCTGACGTGACTGCCAAGAGCCCAGCCCTGGCGGGAGTTCGGGTCCTCGATCTGAGCAGCGCGATTGCAGGGCCCTACTGTGGCCAACTGCTCGGCGATCTCGGTGCCGACGTGATCAAAGTCGAGCATCCGGGGCGAGCACTCAGCGAGCGTGTGAACTTGAGTCCTCCAGCATGGTCTGGCCCTCCGTTTTCCCCGTACTTCCTATCGACGAATCGAAACAAACGCAGTATCACTCTGAACCTGAAAACCGAGGAAGGCAAGACGGTCCTCGGCGATCTCATTCGCGTCAGCGACGTTGTCATCGAGAACTTCAGCGCACACGCTCGCGCCGACCTGGTTAACGAAGAATGGGCGTGGCAAATCAATCCACGCGTGATATGGGCGTCTCTGTCGTACACGGGGCGAACAGGTCCCGACGCCGACGCCGCCGGATACGATTTGCTGGCCCAAGCTCGCAGTGGCCTCATGAGCGTCACCGGCTTCCCTGACGGGCCTCCAACCAAGACAGGAGACTCCCTGGGCGATTACATGGCCGGGGCGCATCTCGCCATCGGTGTGCTCGGGGCGCTGCACCAAAGAGAAGTGATCGGCAAGGGCCAGCTTGTCGATACCTCACTCCTGGAGCCAATGATCGCCTGCCTCGACGGTCTGCCCATGTGGTACTCGATCGCGGGCATCCTTCCGGGACGAGTCGGCAACCGGCACCCTGCCATTCCAGCAGCCTACGCTGCTTACGAATGCCGGGACGGCTACATCGTAATCAGCAGTGGTAGCGGTCGCTGGCTCCCAGCACTGGCGGAGCAGGTCCTGCAGATGCCGGAGTTACTGCCTGTTCCCGAATCCCACGAAGACCGCTATCGGGCCGACATGGCCAGAATAGACAAAGCGATCGCCGACTGGGCGAGAGCCCGGTCAGTACGCGAGGCCACCGCAACACTTGTCGATGCGGGGGTGCCCAACGAGCCAGTGCGGAACCTAGCGGAGGTCTGGACGGACCAACAGCTCGACGCTCGCGGAATGTTGATCGAGTACGAGTATCGTGAACTCGGGTCCATTCGGACGATCGGAAGCCCGCTGCACCTGTCAGAGTCACCCGTGGAGGTCCGCCATGTTCCGCCGGCGGCCGGGGAGCACAACGAGGAAGTGCTCGCCGAGATCCTTGGCTATGACGCCGAGCGTATCGATACGCTCATGACGCTGGACGTGCTTTGGGGGTGGACCTGACCTGAAAGTGCGCGATCCATGGCGAAGGTCGGTGCGACTCACCGTTCTAGCAGGAGCAATAGAGCCCCGATCTGCTGGGTAGAAAGGAAGAGAGTGGGTGCAATCAAGGGGCAACTCGGCGGTTATTACAGCCTCCGACTCAAGGGGTCCGCTCGGCTTTCGGATCTGCCCGGCCGCCATTCAGATACGAACCCCAGCGCGCCCGACGCGATCCGGGAATTGCAAGCTGGCGATCAACAACGAGCTCGACGAAACGGGCAGTGGGCCCTCGAGGCCGACCGAATCATCGCAGGGGACTCCTCTGCTCGAGCGCTTTACCTGCTGCCCGACCAATCCCGCGACCTAACCGGAATCGTGCTGTCCGTCGACGGAGGCCATACGACCCGATGAGGAACACGAGGAGGACCGCCAGTGTGTTCAGACCGGATATCACCTTGATCGGTGATGAGCGCACCTGTCGGTACACGAAGGCCGCCCCTGCTGCGACCCGGAAGAGTCATCGGAACGACAATGAAGTATTCCCGTCTGACACGATGGAGCTACGATGTCCGTCGTCGAGGATGAGCTTTTCCGAAGAGTTAGCCTACGGCGACCGAGATGGCTGACGGGCGTTTTCGGGTGGGCTTTCAGGCTCGCGGGAGCGCGAGCAGAATGAGAGAGTTGGAATGCCAGCCGATCGATTCGCTGTGGGCCGGCGGGCACATAGCCTCGCGCAATCCCTCAAGCGACGCCATGATTGGTCTAGCTCGATTGGCGTCCTTAACTGAGCGGGTCCAGGTCGGCACGGCAGTGCTTCTACTTCCGCTCTATCCGCCTGCCGTCGTGGCCAGACAAGTCGCCGATCTCGATCGGGCGACCGGCGGCCGAGTGATCCTCGGCGTGGGTGTCGGCGGCGAGTACCAGCAAGAGTTCCGAGCGTGTCAGATTCCAGTGAACGAACGTGGGCGGCGGGTTGACGAGGCCATCCCATTACTACGACGATTGTGGACGGCGGAGCCGATCACCCACGCCGGGCGCTACTACGCAATGGAGGACGTTCGCTTACATCCCGGACCGGTACAACCCCACGGTCCGCCTGTCGTGGTTGCCGGCCGACAGGTGGCGGCCATGCGACGCGCAGCGACCGTGGGCGATGGATGGATGCCGTACCTCTACTCACCCCGCCGATACGCCGAGTCAGTCAGAAAGATCCGCGAGCTAGCAGCACAAGCGAATCGGGATTTATCTGACTTCGATTGGTTCGTTTACCTCTTCGTAAACGTCGACACCGACTCGGACCGATCCCGACACGATGCAGCATCGGCCATCGGCAGCAATTACCAGCAGGACTTCACGGCGATGATAGACAATATCGCGGTGGCGGGAGCGCCTCGGGAGGTGATCGGGAGGCTAAAGCTCTTTGTCGATGCCGGGGCACGTCATTTTGTGTTCAGCCCGATGTCGACAAACGGCAAAGACGACCTAATCGTTTCGCGCCTTCTCGACGATGTCTTGCCTGAAGTGCGCGTGTACGCAGAAGAGGTGGTCTAGATGTCTTATAGTCTAGGGCTCGAGTGCAGCTGGGTCTACTGAGATCGCCTCAGGCAGTATCGGCGCTGGCACGTTACCGATTCATCGGGATACAGAGGAGGGCCGGATCATTCCGATCGAATACCTTCACGAGGCGGAAGAGCTCCGGGGTCCTCTTGCAGAGTGGCTTGAGGTTCGGCTCGGATTATCGAATGTGCGCGTCGATGGTTTCGGCCAGCCGATGGAGGCCGGAGGGTCAAACGAGACTCGGTTCATCCGGGTGGCTGCTGGAGGTCCTGAAGCGTTCGAACGAGAATATGTTCTTCGGATCGCGCCCACGCAGAATCAGCTGTTTCTGGCGCCGAATCTCGCGACACAGTATCGGCTCCTGGAGAATCTGCAAAAATCCGCTATCCCGGTGCCTGGCCTGCTGGGTGCAGACCTCGAAGGAGCAGTGTTCGGTGTCCCGTTCTTCGTCATGGAGCGGGTACCGGGTGTGATCCCATCGCCGGCCTACAACCAGTTTGGTTTTATCGCCGAGGCTCCCGTCCTTGAACGGAGGTTGATCTGGAGACGTGCTCTCGGCACTCTGGTAACAATCAGCAGATGCCCGATAGTGGATCTGCCCGCGTTGACCGGAGGGCCCGAGGAGTTGCGGAGTCTCGAACAGCACCTCCGCTACTGGCAGCAGGCGTTGAGTTGGGCTAATCAGGGGACGTTCGACCCGATTGGGGGACCGCTGTGGAAGGCTCTATGGGAGAGTCGGCCCGCCTCGAGAGCGGGCCTCTCGTGGGGGGATGCAAAGGTAGGGAACATGATCTTCCGGAACGACTACGTCGCGTCAGTCATTGACTGGGAGCAGGTCTCGCTTGCTGGGGGCCTCGCTGATCTGGGCTGGTGGTTGATATTTGACCTTTACCACAGTTCGGTGCGGGGTTGTTCGCGGGCTTGAGGGTCTTCCTGATCGGAACGAGACATTGGCATGGTGGGAGGAACTTGGAGGTGAGCGGCCGACGGGTATCGAATGGTACGAGCTGTTCGCTGCGTTCCGGCTTCTAGTCATAGAGCGTCGCCGAGCGGCAATGCGAGCTGAGCGCGGTGACCAGGAAGGAGCCATAGAGTTGCGAAAGAAGAATGCCGCTCTCGACATCCTGTCGATACTCAGCGACGGGAGGTCGGTTTGGATGGAGACGCGGTAAAATCGCACGAACTCGGGGGTGCATCCAGGATAGGCCGACGTTTCGCCCTGCTACTAGCGGGCTGGGTTCTTGGGCACGGCCATGCCCTCGCTATGGCAGCGCATGTGAAAACAGGCCAGCGGTCCGTCTCCAGCAATGATCGCATCGACGATCCGACGGTGCTCTTGATGAAGCTGCTCAACCCGGGCCGGCTCGGACCCCCGTTCAATGAAATGTAGCGGCGCCTGGTCGCGTGACAGCTCGGTTAGCACCTTTACGAATAGGCTGAAAACCGGGTTTCCACTCAACTCGCCGATCTGCAGATGGAGGGCCTGCAACGCGAGCCCTCCCGTCTCGCCCACGCGCTGTAACTCGGAAGACAGCACACTGCGCAGGGCCACGATCCCCTTCGCGTCAATATGACGCGCCGCCAACCCGACACAGGTCAACTCTATGGACGTACGCGCCTGGCGCACCAGTTGCGGATCAACCCGCAGGAATTCCAGATATATGGCCATGCTGCTAGCGACCGACGACCCGTCCGGAGCGCCGACAACAAGTCCGCCATTCGGACCCCGACGCATCCGTGCGACCCGTTGGCTCTCCAGGATCCTCACCGCTTGACGCAGAACAGGCCTACTGACCCCGTACTGGTCGAGCAACTCCGGCTCGGAACCGATAACCTCGCCCACCGGCCAGCCCCTCCGGATAATGTCCCGATGGATCCGAAGGCTCACCGCCGCGGCAAGATTACCGCCGGAACCGTCACCCACGGCCGCATCAACATCGTTCACAACGCAATCCTACGCTGCCGCACGCCACACCGCCGTCCAACTCCTTACGTGGACGTTTCACCCGCTACTAGCTCATCGGCTGCGTCGAGCGACCTTGGTCCACACTTCCCACAGTCTAACCGGGCTTCGCCTCGCCCTCGCCCCCGGAGGAATCGGTGTGGTGGTGACGGTCAGACGGGCTACACTTTAGGGACGACCGTCCGACCGCAGAATCCTGGGTCCGCCTCGTCGTTCGCGGAATCCAGCGCAGACGGGGGGCTAAGATCGTTCGATGAACTTCGCCATTGTGTTCAGTTTGATTTGATGTGGCCGAACTTGACCTCTGCCGGATCGAGTTGACTGCGAGGAGTGAAGGAGGGACATGCTGCTGAGTGAAAAGTCGGTGGTGATCACGGGATCAGGCTCTGGGGTGGGACGAGCTTCTGCGTTACTGTTCGCCCGAGAGGGTGCGAGGGTGGTGTGCGCTGATATCGAAGCTGAATGGGCTAAAGAGACTGTCAGCCTCATCGAAGCGGTGGGCGGGACGGCGATCGCGTGGACGTGTGACGTCACGAAAGAGCAGGATGTGGTCGCTGCGATCGCAGCAGCTGTGGAGACCTTCGGTCGTTTAGACATCATGTACAACAATGCTGGGATCTCTACGCCCCGCGCTGGCATGAAGCTGGAGGATCATACGCTCGAGGACTGGGAGCGGGTGATGAACATCAACTTGCGAGGTGTCTTCTTCGGGTGCAAGCACGCAGTGATGACGTTCAAGGAGCAGGGAGGGGCTGGCGTGATCATTAACACGGGCAGCGTTGCCGGTATGGTTGGTTGGGGTGGCACTGTGTATGGAGCGTCTAAGGGTGGCGTGAACCAGCTCAGTCGGGCGGTCGCAATCGAATGCGCTCCTCTGAATATCCGGGTGAACTGTATCTGTCCGGCCGCCATGCCGGGAACGAATTTCAGTGTTCGGGGGGCGAGACGTGGATCGCAAGGCTTGGACGACGAACGTGTCCGGGAGAGTGGGTCTATTCACCCATTGGGTCGGGCGATTACGGCTGAGGACTGCGCCGCGGCTGCGCTCTATCTAGCGTCGGACCAGTCGAAGAACGTGACGGGTGTTCTTCTGCCGGTTGACGGTGGTTACACGGCGCGGTGAGCGGCCCGAGCAGCGCCCTACCGTATTTCAAGCCGGATGTGAGCTTGATCGGCGACGCGCACATCCGCCGTTATGAGGAGACCGACGGTGCCGTCGGTCACGAATGGAACGGGACCACCTGCCTTGTCCTCACGACGACCGGGCGCAGGAGCGGTCTGCCTCGCAAGTTCGCCCTGATCTATGGTCGCGACGGCGACAGCCATCTGGTCGTGGCCTCCAAGGGAGGAGCCCCGGTCCATCCGGGCTGGTACCTGAATGTGGTCGCGAACCCGGATGTTCTGGTGCAGGTGCGAGGCGAGGGCTTTGCGGCCCGGGCTCGGACCGCCGCCGCGTCCGAGAGGGCGCGCCTGTGGAAGATCATGACCGACACCTGGCCGAACTACGACGTGTACACCACCCGCACCACTCGCGAAATCCCTGTAGTCATCCTCGAGCCGCCGGCCACCCCCGGTTGACATAGCCAGACCGGAGATGCTTGACACGGGGAGAGATGGCAGAAGGTGGCGACACGGAGGGCTCGTCACTCCCGTGTCGGGTCGACGGGCGGCGCGATGTCTTTCGGTTGTGTTCAGGAACGGGCGCTATTTAGGCTGGAACGACCGAATCGGTCTTTGATTGGGGGGTGAGGGGCCTGAGCGGTGGGTTTGATGGTCGGTGATGGCAGGGATGGCTGTGGAGCCTGGCTGTCAAGGCTTGCTTAGGGCTCGGGTTGTCAGCGCCAGTGGAATCACCGTGGTTGTATCGAGGCTGGGTTCGGGCAACCTTCCCAGTGGCGGGTCGTTGGCATTCCGCGGTCAACAGGGCGGATCGGCGTCGAGGTTGAAGAGGTCATCAAACCGGCTCTTCGCGGATGAGCGGGGTGTGAGGGTGTAGGGGGGATCCACCAACGCGAGGGAGGGGCTCCGCAAGTCTGACGGTTACCACGCCAACAGACCGGAGGAGCCCCTGTGATCAGTGACGCTAGACGCGTCTGCGAGTTGCTTGTCGGATTGCCGGAGGTGACCGTGCTGGGTGTTGATGATCGGCCGGGTGGTCCGCTGGCGGTGCACGTCGAGCAGGCCGGTCCTCGCCCGGCGTGTCTGGGTTGTGGCACCTGTCCGGTGGTGAAGGACCGCGAGGTCGTGGAGCTGGTGGACTTGCCGGCTTTCGGCCGCCAGACCCGGTTGTGCTGGCGGAAGGTCCGCTGGGCGTGCCTGGTGGTGGAGTGCCCGATGACCACCTGGACGTGGGCGGACCCCAGGATCGCGGCGCCGCGCCAGGCGCTGACGGACCGGGCCGGGCGGTGGGTGACGGTGCAGGTGGGACGCTACGGCCGGTCGGTGGCCGAGGTGGCCGGCGAGTTGGGTTGCGCCTGGCATACCGTCAACGACGCCGTGGTCGCTTATGGCGAAGCGCTCGTGGACGACGTCGATCGCATCGGCACGGTGACCGCCTTGGGTCTCGATGAGACGTTGTTCTGCCGGATGGGCCCGTATCGGATCCAGGCGTGGTCGACCTCGATTGTCGATGTGGCTCACGGCCAGCTGCTCGACGTGGTCGAAGGCCGCACCGCCGCGGGGCCGTGCCGATGGCTGGCCGCCCGAGGCAGCGACAGTGGCTGGCCACCATCGACTGGGCCACCCTGGACCTGTCGGGACCGTATCGGGCCGTGTTCGACACCATGCTGCCCGACGCCATCCAGATCGCCGACCCGTTTCATCTGGTGCCGCCTGGCCAACCAGAAACTCGACGAGTGCCGACGTCGCGTCCAGAACCAGGTCCTGGGCCATCGGGGCCGCAAAGTCGATCCCCTCTACCGGGCCCGCCGGCTGTTGACCCGAGCTGACGAACGCCTCGACGATCGAGGCCGCAGTCGCCTGCTGGGTTTGCTCGACGCCGGCGACCCCCAAGGGGACGTGCGCATGGCCTGGCACGCCAAGGAAGTGGTCCGATCCATCTACGACCATCACGACCCCGACGTCGCGCTCGAGTTCGTCACCCGCCTCGGCCACGATCTCCAAGACCGTTCTTGCCCCATCGAGGTCAACTCGCTGGGCCGGACCCTGATCCGCTGGCGACATCAGATCGCCGCCTGGCACCAGGCGCACCACACCAACGCCGCCACAGAAGCCGCCAACAATCTCATCAAACGAGTAAAGCGAGTCGCCTTCGGCTTCAAAGAGTTCCGCCACTTCCGAGTGCGAGTCCTCCTCTACGCCGGCCGACCCAACTGGGACCTACTCCCAACCATCACACCCCGCTGAAACGCGAAGTGCCAGTAAAGCGAGTCGCCTTCGGCTTCAAAGAGTTCCGCCACTTCCGAGTGCGAGTCCTCCTCTACGCCCGCCGACCCAACTGGGATCTACTCCCAACCATCACACCCCGCTGAAACGCGAAGTGCCATCAAACCGGTGATCAGTGCTGTCGGTCGCCCATCGGTGCAGCTTGGATCCCCAGTACCCTCGCCTCTGCCTTATCGAGGTCGGGCCACGGAGCGCCCCTATTCGCCCCCGGCCTCCACCTGCGGCGCGGATGCCGCGATCCCGCTGGGGTCCTTCGCCATGTACACGGCTTTCCCCTGCTCGGACTACTACGACCCTCCGTCTCCTCCTGGCGGCATCAGCCGACAAGGGGCCCTCTCACCAACCGCGCAGGCTGGACGGCAGGGAGGGACCGCCAAGGCGGTTCCCACGTTCACGATCTGACCGTTGGACGGGTTAGACACGTCCAGCTATGCCACTGCGACATCGCCACGACTAAGCCCCAGACCTTCACCGTGGCCTCCCCGGCGAGCGACATTAACCCGCCGGGAACACCCCCACCCGAAAGCAGGGGGGCGCACCGCTGCCTGGCCTGATCCGTCACGTTCGAGCCAGTCGGATTCGCTTTAGGAGCGTTCAGTCGTTGGTACCTCACCTACACCGTCCCGACTTGCTTGCTGGACCCGACGGATCTGTGGGCTGCGATCGTCCCGGCGTTGTCAGGGCTGCTGTCCACCCTCCCCGACGTCTCCCAGGTCAGGTCAAGCTGCCCCGAGCTTCACGAGCCTGCTGCTGCGACAGACCAACGGAGCAGGTATCTCACCTCCTCACGGTCAGAAGCGCCTCCTGGCTCTCGAAGTCCGCACCCCACCACTGATCCGGGCTGGTCGGGACGTTCCAGGCCCGATTGATGACGTCGGGATGACGGTCTGCCATGGGATGGGTTGTGCGTCGTGACGGTGCGTGCTTTCCCCTGGTGTTGCCCTCCTAACCACCCGGTCCCTGGACTCGTGGTCGGACATCCTGATGCAGGCACAGCTCATTTCTCCCTTGCCGATCACAGCCTGCGACAAACCCAGGGTGATTCAGACACCTTCGGTCGGGTCCGGGCTGCAAGTGGCACCGAAGCCGTGACCTTGCGGAGTGAGTCGGTCTACAGCCACAAGCTGTTCGGTGCATGCCTGGCCGCCGATGTGTGTTACTTCGATGTTGGTGCAAGACAGCCGCGATCAGGGTGACATCATCGCCAGAGCATCCGCATGATCGGCCGGCCATTTACTGCTGAACTCGGCTGGTATGAGCTTCCGAAGGTATTGGTCTCATGGACAACCGTTCCGACCCGGGGAGGACCGCTACTCTTGAAAGCGCAAGGTGGGTTAGTCTGCGGTGCGACCGCAATTCGCCGTAGCGCCTGGCTCCACCGACGTGACAAGAGAGCATCAGGAGGAGGCTGGTGAGGTGCCCATGACAGAGACGATCGTATGCGAGCGTCAGGGTGCGACGGCGTTCTTGGTGATCCGCCGCCCGGCCAAGCAGAACGCACTCACAATAGGCATGGTCGAAGAGCTCCTGGCTGGCCTCGACAGCGCGGGGACCGATGACGAGGTGAAGGTGATCGTGATCGCGGGCGAAGGCGAAGCCTTTTGTGCCGGCTTCGATGTGAGTGACCCTTCCGACTTCCAAGGGGGGTCGACTGAGTCGTGGCGGTCACGGGTCCGGTCTCTCGAGACCAAGGCGGAGTGGATGCGGCGGTTCCTGCTTTCCCCGAAGCCGCTTGTGGTGTCGGTGCAGGGATACTGCATCGGCATTGGGACCTACCTGGCCTTGGCGGCCGATTTTGTGATCGCAGCGCAGGACGCGGCGTTCGGCCTTCCCGAAGAACGTTTTGGTTCGGCGGGAGCGACGTGGATCTACCCCTTTCTCATTCGCGAGGTTGGGGTCAAGCGTGCGAACGAGATTGTCATGACTGGTCGACGATTCTCAGCGGCAGAGTTCGAAGCCATGGGGCTTCTGAACCGAGTGGTGTGCCGCGCTGAGCTCGCAGAGGCGACGAACTCCTTGTGTACTGCGTTGGCGTCGTTGCCCCGCGACGGTCTCGCCCTCAATCGGGCTGTGAAAACGCTTGCCCTCGCAACCATCGGGCACCTCGAGAGCTTCGGATTTCATGCTCTGGCTCATCCCTACGCAGAGCTCCTGGCTCGCGAGCCCGACGAGTTCGACTTCATGGGCGCCGTGGAGTCCCTGGGGATGCGCCGAGCCCTCGTCGAAAGAGAGCGAGCGTTTGGAGGCGGGTGGTGGGGCTGGTGATGCGATACTCGAAGCGAGCAGTCACGAGCGCTCGCCGTGCCGTCTGAGCCACGGATGGATACTCGACGGTTTTCGTCGAGGCGGTCCGAGATTCCTGAGTGCTGACGATCAGTTAATTCCGCAGGGGGTCGATCACGTTTTTCCGCACGTGGTCCGGGGTCGTAGGTTAGCTGCTGTTTGGTTGTTCCTCCTTTCGGCCTTGGGTCTGGTTGGGGTTGAGCGGGGTTCCTCCTGGTCGTCTTGGTCGCCTGGCGCATGATGGCCGGCGGCGAGGACCGGGAGGTCAGGTGGGTTTGTTGCGGCCGGGTCGGCGGTTGGGCTGGTAGCTTTTGCCGTCCATGAGGAGGTGGTGGCTGCTGTTGAGCAGCCGGTCCAGGACCGACTCGCCGACGACGGGGTTGGGGAACAGCGGATACCAGTCCCCGGGTGACCGGTTGGATGTGAGGATCAGGGATCGTCCGAGATGGCCGACGCGTTCGCAGACCAGTTCGTAGAAGTCGTCGGCTTGGGTGGCGCCGAAGTCTCGCATGGCGAAGTCATCGATGACGAGTAGTGGGGGTTTGGCCAGGCGGCGTAGCCGGGCGGGGAAGCTGCCGTCGGCGTGTCCGCCGCCGAGCTCGGCCAGCAGCTGGCTGCAGGTGAGGAACAGCACGTCGTATCCGCGGCGGACGGCTTGGTGGGCCAGTCCGACCGCGACGTGGGTCTTGCCGACACCGACCGGCCCATATATACAGACCGATTCGCCGGCGGGGATGAACTCCAGCCGGGCCAGGTCCCGGATCTGGGCCACGGGAACTTTGGGGTTGAAGTTGGAGTCGAAGCTTTCCAAGGTGGCGGCCGTGGGCAGATGAGCGGCCCGCAGCCGGCGGGCGATCTTGGCGGCATCGCGTCGCGACAGTTCGTCCTCGCAGAGGGTCTGGAGGAAGTCGACATGCCCCAAGGTGCCGGCTTTGGCTTCGGCCAGGCGGGCATCGAGGGTGTCGAGCATGCCGGTCAGCTTCAGCTGGCGCAGCACCGGCGCCAGCTGGTTATGGGCGGTGAGCCCGCTCATCGGGTGGCCTCGCCGGTCTCGAACGCGCCCGGTCCTCGCAGCCACGCTGGGGTGTCGATGCCGGCCAGCTGCTGCTGGACGGGGGCGTTGTCGGTGCCCGCGGCCAGGATTCCCTTCACCGTCCGATACGACGGATCACCGGCCTCGATGGCCCGCTGGCAGGCCGCTTCCAGACGGTTATCCCCGTAGCGTTCGGCCAGGCGGAGCACGCCTTGGGCTTGACGGAGCCGGAAGATGGCGTTCACGGCCAATAGCTCGCCGACCACCGCGTCGGCCGCCGGGCCGATCATCGACGCCTGGGTGCGGCACCAGGCGGGGTTGCGCATGAAGAACCCGACTTTGTGTTCGGGCAGATCGGCCCAGTCGGTGCGCCGCCCCCGGGCCTGGAAGGGATGGGTCTTGACCAGCGTGCCGTTATAGAAGAACTGGACCCGCTCGACCGTGGCCCGGGCATCGAGGCGGACCCCGATCCACTTATAGGGCAACGAGTACAAGGTGGCTCCCACCTTGGCGTGCGAATCGGGCGCCACCTTAGGAGTGGACCATCTGGCATGCTCGAACGGCACCATCGGCAGCGGTCGGAGAACGCCGGCCTCTTCGGCATCGAATACCTGGATGGGTGTGCGGCCCTTCAGCACTCGAGGCGTTCTCCGCCCTGCCACCTCCAAGCTCCATCGCCGAGCGTCGGCCACCATCAGTGCCACGCTGGCGAAGTCTCTTCCGGCGAAGAAGCTCGAGCGGATGTACTTCTGGACCGCCTCGATCCGAGGCTTATCTTTGGGATGAGCCACCCGAGCCGGGTCCACTAACACCTGATAATGGGCGGCCAGCTCGGCGTAGGCCCGGTTGATCTTGGGGTCATAGATGTCCGGCTTGATCACCCCGGCCCGCAAATTGTCCAGCACTATCCGGGCCGGCAAGCCCCCGAAGAACTCCGCCGCGGCCACATGGGCGTCGATCCAGGCCTGCTGGTCCATGCGCAACACCGGGTACACAAACAGGTGCCGCGAGTACGACAACACCATCGAGAACGCCCAAACTCGGCGGCGCTTCCCCGAGGTCGGATCGACCCACAGGCCCAGATAGCCGTAATCCACCTGGGCTTCCTCGCCCGCGTCGATCGGTGGCCGCCAGATGATCACCTCCCCCCGGCGCACCTCGGTGGGGAAATGGGCTCGCATGTAGCGGCGGAGACTGGCCACGCTGGCCTCCAAGCCGTGCTCGTCTCTCAGCCGCTGGTGGATCACCGACATCGGCACCACCCCCACTAGGGTCTCGATCCGCTCCCGGTGGACCTCGATCTGACCCCACGACGGCTGGCGCAGGCGGGTATCAACCAGGGACGGGAACCACTCCCGCACCCTTTGGCGCCACTGCTCCTCGCTCAACGCGGCACCGCCCGGGACCAACCCGGCCGACACCGCCGGGGCCACATACTTGGCCACCGTTGCCCGATCAACGCCCAGGCTGGCAGCCACCTCCTTCTTCGACCTGCCCGCATGCCAGTGCTGCAGGATCTCGACAACGTCGATCACGCTGAATGTCCTCCTTGCCAATCTCTTCCTCCGTCACAAGCGACGGAGACCAGTGTCAGGGGACCGCGTGCGGAATTAGCTGATCGAGGGGTGCTGAATTACTTGATCGGAACGCACCCCACCCTGCGGGATTCCATGATCGTCAGCATCCTGAGTGCGTCCTATCGAGATCAACGCCATAGGCAGGAAGGGTGTCGATCAGAGGGCATGCGCGTCGGACGTGGGCTGGAGTCTGAGCCTGCGGAGCATGACGCGCTTGGGTTTCGCGTTGTGGACCTGAGCCAGCTGCTCATTTGCCTCGGCTCGGCAACCATCGCACTCCGGACTTCCACCGGGATCTGGGCGTGTCTTTCGCAAGCGCCCCACGGTCTGGACACAGGTTGGACACGAACGCTGTGGCACGCCCCGGCTGGGGATGCGCCGCTGACACTGGATCGAAGAAAGCCCTGATCAGAGTGCGGCCAGGGGACTAGGACGAACCCCTCGGACAGACCTCTGCAGATTGAGGGGTCAGTCGCGTCGCAAGCGCGTGGGGTGTCGCCTCTCCGACTCGGACCCACTCAAGATCTCTTGGACTCGAGCACTTGCGGCGTCTCGGAGCCGTCGGGTCTTCATGGTGTCGGCACGGGACGGCGAACGACCACCATGCTGCCGAATGCCGCCGCGGTCCGAGTAACTCGACGACTGTCCTGGAGTCGGCGACGGTCAGATCCAGGTCCGTGTAAGTAACGGCTGAATACTGACCCCCACGACGGAGTAAGGAATCCAGGCCGGGTTCTGTGACCTGCGAGGGGGGTGACGAGCGAGGACGCAGTCCGCCGGGGACCTGCGGATGTTCGTTGCGTGGGCTCGGCCGGTGGAGGCTGCCGGCCAGACGGCGACGCTGGACAGGGCTCGATACTCGAGCAGGCGTTCTGGGTTGATCCTCGACTCCCGCCGTCCCCGGCGGTCTTGATCACCTCGAGGTCGCAGGTGTCAGCAACCTGTGAGAAGTTAGTCAGCAGGCTGGAGCTGAACACTTGGATCTGGCCAAGCCGTACGGGCTCTGACCAGCTAGAACGCGCCAGGTGCGGGGCTGGTACGGCTCTCGGAGTGGCCGCACGGGTGCCGATCCCGTTTCGGGCTGCCACGGAAGCGTGCTCGTCGACGCGCGCCGATCGGGCCCCCCCTGTTGAGGGACAACACCCCCGTCGGGGTGGCACAAGTAACGCCCGCCGAGTCACCCGCAGGCGAACGATGGCCGTGTTTATCTGCGGCAGGCCGGTCCGAGGGACTCGGGGAGCGGTCCGACAAGGTTGATGGCGAACCAGCTCCAAGGTTGGTTGTCTGTCAGATCAGGTTGTAGAGCTTGGCCGCGTTCTGCCAGAGGATCTTGGCCTTGTCCTCTTCGCCGTACTGCGTGAACCACTCGTCGGTGAGGCTTTTGGAGTTGGGCCAGGTCGTCTCGGAATGGGGGTAGTCGCTGGCCCACATGATGTTGTCGATCCCGATGTGGTGACGCTCGCGCAGCCCGACCGGGTCCTCCATGAACGTGGCGTACATCTGACGCCGAAGTAGTGGCTGGGCGGCTCGGCGAGCTTGCTCTCGGTCCAGAAACGGTGCTTCTCCCACAAGTGATCCGAGTAGTACTTGAAGAAAGAGATCCAGCCGATCTGACCCTCGACTATTACGAACTTCAGGTCTGGATATCGCTGCATCACCAGACCATGGATCAACTCCGAAACCGACTCCGTCAATGCCCACTTGTTGGTGATCATCCCTGACAAGAACCGGGCCGCTCCGTCCGACAGAGCCCAAGGCCGGAGTTCCCGGCCGCCGTTGCCCACTGTGCAGTGCGACGGGGAAGCCTGACTCGAGGAAGGCCTCCCACATCGGGTTCCACCGATCGTCGCCGTACTCCCCCTCGTTCGGGAAGAGGGTGATGGCACCGCTGACCAGCGCCGGCTCCTGCGCCGCCCAGCGGATCTCCTCGACCGCCATCTCGGGCGAATCCGTAGGGATCGACGCCACTCCCAACAGGCGATCTGGGGCATGCGACGCGAAGTCCGAAAGCCACCTGTTGTAGCCCCGCACGCTGTTAAGCCGCAGCGCCGGATCTACCGAGTTCAAGGGGCCGCCGAAATACAGGATCTCGGCGTCCACCCCGTCGATATCCATGTCCTTGATCCGGTCCGCCGGAACCCAGGCCCCATGGCGCGGGTCTCCTGCAGGCTACGGACGTTGAGCGAAAAGTCCTCCGGCCTCTTCCCCGCCAGATTGCTCAGCCCCTGTACCGGCGTGCGCTGGCCCTCGAAGATTCGAACGTCACCGTCATCGGTCTGCTCGATCCGCGGGGCCCGGTCTCTGAACTCCGGATCGAGATACTCCTGCCACGCCTCGTCTGGCATCGTCACATGCGAGTCGGACGAAATCAACCTGAACTTGGACACGGATACCTCCTAGCGCTGCTCCGGTCTTATAGCTTGTTACTCGTCGTATCTCACCACTCGTTATTAGCTACTTGACCCTGAAGAACCCGCTTCGATAACGAGTGGGGTCTGGGCTGATTGGTGCCTGTGGGGTGGTGTGGGCCTGTTCCCCGGCCGTTTTGGTTTCTCTCGGGCCGCCTTTCCGGCTGTTGGAGGCCGTCGGGGCGTGGCGGGAGAGGCGGTCGGCCGGGTGTCAGGCAGCATTCCGGGCTGGTGGCATGGGGGTGGGCGGGTCGGTGCCGGGGACGATCCGGGTTGGTCGCGGCTGGCACGGGGTGGCTGGCGGCGGGGTGGCGGTATGGGCGAGGGCGGCAATCTTCACCGAGTTGTGGGCCAGGACACCCCAGCCGCACCAGGTTTGGGTGCCGCCGATCCCGTCGAAGAGGCTGCGCCGCCAGCCGAAGTCCCGCTTCAGGCAGGAGATCCGGGCCTCCGAACCGGTGCGCCACTTCACCAGCTTGGTGAAGCGCCGTCCATGTTGAACCTTGCTGCGAGCCGGACCGGGCCTGCCGCGCCGGGGAATGGCCACGGTCTGCACGCCGAGCGATTTGAGATCGGAGTCTATTTTGGCTTCGCCGTAGCCGCGGTCGGCGGTGACCGCTCGGGGGGCGCGACCGAAGCGGGCGGTGATGCGGGCGACGGCGGGGACCAGCATCGGGGCGTCGGGCGGGTTCCCCTTCACTACTACATGGTCGAGGACCACGCCCTCGGCGTTGTCGGCCACCTGCGCCTTGTATCCGAACTCGACGGGACGACCGAGTCGTCCCTTGCGGATGGGGCGGGCGTCGAGGTCGTGAAGCGACACCACCCGGGTGGCCCCGTCGGGGATCTCACCGGCGAGGCGGGCCCGGGTCTGAGCCGCGATCTGTTCCACTGCGGCCGCGGTCTCCTCCAGGGCCGAGATCATCGCGGCCAGCTTTCCTCCAGCGGCGACGCCACGGCGGGCCAGGGTCCGTCCGGCGTTGGCGGCCACCGCCCGCGCTTCGCCGACCGTCGCCACCGCGATCGCGGCCAGCTCGCCGGTGATGACCAGGACCTCTTCTTTGGCGTCGTCGTTGCGCCGACGCAGCCAGGTAGCCACATCATGGGCTCGCCGTCGCACCGATCGCGTCCGATCCCGGAAACCGGTCCGCTTCGCCAGCCCGGCCGCCTTGAGCTTGCCGGCCAGGACCGCCATGCGGGCCACGCCCTTGGCCAAAAGACCGCTGTCGGTCGGGTAGGCCACGTTCGCTTCGACCACGGTGGTGTCGGCGCGGACGGCGTCGAGACGGATCAGCTTCTCCTCGGCCGCCTTGGCCAACAACGCCTCGTTGAGCGCCGAGATGGCCGTCTCACCGCAGCGGGCAGTGATCTTCAACAGCGTGGTCGGATGCGGCACCGCCTGATCGAGGGGGATCCGACAGAACCGCCGCCACACGATGGAGTCGGCCACCTCCGCGCACAGCGTCTCGTACCCGAGTTTGTAACGGAACCGCAGGAACATCATGCGCAGGTAGGTCTCCATCGGGATCGACGGCCGACCGGTCCGCTCCGAGAAGAACGGCACGAACGGCTCGAAGAACCGCACGTCATCGAGCAGCCGGTCCACCTCGGCCAGCCCCGGCGGCAGCCCCAAGCAGCACTCCGGCAGGATCGCGTCCCACAAGGTCGGCTCAGCGTTTATGGTACGCAGCATGATGGCCTGAACTCCTTCTCGCACAAGGGGTTCGGGCCATCATCACAGCATTCGACCCCAAACCGGGGGACCGTCAGACCGCGAGACCCTTACCAGACAAGGGCATACACGTCGACTTTTTCAGGGTCAAGTAGCTAACCCTGATCCTTCACCCGGGTCGGTGACCTGAGGGGCGGGGGTCCGCGAAAACGCCCTCCTGGCAAGGGATACTGCGCTTGTCGAAGGCGTACAGGACCCCTACCAGGAGGGCACTTCTGAGGTGAACGCTACCAGCACGACCCGGCTGAGGGTGGAGACCGGCGGTGAGGGGGTGGTGGCCCATGTGGGTCTGCATGCTCTTGGTCGTTTCGGAGACCGCTTGGGTCTGGCTGATTTGCTGTCGGCTCGCATCCCGGTCATGTCGGAGCGGCTCCCGGTTCATGACCGCGGCAAGGTGCTGGTTCAGGCCATGTTGATGATGGCGGGTGGCGGCGAGGCGTGCAGCGACATCGAGAAGTTGCGGGCCCAGCCGGCCCTGTTCGGGTCGGTGCCGTCGGACTCGACTCTGTATCGCAGCTTCTTCCAGCTCGACCCGGCGACGGTGGCCGGGTTGTGGGAGGCGATGGCCCAGGCCCGCAGCGAGGTGTGGTCCCGGGCGGCAGCGACGACGGGTAAGGACATGGTGGTGTTGGACATCGACAGCTCGCTTCATGAGATCCACTCCGAGAACAAGGAGCTGACCGGCCCGACCTATAAGGGAGGATTCGGGTTTCATCCGCTCTACTGTTTCGCCGATGCCACCGGCGAGACACTGGCGGTGAGGCTGCGGCCGGGTAACGCCGGGGCCAACAACGTGATCGACCTGGTCGGTGTGCTCGACGCCGCCATCGACGGCCTGCCCGCCGAGATCGCTGCCGGCCACCGAGTCGGTGACGAGCCAGGGCCGCTCCGGCGCCCGTTGCAGGTCCGCGCCGACTCGGCCGCGGGGCGCAGCTTCGCCCTGGCTTGCAGGGCCCGCAATGTCGGTTTCGCGGTGGTGGCCCGCTCGAACGATCAGATCCACACAGCGATCAGTCGGGTCGCCTACGACTCCGACGCCTGGCAGCCGGCGGTCCGCCAGGACGGCGAGGTTCGCAAGGGTGCGGCCGTGGTCGAGGTCACCGATCTGGTCGACCTGTCGGACTGGCCGGCGGGAACCCGGCTGATCATCCGGCGCGAACCGCTTCACCCCGGTGCCCAGCAGAGCCTGTTCCCCTCCGAGTGCTACCGCTACTGGGGGCACTACACCGACGCCGCCAGCGACCCGGTCGATCTTGATCGTCACATGCGAGCCCACGCGCATGTCGAAGACAACATCCGCCGATTGAAGGACTCCGCGGCGGCCCGCTTCCCATTCTGCGACTTCGACGCCAACGCCGCCTGGCTCGCCGTGGTCTGCATGTCCGACGCCCTGATCCGCTGGTTCCAGCAGCTCTGCCTGACCGGACCGCTCACCGACGCTGAACCCAAGACCCTGCGATGGTCCCTGTGGCACACCCCGGCCCGTATCGTCCATCGAGCCCGAGCCCGGATCGTGCGCATCCTCGACAACTGGCCCAGCGCCGCCTTCCTGCTCGAGGCCTACCAGCGAATCGACCTCATCACCTGAACGACGCCAGTGCCGAGAAACCCGGGCATGAGCAGATACGAACGCGCCCGATCACCCGTACCGAACGGGCCGACAACACCGAAATCATCCCTCCCTGGACTAACCCGAGCCCGAAATGACTCCCTCACCCTCCACGATCCCTGCAACAATCACTCAGAGACCGCCCCAGCATTCTCATGAACGATCGGGGCTAAGCGGATGAGCCAATCCGTCAACGTAAGCATCGGTCACACCTTCAGTCAAGCAGGCTAGCGGAGCTGAGCGGAGTGCAGCAGAAGAAACCACTGCAAACATTCGGTTTCCGGTGTGCGGCGGAGCGGTCGGATGGGCATGACGCGCATGAGCTCGGGGACGAGGCCCGGCGGCGCCGGGCTCGCCCCTGACAGGGAGGCGGGGGCGCTAGCCCTCGGGAGGATGGGTGCCTGGTGGGATCTGAGGATGGCGGAGAAAGCAGGGATGACGACTACCCATGTCGTCGGGCAGCCATTGCGGAGCAGGACCTGCGACGGATCCATGCCGAAGTTCCAGACGTAGAAGAGGGCGGCGATCTTGCAGGCGCTCATTCGCTCGGGATTGTGTCGTTCAGCAGGTCGGCACGCAGCGCCTTGGTTACCTGGCTCGGCGCGGAGTAGCGGCCAAGGGTCATGACCGGGGGTTGCCCTTGGCCATCTCCTGCTAGGCCAGCAGATTCAGGTCTCCGTTGGCGCAGGTGATCGGGCCGACGCTCCCGTCCGTGCCGAAAAGCGGAGTTGCTGCGTTCACTCGTCCATCTTCGGCGGTACCGGGCCACCAAGCCTAAGAGGGTCCTGGTAGCCATCCGTAGCGCGCCGCGGTACTCTATTACACGTATGTCGGCGACATATCTCCAGGTTAGAGCGTTGCGTGGAGCGCTGTGGAGTTTGGAGGGACAGACTGTAAATCTGCTCCATATTCGAGGTCGTACCCAATAAGGATCACGCAGCCGGTAATAACAGGCTAGTGCCCTTTCGCTCGCGAGGCGGCGAGGACCGGATGCTCGTCGCCTGGCCAGCCGACGATCACGCCGTGGTGATAGCGGTCGGCCGGCACGACCGGTCCGGCGAAGACGTCTACGACCTCCTGCTTCACGCCTTGGGGCTAGATGTCCCCGACGACGAGCGAGAGAAGCCGTCCTGCTGCGACGAGTCCAGTCGCCCTCCCGCCGCCCCCGACGTCGCAGTAGACATCGCTGACGCTCTTCAGCGTCTTGGGAGCGGCCACCGAGCTCGATAGCGGGTCTCGGCTGAGGGCTCCATGGCGCGTGCATGGCGCGGCCGCAGCGACACCAGGGGGCTCGCCAAGAGCCGCGCCCCCCGCTGAGCTGCACTTTTGTGGACACAGGGGTCGCCAAGAACCCCGAAGAGGAGACTTTTAAACTCCTGATGCGCTCGTCGGGCGCCCGAAACAGAATGCGGCGGGAGGGCGACCCCTCACATATGCACCTTGTCGTGCGACCAACGCATCCAGAATGCGTTGCTCGACTCCGACGATACCAAACGCGTGTTCGAGTCCTGATCGGCGAATCTGGTCCCGTAGAAACGAGAACCTCGTGTCTAGAAATTTGTCTAGAACTGCCCGCCAGCCAGACACGATGAGGTCCGACCGGACCAAACGGAAGCCCTGTATGACCAGGTAGAACGCGATCGAAGCAGTCCATTTCGATGGGTCCGAAGGCTCTCGTAATGCGTAGGTCAGCGGTTCGATTCCGCTCTCGGGCTCTCGGGCGCTTCCGCAGGTCAGCGGGCTGCGGGGAGGAGCCTGGGCCGGGATTTCGCTGGCTCGACGGGCGTCCGCGTCCCCGACGCGTCCCCGCAGACGTACTCAGATGGCTGTCGGTAACCGTCTGGTCTGGAACTCGGGCTGAGAGTCCGGACGGCCCGATAGGAGGCGGAGACGCAGTTCCCCGGTGGCCGATCTGTCGAGAACCTCGGCCAGGACCGGGGGAGAGTCGTCGTCGCCCACGACAAGGAAATCACGGGACTGAGGGTCCATGGGAACCCGGGCGTGCCGGAGATGGCCGTGCACGACACCGGGCTCGTACTCCTGGTGGTCGTCGACCCAAAGCTCCACGGCGGGCTCGCTGCTTGCCACGGTCTCCATGATGCGGCTCATCTGTCTGGCTGGAAGCCCGGATTGGCAACCGGCTCGGAGAAGCATGGCCGTAACACGGCAAAGGTCGACGGCATCGCATCCGGCAGCACGACCGAGAAGTGAAGCGGGTTCGAGAATGTCGCAGCAATCGAATCCGGCTGAGCGAAGTCCGCCGCAGCGCGCCAGGCGAAGCTCGGATCGCCGGCGTATCTGGGTAACCGCGTCGCTCAATGCTAAGAGATCGTCACCGAGGGCACCGAACGCGGATATACCGAAGAACCCGTACCCTTCCCGGCAGTCACCGCTCGCCCGCTCCAAGTTGGCGTCGCTTCGCTTCCGGATGCCACTGCTGATGTCCTAAGACATCGACATTGTGGGTCACTTCCAGTCCCAGGTGTAACACCCAACTAGCGCCGCCACGGCATCATCAGAGATCTCCGAGTGCGCTGAGCGTAAACTCTCAGCCGCAATCTCGGTGGCTTGGCTGAGGTCGACGGTCTTCCAGTCCCGGCCGGGCGAGTAGAAGTCCACGTCTAACTCGCGCACGACTAGAAGATCAGGATCAGCGGACCTGGGCCCTACAAATGGCTCGATGCAACTTCAAGCTGGAGATGTCAGCCGACGTCGGCCAAGCCCTTCTGGAGGTCGTCACCGTTCATCACTGGGAGCAGCTCAACGTTCGCTTGCAGCTCCCTGAAGAAAGGCTCCGCGAACGCAGGGATTGCCGAGGCGTCCGGGAGGTCGAAGACAATGTAGGCGGTACGCTTGCCCTCGAAGGTCGTGAAATACATGGCCTCTGGCTTCCACCGCTCGGCCGCCGCCTGCATGACCTTCGGGAGCGCGCCACCTTGAATTCCTCGGTTACCGGCCTCAACGGGGATCGAAACCCTTGCCATCGTTCGCATGGCGGCCCCTCCTTTGGTTGCCCTGTGTAGAGAGTACGGCCGACGGGATGACTATGCAACGGAATCCGTCCGCCTAGGGGGCTTCGTCGGCCTACATGGGCATCCCCAACCGACGGAGCCCAGCAACCTAGCCGTGGCAGGCGCCAAAGACCTGTCGCC
The DNA here is from genome assembly GCA_963781155.1 of uncultured Acidimicrobiaceae bacterium. GTDB lineage: Bacteria > Actinomycetota > Acidimicrobiia > Acidimicrobiales > Palsa-688 > PALSA-693. Next base: position 29,546 of record CAWAEC010000014.1, read on the forward strand.
CACCCGGCGGCTCCTGACATCGCGGCCGACAGCGTCGACGAGGCCAGAGTTGTGGGGTGCTCCTGCCTACGCGAAGCCGCCGGCGAGGATGAGCGCGGAGGATGTCGCGAAGATGGCCGGGCAGAGCTTGAATGGGAGGAACTTCACCTTGAACCCGGTGAACAGCGACAGGACCGCCAGGCCGATAAGTCCGGCCGCCGAAACGATGTAGGCGGCTCGGGCGACGTGGGCGGTGTGATCGACGGCGGTCGCCACGATGACCAGGGTTCCGATGAAGATGAGCATGGCGCCCTCGGCGATCCATTCCATCGAGATGATGTTCCGGTTGTCATCGCTGATGTCGCCGAAGCCGGCGACGACCTTCGGGGTGGGGACGAGGTGTGCCATCCCCCACACGGCGGCCGCCGCGCCCCCGAGGTAACAGAAGGCGGCGGTCACGGCCGACGTCCGGCGAGATCACCCACGAGGAGACGGTCGACGTTGGGCGGGCGATCCGGGATCCAGGAAAGTGAACTTCGCGCTGGGCGCTTTGGGGGATTCATGACCCGGAACTTGTGAGGCGTCCAACGGTCGGCGATCGTGGGATCGTTTATCACGAGGGGTCGGCCGTGGAACCGTGCTCTGCGAGCAGGCGGGCGGTTGCCAGGCCGGATTCCGTGGCATGCCCCGGGTGACCAGGTCGACCGAAGAACGGTCAATGTTGTCCCAGCACCCGGCAGTGTCGGGCGCGTTCGAACCACCGTTCACGTGATCAGCGTGGTCCTGGTGACCGCCCGGGCGGTAGGGCCGAACGTCATGGCGTGCACCCCGAAGGACTCGGCGGCGGGCATTTCACCGAGCCCCGTGGCGTGGCGTCCGGATCGTTTCCCTCCTTCATGAAACTCCGAGCCGGAGATCGCCAGGACCTTGAAGATGGTCGAGACCTCGTTCGGGTCGTGATCGTTTAGGAAAGAGTGCCCAGCGTCGGCGTATACCTTCACATCGTGGTCGACGCTGTTGGCCTCTAGCGCCTTCTCGAGGCGCGTTGGCGCGGAGCGGAGCGAGCGATCCTTGGTGCCGTAGCTTCCGATGACCGGGCAGGCTCCTCGCAGCACGTCTTCGGCGTCTCTAGGGACGCCACCGTAGTTCACGCTCGACGCCGAAAAGCCGTGGCCTGGTGGGAGGAGCAAGGCGAACCGCCGCCCAAGCAGTATCCGATGACTCCGATCCGGCCGGTACAGTCCTCTCGTTCGGCCAGCCAGGCTCGGGTGGCCTCCACGTCGTCGAAGGTTCGACCCTTGCGGGCCAGAGCGTCCCTGATAACCCTTCGCATGCATTTGAGCTTGTTCCCCCCGTGATAGAGGTCCGGGGCTGCGGCCAGATATCCTCCTGCGCCAACCAGTCCGCCTGCTTTCTCAGGTCGGTGCTCATCCCGAACGCGTCGTGGATGACCACCACACCCGGCCAGGGCCCCCCTGCGGTCGGCACAGCCAAGTATGCACCGAGCACTCCCCGGGGTCGGGATCGTTACATCAGCCATGACCCCATGATGGCTCAACAGACACCCTCCGGCAGGGGCCACCCCCAGATGGCGGGCAGCGGTAGCCCCAAACCGCGGTCGAAAGCATCCCCAAACCGCGGACGATCAATGTCCTCAAACGCCGGTTAGCGGGGCGATATTCTGCGTGCCGTCCGAGCCTCGGCAGCTGATCCGGGAGGCCGAGCCGAACGCCGAGTCTGGCGTTTCTACCCCCAAAGGCTCACAAGGGACCGGAGCGCGCGGGAGAGAATGTTCTACGCTACGGTCGCCTTCTCCTGGAGTGGTGCGGCGATGTGGGGCCACACAGACGACTTCCGGAGGCTGATGCGAAGGACAGTTTGCCGATGCGAGCCTCAAGGTTTGCCATATCGTTGATTGCACTGGGCGTGGCCCTTGGGATTACTGGCGGAGTCATAGTGCTCCAACTGGTTATTAATCATATGGGTCACAAACCGATATGGATTCCTATCGCGGCAGCCCTCATATTGATCGGATACCTTCTGGTTTCGCGCTGGCGGAAGATCACTCCCGAAAAGAAAATCACCACCGAGCTAGATGCCACGAGACACGGCGGGCGTCATGGACCACCGTGCTGCTCCCATGGCCGATCCGGTCCCGACCCGGCGACCCGAACGACTCATCTGTGAGTACGCAGCGGCTTGGCTGGCAAGCCTCGACGGTAATGCAGAGCGACGGTTCGCGCGTGCAACCGGCGTACGGTTGAACGTTCGCTCAAGTCAGCCGGCGGTTTTCTTATGGGGCCGGCTCGACGGCGCGGCAGTACCGGTTCTCTGGAAGCATGGCGTCCCATGTCCGATCCAGCTGTAGATCCAATCAACGGGAGCCTTGCACGCCGGCTGGAGGTGCGCGTGCGCGAAGAGCAGGCGGCCCAGAAGCTGCCAAGCCTTGTCGTTGGCGTGGCCCAGGAGGGCCAGCTCGAGTGGTGGACCGCTGCAGGGACAGCCGGTATCGCTCCTTGCGGACCCAGCGATGACACTCAGTACCGCATCGGCTCGATCTCGAAGACTTTCGTCGCTGTCTGCGTGCTGCGGTTGCGCGACGAAGGGCGCGTCGACCTGTCCGACGAGATCGGCAGGCACATTCCGGAGCTCGCGGGCCTGCCGGTGACAGTGGCACAACTTCTTTCCCACACGTCCGGGTTGCCGGCTGAGCCGCCCGGACCGTGGTGGGAGCGGGTCCCGGGGGGCGGGGACTTCTCGACGCTCGCTGCGGCGACGCTGCGACCCGAGCACCTGCGGTGGCGACCGGGCCGACGGTTCCACTACTCGAATCCCGGTTACGCCGTGCTCGGCGAGCTCGTGAGCCGCGTGCGCCGCGCCGGCTTGTGGGACGTGGTCCACGACGAGCTCCTAGAGCCGCTCGGCATGGCGCGCACCTCGGTGCGGCCGGTCGCACCGCACGCCGAGGGGTTCGCCGTTCACCCGCACGCCCCCCTCGTACTCTCCGAGCCCGAGCACGACGCCGGCGCCATGGCCCCGGCCGGGCAGCTGTGGTCGACCGCCCGCGATCTCGCCCGCTGGTCCGGCGTCGTCGCCGGTGCGAGGGGCGACGTGCTCTCGGCAGACACGGCGTCCGAGATGGCGGAGCCGCTCGCATTGAGCGACTTCCCAGACCAGCCGTGGACCGCAGCCTACGGACTCGGACTGCAGCTCCAGAACTTCGGCGGCGCTAGGCGGGTTGGTCACAGCGGGGGCATGCCCGGCCACTGGGCCATGCTCCAAGTCGACCCGAAGTCGAACGATGCGGTCGTCGCGCTGGCAAACTCGACCTACCAAGGTCACCGGCGTGAGCTCTACGACGACCTGTTCACCGCGCTCGCCTCGCGGCACCACCCGTCGCAGTTCGCGCCCCGCGCACCGGCCGACCCGTCAGTGGTCGCGCTGCTCGGCGTCTGGTACTGGGGTCCTGTCGAATTCCGATTGGGGCTCGCCGCGGATGAGAGCCTCGAACTACGGGGCGTGGTCCCCAGTCGTGACTGCGACTTCTCGCCAGTGGGTGACGGCTCCTACGTGGGCCGGTTCGGCTACTTCTGGGGCGAGCGACTTGAGCCGGTGCGCCGGAGCGACGGTTCGGTCTCGCACCTCGACATCGCGTCGTTTGTTCTCACCAGGTCACCCTACGACCCGTCTGGCCAGATCCCCGGCGGCACCGACCCACGTGGGTGGCATGTCCCCGACGATAACGGCTAAGTACGTCCAGGCTCGCAGGCGTTACCCATGCTCCGCTGTCGCGGCAGAGCCAGGCGACAGACCGTTCCCATACGCGGCAGGCGCTGAGGAGTAAGCCAGCCCTCGCAAGCAAACAGATCAGACGGTTCGGTCGCGCTTTTGGTGTCTCGCGGACTGAGTGTGTGAGGGATTGTCCGCACCGCGTACGTTTCAGCGGACTGGTAATCCGATGACGAAAGTCTCCGTGATCGGCCGGACACCGGCTCGGATCGCTGTGAGTGTGGACCGGCCGGGACTGACCAGAAAGACGGCCCTACCTCGGCCGCGCCATTCTTCGCTTCGATCTCGTTCTCCACACTGATCACCTTCGAGTTCGACACGGTGAGCCGCGCACCGTGAGAGCAGTCTTCGCTCACCCGGACGTGAATTGGTTGTGAAGCGGCGGCCGCGCTGACAGGACTTGTGGGACGCGAGGAGGCATCGATATAGACCGGTCCGTCCCTGGAGAGCTACCGCCCTGCCGGTATTAACGCCGCAAATCGTGACGATCGGTCCGTCTGTACCAGACTGGCTTATGGCAGCGCCGCAGGAAGCGGTCAGCACCAAGCCGATGGGCGCACGAATCGCGACGCGACGCATCCGCCGCTTAGACGCCGACGAAGCGAGCGGGGTTCCCGGCTTTCCCGACCTAATTGCGCCGCGGGCCAGGTACCTGGTCTTTCTCCAGCCTCGACAGCTCCCCTAGTCGAACCAAGTGTCGATCTGGTACCCCTCGAAGCCAGTACCTGGACACCAGGGACTCGGAGATTCCCAGCGCGTCTGCCAGATCGTGATCTGACCAGTCGAAGCGATACTTCACTAGATCCATCATCGCCACCCCGATCGGCGATCCGTCTGGGACCACGTCACGAAGCACAGTGTCCGAGAGCGGCCCGGTGATCCTGGATCGATCAATGTAGGCCTCGACGCTCGCCCAACTCACCCCCGGCCGTCCTGCCCTCCGTCGCACGTCGATCAGCCCCAGACGGCCGAGACCGCGTATCCAGTCCCCCGACATATTCAGCCGACGACCGGCTTCTCTGCAGGTCACCCACTCGGGGCTGTCAGTTCGCCTTTGTTTAGCCATTTCGGTGCTACCCGGCCGCTGAAGCCAGCCCCGGGCCGCCAGGGTCACGCCGCTGCCATGGTCGTAGCGCGAATCCGGCAACTGCCACCCCCAACACGAACCCACCGGTACCGGCCAGCCCGGTCTCCCAGGTGCCACCGAACTGGTAGCCGGTCAGGCACTCCTGTACCGCCCAGCTCGTGCCATCCCCCCGCCCCACGAGGGTCGTTGCCGGTCCTGGAGAGCAAGATCTACCAGTACCGAAGGCCCTGTGCACAACGGTAGGCCCTTGGAAGACGAGGATGGCCACGTATCCGGCGACAGAACACACCAGGGCAGCCGCCACCACCCAGACTGCCCGGATGAGACGAGATCGCTCACGCCGCGGCCTAGGTTGCCAGTAGGTCACCGACCGTTCTCCTGCAGCCACTTCTGGGCCTCGTCGGCGAGTGAGGTGGGCCGGAAGGGCATGAGCCGCTCTGTCAGGTCAGGGCGCCGACGGGCTCTCTTGGCCAGCTGTCGATGATCAGGGCGGAACCAGCCCACACCAGCAGACCGACCAGCACGGCCAGGACGATCACGGCGTCAGGGTAGCCGGTCGCGCCGTCCGACTACCCTCCCGTGCCGTGGGTTCTATGGCAATGCCTTTTCGTACGAACGGGGTCGGTGTTTTCCGCTGAGTGTACGAGGAGGACACGACGCGGCCGGCACGCTGCTCGGATCACGTGCGTGCACTCCAGCGAGGCCCCGTAGTCGTCTGATCTGATCGGCCTCAGATTCCCACCCGACACTGCGCCCGACACTAGATGTTCTGTCCGTTCGGGCAGTTTGGATGACAGCGGTGAGTTAGGGCGCGCTCATTGCTGTCCGCATTCGCAGGATGACCGTCGGAGATACGGCCCGGGACGCCTGGCCCGAATCCGACCAATGCCACGAGCGGGCCGCGGCCAGTCCCGTCAGGCGGCGGTTCGCGTAAGCCCGTGAACCGTTCGGGGCGTCGGCTGCGTATGCCTCCCTGAACCACCACGACGGCGAGCGGACAGCCCCTGGCTGTCCACAACCGAGACGCGAACTGCGAGGAGAGCCATGCGATATTCCAGGTCTGCGACCCGATGTGCGATCGGCCTAGTCGCGAGCCTGTCGGTGATCGCCGGGCTCGGCGCCGGGTCGGCATCTGCTGCTGTGCCGGCCATTTCCGTCGGCGGTGCCCCCAATGGCGTGGCGGTCGATCCGAGCACCCACGCCGTCTACGTGACCGACACCGGCGCTCCCTCGACGATCTCGGTCATCGACCCGACCACCACGCCGCCCAGTGTCATACCCGTGCCCAACGACCCGTTCGCCACTGCTTACCCCACCTACGGCGCGGCCGTTGACCCTTCGACACACACCGCGTACATCACAAACGGAGAAGGCCTGGACGTGATTAACGGCGCCAACCCGGCGCAACCCACAGAGACCCAGATCGACAGTCCCCAGCTTGACGCCCCCTATGGCGTGGCGGTCGATCCCGGCACCCACGGCGCCTGGGTGACCAACCTCGGCGTGGGTGGCTTCAGTGTCGGCACCGTGACCCCCATCGCCGGGAACCCTCCCACGGCGGAACAACCGATCTCAGTCGGCGACTCACCCGACGCCGACGCCGTCGACCCCACCAACCACCTCGTGTATGTGGCCAACAAGGAAGGCAACACCGTCTCGGTCATCGACGGCGCCGCCGCCCAACCCTCGGTGATCCACACCATCGCCCTGCCCGGCTACGCCCGCGACCCGCTTTCTCTAGCCGTCGACTCCTCCACCCACACCGGCCGACGGCCTTGGGGACGCCACACGTGTGTTCCCACTCACCGTGGTCATCGTCAAACAATGTCCGGGATGCCGGGTCTGACCCCCGTCGCTCCAGTTCTCGTCGGGGCAGCAGTTGACCGAACCGTCCCAGGAGCGTCCCCGACCAGAAGCGGCCATGCCATCCAAGTGCCGGGCTGGGCGACGCTGGCGAGCGCTCGACGTTCCTATCGCGCCGGCACTCGCCGAGACGAGAAGGTGACCCCGAACGACGGCGTGCTGATCACGTCACAGGGCTGAGCTAGTTGGCCGAAATCGGCAGGATCTAGCCCATTCTGCCTGTCCGAGATCGGTTGCTCGGCGACACCGTTTCTGAGGACACTCTGGAGTCTCGTCGATGACATGTCGCTCACGTAAAGGTCCAGGTCTTCAGGGCTGCCATCCGACTCCTCTGCACATAAGGCTAAAGGCAAAACACTCGACAACCCAAACCTTCCAGGTGGCCGGCTGGCGGCCCTCCACCCCATCCCGGCCCGGCGGGCTCATCCTGGCCGAACACGACGATCCCATCGCCGTCGCCACACTGGCCATAGCCGATAGCCAGCGATCCGCCCTCGTCGACCTGTTCCACCGCTACGGCCGGCAACATCCCACCGGCACCATCACCATCCCCGGCGACTGCCTCACCGCCACCGTCCGCTACACCTCCCGAACCCCCACCCACGGCCATCTCCGAGAAGCGTTCGTCACAGCGGTCCAACCAGCGGGGCAGGGGTCACCGACCGGTGCCAGGGCTGGTTAGCTCGAACCGCAACCATGACCAACACGGCCCACCGCGGTTAGGTCGTTTCCCCTGGTCCCCGATCAGCCATTCTGGGATGCTTGGCAAAGTAACGTGGGCCCGGCCATGTGGTGGCGGGAGGTATCTCACCAACCCGGCGCATGGGGGCAGTCTGGAGACCGAGCAGACCGCCCGGCCTAAGTTTGCGGCTGGACGGACGACTGTCGGAGATTCGCTTCAGCAGTGTCCCTCCCCGCTCAGACGGACGCAGCGAGCTTGAGGATGGCCTCGATCACCACGTCGGGATTCGAGAGCATGGCAACGTGGCTGCTGGCAACCTCGTACGTTGTAGCGCCCATCCGCTTCGCGACGAACCGTTCCAGTTCCGGATTCACGGTGTGGTCTTCCGTCCCCACGACGTACGCGCACGGCTTCGACTTCCAAGCGGCACCAGGAATCTTCTGATTGAACAGGTCCACAACCGGGACGCCCTGGGTGGCCCAGACGAGCTGCTGCTCCTCAGCCGACAGGTCGCCACAGAAGTACCCGATGCCCTCGCGCTTCAACCAGATACGGCCTTCCGCTACTTCGATGTGATCCAAGACATCTGTTTTGGGGAACTTTTCCTGCAGGCTCTGCGACGTCTCGTCGTCGTCCGGGGCGAGCGCGCAGATATAGACCAGACCTACAACGCGGTCGTCGGTTCCAGCCGCTGTGATGACGGTTCCGCCATATGAGTGACCGACCAGGATGGCCGGGCTCTTGACCTGCCCCAGAGCGCGTTTCACCGCCGCCACGTCGCCCTCCAGTGAGTCCAGGCTGTTCTGGGTGGACACCACCTCGAGCCCATCCCGGATCAACGCGGGGATCACTTTGCTATAGCACGAGCCGTCAGCCCAGAGCCCGTGTGCGAACACGACGCTCGGCTTGCCTTCCATGGACATAGTTCCTCCCTTCACTGGACACGAACCGGAGATCCGCGTCACCTACGAACCCAAGCTTTGCGCGAAAAGACCGCCAGGTCCACCGGACCCCGCGTACTCTGACCTGCACTTGTATCACCGTCGCGTAGGGTTTTCGATCGGAGCTAAGGCCATAGGACGTATCGATAACTGTCGCGGGGGGCCAGCATTTCGGTTGCGACGCTCCAGTGCCACCGAAGTGCCGCAGGGTGTCACCCCAGGCCGGCGTTCGGGGCGCCCCGGTCGTCGCGGCTATGGGACGCGGTTATGGGATGGTCTTCGACGGCCACCGGGTTTCCGGTAACCGTCTGAGCGGGTCACCCGCCCTGGATGTTCCGGCCCCTGTAGCCGCGGAAGGTCCGACCGTCGGCAACGGCAGTCGAGAAGGTGGCCGTCATTATGGACCGCCGGGTAAGGGCCAAAGTCGAGCGCCTACCGGCAAGAGGAGGGAAAGGCTCTGGGCGGTCGCCGGCCGAAGCCTTGAACTGGCGGGTAACCGAGAAGGGGCGGTACCGCTTGGCTCGATTCCTTCGGCTGTTTCAGGGCCGCTCCAAAGCGAACCTCGCCATACGCTTGAGAAAGTACGCAGCGGCGACCCTCCTCGGACTTCGGGTGCTCCACCTATCCGGCGTTTGATGGCTATGTGGCCCACTTTCGGGGTGGGAGTTATGGGGCTACCCCTGGGTAGTGGCTGCCTGCGAACTCGACGCCCGAAACTCGCCGATCGAACACCTGGTCACGAGGCAAGAGCACGCACCGAGTTTCCGGCGTCGAGTTTCTGGCCGGCCCATTAGGCGGCGATCGCCGGTCGTACGCTGTCCCAGAACAGCTCGAGTTGGTGCACCTCGTCGGCCACGGGCCAAAGGAAGACCCGCTGGACGCCGGCGCGGGCGAAGGCCGAGAGCTTCTCCGCGAACGGCTCGGCCGGGCCGATCGGAAGACGTTCGCGGAGGATCTGCTCGGGGCGGTGGATGGTCGGCACCACCCGTTGTCGCATAACCGTGTCGGCCTCGGCGTGGTTATCGGTGATGTAGAACCACATGGTCGCGAGCGCGTTGGGGTAGGTCCTGGGATCCTTGCCGTGGCCGGGGAGCAGGTCCTGTAGTTGAGACCATCCGGCGGCAAACTGGGTTGGGGTGGTGTTGTACGCGGACGCCAGCCATCCGTCGGCCAGGCGGGCGGTGCGGCGCAGCCCGATCTCCGACCCCCAGCTGCCGAGCCAGACCGGCGGGCCTTCTTTGCCGATCGGGTGAGGTTCGAGGCTGATACCGGCGGTGGAGTAGAAGCGGCCGACGAACGGAGCGGCCCCGGCTCGCCACAAGGCGCGCAGGGTACAGATCGATTCGTCGAGACGCGCCCATCGCTCGTCGAAATCGATGCCGACGGAGTCGAAGTCCTGCTGTGACGAGCCCGGACCCACGGCCACCACCAGCCGCCCTTCGCTGAGCCGGTCGATGGCGGCGAGCGTCTTGGCTAGCGGTACCGGTCCGCGGATCACCGGAAGCGACACGGTGGTGGCGAGCGTCATAGTCCCGGAGTGGCCGATCACGGCCGCCAACGCGGTAGGCCCGTCTAGCCACGGTACCGAGAAGACCATGTGGTCGTTGGTTGACAGGGCTTTGAAGCCGAGCCGTGCTGCGGTCTCGGTGTAGGCGGCGAGGTGTTCGAGACTGTAGGAGTTGCCGCCGAAGTCCATGAGGGGGAGATGGGCGCCGAAGTCCATGTCCCACTATCGCATCAGGCGAGCGACATGTTTCGCTGGAGAGATCGGGGGATCACAGCAGCACATCGGCCAGCACAAGTGCGCCCAGACGCTGGCCACCAAGTCAATCTTCGCCGGTCCACGAAAGTTGAGCGCCGGCAAACTAGGCCTGCGGTGGGAGCTGAGATGCACTTAGGAAGGCGTGGAACTCAGCGAGGAAGTGTTTCCAGGCTGGCTCATCGGGCAGGAGGATGTGGTTTATCGATTCCAGAGGCAGGAAGCTCGCCGCGGGGAGCAGCGAGGCGAGGATCCGCCCCTCTTCGAAGGGCACCACCCGGTCGCCTCTGGCGTGAGCGACGAGAGTGTCGGTTGTCAGGTGGGGCGCTAGCGCGCTGACGTCGACTTCGCCGCGGGCTCGGTAGAGGCGAACCGCATTCTCGGCGGAGGTCGACCGGCGCTGAAGCTCGTCGTACCAAGTCATCTGCTGTGGGCTTCCCTCTGGCAGGAAGAGCATCGTGAAGAGACGGCGAAACGCCGGATCGGGATCGGCCCATCCGGTGCGAATGGCCGATACCAATGCGTCCAGACGCTGGCGTTGCGGCCCGCCGCGCCGGCCCCGTCCTCGCGCGTAGCCGCCGTAGAGCATCACTCGGTCGACGCGATCGGGGTGGCGAACGGCGTAGGCGATGGCGGTGGCCGCCCCCTGGGATATTCCGAGCAACACGAACCGGTCCACTCCGGCCGCGTCGACGACGGTCTCCAGGTCGGCCACCCAGCACTCCAGCGACAGCTCTTTGGTGTCTCGATCCGACAGGCCGCACCCCCTCTCGTCGTAGCGGATGAGGGTGTGTCGCTCGGCCAGCCCCTCAAGCCAGTGACGCCACACGGGGCTCTCCCAGTCGTACTCGAGGTGGGTGAGCCAGTTCGCCGCTTTCACGATCGTCGGGCCTTTGCCGCTCTTGGCCCACGCGAGGCGCACCCCGTCGGGTGCGGCGCAGAAGCGGATGTCCTGCTCGATCGGGGCGGGCACGGCGGCGTGGTTTCGTTGGGCCGCGGCGTAGGAGGCCAGAGCCCGGCGATCCGGGAGGGACAGCTTTCGGAGCAGCGCCGAGACGTGACTCTCCACCGTGCGCACGGAGATGAACAGCTGCAAGGCGATCTCGGCGTTGGTCAAGCGGTGGCCGACGGCTTCGAGTACTTCGGCCTCCCGTGGCGACACCTCCACGCCCACATTCTGTCATGGCTGGTCTCGACCGGCGGGTCCCCGTGGTCAATCCGTGGCGCAATCCGTGCTTTGCACGGATGCCAAACCAGACCGTCCAGCCGATCCTTGGACCCCAATGGGACAACGCACGAAAGGACCAAGCCATGTTGACCATCGACTACAGCTACGCCAAGGGTTTGCAGGGATCATTGAGGAACGCGTGGACGGTCGACGACTGCTACCAGGGACGGGATTTCGACTTCACCAAGTCGTTCCTACCCGAGCGGATCGCCGGCGTCGGTGCCATCACCTGCCTCAACGAGGACGAAAAGCGCACCCTAAATCAGATCCGGGGCAACTCCTACTGCCACATCTTCGCCTTCGTGGAGGAATACATCGTCCCCATGGTGATGGCGAACGCCAACCGTGACGTGTTCGGCGACGAGACTCGTCTGTGGTCGCTGCTGCGCTTCGCCGAAGAGGAAGTCAAGCATCAAGAGATGCTGCGCCGAGCCTGCGACCAGTTCGAGAAAGGCTTCGGGGGGCCCTGCGGGTTGATCCCCGGCCGGGAAGCCGTGGCAGAGGTGGTGCTCGGAAAGTCGGCTTTGACGGCGCTACTGCTCACCAGTCTAATCGAGTGGTTCACCCAGCTGCATTACGTCGAGCACGTCCGGGACAGCGAGGATCTTGACCCGCTGTTCCGGGACATCTTGCGCTTCCATTGGATCGACGAATCCCGCCACGCCCGCCTGGACACGCTGCTCATCGGGGAGATCGCCGCCGACCTCGCGCCCCAGCGACGAGAAGAAGCCGTCGACGAGCTCCTCCAGCTGGGCGGGGCGGTGGACGGCCTGCTCGCTCAACAGGTGGAAATGGACATCGACACGCTCGAGCAGAGCACCCGTCGCTCGTTCTCCGAGGCTGAAAGGACCGAGATCCGTGTCGAGCAGCAGCGCGCCTACCGCTGGACCTTCCTGGTGTCCGGCCTGCAGCACCCTGAGTTCACCGAGATCGTCGCCGAACTGACCGAAGCCGGGAGCAACAAGATCGCCGCCGCCGCCGAAGCGCTGTCTGCCTAGCGTTCGCTGGATCCCACCGTGCCCCACTTCAAGTCGCCCGCCGTCAAGAGCGGAACGCCTTGGCGCAAGGCACTCCCACTCGCCTGTAACAGCCGCACCCCACTGCTCTACGATCTTCGTCGTGAGCATCCGCCTCGAGACAGCACGCCTGGCTATTCGCAGCTTCGACTATTCCGACGCCGACGCGTGGATCGCGATGGTCAACGACCCGGAAGTACGCCGGTTCCTTCCGCCCGGGCCGGACCCGACGATGGAGACCTTTGAGCGAGCGATCGAGTCTCGGCTCGCGATGGAGCGTGACATCGGCTGCGGGATGTGGGCCGTCGACGAGTTGAGTACAGGCACGTTCATCGGGCAACGCGGCCTTCGCCCGGCGAACTCGATCGACAGCGACGCTGGGACTGAGATCGACCTCGCATACCATTTCACCACAGTCTCGTGGAACATGGGGTATGCCACCGAGGCAGCAAGCGCCGTGCTCGCCCGCGGTCTCGGGCCCATCGGTCTCGACACCATCATGGCGGTCGTAGTGCCAGAAAATGTTGGCTCATGGCGGGTCATGGAGAAGGTGGGAATGCGCTACGAAGGCCTCGCCGACTATTACGGGCTGCACGGCCTAAAGAAGTACATCGCCGAGCGCGAATGGTGGAACACGCCACCCTCCCCCCTGATTCCAGCTCCAACCAGAAACATGCCCTCGCTGGAGTCCAATAAAACGTGATAAAGGCGACATCGACGCGTCCTCAAGGTGCCGCGCGGGACGCCCCAGTGACGCTTGATTTCTCAAGCAACCGGCCTGTAGTGGACGCTCGTTGGGCGAGGCCGGGGGCGACGACGTAAACCCCCTTGACCCGTGCGGTATCTCGCGGGCGGGTTGCGGGTGCGTCTTCCTGGGCGCGGACGACCACGTGGGTGAGGGCTCGGAAGTGGTGTCGCCGGATAGCGGGTGCCGGGATGAGATAGCCGGAGTGCGGGCTGTCGGGCTGGACGCGGCCGTGCCGGCGAGGCGTGATGTAAGGACCGCGACCAAGGAGGTCCTGTCATGTCGTCGACCACGATCATCCTAGCGTCCCCACCGGTATTCGATGAGAGTCGATTGGCGGTAGCCGGGTTCCTTGCCCGCTACTCGGGTCCGACCCGGGGCCGTCAGACGAGTCTTCCTCATCAGCATCGCTTACGCGGGCCTCTGCGCGATTCTCGACGCGGCAACAGGCGGCGACTACCTGTACCTGCGCCATCCTCCGCCCTCGTCCAGCCTCCTCAACCTGCTCGGCCCCTGGCCCTGGTACATCGTCGCAGCCGCCGGGATCGCCCTGGTCCTCTTCGTGCTCCTCGACCTGCCCTTCCGGTCCCAGCATCCGAGTGACGGCCGGGCGATCCACTCCTGAGCGCCCCGGTTTACGACCGGCACACGGTGAACCCGAGCGGTACCCAAACAACCGCGGCGCTGCTGGCCCAAGGGTTCGCCACTCACGAACAGGCGGCAGAGGTTGGCGGGCACCACCTCGGGTGACACCCCTCCAGGATCGGGCCGTGCTTGGTCTGTCAAGCGCGGCGAATGGTTGGGCCGAGCGTTAAGAGACCCTCCCTACGACGACGCAAGCCGATTCCGGCCAGCGTTGTATCTGGCGTTTGCGAACGGGTGCAGCGACCGCCCGAATCATCCCCATCGGCGACGGAGCGTGACGCACCATTTCCCGGCTACGACAGCAGACCGCGAGGTAACCGGCGAAGTGCAGCGGCCACACCGCCCATAAAAACACTCAATAGCCCGCAACAGACAACTTGGTTCTTGTCCTCCGGCAGAGTCGAGAGCCTCCACGGACCCTCCGACGTACCCGCTCCGAATCGGCGATTCGAGCGGGTGGCGGCGTCCAGTCCGGGGTCGGGGTCCCGCGCCAGAACGCTCGAGGCGTCCGACGGTCGATTTGGACTCACGATCTGCGCTTGGAGACGCGCTGCCCTTTTGCGCCTCAGGCAAGGGTGTCCGCGAACAAGGCCACCAGTTCATCCCAGTGGCGTTCGGCCGCGGCCTCGTTGTAGACCGGGAAGTCCGCCATCGTCCAGCCGTGCAGCGCCTCGGGATAGATCTCGCAGCGGTGATCCACGCCCGCGTCGCTCAGCGCCTGGTCGAGTCGTGCTGCCATCTCGGGCGGGTACGAGTTGTCCTGGTCAGCCCCCGCGACATAGACCCGGGCGGCGATGGCAGGCGCAAGCCGGTGCGGGCTGAGCTCGGAGTCGGTGGCCAGGTTGCCGCCGTGGAAGCTGGCCGCGGCGGCGACCCGGTCGGGATAGGTTCCCGCCGCGGTCAGCGATATCGCTCCGCCCATGCAGTAACCGGTCGTGCCCACCTTGGTTCCGGCGACGTCCTCGCGGCTGTCGAGGTAGGCGAGGAACGCCTCTGTGTCCTCGCCGGCCCGACGATTGTCGGTCGAAGCGAGCAGGTCACCGATCGCAGTCCTCGCGTCACCCGAGGCGAACACCTCCTTCGGATCCAACGGCTCGTAGCGGCCGGCCCGGTAGAAAAGATCGGGCACCAGCACGACATAGCCCTGACCGGCCAGCCGCTGCCCCATCTCAAAGATCGTCGGCCGGATCCCCAGTCCGTCCATGTAGAAGATCACGGCCGGATGCCGGCCGGACCCCGACGGCGTGAACACGTATGCCGGGCAATCGCCATCTTGGGTGCGGATAGAAACCTGCTCGTAACTCATTACCCCGTCGCCTCCCAGGTGTGTTGTCGCCATCATGCCGGGAGGCCGGACGGCTCCGCCACCTCGGTCCCCCCTTCCGCTACGACTCCGGCACCCTCAGCGGGCTTATAGCCAACGTTCGATATAAGCGTCTTGTCCTCCAGTCCGGCCAGGGCGGCGAAAGTGCCGGACGTAAGGTTCGCCAGGCTCTGGCGGCACTTTGCCGATCTTGCTGGCCAGGCGCTGAACAGTGGGCGAGGCGTCTGGGCTGATCTTTGGTAAGACGAGCCCAGCGGGGAGCAGGTCGACCTTGCAACAGCACAGAACGTCAGCGCATCTGATTACAACCCATCTGTGATAGCCGAGCTGAATCGGCGATCGCGCGCCGGGCTAGGCGGCCTCCGGCCTGTTTGCCGGGGGCGCAGAACATCGGGTGATCGGGAGGGGGCCGGGCATAGCGTCGGTGATCTCAACCGTGGGGCTCGGGCCCCCTCGAGTCTCACTGACTCGGGAGGTTACCCATGCAACACGAACCGTCCACATCTGTGGTCGTCTGCGACCCTGCCTTCGGTGATGGGGAGCGACTGGCCTTGGCCGGCTTTCTGGCCGGTTACCGGGGCTCGACTCGCGACGCCTACGCCCTCGACTTGCGCCAGTTCGTCGCCTGGTGCGCGGACCACCAGCTGGGGCTGTTCTTGGTCCGCCGGGCCGACATCGACGGCTACGCCCGCAGTCTCGAAGAGCGGGGTCGAGCCAGGGCGACGGTGGCCCGGCGGTTGTGCACGGTGGCCGGGTTCTACCGCTATGCCGAGGAGGAAGGGCTGTTGGCCCTCTCACCGGCCGCGCATGTGCGCCGACCGCGCCTGGACTACGAGTCCAATGCCACCGGCCTGGACCGCAACGAGGTTGGCGCTCTGCTCGTCGCCGCTGGTCTCGGACCGGCCGTCGAGCACGCCCTCATCTCTCTGCTGGCACTCAACGGCTTGCGGGTTTCAGAAGCTACTGGAGCCGACATCGAAGCGGTCGGCCTCGAGCGGGGCCACCGCACCCTGACCGTCCTGCGCAAAGGCGGCAAGATCGTCACGATCCCTCTCGCACCCCGCACGGCCAGGGCGATCGACCTAGCCATCGCAGAACGATCGGAGGGGCCGATCTTCACCGGCTGCGACGGTGGCCGTCTCGACCGTCACGGTGCGGCCCGGATCGTGCGTCGGATCGCTCGGCGGGCCGGGATCACCAAGCCGATCGGACCGCACACCTTGCGTCACGCCTTCATCATTGCCGCCCTCGACGCCGGCGTGCCCCTGCGGGACGTGCAAGAGGCCGCCTCCCACGCCGATCCGCGAACGACAATGAGATACGACCGGGCCAGAGTGTCCCTCGACCGGCACGCCACCTACATCGTCTCCACCTTTATCGCCGGCGCCAGCCGCTAGACACCCCGCCAGCGGCATTCCGGGCGCCGCCAACACCCGACGGCGCCCATCGCCGCCAAGCGGGCGATCGCCGAATCGGGTCGCCCGAGACGGGCTGAGTTCGCTGCGCGATGCAGCGCAGGACGGAGTGTTATGCGCTTTCAATCGGCATCAGTCGGCATGGAGGGTCACAATGTTGGCCGTGACCGATGCTGTTGTAATCCTCGACCGATCAGTGCTCATGGAAATGAAGGACCTGTACTACCCAGCTCGGCGGGGTGCCTCCACGGTGGCGAGGCATATCTCATCCCAGACCTCGCACTGTTTGCGCGGAGTCATCGGATTCGCCGAGACGGCATCGGAGATCGACCTCGATGAGTTGGATGAGGTCGATTTCGACCCCAATCACGTGGGGGCGAACCTTATGGCTGCGGTCGCCCTCGGCCAGGAACTACTCGGCCACCACGGGGCCGCCTGATCACCTTCAGCCACTTTGAGCCCTCCGCCTTCACGATGAAATCGGGACATGTCTTCTTCAGCTATCCGCCTAACGCTGAAACCATCGACATGACCCTCAAACAGATCCTCGCCGCTAGAGACGACGACATCATGGTTGACGCCTTTTGCCCAGACGTCACAACCAACGACGTGACCAGCGGAGTGCTCTCCGCTGTCGCCGACACCGGGGGACGAGTCGTCGAAGTCGAAGCTGACGACTGTGAAGCCGCTATCCAGGATTATCTGGAGCGGGAATGGAGTTAGGAGCGCCGAACGCCGTTCCCTTCCCCTTGGTCGCCGCGTCCCTGCGCGCTAAGTGTGGCGCGAGATGGAATATTCGGCGTCGGGTGACAGAAGGGCCGAGGGCCGCTCTGCCATCATCGTCGCTGTGGCGCGGAACGGCGAGTTAGACCTAGCCAATGCTCGCCTTCAAGACATCGTGGGTCATGTGAGGCTCCTAGCTGGGGACGCGGCAAGCCAGAATGCGTGGCTGCACCCCTGCGGTTGGACGCGACAAGAGCCATACGAGCACACCCAGGACCATGCCCCGTGCGCGCTGATAGCGGAGCTGGTCGATTCATTCGACGACATGTGGCCGGGATGGCAGCAGATCGTCGCGCCAGCCCTGTCACTCACCGGCGAGCAGGCCCTTGATCGGCTGACAGATCGGCTGAAGCAACTTGACACCGATGCCTTTCGTGACGAGATCGAGACTCTCGATGGGGAACAATGGGTGGACGTCCGACGATTGGCCAGCGAAACGCTGACGGAGCTCGTACCAAGGTGAGCAACCGTTCGGGTGCGACTCCCGAACGATGCTGGAGCGCAGGCCGATTATTCGCCCGCTTCATCAGGGCTCAGATGTCATTCTGGGCGCACCAGAGTGGGCATTCTGCGATCGCCGGGAAACGGCGCAGATGGTGTTCGGCTCCAGACTGGCCCTTGGCCCCTCAGCTAACCAAGCCGAAGGCGGTGGCGGTGTCAGCGATCTCCCAAACCTCCGCGACCTGGCCGTCAACCAGGCGGAACAGAAGGTTGTATTCGACGTCATAGTCGCCACGACCCAGTCGCTTCGCGGTGCGGTTGAAGTGCACCGACACGAATCCGCCTTCGGCAATAGCGTGGTGGATCACGATAGAGCTGGTCCCCGGCTCGAATGCCTTCCAGCCCGGCCCGCCGAGCCACGGAATCCTGCCCCATTCGCGCAAGGGCCGGGGGAGATGGAACTTGACGCCAGCTGACGGTGGCACCCACCAAATCACGTCGTCGCGAAAGAGCGGGTGCACCGCTTCGATGTCCTCGTGGACGACCGCTTGAAGGGCCGTTTCCACGACCCGCTTGTCACTTTCGTTGGTCACGACGCGGAGGATACCGCTGAAGCCGAGCGTGCAATAGCGGACAGAAGGCCGGGGGAGCGGTGGTCACCGATGAACCATCACTTGCGCTCGCTATCGCCGATCTACGCTCGTCGAGTCGGGTTGGGACCGGGGGTCCGGTTGTCGTTATGCCCCGCGGGTGTCGGGGGTGGCTGCTTCGCGTCGGGCGAGACGGCATCGTCTAGGTCTCTGGCAGCCAAAGCGCCCGCGCTTAGCTCAGAAGTCGGCTCTGCTTGATCGTTTGTCCCGCTAACGACTCCGATTCCAGGTAGATGGGCTGGAACAGGCGGTGGACGAAGCGCCATCCTTCTTCGCTGTTGACGAGCTGGTCGTAGTAGATCCCGTATAAGACCAGACCGCGACCATCGACAGCGCTCCGCCCAATCTCGTGGATCGTCGTCGTGGCGGTAGCGCGACCGTCGCTCGATAACGCGACAACCGGGTTGTGAGCTGTCTGGACCGAGAACTCGAAGCGATCCAGGGAGTTGCCGACGGCGCCTCGGACGGCCGGGTACCCCTCAGCGCGGACGTCGAACGGAGCGCCGACCTCCCACACAGCGTCGGGCGCCCACACTGTCTCGAACTGGTCCCAATCCCGTCGAGTGACCGCGTCGCTGTAGCGATAGATGATCTCCTGGATCGCCAGCTTGTCAGCCCACTGCGACACCTGCTGGAACTCGACACTAACCATTGCCCTACCCCTATCTGAACGCCACGACGCAACCAGGTGCGGGGGTCAGCCTACACCGGCCTCATATCGGCGCGTTTCTGAGCATCCGGTGAGCTGACCCGCGATGCTTGCGGTGATCTCTCACCTCGGCTGCCCTCACGAGCCACCCAGGAGATTCGGGCACGACTCGGCGCCGGACCACCTCCCGATCAGCCCAACGCGGCTCGAAGCCGACCAGAATACACACACCGAACAACGACCTGCCCGTGAGGCGGCACCCGAGCCGATCGACGGATATTTCACTTGGCTAGGCTAACGATCTTGCCGCAGAACACGTCGGCCGGAACGTCCGCACCAACCTCGCTGCAGACGTAGGAGGGTCTGGGGAGTGCGGAGCGGCGCGTCCGCGTGTGCTTTCCGCCGTGTAGAAGAGTGGAAGACTGTTCTTGATGCCGATACAAGCCTCCTTCGGTCGCAGGTCAACCTATCGGGCATACGGTGCCAGCGGAGAGCTGCTGGCGGAGGAGGATCTGGGGTCCGACGAGGAAGCGACTGCGTGGGCACGTCGGCTCATCAGCGACGGCCTCTCGGTCGGACGCCTGAGCCGAGAAATCACCGCTGGATTCGGTTTGGACATCCCCCTGACCTAAGAGGACAGAACGCGCAAGGATGGTCCGCCCGAGCCGACTATCGGGCAAGCGCCGATCGCCCGGCTGCGGACGTACCGGCATCACCTTGGAGATGGCCGGTGGGCACCACTGGCCGCGCGTTCTGGGACGTACCGCGTCGTCGGCGATTTCGAGCCGAGCGCCGGCTCTGGCGTCGACGCCGATCAAGGCTGAAGCTGCAGATCCGGCCAAGTTCAGAACGTTATGCACGATACGTTGATCGTCGGTGGCGAAACCCGGCGCTCCCGGTGACGACATTGAGCAACTGATCGAGCGACCGAGGCGGTCCGGTAGTCACCTTCGGCCGGGGCCTCAGTCATCTTCGTGCTGGTCGACGTCCGACGGCTGGAGAAGTCGTTGTGACCGCATCCGACGTCGCAACCTATGAGATTTTGGACAGAAGCTTGACAGCCCGGCTCTGTGCAACCACGAAGGCTGGTTTGGGATGGCGGGCCCCGATAGGGCATCGCAGGTAGGGGGATCGATGCCGATGAGTGTCTGGTGCTCGCGGCCGAGGGGTCAACAGGGACTCCACGCTGCCCTATGCGGTCGAGCTTGCCCACACCGTCTCATGAAGAAGATCGCTCAGTGGGGAAACGAGTAAGAGGCGAGGGCACTAGAACGTCGAGCATGGTTACTCGTCCTGCCAGATTCGGCAAGGTGAAGCCTACTCGAGCCCGTCGTCCACTTTACCGACGGCGCTTCGAGAGGCGCAGCGCAGCAGACAGCAGGACCTCCGTTTGTGACGGCTGCGTCCTGGCGGGATGTGTCGCAGATCAGCCTTGAGGCTGTGAAGATGCTGAGCTGCATTGACACCCACGTCGAGATCGATAATCTTTTCAATGTCGGGGCTCCTGGGGGAGTTCTCGATCTTCGACTGGGGGTTGATGTGCCGACGCACCTATTCAAAGCGGTCTTGGCTGGAGCGGCGATCGCGGTGCTGGCTGCGGGGTGCGGGAGCTCGTCCAAGCCATCGTCGACGGCCACTACCGTGGGGACCAAGGCCACCAGCGCCGGGGGGACCACGGCTGGCAATACTGCGAGCGCTCCGGGTGTGTCGGCTACGGCGTACAAGGTGGCGCTGGTGACGTCGCTGACGGGATCGGACTCGTCGAACTCGGTCAACATCCCGAAGGGCTTTGCGGCCCGTATAGACGCCCAGAACGCGGCCGGGGGAGTCAACGGGCGCAAGATCACCTACGTGGTCGAGGACGACGCGTCGAGCCCGACCACCGCGGCCACCGCCGCCGAGACGGCGGTCAACTCCGGAGCGTTCCTGGTCGACTACAACAGCCCCTTCGCTTTCGGTGCCGCCAAGTACCTGGCTACTGCGGGCATTCCCGTGGTCGGTAGCGCCTACGACGGCCCGGAGTGGAGCTCGCTCGGCAACATGTTCTCGTGGACGGGGGTGCTGTTCCCCAGCTTCCCGGTGTACACGACCGACGCCCAGTTCATCAAGAACCAGGGCGGCACCCGTGTGGCCTCGGTGGGCTACGGGATCTCTCCCTCGTCGAGCGCGACGGCCAAGGGGATGGGTCCGGCAGCGACATCCGTGGGGATCACTGCGCCGTACATCAACACCTCCCTGCCATTCGGCACGGTCGACGTGACCGCGATCGCGCCTGCAGATGAAGTCCTCAAACGTGGACTCGCTCTACGGCCCCATCGACCCCAACACCTTGTTGGCGATCCTCACCGCCGCCAAGGGGACCGGCGTCAACCTGAAGGTGACGGACATGTCGACTGGCTACGGCCAGGACTTCCTCCAGAGCACCGCCACCGAGCAGGCGGCGGCCGGAGCCTACATGGTCACCAACTCGCAGGTGCCCGTCGAGCTCAATACTCCGGCCACGATGGCCGAGCAGGCCGCGTTCGCCAAGTACCAGAACTTCACTGGGGTCCCGGACTTTGGTTGGACCCAGGGCTACGTGTCTGCGGACCTGCTGATCAAGGGGCTTGAGGTCGCGGGTCAAAACCCGACCCGCTCCTCGTTCATCACCAATCTGCGGGCGGTCACCGCCTACAACGCGGAAGGCCTCGCCACCAACACCGTCGACTTCAGCACCTTCAAGACCATCCCGACGAAATCGTGCTCGTACTACGTCCAGCTGCAGGGCAGCAAGTTCATCGTCCAAAACAACGACCAGCCTCTCTGCGGCACCCTGCTCAGCGGCGGCTAGACCCCGTGTGACCTCCGGCGAGGTAGGCGGCCAGCGCCCGCGACAGTGACCGCCCCCTCGCCGGAGTTCCACCAACTACCACCAGGGTCTCGGCATCAACGCCACGCCGGGGTGGAAGAGCTCGGACAGCAAATGTTCGACCGAGTCTGCATCCGACGCCCCTCAAATCTCACGACCGGGTTCCGGTGCCCACTCTGTTCTCGGTATTCAGAGGGTCGGCACGGCTCCTCCTCGGGTGCTCGGGCCCGGCGGTGTCAAACCCAGTGCGCCGACGCTACACCTACGTACCGCACGCCCGTGTCGACAAAACTCTTGGAACATCGGACCCTGTCGCGACGATCGAGTCGCTTGCCGCAGACCCGCTGCCGGCGGACTGGCCGGACGAACACGCGGTGCTCATGGGCACCGGCCGCCTGCCCGTCCGGATGACGCCGGACTGGTCGCGGCTCGACTGCCGGTGCTGGGCTAACCGCGGGAGGCGGGGATGCCATCCTGGGGGAAGAACCTCTTCTCCGGACCGCTTGGATGGGACCATGACCGACCAGGAGCCGCCGCGCGTCGTGAGGGCATCTCGGGTCATCGAAGCCAGCGCAGAGCGCGTGTTCGAGCTGATCGCCGATCCAGCCCAGCAACCTCGCTGGGATGGCAACGACAACTTGAAAGAGGCTGCTCCAGGACAACGCGTTCGGGCCGTCGGCGACGTCTTCACCATGCGGCTCAAAAGGGGCGGAGTCCGCGACAACCGGGTGGTTGACTTCGTCGAGGGGCGTCGCCTGGCCTGGCGACCAGCTGTGCAAGGTAAGTCCCCGCCTGGACATCTCTGGGCCTGGGAACTCGAAGCGCTGGGCCCGTCGCGCACGCTGGTCACCCACATCTACGACTGGACCGGGCTCACGGATCGGTCACGGATGCCTCGTGCCCGGGCGACTACAGCCGAGAAGCTACAGGCCT
This sequence comes from uncultured Acidimicrobiaceae bacterium, assembly GCA_963781155.1. GTDB lineage: Bacteria > Actinomycetota > Acidimicrobiia > Acidimicrobiales > Palsa-688 > PALSA-693. The sequence continues at coordinate 52,323 of CAWAEC010000014.1, forward strand.
CGCTCGATCGACTTGCGGCTCTAGCGGAGGAGCGTGAGCGGTAGCTGGCGAAGCCGCGTAATCCATCCGCCGTGGCTCTCGCGGCCAGTCAGGCGGACGAGCTATCCCATACCGTTCATCTGAAGTGTCCCAATATCCAGCGGCGTGACTGCGGCATATTCATCATGGAACGGCATCCCAGTTCAGGTTTAAAACCGTGAAGGAGCCGTTTGATGTACATGCCCGGCGGGCCGAAAATTCTTCTTGACAGCGAGCCTCCAGCCCCCGCACCCCCGACTGTCCCGCCTCCAGCCAGACCACCCCGAGGGGGACCCCGGTCCGGCTGGCGCCGGGCCAGCCTGCACAGGGGCTATCTCACCGTAAAGAACAATCCCCGTCCCGCCTCCTGTGGTGAGTGGCGGGGTTGGGTGGCCGACTCCCTGTCGACCGCATCTTCGTGGATCATTCGTGACGATCACGGCACGGAAGTTGCCACATACGGATGAAGGGAGTCGACCAGCGACTAGTTTGGCCCATCGCGGGTTCGTGCATCTCGGCATGGACGTGTCCAAGGACACGATCTCGGTGGCGATCTTGCAGCCCGACCGAGACGTGGCGGTGACCGACAAGATCACCTCTGATGCCGAGTCGGTGCGTCGGCTGATCAAACGGCTGGGACGCCCGTCAGGGATCTGGGCTTGCTATGAGGCGGGTCCGACCGGCTATGACCTGTACCGGCTGCTCAGCTCTATGAAGGTGCGCTGCGATGTGGTTGCCCCGTCGTTGGTGCCGAAGGGCCGGGGGATCGGGTCAAGACTGACAGGCGGGATTCTCGGCGCCTGGCCGGCCTGCACCGGGCCGGGGAGCTCACCGCGATTGCGGTGCCCAACCCGGCCCAAGAAGCGGTGCGGGATCTGTGCCGCACCCGGGGGGACATGGTCGAGGATCTGACCCGGGCCCGTAACCGGCTGACCAAGTTCTTGTTGCGCCACTCGATGATCTACCGGGGTGGTTCGAACTGGACCATCCGCCATGAGCGGTGGCTGTCGGGGTTGGCTTTCGAGGACAAGGCGCTGGCCGCAACCTTCGGCCACTACCGCTCTACCGTTCAGTTGCGAGATACCGCTCTCGAGGCGGTCGAGGCCGACCTGCGCGGCTATTTCGCCACTGACCCCTTCTCCGATGCGGTGGCCCGCCTGGGCGCCTATCGAGGTGTCACCCGCATGGGCGGCTTATGTCTAGGAGCCGAGGTGTTCGACTGGCGGCGCTTCCCAACCGCCAGGACCTTTATGTCCTTCACCGGGCTGACCTGCTCGGAAAACTCCACCGGGCTTTCCGAACGTCGAGGGGCGATCACCCGAGCGGGCAACAGCCACATCCGAGGCCAGCTCTGCGAAGCGGCCTGGTCCTACCAACACCGCCCGGCGCTAGGGCCGACCATCCGTGCCCGCCAAGAAGGCGTCGGCCCAGCCACCATCGCCAGATCCTGGACCGCCCAGAACCGACTATCCAGGCGCTTCGCCGTCCTCGCCGCCCGCAAGAACGTCAAGTCCGTCGTCGCTGCCGCGGTGGCCCGAGAACTCGCCGGATTCGCCTGGGCCGAGATGACCGCCAACGACTGACCCATGAAAACGATCTCGGTCACAGCAAGATCGGCGCGGCTGTGACAGAACCCATCGCGACACGCCGGAGCACCGCCGCAGCAGACTCGACCCTCGCCGGCGCTATCTCCAACGGTCCAGGAATGGCCGTCATGGACGCGCATATTCTGAGGCCACCATCTGCGCATGGAAAAACTGCGATCCCGACTCGCGTACAGCATCGTGGCGGAACTCCGATCCACTGCGCTCCGGCGCGTCGCCCACAACACTGCCGCCCACCACCGCATAAGCGCTAAGCGAGTAGCAGCCTCCAAACGCATCGACTGCCAAGCTCAAGCCACCGCGACAACCGTTGATACCTCGCGCTCGAAAAGCCCACTGAATTCCGGGGTTGACAAGCCGTTCCACAGCAACGCCGGTCTGGGGATGCTTGTGTAACCGACGCCCGTACTTCAGCTGCCCCCTGATCCCGGTCTATGCCCGGGTGCGAGTCAGCCGGACTCATTGCGGGGTGGCGCCTTGGAGGTGTTGCGCCGTGAAGGTTGGGGCTTGGCACTCGGAGCGGGTGAGCCCTTGAGGCGGGCCAGCACGGCGACTCGTCCGCGGGCAACTGCACCGGAGTCGTCGTGGAGGACGGCAACGATGTCTGTCCCGGCGAGGATGACCCCCAGTTCGAAGGCGAGCTGTGCAGGGTCGTCACCGACGGGCAGCTCGCCGTTCTCGGCGGCAGTGTGAGCTTCGTGCAGAAGCAGGTCCCGCCACTGCTGCTGCACGCGGGCGACTTCGTCGTGAACTCGCCCAGGCTGGGCTCCGACCTCGGCCGATGCGGCGACGAAGAAGCAGCCTCCAGGGAAAACCCGCCGCTCGACGTAGGACAGGTACCCGTCGCACAGCGCGAGCAGACGGTCTCGACCCGGAGAGGTGTCGGCGAGCGCGGGTGTGACGACTTCAGTGATGAAGCTCCCCCGCGCCGCGTTGATGGTGGCGAGCTGAAGTTGCTCCTTGGAGCCGAAGAGGGCGTGGACGCTGCTCTTCGCCACACCGGTGGCCTCGGCGAGGCGGCCGATGGACAGCCCATCGAGGCCCTCGACAGTCGCTAGGCGAGCTGCCTGCTCTACGATCCGGGCGCGCGCCCGGTCCCCCGGCGCCCGGGTCTGTTTTGGTTGTCCTCGCTCACTTGGCATAGCTCTCGCTTCTCGTCACCTCAGATTCATGCTAGACGGACGATCGTCCACGATGTATTATACGAACGATCGTCCGTATAAGGAGAGAGTTGTGGCCAGAGACCAAACCACGATGGCAGATCACGACTGGGAGGAAGCAGGGCGGGCCTGGGGAGCCAGGGCGACCGACTGGGCGTACCTGTTCGAACCTTACGCCCGTCCTGCCAACCAAGTGGTCTTCGACAAGCTCGGCGTCGCCGGCGGTGTGCGCTTGCTCGACATCGCATGCGGATCAGGTTTGGCCGCCCAACTCGCCTCTGGGCGTGGCGCGGCCGTCGCAGGCATCGACGCCTCCCAAGACCTCGTGGCCGTCTGCCGGGCCCGCACACCCGAAGGCGACTTTCGCGTCGGTGACATGTTCGCCCTGCCGTTCCCCAGCGCATCGTTCGACGTGGCCACCAGCTTCAACGGGATCTGGAAGGGCTGCGAGGCGGCTTTGAGCGAAGCGCGCCGGGCGCTCGTCCCAGGGGGGCGGCTCGGCCTGACGTTTTGGGGCCGATTCGAACATCTCGGCCTCCTGCCGTACTTTCTCAAGGTGATCGAACTGTCTCCCCCCGGCCACGGCAGCGCCACCACCGAGCAGGGCGACACCCAAAATGTGATCGAAGACATGCTGAAGGCGACCGGATTCGACAACCTCGAGCGGGGCACAGTCAACGTTGTCAACGAATGGCCCGACATCGACATAGCCGTCCGGGCGCTCGCCTCCGCTGGACCCTCGGTCCCAGCCATACAGGCGACCGGCCTGTCGGCATTCTGCGACGCCCTACGCGGCGTCGTTGAACCGATGTACGACCCCGGCGTCGGGATCCGCATCACCTCTGAGTTCGCCTGGGTCACCGCGCGCTCCCCATGGCCCTGCGATCCACCGGGCATCCATGACTGAAGGTCGCGGCATCTGGGCAGGCCCGGATATCCCATACCATTCAGCAAGGCCTTCTCCTATACGCGGGAACGAGTAGCCGTAAACACCGAGGCGGTTATCGCGCGGCCGCGAGCACCGGACCTAGTTTGGCAAAAAGCTACATATCCCTGCCGAGTATGGCGCCTGGCCGCAGGGTGACGAGTCCCTGTCAGGTGGCTTCAGCGGGCACGATTATGAGCGTGGGACGAAGCCCGGCCGGAGACCTCGGCGCTGGACCGAAATGAGCGTCCTACCTGTATCGACCCGCCGGCTGAAAATCGGTCGGATCATGCGTTGGTGTCGTCGGGTGGGACTACATCAGGGTCGGGATGCGCGGCCGCGGCGGCTCTCGAGTGCTGCTCTTCTGGCCAGTTGGCGTCGATGGTGTAGCTGGTCATGGATAGGGAGCCGTACGTATAGCCGTCCACCAGCACCTCCGCGGTAGAGCCGGCGGCGCTGGCCAGCCCGGCTAGGTAAAGCAGCGGTATGTAATGGTCGGGTGTCGGCACCGCGGCGCCGAAATCCTTGTGGTTCCGTAGCGCGGCGAGGTCTTCGGGGGAGGACGTCATGTGGCTGCGCGCTGCGTCGTCGAAGCGGTGGGCCCAGTCGAACCCGCCGTCGGGTTGGCCCCAGTCGACGCGGTGCAGGTTGTGCACGACGTTGCCGCTGCCGATGACGAGCACGCCCCGTTGGCGCAGCGGCGCGAGTTGAGCGCCGAGTTCGAGGTGGTACTCGAATGGTTTCTGCGCGTTGATCGACAGTTGGACAACGGGGATGTCGGCGTCGGGGAAGGCATGGACCAGCACCGACCAGGTGCCGTGGTCGAGGCCCCAACTGTCGTGATCGAGCCCGACCCAGGTGGGCTTGGCGATCTCGGCGACCTCTTGGGCGAAGGCACGTCCCCCGGTGCGGGGTACTGCACGGAGAAGAGCTCTTCGGGGAACCCGTAGAAATCGTGAATCGTCTTCGGCTGAGCCATGGCGGTGACTGCCGAGAGGTTGACGTACCAGTGTGCAGAGATCATCACGATGCCCCGCGGTCGAGGAACGCGGGCTCCAACCTGGCGCCAGGCATCGGTGTAGCGGTTGCGCTCAAGCGCGTTCATCGGGCTCCCGTGCCCCAGGAACGCTGCCGGCATCGGCTCGCCGGTCATCGAGTCATCTCAGCGGTAACCGGAATGGGTTTAAAAGGCTTTCGCCTCGGGTCGAGGCTAACTGAGTCCTATGTCCTCTCCGGCGGTCATCAGTTGTTCCTTCGGTTCGGATCATCGACCTTCCTAAGCTCGATTCCAAGTTGGCGGAGAGCGTTTAGCGGCGAGCGTTTAGAGGGGGCCGAACAGCCTCGACGTCAACTTCGGCCGAGACATCCTTACCAACCAACAGATCACAGAACGCCCATGGGGCCAGGGCCGTCGGAGATGATGCTACGACCAGATGTACTCCTCAGCAATGGCACCATCGCGCCATTTAGCGACGGTCACCATACGGGCACCGTTCTCGAATTCCCCAACGACGCATGTCCACTCTCCAGACCCGAACTTGATTGGATGGGACGTGATCTGGGGTGGTTTACCGCCGCCATTCTGTTCGACGTATGACTTCATGGCCTCGACGTGCTCCTCGATACCGTGGGTCGTGGGCTGTCCTTGCCAGGCCACTAGGACGTCGTCGGTGTGATGGTGAGCGAAGACGCCGGTCCAATCCGCGTTGTTCCATCCCACGAAATCCAGGTCATCCATGCCTTTAAGATTGCTGTCAACTGCGTCGTCGCTCGGCATATCTACAGGGGCCTCCTGTGTAATCGAGTCATCAGGGACTCACGGTGACGGTACACCCAGGGCCGTGACACCGCCCCTGGCCCCTGATCGTGGGGCACGCGGGTCACCCAATGCCGGTCAGAGAGTCGATCGCTTGCCACCGCAAGCGCGCCCGAATATCGCATCTGAGCGCGGTCGATCGGCTGAACACGCCGTGCCTCAGGCAGCGCATAGCGACGGGTCGGCGCTCGCCCCGCGCCGTGATCCCCAGCCGGCAGCTGCCCCGTATTGTCCGCCCAGAACGTCCATGCCAGCGTGCCACCTACCGCCGGCCGGGAGGCACTTATCCCTGACCGAGGCTGCTTGCTGGAGTTGCTTCACCCCGTGCGGCATCTATGGGACGTCCTGCGCCTGCATGAGGCCCGCGCGTTCTGGGACGGTCTCGCCTCCTGCGCGCTGACGCCGAACGCCGGTTCGGCGGTGGTCGACACGGCTGGAGTTGGGCCGTCAGAGTGCGATTATGTGTCCCCGGGCTGGCGCACACTCGCTTCGACCTTCTGTCGGCGCGTTCTGCATCTCTCCAGCAAACGCAGCGCGGGGGACTTGAACTTATGCCGGGGCCGTTCTGTCCGCTGCTGTGCATCACTCGAAACAGGGTGTGACCTGCGGTTACACCAGTAGACGAATCGCACGCTGTCCGCCGGTACAGGCTTGTTGCTAACGGTTCCGTTAGCAGCCCGACACATCGCCCTTAATCACGTACAGCCCTTTTCCGCTTGGCAACGGTGATGCTTGCCGTGGTGGGGGCGGGTCGAAGCCCGCCGTCGGGAAGTACCTCCGAGCCTGGCTCCACCGAAGACCAGGCTACCGGCGCCGGTACCCTTGAGCGACCCAACTGCCTACCGACGGAGGACCATCAAGATGCTGTGGGTAAAGCCATGAACGGCGCCAGCGAGCAACCCGCCCTGGCTGACGTACTGGCCCGCCTCGACCAGCTCGGGACCAGCATGGACCGCCGTCTGGGCCGCATCGACTCCGAGCTTCGGGCCCTGCGGGCCCAGATCCCATCGGCCGGAGCCAGCGACCTCGACCAACTGCACTCTGATCTGAACAAGGCCCTCACCCAGGTCGAGCGTATGCGTGCGAAGGCGGCCCGCAAAGCCGCCGCCTCCACGCCCAAGGCGGCGCCCAAGAAGGTCCCGGCCCCCGACGCTAAGGACCTTGGCATCGACGGCCGCCCCAGGAAGAAGGGCGACCTACGTGGCCTATGAGAGGTGAGCCGCCTGATATCTACGCCGGAGGAGAGGTGACCAGGTGACGGAGAAGGACCCCAAGATGGCCGAGGCCGGCCGGAAGGCGTCGGAGACCATGGGCTACGAGGCCGGCCGGGCCGCGCCTACAAGGCCTGGGACACCACGAAGGGCAACCCGGAGGGGCAGACCAGGCGCTTGAGAACCACCCGGCCACGTTCACCTGCGCGGTCTGCTTCCAGGTGCGGCGCACCGAGCAGCGGACCCCGGGAGCCGAACCAGTGTGTCAGGACTGCGCCGATTAGAGGCCAACACCAGGTGAGCTCGAGCTCTGAGGACAACCGGCTCCGTTTCCTGGCCCTCCCTCGTGAGGGGCCATCTCCGTCACTGCGGTGAGCAGTTTTCCCAGGGTTTGCAATTCCGATCGGAGACTCCGGCGGCGCGGGACCTGTCGCAGCCGTTGAGCGGTCCGGCCGGCAGGTGGACGGAGGAGCCATTACGCACCTATCTGTCGCTTTGTTCCGTGAAGCTGAACCTGACCGCTGACCATCTGGACGCGCTGGCCAGCATGGTCGAACCGCCAATCACGATGTACGCCTGGGCGTCAGTAGCCCGGCAAGGGCTGGAGGCAGCCGGCCGGGCGTTCTGGTTGCTCGACCCCTCGCTCGATCCGCGCGGGCGAGTCCACCGGTCTCTGGTGGAGCAAATGGACAACGTCAACGAGCAGGCCAGCGTCCACAAGCTTCTGACCGGCGCAGAGCGTCAACGCCCCCGACCCCGGAAAAGGACCGGCCATCGGCCAGGAAAGTTGCCAGAGAGGTACTCAAAGACCACGTTCCCCGGCCCGAACGCGGCCAAGCCATTTACAGAGTCCTCTCCGCGGCCAGCCACGGCACCCTGTACGGGTTGCTTAGCAGATACCAGGACATCGGCCCCGCAGACGACATCTATTCGAGGAGGATGACCGCACGGGTGCCCGTCAAGGGTGGAGTCAGCCGTGCACACGGTACTCCTGGCCTATATCTCCGCCGTCGACCGTGCCGTTACCTATTGCGGCTGTGAGTCTCCCCATTTCTGGGCGTCCTGTTTGGTGAAAGTCTTCCAGGACCTCTGGCCCGACTTGGCGACCGGCGAGTCGACGAGTTGGAGCTCCCCCCGAGCGCCCGAGAGCTTGAAACCTTTCCAGAGCGGTTGGAAACCCTCTTTCCTCGCACTCGAGAATTCACGCAAGGTGTGTCGTCAAACCGCGTGGGGCGCCGGGCCGCTCGGAGGCGTCCTAACGTGAGCAGCCATGACTGCTGCCCCGCTCATTCCCCGAGAGGTGCTGTTCGGTAACCCCGAGCGGATCAGCCCGCGTGTCGCTCCCGATGGCACGCGCCTGGCTTGGATCGCCCCGGACGGCGGCGTGCTGAACGTGTGGGTCGCTCCGGTGGACCGACCCGAGGAGGCCGTCGTGGTCACCGAGGACCGCGACCGGGGCATCCGGGAGTTCTTCTGGGCCCACGACGGGCGGCACCTGCTCTACCTCCAGGACCGGGGCGGCGATGAGAACTGGCGGCTGTACGCCGTTGACCTGACCGAGCATAAGACCCGGGACCTCACGCCCTTCGAAGGGGTCCAGGTGCAGATTGTCGACGTCGACCGCCACCATCCCGACGACCTGCTGATAGCCCTTAACAAGGACCGTCCCGAATGGCACGACGTTTATCGCCTCCATCTGTCCAACGGTGAATTCACCAAGGTGGCCGAAAACCCCGGCGTGGTGGGCTGGGTGGCCGACGCGGACTTCCAGGTGCGAGGATCGATGGCCCCCAAACCCGACGGTGGCATGCAGCTGCTGGTCCGCGACACGGGTGACGGCGCGTGGCGGGTCCTCCTCGACGTCGGCCCAGAGGACGCCCTCACGACCGGTCCCGTCGCCTTCGACCGGCCCGGCGGTCGCCTGCTCATCCTGAGCTCAGCTGGTGCCAACGCCAGCCGCTTGATGTGGATCGATCTGCACAGCGGTGCCGAGGAAGTCGTCGCGGCGGATCCGACCTACGACGTCGCCGATGTCACCCTCGAACCCGAGACGCGCACAGTGCAGGTGGTCACGTTCTTGAAGGACCGGGCGGAGCTGCTCGTAATCGACCCAGCCGTCGCGGAGGACATCGAGGCGCTCTCCGCCGTGCAGCGCGGTGATCTGAGCATCCTTGACCGGGACGACGCCGATCGCACCTGGCTCGTGGCTTACAGCGTCGATGACGGGCCCGTCGCGTATTACATCTGGAACCGCGTCGAGCGCCAGCCGGACTTCCTTTTCCACCACCAGCCGGCACTCTCGGACTATCCACTCGCCCGGATGGAGCCGTTTGCCATGGCCGCACGCGACGGCCTCAAGCTACACGGGTACCTGACCTTTCCCGTCGGCGAGCCGAGGTCAGGCCTACCGGCCGTGCTGGACGTGCACGGGGGCCCGTGGGCGAGGGACTCCTGGGGGTTCAACCCCGAGGCCCAATGGTTCGCCAATCGAGGCTATGTCTGCATCCAGGTCAACTACCGGGGCTCCACCGGTTACGGCAAGGAATTCGTCAATGCCGGCGATCGCCAGTGGGGCGCCAAGATGCACGACGACTTGCTCGACGCCTTGGCGTGGGTGGAGACGCAAGGCTGGGTCGATCCTGCCCGGGTGGCCATCTACGGCGGGTCCTACGGCGGCTACGCGGCCCTGGTCGGTGCCACCTTCACCCCCGACGTGTTCCGCGCCGCGGTCGATATCGTCGGGCCGTCCAATCTGAAAACGCTGATTGAATCCATCCCCCCATACTGGGCGCCAATGATCGCCCAGTTCCACACCAGGGTGGGTAACCCGCAGATGGACGAGGAGTTCCTCTGGTCCCGTTCGCCGCTTTCGCGCGCCGCCGATGTCGGCATCCCTCTGCTAATCGCACAGGGCGCCAACGACCCCCGCGTCAAGCAGGCCGAATCCGAGCAGATCGTGGCCGCACTCAAAGCGAGCGGCATCGACTACCAGTACATGCTCTTCCCCGACGAAGGCCACGGCTTCGCCAAACCCAACAATCGATTGCGGTTCTATCAAGCTGCGGAGGCGTTCCTAGCTGCTCATCTCGGAGGGCGGGCCGAACCCTAATGGGTGGCGGGTAAAAACCCTTGTCCGGCTTGGCCACATCAACGCTCCTGCGCTGGGCGTCGATGCGGCGAGCTCCGCTGAGATTGAAGAGAGTGGCCGCTTGGCCTCACCCGCGATCTGGAACACCGCTATCTTCGAATGGCCAGGCGAAGAGCGCAGAATGTGCGCCCAGGAATCCGTCGGTCGTGTCGATCCCTGAAGCGCGGAACGGCACGTACGAGTGGCACTGGAGACTCAGGGCCGCCCTTGCCTTGGGGCACTGTGAACCACCAGTGATGGATGCCCCGGAGGGCTCTTCTTAAACGCGGACGCCGGAATCGTTTCAGTGAGGCACGTGGCAAGCTTGATAGGTGACTGTCGAGAACTTCGACGGATGGTACGCCGACATGCGCAGCCATCCACACGACAAGGACGCCCTGTTTTCAGGCTTTGCTTGGACTGCCGGCCGAAATCCAATCCACGTCACTCCTCGGGTGGACCGGGCTGCTCGAGGTCCAAACTCAGTTGGTGCTCGCAGGCGGCGACCTCTTGGTCGACATCGCTTGCGGCCGTGGAGGCTACGGAACGTGGCTGGCTAGGCAGAGCGGGGCTCGAGTGGTTGGAGTCGACTTTTCAACCGTGGCGATCGATATGGCTCGTCATCGAGTGGATCTCTTCGGGCTGGCTTCGGAGCGAGTTGAGTTTCGGGTTGGTCGCCTCGACGCGTCGGGCCTGCCGGACGCGACCGCCCACGCGTTGCTGTGCGTGGACGCGATTCAGCTCGCCGATGACATCGCGGCCGCCGCTTTTGAGTTCCGGCGTGTTCTTCGTCCCGGCGGACGAGCGGTCATCACCTGCTGGGAGGCAAGAGATAGACAAGACGAATCACTACCGGAGCGAATGCGTCGAGTGATCTCGCCGCTCAGCTCGCTGCTGGAGGGATGACGGATGTGGTCGTGGAGGAACGATCAGAGTGGATCTCGCTGGAACGGACACCGTGGACCACGGTCGACATCGAGCCCGGCGATGATCCCGCCCTCGCCGCTCTGCGTGATGAGGCGATGGCCGTGCATACGACAATCGATCGGGTCCGTCGCGTCATCGCCGTAGCAGCTTCTCCATAGTTGCGTCGTGGCGGCCGCCTTGTATGGGTCGATCAGCCCCGGGACGACACAGCTAGCACACATCGCAGCGCGGGCGGGGAACCCCCACTTCCCTCCCGGCCGCCGCGTGCGCCTTCACCGACAGCGCCCGCGGCCATATGATGACCACGGGCGACTACCTTTTCGGGCCCACTGCGGCGCAGACGATTTTGGCTGATGCGATATACGGTTAGTGGGTTGCCGGTGGCGTAGTTTATCGCGTTGGTGACGGGGTTGGGGTTGGAGGCTGGCCCGAGGACGCCGCGGGTCAGCGCCGGCGCGGATTGGGCGGGATCAAGCCGGCTGCCCGTCGCTGCGGGTACTAAGGTGTCAGCGGCGGCGATCTTGGTGTCGGGTTCACCCGAGGCCAGGCCGGTCATCAGAGCGAGGTGTCCCACTGGCCCTGGCGCGAAGCCTGGGTGAGCAATAGCCGACACAGCAGTGGATGCCGGCGAGGGCTGGGTCGAGTTTTCGAGGCCGGGCTCGAGTCGCAGTCTGGCTGGGGGTCATGTGAGCCGACCGCTTGGCGAAGCGCAGGACCTATCCGCACCGGCGGCGGGGACGTCCGGCTCCGCCACGACCTGAATCGGATTGTTGGATCCTTCAGGGTGGAAGATTTTAGGGATAGTATCGCTCGAACTGAGGTAGTATCGCGGCGGGTCTCGAGGGACGTTTCGAGGCTCCGTTCAAGTGTGCGTTTGGAACAGGGGGACGATATGGTCCAGGAGTCCGTGTCATTGTCCGAACCGCTGGCAGGGGGTGATGTACGAAGCGAACTAATGCAGGTGGTGGCCGATCCCGCCCCGCTCGGGTTGGCCGCCTTTGCTATGACGACGTTCGCGCTGAGTATCGGCAACACGAACGTATGGGGGCCAGGCGCGGACGCCGCCTTGGCTCTGGCGCTCGTGTATGGGGGCGCAGTGCAACTCTTCGCCGGCATGTGGGAGTTCGTGCGCAAGAACACCTTCGGTGCCCTGGCCTTTTCGTCGTATGGTGCCTTCTGGATCGCGTACTATGTGTTCCTGAAGTTCGTGGTACCGGGCGTCAAGGCGAGCGATCTCCCGGTAGCAGTAGGGGTCTTTCTTCTCGGGTGGACGATCTTTACGTTCTACATGACCGTCCCGTCCCTTCGGGTGAGCGGCGCAGTTGCAACTGTGTTCGTGCTGCTGACGGTGACGTTCATTCTCCTTACGGTAGGCGCATTCGAATCGAGCTCGAATTGGACCAAGGCCGGGGGCTGGGTTGGAGTGGCTACCGCGGCAGCGGCCTGGTACGCCTCGTTCGCTGGTGTGGTCAACGAGACGTTCAAGAGGAGTCTTGTTCCGACCTTCCCACTCGCTCCCTCCGCTACGGCTAGGTCCGATGTGTCGAAACAGCCTGTCGCGACGATCGACTGAGGGGACTCGAGGCCATGGCAGTTGATGATCAGATCTCCGAGGCGCAGATCGCGGTTCACTGGCGCGAGGAGGAGTACTACGAACCTCCTGCAGTCTTTATCGCTCAGGCCAACGCGGCTGATCCGGACGTCTTCAATCGTTTCCGTGAGGAGCGCTTCCCGGATTGCTTTAGGGAGTACGCCGACCTTCTGAGCTGGGACTCATACTGGCACACCACGCTTGATACAAGTAACCCTCCATTTTGGAAATGGTTCGTCGGTGGCCGTCTGAACGCCAGTTTCAACTGCGTGGACCGGCATTTGGCAACGAGTGCCAATAAGGCCGCGTTGATCTGGGTGCCCGAACTCGAGGATCAAGAGACTCGGGTCATTACCTACCGGGAGCTGTATAAACGGGTCAACGAGTTCGCCGCCTTGCTGAGCGACTTCGCAGGCGTGAAGGCGGGGGACCGGGTGACTCTTCATCTTCCAATGGTGCCCGAGTTGCCGATCACGATGCTCGCGTGCGCCCGACTCGGCGCCATCCATTCACAGGTGTTCGCCGGATTCAGCGGGGCGGCGTGTGGTGAACGACTGGCCGATGCCGACAGTCACGTGCTAGTAACGATGGACGGCTACTACCGCAACGGGTCGCTTCTTGATCACAAAGTCAAGGCCGACGAAGCGGTCGCTCGGGCAGATGATCTCCGTTGCCAGGTTGACAAGGTGCTGGTCTGGCGCCGGCATGCCACCCGTTACACCTCCGAAAGCGCGATGGTCGACGGACGGGACTTCTTCGTGGACGAGTTGCTTGCCAACTACCGAGAGATGTCTGTGGAGCCGGTTTCGATGTCAGCGGAAGCCCCGTTGTTTTTGATGTACACCAGCGGCACGACCGGCCGGCCGAAGGGGTGCCAGCACAGCACAGGCGGCTACTTGGCGTACGTTGCCGGCACCTCCAAGTACTACCAGGACATCCACCCGGATGATACCTACTGGTGTTTTGCAGACATCGGGTGGATCACTGGGCACTCCTACATCGTGTACGGCCCTTTGGCACTCGGCACCACGAGCGTGATCTACGAGGGAGCCCCGACCTACCCGGACCCGGGGCGTCCATGGCGGATCGCGCAACGACTCGGGGTGAACATATTCCACACGGCGCCGACCACCGTCCGAATGCTGCGGAAATTGGGGCCGGACGAGCCAGCCAAGTACAACTACCACTTCAAGCACATGACAACGGTCGGCGAGCCCATCGAGCCCGATGTGTGGCGGTGGTATCACGCCGCGGTCGGGAAGGGCGACGCGGTCATCGTCGACACTTGGTGGCAGACCGAGACGGGCGGCTTCCTCTGCAGCACCCTGCCTGGCCTGCAACCGATGAAGCCCGGTAGCTGTGGCCCTGGCGTGCTCGGGATCTACCCCGTCATCTACGACGAGAACGGTGAGGAGGTGCCCCCCGGTAGTGGTCGGGCTGGCAATATTTGCATTCGCAACCCGTGGCCCGGAATCTTCCAAACGATTTGGGGTCAACCCGAACGCTTCGTGGACACCTACTACGCCAAGTACTGCCGGGACAAGGAGAGCAAGGACTGGCACGACTGGCCGTATTTCGCCGGCGACGGGGCGCTCAAGGCGCCCGACGGTTACTTCCGGATCCTCGGTCGCGTCGACGACGTGATCAACGTCGCCGGGCACCGACTCGGGACTAAGGAACTCGAGTCGGCGAGCCTCACGGTCGACGAGATCGCTGAGGCTGCCGCCGTTCCCGTAATCGACGAGATTCGGGGGCGGGCTGTCGAGATGTACGTCGCGTTGAAACCAGGCGTACAACCTAGCGGCGAGTTGACCGCGGCAGTCACGACGGCGATCGAGCGCGAGATCGGCAAGATGGCCCGGCCCAAGAATGTCTGGATCGTGTCAGACATGCCGAAGACGCGTTCGGGCAAGATCATGCGTCGGGTCATCGCTGGGATCTCGAACTTCACCGACGTGGGGGACATCTCGACGCTCGCCAATCCCGAAATCGTGGACGAGATCCGCCGTAACGTGCAAAATATGAAAATTGCCGACGGTGAGGTCCCTCGCGAACTCTCGCCCGAGGAGCTCCAAGACATCCAGTCCTTCGGAAGCGTGGAATGAAGCGACGACCGGTGGGTGGGTAGCCCAGACCCAGCAGTCGCCCCGAGTGCGGCGCCCGCAGAGCTAAGTCCAAACTGGACCCTCGACGCCGGTTTGGACCTGGGCACATCACGCGTGGGAGCCTGTGGGATGACAGCAATGTTCTGTGTGGTGATGATTCCCATCGTCTGGGTGATGCTCGCCTTGGGTTTCGGATACCTCGAAGGCCGGCAGAAACGGCGGCTGGTAGCGGCATCATTGAATATCTACTGCCGTCCCGGCTGGGTGGACGAAGTAGAGGCCTGGCTGCGCCACCAGCACTGACGGCAGCCGAACGCTTAGGGCGAGGTTGTGCTGGTGATCTCCGGGTCCGGGCGGGCGTGTTCGGGGTCGCCGGAGTCGATACCGCCGAAGCGAGACCTTGCCCGAGGGACGAAGAACGGTCCCCCGTCCCGAGCGAACAGCCTTCTACCAGGGATTATGTAGGTCGGCAGGCCACGAGCGGCGGTGTCCGGAGCCTGCTAACCTGTTGGGCAGGGAGAGGTGCGAGAGCGGCCCCGGGAGCCGTTGGCGGCGCACCTTGGGGGGGCGACGCCGGCGGGACCGTGAGGACGTTGGCGGTGAGCCGCACCAGCGCGGGCGAGTAGTGGCGCAGGGGAGCCAGGATGGACAGAGCGAGCGGCCGGCCGGGGCGGCCGCCCGTGGTCGAGGCGAGCATCTGACGTCAGACCCGGTCGGGTTGGACAGGGTCAGCTCTTGGGCGACGGGGCGGCCGAAGGATACTCCGAGCACGTCCGCCACGGGCTGGCCAATGGCGGCGAGCAGGTGGCCTTCCCTGGCCGCCCAGCCCGGCCATCCGCAACGGCCTGAGCCGGGGCGGGGAGTACCCGGTGCCGGACGCGTCGTAGCCGATGGTGCCTGGTCGAACGCGACCACGGCGGCTTGTCGGTGCAGTAGGTTCTGGTGCTCGAGAATGCTCTCCAGAGTCACTGGAACGGCCAGTATTACCAGTCGGTCCTATCGGGCCCGACCGACTTCGGAGACCTCTACGATCCCAACATCGACATTGTTATGGCGGCGATCTATGGTGCCGTCGCGGAGACCGATGCCACGTTGCTCGCGACCGCTGGGCTCCTACGCAGCCAGTGGACTGACCCAGCTTCGAGGTATTTCAACGGGTCCGATCAAGCTCACGGTATCGGTCCAATGCTTGGGCGCTATCCGGGCGACCTTTATGACGGTGATACCGATGCGCAGGTGGGAGGTCATCCCTGGGCGGTCTCGACTGCCAACTTTGCCGAGCTCTATTACCGGCTCGCGAATGAGATCACCCTTGCCCGGACAGTTCCGCTTTGACGCTCTTTCGACCGACTTCTTCAGCCAAGTCGGAATCAACGCATCGACACCGCCGACTGAAGCCGCCGGGGCGCTTAGGGGTGCCGGAGATCGGATGCTGCAAGCAGTCATCTTTCACAGTGACAACTATCAGTTAAGCGAGCAATTCGACGCCGTCACTGGCATCGAGAAACGGGATGCCGCATCATGATCACGCGGCGTGATGGCGTGCCTCCCACGACGCCCCGCTTTGCCAAGCCCTCAGAATCAACCGAGCGACGATGATTACCGTCGCGGGAGCATGCGACTTCGGCACTTAACTGGCGCCCCCATAATATTCACGGGCCGAGCCGATTCAGACCGCCCCGAAACGCTGGTTTGCGACTAAGCCCGTAGTGACGGGCGGGACCGAGAGCGGAAGCAGCGACGTGCGATCCCGTTCGCTTCTCGCGGCTATCGGTGAGAGCGACTTGTGCAGACGCCTCTCAATACAGGACGCGGCTTCGCACCTCGCTGCCAGGCTGACCTCGCCTGTCAGGTCTCGGCTCGGACGAGGAAGATGGACCGGCTGAGCGCGACTTCGCCGTCGTGGAGGCGGGCCCGCATTGCCTCTTCGATGGCAGCTCGGACCCGCTGAACCGTCTCGGGGTCGACGCCTTCGAGCATCCTTTGCACGGCACCCACCCGCAAGGCCGAGTCAGCCGATTCTGGAATGCGCTTGGCCGGCGTGCGCATCAGGTCGTCGTGAGCCTTGATGTCGATATTGTGGAATCCAGCCGAGTCGAGAATGATTCTCACCCGGTTCTGGTCGGACAACGAGAACGGTCCTGGGACGTCGGGCGCGGGCATCTCGGGCGCGGTGCCGAGCACCGATACCGCGGCTTGGGCGGGGACGAGCATCCAATCGTTGGACGTCACCGGTTGCCAGCACACGAATGACAAGACGGCGCCGGGCCTTAGCGTCCGGTGGACGTTGGTGAAGGCGGCCACCGGATCGGCGAAGAACATGACACCAAAGCGGGAGAAGGCACCGTCGAAGCGCGCCGCGCCGAGGTCGCTGCTTTGAACGTCGGCGTGCTGAAACTCGATGTTGGCGATCCCGGCGTCAGCGGCGTGTTCCCGGGCTCGATCGAGGAGGACGGCGGCGATATCGACGCCGACGGCGCGGCCGCCCGGAGCGACCCGGCCCGCCAGCTCCAAGGTGGTCTGGCCCGTCCCGCAACCGAGATCGACGATGTGCTGGCCGGCAGAGGGATCGAGCCGGTCCATGGCCATACGCCCGGCCGGGCCGATCACCGCTTCGTGGTGGGACTCCAGAGACATCCACGAGGAGGCGCGGGCAGCCCAGAAATCGGCCTGTTCGGTGTTGGCGAACGTCATGACCGGAAAGCTATCGGAGCAGCCCTGCTCTGACGTCCGGCTGGTCGCGGGCGTGGCAGGATGCTCGCATGAGTATGACCAACGCTGAGTTGGCTCGCCGCGGCTGGGAGGCCGCGCTGCGCGGTGACCTCGACGTTGTTGCAGGGATGCTCGATCCCCAGGTGAACTGGCACGGCGGGGATCCCGCTGCTCCTGGAGCGTGCCACAACCGCGATCAGGCCGTAGCGTTCATGGGTCAGCGGCGGGCGGGACGGCCGCTACCAGAGTTGGTGCAGGTGCGCGATGCCGGCGACAAGGTGGTCGTGATCCTCCGCAGACGGGCGACCGAGGGCGGGCAGCCACAGCTAGTGGCCAATCTCACCTCCTTTCGACACGGCAAGGCGGTCGAGAAGACCCACTACGAGGATCCCGCCGACGCGTTCGCGGCCGCCGGTCTCAGCGAATAGCGCTGGGCTGAACAGAGCCATCCCATACCCACATCGGAGCTATCACCAAACAACGCGAGCTGGTTGCCACGAAACGCCGGCTACGTGCCGATATTCTGCGCCCCGTCGAGGCCACGGGTGGTGATCGGGGAGGTAAGCCGATCGATTCGGCGCTCGTCAACCAAGCCTCCCGAGTCCCATCGGGCGAACACCATGTAAGGCCTGGTCCCGGCGATTAGGGGCGCCTTCACCAAGAGAAGTGACCGGACACGAGATCCGGCTCGGATGTCACATTCGGGTTGCGGCCGGTGTCTTCATGGCGAGAGCAAGTGACCAGAGGAGGCATCTTGGCCAGCAGTACACGGATCCCGCAAGCAGAGCTGACCGGACTCTACGGCGCAATGGTCAAGCGGATGTCCCGCAAAATGTTTGGAGAGGTACCTGAACCGGTCGGGGTGGCGTGGCACAACCGGAAGGCGCTGAACTTGAGCTTCAGCCTCGGTCGCAAGCTGCAGAAGTTGGACCAGTGTGATGAGAACCTGAAGTCGTTCGCCCACATGGCGACGGCCAGCCTGATCGGCTGCAGCTTTTGCCTCGACTTCGGCTATTTCCATGCCCACAACGAGGGACTCGACGTGACCAAGGCACGTGAGGTCCCCCGGTGGCGTGAGTCGGATGTCTTCACGTCGCTGGAGCGGGACGTCATGGAGTACGCCGAGGCGATGACCCAGACCCCGCCGACCGTCACCAATGAGCTGTCGGCCCGGCTGCTGAAGGCGCTCGGACCGGCAGCGCTGGTAGAACTGACCACAGTCATCGGCCTGGCGAACCTCATGGCCCGCTCCAACGTCGCGATGGGCATTGAGACGCAGGAGTTCTCGGCCGCCTGTGACCTCAAGCCGCTCGCCGTAGCCTCGTCGACATGACCGACGACCCGTTCGTCACCCATCGCGGCCTGCTCTTCACCGTCGGCTACGAGATGCTCGGCTCTGCGGTCGACGCCGAGGACGTCGTCCAGGAAACGTGGCTGCGGTGGGCCAATGTGGACCAGACGGAGGTGCGTGACCCACGGGCGTATTTGGTCCGGATGGTCACCCGGCAGGCGCTGAACCGGCTCCGAACGGTGTCCCGCCTGAGGGAGGACTACGTCGGGGAATGGCTACCCGAGCCGTTGCTGACCAGTCCGGATGTGGCCGAGGACGCCGAGCTCGCCGTGAACGTCTCGATCGCCATGCTCACGGTGCTCGAGACTCTCGGTCCGGCCGAGCGGGCAGTGTTCGTGTTGCACGAGGTATTCGAGACGCCGTATGACGAGATCGTCGAGGTCTTGGGCAAGACCCCGGCAGCGGTCCGGCAGATCGCCCATCGTGCCCGCGAGCATGTGTCGGCGCGGCGGCCCCGGATGCAGGTGGACCGAGCCCAGCAGGAGGAAACCCTCGAGAAGTTCATGGCCGCCATTACTTCCGGCGACGTGCAGGGACTGGTGGAGGTACTCGCCCCGGACGTGGTGTTGGTCGCCGATGGCGGGGGCCTGGTGGCGGCTGCTCGGAAGCCGCTCACTGGCGCCGAGACGGTGGTGGCCTTCCTGGCTCGCGTGGCGGATCTCTCGGACTTGGTAGCGACCACCGCCTGGCTCAACGGTATGCCTGGTGCCCGGATCGATGTCGGTGGCGACATCACCGCGGTGAGTCTGGTGATCGAGGGCGACCGGATCACTCGGATCTACGCCATCCGCAACCCGAACAAGCTCGGATGGCTGGAAGAGGTGGCGGAACTGCGGCGGTGATCGCCCTGCGGTCAATCATCGGAACACCTTCACGAAATTGAGTAGGGCACCCACCCAGGGGACGCCCTGTGCTGCCCCATGCAGCGGCGGGCCCGCTGAACTGAACCAGCGTTCAGGTTCGAAGTCGGAAAGGAGACGGCGTCGCGATGGCATGTGTTCCTAGCCACTCGGGTGAAGTGTCCGCAAGAGTTCACGCCGAATCGGCCGTGGGCATGTTCCCTCAGGGTCGGGGTACGAGCGACATAGCGGTACGAAACACCGGGGCGTCGGTGATGCGAGCCGAACCGAACGACATCAACTCGGGCGTCGGCCTCCTCTGGATTCCCTAAGACACTGGCACGCCCATAACGACGCGGACGCCTATCTCCTAATCCCCGGGATCGAACGTCCCTGACCGCCGGTCTGGAGGCGATATTAGGCGTCCCTCCAGAATCGCTAAAGGTGGTCCGGGAACGCAAGCCGAACGCCATCAAGTATGCGTTCGTGGTGACCAGCAGCTTTAAGGTGGTCAGAGGGTCCGATCGCCCAGTTCTGTGGCCCTCCGAGGCTACCGAGAGGGCGACGGGATCGACGGGCGGGACTCCTTCTCTATGATGATGTTCTCGTGGCCCAGCCGACGCTGCTGACGGAACGTCTTGAGCTCGTTCCGCTTGCGGACGTCCATCTCGAGTTGGAGGTGGAGCTCGATTCCGACGCCGAAGTGCTCCGCTATCTCTACGGTCGTGCCCGCACACGCGCCGAAGTCGAGCAGTCCCACCGTCGACGGATGGCTGCAGCTGAGGAGATTGCGGGCCTCGGCTTCTGGGTCGGCTTCCTGGACGGCGAGTTCGTCGGCTGGTGGATCTTGCAGCCGCCTAACGGTCCCGACCAGCCGAAGGTGGCGGGCGAGGCCGACCTCGGGTATCGATTGCTGCGCCGCTGGTGGCGGCAAGGCCTGGCGAGTGAAGGCGCCCGCGAGTTGCTGCGTTACGGGTTCGAGGACATGGGGCTCTCCCGAATCTTCGCCCAGACCATGGCCGTGAATGAGGGATCGCGGGCGGTCATGGTCTCGATCGGGATGCGCTACGTTCGCACCTTCGCCGGTGACTTCGACGAGCCCCTTCCCGGCAGCGAACAGGGCGAGGTCGAGTACGCGATCAGCCGTGACCAGTGGCAAGAGAATCGAGAACACGCATGACAGCTGGCTCTGGCAGCCACGCTTCGGGTGAGCACGGGCGCCAGACCCCACCCCGATTGATCTGTCCCGAGCTCGACTACAACGAGCTCGTCAACCGGGTCCCAGAGCCAGATCGATCAGACGGATAGGGCGTCCGCCCTCGCTCCGGGTCTTGGGCACAGAACGTCCCCCATAATCCCGCCGGCGCCTATCCCAGTAACGCGGTACACAGGTGCCAACGCCGGCTCCGGGAGGCGCGCTGCTATGGACTGTGCGCTGCCCGGATCTGGCCGAGCCATTCCATTCCCCGTTGGCGCCCGTTCGGGAGCTACTCGTTTCGGTCCCACCGCCACGTTGCGGCCACCGCAGGAGTGAGGACTCGGCATTCGCGCAGCAGATCCTGATCAGCAGCCGGATAGGCCTGGCCCACTTCCTCCGGTGCGTGGGCGACGTCGAACTCGACCGGTCCACGGCAAAGCGTCTCGAGGTCTACGAACAGCAGACCTTTCTCTGTCCTGAGCAAGTTGCCTGGATGCGGCTCACCATGCAGCAGCCGCTCGCCCGCGCCGCGATCCGACAACCGCGTCGGTAGATCTCTGCAGCGTGTCGCTCAGAAGGTCCCGGTCGGGACCAAGAAGCTCTGACATCATCTCGGGGTGGCCGACCAGCCACTGGGCGTCGGCGACTCTCTCAGTGAAATGTGGCACCTTCACGGGAACCTGGCGCATCCCGACATGTAGGCGTGCAACCTGGTCCGGATGGTTCACTGACACCAGGAAATGGCCGCAGCGTCTGCCTGACGAAAGGGGAGACCCTACGGGCACGGACCGTACGACCGCCGGCAAACTAACGATTGTCGAACCCCCAACATTCGCTACGAGCGTCCCTCTTGGCGTCAGCGTCACTCAACGAGTGCTTACCCCCCGGTATACCCAACCGCGCTTTCGCGCCTGAGCAAGATCACGCAGCTCGCCAGCACGAAGAACAGCAACAATACGAATCCGATCAGGTCGACAACCAGCCCGAACGACGCCACCACACCGCCAAGGCCGAAGGCCTGAACGAAGAGCAGAATGGAGACGAGGATCGAGACCCAGCCAAGCCACCGCGGCAGGACCCCGCTTCTGAACACAAGCACTCCTGCTGCCAAAGCGAAGAGACTCCCGAAGATGTCCGCGACGCTATCCAAGGCATATGTCATCAGGTACAGCGTGTAGGAGACGCCCTGGTCGTGGTGAGCCCCATACGACGCGAGCTTCCCGACAAGCACGCCGTAGATGGCAACGTCGCTGACCGCATGCAGTGCCACAAAAAGCACGCCGCCGACCAGCAGCAACGAGCCGAGGGCGCGCGACACATCGGCGTCTGTGCGCAGAAACAGGTCGTACAGCTTCCACAGGTAGATCGGAAACATGGCGGCATAGACGACGCACAGGCATGTCACCACCAGCAGCGTCGTCCTGTGGTCGGCCAGCTCGCTCGCGATCTTGGCAGCCGAGTCGTTCTGGTTGATCCCGACCCCGAGCCCGACCGCGGACTCCGCCACGACTGCAAGAACGTAGAGGATCCCCGCCACCCAGGCATACCGCTCCCACGCGGGAGCGGTATGCGTCGCTGTCACCACGGGATCGGCACCATGCTAGGCCGGACTAGCACGTGTGGCGTCGACTAAAGGCTGAAAGCCCGAGGACGTTATGGCGGAACAGGAGCCGGTCCACACCCCGGCTGGTGGTCGAGTAGGTGCGATAGACGTCGTTGCCGTCGCGTAGGAAGAGGCTCACCATGAAGCCGTCACCTGCCCCGCAGTCGTCGGAGAACGACGAGCCGTGGGACGACACAAACGGAAGTGTCCAGCCCATCTGGGCCTTGTAGGCCTCGATCTGTGCCAGCGGCATGTCCGACACGGTCACCCAGGTGACTCCGGCCTCGGCCAGCCCTTCGAGGTCGATGACGTTATTGGTGAACTTGGTGCAGCCGGGGCAGTATTCATCTGGACCGAGATCCATGAACTGGTAGATGGCGAGTTGGTCTCGACTGTCGAACAGCTCGTCGGACGTCTTTGGTCCTGTTGGTGTGTCGAACTGATAAGTGCCGAACTTGACCATTGGGAGCCGGCGGCGGCGTGCTGCCATCGCGTCTAAGGCCCGGGTCACTTCCTTCTCGGATGGGAGCAGGTCGTCGCGGGCTTGTTGCCACTCCGTAGCTGAGACCATCTTCGGCTTCGCCATCGTCGGCATCCTTTCAGTCATGTCCGGCGGGCTACTCGGCTCCGTCTGATGCATTACCCGGATTAGGCCTATGCCAAGAGCCAGCGGTGCGTCGTCTTGGACGCAAACAGTATCCGGGTGAACTCAGCTCCCGGTGATCCCGCATCGTTTTGGCGACCTACTTGGAGACTGCGGGCCCCCTCAAGGTACCCGCCAGTACGCCTGGTGAGTGGGATCCTCGGGTCTTGAGAGAATCACACCCGACGCGAGGGATCACGGCCGGTGGGAAAGCGCAACGTCATCTCCCTTCGCAGTCCCCACGAAGAATCTCTGCGTGTCGAGCATGTGGTTCATGAGAGATCGGACCTCCCATCCGTCGCATACCGTGGGAGCATCCAGGTCTGAGACGGCACCGCGCACCTTGGTCCCCGTCCAGTCGCTTGCCCGTCCATACAGATCCAAAAGGTCGAACTCCATCACTTTTCCTCCTCTCGGCTCACGCAGGTTCCATACCCATTCGCTGAGTACGTATGCCCTTCTCAACCCGGCTGGCATCGGTGACCCCTATCGTCGTGGGCGCTAATCACGACCTGCGCTCGCTCGCCGGGGCACGCACGGCGTTTATGTACTCTCATGGCTGTCCAGGGGCATCTCTGTAGGCCGGCACATAGACATTCGGGCCACCGACCTGTCAGGTGCCGTTATTATGCGCTCCACACATGAGCCACCGTGGTTAACTCTGAAACTACAGAACGCCGATTCGCGCGCCATCGTGTGTTCCGTGATTGACGTCGTTATGTAGGCCTGAGAGGCGGTGGTCTGGAGCGGACGATCGGGAACTGTGCTGTGGCGAATTGGGAGCACCTCGGCACGCCCCACCAATCCCGGCGCGTGTACCTCAGGTACTTCTCTCGTCGAGAACCTTAAGCGCTCGTTTCGGAGCCATCTGGCGATAGCTGTCTTCGATCAGCTCCGTCACCTCCGCCCAGTCGATCCTTGGTCGATCGAGGTACATGGCGAGCCAACCCTTCGAGCGGGTATATGGAGGGACGAAGAACTTCTCCGGGTACGAGTTCGGGAGAGCCTTATGGTCGGCGGGAGTGGGCTTGAACCAAACGCTCGGTCGGCCTCCGTCGTAGTTACCCTTCTGTGTGGCGAAGCCCGGTCGGTGCAGAAAAACGGTTGTCGGCCGTTCAGGCTGCCCGGCGGCGGATGACCCAGACGGTCACGGTGATGAGAAGCGCCGACAGCGCGAGCAGCCAGCCGGCCTGGATCCACTGAAACGTCCAGAACCGGCTGGCCGGCTGGTAGCTGGTCAGTTGCGTGTAGCCGTGCTGGGCGAAGCATTGCGCCAGGGTTACCTCCGACGGCTTGCCAAGCGGCCCCGCTGGGGAGGAAGCGCAGCCCTGCTGCAGGCTGATGGGGGCGTCCCTCCAGGTGTGGAACGCGAAGTTGCTGGCTTTGTCCCACCATTGGCGCATGATCCAGGCGGAAGCGGGCACGTTCAGGCCGCGGGTGAGCAGCGGCGTCAGGTAGTGCTGGCGCAGGACGTTCCCTGCCACGAGCGCGAGCCCGGTGTAGGCGACCAGGGTGGCGACGATGGCGGGGACGACGCGGCGGATGAGCACGCCGGCCAGACCGATAATGGCGAAGGCGGCCAGCGTCCAGGCCGCGAACGCGAGGCCGCGCACGTCGAACACGCCGCCACCGAAGGGGGACAGCCCGGAAAGTTCCAGGGCCCCGTTGCGAGTGGCGAAGTACGGCTGGTAGTACCAGGACAACAGCACGCTGAGCGCGCCCGCGGCGGCGGTCACCGCGACGGCGAGCGCCACCAGCTTGGCCAGCGCCCAGCGCCACCGCTCGAAGCCCTGGGTCCAGGCGTAGCGGAAGGTGCCGGTCTCCAGTTCACGGGCCAGCAAGGGGGCCCCGACGAACGCCCCGATCAACGCGGGCACTATCTGCAGTACATAGCCACCCTGCAGAACATGGTTCATGTTGTTGAAGTGGGTGATCAGATCAGCGCAGGCCGGTGAGTTCGGGTTGCAGGTGGTCGCGGCGGCGTACGCGTGGTGGAGCTGCAGCCCGACGTCCCAGACGTAGATCGCCAGCGCGCCCAGGAAGGCGGCCACGCCGCCCAGGGCGATTCGATGTTGCCGCCAGATGACCCAGGCCATGCGCCGCCATGGCAGCGGGCGCAGGCTGGCGTCTTGCTCCAGACGGGCGGGCACCGTCAGGGCGGTCATTTCGTGACCTGCCCCGGTTGGAAGTCCGGGCGGGGGGCCGGGCCGGGCAGGGCGGCGGCGCCGGGTTGGCGCAGGTAGGCCAGGGTGAGTTCTTCGAGGCTCACCGGGTGCGTTTCCCAACCCGGCGGCACCGCGTCGGTGCTTCCGTTGGTCCTGATCAACAGGTGGGCCTGGGCCTCGCCGCGCCGGGCGTGCACCACACCCAGTCTGTCCGCGACCCTGTCGGCTTCGACGGCTGGGCCGGTCAGCAGGCGGTGGCGGGCGAGCAGGTCGTCGACCTCGCCGGCCACCTGCACGCGGCCGCCTGAGACAAGGATCAGGTAGTCGGCCACCCGCTCGAGCTCCGCCAGCACGTGCGACGACAGCACCACCGACACGCCGTCGTCGACGATGGCGGTCATCACCGTGGCCATGAAGTCGTGGCGGGCGAGCGGGTCGAGCATGGCCATCGGCTCGTCGAGCACCAGCAGCCGAGGCCGCCGGGCCAGCGCAAGGGTCAGCGCCAGCTGCGCTTGCTGGCCGCCGGACAGCTTGCCGGCCTTGCGCTTTAATGGGATGCCCAGCTCGCCCAGCCGGGCTTCGGCGTATCGCTGGTCGAAGTGCCGGTTCAGGTTGCGGGTCAGGTGCAGCATTTCCGCCGCTGACAGGTTCTTATACAGCGGCGCGTCCTGGGCCACAAAGGCGATGCCGTTTAGCGCCGCCAACGACCCCGGCCGGGCACAGCCGAGGACGGCGACGGTGCCCGCGGACGGGCTCGCCAGGCCGACCGACAGGTTCAACAGGGTGGTCTTGCCGGCGCCGTTCGGTCCGACCAGGGCGGCCACGTGCCCGTCGGGTATGGCCAGCGTGCAGTCGCGCAGCGCCCTCGTGCTGCCGTAGCGTTTCCCGACTGCGTTGGCTTCGATGACGTTCATGCCACGCCCTCCGTTTCGCTTGCCGCCCCGCCGCGGCTGGGCGACCCGCTTTGGCGCTTATAGAAATCCCGCAGCTCGCTGGTAAACAGCGCCACCATCCCATCCTGGTCCAGGCCGGCCCCGTCCGCGGCGGTCAACCAGCGCGACAGGGAGCGGCGAAGGAGGGTCAGCTCGGGCAGCGCGACCTGGCTCAGGGTGGCCTGAATGAACGTGCCCTGACCGGGCCGTCCCGCGGTGAGGCCCTTGAGCTCGAGGTCGCGGTAGGCCTTCAGCACCGTGTTGGGGTTGATGGCCAGCGAGGCGACCACGTCGCGGACCTTGGGCAGCTGGTCACCGGGCTTGAGGTAGCCCAGCCGCAGGGCGTGCTCGACCTGGTGCACCAGCTGCAGAAAGGTCGGCACGCCCGAGGAGGGGTCGAGCCGAAATTCGACCGGCGACGAAGACCCGCCCTGCGTACCTCTGACCGCTTTATCTATGGCCATAAGACAAGGCTACAGACATCGAGACCGCTGTCAAGACAGCGCGGTCAGTGGCGGGAGAAATCTCGTCCCTCCCCTACCCGGTCTCGCGTCACCCGAACGTCGGATCACGCCACCTTGGCTCGAAGCAGGCAACCACATCACCGAGGGTGCCCCAGAATGTGAGCGCGAAACGACCCCTAAGAACGAGGCCGCCGCCGCCCATACCGCCGGCTCCAGGGCGATATTCTGCGCCCCGTCCGAGGTGCGAGTGGCGACCCAGGCGGGCGAGCAGATCGCCGCTTTCGTGCTCCTGGCTCCGCCCCGTCTGCACAATAGATGGAGCGCCGGACGGAACATTCTGCGTGAGGGTAGAACCCGACGATTTCCCCACGTTGTAACTTCTCCTCGTGGACGGCCTGCATCCCGAACATTTTCGTGGAGTCGATGTTTGGTTCATCGGCGACCTATGCAGGAAACATCGATCTCCGCAGAGACACAAATCGCCCAACAGTCTGGTGAAGGTCATGGTTTTCGTTGCGGTTGGTCTTCTGCTTGCGGTGTCGTTGAGCGCCTGTACAGCCAGGAGTCGCGGCGACCCACTGGCGGCCACCATTCGCTCGGATCCCGATCTTGCTGCGGTTATCAGTAAGGCCGAAACGGTAGTCCACAGCTCTCTCGACGCCGGTGACAGCTACCACGAGGTCTGGATACGAGATCTGAACACCTTCCTCCAGTTCTATCTACAAACCGGGGGCGCCGCCGCGCCTGACTCCTGGAGTTCATCGCTTGGCAAGCAGAAGACGGCGGAGTCCCCGACTACTATCGCTTGCTGAGTGCGTCGAAGAACACCACGGCGTCGGACCAGGAGAGTTCCCTTGTCCAAGCAGTCGCTCAGTACGTTACGACGACTGGTGATCGATCCATCCTGAGCACCAAGGTCAACGGGCAATCGGTGCTCGACCATCTGGCACTGGCGCTCGATTACGTGTGGACCAACAAGATCGCCTCGGAATTCGGCTTGGTGTGGAGTGGCGTGACCGTTGACTGGGGCGATGTGCAGGCGTTCAGCACCAATCCGATCAAGCTCGCCCCCGGGGATTCCAGAGCCATAGGTATCTACGCCAACGCTATGTTCTCACTCGCCATCGGCAGCTTCCTCGAACTCCCCGGCGTTTCCAAGGCGACAACTGCGCTGTGGAGAGCAAGGCGGGGTGTCCTCGACGCCAACATCCAGCGCTGGCTCTGGGACCGTTCCGCTCAGAAGTACCGAGCGCATATCTACCTTGGCCCGTCGCCCTTCCCCGCCAGTTTTGACGAGAGTGAAGTCTTCTACGAAGGGGGCACAGCCGTCGCCGCCCAAGCCGGGCTCCTCACCCCTAGCCAGATCGCCGTTTCGCTGGCTCACATGTACACGGATATGAGGGCAGCTCACGCCGACTCGATCGGAATCACCGCTTACCCCCCTTACCCGGCCAGCGCCTTTCCGTGCTGTCCTTCCGGCGGGTCCGCAATGACACCTTACTCCTACCAGAACGGCGGGGACGGGATTGGTTCGGTGCTCGCATGGTCCAAGCCCTGATCGACAACGGGATGTACAGCCAGGCGTATCAAGCCATCCAGCCCATGCTGGTTCGGGTTGCTCAAAGCCGGAAACTTCTACGAATGGTGGACACCCGCAGGTCAGCCCGAAGGGTCAGCCTCATTCCGTGGCGCGGCGGGGGAACTAGGACTCGCCGCATTACAGCTATCGACGTGGGCGAAGTCTCACTAACCGCAGGAGCGTCGATCGAGAACCTCATCGGCGTTGTACTCGGAGAGAGAATCACCGCTTCCGCCGACGCCGATGGTGCCCATCGGCGGCACGGCCGATGGACTCATAGTCCTCCTCGGCTGGCCCGCCTGGCCGCGCCATACTGAATGATCCGGGCGTCCGAGTTTCATAATCAGAGGGACCCGAGAGGTTGCCCATGTCGACGGATCTAGTAGTTAGCCGTGCTCACGGTCTGGTTGGAGAAGACCCGCCCAGAACGTTCCGCGGAGCGTCCCAAATGTCAGAGTAGATATGCGCCCAGAACGCCGGCCGGGAGGCACTTATCCCTGACCGAGGGTGCCGCTGCGGTTACTGCACCCGGTGCAGGCACTTCGCTGTCCTGTCCCACTTGGCTGTGACCGGGCGGTAGGGGGATCGGGGGTCGGTGGTTCGGTCTCCCGGCATGGTCCCAACGGCTTAGAGCCCGCGTGATTCGGCGCACTTGCCGGCGGGCGGGCGCTGGCGCCCCTGGACCAGGCGGAGCGCTCTGTGTGCTTGTTGGGCCTTGAGCGAGGTTACGCGAGGGCGCGTTGGGGGTGGGGGTTGGCTTGGGCGAAGGTCACGAGTTGGCCGGTGTCTTCATCCCAGAGCTTGAGGTTGACGGCCCGAAGACCGTCTCGGATCGAGACCGTCGGGACGGCGGCGAAGATCACGTTGGTGTCGTGGGCGCGCTGCAGGTTGTAATTCGGGATCCGACTGTTGAGGTGATGAACATGATGCAAACCGATATTGGCGGTGAAGAACTGCAGCAGCTTCGGGAGCTTCAGATACGAGCTGCCACGCAGCGCCGCGTCGGCGTAGCTCCACTCATGGTGGCGCTGCCAGTTGACGTTCTCAAACTGGTGCTGGACGTAGAACAGCCAGATGCCGACCGAGCCCGCCAGCAACGCCGGGGGTGCCCACACGATAAGGAGGTCCTCCCAGCCGATCAGCCAGCACAAGGCGGCGACGATGACGGCCAACGCGGCGTCGGTGGCGAGCACGCTGTTACGCATCCGCGATCGTGTACCGCGACGCACCAGCCGCGGTTCGATGAGCATGGCGAACACCGGGCCAAGCCCGAACATCACCAGCGGGTGACGAAACAGCCGGTAGGCCAGCCGCCCCCGCCACGGACGCGCCTGATACTCGGCGACGGTCAACGTCTCGACATCGCCTTGGCCGCGGCGGTCAAGATCCCCGGAGGTGGCGTGGTGCCCGGCGTGCTCGTGGCGCCACTGATAAAAAGTCGAGAGCACGAGCAACCCGAGGACCCTGCCCGCCCATCTGTTGGCGCGCCGGGAGGGCAGCAGCGAATCGTGCGTGCAGTCGTGAAACACGACGAACACCCGTACCAGGAACCCGGCCGTTGGGATCACGAGAGCCACGGCCAGCAAAGGCGAGACGGGCAGCAATAGGTACCTTGCCACGCACAGCGCCAGGTAGGGCACTGCGGAGGTGACGATGTCGAGCAATCCGCGCCGGAGACGAGGCTGGGCGTAAACGGCTAACGCCTCATGCCACGCCGGGCGGTTCGATACCAGCGTCATCGCGGGTTCCGATACCGACGGTCACCGATGCGAAAGGCCGCACCGCCCCGCTGGGCGCAGGGCGAGGCCTGCTCTTCGAGCGCGGGCATTGAACCGCCGGGTGCTACGTACCCGACGATCGCCCACCACGACCGGTGGCCGATCCGATCGGGGTTAGGGCGCACGGTGGTCGCGTTCGCCGCGGGGCATGGTCGACGAGCGTAATCGCCGACCCCCATTGCTCCCACGCGGCGACATGATCGCAACCACGGGCCTGCCGGAGCGAGCCCCCTGGGGCACTGTGGCAGTCTGAGTCACGATGCGTGCGGTCGAGCTGGTCTTCGCCGCTGGGTGGGCGGCGTTCTGGCTGTATTGGCTCGCGGCAGCCTTCTCCATGAAGAGGGGCCGCATCCCGTGGTCGCCGCGAGCTGCGTATCAGGGCGGTGATCGTCGTCATCGTGATCGTCTTGATCCGCTTTGGCGCCTTCCGCGGCCACGGCCTCGAGACGGACCCATGGCGCGCCGGTCTCGGGCTCGTCCTCTTCGGCCTCGGGTTGGGATTCGCGATCTGGGCCCGCGTGCACATCGGGCGCAACTGGGGCACCCCGATGACCCAGAAGGACCAGCCGGAACTGGTGACCAGCGGCCCCTACCACCTAGTCCGCCACCCCATCTACTCGGGCATCCTGGTCGCCAGCATCGGCACCGCGGTGGCGCTGAGCTGGCTATGGCTGATCGCCGTGGGCCTCGCCGGCATCTACTTCCTCTACAGCGCGACCGTCGAGGAGCGCTACTTGACCGAGCAGTTCCCAGACACCTACCCGGTGTACAAGCGCTCGACCAAGATGCTCTTGCCGTTCATCTTCTAAGCGGACTCGGTCGGCCTTACCTCGGCGAGGACGGCCGCTTGGCTCGATGTTCTGGCAGATCGGCGGCGCTACCGGACTGCACTCGCTGTCGCCCATCCAGAAAGCGTCCCCTACCACTCAACCAGCTTCAAACGCTGGATGCGCCCATACCGCCGGTAGTGAGCGACTCCCACTGACGTTTACGACGTGGTTTCCGGACTCGAGGAGTCGCCGATGCCCGGCCCGTAGACTGGCTGACATGGACCTTGAGTTGACTGACAAGCGGGCGATCGTGACGGGTGGGAGTCGGGGGATCGGTAAGGCCGTGGCTCTTCAGCTCGCCGTGGAGGGGGCCGACGTGGGGATCGCTGCTCGCGACCAGGAACGCATTGACGAGGCGTGCGCTGAGCTCGCCAGTCTTACCGGCCGCCGCATCGTCGGCTGGTCGTGCGACACGCGCGACGACGAGTCGGTGCAGACGATGGTCGAGGGCCTTGCAGGCGTACTTGGAGGAGTGGACATCCTGGTGAATGCGGCGGCCATGCCAGGGGGGGTTGTTCGGCCTGCCAAGCTGGGTGAGATCACGACCGAGGCGCGATGGGAGGAGATCAACACCAAGGTCATGGGCTATCTCCGCTGCGCCCGCGAGGTTGCGCCGCGCATGGTCAGCCAAGGATGGGGGAGGATCGTCAACCTAAGCGGCCTCGCCGCCCGCCAAAGCGGGTCGATCCTTGGGTCTATCCGCAACGTGTCGGTCGCGGCGCTTTCCAAGAACCTGGCTGACGAACTGAGCCCGCACGGTGTCACGGTGACCGTGGTACATCCGGGTGCGACTCGAACCGAGCGGACCAGCGATGAGACGGCAAGCCGTTTTACTGGAAATCTCATCGGCCGGATAGTCGAGGCCGGCGAGGTGGCCTTCGTGGTCGCCTTTCTTGCGTCACCCAAGAGTGCCGCCATCACGGGCGACGCCATCGCGGTCGGGGGTGGCTCTTCGGGAGCGATTCACTACTGAACCATCCCGGGCAGCGGTCGCGCTCAAACAGCAGCACAACCCGAGCCT
Source organism: uncultured Acidimicrobiaceae bacterium (assembly GCA_963781155.1). GTDB lineage: Bacteria > Actinomycetota > Acidimicrobiia > Acidimicrobiales > Palsa-688 > PALSA-693. The sequence goes on from CAWAEC010000014.1 coordinate 83,922, forward strand.
GTACCCAATGCACCGCTTACATACCAAGAGTCGGTGAGGGTCCATCCCCGAGGCTGGCCAGGATATGGCGATACCGTTTGTCGAGCAACTCAGACACGCCATCAGTCAGCGGCTCTGCCTAGTTGCGCTGGGGTGATCGCGCTCGCCATTGCAACGCTCGACCATCTCGACAAACCCGCGTAACTCCGGACAGGGAGCAGGCATCGAACACGCCCCATAATCGCGGCGGCGAATCCAGACGAGAGGGTATCCCCACACGCCGGGTCACCGACACTCCCGGCCTTGGTCGGACTTCTACTCGGAGCGCCATCTCGCCGTTTGCCGTTCGGGTAGTAGCCTCTGAGCATCTCGCCACCGGGGTGCTGTGGACCCCTCATGTGCACAGCGCTAGGAGAAGGCCGAACGGGCTTCATCCTCACGGAGTCGCCGTCGAGCGACCAACCTGAATCTCGACGACCGGACCGGCCTCGAGGTGTTCAATGGGTTCGCCGGCGGCCACAACGAGCCACGAAGCGGATGCCGGGTGGACGAACACGCGCGTAGCGTTGGCGGGACGCTGGTCGAGCGGTCCATCCCAGCGCCGGACCACGAACCATCGGTTGACGAGCTCGGCGTCTGGAACGGTGACCAGACCGTGTTCACCAGCGTCGGCGTTCACCACGGCGATCAGGTGGAAGAGGTCGGTCCCGTCGTTCCGGACCCGGTGCACGAGGGGATCGGTGAAGTAGTCGCATCGCTCGGTCACCTCGCCTAACTCGCGCAGCCGCGACCGATGCTCCCAGTCCTCACCGGGTCGCTGCGTGGCGACCGGCGCGTCCAGAACCGTCACGTACAGCGTCGGATCGTCGTGCGAGTGGAACAGGGTGACGTCGCCCGGGGGGATGCGGATGTCGAGCAGTCGCAGACCGCCAGACTCGTGCACCAACCTATGCCTCGGTTCCTCGTGTACGGGCACCGTCGAATCGTTCGTCCCAGAGGAGGCCACTCCGCAACGGTAGTACGGTCGGTCGGGTCACGATCTCGGTGGAGGCGCGCCCGGTGTTCAAAACCCGCGGTCGACGAACGACACTGTACGCCGGATCGGCGGTTCGGCCTGCTCTCGCCACCGCAACGGCCAGACTTCCGCGGGGGCCGCATAGCCGCGTGAAAGCGATATGCGGCTCCAGCACGACGGTCAAACCGAACGACGCGGTACTGACACTCGGTACTGGCCCGATTTGCCCAGGAGTCATCATGTCCGTAAAGGTGACCCAGAACGTGAGCGCGAAGTCTGGGATTAGCCTGCCCCAGACCGCCGGCCTGGTGACATACCCCTGGAGGCCGTAACTGGCCCAGAACGTTCAGGGCAGGCGTCCCTGGCCGCCCTCGCCGGCTTGTCGAGAGCCTGGGCTCCGCGTCCCCCACGCGTCCCCGCACTCCCACCGTCATCCACCCTTGCCCCTAATCACAGGCATGTAGTTCAGCGTTAACTGCGACCGCTCTGACCAAGCCGAAAGATGCGCGACCCCTCTCGTAATGCGTAGGTCAGCCGTTCGATTCCGCTCTCGGGCTCTCGGCTTTCTCCCAGGTCGGCGGGTTGCAACGGCGCTGAGGGGGCCGACTGAGATGCTGATGCCGCGGGCGAGGGTCCCGTCAGGGTCCCGGCCGTCGTCGCAAGCGCCGAGTTCAGCTGGACAATGCCGGAGCGGTCCGCGTCGGTTCCCATGTGGCGCCCGTACAGGTTGAGGGTCAGCTCGGCGCTGGTGTCGCCCATCCAGGCCTGCACGCTCTTCACGTCGATCCCGGCTCCGACCCAAAAGGTCGCTGGTATGGCGAAGGTCGTACGGCCGCCGGCCCCTACTCGTCTGCGTCCAGTGCGCGGAGCGGCGTCAGCTGCTGAGATTGATCCAGCCGCCTCCCGTCTCTTCGCTCGGCCTGCGGCGGGTCCCTGACAACCTCTCACGAATCGAGCTTCCGTCCCGGTTCGGTGGACCGCGACCGATGAATTCAGCGGACGCGGGTCGTCTGTATGGTGGCATCCGGCGTCACTAGTCTGCTGAGGAGTATTCTCATGCCACACGTTCGAGTCCATAACTTCTCGGTTTCCGTCGACGGCTTCGGCACCGGTGATGGTCAAAGTCTCGAGGCGCCCTTTGGGCACGCCGGCCACCGGCTCCACGAATGGTTCTTTCCTACAAGCAGCTTCCCGGGCGGCCCAGGTGGAAGCACCGGGGTCGACGACGCCTTCGCTCGTAACTGGAATTCCGGCATCGGTGTCGAGATCATGGGCCGGAACAAGTTCGGACCCCAACGCGGACCGTGGCCTGACCAAGAGTGGAAGGGCTGGTGGGGCGACGACCCACCATTTCATACGCCCGTGTTCGTCCTCACCCACCACACCCGTCCCTCGATCGAGATGGCTGGCGGCACGACGTTTCACTTCATTGACGCGAGCCCGGTCGAGGCCCTCAGGATCGCCCAGGAATCGGCGGGCGGACTCGACGTCCGCATCGGCGGAGGCCCTTCCACCATCCGACAGTTCCTTGCCGCCGACCTGATCGACTACATGCACGTTGTCATCGTGCCCATCGTCCTCGGCCGAGGGGAGCGGCTGTGGGACGGACTTGAGGCACTCGAGCAACGCTTCGACGTCGAATCCGTCAACTCCCCGAGCGGCGTCATCCATCTGACCTTCTCCCGTCGATAGCAGCCGACCATCGCCCCCCGGGGTCCCGTGATGTCCCGCTGCACGTTGTCGTCCCACTTCCGGCTACACGCAGGCGGCGGTTTGTTGATGAGCGATTTAGAACTGCTATCCCGCTTTGCCGGCGTTGAGCCGAGCATTCCGGCGTTGGACGCCGACGGCAGGCCCATCGCCGGCAAGGGCATCCCCGCCTGGGTCAACTCCGGTACGTACCTTCCGGTTCGCATCGGGCTCGGCATGATTGGCGGGCCGGACCCCAAGAGCGGGTCTCTTTGGACGGAAGACTTCACGTGAGCACCCGCCCCAGCCCAAACTCTCGCCGTTTTCAACATGGGACCCCCCGCCGACTTCCACCAGACAGTGAACCCGGCGCTCCAGCCCGGTCCATCCCGCCATTCGAGCACATAGGATCGCTGTAGCGCTCTCGCTGCCATTGTCGTTTGAATCGAACACGGTAAAGGGCGGCGGAGAAAGTTCCGATGCCGTACGGGTCCTTCCACGTCGGCCTGATGTGAAGAGGACGTGACCGAGGCCGAGCTCGCAGAGACGCTAATGGCACACCCCGACCTCGGCCGTGTGGCGTCTGTCGGGCGAGGATCGATGGGGGGGCCAGCACCCCCATGAGGATTCGTGCCGGCACCCTTGAAGGACACGGGAACGAAGCGCATGATGCGACCCTGTACTCGAGAGTACAAGGCCGGGCAGGTATGAAACGATCATTCCAGCCAGGCTCGGTCGACCACGGAGAGGTGAGAAATGTCGGAGTTTCAGATGGCGGAGGTCTATCTGCGTCACCATCGAGAGCGGATAGCCAGGAACGCCAGAAACCACCACATGACGAGTCTCGAGCCGTTCACCTACAGGCGGAACCTGACCCCCAAGTTTTGGCGGGTCGGCTCCGGCTTGTGGAAGCGAATTACGCGGCGCCGCTCGGTGAGGCCAGCGGCCAGCGTCAGCACGTTGCGCCCCGGTGCGGCGTCTCGGATCTGAGCAGACTCCTATCGATGCCCAAGTCCCGTAATATCGCAACTACGACCCACTACTCCCGTCTAAGTAGCCGCAACCGGCCAACGAGTATGGGGAATCCCACCCGAGTCCCGGATGCGAGTTCCGCGACGGGAATATGCCGGCCAGAATTTGCTTTCGATGCGTGCGTTACCAAAATCCGTCTCGCTGGCCGGGGTCCGAACGACGAACACCGACGTAGGTCGAGGCCGGTGAGGGGAACGTCGTGTGCTATTTTCTGCTCGGCAGGACTGCCTTCGAGTACGCCGAGGGAGTTGTGATGTCAAGACGGCGGAGTTGGGAGAGTGCTCCAACGGCTGGAGACCAACGTCGGAGCCGGGTCGCGCCAAGTTCGGGTCCCAGTCCGGAAACCCGGTTGGGTCCTGCGTTCGATGCCGATGTGCGGTCTCTGTCGAGCCCATCTCGGGTGCTGCAGCTTCAGCGAGAAGTTGGAAACAGGGCTGTCACCGACCTGTTGACGGCGCCATCTCTCTCGCCAGTTAGTGACAAAGCTTTGTCTCCGGCGTTGCCCCACGTGCAGCGAGATACCTCTGGCGCCCAGTCGAATGTACAGGCGAAGATGTCCGAGCTGACGGGCCTCTTCAAACAACGGTTGGAGTCGGACACTGGTGAGGAAGCCGATGAAGGCACCTCGACCTATTTGAAAGAAGCGACCACAGAAGGGCTGTGCGGGGGTTGGGTCTCGTTGTTCCTGCGTTATCCGAACTGGGTCGAGCCCGTCTACAACGCGGTCCGGACATGGAGTCATCCAGAAGACCTCGACGAAGCACAGAAGCTCTTACATTTTGAACGTCATCTTCGTACGGCAACCGAGTTCTCTGGAGTGGAACACGTCGCCGCTATGCTGCGCGACGCGTACCGCATTATGGGGGAGCTCGAGCCCACGGCAGGCTACGACAACCTGCCAGAGTGGACCTCCAAGGTCGACGTGGGGCGGAGGTTGCCGCAGTCATCGACAACTACGCCGGCGGCCCGACAAGCAGAATACCAAATCGACCTTGATCGACGCAGAAAAACAGGACGGGATCCGGCGAAGGCGGCGTGCGATGCCGTCAAGGAGCTAACCGAGCCGGACGAGCCTGGCGAATGTATGGCTCACATCGAGTCGGATCTGCACCACATGGCCCTGCGTGTCGTGAAGTCCAGAAGAGCAAAGACGGGGCCATGCATCTTACGCATCACGGTTGTGGAGACGGAAAAGGCAGGCATCGTCAAGGTTAATAGCTGGGACGAAGCGCAGGAGATCCTGGACGCCTGGCTACGGACCGAGGAGAGAACCAAGCGAGAGCGTGGAGAACCTCCATTAGAGGACATAACGGTGCGGACCAGCACTATAGGCTTTACTGCGAAATAGAATAGAGCTATCGCCCCCTTCTGGTCGTCTGTGCCTCACAGCGTGAGGGTCAGGGCTACACACAGCACCACCACGGCGAGTCCGGCCGCCAATGTGACCCAGAAGACGATGTTGCCTCGGCGTTCTATCTCCGGGCGGTCCGGATTGTACGACGGTGACGCGGGCTGAGTCTCGGGGGCGTCGTGGCGGTCGTTTTGGCTGGTTGGACTATCATCGTCATTTCGGCGATTCGGCGGTTCACTCATCTGGGGCTCCTTCGGATGCGACTGGCGAAGTGGTCGCCGGCTTTGTCGGCTTGCCATAGTCTGCAGTGGTCGGAGTGACGCCACGCGTCTACCCGGCGACGGTTCCATAGCGGCTTACGAAACTGATGCCATCGAGGGGGTTCGCTCTCCTCGGGACGGTTGACGACGCCAATATCAGCGGCGGCAACCAGGAACCACGAGTGCCGTCCCGGGTGGGCGGGACCCTTCCAGCGAGGATCCTGCCGGGCCGATCGGCGAGCGAGTGCCTAACCGCTGACCACAGCAACGGCCGCGAGAACGGCGTCAATCGCTGCGGCCGGATGGGACACCATCGACACGTGCGAGCCGGCGACCTCGCTGATCGTCGAGCCCGCCCGCTCCGCCATTCGCTGTTGTGTGGCAGGGGGGATGACGCGGTCCTCGGTTCCGACGACCGCCCAACTCGGTATGGTCTTCCAAGCAGCCGACTCCGTCGGCGCCGTGTTCGCACCGAGGGTGATCGGACGCTGACTGGCGACAATCAGCCACCGATCAGGCTCGGGGAGGTCCTGCGCGAAGGCGTCATGCACCGTCGACGGCTTCAGGAAGGCCTCAGCGTCCCCCTCTGGAGCTCCGGGATAGCCGACGATATCCAGAACAGTGGTCGGGTCGGCCACATCGAGCGCCGACCCCGAACCGCCGAGGATCTGAAAGACACTCTCACCCACTTCGGGGATGAACGCGTCAACGTACACGAGAGCTCTGACGTCTCCACCTGCGGCACCGGCATTTGTGACCACGACGCCACCATAGGAGTGACCGACCAGGACCACCGGACCGGTCGTGCGCTGCGCGAGAAAGGAGGCGATGTAGGCCGCGTCTCCGGCCACCCCGTGAAGGAGGTTGGGGGGAGTGAGGACGGCGAACTCTTGACGCTGAAGCTCGGCCGCGACGGCGTTCCAGCTTGAACCGTCTGCCCATGCTCCATGTACAAGAACGATCGTCGAATTCGGCATTTCGCTCCTTCTCTGCGTCGTGCGCGCCGCTACGCGCCCCGGCAACTGGGCGCGTAGCGAGATCCCGTTTTCGAACGGTGCTAGTCCAGGGCCGAGATCCCGGGCCAGCCGTGGGTGGAGAAATCGAAGTATACGCCGTCAGGTGTCAGCATCTTCATCTCCCACGTGACCTCAGCAGCCTGATCAGCAGGATCCACGAGAGGCTCGACACCGAGCTGCGTGGCCCTCGCCACGGCGGCGTCTATATCGTCGACGACCAACCCGACATGATTGAGGCCGTCGATCTTCCCATTGACGTAATCTCGGTCGACTTTGATGAGGGCGACGTTAACGGTGCCGTCGCTCAAATACACCGCGCCGGATTTGTCCACATCACCGGCTCGCCCAACCTCATCCATCTCGAACAACTCGGAATAAAATTTCGCTGCCCAGTGCAGGTCCTCACATTTGATTGCGACATGCCTCAATTTGGCCACGGCCACCTCCCCTTGGGGCTGACACCACTATCACGGCGCACCGCTCCACTGAGACTCCAATTTGATGCGACGCGTGCGATAGTCTATGTCGTACGCGTCATGTTCGTCAACCGTCGGCCGGAGGCAGTTGGAATGGCCGACGACGGTGGCACCCGAGGCGAGTAAAGGGTCTGCTCTCACCGGTTTGTCCGCGTGGTCGACATGCACGACAACCTCAGCCCGGGCCAGATGAGCGTCAGGAGCGGGATGAGACTGCCGGCCTCCGAACAACACCTTCGCCTCAGGGCCGTTCGGGCGCTGTTGGTCGGTGCTACTCGAAAACGCCCGATTTCCTTCCCCTCATCGGTGGCCCGCGTCAGTCGGTTGATCAATCATTTGCAGTATTGGCTCATACCTCAGAGCCAACTCTGACCGCGTGGACAAAAGTCTGCATACGGACGCGCCCGATCTCGGCCGAACGAAAAAACTTTGCTCTATCATCCCGTTCGGCTGTCGACGCACGCTCGCAAGGAGAGGCATGTGATACCTGACCGGTCCTCTGTGGAAGCTCTGCTCGCGTTCAGCACACCGTCCATCCTCAATGGCCTGAAACGGCTGGGAGTCCACCCGTCGAAGTTGGAGAGCATCGACCGCACGGCCGTCGGCTGCATGTCGCCGGCCCTGGGTCGACGGGTCGGCTTTGCCGCGACACGCAAAGTGGCAACCCGCCGTTACGACGTATGGTCGGGCGGTGGCGTGGTCTCCCCACGGCCCTTCCGTACGGACGATCATGTGCTGTCTGTACCCGAGCCACGGTTCCTCGTTGCGGAGAACGTCGGTGACTGGACAGGACCAGTATGTATTTGGGGCGAGGTCGCAGCCAGTCTCTACACCGCGCTCGGGTGCACGGCCGGGTTGACCAACGGCCCGGTCCGGGATCTCGACGAAATGGAAGCAATCGGCTTCCAGACTTTCTCTGCTGGCCCCGGCGTCGGTGGAGGATTTGTCGATGTGCTGGAGACCGGCGAGCCGGTCCAAATCGGGGGTGTGACCATCAGATCCGGGGATTTGCTGCACGGCGACCGCCACGGGGTCGTAAAGGTACCGCTGGATCTGGTCGACGCCTTGCCCGGGGCGGTTCGGGCTCATGAGGATATCGAACGTCGAGTAATCCAGGTGTGCCGGTCACCGGACTTCAGCCTGGATGCATATGCCGCAGCGTGGGCGGAGTAACTGGGCACGGTCACGCCAAGTGGGCTGGGTTTGGCCGGGCTTTTGCGGTTTAGTGTGCCCGGGTTGGCTTGGTGTGCCCAGTTTTGGTGTAAGTGGGCATGGTTGGGCATAGTCGGGCATGGTCGGGCCATTTTGGCACGGCAGGGTGAAGTGGGCCCAGGGGTAGAGCCGCCAGCGTTACTTTGGCTCATCCTTGAGCGGCGCCATCGGGTCTCGGGGTGCCTTACCAACATAGGTCCACGGCGTCCGGTCCTGCTGTGGCGGCAGGGTGTTCAGCGGCCCCTTGAGCTCGTGAAGGGGAATGCTGAACGCGCTGTCACCTGTGGTTTTGTAGATTCTCCAACCTTCGGACGTGCGACGCAGATAGTTGACCCGCCGCGACAAGCTCAGCATGGGGACGGAATTCCGAGCCTGGAAGATACCGAGCTGATTGGAATACTGCACGGCCGTGTCACCGCTGACCTCGACCTCTTGATCGAGGCTCGTTTGGAAGACGTACGGCAGAGGACCGTCATCACCGTGGTAGAAATCCCAGTACTTGGTGTACTCCTCACGGCCCTTCGGCCCCTTGCCAGGTTCGTGAAGCGCTTGAATTTCTATAGTGGCGTCCTCGGTGAGCACGTCGAGCGCCTCCATGCGCCCGGCCTGGATGCCATTGAACCCGCCAGTGCAGGCATAGTGCCAGCGGCGGAAAACCTCGTTGATTTCTCGGACGTCCTCGAGCTCGCGCAATCGGGCTTCAAGTTCCTTGCTCCGGCTCTCGAGAGCCTCCAGAGCGGTATCGGGCATTGGTCGGTCTCCCCTCGGTGCCGGGTGGTTGCTCGTCGCAGGGGTGGTTATATCCTCACGGCAGCACGGGCTCGATGGCGACGGTTGCCTTTCCCTCTGTCGTCCGGACGCCGTTCTGGTTTTCGGTCCATATTTCGAGGTCAGCCATCCTTACGCCTCCCGTCTCGTAGTTCTCGGCGACGACACCTCGACAAGTCACGGTGTCCCCTTTGAGAGACGGCCCCCGAAACCGGCACTGCACCTTGACGATTCGACCATCGAAGCCGAGCCAAGCCCGCAACATGCAATGCAGCCATGCCAGCGTGAGGTTCCCCATCTGGATGGCACCGGGGTATCCGGCCGTTTGGCCGGCCTGGTCGTCCATGTGGATATCGACAAACTCCGAATTGACCGCGGCGTAGCGATTCCAGTGGTGGAAGCCGGGAGTGCGGGTAAACGACGGAATCTCAAGGCCTGCGACGATGGCGTTGGCGTCTAGCTCGGTTGGTGCTGGCACTGGTTCTCCTGGGCGCCTAATAGCGAATGAGGGTCATCCGGTCGATTCGCACCAGGTCGTCACTCTGATTGACCCAGCGTGACTCACTGGTGGTAAACAGCATGAGCCCCAGCCGACCTTCACGCTCTGCGTAGTCGACGATAGCCGAGCGGGAAGTGATGACATCCCCGGGCCGCATCCGAACTGGTGTGTGCTCGACCTCCACTCCGCCGTTGAGAGCATGACGGAGGTCCGGTGGTTTCACGCCGTAGCGATGCTCGGTCGCTCCAACGGCGACGAGAGCGGGCTCGGGCTCCAGTGGTGGCTTCGGCGGGGCGGTCGTGAAGGTTTCGCGGGCCCCCCAGGCAAAGGGGTTGAACTCTTCAGGGGCCACGATCCCGCCGTAGGGCGTGCTCCTGGCGTAGTCCTCGTCCCAGAAGAGACGCGGTGGCGTGTCCGGGTAGTAGACGGCGATCGCCCAGCGGCGGACGTCCGACGGGGTGATCGGGAACGAAATCGAGCCCCCGATGGAAACTCCGAGGATCGACCGCATGTCGTCGGTGATGAGAGAATCCATTGCTTACCTGGGGCCGAAAACGACGACCCATCCCCCCTTCTCTGCGCCTCGGGATCGAAGCGTCGATGTGACGCCCAAGATACAATATGTCTCAGACGTAATGTGCGTCAACCCGGCCGGACCAAGACCCACCAGGGTCCGGGATCCGCCAACCCACGACGCTGGAAGAAATGATCTCCTCGTTCCTGCGCTCACGTCGGAGGCCCATCGGGCTTCGCGGCCACCTCCCCCGTTCGCTCCTGGATCATCGCCCCTCGGTTGACCTTGCCAGCCTCGGAGCGCGGGATGCGATCGACGAACTCGACTGACTTTGGAGTTTTGTAAGAGGTCAGTCGCCCTCGCGCATATTCAATGATATCGGCTTCCGTCGGCCGAAAGCCGGGCGCGGCGAGTTGCACCACGGCATGTATGCGCTTGCCCCATTCCGGATCTGGCAAGCCGAGCACGACGACGTCAGCGATGTCCGGGTGATAGGACAGGGCGACCTCGACCTCCGCTGGAAAGACATTTGCCCCCCCGGTCTTGATCAAATCGACCCGCCGGTCCGCTATGTACAAGTAGCCATTGTCGTCGAGCCAACCGAGGTCACCGATGGTGGTGAATCCGTCCGTGGTCACCGGCGTCTGCGGCACGTCGCCCAGGTACTCGTGGATCAGTACGCCGTTTCCGGGCCGCATGTAGATCTCTCCGACCTCGTTCGGGGCGGCTTCCTCATCGTCGGAGCGCATGATTCTGATCTGGGTGCCGACGAACCCCTTTCCAAGCGTTCCGGGGTGGCGGAGGTATTCGTCTCCGCGAACCGCTACCACTCCGGTGGCCTCGGTCGAACCATAGATCAAGATCATTCGTTCGGGCCCGATCAACTTGAACCAGGTCTTGGCTACCCACTCCGGCAAGAGGGATGCGCCTTGAAGAACCCATTGGAGGCTGGAGAAGTCGCGACTTTCGACATCCTGCACCTGAGCAATTCGCTGCAGCAAAGCCGTGGCCGCCACCATTCCCGTTGGCCGGTGGCGCTCGATCAACTCGACCACACGTGGAGCCTGAAAGCGCTCCATGAGCACAACCGTGTACCCCGAGAGGAGATCGCTCGTCGCAATGAAACCATTGGTGTGGTACATCGGACCGCACACCAACGTTCGCTGCTCCGGCGTCTGCACTGCCCCGAACACCTCCGCGATGGCCGTAGATCGGGCGTCTTCGTTCCACAATGCTGGCGTCCTGCGGAGGATCACTTTCGGAGTACCAGTGGCACCAGAGCTACAGATACCGTGCGCAATCGGAGAGACGGAAAACTCGAATGGATCGGATGCCTCCAGCCTGGCCTCGTCAAAAAGGTATAGAGTGTCCGGCCGGATCTCGACGACCGCACCGATAACAGAGCGTACGCGCTGTTGTTCCCACTCCGGCAGATCCCACCGGGTCGGCACCACGGTGGCCCCCAGCTTCCACGCCGCAAAGCAAGCGGTGAGAAACTGTGGGGAATTCTTCAGCTGCAGCGCCACCCGATCGCCACGCCCGACGCCTTGCCGCCGCAATACCCGACCCAGTCGGCTGGACTCGTCATCAATATCCGCCCAGGAGTGCAGACTCTCCATCCCGTTCTCAGCGGCAAAGATGATCGCCAGTCCGTTCGGGTTGGCAACAGCGATCTGGTGCAGTCGCTCGCCGAACGACATAGGTTCAACAGTCATGCTCTATCCCCTGGCGGCATCCATGTGACGACAGTGATAGCATATGTAGCATGCGTAACTCGGGGCAACCCGTGCAGCAGAGACCGGAAGAGGCGCCGGGGCAGGAGCGGCGAGGGGAGGTAGAGACCCGGGGTCGCATCCTGGACGCCGCGATCACGTGCTTCACGCAGTTCGGCAACGACAAGACGACCCTCAACGATGTGGCGAGAGTGGCGGGGCTGTCCCGGCAGACCATCTACCGATATTTTCCCGACCGGGCCGCCCTCCTCGAAGAGGTGGATGCGCACGAGGCCCGCCGGCTGGTGGAGGACGTGGACCGGATGGGGCGCGACGCGCCGTCGCTGGAGGTGTTCTTGGGTCGCCTGATCGAGAATCGTGTCGGCCTCCACAACAGATATCGAGTTCGCCAGCATCTCGTTGAGCAGGACCTCGGGCTCTTCAACTCGATGCTGCTGTCTCAGGGACGTCAAGCGCACCGCATCCGTGACCTTGTGGTCCCGCAGCTGGAGCGCGCCCAGTCTCGAGGCGAGCTGCGTGCAAACGTCGATGTGTCCGAAGCGGCTGAATGGATCGCCATCACTCTGGCGTCCCTCAGTACCCTGACCCGGGCGACCTCGTTCGATCTCGACAACCCCGCCGAAGCAGGGCGTTTCTTCGCCAAGTACCTGTGTTACGGGCTGGTCGCGGACCGATCGACAGCCAAGGAAGACAGCGACAGTGCAGCGCGAGCTCAGCGATAAGCCCGCTGTGCGCAGCTTTGCCTCGTCCGATCGCTTCTGTTACCGTGACCAACGTTTTCGGCGAGGGGGAGACGCGAATGTCAGACGGAACTTCGAGTAGCGGCCTGATGGCCGGCAAGGTGGCAGCGGTGACTGGTGCCACCAGCGGATCCGGCCGCGCAATAGCCAAGCGGTTCGTCCAGGAAGGCGCGCTCGTCTACCTGTTGGCGCGGGGCGCCGATCGGCTCAAGGAGGTCGAGCAGGTGCTCGGCCCTTCGGCGGTCGGGATTCCCACGGACGTCGGCGATCCTGAAAGCGTCAGGGCAACCTTCGCCGAGATCGACAGGCGGCATCACAGGCTTGATATTCTCATCAACAACGCTGCCATTTACCGTCCGGTCCCTTTTGAAGCTCTCCCTGACGAGGAGATCGACATACATTTCCGGACGAACCTTCTCGGCCCGATCTACACCTGCCGGGCTGCCATACCGCTGATGCGAGCGGCCGGCGGGGGCGACATTGTCAACACGTCGAGTGAGGCAACGATCGAGTCGTTCGCAATGCTGTCGATGTACGCGGTCACCAAGGCCGGCCTCGAGGCACTGGGGCAGGCGTTGCGCACCGAGTACGAAAAGGCAGAGATTCGGGTGACAACGCTCATCCAGGGGGTAGCCGCCGGTGAGGGGGGAGGCTCGACCGATTGGGAGTGGCACCCGGAGCACTCTGCGCTCGCGTACCAGAGGTGGGAGGAGGACGGCATCCTGCGGCGGATCTCGGGCAAGCACGGGGCGCAGCAGGCCGATGACGTGGCGGACGTTCACTTGTTCATCGTGACCCGGCCCCCTGGCCAGAAGCTCGACGTGGTCCGGGTGCGCAGCTACTGACCTTTGCGCAGCTACTGACCTTCGGGGCTCGAAAATTCCTCGATCAGCTCGCCGATGAACACCGGCGGATAGATCTCAATCCCGGCCCGATCCAGCAAGTCCCGGAAGTTCTCAGATTTGAGCAACTCGGCTGAAACCTCCGGGGAGTCGAGGTCGACATCCAGCATCACCTCGTTGCGATCATCAAGCGACCGGTAGAGCGAGACCGCGACGACACCCGGGACCTGTCGCCCCTGGTTCTCGCGCACCACGTTCACCCAGCGTTCGTAGTCAGGCACGGGATGGATGACCGTGAAGCGGAACCGGGTCCTCACCGAGTCACTCTCACCTGCAGATACACCCACACGGCCGAGAGAGTAGACCCGTCGCGCCTCGGATGGCAAGGTTCAATCTAAGCATATTGATAACATCTAAATGATACGATAGTGTCAGCAACCGACTGCAATCGTCTCGCAGTCCGTCGGCCACCGCCGGTGTCGCAAAAACTTCCGCGCGACCCGGCGGTGGCTGAAGGCGCCGTCGTGCTCTTGCTAGGCCGCTGGCGTCAGGGTTCCGAGTAGGCCGTTCTTGTACGCATTCGGCCCGGCGCTGAAGATCACGGCGTTGCTACCGCCGAAGACGGAGTTGCCGACCCGAAGGCCCCACAGCCCGTTGATGGCGATCGGGTAGCCACTCCCGTCGCGCAAGGCGCCAAGGTACGCGCCGGTGCTCGGGTTGAACACGTTGATCCAACCGTTGCCGAGGTTGCCAACGAGGAGCATTCCGGCGAAGGGGCCGAAGCCCTGCGGTGCGATGGCAAGACCCCACGGCTCGTCGAGGGGGCTCCCGGTACCACCAGAGATCAGATGATGCTTGAGAACGCCGTTCGCGTTGTAGACGTCGACGTAGCCAAGGCCGGCCCCGGGGACGACATCGTTCTTGGCTTTGTTCTGCTTGCCGTAGGTGACGAAGATTTTGTTACCGAGCTGTTGGAGTTGAAGGGCGCGTAGCCCTTGGGTATGGCCGGATCCACGAACTCGCCCGGCCTGTGCAACGGCGCGAAGTCCTTGTTGAACACGTCAACTTTGGCGTTGGCCACGTCGGCAGCAAACAACTCTGGTCCCGCCTTGGGCAGGCTCGAAAGGGCAAGGCCTTTGAAGACGGCGCCTTTCGGGGTGGTTCCTCCGGGCCCGCCGGTCGGGCTGTCCTCGACGGTGAAGTCCGCTCCTCCGTTCCACGCTGCGATCTCACCGGGTGACTGGGTTGAACCGATGGAGTCGGTGTCGATGATGAAGATGGCCGCCGATCCGGTTGATCCTCCAACCGGAAAGTCGCTCGTGCTGTTGGCGACCTGTCCGGTGGGGTTGCCGCCGGGTACCGGCACCGTGAGGTCCAACGATACCGGCGACCCGTTGATGCCACCGCTGTAGAGGGTTGCATTTCCGGAGTTGTTGTCCGACACCCAGATGGGCGTCGAAGCCCCTGCCGCCAGACCCCAGGCATTCCTCAGGTTGTGGTCGACCAGCTTCGCCCCGAACGAAGCCGTGATTCATGGCGCACATCTCCTTTGCTCCGTTGATGTTTCCGTATCCGTCCTCGCGGCGGCAGGCATTGCTCCCACCGCTTCGTAGTACGTACCGGGGCCGCCCGGAGATTGAGGGAGTCGTTGCCACTGTTCGCGTTTTGATAACGCCGTAAGTCCACGGGAGCCCTGGTCCGGAGATGGCGCCAGATTGGCGCTCAGACGCAGCACGATGGCGCGTTGTCAAGCGTTTCTGTCGATTTTAAAGAAAAGTCATGCCGGGTGAACCCATGACCACACGTACTGAGCCGCCCTCCCCAGGGCGGGTTGCGCACAGGTGAACACGTCAGAAATCCTGCGTGCCGACGGCAAGACGGCGCGTCGATTTCGCCGCTTCTTTACGCGGAACAGGTTGCACTACGGATATGGGCTGGCTAAGGTCGGGGCGTTGGGACGGGTGGCTGAAAACCGGTGCTTCGTCGCGTTCGCACACCGATGGTGTTGGGACGGCACGTGATTAGGCGTTACGAGCGATCCCGGCGTCATGCGCCGGGTCGTCGTCGACCTGATTCGGTCATCGCGCGTTGCCCGGCGTTGTGTCTTGTGGTGGTCTTGATCGCTGCCACTTGCAGCGTTCTGAGTTCCTCACCACCGGCGGGCGCGGTACCTGTCTCGCCGGTGACGGGTGTCAGCCTGCTGGCCAATGGCGATTTTACGCAGGGGTTCTCGGGTTGGGCGTCGTCGCCGGGGACGAATGTGGCGACGTATTCGGCGTGGGGTCTTCCGGTGGGGACCACGTTCCTGCAGTCGAATGCGGGGTCGGCGTCGGTTCCGTCGGTGTATCAGGCGGTGCCGGCCGCGGTGAGCCCGGGCCAGTCGTATCAGGGGTCGATCTGGGTTCGGGCCGCCAGTGGGGCGACTGTGTCGGGGACGCTGGCCCTGTGGGGTTTGGGCGGGGTGAACGAGAGCGGGTCGACCTATTTTACGGTGGGTCCGAACTGGACGCAGTTGCAGGTGGCGTTGGATACGACCCGCGCCCACAGTGCCTTGCAGTTGCAGGTGTACCTGTCGGGCGCCAACCAGTTCGACTTCCTCGACGCCCAAATCAGCCCGCAGGCGTTGTCCAATGGCGATTTTACGCAGGCGTTTGCGGGTTGGGCGTCGTCGCCGGGGACGAATGTGGCGACGTATTCGGCGTGGGGTCTTCCGGTGGGGACCACGTTCCTGCAGTCGAATGCGGGGTCGGCGTCGGTTCCGTCGGTGTATCAGGCGGTGCCGGCCGCGGTGAGCGCGGGCCAGTCGTATCAGGGGTCGATCTGGGTTCGGGCCGCCAGTGGGGCGACTGTGTCGGGGACGCTGGCCCTGTGGGGTTTGGGCGGGGTGAACGAGAGCGGGTCGACCTATTTTACGGTGGGTCCGAACTGGACGCAGTTGCAGGTGGCGTTGGATACGACCCGCGCCCACAGTGCCTTGCAGTTGCAGGTGTACCTGTCGGGCGCCAACCAGTTCGACTTCCTCGACGCCCAAATCAGCCCGCAGGCGTTGTCCAATGGCGATTTTACGCAGGCGTTTGCGGGTTGGGCGTCGTCGCCGGGGACGAATGTGGCGACGTATTCGGCGTGGGGTCTTCCGGTGGGGACCACGTTCCTGCAGTCGAATGCGGGGTCGGCGTCGGTTCCGTCGGTGTATCAGGCGGTGCCGGCCGCGGTGAGCGCGGGCCAGTCGTATCAGGGGTCGATCTGGGTTCGGGCCGCCAGTGGGGCGACTGTGTCGGGGACGCTGGCCCTGTGGGGTTTGGGCGGGGTGAACGAGAGCGGGTCGACCTATTTTACGGTGGGTCCGAACTGGACGCAGTTGCAGGTGGCGTTGGATACGACCCACGCCCACAGTGCCTTGCAGTTGCAGGTGTACCTGTCGGGCGCCAACCAGTTCGACTTCCTCGACGCCCAAATCACGAGGACGGTGAAGGCGAATACGTCGCGCACGGGCACGGGCACCTACGGCTTCGAGGATTTCCCCGACGCAGCAATGGCTATCGGCGAAGGCTGGCCGGGCATCGGGTCTGTCTCCGGCTACTGCACTGCTCCTTCCAGTTCGTACGCCTGTCCGACGGGCGCGGACCCCAACATGTCCGCCGCGCTCACCGGCTCGAATTCCAAGGACTTCTGGCTTTCGTTCTGGACCATCGGAGCCCCGGTCAACGGCGACTCCTGGTACGCCGATGGTTTCACTGCCGGTACAAACGCAGCCGAGGAGCTCGTTGGCCTGTCGGGTCGACTACCGACATTCGAGGTTCTGGATCCCGAAGGATTTGGTGGGGCGCCGACCAACGGCACTGACTGGGACAACTTCATCACGGGCTGGGCGGCCGGGCTCAAGGCGATCTCACCGTTGATGAATCCAGGTTTTTACACGAGCCAGTCACCGATCAGTCAGTTCAATTTGATGTCTTTGCCGATCCCCATTTTCCCTGCCGTCAGCCCCATTCTTGGCAACTCACCGTTTGTGTTGGGCGCCGGTGTGACTGGGTATGTTGCGTACTACGCAGCCTGTCCTGCCCAGTCCTACGTCAATCAGATGAATGGATGGGGAGGCGCATACAACACCCTGCAGTTCACCGACTCGGGAGTTGACTGTGGTCCGTAGCCGTTCCTTGTTGGGGTCGGCGATCGCATTGGGAATCTTCCTGGTCACGGTGGTCTCCTGTGGGCAGGCCACGCGGCGTACCGGCCAAGCCGTCCACCCCCCGGGCAAGAGTTCGACAACCACCACCCCGGTCACGGCGACCCCGGTGGCGCCATCCGCCAGCGCGAGCCCGACGACCAGCCCCACCGTCGTGACCGTCCCCCCCACCTCGTCGCCGGCCGTCACTGCTTCCCCGACACCGACGCAAGCGCCGACGACCGTTGCGCACCCGCCCGTGAGCACATCGCCGACGACCGTGCCAGGCGCTTCGCAGGCAGCCTGGTGCGGGGGCGGGGCGCTGACCGCAGCAGCCGGACCGACCCAGCCTTTTGCGGGCAACGGCGCCCGCATCAGCGTGACCCTTCACGAGACGATCTTGTCGTCGTGCCTGGTACCCGCGAGCGTGGAGGTGCGACTGACCAACGCCGCCGGCGCGACGGAGACGGAGGCGTTGAGCACTCCAGGCGGGTCGTCCACCTTGGCCATCGGCCCGTCGACGGCCGCCACATTGAGTCTGACGTGGGTGCGGCAGGGATGCTTCACGCCGTCAGTGAACGCGGCTGGGGGCTACCTGCTGTGGAGCACTCCGCCGGGGGCGGTCGAGGTAATCATTGCCGGCATCGCGGCGGACCAGGTCGCGCCCTGCCACGACGCCTTCGGCATCACCAACCTCCAGTCGTGAACACGTCGCGCGTGACGAAGTCTGCCTCAGGGTCGCCACGGCCGAGACCCTCCAGCCCGCTGAGGCGGTAGATCGCAGTATCTGCACAGACCAATCGAAGGAGGTGGGCCGAAGAACGCAAGCTCGGGACCGGCACCGGATCAGGGCTCCGGTGTGCATTGGAATGTCGCAGCACCCAGGGGGGCGATTCCCAGATAACGACGAACGGTCGCGATCGACCGTTCGCTACCAAAGGAGTTGGTTCTTACGGCTACTCGACGTGACCTCATCCGTGACCGTGTACAAAGCAGAGCCGCCCGACCGGGAACGATTCCGGTGTTCAGGGCGGGACTAGTCGTTACCGCGCTCATGCTCCCCGCCGTCGGAGGGGCACTTGGGGCGGCGACGGCCTCCGCTGACGCAGCGAGTCTGCCGGCTGCACCCGCCAGCGCACACTCGGCTCCCACCGCCCCACCGGTAACGTGGTGCGAGACCGGGTTCAACTCGCAAAACCCGTACACGAAGGCCCCGGCCGGCGCTGTGGTCGTACCTGCAGGGGACGATTCCACCCAGCCGTTCATGCAGTCCTGGACGACCCAGCCCAACACCACGTACTGGTTTGCCCCCGGGACGCACACGTTCGGCACCAGCCAGTACGCCTCGATCGATGTGGCCAACGGAGACGTGTTCCTGGGTGCCCCCGGTGCCATACTGAGCGGCCAGGGGCACAACGATTACGCCTTTACCGCTCACTCGTCGGCCCCGATGACCACGCCGCAGAATGCGACCATCGAGTACCTGACTATCGAAAACTATATGGCAGGTGACGGCGAGATGGTCGTAGGCCAAGGTGGCTACGATGGCTGGACCATCGAATACAACACTGTCAAGGACAACCCGCAGGGAGCCGGCATCGGCCTCTCGACCAACGGAACAGTAGAAAATAACTGTACCGAGGAGAACGGTGAGTATGGGTTCTCCAGCCTGGGTGGATCGACGGGTATCAAGTTCGAATACAACGACGTGTACGACAACAACAATGCCGGCTACTACGACATCCCGGGGTCCACGGTTCAGTGCGGTTGCTCTGGGGGTGGGAAATTCTGGATGACGAAGAACTCGGCGATCGACTACAACTACGTGCACGGCAACATCGGTACGGCTATCTGGGCCGACACCGATAACGCCGGCCTCGATATCTCGGGGAACTACATCACTGATAACTGGTCGAACGCCATCGCGTACGAGATTTCCTACAATGGCAATATCACGGATAACTACCTCGCGGGGAACGATTACGGCGATGTCACGACCAACGATTCCCCCTCCTTTCCTGCGGGCGCGATTTTCCTGAACGGATCCGGGGACTCCACGGCTGTCCGCTCAAAATATAACGGTGGCACCATGTACATCTCTGGGAACGTCCTGGTGAACAACTGGGGTGAGATCACTCTCTTCCAGGACTCGAACCGGGTGTGCGGGTTCTCGGCAGACGGCATCTGTACCCGGCCGTTTGGTTCTCCGTTCCATCTGAGTAGCTGCTACGCGCACCTAAATGGGAAGACCCAGGCTCAGGCCGAGGCGCGAGAACCCCAACTACTACGTAGGCTGCGTGTGGCACATGCAAAACGTGACCGTGTCCGACAACAGGATCAGCTTCGATCCGTCCAAGCTGTATACCGGACCGTTTGCGGGCAGCGCCGACACCTGTGCGTCGGCGAACAGCAACGATGACACGCTGTGTGGATACGTGGGCCTCTTCTCCTACTACGGCTCGATCGAGGCCTATCCGGCAGCGACCGTGTCTCTGGCCACGTCCAATCAGCAGAATAATGTCTTCAAAGCCAACACCTATGTGGGGCCGGTCGGCTTCTCGGCCTTCAATCAAGGCGACAATGTGGGCTGGACCCAGTGGTCGGAGGGATTCGTAGACTCGTACTCCCACGACACGTTCAACCCGCAGGACGCGGGCAGCACCTACACCTCGTAGCCGGTACCCTGAGGTGCTACCCGGCGAGTGTCGCCGGGTAGCACCCGACGGCGAGGGAGGCCGTCACCGAGCGATGAGGACCCTCGATACCGGCACGGAGCAGCTGCTCGTAGAGGTGGACGAGCACATTGCGGTGCTGACGTTCAATCAGCCGGAGAAGCACAACGCCATGTCCCTCGCCATCCGCACGGCGCTCCCGGGCGCGCTCAGGGTGCTGCAGGGTGACCCTGATGTCCGGGTGATCGTGGTGACGGGGGCAGGGCAGCGGGCCTTCGTGTCAGGTGCCGACATATCCGAGTTCGGTGATCTTCGCACGTCGCCCGAGGCTCGGTCCGAGTTCGACCGCGTCGCCGCTGACATCGGCTCGGCCTGGCAGGGGCTCGGGAAACCTATCGTGGCCATGATCCGAGGATTCTGTATCGGTGGCGGGTTGCTTACGGCCATGCAGGCTGACATCAGGATCGCAAGCGACAACAGCGAGTTCGCTGTTCCGGCGGCCCGCCTTGGTCTGGGCTACGGCTTCAATGGGGTCGAGTCCCTCGTCGAGCTGGTAGGACCCGCCTGGGCTGCGGAGATTCTTTTCTCGGGCCGCCGCCTGGATGCCGCTGAAGCTCTACGCATCGGGCTGGTAAATCGGGTCGTCCCTGGGGAGCAACTGCGCCGCGAAGTGATGACGCTGGCACAGACCATCGCCGGGAACGCGCCATTGACGGTGGCGGCGTGCAAGGCGGCCATCAGTCAGGCACGCCTGGCCCACGAGCGACGCGACATGCGCCGGGTGGCAGACATGATCGAAGCGTGCTTCCAGTCAGACGATTATCGGGAAGGTCAGATCGCATTTGCGGAGAAGCGCCGGCCGAAATTTCGCGGTTCCTGAACGTGTGCGATCCTGGCAGTCGCAGCATCCCCTCCGCCGCCTGCCGAGCAACGGAGGGGATGCAGTGAATCTCTCATGCTGCCGCCAAGTTTGCTGCTCCCTGAATGATCTGGTTGCAGATAGCCACCTGGAGGCCGGTGACGGGAATGGGGATGTTGCGGAACTCTGCGTTCCACAACTCGTCTTTGATTGCCGTCGCGACCAAGTTGCGGGCCGAGGCCAGACCGGCCAGCCTGGCCTCGAACTGAGTGTAGGTACCATCGCCCGGCGATGAGGACTCGATCGCAGCGGTGTCCGCCTTGAGAGTGTCGCTGCCGAACGTTCCGACGGAGGCGTCGAGCTGCTTGTAACAGGCGCCCAGCGTGGTCACGGTCGAATTGCGCAAGGCATTGTTCAGATCCGTCGTTGCCAGGTCCTGGGTGATGACTCGACCATCCTCGACATAGTCGTCCTTGAGACCGGTTAGGTACATCATGGTTGGCCGGATGTCAGACTGATCAATCCAGGTGCCTGGCAGGTTTTCAGGAACCAGTTGGGCAGAGCCAGAGTTGGGACCGGCCGAGGTCGGGCCGTCCTGGGGAAGGAACCCGTCCAGGCCTTTGTTCGCCACCCCGGGGCCGGCGAAGCCCGCCCAGGTGGTGTCGATCTCTGGCGCGTAGTAGCCGTGATTCCACAGATATTCGCCGTTGAGGTATTCACACTGGGTGTTGGCGTTCGCCGGCGTGACCGGTGTGTTGCATGCATCCGATGTTCCCTCGCTGAAGTAGATATCCGATTCAGGAAAGTCAACGAAGGTCGGGTTGCGGTTCGGATCGGCGGTCGAGATGTGCAGTACCGATTGCTCTTCCTGGTCCGCCATGAAATTGGTGATTGGTGTGTTGGGATTGCCGTTAAACGGGTTGCTGACCGTTGCGGATCCGAACTCGTGCTCCAGCTGACGAGTGTCGGTCGAGCTGCCAGTCACGTAGACGGCTTCACCTTGCGGTTGGCTGTAAAAGCTCGAGGTGGTGTCTCCTTGCTCGGCTGCGAGCAGACCATGGATGTCGGTGTCGACCTCGCCGGCCGATCCCGTCGGATAGCTGCACTGATACGGAGTCTGCCCGCTGTTGGCGGTGTCCACGGCCACACCGGGCGTGCCGGTGCAGGTCGGCTGGATGGACCGGCCCGCGTCTGCCCCGTTGAAGTGGTCACCCTCGTCGGCAGCGAAGACAAACAGACTGTTCGCAGGGGTGATCCCCTCGTCAGCCAGCCGCTGGAAGAACACCTGGAATGCCGCGTTCCACTGCTCCGCGTTGTACTCGAAGCAGGGGTCGCCGGGGCCAAGGCCATACCCGGTGCGCGCTCCGGCCGTGGTGCAGGTCGGCGGCGACGAGGGAACGCCGCCCGCGGTCAAGTAGCCCGTCGGGTAGTACTTCTTTTCGTGCAGGTCGGAGATATATGTGTAGGTGACAGGCACGCCCGCTTGTTGTAGATCTGCGGTGTAAGCGAGCGACTGGGCTGCTGTAATGGGTCCATACCCGGGGAAGCCCGGCCCGGGTGCATCGGAGTACTCGCCGTCCATCTCGTTGCCAAACAGGTCGGTCAGGTTGCCGGCCGAGTCCATCACCGGGAAGCTGTCCGTGCCGTTCGCCGGTTTGGGCAAGAAGGTGGTGCTGGGGGCCCTGGGCAGGGTGCGAGTGGTGGTGCTTCCGTCATTGACGTCGGCGGGGCCCACCACCGGCTGGATGTACTTGTGCCCGAACAGAGCGGTATAGCCCCTGTAGCCCCCGGGCTCGGTCGGCAACAAGTCGGGCACGGCGGTGGGCGACGGGGTGGTCTGGCCGTACTTCACGGCCTGGGCGTTGGCGCAGACGGCAGCTTCCTGTCCTCTGGCACAGTGCACGGCAAGCCCGATGTAATCGTTCGTCTCCTGATCCTTGTAGTAGTTCGGGTCGGCGGCATACTGCGCCTGTTCGGGCGAGTTTGGTCCGAACGCATCGGCGATGTCGGGGCTCCCGTTTTCGAGTTCCATGTTCGCGGACGCGACAGCGCCGACATCACACCCGGCTCGCGTAAATGGCACCCAGGGTGCAGGGGTCTCGGAGTTGCCGCTTTGGCCGTTCGCATTGGGCACGGGCTGAGCCGGGGAGGTGGCCGAGTAGACCATGGATGGGTCGGTGTCGTGCCCGGGCGTGGGAGGGCTCGTTGTGTCGTCAACTGGGTCAGTCCAGTATGCGAAGGATTCTGCTGAGTCCACGCTGGAATTCCCGGGGTTATAGGTGTCGTAGTCATTCGCCAGGCCCATGCCCTGCCGGTCGCCGTACAGCCCCGTGTAGTCGGTCAGGGAATCGTCGGCTGTGTGAGCGATGAGAGGCGTGTGCTCATTGCTGTTGAGGGTGCCGTAGTCCTCGATGAAGTTCAGCAGCGCTGGAAGTTGCTCCATATCCGAGGGCACGTCGGGGTTATCCCGGTTGTAGTGGACGTTGTCAAAGAAGATCTCGATGACGTGCTGGACTCCGTTGCCGAGGGCGCACCCCGCGGTGGCGAGCACCTGCGGTGCTGGAGCCGGGGTTCTGGCAGACGCGGCCGCGCCCGCTGTCGCCGCCGGCACGACAGAAACCAACAGTCCAGCCGCTGCCACCATGCAGCCAAGGGTCCCGACTCTGCGCATGTTGTCCTCCTCCATCGCGCCGGGGTCACGCCGCAAACCGGACAGTAAAGAGGAGCATGGACCGGGCGGGCAAACACCCGGTAAACGGAACACCAACCTTTGCCGTTGTCTCAGAGAGTCCCCGAAGCGTTCATCTCCCTGTTGAATCCGGTTTACCGGCCGCGGCCTCTTTCCGCTGTCAGCCTGCCGGCCGCGGTCCCGGCGGCGGGCTGACAGAGCCCGGAGGAGGGATGGTCCCCGGGCCCGTCACATCACAGGCCAACGCTTTGGGATCGGTGGCCAACAGCGGGGGGGCGAGAACGGGGGGAGTCAAGAATGTCGGACGACGGAGATCGATCATGTCAAGCATGGGATTGGCATTGGCGTCGCGAAGCGTCATCGCCGGCAGGTTCCACTTGGCCTCGACCAGCGCGCACACGCTCGAGTGATCGAAGATCTGATGCGACACGTACTGCTCCCGCGCCCAGGGGGACACGACGGCGCACGGGACCCGAAAGCCGTACTCCGCGAATCCGTTGTAGGCGGACTCCCCGGTCGGGACTGCAGGCGGGATGAGGTCCGGAGCCAGGGCAGGAGGCGGGGGCACGTGGTCGTAGTACCCCCCATGTTCGTCGTACGTCCATATGAGTAGAGTTTGACCCCACGCCGGGCTGGCCATGACCGCGTTCACGACCGAGGCCGCGAACCGCTCACCCACGGCGATGTTCTGCGGGTCCTCCTCTGACTGGTTCTCGTAATTCGGCTCAACCAGGGAAAAGCCGGGGAGGTTTCCGGCGGCCGCGTCGGTGAAGAAGTCAGCGATCGGCACCACTCTTGTCCCCTTGTTGTCCAGGAAGAGTTTCGGGTACAACTCCGTGGTGGACAGGGTGGAGTAGTAGTCCTTCCAGGTCACCATGGCCGTGTCCAGTTTGTCGAATATAGTCCCGTTGGGGGGATAGTCCGTAAGGGCAGGGATGGTATCGTTGACCATTCCCAGCGATGTCGCGGACATCAGATAACGCCGGTTGGGGAAGGTCTGGCCGAGCAGCGAGCAAAAGTACCTGTCCGCGATCGGGAAGCTGGTGGCAAGGGAGTAGTAGAAGGGTTGGTCGTTGCCGTCCCAGTAGCCCATCGATACGGGGCCGCTGTCGGACTCCACGAATCCGTCGTTGCGCCCGAAGTCGAACTGGAGGTGGCTGTTGAGCCACGTCTGATTCGGCGCTCCTGTCAGCTGACAGGTGGTCGGCATGTGAAATGCATGCTGAATGTCGCCATTCGAATATGGATTCTCGGCGAAAGGCCGCCCGTCGGGGCCGACGATGAATCCATCCGCTCCCGGGCGCCGAAGCAGACCGAGTTTGTTGTCATAGGAATGATTTTCCATCATGAGCACGACGATGTGCTGGATCTGCGGGATGGTGTCGGTACCGGAACGCAGTCCGGGGTATGGCAGCGAGCCGGGCCACCGGAACCTCGGCCACCACGACGGCCGCTGAGGGGAGCCATTGGGCCAGCGCCAGCCGATGCTACCCGCAGCGGCGCCGGCGACGAGGGCTCCTTGCAGGAGGCGCCGGCGGCTGATCTTTCGGTTTGGAGTGTCGGACCTTTGCGCGAAGCCGCGGTCCGTATTCCGCTCGCGCCTCACCATGCCTCCTTCGCCGAAAGGTTCCTGCGCAGTATTTCAGCATCACTCTTGAGAGACAAGGACCGTTGTCCAGACCTCCCAAACGGTCTAGCGTGTGGGTGACGCCCGCGCTCCCTGAGCGCAAACCCTCGATGAGTGTGAGGAGAGCCAGATGCCGCGCCAGACTTTTCCTCCGGGTCGGCTTTGCCGCCGCGGCCATGGCGATAACTCCCGCGTTGTCAGTGGCCCCTGCCGGCGCCTCGCCGGACGTCTCCGCTGGCTATTCGTGCTCGACGCCGATCGGCACGGAGTCTGCCAACGTAACCGTCGTCGGTACCGCGTCGGTGGCCAACGGGATCATCGGTCTCAAGAACGTGAAGTTCACGATCACCGACAACCTCGGATTCAGCTTGACAATTGACAACGTCAAGGTTCACGTCCCTGACCCCAACAAGGTGAGCGCCCCCTACCGGGCCCACAGTGCGAAGGTGGGCAGCGCTCCGGCGGGCTGGACCGCCGGTCACGACACGCATGGGCTGTTTGCACTGCACAGCGCCAGCATCACGGTGGCGAACGGGATGACGGTCTCCAACGCCGCCTTGAGTGGCAAGTACACCGACAAGGGCCCTGCTGGCACTGTAATTGCGTTCAAGCCCGGCCTCGTGAGCTTCAAGGTTACGAGCCCGATCACGATCAGCGGGTCCGCGACATGCACACCGACGACGCCGGTGCCGAAGATCGCCAGCGTCACCGAATAACTCACGCCGCGCTGCCCGGCGAATGCGAGCACTACACGCTCGTGAGCCGAGCGCGGCTTCTCATGCTCGCCCAACTGGCCCGGCCAGGTGAAGTGGCTCTGTAGCTACTGAAAGGCAATGAAAGTCGGAATCGGTACGGCTTCGCGCCGCCGTCCCGACCGTAACGTCGCGGCCGGGAGATCCGGGTCGAGACGGTCGGTATGCGAGACTCTTTCCCGTGACGGATAGGGAGCTGTACCAGCCGCCGCCTCTGCCGGCCGATGATCTCGCCCCGCCCGAACCCACTGTCGTCACCCCCACCCGCCAAGTGGCCCGTCACAGCAAGCGGTCCGCCAGAAGCGGGCTGCAGAACTGGCTAGCCAATGGCGGCTGGATGATTCCGCTGGCCCTCGCGGTGGTCAGCATCCCGCCACTACTGATGATCATACGGTTGGCGGCCCATAGTGGCGTGTACTCCAACTGGGGTGACGGGGCCGCGAACGAGCTCTCGGTCCAGAATGCCGTCGGGCTGCACCAGACCGTGGGTCCGTACGATCGGTTCGGCTGGTTTCACCCTGGTCCGATGCTCTTTTACCTTCAGGCCATCCCGTACACGCTGATGGATTGGAACGGAGCAGCCCTTCCTCTCGGCTCAGGCCTGATCAACCTGGTCGCCGGCTTGTGGATTGTTGCTTTGGTGGGCCGACGAGCCGGAGGCAAGGCAGCCCTCGGCACCGCGGCGCTGGTGTGTGTTTTTGAAGCAGCGTTCGGCGCTACTGACATCGTCAATGTTTGGGGACCGACTCTGATCATCCTGCCGGCCGCGCTGTTCCTGGTGTTGTCCGCGGATGCCGCTGCCGGCGGGCTGTGGTCCCTCGTTGGCGTCGTGGCCGTCGGAACGTACCTTCTCCAAACCGATATAGGAACCGGTTCGGCGGTGCTCGTGGGGCTGCTGTTCGCCGTTTCCGCGCGATTGGTCGTGTGGTGGAGAGCACGATCCTTCCACCAGTCACTACGGACCGCGGTCCGCCCCGGGGTCGTCGCAGTGGTCGTCGGCCTGGTGCTGTGGGCGCCCCCGTTTTGGCAGCAGATCACTGGCAATCCAGGCAACCTCGCCAGGGTTGCGAAGTTCTTTCGGACGCACAATGGTCATCACAGCACCCACCAGGCCTTCGCGGCTCTGAGTAGCGGAATGCTCGATCCCCACATCGGCCTGTCAGCCGATGCTGGATCGACCCATCATCATGGCGAGCTCGCCTTGCTGTTGGTGGGAATTGCAGGACTTGCCGCGTTCTGTTGGTGGCGCCGGCAGTGGCTGGCGTGCGCTATGGCCGCGTTGATTCTGCCCGTCGCCGCCGCCTATTTCCTCAGCCTTCGCCAGGCTGACGGAACCCTATTCGGTTACCTGGTCTGGTGGTCTTTCTCCTTCACGCTCGTTGCGGCCATCGCTCTCGTGATCTGCGTGACCAGTCCTGGACGACCGCTCATCCCGGGACTTACCTGGAACGGCCGGGCTCGGTTGGCCGGTTCAATCGTGATCGCTGGTTGTGCGGTCGCCGCGTGCTGGCGCCTCGCCGGCCCCGCGCACCGCTTCAACCCCGGCGGCGGCTACGGCAATGTGACCCAAGCCACCCTGGCTGTGGAGCGGTTGCTGCCCGCCAACGCGCACCGGGTGCTGGTGTGCGTCGCCTCAGGCCAAGCCTGGCCGAGCTCGGCGGGCGTTGTGGCTGACCTTCGAAAAGATGGTTTCGACGCCCGTGTCAACCCGTACTGGCTGTTCGTCTTTGGCGATGAGCTCGCTCCTTCGGGGCGGGAGGGGACAGCGGTGGTCCTGCAGTCCGTCGGGACCCGGCCTCCGCAACTGTCTGTGGGGCCGGTCCGTACCGGGACGGGGGGCGATCTCAATATTCAGGTGTTCCAGCCCCCGCAGGGGTACGTGTCCGCGGCCCAATGCCCGCCTGTGGCGTGACCGGGCCAGCAGGGGCCCGTCTGTGCTGGCCCGCTCACAGCCGGGGCTCGGCGTATCGCTGGTCGAATGTCCCGTTCGTATAGGGTCGTGGTGTTGGCGGACACCCACCTGCGCACCTCGCCGGGGAACGCCCGCCCGGGGCGGACGCTTTCCTCGCAAGCCTGGCGGTGGCTGGAGGGTGCAGACGCAATCCTGCACGCTGGCGACGTCCTCGACGTCGGCGTGCTCGATTTATTGAGCCGGAAGGCTCCCCTCCACGCTGTGCTCGGCAATAACGACGTGTCGCTCGTCGGGCTCCTTCCCCCCACCCGGGTAGTTGACCTGGGCGGCGTGCGGATCGGGGTGATCCACGACGGCGGGCCGACCCCGGCTCGCGCCCAGCGGCTGCGCCGCCGGTTTCCTGACTCTGACATCGTCGTCTTCGGTCATAGCCATGCCCCCGTCAACGAGTGGACTGAGCACGGCCAGCTCCTGTTCAACCCGGGCTCACCTACCCAGCGCCGGTCGCAACCTGTCCACACGCTCGGCGAGTTGCGGATTACCGATGGCGCACTGGTTGGTCACCGGATCATTCCTCTAGAGGATCCCCACTCACCGCGCTGAGGATCGATCGGGGATCGGCTGGTCATCTCGGCGACGCGGTGAACTCGAGGCGGACGCCGAGCGTTCCCCCAGACCGGTTACTTCGGCGACCAGCTCGAAGCTGCGCAGCCGTTCCGCGTGATCCCAGATATTGGTGGTGATCATCAGTTCGTCAGCTCCGGTTCGTGCGATCAGCTCGTCGAGCTGGCGGGCCACCGACGGAGGATCGCCGACGACATGGGAGCCGCTGAAGTTCTCGATCGTGAGTCGGTCACTTGGCGTGTAGGTGTAGTCGGCCGCCTCCCTCGGGTTTGGCAGCTGGCCGGGATGGCCGCTGCGAAGACGGAGCAGCGACAACTTCGCGGAGCCATGGAGGTAACGGGCGTGCGAGGTCGTGTCGGCACAGACGACCGCCACGCCGATAAGACCGTACGGAGCGGCAAGCGTGGAGGAGGGACGGAAACAGTCCCGGTACAGCTGCAGCGCCGGCTCGGTGTTGGCAGCGGAAAAATGATGAGCAAAAGCAAATGGCAAGCCCAACAGGCCGGCAACTTGAGCGCTGTAGCCGCTCGACCCGAGCAGCCAGAGCGCAGGCTGGTTGCCCAGGGCCGGCACCGCCCGGACGTGCTTGAAGGGATGCCCCTCTGGCCATTCACCGTCAAAAAAGCCCATCAGATCTGACAGCTGCTCCGGAAAGTCGTCGGCCGAGAGGGCCTCGACGCTTCGCCGCAGCGCCAGGGCGGTGACCTGATCGGTACCTGGCGCCCGGCCCAGGCCCAGATCGATGCGCCCCGGGTGCAGTGCCTCGAGCATCCCGAACTGCTCCGCCACGACCAGCGGCGCGTGGTTGGGCAGCATCACCCCTCCTGAGCCGACGCGAAGGCTGTGGGTGGCCGAAGCCAGATGGCCGATCAGCACGGCCGGCGCCGAGCTGGCGATGCCCGGCATATTGTGGTGTTCGGCCACCCAAAAGCGTCGGTAGCCCCAGGCCTCCACGTGCTGTGCCAGATCGACGCTGTTGCGGAGCGCCTGCCCCGTCGTCGACCCACTCGGAACCGGTGCCAGGTCCAGCACTGACAACGGCACACTCCTTGACAAGCTCATGCCGCGTCCAACGCTGGCGCCGGGTGCAGTCTTCCGAAACCTCTTAACCGAACCGCGTGGTTTTGATGACCGCCCGTTGATGGGTGCCGGCCGACACCTGCCCTCGGGGTCCTTCGACGCGGACTTCGAACTCCAGTCGGCGCTTCTGTACTGCGGCTAACTGACACCACACGCTGACCTGCTCGCCCACGCTCACCGCCGCTTCATGGCTGACGCAGATGTGCGTGCCGACTGTCGTCTCATCCGCATCGAGGTGGCGCTCGGCCAGAGCCAGGCACGTGCCTTCGATGAGGCCGACCATGCTCGGTGTCGACAGCACCGGCACGGGCAGATGGGCCGGCGACATATCGGCGAGGACTTCGTAGTCGCGGGTGTCCGCGATCCCGGGAACCATGGAGTCGCGCATCACCTGCTGCCGTCAGGCCAGGACCTGGCTCGGCGACCCCTGGGGTGTGGCCGCGCTCGTGAAGCCCGAGAAGGCAGTGTTCAGGCAATCCAGCAAGACGTCTGACTCCAGAATGGTGGTCGGGTCCAGGGCCACCCCCACGTCGAGCCGATCTTCGTTTCCAAACGCAGTGATGTTCACGGGGCAGCCCAGCCGCGGCCCGAACGGGAAGTTGCGCTCTACCGTTGCCCCGCACAGATGGCGGGACGCCCGGTTGCCCGGCAACGTTGTGGCGGCAAAGTCGACGGTGTCGGCCTGGGCGTGGAGAGCCGGGATCAACAGGCGGTTGGGCAGGCGGGCGATCGTCGCCGCCAGCGCCGAGGTGAGTCGCAACGCCGGCTCGCTGCGTGCCCTCGCCAAGCGCTCCGCCACCACGCCGAACTGGGGTCCCGGGTGCCCAACCGAAGTGGGAACCTCGACGCGGATCGGGGCGAACCAGTTGCCGCCGATTTCACTGCTGTGGCGCAGACTCGTGGGCGTGGCCAGCCGAAGCTCAGGAGCGGGGTCTCCGAGTCGGGCCAGATAGAGACCCAGACCACTCGCCGCTCCGGCGACGAGCAGGGTGTTCCTGCTACCACCGAGTTCCAGGGCCGCCGACCGGGCGGCCGGCACGGAGAGAATCTCGAACCGGCTGCTCATTGACCGCAGTCCAGGCCACGACGCCAGCGGTCCGCCCGCCACGAGCACCTGACGGGAAACCGAGTTCGCCACATCGAGGCCGCGCTGTACGCCACGCACGACGATGTCGCCGGGTTCGAAGTTGAGTGTCGCTGCGAAGCCTGAGGTCAGCGGGCGAACCGCTCGATTGAGATCGATGGTGACGGTTCCGGAACGCCGGTCGGCGCCCGGCACGTCGTCATCCGGCGGCAGTGACCCCGTCGAGTCCCGTCCCTTCGCCGGCCGCCGAGTTTCGTCCAGCAGCAAATTCAGTAGCGACGTCCCGCCGAAGCCATCGGTCAGCACGTGATGGGCGCGCACGTAAAGGGCGGCCTTGTTGTCGGCCAGGCCATCAATCAGGGTGGCGTCCCAGGGAGATCGATCGGGTTCGAACGGGATCGGCTCGAGGAGCGCGATCAGGTCCAGCACCTGCCGCAGATCCCCGGGCGGTGGAACCGTGAGCGCACGCACATGATGGGCGGGGTCGAAATCCTGATCCGTGGTCCAGACTGGTCGCCTCCGCAGGTAGCTCGGGTCAGCGGGGCGCTGCCGCAGTCGCGGGGCGTGGTCAGAGACCGCCCCGAACCGCTCGACCAGCTCAGCTCGAGTCGGGGCCCGATCGAGCAGCATGAGGTCCCCCACGGTCATGCGCAGCGTCGGATCCTGGCCGACCCTCCACATGACCGTCTCGATAGGGCTGAGGGGCTCGCTCATCGACTCAATCTCCCGATCGAAGTCGAGACGGGGCCAGCGACGGCTTCTCGACTGATCTCATGGTCATCCGTCTCCCGGCTGGTCGCAGTGCGGTGGCGTACTGTAGCTCACACCCGGGGTGAGTGAGGCGGGCGGTTTCCCGTACTGCAAGAATGAAGGTATGGCTCCCCGGCGACGCCCGACACGCTCCTCTCGTCGCCGGCGGCAAGGAGTTCTGGGCAGTTTGATCGGTGATGCCGGCGGGGTGATTCAGGCCGTAGCCAACGAAGTGGTCCCTCCCGTGGTGGGCGCCGTCGACGTCAATGGAGTCGTAGAGCGGGTCGATATTGAAGCGGTCGTCGACCGGGTCGACATCCAGGGAGTCGTAGACCGCGTGGACCTGCAAGGGGTCATCGAGCGGGTCGATCTGAACAGCGTCCTGGAAGGAGTGGATCTTGATGCCGTTCTGGCTCGGGCCGACCTGAACGCGCTCCTGGACCGGCTCGATCTCAACACCCTGATCGAACACGTCGACATGGACAAGGTGATCGATCAGCTGGATCTCAATGAAGTGCTGGCTCGTGTCGATATCAACGCCCTGGTCGATCGCATCGATTTGGAACGGATCATCGCCAAGGTCGATATCAATGCCATCGTGGAAAAGGTTGACATCGACGCTCTGGTCGGCCGGACCGACATGGGGTCCATCATCGCCGCGTCCGGCGTGGGCATCGCGGGCAAGGCGATCGATGTGGCCCGCAGTCAGGGTGTAGGTCTGGACTTCTTCGTCCAGCGCTGGACTGACCGGCTACTCCGGCGCCGGCCGTCCAGGCGGCAAGGAGGCTCGGCCGTGGTGCTACACGAGCATGAGCCGGTCGCGTCATGACCCGCTATGTCGCCCCGGATCGGGACATAGACCTCCAAGGCCACCATGCCGGTATCTGCACGCGTTTCGTCGCGTTCGTCATCGACGTTGTCGCGGTCATTTTGATTTATGACGTGTTCGTTAGAGCGGCGGAATATCTGGTTTCGACACTGTCCGGCAAACCATGGTACGTCAGCAATGTCCCCGTCGCATCCTGGTTGATCCTCATCCTGTGGGCGATTTTCTACTGCGCCTACCCTGTGGCGGCCGGGGGACGGACATTTGGGATGGCCGTCGTCGGCTTACGCGTGACGCGCCCGGATGGCACCCCGGTCGGCGGACGCGAAGCCGTGGTTCGAGTCCTGGCCCTACCGCTCAGCTTTCTCACCCTGGGCATCGGCTTCCTGCTGATTCTGCTTCGTGCGGACGGGCGGGCGCTTCAGGATCTGATCGGGGGCACGGCCGTCGTCTACGGGTGGGACGCCCGCGCCGCGCGTCTGCGCTTCCTGGCGAGCGGCGACAACGCTTGAGCGCCGCTCGTACCCCGAGTGACCCGGCAGGGACCGATGGAAACCAGGAGACTTTCAGGATTGTCTCATAGCGCTCATAGCTAGCCGCTCTCTACTGAATGTGGGCTCGGGTATCGAGCAGACGATCAGGAGAGATAATGAGCGAGTTCGACGAACAGCCGGCGGGGTGGGTTCCGCTCGAGGGGAGCGGCGCCTGGGTGCCGGCTGGCGCGAGTGACCCTGCCGGGCGTCCACCAGTATGGCCGCCCCCCGCGACAGCAACGTGGGGACAGAATCCCCAAACCTCGACCTCAACCCCACCCCCACCGCCGGCCCCGCCCCCGGCCGGCGGTTGGTGGATTCCGGGTGGTGGCGAGCCGTCCCAACCGACGCCTACCCCCCGCCGTCGTCGGCGGGCATTGCCAGCCGCCCTGGCGGCCGGTCTGGTCGCGGTCGCGGCCGTGGCCGGCCTGGGGATCGGACACGAGATCTGGCCGGCCGGCTCGGCGGTCAACGCCAGCGCCCAGGGCAGCACGACCTCCCCGAACAACTCGGGTAGTTCGGGATCGGGCAGCTCCTCCAGCCCGAACGGCTCGTATTACGGAGGTTCCCCCTTTGGCTCCGGAGGCTCCAATTACTCCCCCTTCGGCTCCGGGGGGTCGAACGAGAGCCCGTTCGGGTCTGGCGGGTCTGGCGGGTCTGGCGGGACTGGCGGGACTGGCGGCTCGTCCAGCGGTAGCGGATCAAACAGCAGCGGCCCTTCCGACACCGCCGCTATCGCGGCCAAGGTGTCGCCGGCCCTGGTGGATATCAACTCGACGTTCGGATATCAGAGCGCTCAAGGAGCCGGAACCGGCATCGTGCTCACCTCCAATGGAGAGATCCTTACCAACAATCACGTCATCAATGGTGCGACCAAGATCAGCGTGACCGACGTCGGCAACGGCAAGACCTATAACGCCGTGGTTGTCGGCTACGACGACAGCCAGGACGTCGCGGTGCTGCAGCTGCAGGGCGCCTCAGGCCTGCAGACCGCCAAACTTGGTGACTCGTCGAAGGTGGCCGCCGGCGAGGGCGTGGTTGCCATCGGCAACGCCGGGGGTACCGGTGGCACGCCGAGCTACGCCGGTGGCTCCGTGACTGCTCTCAACCAGTCCATTACGGCCAGCGACGAACTCGACGGCGTCAACGAGCAGCTGTCCGGGCTCATCGAGGTCAACGCCGACATCCAGGCGGGTGACTCGGGCGGATCGTTGGTCGACACTGCCGGCCAGGTTGTCGGGATCGACACTGCTGCGTCACAGGGTTTCTCTTTCCAATCCTCGGGAAGTGACGGCAACCAGGGCTACGCCATTCCCATCGACGAAGCCCTCTCGGTGGCCCAGCAAATCGAGTCGAACCACGGATCGACGACAGTGCACGTCGGTCAGACCGCCTTCCTCGGCGTTGAGCTGTCCGCCTCGGGCAGCCAAAACAGCTCGGGCAACGGATTCGGCTTCGGGTCCGGGAACTCCGGCGGATCCTCCACTTCTGGCGCCGCTATCAGCCAGGTGGTCTCGGGCGGCCCGGCTGCCAATGCCGGTCTGGCAGCCGGTGATGTGATCACGTCCCTGAATGGCCAGTCGGTTGACTCGGCGAGTGCCATCAGTGCGCTGCTGGTACCTCTCCATCCTGGGGACAAGGTGCAGGTCGGATGGGTCGACTCGTCGGGTCAGTCCCACACGGCTACCGTCGACCTCGGCAGCGGCCCGGCGGCCTGAACCAGCCCGGGGGCGCGGGTCTCGCCCAGCAGAGAGTTCATGGCCTCGCGGCGCAAGCGGGTGACCGGGTCAGGTTCCGGCTCTAATGTCGGAGCGTGGTTCCTGGGCCCGCTTGCGCCGTGAGGGCGTCTGTCGGGGAGACGATCCGGCGCCGGCGACGGACGGGAAGTCATCCCGTCCGCGTCGCCGCGTTTCCTGCAGGGGGCCTCTCGTTGCCGATAGAGACGGAGAAAGAGTGATGACCGACATCGATACCGGGACCCACGACTTGCTGGCCAGGATCGAGGACGGCGTCGCCGTACTCACCATGAACCGCCCGGACCGCCGCAACGCTTTCTCCGACGACATGTTGTCGGCTATGGGAGCTGCCCTGAGCCTGGCCGAGCAGGACGAGAGCGTGCGATGCGTCGTGCTGACCGGCTCTGGCGGAGCGTTTTGCGCGGGCGGCGACGTCAAGAGCATGGCGCGACGGCAGACCGGGGAGGGACGGGGGGTAGACGGGCCCGGCGCGACGGACGGCGCGGGCGAGTCCTTTGATGATGCCGCTGTCCAGCGGCAGCGCCTCAGCCAGCGGGCTACGAGCGGCCGCCTGTGGTCGATGCCCAAGCCGACGATCGCGGCGATTGGCGGGCCAGCAGCGGGAGCGGGCCTGGCGCTGGCCCTGGCGTGCGACTTGCGTTATGCCGTCAGCGGAGCCGTGCTGACCACAGCGTTCGCCCGAGTGGCGTACTCCGGCGACTTCGGAGGTACCTGGTTCCTCTCGCGCCTCGTTGGTTCCGGGAAGGCCAAGGAGCTGTACTACTTCTCCGAACGGCTTACGGCCGAGGAAGCGGAGCGACTCGGCATCGTAAACGGGGTCTTTCCGGTGGCGGAGTTCGAGGGTCAGGTTCTCGAACGGGCTCGACAGCTGGCCTCGGGACCGACCCTCGCATACCGCTATATGAAGGAGAATCTGAACCGGGCCGTGCACGGCGAGCTGGGCGAGTGTATGGACCTGGAGGTCACCTACCACCGGCAGCTGTCATCCACCGACGACCACCGCGAAGCTGCCCTGGCCTTTGTAGAGAAGCGACAGCCGGCTTTCCGAGGGCGCTAGAGGACGCCGGCGACCGCCGATGCTACGACAGCACCCGGTGCCGGAAGGCCCGAATGCCGATGGTCAGGAACACCACGCAGAACGCGATCAACACGGGATAGATCACGTACAAATGCATGTGTGAGATGTCAGTGAACGCGGCCCGCAGGCCCTCGTTGACGTAGATCAAGGGGTTGATCAAGACCAGCACCTGCAGCCAGTGGAACCCTCCCACCTGGACCGGGGCCAGGCGAGTCCACTGGTAGTACGTTCCACCAAGGAAGGTGATTGGTAGCACGATAAACCCGAACATCAACCCGATATTCCGAGGCTCGAAGACGCAGCCGAGCACCAGCCCGAGCGCGCTGAATACCAGGCAGGCCAGCGGCAGCAGGGTCAGCACGATCCACCACCGAATGTCGAATGAGGCGTGCACGCCGGGGGCGTGGATGAGCGTGGCGATGGGAAACACGATCACCGCGGCCAGGAGGCCCTGGATGACACCAGCGAGGATCTTTGCCACCGCGACCAGCCACACCGGGCAGGGGGCCTGAACCCGGTCCTCGATCTCCCGCGTGAAGCCAAACTCCTGGGACAGTTGCAAGGCAACGGACTGAACGCCCTGGAACATGATCGAGATACCCACTACCCCCGGAACGAGGACAGTCGCGAACTCCGACGAGCCGCGGCCTCCGATCGTCTGGCCGATTTCGGGGAACACGTACAGGAACACGAAGACCAGCAGGAAGGGCTGGATAATGGTGCGCAGCACGAACTCGACCAGGTGCTTGCGGAGTACGGTCAGGTCGCGTAGCAGCAGCGCGTACAGGGCGGTCCGGCTCGCCGCTGCGGTCGACCGCAGCGGCGCTTCACCGATCCGGCGGGCGCCGGCCACGGTCGTCGTCGGGCCAGTCGACCCGGTCGTCGGAGTCGCCGTCGTCATCAGTCGCGCAGGTCCTTCCCGGTGAGATTGATAAACACCGTCTCGAGGGTCGGCTCCGTCACGGCCACGTCCGCCAGCTGGTACCCGCCTCGTTCGGCTGCCGCGATCACCCGAGGCAGCACGCCGGTCGTGCCCTTGACGTGGAGCTCGGTTCCGCCATCGACCGTGCGGATGCGGGTGGTGCCTTCCACGCCCCGTTCGAGCGCCTCGCTCAGACCGCCCGAATCGCCGGCGACACGAACGGTGACAATGGTGTCGGCGCCGACCGTGGCCTTGAGTCCGGCAGGCGTATCAAGGGCCAGGATGCGCCCGTGGTCCATGATGGCCACTCGATCGCACAGGTGGTCCGCTTCCTCCATGTAGTGGGTCGTGAGCAGGATGGTCTGGCCATCCCGATTCAGCTCGCCCAGGATCTCCCATAGCGCCAACCGGCCCTGAGGATCGAGGCCGGCGGTGGGCTCATCCATGAAGAGCACTGCGGGCCGGTGGAAGATGGACCGGGCCACCATCAAGCGCTGCGCCATGCCCCCGGAGAGGGCATACACCGAAGCTTTGCCCCATTTGGCCAGGTGAAATCGCTCCAGCAACTCATCGGCGGTTTCACGGCACTCCCGGGGTGCCATGCCGAACAAGCGACCATGGAAGTAAAGGTTCTCCCAGCAGGTCAGCTGGCGGTCGAGCGTGTTCTGCTGCGAGACCACTCCCAGCAGCTGCTTGGCCAAGGTCGGATGGGCGACCACGTCAACGCCTCCGACGTAGGCAGCACCGGATGTGGGAATGACCCGGGTGGTCAGCATGCCGGCCGTGGTGGTCTTCCCCGCCCCGTTTGGACCAAGCAGTCCGAAGATTTCCCTCCGGTACACGACCAGGTCCAGGTTGTCGACGGCCTTGAAGTCGGAGCCCGGATACACCTTTGTCAACCCAGCAGTGCGGATCACCTCGTCTGCCCCGGTTGCGGGGCCCGCGACTGCCTCCTCCACCCGGGTCACGGTTGGCCTTTCGGTAACGGTCGCGCCGGTCGGGTGGATGCGAGGCGGGCGGGTGACATCCTGGGCGTCGTGGCGGCTCTCACCGGTTCGCCAATCGACGCAAGGGAGGCAACGTCGGCGGGGGTTGGCGGCGGGGCGGCAGCTGCTCGAGCAGCTCGGCCGTCGCAGTCGTCACCTGGGCCACGGCTCGCTCGAAGGCGCCGTCGGTCTTGGGCGAGGGCCCCTGGATGCCGCTGACCTTCCGAACGTACTGGCGGGCCGCCGCCTCGATTTCCTCGCTGGTGGCGGCCGGGTCGAGGCCCCGTAGGGTTGTGATGTTCCGGCACATGTCCCTGAGGCTACGGTCCCGCCGCACCATGATGGTGCCGTGCCCCCGCCCGGCGAAGCGCCGCTGACCTGGTCCGAGGCCGCGAGGCGCCTGGGCGAGGCCCGCATGTACTGGTTGCACACCACCATTCCGGGCGGCGGACCCCATGTGAGCGTCCTGTGGGGCCTCGTCCGTGCCGAAGCTCTCTATCTGTACAGCCAGCAGAAATCAGTGAAGGCTCGCAATCTGCGGCTCGACCACAGGGTCGCGGTCCATCTCGAGAGCGGTGCCGACGTTCTCATTGTCTATGGCGAGCTGGCCGACCTGGGCCGACCCGAGAACGCCGCCGAGGTGGTGCGTGCCTTCGCCACCAAGTACGACCGGCCGGAGGAGCAAGAGTTCCTTCCTGGCCGCAATCCGGTCTTCGATGTGCTGTACCGCCTGGAGCCGGAACGGGCCCTGGCGTGGAACCTGCCCGACACCGAGGCCTCGATGCGCCGCTGGGTGGCGACAACCGCGGCCAAACCTCGTCATGCCCGGTGACGATCGGCATCCGCCTCGACCTGAGCGCCGCTCAGGTCGTTGTCGCTCCGCCGTGGGAGCCTGGCGGCGACTCGTAGGTCTCCGAACATGGCGACCATGTCGGCGAGCCCGTAGCGGGCCTGGAGGCCGCTCGGGTTGGGCAGCAGCCAGAGCCTGCTGCTCGCCAGGTCCTCGGGCTGAGGACCGACCGCGGCCGCCGGACGGCGGAAGGCGGTGCGGTAGGCCAGCATGCCGAGAACGGCGACGAAGGCGGGTTGAAGTTGGGCCACCTTGCGCTCGAGCTGCGCAGCCCCCGCCCTGAGTTGGGCCACGCTCAGATCGGCCGCCGCTCTGGTCGTCGCCGCCACCAGGTTCGTGATGCCGAGGCCCATGTCCAGAAGACCGGCCTGCTCGGACGGGTCGAGCACGCGATCCGTGAATCCCGCAGCGTGCAGGACCTTCCAGAAGCGATTTCCCGGGCGCGCAAAATGAAGTCCCCGGGCCCCTGACACCAAGCCAGGGTTGATGCCGACGAACAGCACGTCGAGCCTCGGGGCGACCAGATCGGGGATCGTCCGGCCCACCGCGCCGGCGAGGTCATCGCCAGGCGTTTGCGCCGTCACAGCTGCGAGTAGCGTCATCAGTAATGGGAATGCCGACATTCTGCCCGGACTGGTGATCGGCGACCCGACGGCCGAGCCCCGGGGCGAGACCGGCGCAGGTCCTCCCACCTCTTTGCTGGATCCGGACCGATTGGCGACGTTCTCTCTGCAGGTGTGGTCGTACAAGCAGGGCGAAGTGGTGTCGCTGATGATCCATCTGGGCGACCGGCTCGGTCTGTATCGGGCCATGGCCGGGGCCGGCCCCATGACGGCGGCCCAGTTGGCGGCACGGACAGGCCTGCACGAGCGTTGGCTGCTCGAATGGCTGCGGTGCCAGGCGGCGGCCCAACTGGTCGCGTCCGCGGACGGGGAGGTCTTCGAGTTGGCGCCAGAGGCGGCTGCGGTTCTGGCCGATGAGGCCGGGAGCCTGTGGTTCGCCGCCGGCGCCTTTCAGGGCGGCGTCGCTGCTCCGGAGGTGGTGGACCGCCTGGCCGATGCCTTTCGCTCCGGCCTCGGCCTGAGCTACGACGACCTCGGCCCCTCCCTTGCGCATGGCCTCGAGCGCATGCTGGCACCCTGGACCCGGCTCGCGCTCGTGCCGCGCATCCTTCCTGCCCTGGACGGTGTCTGCGAGAAGCTCGCCGCCGGAGCCAGGGTTGCCGATGTCGGGTGCGGCGCAGGAGTGGCGCTACTGGAGATGGCCGCCACGTTTCCAGCCTCCATCTTTGAAGGGTTCGACCCGTCGCATCACGCCATCGACCGGGCCCGGGATCGCCTCGCCGAGTCGGGACGGAAAAACGTCCATCTGCACGTGTCCGGGGCTGTGGCCCTGCCATCCGAGCCGACGTATGACTTGGTCGTAACGCTCGATTGCATACACGACATGCCAAAGCCGGACGAAGCGATCGCGGCGATTCAGTCCGCGCTGCGCCCAGACGGCACCTGGCTCATCAAGGACATTCGTTCCGGTGCGACGTGGAGCGAGAACCAGCGCAATCCGATGCTCGCCATGATGTACGGCACATCGGTCACGACCTGCATGTCGTCAGCGCTGTCGGAGCCAGGTGGCGCCGGACTGGGCACGCTCGGCTTCCACCGCGAGCGAGCCGAGGCCATGTGCCGGGCGGCGGGGTTCAACCGCTTCGCGGTCCACGATTTCGACGACCCGGCCAACCTGTACTACGAGGTCCGCCCCTGACGGTGCCGGCGGGGGCCGGCGTTTGTGGCAGAAAAGTCGCCCAATACCGCACAATCGGTGAAGCGCGCCCACCCGGGCGGGACTGGGCACGCGTTGGTTTCTGTGATGAAAGTCGCGTAATACGCGGCAAATATCACACAAAGGCGACGAACGCCCGCCGGTCGTTGCCGGATTGCCCCGATTCGCGGCATTGTCCGCCACGCACCTGAACCCAGCCACGATCGGATCCCGTCACAGGGGGTTCGTAGCCTGTCCGGGTGGGAGAAGGGTGACCGTTGCTGTACACGCATCGCTCAGAACGTGCAGATCGTCTCGTGGAGATCCTGGCTGAGGTGCTGGCGCGCCCGCTGCCGGACCCGATGACGCCCGAGGTG
The DNA here is from genome assembly GCA_963781155.1 of uncultured Acidimicrobiaceae bacterium. Lineage (GTDB taxonomy): Bacteria > Actinomycetota > Acidimicrobiia > Acidimicrobiales > Palsa-688 > PALSA-693. Next base: position 124,349 of record CAWAEC010000014.1, read on the forward strand.
GTCGCCGTGCCCACCCGCGGAGTCGAGCGTTGGCTGGCCCAGCGCCTGTCGCATTGCTTGGGCGTGAGCGCGGAACGACAGGACGGGGTTTGTGCCAACGTCACGTTCCCGTTCCCGGGAGTGCTGGTCAACGGGGCGACCGCCGACGCGACCGGGATTGCCGGCGTCGGCGATCCCTGGGCTCCCGAGCGCTCGGTGTGGCCACTCCTGGAGCTGGTCGACGCTCACCTCGGGGAACCCTTCATGGAGCCGCTGGCAGCGCATCTGCGGTCCGCTTCGCCCCTGCCGGCCGAGCCTCGTGCACCCGGCGCTGGACCGACATCTTCGGCCGCCGATTCCTCTGTGGCGGCAGCTGCGGGCCGGCCACCGCGCCGGTTTGCCACCGTTCGGCACCTGGCCGATCTGTACGACCACTACGGAGTCCATCGGCCGGAGATGGTGCAAGCCTGGGCTGCCGGAGACATCGGTGGCGGCACCGGTGCAGCCCACCACCCGGGCGCGCCGGGGCACTGGCAGGCCGAGCTGTGGTTACGTCTCCGTCGCCGGATCGGTGTCGAAAGCCCGGCGGAGCGCTTCGCGGCCGCGTCCGCACGCCTCGCCGCGGATCCCGGGCTGTTGGCGCTGCCTTCCCGCGTGTCGCTGTTCGGGTTGACCCGGCTTCCGGCCAGCCATCTGACGGTCCTGCGGGCCGTTGCAGCCGGCCGGGACGTTCATCTGTTTCTTCTGTACCCCTCAGGCGCACTCTGGCGGAAGGTGGCAGCGGCAGCCCCGGGACCCGTTCCGGTCTTGCGCCGCGCCGATGATCCCACGGCGGCGCTCCCAGCAAACCCGCTGCTGCGGTCCTGGGGTCAAGACGCACGGGAAATGCAGTTGGTTCTCGCCGGCCATGGCGCCGGTGCCGGCGACTATCGGCCTGTCAGCGAAGCCGAGCCGACACTCCTGCGCCGTATCCAGGCCGACATCCGAGCGGACCGCCAGCCTCCGGCACCCGCCGACGCGGGCGGCTCCGACGCTCGCCCTGAGCTGCATCCGGCTGACTACAGCCTTCGCATCCATTCGTGCCACGGGCGATCCCGTCAGGTCGAGGTCATGCGGGACGCCGTCCTGCACCTCCTCGCCGCCGATCCGAGCCTCGAGCCACGTGACGTGATCATCATGTGCCCCGATATCGAGACCTTTGCCCCGCTCGTCCACGCCGCGTTCGGAGCTGGTGATCGGTCCCTGCCAGGAGGCGGCGACCCGGAATCCGGCTCCAGCCCGGCCGCCGGACACGCCGGGATCCCCGAGCTCCGCGTGCGACTGGCGGATCGCTCGCTCTTGCAGACCAATCCGCTCCTCGCCGTCGCCGACTCCCTGCTCGAGCTGGCGGCGGGTCGTGTCACCGCCTCGCAGGTACTCGATCTGGCCTGGCGCGAACCGGTCCGGCGCCGTTTCCGCTTCGACGATGACGGCCGGGCCCAACTGGAACGTTGGGTGGCGGCCACCGGGGTGCGTTGGGGCCTTGACGGCGCGCACCGCCGACCGTGGGGACTTGGCGGCCTCGAGGCCAACACGTGGGACGCCGGTCTCGACCGGCTGCTGCTCGGCGTGGCGATGGCTGAGGACGAGCAGCGGTTGTTCGCGGGCACCCTGCCGGTTGATGACGTGGCCGGCGGGACGGTCGAGCTGGCCGGGCATCTCGCCGAAATGATTGATCGGCTCGGCGCCGCCCTCGAGCGCCTGACCGGACCCCAACCGGTTCGAGCCTGGCAGACGGCCATCGCCGCCGCCACCGAGTCGCTGGCCGAGGTCGGTCCCGGTGACGAGTGGCAACGGGATCAGCTGTACCGGGTGCTGGACGAAGCCGGCGGAGAAGCTGGCGATGCCTCCGCGGATGGGGTCGGGCTGGAGTTGGCAGAGATTCGAGCCTTGTTGTCGGGACGGCTGCAGGGCCGGCCGACCCGGGCCAACTTCCGAACCGGTGACCTCACGGTCTGCACCCTGGTGCCGATGCGGTCAGTGCCGCACCGGGTGGTATGTCTGCTCGGACTGGACGACGGCGTCTTCCCGCGCCACACGGAGCGAGACGGCGATGATCTGCTCGCGACCGATCCCCACGTCGGAGACCGCGACGCCCGCAGTGAGGATCGTCAGCTTCTCCTGGACGCGGTGCTGGCCGCCACGGATCACCTCCTGATCACGTTTGGCGGTCGGGACGAACGCACCAATCGCGAGCGTCCCCCGGCCGTACCGATTGCCGAGCTGCTCGACGTGGTGGATCGCACGGTCAGGGTGGGCGACGGCGCCCAGCCGGCGCGCCGGTCCGTGCTGGTGCAGCATCCATTGCAGCCATTCGATCCTCGCAATTTCACCGGTGAGCTGGACGGCGAGAGAGGGCGCAGCTTCGATCCGGTCAGCCTCGGCGGGGCGGTGGCCCTGTCGACTGCTCGTAGTCCACGCCGGCCGTTCCTGACTGCCCCGCTTCCTCCGCTGGGTGAGGAAGTCATCCAGCTGGACTCCTTGATCCGGTTCGTGGAGCACCCGGTTCGGGCTTTCCTCCGCGACCGGCTGGGGTGGTATGCGGGCAACGGTTCGGAGGAACTTGACGATGCACTGCCCATCGAATTGGACGCCCTGGAGAAATGGGGGGTCGGTGACCGCCTGTTGGCCGCTCGTCTGGCGGGGGCCGACCTGCCCACCGCCCTGACCGCGGAGCTGGCTCGCGGGATCCTGCCCCCGGGACGCCTGGTTGACGCGGTGGTGGCGGAGGTCGCGCCGACGGTGGAGGCGCTGGTTGATGCGGTCAGTATCCTGCCGTGCGCCACGATTGAGCCGCAATCGTGGGACGTCAACGTCCAGCTCCCGGACGGCCGCCTTCTCATTGGGAGCGTGCCGGGCCTGCGCGATGGCACCGCGGTCCGTTGCCTGTACTCCCGCCTGGCCGCGAAGCACCGGCTGGCGGCCTGGGTTCGGTTCCTGGCCCTGACGGCCGCCCGGCCCGACGAGCAGGTCTCGGTCGTGGTGCTCGGCCGCGGCCGCAAGAAACGCGATGGGCGACCAGCGGTCCGGTCGTCGGTTTTCGCACCGTTCGAGTCGGACAGCCCTACCCGGGCGGGCCTCGCGCTCGGCGGCCTCGCCATGGTCGTAGACCTGTATGACCGCGGCATGCGGGAGCCGCTGCCGCTGTACTGTGACACCTCTGCGGCCTGGGCCGAAGCCCGTCGCGACGGAGCGGATCCGGCGGAGGCCTGCCTCGGGGCGTGGAAGAGCGCGTACGAGTTCCCCCGGGAAGATCGCGAGATCGAGCATGAGCTGGTGCTCGGCGGTGTCGCATCGCTCGAGGAGGTGCTCCGATCCGCACCCGCCGCGGACGAACACGGGCCGGGGTGGAGCGAATCCGAAGACACACGCTTCGGCCGCCTGGCCCGGAGGCTGTGGGATGCTCCCCTGCGCTACGAGCACGTCGAGGAGCGGTAAGTGAAGCGAACCGAACCGTTGCCGTTCGATCCGTGCGGGCCCCTCCCGGCCCCCGGGATCATCGTGCTCGAGGCGAGCGCGGGCACAGGCAAGACGTTCACCATCGCCGCCCTCACGACCAGGTTCGTGGCGGCTGGCATTGCTATCGAAGACATCCTCGCCGTCACCTTCACTCGCATGGCGACCGCCGAGCTTCGGGACCGGGTTCGCGCTCGGCTCGTCTCTGCCGAGGCCAGCCTTGGCCGCTTCGTCGATGCCGGCGTTCTCCCGCCCGAAGACGACCGGGTGGCCAGCCTGCTGGCTGCTGGCGGCCGGGACCACGTGTGCACCCGGCGCACGCGACTGGCCGAGGCGCTCGCGGTATTCGACGCGGCCACCATCACCACCACGCACGGTTTCTGCCATCTGGTGCTGGCCGGGCTGGGCGTGTCGGGCCGGGTCGGCGCCGGGCGCGGCGCTCATCGAGGACGCCAGCGACACGGTCGAGGAGGTGGTCGACGACCTTTACCTCCGGAGGGTGCTCGGGTGGGGCACCCCACCTTTCGACAGGAAAACAGCCCTGGAAATCGCCCGGACTGCGGTCGCCAATCCGGTCACGGCGCTCGAACCGGATCCCGACGACAGCACGCCCGGACGCCAGAGCCGCCTGGCTGAGAGCGTCCGCCGTGAAGTCGCCCGCCGGCTGCTGGACCGCAACCTTCTGACCTACGACGACCTGCTCGTCCGGCTGAAAGACACCCTGGCTGACGAGAGTCGGGGTGACACTGCGTGTCGATTGCTACGCGATCGGTATCGGGTCGTGCTCGTTGACGAGTTCCAGGACACTGACCCGGTCCAGTGGGAGGTCGTGCGCAGAGCCTTTGGCGACGGGAAGACCATCCTCGTACTGATCGGTGATCCGAAACAGGCCATCTACGCGTTTCGCGGCGCGGACGTCTTCGCCTATCTGGACGCGGCTCGGGTCGCCGATCACCGATTCACGCTCTCTGAAAACTGGCGAAGCGACGAGGACCTGCTGACAGCCTTCGATGCCCTGTTGAGTCCGCTTCGCGTCGGCCATCCGGACATCCCGTATCGGAAGGTGCGAGCCGCCGCCACCCATCGGCACCCGGGCTTGCGGGGCGCTCCGACGGGTGCCCCGCTTCGAGCCAGAGTCCTCTTTGCGGACGACCGCCTGGTTCCTCGAACGTCAAAAGGCGTGCAGAAAGAAGCCGCCATGGCCTGGGTCGCCGGCGACCTGGCCGCCGATGTCGTGAAGCTCCTGTCGTCGCAAGCTTGCATCGTCGACGGAAGCGATACCGGCGACCGCGGGCGGCCGGTCTCCGCGGGCGACGTCGCCGCACTGGTGCGCACCAACCGACAGGCCATCCTGGTGCAATCTGCGCTCCGTGCCGCTGGCGTGCCCGCAGTCGTGGGTGGCACCGAGAGCGTCTTCGCCTCACCGAGCGCGGCCTACTGGCTGCGGCTTCTGGAAGCACTCGAGCAGCCTGCGTCCAGGCCGAGGGCCGTGGCCGTCGCCCTCACTCCATTCATCGGCATGACCGCGGCGCAGGTCGCCGGCGCCGGAGAAGCGACGTGGGAGGCATTGCACGCTCGCCTGCACCACTGGGCCGAACTGCTGCGCAGTCGGGGAGTGGCCATTCTCACCAGAGCGATCTTGGCAGCAGAGGCGCTCCCAGCCCGCCTGCTGCTCGAGGAGACCGGGGAACGCGACCTCACCGACCTGGGACACATCGCCGAGCTGCTGCATGCCGAAGGATCCACGAGTCAGCTGGGCCCGCCCGCCCTTCGCACCTGGCTGGCCCGACGCACCCAGGACGCCGGAACCGAGGCCCTCGACGGCGAGGACCGCAGCCGCAGGCTGGATTCTGACGCCGACGCAGTGCAGGTCCTCACCATCCATCGAGCCAAGGGACTCGAGTTTCCGGTCGTGTATTGCCCGTATCTGTGGGACAACGGAATGACCCTCCGGAGGGGTCGGCCGCTGGTGTTCCATGACGCTGCCACCGGCAACCGGCGCACCCTCGACGTCGGAGTAGCCGGCTCCAGCGCCGGCTACGACGCGCACTTCCGCGCCGCCCAGGACGAGCAGCGAGGCGAAGACCTCCGCCTCCTTTACGTGGCGTTGACCAGAGCCCGACACCAGGCGGTCATCTGGTGGGTGCGGGCCTACGAATCCCAGCAGTCGCCTCTCGGGCGGCTGCTCATGTGCCGCGATGCCCAGGGCAACGTAGCCAGCAGCGCCACCTATGCCTCGCGAGATCAGGTCGTCCAGCGGCAGCTGGAGGCGGTGGCAGCCACGGCGCCCGCTCTGATCAGCATCGAACGCTGCCAGCAGTACTCCGACTCCCGCTGGATGCGACGGACGCCGCCCACCGGGAACCTCGCTGCTGCCCGGTTCGGGCGCAGCCTCGATCGAACCTGGCGACGAACGTCATACAGCGGCATCACCGCCCCTGATCAGGACGGGGAGCTGGTGGGAAGCGAGCCGGAGTCGCCCGGGATCACCGACGAGCCACAGGGCGCGCCCGCCGGGGCAGTGGTGGATCCGGGTGCAAGTCTTTGGGCCGCACCCGGCCGCGCCACCGACGGGAACGAGACCCGACTGCGGGCCGTTTCCTCCTCCCTGGCCGGAGTGCCACGAGGGGCCGACGTCGGCATCTTCGTGCACGGCGTCCTGGAGCGGGTCGACTTCGCCGCACTCGACCTCCCTGCCGCCGTCAGCGCCGCCATCGCGGCCGAGCAGTCCTCCCGTCCCCTCGAAGCCATCTCGCCCGACCAGTTGAGGGACGGGTTGGTTGCCGCCATCTCGACCCCACTCGGACCTCTGGTCGGCGGACGGAGCTTGCGGGCGTTTGGCCCCCTCGACCGTCTCGACGAACTGCGCTTCGAGCTTCCCCTGGTCGGAGGCGACCAGTCGCGGGGAACCGTGCTGACTGCTGACCTGGCGCGGCTCTTTTCGACCCACGTCACCGACGGGGAGGCCCTCAACGGCTACGCAATCCGCCTGGGCAGCCCGGCCCTCGCCACCCGGTTGCGGGGCTACCTGACGGGCAGTCTCGACCTCGTCTTGCGGGCACGCCATGATGGCGCGGCATCGCGATTCCTGGTCGTGGATTACAAGACCAACTGGCTGGGCCCGAGCGAGGAGGCCCTGACCGCGTGGCCGTACCGGCCCGAGGCGCTCGCCGCCGCCATGCAACAGGACCATTACCCGCTACAGGCGTTGCTCTACATGGTGGCGCTGCACCGTTATCTGCGCTGGCGGCTACCGGGATATGACCCGGCCGTCAACCTGGGGGGCGTGTTGTACCTGTTCCTGCGCGGCATGACCGGGCCCGACGTCCCACTGGTCGGCGGCCTTCCGTGCGGCGTGTTCTCCTGGGCAACGCCGCCGTCGCTGGTCACAAGCGTGTCGGATCTCCTCGACGCCGGATCGGTCGAATGACCGCGTTCTCGGGGACCACGGCCGGCCAAGTAGCGACGGAGATCGCGCCGGTTCCGGGAGCCGGCCGGAGCGCCGGGCCGGATCCTCGCGACGCTGACCGCGGCGTACCCGAAAAGACCCCGACCAGTTCCGACCATCACCATGCCGACCTGGTCCTGACCGCCCCCGGCAGCCTGGGCACCTTCAACCGGGCCGGAGTCCTCGGCGCCGCGGACGTGCATGTGGCGATGCGTCTGGCTCGACTGGCGGCGGAAGCCGAGGAGCAGGTGCTCCTGGCCGCGGCCCTGGCAGTGCGAGCTCCCCGCGTCGGCCACGTGTACGTGGATCTCGCCACGGTTCGCCAGACGGCTGCCGACGAGGACGACGAGCTCGAGTTGGAGACCCTGCCGTGGCCCGAACCACGAGGCTGGGCCGAGCTGCTGGCGAGGAGCCCGCTGGTCGCCGTGGGCGAAGACGGCCCCGCGGACCGACCGCTGCGCCTGATCGGAACCGCCCTGTATCTCGACCGGTTCTGGCGGGATGAGCGTTCGGTGGCTGCGGACCTGCTGAGCCGGGCGGGCTCGGACAGCCCCGGGGTGGACGAGGCGCGGCTCGCCTCCGGCGCAGATCGGCTGTTCCCGGACCGTGCCGCGGTCGAGCCTCGCTGGGCGGCCGCGACCGCAGTGCTGCGCCGGCTGACCGTGATCGCCGGCGGTCCCGGCACCGGCAAGACCACGACGATCGGCCGCATCGTGGCCCTCGTCGAAGAGCAGGCGGCCGCCTCGGGTCGCCGGCCCCCTTTGATCGGGCTGGTCGCTCCCACCGGTAAGGCGGCGGCCCGCCTCGAGCACGCGGTGCACGAAGAGGCCCTGCGGATGGATGTCGAGCCTGCGGTCCGCCGCCGACTTCTGTCCACGCGGGCCTCGACGGTGCACCGACTTCTCGGTGCCCGACCGGATAGCGCCAGTCGATTCCGTCACCATCGGCACCAGCGGCTGCCGCATGACGTCATCGTCGTTGACGAGTCATCGATGGTCGCGCTGTCGCTCATGGCGCGCCTTCTCGAAGCCGTTCGCATCGACGCCCGCGTGATCCTGGTCGGTGATCCCGAGCAGCTGGCGTCGGTGGAGGCGGGGGCCGTGCTGGGCGACATCGTGGGGGCGGCCCTCGCGGGCCCGCTGACGACCGCCCCGGCCCGGTCGCAGCTCGAGCGGATCACGGGTACGGCTCCACCCGCATCCTCCGTGGTGTCCCGAGCCAGGATCGCCGACAGCATCGTGGTCCTTCGGGCCAACTACCGCTTCACCGGGCCGCTGGCGGACCTGGCTGAAGCGATCCGGACTGGTGCAGCCGAGCGCGTCGAGCGGCTCCTGTCCGAGGGCGAACCTGCTCTTCGCTGGATTGAGCTCGCTGATGACGAGGATGCCGCCGCCACCATGACGCGGTTGGATCCGATCCGGGCCGCGATCACGGCGACGGGCACCGCTCTCCTCGGAGCCGCGACCGAGCGTGACGGGGAGGCGGCTCTCGACGCCCTGGCCGGTTTTCGCGTGTTGTGCGCCCACCGCCGGGGCCCCTACGGGGTGGCCGCCTGGACCCAATGGATCGAAGCGTGGCTCTCGTCCTCGCTGCCAGGGTTCACCTCCGCCGGGACCTGGTACCTGGGCCGGCCCGTCATGGTCACCGTGAACGACTACGGCCTGCGCTTGTTCAACGGCGACACCGGCGCCGTTGTGGCCCGTGCCGATGGGGGCGTGACCGTCGCCTTCCGGCGGGGAGGTTCGGTGGTGTCGATCAGCCCGGCCCGGCTGGCTTCGGTCGAGACGGTCTTCGCCATGACCGTCCACAAAGCGCAAGGATCGGAGTTCCGGCGGGTCGCGGTGGTGCTGCCTCCTTCATCCTCTGCGTCGTTGACACGGCAGCTGCTCTACACCGCCGTGACCAGAGCCCAGGAGGGGCTGGTGTTGGTCGGGAGCGCCCAGTCGGTCCGCGCCGCCGTGGCGCGGCCGGTGGCCCGGGCGTCGGGTTTGACCCGGCGATTGTGGGACGAACCGCCACCACGAGGGTTGGAGGCCCCGTGAGCAACGTACGCTGTTGTCCGGCCCTCGCTGTTGCTGGGCGGGTGGTGTTCGACCGTCGACAACACGCTCGGCCGTCGGGCCGTGCGTCGCGTTCAGGTTCCCTTCACCTGGCGAGACAAGGATCTGACGTATGCAAGTGATGCATCAAGACGCTCATCTGCGCCTGGTCGGCCGCCGCGCCGGCACCCTGGATTTGTGGGCGGCGGCCCTGCTGCTGGCCACTGTCGTCCTCCATGTGATCGCCATGCTGCCGGACTATTTCGGGGGCGCCGGGCAGGGGTCGTTGTGGTCCCAGCCGGACGAAGCCGCGCTCTACGGGGTTGTGGCGGCCGGGTGGGCGCTCGCTCTGGGGCTATTTGTCACCGCGCCAGCTCAAGCCCGGGCCGGTGCCGCGTTGGCGGTGGGTATCGCGGCCGTGGAGTTCGGATTTCGCGTGTCCGACCTGGGCGAAGTGGTAGGCGACGGAGGAGCTCAGGCGGCCGCGGGACTGTGGTTGATGACTGCGGCCTGGGTGGTCGGTGCGGTCGCGGCGGTGACGTGCGTCCTGGCCGTCCGTCGGCGCGACCGTCCTGTTCCGGCGCCGGCCATCCCGTCGATCGTGGTGCCCTCAGCGCTCGCCGGCGGCGAGCATCAGCCGAACCCTGAAGTCCCGCCCGCGTTGCCGGCGTCGACCCACCTGCCCGAAGCGCATTGGGCCGTTGACCACGTTCCGCTGGCCGATTCGAGCCAGGGACAGGAATTGGGCGCACCGATCGATCGGGCCCAGGCAAGTGAATGGGAGCCGCAGGCGAGGCCGATGACCGCGGCCCTGGACGCAAACACCAGCGCCGACACCCCCGGGCCGACCTTGCCGGCGGCCAACGGCGCCGTGGGCCCACCTGTACCGGTCGACGCGGCCGGGCGCATGCCGGCCGATCCGACAGTGCCGGTCGGGGCGGACCCGACCCGACAGGTTCCTGTGGATCCGACCGTCCCGGTTCCTGTCGAAACCACTCGGGCCATTGCCGTCGACGCCCGGGCCGGCGAGAAGATCCCCACCCCCCGCACCGCCCCCGGTCAGGATGACCGCTCCGGGCCCTACGGCGCCGGCCTGACCGTCCTCGTCGTCCTGATCGCCCTGGTCACGGCCGGCGCCTTCCTGCCTGCCTGGGACCACTACGTCGGGGTGTCGGTCACGACCGGACGCAGCGTGAGTTTCAACCTCGGCAACGCCTTCAGCGGTCCTTGGCAGGTTGTGATCGGGAACGTGCTGGTGGTGGTGGCCCTGGTGGCCGTCCCCATTCTCGCCACCCGACTGCGGGACCGGGCGGTGGCCGCGGCTGCCGTGGCCGGGTCACTGATCGTGCTGGCGTCGCAGTTTGCCTCGGCGATCGTCCAGGTGGACCGGCCCGTCCCGGCCGCCGTGGCGGGGCTCACGCCGTCGCAAGCGTCGCAGCTCGGCCTCCAGCTGCACATGTCGTTGACCGCCTGGTTCACACTGGATGTTCTGGCCGCCTACGCCCTCTTCGCCTTCACCATGGTGATCGGGCACCTGAAGCCGGTCGGGGTTCAAGCAAACTCGCCCGGTACCTGGCCGACCGCCCCGGACGCCCGCAGCGCGGCGAGCCTGCCCTGGTCGTAACCCACCTCCTTCAGCACCTCGTTGGTGTGCTCGCCGATCAATGGCGCCGGCCGGCGAACACTCTGCGGCGCCTGGGTGAAGCGAACCGGTGGCGGCACCAGCTTGTAGGTGCCGGCATGCGGATGCTCGGCCTCCGGTAGTCGTCCTACAAGCTCGTCGAGTGAGGCGACCTCTCCTGCGGGGACGTCCTGCTCTCGAAAAAATGCGACCCATTCGGCTGTCGTTCGGGTCGCCAGCATTCGACCGACCTGGTCATACAGGAAGCCGGAGTTGGCGATGCGCTGGCGACCGGTGGCGTACCGTTCGTCGCCGAGCAGGTCATCGCGTCCGGTGGCCGCGAAAATACGATCGAACTGCTCCTTGGTGTACGGCAGCACCACCATCCATCCGTCGCGCGTCGGCCATGGCCGCCGGTGGGGGGTCAGCACTCGCGGGTAGCCAGCCGGTCCGATCGGAGGCTGCGGGACGGCCTCAGCTCCGTGTTCGACGAGCATGAACGCCGCCACCGTCTCCTGCATGGGCACCTCGATGTGCTCCCCGCGCCCGGTCCTGGCCTTGCGATACAACGCGGCCGTGACCGAGTAGACGATCGTCAGACCACAGACCTTGTCGGCCAGGACGGTCGGGGCCAATGCGGGCTCGCCCGTGACCCGGCCCGCGGCCGCGGCCAGACCGCTCTCCGCCTGGATGACATCGTCGTAGGCCGGATCCTCCTGGCGCGGTCCGCCCGTGGGGTAACCGTGCGCCTCGCAGTAGACGACATCCGGGCGGACGGCGAGCACGTCCGGGTAGGCCAGTCCGGCCCGCGTCAGCGTCGCGGGTCGGAGGTTGGTGACGAACACGTCGCAGGTCGCGGCGATATCAAGTACCGCTCGGCGACCGTCGGGATGCTTGAAGTCGACCGACACGTTTCGCTTGTTGCGCAACAGGTTCATGGCCACACCGGACAACTGGGGATGCGGTCCCTCCCCCATGGACCGGCTGTTGTCGCCGCGGGCCGGTTCGACGGTGATGACATCGGCGCCCAGGTCGCCGAGCAGCTGAGTTGCGAACGGTCCCATGACCACCGAGGTCAGATCCAGAACCCGGACCCCGGCGAGGGGGCCGGTGGCGGGCGGCCCAGCGTGGAGGGACGAGTCGGGTGTCGTCCCGGCGAGGTGCGAAGAGTCGGGCGTCGTCCTGACGGGTGCGGCACCCGGCCGGGCAGTGTCGTCGAGTGGAGCCATCAATCGCCACAATGTCACGCGGCGAGGACCGTGATCGGTTGACACAATGCTCACGTGGCCCTCACCTTCCGATTCGCGGGCGCCTCCCCGGCCGAAGTACAGGCAGTAGTCAGACTGGTCGAGTCGGCGTATCGTGGCCCGGCCAGCCGCGGCGGCTGGACGACCGAAGCCGATCTTCTGGACGGGCAACGTACCGACGCCAGGGCGGTCCGGGACATCATCGCCAGCACAGACGGCGGCGTGCTGTTGGCCGAGGAGGACTCGGATCTGGTCGGTTGCTGCCACCTGGAGCGTCGACCGGGTAGGGCGGCGTACTTCGGGATGTTCTCCGTGCAGCCGGCCGGGCAGGGTCAGGGTCGGGGCCGGGCCATCCTGGCCGAAGCCGAACGCATCGCTCGTGACAACTGGTCCGCCGCTCGGATGACGATGACGGTGATCCGCCAGCGGCATGACCTGATCGTCTGGTATCAGCGCCTCGGATACCGGCCGACCGGTGAGACCCAGCCCTTTCCGTACGGCGACCAGCGCTATGGCATCCCTTTGCGGCCGGACCTGGAGTTCGTGGTACTGGCCAAGTCCCTCGTGTAGACCCGCTGGCGGGCGGCTACGTTTTCAATCCTTCATTTCGACGGGAGTCGCGCATGTCCAACGAGATCCTGCCGTTCCGCATCGACGTGCCGGACGCCGACATCGAGGAACTCCGGGCCCGATTGCGGCGAACCCGATGGCCAGAACCGGCCACCGTCCAGGATTGGTCTCAGGGGGTCCCGCTGATGTACGTGCAGGATCTGTGCCGCTATTGGGCCGAATCCTACGACTGGTCGGCCCGACAGGCCTGGCTCAACCGCTTTCCGCAATTCCGGACCGAGATCGACGGCCTGGGCATTCACTTTGTGCACGTACAATCACCCCACACCGGTGCCCTCCCCTTGGTTTTGACGCATGGCTGGCCGGGGTCATTCGTCGAATTCCTCGAGGTGATCGGCCCGCTCACCGATCCGCCCTCCCACGGAGGTGACGCCGCCGACGCCTTCCACGTCGTGGTCCCCTCGCTGCCCGGCTACGCCTTCAGCGACAAGCCGGCCAGCCCGGGCTGGGGGATCGAGCGCACGGCGCGGGCCTGGGCGGCGCTCATGGCCCGGCTGGGGTACGAGCGGTATGGCGCACAGGGCGGGGACTGGGGTGCCATGGTCACTACCAGCCTCGCCGGCCAGGACGCCGCCCACGTGGCCGGCATACACCTCAACATGGTCATCGGGTTTCCCGGGCCGGACGACACTGACCCGACAGACGCCGAGCAGGCCGCCCTCGCCTCCCTGGACTTCTACCAGCAGCAGGATTCCGGCTATTCCAAGGAGCAATCCACCCGGCCGCAAACCGTCGGCTACGGCCTGGTCGACTCCCCGGCCGGGCAGTGCGCCTGGATACTGGAGAAGTTCTGGTCCTGGACCGACACCGGTGGCGATCCTGTTCGCGCACTCGGCGCCGACCGCCTTCTCGACAACGTCATGCTCTACTGGCTCCCGGCGGCAGCGGCGTCATCGGCCCGCATGTACTGGGAGTCGTTCAACAGTGTGGGTCTGGAGGCGGTTCACGTTCCGATGGGCGCGTCGATCTTCCCCAAAGAAATCTTCCGATCGTCCCGCAGGTGGGCGTCCCATCGATTCACCGACATCCGATTCTGGAGCGAGCCGGCCAAGGGTGGCCACTTCGCCGCGTTCGAACAACCGGCCCAGTTCGTGACCGACGTCCGGGCCTTCTTCCGCACCGTTCGCTCCTGAACAGGACACAGCTCGGACGAAGGGTCCCGGCCGTGCCACGGTTCAGATGGCAGAAATCAGGTCAGACAGTGGCCTGGGCCAGCTTGGCCAACTCCTCCTGCACCATGGCCTCGTGGGCTTCCTCGTCGGCCTTGGCCGCCCTCGGACTCCACCGGCCCTTCATCAGAGGAACCGTGATGAGGAAGAAGATCACCCCCCCGAAACAGATCCAGTACCACGTCTTCCATTGGTTGCCCGTCGTTTTCGCGGCGTGCTGCACCGCAGCGCCATGTTTCAGGAGGATCTGGAAGTTCGGATCCTTGGATGCTGCCTGGAGAGCGGCGAGCTGGCTGGCGTAGGGGACGACGCTGGCGATGGCGTTGCGGTTCGCGACAATGCTGGCGAACGTCGTCGGGCCCACCGCCGCGGTGGCCTGCGCGATCAGGGCGGGGGTCGGGTTGGTCTGCAGCTGGGCGAACAGAGCCGGATGTGCTGATACTGCGGCCAGTTCTGGCGCGAGCCGCGTGGCCGTGGCGACCACCTGCGGATGGGCGCTACCGAAGGCGATTTCGTTTGCATACTTGGCAGACGCGGCCTGGACTGTGTTGCCGTAGTCGACCAGGGGAGTCACCGTGTTGACGACCGCCGGCAGCACCAGGTACGAGACAAAGACCACCATGCGGATGATCCAGCCCCAGATGGCCAGGCCGGTGGCGGTAAGGGCCGGATTCCGGGCCTCGACCGTCTCGGTGAAGCTTGCCATCCACGGCACGTAGGCCACACCGAGGCTGAACGCCAGAGCGGCCAAGAGTATCGCCATATGGTAATAGCTCGTCGGTTTGCCGATTTGATCCAGGTACAAAACGATCATGATGGCGGTGGCCACACCGCCAATGATCATCAGGGGTTTTCGGACTCGCAGCTTGTCGGAAATGAACCCGAAGAGAATTACAGCGATGACATTGAATCCCCAGTTCCAGTTCCCGAGGGCGTTCCCATCGTGGACCGAGAAGGAAAAGACGGTGGTGAAATAGATGAGGGCGAAGCCAACCGCCGTGTAGTAGATAAGCAAGAAGACGCCAATGCCAAGCGCTGAGAGGACCACGTCGGGCTTGAGCAGTTGGCCCCATGGATTCCGCAGCGACGCCTCGATGTCGAGACCCTTGGCCCGGGCCTCGATCAATGCCCGGTCTTGCATGGACACCATCAACTGGTCGCGCAAGCCCGGCGAAAGTTCTCGCAGACCGACGGCAGCCAGTCCGAAGATGATGAGGCCGGCGATGCCGCAGATGCGGTACAGCGTCACCCAGAACGACGGGCTCGGGTTGCCGTGGATGACGTGGCTGGCGACGACGAACACGACCAGGCTTCCGAGCACCGGGCCGCTGGTCCAGAAGCCCATCGCCGTGGCCCGGCCAACCTGGGGCGAGAAGTCCCGGATCAGCGCCGGGGTGGCGACCAGGCAAATCCCTTCCACGAAGCCCACGATGAAGCCGAAGACGGTGAATTCCCACTTGTTGGTAGAGGCCGGGATGATGAAAGCGACGAAAACGGCGGTGACGCCCAGCCCGATCACCACGATGTTGGTCCGGCCCAACCGGTCCGTAAGCCCGGCGAAAAGGGACCCGAACGCCCCGATCAGGTTGCCGAAGGCCAGGGTGTACACGAAGAAGGTGAAGCTCATATGCAGCTTCACCAGGAACAGGGTCGATACCGAGCCGCCTACGTACAGCTCGTAGTAGAGCATGATCGTGGCCAGCACCGTGATGGCCAGGTAGGTCAACCGGGGCCCGGTCTCGGGATACGTGTCGAGCTCCCGATGCCACAACCACGACAAACCTTCGTGTTTCGGCATCGAATCAGCGGTGGTGACGCTCATGTGACCCCCCGATCGTAAGTGTCCTGTGTATGGCCGAGACCCGAGCCCGGGTTCGTCCGTAACGCTTACTACAACCATAGGCGTCGGTTCAATGGCTATGGTGTACGGCGCTAAGGATTGCCGTCCCTCGCATTGACGGCCCGTCGTGGCGCGCCTAGCTTTGAGCGGGTGACGGCGCCGGTCGTCGACCTCACCGACTCAGCGGCCTTTGTTGAGACCGTGCCGTTTGACTGGTTCGCGGAGTTGCGCGGCCGAGGGGTGGTCCGCCTGGACGAGCCGCTGGGCGGGCCCGGCTACTGGGCCGTGACCAGGTATCACGATTGCGTGGCAGTCAACCGGGACTTCGAGCACTTCTCCTCCGCCCGCAAGGCGGTGTTCCTGTGGGAGATGCGTGACGAAGACCTGGCCCAGCAGCAACTGATGATGCTCAACATGGACCCGCCCCTGCACACTCGCTACCGCCGGCTGGTCAACAAAGGATTCACGCCCCGCATGGTTGGCCGGCTCGAAGCCCGGATACACCGCACGGCGGACGAGATCATCGACGGAGTGATCGAGTCGGGCCACGCCGATTTCGTCACCGATCTCGTGGCCGAGCTCCCGCTCATCGTCATCTCCGAGCTGTTGGGCGTACCGAAGGATGACCGTCATCAGGTTTTCGACTGGTCAAACCGCATGATCGGCAGCGACGATCCGGAGTTTGTCATCACGGCCGAGCAGGTCACCCAGGCGGCCCTGGAGCTGTACGCCTACGCGTCCGAACTGTATAAGTCCAAGCGGGCCGACTCGCATGGGACCGATTTGATGACGGCGCTGGTCGCGCTCGACGGCGAACAACTGTCGGATCTGGAACTCGAGCTCTTCTTTCTGTTGCTGTCGGTCGCCGGCAACGAGACCACCCGCAACCTGATGGCCGGCGGCATCCAAGCCTTCTTCGATCATCCCGACCAGTGGCAGCGGCTGCTTGCCGATCGCTCGTTGCTCCCGACTGCGGTCGAAGAGATGCTGCGCTGGGTCACGCCGGTCATGAACTTCCGCCGTCAGACCGTGACCGACACCGTGATTGGCGGTCAACCGGTTCCGGCTGACGAGAAGGTCGTTTTCTTCCATATCTCCGCCAACCGCGACCAGACGGTGTTCGATCGTGCAGACGCCTTCGACGTCGGTCGGAACCCCAACCCGCACATCGCCTTCGGCGGTGGGGGACCGCACTTCTGCCTCGGAGCCAACCTGGCTCGCCTGGAAATCCGGGTGATGTTCGAGCACCTGCTGGATCGCATGCCCGGCCTGGCCCCGTCAGGTCCGGCCCAACGCCTCCAGTCGAACTTCATCAACGGGATCAAGCATCTGCCGGTCACCTTTGCGCCCGGACCAGCAGTGACCCGTTAGGAAAGCGACGACGCCCCGGCGGCTTCCTCTAGCTCCAGGCGTGGCGGCGCTCGAGCAGGTCCCTGAGCACCCGGGGGCGGTCCGTCATGATGCCGTCCACGCCGAGGTCCAGCAGGCGGGCCATGGTCGTCTCGTCGTCGATCGTCCACACGTGGACGTGGATGCCGGCGCGGTGTGCAGTGGCGACGAACCGGCGGTCGACGAGGGGCATCCACCCTTGCCGGAGCGGGACCTGGACCGCGCCGAAGCGGCCGAGCGGCGCGGCCGCCGGACCGGCCAGGGCCCGTGGCAGCAGGCTGGCGGCTCGCAAGGCGCTGACGCCGAGCGGCCCCATCGCCGTACACAGTTCCGGCCCCAGCGCTCTACGAATCCGCAGTAACCGCCGATCCGAAAACGACGTCACGCAGACTCGGTCCAGGGCGTCCACGCCGCGGAGGGTCGCGATGAGCGGATCGACCGCACTGTCATGCTTCGCATCGATGTTCCACCGCACCTCGGGCCAGGCGGCCAGCACCTCGTCCAGGCGGGGAATCGGTTCGTCGCCGTGCCTGCCGTTGAGCCGGATTCCCGCGAGCTCCTTCCACGACATCTCCCGCACCAGCCCGGTCCGGTCCGTCACCCGGTCGAGGTAGGGATCATGCAACATCAACACCACGCCATCGGACGTGGCGTTGACGTCGGTCTCGATGTAGCGGTAGCCGAGGTCGCGGGCGTGGGAAAACGAGGTCCAGGTGTTCTCGAACGCTTCCAATGCGCCGCCCCGATGGGCGAAGGCAATCGGGCCCGGATGATCGAGGAACGCGAAGCGGGCGCGACTCACGACGGTGACGCTAGCCACCCTGTCGTACGCTCCGGTTCCGTGCCAGACACGTGGCCGCGACCCGTGCCGTTGATCGGCGACCGCTCGAGCGCTGCCGAGCGATCGGCGGATCCGCGGGGTTGGGCGCTTCCTCTCGAGGATCGTGACGCTCTGCACCGCGTGCTCGCGGCCCGGCGCGATATCCGCCGTTTTCGACCCGATCCGGTCGACGAGGACGTCCTGGCCCGAATACTGGGCGCCGCCCATGCGGCCCCCTCGGTCGGTCACTCGCAGCCCTGGCGTTTCGTTCTGGTTACCGACCCGGCCACCCGCGCCCGAGCGTCGGTTCTGGCCGACCGGGCCAAACTGGCGCAGGCCGCCGTCATGGTCCCCGATTCGGCCCGCCAACTCCTCGATCTCGACCTGGAGGGCATCCGCGAGGCGCCCATGGGGCTGGTCGTCTGCTGCGATCGACGGGCGCTCGCCGCGGGGGTGCTGGGCCGGGCCACGTTCGTGGACGCGGATGTGTGGTCGTGCGCCTGCGCCATCCAGAACCTGTGGCTGGCCGCCCGGGCGGAGGGGCTGGGTGTGGGTTGGGTCACGCTGTTCGAGCCCGCGGATCTGGCTGCGCTTGTGGGGGCGCCCGAAGGCGTCACCACACTCGGGTGGCTCTGCCTGGGATGGCCGGACGAGCGGCCGCCGTCCCCCGGC
The DNA here is from genome assembly GCA_963781155.1 of uncultured Acidimicrobiaceae bacterium. Taxonomy (GTDB): domain Bacteria; phylum Actinomycetota; class Acidimicrobiia; order Acidimicrobiales; family Palsa-688; genus PALSA-693. The sequence continues at coordinate 142,698 of CAWAEC010000014.1, forward strand.
CTCGAGCGGCGGGGCTGGTCCGCCCGGGTGGCGCTCGAAGACCTGATCGTGCGGGAAACCTGGCCGGCCGACGGAGCCACCCCGACGCCGCCACCATCCCGGCTCACAGTCCCACCGGCCGCCGCTGTTGTGGCTGCTCACGATCTCGCCGACGGGGTCCTCACCGCTCCTGGATCGCTCGGTGTCCTGGACCGGGCCGTGGACAAACTGGTGGCCGTGGGCGCCGGGACGGCTGCCGGCTGTCTCATCATCGCCGCGTCCGACCATCGCGTCACCGCCTACGGCGTCTCCGCCTTCCCGACTGAGGTCACCCGGCACGTCACCGAGGCGGCGGTCGCGGGCAGCTCCGTGGGCGCCGTCGCCGCTCGAGTCGCAGGGCTGGAAGTGATGGTGGTGGACGCCGGGGTGGAGGGAGAACCGGTCGCCGGGGCCCAAGTGGTCCGGCCGCACGGTCCTCGCGGCGACCTGGTGACCACCGATGGGTTGACCGCGGACGCCACCGAACTCCTGGTGGCGACCGGAGCGGCGCTGGCGCCGGCGAGCGGACTGGTTGCCGTCGGCGAAGTCGGCGTCGGCAACACGACCGTCGCGGCCGCCCTGGCTGCTGCGTTACTCGACGCGGATCCGGCCCGACTCGTCGGCCTGGGCTCGGGATCCGATTCGCGCACAGTGGACGCCAAACGCCGGGCGGTCACCGCCGCAGTCGACCGATTCCGGTCGCGGGGGTCCGCGTCCGACCCGCTGGAAGCCCTGGCCGCCTTGGGGGGAGGGGAGATCGCGCTGCTCGTGGGCGTGATCCTCGGCGCGTCCGCCCGCCAGGCGCTCGTCGTTCTGGACGGCATGGCCACCTCGGTCGCAGCGCTGGTCGCGGTGGAACTGGAGCCGGCCGTAGCCGCCCACCTGGTCGCCGGGCAACGCAGCCGCGAGACCGGCCATCAGCCCGTACTGGCTGCCCTCGGGCTCGAACCCCTCCTCGACCTCAGGCTCCGCGCCGGTGAGGGCGTGGGAGCCGCCCTGGCCGGGGCGATGCTGCGGTCGGGTGCCCGGATCCGCGTCGAAGCCGCCCGGGTAGCCGAAGGGGCGTCCTGAGGAGAAGGCAACGGCTGGAGGCGCCGGGTCTGGGTCTTTTGCTACCTGATCGCTACCACGGGCCTGATCGCTACCACGGATCCGACTCGTGTCCGGCGGCGCGCAACCCCAGGTAGGCGTCGATCGGGCGTTGTTGGCCCATGACGACCTTGTGGATCTCCGCGCAGATTGGCAGCTCCACCTGGTATCGCTCCGCCAGAGCGAGCGCGATTCGGGCGGTCCCGACGCCCTCGGCGACCATCTGCATGGCCGACAGGATCTCCTCGAGTGGCTTTCCCCGGCCGAGCAGCTCACCCACCGTCCGATTGCGGCTGTACGGGCTCACGCAGGTCGCCACCAGATCGCCCATGCCGGCCAGGCCGGCCAGCGTCTGCGGCTCCGCACCCATGGCCGCTCCCAGGCGAGTGAGCTCGGCCAAGCCCCGGGTCATCACCCCGGCCCGTGTGTTGTCGCCCACCCCCAGGCCTTCGCCAATGCCGGCCGCGATGGCGATGACATTCTTGAACGCGCCGCCCACCTCGCAGCCGATGACGTCGTGGTTGCGGTACAGCCGCAGCAGCTTGTGGCCGAGGATGGATTGGAGGGCAGCGGCGACCCCCTGATCGTGGGTGGCGATGACGCTGGCAGCGGCCTGTCCGGCCACGATCTCCCGGGCCAGGTTCGGCCCGCTCAACGCCGCGGCGGGGTGGCCGGGCAGCAGTTCCTCCAGGATCTGCGTCATGCGCAGCAGCGTGCCGGGCTCGATGCCCTTGGTCAGGCTCACGACCGGGATCCACGGGCGTATCCAGGCGCGAGCCGCCTGGATCGTCGTCCGAAACCCGCCGGAGGGCACGCCGACGACCAGCACGTCGGCCTCGCGGACGGCCTCCTCGAGGTTGGCGGTGGCCCGGAGCCGGCGGGGGAGAGTGATGGAGGGGAGGTAGGCCGCGTTCGCGTGGTCCCGGTTGATCTCGGCAGCCACTTCCGGGTTCCGGGCCCACAGCACGGTGGGGTGACGGGCGGTCGTCAGGGCGGCAACGGTGGTACCCCAAGAGCCGGCTCCGAGGACCGTCAGGTTCATGGCTCCTGCCTCCCCACGAGTGGAGTCGTCACACCATATGGGAAAGGACCAAACCCCGCATGACCAATGCGAGCGAGGTCGTCATCACCCCACGGTAGGGTTGCCGGCATGGCCGACCAGGCCCAGTTTGCCGATCTGGCGATGGAATACATGGGATCGCTCTACAGCGCGGCCCTTCGCATGACGCGCAACCCCTCCGACGCCGAGGATCTGGTGCAGGAGACGTACTTGAAGGCGTACCGGGCGTTCGGGTCGTTCAAGGAGGGGACGAACCTCAAGGCCTGGCTGTATCGCATCCTGACCAATACGTTCATCAACTCGTACCGGGCGCGGAAGCGCCGTCCCGAGCAGACCGACATCGACGACGTCGAAGACCTCTATCTGTACCGGCGTCTCGGCGGCCTCGAGGCGGTCAGCGCTGGGCGAAGCGCCGAGGAGGAGGTCCTGGAACACTTCACCGAAGGCGAGGTCAAGGCCGCGGTCGAAGCGCTTCCCGAGCAGTTCCGACTGGCCGTGCTGCTCGCTGACGTCGAAGGCTTCTCCTACAAGGAAATCGCCGACATTCTGGACATACCGATCGGCACGGTGATGAGCCGGCTCCACCGCGGAAGAAAGGCGTTGCAGAAGACGTTGCACGATTTTGGTATGCAGCGAGGGCTCGTGGCACCGGTCGTCGAGACCCAGTAGCGAACACTACGGGACAGGGCACCAGGATGGACGGACAGGCAGGCGACCTCAACATGTACGAATGGGTGAGGAGTGGGGATTGCGAGCAGGCCCTGCGGACCCTCTACTACTTCCTCGACGGGGAGTTGACCCCCGACCGACGGGAGGCCATCCAGCGGCACCTCAACGAGTGCTCCCCGTGCCTGGAGGCGTTCGACTTTGAGGCGGAGTTGAAGATCGTGATTGCTCGCTGCTGCCGGGATCAGGTTCCCGACGGGCTCCGCCAGCGGATCGCCGCGCTCATTTCCCAAGCTGCCGAGCCATCCCACACACCCCGGAAGCTCGTATAGAAGGCAGGAATCCGGCGGCACCGCCGAGTGTTAATTGGGGTGAAATGAGCGAGAGATCCCTCGGAGGACACACATTGAGTGGCAGTGAGCGGCCGTCGAAGTCGTTCGCAAAGGGCCGCACCTGTCGGGAGCCGGGTTGCGGTACCAAGTTGTCGATCTACAACAACGGCAAGTATTGCTATCAGCACGAGCCGATGGCCGTGCCCCGCACGCGTGGCAAGAAGATCGCCTGAACCGTAGTTTTGCCCGGCGAGCCGGACCCGCGCGCGGTGGGTCGAGGCCGCGAAGGGATACCCCAACGATACGATGCAGCATGTTCCTGATGGCCGGGCGGGCGCGTGGCTGACCTTATTTCGTGGGAGACCGCCGTTGACGTAGCGACCTGGGTTGCTCGTCATCGGGAGGTCATGACCCCGTACGAGCGCTACCTGCTGGAAGCTGAATTCGATGAGTTGACCGCAGAAGCGGAGGAGCTGGTGGCAGCCGAGACCGGGTTGCGGTCTCTGGCAGGCCCGGCGCGGGCTCGCGTTGCCGACCGGCCCCAATGGGTCAGCGCCAATGTGGCCTCCTTTCAGCGCCTGCTCCGGCCGGTTACCGACAAACTTGCAGCCCAGATGGATCGCAACGGCGCCTGGACTCCCATCCCGGCGTCGTTGTCGCGCAAGATCACCGGAGCGCAGATCGGCCTGCTCCTCGGCTGGATGTCGACCCGAGTACTCGGACAGTACGACCAGCTGCTCATCGAGGACGAGCATCCGGAGGAGCAGGACATCGTCTACTACGTCGGCCCCAACATCCTGTCCATCGAACGTCGGTACGGATTTCCCCCCCGGGAGTTCCGGTTGTGGCTGGCACTGCACGAGGTGACGCACCGGGCCCAGTTCACCGGGGTGCCGTGGATGCGTGACCACTTCTTGAGTCTGGTCGAGCGGACCCTGGCCGGGGTCGATCCCGACCCCAAGGTGTTTCTGGCCGCGCTGCGCCGATCGGTCGAGGAGATCCGAGCCGGCCGCAATCCCCTGGATGACGGCGGCCTACTCACTCTGATTGCCGGTCCCGAGCAACAGGCGGCAATTCAAGAGATCGGCGGGCTCATGAGCCTCCTCGAAGGGCACGGCGACATCACGATGGACCGTGCCGGAGCCGATCGAATCCCGAATGCCGCCTGGTTCGGCCGGGTGCTCAAAGAACGACGTCGCCAGCGAGGTCTGGCCAAGCTGGTGAGCGCCCTGATCGGGCTGGACGCCAAGCTCCAGCAGTACGAGCAGGGAGAACGCTTCATCGAGGCCGTCGAAACGGCTGGCGGTCGCTCCCTCCTCGCCAAGGTGTGGGAGAGCCCGGACTGGCTACCGACCTGGCCGGAGATCCGCACGCCGTCGGCGTGGATCGACCGCGTGGGCACCCCCGCCGGTGCCGGGCCAGCCCCGTCCCTGGCCTGATGCCGCACGCCCGGGCTGACCGAGGGCGCCTGGACCGTGCGCCGGCGGCGGCGCTCGCCTGCGCCTGATGGACCGCGGCTCGTGACCGTTGGCCGCGCTGGCTGGCGCTCGGCCCCGCGGCCGGATCGGCCTGATGGCCATGGCTGATCGAACCGTCACCGACTCGAGCCCGGGCAGAGCAATCACGTCAGCCCACTCATCTCGCCAGTCGGAGCTGGCGGAGAGGCTCCTCGAGCGCTGCAACTTCGGCGCCGTGGCGTTGACTCCTGGCGTCCCAACTGCTCTGGCCGTCTCGGGTGGGGCCGACTCCCTCGCCCTCCTCGTCCTGGCGGCGCGGGCCGGTCTCGACATCGTGGCCGTTCATGTCGACCACGGACTTCGGCCCGGCTCCGATCAGGAAGCCGCCGTCGTGGCGGCGGCGGCCGCCGCCTACGGCGGTGCATTCGAGGCTCGCAGGGTTCTGGTGCCCCCTGGGCCCGACCTGGAGGCTCGGGCTCGCCAGGCGCGCTACCAGGCGCTGCCGTCCGCGGTTCTCACCGGGCACACCATGGACGATCAGGCGGAGACGGTCATACTGGCCATGCTGCGCGGGGCTGCGCTCGACGGGCTGTCCGGAATGCGACTGTCGAAGGGAGCAGCATCCGCGGCGCGCCCGGTGCGCCCGGTGCGCCCGGTGCGGCCGTTGCTGCGCCTGAGGCGCTGGGAAACCTCCGCCCTGTGCGCGTCGGAAGGCCTGGTGCCCCTCGACGACCCGGACAACCACGACCCTCGGTTCCGCCGCAACCGGGTTCGGGCCGAACTGCTGCCACTCCTGTCCGACGTGGCCGGACGTGATCTGGTGCCAGTCCTTGCCCGTCAGGCCGACCTGCTCGCCGAGGACGCAGACCTGCTGGAGGTGCTCTCGGAACGCCTTGACCCGACCGACGCCCGCCAGCTTGTCGGGGAACCCGTGTCCCTTGCACGCCGCGCCGTCCGAAGATGGCTGCGGAGCGGCGCCGGGCTGGGGGACGCCGAACAGCACCCCCCCTCGGCGGCGGAGGTCGGACGCGTGCTGGCGGTGGCTCGCGGCGAGGTGCGGGCCTGCGAGCTGGCCGGCGGCCGAAGAGTGGAGCGACGCTCCGGGCGGCTCCGCGTCATGGGCCAGTAGGGTCGGGTTGGTTATGACCCAACCCGGGACGGCGATGAACTCCAGCCTCCCAGCGACGTCCGTGGACAGTTCGGTCGGCGAGATTGTGGTTCCGGAGGCCGACCTGCAGCGGCGGGTTCGGGAGCTCGGGACTCAGATCACCGCCGACTACGCCGGCCGGCCGCCACTCCTGGTCGGCGTGCTGAAAGGGGCATGCTTTTTTCTTTCTGACCTGGCCCGCGCCATCGACCTGCCGGTGGAGATCGATTTCATGGCCGTGTCGTCATACGGCAGTGCCACCCACACCAGCGGGGTGGTGAGGATCCTCAAGGACCTCGACCTCGACCTCACCGACCGTCACGTGCTCATCGTCGAGGACATCGTGGACTCCGGCTTGACGCTGTCGTATCTGCGCCGGAACCTGGCCGCCCGCCACCCGGCGTCACTACAGGTGGTGGCCTTGCTCGTGAAGGACGGCCTGCAATCCGTCGATCTGGACCTGGCCTACGAGGGATTCCGGATCCCACCGGAGTTCGTCGTCGGCTACGGGCTGGATGCGGGTGAGCGGTACCGGAACCTGCCGTTCGTGGCGGTCTACAAGGAGGCCGATCAGCAGAAGTCCAGGGCTAGCCTGGGGTCTTCATGAAAAAAGTGCTCCGCAGCCCCTTGGTGTACGCGGCGCTGGGTGCCGCGGTGGCACTACTGCTCTTCAGCTTTCTCCGCGGCGGGCCCAGCCGTACGACGCTGACGTTGAGCGAGTTCGAGCAGGACCTCAACGTCCACGGCACCGTGGCGAACGCCGTGATCCACGACAGCAGCGACCAGGTAACCGGGACCCTCAGGGACGGCACAAGTTTCGTGGTCCAGTACCCGGATCGGCTGACCGATGAGCTGACCTCGAAACTGCTGGCCTCTGGCGCCTCCGTCAAGGTCTCGCACGCCAAGTCCAATCCATGGGTGTCGGCGCTGCTCTTTACCTACCTGCCGATCCTTTTGCTTTGCGGCCTGATCTTCTTCGTGGTCAACTCGCTGCAGGGCGGCGGCTCGAAGGTGATGCAATTCGGCAGGGCCAAGGTCAAGCCGGCCGGAAAAGACCGGCCCAAGGTGACGTTCGCCGACGTTGCCGGCGCCGATGAGGCCGTCGCCGAACTCCAGGAGATCAAGGAGTTCCTCGAAGCGCCTGCCCGCTTTCAGGCCCTCGGCGCCAAGATCCCCAAAGGCGTGCTGCTCTTCGGTCCACCCGGTACGGGCAAGACATTGCTGGCCCGGGCCGTGGCCGGCGAAGCGGGAGTGCCTTTCTTTTCGATTTCCGGTTCCGACTTCGTCGAGATGTTCGTCGGGGTGGGAGCCAGTCGAGTACGTGACCTGTTCTCCCAGGCCAAGGCCAGTGCGCCGGCCATCGTGTTTATGGATGAAATCGACGCCGTCGGTCGCCATCGCGGGGCCGGCCTCGGCGGCGGCCATGACGAACGGGAACAGACGCTCAATCAGCTGCTGGTCGAGATGGACGGCTTCGACTTGCATGGCGGAGTCATCCTGATCGCCGCCACCAACCGGCCCGACATCCTCGACCCGGCGCTGCTTCGACCCGGCCGGTTCGATCGCCAGATTGTCGTCGACCGTCCCGACCTGGGGGGACGGCGGAAGATCCTGGGCGTGCACGCCCAGGGCAAACCCTTGGCTCGGAGCGCGGATCTCGACGTATTGGCCCGCCGCACTCCGGGTTTCACCGGCGCCGATCTCGCCAACCTTCTCAACGAGGCGGCCATCCTGACTGCCCGCCGGAACCTCCGTCAGATCGGGATGCGCGAGTGCGAGGAGGCGATCGACCGGGTCCTCGCCGGCCCCGAACGCAAGGCCGTCGTCATGAACGAGCACGACAAGCTCGTTACCGCCTACCACGAAGCCGGTCACGCCCTGGTGGGGCACGTACTGCCGAACGCCGATCCCATCCACAAGGTTTCGATCGTCGCCCGCAGCCGTTCGCTCGGCCTTACCTTCACACTTCCCGAGGATCGTTACAACCACTCCCGCAGCCAGCTCCGCGACGCCATGGCGATGTGCCTCGGGGGCCGCACGGCCGAGGAGGTCGTCTTCTCGGAACCGACCACCGGGGCGGAAAACGACATCGAGAAGGTCACGCAAATCGCCCGGGGCATGGTCACGGAATACGGCATGAGCGACAAGCTCGGCCCTCAGAAGCTGGGCCAGCCGAACGGGGAGGTCTTCCTGGGGCGAGAGTTCGGTCACCAGCCGAATTACTCCGAGGAGGTGGCGGCGACGATCGACCGGGAGATCCGTGCGTTGATCGACGAGGCGCACGTCCGGGCCGGAGCGGTACTGACCCGCTATCGGACGACCCTGGACCGTATGGCCCGGCATCTGGTGGAGAAGGAAACTCTGGATGCCCTGGAGTTGGCGGACATGTTGGGCCCGCTGGCGCCGTGGGCGGTCGTTGATGAGCCGGGAGCCGTCGAGCCGGAGCGGGCGCGGCGTCCCCGGCGGGGGACCAGTCGTGGACGAGAAGCGGGGAGCGTCGATCCAGACAGTGCTGGTGTTGCCGGCGCGGCGGGCGTTCCGGTGGCGGGCGCTCCTGCCGATACCGCGGCTCCTGCCGATAGCGGGGTACCTGCCGATAACGGGACTCCTTCCGACACCGGGGCTCCTTCCGATACCGGGTCGAACTCGGCGGGGGCGATCCCCGGCCCGCCTTCGGTGACACCACCCGGCCGACGAACGCCGGCAGGGGCGGTCAGCCGGCGTGACGCCAACCGGGATCCGGTATCCCGCGCTGGGGACCCGGCCCCGTCGAACCCGGCTGCCACACCCGCCGCCCGTCCCACAAAGCGAGGTTCAGGCCGCGACATCGCCAAACCCACCGCGGTCGCGGCGGGCGATCCGGGCTCGGTAGCGCCGGTAGGCCCGTCCGTCGCGCCGCCAGGCCAGCCGCCTCCTGCGACCATCGATGAATCCACTCCCCCTCGGCGGCGCCGACCCCGACCCGAACCGCTGGAACCATGATGCCCCTACCGCACGACACAGACGGCGATGGCCACTTCGAATCTCGTACGAGCGTGCTCCACGACGGAATCAAACCGGCCGCGCACACGGTCGACATCGAGCGCATCGAGCGAGCCGTCCGAGAGATCCTGATCGCCATAGGAGAGGATCCCGAGCGCGACGGCCTGCAAAAAACGCCACATCGGGTGGCCAAGATGTACGAAGAGATCTTCTCCGGTCTAGGAGAGGATCCGGGCCGATCACCTTTCGGTGCTGTTCGAGGCTGACCACGATGAAATGGTCATGGTCAAGGACATCCCTGTGTACAGCGTCTGCGAGCACCATCTGGTGCCGTGGTTTGGGCGGGCGCACGTGGCCTACATCCCAAATGAAGACGGTCGGATCACCGGTCTTTCCAAGCTGGCCCGCCTGGTAGACGGTTTTTCTCGCCGGCCGCAGGTGCAGGAGCGGCTGACGACGCAGGTGGCCGACTCCGTCGGAAGAGGTGCTGGCGCCTCGCGGCGTCCTCGTGGTCGTCGAGGCTGAACACCTGTGCATGTCGATGCGCGGCGTACGTAAGCCGGGGGCGTTGACGGTCACCTCGGCGGTTCGGGGCCTCATGCGGGACAGCGTGGCGGCACGAAGCGAGGCGATGAGCTTCATCCACGGACGGTGACCGCCATCTGTCGCCGGCCGGCGGCGGAGCGAGCCGACCAGCCCACCGGGTGGGCAATTTTCAGCAGGCCGACGTGGTGTTTGCTGACACACCATAGTCGCCTGCGTGCCGTGCCTGCGTGCCTGCGTGCCTGCGGGCGAGTTGTCGACAGGCGACGGCGCCGGAGGCGGCCCACCGGCACGGAGCGGCCCGCCGGGCCTCCCGCCCCCGGCCTTGCCGACGCGCGGGGCCACCGCCGACCCGGCACCCGCAGCCGCACCCCGCACCCGCACCGCCCGCGACCTGGCCACAAACTGGATGCCGATCCCTACCCGAGCACCCGCCTGGCCCGGTACCCTGACCCCGGTGACCCGCGTGATGGGCGTACTCAACGTGACGCCGGATTCCTTTTCCGACGGGGGCGAATGGTTCGACCCCGCGGCCGCCGTCGGCCATGGCCGGCGCATGATCGCTGAGGGGGCGGCCATCGTCGACGTGGGAGGCGAGTCCACCCGCCCCGGGGCGCAACCGGTGGACGAGGACGAGGAACTCCGCCGGGTGGTTCCCGTGGTTGAGGCCCTGGCCGGAGAGGTGCGGATTTCGATCGACACTCGCAAGGCGGCCGTGGCCAGAGCCGCCGTGGCAGCCGGAGCCACCATCATCAACGACGTATCCGCCTCCCTCGGGCCCGTCGCCGCTGAGCTGAGCGTCGGGTGGGTGGCCATGCACATGCCCGCCGATCCTTCGGTGATGCAGGCACATGCCCACTACGCGGACGTGGTCGGCGAGGTTCGTGACTACCTCGTCGAGCGGGCGACCATCGGCAGGGCGGCCGGCATTCGTGACGTGTGGATCGACCCTGGCATCGGCTTCGGCAAGACGGCCCGCCACAACCTTCTGCTGCTCCGCCATCTCGATGCGCTGGTCGCCACCGGCTTTCCGGTCGTGGTCGGGACCAGCCGCAAATCGTTCCTCGGCACGCTCGCGCCTGGAGCCGACGGGGGCCAGGCACCGGTGACAGACCGCCTGGAGGCCACCATCGCCACCACAACATGGGCCATCGTGCAGGGAGCGGACATCGTCCGCGTCCACGACGTGAGCCCGGCGGTCGAAGCTGCGCTCCTTGCGGCTGGCCCGTCGTTCCCCGCCCTGGCTCCGCTGGGCACCGGCACTACTCCCGGAGGATTCTCCGCATGAAAGGAAAGTGGGCCCGCGGCATCACTCCCCGCTTCTTCGCCTGGATCATCAAGGGTCACCTGGCTGTCAGCGAGCGTCCGGGCGGCTACGCCCGCAACCACCGCAAGGTGCGGCGGCAGGAGGAGATCCTGTGGTTACGCGGCGAGGGTTTACCCGGGTGGTTTCGCTGCTGCCGTCCCCCCACAACCTGCACGCCTACGACGAGATGGGAGTGACCTGGAGCCACGTCCCCTTCGGCCCCCACGACGACCCGGCCCTCGTCCTGGCGGACCTGTACGCGCGGCTCAAGGAGTGGCTTGCGGACGGTGAAAGAGTCCTCCTCCACCAGGAGGAGCTCGGCGACCGGCTCATGGGCGTGGTGTCCGGGTACCTCCGCTGGTCGGGCATGGTTCCGAGCGGACCGGAGGCGATCGCCGTTGTCGAGAAGATCCTGGGGCGCCAGATGGGGCCTGCGGGAAGGGAGCTGGTTGCCCTGGCGCCCACCCTGGTCGGCAACGCCGCCGAACCGCTGGGGAGCTGACGGCGGGTGGTCGCCAGGAGTGTCTCCCGACGGCAGCACGCGCAACCATGGCCGAGATCGAGCCCGAGCCGCCCCCGATTCGCCACTCCCGGTTCTGGTCAGGCTGTGCCCCCCGCCCAGCTCGATCGAATCGAGTTGCGCGGCCTCCGGGTCCTCGGAACGCACGGTGTCCTCCCCGAGGAGCACGAGCGGGCCCAGCCATTCGAAATCGACCTGGACCTGGAGGTCGATCTCCAACCTGCAGGCCGATCGGACCGGCTGGCGGACACCGTCGACTACGGGGCGGTGACAGCTGCAGTCGCCGCGGTCGTTGCCGGCCCGCACGCCGACCTGCTCGAGCACCTGGCCGAGCGCATCGCCGCCGTTGCCCTGGCTGCCGGCGCCCCGCACACGGCGGCCGTCACTGTCAGTGTCCGGAAGACCCGCCCACCCGTCCCCTGCGAGCTCACATCCGCCGGGGTCACCATCCACCGCCACGCCGGGCGCCCTTCCGAGAGCCCGTCCGGATCCTGACCCCGTGCCCGCACCCAGGCGCCCCCAGGGGCAGTCACCTGCCCCGCGGCGGCCGCAGGCGCCGGCGCCCCGGCGATCCCAGGCGACGCCTCCCACCGCCGAGAGCGCCCTCCAGGAGCGGCTGACGCCCCGCCAGCCGGTGCGAGCGTTTCTGGGGCTGGGTTCCAACCTCGGCGATCGGCGGGCCTACCTGCGGGGCGGTCGACTCCCTCCCGGACGTGGTGGCCGTGTCCCCGGTCTACGAGACCGATCCCGTGGGCGGACCCCCGGGCCAGGGGGCGTACCTGAACTGCGTGGCGGAGCTGTGGACGCCGCGAACCCCCCGTGAGCTGCTGGTAGCGGCCCAGGCACCGGAAGCTGCTGCTCAACGAGTCCGGCTGGAACGCTGGGGCCCCCGCACCCTCGACGTGGACGTGCTGCTGGTCGGTGACGAGACCGTCGACGAGGCGGACCTCACCGTCCCCCACCCCCGTATGTGGAAGAGGGGCTTCGTGCTTGTTCCCCTCGGCGACCTGGCGCCGGAGCTGGTGCTCGGCCACCTGACGTCCGACCTCGCCCGGGGCGTCCGCGCGGCCGGTAACCTCTGACCTCGAACGCTCCCAACGAACGGCACCCGACCGGGGCTGGAACGTCAGCGAGGCAGACATGACCATCGAACTCATCACCACCCCGGCGGCGTGGCGCGCCAGGCTGGATGCCTGCCGGGCGGCAGGCCGGCGGGTGGGACTGGTGCCCACGATGGGCGCCCTGCACGGTGGGCACCTTTCGCTCATCCGCCGGGCGGCCGCCGAATGCGACGTGGCGGCGGTCACCGATCTATGTCAACCCGCTGCAGTTCGGTGCTGCGGAGGACCTGGACGCCTATCCCCGGGATCTCGAGCGGGATTGCCGGCTGGCGGGCGAGGTGGGCGCCCACGTGGTGTTCGCCCCGAGCACGGAGCAGCTCTGGCCGAGCCGCCCCAGCACGAGCGTGCGGGTCGAGGGAGTCACCGAGACGCTGGAAGGGGCGGCCCGACCGGGACATTTCGAAGGGGTGGCGACCATCGTGGCCAAGTTGTTCTCGCTGACCGGGCCGTGCTGGGCGTACTTCGGCGAGAAAGACTTTCAGCAGCTGGCGGTGATCCGCCGCATGGTCGCGCGACCTGTCCATGCCGGTCGAGGTCATCGGCTGCCCGACCGTTCGGGATCCCGACGGCGTGGCCCTGTCCAGCCGCAACGCCTATCTCACCCCCGAGGAACGCGGCGTGGCCCCACGGCTGTATTCCGCCCTGCTGGCAGGCAAGCGGGCCATCGAGGACGACGGCTGCGACCGACCCGGCCATGGTGCGAAAGGCCATGGCGGAGCGCCTGGCCCGGACCTCGGAATTCCGACCTCGAGTACGCCGAGGTGGCCGATCCAGCTGACCTGACTTCTCCATCCCGAATCGACGGCGAGGTGCGCCTGCTGATTGCCGCCCGCTTGGGCCGGGCTCGCCTGATCGACAACGTGGCGGCGAACCCCCCAACCTCGGGCGCGATCGGCTTCGAAGATGACCGCGACCTCTGAGGCGCGCCGGGGCCGACCGGCCTGCCTCCCGGATTCCCAGCCGGCGTTCACCGGGTGCCAGCCATTGCCGTCCCGGTATCCTCGGGTATGAGCACCTGGCCAGCGGCTTCGCGGCAGGCATGAGCCCTCCGATCAGCGCCGAGGCACTCGACATCCTCATCGTCGGCAGCGGCGTGGCCGGTCTGTCCGCGGCAGCGCGGGGGCCGAGGAGGAGCCGGGGATCCGGATCGGGGTGCTGTCGAAGGGGACGCTGTCCGCCTCTGCCACGCAGTGGGCACAGGGGGGGGTGGCAGCGGTGCTGCACCACACGGAGGCGGACGCCCCTCATTTCGATGACGCCGACGAACGCCATCCGGTCGACTCCGTCGCCCTTCACGCCGCGGATACCCTCCGGGCCGGAGCCGGCTTGTGCGATCGGGCCGCGGTAGAGGTGCTCGTCAGCGAGGGGCCGGCCCGGGTCCGCGAGCTGGCCGCCCTAGGGGCGGTGTTCGACCGCAACGACCAGGGGCGTCTGGGAGCTCGCCCGAGAAGGCGGCCACTCGACGGCGCGGGTCGTCCATGCCGGCGGGGCCGCCACCGGCGCCGAGGTGGAGCGGACCCTGGTCGAGGCCGCTCGCGCCACGGCCGCGCGCATCTGGGAGGGCTGGTTCGCTCGGGACCTGATCATCGAAGACGGGCGCTGCCGCGGCGTGACCGCCCTCGACCCCGGCGGCGCGGTCGTCGAGCTGCGGGCCGCCCACACCCTCCTGGCCACCGGTGGCGCCGGCCAGCTCTACTCGGTCACCACGAACCCGCCCCAGTCGAGCGGTGACGGCGTGGCAATGGCGTTGCGGGCGGGGGTGCCGGTGGCGGACATCGAGTTTGTGCAGTTCCACCCGACCGCCCTCCACGGCTCGACGGCCGGGCCCCGACCGCTGCTGAGCGAGGCGCTCCGGGGCGAAGGGGCGCTGCTCCGGGACCGCCAGGGCCGCCGTTTCGTCGACGAGCTCCAGCCGCGCGACGTCGTTGCCGCGGCCGTGGCCGCCCGCATGCGCGAGGATGGGGTCGAGCACGTGTGGCTGGACGTCAGTGCCGTCGAAGGCTTCGCCAACCGCTTTCCGACGCTGGCCGCGGTGGTGCGCGACCTCGGCCTGGACCCCGTTCGGGACTGGCTGCCGGTGGCCCCGGCGGCCCACTACCTCTGCGGCGGGGCCCTGACCGACCTCGACGGGGCCACCGCCCTGCCCGGGGCTGTGGGCCGCGGGCGAGACGGCCTGCACCGGCGTGCACGGGGCCAACCGGCTGGCGTCGAACTCGCTGCTGGAGGGCATGGTGTTCGGCGCCCGGGCGGTCGAGGCGGTGCTGTCGGGAAAAGAGGCGCCCGCCGCGACCGGCGCCCTCCGCCCGGTCCTGCAGCCGGGCGCCTCCATGCCGGGGACGATCGACGTGCGCTGGCTCCCCGACCCGCCGTCCACCCGCGCGGCGAGGAGCCCGGCGGACCCGGTCAAGGGTCGAGAGCTCCTCCAACGGGCCATGACCCGCGGCGCCGGGGTGGTGCGCACAGCCGCGTCGCTGGCTGCTGCAGCCGGAGAGATCGCACAGCTGGCGCCGGGGCCCGGCGAGCTGGCCAACCTGGTTGAGGTGGCCCGGGCCCTGATCGCGGCGGCGACCGCCCGGGAGGAGAGCCGGGGCGGACACCGCCGCGGGGACTTCCCTGCGACGTCCGAGGTCTTTTCACATAGGTTCGGGCAATGACGGGAGACTGGTTGGACCCGCCGGTTACCGCGGTCCGCGACGTGGTGGCTCGGGCCCTGGCCGAAGATCTCGGCGTGTTCGGCGACCTGACTGCCAGCCTGGTCGCACCGGTGGCCACGGTGTCGGCTGCGCTCGTGGCGCGAGCCCCTGGCGTACTCGCCGGCCGGCTCGCGGCGGCGGAGACGTTCACGACCGTGGACCCGGGCATCGTGGTGCGCTGGGCGGTCGCGGACGGGGACTGGGTCGAAGCCGGCCAGGTGCTCGCCGAGGTCGAAGGGCGGCTGGCGTCCGTCCTGACGGCGGAACGCACGGTCCTCAACCTGCTCGGGCATCTCTCGGGCGTGGCCAGTCTGACCCGTCAGTTCGTCGACGCCGCCGGTGCCAGAGCCCGCATCCGGGACACCCGCAAGACCACCCCTGGTCTGCGGGCCCTCGAGAAGGCGGCCGTGCGGGCGGGCGGCGGTGTCAACCATCGGGGCTCGCTCTCGGACGGCATCCTCCTCAAGGACAACCACCTGGCCGGCATCACCATCGAGGCGGCGGTTGGCGAAGCCAAGCGGCGCTGGCCGACCGTGCCCGTCGAGGTGGAGTGCGACACCCTCGATCAGGTCAAAACGGCCGTAGAGGCGGGGGCGGACCTGGTGCTCCTGGACAACATGCGCCTCAACGAGGTGGCCGGGGCGGTGCAGGTAGTGGACGGCCGCATTCCCGTCGAGGTGTCCGGCCGGGTCACCCTGGACTCCGTCGCCGACCTGGCCGCCGCGGGCGTGGACCTGATCTCCGTGGGCGCCCTGACCCACTCGGCCCCGGTGCTCGACATCGGGCTGGACCTGGAGCGGTAGGTGCTCGTCGCCATCGACGTCGGCAACACCCAGACCGTCATCGGGCTGTACGCCCCGGGAGACGGGCCGGGCCGCAGCGGCTCCGAGTTGCTTTACCACTGGCGCACCGCCACGGTCGCGTTCGCGTACCGCCGACGAGATGGCCCTGCTGATCGACCAGCTGTTTCAGCTGCGGGGCCTGGACCCCTCCGACGCGATCAGCGGTATCGCTGTGGCCTCGGTCGTGCCGCGGCTCCGGACGGCGCTGCGGGAAATGAGCGACCGCTGGTTCAAGGTGGAAACGGTGATCGTCGAACCGGGTGTGCGCACCGGGATGCCCATCCTCTACGACAACCCCAAAGAGGTCGGCGCGGACCGCATCGCCGACGCGGTGGCGGCCTACGAGCGCTACGGCGGACCGACCATCGTGGTGGACTTCGGGACCGCCACCACGTTCGAGGTCGTCTCGGCCAAGGGCGAGTACCTCGGAGGGATCATCGTGCCCGGCATCGAGATCTCTTTGGAGGCCCTGTCGGCCCGGGCCGCCCTCCTGCCCCGGGTCGAACTGGTCGAGCCGCGGAGCGTGCTGGCCAAGAACACCGTGGAGTCGGTGCAGGCAGGCGTCATTTACGGGTTCGCGGCGCAGGTGGACGGACTGTGCCAGCGCCTGAAGGACGAGATCGGCCCGTGCACGGTCGTGGCCACGGGCGGGTTGGCCGGGCTGATCGGTCCCTACACGTCAGCCATCGAGCACCACGAGCCCTGGTTGACCCTGGACGGGTTGCGCATCATCTTCGGGCGCAACCAGCGATAACGAGCGGACTGCCTGTGCCATCGACCAGCGACATCCCTTACCGATTCGAGCGCGACGCCAGCGCGGCCGCACTTGCGGCCAGGTTCGCGGACCTTCCGGCCGGCGCCGACAGCGAAGAGGTGGTCGCGGTGGCCGGCCGCCTGCTGCTGCGGCGAGAGATGGGCAAGGTCGCCTTCGGAACGCTCCGGGACTCGAGCGGCACCATCCAGCTCTTCGCCGGGGTCAACTGGACCGACCGCTTCGCCGAGTTCACACACCTGTCCCTGGGCGACTGGATCGGCGCCACAGGGACCGTGGTCCGCACCCGGACCGGTGAACTCTCTGTGAAACTTTCGTCCTGGGCGCTGCTCGCGGAGGCCCGGCGCAGCTTCGGCAACAAGTGGCAGGGCCTGACCGACGTCGATCTGCGCTACCGCCAGCGTTACGCCGATCTCTGGACCAACGAGGACTCCCGGCGGACGCTTCTGCTCCGGAGCCGGGTGCTGTCGTGGACCCGCCGGTGGCTCGAAGACCGGGGCTTCGTCGAGGTGGAGACACCGGTACTGCATCCGATCCCGGGCGGGGCGGCCGCGAAGCCCTTCGTCACCCATCACAACGCGCTGGACGTCGACCTTTACCTGCGCATCGCCCCCGAGCTGTACCTGAAACGCCTGGTCGTGGGCGGCGTGGAGAAGGTGTTCGAGATCGGCCGGGTCTTCCGGAACGAGGGGTTGTCCACCCGGCACAACCCCGAATTCACCATTCTGGAGCTGTATCAGGCCTACGCCGACTACACCGACATGATGTCGCTGATCGAGGAACTGGTATCCGGCGTGGCTTCCGATCTGCTTGGCACCACGTCGCTCACCTACGCCGGCCGGCCTTTGTCGCTCGCGGTGCCCTGGCGCCGGGCGACCATGACCGACCTGATCGAGGAACAGATGGGTGTCGCCGTCGACCTCGACACCCCCATCGACGAACTGCGCGCCCTGGCCACGAAGGCGGGGATCACCGTCGAGCAGAGCTGGGGGCCGGGCAAACTCATCCTCGAGATCTACGAGAAAACCACCGAAGCCCAGCTCTGGGGGCCGGTCTTCGTGGTCGACTATCCCAAAGAAGTGTCGCCGCTGGCCCGCGATCATCGTCTTCGACCCGGTTGGGTCGAACGCTTCGAACCGATCGTGGCCGGCCGGGAGCTGGGGAACGCCTTCACGGAGCTGATCGATCCGGACGAGCAGCGAGCTCGGTTCGAGGCGCAGGCGGCGGCGAGGGCCGCCGGCGACGAGGAGGCCATGCCCGTCGATGAGGACTATCTCCGGGCGCTCGAATACGGACTGCCGCCGACCGGGGGGCTGGGGCTGGGGATGGACCGCCTGGTCATGCTGCTGGCGGGGGCGGAGGCCATTCGCGACGTCATCGCCTTTCCCACCTTGCGACCCGAATCCGGTTGATCCCGGCCGGAGGGTCTGGCCGGCTCTGGCCCTGCCGGGCGGCACCTTCCCGGTACCGGGGGCGCCGGATGCGACAGAGAAAAGCCGGCGAGCGGCCGGGTGCGCTTTCTCTGTCGTGGCGGCCGCCTTACTGGGGTTGTGGATTGCGACAGAGAAAGGCCGGCGAGCGGCCGGGTGCGCTTTCTCTGTCGTGGCGGCCGCCTTACTGGGGTTGTGGATTGCGACAGAGAAAGGCCGGCGAGCGGCCGGGTGCGCTTTCTCTGTCGTGGCGGCCCCCTTACTGGGGTTGTGGATTGCGACAGAGAAAGAGCCGGCGAGCCCTGTGGTCCGCCTTCTCTGTCGTTTTGACGCCCGACGGCCCGACGGCCCGACTGGCCCGACGGCCCGACTGGCCCGATCGGCCGCACGAGCGCAACGAGGCGATCGGCCTCGGCCGACTCGCCCGAGCCGGGGCCCGGACCGCCTTCAACAGGCGATGTTGAGCTCGTCGATCAGCCGGTGGCCCACCTGGCCCAGCAGGGACAGCTGATGTCGAGCACCGCGGCTGTCCTGGCGCAGCACGTCAAGCGACGAATCGGCCTGCTCCGCCCAGCGCCGAGCGTCCTGCAGCGACCGCGCCACCGCGGGCGTCGACAGGACCAGATCACGTGCCTTGTCCCGGGCCGGCGGGTCCAGCGGACCGCCCAGCAAGGCCCGTAAATCCTCGCCAACCCCGGGGATCGCCAGGGCCCGCAGGACGGGAAGGGTGTACGTGCCCTCGACCATGTCGTGCCCCGCCGGCTTGCCGAGATGCTCCTCGCTGCACACCAGATCGCGGACGTCGTCCCAGATCTGGAACGCCATCCCGAGCGCCCGCCCGTACTCCGTGAGGGCATCGATCCAGCGTCGGGGCGCACCGATGACGATGCCGCCCACCCGGGCGGACGTGGCCATCAACGACGCCGTCTTGCCGGCAATCGACGCCAGGTATGCCTGCTCCGGACGGGACGGATCGAACGCATAGCGAAGCTGTCCCACCTCGCCCTGGCACAGGTCGCCGATCGTGCGGGCCAGCAGTCCCGCCACCTCGGTGCCGAGCGAGGCCGCAATTTCGGACGCCCGGGCCAAGAGAAAATCCCCGGCCAGGATCGCGACCAGGTTCCCCCACTTGGCGTTGACGCTGTCGACTCCCCGCCGGTGCTCGGCTTCGTCCATCACGTCGTCGTGGTACAACGAGCCCAGGTGGACCAGCTCGACCGCCACTCCGCCCTGAATCACCTCTTCGGGCAGGTCAGGCGGTTCGCCGTGGCCGGACCGGCTCACCGATGCCGCTGCCACCACGAGCGCGGGACGCAGCCGCTTGCCACCCGCGCTGACGAGATGCCCGGTCACGTCGGACAGGAACGGGTCCGTCGCCGCCGTGGCGCTGGCCAGGGCCTCTTCCACCCGGGACAGGGCTGTTTCGAGCCCGGGAAGGCGCAGCTTGTCGACGACGTTCATTCCTGTGGACAGTAGGCGACGACCACGTCGAGCACGAAATGAACTCGGCGTTACGGCGCCACCAAAACGATCAAAGCCGTACCCCTCAAACAGAAGAGAGGTCCGGCGGGTAAGCTAGTAACACGGAGGACCAGCATGTTCGAACGTTTCACTGACCGAGCCCGACGAGTCCTGGTCTTGGCCCAGGAAGAAGCGCGCCTTCTCAATCACAATTTCATCGGCACCGAGCACATCCTGCTGGGCCTCATCCATGAGGGTGAGGGCGTAGCCGCCAAGGCACTCGAGTCCCTCGGTGTCAGCCTCGAAGCAGTCAGGGAGAAAGTCGAGGAGACGATCGGCCCCGCCGGCTCGTCCACGACCGGCTCGCCGCCGTTTACGCCGAGGGCCAAGAAGGTCCTGGAGCTGTCGCTCCGGGAAGCCTTGCAGCTGGGCCACAACTACATCGGCACGGAGCACATGCTCCTCGGCCTCGTCCGCGAGGGTGAGGGTGTGGCAGCCCAGGTGCTGGTCAGCTTGGGTGCGGACCTTCCCCGTGTTCGCCAGCAGGTCATCCAGCTGCTCTCCGGCTACCAGTCGCCCGGTGGCAAGGAAGGCGCCACGACCGGCGCCGGACCGTCGTCGGGCCAGGAGGCCCCGAGCGGCTCCCCGGTGCTCGACCAGTTCGGCCGCAACCTGACCCAGCTGGCCCGCGAGCGCAAACTGGATCCGGTCATCGGCCGGGACCGGGAAATCGAGCGGGTCATGCAGGTGCTGTCCCGCCGGACCAAGAACAATCCCGTCCTTATCGGAGAACCCGGCGTCGGCAAGACCGCCATCGTCGAGGGGCTCTCCCAGCAGATCGTCACCGGCGACGTGCCCGAGACCATCAAGGGCAAGCAGCTGTACACCCTCGATCTGGGTGCCCTCGTGGCTGGCTCACGCTACCGGGGCGACTTCGAGGAGCGCCTCAAGAAGGTGCTCAAGGAAATCCGCACTCGCGGCGACATCATCCTTTTCATCGATGAGCTGCACACCCTCGTCGGAGCAGGGGCCGCGGAAGGCGCCATCGACGCCGCATCGATCCTCAAGCCCATGCTGGCCCGAGGGGAGCTGCAAACCATCGGCGCGACCACTCTCGACGAGTACCGCAAGCACCTCGAGAAGGACGCCGCCCTCGAGCGCCGGTTCCAGCCCATCAAGGTCGAAGAGCCGTCTCTCAGCCACACCATCGAAATTTTGAAGGGGCTGCGGGACCGCTACGAGTCCCATCACGGGGTCACCATCACCGACCAGGCCGTGGTTGCTGCCGCCAACCTGGCCGACCGGTATATCGCCGACCGCTACCTGCCTGACAAGGCCATCGACCTGATCGACGAGGCCGGCAGTCGGCTGCGCATCCGGCGCATGGCCACGCCTCCGGACTACAAGGCGATCGAGGATGACATCGCCCGGGTCCGCAAGGACAAGGAGCTGGCCATCGAGAAGCAGAACTTCGAGCAGGCCAAGAAGTTCCGGGAGCGGGAAGAGGAGCTCCTTCAGCGCAAGGCCGCCAAAGAGCAGGAGTGGCGGGCCGAGGGCGTGGACCTCTTCGACGTGGTCGATGAGGAGGTCATCGCCGACGTTCTGTCCAACTGGACAGGCATCCCGGTCTACAAGCTGACCGAGGAGGAGACGGCGAAGCTGCTGCGCATGGAGGATGAGCTGCACAAGCGGGTCATCGGCCAGCAGGACGCCATCCGGGCCGTGTCGCAGGCCATTCGCCGGACCCGGGCCGGGCTCAAGGATCCCAAGCGCCCGAGCGGGTCGTTCATCTTCCTGGGCCCCTCCGGTGTCGGCAAGACGGAGACGGCCAAGACCTTGGCCGAGTTCCTGTTCGGCGACGAAGGCTCGCTCATCCAGTTGGACATGTCCGAGTACATGGAGAAGCACACCGTCAGCCGGCTGGTCGGCTCGCCCCCGGGGTACGTCGGGTACGAGGAAGGCGGCCAGCTGACCGAGGCGGTCCGGCGCAAGCCGTTCTCGGTGGTCCTCTTCGACGAGATCGAGAAAGCTCACCCCGACGTGTTCAACGCCCTCCTGCAGATCCTGGAGGACGGGCGGCTGACCGACTCGCAGGGACGCAGCGTCGATTTCAAGAACACGGTCATCATCATGACGTCCAACCTCGGGACGGCCGATCTGCGGAAGGCCTCGGTCGGTTTTGCCAAGACCAGCGAGGCCGTGACCTACGAGAAGATGAAGCTCAAGGTCAACGACGCCCTGAAGCAGCACTTCCGCCCCGAGTTCCTCAACCGCATCGACGATGTCATCGTCTTCCACGAGTTGACCAAGGACGAGGTCACCGAGATCATCGACCTGATGATCAAGCGGGTCCGGTCCAGCCTGGAGAGCCAGGGCTTGGCCCTGGAACTCACCCAGCGCGCGAAGTACTTCGTGGTCGAGAAGGGCTACGACCCGACGATGGGCGCTCGGCCTCTGCGCCGGGCCCTGCAGCGGCTGGTCGAGGACCCCCTGTCAGAGAAGATCCTCTGGAAGGAGTTCCGGGCCGGCGAGACGATCATCGTCGACGTCGAAGACGACGCGGAGACCGGCGAGCCGGTCATCGTGTTCCGGTCCATCGAAGGGCTGCAGCCGCCGCCGGTTGAGATGGCCGGCGCCGGCAGCGGCGAATAGCTGGCATCCGCGGGGGGCGCCGCCCCCCGCGCCGTGCCGCGGCTTTTCTCGCCGGGGCCCTGATCCTCCTGGCCGCGTTAACCGGCTGCCAGGTCAACACCCGTGTGTCGGTCCAGCAGGTCGCGGCCGGCAGGGGTGTGGTGACGGTTGCCGTCACCCTGGATTCGGCGGCGGTTGCGGCCGTGGGCGGTCAAAGCGCCCTGGCGGCCCAATTACAGGACGCTGACCTGGTCGCAGCGGGCTGGACCGTAACGGGGCCCGCGCCCGGTCCCGGCTCCTCCACCGTCATCTCCGCGGGCCATCCCTACTCCAGCCCCGCGCAGTTCAATGCTCTCGTCGGCGAGCTTGCCGGCTCCGGTCCGGACGCCGGTCGGCCGTTTCGCCTCTCCTACTCCGAGCACCGGACCTTCTGGAGGACGGACACCTCCTTTGCCGGGACCGTCGATCTGACATGCGGGCTGAACTGCTTCGGCGACGCTGCCCTCAACAGCGTCCTCGGATCGCCGGTCGGCGTGAATCCGGCCCCGCTCATCTCTGTGTCCGGTGAAAACCCCGACCAGGTGTTCACGTTCTCGGTCGCGGCCCACCTGGCCGGTTCCGCGGTTCGCACCAACGCAGCCTCGCAACAGGACGGCACGTTTCAATGGACGCCCCGTTTGGGCCAGTCCATACAGCTGTTCGCGGCCACCCGTACCTGGAACACCGGCCGGATCATCACGTTTGCGGTGATCGCCGGCGTCGTGTTGCTCGTGCTGGTGATCGGACTGGCCTATCTCGTGTGGCGCCGCATCCGCCGCCGGCGGCGCACCCGACCGGGCCGGACTCGGGGCGGCCTCCATCGCAAGTCATCGGGTCGTACCGAGGAGACTGTCGCACCCCGTTCGTAGGGTGTCGACATGGCTCGCTCCCGAACCGTCCACCGCTGCGCCGACTGCGGGGCGGCGTCCCCGCGCTGGGCCGGCCGCTGCGGGGTCTGCGGCGCGTGGAACTCGCTTATCGAAGAGGCTGAGCCGACCGGCCGCAGCCCGAGCGGTGTCGACCCGAGAGGCGCGCTCACGGTCGCAGCGCCGGTCCCTCTGACCGAGATCGTCGTCGATACCGGCCAGGCGATGACGACCGGGGTGGCGGAACTGGATCGAGTAGTGGGTGGAGGGCTGCTGCCGGGATCAGTGACGTTGCTCGGCGGCGAGCCTGGCATCGGCAAGTCGACGCTCGTGCTCCAGATCCTGTCGGCCTTAGCGGAGAGGGGTATGCGGAGTCTTCTGGTCTCCGCCGAGGAGTCGCCGACACAGGTACGGCGGCGCGCCGAACGCCTTCAGGCCCTGGTCCCCGGATTGTGGATGGTCGGAGAGCCGACGTTACCCGGCATCCAGGCGGCAGTGGCGGAGATCAAACCCGGTGTGGTGGTGGTCGACTCGATTCAGACCGTCTGGGACCCGGACCTCGACTCCACCCCGGGATCGGTGGTGCAAGTGCGCGGCTGCGCCCACCAGCTGGCGGGCATGGCAAAGGCCGGCGGCCCGGCGACCGTCCTCGTCGGGCACGTGACCAAGGAGGGCGCGCTGGCGGGGCCCCGGGTTCTCGAACACCTGGTCGACACCGTGTTGTCGTTCGAGGGTGATCGCCACCACGCGCTCCGGTTGCTGCGATCGACAAAGCACCGCTTCGGCCCGACCGGCGAGCTGGGGTTGTTCGAGATGACCGGCCACGGCCTGGTGGGCGTTGCCGACCCGGCCGGGATGTTCCTGGTCGACCGGCGGCCGGGGACGCCGGGCTCGGTGGTGTTCCCGTCGATGGAGGGCCAGCGGCCTCTGCTGGTCGAGATCCAGGCGCTCGTGGTGAAGACGCCGATGGTCAGTCCACGCCGGTCGGCGACAGGATTCGACAGCGGGCGGCTGGCACTGCTGCTGGCCGTGCTCGACCAGCGAGCCCACCTGAGCCTCGGCCGCCACGACGTCTACGTGTCGTCGGTCGGCGGCGTCAGGATCTCTGATCCGGGCGCGGATCTGGCTGTCTGCCTGGCCCTGGCGTCCGCCGCCACCGGCGTACCGGTGGGCGACGACGTGGTGGTGTTGGGGGAAGTGGGTCTCGGGGGTGAGCTGCGCCAGGTTCCCCAGACGCCCCGCCGCCTGGCCGAAGCCGGGAGGCTTGGGTTCCAGCGGGCGCTCGTCCCGGACCGCGCCCCGGAGGGGGGACCACTCGACCTGCTCCGGGTTCCCACGCTGGCGGAGGCCGTACGTAGCCAGGTCGGAGGGGGCCGAGAGCGTGGCGCCAGGCCCCGGGCCACGCTGGAGAATGGTGGACTGGCGGTACCAGGTCGACGCGACCGGGCGTGTTTCGCAAAAGGCGACGGGGGTCGGTTCCGGTAGGCTTGCGAGGTGTTGGAACGCACCCGGGCGGCCCTGATCGAGGCCCTCGGCGCCATCGCTCCCGGGCGCGCGTTGCGAGAGGGCCTGGATCGCATCCTTCAGGCCAACATGGGCGCCTTGATCGTGGCGGGTGACGGTCCGGAGGTGCTCGGGATCTGTTCAGGGGGCTTCCTGCTCGACGCCGAGTTCAGTCCGCAGCGGCTCTCGGAGCTGGCCAAGATGGACGGGGCGATCATCCTGGCCACCGACGCCAGCCGCATCGCTCGAGCCAACGTTCACCTGGTGCCGAGCCCCAACGTACCGACGACCGAAACCGGCACCCGCCACCGCACCGCCGAACGGGTGGCCCGCTCGATCAACGTACCGGTCATCGCGGTGTCGGAGGACATGTCGCGCATCACCCTGTACCTGGGGGACATCAAGCACGCCCTCGACTCGGTGCCCAGACTGCTTGGCCGGGCCAACCAGGCTCTCCAAACGTTGGAGCGCTACCGCGACCGTCTGGACGCCGTGACCAGCTCGCTCTCAGCCCTCGAGGTCGAGGATCTGGTCACCGTGCGCGATGTGGTGACCGTCCTGCAGCGGGCGGAAATGGTGCGCCGCATCGCCGAGGAGATCGAGGGCTACATCGTTGAGCTCGGTGCGGACGGCCGCCTGGCCCGCCTTCAGCTGGACGAGCTGCTGGCCGGGGTCGAGGACGAGCGCAAGGACGTGGTCCGTGATTACCTCCCTGCCGACAACCCGGAGCGGGCCGATGAGGCCGTGGCCGCCCTCGGGAACATGCCAACGGAACAGCTCTTGAACCCTCAGACGGTGGCGTCGGTGCTCTGCATCGGCGACACCATGGATCTCGACGCCAGCCTCCAGCCGCGCGGCTACCGATTGCTCGCCCGCATCCCCCGCCTGCCAGACCCCGTCGTCAACGACATCGTCTCCCGCTACGGCAGCCTGCAGAAGGTGATGCGAGCGACGGCGCAGGATCTCGAAGTCCTGGGCGGGGTGGAGGAAACCACGGCCCGGGCCGTCAAGGACGGGCTCGCTCGACTGGCTGAGTCGAGCATCCTGGACCGCTACAGCTGAGCGCCGGCCTCGCAGGCTGCCCAGCCGACGTGGCTCCTCGTGCCCCTTCTAACCCTCTCCCGGTCACTCACCTGGCTCGCTGGGCCAGGCTGTCGCGTGCCACGATCCGATAGCGGCGGTCGAACTGCTCGATCCACCCCAGCCGGATGAACGCGGCGATGGACTTGTTGACCCGTTCCCGCGACGCGCCGACGAGACCGGCCAGCTCCTCCTGCGTGATCGGCAACTGGAAGTCGTCCTCGCCCCCGGCCAGCTCCAGGAGGCGCTTGGCCGTGCGCCCGGTCACGTCCAGGAACACCGCGTCAGCCAGGGCGGAATCGGTGTTGCGCACCCGCTCGGCGAGAAGCCGCACGACTTCCCACAACAGCTGAGGCCGGGCGTCGAGCACCTCCCGCACCACCCCATACGGGATAGCCAGCACTTCGGAGTGCTCGAGTGCCCGCGCCGAAGCCGAACGGGTTCCCTGATCGAACAGCGCCATCTCTCCGAACAGATCGCCCGCTTCCATCAGGGCCACCAACGACTCCCGCCCATCCATCGAGCGCCGGCCGACGGCCACCCGGCCGCTACGCACGACGAAGAGCTCGTCCGCGTCGTCGTCCTCCTCGAAGACGACAACGTTGCGCTCATAGGCCAGAGGACGAGCCGAGGCAACCAGTCGTTGCAGGGTGGCTTCATCGAACGCCGAGAAAAGGTCGCTGCGGTGCAGCAGTTCGATGTCGTCCATGTTGCCGAGCGACATTAGTGGCACCGGCTGGGCCCACCGCCCTTGCCGGCGCCTCCCTGAGGTCGCGGTCGGCCGTGCCGACCGGGGCCGCGATCCACCAACAAGAGGCCCGGGAGCGGCGTCTCTACCCCCCACAAGTCGCGAAGCTCGCTGCCCGGCTTCGAGGAGTGGCTGGTATCCTGAGAAAACCCCCTGTGTGTCGCCCTGGGAGCCGCATGTCATTCGACGTAGGAGACAAAGTTGTGTATCCCCACCACGGTGCAGCCGTGGTTGAGCGGCGTGAGCTCAAAGAGGCGTTCGGCGAGAGGAAGGAGTACCTGGTGCTCCGCCTGGCCTACGGGGATCTGACCCTCATGGTGCCCTCGGACAACACCGACGACGTGGGTCTTCGCGAGGTCATCAACGACGAGGAGGTCGAAGAGGTCTTCGCCGTGCTTCGGAAGAAGGACGTGCGGATGCCCACCAACTGGTCCCGCCGCTACAAGAACCATGTGGAGAAGCTCAAGTCGGGCGACATCTACCAGGTGGCCGAGGTGGTGCGAAATCTGTCCAACCGCGACAAGGACAAGGGGCTCTCCGCCGGTGAAAAGCGCATGCTCAATCGGGCCCGGCAGATCCTGGTGTCCGAGCTGACCTTCGCCATCGGTGTCAGCGAGTCCGAGGCCGAGCAGAAGCTGGACGACGCCCTCCCCTAACCCCACCCGGAGCCAGGAGTACGCTGCGGCCTCCGTGGAAACGTGGGCGGTTGTGGTGGCCGGAGGAACAGGCAGCCGCTTCGGCAGCCCCAAGCAATTTGCGGTTCTGGGCGGTCGTCCCCTGGTGGCCTGGTCCCTGGCCTCCGCTCGCGCCGCGTGCCACGGCGTGGTGCTGGTCGTCCCGGCCGGCCAGGCCGGATCCGGCTCCTGGGAGGCGGATTTCGTGGTCGCCGGAGGGGCGACCAGGTCCGAGTCGGTCCGGGCGGGCCTGGCCGCCGTGCCGGATTCGGCGGACATCGTGGCTGTGCACGACGCGGCCCGGCCGCTGGCCCGGCCCGCCCTGTGGGAAGCCGTACTGACTGCGGTGGCTGCCGGCGCGGACGGCGCCATTCCCGCCGCGTCGGTGACGGACACGGTCAAAGAGGTCAGTACCGACGGTCAACTCGTCACTCTCGACCGCTCCCGCCTGGTGGCCGTCCAGACTCCCCAGGCGTTCCCGCGGCGGTACTGCGCCAAGCCCACCTGGCGGGGGCCGACGCCACGGACGACGCCTCCCTCGTCGAGGCGGTCGGCGGCCGGATCGTGCTGGTCGAGGGGCCCGCGGACAACCTGAAGGTGACGAGCCCGCTCGATCTCGTCGTCGCGGCCGCGCTCGCGACCGGGGTCCAGCCGTGACGCCCCGCATTGGAATGGGCTTCGACATTCACTCCTTCAGTGATGATCCCGGCCGCCCGCTCATCCTGGGCGGGATCACGGTGCCGGGACCGGGCCTGGCCGGTCACAGCGACGCCGACGCCGTCGCCCATGCGGTCACTGATGCGCTCCTGGGCGCAGCCGGGCTGGGCGACATCGGGACGCACTTCCCCGACGACGACCCCGCGTACGCGGGAGCCGACAGCACCGAGCTGCTCGGCCGCGTCGTGGCCGAGGTGTCAGCCACCTGGATCATCGCGAACGTCGACGCCACGGTGATCATCGAGGCTCCCAAGCTGGCCCCCTACCGGCCGGACATGGAACAGCGCCTCACTTCAGTCGTTGGAGCGCCAGTCAGCGTCAAGGCCAAACGGGCCGAGGCCCTCGGCGCCCTGGGCCGGCGCGAGGGGATCGCCTGCTTCGCGGTGGCCTTGCTGATGCCCCGGTGAGCAGGGGACGCCACCGACCGGCCTCGACCCGGCCGGCGACCGACGCGACCAACGCGGCCAATCCGGCCAATGCGGCCAACCCGGCCAACCCGGCCAACCCGGCCAACCTGGCCGAGGTGGCCAACACCCCCGGCGCGGCCGGCGCAGCCCGCCTACCCGGGCTCGGCGGGGAGCAGGTCGAGGGACGCCAGGCCGTACGGGAGCTGTTGCGAGCCGGACGCCGCGTCGTCCGCGAGGTCGCCGTCACCCCCGGCAACGACCCGACCGGTTCGCTCCTCGACATCCTCGAGCTGGCCCGAGCGCGGCGGGTGACGGTCCGGCAGGTGGGGCGCGCCGAACTGGACGCCCTCGCCCTCACCGACAGCCCCCAGGGCGTGGTCGCTCGCGCCGACGCCATCCCCGCCGCCGATCTCCGGGAACTGACTGGAGCGACACCGGGCGGCACAGTTCCGTTCCTGGTCGTACTGGACGGCGTCACGGACCCGCACAACCTTGGCGCCGTGATGCGCAGCGCCGTCTCCGCCGGGGCGACCGGCATGGTGGTGCGCCGGCACCGCGCTGCGGGTCTCACCCCGGCCGCGTTGAAGGCGGCCGCCGGCGCGGCCGAGCATCTTCCCATCGCCGCCGTAGCCGGTATCCCTGCTGCCCTCACGACCTTGGCCGCCGCGGGCGTGTGGTCGGTTGCGCTCGAGGCGGGCGCGTCGCAGCCGCTCTGGGATCTCCCCGTAGCGACCGAGCCGATCGCTCTCGTCCTCGGCAGCGAGGGTCAAGGACTGAGCCGGCTGGCCCGCGAGCGTTGTGACCTTGCCGTCGAGATCCCGCTCCGCGGTCCGATCGAGTCGCTCAACGTGGCCGCCGCCGCCACCCTCGCCTGTTTCGAGGTGGCCCGGCGGCGGGCGGTCGTCCAGGGTTCGCCTACCATCGCCACCGATGACCACCCCTCTGGATGAAGCTGCGCCGGCGGAGATCCGGCAGTACCGCTTCGTGCGGCCGCCAGGGGCGACGAGCATCCTTCTGGTCCGTCACGGCGAGTCCGCTCCAGCGCGCGCTGACCTTCCCTTCCCCCTGGTCGACGGCCACGCCGATCCGGAACTGGCTGCGGTGGGACGCGCCCAGGCGGAGCTGGTGGCAGACCGGTTGAGCAGCGAACCGATCGGTGCCCTCTACATCAGCACCCTCCGGCGCACGGCCGAGACGGCCGCCCCGCTGGCCGCCCGGTTGGGACTCGAACCGGTGGTCGAGCCCGGCCTCCGGGAAGTGCACCTGGGGGATTGGGAAGGGGGTCAGTTCCGGTTCCGGGTGGCGGAGGGACATCCGATTGCCAAGCAGCTCTTCGCCGAGGAACGATGGGACGTCATACCGGGCGCGGAGCCAGCCGACGAGTTCGCCGCCCGGGTACGCGACACCCTGTTGCGCCTGGCCGGCCGGCACCCCGATACCACCATCGTCGCCTTCACGCACGGGGGAGTGATCGGCCGGGCCCTGGCAGAAGCAACGGGATCCCGGCCCTTCGCCTTCGCCGGCGCCGACAACGCGTCCATCACGCACCTCGTGATCACCAACGAACGCTGGCCGGTGCGGGCCTTCAACGACACCGCCCACCTCCACCCAGGATTCACGGTCACCGCCGAGCCCCTGACCTGACGAGCCCGAGGCCGGCTTCGAACCGGCGACCTGACGCTTACAAGGCGCCTGCTCTGGCCAACTGAGCTACTCGGGCGAGCTGTTTGGCCCTCTGGCCGGACTTGTCTCGCTCCGACCCCGGTCCGAGGGTAGGTGGAAGGCTCGGACAGGAGGCGGTAAAGCTGAGCCGCCCCCCTCGGCAAGACCTACCAGCGATCACGCCCGCCGCTGCGACCCCGACGGTCACCTCCGCCGGACCTCTCCTGGGCCTCATTCACCCGGAGGGGCCGGCCGTCCAGGATGGTGCCGTCCAGTTGCCTCGCTGCTGTCTCGGCTATCTCCGGATTACCCATGGTGACGAAGGCGAAGCCGCGAGGTCGGCCGGTCTCGCGGTCTGTGGGCATGGCGACTTCGCGGACTTCACCCACCGCCGCAAACAGCGTCTCTACCGCGTCTGCCGTGGTACTGAACGAGAGGTTGCCGACGTAAAGCTTGTTGCTGACCACTGGTCCTCCCGTAGACACGGCGAAATATGCGACCGGCCTACCGTACCAGGTACCTCGCGCTCCACTGCTGGTAGTGATCCCAGAGCAGTGTCAATGGCCGTGGTGTGTGTCAGCCGGACAGGAGCTCGTGAGCGTCGCGTTGAATCGTTGGGTGGCGAAGCTTCGACATGGCCCGGGCCTCGATCTGGCGGATCCGCTCCCGGGTCAGATGGAAAACCTCGCCTACCTCTTCGAGGGTACGGGGCTGGCCCTGGTCGAGTCCGAAGCGCAACCGGAGGATCTCGCGTTCGCGTTCGTCCAGGCAATCCAACATTTTTGTGACCTCATTACGCAACAGGGCCACGGCCGCCGCATCAAAGGGTGCGATCGCGGTGTGGTCGGCCACCACGTCACCCAGTTCGCTGTCGCCATTGATGCCCAGCGGCTCGGAGAGCGATATCGGCTCTGCAACATGCCGAAGGATGCCGGCGACCCGCTCGTCGTCCACTGCCAGGTCGACGGCCAGCTCCGCGATCGTCGGGCGCCGGCCGAGCTCGCCCTCGAGGCGGCTGCGGGCCTTGATCACCTGTTTGAGCAACTCTCCCGCGTGCACCGGGAGGCGCATCGTACGGCGGGAGTTTGCGGCGCCCCGGGTGATGGCCTGCCGGATCCACCAGGTGGCGTACGTTGAAAACTTGAAGCCCTTGTGCCAATCGAATTTCTCCACCGCGTGGATGAGGCCCAGGTTGCCCTCCTGGACCAAATCCAGCAACGGTAGTTCCGTAGCCTGATATCTCTTGGCGATAGAGATCACCAGCCGCAGGTTGGCTTTGATGAAGATTTCGGTCGCCTCGTCGCCGTCACGGATCAAACGGCGCAGCTCACGCTGGCGGGCCGGACTGACGCTCATGACCCCGTCGAGTTCGCTGCGCGCCTCACGCCCGGCCTCGATCTCCTGGCCCAAGCGGATCTCGTCGTCCTTGGTGAGCAGCGCGTGCCTGCCGATGTCATTCAGGTACAGGCGAACCATGTCCTCTTCGGGCGACGCCACTCGGTTGTTGGGCACATTTCCTCGTCTCTACTGTCGAGGGATAAAGCCTTCGCAAGTGCCCTCCGCCCTGGCCGCTCGCCGGCGGTACACGTGCTGTTCACGCTAGCGGATGCGTTGGGTCCGGGCCGCCGATCTCCCGACCCTGGCCCGTCCTCACTGGCGTTGCCCAACCAGTTCTCGGACCTTCAACCCTCCGGGTCCGGCCCGAGTTCTGCGCGGCGACGCCAGACCCACATTGTCCGCTAGCGTCCTCCGCCTGACGTCTGCGGCTGGCAGCTCCCGCCCTCCGTGCGCTCAGGGTCGAATCCCCACCACTTGGGGCAATGCAAAGGAGCGACATGGCCCGCAACAGCAAGGCCGGTAGCAAGAGGAGGCCGGTTCCCAAGCCGACCGCGGCCGACGGTAAGGGTCGGCTTCGCCGTGGCCGACGCAAGGTCTGCCAGTTCTGCGCACAACACTCAGAGTGGGTGGACTACAAAGACATCAACACGCTGCGACGGTACATGAACGATCGGGGCCGGATCCGAGCCCGTGGCGCCACCGGCACCTGTCGCCAGCACCAACGTGACGTCGCCATCGCCATCAAGACGGCGAGGGAGCTGGCCCTCCTCCCGTACGCGCTGCGCAGCTTCGCCAGCGGCCCGGGCGAACGACGCGGCGGCCCCCGCGGCGATCGTCAGTCCACCCCGGCATCGGCGGAGGCCGAAGCGGCGACGCCCGGTACGGACCAGGACGACTTGTCCGAGGAGGCGCCGTCCGAACCGGCCGTGTCCGAGGAGACGGAGCCCCAACCAGTCTCCTGAGCACACTCGCCTCAGTCGGCTGTCCAGGCCCCGTCAGTTGCCCTCGGCCATCCCGGCCCGAAGACGGTCGACGACCGCAAGCCGGCGCACCCGATCCTCGTCCGACAAGGAACTGTCCGAGTTCACCTGCGCGGCCAGCCGATCCAGACGGGATAACTCTTCGCGGCGGACCCGGCTCTGATCGTCAGGCGGCAACTGGCGGATGGCGCGTTGAAAGGCCTGCTGGGCGTCAGCCGCTCCCGCCAGACCAAGTTCGCGGCTGATCCCGGCGAAAGCGCGCCCGGTGCCGCGCAGCCGCAACACTTCGCTATCGGTCACTGCTGAACCGTCCGACATGGCCTCACCTCCTGAGCCCCTGAGCACATTCCATGGGCTCCAACGGAGGGGCGGACACCCCGACCGTGGCTTCAGCCTACCCTGACCCCCTCAGTTGCCCGTGTTCGCGAGCCAACGGGCCGGCTCGGACCGCGGCTGGAGGGCTGGCACCCGGGTAGATCGCCGGCCCGGAGGCACCGGTGCTTGATCCGGCCGGGCCGGGGTGGCAGGCTCGATCGGATGGCCCTCTCTGATCGCGACCGGGCAGTTCTCGACTTCGAGCAGACCTGGTGGACCCGACCCGGCTCCAAGGAGGTCGCCATCCGGGCCCGGTTGGGCTTGTCGGCGACCCGGTACCGGCAAGTCCTGGCCGCCCTGGTCGACTCTGACGAAGCCGAGGCGTTCGACCCCCTGGTCATCCGGCGGCTGCGACGCCGGCGGGAAGAGCAGCAACGGGCCCGGTATGCCGGGCGACCGGCCGGCGGGGGGAGAGCGAGATGACGCAGCCCGGCCGAACTCCTGGGGTTGGTTCCGGGGGGATGCAGACCGGGAAGGCGGTCCTGGTGATCGTGGTCGTCGTGGTGGTCGGGTGGGTTGTGCTCCGCCACGGGACCAGCTCGACGTCGGCCGGGAGTACGCCGACCACCACCCATGCCCCGGCGACGACGGTGCCCTCCTCTACCGCTGTGCCGACGACGACCGTGCCGCTGGTCGCCCCGGCCAACATCAAGCTGCAGGTCCTCAACGGCGTCCTGACGGGAAGCCTCGCCGGGGAATGGAGCGCCAAGCTGAAGGCGAATCCCGGATACAACACCTTGCCACCCGACAACGCCACGGCCAAGGTGGCCCAATCCGAGATCTACGTCGTCACGCCGGGCTACGGCCCCGAAGCCAACGCGCTCGCAGTCGCCGTGGGGCTGCCGGCTACGGCGGTCAACCCCACCACTCCGCCTCCCCCGACGGCCCCAATCTCGGCGGCCGACCTGAGGCAGGCCAACCTGGTGTTGATCATCGGCCCGGATCTGGCCGGGAGTGCCTGAGCGGATACGGCCCTGACGCTGCCAGCCGGCGTGGTCGCACGCCTGGAACCCTGGTTGGCGTCTCCGGGCACCGCGGGCGTATTGGTCGACTTCGACGGCACCCTGGCGCCCATCGTGGCCACGCCGGAGCAGGCCCGGCCACTCCCGGGTTCGGGTCGGGTGTTCGGCCGTTTGGCCGCCCGGTACGCCCGGGTGGCGGTCATCTCGGGGCGCCCGGTGGATTTCCTTGCAGAGCAGCTTGGAGTAGATGCAGGAAGCACCGAGCTGGTTGGGCTCTACGGCTTGCAGCGGATGCGGGACCGTCGCCAGCTGCCGGCGACCGCCGAGCTGCGTCGATGGGAGGCGCCGGTCGCCGAGGTTGCCAGGCGGGCGGAGGCGGCAGCTCCGGCAGGGGTACAGGTGGAACCCAAAGGTCTCGCGGTGACCCTTCACTACCGCCAGGCCCCCGAAACGGGGGATTGGGTGGCAGCCTTCGCTGCCGCCCAGGCTGCCGAGTCCGGGCTGGTGGCCCACCCGGGCAAGATGTCGTGGGAGTTGCGCCCTCCAGTTCCGACCGACAAGGGCACTGTCGTCACCGAGCTGGCCGGCGGCCTGGCCGCCGTGTGCTATGCGGGGGACGACCAGGGCGATGTGCCCGCCTTCGAGGCCCTGCACCGCCTCGCAGCAGGAGGGACGCACACCCTCGCCCTGGCAGTGGCTGGACCTGAGACCCCCGAGACCGTGACCGAAGCCGCCGACGTGGTCCTGGACGGGCCTCCCGAAGTCCTGGCCCTCCTCGAGACCCTCGCCGACCAATCCCGC
The DNA here is from genome assembly GCA_963781155.1 of uncultured Acidimicrobiaceae bacterium. GTDB lineage: Bacteria > Actinomycetota > Acidimicrobiia > Acidimicrobiales > Palsa-688 > PALSA-693. Next base: position 176,920 of record CAWAEC010000014.1, read on the forward strand.
TGACCAAGCTGGCGGGCTCGGGACGCGCGGGTGCAGGCCCCGGTCCACCGCGGTCCAAGCCGGCTACGGGGTCGGGCCGGCTAGGGGTCCGGCCGGCTAGGGGTCCGGGCCGGCTAGGGGGTCGGGCCGGTTACGAGGTCCGGGCCGGTTACGGGGTCCGGGCCGCAGTGCGCTGCTCGTCAAACCAGTCGAGCGGGGAGCGAGCTGACACCACCTTCCGCAATGACCGCGCCCGGGCGGCCCGCTCGGGCGGGGCCAGATCCAGGGCCGTGGCCAAGGCCTGGGCCGTCCCCGACACGTCGAACGGGTTCACACCGACCGCATGCTCGCCGAGCTCGTCCCAGGCGCCGGCCTGGTGGCTGAGGACGAGCACCCCGTCGCGCTCGTTGACGAGCGGACCTTCCTTGGCTACCAGGTTCAGACCGTCCCGAACCGGGTTGACAAGGAAAACATCGGCTCGCCGAAGGGCGGCGACCGACTTCGGATGGTTGTCCTGGGGATCCAGCATGATCGGCGCCCACTCCGGCACCGCCCACTTGGCGTTGATCCGCTCGGCCAGGGTGATCACTTCCTGGCCATAGGCGAGGTACTCGGCCAGCCCGAGGCGAGACGGGTACACCATGGCGGCGAACACCACCCGGCCGCGCAGATCGGGCCGGTCCTCGAGCAGCTCGTCGAAGGCCCAGAAGCCCCGTAGCACGTTCTTGGACAGCTCGATGCGGTCGACGCGCACCACCAACTGCCGGTCCCCGATCGCGGTGTCGAGGTGGGCCAGCTCCCGCTCGCACTCGGCGGACGCGGCCACCGAGACCAGATCCTCGATATCCGGTGCAGCCGGCGAGACGAACGTCACCGGTGTGCGGCCCAGGCGTTCCCGGCAGCAGGCCTCGAACGCCACGGCCCAGCGGGCCGAGTGGAACCCGCACACGCCCGCTCCGGCCAGGCCGGCCAGCACGTCGTTGGCGACGGAGTCCGGCAGGGTGGCCAGCTCCTCGGGGGAGCACCAGGGGGTGTGTAGGAACACCGCCGTCCGCAGGTCCGGCCGGCGCGCCGCCAACATCCCCGGGACCAACGCCAGCTGGTAATCCTGCACGAGCACGGTTGCCCCGGGAGCGGCTGCCGAGGACGCCGCCGCTGCGAACTCTTCGTTGACGGCACGGAAGCGCTGCCAGGCCGACCACCAATAGCGGTCGAAGCGGGGCCGGCGGGGCAGGTCCCACAGGCCGTGCAAGCAAAACCACAGCGTCTGGTTGGCGATCACGTCGTAATAGGCGCGGTAGTCGTCGGGCTCGACCATGACGGCGCGGACCCGGAAGCCCTGGCTCTCAAACAGACCGCGACCGGCCGCCTCTCGATCGTCCGCGCCGACTCCCGCCGCCAGCCACAGCGCCCCGTCCCGCTCTACTCCGGGTGCCACGGTGACCACCAGGCCTCCGCCGCCCCGTCGCGCCGCCAGGGTCCCGTCACTGGCCCGGCTGATTCCGAGCGGGCCCCGGTTGGAGAGGACCAGCAGATCGTTGTCGCCGGGCATAGTTGTCGACGACAGTACCGGCGAGCGGACCCTGCCTCTTTCCACCTGGCGCCGGGGGCCGCGGGCGACCTGCGCCGGGCGTGGGCAACACTGTCCGGGATGCCGCACCTGCTCGCCGCGCCGGACAAATGGAGAGGCAGCGCCACCGCGGCCGAGGTGGCCGACACGATCGCTCGGGCCGCCGCCGATGTGGGTTGGACCACGGACAAGGCTCCCGTTTCTGACGGCGGGGAAGGCTTCGCGGCGGTGCTGGGCGGCCGGCCCCACACCCACCGGGTGCACGGTCCCCTCGGCGACCCGGTTGAAGCCCGGTGGTATCTGCTGGACGACGGCACGACGGCTTCCGTCGAGATGGCCCTGGCGTCGGGTCTTGCCCTTGTCGGCGGCCCGAAACGTAACGACCCGGTCCGGGCGAGCACGGCCGGCACCGGTGAGTTGATTGCCGCGGCGGTGAAGGCCGGCGCCGGCCAGGTGCTGATCGGGATGGGCGGTTCGGCCACGACCGACGGCGGGTGGGGCGCGTTGGAGGCCCTCGAGCCGCACAGCCGGCTGGTGGGGGTCGAACTGCAGGTCGCCTGCGACGTCACGACCCACTTCGTCAACGCGGCGGTCACCTTTTCACCGCAGAAAGGGGCATCGCCATCGCAGGTGAAGCTGCTCACCCGCCGCCTCGAACGACTGGCCCAGGTGTACGAAGAGCGCTTCGCTGTTGACGTGCGGCGGCTGGAGGGCTCCGGGGCCGCGGGGGGCCTGGCCGGCGGGCTGGCCGCCCTCGGCGCCAAGCTGCTGCCGGGGTTCGATCTGGTCGCGGATCACATCGAACTGGCCGACCGCATGGAGGGAGCGGATCTGGTCATCACCGGGGAGGGGCTCCTCGACGACGAGTCGTTCCACGGCAAGGCCGTCGGCGGCGTGGTCCGGCTGGCAGCCGAGGCCGGCGTACCCGTGGTCATCCTGGCCGGCGACGCCGTCGGCGATCATCCGGTCCCGTACCGGACGCTGGTCGATGCGGTGGGGGAGCAGCGGGCGTGGGCGGACCCCCACGGCGCGCTGGGGGAGCTGGTGACCCGGGTGCTGTCTGAGTGTTGAGCCGGCCGGTCAGGCCGTCTTGCGGTGGGCGGGAACTTCGGTGAGCGGGGGCCGTTCGACCAGGGTGACCGGAACGGTCTCAGCCGCGGGGCGCACCAGGTGGGTCGTCCATCCGAAGGCGGCGGCGGTCGACTCGCACAGGCCCGCCCGCACCAGGCCCAGCTGCAGAATGGCGAGGGCCTGTACGCCGAGGTCGGAGAGGGGGCGGTTGCGGTGGACCCGTTCGCCCAGGTCGCACTGGACAAGGCCGGCCGTGCCAAACCGCTCGGCCACGTCGATGATCAGACCCAGGTCAACCCCGTAGCCGCCGACGAAGGGAACAGACTCGAGGATCTCCCGGGGGGCCGCGAATTCTCCGGCCAACGGTTGACTGAGGCCGGCCAGCTCCGGAAAAAAGACGGAGATCAGTGGTCGAGCCATCAGCTCGGTCACCCGGCCACCTTCGCCCGGCCGGCCGTTCAGCGGCCGGGTGTAGTAGCCCTTGACGAAGACGACGTCGTCTCTCGTGAGCAGGGGCCCAAGAAGTCCGAGCACGAACCCGGGATCGAAGTGCCGGATATCGGCGTCGCAGAAGACCAGCAAGTCGCCGGTCATGACGTGTACGGCCCGCCAGATCGCCTGGCCCTTGCCGTGCTCCGTCCCGTATTCGGGCAAAACCCCCGCCGCCTCCACCACGGTGGCGCCGGCGGCCTCGGCCACCTTGGCAGTGTCATCGGTAGACCCGTCGTCCATGACGAGCAGCTCGTCGACGACCGGGTGCTGCAACATGAGTTCGCGGTGGATGGTCTCCACCGTGGCGCCGACCGTCGCCTCTTCGTTGCGAGCCGGAAGGCACACCGACACCCGCCGGCCCCGCTTGGCAGAGACCAGGCGGGCCGCCGGGAAGTCGCGAAAATGGAAGGAACGGAGCATGACGGCGGTCATCCTGCCACGCCGGGAAGGGCGCGCCGGCCGCTCCCCGAATCGGTGTGCCGGCGTGCCTTCCACCAGGTAACATATGCCCGCAGATCATCAAGAGCGGCTGAGGGACGGGCCCTGTGACGCCGCGACAACCAGTCCCATCCGGGACCAGGTGCCAATGCCCGGTTCGATGAGCCCCAAGGAGGAAATCGACGTGTCGTATGTGGACGGTTTGCGTTGCCGGGAATGCGCGCGCCGCTATCCGGCCGAGGCGCTGCACGTGTGCGAGTGGTGCTTCGGTCCCCTCGAGGTGGTCTACGACTACGAGGCCATCAGGGCCGTCATCAGCCGCGAATCGATCGCGGCGGGACCGCTGTCGATCTGGCGTTACGCCGACCTGTTGCCTGCCGCCGCTGAGGGCGCGGTCAGCCTCGGGGCGGGCTTCACTCCGCTGGTGCGAGCCGACCGGCTGGCGTCCGAGCTCGGCCTCGGCGAAGTGTGGATCAAAAACGACACGCTGAATCCGACCGGATCCTTCAAGGACCGGGTGGTTTCGGTCGCGCTGACAAAGGCTCAGGAGCTCGGGTTCAAGGTGGCGGCCTGCGCATCGACCGGGAATCTGGCCAACTCGGTGGCTGCCCACGCGGCACACGCCGGCATGGAGTCGGTGGTCTTCATCCCGGCCGACCTCGAAGCCGGCAAGGTGGTGACGACGGCGGTCTTTGGTGGGCGCCTGATCGCCGTGGATGGCAACTACGACGACGTCAACCGGTTGTGCGCCGAGCTCGCCGGCGACCATCCATCCTGGGCCTTTGTCAATGTCAATGTCCGTACCTACTACGCCGAGGGTTCCAAGACCCTCGCCTTCGAGGTCGCCGAGCAGCTCGGTTGGCGGGCGCCGGATCACGTGGTTGTTCCGGTCGCGTCTGGAAGCCAGTTGACGAAGGTTGCCAAGGGCTTCCGGGAACTGTTCCAGGTGGGGTTGCTCGATGAGGAGCCGCATGTGCGCGTGTCGGGGGCTCAGGCGGCCGGTTGCTCTCCGGTTGCCCAGGCCTTCGCAGCGGGGCGGGACGAGGTGAAGCCCGTGAAACCCGACACCATTGCCAAGTCGTTGGCGATCGGCGATCCGGCAGACGGCCCCTATGTCCTCGACGAGGTGCGGTCGTCGGGCGGCGTGGTGGCCGCCGTGACCGACGACGAGATCATTGCCGGCATCCGGCTGCTCGCGCGCACCGAGGGGATCTTCGCCGAGACCGCGGGTGGGGTGACTATTGCCACCCTGGCCCGCCTGGCCGCGGCCGGCGTGGTCCGCCCCGACGAGCGGGTCGTCGCCTACGTGACGGGCAACGGTCTGAAGACCGTCGAGGCGATCGCCCCCCATGTGGGGCCGACCACGACAATCGCTGCCACGGTGGCGGCGTTCGCCGCTGCGGTCGATCTTGCCGAGGCGGGGCCGTAGCCATGCCGGTCACCGTCCGCGTCCCCACCCAGCTCCGGCCCCTGGCCGGCGGCAGCAGCGAGGTGAGCGCGGAGGGCGCCACTGTCGCCGAGGTGCTCGATGCTCTGGATGCAAGTCATCCGGGTTTCGCCGACCGCCTGTTCGACGACACCGGGCGGCTCCGTCGGTTCATCAACGTGTTCGTCGCCGAGGAGGACATCCGCTTCCTCGACGGGGTCGACACCCCGGTACCGGACGGGGCCGTCGTGTCGATCGTGCCCGCCGTGGCCGGTGGCTGAGGATTTCTGGTCCTGCGGTTGCGTTAACTCCTCGAAAGGCGGTTAACTGTTAGCACTCGTGATGTGAGAGTGCTAATCGTGGTCTGCCCAATGGAGGGAACCGAACACACATGCCCAAGCTGATTGCCTTCGACGAGACGGCCCGTCGCAACCTGGAGAGCGGGATGAACCAGCTCGCCGATGCCGTCCGCGTGACCCTCGGTCCAAAGGGTCGGAACGTGGTGCTGGAAAAGAAGTGGGGCGCCCCCACCATTACCAACGATGGGGTGTCCATTGCCAAAGAGATCGAGCTCGAGGACCCGTACGAGAGGATCGGGGCCGAGCTGGTCAAGGAAGTAGCCAAGAAGACCGATGACGTGGCCGGCGACGGCACCACCACCGCCACCGTTCTGGCGTGGGCGCTGGTGCGTGAAGGGCTGCGCAACGTGGCCGCCGGCGCCAACCCCATGTCCTTGAAGCGGGGCATCGAGGCGGCCGTCGAGACCGCCGTGGCGGCCCTCAAGGACGAGTCGAGGGAGACGGAGACCAAGGAGCAGATCGCTCAGGTGGCCTCCATTTCCGCCGCCGACACCGAGATCGGCGATCTGATCTCCGAAGCCATCGACAAGGTGGGCAAGGACGGGGTTATCACCGTCGAGGAGTCCCAGACATTTGGCATGGACCTCGAGTTGGTCGAGGGGATGCGCTTCGACAAGGGCTACATCGCCCCTTACTTCGCCACCGACACGGAGCGGATGGAAGCCGGTCTCGAGGATCCCTACATCCTCTTCGTCGCTTCCAAGATTTCGGCCGTGCGTGACCTGTTGCCGTTGCTCGAGAAGGTGATGCAGACCGGCCGCCCGCTGGTGGTCATCGCCGAGGACGTTGAGGGCGAGGCCCTCGCGACCCTGGTCGTCAACAAGATCCGTGGCACGTTCAAGAGCGTGGCCATCAAGGCTCCCGGGTTCGGCGAGCGCCGCAAGGCGATGCTGCAGGACATGGCCATCCTCACCGGCGGCCAGGTCATCACCGAGGAGGTTGGCCTCAAGCTCGAGAACGCGACCCTCGACCTGCTGGGCCGGGCCCGCAAGGTGGTCGTCACCAAGGACGAGACCACCATCGTGGAAGGCGCCGGATCCGAGTCCGACATCAAGGGCCGCATCCAGCAGATCAAGACCGAGATCGAGAACACCGACTCCGACTACGACCGGGAGAAGCTGCAGGAGCGGCTGGCCAAGCTGTCCGGCGGGGTCGCCGTCATCAAGGTCGGGGCGGCCACCGAGGTGGAGCTCAAAGAGAAGAAGCACCGTATCGAGGACGCCGTGTCGACGACCAAGGCCGCGGTCGAGGAAGGCGTGGTCCCCGGCGGCGGCGTGGCGCTGCTCCGGGCCCAGACCCCGGTGTCAGACCGGGCCGCCAAGCTCGCCGGCGACGAGTCCACCGGGGCCCGCATCGTCGTGCGAGCGCTGGAGGAGCCGCTCAAGCAGATTGCCGTCAACGCCGGCCTCGAAGGCGGTGTGGTAGTCGAGCGGGTGCGCAACCTCAAGGGCGCCGAAGGCCTCAACGCTGCCACTGGCGAGTACGAGGATCTGTTCAAGGCTGGCGTCATCGATGCGGCCAAGGTGACCCGGTCGGCCCTGCAGAACGCAGCGTCGATCGCGGCGCTGTTCCTCACCACTGAGGCCGTGATCGTGGATAAGCCGGAGAAGGATGCCCCCGCCATGCCAGGCGGCGGTATGGACGACTTCTAAGCCACTTCCTCACTGGACGCTCGGCGGCACCCTTCGGGGTGCTGGGTACTCGGCGGCACCCTTCCGGGTGCAGGACGCTCGGCGGCACCCTTCGGGGTGCCGCTGCCGCGTCCGGGGACCGTACACTCAGCAGGCGATGAGCGAGCCGCTGACACCATCGGTGGGGTGGGGGGTCCTGCACCTGTTCTGCAAGGCTCGGCCCGGAGCGGATGGCGCGGCCGTAATCGCAGCGGTCAAGAGCGGAGAGGGTGACGGCTTGCAGGTCATCCCGTTCTCCGTGTTCGGTCACAAGGCCGACCTCGGTGTCATGGCCATCGGGCCGGACTGGGTGCGGCTGCGGCGGCTTCAGGCCACCCTCCAGGCAGCCGGGCTGGAGGTCGTGTCCTCTTACGTGTCCCTGACCGAGCTGTCCGAATACTCCCAGGGCCTGCCCGAAGCGCACTTGCAGGCCCGCCTGTATCCCCGCTTGCCGCCGGAAGGTAAGCGGGCCATCTGCTTCTATCCCATGTCGAAGCGGCGTGGTGAGGCGCGCAACTGGTTCGCGCTCGATTACGAGGAGCGCAAACGCTTGATGATCGATCACGCCAGGTCCGGCCGGCGGTTCGCGGGGCGGATCGTTCAACTCATCACCGGCTCGACGGGCCTCGACGACTTCGAATGGGGCGTGACCCTGTTCGGGGTCCACCCCGACGATCTCAAAGACACCGTGTACTCGATGCGGTTCGACGAGGCCTCCGCCCGCTTCGCCGAGTTCGGCCCGTTTTACGCTGGCATCGTTGACCGCATCGAGGAGGTCGTCGATCAGGTCGGGTTGGCGTGACCGCCCCGCTCTTTCTCCGCGACGCCGGCCCGGCCGTCACCCGCCACGGGGTGGACGCCTGATGCCGGCGCCGGGGCCGGCGATGGATGCCCTGCGAGCCGTCCTGGCAACCCGGAGCCGAATGGTGGTGGCCTTCAGCGGCGGGGTGGACTCCGGGCTCCTGGCCTGGGCGGCCCACCAGGTCCTGGGCCGGGACCGGGTCCTGGCTGTCACCGCAGTGTCACCATCCCTGGCGCCGTCCGAGCGAGCCGACTGCGGGCGCCTGGCCGACTCGTGGGGCCTGCGGTGGATGGAGGTGACCAGCGACGAGGGCGCCCGCCCCGGGTACGTGGCCAACGGCCCGGACCGCTGCTACCACTGCAAGAGCGAGTTGATGGATCGATTGCTTCCGGTGGCCGCGGCCGAGCAGGCGGTGATCGCCCTCGGCGTCAACGTGGACGACCTGGCGGACTACCGGCCCGGCCAGAGGGCAGCGGAGGAACACGGCGCGGTGTTCCCCCTCGTGGAGGCCGGGCTCACCAAGGACGCGATCCGGCGAGCGGCGCGCCAGGCGGGGCTGGCGGTATGGGACAAGCCCGCTGCCGCCTGCCTGGCTTCCCGGGTGCCGTACGGCACCCCGGTCACGCTCGGCACGCTGAACCGCGTCGCAGCAGCCGAGGAAGGCCTGCGTGCCCTCGGCTTCCGGGAGCTGCGGGTCCGCCACTACGGGGATCTGGCCCGGCTGGAGTTCCGCTCCGGTGAGCTGGACCGAGCCGTCGCGGAGCGGGGCCGGGTGGTGCGGGCCGTCCGCGCTGCCGGCTACCGCTACGTGACGCTCGACCTGGAAGGACTTCGCTCCGGGAACCTCAACGACGCCGTGACCGGCCGGCTTGGACCGTCCGGCAATGCCGGCCTCGTGCCGCCGCCCCCGCCGTGACGTGCCCGAGGACCCGGTCGCACCCTACGCCCGCGCGCTGGCGGATGGCATCGACTCGGCCCTGCCCGGCTGGGTGACCGGCTGCGTGGAGCGGGTGATGACCGCCCGTGCGGGCGGGATGACCGCGGCGGCCCGAGATGCCGCCGAGGCCGCGGCCGCGGAGGCGAAAGCGACGACCGGAGCCGCCATCCGGGCACTCCTCACGGCCGACATCGACGAGCAGCGCAACACCCCCCTGACTCTCCTGCGCCAGGCCGTCCGGTACCCGACCCGGGTCCTGCAGGAGGCTGGGGTGGCGCCGGTGCGCCGCGACGACTTCGCCCGCCGGGCCTTCCCTGATGACCTGTACGACCTGTCGCCTGCCTCGCTCGCCGACATCGATCCGTCCCTGACCGACCTCGGCATCACGTGGGGTGCCGCGAAGGCGTTCGAGCACAAACGCCGTCATCGCCCGACCGGCGCGTGACCCGCCCGGAGGGGGGCCGGTTTGCCGGCGCCGGCGGTGGTCGGTCGTCGCTATCGGCGCTTGCGTCCCCGCCGTCGCCGCGGCTCGGGCGGCAGAGCGTTGAGGGCGTCGGCGGTGTTGCTCATGGGCTCGCTCGGCGGTTGTGTCCACCCGGCCCCGGAAACGGTGCGGGCCTCGAAGAACAGGCAGTCATCAGGGCAGCCGAAGGGCTGCTCCAGGTTGACCCCCAACCGACAACGCTGCAACGCCTCACCCGCCGGGGTGCTGCGGTGCAAATAGTGCCGGCAGTCGTTTCTGACGCCCATTCGCCCATGGTGCCACGGCTCCTTGCGGTTGCGGCCGCGCCTGACCCGTCCGCGAGACCGCTGCCCGCCCCGTACAGTCTCCGTGATGGGTGACCGCCTGCTGGTGATCGGAGGCGATGCCGCCGGCATGTCGGCCGCAGCCCAGGTGCGCCGCCGCGCTCCCGATATGGAGATCGTGGTCATAGAAGCCGGCGATTGGACGAGCTACTCGGCATGCGGCATCCCGTATGTGGTCGGCGGATCTGTCACCGGGGTCGACGACCTGGTCGCCCGCACTCCTGAGGAGTTCCGGGCCATGCGCATTGACGTACGCATCGGACACGAAGTGGTGGCCCTCGATCTGGCTTCCCGCAAGGCGGAGGTCCACAGCCGCGCCCACGGCCGCACGTTCCAGCTCGGATTCGATCTGCTTCATGTGGCAACCGGTGCGACGCCGCGGCGTCCCGACATCCCCGGACTGGACCTTCCCCATGTGCATGGAGTGCAGACGCTGGGTGATGCCGATGCGCTGCTTGCCAGCGCCAACAGGAGCGGTTCTCGGGTACGTCGCGTGGTGGTGGTCGGCAGCGGCTACATCGGGCTGGAGATGGCGGAAGCATTCGTGGAGCGAGGCGCCGCCGTGACGGTCATCGAGGCCGAGGACGAAGTAATGGGGACCCTCGACCCGGAGATGGGCGCGCTGGTGGCCCGGGCCATGCGGGACAAGGGAATCACGGTGCGGACGGGCGAACGGGTGACCGCCATCTCCGATCAGGCGGTCCACACCCCGGAAGGGGAAGTGCCCGCCGACCTGGTCGTCCTTGGTCTCGGCGTCGATCCGAATTCCGATCTGGCGGCCGGGGCCGGCGTTGCGACGGGGGTCCACAACGCCGTGGTGGTCGACCGCCGGCAACGCACGTCGGTGGAGGGGGTGTGGGCCGCCGGCGACTGTTGCCAGTCGACCCACCTGGTCTCCGGCCAGCCGGTCCACCAGGCCCTCGGCACGGTGGCCAACAAGCAGGGCCGGGTGGCCGGCATCAACATCGCCGGCGGGTATGCCACCTTCCCTGGCGTGATGGGCACGGCGGTGACTCGCATCTGCAATCTGGAGATCGGCCGGACCGGCTTGTCGGAACGCGAAGCGGCCGAAGCGGGATTCGGGTTTGTGACCGCCACCATCACCTCCACCAACATCGCCGGGTATATGCGAGACACCGCGGTCGTGACCGTGCGACTGATCGCCGAGATGGGCGTCGGAACAGTGCTGGGTGCGCAGATCCTCGGGGGACCGGGTTCGGCCAAACGGGTTGATGTTGCCGCGACACTGATGGCCGCAAAGGGCACCGTGGAGGAGTTGCTCGGCCTGGACCTGGGGTACGCCCCGCCCTTCTCCTCGGTGTGGGACCCGCTGCAGGTCGCCGCCCGCCAGACCCTCACCCTGCTGGCCTGAACTCGGCCCGCCTGCTCGTTCCGCAGTCGTCTTCCGGCGCCGGCGGTCGGCCCGGAGGGGGTGCCGGGGGGCGGGCGGATCGCGGAGACAGCCGGTAGTGTCGGACCCAATGCCGGACGAGCGGGTCTCCGACCTGGACCTGGTGCGCTGGAGCGAGGCGCTCGCCGGAATCGCCCGAACTGGTCTCGCCTTTACCAGCAGCCTTTACGAACGAGAGCGCTTCGAGGAGATACTGCGGGTGGCCGCAGATATCCGCGTCGCCGCCGACCACGACGACGGCCGCTTTGATGCGGCTCAGCTGGTCGCCGGGTGGATCAGCAGCGTCGGGGAGGGCGTCGCCGGCTACGTGACCCCCAAGGTGGCCGTGGGGGCGCTCGTCGGCAACGAGCGTGACGAACTGTTGTTGATCCAGCGAGGCGACTCGGGGGTGTGGTTGTACCCCACCGGCTGGGCGGATGTGGGGTACTCGGCCGCCGAGGTGGTCGTCAAAGAGGTCGCCGAGGAGACGGGCATCGAGGTCGAACCACTTCGCCTGGTGGCCGTGCTCGACGGGCTCCGCCTCGGCGCTCGCGGGTTGCCGTTCTACTCGCTGGTATTTCATTGCCGCGCGGTCGGCGGCCAGCTCCATCCCCACCCGTTGGAGGCTCGGGCCGTGGGCTGGTTCGCCGAGGAAGCCTTGCCCGAGCCGCTGGCAGGAGGCGGACGCTGGCAGCACCTGGCATTCCAGGCCATACGCGGCGAATCGTTTGAGGTGGTGTTCGACCTGCCTCGCTCGTCGACCTGGCGAAGCTGAATGGACGCAGGCCGCCCGTTGGCGACCCTCTCGCCCTGATGGCCGAAGGCGACGCCCGTCCGGGTGGCTGGGCCGCTTCCGCCTTGGCGAAGCTGGCAGCCCGGCCCCGATCGCTGGTTGTCCGTTCGGCCGTGCAACGAGTCGATGGTGCCGCCCTGGCGGCTTACCTGCCGACGCTCGGCGCGGACGAGCCCTCGGCAGCCCGGCTCATCCTGTCGGCCGACGAGCAAGCCGGTTCGATCCTCTCGCTCAGCTCGCTCAGCTCCCCCCTGGCACTCGACTATCTCGAGCGACTGGCGAGGCCCATCCCATCGTTAACTCCGCAGATCGGGGTGCAGATCGTGACCCGGGCGTATGCCGCCCATCTCGTGACCGAGCGCGACCCCGGCGCGGTCGGCGCGGTGGACGTGCCGGTGCTCGGCACCCTGCCTCCGCTGCGGCGCGGCGCGCCACCGCAGGATTTGCTCACCCGCGTCGTGAAGGCCACCCGGCGGAACTTCGACATGATCCGGGCAGTGCCCGCACCGGTGTGGAATGGTCTCGTCCTCGGCCTCACCCGCCGGGCCCACGACCAGACGCCAGAACCGGGACCGGATGGGCTGGTCGCGGTGGAGGTCGTCGACGGTCTGGCCCGTTTCGGTTGGGTCCTGCGCCAGGTGGACCTGCACTATGGGTTGGAGCCGGAACTCCGTCGCCAGTAGCGCGACCTGGCCGCGTCCGGGCGCCAGCCCGGGCGAGGGGCCCCTCGGGTCGGGCCGACGCCGAGATCGCCCCGGTTCGCCTGATCATTCCGGTTGCCCTGGTCACTCCGGTTGCCCTGGTCACTCCGGTTGCCCTGGTCACTCCGGTTGCCCTGGTCACTCCGGTTGCCCTGGTCACTCCGGGTTGCCCTGATCACTCCGGCTGCCCTGATCACTCCGGCTGCCCTGATCACTCCGGCTGCCCTGATCACTCCGGCTGCACTGCGAGCTGGCGCAGCAGATCGGCGATGATCGAGACCCCCCCATGCGTGCGCTCCCACTCGGCCGCGATCGGCTCGTGGTCGACGAGCCCGGACGCGTCCGGATCGATCCCGAGCGCGGCGGCGGCGGCGCGGGCCAGTGGTTGCGGCTCCAGCTCGTCCCCATAGGCGGCAAAGGCCTCCAGCCCGTCCCAGAGGGCCGACAGGGGAGCAGGCGGCGTGCCGCCGGTCGCCAGCGCCAACGCCGCCGCCGCGAACACCTCGTAGGTGCCCGTGCCCTCCGGGCGCCGGTACCCGGCCACCGGGTGCAGGCGCCACTCCAGGGTCACGCCGCCCGGGCCGTCGTCACGCAGCCACACCTGGGACCCGTTGACGTACGCGTCGACCGGCTCGCCGAAGCGATCGTCCAGAGCCACGATCACCTCGGGACGGGCGTGCCACACCGTGGCCGCAACCAGTTGGGTCATCCGACGCGGGGTTATCCGGGTCGGCGGTGGTCCCGCAAAAACCGTTCCACCTCGGCGGCCAGGTCCTCCCCGCTGCCGAGCTGCAGTGCCGCTTCGCCGGGGCCCGGGCTGTCCACGTCGTCGAAGGCGTCGTCCGCTTCGAGGTCCTCGGCGTCTTCGAGCTGGGCCACGTAGGCGGCGGCGTCCTCGTCGTCGGCCACCCGCTCGCTCACCTGCCGCTCGTATTCCTCCGCCGCGGTGCGCAAGGGCAAGGGATCGACAGGAGTCCCGAGCAGGGCTGCGGAGCGTTCCACCAGGGCGAGGGCCGCCTTCGGTGAGGGCATCTGGTGCACGTAGTGCGGCACTGCCGCCCACAACGAGGCCGCCGGAAGGTCGGCTTGCCGCAACGCATCGACGAGAACCCCGACGATCCCGGTCGGGCCCTCGTAGCCGGAGACGGCCAGCCCGACCCGACGGGCCAGATCCTGGTCCGACGACGTGCCGGAGACCCGGACCGGCCGGGTGTGCGGCACGTCGGCCAGCAGGGCGCCGAGCACGACGACCAGCTCCGCCCGGGTCGTCTGCACGATCGACACCACTGTTTCGCAGAAGTGCCGCCACCGCAGCTGCGGTTCGACGCCCCGAAGCAGCAGCATGTCGTGGCCAGCGGACGGCACCTCGGCCGCCAGTAACTCAACGTGCGGCCACTCGATGAATCGACCCGCGTTTTTGCTCTTCCTCACCGCGGGGCGGGTCACGGTGAAGTCATAGAACTCCTCCGGATCGATGGTGGCACAGCGGTGCGCCCGCCACTCCCGGGCCAGGAAGTCGAGCGCCAGAGTGGCCGCATCACCGGCGTCGTTCCACCCCTCGAAAGCGACGACACACAGCGGCTGGCGGAGGACCGGACGGTCCGTCCATTGGACGAGCTCCATCCACCTCAACGTACCTGCCCTCGGCGCGACGTCCGGGCCACCGTCACCTTTCGGCGATCCCGCCAAGTACACGGAGGTCGAGAATTGTTCCTTCGGCCACCGCGCCCGACTGACCCGCTCGCCGGCACCGGGGACGTGTCGCTCAGCGGACTCCCAGGCACCTGTATCGACAGGTCGAGGCCGCGCTCAGCTGACTCTCTGCCGAGGCTGCGTAAATGACGGCATGGTCACTCCCACCCTCCGAGATCGCTGGCTGCGACGCTCCCGTTCGGTGACCGGAGTCGTTGCGGCCGGTTCCATCGCCGGCGTCGGTGCCTTCGCGACGCTTGCCGCTTTGCCGCATCGCGGGACGACTGCGGCGACAAAATCCGCGGTTTCGTCCGGCGGTTCGAAGACAGCTGGCACCTCGGGCTCGACGCGCACGTCGACTGCAACTGCCAGGACCACCAGCCCCGATTCGACGAACTCGACCAGCACCACGAGCTCCGCTGGTACTCGCAGTACCACCAGCACCACGCTGCAGTCGCCGACGACGCCCACCGCCTCGTCGAGCTCGTCGGGCACCGTGCACGCCACGTCCGGCGGGTCCTGAACGATGCCAGGCCATCTGACTTCTCACACCCTCCGGCCGGTCAGACCGGGTCCGTGGTGGCCGCTTCACGGTTCAGGGGGGTGGTCCTGCTGATCGCGGCCACCCTGTCGCATTCGAAGATGCTCTGGTATCTCATGAGGGCCAGCGGCCTGGTCGCCCTGCTTCTGCTGACTCTCGCCTTGGTGGCCGGAATCGTCAACGTGAAGCGCTTCGCCACACCGCGCTGGCCTCGCGCCGTGACCGCCCTCCTGCACCGAAACGTGGCTCTGCTGGCCGTCGTCTTTCTTTCCCTCCACGTCGCGACCGCGGCCCTCGATTCCTACGTCGCGGTGGGGTGGCTGGCAACCGCGATCCCGTTCTCGTCCGAATGGGACCGCCTGTGGGTCGGCTTCGGCACGGCCGCGGTGGACCTGATGGTCGCGGTGGTCCTCACCAGCCTGCTACGAGCCCGGCTCACGTACCGTGCGTGGAAGGCGGTGCACTGGCTGGCGTACGCCACCTGGCTGCTGGCCATCGTGCACGGCTGGGCAGCGGGAACCGACAGCGGGGCCACCTGGGCCCAGGCGGTCTACGCGCTCTCGTTGCTGTCGGTCATGGCGGCGGTGGCGTGGCGCGTGCGCCGACCGACGCCCGTCACCGCTCACTCCGCGCTGCCGGGCGACCGTGTTCCCACGACCACGGCCACCCCGGTTCCCGCCAGCGTCGGGGGTTCCGGCTGACCGGTGCCGCGATCGGTCGCCGGCTCGCCCGGCTCCGGGGTCGTGGCGGACTTGGCACCCACCGCCCTACAGTCCCGCTTCGTGCTGACCGTGTCTGTCGCCACCGAAGCGACGCCCGAAATCGTCGAAGCCGTGGGTCGTCTTCTGCCGCTCTTGTCCCGGTCGGCGCCTGCGCCGTCGACCGAGCAGGTTGCTGACATCATCACCTCGCCCGCGACCACGCTGTTCGTGGCCCGGGAGGGAGAGGACGGCCCGATTGTCGGAACCCTGACACTGGTCGTATTTCGAATTCCCACCGGCGTCCGGGCCTGGATCGAGGACGTCATCGTGGCGGAAGAGGCCCGGGGGCGCGGCTGCGGCGAGGTGCTCAGCCGGGCCGCCGTTGACGCGGCCCGGTCCCAGGGCGCGGTCACCGTCGACCTGACGTCCCGGCCGTCCCGCGAAGCGGCCAACCGGCTCTACGAGCGGATCGGCTTCGTCAAGAGGGACACGAACGTGTACCGGTTCGGTCGGGAGGACTGAACCGGACTTCACGTGGGGGTCGCACCGGCCGACGTCGTTCAGGCGTCTGGCCCCAGTTCCTCGACCTCGAGCAGGGTGAAGCCGTCGATGATGGTCCGCAGTACGTGTTGCGCCACCCGCGGGTCGACCCCGTCATCCTTCGCCACCATGGCAATGCGGTCCAGCATCTCGTCCTCGCGACCACGGTCGACCACAGGCATGTGATGCGCCCGCTTGTAACGCACCACCCCACCCACCAGCCGGGCCCGCTCCGCCAGCAGACCCACCAGTCGCCGGTCCACCTCGTCGATCTGGCGCCGGATGTCGGCCAGGTCCAGCTTCTCGCCTTCCACGGCCGACCATCTTGCCCGATCTCCGCCCACCCCCGCGCCCGGCGGGCGGGAGCGTCATCTCGCCGGCCCGGGTTCCAAGTCCGGGCGGGGGAGTAGCATGATTCCAGGACAAACGACGAAATCTCCGGGAGGGGAGCAGTGCCTGAATCGATCACGGTTGTCGACAACCGCAGCGGCGAGGCCGTAGAGATTCCCATCGTCGATGGCGGCATCGCTGCCGACGAGCTGCGAAAATTGCTGCCCGGGATCTGGTTTTTCGACCCGGCATTCATGACAACGGCGCTGACCGCCAGCAGCATCACGTACCTCGATGGCGACGCCGGCATTCTGCGATACCGGGGCTACCCCATCGAGCAACTGGCAGCCCATTCCACCTATCTGGAGGTGGCGTACCTGCTCGTCCACGGCGAGTTGCCCACTGCCGTTCAACTGGATGCCTGGACGAACGAGATCCGCTACCACACGTATATTCATGAGAATTTCAGAAAGCGCTTCGTGGACGGGTTCCACTATGACGCCCACCCGATGGGGATGCTCGTGTCTGCCATCGGCGCCCTCTCGACGTTCTATCCCGAAGCGAAAGAAATCGAAGACCCCGACGTCCGCCACAAGCAGATCGTCCGCCTTATCGCCAAGACCCCCACTTTGGCGGCGCTCTGTCACCGCTTCAGCGTTGGAATGCCGTTCGTGTATCCGGACAACTCGCTGAGCTTCGCGGAGAACTTCCTGTCGATGATGTGGAAGGTCGCAGAGCCGCGCTACGAGGCCGACCCGATCCTGGCCCGGGCGCTGGACGTGCTGTTCATCCTCCACGCCGACCACGAGCAGAATTGCGGCACGCTGGCCATGCGCACCGTGGGATCGGCGCACGCCGATCCGTATTCGGCGGCCGCGGCGGCCGCGGCGGCGCTGTACGGCCCCCGCCACGGGGGCGCCAACGAAGCGGTCCTGCGCATGCTCACCGAGATCGGCTCGATCGACAACGTCGAGGCCTTTATCGACGACGTCAAAGCCGGCAAGGGCAAGCTGCAGGGCTTCGGGCACCGCGTCTACAAGAACTACGACCCCCGCGCCACGATCATCAAGCAGACCGCTGACGAGGTTTTCAGCGTCACGGGGAAGAACCCGCTTCTCGACATCGCGCTCAAGCTGGAAGAAGTCGCACTCTCAGACGACTACTTCATTTCCCGGAAGCTGTATCCGAATGTGGACTTCTACTCCGGTTTGATCTACCAGGCGATGAACTTCCCGACCGAGATGTTCACCGTGCTGTTCGCCATCCCCAGGGTGTCGGGCTGGCTGGCCCACTGGCAGGAGCTCATCGAGCAGGATTCCAAGATCTACCGGCCTCGCCAGCTGTGGATCGGCCACGACGAGCGCCCCTACGTGCCGCTGGCGAGCCGGGGTTAGCCGTTTCGTTCGGGCTTGACTCGCAGGAGTCCTTCTTGCACGACCGAGACGGCGAGCGCACCATCCCGCGTGAAGATCGTCGCCGTCGCCAATCCTCTTGCATTCGCTGCGGTCGGGCTGTTCTGGTCGTACAGCAGCCACTCGTCAGCCCGGAACGGACGGTGGAACCACATGGCGTGGTCCAGGCTGGCCTGGCTGCCCTGCGTCCAGATCAACCCGTGCGGCGCCATGATGGTGTCGAGCAACGTCATGTCACTGGCGTAGGCGACCATGCAGGCGTGAAGGAGGGGCTCGTCCGGTAGCTTTCCGTCCGTTCGCATCCACATGCGATGGTGGGGCTGGCGGGGCGCGGAGTCGGGCGTGGTCCGGATGGGTTCGCCGATGTGGCGGACGTCGATGGGTCGGGGCCGGGCGTACCACCACCCGAGCGCCTCGGCGTGCGGCGCCAACTGCTCGCCCCAGGTGGGCAGCGTTTCCGGGTCCGGCGCATCGGGTACTTGTTGCTGGTGGCTCACCCCTTCCTCGGGCACATGAAACGAGGCGGACAGGTGGAAGATCGCCTCCCCACGCTGGATGGCCGCTACTCGCCGGGTGGTGAAAGACTTCCCGTCGCGGATGCGGTCCACCTGGTAGAGGATCGGGACCTTGGGGTCGCCAGGGCGAAGAAAGTAGGCGTGCAAGCTGTGCACCGGGCGTTCCTCGCCGGCGCCGTCATCAGCCGTGCGGCCGGCCGCGATCAGGGCCTGGGCAGCGACCTGACCTCCGAACACTCGCAGACGGTCCTCGGGCGGGCTGGTGCCCCGGAAGAGGTCGACTTCGAGGGGTTCGAGGTCGAGCAGGTGCACCAGTTCGTCGAGGGCGGCGGTCACCCCTCCATAATGGCCCGCCGCTGGCAGAACCCTGATCTCCGATAGCCTCAGGGGGCGTGGTCATGACCTTCTCGGACGTATTGGACAAGTTCCGCGGTCCGGAGGGTCGCAAGCTGTACCGGTACTCCCTGGCGTCGGTGGTCGCCGTCATCATCAGTGTCGTACTGCTGGTGTTCTTCAATGGCGTGATCGGTCTCAGCGCGTGGATATCCAGCACGCTCGCTACCGCCATCGCGGCCGTGCCGAACTACGAGATGAACCGGAAATGGGCATGGGGCAAGAGCGGCAAGAGCCATATCTGGAAAGAAGTGGTGCCGTTTTGGGCCTTGGCCTTCCTGGGGTGGGGAATTTCGACGGTGTCGGTGCACCTCATGGAAAACTACGCCAAGGCTCATCATTTCAGTCACCTGGCTTCCACGGCTTCGGTGACCGTCGTCTACATCGCCGCGTTCGGGGTCTTGTGGATCGGCAAGTTCGTCATCTTCAACAAGGTGCTGTTCGTGCATCACCTGGAGGATTTGCCGCCGGAGCTTGATGGTCGCTCCGGCGTTCGGTTCTGACCGGTCGGCTCCTGGTGGATGCGGACCTGATCGCCTGCGCCCGGTCGGTCCGGGGATTCATGCCCGACGACGAGGGGATGGCGTTGTACCGGGTCGGCCTGGTGGCAGCGGGCAGCGGCCTCGGACCCCTCCTCGAAGTCGGTACGTACTGTGGAAAGTCAGCCGTCTACCTGGGTGCCGCGGCCCGCGAGGTTGGCGCCGTGCTGGTGACCGTCGACCATCACCGCGGCTCGGAGGAGAATCAGGCGGGCTGGGAGCACCATGACGACACCGTGGTCGATCCCCGCACCGGCCGTATGGACACGCTGCCTTTCGCCCGGGCCAGTATTGAGGCGGCCGGGCTCGAAGACCATGTGATCCTGGTGGTCGGCGGCTCGACGACCGTGGCGTCAGCGTGGAGCACGCCGCTCGCCCTCTTGTTCATCGACGGCGGCCATGGGGAGCAGGTGGCCTGGGCGGACTACCGGGCCTGGGCTCCGAAGGTCGCGGCGGGGGGATGGATGGCCATCCACGACGTCTTCCCGGATCCGGCCGATGGTGGGCGACCCCCGTACGAGCTCTACTGTGACGCCCTTTCTTCCGGGGCGTGGACCGAAGCCGAGGCGCTCGGGTGCGGGAGTTTGCGGGTTCTGTGTCACCGGCCGCCATCAGGCTGACGGGCGGCCATTCAGAGGGACAAACGAAGGCGGACCAGCCCGATCAGTGAGCGCGGGATCCGGCCGGCAATCGGGGTCCGCGGCGGCCGCTGGTCAGTCACGGTGACCGGCAGTTCCCGCACCGGCAGTCCGGACCGCTCGGCCCGGAGAATCAGCTCCGTGTCGAAGATGTCGCCGCCGAACTGGCAGGCCTCGACCAACGGCAGCAGCGGCGCACGCGACAGCACCTTCACACCGTGGGTGTCACTCACCTGAAGCCCGAAGCCGTGGCGCAGCACGAAGGAGAACACCGCCGTTACCGCCCGCCGCCCCGAAGGGCGATGATCGTGGGAGCCGGGGCTGCGCTTCGATCCGACCACGATTGCGGCGTTGCCGCCCTGGACGAGCGGCACCGCCTCGTCGAAGAAGGTGAGGTCGACGAAGTCGACGTCAAAGTTGACGACTACCTCCCCGCCCGCGGCCAGGAACCCGCTCCTGAGGGCTCGGCCGTAGTCTGCCAGCGGAGCTCGCAGGGCCCGGACTTCGGGAAAGGTGCGGGCGAGCTCCTGCGCCTCCTCCGCGGTGTCATCCGTCGAACCGTTTTCGGCGATGAGGACCTCGAACGGAACCCCGCGATCTCTCAGGCCCGCGACGACCGTCTTGACGGCCGGCTCGAGGTAGCCGTGCTCGTTGTGAGCGGGCATGACGATCGAGATCATGGCCGACTCATGCTAAAAGGTCCCTTCCCGCTATGGGCTGCGGCCTTCCGATCGGCGCCAGCTTGACCGGCAACCGCGCTCCGACAACAGTCTGTACCTCATGGCCGGACCCACCTCGCTCCGGGTCGCCCTTCTGGTCTACCGAGGCAACCCCCACTCGGGCGGTCAGGGTGTGTACACGCGCTACCTGTCGCGGGAGCTCGTCAATCTCGGCCATCAGGTGACGGTCTTCGCCGGCCAACCCTGGCCGATCCTGGACGAGGGCGTGGGCTACGTCCCCGTTCCCAGCCTCGACCTGTACCGCCAACCCGATCCGTTCCGGATACCCATGCCCTGGGAATTCCGCTCCCGCATCGATGTCGCCGAGTTCGCCCTGATGTGCACGGCCGGGTTCCCGGAGCCCCTCACCTTCAGCTGGCGGGTGCGGCGGGCCCTGGCCGCCCGGCCCGGGCAGTTCGACGTCGTCCACGACAATCAGACCTTCGGTCGGGGCCTGCTCGGGGTCATGGCCGACGGTTGGCCGCTGCTCGGGACCTGCCACCATCCGATCACGGTCGACCGGGCGCTCGACCTCGAGCACGCCGAGAACTGGCGGCGGCGGCTCACGCTGCGCCGTTGGTATGGCTTCCTGGCGATGCAGAAACGGGTCGCCCGGCGGATTCCTCGAATCCTCACGGTGTCCTCGTCGTCGAAACGAGACATCGTCGGCCAATACGGCATCGCGCCGCAGCAGCTCGAGGTCGTTCCCATCGGCGCAGACCACACGCACTTCCGGCCGCATCCAGAAATCGGTCGGGTCCCCGGGCGGATCATGACGACGGCCAGCGCAGACGTGCCGTTCAAGGGACTGCTTCCCCTGGTGGAAGCGGTGGCCAAGTTGCGAACGGAGCGCCCCGAGGCCCACCTGGTGGTGGTCGGGCGTCTGCGGGCGGAGAGCCCGGTGGCGGCGGCGATCCGGCGTCTCGGCCTGTCCGGGGCGGTGAGGTTCGAATCGGGCGTCAGCGATGACCGCATGGTGGCGCTGTACGCGGAGGCGTGCGTTGCGGTTGTCCCCTCCCTCTACGAGGGCTTCTCGCTGCCCGCTGTGGAAGCCATGGCGTGCGGGGTTCCCCTGGTGGCCACGACCGGGGGCGCCCTCCCCGAAGTTGTCGGTGCGGACGGCGCGACCGGGCTTCTGGTCGCACCCGGCGATCCGAGCGCCCTGGCCGGGGCCATCCGCGCCATCCTCGACGAGCCGGAACTTGCCGCTCGGCTGTCCGAGGCGGGCCGGCAGCGCGTTCTGGATCGGTTCACCTGGCAAGCGTGCGCCCGGGCGACGGCTGAGAGCTACCGGTGGACGATCGAGCATCACCGGGCGTCCGGACGGCAGCTGCCGGTTCCGTGCTGACGGTTCGCTACGAGCGGCTCGGGGTCCGGATGGGGGACCGGCTCCTGGACCTCGGAGCCGGCGGAGGGCGCCACGCGTTCGAAGCGGAGCGACGGGGAGCCCGGGTCGTTGCCCTGGATGCGGACGCCGTTCAGGTCAAAGACGCAGCCGCCATGTTGCGTGCGATCGCCGTCGAGGAGCCCGGCGTCGAGGAGAGGGGCGGGAGCGGTGCTGCCGTTGTCGGTGACGCCCTGCGCCTCCCGTTCCCCTCCGACGCCTTCGACCGGGTCATCGCGGCGGAAGTGCTCGAGCACATTCCCGAGGATCGGGCCGCGATACGCGAGCTGGCCCGGGTGCTGCGGCCGGGCGGCACCATCGCCGTCACCGTGCCGCGCTGGTGGCCGGAGCTGGTGACGTGGGCACTCTCCGATGACTACCACCAGACCCCCGGCGGCCACGTGCGCATCTACCGCCGCCGGGTACTCGAGGAGCGGCTCCGGGCGAGCGGTCTGCGGCCGTACGCCAGTCACCATGCGCACGCGCTCCACAGCCCGTACTGGTGGCTTCGGGCCTACGTCGGAGTGGAAAACGACGCGCATGCCGGGGTGCGCGCCTACCACCGGGTGCTGGTCTGGGATATCACCGCCCATACCGTGATGACCCGGGTGCCAGAGGCGATGCTCAACCCGGTGCTGGGGAAAAGCCTGGTGGTCTACCTCCGGAAGCCGCGTTGAGCGCCCCGCTGACCCCGGCCGAGATCGGCCGGACGGCGTCGTGGATTGCCGCTGTCCAGCTGCCGAACGGCATGATCCCCTGGTACCCGGGTGGGCATGCCGACCCGTGGAACCACACCGAGTCGGCCATGGCCCTGGCGGTCGCGGGTCGGCACCGGCAGGCGGAGCGAGCGTTCGAGTGGCTGTCCTCGAGCCAGCTGCCCGATGGCACCTGGTGCCGCTACCACCTGGCGGACGGGATCGAGGATCCCCGGCGGGACCCCAACGTCGGCGCGTACGTCGCGACGGGGACCTGGTGGTATTACCTTTGCACCGGCGACAGCGGGCTCCTCGAAGGCATGTGGCCGGTCATCGACGCGGCGATCGGCTTCGCCCTCCGGCTGCAGCAGCCGGGCGGGGAGGTGTTGTGGTCGATGGATCCCGACGGGCACCTGGGCCGGTACGCCCTGCTGACGAGTACCTCGTCCATTCACCACAGCCTGCGCTGCGCCATCGCAGTGGCCGAACATTTGGGGTTCGAGCGGCCTGACTGGGAGCTCGCTGCGGACCGGATGGTCGAGGCCATCGTGCACCGCCCCGGCGGTTTCGCGCCGAAGCACCGTTGGGCGATGGACTGGTACTACCCCGTCCTGTCGGGCGCCCTGGCCGGCGAAGCCGGGCGTGAGCGCCTGGACGGCCGCTGGTCGGAGTTCGTGTCCGACGGTCTCGGGGTGCGCTGCGTCGCGGACCAGGACTGGGTAACGGCGGCCGAGACGGCCGAGTGTGTCATGGCGCTCGACGCGGTCGGTCGGCGTGACCAGGCGACCTCGTTGCTCGACTGGACCCGGCATTTTCGCCACGAGGACGGGGGGTACTGGACGGGGTGCGTGCACCCGCAGTGCGTTCGTTACCCGGGCGGGGAGCGCAGTACCTATACCGCGGCCGCCGTACTCCTGGCGGACCACGTCCTGTACGGCTACGGCAGCAGCGCCGGGCTCTTTCGGGGTGAGACCCTTCCCGGCGTGGTCGACGTGGCGGTGGCTCCTGAGCCCCTCTCGGAGGGCTGAGGGCACCGTCGAGCCCATCGCCCGGACGGCCGGTCGCTAGCCCGGCCACCGAGGCGACCGAGAACGACAGAGAAAGCGCCGGCGACCCCGTGTTCGGCTTTCTCTGTCGTGGCGGCTGGCCTACAGGGTTGTGGATTACGACAGAGAAAGCGCCGGCGAGCCCGTGATCTGCTTTCTCTGTCGTGGCGGCTGGCCTACAGGGTTGTGGATTACGACAGAGAAAGCGCCGGCGACCCCGTCGGGACACGTTCTCTGTCGCATCGGGCGCCGCCGCCGACCCCGGGCGCGGCCGCCGACCCCGGGCGCCGGCGCCGACCCCGGGCGCCGCCGCCGACCCCGGGCGCCGCCGCCGACCCCGGGCGCGGCCGCCGACCCCGGGCGCCGCCGCCGACCCCGGGCGCCGCCGCCGACCCCGGGCGCCGCCGCCGACCCCGGGCGCCGCGTCCCTTCCGGCCCGACTCCCTCCTGTGGGCTACCTCGCGTGCGTTCCCGATCTCTGGATGGCCAACCGGGCCGCCCGGCGCCCCGAACCGATACAGGCCGGAATACCCGAGCCCC
The DNA here is from genome assembly GCA_963781155.1 of uncultured Acidimicrobiaceae bacterium. GTDB lineage: Bacteria > Actinomycetota > Acidimicrobiia > Acidimicrobiales > Palsa-688 > PALSA-693. Next base: position 201,040 of record CAWAEC010000014.1, read on the forward strand.
GATACGAGGCGCCGGCGAGGGTCACACCGGGCAGCAGTTCGCCGAGACGGGCCTCGATATCGTCCACGCGTCGGCCATGGCCCACGAAGTACTGCGGGAAGGTGTTGGGCCAGCGGGACACCCGCGACGCCACCGGGTGAAGACCGGACCCGAGCGCCGCTTCCAACTCTGCCAGCAGCCGGTCGGTGAGCTCGGCGTCGTCGAGTTCCAGCGGCCGCTCGTGACCAAAACGACCGGATGACAGGCGGACGAGCGCCTGACCGGGATGGGTCCACTGCGGCCACTTGCTGGAGGCAAACGAACAGGCCGTCATCAGACGTCCTGATTCCTGGGGGACGAGGAATCCGTTGACCCCCGGCGGCAATCGAGCGTCGGAGAGCGCCACCGTCACGACCGCAACCGAAGCGGTGGGGATGGCGGCCAGCCCCTGCCGGACCGCACCTGGCTCCAGGAGCGCCGCCGCGACCCGTGCCGGCGTGGCGACCACCGCTGCGTCAAATGGATCGGGATCGGGGTCCACCATGACCGCGCCTCCCGGTCCGGCCCGGACCGCCGCTGCCTCCTGAGCCAGGAACCGCACCCCTCGTGTCCGCAGCGACTCGACGAGGGCGTCGACCAGTCGGCTCATTCCGCCCCGTGGCGCGAGAAACACCACACCCTCACGAGCACCCCCGGCCCCCGGTGCCGGCCCACCGCCGTCCCGGAGGCCAAACAGCAGGCTTCTGGAGCGCGACGCCGTAGCGACCAACTGGGGGACCACCTCGGCCGCGCCCAGCTGCCGGGTCGACCCGGCGTGGATACCGCCGACCAGGGGGTCCACGAGGCGGTCGGCGACCTCCGCACCGAAACGACCGGCCACCAGTTCTCGAACCGTGAGGGTCGACGGTGGACGGCCCCGAGGCAGGACCAGGTCGAGCGCGGCTCGCGCCATGCCGGCCGGGGAAAGGATGCCACTGCTCAGCAGCGGACCAAGCTGGCGAGGGACCCCGAGCACCAGGCCATCGGGAAGGGGGCGCAGGCGGCCGCGCCACCACAGCAACGATCGACCCGCGCTGGGCGCCACCAGTTCGCTGTCAATTCCGAGCTCCTGGCACAGCTGAACGGCCTCCGGGACGCGGGTCAGAAAGGCGTCCGGCCCTTCGTCGACCAGGTGCCCGGCGAAGTCGGTCGTGCGAATGCACCCCCCGAGCCGCCCGGGTTCGAACACGCTGACATCGACATCGGCCGGGACATTCTCGTCGCCGCGACCCGGGCCGGCGCACAATTCCCAGGCCGCGGCCAGGCCCGCGATTCCGCCGCCGATCACCGCAACCCTCAAGCCGCCGGCCTCCAGGAGTGGCACAGCTCGACCAGGCGGGACAGGACCCCGGGATCGGTCTGAGGCAATACGCCGTGGCCCAGGTTGAAGATGTGCCCTCGCTCGCCGCCGGCAGCCAGGATCTGCTCGGCCCGGGGGCGGGTGACCTCCCAGCCGGCCAGCACGATCGCAGGGTCCAGGTTCCCCTGGAGCGCCACGTTCGCCCCAATGCGGCGCCGGGCCTGATCGAGCGGCACCCGCCAGTCGACGCCAACCACGTCGGCGCCGGCCTGGTGCATCGCGGCCAGCAGCTCCCCCGTGCCGACACCGAAATGGATACGGGGCACGCCAAGGTCGGCCAGCCCCCCGAGGACCTTGGCGCTGGCGGGAAGGACGAAGCGGCGATAGTCCTCGCAGCTGAGGGCGCCGACCCAGCTGTCGAAAAGCTGGACGGCACGGCATCCCGCTTCGACCTGGGCCAACAACGACGCCAGCGTCATGTCCGCCAACCGGTCGAGCAGTTCGGCCCACACTCGGGGCTCCCCGTACATCAACGCTTTCGTCCGGGCGTGGTCGCGGGATGCGCCCCCCTCGATCAGGTAACTGGCCACGGTGAAAGGAGCGCCCGCGAACCCAATCAGGGGGACACGGAGTTCGGCGCAGAGGATGCGGATGGTCTCCAGCACGTACGGGATGTCCGCCTCGGGCTCCAGGCGGCGGAGCCGGGCCAGGTCCGCGGCGCCCGCGAACGGCTCGGCCGCCACCGGCCCGACTCCCGCGTGGATCTCGATCCCGAATCCGATGGCCGCGACGGGAACGATGATGTCCGAAAAGAGGATGGCCGCATCCACGCCGTATCGGCGTACCGGTTGCAGGGTGAGCTCGGCCGCCAGTTCGGGCGAGCGCAGCGATTCCAGGATGCTGGTTTCGCCCCTGGCCCGCCGGTACTCGGGCAGCGATCGGCCGGCCTGGCGCATGAACCATACCGGCGTGTAGGGAACCGGTTCGCCCCGGCAGGCAGCCAGAAACGGGTCGCTCGCCGGATCAACAAGGGGGCGGGGCACGGTCACGTGCGCGCCTCTTCGACCACATCCGCGGGCAACGAGGCGGGCGCCAGCAGTTCACGGAGCGCGGTCACAGAGGTCACGGCGAATCGTATCCCGCCCGCGTCTGGCGGCTTGGTCGACCGCGTGGCTTGCGCATCGTCGCTGGAGCACGCAAAGTGGAAACCCCCCGTATGACCCATCCGGATGTCCCGGCCGAACAGGCCCACGTGGACCTTGCCTACGCCCGGTTGGCGGCCATGCGCGCCTCGGCCTCGGAACGGCTGCAGGACGCGTTCGGCGAACGCGGCGGCACATTCCAGGCGGTGACCGAACGGGACATCCGGGTGCGGAACAGTCTGATCCGCCTCGAGCAGCTCGAGATCGGGCGGGAGGCCCTGGTGTTCGGGCGCATCGACAGGACGCGAGCCGACGCGTCGGCGCTCAACGGCGCCGACGCCGCGCCCACGGAGTCATTTCACATCGGCCGCCTGGCGATCTCGGATGAGGACCAGGAGCCGCTGGTTGTCGACTGGCGGGCGCCCGTGGCCGAGCCCTTCTATCGGGCCACCGGCGCCCATCCGATGGGCCTGGCCCGGCGCCGCCACTTCCTGACCGAAGGGCAGAGGATACTCGACCTCGAAGACGAGCTCTTTGACGCCGAAGGCGGCGAACCTGGCTCCGGACTGGGCCTGTCCGGTCCCCAGGTGTTGCTGGCCACCCTGGAGCGATCGCGGACCGGCCGCATGCGCGACATCGTGGCCACGGTCCAACGAGAGCAAGATGAGATCATCCGGGGCCCCCTTCCCGGGATTCTGGTCGTCCAGGGTGGGCCCGGAACCGGCAAAACCGCGGTCGCCTTGCACCGGGCCGCCTACCTGCTCTACACGCACCGCTTTCCCCTCGAGAACCAGGGCGTGCTCGTGGTGGGCCCGAACCCGACGTTCCTGCGGTACATCGAACACGTCCTTCCTTCCCTCGACGAGAGCGGAGTCGACCTGTCCACGGTGAGTGGCTTGTTCTCGGGCGTTCGCCCGACCGGACAGGAGGACGCCAGCACCAACCGGCTCAAAGGCGACGCCCGCATGGCCCGGGTCGTCGCCCGCGCCATTACGGACCGCGAACGACCCTTGCGCCGGACGGTCGAGATCCCGTTCGGAGCTCGGCTCCTGCGCATCACGCCGCAACTGTCCGCTCAGGTCGTGGCTGCGGCCAAACGACGGGCCGGGACCCACAATGGCCGCCGGCGGATCCTCGAGGCGCTGTTGTGGCGCCAGCTACTGGAGCAGGTTCCCCCGGAGAGCGACAGCGGCGACGACGGCGGCGGTCCATCCGACCCGTTGACCGCAGAGGCGTTGGGACGCCAGCTGCGCCGTCAGCCAGAGATGGTCGTGGCCCTCGACCGCATGTGGCCGATCTTGACCCCGCAACAGCTGCTGCACGACCTGTTCGGGGCCGCCCCCCTTATCGAACTGGCGGCAGGCAAGGTCCTGAACCCGGAGGAACGCCGTCTGCTGGAACGGCCACGACTCGGAAATGTCGCCGACGTCCAATGGACCGAAGCGGACATCCCTCTCCTCGACGAAGCCCGGGCGCTCCTCGGTCCCCCCCGTCGCCGACCGTCGCCCGAGGGCGAGATCAACTCCAGAGCGTTCGGTCACGTTGTCGTCGACGAAGCGCAGGATCTGTCTCCTATGCAACTCCGCATGGTTGCCCGGCGCTCGCTCTCGGGTTCCATGACCGTCGTCGGCGACATTGCGCAGGCCACCGGGACGTGGGTGCCGGCCTCGTGGGCCCAGGTCGTCGAACACCTTCCGGCACGTCGGGGCTGGCGCCTGGTCGAACTCACGGTCAACTACCGCACCCCCCGGGAGATCATGGAGATGGCCGGCCGGATTCTGGAGCAGGTGGCTCCCGGGGTCCGGCCCCCGGATGCGGTCAGGAGCACCGGGCGCCCACCGCGGATCGTCCGGGCCGCGAGGACGGAAGAGCCATTTCCAATCCGTTCGCTCACCGAGCTGACCGTGCAGGCGGTGCGCGATGAGGTCGGGGAGTTCTCGCCCAGCCAGGACGGCACCGTTGGCGTCATCGTTCCTCCCAGCCTCCTCGGGCCGGTCGCTGCCGCCCTGACGGCCGCCGGGATCCGGTTCGGACGGGTGGGTGACCGCGCCCTGGACGAGCGCATCACGCTGCTCTCCATCGGCGACGCCAAAGGCCTCGAGTTCGACGCGGTCACCGTGGTCGAGCCCGCCCGTATCGCCCAGGAGAACCCGCAAGGCCTGAGAGCCCTGTACGTGGCCTTCACCCGGGCGACGCAGTCCTTGACGATCGTGCACGCCGGGGCTCTGCCGGCCCCGGTCGCCGCTGCGTTGCAAACTCCCGCATGAACCGGCCGGAAGCGAGGTCGCACCGTGCGGCCGAGCTTCCCGGACGGGGCGTACCCGCCCCGTAGACTCGCGCCCTTATGGGCCTCGATGACGCTGCACGGAAGGCGCTCGCAGATTTGGTGCGCACCCGTGGGTACGAGTACCGCGATCCCCCATTCCAGTTGACGTCCGGGGGATGGAGCCACGACTATGTCGACGGGAAGTACGCCATCGCCACCGGGCCCGGTCTGCGCCAGGCCAGCCAGGCGGTGATCGAGGTGATCGGCCGTCCTTTCGACGCGGTAGGCGGGCCGACGATGGGAGCAGACGCCCTGGCCCACGGGGTGTCCCTCGTCTCCGGGTCCGGCTGGTTCTCTGTCCGCAAGGAGGCCAAGGGGCACGGCCGCGGCGCCTGGATCGAAGGGGCGCGCCTTCAACCGGGTGACACAGTGGTGGTGCTCGACGACGTGGTATCGACCGGGACGTCCCTGCTCCGGGCGGTGGACCGGATCCGCGAGCTGGACGTCGAAGTCGTGGCCGCGACCGCCTTGCTGGACCGCAGTCCCGTCGTGGCGGCGCGCTTTGAGGCGGCCGGGGTCACCTGGGTCCCGCTCCTGACCTGGGCTGACATCGGCATCGAGCCCCTTTGAGCGACTCCGGCCGGGATCGCCCGCTCCAGGAGTCCGATCTCGACCCCGACCCGATCCGCCAGTTTCAGCTGTGGTTCGAGGACGCAAAGAACGCCGGCGAGCCTGAGCCCGAAGCGATGGCCCTGGCCACCTCGACCCTGTCAGGAGAGCCGTCGAACCGCTTCGTGCTGTTGAAAGGTCTGGACGCCCGCGGCTTTGTCTTCTTCACCAACGGGCGCAGCCGGAAAGGCCGCGACATCGCCGCCAATCCCCGGGCCGCGCTCGCGTTTCGCTGGTGGACCGTGGAACGCCAGGTCCGTGTGTCCGGATCGGTGGCGCCGGTCGATCCGACCGAGTCCGACGCCTATTTCAAGACCCGACCGGTGGGCGCCCAGCTCGGCGCGTGGGCGTCCGCGCAGAGCGAGCTGGTGAGCAATCGGGCCGCCCTCGAGCAGAACCTCCGGGCGGCCGTCGAGCGTTTCGCCGGGCGCGACGTGCCGCGGCCCCCATGGTGGGGTGGCTTCCGGGTCCGCCCGACCGACGTGGAATTTTGGCAAGGCCGCCGGGACCGCCTTCACGACCGGCTGTGCTATCGGCTGGTCGGCGGCCAATGGCGGGTCCAGCGCCTCAATCCGTGACCGGTGCCGGCGACCCGGTTCCCCTGAAACTGCCAACGGCGCGCCAGAATGCTTCCTATGCCCGATGGTTCCGTGTCCCTCGAGGTCGACCTCGAGCACTTCGAGAGCGCCTACACCGCCGGTGCGGTCGTCCTCGATGTGCGCCGCCCCGACGAGTACCGGTCGGGTCATGTCCCTGGCGCAGTGCTCATCCCGCTGGACCAGCTCGCGGCCCGCCAGGACGAGATCCCAGAAGGCGATCCCCTCTACGTCATCTGTGCCGTGGGCGGCCGCAGCCTGACCGCGGCCCGGGCCCTGGTCGATGCGGGCTACTCGGCCGTCTCGGTGGCCGGCGGGACCAACGGCTGGATCGAGCGGGGCGGCGACGTGGTGGCCGGCGATCAGTCCCGCTGACGCTGCCTCAGTTGCCGTCCAGCGTTCGCTCGATCCGGGCCAGTCCCCGGACCAGGCCGTCCAGCCGGTGCGGGTCGGCGCCCTGTCCGTCTGTCCCGGCCGACTCCCCAGCTCCCTCTCCCGCGTCGACGTCGCCACTCAGCGGATCGAACAGATAGCGCCGTACGCCACGGACATGCAACGGCGCGGCGTGCTCCAGTTGCTCCAACCCGAGCGGCGTCAACGCAGCCATGGCGCCCCGGCCGTCGTCATCGCACGGCTTGCGGGCCACCAGGCCCTGGCGGACCAGCCCGTCGACACGCCGCGTCAGGCCGCTCCGGGACAGAAGGAGCCGGCCCGCAAGCTCCGACATGCGAAGCGCCGCGTCGGGGGCTTCCGACAGGTGGACCAGCACCTCGTATTCGCCCAGGGTCAGCCCGGCTCCCTCGCGAAGCTCGCGGTCCAGACGCTCCCGGAGCCGGCACTCCACCGACAACAGACGGCGCCACAGTTGCTGTTCTCCGTCGTTCAACCATCGCACCGGCTCGGCTGCCACGGTGCGCCAGCCTACCGTCGCATCTTCACCAATCAGTTGCCATCGCAATCAGATCGCGCCGTCATCGACCCTTCACGAAGACGCCCTGATCAGGTAATATGAGGCATCTGACGCACGCGGCTGGAGGTTCGTTAACCCCGGACCGGCGGCACCCGCCAGAAGCATCTGTCCGGGTACATCGAGAGACGAGGACGAGTGCCCAACAACCACGCCGCTCAGCCCGAGGAGGACTTGGTCCGCCTCTATCTGAACGACATCGGCAAGCATGCTCTGCTGACGAAGGACGACGAGGCCCGTCTGGCTCAGGCCATCGAGGCCGGCCGGGAGGCCCGGATTGAATTCTCGGCCGCCAAAGGGATCACTCCCTCCCGCAAGCGAGAGCTGCGCCGCCAGATCCGGGATGGCGACGAGGCGGCCGAGACGTTCGTCAAGGCCAACCTCCGCCTCGTCGTCTCTATTGCCAAGAAGTACCAGGCCGCCGAGCTGCCGTTGCTGGACCTGGTGCAGGAGGGCAACCTGGGCCTGATGCACGCCGTCGAGAAATTCGACTGGCGCAAGGGCTTCAAGTTCTCGACGTACGCCACCTGGTGGATCCGCCAGGCCATCACCCGCGGGATCGCCAACACGGGCCGCACGGTGCGGCTCCCGGTACATGCCGGCGACCTCCTCACCCGGGTGACCAAGGCACGGGGTCGGTTGGAAGGGCAGCTGGGCCGGCGTCCCACGGTGGCGGAGCTGGCCGCCGACCTGGAGCTCGAGGAGGAGAAGGTCACCGAAATCCTCCGGCACGCGGCCGAGCCGCTTTCGCTCTCCGAGCCACTCCGCGAGGACGGAGATGCCGAGCTCGGCGATGTCGTCGAGGACCGTTCCGCAGTTTCCCCGTTTGATGCGGCTGCCGCCGCCTTGCTCTCGGGCGAGGTCAACAAGATGCTGATCGCCCTCGATGAGCGCGAACGTGAGATTCTCCGCCTGCGCTTTGGGCTCGATCGCGGTGAGCCCCGGACCCTCGACGAGGTCGGCGAGCATTTCAGCCTGACCCGGGAGCGGATCCGTCAGATCGAAGCCCGGGCCATGTCGAAGTTGCGGCACCCGTCGACTGATCGCGGCGCTCGCGAGCTGCTCACCGGTTGAGTTCAGCGGCCCGCAGCGGACCGGGCCGCCGGGTAGCCCGCACGCAGCCGCGACAGCAGGCGGGGTGGGCCGGCGAGGACGAGATATTCCGTGTTGCGGGTGCGTCCCACCTGGCCCACTTTTTTTCCTGTCGGATCGTGGATGCCGATCTGCGCCCCTACGTAGCGCTTCGAGTCGAAGGCGAGCACCTCCACCGCTCCCCGGCTGGTCGCGATGTCGGCGAGATCGCTCACCGACAGCCATCCCTCGTCGCTACCGGAGATCACCACCACCTCGGCGCGCACGGAGCGCACCAGCGCCGCTAACGCCGCCGGCGCCTCCCGGCGGCGGTTGAACACCGACGCCGTCTCCGGCTCCCGGACATCCACCCGCTTGCACGCCACGCCGTAATGATCTGGCGCATCCCACGCCACCAGGGTCTCCCACACATGATAGTTGCCGATATAGCGGTGCTGGTTATATGGCGGGTCCAGATAGGCCAGGTCGACGGGAGGGAGATCGCTGACCAGCTCCAGGGCGTCGCCGTAGCGGGCGGCGCCGGGCCCGCCGAGGAGCTCGGGGACTCGCAACTCCAGCGGCCGGTACGAGCGGGGCGACCAGTCTTTCAGGTACGCCATCTGCAGCCCGGTGGTCGAATCGACCCGGTCGGCGGCCAGCAGCAGGGCTGTGAGCAGCACCGACCTCCAGGGATGGCCGGCCCAATGGGTTTCGATGGCGTCGCGGATGGCGTCGATGCGGCGGGCGTTCGGCTCCTGGAAGTAGCGGGCCGCCCGGCTGAACGTCTCGGTGACGTAGCCGTCGATGCCCGGCAGCGATTGCAGTTGTGAAATGACCTCGCCAAGTGCGCCCGGGTCCACTGTTGTCGCGTCCGTCGCGACGAAACAGTCGGCGAGAACCGCCGAGTAGCGGGCCGAGTCAACCGCGGTCACGACCGCGCCCCTGCGCTTCCATTCCTGGGCCACCCGGGTCGTCCCGGTGAACAAGTCCAGGGCCGTGCGTGCCCGGGCCCTTGTCAGAAGGTCGCCGAGCACGGGAACCAGCCGACGCTTGGAGCCGATGTACTTGATCACCGTGGGCAGGCTCAGATCGTCCGCTTGCCGAGGGAGGGGGGCAGCTGATCGAGCACTGCGCTGCCCAGCAGGTGCAGGTTGCGGCTGGCGATCAACACCAGGGCATACCGTCCCACCTCGGTGGACGGGGCCAGGTCGACCTGCCCCGGCGAGAACATGCCCTTGAAGGCGATGGTGCAGACCTGCGTGTCGTTGTCGCCGGCCAGGTCGGACTGCGCGTCGGGGGAAAGCCGGTCCTTGACCCGATCCGCGGGCACGCGGTGGACGCCAACGACGGTGGCGTGCGAGTCGTGGATCGCGGCTCGAGCCGCCGGGATGGCCCGGTAGCAGGCGCTGACCGAACCGTTGCTGATCCCGGGGCGCGGTGTCCCGCAGCCCGCCACCAGGAACAGGACGGCCAGCGTCCCCGCGGCCACGGACTTGTGGACACCGGGCCTGGTCACGGTGAACTGGGCTCCAACGCCAGTCGCCGGCTGCGGCCCATCAGCGCGAGCACGCCCCAGGAGGTCCAGCCGACGGGCAGAAGCAGCCAGAACGAGATGAGCCGGTAGAGCAACACCGCGGCCACCGTCGAGTTCTGAGCGCCTCCGAAGGTGACCAGGGCGACGGTGAGGCTTCCCTCGACGACGCCGAGGCCCCCCGGAGTGATCGGCAGCAAGGAGGCCAGCTGGCCGGCGCCATAGGCGAGCAGGAGTCCCCGCCACGGCACGCCTGCGCCCACGGCGACGAAGGACAGGGCAAGGCAGCCGCAGTCCGCGACCCAGTTCGCCAGGCTCATGCCGGCCGCCCACAGCCAGTCGGTCGAAGTCGGGCTGATTGCCCCCACCCGCGCCAGCCACTTTTCGATCACCTGGTCCGCAGGTACGTCTGGGGAGGGGTGGTGAACCACCCGTTGCGAGAGGCGTACGCCCCTGGCCAGGTGCGGCAGCACCCGATCGCGCTCCACCCACGCCACTACCAGCAGGGCGGCCACGATGAAGATGCCCAGGATCACCTCGACCAGGTCGAGGGCGCTACCCGCCCCGAGGGCCATGCCCAGCCCGATCGCGGCAAGAGCCGAGAGGGAGATAAAGGACAGGGTGTTCCCGGCCACCAGCGTCCAGCCGGACAGCACGTCGTCCGCCCCGAAGCGGCGGTACTGGCGGAACATGTAGGCGGCGTAGAAAACCAGACCGCCGGGCAACGAGTTCTGGATGGCGATGGATGCCACGCTGATCCCGGTCATTGGCAGGAGGCCCACCCGGACTTTTCCGGCCAACAGGAGCCGTCGTTGCATGGACGCCAGCGCCAGGTAGGAGACCGCTTCGGCTCCGAGGGCGATGACGACGACTCCCCAGCGCAGATGGGAGAGATAGATGCTGGCGCCACTGAGCTCGTCTGTTTTGCCGGTGACCGCCCAGATCGCCACCCCTGCGATGGCCAGGCCGACCGCATAGCGGAGCACCCGCCAGACCCGATACCAGCGGCCTGCGGAGACGGCTACGACCGGAGGATCCGGAGGGGTGGTCAACAGGCCATTGATCTTCGCGCTGTGCCGAGCACGGTGCCGGGTCATCCCGGGGCCAAGCCTGCCGCGGTCCGCGCCCGTCGCTGTGGCACCCTACGCATGGTGGAACAACCCGGCGTGTCCGACTCCGATCCTGCCGCCCCGTCCGGCGGGCTGGCGGCCGAGCCTGACCCCGCCTCGGCCCCCCCGGTGGCGCCGCAGGCCACCGTGCCGGCCTGGTCCGACAGGGCGCCGGCTTCACCGGTGGCAGCGCAGGCCACCGTGCCGGCCTGGTCCGACAGCGTGCCGCCTACCCCGCCGGCGCCGCAGGCCACCGTGCCTGGCTGGCCTCGGACTGCACCGCCCACCCCGCCGGCGCCGCACGCCACCGTGCCGGCCTGGTCCGACAGCGCGCCGCCTACCCCGCCGGCGCCGCACGCCACCGTGCCGGCCTGGCCTCGGACTGCGCCGCCCACCCCGCCCCGCTACGGCGGCCGCCACTGGTGGTCCCCTCTGCCGTTCCCCGAGTTGCCCCGTATCTCGGGGCGCCGGGCCTACACCGAAGTATTGCTGGTCTTCAGCGCGTTCTTCCTGGCTGGAATCGTAAGTGCCGGGCTCCTGCTGGCCGATCGCTATCAGAACCCCTTCCCGAACGGCAGCTGGGCCGATTACGGACCAGAAATCATCGACATCATCGCCCAGACGGGCCTGGCCCTCGCCGTCGTCCTCCTCCTGAGCGCTCGGCGAGGGGTGACGGCGCAGACACTCGGTCTCAGCCTGCCGCACCGCAGTGACGGCCGGTTTGCCGCTGGTGCCACCACCCGGATCCTGGCGTGGGCCATCTTCGCCCAGGTCCTCGGCGGCATCATCAACGCCGCCCTGCAAACCGGACACCTGCCGACGTCCAAGCCCAACGCCGCGGAGCTGGTGTTCGGCGCGGCCGACTCGATTCAGGCAGGCGTGGTCGAGGAGCTGGTCGTACTGGCCTTCGTGGTGGTGACCCTCCGCCAGGCTCGCCGGAGCTGGTGGGAGATCACTGTGGTCGCGCTGGTGTTGCGGGGCTCATATCACATCTATTACGGGCCGGGCGTGCTCGGCATCCTGGTGTGGGCGGCGCTCTTCTACTGGATCTATCTACGGACTCGCAGCCTGATCCTCCTGATGGTGTGCCACGCCGGATGGGACACCATTGGCTTTCTGTCGCAGCGATGGTCGGCGGTGGCCGGCGGTGCTGTGCTCATCGCGATCGCGATCTGGATCGCCGCCCCGATCACGTGGCTCATGGACCGCAACAGCATGAGTGGTGCAGCCCTGTGGTACTCCGGCTCGACCGGGTCGGGGTCAGGCCGGGCGTCGCCTCCCGGGGCGGGCCCGGTGTTGGTGCCGCCGGGCTGGCAGCCGGACCCGTCGGGCGTGCACTACTGGCGATGGTGGGACGGTCAGCGGTGGACGGACTACGTCTCCGGCCCGTGACGCCCAGGCGCGATTGGTAACCCCCGCCCCCGGCCCACGTCCGAGGAGCCCCCCACCTAAACCAAGCCCATCCCGAGGTCCCTCTCGGCCAAGCGTCCCCGGACGGGCCCGGATGTGAGCTCGGGCGCCCCGAGCGTCGGCGTCTGCGGTACGTCCAGCGACGCCCCGTCGCGGCCGAAGGTCCGCGTCCGGATCGGCGCCAGTTCCGGCACCACGACCGCGGCGCCTATCACCCGCTCGCGGCCTTTGCCGAGCACGCTCGGCGGGCCGAGTACCAGCAAGGGGTCGCGGGTCCGGGCCGCCAGGCCCGGGGTCATGGCGTAGCCGTATCCCACGTGCGTGGCAGCGGCCCGATCCACGGAGACGACCTCTTTTTCGCCCTGAAGCGTCATGGTCGATCCCCGACGGTCGATGTCTGCCACCTGCAAGCGGGTTCCGCCCTGCACCGACGCAGACAGGCGACGCAACGCGATCACGTCATCTCCAACCTGGAAGGCCCGGCTCTTGCTGTACAGCGTCGGACCTGTGAGCTGCCCGGCCTCGGCCAGCAGGCGGCGGGCGGCCAGGTTGAGTCCGTCCACCTCCGCGTATCCCAGTCCCACCAGGAGGGCAGGTTGCTGGCCGGCCCGTCCGGCCCGGGCATCTTCCCATCGGGCGAGGAGCACGGCGGCAGCTGCCGCCCCTTCCGAACACGCGGCCAGCTGGTTGCCAGCAGGATGACCGGGAAGGCGGGTCCAGTTTGGAGTGGGGCCTGGATATAGCCGCCCGAGCCGGGTGCCGAGCAACGCCAACCCATCGCTATGGCCCCAGCTCAGACGAGGCATGGTGCCACCCTCGAGAAATACGACCGCCTGGCCTGGGCCCATGTCGGCCAGAACGGCCATCAGTTCCGGGGTGGGCCGTCGGTCTGCGTGGTCGACGACCAGGACATCGGGGTGCATGCCGGCCGAGTGCTGGGCCATTCCGGTCAGGGTTCGCCACCGGAGGGCGGCCTGGTCGCTGCTGGCAATCGCGACCGTCAGGCCGGCAGCTCGCCACGCCTGCCCGGCTGCCTCGAGGACCGCAGCCTGCGCGAGCAGGTTGGTCCGGCCGGGGTCAGCGGTCAGGATATGTACGGGCCGGCCGCTCGATACCAGCGCCCGCGCGGCCGCGTTTGCTTCTGGCGCCAGTGGGTGCCGAAATTCGCCAGCGGCTGCCAGTACGTTGGCTGGCACACTGGAGGCCGTCGAACGCGGAATCCGGCCGGCGAATTGGGCCAGTCGTTGATCGGCCAGGCGAGCGACGCCCGTTGTCCAGCGAGGGGAGGCGGTCGGCTTGGCCGCAACCGGTATCGCGCCGTCGCAAAAGCGGCTCGCCCATCCCTCGGCGCGCTCTGCGGCGAGGCCCTCTGGCATGCATGCGGCCAGGGCCACCAGCACGTCTCCGTAGCGAAAGGAGGACCGGCGGGAGGCCAGCCAGGAGGTCACCGCGCTCTCCAGACGCGATGTCTCCGGTCCGATCGGGCTGCCGGCCCGCGCCGCTCCGACGATGGCGTTGGCGTCATCAGGGGTGAAACCGGTGGGAGCCACCCGCTGCTGCCACGGGAGGAGGCCGGCCAACGGCCGGGTCTGGACCGTGGCGTTGGTCCGGACACCCAGCCGGCGGCCCCCCTGGCGGTCCTCGAACTCGGCGCGGTCAGCGGCCGCCGCCCGGCTCCGGCCGCTGACGGCCCGAACGGTCGCACGGGGCACATCGGCCAAATCGGCCAGTCCGTCGGGACGGACCCGCCAGGCGAGGTCGAGCCCCTGGACGTGCAGCTGGTAGTGCAGACCCAGCTGGTAGATGGCGCTGAGCGAGTGCTGCTCCGTCCACCACACGTTGCTCAGCGATGACCAGATCAGCTGGTCGTCCCGGCCCAGATTGCACAGCAGCAGATGGGTGTGCAGATGCGGTTCCGCTGACCGGTTCGATTCATGGTCGAACGCCGCCGCCACCGCACCCACCGACGGAGCCTGCCCGCCTGGAGCCGCCGCCCGTCTGACGCGAAGCAGTCGCCGTTCAAGGTGTCCAAGGACCTCGATGATGGCGGCCCGATGTGCGGCGGCGATCACGTCCCCGCCCGCCTTCGCCATCGCCGCCAGCAACGACACCGATTTCGGGGCCGCCAGCGTCAGGTCCCATCCGGCTCGGCGCCGGGCCGGCTTCCGGACGGGCAGAAACCGGCCATCTCCCGGGTGGCACCCTCTCAACACCGACACCAGCTCCCGGCGGCCGACATCGCCCGTCAAGCCGAGCGCAACACTGCCGGCGCCGACCCATCGACCCGGTCCCTGCCCGTTGAAGTAATAGGGGGCTGCTGCGGCGGTCACGGGGGTCAGAATCAGCATCTACAAACCACTAGCACACCATGAAAATATATGGAAGACTGGGATGCAGCGCGCAGCACTCTCCGCTGCCTCATCGGCCGCCAGCGGCCTCCGGTCACCCGGTCCCCTGTCATGGAGGTGCGCATGCGCTATCTCGTCCTCGCCGTCCTCACCAGCGCGACCGGTCCGTCCGGTCCGACGCTGCAGCCTGACGCCGGCGGGTTGCCCGGGGCGTCCACCCTCCAGCGCCTGGTCAACGGTGTCGGCTGGTGGGCGTTGATCGCCGCCATGCTCGGCATTGTCATCGGTGCCGTGCTGTGGGCCTTCGGCCACTACTCGCAGAACTATCAGCAGGCCTACAACGGCCGGCGCGGGGTGATGGTCTCGGCACTTGCGGCCGTCCTCATCGGCGGAGCCCCCCACATCATCGGGTTCTTCCTCGGGCAGGGAAACGGGATCACGTCGTGATACGCACCGCCCTCGGACCGGGGCTGATCTGTCTTCCGACCGTGACCTGCGGGGTGACGTCTTCAGTAGCGAGTTCGCTCGCCCACGACGCCGCGTCGAGCCTCGTCAGCCAGATCACGTCGGCTCTGCTGTCCGCCGCGGCCTGGCTGGTCGAGCACGTCATCTCGCTGGTCACGAGCCCGGGACGGGTCGACCTGAGCCAGCCCTGGTTTCTCGCCAGGTCGGCGGTCATGGAGCAGCTCGGCGAGTTTGTCGTCCTCCCTCTTCTGCTGGTCGCCACCATCGGCCCGGTGTTGCGGCAGGATCTGCGGCGCCTGGGCCGAGTCTGGGGTGTCGGCTTGCCGGTCGCCGTTTTGATCGGGGTGTCCGGTGCACAGTTCACCCAGCTGGCCATGGGCGCCACCGACGCACTCTGTCAGGCCGTCCTCGGGGATCCGGGTACCACCCTGCAAGCGAACCTGCGAGGTCTGGCGACCGCCATGGTGATGCCCGGTGCCCCGCAACTGGTAGCGGCGGTGATCGCCGTCCTGCTGATCGTCGGCGCGGTGCTCCTGTGGCTGGAGTTGGTCGTGCGCGCAGCAGCCATCTACGTGGCCGTGTTTTTCATGCCGCTGGCTCTGGCTTGTTACGTCTGGCCGGCTACCACCGCCATCGCCCGGCGCACCGTCGAGTTGGTCAGCGCCTTGATCCTGTCGAAGTTCGTCATCGTGGCCACGCTGACCCTGGGTGTCGCGGCCCTCCACGGCGGCCCGTCGCCTGACAACGCGGTCGTGGGATCTGCGATCTTGCTGCTCGCCGGATTCGCCCCGTTTGTTTTGCTTCGACTCGCACCGGTGGTCGAGGCCAGCGCACTTGCCCATCTGGAGGGCATTTCCCGGCGACCCCTTCGGGCCGCCAGTCGGGCGGCTTCTACGGCAGCGGCGGGACCGACGCACCCGGTGATCGGGATGGTGCTGGCCTCGAAAGCCGGCGCCGCGCAGCCGCCGGCCGCCGGCGCCGTACAGCCGGGACCGCTGGCCGAACGAGCCGCGGACTACCCCCCGCGGGCCGCGGCCGGGGTCGAAGGTGACTGACGGTCATCGCCGCTACAGCTTCCCGCCGCTGGAGCGGCGCGGAGTCCTCCTCGGGCTGGAGGCCGCGCAAATCGTCACCCTGCTGGCCGGGGTTGCGGGCGCGCTCGTGATCGGACACCTGCTGCCGGCTCCGCTCGGAGCCGGAGCCGCGCTGCTCCTGCTCGTAGGACTGGCGGCGAGCGCGTTGTGGCGTCGAGCCGGGCGCCCCCTGGTGTGTTGGCTACCGGTCGCCCTGGCCTGGGCCGTGCGCCGTCGCTCGAATCCACGGCTGCTCGCCGAACCTCTTGCGGGGCGGAGCCGAGCGGGAACTCGTTCCTTCAGCGCGGCGCGATCAGGTCAGCAAGCGATGCATGCCGGCATCGATCTCGTCGAGGTGGAGGGATCGCCCGGCGGGGATCCTTTGGGCCTGATCCACGACCATCGGTCCGGCTCCTGGGCTGCGGTCGTGCCCGTCAACGGGCGGTCCTTTGTCCTGCTCGATCCCGACGACCAGGTCGGCCAACTGGAGGCGTGGCAGGCGGTCCTCGGGACGTTGGCCCGCCGCGGAACACCACTTCGGCGTGTCCAATGGATCCATCGAAGCCTCCCGGTCACCGCTCCCGCGCGCATCGCCAGCCCCGATTCGATCCCGTCACATGACTCGCGGGCTCGCCAGATCGCCCGGGAGAGCTACGACGGCCTGCTCGCCGACGTCGGCCTGGCGAGCCAATCGCATCAGGCGTGGATGGTTCTCGCCGTCGGGGGACCGAGGCGGCCCGCCGGCCTGACCGGGCGCCCGCTGGACGGACTGTGCCGTGAGGTTCGACTCCTGGACGGCCACCTTCGCAATGCGGGATTGCGAGCGGGGTCGCCCCTTCGCCTGGACGCCCTGCGGGACCTCATCGGGGTCGCCCATCGCGACGCTCTTGCGGCCCCCGGGTCTCGCGGCAATCCGTGGCCGGCAGGCACAGACGAAGGGTGGTCGGTGTTGCGGGCCGATGGGCTGTGGCACGCCACGTTCTGGATATCGGAGTGGCCGAGGGTCGACGTCAACCCCGACTTTCTGACCGCCTTGTTGCTGTGCGACGGACGGCGGACGGTGTCGGTCGTCATGGCGCCAATGCCAGCCGACCGAGCCGCCCGGGAAGCGCGCGCCGCTCGCGCCGCCGACGCAGCCGACGAGGAGTTGCGTCATCGAGCCGGCTTCCTGCCGAGCGCCCGCCGCCACCGGGAAGCCGAGGGTGTCCTCCGCCGCGAGTCGGAGTTGGCCGACGGCCACGCCGAGTATCGCTTCTCGGGCTACGTCACGGTCAGTGCGGGTGACCGGGACGGCCTCGAAGCCGCGTGCGTTCAGACCGAACAGGCCGCCCAACGCGCGCATCTGGAACTGCGCCGGCTCTACGGGCGTCAGGTCGACGCCTACACGTGGACCCTTCCCCTCGCCCGGGGGCTGGCATGATCGATCGCCGACCGGCCCAGTGAAGCCGCCTCCCGCCCACCGGGCCACCACCGCCCACCTGCAGTCCGTGTATCCCTTCGTGGCCGAAGGTGGGTTCGGCGTTGAAGGTCCGCTGATCGGGCGCGATCTGTTCGGAGGGTCGTTCTGTTTCGACCCGTGGGATCTCTACCGTCGGGGCGTTCTGACCAACCCCAACGTGATCGTCCTCGGTCAGGTGGGGCGAGGCAAGTCAACGTTTGTCAAGACGTTCGTCTGGCGACAGGTGGCGTGGGGCCGACAGGCGTGGGTCGTTGACCCGAAGGGCGAGTACGGCGCCCTGGCGAATGCGTGCGGGGCCCGGCCGCTGCGGCTGGCTCCGGGCGGGTCGGTGCGCCTCAACCCGCTCGATCTGGCGTCCGGGGTGATCGGTCGCCGCCCGCCTGGATCTGATGTCCCCGGCGCGATCGGGGCGAACTTGGAGCCGTCGTCTGGCGCCGGCGACCGGGCTGGAGCGACCGGGATGCTGCGCCGGCGGGCCGAGCTGGCCTGCAGCCTGGCCGCGTCGTCGTTGGCGCGGCCGCTCACCCCGCCTGAGCGCACCGCGGTGGAGCTCGCCGTCCGCGCCGTGGCCGGTCGTGCCACCGCGCCGACGCTGCCCGATCTTGTCGCTGCGATGCTCGACCCGGACCCGACCCTGGCTGCCACGGTCCGCACCGACCAAGCCCGCCTGGCCGAGGAAGGACGCCTGGTCGCGCTGGAGCTGCGGCGATTGGTGGAGGGCGACCTCTCTGGCATGTTTGACGGTCCGACCTCCACAGGTTTGGATCTGGACGCGGCGGTCATCGCTCTCGATTTGTCGGCCGTGTTCGCCTCGCCGGCCCTGGCCCTTCTGATGACCTGCGCGACCGGCTGGCTGCAGGCCGTGCTTGCCGAAGGGGACCGGCGCAAGCGGCTGGTGGTGGTGGATGAAGCCTGGGCGGTGCTCCACGATTTGGCTACGGCCCGCTGGCTCCAGGCGACGTTCAAGCTGGCCCGGGCCATGGGGGTGGCGAACGTGGCGGTGGTGCACCGCCTGTCGGACCTGCAGGCTGCGGGGGCGGCCGGTTCGGCCCAGCAGCAGCTGGCCGAGGGCCTCCTGGCCGACACCGAGACCCGGGTGGTGTTCGGGCAGGCACCCTCGGAGGCCGAGATCAGCGGAAGGCTGCTGCACCTCACCGCAACCGAGCGGGAGCTGATCACCCGGCTTCCTCGCGGGATGGCCCTATGGAAGGTGGCGGACCGGTCGTTCCTGGTCGAGCACCGGATCGGACGCCACGAGGCCCAGCTGGTGGATACCGACGCCGCCATGCGGGATAGCTCAGGGTGAAAGGCGAGGCCGACCACCGCCTTGGCCGCCACGGAGATGCGGTGTTGGGGTGGGTGGTCGGCGGGTTTCTGGTGTGCGGGGTCTGGGTGTGGGCGACCGGCCAGATCTCAGGCTGGTTGACGGACGGGCGGTGGTTGCGGGTGCCGATCTCCTCGATCGACCTGGTGATGGCCCGGCTGCCCGCGCACGCGGGAACCCCGCGCCTGGCGTGGCCTGCCGCCGACCGGTCCGGCCTGCCCGGCCCGGCGCTCTTCTATCTGTGTGCCGTGGCGTTGCTGGCTGGGCCTGCGGCGGTGGGTTGGTTCACCTGGCGCGCCAGGAGCCGTTCGCCCTCCCATCGGATGCAACCCGGATCGATTCGCCCGTTGGCGGGAGGCAGCCGAGGTGCCCGGCCGGGAGGGCGTTGGGCCGGGGGAGCCCGCTGGGCCGCGAGCGCAGATCTTCGAGCGCTGCGGATCCGACGAAGGGGGCGGCTCTACCCGGCCTCCCGCCTGGTGATCGGACAGATGTCCGGGCCCGGTCGGATCGCGGGCCGGAGCCTGCTGGCCACCGAGGCTCGCCACTCCCTCCTGGTCGTCGGCCCCACACAGTCCGGAAAGACCAGCGGTC
The DNA here is from genome assembly GCA_963781155.1 of uncultured Acidimicrobiaceae bacterium. Taxonomy (GTDB): domain Bacteria; phylum Actinomycetota; class Acidimicrobiia; order Acidimicrobiales; family Palsa-688; genus PALSA-693. The sequence continues at coordinate 220,379 of CAWAEC010000014.1, forward strand.
TGGCGATCCCGGCCCTGCTCGAATGGCGCGGCCCGGTGATCGCAACGTCGGTCAAGGACGATTTGGCCGCATCCAGCCGGGCCTGGCGAGCCCAGCAAGGACCGTGCTGGGTCTTCGATCCGACCCGGACCTCGGGGCTGCAACCCCTCGCTGCTTGGTCGCCGCTGGCGGGCTGCGGAGAGTGGTCAGGCGCGCAACGCCTGGCCAGCTGGCTTGTGGAGGCCACGCCGGCACGCAGTGGTATGGCCGACGCTGCTTTCTGGTATGCCGCCGCGGCCAAGCAACTGGCGCCCCTCATGCTCGCCGCAGCCCGGGCGGCCCTGACCATGGGCGACGTGGTGCGGTGGACCAACACGGGCGACTTCGACGAGGCCAGCCGCCTGCTTGAAGTGTCCGGCGAACAAGAGGCCGCCTTGGCGCTGGCTGCGTGCGAGGGGCGCGACCCTCGCATCCTCAGCTCGGTGGCTACCACGCTCGAGACGGTGCTGGCTCCATTCGAGGACCCGGTGGTTGCGGCGTCAACGGCCTCCGCCGAGGTCGATCTCAGGAGGTTGCTGGACCAGAACGGCACGCTGTTCCTGTGCGGCCCCAGCCACGAGCAGCACCGCATTCAGGCGCTGTTCGCGGCCCTGGTGTCGTCCGCCGTGGCGGAAGCGGTCCAACGAGTCAGCGATGCGGCCGCACCCCTTGACCCGCCGCTGCTTCTCGTGCTCGATGAGGCAGCCAACATCGCGCCCATCCGGGACCTGGACACCCTGGCGTCGACCGGCGCGGGTTTGGGGCTGCAGCTGGTCACCGTCTGCCAGGACCTGGCCCAACTGAGCGCTCGGTACGGCGCCGAGCGCAGCCGCACCATAGCCAACAACCACCGGGCCAAGCTGCTGCTGTCCGGCGTTTCGGATCTGACAACACTGGACTTGCTGTCGGGCCTCGCTGGCGAGGCGGCGGTTCGTGAAGACACCGTGACCCACGATCTCCGCGACGGCCGGCGATCGCGCTCCAGCGCCGTGGCCTTCCGACGGCTCGCGCCCACTGACGAGCTACGACGGATCCCGCCCGGCCAAGGCGTCCTCATCTACGGGCATCTGCCGCCGGCGCGGGTACACCTGCGCCCCTGGTATCTCGACCGCCGGCTGCGGATCCGGGCCCGGACCGGTCTCGACGTGGACGAATCGGGCGAAAATGGTGCAATCCGGACGACGTCAGCAGGCGGCGATGCCGCCGATCACCCGTTTGTGTGATAAAAGTCGCGTAATACGCGTCAATTATCACACAATCCAGTGCAGGGCGAGCATTTTGGGCGGTTCAGCCCATTCGAGCCGGGGGCGCCGGGCCGCCGGGGGCGCCGGGCCGCCGGGGGGCGCCGGGCCGCCGGGGCTGAGCCGGGCCGCCGGCGCTGAGCCGGGCCACCCACGCCGCCGACCCGGGCCGGCCCGCCGGCGCCGGCCAGCATGGCCGCTCAGGTGGTTTTGCGGGCCCGACTCGGGGCGACGCGCGGCGGCTCACCGGGCATCTTCGGGTACACAGGAGGCCACGGTGCGTCGACCAGCCCGGCCTCGAAGTCCCGGCGGGACATCTCCAGAAGTGGGTCCAGGGATTGCGGCGTGGATCCGGCCCACGGGTCGCCCTGCGCCCGGTAGCGGTCCACCACGGTGTCCATGGTGAGGACGTCGGGGTGGATGAGCGGCAGCTCGTCCCACGCGAACGGGGCCGACACCTGCGCGCCCGGGCGGGCCCGAACCGACCAGGCCCCGAAGACGGTTTTGTGGGGGGCGTTCTGGTTGAAATCCACGAACACCCGCCGGCCCCGCTCCTCCTTCCACCAGGCCGCCGTGATCAGGTCTGGGCGCCGCCGCTCGAGCTCGCGGGCCACCGCGACGGCCGCGGCCCGCACCTCAATCGACGACCATCGGGGCAGGAGCCGCACATACACGTGGATCCCGCGGTTGCCAGTGGTTTTCGGCCAGCCAACCAGTCCCACTTCCCGGAGCAGGATGTCGGCCTCGTGGGCCGCTTCCCGCACCATCTCGAAGTCGACTCCCGGCGTGGGGTCAAGGTCGAGGCGCAGCTCATCGGCGTGATCGGGGTCGTCGGCCCGGTTGGGCCACACGTGAAACCCCAGGCAGGCCAGGTTGACGGCCCAGAGGACGTGCGCCAGGTCGGCGGCCACCAGCGCCTGGGATGTGGTGCCATTCGGAGTGGAAACGATGGTCGTCTCGAGCCAGGCAGGCCGCTTCGCCGGAACACGCTTCTGGAAAAAGGACGGCCCTTCCGCGCCGTGAGGGAACCGCTGCAACAAGACCGGGCGACCGCCCATGGCCGCCATCAGAGCAGGTTCGACAGCGACGTAGTACAGCGCCAGGTCCAGCTTGGTGCGGCCCGCTTCGCGGAAGAGCAGTTTGCCGGGATGGCCGATCTCGACCACCCGCCCGCCGGCCTCGATGGCGACAGGTTCGCCCTCGGGGTCCTCCGGCACAGCCCGGCTGGTCCCTTACTCCTCGGCGGTTTCCGGTTCGGGCGGCGGCGCCGGGTGATAGCTCGTCGCCACCAGAAGAGCGGAGTTCGCCAGCCCGAACAAGGCCGCCAGCAACGCCCACTTGAGTCCCAACGGTTTCCGGCCGAGCAGGTGGTCCACCGAGAACTTCCCCGGACCCAGCGCCGCCATCACGGCCGACACGGCGGCGACCACGCCGACGTACTCCCAGCCGTTTCGGAAGATAAAAAAGCCCTTGCCCTTGTGGTCGGTCTGCGCTGCCGTTGCCATGAGCCCGATGGCCGCCGCCGCCGGCAGCGGGTAACCGGCTCCCAGTGTGATCAGGCTGCCAGCGCCGAGCTCGGTCGCCGCCGCCAGCCGGGCGTGTACGTGCGGGGGATGCAGACCCAGCGAATCGAACCACTTGGTGGTCCCTTCGAGACCGCCCTTGCCGAAGACCTTGTTGTACCCGTGGACGATGAGCATGGGTCCGATCGTCAGGCGCAGCATCAGCGCCGGGATGTCGATCTCACGGGGATGGGTGGATGCGGCCCGTTGTTTCACATGCGCCAAGCTAGCCTCGTGGCGGACGTGTCACCCAGAAGCAGCTCTCCGCCGGGCTCGGTGCCGTTACCGATGCGGACCCGCCTGGCGGCGGGCATCGGTGGGGCTGCCGCTGGCCTGTCGCGTCATCTCGGGCGTGGCGGCGGGTCGGTGGTCGGAGGCCGGGCCATCCTGGCCGTCGACCCCGATGCGCTGCGACGACTCGCCACCGGCTACTCGGTTGCGCTCGTCTCCGGGACCAATGGCAAGACGACGACGACCACTCTGCTGCGCGCCGCCCTGGCCACTGTCGGGCCGGTCGCCACCAACGTGCTGGGCGCCAATCTCCCCCCCGGGCTGGCGTCCGCCCTCGCCAGCGGCCCGCCGGGAGCGGCAGCTGCCCTGGAAGTAGACGAGGCCTGGCTCGGGCGGGTCGTCGAGGCCACCACGCCGCGGGCGGTGGCGTTGCTCAACCTGAGCCGCGACCAGCTCGACCGCAACAACGAAGTGCGGCAATTGGCGGCCACCTGGCGCGAAACCTTCGCCGATCGGACGGGCGTCACCGTCGTCGCCAACGCTGACGATCCACTGGTGGTGTGGGGAGCGGGCCGGGCCGCCGACGTGTGCTGGGTTGGTGCCGGGCAACCATGGACCCTGGACGCCGCCGGCTGTCCTCGCTGCGGAGGGCGCGTCGACTTCGCGGAGGATGGTGCCTGGGCGTGCGCGGGCTGCGACCTGCGCCGTCCCTGCCTCGACGTGCGCGTCCAGGACGGTGCGCTCCTCTACGCCGGCGTTCGCCATCACCCCTTGCAGCTGTCGCTCCCGGGCCGCGCCAACCAGGCCAACGCCGCGATGGCGCTCACGGTGGCCACCCTGTTCGGTGTTGACCCCGACCGGGCCCTGGCGGCGATGGCCCGCGTCCAGCAAGTGGTCGGCAGGTACAGCACGGTCACCGTCAACGGCCAGGACGCTCGCCTGCTGCTGGCCAAGAACCCGGCCGGATGGCTCGAGGTGTTCGATGTGCTGCGCCCGGCACCTCTCCCCACGGTGGTCGTGATCAACGCCCGTATCGCTGACGGTCGTGATCCATCGTGGTTATGGGATGTGCCGTTTGAGCGCCTGACCGGCCGTCTGGTGGTGGCGAGCGGGGAGCGGAGCCGCGACCTGGCCGTCCGTTTGCGCTACGCCGGAGTTGACCACCGGCACGAGCCCGACCCCGTGGCCGCGATCGCCGTCGCCGGGGCGCCGGCTGTTGATGTGGTGGCCAACTACACGTCCTTCCAGGCTCTCCGAGCGCGGCTCGCTTGATGGCTGAAAGGGACTCGACGGTCACCGTCGCCCTCCTCTTTCCTGACCTTCTCGGCACCTACGGCGACTCGGGAAACGCCGTCATCCTGGTGGAACGCCTGCGATGGCGGGGCATCGAGGCCCGGCTCATCGACGTCCGGTCAGGTGACCCGGTGCCGGAGGGCTGCGAGCTGTACGTCGTCGGCGGGGGCGAGGACCTACCCCAGGCGCTCGCCGCCCGCCAGCTCGCTCCCCGGGCGACCGGACCACTGGGACGGGCCGTCGATGGAGGCGCAGCGGTCCTCGCCGTCTGCGCCGGTTTGCAGATCCTCGGCGTCAGTTTCGTCGGGGCCGACGGGGTCCAGACAGACGGCCTCGGGTTGTTGGATTGCGTGACCCGGCGGGGAACGGGTCGCCGGGCCGTGGGCGAGATCGTCGTCGAACCAGCGCCGTCGTTCGGCCTTCCCTCCCTGACCGGCTACGAGAACCACGCCGGTGTCACGTCCGTCGGTCCCGGGGCGGCACCTGTCGGGCGGGTTCGCCGCGGCGTCGGCAATGGCGACGGCTCCGGCACCGACGGCGTCTGGACGGGCCGGGTGTTCGGGACGTACCTGCACGGCCCGGTCCTGGCCCGCAACCCGGCACTGGCGGATCTGCTCCTCGGCTGGGCTGTCGGGGACCTCAAGCCCCTGGACGACGCCGAGCAAGAGGCGCTGCGGGTGGAACGGTTGGCCGCCGCCGGCGGTCGGGGCGCCCGGCTGACTCGCCCGTGGCGACTGAGCGGAGGACGCCGATGAGGTCGACGGCCCTGCTCACCGACCGTTACGAGCTGACGATGCTGGACGCAGCGCTCCAGGCCGGGACGGCAGACCAAACGTCCACCTTCGAGGTCTTCACCCGCGGGCTGCCCTCCGGTCGCCGGGTGGGCGTCTTCTCTGGCCTGGGACGGCTGCTGGACGCCCTTGAGTCCTTCAGCTTCGGTCCGGAGGAGCTGGCATGGCTCGCAGCAGCCGGCGTGGTCAGTCCCGACGCACTGGACTGGCTGCGCCGCTTCGCGTTCAGCGGCGACGTCTATGCCTACTCGGAGGGTGAGCTGTACACGGCCGGCTCGCCGGTCCTCACCGTCGAGGCCTCATTTGGTCAGGCGATCTTGCTGGAGACGATCGTGCTGTCCATGCTCAATCACGACTCGGCAGTCGCAGCAGCCGCATCGCTCATCGCCCAAGCGGCCGGCGACCGTCCGGTCATCGAAATGGGGAGCAGGCGCACGGACGCCGGAGCCGCCATAGCGGCGGCGCGCGCCGCATATATCGGCGGCTTTGCATCAACATCGAACCTGGAGGCAGGGCGCCGCTACGGGGTACCGACCGCGGGGACGGTGGCGCACACGTTCATCCTGTCGTTCAGTGACGAGCGGGCGGCGTTCGAGGCGCAGGTCCGGGCCCTCGGGTCGGATACCACCTTCCTGGTGGACACGTACGACATGGAGGAAGGGATTCGCGGGGCGGTGGCCGCTGCCGGCCCCGGACTGGCCGCCATCCGCGTGGACTCCGGGGATCTGGGCGTGATGGCCTCGCGAGCCAGGAGACTGCTCGACGAGCTCGGGCGCGCGCCACGAAGGTGATCGTGACCGGAGACCTCGACGAGCGCACTATCCGGGCTCTGGGGGCCGCGCCCGTCGACGGCTACGGCGTCGGAACCAGTGTCGTTACCGGGTTGGGTGCTCCGACTGCCGGCCTGATCTACAAGCTGGTGTCGATCGGAGGCCGGCCGGTGGCGAAACGGTCGCCGGGGAAGGCGACGGTGGGGGGACGCAAGTGGGCCTGGCGGGTACCCGACCGAGCCGAAGAGGTTGTGGCCACCAGGCCGGGCCCGGCGCCAGAACAGGGTCGCCCGCTCCAGAGGCTGGTAATGACAGCCGGCAAACGGGTAGAGAGGTCTGACCTCGACGAATCCAGGGTGTGGCATCAGGGCGCACTCCGGGAGCTCCCACCGGGGGAGTCGCTCCGGCTGGTCCGGCTGCTCTAGCCCGACGGAGACCGGGCCGGTCGGCGCTGGCGCTCCCACAGCTTGATACCGCCGATGAGGCCGGCGCTGTTGTCCACCAGGATGACGTCCTCGGGTAGGTCCGACGGTGATTCGCTGGGAGTTCCCGCCACCGATGTAGCACCGGTCGAAGAAGGTGAGGGCCCGGAAGGTGTCGACAGCCTCCATGACCCGCTTCTGCCACTTCTTGTGACCCACGGCGCGGCGGGCGTTGTCGCCGAGCTCTTCGTTGTACGTTCCTCCCTTGCGGAACGGGGTTTGAGAGAACTCGAAATGGGGGAGGAGCTCCCCGTTCATGAAGAAGGCGGTGCCGACCCCGGTCCCGAGGGTCAGGACCACCTCGAAGCCCTTGTCGCTCACGACCGCCGCTCCCTGGATATCGGCGTCGTTGGCGACCCGGGTGGGCTTCCCCAAGGCCTGGGCCAACTCCAGTTCCAGATCGAACCCGGACCACGCTGCGACCAGCTTCGCGACCGGCGTGCCGCCCGGGCCGTCGGGGGAGACAAAGTGAGGAGCCGACAAGATCCGCCCTCTGCGGACCATTCCCGGGAATCCCACCGACACCCGATCGTATGAAGGCAGCGGCTTGACCAGGTCGGCCAGGACCGTGACCAGCTTTTGCGGCGAGAGTGGGTACGGCGTCGGGAGCCGCACCCGTTCGCTCACCATCTGGCCGCCCTCATCGAGGATCGAGGCCTTCAGACCCGTCCCGCCGATGTCGACGGCGAGGGTTGTGACGGGATTCCGGGACTTGTCCGCCTCGGCGGTTTTCGACGGGGCCGAGCCTGCCGGGCGCGCCGCGCGGGTGCGTCTCGGGGCGCTCGGGCCAGACGGCTCCTCGCTGGTGCCGGGCCCGTTGCCGCCCGCGGGTTGCGGTTCGGCCGTAGGCCGCTTTCGGGCTGCGCTGGACGCGGCCGAACGAGCACGTGGGGTCGGGGTGGCCATGCCCGCAACGTTACCGACGCCAAAGCAGGGCGACGGCGGTCGCCGCCCGACTAGGGGGCGGCGGATTTGCGCTCGCTTTTGGAGTTCACGCTGGCCTAAGTCGTCTGAAGGGTGGAGAATAGGGGGAGCACCGCACGAGGTGAAGGCCGAGGAACGAGGGGAGGTGAGATGAGCACTCGAGACGATGCGAGCCTCACGGCTAGAGAACGCGCCGCCTTGGCCAGTCTCGAAGCCGTAGCGGCCGCCGAGGACCCTCAGCTGGCTCGCCGGCTGCGCGGCACGAACCGGTTCCGCTTGGTCACCACTGTGCCCCGGGTCCCGGCCTGGGTCTGGCACAGCTGGTGGGGCGCGCCCCTGGCGATCGTCGGGTTGGTGTTGACGGTCGTGGGCCTCAGCACGAGCTTGGTGGTTGGACTGATCGGGGCGGTAATGGCGACCGCCGGGCTACGCATGCTGGTCGGCGCAGTCACCCGGCGCTGGGGGTCCAGCAGCCCTCCTGGATGATCTCTGACCCTGGACCCGTGTCGGGGCGTCGCCGCTGGCGTTAACCGCCGGTCGAGGTGCCGCTCCCGCTGTTGCCGAAGAAGCCGCCGCCTCCGCCACCGCCGAAGGTGGATGTGACGCCCTGCCCGGTGGCCCGCACCGAGGTTGCGGTCACCTCACCTCCGGTTCCTTTGCTGCCCTGCACGACGACAGTGTCACCGGTCTGCAGGCCGGCCAGGCTGGACTTGGCTGTCCGGGTGATCGGCACAGAGGGTCCGACCTCGACCTTTACGAGTGCGCCGCTGGAATCGGTCACGTAGAGGATGTTCCCAACCACGCCGGTCACGATGCCGCTGGTGGCGCTACCTGCCGCACCAGCCGCACCACCGGCGCCGGCGCCGGCCAGCCCACTGGCACCCGCCGCCCCCGAACCGGACGCACCTCTTGCGGCCGCGAACCTGCTGGCCAGAGCGCTCAAAGCGCTCGATGACGATGAGCCGGAGTGGTGTTTCTCGGCTATTGCGCCGGCCCAGAACCCTCCCGCGAGGACGACCAGGGCCAAGAGCGCGGCGGTGGGGGCGCGCAACCGCAGCCCCGATCGCACCGGGCCGGTGGACCACTCGTCGTCGGGGTCATCGGGGTGGATGTCGATCTCGTCGGTGACCGCTTCTTCGGTGGGGGCCTCCTCTTCGGTGACCTCGGACACGGCAAATACCTCCCTGTCAGTCATGGGAAGGGCTACTCATGGCGAAGGGCGTCAATGGGCCGCAGCGACGCCGCCCGGTTCGCCGGGTAGAAACCAAAGAAGACACCTACGGCCACGGCGACTCCGAACGCCTCGATGATTGACGTCGGGTTGACCACCGGCTTGACCCCGACGATACGAAAACGGGCTCCGATGAGCCCGATCACCACTCCCGCCAGGCCACCCAGTAAGGAGAGCATGACGGCCTCGGTGAGGAACTGGCCCAGGATGGCGGATCGAGGAGCCCCGATCGCCTTCCGGATACCGATCTCCCGGGTCCGTTCGGTGACGGTGACGAGCATGATGTTCATGATGCCGATCCCACCGACCAGGAGGCTGATGGCCGCCACCGCTCCGAGCAGGACCGTAAAGGTCTCGTTGGTGGAGGCGCTCGTCGCCAGCAAGGAGTCCTCGTTGATCAGCGTGAAGGGAAGGTTGGCGACGCTGGTCTGATTGGCGGAGGCCAGAATGTCGGCCGCCTCTTGCTCGGCGTTGTTGACCGTCTTCGACGACGTGGCCTGGACAATCAGCTCGCTGAAGCTGGTTACGTACCCGGTGAGCTGGTCTTCGGCGGCGGTGTAGGGCACGATGGCGATGTCGTTGAGGTCGGCGCCGCCGCTGGACCCTTTGCTGGCCAGCACCCCGACGACCTGGAATCGGGTGGAGCCGAAGCTGATCTGGGTGCCGATCGGGTTGGCCCCCGGTTCGTACAGGTTCTGCACCAGGTCCTGGCCGATCACGACCACCAGGGCGTGGCTGCTGACATCGGCGTTGGTCAGCTGGCGACCGGCCTGGACCTGGTAGTCCTCGGCGCCGACGTAGGCCGGGGTGGTGCCGGTCACGCTGACCGACGTTGACGCGGCGCCGTAGTCGGCGGTCTCGCTGGCGCTGACGACGGGGGAGACAGTCGAGATGTCCGGGGCCTGGGCGGGGTTCTCCAGCTGCGATACGTCCGCGGCGGTAATGGTCGCGGCCCGGATCTGGGTGCCGGAGGTGGACGGTCCACGCCCGAAGCGGCCCCGGTTGACGATGGTGATCGTGTTGGTGCCGAGCAACTTGATGCGGTTCTGGACGGCCTGCGAGGAGCCGGTGCCGACCGCCACCAGGATGATCACGGCTCCCACTCCGATCAGGATGCCGAGGACCGTCAGCGCCGACCGCAGCTTGTTGGCGGACAATCCCCGCAAGGCGGCCCGGATGTTATCGGCCCAGGTCATGACGCTGATCTCTCGACCGGCCTCGGACCGAACTCAGCCATCGCCGGGCGATCTGACAGGATGAGACCGTCACGGACCCGCACCACTCGCTGCGCATACCGGGCAATATCGGGTTCGTGGGTGATGAGCACGACGGTGCGGCCTGCGGCATTGATGTCGGCGAAGACGGCCATGACATCTTCGCTTGAATGACTATCCAGGTTGCCCGTCGGCTCGTCGGCCAGGACGAGCGACGGGTTGGTGACGATGGCTCTGGCGACGGCGACGCGCTGCTGCTGGCCGCCTGACATCTCGTTGGGAAGGTGATCCATGCGGTCGGTCATGCCCACCAGGTCCAGAGCGGCTTCGGCCCGATCGCGCCGGGCTTTGGCCTTGACACCGGCGTACGTGAGCGGCAGCTCGACGTTGGCGAGTGCGCTCGTCCGCGGGATCAGGTTGTAGCTCTGGAACACAAAGCCGATTTTGCGGTTGCGAACCCTGGCGAGGGCCTGCTCGTCCAGGTGACGCACGTCGACACCGTCGAGCCAGTAGCGCCCGGACGAGGGGACATCGAGGCAGCCGATGATGTTCATGAGCGTGGTTTTGCCTGATCCTGAGGCACCCATAATGGCGACGAACTCGCCCCGCTCGACGACGAGGGAGACGCCCCGGAGGGCTTCAACCTCCACCTGTCCGAGCTGGTAGGTCTTGGTGATTCGACGCAGCGCGATGACGGCGGGCGCCGTCGGCGGCTCCATCGAGGCAGGGCCGCCGTTGGCTTCGGGGGGGATCCAGCTGTCGTTGGTCTCCATCAGCCGGCTCTCGTGGCGCCGCCACCACCGCCGCCAAACAAGCCGCCTCCGCCACCGCCGAGGAAGCCGGCCCCGCCGCCACCGAGCCCGCCCGTTCCCGTGCCGGTGCCAGTACCGGTTCCGGTCCCGGTCCCGGTTCCTGCACCGCTGACCGTGACGGACGGCTCCACCACCACATCGCCGGCAGTCAATCCGGACGTGATCTGGGTGTCGGTGTCACCGGCGAGACCGGTGCTGACGACTTGCGTCGTCTGTTTGCCGTTTTTGAGCAGTGTGACCGTGGAGAGCCGGCCCGCCGTCGTAATGGCCGACGTCGGCAGTTCCAGGACATTGCTCCGGGAGGCGACGACTACCGAGACGTTGGCGGTCATGCCGGCTTTCACGTCGCTCGGCGGGTTCGTGAGGCCGACGGTGATGTCATAGGTCACGACGTTGCTCACGACCGACGAGACGGGGCTGACCGCCGTGACTTTGCCCGGTATCGATGACCCGCTGATGGCGCTGAGGGTCACTGTCGCGGGCTGACCGACCGCGATCTTGGTGGCGTCGGCTTCGGCGAAACCGGCGACCACCTGAAGGCTGGACAGGTTGGAGAGGGTGAGGAACGGGGACGAAGAGCTGGATCCCGACGAGCTTGAACCCGACGACCCGGTGCTCGACGCCGACGAACCCGTGCCCGTGCCAGACCCCGCTCCGCTGGCTCCAGAAGCCGACGCCCCCGAACCGGAGGACCCCGAACCGGAGGACCCCGAACCCGAAGAGCCACTGGAGGAGGCGGCGCTGTTGCCTCCACCGCTGGCGGTCTGGCCGACCGCGCCATTCAACACGGTCACCGTGCCGGCGAAGGGGGCGGTGAGGGTGGTCTCCGACAGGGTTTTCTGGTCCTGGGCGACGGTCTGCTGGGCGAGCGTCACGGCAGCTTGATCCTGGAGGACGCTGGCCGGGTTGACGTAGCGCTTGGCGTTGATCGACAGCTGATCCTGGTTGAGGGTTTGCTGGGCCTGGGTCAGGGCGTTCTGATCCTGATTGACCGCCTGCTGATCGGTCGTGACTGCGCCGCATCCGGTGTTCGACGCGGAGCTCGAAGACGAGCCGGTCGAATTGCTCGTATTGGAGGAACTGCCGGCGCTTGAAGCTCCACTGGACGAGGGAGACGAGCTCGACCCCGCGGAGCCAGACCCGGACCCTGAACCGGACGTTGCGCTTCCGGAAGAGCCACTGTCCGAGGAACCGGAACCGGAGCTTCCGCTACTCGAGGCGCCGACCCCGCCTCCTGAGGGGTCGGCCGGCGGGTCGGCCGCACACACGGCCTGATCGTCGGCCAGCTTCTGCTGGGCGGTGGTCAGCGTCGATTGCGTCGTCGCGACCTGCTGGTCGGCGTCCGAAATGGTGGCCGCATCCTGAGCTTGTTGCGGGGGCGTCTCACCGCCGGCCTGGGCCAGTGCCAGGTTGTCTTGGGCGGCGGTCAGGTCGTCCTCGGCGGCCGTCAGGTTGGCCTGGGCGGAGGTCGGATCGATAGTGGCGAGGGCTTGTCCAGCAGTGACTTGCTGTCCGAGCGCCACATTGACCGCAGTGACGGTCCCCGAGGTTGCAAAGTCCACGTTCTCGCTCTCGACCGGGGAGACGTTGCCGCTCGCCGACACGGTCGACTGGATCGTGCCCAGTTCGGCAGTGACGGTGCGGGGCGCGGCGTGAGCGGAATCCTTGTGGAACACGGTATTGACGCCCAACAAGGCGAGGGCCGCGACGACTACGGCCAGCGTCCCGTTGACGATCCAGAAACGCCGGCGCCCGGTCATGCCCCGGTTGCGGTGGTCGTGCTGGAGGTGTTGTTGCTCCGGGCCGGGAGCAAGCTGGCGCACGCCTTTTGTGCGGCCTGGAACGTCGGGTTATTGGCTACCTGCCCGAAGCCACCGCGGAAGCCACCGGTGGAGGGCGGCTGACCGGGTGTGGTGGTCGGAGTCGTTGGCAGCTTCACCCCGTGGATCTCCAGACAATTGCGGTAGGCGGCGGCTACCGGACTATTCAAGCCGCCGAATCCACCGAAGCCGCCGGTGGGGCGCAAGCTGGCGCACGCCTGGAGGGCTTGCTGGTACTTGGCGGGGATGGTCGGGCGGGTTCCGGTCGCAGCTCCACCGCCTCCGGCCGCGCCGGTCGCTCCAGTCGCGCCGGACGCTCCAGTCCCGGCGGCGCTTCCAGTGGCGCCGCCCCCGGGCGCGCCGCCTCGGCCGCCGATCGCCGTGGCCGGCACGCCATGGCTCGTCAGGCACTGCCGGTACTTGGTAAACGACGAGGACGCCGACGCCTGGCCTGTCCCCGTGGAGGGGCTGGTAGCGGGGGTGGTGGTTGGCGTTGCGCCGGCGGTCTTCGTAGAGCCGCCGCCACAGGCCGTGAGCAGGATCGACAGAGCCACGACGGGTAGGGCGGCCAGAATCCAACGGCCCGAGCGGTGGCGTGACGGATCAGGGGTGGAGTTCACGGAACCAGCCAATCGCGCTGACCTGAAGAGCATCTCGGAAACACCTGAGAGTTCGATCAGAACCGTGTCTTCGCTGACTCTATGCTCCATCCTCAGCAACCTCTCAGGGGCCGGCGCTACACCGGAGGGCTGACCCTGACGCAACTTCTCGCAGCCGGAAGGTGGAGACTCGCGCGCATGTGGATTCTCGAAGGCGGCAGCTACCTTGGCTCGCCCGTGAGGTCGGTCTGTCCCGGTTGTTGACCCACGCTGGTGCCGACGACCGGCACGCCACCAGCGGAGCTTTCCCGTCTGGCCCACCCGGGCGACCGTGGTGGCGTTCGCCCGTGGTCGGGGTGGGCCTTCCACTCATCCTGGGATTGGTGCACGTTCGCGCTCATCGCGCCCCACTACTTCGTCGGATCCTTTGACGACGACTCCGGCTACATCCTGGCCGCCCGGGCGCTGCTGGACGGGCACGGCCTGAACTGGGAAATGGCGAGCGGGTACACCGTGTCGGGCGCCTACCCTCCGGGGTTTCCGGCCCTGCTCGTCCCGTTGCTGTGGATATGGCCCCACACCTTCCTGCCACTTCGTTTGCTGTCGACGGCGTGCTACGTCGCCCTCTTCCCGTTGCTCTGGGTCTACCTGGGGAGGCGACGGGTGAGCGACGGGGTGCGGATGGCCGCGCTCTTCGTCCTGGCGCTCGGGCCACCTCTGGCCACCTTCGGCAGCATGGTGATGGCGGAAACACCCTTCCTGGTCCTCCTGCTCGTGCTGTTGCTGCTGATGGACCGGTGGGACCGCGACGCCAGGGTGTTCAGCCCGGCCGGGGTGGCCGTCGTCCTGACGGCGGCTGGCTTGGTCTGGCTCAAGGAGGCGGGCGTCGGGGTCGTGCTGGGTTTGATCCTGTGGCTGCTCCTTCCGATCCTGCCCTCTCGTTCCCCGCGCCAGCGGCGGGACCGGCTGCGATCCGCAGGCAAGGCGGCGGCGGTCGCAGCCGGAACCCTGGTGCTCCTCTTGCCGGTGGCGGTCGCCCGTCTCAACGCCGGCGTCCCCGTCGCCGGCTCGCGCTACTCGCAGGAGCTCGGGGCCTACTACCAGGGGGGTTGGTTGGGCCGGCTCATCCACGTGGCTCCCCACGGGCTGGAGCGCATGCTCTCCACGGCCCTGCCCGCCACCCTGGTGCCCTACCTGACCCCGCTCCCCATCGCGGGGCACGACGTTGATCTGTGGAAGGCGCTCTCCTGGCAGGTGACGCTCTTGACCGTCTTGGGCGGTTTCGTCTGGGCCCGCCCCTATCGCGACGCTGCCATCACCATCGTCCCCGTCTACCTGCTCGAGACCCTGTTCTGGCCCGAGGTCAACGAGCGCAGAGTCATTCTGGTCGTGCCCGTGCTCGCCGCCTGGTACGTACTCGGCGCCAAGGCGGTGTGGGACGCCCTCCGCCAGTGGGTGAGCCGGCGGGGGCGGACCCAGGCCTGGCAAAGCGGCCGCATCACATTGTCCACGACGGCTCTGGCCGCGGCAGGTGCGGCCTCGGTGATGGCCGCCATCACGGTTGTCCCGCTGGCGGTACAACTTCCGCGGGACTATCTGGTCGCCCTCGGCCAGGACACGTCACACTTCGAAGGGTCCCCCTATGTGATGATGCTGCGCCAGCTGGGTCGCCCGGCCGACATCGTCGAAACCGATTATGTCTCGTCGACCGCCCTCTTCACCGGGCACGACACCCACGGACTCGCCTTCACGGAAACGCTGAACAGTTGCAACGCCGGAGCCACTCGCTACGCGCTGGGCTTCGATGATGCGGCCTTCTTGCTCGTCGGCGATCTCAACAAACCCGGTGTCCTCGACAGCGGTTGCCTCCTGGCCCAGGCCTCGTCGGCGCCATGGGCGGTGCAGCTGCTCCACTCCAGTCGCGACAACGCGTACGTGTTCGAGTTGATTGGGCCAGGAACCGGTCACCCCGACCTCCGGGATCTCACCGCCGGAGTCACCGAAACGTCGCAGACCGGGCCGCCCGGAGTCACGATCCGGGAGTGGGACTGGAGCCGGCCAGGAGCCGTCACCCAGGTGAGCGTCGGCCAGGCCGGCGCACCGGGGACCACGACCTCGGTGACGGTCCAGCTCCGCGACACTGCCGGCGCCTGGCGGACGGTCGCCTCGGCTCGATCGGCCGTCGGCGACGGTCGTGGTTCGGCCCCGTTCCTGTTGGCGAATCTGCCGGCGGGCACCGCGGCCACCGCCATGCGGGTCGTCGTCGCGGGCCCTGCCTCGGCGACCACGCCGCCGGCGTCGTCCGCGGTCGGTGACATCCATGTCCTCGGTCCGGGGAGCAGCGCCTGATTCGACCGGTAGGCTCCACTGGCCCATGATCGACACCAAATTGTTGCTTGACGATTTCGAAACCACAGTTCGGCGTCTGACCCGTAAAGGTGTCGATCCGGCCTTGCTCGAGTCGGCCCGGCAGTTGGCCCAGTTGCGGCGCGATCAGGTGCGTCAGGTGGATGCCGGTCGGGCCGAGATGAACTCGGGGGCCGCCGAGGTCGGCGCCCTGATGCGCAAAGGCGAACGCGAGGCGGCCGATGCCCTGCGGGCCCGGCTGGCGGATTTGCGGGTCGAGCTGGACACCAGCCAGGAATCCCTGCGGAACATCGAGGCCAGCCTCGAAGACGTGGTGATGCGCATCCCCAATCTCCCCGCCGACGACGTACCCGACGGCCGCTCGGAGGCCGACAACGTGGTGCTGCGGACGCACGGATTCGACCCTCGCGACTACGACGGCCGGCGCTGGCTTCCTCACTGGGAGCTGGGTGAGCGGCTGGGGATCTACGACAGCGAGCGGGCCGCGAAGCTGAGCGGCGCCATGTTCTCATTGCTCAAAGGTGACGGCGCCCGTTTGCTGCGTGGTTTGGTGAACCTGGGGCTCGCCCTCCATCGTGATCGGTACGAGGAGGTGCTCCCACCGCACCTGGTCCGGACCGAGGTGATCAGCCGCACCGGTCACCTGACCAAGTTCGATACCCAGGCCTACCGGGTGCGTGACGACGACCTGTGGCTGATACCGACGGGCGAGGTGCCGCTCATGGGGATGCATCAGGGCGAGATCCTCGCCGAAGCCGAGTTGCCCCGGCGGTACATGGCGTACACGGTCTGCTGGCGGAGGGAAGCCGGTGCCGCGGGCAAGGAGACCCGGGGCATGCAGCGGCTGCACGAGTTCCACAAGGTCGAGCTGGTGCGCTTGTGCCGTCCCGAGGATGGCGAGGCGGAATTCGTGTCACTGGTCGGCGACGCCGAGCTTGCTCTGCAGGTCCTCGGCCTGCCGTACCGGGTGGTCGAGCTGTGCGCCGGTGATCTGACGTTCTCGGCGGCTCGGGTCTACGACCTGGAGGTGTACTCGCCCGGCGTGGACCGGTGGCTGGAGGTGTCGTCGATCAGCTTGGTCACGGACTTCCAGGCCCGGCGGGGTCAGATTCGCTTCCGGCGGGAGGCGGGCGGGGTGGAGTTCGTTTATGCGCTCAATGGCTCCGGTCTGGCGACGCCTCGGGTCTGGGCCGCAGTGGTCGAACATGGTCAGCAACCGGATGGTTCCATCCGGCTGCCGGCTGCGTTGGTGCCGTACGTGGGCACCGAGGTGATCAGCTAGCCGTCGCCGCGGCTCGATCAGGCCGGCCGCCCCGGGAGCCTCTCATCGGGAACCGTGTTCGGCAGAAGGCTGCGGTCCGGGTCGGGGTCGGGGTGCCGTTGCGTCCCACTCGCTTCGGTTCTTCGGTTCCTCCGTCGACGATCGTTCATGCCGACAGCACGAACCGGCGCATGGCCTTTGCGAACCCCTCGTTTTCGTTTGTGTCCGTTACCCGCCGGGCAGCTCGCTGGACTTGGGGATCGGCGTTCCCCATCGCGATGCTCAGGCCCGAGTGAGCGAACATCAACACGTCGTTCGGCATGTCGCCAATCGTGGCGATCTCCTCGGTCGAGAGGTGATAGTGGCGCGCTCAGGTACATCGCCACTTCCCCTTTATTGGCTTTCGGATGGGTGATGTCGAGGTAGTAGGGCTGGGACGCCGCCGCGGCGACGTGGTCCCCGAAACGATCGTGGGCCCCGGCCGCGGCTTTTTCCACGGCATCATGATCGTCGCTCACCCCGACGATCTTCGCCACCCCGTCGGTGTGCGCCGCGACGCTCGTCATGACTTTCGGCTCAAACTTGACGGTCCAGGCTTCGCGGTCCACGTGCGGGCCGTTGGGGTCGGGGACGTACCAGTCCGCGCCCTGGTAAATCCAGACGGTAAGCCCGAATGACGTCACCAGATCCGCGATGGGTACGACCAGATCACTCGGGATGACGTGCTGCTCGATAACGGACATGTCACGATCGACGAGTATTCCCCCATTGAACGCAGCGATAGGGGTATCCAGATCGAGGGGTTCGATGAGCATGGCCATTCCCCGGGGCGGGCGCCCGCTGGTAATGGCGAAAAGGATGTTGGCATCACGCAACTGCCGTACTGCGTCTACGGCTTGGTCGGTCAGAACCTTGTCGGGGGTGACCAGGGTGCCGTCCACGTCGGCCAGCACCAGACGGATCGAAGCGGCCATGCCCAGAGTTTACGGACGGGAAATGTGGCGCATGACCATTCCGTCAATCGGGGAAGTTGACGACGCGATTTTCCCGCATGGTCAGAGCATCTCCGGGGCTATAGCCGAGTTCGGCCAGGATTTCCCGGGTGTGCTGACCCAGCACCGGAGGCGGACCGGCTACTCGACCGGGCGTGACCGAGAGGTCGATGAGCAGGCCGATCTGATGAAGACGGCCCACCTCGGGATGATCGTAGGCGACCACCCAGCCTGCCTCGATGGCCTCCGGATCGTCGAAGATGTCGCTGGCATAGGTCGGACGTGAAATCTCGGCCGGAATACTGGCGGCGTCCAGGCGGGTGATCCATTCCTGCGCCGTGGCGGCTTTGAACGCCGTCTCGGTCGGCGCGCCGCCGAGAAGGCCAGTCAGACGATCTCGCTCCTCCTCGGTGACGCATGCCAGCGCAATCCAGCCATCGGCCGTGTCGTACAGGCGGTACCAATCGCTGAGCCCCCGTTGCTCGGCGTCCAGAGCGGCGCGCTCGACGGGACCGTCGGCTCGCAGATACAGATCGGAGTTGATGGTCATACCCCCATTGACAATGCAGGTCTCCACCATCTGCCCCTCGCCGGTCCGGTCGCGGTGATACAGGGCTTGCAGCACGCCGAGCAGGGAATGCATCGCGTTGACGGCATCGCATTGGCCGTAGCGGTACCACATCGGAGGGTTGCCCTGTTCGCATCCGCCACCGTGGTATTCCGCGCCGCCGAGAGCCTGGCCGAACTGGTCCCAGCCTGGCCAGTCGGCGTTTGGTCCCGTCGAACCCCAACCGGTCGTGTGGCAATAGATGATCGCCGGGTTGAGCTGCTTGGCCGTCTCGTAGTCGTACTTGAGCCGCTCGGCTACGCCCGGTCGCAGATTGTGGTGGATGATGTCGGCGCGGCGGATGAGCTCGTGCACGATCTCGGTTCCCTCGGGTGTCTTCAGATCGATCGCAAGTGATCGCTTGCCGCGCTGGCAGCCGAAGAATGACGAGCCCCGTCCCATGGTGCGGGCGTCGCTCCAGGGCTCCTCGATCTTGATGACGTTGGCACCGAGGTCGCCCATCATCTGTGGCGCAAAGGGCCCGGCCAGATTGGCGCCGAAGTCCAGAACCTCGATCCCTTCGAGTGCGGCGCTCATCGCATGGCCCCCAAACCGGCGAGCACTTCGTCCGTGTGCTGACCCGGCCGGGGCGCCGGCCCCTGCACGCTGGAGGTCGTCTTCTCCAGCCAGTAAGGGATTCCGATCATCCGGATGGGGCCTTCGTCCGGATCGTCGACCTCGACCACCATCCCGTTATGGACCAGCTGAGGAGTGCTGTAGGCGTCCCAGGCCGGCTGGACGGGAACCACGGGGACGCCCGCAGGTTGCAGCAGTGCCAGGGCCTGGTCGCGTGGCAGTCGCCGGAAGGCAGTCTCGAGGTACACACGGCGCTGGTTTCGTTCATCGACGCTCAGCCGCTCACCGGGCCGGTTGCGGCCTTCCGGTGCCACGTCCAGCAGGTCGTACAGGACCTGGTCGGAGTTGCGGACGGTCATCAGGTGGACCCAGTTCCCGTCGGCGCATTCGTACACAGTGCCCCGTCCGTGGTACGGCACTGTGGCGAAGTTGGCTGGCTCATGCTCGGCCCGATAGCGGATCTGCGAAGCCCACATGAGGGCACCCTGCGCCAGGGAGGTCTCCACCCATTGGCCTGCGCCGGTGACTTCGCGGGCGTGAAGGGCGGCGGCGATGCCCGTACCCGCCAGCAGCATGGCCCCGTAGCTCGGCAGGGGGACATACAGAAAGACCGGGCCATCCACGTAGGACCCGTCGGGATGCTTGCGGTAGCTGGGTTGCTCGAAATGCATGCCCAAGCGGGCTTGCACCAGGGCGTCGTACGCGGGCCGGTCCCGAGATGGGCCGCGGCGGCCATAGCCGGTGATGGAGCAATAGATGAGTCGGGGGTTTACGGCGGCAAGGGTCTCATAGCCGAGGCCCAAGCGGTCCATCGTGCCGGGTCGGAAACTCTCGAGGAGTACGTCAGCGGTCCCTGCCAGTTGCTCGAATCGACCTTTGCCGTCGACGTCCTTCAGGTCCAGGATCACGCTCTTCTTGCCGCGATTCCAGACGTGAGAGGCGGACAAAGCCCGGGTCGGGTCGCCGCCAGGCGGCTCGACCTTGATGACCTCGGCACCCTGGTCCGACAGGTAGACGCCGGCCAGCGAGCCGGCCAGTCCCCGTGCAAGATCGAGCACGCGCAGTTCCTCCAGCACACCGCTCACCGCGACTCCTCCCCGTCTGGTCCGGCCGAGCATAACCGGTGCTTCCTTCCGGGGAACTGGGGGATCGAGTTGATGTCGGTGCCCCCGGCAGGATTCGAACCTACGCACCCGGCTCCGGAGGCCGGTGCTCTATCCCCTGAGCTACGAGGGCTCTGGCAGCCGCGTTCCGTAGCTTAACCGCGCCGGCGATCCGCCTAGAATAAACGGATGACCGTTCGGCGCCGGCGAGACCCGGATCGCTCCTATCTTTTGTTGGCGCTTGACCCGGCCGGCCGCCGTTGAATGCTGCCCGACCCTGACGCACTGGCCCCGCCGGGGGCCGGAGGGCTTGCCACCGGGCCCGTGCCTGTCTACTTGTTGCCGGACGGGGCTGCAATCGACTCCGCCGGGCGGTTGTCGATCGCGGGAGTGGATCTGCTCGACCTCTGTACTGAGTTGGGTACTCCGTTGTTCGTGTACGACGAAGAGCATCTCCGGACCCGGTGCCGGGAGGCGGTAGCTGCGTGGCGAGGTGACGTCGCTTATGCCTCCAAGGCGTTCCTGTGCCGGGCGATGGCAGACCTGGTGCACGAGGAGGGGATGGCGATCGACGTTTCGACCGGCGGCGAACTGCACGTGGCGCTGTCTGCAGGAGTCCCCGGCCCGCGTTTGGTCTTGCACGGCAACAACAAGTCGGACGCAGAACTGGCCCGAGCTCTCGAGGTTGGCGTCGGCCGGATCGTCGTGGACTCCTTCGACGAACTCGATCGCCTGGAGCGATTGGCGGCCTCCGCGGGCGTCCGTCCCGAGGTGCTGATCCGGGTCACTCCCGGCATAGAGGCGCACACCCACGAGTACGTGATGACGGGCCAGGACGATTCGAAGTTCGGCTTCGGGCTGGCCTCAGGAGCAGCCGATCGGGCCGTTGCTCGGCTGCGCGGCGCGGGATGTCCGCTCGTCCTGGTGGGGGTGCACGTCCATATCGGCTCACAGATCTTCGCTCTGGACTCTTTCAAAAAGGCCCTCGTCGCCGTTGCAGGATTCTTTTCAGCTCATGGCCTGGAGCAACTCTGCATCGGCGGCGGGCTCGGCGTTCCGTATGTGACCGGTGAGTCGGCCCCGACGATCAGCGAATGGGCGGCAGCGGCCCACGGCGCAGCCCGGGCATGCGGGCTGGGACCGGAGGTTCGCCTGAGTGCCGAGCCGGGCCGGGCGATCGTGGCCAGCGCGGCCGTCACTTGCTACACGGTCGGCACCGTCAAGGAGATCCCCGGCGTACGGACGTACGTGAGCATCGACGGCGGCATGAGCGACAATCCCCGGCCGGTGCTCTATGGCAGCGGGTACGAGGCGTTTCTGGTGCGGGCCGTCGCCGCCCCCCGGCCTCGAACCGTCACGGTCGTCGGGAAGCATTGCGAGTCGGGCGACGTCATCGTCCGGGATGGGCAGGTTCCCGCCGATATCGCAGTGGGGGACGTGCTCGCGACACCCGTCACGGGAGCGTACGGTCACTCGATGGCCTCGACCTACAACAAGGTGCCGCGACCGCCGGTGGTGTTCGTCCGGGACGGGGTGGCCCGGGTCGTCGTCCGGCGGGAGACCCTCGACGACCTGCTCGCGCTCGACCAGTAGGACGCGGCCGGATCGCCTGGGCGCGATGCGGGTGGGTCCGATCTCCCGGGGGAGGGCGACCGGGGTTGGCTCCCTTCGGGCGGCCGCGTAGCTCAAGTCCTCCACGCCGGCTCAGCCTGGCCGTACGGTCCGGCGACCGGGATTCGCCCTACTCGAGCAGTCGCGTAGTTCAAGTCCTCCACGCCGGCTCCGCCTGGCCGTACGGTCGGGCAACGGGCGGCCAGGCCAGCGCCTGACCATTCAGCTGTCCTGGTGGGGCGACCGCCGTCACCGGGCCCAGGGAGCTGTCCATCTCGACCAGCCAGGGGTCGGCCGGGGACATGGGGCCCGGAGCAGGCGAAGCGAGGCCGGGCTGCCCGGACGCCGCGGGCAGGCGGGTGAGCCAGGCCCCGGTCCGGGCCAGCGACAACGAGCGGACCTGGGTGCCGCCCTCGGTTCCCTGCCGCCGGAGGCCGTCGAGGACGGCGGCCGCCGCCAGGTAGCCGGTGCCGTGGTCGAGCAACTGGCAGGGGAGAGCACCCGGAGCCACACCGTCAGCAGATTCGATGGTGGCAATGCCACAGGCGGCCTGCACGATGCTGTCGAATCCCCGCCGTCGCGACCATGGACCGCGATGACCCCACGCGTCCAGGTGCACGACCACCAGGCCGGGGTGGCGGGCCGCCACGTCACGGGCACCCAGTCCGAAACGGTCCAGCGAACCGGGCCGGTAGCCATGCACCAGCACGTCGGCACGGTCCAGCAGGTGATGCAACCTGGCCAGTCCGTCCGTCGTATCAAAATCCAGAAGACCACTGCTTTTGCCGAGCAGAGTGTCGGAAACGGAGCCGGGAAGGAGGTCGAGGTGGTTCGGCGGATCGAGGCGCAACACGTCGGCCCCGAGGGCGCCGAGCAGCCGGGTGCAGACGGGCCCGGCGATGACCCGGGTCAGATCCATGACGCGGATCCCGCGTGCGGGCAGGTCCGAGGCGGCGCGCGGGTCGAGGCGCGGCCGTTGCGATCTTCTGGTGTGCGATCAGCGGCTCGTTTGCGACTCCGCCCCCCTGAGGGTGGGCGCGCCATTCGTCGAGTGTGCGGACCGCCGCGGCCACGCCCCCAGACGCGACCACGGCCTCTTCGATGTCGTGGGCGCAGTGGGCGGCCATCGCGACGGCGACTGCGTCGGCTGCGGCGGCGTCGTCGGCCAACCGGGCTGGATCGACTCCGATCCCGGCCAGCAGGGCGCGGCGATGCCAGGGATAGTTGGCGTGGGTGCGGACCCACCCATCCGCGGTCTGCCAGAACCGGGACAGCGGGGCGAACGAAGCCCCCGCTGGCGCTCCGCCGAGCCGGAAGTACCTCTCGCTCCGGACCGCGGCCGCGACGTGCTCCCGCTGGAGCACCACGGCCGGAGGCGCCACCTGCCCTCGCCAGGAATGGAGAGCAGCTGCGGCCGTCAAGGCCGTCCCCACGCTGGCGATCGCCACTGCATCGACGCCGAGCCGCGAGGGGAGCAGCCCGCCCTGACCGTCGACGGCCAGCGGCGGTCGATCTGGCGGCGCCGGATCACCATCGGTGAGGGCGACCCAGGCGGCGTCGAGCGCTTCGATCTCCAGCGGGGTTGGGGACGGCATCAGGTGCGCCGAGACGTGGAAACCGGGTTCCGCATCAAATTCGCCGGGGTAGCGCGGGCGGTGTCTGCGTCGTTCGTGTCGTTCATATGGAAAGGACGTGAGCGGTTCGTTCTCAACGTAATGCAGCGCGATGGAGCGGGATCCGGCTGAAGACGCCGACGGGTGCGCGTGGGCTGGGCGCCCCACCCGGGCCTCGTCCCTCCCGCAGGGCCCGCCGGCCCGCCCGGCTCCGGACTTCACGCATAACCGTGCCCACGCAGGGCGAACTGGGCACGCCGGGGCCAAGTGGGCAGGATTCGACGGGGTTTTTGCTGGTTAGCGTGCCCGGTTGGCCGACCGTGCCCACTTTGGACTCCAGTGCCACGCCGACGGGATGGCGTCGGGTGCGTGCGGCGATAGGCACGAGTGGCCCGTCGCCGGCACGCATAACCGTGCCCACCCAGGGCGAACTGGGCACGCCGGGGCCAAGTGGGCAGGATTCGACGGGGTTTTTGCTGGTTAGCGTGCCCGGTTGGCCCGACCATGCCCACTTTGGACTCCACAGCCACGCCGACGGGACGGCGCCGGCCCCCACCCCGGCCCCCGGTCCGCAGCGAGCACCGCGTTCGACCGCCACTACCCTCTGCGCTATGGACACGACGTCGCTGCGAGTGGGGCTCCTCGGCTGCGGCCATGTCGGAGGGGCGCTGGTCAGGCTGCTCGTCGAGGATGCTGACCGGATCGCGGCCCGCACCGGCCTCCATCTGGAGCTCGCCGCCGTCGCCGTACGTAGCCGATCCCGAGAGCGAGATGCTCCCGTACCGGACGGCGTGCTGACGACCGACGCCGGTGCGGTCGTTGCGGATCCACAAGTCGACGTGGTGGTGGAGGTCATCGGCGGGATCGAACCGGCTCGGACGCTGATTCTGACAGCCCTGAAGTCCGGCAAACCGGTTGTAACTGCGAACAAGGAACTTCTCGCCAACTGTGGAGCCGAGCTCTTCGACGCCGCATCCATGGCGGGCGTCGACCTGCTGTTCGAGTCCGCCGTCGCCGGCGGAATACCGCTGATCCGGCCGCTTCGGGAGTCACTGGCGGGCGAGCGAATCCGCCGGATCATGGGCATCGTCAACGGGACCACCAACTTCATCCTGAGCCGCATGACCGAGTCGGCCACCAGTTATCACGACGCGCTGGCAGAGGCCCAGAGCCTGGGCTACGCCGAGCGCGACCCGACCGCTGACGTGGAGGGGTTCGACGCCGCTGCCAAGGCTGCGATCCTCGCCAACGTTGCCTTCGGGGCTGCCGTGGTCGCGGGCGACGTCTACCGGGAAGGGATCAGCGCCATCACACCGGCTGACATCGCCGCGGCGCGCCACCTTGGGTATGCAGTCAAGCTGCTGGCGGTGATCGAGCACTCCGAGGACGACGATTCCGGCCGCCCCCGCCCCGGAAACGAGGACCCGCGACCGGGCCGGGTCGTGTCGGTAGCAGTTCGGGTGCACCCTGCGATGGTGCCGCTCACCCACCCGCTGGCATCCGTTCGCGACAGCTTCAACGCCGTGTTCGTCGAGGGGGATGCCATCGGCGAGCTCATGTTCCTCGGCCGGGGCGCGGGAGGAATGCCGACGGCCAGCGCCGTGTTGGGGGATCTCCTGGATGCCGCCCACAACCTGACGACCGGAGGGGCGGGGCGGAGCGTCGCCCTGCGTCGGACCAGCATCCGGGCGATCGACGAGCTCCAGTCTGCGTACTACCTGACATTGCAGGTAGCCGACCGGCCCGGGGTGCTGCATGCCGTGTCCGGTGTCCTGGGCCGCCATCAGGTGTCGGTCCGCCTGATGGAGCAAGAGGGCCTGCCGTCGCCCGCCGGTGGGCCGGCAATCGCCGACACCAGCCCGGCCCCGGCGCACGCCCGGCCGGAATCTGGAGCCCGCCTGGTATTCGTCACCCATCCCGCCTATGAGCGAGATGTCCAGGCCTGCCTGCACGAGCTTCGGCAACTGGACGTCGTCGAACGCATCGGCGGGCTGCTGCGAGTCGTCGGCCGGTGAAACCGGGCTGGCGTGGCGTCGTCGAGGAATACCGGGATCACCTACCGGTGTCGGCATCCACGCCGGTCGTCACCCTCCACGAGGGTGGAACGCCGCTGTTGCCGGCCGTGCGCCTTTCCGAACGCGTCGGAGCCTCCGTGTGGTTGAAACTGGAAGGAGCCAACCCCACCGGGTCGTTCAAGGATCGGGGGATGACGGTCGCCATCTCCAAGGCCCTGGAAGAAGGCGCGAAAGCGGTCGTCTGCGGATCTACCGGCAACACCTCGGCTTCGGCAGCTGCGTACGCGGCCCGGGCGGGCATCACGTGCGCGGTGCTGATCCCGGAGGGCTATATCGCCCTCGGAAAACTGGCGCAGGCGCTGATCCACGGTGCCCGGGTGCTGCAAATCCGGGCCAACTTCGACGCTGCGCTCGACATCGTGCGCCAACTGGGCGACTCGGCACCGGTGACGGTGGTCAATTCGATCAATCCGTACCGCATCGAGGGTCAGAAGACGGGCGCATTCGAGATCGTGGACGCCCTCGGCGACGCCCCGGACATGCACTGCATCCCGGTTGGCAACGCCGGAAATATCACCGCCTACTGGAAGGGCTACCGGGAATACCAGGATGCAGGACGGGTGACGAAGCTGCCGCAGATGCTCGGGTTCCAGGCTGCCGGAGCCGCTCCGATCGTCGCCGGCCACCCGATCGAGAACCCTGAGACGGTCGCCACGGCCATCCGCATCGGCCGGCCCGCGTCGTGGTTCGGAGCGACGGCGGCGGCATCCGAATCCGGAGGGGGTATCGCGTCCGTCACCGACGACGAAATCCTGGCTGCCTACCGGTATCTGGCCCGGGAGGAGTCCGTGTTCTGTGAGCCCGCGTCCGCCGCTTCAGTTGCCGGTTTGCTGAAAACACGGGTCCCGGCTGGCGCCACGGTGGTCTGTGTTCTCACCGGCCATGGCCTGAAGGACCCCGACATTGCCATCGGGCAGATCGCAGTGCCGACCGCGGTCGATGCCGACGTGCGCGCGGTACGCGCCGAGATCGGGCTCTGAACGGGTTTCATCCGTTTGGGCGGGCCGAACGTCAGCCCCGGACGCTGTGGATGACGTGGATGACGTGGAAGCTCCCGCACACCGGCTGACGTGCGTTGTGCGCTTTCGGCTTCGCCGCGTGGCGGGGTGGTTGCCGTTTGCTGACGCGGATCGCTACCATGAAAGTGTCGTCGTTGGCGAAGCCACCGATGGTGCCCCCGAAGCCCGATAGCAGGCCGGAGGTGCACCAGCCGTAACCCCCATTGCTCTCGCGGAGTAATCGGGCCTGGCGGACGCCCCCTCATCCACTACAGCGGTACGAACACAGACGAGGTTGCACAATGAGCGAAACGCAGCTCGAACGCTCGGTCCTCGAGGCCAAGGAGCGGGATGAGCTCTTCGCCATCGCCGACGCTCTCGGGGCCAAGCCAGGTGCCCGGGCCAAGAAGGCCGACCTGGTAACGCAGATCCTGCGGGCGACCGGCATAGAGCCGGACAACGCCGAGGACACCCCGGAGAAGCCACGGCGGACCAGGACCCGGCGGACCGCGGCCGGTGCGGCCGCTGCGGCCGGATCGGCCGGACCCGACGCGACAACCCCGGAGGCGGAGGTCGCGCTCGGGACTGCAACGGATGGGTCCCCGGAGGGCATCACGCCAAACCCCGATCAGCCCGCCATCCCGGTCTCGGGCGGCCCAACCACCGCCCCCGCCCCTGCCAATCAGGTCCGGCGGCCCGGTCGGCCCCGGGCCACCTCCGACACCGCGTCGGCTGCTTCCACTGGCCGCCCCGAGGCGCTCCGTCTTGACATGGCTGGCGATGCGGACGCGGCTGAACCGGTGGCGTCGACGGCCCCCGCCGGGTCGGGTCCGGCTGCGGCCACTCGTCCCGGCACCAACGGCGAGCTCGGTGAGCGCGTCCGGTCCGAGCCCCGATCCACCGAGCCCCGATCCCCCGAATCCCGATCCCCCGAGTCCCGATCCCCCGAATCCCGATCCCCCGAATCCGGAGCGAACGGGGCCGGCCGCGGCGGCGGCGATTCGTCCGGCAG
This sequence comes from uncultured Acidimicrobiaceae bacterium, assembly GCA_963781155.1. Lineage (GTDB taxonomy): Bacteria > Actinomycetota > Acidimicrobiia > Acidimicrobiales > Palsa-688 > PALSA-693. The sequence continues at coordinate 247,582 of CAWAEC010000014.1, forward strand.
GCACGCCGGTCCGGCTGCGGCCGGCCAGCGACGCGAGCCACATGCAGAGTCCGGTGCCACCACCGTTGGCGACCTCGACGGCGAGAGCGACGGCCACGGTGCGCCAGCTGCTCCCGCCAGCAGTTCCCGTTCGTTCGACTCCGAACCCGGGAACCGTCGAAATCGGCGCCGGCGAGGACGGGAGCGTTTCGAGCGCGTCGACCGCGACCTGGCCGGCCAGGCCTCCGAGAGCCAGTACTCTGGCGAGCCCGTCCCGGTTACCGGCTATCTGGACTTGCGAGACGAGGGCTACGGCTTTCTTCGCACGAGTGGGTTCTTGTCCGGGCCGGGCGATGTGTATGTGTCGATCAGCCAGGTCCGCCGCTTTGCCCTCCGAAAAGGCGACTACCTGGAGGGCGCCGCCCGTCCGGCCGGCGGAAATGAAAAATACCCCGCCTTGCTTCGTATCGACACCGTCTCCGGTTTGACCCCGGAGGAGGCGCGGGGGCGACCGCGATTCGAGAACCTCACTCCGCTGTTTCCGGATCAAAAGCTGCGTCTGGAAGTCCCGGGCGATAGCGCCAATATGACGGCCCGGATTGTCGACCTCATTGCGCCGATCGGGAAGGGCCAGCGCGGCCTTATCGTGTCGCCTCCCAAGGCTGGCAAGACCACCATTCTCAAGCAGATCGCCCACTCCATCGAGGCCAACAACCCGGACGTGGAATTGCTCGTGCTGTTGGTGGACGAGCGCCCTGAAGAAGTGACGGACATGCGGCGTTCGGTCAAAGGCGAGGTCATCGCGTCCACGTTCGATCGTCCCGCCGAGGAACACACCCAGGTTGCGGAGCTCACCATCGAACGAGCCAAGCGCATGGTCGAGCTGGGCCGGGACGTGGTGATCGTCCTGGATGGCATTACCCGTCTGGCCCGGGCGTACAATCTGGCGCAGCCGGCGACGGGGCGGATCATGTCCGGTGGCATCGACACGGGTGCTCTCTACCCCCCGAAGAAGTTTTTCGGGGCGGCGCGGAATATTGAGGAAGGTGGATCGTTGACGATCCTGGCGACGGCACTGGTGGAGACAGGCAGCCGGATGGACGAGGTCATTTTCGAAGAGTTCAAAGGCACGGGCAACATGGAGTTGCGCCTCGACCGGAAGTTAGCGGAACGTCGGATTTACCCCGCCATCGACGTCAACGGCTCGTCCACTCGCCACGAGGAGCTGCTCTTCGATCGGGTCCAGTTGCAACAGGTATGGAAGCTGCGTCGAGTTCTCAACGCCTTGTCAAGCGAAGGGAGTAGCGCGGCCGGTCTGGAACTGCTCATGGACCGGATCAAGACGACCCGCACCAACGACGAGTTCCTGGCCGAGGTGGCCAAGAACGCCAGCCCGTCGATTTGACCATCGACAGTTTGAAAGAGGAGAGGCAAGCCATGAAGACCGAAGTTCATCCCGATTACGTGACCGCCAAGGTCACCTGTTCGTGTGGGAATACGTTCACCACCCGCTCAACCAAAGCCGAACTGCACACTGAGCTCTGCAATGCGTGCCATCCGTTCTACACCGGAAAGCAGAAGCTGGTCGACACCGGCGGGCGGGTGGAGCGCTTCGAGCGCCGCTACGGTCGGCGGGGCAAGAAGTAAGCGGCGACCCGTTCGACCCGCCGGCGGCGCCCGGCCATGCTGAGCGGCTGGGCGCGCTGCGGGCGATCAAGCTTGGGGCGCTCATCAACGAGCTGCCGGAAGAAGACGGCCCCGTCCGGGTGGAGCCCCTGCCGTTCCCCGGGGGCGCGGCAGCGGTCGACCGAGAAGCGCATCGGGCCTGGATCCTCATCGATGATCGATCCGCGCGCCGGTTCGGGCCCGCCCTGGCCTGGGCATGGCAACAGCAGGCGGCGCGGCTTGACGTGCTCGTCGAAGGGGCGGACGCCGCCGGGCTGGTAGCTCGGCGGGCGGTCGAGCTTGCCCACCCTCCGGGAGTGTGGCTCGTCTCAGGCCGATCGCTGCGTGCCGCCGTACCGACGCCAGAGGCGGTGCCGAGCGACCTCGCCCAGGACGACGGCGATATCCGCTTGTATACGGATCTGTTGGAGGCTCATGGGGTTGACCCGGTGGTCGAGCACGGGGTGCTACACGGCGAGGTGCTCGGCCTGGAGGTGGCCCGGTTGATCGGCGGTCGGCTCGAAATCGGGGTCGGCCGCCATGACCGGGCGGCGCGGGCTGAGCTGGACGATCAGTTCGGCGTGGGGGCGGCGTTGGACCAGGTTGTCGCGGCGGTCGCCAGCCGCCGCCGCCCGGGGGCCGCTCCACATCCGGCCAACCGGCTGGCCAGGTCACGGTGGCTGCGATCTGTCGTGTGCGCGCACCCGCAGCTGATCGGCCTGGCCCGCCTCGAGGCGATGGCTCCGCCCGTGCCGTCAACGGGCGTCACCGACAACAGTGCCGTGCCCGCCGTTGGGGCGACCAGCTCCGGTCGGGCCGTCGTCGCGGTGTGTAGCACCGGCGTCGACCTCGACCTGGTGCCAGCCGCAGCGGACTGCCGCCGCCTGTATGCACCCGCCGCGGACCTCGTACTCGTCATGCCGGATGGGGACGATCAGCGGGTCACGGTCGCTCTGGCCACGACTCTGACTCGCCCGGCCGAGATCCGGACCGTTCCCCGCTTCTGGGAGAGCCTGGCCGGTAGAGGCGGGCCGGTAGGGCCAGCCGGGCCGGGCCGTCCGTCCGGGCCGGTAGAGGCGTCTGGCCGGTAGAGCCGGCTGCCCCCGGGGCAGCTACGCGGGCTTTTGGGCTTTGAGGGAGTACAGCAAGGGCATTCTCCCGGGGCCCGGCCATCGGTAGACGCCGTCGTCGTCTCGTATCAGCCAGTTGTTCAACTTGAAGAGGGTGTAGTCCCACTCGTGGAAGAAGCGGAGCCGGAACCCGACACCGAGGAGGGCTTCGAACAACTGAGAAAGAGGGTGCGGCCACTCGTAGGACAGGTTGTGCACCGTGCGGGCGTCCAGATCCGCATACGTGCCGACCGACTCGTCGACGATGCCCTCAGTGTCAAAGTAGTCCTGGGTGACGATCGGCGAATCCTGGTCGAAGCAGTAGCCGATGGGATGGAACTCGCACACGTAAAGCGACCCGCCGGGGCGCAGGAGCTGGACGCACTGCTCGGCCCAGGCGCGGAGATCCGGGAGCCAGTTGAGCGCGCCCTTCCCGGTGTACACCACATCGAAGCCATGCGCGCCCAAGGTGGCGGCGGCCGTGTGCACGTCTCCCAGCACGAATTCGACCCGCGACGCCACGCCGATCTCGTCCGCCAAATTCCGGGCTATGTCGATAGCCGCCGCTGAAAAGTCCAGGCCAATGGCCTGGAGGGTGGGGTGCATTCGCACCAGGTCGAGTGTGTCCAACCCGAAATGGCATTGCAGGTGAGCCAAACGCAACTCTCCGAGCGCACCCAGCTCGTCCACTTCGAACGGCTGGACCCTCGCGTGTCCGGCTTTGAAGCCCTCCACATCGTAGAAGTCCGATGCCACGTGCAGAGGAACTCGTTCGTCCCACATCCTGCGGTTGAAGTCCATCCAACCGGGCGGCAGGGCGCTCATGACCGGAGTGTAGGCGGGTCGGGCCCGCGTGTATCTCGCCGTCCGCTCGGCCCGACAGGCGCCCACCGCGCGCCGGTACGCTGGAAGTGATGTTGGATCGACTGGCCGGGCTCGAAACCGAGTACGACTCTGTGCTCGCTCAGTTGTCCGACCCGGCCGTCATCAGCGACTCCCGTCGCCTCCGCGAGGTGTCCCGCCGCCACAAGGAGCTGGCACCGGTCGTCACCACGTACCGTGAGTACCAGGCGGTCGCTTCGGACCTGACCACGGCGCGCGAGATGCTCGCCGACCTGGCCGTGGCGCCCGGCGCGCCCCCGGCGCGCCGGGCTCTTCGTCTGCGGCGACTCTGTCGGATTTCGAGGATCGGGCCATGCTGCACCACGAGATCGACACGGCGGAGGCCCGCCTCTCGGAGCTTGACGAACGGCTCAAGCTGCTCCTCCTGCCAAAAGACCCCAACGACGGCAAGAACGTGATCATCGAGATCCGTGGGGCCGAGGGAGGCGAGGAGGCCAACCTGTTCGCCCGCGACCTGTACGACATGTACGTCCGCTACAGCGAACGCAAGGCCTTCACCATCGAGACCCTGTCGACCGATCCCTCGGACATGGGCGGCTTTAATCAGGTCACCTTTTTGGTCAAGGGCGGCGGCGCCTGGTCGCACCTCAAGTACGAGGGCGGCCCCCATCGGGTGCAGCGCGTCCCGGTCACGGAGTCGCAAGGCAGGGTGCACACTTCCTCCGCGACTGTCACGGTCCTCCCCGAAGCCGAGGAGGTTGACGTCCAGATCGACGAGAAGGACCTCAAGATCGACGTCTACCGCTCGACGGGACCGGGCGGGCAATCCGTCAACACCACCGACTCGGCCGTGCGGATCACTCACCTGCCCACCGGGATCGTGGTCGCCATGCAGGACGAGAAGAGCCAGATACAGAACCGGGCCAAGGCCATGCAGGTATTACGAGCCCGCTTGCTCAAAGCGGAACAGGATCGCCAAGCGGCAGAGCTCTCTTCCGCCCGCCGCAACCAGGTCGGCGGCGGCGGCCGGTCTGAGAAGATCCGGACGTACAACTTCAAGGAAAACCGGGTGACCGATCACCGGATCGGACTGACGTTGTACAAGCTCGACAAGATCCTTTTGGGTGAGCTCGACGACCTGGTCGACGCCCTCATGGCCGATGAGCGCACCCGGCAGCTTGCCGGCGAGGAGGACCCCTACTGACTCCCTCCGATGACCGAACGGCAACCCCGCGTCCGACTGGAACGGCCGGCCCCGACGGCAGCCGCAGTTGGGCGGCCATACGGGCTTCGGCCGCGGCTCGCCTGGGCTCGGACATGGAGGCGCGCTGGCTGACCGAGGAGGTGAGCGGCGAACAGTTCCCCGGCGGCGATGCGAGCGAACAGGCCCGGACCCGGTTTGCCGCTCTGGTAGCGCGGCGGGCCGGCGGTGAGCCGCTGCAGTATGTCCTCGGGAGGTGGGGCTTCAGGGACCTGGACCTGATGGTTGACCGGCGGGTCCTCATTCCCCGCCCGGAGACCGAGCAGGTCGTGGACGTGGCCCTGGCCGAACTCGACCGGCTGACCGGCGCCCGCCCTCGTCCGGAGCGCCTGATTGCCGTCGATCTCGGCACCGGCAGCGGCGCCATCGCGCTGGCCCTCGCTTCCGAGCGAGCAAGGGTGGAGGTCTGGGCCACCGACCTGTCGACGGACGCGCTCCACGTGGCGAGGGCCAACCTGTCCGGGCTGGGCGGGTGGGCCGCCACCCGGGTGCGTCTGGCCGAGGGTTCCTGGTGGGAGGCGCTGCCGCCCGATCTTCGCGGTCGCGTCGACGTCGTCGTCTCGAACCCTCCGTATGTCGCCTCCAAGGAGATGCTCGGTCTCGACGCCGAAGTCGCCGATTGGGAACCAGCGCTCGCCCTTGAAGCCGGCACGACCGGGCTCGAGGCCACGGAACGCATCCTGGCCGACGCGGCCCTCTGGATCCGTCCCGGGGGGGTGCTCGTGATCGAGATCGCACCCGATCAGGCCGCCCCCGCCGCCGCCCTGGCTCGGGAGGCTGGACTCGTCGACGTGGCTGTGCGGGCGGACCTGACGGGTCGGGACCGGGTCCTCGTCGCCAGGAGGGCCGCGTGACGGCCATCCTGACGGCCTGGGGTGACCCACCGCCATCGGCCGCGATCGACGCTGCGGCCGAGGCGCTCCGGGGCGGGGACATCGTCGGGGTGCCCACCGACACCGTCTACGGGCTGGCGGCGGACCCCTGGCATTCGGGCGCCGCCGATCGGCTCTTCCTTGTCAAAGGGCGACCTCGACAGGTCGAGTTGCCCGTGTTGGTGGCCAGCGAGGAGCAGGCGCTCGAGCTGGCCACCGCGGTTCCGGATGCCGCCCGCCGACTGATGGCGCGTTTCTGGCCGGGGGCGTTGACGATTGTGCTGCCGCGCCGGGAGGACGTCTCCGCCGACCTGGGCGAGGAGGACGAGACGGTGGGGGTGCGGTGCCCGGACCACCCGGTGCCGCTGGCGCTGTGCCGGGTTTTCGGGCCCATCGCCACGACCAGCGCCAACCGGCACGGCGCCGAGCCGCTCACGACCGCCGCGGCAGTGGCCGAAGGCCTCCCCGGTGTGGCCCTCGTGCTCGACGCCGGAACCTGCAACCGGCCCTCATCGACAGTCGTCGACGCCACCGGCGAGCTGCCCAAGCTGCTGAGGGCGGGCAGCATCCCGTGGGGGGAGATCCTGTCGACGGTCGCCGCGCGCGGAGGTTCCCGGCCGGCGGAACGGCTCTGATCGACGGGCCGGGCAGGGAAGGACCGGAACGCCCGGGTTTGCCCGCGCCGCGCCCGGCATGGGAGGATTGTTACGTGCCGATGACGCGCTCCGGACCACGGGCTCGCCTCGACCGCACCGCCAGGGAGTCGGACACGGCCAGCAGCCGTGGATTGCATCGAGGTCCCAATGGACAACGATCGACCGGGGGACGGGGAGCGCCCAAAGGACGGGAGCAGATCAGAGAGCACGGCTGGACCGGGCATCCTGGCCTTCGCAGGGCTGGGCTTGCTCAATGCCCTCTGTCTCATGGGCGGCCTGGGCGTCGGCTGGCTGATCGATCGAGCGCTTGGCACGCTACCGCTGTTCCTCTTCCTCGGCTTGATCGCCGGGATCGCCTCGGGAGTGTTGGCCACTCGTGCGGAGTGGAAGCGATACTTCTAGGCTGTCGCGCCGCCAACTGAGTCGGAAGCCCAAAGGAACATGCTGACTGCATTCCCCCTCAACGAGGTCGATCGTGTCGTCCGTCGAACCGTCATCGCCTGCATCATCGTCGGCGTCATCGGTTGTGCCGCGGCGGTGATGCTGGGTCAGCCCTTTGTCGCTCCTGGCCTGGTGCTGGGTCTCGGCCTGGCCCTGGCGAACCACCGGGTGTTCCAGTCGTCCGCCATGCGCTTCACCACTCCTGACGGCGTCGTCAATCGCAAGCCCTTCGCTGGCAGCGTGGCCCTGCGTCTGGGAGTCTGCACCGCAGTGGCCATCGGCCTCCTGATCGTCGCCCCGGCTGTCGGCTGGGGCGTCATCGGGGGCCTGGCGCTGTTTCAGGCCATGATGCTGCTCAACGCCGTGATCGCCCTGGCCCGATACCTGCGCCGGGAGGCCGGCGAGACCGGCGGTGCCGATGCTTGACGCGGCGCACATCCTGGCGGTCAACATCCCGGTCGGGGTGCACGCCACCCGCAAGATCGGCGGGCTCACCTTCAACATCGACACCATTTGGACGACCTTCCTCGCCTCGGCCATCCTCCTCGGCCTGGGCTTCTATCTGCGCTCGCGTGCCACCGCAGGCGTGCCGAGCAAGCTGCAGTTGACGTGGGAGCTGGTCATCAGCAATGTCACCGAACAGGTCGAGAACGGGCTTGGCCCTGGCTACGGGGCTGTCGTGCCCCTGGCGGTCACGCTGTTTTTCTTCATTCTGATCTGCGACTGGATCGAGATCCTGCCCGGCCTGTTCCACAATACCGACTTCTTTCAGTCGCCTTCAGCGGACGTAAACCTGACGTACGCCCTGGCGGCTCTGGTGTTCATCCTGACGACGCGGGCTTCGTATCAAGCCCGCGGTTTTGTCGGCTACATCCGGTACTTCTTTCGGCCGCCGGTGTGGATGTTTCCGCTGCACGTCATCGAGGAGCTGGCCAGGCCGTTGACGCTGGCTCTGCGGCTGTTCGGCAACCTGTTCTCGGGCGGCATCATGATCGCGCTCCTCATCAGCCTCCCGATCGCCTTCTTTCCGGCCAGCATTGCGCTCACCGTGGTGTGGAAGCTATTTGACATGTTCATCGGGGTGATCCAGGCCTTTATTTTCGCCTTGCTCACCATCCTCTATTACCAGTTCGCGGTGCAGGAGGGAGGGCATTGACTCCCGGCACCGTCCAACCCGGATCCCGCCCGCGGCGGCGATACCCGACATCCCCCTAGACAGGAGCAGCCCACACCATGGCAGCAACCACACAGAAGGCGATCGAGCTGGCCGGTGCCTTCGTTGGCGGCGGAGCCGCCCTCGGCGGAGGAGCAATCGGCGCCGCCGTCGGCGACGGTCTCGCCGGGAGTTCGACCATCGCCGGCATCGCCCGCCAGCCGGAGGTGCAGGGCCGGCTCTACACGACCATGTTTCTGATCGTGGGTCTCGTCGAGGGCATGTACTTCATCAATCTGGCCTTCGCCGCCCTGTTCGTGTTCGTGCTTGCCAAGGGCTGAGCGCGGTGGTGCTGGCTTCTTCCAACTTCCTGGTCCCGAACGCCACGTTCTTTGTCGAGCTGGCGGCATTCCTCATCGTGCTGTACGTGCTCGGCAGGTATGTGCTGCCGTATATCAGCAAACCGCTGGAGCAGCGCCAAGCGACCATCCGGCAGGCACTCGAGGACGCCGAGGAAGCGAAGCGGCGGGCGGAGGAAGCCGAGGAGCAATACCGTCAAGCCATCAACGAGGCCCGAACCCAGGCCCGGGCCGTCGTCGACGAGGCGAACCGCTTGGCCGAGCAGCTGCGAGCGGAGAAGCGCCAGCAGGCGGACCGGGAGTACGAGCTGGTGTTGTCGCGCGCCCGCCAGGACATCGACGCACAGGTTCGCCAGGCGACGGAACGGCTCCGTCTGCAGGTCGGCGACCTGGCCGTTTCGGTCGTCGAGAAGGTGATCGGGGATGGCCTCGATCCCAACACCCATCAGAGTCTGATCGACCGCACCATCGCTGAAGTCGAGGCCCAAACAGACGCGGCAGAGGCGAGGGCCTAGTGCGGCAGCGCCTTCGTGGCTACGCCGATGCGCTTGTCGAAGGCGCCGGCACCGAGGACCTGGAGCGGACGGCGGGGGAGCTATCCGCCGTCCTGCGCCTGATCGACGCTTCCCAGGATCTCCGGTACGTCCTGACTGACCCTGGTGTGCCTGTCGCAACCCGCCGGGCGGTACTTACCGACCTGCTGCAGTCCCGGGTAGGGCCACTGACCCTCCGTCTGGTCAGCTTCATCTTGACCGCGGACCGGGCGGGCGAGTTCCGGGACGATGTGGCCTGGCTGACGGCCCGTGTTGATGCAGCCACCCGCCACCTCGAGCCGGTCAGCGACGTGGTCCTCGGCCACCGGGCGGCCGAGGAGCGGGTGGAGGGGTACGCCACCGGGCTGCTCGAATCCGTAGGCGACCGCCGCGTCTTGGAGCGAGTCGAGGATGAGCTGTTCCGCTTTTCCCGAACCGTGGCCGGCTCCGACGAACTGATGGTCGCCCTCTCGAGCCGGGACCTGTCCGCCCTCACTCGCCAGGCGCTGGTGGTCGACCTGCTGCAGGGGCGGGCCACGCCGGAGACGGTCAGGCTGGCCGCCTATGCCACCCGGGTGGGCCGGCCGCGTGACTACGAAGCCCTGCTGAACCATTTGATCGACTGGGTGGCCGCCGAAAACAACCGCCGACTGGCCGACGTCCGCGTTCCCGTCGACCTCGACGAGGACCGTCGCCGGCACCTCGCCGAGGCGCTGAGCCAGGTGACCGGTCACCCGGTGGACATCAGGGTGACGCTTGACCCGAGCGTGCTCGGCGGGTTTGTGGCGACGATCGGCGAAACCGTGGTGGACGGCAGCACCCGCCACCAACTCGAACTTCTCAAGCAGCGCCTCGCAATGCCCGAGGCTGAGGCCACGACAGGAGGCCGCAACTGATGGCCGATCTCACGATCAATCCCGAGGACATCGCCGAAGCGCTCCGGCGCAACGTCGCTGGCTTCACGCCCGGTGTCTCCACCGAACAGGTGGGCCGGGTAATGGAGGTGTACGACGGCATCGCCCGAGTCAGCGGGCTGCCCAACGCCGCAGTCAACGAGCTGCTGGCGTTCGAGGGCGGGATAACCGGGCTGGCGCTCAACCTGGACGAGGACTCCATCGGAGCGGTGATTCTGGGAGAAGTCGATCTTCTCGAGGAGGGTCAGACGGTTCGAACGACGGGCGAGATCCTGTCGGTGCCCGTCGGCGACGCCTTGCTCGGTCGGGTTGTGAACGCCTTGGGCGATCCGATTGACGGCCTCGGATCCATCCAGACCGATCTCACCCGTCGACTGGAAGTGCAGGCGCCCGGCGTCATCGACCGCCAGCCGGTGAAGCAGCCGATGCAGACCGGCATCAAAGCCATTGACGCCATGACGCCGATTGGCCGTGGTCAGCGGGAGCTTCTCATCGGAGACCGCAAGACCGGCAAGACGACGATCGCGGTTGACACCATCATCAATCAGCGCGGCGAAGGCGTGAAATGCATCTACGTGGCGGTCGGCCAGAAGGGCTCGACCGTCGCGCAGACGGTCAACACCCTGCGCGAGTTCGGCGCCATGGAGTACACCGTGGTGGTCAACGCGCCCGCCGCGGAGCCGGCGCCGTTCAAGTACCTGGCCCCGTATGCCGGATCGGCAATCGGCCAGCACTGGATGGAGAACGCAGAGGACGCCCTGATCGTCTACGACGACCTGTCGAAGCAGGCCGAGGCGTACCGCCAGCTGTCGCTCCTGCTGCGCCGGCCCCCCGGGCGGGAGGCCTATCCGGGGGATGTCTTCTATCTGCACAGCCGGTTGCTGGAACGCTCCGCCAAACTGTCCGACGCCCTGGGCGCCGGCTCGCTCACCGCTTTGCCGGTCATCGAGACCAAAGCAGGTGACATCTCCGCCTATATCCCCACCAACGTGATCTCGATCACCGACGGTCAGATCTTTCTGGAGTCCGATCTCTTCTACTCGGGTGTCCGACCCGCGATCAACGTGGGGAACTCGGTGTCGCGCGTCGGGGGAGCGGCCCAGATCCGGGCCATGCGATCGGTAGCCGGGACCCTCAAGACCGACCTGGCCCAGTTCCGCGACCTGGAAGCCTTCGCCGCGTTCGGCTCAGAGCTGGACAAGGTGTCGCAGGCCCAGCTGGACCGGGGGTACCGGTTGACGGAGGTCCTCAAGCAGCCCCAGAACGCGCCGGTACCCGTGGAGGAGCAGGTGGTCGCCATCTACGCGGCCACGCACGGCTTCGTCGACGACATTCCTGTCCAGGACGTACAGCGCTTCGAGTCCGAGCTCCTCGTGTACATGAAGGCGGAGCGCCCCGCTCTTCTGGAGGAGATCCGTTCGACCAAAGAGCTGCCCGACACGACGAAGCTCGACGAGGCGATCGCGGCGTTCAAGAAGGTGTTCGCCCCTTCGGATACACCCGGCGAGTAGCGAGGTCCACGCATGGCTGGCGGCCAGGAACGAGTGCTGCGACGACGCATTCGCAGCGTCGAGTCCACGAAGAAGATCACCCGCGCCATGGAACTCATCGCCGCGTCCAGGATCGTGCGGGCACAGGCCGCAATCGCTGCGGCTCGCCCCTACGTGGCCAAGATGAGCGAGGTGGTCGCGAATCTCGCCGACACCCCTGACGCCAGCCGCCACCCGTTGTTTCGCGACGTCGAGTCCTTTCAGCATGTCGGCATCGTGGTTATCACGGCGGACCGGGGACTGGCCGGCGGCTACAACACGAACGCCAACCGGGCCGCGGAGCGGCGCATTCGCGAGCACCGTGCCGCCGGACGGGATGTGCAGCTGGTGGTCGTCGGCCGCAAGGGCGAGAGCTATTTCCGCTATCGCAACCAGCCCATGCTGGCGTCGATCCTGGGAGTGTCCGACCGGCCCAGCTACGAAGATGCCCGCCGGGTCGTCGGGGCGATCATGCCGCCGTTCGAGGCCGGTGATCTCGATCTGATCGAGATGGTGTACACCCGCTTCATCTCCCTCGGCTCGCAAGCTGTCACCGAGCGCCAGCTCATCCCGATCCAGCGCCGGCCCGCGAGCGAGGCAACTCCATCTGCGCCCCTGGACCAGAGCTCAGGCGCGGCTGCGGGCGGGGGCCAGGCCGTCCCCGGTCACAAGACCGACTACGAGTTCGAACCCGAACCGGCCGAGATCCTGGACCGGCTCTTGCCAAAATGGCTGGAATCCGAGGTGCTCGCGGCCATGCTGGAGTCGGCGGCGTCAGAGCACGCAGCCCGCCAGCGGGCCATGAAAGCCGCCACCGACAACGCCGACGAGCTGATCAAGACCCTTCGCCGGATCATGAACCGGGCCCGTCAGGACGCCATCACCACCGAGATCATGGAAATCGTCGGTGGCGCCGAGGCCTTGCGTCAGGAAGGTCTCGCCGAAGCGCCCAGCGCAGCCCATGATGTCTACGTACCGGCTGCCGAGCCGGTCTGAGCCAGGAGCAACCCATGAGTATCGTCGCCGAGGACGCCACCGTCGAGCGGACGGAAGGCCGAGTGGTCGCTATCGCCGGCCCGGTGGTGGATGTCGAGTTTCCGCCGGGCGCCCTGCCCGAGATCAATCACGCCGTCGACATGGAGATCGTCCTCGGCGCCGATCGGATCCTGGTCACCGCCGAGGTGGCGCAGCAGATCGGTGAGGGACGGGTGCGGTGCATTTGTTTGAAGCCGACGGACGGCCTGCGCCGGGGTACGGCGGTTGTCAACACCGGACGGGGGATCAGCGTCCCGGTCGGCGACGCCGTCCTCGGTCATGTGTTCAACGTGACGGGTAGCCAGCTGGATCGGTCCCCGATGGGCGAGCCCGACACCTGGTGGGAAATCCACCGCCAGCCCCCGCCGTTCGATGAACTCGAACCCGAGTCGCAGATGTTCGAGACCGGCATCAAGGTCATCGACCTCCTCGAGCCGTATGTGCAGGGTGGCAAGATCGGCCTGTTCGGCGGGGCCGGTGTGGGCAAGACCGTACTGATCCAGGAGATGATCCGGCGGGTCGCAGACCAGCATGGTGGGGTGTCCGTCTTCGGGGGGGTGGGCGAGCGCACCCGCGAGGGCAACGACCTGTGGCTGGAAATGACCGAGTCCGGGGTCATCGAAAAGACCGCACTCGTCTACGGCCAGATGGACGAGCCCCCCGGCGTCCGGCTGCGGGTGGCGCTTTCCGCCCTGACAATGGCCGAGTACTTCCGCGACGTCAAAAACCAGGACGTCCTGTTGTTCATTGACAACATCTTCCGCTTCGTGCAAGCCGGGTCCGAGGTGTCCACCTTGCTGGGCCGGATGCCGTCGGCGGTCGGTTACCAGCCCACCCTGGCCGACGAGATGGGCGAGCTGCAGGAGCGGATCACGTCGACCCGCGGTCGGTCGATCACGTCCCTGCAGGCCGTGTACGTCCCTGCCGACGACTACACCGACCCGGCGCCGTTTACCACCTTCACCCACCTGGACGCGACCACGGAGTTGTCCCGTCAGATCGCCGCGCTCGGCATCTACCCGGCGGTGGACCCTCTTGCTTCCACGTCGTCGGTGCTGACCGCCGAAGTGGTCGGCGACCGTCACTACGCGGTGGCCCGCCGGGTGCAGGAGATCCTGCAGCGATTCCGGGAGCTGCAGGACATCATCGCCATCCTCGGTCTTGACGAACTGGCCGAGGAGGACCGCATCACCGTTTCCCGGGCCCGCAAGATCCAGCGGTTTCTCTCCCAGCCGTTCTTCGTCGCCGAGGTCTTCACCGGTATCCCCGGGATCTATGTGCCCGTGTCGGAAACCGTCGAATCGTTCGAGGCCCTGGTCAACGGGGACCTCGACGAGGTCCCCGAGCAGGCCTTTCTCAACGTCGGCGGGGTCGAGAGCGTGCTCCAGAAAGCACGCGAGCTCGAAGAGGGCAGGTAGCCGGCCGGTGGCCACGACCCAGTTCGAACTGGTCACGCCGACCCGCACCCTGTACTCGGGCCAGGCGGAGATGATCGTGTGCCGTGTGGTCGAAGGCGAGATCGCGTTCCTGGCCAATCACATGCCCTACATCGGCGCCCTGGACGTGGGCGTGGTCCGCATCGTCGGCCCCGTTGGCGATACCGAGGGGACGGGCGGGCCGGAGGTCCGTCTGGCCGTGCACGGCGGTTTCGTCGAGGTCAAGGGCAACCAGGTCATCATGCTGGCCGACGAGGCGGAGCTGGCCAGCGAGATCGACGTGCCGGCCGCCCAGCGGGCCGAGTCCGAGGCCACGGCCGCGCTCTCGTCGCCCGGCAGCGATACGCCCCAAGAGACGGCGGAGGAGGATGTGCGCTGGGCCCGGGCGCGCCTGGAAGCAGCCACCGGAGCCACGGCGACGGCCACGGCCTGACGCCCCGGGCGTCACCAGGACCGTCCGGGCGCTCCCGCGCCGTCAGGTGGCACCGTTGCGCCCGCCGCCGACCGTGATGCGGTGGGATCGGGCGTCGGCCCCGCCTTCGGCCCGGCCCCGGACCCCGAAGAGGGTGTAGAGGGCCACGACCAGGGCAATGCCGCCAAAGGGGACATACGAAATGGCCCGGTTGGCCAGGCTGGGGTAGAGGACGAGGCCGGACAGCAGGGCGGTCCACGTCCAGAGGATCAGCACGGCGCGGGTCTGCCCGTGGCCGAGGCGCATGAGCCGGTGATGCAGGTGGTTCTTGTCCGCCCCGGCTAGGTTCGTCCGGCGGCCGGCCCGGCGCACGATAGCGAAGGCGGTGTCGAGCATCGGGATGCCCAGGATGAAAAACGGGATGACGAGCGGGGCGAAGAAGAAGTAGGTCCGGCCGTTGAAATCGATGTTCGTCTGGCCGACGACCGACATGGTGGACGCGGCCATCATCAGGCCGAGCATCATGGCGCCCGCGTCGCCCATAAAGATCCGGGCCGGGTGGAAGTTATGGGGCAGGAACCCGAGGCAAAGGCCCAGCGTGATCACCGAAAACAGCGGTCCCGAGCTCTCCGCCCCGATCGTCCCCCTCTGCACCAGTTCGTGCGAGTACAGGAAAAACGCCGCCGAGGCGATGCCGACAATGCCCGCCGCCAGGCCGTCGAGCCCGTCCACGAAGTTGACCGCGTTGGCCATGCCCACCACCCACAGCACGGTCAACACCGGGATCAGATCGGCCGAGAGGACGACGGTCGTGCCGGCAAACGGCAGCCGGAAAAACAAGATGTTGATGCCGAACAAGTACAGGACGGTGCCGGCCAGGATCTGGCCGGACATCTTCGCCGGCGGCGACATTTCGCGCAGGTCGTCGACCATTCCAATGGTGAAGATCACCGACGCACCCAGGACCAGTCCGATCGGTTCGGATGAACCACGGAACAGGGCGGCCAGCCCGGGCAGCTGCGAGGCCACCACGAGCGCGGCCAGCAGGCCCACGTACATTGCCGCCCCGCCGACGGTGGGGGTTGGCCGCTCATGGATGCGCCGCTCGTCGGGGATGACGATGATCGAGAACCGGGCGGCCAGGCGGCGCACGACAAAAGTGCAAGCCCACGTGGCGAGGGCGGCCACCAGGCCGACGATCACATAATCGCGATAGCCGTTAATGCGCGCTCCTAAACCCTGTCACAGCACAAGCTTGACACGCGGAAGGAGCCGGCGGACGCACCGTCCGTCGCCTCCTTCGCGTTGGCAAAGCTGGCGGTTGCACAGCCGCTACGGATACGGCGTGAACTTGGAACAGAGGACGCCGACCTGTTCGCGCACGGATTGCCGCTCTCCCAGGTCGTCGGGCCGGCGCAGGACCCGGCCGATCAGGCGGGCGATCTCCTCCATCTCGGGCTCGCCCATGCCCGCGGTCGTGACCGCCGGAGTGCCGATGCGCAGCCCGCTCGTGACAAAGGGGGAGCGAGGGTCGCCGGGAATCTGGTTTTTGTTGAGCGTGATCCCGGCCCGGTCCAGGGATTCCTGGGCCTGCTTGCCGGTCAGCTCCGCGTCGAACGGCTGCAGATCCACGAGCATCAGATGATTGTCGGTGCCGCCGGACACGATCCGAAACCCCTCCGTGGCCAGTCCCGCTGCCAGCGCCCGGGCGTTGCGGACGATCTGCGCTGCGTAGTCTCGGAACTCCGGGGCACCGGCCTCCCGGAAGGCCACCGCCTTGGCGGCAATGACGTGCTCGAGGGGACCGCCCTGCAACCCCGGGAACACCGCCTTGTCGATCGCTGCAGCCAGGTTCGTCCCGCACAGGATGGCGCCTCCTCGCGGGCCGCGCAGCGTCTTGTGGGTTGTGAAGGTGACGATGTCGGCCACGCCCACCGGGTTGGGGTGCACCCCACCGGCAATAAGTCCGGCGACGTGGGCGGCGTCGAAGAGAAAGAGGGCGCCCACCTGGTCGGCGATCTGGCGGATAGGGACCGGATCAATAATGCGCGAGTAGGCGGTGGCGCCGGCCACGATCAGCTTGGGCCGGTACTCCTCGGCAAGTGACGCCAACTGGTCCAGGTCCAGCCGCTCGTCGCTCTCGGTGACTCCATACGACACGAAGCGGTAGAAACGGCCGCTGACGTTGACCGGCGAGCCGTGGGTCAGGTGACCGCCCTGATCCAGCCGCATGCCGAGAACCGTGTCCCCGTAGTCGAGCACGGCGAGGTACGCCGCCAAGTTGGCCGTGGCGCCGGCATGGGGCTGAACATTGGCGTGCTCGGCGCCGAACAACTGGCACGCCCGCTGCCGGGCCAGATCTTCGACCTCGTCGATAACGGTGTTGCCGCCGTAATACCGCTTGCCTGGATAGCCCTCTGAGTACTTGTTGGTGAGCACCGACCCGGTCGCGGCCATGACCGCCCGAGAGGTGAAATTCTCGGACGCGATCAGTTGCAGGGTGGTGTTTTGCCGTTCCTCCTCGCGCCTGATCATGTCGAAGAGCTCGCGGTCCTCGGTCACGAAGGCAGTTTAGACCGTGGCGGGCTGGCACACTGACGCCCTGTGCCCGCCGCCCGGCGTCGCCTTGGCGTCGCCCTGCTCCTTGATCCGCCCATCAGTGACCAGGTCGACGGCCTGCGGCGCGGCCTCGGTGACCCGTCCCTGGACCGTGTGCCCTCCCATCTGACACTGGTCCCTCCCGTCAATATCCGGGCCGATCAGCTGTCGGCCGCCCTCGGGGTCCTCCGACGGGCAGCGGCCGGCCAGCCCGGTCCGCTGCGGCTCACCCTGGGCCGCCTGGCCACGTTCCAGCCCGACAACCCCGTCCTCTACCTCGAGGTGGGCGGCGACCTCCCGCGGCTGCAAACCCTGCGCGACGCGGCGTTCGCCCCTCCGTTGGAGCGCAGCTTGTCGTGGCCCTGGGTCCCGCATGTCACGGTGGCCGACACCGCGACCGAGGACCGTATCGCGGCTGCGCTGACGGCCCTGGATCGCTTCGCGGTCGTGACGTGGGTCGAATACGTCACCCTCCTGCAGGAGGACCGGGGTCGACTGTGGCGCCCTATCGCCGACGTGGCGCTGGGCGCACCGACGGTCGTGGGCCGGGGTGGTCTACCGCTCGAGATCACCAGGAGCCGCTTGTTGGATCCCGAAAGCCACGAGCTGCTGCGAGCGGTCTGGCCGGCGGCGGGTGACGCCGGCGATGCGGCCGAGACCGGGTGGGCCCCGTCTTTTCCTCCGATCGTTCTCTCGGCCCGTCGCGAAGGCCAGGTTGTTGGCGTCGGGCTGGCCTGGCGATCGGAGGCCGGCGGCCGGGTCGCGGTGCTCGTCCTCCCATCCGCCCGTGGCCAGGGGATCGGGGCGACGCTGCTCGCCCACCTGGAAGCGGCGGTGCGCCAGGCCGGCTGGGAATGCCCGGTCCTTCACGCGCACGGACCGGCCGGCTTCTACCGGGTTCGTAGCAGCTGGGCGACGCCGGTCGCGCCTACTCGAACTGCACCGCCGCGTACCGGGCCAGCTTCTTGAGCCGGTGCTGGGCGTCGATGCGGCGCACCGTTCCCGACTTCGATCGCATGACCAGCGACTCGGTACTGGCTCCGCGGCTGTCATAGCGAACGCCCCGGAGCAGTTCCCCGTCGGTGATCCCGGTTGCAGCAAAGAAACAGTTGTCGCCCTGCACCAGGTCTTCGAGACCCAGGACCAGCTCCAGGTCGTACCCGAGCAGCAGGGATGCCTCCCGCTCGGCGTCGTCACGCGGCCACAACCGTCCTTGCAGCTCTCCGCCCATGCACTTCAACGCAGCCGCGGCGATGACTCCTTCCGGGGTGCCGCCGATGCCCAGCAGGATGTCCGCCCCCGACTCGGACCAGGCGGTCGCGATGGCGCCCGCCACGTCGCCATCGGAGATGAGCCGGATGCGGGCGCCGGTGCCGCGGACCTCCTCGATCAGGGCGGCGTGGCGGGGCCGGTCCAAGATCACCGCCGTCACATCCCGCACCGATTCGCCCTTGGCCGCGGCGACCGCCCGGATGTTCTCCGTAGCCGACTGCTCCAGACTGACCTTCCCCGCGGGCTCGGGACCGACCGCCAGTTTCTCCATGTACACGCACGGCCCCGGGTTGAACATCGTCCCCCGGTCGCTCACGGCAATCACGGACAGCGCCCCGCCCCGCCCGAGCGCCGTGGGTGTGGTGCCATCAATCGGGTCGACAGCCACATCGGCCTTCGGTGGCGTGCCGTCACCGACCTGCTCCCCGTTGAAAAGCATGGGCGCGGTGTCCTTCTCGCCTTCTCCGATGACGACCAGTCCGTCCATTGGCACCCCGCCCAGGACGATGCGCATGGCGTCGACGGCGGCACCGTCGGCGCCCTCCTTGTCACCCCGGCCCATCCAGCGGGCCGCCGCCAAGGCTGCCGCCTCGGTTACCCGGACCAGTTCCATGGCGAGGTTTCGGTCGGGCACCTGGGGACGGACGTCTTCTCGCGCACCCACGGCGGCGACGTTAGCGCCCGCCCCGGTTGTCCCGCGGGGTACCGGGCACCCAGGCCCGAACGCGGGGCCTGGATGGGAGGGGCGTGCCGCGATGGGTATCCTCTCGGCCGTGAACGCCCGCAACTGCGCAGGTGGGACAGGCAATGACGGCAGGGGCGGCAACCGGCGGACCCTGCTCCCCGGTCTGCTGACAACCGATCCCAACCGAATCAGCCGGTCCCCTCGCACTCGCTGACATGGCGGTGCGCCGCTCGCTCAACGAACAGCCGACGGGCCCCGGCAGCTGGGCCGAGGCGGCGCGCCGCGGGGTGAGCCGCGAGCTCGCCGGCGTGCACCCGCTCGTCGTCGTCCTCGGCTCGGTGGCGGTGATCGCCGGGGTGGCACTTCGCTTCTGGGCCCCCACGGCCCTGTGGCTGGACGAGGCGCTGAGCGTCAACATCGCCCGACTTCCCGTTGGCCAGATCCCGAGGGCGCTCGCCCACGACGGCGCCCCGCCCCTCTATTACGTCCTCCTGCACTTCTGGATGGCCGTCTTCGGCAGCGGCGACACCGCCGTCCGGGCGCTCTCCGGGGTCGTCTCGGTGATCTCACTCCCGCTTTTCTGGATCGCAGGACGCCGCCTCGGGGGAAGAGCTGTCGCGTGGGCGACCTTCTTCCTGGCCTTGAGCAGCCCGTTCGCCATCGCCTACGCCACCAACGCCCGCATGTACTCGTTGATGATCCTGTGGACGCTCTTGGGCTTTGTGGCGCTTGCCCGAG
Source organism: uncultured Acidimicrobiaceae bacterium (assembly GCA_963781155.1). Classification (GTDB taxonomy): domain Bacteria; phylum Actinomycetota; class Acidimicrobiia; order Acidimicrobiales; family Palsa-688; genus PALSA-693. The sequence goes on from CAWAEC010000014.1 coordinate 267,072, forward strand.
CGCTCGAAGACCCGCGCCCCGGCCGGCTGGTGGCGCTCGGGGCTGTCACCGCAGCCATGCTGTACACCCATTACTGGGCCATCTACCTGGTGCTGGCCACCGCCGGCTGGCTGTTGTGGCGGATGCGGCGAACCGGCGAGGGCGGACGGCAGCTACGCGCCATCGTGATCGGCGCGCTGTGCTTCTTGCCGTGGTCACCGGTGTTCGTTTTTCAGGTCCTCCATACCGGGACGCCCTGGACCTCACCGGCGAGCGCTGCCGACCTTCTGGGGGTGTTCGGAGACTTCTCCGGGGGCGGGCCCTGGGGCGGGCTGCTGATGTTCGCGACGTTCGGTCTGTTTTTCCTGGGGGTGTTCGGTCGTACGGTCGCGACGGGTACGACGGTGGAAACCGTCACCCCCGATGGCGCTCCAGGCCAGGTGGATGCCCGGCGGGCGGTAGTTCTCGAGCTGCGGCCACGGCGGGCCGTGGCGCCGGTAGCGGGCGTGACGGTGGTCACTCTGGTCCTGGCGGTGGGACTGAGCGCGCTGGCCAGCTCCGCCTTCGTGGCTCGCTACACCGCGGTCGTGCTTCCCCTGTTCCTGCTGGTGGTGGCGGCTGGAGTGGCCGTCCTGCCGGGCCATCGATTCCGGGCCGGCTGTCTGGCGTTGCTCGTCGTGGCCGGGCTCCTGACGGGGCAGTCCGAGAACGGACAGCAGCGCACTGAAGCCACCCAGGTTGCGGGTGTGCTCAACGTCGCCGCCCAGCCCGGCGACCTGGTCGTCTACTGTCCCGACCAGCTCGCCCCGGCCGTTGATCGGCTGCTTCGGGTCAGGGGAGTGACCCAGATCACCTTCCCCCGGGGAATCGGGCCGCAACGAGTCGATTGGGTCGACTACAAGAAGGTCATCGCCGCCACTGACGTGGACACCTTCGCCCAGTCTGCGCTCTCACGCGTCGGGCCCGGGCACACGCTGTGGGTCGTGTGGAAAGACGGCTACCCGGGCCTCGGGGGGGACTGCGGCTATCTGAAGAGCTGGTTCGACTTGCTTCGGGGTTCGGGGACCACGCTGGTTGGCCAGAACGGCAACTACTACGAGAACGAAAACCTGGTCCGCTACTCGCCGTGACACCCTCGACGCCAGTCCGCCCGCAGCGCGACCGCGGCTGGCCGCGCCGGGTAGGACCGACCAGAATGGACACATCGCCAGCCCGGCCCGGGCGCCCTCCCCGGATCCGCGCTGCTGGCACGGAGGCCTGCCCAGCGTGAGCGAACTCTCGACCGACCTGATCACGGACCCAACGGACGACCCGGGCCCGGCGCCCAGTCGTCCGGGGGATGCCGACCCCGCCGATGACGTGGTGATCATTGGAGCCGGGCCCGCCGGGCTCACTGCCGCCTACCAGCTGGCCAAAGCCGGCCGGCGTTCGACGGTGCTGGAGGCGGACAGTGTCGTCGGGGGAATCAGCCGGACCGTGGAACGGGACGGGTGGCGCTTCGACATCGGCGGTCATCGCTTTTTCACCAAAGTCCGCCCGGTCGAGGAGCTGTGGCACGAGATCCTCCCCGACGAGGAGTTCATGCTGCGGCCCCGCAAGAGTCGGATCTACTACAGGGGCAAGTTCTACGACTATCCGCTCCGGGCCACGAACGCTCTCGGCAACCTGGGCGTGGTCGAGGCGGTCCGCTGTGTCCTCTCTTACGTGTGGGCCCGGGTGCGACCACCCCAACACCAGGACATGTACGAAGGATGGCTGGCGGCCCGCTTCGGGTGGCGGCTGTACCGGCATTTCTTCCGGACCTACACCGAAAAGGTGTGGGGTCATCCCCCATCCGAGATGCCGGCCGATTGGGCCGCGCAGCGGGTGAAAAACCTGTCGCTGACGACGGCCATCCTCAATTCTCTCCTTCCCAGGCGCAATCAGAAGGACATCACCTCCCTGATCGAGGAGTTCCAGTACCCGAAGCTCGGTCCCGGGATGATGTGGGAACGCTGTCAGGACGCAGTCGAGGCTGCGGGCACCAAAGTGGTCATGGACACCCGGGTCAGCCGGATTCGCCATGTGGGCGGGCGAGCTGTCTCGGTGGTCGCGGATAGCGAGGGAGGCCGGACCGAGTACCCGGCGTCCGCGGTCATCTCGTCTATGCCTCTCTCCGCGTTGGTGCACGTAATGGACCCGCCAGCTCCTTCCGAGGTGCGAGGTGCCGCGGGCGGCTTGACCTACCGGGACTTTCTGACCGTGGCCGTCGTGATCCCGGCCGACACGGTCGACTGGCAGGACAACTGGATTTACATCCATGACACGGGTGTGCGCACGATGCGCATCCAGAACTTCGGTTCTTGGTCTCCGTACCTGGTCCAGGACGGGCGCAACGTGCTCGGCCTGGAATACACCGTCGACGAAGGCGACGAATCCTGGAATGCACCCGACGACGATCTGATCGAGCGGGCCAAATCGGAGTTGCGTCAACTGGGACTGGTGGATCCGGCCAAAGTGGAAGCGGGCTACGTGGTGCGCATGCCCAAGGCCTATCCCTACTACGACGTCGACTACAAGGCGAACGTCGAGGTCATCCGGGCCTGGCTGGGCGAGCACGCCACAAACGTGTTCCCGGTCGGGCGTAACGGGATGCACCGTTACAACAACCAGGATCACTCGATGTACACGGCCATGCTGACCGTCGAGAACCTTCTCGGCGCCCGGCACGATGTGTGGTCTGTGAACGTGGAAGAGGAATATCACGAGGTCGATCAGGCGCCCCGTGACCGGCCTGTGGGTGGGGTGAATCGCTCCAGCGGGCCCGGCAGTACCGGTCGCGATGCCCCGGTCCTTCCGAAGCGGCCCTCCCATCCCTCCCAGGCCTGACGGTCAGGGAAGGACAGAAGGAACCGCTCACGTATCGGAGCACGCAGAGACCCGGCCGACGAGTCGGAGCACGCAGAGCCCCAGCCGACGAGTCGGAGCACGGAGAGACCCAGCCGACGAGGCGCCTACGTGCTGTCGCCCGGGCGCACAAGGCGGCCCCATTGCCACAGGCGGGCCCGGAACGGCGGCCCGGCCCGGGTCCGTTTGGGACGGCCCGGGCGGGCGTCCTGGTCAATCTGCTTCGCACCCGGCGACGGGCGCCGGGAGGCGTCGCGAAGGATGTCGGCCTGACGGGCGCCGGCAAGATGTCCGAGCAGGACAGGATGCATCGACATGGTGATCACTCCTCAGGGAGGGTGGTGAATGGACTTGGGGTGAGAGTGGTCTGCAGTGACAGGACCGTGTCAGAGCGCCAAACTCGTCGCTCGCCGGTCGATTGATGCGGTTTGGGCTGCCGCCCCGACAGCCAGGCTTGTCGGACGCCGCCCTGATGCCAGGAAGGCATAGGAACATACGAACGGCCTGTGTTGCCGGATGACACACCCGGCTCGCATCGGCCGGGGCGTGCGGCTCAGCGGGCTCGGAAACGCCTCCCCTGCACCGCATTGGCTGCGGCGGGGAGGGAGGAGGCGGCCAGCATGAAGGGCTTCGTCATGACCAGGTGCGAGGCGATCATCGACATGTGCTCTCCTCCCTTCCGTTGACGGGTCTCACCGATTTGTAGTAGATGGTCGGGCCGGACGCCACCGAATATCGGTCATCATGGACGCCAACGTGCGCGCCGCCCGGCGGCCGCCGGCGCCGGAGGGTCGCTGCGGATGAGCAAAGTCTGGTATTGCCCGAACTGCGGGTACGAGGTCGGCACCAGGGGACGGTGCCATCTGTGCCGTCAACGTTTGGTCGCTTCGGCTCTACCGGAGTTGCCCGTGGGCGAGGAAGAGGACGAGGTGGCCTACCGGCTCGAGACGTGGGCCGATCGCGACCGGGGCCGACTCATCGAAAACCTGAACGCGATGGAACTCCTGCACCGTTTCGAGGACGACGAGTTGGTCGTGGCCGCCGAGGACGAGGGGCGGGTCGATGACCTCATCGCCGACCTGGCCGCCAACCCGGAGCCCGACGCGGCGAGCGGGAACAGTGCAACCGGGGAAGCGGTCTGGGAACCGAGCGGCGGGGAGGAAGACGAGCGCATCTCCGCGGGTTTGGATCTGCTGGCCGACGCGGCGCGCCGCCTGCGCGCGGACCCCACCGACATGCAGGCGGACGCGGATGTAGCCGAAGCCTCCGCTACCGTGTTCATGGTCGATGGTTATCCAGGCGTTGATCCCGACTCCTGGGCCGCCATCGGACGGGTCACGCGCCGCCTGCTGTCCGCGCTGGGCGCCGATGAGGCGCTCGAAAACGAGATCCGCGCCGAAGCCGCCGTCCTCGACAAGCTCCTCGATTCACTTGTCGATTCGGGACACGAGGACGACGAAGCACCGGAGCCGGAAACAGACGGAGAGGAGACGGTCTACGAGTTGCCGGAGTGGCTGCCAGAGCAGCGGGCGAGGTTGGGCATCCTGCTCGACGAGGCCGGCATTCACCACCTCTGGGATGGCGATGACCTGGTCGTGCCGTCGGACCACGAAAGCGAGGTGGAGTCGTTGTTCGATGCCGTTGTCGCAGTCGGCGGAGACGACGACGATGACGACGGTGAGGCGAGATACCGGTCTCTCGAGGAGTTGTTCGCGGCCGCTGACCGGCTGGCGGGTGACCCCGCCGACGAGCAACGCGCCGCCGACACGGTGGCGCGCGTCCAGGAGGCGGCGGGCCCACCGCCCATCGGCTTGGACGAGGTGCAGTGGTTCCGCATCATGAGCCAGGCCCGAACGCTGTCCGACTGCATCGAGGGCGGTTACGACGAGCACGTGATCGCCGAGCAGGCCCGATCGTTGCGCGATCTGCTCCGCGCCGTCGTGTGACGTCGCCGGGCGAGGCGTCGCCGCGCCGCCGCGGAAAGCGCCCGCCCGGGCTGCTGCTGGCGCCCGGTGCCGGCGCGGACCGTAACCAGTCCGCCCTGGTCGCCATCGACGACGCGGCGACCGCGGCCGGCCTCGTCGTGGTGCGAATGGACTTCCCGTACCGCAGGGAGGGCCGGCGGTCGCCGGACCGGCCAGCGGTGCTCCTCGATGCGGTGCGTCAGGAGGCAGCCGGACTGGCGGAGCGTGCGTCGGACCTGGTGCTCGGGGGGCGCTCCATGGGGGGGCGGATGTGCTCGATGGCCGTTGCCGAGGGTCTTGCCGCCGCCGGCCTGGTTCTCATCAGCTACCCCCTTCACCCGCCGGGCCGGCCCGACCGGCTTCGCACCGAGCACTTCCCGCTACTCGATGTGCCCTGCCTCTTCCTTTCTGGCACCCGCGACGCCTTCGGCAGCCCGGCAGAGTTGGAGACGGCGAGCGAGGCGATTCCCGGTCCCGTCAGCCACCGTTGGATTGAAGGGAAGGATCACGGCCTCCGCGGCGCTGACCAGGCTGTGGCCGGGACAGTTGTGGAGTGGATCCGGGCCACCCTTGCCTTCGGGTTGCCCCGCCGGCCCGCCGGCCCGAGCGGGGGTCGGCGCGCCGGTTCCGGGTCCACCTGACTCGCCCATGAGCTCGCCAAGCAGCTCGGATCCGAACCCTTACCCGAAGGTAGCGAGCAGCTCGGCGTAGGCCGCGGTGGCGTCGATCAGACGGCTGATGGCGACCCACTCGTCGTTGGCGTGGGCCTGCTCAACGGCCCCGGGACCGCAGACGACAGTCGGTATCCCGGCCTGGTTGCGCATGAACCGGGCGTCAGTGGTAAAGCTCATCCCGATGATTCCGGGTTGGCGCCCGGTCCCGCGTTCCACTGCGGCGCCGACCTGCTTGACCCAGGGCTCGTCAGCGGGCATCTCGCTGGCCTCCCCGAACGTGTCGACGTCGAACGTGTAGCGCAGCCCCTCGACCCCGGCGGCGTCCACCTTCGCCCGCAGTTCGGCCACCGTGCCGTCCTCGGTCGCGCCGGGGAGCACGCGACGGTCGACACCGAGGACGCAGGATTCGGCGACGGTGTTGTACGCATTGCCACCCCGGATGAATCCGACGTTGGCCGTCGGCTGGCCGAGTAACGGATGGTCTGGATCACCGAAATCGGCCGCGTGCAACGCCAGGACCAGGTGAGCGGCGTTCTCGATGGCCGAGACCGCCTCCCGGGGCCGGCTTCCATGCCCGGGTCGACCCTTGACGGTGAGCTGACCCTGCAGCAGGCCCCGTTCCGCCACGCAGAGTTGAAGATCGGTGGGCTCGGGTACCAGGCAGGCGTCGGCCTTGATCAGCCCGTCGCGGAGCAGCGCCGCAGTCCCGAGACGACCACCGCGCTCCTCGTCGGCGACCAGATGGAACACCAGGTCGCACGCCCGGGTCCGACCGGCGCGCTCCAGCACCGAAAGGGCGCAGATGGCCGCGGCGATGCCCCCCTTCATATCGGCGGTGCCCCGGCCGTACAACCGGTCGTCTTCGATGTGCGGGTCGAACGGGTCGCGCGTCCAGGCCTCGGCGGCAACCGGCACCACATCGAGGTGTCCATTGATGATCAGGGCCGGGCGGTCGGCAGGGCCATCAGGATGGGGCAGTGTCGCGACCAGGGACAGGCGGCCGGGTGCGGGCTCGACCTCGGTCCAGATCGGGTGCCAGCGATCCAGGGCGGTTCTGAGGACGCCGGCGATGGGCTGCTCGTTGCCCGGTGGGTTCGAGGTGTCGACGGCCACCAGGGCGGAGGTCAGTTCCACTAACTCCTCGACATCGACGTGGGCACGCACAACCGTGAGCCTACGACGCGGTCGGCTCCTGGGATGTCGGTGCGCTCGGATGGCGGCGATACTGGACCAACCATGTCACCGGACCCTGCCCGCGGCGCATCTCGACCCGGTTCGTGCCTCTCGAAGCCGGAGTCCCGGCTCCCGAGGCGAGGAGACCCGGCGGCACTCCTGGCCGCGGCCCAATCGGGCGACAAGGCTGCGATCGGCCGACTCCTGTCGCTGGTCGAGCGGGGTGGCGACACCGCCCGTGAGGTGGGCCGCCTGACGTTCCAGCCGAGTGCGGCGGTCGAGCACGTCGTCGGGCTGACAGGGGCGCCCGGCGCCGGGAAGTCGACACTGACCGATCGGCTGATCACGGTGGTGCGCGACCGCGGTGGTCGGGTCGGAGTGCTCGCCGTCGATCCTTCGTCCCCCTACTCGGGAGGCGCCATCCTGGGCGACCGGATCCGGATGCAAGGGCACGCCCTGGACGACGGGGTGTTCATCCGCTCCATGGCCACCCGTGGCCACCAGGGGGGCCTGGCGCAGGCCGCGCCAGAGGCCATCCGGGTCCTGGCTGCCGCCGGGTGGCCAATCGTGCTGGTGGAAACCGTCGGCGTGGGGCAGGTGGAGGTCGAGATCGCCGGCGCCGCCGACACCACTGTGGTGGTCGTGACGCCGGGCTGGGGTGACGCCATCCAGGCCAGCAAAGCCGGTCTGCTGGAAGTGGCGGATGTGTTTGTCGTCAACAAAGCGGATCGCGATGGGGCCGCCCACACCCGCAGGGATCTGGAGAGCATGCTCGATCTCAACCCCGCCATGGGCGAGTGGCGCCCGCCCGTGGTCCTGACCGTCGCCGCGGCTGGCGAAGGGATCGACGAGTTGTGGGCTGCGGTCGGGGATCACCGCACCTACTTGGAAACCAGCGGTGAGCTCGCACTCGGCCGGGAACGGCGCCTGGTGAACGAGATGAACCGGTTGCTCGTGCACCTGCTGGAACGTGACGTGCACGGCCTCGCCGGCGAAGCCCACTACCAGGCGGCCAAAGCGGACCTCCTGGGGCGGCGGCTCGACCCGTACCAGGCGGCGAGGCGGTTGCTCGACGGAGAGGCGTGAGTCGGCCGCCGGTCGGCCAGCGGTCCCTGGAACGTTCCCCGGCTACGCCCAGGCCACGCAACCCATCTCGACCGGCACGACCAGATCCGGGTGGGCGGGCACGACCCGCACGGCGTACCCATGGCGACCGGCCTGGTCGACGCTGAACCGACCCCGATACCGCACCTCCCCGTTCCCGCTCCCGACCGCCCCCGCGTCCGCCTCTGCCCCCACGGGAAGCGGGCCGGCGCGCCGCAGCCGGACCACCTGGGTGTCGATCAGCTCGTCGCCGGCCGCGACCGGGCCGTGGATCAGCTCGACCGCCACGTCGTCGGGGGTCAGTGAGCCGAGACGGACCAGTGCGGTGACTTCTCGTTCGGATCCCAGGTCCACCAGCCCGACGTCGGGATCCGGTTCCACCTCGACCTTGACCTCCGGCCAGGCGGCCGTCACCCGGTGTTTCCACGCCGCCAGCTCCCGGGCCCGAGCGTGGCGGTCCCCGGCCAGGGAGTCGCTCTGGGCCGCGATGGGCTCGTACATCTCGCTCAGATAATCCCGAACCATCCGGGACGCGGTCACGTTGGGACCGAGTGAACGCAGCGACGACTTGATGCGCGTGACCCAGCCACGCGGGAATCGGCCGCTCCCGCGGTCGTAAAACAGCGGGATGATCTGCCCTTCGAGCAACTCGAACAGGCTGTTCGCTTCCACGACGTCCCGGTGCTCGACATCGGTGATCGCCTCCGCCGAGGAGATGGCCCAGCCGTTGCTGCCGTCGAACATCTCGTCCCACCAGCCGTCGAGGATCGAGCAGTTGAGGGCCCCGTTGAGCGCGGCTTTCTCGCCGCTGGTCCCGCTCGCCTCCATGGGCCGGCGGGGGGTGTTGAGCCACACGTCACTGCCCTGGTACATGGTGCGGGCTACCGCGATGTCGTAGTCCTCCACGAACGTGATGCGATGCCGCACAGCCGGGTCGCGGGAAAACCGCACGATCTGGGCGATCATCTCCTTGCCCAGGTCATCGGCCGGGTGGGCCTTACCGGCGAAGACGAGTTGGAGCGGCCGCTGCTCGTCGAGCAGCAGGGCGCGAAGGCGCTCGGGCTGGGCCAGCAGCAACGTGGCCCGCTTGTAGGCGGCGAAACGGCGGGAGAAGCCCACAATGAGAAAGCGGGGATCCAGGATCTCGTCGGTCCAGGCCGCGTCGCTGATGGACACCCCCCGATCGCGAAGCGACCGCCGGAGCCGCTCCCGCACAAAACTGACCAGGGCGTCGCGCCCCTGCTCGCGTGCCCGCCACAGCTCGTCGTCGCGGGCGTCCTCGATGCGGGCCCATTCGTCCGGGCCGGCCTCGTCCCAAGCCGGCGACACGTACTTGGAAAAGAGGTCGTCCATCTGCGAGGAGACCCACGTCCGGCCGTGCACCCCGTTTGTGATCGAGCCGATCGGCGTCTCTTCGGCCGGCACCAGAGGCCAAAGGGCCTGGAACATTTCTCTGCTGGTATGACCGTGGAGGCGGGAGACGCCGTTGGACTTGGCCGCCAGCCGCAAACCCATCACGGCCATGTTGAACGGCGCAGCCGGGTCTTCACCTGGGAAATGCCCGAGCGACATCAGGGTGTCGATCGAGATGCCGCATTCTTCCGCCCACCGGCTGAAATACCGGGTCATCAGCTCGCGGGGGAAGCGGTCGATCCCGGCCGGGACCGGTGTGTGGGTCGTGAACACGGTCCCCGCTCGAGTCGCCTCCACCGCCTCGTCCCAGCGTAAACCCTCCGAACTGATCAGCTTCCGGATCCGTTCCAGGCCGAGAAAGCCGGCGTGTCCCTCGTTGGTGTGGAACACCTGGGTTTCCACCCCGGATGCTTCCAGCGCCCGAACCCCGCCGACGCCGAGCAGGATCTCCTGGCGAATACGGTGCTCGGTTCCGCCTCCGTACAGTCGGTCCGTCACGGCCCGCAGTTCGTCGTCGTTGGTGTCGACGTCCGCGTCGAGCAGGTACAACTCCACCCGGCCGACCCACGCTCGCCAGACCTGGGCTTCGAGCAGGGCACCGGCCAGGTCGACGGTCACCCGGACGCCGTCCACCAGTTCCAGGGCCATACTGTGGGGGTCGAGGACCGGGTAACGCTCCTCTTGCCAACCATCCGCATCGAGATGCTGGCGGAAGTATCCGAGCCGGTACATCAATCCCACCCCTGTCAGGGGGATGCCCAGACTGCTGGACGCCTTGAGGTGGTCGCCGGCCAGCACGCCGAGACCACCTGAGTACTGGGGCAAGGCCTCGGCCAACCCGAATTCCGGAGAGAAATAGGCAACCCCACGCAAGGGGCTTGCCGCCCGGTTCTGGAACCACCGGGGCGCCTCCAAATAGCGGCGAAGGTCGTCGTGCATCTCGCCGAGGAAACCCATGAAGGCGGGGTCCGCGGCCAGCTGCTCCAGGCGCTGCCGTCCCACCAGGCTCAAGAGACGAACCGGGTCGTGGAAACTCAGCTCCCAGATCTGCGGATCCACCCAGCGAAACAGATCCCGGGTGCGGTGTTCCCACGACCAGCGCAAGTTGAACGCCAGCTCCTGCAGGGGACCCAGAGCCTCGGGGAGGCGGGCCCGAACGGTGAAGCTCCGGAGTGCCCTCATGGTCGTAGAAGCTACGGGACGAGAGGGAGCCGAACCAAGGTGCCCGTCAATGCCCTGGCGGGCGCGGGTGGTGCAGGTGGGTAGGTTGGCATCGTGCTGCCACGGCTCGTGATCGAAGACCTACGTCCCCGGACGCCTTCGCCCGGGCATTTCGCCAAGGCAGTGGTGGGCGAGGCGGTCCCGGTGTCGGCGGTCGTGTTCAAGGACGGTCACGACCTGCTCGCCGGCCGGGTCCGGTTGACGGCCGGCGGACGGGAGGAACCCGAGTCCGTCGGCGAGCTTGTCGCCCTCGGCAACGACGAGTGGGAGGCGACGATCGTTCCCCGACGACTCGGCGCCCACACGTTTGTCGTCGAGGCCTGGACCGACCGGCACACGACGTGGGCGCACAAGGTGCTGGCCAAGCTGGAGGCCGGACAGGGCATTGCGGTGGAGATTCTCGAAGGCGAACAGCTGCTGACGCCCGTCGCAGCCGACCCGGCAGTGGCGGCCGCGCTGGCGGATCTGAGCGACGCCGCGCTCGACGAGGAATCCCGGGTGGCCGCGGCACTGCGGACCGAAGTGGCGACCGCCCTGCGCGGCCCCGAAGGCGCCCCCGATCTGACGGCTTCGCACCCGCAGCTGCTCTGGGTCGACCGCCCGCTCGCCTCGTTCGGAGCGTGGTACGAGCTGTTTCCACGCTCCTTTGGGGGCCTCAAGGGAACGATGACCCGGGTCCCGGAAGTGGCGGCCATGGGGTTCGACGTTCTGTACCTGCCCCCCATCCATCCCATCGGAACGACGGCCCGCAAGGGTCCCAACAACACGCTCGTGGCCGGCGAGCACGACCCCGGCAGCCCGTGGGCCATCGGCAGCAAGGAAGGGGGGCACACCGCCATCGATCCGGGCCTGGGCACGATCGAGGATTTCGCCGAGCTGCTGGCGGAGGTGCGCGCCCACGGTATGGAGCTGGCCCTCGACTACGCCCTCCAGTGTTCGCCCGACCATCCCTGGGTCCGTGCCCATCCGGAGTGGTTTCACCATCGTCCAGATGGTTCGATCGCGTATGCCGAGAACCCGCCTAAGGTGTACCAGGACATCGTCCCCCTGAACTTCTGGCCGGCGAACGAAGCCGACCGGGTGGCTCTTTGGATTGCGTGCAAGGGCATCCTGGACTACTGGATCTCCCAGGGCGTGACGGCGTTCCGGGTCGACAACCCTCACACCAAGCCGATGGCATTCTGGGAGTGGTTGATTTCGTCGGTGCAGGCAGAGCATCCGGGAGTGATCCTTCTGTCTGAAGCCTTTACCCGGCCCAAAGTCATGGCGCGCTTGGCCGAGGCCGGCTTCAGTCAGAGCTATACGTATTTCACCTGGAGAACCACCCAGCACGGCCCGGAAGGACTGTGGGCGTACCTCGACGAGGTGGCGCACGGCCCCGTCGCCGACTACATGCGGCCCAACTTCTGGCCCAACACGCCGGACATCCTGTCGGGTCCCCTGCGCCTGGGCCCGCCGGCGGCCTTTGCCCTCCGGCTGGTGCTGGCCGCCACCATGAGCCCCTCCTACGGGGTCTACAGCGGATACGAGCTGTACGAAAACGTTCCGGCCTCCGAGTTCAACGAGGAGTACCTCCACTCGGAGAAATATGAGATCAAGCATCGGGACTTCGCCCGCCCCGACAGCCTGGCCCCCATCATGACGAGCCTGAACACGCTGCGGCGCCAGCATCCCGCCCTCCAACGCCTTCGCTCGATCCGCTTCCACTCGACGAGCAACCCGGAGATCATCACCTATTCCAAGTTGAGCGACGATGGCGCCGACGCCGTGCTGACGGTCGTCAACCTGGACCCGTATTCGGCGCAAGAGGCGCTCCTGTATCTGGACCTGGTGGCCGTCGGGCTTCCCCAGGATCGCCCTTACCCGGTCGTCGATCTGTTGTCCTCGACCCGCGACCGCTACGAGTGGATCGGTTCAACCCCCTTCGTCCGGCTCGACCCGGCGTACCGGGTGGCGCACGTGTTTGACCTGCGAGCCACGTGATGGTGAACGCCTTCGGGACTTCCGAGCCTCGCTGGTTTCAGCGGGCAGTGTTCTACGAGATCCTTGTCCGCGGGTTCTTTGACAGCAACGATGACGGCACGGGCGACCTGGCCGGCATCACCGCCAAGCTCGACTATATCCAGTGGTTGGGGGTCGACTGCCTGTGGTTGCTGCCGTTCTACCAATCGCCGCTTCGCGACGGCGGTTACGACATCAGTGATTTCTGGACCGTCCTGCCCGAGTACGGCGATCTGGCCGACGCGGTCCAGTTGGTGGAGGAAGCCCACAAGCGGGGTCTGCGCGTGATCGCGGACCTGGTGATGAACCACACCTCCGATCAGCATCCGTGGTTTCTCGAATCCCGGCAGGACCGGACCAACCCGAAGGCCGAGTGGTACGTGTGGGGCGACGACGACACCCGGTACCCGGAGGCCCGGGTCATTTTCGTAGACAGCGAGAAGTCCAACTGGACCTACGACTCGCAGCGCGGCCAGTACTACTTCCACCGCTTCTTCGCCCACCAGCCGGACCTCAACTACGACAACCCCGAGGTCGCCGATGTCATGCTCGACGTCGTTCGGTACTGGCTCGACATCGGGCTCGACGGCTTCCGGCTCGATGCCGTTCCTTATCTGTTCGAACGGGACGGCACGAACTGCGAGAATCTGCCGGAGACGCATGAGTACCTGAAGCGATTGCGCAAGGAAGTGGATTCGCTCTATCCGGGGCGGGTGCTGTTGGCGGAGGCCAATCAGTGGCCCGAGGACGTGGTCGCCTACTTCGGCGATGGCGATGAGTGCCACATGTGTTTCCACTTCCCGGTGATGCCCCGGATGTTTATGTCCGTGCGCCGCGAGCAGCGGCATCCGCTGTCCGAGATCCTGACCCGCACTCCTGACATTCCCGACGGTTGTCAGTGGGGCATTTTCCTGCGAAATCATGACGAGCTGACGCTCGAGATGGTGACCGATGAAGAGCGTGACTACATGTGGGCTGAATACGCCAAGGATCCCCGCATGAAGCGCAACCTCGGCATCGGGCGCCGGTTGGCGCCCCTGGTCGAAAACGACCGCCGCATCGCCGAACTGCTGCATGCCATGCTCTTCAGCTTTCCGGGCTCGCCGGTGCTCTACTACGGCGACGAGATCGGCATGGGCGACAACATCTACCTCGGAGACCGCGACGCGGTGCGGACCCCGATGCAGTGGTCGCCCGACCGCAACGCCGGGTTCGGACGTGCGGATTTCGCCCAGCTGTACCTGCCGCCGTTGATGGACCCGGTCTACGGGTATCAAGCCGTCAACGTGGAGGCGCAGGTTCGCAACACCAGCTCCCAGCTGCACTGGATGCGCCGGATGCTCGAGGTACGTAAGCAGCATCCGGTGTTCGGAAGCGGGACCTTCGAGGTCATCTCCGTGGAGAACCCCTCCGTCTTTGCCTACGTGCGTGCCGGGGGGCCCGGGGCTCTGGACGCGGACGAGGCTGCCACCGACACCGTCCTGTGCGTTTGCAACCTGTCCCGTTTCGCACAGCCGGCCGAGTTGCCGTTGCAGCGCTGGGATGGCAAGGCGCCCATCGAGCTGATCGGGCGGATCCCCTTCCCGCGAATCGGTGAGCTGCCGTACTTCGTGACCCTGGCCCCGTACGGCTTCTACTGGTTCGAGCTGGTGGATCCCCCGGGCCCCGGAATGCCGTGACCGCCGAGAGCGACGGCCTGCCGCGCGGCCTGGATGTGCTCATCCCCGGCTACCTGGGTGCGCAGCGGTGGTTTGGTGGGTCGGGTCAGCCGCACTCCGACTCGGTGCGGCTGGAACACAGCCACACGTTGTGGGCCGACCACGGGGACGCCCATCGCTTGTGGCACGCCACGGTGGCAGTGGAGGACATCCACTACCAGCTCCTGATCGGCGAGCGGCCGTTGGACGAGCGTGCCGATTTCCTGCACGGCCGCGAAGAAGCGGTGCTGGGCTCGGTCGACGCGTCGCTCTTCTACGACGCTCTGCTGGATAGCGAACTGGCCCGCGTCCTTTTAGAGATAGTAAGCGGCGGCACGGAAAGCGCGGCGCTGGCCCGTCCCGTGGCGGCCGAGCAGTCAAATACGTCACTGGTCTTCGACGACCGCCTGATCCTCAAGGTGTACCGCCGGCTGCACGAGGGCCCGAACCCGGATGTCGAGGTGACGAGCGCGCTTGCCGCGGCCGGATTCGAGCATGTCGCCCGCCCGCTCGTGTCCTGGCGGGAGGAGCCGTACGACCTGGCGTTTGGACAGGAGTTTCTGGCGGGCGGCTCCGAGGGGTGGGCTTTGGCCCTCACTTCGCTGCGCGACTTTTACCGCTCTGCCTGCGATGATCCCGGTGAGGCCGGCGGTGACTTTTCGAGCGAGACTCGCCGGCTCGGCCGCATGACCGCCGAGATGCACATAGCCCTTGCGGAAACGTTCGGGATCACGCGCGGCGAGGCGTTCGTCGGCGACTGGTACGTCCTCATCGATCGCATCGCCGCCCGCTTGGCCGATGCGGTCCAGCTGGCCGGGCGCGATCTGCTGGCCAGCGCCCGGCCATTACTCGACCGGCTGCGGTCCGTCCCGGATCCGGGCCCCGCGATCCGCGTGCATGGTGACTACCACCTTGGGCAGGTCATGCAGACCGACGCCGGCTGGTACGTGCTCGACTTCGAGGGGGAACCAGCCCGGCCCCTCCTGGAGCGGATGGCGCCGACGTCGCCGCTCAAGGACGTGAGTTCGATGCTGCGGTCCTTCGACTACGCGGCGCGTTACGCTCTCACCGAGCAACCGGCCACCGATCTGCCCAGACTGACCCCGATGGCTCAGGCGTGGGACACGCACAACCGGCAAGCCTTCCTCGAGGGTTATTTCGATCTCGAGGGGATCAAGACCCTGCTTCCCGGGCCCGACCGCGCCCCCGCGGTGATGATCGCCTATGAGCTCGACAAAGCCCTATACGAGCTCGATTACGAGCGTGCGCACCGCCCCGACTGGGTACCCGTCCCCCTGGGCGCGATCGACTATCTGCTCTATGGAGGCGAGTGACGTGGTGGAGGAGGAGCTGCAGGACATCGTCAAAGGTCATCACCGCGATCCCCATCGGGTGCTCGGCCGCCATGGCGGCATCGTCAGGGCCTACCGTCCGGACGCTGCCGGTATGCGTTTGATTACCGGGCCGGTTTCGGCGCCAAAGGTCACCGAGATGATCAGGACCCACCCGGCGGGCATCTACGAAGCGCCGATCAGCAGGGGGGTCCGCCGCTACCAGCTGGAGGCCGTCTACCGCTCCGGTGGGCAGGAGACCGCCTACCGCTTCTACGACCCCTATGCGTCCTGGCCGACCATCGGAGAACTGGACCTGCACCTCTTCGGCGAAGGGCGGCACCGCCGCCTGTGGGAGGTGCTGGGGGCCCATCCGAGGGTGCACGACGATCTCGGCGGCGTCTCCTTCGCGGTGTGGGCTCCGAATGCGAAGGCGGTACGGGTCGTGGGCGACTGGAACTTCTGGGACGGCCGCGTCCACCCCATGCGTTCGCTCGGTTCTTCCGGCGTCTGGGAATTGTTCATTCCCGGGGTGGGCCCGGGGCGCGCTACAAGTACGAGTTGGTGACCGCGGAAGGGCGGCTCATCCTCAAGACCGATCCTTACGCCTTCGCCCTCGAGCAGCCGCCGGCGACGGCCAGTGTGGTGGAGCCCGATCCGCAGCACCTGTGGGCGGACGGCCGGTGGCTGGACAGCCGGGCCGCGACGGATCTGCTCCACGCCCCGCTGGCCATCTACGAAGTGCATCTGGGATCGTGGCGGCACGCCCGCAACGAGGACGGATCGACGCGGCCCCTCACATACCTGGAACTGGCCGAGCAGCTGCCCGACTATGTGGCCGAGATGGGGTTTACCCACGTCGAGATGATGCCGGTTGCCGAACATCCCTTCAGCGGATCGTGGGGCTACCAGGTGTCGGGGTATTACGCTCCCACCTCCCGGTTCGGTTCCCCGGACGACTTCCGGGCACTGGTCGATGCCCTTCATCAACGAGGGATCGGCGTGTTTCTCGATTGGGTGCCGGCGCACTTTCCCCGGGACGAATTCGCCCTGGCTCGCTTTGATGGGACGGCGCTGTACGAGCACGCCGATCCTCGCCAGGGGGAGCACCCGGACTGGGGGACGCTCGTGTTCAACTTTGGCCGCAACGAGGTCCGCAACTTTCTGGTCGCGAACGCCCTGTACTGGATCGAGCAATTCCATATCGACGGCCTGCGGGTGGACGCGGTGGCCTCGATGCTGTACCTGGATTACTCCCGTTCCGAAGGGGAATGGGTGCCGAATCGAATTCGGCGGCCGTGAGAACCTCGACGCCGTCAGTTTTGTCAAAGAGGTCAACGAGACGGTTTTTGGGCTGTATCCGGGTGCCACGGTCATCGCGGAGGAGTCGACGGCCTGGCCGGGCGTGTCAAGACCGACGTACCTGGGTGGGCTCGGGTTCGGTTTCAAATGGAACATGGGATGGATGCACGACACCCTGGATTACTTCCGTCACGATCCGATCTACCGGCGGTTTCACCATGGCGAGCTGACGTTCGGGCTGTTGTACGCGTGGAGCGAGAATTTCATCCTGCCGCTGTCCCACGATGAGGTGGTGCACGGGAAGGCCTCCCTCCTGAGCAAGATGCCCGGTGATCGGTGGCGCCAGCTGGCCAACCTGCGGGCGCTGTACGCCTGGATGTGGGCCCACCCGGGTAAGCAGTTGTTGTTTATGGGCGGAGAATTCGGACAGGAGCGGGAGTGGAGTCACGACCGGCCGCTCGATTGGTGGATTCTCGACGAATGGGCAGACCACCGCCGATTGCGAGCCATGCTCCAGGACGTGAACCTGATTTACCGCGGCCGGCCGGCGTTCTGGGAGGACGATGCCAGCCCCGCCGGGTTTGAATGGATCGACGCCAACGACGCCGATCAGAGCGTCCTGACCTTCCTGCGTCGCCGGGCCGCCGGCGGGCCCGGCGACGTGGTGGCGTGCCTCGCCAACTTCACCCCGGTTCCTCGCAGCGGCTACCGGGTAGGGCTGCCCACACCCGGTCGGTGGCAGGAGTTGCTCAACACCGACGCCGTCGAATGGGGCGGCAGCGGCGTCGGGAATTACGGCGCCGTCGAAGCCGAAGCCGTCCGGTGGCACGGCCAGGAATGGTCGGCGGCGGTCACCCTTCCGCCGCTCGGCGTGCTGTGGCTGGCGCCTGGTTAGCGTTTTCTCGAGCATGAGGCTGGTGGCCTCGCCTGCCGCTCGAGCGGTTCAGGCCGGCGCCCCCACTTCGGTGCGCAACTCGTCCGCCGCTCGCTCGGGCGGGACGACGTTGATCAGCACGCCCGATCCCATCTCGAAGCCACCTCTCGTCGAGATCTTGGGCATGAGATGCACATGCCAGTGGAAATCGCCGCTCGGCCGGAAGGGTGCGGTGTGGAACATAATGTTGTACGCCACGTCACCCAGGCGGGCCCGCAAGGCGGCCAGCGCCCGTTGGACGGACCGGCCGATGCCAGCGAGATCGGCGGGATCGGCGCGATGCAGATGGAGTTCGTGCTGGCGGGGGATGATCAGCAGCTCGTACGGCGTCCCGCTCCAGAACGGGCTGATCATGGCCACCCGATCATCGGCGAACACCAGCCGGTGCTGGGCCTCCTCTTCGGCATCGAGCACCGTGCAGAGCAGGCAGTTGCCCTGGAAGCGGCGAAGCCGGCAAGTTCGTTGGCTGCCTCACCCGGAATAAACGGCGTCGACAGTAGCTGGCCGTGCGGATGCTCGATCGACGCGCCGGCTTCCCGGCCGCTGTTGACCACGGCCTGGCTGTACCGCAGCCCGGCCTCGGCGTGGGCGGTCATGCGATCCCGCAACGCTTCCATCACCAAAGCCGCGTGGCCCTCGGTCAAGTCGGCCCAGCTGGAATTGTGCTCGGGAGCCAAGACCAGCACCTCGTGGACGCCGCTGGCCGGCGCCTGCGTGTACACCGGCCCGAGATGGGTGACGACCATGGGCTCGCTACCACTGAAGGCGGGATACAGGTTGGTTACGACACGCACTTCCCACGTGCCTCCGGGCCCGTAGGTCTCGAGTACCGGTGCCCCAACTTCCTCGTGACCCGGGCAAAATGGGCACGGGCGGCCGGGATCGTCTTCCACCGGCAGTCGGCGCGGCAGAAAGTCCCCGGGCGCTGCGCCCGCTCCCCGGCGATCACCACCCAGCGACCCGTGAGCGGGTCCAGCCGTAGCTGGCTCATCCAATGCAGGGTAGCCCGGCGCAGTGATCATGCCTGCGAAGGTAGCGCCGGCGGAACCAGAATGTTGTTCAGGTCGCGAAACCGGTAACGCGACCTCGCTGGACTGGCTCGCACCGGGTGATGGCGGGCCTTCCCTCTATCCTGGCAAGGAGTGTTGGCTTACCTTGATCACGCGGCCAGTGCACCGCTGCGCCCGGCTGCGGCGGCAGCCATGTTTCCCTGGCTGACCGAACGATTTGGCAATCCGTCTGGTGCCCACCGGGTCGCTCGGGCGGCGCGGGCCGCAGTCGACGAGGCGCGGGACGCCGTGGCGAGCGTCGTCGGCGTCGAGCCCGGCGGTATCACGTTTACCTCGGGAGGGACCGAGGCTGACAACCTGGCCATTCTCGGAGCGCTGCGGCGCGGCTCCGGGCCCGGTAGTGGTCAGCGCGGTCGAGCACCCCGCGGTCATGGAGGCCGCACTCGCCAGCGGCCAGCAGGTGCGGGTGGCCCCGGTGGACAACGACGGGCGGTTGGATATGGACGCTGGCGGCCGATTGCTACTGGACCCGGAAGTGACATTGGTCTCGGTCCAGCTGGCGAACCACGAGACGGGGGTCATTCAACCCTTCGGGCAGATCGCTCGTCTGGTGCGGCGGCGGGCGCCTCACGCGCCTTCTGCATACCGACGCTGTCCAGGCCGCGGCCTGGCTGGATCTGACCGAAGCGGCCGCCGACGCCGATCTGATCGCTGTGAGCGGCCACAAGCTGGGTGGACCCCAGGGGATCGGAGTGCTGGCCTGCCGCGGCCGCCCGGCCCTGCGAGCCATCTTGCACGGGGGAGGACAGGAACGCGAGCTGCGCAGCGGGACACACAATGTGGCCGGGATCGTCGGGCTCGGTGCCGCGGTGACGCTGGCAGCCCAGGAGCGAGCGGACGCGGGCGCTCGGGTCGGCCGCGCAGCGCGACGGGCTCGCCCGCCGGCTCACCGGGTCGTGTTCCTGAGATGGTCGAGACCGCGGCAGGGGTGCCCCGGACCCCCGGGCACCTGCACCTCCGGGTGGCCGGCGTCGAGAGCGAGCCGTTGCTGGTGCTGCTCGACGAGTCGGGGGTGTGTGCCTCCGCCGGGCGCCGCCTGCGCGAGCGGGGCTATGCAACCGAGCCCGGTGCTGCTGGCCATGGGCATTCCCAAGGAGGAGGCCCGGGCGAGCCTGCGCCTCACGCTCGGTCCCACGACGACGCAGGCGGAGGTTGGACCTGGCCGCGACTGCCATCCCGGCCGCGGTCTCCCGGCTGCGGGTGCTCTGAGAGCCGATCATGCGTGTCCTCGTCGCCATGTCCGGAGGGGTCGACTCGTCGGTGGCTGCCGCCCGCCTGGTGGAGGGCGGGCACAGGTGGTGGGCGTGACCATGAAGTTGTGGGGTGGACCATCCGACACCGGATGCTGCTCCGTCGCCGATGTCGATGACGCCCGGCGGGTAGCTCAGCAGCTCGGCATCGCCCACCACGTGTTCAACTTCTCCGACGAGTTCGACCGCTACGTGGTCGACCCGTACGTCGCCGACCACGCCGCCGGCCGCACGCCGAACCCGTGCATCGAGTGCAACCGCCACCTCAAGTTTGATCGGTTGCTGGATCGGGCCGACCAGCTCGGCTTCGATGCGGTGGCGACCGGCCACCATGCCCGGGTCGTTGTGGGTCCGGGCGGCAAGTGGATGCTGCGCAGAGGGATCGACGCGGGCAAGGACCAGTCGTACGTGCTGCACATGCTTGGCGCAGGCCCAGCTGGCCCGCGTGTTGCTGCCTGTCGGGGAGCTGACGAAGACCGAAGTGCGGCGCCGTGGCCTCGGAGCTGGGGTTGCGGACCGCGACCAAACCCGACAGTCAGGACGTGTGTTTTATTTCGCGCCGTGGCGGGCGGGAGGCGTTTCTGGGAAGCCGGATCCCGTTGCGGGAGGCGGCGGTGGTCGACGATTCCGGCGAGGTACTCGGCCGCGTTCCGGCCGTGGAGCTGGTGACGGTCGGCCAGCGCAAGGGTCTTGGCGACTTGCATATCCCGGCCCCGACCGGGACGAGCGCGGCGACGGCCGCGGGGTCGGCGCTGTCGTCCGACGAGCGCCGGTATGTGCTCGACGTCGACGTGGCGGGCCCAACGGTGACGGTCGGACCGCTCAGTGGCTTGCTTGTCTCGGAGATCGAGGTCCGCAACCCGGCGTGGGTGGACGGAGCGCCCGACTTCCGCAGAGCCGCTGGTCGCCCAGATGAGCGCGCACGGCCGGCCGGTGCCGGCGACCTGGTCTGCGGACGGGAGCGGATGGAATGGTGCGCTTCGCCTCGCCCGTGCGGCGGGTTGCCCCGGGACAGAGCGTGGTCCTGTACCGCGGCGATGCCGTCGTCGGCGGGGGCGTGGCCGGGGCCTGACGCCGGGGCCCGGTAGCCGCTGTTCGTCACAGGGCCTGGGTATCTTCGACGGTGTGAGTAAAGCGACCGAGCCCGGATCGGCAGCTGGCATCCCGGCCGACGACAAGGTTGCGGCTGAGGCCCGGGCCGAAGAGCTGCGCGGCCTGATCGACTACCACAACCGGCGGTACTTCGTCGACGACGACCCGGAGATCACCGACGCCGAGTTCGACGCGCTGGTCGCCGAGCTGCCGGCCTCGAAGCCCGACTGGCCTGACCTGGCTCGGCCGGACTCGCCGACCGCGGACCGTCGGGGGCGCCGCCGTCGCCGCTGTTCGCCGAGGTCCGGCACCGCACGCCGATGATGTCGCTCGACAAGACGACCAGCTACGAGGAGCTTCTGGCCTGGGCCAAGCGGATGGATCGCTTCATCTCGGGGGCGGTGGCCTACACCTGCGAGCTCAAGATCGACGGGCTGGCCATGAGCCTGCTCTACGAGGACGGGCTGCTCACCCGGGCCGCGACTCGCGGCGACGGCGAGGTAGGCGAGGACGTCACCGCCAACGTGACCACCATCGCCGCCATCCCGCACCGGTTGCCCGATCGCCGCCCCCGATGTGGTCGAGGTGCGGGGCGAGATCTACATGCCGATCCCCGCGTTCGAGGAGCTCAACCGGCGGCAGGTCGACGCCGGAGAGCGGACATTCATCAACCCCCGCAACGCCGCCGCCGGGTCGCTCCGGCAGAAGGATCCGACGGTCACCGCGGGCGCGAACTGGGCTTCTGGGCCTACCAGCTGGGGGTGCTCGAGGGCGGGCCCGAGTTCACCCACCACACCGAGACCCTGGAGTGGATGCGGACAGCCGGCTTCCCGGTCAATCCCAACATCGAGCTGGTGCACGGTCTCGAGGAAGTCGACGGAGTACTGCCGGCGCTGGCTGGACCGGCGCCACTCCCTCCCCTACGAGATCGACGGCACCGTGATCAAGGTGGACGACCTGGCCCAACGCCAGCGAGCTGGGGTCGACCGCCCGGGCGCCGCGCTGGGCCATCGCCTACAAGTTCCCGCCCGAGGAGAAGACCACCCTGCTCAAGGGGATCATGGTGTCGATCGGGCGGACGGGCAAGGCCACGCCGTTCGCCATGCTCGAGCCCGTGATCGTCGGCGGGGCCAAGGTGTCGCTGGCCACCCTGCACAACGAGGATCAGGTGCGCATCAAGGACGTCCGCCCCGGTGACACCGTCGTGGTGCGCCGGGCGGGCGACGTCATCCCCGAGGTCCGCGGGCCCGTGCTCGCCGCTCCGGCCGGAGGGCCTGGCGCCGTGGACCTTCCCGACGCAGTGCCCGGTGTGCGGAGAGCCGCTGGTGCGTCTCGAGGGCGAGAGCGACACCTTTTGCGTCAACGTGGAGTGCCCGGGCCAGCAGGTGCAGCGCATCTCCCATTTCGCCGTCTCGTGGGGCCATGGACATCGAGCACCTGGGCGAGCGGACGGTCTGGCAGTTCTACCGAGGCCGGCTTGCTCCACGACGTGGCCGACATCTACGACCTTGACTACGACAAGATCGCCGCCTTCGAAGGGTGGGGCGAGACGTCGGTCGCCAACCTGCGGCCGGCCATCGACGCGTCGAAGTCACCGGCCTCTCGCCAACCTGCTGGTCGGCCTGTCGATCCGCCACCTGGGCTCGGCCGGCAGCCAGATCCTCGCCCGCCATTTCCGGGACCTCGACCGGATCATGGCCGCCTCTGCGGAGGAGCTGGCGGCGGTGGAGGGGGTCGGGCCGATCATCGGCGCCAGCGTGCAGCGCTTCTTCGCCCTCCCGCGCAACCGCGAGCTGGTGGAGCGGCTGCGCCGGGCCGGGCTCAACTTCGAGGGACCGGGCGCCCCCGACTGTCCCGCAGATCCTGGCCGGCGATGTCCGTGGTCGTCACCGGCACCCTGGAGGGGTGGTCTCGCGAGGAGGCCGAGGACGCCATCAAGGCCCGGGGCGGAAAGAGCCCCGGGAGCGTGTCCAAGAAGACCACGGCCGTGGTCGTGGGCGCCGAGCCGGGCGCGGCCAAGCTGGCCAAGGCCGCCGAGCTGGGCGTGCCGGTGCTCGACGAGGCTGGGTTCGCCCGCCTCCTGGAGACAGGCGAGGTCAGCCGGCCGGGCTGAGTAGATCGGACCGGGCCGGATCGGAGGAGCCCTCGAATCGGGGATCCGCGTGAGGCGCGGACCTCACGGAGTAGCCTGCGGCTCGTGGCGACGTCGCGCATCGCCGAGTCGGTGGGGCGCGTCCTCGGAGACCGTTACCGCCTGACTCGCCCCCTCGGCGTGGGGGCCTCGGCGCCACGTCTATCGTGGCCGAGGACGTCACCCTGCGACGCCGGGTCGCCATCAAGGTGCTCCACCCGGGCTTGGCCGGCGACGAAGCGTTCCTCGGCGCTTTCGGGCCGAGGCCCAGGTCGTGGCGGCCCTGCGGCACCCCAACATCCTCACGCGTCTACGACTGGGGTGACGAGGGCGGCGTTCCCTTATCTGGTCATGGAGTTGCTGGAGGGCGGCAGCCTGCGCTCCCTGCTCGATCGAGGCCGTCTCCTCTCGCCCGCCCAGGCCGCGGCGATCGGCGCCGACGTCGCCCGGGCCCTTGACTACGCCCACGGACGGGGGCTGGTGCATCGCGACATCAAGCCCGCCAACCTGATCTTCGACGACGAGGGCTCGGGTCACCGTCGCCGATTTCGGTCTGGCCCGGGCCCTCGCCGAGGCCACCTGGACCGAGCCGGCCGGGGCCGTTGTCGGCACGGCCCGTTACGCCGCACCCGAGGCAGGTCAGGGGAGCGTCGCTCGACGGCCGGGCCGACGTCTACGCCCTGGCCCTCGTGCTCATCGAGGCGACGACGGGTGCTGTCCCTTTTGCGGCCGACACGACCCTCGCAACCCTGATGGCTCGCCTGGATCACCCGATCACCGCTCCCCCGGACCTGGGCCCCCTCGGGCCGGTGCTCGAAGCCGCGGGGGCCGTGAATGCCGGCGACCGGCCGGACGCCATGTCCCTGGCCCGTGCGCTCGACGAGGCCGCGGCCCGGCTCCCGCCGCCGGCGCCCGTCCCGCTGGCTGCGCCCGTCGAAGACGTGGAGCGCGACATCAGCCCGACCGATTACCCGGGCCGGCCTCGCCTCTTCGACGCGGAACTCGCCGACCGTGAACATGGGACCGGTTTCGTCCGCCCCGCTGGCCGCAGTTCTCCTCCGGATTCCAACGGCGAGATGGTCGCCGGCGGCCCTGGGACCTCTGGCGACGGGCCGGCCGGCGGCGGCGCTCGTTTCGCTCCGGGTCCGCCGCGGCTGATCGCGCCCGACGCCGCCAACCCGAATCCAGTTCCAGGAACGGTCGGAATTGCCGCCGCCCGGGCCAGCCGCACCGACCAGGCCGGGTTCCGTACCCCGTCAGCACGCGGCGGCGGCCGCCGGCCGACGCGCGCCGACGGCCGCCAGCCGACACGCGGCGACGGCCGCCAGCCCACACGCCGCGCCCACCGCTCCTGGGCACGCCGGACCGCACTGGCGGCGGTTCTCGTCCTGCTCGCCGGCGCGGCCGCTGTGGGCGTCCTGGTCGCCTCGGGGACCTTCACTCCCTCTCACCCGGTCCCCAACCTGGTTGGGCTCAGTCCGGCGTCGGCCCAGCAGCGACTCCGGCCCCTGCACTTGCACCTGGCCGTGTCAGGCCGCGTCTACAACGCCCGGGCTGTCGCCGGTACCGTCCTCGCCCAGCATCCCGCCACCGGCCGTTTGCGCGAAGGGGCCTCGGTCGCGGTGACAGTGTCGCTTGGACCTCAGCCGGTACCGGTCCCCAAGGTGGTGGGCCTGGACGCCGATGCGGCGACAGCCTTGGTCACCTACGTGGGCCTGCGTGCGAGCGTGGTCGGGCACGCCCCCAGCATGACGGTGCCGGCGGGTGCCGTCAGCAGCAGCACGCCCGCGCAGGGGACACTGTTGCCCGGTCAAACCGTGTCCCTGGTCGTGTCCACGGGGAAACCGACCGTGCCCATTCCCAGCCTGGTGGGGCCGAGCGACGCGTCGTACGCCGCCGCCGCTGCGGCCCTCGCTGCCGCGCAGTTGACGGCCACCGAAACTCAGCAATACTCCGACACCGTGGCCGCCGGCAGCGTCATCGGGACCACGCCTGCGGCGGGCACGGCCCTGACGGTCGGGTCGCAGGTCACGGTGGTGGTGTCGCGAGGGCCACATCTGGTGGCGGTCCCCAACGTGGCGGGCGACTCTGTCGGGGCCGCGTCGCAGGCGCTCGGCTACGACGGCTTTCAGGTGAGCGGTGTCACCGGCAATCCGATTGCGACGGTCACAGGGACGATCCCCGCGTCAGGGCTGCTGGCGCGGTTTGGCTCGGCCGTGCAGATCGTCACCGGTTGACGCCCGCGGCTAGGACGTGATGGCCTGCAGCCGGCGAGCCAGTTCCAGCGCGGCGGGGTCGGCGCCACCGCCGAGCCCCGCCCCTTGCAGAGCGAGCATCTTCGTGATGTCGCCGTCAACCTTGATCCGGCCTCCCAGGAACGCCTGCAGTGCGGCCTGGGCGTCGCCATCCACGAGGAGCGCCTTGGCGGTGTCGTAGCCGATGGTGATGGTCAGGTCGGGCGAGTCCAGGTGGCCGGTGTCCATCTCCAGCCGACCCGATGACGTGTCGATGAAGGCGTGGATCGTCCCTTCGCCGAACGGCACATCCTGAATGATCTGGTTCATGCGGACACTCACGGGGACCTGCGGCGCCCGGTCTCTGAATTCGGCCCGGATGCGGCGCGCCTCTTCCAGCCACTCTTCGCTCAGAAACGGG
Source organism: uncultured Acidimicrobiaceae bacterium (assembly GCA_963781155.1). Taxonomy (GTDB): domain Bacteria; phylum Actinomycetota; class Acidimicrobiia; order Acidimicrobiales; family Palsa-688; genus PALSA-693. Next base: position 292,949 of record CAWAEC010000014.1, read on the forward strand.
AACCGGCTCACACGCCTGCCCCAGGACCGGCTCTTCCGACCACGCTCACGTCCATAGGAGGCGAAGGTAGCGCGCCGCCATTCAATCCCGAAGGGCTTGACGAGGGTCCCGCCTAGCATGGACATCCATGCCGACCCGCATCTCGCCCGAGGAGGTCGCCCACGTGGCCCGCCTGGCCCGGCTCGCCCTGACCGAGGAGGAACTGGAACGTTTCACCGAGCAACTGGGAGCGGTGCTCGATCACGCTCAGGACGTGGAGGCCCTCGACACGGCCGGCGTGCCGCCGACCGCTCATCCGCTGCCGCTCGCCAACGTCTGGCGCGACGACATCGTGGTCCCGTGCCTGGACCGCGACGAGGTGCTGGCTCAGGCCCCCGATGTCGAGGACTACCGGTTCCGGGTACCCCGGATCCTCGGCGAGGCGCCGTGACGGCCGCCCCTTCGGGTGGGGGCAGCGGCGGCCTGACCGGGCCGGGCGCCGTCGAGATCGCCGACGGTGTTCGCTCCGGCCGGCTGCGCGCCCGCGCCATCCTGGAGGAGCACCTGGCCCGGATCGAGGCGGCCGAGGCGGAGGTGCACGCCTTCAACCTGGTGACTGCGGCCCACGCCCGGGCGGCCGCCGACAGCGTGGACGCGGCGGTCGACGACGGCCGCGACCCCGGCCCGCTGGCCGGGGTACCCGTGGCCCTCAAGGACAATCTCTGCACCCGTGGCGTGGCGACGACCTGCTCGTCCGCGCATCCTCGACGGCTGGCTGCCCGCCGTACGACGCCACCGTCGTCACCCGCCTGGCCGCAGCGGGCGCGGTCATCGTCGGCAAGACCAACCTGGACGAGTTCGCCATGGGCTCCTCGACCGAGAACTCCGCCTTCGGCCCGACCCGCAACCCCCACGACCTCGACCGGGTCCCCGGGGGCTCCTCGGGTGGGAGCGCGGCGGCCGTGGCCGCCGGCTTCGCGGCCGTGGCGCTCGGCTCCGATACCGGCGGCTCGATCCGCCAGCCCGCCGCGCTGTGCGGCGTCGTCGGCGTCAAGCCGACCTACGGCCTGGTATCCCGCTACGGCCTGATGGCCTTCGCCAGCTCCCTCGACCAGATCGGTCCGCTCTGCACGCTCGGTGGCCGATGCGGCCCTGCTCCTCGACGTCATCGCCGGTCCAGATCCGTGCGACTCGACGTCGTCTGGGCGACGCCCCGCCCCGGGCATCGGCACGGCTACCGAGGGCGTCGACGGCTTGCGGGTCGGGGTCGTGACCGAGCTCGCCGCCGCCGAGGGCATGGCGGCCGACGTGGCCGCCCGAACCGCGAGGCGGCCGAGGCCCTGGCCGCCGCGGGCGCCAAGGTGGACGAGGTCAGCGTGCCGGCGGCCGTCTACGGCCTGTCCGCCTACTACCTGATCGCCCCGGCGGAGGCGTCGTCCAACCTGGCCCGCTACGACGGGGTCCGCTACGGCCTGCGGGTCACAAGCGGACCGGGCGGGGACATCACCGACATGTACCTGCGCACCCGGTCCGCCGGCTTCGGCGCCGAGGTCAAGCGTCGCATCATGCTCGGCACCTACGCCCTGTCCGCCGGGTACTACGACGCCTACTACGGCAAGGCCCAGCAGGTCCGCACCCTGATCATCCGGGACTTCGACGCCGCCTACGAGCAGTTCGACGTCCTTTTGGCTCCGACCGCACCCGACCACCGCGTTCGCGCTGGGCGCCAAGACGGCCGATCCGCTGACCATGTACCTGAACGACGTGTGCACCATCCCCTCCAACCTGGCCGGCCACCCGGCCATCAGCGTGCCCTTCGGCACCGGCGACGACGGCCTGCCGGTCGGGGTGCAGGTCCTGGCCCCGGCGCTTGGCGAGACGGTCATGTTCCAGGTGGCGGCGGCCCTGGAAGCGGCTGCGCCCACGCTTGCAGCCCCGGCGCTGGCGACGTCTGGAGGGCGAGCATGACGGCCGTCGTCGACGCGACTGGGAGACGGTCATCGGGCTCGAGGTGCACACCGAGCTGCGGACCGCCACCAAGCTGTTCTGCGGGTGCCGGAACACCTTCGGGGACGAGCCCAACACCAACGTGTGCCCGGTCTGCCTGGGTCTGCCCGGCTCGCTGCCGGTGCTCAACCGGGCCGCCGTCGAGTACGCCATGCGGATCGGCACGGCCCTGCACTGCCGGATCGCAGCCCTCGATCTTCCACCGCAAGAACTACTTCTATCCCGACATGCCCAAGGACTACCAGATCAGCCAGTACGACCTCCCCATCAACGTCGACGGCTGGCTGGACCTTCCCGGCGGCAGGCGGGTCGGGATCGTCCGGGCCCACATGGAGGAGGACACCGGCAAGACGACCCACGTCGGCGGCGGCGGTCGCATCCACGACGCCGCCCACTCCCTGGTCGACTACAACCGGGCGGGCGTGCCCCTCGTCGAGATCGTCAGCGACCCCGACCTGCGCAGCGCCGAGGACGGCCCGGGCGTACGTCGACGAGCTGCGGGCCATCCTCGTGGCCACGGGCGCCTCCGACGGAAAGATGGAGGAGGGGTCGCTGCGGGTCGACGCCAACGTGTCGGTTCGGCCCGCCGGCTCGACCGCGTTCGGGACCCGCTGCGAGATCAAGAACCTCAACTCCCTCCGGTCGCTCGGCCGGGCCATCGACTACGAGGCGGCCCGCCAGATCGAGCTGATCGCCGAGCGGCGGCCAGGTGGTGCAGGAGACCCGGCACTGGGACGAGGCCTCCGGTCGTACCGAATCGATGCGGTCCAAGGAGGAGGCGTACGACTACCGGTATTTCCCCGAGCCGGACCTGGTGCCGGTCGACCCCCCTGCGTCTTGGATCGCCCAGGTGGCAGCGTCGCTCCCGGTTCTGCCCGGCGACCCGCCGGGCAGACGTGGCCCGGTTGTCCGGGTTCGACCCGGGATCCGACGCCGTCGTCGACCGTGGTCCGCCTCGACCTGGATCGGTACGTGCAGGCCGTCGCCGCCCGGGGCGGTGACGCCGGGTTGGCGGTGCGCCGCCTGGCCAACGAGGTGGCGGCCGAGATCGAGTCGATCGATCAGCCTGGGCGTCCCGGCGTTCGTGGCGCTCGTCGCCATGGAGGCCGAGCGGTTCGCTGACCACCGCCCAGGCCCGCACTGTGCTCAAGGAGCTGCTCGCGTTCGGCGGCGATCCCGCCGTCGGTCGCGGCCCGGCTCGGTTTCGAAGCCATGGGCGCCGATGACGTGACCGCTGTGGTCGACCAGGTGATCGCCGATCATCCCGGCGAGTGGGCCAGGTACGCGGCGGGAGAGGACAAGCTGACCGGGTTCTTCGTCGGCAAGGTGAAGGCCGCAACGGAGGGCAAGGCCGACCTCAAAGCGGTCGCCGGTCTCCTGCGCGACCGGCGCAGCTAGCGCCTGCACGCCCTCGCCATCCGGGGCTGCTCTCCTCTGGCCTGCTCTTCTTTGGCCTGCTCTTCTTAGGGTGGCCCTATGGTGGGGCCCATGGCCAGCGACATGAAACCCCGCAGCCGCGAGGTGACCGACGGCTTCGAGCGGGCACCGGCCCGGGCCATGCTGCGGGCCATCGGCATGACCGACGACGACTGGGACAAGCCCCAGGTCGGGGTGGCGTCGTCCTGGAACGAGGTCACCCCTTGCAACATGCCCCTCGACCGCCTGGCCAAGCGGGCCAAGGAGGGCGTCCGGGAGGCCGGCGGCTATCCCGATCGAGTTCGTGACCATCGCCGTCTCCGACGGCATCTCCATGGGTGGCGAGGGGATGCGGGCCTCCCTGGTCAGCCGGGAGGTGATCGCCGACTCGGTCGAGACGGTCATGCACGCCGAGCGCTTCGACGCCATGGTCACCCTCGCCGGGTGCGACAAGTCGCTGCCCGGGATGCTCATGGCCGCGGCCCGCCTCAACCTGCCATCGGTGTTCCTCTACGGCGGCAGCATCCTGCCCGGCCGAGGCCAGCGGGGCGAGGCCCTCGACATCGTCAGCGTGTTCGAGGCGGTCGGGGCCCGGGCCGCAGGAACGCTCACCGACGAGGAGCTGGCCCTCATCGAGCGCCGGGCCTGCCCGACCATCGGCAGCTGCGCCGGCATGTTCACGGCCAACACCATGGCCTCGGTGTCCGAGGCGCTCGGGATGGCCCTGCCGGGCTCCGCCTCGCCCTGCCGCCGTCGACGCCGCCGCGACGAGCTGGCCGTCGAGTCCGGGCGGGCGGTCGTCCGGCTGCTGGAACAGGACATCCGGCCCCGCCAGATCATGACCAAGGAGGCGTTCGAGAACGCCATCGCCGTCACCATGGCCCTCGGCGGCTCCACCAACGCGGTGCTCCACCTGCTGGCCATCGCCCACGAGGCCCGGGTCGAGCTCGCCCTCGACGACTTCGATCGGATCGGCCGGCGGGTGCCCCACATCGCCGACACCAAGCCCCACGGCCGCTACCACATGGTGGACGTCGACCGCATCGGCGGCGTTCCGGTCGTGATGCGCGCCCTGCTCGAGGCCGGCCTGCTGCACGGGGATTGCCTGACGGTGACCGGCCGCACGATCGCCGAGAACCTCGACGCCGCTCGCAGCCCGCCGCCCCCGACGGGCAGGTGATCCATCCCGTCGCCGCAGCCCATCCACGCCGATGGTGGCATCGCCATCCTGCGCGGCTCGCTCGCCCCGGAAGGCGCGGTGGTCAAGGTGGCGGGCATCGACTACGAGCGCTTCGAGGGGATGGCCCGGGTCTTCGACGGCGAGGACACGGCCATGGAGGCCATCCTGGCCGGCTCGATCACGCCGGGCACGGTGGTGGTCATCCGCTACGAAGGGCCGAAAGGCGGCCCGGGCATGCGGGAGATGCTGGCGGTGACCGGCGCCATGAAGGGTGCGGGCCGGGGCGCCGACTGCGCCCTCGTGACCGACGGCCGCTTCAGCGGCGGGACGCATGGCTTCTGCGTGGGCCACGTCGCCCCCGAGGCGGTCGACGGCGGCCCCATCGCCCTGGTGGCCGACGGCGACCGGATCGTGGTGGACGTCCCGACCCGGAGCATCGACGTGCTGGTCGACCCGGCCGAGCTCGAACGTCGGCGGGCCGAATGGAAGGCGCCCGAACCCCGCTACCGCACCGGGGTGCTGGCCAAGTTCGCCCGGCTGGTCACCGGCGCCGAACGGGGTGCGGTCACGACGTCCTAGCGGCGGGCCGGGGCAACCGGCCGGCCGATGCCCTACTTCCGGGAGCGGATGAGCTCAGCCGTTTCTGCCCGATTGCGCCTATGGGGGCGCCTGTGCCACACTGGGAGCGTGTTGATCGCCGTTGGCGCATCTCGTAGTTATCACCTGACGCACACGCCCCCAGCGTGTGCGTTGTCGACCTCCCCGACCGGGAGGTCGTTTTAATTTCCGGATTCCCCCGCTGCCCCCGCGGTCACCCCACAAGGACCTGCCATGAAGATGACCGGAGCCCAAGCGCTCATCAAGAGCCTGGAGATGCAGCAGGTCGAGGTGGTCTTCGGACTGCCCGGCGGTTGCATCCTGCCGGCCTACGACCCCATCCTCGACTCGCCGATCCGCCACATCCTGGTCCGCCACGAGCAGGGGGCCGGGCACATGGCCGAGGGCTACGCCCACGTCACCGGCCGGCCGGGCGTCGCCATGGTGACGAGCGGGCCGGCGGCCACCAACCTGGTCACCCCTCTGTGCGACGCCTACATGGACTCGGTGCCGATGGTGGCCATCACCGGCCAGGTCAGCCGGCCGGTCATCGGGACCGACGGCTTTCAGGAATGCGACACCGTCGGCATCACCCGCTCGGTGACCAAGCACAACGAGCTCATCATGGACCCCGACGAGATCCCGCTGCTGGTCCGCCAGGCGTTCCACCTGGCCACGACCGGGCGGCCCGGTCCGGTCCTGATCGACGTGCCGAAGGACGTGCTGCAGGCCGAGGTCGAACTGGTCCTGGCCGACCGACGCCGAGCGTCGCCGCCTCACTTCCGGGCTACAAGCCGACGCTCAACGGACACCCCCGCATGATCAAGGAGGCCGCCCGCCTCATCAGCGAAGCGCCGCCGGCCGGTCATCTACGCCGGCGGCGGGATCCTCAAGGCCCGGGCCGCCGAGGCCCTCCGACAGCTGGCCGAGCGGATCGAGGCATCCCGGTGGTGACCACGCTGATGGCCCGCGGCGCCTTCCCGGACGACCATCCCCTCTGCCTGGGCATGCCCGGCATGCACGGCAACTACACCGCCATCACCGCCATGCAACAGGCCGATCTGCTCATCGCCCTGGGCACCCGTTTCGACGACCGGGTGACCGGCAGGGTCGGCCAGCTTCGCCCCCGAAGCCAAGATCATCCACGTCGACATCGACCCTGCCGAGCTGGGCAAGATCCGCCGGCCGGACGTTCCGATCGTCGGCGACTGCCGGCGGGTGATCACCGAACTGGTCCGGGCCCTGCAGACGCTCGCGCAACCCGAGCGCACGGAATGGCGCAGCCGCATCTCCGGCTGGCAGGAGCGTTTCCCGCTCCACTACGACCCGCCCGCCGATGGCGACGCCCTCAAGCCGCAATACGTCATGGAGGTGCTGCGCGACTGCGCCCCCGAGGGAACCATCCTGGCGTCCGGGGTGGGGCAGCACCAGATGTGGGCCAGCCAGTACTGGCGCTTCACCGAGCCCTACACCTGGGTGAACTCCGGTGGTCTCGGCACCATGGGGTTCTGCGTGCCGGCTGCGATCGGCGCCAAGGTGGGGCGCCCCGACCGCACCGTCTGGGCGGTCGACGGTGACGGTTGCTTCCAGATGACCGCCCAGGAGCTCGTCACCGCGTCGAGCGAACGCATCCCCATCAAGGTGGCCATCCTCAACAACGCCTATCTGGGGATGGTGCGCCAGTGGCAGGAGATGTTCTACGAGGAGCGTTACAGCGAGGTGTACCTGTCCCCGGACCTGCCCGATTACGTGAAATGGGCCGAGGCCATGGGGTGCGTCGGATTTCGGGTGGAGGCGCCCGAGGAAGTGGGCCCGACCATCGAGAAGGCCAACGCCATCGACGACCGGCCGGTGGTCATCGACTTCCGGACCGACGCCCGCGAGAAGGTGTTCCCGATGGTGCCGGCCGGTGCGTCCAACGATGACGTGGTGGTCCACCCCTCCCAGCGGCCCGGCGGGGAAAGACTGGTGCAGTGATGGCCGGCCCTCCCACCCATCAGACGCTTTCGGTGCTGGTCGAAAACAGATCGGGCGTGCTGGCCCGGGTCAGCGGCCTGTTCGCTCGTCGCGGCTTCAACATCATCTCGCTCGCCGTGGCCCCCTCCGATGATGAGCGCTTCAGTCGTATCGCCATCGTCATCGACGTGGAGGAGACGTCGGTCGAGCAGATCACCAAGCAATTGTTCAAGCTGGTCAACGTGGTGAAGATCACCGAGCTCCACCCCGCCGACGCGATCGAACGGGAGCTCTTGCTCGTCACCGTGACCGCGGGCCCGGCCAAGCGCAGCGAGGTCATCGAGCTGGTCGGGGTCTTCGAGGGCAAGATCGTGGATGTGGCAGCCACCGAGCTCACCGTCATGCTCGCCGGTCACCCCGAGCAACTCGACGGGTTCGAGGACCTGGTGCGACCATACGGCATCAGCGAACTGCAACGGACCGGACGGGTGGCGTTGCCCAAGCTCGACCGCCAGGCGGGTCCCCGCCTGCGCATGACCGGAAAGGCAGGATAAAAGCGCAATGGCCGCGACCGTGTATTACGAAAAGGATGCCGACGCCGCGATCATCGCCGGCCGCAAGGTGGCGATCATCGGCTACGGCTCCCAGGGCCACGCCCACGCCCTCAACCTGCGCGACTCCGGTGTCGATGTGCGAGTGGCGCTGCGGGAGGGCTCCTCGTCGGCTGCCAAGGCCGCCGGGGCGGGGTTGCGTGTCACTTCCGTCGCCCAGGCGGCGGCGGAAGCCGACGTGATCATGATCCTCGCGCCGGACACCGAGCAGCAGGCCATCTACCGGGCGGACATCGAGCCCGGGCTCAAGCCGGGCGACGCCCTGTTCTTCGCCCATGGTTTCAATGTCCGCTTCGGCCTGATCCCGCCGCCCCAGGGCGTGGACGTCGCCATGGTCGCACCGAAGGGCCCCGGGCATCTGGTGCGGCGTACCTACGAGGGCGGGGGCGGGGTGCCGGCCCTGATTGCGGTGGCCCAGGATGCCACCGGCAAGGCCCGCGATCTGGCCCTGTCCTACGCCGACGCCATAGGTGCCACCCGGGCCGGCGTACTGCAGACGACCTTCGAGGAGGAGACCGAGACCGACCTGTTCGGTGAGCAAGTCGTACTGTGCGGCGGGCTCACCTCGCTCATCCAGGCCGGGTTCGAGACCCTGGTGGACGCCGGCTACCAGCCGGAATCCGCCTATTTCGAATGCCTCCACGAGGTCAAGCTGATTGTCGACCTGATGTACGAGCACGGCATCGCCGGGATGCGGTACTCCATCTCCGACACGGCGGAATACGGCGACCTGACTCGGGGACCGCGGGTGATCAACTCGGCTGTCCGGGAGGAAATGGGTCGCATTCTGGAGGAGATTCGCTCCGGTCGCTTTGCGGACGAATGGATCGCGGAGAACAGGGCGGGCCGGCCTCGTTTCAATCAGCTGCGGGAGGAAGCCCGGGCCCATCCCATCGAGCACGTTGGCGCCGAGCTACGGGGCATGATGCCGTTTATCACTGCCGGCACCCAGCGCCCCCAGGACGTCAGCGGAGGGTAGGCGGGGCCAGGTCCTTGGGGCTGTGGCTGCCGACCGGACGCCGACGGCCCCGCCGCCGGTAGAGCACGCCCGCGGCGACCGCCAGAGCCAGCACACCGGCGGCCGCACCCCCCACCACCACCGGGCTGAGCCCGGTTGACCGTGGCTGCTCGATGGGCCCCGCCGCCGCAGGACCGGGCACGGCCCGTAGCCGGCCGGGCAGGGGCCTCGTTTTTGGCCGAACCAGCGCGGGCGGCTCGGGTTCGGCGCGTGCAGGGAGGAGCGGGTCAGCACGTTCCGCGCTCAGCGGGGTCGCGAAGCCCTCGTCGAGCAGGTCCGCCGCCGTCTGATAGGAACTTTCCCCCTTCATCACCACTGCGATCATGGCGCGCCCGGCGCGCTGCGCCTCCTCCGCCACGCAGAATCCGGCCGGGTCGGTGAAGCCGGTCTTGACGCCGATGGCTCCCGGGTAGCTCTGCAGGAAATAGCCATTCTTGTTGGCGATGTCGTGGACGATGCCGGCCGGGTCGGTGAACTGGTACGCCGGCAGGCCGACGATGGCTGCCAGGGCCGGGTTGGCCATGACATCACGGGCCACGATGGCCACATCCCAGGCGCTCAGCAGGTTTCCGCCGTCTACGCCTTCCGTGCCGTCCAGCCCGGCCGGGTCGCGGAGCACAAACCCGTCCGACATGCCGATCTGCGCGGCCGCCTCGTGCATGATCGTTGCGAACCCGTTGAGGGACCCGCCGACGCGCTCGGCCAGCGCGTAGGCCGCGTCGTTGGCGGAGAAGATGAGCAGGGCGTGCACGGTGATATCCAGTGGCCACTGCTGCCCGGCCTTCATTCCGACCCGGTCCGGGTACACGTTCGCCGCCTCCGGGCTGACCGGGATCATCGTGCCGGGCGGAAGCCAGTCGACGGCGATCATGGCGGTCAGCAACTTGGTCAGACTGGCGGGTGGCAGCAGGACGTGGTCGTTTTCGCCGAACAGCACCCGGCCCGTGTTCACGTCCACGAGGATCTCGGCTTTGGCGGCGGGCGGAACGGTCGTGGAAGTCGTGCCCGGGGCCGGTGCGGCGCCGGCCCGGGCGGTCGGGTTCGTCCCGAAGACGCCGGCGACCATGACGAAGGTGATTACCAGGATGCCGAGCAAGCTGCCGCGCCGCCTGGGCGGTAACCGTGCCTGCGCCTCGTTCGCTTGCGAGCAGGACCCCACAACGAACCAGGTGCCCTCTTTCTCCCCCGATATCCCGTTACAGCCGGCCGACCACGTGGTCGATGCATGCCGTCAGCGCGGCGACGTCGTCGGGCTCGATGGCCGGAAACATGGCGATCCGCAACTGGTTGCGTCCCAGCTTGCGGTACGGCTCGGTGTCGACCACGCCGTTGGCGCGCAGCACTCTGGCCACCGTCGCCGCCTCCACCGAGGGGTCGAAGTCGATGGTGCCGACCACATTGCTCCGCTCGTCGGGCTTGGCCACGAACGGGCTGGCGTATGGCGACGACTCCGCCCACCCGTACAGGATTTCGGCCGATCGTTCCGAGCGGCCGGCCGCGAAGTCGACGCCGCCCCCGGCCAGCATCCAGTCCAGCTGGTGCTGGAACAGCACGATGGTGGCCAGGGCCGGAGTGTTGTACGTCTGGTCGAGCAGGCTCTGCTCGACCGCGATGCTGAGGTCCAGGAACGCCGGCGTCCACCGGCCGCTCTCGTGGATCTGGGCTACCCGCTCCAGCGCAGCCGGGGACAGCACGGCCACCCACAGGCCGCCGTCCGATGCGAAGCCCTTCTGCGGCGCGAAGTAGTAGGCGTCAACCTGACGGGGGTCGAACCGCAAACCGCCGGCCCCCGAGGTGGCGTCCACGGCCACGATCGCGTCGCCTGGACCTTCGGGCCGGCGGAGATCCATCATCACCCCGGTCGAGGTTTCGTTGTGGGTGAAGGCGTAGACGTCGACGTCCGGGTTGGCGTGCGGCAGCGGGTGTGTGCCGGGGCCGGACTCGATGACCTCGGGGGCGGCCAGGTGGGGTGCGGCGGCCGCGGCCTGCGCGAACTTGGCGGAGAACTCGCCGAAGCTCAGGTGCTGGCTGCGCTCGAGGATGAGCCCGAAGGTGGCCGCATCCCAGAACGCGGTGGTGCCGCCATTACCGAGGACCACTTCGTACTCCTGCGGGAGGCGCCATAGCTCGGCCAGGCCGGCGCGCAGCCGGGCGACAAGCGACTTAACCGGCGCCTGGCGGTGGCTCGTGCCCAGGATCGTCGTGCCCACACTTCGCAGGGCATCCACGGCGCCGGGCGGCACCTTCGAGGGCCCGGAGCCGAAACGGCCGTCGGACGGCAATAGCGAAGCCGGGATCTGGATATCCGGTTGATTCCGGTAATCGGTCTGGGTCGGGTTGGCCACTGTGAAACTATGGCAGCCAATGGCTCGTATCTCACAGCGCATAGCCGGCGTGGCGGAATCGGCCACGCTGGCCATCGACGCCAAAGCCAAGGCCCTCGTGGCGGCCGGGGAGGATGTCATCGGGTTCGGGGCCGGGGAACCCGACTTCCCGACGCCCCCGCACATCGTGGCTGCGGCCGCGGCGGCCTGCGCCGATCCCCGCAATCACAAATACACGCCCGCCGCCGGACTCCCCGAGCTGCGGGAGGCGGTCGCGGTCAAGACCGTCCGCGATTCCGGCTACCGGGTCGCGGCCTCCCAGGTGCTCATCACCAACGGCGGCAAACAAGCCGTGGCCGAGACCTTTGCGACCCTGCTCGATCCCGGCGACGAGGTGCTTCTGCCCGCTCCCTACTGGACGACCTACCCGGAGGCCATCCACCTGGCCGGGGGAGTACCGCGGGTGGTCCCCACCACCTGGGCTGATGGGTTCAAGGTCACCGTGCCGCAGCTGCAGACGGCGCGCACGGAGCGCACCAAGGCGCTGCTCTTCGTCTCCCCGTCCAACCCGACGGGCGCCGTCTACCGCCCCGATGAGGTCGAGACCCTTGGCAGGTGGGCGCTCGATCACGGCATATGGGTGATCACCGACGAGATCTACGAGCACCTGGTCTACGGCGACGCCCGCTTCTCGTCCATGCCGGTCCTGGTCCCCGAGCTCGCCGACACCTGCGTCGTCATCAACGGCGTGGCCAAGACCTACGCCATGACGGGCTGGCGGGTGGGCTGGATGATCGGCCCGGGCGACGTTATCGGCGCGGCCGCCAATATCCAGTCCCACGTCACTTCCAACGTATGCAACGTCGCCCAGCGCGCCGCCCTGGCTGCGGTCAGCGGCGATCTCGCCGCGGTCGCCGACATGCGCTCGACGTACGAGCGCCGGCGCCGCACGATCGTGGCCATGCTCAACGAGATACCCGGTGTGCGTTGCCCGGAGCCCGACGGAGCGTTCTACGCCTTCCCGAACCTGGACGGGCTCATCGGACGGCCCCTTGGGCGCAGTGCATCCGTCGCGTCCACGTCGCTGGAGCTGGCCGCCCTGGTGCTCGAGGAGGCCCGGGTCGCGTTCGTACCGGGGGAGGCGTTCGGGGCGTCGGGGTACGGTCGGTTTTCCTATGCGCTCGGCGACGACACGCTCGCGGAGGGCATCACCCGCCTGGCGAAGTTCGTCGCCGGTTGACCACCCGGGCGATGGCGCGGGTCTTGGTCACCGAGGAGATCGCCGAGCCGGGGCTGGCCCTCCTGCGGGCCGCGGGGCACGAGGTCGATGTCTCCGTCGGGCTGTCCGCGGACGAGCTGCTGGGGGCGGTTCGTTCCGCCCATGCCCTCATCATCCGTTCGGCCACCCAGGTGACGGCGGCCGTCCTGGACGCCGCGCCGGAACTGGTGGTGGTGGGCCGGGCCGGCATCGGCCTCGACAACGTCGACGTGGAAGCCGCCACCCGCCGGGGGGTCATGGTGGTCAACGCCCCCCAGTCCAACGTGCTGTCCGCGGCGGAACACGCCATGGCGCTCCTGCTGGCCCAGGCCCGCAACATCCCGCAGGCCCACGCCGCCCTGATCGCCGGCCGGTGGGAGCGCTCCCGCTGGGAGGGCGTCGAGTTGCACGGGAAGGTCCTCGGCGTGATCGGCCTGGGCCGGGTAGGGACACTGGTCGCGCAGCGAGCGGCCGCGTTCGGGATGCGGCTGCTGGCCTTCGACCCCTACGTGAGCGCGGAGCGAGGGCGGCAGCTCGGGGTGGAGCTCTTGCCGCTCGAACGAGTCGTGGCGGAGGCCGACTTTCTGACCATCCACCTGCCGAAGACGCCGGAGACAGCCGGCCTCATCGGGGCCGATCTGCTGGCCCGGGCCAAACCCGGCCTCCGGCTCGTCAACACGGCCCGAGGCGGGATCATCGACGAGAAGGCGCTGGCGCTGGCCATCGCCGAGGGGATGGTGGCCGGCGCGGCCCTGGACGTGTTCGAGCACGAGCCGGCCACCGCGTCGCCTCTGTTCGCCCTCGATCAGGTCGTCGTCACCCCCCACCTCGGGGCCAGCACCCGGGAGGCTCAGGACAAGGCCGGGCTGACGATCGCGGAGCAGGTACAACTGGCCCTGGCGGGGGAGTTCGTGCCCCTGGCGGTCAACATCGCCGCGGCCGAGGTTCCCGAATCGGTGCGCCCGTGGTTACCCCTCGCCGAGCGGCTGGGCCGGTTCTGGGCCGCCTTGGCCCGGGAGTTGCCGGCGACGCTCGACATCGAGTTTCAGGGCGGTGTGGCCGAGCACGACACCAGGATCCTGACCTTGGCGGTGCTGAAAGGCTTGTTCGCGGTGGCCACCGATGAGCCGGTGTCCTATGTGAACGCGCCCCGGCTGGCCGAGGAGCGGGGGCTGGTGGTCCGATCGACGTCGGCATCGGGGTCGGCGAGCACCGGCTCTGGGTATACGAACCTGCTGGCGCTGCGGGGCGGCCGCCACGCGGCGGCCGGCACCATGTTCGGCGACGGGGAGCCGCGGGTGGTGATGGTGGACGACCACGACATCGAGCTGCCGCTCGCCCGCTGGATGCTCCTGGTTCACAACGACGACCGCATCGGCATGGTCGCCGCCACCGCCACCATCCTGGCCGACGCCGGCTGCAACATCGTCGACCTCAAGCTGGGGCGCAGCGCCGAGGGGGGGACCGCCATGATGGCGTTCTCGTTCGAGCGGCCGGTGCCGGCGGAAGTGATGTCCGCGCTCCGGGCGACACCCGGCATCCTCGATGCGGTGGCCCTGGCTGACGTGTGATCGAGGCGAGGCCTGGGCTGCGACGATTCAGCCCGGCGACGATTCAGCCCGGCGACGATTCAGCCCGGCGACGGCCCGGCGACATGCCCGGCGACGATTCAGCCCGGCGAAGATTCAGGCCGGCGACGATTCAGGCCGGGGACGATTCAGGGCCATCGGCACCCTGGTCGGGGGCGCTGGGGGCGCTGGGGGCGCTGGGGGCGGTGGCCGCGCTGGCAGCGCTGGCCGCCGACCCGGCCGCGCTCGCCCCGCTGGCCGCCGACCCGGCCGCGCTCGCCCCGCTGGCCGCCGGCCCGGCCGCGGGCGTCGCCGCCACGACCGGAGGCCACGGGTCAGTGGTCGGTCCTTGAGGCGGACCTTCGATCCACCGGATGAGCGCCCACCGGGCTGCCCACGCGCCGCCGCCGACAACCGCCGCACCGAGCGTGAGCTTGACAAGTCGCTTCGCCACATCCGGACGCTATCCGCATGACCGTGGCGTCGGATCCGCGGATCACGCCGCGCCGGCGGCCCCGACGCCGGCCCACCACCCGGCTGCCGGCGGGGAGGCTCAAGCCGGAACCCGCGGCGTCCACGCCGGCCGTCGCAGCTCGTACGCGTCGATATCCGCTTCGTAGCGCAGCGTGAGGCCGATGTCGTCGACGCCCTCGAGCAGGCGGTGCTGGGTGAACAGATCGAGCGGGAACGAGGCTTCGACCCCGGCCGCGGGAGCCGCGACCACCAGACGTTCGAGATCCACAACGACCTCGAGCGACGGGTCTTTCCGGACGGCCTGCAGCAGGGCGGCACCGGTCTCAGCGTCGACCTGCACCGGGACCAGGCCGGCCTTGGTGCAGTTGGTCCGGAAGATGTCACCGAAGCGTGGGGAAATCACCGCTTTGAACCCGTAATCCATCAGCGCCCAGACGGCATGCTCCCGGGAGGAGCCCGTTCCGAAGTTCGGGCCCGCCACCAGAATGACCGCGCCGGCATACTCCGGCTGGTTGAGCACGAAAGCCCGGTCATCCCGCCACTCGGCGAACAACCCCTGGCCGAAACCGGTTCGCTCTACGCGCTTGAGCCAGTCGCTCGGGATGATCTGGTCGGTGTCGACATCCGATCGGTCCAGCGGGACCGCGGTACCGGAAACCACTCGGACAGGATCCATTACTGGCCTCCATTCCCCGGCTCGAGGTCAGCCGGAGATGCGAAGTGACCGGCGACCGCGGTCGCGGCCGCCACGGCGGGCGATACCAGGTGGGTGCGCCCGCCCCGGCCCTGGCGGCCCTCGAAGTTGCGATTCGAGGTCGAAGCGGCTCGTTCACCCGGCGCCAGCTTGTCGGGGTTCATGGCCAGGCACATGGAGCAGCCCGGATTGCGCCATTCGAAGCCGGCGGACGCAAAGACCCGGTCGAGTCCTTCCGCCTCCGCTTGGGCCTTCACCTGCCCCGAGCCGGGGACCACCAATGCTCGAACCGAGTCCGCCACTTTCCGCCCCTGCAGGACGCCGGCGGCGGCCCGCAGGTCCTCGATGCGGCCGTTGGTGCACGACCCGATGAACACCGTGTCGACGGCAATATCCCGTACCGGGGTTCCGCCTGCAAGCCCCATGTAGGCCAGCGCCCGCTGCGCGGTCTCCCGGGCGGCCGCCTCCCCAAAGGACTCCGGGTCGGGAACGGTTGCGCCGATGGGGACGACCTGGGACGGGTTGGTCCCCCAGGACACATAGGGGGTCAGCTCGCCGGCGTCGATCGTCACCTCCTGGTCGAAGGTCGCCCCCGCGTCGGTCGCAAGCGAGCGCCAATCGTTCAGCGCCTCGGTCCAGACGGAACCGGTCGGGCTGTGCCGGCGGCCGGCCAGGTACTCGAAGGTCACGTCGTCCGGTGCGACCAGGCCGGCGCGGGCGCCGGCTTCGATCGACATGTTGCAGACCGTCATCCGTCCTTCCATGGTCAAGGACCGGATTGCCGGACCCCGGTATTCGATGACGTGACCCATGCCGCCGGCGGTTCCGATTTTCCCGATAATCGCGAGCACCAGATCCTTGGGGGTGACGCCGCGGGGGAGCGCACCCTCCACATTGACCGCCATGGTGCGGGGCCGTCGCTGCGGCAGAGTCTGCGTTGCCAGCACGTGCTCGACCTCGCTGGTGCCGATGCCGAAGGCGAGGGCACCGAACGCGCCATGGGTCGACGTGTGGCTGTCGCCGCACACGATGGTCATTCCCGGCTGTGTGAGCCCCAGCTCCGGTCCGATGATGTGCACGATCCCCTGGTGGGCGTCACCCATCGGAAACAAGCGGATGCCGAACTCGGCGCAGTTCTCGGCCAGCACCTCGATCTGGCGGGCCGAGATGGGATCGGCGATCGGCCCTTCGAGCGCGGTCGTCGGCACGTTGTGATCCATGGTGGCGACGGTCAGGTCAGGCCGACGCACTCTCCGGTTGGCCAGGCGCAGCCCGTCGAATGCTTGCGGAGAGGTGACCTCGTGCACCAGGTGCAAGTCGATGTAGAGCACATCGGGCTCGCCGTCAGCCTGGCGAACGACGTGACGATCCCAGACCTTTTCGGCCAGGGTCCGTGGTGGCTCGGTCATGTCGATTCCCACATTCTGAGATAGAGTTCCGGGTTGTGGGAGAGAGTGTAAGCGGTGTGGGGGTGCTCGACAAGGCGGTCGCGATTCTCGACGCGCTCGAGTCGGGTCCCCGGACACTCAACGAGCTCATCCACGCGACCGCCCTGCCGCGCGCCACGGCGCACCGGCTGGCGTCAGCGCTCGAACGCCACCTCCTGGTCGAGCGCGACCCGGCGGGCCGCTTTGTCCTTGGCGCGGGGCTGGTCCGACTCGGTAGGGCTGCCGGCGGTACGGCCGGTCGTTCGCTCGTGGATGTCGCCACCCCGGTCCTGGCCTCTTTGCGGGACCAGACCGGCGAGAGCTCTCAGCTCTACGTGCGCTCGGGCGACACCCGGGTGTGCCTGGTGTCCCTGGAATCCCCGCACAGCCTCCGCACCATTGTCGCGGTTGGAGCAGCCCTGCCCATGGATCGCGGGTCGGCGGCCAAGGTGCTGGCCGGCGATCCGGCCGTGCTGGAGCGGGGCTGGGTTGAGAGCGTCGAAGAGCGCGAGCGCGGCGTGGCGTCGGTCAGCGCTCCCGTGATCACGGGTGGGGTGGTGGTCGCCGCGGTTTCGGTTTCGGGACCGATTGAACGGACCAGCCGCCAGCCCGGGCGTCGTTACGCCGCAGCCGTCAAGGACGCCGCCGACGCGGTCGGCGCCGGTTTGGCCGCGTCAACCACCCCAACAGCCGGACGCTGATCGGCCCGCACCCGAGCCGGCGCCTCAGGCACGCACCCGGGTGTCGGCGGGCGGCGCTGCCGCTCTGCAGGCCGAGATGAGGGTAGGCACGAACAGCTGGGCCTGTTCCACGCACGCCCGATGGGAGGCGGCAACCGGGAACGCGGTCGCGGCCGGGATCGACCGGGCCAGGTCCCACTGGCGCTCCGGGTTGACGGTGTCGTCCAGCGTGGTCACCACGACAGAGGTGGGCACGTCGATGCCGCCCATCCACGCAGTCGAGTCGAAGCGTGTGAGCTCGAAGCCGGCCTGGAGCAGGGCTGTAGGGTCGTGGCGCTCCCACTCGCGGACGACCCACGAGGCCAGCTGCTCGTCGGCCGCCCGGCTGCGGATGATCCAGCCCCATCCGGGTCGCAACAACGGTTCCGGCACGCCCGACAGGGCCTGGGCCAGGTTGTAGCCCATGATGCCGAGGGCTCCACTCAGCTCGGGCCGAGCCGCAAAGCGGGCGGCCGTGGCACACAGGACCAGACCGTTGACCAGGTGTGGGTGGCGCCGCCAGAGGAGCAGGGCGACCGGTCCGCCCATGGAATAGCCGACGACGGTCAACGGTCCGATTCCCAGGTGCTCGATGACCGCGGCGACATCATCGGCGCAGTCCTCCAGCCGAAACGGCGTCCGACTACGAATGCCTCGCCCGTGACCGCGGAGGTCTGGCGCGACCACGCGGAATTCCTCGGCCAGCGGCGTGAAGCACCGGCACCAATTCAGCGCAGCCGTCGAGGTCCAACCGTGCAGCAGGGCGACCGTGGCCCGGTCACGTCCGGGTCTGCTGTCCGGCTCCGCCTCGCTGTCGTACACCCACGTCTGGCCCCGGTCGAGCAGGGTGAGCGCCCGGCCGGGGGGCAGGTCTGGCTGGGGCCCGTCCACGACCGCAGCCTAAGTGCTGGCGGGCGTACCGGTGTGCACGCTCCGGGCAATTCCACCCGGCCACTCGACGAGTCCGTCCCTCGCACCACCCCGGATGAGGAGGGCGGCGGTCGCTGCCGGGAAGCTTCGAGCGTGAGCGGTCACCCAGCCTCAGCCGCCGCCGCGCTGCGATGAGCCGCAACCGCCCAGTTGACCGCGTCGCGGGCGAGCGCCGGGTGGTAGCGCCACCGCAACAACTGCCGTTCCGCCCCCTCCATGTCCTCACCCAGCTCGAGCAGGCTGAGCGCAAGTTGGCGTCCTCGGCGGCGTTGCGCTTCCGCGGGTGGCTCCTTGAGCTGGTCCGCCTGCCATCGCTCGTGGGCGGCCTGAAGGGCAGGGGACAGACGGGCAGTCTGCCGGCGGTTGAGGGGTGGCAGGCGGCGCCGGACCGCCAGTTCGCCGCCACCGGGCGTCGTCACCCGGGCCAGCTCGAATTGGATCATGCGGTTGACCGTGCGCAAGAACGGTGAGTGGCGGCCGCCCCGGTCGCCGAGCCCCAGCGCCAGGGCGGTCTCCGCCAGCGGCATTTCGAAGCCGTCCGGGTGCTGGTCGAAGCCGGCGGCAATGCGGCGGAGAAGCCAGGTCGTACTCGGTCCCAGGACACCGAGCCAGAAGCGCTCCACGTAGGGAGCCCGGGGATCGAACCCGAGCGAGTCGATGACCTCATCGGCCCACGGGCGCACGGTCAGGGTGTCGCACTCGAAGGTCACCATGGGTTGCGTGGGTGCCACCACTTCACCACCTCTCGGTCGGAACGGTTCACTGTAATACTATTGAAAGGACTGTAAAAGCACAAGATACTTTAACAGATCCAGAGTGGTAGAAGCCGGCGCGCGACACTGTCGCCATGCCCGACGAACAGCTGCTCCGGGCCCGAACCCTGATGTCCGCCGCCCGGCACGTCACCGTGCTGACCGGGGCCGGGATCTCCACCGACTCCGGGATTCCCGACTTCAGGGGACCGCAGGGGGTCTGGACAAGGAACCCGGCGGCCGAGAGAACGTCCACGTTGGCCAACTATCTCAACGACCCGGACATACGCCGCCAGGCCTGGCGGACCCGGCTCGCCTCACCTGCCTGGGCCGCCCATCCCAACGCCGGTCATATGGCCCTGGTGGAGTTGGCCCGGCAGGGCCGGCTCCGCGCCCTGGTGACGCAGAATATCGACGAGCTGCACCAGCGGGCCGGTTCCGACCCGGCCGCCGTGATCGAGCTTCACGGCACCATGTGGCGGGTCCGCTGCTGGTCGTGCGCGGAGGAGGGGCCCATGGATCCGGTGCTCGAGCGGGTACGAGCGGGCGAGGTGGATCCGCCCTGCGAGCGCTGCGGCGGGATCCTGAAATCCGCGACCATCAGCTTCGGCGAGGCGCTCGATCCCGAGGTGCTGGCCCGGGCGGAGAAGGCGGCCCTCGACTGCGATCTGTTCCTGGCAGTGGGCTCGACTCTCGGGGTCTACCCGGCAGCCGGCCTGGTGCCCCTGGCTTGGCGCAACGGGGCCGTGGTCGTCATCGTCAACGACCAGCCCACCCTTTACGACGATCTGGCTGGCGCCGTCGTCCGGAGGCCCATCAGCACGGTGCTACCCGGGCTCGTCGAGGCACCAAGGGCGAGCGAGTCGAGGGGCGAGCCGGAGAGTCAGGCCGGGACCGAGCCGGAATCGCCGGGCGATACAGCCCGATAGGGGCGCCGAGCACAATCGCCGCTTACCAGCCCCCCCGATGGAGCACCTCTTCGAGGGGTCGTCGCGGTCGGGGAGGTGGGCGCTCCTCGGCGGCGGGCCAGCCCAGGGCCACCACGCCGATCGGCTCCCAGCCATCGGGCACGCCGAGCGCGGCTCGCAGCTGGCCCGGCTCACCATGGGTCCGGAAGAACAACGCACCCAAACCGGCCTCCACCGCCCCCAGCAACAGGAGCATGGTGGCAAAGGCGGTGTCGACGAGCCAGTACGGCGCCGGCCAACCCTCCTCCAGGTGCAGGCCGGTACCTGCTTTGTCGGGCTGGGCGTATCTGTCCAGGTAAGCCTTCGGGCTGAAGAAGGGAATGACCAGGACGGGCGCATGCAGCACCCCAGGGTGGTCGGGCTTTGCCAGCCAGGCCGGGTCGGCGTCGGCCGTCCAGAACTTGCGGGTCTGGTCGCTGCCTTCCAGCACCACGAATTCCCATCCCTGGGTGTGGCCAGCCGACGGCGCCCGGCGGGCCAGGTCGACGAGGTGATCCACCAGTTCGGGAGCGACGGCTCGAGTCTGGAAATGACGGCACATGCGGCGCCGACGTACGGCGTCATCGAGCTCCACGGCGCAGACCATAGGACGACACGACACCTCTTCCGCACACGGGAGTACAAGCCGGGGGCCGACACGTCGTGCTCGGGTCAGCCCTCGTTCTAATGGCGACCGGCGAGGTAGCATTTGACTATGGTGAGCTTCCGCGACCTGCTGCGCGACACGAAAGCCCGAATCCGTGAGGTGGACACCGCGACGGCGGCGGGAGACCTCGGCCGACCGGGGACCGTGATTCTCGACGTGCGCGAGCCCGACGAGTACGAACAGGGCGCCCTGCCCGGCGCCATCCATATCCCCCGGGGCCACCTGGAGAGTCAGGTGGAGGGCCGGGTCACCGACCACGACGTCCACGTTGTGGTGTACTGCGCGGGCGGCACTCGGTCAGCGTTCGCGGCCGACACGCTCGGTCAGCTGGGCTACACCGACGTCGTGTCCGTCGTTGGTGGCTTCAACAAGTGGAAGGACGAGGGCCGGCCGTGGCGGGCGCCAGCATCGTTGAGCGCCGAACAGCGCAACCGCTATCAGCGGCATCTCTTGCTGCCGGAAGTGGATGTGGCCGGCCAGGCCAAGCTGCTGCAGTCCAAGGTGCTGCTCCTGGGCGCAGGTGGGCTCGGGTCGCCGGCCGCCATGTACCTGGCCGCCGCCGGGGTCGGCACCCTGGGGATTATCGACATGGATGTGGTCGACGAGTCGAACCTGCAGCGCCAGATCCTCCACAATCTCGACCGCGTCGGCGAGCGCAAGGTCGACTCTGCCAAGAAGACCCTGACGGCTCTCAACCCGGACGTGAACGTGGTTACCTACGACGTCCGCCTCGGAGCCGACAACGTGCTGGACATCATGGCGGGCTACGACGTGATCGTCGACGGGACGGACAACTTCCCGACCCGCTATCTCGTCAACGACGCCTCCCTCAAGCTGGACATCCCGGTCGTCCACGGTTCCATCTTCCGGTTCGAGGGTCAGGCCAGCGTGTACCTGCCGCACCAGGGCCCGTGCTACCGGTGCCAGGTCCCCGAGCCCCCGCCGGCCGAGTTGGCCCCCTCGTGCGCCGAGGCCGGGGTGCTGGGCGTCCTGCCCGGCATCATCGGCAGCATTCAGGCGATGGAGACGATCAAGCTCCTGCTCGGGATCGGCGACCCGCTGGCCGGCCGCCTGCTGGCCTATGACGCCCTGGAGGAGAGCTTCCGGACGTTCAGGGTGAACCGGGACCCCGAGTGTGCCGCGTGCAGTATCCCCAAGGAGCAGCTCGTGATCGCTGAGTACGACGAGCTCTGTATGCCGCATCCGATCGCCGCACCTGCATAGGGAAAAAGACGGACCGCGTTCGGGCCGGGCCCGGCCGCCAGTTCAGCGCGTGGTGAGCCTACAGACGGCCCTAACCTGGAAGGTATGGCCAACGACGAGCGCCGCACCGACTCGGGTATCGACATAAAGACCGTCTATTCCGAGGCCGATCTGGCCGGATGGGACCCCGCGCATCGGCTCGGCTCGCCCGGCTCGTACCCGTATACCCGCGGGATCTACCCGACCATGTACCGGGGGCGGCCGTGGACCATCCGGCAGTACTCGGGCTTCGGCACAGCGGAAGCGACCAACGAGCGCTGGCGGCTTCTCCTGGCTGGTGGCGGCACCGGTCTGTCCTGCGCCTTCGACCTGCCGACCCAAATGGGTTACGACTCCGATCACCCCCGGGCTGAGGGCGAGGTCGGAAAGGTCGGGGTGGCAATCGATTCGATCGACGACATGCGCATCCTGCTCAACGGCCTTCCGCTCGATCAGGTCACCACGTCGATGACCATCAACGCCACCGCGGCCATCCTGCTTCTGCTGTACGAACTCGTTGCCGAGGAGCAAGGGGTTTCGCCCGCAAAGCTGGGCGGAACGATTCAAAACGACATCCTCAAGGAGTACGTCGCCCGGGGTACCTACATCTACCCGCCGCGTCCGTCCATGCGTCTGATTACCGATATCTTCGCCTACTGCCGCGACCGGCTGCCCAGCTGGAACACCATCTCGATCTCCGGTTATCACATCCGGGAGGCGGGATCGACGGCGGTGCAGGAGATTGCGTTCACTCTCGCGAACGGCATCGCCTACGTGGAAGCCGCCATTGCAGCCGGGCTGCCCGTGGACGAGTTCGCGCCGCGGCTAAGTTTTTTCTGGAACGCCCACAACAACTTCTTCGAGGAAGTGGCCAAGTTTCGAGCTGCTCGTCGCATGTGGGCCCGGATCATGACCGAGCGTTTCGAAGCCCGCGACGAGAAGAGCCAGCTGCTCCGTTTCCATACCCAGACCGGGGGGTCCACCCTCACCGCGCAGCAGCCGGAGAACAACATCGTTCGGGTCACACTTCAGAGCCTGGGGGCCGCCCTCGGCGGCACGCAGAGCCTCCATGCCAATGGCTTCGACGAGGCACTGGGGCTGCCCACCGAGAAGGCCGCCCGCATCGCCCTGCGCACCCAGCAGATCATTGCGGCCGAGTCCGGGATCACCGACACCGTCGATCCGTTGGCCGGCTCGTACTTTGTTGAGTCGCTGACCGACGCGGTCGAGGCCGACGCCTGGGCCTACCTCGAGAAGATCGACGGCATGGGGGGCGCCGTCTCCGCCATCGAAGCCGGGTACATGCAGGAAGAGATCGAGCAGGCCGCCTACGCCTACACCCGAGCAGTGGACAGCGGCTCGAAGGTCATCGTGGGCGTCAACCGTTACGTCGACGACAACCCCGAACCCGGCGAGGTTTTCCCCATCGACCCCGCCCTGCAGGCGCACCAGATCGAACGGGTGCGCCGCACCCGCGCCGAACGGGACCAGGCTGCCGTGGACGAAGCGCTCGGAGCGGTGGCCGTCGCCGCTCGCGGGAGCGACAATCTGTTGCCATTCATGCGTGAAGCTCTCCGCCGCCGGGCCACGCTGGGCGAGGTCAGCGACGTTCTGCGCGCCGAGTTCGGCGTCTACCAGCCGAACCGCTGAGGAGACCAGTGCCGTCCCGGATGGTCATTATCGGCGGAGGACCTGGCGGTAACACTGCCGCCACCTACGCGGCGCGCCTCGGTGCCGAGGTCACCCTCATCGAGCGTGACATCGTTGGCGGTGGCGCCCACCTGTGGGACTGCATTCCCTCCAAGACCATGATCGCGACCGGCGGGGCGATGAGCTTCACCCAACGCATCGAGGGCATGGGTCTGGCCCACCAGGACGCCAACCTGGACTTCGACGCCCAGCGCCGGCGGATCCAGGAGATCGAGGCCTACCTCAACCAGCAGGTGACCACGCTGCTCCAGAGTCAGGGGGTCCGGATCCTTTCGGGGGTGGGCCGGCTCAAGGGCCCGCACGAGGTGCTGGCGGAGACGGAAGATGGCGTGGAGGAGCTCGACGCCGACGCCATCCTGGTCTCGACCGGCAGCCGGCCTCGCATTCCCCATTGGGCTCACCCCGACGGTGACCGGATCCTCATCACCCGCCAGGCCTACCCGCCGCCCAGCATGCCCGAACACCTGGTCGTGATCGGCTCAGGGGTGACCGGCGTGGAGTTTGTGCACATGTTCAGTTCTCTCGGGGCGAAAGTCACCCTGATCGTGAGCCGCCAGCAGGTTCTCCCCCGGAAGGACCCTGAGGTGGCCGCCGCTCTCGAGGACGAGTTGTTGCGGCGAGGGGTCCGGTTGTTCAAGGGCGCACGGGCGGAGGGAATCGATCGCTCCGACGATGGTGTGGCCGTCATCTGCGACGACGGTCGGGTGGCCCGCGGCAGCCATGCCCTCTTGGCCATCGGGTCCATACCCAACAGCGACGGCCTGGGGCTGGAAGCAGCAGGGGTCGAGGTGGACCCAGCCGGCTACATCCCGATCAACCACCACTGCCAGTCCAACATCCCGCACATCTACGCCGCCGGCGATGTGTCCGGCAAGCTGCCGCTGTCCTCGGTGGCCGCAATGCAGGGGCGCAAGATCGCGGAGCACGTCATGGGCTTGCACACGAGGGTGCACCGGCACATCGACTACGAGAAGGCGGCGTCGGCCATCTTCACCGAACCGGAGATCGCCGACGTGGGCCTGGCCGAGGCCGAGGCGTTCGCCAGTGGTCGCAAGATCCGCGTCACGAAGGTGCCCTACGCGGCTGCGGCCAAGGCGCTCATCAACAACGACCCCCGCGGCTTCGTCAAGATCGTCTCCGACCCTGCCACCGGGGTGGTACTGGGCGGCTCGATTGTCGGACGTCACGCCGCGGAGCTGATTTCGGTGATCGCTCTCGCCGTCACCGCCAATCTGCGGGTATCGGACATCCTGGAGAGCTGCCTGGCCCACCCGACCCTGTCGGAGGCCATTGCGGACGCGGCCGAGTAGACCCGCGAACGCCCACTCTCATCCGATTGTGTGATGTTTTCCGCGTATTACGCGACTTTTATCACACAATCGCGAAAGTGTGCCCAGTTTGCGCTGAGTGGGCACGTTCGGCGGATTGTGTGATGTTTGCCGCGTATTACGCGACTTTTATCACACAATCGCCAAAGTGTGCCCACCCATTGCCCAGGCCCCCTCCTTGAGCACGGCCCGAACTAGCGGCGTCCCGAGCCGGTACACCAGGTGGTGCGGATGGGGGGCGTCGATCACCATGGCGTCAGCCCGAGCGCCGGCGACCAGACGCCCGATATCGGTTCGGCGGAGCGCCGCCGCTCCGCCCCGGGTGGCCGCGAGGAGGGCCTCGTCGACGGTGAGCCCGCACTCGCGGACCGCCAGGGCCAGCGCAAGGGGGATGGAGGTCGAGTAGCTCGAGCCGGGGTTGCAGTTGGAGGCCACTGCCACCGTGGCCCCGGCCTCGAGCAGGGCCCGACCGTTCGGGTAGGGCTGTCGAGTGCAGAAGTCGCTGATCGGCAACAGGGTGGCCACGGTCGACGACCCCGCGATCAGTTCGATATCGGCCGGGGTCAGATAGGTGCAGTGGTCGGCCGAAGCCGCGCCGAGCTCGCAGGCCAACGCGACCCCGCCGCCCGGGCCGAGCTGGTTCGCGTGCACCCGCAAGCCCATCCCGTGCGCCCTGGCCGTCGTCAGGACATCCCGGGACTCATCGACGTCGAAGGCGCCGGCCTCGCAGAACACGTCGCACCATCGGGCGACGGGCGCCGCGGCGGGAATCATGGTGCCGGTCAAGAGGCGCAGGTAACCGTCGCGGTCGCCGGCGAACTCCGGAGGCACCAGGTGGGCGCCGAGGAAGGTCGCCTCTGGCGTGAGGGCCCGGGCCAGCGTCAACTGCTCGGCTTCGTGGCGGGGCGTGAGCCCGTAGCCGGTCTTCACTTCCAGGGTGGTGGTGCCAGCGGCCATGGCTTCGCTGACCAGGCGATGGGCCCGAGCCGCCAGGTCGGCCGTCGTTGCCGCCCGGGTCGTTGCGACCGTCTCCAGGATCCCGCCGGGCTGGTAGGGGCGCCCGGCCATGCGCAGGGCAAACTCTTCGACCCGGTCGCCGGCGAAGAGCAGGTGGGTGTGGGAGTCGACGAAGCCGGGTAGGACGCAGCGACCGTCGACATCCATCCTGGTTTCGGTTCCCGAAGGTTCCCTGCCCGCCCGGCCCGCGTACACGACGCGTCCACCGTCAGCCACGAGAGCTGCGTGCTCGATGATCCCGAGTGGGCCTCGCCCCTGCTCGGGATCACACGTCACAAGCGCGCCGATGCCGGTCAGCGCGAGCGAGGTCACTGCGGGAACAGCGGGAGGATGGCCGCCGTCAGTTCGGCGGCCACGTCGGGGATAGCGAGGTGCGTTCCTCCAGAGACGACTGGCTTGCCACCAACGACGACCTGATCGACGTCCGCCGCGGTGGCGGCAAACACGACGGTGGCGGCGAGGGCCGGGTCGGCACCGGCCGTGCGAGGTGTGTCCAGGCGCACGGTGACGAAATCGGCCAGCCATCCGGGTGCGAGCACGCCGGCCTCCCAACCCAACCCGGCCATTCCGCTGGAAGTGGCGGCCGCGAGCAGGATGTCGGGATCCAGCAGGTCTCGCTTCTCGGAAGCCAGCCTGGCGTCAAGCTCGATCGCCCTGGCCTCCTCGAAGCCATCGATCATGGCGTGAGAGTCCGTGCCGATCGACAGCGGGATCCCGGCCTGGTGCAGGGCCGGCGCAGGTCCGATTCCGTCCCCCAAGTCGCGTTCGGTGGTCGGGCACAGGCAGCAGCCGCCCTCCTCCGAGGCCAGGCCGGCGATGTCCTTCTTGGACAGGTGGGTGCCGTGCACCGCGGTGAAGCCCGGACCAACCGCCCCCGCCGCGGCCAGGACGCCCAAGGGCGTGGTGCCGCGGAAGAAGCGACATTCGGTCTGTTCTCGCCGCTGCTCCGAGACGTGCGCGTGCAGCGGATAGGCCTCCTGGCGGGCCCACTGGACGGCTTCGGCCATGGGAAACGGTGGGACAGCACGGACGGAGTGGATGGCCGTGCCAATCCGGGCCTGCCCGAGCGGCTGCAACTGCTGGACTCGCTCGATCCAACGTCCGGCGGTGCCGTCGCCGAATCGGAGCTGGACGCCCTCCAGCGGAGACTCGAAGCCCCCCTCCAGGTAGCAGGTGTCGAGCAGGGTCAGCCGGATGCCCGCGTCGGCGGCGGCTTCCATCAGGGCCTGACCCATCAGGTTGGGGTCCTGGTAGGGGACGCCGCCGGCCTGGTGGTGCAGGTAGTGGAATTCGCCGACGGCGGTGAAACCCGCGAGGGCCATCTCCGCGTAGACCGCCCGGGCCAAGCGCAGATAGCTGTCCGGGTCGAGCCGATCGGCCACGGCGTACATCAGGTCGCGCCAGGTCCAGAACGAGCCCACACCGGCCTGGGTGCGGCCCCGCAGGGCCCGGTGGAAGGCGTGCGAGTGCACGTTCGCGAGCCCGGGCAACGTGACGCCTTCGAGCCGGGTCGCGTCCGGAGGTGGTTGCTCTATACCGGGCGTGACGGCGACCAAGCGGTCGTCTTTTGCCTCCAGAAGCACGGACGGGGTGGTGTAGCTGCCGCCCAACCAGGCGTGCCGGGCCCACCAGGTCGGCATCCGGTCACGACCCGAAGCGAGCAACCAGGCGGGCGGCCCGAGTGGCGAACTCGTCCCGGTGGAAGCGGTCGAACTGCTCCCAGGTCGAGAAGGTGGAAGGGTCTTCGACCCGATCGACGAACAGCTTGCCGTTGAGGTGGTCGACCTCGTGCTGGAACGTGACCGCCGTCAGGCCCCGGATTTCCCGTTCGACCAGACGGCCGTCCCGGTCCAGGGCCCGCACACCGATCTCAACCAATCGGTTGGTCACCCCGCGCAGGCCGGGTACCGACAGGCATCCTTCGTTGTTGGCGAACGTCTCCTCCGAGAGGGGTTCGATCTCCGGATTCACCAGCACCGTCAGGGGAATGTCGGGCTTGTAGGGGTAGCGGGCGTTGGCGTGAACCTCGATGCCGGCGATCCGCCGGGACTCCATGACCTGGGGGGCGGCCAGACCGGCGCCCTGGTAGTACCGCATGGTCTCGATCAAATCGTCGATGAAGGACTGAACAGCGGGCGTTTCCAGTTCGTCCGGCGCGACGGGGCGGGCCCATTCGCGCAGGATGGGATGACCGGCGGTCGCCACAAGGCGGACCGTCATCGGCCGCCCGCCTGCTGGGAGGGGATATCGAGTCTGGCCGCCTCAGCCACCCGGTTCGCCTCCGGGTAGCCGGCATCGACGTGGCGGATGACGCCCATGGCCGGGTCGTTGGTGAGCACCCGTTCCAGCTTGGCCGCGGCGAGGGGCGTGCCGTCCGCCACGCAGACCTGGCCGGCGTGAAGCGACCGGCCGATGCCCACCCCGCCGCCGTCGTGGATACTGACCCACGAGGCTCCGGATGCCACGTTGACCATGGCGTTGAGCAGGGGCCAGTCGGCGATGGCGTCCGAGCCGTCCGCCATCGCTTCGGTCTCACGGTACGGAGAGGCGACAGATCCACAGTCGAGGTGGTCGCGGCCGATCACGATCGGCGCCGCGAGCTGTCCGCGGGCCACCATCTCGTTGAGTCGGGCGCCCATCCGGGCTCGCTCACCCAGACCCAGCCAGCAGATGCGAGCTGGTAGCCCCTGGAACGCAACGCGGTCGGAGGCCATCCGGATCCAACGGGCGAGGGGCTCGTTGTCCGGGAACTCCTCGAGGACCGCCCGGTCGGTGGCGCCGATGTCGGCCGGATCCCCCGAGAGCGCGGCCCAGCGGAACGGTCCCTTGCCTTCGCAGAAAAGCGGGCGGATATAGGCAGGGACAAACCCGGGATAGGCGAACGCCCGTTCCACCCCCGCCAGGCGGGCCTCGGCCCGGAGGCTGTTGCCATAGTCGAACACCTCGGCACCCCGGTCCAGCAGGGCGAGCATGGCCGTCACGTGCCGGCCGATGGTGTTCCGAGCCCGGAGCAGGTATTGGTCGGGCTGTCGCCGCCGCAACTCCTCGGCGTCGCTCACCGACAGACCAAGGGGGACGTACATCATCGGA
Organism: uncultured Acidimicrobiaceae bacterium; assembly: GCA_963781155.1. GTDB lineage: Bacteria > Actinomycetota > Acidimicrobiia > Acidimicrobiales > Palsa-688 > PALSA-693. The sequence continues at coordinate 321,860 of CAWAEC010000014.1, forward strand.
TCGTGGGCGGGAGTCTGGTCGGTGACCACGTCGACCGGGTCGTTGCGGGTGACGAACACCTCGAGCAGTTCGACCGCGTTGACGGGGACGCCGATGGAGCGGGCCATCCGGTCTGCCTGGGCCTGGCGGGCCAGGCGGATGGCCTCGTCCACATCGGATGCGATCACGTCCAGGTACCGGGTTTCCAGCCGGCGGCGCAAGCGAGTGGGATCGACGTCGGCACAGATGATGACGCCGCCGTTCATGGTGACCGCGAGCGGCTGGGCGCCACCCATGCCGCCCGCCCCGGCGGTCAGGGTCAGGGTGCCAGCCAGCGACCCACCGTAACGCTGGGCGGCGATGGCCGCGAACGTCTCGTAGGTGCCTTGCAGGATGCCCTGCGACCCGATGTAGATCCACGAACCGGCCGTCATCTGGCCGTACATGGTCAGGCCCAGGCGCTCGAGACGACGGAACTCATCCCAGTTATCCCACTCGCCCACCAGGTTGCTGTTGGCGATCAGCACCCGCGGCGCCCATTCGTGGGTCCGCAGGACGCCAACTGGGCGCCCGGACTGCACGAGCAGAGTCTCGTCGTTTTCCAGTTGGAGCAGGGTCCGGGAGATGGCGTCGAAGCTCTGCCAATCTCGGGCTGCCTTGCCTCCGCCGCCGTAGACGACGAGGTCCTCGGGGCGTTCGGCTACCGCAGGGTCCAGGTTGTTGTGGAGCATGCGCCAGGCGCCCTCCTGGCCCCAGCCACGGCAGTGCAGGTCCGGGCCGGTCGCAGCGCGGATGGTCCGCCGGCCCTCGAGCTGCATGGGCTGAGTCGCCTGGGATGGGATGGAGGCGGGCATGCTGTCCTCCCGGGACGGTCTGGAGAGTTTTGTCGGGCGGGAAGCGGTTGGTTGGGAATGTACCTACTGCAAGGGCCCGGTTATGGACTCGGCCCAGGCCAGGACCTGGCCAGCACGGGTCAACTCGACGGTCCGGTCGATTTCCGGTGCCAGGAACCGGTCCGGACCCATGCCCGGCACCCACTGCCGCAGGCCGCTGACGACGGCGGCGGTGGCCGGTGCGGCCTGAAAGGGCCGGCGCAGCTCGACGGCGCGCGCCGCGGTCATGACCTCGATCGCCACCACGCGGAGCCTGCTCGACGGCCCGGCGAAGCTTGCGGACGGCGGCCCAGCCCATCGACACATGGTCTTCCTGCATGGCCGACGTGGGGATGGAGTCGACGCTGGCAGGCACGGCCAGGCGCCGGCACTCCGAGACCAGCGCCGCCGCGCTGTACTGGGCAATCATCAGCCCGGAATCCACCCCCGGGTCCGCGGCCAGAAACGGCGGCAACCCGTGCGATCGGGTCGGGTCCAGCTGCCGGTCGATCCGTCGTTCGGCGATGGAGGCCAGGTCGGTCACCGCGATGGTCAGGAAGTCGGCGGCATAGCCGAGGGGAGCGCCGTGGAAGTTGCCGCAGGATGCCACCTCCCCGTCGGGGAGGATCACCGGGTTGTCGATGGCGCTGGCCAGCTCGCGGGCCGCGACAGCGCGCACGTGATCGAGCGTGTCCCGCCCGGCGCCGACTACCTGGGGAGCGCAGCGCAGCGAATAGGCATCCTGAACCCGGGTGTCGTGCAGCTTGTGGGACGCCACGATGCCCGAGCCGGCCAGCACGCGGAGCATGTTGGCGGCCGAGATCACTTGGCCCGGCTGGGGTCGCAGGGCCGTCAGCTCGGGCCGGAAGGCCTGGTCGGTGCCGAGGAGGGCTTCCACGGACATGGCGGCGGCCACTTCCGCGTTGCGGAGCAATCGGGCCGTGTCCTCGCAGGCCAGGCAGAGCTCGCCGAGCATGCCATCCGTACCGTTGATCAGGGCCAAGCCCTCCTTGGCGGCCAGCACGAGGGGCGCGATCCCGGCCTGCTCAAGGGCAGCGGCGGCGGGGGCCCGAGTCCCGTCCGCGGTGACGACGTCGCCCTCGCCCGTGAGCGCCAGGGCCGCGTGGGCCAGGGGAGCCAGGTCGCCGCTGCACCCCAGCGAGCCGTGCTCGCGAACGACCGGGGTGATCCCGGCGTTGAGGAGCGCGACGAGCGTGTCCACGACCAGGGGACGGACCCCCGAGTAGCCCTTGGCCAGCGTGGCCGCTCGCAGCAGCATCATGGCCCGCACCGTTTCCGCCTCGACCTCTTCGCCCACGGTCGCGGCGTGCGAGCGGACCAGGCTGATCTGCAAGACCGCCCGCTGCTCGGGCGGGATGTAGCGGTCGGCGAGCGCCCCGAACCCGGTCGACAGCCCGTACACCGCCGCTTCACCGCTGATCAGCTCCATCGCCACCGCGTGGGAGCGGTTGAGTGCGTCGATGGCTTCCACCCCGACCTCGACTGGCAGGCCGAAGCGGGCTACCCGGACCACGTCGGTGACGCACAGCCCGGCGGGGGTCAACACCACTGAGGCGGGGCTGTGCTCAGCGAGAGGGACGGCGGTCGGACTCGGGCTGATGCGATGACCCCCTTGGATCGGTGCGGCGTCGAGGCCGGCACGGCGCAACGGCACAACGGCAGAACGGCAGAACGGCACCGACCGTAGCGCTGCTGGCCCGCGGCGGCGCCGGCTGGCGACGCCCGACTCCGGAATCACGGTATTCACCGAATCCCACGCTCGCGAGCACACCTTCTTTGCGGCGCAGCCGGTACCCGTGCCGCCGGCGGACGGCGGCGCTACGCGTCGCTGTCGGCGATCACCATCACCACGTCGCCGGCGCCGACCAGGTCGCCGGGCTGGACCCTCACTTCGGTGACGGTGCCGGATGTCTCGGCGACGATGTTGTTCTCCATTTTCATGGCTTCCAGCACCGTGACGGGCTGCCCCACCTCTACCGCGTCGCCGAGGGCGACCAGCACTTTCACGATCGTTCCCTGCATCGGAACGGTGACCTGACCGCTTCCGGCGCCACCTCCGTGCCCGCTTCCGCCGGGGCCAGGGCGGGGGCGGGCCGGACGGCCCTGACCTGACCCCGGTGCGGGCACTCCGACCGGCCCGGTGTCGGGGACCCAGAGCCGTACCTGGTAGCGGCGGCCGTCGACCTCGACGTCCACGTCGCGCTGGACGCGTCCTGTTTCCCCGTCGGCCGACCCGACCGCAGGAGTTGTCGCGGCAATGCCGGAGAGGTCGAGCCGCTGCTCCACCCAGTTGGTGGAGTGCTCGATGTTGATGAAATCGGGATGCTCGAGGATCACGATGTCCGCCGGGATTGTCGTCGCCGGCCCTTCCAGGACGGTCTCGCGCAGAGCACGCAGCATGCGATGACGGGCCTCTTCCCGGTCGCGTCCCCACACGATGACCTTGGCGATCAGGTTGTCGTAGAACTGGCTGACGGTGTCGCCCGCTTCGTATCCGGCGTCGGTGCGCGTGGCGTACCCGTCCGGGCGGCGGAACCGGGTGATGGTCCCCGGTGACGGCAGGAAGCGGCCGCCGGCGGGATCTTCGGCGTTGACCCGCACCTCGATGGCGTGACCGTCGAGGCGAACATCCTGCTGACCGAAGCCGAGCGGCTCTCCGTCTGCTACCCGCAATTGCAGGGCAACCAGGTCTCGGCCGACGACCGCCTCGGTGGCGGGGTGCTCCACCTGGAGGCGTGTGTTCATCTCGAGGAAGTAGAACTGGCCGTCCTGGAAGATGAACTCCACCGTTCCGGCGTTGACGTAGTTGCACGCCCTGGCCACCTTGACCGCGGCCGCGCCCATGGCGTCGAGGATGGACGCCGGCAGGCCCGGGGCCGGCGCCTCTTCGATGAGCTTCTGGTGGCGGCGCTGCGCCGAACAGTCCCGGGTGCCCAGGTAGACCGCGGCGCCGTGGGTATCGGCGAAGACCTGCACCTCCACGTGGCGCGGCCAGGTCAGGTACCGCTCCAGATAGCTCTCCGACCGCCCGAAGGCCTTCTCCGCTTCCCGCTGCGCTGATTCCAGGGCCGCGGCCGCCTCCGCCGGTCCCTGGACCACCCGCATGCCGCGCCCGCCGCCCCCGTACGCCGCCTTGATCGCGACCGGCCAGCCGTGTGTCGCACCGAAGGCGATCACCTCCTCGGCGGACGTCAGGACGTCGGTCGTACCGGGCACGCTCGCGACCTCTGCCCGGGCGGCGGCCAGGCGGGAGCTGATCTTGTCGCCCATGATCTCGATCGCCTCGGGGGGCGGCCCGATCCAGGTCAGGCCCGCCGCGGTCACGGCCCTGGCGAACTCGGCGTTCTCGGAGAAGAACCCGTATCCAGGGTGCAGAGCGTCTGCGCCGGACCGGGCCGCGACGTCGAGGATCTTCCCGGTATCCAGGTAGCTCTCGGCGGCGGTCTGGCCGCCCAGAGCGTAGGCCTCATCGGCCAGCCGGACATGAAGCGCGTTCCGGTCCAAATCGGAGTAGACGGCGACAGTGCCGACGCCAAGCTCGCGACACGTGCGGATGACCCGGACCGCAATCTCCCCCCGGTTGGCTATCAGGACCTTGTCGAACACGAGCAGGCATTCTGACAGCGTGCTGAATCTCGAGCGAGTCCGCGGCTGGCTGGCGCCCACCACCAGGTTTACCTCTATCGAGTTGCTCGACGTGACCGACTCCACCAACCGGGTGGTGGCCGCCCGGGCCGTTGCAGGTGCGCCGGAGGGGCTGGTGGTGGCAGCTGACTTGCAGACCGCGGGGCGCGGCCGCCTCGGCCGGACGTGGGATGCCGACCGGGGGGCAGCGCTCCTGGTAACGATCCTGCTGCGGCCGCGGGGCCTGCCCGCCGAGCGATGGCACCTGGTGACCTCGGCGTGCGGGTTGGCTGCCCGACAGGCTTGCCGGCAGGTCGGCGGTTTCGCCCCGGACCTGAAGTGGCCCAACGACCTGCTGGTACACGACCGCAAGCTTGCGGGCATCCTGGCCGAAACGGCCGAAGGTGCGGTCGTGGTCGGGATGGGGTGCAACGTCCACAGCGGTCCGCCCGGGTCGGCGTGGGTCGACGAAGCGGCCGGCCGCCGGGTGGACCGGTCGGATCTCCTGGGCGCCTGGCTGGCCGCGCTGGACGGATCCCTCGGTGACTGGGATGCCATTGCCGCCGAGTACGCAGCCACCTGCTCGACGGTCGGTCTGAGGGTCAGGGTGGATCGCCCGACTGGATCGGGCGGACCGCTGGTCGGGGTGGCAGAGACCGTCGACGCCGCCGGGCGGCTGGTCGTCCGCCCGGACACCGGTCCACCGATTGCCGTCCCGGCGGGGGATGTCACCCACCTGCAACCTCTTCCGGAGACGCGCACCGATCGCAGCCATGATGGGTCTGGCCAGGGTCGCACGCGCTAACCTGCCCCTGCGGTGAAGGCCCTCATCCTGGCAGGCGGGGCGGGCACCCGTCTGCGGCCCATCACCCACACCCGCGCCAAGCAGCTGGTCCCGGTCGCCAACAAACCGATCCTGTTTTACGGGCTCGAGGCCATCGCCGAAGCCGGTATCAAAGAAGCGGGCATCGTGGTCGGGGAAACGGCGCCGGAAGTTCGCGCTGCGGTTGGCGACGGCTCAGCGTGGGGCCTGAGGGTCACCTATCTTCCCCAGGAGGCCCCCCTCGGGCTCGCCCATGCCGTCCTGATCGCCCGGGATTTCCTGGGGTCGGACGATTTCGTCATGTACCTGGGGGACAACCTGCTCGAGCAAAACCTCAAGGACTTCGTGGACCGCTTTGAGGTCAACCGGGCCCGGGCCCGGTCGCTGAGCGCGTCGGGGTGGAAGGCGATGGCCGATGTGCCCGCCGCGCAGATCCTGCTCAAAGCGGTCCCCGACCCGCACCTCTTCGGCGTGGCCGAACTCGATGACACAGGGGCGCTCGTTCGGCTGCTGGAGAAACCGGATCAGCCGCCGTCCGATCTGGCCCTGGTCGGCGTATACCTTTTCGACGAACGCGTGCATGAGGCGGTGGCAGCCATCCGGCCTTCGGCGCGGGGCGAACTGGAGATCACCGACGCCATCCAGTGGCTCCTCGATCGCGGGTGCCTGATCCGGACCGAGATCCTGGACGGCTGGTGGATCGACACCGGGAAGCTGACGCCCCTGCTTGACGCGAACCGCCTCATCCTCGAGGGACTGGAGCGTCGCATCGACGGCGACGTCGATGAGGCGTCGGAGCTGGAGGGCAGGGTGGTGGTCGAAGCGGGGGCGCGCATCGTTCGCAGCCGGATCCGGGGCCCAGCGGTGATCGGCGCCGGGACGACGGTGACCGACGCCTACGTCGGTCCGTTCTCGGCCGTGGGGGAGCGCTGTGTCATCGATCGCAGCGAGATCGAGCATTCCGTCATCCTGAGCGACTGCCGCGTTCTCGGCGCCGGACGGATTGAAGACTCCCTCCTCGGCTACCAGGTTGAGGTCACCAGGGGCGACCGGCGGCCGCACGCCACCCGGCTGATGGTGGGCGACCACAGCCAGATCGACCTGCGCTGAGCGCAGCCGCCCTTGGGGCCGCCGGGTCGCCGGGCCGAGGGGCGGGCGGCGTTGGGCCGCAGAGCGCCGAGCGGACGGGGGGCCGAGTTGATGGGCTGCCGAGTTGACGGCCCGCCGGGACCGAACGCGCCGATCACGCCGGGTGGGCCGGTCCGGCCCCGGGCTCCACGGCCGCCCGGACCGAGCCGGGTAACCTCACCAGCGTGAAGCTGCTGGTCACGGGGGGAGCGGGATTCATCGGGTCCAACTACGTCCGGTGGGTGCTCGCCAATACCGAGGACCAGGTCACCGTGTACGACGCGCTCACCTACGCCGGGAACCGGGCCACTCTCCGCGACGTCGAGGACTCCGATCCCGGGCGCTGCCGATTCGTCTACGGAAACGTCTGCGATCTCGTACACTTTTCCCGCGTCCTGGACGGCCATGATGCCGTGTTGCACTTTGCCGCCGAGAGTCACGTGGACCGGTCCATCGCCGGTCCCGAGGACTTCGTCGTCACCAACTGCGTGGGTACCAACACGGTCATGCACGCCTGCCGGCGCGCCGGGATCTCTCGGGTCGTCCACGTCTCGACCGATGAGGTGTATGGCTCCGTCGAACGCGGCCACAGCACCGAAGCCGATGTCCTCGATCCCCGGTCCCCCTACAGCGCATCCAAGGCCGGCTCCGACCTGATCGCCCGCTCCTACTTCTCCACGTACGACCTGCCCGTCATGATCACCCGGTCGTCGAACAACTTCGGGCCCTTTCAGTACCCCGAGAAAGTCATTCCCCGGTTCGTGACGAACCTGCTCGACGGCCGCAAGGTGCCGCTGTACGGCGATGGGCTCAACCAGCGGGACTGGTTGTACGTGGACGACAATTGTGCGGCCATCGATGCCGTCCTGCGCGCTGGCGACCCTGGCGAGATCTACAACATCGGCGGCGACGCCCCGCTCACCAACCGCGACCTGACCGACCGGCTCCTGGTCCTGGCGGGCCGCGGGCCGGACATGATCGAATACGTCGAGGACCGTCTCGGGCACGACCGCCGCTATGCCATCGACTCGTCAAAGGCGCGGTCGCTCGGATGGGCCCCAAAACGATCGCTGGGCGAGGCCCTGGACGCCACCTTTCACTGGTACCGGGACAACCGATGGTGGTGGGAACCCCTGAAGACCCGGGCGGGTACCGGCGCGTGAGGATTCTGATCACGGGCGCCGAGGGGCAACTCGGGACCGACCTGGCCCGGGTCGCGTCCGGCGAAGCGCGCCATGAAGTGGTCGCTGCTAGCCGGGCCCAACTGGATGTCGCCGACCGGGACGCGGTGCTGTCCGTCCTCACCACGCTCCGGCCTCATCTGGTCCTCCACGCCGGCGCCTGGACACAGGTAGACGCCTGCGAAGCCGACCCCGACCGGGCCTGGCGCGTGAACACGCTTGGCTGCCGGCACGTGGCCGAGGGTGCCGCGGCGGCGGGCGCCCACCTCGTTGCCCTTTCAACCGACTACGTCTTCGACGGACGCTCCCCTGAGCCCTACCGCGAGTGGGATGTGCCCAACCCGCTGTCGGTCTACGGTCGCAGCAAGCTCGGCGGCGAGCAGGAGATTCTGGGCGGCGCGCCGGGCGCCACCGTGGTTCGTACCTCCTGGCTATGCGGAGAGCACGGGGCGAACATCGTCAAGACGGTGCTCAGCCTGGCGCAGGCGGGGGACGAGCTGCGTTTCGTGGACGACGAACGCGGCTGCCCCACCTTCACCGGTGATCTGGCCGGGATGATCCTGCGCCTCGGGGCGGCGCGGCGGCCCGGCCTCTTTCACGTGACCAACCAGGGAGCGACAACCTGGTACGGCTTTGCTCGCGACATCCTGGCCGCCGGCGGTCTGAATCCGGAGCTGGTCCAACCGATCACCACGGCCGACCTGTCCCCGGCGCGCCCGGCCGCCCGTCCGGCAAACTCTGTGCTCGACAACGCCGCCCTGCGGCTCAGCGACCTCCCCCTCCTTCCCGATTTCCACCAGCCGCTTGCCTGCGCGGTCAAGGTGCTGGCGGGCTGACCGCTTCGAAACTCCAGCTCCCGTGACCTCCCGCCCCATCGATCCTCCCAGCCGTGTGGCCGTCATCGGGGCCGGCTACGTCGGCCTGACCACCGCTGTGTGCCTGGCACACCTGGGCCACCAGGTGGTGGCTGCCGACATCGACCGCGCCAGGGTCGAGCAGATGAGCCGTGGAGAGCCGCCCATCCTGGAAGCCGGATTGGCGGAACTGATCGCGGCGGGCTTGCAGGCCGGACGGCTGTCGTTTACGACCGACATCCGTCAGGCGGCAGGGGGGGCCGATTTCGTCTTCCTGTGCGTCCCCACCCCGCAGCGCACCGACGGCGCGGCCGATCTGGGTCACCTCGAGCGCGCCGCCGCGGATATCGCCCCTGAGCTCAAGCCGGGGGCCGTTGTGGTGACCAAGTCGACGGTGCCGGTCGGCTCGGCCGCCCGCGTGGTTGAGGCCCTGGGCCGGCCAGATGCGGCCGTGGTCTCCAACCCCGAATTCCTCCGCGAGGGCAGCGCGGTTGCTGACTGGCTCCATCCCGATCGGATCGTGATCGGCGCCGACGACCAAGCTGCTGCCGAGAGGCTGGCCCGGCTGTACGAGCCGCTCGGTGGGCCCGTTGTCGTCACCGATCCCGCCTCCGCGGAAATACTCAAGTACGCGTGCAATGCCTTTCTCGCCACGAAGGTCACCTTTATCAACGCCATCGCCGACCTTTGCGAGAGGGTGGCGGCCAACTCGGCCGATGTCGTTCGGGGCATGAGTCTCGACCAGCGAATCGGCGCCGATCACCTGCTCCCGGGCCCCGGGTGGGGTGGCTCGTGCCTGCCCAAGGACATCGCCGCCCTGATCCGGGTGGCCGAAGAGCACGGCTATGACTTCGCGCTGCTTCGCGAGGCCGTCGCTGCAAATGAACGGCAATTCGATCGGGTGGCCGACCAGGTCTGCGACGCAGCAGCGAGCGCGACACCGGACCGGCGGACGGGCCTGAAGGTGGCGGCGTGGGGTCTGACGTTCAAGGCTGGCACCGATGATCTGCGGAACTCACCAGCACTGGCCGTGCTCAGTCGCCTCCGTAAACGCGGAGCGGTCATCCGGGCCTTCGACCCCTCACGCCCCGACCCTCGGGACCCCCACTTGGCGGGGCTCGGGCTGGAGTTGTGCGAGGAACCGTATGCAGCGTGCGAGAGTGCAGAAGTCCTGGTGGTCCTGACGGAATGGCCCCAATTTGCCGAGCTCGACCTCGCCAAGGTGGCAGCCACGATGATCCAACCCGTCATCGTCGACACCCGCAACCTGCTCGACCCGGCCGAAGCGCGCGCCGCGGGCTTCCTCTACCACGGGAGAGGTAGGCCCTGATGCGGGTACTCGTGGCCGGGGGGGCCGGCTTCCTGGGGTCAGCGCTTTCCGCTCGCCTGCTGGAGAGAGGCGACCAGGTGGTCTGCGTCGACAACCTGATCACCGGGTCGGTCGACAACCTCAAACGCTTGGCCGGTCGCGATGGGTTTACGTTCGTCGAAGCCGATGTCGCCGTGGATGTCCGCGTCGACGCGCCGGTCCACGCCGTCCTCAACCTTGCCTGCCCGGCGTCGCCCGCCGACTTCGGCCCGCTGGCCCTGGAGATCCTCGAAGTGGGAAGCCGGGGCGTCGGCCGGCTCCTCGACCTGGCTCTCAGCAGCGGCGCCCGCTTCTTGCAGGCCTCGACCAGCGAGGTGTACGGCGATCCCCTCGTGCATCCCCAGCCCGAGACGTACTGGGGCAACGTCAACCCCGTCGGCGACCGTTCCGTCTACGACGAAGCCAAGCGATTCGGGGAGTCGCTGACGATGGCCTATCACCGGCGCTACGGCCTCGACGTCCACATTGCCCGGATCTTCAACACCTACGGCCCCGGCATGCGCCCCGACGACGGGCGCGTCGTGAGCAACTTCGTCACCCAGGCGCTGAAGGACGAGCCGCTCACGGTCTATGGCGACGGCTCTCAGACGCGCAGCCTGTGCTACGTGGACGATCTGGTGGGCGGCTTGCTGGCCCTCCTGGATTCGGCTTGCACCGGCCCGGTCAACCTCGGCAGTGACGACGAGCGAACCGTGCTCGAGGTCGCCCGGCTGGTGCTGGAAGTGTCGGGGTCGCGGTCAACCATCGTCTTCGGGCCCCGCCCGGCCGATGACCCCGCCGTGCGTCGGCCGGACCTCACCCGGGCCCGCAGAGAGCTGTCGTGGCAGCCGGCCACCCCCCTTCGGGACGGCCTGGCCCATACCGTGGCCTACTTCGCCGACTGGCTCGAGCCGTGATGCCCGCCAACACCCAGCGTTCGCCGGTGGTGCCGATCGGCGACCCGGTCCGGCTCGGCCCGGCCCCGGGATCAGCGACAGGAGCGCCCGTGCCAGCCGGGGCGGTCGCCGCGGTCGTCGTCAACTACAACGCCGCCGGGCCACTGTCGACATGTTTGGCTTCTCTGGCCGACAACGGGGTCGGCGCCGTGGTCGTCGTGGACAACGGCTCGGTGGACGAGTCACGCCAGGTCGTGCGCGATGCCGGAGTCCGGTGGCTTCCGACTGGAGGGAATCTCGGCTACGGCCGAGGAGCGAATCGGGGTGCGGCCAGCGTCGAGGCCCGCGACGCGCCATTTCTGCTGATCTGCAATCCCGACCTCGAGGTGGCCCCCGGGGCCGTGAACACTCTGGTCGCATCGCTCACGGCCGACCCCAGCCTGGGCGTCATCGGTCCGGCGCTGCGAAACGACGACGGATCTCTCTATCCCTCGGCGCGCACCTTTCCCGACATTCTCGAGGCAGTCGGCCATGGCTTATTCGGGATGGTCGCCCCGCAGAACCCCTTCACCCGCCGCTATCGGCTGCTCGATTGGGACCACCGCCAGTCCGCCCGGGTCGACTGGGTGTCCGGCGCCTGCTTCCTCGTCCGGCGGGAGGCGTGGGAATCGGTGCGGGGCTTCGATCCGTCCTATTTCATGTACATGGAAGACGTCGACCTCTGCTGGCGGCTCCACAGGGCCGGCTGGGGGGTCGGGTACGAGCCGGCTGCTGAGGTTCGGCACAAGCAGGGCGTGTCGACCGACCGCCGCCCCTACCGCATGCTGGCGGCCCACCACTCGTCCATGTGGCGATTCGCCTACCGCACCACCACCGGAGGTCGCCGGGTTCTTCTGCCGTTCGTCGCCGTCGGGCTTGCCGCTCGCCTGGCTGTGGCGGCCGCCGACCACCGCGTGAGCCGGCCCCGCCGGCCACAGGTGCCGGCGCTGGACGCCGCGCGCCCGGGCCGCCAGCCACGAGTGCCGGCGACAGATCCCCCGGCACCCGGCCCGCGAGGCCCGAATGCCGGCAGCTGATCCCCTCCGCCCCGTCCCGCCAGCAACCTGCGCCGGCGACCGACCCGGGAACGGACCACGACCAGCTGGACCTGGGACGATCTGTAGTGGCCCGTCCCGACCGCTACCCTGACCGACGCTATGGGCAGAGCATCTTCGAGCAAGAAAGTCGCCCGGGCGGCGGGAACTGGCGGCGGCCGCACCCACCGGAACCGGACCCCTTGGACCTATTACGGCGTGATTGTGGCAGTGGTCATCCTGGGCATCCTGGGGACATGGGCCAGCCGGGATCGCCGCGAGGCGCAGATCAACAGTGCGGGCGGCACGCCGCCGACCGTCGGCACGGTCTGGAACGAGGGCTACGCCGTCGACGAGTGCGGAAAGATCCAGCCGGCCATCACCCACGCCAAGGATCCCGAAGGCATCACCACCGGAAACGGCGACGGCATCATCCATATTCACCCGACCACCAAATCTGCGGCCGGGAAGAACGCCGACCTCGGCAAGTTCGCCGACGCGGTGGGCATGAAACTCAACGCCGCTGAGCTCCAGCTTCCGGGAGGCAAGCTGTACCAGGATGGCGACACGTGCAATGGCAAGACGTCGCACGTGTATGTCAGGGAGTTTGCGTATGCCGGCGACACGGTGGGAACCCTGCAGAACGTCGACCCCCGCAACGTCCTGCTCCAGGATCAGGCCCTGGTGACGATCGCCTTTGTTCCCGCCTCGGAGAAAAACAACATCCCTTCGCCGCCGGCATACGTGGTGACCAACCTCAACAAGCTGGCCGCCAGCTCCACGACGACCACGGTCCCCGGGTCGGCGGCAGGCTCATCCTCGGCCACGACACCAGCCACGACCCCAGCCACGGTTGCGCCCACACCGACGACGGTGAAGAAGCAGTGAGGGCGGTGGTCCTGGTCGGCGGCGAAGGCACCCGGCTGCGACCCCTCACTTTCACCACTCCGAAGCAGATGCTCCCGGTCGGGGGCCAGCCCATGATCGAGCGGGTGCTCGGCCACCTGGCCCAGCACGGCATCGACCAGGTCGTGCTCTCTCTGGGGTACCGGCCGGATGCGTTTATCGACGCCTACCCGCAAGGTTCGTGCGCTGGAGTCGGCCTTACGTACGCGGTCGAGGACGCACCGCTCGACACCGCCGGCGCCATCCGCTTCGCTGCCCTGGAAGCGGGCCTCGACGAGACGTTCGTGGTCGTGAACGGCGACGTGCTGACGGAGCTCGACGTCACCGCGCTGATGGCTTTTCACCGGGAGTGCGGGGCAGACGCGACCGTGGCGCTGACCCCGGTGGACGACCCGTCGGCGTTTGGGGTGGTACCGACCGACCAGTCCGGACAGGTACTGGAATTCATCGAGAAACCGCCCCCCGGCTCCGCGCCCACGAATCTGATCAACGCCGGCACGTACGTGCTCGAACCGTCCGTGCTGGCCCGCATTCCGGGTGGCCGCCGAGTCTCGATTGAACGAGAAACGTTCCCGGCACTCGTCGACGAGCGCCGGCTGTACGGCCGCGGTTCGGACGCGTCATGGCTCGACGCCGGTACCCCCGCCACGTTTCTTGCCGCCAACCTCCGCTACGCCGGTGTCGCCACCCGTCGTGAAGGTGTGGCCGAGACGGCGTCGGTCACCGTCAGCGTGCTCGGAGAAGGAGTGACCGTCGGCGCCGGGGCGGTCGTGGATCATTCGGTGTGCTTCGACGGGGCGATGATCGAGCCGGGAGCGGAGGTCCGGTCGTCGATCATCGGGCGAAAGGCGCGTATCGGCGCCGGCGCAACCGTGAGCGACCTGTCCCTGGTGGGAGACGACGCCGTCGTGCCGGCCGGGACCCGGTTGATCGGCGATCGCGTCCCTGCCCCCGGCCCATGAAAGCCCTCGTGACCGGAGGCGCCGGCTTCATCGGCTCGAACCTGGTCGACCGGCTGCTGGCCGAGGGGCACTCGGTCGATGTGGTGGACAATCTCACGACCGGCTCGCTCGCCAACCTCGCCGACGCCCGGCGCAGCCCGGTGGGGCGCCTGACCTTTCACCACATCGACGTGCGCTCGCCGGACCTGGTCGAGCTCATCAATCGATCCCGGCCAGAGGTCGTCTTCCACCTGGCCGCCCAGGCGGACGTGCGCGTCTCGGTCGCCGATCCGGTCTTCGATGCCGACGTGAACATCCTGGGCACCCTCCGGGTCCTCGAAGGCGCCCGCTCCAGCGGAGCTCGCAAAGTGGTGTTCGCGTCCAGTGGCGGCACCATCTATGGCAACCCGGACCCGGCGGACCTGCCCATCAAAGAGTCGCACCCGCAGGAGCCGTTGTCCCCGTACGGAGTCTCCAAGAAGGTGGTCGGGGACTACCTGACCGCCTACCGGGTCCTCCACGAGCTCGAGTTCACGGCCCTGGCGCTGGCCAACGTGTACGGGCCCCGGCAGGATCCTCACGGGGAGGCGGGCGTGGTGGCGATCTTCGCGGGCCGGCTACTCGGCGGGCAGCCGTGCACCATCTATGGAGACGGCTCCCAGACCCGCGACTTCGTCTTCGTCGACGACGCGGTCGACGCCTTCGCCCGTGCCGCATCTCGCGGGGGCGGCCTGACGCTCAATATCGGGACGGGTGCCGAGACCAGCGTCAACGACCTGTACTGGACGATGGCTGCCCACGCCGGGACGACCGAACCGGCCGTACACGCCCTCGCTCGTCCGGGCGAGCTGCAACGTAGCTGCCTGGATCCGAGCCGAGCCGCCATCCACCTGGGCTGGAAGCCGTGGACGTCGTTGAGCGAGGGAACCAAGTCCGTGCTCGACTGGTTCGATGCCCGGGAGGCCTGACCACTGAGGCCTGACCACTGAGGCCTGACCACTGAGGCCTGAACATTGAGGAGAGGGCCCTAGCGAAAAAGATCCTCCTGGTATGGGCGCACGATCTCCTCCCGGACGGACCCTTCGCGCAGCCAGGCCGGGTCGACGCCTCGCACCACCGCCACCGGGATCCCGAGCGCCTTGCCCATGACCAGCTCCGCCGCGGCGGCCAGCTCGTCGGCCACGCAGACCTCGGTCACCATGAGTTCCCGTCCCAGGGCGTCACGGCTCCCGCGCAGGTCCACTACGCCCGCCACCCCGGCACTGCCGATAGCCACGTCGGTCACGCCCCGCCGCCAGGCCCGGCCGAAGGTGTCGGACACGATGACGCCGACCTGCCGGCCGGTCCGGGCCCGCAGGCCGTCGCGTATGTGGCGCGCCGAGCGGTCCGGGTCCAGGGGCAGCAGGGCCGCCCAGCCCTCCTCCACGTTGGAAAGGTCGACACCGGCGTTGGCGCAGACGAAACCGTGGCGGGTCTCCGTCATCACCAACTCGCCCCGGCGGCGCAGGACCCGGACGGCCTCCTCGTACACGAGGGGCTTATGGGCCAGCGGGTCCGACGGGTCCACGGCGACGAGGCGTCCTTCCGCCTTGGACACGACCTTTTGGGTCACGACCACCACGTCCTCGTGCTCGAGCGCCACCGCAGCGGCCACCAGGTCGGCCAGCTCGTCGCCGGGATGCACCTCGGGAAGACCGGTCACGGGGATCAAGCTGATCGTCATGCTTCGCTCGTTTCTCTTGTCGACGCGGGTCTGGGCGGGCTCAGCGGGTCCCCGCCGCGCCGCCGACGACGTCGAGGACAGTGCGGGCCAGGGCCGCCGCCTCGGGCGGGCCGACCATGACTGTGGGTGCTACCACGGGTCGCATCCCCGCCCCGGCCACCGCCTCCGCCAGCGCGGCATCGGCCACGTCGATCACCAGGGTCGCCGCGTAGGGCGACCACAGGCGAGCCACCCCCACGACCGAGGCCTCGTGCCCCAGTTCGGCCAGCATGTGGTCCGCCGGTCCTTTCAGCGCCTTACCCGCCACGATGGGGGAGACCGCGACGACCCGCTCTCGGCGGGCGGCGACCGCCGGGCCGATGCCGCCGGTCGCCAGGACCGGCCCGATGGAGACGACCGGATTCGAGGGGCAGATAACGATGCGGTCAGCGGTCCCGATCGCCTCCAGCACCCCGGGAGCGGCGAGGGCGGACTCGACCCCGACCAGGCGGACGGCCCGGACCGGGACCTGATGTTGCCGCCCCACGAAGTACTCCTGGAAGCCCACCTCCGGGGTGGTCCCATCCGGGTCGGTCACGACGACCCGGGTCTCGACCCGGTGGTCGGTCATGGGCAGGATGCGGACTCCGACCTGCCATCGGGCCGCGATCTCGGCCGTCACCTCCGACAGGGTGGCACCTTCGCCCAGTCGGGTGGTCCGGTACATGTGGGTGCCAAGATCGCGGTCTCCGAGGTTGAACCAGCCGAGCCGGCCTCCGCTGTACGCTCGCAACTCGCCCATCGCCGCCCAGGTTTCCCCCTGCAACCCCCATCCCGTCTCGGCATTGATGACGCCGGCCAGGGTGTAGGTGACGGTGTCGAGGTCGGGACTGATGTGCAGACCATGCAGTTCGGTGTCGTCGCCCGTGTTGACCACTGCGGTGATGTCCCCGGCGTGGACGACCGCGGTCAGGCCCCGCAGCATCCGGGCCGCTCCGACCCCCCCGGCGAGGGCGACGATCACCGGGTCACCCTATCCCGGCCCCTGCGTGCGCCGTACTTCTCGGCGCCGCGCCATTACGTCCATCGTCCGGGGCGGGAGAGCCGCGGCGCCCCCGCCCGGTCCCATACCATCGGGCGTCCGTGCTCTCCGTCGCGATCGATGCCACTCCGCTGCTCGGTGACCGCACCGGAATCGGGGTTGCGGTTCACGGCCTGATCGCCGAGCTGGCGACGCGGCCGGAGCTGGCCCTCGTCGGGTATGGCCTCACCGCCCGGGGGTGGCGCCGTCTCGCATCCCGTCTCCCCCCGGGTGTGCGCCCAGCGCGGACGCCCCTACCCGCGGCCGCCCTGCTGCGGGCGTGGCAACGGGTGGACCTGCCGCCGGTGGAATGGTGGTCGGGCCCGGTTGACGTCGTCCACGGGACCAACTTCGTCGTGCCGCCGTCGCTCCGGGCGGCCCGGCTCGTATCCGTCTGGGATCTCACCGCCGTCCGTTACCCGGAATGGTGCACACCCACGGCCCGCCGGTACCCGGCCCTGGTCGAGCGGGCGGTGGCGCGAGGAGCGTGGGTGCACACCGGCTCCGCCGCGGTCGCGGACGAGATCGTCGACCACTTCGGCATCGAACGGGCCCGGATCCGGGTCATCCCACCCGGCGTCAAGGCAGCCGTCGGGACTCCCGACCGTGGCCAAGTTCGGGCGTGCAGCTCAGCTCCGTACCTGCTCGCCCTGGGGACGGCGGAACCGCGCAAAGACTTCCCCGGACTGGTAGCTGCCTTCGACCAGCTGGCGGCGCGGCACCCGGAGCTGGAGCTGCGCATCGCCGGGCCCACCGGCTGGGGAGAGGAGGCGCTCGAGCGAGCCGTCTTGGCAGCCGCGCACGGCGACCGGGTCCGGCGCCTGGGCTGGGTCGACGACGTCGGACCGCTGCTGGCCGGGGCGAAGGTGTTTGTCTACCCGTCGCGCTACGAGGGCTTCGGTTTCCCTCCCCTCGAGGCCATGGCCGCAGGCGTACCGGTCGTGGCCACCGCCGTGGGCTCCCTGCCCGAGGTGCTCGGTGACGGCGCCCTCCTGGTGCCCGCCGAGGATGCGGACGCTTTGGCCGCAGCCCTGGACCGGCTGCTCACCGATCCTGCGTTACGGCAGCGGCTGGTCGCCGCCGGGCTCGCCCAGGTCGCGAGGTACTCCTGGCAGGCGGCCGGCGATTCCCTCATGCAGGCGTATCGAGATCTTCGCGACCAGGCGTCGTAGCCCGCGCCGTCAGCGCCGTTTCAGACGCCTGAGGACCGGCTTCGCGCTTTCGCCGGCGACGGTCTCGAAAAGGGCCGCGAAAGCCCCGGGACCCGCAGGCCGGCGGAGCGGGATCCTGGCCCGGCGCCGAGCGGTGCTCGAGCCTCCGGGCGGCAGGAGCGCCAGGGTGGCCGCCGCAAGAGCCGCCGCGTCGCCGGGCGTTACCAACCGTCCCGCCGGCACCCCGGGGTCGATGGCGGCGACGCCGAGAATCTCGAGCGGTCCGCCTGCGGCGCCGGCCACAACCGGCACTCCCGAGGCCAGCGCTTCCACCACCACCAACCCGAACGGCTCGGGCTCGGTGGACACCTGGACGAACGCGTCGAGGTCTGCCATCAGATCGCCGACATCTGGGCGGGGGCCCAGCCAGTGGACCCCCGGCAGGGCGGCGGCGCGTTGTCGCAGCGAGTCGGCGTACTTCTCTTTGCCGGGCACGGTACCGCCGGCTACCACCAGCTCGATGTCAGGCCGGGCGGCTCTGAGGGCCGGATAGGCGTCGAGCAACACTCCGAAGCCTTTCCAGGTGTCGAGGCGCGCCACCGATCCGACCAGGGGTACGTCGTCGCCGACGCCGGCCGCGGACCGGAACCGCCCTGCCCGCGTCGGACGGAACTGCTCAGGATCGGCCTCGTCGGTGATCACGGTCACGTTCGCAGAGTGCAACTGGGTCGCGACGGCGTCCGAGACGGCGATGACCGTGACCGCGAAGTGACGAGCCAGCCACCGTTCCATCCGCAACGCCGCTCCGGACTGGAAGACCATTTCCCGTGCGTGCCACACGTGCGGTCGTCCGGTCACGGCGGCGGCTGCCCACCCGTACCAGCTGTGCAGGGAGTTGGTGTGCACGACCGCGGCGCCGGTCCGGTGGATCAACCACGACAGCCTCGCCACCGTCGCCGGCCAGCGAAGGGCGTAGCCGATCCACCGGCGGGCAGGCCCGCTCGACGTGACCCGGGCCATGGGCAGGATGTGCAGGACAGCGCCGGCGGCGGCATACTCGTCGGCCAGCCGGGCCGGCGCCGGAATGGCGACGTGGCATTCCCAGCCGTTCTGCACCAGCTGGCGGATCATCCGGATGAGGGCGTGCTCCGAGCCGCCGCCGTCGCCCACCGGCTGAATGGAGAGGATGCGCTTGGTGCGAGTGGCCGTCAATGCCGAACAGCTCCTGTACCGGTCACCGGGCGGTATCGGCCGCTACACGGCGCAGCTGCTGAGTGTACTGCCGACGATGTTCCCCGATGATCGGGTGGTCCCGTTTACGGCTCGTCATCCCCGGCACGCGGTGACAGACGCGTTGCGCGCCGCGGGGGCGGATGCGGCGACGTGCGACCGGGCCATCGTGCTTCCGCTGCCTCGTCCGGCGCTGTATGAGGGCTGGCTTGGCCCGGGCTGGCCGCGGCTGCCCCGCCTGGATGGTTCCCAGCTGGTGCACGCTCCGTCGGTGGCCGTTCCGCCCCATCCTCGTGTTCCCCTGGTGGTGACGGTGCACGACGCGGCGCCCGAGCTGTTTCCGGAGTCGTTCCCGGCCCGAGGCCGTCGCTTCCACCGGCGCGGCCTCGCCGCGGCCTCCAGCCGGGCCGACATGGTTTTGACCGTCAGCGAAGCCGCCGCTGATGAGATCCTGGGGTGTTCGACGATACGGCCGGAGCGGATCCGGGTGGTGCCAAACGGCGTCGCGCCCCGTCCGGTCGATCCCGCCTCCCGGGCTGCGATTCTGGCAGCTCGCGGGCTGGCCGGCAGGCCGTTTGTCCTGTGGGTTGGCAGCCTGGAACCCCGCAAGGGCGTGGACACCCTCGTCGCCGCCATGGCCCGCTTGCGGGCGCCGAATGGAGGCAGTTCGAGGGGCGGACACGAAAAACCCCTGCTCGTCCTCGCCGGTTACCCGGGCTGGCTCGCCGGCGAGGTGGCCGCCTCGCCCGCCGGCGCTGCGCTCGGATCCGCCCTGCGCCAGCTGGGCCCCGTCGCAGAGGACGAGTTGTGGTCGCTCTATGCTGGCGCCACGGTGTTCGCGTTTCCGAGCCGGCACGAAGGTTTTGGCCTGCCGGTGATCGAGGCCATGAGCCAGGGCACCCCCGTGGTGGCATCCGACATTCCCGCCGTAAGGGAAGTGGCAGATGGTGCCGCCCGCCTGATCCCGCCCGACGACGTGGAGGGCTGGGCCGCGGCCATCGAGGACCTGCTCGCGGACGGCGTCGCCCGCGACCGCCTGGCCCGGGCCGGTCAGGAACGGGCCCGACAGTTCGACGTGGCAAGAACCATCAGCGGCATCCGGGCCGTCTACCAGGAGCTGCTCGGACGCTAGCGTCTTCGGTCGTGCGGGTCCTCGTAACCGGGAACCGGGGATTTGTCGCCGGATGGCTCGTGGCCCACCTGCGATCCCGGGGCGACCAGGTGGCCGGCCTGGACGCCGAGGTGGACGTCACTGACCGCGAGGCGCTCACCGCCGCGATCACGGGCGCAGCCCCGGACGCCATCTGCCACCTGGCCGCCCATTCCAGCGTCGGATCCTCCTGGGACGACGAGCCGGCGACCTATGCGGTCAACACGTTCGGCACGTTCAACGTCCTGGCGGCCGCGCACGCGTGCACCCGGCCTCCCCGGGTCCTGCTTATCAGCTCGGCGGAGGTCTACGGCCGGGTGAGCAGCGAGGACCTTCCGATCCGGGAGGACCACCCGTTTGCGCCCGTCAGCCCGTATGCGGGCAGCAAGGCGGCGGCGGAGCTGATCGGCGTCCAGGCCTGGCTCGGGCGAGGGCTGGAGGTCATCCGGGCCCGTCCGTTCAATCACACTGGACCGGGCCAGCGACCCGATTTCGTGGTGCCGGGCCTGGCCAGGCAGGTGGCCGCGGCTGTGTCGGAACATCGGGCCGTGCTCCAGGCGGGCAACCTGGAAGCACGGCGCGATATCACCGACGTCCGCGACGTGGTCCGCGCCTACCGGGACCTGCTCGACCGAGGCGTCCCCGGCGATGTCTACAACGTGTGCCGCGGAGAGGCCGTGAGCATCGAGGAGGTGGCCCGGCGGTTGCTGGCCCTCGCCGGCGCCGACCTGGAGATCGTCGTCGATCCGGGCCGGGTCCGCCCGATCGACGTCCCCGAGCTTCGGGGCGACGCCTCCCGGCTGCGGCAGGTCACCGGGTGGGTGCCGGAGATCGCTCTCGACGACACGCTGGCCGCCGTGCTCGCCTACTGGCAGCATCAGCCGGCCGAGCCGGCTGCTGGCCGACGCTGAAGAGGTCGAACGGCAGCGCCGGCGGTACCGGCCGCCACGCTCGCTGGTTCAGTCCAGACCGGCAATCGTGCGCCAGCGCTGCTCCGGCTCGGCGGCGGCGGCCCGCACCGATTGCACCAGGGTGCGGGCACCCGGCGGCAGGTGTTGCTCCAGGTGGTCGACCTGATCGTCGAGCTGGGCTCGAACCGGCTGAAGGCGCTCGTCGACGGCCTTGGCCAGCTGCAGCAACTGCACTCTGGCGGTGGCCAGCTGGTCCTCGATGGCCTGGTTGCCATCCACGAACTGCCGACCGAGGTCCGACACGTCGGGAAGCTCACCCAGCCAGGTTTCGAGCTGCTTGGTCAACTCCACCCGCTGAACCTGGGCTCGCTGAAAGCCGAGGACGCCCAGGCCGATCGCCACGTAGGCGACGTCCTTGAGGGTGTTGCTGAAGTCTTCTGTCGCCTTGTTGAAGTCGAAAGGGGGGACCGACCTGTCCGGCACGTCACAACCTCCGTGGTGCTAACTGCAATGTAGATAATCGTATAACAGTTGCAAGCGTCCCGACAAGGCGGCATTAAAGAGCCGGTCGACTGGTCGACCGTGTGGCGAGGGGCGTTCGCCGGTCGCAGGCGGCCGAAGATTGACCGCTGCTCACGCCGATGACCGACGGACCCGGAGCCAGTGCCGAGGGAAGCCAGTGCCCGACGGGCTGATGTAACGCGCATCACCTGCGCCTACTAGGCTGGCGTGCCCGGATGGACTCCGAAACTCAAGTGCCGGCCCCCGCGGTCGTCGCGGTGGTTGTCACCTGCGATCCGGGCTCGTGGTTGGAAGAGACACTCGTCTCTCTGGCCAACCAGGATTACCCGAACCTGTCGGTGCTGGTGATCGACTCTGCCAGCGAGGAGGACCCGAGCGCCCGGGTGGCGGCCGTCCTGCCGGGTGCGTTCGTGATGCGCCTGGAACGACGGGTGGGCTTCGGCCGCGCCGCCAACGAGGGCCTCAAACGCGTCGAAGGCGCCTCCCACCTGCTCTTCTGTCATGACGATGTCGCGTTTGCCCCGGACGCGGTGCGATGCCTGGTGGAGGAGGCGTTCCGTTCCAACGCGGGCATTGCCACGCCGAAGTACCTGGAGTGGGACCACCCGGACCGACTGCTCGCGGTCGGAGCGACGACCGACAAGGTGGGCGTCGTCCAGGATCTGATCGAGCCCGGGGAACTGGATCAGCAACAACATGACAGCGTTCGCGAGGTGCTCCTGGCGCCGAGCGGGGCCACGCTGGTGCGAGCCGACCTGTTCCGGGTGCTGGGCGGCTACAACGCCACCATCGACCAGTTCGGCGAGGACCTCGACCTGTGCTGGCGAGCCCGGGTGGCCGGCGCCCGGGTCGTCGCCGTCCCGGCCGCCCGGGTCCTGCACCTCGAAGCGATGCGTCGAGGAGCCCGGCCGGGCTGGGGCACGCCAGGCAGCCAGAGCCAGGCGGTCTGGCTCGGCGACCAGCACCGGATCCGCACGCTGCTCACCTGCTACCGCTGGTTCGTACTGGGGTGGATCGTGCCGGTGGCCTGCTTCTACCTGCTGGGTGAGGCGTTCACGCGACTGTTGCAGGGACGCCCGGGCGACGCCCTGCACACCTGCGGCTCCTTGCCGAGGGCCATCCGCCGTCCGGGCCGGTTGTGGCGATCCCGGCGGCGGGTCCAGAGGAGCCGACGGACCGGGGACCGGGCCATCCGGCGGCTCCAGGTGCGAGGGAACGCCCGGTTGCGGTCCTACCTGCGCAGCCGGATGGACGATATGCGCGACGGCCTTCCCCTCACGACCGCGGCGACGGTCAATGGAGACGGCGCCGGCGCCGCCTGGAGTGATCCCGCCCTCGACGAAGCGCCTCCCATGGTCGTGGACCAGTGGGAAGACGGGCCGGGCGCCCACCGCGGGAGTGGCGCCCGGGGGACCGGCTGGCAGGGACCGGTCGTCGTGGGCGCCGTTCTCCTCGCCGTGGTCATCTTCGGCTCGCGCGGCCTGTTCGGACATTCGCTACCCGCCATCGCCCAGCTCCCGAACCTCTCGACGGGATGGTCGGGCCTGTGGCGTTCCTGGTGGGCGACGTGGCAGCCGGCCGGGCTGGGTGTGACCGCCCCCAGCAGCCCCGCGCTGGCGTTGCTCGGGCTGCTGGGGACGGCGCTGTTCGGGGCGGTCGGGACCCTCCAGCACGTGGTGGTGCTCGGACCGCTCGTCATCGGGCCTCTCGGCGCCTACCGGGCGGCCCGGTGGTGGGGCTCCCGGCGAGGCCGGCTGGCCGCCGCCATCGCCTATGCGGTGGTGCCTCTGCCGTACAACGCGCTGACCCGGGGTCATTGGCCGGCCCTGGTGGTCTACGCGGCCATGCCCTGGGTGCTCTCCGCCACCTGCCGGCTGTCGGGCGAGGTGCCCTACCCGCCGACCCGACCGGAGCGGATCTGGGGCCGTGTCATCGGCCTGGGCGTGCTGGTGGCCGTTGCGGGCGCGGCGGTGCCGTCGTTCCTGTACGTGGTCCCGCTCACCGGAGCGGCGTTGCTGCTGGGATCGCTGCTGGTCCGCCGGGCCCGCTTCGGGGTCCGAATGCTCGGCATCTCCGCCGCGGCCGCGCTGGTCGCCGCCCTGCTCCTCCTGCCGTGGTCCGGAGCTGTCCTGGGCAGCCGGTTAGCCACGCTCGGAGTATCGGCCGGCCCGGCCGGGCGGCTGGGCTTCGGGCAGGTCGTGCGGTTCGAGACCGGCCCGGTCGGTCCCGGCGTGTTGGGCTGGGCCCTCCTGGTGGCGGCTGCCCTCCCGCTCTTCATCGGTCGGGGATGGCGTCTGGCCTGGGCGACGCGACTGTGGGTGGTGGCGATCGGCTTCTTCTGGCTGACGTGGGCCGGCGGGCGCGGCTGGGTGCCGGCGCTCCCCCCCGAGGTGGGGCTGGCTCCTGCCGCGGCCGCTCTGGCCGGCTCGGTGGCGCTCGGAGTG
Organism: uncultured Acidimicrobiaceae bacterium; assembly: GCA_963781155.1. Classification (GTDB taxonomy): domain Bacteria; phylum Actinomycetota; class Acidimicrobiia; order Acidimicrobiales; family Palsa-688; genus PALSA-693. The sequence goes on from CAWAEC010000014.1 coordinate 345,697, forward strand.
GTGGCGTTCGAGCTGGACCTTCCGGGCTACCTCTTCGGGTGGCGCCAGCTGGCCGCGGCCGTGGCCGGGGTGGCGCTGGCCGTGTCGGCGGTCCCGATGCTGGTGGCGGCCAGTCACGGACGCTGGTATCTGCCCACCGCCGACGCCTCCTCGGTCCTGGCGTTCCTGCCGAGCGCCCAGAACGGCGACTACCGGGTGCTCTGGGTCGGGGCGCCCGACGCGGTGCCGCTGGCGGCACGGCCGCTGAACTCCGGCATCGGCTACGGCACGTCCAATGACGGCGAACCGGACGTGACCACCCAGTGGATCACGGGGCGGACCGGAGCGACCCCGCAGCTGGCGGGCGACCTGCGCCTGGTGCAGAACCGCCTCACCACAAAGTTTGGCCATCTCGTAGCGCCCATGGCGGTGCGCTACATCGTCGTCCCCAACCACAACGCTCCGGCCGGCGCCGGGGGTCAAGCCGTACTGACACCCGGCGCTCTGCTGGCCGGGCTCGAATTGCAGACCGACCTCCAGGTCGTCAACGCCGACCCCAACTACACCGTCTACCAGAACTCGGCGTGGGCCCCGGCCCGGGCCATCCTCCCGCCGGCTGCCGTACCGGTCGTGGCCGCGGGCCAGGCTGGGATCGCGCGCCCTCCAACAGACCGATCTGAGCGGGGCGGCGCCGGTCTTCCAGGGCCAGAGCCCAACCGGGGCTCGAGGCCAGGTGCCGGGCGGCTCCGTCGTATACGTCAGCGCCACCCGCCAGAGCGGATGGCGATTGCACGCGGCCGGCACGTCGGTCACCCCCCAGCCGGCCTTCGGCTGGGCGATGAGCTTCGCCGTTCCCGCGGGCCGCGGCCGGCACGGCGACCCTGACCCTGCCGCCGTCTTCGTGGCTCCACGGGATCCAGGTGCTCGAAGTGTTCCTCTGGGCCGCTGCGATCGTCGTTGCGTCCCTCGACCTTCGCCGCCGGCGGCGGGAGCACCCGTCGAGCGAGACCGTGCGGGGGGAATGGTTTGTCCCTATGGAGCCAGTGGCCGCGCGAGCCGGCTGGCGGCGCAATGGCGGCGGGGGCCTCGGCGCCGACGACCTGAAGGGGGACGAGGTGTGGATCGATGTCTGACCCGCAATCAGATTCACAGCCCGGGTCGATCCCAGTCCGTCCGGCCCGCCGCTTCCCTGACGCCCTTCGGGCGCCGATCCTGGCCGTGCTGGCCGCCGCGCTCATCATCGGGGGTTTGATCAGCCGGGCCCACGCCTCCACACCCGCGCCGGCGGGCAACGCCGCATCGGTCCTCCCGGCCGTCCCCGTGGCGGCACCGGCCGCGGCCCTGTCGTCCTCCTGGTTCTGTGCCGGCGCGACGGACGCGCCTTCCCCGGGGACCGGAGGGAGCCGAGGCGCCGCTCCTGGGGCGGTCATCATCGCCAACGAGGGCGGCGCACCCGCGCACGGGGTTGTGACGCTGGTCCCGTCCGCCGGGGCCGACGTCCGCGTCCCGGTCACGGTGCAGGCCGACAGCCGGCTGACCGTCGCCGAGAACGTCCCGCACGGAACGGCGTGGATCGGTGCCATCGTCGATATCGACGCCGGCTCCGTCGCCGTCGAGCAGCAGGTGAACGGTTCCCTGGGCCGGGCCACGTCGCCGTGCGCCACGGCCGGTTCGTCCCAGTGGTACTTCGCGACCGGGGCGACGCTGATCAACGCCAGTGTCGGGCTTTCCTTGCTCAATCCGTACCCGGCCGTAGCCGTCGTCGACCTGTCCTTCACGACGGATCAGGGGTTCGAGCAGCCCCAACCATTCCAGGGCCTGATCATCCCGCCCGACGGCCTCCTCCACGTCAACCTCGGGGACCACATGCGCCGCCGCCAGGCCATCGCCACCACCGTGACGGCTCGGTCCGGCCGCCTGGTGGCGTGGAAGACCGATGTGGTGACTCCGCCCGCAAGCGGTGAGGCCCTGCTCGGCACCCCGGCCGCCAACGCCCCCTTTGCCGATCCGGCCGCTCCCGTAGCGGGGGTCACTCTCACGCTGGGCGCGGCCGGTGGGGGGACCGAATGGACCTGGCCGAGCGGGTTGGCCGGGAACGGCGTCAGCGAGCAATACGTGATCTACAACCCCGGTACCGAAACCGCGCAGCTCCGCTTGTCGATGGCCCTCGACCTGGGCGTGGCGGAGCCGTTCGACCTGTCGGTCGGTCCCGAGCAGGTGACGACGGTCCTTTCGAACCAGGAAGTGCGCATTCCCCCTGGCGAGAACCACACTGCCGTGCTCCAGAGCCTCAACGACGTCCCAGTGGTCGCCGAGCGCGCCATCGCCGCGGCGACCCCCTCCGCCTGGTCCGGTCTGGGCGAACTGCCCGGCGGCCAGATCGCGGCGACCCGCTGGCTGCTGGCCTCCGGCACGGCCAACAAGGCCCTCGACGGCTGGATTGTGCTGTACGACCCCGGCTCCGTGCCCACCCGGGTCGTGCTCACCGGGCTGAACCAGGGCCATTCACTGCCGTTGGCCGCTCTCACCGTGCCGGCCGGGCGCCGCGCCGCTGTCCACCTCAACCAGGTGCGCAGCGTCGTCGACGAACCGATCGTGGTCGCCGCCTCGTCCCCGGTGTACGTGGAGTCCGACGCGTACGGCCAGAACGGCGCAGCGGGCGTCGACTTGAGCTTCGGGGTGCCGCTCAGTCCTTGAGCCGATTGGGCTCGTCGCCGTCCTGGCGGACGGCACGGTGGGGCGAGCTGAACACCCCGGGCGGAGCCGCGGCCGGAGTGCGGTCGCCCTCGCCGTCGGACTCATCCTCGGAGAAGCGGGGCACCAGCTGCACATGCTCGTGTACGGGCCGTCCGTAGGCCTCGTCGACCAGCCGGCCCACCTCGGCGCCATCGATCGTCTCGTGCTCAAGGAGCGCCGCGGCCACCGCGGCAAGACCGTGCCGGTGCTCGCCCAGGAGCCGGGTCGCTCGTGCCTCCTGCTCGCGGAGAATCCGCTCCACCTCCTCGTCGATGACCCGAGAGGTGACGTCGCTGTAGTCGCGGGCGGCGTGCATAAGGTCCTCGCCCAGGAACACCTGGCCTTCCTGACCCCACGCCATCGGCCCGATCCGCTCGCTCATGCCAAACTCACGCACCATCTTTCGGGCCATCTCGGTGGCCCGCTGCAGATCGTTGGAGGCGCCCGTCGACAGGCTGCCCAGAATGAGGCTTTCCGCGCACCGTCCGCCCATCATCACGCACACCGCGTCCTCGATGTACTCCCGCCAATACGTGTGGCGCTCCTCGATGGGCAGCTGCTGGGTGGCCCCGAGGGCCATGCCGGTAGGCAGGATCGTCACCTTGTGGACCGGGTCGGCGTCGGGCAGCGCGTACGCCAGCACCGCGTGGCCGCCCTCGTGGTAGGCGGTCGCTTCTTTCTCCTTGTCGGTAAGGACCGTCGATTCCCGGCGCTGGCCCATGAGGACCCGATCTCGGGCGGCCTCGAAGTCGACCATCGCGATAGCGGCCGCCCCCCGGCGCACCGCGTGCAGCGCCGCCTCATTGACCAGGTTGGCCAGGTCGGCGCCGCTCATGCCCGGCGTGCCGCGAGCCACGACCGACAGGTCGACATCGGGGGCCACCCGCTTGTCCTTGCAGTGCACGGCCAGAATCGGCAGCCGCTCGGCAAGGTCGGGGAGTGGCACCACGATCTGACGGTCGAAGCGGCCGGGGCGCAGCAACGCCGGGTCGAGGATGTCCGGCCGGTTGGTCGCGGCCATCATGACCACGCCTTCGGTGGTCTCGAAGCCGTCCATCTCCGCGAGCATCTGGTTGAGCGTCTGCTCCCGCTCGTCGTGGCCGCCGCCCAGGCCGGCCCCTCGCTTGCGCCCGATCGAATCGATTTCGTCGATGAAAATGATCGCCGGGGCCTGCTTGCGGGCGGTCTGGAACAGGTCCCGTACGCGCGACGCTCCTACCCCTACGAACATCTCCATGAAATCCGACCCGGTCACCGACAGGAACGGCACTCCGGCTTCTCCCGCGACCGCCCGGGCCAGCAGCGTCTTGCCGGTGCCCGGCGGCCCGACGAGCAGCACGCCCTTCGGGATCTTGGCGCCGATCTCCTTGAACCGGTTGGCCGAACGCAGGAAGTCGACCACCTCGGTGATCTCGAGCTTGACACCGTCATAACCGGCCACGTCCGAGAACGTCGTCCGCGGCCGCTCGGTCGTGTACACCTTGGCCTTGGACCGTCCGATGGACATGATGCCGCTCATCTGTCCCTGGGCACGCCGCGACAACCACACGAACAGGAGGATGATCACCGCCCCGTACAACAGGTACGGGATGATGCTGGCCCAGGTACTCGTGCTGTTGTTGGTCAGCTTCAGGTCAGGGATGTGCTGCGTATACAGCGCCAACTGCCCGGAGTTGGCGTTGAGCTCGGGACCCTGGACCGAGAACTGCTGGCCACTCTTGTTGGTGTAGGTGATGTGGCCGGTGTCCTTGTTGACCGTCGCCGACGCCACCTGGCCCGAGGTGAGCGCACTGTAGAAGTCACTGTAGTTCTGGCTGGTGGCGCTACTGGTGCCGCGCATCGACGACAAGACCAGGGCCAGGATGCCGATCGTGACCAGGACCACGGCGACCCAGCGCCAGTTGCTGCTCGAAGACGTGTTTCCCCCCGGAAGGCCAGGGCCGCCGCCGCCCCCTGGCTTCATATCACCGGGTTGCCTGCTCATGGCATACATGCTACGCGGCAATGCGCCGATTACGCTGCCGGGCCATGGAGCGTCGGGCTATGGAGCGTCGCCCCCTGTGCGCCCGCCCCGGCTGCCAGGGGCAGACGGCCGCGTGGCTGACGTACGATTACGCCGGCCAGCGGGTGTGGCTGGATGACCGGCCTCCGCCGGCGGGGGATCAGTGGGCGCTGTGCGCCGGCCACGCCAAGCGGCTGCGGGTCCCGAAGGGCTGGACCCGTGTGGACCGGCGGGTGGCGCAGCGATCCAGGTTCGAGCCTCCCACAACCCTGGTCTCGTGAGCCCGCCGGAGGCTCCCGCCTCCGGCAACCGTTGGGGGCTCCCCGAGGCCGTCATCGGGTTTGCGGTCGGGCTCCTGCTGTCCGCCCTGACCGCATCGATCGCCGAGTCGGCCACGGGTTACCGACCGTCCTCGGGCGGCGCCATCCCGGTCGCAGTCACCGTCGCCGACGTCTGCGGCCTGTGGATCGGACTGGTGGGAGCGGCGCTGTACGCCAGCCGGATCCGGGGGACCGGTGACCTGGGACGGGACTTCGGTTGGGGGCTGGGCCGCTGGTGGGACCTCCCAGCCGGCGCCGTGATCGGGCTGGCCTCCCAGTACCTGCTCATCCCCCTGCTGTACCTCCCGTTCGAGCAGCTCGACCGCCATCTGGGTCACCAACTGGGCCAGCCCGCCCGCCACGACACGGCCGCCGCCCACAGCGTGGGCACGATCGCGGTACTCCTGCTGTTCCTGGTGGTAGGGGCACCCATGGTCGAGGAGTTGTTTTTCCGGGGCCTGCTGCTGCGCTCCCTCCTGGGCCGGACGCCAGCCCCGGTGGCGATCGTGATCAGCGCGCTGTTGTTCGGCTTGGCCCATTTCGAAGCGGTGCAGTTTGCTGGGCTCGCTGCGTTCGGCGTCGTCCTGGGTGTTCTGGCCTGGCGCACCGGCCGCCTCGCTCCTGGCATCGGCGCCCACGCGGCGTTCAACGCCGCGGCTGCCCTCTCTGTGGTGCACCTCCATTGAGGGTTTGGGTCCATTGAGTGTTTGGTGCCATTGCGCTTCGGCGCCGGGCACGGCTGACCCCCGCATCGGGGCCGTGGCAGGCAACATGGGGATGGCATGACGGCGACCAGCACGATCGCGCCCGAGGAGGTTGACGAAGCGCCGGTCGGGCCGTCGGCGGGTTGGCACGCGCGCCTGCCCTCATGGCTGGCCAACCGCGAAGGAATCGCCACCTTCCTCGTGGTCGCCGCATGCGTGGTGTTCACGTTCAAGGAACTGCAGCCCTCGCAGCTGTTCCGGAACACCACCCCCGCCGGCGGCGACATGGGCGCCCACGTCTGGCTGCCCGCCTACGTGAAATCGAGCCTGCTGCCGCATCTTCGTATCACCGGGTGGACGCCCGACTGGTACGACGGCTTTCCGGCCCTCACCTTCTACTTCCCCGGTCCCATCGTCGCCATCGCCCTCCTGTCGTACGTGATCCCCTACAACATCGCGTTCAAGCTGGTCACAGTGCTGGGTCTGTTGACCCTGCCGGTCGCCGCCTGGGCGTTCGGTCGCCTGGCCCGAATGCGCTTTCCGGGGCCGGCATGTTTGGCCCTGGCGACCCTTCCCTACCTGTTCGGCCGCGAGTTCACCATTTACGGCGGGAACATCGCCTCGACCATGGCGGGCGAGTTCTGCTTCTCGATCGCCCTGTCGCTCGCCCTGGTGTTCCTCGGCGTGGTGGCCCGAGGACTGGAAGACGGACGCCACCGCGCCCTGGCCGCCGTGCTGCTGGCGGCCGTGGGGATTTGCCATATCCTGCCGCTGTTCTTCGCCATCGGCGGCGCCATCGTGCTCACGCTCATGCGCTTCGACCGGCGGCGCCTGCAGTGGACGATCCCGGTGCTGGCGGTCGGCATTCTGCTCATCGCCTTTTGGGCGCTGCCGTTCTACGCCCGCCTTCCCTACGCCACGAACATGGGCTACCAGAAGCTCACCACCTACTTCAGCAGCCTGTTCCCCGGTTCGGATACATGGCTGTTGGTGCTCGCAGGCATCGGCGCCATCCTGGCCCTGGCCCGACGCAACCGGGTCGGGACGTTCTTGATCATCATGACGGTCCTGTCCGGGGTGATCTTCCGCATCGCGCCGCAGGCACGCCTGTGGAACGCCCGGGTCCTGCCCTTTTGGTTTCTGTGCCTGTACCTGCTCGCCGGCGTGGCCTTCATGGAGCTGGGAACCATGGCAGTCGAGCACTTCCGGGACTCGGAGGTGCGGCGGGGCGCCCTGATCGGCGTGCCGATCGTGACCGGCATCATCGCGTTCGCGTGGGTGAACTATCCCCTGCGCAATCTGCCCTTCGGACATGTGACCGCGTCGGGGAAATACAGCTGGCTGGGCATTACCAGCTCGGACTCGTCTTTTATCCCCTCCTGGGTGTACTGGAACTACTCCGGTTACCAATCGACCGGCAAGGCGCGCAAAGACGAATACTTCGCCCTCATCAACAAGATGACCGAACTGGGCAAGGACCCGAACTACGGATGCGGCACCGCCATGTGGGAGTACGAACCCGAGCTCGACCAGATGGGCACGCCCGACGCCCTCATGCTGCTGCCCTACTGGACTCACGGCTGTATCGGGTCCGAGGAAGGGCTGTACTACGAGTCGTCGGCCACCACGCCATATCACTTTCTCAATGCCGCGGAGCTGTCCGACCAGCCCTCGAACCCCGTCCGGGGCCTCGACTATCCGACCGGTCCCAACGTGGCCGAGGGCATCGAGCACCTGCAGATGCTCGGCGACAAGTACTTCATGGCCGAAACGCCCGACATTGAAGCCGCCGCCGACGCAGACAGCAGCTTGCGGCTGATCGCGACGGTCGGCCCGTTCCCGGTGACCTACAGCGGATCGACGAACTCGGTCCAGAAACGCACCTGGGACATCTACGAGATCCTGGACTCGGCGCCGGTCGCGCCGCTCAGCTACCAGCCCGTCGTGATGACCGGCGTCTCCGGCGGCGGCCAGGCCTGGCTCACCGCCTCTGAGTCGTGGTATCTCGATCCCAGCCGGTGGGACGTCTACGAGGCCGCATCGGGTCCGAAGAGCTGGGCCCGGGTCACCGCGACGGCGACCACTCTGCCCCGAACCAAGCTGCCACCGGTCCAGGTGTCGAACATTCACGAGGGGACCGAGTCCATCTCGTTCAACGTCGACCGGGTCGGGGTCCCGGTGCTGGTGCGAACCTCTTACTTCCCGAACTGGTCCGTCAGCGGCGCCACCGGCGTCTACCGGGTGACGCCCAACCTGATGGTGGTGGTGCCTACCGCCGATCACGTCACGCTGACCTATGGCTACACCACGGTCGACTGGATCGGGTTCGTGCTCTCGTTGTTCGGGTTGCTCGGTGTGGCGCTGCTGTGGCGGCTGCCCGGAGTGGTGTATCCCCGACCGCGGCATTTCCTGGGCCGCGACAGCCGATACGAAAGGCCCCGTCACTTCGCCGCTAAAGTTCGAGGCGAAATGCCCGCCCTCGAATCAGCCAGCCTCGCGGCCGTCTTCAAGGCCTACGACATCCGCGGCGTGGTACCGGATCAGCTCGACAGCAATCTGGCTCGCGCTGTCGGGGCCGCGTTTGCCGGTTTTGCGGGCGCACCGCGGGTGCTCGTTGCCCGGGACATGCGGCCATCCGGGCCGGCCCTGGTGGCCGCCTTCGCAGACGGTGTCACCGCGGCCGGCGTCGATGTCGTCGACCTGGGCCTCACGTCGACCGACGAGCTCTACTTCGCATCGGGCAGCCTGGACGCGCCTGGCGCCATGTTTACTGCCTCGCACAATCCGGCCCGGTACAACGGGATCAAGCTGTGCCTGGCCGGGGCGCGACCGGTGGGAGCCGACACCGGGTTGCGCGAGATCATGGCCGCGGTGGAACGCTTCGGTCGCGAGGGCTACCCGGAGGCGGCCGTCCCGGGCGCGGTGACGCAGGTCGACGTGCTCGGCGCCTATGCCAGCAAGGTTCGCTCGTTTGTCGACCGGGCCGCCCTGCAACCGCTCCGTGTCATCGCGGATACCGCCAACGGCATGGGCGGACTCGTCGTCCCCGCAGTGTTCGCGGGTCTGCCCTTCGAGCTCGAGATCCTCTTCGGCGAGTTGGACGGCAGCTTCCCGAACCATCCGGCCGACCCCATCCAGCCCGAAAACCTGGTCGCGCTCCAGCAGCGGATCCTCGATACCGGCGCGGACGTGGGTTTGGCCTTCGACGGGGACGCCGACCGCTGCTTCCTGGTCGACGACCGGGGAGTCCCCCTGTCCGGTTCCACCACCACTGCGCTGGTGGCGGCGGCCATGCTCGAGCGGTACCCCGGCGCCACCATCCTCCACAACCTGATCTGCTCCAAGGCGGTGCCGGAGATCATCCGCGAGCGCGGCGGAGTACCGGTGCGCACCCGCGTGGGCCACTCGTATATCAAGGCCATCATGGCGGATACCGATGCCATCTTCGGGGGAGAGCATTCCGGCCATTACTACTTCCGCGACAACTATCGAGCCGATTCGGGCTCGATCGCCGCCCTTGTCGTCCTGGAAGTCCTCTCCCGTGCCGGCCGCCCCCTTTCCGAGGTCCGGACCGCGTTTGAGCGCTATGCCGATTCCGGCGAGATCAACACTGAGGTGGTGGATCCCGCGGCCGTGATCGAGGCCGTCGCCAGCCGGTACGCAGACGCCCGGCAGGACCGGCTGGACGGGTTGACGGTGGACTTTGGCGAGTGGTGGTTCAACCTGCGGCCGTCGAACACGGAGCCGCTGCTACGGCTCAACCTGGAAGCCGCGGACCGTGAGATGTGCACGGCGAGAACCGAGGAGGTGCTCGCCCTCGTCCTGGCCACCAACACGGAGACAGGGAGAGTGGGTGAGGCCGGTGAATAGCCGCGGACGGGGAGCCGGGGCGGTCCCCCAAGGAGTCCTCTGATCATGGTCCTCAACCCGAAGCTGCTCGAGATTCTGGCCTGTCCCCAGGACAAGGGACCGTTGCTCTACTTCCCCGACGAGGATTGCCTCTACAACCCCCGGTTGAAGTTGCGGTACCGGATCACTGACGACATTCCAATCATGCTCGTCGACGAAGCGGAGACGGTCGACGAGGCTGAGCACAAGCGGCTACTGGAGAAAGCAGAAGCGTCGGGGATCACCCCGACGTTCGACGCTGGGTCCTAGCCGGGTGGCCATCGTAGTGGTCGATTCTCTCGGGATGTTCGGCGCGACCGCCGAGCTTCCCGAACAGGTGGAGGAGGCGGCGCGGCGGGCGCGCGGCCTGGGCATGCTCCGCGACCCGGCGAGCGTGGAGCAGGTCGTCGTCATCGGTATGGGCGGCAGCGGCATCGCCGGCGACGTGGTCGCCGCCGTGGCCGCGTCCATGCTCGCTGTGCCCGTTCAGGTCGTGAAGTCCTACGAGTGCCCGGCGTTCGTCAGCGCCGGAAGCCTGGTGTTCGCGGTATCGGCGTCGGGCAACACCGAGGAAACCCTCCAGGCAGCCGCAGACGCCGCCGCCAGCGGCGCCACCATGGTGGTGATCACCGGGGGCGGGAAACTGGCGGAGCTAGCCGCATCGTGGAATGCGCCGGTGATCGACGTGCCTCGCAGCATCCCCCAGCCTCGAGCCGGCCTTGGAGCCATGGCCATCCCGCCGCTGGTTGTGCTCGAGGAGATGGGTTTCTACCGGGGCGGCCAGTACTGGATCGACGAGGCCGTCGACCAGCTCAAACGTCGCCGGGACGAGTTGGCCGGCGCCGCCGAGGGCAGCGCCGCCGCGGCCGTAGCCCGGCGCATCGGGCGAACCTTCCCGCTTATTCACGGCGGGGGTGCGCTCGGCGCCACGGCCGCTCAGCGCTGGAAAACACAGGTGAACGAGAACGCCAAGGCGCCGGCCTTCTGGAGCGCCCAGCCCGAGCTGTGCCACAACGAGGTGTGCGGATGGGGGCAGCACGGTGACGTCACCCGGCAGGTCATCACGGCTGTCGCTCTCCGCCACGACGCCGAGCACCCGCAGGTCGGGCGCCGCTTCGACCTGGTCGGCGAACTGCTGCGCGAGGTGGTCGCCGACGTCATAGAGGTTCGCGCCAATGGCGAGGGCGACCTGGCCCAGCTGCTGGATCTCATCATTTTCGGCGACTACGTCTCGTTGTGGATGGCGGTGGAGGCGGGCATCGACCCGGGTCCGGTGCCGATCCTGGAAGAGCTCAAGGACCGGCTCGGCCGGCCGTAGCGCTGATCGCTTCCGGCGCCCGCCCCAAGCGAGGCTTCCGGGTCCGTCTCCAGGCGGCGGAGGCGACAGAGAAGCCCTTCGGTCATCCCGTCCGCAGCCTTCTGTGTCGTAATCCACAGCCTGTTGAACCGTGGCCCACGACAGAGAACGCGAATTTGGGGGCCGACCGTTGCCTTCTCTGTCGTAACACACTCCTTGGCACCGGCTGTCGCGCCGAGGGAGCACCAGGCCCGCACGCCCACGGCCAGCGGAAGCGCCCCCGGGCCGCCAGTGTGGAGCTGCCGCATCCCCCGACTCGCCCGGACGCGGACCTGCGTGGCAAGGGGCTCCGCCGCGGCAAGATGCCCGACGCGTTGGGTCGGGTCGCGCCGCGTCTCCTGCCGGAAGCCCGGACGGCAGTAGGGTTGGGCCCGGGCCTCAGCGGGTCTGTGGTTGAAAGTCGATGCCAGTCGCAGGCGAAACGACCCACGTAAGGCAGCCGCTGGTTGCTGATCATGGTGCGGCTTAGAAGTAAGCCCTGGGTGTCGATGAGGGCCGATGGGGTCCCGGGGCGCCCAGGCGGGTGTGGGGTCAAAGACCAGGTCAGCCGCTGAGGTCCGCTACGTTCGTGCCGATGAACGACGTCGCTGACGTCGCTGCCTCAGCCCCGGATGCGGTCCGGGTGTTGATAGCCGACGATCAGGCGTTGTTCCGCCGCGGCCTGCGGGTCGTGCTCGGCCCGGAGACCAATATTGAGGTGGTCGCCGAAGCCCAGGACGGGGAGGATGCCGTCGCCAAGGCGGCGGAGCTCGTTCCCGACGTGGTGCTCATGGACGTCCGCCTGCCCCGCGTCGACGGGATCGCCGCCGCCCGCCGCATCCGCGCCGCCGTGCCCCACACCAGAATCGTCATGCTGACCGTCTCCGACGAAGGGGACGACCTGTACGAAGCCATCAAGGCCGGCGCCAACGGCTATCTGCTGAAGGAAATCCCGGCTGAGGAGGTGGCCAGCGCCATCCACGCCGTGGCCCGGGGCGAGAGCGTGATTTCCCCGCCGATGACCTCGAAGCTGTTGCGCCAGTTCAACGCCCTGGCCCGGCAGGCAGCAGAACGCGACTCCCTGCCCGCGCCGCTCCTCACCACTCGCGAGCTCGAAGTGTTAAAGCTGGTTGCTCGCGGGATGAGCAACCGTGAGGTCGCGGATCACCTGTTCATTTCCGGCAACACCGTCAAAAACCACGTGCGCAACATTCTGGAGAAGCTGCACCTGCATTCCCGCATGGAGGCGGTCATGTACGCGGTCCGTGAGCACCTGCTCGACCCCCACCATCCCGACGCCTGAGATCGTGCTGCCGGGGACTCAGGCGCCCGCCCGCCGGTAGACCACCACCCCGCCGCCCTCGGCGATGCTCTTGAACTGCCGCGAGATCGAAGCCCAGACCGCCTGATCCGACGGGGACAGGGCGAGCGGCAGGACCAGGTACTGCACCTGGCCTGCGAACGGCAGGCGCTGGCCCTCCTGCGTGTACAACCCCCAGTACTGGGCGGCGAAGGGGGTGGGCCACTGGTAGATCCGCGTCCGGTGATCGAGATGAGCGACGTACGGGTAGTACGCCGAGACGACTGCGTTCGGCGGGACCCGCTTGAGCACGGTGTTGATGGCCAGGACCTGAGGGCTCGTCGGGCTCAGATGCGGGTACGACTGCCGGGAAAACGGCGCCAGTCCCCAGTACAGGCACGACACGAACGCGGCCGCGACGACCACGGCGGTGGCGAAGTAACGGCGGAAATCGGTCGAGAGCGTGACCACCGCGAACGCCGTCCCCATGGCCAGTACGGCCACGATCGGCAGTGAGTAGTGGTACAGGATTTGGTGCATGTAGGGAAAGGTGCTCAGGACGTTCTCGCCCACCGCCAGCAGGGCGATGGCCGCGACCTCGGGCGCGAGCAAGAAGACCAACCCGAACGCGGCGGCCATCTGCCACAGGTAGAAGAGCCGGCCGCCGCCACGGGTGTAGCGCCAGAATTGGATCGGATGCACCACTGCCGTCTGGGCCAGCCCACCCAGGCCGCCGAACGGGATCCGGTCGGTATAGAACGACATGGTGCCGAGCAGGGTGTTGATGACCACGGTGTAGGCAAAGGCCATCCAGGCAGCCGCCGCCACGCCGATCCGGACGCCCCATTTTTGGTTCCGCCGGAAATAGACCCAAACGGCCAGGGGGATGATCAGCAGGGCGGCGTCCTCTTTGACGAGGAGGGAGGCGGCCACCCCCACGGCCAGCAGCACCGGCCGGGACTCGACCGCTGCGTAGATGGCGACCGCGACCGACAGGACCAGGAACGCTTCAGGGTGGAACTGCTCGAGGTTCCCGTTCTGCAATGCCGGATTGAGGAGGTACGCGGCCGCCAGCCCGGTGGCAACCAGCGCCGACGCGGTGCGGCGCCAAGCCAGCAGGTAGACAGGCACGGCCGCGGCGGCCAGCAAGCAGGTCTGAAGGACCAGCAGGGTCTGGGCGTGGGGCCACACCCAGTACAGGGGGACGGCCAGAAGGAGGATGAAGGAGGTGTGGTCACCGAACAGGTTCCGACCCATGACGGTCACGAACGGGGCGTGAAAGCGGCTCAGCAGCCAGACGCCCTGGTCGAAGATGCCCATGTCGTAGCCGGGCGTGCCGTAGCCGTCGTGCACGGCAACGGACAGCTGGCCGAACCAACCGACGTAAGCGCCAATCAGGAGCGCAACCGGCAGGTGGCGCAGCAGCCCGGAACCCCGGGCCTGCGGCCGGCGATCTCGGGGGCGCGAGGCGACGGCTGCCGGATTCGCCGTGGACACCCCGTGCACGCCGAGAGGGTACGCCACGGGGGTCTCGCGGGCCCGGCGCCACCGGCGCGCCGGTAGCATGGATGAGGCATGAGCGTCTTCTCCAAGATTTTGCGCGCCGGTGAAGGCAAGAAGGTTCGGGCGCTCCAGGCGTTGGTGCCGGACATCAACGACCTGGAACAGGACACCATGGCGTTGAGCGACGACGCCCTGGCGCATCGCACCGGCGAGTTCCGCGAACGGCTGGAGCGCGGCGAGGACATCAACGACCTGCTGATCGACGCGTTCGCAACCGTGCGAGAGGCAGCCAGACGCACGATCGGCCAGCGCCATTTCGACGTCCAGCTGATGGGCGGAGCAGCCTTGCACTTCGGCTGGATCGCGGAAATGAAGACCGGCGAAGGGAAGACCCTGGTCTCGACCTTGCCCGTCTACCTGAACGCCCTCACGGATGAGGGCGTCCACGTGGTGACGGTCAACGACTACCTGGCCCGCCGCGACGCCGAGTGGATGGGCCAGGTCCACCGCTTTCTGGGGATCGACGTGGGGCGGGTGTCTCCCGAGATCGACGACTGGCAGGCCAAGAAGGACGCGTACGCGTGTGGCGTCACCTACGGCACCAACACCGAGTTCGGCTTCGATTACCTCCGCGACAACATGGCCCGGTCCCTGGACCACATGGTGCAGCGCGGCCACCCCTACGCGATCGTCGACGAGGTCGACTCCATCCTCATCGACGAGGCCCGAACCCCGCTCATCATCTCGGGCCCCTCCTCCGATTCGGCCCGCCTCTACTACCAGTTCGCCGGCGTCGCCCGCTCTTTGACCCGGGACGCCGATTACGAAGTCGACGAGGAAAAAAGGACGGTCGCCCCGACGGAACAGGGCATCGAACGGGTCGAGCGAGCCCTGGGTATCGACAACCTGTACGACGACGTCTCGACCAACTACGTCCACCAGTTGACGCAGGCCCTCAAGGCCAAGGAGCTGTACAAGCGCGACAAGGACTACATCGTCGCGGACGGTGAGGTGAAGATCGTCGACGAGTTCACCGGCCGCATCCTCGAGGGCCGGCGCTGGTCGGATGGTCTGCACCAGGCCGTCGAGGCCAAAGAGCGGGTCACGATCAAGGAGGAGAACCACACCTGGGCCACGGTGACCCTCCAGAACTATTTCCGCCTCTACGACAAGCTCGCCGGCATGACCGGCACCGCGGAGACCGAGGCCTCCGAGTTCGCCAGCACCTACAACCTGCCGGTCGTTCCCATCCCGACCAACATGCCGATGGTCCGCGCCGACGAACAGGACCTGATCTACAAGTCCGAGCAGGCAAAGTTCGACGCCGTCGCCGAGGACATCGTTGAGCGCAACACCAAGGGTCAGCCGGTGCTGGTCGGCACCGCTTCGGTCGAGAAGTCCGAGGTCCTCTCCGGAATGCTGGAACGGCGCGGGATTCCCCATCACGTGCTCAACGCCAAGCAGCACACCCGGGAGGCTCAGATCGTGGCCCAGGCCGGTCGGCTCCACGCCGTGACCGTCGCCACCAACATGGCCGGCCGGGGTGTCGACATTCTTTTGGGCGGCAACCCGGAACTGCTGGCCGCGCAGGAGGTCCTTGGCGCCGCCATCGACCCGGACTCAGAAGAAGGCCAGGCGCGTTACCGCGACCTGCTGCTCAAGTACGAGGACGAGTGCAAAGCCGAAGGCGACAAGATCCGGGAGCTCGGCGGCCTGTACGTGCTCGGGTCCGAGCGTCACGAATCCCGGCGCATCGACAACCAGCTGCGAGGCCGCTCCGGGCGCCAGGGGGATCCCGGCGAGAGCCGGTTTTTCCTCTCCCTCGAGGACGAGCTCATGCGCCTGTTCGCGACCGGCGCCATGCAGTGGGTCATGGGCCGGGCGCTGCCCGAGGACGTTCCCATCGACTCGAAGATGGTGTCGAAGGCCATCGAGCGGGCCCAGAACACGGTCGAGGCCCGAAACGCGGAAATCCGCAAGGACGTCCTCAAATACGACGAGGTCATGAACGAGCAGCGCAAGGTGATCTACGCCCGCCGGGCCCAGATCCTGGAGGGCGAGGACCTACGGGCCCGCACCATCGAAGTGCTCTCCTCCGCCGTCGACAGCATCGTCACCGCCAACTGCGCCGGCTCCGATTACCAGGAGGACTGGAACCTCGACGCCCTGCTGACCGAGACCCGGCTGTACTTCCCGGCGTCGACGACCAAGGACCAGCTGGCCGAGCTTGCCGACAGCAACGCCATCTACGAGCACCTGGCCGCGGAAGCCATCGCGTACTACGAGCAGCGCGAGGAGACCATGCCGGCGCCGGAGGGCGGCGAACCGGCCGACACCATGCGAGCGCTCGAGCGAGAGGTCATGCTGCAACTGATCGACCAGAAATGGCGCGAGCACCTCTCAGAGATGGACTACCTCCGCGAGGGCATCGGCCTGCGGGCGATGGGCCAGCAGGATCCGCTGGTGGCGTGGCAGCGTGACGGGTACGAGATGTTCGGACAGCTGATGTCCAGCATCGACGACGACTACGTCAAGATCGTCATGCACGCCCAGGTCCAGGTGCTGGAGCAGGTTCCGAGTGACGACCAGACCAGCCTGGCCGGAGCCCAGTACCAGGCTTCTGACGATCCCGTGCAAGGCGCCAGCGGGCTGCAGCGCACCCTGGCGGCCGGCCCCGCGCCAGGCGAGGAGGTCGTCTTCGCGGAGGCCCCCAACGGCCAGGCCGCCCCTGTGGCGGCAGCGGTGGCCGAGCCGGAGATCGAAAAGCCGATCGTGCGCAACTCGGCGTTCGACCGGGTGGGTCGCAACGAGCCGTGTCCCTGCGGCAGCGGCAAGAAGTTCAAGTTCTGTCACGGGCGATAGGCGATGCCGGCGACCGTTCGCGACCAAGAAGCCGAGCTGGGTGCGCTCCGCCGGCGGCTCGAGGAAGCCGAGCGCTACCTGCGCCTCGACGCCCTGCGAGCGCGGATGGCCGAGCTGGAGACCGAGTTATCCCGGGCCGACTTGTGGGATGACACCGATGTCGGTCAAAGGGTGACCCGGGAGTACGGCCAGACCAAGAGCGACATCGACCTGCTCGACGCCCTCCAGGCTCGAATCTCCGACGCCGAGACGCTGTACCAGCTGGCGATCGAGGAGGCCGACGACTCGGTGGCGGCCGAGCTGGACGCCATGGTGGCGGCCGCCAGCGCCGAACTCGATGCCCTCGACCTGCGGTCGCTCTTCACGGGCGAACACGACGAGAACGACGCGGTCTGCGAGATTCACGCCAAGGACGGCGGCACCGACGCTCAGGATTGGGCCGAAATGATGGTGCGCATGTACCAGCGGTGGGCGGAGCGGCGCGGCTTCGAGTTCGAGATCGAGGACGTAAGCGAGGGCCAGGAGGCCGGCATCCTGTCGGCCAGCTTCATCATCCGGGGCCGCTATGCGACCGGCCTGCTGACCTCCGAGAGAGGCGTTCATCGCCTGGTGCGCATCTCCCCGTTCGACGCCCAGGCCCGGCGGCAGACGAGCTTCGCGTCGATGAGCGTGGTGCCGTTCTTCGAGGACCTGTCGGGCGAGGTCGATATCGACGAGAAGGATCTGCGGATCGACACCTACCGGTCGTCTGGCGCGGGCGGTCAGCACGTCAACGTCACCGACTCGGCGGTGCGGATCACCCATCTGCCGACGGGAACGGTGGTGTCCGTTCAGAACGAGCGGTCCCAACATCAGAACAAGGCCAAGGCGATGCAGATCCTCGGGTCCAAGCTGGCCGAGCAGCAGCGCGAGGCCCGTGACGCCGAGATGTCGGCCCTGGCCGGTCCGAAGGCCCTGGTGGGCTGGGGGGCCCAGATTCGCTCCTACGTGCTGGCTCCTTACCAGCAGGTGAAGGACCTCAGAACCGGCTACGAGACCGGAAACGTGCAGGCCGTCCTGGACGGCGACCTCGATCCTTTTATGGAGGCATTCCTGCGCTGGCGCCGGGCGGGGGCGGGGGCTGTTACCAGCTGACCGGCTGCCCCGGCTAACATCGTCGGTGACGGGTGGCGATGTGGGCTGTACCGTGCCGTCCCGTCGTCTTTGCCCATGATCAGACTCGAGAACGTCACCAAGACCTATAAGGGCACGACTGTCGCCTTGCGGGACGTCAATGTGGACCTCCAGAAGGGGGAGTTCGTCTTCCTTGTGGGCCCGTCGGGGTCCGGGAAGTCCACCTTCCTCCGCCTGGTGACCAAGGAGGAGCAGGCCGAGTCGGGCCGGGTGTGGGTGGCCGGCAAGGAGGTTGGCGCGCTCACGCCCTGGAAGGTGCCCTACCTGCGGCGCAACATCGGCTGCGTGTTCCAGGACTTCCGCCTGTTGCCGACCAAGTCGGTCTACGAGAATGTCGCCTTCGCCCTGGAGGTGATCGGACGGCCGCGGGGCGTGGTCCGGACGCAGGTGCCGCAGATCCTCGACCTGGTGGGGCTCGGGAAGAAGCTGACCAACCTGCCGCACGAGCTTTCCGGCGGGGAGCAGCAGCGCGTTGCCATCGCCCGGGCGTTCGTGAACCGGCCGCTGATCCTGCTGGCGGACGAGCCCACCGGCAACCTGGACCCGTCGACGACCACGGGCATCATGCGCTTGCTGGATCGGATCAACCGGACCGGAACGACCGTCGTGATGGCTACGCACGACAACACCATCGTCGACTCCATGCGCCGGCGGGTGATCGAGCTCGACCGGGGCACGGTCGTCCGGGATCAGGCGCGCGGCGTCTACGGGCTGGGGGCGTAGCGCCTCGTGCGGGTTTCCACCGGCTATGTAGCGCGCGAGACAGCCGGCAACCTGCGCCGCAACCTGGTGATGACCTTCTCGGCCATCGTCACGGTGGCGGTCTCCCTGTCCGCCCTTGGGGGCGTGCTGATCATGCGCCAGGCCATCAACAAGGCCTCCATCCAGTGGCGGGGCGGAGTCGAAATGGCCATCTTCCTGCAGCCGACGGTCTCCGCCAACGAGACCGCGGCGATCGGCCATGAGCTGGCCAGCACCCCGGGCGTGAAGAAGTACCACTTCGTGACCAAGCCCGAGGCCTACCAGGAGTTCAAAGAGATCTTCGGGGGAAACAACGACATTGTCGGTGTCCTCGGCGTCAACGACATGCCCCCCTCGTACCGGGTGGTGCCGACCAAAGCTCAGGACATCTCCGAGCTGGGCCGGCAGTTCCAGGGTCAGCCGGGGGTGCTCCAGGTGTCCTACGCCCAGCAGGAGATCGACGCCCTGCTCCACCAGTTCAAGCAGTTGCGCCTCATCGGCTACGTCCTGGCCGTCGGCGTCATGATCGGGGCGGTGGCGCTGATCGTCAACACCATCCAGCTCGCCATCTTCGCCCGCCGGCGGGAAGTGGCCGTCATGAAGCTGGTCGGAGCGACCAACTGGTTCATCCGGGTGCCGTTCATGCTGGAAGGGCTGATCGAAGGCGTCCTGGGCGCGGTCATTGCGCTCGCGCTCACTTATTTCATCCGCGACACCATCGCCTCCTTCGTGGGCAATGAGACGGTCCTGGGGACCCGCCAGCTGTACGTCACGCCCCACGAGGCGATCCTGACCGGGCTGCTCCTCCTCGTGGTCGGAGCATTCGTCGGCACGTTCGGTTCTCTGTTCGCCATCCGCCGGTTCTTGCGCGTTTAGGCCCGGTCCCGGGTACCCCCCGGCGTCGTCAGGACCAGCGTGCCCGGCTGGCGACCCGGCGCACTGCCGCCGCCAGGGCGCCCGGTTGGTCGTACGGCAGGAGGTGGCCGGCGTCCCGGAGGGTGACATGTGTGGCGCCGGGGATGGCGGCGGCCAGGGCGTCGCCCACCCTCGGGGGGACCAGGCGGTCGACGCTGCCGTTGATGATCACACTGGGCGCCATTACGGCCCCCAGGCGGGATCCGAGGCTGTCGAGATCCTGGAGCAGAACCCGCTGCTCTGCCACGAACGCCCGCCATGCCGGGGTGTGGGTGCTCGCCCCGGTCGATGCCGCCCGCAGGCTGGCCATCTCCCGGGCTCTCGGGAACGGTCGTCGGTCGACCACGCGCTGGACCCACGGGCTACCGAGGAGGCGGCCGAGCGTCCCCAACGTGAGGGCGGCAACCGCCTCACCGACGAGCGGGGCAGCCAGGACGCGATCCTCCCATCTGAAATCCTCTCCCGGCCCGACCGACGCAGCCAGGACCAGGCCGGCGGTGCGCTCCGGGAACATCTCGCCAAACGCCAGCGCCACCCCGCCCGCCCAGCTGTAGCCGGTGACGATGGCCCGCTCGACGCCGAGACCGTCCAGCAACTCCGCCAGCCGGGCCGCGTTGCCCTCGAAGTTCGCCGCGGTCCCGCCGGTCCGGGCGTAGCCGGGTCGATCGGGGACGATCACCGTGAAGTCATCAGCCAGGAGCGGGGTGACGCTGTGCCAGTCGGCGGCGGAACCTGGCTGACCGTGCAGGAGGACCACCGGGGGGCCGTTGCCGGAGACGTCGGCGATCAACGGCTGATCGGGCGGCTGGACCCGGCCGGGCCGGCCGCTACGCCCTGATGCGCCGTCCGCTCGGCGGGACCGCCAGGCGCGCCATCGCGCCCGCGCCCAGGCCGGCCCGGGAATCCTTGACGGAAGGGAGCGGCTCACGGCCGGTTGACGAATTGTTCAGCGGACGCCCGAAAGAAGCTCAGCATCTGCATCTCGTCGAGGGGCCGAAGACCGGACTCTCGCACGGCCTCGTCCATGTGCTGCAGCCAGGCATCGCGCTCGGCCGGGCCGATGGCGAAGCGGCGGTGCCGCTCGGCCAGCCGCGCCTCACCGCGCTCGTCCCGATACACGGCCGGGCCGCCAAAGTGTTGAATCAGGAACAACTCCAGGTGACGCCGCGCCGCCTCCAGCCGGGCCGGGCCGTCGGGGTAGACGGCAGAAAGCGTGGGGTCGGCCGCCACTGCGGCGTAGAAACGCCGGGTGAGGGCCTCGAAGTACGGCTGGCCGCCGGCCCGCTCGTACAGGGTGGATGGCCCGGCCACGCCGCCAGCATGGTCGATCCTGACCCGGTCGCGACGGGCAATAAAACCGGCTCGGGTCGCCACGGGGTCAGCCGCGGATCCCGGCGGCAGGCCTGACCGGTTCCGCGCCGATCTCGCTCCTACACTCCAACGCGGTGCGCGCCGGTGGTGCCACGACGTGGCGGTCTGGTGTCGGTGCGGCTCTGGTCGCGGTCTCGCTGCTGGCGTCGCTCGACAGTTGCGGCAGTTCGTCCGCGTCCACGCGGAATGCGGGGGACGATCAGGCGTTCCTGTCGTCGGTCCACGTGGCTGCGCCGGACATCAACGCCTACCGAACCGATGTCCAGGTCGAACGGCTCGGCCACGCCGCGTGTGACGGGTTCCGCTCAGGTGCGACCTACGAGCAGCTGGCCGACCGTTTGGTCCTGCTCGAGGGGAGTAACCCGCTACCGTCCCCGGATCTGGGGGCCGTGATCGATGCAGCGGTCGACGCGTACTGTCCTGAGTTTCACGGCCGGATCGTGTGATCGTCTAGGGGGACCGCGGCGGAACTTGCTATCCGGTGTTGACCCACGGACTGATCAGGGTGACCACCCGCTGTCCGAACGCCATGTGGGTTCCCGGGCGAAGGACTCGAGGCTCGTACGGGGTCAGCCGAGCCCATTCGGCAGCTCCGGGCTCGAAGACGCACGTGCCGGCCGCGGACCCCCGGTCGACGAGCGTCACATCCCAGTCCGTTAAGCGCAGTTCGGCGTGTGACCCCGAGACGTCGCTGCCGGTCAACGTCAGAGGGCGGGCCAACCCACCTCCGACAGTGGGGTCCCGGTCGGATCGAGAACCGATCAGGTAGCTGCGGTCAAGCCGGTAGACGGCCCCGTCGTCGGTCACGAGTACTCCGAGCGGTGGCCGGGTGCCGCTGACGTGTTCCTTCGTGGACGGCGATATGGGCGTGTGGCAACGAGCGCAGGCGGACATTCCGGGTCGGTTGAGGTGACCGCGGCTGCACAGGACGCCGGCTACTACCGGCGCCCCGGGGATTCTCTGGTCGGGCCCACCTCCGAAGGGAAGCGGCGGGCCCGCGGGGGTGGTTACTGCCCGCAAATCCAGAGAGCCGGCGGGACCGGGCGCGACCGGGCGGCGAGCCGGCGGCTCCGGTAACGACGGGGGCACCGGCGAGGGCTCCGGTTCGCGGGCCACTTCGGGAACGATGCCGGAGTCGGGCGGAGCCGCTGGTGGTGGCGGGGCCACGGAGTCGAGGACGGTCGTCGGTTCCGCTGCGCCGTCGGGCTGGAACGTGGTCGTGGGATCGGTTGCGCCGTCGGGCTCGAACGTGGTGGTGGGATCGGTTGCCCCGTCGGGCTGGAACGTGGTCGTGGGATCGGTTGCGCCGTCGGGCTCGAGGGCGGCGACCGGCTCCAGCCCACCCCCATCGTCGAGGACAGCGGAGGGCTCAGCCCTGCCCTCTGCTACCTCCTTCGCCGAGTTGGTCGCATCCGGCTCCAGCGCCATCCGCACGGGAACGACCTCGGTGACGGAGTCGTCCGGCCGCTCCGTCGATGGCATGACGCTCGGGCCGTCCTCGGCGTCGAACTCCCGCCGCTCGTGGTTTGCCTCGACAGCGGCGATGACGGCCGTGGCGCCGACGGCCGGCAGGGCGGTCGTCGATGGCGCTACCTCCGTCTGCGCGTCGACCGGGAGGCCAGAGGTCGAATCCTCCCCACCCGGTCGGGTCCCGGGGCCAGATCCAGGCCCGGACCCGGGATCGGGTTGTGCTACGTGCCGCTCCTCGATGGGCGGGCGTACCACGGCCAGGCGGCCCGGCGAACCCCCTGGCACCATCACGAAGCCTGCACCCGGGACCACGCCTGCTTCCAGGTCCCACATCGAGTCGGGATGGAGCGCCGGCATGGGCGCGCCCACTGCGCTGACGGTGATGGAGGGCCTGGGAGTGATGATGGCTTGCAACCAGCCGGGGATTGGAGAAGGAGCCAGCCATCGGGCCCCGTCCCACGCTTGAACGGGACCGTGCAACAAGGAAGCCCACCCGTGGTCGCTCGGTCCGACGACCGCGAACGCCACGCTGGGCTCGGGATCTCGAGCGGCGAGGACCCCGGCGATGTGATCCGCGATCTGCCGGCCACCGCGAGCCGAAGGGCCCAGGTTGCGAGCAGATTGGGCCAGGAAACTGATCAAGGCGGATGAAGCCGACAGATCGGCCCAGGCCACGATGCCCCCGTACCGGATCACGGTGCCGGGACCGGCGGTGACCTCGAGTCGTTCGATCAACGAAGAACCTCGACGGCGGTCAAGCGGTCCGCGAGCTCTTCCGCCGTCAACGGCCGCTCAGCGGGGTCGACGGCCAGACAGGAGGAGATGGTCTCGGCGATCGCAGCCGGGAGGCTGGCATCGATCTCCGGGCGCGTGAACATGATCCGCTGCACCGCCGTCACCGGCGGATTGTCGACGATCCCGGGGTACAGCGGTCGGTCTGACAGCAGGGTGTGCAGCGTTGCGCCCAGCGCCCAGATATCCGACGACCGGGACGGCTCGTCTCCGCGAAGCAGGGCTGGGTCCATCCCGACGACGTCGCGCCAGTCCCGAACCCACGCCAATGCTCCGGGCGGCCTCCCCAGCGCGGGCGGTCCGAGCACGGCGCCGCGCCGGGTGAGGAAAATCGACCGCCCGTCTATCGTCCCATGGGCGAGCCCCGCCTCGTGGAGCGCGTGGGCGCCCCGGGCCGCATCCGTCATGGCCCGGATCTTGCCCCCGGCATCCAGAGGTTCCTCCGGATCCGCGAGGCTGCCGCCTGGCGCCGACTCGGTGACGAGGTACACACCTGCGCCGCCGGGATCGAGATCGGGTCCTACCTCGTACATCGACAGCAGCCGCGTGGACGGCAGGGCCGCCCACTTCGACAGGACACTGGTGAGGTCTCGCCAGCCGGCGGCGTCGACGGGCAGTTCGGTCACGACGACTGGCGTGTGGTCCCGCCCCAGTCGCTCGGGTGGTTGGCAGAGATAACGGTCCTGGGCCGCGCCTGCCGGGGGAAGCACCTGTATCACCGCAAAGTCGGCGATCGACGACCGCAAACAACCTCCTCGACATCGCGCCGGTAGCACTGAGCGTACCGGGCGCTCCGTCCGGATTGCGGTATCCCCTTGGTCGGAGCTCGTCAGCGTGATATAACTTCAAAAATCATGAGACTCACTCTCGTGAGCGTGCTTGCTGCGATGTTGCTCGTACTGGGCGCGCCCGTTGCCGGCGGCGTGGCGGCGGTAGGAGCGCTGGTCGGCGCGGCTGTTGCGGCGCCTTCTGAGCCGGCGCCCGCATCCGGGCCGGTTCCGGGGGTTCCGGTTTCGATGGCCGGCCTCTACCAGGCAGCCGCAGCAGTCTGCCCGGGCTTACCGTGGACCGTCCTGGCGGCCATCGGCACCGTGGAGTCGGACAACGGGGAGTCGACACTGCCCGGAGTTCACTCGGGTCGAAATCCGGCGGGTGCAGAGGGGCCGATGCAGTTCGAGCCGGTCACTTTCGCGCAGTATGACGAGCCGGATCCCCCTGGTGGCGCCGTGCCGCCCTCACCGTATGATCCGGTCGACGCCGTGTATGCGGCCGCTCGTTTGCTGTGTGCCAACGGCGCTGGGACCGGCGGCAACGGGCTTCGCGCTGCCATCTTCGACTACAACCATGCGACTACCTACGTCGACAAGGTGCTCTCGGTGGCGGCGCAACTCATGAGCGCCGGCACGATGGCGACCACGACCGTTGTGTCCGGTGCGGACGACGAGGCGTCGAGCGGGGCGGCCGTCGCGGTGGCGTTTTCGCTCGCCCAGCTCGGCACGCCCTATCGGTGGGGTGGCGAGACCCCTGGCGTCGGGTTTGACTGTTCGGGACTGGTGCAGGCCGCCTGGGATGCAGCAGGTGTGCGCTTGCCGCGCGTCGCCGAGGACCAGTTTGCGGCCGGACCGGTCCTGACCCCCGGAACCCCTCTTCAGCCAGGGGACCTGGTGTTTTTCGGGCCGCCAGGCGGTGGAGTCACCCACGTGGGGATGGTGACGAATCCCGACGGTGAGATGGTGGACGCGCCGTATACCGGCGCCGTCGTCCGCATCGACCGGTTTCCTCTGGCGGTCGGAGCGGCGTGGGGCACCGACATTTATGTGGGGGCTACCCGGCCCGGCTCAAGTTGACGGAGCCCCGGGCTGGCGCCGGGCTCAGCCGTTCAGACTGGTCAGGATGGTGGAGGTCGTCTGAGGGTCGGCGCGGACGAGCAGCCAGATCTCGGCTCCGGTGCGGGATTGCCAGGCGTCGATCGCCGTCGCTTGGAACCCGCCGGGTCGGGTCACGGTGTAGCGATAGGCGACCGATGCGCCGCGAACCGTTGTCGGCGTCGCGGCTCCCATTTGGTACGGGACCGGTTGTGGCTCACCAAAGGTGGCAAATGCCGTCGGTGGTTTCTCCGCGGGCACGGACGGGGTGGGGCGGGCGTCGACGTGCTCTGCCGCCCAGCCGGACTGACCTTGGGTATCCAGATCGCCGACATCGTCGGTATAGGCGGCGCTTTGCGACCACGACGACGGTACCGCGTAGGCGAAATAGCCATCGCTGACGGCCTGGTAGCCAGACGGCACTTGGACAGGATGGACGGACGGGCCTTTTTGGCTCGCCACCACGGTAAAGATCAGGGCCGCGGCACCCACAACCAGGGAGGGCGCCAGCACCAGGCCCATCCACCGACGATTCCGGCGCCGAGCCGCGATCTCGGTTGGGGTAAGAGCCCCACCGCGGCGGCGCTCCAGCATCTGGCCCGAACCGCTCGGCGACAACTCCTCCATCCCGCCATGCTGACACGGTGCGCCCGGTGTCGGCGCGCGCCGGACGCGACACCGGCACAGGAAGCACCCGAAGGGCCATTCCTGTGCCGGCCTGTCTCGTCGTAGCTCCCGGCGCCGCTCTCTGTGTGGGACCGCCTCGCCCCGGGTCTCGCCGCAACGGGACCCGGCCCTAGGGCCGGTCAGGTCGAGGGCTCGCTCGCCACGACGCCTTCAACGCTCGGGGTTCCCTGGGAACCCGAGCCCACCCCTAGCGGGGCGGACCGTCCTCCTCGGACGAGCTCCATGTTGCCACGGTGCCCTCCTTTCCCTGATTCGCCGGAAAAACCCGACGCCTTTGGGTAGTCGCCGCCCCCAAAAACCGGAGCCGGCGAGGTCCCCCAATTCAAGGGCCGCGCGCCGCCGTGTGTCAATAGCCTCTACGGCTATGCCAGGAATCGATGCCATCACCGCTGCCGAGCTGGTCGAGACGGTCCGCAGTTTTGTGCGCCGCGATGTAATGCCTGTAGCCGCCGACCTCGAACACGCCGACGCCTATCCCGATGAACTGGTGCAGCAGCTGGCCGCGTTCGGTCTGTTCGGGGCGCTGATCCCGGAGCAATACGGCGGCCTGGGCCTCGATGTTGTGACGTACACCCAGATTATTGAGGAACTGGCGGCCGGATGGATGTCGCTTACGGGCGTCCTGAACACCCACATGATCGCCGCGACCTTGATCGGTCAATACGGCAGCGAGGAACAGAAGCGGCGGCTGCTCCCGGAGATGGCGAGCGGAGAGCGACGGGGGGCGCTGTCGTTGTCGGAGTCCGATGCCGGCAGCGACACCCGGGCGATCCGGTGTCAGGCAGCACGCGACGGCGACGAATACGTGATCAACGGCACGAAGATGTGGGTGACGAACGGGGTTCGATCCCGGTTGGTCGCCCTGGCGGCTCGCACCCCGGAGGGCGTGACCTGCTTCATCGTGGAGAAAGAGCCGGGCCTGCGCTGGGACGGGATCGAAGTCTCCCGGCACATCGAGAAGCTTGGCTACCGGGGCGTGGAGACCGTGGAGATGGTCTACGTGAACCATCGGGTGCCGGTCGCCGCGGTACTCGGGGGGGTGGACGCCCCGCTGGGCCACGGCCTGGCGCAGATCCTCGGTGCTCTCGAGCTTGGTCGTGTCAACATCGCGGCGCGGGGAGTAGGAGTCGCCCGGGCAGCCTTCGAGGCGGCCATTTCGTACGCCCAGCAACGACAGACCTTTGGCGTGCCGATAGCCCGGCATCAAGCGGTCGCTTTCAAACTGGCGGACATGGGCGTTCGCGTGGAGGCGGCCCGGTTGCTGACCCGTGCGGCCGCAGAGAAGCTGGACCGGGGAGAGCGTGCCGATGTGGAGGCAGGCATGGCCAAGCTGTACGCGTCGGAGGCTGCCTTCGAAAATGCCACCGAGGCCATGCGAATCCACGGCGGATACGGCTACACAACCGAACTGCCGGTCGAGCGTTACTACCGGGACGCTCCACTGCTCATGATCGGAGAGGGCACCAACGAGATCCAGCGCCTGGTCATCGCGCGCCGTCTGCTGGAGCGCTACGCCATCGGGTAAGTCGCAGGCCCGATCTCGTCAGAAGCGGTCGTGCGACCAGCGCCGGTTGATGCGCCGCCACACGAACGCGGCAACCGCGGCGAGCACGGCGATCTTCAGGATCCAGCCGGCCAGGTGGAAAATGAAGCCCAAGGCCCAGAAGGTGACGCTCAAGGCGACGGCGGCGATCACCGCGATCACCACGATCATCACGATCAGGCTGAACATGCTGTGCTTCTGGCGGCCGTCGTTCTCCGGTTCGCCGTAGGCGCCGTGCTGGGCTGCGCTGCCGAAAGGCCCGGAGTCGTAGTTGTGCATGATTCCTCCTTCCCCAGTCATGCTAGGAAGGGGTTGGCGAGGCAGCATCGTCCGGGGGGGCGATTTCGGCCTCCATCCAGAGGGTGATTCTGGGGGCCGACGCGGTCGTCCGGAACCACTGGCGTCGGCCCCCGGTCAGTGCAGGTGTCCGCCGGGTTCGACCAGACCATGGTCGTACGCGAGCACGACAGCCTGAATGCGGTCTCTGACCCCGAGCTTGCTCAAAATGTGGTTGACGTGGGTCTTGACGGTCGTCTCGCTGATATACAGCCTCTCGGCGATCTCCGCGTTGCTTGCTCCCCGCACGACCTCCCGCAAGACATCCACCTCCCGGTCGGTCAGGTCCGTGAAGCGGTCCGGGACCTGTCCCATAGGCGGCTGTTGAGGTCGGCGGGCGAACTCTTCGAGCAGACGCTTCGTCATCTTCGGCTCGATCAACGCGTTGCCGGCGTCTGCGGCCCGGATGGCAGCAACAAGGTCTTCGGGCGGCGACGCCTTGAGCAGGAAGCCGCTTGCCCCGGCTCGGACCGCGGCAAAGAGGTGTTCGTCGAGGTCAAACGTGGTGAGGACCACCACCTTGGTGTCGCCTACCTCGACCAGCCGGCGGCACGCTTCCACCCCGTCCAGACGGGGCATGCGGACGTCCATCAGGACGACGTCGGGCCGGAGCCGGCGAGCCTCCTCGATGGCCTCGATGCCGTCGGCAGCCTCCCCCACCACCTGAAGGTCGTCTTCGGTCTCGAGGACCAGGCGGAGGCCCCGGCGCACCATGGCTTCGTCGTCGGCGAGGAGGAGGCGGATCATCACACCAGTTTCGCCGGTGGTGGCCCGGTAGGCGGGCAGCCGGCGCAGTCGGCGTGGCGCTCCCTGGCGAGAGGGTGCGGACGGAGTCGAGGTCGGCCGGTGGTCGGACCCGGGGTAGAGATCAGCGTCCGGAGGAGGCGAGCACGGTGGAGGGGCGCGATTCTGTCCGCTTTGCGGGCTCGCGCCTGGCTCAAGGCAGCGCAGCGCGGTCGCGCCAGAGAATGCCGGAGACTTCCTTGCGGCGGCTTTCTCTGTCGTGCGGCCAGCCGCAGCGGGGTGTGAATTGCGACAGGGAACGCCGAAAAAGGGTGAGCTGCTGGACTTCTCTGTCGTATGAGCGTTCCGGAGGGGGGCGAGCGCAGCCACCCCGGGCCCGGGCCGGAACGCCTTAACGGTTTGCTTGACCCGACGCGGCGCCGCGTCACGACAGCCGGCCCCGACCTCGCTCCCGCCCCGCCCCGCCTCGCGGGACCCCGTCAGGCCACGTTCATGAGGACGACAGGGATGCTGGCGTGAACCCGCCAGCCCGGCCCGGGCCGGCGGGGGCCGGCCTCGAGGGTTCCCCCGAGAGCAGCCAGCCGTTCCTGCATTCCGACCAGACCGTGACCGCCGCCACTACGACCCTGGCCGGCCCCGGCACCCGGTCCCTCGTCGTCGACGAAGACCGTGATGGCTGTCGGCGAGTAGATGATCTGCACGTCGATGGGACTGTCCCCGGCGTAGCGCACCGCGTTGGTGAGCCCCTCCTGGACCAACCGATAGACGATCATCTCGACGCTCGCCGGCAAGGGCGGGGGCTCGCCGAGGGTGTTGAAGGCCAGGGTCCGCCCGGTCTGGCGTACGGCGTCGACGAGCGCCGGCAGGTCGGAGAGGCGCGGCAGGGGAGTCCGGCCGCCGCTGTCGTCGGCGCTGCCATGCCGGTCGGCAGCGGCACCGATGGACGCGTCGGCGCCCCGGAGGACGGCCAGCATGCCTTCCAGTTCGCTGAGGGTCTGGCGGCCGGTCTGCTCGGCGGCCTCCAGCGACTCCGTCGCCGTTTCCGGCTTGCTGGCGCCGACCCTCCGGGCTGCCGCGATCTGGATGGTCATCAGGCTCACGCCGTGAGCCACGATGTCGTGCAGTTCCCGGGCGATGCGCACCCGCTCCTCGGCCACCGCCAGCTGGGCGCTGCGATCCTCCTCAACCTGCATACGACGCGCCCGATGGAGGAGCAGGCCGGCGCCCAGCGAGATCACGAACAACGGCCAGAACAGGGCGGCGGTCACCCGGAAGACGCCCACGCTGTCGAGCAGGAAGGCCGCACCCAGGAGCAGGAAAAAGGTCCCGACGGCGACGCGCGACGTCCGGTACTGGTAGGTCGCGACGGCGGTGCTCATGAGCGGGCACACCCCTGGCCGCCGATGTCTATCTGACCGAACATCTGGTGTACCTGAAGCGTGATGTCGGGACCCGAGCCCGTCCCCGTCGTCAGTCGGCCGTGGTACTGCGGGTCGACGCCCTGGGAGACTTCCTGGCCGTTGAGGCAGATCTGGCCGGCGAAGGCGCGGGCGTCCACGGTCCCGGCGACGTTTGGCGGGAGATCGATGAACGTCTGCCCGGCGATACTGACGACCTTGACGCTGCCGGACTTGGTGGCGCTGGAGAGATCCACGGTGAGGTTTCCGAATCCACCGTGGACGGTGCCGGACGGGGGCGCTCCGCTCTGTGCGGTGACCGTCTTGTTCCCAAAAGACACGCTGTCGAGCCCGCCACCCAGCCCGAACGTGGTGGACGTGGCGATCAGGACGGCGATCAGACCTATGCCCAGCCACACTGGCCAGGAGCGGCGGCTCAGGCTCCAGTCGGTACGCCCGGTCACCACCAGGGAGGCGCCGAGGAGCATCAGCCCGACGGCCACCACTGCTTCGATTGATACGTGCAGGATCCCGGTGGCCCCGATGAGCCAGGCGACCCCGAAGAGCACCGCGAGCAGGCCGGCCACCGTCGAGGCATCCCACCGATGCCGGATGGGGGGCAGCAGGCTGCGCTGCCGAGGTGTCCGCTTGTATGAAGGAGCCGCCCATGGCGCGGCGCTGGCAGGCGGCCTGGCTCCGGTGGGTCCAGCCCAGGGGCGTTCCCGCCCCCGCCCCCGGCCCCGGTCGATGCGTCCCCACGAGGGCCCCGCTGATCCTGCGGGTCGACCTCCGACCTGCGATGCCGATGCGGGATCTCCGGGTTGTCCCGACCCCTCGTCCGCGGCCGGGCCCCACGGGCTACCCCAGGAGTCGTACCCCGGGCCGTACCCCCAGGGACCCCACGGCCCCCACCGTCCGTGGCGTCCATGGCGGCCGGACCAACCGGAACGGATACCTCTCCGAGCCTCGTCGGTCACTCCACGTAGCCCATGTCGGACCGCACGTCCGGGGGGGTATCCGCCGCGGACGGCCTGATCTACCGCCTCACGGAAGTCGCGTGCGAGCGAGCGCGCCAATGCCCCGATGTCCTCTCCAACCTTTCGGAACTCGTCGTCCCTGGCCACACCATGAGGTTATGGCTCCCCGCCGTCTGTGGTCATCCACCCGCAGGTGGAATCGGATCTCCTTCGCCGGGCTGATCCGGAACCGGTCCAGCGTCGGGATGGGCCGAGCGACCGTCGCCGTCGCCGGCGGTGGGCGGGGCCGTCGTGGGGCCGGGCTGGGGGTGGCCGGCAGGGTCGGTCGTTGACTGGCCGGTCGCCGGGCCCGTGGTGTGGCCGGGCTGGGGGTGGCCGGCAGGGTCCGCGGTTGACTGGCCGGTCGCCGGGCCCGTGGTGGGGCCGGGCTGCGGGTGGCCGGCAGGGTCCGCGGTTGACTGGCCGGTCGCCGGGCCCGGACCCGGGCCGGCAGTCGCCACGGCCGGAGGACCGGATCCCCGCGATGGAGAGCCGCGAGCCTGGGGGGCAGACCAACCGGGATCGCGTAGCGCCTTGACGGCACTGTTGACGCAGGCCACGAACGGCACGGCCACGATGGCCCCGAAAATGCCGAAGAGCAGCCCCCCGGCGGCCAGGGCCAGCACCACTGCGAGCGGGTGGACGCGGACGTAGCGACCCACCACGAACGGTTGCAGGGCGTGGGCCTCGATCTGGTTGTTGACGACCAGGACGGCGACCACGATGATGGCGGCCACTAGGCCCTTGCTGAGACCGGCCACCGCGACGGCCAGCGCCCCCGTGATGATGGCGCCGACCAACG
Source organism: uncultured Acidimicrobiaceae bacterium (assembly GCA_963781155.1). Taxonomy (GTDB): domain Bacteria; phylum Actinomycetota; class Acidimicrobiia; order Acidimicrobiales; family Palsa-688; genus PALSA-693. The sequence continues at coordinate 377,179 of CAWAEC010000014.1, forward strand.
GGACGAAGCTGCCGAGGGCCACCAGCACCGCCAGCGGGAAGGCCAACGGCACGCCGAGAATCGTGAGGGTGACAAGAATCACGATGCCGTGAAAGGCGGCGACGACCAGGGTGCCGCGGACATAGTGACTCAACGTCGTCCAGGCGGCGCGGCCTGCCGCATCGACCCGGGGTCGGGCCGCGACCGGTGCCGCCTTGGTCAAGTAGTTCCACACCCGTTCACCGTCATAGAGCAGGAAGATGGTCGAGAAAATCGCCAGGGCGGCGCCCCCCAGGACATCGAGGGCGGTCTTCCCCGTCGAAAGAGCGGTCGAGGCGATGGCGGAGCTGTTTTTGGTGACCTGGCTGGTGATGTGTTTGGACAGGTTGTTCACCGTTGTCGGGTTTAATCGCAGAGGTCCGGTGATCAGCCAGTGCTTGACGTGGGGGATCAAGTTGTTGATTTCGTTGCCGAGCTTTGGCGCTTGTTCCGCGGCGCGGACGATGACCAGGGTCAGGACCCCGCCCAGCAAGACAAGGGCCACGAGAACGGTGGCCACCGTGGCGATCCCGCGCGGCACGCCGCGACGCCTGAAGAAAGCGAGCACCGGGTGCAGCAGGGCGGTCACGAGCAGGGACACCAGAAACGGGATGACGACTAGCCCGACGCGCATGAACAACTTGAGGGCGAAGTAGCCGAGCGTGCCGACGACAAGGAGACGCCAGGCGTAGTCCGCGGCCGTGCGCAGCACATGGCCCGGGTAGGCGCGGCCGCTCGGCGCTTCCGCGCCGGGTCCCGTCCCGAGCGGGCCGGGCTGCTCCGCTGACGTCATCGCTCCAGCCTGCCCGACCGCGGCGACCCGTCGAGCGATGCTGCCAAACGGCATTGCTACGGTGCTGCCGCGGTCTGCCGGCCCAAACCGTATGCGACAGTGGGCCCCATGCGGCGCGGGACGGCGGCCCTTCCCCGGCGGGTCGTCATGCTGTTTGCCGCGAGCGTCGCCGTCACCAGCGGCCTGACCGGGTGCGGCGGAAGCTCACAAACGCCGCAGACGACAACGTCAGCGTTCGTCGCGGATTGGAATCGAGGCGACTGGACGGGCATGAGCCAGTACGTCGACCGCCCGGCGCCCGGATTTTCAGTTGCGGGTCCGGGTCTCACCGCCGGCCTGGGAGCGACGCGAGCAACGCACATGCTGGGAACCGTCAGCCGCAAGGGATCGACTGCGACGGCGCCGGTCACGTCTGCCTACACCCTGCCCGGCATCGGCACCTGGAGTGTCAACACCACGCTCGATCTAATCGAGCGCTCCGGTCGTTGGCTTGTCCAGTGGTCGCCGGCAGCCGTCGATCCCGGCCTCCGGGCCGGGGAGCACCTGCAGCTCACCCCGAACTGGGCTCCGCGGGCCCCGATTCTCGGCAATGGCGGCGTGCCGCTCACCGTGCAGGGTCCCATGGTTCTTGTCGGCATCGAAGGCAGCCGGGTAAAAGACGAGAGCCGCGGTGACCGCTGCGCTCATGGCAGCCGGAGCAACCGCGACCGAGGTGCAGTCGGCGTTCGGTGCCGCCGGCCTCCATCCGACGTACTTCGAGCCGGTCTTCACCATGCCCGAGTCCCGCTTTGATGCCCTGGGCGGGCAGCGCCAGCGCGGTGTATCAGATCGCCGGCACCGTCTTCGAGTTCACCAGTACCCGAACGGCGCTCACCCCTGGTCTGGCCGCTCATGTGGTCGGCACCGTGGGTCCCGTGACGGTCCAGGAACTCCGCCAGCTGGGTCCGCCTTACGATTCCACCAGCACCGTGGGTCAGGCCGGCCTGGAAGCGGCCTACCAGAAACAACTGGCGGGACGGCCGGGCGCCACAATCTCGGTGGTGGGCGCGAAGGACGGGTCCAGCCAGGTGGCCGCCGTCCTTTCACCAAAACCGGGGATCCCCGTGGACACCAGCATCGATGCGGCTGTGCAGGAGGCGGCCGAGTCGGCTCTCGCACCCGTGTCACAGTTCGCCGCCCTGGTGGCGGTGCGGGCGTCGACGGGCCAGGTCCTGGCGGCCGTGAGCGTTCCGAACGCGTATCAGTTCGATCAGGCCCTGGACGGTGAATTTCCACCCGGTTCGACGTTCAAGGTGATCACGGCGAGCGCGTTGATCGAGGACGGCCTGTCGCCGGCCTCACCGGCCACCTGTCCGATGACGCTCACTGTGGATGGGGAGCCATTCCACAACGCGGAAGGCGACGCTCCGGTCGCCAACATGGCTCAGGCGTTCGCCGAGTCGTGCAACACGGCCTTCATCGGGCTTACGGCCGCCGACCTCCAACCGGGCAGCCTGACGGCGGCTGCAGCCATGTACGGGATCGGAACGACCCCAGAGATGGGTCTCGCCGGGTACGGCGGAAGCGCGCCAGTGCCGCCGCGACGAAGCCAGCCTGGCCAGTATGGCCATCGGAGGCCCAGGTCCTGGTATCCCCACTGAACCTGGCGATGGTCGCGGCCGCGGTCGATACCGGCGTGGTGCGCGCTCCCCGGCTGGTCGTGGGCGCTCCTGACGATGCCGCTCCAACCCACGTGCTGCCGGTGCTGGTCGTTGCCGGGTTGCAGCAGATGATGGCGGACGTCGTTACCAACGGGACCGCAGCCGGCACGGGGCTCCCGGCCGGCACGTACGCGAAAACGGGCACTGCCGAATACGGGACCGGCACTCCGCCCTCTACGGATGCCTGGCTTATGGGATACCGCGGAGACATCGCCTTCGCCGTGGTCGTGCAGGGCACCGGAAATGGTGGTCCGAGCGACGGCCCCATCATCGCCCGCTTCCTCGATGCCCTCGGGCCGTCGTCCTAGCCGGCGAAACGGGCGGGAGCCGACCGGCCGCAACGACCGCCGGCCGCCGACTGGCGGGTGGGCGTCGCCGGCGAGCAAGCGGTGAGGCCCCGGCGACGGTTTACGACTCCTCACTCGGTGCCGGTTCACCGTCTTCGCCGCCGGGGAGTTCCCGCCGGGCAATGACATGGACGTCGATGCCGATTTCGCCGGCCTCCCGCAGGATCCGGCGAACCACCGAGCCGCCGCCCATGAGCTCCTGCCAGCGGCTGCGCTGGCTGGACCCGATGACGATCTGGGTGATCTGGTGCTCCCGGGCGAAACGTGTGATCACGGACGGCGGGATCATCGCCGGACAGTTCGTGCCAGCGGGCGCCGAGTTTCCCGGCCAGTTCGCGCAAAGCAGCGATGGCCTGCTTGTGGTCGACGCGGCTGTCGTCGGATGTGACGTGAACGACGTCGAGTTCCCCTTTGACCCTGGACGCAATCCGGGCCGCCCGTCGCAAGAGCATGTCGGTCCCCGGTGCGGCGGTAACGGCAACCATGATGCGCTCGGTCGTCTCCCACAATCCCTGAGCCCGGTGACGGCGCAGGTGGTCGAGCAGCTCCTCCTCCGTCTCGTCGGCCAAAAAGCGAAGCGCCAGCTCCCGCAGGGCGATCAGGTTGTCGGTGCGGAAGAAATGCGTCAGCGCTTGGGGCACTTTGGCTTGCGGGTAGATGTTGCCGTGCAACATACGGCGCCGCAGCTGCTCGGGGGACGAGTCAACGAGTTCGATCTGGTCGGCTCTGCGCACTACCCAATCGGGTACGCGCTCGCGCACCTGCGTCCCGGTCATTTGCTCCACCGCGTCGGCGATGCTCTCCAGATGCTGGATGTTGACGGTCGTGATGACGTCGATGTTGGCTTCCAGGAGCTCGAGCACGTCTTGCCAGCGCTTTTCGTGTGGCCCGGATCCCGGCACGTTTGTATGGGCGAGCTCGTCGACGAGAGCCACCTTGGGATGGCGGCGCAGCACCGCGTCGAGGTCCATCTCCTCGAACCGGGTGCCCCGGTACTCGACCGACTTGCGCGGGATGACCTCGAGGCCGTCGATGAGCTCTTCGGTGTGCGCTCGGCCGTGGCTCTCGACGAATCCGACGACGACATCCGTGCCGCGTTTCCAGCGACGGACTCCTTCGTTGAGCATTGCGTAGGTCTTGCCTACTCCCGCGGCCGCGCCGAGGTAGATGCGGAAATGGCCGGCCGCCTCGACGGCGTCAGAGGCGTCGCGGTCGACGGTCGCACTTTCGCCGGCGGGGCTGGTGGGGCCGGTGGGGCCGGTAGGGCTGGTCGCGTCGGATGATGTCGGCATCATGGGCTCGAGCGCGCACTGCGGCTTCTCGTCACCGCCCCCGAACCCTAGTCACCGTCGGCGCCGCAGTCGCTCCGGCATCCCGTCAAGGTCCCGCCCCGCGGTCCGCGGTCGGGAGGGTGAACACAAACCGGGCGCCGCGTCCCTCCCGGTCTTCGACCCATATGCGCTCGCCGTGCGCCTCCACAAAGGCGCGAGCGATCGCAAGGCCGAGCCCGCCTCGTCCTCCGGCTGCACGGCGATTGAACATCTGGAAGATGCTGTCTCGCTCACCCCGGGCCACGCCGGGACCTCGATCGGCGACGGCTACTGCCACCCGATCTCCCTGCAACGCCCGGGCAGACAGGTTCACATCGGTGCCGTCCGGGGCGTAGCGGGTGGCGTTGTCGATCAGGTTGGCCAGGACCTGGCAGACGAGCACGGGGTCCACGTCCACGTCGGGGAGATCGTCCGGGGCGTCCCACCGGACCCGGTCCACGTCTGCGGAGGAGCCCAGGGAGGACAGCGCCTCGTCGACCAGGACGGCGACGCTCGCTCGGCGGCGACGCAGCTCGAGCGCCCCCGACTGGATGCGGGTCATGTCCAGCAGGTTGGAGACCAACCGGTCCAGGCGGTCCGCCTGCATGTCGATCAATCCCAGGAGTTCCTTGGCGTCCGGGCCGCTGAGTGCGTCCGACGAGTCGAGCAATGTCGAAGCAGACACTTTGATAGTCGCCAGCGGGGTGCGCAGATCATGCGAGACCGCGCCCACGAGCGAGCGCCGCAGCCGGTCCACCTCGTCGAGCAACTGGGCCCGCACCGCCTGCTCACGGAGCTGCGCCCGCTCGAGTGCCAGGGCCAGATGATTGGCGAAGGCGCGTAGCAGCTCGTGATCCTGCTTCACTCCGGTCAGACCGCGCAGGACGAGCAGCCCGATACCCCGACCGGACACGGCCAGAGCGACGGCCTGAATGTCGCCGGGCTGGACGACGGCAGTCTCGAGACTGACCGGAACCTGAGCGTTCGCGGACAGTTGGCGCAGTTCGGCGTCCGACAGGGGAACGCCGGCCCAGGCCGCCAGGTCCAGATGGCCGTCTACCGGGAGGAGCAGGGCGGCGCCGTCCAGTTCGAACTCCTGGCGTACCGCGGTGACAATGGTGTCGAGCAGCTCCGGCATCAGCGCTTCGCGGACCAGCAGCTCCGACACGTCGAAAAGACGTCGGACCTCCGCTGTCCGGGCCTGGGCGTCCGTGCGGGCCGCGTCGAGTCGGGCCACGACCCGGGCCACCACGATCATCACGACCGCATACACGCCAAGGGCGGCCCAGTACTGGGCGGCACCGGCCGAGAGGGTGTAATAGGGGGGGATAAAGACAAGGTCGTACGCGAGGAAGCCGGCTGCGGTCGCCACCACCCCGGCGACGAACCCTCCTACCGCCACCCCCACCACGACCGGTACCACCAGCACGAGCGCCGGGGTCGCCGCGTTCAAATGGCTGCGAAGCACGAACATGATGGCGCTCAGCGCAATCACGAGTGCCACGGCACACGCCGAGCCGACAGCCGCCTGACGGGAGGGGATGCCCCTTCGGGTCTTCACTTCCTCCCATCTTTCCCCCTTCTGCTCGCATCAGGAGGAGTGGCCGGCCTCGACCACGCCGAGGCAGGGATGACGACCGCGGCTCGGAAGTTCCCCCGATCGGAGAAGTCAACCGCGGGGAGGTGGGGGTGAGATCAGCCGACGGGCACGGCCTCGTACACCTCGATGGTGCCTCCATCGGCGAGGACCGGGCATCCTTTGGCCTTGCTCGCGGCTTCCGGGAGGCTGGACGCGGAAAGAATGGTGTACCCCGTGAGCCCGGAGGGACCGCCGTCGTGTGTCGAGCCATCAGGGTCCACCGAGGCGGACACGCCGAACGGGGCGCCAGGGTCGACGACAGCCTCACCGAGGGTACCGAACCAGTTCATCCAGGCCTCCATGGCGGCCTGTTGCTCATCCGGCTCCGCCATGCCGCTGCCGCCTCGGTACACCAGCACGAATTTGCCCATGTCGTTCTTCCTCCTGGTTGGAGCAGGCCGGTGTCGGCCTGCTACGCGTACGACGGACGACGCGGCACGGATTCGACAGGGGATATTGGATCAGAACCACCCGGAGGTCCCGACCGTCGATTCGGGCGCCGCCTCGGCGTCCAGAAGATGTTCGGCCCCGACGTCGGCAGGCGTTCCGGGCCGGCCCGAGAAGGCCAGTCGGGCCCCCACGTCACCGAACGTGGCAGTGAGCAGGTCCAGGACATAGTTCTGCCGCAGCCGCCAGGGAGACTTCGATCCCTGCTTGGGCATGCGGTCAGCAGCTCGGGCCACGTAGCCAGAGCTGAGATCCAGCAACGGCCGAGGCTCGCCCGCACCCGGGTCAAGGCGCGGGACGGCCTTGTCCACGCCGGCACGATCCATCCGGTTGAGCAGCCGGCACACCGATCGGGACGTGAGATCGGCGCGCAGGGTCCAGGATGCGTTCGTGTAACCCAGGCACATCGCCAGGTTTGGGATCCCGCTCAGCATGAACCCGCGGTAAATGAGCGTGTGCCCCGGCTCCACAACCGACCCGTCGACCTCCAGGCGGATACCACCGCATGCAAGAAGGTTCAGCCCGGTGGCGCTCACGACGACATCGGCGGCCAGCTCGCGGCCCGATTCCAGCCGAATCCCTCCGGATGTCAACGTATCAATCCGGTCGGTGACCATGGACACCCGCCCCGATCCGATCGCGGCGAACAGATCCCCGTCCGCGGCGAGGCACAGACGCTGGTCCCACGGGTTGTAACGGGGCGAGAAGTCCGGGTCGACGTCGTAGCCGGCCGGCAGCTGGCGCACGACGCCACCGCGCAGGAGCCGTTTGGCCATCTCCGGCCGGCGTCGGCACAGCTGGTAGAGGGCGGTTGTCAGCAGGATGTTCTTCCAGCGCAAGATGCCAAAGGCCACCGGGCGGGGGAGGGCGCGATACAGAGGGTCCGCGAGAGGTTCGACTGCGGGCACCGCCAGGATGTACGAAGGGGAGCGCTGCAGCACCGTGACGTGGCCGGCGTCGGCGGCCAGGGCGGGCGCGAGGGTCACCGCCGTGGCACCGCTGCCGATGATCACGATCCGCTTGCCCCGGCAATCGAGCCCGTCAGGCCAGTGCTGGGGGTGCACCATCACCCCGGCGAAGCGGTCCATGCCCGGGAGCTCCGGCGTGTACCCATCGTCGTAGCGGTAGTAGCCACTGCACAGGTACACGAACCCGGCCGTGAACCGGACGGTGTTGCGACTGCCCGGCACCGCGACTTCCAGGGTCCAGCGGTTGGTCGCGGAGGACCAGGACGCGCTCTCGACCTGATGGCGGTAACGGATGTGCGGCTCGATGGCGTGCTCAGCCGCCGTCTCGCGTATGTACCGGAGGATCGAGGAGCCCTCGACAATGGCCTGGCGTTCGCTCCAGGGCCGGAAGGGGTAGGCGAGGGTGTACATGTCCGAGTCCGAGCGGACTCCCGGGTAGCGAAAGAGGTCCCAGGTGCCGCCGATGGCATCCCTGGCCTCGAGGATGGCGTAGCTCTTGCTGCGGCACATCGTTTGCAGGCGGACCGCGGCGCCGATACCTGCGAGGCCTGCACCCACGATGACAACGTCGAACTGCTCCATGGCCTCCCCTGGGTGAGGGCAGGGTATCGAGCACGCCGACATAGCGGGGATCTCGCGGGTAGCCTGTCGGCGATGGACGCACTCCGATGGGAAAGCCGGCCTCGGTTGCGCTCACCCATGATGATCGCTGCGTTCGAAGGCTGGACGGACGCCGGAGGGGCTGCTTCCGGGGCTGCGTCGTACCTCTCCGGGAGGTGGCGGGCCCGGAAGTTCGCCGACATCGACGCCGAGGAGTTCTACGACTTCACCGCCCAACGGCCGCAGGTCCGCTTACGCGGCGACCGGTCGCGGGAGATTGTGTGGCCGACCAACCGATTCCTCGCCGCTTCAGTTCCCGGTGCTCACGATGTGATCCTGCTGATCGGCACCGAGCCGCATATGCGGTGGCGAGCGTTCTGCGAATGCGTCACCTCGGTCGCGGCAGAATTGGACGTCGAGGCGGTGTTCACGCTAGGTGCCATGCTGGCTGACGTGGCGCACACTCGGCCGGTTTCGTCCGCGGCAGCACCGCCGACCCGGCCCTGGCTGAGCGGTTGGGGCTACGTCGCCCCCAGTATCAAGGCCCCACCGGGATCGTGGGCGTCCTGCAGGACGCGTTCGCGCAGGCGGCTATCCCGGTGGGTTCGCTGATGGCACAAGTGCCGCACTACATACCCGGCATGCCGTCGCCGAAGGCGACGCTTGCGGTGGTCCGTCGCGTCTGTGATCTCCTCGGGACAGAGGTGCCGACCGCGGATCTGGAGAAGGCGTCTGCCACCTATGAGCGGCAGGTGGACGAAGTGGTGGCTGGCGAAGATGAGGTGGCCGGCTACGTCCATGAGCTCGAACGGAGGAGCGACGAGGCCGAGGCGACCGACGAGCTGGGCGACTTGCCGTCAGGCGACGCCCTCGCTGCTCAGCTCGAGAAGTTTCTGCGTGATCAGGGCAATCCGTCCTAGCTCTCCCGGTCTCTTGCTGGTCTGAGGGTGCACGGCGAGACATGATCGACGTCGACCTGCGGTATCGCCAGCATCTGACCGATGCCGACCAGCGCCTCCTGACCAGAGTGGCCGGTGGCACCACCAGCCTTCGCCAGGCTTTCGCTGATCCTCGTATCGAAACGGCGCTGTTCGGCGAACCCGGCGTCGAAGGCGAGTTCATCGATACCTCGCCGTTCCTCACGTTTGCGGTTGCCGTGCATCGCACCGCTGCGCATCTGGAGAGCGCGACTTATGTCGAGGAACGGTGGAGCCCTCGGCAGCGTATTCCGGTCTTCGATGTCGCCCGCCTGCGAGAGCTGCTGGCCGACGCCGTCGCGCTGTTTCTTCCTGGTCGAGCTGCTGGCGTCGTACACGCACGTCTCCAGCGGCGTCAGCTGGCAACGGACCCGGCGGGGGTGGCGCAGACGCAGATTCAGCGAACTCGACCTGGTTGGTCTGGCTGGACTGCTCGAGGTGGTCGACCCGGTCGAGCGGGCCGGCGTCTACCGCAGGCTCGGCGATCTGACCTTGTTTCTGACCGGCGTCTTCCCGGACCACGCTTTCACCGTCGGGCTCGGAGGCGCGTCCGTCGGTCGTTTGCTCCGTCTGTCCGGCGTCCGGTCTGCACCGACCGAGGACGCGGGCGGCCGGGAACTCCTCGAGTTCCTCGGGCCCCGCTTCTACGGCAAAGCGGCGGCGTCAGTGCGGGTGCACGGAGAGGCCTTCACCGACGAACTGGCAGTGATGAGCGAGATCGGGGAACGATTCGACGACGCCCGTCGGATCCTGAATGCGGTAACGGATCACTACCTTTTTCCGCTGCGGGACCGGTGGTTTGGGATCGGGTGAGCGATCCCTTGGAAGGTCGGATCGGTCAGGGCACCGTCTTGTCCGCCTCCTGACCGTGGCGAAGGATGATCACGAGCGGAATCTCCCGGTCGGTCTTGGCCTGGTACTGCTCGTAGCCGGGGTTGACCTTCGCGACCTGCGGCCACAACTCGGCGCGTTCGGCAGGGCCGGCAACCCGAGCCCGGGCCGTCCACGTTCTGCCGTCCATGCCGACGGAGACGACCGGATCCGACAGCAGGTTGAGATACCAGGCCGGGTGCCGGTAGTCGCCGGCGTTCGATGCCACCAGCACGACGCGATCGTCGTCCCAGACCGGGCTGGTAAGCATGGACACCCGCGGCGCGCCACTGCGCCGGCCCGTGGTCGTCAGCCGAACGACGGACATGCCGAGAACCTGATTGAGCAAGCGTCCCTCAGTCGCTCGAAAGACGCCGTCGTGCACGCTGGTCCAAAAGCGCACGATGACGTCCTTGACGTTGAGCTCACTCATGCGCGGGCTCGATCTCGAGCAGCTGTCTGGCCGCCTCGAGTTCTGGCAGGCCTGCGACCGACTTCAAGCTGTCCAGCATGTCGCCGAGGACCGCCCTTCGGTCCACGCCGTTTCGGATCAAATCCAGGTTTGCTCGCAGCTCGAACAGCCGGCGCCTTCTGACACGCCGCCAGCTGGGCTGCGGCCACCAGGTCGTCTCTGCCGTCCGGATCGCCGTTTGCGAGTCGAGCCAGCCCCCTGACGCGGCACGTCTCGGCGGCCCAAAAGTGGGCGCCGGTCCGCTCGGCCTCCTGTCTGGCCTGCGCCGTGCAGCGAAGCGCACCCGGGACGTCATCGGCCCGGAGCGAGATCTCGGCGAGAACGGTGAAACCCCACGGATTCCACAAGTCCATTCCGAGAGACCGGAACTGCTCAAATGCCCCTTCCAGCGCACCCTTCCCGCTCGCCGGGTCCCGGAGCGCCGCTACCACGGCGGCGTGCAGCGCTGCGCACACATGAAACAGCGCAAACCCGTGCCGGCCAGCGATGGCGTTCATCTCGTTGACTGCGGCGAGGGCTTCGTCTGTCTGGCCTGACAACTCGTAGACGAGCAGTCTGATGAGCAGGATGTACGCCCGGCAGAACGGTCCTCGGGGGAAGTCCAGTCGGGCCGCTCGATGTGCTGCCTGGTCGAACGCGACCCCCGCTCCGGTGGGATCGGCAGCCATCCATCGGGCCAACCCCAGAATCGACCAGGTGTTTACGACCGGGTCGTCGGGCAGGGGCCACTGCGCCGGCGTCGAACCCAGCGTTGACTGCATAGCTCGAGGCCAGGAAAGCCTCCATGACCTCGATGGCCTCCCCGATCTGGCCTCGTCCGAATCTGATCCCGCTCCACGCAGCTTCTTCGGGGATCGCTTCCGGGTCAGGATCCAGGCGGCGACGGTCCACGAGGATGACGTCCTCGGCGCGATCGAACTCCCCGCGGATCACGCAGTAGTACCAGGCGGCCATGAGGCCCGGGATGCCGTCGACCGCTGTGCCGAGCTCCCGGCAGAGGTCGGCGCACCGCTCCAGATCGGCGGCTGCTCCCGGTGAGGCGTAGCCGGCAAGGGACGCCCAGGCCATGCCGCGGGCCTGGCGCACGGTGAGCTCGAGTCCGAGCCGGGTCTGATCGTTGCCGACACGATCGAGCAGGCCCATGGCATGGTCGAACTGGGCGATGGCTTCGGCGATGCCCCCTTGGCCGATGGACGCGCCGGCGGCACCGAGGTGGGCGTCGATTGCCTCGTCGATCCGATCGGCGCGTTCGAGATGGTGGGCCAGGGCGCCGGCGTCGACGGGGACGCTGGGAGGATCGAGGTCGGTCAACACGTCGGCAATGGCGTTGTGGCGCCGGCGACGAAGAGCGGCAGAGCTGCATTTCGTACGCGACATCGCGGAGGAACTGATGCCGGAAACGGTACGTCTGCTGCTCGGTGTCGTTGGCCTCGATGAGCCGGGCGTCGATCAGCCCGGCCAGGCCGCTCCCGGAGGGTGGCGTCGGGCAGCCCGGTGACCTGAGCCACGAGGTTGGCATCAGCTTCTTGGCCGATGGTGGCCATGACCTGCGCGAGCGACAGGTCGACCTCTGGCGATGCCAGGCGGGCCAGCAGCGGCTCGAGCAGCGCCGGTGGCACAGTGAAGCTGGGACTGCAGAGGTGACGGCGTAGCCGGCCCTCGAGGACCCCGACGGCCCGGCTCGCACCAGCTCTTCCAGATAGAGCGGCACGCCCTCGCTCCGGGCGATGATGCGGGCTACGTCGGCATCCGACAGATCTTTGCCTTCGGGGAACGCGGAGACCAGTTGTCGCAGGTCGGGCTCGGGGAGCCGTCCAAGCTCGATCGTCTCGGCATCCGGCCAGGACGGCAGAAACTCATCCCTTGCCGTCATCACAAGCAAGAACCCGGGGATCCGAGGCGCGAACGACGCGATCGATCAGCTCGAGCGTGGAGGCATCCGCCCACTGCAGGTCGTCGATCACGATCAGGGTCGGGGCGCGCCCGGCCTCGACGACGACCCACTGGAGGAGGGTGTCGAGGACCGCCTGGCGGAGTTGCTGAGGATCCACTTCCGGGGAGGACCAGCCTTCCTGTCGCGGTAAGCGGAGCAGGTCGGCGAAGGCGCCGAGCATGTCCTCCCGGCCGACAGCTGCCAGGGAGGTCCGGAGGGGCTCGACGGCGGCGCCGGCATCGTCGCGGAGATCCACCCCGAGCACGGTCATGAGCAACCGAACGATGGGGTACAGCGGCGTCTCGCTTTGGTAGGTCGAGCACGCCGATGAGACCGCCCCACCACCGTCGGACTCGACCAGGTTTCGGAAGGTCAGCGCCAATCGCGACTTGCCAACCCCGGGCTCCCCGCGGATGAGCAGCGACGCCGAGCCTCGATCCTGGACTTTCCGCCACATGGCCGCCAGCCGGCCCATCTCAAGATCACGGCCGACGAACGGCGCTGATTGGGTGGCAGCTTCCAGCCGGGTTTCTGCGAGGGTGCGGCCGGTCACCTGGTACGCGTCGACCCCGTCGTCGATACCCCGAAGCGCCAGGCGGCCCAGCGGCTCGCACACGAAAAACCCCTCGACCAGCTGGTACGTGGCCCCGCTGATGACCAGGGTCCCGGGCCGGGCGAGGTCCTGGAGGCGAGCGGCCAGGTTGGGCGTCTGCCCGGCAATGGCGTCACGGTTTCGGTATTGCGCGGCGGTCAGTTCGGCTCGGACCACCAGGCCGGTATGTACCGCGACCCGGACGGCGAAGTCGAGGTCGTAGCGGGCGCGGATCGTCTGGGCCACTTCTTCCACTGCGACCAGAATCTCCAGACCGGCCTGGACGGCGAGCCGAGCGTCGTCCTCGTGAGCCCGGGGGTAGCCGAAATAGGCGAGCACGCCATCACCGAGGAACTGGGCGATATACCCGTCATGCTTATTGACCACCCGGGCGCACGCGGAGTGGTAGGTGCCGAGTACGTCGAGGATGACCTCGGGATCCGCGACCGCGGCCAGCGCTGTGGACCCAACGACGTCGGAGAACACGACCGTGAGCTGCCGCCGCTCACCGGGACTGCGGGCCGCGTTCGCCTGCTGCACGATGCTACGGGCGTCAGCATTGTCTGGTTGCAGGGCGAGCACCGCCTCGGCGAGTGGCCGGGCCCGCTCCCAGTCGCCGGATGCGGCCTCTTCGAGCGCGTCTCCTAGCAGCACCCTGACATGGCCGGATATGCGGTCGGCCAACGGGGCTCCGGCCGTCTACCCGTCGCCGGCTTCGCCGGCCGACTCCCCGCCTCCGACTGACCCGCCGCTGCTCGGCGCCGCACCGCCGCCACTGGCCGGGCTCTCCCCGCCACCACTGGCCGGGCTCCCCCCGCCACCACCCGCCCGCGTCCCACCCCTGCCCGCCGCCCGCGCCGCATCAGAGGCGTCCTTGGCTGGCGCCGCCTTCTTGGCCCCCGGGGTCTTCTTGGCTGGCGCCGCCTTTTGCGCCGCTTTTTTGGTCCCCGGGGCTTTCTTGGCTGGCGCCGCCTTCTTGACCCCCGCGGCTTTCTTGGCTGGCGCCGCCTTTTCGGCGACGGGCGCGTCTCCTGATCCTGCCGGTTGCGACTCGGCCGCGGCGCGGCCTTCTCCAGCTCTGGAGGCCCCCTCACTCCCGCGCGCCGCCGGGCCGGCTGGCCGCGGCGCCGGTGGGGAGCCTGTGGAACCGCCCGTGAAGCCGGCCAGCCCGTCGACTGCTTGCGTCCACTTGTAAGAAAGCTCGGCGACGTCGCCGGCCGCGGACGCCAGGGTCATCCAGAGATCCTGGAGCGGGCCCGCGACGTCCCGGGGAGCTCCGCCACAACCCTGCCGGATCACCCGCTTGGCGAATCCTGACGAAGTGGTCACGAGCCGGTTGGCCAGCTGACTCCAGTCGTCGACGAACTGCTGAAATTGTTCTCGCCGGCGGTCTGCTGGATCCGATGCTCCTGTCACGTGCTGACCTCCGTCGCGTGTCCGGGCATTTCAGCCGTTTCGTCCTGCGATGACAACCTCATTTCGGCGGTCAACCCCTACCGGTCCCGGTCGAGCATCCAACCGATGATATCCCAAAGAAACTGCCGCTCATCGCTGTCGGGGACGTCGGGGAAGGCGTCGTCGAAGCAGGCGCGGGCCGCCTCCGCGATGCCCTGGCCGAAACGCCGGGAGAATTCGATGCTGCCGTACGCGACCATCAGGTCGAAGATGCTCCTGACGTCGGCACTCGATCGAGACTGCCCGTCTTCGGCAAAGAACTCGGCCACCACACGTCTGTCGGAGGGCCGGGCCGTTCCGAGCAGATGGATGACCATCAACGTTCGCTTGCCTTCTCGCAGATCGCCCAACGGTTCTTTGCCGTACCTGGCTGCTGCCGACGTCCAGGTTGAGCAAGTCGTCGGCGATCTGGAAGGCCGCCCCCAAATAGGAGCCAAACACCACGAGTGGGTCCAGATCGGCAGTGGCCCACGATCCGATCAAGGCGCCGACGCGCAACGGGTGGATCGTCGTGTACCAGCACGTCTTGCGCAGGACCAGATCCAGGTAGTGCTCGGGGGTCAGGTCGAGGCGGTTCTGCCGGCGCCAGGCCAGCTCCATGGCCTGGCCTTCGAGGGTGCGCCGCTCCATGAGATCGAACTCCTCGGCCACGGCCGTCGCCAGCCGGGTGCCGAGCTTGTGGCGGTTGTCGCGCAACGGGGCCTGCGCCAGAACCGCCAGCGGCGTCTCCTGCATTGATGGCGAGCGGCACCCCATGAATCACATGGAGTGTGGGCCGGCCGCGGCGGAGAAGGCTCGCGTCCTCAACATCATCGTGCACGAGGAAGGCGTTGTGCAGCAGCTCGATGGCGGCCGCCGACAAGATGGCCTCCTCCGCAGGACCCCCATAGGCGGCGCATGCGGCCAGACACAAGCTTGGCCGAATAGCCTTTCCCCCCCGGCGCGGATACTCCGACGCCACCTGGTACAGATCTGCCGGCGAACCTTCTTGCGCGAGATAGGGGAGAACGGCCTCGGCCGTCATCGCACCGTATCGGGCCAAACGGGTCTCGACCGCGGGGTAGGTCGCCCTCATTCGTCGAGAACTTCGAGGAGCACCTCCAGGCACACTTCCGGCATGCCGACGGCCAGTATGTGGCCGTGGTACGGACCGGGTGCCGCGTCCTCGGGGATCCGGACCCTGAGGGCCACTTCCTCGCGGCTGCGTGGGCTCGTCGCGTCAAGCGTGGGCGGAGTGAACGACACAGCACTTGCAGGTATGGAGCCGCCGTGATGCGCGATCAGGTTGGAAGCCATCAACCTGATCGGGGCAGCGGCCGGCCCGTCAAGGACATGCAACCAAACCGTCGCCCCGGTGGAACCACCCGGGGCGACCGGACCGACTGACAGCCGATCGGGCACCGACCGGTCCGTGTTCGTCGCGTCAACGGCGACCTGGACGAGCGATCGTGTCCACTCGGCATAGAGATCGATGAGCCGTTCGGCCTCGGCCCGGAGTTGACGAGCCTGAACGCTCTCGGCGGTGGCGGGAAGGAGCGGCAGCCGAAACCCAGCCGGCTGCCGAGCAAATGCCAGCCGGGTCATCGTCAGGAGGCGTTCAACGACCGCGGCGGCAGTCTCCAGGCCGAACTGCCCGATGTCCGCGACAGACGCCCAAGGAGGCGGCCGATCACTCACGTGCCGGATCTTGCCGCGTCCTGTCCGTGCGGCACGAATCCCACTGTACCGGCCGCCAGGGGGTCACCGACCACGCCGTTGGCCGCTTGCAGGCCTGCGAGGGTGGCGGCCTCGATGCAGCCTGCGTTCAGCCCGGAGTCAATCCAGTCGCCCGCCAAAAACAGATTGTCGAATCCGCTCTGGTCAGAACGTAGACGGAATCGCCCGGTGCCGGGCAGGGCCTGAACGTAACGGTCCGCCGGGTCGGTGTTGGCACGGTAGTAACGGCTCACGACCATGCCGGGATCGTAAGCGGGCCACAGCTGGTCCACCGCCGCGGTCGGGGACGGCCGGGAAGATGCACTGTGGTTATCCGGCAAGACCCCGCACCATGACGCCGCTGTCCGAGGCCGGTGTTCGAGCGGCCACCCTTCGAACGGCAGGGTATGGCTCATCGACGCGAACGTGTCGAACGGTGAGCCAAATCCCGTTACGACGGCCGCCTCATGCTGCCAGCCAAGCGATCGTTCGTCCGTGTCCAACCAGAGTTGCATCGAGTGGGTGGGAACTGTCCCGAGCCCATCAATCATCTGCCGCCAGCGCGGGTCGGCGTCGATCAACTCAGTGCAGACCAGGCGGAGCATGTCGGGAGGCAGGGCGAGGACGACGGCGTCGAAGTCGCGGCCTGCGAACAACCGTTCCGATGTGAAGTGGGCTGACTGGAAATGATGCGATTCCAGTTTGTCGGAGCTGCGAGGGGCCGGACCGGAGATCTGCCTGCGGTCGGGGTGATCGGGAAAGACCGGGAGGTTCCCGGCGCGTACGAGCGGTTGGTACATTTCATCGGGCCCGGACACCGCCGCCTGGCTGGTGAGGTCAATAGCCGTAACGTTTCGCAGGTCCCGCGAAAGACGCAGGTGGTCGACTCGCCGGAAGAAGGCGAACCGTACTCCCCGACGGCGAAGCACCTCGTACAGCGGGGCGAAGACGACGTCACCCATCCCGGCCCGCATCTTCCAGAAGATGGCGCCGCGGTAGGTGAGGAACATGCGCCCGGCCAGATGCAGACCCGTGCCAGCCGAGAAGCATGCCCGGCTCCGGTCGCCCTGTTGGTAGCCAAAGACCAGGTCGTACATCCCGCGCAGTACGGGGCTGGCCAGGGCCGACGGTGATGCCCCCTGCCGTCCCAACCACTGGCGGAAGTCCTGGTCGTCGATGGCGGTGTAACCCCGGGTCGGAAGCAGATCCGTGATGACGCCGCGCACCATGGCGCCCACCAGGTCGGCGAAACCGCGAGTGAGCCCCGCGGAATCAGGTCGCGGCGTCGCAATCGCCCCAGCCGGAAACCCGGATGAGTATCTGAGCAGGTGGCGGCGAGTGCTGAGCACGGCTCGTGGGCGCGATTCAGCGCCGAGAAGCGACGAGGTCAGGGTGCCGAGCAGGTCCGCACCCCGCTGCACCAGGTCGACGGGAGTGAGCGCATAACCATCCCCTTCGCCCGGGAGGTCGCCGGTTTCAGGGAAGGTGGCGACCCAGGGCATGCCCGCGTCGGTCGTGAGGCCGATCGTGCTGGCTGGAAAGAAGGCATCGCGGAAGTTTTGGATGGGCGCGTCCGGATCGTGGTAACTGCGGCCGAGTTCTTCGTAACAGTCGCGCAGCAATCGAAACGCGTTGTCGTAATACCCCGGCCACACGTGGAGTCCGTGCTCCTGGATGCGGCCATGAGGGCCCCGCGAACTGGCCCCCTTGCCGCCAAGGCGGAAACCCCGCTGATAGACCGTGACGTCCACGCCCGGACCGTCTGGTCGCGTCAGGCGCCAGGCTGCGGCCAGGCCGGCCATGCCCCCTCCCAGGATGGCAACTCGGGGCCGCACCGCCGCGGGAATGCGGGCTTCAGTCGCCGGAGCCGGATGTGGGTCGGGTGGCCCGCTCGAGTCCGCCCGAGTCGCCGCGGACCTCGACTATCGCGGCGCTGCTCGTCGCCTGCTGTCCCGCGCCACCCAACATCGGGATCTGCTGAAAACCTTTGGCCCAGTCAAACCAGCGGGTAGCCGCCGTCACCATTCCCCCGGCCACAGTGCCGTACGGTTCGGTGAACACGAGTTCCTTGGCCATGGATGCCCAAATGTCGATGGCCCGGATCGCAGCACTGGCACCCTCGTCGACGAGGCGATCGAAAGCGGCTGCCTCATCGGGCCGGACCGGGCAGTTCAGGGTCGGCGGGCCGAACCTCGGCGTGGCAGCCCGAGGGCGACGATCGGCTCCATTCATAGGATGGACGATAGCGGCTGACGCTTGACTTCAGAAACGAACCATTGACTGCGCCGCTTCCTCCTCTGGCCGGTGTCCAGCGCGCCGCATCCTGGCCTCAAGGACCGACTTTCTGGGGGTCGCGAGCTCCATCGGTATGATCCCGACGCGGAGTCGATGCGAATTTCAGCGGAAGGGGATTGGTCATGCCCAACGACGAGCCAGAGATTTGCCAGAGTACCGATGTGATCGTGGATGGCCGGCTCGTGGCCAGGTCCATTTTCGCCGAATTTGAAACCAAGATCGACAGACCGCTCGGCGACCTGGTGCAAGTCTTGAACCCCAAGTCTTGGCCGACGTACTCCGCGCCACTCATACGGCGGATGGACCCGATCGACCCCGTGGCGCCGTGGCCGCCTGCTTCTCCAAACCCATGGCGACAGAGCTTCAAGGAACACGCCGAACTCGGAACCGAGACCCTTACGAATGTGTTGCAATTCGACTTCAGCCTGTCGGAGACCTACTTCGCCCTCACGTTCGACCTCGCCCACAGCGTTGACGGCAAGCTGGACCTCGACCGCGGCTACTTCTTGATCAATGACCGCGATGGCCGGCGTCGAGTCCAGGCGCTGAAGCTGATCCGATTCGTGCCGGGCCACGAGAGCGACCTGAGCAGATTCCTCGTCGATGAGGCCTGCCCCATGTGGGGAGATTGGATCAAAGCGATAATCCAGGCCCAGCCGGTGGCGTCGGCCCGAAACGCAACGGGGTCAGGGGCCGCGGCCGATCCCGCCGACCTTGCCCGCCTCGGCGCGGTCATCTACCGGGACCGACTGCTGGAACTGGTGGATACCTCGCGAACACCTACGGTGATTACGTCACCGACGTGACCTCGCGTCTGGCCAACGGCGGTTACGGCGTGTCCGACGCCATTGGAGATGCGGTCCGACTCGGGTGGCATTGGGGGCTCGACTGGGCCCGGGTGTCGACGAACGTCCTGGAGTTCGTCACCGCCATGGGCCAGGAGGCTCAGCCCGAGCGGGGCGCCCCAGGTTTACGAGGCCTTCGGCCAATAGAGCACATGGTCTGGCCGCTGGACGGCCGCGATCCGCCTGTCGAGGCTGCTGACCTTCGGGGCATCTCGCCCGGCGGCGCTGTGCTCGGAAGGAACAGGATCAGGGTGATCCCGGCGACGGTGGGCCGGGATCCGGCGGTGCGAGTTCTCGTCGACACCTCACGTGTGCCATACGGAATGTACGTGGGGAAGTTCAAGGTGAGCGGTGACGACGTACCGTTCCAATTCTACGTGAGCCGCACTGCCCCTGTGCCGTCCTAGTCCATCCTCCGGGCCTCCCCCTGCCCGTCGGCTCCAGCGACACCTGCCCTCGTGTCGTGCGCCGGCAGTTACGACATACAGAGGGTAGATCCGCCGGTGGCCCCGGCCCGACTCGTAATCTCGGTGAACGATGACCCGACGCCCAACCTCCACCTCCCGCTTCGGAGTGTCGCGGCGAGAAGGCCACGACGCCAGCGCGTTCTATGGACGGTTCACGCCGCCAGTTCTGTCTCCGGACGTCACGCTCCATCCGCACACGGCGCTCGACAAACTGATCGTCGGCGACGCCCGGCATATGGATGAGGTCGGGGACGCCTCAGTCGCACTGGTCGTCACGTCTCCTCCTTACTTTGCAGGGAAGGAGTACGAAGCATCCCTGGGCACAGACGGGGTGCCGGCAACGTATCTCGAGTACCTGGACCTGCTCCGGGATGTGTTCGCAGAATGCGTACGGAAGCTGGAGCCGGGAGGACGCATCGCCGTCAACGTGGCCAATCTGGGCCGGCGCCCCTATCGGTCTCTGTCCGCGGATGTCACCGGAATTCTGCAGGATGACCTGCGTTTGCTCCTTCGAGGCGAGATCATTTGGTTGAAGCAGCGAGGCTCATCGGGGTCGTGTGCTTGGGGCAGCTTCCAGCGACCGGGGAATCCTGTTCTCCGCGATCTCACCGAGCGAGTCATTGTGGCCGGTAAGGGTCGCTTCGACCGGGCCGTGTTGCCGCGGGACCGGGCTCGCCGGCATCTCCCGTGGATACCGTCGATGACGCGTGAGGACTTCATGGAGAACACGCTCGACGTGTGGGAGATCCCGGCCGAGAGCGCGAGGCGTGTCGGCCATCCGGCCCCGTTTCCTGTCGAGCTTCCGGCTCGGCTGATCGAGTTGTACACATATCGTGGCGACCTGATCCTTGATCCCTTCGCCGGTTCGGGGACTACCGCGGTGGCGGCCACGCGGTCCGGCCGGCACTACGTGGGCTACGACCTGGACGAGTCGTACGTTCGCCTGGCCGAGCGTCGCATCTCGGACGACCAGGAACGCCGTCTCGATGCGGGCCGCATGCATCCCGTGAGCGTCTACGGGCCTCCAGACCAGGCAACGCCCGACGACGGAGAGGAATTTCTGCCCCGGGCGATGCGTGAGGGACGCAGCGCCAGAGAGATCGCGTGCCAGCTGATCTCGGCAGCCGGATTCACCGATGTCGTCCGAACTCCGCGTCGTCCGGGAGGCGTCGAGGTTGACTTCGCGGCTCGAGGCCACAACGGGCAGTTCTGGCTCTTCGACGTGGCAGGCGGCTTCACGACCCACCGGTCCGGATTGCAGCGCAATGACAGCCTCTGGAAGGAATTGGGGAAGGCAGCCGTACTGCGGGAGGTCACCGATGAGCCGTTCGTCCTGCTTACCACCCAGCTACCAGGGCGTCACACAGCGGGAGCAAAGGCCCTGGCGCAGGTGACGGGCCCCACCAAGCCGGTCCGCGCCGTGGTCGAGATGCTCGGGACCTCAGGATTGCGGCAGCTCCGGGCGCTGTTCGACGAATCCTGGGAAGGAAGCGGTCCCGGGAGCCTTGGCTCATGGGACCGGCCAGGCGTGCATTTTCCGGTACGGGAGTGAAGACGACCGGCGACGGTCATCGAGGAGGGCAGTATTTCCGGAGGAACGCGGTGGCGTCGGCCCAGGACGCGACGTCTGCCGTCTCGTTTCGCAGCGGCGGGACGGGCGCGCTGAAGGCGTGACCGGCGCCCGCATAGATGTTGATCTGATGGTCGATCTTCCAGCGCTCGAAGCGTCGACGGAGCTCTGGGACGAGATCGACCAGGACCGCATCCTGGTCGCCGAGGATGAGCAGGATCGGGCAGGCGACATTCCAGAGCAGGTCGATCGGCTGGACCGGCCGTTTGTCCGTCAACTCGGGAAAGGTCGGTTGACTTGGAAAGAAGAGCACGGCGGCGGCCAGTTGGCGGTCCAGCGAGGCTGCCAACATCGCCAGCGTGCCCCCAGTGCAGTACCCCCAGACACACACGCGGGTCGGGTCCACGCTCGGCAGCGCCCGGGCGTATTCAACCGCGGCCATGACATCATGGGTACCCTGGCCAAAGTCGAGACGTTCGATGAACTCCATCACTTCCGTGAAGTCGGTGTAGCTCTCCGGATCGGCAAGCCCCTCGCCATGGTAATAGTCCGGCACCACAACGACGTAGCCAAGATCAGCCAGCTTCGCCGCCACCCCCGCAGTGAATTCATTGATCCCGAACGCTTCAGGGGATAGGACAACTGCTGGTGCCAGTCCGTCCCCGGTCGGCTCGTACACCAGAGTTGGCACTTCGGCGTCCCCGACTCGAAGGGTCGTGGTATTCGGGCTCGGCATCGCTTTCCCCTTTCCTGGCCGTAACTCACCGCCGTACTAGCACGTTCTCGGATGCACCCGCCGGTACCCTCGGTCGATGCCCGACGCCCTCTACATCCCCGACGGGGACATGCTGGTCCCCGGCCCCTTGACGCAGGGTCCCTGGTCTCCCGACGCACAACATGGCGGTGCCGTCGCCGCCCTGTTGGCGCGCACGGCCGAAGCCGCACCAGCCTCGGAGCCGATGGAAAGCGTCCGGCTGACCGTGGAGCTACTGCGCCCCGTTCCGCTCCGCCCGCTGGCGGCTTCGGCGACGATCAGCCGCCCGGGCCGGAAGGTACAGATCGTCGACGCTCGCCTGGAATCCGACGGGCAGGAGGTTGCGTGGGCCCGGGTCTTGCGGATCCGCACCAAACCTGTGGCCACACCCGTGCAGGTTCCGAACCCGACCAGTCCGGACCTACCCGAAGGGGCCGCGGACGTGTCCGGACGTAGCACCCGTACCCCGTTCGCCGATGCGGTTGAACTCCGCTTTCTCTCCGGAGGATGGGATGAGTTGGGCCCGGTACGGATGTGGACTCGTCTACTGGTCCCGGTGGTGGCCGGCGAGGAGCCGTCCGCAATGCAACGCACTGCGGCGGCCGCGGACTTCGGCAACGGGGTGAGTCGCATCCTGGATTTCGAGACCCATGTTTTTATCAATCCGGATCTGACCGTCTCGCTCTCGCGGGTTCCGGTGGGGCAATGGATCGGCTTCGACGTGGTGTCCCGGCTCTCGGCCGACGGTTACGGTCAGGCCGAGAGCCTGATCTTCGACCGGACAGGACCTGTGGGCCGAGCTGTCCAGTCGCTACTGGTCGAGGAGCGTTGACCGACGTCCGACCGCATCCTATGGGTTTTCAGTTGAATGAATCCCTGGAGGATGCCGCTTTCCCGCCGCACGCCCGTCGCTGCGTGGTGGCGCCGAATGACCGCTCGGACGTCGAATCACCGGCTCCGTCCGGAACCATTGGCATCGGGGGAGACGGTTGGAATCACGATCTTCCGGCCGGTCGCGCGCACACCCGCTAGGGTCCCAGGGCCTCCAGATGTAACGCGTCCAGGTGCTCGACGAAGAGTTCCGGATCGTCGAACATCCAGTCGTGATCAACTGTCGGACCGGAGGCGACCGTGAAGGTGCCTTGAAGATCCTGGGCGAAGGTTCTGCCGTCGGCTCGTGCCAACAGGGTGTCCCTGTTGGCCCACAGTACGTGACAGCGAGTTCCTTCCTGTACAACCGTATGAATATCCGCGGTTCGATCGGTTACGAACCCCCACAGTCCCGCCCGAGCCAACTGAATGGGATGGGTGAACATCGACTCGAAGAAGGCAGCCGTCGCCGGCGGGGTGGCCATGGCCAGCATGCCGAGGGGGTTGTGCAGAGCTTCCTCAGCCAGACTGAACCTGTCCCGAACGGCGAGGGTGTCGGCGAAGACGCACTCGACGGTACGATCCGGATGCCGGGCCGCGAAGCAAAGCTCGATGCCGCCTCCAAAGGAATGTCCAAGCAGGCTCACCCTCTCGAGCCCCTGCTGGTCGAGTGTGGCTTCGACGCATTCCAGGGCCCGGCCAAAGGTCCAACGCCCTGGAAGGGCGAAGATGGCCGGGATGATCACCCGTGCTCGCGCTGCCAGGATCCTGGCCAACGGCAGATAGGTGCGCGGCTGCATGGCGTACCCCTGGAACAACACCAGAGGCCGACCGGAACCAATATCGATGTTGGGCAGTGGTGAGCCCGGCCCATCGTTTGGATGATCAGCCGACGAAGCGTCGGGATGTCGTCGGGTCATTGGCTCAGTCTGCTCGAATGGCTCCGGCGATGCGGGCAGGGTTGACTCCGCGGCCGATCCGGGTCGCTCCTGTCCGGGCTCTCCCGGTCACGGGGGCCCGAGGGTGGCGCCGTCGGCGCCGAACTCCCGAACGTAGTGTGGATGGACTTCGTTCCAGGTGTTCATCGTGTCGCGGGCATGACTGCCACCAGCCAACGCAGACGCCAACGCGTCCAGGCAGGTATGCCACCCAGCCGCGTCACGTGCGGCTTTGCCTGGCATATCGAGCGCGTCGTACAACGTCAATCTGGTGCCAGTGGCTGCAGCCTCGATCTCCAGGCGAATCAGATCCGTTCCCCAGCGGAATTCGAACAACGAAGGGGGCTGGTAGCTGATCACTTCTCCCTCGAATGGCGGTGCCTGACCATTAGGAAAGGTGAGACGGAGCGGTGCGCCGGCCACGCGGTCACCGTCGATCGTCGTCGGGAACCAGGTGGCGAGATGCTCCGGTTCGGTAATGGCTCGCCATACCGTGTCGACGGGATGAGGCAGGTTTCGAACGAAGCGCAATCGCCAGCGGCCATCGTCGAGTTCTTCCACAGTTCCGTACATCACTTCCTCCGGTCACGTATCCGATCCAGCGAGTCCGTCGAGGTGGTGCTCGAGGTCGTGAAGGTGACGGGCCCACATCCTGCGGTAAGGTTCGAGCCAGACGTCGATCTCGCGTAAGGCCTCGGCGCGGGCGCAATACAGGCGTCGCTGCGCCTCGACCCGGACGGCAACCAGTCCGGCGTCGCGGAGGACGCGGAGGTGCTTGGACACCGCAGGCTGGCTCAATCCAAGACGGTCGACCAGTTCGCCCACAGACTTTTCCTGATCGCGCAAGAGGTCCAGGATGAGTCGACGATGAGATTCCGCAACCACCTCGAACACGGACACCCACTCAGTATGCCTATGTCGTTATATAGCTGTCAAGCGATATGGTCGTCGCCGGTTGTGGATGACGCGAGCGTGGTGAGGACGGCGACGAGCGCGGGTCGGACTGCCGGATCGGCGACGAGCCGGTCGTCGCCGACCATGCCGCGTGTCACAGGGATCGAGACGCAGGCATCTGTGATGACGGCCGCGTTGGCGTAGGTGAGCACCTTCTGTAATGACTCATGCGCATCCGCAGCCCCACCCGGAGCCCCGGAAACATTGATCCACGCAACCGGCTTTTGGTAGATCGAGCCGGGCTGGTCATCCCCGATCGTCCAGTCCAGGAGGTTCTTGAAAGACCCTGGAAGTGCGCCGGCATACTCCGGCGTGCAGAACAGGATCGCATCCGACGCATGTATCGCGGCACGTAAGGCAGCTACCGGTGCGGGCAGGGGCGTCGTGTCACGATCAGGATCGAAATGCGGGAGCGTATCGAGCCCGTCATAGAGAACGCAGGTGATCCATTCCGGGGCGGCCTGCGTGGCGCTTCGTAGCATGGCGGTATTCGTCGATCCAGCTCGGAGGCTCCCTGACACCAGGAGAACCTGGCACGTGCGGGTCATCCGTTCAACCTACCCGTCAGGGTCATCTATCCACGCCTACAGGATCCACGGGATGAGCATCTTCGTATGCGCTTTGTATTCCGGATATTGGGTCGGAAAGGCGGCGGTGAGAATTTTCTCTTCGGTCCGGGCGCTGTAGATGAAGTAGGCGGCGATCACGCCGAAGGCGATCAACCAGTACAGGTTGGTGGCCAGCCCGGAGCCGAGTATTCCCAGCAGCAGCCCGGTGTAGATCGGGTGGCGGATAAACCGGTATGGTCCTGACGTGACCAGCTCTGGCTCGGCCTTGCGCGTCATTGGCATACCCCAATTTCGCCCGAGGTGGACTCTGGCCCAGATGGCCAGACTCAGGCCGCCCAGCAGGAACAGCACTCCCACCGCTTGCAGCACCGGATCATGGACCCTGAGACTGTTTGCTCCGAATACGCGCACGAGCAGAAATGACAGCGCGATGATAAACACACCCGGCGGGAGCCTTCGTCCTGATCGGAGCCCTTCCTTGGCGTTGGCCGCAGACACGAACCAATAAATCCAGAAGGCGACCCAGATAACCGCGATGGCCGTCCTCAAAGCAAGCATATTGATCAGGGTAAGGCCCGCGCCTTTGCATGTCGTCGAATCGGGGACTGATCTTGGCCGTCCACCCTCAGGTTGAGACGGCTCCAACCTTGCCTCCACCCAGGAGTTGAGGGTGGCAGACTGGTAACCGCAGTTCGGGACGGCTACCAGAGCGTCGAAATCACCTGCACGGCCGGCGGCAAAGAAGGCGTCTACCGCTGCTCGCTGCCGGGCCGGGTCAGGATCGGGTATGGCGAATCCTGTACTTCCAAATTGAACCCTGAGGAGTCGCGGATGTGACAGGAACCGGAGCCCGCTCAGGGGGTTGTCCCCCCACGAGCACGGTCGCCTAGCATCCCTCGCCTGAAAAGCCGTGACACAGGGGGACGGGACAGCATGAGCGAGGTGACCACAATGGATCGGTCGATCGATTCCCGGCCATCGGCCCGGGCGGCAGATCGTTCCACTCGCCTTGCGCCCACCGTGTGTCATGTCCGTTGATGGATGGGCGCGGCGCGCCGGCTGGTGGCTGAGTTCTCGCTGTTCTCGTCCGGCTTGGCCGCGCCTGGTCGCCGTTGCCGCGCTGATCGCTCTCCTGACGGCCTGCAACTCCGGCGGGCGCGCCCCGCACCCGCCATCGTCAACAACTGTCGTGTCCCCGACGAGTAGCACCATTGCAGGAGTGCAAACGACGGGAATGCGCACGGTGCTCAGTCCGATCGGCCTGAACATACGCGCCGAGCCGAACAAGGCCGGGCACGTGCTTGGCACCGCCGCCCAGGGCGTCGTGCTGACGGTGCTCGGGCATACCCCGGCGGCAGGCGGCTGGTATCAAGTCAAGGGATCGACGGTGACCGGGTGGATCGACGGGGACCCTACCCTGAGCGCCCCGGGGGAGTTCCGCTCGTACAACTCGACGCCGTTCAGTGCCCTCTACCCAGCGACGTGGTCCACGTCCGGATCCCTCCCGGGCCCCGTGACTTTCCGGTCCGACGCTGGAACTGACGTCATCGTGGTTGAGGCCGGGTCGACCGTCGCTCAACTTCCGAGCGCAAAAGGCGGGTACGGGCAGGTCGGGTCGAGTCAGATTGTTGTGTGCGGCGTCACCTCGACGCTTGTCACTTATCAGCGTGTCGAGCCCGGTGCGTCGAGTGCCTCCACTGTTGCCGGGAGCCCTCGCGGTACTCCTCCGGCTCCCTACCGGGCCCAGGTTCCGGTGGTCGTAGATCCCCAGCATGCGCTCGGCTTCTATGCTGCACTGTCAGATCTCCGGGGCCACCTGGACGTGTTCGGGGAGTTCTTGGCCTCCGTCAGCTTCCCATCCAAGCAGTGCACCGGATGACCGGCGGAACTGCGCTTGTCGACAGAGCCAACCCCGCCCGGGAGCGGGTCGCGGCTGAGGGGGCCAGCCGCTCGGGGGGGCGGCATATCAGGCACCCTTTATTCCCGGCGCGGGCCGGCGACACTGGCGGCACCGTCGCCACTGGCCTGCGTGCCTGCCAGGAGGCTCGAGGCGATGACCCAATCGATCTGCGCCGGGCGCCGGTAGCGGATGCAGCCCTTTCCAACGCTCAAAGCTGCCAGCCTGCTGCGGTGTGCGTCGAGCGATGTCCTTTTTCCATTCCTGGTAGCTTCGATCACGGCGCCCCATTCGTAAGCCAGGGAGCGTGAAATGCAAGGGATCCATCGTGTCAGTGAGGCGACGAGCATGACAACCACCGACCGTCCCTGGACCGCGCTGCCGGTCCCTTTCGCCATCGAGCAGCCCGATCGGGTTCCGAAGCAGCGTTACTACGCCCCGGAATTCTTTGCCCTGGAATCCGAGTTGTTCTGGCCTCGCGTCTGGCAAATGGCATGTCGCCTGGAAGAAATCCCGCAGCCCGGCGACTACGCGGAGTACCAGATCCTCGACCAATCCATCGTCGTGGTGCGAACGTCGGATATGAAGGTTGACGCGTTTTACAACGCGTGTCGCCATCGCGGTGTCAAGTTGGTAGAGGGACACGGGAGCAGTCGCAGTGGCTTTATCTGCCCGTTTCACGGCTGGTGCTTCGGCCTCGATGGCGCCAACACCTTCCTCTATCAGCCGGACCTGTTCGCTGAGCACAACCGCCAACCTGAAGATCTTGATCTCGTCCGTGTCCGTTGCGAACTGTGGGGTGGCTGCGCCTGGATCAATCTGGACAACGATGCTCCACCCCTGCGGGAGTGCCTCGAACCCTTTGCGACGAAGTACGACGCCTGGAAAGCGGAATCGCTGCGCACCGAATGGTGGCTCGCGTGCCGCTTGCCGGTGAACTGGAAACTCGCCATGGAGGCCTTCATGGAGGGGTATCACGTCATGGAGACGCACCCGCAACTCAATCCACCGGGCACCAAGAGGCGCGAATGCTGTCTACCGCCAGGTTGCTCCAAACGGCGCGCAGGATGGCCCGATCGAGAGACGTTCCGCCGGCGTCGCGGATCCCCGGGCCGTCGTGGACCTCAACATTCGTTACATGCGTCTGCTGAGTGACGGCATGGCGGGCATGACCCACGCCAACGACGTGCGTATCGCCGAGGGGATACGTGATCTCGACCTCCCTGCCGACACGGCGCTGGCGCAGGCTACCTGGCGCACCGCGCTCAACGACGCCGTTGTCCGATGGTATCGGGCCGCCGGATGCGATATTCCTGATCTGAACGACCTCGATCGCCGCGGCATCAACGAGGCGATCAACTTCTGTTTTCCCCACTACTTCATGTTGCCGACCTTCAGTCAGCGCGTCGTCATATCGGATTCGACCGCTGGGCCCGGAAGAGACGCTCTTCGAATTGTGGTCGCTCACCCGCTTTCCTCCTGGCCGTGAGCCTGGGAGACCCACGCCACCGGAGCCGATGGCACCCGATGATCCCCGCTGGCCGCCGATCCCGGCCCAGGATTTCTCGAATCTGCCGAAGCAACAGAGAGGCCTGCACGCAAAAGGATTTGAGTACATGCGTCTGTCGGATCAAGTGGAAGGGCTCATTTCGAACTTCGAGCGCGTCGTGGACGGGTACCTCGCGGATCTGCCCTCGGAGAAGCTCATTCCAGCCATCCATAAGGTCAACACGACGATAGACGTGCCTGTCGCCGACCTCGGGATGTGATCGTCAAGCCAGGGCTGTGCGCC
The DNA here is from genome assembly GCA_963781155.1 of uncultured Acidimicrobiaceae bacterium. GTDB lineage: Bacteria > Actinomycetota > Acidimicrobiia > Acidimicrobiales > Palsa-688 > PALSA-693. The sequence goes on from CAWAEC010000014.1 coordinate 405,946, forward strand.
CTCGCTCGGGCCCGGGCCGACGCAGACCGTCGAGGATCGTCGGGAGCAAGCGGTCAGCCTGGTCCCTGGTCAGCGTGGCGCTGACACACACCGCTGAAAGCAGCTGCATCAGGTCTTCACCGTCAACGTCGGTCCGGGCGAGTCCGGCCTCCTGGGCCCGGGCCAGAACCTGGCCGCAGGCCAGGGAGATACGCTCCCGGGACGACACTTTCAGGTCGGGGTTCTTCTCGAACGCCTCGTGCAGTTCGTTGAGGAACGTGCGCTTGGTCTGTGCGTAGTCCACGTAGGCGCGCAACCACGCCTCGAGACTGGCCCAGGGGTCCAGATCTGCCAGACCCCGGCCGGCCGATGCGACCAGGACGTCCACGTCGTCCCGGTACACCGCCTCGACCACGTCGATGCGCCTGGGGAAGTGCCGATACAGCGTGCCGACACCGACGCCGGCCTGCTTCGCGATGGCTTCCATCGAGGCGGAGCCACCCTGGTCGGCGAAGACCTTGCGAGCCGCATCCACCAGCCGTTCGTAGTTGCGCCGGGCATCCGCACGCATGGTCCCTGAGACCTCCTCAGAAAATCTCTTGCTAAACGGAGGGATCCTCCGTATAGTAAGTGGAGGAAGCTTCCGCTTGATGCTCAGGATACCAGCGGAAAGGTCGAAGTCAATGGCCCGTCTCAGAAGTCCCTCGGTCGTGCTGGCCGTCATCCTTACTGCCCAGATGATGGTCGTCCTCGACGCCACCATCGTCAACGTGGCCCTGCCCCACATTCAACGCAGCCTCGGATTCTCCAACTCCTCGCTGTCATGGGTGCTGAACGCCTATGTCCTCACCTTCGGCGGGTTGTTGCTCCTCGGCGCCCGGTCGGGCGATCTGCTCGGCCGCCGTCGTACCTTCCTGGCTGGCATCGGCCTGTTCGCCTTGAGCTCGCTGGCAGGAGGGCTGGCCACCACCAGCTGGATGCTGCTGTCGGCCCGTGCCCTGCAAGGCGTCGGTGGAGCGCTGGCCGCTCCCGCCGCTCTCGCGTTGCTGACGACCATCTTCCCGGAGGGGCGTGAGCGGGTGCGGGCCATTGGTCTGTTCACGACCGTGTCTGCCGCCGGGGGTGCCACCGGTCTGGTGGCGGGTGGGCTTCTCACCGAGTGGGCTTCGTGGCGATGGGTGATGTTCGTGAACGTGCCGATCGGCCTGGCGGTTGTCATTCTCGGCTACGTGGTGCTGGAGGAGACGCAACGCCGGCGAGGCCAGTTTGACCTGACAGGCGCCCTTACCTCGACGACCGGCATGACGGCCCTGGTCTTCGGCCTGGTCGAGGCTGGCTCCTCGGGGTGGAGTTCGCCGGCGACCATCGCTTCCCTGGTCGTGGGGATCACGCTTCTCGGGCTGTTCGTGCGGATCGAGTCGGTCGCAGCCGAGCCCATCCTGCCGCTCCGCCTCTTCGCCAGCCGGGTGCGCACGGGCAGCAATGTGGCCCGCGGGCTGGGCTACGCAGGGATGTACGGGATGGTGTTCTTCCTCACCCAGTTCTTGCAGGATGTGCAGGGCCATTCGGCCCTCGTCACCGGCCTCGGGTTCCTGCCTGCTCCCATCGCGGTCTTCCTCTCCTCGCAACTGACCAGCCGGGTGCTCGTCCAGCGGCTGCCGGTCAAGGTCATCATGATCATGGGGTCGGCGCTCGCGGCGAGTGGGCTTCTGCTGATGACACAGCTGCACAGCAACACCCCGTACATGGAGATCCTGGCTGGACTCGTCCTCATGGGCTCGGGCATGGGGACATCGTTCGTGAGCTTGACCACCGCCGCCCTACACGGCGTCGCCCCGCAGGATGCGGGCGCAGCCTCCGGGTTGGTCAACGTCATGCAGCAGTTGGGGGCTGCGTTCGGTCTGGCGGTGCTGGTCACCGTCTTCGATAGCGTCGGCGGCCGATCCGGAGCCGGTGGCCTGGCTGCCACGACGACGGTGGTCCACGGCATCGACGTGACCTTCGCGGCTGCCACGCTCTTCGCGATAGCGGCGCTGGCCATTGTCGTGTTCGTGGTCCGGGCGCCTGCCGCCACCGTCGCTGAAGAGCCAGTGATCGAACCGATGCCTGAACTCGAAGCGGTCTGAACGGCCCTCGATTTTTCAAGGAATCGTTCCCCGAGAAGCCCTGGCCGGTGCCTCTGGCCGGCCAGGGCTTCGTTTTGCTCCGTCGAGCGTCCCGACCGGCGACATTCCCATGCTGCGATTTGCCCGAAAGCCGGCTCGGGACGCCTTGCGGCTGCTGGTGTTGCACGACGACGCCGACCGTGAATTCGACTACGTGGCGGGAGCCGAGGACTCAGGCGACGTCTAAGACTCCATGGCCTGGGGCCGCCGCGACGAGTGAAGATGGTGGTGGGTCTGGCCGAGCTCGGTGAGCTTTGGTGCGAGTGAGCCCGTGTCTAAGACTGATGCTCGGGGCCTTCCCGGCACCGCGAACTGTTGCATATTGCACGACTTACAGCGTCGTTGATTCGGTTGGCCCTGCCAGACCCGTCCAGGTTGAGTCTCGGAGAGGGGAGTGGGATGGACATCATCGCCGAGCGGGTCGCCGGTCTTGATATCGGCAAGGAGGAGGTCGTCGCCGCAGTACGCACACCGGGCCAGGGCTTCAAGCGCCGCCAGGAGATCCGTACGTTTCCGACGTTCACCGCGTCGCTAGAGGCGCTGGCCGAGTGGCTGGCCGCCGAGGGGGTGACCCAGGTGGTGATGGAGGCAACAGGCCAGTACTGGAAGCCGGTGTGGTATGTGCTCGAAGGGCGGGGCGGCTTCGAGCTGCTGCTGGTAAACGCCCGACATGTCAAGATCCTCCCGGGTCGAAAGACCGACGTGGCCGATGCCGCCTGGCTGGCTGAACTGCTCGAGCACGGTCTTCTGCGCTCGAGTTTCGTGCCGCCGCCGGACATCCGTCGATTGCGAGACCTCACCCGCTACCGGAAGCGGTTGATCCAGACTCATACCGCCGAGTGCCAGCGGGTGCAAAAGGCGCTCGAGGACGCCGGGATCAAGCTGGACTCGGTGGCGTCGGACGTGCTGGGCGTATCGGGCCGGTTGATGCTCAAGGCTCTTGTCGCCGGCGAGAGGGATCCCGACGTCCTCGCTGATCTGGCCAAGGGCCAACTTCGCAAGAAGCTGCCCGCCCTGCGCCAGGCCCTTTACGGCCGGTTCGAGGACCATCACGCCCTCTTGGTGCGGCTGTCGTTGGAGCACCTCGAGCAGCTCGAGACGATGATCGCCCAGCTCGACATCGAGGTTGACCGGGTGATCGCCCCTTTCAGCGCCGCCCGTGACCGGCTTGACACCATCACCGGGGTCGGGAAGCGGGCGGCTGAGTGCATCATCGCCGAGATCGGTGCGGACATGACCCGGTTCCCCACCGCTGGGCATCTGGCCTCGTGGGCCGGGCTGTGCCCAGCCAACAACATCACCGGCGGCAAACGCCGTTCGGGAGGGACCAACAAGGGCAACCGCTGGCTCGGCGAGGTCCTCGACCAGTGCGCCTGGTCGGCCGCCCGCTCGCGTGACACCTACCTCGCCGCCCAGTTCTGGCGGCTCGCCCGGCGGATCGGCAAGAAGAAGGCGGCCGTCGCGGTCAGCCACTCCCTTCTGGTCATCGCCTGGCATGTCCTCTCACGCGACGAGGACTACACCGACCTCGGCGGCGACTACTTCACCCGCCACACCGACACCGACCGTCGCCGCAACGGCCTCGTGAAGCAACTCCAAGACCTCGGCTACGCCGTCACCCTCCGCCCAGCCGCATAAACGCCAATGGTCCACGCACGACATCTTCCTTACAGGTCTCTGCGGGCGGCAGTGCGGCGTCAGTTGGTCGAGGTATCGTCAGGCTTTGGGGCAGGACTGAAAGCCGTATCGATGGCCGCCGCCACTTTCTTGGCGATCCCGAACTCGTTGATCATCCGCGAGATGACCAGGCCTCCCCCGTGGACGTGGAACGTCGTCGTGGACTCGCCTCGACTCAGATGTACGGTGGCCAGCGAAGCGGCGGACTGCTTGACTTTCAGCGCTTCTTGGTCCCCGTGTCCGTGAGTGGTGACCTCGAAGCCGTCACCGAGCTTCTGCCGTAAGGCTTCGGCCGTGTCCTCGATGGTCACGGACCTGTCGATAGTGACAGTCGGCATTTCTTCTCCTTTCCGCAGTAACGCGTTCGCACCGTAGCTGGCTGAGGTCATTCGAACCGGGAGCGGCGTGTCATCTCATGAGCTCGGTCGTGTGGGATCGCGCTCTTCCTGATCCAGGCGCCGAAGGTGGGCCAGCGCGGGCACCGCTCCAGCCAGCGCCGCCGCTTCGGCTACTGAGAGCTGGTCGACGAGGGCTTGCAAGGACTCGACACCAAGCTTGCGACGGCTGCTCAAGTACTCCACGCCTCTGCCCGTGATGGCCGCGAGGGCTACTCGTTTGTCGTCGGGATCGCTTCGGCGTTCTACGAGCCCGTCCCGTTCCAGGTTGGTGACCAGGCTGGTCATCGATGGTTGAGCGACGCCTTCGACGACGGCGAGCTCGGTGATGCGCCGAGGACCGGTGCGGTCGAGCGTTGAGAGGGTAGCCAGTGCGGTCAGGCTCATATCGCGACGAGTCCTGCGCAGCAGCGCGGTGAGGAGACCGTACAAGGCCTCCGACGCCGGCGCGTGCCCCTCCTGTGTGTCCACGAGTGAAAGGTTAGTCGAAATCTAATCGACAATCTATATAGGTAGCCTATATACTTTGTCGGACGAAGCAGGAGGAGTGTCGACATGAGCGAGATGCCGAACAGAGCGACCCGGCCCAGCGCATTTCGGCAGCCGAAAGCGGTCTGGGCGGTGGCGTTTGCGTGCGTGATCTCCTTCATGGGCGTAGGCCTGGTGGACCCATCCTCCCGTCCCTGGCGGCCAAGCTGCACGCCACCCCTCGCAGGTGGAGCTGCTTTTCACCAGTTACTTGGTCGTCACGGCTGTCGCCATGCTGGTGACGGGCTGGGTTTCGAGTCGGCTGGGGTCGAAGCGGACCCTCCTGGCGGGTCTGGCGCTCATCGTTGTCTTCTCGACGTTGGCGGGCTCGAGTCACACCATTGACCAGATCGTCGGGTTCCGGGCCGGTTGGGGATTGGGGAACGCGCTGTTCATCGCCACCTCACTTGCCGTGATCGTCGGCTCCGCGAGTGGCGGTTTCGCCGGCGCCATCGTCCTGTACGAGACTGCCTTGGGGGTCGGCATTGCGTGCGGACCCCTGCTTGGAGGGCTGCTGGGCAACGTCAGCTGGAGGGGCCCGTTCTTCGGCGTTGCCGTTCTGATGCTGATTGCCCTGGTCGCCACCCTTACCCTCGTGCCGAGAACCGCACCGGCTGCGACCAAGTCGTCGATCCGCGAGCCGATCCTGGCTCTCCGTCATCGCAGCCTGGCGACGACCAGCGCCACCGGCGTCCTCTACAACTGGTGCTTTTTCACCATCTTGGGTTACGCCCCGTTTCTGATGCGGCTCTCTCCGCTCCGCCTTGGTGCGGTGTTCTGCGGCTGGGGCGTCATGGTTGCGGTCTTTGCCGTGTTCGGAGGCCCCTTCTTCAAGAACCGTTTCGGCACACCCAGAACCCTCTATGTCAGTTTTGCGATGTTGGCGACCGTCTCCCTGGTGATTGGCATCTGGGCCGATGACCGCGCCGCCGTCATAGCCGCGACCGTGGCCTCCGGCATCCCCATCGGTATCAACAACACCCTGGTGACGACCGCAGTCATGAGCATCGCGCCGGTGCCTCGCGCCGTGGCGTCGGCCACTTACGGATTCGTGCGGTTTATTGGGGGTGGCCTCGCTCCATACTTCGCCGGTCGCCTGGCGGCCGACTTCAACGTCCACGTCCCCTTCATCATTGGGGCCGCCGCGGTCGCCTCGGGCGCATTGGTGCTCTCGAGTGTGCGCCGGCAGCTCGTCACCGCCGACGCCGAGGACGGCCACCTCGGCCCATCACAGGAGCGCCGCGATGCCGAAGCGGCGGTCTTCGAGGTCCCTGCTCTTCCCGATGAATCGATCCTCGCGGAGGAAGCTCTGCTCGAAGACGCGGCGCTCAACAATGGTCATCTCAGCTACGACCCGGCGCATCCGAATGCGTGAGTGCTGCAAAACCCGGACCTCACGCTGATCGACACCGTCCGTGCACGAGGCGGCACCCCGTTCACGCGCTTGCCCTCCACCGCCGTTGCCTCGGGACGATCGGCAGTTCAACCAGGGAAATTGCGGGTGCGACCATGACACCACCTCGAGATCATGTTGAACAGCGCAAATCGGCGGCGACCACGCACAAAAGATCACGAAACGAGGAGAAATACATGGGCGAACGACCGGTACTCACCGCTAATCAGGCTTCTCTGTGGTATGCGCTTCGCAAGCCTGGGGCACAGGTCATGGTCGATGACTACGGTCAGTTGTTCAAACTACCGGGCGGATAAGTCGATGCCGATCTGTGCTTGCCTAGTACGTTTGGGGGACCAGGGCGCTGTAGTCCTCGCCGCTCACCATCTTCGCCACCAACCCGGTGTCGAAGTAGTCCGTCCAGCGACTGATTTTTCCGTCGGTTATGGCAAATGTGCCCATGACGGGCACAGCGTGCAGACTTCCATCTGGTCCGCGGATCATGTCAACCCGTTCTGTGAGCACGACGTTGCCATCGCCGACGAGATTCATCACCCGGTATTCGTAGGAGTCGGGAAACCTGGCCATTTGGCCGGCCAGGTTTTCGACGATGGCATCCACGCCAACCGAGGCCAGCATGCCGGTGTTCTGGTACACCGCGTCGGGGGTGAAGTAGGGCCGCACGGCCTGGGCGTCGCGCTTGGCCATGAGGTCGCAGAAGTCACGAACCAAGGTGGTGTTGTCGCTCATCGGGTCTCCTCGCTACATACAGATTGTATGTAGACAATACTGGTGGCATGTCTCAGCGTCAAGAACCTGTCACCCGAGCATCCGGGGTGGCTCGGCGGTCAGAGGCGACTCGCGCCGCACTGATCGCCGCGGCGCGGCGTCTGTTCGTGAACAGGGGTTACTTTGCGACCGGCACCGAGGAGATCGTGAACGAAGCGGGAGTCGGGACCAGGGGGGCGCTGTACCACCACTTCGCCGATAAGCGGGCTCTTTTCCGCTCGGTGTTCGAGTCAGTCGAAACAGAGTTGCTCACCGCTGCCGCCGGCCACGAGCCCGGCGGTGGGGCTCTCGCTCAGCTCGAAGTTGGATTACTCGGCTTCCTGGAAGCGGCCGCGACCAGCCGAGACGTACAGCAAGTCCTCCTTATCGACGGCCCTGCCGTTCTCGGCTGGCAGCAGTGGCGTGCCCTCGAGGAGAAGTTCGGCCTCGGGGCCATCCGCGCCCTTCTCGACCAAGCCGTTGCCGAAGGTGCTATAGCTCCACAGCCATTGGATGCGATGGCCCACATCCTGCTGGCCGCAGTAGACGAAGCAGCGCTGTACATCGCCAACGCCGAGGACCCTTCGGCTGCCAAGCAAGACGCAACTGCGGCCATGGATCGACTGCTACGCGGCATCACGACGTAACGACAGAACAGGTCGTCTGCAGGGTTAACCGGACCTGACTCGCCTGGTTCCGACTCCGGTCGGTGGCGGAATCGAGCGGTCGTTTGGACTTCTGGCGACGGGGAAGTGGCTTCGCCGATCACGTGCCCCTGGGTGAGGCCCCGTTGGCGTGTGGGGCAGTAGGGTGCTCCGCCGGGATGGTCTGACAGTCCGGGTGACTTACTAGCGTTGCTGTTATGCCAATCACGACCGGTTTCAACCACATTGCCACGCTTACCAGCGACCTGAACCGCACGATCCACTTCTACGAGACCGCCTTCAACGCGAGAGTCGTCTTCGAAATAGAGCGCCGCGAGGATCACCCTTGGATGAAGATCGTCGACATTGGCGGTGGTGCTGCCCTCAACATCTTCGAGGTTCCGGCCGAGGAGATCATCGGCGAGCGCCGGCGTCCCGGACACCGAGGAGCAGTTGACCACTTCGCGTTTGCGGTCGATTCGCGCGCCACGCTAGAGGACGTCAAGGCGCGATTGGCCACAGCAGGAGCCCAAGAGATAGGGGAGATCCAGCGACTCGGCGGAGAGCTTTCGCTGTTCTTCCGTGACGCCGACGGTTTGGAACTCGAGGTCTGTTGCCCGGAGGAGCTGCAGCGATGACCGGCGGATCAGCCGGGGGCACCGATTAATGCCTGCCGAGGTGCGAGTGGGAGAACCGGAACCTATCGCGCTTCGATGTCGAAAGCCGCCGTTACGGTATCCGCGTTGCCGGCCGCACGGGTTCGGGCGGGTTCATCGGGATCGATTTCACCATACCGGACCGTGTCGTACAGGCGGGTGAGCTCGTCGAGGGCCTCGCCGGGCCCCTCGGCGAGAGCGGCGGTCAGCCGTCCCTCGAGTTCTCGCGTCGTTTCGTTCGCATGTCTGGCGCGGCCCGAGGCGCGGGCCCCATGTAACACACGTCTATAGGCTTGTCGGACGCTGTCGGCTGGTCGTGCTTCGCTGCTGCTGACCGCGACCGGGATGACGTGGCCGCGGTGCTGACGCTGGCGGCGGAGCCTCCTCAGCAATGCACCCAGCGCGGCCCAAATTTGCCCACCCAGATGATGCCAGCTGAATAACGAGTCGCGTGTCTCCTCCTCGACCGGAGCGTCCGGCGGCTTCCACCGGAAGCGCAAGGGGCGAAAGTTGCGGACCAGATATGCGACCACCGCCACCACAATCACCGCTCCGACCACGTCGACGGCGATAGCTGGCAGGGTCGAGAGGACGTGCGAGCCCGTCGCTGGTGCAGATGCGTGGAGCGGCGGCCCCGGCTGTGTGGGGACCCGGCCAGGCGAAGTGGGAGAATGGCCGCGCGGGGTCAGGTTCCACAACCACTTCTGGGCACTCACGACCGCATCCCAGACCGCGGCGGCCGCTCGGGCCACGCCATGGCCGACAATGGGTGCGCCCGGGCCGATGACGACGGCCAGGCCCAGCGCAATCAGGGCCACGCCCAGCATCGGCAGGATGAGGATGGCCAGCCACTGGGCCGTAGGGCGGGACTGGGCGCGCAACAAGGCCTCTTTTTCGAGCTCGCGTTCCCGTACCAGAGCGACCACAGTCGCGGCCAGCGGGAACCACAGGAACAAGAGCCAGCCGGCGCCAGCAGTGGTCGCCTTGAACGTTATGGCGTGCCGTTCGGCTCTGCCGAGAAAGATACCGGTGAACGCAACGGCACCCAGACTGAGGGACCAGACCGTGGAGCGAAAGGACGGTGAAGTCACGCCCAGCCAGATCCCTCTTCCCCATGTCAGCGCAGCCACAAACCAGGCCACGCCCGCGACGACCGCGGCGGTGTGTCCACTCACTGACCAGGGCTGGAAAGCCATCCGCCACCAGGATCCTGAGCTTGACGTCAGCACGCCAGTGGTCGCTGCGGCTAAGGAGGCACCCACGACAACTACCGGAATGAGCATCAGGCCTTTTCGCCACCAGCGCCAGCTGGTTCGCCCCACAACACCGACAGCCGTGACGGCGGCCACCGCCGTTGTCGACATGGCGAGGAACGGCACGTCTGTGTGCGGTCCCTTTGACGTGTTGATGACGGCGTCGATCAACAGTGACACCCACGTGGCTTCGGCAACAACCAGGACGGCTGGGATTCCGATGTTATGGAGCCAACTCCACGACGTCGCGGTCTTTCCAATCATCGCTGTATTTCACCCCCCAACAGGCATCCACCAGCTGCGGCGGTGGGGGTCGACCTTGGCCGCTTATTACCCAGATCGCGGTCACAGGAAGGAATCGGCGTATTTCTGCCAAGCCAACCAGCGTCGTATCGGAATAGTCGGCGGCGATCACGACCGCACTGGCCCCTCGCAGCCGACGTGCTTCCCGGATAAGCAACTCGGCGATCGGCGTGGCAGTCCACGTTGAGCATCGGGCCAGCAGTTCGAGCATCGCAGGTAGAGCTGTCGGGGAGGTGCTGGGATTGCTGGCGACCGGCCGACCGCGGACGGTCCCCGAAGAGTAGAGCCCGGCTGCCACGCCCCGGTTTGAGAGGTCTGCCACCACAGAAGCAGTTACGGCGATGGCGAATTCCGCTACCTCGTGGTCGGAGCCGCTCAGCCCAGATCGAGGAACTCTCAAGTCCGAGAAGACTGCGACTCGCAAGGCGGCGGTGGGTTCGTGCACCCGTACCAGTAACGAGGTGCTACGGGCGGTGGCTCGCCAATCAACGTGACGGAGCGGATCGCCGGGCCGGTATTCCCGCACGCCTGCCGCGCTGGCTAGGGTCGCCGAGTAATTCCCGCGGGGCGTGATGCTCTCCGAGAGGCATTTGCGACACGAGGGCTGGGTACGCCAGGCGAAACACTTTTGGGTATACCAACAGGTGGGTGGACTCGCGAACTTTGGCGAATTGTTCACGGTAGCCAACCGGATTCCCTGATCGCAGTAACGTCGGTCCGAAGGTGTGTTCGCCGCGACTGGTGCAGACCACCGTCAATCGCCGGCGTACCCGTTGGTACGGCAACATGGGCATCAAGTGGTGCAGCTCGGAGTACAGGCCCGAACGGCCGGGCTGGACGGTTCCGCCCCGCACGGTCAGCGTCGGCGGAACCTCGTCGGCGACGTGTAGCCAGGTGAGGGGAAGCATCTTGTCGTTAACCACTTCGACATCCATCGCGACCTCCTCGCCGAAAACCGCCCGCTGCTGCGCGAGCGTCCGGCGATAGGTAACCCCGGTCAGGCACTCGTGGTCCCAGATCCACAAGACGACGGCAGTGAGCGCGCCCAACGTGCCAACCAGAGCGACGAGGGTAGCGTGAATCCCCCAGCCAACCCCGGCCACTGCCAAACCAACCGCAGCTGCCCACCACTCCGAGTCGATCCGCATCTACCCCGCCATCTCGTCTTCGACCGGAACGGCGATCGTCTCGAGTATCTGGCCAACGACGCCTTCGGGCGTGTCGCCGTGCAATCGAGCTTCGGCGGCCAGCACCAGTCGGTGAGCCAGTACCGCAGGGGCCAGGGCCTTCACGTCGTCGGGGACCGCGAAGCCTCTGCCACTGAGCAGAGCCCGAGCTTGGGATGCTCGGTGCAGGGACAAAGAGGCCCGGGGACTCGCTCCCAGGAGGAGCCTCTTGTCCTGTCGGGTCATCCTTACCACTTCCAACAGATAAGCTCGTACCGCGTCGCCGACGAGTACCTCTTCTCGCTGGTGTTGCAGCAACAGGATGTCTCCTTCGTCGACCACGGGAGCCAGGCGGGCCGAGGGGTCGTCACGCTCGAAGCGGCGGAGTATGGCGTCCTCCTCTTCCAGGCTGGGGTATCCGGGCCGGACCCGCAGCAGGAACCGGTCGAGTTGCGCTTCCGGTAACGGAAAGGTTCCCTCCAGCTCCACGGGATTCTGTGTCGCCAGGACCAAGAACGGCTCGGACAAGGCCCGAGTGACGCCGTCGACGGTGACCTGTCGCTCCTCCATGGCCTCGAGGAGCGCAGACTGGGCGCGAGGAGTAGCGCGGTTGATCTCGTCGGCCAGCAAAATCTGGGTGAAGATGGGCCCCGGGCGGAACTCGAACTCGGCCGTACGCTGATCGAACACACTTGAGCCGGTCACGTCGGAGGGCATCACGTCGGGAGTGAACTGAACCCGACGGAACGAACAGCCCATGACCGTCGCCAGGGATCGGGCCAGTAGCGTTTTACCTACTCCTGGCACGTCCTCGACAAGGACGTGCCCCCGGCAGAGCACTGCCACCAGAAGCTGGTCGATCACATCCAATTTGCCCACCACCACGGTCGCCACTGCGTCGCGTAGTCGGGCCACCACCGACCCGCCTTCACCGTCAGATTCGACGCTCACAACGTCCTCTCGACCCCACTCGTCACCTCCGGAGACATGCTTCCGTGCCGCATGACGGTAGTCGTCTGTCGAACACCTCAAAGATCAGACTCGTGGGAGGTTTCGAGGTCACCACAATGGCGACCGCTCGAGGTCACGGTCCAAGTGGACCTTGATGGCTACGCCGAAAGAGCACTGGGAAAGCGTGTCTCAAAGTCCAAGATACCGACCCAGTTCGGCGAAATTTCGACACGTGCCATCGGCTTGCCCTTGAGTTGGTTCACCCAGGCCGGGCCCTGTTCTGCTCCGAAGTAGCGCGTCGCCGCCAGGGCGTACTCGGCGACCACGTCTGGCTGCATCTCGATGGTGGCGTCTCCACGGATGAGTAAGACCTTGTGCGGGAAGGTGTTGTCATCAATGGTTAAGGCGACCGCCGGATAAATTTGGAGCGCCTTGAGTTTGGGCGCCCGTGCAGGCGTTCCCAAGACGACGTGGGTTCCGTCCCAGTGAAACCAGATCGGTACGACTCGAGGCGAGCCATCGGTCCACGAGTAGGCGAGGCGGGCTGGAATCGTCGAACTGAGCAGCTTCTGGGCCACCGGATCGCTTAGCAGCGCGATGTCGCCTTGCTTCATCGTCGGCCGTCCTTTCTGCCGGTTCCAGTGCTCTCAAGATTACAGGAGTCGCGAAGTGCGTCCTTCGTGAGCCACAGATTGGGCCAAAAGCCCGCGCTCGCCGCGGTTGCGTCGTCCCACAGCCAGTCATTCTCGGGTGCCGATCGCGACGATCGGCTCGCCGTGCTGGCGGCACTATTGCCGCATCGAAGGCCGAGGCTCTCCAGCCCGATAGGGGATGGTGGTGGCCAAAGCCACGAAGCCCAAGCGCTCCAAGATCGGCCGGCTTTCAGGAGAAGCGTCGACCTGGACATAACGGAAGCCCCGTTGCCGGGCAAGAGCAACGCGGTGGGCAACGATGGCCCGGAACAGGCCCTGCCCTCGCCATTCCGGGAGTGTTCCACCACCCCAGAGACTGGCAAAGTCGGTCCCTGCGTGGAATTCCACTCGTCCGGCCGAGACCGGCCGGCCGTCGGCAACTGCGATCATCGCTGCGACCGCACTCGGTTGTTCCCTAAGCCCAAGCAGCAGCCTGCGACCGATGGCGCCGTGGTCTGCACCGAACACCTGGTCGTGCACGTGAACCAGGGCTCGAACGCCCCCTTCGTCTACCACACGGCGCAGCTGCACACCGGTCGGAAGACTTGGATTGGCGATATCGAACTCGGCGATCTCTGCTACAAGCAGGGCTTCCGGAGGGCCTGGCACCAGCCCCGCTGCAATCAACCGGTGCCGCAAGTCGGCAGGCCGGTCATATGAGTAGTGCTTCCATTCCCAGCGCTGCCCGAGTCGGTTGAAACGGTGAACCTGGGCTGTGATTACCGCATCCGCGTTCGCGCTCGAGAGATCGCTCCACACCACTCCGCTCCATCCTTCAACGCGGGCGACGATTCTCACCATGTGTTCGTCAGCCTCCACCTCGCTGTCTTTCTCCGGCTCCTGCCGGCGGCGGATCTGCTCGTCGTAGGCCGCCAACACCGCCTTAACGTCCACCACATAATCTCACCACCCCGGGCGGCGTCCGGCAATATCAGCAAATCTGGGCGGGATCGAGTCGACCATCACGAGCCCAGCCACCTGGCCCAGCGAGCAAACTGGTGCTTGGCAGCGGTAGCCAAGGGTCTCGGCTGCGGGTAATTGCTGTCAGTCTGGGCATCCACCCGTCGTGACGAGCTCCCCCTCACCGCCAGTTACGTGAATGATCCACCACGTGAGCTGATGGCTCGGAGAACGGGCGGTCGCCTCGCACTGACCTCGGCAAGATTTACCAGCGGTCACGCCCGCCGCTGCGACCCCGACGGTCACCTCCGCCGGACCTCTCCTGGGCCTCATTCACCCGGAGGGGCCGGCCGTCCAGGATGGTGCCGTCCAGTTGCCTCGCTGCGGTCTCGGCTATCTCCGGATTACCCATGGTGACGAAGGCGAAGCCGCGAGGTCGGCCGGTCTCGCGGTCTGTGGGCATGGCGACTTCGCGGACTTCACCCACCGCCGCAAACAGCGTCTCTACCGCGTCTGCCGTGGTACTGAACGAGAGGTTGCCGACGTACAGCCTGTTGCTGACCATTCTGGTCCTCCCGTGAAACGGATAGGCGTGCGGCCCACCGTACCAGCTACGTCACGCGACTCTCCCCGTATGGCATCGCTGCTCCATCCCGTACAAACGCCGCTCGTCGGGCTCGGTGGACCAGGTCACATGGGAGGCTTCTCACTATTTGGGGTGTGAAACTCGCCAGCATGGGACAGGGAGAGGAAAGCCGGCGGTGCGAGAACGCTGCCTCTCGAGCACTCCTCGTCGTTGTCTCTGCCGTCGTCGGGACATGGCCGATCCGGCTGGGAAAACTGTCGAAAAGCGTCGAAGCTACTTGATCGAACGGCTCATCAATCGCCGGAGGGTCTCGTCTCTCGATGCTGCTCAGCGCCAACCGGGGGGGTGAGTGGCCGCGCCCAACCAGGTTGACCGAGCCCACACCCATCGGCCCTGGCTTCCGCCCGTGAACCCCGGCGAGTAGCCTTGTTGACGCGGTCGGGATCTCGCCCTGCCGGTTGACGGCTGAGCCTAGGGCTCGGCGAGGTGACTCCGTGTCTGACCCGTCTGAAACAGTCGATAACGAGGTATTGCGGCTTCGTCGCCGCGGCCACGCCTATGCTCGGATCAGTCGACAATTGGGTCTTGTCCGGGCCGCGGACGCTCAGCAGGCGTTCCGGCGGGCGATGCGGCGTCTGCCGACCGCAGACGCCGAGCAGGTCCGAGACGAGGAGTTGTCGCGTTTGGATCGTCTCGCCGAGCGAGTTCGCGCCGATACCAGCAAGAACGACATGGATCGGGCCCGGCAGCTGAAGACGATAGAGCGTACGCGCGGTCATATCGACCACGATGGATAACCTGAGTGGCAGCGGCCCCGCTGCCAACGACTCGGCGGAGCACGATCGGACTCGAGATGAGTGACAGCGCAAACAAGCGACGCGTCGCCGCTCAGCGCAACGAACGCAAAGTGGCCAAGAGCGAACGACGCCAACAACGGCGGCACGAGCACAGTCCCGAACCGGTCGACCAGGCAGAGATCATGTCCCGGTTCCACCACCTCAACGAGCTTCGATCGAGTGGAACGATCACACAGGACGACTTCGAACGCCAACGGCACGATATCTTCGTGTCCCTCGGCATCGAAGACCCCTAGTCGCCGTCGAGTCCGTCGCCAGTGTTCGGGGACAGCCTCGAACCCCAGAACCGCCGACGATCCACATCGAGCGTATGTCTCGAATCCCGTCGGCTCCCGTTTCCGACGAGTTGGATGACCCGCGCTGCGGCCTGCAGCTCGATCACCGAGTCGGGGTCGAGGAGGCATTTCGTTAGCGAACTGGCGACCAACGTCGGCTCGCCGACGCAACACCCCGAGCAATCGTCCTCAGTCAGCACTACCGTTCCCTACCAATGACGACTGGCGTTGGCGACCAGTTCCGGCCCTGGTTCGGGCCCGGGGCGGCGCCCGCCGTTTTGTTCGACTCCGTCGTCGTCTCGGCCTTCGCGACGACGCTGTCGGGCGCGCCCGAGGTAGGTGTCTAACCCATGCCGACGGGCCTGCCGACACCATTTGAACGGCCGCCCGAACTGTTGAATCGCGAGGCAGTGCGCGTCGCGCTGGATGGCCTACTGGGGGATGTCCGCTCGGGCCGGGGGCGGACGCTGGTGGTGCGGGGCGACGCGGGGATAGGCAAGTCAGCTCTGCTGGACTACCTGGTCGAGCGCGCAGCCGATATGCATGTGGTGCGGGCGGTGGGAGATGGAGTTGGCGTTTGCCAGCGTCCATCTTCTGTTGGCGCCTGTTGTCGGGAGATGTCAGCCGGCGTGGGACGTCGCCACGATTTGCCCGGCCTGTAATACCGACACCGGCCCGGAGTCACTTATGGCGATCACTACCGCGTCGGGATCATCGAAGCTGTAGCGGCGCGCAGAAGTGTGCCTCGTCCCTCCCAGGGGATCGATGGCTGCCTCGGCCTGCAGCGTAGGGACCAACCGCACGCCGATTCGACGCAGTGTCCCCCTGACATCGAAGATCGCGGCGCCGTCGGTTTGGGCGAGCGCGTGGCGGAGGGGGGCAAGATGCAGCGGTTCAGTGATTCGTAGTTCGGGTGGAAGCGCGAGCCGTTCCTCAACGCCAGGACCGGGCCTGTCGGTGGTCCGGTACACCAGCAGGGACCCGATCCCGGCGGCACCCAGGTCGTGCACGGCGAAGGTGAGCAAGGCCTCGATGGTCACCCAGTGCGGCGCTTGTTCGGAGCGGGCGACCCGTTCGACCATCGAGCCCACGGGGGGCTCGAGATGCCAGATGTACCGTTCCCATCGGAGGACACCGAAGGCGCCGACCACCCGGATAACCCCGCCGTTGTCACGTTGCACGATCGTCGCGCCGAGCGCACGGGCAAGAATCACCAGGTCCCGCTCGGAACCGGCGGGGCGGTCGAAGAACAACCATTGGATGGTGTCGGGATCGCGACGCAATAGCCAGGTCGACTGCCCGTCGGCAAAGCGGCGGGCGGCGGATATGGAATGACCGCTGCCTGTTACTTTCGCAATGCGTAGTTGGGTCAGCTGATCCCACGTCGTCGGAGTCGTTGCTGGCGCTATGACCGTTCCCGATGTCGGCACCATGCGCTCGTGTGAGGCCGGATGCAACGCCTCGTCAACTTCTTCGAGGATGATGGCGCCCGTTTCTCCCCTGTCCCATGGCACGCCGAGATCTCGGAGGTCGTCGGCAACCCGCTCACGTCGGTGGCGCGGGCCCTCAGCCGTCTCGTTCGTCACAGGCTGTCTTTGGGCTCGCGGTCGGCACCCGGTCACCCTAGTTCGGCCTCGCAAGACGATTACGTCTGTCGATGCGTAGAGAACCGGAGATCGACGCCGGCTTCGGCATGTCGTCATGGGTCCGGCAGGTCCGGCCGGTCTGTGCGTGATAGGTCCGTTGGGCTGTTCGACAACTGGGGCGATTTCGTGTCCGAACTGTCAGGCGATGGAAGATCCCTCGCGGGGGGCGTGGCCTGAGTTCCGGATCGTTTGGAGGACAAGATCGGGAGTTTCCATCTGGGGCAGGTGCCCGGTGCCTGGCAGTACCTCGAAGCGTGCCGTGGCGATGGCGGCGGCGTAGACCTGGCCGTAGGCGGGCTCGACGATCTGACCGCTGTCGCCCCACAGCACCAGGGCCGGGATCGTGATGCCCCTGAGGCGCCCGAGCAGGGTGGGGTCGGCCATGGCTGGGGATCCGGCGTAGACGGCCAAGGCTGCGCCGTTGCTTGCCATGATTGCTCTCTGGGCGTCAGGGATGGTGGCGGGGTCAACGCCGTAGGGCGCGGGGTCGTGGAACGACAGGGCCTGGATCTTCGGTGCGGACAGGCCGGAGACGTCGGCAACCGGATGGCCCTGTAGTTCGATACCCACCGCGTCGAGGAGCACGAGACCGCTGATGCGAGGTGAGCGCAGCAGGGCCATCTCGGCGGCGATCCAGCCGCCGACCGAGTTTCCGACGACGGTCACGTCTGCGACTCCCAGGTCGTCGAGCAAGGCTCCGTAGAGGGCGGCCAGCCCGGTCACGCTGTTCAACCGGTCGGGCCGCGGAGTGCCGCCGAAGCCTGGGTGTGTGGGCGTGAGCACCCGGCAGTGATCTTTCTCGGCCAATAGTTGAACAAAGGCTGCGACCGACTGTGGACCCGCGCCGCCGTGCAGCACCAGATACGGTCGCCCGTCGCCTCGCTCTTCTACGGTTAACTCAACGGACCCGATGCCCGCGACGTTGAGGATCACGGTGGTCGACACCGCAGTAGCGGTCACGTTCGCTCTCCATTCCGGCCGCCGGATCAGAGGCGCTTCGGGGTTGTTTCGTGGGTTCGCCCATGCTGTGTGTCTGGCTGTTCAGTCGGCATAGTCGGTGGCCGGGACGGTGGCGTAGCGGGCCATCACCTCGACGGTTGCCTCGGGCGTGAAGGGCCGACCGGCGGCGATCATGTCGCGGAGGTCTCTGAAGTACTGCACGTAAAGGTCTGGCGTGAAGGTGTTGAGCAACACCGTGGGCTCGTCGCTGGGGTTGGCGAAGGTATGCGGAGCGCCAGGGGGCACCATGACCAATGTGCCGGCCGGCGCGTCATAGGTGGTGTCCCCCACCGTGAAGCTGGCCGTGCCGGAGACCACGTAGAAGCCCTCGTCGTGACGGGCGTGGCGGTGCTGGGGTGGCCCGTTGGTACGCGGCGGCAGCGTGATCTCGCCCATTCCCAAGCGGTGGTCGGTCATACTGCCGTCCTCCAAAATCCGCATCTGCACCGTTCCCAGCCGGATGGCGTCCCCACCGTCGGGACCGATCACTGCTACCTCCACGCCGCTACCTCCCGTTCATGAGAGTTGACTCTCATCCGTCACGGTAGCGCGCCCAGCTCCGTCGTGCAAGTAGACTCTCACGAAGAGAGTCAACTGGCATCAAGGGGTACTGTGGCCATCGCGGAGCGCCGAGGACGGACACATCAGAAGGCGCGCACCCAGCTGGCCATCGTCGAGGCGTGCGTCGAACTCATACGGCAACGCCAGCCCGTGACCATGCCCGAGGTGGCGAAGACGGCCATGGTTTCCGAGGCCACCGCCTATCGCTACTTTCCCGACTTGGCGTCACTCTTGGCCAAGGCCCTCGCGCAAGACTGGCCCGCCCCGGCCGACGCCCTTGCTCCCGTGGCAGCGTCGAACGATCCGGTAGAACGCGTGGCCTTCGCCACCCGCTTCCTCCTCGCCGGCGTCGCGGAACGCCAAGCCGTCGTCCGGTCAATGATCTCGGCGACCATCGCTCGCCCAGACCTCCCCGGCAGGGCCCGACCAGGCCTTCGCTTTGGGCTGATCGAACATGCTCTGGCCCCCTTTGTCGATGCTCTCGAATCGGCCAATCCCGAACTGCTGGCTCAGCTACGGTTCGATCTCGCAGTCGTCATCAGCGCGGAAACTTTGTTCTGCCTCACCGACCTCTGCGGGCTCAGCACCGAAGAGGCCATAGCCAGCGCCGAGAACACGGCCAGAACGCTCACGTCCGCCGCTTTTCAGCAAATCAGCTAGGACTCTGCACAAGTTTTAGTCGACGTTCGGGGTTCGCTGTGGCCGACGTGATCGGAGGCGAGGAGAGTGGAACCCGGCGAACCCATGACGCTCTTTAGAGCCCGAAAGCATTTCCGCCATTGGCCATTAGCGTTTGACCGGTGATCCAGCCCGCCTCGTCGGCGGCGAGCAGGAAGACGCTGCCTGCGATGTCGGCGGGCTCAGCCTCGCGGTGGATCACCTGTCTGCCGAGGCTGGTGTCCACGATTTCTTGTGGCAGCCCGTCGGTCATGGCGGTCCGGGTGAGCGATGGCAGGACGGCGTTGATGGTGATGCCCTCGTCGCCGAGGGTGGCGGAGAGGGCCCGGGTGAAGCCGATCACGCCCATCTTGGCGGTGCGGTAGGCGATCGATCGCCGACGACATTCGCGCCGGCTGGGACAACCACATCGAGTTCGCCCGCCAGAACCCGAACTTCTACAAGCTGATGTGGTCGCCGGTGGTCGCAGCGAACAGCACGGCTTTCCGGGACGCCTACCAGATCCTCTACGAGCGAATGGAGGTCGGCGCAAGCCACGGACATGACCCTCCTTCGCGGCGATCTCTTGTTCTAGGCGCTCCCAAGAAGCGAGCTCGTTACGTCAACGTTCGTAACGCCATGCCTTGCTCGGTGGCCGGTTCATTCAGCCGAGATCGGTGAGGAAGCGCTCGATCATCCCGGCAAAGGCCGTGATGTCCCGCTCCTTCCACGAGGCCAAGCCCTCGGCCAGGCGTTGCCGGGCTTGCTCCGCCTCCTGCTCGAGCATGCGTTGGCCTTCTCCGGTTAAAATCAGTGCGTAGCCGCGTCGGCCGGGCCGTTCGCCCTCGCGACCAATCAGGCCAGCCGCGTGGAGTTCGTTTATCTGACGGGAAACGGTGGACTTGTCCAACCCGAACAGGTCAGCCAGATCGCAGGCGCGGGTGCCGGGAATGGCCTGGATCTGCGTCAGCACGGTGTAGGCTGTTAAGGACAAGCCGGGATGGACTTCGGCGCTGAGCTCGGCTCGACGTCGCATCAGCGTGGCTAGACCCAGGTAGAGTTCGTTCACGGCTGCGTCTCGCATAGTTCTCCCGACGATTCAGTGTTGCATCGCACAACTCTAACAGGTAGAGTTGTAATTGACAACCTAATCCGTGAGGTTGCCTTCGGGAAGGGAGGCAGTCACATGAAGACGTTGGCCCCCAGTTGGACCGTGGAATCAATGACGCGGCCTGCTCCAGGTCCCCCCGTCAAGCCCTTGATTATGGTGGTCGGGTACGACGGGTCCCCACCGGCCCGGCATGCGCTCGACCACGCGGCGGATCTGTTGCGGGGCCGAAAAGGAGCCCTCGAAGTGGTCTTCGTCGCCCACCTGCCGGTAGGCGCCGCCCTATCCGCCGCAGCGTTCGCTGAGGTCCGAGAAGGGCTGGACCAACAGGCACAAGCCCTGGCAGAGGAGGTCGGCGACCAACTGGCAGGACAGGACCACCGCTGGCATTTTCAACGCCGGGACGGCGCGGTGGCAGTCGAGTTGAAGGCCGTTGCCGGCGACACACAGCGTCGGTACGGTGACGCCGCCGAGATCGTCATCGTGGTAGGCGGCTCGGGTCACTGGTATCACCATGTCGCCGGATCCGTCGGCTCGAGCGTGATCCGCGCCGATATTTTTCCGGCCCTGGTCGTGCCCTAAAGCGCCAGATCCCGATACAGCACCCGCAACGCGGATATTCGAAGCAAGGAGGGATTATGACCGTTGCTGATCTCCCGACACCACCCACGCAGGCAGCCTTCGACCGGCGTAGAGCGCTCGAAGAGGTGCGCGCCCGGCTTTCTGCGATTAGCGACACGCTTTCTGACTCCCGAATCGATACGGAAGAACTGCGAAAGGACGCTGACGAACTGGACGCGATCACGAGCCGTATCGCCTGGCTGGCTGACATCAGCGCACCCCGGCCCCTCGACCGCAATTACGTGATCTCGGTGGGTCAAACCGCCACACCGGATGCGTGGCGGCAGGCATGAGATGTGGATGCCGGACGT
Source organism: uncultured Acidimicrobiaceae bacterium (assembly GCA_963781155.1). GTDB lineage: Bacteria > Actinomycetota > Acidimicrobiia > Acidimicrobiales > Palsa-688 > PALSA-693. The sequence goes on from CAWAEC010000014.1 coordinate 427,037, forward strand.
CGAGGTCCTGGCGTTCTCTGACCGCGTGGGACTCCTTCACGCTCCGGCGTCATTCCGGTAGGCCAGCGGCGGATGCCTTGGGTGACGCCGGCTCGACGATCGTCGTGATCAACCCGGTGTGGACGTCGTACACGTGGCCGGACACCGTAATACACGGCGAGATGCGCAGATCCGACAGAACTCGCTCCACATCGGCGCGGACCGTCGTCGGTGGGTCGAGCACCGGGAGAGCGGCCAGGGTCCGCTCGTCGTAGCCGGTGCGCTGCGAGAATCCGTGGCGGAGTTCCTGGTCGGCGAGCAGCGCGCTGCCGCGGCCCGACCCGGCGAAAGTGGGACGCTGAGCCATGCTCGAAATGCCCGCCACCTGCGAGCGATGCGGTCGAACGCTCGCACCCGACGGCCCGGCGCTGATCTGCAGCTACGAATGCACGTTCTGCACTATCTGCGGAAGCGAGATGGCCCACGTCTGCCCCAACTGCTCCGGCACACTCGTACTCCGTCCACCCCGGGCCGTTACCGAGCCTCCGACTCACCCGCTCGACCGGTAGGGCACCGAGTAAGACGACTGACCGGACCCGGCAGCGCAGCGCCGGCGGACCGGCTGACGGAACGGCGCTGGCCAACAGCGCCTCGAACGCTTCGCCGTGGCGACGATGGTCGCCGCTCTCGAGCAGTCCTGTCCGATCGTCCTCACCACGACTGCTCGCCACGCCGATGACCCTCGCGGCATCGACGAGTGCGCGCAGTCGGCCGGCGCACCTTCGGCGGTGACCCCTAGGGCAGCCTGCGGCCGCAACCAAAGGGCCTGGTCAGCGCGGGCGGGGTTGGTGGTGGGGGCGGCCGCAGTCTGCCGCTTTGACGCGACCGGGTGCTGAGAGGGCGGGGTGACGGGTCGGCAAAGCCGTCCCTGGGCGCGCACCCCTGGTGGCGGGAGAATTGGGGTCCTGGACCGTGGAAGCGGGGGTGGACGATGGGCGTGTTCGAGGATCTTCATGGGGATCGGATCACTGGCAGCTTGGCCATGTATGACCGGATGATTTTCAAGGGCCGGCTGACCGGGTTGTACAAGCAGAACGGGGCCAAGTGTTTCTTATGGACCCAGGGGGTGGCCTTGAAGGACTTCACCGGCTACGCCAAGTGGACCACGGCTCGGATCGCGGACAACGCCCGGGGTCTGGCCGAGGCGGCCGGTCGTCCGGTCATCTCTTTCGATCATGTCAAGACCCGCAACTACAGCCAGCGCAAGGACGAGTTGGCCCAGTCCATCGCCGAGGCGGACGGGATCACCGAGGGGGTGATCTGTGTTATCAGCGCGGTGGAGTCGTGCATGAGTTTCCAGGTGCGTAAGAGCTTCAAGACCAAGACAATCGAGATGTACCGGCGGGAGCGTAAGTGTCTGCACCATTACGTGTACCTGATCGACCCCGAGTTCGGGTTTATGCATATCCGCATCCAGGGGTGGATCCCGTATGACTGCCAGATTTACATCAACGGGCGCGAGTGGTTGGCCCGTCGGCTGGATGAGGCCGGGATCGGTTATGTGCGCTACGCCAACTCGCTATTGCGCGTCGATGACCTCGAGGCGGCTGGCGAGCTGTGCGACCAGTTCGCTCATCGGGCCTGGCCTCGGGTGCTCAACGCCTTCGCCCGCATGGTCAACCCGATCCTGGCGGCGGTGCGAGCTGCCGACTATGGCGGCTACTACTGGGTGCTCGATCAGGCCGAGATCGCCACCGACATCATGTTCAAGACCCGCCGGGACCTGCTCGACATCTGGCCCGATCTCGTTCACCACGCCGCGCTGAACATGGGATCCGAAGACGTGCTGGGGTTTTTGGGCCGCAAGCTGCACCCCAGTTTGGCGGCCGAGGTGGTGACCGACTCCAAACGCCGCCCCGAGGGGTGGAGGGTCCGTCATCGTATGGGCCCCAACTGGGTGAAGATGTACGACAAGGCGTCCGTCTTGCGGGTTGAGACGGTCATTAACAATCCGCGTGAGTTCCGGGTCCTGCGCGTCTTCACCGACGTCAAGGGCCGGCGCGAGCGGCGGTGGTGTCCCATGAGAAAGGGCGTCAGCGACCTGTACCGCAACTTTCAGGTCGGCATGGGCGCCAACCAGCGCTACCTGCAAGCCCTCGCGGCTGCGCCATTGAAAGGTGAAGGCGTCGCCGCCCTGGACGCCTTGTGCCGGCCAAGAACCGACGCGGGCGCACCGTCGCCCGCTTCAGCCCGCTCAACCCCGCCGACTTGGCCCTCTTCAAAGCCGCCCTGGCCGGCCAGCACACCATGAACGGATTCCGCAACGCCGATCTGACCGCCCGCCTCTACCGCCGTCCAGCCCACGATCAAGCCGAAGCCCACCGACGATGCCAACGAGTCTCGCGGCTCATCGTCAAACTCCGCGGACACGCACTGGTCGCCAAAGTTCCCCGAGCACGCCTCTACCGCGTCACCCCCTACGGACAACGAGTCATGACCGCCGCCCTCGCCCTCCACGACGACCACTACCCCGCCCACTATCTCGCGCCCGCGGCATAAAGGGCCGAACTGTCTCTCCCGACACGCAAATCTTGCCGGGATCAGTTTGAACGCCGGAGTGGACGGTGGCGTCGCCTGGACTCGTCACGTTGAGTCGAATCCGTGCCACGAAAGCTTCGGAAACCAGGGGCTTTCGTGCCACCCTTCCTCACGCAGCGTGGCCGTGTCGAGGGTTCCGTCGGCTGGGTGGTTCGGCGCTATCAGTTGGTTTATCCGATGAGTCTCCCGGTGCGCACTCGTCCAACTGATCGTGACTGCTCGCACGGGTCGCCGGGGCTGCAGCAGGAGGAGTCGGCCATGAACTCGATGGCACGCCGGATGTTCGAGCTGGTCGAGCCGATTGGTGTCATCCCGTACTCAGCCGACGAACCGAACGAGGCGATGTTCGCCCTGGGTTTCACCGACTACTGGGACACCTACTTCGCCGGACGGGCGGCGCCCCTGGGCCTCGTACCGGCGGAGGTGGTGGACGCGCTCTTCTACAACTTCGCTCCCGGCGAGGTAGCCCGCCACATCCCGAAGGTGTGGCGCACCACCACACCCGAAGCGGCGATCGCCGGTCGTCAGATGGGCTGCGTGAAGGCGTTGCGGCGGATCCTCGGCGATCACGTCGACTCTCCCGCATTCGCACACGCCGCTGAACTGCTGCTCAAGGCGGCGACCAGCGCGCCGTACGAGGGTCGGCCCATGTACGCCGCGCTCCGCGCCATCCCGATCCCCGAAGACGTCGTGGCCCGTCTCTTTCATGCAGCTTCATTGCTGCGCGAGCACCGTGGCGACGGGCACATCGCCGCCTTGATGATCGAGGGTGTCGGGGGTCTCGAAGCTCACGTCCTCTTCGCCCTCGACAGGGGCATGCCCGCCGAGAACTTCGGACGCATCCACCACCTCCCCGCAGCGCAGCTCGCCACCGTGGTCGACGGGATGCGCGATCGCGACCTGATCGGGGACGACGGTTGGCTCAGCAAAGCGGGTCGCGCCGTACGACAACGGGTCGAGGCGCTCACCGACCGTCTCGCGGCGAAGCCCTAACAAGAACCTCGAGACAGACGAGCTCGATGAGCTCATGGCCAGTCTCGAGCCACTCGCCACGCTGCTACTGGCTGCCCAGGACTGGTAGGCGCAGCCGCAACCGCTCTGTTGGCGACATCCGTCGGAACCAATCGAACTCTTTAGGCGTGGCCACCTCGTGCCCGCGGCCACCGTCTCACTCGAAGTCGACGAGCTCACTGCCATCCTGGTGGTTGGCCACATCCCAACTCTCCGAGCACCACACCCTTGAGACATCGTTCGGTGCGGGGTCGTAACGCTCGTCATTCTGGCGCGATCCCCTTCACCGCCAACCCGGCGTGCGGCTGGCCTCCCGGATCCACTTACGCAGCTCCGGCCCCTGCACCTCCTCCACCGTGGTCACCTTGATGTATCGGGACCGATCGGTGGTCCCGAGTGGCGGCGGAGAGCTGAAGTCTGCGCCGCCCAGGAAAACGACGTTGACCGAGACGTCGTAAGCGGCCATCTCGATGATCCACCCAAGTTCGGGTAGTCCGTAGTACGGCCTCTTCCATTTGACGGCGTACTGAAGGCCCGGAATTGTCGCTCGAATCGTCTCGTCCAACTGCTTGACGATCGGCTGGAGATGCGGCATCTGGCGCCGAAACCAATCCTCGATGATCGAGTGGTTCGCCGCCGGCTCTGGCGGTTTTCGCCCTGCGTTCCCCTTGATCGTCTTCGGCATTGCGTGTCCTCCTCCGTCGAAGCCGCGGCGAGTGATGACCAGGACGTCCGATTCAGACAACCATGTCAGAGGTAGTGCTCCCCGCCCTGAGACGACGGGCACGCCTGAAGAGCCGGACTGACTTCTATCGCCCTCCAGCACGAGGGCCATATTCTTGTGTATACGGCCCGGATCGAGATTCCACCAGTGCACGAAGTCGCCGCTGCCCCAGATCCGCCATCGGCGCACCTTGTTCGCTCCGGTGAGCGGGAGGTTCTCCACGGCCTTCACGGAGGCATAGCGAATCCGCTTCGCGCCCCACAGGTGGTCCCAGCCGATGCGGATGCCGGTCTGGTCACAAGAGATACGACCATCGCCGTAGAGCGCTGCGGACACGCCCCCAGAGGTGGTTCTGTCGCTAGAGTTCAGCGCCCCTGGCCGCGGATGAGCAAGCGGCGGCCTTCTTCGCAAAGCGCTCGAACAGTCTCCAGCGGTACCACGCGGACAAACTCGACGCGGCTAAGAACGACGAGACACACCAGCGTCGCATCGACAGAGCTATTACCCTCTTCCGGGACGGGTAGCAGCGGTAGTGCCCTACGCCGACATCAGCGGGCTCCGCCTGTGCTACGAGGTACATGGGAAGGGCGGTGACGCCATGGCGCTGTTCTTTGCCTTCGTCGGTGCGCCGGCGGGCGAGATCGAAGCCACCCGACCGGCACAGTTGTATCGGCCAGGCTCCGACGGTTCCAGCACGCACCACGGTCATCTACGGCCAAGCCAGCTTCCCCTTTATGGCGCACGCGGCCGCAGCCGTGAGCACTGTCCTCCCCGACGACCTGCTCACCGCACTACCCGGACAGGACCACAACGTCGACTCAGCCGCCCTCGGCCCCGCACTGATCGAATTCTTCGATTCGTTGTCGACCGACCGGCTCGGCCTGTCGCCGGTCTCGCCGTGCTGATCGGAAGGAGACCCAGATGACCGTGCTGGACAAGACATTCACCGCCAAGCTCCAGAAGTCCCCGGCAAAGGGCGGCGCTACCTACGTGGTCATGCGCGACTCGGTCACCTTTTGCGGCACCCGAGGACTGGTGAAGATCCGGGGGACCGTGGACGGTGAGCCGTTCCGCAGCGGCTTCATGGCCATGGGCGATGGCACCCACAAACTGCCGATCAAGGCGGAGCTCCGCAAGAAGATCGGCAAGGACACGGGAGACAGGGTAACCATCCACCTGACCGAACGGCTGGCCGAAGCTAGGCGGCCTCACTCGGCGCTCAGGAGTCAACCGAGGAGAGAAAACATGGTGGCGCCCATTGACGTTGACTCCTACATCGACCGCGCTCCCGCGGCAGCTCAACCCATGATGCGCGAGCTTCGAAGGCTTGTTTTCGAAGCGGCTCCATCGGCCACCGAGAGGATCAGCTACGGGATGCCCACCTACGATCTTGATGGGCAGCGTCTACTTCACTTCTCCGCGGCCAGGCGCCACGTGGGGGTGTACGCCCTTGTACATGTCGGAGACGCGGTTCCCCGGCCGCTCGCAGGCAATCTCGATCACCAAAGCACCCTCCGCTTCGGCATCGGCACTCCATTGCCGACAGCCGCGATCATCGAAGCCATCCACCGGAAGATCCAGGCAATGGAGACCGGGCCGTGACCTCGGGCCCACCCAACCCATGACAGAAGGGCTCGGTCGTTGCAGATCGCAATCACCCATTCGGCGGTGCCCCATGAGCACAGACCGCCTGGGGTCGGGGCGGAAGAATCCGTGAACAGGGCGACCGAGTTCCGGTTCTGCTTCCGCATCGGTAAATTAAGGATCAACCGTCCTCGAACGCCGCCTGAGGAGCGCCCAACTCGTCGTCCTTGCCGAGCAGCGTCACGTGGAGTGCTCTGACCGCGGTTGGGTCGGTGACGATCTCGATTTCGGCGATGGTGTTGCCGATCACGCGGAAGGCGAAGATGGCCCGGGGTCGCCCGCCGGGGGCCCAGACTGCTCCGGGTGAGCCCTCGATAAGCGCTGCTTGGGCTGCTTGCGCCCGTCCGACGAGGGCGTTAGCCACGGCCCGGTCACCACGGACCTGTGGCGCCAGGAGCGGAGCGCCCTTCGCGCGGTTGGCGGTTGCGGCCTTCACGGCGGCGCGATCGGCCCGCAGAACAGCGTCGGGGTCGAGGAGAGTAACGAGCGCCTCGAAATCCCCACGACGGGACGCCGCCAGGAACGCTTCGACGATCTCCTGCTGCTGCCGAATGTCGCGGGAGTGTGCTTCGTCGCTGCCCTGGACGCGCTTTCGAGCCCGGCTGGCGAGCTGGCGGGCCGCGGCAGGAGAGCGGTCGACGATCGGCGCGATGTCTTCGAAAGGCATCCCGAACAAGTCGTGCAGCACGAAGGCGAGCCGCTCCAATGGGCCGAGCGCCTCGAGCACCAGGACCAACGCGGGACCCATCGTGTCCGCGAGGATGGCTTCTTGTTCCGGCTGTCCTGGGCCTACCTCTTCGAGGTCGGGTTCGTCGAGTTCTCTGATGGGCTCCTCGGGGCGGGTTCGCCGTGAGCGGAGGACCCCGAGGCACACTCGGGAAACGACCGTGGTCAGCCACCCGCCGAGGTTGTCGATGCTGTCGGGGTCCGAGCGGCTCAGCCGGATCCAGGTCTCTTGCACCGCGTCCTCTGCCTCGGTGATGGATCCCAGCATGCGGTACGCCACTGACTGCAGGCGCGGGCGGTTGGCCTCGAACTGGGAAGCGAGATCTTCGTCCATACAACCAGATTGACGCGCCAGGGGGTCAGGGTGTGACACAAGCCCGAGGGTGACCTCCGCCGGAACGGTCACAAATCAGTGTCGTGGCGCGTCAGAGAGGGCATGACAGCAAGAATCGACAACCCAGCCAATCTGCTACCTGACTCGATGACGGGGATCCAGTCCCTTATCAAGGCCGCATACAGCGCCAACGTGGCTCGCTCCACCATGGAGCTGGTCCACCTGCGGACCAGCCAGATCAACAGTTGCAGCCCGTGTGTGTACAGCGGCTCGATCAGCGCCAAGAAGGCCGGGGAGACCGACGAGCGGCTCTTCGCGGTGGCCGCGTGGCGGGAGACAGACCTCTTTAGCGACGCCGAGAGAGCCGCGCTCGCGTTGGCCGAATCGATGACCCGCCTCGCCGACCGAGCCGACGCGGTGCCCGACGACGTGTGGGAGGCCGCCGCCAAACACTGCGACGAAGAGCAGCTGGCCGGTCTCGTCCTATGGGTCGCCACGAGCAACCTGTTCAACCGGATCAACGCTGCGACCAAGCAGTCTGCCGGCGCCGCCTGGTAACCCTCAGGGCCGACATCCAGAACGACCCTCCATCCGAAAGGAAGAAGACAAATGAAGGCGATGACGTGCAAAGACCTGGGCGGGCCGTGCGAGTTCGCTCATCATGGAAGCACCGCTGACGAGATCATCAAGGCGCAGGACAAGCACCTGAAGGAGATGGTCGCGGGCGGCGATCAGACACATGCGAGCGCCTTCAAAGAGATGAAGGGAAGGTGGCGGCACCCCATCTCCGGCATGGGCTGGTACAAAGCGACCAAGCGCGACTTCGCCGGCCGTCCCGAAGACAGAGCCGACGCCGGGGCGGACTGAGGACAACCGCCGGGAAAGATGATCCGGTGCCTCGAACAAGGAAACGGAGTTCGTAAGGTGGACAATCCGAGGCCGGCGGGAGTCCCTGTCTGGTCTCGTGATGGCATCGTCTGCACGGGTGAAATGCTCGAGAACGCGGTACGACTGACCTTCCCAGGGATGCTCGTGTCAAGGATCCAAGCAATCTCTTCAAGGCGCGTCTGGACAGGCGCCCGAATCCGTCGCTCGGGTCTCCCGGCCCGGAGGCAGGCCGACGCTGGCCGGTGCTGCGTCCTCGACGATCCTGATCGCGCTATTTCCGCCGGCGCAGTTCTGCTGGCCGCCGTAGGCCGAGCGTGACTGAGCGTTACCGGTCGCCGCAGCGCGAAAGTGTGTTCTCGTGAGCCGCCGACTCAAGCGTCCCGACGGGGCAGGCAGCCCGCCACCATCCATCCCACCGATCCGACTTGACTTGATGCCCTTGAGAACCGTACTGACGCGCTTGTACGCAGCCATCTTCGACCCTCGTCAGCACCGGCTGTTCGGCGATCCCGTCGTCTGCCATGTCCGACCGGTACAAGGCAGGTGGAGGATCACGGCCTGGGATAACTGCGATTTCGGTTACCCCGGCGACTTCGACACCCTCGACGGTCTCGTCACGTTTGTGGACAATCTCGTCCTGCGACGGGCCCCGGCCCGGCTTTGCTATCTGATCAACCCCTGGCCTGACGTCGATTCGCCCACCAATTACCACATGACCGGACACCCCCTTGAGCTTCGGCTGGCCCGCCAGAGCTGCGTTATCACTGGCACACCCAGCGAGGTCATAGCCGAACTCGTGGAGAGGCAAGATCCACCCGGCGGGATGGTCATCTGGTCTCGGCGGATGGAGATCCTCCCAGAGATCCCAGAGTGATCGTTACTCGTCGGGGCGCCGGCTCCACATCGAATCTTATGCAACGATCTTGCCGTGAACGGCGACCCGACTTGTGAGGGCTGGTTCACCGGCCCGTACCGCGTGCACGAGGCCCGATGGATGTCGGAGGGCCATCCGAGCAAGCTCGTCCGAGACGGGGAGGTTCCCCTTGCCTACTTCACGGCCAACGGATTCAAAGGGGACCCCACTGCATTGACCACCGGGAGCGGCATGGCCGCAAAGAAGAATTCGTAGAGCCCGTCCGCGGCACAGTCCACTGCGAGCTGATCCAGGTCGAACAGTTCGCCGACCAGCAGGCCAAGATCCCGCAGAGCGGCCGTGTGAAACGGGAGCGGGGGATAGCCGGCGGGGCCGGGTACGGTCTCGACCGTCCTGTTGTCCGCCGCCACCATGGCCACGTCGGCCGCGGCCAGCCATTCGATGGTGTCGAGAGTGAGCCCGGCGTTACGCCGCCGCCTACGCGCATCCGGGTCCCCGATCCACGTCCCGAGCCAACCGGTCCGGACCAGGAGAATGTCGCCCGGCTGCACGTGTACGCCGTGGGCGGCAGCGGTGGCTTCCAGCAGCTCGGGGCCGATGGCGCCGTCGAACGGGTCGAGTTCTGCGATGCGGCCGACATCGAGCAGGACTCCGCGACCTACGACTCCCTGGCTCTGATGGTGGATACCCAGCCGTCGGGCCCCGCTGCGGCCCGTGACGAGGCCGGCCCAGAAACCGTTGTAGAGGAAGTGGCTGTGGGCGAAGTGGGCGTGGGCGTCCAGCTGGGTGGTGGCTTGGAGAGGCAGGATGATCAGGTCGTCTGAGCTCTCGATCTCGAGGGCCATGTCCCCGGCCACAGCATCGGCCAGGGACCGGTTCACGATGTGGCGGGGGGCGTCCCTGGTCCCTGGGTTCAATTGATTGGTTCCTATGGGCAAAGCCAGCGAGAACCGGCGGCCCGTCCGGATCAGCCGGCCCGCCGCGGTGATCCGCTCCGGGGTCAGCAGGTTGGCCGTGCCCCTTTGGTCGAGCGGACCCCACCGTCCCCAGTTGTTCGGCGTTCCGGGTTCGGCCCCCTCGACCTTGCCGTCTCCGTCTACGTGATAGGTGGGTGGATCCCACGGGGTCAGCGGCTGGTCCTCGACATCTCGCACGGATGACTCCTGTTTCAGGCCCGGGTTTTCAGGGTCGAGGCTCCCGAGGCAGACCCAGGGCCCGCTCGGCCAGCACGTTGCGCATGACCTGGTTCGTACCCCCGGCGATGGGGAGGGCCCGGGCGTAGAGGAAGTCGTCCGCCCACTGGCCCCCGCCCATGGCGCTTGGGTCGTCCTCGCCGAGGAGGGCGGCCGGACCTCCGATCCGGAGGCCCAAATCGGTCATGGCCACGTTCACCTCGCTGGACATGATCTTGTTGATGGGCCCGTCGAACGGGCTGGCCTGTCCGGCCAGGTGCCGGGCCAGGGCGGCATCGCTGGCCAGGCGGCACAGCCGCACCCTGATGGCGCTGCGGGCCAGTTCCTGCCGGACGATCGGATCGGTGGACCGACCGGTGGTGCGGGCCAGGGCCACCACTTCCTCCAAGAGCAACTGGAGCCGGATGGGGAGGCCGGCGTTGGCCAGTCGCTCGTGGGCCAGCGCCTCGTTCGCCACCTTCCAGCCGGCGCCGGCGGTGCCGATCCTGGCGGTAGCGGGGATCCGCACGTTGTCGAGGAACACCTCGTTGAAGTCCGGGGTGCCGGTCATCTCCCTGAGGGGCCGGACCGTGACGCCCGGAGCGTGCATGGCGAAGGCAAAGGCCGTGATACCAGCGTGTTTGGACGCGGTCGGATCGGTGCGAGCCAGCAGGAAACCCAGATCAGCGTATTGGCCGTTCGTGGTCCACACCTTCTGACCGTTCACCACGTACTCATCTCCGTCGGGCGTGGCAGTGGCCGTGGTTTTCAGCGAGGCCAGGTCGCTGCCGGCATCCGGCTCGCTGAACAGCTGGCACCACAGGTCGTCCCCGTTACGGATACGGGGCAGATAGCGCTGCTTCTGCTCTTCGGTCCCGTGGGCCAGGATGGCCCGGGACGCCAGGTAGCCGGCGCCGATGGGAATGGGGGCGTTGGCCCGAGCCAGCTCCTCCACGACGACCACATGCCGGAGAGGATGGGGGTCAGGCATGCCGCCCCATTCGGTCGGCCAGTCCGCTCCGTAGTAGCCCTCGCCGTAAAGAGCGGCCGTCCAGGCCCGCAGGGCGCTCATGTCCCCGGCCTCGGGCGCCCGATGCCCTCGGCGGACCTTCATGGCCGGGGCTTTCGCGGCGATGAAGTCCTGCACCTCGGCCCGGAAGGCGTCGAGTTCGGTGTCGGCCGTCATGGAACCTCGACGTCGAGCAGGGGGATGAACTGCTGTACCCCGTCGAAGTCCGTCTCCTCCGGCCCGCCCCGGGATCGGATACGGGGGATGGTCGCTTTGATGGTGAGAACGGCGTCGCACCGGTAAACCCGGACTTGGTCAGGATCGACCGCGAACCGCTCGGCGAACAGCGAGGGGTTGAGGACTCCCGCGTCGCATACACGTCCGAACGTGGCCGGGTCGCCGAACACGATGTCGAAGGTCAGCCACGAGGCGCCGGCGTTGGCGCTTTTGACGGCAGTCGCTACGTCTCCGAGAGGAGCCATCAGCCCAGTTCGACCATCTCGGTACGGAACGGATCCCGCTCGTCGTCCACGTCCATGGTGTGCCACACGCTCCACTCGTAGACCGGACCCACGGGCAGCACACTGGGCGAAAAGGGGTAGGCGAAGTTTCCCCCACCGCCAAGTGTGCCGGTGAAGTCGAAGCGGGACCCCGTCGGGCCGGCCCGACTGGCCAACGCCGTGGCCAAATCCTGCGTGTCGGCGACCACATCCACGATGAGCCCGACCTCATGGCCGACCCGGGCCCGCTCCGGGTCCATGTCCCCGAGGATGGCGTCGTGCCCGTAGCTACGGAACCGCAGGCTCCACGCTTCGGGATCAATGCGCAGGCTCTTGGCCACTCGTGCGAGCAGGATGCGGTACTCGGCCAGGAACTCATCGAGGCAGGCCAGCAGCCGGGGATCGCGGATCCCCGTCAGGAGAATGGTGCGGTATCCCACCAGCTGGGCCCCTTCCAGCTTCACCGACGGGCGATCGGCGGGAGCGAAGGCGCTGCCGGTGACCCGAACCCGGCCTCCGTCGAGCTGCTCGTAGCGCGCGTCCTCGACAAGCAGATCCCCGGAGGGTTGCCGGACGACGAACGGGTCGGGGTTCTCGTGCAGGGTCAGGCGGGCCACACTGTCGACGGTGCACGCAGTCCCCGGCTTGGTCGGTTCCACGACGAAGCTGTCATCGGCGACTGTGGCCAGCACGGGAGATCCCTCCCGGGGCGTGGTGGTAGCCAGATATCCCTTGTCGATGCTCTTGGCCGCGTGCCAGGCCGGCCCAGCCGGCCGGCCTGCCCGCAGCGCGGCGGGAGCAAAGATGGCGGGATCGGCGCACCGGCCGGCCAAGACCAGTTCAGGCCCCTCGCCGAGAGCGTCCATGATCGGCCCGGCCCCCATCATGGCTACCACCGCTGATGACCTGTCGATTGCTTCGGCCGTGAGCTCGGGGAAGGGCCCGAGTGAGGTGATCCGGCCGGCCTCGAGGGCGGCACGCAACGTCACCGGATCCTGCTCGGCGTGGATCAGAGCCACCCGGATACGGCGGCCCAGACTGCGGGCGATGTCGTCGACGATGCGCCGAAACCCCTCGAGATGGGGTCCGCCCCCAGCTCCGCCGCACGACCCGAACACCACCGGGCACCGGGCGCTGAGGCCGCCCTCGATCATGAGGCGCATATCGCGTTCGAGCGAGACAACGCTCTTAGGGTCCTTACCGGAGCCGAGGTAGCCAGGCCCCATGTCGGCGCTACCGGCGTCGCACCCGATGAGGTCAGGCTTCTGCTCCAGGCCGAGCTGGAAGCCGCGGTAGGAGAAGCCGAGACCGACCACGCAGTTGGCCAGCAGGCGGGTTTCGCTACTCATCGGGTTGCCATGGCCTTGACCCTCTTAAGCACTACGTCTTACTGTAGGCGGTGATGAACGACGGCGCCAGGGGTCGATGAGTGAAAGCGGCTGCGCCGGCCGTGACCTTGCGGGCCGACTCCACCCGTTTGCGGCTGCTCGCCACGGCTGAGCGCCTATTCGCCGAGCGGGGGGTACGCGGTGTTGGTTTGCGGGAGATCTCGGTCGAGGCTGGGCAGCGCAACAACTCCGCTGCCCAATACCACTTCGCCAGCCGGGCCGGTCTGGTCGAGGCCGTATTCACCAATCGGATGGGCGCGGTGAACGCCCGGCGACGCTGTTTCCTGGAGGCCTTGTTGCTGGAGTCGCAGCCGTGGGGCGTGCGGCGGTTGGTCGAGATCCAGATCGAAGCTCTTCTCGACGTGGTCGCTCTCGACGGCAGCAGCTGGTTCGCCTGCTTCCTGGCTCAGGCTTTCGCCGACGACGAGTACCGGCACCTGCTCGATCTCCGCCACGAGGTGAATGCCCCCATGAAAGACCTGGTTGAGTATCTCGATCACGAGCTGGCCTTCCTTCCGGCCAGGATCCGCCAGCACCGCATCGAGTACTCGAACATCACCATCACCAATGTGCTGGCCGCCTACGAACGGGCCGGTAGGGCCCATGGCGCGCTGCGCTCGGATCGGAGCTCTGTGGAGATCGAATTGACCGACGCTGTGGTCGGGATGTTGATGGCACCGGCGTCATGACGCCGGCCCAGGACTACGGTCGCCTCACCGAACGGTCTCTCGCTGATGTCCAGCATTGGCTCGGAGTGGAGCGGGTTGAACGGGGTTGGAACCGCGTCGCCACGGCCGATGCCATCTGGCATTTCGCCCAGGGGGTCGGTGACGACAACCCTCTTTGGTGGGATGCCGGGTATGCCGCCGAATCCAGTCTGGGCGGATTGACGGCTCCTCCTCTGTTCGTGAGCACTTTCAGCAATGCAGGTGCCCCTCCCGGCCAGACCGGTCTCTACCCCGCCGAGGCTTGGTTCCCTGGGACGGCGCCCATCTGGGTCTCCGACCACTGGATCTTCCACCGGCCGGTCCGAGTGGACGAGACGGTGACAGCGACCGCTCGACTGGCATCGGTCGAGATGAGGCAGAGTCGGGATGGCCGGCCCATGGCCACCCACGTCGATCACACCACGTATGCGGCCGAGGACGGGGACGTGCTGGCCGAGTGTTTCAAAACCTTGAACCGCTATGAGCGCAGCGGGGATGGATCGGCGACGCCTGAGCCCGGAGCCGCCGCAGCACGGCATCGGTATGACGACGAGCACATGGCCCGCATCGAACAGCAGTATGCCGCCGAGCCGGGCCTTCGGCGGGGGGCGGTCGCTCGTCATATAGACAACGTGGCGGTGGGCGAACCCCTCTCCATTCTGGTCAAGGGGCCCTTGACCATCACCAACGTGGTGGGCTTCGTTATGGGCTGGGGTTCGCCCATGTGCTCGACGAACCGCATGGTCTACAGCTACCTGGACCATCATCCGGGGGCCCGCCTGCGTCACCCGGAGACGAATGTGCCCGACACCCTCGAAGGGGCACACTGGGATCCGGTGCTGGCCCGGGCCACCGGCATGGCCGACGGCTACGACTTCGGGCTGCAACGGGTGTGCTGGATCGGGCATCTCTTGACCGACTGGTGCGGCGACGACGGTTCGGTGGCCGAGCTGGAGGTGCGCCTGCGCCGGCCGAACCTGCTGGGCGACACCACCTGGCTCAGCGGCACCGTTACGGCCGTCGACCACGACTCCGAGCTAGCCGGGACGGTCACCTGCTCGGTATCGGGGACCAACCAGCGCGATGAGGTGACCGTTACTGCCACCGCCCAGATTCGCCTGCCCGTCAATGGTCCACGCCGGAACGCACCGAGGACGGGCCATCGTTGATGATCTAATGGAACGCCCCGGGGAACACTCAGCCCCTTCGTCTCGGATTTTCGTCGTGCTCCCCAACCGGCTGCGATTGCAACTGGGTGGTGCACCGGCGTCGGCCACTCGGGGCACGTTGGGCGCGGGCAGGCTCGAGACGCGACCCACGGACAGGCTACGCCTTGGTCGCGAGGGCTGTTACTATCGCGATGTAGGTGGTGGTGTCATCGAGCGCACAAAAGGTCGCTATGGCCGGGAATCGTCATACTGCTCACGACCGTCTCGACCGAGACTCTCGCCGTCCGTTCGCAGTGTGCCCGAGTGAGGATCTCCTTGCGTCCCTGCATCTCGACCTAGTGCTCCAGAAGGGGTGTCCGGATGCGATGACGCCAACCTGGATGATTTCGAGGGGATCGCTGGCAAACGAGGCACTCTTATTGCTTGTGCAGACCGAGAGATCGGCCCCCGAGGCGCCAGGCCACGGTGCCGACTCCGCCACCACTTTCGATGAGTCATTTCCAGGGGCCGCGAGACGCAAGGAGAGGATGACGTTATGGACAGAGAGCAGGAGCCAGTTCCGCCGCCGCCACCATCGTGGCTGAAAGGTATATCAATCAAGGATCTACTTGGCAGCGATAAGGATCCTCGCATCGGACCCGCCGACTTCGAAACTATGGTCACGGGTGCCGATGGTAAATGGAAAGACTGGTCGTCGGCGTTCGGCCAGTTTGTGGATTCGTTTTACGGTCCAGAGTTGGAGTGTTGGTTACAGATATTGACAGCCGACAAGAGCGGTAAGCGGGGACTCGTTGACAGGATGCTGGGGAGAGGAAGCTACAAAGATCGCCCCAGTATTTATCAGAAGTTTCTGGATGAACTGACGAACATAAAGAAAGGAGGACGACCGAGGCGGCCCCCCTCGGCGGTAAATAGAAGTACCGCTTTCCTGAAAGATATAAAAGACTCAATCATTGCCAGTGGCAATAGTAGCTGGTTCTCGTCGATTGAGGAGACCGCTCAAGTCCTGGAGGGCATCAGGAGCTTAGGATGGCAGGGAGCTGAGCACGACTATTTGAAGCGCCAGATTATAGCATTCCGGGAGAAGCTCGAACAGTGTTCTAAAACTGTTGATCGCCAAATCGCCCTTGTCAGTACCGCGAAGGACGGTGCCGCAGCCGCGCAAGAGGCCGAACAGCTAATGGTAAAACTGTCGGGAGAGTACGGCCTGGCCGTAAACACATTGGTGGAGGCCTATTTCTTGTGTTGCCGCGGCTTCCGAGATTGGATTACGGCGACGTTCACGGCGAAGGCCAAGGAGCACTTCGCGGCATTGTTTGACGATGAGTATCAGAGCCTTTTCGCGGCGAAGGCCATCGGGGGCACGGTGGGGGTCGCGGCGAGCATAACCGCCGGACCAGCCGCGGCAGCAGCCGCGGCAGCAATCTTCGGGGCAGGTGTCGGGGCAGCTGCCGGCACGGTACTTCTCCCAGGTATTGGAACCGTGTCTTTAGCCGCGATTGGCGCGGTAGCGGGTTGCATCGTCGGAGGAATAGCTACCTTGGTCACACTGTCCGAGGAAGGCAAGTACAAAGACAAGACCATCGCGGCCGCGCTCGCCGACCCAAATAACGCAAAGTTGTGGGCCACGGGCATAGCTACGCGCGATGCAAAAGCGACACCTGGCGAACAACTGACCACCCTTGGCACCGGCACGGGGGGTGACGTCTTTACCAATGTCGGCTCAAACTATGTATCGACATTGGGTGGTACCGCCGGCAGCTTAGCCGCGGCGGCCGGGGTTGGTTTCCTGATGGCCGGGACCGTGAAAGAAGCCGCCGATTATTACAGCACCAAGCACGTCGATGAGGAGCAGCAGAAAGTAGTTTATCAATCCCTCGCGCTCGTTTCGCAGGGCTTACGCGCAAGGTTCGGGCGGCCCGCCAGTTCGTCTCCCGCTACAGAGAGTAATGAATCGGATGACGAATCTGATGAGGAATCTGATGACGAGTAGTTGGCGTGCCAACTCGGCGGGCTGTGAACGTGAATTGCATTGCTACCCGAGCCAGCCGGGGTGAAGGCGGTCTCGTTCGAGCAGATGCCCAGTACAGCCTCGAAATGGCCCGTTGGGGTCGAGGATGATATGGCTTCTCTCGCTCTCGATCTGGCGCTCCCGGTAGCAGCGCACCCCTGCCCGGCATACAATAATGCGGTGTAGCTGGCCGACAAGCAAGGAGGGGCCATGACGTTCAAGACGAAAAAGGAACAGGCCGCAGGATCAAATAAGGAGAGACAAAAAGAGATACGCCGCGCAGTGCTTTTGATCAAGCGAACGAGGGAGAGCCCGCCGACTGATGTGATCCAGAAGGTTGGGCTCTGGAAACTGACACAGGCGATCCCCGACGACATCAAGCGGGAAGCCCACGACATCGTGGAGAGCGACGATTCAGTGGGCGGGTTAGCGGCCAGGGTCGGGGGCCGCCAGGATCTCGTCAAGGACAAGGATTCCGACCAAAGCAATATTACTGTTGAGCACACGGAGGCACAGCCCGCGTCCGGCGATACGGCAAGCGTGCTGCGAGAGATTACGTCACAACCAAACATGATTGAGGCCTTGGTGGCTGACCTCAAAGCTGATGGTCTGGAGGTGACAGAGGAGGAGGTCAGGGAGTACCTGGCGGGAGTCGACTTCGACGCAATCGTGAAAGAGGTAGGGGAAGCCCCCGTATGAGGTCGCCTGGCCATGAAGGGGTTCCCTCCGGGGATGGTCCGCGGACGGGTTTCAGTCGGCCAGGATTCCGAAGAGCAGGATGTCGATCCATTCGTCCTTCTGCCAAGTGAACTGGGGGCGCCTGCCCTCTAGCTGAAATCCCACTCGCCGCAACAGTTGGACGCAGGGGATATTCCGAGCGTCACATTGGGCCGAGACCCGATGCAATCCACGGCGCTCGAACAGATTCCCTAGCAAGGCCGAGACCGCCTCTGTGCCGAGACCACGCTTCTGAAATCCCGTGGCCACGGTGAACCCGATCTCAGCCTGCATCCGGTTGGCGTGCAGGTTCACGCCGATGTCGCCGATAAGCTGTGGGTCGGCCTTCAGTTCCATCGCGTACTGGCACCAGCCTGGTTGATCGGGCTCCTCCCCGGCGTATGTCAGAACGGCGTGGGTCGCGTCGGCCAGTGACACCGGAGCGACCCAGGTCTGGTACCGGGCTACGTCCCGATCCGATCGGTATGCCGCGAACGGCGCGGCATCCTCCTCACGGAAACGTCGCAGAACCAAGCGCGGTGTCTCGATGAGCACTCCTGCACGATCCTATTCAAGTCGGGTGAGGTCCTCACTTCGGACGTGCGACCTCGAGTTAACCTTGGCTCTGGCGCATCGCTCCGGTGCGGAGCCGACTGAAAGTGGATGTCGCCGGATATCGCGTCTCCGTCATCAGCCTCTAGCCGCCCGCGAATGCGAGCGCTCTCGCCCGTGGCTTGTAGTTCTCGACGGGCTCGTTCGGCGAACGCGTCTGCGCCCATGGCGTCGAGCATTCGATGGGCGGTCCGCAGTTGCTCGCGAGCGTCAGTTCGGCGGCGTTGGCGGCGTAGCCATTCGCCGTAGAGCAGGTGGGCCCGGGCGAGGTCCAGTCGCATCCGGGTCCTCCCCAGGCGGGAGATCGCACCGCGATAGTAGTACTCCGCCTCGTCGCCCTGGGTTAGGAGCGCCCGCGAACGCGCCTGCAGTCCGAGGGCCCAGTCCGCACTGCTGGCGCTGGTCATCTCGGAATACTGCTCAAGCGCTTCGGCGGCCTCGTCGGGGACGCCGCCGCGTGCGGCCGCTTCGATGAGCTCGACCGTCGGCCATATCAGCGATCCGGGATCCGGACGGTAGAGGGTGGCACGTTGGGCCGCGGCAAGAGCCATGTCGTAGCGGCCGAGACCGTTGTTCAGAAGGGCTCCGGCCCACTCGGCAAAGGTTATGCCGACGCCTTCCCGCGCTGGGTCACGTCATCCAAGGTGCTCTTGATCACATCGGTGGCGGTCGTCTCATCCCCCCGAAGCGCGGCGAGGCCCATGGCCCCGTACGCGGCGAGGTTGCTGCCGATGGCTTCGTTGAGCGCATGGGACTCTGCGGTCAACGAGGCCGCTGCCTCCAGATCGCCTGAGTACAACAGCGCGAACGTCCGGGAGATCAGCGCAAGGGGCAGGTCGCTCAGAGCGCCGATGTGCCGGGCGAGGTGGAGATGTCGGGACGAAAGCGATTCCCAGGACTCGTCATCCCAGAGGCGCATGGCAGTCACGGAAGCCAGCCAGAGGAAGCGCAATTCCTCCTGGGCGGACATGTCGTGACCGAACTCGGCCAATGCCTGGCGAAGTGCCGGCACGGCCGAGGCGTAGCCATCGTTGTAGCCGGCGGCTAGGCCATCGAGGAGAATGTCGGTGGCTCTGGGGGCGTCGCCTGGCGGAGGCGGGGCGTCTGCAGCGGCCCGTGCAACTTCGAGCACTCCGCTGCTGGGGGTGGCGAGCCGGCCCGCGAAGATTGCGGCGGACAGGGCGTCAAGGTAGGTGGACCGCGAGAGTGCGGCGTCGACAGGTCCCAGCCGCTTGGCGGCTTGCAGCAGAAGGTGAGGCGCGTCGTTACCTCGCTGGGTTACGTACGCCAGTTGCGCCCGCATCAGGTCTATCTGCGCCTGCTGGAGGTCGTCGGTGGAGCCGTCGTCGGCTACTACGAGTAGCTCGGTCGCCGCGTGGAAGTCACCGGCCCGAATTTTGCCTTCCGCGGCGACGAGCGCCCGCTGGGTCCGTTGAACTGGATCTACCGTGAGAGTTACGGCGCGTTGTAGGTACTCACCGGCGCCGGCCAGGCAGCCGTGGGCCAACGCCGCCTGGGCCGCACGGTCCAGTTCGGCGGCTATGTCGTCGTCGGGTCCGGTGGCCGCCTGCGCCCGGTGCCAAGCGTGTCGTTCGAGATCGAGCTCTGGGTCGAAGAGTTCCGACAAGACCTGGTGGGTACGCTTGCGCTCCCCCGGGGAGGCGGACCGGTAAGGGCGGCCACTCGGCGCTCGAAGGCGTCTTCGATTCTGCCCACCACCGATATCGCGCCGGGGAGCTCGAATGCCGTGGCCAGCTCGGCCGGTGTCAGCCCCACAGTCAGCTCGAGCAGGGCCAGGGGGTTGCCTCCTGTTTCGGCCACGATTTGGGCACGGACTCGAGCGTCAGTCTTGCCGGGAAGAACCACGTCCAGCAATGCGGAGGCGTCGGCACCGGACAGTCCCTCCAGCGCCAGTTCGGGTAATCCCCGCAGGTGTTCGCTGGAAGTTCGGGCCGCGAATACCAACCCGAGGGACTCCGCGCCGAGCCGACGGGCAGCGAAGGCTAAAACTTGGGCTGAGGCAAAATCCAACCGTTGCTCGTCGTCGATTAGGCAAATGAGCGGGCGTTCGGAGGCGACTTCGGAGAGCAAGCTCAAGACGGCAAGTCCGACCAGAAAACGATCGGCCGGCGGCCCAGTGCTGAGCCCGAACGCAACGCCCAGGGCATCGCGCTGCAGTGCGGGAATCCGCTCCAGCCGGTCGAGCATGGGCGCGCATAGCTGCTGTAGAGGGGCGAACGGTAGCTCCATCTCGGACTCGACTCCGGTGGTCCGGGCTACCCGGCCCTCGGAGGCGTTCTCGGCTAGCTACTTGACCCTGAAAAAGTCGACGTGTATGCCCTTGTCTGGTAAGGGTCTCGCGGTCTGACGGTCCCCCGGTTTGGGGTCGAATGCTGTGATGATGGCCCGAACCCCTTGTGCGAGAAGGAGTTCAGGCCATCATGCTGCGTACCATAAACGCTGAGCCGACCTTGTGGGACGCGATCCTGCCGGAGTGCTGCTTGGGGCTGCCGCCGGGGCTGGCCGAGGTGGACCGGCTGCTCGATGACGTGCGGTTCTTCGAGCCGTTCGTGCCGTTCTTCTCGGAGCGGACCGGTCGGCCGTCGATCCCGATGGAGACCTACCTGCGCATGATGTTCCTGCGGTTCCGTTACAAACTCGGGTACGAGACGCTGTGCGCGGAGGTGGTCGACTCGATCGCGTGGCGGCGGTTCTGTCGGATCCCCCTCGATCAGGCGGTGCCGCATCCGACCACGCTGTTGAAGATCACTGCCCGCTGCGGTGAGACGGCCATCTCGGCGCTCAACGAGGCGTTGTTGGCCAAGGCGGCCGAGGAGAAGCTGATCCGTCTCGACGCCGTCCGCGCCGACACCACTGTGGTCGAAGCGAACGTGGCCTACCCGACCGACAGCGGTCTTTTGGCCAAGGGCGTGGCCCGCATGGCGGTCCTGGCCGGCAAGCTCAAGGCGGCCGGGCTGGCGAAGCGGACCGGTTTCCGGGATCGGACGCGATCGGTGCGACGGCGAGCCCATGATGTGGCTACCTGGCTGCGTCGGCGCAACGACGACGCCAAAGAAGAGGTCCTGGTCATCACCGGCGAGCTGGCCGCGATCGCGGTGGCGACGGTCGGCGAAGCGCGGGCGGTGGCCGCCAACGCCGGACGGACCCTGGCCCGCCGTGGCGTCGCCGCTGGAGGAAAGCTGGCCGCGATGATCTCGGCTCTGGAGGAGACCGCGGCCGCAGTGGAACAGATCGCGGCTCAGACCCGGGCCCGCCTCGCCGGTGAGATCCCCGACGGGGCCACCCGGGTGGTGTCGCTTCACGACCTCGACGCCCGCCCCATCCGCAAGGGACGACTCGGTCGTCCCGTCGAGTTCGGATACAAGGCGCAGGTGGCCGACAACGCCGAGGGCGTGGTCGTCGACCATGTAGTAGTGAAGGGGAACCCGCCCGACGCCCCGATGCTGGTCCCCGCCGTCGCCCGCATCACCGCCCGCTTCGGTCGCGCCCCCCGAGCGGTCACCGCCGACCGCGGCTACGGCGAAGCCAAAATAGACTCCGATCTCAAATCGCTCGGCGTGCAGACCGTGGCTATTCCCCGGCGCGGCAGGCCCGGTCCGGCTCGCAGCAAGGTTCAACATGGACGGCGCTTCACCAAGCTGGTGAAGTGGCGCACCGGTTCGGAGGCCCGGATCTCCTGCCTGAAGCGGGACTTCGGCTGGCGGCGCAGCCTCTTCGACGGGATCGGCGGCACCCAAACCTGGTGCGGCTGGGGTGTCCTGGCCCACAACTCGGTGAAGATTGCCGCCCTCGCCCATACCGCCACCCCGCCGCCAGCCACCCCGTGCCAGCCGCGACCAGCCCGGATCGTCCCCGGCACCGACCCGCCCACCCCCATGCCACCAGCCCGGAATGCTGCCTGACACCCGGCCGACCGCTTCTCCCGCCACGCCCCGACGGCCTCCAACGGCCGGAAAGGCGGCCCGAGAGAAACCAAAACGGCCGGGGAACAGGCCCACACCACCCCACAGGCACCAATCAGCCCAGACCCCACTCGTTATCGAAGCGGGTTCTTCAGGGTCAAGTAGGTAGTCCAACAGCGCTGACTTTCCCACTCCGGGCTCGCCAGAGATGACCAGAGCCCGGCTGTCCCCCGCCCTGACGTCTTCAACCAGTTTGTCGAGCTGATCTATTTCTCGAAGGGTGCGAGGAGCGTGCAGCAGGACTGGCGTAACCCGATCCTGTCGCCGTTCCTTGCCCTCGTTGTGATCGTTCCGACGTTGTTGGCGGCGTGCTGTGCGGCGTGCAGCTTCCGGTCGGGCGCGTCCTCGTCGCCGTGCTGTCGTCCATGGCTGTCTTGGTCGGCGGCTGGTCGACGGGACAGTGGATCATCAACGATCTCTACGACGAGTGCATGCATCCCGGCTACCTGCTGCCGACGGCAACCGGCGGCTTCGTGGGTTCTATCGTGGCCTCGGAAGCCCACCTGTACCTCTTGGCTAAGGCCTGGTTCGGGGTTGGGATGGTCAGTTGGTTGCTGGTCGCCTCGATCATTCTCAACCGACTATTCATCAGACCGAAGCTTCCGCCCCTGCTCATGCCTACCATCGCCCTGGAGGCCGGACCTCCGATGGTTGCGGGTGTCGCATACTTCGCATTGCACCGCGGACCGATAGACGCGTTTGCGGCCGGGCTTGGTGGATACGCCATCCTCATGGTTATGGTCCAGCTCCGACTGGCTCCGGTGTATCTCCGACTCGGCTTCACCCCAGCTTCTGGTCGTTCACGTTCCCAACAGCCGCCATCGGCTTGGACGGAATCGAGTGGCTCCAGACGACGCGACCCCGCGGATTCACCGCCTACACGGCCATCGTGCTTGGGCTCGTGACGTTGGTCATCGCCACCGTTGCCACACGGTCCGTGCTGGCACTGTCTAGGCATCAGTTCTTCCCTTCGACCCCTGCCACGGTCGCCCTTGAAGCGATGGATGTTCCGGAACCAAGCGCCCCGGATTCGGCCTCGTAGCCTCAAGAGATTTGCACCCGGGGGAAGCGAGGACGGGGCGGGATCGGGCGCTGAGCGTGGGCCGTGAGGGTGACTCAGGTCGACGGCAGGACAGCACTGCGGACCAGGCAGGAAAGGAAACGGTCAGGACTGGGTGAAAGCCAGCTGGCCTCGCTCGGACCACACCTAGCCACGGATCCGACGTCAGGTCCCTAATGGTGGAGAGCAGGACGGAAGGGACACCGATAACGTCACGTCGACACCTCATGACCGCGCAACCAGCGGCACGACCCAGACGAAAGAGGTGATGGAGATGCCGAAGGTCTCAAGGGACAGCGCCCCACAACCCCAGGATGCTGGTCCCGTGGTGGATCTGCGCGACGAGCTCGACGGCTACACCGTGAGCTTCACGTCGCTCCTCCAAGACATTGACGCCACGCCCTTTATGAGGGGGCTTCCGGACGACCGCTGCCAGTGTCCGCATTGGGGCTATGTCTTCAAGGGCGAGATGACAGCACGGTACGCCGACCGTGATGAGGTTTTCGAGGTCGGCGACGCCTTCTACATTCCGCCCGGCCACGTCCCGGTGAAGAACGAGCCCGGGACCGAGTTCTTGTGGTTCAGCCCCAGCGAAGAGTTGCGTACCGCCGAGGCTGTCATGATCAAGAACATGCAGGCGACGCAGGACGGCTCAACGCCTTAGGGGGCGCCGCCTGGAGTCGAGCGCGAGACATCTCGTCGAGCGCCGAGACATCCTGAACCGGTCAGGTCAGCAGAGCAGGGGCCGTCCCACCCTTGAGGCCCCTGCCGGCACAGCTCCGTTGGTGGCGGTTGTCGTGGCTGTTTCGGGGCGGTCCCGGTCGGTGATGGTGTCGTGCTTATCAGCGGGCGGTCCCACCAGGGTGTACGGTGAGGTCAGGCCCGCGTCTGTGTGGGCCGCCGTTGACGGTTCCGACTCCGGACCTCGGTCGCCTGCGCCAAGGGACATAGACCCCACCCCGGCGCCAGGGCCACGTCGCCGATTTAGAGCTGGCCTGTCAACCGAATAGGAGAACAGAGAATGGGAGCAGCACGCACGTGTGTGATCCCCGGCCGCGAGCGGGTCCGCCTCGCTCACGGCCTCGGTCACCTCTGCCGCAACCAGCAGACATCGAATCCCGGGACTGTTGCCGATGGGTGAGGGCCCGTTGCATGTCGTTTTCGGAACCGGACAGGTCGGTGTCGCCCTCGCTGCCCGGTTAGGGGCTCAGGGTGTAGCGGTGCGGACGGTATCGCGCCATCGTCCGGGGACCCTGCCCGGCGGCCTCGACTGGCGGGCTGCGGACGCGACCGACCCCGAGGCCGCGGCCGACGCGGCCAAGGGCGCATCGGTCGTCTACCAGTGTCTGAATGCCCCGTACACCGGCTGGCCGAAGCTGTTCCCGCCGTTGCAGCGGGGCGTGGTGGCCGCCGCTGAACGTGCTGATGCTCTGCTGGTGACTCTGGAGAACGTCTACGGCTACGGCCCGACTGGCGGCCAAGCCATGACCGAGGACCTGCCGCTGGCGGCCACCACCTCGAAGGGCCGGACCCGGGCCGAAATGACCGCTGAACTGCTGGCCGCCGCGGAAGCGGGGCGGGCCCGTGTCGCCATCGGGAGGGCGTCGGACTTCTTCGGTGCGGGCGTGACCGAGTCCACCCTGGGCGCCCGGGTATTCGCCAACGCCCTGGCCGGCAAGCGGGCCGACTTCATCGGCAACCCCGACCTGCCTCACACTTACCCTGGATCCACCGCCCAAGCGGGGGTTGAAGGCGTGAGAGGGGGCTGAGCATCCACGAAAAGGCCGCTCCGGTAAGGGAAAATCTGGCTACCACACCTCGATTAGTCCCTGACCGGAGGGCACTTTTTCGATGCGCTCATCTTGTCACAGTCTGGACCACCTGGCGGTGACCTTCGACGATGACCATGCGGTGGCCAACGCCGGGCTGGTGCTGCCGGCCACCTTGGCCCAGCACCTGGGCGTGAAGCAGCTCTTCGACGAGTATGTCGATCTGGGCGACGCTGCCGGCCGGGCCAATGTGGGGCTCAAGGCGATGACCTTGGTCCACTCGGCGTTGGCGGGTGGGGATTGCATCGATGACGCTGATCGGATGCGGGTCGCTTCCACCGCAGAAGTGCTGGGCCACCCGGTGCGGGCGCCTTCGACGTTGGGGACGTTCCTTCGTAGCTTCACCTGGGGTCATATCAGCCAGCTGGAGCGGGTGCAGGACGAGCTGCTGGCCCGGGCGTGGGCGGCGGGGGCCGGTCCCGGCGATGGCCCGGTGACCGTGGATGTCGACTCGACCATCTGTGAGACCTATGGGTTGCATAAGCAAGGGGCCAAGTTCGGCTACACCAAGGTGCGCGGCTATCACCCGCTGGTGGCCACTGTGGCCGGGTTGGACCAGGTGGTAGGAACGCGGTTGCGGGGCGGCAATGTGCACACCGCCCGGGGGGCGGCCAGCTTCATCACCAAGGTGTTCCGTCGCATCCGCGCCGCCGGTGCGACCGGGGTGATGGTGATGCGGGCCGACTCAGGGTTCTACAACCGCAAGGTCACCCAGGCGTGCGAGAAGGCGGGCGTGGCCTACTCGATCACGGTCAAGCTTTCCAAGTCCCTGCTGCAAAAGATCGCCGCCATCCCCGAAGAAGCTTGGACACCGATCCCCTACTGGATGCCCGACGGCGCCGACGTGGCCGAGATCGCCTACCGGCCCTTCTCTCGCCACCACCGGGAGGTCCGCCTGATTGTGCGGCGAACCAAGCCGACACCGGGCACCCAGCTGGCCTTGCTGGTCACCTACGACTACCACGCCTTCATCACCAACCGCCAGGGCGACACCTTGACCCTCGAAGCCGACCACCGCCGTCACGCCGTATGCGAGGACACCATCAAAGACCTCAAATACGGGGTCGGGCTCAACCACCTCCCCTCTGGCCGCTTCGCCGCCAACGCTGCTTGGATGATCTTCAACGTCATCGCTCACAACCTCGGCCGCTGGACCGTGCACATCGGCTCGGGCCAACAGCCGACAACGATGACCACCAAGACCCTACGGACCCGGCTGCTTGCCCTGCCCGGGCGGATCACCACCTCGGCCCGCAAGCAGAGCCTTCACCTGCCCGCCCACTGGCCCTGGCAAGAACACTTCTACACCATCCTCGACCGCCTCCGTGCCGTCGAGCTAGTCACCTAAACGGCCAGCCGGACCGACGCCCGTGGCGGCCGCGTCGACGACAACCCCACCACCCAGAACTGCTAGGCCCAACACGCCCCCAAACGAACCCCGCGTCCTGACTCAGGCCCCCACCGAACTCATCAACGTGCCCCCATCCACCAAACACCCAGAGACCGGTTCCACCCGGAGCTCATCGGTGGATCCGGGCTTACAGCTACGTGCCCGACATCGCGGCCGGCTTGGTCACCCTCGGTAGCGACAAGCGGGCCGTCGGCCAGGTCTGGCACCTGCCCGGACCTGAGACCGTCACCACCCGGTCGGTCCTCGATCTGATCGCCGCGGAGGTCGGTCATCCCGTCGGGGTCCGCAATGTCCCCAAGCTCGCGTTGCGGGCTCTGGGGGTGGTCAAGCCGTTGATGAGGGAGCTGGCCGAGATGTCCTACGAGTTCGAGGAGCCTTTCGTGCTCGACACCTCCAAGTTCCAGTCCACCTTCGGGACCGTAGCCACCCCGCTCGGCACCGCTATCGCCGACACCGTCGGCTGGTACCGGACCCGAACGAGCGCGACATGACCACATCTGAGGCCAGTTTCGAGTTGGCCCCGGCTGCCGCCTGGTCGCAGCGGGTCCGCCGCGTGGGCGGTTTCATCCAGCTGGCCTTCGCGGCCTTCTGGCTGGTGCGTGGCGCCCTCAGCATCGGCGGCGACACGGGGACCGCCCTGACGGGCGTGGCCGTCGTGATTGTTGTCGCGGTCTTGGTGTACGGCATCAGGGTCACCGCCGGGACCGGCCGCAGGCCTACCAGCCCGGAAGCGAAACGCATCGAACGGTCGGTCACCGTAGCGACGGTCATCGAACTGGTCGCTTCGTTCGTTTTTCCGGTCATCGTCATCGCCGCCGGCCATCGCGACTGGGTCCTGCCGTCCATCGCCATCACCATCGGACCGCTGCTTCTGTGGCTCGACCACCTCGTACACATCCCCCGGTACCGACCCGTCGGCTGGGCGCTGACCATCGGACCGTTCATCCTGGTGGCCACGATGTCCGGGACCGCGCTCGTCGCCACGACCGGGCTGGTAGCCGGCGTCCTCCTGCTGGGCACCGCCGCGGCCGGTTTCCACGACCTGGCCAGTCTGCGACCGGGCCGCTCACCCCAGACCGTCCGGCTCGCCACCCAAATCCCGTGACCACCCCCGACCTCGACACCCAGAGCGGAAGGTTCCGACCGTTCTTCAACCAGGCCACCGGTGAGCACATCCAATACACCGCCGTCGCCGAGGACAACGACGGCCAACTGGTGCGCTTCAACTGGCGCAGCGTGCCTGGCGGGGTCATCACCGAGCACATCCACCCTCACCAAGAGGAGCGCTTCACCATCACCGCCGGCCAAGCCCGCTTCACCCTCAACGGCCAGGAGCACCTGGCCAGCGCCGGCCAGACCGTCGTGGTGCCCGCCGGGGTACCACACTCCGAGGGCAACACCGGCACCGTCGACATCGAAGGCGTCGTCGAACTGCGCCCCGCTTTGCTGACCAAAGAATTCCACGAGGCGGTCGCCGGGCTGGTCGCCGACGGCCACACCACCCCCAGAGGCGCCCCCAAAAACCCACTGCAGCTCGGCGCCACCTTCTGGCACTTCCGCCACGAAAGCCGAGTCACCACCCCGGCCGTCTGGGTCCAGAACCTGATGCTCCCCACGTTGTGGGCACTAGCGAAGGTCTTTGGGGTGAAGCCGTACTACCCGCGCTGGAACACCCGTATCCGTGAATGAACGTCGAGCTCAAGCCAAGCCCGGCCCGGTCGCTTGCTCCACGGATGAAGTCGTTGGCCCCGGATGGTTCATTGCAGGGCGAGAGGAACTGACAGGTTGAGTGTCAGCGAGCCAGCACGGCGGGGGTCAGTTGGCAGCCTGCCCCAGCTCGACGTACCGGTCGTCATGGTGCAGGGACGACCGGATCAGGTGGCCCCCGGCGCAGCGATCAGCGCGACGCCCACTCCCTGGAG
The DNA here is from genome assembly GCA_963781155.1 of uncultured Acidimicrobiaceae bacterium. Classification (GTDB taxonomy): domain Bacteria; phylum Actinomycetota; class Acidimicrobiia; order Acidimicrobiales; family Palsa-688; genus PALSA-693. Next base: position 455,305 of record CAWAEC010000014.1, read on the forward strand.
GTACCGCGCCAGCCACTCGTGTGGTTCGGGAACTCGGCCTATACCCCCATTTCGAGGAGCCACAGAAATTCCGGGAACCCTCAGGCAATGTCGACCCGGCCAGCCCGCCCGAGACCTGTACTGCGATCCCAAGATGGGCCCCACGCCAATTGCAAAACCGACAACACCGACACCGAACATAGGAGTTTGGAGATGCCACAGCCGAGGCCTATCGTGAATGGGACACAGACCTGGATGCTCTACGGGGCCACCGGGTACACAGGCACCCTGATCGCGCAACGTGGACTCGAATGCGGTTACCGCCCCGTGCTCGCCGGTCGCAGCGCACCAGCCCTCACCGCCCTGGCCGAACGCCTCGGCGTGCCCCATCGGGTCCTGAGCTTGGATGATCCAGCCGCACTGCAGGCGGCCGTGGCCGACGTGGACCTGGTGCTCAACGCCGCCGGCCCATTCCTGCACACGGCAGCCCCACTCGCGGAGGCCTGCCTCAAGGCCGGAGTGCACTACCTCGACATCAGCAACGAACTGCAAGTGTTCCGGGCCCTCTACGACCTCGACCACCAGGCCAACCAAGCCGGCGTCAGCATTATCCCCGGCGTCGGATTCGGCGTCGTCGCCACCAACTGCCTGGCCCGCCACGTCAGCGAAGCAGTCGGCGGAGCCGAACATGTCGAAGTGGCCTCCCGTGTCGCGTCGGCCCAGCCCGGCCCGGGCGCCGCCGCGACCATGCAAGAAAACCTCCCCTACGGAGGCTGGATCCGCCGAGACGGACAGCTTGCACCCCAGGAGTTGTTCACCGGCGTCACCACGATCAGCTTCCCCGACGGACCCTGCGAAGCGATGCCCGTCCCGACCGGAGATCTCGAAGCAGCCTTCCACGCCACCGGGGCTCCCAACGTCGTTGCCTACGCCGTCAGCCCTCCCGTCCTCGATTCACTTGATTCCCCTGATGGCGAGGCTTTGGTGCCCTCGGTCTACCGGTCCTTCGGGTGGGCCAGGGCAACCAGCCATGATGGCTCAAAAGCCGAAGCCTGGCTACAGACCGGAGACTCCTACACATTTACCCCTGCGGCCGCTATCCGCGCCGTAGAGGAGACCCTCGAGCGATCCCGTCGGGGAGCGCTCAGTCCTGCCGCCGCATTCGGTGCCGACTTCGCCTTCACGATCCAAGACACCACGCGCATCGACGCCCCCCAGCTGACGCCACACTCTCCGCGTCACCGGGATGAAGAAGGGTAGCCGGTCCGTCGCACGACGAACCCGGGCTCGATGCCCAACCAATACCCGGCCAGGTGCACATACCTGCCGATTCGGCGTGGCCAGCGTTCGGCGCGTCCATCGGTGTTCTGGGCGTCGGCCGACTATCGCCGCCCGTTTGTCGTGATGTTCCCCGACTGATGGCGGCGTGCTAAGGTCGGGGCGTTCCTCTTGGGAGCGACGCCTCGTTCGGACGGATCAGCTCAGCTCGAAGGGCTCGTCCCCCAGTTTGGCCCGACGCCTCTTCTGAGCAGTTCTATGGGTCTGGAGGCTTCGGAATGCCCATCGTCCTCATCGTTGTCGCTGTTTTCGTGCTGCTTAGTATCGGGATGAAGCTACGTCGAGGCTCCTTCTTCCGCTGGCATGGCAAGGACGATCCGAACGCCTAGTCATCCGTCGCTGAAACAACTCGGGTGGCTGGACAGAGCACAGCCACCGAGGTCAAATCCGCGACGCAGGACTGGTCGGCGGCCTGGCGTGGAGGTTTGCCGACGACCGGGCGGCGATGACCGCAGGTGATGCGGGCCCGCTCCCGGGCGTCCGGGAAGGGGACTCCGAGGCTTTTGCGGTCCGCCTTCGAGACGTGCACAAGCTTTGACGTAGTTCGGTTGGGCGTAGCACGGCACCCGCAGCCAGGGTCAGTGACGTCAACATCTTGATCACGATGTACGCCGTGGGTGATAGCGGCGATCAAAGCCTCCTCGAGCACCCGTGAGGCGATCTCAAGATCGTGGGCCGGCGGGGAGCACGACTCCGGGGGCAGCCGGCAGCGGGACAACTCCGAGCGCCGATTTGGCGTGTCTCCAGGCCGAGGAGTGCCGGTTCCGTCTATACGCCCTAACCCGGATCTCGCCGGGAAGATGGTGTTCTTCGATGGAGCGACGGGCAACGTCAATGGTGGGTAGTCTCGTGGGATCTGAACGAGGCGCCACCGACCTGTGAAGCACCCAGGATTAGGGACTCCACGAACGACGGCTCCGTTCACTCCGTACGTGGATGACAACAGCCTTGACGAGGAGAACATGATGCCAGAGATCGTTTATGAAACCCTGCTCGACAACGCCACGCCGCTACCTCCGGGCGGCCGAGTGGAAAGCGCCGTCTTTGACGTCAATGGTGCTCGCACGGTGCATCTGATGTTCGGTATCCCGGGCCTCGATCCCGACGTGCAGTGGACTCTGCATTTCGGTCCGACCACGAACAATGCCTACGCTCAGACCAACTCTGGAACCTTTCAGAACGACAACACGGTCGCGATTGCTGTCCCCGTGTTCGGACCAGGCCTCCTCTTGGTGCTGGAAAACCAGGGCCCACAGGACGAGAGTGCGGACGGCAAGATCTACTTCATTCGCGACCTCCCCTAACAATCCGCTCCCGCTCGTGAGTTCGACATGCGACAGGCGGCCGTCGCCCACTGGCAGGTCAGACGGCGATTAAGCTTAGCCGAGCTCGATCCTGACTATTATTGTCGCTGCCCGACCGCGACCCAGTCACGTTCGTTGCCAACGGCGTGGACATCGACAAATCCTGCGGCGATCAGGGCGTCGTGGAACTGCTCCTGCGTCCACCACCTGAGCCGATGCTTCCGCAATATTGTGGCCTGCAAGATGCCGGCGGCGTCATGGTCTCGACCCGGTTGTACACGAGGTGAACCTGAAGTTCGTTGTCGTCACCTGTGGCTTCGTGAACAACGTAGGTTGTGCCATCTTGATCGGTGCCGGTGCGGCGTAGCCGCCAAATTGAATCCGGTTACATCGTCCGGGCCGGGGATGAACATCGAGATCGCCAGGGTGCCGCCGGGTTCCAGATGCTTGAGGTAACTGGCCAGTGCGGCCAAAGCCCGCGGCTTATCGTCGATCAGACTGAAGCTGCCCGCGGGACACACCAGGGCGCCGTAGCGTTGTTCGAGCGCAAGAGGAGCAATGTCACCGCAGTGCAGCACGACGTCGAGATGGTGTGCGGCGGCGTTTCGTCGGCATCGATCGAGCATGTCGGGCGAGTCATCAATGCCCTGAACGAGCCGTCCCTCTTGAACGAGCGGCAGCAGGAATCGTCCAGTGCCGACGCCGAGCTCGAGCGAAGGGCCGTGGGCGCGGCGGACAACATCGGCGTGGAAGGCGTCGTCAGAAAGGCGGGCGCCGGGTGGCATCCACGTGTCGTAGGCCCGAGCCACGATCCCCTCATAAGGTGGGTTCACCGCCAGTCGGTCAACAAACCGCGATGCAGCGCTCATAGCCCCATTCTTGTCGGCCGCCCCGGCTACGGGGCCCTCCTGGGTCCGCGCCTATGGAGTGCGAGTTTGGGCGTCTCGTTCCCGTTTTCGACCGCGCCGACAGGAACGCAAATCCCGCCCGCTTGGCCTGGCCGGGTTGGGATCGGTGGCCCTGGACGTGGCCACAGGCGCCCGCCGTCCCCGAACGTGCGGACAGATGGACATGGGCATGGCCCCGAAGCGCCGTGCAGCTACGTTGCTCGCAGCGAGCAGTCGAAGATGGTCCCCGCCATGGCAGCGCATCGGTCCCTTGCTTTGTGCAAACACTTCAGCGGTCGGAGGCGGCGTCCGGCCAGGGACTTGAGATGTTGCGTATGCTCGGCGGGGGAGGGACTATGGAGTTTGGGTTGCTTGGCGTCCTGGAGGTGATCGATAGCGACGGGCGTCGAGTCGATGTCGGGCGGCCTCAGCGAGGGGCCCTGCTGGCGTTGTTGTTGCTGCATGCCAACCAAGTGCTATCGGTGCGGGCGATCGTGGAAGGGCTCTGGGGCGATGATCCGCCCGAGTCATCGGTGAACTTGGTGCAGGGACTCGTGTCCCGCCTGCGGAAGGTCCTGGAGGGCGACGTCAGGTTGGAGACGGTCGCTCCCGGCTACCGCCTCGGGGTTCCCCTGGACGCGGTCGATCTCAGCCGCTTTGAGCTACTTGCAGCCGGTGTCGCCGAACCCGTGCCGGCGAAGCAGACCGTCGGTCTCGTCTGGAAGGAACCTGCTGAGGACGGCTCGCCCATCTGGGCGGCGATCCCGACAAAAGCAGCGGAGACCTGCGCGGCGATTCCCTGGAGGGCGGGAACGGCTACCAAGCAGGACCAACGGCTCGGAATCTCAGGTCACCTGCCGCCGCACCGCGCACTCGGAGCCGTCGTTTTCTGGTACTGCTGGCGGGCGCAGTGACGTAAGGCCTTCTCGGAGCCGACTTCAGCGGGGGACCTCAAGGCGATCGAGGTCCCCACCCTGGTGATGCATGGCGACGACGACCAGATTGTGCCGTTCCCCGATTCGGCCCCGTTGCCGGTCAAGCTGGTCAAGAAGGGCACGCTGAAGGTGTGTCCGGGCTATCCACATGGCATGTGCACCACCAACGCCGACGTGATCCACCTGGACCTGCTCATCTTTCATCCAGTCGTGACCGCACCGACCCGTCGGCCGAGCCATGGTCGTGGCTGGATCGGCGAGGGCAATACGAGCAGCGCAGTGGCATCGGGCAGTCAACCCAAGGGCCTGTACTGACGAATCGATAAGGTCGGTACCCGTCGTTCGATCACTGGTCGCGCCGTGCATTTGGAGGTTGACATGGCAACAATCACGGAACTTGAAGAGCAGCAGGTCGAAAAGGCCAACGCGTCGGGGCTGACGCCGGTGGTGTTCGTCCACGGTCTGTGGCTGCTCCCGAGCAGCTGGGACCGCTGGGCTGTTGTCTTCGAAGAAGCCGGGTTCACGACCCTCACCCCTGGGTGGCCAGACGACCCCGACACGGTCGAGGATGCCAAGGCCCACCCTGAGGTGTTCGCCCACAAGACGGTGAAGCAGGTCGCGGATCATTTTGCCGACCTCATCGGCAAATTGACAAAGAAGCCGGCCGTCATCGGACACTCCTTCGGAGGGCTGGTCACCCAGATCATCGCGGGCCGGGGGCTAGCCGCAGTGTCGGTGGCGATCGATCCCGCGCCGTTCCGGGGTGTGTTGCCGCTTCCGATATCTTCACTCAAATCGGCGTCGCCGGTCTTGGGTAACCCGGCCAACCGCAACCGGGCCGTTCCGCTCACCTACGAGCAGTTCCGTTTCGCGTTCGCCAACGCAGTCAGCGAGGACGAAGCGAAGGAACTTTACGAAACCTTCGCGGTGCCGGCCTCGGGTAAGCCCCTGTTCCAAGCCGCGGCCGCCAACCTGAACCCCTGGACCGAAGCGAAAGTTGACACCACCAACCCTGAGCGGGGGCCGCTGTTGATCATCGACGGCGAAAGGGACCACACGGTGCCGTGGGCCATTGCGAATGCCTCGTTCAAGCGGCAGCAACGCAACAAAGGGGTGACCGAGATAATCAAGATCCCCAACCGCGGGCACGCACTTACCATCGACAACGGCTGGCGAGAAGTCGCCGACACCGCGCTCGGTTTCGTCAGGCGATTCGTATAGAACTCGAGGTTGACGTAGCCCGACGCGACGCCGCTCGTAGCCTTTGCGTGACCGATGACGGGCGCTCAAGGCCCCGGTCGAACGCTCGCGTTGCCGACCACTTGGGCAGGGCCCGCCGAGCAGACCCTTCCTCGACCCGGATGTAGCGTCCCGATCTCCGGGCGACTACTCAGAGTCCGTTCGCTGGGCCTGACCGGCCAGTGTCTGCAAAAATCTGGTGTGGCTCCTATGGTCCGAGGTTCGAGCCCTCTCATCGAGCAGCGCGGCCGGGCCGGGTGAGGGAGGCTCGGCGAAGAGCGCAATGAAAAAATGGCCGGTCGGTGTGGGATAAGCGGCAACGCCGACGCCGATCGGAAGTCGGCTACCTGTCGACCCCGATTGAATAGCTGAAGGTGGCTGGTGTCTAGATTGATGAGTATGCGATAGGCGTCGCTGTCGTCCTTACATCACCGGCTGGCACCCAGGTGACTGACTCGTTGGGTCGTTGCGCAAACGTACCCCGACCCAGCCGGGCTGCTGGCCGATCACCGGCAGCACTGATGCCTGGCCGGACCACTGTCCCGGAACCGTCAATGTCGGCTGGCCACCTGGTGTCCGGCTGCCCGGGTGCCCCTGGCGGGCGTACGGTGGCAACCAGAGTCTCACCGTTGGCCGCCTGCGCCATCGTGGTCGTGCCATGCGTGGTGGCGGGCTGAGTCTTGACTCCTGACGCGGACTCGACAGTTTCGGTGGAAATGGCCCGTGCTGGGGCGGGGCGGAGTCGTGGTTGGCCGAGCGCACGCTGAGCACTGCCAGGCCAAACGCCAAAATACCGCCACATACGACCAGGCGGCGGTGAAGCGCCATTACCCAGTCACGGGAAGGTGTGCTGGAGATACGGGCGCGGTCTCTGCCTCAGGTTCGCCCGGTTCTGTCTCTTCCGTCCTTGTGGTTGCAGATGGGAGAGTGGTCGCTGGGACAGTGGTCGTCGGCGCGGTGGTCGGGGTCGATGCGACTACGTAAAACGTAATTTCCGCCGAACAGCCACTTAAAGAGGTGCGCGCCTGGAGTATGTAGGGTCCCTCCGCTGCGAGGGGGCCAAGGCTGCCAGAGAACGCCCCGTTCACGGACGTGGCGGTGGCGATAGGGAATTCAGCCTTAACGGTGACATTAATGAGGGTGATGTCGATCGCCGTGCCACAACTCCCCCAGCCTGCTCCGGAGTAATGGATGGTTTCGCTCGGCGTGGGGCTGGTTGGAGACACAGAGAGTGTCGGGTCGGCGGGTCCACCAGGCTGACTCGCCGATGCGGCACCCGCGGCTGCTTGACCAGCGCCAAAAAACTGGGCCTGCACGAGAAACACAAGTCCGAGTGCACTAAAGAGCGGCTTACGCATAACCCTCCTTATGTAAATCGTGGCCCAGCCGGATCGGTTGTGACCTGACGAACGCTGACGGGGAGGCAGGTAAGTGAGTAGGGTCGAAAGTCACTGTAGCGCCCGTACGATCGTTCGGGGTTGACTCGGTTTGACGGACAGTTGATTTTGCGGCCTCGGCCACGGCCGTTTGGTGGATCTGTTCGTACTCGATGAGGGTGAGATATCTCAGGGAGGAGTGAAGTCGCTGGCGGTTGCGGAAGATTTCGATGCAGTCGAAGACGGCCCGGACCGGCCAGTCTTGGCGAAGAATCTGGTGATGGCTCGCGTGGTCCGGTGTTCGAGCGCCGGGACCTCGCGATGGACTCGCGTGGTTTCGATTTCGGGGGAAATCACGGCCCTAATCGTGGTGTCGATTCCTTCCGGCAACGGGGTCACCATAAGTCGGAAAACACGATTAGTACCGTGTTCAGAGCGCCAGGCTGTGTCGGTGCCTTGCTGCTAGTGAGACGGATACGAACGGGCGTCATACGCCGCGACCCCTTTCCACCTTGTCACATCGCCTCCGGCGATGGACCTGGCACCGTCGATGTCCGCCAGGGAGACCCCTTGAGAGTGGCGACATCGTGCCGATTCGTCTACGCTCGAAGCGGAACCGACCTACGCCGAGCAGGCCACCGCGGTACAGACGCAGTGGGAGCGCGGTAGTCCTCTTACGATCTGTCCCCGTGTTGGCGGCATCGCTATCTGGTCACCGGTCGGCAAGTTTCGTCACCGCTCATTGACGACGTGTGCCCGCGAAGGAGTGGGTCCTTCGGTTGCTGGCCAAGCCAACGTCGAGGCGCAGGGGACCCCAACTGCGAACACATCAGACGCGGCACGCTCAGTGACCGAGATGGACAATGTCGGTAGGTGTCCCCGATCGGGATCGCCAGATACCCCACGGTCGAACTGGCGCCGGCTGTCAGTGCGCCAGCTGTCCGTGCTCAGGCGCCGGCCGCCGGGCCGCTCCGATTCGAGGCAATCTGGAGCGTGAAAGGACCCGGAAGAGGCCAAAGCCACACCTTCGGGAGCGGGACAGCCCTCTCGGTCAATACTGCAGGGGCTCCAAGTAGGAAATCAGGAAATCTCGCTGTCCGGCGAACTGGGGCGGGACCTGGAATGTCCGCCCGAGCTCCTCGTAGGGCTCGTCGATCAGGAAACCCTCGGGCTTGGACACGGTCGCCTCGAAGAGGGCCCCGCCAGGTGTGCGGACGTATATCGACTCGAAGTAGCCGCGGTCTTTGCGCTCCGAGACGTCCGTAAAGCCGATCCCTTCCAGATGGGACTTGACAGTGGTCTGCGTGTCGTAGTCGGCTACCTGGAAAGCGGTGTGATGGATAATGCCCTCCCCGTACATCCACCCGGCCTGGTCGAGATGGGGCTCCACCACGAAGTCCACGATCCGCCCGGTGCCACCATCGCCGACTTCGAAGCGGGTCCGGTCGGGCTCCTCCTGGGTGAGGCGACCGCTCCACCCGGCGGTCATGAAGTCAGCCGACAACTGCAGGTCACGGACCGAGACGGTGATCCCGTGGGTCCCGTGCACGCCGAGTTCCTGCGGTACCGGTCCGGCGGAGTGCGCAAGCCGCTCGTCGTGGCTCACGCCGACCAGCGCGTAGTCGATCCCGCACGGGTGCTTGAAGTCGAGCCGTTTCTCACCCAGGACCTCGGACTCCTCTACCTCGAAGCCGTGTTCGACCAGACGCGTCCGCCAATAGTCGGTCGCCGTCTCTGGCACCGACAGCATCAGGCCCTTCGCCTGATTCGTGCCGCGCCGGCCCCGGCGCCCCGATTGGCGCATCGGGAATGTCGTGACCAGCGTCGACTCTGCCCCGGTGTCGTTGCCGTAGTACAGGTGGTAGATCGGCACGTCCCCGTCGTAGAGCGCCGTCTTCTTGACGCTCTTCAGCCCCAGAACCTGCGTGTGGAAGTCGTAGTCCTCTTGGGCGCCTCCGACGCACAGAGTGATGTGGTGGTGACGCTGGATCGCCTGGCTCGTGTCGCTCATTTGTACTCCCGGTCGAAAGAGGTAGCGGAGGCAGCCGGATTGTCCGCTGATGGTCGAGGACCAACCCGACGTTACCCCCGCCTACTGTGACACACGCGTGGGCGTTTCGTCGCTTTGGGCGGCGCCGGCCATGACGATCGACGCGAGTGGAGTCTGGCAAGCCAACGCGACCCCAAGCCGGCAGGACCGCAGGCCGGGAATGCCCGGCAGGTCGGGGATTGCCGACGGCACAGGCCACTCAGCGTGATCGTCAGCTCCACAGCTACCCCAGGCAGCATCGCCAGCGCCCGCATGGGTCACGCCGGGTTTGTGTCGTTACGCCGATCCCTGCCGAACGACCGGCGGTTCAATTCGGCCTGCTTGAGACATCTATCAAGCCGATATCGGAGCCGACGCACCTTGTGTCTCGGGTCGTCCGGGGGGATGCTGAAGGGCCCGTCGGTGAACGGGGTCCATGGGACGCCGCCTGAAGAAGACGATACCGGCCAGGACGGGACGCGCTCGGTGGCGTTACGGGTGATGTGGTTCCGGCGGCCACCACACATCAGAGCTATAACCGTTCAGGGTAATCCGAACCGGCATGGTGTTGGCCGTGGTCAACGGCTTTAGTCGAAAGCTGCTGCTGGCTGCTCTTGAGCTTGGCCTCGAACGAGTCGACACTCATTGCGGGGAAAGTCACGATGTTGACCGTGCCACGCGACCCGAGCTCGATGGACATGCGCGCCACCGTCTCGTTGTTGGGCGCCTCGACCAAGGTCACGAAGTCGTATTGTCCGAGGAGAGCGTACTGGACCAGGACCTGGCAGCCGGATCGCTCCATCTCGGCGTTCACTCCGTCTATCCGTTCGGGGTTAGCGTGCAGGGTCTCCCGACCGTGAGGTGTCAGGCTGCTCAGCAACAGATAGACGGACACGTTCAGTCTCCTTTCACCCACGACCCGGGACCCCGGCTCCCGAAGATAACGATACCCGTGGCGACGCCCCTTCCGGAAGGGTCGGACGCTGCTCCATGATCCGGGTTATGCGCCAGCGCGAGGATCCGGCGACCTTCTCGCCGGCGGCGGCAGGTTCTGCAGGTTGCGACCGCGGCGAACATTACTCGCGCATTTCATTGGACGCGCTCCCTCAGAGGGTCACTCGCGGTGCGTACTCCGTCGGTATGAAGAGGTCCAAGGGGACCGAAGGAAGATACCGGCGTCCTCGGGCGCCGTCAGAGAAACGAATCGCCCCGGCGTCCGGATTGCGCGCTTTTTCGTTTCCGGAAGCGCAGCCCGCACGGATCTAACCGGACCAGGACGTCTCCTCAGGAGCGAGTGTGGGTTCAATCGCCGTGACACTCGATCCTCGAGGGGAAATCTCACCTTCGCAGTCAGAAGAGCGAGCGAACTGAAGCGTGCTGCCATGCTCCCGTCCCGACGTGCGCTCGTAAATCCGCCTTCAGACACGAGAAGCGTACTCGAGCGTATTCCGTGCTCCACGAGCCTTCACGGTCCGATTAGGCGTGTCCTAGCTGCTCGGCTCTCTTGAGCTGACCAGCAAGGGTATCGATCGAGATCGCCGGCAGGGTCACGACGTTCACGGTTCCCCTCGAACCCAGATCGACGGCGAGATGAGCCACCGTCTCGTTGTCCGGCGCGTCGACGACGGTCACGAAGTCATACACACCTAACACCGCGTACTGATCGACGACCTTGCAACCGAACGTCTGAATCTCGTTGTCGACTTCCTGCATACGCTCGGGATGCTGGTGAAGCGTCTTTCGGCCTTCGGTCGTCAGCGTGCTCAATAGGATGTACCTGGGCATGGCACCACTCCCTCCTCGGCGACGTCGCGCCAACGGACGTAGTATGACCTCGCTACGTCGTCTCAACAAGACGTACTTCGGACGCGAGTCTTCGGTCAACCTTTCCGGCTGGCGCCATCGGTAGACCGGCGGAAGTCAAAGCGCGAGGCCGTGGCAAGGGACGTTGGCCAGTCCGCTCTGCTTAGCGTTGCGGATTCGGTCATTCGACCCGGACGTGGCAGCGCTTGGGGGCCTTCAGACAGGAGATGTCGAGGTCGGCTGGGTCGCAGAGGAAGACCCGGAAGCGGCAGCCGGATGACCGCGGGGACCGCACAGGTCCGGCCCTTATCTCGCGTCCTATAACATTCCAGGCTGACTCGCCACCAGACTGCCTCGAAACGGGGTTATTCGGGTGATCGAGGCGCTGTTCATCCAATTCGAGGAGCCTCACGATCACCCGTGTAACCGAGGCTCGGAGCACGTTATCTGAAAGACTGGTCTTCCGCGGACCCAGTAGTTGATGGCCGCGTCATGTGGATCCGTCGTGCCGAGCTTTTGGGGGAGTGTCTGTGGCGGCCAGGTTCAGGTGCTGTTCGTGGGGGTCGTGATCTCCGCCAGTAGTCGTCTGGCTGAGCTGGCGAAGCGGTTGGGGTCGCGGTAGGTACGTGCGACGAGCATGGCTCCTTCGAGGGTGCCGATGATCATCTGTGCGATCTCCCGGTTGGCTCCGTCGACCTGCAATGTCCCGTCCGCTCGACCTTGGTCGATGACGCCGGCGAGCCAGGTTTCGTTGTGGTCGAAGAATCTGATGACAGCGTGGCGCATCGGCTCGGGCAGGGTGTGGTAGTCAGCAGCGAGCATTCCGCACAGACACATCCGGTCCTGGGCTAGTACTTGGGCGTAGAGGTCGGCGTAGGCCTCCAGCTTGGTGGCGGCGTCGGCGCCTGCGGTGTCGATGGTCTTGAGCGCGTCACAGAACCGTCTGGTGTAGCGGGTCAGGAGCGCTTGGCCCAACTCGGCCTTGCCGGCGAAGTGGTAGTGCAGCGCCGGCTTGGTGATGCCCAGCTCCGCAGCGACGTCAGCGTAGGAGAAGGCGTTGAACCCGCGGGTCTGTACCAGGCGCTCGGCCACGTCGATTATCGCTGAGGCCGTGTCGGTGTCGCTGTTCTTGCGGACCGCCATGATTACCTCTTTGCCAGGTTAGGGGTTGACAGCTGACCTACTAGTAAGTCAAAATACCGGCGGGTTGCTGTTGGGGCAAGTCATCATCGAGGGAGGGCGCGGCATGCAAGAGACCGAGCATCGCAGTTTCGACAAGTCCGACGAGGTGAGGGAGTTCCCCAACGGGCGGGCCGAGATCCTACGGGTTGGGGACTCCGAGATCGGCCGGCTGATCTTCGAGCCGGGCTGGCGATGGTCGACCGATGTGAAAGCGATCGCCGGGACCGACAGCTGCACCGCCCCCCACTTCCAGTACCACGTGGCGGGCCGGCTGGCGATCCGGATGGACGACGGGACCGAGTTCGTCGCTCAGGCAGGGGATGTCACCTCGCTGCCCAGCGGTCACGACGCCTGGGTTCTCGGCGACGAGTCGGTGGTGGTTGTCGACTGGTTCGGGGCCAGCAACTACGCCAAAGAGGACTAGCGTCATGGACCCGCTCAAAGTCGTTGAGGCGTTCGGGGCGGCGTGGGCCGACCACGACCTGGACGCCGCCCTGGCCATGGTCAGCGGCGACTGCGTCTTTGACGCCACCGGCCCGGCACCAGACGGCACCCGATGCGTCGGCGTCGATGCCATCCGGGCGGCATGGGCTGCGATCTTCCAAGACCCCAGCTCCCACTTCGAGGAGGAGGAGACCTTCCAGGCTGGAGACAGAGTCGTGCAACGGTGGCGGTACAGCTTCGACGGCGGGCACGTGCGCGGCGTTGACCTGTTCCGGGTCCGGGATGGCAAAGTCGCCGAGAAGCTCTCCTATGTCAAAGGCTGAGGGGGGCCTGATGGACACCATCGATTCCTTGCTCGCCGGGATCGAGGCCGGAGCCGTACCGGCGGGAGTGTTCACCGACGACGCCGTCCTGGACGCCACCGTGCCCAACTGGCGGTTCACCACTCGAGGCGCCGCCGCGGTGCGAGGCGAACTTTCCCGCTGGTATGCCGACCCTGGCACCTTCGAGAACCTCCGTCGCTGCAGCCTTGACGACGGAGAGTTAGTCGAGTTCACCCTCAGCTGGGAAGAAAACGGCGTAACCCACATGTGCCACCAAGCACACATCCTTCGACTCCGCGACGGACAAGTCGCCTCCGACACAGCCTTCTGCGGAGGCCGTTGGCCGGCACCGCTGATCGCCGAGATGGCGGCCGCCTCACACGGGGCCGGCTGACAAGCGAAGAACCTGACCCACGCCTCATGGAGGCATTCAATCTGGCTGTGCCATCGCGTTCACCAGGCGCGTACGGAGTCGCCTTACTCCCAGGCCGGGCCGAAACTATCTCGAGATCTCGCGGAAATGTGGCAGATATTCTGCGTGCCGTCGAGCCGCGGCGAGGTGGAGCCGCAAAGGCCGGGCCCTGCCGATTCTCGCGTCACTCTCTTCTCGGCCAGGCCTGACCAGGGAGCGCGGGATAGAATTTTCGGCGCCGGGCCCAGGACGGACTAGCCGCCTACTCCCGTGGCTAGTCGCTCATTGAGCGGGGTCCACCTAGACACGCCCGGTTTTGGGGACCTGCACCCTCACACCAAGCCGCGGGGAGAGACCTGCGGCCGCAGAGGACGGGAGTGTCTGAGCACATCCTGAACACTTGGCCGAATTCGGACTGTGAACCTGGGCACCACCCTGCCAGCCGCTTATGCCCGGAATCGGAGGTGGTGGACCATGGTTGAGTCAAGCCAGCGGGGGGACCCCAATGCGGTCTATGCGCTGGGACACAACAGAAGAGAGCGCACGGCTGCAGCGGCAGGCCGACGAGCTGGCACCGAAGAGCACGATGGTGTTGGACCGGGCGAGTCTGGGGCCATCGACACCGCCGTACCCGATCCCGCCACCCTCGACCGGGAGGACCTCCAAGCCTTGCCTTCGAAGCAGCAAGCCCACTTCGCGGCCCTCCTCCAGGCCGAGAAGGCCATCGCCGGCTCAGCCATCGCCGGCATCCACCTACCAGACCGGGCTGCCACCTTGGCCAGGCCGAACAAGCGCTCAAGGCGGCCCAGCAGGCCCAAGTCCACCTCGATACCGGCAGCGGAATCTGGGCAGGCACCGAGGCCGGGCGAGCGGTCCGAGACCTAGCCGAAGCCAGCGCAAAACGGAAGCGGGCCGAGTGGACCGCCGAACACAGCACCCACAGGCGGGACCGCCGTGGCGGCCGCAAGGAAGCCGCCCAATGGGCCAGGTGGGAGGCCGATGCCCAACAGCGCTGCACTGCCCACGTGGCGCCCGAGATCACCCGCCTCCACCAAGAGATCGCGCGCCACCAAGCCAGCCTCGACCACATCGCCAGCTGCCTCAAACGCCGAGAGGCCGCCACCCAAACCGTCATCCACAATGGGCTCGAACAACGACAGCAAGCCTCCAGGCTTGCCGAAGGGATCACCGCCGAGCGCGACCACATCGACGGTGCTCCGTCCGCCGCCGACATCCGCCGAGCCGCCCTCCGGAGGGAACAGCTTCGGAGCGGAGGGCTGACGCTCCAACACCAACCGCCAGCATGGCAGGCGCCGGGGATAGAGATGTAGGTCTTTAGGAAGAGCGGACGAGAAGGCATCCAGAACGTCCCAAACTGTGGCGCGGATTCGACCGGGCGCGCCCAGGACCCATTCGTTTCGCGATATTGGGCGTACCCGTTCTGCCTGCCTCCGACCGGCACCTGGAGGATGAACCGCCGGACGACCGAGCTGGGCGGAAGAATGAGGCAGGTGGCCGCGAAGCGCAGAGCTTGGATTCGCCTTCCGCAGAGGCGTTTTGTGTTCGCGTTCGGCGCTCGACCGGGGGGGGTCCTGGCCCCGCCTGGTAGTGAAGCGAGCCGAGCCGGTCGTTCTGGCGCGGCGCGGGCGCCAACCAACTCCACACAACGAAGGCCACGCGGATCAGTTGTTCGGCGTCGGTTCTCGGGGTTGGGGGTTGCTGTGGCGGTGAGGGCGACGTTGAGGTGTGCGGGTTGGAGCGATTGACGCTTCGCTGAGCCTCGATAGAGTTCGATCCTGGACATCCCTTGCGGATCGAGGACCTATGGCTACTGGCGAGCATCCCGTCAATCCGGACGACCGCGGTACCGAGCTTACTGCCAGCTTCTCGGAGACGGCCCAAGCCCTGTTCTCGGCCGGCAACCCTGCCGACACCTTGCGGGCGGTGGTGGACTTGGCGGCGAGGACCATCGACGGCTGTGACTTCGCCAGCATCTTCGTCCTCGACGGCAACACCCTTACCATTCCGGTCGGCACCGACTCGGTGGCGGCCGGGGCCGACATGGTCCAGCACCAGGCCGGGGAGGGCCCCGGCCTCGATGCCATCACTCAAGGAGGAACGGTCTACGCCGAGGACCTGGCCGACGACCCTCGCTGGATATCCTTCGGGCCCGAGGCAGCCAAGGCAGGGGTGCGCAGCGCCCTAGCGCTGCGCCTATCCGACGACGCCAGTCGAGGTGCCGCCCTCATCCTCTACGCCCGCTACCCCCGGGCTTTTGGGGCTTTGGACCGGGCCAAGGGTGTGATCCTGGCTGCCATGGCCGGCCTGGCCCTCTCCGCGGCTGAGGCCCACGAAGACGAGGCACGCGACACCATCCAGGCCGCCCTGGCCACCCGGGAGATGATTGGCCAGGCGCAGGGGATCCTGATGGAGCGCGAACACATCACCGCCGACCAGGCCTACGACATCCTGCGCCGAGCGTCCCAGCACCTAAATACCAGGATCCGCGACGTGGCCCAAGGCCTCGTCGACACCGGTAAGAGCCCTCAAACCGGCTTGCCGCCGCCGCCCGCACCGTAGAGGCGGTCGGGCAACTCAGCGCCAGCTAGATGGCGGCCGCGCTCGGTCTAAGCCTCAATGCACCGATCGGCCTCGGGTTGAGATGACGGTTGCGCGGGAGTCGTCGGTTTGGGCGATGCGACGCTTCGTGGACTGACCGTTTTGGGCGCGGCCCGCGAGGGTCCAGGGCTTGGTGGAGGAAATAGGTTGGGAGCGCCTGGTGATCGGTGTGCGGGGCGCCGGCCGCGGGTGTGTTGCTAACCGGGCGCGGGTAGTGCCCGTATGGTGGCGAGCCGTTGGGTGAACAGCTGCGCCCATGGCCAGTGGCGCGGCCCGCGGAGGGTGGGCTTGCCGGAGCGGTTTACTACCCGGCCGGGGATGTTGATGAGATGCAGGCGCGTGGTGCGGGCGACGGTGAGCTGATTGAGGGGTGCGGGCTGGCCGATGGTGGTCGTCCAGCGCATGAGATTGTGGGCCAGGACTGCGCACTGGAGCCAGGCGCCGTTGGCGTCGTAGTCACCAGAGGGGATGTGTTCGAGCCCGGCGCCTTCTTTGAGATCGCGGATGGTGAGCTCAACTACTGCGTGTTGACGATGGAAGGCGTCAACGTCGGCGGTGGTGTCGTCAAGGTCGGTGAGGAAGCCGAAGTGACGCCAGTTCGGCCACAGCTGGGCTTGGCGGGTGTCGGTCAACCGGGTGCGGCGCACGATTAGACGCCGGCCGTTGTAGGTGGTCTCGGCGACTTGGGCTTGGCCGTCTGGGGTGTAGTCGATGTCGACCCAGGCGTCTTCGTCGATGGCGGCGATGACGGCGTTGATGCCTTTGGTGTTGGTGCGGATGGCCATGGTGTAGCGCACACCGAGTCGTCCGAGGGTGGCGATCGTCTCGTTCGACCAGAACCCCGAGTCGAAGCGGGCGACGATCTCACCGACCGCGCCGGCCCGGCGAACCCGGGCGATCAGTTCTTCGACGAAGCGTTTCGTTCCCCGCTGCGTGTTGGCTGAGCCCTTACGCATCCGGGCATGAAGCACTTCGCCGGTGTCGGCCCGGGTGGCCAGGATCGGGTGATAGCCCAACACCTTGGTGTAGCCGAACGCCGCGCCCTGCTTGAGTTTGCCGGTCACCTCACAGATCGTGGAGTCGACGTCGACGACCAGACGCCTGGCGCCGGGCCCGGCTCCCAGCGCCCACGTTCGTTGCAATGCCATCCCTACGACCGCTTCGAGCTGGCGGACATGGCCGAACGTGAAGGCGCGCAGGAACGTGCCCAGCGTGGACGGGGCCATCACCCGGTGAGCGAGCACCGCCTGGGTCCCGCCCGAGCGGAGTACATCGGCGTGGTCGATGTGGGAACCACCAGCCACGATCGAATGGACCAACGTCAACACCTTACGTCCCGGCAGGGCCCCGCCGACCTGGCCGACGAGACGGACGGCCGTGTTGACCAGCGCTTCCAGGTCCAGTCGCAGTACCAGCGTCGACACCAGGATCAGCCCGGCGTTGGCGACCACATTGGGATCGTCGAAGACCACCTCTACCCGGTCCACACCGCGCGATACTCGTGCCACAGAAAGTGCCTCCTTGAGTTTGGGTTGACAGCGACGTCAGACATCGCCATCGTCCCTGTTCGGGAGGCATTTCTGTTGGATGCTCCAACTTCGTCAACCGAGGTTCATCGGTGGTTCAAGGCTAAGTCGGCCGTAGTCCAGCTCCAAGTTACGATAAAGCTTTGACTCGTCGGCTTGCGAGAATCTCGTTATTGAGTGACGGGCACCCGACCCTCGGCGCCGCGGTCGAGCCAGGTGTGGTTGAACACTTGCGGTCTGGGGGCGCTCCCGGCCCAGGCGGTGCACTTGTTGGGGGTGCGGATCCGGACGCGCAACGTGTCGTAGGCGACCCCACCGCCGCGTCCGAAGCGTTCGCGACGCCGGTGGGGTCGATCAGCTCACCTACTGCCGGGGGCGGCGTACCAGTGGCAGAGGTAGTCGGCGTCGACCCCCGGTCGATGACGAGCCAGGCTGTGCTGTCACCGGTTCCGGCGCCGCGGTGTGTCATATGTCGGCGGCATCCGATTGCCGGCAGGAGGACCCCCCGTCCGGGAATGCGGCGGGTGCCACTTCTACGAACCGCTTGAGCGGGAGGCCAGTGAACGCTTGCAGTCCGCTCGTCGGTAGGCTGAAGCGAGACACGCAGGAGGCTGGTATGACCGAGCAAGGTGGTCAGGCTAAGTGGAGTGTGGCCGATTGGCACGGCAAGGTGCTCGTAGATCGAAACGGCGAAAAGATCGGCAAGCTGCAAGACGTTTACGTCGACGTGGAGACCGACGAGCCGCAGTTCGCCACGGTCAAGGAAGGCTTCATCGGCCGTCACCTGACTTTCGTGCCCCTGGGCGGAATCCAGATCGGTCCCGATGACTTGCAGGTTGCAGTGACCAAGGACCAGGTCCAGTCTGCGCCAAACATCGAGATGCACGGCGAAGAGCTATCGCAGGCCGATGAGTCAACCCTGTATCACCACTTCGAGATGAACTACACCCCGCCCAGCACTGAGAGCGGACGCCGTCTCGCCCGCCGCTAACCAGGGACTGATTTGAAAGCGCGCTGATTGCAACCCGCTGTCAAGAGAACAGCGGATCCCATCCAGCAGCCGCTCGGGCGGGTGTCTGCCACGCAACCGAGTTGGTTGTGGTTACGGGCTGTGCGCCGGGTCAGACTCGGAGCGCCAGTCCTCAGCGTCGGAACGCCGCTCGGCGCGTTGGTTAACGACGTCGATGCGGTTGCGTCGGCTGTTGGCGAGGGTGAAGCCGAGCCCCAGAGCCATCACGATGATTGCGACAACCCACAAGAAGTGCAGGGCAAACCCAAGAAGACCGAAGACCAAAGCGGCCGATAGCACGGCCACGATCACCGCGTCCGGCCCTTTCTTCTGGCTGAGCAGCCGTGCCAGCCGCTCGTTCAACCGAGACTCTGAGCGAGACCTCGGGGAAGTAGCAGACCGCGTGGAGAGACCCTGATCTGGTTTCGTGCCGCCCACGGCTGTGGTCCTGTCGTCCTCCGCATGACGAACGCGGACACCGTTTCCGGAATTTTGTTGTATGGGTCCCGTCGGGGGACCCCCGATCTCCCTCCGAGAGCGGAGGGTCAATAACTCACGTTGAGCTGAACACATCCTACCACTCCGTAGGGCTCCCCTTCTTCCTGCCTCGATGGCAGACCGCCCAAGGCGAAGTTAACGAGCGCCGTCGACGCGTCGAAACAATCCTGCGCCAGCTCGGATCGATAGATGTCAAGAGACGAGCAAAGGAGCCGAATGCGCCCCAGAAGATCAGCGACATCGCTCCCTAACGCGAGCGCAGAGCATTCCGGATCTACCTCATATACGGGTGATCGTCCTCACCTTTCCTTCCGCCGCCAAATCACGATCACCCATATGATCAGGCGTTACGCGAGCCCGAGGGGGGTGAACTCTGATCACCCGTATGCTGTGGAACGGTTTGTCAAGTCCCCTGTTTGGCTTGCTTTCGAGCGCGAGATATCAAGGCCTTATCGGAGTCGTCTTTGTCTGGCAGTCGGCTAACCCTGATCCTTCACCCGGGTCGGTGACCTGAGGGGCGGGGGTCCGCGAAAACGCCCTCCTGGCAAGGGATACTGCGCTTGTCGAAGGCGTACAGGACCCCTACCAGGAGGGCACTTCTGAGGTGAACGCTACCAGCACTACCCGGCTGTTGGTGGAGACCGGCGGTGAGGGGGTGGTGGCCCATGTGGGTCTGCATGCTCTTGGTCGTTTCGGAGACCGCCTGGGTCTGGCTGATTTGCTGTCGGCTCGCATCCCGGTCATGTCGGAGCGGCTCCCGGTTCATGACCGCGGCAAGGTGCTGGTTCAGGCCATGTTGATGATGGCGGGTGGCGGCGAGGCGTGCAGCGACATCGAGAAGTTGCGGGCCCAGCCGGCCCTGTTCGGGTCGGTGCCGTCGGACTCGACTCTGTATCGCAGCTTCTTCCAGCTCGACCCGGCGACGGTGACCGGGTTGTGGGAGGCGATGGCCCAGGCCCGCAGCGTGGTGTGGTCCCGGGCGGCAGCGACGACGGGTAAGGACATGGTGGTGTTGGACATCGACAGCTCGCTTCATGAGATCCACTCCGAGAACAAGGAGCTGACCGGCCCGACCTATAAGGGAGGATTCGGGTTTCATCCGCTCTACTGTTTCGCCGATGCCACCGGCGAGACACTGGCGGTCAGGCTGCGGCCGGGTAACGCCGGGGCCAACAACGTGATCGACCTGGTCGGTGTGCTCGACGCCGCCATCGACGGCCTGCCCGCCGAGATCGCTGCCGGCCACCGAGTCGGTGACGAGCCAGGGCCGCTCCGGCGCCCGTTGCAGGTGCGCGCCGACTCGGCCGCGGGGCGCAGCTTCGCCCTGGCTTGCAGGGCCCGCAATGTCGGTTTCGCGGTGGTGGCCCGCTCGAACGATCAGATCCACACAGCGATCAGTCGGGTCGCCTACGACTCCGACGCCTGGCAGCCGGCGGTCCGCCAGGACGGCGAGGTTCGCAAGGGTGCGGCCGTGGTCGAGGTCACCGATCTGGTCGACCTGTCGGACTGGCCGGCGGGAACCCGGCTGATCATCCGGCGCGAACCGCTTCACCCCGGTGCCCAGCAGAGCCTGTTCCCCTCCGAGTGCTACCGCTACTGGGGGCACTACACCGACGCCACCAGCGACCCGGTCGATCTTGATCGTCACATGCGCGCCCACGCGCATGTCGAAGACAACATCCGCCGATTGAAGGACTCCGCGGCGGCCCGCTTCCCATTCTGCGACTTCGACGCCAACGCCGCCTGGCTCGCCGTGGTCTGCATGTCCGACGCCCTGATCCGCTGGTTCCAGCAGCTCTGCCTGACCGGACCGCTCACCGACGCTGAACCCAAGACCCTGCGATGGTCCCTGTGGCACACCCCGGCCCGTATCGTCCATCGAGCCCGAGCCCGGATCGTGCGCATCCTCGACAACTGGCCCAGCGCCGCCTTCCTGCTCGAGGCCTACCAGCGAATCGACCTCATCACCTGAACGACGCCAGTGCCGAGAAACCCGGGCATGAGCAGATACGAACGCGCCCGATCACCCGTACCGAACGGGCCGACAACACCGAAATCATCCCTCCCTGGACTAACCCGAGCCCGAAATGGCTCCCTCACCCTCCACGATCCCTGCAACAATCACTCAGAGACCGCCCCAGCATTCTCATGAACGATCGGGGCTAAGAGGCTGCTACTCGCTGAGCGAGGATTGGGGGTGGGCATGTCGGTGGTTGGCGACGCGCCGGGAGCCGGGGGATCGGAACTCCGCCAATATGCTGTACGCGAGTCGAGATCGCAGTTAATCCATTCGCGGATGGTTTCCTCAGAATAACGTCGTCCATGGCGGCCTTTGGCGTTCCGCTGGAGATACACGGGTCGAGGTTCGATTCTGCTGCGGCGGTGCTCCGGCACGTCGTGGATGGTTCGATCACAGCTGCGCCGAGCGTCGGCCGTGATCGAGATCAGGGTTCATGGCTCTTTCGTTGGCAGTCATTTCGGCCCAAGGTCGAGTTGGGCGGGTTCGAGCAGGTGGGCTTCGTCGACTATGAGCACGACTCGGCGGTGGCGTTCGGCGACTTCGGCGGCGAGCAGGTCGGCGGCTTGGACCATGAGCTCGGCTCGCTGGTAGCGGGGCTGGTCGCCGAGGGCTCTGACGATGGTGACGTAGAGGCCTCTGGTGCCGAAGGCCGGGTTGGAGATGTAGATGATCTGATGTCGGGTGGGATCCAGGGTCGATACTGCGGCGCGTACCGACACCGTTTTTCCGGCGCCGACGTCACCGGTGATCACCCCGAGGGCGTTCTCGACCACGCAGAAGTTGATGCGGGCGATGGCTTCTTGATGGGCGGGCCGGGCGTAGAGGTCTTTGGCCGGGATGGACTTGCCGAACGGGGTGCGGGTGAGGCCGAAGTGGGCGACCCACGGCGCCCGGCTCACTGTGCCTCCTCGCCGTCGCCGGGGAGCTCGAAGATGGCCAGCTGGGTGAAGTCAACTTTGATCCCGGTGCCGGCCGCCTCTTCGTGGGCGGCGGCGACCAGGCCCAGGTAGTCGACGCCGGTCGGTGTCGGTGTGGGCCGGGCGGCTTGGGGCACGGCCCGGTGGGTGTGGTGTCCGATCACGAACGGGGTGGCCACGCCGGCCGGTTTGCCTTCGTAGAACACGTCTAGGCGGGCGAGGTCTTCGGGGTCATATCGCAGCTCCACTCGCCGGCCGACCAGGGAAGAGTCGACCGCGTATTGGTTGCCTTCCAAAGGGACGGTGGCGGTGCGGGTCACCTTGCGTGTCGCCGACCATCGGAACGCTTCTCGGAGCCGTTCGGGGTCGGCCGCCCGGTGCGGTCCGCCGGCCTGGAACCGTTCGATCGGGGGCTGGTGGGTCTCGGCGTGGAGACGCCGGTTGGCCACCTGCTCGGCCCACGCCGAGAAGAGATCGTTGAGAGTCTCCAGACTGTCGATGCCGTGATGGATCGCCTCGGACAGGAAGGCGTCGCGGATGTAGCGGTTGAGCCGCTCCTGTTTGCCTCGCCCTTCGGGCGAGTAGGGCTGGGAGTGGACCAGACAGGATGCCCAGCACCGCGCAGGTGCGGGCCAGCCAGGCGTTCTTGAACGGGGCGCCGTTATCGGCGTAGAGGACTTCTGGCATCCCCCGACGCACGATGGCCCGGCGCAGCAGGTCCTGGCAGGCCCGGGCGTTCTCGTAGGCGTAGAACACACCGTCGATCAACAGCCGGGAGTGGTCGTCGACGATCAAAAACAGCTTGGCCCGCACCGAGACGTCGATCTTGGGGTGGGGAACCACGGGCCCACCAGCACGTCGGTGATCCACCGCTCGTTCGGCCGGGCCGCCTCGTAGCGGCCGAACACCTTCGGCTCCGCTTCCAGCGCTTCGCGATGCAGGCCCCGTCGGCGCAGCTGGGCCCGCACCGTCCGCTCCGACACTCTCACCCCGTGGCGGTGCAACAGGATCGAGGCGATCTGCGCCGCCGAGCGGCTCGCCAGCTCCAGACGCAGTGCCACCGCTTCTTCGGCCAGCTCGGGATGGGCCCGCACCGTCCCGGCATCCGAACGGCCCGAAGGCCGCAGCCCTTCCAGGCCCCCAGCCCGCCACGCCCGGACCCATCGGTCGATCGTGCCCCTCGAATAGCGACGAGTGCTGCCGTCGGGATGGGTATGGGACCGCCCGGCGATGGCCCGAACCACCAGCCCACGCTCCGCCGGGTTCAGCCGATCAGCGGTCGCCTCGGCGATCACCGCCCAGCGGTGCAAGGCGATCGCCTCGGTCATGTCGTTATCCACGTCGTCGTCTCCTCTCCGGTCTCCTGGCTTTCAGGGGACCGGAGGCATGAAACGACGTCTGCCGATGACTAACCAGGGCGAATCTGTGTTGGCCGCGATCAACCTCCTGCCGCTCACGGCCGAGACGAACCGCCAAGCGCCAACAGCCAGCCAACCCGGAAGCGACATAGCCGCCTCCCAGGCGGCGAAGATCGTGGCCAGCGCCCACCCGCCCAGGTCCGCCACCGACGCGATTACCGCTCCCGCCAGATCGACCGCCAACGCGGCAAAGGCCACCGCCGTCCAAGGCGCCCTCAACCGGAAACGCCGGCACCAGCCCCGGGCGGTCGTGTGAGGAACCGACACCCCCTCCGCCGCCGGGCGGACCCCGACCCTCCGGGCCGCGACCCCCTCGAGAACCGCCCCGACCGTCTCCACCACGTCCAGCCGGCCGACCAACAAAAACGCAGGCAGCATCGCATGAGTCACCTCGCAGGACCCGCAGCGCACACGCGGGATGAACACCCGCTGACACAGGCCCTCCTGACGGACATGACGCCGATACCCCGACCACAAGCTCATCGGCGTCGAACACGACGGGCACTCCGGTCGCGGGAACACGACCGCCCGGCCAGCCGACACATACACGTCGACCGACAACGAACAAGGCCATACGATGGACACAGGTGGCAACACCGCCCTGGACCCCTCCCGACCGAGAGACCAATCGCAGCGGGAGGGGTCCTCGCACAGGTACCCGGCGAGTTCTCGGGCGACGGCGGCGGCGACGACCGACTTGACGTTCTTGCGGGCGGCCAGAGTAGCGAACCGCTTGGATCGACGGTTCTGAGCGGCCCAGGAGCGAGCCACGCCGGCCGGGTGAGCGCCGTTTTGGCGGGCTCGGATGGTGGCGCCAAGCGCTGGCCGGTGTTGGTAGGACCAGGCGGCTTCGATCAGCTGTGCTCGGATGTGACTGTTGCCGGCCCGGGTGATCGCTCCTCGCCGTCGGAGAGCCCGGTGGAGTTCTCGCTGCAGGTCAGCCCGGTGAAGCCCATGAAGCCTCGGGCGGCCAGCTTTATCGGGTGATGTCCCTCGTTGACTGCCTGCTCCTACCAAGCGTGACCACAGGGTGCACTTCGGTGACCCGCGTGGAGCGTCTGGTAGGTGGCATCTCGAGGCCTGGCATCGGGTCTACGAATGCGGCGTCGGTTGGTCCGCCCAAAGGGCCTCGACCCATTGCCCGAGCGGTGCTGAGTATCCACCAGCCCGGCCAGCCAGGCAGAGACAATGACGGCAATGAAGAAAGCGAACCGCGCCCTGATCCAGGCTCGATACGAGGCGGTTAACGCTCACGACTATGGCAGGTTCCAGAGCTTTTACGCGCCCGGGGTGGCATGGCGCGACCCCGCCACGCTGCGACCCGTGAAGGGACCGCGATCGGTTCGCAAACGACTTGAGGCGTGGACGGTGGCCGTGCCCAACCTGCGCTGGCAGCTTGATGACCTCTTCGGTGAGAACGACCGTCTCTGCGCCCAGTTCACGTTCACCGGCTCTCACAAGGGCCCTCTTCTAATCGGCCGGAGCAGGGAGCTGTTACCCACCGGCCGGTCCTTCCGGCTCCAAGGCGTCGGCGTCTACGTTGTCGCCGAGGGCCAGATCGTAGATTCTCGGATCTGGTTCGACCTGGCACCCTTCGCCTCCGCATGAGGAGGTGTGGCGCATCGAAGGCGCCAAATGCCACTATTGGCAAGGGCAATTCCGGCGGGGGACGATCTTCAGCCGTGTGATGGCGTGAGCGGTGGGCAGCCCGCGTGCGCCGCGGTCGAGCGAAGTGTGGCGCAGCTTGGACAGGGCCCGGGCCTCGATCTGGCGGATCCGCTCCCGGGTCAGGCTGAAAACCTCCCCCGACCTCATCTTGGGTGCGGGGCTGGCCCGGATCCAGGCCGAAGCGCAGCCGAGGATCTCCCGCTCCCGCTCGTCGAGGCTACAAGCATCTTGTTGGCCTCCGTCATGGACCTTGTCAGTGTCGCCTCCGAGGGCCTCGCTCGGCTGACTTCCCCGGGAGATAACGCCGAAGCGGACTTTTCCTAAGGGATCTTCACGGCGCCAGCTACCAAGTCCTGATGCGTTCTGAACACTCTGGGTTCGCAACGACTCCGCTCTGAGCTGGACGAGCGCCATATGAGCCCGCGACGGGAGAACACGACCTGGAACGTTGGGGCGACAGAACGTGCCAGGCTAGGAGCCTAGCCAGACGCAGCCTGTTACACCCTTTCGACCGTCACCGCCCGGTTGGCTGACGCGGCGCCCTTCGCAAATCAAAGTTGTGTAACGCGGCACGCTCTGGGCGAATCGTCAGGGGCGGGCGGCCGGTGTGGTGGGGGCCCATGCGGTCGGGTCGAGGGTGCCGTCGATCGAGGCTTGGGCGACGTCGGTGAGACGCAGGTTGTGGTTGCGGGCGTAGTGCCGTAAACGGGAGAAGGCTTCGGCCAGGTCGACGCCGGCACGTTCCGCGATCACGCCTTTGGCTTGCTCGATCACGACACGGCTTTCCAGGGCCCCGGTGAGCTGTTCGTTGACGCGCTGGGTTTCGAGCACGGCCCGGTGCTGGATGATGCCGATGGTGGCCAAGTCGGCGAATGCTTGGGCCACGACCACGTCGGCGTCGTCCATGGGGGCCTCGTCGACCGCGAACAGGTTCAGGGCGCCGATGGTTGCCTGCCGCAACCGCAGCGGTAGCGCGAACACCGAGCCGAAGCCGGCCTCCAAAGCGGCCGCCGAGAACCGGGGCCAGCGGCCCGTACCGGCGCGCAGGTTCTCATGTTCGATGCGCTGGCCGGTACGGAAGGCGTCCAGGCAGGGGCCTTCGTCGGCCTGCAGCTCGAACAGTTCCAGGATCCGCATGGTCTCGTTGGATGAGGCCATCAGCCGCAAGTCGCCGTCGGGGGAGGCCAGCATCACTCCCGCTGCGGACACGCCGAGCAGCTTCACGCAGCGGTCGGCCAGCCCGGTGAGCAGCTCCACGACGTCGAAGTCATCGACCAGGGTGTCGGCCAACTCGACCAGCATCTGCACAACAGAGGACTCTCGGGTCATCTCGACCTCCCTCCTAAGCCGTTGGGGCGACCCGCCGAGGTCGCCGGGCCCCGGCGCGAAGCTGTATCTCGTCCCACCATGCTACGCCGTGGCCCGACCCGTCGCCGCCGGGACGGGCTCGTTCATCAGAACCGCAGCGTGCGGTCCACGACGCCTTGGGCCACATCGTGGAGGAGGCGATCGTGGCTGAAGGCGTACGCTCGTAAATGGATGAGTGCTTCGCTGACGCTCACCCCCAGCTGGACGGACACCATGCCGGCGGCGTTGTGCACCACAAAGCGGAAGTCGGCGCCGACCTCCAGTTCCCTGGCCAGCCCGCCCGGGGGCGCCCCGGCTTGAACCTCGAGCACCCAACGGGCGGCCACCTCTGCCATCACCAACGCTTCGGCGTGCTGGCCGTCGCTCAAAGGACCGGGCCGGTCCCGATACAGGTTCAACGCGCCCAGGCGGACCGCGCCCAGCCGTAGCGGGAACCCGAACACGGCCCGCGCTCCCGCCTCCACCGCCGGCGGCGTGAAGGCCAACCAGCGAGGGGTGGCAGGATCAGCCAGGTCGGGCTCGAGCACCACCTCGTCGTGCCGGTAAGCGTCCACGCACGGGCCCTCACCCAGGGTGTACTGCAACTCCTCGATCAGGTTGCTCACCTGGTTCGTCGAGCACAACGATCCATCTGGTGTCTCGCCCGACATCAGCATGACCCCGGCGCCCGTGATACCGATGACCTTTGCCCCCACCTCGCACAGCCGAGCCGCCGGCGGCGGCCGGTCGTCACCCGCCGACAGCTCCTCCAAAATGCGCCGCAGCCGCTCACCCGCCATGTGGCGACCTCGATCCCCGCGGTGCAGCCCGACGCCAAGCACCATCCTGACCGCCCACCGGCTCCCTCCTTGACTCCAGCGGGGGACCGCGCCAGCAGGGACTGGACCAGACGTGTACCCAGGGCCGAAACACCGGCCCTCGCCCAGGATACTGCTCGCGCAATGACCCCTCGCGGCCAACACCCCGACACCAACCCACGAAAACGGACACCGTGCCCGCTCCGGACCAAGCCGCACGAACCACCGATCTGTCTCGCCGCCCCCCACCGAGCCGCCAACACGCTGGCGCGCCCGATCGACGGTCACTTCAGCATCCGAGCCGAGGACGACCGAAGCCGGGGGTGCCCGAGAACGTGATCGCCGAACATCCTGGCCGCCGTGCCGCGAAACGCTGCCGGTTCGCGGGCGTACATAACGACGTCGCTGGGGGCATCTACGAGTGCGCGCGAATGGGCGTTACCCGCATCTTCGTTGCACCCAGGAGTGGATGGCGGCGGCGTCGCCGGGACGCCGACGTTGAGTCGAACTCCTGCGACGAGAGCTTGGAAAGGCAGACGACTTTCGGAGGCACGGTTCCTCACGCAGCGCGGCCGAATCACACCGGTGTTAGCCCGCCGTGACTTCTGCTTCCGCGTCCTGGTGTGTCACGGCACGCCGGGAGCCCCTCAAGAAAGGGGCTCCTACCAGCACTTTTGTACTTTGATCAGCATTCAGTGGAGGTGGCGGGAATCGAACCCGCTCCGAGGCATTCGACGAGTCCCTGCCCAGTCGACGTTGTCCCTGGTCAGCCTGGGTTTTTGGAGCGCATCAGCTGACCGTTGAGACCCCTTCCTGACCCCGTTTTTGCGTCCTGGTGCGTCCTGAGTGCGTCCTGCGGCGCCCCTAACACCGAGCGGAACAACGTCACCGGGAGTGGCCGCAGCCGACCGGGCGCGCAACTCCTCGAGCTGCTCGCTCAGCCGTTCCTGAACACCGGCGAACAGGTGGCCGTACTCGCGCAAGGTCACCGTGGCGTCCGAGTGACCCATGCGGGACGCCGCCAAAGCGGCCACCACCCTTAATATCCTGTCGATTAAGGCCGCTTAAGGGGCGAGCACACTGGCGAACGCCGCCCTACCACCGTCGAAGTCCGGAACTATGGACGTGTGGACGCCGCTGGCCGCCTATGGAGCGAGGACCTTCTTGAACTCCTGAGAGGTGAGCGGACCCGTGAAGATAGCGCTCGGCCAACGGAGATGACGGATGAGGTGGGCGCGCAGTGGGTGCTGGACTTAGGTTTCGACATGCGCTCGTTGTCATCACCGTCGTTGCCGTCATCACAGGGTGTAGCAGCAGCAAGCCTCCAGCGCGCGCGACGCCGCCCGTGGTCCCAGGCATACAACTGCCCGTGTTCGAGACATCCTGTGCGCCGCACCCCGGTCTTCCGTCGGTTGTGCCGATAAGGGTCGTCAGGGCTGCGATCGTCGCCAACGTCTGCATCGGCGGCGAAGGGCCATTCCCGTTCCTGGTAGATACCGGAGGAGCTACAACTCTGGTGGATTCGAGCCTTGCGGCGCGGCTTCACCTCGCCCTCGATGACGGGCCTTGGCCTGTTACGTCATTCACCTGCAAGCGGCAGATCTCCTTCGCAGCTGTTTCACGATGGTCGGTCGGCAACACGACATTGCTTCCGCAGACCGTAGAAGTCGGAACCGTGCAGTCCCCGGCCCTTCCGAACCTGGACGGGGTGCTCGGGTCGGACACACTGAGCAGCTTCGGTGCGGTCAGAATCGACTACCAGCAACAGACCCTGACCCTGGGGCCACAACGTGCTCCCCTTCGATCAGATGTAGCGGGTGGCTCGGGACCCCCATCGGTGTCTGCGTCCCCTGGCAGAGGGCACATCGTTCGCCAGTCCGATGCCCGTCAAGGTAGTAACCGAAGTTCTTTCCCCTGACCATCTGCAACTGACGGAGGTAAGGCCCACCGTTGACCTGTCGTTCGGGCGCAACCGCTTCACGCTGACGCTCGACACGGGCGCAGGTACCACAAACCTCGATCCGGGCGTGGTCAAGACTCTGCGGCTGGCGTCTGCGGGCGCACCGGGCGCCGCCTACGCCGGGCTCGACTGCCTCGTCGTCGTCAACCACTACACCATGGGGCCGGCGATGCTCGGAAAAGTGCAGCTTCCTGAGCAGACGGTCGGCAGCAACGTCATTCCCCCCGGCACGGTCGGAGTGATCGGTTCCGGGACCCTGATCAACTACAACCCCGTGCTCGTTGACTACACCGAGGGCGAACTCTTCCTCGGCCAAGGCAAGCAGGCTCAATCGGCCGCTTCACAACGTCCCATCTCGAGCGGGTGACCTCGGCCGATGGGTCCACGGCCACGAGTACGCGGGTCGCTGCCTGATGCACTCTCGCGGCTACGGCGAGAGGCAGAATATTCGCCCAGCAGCCGGCGTGTTGGGGCACCTCGGCCGCGAGATTTGGGAACGTTCCGGTCGAACATTATGGGCCGGTGCGCCATGAGCGCTGAAGGAGGAGTCATGTAGGAGACAACTTCAGAAGCGGTGCTGTGCGAGAGATGGAGGATTGTTGGCTCTCCGGCGTCGGCCTTTCGGGGGCGGGCGTCAAGCCACCCTGTGCTGCGTTGGCTGAAGACCGTCGTGGTGAGCGTCAGGGGAAAAGGTGCGGCTTGACCGCATCAGGCGGGGACCAAGAAGACGGTCCAGAGCATCCGGGTGTCTCCGGGTGTCGCTGTTGAAGCGCTGTAAAATGAAGACGGCGTCGAAACCGGGGGTCTTTGTCCCGCTCCCGGGATAAGCCTGGCGGTTACCCGTGTTATTGGCCAGGTGGCGTCCGGCGCGGAGGCGGCGTGAGCTTGGTCTGCGGCTCTCGTGCGGAACATGGGAAGGCGAGCGTCGATACCGTTCGGCCGGTCGAAATGGTGCAATGTGGCCCCCGGTCGGCGAGAGGGAGCGTGCCGAGTAGAAACCGAAGGCACTGAGTACCGATGCGGCGCCCGCTGGCGGACCGGCTCGTAGTAGCTGTGAAGTTCCTGCTCGCTGGGGTGGGGGTGGAGCCAAGGAGCCGGCTCATCAGGACTGTGGAATCGATCAACCAGGACCCTGGTCGGGTTCTGGGAGGAAGAGAGGAAGCATGCCAAAGCTTGGCGTCGTCAAGCCGTACGACATCCCCAAACAGGCAGTGTGGGAGGCGTACAGGAAGGTGGCGGCGAACAAGGGTGCGCCGGGAGTGGACGTGGTGACGCTGGGCGAGTTCGAGGCCGATCTGAAGGACAATCTGTACAAGATCTGGAATCGGATGAGCTCGGGGTCGTACTTTCCGCCTCCGGTGCGAGCGGTGGAGATACCGAAGCCGCATGGTCGCGGCGTGCGCTTGCTCGGAGTGCCCACTGTCGCCGATCGAGTTGCTCAAACGGTGGTCGCTGACTATTTGGGGGGAAGGGCGGAACCCCGGTTCCACCCCGACTCTTATGGTTACCGGCCGGGCAAGGCAACCTGGGAGGCGGTGGGGGTGTGCCGGCAACGGTGCTGGAAGTACGACTGGGTGATCGACTTGGATGTCCAGAAGTTCTTCGATACGGTGCCGTGGTCCTTCGTGGTCAAAGCGGTGGAGGCGGTCACCGACTGCCGTTGGGTGTTGCTGTACGTGAAGCGGTGGCTTGCCGCTCCGCTGCAGATGCCTGACGGAACCCTGGTGGAGCGGGACAAGGGAACTCCGCAAGGCTCGGCGGCTTCGCCGATCCTGGCGAACCTGTTCATGCACTTCGCTTTCGACAACTGGATGGCCCGGCGTTTCCCGGACTGTCCTTGGGAGCGTTTCGCTGATGATGCCGTCGTGCACTGCCGCACCCGGCGCCAAGCGGAGGAAGTGCTCGCAGCGATCGCCGAGCGGATGGGGCAGGTGGGCTTGCGGTTGCACCCCGACAAGACGCGGATCGTCTACTGCAAAGATGGTCGGCGCCGGGGCGACTACGAGCACGCCAGCTTCACCTTCTTGGGGTTCACCTTCCGGGCCCGGAAGGCGATCGACAAGAAAGGCGAGATGTTCACGTCATTCTTGCCGGCAATGAGCACCGAGGCGCTTCAAGCCAAAGGCGATGAACTCCGCGCCATGCGGATCCATCATCGCACCACCTGGGCCCTGGGCGACCTGGCCCGATGGCTCAACCCCATCGTGCGCGGGTGGATGAACTACTACGGCCGGTTCTACAGATCGGCCCTCTATCCCCTCCTCATCCGTGTCAGCACCTACCTGAGACGCTGGGCGGGGAAGAAGTACCGGCGGCTGCGGGCTTACAGCCGGTTCCGGCGATGGTGGAAGGGACTGCTCGATCGACAGCCCCGACTCTTCGCGCACTGGCAATGGGTCCGCTTCGACAACCAGCCATGCTGATGAGAAGAGCCCGGTGACGGGAGACTGTCAGAGCGCCGGGATAAACCGGCATGGAGTTGAGGATGAAAGAGCCTTACATCGAAGGACTAGCGAACCACGATGACCCCGAGTCATGCGTCGGCGCCCGCAAGGACGTCGGCGAAGCGTTGACAGGGGCACGTGCAGGCAGGGCTATTGAGCCGCGAAATCCCCTAATTCGGGGTGCCGACGCTGTTGACAGAAGCGGAAGGCAACACCACCGGCCGCGCTATCGCGAGCTGCCGGCGGACCCCGCGTGGTCGAAGAACCCAGGCATGCACGGAAACTCCATGCGCGAGAACCGGGAGATCCCACCCTCGTCCGTCGGGCCGATCACCAGGCGGGCCGCTCAGGGAAGGCCAAGGCCGCACGCCTGAGATGCATGAGCGTGGGAAGTCAGACAGGCCCGTAATACCTGCGAAGCTGCCGAACAACACCGGGTCACCGGGAGCGGAGGCGGTGGAGGGAAGGGGCCTGGCCGAAGGAAACACGACCAGCTCGACACACCCCGGACACAGGGCCGGAGAAGGCGTGCCAAGCGGGCTGGATCGTGTGCGGGAAGCAGCACGGAAGGACAAGGATGCGCGGTTCACGGCGCTGTTGCACCATGTCACGCCGGCCCGTCTGTATGCGGCCTACCTGGCGATACGCCCCCAGGCCGCACCGGGGGTGGATGGGGTGACGTGGGCGTCCTACGGGATGAACCTGGAGGCCAACCTCGGGGATCTGAACGCCAGGGTGCACAGTGGCGCCTACCGGGCGAGGCCATCTCGCAGGGCGTACATCCCCAAGGCAGACGGCAGGCAGCGGCCGCTTGGCATCGCTGCCCTGGAGGACAAGATCGTCCAGCGGGCCGTGGTCGAGGTGCTCAACGCCGTCTACGAGGAGGACTTCCTGGGCTTCTCTTACGGGTTCCGACCGGGGCGCCGTCCGCATGACGCGCTCGATGCGCTGGCGGTCGGCATCGAACGGAAGAAGGTGAACTGGGTGCTCGACGCGGATCTCCGCGATTTCTTCGACGCGCCATCACACTGCTCCTTCGGCTGCTGGTGTGTGGTCGAAGAGGTCGGGATCGGGTCGATTCACCTTTATTCGCAAGCCTTTTCGGCGTCCGGAGCGGACGTGGACGGCTTCGAGTTCGCCGCGTTTTACACGTTGCAAGATGGTTTGGCGTGACACCCCGAGGGCGTGAGTGGCTTCGAGCATGGCCAGCCACCCCGGTGGGGTGTCTTCGACGAAACGGCCGCGCAGTTCGTCGGTGACGCGGATCCGCCAGGGGGCGCCGGGGGTGAGCTGTTCGCCGGCGATGAACCCGTCGGCCAGCCAGCGGCCCACGGTGGAGGGGACGACACCGAGGATCTTGGCTGCTTCGGTGATGGTGACGAGTTCTCCGTCGGCGGACTCGGCGGGCGGTTGGTGGCGAGGGATGCGGTAGTGGTGGCGGAGCCCTTGCACGATGGTGGCGGTGAAGCGTTGTCCGGTGGCGCTTTGTCGGCCTTGTCGGTTCAATACGCCGGCGATGGTGGCGTCGGGGTAATGCACGGCGAGACGGCGGATCAGGGCGATGGTGTCCTCGTCGGTGCGGGTAGTGGGCTGGTGAGCGCCGCGCAACTCGAGGCGCAGTTCGGTAATGGCACCGC
This sequence comes from uncultured Acidimicrobiaceae bacterium, assembly GCA_963781155.1. Lineage (GTDB taxonomy): Bacteria > Actinomycetota > Acidimicrobiia > Acidimicrobiales > Palsa-688 > PALSA-693. The sequence continues at coordinate 488,437 of CAWAEC010000014.1, forward strand.
CGCGCCAACGCAGGGTGAGCTCGGCTCGTTTCTCTTGGCGGTTGACGTCGACTCGGACTTCTTCGAGAAGGGTGCGCAACAGCTCTTTGCGGTCCCGGTCGGTGGTGGTGGGAGCGGACCACACTGCGCTGATGTCGGCGCCCAGGGCGGCCAGGGTGGCGCGTTCGTCGTGGGTGAGGGTGCGGGGCCGGGCCGTCTGGCGGCGGGCCAGTTCGGTCTCAGCGTCGTCGAGCGCGGCGAGCTTGGTCTCCCAGTCGGTTTCGAGCCCTCGGGCCACCAGGCGGTTGTCGGGGTCGACGGCCAGGTAACGCCGCTCGGCTTTGGTGGCTTCGTAGCGGGCCTGTTCGACCTGGCGGCGCCACTGGTTCAAGGCGGTGTCGTGGTCGGCCTCGAGGACTTCCGCGGCGGCGATGACCGCGGCCACCCCGGCCGGTTCGAGCGCAGCCAAAAAGGCGGCGGTGACGGCCTGGTCGATCTGCACGCCGCCCACGGAGAGGCAATACACGCCGCGACCGTTGACCAGGCTGCGGTTGGCGCAGTGATAGCCGGGGGTGGAGTTGGCGCCTTGGTAGTGCACGGCGAGGCGCCGTCCGCAGCGACCGCAGATGGCCAGTCCTTGCAGCAGGGCGGTGCCTTCGCGGATAGCACCGGAGCCGGGCTGATGCGCTTGGGGGCGGGTGTTGGCGCCGATGCGGGCCTGGTTGGCGTCATAGGTGGCCCAGTCGATATAGCCGGGGTGGTGGTCCACGATCAGGACCTGCCAGTCGGATCGGTCGAGGTGACGGGCCCGGCTGCGCACCCGGCCGTCGCTACCGACGCGCCGTTCTCGGCGGGTGCGGCCATAGACATAGGCGCCAGCGTAGGAGGGGTGGGTGAGCACCCGGTGGACCGCCGGGTAGGTCGGCTCGATCCATGTCAGCTCGCCGTATCCGGCCCTCTGCACCGGCATGAGAAGGTTCTCGCCTCTCAGCCACAGCCAGGTGGCTCGGGCCGAGCCGCAGGCGGCGAAACGGTCGAAGATGGCGGCGATCACGCCGCGGACGACTTCGTCGGGATGCAGGAGGATCTCGCCCTCTTCGTCGCCCCAGATCAGCCCGGCCGGCAGACTCCGGCGCAACTCTCCCCGGGCGGCCTTGTTGCGGATCCCGCCCTCCAGCCGGGCGCGCAGCACGTGCAGCTCGGCTTCGCTCATGGTCCCTTTCAAGCCGAGCACGAGACGGTCGTTGAAGCTGGACGGGTGATAAATGCCGTCGGCGTCCGCGATCAGGGTGTCGGTGATACCAGCCAGGTCCAACAGCCGATACCAATCGGCGTTGTTGCGGGCCAGGCGCGACACCTCCAGTCCGAACACGATTCCCACCCGGCCCAACGCCACATCGGCGGTGAGGCGAGCGAAACCGCTTCGCACAGCGGCCCCCGACCCGGAGAGGCCGAGATCCTCATCGATTACCTCCACCGCCCGGCGGGGCCAGCCCAACTCCATGGCCCGCTCCACCAGCGCGTACTGGCGATCGGTGGACTCGCCGTTGCGTTCGACCTGGCCTGGACTGGACTGGCGCACATAGACGATGGCGGCCCGCCCCAAATGGGCGGGCCGGACCTTGGGATGCCCGCTGGCTTGGCGGGCTTCAGTGATGTCCGTCATCGGTTGGTTCCTCCTGTTCGTCGGGATCGGTTGAAAGATGAACGGCTCGGGCCATCAGCCGGGCCAGCACTGCGACGGCCTCTGACTGCTGGTCGGGGGCGACCTGCTCCCACGCCATCGGCGGCGGCCGGGTCAACCCGGACAGCGGCAGCGCCAGTTGCATGCGGAACCTCCTCGCTCGGCTGTCCCGCATCCTCTGCGCCGGCCGCCCTGGTGCGGTGGATCAGTCCATCAACGATGGACCTCGCACGACATAGGTCGGACAACGATCCCAGCGTCTGCGGTCCACTTTCCTCGTCAGCTGGGGCGCATATATCGGTCCACTCGGCCGGGATCAGGCTCTTGGAGCCGTCCGGCAGAACCAAACACAGCTCCAGGCGGCCGAGCTTGCGCATCCAGCCGAACACCGCCAACGTCTGGCCCTCCAAAGGATGCCGACACCGAACGATCGTGGCTGTCGCTGGCAGGTCAAGGACGTGGGCAGTGTGTCGCCTGCTCGTTCTCCACGCTCGATCAGGCGTGGCTGATGAAGTTTCTCGAGCACCGCATCGCGGACAAGCGGGTCCTACGACTCATCCGAAAGTGGCTGAGCGCAGGGGTCATCGAGGACGGGAAATGGTCCGAGACGCCAGAGGGGTCACCGCAGGGGGCATCGGTCTCGCCGTTGCTCGCCAACGTGTATCTGCACTACGTCTTTGACCGGTGGGTCCGACAGTGGAGACGCCGGCAGGCCCGTGGCGACGTGATCGTCGTAAGGTTCGCCGATGACTTCATCGTCGGTTTCGAGTATCAACGAGACGCCGAGCGGTTCCTCGTTGAGCTTCGCGAGCGGTTGGCGAGGTTCAAACTGGAGCTGCATCCCGAGAAGACCAGGTTGATCCAGTTCGGGCGCTTCGCCGCCCATGACCGGGCAGCCCAGGGCCTCGGGAAGCCGGAGACGTTCGACTTCTTGGGCCTTACGCACATTTGCGCAAAGTCGAGAGGCGGGCGGTTCATGCTCAAGCGGATCACGATCTCGAAGCGGATGCGGTCCAAGCTGCACGAGGTCAAGGACCAACTGCATCGAGGCCGGCACCGGCCCGTGCCCGAACAGGGACGGTGGCTGGCAAGCGTGGTGCGAGGCCATCTCGCCTACTACGCCGTGCCAGGCAACATCAAGGCGGCAAGGGCGTTCCGGGACCAAGCGATCCGGCACTGGTTCAAAGCGCTACGGCGCCGCAGCCAGCGCCACCGCCTGGGCTGGACACGCATGGACCGCCTGGCCGTCCGATGGCTCCCGCCTGCCCGCATCATGCAACCCTGGCCATCCATACGCTTCAACGCTCGGACCTGAGGCAGGAGCCCAGTGCGGTAGTCCCGCTCGCTGGGATCTGTGCGAGGGGCCGCCCGCAAGGGCGGTCCCTACCGCAATCGCCGGGATCCGTGGGAGCCGGGGGCTGCGATTCCCCCCGGCCACCCGACCAGTGAAGCCAGGCGCCCTTCCCCGCGACATGGAGGATCGGCCCTGCGAGTTCTGGGGCGACTATCTCGTGGATATCCTGGGGCGACTCCCAGGACCACCAGCGCTCGGGGTGAGCATGAGAGCCACTGGCTGAGATTGGCGCACATGACCAGGCAGCGCATCACAACAATGACCTTAAGCCGGCGGTCGGGTCATTGAGGCTCCGCGAAGAAGGGGAGTTCTGGGACGGATACGGGATGGTAACAGTGGGACTGACGGCCTCCAGATCCAAAGCTCGGCCTCGCCAGCCTCTCGCACATCTCGGTGATAACCAGTGATGCCGCCTTCGGTCCGGCTCCTGGTGTGCGGCTAGCCCGGCGGTCGACTCGGGCCGGGATGGATCAAACGTATTGACGGGTCGGGTCGCGTCCAGAGTGACTACACCCTCACCGAGGGTCACCGTACAATGGCACGGCCAGCAGCCTTCCGGCGGCGGCACAGAGGTCCAGGTTCCATGATGCGCAGGGCCCTCCCAGGGGTTCCCGGCTTTGTGAGCGTGCAACGACTGCTCGAGTGGGCAGCCATCGTGGCGGGCCTCGTGGTCATGCGGGTCATCGCGCGGCCGAGCAGTTGGCTCGGGTGGTTCTTCCTCGTTCTAGCCGGCCTGCTGGTGGCGGCCCCCGTCATCATGGGCGCCTTTCGCGAACAGGCCCGCGAGCGGCAGGCGGTCTCCGCCGTCGACCTTGCCGCTCAGTATCGGACCCGGCTGACCGTCACCCTGGTGGACGCCCTCACTCCCCTCGCGATCTCGTGGGACGGATCAATCTGGCCGAGGGCGAACAGCGGGTAGCGCTGCAGGCCCATCTTCGCCAGGGTGTGGTGGGCGCGGCCGCTGCCCTGTGCGGCGGCGATCGGACCCGGGCCGCGTTCTTCGTCCTCAACGACGGCGAGCTACGACCGGAAGCGTGGTCCGGACGGGCCGAGGCGCCGCCGGTCGGCGTGGTGGCGGCCAGCGAGAGGACGTCCACAGCATTAGTGAGCCTGGTCCACGAGCATCGCCGACTACTCGTTCCCGACCTCAGTGATCGCCGTGCGCCAATACGCGCCGGCCCGCAGGAAACTGCCCGGGCGCTGATGGTGGCCGCGGTATACGCAGGGAGGACAGAGTTCGGGGTGTTGGCCGCCGACAACCCGGAGCCCAACAGCCTGGAGGCGCCCGGTCTGGACATTTTGGGCACGCTGGCCCAGCTCCTCGGCGCCGGACTTGCGGCCGCGGCCCACCACCCCCACAACGGGCACGCGGCCGCCACTTCCAGCTAGCCTCGGGTTCGGCTCGCCGCCCGTCCGGAACCTTGGGTATCGGGCCGACGGCCGGAGGCGGTCGTTGCTTAGTCGGGAGGTACCTGTGGCTGAACGACGAGTCTTGGTTGACGAAGTCAGCCGGCGCTGGCTTTGCGGGGAAATCAACGCTGCGGAGTACTTTTCAGCCGCTCATGCGACCAGGCTGGACGCGGCCGGGCGCGACGTGGCAGAACACCTCGACGGCCGCCCCCCGAGCAGGTCACGATGGGCGCGGTGGTTCTCCCGTCGCGCTCTTGAGGGCAATGGTGGAGTCGAGAAGGCGGTGCAGCCCTCGCCAAGGCCTCCGAATTGAGGGCGCACATTCGATTGCAAACGACACTGACGGCGGCGCGACAGCGCGGCGCCTGACCGGCGTTCGGGGCCACCGGCGCGCCGTCGATAGGAGGCGCGGGGGACGCGTCTTCCGGGATGCTTCCCTATCGAAATCACCGAGGTCGTCCCAAGGGTCGTGGTCGATCCGATGGTCAAAGGGGAAGCACTTGTGGTGCTTCAGCGACCGGCGCCCCGGGGCGCAGTTCCGCTGATGGTTAGGTGTGGGTGGTTGCGGGTCGGGGCGCGAAGGTGGCGGTGGCGTGCGCCACGGGTCCTTGGGGGATTTCCACCGATGAGACGACGATGTCGAGGTCGGCTTTGCGTTTTGACATGCGTAGGAGGCGGGTGTCGGCGATGAGATCGGCGAATGGTGCCGGTCGGAGGAATTTGATGTACAGGTCGATGGTGAAGGCGTCGGATCCCGGTGGTAGGTGGGCGATGGTCATGATCCAGGCGGCGTTGTCGACGTAGCTGAGCAGCGAGGGTCCGGCCCAGAGCGGTCCGGGTCGCAGGTCGTCGGGGGTGGGTACCCGCCGTAGGACGAGGCGGTCGTCGCACAGGCTGATGCAGGTGGTGGTCGGGTTCCGGTCGAGCGGGTCTTCCGAGAGAGCTCCGGGGCCGGACATGGCGTGTCGCAGGTTGGCGTAGCGCATGAGTTCGTCGGCGGCGTAGTGGAGCACTGGTGGTGGTCTTTCGTTCGCTTGAGTGGCAGCGTCGATTGGGGTCCTGAGCTGCGGCTATGGGACCATCGCTGACGTGGGGATCTGCCCGATTTCGGTTCCGGAGATGTTGAAGCAGCGCATGGCGTTGCGGTAGGAGATCTTTTCCCGTTCGTCGGCGGTGAGGGCGGCCAGTTTGTTGGTGAGCGAATCGTGGACCTCGTCACCGAACAGGCAGGTCGGGTGGGGGTAGTCGGTCTCGAACATCAGGTTGTCGACGGGGAGGAGGGCGAGGTCGTCGGGTCGGATGTTCTCGTACCAGGTGTTCACGAAGATCTGGCGGCGGAAGATCTCGCTGGGCAAAACGTCGGCGCTGAGTTCGGCTCGGGCTTCCCAGGGCCGGTAGCGCAGGTAGTGAACGTCGAGGGACTCGAGCAGGAACGGAACCCACCCGGATCCGCTCTCCACGATGGCGAACTTGAGGTTGGGGTAGCGGTGGGGGACGCCGGACATCAGGAGCTCTTTGCAGGCGTTGATGTTGTCGAGGAAGGACTTGACCACACTGGTCACCGCGATGGCAGTGTCACCGCCGATGGTGCGATGACCCGGGTCGGTGCGCCATTCGGCGGGATTCATGGTGGTGCCGGCATGGAACCCGATGGATAGCCCGGTGGCGTCGATGGCGTCCCAGAGGGGATCCCAGTGGTGGGCGGCCAGTTCCGGGCATTCGTGATACTGCGGGGTGCCCGACATCACGAAGCCCTTGTGGCCCAGCTCGGCGCAGCGCTCGATCTCCTTGACGCATTTCGCCACGTCCCAGTACGGGACCACCGCCAGGGGGATGAACCGACCTGGCTCTCTCTGCGCCCAGCTCAGCACGAAATCATTGAAGGCGGCTATGACGTCGAACTGGAAGTCAATGGTGGCGCCCGGGATGCTGCGATAGCGGTCGGGGTTGGTCAGCCCCAGGTTGGGATACAAGACCGACATATTGATGCCCAACTCGTCGAGGACCTTCACTCGCTCGGACGGGTCCCATGAGGAGGGGTGGACCTCCTCGATGAATGCCGGCTGGGCCGGGAAGTCGTCTTTGCGACGGTGTGGTTTCGGATCGTCGTGCGACTGATAGAACACCGTGAACGCCAGGGTGTTGACGACCTCGTCTCCAATGCACCACACATCGGCACCGAGAGCGTCCACCCGCTTGACCTGGGGGATCAGCTCTCCCCATTTGGAGGGCATCCTCGATGTCCAGGTGTCGGGCGGCTCGCAAACATGGCTGTCGGCATCGATGATCATGAGCCGTTCCCCTTTCTCTGGCTTCGAGGAACCCCGGAGTCCCGGGGGGTTGAAAGCCAGTCGAACGATCGGTACAGTGTTGGTTGTTCGAGCGTACCGGCCCTGAGTGGGAGTGTCAACCAACCCGGGCTGGTGGACTGAATTGATCATGCGAAGGATGGAGGGCCGGTGACTGAGCCGATCAAGTGCATCGAGATGCAGCACATCAACCTGGCCACCCGGGACTTCGATGCCAGCATGGACCACTTTCAAAGAGTGTGGGGGGCCCAGTTCGTTCGCGACATTCCGGCTAACGAGTGGCACGCCGTTCTTCTGCATCTGGGCGGGGTGCTGTTCGAGATGTTCGTGCCTCACCAGTTCCTGCTGAATGGCCGGTACGGTCCGCACTGGGTGGGGATCGAATACCAGATCGGCGACCTGCAGGCGACGCGTGACGCCCTTGGCGACCGGGGGGTCGATCTGATTAGGGATATCGGCATCGCTATCCACACCAATCCGAGCCAGTGTTTCGGAGTGGCGTTCGAGTTTTATGACCACAGCTTCTTCGGTGAGCCCTTCGACTGGTTGGAGCCACTCCGGCCGCCGCAGTACTGGGAGCAGGAGCATCCGCTCGGTCTGATGGGCCTGAAACGCTACAGCGTGGCGGTGGCCGATCTGGACGCCGCGCTGGGGTTCTACCGGGGCATGTTCGACGTCGAGGTGGTCTACCAGGATGAGCGTCCTTCTCTGGGACTGCGGGCGACGGGCGTGCAACTGGCCAACACCGTCGTCGAGATGCAAGCCCCGACCGGCGACGGGGTGATCGCCCGCCACCTGGCCCGCTACGGGGATGGACTGCGGTCGGTGGTGTTCCGGGTCAAAGACCTCCACCAGGCGGTTCGCCACTTCGCCGGCCACGGCATCACCCTGGTGCCCGGAGACCAGCCGGAAAATCTGGCCATTCCCCCGGAATGCAATCGAGGGGTGATGATGGAAGTTGGTGAGTAGACCTAGCGGCGGGGCGGGTTTTGACCGGCCGGTACTATCGAAGCACCGGCGGCATATCGATGATGCCCCAGTTGGCCGGGTCACGCCAGCGGGCCAGGTCCGGTTGCCGTCGCTTCACGGCCCGTTCGACCTCGGCCCGGTCCCCGGCCGCAATCCCAGCGAAGAGCACCCCGCAGAATCCCACCGACAGCTGGGAGGGCGACAGAGGCCCGGCCGGATCCAGCCATCGCAAGGTCCCGACGTGGAGATTCAAGAACGCCATCGACGCCAAGAACAGATCGTCGTAGCGCAAGGAACCGTCCTTTTTACCGTCGCGCAGGATCCGCCTCACCATGTCTCGGAACTCCCTCTGGGTCGAGATGTATCCCTCCCGGCCGGCGCCGGTCAGCCGTTTCGACTCGTACATGACGACCCGGGAATGCTCCAGAAGCCGGTATTGCACCTCGAAGAAGACCTCGGAGAGCAGCCGGAGACGCACCGCGCCGGACTCTTCGAGGTCCCGCACCTCCCGTCCCAGGACCAGCAGGGGAGTGTTTGCTCGATAGTGGATCTCGGCCAGGATGTCTTCTTTGGATCCGATGTAGTGATAGAGGGTGCCGCGCCCGACACCGACGGCGTCGCTCAGCTCCGCGATCCCCGTGGCGTCATAGCCTTTGGCCGCGAACAAGTGCGCGGCGCAGTCGATGATCTCCAGCCGTCGCTGATCGAACTTTCTCATGCGATCCTTCTCTACGCTGCCGCGAACCCCGTGCCCGACCTGCCACGACACACAGCCGAGCAGCCTACCAACGGCCCATGGTGATAACCGGTGTGCAGATCGCCGACGGCCCCAGTGTCCGTCTCATCGGTCCTTGGGCCTGCTCGAGGTCGTGGGTGGCCATCGAAACGTCCCGACCCAGCCAGTGTGTCCGTCCGCGTCGGCGGCCGTAAAGTGACCCGACACCCGTGCGCCCCTCAGGAACGAACATGACCGGCCCATTGAGGTCGCAGGTCTTTGTGATTGATGACCTGCACAGCGCGATCGAGTTCTGCTACGACCAGGGCTGGACCGACGGGCTCCCCGTCGTCCCGCCGACCGTCGAGAAGGTCCAGGAGTTCCTCGACGTCGCCGGGCGCCGGCCCGATGAGGTGGTGTTCGAGTATCTGGAACGCAGCCGGGTCGTCACCGTTGAGAAGGTGGCGATCAACGCCGTGATGGCAGGATGCCGGCCCGAGTACTTCCCGGTAGTCCTGGCCCTCATCGAAGCCATCGCCACGCCGGAATTCGGGATCCACCCGGTCAACGCCAGCACCGGCGGCTCGGCCCTTGGGTTTGTGGTGAACGGACCGATCCGACAGCAGATCGGCATGAACTGCCAGGGCAACGTGCTGGGCCCCGGAAACCGAGCCAACTCCACCATCGGCCGCGCCGTGCGGCTGACCCAGATCAACGCCATGGGATCCACTCCCGGCGCCGGCAACGACCTCGCCGCCGACGGGGGCTCCGGGGCGGCCGGTGCTCGACCGCTCAACCATCGGCCAGCCGGCCAGTACGCCGGCTATCACCTGGCGGAGTACGAGGAGGCCTTCCCCGACCTCGAGCCGCTCCACGTAACCCTCGGCTTCGAGCCCACTCAGAACGTGGGCACCGTCTTCCCGCCGTCGGCCACGTGCCGATCTCTACCCACGCGGAGCGGACCGCCGAGCAGATCATCGAAACGTACTGCTACTACCTCGTTGGCTCCGGTCGCCTGCAGCGTTCCGGTTCGTGCGTCATGGTCATACCGCCCGAAACGGCCGAAGTGTTCGTCCGGGACGGCTGGACGAAGGCGGATATCGGTCAAGCCGTGCACCAGGGCACCACCCACAGCGCGGCGTGGATCAAACGCGCCAGCGGGTCCATCAGCGCCGGGCTCATGGACCCGCCCCGCGGTGAGGTGCAAGCCGGTGACGAGTCGGCCACCGTCGCCATCGCCGGCAGCGGAGCCGACGTTCATGTAGTCGTCGCCGGAGGCCCAGCCGGGCTTTCACCTACGCCCTATTGCCCTACGGTCCTGGATTCGTGGCCCGTGAAATCCACCCAGCGGAACCAGCCAGCACACAGGAGAGATGATGACCTAAGTCATGTCCGCCTCGTCTGGCTAGGGCCTCGTCGAGGGTGGTGGGGGTAGCGGATGTTCTGACCGGAGCGGCTCGACTCGACCCGCGCTCTAGACGACGGCCGTACAGATGCGACGTCTCGGGTGGCGCTACAGGTGAGGACTTCGCCCGACCGCGAACGAGACACCGGTGCGATCCAGGCCACCGTTGCGACCTCGCCCTTGACGTTGCGCTGCACTGTGATCGTCGAGAGGTTTTGCCTCGGTGCCGGTCGTGCCATTGCGGTCGATCAGGAATCCCCCGGTCCACGCGCTTGGATCCTTCAAGGTGGTCACCGGCCGCGAGCGAACAAGCAGAGGTGTAAGGCCTCGGTAAGGTCTTCGCACAACGTCAACCTCTACTCCTTGGTGGTTGACACCGCTGGCAGGAGGTGCTGGACGGGGGGCTTTGGGGTCGCTGAATTGTGGTGAAGACGCCATTTACATCGACGAAGACGTTCGGGTTGCGTTAGGCGTGGACGTAGTCGCCGCTGGCCGCGCCGTTGTCGCGGCAGGTCGTCGGTACGCTTCGCCTCGTGACGGCCGCCCCGCCGGCATCCGACGAGAGGGTGACGCGAGCGTGGTGCCTCTACAACTGGGCCGACCATGCCTGGGCCACACCGGTTGCCGCGGCACTGATCGGGCCGTGGATGCTCAGCCTGGCCAAGCACGCCGTGGGGTCGCGTGGGGTCGTGGTCGGCGTCGGTCCGCTGGTCCTGCGCGGCGACGCCTTCCCCTCGGCCATGGTTGCAGTGGCCGCGGTGGCCCAGCTCCTCGTACTGCCGGCCGTGGGCGCGCACGTCGATGCCCGATCGACCAAGCGACGGTGGCTGACAGGGGCTTGCGTTGCCGGTGCCGTCGTCTGCTTGGCCTTAGGGCTCACGACCAGCTCGGCGTGGATCGCGGCCGGCGCCCTGTTCGTCCTCGGCAGCCTGGCGGAGGGGGTGTCGGACCTGGCCTGGCAGGGCATGCTGCCCGAGATCGCCGGACCCGCCGAGCGGGACGGCCTGTCGGCGCGGGGTTCAGCGATCGGCTATCTCGGCGGCGGCGTGATCCTCGCCATCAACCTGGCCCTCGTCGAACTGCACGACTCGCTGGACCTGACGAAGGAGGCCGCCGTGCGCCTGTGCTTCGTCGCGTGCGGCGTGTGGTGGTTGTCCTTCGGCCTGCTCGCCTTGCAGCACCTCCAGCCACGTGGGCGCGGCCTCGCCGCCGCGCCTAAGCGCACGTGGCGCCGGCTGCTCCACGACCTCCGCTTGCTCTCCAGCATGCCCAACACGGCCCGTTACGCCCTGGCTTACCTCTGCTTCGGCGACGCCGTCTCGGCGGTGATCTCGCTGTCGGCCATCTTTTTGACCCATGAGCTGTTCGACGACAGCACCACTAAGGCCACGCCGTTCCTGCTCGTGCTGATCCTTCTGATCCAGTTCGTAGCCCTCGGCGGTGCGCTGCTGAGCGGTCGCCTGGCCGCCCGGGCGGGAGCAAAGCCGGTCCTGGTCGCCACGCTCGTCGTGTGGCTGGCGGTGATCGTCTACGCCTGGGCCGGCGTGCACGACAAGGCCGAGGCCGTCATTGCCGGAATCGTCACAGGCTTGGCGCTGGGGATCAGCACCCCGCTGGCCCGCTCGCTGTTCTCCCAGATGGTCCCCGCAGGCCACGAAGCGGCGTTCTTTTCCATCTACGAGGTCTGCAACCAAGGGACGGCATTCATCGCGCCGCTGCTGTTCACCGTGGTGGTCAACGTGACCGGCTCGTTCCGCCAAGCGATCCTCTCGCTGGTGGTGCTCTTCGCCGTAGGGCTATTCCTGCTGGTACACACCGACGTCGACGCCGCCGCGGCCGAGGCCCGTACCCGACCGCATCAGCTGGAGGGCGACCGGTAACGATCAGCGTCTCGCCCCTCGCCTACGGTCTGTCGACGCTGATCGGCGCCCTGATCGCGGCAGCCCTCTGCGTCGGCGCACGCCGGCGGCCGGGACCGTGGACCGGTGTGGCCGCCAAGACCCTGGCCGTGATCCTGGTCGGCGAACAGGTCAGCTGGCAGATCCAGTTCCTCACCCACGACGACTGGAACCGCTTCAACTCCCTGCCGTTCGACCTGTGCGACTTCACCTGCTTCGTGGCAGCGGTGGCGTGCTGGACGCAACTCCCCCTGTTCGTGGAGCTGACCTGGTTCTGGGCGCTGGCCGGGACCCTCCAGGCGATCATCACGCCCGACCAGTACACCCCGTTCCCATACCTGTCCTTCGACAACTACGTGGTTGAGCATCTCGGCATCGTCGTCGCCGCGCTCTATCTGGTCATTGGGCTCCGCATCTACCCCCGCCCCGGTGCCGTCAGACGAGTCTTCCTCATCAGCATCGCTTACGCGGGCCTGTGCGCGATTCTCGACGCCGCAACAGGCGGCGACTACCTGTACCTGCGCCATCCTCCGCCCTCGTCCAGCCTCCTCAACCTGCTCGGCCCCTGGCCCTGGTACATCGTCTCAGCCGCCGGGATCGCCCTGGTCCTCTTCGTGCTCCTCGACCTGCCCTTCCGGTCCCAGCATCCGAGTGACGGCCGGGCGATCCACTCCTGAGCGCCCCGGTTTACGACCGGCACACCGTGAACCCGAGCGGTACCCAAACAACCGCGGCGCTGCTGGCCCAAGGGTTCGCCACTCACGAACAGGCGGCAGAGGTTGGCGGGCACCACCTCGGTTACACCGTTAATGCGAGTGCGCCCAGTGGGTCAGGAGGTGGCTATCGAGTAGCTGTGAACTGATCTGAAGCTCGTCGTCGCCAGCCGGTGTGAGTCCGGTTCGGGTAGCTGCCAGGAGGCCCGATAGCAGACTGGCGGCTCGGTCTGGAAACGGGCCGGGTCGAAGCCCAGTGTCGAAAGCCCTTTTGGGGGAGCGACTGAGCGGTCCGTAGCGTCCAAGCGAAGCCTGCCGCATCGTTAAGAGTGCCCGCTTCGGTGGGGCGAAGGGAGAGCCGAGCCCGGTTTCTCAGGGTGAAGGCCATGGAAGAGCGTGTAGATCCTGGTGTGCGGCCTCGAAGAACTCCCCGGTGTAGAGGGCTCGGAACGTTCAGAAGGTGACGGCGGGAACTGGGGGTGCGCCGGGATAAACCGGCATGGAGAAGGAGATGAGAGAGCTCTACATCGAAGGAGTAGCGATCCACGATGGCCCCGAGTCATGCGTCGGCGTCCGCAAGGTCGCAGGCGAAGCGTTGACAGGGGTACGTGCAGGCCAGGCTATCGAGCCGCGAAATCACCTTGTTCGGGGTGCCGACGCCGTCTCCAGAAGCGGAAGGCCACATCGCCAGCAGCGCTATCGCGAGTTGCTGGTGGACCCCGCGCGGTCTGAGAACCTGGGCATGTACGGAATCTCCATCCGCGAGAACCGGGAGATCCCATCCTCGCCCGTCTGGCTGATCACCAGGCGGGCTGCTCTGGGAAGGCTGAGGCCGTACGCCTGAGATGAACGAGGTTGGGAAGTCTGACAGCTTCGTAGTACCTGCGAAGCCGCCGAACAAGGCCGGGCGACCGGCGGCGGAGGTGGTGGAGGGAAGGGAGCTGGCCGAGGGGAACACGGTCGACTCGACACGTCCCGGACGCAGTGCCGGGTCTGGCGTGCCAAACGGGTTGGATCGTGTGCGTGAGGTAGCACGCAGGGACAAGGAGGCACGGTTCACGGCGCTGTTGCACCATGTCAGCCTTTCTCGCCTGCACTGGGCTTTTGAGGAGCTACGCCCTCAGGCCGCCGCGGGTGTGGACGGGGTGACGTGGGCGTCTTACGGGACGGACCTTGAGGTGAATCTCAGGGACCTCCACCGCAGGGTGCAGAGCGGCGCCTACCAGGCGAGACCCTCTCGGAGGGTGTACATCCCGAAAGCCGACGGGCGGCAACGGCCGCTCGGCATCGCCAGCCTGGAGGACAAGATCGTCCAGCGGGCTGTCGTCGGGGTGCTCAACGCCATCTACGAGACGGACTTTCTCGGCTTCTCCTATGGGTTCCGGCCAGGGCGCAGCCCGCACGATGCGTTGGATGCGCTGACGGTCGGGGTCAAGGCGAAGAAGGTGAACTGGGTGCTCGACGCGGACATCCGCGACTTCTTCTCCACGCTCGATCAGGCGTGGTTGATGAAGTTTCTCGAGCACCGGATAGCGGACAGGAGGGTCCTGCGACTCATCCGAAAGTGGCTGAACGCAGGAGTGATCGAGGAAGGGAACTGGTCGGAGACGCCTGAGGGCACACCGCAGGGCGGGTCGGCTTCGCCGTTGCTCGCCAACGTGTATCTCCACTACGTCTTCGATCGCTGGGCCCGGCAGTGGAGGCGTCGGCACGCCCGAGGCGATGTGATCGTCACGAGGTTCGCCGATGATTTCATCGTCGGGTTCGAGCATCTTGGTGACGCAAAACAGTTCCTCGCCGATCTACGTGCACGGTTCGCGAAGTTCGGTCTGGAGCTGCACCCCGACAAGACGCGCCTCATCGAGTTCGGGCGGTTCGCCGCCCAGCGACGTGGGGCACGTGGCGTCGGCAAGCCGGAAACGTTCGACTTCTTGGGGTTCACGCACATCTGTGCGACCACGAAGAACGGGCGGTTCAGGCTCAAGCGCATCACCATCTCGAAGCGGATGCGGGCGAAGCTGAAGCAGGTCAAGACCGAGTTGAGGCGCCGCCGGCACCGTCCCGTCCCGGAGCAGGGAAGATGGCTGGCAAGCGTGGTGCGAGGGCACCTCGCCTACTACGCCGTTCCCGGCAACAGCCGAGCGGTCCGGGCCTTTCGGACTCAGGTGATCCGGCACTGGTGCGCAGCCCTACGCGAACGCAGCCAGCGCCACCGCCTGAATTGGGACCGGATGAACCGCCTGGTCACTCGATGGCTTCCACCTGCCCGCATCGTGCACCCGTTCCCCGAGGACCGCTTCTACGCCACCACCTGAGGCAGGAGCCCAGTGCGTTAGCAGCGCTCGCTGGGATCTGTGCGGGGGGCCGCCCGCAAGGGCGGTCCCTACCGCAAAAGGCCCTCCCCGGCCCGGTCGGCTGCGGTGTCGACTGGAGTGTGTCGGTCCTATAACCGGTGTAGAGCCGGGAAGTGGGCGGATGCCGGGAAGGCGTCGGAGGCGGTCGTAGTACCGTTCGCAGCCGGGGGACAACACAACCTTCGGTGAGGGAAGGGCCGCTGCTTCGTCTGTGGTTGTGCAAGGGGAGGCCCAGAGAGACCGGTGAGTGCCTCCAGGGCTAGTTCCGCCGATGTGAAGGTCCAAGAACTGCAGCGCAGCCTGTACCGGGCGGCCAAGGCCGATCCCGGGCGACGGTTCCACGCGCTCTATGACAAGGTCCACCGCAGGGACGTCTTGGAGTGGGCGTGGGAGCAGGTGGTCCGCAACCGCGGTGCCGCCGGCGTCGATCGTGTCACGCTCAGCATGGTTGAGCAGTACGGGGTGTCCCGGCTGCTCGACGAGCTGGCCGCGGATCTAGTGGGGGAGAGATATCGGCCGTTGCCGGCCCGTCGGGTGTGGATACCCAAGCCCGGCAGTTCGGATAAGCGCCGATTGTCGATCCCCGCGGTCCGCGACCGCATTGTGCAAGCGGCGTTGAAGACGGTGATAGAGCCGGTCTTCGAAGCCGATTTTCGTCCCGTCAGTTTCGGGTTCCGGCCCAAACGGGGCCAGCACGATGCCTTGCAGGTCTTACTCGATGAGTCCTTCAAGGGGAAACGCTGGGTGGCAGAGACGGACATCGCCAACTGTTTCGAGGCGATCCCGCAGGACCGATTGACGTCAATGGTCGAGGAGCGGGTCTGTGACCGCAAAGTCCTCAAGCTGATCCGGGCCATGTTGCGCTCGGGCGTGCTGGAGGGCACCACGGTCCGGCACAGCGTCACCGGCACTCCACAGGGCGGGGTGGTTTCCCCGTTGATGTGCAACGTCTATCTCAACCGGCTGGACCGGGCCTGGGAAGACGAGCGCTGCGGGACGCTGGTCCGCTACGCCGACGACCTTCTCGTCATGTGCCGGTCCCGAGGCGAAGCCGAACGAGCCCTGACCCGGCTCGGCGAGATCCTGGCCGAGATGGGCTTGGAGCTCAAAGCGGCCAAGACCCGGATCGTCCAGCTGGAAGTGGGAGGCGAGGGATTCGATTTCCTCGGCTTTCATCACCGCCTGGTGCGAGCCCGGGGCCGTCAAGGGACCAAACGTGTCGTCTTCCTCGCCCGCTGGCCCTCACGTCGAGCCCTCCAGCACGCCCGGCAGCGCATCCGTGAACTCACGGACCGCTCCCGGCTGCTGGTCCCCTTCGAACACGTCGTCGCCGAAGTCAACCGCTTCCTGCGCGGCTGGGCCGGGTATTTCCGTATCGGGAACTCGGCCCGCATGTTCGACAAGATCATGACCCACACCATCGACCGGGTCTGCCTGTTCTTGGCCAAGCTGCACAAGCGGCGCCGCCGCTACGGCTGGGCCATGCTCCGGCTCTCCCCCGACCGGCTGGGATTGATCACGCTCGAAGGAACCGTCGTCGCCCCCAGACCCAACCGGTCCTGGCGGGCTCTCGTGGCCGAACACCGCCGGTGAAAGACGTCGGTGAGCCGTGTGCCGGAGAACGGCATGCACGGTTCGGCGGGCGGGCGCTGGAAACGGAGCAGTCACGGCAACCGAACACGGCAGCCCCGGGGAAACCCAGGGACCTGAGCCCGGACCTGCCTACCACCGCCACCGCGCCAGCGCTCGACCCTACCAGACCCCCTTCTGGACACCGCAGTGGCGGCCATGCGGGGCGATATGGAATGGGAATTGGCTGAGCCTGGGACCAGCAGCGTCATCCATGATGGTTGGCGAGGACCCCGATCTAATGCATCCCGCTGGAGTCAACGTGCGGCCGTTGCCTTGCTGCCTCGGCCATAATCAACGAGCAACCTTTCCTCGCCAGAGGTTCCCGCGTGAGTGCGTCCCGAGTCGAGAACTCGCGGTCCTGGGAGAACCACCTCCGATCTAAATGGCGCCGTCGAACATCGCAAACTCCTCGGCCGCCACCTCGGCCGGCGCCGGCGCAGGGGCAGAGCGGGTGGTGGCCGTGCGGGGGAGGAACAGCGTCATGACCAGGGCGAAGGCCACCAGGGCGATGTCGGCGTAGAGCCCGAGACTGCAGGGCGGAGACGATGCCGGCACTCGCCTCTCGGGCGAAGAAGAGCGTGCCGACGGCGGCGATGCCGAGCACCATGGAGAACTGCTGGGTCGTCGTCAGCATGCCCGACGCCGCCCCGGTGCGGTGCGAGGGCACGCTCAGCAGCACCCCCTGGACGATGAGAGGGATGACCAGGCCGTTGCCGATGCCGATCATGGCGAGCACCGGAGAGAGCTCGAGCGAGTTGGCGGACAGGCCCGAGACCGTCACCACGACGGCCAGGCCGATCACGCCGATCAGGGCCGTGGCCGCGCCGACCGAGATGATGTCCCGGCCGTACCGGGCATGCAGGCTGCGGCCCTTGAGCGAGGAGAGGGCGAAGGCCACGCCGAGGGGGGCGAAGGTGAGGCCCGCCCGCATCGGTGAGTAGCGCAGTCCTTCCTGCAGGAAGAGCGTGAGGGTGAGCAGCACGCTGCCGAAGAAGCTGAAGAAGCCCAGGTTCACGAGCAGCCCGCTGTTGAAGGCCCGGTGCTCGAAGAGGCTCAGGGGGAGCAGGGGGTGGCCGCCCCGGGCACCGAGGCGACTCTCCCACCACAGGAATGCGGCAATCAGGGCGGAGCCGGCTCCGAAGGAGATCCAGGTCCACAGCGGCCAGTGCTCGGCCTGCCCGAGGACGAGCGGGGCGGTGATGGCACCCACGCCGGCCGTGAGGAGCACCACGCCGAGGGGGTCGAGGCGGTCGGCCTTGTCGGGGCGGGACTCGGGGATGAGCCGGCGGGCCAAGATGATGGCGGTGATGCCGATGGGGACGTTCACCAGGAAGATCGGCCGCCAGCCCCAGCCGAGGATGTCGAGGTGGAGGAGGACGCCGCCGAGGATCTGGCCGGCGACCGTGCCCAGGCCGACGGTCACGCCGAAGAGCGAGAACACCCTCGGGCGCTCCTCGGGCGAGAAGTTGGCGGTCAGGAGGGCGAGGACCTGGGGGATCATGGCGGCGGCCCCGAAGCCCTGGGCCAGGCGGGCGGCCACCAGCACCGCGCTGTCGGGCGAGATCCCGGCGATAAGGGAGGCGACGGCGAAGATGCCGAGCCCGATGGTGAACATCCGGCGGCGCCCGACCAGGTCGCCCAGGCGGGCACCGGTGACGAGGCCGGCGGCGTAGCTGAACGAGTATCCAGCGACGACCATCTCGAGGATGGAGGAGGACGCGTGGAGATCGTGCTGGATGCTGGGGGCGGCGACGTTGACCACGAAGATGTCGAACAGCGACATGAACGTGGCCGAGAGGACTACCGGGAGGGCCTTCCAGCGCCGTGGGTCGTAGAGGGCGCCGGGGGCCTGGCCCGCTGAGCTGGGCATTTGGGTGGGAGTCCGGGGGCGATGGGTGAGCGTCATTGTGGTCCGCACCTTTCACCGGTTGGGAATCCGGCGAGATAGTTCGACGTTGTTAGAACTATCGAACAGTAGGAGTCCGGGCAGGTATTCCCCGGATCGGAGAAAATCAGTTGGATTTCGCCGAGACCGGCAGAGGAGGTGAACAATGCGAGAACGACCCGAACTCTCTAGCGGACGAGCTCGACCTGGCGTCGGTGATGCACGCCCTGGCCGACCCCTCCCGGCTACGGATGGTGGCCGCCCTGGACGGCGGCACCGAGCTGGCGTGCGCCGTGCTCGGCGAGCAGGCCGGTGTCGGGATGGCCAAGTCGACGACCACGCACCACCTCTCGGTCTTGCGCGACGCCGGACTCATCCGGACCCGCCACGAAGGTCAGCGCAAGCTGGCGACCCTCCGGCGCGCCGAGCTCGACGAGAAGTTCCCTGGACTGCTGGACGCAGTGATCAGGGGGATGGACAACTCACTCTGAGCCCCGATCCACCGAAATCCCGGTGAGGTTCTCGAGGGAAGTCTTGCGTCGGCTCAGCCGACGAAGGAGTATGGCGCTTGTCGCCCCTCCGCGAAGCCTTCTCCGATACTACGAGGCGGTACCTGTTCGTCGAAAGCCCGGAGGTAGCCCCTGAAGGAGGGAGCGGCGAGCCCAGCTGCTGATCTCTTAGCAAA
This sequence comes from uncultured Acidimicrobiaceae bacterium, assembly GCA_963781155.1. GTDB lineage: Bacteria > Actinomycetota > Acidimicrobiia > Acidimicrobiales > Palsa-688 > PALSA-693. Next base: position 507,429 of record CAWAEC010000014.1, read on the forward strand.
CGAGCCGAGGGGGATCGGTCGGCGACGCTTCCCGAGAGCGACCCGAACGCCATTTGGCCCGTGCGGTATGTGGCGTTTGCGAACGGGTACGGCGACCGCCCGAATCCTCCCCATGGGCCACTGAGCGTGACGGACCATACCCCCCGCGTGCGCGAATTGCATGAGCGCTTCGACCGGCGACCCCAAGCAGCTGCTGGGTTTGCGGTCTTGGCCGAATAGTGGGCGTAGGCGATCTCGCTGTTGGTTCGTTCCAGCCAGCTTCTTGGAGCCTGTCGTCGACAGCAGCGCGGGACGATAGCCTCGCCGGTGTTGCGGCCCCACAGGGCCGGCCTGGTGGCGAGCTCTCCCAAGCATGTAGGTCGGGATGCTGGCGAGGTGGGCGCCGAGGGTGTAGACCTCCAGCTGACCTCGTTCCGCTCGTTCCGTCCAGTGCTTCCACCAGATCGTGGTCTCGGTAGTGGACGTCAAAGTGCCGCCCATCAACGTCGAATACCGCTCCGCAATACGTGACGCAACCCTCGACCCGCTGGAACGGCCGATACACGGTCCCAGCCCACCCAAATGGTTGATGTCGAAGTCTCCTCGGCAGTAGAGGGCGAAGCCCCAGTCGCTTTCGCCCGGTGGTCCCCGAGCGCGCGATCCGCCCAGAGCTATCGGCCTGCGTTTTGGCATCCGCTGGCACGCATCGATCACGGTCTGAACGAACTTGCTGTCGGTCGCCTCCCGGATATGACGACGCCCGGGCGCCCAGGGTCAGCCGGGGCGGTAGACGTCTCGCCGGTGCTCGATGCGAACGACGACAACTTCGGCCGGCTCGTCGCGGACTCGGTAAAGCACCCGGTAGGTTCCACGGCGGGCCGACCACAGGCCGGCAAGCTCTCCACGCAGTGGTCGTCCAACTCGTCGGGGCTGCTGCACCAACGCCGTCGTGAAGAACTCAAGAACGGCAGCGGCGACGGCCTCGGGAAGCCGATCAGTCAGGGCCCGACGGGACGGGGGCGTGAGGACGGGTTCGAAACGTCCCTCTTCGCTCACCGACGAAGGTGGCGGACCGCTTCTATCCCTCTTATGACGTCGCCACGGGCGTAGGCGGCATCGGCCTCTCGGATGTCGGCGAGGGCCTCTGGGTCGCTGAGCACCGACAGGGTCTCCTCCAGCTGGGCGAGGTCCTCGGCGCTGAGCAAGACGGCGACCTCGCGGCCGTTGCGGGTGATGGTCACCCGTTCGTGGTGCTGCTCAACCCGGTCGACTGCTCGGACAGGTGGTCCCGAACGGCTCTCAACGGCTCAGTGGTCACGGCCACAATTGTGGCGCACCCGATGCCTTACCTCAGGGGGATCCCGGTGGAGACCAATCGCCGCGCTCTGTGACCATAGCTACTTGACCCTGAAGAACCCGGTTCGATAACGAGTGGGGTCTGGGCTGATTGGTGCCTGTGGGGTGGTGTGGGCCTGTTCCCCGGCCGTTTTGGTTTCTCTCGGGCCGCCTTTCCGGCTGTTGGAGGCCGTCGGGGCGTGGCGAGAGAAGCGGTCGGCCGGGTGTCAGGCAGCATTCCGGGCTGGTGGCATGGGGGTGGGCGGGTCGGTGCCGGGGACGATCCGGGTTGGTCGCGGCTGGCACGGGGTGGCTGGCGGCGGGGTGGCGGTATGGGCGAGGGCGGCAATCTTCACCGAGTTGTGGGCCAGGACACCCCAGCCGCACCAGGTTTGGGTGCCGCCGATCCCGTCGAAGAGGCTGCGCCGCCAGCCGAAGTCCCGCTTCAGGCAGGAGATCCGGGCCTCCGAACCGGTGCGCCACTTCACCAGCTTGGTGAAGCGCCGTCCATGTTGAACCTTGCTGCGAGCCGGACCGGGCCTGCCGCGCCGGGGAATAGCCACGGTCTGCACGCCGAGCGATTTGAGATCGGAGTCTATTTTGGCTTCGCCGTAGCCGCGGTCGGCGGTGACCGCTCGGGGGGCGCGACCGAAGCGGGCGGTGATGCGGGCGACGGCGGGGACCAGCATCGGGGCGTCGGGCGGGTTCCCCTTCACTACTACATGGTCGACGACCACGCCCTCGGCGTTGTCGGCCACCTGCGCCTTGTATCCGAACTCGACGGGACGACCGAGTCGTCCCTTGCGGATGGGGCGGGCGTCGAGGTCGTGAAGCGACACCACCCGGGTGGCCCCGTCGGGGATCTCACCGGCGAGGCGGGCCCGGGTCTGAGCCGCGATCTGTTCCACTGCGGCCGCGGTCTCCTCCAGGGCCGAGATCATCGCGGCCAGCTTTCCTCCAGCGGCGACGCCACGGCGGGCCAGGGTCCGTCCGGCGTTGGCGGCCACCGCCCGCGCTTCGCCGACCGTCGCCACCGCGATCGCGGCCAGCTCGCCGGTGATGACCAGGACCTCTTCTTTGGCGTCGTCGTTGCGCCGACGCAGCCAGGTAGCCACATCATGGGCTCGCCGTCGCACCGATCGCGTCCGATCCCGGAAACCGGTCCGCTTCGCCAGCCCGGCCGCCTTGAGCTTGCCGGCCAGGACCGCCATGCGGGCCACGCCCTTGGCCAAAAGACCGCTGTCGGTCGGGTAGGCCACGTTCGCTTCGACCACAGTGGTGTCGGCGCGGACGGCGTCGAGACGGATCAGCTTCTCCTCGGCCGCCTTGGCCAACAACGCCTCGTTGAGCGCCGAGATGGCCGTCTCACCGCAGCGGGCAGTGATCTTCAACAGCGTGGTCGGATGCGGCACCGCCTGATCGAGGGGGATCCGACAGAACCGCCGCCACGCGATCGAGTCGACCACCTCCGCGCACAGCGTCTCGTACCCGAGTTTGTAACGGAACCGCAGGAACATCATGCGCAGGTAGGTCTCCATCGGGATCGACGGCCGACCGGTCCGCTCCGAGAAGAACGGCACGAACGGCTCGAAGAACCGCACGTCATCGAGCAGCCGGTCCACCTCGGCCAGCCCCGGCGGCAGCCCCAAGCAGCACTCCGGCAGGATCGCGTCCCACAAGGTCGGCTCAGCGTTTATGGTACGCAGCATGATGGCCTGAACTCCTTCTCGCACAAGGGGTTCGGGCCATCATCACAGCATTCGACCCCAAACCGGGGGACCGTCAGACCGCGAGACCCTTACCAGACAAGGGCATACACGTCGACTTTTTCAGGGTCAAGTAGCTAATCGGCAGTTACCCGAGCTAACCGGTGCTTCTGCGTTCTGGTGCGTCCTGAGTGCGTCCTGACGCGACAGGAGCCCCTCACAAAAAGGGCTCCTACCAGCACTTTTACTCTGTAATCGATGGTGGGATGATCACGAAACTCGCTGACCTGCACGTACTAGTGTTCGGGATGGACGCTGTCACAGCTTAATCCCAGCACCGCTCACAGAAATGCGGAGAAGGAACGGAGGACTCGACTCGGAATACTTCCGAGGATTGCACGTACATACCGTCTTCGTGCTATCATCTCTGTATGAGCACAGCCGAGCCGGAACGAGGCTCTGAAGAGACCAATGTGCAGATGAGCGGGACCGTCGCCGGCCTGTTGTCCTTCCTCGAGTGGGCGACTCGGACCGGAGAGCTCAGTTCGAACACGGCTGCCGCGTACAAGACGGCCGTGACTCAGATCTTGGAAATCGACGGCGAGGCATGGACTTCCACTGACGTCCGTAGCCTCGACGTGGATCGTCAGATCGACCGCTTCACACGCCTCCGCGGCAGCAAGTACAACCCCACAAGCCTGCGGACATACAGGAATCGTCTCAGTGCCGCTGTCAGCCACTATCTGCGATATCTAGAGAGCCCGGAGTCATTTCGGGCCGCTCCTGCGCGGCGCCCTTCAGCTTCTAAGCGAGCAGATATCGCATCATCTGAGCAAAGTCCGAAGGTTCGACGCGAACCCGATCGACCGAGAGATGCGCCGCCGGCGATGGAGCGCGAGATGACTCGCAACCTCGTGCAGTACCCGTTCCCTCTTCGCCCAGAGGTGATGGCATACCTGTCTCTTCCGCGAGACCTTCGCAAATCCGAAGCCGAACGGATCGCGGCATTCGTTGCGAGCCTGGCCGTAGATGAAATGGCCGGTCGCCGAGGGGACGAACCACAGGAACTCTAGTGTAGTGTCCGCCGATTGATCGCGCGGTTGGTGTAGGGTGGGTTATGGCTCATCCTCCGGCACGTGCGTTGGATTTGTTGCTCGAAGAGCGAGTTGCGCTGGAAGCGATGGCGACGAACACGACCCTTCCGCACCGGGCGGTGCGTGAGGCGAACGGTTTGTTGATGGCCGCCGATGGTGTGGCCAACAGCGTTATCGGCGAGCGCCTCGGGGTTTCGCGCTCGACGGTGCTGGGCTGGCGGCGTGACTTGGTCGAGCACGGGATCGAGTGGGTGGGCAAGGTGCGCCCTGGCCGTGGTCCCAAGCCGACGATCCCCCAGGAGCGGATCGAGGCCATGGTGCACGACACCTTGCACTCCAAGCCAAATGACGGTTCCACGCATTGGTCGGTGCGGTCGATGGCGAAGCATTCGGGGTTGTCGAAGTCGACGATCCAGAAGGTGTGGAGCGCTCGGGGGATCCGCCCGCATCTGGTCGAGACCTTCAAGCTGTCCAACGACAAACGCTTCGAGGAGAAGCTGCGCGACGTCGTGGAGCTGTACATGAAGCCCCCAGGTGACTCGGTGGTGCTGTCGGTGGACGAGAAAAGCCAGATCCAGGCTTTGAATCGGACCCAGCCCAGCCTCCCTATGAAGCCGGGACGGGCGGGCACGATGACCCACGATTACCAGCGCAACGGCACCACCACGTTGTTCGCGGCGTTGAACATCGTGACCGGGTTGCTGTTGTTCAAGTGCATGCCTCGGCACCGCAACGGCGAGTTCTTGAAGTTCTTGCGCCTGATCGACCGCAGCATCGAGAAGGGCGAGAAGATCCACCTGATCGTCGACAACTACGGGACCCATAACCACGAGAACGTCAGAGCGTGGTTGGCGAAGCACCCACGTTTCACCCTGCACTTCATCCCGACCAGCTCGTCGTGGCTCAACCTGGTGGAACGGTGGTTCCGCGACCTCACTGGCAGGAAGATCCGACGAGGCAGCTTCGGAAGCGTGGCCGATCTGATCGCCGCCATCGAGGACTACATCACCCATCACAACGCCGACCCCAAGCCTTACAAGTGGACCAAGACCGCCGACGAGATCATCGAAAAGGTTCGGCGCGGACGACTCGCCCTTCAACATGCAGACGCCTGAACCGCGCGCCAATCGGTGGACATCACACTAGATGCCCTCACCTCGCAACCCTGAACCATGGATGATCCACTTCTTCGAACGTCATCCCGAAGACGATCCATCAAGAGCCGTTCCAGCGCTGTCGTTTCTCGCATCGTTGCCAACCAACGTGGCCGCGGAGTTTGATGCCATCCTGAACGCTGTTGCGCAGGCTCCGCCTCCTGCATTCTCGGGAGGGGGTAAATGGGAGGCGATGCACGGAGACATGGCCGGCATCTACGAAATTCGTGTGTCCGGCAGTGGTGCCAATCACCGGCTCTTCTGCTTGCTCATCCGCTCCTCGGAGGAGCTGGGTGGCTCGAGCATTGTATGTCTCGGTGGGTTGACCAAGCCCCCGCGGGCAGCAGCTCAGGCTCGGGACTATTCGCAGATCAAGCGGTTCGCCGACGAGTTCCGGAAGCACCGGACGGTGCTTCGCTCGTGACAGTGACGGGTGATGCTGATCGAGTGACTGTCACGGCTCGAAGGTCCAAGCCGAGCGCATCGGCTAATGCAACCAGAGAACTGAGCGTGGGATTCTTGTGCTGCTGCGAGAACATTCGCCGAACGGCGGCTGATGGCATCCCGGCCCGACGAGCCAGCTCTGCTTTGCTCACACCGAGTTCCACTCGGCGGGCGTCGAGAGAACGGACGACATCGTCGAACATTTTTCACGCGACGCGCCGCCGACAGGTATGCCTCACGATACTGAGGGTCAGAACGGCGCTCTGAGAGGTACTGCTCAGCGGCGGTCCTCGGCTCCATGCTGGCCAGTGTAACATATGTGGCACGCTATCGCCACCTGAATCGGTCGGAACTCTCGGGTACCCGACGCCGACCGCGAAAGCGGTGGCCCCTTCAGCGAGGTCGCCGACTCGAAACTCTGGATGGGCGGCACCGGACGCCCGAACTTCTAATCGGTGTTATCGGTACGAGCCTACGACGTTGCCTCGGGGAGTGCGGTTGGCAGGGTTGATGGAGGACAGTTAGTCGGCGGCGAAGTCACTCTTTGCCACTCACGTACCTGCGGACACCTTCGAGGTAGTTGCGTGTGGTCTTGAGTTGGATCGCTCGGCTGATGGGAATACCGACACGGCTCAGTGCGGTGGCGGGGCGAGAGAAGGCGGTGTGTCTCGAAGCGAACGGCATCGCTGGTTGACAGGACAACGTGGAAGGCTTCCTCACCGCGCTCGGGGTGACCTGGCAGCGTGCCGTAGGTGAAGCCGAAGGAGTCGGGCGCGGTGGTGACATAGATGATGCGACAGGGCGCGATCACGTACATCGGGCCGACACGGATGGTTACCACTACGACGGTGCCCGTTTCGATGGGGGCATTCGGGGGCGAAATGGTGGCCCCGGCGTGCCGGTGTCCTTGCCAGCTTCGTAGCGCGCTTTGAGCCTTCGTCCAAACTTCGGGGCCAGAGCCGAGCTCGACGGCGGCCCGGTCGTGCTGATACCCGGGAGGCAGCTCGCGGTTTCTTGTGGTGCCGACTTCGGCGTATGTCACCGGCTGGTCATGAAGCCTGACCACCAGTCTCTCCAACGCGGCTTGGTCGGGCCGTAGCATCCGGATCGGCACGCATTCGACGGTACTGGTTGCTAGCGTGACGCTGTCGCGAATCAAGCTCCGTACGCTCCCAACCATCCACAATGGCTACCTCAGGAGAGACCTGCACTATTTGATCCACGTACCTGCGACGCCAATGAGGATGCCTTACCGAAAAGAGGAAGAGATATGAGCGATCGCGGTCATCGACTCGCAGGAAGCGCCGTCCCATTGCCGCCCGCCAGTGAGGCGTCGACCCGACCGCTCTGACGTCCGTTAGTTTGCAGGTCGACTGGGTCGTCTGCGCGGAATAGGGCCGTATCGAGCTTGTGGGCTCGAAACAGCACGCGGTGGCTCGTGAGATACAGGAGCCCTCCGCGACAGAACATGGTTTTGGCTGGGAAGTATCCGGTCCCGAGTCGAGTACGACCTTCTCACCCGGATCGAGTTCCGGTTCTTCGTATACCGAGGCCAAGGATGTGAGGGCTACGACACAGAACGGCGACGTCTCCGCGCTGGAGTGATCGATCCGGTTGCCGATGCCGACGGTGCCGGCGGAATTCATTGCCTTCCCATTGCCGCCAGACTCGTTCTGTTTTCCTTGAGAACCGCCCCGGAGCGGAGCGGAGGGGTGGTTGCCGGGGGGTGCCGGGGGGCAGGCCCCCTGGCTTGCCGGAGCCCGATCTGCTGCCAGGTACGAAAGCAACGATCGCCACACTCAGGCGCCATGCGAGTTGGAGTTCGCCTATCTGAGTTTGGCACGCGTGCGTGGTTGTTCTCGGGCGGCTTGAGGCTTGCGACCCCCCCTACTAACGCCGGCCCCCCCAACGGGGGGGCCGTTGTTATCAGGTATGCCTGCCGGCGTCGCGATAGCCGGGGAGATGTCGGATTTCCGCGGCCGACCAGTTGACCTGGGGTGGCTGGCCATCCAATCGGTAATGGATTGACGGCGCCATATACGGCCTACGGCAAGTTCAGCTTCGGGAACAGGGAAGTCTGGATACGCGCGCAGAATCTGATGCACACGTTGGCGTGAGACGCCGAGCATCTCTGCGACCTCCACGATGCTCACAAGATCAGCGCACATGCTTCCATCCTAAGAAAAGGCTTGCGTGATAGCAAGCATCGTGATAATCTTGCGGTAGAGCAATAGGTGGCCCCGGCGGTGCTTGCGACACCCCGGGGCCTGGCAGAGACCATTGGAGGGTCCCGACATGGATAAGCGTATGGGCGCGGAGCGACGACCGCGTGACGATGGTGACTCGATAGGCGGTTACCGGCCTCAAAGGATCGATGCGACGGTCTGGGCGGAAGTGCTGCCGTTCGTGTCCACGTGCGCGGACCGGTTGGGCCTTGAGGCTACAGCTTCGGCTGTTCGGGTCGTGCGGGTGCTGGCACGCTTGGCGGCGTGGGCGGTGGGCGAGGGGCTGCCACTCGATGTCGAGGTGGTACTGGATCCGGACACCGTCGAGCGGTTTGTGGCGGTGGAGCTAGTCGATGATCGGTCGCGGGCGACCTATCGGGCCGTGCTGCGGCGCGTCGGCCCGCTTCTGACGACGAAGGCGCCTTGGGAGAGCCGACAACGAGGCGTGGCTCGGCGCCAGGTTGCTGTGCCGTACACGAAGCAAGAGATCATCTGGCTTCGCGCCGATGCTGTGACCCAGTCGACGGAGGGCCGGATGCGGGCGGCTCGAGCGCTTCTTGCTTTGGGTGCGGGTGCGGGGCTTGACGGACGCTGGGTTAGCTGCGTCGCCGCCGAAGACGTGACAAGCGATGGCGAGATCGTGTTGGTGCGGGTCGGGGGAGCCGTCGGCCCGGGTGGTCCCGGTGTTGGCCGGTTGGGAGGCGGAGGTTCTTGATCTGGCGGCCTCGGGTGGGGATGAGTTCCTGGTCGGTGGGCGCTCGACGTCCCGGAACCGTGCCGGCGCGCTGGCGGCGTCGCTGATCGTTGGGAACGGTCGTCCGCGGTTTTCGGCCTCGCGACTGCGGTCGACGTGGTTGGTCACACACCTGACGTTCGGCACCAGGCTGCCGGTGCTGGTCCACGCGGCCGGCCTGCAGGGGGTCACGGTTCTTTCGGATCTTCTGCCATTCGTTCCGGCACTCGATGAAGCTGAGGCGCGGGCGATTCTGCGGGGTGGTGCCCGATGAGGCGGCGGGCTCCGATCGACGCTCATGGCGGCCGGGCCACCAGCAACATTGATTTGCAAATCGCTTGTCGGGTCATCGACCGCTCGGACGTCGTGCCAGTCCTGTCGCCGCTGTTGGATGCCGAGGTCGGCCGGCATCGCACCATCAGTGTTCGGGGCCTGCTGGTGGCGTGTCAGCTGAACGCGTTGGCCCGGCATCATCGGGCGCATCTGGTGCAGGTGGCTCGGATCATCAACGCTCTTACCGACGAGCAGCGAGCTGAACTTGGCATTGTCCGTCACGACTCGGAGGAGACGTATCACCGGGCCGGTCACCGCTCAGCGACGAACTCCCGTCCAGCTGGACCGTACGTGGGCTACGAGCTGCATCTGGCCGTGCAGGCGCGGGATGTGAAGTGGACGAACGGGATCAACAAGACCAGCCTGTCTGACGAGGTGCCCGGAGTGGTGACCTGCTTTTCCCTGGTCCCGGCCGGCACCCACCGAGGCAAGGCCATCGTCGACGACCTGATCGGGGCGAAGGCGGCAGGGGAGCCGATCGACGACGTGGTGTGGGATCCCGGCTACAGCCTGTGCAAACCGGGAACCGTCCATCACAAGCTCGCCCAGGCGGGGATCCACCAGACGTTCCAGCCCGTCACCCACCAGCGCGGCGCCCGGCCGTTCTCCGGCGAGGCCCTGCTCATCGAAGGGCAGCTCTTCTCGAGTCTCCTTCCTAACGAGCTGCGCGATCTGCCGGCCCCGCCGAGAGGGGCGAGCGAGGGGAGAAGGAGGCGTACGAGGCGAAGTTCAACCTGCGGGCCCGCTGGCGCATGATGCGCCACAGCCCGCCCGACGGCGATGGCGCCACTCGGTGGCGCTGCCCGTTCTGTGCCGGCTTCCTTCGCTCCCGGAGCTTCCCTCGCACGATGCGCCGGGCCAAGACGGTTCCGCTGGTGCCAGTCGGTGAGGGTTGCGAGAAGTGCTGCAACGGGATCCTGACCGCCCAGGCCGCCGAGATGGCGTGGTGGCAGCGCATCACCTACGGGACCACGGCCTGGCGGATCTCAATGGGACGTCGCCAGGTCGTCGAGTCGGTCAACGCCGCCCTCAAAGGCGTCTTCACCGACCTCGGCCGTGGGTTCATGCGGGTCATGGGCGTCACCAAGATGACCGTCATGCTCGGCTTCACCCTGGCCGCCTACAACCTGGACCGGATCCGCAGCTTCCGGGCCAAGCACCACCTCGACGAGGAGGGGCGGCCGACGGAGAAGCCTAAGCAGACCCGGCCCCGCCGGCGCACCGGCACCTGGGCCGACGTCATCGAGCCCACCGGCGGCGCCGCCCGACATAACCGACCGACGAACTCGAGGCCGAGCCGGCTGCCCCACGGCGGCCGGCTTCAACGCGTCCCGAAACGAGGGTGCCGACGGCACGAGCGTCCAGACGCGAAAGACGGCCCCCGAAAGGGCCGTCAAAACGCTTGATCAGACATGAGTGAAGTCAAACTCAGCCTCTGGGCGGCTATGAAAACCTATTTCGTGATCACACCCCATAGATTTTCATGAACATCCCTTGGTGGAGGTGGCGGGAATCGAACCCGCGTCCTTCAATGCCTAAACGGGACTTCTCCGAGCGCAGCCGGTGCTCGTATCTCAGGCTCCCCGCTCGCCACCGGCCCCGGCGGGGAGCCCCAGTCGACAAGATTTCCCTACCGGCCCGTCGACGAGACCAGTGGGTTAGCCCTGCAAGATGACGCCCGTACCCGACCCGCAGAGCAGGGGCCGGACGGACGGGCTACGGGTTAGGCAGCCAGTGCCAGCTGTGGTTGATGCTTGGCGTTTATTTTTAGGTTCCGGCTCTTTAACGTGGCTCCGGAGACCACGGCTCGCTTCTCCCGCATCGACGACCGAAGTCGAAGCCAATCACCCCCTTGTCAGGGTCCAACCCCTCGATGGTACCGGACCGCGGCGCCCGGACCGTACGAGCGCTTCCAGGTCGGCAGGCAGGATCGCGCCGACGGTGCGGTCATGGTCGACTACCAGGATCACCTGTCCGGTGCCGGTGCGGTTCACGACCTCCAGGGCGTCCTCGTCCGGGGTTGCTCCGGTCGCAGCGGTGATCGGTGTCGCCACGTCGAGGGGCCGAGCCAGGTCCCATTGCGAAAAGGGAACAGACGCCACCATGTCCCCCAGCAGCACCCCGCCATAACCCCCATCCCACCGCTCGAGGAGCCACACCCATCCCGGGTGACCGCTGGCGTAGCGATCGGCGAAAGCCCGCACGGTGATCCAGCCTGGAGCCGCCCCCACCGGGCGCATGATCTCGGATACCCGGACACCATCGAGCGACCGGCGCATCTGACCGAGCTGGCGCTCAGCCCGGGCCGCACCGAGCAGCCACCACCCCAAGAAGCTGATGAAGAAGCCGTTGAACGGATCGCTCCCGCGCACCAACACCAAGAACCCGAGCGCGACAAGGGCTGTGCCGAGCCAGACACCGGCATTCGTGGCGATACGGGTGGCCCGCCAGCGATCCCGGGTTGCCGCCCAGGCCAGAGCGTGCAGCACCCGGCCGCCATCGAGCGGGGAGGCGGGCAGCAGGTTGAACAAGGCGAGCACCACGTTGATAACCGCCAGCCACCCGAGCGAGGACACCACCAGCCGCCCGGCGCCGCCGGCCTCCAAGGCCATCCGCGCCAGCCACAGCACTCCTCCGAATGCCACGCTCACCAGCGGGCCCACGCCGGCAATGCCCAGTTCCGCGCCCGGCGAATGGGCGTCGCCATCGATACGGGTCACCCCGCCCATCCAGGACAGGGTGATGCCGTCGACCCGCATCCGGTAGCGCTGGGCCACGATGGCGTGCCCCAGCTCGTGCAACAGCACCCCGAACAGCAACACGACCGCGGTGACCGCGCCGGCCGCGGCGTACGCGGCCCCGCGATAGCCGGGGGCCTGAACGGGGAATCGGTTGGCCGCCAGCTCGCCGGCGACGAACGCCACCATGACCAACAGGCTCCAGTTGAGCCCGACCCTCACGCCGGCGAGCCTGCCCAGGCGGATGGTGTCGTTCATACGTCCAGGGTACGCCGCCGCGCCGCCGATGCACGGCGGGCCTCCATGTCGGCGTCACGCGCTGCGATGGCATGTCGCTTGTCGTAGCTCTTGCGTCCTCGAGCCAGCGCCAGGTCGACCTTGGCCCGCCCATCCTTGAAATACACCGACAGCGGCACCAGGGTGAGGGAATCTTGCGTGGTGCGACGGGTCAGTTCGTCGATTTGGCGCCGGTGCAACAGCAGCTTCCGGCGCCGGTCGGGGTCAGTGGCACCGAATCCGGAAGCGAAGGCATAGGGGGGCACGTGCATGGCGTACAGCCACACCTCGCCGTCGATAACCCGGGCGTAGCTGTCCCTCAACTGGGCCTTTCCCTCCCGGAGGGACTTGACTTCGCTTCCGGCCAATACCAGCCCCGCCTCGTAGGTATCGAGGATGTCATAGTCGTGCCGGGCCCGCCGATTCTGGGCTACGGGGCGGCCGTCTACTCCCTTGTGGGCGGGTTTGGACGCGGGCGCCATGGATTCGTCACGGTAGCGTCGGGGTCAATGCTCCGGGTGGAAAAAAGGATCCTCGACGCGATGGTCGCCAGCGCCCTTGATGGATATCCGCTGGAAGCGTGTGGCCTGCTAGCCGGGACGGAGGACGGGTCAGGTACCGCCACTGTGGCCGCGTGCTATCCGACGGCCAATGCCGCCGCGTCCGCACGGCTGTACGAAGTCGAGCCCCGGGACCTTCTTCGGGCCGATCGGGCCGCCGAGGCAGCTGGTGGACAGCTGATCGGGGTGTACCACTCTCACACCCACACCGACGCGAAGCCGTCGCCGACCGACGTAGGCCAGGCCCCGGATCCGGATTGGCACTACGTGCTGGTGTCCTTCCGCGATACCCACCCCAGCGTTCGCAGCTGGCTGATTCGGGAAGGGAAGATCACAGAGGAGCCGGTCGTTCTACAATGGTGACAAGAGGAGTCGACTTTGGCTCCTGACGTGATGACCTGACCCGTGGAGAAAACGCCGGTGTCTGTTGATGTTCGCTTGCCCACCATCCTCCGAGCCTCAGCCGCCGGGCAGGCCACTGTCGAGGCGCAGGGAGCCACGGTCGGGGAGGTCTTTGACGATCTGATCCGCCAGCACCCCGGTTTGCGTGACCAGTTGCTCACCGGCGATGGATCGGTCCATCGACACCTCAACATCTTCCTCAATGACGACGACATCCGCTATCTGGGGAATCTGGGGGCCAAGGTCGCCGATCGAGACACCCTCACGCTGATGCCCGCCGTGGCTGGAGGCTGATAGCAGTGGCCCGTTACGAGAGCCCTCGGACCTGATCGGGAACACCCCGATGGTGGACATCAGCGCCCTCAGCCCCAATCCGCGTGTGGCCATCCTGGCGAAGCTGGAGGGGGCCAACCCGGGCGGCTCGGTCAAGGACCGGGCTGCGAAGGCGATGGTCGAGGAGGCGGAGAAGGACGGCAGCTTGCGGCCGGGTCAGCAGATCCTCGAGTCGTCCTCGGGCAACACCGGCATCGCGCTGGCCATGATCGCCAAGGTCAAGGGCTATCCGATCAAGATCGTCCTGCCGGAGAATGTCTCGGTCGAGCGCCGGCAGCTTCTCGAAGTCTGGGGGGCCGAAATCATCGACTCGCCTGGTTCGGAGGGTTCCAACGGGGCCATGCGCAGAGCCCAGGCCCTTGCCGAGCAGCATCCTGATTGGTGGTTCACCTACCAGTACGGCAACCCATCCAACCCCAAGACCCACTACGAAGGGACAGGTCCGGAGATCTGGCGGGACTGCCCGGAGATCACCCATTTCATTGCCGGGCTCGGCACCGCGGGAACGTTGATGGGGGTCGGCCGGTTCCTCAAGGAGCGCAACCCGGCAATTCAGGTATGGGCGGTGCAGCCCCCGGCAGGGGAGATGGTGGACGGACTCAAGAACCTGGATGAAGGGTTCATCCCTCCAGTGTTCACCGACAACAACGGCTTCGACTTGCTCGACCGGAGCAAGATCGTCGGGCCTCGAGAGAGCGTCGAGTGGACCCGTCGACTGGCGGAGGTGGGCATCTTCGCCGGGAATCTCCTCCGGGGCCATCATGGCTGCGGCCGTGAAGTGCGCTGCGGAGATCGGCGAAGGTGTCATCGTGACCATCGTCTGCGATGGAGGATGGAAGTACCTCTCGACGGGTGTGTGGACCGACGACATCGACACCGTGACGGAGCGAGCGAAGCGCGTCATCTACTTCTGACGGCAAGGCGGAACTGCTCCGACCGGGGTTCTCTTCGCCGCGCCGCGCTGGTCGGGGGCGCCACAGCCCTGCTCGTTGTCCTGACGGCGACCGGATGCGGCGCGAGTGGGGTCGCCCCGGGCGCAGCCGCCCGCCTCGTCGACCACCGTTGGCTCGGGCTCGGTGGTCACCGGCGACACCACCAGCACATCCTTCAACGAACGTGCGGGCCCGGAAGCCAGCTGGGTCACCTACAACCGGGGGGCCAGCCGCGCCGGTCTCGACCCGACCTCGCCGGCCGCAGGGACCGTGACGTCTGACTGGACGAGTGCGGAACTGGATGGCGACGTGTATGCCCAACCGTTGCTGGTCGGCTCGACGGTGATCGTGGCCACGGAGAACGACTCCGTCTACGCCCTCGACGCCGGAACCGGTGCAGCGCGATGGGTCCGGCATCTGGGAACGCCGGTTCCGGGCTCGTCGCTCCCCTGCGGGAACATCGATCCGTCGGGCATCACGGGCACCCCGGTGGTCGATACCGCCACCGGCCAGATCTGGGTGGTCTCCTTTTCCCCGCCCGCCCGCCACACCCTCTGGAGCCTGGACCTGGCCACCGGGAGGGTGACCAGCTCCCGCCCGGCCGACCCAGCCGGCGCCGACGCACGGGCGGAGCAGCAGCGCGGCGCCCTGCTCCTGGACGCCAACACGGTGTACATCCCGTACGGGGGCCTGTACGGAGACTGCTCCGACTATCACGGCTGGGTCGTCGGATTCAGCACCAGCGAGCCGGGTGACCTGAGCCCCGTGACGTGGGAGACGGGTGACGCCCAGGCCGGGGTGTGGGCTCCGCGGGGAGCGATGCTGGCCCCGGACGGGAACATCCTGGTCGCGACAGGCAACGGCACACCCACCAACGTGGTCGGCGGGTCCGACAGCGTGGTCCGCCTGTCCCCAACCTTAAATGTCAACAGTAGCTTTACCCCTGCCAACTACGCCCAGCTGTCCGCCGGCGATGTCGATCTCGGTTCGACCGCACCTGCCCTCGTCAGCGGGCTGGTCTTCCAGGTGGGGAAGCAAGGCGTGGGTTATCTGCTCTCCCTCGGAAATCTGGGCGGCGTCGGCGGACAGCTGGCGTCCGCTCGAGTGTGTACCGGGGGCTTCGGGGGCGCCGCGGTCGACGCGGATGAGGTGTTCGTCTCGTGTTTTGACGGGCTGTATGCCGTCCGCGTAACTCCCGGCGGTTCGGGGTCGGGCCCGGGCCTGGCTGTCGCCTGGTCGCTGCCCGGTTCTCATCCGGGTCCCCCGATCATCGCCGGAGGCCAGGTGTGGACGATCGAATCGGCCGGTGCGCTGGTTGGGGTGTCCGAGACGGCGGGCGTGGTCCGAAGCCGGTTGCCGATCCAGGTGGCGGGATCCTTTCCGAGCCCGGCTGCGGCGGGCGGCCTGCTCGTGGCGCCGGACGGTGTCCGCGTCGAGGGCTTCAAAGGTGTCTGAAGCCGGTCCTGTCGTGGCTCTAGTCTGAGACCGCCATGGACGACCGGCCGATCGGCATGTTCGACAGCGGATTCGGCGGCCTCACGGTGGCCCGGGCGCTCATCGACCTCCTGCCCGAGGAGAACCTGGTGTACATCGGCGACACGGGCCGGTATCCCTACGGCCCGCGCCCGCTCGACGAGGTGCGGCGATTCGCCCGTCAAATCACGGGCAAGCTGGTCGGCGAACACGACGTAAAGATGGTCGTGGTGGCCTGCAACACCGCCGCGGCCGCCGGCCTCGACCGCCTGTGCGTGGGGCGGGACGTACCCGTCATGAGCGTCATCGAACCGGGGCTGCGTGCGGCCTTGCGGGCCACGGAGACGGGCCGGGTGGGCGTGATCGGCACGGTTGGCACCATCCGCTCTGGCGCCTATCAGCGCGCCGTGAAGGGCCTGGAGCACCCCGACGAGATCGAGCTCACCTGCGCCGCCTGCCCGGGCTTCGTCGAGTTCGTCGAGCGGGGAGAGACCGGCTCCGATCAGGTGTACGTGCTTGCCGAGCGACTGCTCGCCCCCATCCGCGAGGCGAAGGTGGACACCCTGCTGCTGGGTTGCACGCATTACCCGTTCCTGGCCAGGACGATTAGCGACGTGGTGGGCCGCGAGGTCGTGCTCGTGAGCTCCGCGGACGAGACGGCCTTCGAGCTGCGAGCCGCGCTGGACGGGACCGACCTCAGCCGGGGCCGGGGCCAGATTGGCGTCCACCTCTGGATCTCTTCCGGAGACACGAAGACCTTTCGTCGGTTGGGCCGACGGCTGCTCGGCCCCGAAATCGACCAGGTCCAGGCGTGGGACCCGTCGCGGTGAGACAGCCATGACTGGACTGCGAGCTGACGGGCGGGAACCGGATGACCTCCGTCCGGTCGAGCTGGCACGGGACTTCACCGAGTTCGCGGCTGGCTCGGTCCTCATCCGGATGGGAAAGACGGCGGTGTTGTGCACTGCGTCAGTTGCCGACGAAGTGCCCCGGTGGATGCGGAACACGGGACGGGGCTGGGTGACAGCCGAGTACTCCATGTTGCCCGGATCGTCGCCCGAGCGCATCGACCGAGAAGCGGCCCGCGGTCGCCAGTCGGGGCGGACCCAGGAGATCCAGCGCCTGATCGGCCGGTCGTTGCGCGCTGTCACCGATCTGGAAGCCATGGGCGAGGTCCAGATCACTCTGGACTGCGACGTGCTCCAAGCCGACGGGGGGACCAGGACTGCCAGCATCTGCGGCGCGTACGTGGCCCTCCACGATGCCTGCACCCGTTTGATCAAGCTCGGCCGGATGCGGACGCACCCCCTCCGGGAAGCTTGCGCGGCTGTGTCGGTCGGGGTGGTCGATGCGCTGCCCATGCTCGACCTCGCGTACAGCGAGGACAGCCGGGCCGAAGTGGATATGAACGTGGTCATGACCTCATCGGGACGCTTCGTCGAGGTCCAGGGCACCGCCGAAGGCACGCCATACAGCCGGGCCGAGCTCGACGAGTTGCTCTCCCTGGCCGAGCATGGCATCGCGTCGCTGCTTGACTACCAGGCAGCTGCGCTTGCCGACCCGCCGGTGCTCCGGTCGCGGTGACTCGGCTCGAATTCGTCCTGGCCACCGCCAACCCGGACAAGGCCCGCGAGATCGCGGACATCCTGGGTGCCTCGGTGATCCTCCGTCCCCGGCCGCCGTGGGTGCCTGAGGTGGACGAGACGGGGACACCCTCCTGGCCAACGCCCGCCTCAAGGCACATGCGCTGGTCGCTGCGACCGGGCTCGCGGCCATCGCGGACGACACGGGGCTCGAAGTCGACGACCTCGACGGCGCCCCCGGGGTGTTCTCGTCCCGGTACGCCGGGAGCGACGCCACCTACGCAGACAACGTGGCGAAACTCCTCGCGGCCCTCTCCGGGGTGCGCGAGCCGAGGCCAGCCCGATTCCGTACGGTCGCAGTAGCAGCGCGGCCGGACGGCCGGGAGACCACCGCAGAAGGCGTGGTGGAAGGCCACATCGCCCCAGAAGCTCGAGGCCAGGGCGGCTTCGGTTACGACCCCGTCTTCGTTCCCGCTGACGGCGACGGCCGCACATTTGCAGAGATGTCTTCGGACGAGAAGCACCTGGTTTCTCACCGGGGTCGCGCCTTTCGTGCCCTGGCCGCAGAACTCAGCCGCGACGACTAAACGGGTCCGCGGTTGGACCGCGGGTGAGGAAGCCTCGCATCCCGGGCTCTCCTCGCCGCCAAGTGCGAGCAGGATCCGAACTGACCGAAAGCCGGAATCCAAGATTCTCGGCGGTTCCTGTGCGATCATAGCGGCGAACGTGTCAGATCATGCAGACGCCGAAGGGGTGCCTGATCGTGTCGCCACGGCACCATCAGGCTGGGCGACCGGAACCGCGGTGCGCGCCTCGCCTGGAGTGTCGGACGTCCCGGACGCCGATCCGTCCACCCCGCCGGGTATCGCACTCGAACGAGGCCCTGATCCGACGCCAACTGGTCAAACTTCGCTCAACGGTAGCGGCGCTGCCCGTCCGCACCGCGGACTGCGCAGGTTGCTGCCCGCCCCCATCTGGCAGGTAGGACGGCTCCTCGTCCTCGCCCTCATCATCGAGTATGCGGTCGTTCCCCAGCTGGCCGGGCCGCGGAAGGTCGCGCACCTGTTGACTGACGTCAACCCGTTGCTGCTGCTGGCTGGCGTCGGCCTCGAGGCGGGGGCCTTGCTGTGCTACGCCCAACTGACCCGCACCGTCCTGCCCAGTGGCAACGGCCTCAACCTCTTCACGGTGCAGCGCATCCAGCTATCGACGTTGTCCGTCAGCCACTGTGCACCGGGCGGGTCGGCGACCGGGACCGCTCTCGGTTACCGGCTGATGACCCAAGCGGGGGTACCCCGCAGCGACGTCGGCTTCGCCCTCGCCATGCAAGGCATCGGTTCAGCACTGGTCCTGAATCTCTTGTTGTGGATCGCGCTGATCGTGTCCATCCCGCTGTGGGGCTTCTCGCCCCTGTACCTCGCCGCCGCCGCGGTTGGGCTGGTCCTCCTGGCCGCGGCCGGCGTGCTGATCTTCCTCTTCACCCGGGGCGAGCAGTGGGTTGGCGTCAGGCTGGAGCGCATCGCCGGCCGGGTGCCGTTCGTAGACGGACTGGCGCTCCGACGCTTCTTCGAGGAGGTGGCGGCTCGGCTCGAGGAAGTGGGCCAGCAGCGCCGGGTCCTACTCCGGGCGGTCTTGTGGGCTGGCGCCAACTGGTTGCTGGATGCGGCCTCCCTGGCCGTGTTCGTGGGCGCGTTCGGGCACTGGGTCAACCCCGACGGTCTCCTGGTCGCCTATGGACTGGCCAACGTGCTGGCCGTCATCCCGATCACGCCCGGGGGTCTTGGCGTGGTGGAAGCCACCCTGACGTCCGTGCTGGTTGGCTTCGGGACCCCTCCGGGAGTGGCGACTCTGGGCGTGGTGGCCTACCGCCTGGTCAACTTCTGGCTCCCCATACCCCTCGGCGGCCTGGCGTACCTGTCCCTCCAGGTCAAGACGGGTCACCCCGCCGGCGAGAGTTCCAGCGGGACGGGACGGATGCTCGGCGGGCGAGTTCCGGTTCCCGGTTGGTATTCAGCCTGGAGGCTTCGCCGTGAGCCGAGCTCCTGACGGCGGCCAACGACTCTACGGCGTGCTCATCCAGCCGGAGACGTCGGCGATGATCTGGGCGGTACCGCCGCTGAGGAAGAAGTCGACCTTCCCATCCGCGCCCACGGGGGCAATGACCAGGTTGGGGACGGTCTCGCCGGCGACGAAGTTCAGACTCGCAGTGGGGAGACGCCGACGCCGTCGGGGTAGACAGTGATGAACCCTGGAGCGGTGGGCTGCGTCACCGCTACGTTCAAAATAACCGCTCCTATCCCGGAGACCGGCAGACCGCCCACACCGAGCACCGAAAGACTGACCGGGGGTTTGTTCGCGAGCACTGGTCCGATGGTGCCGCCGGTGCCGTTGCGGGTGTCGAGGATGCGAGCCGGCGTCACGGGCGTCAACCCGCCGCCGCCGGCCGGGGTACCGGACGCGAACCAGCCGGAGACGTCCGCGATGATCTGGGCGGTGCCGCCGCTGAGCAAGAAGTCGACTTTCCCGTCCGCGCCAACCGGGGCGATGACCAGGTTGGGAACCGTCTCGCCGGCCGTGAAATTCAAGTTGGAGGTAGTGGGGATGCTGCTGACGCCGTCGGGATAGACAGTGATGAACCCGGGGGCGGTGGGGTGCGTCACGGTCACGTTCAGGACAACCGCTCCCATCCCGGAGGACGGTAACCCGCCCACGCCCAGCACGGACAGGCTGAGAGGGGGTTGGCTAGCCATTACCGGTCCGGTGATGCCGCCGGTGCCGTTTCGGGTGTCCAGGAGGCGAGCCGGTGTGACCGGTGTGAGCCCGCCGGCCGTGGGGGTGCCGGACGCGAACCAGCCGGACACGTCCGCGATGATCTGGGCGGTCCCGCTGCTGAGGAAGAAGTCGACTTTGCCGTCCGCGCCCACGGGGGCAATGACCAGGTTGGGGACGGTCTCGCCGGCGACGAAGTTGAGGCTTGCAGTGGGTGGAACGCCAACCCCGTCGGGGTAGACCGTGATGAACCCGGGGGCGGTGGGCTGCGTCACGGTCACGTTCAGGACAACCGCTCCCATCCCGGAGGACGGTAACCCGCCCACGCCCAGCACGGACAGGCTGAGAGGGGGTTGGCTAGCCATTACCGGTCCGGTGACGCCGCCGGTGCCGTTTCGGGTGTCCAGGAGGCGAGCCGGTGTGACGGGCACCAGGCCGCCCGGGAGGGTCGGCCCGAACATGCGAATGACGCCGATGCCTTCGTCGCCGCCAACGACGGGGGCCTGACCGGCGGTGACGATCTTGTCGTCGGCCTGGACGGCCACTGCTGCCGCCGCCGCAGGCGCACCAACGAAAGATCGTTGTGCCACGCCGCCGGTGCCGAAGTTGGAGTCGACGGCGCCAGTGGCCACGTTGTAGACAGCCACGACCATGGCTTCGCCCGTACCTACATCGGGGGACGTGCCCGCGGCGACGAGGAGGCTGCCCCCGGGCGAAAGAGCGACGGCGTCGAGTTCGTCAGAATTGCCCGTGGCCGGCTGCCCCACGACCTGGCCGCCACTGCCGAAGGACGCGTCAGGGGTGCCGTCGGGCTGGAACTGGGCCAGCAGGAAGGCCGAGTTTGCCTGCCCGGAGACATCGGATCCGACGGCGACCACGTTCCCGTTTGCAAGCGCAGTCACACCATTGGCGACGGAACCATTGGTGGGGGACTGCACGGCACCCGAGGTTCCAAAGTTCGTGTCGGGTCCGGTCGCGGTCAGGGCCAGGATGGTCAGGTACTGGTTTCCACCCGCGTCGCTGTACCCACCGGCCATGATGTCACCCGCATCGGCCGGCCCCTTCGGTACCACGGCAACCGAGTTGAATGCTGCCTGGCTGTTGCCGGCGAGAGCAAACGTCTTGACGTACCCGGTGACGTCAAACGACGTGTCCAGGGCGCCCGACGGGCTCAAGCGGGCCACGAGACCTTCAGGCGTGCCGGAGAAGGTCACCGTCTGGCCGGCTATCACGATGTTGCCCTTGGCGTCGAGGGTGACGGCGTTGAACTGTCCCGAAGCAACCTGGCTGACCGTCGCAGCAGCCGGGTTCGTGCTCGTGGTCGTCAGCGTGGCCGGAACCGATATCAAGGCGGTCGTCGAGTTGCTGACGAACGTGATCGTGGCGCCGCTTGGGATCCCGGTCCCGCAGATGGCCGCGCCGACGTCGGCGGGGCCAAACAGCGTGCCCTTGTCCAGGACGACCGTCGTCGACCCACTGTTGAGTGTCAGACTCACTGAGCGGGTCGTCGCTGCCCGCAGATCGCTGGTGAAAACGGGGCTACCGGTGGGCGTGTACTCCGCGACTACGGGTACGGGCGCCGCAGCACCGCCGCAGGAAACCAGCGACGAGTTGGTATAGCCGGCCGCGATCACGTTGCCGGTGCTCGGCACCGTCGTCACCGCCAGAGCCCCCCCGGTAAACGCCGCGACGGAGCCGTTGACTCCGAACGCCGTGTCGACGGCGCCGGGCCCGGTGAACATGCCCACCTGGAACTCCGATGGAGCGCCCGAGCTACCCGACACCACGACATTGCCCGAGTCCGCCAACGGCGCGGCAGGCGGGGCAGGGGTCGGGACGACCGCCACTCCCGTTGCGCCGTCGCTACTGCCGGAGAGAACGGTCCCGGCCGAGCCAAACTGGGGGTCGAGTGAACCGGCACCGGCCGCGGTGGCCGCAGCCGCCGTGCCGGGGTGGCTGGCTACGATCCCGCTCACGACGGTCGTTGACAGCAGCAACCCCGTCACGATGGCCGCGCAGCGGCGAGCCGGCGCACCGATCCGCACCCGGTCCCAACGGGCTCCGCGAGTCAACCCGGGCACGCCCACAGAAGTCTTTCGGCGCGCCCCTGGTCCTCACTGGTTTCGGTTATATCACCGTGCTCCACCGGCGCGCCCGGCACCCTCGCCCTGTGCCTGTTGAGGTAACAGGTTTGCCCGACCGGGCAACCGCACGGAGAGAGGCTCGCCGGCGGGCGTCAGCCAGGCGGGCTACGTACCTCCCGGCCCGCCGGGGCCCGGTGGTACCGTGCAGGCGGTTTCTGGTTCCGCTGCGGCCGCCGTGCCCGGACGGAATCAGGCAAGCGTCGCGGTCGATGGGAACTGACGAATGCAGTGTCTTTCGGTGATCGTCCCTTGTTACAACGAGGGCGCGACGATCAAGGAGCTCTTGCTGCGAGTGCTCGAGTCCCCTTCCGTTGCCGAGGTAATTGTCGTTGACGACGGCTCCGACGACATGACCGTCTCGATGGCCGAATCCGTTTCTGACCCGCGCATCAGGCTGTTGCAACAGCCCCGCAACATGGGCAAAGGCGCAGCGCTACGCAAAGGATTTCGGGAAGCGACCGCAGACTTCGTGATTGTTCAGGACGCCGACCTCGAGTACGACCCGGCGGAGTACGAGTGGCTGCTCGAGCCCCTGCTGCTCGGCAAGGCCGACGTGGTGTTCGGTTCACGCTTTGTCGGCGACCGGCCCCACCGGGTCCTGTACTTCTGGCATTCGGTCGGAAACCGGCTCCTGACCACTGCGTCCAACGCTTTCACCAATCTGAATCTGACCGACATGGAATCCTGCTACAAGGTGTTTCGCCGGGAGGTCATCCAGGACCTGGAACTGCGTGAAGATCGGTTCGGCTTCGAGCCCGAGGTCACGGCCAAGGTCGCCAAAGGCGGTTGGCGTGTGTACGAAGTCGGTATCAGCTACTCCGGTCGCACCTACGCAGAGGGCAAGAAGATCGGCTGGCGAGACGGGTTGCACGCGGCTCGCTGTATCGTGCGCTACTCGGCGCTGTGGGACCGGGTCTTTCCTGGTCCGGCTCGGCGGGTAGACCGATTACCCCCCGGTCCGGGTACACCCCCGAGCTGAGAGGCAGGTGAGCCCGCGTCGCCTGTTCGGGAGGGCCGCGGCAACGGCTCCAGGATTCTGTCCCCGGCCGCAAGTCAGTGACGCTCGAGCCGGTACCCTCACCAGTATGTTGCTGCCTCAGTCCACGACGATTACGTCCCAGCTCGCCGGTGGCGACCGCGCCGGCGACATCTATCAGCGGCTGCTCAAGGAGCGCATCGTCTTCCTCGGGACAGAGGTCGACGACACCAGCGCCAACCTGATTTGCGCCCAGTTGCTCTTGCTGGCGGCCGAGGAGCCGGCCCGCGACATCAGCCTGTACATCAACTCGCCGGGCGGGTCTGTGACCGCCGGTTTGGCTATCTACGACACCATGCAGTTCGTGCCCTGTGACGTATCGACAGTGTGTATGGGGCTCGCCGCCTCGATGGGCCAATTCCTGCTGTGCGCCGGGGCGAAGGGGAAGCGGTTTTCCCTTCCGCATTCACGGATTCTCATGCACCAGCCATCCGGTCAGGCTCAGGGTCAGGCCGCCGACATCGCCATCCAGGCCGAGCAGATCGTCTACCTGAAGCGAATGATGGCGGAACGCATCGCCTACCACACCGGGCAACCGGTCGAGCGGATCGAGGCGGATTCCGATCGCGACCGCTGGTTCACCGCGGCCGAGGCCCGCGACTACGGCTTCATCGACCAGGTCATCGAGCGTGCCGCCGACGTGACGGAGCCGGCCTCCGTCTGAGTGACCCGCAGGACGGTGCGGGCGAGAGGACTCGAACCTCCACCCCTCTCGGGACCAGGACCTAAACCTGGCGCGTCTGCCAGTTTCGCCACGCCCGCGTGAGCCTGTGGCCGCCGACGTATGGTACACGGTGGCTTTGCTGGGCGGCGGTGTGCGGGCCACCGTGCCCACCTGTCTTGAAGTGGGCACGCTTGACGAAGGCGGGCACGGTTACTTGGTGAAAACCCGGGTGAATCTTGCCCACTTGGCGTGACCGTGCCCAGCCAGCAGCGGAGTGGGCAGCATGGGCAGCAGAGAGCAACAGCCAGGTGGGCCGGTGAGGCCAACCGAGCCGAACATGTCCCCGAGTCGCTGGGTCGCGACCCCCGAGCCCTGGCGGAGTGGGCCTCAAGGGGGCCGCGGCCCAATAAGAGAGACGACCGCATGGTTCCTGATACGCCCAGGGCCGGCCCCGAACCGGACACCTGGCCGTGTCGCTCGCCGATCCTGGTTCGGTAGGTCGTTCGGTGTCGGGGTCACACCCGGTGGCCGGGCAGATTCCGCTCTTCGGTCGACGTGTCAGAGGGGGGCACCGGGTCCGATCGTCTCGCCCGACGTCGCAGCGGCACCACGCCTCACGTGACCATGCACCCTTCGCTGTCCTTTCGCTCGCGTATCGTGGCCGTGTGCCGCCCCGCTGCCTGAGCCCCATCTGCTGGGGCGAAGGAGGAATGGGACGCTTCGGGCATGCTCCGGAGATACCGGATATTGGCTCTAAGCTGCACTTTTATGGCCAGTGGACAGGAGCGCAACCGCTAGTGGTCAAGATGGCGAGCCCGCCAGGCGCTCGATGACGAGCGTCGCCACCTACCGGGCGTCTCGGGAGCTGTTCGCCAATCTGGCGCTGCGGGAGCTGCGGTCGAAGTACAAGCGGTCGTTTCTGGGCTGGGCATGGTCCCTGGCGTACCCGCTCGCCACCATGGTGGTGTACACCATTGTCTTCAAGTACTTCCTGCATATCAAGCCCGCTCCCGGAGTTCCGAGCGGTCTCAACGTATATGCGTTGTTTTTGTTGTGCGCCTTGCTGCCCTGGAACTTCTTCCAGATCAGCGTCATGACCTGCATCGGCAGCTTGACGGCCAACGAATCGCTCATCAAGAAGACCTACTTTCCGCGGGAGTTGCTGCCGGCCTCCACGGTCGGGGCCAATCTGGTGTCCCACCTCATCGAGATGGGTCTTCTGCTGGTCGCCCTTTTGGCGTTCGGCAACTGGCGCGCCGTGGTCTACCTGCCTTTCGTGCTGCTGCTGACGATCATCATGTCCATATTCGCCCTCGGATTCGGGCTGATGCTGAGCGCATTCAACGTCTACTTCCGGGACATCCAGCACTTCATGGGCATTCTCTTTCTGGTGTGGTTGTATCTGACGCCCATCATCTATCCCCTCACGGTCGTCCCCGCCAAGTACGCGACCGTGCTGAAGCTCAACCCTATGACCGACGCTGCTCTGTCCTACCGGGCGGCCTGGTACGACGGAGTACACCCCGGTTGGCTCGAGTTGGGCTACTTCGCGGCGTGGGCTATCGGCATGTTCGTGGTGGGGTTGACGGTGTTCAACCGCCTCGAGGCCGGCCTGGCGGAGGAGCTGTGAGCGACCAGCCCCTCGCCGTCCAGGTCACCGGCGTGTCCAAGAAGTTTCGTCTCATCAGAGAGCGAAACAACACGCTGAAAGCCACCATCCTGCGAGGCCGGCGGGTGGTGGCCCAGGATTTCTGGGCACTGAGGGACGTCTCATTCGAGGTCTTCTCCGGGGAAACATTCGGCCTCATTGGCGAGAACGGCTCGGGTAAGAGCACCATGCTCAAGTGCCTGACCAAGATCCTGCGTCCGAATGAGGGCACCGTCATCGTCAACGGCAAGATCTCTGCGTTGCTCGAGCTCGGCGCCGGCTTCCACCCGGAGCTGACCGGACGAGAAAATGTCTATCTCAACGGCGCCATCCTCGGGCTGTCGCAGAAAGAACTTCGCCGTCGCTTTGACGAGATCGTCGATTTTGCTGGCGTCGGATCATTTATCGATGAGCCGGTCAAGAACTACTCGTCCGGCATGTATGTACGTCTCGGCTTCTCGGTGGCGATCAACGTTGACCCCGACGTGCTGCTGGTGGACGAGGTGCTTGCCGTTGGCGACGAGGCGTTCCAACGCAAGTGCAACGAGAAGTTCGCGGAGCTGCGCAACGAGGGAAAGACGATTGTCCTCGTCAGCCACGGTCTGGGCATGGTGCAGAACCTGTGCCACCGGGTGGCGTGGTTCAGCCACGGCCGTCTGATGGACGTGGGCCGGCCGAGGGAGGTGATCGAGGCGTACACCGAGACGGTCCAGATCGACCGTCAGGTCGATGAGGAGGGCCATTCCCGGTGGGGTTCCGGCGAAGGCCGGATCACCTCTATCGAACTACGGGACCGAAGCGGCCGCCCGGTCGACCGGGTTCGCGGCGGCGATCTGGCCAGCTTCCGGTTGCGATACGAGCTGATGGAGGCCATCGAACGTCCGGTGTTCGGGATGTCCATTCGCACCATCGACGGCTTTGAGATTTCAGCGCTGCAGACCCGGGACGTCGACTGTGTACCAGAGAAGCTCGAGGGCAGCGGCTACGTCGACGTGACCTTTGACCCATCCGGCTTCTGCCGGGGACCTACGACGTCTCGGTAGCGCTCACCGACTACACGTCACTGCACCAGTATGACGCTCGTATTGACGTGCTGCGCTTCGATGTCGAGCGGGGGGCACTACGGGAGATGGCTGGAGTCGTGGCTCTCGGCGGGAAATGGAAGATCGAGAACCTGGACTCCGTCGTCTGCCGTGGGAGCGATACCTGAAACCAGGTAGGCCCAGGTGTCGGTGGCGTAGTCGTCCCAGGAGCGGCGGGGGATGCGGGTGGCTTGGGCGGCGAGGTGGTCGCGTAGGGCGGGGTCGAGGAGGAGTTGGCGCAGGGCGTTGGTGAGGTCTTGGTCGTTGCGGGGGTCGATGAGCAGGGCGCCGCCGTGGCGGGCGATGTCGCGCATGCTGCCGAAGTTGGAGGTGATGACGGGGGTGCCGCTGGCCAGTGATTCGGCGACGGGCAGGCCGAAGCCTTCGTGGAGGGAGGGGAAGACGGTGCAGTAGGCCTGCTGGTAGGCGGCCCAGAGCAGGTCGTCGGGTAGGCCGAGGATGGTTTGGACGGGTCGGTTGGCTTGGCGCAGGGTTTCCACCTGGGCGTCGAAGGGGGCGCTGTTCCAGGAGTTGCCGCCGACGAAGGCCAGGGTGAACTGCAGTCCTTCGCGCCAGAGCAGTTCGGCGGCGTGCAGCAGGGCCAGGTGGTTTTTGCGGGGTTCGTGGCTGCCGACGGCGAGCACGACGGGCAGGGTGCCGATGCGGAGCAGGTCGCGGGCTTGTTGCTTGGCGGTGTCGGTGGGAGTGTCGGCGTGGACGGGGAGGGGGATGCAGGCGATATCGGGGCCGGTCTGGCCACTGCCGGCCAGCATCATCCGCCAACCCCGGTACTCCAGCGTGGCCGACCCGGAGATCGTGGCGATGCGATCGACGCGGGCGGCCGCGGCGAGAAAGCCTGCGAACCTGATCGACATGCCCTCGGCGGCGGTCTCCGCCGCCATCACCGGCACACAGTCAAAACCTATTAATCCGGTCGTCGATCCAGAAAAGCTGGCAAAGGCCTGATAGCGGGGAGCCTGCTCCAACTCGGCGGGCAGTTCGGGCACCAGATGAACACACCGCCACGGCACGAGCACCGTGCTGTCGTCCGGCGGCGAGTCGGTCCCGGTCCGGGTGCGCCCGTTGAGCGCAGCCTCGGTCTCGACCGGGGTCAGGCGGCGATATGCCGTGTAGCCGTCGGTCCAGCCGATGAGCACGACGTCGTGGTCGCGCGTCCATCGTCGAGTCGCCTGTCGGGCCACACGCTGGATGCCGGTAGCGAACGGGTTGCGGGCCGTATCGTGAACGTCGACCAGCACCTGATCACGGACGACCTCCACCGCAGGCCAGTCGGTCGATTCGAGTAGCCCTCCGGCCTGAAGGCCGGCAAGCAGCGCTGGCAGCGAATTCCCGAGTCTGGAGGCGCGAACCAGCCGTCGCACGTCCGCCGTCTTTGGCAGGCGCCCGGTCAGTACAGCCAAACTCAGCCAGGCCTCGTTCGCTCCGCCGAGGCGCAGTGCCCGATCGAGCGCCGTCAGCAGCGTCCGCCCCGACGACGTCGGAACCGGCCCGCCGAGTGTGGTGAGGACAGTCTCGATCCGGCTGGCGAGAGCCTGGTTTCGTTGCCGGGATCCCCGAGTAAGGAGCGCGGTGAGATCAGCGGTCCCATCAGCATCAGGATCGGTGCTGCCACCGGACCGCAACCGGGCTGCCAGGGGGCCTCCCATCACAGGTTCGAGGCGGGCCGGGTGCGCCGCGGCCCCGCTGCGGTCGACCATGCGTCCCCGACCGCGTCCCCTACCGCGACCGGGACCAGGGTCACGGGTGGCTCCGAACGCGACCGACCAGCCCGCTGGCAGCGCGGAGTGGCTGCGTCACCCGCCATGAGGTGGACTCCTGCAGGTCGACGACGCGCTGTCGCAGGCCGTGCGCTTCCGCGACGAGCTGGCTTCGCTCCAGTTGCAGCGCTTGCAGCTCCTTGTTGTGGGCTTGCCAATCCTGAGCGAGAGCTGGCTGGACCACCGAAGCCCCCCAGCGGGCGATCGCCTGAGTGCGCCACCGGATCACTTCTTCGCGAAGCGCAGTAATCTCCGCAGCTCGCTCCTGCGCCAGCGCGACCGCCTCTGTGGCCGCCGCCTGGCACTCGCGCACGTCAGCGCTCACGTAGTCGTCTCGCACGCAGGCGGGATAGCTCAGAGACGGCGCGAGCTGCTCGTTTCGTTCCTCCGACACGTAGAAACAAGACACGCCGTCGAAAAGACAGAATCGGTACCGTGCCTCAGCGACGAGGTCCGCCCAAACGCCGCGCGCGGTGGGGGTGTCGGGCGAAAGGTTCTCTATCACCAGCACCCAGGGGCGCCATTTTTCGAGATCGATGCCTGCCGCCATCTCCGGCCCCGAGCCCGGCGCTTCCAACCACATGAAATGGATGTGCAGCTGGGCCCACCCGGCGCGTTGCAGGATCGAATCGAGCTCTTGCGACGACGCCCCCGGTTCGGCCGTCCCGACCACCACATCGTCCGGCCGGCGCTCGCGGTGCAACCCGGCCACCTCGGGGTTGGGCTCGACGATGACGCCGCTCCATCCCCGGGCGTAAAAGGCGGTGCTGACCGACTCGGCGCGCCCGGGGTTGCTTCTGACTTCGACGTAGCGCCCGGGTCCGGCGCCGCGAAGGGCGCGCCACAGAACGACATCCTCGGCGTTTCGGCTGTGGGACTGGAACGGGGAAGTCACGGCGTCATCGTAGATGGGTCTCATCCTGCCCGGGCAGGACCACAGACTCGGGGGGATCAGCCCTCGGTCACACCTCGGGCTCGGGGTGACAACTGTCACGCGGTATCCGGCCCTCGACCAGGTAGGCCCAGGTGTCGGTGGCGTAGTCGTCCCAGGAGCGGCGGGGGATGCGGGTGGCTTGGGCGGCGAGGTGGTCGCGTAGGGCGGGGTCGAGGAGGAGTTGGCGCAGGGCGTTGGTGAGGTCTTGGTCGTTGCGGGGGTCGATGAGCAGGGCGCCGCCGTGGCGGGCGATGTCGCGCATGCTGCCGAAGTTGGAGGTGATGACGGGGGTGCCGCTGGCCAGTGATTCGGCGACGGGCAGGCCGAAGCCTTCGTGGAGGGAGGGGAAGACGGTGCAGTAGGCCTGCTGGTAGGCGGCCCAGAGCAGGTCGTCGGGTAGGCCGAGGATGGTTTGGACGGGTCGGTTGGCTTGGCGCAGGGTTTCCACCTGGGCGTCGAAGGGGGCGCTGTTCCAGGAGTTGCCGCCGACGAAGGCCAGGGTGAACTGCAGTCCTTCGCGCCAGAGCAGTTCGGCGGCGTGCAGCAGGGCCAGGTGGTTTTTGCGGGGTTCGTGGCTGCCGACGGCGAGCACGACGGGCAGGGTGCCGATGCGGAGCAGGTCGCGGGCTTGTTGCTTGGCGGTGTCGGTGGGAGTGTCGGCGTGGACGGGGAGGGGGATGCAGGCGATATCGGGGCCGGTCTGGCCACTGCCGGCCAGCATCATCCGCCAACCCCGGTACTCCAGCTGTGCGGCCGCGCACGTGGTGGCGATGCGATCGGCGCGGGCGGCCGCGGCGAGATAGTTGGCAAAGCCCACCGACATGCCCTCGGCGGTGGTCTCCGCCGCCATCACCGGCACACAGTCGTGCCCGATCAAACCCGTCGTAGATCCGGCATACATGACAAAGGCCTGATAGTGCTGAGTGCGAATCGGCTCCACTGGGAGTTCGGCGACCAGATGCGTGCAGCGCCAGGGCACGATGACCGTGCTCTTTTGGGCGGTAGCCTCCACCGGCTTTTCTTTTGCGCCGTTCAGGGCCCAGTCGATCTCCGCCGCGGAGAGGAGCCGGAAGTTCGCGTATCCCTCGGTCCAGCCGACGATGAGCGCCTGGTGGTCGCGCTTCCAGCGCCGGGCTGTTTCTCGAGCGACCCGCTGGATCCCGGTGGCGAACAAGTTGCGGGCGGTGTGATGGAGGTCCACCAGTACTTTCCCGGTGATAACCTCAATGGGCTGCCAGCGGCCGGCGTCAAGCTGTCCGGCGTCGATCAGCGCCTGGTTGAGCGCAGGAAGCGCCCCGTCCAGCCGGGAAGCGCGAACGGTTCGCTGGACCGTGGGGGAATCGGGGAGCCGGCCGGTCAATACCGCCAGGGCCAGCCAGGTCAGGGGTCGGGTTGGATCAGTCAGCGCATCCGCCAGGGCGGCGAGCAACTCGTGCGACGGCCGCCCGTCGACGGGCGAGTCGAGCGCCCGCAACAGGGTTTCGATCCGATCCCGGATCGCCGCGGCGCGCTCAACGTCGTTGCCGTCCAGGACTTCGAGCAGTCCGCCCGAGCCGGCCGGCGAACGCTCCATGGTCGCCCGGACTCTGGCCCGCAGCCGGCCGATCGCGTCGCGGGTCGCAGAACCTGCTGTCAGGGAGGGATGCTGCTGTCTCATGGGACTGGCCCGCCGTAGATGGTGAGCTCGCTCTGGGCGTAGTGCTGGGCGGGTCGGTCAACGGATTGTTCCAGCTCGCGTGGGCTCTGCGCAGTGCCGATAAGTGCTGGCGTGAGGGTGACGGTGGGAGCGGCGGCACGGATCACGTTCGGCGTGGCGCCCAGCATCCACAGAGTTTTGCCCTCTGTTTTAAATGACGCGGCCACCTGTTGGAGTTGAGCGCCACCGATGACCGGTACGGCGAGCGACGAAACCGGCACGTTGCACCAGCTGCGCAACGTCTGGGTGAGCACCGCCCCGTCGGCATCGTTGGCGGGAAACAGCACCGCGGCGTCCGGCCCGATGACGCGGCAGGTGTGGTCGATCAGCGGCAGGAAGTTGGCCTGACCCTGGAACCTGGCGACAGGCAGTGTGGCGCCCAACGGGAAGACGATCACTCCAGCTGCGCCGGCCACGAGGACGCGTTGTCGCCACGCGGTCCCACGAAACAAGCGCTCGCAGAGCGAAGCAGCGCGGTCAATGGCTACCGCGGCTGCGAGGAACAGCAGCGGCAGCGGAGCCACGACATATCTCCGAATGGCCGTGATCTGAATCGGCGTATTGCTCGGATTCCAGATGTAGATGGCCGTGAGAGGTGCCGCGATGGCGAGAATGATGACGGCGGACGGAATCCCTCGCCGGATGGCCAGCACGGTAAGGATGCAAAGTCCGGCGATGCCCAGTATCAGTGCAATGGGACCGATGTACCACGAGATCCACTGCATCGATTGCTCGGCATACGTCTCTGGGTGCACTGGCACGCCGTCTGCTTGTTGCACCGAGCCGACCGCGGCCGCGACCGCTCCGCTGACCGGA
The DNA here is from genome assembly GCA_963781155.1 of uncultured Acidimicrobiaceae bacterium. Lineage (GTDB taxonomy): Bacteria > Actinomycetota > Acidimicrobiia > Acidimicrobiales > Palsa-688 > PALSA-693. Next base: position 539,296 of record CAWAEC010000014.1, read on the forward strand.
CGGGTCGGCCCGGCCGGTCGCAGGCTCCACGCCAGCACCAACCCGACCGCGATTACCCAGGCAGCAATAATGCTGATCTGTTTTCGGCGATCTGCCAGCCAGCTCACGACTCCGCCGAGCGCAGGCCGGAAGAACATCACCGCGATGGCGACAAGGGTGGACAGCCCGAGCACCGCGTAGAGCTCCCACACCTGATGGTGCAGGGCGTGGTAATAGGGCCCTGATCGCCTCTGGACGTCGATTGTGCCCAGGATTGCGGGTGGGAGCACGCCGACGACGACGGCGACGTATATCCGCAGGAGCTGTGATCGCTCGTCCCGGTTCCGAGCGGCCAACCAGCCCACCGCCGCCAGCAACGGCAAGAGCATCAGGTAGGCGACCCCGTCTATGCGCGTCATCAGCGTGCCGCCCATTGCCAGACCTCCGACAAAGGCGACCGAGGTGCTGCGCTCTTCGTAGGCTCGCAGAAGCAGCCAGATTCCGCCCCAGAGCAGGACCTGGGTTGCGGGCTCGGAAAATGTGTCGCGCGAGAAGTACAGTTGCGGCAGCGATACGGCGAGAGCGCTGATCGCCGCCAGCATCAACCATGGGCGACGAATCAGCCGGCAGCCGGTGGCGTAGATCGCGCACAGGGCGAGAGCACCGAGGACAGCCGGAACCCGAAACAGGAGGGCATCCCCTCCCAGTTGATGCGCTTCTGCCAGTAGCACTGGTACCAGGTGCGCGAACTGGAACTCGAGAGTGCCCCCGGGGCGCGGTACATGCCAACCGAGGTCCAGTCGAACAGGTTGGCGTTGTTTCCCCAGGCGGCGCCTGCCGGTACCACCAGGCTCGAGTGCGAAGCCAGCCAACGCCCAGCCACTGTGTACACGCCGGGGTCGTAGGCGACTGCGACGTGATGGCTGATATCAATGGCGTTCCACAGCGCGAACGCGAAAGCGACGAAGCACATGCCGACTGCAGGAGCTGTGAACGTCGCCGGCGAGGGCGTCGTGCCAGGAGGGCGCACCGGTCGCCCCAGATAGGTGCAGAGCGCAGTGCCCGCGGCCCCCAGCAGGAAGGCCGGGACAGCCGAGAAGTGGCCGACAACAGCCAGTAACAGGCCGAAGCCTCCGAATGAGAGGACGGCGGAGCAACCGACGACGACCAGGTAGTCAAACCAGACGGGCGTGCGGCCGACGGACTCGCCACCGAGCGAGCGGCCATCGACCTCGTCCACCTCCGGCTGGCGCCGGCGCCGGGCGTGAAGTCCTGACCCCGACGGGGTGCGCTCGGCCGCAGTGCGAAAGGATGAGGCGCTCATGCCAGTTCGGGTTGGATGAGGTGGGTCCAGAGGTCGTGGGCGTAGTGTTCCCAGGTGCGGGTGGGGCGGGTGTGGATTTGGGTTTGGAGGGTGTGGAGGAGGTGGTCGTCGGTGAGTAGGGCGCGCATGGCGTCGAGGAGGGCGTGGTCGTCGCGGGGGTCGATGAGTATGGCGCCGCCGGGGGCGGCGATTTGTTTGGTGCTGCCGTAGTTGGTGGTGATGACGGGGGTGCCGAGGGCGAGGGATTCGGCGACGGGGAGGCCGTAGCCTTCGTGGAGGGAGGCGAAGACGCTGAAGCGGGCGTGGCGGTAGGCGTTGGCCAGTTCGGTGTCGCTGATTTTGGTGCGGGTGTAGAGGGGTCGGCCTTGGTGGCGGAGTTGGGTGATGCGGTGGGGGATTTCGTCGCCCCAGCCGCTGCCGGCGACGAGGAGGAGTTGGAAGGGGAGGTGGTCGCGCCAGAGTTGTTCGGCGGCGTAGAGCAGGGCCAGATGGTTTTTGCGGGGTTCGAGGCTGCCCACGCTCAAGATCAGGGGCAGGTCGGGGTGGGGGCCGGACCGGTGGCTGGCGGGGCTGGCCGGGCTGGGGGGGTTGGCCGGGCTGGGGGGGTTGGCCGGGCTGGGGGGGCCGGGGTGGTTGGCCGGGTTGGGGGGGTTGGCCGGGTTGGGGTGGAACTGGGCGGGCAGGGTGCATTCCACCACGGTGGGGGCGGGCAGGCCTTGGGCGGGGAGGGCGGCGCCGAAACCGGCGAACTCGTGGGTGGCGGAGCGGCTGATGCCGGCGATGCGCCGGGCGTATTTGAGGGCGCTGAGGTAGCGGGTGAAGCGTTGGGGGTCGGCGGGGGGGACCAGGTCGGCGCTGACGATGGGCACGCAGTCGTAGCCGACGGCGACCAGGGCGTTGCCGGAGTGGCGGGCCAGGGCGGCCAGGCGGTCGCAGGCGGGGCTGGGCGGGGTTTCCAGCAGGACCACCACCGTGCGCCAGGGCACGATCAGCACCGTGTCCGCGCCCGGGTCACCCTCCAGCAGGCCCGGTTCCGGGCCGGGCCGGTGCGGGCTGTGGCTCGGGCCGCTCCCGTCGCCTTCGGCGCCGTCGCCGGTCGCGGTGACGCCCGTCCCGGCCTGGCCGGCGGCCCCGGTTGGGGACTGGCCCGGGCCGGCCGGACCCCGCGACACCCGCTGGCGTTCCGGTCCACAAAGCGGGCGCAGCCCGCTGCTACTGGCCGTCCAGGCCACCGCCACCACCGGGTGATCCCGCTCCCACAACGGCAACGTCTGGCGCACCACCTGCTGGATACCCGTATGCAAATCGAAACGAGCCGAATGATCCACATCCACCACCACCCGATCCGACACCACCCGCAACTCGGCGAATGCGGCACCGTTGGGATCGACCCTCAGCGCCCGATCCAGCAGCCAGATAGCGGCTTCGGCAGGTGAGGCCAACTGGAGGTAGCGGGTGGCGGCGATGACGTCTTCCGAGGTGGGATACGCACCGAAGACCGCGGCGGAGAGCAGCCAGACCCTGTCGTGGGAGCGGTCGGCCTGGACGGCACGCACCACGAGATCCAGGAGGACACTGCTGTCGCGACCGGGATCCGGGTCAGGGCGCGGCAGCTCCCCTCCTGCCAGCGGCTCGGCTACCGCCCGCAGCCGCTGAGCGAGCTTGGCCGACACGACTGAAGGGCCGCTCTGCTTGCTCATCAGTGCCCGAAAAATCCACGGGTCACCGCGGCAGCGGTGCGCCAAACCTGATTCGCGGGCAAGTTCTGTCGAAGGTGGTACGACAACCCCGGGAGGGTAGACCATCCGACCCCTGACGACGCCGCATCCTGTCCGAGCCTACCAGCGGAACCTCGAGGCGTCGTGCCAGGGCCCACCCTCTGCCCCGGCCGCTCGGTGCTGAGCGACCTGTTGCGCTTACGCTTCAGGCGATGCAAACGCTGGTTGTGTTGCCTACCTTCAACGAGGCTGCGACGATCGAGGAGGTCTTGCGGCGGACCCGGGCCGCGGTCCCGGATGCCGACATCCTCGTAGTCGACGATGGCAGCCCCGACGGAACCGCGGCGATCGCGGAGAAGGTGGGCGAGGAGACAGGCGCTGTCCACATCCTCCGCCGTCAAGAGCGCCTGGGACTCGGAGATGCCTACCGTGCAGGGTTCGCGTGGGGGTTAGCCAGAGGCTATGACGCCTTGGTCGAGATGGACTCCGACCTGTCGCACGATCCAGCTGGAATCACGGCGCTGCTGACCGCGTTGGCCGATCGTGACCTTGTGATCGGGTCGCGTTACATACCGGGCGGGTCGATTCCGCGCTCGGGGCGCCCACCGCCGCCTTCTGTCGCGGCTGGGCAACCGCTACTCCTCATGGATGCTGGGGCTCCCGGTTCACGACCTGACTTCGGGATTTCGGGCCTACCGGGCGGACACATTGCGCGCTATAGACCTGAACGCTGTGGGGGCCAACGGGTACGGATTCCAGATCGAGATGGCGTACCGGGCCGCCCGGATCGGCGCCCGCATTCAGGAGGTACCGATTCGGTTCGTCGACCGCGAACTCGGGGAATCAAAGATGTCGGCCGCCACCATCATCGAGGCCCTCCTCCTGGTAACGAAATGGGGTGTCACTCGCGGGTGGTCGAGCGTGACGCAGGTGGCGCGAACGGCACGAGTTCCGTCGCGGCGCCGGGGGGATTCCCAGGCGGCCGGGCGCCAACCACGCTGAGCGCTCATCTGAGCGCCGCGGGTTCGATCCGGACGCCCACCTTCTGCACGAGCGGCCAGGCACGTGCAGACCGGTGACACGGTCGGCCATGGGACTGTCGACGACGGCAGTCTGATAGCGTGCGGACAGTCGTGATCGCGTTCACCGAGCAGCCTTCCCCGCACGCGAGCATCGTGATCATCGGTCTCAGAGAGGCGCCGTTGCTGCTTACGTGCCTCCAATCGATCGCCGAGAAGGTGGAGCACGTCCCCTACGAAGTGATCGTGGTCCTCAATGATCCGACGGACCGGCTGTCCAGCGCGGTCGAGAAGGAAGTGTCCGGCGCTCGCATCAACTCCTTTCGTGCGAACCTGGGGTTCGGCCTTGCGATTAACCACGCAGCGGCGTCCGCTCGAGGCCAGTACCTGGTCCTTCTCAACGACGACTGCACGGTTACGGGCGACTGGCTGGAGTCATTGATTGATGTTGCGGAGCACCGGCCGCATTGCGGGATGGTCGGCAGCAAACTTGTGAACCCAGACGGAACCCTGCAGGAGGCTGGCGCGGTCATATGGTCGGACGGGATCACCGCGCCAGTGTGTGGCGAGGGTTCGTTCGCAAACCTTGAGCGGCGAGTGGACTATTGCAGCGCAAGTTCGCTGCTTATTCGTAAAGATCTCTGGAATCGGCTCGGTGGGTTCGACGAGCGGTACTACCCGGCGTACTACGAGGACGTCGACCTCTGCCTGCGAGCCTCCGAAGGAGGCTGGGAAATCTGGTACCAGCCTCGTTCGGTTGTGTATCACCAGCGCTCGAAGAGCACGACTCCCTTGGAGCGAGGCTTCTTGCATCAGCGAGCTCACAAATTGTTCGTGAACCGGTGGTCGGAATTTCTGAGCCATCAGGCCCCGCCCGGCGACCTCGAAGGAGCCGTTCTTCAGGCGATGTCACGACCGCTTTCGCCTGGCGCGGGTGAGCAGGACGGTCCGATCGAAGGGAGCTCGCCATCATCGTGGACTTCCGCGCCAGAAGAGGTCTGTGGTCCAGGGTCAGAGGCGCCGAGAACTCCGAGCGAAAGACGAGAGGAGGACAAAGTGGTGCGGGTAGGCAATGAGGTTGCGTTGAACTTGCGCGGATCGCCCGAGGAGCAACCGTTGGCCGAACTCGAGATCGACGCTCTGCGTCGGGAGCTTCAAATCCGGCTTGAATACAACGCAGCTCTCGAGCGGAACGACGCCGAGCGCCAGCGGAACACCGATTGGCTTTACGAACACATCGAGCACATCACCCACGTCTTCGACAACGATCGCCAGCGTGCTGCCGCGGAGTTCGACGAGGAGCGCCGCCGCATTGCGGCGGAGCATGCTCGCGCCGCGGATGAGCTGAGGTCCGAGCTGGAAAGCGAACGTCGCGCCAGCGCCGACGCTCGTTGCTCGCTCCAGGAGATGGAGCAGGTTCTCGCAGCCGAACGCGCCCGGCTTTCCTATGTGCTGGTGGAGCGCATGGCCGCTCGGCGCGCAGGCTTGGCGAATTGGCTGCGGAAGGTAAGAGGCCGAGCGCAGCCGCCTGCCTGAGGTCCCATCAATCGGTTGATTCCGGTGCGGCCAAGACCTCCAGCGCCAGTTCGGGTTGGATGAGGTGGGTCCAGAGGTCGTGGGCGTAGTGTTCCCAGGTGCGGGTGGGGCGGGTGTGGATTTGGGTTTGGAGGGTGTGGAGGAGGTGGTCGTCGGTGAGTAGGGCGCGCATGGCGTCGAGGAGGGCGTGGTCGTCGCGGGGGTCGATGAGTATGGCGCCGCCGGGGGCGGCGATTTGTTTGGTGCTGCCGTAGTTGGTGGTGATGACGGGGGTGCCGAGGGCGAGGGATTCGGCGACGGGGAGGCCGTAGCCTTCGTGGAGGGAGGCGAAGACGCTGAAGCGGGCGTGGCGGTAGGCGTTGGCCAGTTCGGTGTCGCTGATTTTGGTGCGGGTGTAGAGGGGTCGGCCTTGGTGGCGGAGTTGGGTGATGCGGTGGGGGATTTCGTCGCCCCAGCCGCTGCCGGCGACGAGGAGGAGTTGGAAGGGGAGGTGGTCGCGCCAGAGTTGTTCGGCGGCGTAGAGCAGGGCCAGATGGTTTTTGCGGGGTTCGAGGCTGCCCACGCTCAAGATCAGGGGCAGGTCGGGGTGGGGGCCGGACCGGTGGCTGGCGGGGCTGGCCGGGCTGGGGGGGTTGGCCGGGCTGGGGGGGTTGGCCGGGCTGGGGGGGCCGGGGTGGTTGGCCGGGTTGGGGGGGTTGGCCGGGTTGGGGTGGAACTGGGCGGGCAGGGTGCATTCCACCACGGTGGGGGCGGGCAGGCCTTGGGCGGGGAGGGCGGCGCCGAAACCGGCGAACTCGTGGGTGGCGGAGCGGCTGATGCCGGCGATGCGCCGGGCGTATTTGAGGGCGCTGAGGTAGCGGGTGAAGCGTTGGGGGTCGGCGGGGGGGACCAGGTCGGCGCTGACGATGGGCACGCAGTCGTAGCCGACGGCGACCAGGGCGTTGCCGGAGTGGCGGGCCAGGGCGGCCAGGCGGTCGCAGGCGGGGCTGGGCGGGGTTTCCAGCAGGACCACCACCGTGCGCCAGGGCACGATCAGCACCGTGTCCGCGCCCGGGTCACCCTCCAGCAGGCCCGGTTCCGGGCCGGGCCGGTGCGGGCTGTGGCTCGGGCCGCTCCCGTCGCCTTCGGCGCCGTCGCCGGTCGCGGTGACGCCCGTCCCGGCCTGGCCGGCGGCCCCGGTTGGGGACTGGCCCGGGCCGGCCGGACCCCGCGACACCCGCTGGCGTTCCGGTCCAGAAAGCGGGCGCAGCCCGCTGCTACTGGCCGTCCAGGCCACCGCCACCACCGGGTGATCCCGCTCCCACAACGGCAACGTCTGGCGCACCACCTGCTGGATACCCGTATGCAAATCAAAACGAGCCGAATGATCCACATCCACCACCACCCGATCCGACACCACCCGCAACTCGACAGCCCCCACGTCGGCGTCATTTGCATCTGCCGAGGTGTGAGCCCCGGACGGGCCTCCGGAGAGGGAGACCAGGTGCCGGCGGAGCGCTCCACTGGCTATGGCGAATCGGGCTCGGATGGAGACCAACCTCTGCCAGCCGGCGATGCCAACACGTTTCATTCGTGGAACGCGGCCGGCAGCGTGTCGAATTGACCCGCGCGCCCCGACCAGATACTTCGAGGCCGTGGGATGCTCGGTCGAAAAAGCGGCCCTGCGCGCCGCCTTTCGATCGCGCTGCTCCTCGTCTGCAACCCGCTGGAGCTCGCGTCGAAGGGCCGCGTCAGTGTCGGAGGCTCGTGCCAGCAGCCAGCGACTCGCATCGGCGGCGGGTTGGAGTTGGAGGTAACGCGCCGTGCTGATGACGTCGTCGGGAGTGGGATACGCACCGAACACAGCGGTGCAGAGCAACCAGACCCTGTCATGGGAGCGGTCCGACTGCACGGCCCGAACAAGGGTCTCCAGCACGTCGCCGGCCTTCGTTGGACTGGAGTCGCCATCTATTGGTGGTGTCCCGATCAGCAGGTCCGCCACCGCTCCCAGCCGCTGGGCGAGCCTTGTCGACGCCACGACGGGCTCGATCTTGAGGGTCATCTGGGCCTGTGTGCGTGCGCCATGCGGAGTCGAAGGGTGCTGATCGTTGTAGAATAATCTGATGGCACGCCTGCGTGTCCGCATCGATGCTACGGCGCTGCTGGTCAACCATGAAAGCGGAGTTGGCAAGTTCTGTCGTGGGCTTCTCGCCGAACTGGGCCAGAAGCCTGATATTGATGCCGCTGCATTCGCCGTAACTTGGCGCAGGCGCGGGCAGCTAGGTGCTGTTGTTCCAAGCGGGGTGCCCGCCGCCGGACACCCTATGCCGGCCCGACCGCTACGAGCGATCTGGCTCCGAGGCGACTGGCCCCCCGTTGAATGGTTCCTGGGTCGGTCCGATGTCGTCCACGGGACAAACTTCGTAGTGCCCCCCACTCAACACGCAGCGAGAGTCGTTACCGTCCACGACCTCACTCCCGTGAAATATCCTGAATTATGTGACCCAGGTTCCCTCGTTTTTCCCGAGCTGGTTCGACGTGCCGTCCGTAACGGTGCGTGGGTACATACGCATTCTCGGTACGTGGCCGAGGAAGTGATTGATGTGTTCGGCGTGGATCCGGCGCGAGTGAGAGCGATACCACCGGGCATTCCAGAACTCCGCCCGGATTCCACTTTCGCCCCCGTCCCAATACGTTCCCCGAAAGAACTTCCCGAAGGGGTCCGAAGGTATATTCTGGCCGTCGGGACTATCGAGCCTCGCAAGAACTTCCCCGGTCTGGTTGAGGCGTTTGATCGCATCGCAACCACACGACCGGATGTCGCTTTGATCATCATCGGCTCGGATGGCTGGGGTGCAAACGAACTCGCTGCGGCAATCGCAGCTGCGACATCCCGGGACCGGATCGTCCGCCCCGGATACGTCGCCGATGCTGACCTGGCGGCCTGGCTGCGTGGCGCGGCCGTCCTGGCGTATCCCTCCCGGTACGAAGGGTTTGGTTTTCCCCCATTGCTGGCCATGTCGTTGGGCGTCCCGGTCGTCGCCACCGCTGCGGGGTCCATACCGGAAGTGGTCGGGGATGCGGCCTTCGTTGTGCCGGTGGACGACGTCCACGCCCTCGCGGAAGGTCTTGCCGCCGTCCTGGACGATGAAGAGCGCGCTCGGGCGTTGAGAGATGCCGGCTCCGAGCGTGCCGGCTACTTCACGTGGGAGCGTTGTGCGTCGGGTATGGTCGATCTTTATGACGCCGCGGCAGGGGCCAGAACGCGGTAGGCCCGATTGTCACGAGAAGGGGACAATGTTGCCGGCGGGATCGCTCCGGTAAAGGAAGCTCGGGAAGTGTTGTCGCGGCTGTCGTACCGGGCGGGCTCGCACGAACAAATAATGGCCCAGATCCTGGCTGCGGAAGCGTACGAGCGGCGCCACATCCTCGTAAGACGGGTATCGACGCGGATCTGCGGCATGGCCATCTGCTGAGAACGAGTCCTCCACTTCGAAGCCGGCGAACTCGAGGAGGCGGCGTAGCTCATACCGGTTGTATTCGCGGTTATGGCGCCCGTAGGGGCCGAAGCCCGAATAGGGGTCGTAAATGTTGTCGCCATTGATCATCTCGAAGACGTTGTCGAGCCGCGAGACGTTCGGTGTGGTCAGCACCAGTGCACCGCCGGGCTTCAGGACACGATGCACCTGTCGTAGCACGGCCAGCGGGTCCATGAGTAGGTGTTCCACGATCTCGCAGAAGAGCACGACGTCGAACGACCCTGCTTCGAAGGGGAAATCGTCCTCTTCGATATTGAACATCTGAGAGGTCCGGGCCACCTTAACACGGTCGGTTTCGCCGGGAGGAACGAACGACACGGTGTCGGTGGTGTCCCCCCGCCGGCCGTAGTAGTTGGCGAGCGTGAGGTCGAGACCGGTGTAGCGGTCCAGAAGGTACGTGGTGAAGTAGGGATTGGCTCCGAGTTCGAGGCATCTACCTGCACGGTCTCGCACCATGCCCCACGTGTGCACGAATCTCCAGATGGAGTCGTCGACATACCCGTCCAGGTGACCCACCGGCTCGCTGTTGACCGACCACGATCGGAACGACTTCTCCAGTTCGGGCAGGGAGGTTCCCTCGGGCACGGGCACCGGCGGCGACTGCCACACCGCGCCCGGAAGCGGCGGATGACCGGTCACGTCAGCCGGGCCCAGCGCCCGGAGCAAGGTCATGCTGCCGCGACGCAAGGCGTGTTGCAGCCCGGGCGGACTGTGGCGTAAGGCGCGCCCAACCGCGCCGCGAACTCTCCGTCTGAGCGTGACGGTGGTCCCGTTGGGGGGGCCATCATCAGTCCACAGCAGTCCCGCGAGGCGCCAGGCCATGGTCGGTGAAGCTTACAACCTGCCGGCCCGACCGCCCAGGCCGGCGCCGGAGGTCACAGCGGTGGTGGGCGGCCAGCCTCGTCCGCTTATACTTGCGCATCGGATCGTTGGTGAACCCCGTTCCTGCTGACGGTAACGGCTCGCGCTTCGTGCCGGAGCGTCCGGGCGTTGCGGTCGGCGCCCGCCTGGTGGTGGCTGGACCGTGAGCATGACCGAACGCATCGGCGACTTCCTGCTCGCCCGAACGTCGCGGCGCAGCTTCCTGGCTCGCAGCGCCATGACCGCCACCGCCCTGTCGGTCGGGCCGGTGGACTTCCTGCTGAAGCCGGGGACGGCGTACGCGGAGGTCTGCGATTGCGTGCCGGGGACGAGCTGCGACTGCTCGTCCACGTGCTGTAACGGCTACACCGAGTTCTGCTGCACCATCAACAACGGAGTCAATGCCTGTCCTGCGGGCACCTTCGCAGGCGGGTGGTGGAAGGCTGACGGGTCGATCTACTGCGCCGGACCTCGGTATTACATCGATTGCCAGGGCGAGTGCAGCGGCTGCGGCTGCGGCGGCGGTAGCTTCTGTCCGGGTTGTGACAGCCTCACGTGCGCGTGCGCCGAGGGGAGCTGCGACAACTACCACATAGGTTGCGCGGAGTTCCGCTACGGGCAGTGCAACCAGCAGATCAGCTGCAGCGGACGTATCGCCTGCCGGGTGGTGTCCTGCACACCGCCATGGATGATCGACCCGACTTGCACCAACGTCGCCCAGACGGACGACACCACCGCCGACCAAAACGCCGCCTGCCTCCAGGAGGAATCCGTGACACCTGAGGACATTGCCAACATCACCGCTTCGGTGCAGCTCATGCTGCGCGAGGAGTTCGTGCCTGGATCCGAGCTGTTCGGCCGAGTCGTCCAGGCCTCGGTCACCGCCATCACTCAGGAGATGGCGGGCATTGTCAACAACGTCACCGCGGCGGTGCAGCTTATGATGCGGGAGGAGTTCGTGCCCGGGGCGGAGCTGTTCGACCGTATCGTCGAGGCCACCACCGAGGCCATCAAGAACACCTGAGGCCGGGGTGCGGGCGGGCCGGCGCCGCCGTGAGGGTGCGCCGGCGGCTCATCCCTTGCGCAGGGCACTCAGGTCGGCGTCGACCATCATACGGACCAGCTCCTCGAAGCCAACTTCGGGCTTCCACTCCAGTCGCGCTCTCGCCTTCGAGGGGTCTCCGATGAGAAGGTCGACTTCCGCGGGCCGGAAGAACTGTTCGTCGACGACCACATGCTCCTCCCAATCGAGGCCCGCTTGGTCGAAGGCGATCTGGCACAGCTCCCGCACCGGATGGGTCTCCCCGGTGGCAACCACGTAGTCGCCAGGCCCGTCCTGCTGCAGCATCAACCACATGGCCCGTACGTAGTCCGCCGCGAAGCCCCAGTCTCGCTGTGCGTCGAGGTTGCCAAGCGACACGGTCCGCTGCAGCCCCAACTTGATCGCGGCCGCGCTGAAACTCACCTTGCGGGTCACGAATTCCAGGCCGCGGCGGGGACTCTCGTGATTGAACAGGATCCCGGAGCTGGCGTGCAGGCCGTAGCTCTCTCGATAGTTGACCGTGATCCAGTGGCCGTACACCTTGGCCACTCCGTACGGGCTGCGGGGATAGAAGGGCGTTCGTTCCGTCTGTGGCACCTCGACGACCTTGCCGAACATCTCGCTCGAGCTGGCCTGGTAGAAACGGATGGCGGGATCCGTGAGCAGGATGGCATCCAGAAGCCGGGTCACGCCGAGGGCGGTGACCTCGCCGGTCAGGACCGGTTGTGCAAACGAGGTTTGGACAAAGGACTGAGCGGCGAGGTTGTAGACCTCGGTGGGTCGGTGATCGCGCAGCACCCGTATCATCGACGCTTCGTCGAGCAGGTCAGCCGGCACCAGGGTCAAGCGGTCGGTGAGATGCGAGATCCGCTCGAACGTCACCGTACTGCTGCGGCGATGTAAGCCGATGACCTCGTAGCCCTTCGCGAGGAGGAGCTCGGCCAGGTAAGAGCCATCCTGACCGGTGATCCCGGTGATCAGCGCTCTGTTATTCATCTGTAGGGGCAGTCATCCGTAGGTCTCGTCATCGGTAGGCTCCGGCCTGGTCATTCGCACAGTCTGACCGATGGCCCCGGACCGGTACAGCTGATCCCGGCGGCGCCGGGGGCGATGGCCGACCAGGACGGGATGATCCGCCATGGCCAGCATCTCGCGGTCGCCGGCGCTGTCGCCGTACGCCCATACTTCGACCGGCCCGGAGCCCAGCACTTCAGCGAGCCGCAGGGCCTTCTGGTGGGCCCGCACGTTCGGCCCATACAGACGGCCGGTCAACAGGCCGGCGCCGTCAATCTGAAGACGGGTGGCGATGACAGGATCGAAGCCTGTGATCCGGCCGAACGGCTCGAGGTACACCGCGAGTGATGCGGACACCAGCACCCGGCGGTGGCCCTGCTCGTCGTGCCATGCCATGCGCTCGGTCATGTCGGGCCGGATGCGTCCGACCAAGATCTCGCCGAAGGTGGCTCCGATCTCGGCCACTCGCGCCGCGTGGGTGACCTGCCAGGGCGTGTTGCAGCAACGCCGCCTTGGACCCGTCTCGCCCGCCTCGCCGGTACGCCGTCATCATGGTGGGCGCGGCGCGAGCCAGGACCCGGCCAAACGCCCGGCGCCCCAGCACCAGCGCCAAGAACCTGGGCAGGCTGTCGCCCGGCACCAGGGTGCCGTCAAAGTCGAACGCGGCGATCCCCGGTCTTCCGGTCACACCGGCAGGCGTCGCCAGACCGTCCGCGGCAGATGCCGGAAGACGGCGAAGACGGGCCGCAGGGTGGCGGGAACCCAGATCACTTCACGCCCGGCGCCGATGGCCTTGACCGTGGCCGTGGCGACGGCATCTGCCGTCGTGGAAAGCGGCGCCGCGGGCATGCCTTCGGTGAGCTTTGTTCGCACAAATCCGGGGCGCACGATCAGGACCTGCACCCCGCTGCCGGCGAGCGCGTCGCCAAGTCCCTGGGCGAAACCGTCGACGCCAGCCTTGGACGACCCGTAAATGAAGTTGGCCCGCCGGACGCGCTCACCGGCCACAGACGAGAGCACCACGATGGTCCCATGGCCCTGTGCCTTCAACTGCCGAGCGACCGCCAAACCGGCCGATACCGTCCCCACGTAGTTCGTCTGGGCCAGCCGGACGGCGCCGTCTCCACCCGCTTCGTCCACCGGTTGGTCGCCGAGAAGACCGAACGCCAGGATCACGACATCGAGGTCGCCCCCAGCGAGCTTGGCGGCCGTCACCACGACTTCCTCGTGGCTGTCGGTGTCGGCCGCATCGAACGGGATGGTGTCGACTCTCCCGGCGCCCGCACTACGAACCACGGAGGCGGCGGCGTCCAGGGCGGCGTTGTCCCGGCCGGCGAGGATAACGGTGGCGTGGCGGGGGCTCGCCAGTTTGGCGGCGATGGCGACGCCGATATCCGAGGCGCCGCCGAGCACCAGGACGGACTGGACCGCGCCGAGGGCGTCTTTCATGCAGAGACTCCAGGGGTCAGGGGATCGAGCAGGCCGGACAGCCTGCGGGCCAGGTCCGAGCAGAGGCGGCGGTCCGGGTCGAGACGGTTCCGCACGGCCCGCCAGGCCGGCAGGCGCGGGTACATGGTCTCGAGCAGTTCCGGTCGTAGACGGGCGTCTTTGGCCAAGTAGACCCGTCCGCCGGCGGCGACGATCATCTCGTCGAGTCCGTCGAGTAGACCCGCGAGCCCCGACGCCCCAGCCGGCATGTCCAGCGCCAGGGTCCAGCCGGCCCGCGGAAACGACAGTGGTCCCGGGTTGGCACCGCCGAAGCGCTTGAGGACGGCCAAAAACGAGGCGCACCGGGCGTCGCTCAGGGCTTCGAGCGTGCGTCGCAATGTGTCCTCGGCGCCGTCCGGAACCACCATCTGGTATTGCAGGAAGCCACGGTGCCCGTAGATCCGGTTCCAGCCCCGGACCAGGTCAAGTGGGTGAAAGAACCCGGCCGCCGGTATCAGGTGCCCGAGCCGCTTCCGGGGGGATTTCCGGTACCACAGCTCGTTGAACGCAGCCACGCTCCAGTGGTTGAGCAGGCCCGACGGAGCCCACGGAGGAGCTTGGGCGCGGTCAAAGGGTCGGAAGCGGAGAGCACGTGACGGCTGGCGTTGACCGGGAGGGAGGTCGTCGAGGCTGGCGTGATCGGCGAATTCGAGAACCGACCGGCCGAGCGAGCGTCCTCGGGCCAGGCAGTCGATCCAGCTCACGCTGTACCGGTACCGCTGGTCCTCCTCCGCCATCCTGGCCATGGCGCAGTCGAGATCGGGAGCTCGTTCGCTATCGACTCGCATCAATGCGGTCTCGATCGGCAGAAGACGGATGGTCGCCTCGGCGATCAGCCCCGTCAGCCCCATGCCGCCGGCGGTCGCCCAGAAGATTTCTGGATCGTCCTCGGGGCTCACGGTCAGCGTCCCGAGCGCGGGGGTCTCCAGCACCATCGAGTCGACATGAGTGGTGAACGTGCCGTCGCGGTGATGGTTCTTGCCGTGCACGTCAGAACCGATCGCTCCACCTACCGTGACCTGCCGGGTACCCGGCGTTACCATCGGCCAGAGGCCGAGCGGTACGAGGGTCTGCATCAGCCGGTCCAGGCTCACGCCGGCCTGGACCCGGGCCCGGGCACCTTCGATGTCGACGGCGAGGATTCGGTCCAGGTCCGTGGTGAGCAGGACATCCCCGCCGGCGTTCTGGGCCGCATCGCCGTAACTGCGCCCGAGACCCCGGGCGATGACCCCTCTTGGGCCGGCTTGCTTGATGGCGGCCGCCAGGTCTGCCGGGTCGTGGGCCGAGACCACTCTCGCTGCCGACGGGGCGGTGCGCCCCCATCCGGTGACCAGCCGATCTTGGTAGCTTTCGAGCACGACGATGCAGCGTAGAGGCGGGGAGGGTGTCAGTCGCGCTGGATCGAGGGCCGGCAGGTCAGCTGGCGTACACGCCAAGTGCGAACAGCACCACCCACACCAGGCCCAGCACCTGCAGGGGGCGGTCGGCGAACACCAGCTCCTCCGGCTTGGCACCCTTGCCGCCCTCGACCAGGAAGGTGTAGCGCAGGAGGGCGATCATCATGGGCACGATCGACAGCTGGTACCAGATCGGATCGCGATGGTGGGTCAACGCAGTTTGCAGGCTGAACGCCCACAGGCAGTAGCCGACGATGGCCCCGCCTGCGGTGATCGCGAGCACGGTTCGAAGGAAGGTGGAGGTGTACTGATCGAGGGTCGCCCGGTGCGCGCCCCGACCATCGCCAAGCTCGGAGTGCTCGGCGACGCGCTTGCCCGTCACCATCAGCAGGCTTCCGAAGGTGGCGACGATGAGGAACCACTCCGACACCGGCACCGGAACGGCCACGGCCCCCGCAATGGCCCGCAAGACGAAGCCGGCGGCCACGGTCACCAGGTCAAGTACCGGTTGATGCTTCAAGTACAGGCTGTACCCGAACTGGACGGCGACATAAATGGCGAGTACCAGCCCCAAACGCCAGGCGATCGCCGACCCGGCGCCGATACCCACCGCCATGAGGACCCCGCCGATGACGAAGGCCAGGTTCTTGCTCAGCAGGCCGGCCGCCACCGGACGGCGCCGCTTGGTGGGATGCTCCCGGTCCGCCTCCGCATCCATGGCGTCGTTGATGAAGTACGTGCCCGAGGAGACGGCGCAGAACGCCACAAACGCCACGAATGTGCGCGCCAGTGGCCCGGGATGGGTGAGCACTCCGGCCGCGAACGGAGCGGCGAACACGAGGGCGTTCTTCGGCCACTGCCGTACCCGGGCGGTCCGAACCAAGCTCCCCAGAAGCGCGTAGCGGGACTTCGACCCGGCGGCCGGCGCCTCCAGTAGCACCTTGCTCACGCCTGCGATGGTAGCCCAGCGCGAGCGCGACACTCGGTGTTCCCGACCGTCACGTGCGCAACCCCAGGTGCGGCCGCCGGGCCGGATCGATGTCCGCTCGACGCGGGTTGGCCAGATCGCGAGCCGACAGTACCGGATGCTGCACCCCCCAGTCGGCAGCGATGACCGGGTCGTCCCAGGCCACTCCCAGCTCGTCCTCCGGGTTGTAGTAGCTGTCGACCAGGTAGGTCACGGTGAGGTCGGTGAGGGATGCGAAGCCGTGGGCAACCCCCGGCGGAATGAACACGCCCCGGCAGTTGTCCTCGCTGATCTCGAGCATGTTCGTCGCCCCATCCGTCGGGGAGCCGACTCGCAGGTCGTGCAGCACGACGCGGGCCCGACCCTTCGTGCACAGCCAGTAATCGGCCTGGTGAAGGTGGTAGTGCAGGCCGACAACCACTCCGGCCGCCCGGTCTGATCGATTGCTTTGAACCATCTCCCGCCCCAACGGGAACCACGAGCGGCGATAGGTCTCGAAGAAGTGACCGCGGGCGTCGCCGTGGCGGTCGGGGTCGACGGTCCACACGCCGGCGATGATCTCCGACTCCTTGATCGTGGCCACGGCGGGTGAGAGTACTGCGGCGGTCCTGTCCAGCGAACGACCGGCTCGTCTGGTTGGGCCACAGCGATGCGCCTCGCCCGGACGATTCCGTTTGCGGGGTACGGTTCACCGTGGCGGTAGCGATGACAGGCGCCCTCGCGGTCTGCCAACCTGGAGCCCGGCCGGGATGATCGAGCTTCATTACGGGACGGCCCGGGGGCGATGGGTGATCGCGGCCACCGTGCTCGGGTCCGGGATTGCCTTGCTGGACTCAACCGTGGTCGGCATCGCTCTCCCGGCTATCGGCCGCCAGTTCCACGCCGGCGTCTCGACTCTGCAGTGGATCGTCAACGCCTACACGCTCACTCTGTCAGGTCTGCTGTTGCTCGGAGGATCGCTCGGCGATCGACTGGGTCGCCGGCGCATCTTCATTATCGGCACCATCTGGTTCATGGTGGCGTCGGTCGCTGCGGGCCTGGCGCCGGACGGCCCGACTCTGATTGCAGCTCGGGCCCTGCAAGGTGTCGGTGCTGCCCTCCTCACGCCGGGCAGCCTGGCCATCATCGAAGCCACCTTTGTTTCCGATGATCGGGGTAAGGCGATCGGGGCATGGTCCGGCCTCGGTGGGGTGGCGTCCGCCATCGGGCCGTTTCTCGGTGGCTGGCTGATCAGCGCCGTTTCCTGGCGGTTGATTTTCTTCATCAACGTGCCGGTGGCTGTCGCGGTCGTGATCATTTCAATCATTCATGTCCCCGAATCCCGGGACCCAACAGCCACCGGCCGCCTCGACTATGGCGGGGCCATCCTGGTGACGCTCGGCCTGGTTGGTTTGATCTACGGCCTCATCGAAGGTTCCGTCCTCGGGTGGACCTCTCCAGTCGTCCTGGTTGCCATCATCGGCGGCGCCGGATCGCTGGTGGCCTTCGTTCTCTTGGAGCGGCAGGTGGCCGAGCCGCTGATGCCGCTGGACCTGTTCCGGTCGACGCAGTTCTCGGCGGCCAACGGGGTGACGTTCGCGGTGTACGGCGGGCTCGGCGGAGCCCTCTTTCTGCTGCCGGTCGCCCTTCAGGAGGTCAAGGGATACAGCCCGCTCGAAGCCGGCGCCGCGCTTCTCCCCCTGACCCTGATCATGCTGCTGCTCTCGGCCCGATCCGGCGCCCTGGCCGCCCGCATCGGGCCACGTCTCCAGATGTCAGTCGGTCCTCTCATCGTCGGCGCCGGACTGGCCCTCCTGTCCCGAGCCACCGACTCGGGCGACTATTTGACCGACGTCCTGCCCGCGGTGCTCGTGTTCGGCCTGGGCCTGGCGTGCACGGTCGCTCCGCTGACGAGCACGGTCCTGGCGGCCGCGCCGGCGGAGCACACCGGCGTGGCGTCTGCGATCAACAACGACGTGGCCCGCACCGCCTCGCTCGTGGCGGTTGCGGTCCTGCCGGCGATCGCCGGGATCACGGGCGACAGTTATGCGCATGCTGCGCAGTTCGCGTCGTCCTTTCGCACCGCCATGCTCGTCTCGGCTGCGGTCTGCGCGGTGGGCGGAGTGGTGGCGGCCTTTACCATTCGCAACCCGGCGGCGGTGGACCCGAGCACAGAATGCCTCGAGTCGCACTGCGCCCTGGATGCCCCTCCGCTCCGGTCGGGCGCCTCGCACTGACCGCTCCCCGGCGCCGCTCGGATCGTGAGCGTTGGCGTTCAAGCCCGGAGGGCGCCGGCCGCGGCCGGCGGGGCCACGTCCAGGTCGCTCACGATGTGGGTGGAGAAGTTGTCGAGCAGCGTGACCAGATCGGGATACTGCTCTGGAGACCACCCGCGCAGCAGGCCTTCCAGGTGGGTGCGCAGCGTCGAGCGGAGCAGGTCGGCCGTCTTGGCGCCCTCCGGCGTCAGCTCGGAGTCGGGGGTGACCAGGTTCCGGGCGGTGACATCGCGCCAGGCGCTCTGGACCGTCGCGGCCGGGATCTTCTGCGCCTCAGCCAGCCCCAGCAGGCCGTCGAGGTCCAGTGTCGGGTCCCGGTGGAGCTGTATTAGCCCAAGCTTTGCAGTAGGCCTCGGGTCGGCTTGATGTCGAGGCGATCTACGGCGATGGATGGCATGCTCGGCTTGATCGTGGCAGGCTGCCGGCGGGGAGTCGGTCTCTGATGGGTCTTTCCGGCTGGCGTCCCTGGTGGCAATCCGTATCGAGCCGCGATGGGCTATCGGGCGGTTTGAACGGAGCGAGAGTGGGACGTGGTTTAGGTGATTGCCCAGTTGGGGAGCTGCCCGAAGGCGGTGACGAGTTGGCGGGCCCAGGGCCATCCCGCTGCGATACGCAGGGTGGTGCGTCGACCGGAGCGGACCAACACGCCGGCGGCGTGGAGGAGGCAGTAGCGGAGTCGTTTGGGTTCAGCCCGGGCCAGTTCGCCTTCCAGGCATAGGCTTCGCATCTGGGCCAGGAGATCACCGGCGAGGAGCACCACGGTCACCCAGGCTTGGTTGATGGCGAAGTCGGCCGAGGGCAGGTTGGCCAGCCCGGTGTCCTTGGCGTCGCGGATGTAGCACTCGCACCGGCCCCGGCCCCGATAGAGGCCTTCCAGATAGCAGATGTCGGGGTCGGCCAGGTCGGTCAGGAAGATCTGGTAGCGGTGCCCGTCAACGTCGGTGAAGGTGAGCTGGGCGCCGGGATGGGGATCCTCTCTTCGGGCGATAGCTCGGGTCCCGGTGGGCCAGCCCGCCAGGTCGACCAGGTCGGTGATCTCGGCCACCTCGGCGCCCTCACGCAGGCCGGTCCCGTCCGCGGTGACCGCCGGGATCCACTGGCGCTCGGCGACGCTGGTGACCGCCTGGGCCATGGTCTCGGTCAAGGCGTGACCGACACAGAAGCGCACCTGGCGTTCCCGGCAGGCGTTCAGGAAGTGGTGCGAGGCCCCAGCGGAATCGGAGCGGGCGATGATCTCATGCTCGGTCGGGCTGATGGGCAGTTGGGTCAGGGAGGCGTCGAGGACCTCGATGTAATCGGTGGCGGTGCCCGAGCCGGCGTTGCCCGGTCGCAGCAGGCCGGCCAGCGGCTCCCCGGTGGCGTCCAGATAGGACATCATCGGGTAGAACCCGAACCCCTTCTTGTAGGTGGCGGCGGCACCCTGCTTGAAATCGGAGTCCGAAGTGACCAGGGTGCCGTCGATATCGATCACATAGAACCCCGGGTCCATTCCCGCCTTCCACGCCTTCTTGCGGGCCTCGGCCCGGGCTGCCGCGATGCGCTCGAGAGCCGAGTCGTCGATCGCGTCCAGCGTCCTCCAGGTGGTGGAGACCGACGCCACCTCACCGAACAGGTCGGGCTGGGCCAAAAGCACCCGCAGATCAGAAAACGTGGTCGCCCCGTCGGCAACCGCCACCGCCAAGTCCACCAACACCCGGCCCCGATCGTGTCCCCGCTGCCGTTTCTTCGTGGGCGCCATCGCCGTCGACAACCCCGTGCTGAGGCCCAGCTCGTCGGCCAGATCACACAGCAACCGGGCCCCCGCATGGGCCACCACCCCCTTGCCGCCCGTAGTCACCGACAGCCGCGACCTCGATGGGTTACGCTTCACCTCAGAAGTGCCCTCCTGGCCAGGAACTGCGATCTTCGACAATCTCAGTTTCCCTTACCAGGAGGGCGCCTTCGCGGATCGTGCCCCCACCACCAGGGATTTACTGCAAAGCCTGGGTTAGCACCCAGCAGTCGGGCAGAGGCAGATCGACGCCGGCCTCGGTGGCCAACCGCTGCAGGTAGGCCAGCATCTGCTTCCGGCCCACGAGCACGCCCAGCGCCCGCATGATTTCAGCGAGGGAATCCGGCGCTCGGGGCGAGGCGAACGCCTCGCCGACCCCCTGGGCGGTGACGGTGGTCCGCATCGGGAGCTCCTTGATGAACCAGGACGCCGCAAACGCGACGAGCGATACGAAAGCGGCAACGCGGAACGCGGTGTTCAAGGCTTGGGAGTAGGCGTCCAGAAAGGTGGCGCGCACGCTCGGGGGAAGCGCCGCCAGAGCCGTCGAGCTCAGCGTGCGTGCGCTGTGCATCAACTGCGGTGAGTGGGGAAAATCGTGGGCGAGGTTGGACGCCAGCCTGGTCGCGAACACCGTGCCGATGACGGCCGTCCCAACCGAACTGCCGATGTTGCGCAAAAGCGTGTTGCCAGAAGTGGCGACGCCCAGGTCCTCGTAGCCCACTGCGTTCTGGACGGCGACCACGAGCACTTGCATCACCAGGCCGATGCCGAAACCGGTGATGAACATGTACATCGCCGCTTCTAACGTCGATGTCTGCGGCGACAGTCGGGCGAGCAGGAAGAGACCGACGGACAGGATGGCCGTGCCGGCGATGGGAAAGACACGGTAGCGGCCGGTCCGAGAGACGATCTGACCACCGACCGTCGAGGTGATGAGCAGGCCAGCCATGAGCGGCAGGATGTCCAGCCCGGAGATGGTCGGAGAGGCGCCCTTGATCACCTGGAAGTAGAGCGGAAGGAAGGTGATGGCGCCGAACATGCCGAACCCCAGAAGTAGAGCAACCACGCCTGCACTGGTGAAGACCTGGTTGGAAAACAGGCGTGGGGGGAGCACCGGCTCAGCTGCCCGCTGCTCCACCTTCACGAACACGACGAAGGCGACGGCTGCCGCGACGCCAAGGCCGATCACCTCCGCCGACGCCCAGGGGTAGGTCGTGCCGCCCAGGCTGACCATCAGCACCAGCGCGGCCAGCCCCACCGACAGGACGCCGGTGCCCAGGTAGTCGATGGTGGGCCGGCCGCGGGCCGCTGTCGCCGGAAACGTGGCGGCCAGAACGAACAGGGCCACCACCCCGATCGGCAGATTGATGTAGAAGATCCAGCGCCACGACAGTCCGCTGGTCAGGGCACCACCGATGAGGGGCCCGATCACTGTGGCGAAACCGAACACCGCTCCGAACAGACCCTGGTAGCGGCCCCGGTCGCGGGGCGAGACCACGTCGCCGATGGCCGCCTGTGCGCTTACCAACAGACCACCGCCACCGAGGCCCTGGACGGCCCGGAAGGCGATGAGCATGATGAAGGTCTGGCTGAGGCCGCACAACGCCGATCCGATCAGGAAGATGACCAGCCCGACCTGGAGCACGATGCGACGCCCGAACAGGTCGCCCAGCTTGCCGTACAGGGGGGTCACGACGGTCTGGGCCAGCAGGTAGGCGGTGGTCACCCAGGAGATGTGATTGAGTCCGCCCAGATCACGTGCCACGGTCGGCAGTGCCGTGGCCACGATGGTGGAGTCCAGGGCGGCCATCAGCATCACGAGCATCAGGCCGAGGAAGACCGTCGTCAGCTGCCGGCCGTGCAGCTCCCGCGGTCCTGCGACATCAGCAGTCTGAGCGGGGCCGGTGGCGGCGGTGTCAGCCATCGGACGAGCGGATGGGATGCTCCGGGACTGTCGTGATCCTTCGGTCGGCCACAGGCAAGCGGCGCATCGATGGCGAGTACAGGGGAGTTGCGATCGTCACGGTTCTACGGTGACGAGGAGCTGCTTCCGGACGTGGAGACAGCCGGCGCAAACGTGGCCGCGTTCGCGGCGTCACAGGTCGGAGCCGGTTGATCGCCGGTCACGGTGCAGATGGTTCGAATCAAGACAGCGGCGGACGCGTCGATGTGGGCGCCAACGGTGCTGGAGTTGTCGCCGACGGCCCGGACGATCTGGTCGAAGTTCTTCCCTTCGAGCAGCGTGGCCGAGTACTGGGATGTCTGGAGCAGCCACTTTCCGCCGATGTCGATGAAGGGGAAGGTCAGCTGGCCCCCGGGGGAGTTTCGGGCCCATATCGCCTGCTGCTCCGGGGTCGGGGTCTCGAGAGCTTTGTAGAAGTTGCCGGACCGCTGATTCGTTGTGGTCTCCACCGGTGTGAAGACCAGATAGGGGCTGGAGAAGCTCGAGCCATAGAACGAGAGCGTGGGGATGTTGCCATCACTGACCGCGGAGTGCGTCTTTGACAGGCTGGTGAAAGTCCCGAAATGGGAGAGGGCGACGATCATCGGCCACCGCTGGGCGGCGCAGATAGGGCAGAACTCGGCGCCGATGTAGAGCATCTCCGGTTTTCCCGCCGACGTCAGCGGCGACTGTGGTGTGGCCGGGGGACTCGGGGCGATGACCGAAACCTGCGTTCCGGCCTGGAGGAGCGTCTGGAGGGGTACGTTCGTGAGCTTCGCCGCATCGCTCGGAGGAAGTGGGGTTCGGGGCGGCCCGCTCGGGCCGCCACCCGCCACTTTCGTGGCAACCAGAACCAAAACCACGATGATGACTGCAGCCACGGAGGCTCCGGCGATCAGGAGGTGCTGGCGCCGGCGAGCGTCAGAGCGGTTCTTGCCGGTCCGCGGACGCCCGGTCGAAGCCGATCGTCCGGTTCGGCCGCCACGCCGTGGCACGGGGGTCCGGGGCCCCTCCGTCGATGCGCCGGACGTCGATCCGCTCACCTCGACACTCCTTCGATGTGGGGTGGGTGTAGAGAACCTTACGCCAACGACCTTCGTCGGGGAACTGGATCTGGAATGCAGCCCCGAGGCGTTAGGTTCTAGTTTCGGGTCTGGCTCCGTCGCGGCGGCGCGCCGGCCCTCGGTCCGGAGGAAAAACGACTGGGAGGTCGCGTGGAGCAGCTGATCATCGGTATTCCGGCTCGTGACGAGGGCAAGTCCATCGCTCCGCTGGCCGATGCCCTCGAACTCGGCTCCGCCCGGCTGGGCGAGGCAATCAGGTGCACGCTGGTGCTGGCCTACCAGGCGGGGACCGATGACACGCTGAACCAGTGGGAGTCGCGTTTGTCCCGGATCCCGCAAGCGGTGCTGCACAGCCCGGAGGGCCTAACCGGCAAGGGTCGGAATGTGAAGCTCCTCATACGCCACGCCCAGGAGGTCGGTGCCCACCTGCTGCTCGTCGATGCTGATTTGCGCGCCTATCCGCCGACGAATGTCGGGGCATTCGTCCATCCAGAGACGCTGGCCCGGGCTGGTCTGATCCTGCCGTTGTGGTGCCGGCCGAGGGGGCAGGGCAACTCCACCGACTACCTGGCGTGTCCGCTGCTCTTTGCGGTATTCGGCGCCCGATTGCGCCAGCCTTTGGCCGGTCAAATGCTGCTCGGCAAACGGCTCCTGTCGATGATCAACGTGGACGAACTACCCGACGACTACGGCATTGACGTTGACCTCACCATGCGCGCCCTGGACCTGGGGCTCCCGGTCAACCAGGTGCTGCTGCCCTTCCCCGAGCACGACGGGGGCGGCAACAGCCATCGCATCATGGCCGACGTGGCCGCCGCCCTGCTCGCCCGCATCACCGGCCGGCCCGCCCCGAGCCGCCACGACGTGTGCTGGCCGGAACGGTACTGGGAACACTGGACGCACGTGCCGCCTCCCACCAGCAGAAGCCTCGAGGCACTGATTGATCAGGTGGCGCCGCCGGACGAGAGCGATCGATGGAGGGAATGGTTCCTGCGCCCACCGGATGCGGTCCGGGAAATGTGGTGCGAACGCCTCGCCAACGCGGTTCGCGGTGCCCGCCAAGGTCATTCTGTCCCCGACCTGGCCGGTCACCTGGTCTACCCGTTTCTCCTGCACGCCGAGTACCGCCGGCAACTCACGGTCGATCTCGAGGCGGCCGAGGCCTACATCGCCGAGCTGAGCGACCTCGTCGCCGCAGCGGTGGCATGACCCAGGTCGTGGTAGTGGCTCCGCACCCTGACGATGAGGTGCTCGGGTGTTCAGGCCTTCTGTGCGACCAATCGGTAACGGTGATTCACGTCACCGACGGTGTGCCGCCCTGGACTCCCCCGGCGGGGCGAGATAAGCTTCGGGTGCAACGTCAGGCCGAATGCGCCCGGGCTTGGGACGCGCTCGTCGAGCCGGGTGACGTCACGTCAGCTCGGGTTTGCGGATTTGTTCGCCTGGCGGGCCGTCCCGGAGATCTGCCGGGCGCTCGTGGAGACCATCGGCTCACTCGATGCAGCCGACGTGTTTCTGCCCGCCTATCAGGGTGGGCACCCTGATCACGACGCCACCTACCTGGCCGGCGCCATGGCCCGGAGGTTTTTGCCTGATGGGCCGCGGTGGGCCTGGCATGTCTACGGCCTGTACGGGCTCGACCAGGACCACTGCCTTCGCTTTGGTTGGTTACCGCCAGAGCAATTCGGCCCGACGGACGAGCTGGCCAGTGGGGCGGAGTTCCTCGAAGCAAAGGCGTCCGCACTCCGTCAGTTCAGCAGTCAGGTGTGGCCCGGGTCCGCCCTCGACCAGTGGCTGCAGCGCCCGTCGCCGGAGCAGGTCGCGCCGCTTCCGGCCCCATGGGAGCAGCTTCCGGAACTGCAATGCTTCTACGACGAGCGATTGAACTTCGGGCGTTACGGCGCCTCGGCTGCCGCGGTCCGGGCCGCTTTCCAGCGGGCACTTGCCGCACCGGCAACGTGAGGTAGTGAGGGTGTGCAGGTACACGGCATGAAGGCCGACGTGACGCGCCCGACCGAGCTCGGGGCGGGCGAGCGGCGACTGTGGGAGTCTTTTACCGACGCCTCGAATCTCGGCAGTCCCTTCCTGTCATGGCAGTTCACCCAGATTGTTGGTGACGTTCGGGACGACGCCCGGGTGGCCGTCGTCAAGGCGGACTCCAACGTCTGCGGGTTTCTGCCGTTTCAAGTTGATCCCGCGGGCGCCGGCTGGCCGATCGGCGCCACGATCGCCGACGCTCAGGCAGTCATCGGCGACCCCGATTGGACATTTGACGCCCCCCAGCTGATTCGAGCCGCGGGTCTCACCTGCTGGAGTTTCGATCATCTGGTGACGACCCAGCAACCATTTGCCCCGTACCACCGACAGCGTCACCGCGCCCCGTTCGTCGACTTGCGACAGGGGTATGAACAGTTCCTCGCCCGGGTGCGTGCCCATTCCCGTGACCTGCTCGCCCAGGTGAGCCGCCGCCGCCGAAAACTCGAGCGCGAGGTCGGCCCGGTGGTGTGCGAATGGCACAGCACGGAGCCGGACCGGGACATGCAGCTGTTAGCCCGGTGGAAATCCGATCAGTACGCCCGGACGAGCGTCTGGGACCGGTTCGCCGAACCGTGGATCGGAGAGGCGGTGGCCGGCCTGCGCGCGTCACGGGATCCTCGCTGCACCGGGGTGTTGACGGCGCTGCGTGCGGGGGAACGCCTGGTGGCCGCCCACTTCGGGCTGCTGAGCGGAGATCGCCTGTCCTGGTGGTTTCCCGCCTACGACCCGGAATTCGGTCGCTACTCCCCGGGCCTCATTCTGCTGCTGGACCTGATCGGCGAAGCGGCGGCGCACGCCGTTCCGCTCATCGACCTTGGACGGGGAGAACACGACTACAAGCTGCGAGTCACCCCCGATTTCTTCGAGGTGGCCGAGGGAGAAGTCCCGGCTTCCGGCCCATAATGTCGGCTATGCCTGCCCACACCCTCCTCGCCGTCCACGCCCACCCCGACGACGAGGTGATCTCCACGGGCGGGATCCTGGCCCGTTACGCCGGTGAAGGGGTGCAGACGGTGGTCGTGACCTGTACCGACGGGTCACAGGGATTCGGTCCTGGCGGGGTCCTCCCCGGTGAGCCCGGTCACGATCCCGATCGGGTGGCGGCGGTGCGGCGAAAGGAGCTCGAGCGGGCCTGTGCCGAACTTGGCGTCGCCCATCTGGAGATGCTCGGTTACCGCGACTCCGGGATGGCCGGCTGGGCAGGCAATCTGGCCCCGGACGCCTTCTGCAACGTGGCGGTCGAGCAGGCAGCGGCTCGGGTCGCCACACTCATCGACCTTTACCGGCCGCAAGTGATTGTCACCTACGACGAGCATGGCGGCTACGGCCATCCCGACCACATCCAGGCGCACCGGGTGGCCGTCGCCGCCGCTGACCGCACAGATCCGGCCAAAGTTTACTTCACCGCCCGCAGCCGAGCATCAGCCGAACGTATGCAGCAGCTGCGCGACCAGCTGCAATTGCCGCCTCGGCCCGGCCGCCCAACTCGGGCGTCTCCTGCAGGCATTCCGGAGTCGGCGATCACCACGACCATCGACACCCGCGCTGTGCTCGACCGGAAGCGAGCGGCCCTCGAGGCCCACGCCAGCCAGCTCGCAGATACCGTATGGGTCAGGGTTGCGCCTGAGGACTTTGCCGACCTGTTCGGCCAGGAGTCGTTCGTCCGGGTTCGCGACACGAGCGGCGCCGCCCTTCCCGAGACCGACCTCTTTGCAGGGATCTGATATCCGATGGTGGCCACCCCTGCCGAGCGGGCGACGTCGTTCGGAAGCGTCGCCACGGACTATGACCGCTACCGGCCCGCGCCGCCTCCGGAGGCAGCCGACTGGCTGCTGCCCGACGACGTGTCCACGGTGGCGGACGTGTGCGCGGGGACCGGTGGCTTCAGTCGCGTCCTTTCCGCCCGGGGTATCGAGGTGGTGGCGGTCGAGCTCGATCCCCGTATGGCCACGGTGTTGCGGGACCGCTCACCGCACGTTCACGCCGCCGTCGGGCGCGGCGAAGAATTGCCGATCCGGACGTGCAGCCTGGATGCCGTGCTCGTGTCGTCGGCCTGGCACTGGCTCGATCCGTCTCGGGCCGTACCCGAGATGGCACGCGTGCTGCGTCCCGGCGGCGTGCTCGGCGTGTTGTGGAACGGGCCCAATCGGCGCGTCGACTGGGTCAACGAGATCCTCGGGGAGAACCACGCTGGCGTGGCGCCGTCAGGTGGGCCGCGACGCCGGCTGGAGATCCCGGAGGGGCAACCGTTTGGAATCCCAGCGGCGCGGGTCATCGAGTGGACCCTTCCACGCACTCGCGCGCAACTGATTGGGCTGGCGGGAACGTACAGCCGGGTCATCACCTTGACGCCTGGCGAACGAGGCAACATCACGCGCCGCGCCGCCGACCGTATCGACCAGCATCCGCAGCTACGGAACCGCCCCTCCATCGACTTACCGATGAGCGTACGGGCCTGGAAGGCCGTCCGGCGGAGCGACCGCGTCTCCTGATGGCGACCACGCCCGGCCGGGCAGCCGTTCAGTCGACGGCTTCGAGTTCCACCGGTGTGGCGATCACATCGACAAGGGCATCGCCCCGCAGAGCGGTCAAGGCGAGCGGCTTCCCGATGGCACCGGCGAGCATGAGGCGTTGCAGAGCCTGCGCCCCACTGATGGGCTGATCTCCGGCGCTCAGCAGCAAGTCTCCGGTGCGGAGACCAGCACGCGCTGCCGGACCGCCGGGAACGACCTCCGCGACGCGCAAGCCGTGCTGCTGGCCCCGTTGCTCGGCGAGGGCCGGCGGCAGAGGGGCAGGAGTGCCGGCCAGGCCGAGGTAGGCACGACGCACCTTGCCCTCAGCGAGGAGGGCCGAGATGATTTGACGGGTGGTGCCGTTGATCGGAATGGCCAGACCCACGCCGACTCCAGCCACCGCGGTGTTGATGCCGACCACTTCTCCGGTGGCCACCGCCAAAGCCCCACCCGAGTTGCCCGGGTTGAGAGCGGCGTCGGTCTGGATGACGTCGTCGATGATACGCACGCTGCTCCCGGCGCTGGTCGGCAACGACCGGCCCAGGGCGCTGACCACCCCGGCCGTCACGCTCCCCGCGAGACCCAGGGGATTTCCGACGGCAACGACGAGCTGGCCCACTTTGAGGGTGGTCGCCTCACCCAGTCGCGCCGGCGAGGGGGTGTCGCCGTCAGCACGGATGACGGCGAGGTCGGAAAGAGGGTCCGTCCCCACCACATGGAACGGGCTGGTGGTGCCGTCGGCGAACGCGGCCTTCCCGGCGTCGGCGCGGCCGACGACGTGGGCGTTCGTGAGGAGAAACCCGTCGTTGGTGAACACGACGGCCGAGCCCGCGCCGGTCTGGAAGTTGCCACCCCGCCCCCGACGCGACACCTGCACGGCCGCGACCCGCGGGTTCAATTCGGCGGCCACTGACGTGACGACCTGGGAGTATGCGTCCATTGCGGCGCTCTCGACGGGCGAATGGGACGCCTGAGATGCGATGTCGGCCATGGCTCCTGCCTTCCTGTTGACCTCAGGATGATTACATGATTACATTCAATGTAGCCGGACGTCTGCAGAAGGCGGCCACATAGAGGCGGCCACATAGAGGCGGCAGGCCGGGCCGGCACCCTCCAGACGATGGAGGACTCGCCGGCGCTTACACTTCCCCCCCGTGGCGAGCCCGTCCGTAGCCGCAGCCACGGCCCCGGCTGCTCCGAGTCAGGCTGCCACCCGGACGCGCCCGGTATGGCTGCCGGTCTGGTCGGAAGAGGCGGCGTTTCGCGCCGTGCGAGCCACGTTGGTCGTGCCCGGGCTCTTCGCCATCGCCCTTCAGGTAATCGGCAACACCCAGGTGGCTACCTACGCTTCCTTTGGTGGGTTTGCCACCCTGGTCATGGCCACCTTTGCCGGCGGGCGATGGGACAAGGCACGGGCCCACCTGGGGCTGGCCCTGACCGGCACGGTCCTGATCGTGATCGGCACCCTGGTGTCCACCTCCACCTTGATCGCGGCCCTGGTGACCGTTCCGGTTGCGTTCTCCGTGTTGTTCGCCGGCGTCCTGGGCCCGAATGCCGCGTCGGGGGCGTTCGGAGCACTGCTCGCGTACGTGTTGCCTGTTGTTTCCCCCGGTCACGCGAGCCTCGTTCCTGACCGTTTGGCCGGCTGGTGGATGGCGTCGGTGGTGGGCACGGCAGCCGTACTCGTGCTCTCCCCACGCCCGCCCGTGGATCGGCTGCATCGCGCCGGCACGGACCTGGCGAGCAGCCTCGCCGACGAACTCGATGCGATCCTGATCGGGTCTGCCGAGAACGGACTGCATGAGGTGTCCCTGGCTCGAAAAGTCGAGTTGCACGCCGCCTTTACATCCACTGCGTTCCGTCCGACCGGCCTGGCTACCCCGGACCAGGCATTTTCCAACCTGGTCGAGCTTCTCGACTGGTGCTGCAGCATGGTCGGCGACGCCATCGAGGTTCTTCAAGGCACGGGTGTCGGCCCGGGCGACGAGCGGAGCTTGATCGAGACCTCGCGGACGCTGCTCCGCGACGTGGCCGCGCTGATTGCCGGGCAGGCCGCTTCCCCCGACCTGGAGGGCGCCGAGCGGCTTCTGGCCGCCACGGCGGCCCGCGCTCAGGACCAGATCATCGCCACCGAGCCCGAAGCGGCCGCCGCCGCCCTTGTCTTCCATGCCCGCAACCTGGCCGTTGCGGCGCTGCGCCGCCGCGGCCGACGCGCTCATCGCCAGCCGGCGAGCCGATCACCGCACCATCGCCGCGGCGCGGCGCCGCTGGTATGGAGGCAACGCCATTCCACTCGCCGATAGCCCGGTCGCAGGCGTCCTCGGTGCCGGCACCGTGGCCGCCCGGCACGCCAACCTCCGCTCCGTGTGGTGCATCAACAGTCTCCGGGGCGCACTGGCCCTGGCGATCGCGGTGACGGTCGCGGATCTGAGCGACGTGCAACACGCCTTCTGGGTGGTACTCGGCACCATGTCGGTACTGCGTACCAGCGCGGCTTCGACTGGCGCCACCGCCTTGCGGGCATTGGCGGGAACGGTGGCCGGATTCGTGATCGGCTCGGCCATCGTCATCGCTATTGGCTCCGATACCGCCATGCTCTGGGCTGTCCTCCCGGCTGCCGTGTTCGTGGCCTCGTATGCCCCGGGCACGGCGCCGTTCGCCGCCGGCCAGGCCGCCTTTACCGTTCTGGTTGCCGTGCTGTTCAACCTGCTTGTTCCCGCTGGGTGGCACGTCGGGGTGGTGCGAGTGGAAGACGTGGCCCTCGGTTGCGGCGTCAGCCTGGTTGTTGGCGTGCTGCTGTGGCCTCGCGGTGTGGCGGCCGTCGTCGGCGACGACCTGGCCGACGCGTTCCGTCAGGGAGGAACGTATCTGTCCGGCTCGGTCGACTGGATCCTCGGTCGCTCGACGTCCCCCGGCAATGGAGTGGCGACCATTTCGGCCAGTCTCCGCCTTGATGACGCGTTGCGGGGGCTGTTGGCGGAACAGGGGTCCAAGCGAATCCCGAAGGAGCACCTGTGGCGGCTCGTCGGCGCGACCATGCGCCTGCGCTTGACGGCCAAAGCGCTGGCCGGCGCCCGCCCGGTCGCACCCGGCTTCGAGCCGGCCGGGCGGGCCCTGGCGGAGTGGTCCGCAGACCTGGTCAGCTGGTATGACCGGCTGGCGGAAACCCTCAGCGGCAGTGTCGCAGCCGACCCGGCTGCCCTCGAGGCCGCCCTGCCGTCCGTGCCCGCACCGTTCGACGCGCCACCGACCCTTGGCATCCCGACTCGCAGCCTGTGGATCAGCGAACATCTCCGGGACCTCCGAGCCCACCTGATCGGCGTCATCGGTCCCGCCGTGGAGCTGTCGGCCGTGCGTCGCCGGCCGTGGTGGCGCTGAACCCGTTTCCCTCCGCAGCTACAGGAACCTGATCCGCGGCCGGATCAGGAGGCAGGTTCCACGCCTTCCTCGGCGCCGCCAGGTTCGGGCGCGGGCTCCGGTGTTTGTGGGGTGGGGGTGGGGTGGAGGTGGTGGAGTTCGTCGGGGGTGAGGGTGGGGGGGGCCCAGTGGGAGAGGGTGATGATGCCGGTGGCGAGGGTGGTGAGGGCGAGGGTGGCGCCGAGGAGGTTGGCGGGGTTGGTGTGGAGTTGTTCGTGGAAGAGTTCGATGCCGAGGGTGATGCTGGTGAGGGGGTCGGTGATGAGGAGGCTGGCTTGGCTGTTGGCGAGGGGGCCGAGGCGGTAGGCGCCTTGGAGCAGGATGGTGCCGGCGACGCCGGTGGCGGTCATGGCGTAGAGGGGCCAGTGGAGGAGGAGGTTGGGCAGGCCGTGGTGGGCGAGGAGGTCGACGGTTTGTTTGACGAAGGCGGCGTCGAGGGACCAGATGAGGCCGGTGGCGGCGCCGAAGAGGGTGGCGCGGCGGGTGGGGGGGCCGTGGCGGGCGGCGAGGAGGAGGAGGGCGGCGGCGCCGGTGCGGGTGGTGATGGCCCAGGCCCATTGGCTGGGGGTGGGGGTGTGGTTGCCTTGGCTGGGGTTGGCGAAGACTAAGAAGGCGCCGAGGCCGGCGCAGAGGGTGAGGGCCGCGGTCCAGGTGCGGGTGGTGATGGGGTCGTGGAGGAGGAGGGCGCGTAGGGCCAGGGTGAAGACCAGTTCGAGGACGAGGACGGGTTGGACGACGGCTAAGGGTCCGAAGTAGAGGGCGAGGGCGGAGAAGGCGAAGGTGCCGGTGAGCAGGGCGGCGCCGGCGAGCCAGGCGGGTTGGCGGATGAGGTCCCAGCTGGTTTTCCAGATGCGGTTGGGGGGTGGGGGGCCGGGTTTGCAGGTTGGCTAGGCGTTGCAGGAGGGCGCTGCCGGCGTTGGCCAGGGCGGAGAGGGCGGCGAAGAGGATGGCGGCGGCCATGGCAGGGGTGGGGGTTAGGGGGTGGGGGCGCAGTGGGCGGGCGGGTGGGTGGGGGTGGGGGTGAGGTGGAGTTGGGCGGAGAGCCAGGGCAGGCTGTCGGCGAAGGCTTGTTTCCAGAAGCTGTAGTCGTGGCCGCCGGGGGGGGTGGCCAGGCAGGTGGTCAGGCCGGCGTGGGCGGCCAGGGTTTGTAGGGTGTGGGCGGCGGTGAGGCTGTCGGGGTCTTGGGCGCCGGCTTCGAACCAGCCGGCCAGGCCGGGGTAGCGGTGGTGGGTGAGCAGGTATTGGGGGTTGTGGGCGTTGTAGGCGCTGGGCGAGCCGGCGAACAGGTCGGTGATGGTTTGGGCGGGGGTGTCGGTCTGGTAGGTGGGGGAGGGGAACCCGGAGTAGGAGGCGAAGGTCTGGTATTGCTGGGGGTGGTTGAGGGCGAGCAGGAGGGCGCAGGTGCCGCCTTCGGACAGGCCGGCGACGGCCAGGGAGCCGGGCCTGGTGTTGGCGTTGAAGTTTTTGGTCATGAAGGCGGGCACGTCTTTGCTCAGGTAGGTTTCCACGTCGCCGAAGCGGGCCGAGTTGACGCATTCGGTGTCGCCGGCGAAGGAGCCGTTGACGTCGGGCATGACCAGGATGGGGGCTTGGCCGTGGTGTTGTTGGGCGAAGGCCAGGGAGGTGGCGTCGGCGTAGATGGCCCGGGTCCAGTCCGAGGGGGCGCCGGGGGTGCCGTGGAGCAGTTCGATGACGGGCAGTTGGGGGTGGTCGGGGGCGAACCAGGCTGGCGGCACCCAGATGAAAGCGGCTCGGGGCGTATAGCGCAGGTGGGTGCCGGCGGTGGCG
Source organism: uncultured Acidimicrobiaceae bacterium (assembly GCA_963781155.1). Lineage (GTDB taxonomy): Bacteria > Actinomycetota > Acidimicrobiia > Acidimicrobiales > Palsa-688 > PALSA-693. The sequence continues at coordinate 571,946 of CAWAEC010000014.1, forward strand.
GGGATGGCCACGCTCAAGGTGGCGCCGTGGTCGGGCAGGATGCCGGTGCGGGCCACCTGGTCGCGTAAGGCGGTCAGCTGGGCGTTGTTGACGAAATGGTTGGCGTTTTTGCCGAGCAGGCGGTCCAGGCTGGGGTAGTACTGGAAGGTCTGGTTCACGGCGCTGCCGGCGGAGACCACGGCCAGGACCACCGCGGCCACCCCGCTGATGCGGCGGGGCCAGTGGGCGTGATGCCAGCCGGCGATGACCAGCCCGGCCATCAAACAGGCCACGCCCAGCCACAGATACAGCGACCGGGGCGCCCCCGCCGGCACCGAATGATCAAAATGCAGAAACAGAAACAGCCCGCCAATCAACAACAATCCCAGCGGAACACCAATCGCAAACTCCATCAAGACGTCGCGTCGCAACACCACCGCGATCACGCAGACACCCACCGTGACCCAGAACAGGACAAACGGGAACCAACCGGAGACGATCGAAAAGCTGATCGCTTCCATGTAGGCACCATCCTTGGTAGATTCCCGCCCGTCCCGGCGCGCGGCCAAATGTAACAAAGCCCTGCTTTGCACTCGCGGCCGCCGGACGGGTCTGGATGCCGGAATGGGGACGGAAAGGATGGGCACTTGCAGTCTCGAGAGGCGCCGGCAGGTGCGCCGACTCTGCGATCAGTGCCGCCGGAACGCCCCGACTGCGATGGGGATTGGGTCAGCGCACGCGCACCGCAGGAACGCCCGGGCTTCTGGACCCGGAATTAGGAAGAATTCCCAGGGACGCAGGCGGCCGGCGGGGTCAGGATCGACACATGAGCGACGGCGAGGGAGAGCGCGGATGCTGAAGGACGGGCCCTTGGAAGCTGAAGGAGCTCCGTCTCCAGCCACGGCAGGGTCGGGTGGCCTGGCGGCCCAGACGGCCGAGCGGCGGGCGAAACGGGACGCGCTGCGCGCCAGAGGTATCAATCCCTATCCGACCAGATTCGACCGGAGCGGGTCGCTGGCCGAACTGCACCGAACCCATGCCGAACTCGGGCCCGACTCCCGAACCGGTGAGACGGTCCAAGTCGCAGGCCGGGTCCTCTCCATTCGAGGTCACGGAAAGCTGCGCTTTTTGACGATGGAAGACACGAGCGGCTCGATTCAGCTGATGTTCCAGGCCGACCATTTGACCGAGGATGTGGCCGCGGTTGAATCCCTGGTCGATGTCGGAGACTGGATCGGGGCCACTGGCGAGTTGATCACCAGCCGCCGCGGTGAGCTGTCCGTGGACGTCTCGGATCTGCAGGTCCTGTCCAAGGCCCTCCGGCCCCTTCCGGACAAGTGGCACGGAGTCAGCGAGGCCGAGACCCGGTACCGTCAGCGCGAGGTCGACCTGCTGGCGAATAAGGACAGCCGCAGGGTCTTCCAGATTCGCTTCAAGACCCTGTCGATCCTGAGAGAGCGCTTGGAAGCGCAGGGCTTCCTCGAAGTCGAGACGCCGATCCTGCAACCGCAGGCCGGCGGTGCGATCGCTCGCCCGTTCTTCACGCATGCGAACGCACTGGATACCGAGTTCAGCCTGCGCATCGCCCCCGAGCTGTATCTCAAGCGCCTGGTAGTTGGAGGGTTCGAACGGGTGTTCGAGATCGCCCGGAACTTCCGCAACGAGGGCATCGATACCCGTCACAGCCCGGAGTTCACCTCCCTCGAGGCGTACCGGGCCTTCGGGGACTTCACCGATGGCATGGACCTCACCGAGCACCTGATTGTCGAAGCGGCCCAAGGCGCGGCCGGCCGGCTGGACTTTGAGATCGCCGGCCAGCACATCGACCTGTCGCCTCCCTGGCCTCGCCGGGACCTGCTCGACCTGCTCGAGGAGCACCTGGGCAGACGGGTCCATCCGTCAATGCCCGTAGAGGAGCTCCGGGCGCTGTGCGACGCCCAGGAGGTGCCGTATCTGCCCAACTGGGCGTCCGGGAAGCTGGTGTTCGAGCTCTACGACAAGGTGCTCATGAACAAAACGGTCGGTCCGGTCTTCATCTACCACTACCCGACCGAGGTGTCGCCGCTAGCCCGCCACAGCGTGTCTGACCCGACCGTCACGGATCGCTTCGAGCTCGTCATCGCCGGGCGAGAGTTGGCCAACGGTTACAGCGAACTCAACGATCCCGACGAGCAGAACGAACGTTTTCAGGCCGAGGCGGTGGCGGCCGCGGGAGGCGATGTCGAGGCCCATCCGGCCGACGCCGCCTTCGTGCGGGCGCTCGAGTACGGACTTCCGCCCACATCCGGCATCGGCATCGGCATCGACCGGCTCATCATGCTGTTCGCCGAGGTGCCCGCCATTCGCGACGTCATCCTTTTCCCCATCATGCGGCCGGAGGCGACATGACTGACGTATCAGACGGGCACGAGGTCCGGGCATCGGTGGCGCAGGACGCCGGAGCATCGGTCACCGCATCGCCCGCTCCTGTCATCCCCGACGACGACCTCGTGGCGGCGGTCGACGAGATCGCGCCTGGCCCCGGCCCGACTGCCGGCGAAGAGGACGCCGCCCGCATCGCGGTCTATGTTCCCGACCTCATCGAATTGGAAGTGAGTCGGGGCGGCCGCGTCGTCGTGGTCAGCGATTTGCATCTGGGCCCGGTCGGATGCGAGGCATCCTCCCGGGCCGCGGACGAACTGGCGGACCTGCTGGGCAACTTCCACGAACCGGGATTGTTGATCATCGCCGGCGACGGCTTCGAGATGCTGGCCGCGGCTCCGGATATCGACCGGATCCTGGACTCCCATCCACAGTTCACCTCTGCCGTCAAGGAGTTCGCCGACCAACCAGATCACCGTCTGGTGATTCTCCCCGGCAACCACGACGGGCAATTGGCCTGGGACGGCGCCTCGATAGAGGTGCTTCGCTCCCGGCTCGGGATGTCCGATATCAGCCTCAGCTGTGATCTGGTATTGGCGACGGGGGACGGCCGCCAGGTGGTCCGCGTGGTGCACGGCAACCAGCTGGATCCCTACAACACCTTTGAGGATCCGCGCTCGCCGGTCGACACCCCGCTCGGTCACCACATCGTCCGGCAGGTGCTCCCCCCTCTGGAGACCCGTGCCGGACCCGGCTCGCTGCTCGAGGGGATCCAGTGGTTCAACGGCGATCCCACCGATCTGCTGGGTTCGCGCTTGTTGTACCGGAAGGTGGTCGGTCGCCTGTGGTGGCTGGCCGTGCCCTTCGCGGCCGCCCTGTTGCTGCGTTTCTTGTCCTTCGCGCCCGGAACCAAACCCCTGCTGCACCACCACACCGAACGATGGTTGGTGTCGTTCGGGGTGTTGATCGTGGGTATCGCGGTGATCACGGCCGTGGTCGGGATCGCAACCATGTTGAGGGTGAACCGGGCTCTCGCCGACGCGTCCATCAGCGACCGGGGGGACGTCAGCGCTTCGAATGCCGCAGCGCGCGAAGAAGCCGCTCGCCTGGTGGCCACCGGCCATGCCGGCCTGGTTACCGGCCACACCCATGAGCCAGAGATCTCACAAATAGGCGCAGGCTTCTACGCGAACACCGGGTGTGGCACCGAGGTGGTCCGGGCTCGAAAGGCTCGATTTGGTCTGCCGGCCCCGTTCGTGCCTGTCCGACGCCTGTCCATGGTCGAGTTGCAGGCCGGACCTGTCCTCTCAGTGTCCCTCTCGCTCGAGGAGCAGCCCATCGGTCAGCCCTCGGCCCTCGAGCGACTGGTGGCGGCACCCGAGCGAGCTCGCCCCGCTTCCCTGGAAGTCGTAGGGCAGCTGCCGGACGGGGCCATCTGGCCAATCGACGAGCGGGCCTTGCTTCCCTGGGTGCGCCGGCGCCGGGTTCGTCGTGTGGCTGCGTTCACGCTGCTGCTGGCCGGCTTGCTCAATGTCCTCTTCGCCCTGCTGTGGCCCATCCACTGGACCCGGCCGGTCAATCACTGGCTGCCCTTCGGCATCCACCCGGTCGGGGGCGTGACCGCGGTAATCGGTGGCCTGGCCCTGGCCGGCGTGGCCAAGGGCGTGCGGAGCGGGTACCGGCGGGCATGGCTTGCAGCCCTCGTCATTTTGCTCGTCAGTACCGTCAACCGTCTGGTGCACGACGTGGGCCTCGGAGGCTCGGCCATCGCCTGCCTGTTCGGCTTGTGGCTGCTGCTCGAACACCGTCACTTCCGGGTCAGCCCGCCGGGAACCCGTCGGGTGCTGGGTTGGCTGACCATGGTCGGACTGGTTGCCGCCGCTGTCGCGGCCGGGCTCGACGCCATCTACCAGGGTGGCAGCCGGGAGACCAGGGACGTCGTGGTCGTGGCCATTCTGGGCACGGCCCTGCTGGTCCTCATCACCGCCCTCCCGGCCCGCGAGCAACGGCGCTCCGGCCCGGAGCGGGCCCGGGCGTTCACGCGGGCCAGAGGCGTCATCGACCGTTACGGCGGCGACACTCTCGATTACTTCGCCCTGCGGGACGACAAGTCCTGGCTGTTCACCGGCAACTCCTTGATCGCCTACTCAGTGATCAATCGCATCATGCTGGTCTCCCCCGACCCCATCGGGCCGATCAACGAGCGCCTGGACGCGTGGTCGGACGCCATGGACCTGGCCGACTCCAATGGCTGGTACATCAGCGTGCTGGGTGCCACCCGTCCGTGGCTGCCCGTCTACCGGGCGGCCGGTCTGACTGCCGTCTACATGGGCGACGAAGCGATCGTCGACTGCCAGACCTTTTCCCTCAAGGGCAGGAACATGAAGTCGCTGCGGGGCGCCTACAACCGGGTATCCAAGGCCGGCTATCACTCGGCCGTCATGGACCCCCTGGACGCGGACGAAGCGCTCCGGCAGCAGCTGGAATCCCTGGCCACGGAAACCCGCCAGGGAGACGCCGAGCGCGGCTTCTCGATGACGTTGAGCCGGATGTTCGATGAGCGCGACAAGGGCTTGCTGCTGGCCGTCTGCTTCGACCCCGACGGGAAGCCCGTGGCGTTCAATCAGTACATTCCTGCCAGCCATATCTACGGCTACTCGCTCGACGTCATGCGGCGGACCAGCAACCCGGACGCGCCCAACGGGCTGACCGACTTCGTGATCATCGAGACCATCAACTGGTTGGCCGAACGGGGAATGGTGGGCCTGGGGCTCAACTTCGCCACCATGAAGGCGGTGGTAGCCGGCGAGGCCGGATCCAGCCGCTGGACTTCAATCGAGCGGTCGCTGCTGCACCGTTTCAGCGAGAGCATGCAGATCGAGTCGCTGTGGAACTTCAACAAGAAGTATTACCCCGAGTGGCGCCCCCGGTATTCGGTCGCTGATGACCGGACCCACATTCCCAGAGCCGGTTTGGCCATCGCCCGGGCAGAATCGGTAGCAGAGCTCCCGCTCGTTGGCCGCCTCTTCAAGCGCAAGGTCCCGGCCGAGAATCCCAAGGCGGCGGAGCCGGTCGCGTGACCGTCCGGCACTGGCACCTGACACGCGGCAGTCACGTCGAGGAAAACGGCAAGGGCACGCTGGCCGCCGTCGCGGTTGAGGTTCCGGCTGCGACCCCGATCGAACGGGCCGGCGAGCAGGTGGTCGCGACGGCTGGTGGATTCAGCGCCCGCCGCCTCGGCGTCATCGGATTGGCCCTGGTGCTGATCTCTGCGATGGACAGCATTCGGAACCTGCCCACGACCGCCACCTTCGGATGGGCCGCGATCTTCTTTTACAGCGTCGCGGTGCTCACGTACCTGGTGCCGGTGGCCCTGTGCTCGGCCGAATTGGCCACCATGGTGGGCGGGGGCATCTACCGCTGGGTACGGGAGGCGTTCGGCTCACGGTGGGGTTTTCTGGCGGTCTGGTGTGACTGGTCTGAGAACATCGTGTGGTTCCCGACCGTGCTCGTCTTCCTCGCCACCACCTTGGCGTACGTGATCAACCCGGACCTATCGCAGAACAAAGCCTTTCTGGTGCCCATCATGCTGGTGGTGTTCTGGGCGGTGACCCTGTCGTCGCTGTTCGGCGCCTTGAAATCGGCCCGATGGACGGGCGTGGGAGTGGTTATCGGCACCGCGGTCCCGACACTGCTCATCATTGGATTGGGCTTGTGGTGGGTGGGCAGCGGCAAGAAATCGGAGATCCCCTACCACGGCCATGCCATCCTGCCGGCGTGGCACGGCCTTTCGAGCCTGGTCTACGCCGCCGGCATCGTGGTCGCCTTCGCGGGAATGGAGATTGGCGGGTTCTACTCCCACGTGACCAGGAACGTGAAGCGGACCTACCCCGGCGCGGTCTTAGTCGCTGCGGTCACGGTTGCCGGACTCTCCATTCTGGGGAGCGTGGCCATTGCCATGGTCGTACCGCACCACCAGATCGAACTGGCTGGCGGGATCATGCAGGCAGTACAGGTATTTTTCTCCAAGCTCGGCATCGAGTCGCTGCTGAAGCCATTCGGTGTGCTCGTCATCATCGGCGTCCTGTGCGGGCTGGCGTCGTGGAGCATGGGACCGGCGGAGGGCATGCGGCGGGTAGCTGCTGACGGCCATCTGAGCCCCTGGTGGGGTCGCACCAATCGGCGCGGCGCGCCTACGTCCGTGCTGGTCCTTCAGGCCACCCTCGGTTCGCTGCTCGCGCTCTTGATGGTATTCGTCAACAACATCAATACCTACTACTGGATACTCACTGCGCTGGTTGCCCAGACCTTCCTGATCATGTACTTCCTCATGTACGTCTCGGTTGTGCGTCTGCGCATTATCAAGCCCGATGCTCCCCGCCCCTTCAAGATTCCGGGAGGAACTGTGGGCCTGGGCCTGGTTGTCGGCGCCGGGGTAGTGGGCGCCCTCTTCACCTTCACCCTCGGGTTCATCCCGGCTACTCATCTCTCGGTGGGCGGAACCGTGCTGTACGTGGGAGTGATGGTGTTCGGCATCATCCTGATCGTCGGCACTCCCTTTTTCCTGCACCGTGGGCCCTCTGTCCGCGTCGATATGCAAAAAGACCCGAACCTCGGCGTGGAGGATTTCACCGCGCCGGACGGGCTCAGACCGGCGACACCGCCATCCCTCTGATGGTCCGGCTCGGCCCAACCGTCCCGTCGCAGTGCGCCCCGGGGGAGTCGAACCACCCAACCTCCAGATTAAGAGTCCGTTGCTCTACCGTTGAGCTAGGGGCGCGCCCAAAGCATAGTCGGCGAGCGTCACAGGAAGGCGGGGCGGACTCCGGTATCGCACCCCGCGGTCTGTCGCCGCGTTGCGGTGTGGCGCTTTGACACGCTCAAGGAGAGGCGGTGGCCTCTTGGCGGCGGCGGCGGCGGCAGGCCTGTTGCTGTGTGCCTCAAGTTGCTCGTCCGGAGCCAAGGCGAGGTCGTCGCCTCTTTCCCCGGCTGGTGCCTCGTCTTCATCCAGTGAGGGCGACGGTTCGGGATTCACGCCGCCGCGTTTTGTCGATCAGCGTGACCTGCCCGAGGTGGAGGGAGGGGCTCGCGACGCCGGCGGGCGCGTATCAGCGGGCACGACCGTCAGCGTCGACATACCGTCGACGGTGTCGCATTTCGACGCCCGAACGGCACGTGTGTACCTTCCGCCGGCCTGGTTCGCTTCCACTTCGCGCAAGCTACCGATCCTGATGCTGCTGCCCGGAGTCCCCGGCGGTCCGACCGACTGGACCGACGATGGCAAAGCCGATCTGATCGCCAACGACTTCGCCAGTCACCACAATGGCCTCGCTCCCATTATCGTCATGCCGGACGTGACCGGCCAAGAGAGCGGGGACAGCGAATGCGTCAATAGCAGCAAATATGGCAACGCGGAGACGTACTTGACAGTGGACGTACCCACCTTCGTGCGGGCCACCTTCCGCGCTGCGGCGGGCCGGGGCGCGCTGGCAGTTGCCGGCTTGTCGGCCGGCGGCACGTGCTCCACGGTCCTGGCCCTGCGCAATCCCCGGCTTTTCGAGACGTTTGCATCGTTCTCGGGTTTCGCTACTCCCACGTATCTCGACGACACGGTTGCGCAGTCGGTCCCCGTGCTCTATGACGGGTCCGAGGCGGCCTACCTGGCCCACGACCCGATGACTCTGCTTGCTCACAATCAGTATCCGGACACGGCGGCGTGGTTCGAAGCGGGAACAAGCGACCAGCCGCCGTGGGCTGACGCCCAGAGATTGGCAGCCGCGTCCCGCCACGCCGGCATGCAACAAGTGTGCCTGCTGGGCATTCCGGGGGGTCACACGTGGACCGTGTGGCAGCAGTCGTTTACCGCGGCGCTACCGTGGCTGGCGGCCCGTGTGGGTCTTGTGCCGAGCGGGTCCAGCGGGTCGGTCGAGCAGGGGTGCCCGTCGTGATCCCCTGCGCAAACGCCCTTCGGCGGAGTGCGCACGGTCGGAAAGGCCCCGATAATGGGAACACTCGAAGCCGGACTGGACCAATCGCCTTGATCGGAGGCCGAGTTCCATGACCCTGTCAACGGTCTCGACGCTGGTGCTCATTGGCGTCGTGGCAGTGATCTCGCCGCTCCTTGCCGAAATTGGCGGAACTCTGGCCGTACCGGACGTGGTGATCGAGATCGTGCTGGGGATCGTCATCGGGCCCGCCGTGCTCAGCATCGCTCACCCCGACAGTGTCGTCACCGCTCTCTCCGATATGGGGCTTTCGTACCTCATGTTCCTCGCCGGGCTGGAGCTGGATCTCAACCGCATACGGGGCCGATCGCTGCAACTGGCCGGGATCGGATGGGGAATATCGCTGGCGCTGGCCTTAGTGGCCGCCGCCGTGCTGGTACTGACCGGCACCGTGCTGGACGCTCTGGTGGTCGGCCTGGCCCTTACCACCACCGCCCTCGGAACGCTGCTGCCGATCCTGCGCGACTCACACCTCCTCGAAGGCCGCTTCGGGAGCCGGATTATGGCCATCGGGAGCGTCGGGGAGTTCGGCCCGATCCTCGCCGTCGCTGTGCTCCTCGACCACCGCGACCCAGTTCAGACCGCCCTCCTGCTCTGGCTCTTCGTGTCGGTAGCCGTGGCGGCCGCCGTGGTGGCGGCTCGGTCGTACCCGCCAAAGGTCGTCGGGTTGCTCCATCGGCATCTCCAGTCCAGCGCGCAACTACCGATCCGGATCTCGGTGCTCCTGATCATCGGGCTGGTGTATCTGGCCTACCGGCTGGGACTCGACGTGTTGCTCGGGGCGTTCGCAGCCGGAATCGTGATCCGGCTGGTGGTGCGCGGCGACGACAACCAGGTCATCAGAGGAAAACTGGAGGCCATCGGCTTCGGCTTCCTCGTGCCGATCTTTTTCATCGTCAGCGGGATGGAGTTTCAACTGCACGCGCTCATCAGCCAACCGAGCGCCTTGCTGCGGGTCCCTCTCTTCCTGGTCCTGTTTCTGATCGTGCGGGGCACCCCCGCCCTTCTCCTGTATCGCCGCGACCTGCCGAAGCGCGAGCTTGTCCCGCTGGCCCTGTTTTCCGCGACGGGCCTTCCGCTGATCGTCGTCATCACCACCATCGGGGTCTCCGAAGGCCGCATGCTGCCCGTCAATGCAGCGGCGCTTGTTGCCGCGGGCATGCTGTCCGTGTTGTTGTACCCGATGGTGGCCAAGGTGCGGCTGCGACGAGCAGCGCGGGCCCCGGTCGTGCCAGTCAATGATCACCGGATAGCGGGAGACCCGGTTCGGCCGCCGTTGGGCATACACCCGCAGCTCTCGCAGATGTCGGCGTCGGATGGTGAAGCCGGGTACGGCGAAAATGCGGCATCCAGCGAGTCCCCGATATCAAAGGGTCTGATCGATCCTCAACAGTCGAGTTGAGCCTTCGGCGGACAACGGTGTCTGCGGATCCGCGTTGGTTCCACGCGCGAACCGGCCTCATGCGCGAACTTGACGTCAAGGCAGTCGGCTACGTCCGCGTACGCGGTCTCGGCGCCGATGCGCTCGTCGACGATCGGATGCTCAAACTCCAGACGCAACTGGTCGTCCGCGAGTGTGAACGGGCGGGCCTGCTGCTTGACGAGCTCTTTGTGGACCGCGACCACCGGCCCCAGGCCGCAGGTCATCCCGCCCTCGCCGCCGCGCTGGATGTCCTGCGCCGGGGCGGCCATGCAGCCCTGGTCGTGGCAATCTTCGATCGATTCGCCCGCCTGGATGCCGAATACGGAGCGCTTCGGGCCAGGGCGGCGACGGAGGGATGGACCCTCATCCTGGCCAGCTGAGGGCCGGGCCGTCACGGGATTCGGCGCAGTCGTGACGGGGCGGCGCTCCCGATCGTGCAAGTATCGGACCAGCAACCGGTGCCGCTACAAGGCGGCCGAGAGGGAAAGGTACCGTCGTTGGCCTCGATCCCCGATTCTCACCGTGACCTCCTGGACGCCAGGACCGCAGTGCTGGCCACGATCGGCCCCGATGGCCGGCCGCAACTTTCCGCGGTCTGGTTTCTGGCCGAGGGCGACACGGTGCGTGTGTCGCTCAACACGACCCGGCAAAAAGTCAAAAATCTGCGCACCAACGCGGCTGTGACGCTCTTCATCCTGGATCCCAACAACCCCCAGCGGTACCTCGAAATCCGTGGCGACGCGGAGCTCACCGACGACTCGGACTACGCGTTCGCTTCGAAGGTGGCCGCCAAGTACGGAGTGGACCTGCGCACCTTCGATCCGCCGGGAACCAGCCGGGTGGCAGTCACGCTCCATCCCGTCCGGGTGAACGCGATCGACCTGAGCGCCGGCTGATCGGCGCCGCTATCGGCGCCTAGCCTGTTTCGACCGCCGTCGTGAACGCCAGCATCGACGGGAACTCCCAGTCCGGCGTGACCGGAGCGGCCGGCGCCGGGGTGGCGCCCCAGCCGGGCCGGTCATGTCGCCTATTGATCCACACGGTTGGCAATCCAGCTGCCTTGGCGGGTATGTGATCGTGAAACAGGCTTTGCGCCACGTGCAGGAGCCGGCCGTCGGGGACGCCGAGCCGCCGGCTCTCCGAAATAAGCGCGGCAAAGTTCCGCGCCGAGGGCTTGTACGAGCCGATGTCCTCCGCCGTCAGGACACTGGTGAAGGCGACGCCCAGGCGGCGGTTCGACGCGGCAAAAGAGGCCCGATCGATGTTCGAGAGGATGATGAGCTTGTACCGCCAGCCGAGGCTGGTCAACGCCTCCCTGGAGTCGTCGAAGGGGGGCCAGTCCGGTACTGAGCGTGCCAGCGCGGCCGCGTCCTTGTCGTTGACCTTGCCCCCCATGTCCTGGCCGACGGCGCGAAAGACCCGGGCCAGGATGGCGGGGTACAGGTCGGTGGGATGATCGGCCTCAGCTGCGCCCTCATGCACGGAGAAGGCGGCCAGCAGCTGCTCATCATCGAGGTCAAGGCCCTGGCGCTGGGCCCAGGGGCCGAGCACGCCCGCGATGCCCTGCTCCCAGTCGATCAGGGTGCCATAGCAGTCGAAGCTCAACGCGTCGAAATCAGTGAGTCGCACGGGGACTCAGATGTCGCGTCGCCGGCCGCGTACTGCCTCCATCACGTCAGCTGACTGCCGACGTCTCTTCGGCTTCGATGAGGCGACCGAGGGCGTCGATCAAGGCCAGATGGGTGAAGGCCTGCGGGAAGTTGCCCAGGTGCTCCCCGGTGGTCGCGTCGATCTCTTCAGCGTAGAGCTGCAGGGGGCCGGCGAACGACAGCAGTTTCTTGGCCAGATCACGGCCCCGGTCTGCTTCGCCGATCATGGCCAGCGCGGTGACCAGCCAGAACGAGCAGATGGTGAAGGTTCCTTCCCTCCCTTCGAAGCCAGTTTCGGTCGTGTCCACCCGATAGCGCAACACCAGTCCGTCTTCGGTGAGCTCGTCGGCGATGGCCAGCACCGTGTTGCGCACCCTCGAATCATCCGCCGGCAGAAAGCCAAGGATCGGGATGAGGAGCAAGGAGGCGTCGAGCTCGTCATTGGCGTATTGCTGGCGGAAGCGGCCCCGCTCGTCGACGCCCTTGTCGAGGATCTCGGCCTTGAGCTCGTCCGCGGCTTTGCGCCAGCGGTCGGCCCGCTCGTGATCCTGGCGGGACCGGGCCATGTCGCTGCCCCGATCCATGGCCACCCAGCAGAGGACCTTGGAGGCGGTGAAATGCTGGGGGTCGCCCCGGATCTCCCAGATGCCCTGGTCCGGGTCGCCGGAATGGGCAACGGCCGCGTCAACGAAAGCGGCCAGCCCCTCCCAGGTTTGTTGGACGATCTGGGCTGCCCCCTCCTTGAGGTGGGTGTCGACGGCGTCGATGAGCATGCCCCAGACGTCGTTTTGGTGTTGATCCCAGGCGCCGTTGCCGACCCGAACGGGCCTGGAGTCACGGTACCCGGACAGATGGTCGAGGGTCTTCTCGGTGAGATCTTTCTCGCCGCCGATGCCGTACATGATCTGCAGGCCCCAGTCGTGAGGGGTGCCGCCGGTGACCGCCTCGAGCACGAACGCGAAGTACTCCAGCGCTTCCCACCCGAAGCCCAGTCGGTACAGCGAGCGAAGCATGAACGCGGAGTCCCGGATCCAGGTATATCGGTAATCCCAGTTGCGGGCCCCGCCCGGCGTCTCGGGCAGAGAGGTCGTGGCCGCAGCCAGGACCGCGCCCGTGGGAGCGTAGCTCAGGCCTTTCAGGGTCAAGGCGCTGCGCTCGATGTAGCTGCGCCACGGGTGATCGGGGAAGGTGCCCGTGGCCAGCCACTCCCGCCAATAGGCGATGGTGTCGTCATACTGGGCCTGAGCCTCGTCCATTGAGGTTGGTCCGGCCCCTCCCCAGGAAAGGGCCACGAACGCGGTCTGACCGCGATCCAGGCTGGACCGGCCGTAGCTGCGGGCCCCGGCTGTGCCCAGCCGCAAGCTGGACGTCAAGGTCAATCCCGGCTCACCGGCCGGAGGTTGGGCGGTCATGACGTTGTAGCCGTCGCCCGAATAGGTCCAGGCGCCGGTGAGCGTCCCGTACTCGAACAGCGGGACCACATTGACAACCGCCTCCACCCGTCCTTCTTGACAATGGGCCAACCGCAGCAGCGTGCCGGTCGCCGCGGCGTCCGCGGGCGCCCGCCGGTAGTCCGCCCGTCGGGTCGTGGTCTGCACCGGCCGCACCACGAGCAGGTCCTGGACCACGAGCCAGCCCGTCGGGGTGTGCCAGGTGGTTTCGAGCACCATCGTTCCCGGCACGTAGCGGCGGTGGTGGGGCACATGAGTGTTCAGCGGCCCAAAGCGAAACAGGCCCGCTGTGCGATCCAGAATGGCGCCGAACACGCTCGGCGAATCCGGTCGAGGCAGGCAGAGCCACTCGACTGCGCCGTCCGGGGCTACCAGACAGTTGTTTTCGCAATCCGACAAAAAGCCGTAGTCGGCGATAGGCGGAAAGCGATGCGATCCTTGATCGGAACCGATGTCTTGTTCAGGCATGCCGTGATCCTAGAGGAACACCCACGAAGTCACCCTGAAGCCATAAATCCCCGGTAGTCCAGGGTCAAAGGTCCGGGAGCGGGTTGGAGCCGCCCACGTCGTACACCGGCTGGCCGTGATCTGATCGCACGCCATCGGTCAGACGGTGGGCGTTCAGGCGACCAGCGTGATCGAGATGCCACACTGCCGTGTCCCGCTGGAGGACGGCGGCATCCGCGATGAGGCGCCGGTGGCAGCGCCAGTACACCGATTCGGAGCACATGATTGCCGTCCGATGGATGGCCGACTCCCGCAGCACGCCGTCAAGGGCGTCCCAGAAATCCGTCGAGCGCATGTAGTCGGCATAGCCACGAAACGATTCGTTGCGCAGGGCCACGTTCGGCGAGGCCGGGCTGGGTTTGCGCCGGCCGCCGAGGCGCGGTTCCCAGCGGTACAGGATGGCGGCCTCGGGCAGCCACTGTTCCAGCGCCTGCCGGGCGACCTGGGGATGCCGCCTCGACCCGGGCGCCATACGGACGTCGACGAGAGATTCGATTTGGGCGCCGCGGAGAAGATGGGTTATCTGCGCTGCGTCCAGAGTGCCATGGCCGAAGGTGAGCAACTCCACCTCGACAGGATGGCAGACGGGATCACGGCCGCGGCCGCCGACTGCCCTTCACGTGCCCTCCTTGACCCCCGGCGGTCGCCCGTCGTGGGCCGCCGGCAGGTCCACCCAGAACGTCGATCCTTTTCCAACCGTGCTATCGACCCCGATCCGGCCGTGCATGGCCTCGACGAACGTCTTGCTGAGCGACAACCCGATCCCGGTGCCTTCCACCCCGCGTGCCTCGGCGTCGAGCCGATCGAAGGGAACAAACACCCGGCTGAGCATTTCCGGAGTGATGCCCTCACCGGTGTCGGTGACCGCGATCCGGGTCCAGTCCTCCCCGTTGGGCTGGCAGGTGATGGTGACCTGGCCATGCTCACGGTTGTACTTGATGGCGTTGGACAGAAGGTTGATCAGGACCTGTTTCAGGCGGTAGTAGTCCGCGGTCACCACCAGGTCGGTGTCGTCGCAGCCGGCCACCCTCAGGTGCCGTTCCGCGCTGAGCGGGCTCAACAGCGCTCGGACCTCCCGGACCAGCGGTCGCACCTCGACCGGGCCGACGTCCAGGTCGAGCGGTCCGGGGGAATCTGTCGGAGTGCGGGTTTCCTCGATGATGCGCAGCATGTGTTCGCCACCCAGCAAGATTTGCTCGACCGATTCGGCGTTGTCTTCGCTCAGTTCGGATGTGTCGATCAGATGCCCGAAACCGATGACCGCAGTGAGGGGAGTGCGCAGTTCGTGGCCGACCCGGGACAGCAGTTCGTCGGCCGCCTCAGCCGACTGCAGGGCCGAGGTGTGGGCCCGGACCAGGTCGGTACTCCGCTGGGTCAGCAGCACTGCGGTCTGCCGCAGCTCCTCGGCCACCTGGCCGATTTCGTCTGCTGCGGTCGGCATCGGCAGAAGCGGCTCGGACACACCCAGGCGCCGGGCGTTGACGCCCACTTCTCCGATGCGCCGCACAATTGAACGGACGAACAGCACCATGGCGACGAAGCCGCCCAGTACGCCGACGAAGAGGCCGACGAGCTGGATGGGCTGGATGGTGCTCTCCAGGCTGGCGATGTCGTGGCTCTTGGCGGTTGCCATGGCGCGTTCGCTTGTCTGGATGTTGCTCAGGGCCCGGCGCAGGAAGCTCATCTGCTGGTCCTCGCTCTCGAGCGCCTTGTTGAGATCTCCGTCAGCGTGTGGTTTCTCACGCCCTGCTCGATGGCCGCCAGCTGGGGGAGGAGACCGTCATGGCTCTCGGTGGCGAGCGCTTTCACGTTGGTGGCGTTGAGGGCAGCGGCCGGGGTCGGGGCAATCCGGACCAGGGTGTTCAGATCCGTGGGGAGGGTGGCGATGGCGGCGTTGTAGGGCGGGAGGAAGAAGGTGTTCGAGGTGGCCGCGTAGCCGCGCATGCCGGTCTCCGCGTTGAGCAGTTCGGACAGAACCTGGGCGGATTGGAACGCCATGCGGTTGGCCGCTGACCCCGACTCACGGAAGGCGACCTGATACCGCTCGACGATAAACGACGCAGCGACCGTGATCACCAGCACCAGCACGGGGGGCGCCAGTACGGCGAGACCCTTTGACCGTAACCGCCGATCCAACCACCAGCTACCGAACCGCCTGGAACCCAAAACCATGGCGCGGTCATAGCACGTGGGTCGCGACGACCGACGGCCGGTGCCCGTGTTAGGACGAGGACATGGCGGCGGTGAGCTTGACAACCTCGCGGACCGTTCCGGAGACTGACCGCATCAGATAGCCAACCACGGGGAGCCCGAGTGCCCAAGAGTCAGCTCGTCACGCCGAGGCCCGTCCGACAGGGCACGTCGCAGGAGCCCGTCCTGAGGGCCTGCGGGTTCTGCGGCCAATGACCGACGAACTGAGCTGGACCGCAGGATGGCGTATGCAGGAGCTGATTCGAGACCGGCAGGTCTCTCCGGTCGAAGTGGTAAGGCACTTCCTGGGCCGGGCTGAGGAGCTGGATCCCGTTCTCCGCTGCTATCAACAGCTGGATCCGACCGGCGCCCTCGCTCAGGCCACGGCCGCCGAGCGGGCGGTGCTGGACGGGGACAGGCTCGGTCCCCTCCACGGCGTGCCCATCTCCATCAAGGCTCATATACCGGTGGCGGGGCTCGATATGTATGCCATGTTTGGCGAACCCAAGCCTCCCGTCGTCGCCGCCCGGGACGCGCCGGTCGTGGCGCGATTGCGGACGGCGGGGGCGATCATCATGGGCACCGGTGTGATCCCGGGTATGGGTCTGTCCCATTTGCGGGACCGTGAGGGCCGCTTGACCACCGATCTGGCCAATCACAGCCGCAATCCGTGGGACCTGACCCGCGTTCCTGGTTCGTCGAGTACCGGGGGTGCGGCGGCGGTCGCCGCCGGGGTACTGCCGGTTGCCATCGGCAGCGACGGCGGGGGGTCGACACGGTTGCCTGCCGCCTGGTGCGGCATTTTGGGCCTGCATCCCACACTCGGGCGAGTTCCCAACGGGGGCCGCGGGTCCCAGAACTGGAATACCACACTCGGCCCGCTGGCTCGAGACCCTCGCGACGTCGCGCTCCTCTTGCAGGCCATCGCCGGTCCCGAGGGCGGCACCATCTTCTCGCTGCAGGATGAGCCACCTGACTACGTGGCGCCGATCGGGGACGGGGTGGCGGACCTTCGATTCGCCTGGACCGATGATTTCGGTTTTACCGGCACCTACGCCGGCCCCGAGAGCGAAGAGGTCGTAGGCGTGGTCCGATCGGCTGCCTATCGATTGAGCGAGCTTGGGGCCTCTGTCGAGCCGTCCCCGGTCAGATGGGATGACTGGTGGCCCTCCCCGATGGTCATGATGAACCCGACGGGGGTGCCGTACGAGCGCTACCAGGAGGCCGAGGACGCCCGGGTCCGTTGGTGGACGGGCCTACGGGCCGTGTTCAGCCAGTTCGACCTGTTGCTGAGTCCAACCATTCAGCACATCGCCTTCGACGTCGAGCGCTGGTCGGTGGCATGGTCCACCGGTTCGGGTGAGTACCCGAACGGGTCGTTCGTTCCGACCTGGACCGCGCACACCTTCATGCACAACTGGCTGGGATGGCCGGCTCTCAGCATTCCGGCCGGGTTTGTGGACGGGATGCCGGTCGGTCTCCAGATCACGGGCCGGCCCAACGGCGAAGCTCTCATGCTTCGTGCCGCCAGCGCCTTCCTCGGCGCGTTTCCCTGTCCCCAGCCGCCTCCCGTGCGCGGCGGGGCGGCTGCCCGTTAGCAGGCTGGACGCTCCCCTCGATGGGCGCACTGTGGGTCCACTGTTGGTTTGTGTGATAAAAGTCGCGTAATACGCGGCAAACATCACACAAACGAACGAACGTTTTCGGTTCGGTGGGGTTAGCCCCACCTGTCGTTGGGGCTAACCCGAGCGGGGAGACGCCGACTGGCGGTATTCCGCTGCAGAGGACTTGACTTTACCTTTTGTTGTGATGATCACAGGACATTCCTTGACAAAGCGTTACGGCGCGACGGTTGCGGTCGACAACCTCACCTTCGAGGTCCCGCCCGGCGTCGTCACCGGGTTCCTGGGGCCGAACGGGTCGGGCAAGTCGACGACGATGCGCATGATCATGGGCCTCGACGTCCCCGACTCGGGGTCGGCCCTGATCGGCGGCGAACCCTACACCGGGTTGGCCTGGCCACTACGAGAGGTCGGCGGCCTGCTCGATGCCAAAGCGTTCCACCCGGCTCGCACCGCCCGCAACCACCTGCGGTGGCTGGCCCTGACCAATGACATCTCGCTCCGCCGAGTCGATGAGGTCCTGGACCAGGTTGGGCTCAGCTCGGTCGCCGGCCGGCGCGTAGGGAAGTTCTCTCTTGGCATGACCCAGCGGCTGGGTATCGCCGCGACCCTCCTGGGCGATCCAGGGGTGTTGCTGTTCGACGAACCGATCAACGGTCTTGACCCGGAGGGCATCCGTTGGGTCCGCCACTTCCTTCGGGCCCTGGCTGCGGAGGGCCGGACGGTGTTCGTCTCCAGCCACCTGATCAGCGAGATGGCGCTGACGGCCGACCGGCTGGTTGTGATCGGGCGGGGGCGGTTGATCGCCGAGACCGGCGTGGCCGACTTCGTGGCCAGAAGCGGCCGCGGCGCCGTCAAGCTGCTCACCCCGGACGTGGCCGCCTTCACTTCATTGCTCAACGCCGCTGGGGCCCTGGTCGGGGACGGCGAAAACGGATCGCTGACCATCGAGGGACTGACCGCTCCAGAGATCGGCGACCTGGCCGCCCGCGACGGCCTCCGAGTGCACGAACTGGCACCCATCACGGCGTCTCTGGAGGACGCCTTCATGAAGTTGACCCAAGACGAGGTGGAGTACCGCCCCTCGACGATGTCCGGCGCCGCCGCTGCCGGCGAGAAGGAGTGATCGAGATGTCCCAGGCCGTCCAAACCGCCCCGCCGGGACACTACCGCGTCCAAAACGTGGTCAAGTCCGAGGTCGCGAAGATCGTTACCCTGCCATCGACCGCCATCATCCTCGGCCTGACAATCGTTGGAGGACTGTTGGTCACGGGCCTGGTGACACACGCCGCCTTGAACCACGGCTACTCCGGCTTCGACCCGACCCAAGAGGCGCTGACCGGCCTGATCGTGGCCGGCCTGACCGTTGGAGTGTTCGGAGCGCTACTGATAACCGCCGAGTACTCCAGCGGCACGATCCGCACGACGATGGCCGCCACTGCACGACGCCCCATCCTGCTGGTGGCCAAGATTGGCGTGACCGCCGCGGCCACGGTGGTCTTCTGCGAGCTACTCAGCTTTGCGGCGTTCTTCCTCGGACAAGCCATCCTCTCCGGCGGCGGGGCCCCGTCAGCGAACCTCGGGTCGCCCGGCGCGTTCCGGGCCGTGTTCCTGACCGGCTTGTTTATCGCATTGCTGGCACTCATGTCCTTCGGTTTCGGCCTCATTTTGCGGAGCACCGCCGGGGCGATCGCAGCGTTTGTCGGCATGGTGTTCGTGTTGCCGCTGGTGATGCGAGGCATCTCCCAACCCGATCTCCGCTACGTGCCGACCAACATCCTCACCAACTCGATCATGGCCACGGTCAATCAAGGACCCGGGGGGATCGTCAGACCCCTCTCGCCGGCAATAGGGTTGTTGCTCATGGCTATCTACGCCGCGATCGCTCTAGCCGCCGGTGCGGTGCTGTTCCTCCGGCGAGACGCTTGAACCAGGCGGGCTCCGAGGAGAGCAGGGTGCAGCTTCGGGTCCCCCAGGAGCGAGCCGAACAGGCCGGGCACCTGCTCCAGCGGATCGGGAGGGAGCCCTTCCGCAGGCGCAGCTGGGCCGAGCTCAAGTTCTTCCTCGCCAGCTCCGCCCTGGCCTGTGCGGCGGCGCTGACCCTCAGTATTCTGGGGTTCGCCGGAGTGGCGCTGACCGTCGTGTTCGTCGGCGTCGTGATTCTCGCCGGCGGCCTGCGGGCTGCCCGGGAGTTCGGCCGGTGGCAGCTGGCGCTCGCTCGACGGGTGCTCGGCGAGGAGATCCCCGAACCCGACCCTGTGAGCGCCCGTCCGGGCTTCTTCGGATGGTTGCGGGCATCGTTTGGCGACTGGGCCGCTTGGCGGGCGGTGGGCTACTTCGTGGCCAAGGTGCCGTTCACCATTTTCGGTGTGTGGTTCGCGCTGAGCGTCTGGGTCGAAGCGCTGTTCGCTATTGCCTCGCCCATAACCGGTGCGAACCGTTCAGTGAGGTTCGGTGCCTTCGACCGGCTGCTTGGCCCCGGCTATAACGGAGGACCGGGACCAGGGTCCGCCAACCACCTCGCCGTGTTTGTGACCGGGGTCGTGTTGCTGTTCCTGGCCCCGTGGTCGATGAGACTCGTCGTCTACCTCGACCGCCTGATGATGCAGCTCCTGCTCGGCCCTGGGGCGTCGGCGTCCAGGCTGAGGACACTCGAGGAGTCGAGGGCGAAGACACTCGACGCCGCCACCGAGACGCTCCGACGTATCGAGCGCAACCTCCACGATGGCACCCAGGCTCAACTGGTCGCGCTGGCGATGCGGCTCGGCCAAGCCAAGGAAAAGCTCGACCACTTCGCAACTCAGGACCGGACCACCGAGATTGCTGCGATCCAGCATCTGGTCGACGAAGCTCACCGCGGTGCCAAGGAGGCCATCAGCGACCTGCCGCGACCTGGCGCGGGGCATACACCCGCCGGCGCTCGATACCGGTCTGGAAAATGCCCTCGCCACCCTCGCCGCACGGAGTTCAGTCCCGACGGAGGTGACGGTGGCCATCGAGACTCGGCCCAGCCCTGCGATCGAAGCCATCAGTTACTTCTGCGCCGCTGAGCTGCTCGCGAACGTGGCTCAACACGCTCAGGCATCGCGGGCCTTCCTGACCTGCGCCCAGCACGGTCCGTGGCTGCGGATCGTGGTGCGTGACAATGGACAAGGCGGCGCCGCGGTCAACCGGAACGGCGCATCCTCGAGCGGCCTGGCCGGCCTCGCCGAGCGGGTCGGCACGGTGGACGGGCACCTGAGCATCGCCAGTCCTCCCGGCGGTCCCACCGCCATTACGGTCGACCTGCCCTCTCATTCCTGACCGTGGCCAGCGCCGATGCCATCACCGTCATCATCGCCGAGGATTCTGCGATCCTTCGAGATGGATTGGTCCAGCTCCTGACCGACAGGGGTTTCGCCGTGACCCGGGCGGTCGGTGATGCCGTCAGCCTCGAGGAGGCGGTGGCCGGTCGTCCCCCCGACGTGGCCGTGGTTGATATCCGGATGCCGCCGACCTTTACCGACGAAGGACTGCGCGCTGCCCTCGCGCTGCGCAAGAAATATCCCGGCCTGGGGATTCTGGTGTTCTCGCAATACGTCGAGACTCGTTACGCTGCCGAGCTGCTCGCCGGTGGCGCGGCCCGGATCGGTTACCTGCTCAAGGATCGAGTTGCCGACGTCAGCGACTTCGTGGAAGCGCTGGTGCGGGTGGCGTCGGGAGGCACCGCCCTCGACCCAGAAGTGGTAACGCAGCTGATGGGAGCCTCGCGCCGAACCGACACGCTGGCCGGCCTCAGCGGGCGGGAGCGGGAGGTCCTCGCTCTCATGGCCGAGGGTCGAACCAACTCGGCCATCGCCGCAAGTCTCATCATCTCAGAAGGGGCTGTCGAGAAGCACGTGGCCAACATCTTCTCCAAACTGAATTTATCGGCCACCCCCGCGGACCACCGCCGGGTATTGGCGGTACTGAGATACCTGGAGGGATGACCCACGCACACTCCGTGGATCAGCTCCGGTCGATGTGACGCCGGCCTGGCCCGTCGGTCGGACGTTACGGTTAAGGTGTAACGGTCGGTGCATCCGACCAACTGTCATAGGGGGACTGATCTCATGTCGTCCGCTACCCAGCCCGCCGTGTCATGGGGGATGGCGACCGTTGTGGCCGTTGACCCCGAGGCCTTCAAAGCCAAGAATCTGCGGCTTCGGCTCTCGCAACCCTCCACCCACCTCGCCGGCCAGCACTACGTGGTCCGCCTGACCGCACCCGATGGTTACACCGCGTTGCGATCGTACCCCGTCGTTTCTGCCCCAGATGCGTCGCGGGAGATCGAGCTAACGGTTGAGCGTCTTCCCGCCAGCGAAGTCTCCATGTTTCTCTACGATGAGGTCCGCCCCGGGGACGAACTCGAGGTGCGGGGCCCGATGGGTGGCTGGTTCGTGTGGCCGGGGGACACGGCCGCGCTGCTCGTTGGAGGAGGCCACTCCGGAGTGGTGCCCCTGATGTCCATGCTCCGCCAGGCCAGGCGAAGCGGCGCCGCCGATCGCGTTCATCTTGTCCTGTGTGTCGGGACGGCTGCGGGGCTCTACTACGCCGACGAACTACCAGGACCCGACACGACAATCATGTATATGTATCAGGCGCCGGCCTCGGATCCGCGGCCGCCTGGCCCTCTCACGGAGCGCGACATTCCCCCCATGCCCGAGGGGACGCTCACCTACATCTGCGGCACGTCATCGTTCGCCGACACCGCGACGGATCTTGTCATGAGGGCAGGGATCCCGGCCGACCAAATACGGATCGAGCTCCTCTCGCCATCGGGCATCCATTAGTCCTTTCGCATGTCGAGACCGATGTCGCTGTCCGGTCGGCTGCAGTAGACGAGAACTTCGCTACGTGCGACCCGACCTGCCCCTATTCCAACCGATATCGATAGATGACAACCAAGAGCTCGCCGATCGGGATCTTCGGTACCACCAATACGCGGAAGTCCCCGGTCTGGCGGTCGTAGTCGCAACCCTCGACCTCGGTTTCGCCCACGCCGAGTGGCCCCCTCGGCACCTCGCCCAGGCAGGTGACGGTCCCCTTGCGGTCAGATCCGTCCAGGGGTGCGTCGAGCTCGATCTGGAGGAGTTGCTGAGGTACCGGCCAGCCACACTGGCCCGGCGAGAGATCGTCGGTGGAACAGACGATGGTCCGGTCGTCGATAAACGCCGCGCCTTGGACGTTACGAACGCACCGGTTCAGGTTCACCGACGCAGCGAGCGGTACACCGGCCGCCGGCTCTGTGGCAAGCGGGTTGAGCACAGGGGTTGGATAGACGAGCAATCGGTTCATCGTGAACCACTCGCCGGAGACCATCCAGCGGCCACCGGGCGCCACTGCGACGTAGGAGTTATTGGAGAGTTCGGATGGTCGGATTATCACGTCCAGCATATGAAGAAAGTCCGACCGATGGCCGGATGGATCGGTGGCCGTGAACAGCTTTGCGTCAGGATGACCCTGGAAACAGTCAAAGATATAGCCTGACGCCGAGTCGGGATCGCCAATGTGATCCCACCCCGCGGCTCGCAGGTCGGGCGGACCGAACTGCCTCCCCGGAAGACCAGATGGGAACCGCCGCCGGGTGCGACCACGGTGGTCAAACCCTGGTCGGCACCGTTGCGGATCCGCCAGGACTTGCCAGCGAGGGTCCAACCCGGCACAGCCGGGAGACTAACCGAGATTCGGGCCGCCAGCAGATGGCTGTCATTTGGGCGGCATCCGCGGCGACAGCTGACGCAGTACCGGTAGCTGCTCCAGGTACTGCTCCAGGACGTCGTCATTCCACGGAGCCCGCAGGGCCACGTTCACGCCCTGCGCGCCGGCGTCGATATAGCGCTGCACCTGCTCGGCAACGGCGTCAGGGGGACCACAGATGGCACCGTCGCGTACCATGGGTGCCATCGGCCCCCAGCCCTGCCGGGCGATTACATCTTCGGTCGACGTGCCGTCATCGGAGAGGGCGAAGATCACGTTCACGGTGCGACGGATCGTCGCCGGGTCGCGTCCGGACGATTGGCAGTGGTCGTCAAGCACCCCCATCAAGTGACGATATCGCTCGGCCGATACATAGGCTGCGTTCCAGCCGTCCGCGTACTGGGCTGCGATGCGAAGCGTGCGGCGCTCGCCCGTTCCGCCCACCCAAATCGGCAGACGGGACTGGAGCGGTGGGGGTCGGCACGAGGCATCCTGAGTGCGGAAATACCGGCCGGTGTGCGTCGTCCGGGGTTCGGTGAGAAGGCTGCGAATGAGCGGGACCGCCTCTTCGAGCATGTCGAGGCGTTGCCCGGTGGCCGGAAAGTCGTATCCGTACGCCTCGGCTTCCCACTGGTGCCAGCCCGCGCCGAGCCCCAACTCGAATCGGCCATTGGAAATGTGGTCGATGGTCGTCGCCGCCTTGGCCAATAGCCCAGGATTCCGGTATCCGACGCAGAAGACCAGGCAGCCGAGCCGAGCTCGGCGTGTATCGGCGGCAAGCGCGCCCAAGGTAGCCACGGCCTCGAAATGGTCGACGGTACCGCCCGCCGGTGGTGCTTCGTAGAAGTGGTCCCAGACCGAGATCCAGTCCGCGCCG
The DNA here is from genome assembly GCA_963781155.1 of uncultured Acidimicrobiaceae bacterium. Classification (GTDB taxonomy): domain Bacteria; phylum Actinomycetota; class Acidimicrobiia; order Acidimicrobiales; family Palsa-688; genus PALSA-693. Next base: position 595,728 of record CAWAEC010000014.1, read on the forward strand.
GCGTCATCGAGCCTGCGCCACAGCGCCCGCAACCGGGACATGGGCAGGTTTTGTTGGCCGATGTGCACCCCGAGGGAGACGCTCACGGAATTAACCTAACGGACAGCTCCGCTTCTCGCCACGGGCCCTCGACGAGGCGCGGCCGGTGGCACCCGAGGAGAATCGTCGCACCGAATACCGCGATCTTCGGTGGTTCGTCTACCAGGCCACCACGCTGGAGGCTCGCAGCTCGTCGATCTCCGTGTGGGAATAGCCGATTTCCTCGAGTACCTCTTTGGTATCGGCACCGATGATAGGCGGTGCCCTCCGAATGCGGCCGGGCGTGTCGGACAGGTGGACGAAGGTGCCCGGCTGCTCCAGCCGGCCCCACACCGGATGGTCGTACGCGACCACCCATCCATTCTCGATGGCGTCGGGGTCGTCGTACCAATCGTTCTTACGGTCCCGGGCCAGCTCGCATGGGACGCCGGCGGCGTCCAGACGATTGAACCAGGTTGACGAGGCGGCGCTTTTGAAGCGTTCCTCCAGGGCGGCTTCGATCCCGGGGTCGTCGCATTCGGTCGAGTCAACCCCGGTCACCTGGAGCAGTTGGCGGCGCTGATCGGGGCTCACGGCCGCTACGCAAAGCCAGTCGTCGGCGGCTTCGTACAGGCGGTAGTAGGGACCGAAGCCGGTCTGCCGGCGATCAAGATGGGGGCGACGGGGCAACGAGTCCGGGCCGAGAAAGGCGTCAGACGCGAGCAGCATCCCCGCGTTCAGGATGTTCGTCTCGACTGCCTGGCCGACGCCGGTGCGCTCCCGCTGGTACAGCGCCTGCAGGACGCCGATCACGGTGAGCATCGCGGTGGTGGCGTCGGCCATTCCGAAGCGGTACCAGGTGGGATGCCCGCCGTTGGGGGTGGCGCCCTGTTCGTACTCCAGCCCGCACAGAGATTGGGCCATTTGGTCGACCCCCGGCCAGTGGGCCAACGGGCCGGTGTTGCCATAGCCAGTGAGGTGGCAAAAGACGATCCGGGGATTGATGGCCTTTACCTGCTCATACCCGAAGCCGAGGCGCTCTGCCACGCCAGTCCGCAAGTTGTAGTGGATCACGTCCGCGGAGGCGATCAGCCTGCTCGCAATTTGCCGACCTTCCGATGCCTTCAGGTCGACACAGATGCAGCGCTTTCCCCTCGCCGACGACACCCATGTCGATTCCCCGGTCTGCCCCGCACGCGCCAACGGCTGGATCGTGATGACGTCTGCACCCAGATCGCCCAGGATCATCGCTCCGAACGGGCCCGCCACTGCGGTGCCGAAATCGAGAACCCGGACTCCCTCCAGGGCATGAGCCAGACGACCCGGGGACGTCGCCCCGCCTCGGACAGAGCCCGGTTGCGTGCGCGGGAGGGACGCGAGCACCGCATCTGTATGCTCTCCGATCCCCGGTGGAGGGCAGGGTGGGGGCTCGTCGTGGTATTCGAGGTGGTACGTGTGCCCGACCTGTGTCACCGGGCCCACGCCGGGGAACTCGATGGTGGTGACCGCTCGGTTGTGCACTAACTGCGGGTGCTCAAGCGCCGCCTCCGCCGGTTGCACGGGCTGACAGGCGACGTCGTTCTGCTGGAGCAGCCGCACCCATTCGTCCCGGGGCCTTTGCAGGTACATCTGAGCCAGTGCTCCAAAATAGGCAGCCCGTGTCTCCCGATCCGGCGCCATCATCCCGGGTCCCAGGCTGTCAGGATCTCGCCCGACGTAGGCCAGGGCCAGCGGGACACCTTGCGGCATCGGGTGGAGCCAGGCGCCGTCGCTGGCCTCGAAACAAGGTGTCGGTCCGAGCTCCCTGAACTTCCACAGCGAGACGAGCTCCTCGTTCGGCTTCGACGCCCGTTTCCACATCTGCGTGGTCCAGAGCAAGGCTCCCTGCATGAGTGAGGTTTCCACCCACTGACCCCGGTCGGTGATCTCCCTGGCCCGGAGTGCCGCGCTGATGCCCGTGACGGCCAGCAAGGCCGCGCCGAAGCTCGGGAGCTGGAGGTGGAGAAAGATGGGACCGTCGCGGAGTCCCGGCTGCTCGTACTGGAGCCCCGAACGGGCCTGGACCAAGGCGTCGTAGCCCGGGCGGGCGCTCGAAGTCCCTTTGCGGCCGTACGCGGTGATCGAGCACGCGATCAGGCGGGGGTGGCGGGCCAGCTCAGATTCGACGTCAAAGCCCAGCTTCGTGAGAGTCCCGGGTGCAAAGCTCTCGACCAGAACATCCGCGCCGGCGACGAGTTCGGCCAAGCACGCTGAGCCGGCCTCGTCTTGAAGATTCAGCACCACGCTCTGCCTGCCCCGGTTCCAGACCGCATACCCAGGGATGGTGCGGAATGGATCCCCGCCGGGCGGTTCGATTTTGATCACCTCGGCGCCGTAGTCCGCGAGAAGCATGTTCGTGACCGCACCAGCGGTACCCCACGACAGGTCGATAACGCGCACACCATCCAGTACGGGGGCCACAGTCCGTCAGAGCCCAGGAACGGAACGGAATGGGAAGCGGGTCACGGCGTCAGACACAAAAAGGACCCTATGGGCCCAGCCGGCGGCACGCAACCAGTGTCACCAGGCCAGCACGGATCAACGACGACGGTTAGGGCGCGACTGGTCGGGGTCGAGCGGTTCACCGTGGGCGGCATTGGCGTCGCCCCGCCGCCAGTAGGCCTTGGCGTCAATGGCTGAACGGTCGAATCCGCGGGCGACCAGCGCGGTCGTCACCGCTCGCACCATTTTCATCTCGCCGGCCACGTAGGCACGCCCCTGTCCCGACGGGAAGGTGACCTGCTCTGCTGCCGTCACCAAGCGGGCGGCGCCACCGGGCTCGGCGTCGCCGCGCTCGATCCATTTGATGTCCACGGTTTGATCGGTGGCGAGCTCGGGATCATGCCCCCTGACGTGCTGGGGCAGTTCGACCACCATGACCCCGGGCACGGCTGCGGGCAGAGACTCCGCCATGATCGACATGCCGGGAAGTGCCGTCTCGTCCCCGATGAACAGATGCCAGGCGGCAGTCTCGTCGAGCACGACCTTTCCGCGGGGTCCGATGGCGTCCATGCTGTGTCCGGGGGCGGCGGCGGCGGCCCACCGGGCGCCCGGACCGTCGCCGTGCAGCACCATGTCGATTGTGACCGTGGCCTTCTCCGGATTGGCATTTCGGATGGTGTAGCGCCGGTTTGTGATGAACTCGTCCGGTCCCGGGATTCGCATCATGAGATCCTGGCCGGGCCGAAAGTCGAGTTGTTCGAGGTCGGGGCCGCCGAAGGTGACCCGGCGGTAGTCGTCGGTGATGGCGGTAACGGTTGAGACGGTGAGCCGCCATAAGGCGGCGTCAGCTAAGGGGCTGCCCGGTCTACCGACCAGTGCCAGGATCGGATCATCAAGCTGACTTGCGGAGCGAGGGGGGTTCACTGAGCTGCCTTTCAGATTGGGAACGCGGTCCGGTAACCCCCAGCGCGTCCATCACGCTTCGTGGTGGACAAACCTCGGTGGTACGCTATGTGGGTGACTGTAACATGATACTTACACGATATATCGGGTTTGTGTCAAGCACACTTTGGGTCCCCTCCTCGCCGGCTAGCCATGTCCACGCCGAGGCTCTCCATGGATGACTCAGCGAAGTCGGCATTCGGTGCCGAGCACGGCCCGGGCGGCCGCGTGCGCCGGGGGGACGTACGAAATTTCCTCCTCGCCGCGTTGCTGTCAGGTCCCGCACATGGGTACGAGCTCATGCGCCGGCTCGAAGAGAAAAGCGGTGGTCGCTGGCGACCGAGTCCGGGGTCGCTGTACCCCAGCCTGCAGATGCTCGAGGAGCAAGGCCTGCTCCTTTCGAGAGAGGCCGAAGGACGGAAGGTCTACGAACTCACGCCCGAAGGCCGGGAACAGGCTGATGCCAGACTACTGCGGAGCTTGGCACGCGAGGATAAGTCAGGCGAGCAGAAACACGCCCTCCGCGACGCAGTGGGCCAACTCCACCTTGCTGCCAAACAAGTAGGGGTCGCGGGCGATCCCACCCAGATCGAGCAAGCGGTGGAGATCATCCAGACTGCCCGCCGAGCCTTATACCAGCTACTGGCATCGCAATGACATTGCTCGCGGTCGTCCGGCACAGCTTCCCTCGAATGCTCGGACCCGACAACTGCCCGCTGTCAGTCGTTTACAAGCCGGACACGAGCTCGGCCACGATTTCTGCGGCTGATTGTGGCCGTCGGGCGAGCGCAACGCTCTGCCCGGCAAACATTGAGAGCGCTTCGATATCACCGGTGGTACCGACCATCGGCGCTCCAGGCTCGTATCGGAGGATTGCTTCGCCGGAGCCGAAGTGCGCGATGACATCGCCCTCTCCTGGACGACTCCCCGGTGGGGGCCGGCCCGCAGCCTCCCAGACCTCGGCCGTCGAGTTGTGAAGGGCGCGGTGCGGCGCGTCCGGCCACCCGACCTCATACAGGTTGGCGTACCACTCCGCATCGGTCTCAGCCGCATTCATCAGACGACGGCGATACTCCTCGTGGACGGGCATCTCCTCGGCGAACAAAAACCGGGTACCCAGCCACGCCGCTTCAGCTCCCAGCGCGAGCACCGCAGCGACTCCTCGAGCGTCTCCGATCCCGCCGGCCGCGATCACCGGTACGGGCGCCACCGCGTCGACGACAGCCGGCACCAAGGGAAGCGTCGCAACTTGACTCCACACGTGTCCGCCGGCTTCCCAACCCTGCGCCACGACGACATCAACTCCGCTGGCGGTAGCCCGCCGCGCCTGTTCAGCGCTGCCGACCGTGTGCAAAACAAGTCCGTTCGCGTCGTGGACCTGCTCGACGTAACCGGCAGGATCGCCCCACATCAGCGACACAATGCGCAACCCGGCTTCCAGGGCCTCGTCAAGACGGCGGTGCTGATCGGAGTTGAGAATCAGATTGCCGCCAAACGGACGATCGGTGAGCGCCGCTGTCTCACGGACCGGGTCTCCGGCGGGAGTGGACCACGTGAGCGCCAACATGCCGAGCGCTCCAGCATCAGAGACCGCTGCCGCCAGTTGTGGCACCGCCGACATGGGCGCCTGGACGATCGGCTGCTCAATCCCGAGCAGTTCACATACCGGCGTTCGCATCGACACCACCTACTCCTTCGTTCCAGCGGGCTGCACGAGCAAGCAGTTCGCTATGACTCGTACGACGTCGGCATCGACTGACTTTCCCGCTTGTTCCACCCGTGAAAGTTCGAGTAGTCGCCCGCATCCCAGGCCTCGCGCAGTCCCGGCTTGCTCAGGTCCCAGTCGGGTCGCATCTCGCTCGACACGGCACGCAAGTCGCGCCAGAGCTCGTAGAACGATGGGCGCCCCCAGAACCAGTACCCGTTGTAGATGCTGTGAACCACCAGTCCCCGTTTCAGCACCAACGTGTGGGGGATCATCGGATCGTGCTCCGGGTCGGTGTACTCCTGGATGTCGAGATCTTTCTGAATCGTTCGACCGGGATCGGAGAGGAAGGTCCATTCGGCGCCAACTGACGCACGGAACTCCTGTGTCGCGTGATGGTCGTCGGTCGAGATCGTGACGATCCCGGTATAGGCAACCGCGACCTTGGAGTAGTTGGCCGCGAGTTCCAGGTGCTGCTGGTGCTCCTTCGGACAGTAATTGCCCCGCGCCAATGTGAGGACCAGCGGGTCGTCGCCCTGGAGCTCGCTGAGCTTGCGCACCGTGTTGGTGTGATCCGGTAGGGCATAGTCAGGGAATGTGCCGCCAGGTGTGATATCGGATCGCACGGGTCACCGTCACTTTCTTTGCGTCAAGCACGCAAGCTTCGCGGTGGAGTCGACACTGTCCTGCCGAGCAACGGCCAAGCCTGTCGTCAAACGGTAATCCATCGCGACGCCACGTTATCTCGTGCCAGCACCCCTCGCCGACAAAGGGGGCGTCCTCCGGGCGGTGGCTCGAATGCGGGATAAATGGCGCCGGCCCCTTGGGCCATCACGAGGTTTCGAAGGGTGGTTCGACGTCGTCATACATACGGACCGCAGCCAGAAGACCGTCCGGACTGCGTTCGTAGACGCCGATTCCTGCCTGCGCCGGCAGGTTGCGGCTACCCCAACGGAGGCAGTTGTATTCCACGGCGCAGCGCACGCCGTCGTCGGTCACCGTGCAGCGCTGTAGACCCACGCCTCCACCCGCGCTGAAGCACGTCGCGAAGAACGAGCGGAGCTCGTGGACGCCGCGGTGCGTGTTGTGTGGCCCGATGGGTTCGCGGAAATACCCATCCGGTGCAAAGGTGTCCACGATCGCTTCGATGTCGCCCGCGTCGAGGGCGTCCTGGTACCGGCCGACCACATCCCCGGGCGGCCCGTCCCCGCTCTCGAGTATCGGAGGCCTGAGGTGACGCTCTCCGTCGACGGGCCATTGGCTGCCGTAGGTGCGGAACACTACCGACCTGTCGTTCGGGGATTCGGCGACGACTGCTATCGGCCAAGCCAATGTCGTTTCGTCACCGGCCAAGTGGGCCAGGAGTTCCACCACGGCCCGGCTGCCGACGACGGTGGAGGCAACGGTCTCAATACGGGCATGCCGATCCGTCAGCCAGGCTTGATTTTCGTGGACGAATCGCCGCAGCCGCCTATGGCCGCGGATCTCCCCTGCCGCGGGTCGTAGATCACCACCTGGCCAGGCCACACATCCTCCAACGCGTGAGTGTCACCCTTGTTCAGTGCGTCGAAATACTGCGCCACGGGATCAGCCAGACCTGCCGCACGGGTCTGCCTCCGTGCCAGCGCTGCGGCATTGGCGAAGTCCGGAAACCATGGCATCTCAACCTCCTGGTGGCTCACCGCCCCGAAGACGGTGAGGATTTCGCGTCTGACAAGCATTCGGTCAGCAGGCCGAGCGCGGCCGCCGCAAACGCGACCATGTTCGCGGATCGATCCTCGGAGCCCGTCAGCAGGTGGCGGGTCGAATCTGTCGGTCCGGTCACCGCGACCCAGACGTGGCCTGCGGGATCGCCATAGCGGCTGCCGGACGGCCCAGCCGCTCCACACTCGCCGATCGCCCACGTGGTCTCGAGCTTGGCGGCCGCCGCGTGGGCCAGATACACGGCATACTCCTCCGTCTCCGCTTGCAAACCGGGCGGCATCCCCACCACGCCGGCCAGCAACGCCTGGTTGGCAACGCGCGTGTAGGTGACAGTGCCGCCGACGTAGTACGCGGATGCTCCGGGGATGGACAGCAGCGACGCCGAGATAAGGCCTCCGCCCGAGCTCTCGGCCACAGCGATCGTCTCCCGCCGGTCCCGAAGCTTACGCGCCGCGTTCTCGGCCAAGGCAGTGAGCCGGGTGTCAAACATCTCAGCAGTCTTGTCGTTCTGCCTGGCGGCCGTCGGCCGAAGCGTACGATCTCTTTAATCGGGGACATGATCGTTGATCACAGTTCGGCTGGCGTCGTTTCACTAGATTCGTTGCCGTCCACGGAAGTGTCTTTGCCGAAGGGCGTCGCGGCGATAGATGAGCCATGGCCGTTCGACCGGCTCGCCGGAGTGCCTGGATTTCGAGCAGATGGTCGGACCGCTCGGTGTCGCCCAGCCAATGATTGGCCAGGGCGCGTGCCTCTAAGGTGACGGCGCCGTGAGCCGCTGACGCAGCGCAGTCAGATCCGCCTCGGAAACGCCCGCGGCTCCGGCGAGGTAGTCGTCGATCGTTCCGTGTTCCTCGTGCAGGGTCGCGATGGCATTGGCCAGAGCAGGGCGACTGGTGCCGAGCAGGCCGGCGACGACCCCGGGCGGCAGGCCCGACCCCGAGAGCTTCGCAGTCAGTTCCTCCACCCGGTTCGCGGGCCGCGTACTCGGAGGTGAGTTCGTAGTCGTCGAGGACCGTCGGCTCGTCAACTCCGAGCGCCAGCAACAGAATGGCGGAGACGACGCCGGTGCGGTCCTTGCCGGCGGCGCAGTGGATGATGGCGGGAAGCCCGTCTTCGTCGGCGAGTGCCTGGAAGATTACGCCGATGTCTGGAGCGCGATCGAGCACGATCTCGGTGTAGCGGTCGCGGAGGTAGCCCTCGCCGTTCGCGAGGGCGGATGGGTCACTGGTGCGCTCGCCGCGCAGGAGCGGCACGTGCACGATACGGATGAAGGACACGTTTGTCGGCTCCGCCGCCTGCTCCTCGGGTGGGCGCAGGTCGACGGCTACCCGAACTCCTAGCTCCCGGAGTCGCTGGTGGTCGGCATCGGTCAGGGCATGCAGCGCCCCCGAGCGGAACACCATTCCGTCTCGGACGACCCGTTTGTCGACGGTTCGGTAGCCTCCGAGGTCGCGGAAGTTGCTTGCGCCGTCGAGGAGGCTGCGGCGCCCGGTCGACTTGGATTCCACCATCCAAATGGACAGTACCAGGCGCGGGGAAACGGTCAGCGACGTAGGGATGAACATACGGTCTCGCCCTCGCCGACGGCCTCGTCGATTCTTCCCTGATTATTGGGCGCCTCCCGGTTGTCCTAGGGCGTAGCCGGGGGAACGGAGCAGTTCGGGCACACTCCGACCACCGAGGCGGTGCAATCGCCCGGGACGTGCATTCGAAGCTGCACATAAAACGCCTCTGCCCCGTAAGGCAAAGACGACCTCTTGCACTCTGAGCGCACAAGGCGCCTCCGATCGACAGGTGTCAGAGTCCCCCGCTCAGTTCGAACGGCGGGAACTGAGTATGCAGAACTCGTTTCCTTCGGGATCGGCGAGGACGACCCATGACTGCTCGCCTTGGCCCACGTCGGCCCGGGAGGCGCCAAGAGCGAGCATCCGCTCAACTTCTCGATCCCGGTCATCCGGGCGGAAGTCCATGTGGACGCGGTTCTTCACCGTCTTTGGCTCGGGAACGGGAACAAAAAGCAAACCGGGGAGTTGCTCAGGCGCTGGTCGTATCTCGAACTCTGTCGGGTCGTCGTTCACGACCACCCATCCGAGTGCCGCCTGCCACCACCGCCCCAGCGAGGCCGGGTCCCGTGCGGCAACGACCGACTGCTCCCACTCCAGGGTCATGATCCGCAGGCTACGCGGGCGAGAGCACGTTCCGTCCGGCACTTTCTCCGACCGGGTGTGACTCTCCCGGGGTGGCGCCACATTCGGCGATCGGCTCCCTGGCACGACAGCGGATCAAGACCGGTCCAGCTTGCTTCTGCTGCAGGGGCACAGAATCTCCGGCCCGGACCCTCGTTCCACCGTCGCGGGCTCTCGACTTCGGCGTGCACGCCACCGGACAAGATGTGCGGCGGAAACGAACATAAAAACTGTGCGGACGCACAGAGTCTATGGTAGGCATGTAGGCGTGCACATGAATCGAGCGGCGGCCGTCGGCGCCGTTTCCGAGGTGGACGTGGCGGTCACCGACGGTTCAGTTCCCGCCGGCACGGCCGCCGGGCTGCAGGATTCCGGTGTCGAACACCGGTCTGTCTGAGCAGGCTCCGGTGAGCACGGGCGGGGCAGGCGGTGGGCGGATGCCGGTCATCGCCGTGTTCTTCTTGCTGGGGGCGATCTCGGCCAGCTGGGCGGCCCGCATACCCGCGATACGGGCTCCGCTGCATCTGTCGGACCAAGGGCTGGGGTTGGCCCTCTTGGGTCCGGCCGCGGGGGCGGTGCTGACCATGCCAGCGGCTGGGGCTGTGCTGGTGCGGCGGACGCCTCGCGCTGTCGTGCTGGCGGTGATGGTCCCCCTGGCCGCGCTTCTGCCCTTGGTGACGTTGGTTGACGATGCCGGGCAACTGTTTGTTGTCTTGTTTGTGTGGGGATGCTGCGTCGGGGTCGTCGATGTGGGAATGAACACCGAGGCCGTCGGGGTGCAGAACCGTCTCGGCAGGCGGGTGATGTCGGGATTTCACGCCAGTTACAGCATCGGCGGTCTGGTCGGGGCAGCGGTGGGCGCTGGATGTGCCTGGGCTGGTGTGTCCGTCCGCTCACAACTGGTGGCCGTGAGCGCCACGGTGTTGGTAGCGGGGGTTGGCGCGGCGGCCCGCTTCGAGCCTGTTGCCCGTCGCGCCGGCGGGGAACGGAGAGTCCGTTCGGGTCGGCTCCGATGGTCCTGGGTTTTGGTGGCCTTGTCGGTGATGGCATTCGCCTCATTCCTGGCCGAGGGCGCCGCCAACGACTGGAGCGCGGTGTACCTCCACAGTTCGCTGGGCGCGTCAGCGGCCTTGGCCGCCGCTGGCTACACCTGCTTCGCCGTTGCCATGGCCGCCGGCAGGCTTTGCGGCGACCGCTTGGCCGATCGATGGGGGCCCCGCCGGCTGGTTCGCGTGTCAACCACCGTCGGAGCTGCCGGTTGGGGTGCAGCCCTCAGCATCGGTTCGCCCGTGGCTGCCCTGGTCGGCCTGATGCTGCTGGGCTTCGGGCTCTCCTCGGTGGTGCCCACCGCGTTCTCTCAAGCGTCTCGGCTGGGTCAGGCCGGCCCCGCCATCGCAGTCGTCACCTTCTGCGGCTACGGCGGGATGCTCGCCGGTCCCGCCGCGATCGGTGCCATGGCCGGCGCGGTCGGACTGCCGGCCGCCCTCGCGGTCGACGGAGTTCTTGCGGCTGTCGTCGCCTTGCTCTGCGGTGCCCTCCCGACCCGCGACACCCAAACTGGAAGGCAAAACAGCTATGAAGCCCGTTGAGCCCACCACACGCGGGAGGCAACCACGACCGCCCAGGCCGCTTCGATCTGAAACGGAATCCTCACCTTCGGGCGTGGCACCAACGGTGCAGCCTGACGACTCCCGGCCGGCCGGGCGATCCCTCGACCGAGCTTGGACCCGGATGTGGTGGCAAACGGAAGGCTGAGAGGGTCAATATGGCTTCCACCAGCCGGAGCTGGCAGCAACGCAAGGAGCGAGCGCGATGCCCTGGGTGCCTGAAGACGCCGAACGTCACACGAAGAAGGCCGATACGCCGAAGAAGCGTCAGCTGTGGGCGGACGTCGCGAACTCGGCCCTCGACCGCGGCCTCTCAGAGGTATCCGCGATTGAGGAGGCCGACGCCGTCGTCGCGAGGGAACACCAGGACGACGACGAAAACGAGCAGTAGGTCGGCGAGTGCGGCTCGCGCCAGCCCGTACCGCGAAGACTTTGTTACCGGCGCCGCGACGTGGGATGGTCGCCGGCCGCGATACTGGCGTGCGTGAGTGTTCAGCTGTGCGTGCCCCTTGGGCCAGTGCAGCGACGGAAGCGGAGGTGAGGGATGCGGTACGAGGAGGGCCTCGCGCTGCGAGGTGCACGACTAGAGGACCTTGACCTCTCGCATTCGCGCCTGCACGCACCCAATTTCGAGGGGGCCAAGATCACCGACGCGTGCTTTTATGACGCTGACATTTCAGGCGACCTCGAAGGGCTAACCCTGAACGGGGTGGAAGTTGCTCCGTTGGTGATGGCTGAGCTGGATCGGAGATACCCGGAGCGGGCCAAGCTGCGCGCGGTCGACCCAGCCGGATTGGTCGACGCGTGGGCAATGATCGAGGATCTCTGGCAGGCGACCACTGTTCGCGCCCGCAAGTTACCGGAGCCGATGCTCTACGAGCGAGTTGACGACGAGTGGAGTTTCGTCGAAACGCTTCGCCATCTCGTCCTTGCGACGGACTGTTGGCTCCGGCGCATGGTGAAAGGCGTGGAACGCCCATACCATCGGTGGGGACTTGCCGGGTCGTGGCTCACCGACCCTGCGAGCTGGGGCCTCGATCCAGAGGCGAGCCCCTCCGTCGAGAATATTCTCCAGCTGCGACGCGAACGCATGGACGAGGTAGGACAGACGGTCGGCGCTCTCACGGCGGAGGAACTTGAACGGGTCTGTGCGCCTCCCCGCTCTCCCGGTCATCCGACCCAGGACCACGTCGTCCGAGCATGCCTGCACGTGATCCTCAATGAGGAGTGGGAACACAACGGTTACGCCAGGCGAGACCTCGACATCCTCGCCGCCCGGTGACCTCACCGCACTGTGTAGGCCACCAGTTGCGGGTTGTCCGCGCCGCGCTCGCCGCCCGAAGCCGACGGATGGGGGTCGCCCGCGGGCACCAGCACCGTGTTGCCCGCCACCGCCATGTTCGACAGCACGCCGCCCAGAGACCGGGCAGAATTGTATACGGGAAGCTGATCCGGAGCCGGTGCGATAGCGCCAGCAGGGAATCGTTGTGGATGGGGCCAGGGCTGGTTCGTTCGGAACTGATGGAAGATTCCGAAGACACGCCCGGCGCGCTCGCAGCTGAGTAGGCTCCGGGAGAGGTAGACGGACTATGTTCGTTGCGTCCAGGAGTGCATCTTGCCCTACACCGTGGATTTCAACACCGTCTCGACCGTGGGTCTGGAGTCGTCGCCGGTCGCGCTCGCCCTCGCCGGTCTGCGGGCAAACGAGGCCCGATACTTCAAGAACAAGTACGACCACGTGTTCACCGTGGAGCCTGCGAGCAATGCCCGGACGACCATCGAGTGGGTACGTCGGATCCTCAAAGACGAACGTGACATCGTCATCTCGTCTCCTCCTCTCGAGGCGACGGCCTTCGAGGTTGGGGGCATCCGCATGGCCTACGTCTTCTACGAGAGCGGTCTATCGATCAATGTGATGTACACCGTCGACGACTCCAGCAAGCGGGCGGTCGGATTCAAGCTCTCCGAAGGGATGGAAGCCCCCTCGGAGCTCGCCGCGTTCAAGTTCGCGAGGCAGAAGTCGAAGCTGGCCGGAATCATCCGCGGTTCCTATTTCGTTCTCAAGAACGAGTACTGATCGCGGTCCCGCTCGGCGAGGTCCGGGCGATAACTGGTTGGCGAGGCGGCCGTCTCGCATGATCCCGACGGAAGGGCGGACCGGGCGGGCATCGATGCGGGTAGTAGGCAGAGTTGGGGCACTTTTTGGGCGAGTTTCAAATCGGCTTTGATCCCGACGGGCATGTGGCGGCGATGACGCCGAGGGCGTCTATCCGGCATCCCCCTGGTGCCGGGTATCCGTCGGAAACGCACGCGACGCAACGATGGCGGTCTGGTGTGGCGAGGGAGCGTAACGGTTCTTGTCGGCGCGGGGAGGGTACTGGGGCGCGATCCCAAACCAGCGCCGCTCGGCATGGCGATGTCTGAGGCGTAGCGTCTACCTTTGCTCGCGGGTGCAGTCTCGCGGGCGCCCGAGGAGCGGCATGGCCAAGTTCATCTACGTGGCGAATGTGTCCCTGGACGGCTACATCGAGGACGCGCGCGGCAGGTTCGAATGGACCGCGCCCACCGACGAGGTCTTCAAATTCATCACCGACCTTGTGCGCCCCGTCGGTGGCTACCTCTATGGGCGACGTCTGTATGAGACGATGGCCGTTTGGGAGGCCGACCCTACTCTAGCTTCCCAGTCGGAGCTCATGGCCGACTTCGCGAACGTCTGGCAAGCGGCCGACAAGATCGTCTACTCCACGACGCTTGACGAAGCCTCGACCGCCAACACGCAGCTCGAGCGCCGTTTCGACCCCGATTCGGTCCGCCACATGAAAACGTCCGCCGCCAGCGACTTCACCATCGGCGGGCCCACCCTCGCAGCACAGGCGTTCAACGCCGGACTGGTCGATGAGTGCCATCTCTTCATTTATCCGGTGCTCGTCGGTCGAGGCAAGCCCGCATTTCCCGGCGACGCCCCCGCCCAGTTGGAGCTGTTGGAGGAACATCGTTTCGGCAACGGTGTCGTGTACCTCCGCTATCGCACCCGGATCTGACACTTCAAGCGGAAGCGGACCGTCAGTTCGCGCGGACGACCCAAACTGGGAACCGGCGTCCCATACGACGAACAGCCGCTAGCCTCCCGATCGTGACGATCATCGACGCCCGGAGCGTGCTCGACCGGGCAGCCAATCAGCGACGGCTGCTCGACCACCCCTTTTACCGCGCCTGGCAGGCCGGCGAGCTGACCAGGAACGACCTTGCCGACTACGCCGAGCAGTACCGCTACGTCGAGGAGATCCTTCCAGCGGTGCTAGCAGCAACTGCTGGAAAGCTCCCGGCCGGACACGCGCGCCGCCTGGTCGAAGGCAACCTGGCTGATGAGAGATCCCGGCCCCGACCACATTTGGAGCTGTTCGACAACTTCGCGACCGCAGTGGGCGCTGACACAACCACGTCCGCGTCACCGGGGACGGCCCAACTCATCGCCATCTATCACGACGCAGCTGAAGCGAGTCCCGTGGCAGCCCTCGCCATCATCGGAGCCTACGAGGTGCAAGCGGCCGAGGTGGCCGCGACGAAAGCGGCGTCGCTCCTGTTGCACTACAACCTCGATAGCGCCGGTATCGAGTTCTGGACTGTGCACAGCCTGCTCGAAGATTCCCATGCCAACTGGACGGCCGAGGCCATCGCCCACCTGAGCCCAGTGCCCGAAGATGTCAGCCGGAACGCCGAAATATCTGTGGCAGGCTGGTGGACATTCCTCGACGAGCGGGGAGCAGGTCGTCGGGGTTGATCGGCGATCCCCCCTGACATCTCGGCGAACCGTGCCCAGACATCGGGGCCCGAGATGTCTCGACGCACGCTGTAAGGTCGGTGCCGGAGCCTCTTTCCGGTTGCCTCGGCTCGCGAAAGCTCGCACGGGAGTCTCGCGGCCGCGTGGCACTTGTACAGGTGCCCCGATCGGGGCGCCTCGTCACCCGCAACGCCCTCCATGAGCGCTGGTCGTTAAATCCCCGACCCGCGGACGGGGGGTTAACTCACAGCTAGATCAATCGCCTAGGTCGGATCCGGAGCCAGCTGGTCAAGAACCTCGATGGCATCGTCCGGCACTTCCACTACCAGCGCGAGATGATCGGCCCAGATCTCAATCTTGAAGGTGAAGAACGGGCAGCACGTCTTCTCCTTTTGAGCAAGCAGAGCAACAAATGCGATATCGGCCTCCGGGGACAGGACCAGCTCAAGTCGATGTGGAGCGACACGCTCAACCCGGGCCGCAGATCGCCGGATCTGCTTCCACTGGCCGATCTGCGATCTCGCCTCGCCAGGCGGGAGGCTGCAGGCGATCGGGATGCGCACTTCTTCGACATTAGTCGCGAGTCTCGCTCGAAACGGACCGGAGTTACGGTGGTTGGCCGCGAGCCGCAGGCTCCCCGACGGCCCTGCGGACATTCCGCTGTCCGGCGTGTGGAGTTCAGAAGGAGGCAGCGAACTCGTCCCGCCGACGCATCCAGGACGGGTTAGGCGGCTCCCCTTCGTCCCGACCCTTGGAGACCCGGTCGAGGATGCCGTAGTACACCATCACCGTCTCCAGGCCCCGTGCCGTCGACGAGTAGGTCAGGTAGACCTCCCCGTCCACGAGGGTGAACACGGTGAGGCCGGGCCGCTCGGTCAGGTAGGTGATGGCATCGGTACCGCAATCAGCGGCGAACCGGGCCGGTACGGCTGGAGCCAGCACGTCAGTGCCGACGCCGAGCAGGTCTCCAGCGACGGTTTGCTCGCTCTCGAACCAGGTGGCGACCGTCTCGGGGGGGACGAAGCGGTCGAAGTCAGAGTTGAAGTCGGTCTCGAAGCTTGACGCCCAGGGGAAATCCCAATCCATGCGACGGCGGTAGCCCAGAAGCTTGTCGATCGGCGCCCGGGACACACAGATCATGGTGACGTCCCGGGCCTTGAGGTGCTCGATGACCCCGTTGAAGCTGTCCGCGATGGACGAGCAGACCGGACAGCCGGCTTCGTAGTCGGGCCCGAACATGAAGTTGTAAATGGCCAGCTGCGAACGTCCGTCGAACAAAGCGGCCAGGCTGCGCGGCCCGTCGGCGGTCTGGAATGTGTACTCCTTGTCGATGCGAACCCACGGCAGGCCTTGGCGGAATCGGGCCAACTCGTCGCTGCGGCGAGTGTGCTCGTTCTCGAGTACAAGCAGCTCGTCGCGGGCGGTGTTCCACTCGTCGCGGGGGACGATGTTGTGGTCGGGCATTTGTCTTGCTCCTTTACTGTGGGTCTTGTGGGTCAGATGATTTAGATAAGTTGGACGAGACCGACGGCCACGAAGGCCAAGGCGACCGGCACGTCCACGGCCGCCCAGGGGGCTACCAGCTTTTGGACCAGCAGGACACCCGCGAGGACCGCCATCCAGGTCAGGCTCATGGCGCCGAGGGCGATCATCACGAGCATTAGGCCTCCGCTCGACCCCACGCAGCACAGCCCGAGCTCCCATCCCGCCATGGACCGGTCCCGGCACATCCCGCGAAAACGTCCCTTGATCGGGGTCAGCTCATACAGGCCTGCCGCCACTGTTATCGCGCCGGCGACCGCCGTTCCGTGGGGACGGTATACGGCGAAGACGAGGACGCCGACCAGAGACCACACACCCAGGTAAGAGGCGATATAGCGCGGCACGTCCAGGAAGCGGCGATGATCGGCCGCCACGCGGAGGGTTGACGGGGCAGTGCCGGGGAGCATCATGGCCGCCATCATCGGTACCCAGACCGACAGGAAGAACGGAAACGACCGAGCGCCGTCGCGGTACCCATATCCATACCGCTCATGCGTGCGGAAGCGAGAATCCAACCGGCGGCTCCGAGGCCGATCGTGGCGGCCAAAGCGGTGGCCTGACCGGCAGCCGGGGGTGATGCGGATCGTGTGTTCATCGTCGACTCCTCGATTTCTCTTCTCTGTGGGCGCCTTCGGCTATCCGCTTTATGGCGTCGAGGCGGCGGTCCCACCGGCTCGCCACGTCGGCCATGGCCCTGATGGCCTCGTCGAGCCGGCGGTCGTCGACCCGGAAAAGGACGTCGCGACCCTGCTTGCGGCGGCCGACCAGCCCGACCTCCTCGAGTACCACCAGGTGCTTTGAAACGGCCTGCCGCGTAAACGGGACTTGCCCAGCCAGCTCCGTCGCGGTTGCCTCGCCCCCACTCACTAACAGGTCGAGGACCCGCCGACGGGACGGGTCGGCGATAGCCGACCACAGCTCGTCGTCGAGCTCATGATTCATTCCTGGCCGGCTGCAGGAAACAGTCCGGCGAGGCGGCTGAAACACTGCACCCA
Source organism: uncultured Acidimicrobiaceae bacterium (assembly GCA_963781155.1). Lineage (GTDB taxonomy): Bacteria > Actinomycetota > Acidimicrobiia > Acidimicrobiales > Palsa-688 > PALSA-693. Next base: position 612,689 of record CAWAEC010000014.1, read on the forward strand.
CCCACCCCGGTGGTCTTCGGCGTAGTCCTTCTTGTCGCCGTCCGACCAACTGAGGCGCTCCACGCCGGATTCGACGACGCGGAGGCGAGTGCGTTCTGGACCGATGACCGAAAGGGTGAACTCAACGAGAACCGAGTTCTCGGGCGTCGGGTCATCATCTTGCGGGCGGTTCCACCAGAAGGAGAACCGGCTCGGCTCGTCAACGGTCTGAACGACGATGGCCGTTCCCTTGTTCTGTCCGAAGGCCAGGTACCCCATGCCCCCTGGCTTGAGTTCCAGCTCCACGCGGTCGGCGAACCACCGCTTGATCTGGTCCGGTTCGGTGATGGTGCGCCACACCACATCCATCGGAGCCTCGATCTCCACGTCCCGTTCGATCCCAAAGTCGATCATCGCCGTTCCTCCCTTTCCGCGTCATGTGCAACCGACGGTAGCACATCACAACCGGTTGCGCAACCGGTAGTTGCACATCCCCGGAGCGCGGCCTGGGCCGGTCGCCCGACGTCGTTCGAAGTGAGTTCAGGAACCGCGAGATAGCGACCGAGGTAACTGCCGCCGTGCAGAGCAATGGCTTCGACGTGATCTCGCTTTCCGGAGCCAGGCGGCCCGCGCGGCTGAGACGAGATGGCAAACCGTGGGAATCAACCGTAGCCCCCACAGGTCGACGATGAGTCGGGACAATGCGCATCGTCGACAGGCTTCGTCGACCGCGGCCGGCGGGCAACGTGTCGATTCCGAAATTGCTCAGGCGTTCTCGCCGGAGATTACGCGTGATGAAAGCCGGAGTGCGCTCGTCATGGTGATGCGTACACCCCCGGACAAGACACATGCCAGCACCCTGTGCCTGGGCTGCGGACTATCGCATGATCAAGGAGTCAACTACCGGCTCGCTCCGCTCGTGTCACAACCGGGTGGAGTCAGATGCCAGGCACCACCGTTGCAACCTTCCTGAGGAGGACTACGACATGAAGAATCTCTTTTTCGAGCAGAACATAGCCCTGGTGTCTGCGGTTGGGACAATGGAGGCCATCGTCCCTTCGGACGAGTCCGCTCCCGGAGGGATCGATTCGCGGCGTACCGCTGGCCGTATCCCGGACAAGGCTCGGTCCTGGTACCAGCGGTTGCTCGAGGTCGCCGCGCACAATCCTCCGCACCCGCTTTAGCGAACCCCCCGACCGGTGAGAGAGGCGCAGCGGTCCAAGGGTACCGGCTGCCATGCCAGCGCTCGGCTCCAGGCCGTCAGGCGGTCGGTGCCCCCGTTCCGCCGAGTGCCGTCCGAAGGGCGCGGATGTCAAGCTCGGGGAAGCGCTCGGCGACGGCTGTGAAGGCCAGCTCGTCCACCTCGGCGGGACCGCACAGAAACTCGATTCCGATCGGGCGGTCGTCATAGTCGACGTCGACCAGGAGGTGCCCGTCCAGGACTTCGACGGTCCGGGCGACGCCCGCCTCAGGCTGCAGCTGGACGTAGGTGGCGTCCCCTTCGGCGTCGTAGCGCACGAGCACAATCACCGACGCTACTCCTCGATGTCACGATCGGCGACGGTGATCACGGTCGCCGGATCGCCCTTGGTCAGCACAACCTTCAGCCGGCGGCCTGCGCCGGTTTTACCGAGCCGCACGGTTCGATCTGACCGGTAACGAGAGTCGTACGAAGTCTCTGGGTTGTCCACAGCAGCCTCGTACACCTCGTGGACCCCTATGCGTCTGGACTCCATCTGGAGTTGGGCGTGGCGGGTGAACCGCACCGAACCTCCGGAACTTAACCGTCATCGGCGTTCTGCTCGGCATTGGCATCTCTGACGGACCTCAACAGACGGACAGCCTCAGCAACCTTCGCCGACGCTGAATCTGTCCTCTCCGTGCCCAGTAGCGGAGCGAGCACAACAAGCACCTGTTGCGCGTCGTCCAGGACCAAGCCCTGCTCCGCCGCAGTCCTCAGAAGCGACAGGTAGGAGTCCCGACCCACGTCCAAGGCGACGAGCGCAGCGAAACGGACCGCCAAGACGAACTCCGAGGGCAGCGTTGTTCTGACGTCGGATACGGCGGTCATTTCCCTGAGGACTGCAGCTAAGGGAGGATTATGGTCATCTGACACGGCATACCTTTCCGAATCCAGACGTAACCAATAGAGCCCATTCCGAATGGATAGGAGCTCAGATGATCGACGATAATATAAGCAGCCAAGCTCGGGAGCGAGAGGCTCCACCAATGGGTTCTGAACCATCTCGGGAGCTCCGCTCCGATCGTCTGGATGTTCCCTCTCGCTATCCCGCCGTGGCGCTCGGTCTCGTCAAGGGCATCTCTTCCGGATGGGATGTCGTCGTCATGAACTGATCCCACCCGACGTCGGACGCGCCCATAGAACCTCACTCCGGTTCTGGAGGCGGATCGGCCGTGTCATGTTGGCGATGATCGCTTCGTACAAGTGCGCCCAGTTCCCGCCCCAACCCGATCGACGGTCCGCCGACCAGTTCCCAGGCCCGCTCGATCCCGACCAGAAAACAGACGATCACCGTCACCGCCACAGTCCGGGCAGCGCCGGCATCCCCTCGATCGAGAACCAGGTTGAGTCCGGCGATCAGCTGAACGACGAACGTGAACGCCAAAGTGAGCAAGAAAGCGGCATCGCGAAGGTCACGGCGCTGCCAGCCGTGGATGCGGATGAGTGACAGCACCGACGCGGTGACGAAGGTCAGACCGAGGGCCGCAACTATCACCGCGGCCCAGGCGATCTTGTCTCCGGGAATCAATGCAAATAGTGAAATTGCGAGCGCATTGCTGAATCCGGTCAGGGCTGCCGACGCTCGGATCCGGTGAATCTGCGTCTCACCCGATTCGGCCAGCCGCTCTTGAGAGACGGAAATAGCCACAAACAGCAGACCGATCAGCGCGCCTGCCACGCCTGCGGTCGCCACAAAGAAGTCATCAAGGCTCTCAGGTGTCACGCTCATATCGTTGCATGTACGCCCGGCCAGCCTCCTGATGAAAGGTCGCTGAGCGGACAGAGTCGGAGCGCGGAAGGTGGCGGGTTGGCATACGACCTGTGCCATCACTCGGGGACCCGATTGTCACCGGTGCGTGAAGCGTGGGCTCGACTGAAAGGCAATCGGGTTGTCGTTGACGGTTCGCCGACCGCTGTTCTGCGATCAGGATTCTGTCCGGCGCCAAACGCTGGTTGAGGAGTTCGATGTGCCGGCCGAAACACGCTGCGTGGCGTCGGGGAGGGCCGGGTCCGTTCGGTCGGGTGCTGCGGCGGCCAGAGCCACTCGGGCTCTCCAGCCACGGGCCCGGCGGAGCGCGGCCCGCGACATCCCTGGAGTCCGGTTAAGGGCCGGGATCTCCGGCAGGTGGCGCCCTTCGTTCTCGGGCGAGTATGGACCGAGGCCCGGGCGGCCCGACTGCGTGCCTGGCGACGACGACTTGGGGCTAACCGCCCCGAGCTGGCGATGGACTCCAACGACGATCAGCACGGATCCGGCGGCTTCGATCTCGCAGAGGTCGTAGGCCGTTGGGGGCATCGGTCATGCCCGTCTTCTCACAGAGGAGCAGGATCCTCTGATCGAGGAGTGCCTGTCCGTTTCGACAGCGCCAGCTCGCCGGAACATTGGCACGGTCGACCGGGACAGTAGAGCGCTCTGACTTACACCGAGCGGGCCTCGACGAGGTGATCGGTGAGAGCGCGGATCATGGGCACGAGCCGAGCCCGGGACGGCACGAGCGGACGGAGCACGCCTTCTTGGATTGCCCCCTCGGCGCACACAGGGCCGACGCACGCGGTGACCACCCTGCCGTTGAGTGCCTCGCGTAGCTCCGAATGAAGCCCAATCTCCCGTGCCAACACGAACAGGTTGTGGATGGCGGGCGCGATCACGAAGGTAACGGCTGCCAGCTGGTCGGCGCATGCCGCCCTGATGAGGTCCTGGGCGGGGATGGGATCGGCGGGCAAGCTGAGCCGGTAGGCATCGACCTGGATGACCTCGGCCCCGGCGCCAGCGAGCCGGGCCACCCCGTCGGGGTCGCCGACGCCGTGGAGCTGGAGCACCACCCGGCGGCCGGCCAGCGGCTCGGCCGACACTCGCCCGATCAACTCGTCGAGGCGCTCATGGGGAGCCCGCCACCACTCGGTCAGCCCGGCGGCGGTGTTGGCCGACGCCGCCTTGGCCCCCCGGTTGGCGACCCGGGCCTGGCCGAGAGCTCCTACTAACGCCTCGCGCATGCCCCACGACTCGGCTGCGGCCAGCCAGGTGCGCATGCCGAAGCCCGTCGAGGCGAGCAGGAAATCGGGAGGGCGGTCGACCACATCGGCCGTGCTGGCCTTGAGCAGCTCGTCCTGTTCGTAGGAGAAGACTTGCAACGCCGGTCCCAGCAACACCCGAGCGCCCCGCTTTTGGAGCAACTCGGCCTGCTCGGTGGCTCGACGTTCCGCGGTAACGCCGATCGTCATCCCCTGCAACGGACCGTTGGGCACGAGTCGATTCTCGCGCCACCACACCACGAGGCCCGACGCCTCACCCACGCCCATCCCAATTGGCTCGCTACCCTCGAGTGTCGTGGAAACCCAGCCGGCCTTCTGAGCGGGTTGACCAAGCGGATGCTCAGGGTTGGATGGCTCCGCAGCAGAACTGGCAAGGCCCGGATCCATGCTCGCGGAAACCACCTCGAGAGAGATCATGACTGGTTCTGTCACGTCACGACATAGAGCGGTTTGTCCCCCCTGGCCACTCGTTGCAGGTTCTCGGCGGCGGCGGCTCCTCGCCGGCGCGATGTTTCGTAGGCGATCGGCTCGGGGGCCCGAAGCGGAGCGCTCGGTCCCGCCAGCCCTATCCGGCGGGTTGACCCCTCTCCGATTGGGTATTCATGGAGCCGTCACAGGTGGAGCGTGCAAACGATATGCCCGCCGGGCACAGTGGGAGAAGGATGCAGATTCGGGTCGGATGCGAGTTCCTCTACGAAGCAGAGGTGGCGACGCACGCCGTGATCCAGGTCGAGCCCCGCCTCGACGGGGCGGTGCGGGCGCTGGACGAGCAGTGGGCCAACAAGCCGCCGCTCGCCATGTCGCGCTACGTGGACGGGTTCGGCAACATCTGCCGCCGGGCGACCATGCCTGTTGGAGCCTCTTCACTGCGCTATGACGCCCTCGCGCAGGTGCCCGACGGGCCCGATCCCGAGTGTCTCGACGCGCCGGAAGTAGCCCCCGAGGACCTTCCTGACGAGGCGCTGGTCTTCACGCTGGCCAGCACCTTCTGCCCGACCCAGGAGCTCGCTGACGACGCCTGGCGCTTGTTCGGGTCCATTCCGCCCGGATGGCGTCGGGTGCAAGCGATCAGCGACTGGGTCCACCGCGAGATCAATTTCGGGTATCTCCAGACCGCGCCGTTCGCTACGGCGGCCGACGTGTTCAAGAGCCGGGCCGGCGTGTGCCGGGACTTCGCCCACCTGGCGGTGACCTTCTGCCGAGCGCTCAACATTCCGGCCCGTTATGCGTTCGGCTACTTGCCCGATATCGCCGTTCCCCTCAACCCCGATCCCATGGACTTCTGCGCGTGGATGGAGGTGTTTCTCGGCGGCGCCTGGTGGACGTTCGATCCCCGCAACAACCAACGACGACTCGGTCGGGTCCTCATCGGCCGGGGTCGGGACGCCCTCGACGTGGCCATGATCTCCACCTACGGAGGGCCCCGGCTCACCTCGATGACGGTGTGGGCTGATGAGGTGATCGGCTGAGCCTGGCCGTCGTGTTCACGAAATTGTCATGGTTTGGATCCACCACGCGACACATGGCGTCGACATACTGTCGGACATGCGTGGGGGCCCGCGGCAAGGACAAGCGTCGTGAACGAGCGCGGATCCGCGGTCCCGACCGTCGACGAACGGGCCTCACGCATGTTCGCTCTCGATCAGAGGATCCGCTACCGCTACAGCTCGCCTGTCACCAACCTGCGCCAACGCCTCAAGGTCGTTCCTCCGCTCACCCACGGACCGCAACGACGAAACCGTTGGCAGCTCACCGTTCAAGGGGTGCCGTTTTCGAGCACGCGGACGTTCCTCGATCGCTTCGGCAACGTGACGATCGACGTCACCGTGCCCCGGGTCCGTGATGCAGTCGAGTTCGTAGTCGAGGTCGAGGCCGGCACCGATGAGTCCACATGGCCATGCGACCCCGTCGTCGACCGCGGCTACCTCCAGCCCACCCGCTTGACCCGCGCCGAGGGCTCTGTCGGCGAGCTGGTGGCTGCGGGCGGTGACCCGGACGTGGCGTCCCTCTGCGAGAGGGTCCACCGTTCCCTCGACTACGAGTGGGGGGTCACTGGTATCAGCACCACGGCATCCGAGGCTCTGGTCGGCGGTCGCGGGGTCTGTCAGGACTTCGCCCACGTCATGCTGGCGGCCTGCCGGGCGTCGGGAATACCGGCCCGCTACGTATCAGGGCATCTCGCCGGCGAAGGTGGGAGTCACGCGTGGGTCGAGGTCTTGCATCCGCACCCGTACTGCCGGAACCGCTGGGTCGCCCAGGGTTGGGATCCCACCCACAACTGCCGGGCCAACTCTGACTACCTCGCAGTCGCGGTTGGACGTGACTATGCGGATATAGCACCCCTGTCGGGTACCTACCACGGTGCGGGTGCGACCAACGCCCTCGCCGTGGACAAGCGCCTCGAGCTCACGTAGCCGCTCGCAGCCGAGGGTCGCGTAGCGCGCTCATTGCGGCCACGACGAGGACGCGGGCCCCACAGCCGATGGCCGCCTCGTCGACGTCGAAGTCGCCCCAGTGCAGGTCGGGAGCGTCGAGCATGCCGGGCCGGCGCACCCCCAGGCGGGCCATTACGCCGGGCACGCGGTCGAGGAACCAGGCGAAATCCTCGGCGCCCATGCTCTGCGGTGTCTCGTGCACGGCTACGGGACCGAGCAGGGCCGCGGCGGCCGCTCGGAAGGCTTCGGTGGCCTCCGGATCGTTCACTGCTGGCGGGACCCCCCGCCGGTAGTCGATCTCGACCTGGGCCCGGTAGGGCGCGGCGATCTCTTCGATTAGCCGAGGGATCAACTCGACCGCCGACGCCCAGGCGGACGGATCAAGCACCCGGACGGTCCCGGCCGCCTCGCCGTGTTGGGGGATGACGTTGTCCGCGGACCCGGCTGTCACACTTCCCCAGACGAGGGAGAGACCGGCGCGCGGGTCCACTCGCCGGGATAACAGCGCCGGGGTCCGGACCAGGACGTCGGCCAGGGCCGCAACCAAGTCAACGGTGAGATGGGGCCGCGCCGTGTGACCACCTGGGCCGGAGAGCCGGACGGTGATCGAGTCGATCGCGGCGGTGATCGGACCCACCCGGACCGCCACCGACCCGGCATCGACGCGAGGATCGCAATGCAAAGCGAAGACCCGCCCCGCTCCATCCAGGGCACCAGCGGCCAGGGCGGCCAGGGCGCCGCCGGGGAGTACCTCCTCGGCGGGCTGGAACACCAACCGAACCCGGCCCGGCAGTTCGCCGGCAGCCGCCAAGCGGGCCAGGCCGAGTCCGGCGCCCAGCACCACCGCAGTGTGGACGTCGTGGCCGCAGGCGTGGGCGACGCCGGGGACTGACGAGCGATAAGCGACGTCTTTTTCATCGTCGATCGGCAGGGCGTCGAGGTCGGCCCGGAGCGCCACCATCGGGCCGCCCCCGTCGCCCACGATGTCGCACACCAGACCCGTTCCTCCTGGTAGAGGGGTGGGCGCCAGGCCGGCTTGGACCAGTTCGTGCGTGACCAACGCCGACGTGCGCACCTCATGCCAGGCCAGCTCAGGGTGGGCGTGGATGTCCCGGCGCAGGGCGACCATCCTGTTGACGACGCCGTCAAGGGCGCGGCTCACCCACTCTGGGTCCCTTGCGAGTTGCACCGGCCCACAGTATGGGCAGCAGAATGCGATCCGGGTAGCGGTTGCCACGCTGGCGTTCGTTGCCGCAGAGTCGTTTGTTATGCCGGCAAGGAGGAGACCTCCTTTGGACGTGGACCTGACTGTTGCGAATCCATCGCGGGCCAGCTTGCCGATGTAATCCTTCGGCTGAAGCGCAGCACCCTTCGGCAAGAGGGCTCGGCGGCACGACCCGTTCCGGAGAGAGTTCCCCCCACCCCTGGGCCAGTAATCGCTCCGCCGGCGATGCATGTATGGCATCGCTCAGGACAACGGCGGTCGCCACAATGCGGGCAACAAGGGCGGCGCCAGCGACAACGACGGGGAACGTTTGATCGGAGATCGGGGCCCTGCCAGCCGAGCTCATCAGCCGGCGCTGTTGGCCTCCTGGAGCGCGCCTCGGAGCTGCGGGACATCGTCGGCGACGGCGACGGACAAGGCTCCGGGACCCTCCAGCGGGAGCCTCGCCCAGCCGGAACCCGAAGCAGAGGACGGCCGGTAATCGGGCCACACCTGCAGAGCCAGGCCGGCAAAGCGGTGCGGTCCAAGCATTGCTGGACCGTCCCAGGCGGTATCAGAACCCAGAGTCAGTTGATGCCGCAGCAGAGGCTGGCCGTCCAGTTCGACATCCAGGCGAAGGTCAACGCACCCCGGCCGCTCCCGGAGTCTCCCGAGTACTATCTCCTCGGTCCAGGCCAGCCTGGCGGAGCCGTTCAGGGCGACGCGGACGTGCTGACGGTGTTGGCAGCCGGCCGCGGCGATCAGAGGCTCCAGATGCCAGTCCAAGGCCCCTCCGTCAGCGACACAGGCTCGGACCAGCTGGGCCGTCCCGGTGGAACGCCAGACAACCGTGGCTGCCGTGCTGCGCACCCGCAGTCGGGCGCCGTCCTGGACTGACACGTCGATCTCCACGACGTCGTCGCCGGCCGGGGTCGCTGCCGTGCTGACCAGGTAGACCGCCTGTCCAGTGTCGCGCCACACGACGGGAGCCGCGTCTTTTAGCCGGGCCAGACAGTAGGCCCGGCCCTGGCCCGTCGGGGCCGTGGCGATCAGCCGCGCTCGCGCCCGCACTACAGCTGGCGCCCGACCCACCGGGCCACCGGTGCGGCTTTCGGATCCGCCCGGACGCTGAGGAACACGACTGGACGGCCGTCCCGCCGGTCGGTGGCGTCGCGCCGCATCGCCTCGAGATCTGCGCTGACCAGGGGGGCCAGATCGATCTTGTTGACGACGAGGAGGTCCGAGGAAGTGATGCCCGGTCCTCCCTTCCTTGGAACCTTGTCGCCTCCGGCCACGTCGATCACGAAAATCTGCACATCGACGAGCCCGTAGCTGAACGTCGCGGTGAGGTTGTCCCCGCCGGACTCCAGCAGGATGGCATCAAGATTGGCAAAGCGCGCTTCCAGGCTTTCGATGGCGTCCAGGTTGGCCGTGATGTCGTCTCGGATGGCGGTGTGCGGACAGCAACCGGTCTCTACCGCGACAATACGGTCGTCGTCGAGGATCACTGCCTGGCGCAGCAGCCGGGCGTCCTCGCTGGTGTAGATGTCGTTGGTCACCACCGCCAGGGAATGGTCGGTCCGTCAACGCTCGGCACAAGGCGGCCACCAACGCCGTCTTGCCGCTTCCGACCGGCCCGCCGATGCCGACGCGCAGCGGGCGGTCCAACCGACGGGCGGAGAGCCGGCGGGGGTCCGTGTCGAGGTGGTGATCATGAGGCAAACAGGCGCACCTCCCAGGCCGCGTGACGCTCGGCGCCGATGTCCAATAACGGGCCGCTATCCGCAGGCAGCGATGCCGGCGATGCGCCGAGCTCGGCCCAGACGGCAGGCGGCGGCTGCGGTGGCGTCGATCTCTGCTGCCAAGTCGGCCAGACAGCGAGCCACGGCGTAGGGGTCGATGCGGAGCAAGCGGGTGGCGGCCCAGGCCGGTCCGGTGACCGCGCCGTGGGCGGCGGCCAAGGCCACCGCGGGGGTCCAGCCCAGAGGCGGCGCCGACGGTGCCCAACGCGACCGGCCACATGGGACCGCCGGGAAACTGGGCGGCCAGGGCGTCGAGGTCCGGTGTCGGCCACATGCGCCGGGCGGCGCGTAACAGACCCCGGCCCTGCAGCCGGCTGGCGCGGCGCACGGCTGGGGAAGGGCAACGAGCGGCCGCCTCTGCGTCGAGCGATAACCGGTCGACTTCCGCGTGTCCACGCAGCAACAGCCAGGGCGGCGTCCACCCGACCGATGGTTGCGAGCCGCCCTCGAAGGTAGGCGGCCAGGTCCTCGGCGGTGCGAACCCGGCCAGCGGCCACGGCTTCCTCGAGACCGCCCGAGTGGACGTGCCCGCCTGATGGAAGCCGGCCATCGGCGAGCAGAAGCAGGACGGCTCCGCTCACAGCGGGCGACGATCGATGATGGTCATAGCGATTGGTCGCATCAGAACAGGAAGTAGCGCTGGGCCATGGGCAGTACATCGGCCGGGTTCTCGATGATGGGCTCGCCGTCGATGAAGACGGTGAAGCTGTCTGGTTCGACCCGAATTGAGGGGAGGGCGTCGTTCTCCGGCAGGTCGGCCTTGGTCAGCCGGCGGGTGCTTGCTACCGCCACAAGAGGGCGGTCGGTCTGGATCCTGGACGCCAGCCCGGCCTCGAGAGCAGCCGGGGCGACGAAGGCGAGCGGATGTGGCCGAGGCCACCGCGGGGCCGGCGCCGAACATTGGGCGGGCGAGCACTGGCTGCGGCGTGGGGATGGAGGCGTTGCGCGTCGCCGAGGTCTGGCCCAGGCGATGATGCCGCCTTTGATGACCAGTTCCGGGCTGACTCCGAAGAAGCCGGGTTGGTAGAGCACCAGGTCAGCGAGCTTCCCGGGTTCGATCGAGCCGACAAGGCCAGCCAAGCCGTGGGCGACGGCCGGACAGATGGTGTACTTGGCGACGTAGCGGCGGGCCCGGTGATTGTCTGCCGGACCGTCACCGGGAAGGAACCCGTGGCGGCGCTTGCCGACGTGCAGCTGTCTGCCAGGTTCGTAGCACCACTTCTCCCACCCGACCCATGGCCTGCGAATCCGAGCCGATCATGGAGATGGCTCCCAGGTCGTGCAGCACGTCCTCGGCTGCAATAGTCGAGGGGCGAATCCGGCTCTCGGCGAAGGCCAAGTCCTCCGGGACGGCCGGGTTGAGATGGTGACACACCATCAGCATGTCGAGGTGCTCGTCGATGGTGTTGCGGTGTGCGGTCGCGTCGGGTTGGTCGACGAGGGCAGAACGTAAGGTTCTCCGGCCACCCTGATGATGTCCGGGGCGTGGCCACCTCCCGCACCCTCGGTGTGATAGGCGTGAATGGTCCGGCCCCCGATGGCAGCGAGAGTGGACTCCACGAAACCGGCCTCGTTGAGCGTGTCGGTATGGATGGCCGCCTGCACATCGCCGGCGTCGCATATGCGCAAGCATGCGTCAATCGCAGCCGGCGTGCTGCCCCAGTCCTCGTGCAGCTTGAAACCGGCTGCGCCGCCCTGCAACTGCTCCCACAGCCCCTGCTCGGAGAGCGTGTTGCCCTTGCCGAGCAGGACCACGTTGACCGGCCAGGCATCCAGGGCCTCGAGCATGCGGGCCAAATACCAGCCCCCGGGGGTGATCGTCGTTGCTCGCGTACCGGCAGCGGGCCCGGTTCCGCCGCCGATAATGGTGGTGGTGCCGGCGGCCAAACCTTCCTCGATGACCTGGGGACAGATCAGATGGACATGGCAGTCTATGGCGCCGGCCGTCAGGATGTGACCGTTGCCCGCCAGGATTTCAGTAGACGGCCCGATGACGAGGCCAGGCGTGACCCCATCCATCGTGTCGGGGTTGCCGGCTTTTCCGACGGCGGCGATACGGCCGTCACGTACTCCGACGTCCGCCTTCACGATTCCCCAATAATCCAGCACGACGGCGCCGGTGATGACCAGGTCTGGCGCCCCCTCGGCTCTGGTAAGCCGACTTTGGCCCATCGACTCGCGGATCACCTTGCCACCGCCGAACACCGCCTCGTCTCCGGCCCGTCCCGGACCCCCGCAGAGATCCTCACTCACTTCAACCCACACGTCGGTGTCGGCGAGCCTGATCCGGTCGCCGGTGGTGGGCCCATAGAGGGCGGCGTATCGCTGGCGCGTCAGCTCAGTCATCGAGTCGGCCTCCAACCTCGCCCCGGAACCCGGCCACAAACCGGTCTCCCCCAAACGCCACCAGCTCGACGTCGCGGCCGGCGCCCGGCTCGAAGCGAACGCCGGTGCCGGCCGGGACCGCCAGATGCATTCCCCGGGCCGCCCGTCTATCAAACTCGAGGGCGGGATTCGCTTCGGCGAAGTGATAGTGGGAGCCCACCTGGATGGGGCGATCCCCGGCGTTGACGACGCGCAGCGTGATGAGTGGACGGCGGTCGTTGAGGATGATGGCCTCCTCACCGTAGAGCGTCTCGCCGGGAATCACGGAATCGGCTCGTGTACGGTGACCAACTTTGTGCCATCGGGAAAGGTGGCCTCGACCTGAACCTCGTCCAGCATTTCGGGGATGCCGGTCATGACCTCGTCGCGGGAGATCACGTGTCGAGCGTCCGAGGCCAGGTCGGGCACGTTTCGGCCATCTCGCGCCCCTTCGAGCACATAGCTCGAGATGATTGCCACCGCCTCGGGATAGTTGAGCTTGACGCCCCTGGCCCGACGCTCCCTCGCGACCATAGCCGCCAGAGACAGCAGCAGCTTCTCTTGTTCGTGCGGGCTCAGATGCACACCGTTACCACCACAGACGAGCCGACCATGACCGCTGAGGTTATCCTCATCTCCAGATCGCGGCGAAGCCCTTCGGCAAAGGTACACATGACCACATTCCCGATCGTCGACGCTCACGTGCACGTGCTGTTCCCGGATCCCGCCGGTCGCGACCCGGTTCGCGACGCGTACGAGATATGGGAGTACGGTCAACACGGCGGGGTGGAAGTCCTCGACAGCGCGGGGACCATTGAGGAAGTCACCGCCGCCATGCACGCCGCCCGGTGCGATCACTTCGTCACAGCCAACCTTTTCGTCGCAGCCGACGAGATCGCCAAGCTCGGCACCGGCCTCGCCACCCGACCACGCCTCGACGAGCACGTGGAGCAGCTGCGAGAACGGCTCATCCAGTTCAACTCGTGGGCCGTCGAAGTGTTCACCGCCGTACGACAACGCAGAGATCACCTCCCTCATCGCAACACGGGTCATCTGTGACACGCTCGGGTGCCTGGTCCGAGCCGGTCATCTCCCACGGTGATTGTGCGGGGGTTTCCCAGCCCCAGCTCAGGCTGCGGTCCTGCAAGGGCTCTTTCGACCGTGCCACTCCCAACGGGGACAGCCCTCGTAGCTTTACCGCTGATCAGAGCTTGCGGTCATCAAGCTTGGGGAAGGCGGTCTCAGCCACCTGCTTTGGAAGTGCCAATGGGCTGAGCGGTCCTCCGGCACTCGAAACTCCCGGGTGCGAAACGTGATTACGGTTGTATGACGTGGAAATTAAAGCGTCGTCGGAATGCTGCCCTCCTCTCGCGATAGAGCACAGTCTCGCCACCCGTTGTCGGAGCAGAATTATCCCGGCGACAATTCGGGTAAGAACCTGGAGGTGCAACCGAGGACGGGTGACGCTCGTCTCGGGGTGCTGGTCGCCGTGTGTTGCTCGAGTGGTTAGTGTGGCGAATGTCGCTGGCGCTCCCGGGCCTTCTTTCCCTGCCGCTCACAAAATGGCTGGTAGCGCACTCTTGTGCCAGTCGTTTCACTCCGGTGAACTGTTCACAGGCCCGCAACACGGGCGTCGACTGATCGAAACACACTCCGTGTTTGATTGCGGTGATGTTTCCGTCTGACGCAGATCGGGCGCATGGATAGAGACACACATTCGTCCACGAAGGCACGTACAAGTTCGATTGGACTGTTAACTCCGGCTCGGTGCTTGTCGAGCGGTGGGGGAGTGGGCCGCCAGGCCTCGAGGAATCATGAATATCGCCGGAGGGATCGGTACCGACGGGCGGGGGCTGTGACCGAGGTTCGGGCTCCGAACTACGAGCGCCGACGGTGACCATCGACGGCTTCCTCGTCGGAGCCTGGACTCCGTCGCGTCTGGTCGTCGACGGAGCCCAGTGTCGTGACCGGTGCGAGGCCTTGTGGCTCCAGACTGCGCACTGGTATGCCGACGTGCGAGTGCCACGCCACTCTCATCCTCGCTTTGAGTGCGGTCCCGAAGCCGCAATGGCCCGGCCCAGAGCGTTTGCTGGCACCTCGACCTGGCAGCCCCCTGTCATGGCCTGGCGCCACCAACTCGACTATCTGGGAGACCCCATTACGGATTCCATCCCGCTCGAGCGCAAGGGCGACCTCCTCATTGAAGCTGGCAGTTTCAAATGGGCCGGTCTGGCTATCCCCTTCCGAGAGGAATGGCGGCGTATCAGCCAGCCCCACGACGAAATCTGCGCCGAGGTCAGCGCTCGACGAATCCAGATCACCATCGGCGTATGGCGCATTCTCATGGTCGATGACCGGCCTAAAGGACTGTTTAGAGCATCCATGCTCACCCTGGCCGATGGAACTTGGCGAACGTTGGGAAACCTCACCGAGCCTCCAGACAACGATGAGACGGGCCGTTTCGGTCCGCTCCCAAGAGATGCCTCGACGGGGCGGTACGAGGACGGTGCGCCGGGCTCCCGGAATGCCGAGGCTCTCAAGCACTCGAAGTGCTGAGGTCGGCGTAACTCGCCCACGGCGCGGCGTCCATCGAGGCGTGGCGCCATCGTCCTGTCACACGTTAGGAGTGCGGCTCATCATGGCGTCACCGACCATCAACCCGCTGGCATGGATGCAATTTCCCTTTACCAACTTCCTTAAGACCTGGAACTTCGTGCCGCGGACACAGTGGCTTGATCATTTTATCACCATTAACAACAACGGAAACGATGCCCCAGTGGAGCAACATGTCCTAACTGAGGTGGGTAGTTATGGCAAGCAGTTGAGCGAGATCCTCGACGCTCTTGAGGTCCTTATTGCCCATGTAGACAAAATTAAACCGTTTGAGTCTGAGGAGGTGGGCCCGATTGATGCTCTGAAAAAGCTCCACGCCGATACTAAGCAAGCCGTAGCAAGGTTTCGGAACAACCCGGCGGCCTATCAGAGTGGGCTGCTCGGATCGCTCGTGGGCGCCTGAGGTGGCTTACCGACCACCCAACTCTAGTGGTTGATCCCGAGGACTGAGGCGACCGAGCGAACGCGCCGTGCCCGCGGTCCCAGCCAGGGGCCGAAATGAGACGGGTCGCAGATGGTGTCGGTGTACTCGTCGACGTTGAGCAGGTCCTCGAAGAACCCCGCCACCATAAGGCTCTGCGCTTCCTGGTCACCGTCGGCGAGCACGCGTTCGACGACCGCGAACACGGCGGGGAAATCCTCGGTCCGCCCGGCGGCGAGGCGCCCAATGAGGTGCCGGACCAGATGGGTGATGTTGACGTACTCACCGTTATCCGGGTCCACCGCGGCGCTTTCAGCGGAGCCGGCGAAGGTGGTGATTGCGCCGCGCAAGAGTGGCAGCACATCCAGGTATTCGATGCCGTCGTGGGACACGGGAGGGATCCGAAAGGGAACGCATCGGTAGTGGGGCGTCTGGGGGTCTGTGGGGTATATATACCCTAATTACGTCCAGCAAACTGCTGACGGCCTCAGGTCCGCTACACCCGGATAGAGGGTTTCTCGGCTTCCAAACGGGTGTCACGGACACCTACTCGAGTGATTCGATCGGGCCTCGGGCGTGAGCTGGATGGCTGCTCACCCGCCGAGGTTTCCAAGGGTGACGGTGACCTGGCGGGTGCTTCCGTCGGGCAACAGGATCCGCAGCGGGGCTCGCTCGCCTGGCCGCAGGTTGGCCAGGATGTCCTGCAGGGCCGAGAGCGTGGGGGTGGGCTGTCCGTCGATCATGGTGATCACCTCGTTGCCGGTGATGCCGGCTCGGGCGGCTGGGCCTCCCGGCTGGACCGAGACGACGATGACGCCCACCGGGTTTCCGGCCGGGTTTAGGGCGGTGGCGCCGCTGATGCCGAGTGCGGCCCGGCCGCTGTTGGCTACTCGTCCGGCCGTGATCAGCTGCGGGGCTACCAGCTCGACGGTGTTCGACGGGATGGCAAAGCCGATACCGTTGGCGGCCGAGCCACCGAGTTCGGGGTCGGTGGCGGCCAGGGTGGGAATGCCGATGACCCGGCCCTGGCTGTCGACGAGAGCGCCACCGCTGTTGCCGGGGTTGATGGGGGCGCTGGTCTGGATGGTGTCGGGCAGGACGACACCGTTACCCTCGCCGACCGTCCGGCCGGTGAAGCTTACGATTCCCTCGGTCACCGAGCTGGCCAGTCCCAGTGGGTTGCCGATGGCCAGGTCGATGTCGCCGACCTGCAGCTGGCTGGAGTTGGCGAAGACGGCGGGATGCAGCCGCGTGACCCCGTGCACCCGGATGACAGCGAGATCATCAGGTGGGAACGCCCCCACCAGGCTGGCGGTGGCCACCTGTCCGTCGACGAAGCTCACCTGGAAGTTGCGGGCGGTGCCGACCACGTGATCGTTCGTCACGATGTCACCGTTGCCGTCGTAGACAATTCCCGACCCCAGGCCCGTCGAAGTGGTGATCTCCACCACCGAAGGGCGGACCTTGTTGACGACCGCCACGAAATCCGCCTGGACAGACGAGACCGCGTCAGTCGGGGAGAGACCCGAACTGCTGGCGCCACTCGCCAACCTGTTCGATGAGTCGCCCCCGCAGGCGCCGAGGCTCAAGCCGGCGACCAGCAGGAAGGAACCCACCTCGAGCACACGTGTTCGCTTCATGGTGGGAGTCTGAGCTTCACCGCGCCGCCCCTCTTCACCCGACCGCGTAGTCGTCGCCGGCAACACCCTTGCCGCGCCCCGCCCCAGGGAGCGGGGGCCGACGCTACGCGGTCACGTGGTCCAGCCTGAAGAAGGGTCGATCATCATCGCCAGGCGAGCAGCCCAGGAGGCGATCGGATGCCAGTGAATGCCAAGTCTGTCAGCATCGTGCCGTGCCCCAATTGCGGACGCAAGAACCGCGTGCCGTCGGTGGCTAGCAGCGGCACTCCCCGTTGCGGCCACTGCGGCGCACCGCTGCCCTGGATCACCGACGCCGGCGACGACACTTTTGCCGAGATCGTGGAGACATCGTCTGTACCGGTACTGGTCGACCTGTGGGCGCCCTGGTGCAGGCCCTGTCGCGTGGTGAGCCCGGCGCTCGAGACGCTGGCCCGCGACCTGGGGGGCCGGATCAAGCTCGTCAAGGTCAACGTGGACGACGCTCCTGACGTCGCCAGGCGATTCTCCGTCCAGGGCATACCGACGCTGGTGCTCATGAGGGGAAAGGACGAACTGGCCCGCCAGGTCGGCGCGGCCCCCGAAGACGCGCTGCGCAGCTGGCTCGAAGGCGCCCTCGAGGCAGCCGGAAAGGCCACCCGCGCCTAGCACCAGGACCACGCGACCCGGGGATGTAGGCCTGGCCGCTGGGCGCGACGATCGATCTCATTCGTCGAGAGGAAGCCGTATCATGCTCATGCGATTCGATACGTTCCGCGCGTCCGACCCGCTTTCTCAGTGGTTCGAGCGCCAGCAGTCAGGCGGATCTCGTGAATTCGCTATGCCGATGGATGCCTACCGTGAGGGTGATCGGTTCATTGTCAACTTCGACCTCCCCGGTATGAATCCCGACTCGATCGACTTGACGGTGGAGAAGAACGTTCTGACCGTGCGGGCCGAGCGAGCGTGGCAGCCACAAGACGGGAGCGAAGTTCTTGTCTCGGAGCGGCCCCATGGCACCTTCACGAGGCAGCTGTTCCTGGGTGACAGCCTGGACACGGCCAACATCGCCGCAACCTACCGCGACGGGGTCCTGACCCTGACCATCCCGGTTGCCGAGCAAGCCAAGCCCCGCAAGGTGGTGATCAGACACGGCAACGGTGAGGGCGCCAGCATCACCGCCAACGCCAGCGAGAAGTCGACGAGCGAGAAGGCGACCAGCGGCACTTGACCGCCGCAGATTCCGGGAGCCGTGGCGGCCGGACAACCATTCCCCGCCACCGTCTCCGGGACACCGGCGGCACCGCCAGACACGGCGCTGAAGACCCGCTCGATTCACCGGGAGGGGCTAACGCATGAGTGTCACCACAGACTCCTGCCCGCTGGGGGAGACGCCGGATGTGTACGGCGCCTATCCCCGCCTCAGCGAACAGCAGGTCGAGGCGCTGGCCGGCCTGGGACGGCGGCGGCGAGTCGAGCAAGGCACGGTGCTCTACCGGCAGGGCGACCGGCGGTGCGACTTCTTCGTCATCCTGGAGGGACTGGTCGCCATCCTGGAAGGCCCGGACCGGGTGATCGGCGTGCACGGCCGGGGCCGGTTCCTCGGTGAACTCAACCTCCTCACCGGCGAGGTGGCCTTTGTGACCGCGGAGGTACGCCAGGCAGGCGAGGTGCTCGACGTCGCATCGGAACCGCTGCGTAGTCTGGTGGCCGAGGACACGGCGCTCGGAGACTTGATCCTGCGGGCCTACATGATGCGGCGCGCCATCCTGATCGGACTGGGCAGCGGCTTCAAGCTCATCGGCTCCCGGTTCTCGCCGGACACTCGGCGTCTTCGGGAGTTCGCGGCCCGCAACCGGCTCCCCCACACCTGGATCGACCTCGAGACCGACGCAGGCGCCGAGTCACTGTTGCGCCAGCTCGGTATCGAGCCCGGGGACACTCCGGTGGTGATCTGGCGGGGCGAGCAGGTCCTGCGCAACCCGTCTAACGCGGAGCTCGCTCGAGTCATCGGGCTCTACGTGGCCCCCTCGACCGAGACGCGGTGGGACCTTGTCGTGGTGGGGGCCGGGCCCGCCGGGCTGGCGGCGTCGGTCTACGGGGCGTCCGAGGGGCTGGCTACTATCACCCTCGACGGCGTCGCGACGGGCGGCCAGGCGGGGACGTCGCCTCGCATCGAAAACTACCTGGGCTTTCCTTCCGGGATCTCGGGGGGCGAACTGGCTGACCGGGCCGTCATTCAGGCTCAGAAGTTCGGGGCCCGGATCGATGTGCCGGCCACCGCCGTGCGGCTGGCGGAGCAGGATGGCTATCACCTGGTCGAGCTCGATGACGGATCCACCCTGTCGAGCCGCACGGTCCTGATCGCCGCCGGGGCCCGCTACCGCAAGCTCGAGGTGACCGGCCTGGAACGCTTCGAAGGGACCAGCGTGTATTACGCGGCCACGCAACTCGAAGCCAACCGGTGCCGCGGTGACCCGGTTGTCGTCGTCGGAGGCGGCAACTCGGCGGGTCAAGCCAGCCTGTTCGTCGCCAAGCACGCCGCCCGGGTCCGGCTCCTGATCCGTGGCGGCGACCTGGGCAAGGATATGTCTCGCTACCTGGTGGACGCTATCGAGCGCAACGCCTCCGTTGACGTCATGCTGCACAGTGAGATACGGGAGCTGCTGGGCGATGACGTGCTCGAACAGGTCGTCGTCGAGGACAACCAGACCGGCCGGCGCCAGCGCGTTGATGCCCGGGCGCTCTTCGTCTTCATCGGGGCGCAGCCCCATAGCGCATGGCTGGAGAATCAGCTGGCGCTGGACAGCCACGGCTTCGTCCTCACCGGGGAGGGCGTTCCCCTCCACGCGTCGACGAGGTCGCGGCGGCTGTTCCTGGAGACGAGCCGGCCGGGAATCTTCGCTGCCGGCGATGTGCGTAGTGGATCCATCAAACGGGTGGCGGCCGCGGCCGGCGAGGGGGCCATGGCCGTCCGCATGGTGCACGAACACCTGAGCAGCACCGGCGAAGCGTCCGCCGTCCCCGATCGACAAGGGAGCGTGTAATGGCAACGACCTGTCTCCATCTCGCCTACATCCGTGATGTCCAGCCCTCCTCGCTCGGTTGCGAGGAGTGCCTGGCGGCGGGCCGGCGCGACTGGGTCCACCTGCGACTGTGTCAGTTCTGCGGGCACGTCGGCTGCTGTGACAGCTCCCCCGGTCGCCATGCCACCTTCCACTTCCACACAACCGGCCACCCCATTGTCCGCTCGTTCGAGCCAGGCGAGGACTGGTTCTGGTGCTACCTGGATGAGATCATGTTCGAGCTAGAGGGGGCGCCGCCGGCGATGTCGCATCCGTGAGGTGACCGGGTCATATCCCGCCATCGTGCAGCAGGGCCGGGACTACGGTTAAACCGCAACCAGATTGGGTAAAGCGCGCTTAAGCGATCCCGTTAGGGGGTGCTGTAACGGCCCTTCGTTCCGTAGCACCTGATGGTCGTGTCGTAATACCCGATGGTCCTCTACGCGGCCGTGCCAACGAATGGCTGGCGCTGACCGAGCGGGTAAAAGCGGCAGCGGGAGGCCAAGGAGGCGTGGTCGTGGTCGAGGGACCCCCGGGCAGCGGCAAAACCCGCCTCGTTCATGACGCCGGCGATGTGGCGACGATCGCCGGCCTCGACGTGGCCAGCGCCCGCTGCGACAGCGAGCAGCCTGGTGAAGCCCTGCACGCCATCCGCAGCTGTCTGGGGCTGGCGAGGGCGCCGCAGGGGGCGGTCCTTGACGCCCGCCTGAGCGTCGTCGACGACGCATGCACGGTGGTCGAGAAGCGAGCCCGGCGCGCCCCGCTGGTCGTGCTCCTGGACGATCTGCAATGCGCCGATCCCACCAGCATGCTCCTGCTCAGGCAGTTGGTCGTGCGGCTGTCGGCATACCCGGTCTTGTGGTTGTTCGCCGCCTGCTTCGGCGGGTCCCACGCCTCGCTCGGGCGGGTGCTGGCCGGGCTGGGCACTTTGGATAGGGCCACCGAGATCGAGCTCCATCCACTATCCACTCGGGCGGTCGCCCAGCTGGTTGCCGATGTCACCGGCGCCACGCCCGATTCGGAGCTGCTCTCCTGGGGCGTCGCAACGGGCGGTTACCCGGGTGCTGTGCTCGAACTCGCCGAGGCGCTCTGCGACGAGGGAGCCATCGAGGTCGCTCACGGCCGGTCCCGTCTAACCGGCCATCAGGCCCGAAGCCTGGAGGCGATCGTCGCCCGCCGCCTTGCCGCGCTTTCCGCCGAGAGCCGCCAGCTGGTCGAAGTGGCCGCCGTACTGGGACGGTCATTCCGGATGGCCGATCTGGCATCCACGCTGGGCACGCCCGCGGCCCGCCTGCTCACCCCGGTACGGGAGGCGACCGCGGCCGGACTGCTCGCGAGCGGCGGGCTGGAGGTCCTCTCGTTTCGGCGGGAACTCGTCGGGATGCCGTCTATCGGGGGCTGGAGGACCCTGTCCGGCTAGCCTTGCACCGCCAGATTGGCGAGTTGCTGCTTGATCGAGGCGGCGCCGCGCCTCGAGCCGCGGTCCACCTCATCCAGGGCGCCCAGCGGGGCGACCGCAAGGTGTTGGACGGGCTTGACCGGGCCGATGCGGAGACTCGTCGATCCTGCCGGAATCCGCCGCCGAACTGGCCCGGCGGGCGCTCGAGCTCACCGACCCCGCGGATCCGACCCGACCCGCCCGCACGGCCCTGGCGGTTGATGTGCTGATGGGGGCCCAGCGGCCGGAGCAGGCCGAACAGCTCGCCCGCTCCACGCTGGCGTTAGCCGGCATTCCCGCCGTGGTGGCAGCCCAGTTGCGCCTGGCGTTGTCGTCTTCTCTTCATCGACGGGCGGATTGCCGAGGCGATCGCCGAAGTGGAAGTGACGCTGGCCGTGACGGACCTGCCGGAGCAGCTGTACGCCGCCGCCGAGGTAACCGGCCTCATGTGTCTACTGGCCCACGGTGACGTGTCTGGGGCGCGCGCCGGGGCCGTGGCCATTCTGGCCGGGCGGGGTAGGCCCGACACTGCCTGTGCGCTGGCGGGCGCCTTGACCGCGTTGGCGCACATCTCGTGGTGGGAGGGACGGGTCGACGACGCCCTGGGTTTGGCAGAGGCCGCCATCCGACACGCGGATCCCGGTGGCGTGATCGGGTTGCGAGTGCACCCCGCCTCCTCCTCGCCGGCATGCTGACCGGGCTCGGGGAC
>CAWAEC010000015.1:0-17112 GCA_963781155.1 uncultured Acidimicrobiaceae bacterium
CGATCGGGCGTCGGCATCGCGACGTTGGTGGTCGCCAGCATCGCCACCCGATCCGTGCTTGCGTTGTCTCGACATCAGTTCTTCCCGGCCACTCCCGCCACCACGGAGCCTCTGCCGGAAGAGGTGGCGGAATCGAGCATTCCCCAGACCGCCTCGTAACCCCGTTAGGATCGCTGGTCTGCCCAAGGTCTAGCCTCTATGGACCATCGAAATATCCGCTGCTTGCGCGGCGCGGCACCGCCACGAGTCGCCTCGGTGGCGGCCACTGATGTGGCCACGTTGCCGAAACCGCCTCGTAATCGATGTGCAGCGCTTTTCAGTTCTCGCTTGATGGTCGGCTCGTGTCCTTCTGCCGCTCTTTCACCAAGAATCGATGGCCGTCAGGTCCCGATATCAGAACGGCCGGTGTGCCTTGGTGCAGCATCATACGGTCTTCGTCGGCCAAGGGTGTGCCCCAACGTGTGAGCGCGGCAGCTGTCGCGTCCAGCGACGCGACCTCTAGCACGGAGTGTGTGGCCACGATGTCATTGCTAGTTGTGTCGCGTGGGATCGGCAGTCGTGTGCCCACGCGGTAGTGCAGGAGTTCCAGCCGTGGGGGAGGCAGGTCGGGCCCGAGGCGGGTGACACTGACGTGAACGTCGTCGACGTCATCGAGGTCGTCTTGCTCGGGTCCGCGGTTCTCGGTGCGAGCTCCGACCCGGAATCCGAAGACCGAGCGAAAGAATTCTGTGCTCCTGGCAGTGTCGCTAATGGCGATGGCGGTGTGATCGGCTCCGACGAGCAAACTGGCGGCGCTCGAGCTCTGCCACTCTGGCGGGACTCCTCCGTCAGGGAAGGCCAGCAGTTCGAAGGGGTGGCCGTCATGGTCACGAAACTTGAACGCGGTCACACCACCTGAGTTCTCCGGGAGCCGAACCGGGCCGCGGCGGCTGATGGGCTGGAAACGCCGATTCGTGTTCACCCGCTGATGGGCGTCCGCCATATCGCTGACGATGATGGCGAGGTGCTGGAACCAAAGATCGGAGCTGGTGCTGTTCGGTGGGTAGGGTCGTCCGGCCGAGTCCGCGAATTCCAGGAGCTCGATGCGCTGGCGACCCAGCTGCAAACAAACCCGGTGGCCCTGTGCCCGCGGGACGCACAGTGCCCTCGTCAAGGCGGGTTCGATGTCGTCGTAGTGTTCCACGCTACAGCCGAGGGTGTTCACGTAGTCGTCTACTGCCCGGTCAAGATCGGACACGACCAAAGCGATTCGGTCGATAGCAACCTTTGGTGTCGTCCTCACATCGACATGGAGTCGCTGCGGACCGCCCGCCCGCCGTGCACTTGGAGGGCGCTGATGACCAAGGCGAAGTGGCTGAACGCCTGGGGGGTGTTGCCCAGCTGGCGCCGTCCGACTGGGTCCCATTCCTCGCTGAGCAAACCTACATCGTTGCGCAGCTCGAGCAGCCGCTCGAGCAGATCGACCGCGTCTGCCTGCTGCCCGGACGCGTACAGGGCGTCGACCAGCCAGAGCGATCCGGCGATGAACAGGCCTTCCCCGCCCTTGACACCATCGTCGGTGTCGGTGGTTCGATAGCGCTTGATGAGTCCGTCGTCGCTGAGTTCGCGGCGGACGGCGGCGATGGTCCCCACGACGCGGGGGTCGGCGGGGGGAAGGAACCCGAGGCGCGGAATCAAAAGCAGGCTGGCGTCGAGGGCGGTGGACCCGTAGGCCTGGGTGAAGGTGTTGCGTACGGGGTCGAAGCCGTGACTCATGACGTCGTCGTGGATCTGAGCGCGGAGCTGCTCCCAGTGCAGGACTGGGCCGGGGAGCCCTTGCGTGCGGACCGATCGAGCCATGCGATCAGCCGCAACCCAGGCCATGATTTTAGAGTGAGTGAAGTGCTGCTGACCGCCGCGTACCTCCCACAGGCCGTTGTCCTTCTGGCGCCACGCTGATTCGAGGTGGTTCATTAGGGCGACTTGCAGGGTCCAGGCGTCTGGGTCGGCGGGAAGGCCTCCGTCCCGGGCCAGAAACAACGCGTCCAAGATCTCACCCCAGACGTCGAGTTGGAGCTGTTCGGACGCGGCGTTGCCGGTGCGGACCGGAATACTGCCTTCGTACCCGGACAGCCACGGCAACTCGATCTCGGGCAGCCGGCGGGCGCCGTCGATGCTGTACATGATTTGTAGGGTGTCGGGCTTGCCGGCGATGGAGCGCAGCAGCCAATCCCGCCACGCTCCTGCCTCATCTCTGTAACCGGCCGCCAGAAGGGCCTGCAAGGTGTAGGTGGCGTCCCGAAGCCAGCAGTACCGGTAATCCCAGTTGCGAACCCCGCCGAGCTTCTCGGGTAGGGAGGTGGTGGCGGCTGCCACTATCCCCCCTGTCGGCTCGTAAGTCAGGGCTTTCAGGGTGATGAGTGACCGGTCGACAGCGTCCGAGTAAGGACCGGCGGTATATTCCGCTCGAGCAGACCACTCCGTCCAGAAGTCTTGCGTCGCTGAAAGGGCATGTTCGGCGTCGATGTACGGCATATCACGCTCGTGGCTGGGCGCCCATGACATGACGAAGGAGACCCGGTCGCCCTCCCCCAAGCTGAAGTCCGCCCAGCTGTCGCTGTCCTCGACGGACAGGGGAACGGTCGCGGTTAGACGGACGCGGTCAGGCCCGGCGATGGCCTCCACGTCGGCGTCGACAGGCCGCACCCAGGGGACGACACGTCCGTAATCGAATCGCAACCGCAGCATTGATCGCATGACAATCCGGCCGCTCAGGCCTACGGCGATGCGGACGAGGTGGGGCTGGCCGGCCCGGGGAGGCATGAAGTCGATGACCCGTACGGCCCCGTCCGCGGTCGCCCACTCTGTCTCCAGCACCAGGGTGGTTCCCCTGTACCGGCGGGATGTGCAATTACTTACGCCCACAGGGGCGAGGGTCCAGTGTCCCGCCTCTTCGTTGTGAAGGAGAGCGGCGAATGCCGCGGGCGAGTCGAAGCGGGGCAGGCAGAGCCAGTCGATTGATCCCGCCGTGCTCACCAGGGCGGCGGTGTGGAGATCTCCGAGCAGTGCGTAATCTTCGATCTTCGGCACGAGCGAGCAAGCTCCGTTATGTGCCCTGGCGGTAGGGTGGGGGCGGGCCGGGAACGGCGGCCGGTTGTGGCTGGCGGGTCGTTCCGATGCGATCGGCGACGTGATCGCCGACCCGAAGGGCGTTGGCGATGATCGTCAGCGTAGGGTTCACCGCACCTACCGAGGGCATGAAACTGCTGTCCACCACGTAGAGGTTGTCGAGGTCGTGGGCTTTGCACTCAACGTCAAGGACCGAGGACGTCGGGTCGGTGCCGAAGCGGGCTGTGCCGGCCTGGTGGGCGGTGGCCGCGGCGTCGAAGGCCTTGTGAAGGTAGAGGCTGCGGACGAAGGTCATCTCGACCATGCCGAGGTTGCTCAACATTTCTTGGAAGATCTTGCGCAGGCGGGTGAGGCCTCCGGTGTTGTTGTCGGGCCGCAGCGTCAGCTTGACCGCACCATCGGGCCTGAGGGTGACCCGGCTGTCGGCCAGGGGCAGGTCTTCGCTGGTTAGCCAGAAGTCGATGGAGTGCTTCGCCACGTCGTCGTAGCGTGCCTTCGGGGCCCAGCCCAGTCGGTGTGGTGCCCCGCTTTTGATCTGCCAGCCGTCGGATTTGCCGAGCATCTGGATGTTGCCCAGCGGGTAGGCCCAGTGCGGGCCTGGGCCGTAGAAGTCGTTGATTGCAAGGGTTTTCTGAAACACGGTCGGGTTGGGTTCGCGGGAGAACGCGATGAGGGCAAGATTGTTGTGGCGCATGTAGTTGCGGCCGACCAGGTCCGACGAGTTAGCCAGTCCGTGCGGGTACTCGTCGTTTGCCGATTTCAGCAGTAGGGCTGCTGACAGGATGGCCCCGGCGGAGATGACAACGATGTCGGCGCTAAAGGTGTGTGGACTGCCGTCGGGGAGGGTCGCCGCCACGGCGGTGACGGAGCGGCCCCGGGAATCGGTTATGAGTCGATCGACTGTCGTTCTCGTCATCAATGTCAGATTCGGATAGGTGGCCAGGGCCGGGCGGATCACCGCCCGCTCGGCGTCGGCTTTGGCCCCGAGCAGACACGGAAACCCGTCAAGACGGTCGCATCGGATGCATTGTGAGTCGGTGGTGGGCCGGCCGTGATCGTCTTGGGTGAGCTGCACGCCTAGCGGCAGGTGGTACGGGTGCAGCCCCAGTTTTTGCAGCCCATCCGAGAGGTGCTGGATACGGGGCTCGTGCTGCACGGGCGGGTACTTGTAGTCCCGGCTGGAGGTCCCCGCGAAGGGATCTTCGCCGTGCCTTCCGTGCACCCAAAACAGGTGTTCGGCCCGAACGTAGTGCGGCTCCATGTCCCCGTAGCTGATCGGCCAGGCCGGCGCGACGCCATGCGGATGCTGTACCTCGCCGAAGTCGCGAGGCAGCAGCCGGAACAGCGCCGCGCCGTACACTTTGGAGTTGCCGCCCACGTAGTAGTGCAACTCGGGCCGAAAGGGCCGGTCGAGGCGGTCGTAGAAAGTCTCAGCTGCGGTATATTTTCCGTCGCCGAAGACCGCTTGTGAGTCCCAGTTGTCGCGCTCTCGGGGCAGGAAGTCGCCGCGTTCGAGCAGCAGCACCCGCTTGCCGGTCTCGGCGAGGCGGGCCGCGATGGTCGCGCCGCCGGGGCCGCTACCCACGACAAGGACGTCGTAATGATCGTTGCCGCCAGAAGGGCACGTGATAGTCATAGTCCCACGTTTGATTGGGACAGACCGCCGTCGACGGTAACGGTGGTGGCGTTGACATAGCTGGCCCGATCCGAGGCCAGAAACACAACCACCTCCGCGATCTCGGCCGCTTGGGCGACACGGCCGAGCGGGATCGCTTCGTTCAGTTGCTGCAGTAGCTGCTGGTTGGCCTCGGTGGCAGCGTTGATCGGGGTGCTGACTGCTCCCGGCGCTACATTGATAAAGCGAATTCCCAAGGATCCCAGCTCGACGCCGGCAGTCCGGGTGAGCATCTTGGTCCCGCCCTTCGAGACGCAGTAGGCGATGTTGCCGGGCATCGGCCAGTCTTCGTGAGTGGATGAGATGGTCAAGATCAATCCGCCGGCACCTTGAGCCATGAACTGCCGGGCTGCGAACTGGGCGCCGAAGAAGGCGCTCTTCAGATTCACTCCCAGCACCCGGTCGAAGTCGGCTTCGGTGGTCTCCAGCAGGGACATGCGCGTCTCGATACCAGCGTTGTTGACAAGAACGTCGAGGCGACCGAAGTTCTCCACCGCGGTTTGGATGATCCGCTCCAGGTTTTCGGTGCGCGACACGTCGGCCTCCACCCCCACCGCGCGGCCCCCGGCCCGTTCCGCCGCGGCGATGACCTCGGCCGTGGATTTCGGGTTCATGCGGTAGTCCACGACGACGTTGGCGCCTTCGGCGGCAGCAGCCAGCACGATGGCCCTACCGATGCCGCTATTGCCGCCAGTGACGACTATGGACTTGTCACTGAGTAACATGTTCTCCTTCCGTCCGGATACAGTCAGACGGGCCCGGTTAGGCCAGCCCGCCGTTGGCATAGACGACCTGACCGTTGACCCAACGGCCCGCCGGTCCGACCAGGAATGACACGACTCCGGCGATGTCGTCGGGACTGCCGAGACGGCCGAGCGGCGGCAACGCCGCCAAGTCTTGTTGTTCTTGAGCCGAGGTGCTGTGCAGGAAGGCGTCGGTGGCAGTCGGGCCCGGCGCCACCGCGTTGACGGTGATGTCCCGACCGCGCAGCTCCTTGGCGAGGATGCGGGTTAGCGCGTCGACGGCAGCTTTAGACGCCGCGTACGCGCTCAGCGCCGGCGGTGCCACCCGTACCATGCTCGACGACACATTCACAATCGATCCGCCGTCTCGAATCCGCCGCGCCGCCTGCTGATTCACGGCGAACGTCCCCCGCACGTTGACCCGCTGAATGGTATCGAAGTCGTTCAGGTCGAGGTCGATGAGGGTAGCCGGACGGTTTATCCCGGCCGTATGAACCACAGCGTCAAGATGGCCGAAGCGGTCCTGAACCACGTCGAAGAGAGCAGCCACCGCCCCCTCGTCGCCAATGTCGGCCGCAAAGGAAGCCCCCTTCCGACCACATCCTTCGATGTTCCCGACGATCCCATCGGCCAGGTCAGCACTGCCCATGTAAGCCAGTCCGATGTCGTACCCGTCGGCGGCGAGTTTAGCTGCGATAGCCCGGCCCATTCCGCCAGTCCCTCCGGTCACCAGGGCGGTCCTTGTGCGCCCTCCCACATCGGCGCCCTCAGCCATCGTCCTCACCTCTCTGCTCGTCAGCCCGCTGATCGTCAAGACTCAGAGTGTGGTCGCGAGATCGGCGCTTCACATCGTCAGATCAACTAGTTCTCCGGTCCTCGGGAGCGGTCCCACCCGGCCAACCACTAACGGTTCAGCACTCGGCGGGACACACTTCTGCGATCAGCGGCCAGCGGTCGCCAGTCTGGCCGTCGTCTGGCGTCGGAGCTGAAGATGGTTGATCGACTGCGAGACCGCTTGGCCCCGATGAAAGCTGGCCCCCGTAAACCATCAACGTTGACGATGTCAGGGCGTCGTGGAGCAGAGAATCCTTAGTCGAGAGACCCGGTTGGCTCTCGTCTCCGGTCGTCTGACCGACCCGGGAACCTCTAGCAACAGAGGACCAACGCAACACATGAAAGGAGACCGGGCCAACGGTTTGAGACGAGCAGTTGGTCCAGGGGTGCGAATGGCGCTTTTTACAAGGGGTTTTACCGGGCGGGGCAAGCAGAGCGACCCACGTCTACCACCGGGCCAGTACGACATCGGGCCCCAGTGGCCGGTGCTTACCGCTGAGGTCACTCCGACACTGGACACCGCGAGTTGGAACTTTCGCATCGAAGGCCTAGTGGAGCGACCGAGGACCTGGACCTGGGAGGAGATCCACAGCCTCCCGACCTCCGAATATAGCGGTCCAATCCATTGCGTCACCATGTGGAGCAAATTCGACATGGTGTTCACCGGCGTGTCCGTGGATACGCTGCTCGAAGCAGCCGCACCGCTGGCCTCAGCTACCCACATCGTGGAGTTTTCGAGCACTGGATACACCACCAACCTGCCCATAGAGGATGTCTCTGGAGGGAAGGCCTGGGTGGTCTGGGAAGCCAACGGTCAGCCGTTGCCGCGCGAACACGGTGGACCAGCCCGGATGGTCGTCCCGCATCTGTACTTTTGGAAAAGCGCCAAGTGGATCACTGGCCTCAGACTGATCGATCACGACGAACCTGGATTCTGGGAAGTACGCGGATATCACAACCACGGCGACCCCTGGCTTCAAGAGCGCTACGATGGTGACTGAGCTTCCCGTCGTCGGGAAATGGCAGGTAGCCACAGTCATCGCCATCGAGACCTGGACGCCGCAGGTCAAAACGTTTCGGTTGGCCCTGACCAATCCGTCGGGACATATTGCTGGCCAGCACTACTCGTTGAGGTTGACCGCACCGGACGGGTACATGACCGAACGGTCCTACTCGGTAGCATCGGCGCCCGACGATAGCGGTGAGATCGAACTGACCGTGGAACGGTTGCAAAATGGGGAAGTATCGATGTTCCTCCACGACGCAGTTAGGGTGGGCGATACCTTCGAGGTGCGAGGACCCATCGGCGGCTGGTTCGTCTGGGAAGGGACCACTCCCGCCCTGCTTATCGGTGGCGGGACCGGAATCGTCCCGCTCATGGCCATGCTGCGATTGGCGCGCCGGACGCCGGACCAGTCACTCGCCCATCTCGTTGTCTCAGTGCGGTCGCCCAACCAGCTCATCTACGCTAGCGAAGTCGGCGGCCCCGACAGCACGGTCATCTATACCCGTGAAACACCCAAACGAAATCCACGGCCGCCAGGCCATATCAGCGTCGACGACCTCGTTCCATTCATACCTTCCTACGCCCTGACGTACATTTGTGGTTCAGCGCGATTTGCGGAGGCCGCCACGTCGGTGGCTCTGGATGCTGGCATCATCGCCGAGACGATCCGCATCGAACGGTTCGGACCCACCGGATGAAGCCCCGAGGCATGTCCGAGAGCAGGAACCTGCCGGGGCTGCGGGGGGACCGGAGACAGACTCTCGGTCGCCGCTCTTCGCGGGCCATGGTCGCAACCTCGTATCAGCCGCAAAGAGGCCCGATACAAGGGACGACGTTATTTCACTAGCCGACAAGGAAGGTACACCATGGTCGGCTGGGACCACGTGACAAAATCTGACCTCTTAAAACCAATACAGGAGTACGATCGACTCGGACCCGAGCCGTTCTTCTCCGAACATGGTTTTGGCCCGTCCAGGAGTTACGCGCTCATTTGGGATCAATGACACTACCCGCATAAGGCGATCCTGGGGACAGCTTACGCGTTGGCTACTGGCCAACGCCTTTCCTCGGGTGATTTCGAGAAAGGAAAGAGTGGCGCGGTCCGCGTCCTCGGAAAGCTGGGGTTCACCATTGAGCCGCTGCAACAATCCGATTGAGGATCGGATACGAACCGCTCCAACCAAGCCAGTTAGGGCCACTCGTGACGGACCGATAACCCGTCCTCGCCTCGATCACAGTCGACGGCTGGGTTCAGCCAGCGGCGGCTTCACAGTCGAGCTCAGCTGGTTGTAACCACGACGTCAGGGCATCGGGACCCGGATCCTTCGGCCGTCGCTTCTCCCATGACCACGCGGGTGAGCTCGACACGAGAGGCGATTTGCAACTTGCGGAATGCTTGCCGTAAGTGGTGAGCGACCGTGTGTGTGCTGATATACATGCGGCCGCCGATCTGTCTGTTGTTCAGTCCCTCGGCTACGAGCCGGGCCACCGCCTTCTCGGTGTCGGTAAGGCTGTCCCAGCCGGCGAGGGGCCTGTCGGCAGGCGTGGTCCAATGGCGGCGGCGGATGCCGAGTGCGCGTAACCGCCGGCGGACTCTGGCCTCGTCGCGGACGGCGCCCACCTGACGGTATCCCTCCAGGGCAGACTTGAGATGCCCGACGGCCTGGTCCCTGGCCGAATCGGTGAGGAGGACGGCGAGGTCTTCAGCGGCGGAAGCTCGAGCCCACGGGTCAGGATGTTGTGCTACCGCCTGCGCCACAAGAACAGGGTCGCCGACGGCGAGACCTTGACTGTGAGCCCCCGCGGCGGCCAGCGCTACGACCCCCGGACTGGCGTTCGCGAGAGCCATGGCGGCGTTGGCGACCTGGTCGGCCAGGGTCTGGTCACCGGCCGCGAGCGACGTCCGTACCAGCCACGCCGCGACATACGGATCGCCAAGCAGCACGCCCCGGCCGGTGGTGAGACCTGGGTCGGCTTGGCGCAGGTGGCTGATGGCTGCGGCCGGCCCGTTGCGCGCTTCGACGACCTGGGCCCTCGCCAGCGCTGTTTCAGAGCGCGCGTACCAACTCGGGGGATCAGACACGAAGCCAGGAAGTTCGGCGAGGTGCTGTGCCGCCGTAGCTACGTCGCCACGGCGCAGCGCGATGACAGCCAAAACGCAGCGCGCCATCCAGGCGTATCCCTCGGCCCCACAGGTATGAGCCTGGGCTAACGCGGCTTGGCCGGCGTCGTCCGCGTCCGCGAGGCGGCCGTTGGCGAGGTCGATGCGGGCGCGCAGAATGCGCAGCAAGGCCTGGGTGGGACTCGCAGGCAAGGCCGACAGTCCACTCGCCTCGACGATGCGCTCGGCCTCCTGGAGCTGGCGCAGGTCGACAAGCGCAGCAGCCAGGGGGAGCAACGGCTGGGGACGGCGGGCATCCAGAGCCAGTCCGGTGCTATGCCGGGCCGCGTCCTGCAAGAGCCTTAGCGCTTCACTGATCTGGCCACAGTTCCATGAGATCTGAGCCCGGAGCACCTGGGCGGCCACAATGGTATGGCTCTCATGTTCGTCGGGATGAGCAAGGACGACGTCGCCCAGCGACCCGCTTGCGCCATCATGACACTGCCCGCCATGGGCTAGAAGGTGAGCGGTCAACGCCTCCTCGCGTAGATTGTAGGGAAGCTGCCCCTGGCTCAGAACCCTGTGAGTCTGATCGGCAGCCTTGTCGGGCTGGCCCAGGGCACACAGCACCGTGGACAGCGCACATCGTAATCGGGCTTCGGCAATCGGCGGCACGGGGTTGGCCAAGGTGGCATCAGCCAGCCTGGCGGCCTCGTCGAGTTGACCGGCAGCGGTGAGCGCCTCTGTGGCGGCCACGGAGCGCGACAGCAAGGTGGGATCAGCGGGCGACGTCAGCTCCAGAGCCCGCACGGCGAGGTCCGCGGCGGTTTGCGGAGCCGAAGCGAGTGTCTGGGCCACCGCGGTGTCGAGATCGGCCAGCGACGCAGGGTCCTCCGCGTGGGCGGCCCGCAACAATTGAGCGGCGGCCAGCGCCGGTGCGTCCCCCCGGCGCATCAGGATCTGAGCGTACTGGCGGTGCAGGGCCTGTCGCGCTGGCCCCGGGACGAGCTGGCCGACAGCGCCGCGCAGCAGTTCGTGGCGGAAAGAGAAGGCGTTCTCTGAGGCTGTCAGGACGGCAGTTTCCATGGCCTCCTCTACGGCGGGTAGCAGCGCGGCCGGAGTTTCCCCGATCATCTCGGCCATGTCCGCCAACCGACAGCTCGGGCCGAGCACCGCCGCCGTCACCAGCAGGTGGCGAGTCTTTTCGCTGAGGCCATCAAGGCGGCGCTGCGCGACTCCGACCAGCCGCGGCGGCAAACGGGTGGAGACCAGAACTGCCCGCTCACCATCAGCCAGGACAGCTTCATCGTCGTGCCAACCGCGGATCAACCCGGTGAGCAACGCCGGGTTCCCGGCCGCGCCGCCAGCGACGGCCAGCAACGCCTGGTCTGGCGGCGCCCCGAATGTTCCCGCGAGCAGCGACGCGACCGTCTGATCGTCTAGCTGGGTCAAGTTAACTCGGGCCGCGCCATGGGCGCTGAGAAAGCCAAACAGGTATTTCGCGTCATGTTGAGGAGTGCTGGTCAGGGCCAGCAACCAGGAGATGGGCTGGTGTTTCAGGTCGAGGAGTAAGGTCCGCAGTGCCGCCAAGGTGAGGGGGTCCGCCCACTGCAGGTTGTCCAGGCACACCAGGACGGCACTTTCGGCGGCTCGCTTTTCCAGATAGGCATGCATCTGGCTGATCCACCACCCGGGCGCATGTGATGGATCACGATAAGCGCCGTTCCCCATGAAGTTGGCGAATGGCTCACCTAGCGCGCCACAAAGCGCGAAGAACGGCAGCGTATGGCCAAGCTGGTCGGCCGACGCGGCCGCCACTGAGAATCCCCGCTGTTCGGCCTCACTCATGGCCTGGCGCAGCAGCACGGACTTACCTATCCCTGGCTCGCCCTCCACCAGGACCACACCCCCGACCCCTTGCTCGGCCCCTCGCAGCAGGTCATGGATGATTCGTTGCTCCGGTTCACGCCCGCGGACCGGTGAGTGGCCGGTGTATCGGGTCTGCGGTGCAGCGTCGCCCGGCCATTCCAGCGCGTCGTCATTGATGATCTCAGTCACGCCGGTTCCTGTCGTGAGTTTGGGATGCCCTTCGTAGACACCGGTGGGCGGACGACTCCTGCGCCACGACGCGCCGCCATTCGTCATTCGCGACCCGGAAGCGAGTGACCCGAGGCTTGGTGCTCTCGAACTCCGCTTCGCCGATGCGGTAGCGGTCACCGATGCACACCTGCTCGCCGGGCAGAGCGTCGACGGGGAGGTTCTCGCCGAAGTGCCCGTAGGTGAAATCGTCGCGTCCGAAATATTCTTGCCAGTACCGGTAAGGCTGGATCTGGTAGACGAGAACCGCCCGCCGCTCGGCGACTGGACCACTCAGACCGCCTTGGCCGTCCCCCTCGATGTTGAGATGTCGGATCATCGTGGGGCCGGACACCGGGTGCTTCCAGATACCGGTGGAGACGGTCTGGCCGCGCCGGGCCACGTCCTTTGTCCTGCCAACGTTCACCGACAGCAGCCCAGCCGTACGAGGTGCCCCTTCACATGGCATCTTTGCCGGCGAAGCGACTCTGTCGGTCATGGCTGTCGCACCGCGATGACTTCCTCGACGGTGAGATCCCGGTCCACCCCGTGGGAGATCACGTTCTGCCCTGGTTCCAGCCTGATCCGCCGGCCGTCTATTTGCACCCAGACCTTGTCGGGCTCAAACGACACCAGATTGGAGATGCGCTTGACCTCCTCCCAAGCGTGCTCGTAGGACCACACCGCCCGGCGGATCTCGCCGATGTCGTAGTAGCTGCACAGCCCTTTGTAGGGGCAGAAGGTTTGGCCTCCCACCGGGGTGAGCGCCCCTTGGTCGACGTCGCCACGAGGGACATACCAGCGAGGCGCGAACCCCGACTCATACAGGACCAACGGACCGGTGCTATCCGCGACCACCCGCTCGGCGTGCCGGACGATCAGGTGCCGGCTCGTCTGGCGGATGTCGATGCGGTGGTAGCTGTCAGCGGCGTGGCCCACGATCCGTTCGTCCTCTTCGTAAAAAGCGTCCATAGCCCGCCACGAGAAGGCCACCCGGTCCTTCAGTTCCGCAGCGTGAGCAGGAAGCTCCGTGAACTGCCAGGCCGCCCGGGGCGCACTGTGCTCGCCGGCGCGGACCGTGTACCAGGCCGCGACCCCTAGATCCCGGTGACTGGTGCTGTGATCACTACTCTGCAGAACGCCCGCGGCGATGTCAGTGACAGGAAAGTAGGCGACCGGGTAGCGGCCAGGCTCGTGGAGCAGGACGACCCGTTCGCTGTCGGCGATCCAGACGTCACCGAAGCGGACGCGCATGCGGCGGCGCAACGGTTCGGCGTAGAGCATGCTCTCGGGAAGCGGGGCCTTGACCAGGAAATGGCCGACCGCTCCGTGTGCAAGCGGTCCCTGCTGCCAGGACAAACCCATTGTTCTCTCTCCTTTGCGGTGGGACCCGGCCCGAGGAGGGCCAAAGCCGAACTCAGCTCAGGGGTTCGTCGCCGTTGATATGCAGTGTCAGGCCGGTGAGGAAGGCGGGACGCTAGATGCTTGGCAAGCATCAGCGGTCCGGTCACCTGGGCTCCGGCGTCACGGGCTGCCAGTACGACAGCGCGGTGAATGCACCGCCGCGCCAGACATCGAGCACGGTCTGTTCGCGCGGCGGGTCGGTCACGGGAGAGTCCTTCCGAGGAAACCGCGGGTGTAGCCCACGACGGTGTCGAGGTGACTTTCGAGCAGGAAATGACCGCCGTCGAGCAAGTGGACTTCAGCGTCGGGTAAATCGTCGGTGAAAGCGAGCGCGCCTGCCGGCCCGAAGATCTCGGCGTTGCGGCCCCATACCGCCATAAGTGGAACCCCGCTTTCGCGCAGATAGGCGTGGAGCCTCGGGTAGACGGCCAGGTTGCTGACGTAATCAGCGAAGAGCCGCAACTGCACCAGATCGTTCCCCGGCCGCGAGATCAGGGCATGGTCGTGGTACCAGGTTTCGGGGCTGACCAAGCTGGGATCGGGCACCCCGTGGAGGTACTGCCACTTGATGGCATCCAGGGTGAGAGCCTGGCGGACGGCAGCCTCTGTCCGTGGGTTCTGGTTGTGCCAATACTCCCGCACCGGCTTCCAGAAGGCCTGTTCGAATCCGGCCTCGTACCCGTTCCCGTTCTGGGTGACGATCGCCAAGATGGACCGAGGGTTGGCTAACGCGAGCCGCCAGGCCACCGGCGCCCCATAGTCGTGGACGTACAGGGCATAGCCCCCCACGCCGAGGTGGGCCAGTAGCCCGGCCGTCAGACTGGCCAATGCGTCGAACGTGTAATCGAACTCGTCGACTGAGGGTGCGTCCGAGAGCCCGAACCCCAGCTGGTCCGGAGCGATCACGTGGTACAGATCGGCGAGCTCAGGGATCAGATTGCGGAACATGAACGAGCTAGCGGGAAACCCATGCAACAGCACCACCGGGGGGCTGTTGAGTACGCCGGCCTCTTGATAAAACAACCGACGCCCACTGACCGTGGCGTAGAGATGACGAATAGTGGTCATTGGGTCCTTTGCACTTGTCCCGCGAGCGTGATAGGGATCGGGGCTTGTCCGGATGGTGGACCGTTACCCGTCGTGCGCAGTCAAGGGTGCCGTCGACCGGCCCTCCGCAGCATCCCCCACTGGCTAGCCTGGCCCGGTAGTTCCACCCAACAGGGGTAGCGCCACGGGTGGGCTATTCGGCCCCGTCCTGGCGGGCGGCGCCGCAGTACGCTCAGGCCATGTCGGCGACCGTCGCTTCCCTGAGATGGCCGGGCCGACCCGAGCTCAGGGACCGCTACTCCGAGCGCAGGGTCCTTGACCAGCTAGTCGCGGCGGTACGGAACGGTGAGAGCCAGGCCCTGGTCTTGAACGGGGAGTCGGGCGTGGGCAAAACCGCGCTGCTGGACTACCTTGCAGACCACGCCCCAGGCTGCCGGGTAGCGCGCACCGCCGGGGTCCAATCGGAGATGCAGTTCCCGTTCGCGGGAGTGCACCAGCTCTGTGCTCCCATGCTGGATCGGCTCGAGCGAATCCCGGAGCCTCAGCGTGACGCTCTCTGGACTGTGTTCGGCATCCGCGCCGGGCCGCCTCCGGACCGGTTTCTTGTCGCGCTAGCTGTCCTCAGCCTGCTGGCCGAGGTTGCCGCGGAGCAACCACTCATCTGCATCGTCGACGACTACCAATGGCTCGACACGGCGTCAGCTGTCGCCTTGTCTGCCACAGGCCGACGCCTCGGCACAGAATCGGTGGGCTTGGTCCTGGCAACCCCCGGCCCGAGCAGCCATCTGACAGGCTTAGTCGAGCTGGCCGTCACGGGTCTGAGCCAGGCAGACGCGCACGCCTTGCTGGACTCGGTGCTGCCCGGCAATCTCGACCCCAAGGTTCGGGACCAGATCGTCGCGGAGACCAGGGGCAATCCCCTCGCTCTGCTCGAACTTGCACGCGGGCTCACGCCCGCAGCGTTAGCCATTGAACTGGAGCTCCCCGGCGCAGTACCCCTCGAGGGCACCATCGAAGCGAGCTTCAGACGGAGACTCGCCGCCCTGCCCGATGAAACTCGCCAACTGGTGCTCATCGCGGCGGCGGACCCGACCGGAGACACCACGCTGGTCTGGCGGGCGGCCAGACTCCTGGGCATCGGCCCCGAAGCGGCCGCCCCTGCAACTGACGCGGGAACTGGCCGAGTTCGGAACCCGCGTCCGGTTCCGACATCCTCTTGTCCGCACTGCGACCTACCGGTTGGCGTCCGCCGACGACCGACGACGGGCGCACCAGGGGCTGGCTCAGGCCATCGACCCCCAGGTCGATCCCGAGCGGCGGATCTGGCATCGAGCCCAGGCCGCTCCCGGACCGGACGACCAGATCGCGGCCGAACTCGACCACGCTGCCAACCTGGCGTTGGCGTGCGGCTGCTGGCCGCCGCAGGTGCCTATCTGCAGCGGGCCGCGAACCTCACCCTCGACCCGGCTCAGCGAGGCCGACGAGCAGTGGTCGCCGCCCACGGCAAGATCCACGTTGGTGCATTCGACGAGGCACTCGACCTCCTGGCGGTCGCCGAAGCCGGGTCACTCACCGACCTGGAACAGGCACAGGTCGACCTGGTCCGGGCCCAGCTGGCGTCGACTACCAACCGGGGTAACGACGTAGTACCACTGCTGCTCAAGGCGGCGAAACGACTGGAGCCTGTCGACGCCGCCGAGGCCCGGCTTACCTACCTGGACGCCTTTTCCGCCGCGATCTTCGCCGGCCGCCTGGCGAAGCCGGGCGGGGATGTTCGGGCGGTGGCTCGCGTGGCTGCGGGCGCGCCACCACCCCTCACCCCTGGTCCGACTGACTTGCTCCTCGCCGGGTTGGTTGCCACGTCCACCGGGGAGTATGCGGATGGCGTGCCGATGTTGCGGGCCGCCATCACAGAGTTTGGTAACGGCATGTCCGTCAGGGACGGCGACGGCCAGGCCAGCGGGGCCAGCCTTGTGCGCCACGCTGATGGAGGACCGGAGGTTAGCCGACCCCTCCCGGTGGCCGCCTGGCGCCTCGTGTTGCGCCCGGCCTGGTCAGCCGGGGTGACGGAGGGGACGGTCGAAGAACTGCGCTGGCTCTGGTTGATGTCGGTGGCGGCCATACGAGTCTGGGACGACGACCACTGGAACGCCCTGTCAACCCGCCACATCGAGCTCGCTCGCGAGATAGGCGCCCTCAGCGAGCTCCCCCTGGCACTCCTCTCACGCAGCTATTTCTTGCTCTTCGCGGGCGCCCTGTCCGCACGGCCGCGCTGAGGGAGACGCAGGCGGTGAGCGCAGCAATCGGGAGCCATCTGGCGCCCTACGGACCCCTTGGCCTTGCCGCGCTGCGCGGCGACGAGACCGAGACCCTCGCGCTCGTGGAAGCCACCATCGACGATGTGAGCCGGCGGGGAGAAGGCGTTGGCATCACCTTCGCCGAGTGGGCAAAGGCAGTCCTACATAACGGACTGGGCCAGTACGACAAAGCCCTCGCGGCTGCTGACCGGGCCACCGTCTACGAAGCTGATCCCGGGTCTACGATCTGGCCGGTCGTCGAACTCATCGAGGCAGCGACACGCACCGGGGCAACTGACACCGCCAAGACTGCCTACGACCGGCTGTCAGAGATGACTGCGGCAAGCAACACCAACTGGGCTAGAGGCATACAGGCTCGATCCTTCGCCTTGGTGGCCCCAGATGGAGAAGCGGAAGCGCACTACAACGAGTCGATCGTCTGTCTTGGCCGCACCCGGATGCGAACCGACCTGGCCCGGGTCCATCTGGTTTACGGGGAATGGCTTCGCCGCGGCCGTCGGCCCAGCGACTGCGCGAACAACTGCGCACCGCCCACCGCATGTTTGAGGCGATGGGCATGGATGCCTTCGCAGAGCGAGCGCGGCGTGAACTGCTCGCGGCCGGTGAGAATGTCCGCAGAGTCACTACCGCGACGAGGGGAGCGGAACTCACTGCCCAAGAGACCCAGATCGCTCGGCTGGCCCGGGACGGATTGTCAAACCCAGAGATCGCGACCCGGCTCTTCATCAGCGTCCACACCGTCCAATACCACCTGCGCAAGACCTTCACGAAACTCGGTATCACTTCGCGGGCCCAACTTA
>CAWAEC010000016.1:0-1155943 GCA_963781155.1 uncultured Acidimicrobiaceae bacterium
GGTGAGCCATTCGCCAACTTCATGGGGAACGGCGCTTATCGTGATCCATCACATGCGCCCGGGTGGTGGATCAGCCAGATGCATGCCTATCTGGAAAAGCGAGCCGCCGAAAGTGCCGTCCTGGTGTGCCTGGACAACTTGCAGTGGGCGGACCCCCTCACCTTGGCGGCACTGCGGACCTTACTCCTCGACCTGAAACACCAGCCCATCTCCTGGTTGCTGGCCCTGACCAGCACTCCTCAACATGACGCGAAATACCTGTTTGGCTTTCTCAGCGCCCATGGCGCGGCCCGAGTT
The DNA here is from genome assembly GCA_963781155.1 of uncultured Acidimicrobiaceae bacterium. GTDB lineage: Bacteria > Actinomycetota > Acidimicrobiia > Acidimicrobiales > Palsa-688 > PALSA-693. The sequence goes on from CAWAEC010000016.1 coordinate 298, forward strand.
AACTTGACCCAGCTAGACGATCAGACGGTCGCGTCGCTGCTCGCGGGAACATTCGGGGCGCCGCCAGACCAGGCGTTGCTGGCCGTCGCTGGCGGCGCGGCCGGGAACCCGGCGTTGCTCACCGGGTTGATCCGCGGTTGGCACGACGATGAAGCTGTCCTGGCTGATAGTGAGCGGGCAGTTCTGGTCTCCACCCGTTTGCCGCCGCGGCTGGTCGGAGTCGCGCAGCGCCGCCTTGATGGCCTCAGCGAAAAGACTCGCCACCTGCTGGTGACGGCGGCGGTGCTCGGCCCGAGCTGTCGGTTGGCGGACATGGCCGAGATGATCGGCGAAACTCCGGCCGCGCTGCTACCCGCGGTAGAGGAGGCCATGGAAACTGCCGTCCTGACAGCCTCAGAGAACGCCTTCTCTTTCCGCCACGAACTGCTGCGCGGCGCTGTCGGCCAGCTCGTCCCGGGGCCGGCGACAGGCCCTGCACCGCCAGTACGCTCAGATCCTGATGCGCCGGGGGGACGCACCGGCGCTGGCCGCCGCTCAATTGCTGGGGCCGCCCACGCGGAGGACCCTGCGTCGCTGGCCGATCTCGACACCGCGGTGGCCCAGACACTCGCTTCGGCTCCGCAAACCGCCGCGGACCTCGCCGTGCGGGCTCTGGAGCTGACGTCGCCCGCCGATCCCACCTTGCTGTCGCGCTCCGTGGCCGCAACAGAGGCGCTCACCGCTGCCGGTCAACTCGACGAGGCCGCCAGGCTGGCTGATGCCACCTTGGCCAACCCCGTGCCGCCGATTGCCGAAGCCCGATTACGATGTGCGCTGTCCACGGTGCTGTGTGCCCTGGGCCAGCCCGACAAGGCTGCCGATCAGACTCACAGCGTTCTGGTCCAGGGGCAGCTTCCCTACAATCTACGCGAGGAGGCGTTGACCGCTCACCTTCTAGCCCTGGCGGGCAGTGTCATGATGGCGCAAGCGGGTCGCTGGGCGACGTCGTCCTTGCTCATCCCGACGAACATGAGAGCCATACCATTGTGGCCGCCCAGGTGCTCCGGGCTCAGATCTCATGGAACTGTGGCCAGATCAGTGAAGCGCTAAGGCTCTTGCAGGACGCCGCCCGGCATAGCACCGGACTGGCTCTGGATGCCCGCCGTCCCCAGCCGTTGCTCCCCCTGGCTGCTGCGCTTGTCGACCTGCGCCAGCTCCAGGAGGCCGAGCGCATCGTCGAGGCGAGTGGACTGTCGGCCTTGCCTGCGAGTCCCACCCAGGCCGTGCTGCGCATTCTGCGCGCCCGCATCGACCTCGCCAACGGCCGCCTCGCGGACGCGGACGACGCTGGCCAAGCCGCGTTAGCCCAGGCTTATACCTGTGGGGCCGAGGGATACGCCCGGATGGCGCGCTGCGTTTTGGCTGTCATCGCCCTGCGCCGTGGCGACATAGCTACGGCGGCATAGCACCTCGCCGAACTTCCTGGCTTCGTGTCTGATCCCCCGGGTTGGTATCGCGCGCTGAAACAGCGCTGGCGAGGGCCCAGGTCGTCGAAGCGCGCAACGGGCCGGCCGCAGCCATCAGCCACCTGCGCCAAGCCGACCCAGGTCTCACCACCGGCCGGGGCGTGCTGCTTGGCGATCCGTATGTCGCGGCTTGGCTGGTACGGACGTCGCTCGCGGCCGGCGACCAGACCCTGGCCGACCAGGTCGCCAACGCCGCCATGGCTCTCGCCGAACGCCAGTCCGGGGCTCGTTGCGCTCGCCGCCGCGGGGGCTCACAGTCAAGGTCTCGCCGCCGGCGACCCTGTTCTTGTGGCCCAGGCGGTAGCACAACATCCTGACCCGTGGGCTCGAGCTTCCGCCGCTGAAGACCTCGCCGTCCTCCTCACCGATTCGGCCAGGGATCAGGCCGTCGGGCATCTCAAGTCTGCCCTGGAGGGATACCGTCAGATGGGCGCCGTCCGCGACGAGGCCAGAGTCCGCCGGCGGTTACGCGCCCTCGGCATCCGCCGCCGCCATTGGACCACGCCGGCCGACAGGCCCCTCGCCGGCTGGGACAGCCTTACCGACACCGAGAAGGCGGTGGCCCGGCTCGTAGCCGAGGGACTGAACAACCGACAGATCGGCGGCCGCATGTATATCAGCACCCACACGGTCGCTCACCACTTACGGCAAGCATTCCGCAAGTTGCAAATCGCCTCTCGCGTCGAGCTCACCCGCGTCGTCATGGCGGAAGCGACGGCCGAAGGATCCGCGTCCCGATGCCCTGACGTCGTGGTTACAACCAGCTGAGCTCGACTGTGAAGCCGCCGCTCGCCTGAACCAGCCGTCGACTGTGATCGAGGCGAGGACGGGTTATCGGTCCGTCACGAGGGCCCTAACTGGCTTGGTCGGAGCGGTTCGTATCCGATCCTCAATCGGATGGTTGCAGCGGCTCAATGGTGAACCCCAGCTTTCCGAGGACGCGGACGGCGCCACTCTTTCCTCTCTCGAAATCACCCGAGGAAAGTCGTTGGCCAGTAGCCAACGCGTAAGCTGTCCCCAGGATCGCCTTATGCGGGTAGTGTCGTTGATCCCAAATGAGCGCGTAACTCCTGGACGGGCCAAAACCATGTTCGGAGAGGAACGGCTCGGGTCCGAGCCGATCGTACTCCTGTATTGCATTTAAAACGTCAGATTTTGTCACGTGGTCCCAGGCGACCATGGTGTACCTTCCTTGTCGGCTAGTGAAATAACGTCGTCCCTTGTATCGGGACTCTTTGCGGCTGACACGAGGTTGGGGCCATGGCCCGCGAACACCGCCGACCGAGAGTCTGTCTCCGGTCCCCCCACGGCCCCGGCAGGTTCCTGCTCTCGGACATGCCTCGGGGCTTCATCCGGTGGGTCCGAACCGTTCGATGCGGATCGTCTCGGCGATGATGCCAGCATCCAGAGCCACCGACGTGGCGGCCTCCGCAAATCGCGCTGAACCACAAATGTACGTCAGGGCGTAGGAAGGTATGAATGGAACGAGGTCGTCGACGCTGATATGGCCTGGCGGCCGTGGATTTCGTTCCGGTGTTTCACGGGTATAGATGACCGTGGTGTCGGGGCCGCCGACTTCGCTAGCGTAGATGAGCTGGTTGGGCGACCGCACTGAGACAACGAGATGGGCGAGTGACTGGTCGGGCGTCCGGCGCGCCAACCGCAGCATGGCCATGAGCGGGACGATTCCGGTCCCGCCACCGATAAGCAGGGCGGGAGTGGTTCCTTCCCAGACGAACCAGCCGCCGATGGGTCCTCGCACCTCGAAGGTATCGCCCACCCTGACCGCGTCGTGGAGGAACATCGATACTTCACCATTTTGCAACCGTTCCACGGTCAGCTCGATCTCACCGCTATCGTCGGGCGCCGATGCTACCGAGTAGGACCGTTCGGTCATGTACCCGTCCGGTGCGGTCAACCTCAACGAGTAGTGCTGGCCAGCAATATGCCCCGACGGATTGGTCAGGGCCAACCGAAACGTTTTGACCTGCGGCGTCCAGGTCTCGATGGCGACGACTGTGGCCACCTGCCATTTCCCGACGGCGGGAAGCTCAGTCACCATCGTAGCGCTCTTGAAGCCAGGGGTCGCCGTGGTTGTGATATCCGCGTACTTCCCAGAATCCAGGTTCGTCGTGATCGACCAGTCTGAGGCCAGCGATCCACTTGGCGCTTTTCCAAAAGTACAGATGCGGGACGACCATCCGGGCCGGTCCACCGTGTTCGCGCGGCAACGGCTGACCGTTGGCTTCCCAGACCACCCAGGCCTTCCCTCCAGAGACATCCTCTATGGGCAGGTTGGTGGTGTATCCAGTGCTCGAAAACTCCACGATGTGGGTAGCCGAGGCCAGCGGTGCGGCTGCTTCGAGCAGCGTATCCACGGACACGCCGGTGAACACCATGTCGAATTTGCTCCACATGGTCACGCAATGGATTGGACCGCGATATTCCGAGGTCGGGAGGCTGTGGATCTCCTCCCAGGTCCAGGTCCTCGGTCGCTCCACTAGGCCTTCGATGCGGAAGTTCCAACTCGCGGTGTCCAGTGTCGGAGTGACCTCAGCGGTAAGCACCGGCCACTGGGGCCCGATGTCGTACTGGCCCGGTGGTAGACGTGGGTCCCTCTGCTTGCCCCGCCCGGTAAAACCCCTGGTAAAAAGCGCCATTCGCACCCCTGGACCAACTGCTCGTCTCAAACCGTTGGCCCGGTCTCCTTTCATGTGTTCCGTTGGTCCTCTGTTGCTAGAGCTTCCCGGGTCGGTCAGACGACGGGAGACGAGAGCCAACCGGGTCTCTCGACTAAGGATTCTCTGCTCCACGAGGCCCTGACATCGTCAACGTTGATGGTTTACGGGGGCCAGCTTTCATCGAGGCCAAGCGGTCTCGCAGTCGATCAACCATCTTCAGCTCCCGACGCCAGACGACGGCCAGACTGGCGACCGCTGGCCGCTGATCGAAGAAGTGTGTTCCGCCGAGTGCTGAACCGTTAGTGGTTGGCCGGGTGGGACCGCTCCCGAGGACAGGAGAACTAGTTGATCTGACGATGTGAAGCGCCGATCTCGCGACCACACTCTGGGTCTTGGACGATCAGCGGGCTGACGAGCGGAGAGGTGAGGACGATGGCTGAGGGCGCCGATGTGGGAGGCCGCACAAGGACTGCCCTGGTGACCGGAGGGACTGGCGGAATGGGCCGGGCTATCGCAGCTAAACTCGCCGCCGACGGGTACGACATCGGACTGGCTTACATGGGCAGTGCTGACCTGGCCGATGCGATCGTCGGGAACATCGAAGGATGTGGTCGGAAGGGGGCTTCCTTTGCGGCCGACATTGGCGACGAGGGGGCGGTGGCTGCTCTCTTCGACGTGGTTCAGGACCGCTTCGGCCATCTTGACGCTGTGGTTCATACGGCCGGGATAAACCGTCCGGCTACCCTCATCGACCTCGACCTGAACGACTTCGATGCCATTCAGCGGGTCAACGTGCGGGGGACGTTCGCCGTGAATCAGCAGGCGGCGCGGCGGATTCGAGACGGCGGATCGATTGTGAATGTGTCGTCGAGCATGGTACGGGTGGCACCGCCGGCGCTGAGCACGTACGCGGCGTCTAAAGCTGCCGTCGACGTGCTAACCCGCATCCTCGCCAAGGAGCTGCGCGGTCGGGACATCACAGTCAACGCGGTGGCGCCGGGCCCGACTGCCACCGACGCCTTCCTGCACAGCACCTCGGCTCAAGAACAACAAGAGCTTGGCGGCGTTGCCGCCGCTCGGCCGTCTCGGTAGTCCCGACGACATCGCCGGAGTCGTGTCATTCCTGGTCGGACCGGCGGGCCGTTGGGTCAACGGTCAGGTCGTCTATGCCAACGGCGGGCTGGCCTAACCGGGCCCGTCTGACTGTATCCGGACGGAAGGAGAACATGTTACTCAGTGACAAGTCCATAGTCGTCACTGGCGGCAATAGCGGCATCGGTAGGGCCATCGTGCTGGCTGCTGCCGCCGAAGGCGCCAACGTCGTCGTGGACTACCGCATGAACCCGAAATCCACGGCCGAGGTCATCGCCGCGGCGGAACGGGCCGGGGGCCACGCGGTGGGGGTGGAGGCCGACGTGTCGCGCACCGAAAACCTGGAGCGGATCATCCAAACCGCGGTGGAGAACTTCGGTCGCCTCGACGTTCTTGTCAACAATGCTGGTATCGAGACGCGCATGTCCCTGCTGGAGACCACCGAAGCCGACTTCGACCGGGTGCTGGGAGTGAATCTGAAGAGCGCCTTCTTCGGCGCCCAGTTCGCAGCCCGGCAGTTCATGGCTCAAGGTGCCGGCGGATTGATCTTGACCATCTCATCCACTCACGAAGACTGGCCGATGCCCGGCAACATCGCCTACTGCGTCTCGAAGGGCGGGACCAAGATGCTCACCCGGACTGCCGGCGTCGAGCTGGGATCCTTGGGAATTCGCTTTATCAATGTTGCGCCGGGAGCAGTCAGCACCCCGATCAACGCTGCCACCGAGGCCAACCAGCAGCTACTCCAGCAACTGAACGAAGCGATCCCGCTCGGCCGTGTCGCCCAAGCGGCCGAGATCGCGGAGGTGGTTGTGTTTCTGGCCTCGGATCGGGCCAGCTATGTCAACGCCACCACCGTTACCGTCGACGGCGGTCTGTCCCAATCAAACGTGGGACTATGACTATCACGTGCCCTTCTGGCGGCAACGATCATTACGACGTCCTTGTCGTGGGTAGCGGCCCCGGCGGCGCGACCATCGCGGCCCGCCTCGCCGAGACCGGCAAGCGGGTGCTGCTGCTCGAACGCGGCGACTTCCTGCCCCGAGAGCGCGACAACTGGGACTCACAAGCGGTCTTCGGCGACGGAAAATATACCGCAGCTGAGACTTTCTACGACCGCCTCGACCGGCCCTTTCGGCCCGAGTTGCACTACTACGTGGGCGGCAACTCCAAAGTGTACGGCGCGGCGCTGTTCCGGCTGCTGCCTCGCGACTTCGGCGAGGTACAGCATCCGCATGGCGTCGCGCCGGCCTGGCCGATCAGCTACGAGGACATGGAGCCGCACTACGTTCGGGCCGAACACCTGTTTTGGGTGCACGGAAGGCACGGCGAAGATCCCTTCGCGGGGACCTCCAGCCGGGACTACAAGTACCCGCCCGTGCAGCACGAGCCCCGTATCCAGCACCTCTCGGATGGGCTGCAAAAACTGGGGCTGCACCCGTACCACCTGCCGCTAGGCGTGCAGCTCACCCAAGACGATCACGGCCGGCCCACCACCGACTCACAATGCATCCGATGCGACCGTCTTGACGGGTTTCCGTGTCTGCTCGGGGCCAAAGCCGACGCCGAGCGGGCGCGTGATCCGCCCGGCCCTGGCCACCTATCCGAATCTGACATTGATGACGAGAACGACAGTCGATCGACTCATAACCGATTCCCGGGGCCGCTCCGTCACCGCCGTGGCGGCGACCCTCCCCGACGGCAGTCCACACACCTTTAGCGCCGACATCGTTGTCATCTCCGCCGGGGCCATCCTGTCAGCAGCCCTACTGCTGAAATCGGCAAACGACGAGTACCCGCACGGACTGGCTAACTCGTCGGACCTGGTCGGCCGCAACTACATGCGCCACAACAATCTTGCCCTCATCGCGTTCTCCCGCGAACCCAACCCGACCGTGTTTCAGAAAACCCTTGCAATCAACGACTTCTACGGCCCAGGCCCGCACTGGGCCTACCCGCTGGGCAACATCCAGATGCTCGGCAAATCCGACGGCTGGCAGATCAAAAGCGGGGCACCACACCGACTGGGCTGGGCCCCGAAGGCACGCTACGACGACGTGGCGAAGCACTCCATCGACTTCTGGCTAACCAGCGAAGACCTGCCCCTGGCCGACAGCCGGGTCACCCTCAGGCCCGATGGTGCGGTCAAGCTGACGCTGCGGCCCGACAACAACACCGGAGGCCTCACCCGCCTGCGCAAGATCTTCCAAGAAATGTTGAGCAACCTCGGCATGGTCGAGATGACCTTCGTCCGCAGCCTCTACCTTCACAAGGCCTTCGACGCCGCGGCCACCGCCCACCAGGCCGGCACAGCCCGCTTCGGCACCGACCCGACGTCCTCGGTCCTTGACGTTGAGTGCAAAGCCCACGACCTCGACAACCTCTACGTGGTGGACAGCAGTTTCATGCCCTCGGTAGGTGCGGTGAACCCTACGCTGACGATCATCGCCAACGCCCTTCGGGTCGGCGATCACGTCGCCGATCGCATCGGAACGACCCGCCAGCCACAACCGGCCGCCGTTCCCGGCCCGCCCCCACCCTACCGCCAGGGCACATAACGGAGCTTGCTCGCTCGTGCCGAAGATCGAAGATTACGCACTGCTCGGAGATCTCCACACCGCCGCCCTGGTGAGCACGGCGGGATCAATCGACTGGCTCTGCCTGCCCCGCTTCGACTCGCCCGCGGCATTCGCCGCTCTCCTTCACAACGAAGAGGCGGGACACTGGACCCTCGCCCCTGTGGGCGTAAGTAATTGCACATCCCGCCGGTACAGGGGAACCACCCTGGTGCTGGAGACAGAGTGGGCGACCGCGGACGGGGCCGTACGGGTCATCGACTTCATGCCTCCCCGGGCCGGCCAGCCCCACCTCGTCCGCATCGCCGTAGGCCTGAGCGGCCGGATTGTCATGCGATCAATGCTGCGGTTGCGATTCGATTACGGACGTGTCGTCCCCTGGGTGCGGCCTGTCGACGCCGACGTGGAGGCCATCGCCGGGCCTGACCGCGTCCGTCTAACCGCGACCGTTCCCCTGTCCGTCGAGGACAGCGACAGCTGGGCGGACTTCAGCTTGGGGGAGGGCGACCGGGTCTCCTTCGTCATGTCATGGGCGCCCAGCCACGAGCGTGATATGCCGTACATCGACGCCGAACATGCCCTTTCAGCGACGCAAGACTTCTGGACGGAGTGGTCTGCTCGAGCGGAATATACCGCCGGTCCTTACTCGGACGCTGTCGACCGGTCACTCATCACCCTGAAAGCCCTGACTTACGAGCCGACAGGGGGGATAGTGGCAGCCGCCACCACCTCCCTACCCGAGAAGCTCGGCGGGGTTCGCAACTGGGATTACCGGTACTGCTGGCTTCGGGACGCCACCTACACCTTGCAGGCCCTTCTGGCGGCCGGTTACAGAGATGAGGCAGGAGCGTGGCGGGATTGGCTGCTGCGCTCCATCGCCGGCAAGCCCGACACCCTACAAATCATGTACAGCATCGACGGCGCCCGCCGGCTGCCCGAGATCGAGTTGCCGTGGCTGTCCGGGTACGAAGGCAGTATTCCGGTCCGCACCGGCAACGCCGCGTCCGAACAGCTCCAACTCGACGTCTGGGGTGAGATCTTGGACGCGTTGTTTCTGGCCCGGGACGGAGGCCTTCCCGCCGACCCAGACGCCTGGACCCTGCAAGTCGCCCTAATGAACCACCTCGAATCAGCGTGGCGCCAGAAGGACAACGGCCTGTGGGAGGTACGCGGCGGTCAGCAGCACTTCACTCACTCTAAAATCATGGCCTGGGTTGCGGCTGATCGCATGGCTCGATCGGTCCGCACGCAAGGGCTCCCCGGCCCAGTCCTGCACTGGGAGCAGCTCCGCGCTCAGATCCACGACGACGTCATGAGTCACGGCTTCGACCCCGTACGCAACACCTTCACCCAGGCCTACGGGTCCACCGCCCTCGACGCCAGCCTGCTTTTGATTCCGCGCCTCGGGTTCCTTCCCCCCGCCGACCCCCGCGTCGTGGGGACCATCGCCGCCGTCCGCCGCGAACTCAGCGACGACGGACTCATCAAGCGCTATCGAACCACCGACACCGACGATGGTGTCAAGGGCGGGGAAGGCCTGTTCATCGCCGGATCGCTCTGGCTGGTCGACGCCCTGTACGCGTCCGGGCAGCAGGCAGACGCGGTCGATCTGCTCGAGCGGCTGCTCGAGCTGCGCAACGATGTAGGTTTGCTCAGCGAGGAATGGGACCCAGTCGGACGGCGCCAGCTGGGCAACACCCCCCAGGCGTTCAGCCACTTCGCCTTGGTCATCAGCGCCCTCCAAGTGCACGGCGGGCGGGCGGTCCGCAGCGACTCCATGTCGATGTGAGGACGACACCAAAGGTTGCTATCGACCGAATCGCTTTGGTCGTGTCCGATCTTGACCGGGCAGTAGACGACTACGTGAACACCCTCGGCTGTAGCGTGGAACACTACGACGACATCGAACCCGCCTTGACGAGGGCACTGTGCGTCCCGCGGGCACAGGGCCACCGGGTTTGTTTGCAGCTGGGTCGCCAGCGCATCGAGCTCCTGGAATTCGCGAACTCGGCCGGACGACCCTACCCACCGAACAGCACCAGCTCCGATCTTTGGTTCCAGCACCTCGCCATCATCGTCAGCGATATGGCGGACGCCCATCAGCGGGTGAACACGAATCGGCGTTTCCAGCCCATCAGCCGCCGCGGCCCGGTTCGGCTCCCGGAGAACTCAGGTGGTGTGACCGCGTTCAAGTTTCGTGACCATGACGGCCACCCCTTCGAACTGCTGGCCTTCCCTGACGGAGGAGTCCCGCCAGAGTGGCAGAGCTCGAGCGCCGCCAGTTTGCTCGTCGGAGCCGATCACACCGCCATCGCCATTAGCGACACTGCCAGGAGCACAGAATTCTTTCGCTCGGTCTTCGGATTCCGGGTCGGAGCTCGCACCGAGAACCGCGGACCCGAGCAAGACGACCTCGATGACGTCGACGACGTTCACGTCAGTGTCACCCGCCTCGGGCCCGACCTGCCTCCCCCACGGCTGGAACTCCTGCACTACCGCGTGGGCACACGACTGCCGATCCCACGCGACACAACTAGCAATGACATCGTGGCCACACACTCCGTGCTAGAGGTCGCGTCGCTGGACGCGACAGCTGCCGCGCTCACACGTTGGGGCACACCCTTGGCCGACGAAGACCGTATGATGCTGCACCAAGGCACACCGGCCGTTCTGATATCGGGACCTGACGGCCATCGATTCTTGGTGAAAGAGCGGCAGAAGGACACGAGCCGACCATCAAGCGAGAACTGAAAAGCGCTGCACATCGATTACGAGGCGGTTTCGGCAACGTGGCCACATCAGTGGCCGCCACCGAGGCGACTCGTGGCGGTGCCACGCTCGCGCAAGCAGCGGATATTTCGATGGTCCATAGAGGCTAGACCTTGGGCAGACCAGCGATCCTAACGGGGTTACGAGGCAGTCTCGGGAATGCTCGATTCCGCCACCTCTTCCGGCAGAGGCTCAGTGGTGGCAGGAGTTGCAGGGAAGAACTGATGTCGAGACAACGCAAGCACGGATCGGGTGGCGATGCTGGCGACCACCAACGTCACGATCCCGAGCACGATCGCTATATATGCCGAGAACCCTGTCGGTCGCGTCGTTTGCAGCCACTGGATTCCGTCTAAGCCGATCGCAGCAGTCGGGAAGGTGAACGCCCAGAAGGCGGCTGAGAATGAGAGTCGGGCATACATCGGGGCCAGCCGGATCTGCAGGATGACCATGAGGATTGCGTATCCACCGAGCGCGGCCGCGAAGGTATCGACGGATCCGCGGTGCAGCGCGTGATATGCGAAGCCGGCAACCATAGGAGGTCCAGCTTCCAAGGCGAGAGTGGGCGTGAGCGTGGGCGACAGGCGGGGTCTGATGAAGAGCCGGTTCAAAATGATGGAAGCAACCAGCAGCCAGCTGATCATTCCAACGCCGAACCAGGCCGCCGCCAACAGGGGTAAATGCGCGTCGGAGGCAGCGATAGAGCCGACAAAACCGCCTGTTGCGGTTGGGAGCAAATAGCCCGGATGCATGCAATCATCGTAGAGATCGTTGATGATCCATTGCCCCGTGGACCAGCCCCCGACCGCGATGGCGACGGACGAGAGGACCGCGACGAGAATGCGTCCGACCGGAAGTTCGACGGCGCAAAGCGCCCCGGCCAGCAGCGTCGGCACTATTACAACGAGAGCCAGAAACGGCGAAAGGAACGGATTGCGCCAATCTTGCTGGACCTGTTTCACCCCCTTCGAGAGATAAATTGCCAGGAGGATCGCCCACACCGTGCCAGCGACGAGAGCGAGAACGCGGCCGATGTTGTCGGTCACTCCCAGAGTCGGCGCCGCAAGGGTCCAGACTTCTGCCAGTCCTGCGAGTCCGAATGATATTCCGAAGAAGGTGGGTGGGATCAGCGGGAGCGTTCGGGCGTGAGGCATTGTGCTCAACGCAGATGATCCTTCCCTTGAGGCAGCAGGAAACGTCTCTCTGTTCGCCCAGTTGTCTGTCGATCACCCAATCCGCATCCAGGGTGCGCCCCTCCTGACCGGTTCACATCCCCCAAGCGGCTAGTTCCGGTGGGACTCAGATCCCGCTGTCCGCGACGGGCCGATGCCAGTTTCCACCACGGCAGAAAGATCATGACTGATGCTGTGCATCCAAGTGTGGGCCCGGTTCCGATGCGCGTTGGCTAAGCGCGCAGGCTCGCTCAGGTCGGGTGATGGCCGATGAGTTGGTCGGCGATGGCGGCCAGGTCGTCGCCGATGTAGTTCGGCTGCGGGCCGACGCCCAGGGGGGCGTTGCCGTCGCGCAGGATGAGGGCGGCCTGCCAGCCGGCGGCGAGCGCGCCCAGGGTGTCCCACACGTGGGAAGCGACCAGGCAGACAGCGCCCGGGTCGAGCCCAAGCTCGTTGGCCACGGAGTTGTAGGCCTCCGGGGCCGGCTCGTGACGCCGTACTGTCTCGTCGACGCTGAAGCGGCGTTCGAACAGATCAATCACGCCCGCTCGTTCCAGCTGGCGCCCCGAGATCGCAAGGGTGTTGTCGGTCAGCGTGAAGAGCCGGAAGCCGTGATCGCGCAGCCGGCGTAGGGCGTCGGGGACCTCTGCGTGGGGGGGCATCGACGCGAAAAGGTCGCTGAATTCGGCGCCCTCGGCCGCACCGATCGCCACGCCCCGGGTGGCGGCAAGCATTGCCAGCACCGCCCCGCCGATGTCGGTGAAGGGGACATACACGCCGGCCAGGGTAAGCGCCTCCGAGTAGGTGATGAGATCGGCGAACCACAGCCGCATGGCGGCCGGATCGCCGAAGACCTGCTCGAAGAAAGGTCGTAGCGTGTTAAGGTCCAGCAGGGTCTCGTTGACGTCAAAAACGATGACCGGCCGCCGTTCCAGGGGCTCCTGTTGGCTGATAGCGTTCAACTGAGGTGCTCCTTTCGGAAGTCCCTGGGGCAAATGATTGCCATCTCTCTTGCCCCGCGCATCGTCAATTCTTGCCTCCTGTGAGAGATGCTTTTGACTCCCGTCAAGCGATCTATAGGAAGGCTGAACCATTGGCTGGCGGAGGGCCCGGCCTGGACAAGCGCTCGTCGTTCGCAACCAACCACGGTGGGCTCGTTGATGATGTCGTCCTGTGAGATGGCCCTATCCGTGCTGATCGCTGGGCTGCCGAGGAGGTTCACTCGAGTCTGCCAGCGCCTTCGCGGTGAGCTCCGGGTTCAGGGAGGCCGGAGGGCGCGATGTCGGGCCTTTGACAGAAGCGAGACCCGAAGAATCCCTTCGCTGCGGAATCACGGCCGACGTTTCCCGTGGGCTGGCAGGGTCGTTGCCGATCACGACGGCTCGTGCATCAGGCAAGGTCTGACGATGTGCACCGGCGGGCCACCAGGTCAGTCTGGCAATACAGCATTCCCGAGAGGAGCACTTACGTTGAGCAGCCAACAGCCTCGCATGAAGGACCCTATGATGGCAAACACCACGGCCGACTTCAGCGGCCAGAAACTCGTCGTGGTTGGCGGCACGAGCGGCATGGGTCGCGAGACGGCCTCCCAGGTGGTCGCGGCTGGCGGCAGCGCCGTGGTCATTGGCCTGGAACAGGAGAAGGTCGACGATACCGTCAAGGCGCTGGCCGAGGACGGGCAAGCTTATGGGATCACCGCGGACCTGGCCGACCGGACACAGGTGGATCGGGTTTGCAGCCAGTTAGCCAACGAGCACGCCGACGCGACATTGCTGGTCAACGCGGCCGGCCTGTTCGTGCCAAAGCCGTTTCTGGATCATGATGGCGCAGACTATGACTCCTACCTGGAGTTGGACCGGGCCATCTTCTTCGTAACCCAGACTGTGGTACGGGGCATGATCAAGGCGGGCCGGGGGGGGTTCCATCGTCAACATCGGCAGCATGTGGGCGCACCAAGCCATCGCCGCGACGCCGTCGTCGGCGTACTCCGTGGCCAAAGGAGGTCTACACGCCCTGACCCACAACCTGGCGATCGAGCTAGCCCCGCACCAAATCCGCGTCAACGCCGTGGCGCCGGCCGTGGTGGCCACCCCGATCTTTTTGCGGTTCATTCCTGCAGACAAGGTCGACGAGGCTCTGCAAAATTTCGCCGGCTTGCAGCCCCTCGGCCGAGTCGGCACCACCTCGGATGTGGCCCCCACCATCACCTTCCTGCTGTCCCCGCTGACCAGCTGGGTGACGGGCGCCATCTGGGACGTCGACGGCGGCGTGATGGCCGGACGCAACTGACAATCGTCGAGGCCCCGTCTCGCTCCGCCCAGTACTACACAGTCGAAGACGATCTCGGAAAACGCGGTGCCAGACGCACTCGCCAGTTTGCGGGAAAACGCAACGAACGGCGCAGCTCCGCGGGTGGCGATCATCGGGTCCATCCCTTCTGATCGGCGCGGCGAACGAGAGAGGAACCCCAAGTTGTGAACACCGAGCATCCCAAGAGGCCGCCCACCACGACCGATGCCGGCATCCCAGTCGCCAGCCAGGAGCACTCGCTGACCGTCGGTCCTGACGGGCCGATCCTGCTACAGGACTTCTATCTCATAGAACAGATGGCGAACTTCAACAGGGAACGCATTCCCGAGCGTCAACCTCACGCTAAAGGTGGTAGGGCGTTCGGCATATTCGTCGTGACCGGTGATGTAAGCCGATACACCGAGGCTGCCGTGTTCCAGCCCGGTACCCAGACCGACTTGCTGCTGCGGTTCTCGACCGTAGCCGGCGAACGCGGCTCCCCTGACACGTGGAGAGACCCTCGGGGCTTCGCGGTCAAGTTCTACACCAGCGACGGGAACCTGGATATCGTCGGCAACAACGCCGTTCTGGATCACCTGCCAGGCCAGCCACACTGGATGGGCAGCGATCAGTCGATTGCCGATCGGACCACCATAGTCCTGCATGTAGATCCCCATCTTCCCGGTGAAGCCAATGCCTTGGAGGGCCGCGTCGACCACATCTGCGAGATGACCGAACGTGTAATCCCACGATGCGGGGTCTGGCATGTCGGTGTTTCCGAAGCCCGGGTAGTTACTTGCCCCTGAAAAACTCGGGGTAGGTCCTCGCGGTTTTCGCCCCGATCGGCGATGATGGCCTCGACCCGTAGGACTGGTACGGATCGAGGCCATCATGTTGAGAACGGTAAACGCTCAGCCCACCCTGTGGGAAGCGATCCTGCCCGAGATGTGCCTCGGGTTGCCTGACGAGTTGGAGGGGGTCGACCGGCTGTTGGACGACTCGGGATTCTTCGAGCCGTTTAGGGCGCACTTCCACTCGGTGCTCGGGCGGCCGTCGGTGCCGATCGAGACGTACCTGCGGCTGATGTTCTTGAAGTACCGCTATCGATTGGGCTTCGAGCCGCTGTGCCGGGAGGTCGCCGACTCGATCTCCTGGCAGCGTTTCTGCCGGATCCCCCTCGGCGTGGCGGTCCCGCACCCGACCACGCTGATGAAGATCACGACCCGCTGCGGGTCGTCGGCCGTCGACGGTCTCAACGAGGCGCTGCTGGCCACAGCCGTGGCGGCGAAGCTCCTAAAGACCGACCGGGTCCGGGCCGATACCACGGTGGTTCCCGCGGATGTCGCCTACCCGACCGACTCGGGACTGCTGGCCAAGGGCGTGGCCAAGATGGCCAAAGCGGTCCAGCGTCTGAAGGCCGGTGGCCTCGCCCCCCGGGTCAAGACCCGAGACCGCACCCATCTGGTGCGGCGTCACGCCCGCTCGATCGGGGCGAACCTCCGTCGGCGAACCGAGGAGGCAAAGGGCGAGGTCATGGCCATCAATGCCCGTATGGCCCGCATCGCCTCCGACGCCATCCGCGAGGCCCGTCGGGTGGCGGTCAACGCCCGACGGAGACTCCGCCAACTGGGCCGGGCTGCGCCAGCCAGGCTCGAAGTCGTCGCCAACGACCTCGAGGTGACCGCAGAGCGGGTGGCCCGCATCGCCCGCCAGACCCGCCAACGCCTGGCCGGCAACGTGCCCGACGGGTCCACCCGTCTGGTGTCGCTGCACGACCCTGACGCCCGGCCCATCCGCAAGGGTCGGCTGGGTAAGCCGGTCGAGTTCGGTTACAAGGCCCAGGTGGTCGACAACGAGGACGGCATCGTCGTCGACCACGCCGTCTTCATCGGCAACCCACCCGATGCCCCCATGCTCGCTCCGGCGATCCAGCGCATCAGCCAGCGGGCCAACGTCGTCCCCGACGCGGTCACCGCCGACCGCGGCTATGGCGAGGCGGCCGTCGGCGAATCGCTCCGCGAACTCGGCGTTCGCCAGGTGGTGCTTCCGACCAAGGGCAAACCCAGCGCCGCCCGACGAGCGGTCGAGAACCAGGAGTCGTTCCAAGACCTGGTCCGGTGGCGGACAGGAAGCGAGGGACGCATCAGCTGCCTCAAACGAGACTTCGGATGGAACAGGACCCGCATCGACGGACTCGAAGGCACCAAGACCTGGTGCGGCCACGGGGTCTTCAACCACAACCTGGTCAAGATCGCAACGCTGGTCAGCTCCCAATGATCACGATCGACCGGCAGACAACCCCTGAACACATCGAGATCGGGGCCGACCCCGACCTCACGCCCCTGAACCAAGTGCCCAACGGAACCCTCCGCTCACATCGGCTTTTTCAGGGGCAAGTAGTTAACCGACACCACGTGGAAACGATCGGCTAAGGCCGGGATGAGGTTCCGAAATTGGTGTGACGAGGAGGGGAATCCGCCCAACAACAGCAGTTTCGGTGCGCCACTCTCGCCGGCTTCTCGATAGAAGATGTTCAAGCCCAAGGCTTCCACGGTCTTGAACTTGGTCATCGTCATCATCGGTTTCTCGTGAGAATCGGTGCTTGTATTCATTCTATGCTCCTCTCGGTGATCCTGCCTCCTAATCGTGACCTGGTCGGCGCCCGGAGCACATCGTCAGACCTTGCCTGTCGCCTCAGCCGTTCAACGTCTCGCTGGTCTGCCAGCACCGGCTGCCTTTTTCGTCGCCGCCTTCCGGGAAGGGCTGCTGGTCAGCCGCGCGGGGGTGGACGGCGGGACTTCTTCGGGCGGCGAATAGGGCAAGCGTCGCCGGGTCCCGTCGTCCCCACATCGGCAAGGTTGACAGCAAAGCCCGGGCCTGCTTTCGGACTGTGCTGCCAGCACCAAGTCGCGGCTCCCAAGCAAGGCCGTCGCCCCGCCGAGTCATCGCTAGTGGCGCTTGTCCGTCGGTCGCTTGTGGCCTGCCAGACGGTCACCACACCGGTGAACGCTTCCGGGCAATCTTCGCTCGCCGGGATGGACACATATGTCCGACTGAAATGACGTCACGCAGCCCGCTAGCTGAAACGCGTCGGCGCCAAACTCATTCGGAAGCATGGCGACTTGGACCGGCCTCCGCTGGGTGACCGTGAACACTTCTGGTCGGGCTTCGCTTCGGATCGTCGCGGCTACACTTTGGGCCCTCCTGGCACCGACATCGACCATCAGGTGTCACAGCGATTTCCGGCCGCCCTTCTGGTGGTGCCCCCGCGACTTACCCTTCATGAGGCTCCTTTGTTAAGGCCAGACCGCCGCGAATATCGGATCTGACGATGTGGGGTGTCGGGCCAGACGCGCACACTTGTCCGTAGGCAGGCAACCGGCTCGCCAAGAAGTACCTATCTGAAGGGAACAACTGCATGGTCACAAATTGGCTCGCGAGTGCGTACCCCGCTTCCACCAGTTCAGCGAGTCGCGGACCCAACCGCTCTTGACCCGCTCCGAGGGAGTGCTCTTTACAACTTTGAACCCGAGGGAGTCACCAATGAAATCCATCGTTCGTATGAACCGAAACTGCTCCAAGCCGCGGCGCTTTTCGCGCCCGCGGCCTTCTGGGCTCAGCCGCTGTCGCGGTCGCGCTGGTCGCGGGCGTCTCGTTCCCGATCCTGGCCGCCTCGGCCAGCGCACCATCGGTCCCCGGGGAGGCCCGAGGCTTGGGCCAGCTCAGCGGCCTGTTGCCGGCAGACAAGCTCACCCTGCCAAGCGCTATCGAGGTCAACCTCAGCCAAGAGTACGTGCGGCTTCCTATTTACCCGGGGATCGCCTATGCCGGCACTTCCCACGCCGAGAAGGTCTGGTACATCCTGGAGGATGCGTCCACCTCGGGCGCCGCTGACGACCTCGGCGTCAATTTTGCACCCAAGCTCGCCAATATCGGCGTTTCGTGTCCCGGGTGTGTGCAAACCGTTCACTTGATCAATCCGTCACCCGACCAAAACCACTTCGGGCCGGCGCCTATCAGTTTTGCAGGGGCGCCGGACTTTAGCCCCACCCGCATCGCCGTTCCTGGGCCGGACGGGTTCCCTCTGGCTCAGTATCAGCCGGGTGCAGTCGCCGGCCCGGGATACACCCCGTTTATTCGCATCGCCGGGTCCACCACGGTCTACAACGCGCCGATCATTGCCACCGGCAACGGCCCCTATGATGTGGTAAACCACACCAACACCCACGACCGCGTCCTCGGCATCCACATCGCCGGTCCATCCAAACCCGGCCAATTTGCCGAATCGTGGGTGGACATGCTCTTCGTCAAGGGCTTCGACTCCGGCCAGCCGATCGTCTACCTGTCCACCGACGCAGGTCAGCCGTTGACCGCGGTCCTAGAGCGGTCCACATACGTGCCTGCGCTCAATAACGCTTCCTGCAACGGCTGCGATGACTTCCTCGGTTCGGCCCGCGAGCGGTTGTTCGGCTTCGTCAACGGCCAGACCGGGGTTGGCAACTCAGAGGCTCAGGGCTTTCAGCACCTGGCGCTCGACGGTCCGATTTCCGAGAACGCCGTACAGACCAACACGGCCTTCATCAACGCCCTCCGCTACGGCGGCGACATCCTCAACGTGTTCGGGGACTTCCCCACCTTGACCGATCCCCGTCACGCCGACGCCTACAGTCCGCTGTGGGACGCGCAGCTCGGCCTTTGGACTCCTAAGGCAGTTCAGCAAGGGCTCAACAAGCGACAGATCGACGAGAACACGGTCTTGAACCTGGCCGCCAGCCGTCCCGATCTGCTGACCGGTGTCGACCCAGCCACCGGCCAACCCCAGCCCTACGGGTCGGTCGGCGTCGACATCAACTGCGCCGTCATCGGCTACACGGCGAACGCCCCAACTGCCGCCCTGGAACCGAACCTCCCCGGTTCGCAATTCCCGCCCCGTTAAAGGGTGCAGCATCTGGCGCATCAGGTTCAGCCCGCCAGTGTCAGAACTCAATGAAGGACAAACGGACCGGCGTGACTGCGCACAACCAGTCACGCCGGTCCCGCCACGTCGCCTGCTATCAAGACCGACGAAGACGCTGTCGGGTGTGCTTCTTCGGCCCGTCCAACCCGCTGACGAGGACTGCGTCGCCCAGGTACAGGTTCTCCAAGCGACGAGCGGCAAGCGGCGTAGGGCGGCACAGCGCTTTCGATGATCTCGCACACCGCGCCCAGCTGTTCTAGTAGCGAGTTGCCCGTGGACAGCTCCCGAGGGCGGAGTCTTTCGTCTGGTGCTGGGGTACATCGCCGGATGGATCCCGCCGATGCCCCGATTACCGGCGCCCCCACTGCCCAAGCCGGTCGGTTCAGATGGTGAATCTGAGGTTGCAGGCCAGCTGGCCGGCGAGTTCCTTGTTGCCTCGAAGCTCGATGTCGCCGGCCGCCAGGCGGGCCTCGGGGTCGGTCCTGCCGCAGGCTAGGAGCATGAAGGTGAGAAAGTCGGTGCGCACGACCGCGTCGGGATGGTCGAGGTCGTCGACGACGCGGGCTCGCCCGTCGACGACGGCGGCGAGGTGCGCGCCGATGGGGCCGGTGAGCTCGACGAGCACGCTGGAGCCGTCGGGTATCCTGGCTCGCTTCCCAACGATATAGCCGAAGCTGCGTCGAACCTCGTCCAGCGCCAACTCGGCGGCCGGCCCGCTGCTGTGACCGGGCCGCCCGAGGGGTACCCGGATGTCTTGCTCGTGGACCCAGAAGTCGAAGTTGCGGATGGCCATGAACCGGCCGTAGGTCTGCACCCCGACGGGAGTCCACGACACCTCGTCGAACAGGCCGTCCGCCGCGGCTAGCAGTTCGGCGCGCCGCCCGGCGACCACGGTGCCAAGCCGGCCGAGCAGCCGGTCCGACGGCCAGTCCTCCATCTCGTCGAACACCGTTCCGACGATCTCGAACGGCGCCGGGGTGTCCCCGGAGGGACGCCACCCAGAGAGTGCTTCTTCGATCCCGTCGAGGTGGGCGACAACGTGGCGAACCTGCCAGGCCGGGCAGAGCGATGGGACCCCCCATTCGCTGTCGCTCAGCTGGCCCAAGAGATTCACGACAGAGTCCATGCTCTCCAGCAGACAATCGACTTCATGAACGGTCATGTCCCGTCTCCTCCTTGCCGATACAGTCCAGAGTTTGGTTGACCAGGCCGAGGTATGTCCGATCCGAGCTGGGCCGGCAGCTACGCCCTGTGGTTTCTGATCGTCCTGGCCCTGACCAAAATGATCGCCACCAGCCTGACCATCGGCATCGGCGGCTCCGGCGGGGTGTTCGCCCCATCGCTGTTCATCGGGGCCACCGCCGGCATGGCCTTCGGCGTGATCGCCAACCATGTCCTCGGCCCCGGCGCCGGCCAGCCCGCCCTGTACGCCGTGGTGGCCATGGGGGCGGTGTTCGCCTCCGCGGCCCGAGCCCCACTCACCTCATTAGCAAGCGTGGTGGAGATGACCGGCGACTACACCCTCACCCTGCCGGTGATGCTGGCCGTGGCCATCGCCACCGTGGTCTCCCGGTCCCTCAGCTGCCACGCGTAGGGCTGAAGCGCAGCTCCAGATCCGTTCAGGCTGGGTTGCCGGTGCGTGGGTAGAGCCGACCGGATCTCGCACGGGGCGCCGGTCCGGGCGAGGTGGCTGAAAGGTGTCGAAGTGTCCAAAATGGCGGGGTCTCGCCCTGCTTGGCGAATAGATCCCGGTGTCCGTACAACATCGAGTTGATGTCGCTCTTGGTGACCGCGAGCCCCTGGGCTTGAAGGCGAGAGGCAAGCTGTCGTGCCGTCGTCGCAGGCGCGTCATTGAGCAGCGCCATCACGCTCTCCAAAATCCCGGTCGCGGTCTGCCCATCCATCAGTAGATCGTCGTATTTGCTGCCCCTACTCCGAGTTGCCTCGGCACGCTTAGCCAAGCAGCGCCAGCCGGGAGAGTTCGAGCGCGATCAACAACAACGGCACAACTCGCCGACTGCCGGGGTATTTAAACGGATCGGGCTGGTCGCACGCGTCCGCCGGGGTGGGGCGAGCCGATCACCATCTCCAGCTTGGATCGCCTGGCAACCCACGCCCCTCCGCTAACGGCGTCGCTGTGTCGGTTCCTTGACGGTACCATCTAAGCAGCATGCGGTGCGGGGGATCCACTTCGATGTAGCGGCCGGCAATTGCCGTCCCGTCGAGGTCGAGGTGGAACGTCTCCCCCACGCGAGGAGCTGTCACGAAATTCCGTTCATCTTAACGAGACCGGTCCACGTCCAAGAGGCACGAGCAGTCAGGGTCGGCTGAATGAGCTCACGGAAAGCCAGACCTGAGCATCCCACTGGGAGCGACGAGGTGTCCCGCATCACGAACGGCAGCGGGTCCGCAAGCGCATCGTGTGGATGCAGGTGCATCATCCAAGAGCCGTGAGCCGACCTCCGCGATGGCTGTGAACGAACCCGGCTTGGGCTCATCTGCCGATGGTAAGGGCGAGGAGGGTATTGACCGCAGTTTCGAACGGGCGGGTACTCCGTTGCACTTGGGCGAGTAGAAGCCCTCCTTGGAGCGTGGCGAGCAGAGTAGTGGCGAGGGCGTCCGGGTCGATGTCGGACGGGAGCTTCCCGTCGGCATCTAGGGATCTGAGTCCATCGCCGATGGCGGCTGCCCACTGATCGAACCCTGCCGCTATGAGCGCTCGGGCCTCGGGGTCACTCTCGGCGAGTTGACCAACGAGCGAGCCAAGTTGGCAGCCCCCCTTTGCTTTGGTGCGCTTCGCTGCGGTAATCACCATGTTCCGCCAGGCTTCGACTCCGTTCGCGCTGCTGAGCGCGTGCCGCTGGCGATTGACGATGGCCTCGGCTTGGTAGTCGATGACCGCCTCCACGAGTTCGTTCTTGTCGGGAAAGTAGTGGTACATCTGAGAGCCGCTGACTTCCGCCGCCACCTTGACGTCTTCCAAGGTGGTGCCCGCCACCCCGCGTTCATGGATCAGGGTGGCGGCCTCCTCCACAATTCGTGCCCGGGTGCGCGCTCCCTTGGGGGTGAGCCTCGGCCGGTCACTCGTCTCGTTGACCATGCGCCAATGCTAGCAGGATTTTGAGTTTGACAACTCAGGGCCGAACTGTCAGAGTGAGTTACACCACCCAGTTTGTACGAGAGGATGACAACGGATGACTGATCTGAGAGGCAAGACTGCTCTGGTTACGGGCTCGACGAGCGGGATCGGCCAGGCTACGGCCATCGCCTTGGCCGCCCGCGGCGCTCACGTACTGGTTGTCGGGCGCAACGAACAACGTGCCAAGGATGTGGTCGCCGAGATCGAAGGCAGCGGCGGTAGCGCATCGTTCAAGCTCACGACGTTGAGCGATCTGCAATCAGTCCACGAGCTGGTCGAGTGGGCCACTGAGGCAGGCGACGGTCACGTCGACATCCTCATCAACAACGCTGGCGTCGCCTTGCTCGGACCAAGCAACGCAGCCACCGAAGCAGAGTTCGACGAGACCTTTGCACTGAACGTCAAGATTCCGTTCTTCCTGGTCTCGTCACTGGCGCCAGCCATGGCCGAACGCGGTTGGGGTTCGATCGTCAACATCTCCACGATGGTCGCCAGCTTTGGGCAGGCAGGCATGGCTCTCTATGGCGCCAGCCGGGCAGCCCTCGAACTGTTGACGAAGGCTTGGGCCGCCGAATACGGCCCGAGTGGCGTTAGGGTCAACGCCGTATCCCCCGGCCCGACGCGCACCCGGATGATGGAAGCAGTCCCCGAAGAGATGGTGAATCAGCTCGCAGCACTAGCACCGGCAGGTCGCGTAGCTGAGCCCGAGGAACTGGCTGCGGCGATCGTCTTTCTCGCCAGCGATGATGCCAGCTTCGTCCACGGCGTCACTCTTGCAGTCGACGGGGGCCGATCAGCAACGTAACGCCTGTCGGCGTCGACGTTTACGAGTGAAGTCCTAGAACACAGATCACGACTAACCACTAACTACGAAGGAGTATCAACATGAGCGCATACGTAATTGTCGAATTCACCGTCAAGGACCCGGAAATGTACCGTGAGAAATACGGCCCCATTGCTGGGCAGACGGCCAAAGACCACGGAGGCGAGGCTCTCGCCAACAGCAACTGGGAGATCCTGCACGGCGATGGCTCGCTCACTTCAGGGGCACTCGTGCGGTTTCCTGACCGTGAGACGGCCCTCAAGTGGTACAACTCGCCTGAATATCAGCAGCTGATCGATGTCCGAAGTGTCGCGATGGATGCCCGGTTTAGCTTGCTCGACGGCCTGCCTAGCTGACCGAGGTGGCTCCAGATCCCGCCTTCTCGCTGATACAGAGGTGTTGGTTGGTGGACTCGCGTAAAACTCCGTCGGTCAAGATGGAGCACTCTACGTACACAGCCGCATTTGGTGGGCGGCCGGATGGCGGGAACTGGGACGAGGGCATATCCGGACCACACCTGGAGATTGCAGCTTCCACCGAGACGAGAATCGGTGTACTTGCAGGACCTGGAACGGGAAGACGAGCTTCGGGCACATGCGCCGCGTCGCTCGCCTCCTTAGCGAAGGCGTTGACCCTTCCGAAATAATGCTCGTTTCGTTCACCCGGGTGGCTGCAACTGACCTTCGGGACAAGATCGCCCGGCTTCAAGTTGATGGTGCCGAGAATGTTCGAGCAACCACACTGCACAGCTACTGCATGTCGCAGCTGCAAGGTGGCGCCGTTCTTGCGATCACGCGGCGAACCCCGCCCATTCTCCGGGGTATCGGTGGAGACTTCGGCGACATCCGCGACAAACGAGCACTTCTGGAGGCTTTTCAAGCTGATTGGGCGCCGCGGGTGCACCGGGAATTGCTTGACCGTGGTGTGGCCTGCGGGCGGCGCCGGGTTCGACGCCTGATGCGCCTCCACGGGCTGGAAGGGCGTTGCCAGAAGCGCTGGCGTAAGACCACCATCCAAGACCCCGCCGCCGAGGTCCAGGCCCTCGACCTCATCCAGCGCCACTTCGGACCCTCCGAGGTGCTCGACGCCCGCTACGTCGGCGACATCACCTGCAGCGCCACCTGGCAAGGCTGGGCCTACCTGGCCACGGGTCATCGACCTCGCCAGCCGGAAGGTGGTCGGCTGGGCGCTGGCCGACCACATGAGGACCGAGCTCATAAGCGAAGCGTTGATGATGGCCATCGGGCAACGCCAGCCGCCCCAGGGCGTCATCTTCCATTCCGACTGGGGCTGTCAGTACTGCGTCGTGATCGAGTCAGTTGAATCGAGCCACGAAAGAACTACGACTCCGGCCCGCGGCGTTGGAGGCGCGACCCTTATACGGACAGTTACCTCGGCCGCGGCACATCTCGGGATACGTCGGGCCCTGGCTCGTCGTCTCCTAAAGAATGCGGAGATTAGACATATTCCCCTAGGCCGTCGGATCGTTCTGCCTCACTCCGCGATCCAGGAGTTGGTCGACGGCGCCATGGCTCGGCCAGGCGGTCCCGGTTCTGACGCTTGAGACGAGCCAGTGGCGTTTCGCGTGCCAATCAAGGAAAACTTCCGCCCGCACAGGAGAGCCGACGTGGGCCGGAGCGGCCTCAGGAGCCCGGAACATCGCCTGATTTGCACCACCGTCGGAGAGGCAGCCGAAAGGTTGGCAATCGACAACTGCGCTGCGCCAACCTGAGCACAGCATTATCGGTGCTGATCAGCCGCTATCCGGCGGTCAGCCCCGGAACACAATGGCTGGTCAGACAGGGGATTCGGATCAGCGGCGAACTCCTCCCGGCGTACCCCGGCTGTGCACTGGAACGAGTGCTGAGATCACTTGTTCATCCCTCGCTGTCAGACCGGGCGGGACCGGGACCGCTCCGATACGTCCCGGCCTTACCACAGCGGCCGGGAAGGCGCTTCCTTCCAGGAGGTGGTGGGCCGCTGGTCAAGTGTCGCTGGCCTCGGGCAGCTCGTCCGGATAGGTGATGTCGATTTCCGCGATGGATTTCGGGAAGTCGGATCGGTTGTTGGTGAGGAAGCGGTCGGCGCCGGCGCCGACTGCGGTGGCGAGATGAACAGCGTCCACGGCTCGAAGTCCGTACGACGCGCCCAACGCCGAGGCCAGCTCGGCCGTGGCTTCATCGGTGGGGAGCAGGTCAAGCCGACCCAGCAGCGCGTCGAGTTCGCGGAGCTCGTCGTGGGCGCGTTCGCGCAGCGGCTTCGTCAACAGCTCGGGCACGAGCAGGACCGAGCCGATACCGGCGCCAGAACCTCCCACGGGCCCGGGCGGAAACAGGGCACGGACTCGTCGACCGAGCTCATGCCCGTAGACCGCCGCGTAGATCAGCACGTCCGCGTCGAAGGCGTCCACGTTGCGGCGCCCGCTAGCGGCCCGATCGTCCGGCTCGGATCTCCGCGACCAGGGCCTCAGCACGTTGCGGGCGGAGTGTAGGACGAGCCGACAGCGGCGACTGTCGGCCCGAAGCAAGAGCGTCTCGCACCCCTCCGGCCACCACCAACGCTTCGTCGGCCCGACGAGCCCGCAAAGTGTCGGGCCGGACCAGCACGGCGACGGGCCGGCCGTGGCGGGTGATGGTCACCTCCTCGCCCGCTCCCACCCGGTCCAGGAGCTGCGGTAGGGCCGCTCTCGCCTGGCTAACAGTCATCGTGGTCGACACACTCCCTTATTGTACTTAGACGTACGGGGTTGTACACGTCCGGGTATCGCTCGACGGTCCGGCGGAGGGCTCCCGCGACACCAGGGGTCCGATCGGCAGGGTTCGGGTGTTGTTCAACGGCCGATCTCGTCGCAGCGAGCGGCGTCGGCAGGCCAGTCGCGCTTCACTGTCGGGCCCGCAAGCCTGGCGCGAAACCACTCGCAGGCAGCTACGCGTCGATTGGAAACTTCACGCAGCGCCGAGCGGCACCCGGCGCCAAGCGGACACCAGCGTCCCGAACTCGAGCGCGGCCAGAAGATCGTCACGCTCGAGGTCGGGGTGATCCTCGATGATCTCCACGATCGTCATTCCCGACGCCAACAACTCGAACAGGCCCTCTACCGGATACCGCAACCCGCGGAACTGTCGGCTTGCCGTGACAGATCGAAGGATCGACCGCGATCCGCTCCAGCCTCGACACGGCGGTGAGCCCACCGCCACTCCATCCCGTCGCTTGCGGGATAGTGCCTGCCCTTCCCAGTCCGTACCGACCTCTCCCCCTTGGAACTCGTGAGAAGATCCGTTAGAAGTCTGGTACCGAGAACCAGAAAGCCCTGGCCGAGCAACGCTCTGACCAGGGCTTTTGTAGTGGCGGGGGCTGGATTTGAACCAGCGACCTTCGGGTTATGAGCCCGACGAGCTACCAGACTGCTCCACCCCGCGGCGGTCCATGCATCTTATCAGCTTCTCGACCACCACCAAGGTGCCGCCCCGAACCTCGCACCGGTAGTGGCAACGCGACGCCTACCGGCGTCTCGGCAAGTGCCGCCGGACCCGCACGAGCATCCGGACCATCTCTTCGCCCAGGTCGCCGGTGTTGGCACGCGGGTTGTTGTACACCACGTACTCCTTGGCTACCAGCGTCGCCAGGTAGTCGAGTAAGGCCACCTCGTCGTCCTTGACGAGGAGGAAGTCGGCGTGGCGGTCGTTGTAGAGCACGGTCGCAGACTCTGCGTCGAACCGGCTCCGCTCGGGACCAGGCTCGGGATCAGGGGCCAGGTTGGGGAGATGGCGCGACCGTCGCGGTTCGGCTGCGCCCCCCGTGGAGCCATGGCCGTCGCTCGACCGGTCGTTGTCGACTGGCGGCCGGACCGGCGGCAGCAGGTCGTCGAACCGCGGCTCATCCCCCGGCCTTCGCGCAACCTCGGCCGGGTCCGGTGGCTCGTCGAACAGATCGCCCGTCGACCCACCCTCGAGCAGCCCGCCTTCACCTGGTTCCCCACCGACCGTCGTCCGCATGGGATTGTCCAGGTCCGCGAGTTCCTTCAGCACCCGGCTGAACACCTTCCGGACCGTGTCCGACAACCGATCAGCGGTTTGCACATCCACTTCCCGCCGCACCCGCACCACGGCTCGGGCCACCGCCGGTTCGACTGCCTGCAGAGCGTCGCGGAACACCGGGAAGGCGCCCCGGTCCCGAAGCACCGCCCGCCGCCCGGCCGTCTGCTGGAGCGCCTCGAACAGCACCTGTCCGGTCACCTGCCCCGACGTCCAGGGCTCGTGGTCGAACTCGTCCAGGTCGGCCACGTCGTCGATGACGGTCGTCCCCGCTTTCCCGACCACCGCCACCCTTCGTCGTCGGTCTGGATCGGCCGTCACGTAAAGGGCGAATTCGATCCGGCCCCACAGAGTGGGCCGCGCCGGGATGTCGAGGCGCACACCCTCGGGCTCCTCCGGCGTCACCAGCTCGATCGTGCGGCCTTCCATCACTTCGATCGAGTAGTCGCCCCGGGCCAGCGCGGCTGCCCGGCGACGCCGCAGATAGTCGACGACCTTGCGCTGGGTGAGGACCCGCAACGCTTCGGGGTCCAGCTCGCTCAGGTACACCGTCGTGCCGCTCACCTGACGGGCCCGGCGGCGTTCCTTCATCAGCGAGGCGTCCGGAGAACCCCTCTCGAGCCTCAGGGTCCACGTCTCGTCGCTGCCCACCCCTCTCGACACAATGTCGCAGCGGCCGCCAAGCTGCTGGAAGGCCAGCAGCCCGATGGCTTTCTCCCCGAGGGTGCGCTCGTCGCCCGCCTTGGTCGACTCGAACAGGTTCCTGGCGATCTCCCGCAGGCGTTCCGGGCTGAGTCCCCGCCCCACGTCGTCGACGGCAATGACCGGCCGCTTGCCCTTGCGCCGCAGCAGCACTGCGATTCGCCCGCCCGGCTGCTCGCTCTGGATGTATTCGTCCGCCGCATTGGAGACGAACTCGTTGAGGGCATCCTTGGGGTCCTGATAGGCCTGGCCCGACACCAGAACCGCCTTGCCCAGGTTGCCGATCCGCAACCGCACCCGCTCGCCATTGACGGCCCCACCGCGTATTCGGGCTGCAGCTCCGCTCGCCTTCCGCTTCTTCGGGCCCCCCGACTCGCCCGACCGGACAATCTGGCGAGCACGCTCTGCTGAGATCCCGAAGCGCTCTCCAACCTCGGCGAGCGACAGGCCCTCGTGATGGAGCCGGACTATCTCCCGATTCCGGTCGGTAAACACTGCCCGGCAACGGTAGCGGCCACGCTCCCTTCTCCCGGGGAATGGCCGACGGCGGCCGGTAGTCCAGCGAGCCGCAGCTCGCACCTCGACGACTGTGGCGACCGTCGACACGTGTGCCCGAACCCGGCCGGCGCCGCCAGCACGAAGACGCGCACCGGGGCGCCGTCACAGCCCCGATATAAGGTCATGGCCATCACGTAACACTCCGACAAGGGGGGTCCCCCGTGGCCAGCCAGCAGGCAGAAACGTTGAAGGCGATGCTGATCGAGTTCCGCACTCAGCACCAGGATGCCGGCGAGGTCACCCTGGAGGAGATGCGGGCCAACATGGGCCGCTTCGGGGAGTTCGCCGCGGAACCGGACGGCGTGACGTGGGAGCCGGTGGATGCCGGCGGCATTCCGGCCATCTGGGCCATTCCCGACGGCGCCGCCGCGGACCAGGTCGTCCAGTACCTCCACGGGGGCGGCTACATCCTGGGATCGGCCGAGGTCTATCAGCGCTTCACCGGGCACCTGGCCAAAGCGGTCGGCTGCCGGGTGCTCAACGTCGACTACGGCCTGGCGCCGGAGAACCCGCATCCCGGGCCTGTCAACGACAGCGTTCAGGTGTACCGCTGGCTCCTCGATCAGGGTTTCGCCCCGGAGCACATCGCCATCGCCGGAGACTCCGCCGGCGGCGGGTTGACGCTGGCCACCCTGCTCAAACTGGCCGACGACGGCCTGCCCCAGCCGGCCGCGGCCGTGCCCCTTTCTCCCTGGACCGACATGGAGGGCCTCGGCGACTCCATGCAGAGCAACGCCCAGAGCGACGTCCTCCTGGCGGCCGACGAGCTCAAGGGCATGACCGACCTGTTCCTCGCCGGCGGCAACCCCCGCGATCCCCTCGCCGCTCCGGTCCACGGCGACTATACGGGCGTGTGCGCCATGTACATCCAGGTGGGCGGCGATGAGACCCTCCTGGACGACGCCCGGCGGGTCGCCACCCGGGCCAGCACCCACGGGGTCGACGTCCAGATCGAAGTGTTCCCGGAAATGCAGCACGTGTTCCAGATGGGCGTCGGCAACATGCCCGAGGCCGACGACGCCGTGGCCCGCATCGGCGCGTACCTCCGCCCCCGCCTGGGTCTCGACTGACCGCCGGCGCGCTCGTGGACGACCCGGAGTTACGTTGCCAAGCCCTCGCCGTCCTAGAGAACAACCTGCGAGACGGCTACACGGTGCCGGCGCAGGGCCTCTATCCGTACCAATGGTGCTGGGACACGGGGCCGATCTCCCTGGGGTGGGCCGCGGCCGGGCGGTGGGACGAGGCCTGGGGCGAGCTCAAGAAACTGTTCTCGGCGCAGTGGCCGTCCGGCCTGGTGCCCCACATCGTGTTCTGGACCCAGGACGACACCTACTTCCCGGGGCCCGACGTGTGGGCGACCGGTCGCCAGCCACCCACCACCGGGCTGACCCAGCCGCCCCTGCCGGTGACTGCGGCCGCTCGCCTCTTCACCGCCGACCCCGACCGGCGCCGGGCCGAGCAGGCCATCGCGTCCCTGTGGCCCCGGTTGGTGGCCTGGCTGGCCTGGATCCACCGGGCCCGCGGCGGACCGCACGGCGCCTGCGTCGTGGTCCATCCCTGGGAATCGGGCATGGACAACTCCCCCTCCTGGGATCAGCCGCTGGCAGCCAGCCCCGAAGCAACCCACGAACACCTCGAACGACGGGACACGGCCACGGTGTCCGCCAAAGAACGACCCTCGACCCGCGAGTACCGCCATTACCTCGGGATCGTCGAGGCGCTGCGCAACGGCGGGTGGAACACCGAACGTCAACCAGCCGACAGCCCGTTCGCCGTGGAGGACCCCTCTTTCACCGCGATCACTGCCCAGGCCGCGGCCGAGTTGGCTGCGGTCGCCGAGCCAGCCGGCCAGGACGGCAGCCTCCCTGCGTTGGTCGCGCAGGAAGTACGGGGCGGACTGGACGCCCTGTGGGACGAGGATGCGGGCTGGTTTCGCCCCTACGACATACGTGCCAATCGTCCCGTAGGACCTCCGACCTCGACCGGGCTGGTCGCCATCCACGCCGGCCTTGCCGACGCGCACCTGGAGCGCATGCTGGGCCGCCTCGACGCCTGGCACGAGAAGCTGGCCGTGGGAATACCGAGTACGGACCCGGAGGCGACGTCGTTCGACGCCATCCGGTACTGGCGGGGGCCGGTATGGGTGCTCGTCAACTGGCTGGTGGCCGACGGCCTGACCCGATCGGGGCAATCGGCCCGGGCCGGGACCCTGCAGGAGACGACTCGGAAGCTGGTCGAGGAGGGTTTCCGGGAGTACTACGACCCTCGCGACTCCGCCGGCATCGGCGGGCGGGACTTCTCGTGGAGCGCGGCTCTGACCCTGGCCTGGCTCACTGCAGCAACGGGGGGTTCGCAGCCGCCGCAGCCTCCTCAACCGTGAGCTCCGCGGCCGGATCCGCCTCCAGGCGCTCGTCCGGGATCACCATCCCGCTCTTGACTGACCGCCCGTACGTGCCGGCCGCCAACCGCGCTTCCGCCCGCTCGATGGCCTGCAGTCGCTCCCGCAGACCCTCCGCGGTGGCGTCGTCGGTGCCCTCTTCCGTCAGCGGCTGAGCGGGGTCGCTCCAGTCGACGTCCTGCTCGTCCTCGACGTCGCGATCGTCGCGCCGATCGACGTCGAGCCCGGCGATCAAACCCTCGACCCGTTTGCGTTCCGCTTCCAGCAACGTACGTGCTCTGTCGTCGTCCACGGCCCCATTGTCCTACACCGGGGTGGACTGCGGCACGGGCGCGCTCCGCGGCAACCACTCGACGCGATGACACTGCCCCTCGATAGGGTCCACTGGATGCTCCAGTGGATGCCGTGGCAGGACGCGGCCGGTATGGCGGGCGCGACCGCAGCGACCTGGAAGCTCACCGACCGGTCACCCCGCCGCTGGGCCCGCCGCCTCAAGCCCTGGGCCCGCGAGCTCACCCTGACCCTGATCCTGTACGGCATGTGGCAGTACGCCGGCGCCTGGTCCCTGGGCCGGGTCAACCTGGCCGTGGCTCGCGGACAGAACATCTGGCACCTGGAGCGTCTGCTGCACCTCCCGAGTGAACGATCCGCCCAGCAGCTCATCCTCCACCACCGTCTCCTGGTCCACTGGCTCAACGAGTACTACGTCCAGCTCCACGTCCCCGCCCTCGGTGTCTGCCTGCTGTGGCTGTTCATCCGACACCGGGACCGCTATCCAAACGTGCGCAACGTGCTGGTGCTGACCACGGGCGCCTGCCTGCTGATCCAGATGTTTCCGGTCGCCCCGCCCCGGCTCCTGCCCCACGCCGGCATCGTGGATACCGGCGCCCTCGTGGGTCCGAGCGACTACGCCGGCGGCGCGCCCGGGATCGATCAGCTGTCCGCCATGCCGTCGGTGCACGTGGCCTGGGCCCTGATTGTCGCCGGGGCCATCGTGTGGGCGTCCCGCAACCGGTACCGCTGGCTGGCCATCCTCTACCCGGTCATGACCATCCTGGTGGTCGTCGTGACCGGCAATCATTACTGGGCCGACGCCATCGTGGCCGCCGCCCTGTGCGCCCTGGCCACCTATGTGGTGGTGAAGGTCCCGGCCTGGTGGATGCGGCTCACCGGCGTCGAGGCACCGGAACGCAATGTACCAGTTGGCACATTGCCGGTTGGTACACTCGACTCCTATGAGCCGGGCGGCGAGCGAGAACCCGTTCCACTACGGGACTCCGGCTGAAGGCAATCACTTCACCGGCCGGCGGGAGGAGCTGGCCGCCCTTCTGGCCCGCATGCGCAACGGCGTCAACGTCGTCCTGCTCTCGCCCCGCCGCTACGGCAAGACCAGCCTGCTGCACGCCGCCGAAGCCCGCCTGGCCCGGGGCCGGCCGTCGGCAGCCGTCATCGAGGTCAACGTGCTGCGAGCGACGAGCCTGTCGGGCCTTGTCGGTTTGCTCACGGCCGGGGCGTTCCACCTGTCCGGGGCCCGCTGGCAGCGGGCTCGCCAGGCCGTGCCCGAATTCCTGCGCCGGGTGCGGGTCCATCCCATCGTCACCTTCGATCCCATGGGCAACCCCCGCTTCGGCTTCGACGCCGCCCTCAGCAACCGGGATGCCGAAACGGTGATCGCTGACGTGTACGGCCTGCTGGCCGAGGAGGCCACCAAACGACCGGCCGTCCTGGTCCTCGACGAGTTCCAGGCCATCACCCGGCACGGGGCGGCCCTGCCGGATCTGTTCAAGGCGTTGGCGGACGCGCACCCGAGAGTCAGTTTGGTGCTGGCCGGCTCGAAGCGGCATCTGATGGAGGAACTGGTCATCCACACCCAGGCGCCGCTCTTCGGCATGGCCCAGCGGCTGAGCCTGGGCCCGATCCCGCCGATCGAGATGGAGGCGTACCTCCGGCAGCGGGCGGACGGCGCCGGCAAACCGATCGACAGCAAGGCGGCCGCGCACCTGCTCGCCCTGGCCGGCCCGGTCCCCAACGACATCCAGCATCTGGCCTTCGAGGCCTACGAAGCCGCCACCGACCGGCTCGACGCAGCTGCCATCGATCGG
Organism: uncultured Acidimicrobiaceae bacterium; assembly: GCA_963781155.1. Lineage (GTDB taxonomy): Bacteria > Actinomycetota > Acidimicrobiia > Acidimicrobiales > Palsa-688 > PALSA-693. The sequence goes on from CAWAEC010000016.1 coordinate 33,095, forward strand.
GGCATGGCCCGGGCCGTCGACCACGACAGCGTGCTCTTCGCCGAGAGCCTGGTCCGCATGTCCCCGGGGCAAGGACGGGTACTGGCTGCCCTGGCCCAGGGCTCGCCGGCCGAGCCATACTCGTCGGCGTTTGCTCGTTCGGCCGGTCTGGCCAGCGGCAGTTCCGTGCGCAAGGCCCTCCAGCCCCTGCTGCAAAACGAGGACGTCGTCGACCGGGACGGACAGCTGGTGGTGGCCGACCCCTTCTTCGCAGCCTGGTTGCGCGGTGAGTGAACTGGCCGAGCTGATCGTCGCAGACGCCATCTCGTGGCGGCGCTGGCTGGGCGATCATCACACGGACCCGGTCGGCGTGTGGCTGGTGCTGGCGAAGAAGGGGACGGCCCGGCCGACCTCCCTCTCCTACGACGAGGCGCTGGACGAGGCCCTCTGCCACGGCTGGATCGACGGTCAGATGCGGCGGCGGGACGAGGCCACGTATTTCCAGCGGTTCACACCCCGGACCCGCCGCAGCGCCTGGTCCAAACGCAACGTCGGCATCGCGGAGGGGCTGATCACGGCAGGCCGCATGGTGCCGGCCGGGATGGAGGCGGTCGAGCAGGCGAAGGCGGATGGTCGTTGGGAGGCGGCCTACCGGGGGTCGGCCACCATGGAGGTCCCGTCCGATCTGGCCGAGGCGTTGGAGGCCAACCCGCGGGCTCGGGCCATGTTCGAGATCCTGACCAGCCAGAACCGCTACGCCATCCTGTACCGGCTGCATTCCATCAAAGGCTCGGGCACCCGGGCGCGACGCGTCACCGAGTTCGTGGCCATGCTGGCGCGGGGAGACCATCTACCCCCAGAAGCGCCACCTGGATTAGCCCTCGGGGGAAACGAGAGGAACGCAAGGTGGCGGAGCTTTTCCCCTCCAGCCGGTCGCTCTGCCTAGGCTGTGCCCACCCCGCCGGCTCGGATGGCCGGCGTCGATGGTAGGAGAGGATCTTTGGCACAGAGCGCAGGACTCCACGAACCGGAGGACCAGCTGTCCGCCGAGACGATCGATCGGCACCGGGCGCTGGCCTCGATCCAGGAGGAACTCGAAGCGGTTGACTGGTACGACCAGCGGGTCAACGCCACCAACAATCCCGAACTCGCCGCCATCCTGGCCCACAATCGAGACGAGGAAAAAGAGCACGCCTCAATGGTCATCGAATGGCTTCGCCGCCAGGACGCCGTGCTGGATCAACACTTGAGGACCTATCTGTTCACGACCGAGTCAATCGTCAAGGAAGAGGCCGCGGCTTCCACCACCGGGGGCTTAAGCGGTTCGCTCGGTATCGGCAGCCTGAAGGGAGCAGAACAATGAGTAACCATCTTCTTCGCAGCCACGCCCCCATCACCGACGAAGGTTGGGCTCAGCTCGAACAAGAGGTCCAGCAGCGCGTCGTGCCCGCACTCGCCGCCCGCCGGCTGGTCGACTTCGAGGGCCCGCTCGGGTGGACCCACTCGGCCACCAACCTGGGCCGCATCACCGCCATCGACGCCCCCGGCGAGGGCCTGCGAGGCTGCCAGCGCAAGGTTCTGCCCGTCGCCGAGCTCCGGGCCGACTTCACGGTGTCCCGGGACGAGCTGCGCGACGTGGACCGGGGCGCCGGCGATCCTGACCTCCATGATCTGGACCGGGCCGCCCGGCGGATCGCGGAGGCGGAGAATGTCTCTGTCTTTCACGGGTGGGCGGCCGCCGGCATTGTGGGGATCGCCGAGGGCGCACCGACGAGTATCCCCCTGGGTGCGGACGTGGAGCGCTATCCCCGCCACGTCGCCAAGGCGGTCGAGGCGCTGCTCAGCATCGGCATCAGCGGGCCCTACGGCCTCGCCCTCGGCCCCGACGGCTACACCAGCCTGGTGGAGACCACCGAGCACGGCGGCCTGATCGTGTTCGACCACATTCGCCAGATCCTGCAAGGGCAGATCGTGTGGGCGCCCGGGGTGCAAGGGGCGGTGGTCCTGAGCCTGCGGGGCGGCGACTTCGTGTTCGAGGCCGGCGAGGACCTTTCGCTGGGCTACGACCACCACGATGCCGACAACGTGTATTTGTACCTGGAGGAGAGCTTCACGTTCCGGTCGATTACGCCGGAGGCGGCTGTCATGCTGTCCCCGTAGGGGGTTGGCGCCGGCGCCGCCTTTTCCGCGACCCCTCTTGGCGCCAACCGTGCCCACTTCTCGCAATGTGGGCACGGTCCGGCCAAGTGGGCGAACATCACCCCTGCTACTGACATTTACCGTGCCCATTTGGCCGAGGCGTGCCCAGTTCCACCCTTCCGCCTTCTCTGAGCCGCCGGCCACCCCCCGCTCCCCCCGCCCCCGCCAACCGTGCCCACCTCTCGCTAAGTGGGCACGGTCCGGCCAAGTGGGCGAAGATCAGCCCCGCTATTGACATTTACCGTGCCCGCTCGGCCGAGGCGTGCCCAGTTCCACCCTTCCGCCTTCTCTGAGCCGCCGGCTCCCACGCCCCCCGCCGACCGTGCCCACCTCTCGCTAAGTGCGCTGGGACCCCGTTCCCGGCGCATTCCACGTCTTCTGGGTCGATGTAGCCAAGGTCACATTCATTCGTTACGAGGACGCCACGGGGGACCAGTTCGTGACCTTATGGCCAGCCAGGCGGGAGTTCGTCCGCAGGGGGACGACCGCAACTTCGCTCGGCGAGCCGCAGCACTTCTCGGGTCTTCTGAATAAGGGGCAGCCTCACCCGTAACGCTCCGAGTCGGTCAGCACGGACCGCGCCACCCACCGCCCGCAAAGGGGCTGTGATTCTGCATCGCGCACTGTCTGCCGGAAAAGACCGGGCATCGAGCGCCTATCGCCGACTACGAGTGCCGCTCCACTGAGCAGGCCTAATCGGCTGTGCTCACATTCGGAGCGGGGCTTCTGTGGAAGACCGGGTCGGCTGATCGCGGAGATCTCGAGCCGCGAGACCTCTCGGGGGCTAATGTGCCGTACCGTCGGCGCAGGGAGCGCCTGAGGAGGGGTGGACAATGCCCAGGAGCGTCGTCGTGCATGACGTCGAAGATGTTGACAACTGGTTGAAGCACAAGGCGGAGCGGGCGGACGTCATCGCCAACATGGGTGCCACGAATGTGGTCGATTACGTCGCGCAGGACGGAAGCAAAACCGTTGCGATCACCGCCGATGGCGATGATGTTGCCGCTATCGCCGCCGCGACCGCCTCGCCGGGGCCGGAACTGATGGATGCCATGCAACGACACGGGGTGGTTCCACCCCTCAAGTTCTTCGTAGCGAGATAGACCGGCGCCCGCCGGGCCACAGGCCCGAGACTGGCCTCGTCAGGCTCGTTGAGGTGCCCCTGGACGCCGTTCGATCAGCCCATGAATCGATTGATACGAAAGACGAAACGTTATGTGCGGCTGGAGTCAGGACGGTGAAGGTCGCTGCCATCTGGAGCGTCTCGACCGGCGGACCCTTAGGATGTCCGTCCCATGAGCCGCGAAGCAGAAGCGAACCCGAGGCCGCTTGCGGAGTTGTTCGACTTATCGGGCAAGGTGGCGGTAGTTACGGGTGGCAGTCGCGGCATTGGCAAGTCGGTTGTCTTCGGGCTGGCCGCCGCCGGAGCCGACGTGGTGATCGCGAGCCGCAAGATCGACAACTGTCGCACTGTCGCCGCCGAAGTTGAGGCGGTCACAGACCGCAAGGCTCTTCCAGTCGGCTGCGACGTAGGCCGCTGGGCCGACTGCGACGCTCTGGTCGACACCGTCTACACGACCTTCGGACGCTGCGATGTACTCGTCTCCAACGCAGGGATGTCGCCGCTGTATCCCGACTTGCCCTCGGTCACCGAGGAGCTCTACGACAAGACGCACGCCGTGAACGCGAAGGGCCCGTTCCGCCTGGGGGTCCTCTTCGGCGCCCGCATGGCCGAGGGCGAGGGCGGGTCGATCATCAACATCAGCGCCTCCGGTTCGTGGCGGCCCCAGCCGACATATGTTCCCTACGCGATGGCCAAGGCCGGTCTCAACGCCCTGACTCTGGCCTTGGCGGGTGCATGGTCTCCCAAGGTGAGAGCGAATACCGTGCTTCCGGGTCCGTTCGAGACCGATATTGCCAAGGCGTGGCCTCCCGGGCGCCTCTCGGAGATCGGCGCCGCTAACCCGCTCGGTCGTGCCGGCTTGCCCGACGACATGGTGGGTGTCTGCGTGTTCCTAGCCAGCGACGCCGCCTCCTACGTCAACGGCACCCAGATCCTCCTCGACGGAGGGGCGATGAGAACCCTGTGAGTACACGGCGGGCAGCGGCCCCGTAGTGGGCGGGGTGGCGGCGGATGACCCTGTTGCGCCGGGCTGTCACGCCGCCAGGCTGAAAGGCGGTTACTCGTCTCGCAGCAGGAGCAGGTAGGACTGGACGCGGGCGTTCCAGCGCATGGCCCCCACGGCGAACCGGTACTGGCCCGCCGGGTAAGCACGCGTGAAGAGCATCACGAACCTCGACCTCCACTCAGCCCGTCCGCACGACCGTTGACGACGCTCCTCGGGGGGGCCGTGCTGCCCTCATCGGCCGCCCACCGCATAGGTGTTCCAGCCCCGCTCCACCCGCACCTCAGCTGGTCCCCGCTTTGGTGAATAGCCGCACGGCCAGGGTGACCAGCAGGACCGTATAGACCAGGATCACGCCGAGTGACAAGGCCGCCATGGCGATGTCGTTGTGCATGCCCCAAATGTTGTGAAGCGCCTGCGCGCCACTTTTCTTGGTCAAGCCGTAGCGGAACAGGGCCAGGGCGTGCGTGAGCGGAAGCGCTTTGGCCACATCCGCTAGCCAGTGCGGCAATGCGGTAATGGCGAACAGCGATCCCCCGAAGAAAAACGGGACGATGGCGATAGCCGGCACCACTCCGATGTACTCCTCGGGGCTCGAGGCCCGCGTCGCCACGATTTCGGCTACCCCGTACATGAGGACGGCGAACAGCAACGCGGCAGCCAGGAACCACACCAGCCGGCCGGTGGTCTCGAACTTCGCCCCCCGCAGCGCCGCCGCAGCCACCAGCACCGCCAGCTGCAAGGCGGTAATGGCAACCGTAGCGACCATGTTCCCGAGCACGATCGACGAACGACGGATCGGGGCGACCAGCAACTCCCGCATGTTCCCGTGTTGGCGGTCGACGATCACGCCGAGCCCCGAGAACATGCTGTTGAGTGGGATCAACAGACCCGCCGTCGCCAGCGCCACAAACGTCATATAGGTCGAGCGCTGCGAGCGCGTGGCCACGGTATTCGCCAATGCCGGCGCGATCACCAGTGCGAACAGAACGGGGGTGAGCAGCGGGACGACAAGCGCACGGGGGGACCGGACCGTCAGCGCCAGCCGCCGAGCCGCCAGAGTCGGCACGGCCCAGGGCCGGCGGCCGGCCTGGTAAGTGGTGGTCGTGGGCGCAGGAAGGGTGATGGTTGTTGCAGTCATGTGTTTGGGCTCCTTCGAAAGGTGTGGTTTCGCTTGCTCGCGTCCCGCTACTCCGCCGCCGACGACATGCGGCCGCCAGTCAGACGGAGGTACACGTCGTCGAGTGATGGACGCCGGGTGGTGACCGACCGAGGGAAAATGTGCTGTTCTTCCAGCAGTTGCAGAATCCAGGCGGCAGGGGTCCCCCGCAGCGAGACGGTGACCGTCCCGCCGATCGTCAGCAGGTCGGCCGGATCGACGCCGTTGCGCCGCAGCAGCCCGGACACAGCATCGCTGTCATCCACTCGCAGTTCGAGAACCTCATCGCCGAGGGTGGCAAGGAGGTTCGCCGGGCTGTCACAGGCCACCATCGTCCCGGCGTCGATAACGGCGAGGCGATCACAGAGACGCTCGGCCTCGTCGAGATAGTGCGTGGTCATGAGGATCGTCACGCCCGTGCGCTCCCGCAGGGTGGCGATGACATCAAACAGGTCATGACGGATACGGGTGTCAAGCCCGACCGTCGGCTCATCGAGGAACAGCACCTGCGGTGACGAGAGCAAAGCCCGCACGATCTCGAGCCGCCGGCGCTGGCCTCCGCTGTAGCTGGTCAGCGGCCGGTCGAGCAGATCGGCTAGTCCCACCGCGGTGGTGAGCTCGGCCAGGCGCCGTGCTCCTACGACGGGATCCACACCCCAGAGTTTCAGATGGAGGTTGAGGTTCTGGCGACCCGTCAGGGGTGCGTCGACGACCGCATCCTGAAACACGACGCTGCTGATCGCCCGGGTGCCCATCGGGTCGCGTTCCACGTCCCGGCCTCCGAGACGAGCCCGGCCGGAAGTGGGCTTGACGCTGGTGTTGAGCATGCCGACGGTCGTGGTCTTGCCCGCCCCGTTTGGACCCAACAGACCAAACGCCTCGCCGGCAGGCACCGAGAAACTGACGCCTTTGACGGCCTGGACATCGCCCGGGTAGGTCTTCCACAACTCCTCGGCTTCGATGGCAAGGGTGGTGTGCATCCGCAGGACTCCTTCTTTTTCCTTCTATGGATGGTGAAAAGACGACACAGGTCGCGGATTTGTGACGCGCTGCGCATGTCACATTCGACGCCGCCATCTCGTCCTAATAGGTGCAAGGACCGCCGCACCCCCGACGTAAGGTGACCGCAGATGACAACGACTGACACATCCGGCGACGACATCCGTTTCGCCGAAGCCTGGCGGAGCAACCGGAGCTACCTGATCGATATGGCGTTCGGGATGCTCGGGAACATCGCAGCGGCGGAGGACGCGGTGCAGGAGTCGTTTGCGAGGCTGGCCCGGGCCCGGATCAACGAGATCGAGGACGTGCGGGGCTGGCTGATCGTGGTAACCAGCCGCATTTGCCTTGACCAGATCAAAGCTGCGCCGACGCGGCGGGAGCAGCTGCAGGAGACGTCGGCGATCGAATCGACGCCGTCGTTGGCTCCGGATCCGGCCGACCGGGTCACCCTTGACGATGAGGTCCGGCTGGCCTTACTGGTCGTGCTCCAGAGGCTGACCCCGACGGAGCGAGTCGTGTTCGTCTTGCACGACATCTTCCAGCTGCCGTTTGACTCGATCGCGGCGACCGTGGGGCGGCCGGCGGCAACGTGCCGTCAGTTGGCCCGGCGGGCTCGCGTCAAGCTGGGCGCGGCGGACGATGCGCGGCGCGGGGTCGCCGTAGATCCGGCGGAGCATCAACAGGTGGCGGAGTTGTTCATCCGGGCCTGCGCCGACGGTGACCTGGACGGGTTGCTCGGGATCCTGGATCCAGAGGTGTGGGGCGGGATCGACCTGGGGCCATTGGACCGCCGGAGCGGTCAGGAACGCCGGGGGGCCGATGCGGTGGGCGCCAACCTCCTCCGCTACTTCCGGGGCGTCACCATGGTGTCGTCCCCGGTAGGCGGTCACACCATCGTCCTGGCCTTCACCGGCCAGGAGCTCATTGCCATCATCCTGCTGACCGTCGAGGCGCGCCTGGTCCGTACCATTCACGTGCTCGCCGATCCACAGAAGCTGGCCGTGCTCAACGCCCAGCTTCTGGCTGCCACACCTGGGCGCGCAGACGAGTAACGGACGGAACCCTACCGCCGGCCTGGTGTTGGGCCGGGTGTGTCTGAGCCGGGACTACCGGTGCCGTCGCATCGTCCACAGCGGCGGTCCTCCCTGGACCGGGTGCAGCTCCTGGACCACCTCGTACCCGAACCGCCCGTAGTAGGCCAGGTTCTCGGCCTTTTGGGTCTCCAGATAGCAGTCCAACCCCTCCCGGTCAGCGGTCTCGAGGACCGGAGCCTGCAACCGGGAGCCGACCCCGATCCGCTGCGACGACGGGTCGGCCACCAGGAGCTGCAGGTACCACAGGGGCTCCTTGGGATGGGCTTTCTCTATGGCGAGCAGATAGCGGAACCCGTCCCGCAGGCCCGCCGGCCTGAGCGCCATGGCCCGGACGGCGCCCAGCAACTGCCGGCCCTGGGCCATCCCGGGCAGCGGGTAGGCGCCGGGCGGAACCCACGCCGCCACCCCCAGAAGCCGGCCGTCGGCGTGGCGCACCCCCGTGACCTGCGCCGCCGGCCCGAGCGAGCGCAGCGTGGAGCGCACGAACAGGGCCAGCCCGCGGGCTCGCCGCACCGGGTTCGGCTCCAGGAACTCGAAGAACGGATCGTGGTGGAAGGCCCGAGCCGCCACGATGGCGGCCTCGTCGGCGTCGCGCCCGGTTGCCGAGAGCGCTACATCTATCCAATCCCTTGACTCTCCCGTTACAGGAGGGTCCACGCTCATCACGTCCATCCAATCACAGGTAAAAGGAGGAATCCCATGGGCGTTTCATTCTTCTCGGTGAGCCTCGATTGTGCCGACGCAGGCAAACTGGCCGATTTCTGGTCGCAAGTTCTCGAGCGGCCGGTCGACGAGGGCGGCAGCGAGGACTTTGCGACGATCGGCATGAGCGGGGACGGGTCCGTGCTGCCGGTGTGGATGTTTCACCGTGTCCCGGAGGCGAAGCAGGTCAAGAACCGCGTTCACGTCGACTTCATCGCCGCCAGCCTGGAAGACGAGGTCAAGCGGGCCCTCACGCTGGGCGCCACCCACGTCGCCGACGTCGACGAGGGCGGCTACCGGTGGGCCACTCTGCTCGACCCTCAGGGCAACGAGTTCGACGTGGTGGCGGCACCGTAATAACCCGGTCACGATGATGGTTGGGGTCGGCCGGCGTGCTCACCTCGTCGACACGCCGGCCGTCCGACTCCGAATCCGCGGTCCATATCCATCTGCGCCCCGGGCGCGGCCGGCGTGCTCACCTCGTCGACACGCCGGCCGTCCCGACGGACACCGGCTCCGTCACCGGAGGGACCGGAAGCTCGATGCCGATGTTCGGCAGCAGCCGATCCAGCCACTTCGGGATCCACCAGTTCGCCCGGCCCAGCAGCTGCATCACCGACGGCACCAGGACCAATCGGACCAGGGTGGCATCGACCAAGATCGCGGTCGCAAGACCAAGACCAAACACGTCCAGGACACGCAGGGGGTCGTTGATTACGAACGAACCAAAGACGCAGACCATGATCGCCGCCGCCGCAGTGATGACGCCGCGCCGTGCTGGCCACGCCGTCGGCCACGGCGATGGTGTTGACGCCGCGCCGGAGCCATTCCTCGCGGATTCGTGACAGCAGAAAGACCTCGTAGTCCATCGACAGCCCGAACACGATCGTGAACATCATGAGCGGGATCCACGGATCGATCGGGCCGGTTCGGGTCACCCCGAACAACGACCCCAGCCATCCCCACTGGAATACCGCCACAATCACCCCGTAGGCCGCGCCCATCGACAGCAGGTTCATGCAGGCGGCCTTGATCGGAATGGCGATGGACCGGAACACGGTCATCAGCAGGACGAACGACAGGAGGATGACCAGGCCAATCACCAGTGGCAATCGGTTCGACAGGTACTGGGATGCGTCAACGCCCGCCGCGGTCACGCCACCGACGAGCACAGTTACGCCGGTCCCCTTGACCGCGGGCGGGATCACTGCGCCGCGCAGGTGCCGGACCAGCGAAGCCGTCTGCGCGGCCTGCGGAGATGTGGTCGGGTAGGCGATGATGACGGCGGCGTCACCAGCGGGATTGACGATGGGCGGGGCCACCGAGGCCACTCCCGGCACGGTGGCCAGATGCGACGCCAGAGTCTCGACCGCGGCTCGACCGGCGGCGGCATCGCCGGCGGGGATGTTGGCGGCGATGACGAGTGGTCCGTTGAAGCCAGGCCCGAAGCCCTGCGCGAGCAGGTCGTAAGCCTGACGGGTGGTCAGGTTCGGAGGGTCATTGCCGGCGTCGGTGAACGCCAGGCGCATGGAGAACAACGGCAAGGCCAGCACGACGAGCACGAGCAGGGCGGCCGAGCCGCAAACCCAGGGTCGGCGCTGCACCGTGCGGCTCCAACGGTACCAGAAGCCGTGTCCCGACGTCGCTGCCCGGACCCTGATGCCGGGAACATGCAGGCGGTCGATGCCAAACCCAACAAAACCCAACATGGCGGGCAGCAAGGTCAACGCCGCCGCCAGGACCATGAGCACGGCGCAGATGGCGCCAACCGACAACCCGTCCATGAACGGCAGCCCCACCACAAACAGACCGAGGAGCGAAATCAACACGGTCCCGCCGGCGAAGGACACGGCCCGGCCGGCGGTGCTGAGGGCGACCACCGTCGCCTGGCGCGGGTCGCGTCCCTCACTCAACCCCTGGCGGAAGCGGGTGACGATGAAGAGGGCGTAGTCGATCCCAACCCCGAGCCCAATCATTGCCATCAGCTCGGGACCGAAGGTCGGGATGGTGAAGATGTGGCTGGCTAGGTCGACCAGCCCGAAGCCGATGCCGACGCCGACCAGGGCAGTCACGAGCGGCAGACCCATGGCAACCACGGACCCGAACGCGATCAGCATGATGATGATGGCGGCGGTGATCCCGATGCCTTCACTCGATCCCGGGTGAGCCGACACCGTCGCCGAGATCGGATTCCCGCCAACGGCCACCTGAAAACCGGGCTGGGCGAAGCCAGTGGCCACGTTGATCAGGTGCTTGGTCTGGCTCGTCTTGAGGCTGGGCGTTTGTTTGTCAAACTGAATAACGATAAAAGCGGTGTGCCCGTCAGCGGACACCTGTTGCCCAGCGCCGGGTGCCAGAGGGCTTCGCACTGCGGTCACGTTGGGAAGAAGACGCATGGCCTGCACGATCCGGTCGATGGTGGCCGCGTTGGCCGGGTCTTTGACCGGGCTCGAGGTATGAATGACCACGTCAGCGGTGTCGCCGGCCTGGCTCGGGAAACGCTGGGCCAGCAAATTCTGAGCCCGCTGGGACGCCGAATTGCCTGAAGCGAAGTTGTCGCTGAAGGCGCTACCAGCGACGCGGGACAGCCCGATGACGGCAATGACAATGATTACCCAGCCGATAACCACCGACCGCCGGTGGTCGTAGCACCACGCTGCGAGCCGGCCGAGGCCGCGCTGCTCCATGGGGTCGGAACTCGTTCGACTCACGCTCGCCTACTCCTCTGTCTCTTCTGTTGTTCGTGCGTTCGTGCGGCCCCCAGCATCCCCGACCCTGGGCGGCTTCGCAGCCTGTTTTTCGGAACTCCCGGGTATCAGGTGCGACTTCAGCCGACCACGTGCTTGGCTAGCTTCGACGCGGGTGCGACGGCCTCCTTCGGCCGAGGCGCTGGCGGCCGCAAGGTGGCATTCGGCCGCCGCACTCCTGATGGTCGGCCCTTCGTCATGTGGCGGCGGGCACCCGGCAACTGTCCGAGAATCCCTGGCTGCGCAGGCCAAGCCCGGCGTTGAACCGCGACCGGTAGTTCTCGAGGGCGACCCAGGCGGCCAGCTCGACAATCTCGGCGTCGGTGAAGTGGGAGTGCAGCCGGTCCATGAGCTCGTCAGCGACGATCGACGGCGTGGCCGTCGCGGCCTCGGCATATTCGAGGACGGCGCGCTCCTTGTCGTCGTAGACGTCGCTGTCCCGCCAGTGGGGCACGTCCCGGACTTTGGCCGGGTCGACGCCACGCTGCAGGCCTTCGTAGTAACCGAAGTCAATGCACCACGAGCAGCCGATGGCGCCGGCTGTCGCCTGAACAGCCAGCATCACGAGGTGACGGTCGAGTTTGCGCCAGCCCCGATCGGCGGCCGTCTCGAGCACGCCGGCGGCAACGATGACGCCCGAATGGTGCGACGCCGCGGCCATCGGCTCCACGTCTCGGCCAAAGCGACGGCGGGCGTAGCCGGTGGCGAGCTTGGGAATGACGCCCTTGGGATGGTCAACCAGCGGAACGTAAGCCATGAGGTAGGTGCCTCCTTGTCGTGTCCTACCTACATGACGAATGGAACCACGGGGATGTGACAACGAACCCCTTGCGCGCCGACGACCCTTGTGCGAAAGTTCGCGAGAAGCCATGAGAATCAGGACGCTCACTCTGGGTGTTGTTGTGGTGCTGGCGCTGGCAGGATGCTCTGGGAAGTCCCACGATGCGGCTCCCACCACCCGGCCGGCGTCTTCGACGACGGCCGCTACGGGTTCTGCCGCTGGGGCTCCTAACCCGGATGTGATTCCACCGGTGATCACCGTCGCCTATGTCAACGCCGTCTTTGCAGTCCTGAACCATATAAACGGTAACGCTGCTCGGTCTCTCGTGTCAGCGAACCAAATCACACCCGTAGCTAGAGCAGACCTTAGGGCTATTTACAATGATCCGTTATTCACGATAGAGATGAGAGTGGCGCAACAGGCGATAGCCACAAATTTCACAAACGTTCGGCGCCCCCCCGGGGATCGAATAACGATCGTAACGAGACTCTTCCCTGGAGATAGCAAGTGTGTCTTTGTCGAAACACATAGCAGCCTAAGCGCGGTCGACCTTGTACCATCACCGCCAGCTGCCTCAGAATATTGGGAGTTGCTTCCGAAACGAACTGGAATCGATCCACGACATCTGAATCCAACTCCTTGGGCTCTGAGCTTTAATCAAGCTTACGTGACTCCAACAACAATCCCAAACCAATGCGACGTCTCCTAGCGGCGATGGGTTTGATCATCGCCAGTTGGGCGATATCATCACCCGCTCAGGCAACCATCGGATCCAACGGGGCTTGTGTAGTTGGCTTTCTCGGGGCGGGGCTACTTTGCGGAGGCGGGTATGTCATCCCACTCCCCGCTCAACCAGCACAGCCTTCACCGCCACCCGCCTCGAATCCTGCTGTCCCTCAGGTGGCACCTGCAACGTCGCCAGGAGGAACGTCGTCACCAGCCCCGATACCGCAAACGTCCTTTTTGGGCGGGGCCGGCACGTCCTGTAGTGTTTTTGGACCACCGCCGGAGAATCTCGTGGGCGCAGTGATGGCTTGGGTTCCCATACCGGCTGCTGCATCCTGCCAAAACCCCCCACCCCCACCTCCACCAGCCGCGCCGGCAGCTCACCAGCCGGCACCACCTGGTCCGCCGGCGCCCCCACCGATCAATCCCGGCGTATTAGCCATTCAGTTCTGGCAAACAATTCCTCTACCGGCACCGCATCCCTCCATTCCGCCGGGATACGCCGTCACCGGCATGCCTGCATACTTGGTCACAGACGGCACCCTTGCCCCAGCGCCGTACCAGGAACCGACTCCCCTCGGCCCGCTCACCATAACCGCCCACGGAAGTTACCGGGTCGACTGGGGCGACGGCACGGCACCCACCTGGACGGGACCATATGCACGAGAAGGCAGTCCCTATCCGAACGGCACCATCACGCACACTTACGACAATGTTGGCACGGTGACCGTGACCATCCAGGAGGTATGGACGGCAAGTTGGCGCCTCGGCGCGGCGACCGGCCACCTCACGGGCCTCCACACCACCGCCACAATCCCGGATTTTCCGATCCACCAGATCCAGGCCATCGTTACCGGTTGACGGTTACGAATCAGGATTGCGTAAAAGGACACGGGCCTCCGGGTTCACGCCCCGAGGACCACTCCAACTCTTAGGGCGACGGCCGGGCAGCACTTCGATTCCGAAAAAATCCAAGAAAATATCTCTGTGTTCCGCCCGGTCACGCTTTCACTGTCACACCCTCGTCGTATGGTTCGAGCATGGCCACATCGAACGTGTCTCTCGAAGCAGTCGAGGTCATCGACGCCCTCGGCGCGCTCGTGGGCCGTTTGGACGTGGCCATCCTGTCTGGCGAGGACGCCGCCGAGCTGACTGCCCTGTTGGCTCGAGGCGAGCGGTTGTGCGCCATGGGCAAAGCAATGGCCGCCCGGCGCGCCAGCCAGTGCAAGCACTTCGCCCGGGCCGGGCATCGCTCACCCGAGCAGTGGCTGGCCGGACTCAGTGGCTCCAGTCCGGGGGCGGCGAAGTCGAGCCTGGCCGTGGCCGATCAAATGAGCGCGCAGCCCGCGCTCGCCGAAGCGTGCCAGGCCGGACGATTATCTCCGCAGCAAGCAGAGGAGATCGCGGCGGCCGCCGCTGTGGACCCCCAGGCGACGACTCGACTAATAGAAGAGGCCAGCCGGGGAGAACTCCCCGAGTTGCGTCAGGTGTGCCGGCAGGTCGTCCACGCTGGAAGCTCTCCACAGGATGATCAGGCTCGCCTTGCCGCCCTGCACGCCCGCCGATCACTGCGCACCTGGATGGACAAGGACGGGTCTGGCCGGGTGCACGCCCGCCTGACTCCGGACGGGCTGGCCCGGTTCCGGGCCTGGCTGCACCCCTTCGAGCGCTACCAGTTCGAACACGCCCGCCGTCAGGGCGAGCGAGAACACGCCGAGTGCTACGCAGCCGACGCCCTCTTGATGTTGGCTGAGGCTGCCCACACTGGCTGCCTGCAGCGGACGGTTGACGATCCCGCCCAGCTGCAGGATACGGATGACCCCGACGCCACCAACCCGGCCGAAGATGACGCTCCTGACGGTGAGACCAGCCAACCGGAACTGCCTCTTCGAGTCGGCCCGCCGGCCACGGTCATCGCCCTCATCGACCATGCGGTTCTCGTGCGCGGCTACGTGCGCGGCGATGAATGCAGCGTCATCCAAGGACTGGGACCAGTTCCGGTCACCACCATCAGAAATCTGATGGACGACGCCTTCTTGCGAGCCGTCGTCCAGCGCGGCATCGACATCCGCTCTGTCGTCCACCTCGGCCGCTCCCCTACCGCGGCCCAATGGACTGCCCTGTGGGCCCGCGACCGCACCTGCGTGGTACCGGGTTGTGCCAACCACTACCGCCTGCAAGCCCATCACGTCACCGGCTGGAAGCCCACCGGCCAAACTCGCCTGGATGACCTGGCCCTGCTTTGCCCGTTTCATCATCACTCGATCACGAATCGGGGTTGGCGACTGTCCGGCCCGCCCGGCCGATGGAGCTGGCGGCCGCCCCCCGAAGACGAAGCACCCGGCCCGTTCGATCCCGACGGTCTCCATCTCAGAACCCCACCCCCCGGCACCATCCATAGCCACCCTCTGCCCGTTGAGAGCGATTGCGACCCACCCAGCGCAGAACGGTCTCGGGTCGACTGTACGAGCCGTGTCTGATTTTGGACGACCCGATCTATTCCGGTTCCATAGTCAACAAGAAATCGCAGCCCAAATAACCACCCGCACTTGTTCCTGTGCCGAGCGACGTCACCGACCAACGTCAGCTCATCCAACCGCATGACCGATCTGTTCCGGGCCGCCCCCCTCGCGCAGGACCGAGTATTCAGTCGCCGCTCAGCCCTTGTTCAACTCATCGCCATCTCCATGAGGTGAATTGACCGGACCAGCAGACAAGGAGGACGACTCATGTCGCTGCGTCACGCCCGCATCCCGGCCCGCACCGCAAGGGCCCGGCGACCCAAATGGCACGCCCCACGCCACCTCATCTGGCTCTTCGCCTGCTGTCTCGCCGTCGGAGCACTCGGCAACCTCAATCCGATCACGACCGCCGGCGCCGGCGCCCAAACCGCCGTCCCCGAAGGCCCGACACACCCGGCCGCCACACCACTTCCCACCCCCACCCAAACGCCAATCACCGCCACGCAGGGCACAGCCGCCGCCGGCAGCAACCTCCTGGTCAACGGCGGAGCCGAATCCGGTTCCCCTTCCCAAACGGGATATGACGCCGTGACTATCCCCGGCTGGACGATCTCCGCCGGGCTCCCGACCACACCGGCCTACCGGGGTGCCCCCGGCTCCGTGGTCCCGTCCCTGTTTCCGGGCATCTTCACCCCCGGTCCACCGTCCCGAGGGAATGCCTTCTTCGCCGGAGGCGCGGGCGGCACTTCGGTGCTCAGCCAGGAGGTCCCGCTCCGACCCGTCGTAACCCCGACCGGATTCACGCTCTCGGCCTGGTTGGGCGGGAGCGGCCCTCGCACCGACGCGGCCTCCGTCAGCCTGGTGTTCCGCAACAGCAACGGACGAATCCTTTCGTCCACCACCATCAGCCCCGTCGGTCCCGCCCAGCGACAGAACCGCACCGCCCTTCTGGAGCAGCACGCCACCGGGAACGTTCCGTCCGGCGCGGCCACCGCAGAAGTCGTGCTCACGATGGCCACGACCAACACCTCCTACGACACCAAGCAGGACTCGGTCCTCAGATACAACTACGCCTTTGCCGACAACCTCTCCCTCACCCTCACCGCCCCGGAACCGCGACCCTTTCTGACCGTCCCACGCAGCACGGTGCCGCGGTTCCAGCACGTCTTTGTCGTCGTGATGGAAAACGAGAGCTACAGCGACGTCATCGGCAACGTCGCCCAGGCGCCGTTCATCAACAGCCTTCTTTCGAGTGGGTCCGTCCTCACCGATATGTACGCCGAAGTACACCCCAGCGACCCCAACTACCTGGCCCTTTCGGGCGGCAGCACGTTCGGCATCCTTGGAAATCCCCTCGAAAGCGACCCCACCCTCAACATCCCCGCCCTCAACATCGCCGATCTGATTCAGCAGTCCGGCCAGACCTGGAAGGGCTACGCCCAAAGCGCCGACGGGCCATGCGACCGGACCGACCACGGGTATTACTACCTGGACGACCTGCCCTTCCTTTATTACCGCGACATCCAGGGGAACCTGGCCCGCTGCCGTACCCACCTTGTCCCCCAGACCCAGCTCGGCATGGATCTGCGCCAGGCGTCGACGACGCCCAATTTCGCCTGGATCGACGCCAACGACTACTACGACATGGAGGCGGGTGGCATCGCCGCGGGAGATCAATGGCTCCGAACCCTGGTCACCGGGATCCGCCAGTCACCGGCGTGGCGAGACCAGAGCTCGCTGCTGATCATTACCTGGGACGAAGACCATTGGGATGGGCAGCGCCCGGCGCAGCGGATCCCCACGCTCCTGGTCGGATCCCGGGACGTCAAAGCCGAATACGCGTCATCCGATCGCTACACCCACTACGACCTGCTTCGAACCATCGAAGCCGCCCTGGGTCTCCAGCGGAGCCTGACCCAAAACGACCGGTACGCGCCCCCGGTCAACGACGTCTTCTCTTCGAAATCGCCATGACCATTCCGACACTTGAGCGGCCTGTCCCGAAAGCCGCCCCGAGGCCATCTGCTACCGTGCCCGCCGGGGTAGCCATGAATCACCTCATGTTTGGTGTTCTCGGGCCGACCACCGTGATCGGCGAGCAGGGCGAGATCGTGATTCACGGCACACTCCGCCGCCGACTCCTGGCCCGGTTGCTGGTCTCGAACGGCCAGCCCGTCGCCGTCGACCGCCTCAAGGAGGATCTCTGGAACGGCACCCCACCCGCCAGCGCCGCCTCCACGCTCAAGAGTCATGTGTCATTGCTACGGCGCGCCCTCGGCCCCGACAGGCTGGAAAACCGGAACACCGGTTACCTCCTCCGACTTAATCCCGGCGAGCTCGACGCCGACCTTTTTGAAAAAGACGCAGACGCAGGGCACGAGCAGCTCCGAGACGGTGATCCCGCCGCGGCAGCGGAAAGCCTCGACCGCGGTCTGCGGCGGTGGAGAGGACGGGCTCTGGCCGAGGTGGCCGACGCCACTTGGGCCCAGCCCGAAGCAGTCCGGCTCGAGGAGCTGCGCGCCGCCGCGCTCGACGCCTGGCTCGAGGTCCGTTTGGTTCTCGGTGACAGCCATCAGATAATTCCGGCTGCCGAGACCGCCGTCGCGGAACATCCGCTCCGGGAGCAGCTGTGGGCCAAGCTCATTACCGCCCTCTATCGCGGTGGGCGCCAGGCCGACGCTCTGCGCGCCTACCAGCGACTGCGACAGCTGCTCGGCGAAGAGCTCGGCATCGATCCGAGCCCGCAGCTGGTCGCCCTCGAATCCGCGGTCCTCCGCCAGGAACCGGACCTGGCCCCGCCACCCGCGCCGTTGACGGGCCACAAAGTCGCCGGGAACCTGCCGCCGGACCTGACCAGCTTTATCCCTCGACCCCGAGAGCTCGCCGACCTGGCCGGCTGGATCCAGGAGCCGTGCGTGCTCACGCTGGTGGGCCCGGGCGGCACCGGAAAGACTCGCCTGGCTCTCGAGGCGGTGCGCCAGGCTGCTGGCAACTTCGATGCCATCTGGTTGTGCGAGCTGGCGGCCGTGAGCGACCCGCCCGACATCGTGCGCGAGTTGGGCCTGGCCCTTGGGCGCGCCGACCAGGCCGGCGTCGACCTGACCGAGCTGATCGGGCGTCGCCTGGCGGACGGCACGCAGCTGTTGATGCTCGACAACTGCGAGCATCTTGTCGACGCCTGCGCTGCTCTGGTCGCCCGCCTTCGCACCCAGGCGCCCCTGTTGCGGATCGTGGTGACCAGCCGGGCCCCGCTGGAGGCAGAGGGCGAGGTCGTGTACCGGGTACCGCCGATGTCGATCCCCGCCGCGGCCGGGGAGGACGATGACCTGCTCGGGTACGAATCGGTTCGTCTTTTCCTCGAGCGGGCCCGCTTCCAGCAACCAGGATTCGCCTTTGATCGCGACAGCCTGACTGCGGTTGCCGGCATTTGCGCCCGACTCGACGGCATGCCGCTGGCGATCGAACTGGCCGCCGCCCGGCTGCGCACCATGTCGGTGGCCGACATCGGGCGACGACTGGACAACCGCTTCCAGTTGCTCACCGGCGGCGCCCGCACTGCTCCGGCCCGTCAGCGCAGCCTGGTGGCCCTGATCGATTGGTCCTACGACCTGCTCGGCCGCCCGGAACAACTCCTGTTGGGACGGCTGGCGATCTTCGCGTCCAGCTTCGACGCGGACGCGGCCGAGGCCGTGGCCGGGGCGGGCCTCGAGACGTCAACCGACGCCCTGGCATCGCTCGTCGACAAGAGCCTGGTGCAGTTCGATCCGTCGGCCGGCCGCTCCCGATACCGGATGCTCGAGACGATCCGTGAGTACGCCCTGACGAGGGTCCGCCCTGAGGACGAGTTGGACGCCCGGCGCGCCCACGCCCGCTATTTTCTCGACCTGGCGCAGCAGGCCGTCCCACATTTCTCCGGCGCGGATCAACCAGCGTGGCGGGCCCGTCTCGATCCTGACGACGAAAATCTCCGGGCCGCGTTCGTGACGATATTGAGCGACTCCGACCCGCACGCGGGCCTGGCCTTCGCGGCAGCGTTGTGTCGCTACTGGAGCAGCCGGGGCAGCTATGGCGATGAGATGTCGCTGGTGGAATCGGCCCTGGACCGCGCCGACGCATCCGCCCCTACGGAAGTGCGGGGCCAGGCCCTGGCGGCTGCCGGGTTTGTGTATTTCCGCCGGGGGGAGTCGGCCCAAGCCCAGAAGCGGGTGGACGAGGCGCTGGCCATCGCCACACGCCTCAGCCTGCCCTCGCTCGCCGCCGACGCCCTTCGCACCAGTGCGTGGGTCACGGACCGCCGCGGCGACCCGGCCGGGGCCAAAGCCCGGGCCGCCGAAGCGGTGGAAATGGCGCTGGCCGGCGGAGAGACGCATTTGCTGGCGCGCGCCCATGACGTGCGCGGCGCCATGGCGCACGGGGACGATCCGGTCCAGGCCCGGGCCGACTACACCGAAGCCCTGCGCTATTGCCGGCTTGCCGGCGACCGGGCCGGCGAGGCCAGCACACTCAACAATCTGGCCGTGCTCGAACTGGATCAACGCAATCACCAGGCGGCCCGCCAGTACTTCGACCGTGCGCTGGACGTCGTCGTCGAGGTGGGCGACCCTGCGTTGATGCCCTTCGTCCGTTATGGGGTGGGCCTGACGTCGATCCTGGCAGGCGACGACGCCACTGCCGCTCCGGCCCTGGCGGAGGCCCTCCGCGAAGCCCGGGGAACCGGTCAACGGTCGCTGGAGGC
The DNA here is from genome assembly GCA_963781155.1 of uncultured Acidimicrobiaceae bacterium. Classification (GTDB taxonomy): domain Bacteria; phylum Actinomycetota; class Acidimicrobiia; order Acidimicrobiales; family Palsa-688; genus PALSA-693. The sequence continues at coordinate 52,807 of CAWAEC010000016.1, forward strand.
CTACGCCCTGCTGGGAACGGCCATCGCCCGGACCCGGTTGACGCCGGACCGGGTGGCGGCCCAACTGCTGGGCGCAGCTGACGCCATGTTCGACGATCTCGGCGAACGTCCTGAGCCCACTGAGGCCGCGCTCCGCGACCAGGCCGTTCGGGCGTTGACCGTGGCCCTTGGGGATGAGCTCGATTCGGCCCAGGCGAAGGGTCGATTGCTCACCGCCGCCGAGATTGTCCGATTGGCCAGCGAGCCTTGTCCGCAGACCACCGGGATGCTCGAATCACGATGACCGCCTTGGCCACCGACGACGGGGAGATCCAGCATGCGAACGGTACGACAGGCGGCGTGGCCACTTTTGCTGTCGCTGCTCCCGCTGTCCGTGATAGCGGGATGGGCGGCTCTCGCCGGGGGCCCGGCGTCCGCCGCCGCAGCCCCGAGGGCGGGCATCTCGATCAGCCCGGGGGCAGGGCCCCTCAGCGTGAAGTTCAACGCAGTGGCGACGGGATTTCCCTCACCCGTCACCGCCTATCGGTGGACCTTCGGGGACGGCACGTCGAAAACCACGTCAGCCAACACCGTTGGCCACACCTACAAGTCGGCGTCGACCTTCTCCGTTTCCGTGACCGAGACCGGCTCAGGGGGTGGGTCGGCGACGGCGAGAGGGAGGTTGGAGCTGTTCCTGTGCCCGGCCGGGTCGTCGCAGTGCACGGCGACACTGCAGTCCCCTGGCCCCGTGCGCATCCTGAGCGCCTCCGGCCCGGTCCATCCGGGGACGGCAGCCAGCCTGGCGCTGTTCACGGATCCGTGGCGGTTCCCCAACTGCGATGCGGCAATCCAGACGGCTGCGGCGGTGACGGATTCCGGCTTCAGCGGACCGCTGGCCGTGACCCTCGTCTACCAAACCGCCCATCCGAAGCAGGTGCCGACCACGTGCTTTTCCTCCGACGTGGCCTTCACGGACGCGGCCGGACTGCTGGTCCACAGCGGCCCCCTGCCGGCCTGCCAGGCGGCCGTGCCCGTCCCGCCGTGCGTGCAATCCGTCCAGCTGTCCGGGTCGCAGGTCATGAAGCAGCTGTTGATTCCGCCCGGCGATCCTCGTATCGGGGCGCCCTGAGGCGGCGCCCGTCCCAGCGCCGGCAAGGACGGGCGCGGCCCCTTTCAGCACGCCTGGTTGTTGGTGGCCACGGAGAAGTCGGGGAAGTTCATGGTCTGGTTGCCGAACTCGCCGTTGGCGGCGAACCCCGGCAGGATCTGCAGCTCCACATTCGCGAGCAAGCTGCCGCCATCCGGGGCGCCGTTGGTGTCCGTGGCGGCGTTGATCCAGCCCCGGGCCGACACCGGCGGCGTCGACGCCGCGGGCAGGCCCTGGGTGATCAGCGTGATCGGACCGGTGTAGGTCTTCACCGGGGCAGCGGCCGTGTCGCTGGTAAGGGCCGTGGTCCCCCGCAGGACGCCCCGCTGGGTCTTCAGGTTGACGGTCCAGACGATCCGGTTCACCGCGAGCGATCCGGTCAGGTTGTAGTCGGTCGACCCTGGGGTCAGATCGGTCTCTCCGCCCTTCCAGGAGCCCCGGAAGGTCTCGTACGTAACGCCGTCCTCGCCGAGGCAACGGGCGGCGGTGAAGTGCGAGGCGCCCAGCTGGATGGTGGCGTTGGCCTCATCGACCTCGGGTGCTCCGGCCGCGGCCGCAATGGTGGCGCCCGCTCCGGCAGCGACCAGCACGCTGGTGGCAACGGCGGCAATGATGCGCTTCATGGTTCCTCCCTGGGTGTTCGGTGTTGGGTCCACCGTGGCCCTGGAGGGTTGAACCGCGGTCGTACGCCGGTTGAAGCGACGGCCGGGTGGCCAGCGACGGCCGGGTGGCCAGCGGTGGCCGGCGGGGCGAAGCGGCGGGCGGTAGCGGGCGGGTAGCGCAGGACGGTGCCCCCTGTCCCGCCGGCAGCGATCAGCAGGGGGCGGGCGAGCGGGCGGCGCTGGAGCTGGGGTCGGGCCGCGCGGAGCCGGCGGCGGCGGGGAGCGTCACCGCAAACTCGCATCCGTCGCCGGCGTTGCGGACCGTGATGTCGCCGTGGTGAGCGGCGACCAGGCCCTGGGCGACGGCCAGGCCCAGCCCGCCGCGATGCTGGCTCGGGCTGCGAGCCTCGTCGCCCTGGTATCCCATCTCGAACACGTGGCCCAGATCGCGCTCGGGGATCCCGCCGCACCCATCGCGCACGGCGACGCGCACCACCCCGTCCTCCGCGGCCGTGAGCACTCGCACCGTGCCCCCGGCGGACGTGTGGCGGATGGCGTTGTCCAGCAGGTTGCGGACCACCCGGACCAGCTCGGGCGCGGCGGCCAGGACGAGCGGCGCCCCTCCGCAAGTCTCCAGCACGATTCCCCTGGCCCGGGCCGTCGCCGCAGCGCCGGCCACGGCATGATCGATCAACTCGTCGAGCGGGACCGGCTCCAGTTCCAGGCGCAGGGAGCCGGCCTGGATGCGGGACAGCTCGAAGAGGTCGTCGACCAGGCCGGCCAGGTGGTCGACCTCCCGCCGGATGGTGGCGTAATAGCGGTTGACCGTCTCCTCGTCGTCGACCACCCGGTCCTCCAGCGCCTCGACCATGGCCCGGATGCCGGCCAGCGGGGTCCGCAGGTCGTGCGACACCCAGGCCACCAGGTCCCGGCGGCTCTGTTCCGTGGCGGCTGCCTCCGCCCTGGCGTCGGCCAGCCGGGCGGACGTGGCGGCCAGCTGGGCGGCCAGGGCGCCGAGCTCCCCGGGGGCGACGGGGGCGGCGGGGGCGGCGGCGGGGGCAGCGGCGGGGACGGGGACGGGGCCGGGGACGGGGACCGGGCCGGCGGCGGGGCCGGGGACGGGGACCGGGCCGGCGGCGGGGCCGGCGGCGGAGGCGGCGGCGGGGGCGGGAGCCGGGCCCCGGGCTGGCATCGGCGCCTCCCCCAGGCGCGCCGCCAGCTCTCCCATCGACCGGCTGGCGTCGGCCACCCGGGCGCCCAGCAGCAGCGCCACCACCACGGCAGCGGTGCCGGCGCTGACCAGGACCACCCACAGAACCCGCAGGTCGTGCTCCATGAGAAACATGTCCGAGCTGGCCCAGGTCACGCCGATCGCCACCGCCAGCACCGGGGCCAGGGCCGCGACCGCCGCTTGCACGGCGATGCGCCGCCTCCGCAGGGCCACGAGCAGCACCGCGGCGAGCAACGCCGCCACCCCCGCCCCGGCCAGCGAATCGACCAGGAGCCGTACGGTGGCGTGCGCCGGCACCCCGACGGCCACGGCCACCGCCCAGGCCGCGCCGACACCGGCGACCGCCACCACCGCCGGCGCCACCCACCGTCTCACGGCTCGAACCGATAACCGACGCCCCACACCGTGCACACGTACCTCGGCGCGGACGGGTCCGGCTCGACCTTGGCCCGCAGCCGACGAACGTGCACGGTGACCGTCGAGGTGTCACCGCTCGTGAACCCCCACACGGCTTCCAGGAGCTGCTCCCGGCGGAACGCCTGCTGCGGATGGCTCATCAGGTAGGCGAGGAGATCGAACTCTTTGGCCGTCACGGCCACCCGCTCGCCACACACGCGGACCTCGTGCACCCGCAGATCGATCTCCAGGTCGCCGGCCCGCAACCGGGCTGGCATGGGCACGGTGGGCGCCGCGGGCACCGTGGCCCCCGGGGGCATCGGGGCCCCTCCGGCCCGCCGCAGGATGGTCTTGACCCGGGCCATCAGTTCCCGGGGGAGAAGGGTTTGACCACGTAGTCGTCGGCGCCGAGCTCCAGGCCGGCCACCCGGTCGGCCTCCCCGCCTCTCGCCGTGAGCATGATGACGGGGACGGGCGACACCGCCCGCAGGCGCCGAAAGACCTCGATCCCGCCCAGCGACGGCAACATCAGGTCGAGCACCACCAGATCCGGGCGCCCTGCCAGGGCCCGGCGCACACCCTCGGCCCCGTCCGCGGCGACCTCGACCTGGTAGCCCTCCCGCTCGAGGTAGCGGCCGACCACCTCGGCCACGGTCGGATCGTCCTCGATGACCAGCACCCGGACGGTGTCCACCGAGGTGTCGAGCACCCAACCATGATGGCCCAGCTCTCTGCCCTGCGCCTGGCTACCGTGGGCAGGTGACCGAGCTGCTCCTCCGTACTGCCGAATACGTCGTCGACTACCGCAACGCAGCCGCGACGGCCCGGGTCGGGGCCCGCTTCGACACCGACCAGGTTCGAGCCGCGTTCGGTGGACCCCTGCCCGACAAGGGCGAGCCGCCCGACGCCATTGTCGACCGCCTGATCCAGGCCGCCGAGCCGGCGCTGGTCACCTCGATCAGCCCTCGCTTTTTCGGTTTCGTCATCGGAGGGTCGCTCGAGGCGGCCACCTGCGCCGACCTGCTCACCTCGGCCTGGGATCAGAACGCGTTCAACGCCATCTCCTCGCCGGCGGGCGCCCTGGTGGAGGAGGCCGTCGGGGTGTGGCTAAAAGACCTCCTCGGCATCCCCGAGCCGGCGTCGTTCGGGCTCGTGACCGGCGCGCAGGGCGCCAACACGGTGGGTCTGGCCGCGGGCCGGCACCGGGTCCTGGAGCGGATCGGCTGGGACGTCGAAGAGCAGGGTCTCGCCGGCGCGCCCCCCATCCGGGTGCTGGCCAGCGAGGAGCGCCACGGCACCATCGACGCCTCGTTGCGCCTCCTGGGCCTCGGCCGCGGCTCGGTGGTCGAAGTGGCCGCAGATGAGAACGGGGCGATGGAGGTCGGCGCGCTCGACCGGGCCCTGGCGAGCAGCGGCGACCCGCCGACGATCGTGTGCGCCCAGGCCGGCAACGTCAATACCGGCGCATCCGACGACCTGACCCGGGTGTGCGACCTGGCCCGCCGGCATGGGGCCTGGGTGCACGTGGACGGGGCGTTTGGCCTGTGGGCGGCGGCCAGCCCGGCCACCCGGCACCTGGTGGCCGGCCTCGAACGCGCCGACTCCTGGGCCTGCGATGGGCACAAATGGCTGAACGTCCCGTACGACAGCGGGTATGTGTTCGTGGCCGACGCCGAGGCGCACGCCGCCTCGGTGGCCTATGGCGCCGCCTATCTGGGCGGACCGGCCCTGGATCAGATCCGCAACCCCGGCGACTTTGTGCCGGAATCGTCCCGCCGGGCCCGGGGTTTCGCCACCTGGGCGGCCCTGCGCCAGCTGGGCCGGTCGGGCGTGGAGGAGATCGTGGAACGGTGCTGCCACCTGGCCACCGCGTTCGCCACCCGGCTGGCCCGGCTTCCGGGAGTGACGATCGCCAACCAGGTGGTGCTCAACCAGGTGCTCGTCGATTTCGGCTCCCCGGCCCGCACCGATCAGGTGATCAACGCCGTGCAGGCGGAGGGGACGTGCTGGATGGGCGGCACGGTGTGGAAGGGCAGGCGGTGCATGCGCATCTCCGTCTCCAACGCTGGCACCACCGACGCCGACGTCGAGCAGTCAGTGGACGCCATCCGCCGCGTGCTCCCCTGATCAGAGACTCTGGAGCCAGCCCACGAGCAGCTCGTTGACCTCGTCAGCGCGTTCTTGCTGCACCCAGTGACCGCACCCGGGGAGGATGTAGCTGCCTCGCAGCTGCGGGAGGGTCTGGGGAAACCGGTCGATGGCCCGCTGCCCCCAGATCGTGGGCCCGTCGCGCTCGCCACCGATGAACAACGACGGCACGCCGATGGGCTGCTGGCTCCACGGCTGCAGGTCCACCCAGTCCCGGTCCACGTTGCGATAACGGTTGAGGGCGCCCCGGAATCCTTTTCTTTCGAACTCCGACGTGTAGAAGTCCAGGTCGTCCTGCGTCAGCCAGCCGGGCAGCTTGTCCGGAACGACAAACCGGTCCCGCAACCGCCCTCCCTTCGGGACGGTCGCCATGGTGCCGCCACCGGGAGGGCGGAGGGCGTCACCGGACGCGCCCACGTAAAAGCCGAGCAGCCACGAGCGAACGTCGGGCTCGGCCTCGGCCTCGGCCCGGCCCGGCTCCTGGAAATAGTTGATGTAGAACTCCTCGTCGCCGCCCATCTCCGCGAAGGCTTCGGTGGGGCGCCGCCGTCCGGGAGGGCTGTATGGCACGCTCAGTAGCGCCACCGCCGTGAACACGTCCGGCCGCAGCAGGGCGGAGTTGGCCGCAATGGGCGCCCCCCAGTCGTGACCGACGATCACCGCGCGTTGCTCGTCGAGGGCTTCGATGATGCCGAGGTTGTCGTTGACGTGATGGAGCATCCCGTAGGCCTCGATATCGAGGGGAGCCGACGACCGCCCGTAGCCCCGCACGTCAATGGCCACGGCCCGGAACCCGGCATCGGCGAGGGCCGGCAGCTGGTGCCGCCACGAGTACCACGACTCCGGGAAGCCGTGAATCAGCAGGACCAGCGGCCCGTTGCCCTCCTCGACCAGATGGATGCGGGTGCCCCGGGCGTCGACGATGCGGTGGTTCATGACGCGCCGCCCATCCCCTCCAGGAGATGCCCGCCATCCTTGCCCCGTCGCTCCGGGACCCGGCCCGGCGGCTGGGATGGAGCCGGACCGGGCGTGATGGCCGGGATCAGACGGGTCTCCGGCTGGCCCGCCCGCAGGGTCACGCGCTCACCATGGTGCTCGACCTGCAGCGCTTCACCTACCGCCAGCTCGTAGGTGGCGCCGGCTGCCGTGATCGAGACCCGCAGGCGGCGTCCCAGGTAGACCAGCCCGAACGACAGCCGGGTGATCTCTGACGGCAGCCGCGGCATGAAAGCCAGCAGCCCGGTGCCGACGCCGTTCACCGGGTCCTCGGTAATGCGCATACCGCCGAGTCCGGACACCAACGCCAGCCAGGAGCCGGCCAGGGAGGCGATGTGCAAGCCATCGCGTGTGTTGTGTTGCAGGTCGTCCAGGTCGATGAGCGCCGCTTCGCCGAGGTAGTCGTAGGCCAGGTCCAGCTGGCCGACCTCGGCCGCCACGATGGATTGGATGCAGGCCGACAGCGAGGAGTCCCGGACCGTGAACTGCTCGTAGTACGCGAAGTTGCGGGCTTTTTGTTCCGGGGTGAAGGCGTCCCCTCGCGAGAACAATGCGTAAACCAGGTCCGCCTGTTTGACCACCTGCTTGCGGTACAGGTCAAAGTACGGAAAATGCAACAGCAGCGGGTACTGGTCCGGGCTGGTGGCGTCGAAATTCCACTGATCGTGGCGGGTGAAGCCTTCGGCTTGCGGGTGGACCTCGAGTTCCTTGTCGTAGGGAACGACCATCGCCGCCGCGGCGCGCTGCCATTCCTCGCGTTCCGACTTGTCGACACCGAGGGCGGCGCTGCGTTTGGAAAAGCGGGCGGCCAGCCGAGCCGCCCAATCCAGATTCCGCTGGGCCATGAGATTCGTGTACACGTTGTTGTCGGCAATGGCGCTGTACTCGTCGGGTCCGGTGACCCCGTCGATGCGAAAACCGCTGCCCGGATCGTGGTGGCCAACCGATATCCAGAACCGGGCGGTGGCCACCAGCAGCTCCAATCCCGCTTCGGCCGCGAAGTCGTCGTCCCCGGTCGACCAGATGTAGCGCAACGCCGCCTCTGCCACGTCGGCGTTGATGTGCACCGCGGCAGTTGAGGCCGGCCAGTAACCGGAGCACTCCTCGCCATGGATCGTCCGCCAGGGAAAGGCGGCTCCTTCGAAGCCCAGTTGGCGGGCATGCTTGGTCGCGGCCGGCAGGGTCGTCTGGCGCCAGCGCAGGGCGTCCGCGGCCGCCAGCGGCATGGTATAGGTGAGCACCGGCAGCACGTACATCTCGGTATCCCAGAAGGCGTGGCCGTCGTAGCCCGGGCCGGTCAGCCCCTTCGCCGGTATCGCCCGTCGTTCGGTCCGGGCCCCGGCCTGGAGCACCTGCCAGAGCGAATAGCGCACGGCCTGCTGGACCTGGTCGTCGCCTTCGACCTGCACGTCGGCGCGATCCCAGAAGTCGTCCAGAAACTGGCGCTGAGCCGATTGCAGCCCGTCGAAGCCGGTGTGGCGGGCCACCATCAGCGCTCCGGCCACCTGATCTTGCATGGCCGGCAGGGAACGGCTGGACGACCAGCCGTACGCCACGTACTTGACGAAGCGCAGCCTGGTGCCCGCCGCCAGGTTGTGGATCACGCTGACCCGGCCGAGATCGTCGTGGACGGACCGGTGGACATCGCGGTCATCCAAGTTGGCCGGTTCCTCGAGGATCTCGTGGTCCATGGCGCAGGCCAGTCGCAGTCCGCTCTTGCGGGTCCGGTGCACCAGCGCGACGCGCCCGTCGTCGGACAGGAATCCCCGTTCCGCCACCAGGGCATCGGTGATGGTCTGGCCGCCCCGTGGGTCGTGGGTGCTCTCTGGTAGCTCCTCGTTGGCGACCAGTTCGGACTGGACGACCAGCTTGACGTCGTCGACGGCCTCCACCTGGTACTCAATGGCCATGATGGCCCGCTGAGTAAACGACACCAGCCGGACCGACTGTATCCGAATGGTCCGGTGCCCCGGCGACTCCCATTCGACCGTCCGGGTCAGAGTGCCGGCCCGCAGGTCGAGGATGCGCTCGTGGTGGCGCAGCTGGCCGTAGCGGACGTCGAACGGTTCGTCATCGACGAGGAGCCGGATGATCTTGCCGTTGGTGACATTGATAACGACCTGTGTGGTCTCGGGGGCGCCGTACGTGGCCTCCGCTGAGGGCAGCGGTCGCACCTCGTAGAAGGATCCCAGGTAGGTGCCGGGCAACCCGTGCGGCTCGCCCTCGTCCAGGTTGCCCCGCAACCCGATATGGCCATTGGACAGGGCGAACACCGATTCGGTCTGGGCCAGGATGTCGTAGTGCAGGTGCTCCTCGACGATCTGCCACGGGTCGCACCTGAACGTGGGGTGGTCGATCATGACTGGCCGCTTCCCGGCAGCAGGTCGGCCAGGTCTTTGACGACCCGATCGGCGCCGTGGGCGGCCAGGGCCGCCGCCTGCCCGACCCGGTCCACGCCGACCACGAAGCCGAAATGGCCTGCCCGCCCGGACTCCACGCCGGCCAGGGCGTCCTCGAAGACCGCCGCCTGGGCCGCCTCCACGTGCAGACCGCGGGCGGCCGCCAGGTAGGTGTCGGGCGCCGGCTTGCCCCGCAGATGGTCCCGCTCGGCCACGACGCCGTCGACGATTTCTTGAAAAAGATCCAGGATCCCTGCCGCTTTCAGGACCTCCCGGCAGTTACTCGAGGATGAGACGACCGCCCGCCCCAGGCCGGCGTCACGCACCGCATGCACGTACGCAACCGAGCCGGGATAGGCCTTGACCCCGTCCTCGTGGATGCGACGCAGGACGATCTGGTTTTTCCGTTCGCCCAGCCCGTTGACGGTGTTGGCGTCGGGGGGATCGTCAGGGCTGCCCTCGGGAAGGGTGATGTGGCGCGAGGCCAGAAATCGCGGACGCCGTCCAGCCGCGGTTTGCCGTCGACGTAGGTGTCGTAATCGTCCTTGATGTCGAAGGGCCGGAATGGTTGGCCGGCATAGTTTCGAAGGAACTCGTCGAACATCTCTTTCCAGGCGGCAGCATGCACGCTCGCGGTATCGGTCAGCACGCCGTCCAGGTCGAACAAGCACGCCCGCACCGCATCGGGCAAGCCGAGGGTCATGACCCGGCCAACTGCCAGATTGCGGTGTGCTGGCCGGCGGCCACCAGCTCGGCGCCGGCGACCCAGCCCACGTCCAGACGCGCGAACTGGTGTCCTTTGCGCTCGAAGACTTCGGCAACCCGGGCCCGCACCAGCACATCCTCGCCCACCAACACGGCCCTCAGGTACTGGATATGGCTCTCCACGTGCAGCCACGCCGGCAGCACCACGTTGGCAATGAGGGCCCGGTTGGCGCCCTGCAGCACCTGCCCGGGATGGACGACCCCGTCCAGGGCATACATCGTCGACGGCTCCGCCACCGCGGTGAGATAGGCATCCGCGGCCGCCTGGTCGGTGGCGAGCGGCACCGAACCGAGCACCCGCCCGGCAACAAAAAACTCCTCACTCGCGTCGGGCCGGGCGTCCGGTGCGGGACGTGGAGCCGCCGGAACCTCGGCGAACTCGCCCCCACCCGGTGCTCGTTGCGAAAGGAACGCTGAGCCGGCCGCGGCCGTCCTTTCTCCAGAAATCACGGCGAATTCCACACACCCCATCCCGGTGTCGCGGACGGTCACGACCAGCTCCTCCCCTTCGTAGGCGGGCGAGAGGAACCGGACGTGGGCGCCGCCCCGGGCGGCCCACGCCGGGCCCAGCGCCTGCCCGAGCGCGGGGCACGCGTACCCGTACACGTTGACGCCAGGAACCAGGCCGCCCTCGAAGCCGTAACGCCGGGCGACATCATCGGCGTGGATGCGGTTCTCGCTCGCTGTCGCGGGATTGGTCGCGACGACCCGGTATTCGATGCCGACCGGTCTCACCTCCTCCGGGGATCAACGAGACCACCCTACGACACCAGGTAAAACGGCCGGTATGACCGTCGCCGCCATGTCCTCCTCCGATCGCCGCCGGGCCGGGCTGCTGACCGTGGCCAAGCGCCGGGCCACGGGGCTGCTGGTGTTCGTGGGGGCCGTGTTCGTCGTGTCCTCGGTGTTCATCAGCCGGGCCCACTGGTTGGAGTGGGTGCAGGCGACGGCGGTGGCGTCGTTGGTGGGCGGCCTGGCCGACTGGTTCGCGGTCACGGCCCTGTTCCGGCGGCCCCTGGGTCTGCCCATCCCGCACACGGCCATCGTGGTGGAGCGCAAGGACAGCTTCGCCCAGACCCTGGGCGCGTTCGTACAGGAGAGCTTCCTCACGCCGGCCGCGGTCAGCGAGCGGCTGCGAGCGGCGCACGCCATCGAGCGGGTCGCGGCCTGGCTTGCCGACCCCGACCACGCCGCCGACCTGGCCGGCCAGCTGGCCGAGGGCCTGGTCGGCGCGGCCGACCTGCTGCGGGACGAGGACGTGCAGCGGGTGGTCGACGGCCTGGTCCGGGAACGCCTCGACCAGGTGCCCCTGGCCCCGTTGCTGGGCCGGATCCTGCAGCAGCTGACCCGGGAGGGACGCCACGAGCCCCTGGTCGAAGCCGTCCTGGGCTGGCTCAGCCGGTATCTCGCCGATCACGGCGCCGACCTGCACCACCGCCTGGGCATCCAGTCGCCGTGGTGGCTGCCGGGCCCGCTCGAGGACCGCATGGTCGGCCAGCTGCTGCAGCGGACCCGGCAGGTGCTCGACGACATGGCCGCCAACCCGGATCACCCGCTGCGCAAACAACTGGACGAGGGTCTGTTGAAGCTGGCGGATGACCTGCAGACGTCGGAGGACCTGCGCCAGCGGGGGGAGGAGATCAAGGCGCAGCTGCTGGCCCAGCCCCAGGTCCGCTCGTTCGTGACGAACGTGTGGGACGACATCAAATCGACGCTGCGGACCCAGGCCGGCGTGCCCGGGTCGGAGTTGCGTAGGTGGCTGACCGGGTTGATCATCCAGACGGGAACACGGCTCCGGGACGACCCCGCCCTGGCCGCCTCGGCCCAGCGAAGCGTGGATGTGGCCGTGCGGGCGGTGCTCGATCGTTTTGCGCCGGAATTGGTGGCGCTGGTGAGCGGCACCATTCAGCGCTGGAACGCGGTCGAGACCTCCCACCGCCTGGAACTGCTCCTGGGCCCGGATCTTCAGTACATCCGGATCAACGGCACGGTCGTCGGCGGGCTCGCCGGCCTGGCCCTGCATGCCGTGAGCGTGGCCATCAGCTAGCGGGCGTCCTCCACAAGACACACCGTCCGCCGCCCTGCTGAAATGGGGCCATGGACGTTTCGGCGTTGCTCCTTGAACTGTTCGGCCGCATCCCTCCTCTGGCGCAAGGTGCGGTCGCCGGCCTGAGCGCCGAGGACCTGACCCGGTCGCCGGCCCCTGGCCTCAACACCATCGGGTGGCTCATCTGGCACCTGGCGCGGGTCCAGGATCATCACGTGGCCGAGCTGCTCGGCACCGAGCAGATCTGGGTCAGCGGGGACTGGGCCGCCCGCTGCGGGCTTGACAGCGACGCCAACAACACCGGCTACGGTCACGGCCCCGACGAGGTGGCGAGAGTGCGCCCCGACGGCCCGGACGTGCTGCTCGGGTACCTCAACGAGGTCGATCGTCGCACCCGGGTCATGCTCGAGGGGTTGATCCCGCCGGACCTGGATCGCATCGTGGACCGGCGCTGGGATCCGCCCGTGACCCTCGGCGTCCGTCTGGTCAGCATTGCGGATGACAGCCTCCAGCACGTCGGCCAGGCCGCCTACGTTCGAGGCTGGCTCGGACGCCGAGCCTGACCTCAGCGTGGAACCGGCGGCGCCGACCAGTCGATACGGACGCCCTGGACGGCATCGGGGTGATCCGTGAGCCACTTCCGAGCAAACGGACACCACGGTGCGACCGTCAGGCCCTCCTCCCGGGCCCGAGCCACCCCGGCTGTGACCAGATGCCCTCCAATGCCCCGGCCGCCCAGCTGCGCGGGGACTTCGGTGTGTACCAAAATCAAACGTTCGCCGTCGAGCTCGTACAGCAGCTCGGCGACGTAGCCATTCTCCCGCAGGACAAAACGCTCCTCGTCGACGTCGTCAACCACCTCCGGCACTGGCTGCTGTTCGCTCATAGCGCAATGTACCGTCGGGGGGTATGTGAGGATCCTGCCGTTCGAATGCGCCACTCGCTACCGTCGGGCTCATGAAATTCGAGCACCACGGGGTGGTGGACGCCGCCGTGGAGGAGGTGTTCGCCTGGCACGGCCGGCCCGGAGCCCTGACCCGGCTGGCGCCGCCCTGGCAGCCGGTGCGGGTACTGTCGGAATCCCCTTCGCTGCGTGACGGCGACGCGGTGCTGGGGCTGCCGGGCGGCGCCAGGTGGGTCGCACGGCACCAACCCGACGGCTTCGACCCGCCGCACCGCTTCGCCGACAAGCTGGTCTCCGAGCCCTGGCGGATGGCCTTGCGGTGGTCCCACGTCCATCAGTTCGACGGGCTCGGGCAGGGCTCGACCCGCATCACCGACATCGTCGAGAGCACGGTGCCGGCGCGCCTGCTGCGCGCCATGTTCGCCTACCGGCAGCGCGAGCTGGCGGGGGACCTCGACGCGCACCGGTGGGGCCGCGACTACGCCCAGGGGTCCCTGAGGGTCGCCTTGACGGGCGCGTCGGGCCTGGTCGGAACCGCCTTGTCCGCGTTTTTGACCACCGGAGGCCATGAGGTGGTGCGCCTGGTGCGCCGGGCCCCGTCCGGGCCCGACGAGCGGCAGTGGGATCCCGATACCTCCGATCCGGAGCTGCTGGATGGGGTCGACGCCGTGATCCATCTGGCGGGTGCCTCCATCGCCGGCAGGTTCAACGCCGAGCACAAGGCGGCCATCCGGGCCAGCCGGATCGAGCCCACCGCCAACCTGGCCCGCGCCGCAGCCCGGGCCGCCGCTGCCGGCAAGGGACCGCGTTGCCTGGTGGTCGCGTCCGCGGTGGGCTACTACGGCCCGAACCGCGGCGATGAGCTCCTCACCGAGACCAGCGAGCGCGGCAGTGGCTTCCTGGCCGACGTGGTCGCCGACTGGGAGGCGGCCACCAGCCCGGCCGACGAGGCCGGGATCCGGGTGGTGCACGTTCGCACCGGAATCGTGCAATCCCCCCGCGGCGGGACCCTCCGGCTCCTGCGGCCGCTTTTCGCGGCCGGGCTCGGCGGCCGCATCGGCAACGGCGAGCAATGGATGTCCTGGATCGGGATCGACGATCTCGTCGACGTCTACTACCGGGCGCTGCTCGACCCGCAACTGACCGGCCCCGTCAACGCCGTCACCCCCTATCCGGTTCGCAACCGTGAGTACTCGGCGATCCTGGCCCGGGTGCTGCACCGGCCCGCGCTGGTGCCGGTGCCGGCCCTGGGGCCCCAGCTGGTCCTCGGAGCCGAGGGGGCGGCAGAGCTGACAGAAGCCAGCCAGCGAGTGGAGCCAGCCGTCCTGCGGGCCACCGGTCACGCGTTCCGCTACCCCGAGCTGGGACCGGCGCTGCGCCACGTGCTCGGACGGTTCCCGACCCGTTGAGCCGCCCTCCCCGCCCTCCCCGGCGTCGCCGCGTTCAGCAGATGCGGGGCAAGGGGTCCCCCACCAGCATGTCGACGATCCGGGTACCCCCGAACCCCGTCACGAGCACCACCAGGCCCGGCGGCTCGCTGGCGATACGCCCGATGACCGCGGCGTCGCGCCCCATCGGATGACCCCGCAGGGCCGCCAGGGCCGCGTCCGCCTCGTCGGGCGCAACGATCGCCACGAACTTCCCCTCGTTGGCGACATACAACGGGTCGATACCAAGCAGCTCGCAGGCCGCCCCCACTGCCGGCCGCACGGGCAGGGCCGCTTCCTCCAGCACTACGGTCAGGTTGCTCTGCCGGGCCAGCTCGTTGCACACCGTCCCGACCCCGCCCCGGGTGGCGTCGCGTAACCAGCGGGTGGCAGGCGCAGCGTCCAGCAGGCAGGCGACCAGGTCGTACAGCGGGGCCGTATCCGAGCTGATTTCGGCTTCCAGGGCCAGGTCGCCCCGAGCGAGCAGCACGGCGACCCCGTGGTCGCCGATCGAGCCGGAGCAGACGACCACGTCACCGTCGCTCACGCGGCGAGCGGACAGTTGACGTCCGGGGGGGATGACGCCGATACCGGCGGTCGAGATGTACATCCCGTCGGCGGCGCCGTGATCGACCACCTTGGTGTCACCGGTGACGATGGAGACGTCAGCTGCGGCGGCGGCCTCGGCCATGTCGGCCACGATCTGCTGGAGCGTTTCGATGGGAAATCCCTCCTCCAGCACGAACGCGGCCGAGAGGGCGAGGGGGCGGGCACCCATCACGGCCAGGTCGTTGACGGTGCCGTGGACGGCCAGGTGCCCGGCGGACCCGCCCGGGAAGCGCAAGGGCTTCACCACGAACGAGTCCGTGCTGAAGGCCAGACGCTCTCCGCTCGGCCGGGTCAGTACCGCGGCGTCGCCCAGTTCGGCGAGGGCGTCGTTGGCGAACGCGGGCATGAACACCGCGTCCAGCAGGGCGGCCGAGGCTTTGCCCCCGGCGCCGTGGGCCAGGGTGACCACGTCGTCGAGCAAACGGGGCCGGCGCCGCCGGAAAGCCTCGATGCGCGCAAAGACTGCCGCTTCCTTCCCCGTCCCGCGCGGCGAGGCCACGTCCGTCATGGAGTCACGCCCTCGGCCAGAAACCCCTGCACTGCCGACCACAGTTGCACGGTCAGGGCGTCCTGGACTTCCTGGATACGGTGCACGCTCTCGGAAGCGACGACAAGGCAGTGGTCGACCGCCGGACTGCTCGCCATGGCGCCGCCCTGGTAGCCGGCCAGACCCACCGTCAGGACGCCCCGGCGCTTCGCCTCCTCAAACGCCCGCAGCACGTTCACCGAGTCGCCGCTGGTGGAGAACCCGAGCGCCATGTCGCCGGAACGGACATGAGCGATGATCTGTCGGGAGAAGACCAGGTCGAAGCCGACGTCGTTGGCCAGGGCCGTCAGGACCACCGGATCGTCGACGAGCGACATGGCCGGCAATGCCCGGGAACGCCGGTCGCCGTCGCCGTCGTCGGGCGGATCCCGGAACAAGGCCACCGCCCCCGCTGCATCGGTGGCGCTCCCACCATTGCCAAAGGTAAAGAGCCGGCCGCCTTGCTGGAAACGTTCCGCCATGGCCGCGGCCGCGTCGCGCAGGATCTGGGCGTGCCGTTGGCGGCTGGACGCGCTCAACGCCCGACTTTCGTGCAGCTTGGCTCGAGCGGAGGCCGCCAGGTCGGCCAAGACGGAGGATGCGTCCCGTTCCTCCGCCTCGATGAACGGATAGAGAAAGCTGGTCGGTTCGGGGTTCACGGCCGGTCACCGAGCCCGTCGATGGCCACTCCCGCGTGCACCAGGACCAGCCGGCCGGGCGCGACCGACTCGACCAGGCTGACGTCGACGACCTGTCGCCGCCCGGCCAGCAGGACCTCGGCCCCGCGCCGTCGAGGACCGCCGTGATCTCGGCCACTTCGCCCGTGTCCGCACAGGTTGTGCACACGGCGAGCTCCGGGTCGCGGTCGTCCGTCAGGAGGCCGGGGTGCTCGAAGACCACGTGGGTGAGCTCCCAGAGCAGGTGGTACAGGATCACCACGGCGCCCGACCAGGGCAGCGTCCCCGCGTCGCTCTGCCCGGTCTCGGCCCACACGACGTGATCGGCATGACCGGGCGAAGGGCGCCTCCCGGCTCCCACCCAGACGCGGGTGAGCCCCCACGCCGGCGCTCGCTGCAGGAGGTCGACCGTGGGCTGGTGGTCGGCGGTGCTGACCGTCAGGAGCACGTCGCCGGGCCGGCCCAGCAGCCGCAGGGCGGCGCCGACGTCGAGGACCTGGCGGTCCAGGTGCACGGCGGGCAGCGCCCGTTTGCCCACCACGACCGGATGGACGAATTCCACCGCCACGTGGTGGCCGTGGGCGGGCCACTGGTCGGCGACGCACCACATCGTCGCCCCGCCCGCGAACCGGCGAGCCAGCGTCAGGGCCGCGATGGCCAGGTCCTCGGGCAGGCCACCATCCACACCGGCATCGAAGCGCGTCGACGGCATGGCACGCATCATGTCCCCGGCCGGTCCGTTGCGCTCGCCCGGCCCCCATGAGAGGCGGCGGCCACGACCGCCTGGCCCAGGGCCAGCCCTCCGTCGTTGGGGGGAACCAGGCCGTGGGTGAGGACCTTCAGGTCACGGTCGGCGAGCTCGGCGCGGGCCAGTCGCACCAGCACCACGTTCTGAAACACACCGCCGCTCAGGCCGACCGTCTCGATCCCGGTCGCGGCCCGCAACCGGTCGGCCGTGGTCGCGATCAGCCGGGCCACGGCCGCGTGGAAGCCGGCCGAGATAACCGCGACCGGTACTGCCCTGCGGCGGTCCTCCACTATGGCGCGCAGAACAGGTGCCGGGTCCAGCCGGTCGTCCTCGTGTGTGAACTGGTAACGACAAACGTCAGCGCCGCCCCCCTCGGCTGCATACTCCAGCTCGATGGCCGCCTCCGCCTCATACCCGGCGGTGTGCCGCAAGCCGAGCAGTGAGCTGACCGCGTCGAACAGCCGCCCCATGCTCGACGTGGGCACGCAATACACGCCTCGCTCGAGCTGGCGCTCGAGCACGGTCAGCTCGCCTGGCAAGGCCGCCCGCACAGGAGCCAGGTCCCCGGCCCAACCGATGCCGGCCGCCCACAGATGGGCCAGCGCGGCCCGGTAGGGCCGGCGCACGGCGGCGTCGCCGCCGGGCAGGGGCACATAGCGAAGGTGGGCGGCCCGTTCGAAGCCGTCGTAGCCGGCGATCAGGGCTTCGCCGCCCCAGATGGCCCCGTCCGTCCCGTACCCGGTGCCGTCAAACGCGAACCCGATGACCCGCTCCCCTTCCGGCAGACCGTGTTCGGCCATCAACGCGGCGATGTGGGCGTGGTGGTGCCATACCGTCACCGCTGCCGCGTCGCCGGCCCGGGCCTCGGCCCACCGGCGGGTCTGGTACCCGGGGTGGGCGTCAGCTGCGACCCGCTCGGGGCGCACGGCGTACATCTCGCTGAACTGCTCGACGGAGCGCTCGAAGGCAGCGAGGGTCTCGACGCTGCCCATGTCCCCGACATGCTGGCTCATCCAGGCCTCGCGGCCGGACGCCAGGCAGAAGGTGTTTTTCAGTTCGCCGCCGGCCGCGAGGGTCGGCGGGGATGCCACGGGCAGGCGGAGCGGGAGGGGCGCGTAGCCCCGGGATCGGCGCATCGGCACCGGCGCCAGCTCGTGATCGATTCGCAGGACCGAGTCGTCACAGGGCACGTGTATCACTCGATCATGGACCAGCCATCCGTCGGCAATCCCGCCAAGGCGTTGCCGGGCGTCGTCGTCGTCGTAACAGATGGGCTCGTCGCTCAGGTTTCCGCTCGTCATGACCAGTACCTGCGGGACGGTGGTGGGCACGCCCGGGACGGGCCGGAACAGCAAGTGATGGACCGGCGTGTACGGCAGGAGCACGCCGACAAGCGGGCTGCCGGGCGCCACCAGGGAAGACAGGGGGGTGCTTGGATGCCGGCGCAGTAGCAGGATGGGACGCTCCGGGCTGGTGAGCAGGTCGGCCTCGGCCGGCCCGATGTGCGCCAGGCGCGACGCGGCCTGCAGGTCCGCGACCATCACCGCCAGCGGTTTCGACTCGCGCTGCTTGCGCCGGCGCAGCGCGCGCGACGGCCGCATCCGAGGTGGCGTCGCAGGCCAGGTGGTAGCCCCCGAGCCCTTTGACGGCGACGATCTGGCCGCCGGCGAGCGCCGCCTGGGCCGCGGCCAGGGCGGCGTCCGTGGTCGGGGCCTCCCCGCCGTCGGCGACGAACCAGAGCCGGGGTCCACACGCGGCGCATGCCACCGGCTGCGCATGGAAGCGTCGATCTCCGGGATTCTCGTATTCCCGGGCGCAGTCGGCGCACAGCGGAAAGGCGCGCATGGTCGTGTTGGGCCGGTCGTAGGGAAGCCGGACGGTGATGGTGAACCGGGGACCGCAGTTGGTGCAGTTGATAAACGGATAGCGGTAGCGCCGGTCGCCCGGGTCCAGCAGCTCAACCAGGCACGCATCGCACACGGCGATGTCCGGCGACACGTAGGTGCGGGCCGCCCCGCCGGGCCGGCTGTCCACGATGGAGAACCCGGTCTGCCCGGTGGGTGACAGCGCCACTGTCGTCACGTCGAGGATGCGCGCGGACGCGGGCGCCTCCCCCACCAGGCGGGCTTCGAAGGCCGCGAGCGAGTCCGGGTCGCCCTCGATCTCGATGAACACCCCGCCGGCGTCGTTGCCGACGTGGCCGGCCAGGTCGAGCCCGGACGCCAGGTGGTGCACGTACGGACGAAACCCCACGCCCTGCACCACGCCGGCCACCCGCAGCCGGTGCCGCTCCCGGCGGCCGGCGCCGGCGGGGCGAGCCTGGCGAGCCGGGCCAGTGAGACCAGCCGGGCCAGTGAGACCAGCCGGGCCAGCCCGAGCCGGGCCAGCGAGACCGGCCGGGCCGGCGGGGCGAGCCGGCGAGATCATGCGCCGGCCGCTCCTTTGGCGCCGAGGGTGACGGCCACCTCCCGATGCATGCGGCCGAAGTTGTAGTAGGCCGCGCACGCGCCTTCGGATGACACCATGCAGGTGCCGATCGGGGTCTCGGGCGTGCAGGCGGTGCCAAACACCTTGCATTCCCACGGTCGGATGACGCCCTTGAGCACCTCTCCGCATTGGCACGCCTTGGGGTCGGCCACCCGAACGCCGGGGATCGCGTAGCGCTGCTCGGTGTCGAAGACGGCGAATTCCGGGCGCAGCTTGAGGGCGCTCTGCGAGATGAAACCCAGGCCGCGCCATTCGAAATGGGGGCGCAGTTCGAAGACCTGGGCCAGGACGGCCAGCGCCCTCGGGTTGCCTTCGTCCCGCACGACCCGGGAGTACTGGTTCTCGATTTCGCAGCGACCCTCGCGTCGCTGGGCCAGCAGCATGGCGATCGCCTGCAGAATGTCGAGCGGCTCGAACCCGGCAGTGACCAACGGCTTGCCGTACTGGGCGGGGACGAACCGGTACGGCCGCTGGCCGATGACAGTGGACACGTGGCCGGGCCCGAGGAACCCGTCCAGGCGCAGGTCGGGGGACTCGAGGATGGCCTTGATGGGCGGGATGATCGTGACGTGGTTGCAGAACACGCTGAAGTTGCGCACGTCTCGGGCCCGCGCCTGCAAGAGGGTGAGGGCGGTGGACGGCGCCGTGGTCTCGAACCCGACCGCGAAGAAGACCACGTCCCGGCTCGGGTTCTCCACGGCGATCCGCAGGGCGTCGAGCGGCGAGTACACGAAGCGAACATCCGCCCCTTCGGCCTTGGCCTTCAACAAGTTGCCGCGGCCGCCCGGCACCCGCATCATGTCGCCGAACGAGGTGAAGATCACGCCCGGCTCCCGGGCGACCGAGATGGCGTCGTCGACCCTGCCCATGGGGATGACGCACACCGGGCACCCCGGACCGTGGACCAGTTCCACCGAGGCGGGCAGCAGGTGCTCGATCCCGTGCCGGTAGATGGTGTGCGTGTGCCCCCCGCACACCTCCATGAACTTGAACTCGTCGGCGCCCGCCAGCTGCGTGATCCGCCGGACCAGCGCCCTGGCTGCCGTCGGGTCCCGGTATTCGTCGACGAAGCGCACGTCAGCCCGGGCCCTAGGCGACGGGCCGGAGCTGGGACCCGGTGTCCGAGGCTCCAAGCGCCCCGGCGAGCATCTGGCTGCCCCGCCCGACCAGATCCCGGCCGACGGAAAGGCCCATGGTGACCAGGTCCCGGAACTCCTCCGAGGTGCTGATCACCTTGGCCGCCTCTTTGAACTCAACCCAACCTTGCTCGCCGGCCCGGGTTCCGAAGGCGTAGCCGACGACGACACCAATAATGACTCCCACGGTCAACCTCCTCCTGGTTCGCTGCTGATCCTCGACGACCAGAACGCTTCGATTTCGTCACCAAACGACTGGCCCATGAGCTTGAGTGAAGCCAGCGCCAGACTGGCCTCTTCCTCGTCGATCTTCGACATGGCAAAGCCGACGTGGATCAGGACCCAGTCGCCGGGCTGCAGTTGCTCGTCTTCGAGCAGCCCGATGTTGACGATGCGGGTGACACCGCTCACGTCGACGCGGGCCAGCTGATCGTTTGTGTCCACGAGCTCGACCACCTGACCGGGAATGCCAAGACACACGGTTCTAACCTCGATATTCGATCGATTCGAGCACCACTTCGTCCCCGCCGACGACTTCGACGTGGGTGGACCCGCACGTGGGGCAGGCCAGCGGCACGTCGTCGCACTCCCACGTGGATGCGCAGGCTGCGCACAGCCCCCGGACGGGCAGGAGCACCAGCTCCGGGGTGGCGTCCTCGGCGACGGTTCCCTGGGCGGCCACGGCAAAGGACTGGTCGAAGGCCTCCGGGTGCACGTGCTGCAGCTTGCCGACCCGGACCCGCACCCGCGCCACCGGCCGGTCGCCGGCCCTGCGGGTGACGGCGTCGACAATCGACGTGCACAACCCGAGCTCGTGCATCGGCGCGTCAGGCCTCCTTGACGGCGGTGATGTCGACTGCCACGTCCACCTCGGGCTCGACCTTCAACAGCAGGATTCGTGGCGGCTCCATGCCAAACTCCCGGATGTCGAAGCGTGACGTGCCGGACAAGGCGATGGTGGCGTCATCAACGGCGCGGATGTTCATCTGGTCCCTGTGGGGGCGGGCCACTCCCCGGAAGGTGATCTCGCCGCTGACCTCATAGTTGCCGTCGTTTCCGGCCCCGTCGAGGTGGCCGAGGACCCCCTCGATGGTCGGATAGCGCCGGGCGTCGATGCGCCGCTGCATCTCCCGGTCCTCCATGCCGTTCCCCGACGACAGGCGGCGCACCGGCAGCGACACTTTTCCGGCGGTGGGGCCGGACAGGTCGACGCGGCCGTCGGAGCCCATCTGCAGCTCCACATACCCCTCCAGCCCGTCGGTCTGCGAGCGGATGGGGTGGACGTTGGAGCGAGCCTCGATGGACGCGACGGAACGCTCGGGAACGATCCGGTAACGGGCCACCAACCTCACACCCCGCCGCTCACATCTCGCGCATCTTGAGATAGCGGGCGATGTCTGGGAGGGACTTCACGACCAGCCCGGCGATCACGGCCAGGACGACGGAGAGCACCAAACGAACGATCATCGGTTTGTTCCTTTTCCTGCGGCTTTCACGGTGTCGACCATCTCTTCGAGGAGCTCACGGCACAGGGCCATGGCCGGTTCGACCGCGGCCTCGACAGCGGGCGTCAAACCCATGCCCTCGTCCAGGCTGGCGGGCTGGCAGCCGACCACGTAGATGCGGGCGACGCTGCCTCCCAGCCGATCCAGTGTCGCCAGCACCACGTCCGGGCTCATGCTGTGGGCGTCGAGGGCGGCCCCATTGACGTCGCCCGGCGCCGCTTCGACCACCGCGAGGGTCCCCGGCGCCTCGCCCAGTGGCACGGCGTCGATCAGGACCAGCGCGTCGTAGCCGTCTAGCAGCTCGTAGGCCAGGTGCACCCCCCGGATCCCGAAGTCGGCGACCCGAACTCCCTCCGGGAGCGCTTCCCGGGCCAGGCGGTTGGCCGCCTCCACGCCGAAGCCATCGTCCTGGAGAAAGACGTTGCCGATGCCGGCGACCAGCACCCGGGCGCTCATCGCCCGCTGTCCTCGACCGGGAGCGGTTCGATCTCGTCCGGGTGAAAGAACAGGTACCGGCCCTGCCAGGCCAACTCCGGCGTCGCCGGGTCGTCGTCGAGGGTCACCGCCACAAACGGGCGGCCGTCGACATCGTTGAAAATCCCGGCGACGGTGGCGCTCATCCCGGCGAGAAACAGGTCCTGGGCGTCGGCTCGACGCGACGGGCGCAGCCGCACCGGGCTCCCGGTGCGCACTTCGACCGGGCCGACGCGGACGGAGTCGTTCCAGGGATCGGCCGACCCGTCCACGGTCGGATCCCACCACGGGACCTCGGCCTCACGGGCAGCCTGAACGGGGCGCAAGGTGCCGTGGAGCCGCTCCCACACCTCGGGCGCCATGCCGTCGCAGCGGTCGATGATCGCCGCGGCCCGAGGGTCGGTGCCGCGAGCTTCCGCTTTCTCGTCGTCGGTAAGCGTCAGCACGCGAAGAGCGAGGATCTCGTCAATCTCGGTGGCGTCGTAGAGATCACCCGGGCTTTCGGGGGCCACTTCCGGGTGGTCGTACAGGATGATCGGTGAGGACAGCACGACATCGCCGGCGCCGATGAGGACGGGATAGCAGCCGTCGCTGTGACAGGCCGCCGCGGCCTGCTCGGCGCCGGCGGGCGGGTCGAGCAACGACACGAAGGAGCCGTCGTCGACGGCCAGCATGGTGTGCACGGCCACCAGCGACGACCGGAGGGCATCATCGCGTTGCCGAGCACCGGGGTGACCGGCCCCGCCCGTGACGTTCTCCACGGTCACAATCACCTTGACGAGCGACGCGCCACCGCCCCCGGCCTCCGTGTCGACCCGCACCCGCCCCACCACCGGCTGGCAGCGCCGCACCAGCCGCCCGGCGACGCTCCCGTCCGGTCGGGCAATCGGCTCGGTTGCGGTGGCACCCGGGAACCGGAACACCTGCTCGTAGCCCGGCCCGACCCCGACCGGCGCCCGGGCCGCCAGGGAGGGCAGATCCACGGCTCGATCGACCACTTCGTCCCAGTCGACATGGTGCTGACCGTCGACCTCCAGGGTTCCGACCGGAAAGAACTCCGCACCGTCGCCGGTGGCCTCGACGGAGCGGTGCTGAACCTGCAGGCAGCGGACCCGCACGTGAAGGCGGGCGTCGGGGCCGGGCCGGAGCAGGCACTCGGTCCGCATCGATGACCGCTCCGAACCGCCGGCGGCGGCGCTGAACTCGGGCGGGGCGAGCACGCCGAACTGCCAGCGCACCTGGTTCTTGGGCGCCGACGCCCGGTACGGGTAGAGCACGTACCCCTCGTACAGAACGGCGTCCGCGACCGCCCGGGCGGCGACGAACCGGTCCGGTGCGGCCGCGGTCATGAAGGTTCCTCGCCGGCGTGCTTCAGCAGCAGCTCGAACGCCTGGTCCCAGGTCGGCAAGGCCCGCGAGGCCTTGAAACGCTGCAGGGCGTCGAGCGTGTCGCGGTCGACCCGCAGCCACCCGCTGTTGGGAAAGTACAGATCCATCACCTGGCGCCACAGCGTCGCCGGCATGCGGTACGACGCCTCCAGGTGCCAGGGCACCGGCTCGGCCACGAATCCAGCCGCCCCGTCACCCCGGGTGAACACCGTGCCGGAAAACAACAGGATGAGCGGGATGTCCCCGCCGTCGAGGGCGTGCAGGTACTTGGCTGCCGCCACCTCGAAGTCGTAGGTGCACTGGATCGGCAGGTCGAGCTCGGTCGCCCCGGTGAAGCCGGGGACTGTCGGCCGCGACGTGCGTCCACAGGAAGGGTCGCAGGGAATCGCCCCACCGCGGCGTCTCGCCAAACAGCTCGTACAGCCGCTCCTCCTCCTCGGGCCGGTAGCGGCGCCGCTGCGGCTCGATGCGGATCTGGACCCGCAAGGCCAGGGCGTGCACGCTCCCGCCGGCCGCCTCCCGGACCGCCACCCGCAGCACGATGGTGGGCACCGCCGCGTGCGGTTCGGGCCGGCTCCCCGTCACCTCGAAAGCCAGACCGGTCATGACGGGTGCACCGCCGCCTTGCTCCGTACCCGCTCGAAGAAGGCGTCCATCTCCTGGTGCGCTTCCCGGCCGCCGTCGAAGCCGCGCCACTCCTGGCGCAGCCGCCCAGCCAGCTCGTAGCAGGCGTCGATCGGCACGACAAAGCACTCCGCACCTTCTGCCTCGCCCCGGTCCCGAACCGAACGCACCAGCAACGCCTCGACGTCGGGCTCGAGCGTCTCCAGCACCGGATGGGCCGCCACCACCTCCTCCCACGCGTCGAGGGCCAGCTCGGACTCGGTAGCCCCGGCTGGTCCAGGGTAGAAGGCGGCGACCCGGCCGAGAGCGGAGTTGTAGAAGAAGAAGGCGATGCCGACAGGGATCTGGAACGCCTCCCACTGGGAGGCCGTCAACCGCGACCCTGGAAGCGACAGGTAGCGGTCCGGTACGGCCCGATACCGCCGGCCGCCGGCACCGGGCGAGGTAAACAGCAAATGACAGCCCCGGCACGCACACAGCAGGTTTCGGGCCTGCACGTCGACGAGGTGACCGTGCTCATCCGGGATCGGCTCCGCGCACAGGTCGCACCGCTCGCCCGGCGGCGACACCGGGCGCGACTGCTGGACACGCCGCAGCACGGCGAGCGGGGCGCCGCGGGCCGGGTCGCTCACAGCGCGACCACCTCGGCCGGACACTCGGTAAAGACGGGCTTGGCGCCGATCGTCACCGACACGCCCGGCACCTCGGACGCGGCGGGCTGATCGACCACGACCCGGACGATCTCGGGGGCGGCCGCCACCACGGCCTGTTCCACGGCGGATTTCAGCGTGATCGACGACGACGGGCAGCCATCGCAGCTGCCGAGCAGACGGACCCGGGCCACGCTCTCCCCCTCGTCGATACCGACCAGCTCGGCGTCGCCGCCGTGGGCGGCCAGCAACGGACGCACCCGGGCCAGGGCGCCCTCCACCCGGCTGGACAGCGTCTCCGGGTGGAGGCCGTGCACCAGCAGCAAGCTGGCGACGAGCTCGTCGCCGGCCAGCGCCTCGACCAGATCCGGGGCCTGCGCCGACGCCAGCTCGACCACCCGGGCCAGGCCGGCCCCGTAGAGCTCGGCCACCAGCCGCAGAAGCTCGACCGCCTGGACGTAGGTTTCGGGGTCGGTGCTGGCCTGCAGGTCGTCGAGCATCCGCTCGATGCGGTCTCCAGTGACCCTGGGATCGGGTGCTGCCGTCACCACGACCGGTCGCCTCAGCAGGCCAGCTCGGGGTTGGCCACCTGGGTCGGTGAGTGCAGCTTCTTCAGCACCTTGCCCTGGCCCAGGTACATGTGCACCCCGCACGGCAGGCAGGGATCGAAGCTGCGAACCGTGCGCATGATATCGATGCCCTTGAAATGCTCCCGGTCGTTCTCCTCGAAGATGGGAGTGTTCATGACGGCGTCCTCGTACGGTCCGGCTGTTCCGTAGCTGTCCCGCGGGTTGGCGTTCCAGGGCGTCGGCGGGTACGGGTGGTAGTTGGCGATCTTCCCTCCCCTGATGACCATGTGGTGGGAAAGCACCCCGCGGACCGCCTCGGTGAACCCGCAGCCGATCGCCTCGTCGGGCACCTCGAACGGCTCCCACGTCTTCGTCCGCCCGGCGCGAACGTCCGCCAGGGCTTTTTCGATGAAGTCCAGGGCAGCGGCGGCGGCGTACGCCTGGAAATAGGTGCGGGCCCGATCCCGCTCAATGGTGTTGGACCACTGCGGGATTTTCCACTCCAGGGTAACCTCGGGCTTGAGTGCCGTCTTGGGCAGGTTGATGACCACACCGTCGCCTGTGGCTTTGATGTGATCGGTATTGACGAGCCGGGACAGCGCGGTCGACCACAGGCGAGCCAGCGGGCCACCGCCGGTGTCCAATGCCAGATGGTCCTTGCCATCAAACCAGCGAGGCGCCATGACCCAGCTGTAGTTGCCGTCAAAATCCCGTTTCTGGGGCGCAGGATTCGTGTGTTGATTCCACGGATGCCGCCGGTCGACCGGATTGCCGAGCGGGTCGTGGGTGACGAACATCTCCTGATCTTCCCAGTCCTGGTAGAAGGAGTGTCCGAGCAGGATGCGGATACCCAGATTGATTTCGATCAGATCGTTGGTCACCAGGTTTCCGTCCACCACCACGCCCGGCGTCACGCCCATGGCCCGGCCCCAGGTAGTCATGTCGCGGTATTTGAAGTTGCAGACGTCAGGATCCTGGAACGCGCCCCAGCACCCGAGCAGCACCCGGCGCCGGCCTACCTCCTCATAGCCCGGCAGGGCCTGATAGAAAAAGTTGAACAGATCGTCGTGCATCGGCACCACTCGCTTCATGAACTCCACATAGCGCATGAGGCGGGTGTAGTAGTCGGTAAACAACTGGATCGTGGCCGTCGTGCCCACCCCGCCCGGATACAGGGTGGACGGGTGTACATGCCGGCCCTCCATCAGGCAGAACATCTCCCGGGTATAGCGGCTGACTTGCAGCGCTTCGCGGTAAAACTCTCCCGAGAACGGGTTGAGGGACCGCATGATGTCGCCGATGGTGCGATAGCCGTGAGCGGCCGCCTGTGGTGCTTCGGTGTTGTTGGCCTGCGCGAGCACCCCGGGATTCGTCTCGGCGACCATCTTCTCGCAGAAGTCGACGCCGACCAGGTTCTCCTGGAAGATGTTGTGGTCGAACATGTACTCGGCGGCCTCGCCCAGGTTGACGATTTGCTCACCAAGGGCCGGCGGATGAATTCCGTAGGCCATGTTCTGGGTGTAGCAGGAGCAGGTGGCGTGGTTGTCCCCGCAGATCCCACAGATCCGGCTGGTGATGAAATGCGCGTCTCGCGGGTCCTTGCCTTTCATAAAAACGCTGTACCCGCGGAAAATGGATGAGGTGCTATGGCACTCGGCCACCCGGCCCTTGCCGAAATCGATCTTGGTGTAGATGCCCAGGCTGCCCACGATCCGGGTGATCGGGTCCCAGGCCATCTCGACCAGACCGTCGCCGGTGTCGGTCGTACTCGTCGTGGCCATCTTTTACCTCCAGGTTTCCTTGTAGCCAGTGAGCAGTTCTTTACCGGGGGTGCGCCACTTGGGCTCCTCGTCGACGGTCTTGGTGGTGATCTTGCGCAAGCCGCGAATGGCGCCTCCGAGCAGGCCGCTGGCCAACGTCGACACCCGGGCGCCCGGCGGCTCGTCCATGAAGGGCATGAACTTGTCCGGGAAGCCGGGCATGGTGCAGCCGATGCAGATGCCGCCCACGTTCGGGCAGCCGCCGACACCGTTGATCCACCCGCGCTTCGGAACGTTGCATTTGACGACCGGACCCCAGCAGCCCAGCTTGACGATGCATTTCGGCGATCCGTACTGGGTGGCGAAATCTCCCTGTTCGTAATAGCCCGCCCGGTCGCACCCTTCGTGAACGGTCGCGCCGAACAGCCACTGCGGCCGCAAGGAATCGTCGAGCGGGATCATCGGGGCCTGGCCGGTCGCCTGGTACAGCAGGTACAGGATGGTTTCGGAGAGATTGTCGGGATGCGTGGGGCAGCCGGGTACGCACACGATGGGGATGCCCGCTTTCGATTTCCAGCCCCATCCCAGGTAATCGGGGACGCCCATGGCCCCGGTCGGATTCCCGGCCATGGCATGGATGCCGCCGTAGCACGCGCAGGTCCCGGCAGCCAGGATCACAAGCGCCTTCGGGGCCAGTCGGTCGAGCCATTCGCTGGTGGTCATGGGCTGACCGGTGTCGGGGTTGTTTCCGAACCCGCACCAGTAGCCCTCAGGTTTGATCGCTTCGTTCGGGATCGACCCTTCCACCACCAGCACGAAAGGCTCGAGTTCGCCGCGGTCGGCCTTGAAGAACCATTCGATGAAGTCGTCGGCTCCTCCGACCGGGCCGTTCTCGAAGTCGATGAGCGGCCAGTGGACCGAGATCTTCGGCAATCCGGGGAGCGCGCCGAGGGCGATCTCCTCGATGCTCGGCTGGGTGGCAGCGGTGAGCGCCACCGAGTCCCCATCGCAGCTGAGCCCGGCGTTGATCCAGAGAACGTGGACGACGGTCTCGTCCGGTGGCGCGTCGGTTGCCGTCACAGCACTCCCTCCCCTTTTTGGCGCGGCCGCGTGCGTCGGCCCTCCCGATAGTCATACCCGGGGCGGCCACTCTCGTAAATGAGTGTCTTTTGCACCGCCCGCACCCGTCGACGGTCGCGGCGGCCCCGTTGACAGTGGCGCGGCCCGCAGGTATGAAGGATGCGCAGACATGGACGACGACGGCACGCCACCGGCCGCGACCGGCAGTGACGGGACCTCGCGTTTCGAGCTGGCGCCCCCCCGGCGTTTTGTGCTTCCCGCCATTCTGCTGCTCGTGTCCGAGCGACCCGGGTACGGCTATGGGCTGGTGCCGCGCCTCCAGGAGTTTCATTTCGGGCACGTGGACCGCCCCGCGGTCTACCGGGCGCTGGCCCAGCTGGAACGGGATCGACTGGTCGAGGCGTCCTCCCAGAGCCCCCGAGCGGGACAGGCCAGGCGCGGTCTACCGGATCACGGCCCTGGGGGAGCGGGTCCTGCGCATCTGGATGGGCGTGATCAAAGACGAGCACGACGCGCTCGGCGAGGTGCTCCGCCGGTATCAGGCCACCGGCACGACCGACGCGGTGCTGGCCGAGGTCGACGGCGGTTGGGCTGCGGCCCTGGGTTCGGGCTGGTCGTCGGTGTCCTCCTCGTCTGTGGCCCCGCACCGGGTGGTGTCGCTGCAGAACTGGATGCGAGCGGAGCCGGCTGAGGTTGAAGAGACGATCGAGTCGCCCGGTCCGGTCGCCGGCGGTGCGGACCAACCGGAGGTCCGGGTGTTCCGTCTGATTCCCGATCGCTCGGTCGTGCTGATCGAGGTCCGTTCCACGGTGGGCCCGCTCAGCTTCGGCGCCATCGGCGTGACCGGCTGGGTGGAGGCGGCGGTGGCCGGCGGGGTGGTGCAAACCGACCGGCCCCCGTCCGGGCGGATCACGATTGACGTGTCGGGTCTGCGTTCGGGCAACGGGGTGTACGACGCCGAGCTGCTTCGCCGCATCGATGCCCGGCGATTCCCGACTGCGACCGTGGACCTGAAGAGCTGCGCTGCCAGCGGCCTGGGCGACCGCTACCACCTCGAGGGTGAGATCACCTTCCACGGTGTGGCCCGACCGGTGCAGGGTGCGGTCGACGTGACGATGGCCGGCGGCAACCACCTGGTGATCACGGGCGAGCAAGCCCTGGACATCCGCGACTTCGCCATTCCGTCGCCCACCGTGCTCATGCTCCGCATCTATCCCGATGTGCGCGTCCGGTTGCACGCCGAGGCCGAACTGGAGGACTCTCGATGAACATCCTGATGGCATTGGCGGTCGGCTATCTGGTGGGAGCGAAGACGGGCGGCGAGGACCTGGATCGGCTGGGTCGTTCGCTGAAGGCTCTCTGCCAGACGGACGAGTTCGCCGACGTGCTCGCGGCAGGCCGGTCCCAGCTCGGCCATACCTTGCACACCCTGGCCCTGATTGTCGAGGGGGAGAGCGGTCCTGTTCCCTCGGAGCCGACGGGGGATCTGGTGGCGCGGGTCAGGCACCTGGTGGGGCGGGAGTCGCCGGCGGCGCGTCCCGCTCCGTGACGTCCTGGCCAATCCCGCGCAAGCCGACGACCGTCCCTGCGGAGCCGACGGTCGGCTGAGCTCGAGCTCGCATCACCCGCACCTCGCCGTCGGGGCGGACGATCCGATAACCGGCATCAAACGGGCGGCCGGAAGTCACCGATCGCTCCAGTTGTTCCCGCACCCATTCGCGGTCGTCGGGATGCAGCGTGGCCAGGTGGGATTCGAACGTGCCGTCGAACTCGCTCGGGTCGACGGCGTGGATCCGGTGGAACTCGGTGCTCCACTGGACGGTCCCGGTCCGGATGTCCCACAACCAGCTGCCGACATGGGCGAGGGCCTCGCCCTCTTCGAGCCGGACCTCCACCTCGGCCAGGGTGGCTTGCGCGAGCCGTTGCTCGGTCACGTCGCGGGCCACCACCAGCGCACCGACGGGTACCTCCTCGGGCGGCTCGGCACCCACCGGGCACAGGGAGAGCGAAATCGGCACCGGCATCCCGTCGGGCCGGAGGAACTCCGACTCGAAGTGGGTCACCCGTTCGCCCGCACAGACCCTCGCCATCAAGGCCCGGGCGTCCGGGCGCAGGTGGGGTGCGAACAGCAACTCCATCGGATGGTCCACCGCACCAGCGGCCGGGCAGCCGAACAGCCGCTCGGCGGTGGCGCTCCATCCCGTGATACGACCGGTGGCATCCGTGGTGAAGATGGCGTCGTCGGACGTGTCGATGATGGCGCGGAACAAGGCCTCGGCCGTCGGCGGGGCGCAAGCCGCGGGCGGCGTCTCCTCCGGCCTGCCCTTCCGGTTCCGCTGGATGGCCTTCCCTCCCATCGCGGCCGCCCTCTTGGTTCAGATTAGGCGCGCCGCTTTACTTTTACTGCCAGCGCCTCGGCCCCGCCCCCTCCTCGCCCAGCTTGTCGCCCGGATTCGCCAGCCGGCACCGGTCGAGGGAGAGGCAGCCGCAGCCGATGCATTCGGTCAGTTCGTCTCGCAGGCGCTCAAGGGTGGCGATGCGTTCCTCGAGGTCGGCTCGCCATCGGGCGGAAAGACGGGCCCAGTCGCCCCGGTTGGGTGTCCGTTCTCCATCCAGGCGGTCGAGGGCCTCGCCGATCTGGCGGAGCGGGATCCCCACTCGTTGCGACGCCCGGATGAACGCGACCCGCCGGAGCGTGTCGCGCCGATACCGGCGCTGGTTGCCGGCGGTGCGCCGGCTCGAGATCAGCCCCTGGGTCTCGTAGAAATGCAAGGCGGACACCGCGACGCCGCTGCGAGCCGCCAGCTGGCCGACGGTGAGCTCCTCGCTGGCGTCTGACACGGTGCGGCACACCTCCCGATCTCAACATTACTCGAGGTTTGGTACGGCGGTGGGTCCGCTCACGTCCCGTCCGATGTCGCCGCCTCCAGCAGGTCGCGGAGGAGGGTCTGAGCGTCGTACTTGCGTTCGAACGGGCCCCAGTACATGGAGAAGTGGGCGCCGTGCCGGTACCCCACGGCGTCGGTCAGGAGCCGTTGGTGGCGGGTGGACACGATCGGCATGGCCAGTTCACCGGCCTCGGACTTGGACAGGACCCGCCCGGTGATGGCCCCCTGGCAGAGGCGGGCGGCCTCGAGCACCACCGGGGCCAGACCTCGTCGCAGGATCATGTGGCCGTGATCGCCGGCCACCAGGTCCCGTAACTGGGCGCCCGCCCAACGGCGGAAGGCGGTGGAGTCGTAGCCCACGATCGGCCAGTCGGGGCCGAACAACGCCATCGGATCGTGGCGGAGGATGGCTCGGGTCATCGGGGTGGCCAGGGGGTGGCCGGCCGGGCCGGCGGGGCCGGCGGGGCCGGCGGGGTGCCCGCCGTCTGCGCCCGCGCTCCCGCCGCTGTCGGCACCCGCGCTCCCGCCGCTGTCGGCACCCGCACCCCCGCCGCCGTCGGCACCCGCACCCCCCGCGCCGGGCTCGCCGGGACCGCCAGGGCCGCCGGCATCCAGATCCGCCCACGTGACGTGCCACACCTCGGGCGGCCGTCCTGACCGGCGCAGGACTCGGGCGAGGCCGGCCACCCGGCTGATCTCGGGTGCGTCGAGCGCGGGGTCGGCCACGACGACCAGGTCGACATTGCTTTGCCGCTCGCTCCAGTCGCCAAGGGCGAGTGCGCCCACCCCGTACACGGCCGCCACCCGGTCCGGGATCACGCGCTCGAGTTCGGCCACGTACGCCTCAATCCTCCCGGTGACCGCGTGGGGAACCACCCTTCCAGTATCGGTACGTCAGACGGCTCCGCGTTACGCTCCTCCCCTCGACGACGACCCGAGAAGGGTGGTGACCTGACCTCCAACCGCTTTGCCGTCATCGGGGCCGGCATCATTGGCCTGGCCACCGCCCGGGAGATCCAGCGCCGACATCCGGACGCTGCCGTGACCGTCGTTGACAAGGAAGGCGCGGTCGGCCGACACCAGACCTCCCACAACAGCGGCGTCGTTCACGCCGGCATCTACTACGCACCGGGATCGCTGAAAGCGCAGCTGTGCACTCGCGGCCGCGGCCTGCTGCGCGACTTCTGCACAGCCCACGATCTGCCCTACGACGAGTGCGGCAAGGTGGTCGTGGCCCGGGATGACGACGAGCTTCCCGCCCTGCGCCGGATCGAGGCCCGAGCCCGCGCCAACGGCGTCCCGGGGTTGCGCTGGCTGGAGGCGCCGGACCTCAAAGAGGTGGAGCCACACGCCGCCGGAGTGGCCGCGCTCCACTCGCCCCACACCGCGATCGTCGATTTCACCAAAGTGGCCGAAGCCATGGCGGCCGAGCTGGACGTCCGGCTTGGATTCGAGGTGACGAGCGTCCGTTCGAGCGGTTCCGACGTGGTGGTCGCCGGTCCCGCCGGCGAGGTTCGCGCCGACCGGGCGGTCGTGTGCGCCGGCCTGCAAGCGGACCGGGTGGCCCGGCTGGCGGGCGACCTGGGCGGGCCGGCGATCGTGGCGTTCCGGGGCGAGTACTGGCGCCTGATCCCCGAGCGGGCCAGCCTGGTGCGGGGCCTGATCTACCCGGTGCCCGACCCGGCCTACCCGTTCCTGGGGGTGCACTTCACCCGGCGCATCGGCGGGGTCGTCGATCTGGGCCCCAACGCCGTCCTGGCCCTGGCCCGGGAGGGCTACCGGCGGCGGGACTTCCGGCTGGCGGACGTGGCCGACACGGTGGTCTTCCCCGGGTTCCGCAGGATGGCGGCCCGGCACTGGCGGGCCGGCTTGCGGGAAATCCGTGGTTCCGTGTCGAAGGCGGCCTTTCTGGCCGAGGCCCGCCGGCTGGTGCCCGACGTGACCGCAGCCGACGTGGTGCCGGCGCCGGCCGGCGTGCGCGCCCAGGCGGTGGATCCCGACGGGAACCTCGTCGACGACTTCCGCATCGCCTGGGCCGGCAGCGGCGGCCGGGTGCTGGCGGTCCGCAACGCCCCGTCCCCGGGAGCCACGTCCTCCCTGGCCATCGCTGAGTATCTGGTCGACGAGATCGACAAGGCGGGTTGACCGGGGGGGCTCCTCACTTTCCCGGAGCCTGGCCAACCCGGCAAACCCGGCCAACCCGGCCAACCGCAACGAACGCCTGTTCGCCTACCCTGGGGGGCATGGCGAGGGCACGCCAGGCGGTCCCCAACGCCCGCCCTGATCACATCGCCCCGGCGCAGGGCAGCCTGTTCGCGTCCGGGCCAATCCAGATCAGCCGGCAACCCGAGTTCGAGCGAATGGATCTGGGCGAAAACGCCTGGGTCGACGTGGCCAGGGACTGGCTGGGCGGCGCGGACGAACTGTGCGCCCGGCTCATCGAGACCGTCGACTGGGAGCATCATCGCCGCTGGATGTACGACCGGATGGTCGACGAACCCCGTGTGTCGCGCTGGTACGCGGCCGCGGACCCGCTCCCTGATGAGGCGCTGGCCTGGTTCCGGGTTGGGGTCGGCCGCCACTACGGCGTGCAGTTCGGGGCCCTGGGTCTCAACTACTACCGGGACGGACGCGACAGCGTGGCCTCCCATTCCGACCGGGAGCTGCGCCACCTCGACGACACGCTCGTGGCCATCGTCACCCTCGGCGCGGCCCGACCCTTCCTGCTGCGTCCTCAAGGAGGCGGCCGAGCCATCGACATCCACGCCGCATCGGGCGATCTACTGGTGATGGGTGGCGCCTTTCAGGCCAAGTGGGAGCACGGCGTGCCCAAGGTGGCCGCGGGCGCCGGTCCTCGAATCAGCGCCTCGATCCGGTGGGCCCGCGATGCGGGTGGCGCCGAGCCGGAGTGGACGCCCCCCGCCCGCTATGCCGTGTCACGCGAGGGATCCGGGCCCCCCCCCCCCCCCCCCCCCCCCCGACCCGGCCCGCCCAGCGCCGCGGTCCCGACAGAGAATGGAGGCGACACCCCCTCGAGCCGCGTTCTCTGTCGTAATCCACAGCCTCCCAAACCGTGCCGCACGACAGAGAACGCCAGCGGCGCCCCTCGGCCCGCATTCTCTGTCGTAATCCACAGCCTCCCGGACCGAGCAGGCCGGCGGTCCCGCCGCATCTACCGGCGCGAAGCAAGCGGGTACCCGCGGCCCACGGGGGCCCGACCAGCGCCAGCTACGGCGACGTCGTCGGGGTGGTCGTCGGGCTGGACGTCTTCGACCCGCCGGCGCCGGCCCCGGCCCCGGCCCCAACGCCGGCCAGCGCCTTGGCCTCGTTGACGTACGCCTGGGCCTGCTGCACGTCAGCCTGGTAGCCCGCCAGGTTCCCCGTCCGCAACGCCACGTTGGCGGCGGCAAACGCCGACTGGGCCTGGTTCAACAACGACGCCACCGTCGCGCCCGGAGGCGCCGTCACCGGCGCGCTCGAGGGGACGGTCGACGGCGTGCTCGGCACACTCGTGGTGGGCGAGCTCGAACTGCCACTGCCACTCCCGCTACTGCTGCCGCTGCTGCTCCCGGCCCCGTTGAGGGTGCTGGGCGAGACCAACGCCGGCGCGGTGGCAGCCGCCGTGGTGCAGTACGAGGAGAACGGCTGGCTCCCGTCGGGGTTGACGATCTGGCACAGGGCGTTATCGAGCGAGGCGTTGCTGCTGTGGTAGGCCTTGCCGTTGTACACCACGACCACGTCCTTGAGCGTCGGGACCTGGTTGGCGGACGATTCGACATAGACCGTCTGCACGTACAGCAACGTCTGGTCGATGGGTAGCACGACCACCTCGCCCAGCTCCACGTTGGAGCCTTGCTGGTTGAGCAGCGTCAGCTCGGACGAGATGGTCGGGTTGGAGCGGATGGCGTTGGTGATCAATCCCGGCCCGTCGACTGTCTGGCCCGGTGGTGTCTCGTAGACCCGGAGAGTGGCATAGGGATCGGAGGGATCGTTCTGCCAGTCCGACGACGCGGTCATGAACGCGGTCAGGTTCTGGCGTTCGGTGGAGGTCCCGATGGGCACGTACGGGATCAACAACATGAAGCTCTGCTGCGTCGACCCCGGCGGGTGGGCCAGGATGTACTGCGGCGCCAACCGGGCCACCTGGGGCGCCACCAGCTGCCCGTTGGCACCCACAACGGGCTGCAAAAGGGGACTGCTCGACGACAGCTGCCCGCTGCCCGGGTCCGGCGAGACCGACCAGGCCTGAGCCTGGGAGAAAAAGTCGGCGGCGTCGGTGAGGTGGTAGCGGCCGTACATCGTGGTCTGGATGCGGAACAGGTCCTCGGGATACCGGAAGTGGGCGGTGATGCCGTTGAGGTTCAGGCCGTTGGGGCCGCGGATCGAGTTCGCCTCCTTGACCGGCGTGAACAGATCCGGGAACGCCTTCTGGTACACCCGGATGATCGGATCGCTCGGGTCGGTGACAAAGAACCACATCTTGCCGGTCAGCGCGCTGATGACCACCTTGACCGAGTTCCGAGCGTAGTTGAACGACGTATTGAGCCCGCTCCCGCCCGGCAGTCCCGTCGTGTCCGCGTTCTGGGAATACGGGTAGTTGTCCGTGGTGGTGTAGCCGTCCATGATCCAGTACACGGCGCCGTTGAGGACGACGGCGTAGGGGTCGGCGTCGTATTTGAGGAACGGAGCCGCCTTGCGGACCATGGTGTTGATGTTGCGGTTGAAAATCACGCGTGAAGAGGGCGTGATCTGGCCCGACAGGACGAAATTGGGGTCGCCGAAACGGATGGCAAACGCGGCGCGCCGAATGATGCTGCCGGCCTCGACTCCTCCGCCACCGTTGTAGCGGTTGGTCTGCTCGTTGCCCGTTGCATTGTTTTCGTAGTCGAGCTCCGGCGTCTTCGTGTCGGCGATCACGTAGCTGCCCGT
Organism: uncultured Acidimicrobiaceae bacterium; assembly: GCA_963781155.1. Lineage (GTDB taxonomy): Bacteria > Actinomycetota > Acidimicrobiia > Acidimicrobiales > Palsa-688 > PALSA-693. The sequence continues at coordinate 88,898 of CAWAEC010000016.1, forward strand.
GTCCGAGCCGACGCCGTAATAGATTTCCGAGCCCTCTGCGCTCAGAGATGGGGTGCCGCTGGGGGGCAGGTTGCTGAGGCTGAAATTGGGGGTCCCGTCATTGGAGTTGACCCCTCCCTGACTGATGGGGGCCAGTACCGCCCCGTAGCCGTGGGTGTACTGGAGATGCTGGGTGACGAATCCCGACGGCACGGACGAGTTCAGCTCACGAACGGAGGCGATGGTGGCCACCAACTGCTGGGTGTTGGACCCGGGCGCGTCCATCTGGTAGCGATCCAGGTCCAGCTCGTTGAACTGGTAATACGACCGCAAGGCTTGATACTTGTCGAACGTGTTTGCCAGCTGCACGGCTGGATCGAGCAGTCGCACGTTGCTCAACGTCTGCTGGTTGGCCACGGCCGTCGGCGATGTCCCCTGAATCTGCGAGGTCGTGACTGTGGGCGAGTAGTTGTACAGCTGCTGCGGGTTTTTGGACGACGACGAGTACACCTGGACGTTTTGGAGGTTGTACGCGGCCCGGGTGGCGTCGATGTTGCGCTGAATGTACGGCGTCTCCCGGGTCAGCTGGGAGGGATTCACCCGCAAGGCTTGATACAACGCCGGGTACACGACGCCCACCAGGATGTACACCAGGAACCAGAGGCCCACCGCGACCGCAGGCAGCATCCAGCCCCGTTGCCGGATGTTGTACAGGAACAGACCGGCCGCGATGATCGCAATGGCGATCAACAACGTGAGGGCCGGCTTGTCGGCGTGCACGCTCGTTGCGGTGGCGCCGTTTACGAGGTGGGAACGCGAGAGCACCAGCTCGAGCCGTTGAAAGTAGTAGTCCACGGCTTTGATGAGCGCCAGGATGCCGAGCAGGACCGAGAGGTGGATTTTCACCGCCGGCGTGATGCGGCGTTCGGGGCCCTGCAGCTGGATGCCGCCGTTGAGGTAGTGGGCGACCGTGGTCACGATCAACACCACGATCAACGCCTCGAACGCCCACCCGAGCAGGAACTTGATGAACGGCAGCTCGAAGACGTAGAAGCCGACGTCCTTGTGATACTCGGGATCGGTGACGCCGAAGGAGACGTGGTACCGCAGCAGATCCCAGTTGTTCCATTCGCGGTTGGCCCCGACGCCGGCCAGCAGGGCGAACACTGCGGCGGTGATGACGCGCACCCACCGGGTGTGCGGCCGCACCACCTCCCGGTAGCGAACGACCAGCTCGTCGGCGCCGCTCGAAGGAAGCTCCTCGGGCGCGATGCGGTCGGCGATGACCAGGTTGAGCAACAACAGCCCGAAGAACAGGGCGATGAAGACCAGCGCCAGAAGGACCTTGGTCAGCAGAACGCCGCGGAACACCGACGTGAACCCGACGGATTGGAACCACAGGTAGTCCGTCCAGAACCGGGCCAGGCCGTTGAGCGAGGTGATGAGCACGATGACGGCCACCACCCCGACCAGGAGGAAGATGCGGGTCCGCCGTGAGGTGCGCGGCAGCCGGCGAGGCAGGTCGGCGGGCGTTCGCATTGCGGTCGGCGAGCCTAATAAGGAAAGAACCACCTACGGACAGCAGGGGTGGAGAAAATGTCCCCGCCTTCCGTGCCGGTCACCCCGTGACCGGCACCAGGAGGCAGCGACAGCCCGTGTGGGCCGGCGGATGCGGCTGGCCCGTCGGAAACGCCTCACCCTTGGGCAGGCTGCCGGCCAGGGCGTCGTCGTCGCAGTCCGGGCACGGGCCGTCGGTGTCCTCGACGATCCAGCGCAGTCCGCCGCCCTCCGGCACGGCGTGCCAGGTGCCCCGAGAGAACGCGGCCGCCAGGACGTCGCCGGCGATGCGCTCGATCCGCTCGCTCTTCCACTCCCGGTAGGCGGCGCCGACGGCCTCGACCAGGACGTACTGCTCGTCCCCGGCTGAGGCGGAGATGGCGTGCTCGAGCCGGCGTCGCAGCGACTCGACGATGGTGGTGGCAGCCTCAACGGCCAGGTCGTTGACCACGGGCGGGCCGGGCCGGTCCGCCATCTCGTCCTGGAGGATCTCGAGCGCGAAAGCCACGCCGGCGACGGCGGCGCCGTCCACGAGAGGCTGAGCGGCGTCGGCGTAGTGGGCGGTCTGGGCCGCGAGCTCGGGCAGAAGACGATCGGCGCTCGGCTCTCCCCGCAGGCTGCGGAGCCGGTCGAGCAGGTCATTTTGCTCGTCCTGGAGGGTCCGCTTCAGCTTGCGAGTCAACGACAGCTCGAGGTCGCCCACGGCCGCCTCCCGCCGCTGCAACAAGGATTCCTCCTCGTCGGTCGCGTCGGACTCGAGCGCCGGGCCGTCGTCGGGGACCTCGCCAGCATCGACCCGTCCGGCCCGGATACGTGCGAACAGCAGATCCACCTGGCTACCGGGGACCATGGTGTCGGGAGGGTCGGACACCACCCACAGGTGCGGTCCGGCGGGCTCTCCCGCCGGCGGGTGATCGACGGCGGTCGCCAACACTTCCGTGCCGCTCCTCGTCGCCGTGACTCCGGAGCCGGGCGCGGCGGCGTGCGGCAGCGCCGAGACCTGAGTAGCGGAGGGCTGGCCAGCTTCCGGGCCGGGGTGAGCGGTCGTCGTCTCGTCCGCGGGGGATCCCTCGGCCCCGTCCTGCGCTCCATCTGCCGGCGTCGCCGTGGCGTCCTCGGGCGCGCCTTCGCTTGGCGCCGGGGGCTCGGGGTGGGGATGATCCCGCTGCAATCGCCGACCCACCTCGTCGGCGGCGGCTCGTGCTTCGGCGTCGGCGCGGTTGAGCTCGTCGTTGACTTCTTCCAGGGTGCGGCGGACCACTGCGTACGACTCCAGCAGCCGCTCCCGGCCGGCCCGCAGCTGCTCGATCTGGACCGATGCCACCCTCCGCCGCCGGGACAGGTCGTCGAGAATGCGCTCACGGGTCGAGATGGCGCCCTCGACGGTGAGGGCCCGCTCCTGCTCGGCCGCCGCCCGGATGGTGTCGGCGTCCACCCGGGCCTTGTCGACCACCTCCGCCGCCTCCGAGCGGGCCGCCTCGATGAGCCGGGACGCGGCCTCCTCGGCTGTCCTCGTCTCCCGGGACAGGACGGCCTCGGCCTCGGCGGTTATCTCGACCGACCGGGTGCGGGCGTCGGCGAGAACGCGCTCCGCATCCTCGCCGGCCCGGGTCCGAAGGTCCGCGGCGGCGGCGCGGGCGGCCCGCAGGATCGTGGCGGTCTCCTCACCGACCGCGGAGATGAGGGTGTCCTCGTCCAGGACCGGGGGCCGGGCGGCGCGCTCCTCGGCCGAGTGCCAAGCCGATTCCAGCCGGTCGCCCCGGTCTCGCAAGGCTCGAACCTCGGCGGCCACCCGGCTCAGAAACTCCCGGACTTCCGATTGGTCGTAGCCCCGAAATCCCGACGTGAAGGATCGCGCCTCGATCTGATCGGGCGTGAGCGACGGGTCAGCCATGCCCAATCAGCCTAGGACCGCGACTGCCCCGAAGTGGGCGATCGAACGGCCGTCAGCCGGCTGTCAGGGTGGCCGGAACCTGACCGCCAAGGCCTTGCAAGTCGCGCAGCGCTTGATCCAGGCTCGAGACCGCATACACCTTCATCGAGCCGGCCTCGCTCTGGGCGTTCCGCAGTTCCTGAGGGGGGACGAAGAATACCTGGGCGCCGGCCTCGCGGACCGCGACCGCTTTCTGCGCCACGCCGCCGACGTCGCCGACCGAGCCGTCCAGGTTGATCGTGCCGGTGGCGGCGATCCGGTGGCCGCCGGTGAGGTCGCCGTTGGTGAGCAGGTCCATCAAACCCAGGGTGAGGGCCAGGCCCGCGGAGGGCCCGCCGATGCTGCCGACGTTGATGGACACCGGGAACGGAAACTGGTAGGCGGTATCGGTGGTCGACGCGATGCCCAGGAACGGCTGCCCCGACGGCGTCGTCTCACCCGCAACGGCCGGGGTGGTGCTCAACGTGGCCGACAGGGTGTGGACGGCGGTCTTGCCACCGGTGCCCACCCGCCGGATCGTCAGCTGCACGGTCTCACCCGGCGCCGCGGCGTGCACGGCGTTGACCAGGTCATCAGCCGTGCGGATGGTGGTGTGGTTGACGGCGATGATGTCGTCGTTGCATTCCAGCCCGGCCTTCGCCGCCGGACTTCCGGAAACGACGAGGGTCACCTGTGCGCCAAGGTCCTCCTCTTTCACCGGATAGCCGAGCTCTCGTAGCGCGACCACCTGCGCCGACGAGGTGGCGCTCTCCATTTGCTGGGTGTCCTGGCACGGCAATTGCGGGGCGGGGGTGGGCCCGAGCACGGCCTTGGTCGGGATCAGCTGGGTGCCGCTCTCGACCGTGTGGAGCAGGCCCACTTTGGCCAGCACGTACTGACCCGGGGTCGAGGGTCCGACCAGCACGTCAACCATGTACAGCGTGCCGGCAATGGGATGCGCCTTGTCGGGAGGAACGGAGATCTGGGCGCAGGGAGTGCCGTTGGGGAGGACCACCTGGCCATGGCTGTTGGATTTGCACTGTGGATCGTCGGTGATGCGGGGCGCCGTTCCGGGAGCGAAGGCGTAGTAGCCCTGGGCTCCCGTTTCGATGGCCCGCCAGCCGGCCACCAGGATCATGACCACGATGATGACCGCCAACACCCACACGACCGTCGGCTGGCGTCGCCGGGCGGGCTGATTCACGCGCCACTCGGCGTTGGGATCGGGTCTTGTAGCATGGGGACGGTTGTGACCACGGTGCTGCTTTCCAGGAGGCGTGAGGTTCGCTTCTGCGAAGCCGACTCAGCCTGCCATGCCGCCGGGGGATTGCGGACTGCAGGGTCCAGACGGAGGGCTCGGCGGTGACCGACGTCGGCGGGACGGTCTCGCCGTGGGGGGAGCCAGTCGCGCCGCCTGCCAGCGCCTACCCCATGGCAGCGACCCCGCCGTCGGGAGCCCGGGTGGCGGCAGGCACACCTTCCTCGCCCGGTTCACGGGTCGCAGGGGCGCCCGGAGTTCCTGGGCGGCCTCCTGCGGCCGCCGGGACCGGATCGGGCCGGTCGGGCCGGCCAGGGCGGTCAGGTCGGTCGGCCAAACGCCGCAGCGACCTGGTCGAGCGGACGACGCTCGTCAAGCTCATCCCGAGAACGGGTCCGTTCGCCCGGATCCGGGCCGCGATCGTCCTGGCGGTGATCGCGGTGGCCATCGGCTTTGCCGTGGCGGCCACGCTCAGCGTGATCGTGTGGGGGCTGGCCACGGTCATCCACCATGCCGCCGCCAACTGACGACGCGCCCGCAGGAATCCCTGACGAAGTGGTTGCCCGCCGGCGCGACGCGGCCCTGGCCGGTCATCGCAACGACGAGGTGGCGGCCCGGCGAGCGCTGGTGGACCCGGCAGGCGCCGTGCGCGCCACCGCCCTCGGCGCCCTGGCCCGGACGGGCGGACTCGACCTGAGCGACCTCGAACACGCCATCGCTGACCCGGAGGCCACCGTCCGCGCCCGGGCCGCCGAACTGGCCGCTGGCCTCGAGCCAGCGGCAGCCGGCATCGCACTCCAGGCGGTGGCCGACCCGGACCCCCGGGTGGTGGAGGCCGGCTGCTTTGCCCTGGGCGAGCTAGGCGGGACGGTCGCGGGTGCGGTTGGAGCGCTGTCCGGGGTGACCCGTACCCATCCCGATCCGTTGTGCCGCGAGGCCGCGGTCGCGGCTCTCGGCGCCATCGGGGACCGCGACGGCCTGGCGGCCATCCTGGACGCCACCAGCGACAAGCCGGCCGTCCGGAGGCGGGCGGTGCTGGCTCTGGCCCCCTTCGAGGGAACGGACGTCGACGCGGCCCTGGAACGGGCCGGGCGCGACCGGGACTGGCAGGTCCGCCAGGCGGCGGAGGACCTGAGCGGGCGCTCCGGGTAGCGCCGGCGCCCAATCGGATCCCTACATAAACAGGTCTTTTACGGCGTCAAACTGTTCGAGGCACTTGCCGGCGCCCACCACCACGCATTCGAGGGGCGCATCCACCAGGACTACCGGCAGGCTGGTCTCCTGCTGGAGGCGCAGCTCCAGCCCGCTCAGGAGGCCGCCACCGCCGACCAGGTGGATCCCCTGGGTGATGAGGTCCTGGGCGAGCTCGGGCGGCGAGGCGCCCAAGCATTTGACGACGGAGTCAACAATGGCCCCGACCTGTTCCTCGATCGCCTCCCGGACTTCCTCGGGGGAGAGGATCACCGTCTTCGGGAGCCCGGTCATGAGGTCGCGGCCGCGGACCTCGGCCTTGATGGAGTTGTCGGTCGGCCACGCCGATCCGATCGCCAGCTTGATCTCCTCTGCAGTGCGCTCCCCCACTGCGATCCCGTACTCACGGCGCACATAGGTCTGGATGGAGGCGTCGATGTCGAAGCTGCCCACCCGGATCGCCTCCAGCGCCACGATGCCGCCCAGGGAGATCACGGCCGTTTCGGTCGTGCCGCCGCCGACGTCGACGACCATGTTGCCGAGCGGCTCGTGTATCGGCAGGCCGGCGCCGATGGCGGCGGCCATGGGTTGCTCGATGAGGTAGGCGCCGTTGGCGCCGGCCCCACGGGCTGCTTCCTCAACTGCTCGCCGCTCCACTTCCGTGATAGCGGAAGGCACGCAGATGAGGACGCGGGGCCGATTGAACCTGGAGACGCCCGCTCTTTGGAGCAGCAGCCGGATCATCCGCTGGGTGATGTCGAAGTCGGTAATGGCGCCTTTACGCAAGGGCCGTACCGCCACGATATAGCCGGGGGTGCGGCCGATCATCTGCCAGGCCTCGTGCCCCATGGCCAGCACGTCCTGGGTCCGTGAGTTGAGGGCGATGACGGTCGGCTCGTTGAGAACGATGCCGCGTCCGCGCGCGTAGACGAGGGTGTTGGCCGTCCCGAGATCGATCGCCAGGTCTCTAGCCAGTCTCGGCCCCCGCTCGCTTGGCAACCCGGGCCTCCGCGGTGGTCTCATCCGAGCCGGAGGTGTAGGTGGTGTCTTCCACGATGGTGACGGCCTGGCTGCGGGTTGGAGCCCGAGCCGGAGAGAATGCGGGCGAGACGGCGGGCGCGGGGTCCAACCCGCCGGAGTCGGCGGCGGTCGTCCCCGACGCGTCATGGTGGCCGCCGTCCCGGTCGGCCGGCGTCCCTGAGTCCACTGCGGTCACTGTTGCCGTTGCCGCCGTGGGCCGGATCCGCAGTCCTCCTGTGGCCGTGGTCGCCGCGTGGCGCCCGGTGGCGGGGACGGCCGGATCGGGCGCGAGGGCGCGCAACCCCCGGCTGAACGACTCCACGTTGGCGTCCACCGACTTCGGCTGTCGATGGCGCAACCAGACGATGAGGCCGCCAATGATGGCCAGAACCACCGCCCCGATGAGATAGGCCAGATTGCTGAGCACCACTCCCGACGAGGCCGTCATGTCCGGATCTCCGTGATCTGCTCTATCTCTGCGATGTCGTGGGCGTCCTGGCCCCAGTCGTCGCCGCCCGCCCAGCGCTCCCGCTTCCAGATCGGCACGGTCGACTTCAGGGTATCGATGCTGAAGCGAGCTGCGTCGAACGCGTCGCCCCGATGTCCAGCGGAGGCAGCCACGATCACAGAGCACTCGGTAACAGCGAGGTTCCCGGTCCGATGCCATAACACCAGACGGCCCACGCCGGGCCAACGGGACTGCGCTTGATGGGCGATAGCCGTCAGGCGGGGTTCAACCTGGGCGGCGTACGCCTCGTATTCCAGCTCGGTGACGCCGGGACGTCCTTCCGCGTGATCGCGGACAGTGCCCGCAAAGACCACGATGGCGCCGCAATCCGGCCGCGTAACCCACGTCACCGCGTCCGTCATGGAAAGCGGCTCGCCGGTGAGCGCCACCCACACGTCTGCGGGACGCGGCTCGGGGGAAGAAGAGGGCACGCCGGCAATGCTATGGCCGTTGGAAAGCGCCGCGCGACGCAGGCCCGAATGGGGGCCAGCGGCGCGAGGATCGAGGCGTGCAGGCGGCCGGGGGCGATGCGCGCTCGGGGGGTCCCCTCGTTAGGCTCAATGCGTGGATCCCGACGACGGCATGGAGGGTATGGAAGAAGAGGGCCCGTACCTTCCGTGGCTCCCGCCGGACGACCGCCTGTGGCGGCATCCTTCGGAGGGCTCCACCACCGGAACTCCCGGTGACCAACGTGCCAATGACGATCGGCACGAGCGCGCCGGGGGCCAGCGGTGGTCACGATCGTGGCTCCTGGGGGCATGGGGCCAGCATCCGGCGGCCCGTATCTGGACGGTCGCCGTGGTGGCCGGTGTCATCGGCGCAGTGGCGGCGTCGGGTTTCGGCATCGTGAGCGGAGCCTTCGAACAGCAGACCACCGTGGTGCACTCGGTCGTACCAACCGCCCCGACCGACTCGCTGGCGTCGGCGACGACGACGGGGGTGGACTGGACCAGCGTCGACAGTGCTATCGCCCCCTCGGTGGTGCAGGTCGCGGTCAGCACGCTCAGCGGTCCCACGACGGGGTCGGGCCTGTTGCTGGAACCGGGGAACGGTCAGGCCTACGTGATCACCGACAGCTCGCTGCTTGCCGGCGAGCAGAGCATCGAAATCGTTTACGTGTCCGGCGATCAGCAACGCGGTCACCTTGTCGGTAGCGACCCGGAGAGCGGTCTGGCCCTTATCGCGGTCGCCGCACCGACGTCGGATCAGAGCTACCCGCAACTCGGGACCGTCGCAGACGTTCAGCTAGCCAACCCGGTGATGGCGGTCGGGAGCCGGTCAGGTGGGGCGGCGTCGGTCTTTCCGGGTTCGGTGACCGGCGAGGACCGTGAGGTGGACCTGGCCGGCGGATCCTCCATGGAGAATCTGATTGCGGTGAGCGCCTCGCCCCCGCTACCGGCGAACGCGGCAGGCGGCCCGCTCGTCGACCAGTTGGGACAGGTGGTGGGCATCACTGTTTCGCTGAGCCCGACCAGCAGCACCGATCAGAGCTTGGTTTTTGCTGTACCGGTCGATGTCGCCCTCCATGTGGCGCAACAACTGATGGCCGGCTCCGAAGTCACCCACCCGTGGCTCGGCGTCACCGATGCCAACGATCTGACCTTCAGCGACGCCCAGCAGTACGGCCTCACCGGAGGCGCCCGGGTTGGCCAGGTGTCGCCCGGGAGCCCCGCCAACCGGGTTGGGCTTCGGCCCAATGACATCATCACGTCCGTGAACGGCACCCCGGTCACGTCCAGCGGCATGCTGACGCAGATCCTCTTCACCCAGGCGGAACCGGGGCGGTGGCTCTCGATCAGCTACGTGCACAAAGGCAAACCGCTTCAAGCGAGCGTGTACGTCGCAAACCAACCGGACAACGACTGATCCGGGACAAGCCGGCACAGGTTGGATCGGGCCGCCCGGTGGCGGGGAATCCGCATTGTGTGCCTACCGGCGTCGACGCCGGTTTCGCCAGGCGGCGAAGCCGGCCACCAGCGCCGCCCCCACCCCGAGGGTGCCGGCCGCCGCCAGCAGCAGGTTGTAGTTTTGGCGTCGCCCGGGGGGCAGGTCATCCCAGTGGACCCGGAGGTCGGTTGCCACGAGCGCCTCTTCGCTCGAGTAGTGCGGCGTCCACCCGGCTGCCTTCAGGCGGTCCGGCGCGATCACCCACGGGTGAAGGGCGTAGGCGCGCGCCTCAACCGGCACGCCCCGCCGCCACAGCTGCCAGGTCCACGCCCCTACGGCGTGAGCCAGCCGCAGCGGCAGGGTGAGCTTCGCCACCCCGCCGGCGATGGCACGGGCGTCGTCCTCTCGCACCCCGGTATCCGGTGCCACGTTGTAGACGCCCGCCAGCCTCCGGTCCCACGCCAGGATCACGGCGTCAGCAAGATCGTCGACGTGCAGGTACTGCACGGGCCGAGCGCCGTCTCCGCCCCGGGGGACGCGTGTCGTGCCGAGCGCCCCGTAGAGCGGCTCCGGCGACCCGACCGTCACCGCCGGACGGAGCACCGCCACCTTGGTGTCGGGATGCTCCTCGGCCCACTCGGCCAGGGCCCGCTCCGCCTCGGCTTTGCCCACCGCGTACGCAAACTCAGGGTTGGGCCGAAGCGGTGAATCCTCGGTGAGCGGGATCTGGTTGTCCGGCCAGGCCCCGTACACGGTGCCACTGGACAGGTGCACCACCGTCTCGGGCTTTGTCACCGCGGCGGCGCTCAGCACCCGGCCCAGGGCGCGCCGGTTGGTGATACCGGCGCCTCGGGCGTAGCGCGGCCCGCCCGCGGCGTCGGGCGTGCGCCAGGCCAGGTGGATCACCGAGCCCGCATCTTCGAAGGCGTGGACGAGGCTGTCGTCGGGCCCACTGGGGAAGGCCAGATCCACGATCCGCATGTCCAGCTTTGGATCCGACAAATCCGGGGGTACGACATCGATGCCCACCACGCGGTCGACGTCGGCGCGGGCCGCCAGCCGGGCTGACACCCGCTGACCGAGCGAGCCGGCAACCCCGGTCACGACAACGGTCCGCACCGCCCTACCATGCCCCAATGGACACGGCAACGGCCATCACAGCGGTCGGGGCCTTCCGATGAGCTCCATCGGGCCGTTTGGCGGAGGCGTGCCGTCGGGAGGCGGCGGGCCCTTCGAGGATCTGATGCGCAACCTGGCCCGGCTCCTGACCAGTCAGGGGCCCATCAACTGGGAGATCGCCCGCCAGATGGCCCAGTGGGGCGCGACCGGGGGCGAGGCCGAGCGCAATCCCGAGCCGGTGGCCCGGGTGCGGATCGAAGAACTGCTGCGCGTCGCCGAGCTGCATATCGGTGAGGCTACCGGTCTGCAGGTTTCGGCCAGCGGGTTACTCACGGCGCAGGTGGTCACCCCCCGGGAATGGGCGCTGCGGACCCTCGATGACTGGAAGCCGCTGCTGGAACGACTGGCCGGCACGGTCACGGCCTCGTTCCCATCCGCATCGGACCAGCCCGAGGAGGGGTTGGCCGGCGGGATGGGCTTCGGAGGCAGTACGGGCGGCCCAGGCGGCAGTTTCGACCCCATGGCCCAGCTGTTCGGGAACCTGCCGCAGGTTCTGGGACCGTTCCTTTTCGGCATGCAGGCCGGCTCGATGGTCGGCCAACTCGCCTTCCGGGCGACGGGCCAGTACGACCTGCCGATGCCGCGCCCGCCCCGCGACGAGCTGATGCTCGTATCGATGAATATCGACGGCTTCGCATCCGACTGGAGCCTGTCCGCCGACGACGTCCGCCTGTGGGTGTGCCTGCGGGAAGTCACCAACAACGCCGTGCTCGGCCGACCGCATGTTCGCACGCGTCTCGACACTCTGATCGGTGACTACGTCGGCGCCTTCCAACCGAACACCCAATCACTCGAGGAGCGGCTGGGCGACTTCAACCCGACCGACCCGGCATCGCTGCAGGCTGCGCTCGGAGATCCCGAGACCCTCCTCGGCGAACTGCAAAATGACGAGCAACGGCGGCTTCAGGTTCCGTTGCGGTCGCTGCTGGCCGTGGTCGCCGGCTACGTCGACTACATCATGGACTCGGTCGGGCGGCGGCTGATCGGTTCTTACGGCCCGCTGACCGAGGCGCTACGGCGGCGGCGACTCGAGGAAACCGGGGGAACCAAGATCCTGGAGCAGCTGTTCGGGGTCGGGCTGGACGAGGCCAGCTACGAGCGGGGCCAAGCGTTTATCCGCGGCATCGTCGAACGGGCCGGTCCGGAGGGGCTTGACCGCTTGTGGCACTCAGAACGCGAGCTGCCGACACCGGCTGAGCTGGACGCGCCGGGCCTCTGGCTGGCCCGCATCGACCTCCCCGACAGCTGAGGGGCTAGACCCGCGACGCCTCGAACTTGTAGCCCAGGCCCCGAATGGTGGTGATGCGGGCCGGGCGGGCCGGGTCGTCCTCGATCTTGGCCCGGAGGCGCTTGACGTGCACATCCAGGGTCTTGGTGTCGCCGACGTAGTGGGGTCCCCAGATCCGGTCGATGAGCGTCTCGCGTGTCAAGACCCGCCCGGCGTTGCCCATCAACAGTTCGAGCAACTCGAACTCCTTGAGCGGCAGAGGGACCTGGTCCCCGTTGAGGTGGACCTCGTGGCGGGCGGGATCCAGGCGGAGCCCTCCGACCTCGAGCGCCTCCGCGGCCGCCTCGGCGTCATCTGCCGACGGTGAGCGCCGGAGCACGGCCCGCATGCGCGCGACCAGTTCCCGCAGGCGGTAGGGCTTCGTCACGTAGTCGTCGGCTCCGACCTCCAGACCGACGACGGTGTCGATCTCGCTGCTCTTGGCGGTGACCATGATGATCGGTACGCGCGTTCGCAGCCGCAGCTCGCGGCACACGTCGATCCCGGATTTGTGCGGCAGCCAGATGTCGAGCAACACCAGGTCCGGTCGAACCCGGTCGAACATGGCCAGCCCTTCGATCCCGTCGCGAGCCACGGTGACCAGAAAGCCTTCGCGCTTGAGACCGACGACCAGTGCCTCGATGAAGGACTCTTCGTCCTCGATGACGAGCACGGTGGGCGGTTCAGGCACGGAGCTCTCCTCGAGTGGGGCTGGCATCGGCTGCTGCGGGGGTAGCGCTGCCCGGACCGGGGCCGCCCGCTCCTGGGTCCTGGCCGGCGGGACCCTGGCCGGCGGAACCCCGGCCGGCGGGACCCTGGCCGGCGGAACCCCGGCCGGCGGAACCCGGGGCGGCGCGACCCGTCTCCGCAGCCAGCCCGGGCGTCGGTGCCGCGCCCGTGCGGCCTGTCAGCCGGGGTAAGGCCCGGCTCGTCGGCAGGCGCAGGGTGAACGTCGATCCTTCCCCTTCGCGGGAGTCCACCCGCACCGAACCCGAGTGGTTGACGGCCACGTGGCGCACGATGGACAGCCCCAGACCGGTCCCGCCCGTCGATCGGGACCGGGCTCGGTCCACCCGGTAGAAGCGCTCGAAGATGCGCTCCATGTCCCGAGCGGGGATCCCCGGGCCTTCGTCGATCACGGCGATCTCGACCGCGTCGGACTCCGAACGCACCCGCACCTGGACGAGCGAGCCCTGCTCGGAATACTTGATGGCATTGTCGACCAGGTTGCTCACGGCCGAGACCAGGTCACGGCGGTCGCCGGGCACCGCCAGATGGCGGGGCGAGTCATCCACCTCGAGGCGGACCCCCGACGTGGCCGCAGCCGGGCGCTGCAGTTCGACAGCCTGACCGACGATGACGGTGAGCGGCACCATCTCCTGCCGGGGCGATTCGTTGGCTTCGATCCTGGACAGGTCGAGCAGATCGTCGATGATGCGCCCCAGCCGTTCGGCTTCCGCCGCCACCCGCTTGGCCAGACGGTCCACCACTTCGGGATCATCCTCGCCGTCGAGCGTTTCCGCCAGCAGGCTCAGCGCACCCACGGGTGTCTTGAGCTCGTGGCTCACGTTGGCCACAAAGTCCCGGCGGATGGCCTCCAGGCGATGCCGGTCGGAGGCGTCCCGGACGATGGCGACCGCCCCGTCGGGGTGGCCCAGACCGGTGACGGGAAACGCCCGAATATCCAGTCGCCGCTGGGTTGGAGCGACCAGCTCCAGGGTGCGCTCCGGGTATTCACCTTTCAGAGCGAGCAGGAGCGCTTCTCCAACTGCCTGCTCGGCCAGGATGGCGTCCGCGCTGGCGCCCAGGTGCCGTTCGGCCATGCTGTTGCGGAAGACCGTCTCGCCGTAGCCGTCGCAGATGACGACGCCGTCGTCGACCTGGTCGAGTGCGGCCCGCAGGCGCCCGACCGTCACCGGATCCGGCGCCGGGTTGGCGTCCACCCGGGCGTCGAGCGCCCCGTCTGGCCCGGGATTGGCGTCCACCCGGGCGTCGCTCTCCCCGCCCGGCGCGGCGTCGCCGGACAGCGGGAGCTGATCGTCACCTTGTTCTTGTTCGCTGACGCCCTCCGGGCCAGGCGTGCGGCGCCGGATTACCAAGGCGCCCTCCTCGCCAGGCCAACGTCGCACCGCGGAATACTGTCCTGTGGTTCGGGGCACGGCGCCCGCCCGATCACCACGTCGACTGGCCTCACACCGTGCGATGGTAAGACATTGCTTCGGGGGACCCGCGCACCCAAACCGCTCATGGACGGCCGCAGCGTAGGGTCCCGGCATGACGCTGCGACCAGAATCGTGCAACGCCAGTATTAACTCTCGGTGAAGCTTCGGTACCCGCCACCGCTGCGCCCGGAATAGACACTTCCGCCGGCGCTCCCTGGCCATGGGAGTGGGACAAGCGGCCCCGGCCGGGCTCTAAGCTCCCCCTCCCGTGGAACCCGATAGCGCACCCGCCGGTCTTTCCGCGGGCGGCCCCCAGGCGGACTCCGAACTGCGACGCAACTTCCACGATCGCATCGCGGCGTTACGCAGCCAGAGTCTGGCGATCGTGGATGATGCCGCCCAGGCGACCGCCGATGCCACCGCAACCCTGGTCGACCCGGAGACCACGGACAAGCTGGCGGACATCGAAGCAGCTCGAGCCGCGGCCCCGGTCTCGGAAGTGGAGGCCGAAGTCCTGGCCTTGCTGGCTCTCCAAGGCCCGGTAGCTCGCGACCTGCGGATCATCCTTACCTCGCGCGATATCGCCCAGCTCGGCGAGCTGTGCCTCGGGCTGTGCGTCGCCCTGGCCAAGCGAGCCCCCCGCGTTCGGGAGGTGCTCACGCCGGCACTGTGCGCCATGCTCGGTGAGGTCGGGGATCAGGCGGCCTCGCTCCTGCGGGAGGCGAATGCCGCCTGGTCGGCCATCGACCCCGGCCTGGCCGAGGCAGTGATCGGACGGGCCCAAGAATCGCGGGAGCTGCAGGTGAGCTTCTTCACCGAGCTGGTCGGCCTGCGCGATATCCCGCTCGCCGAGGCCGTGAATCTGGGCTTGGCGTCGCGGGTCTACGAGCGTCTGGTGGACCACGCGGTGGACATCGGCCGCCGGGTGATTTTCGCGGCGACCGGTGCCCCACCCGGCCAGTCTCGACTCCAGCTCGAGGGGTGAGGCTCAGCCGAAACGGCCCGACACGTAGTCGTCGGTGCGAGGATCCTTGGGGGCCGTAAAGATCTGGTTGGTCGGTCCCATTTCGACCAAAATTCCGCTGCGCGTGCCGTTGGATATATCAACGTTGAAAAAGGCCGTACGGTCTGATACCCGCGACGCCTGCTGCATGTTGTGGGTGACAACGACGATCGTGTAATCGTCTTTGAGCTGGATCATGAGCTCTTCAATGCGGAGGGTGGCCAGCGGATCGAGCGCCGACGCAGGCTCATCCATGAGGATGACCTCTGGGCGCAAGGCGATGGCTCGGGCGATGCAGAGGCGCTGCTGCTGGCCTCCCGACAGGCTGAAGGCGCTGTCACGCAGCTTGTCCTTGACCTCATCCCATATTGCCGCCCGGGTCAAGCACTCCTCAACCAACTCGTCCATATTCCCTTTGAAGCCATTAACTTTCGGAGCAATGGCAACGTTCTCGTAGATCGATTTAGGAAATGGATTCGGGCGCTGAAAGACCATACCGATTCGCCGTCGAATCTCTATGGCGGGGACGTTGGACGCGTAAAGGTTCTTGTTATCGAAGTCGATCGTTCCGTCGATCCTGGTGCCGGGGATCAGATCGTTGAGGCGGTTGAGGCAACGGAGGAAGGTCGTCTTCCCGCAACCGGAGGGACCGATCAGGGCGGTCACCTCGTGGCGGTAGATGGTCATGCTGATGTTGCGCAGCGCCTGCACCGGTCCATAGAAGAAATCCAGGCCGTCAACGACAAAGACCGGATCGCCGGCGGGGGAGGTGTCGACTGCCGCGTCGGTGGCTGCACTCGCGGGGACCGGGGCCCCCGACGCGGATGTGTCGTGATCGGTCATGGTTCGAGGCGTGGCGTCAGACACGAATCATCTCACTTCCGCGTGGCTGGTCGGAACGACATGCAAGCAGCCCCCGGCTCACAGCGACATCTGGGCCGTGTTGCGCCGGGCTCGCCGGGACACCAGCCGTTCCAGAATGATCAGGATCATCAAGATGACCAGGCTCATCAATCCGGCGGCGGCGGCGGTGGCGTGGGGCCGTGAGCCGGGCAGGGAAAGATCGGTATAGGTGACGTTGGTCAGGTAAGGGACCTGCTGGTGGAACAGCTGTAACGTCGGGTTTTTGTCGGTAAAGCCCGCCGTGAACAGCAGCGGCGCCAGCTCTCCGGTCGAGATGGCCAAGGCCAGGATGAGCCCGCTGAGGATGGCGGGGAACGCCACCGGCAGGAGCACCCTCCCCAGGACAGCAGTGCGCGGCATGCCCAGCCCGATCGAGCCGTCTCGCAGCGGGGTCGGCACCTGGCGCAGCGCGACTTCGGTGGTCTTGACGATGTAGGGCAGCACCAGCACCGAAAGGATGATGAGGGCAGCCAGGAGTGAATACCCCCAGTGGAACGCAACCACCAGGGTCACGTAGCCGACGTAGCCAAGCACGATTGAAGGCAAGCCGGCCAGAACTTCGGACAGGAAACGGGTGACGCGCGTGAACCGCCCTTCACCGCCGAACTCAGCGAGATAGATCCCGGCGGCCACACCGATGGTGCCGGCGATGATGAGGACGCCGACGAGCAGGAGGAGGGTGCCCAGGATGGCGTTCTGGAGGCCCTGCTCGTTGGTGCGCTCGGTAAAGAGCTGCCAGCCCAGGGCGGGCAGCGCCTGATGGAACACGCTGATGATGATCGAAATAGATGGGGCGCAAATCAGGATGAAGGCCAGCACGCAGAAGCCCCAAAACAGGCGGTCCTTGACGATGCGACCCCGGCGCATTGCCGACCTCAGACCCCCGCGCCGACCGGGAGGCCGGCTGTCCCGTAGCGGCGGGCGAACCAGCGGCCGGCAAAGTTGGTCACCAGGCTCATGCCGAGCAGCACCACGCCGAGCTCGGCGAGGGAATGCAGGCCCATCCCGGTGGAATCGGTCAACGCGGAGTCGAGAAAGGCAGCGATCGTGGCGGCCATGGAGGAGAAGGGGGCAAAAATGCTGTGGGGGTAGGTGTTGAGGGCGTTGCCGCTGATAACCAGGACGGCGATGGTCTCCCCGAGGGCGCGGGCCCAGCCCAGCACGGCCGCGGCGATGATGCCGGTGCGCACGTACGGCACCGTCACGTAGCGGACGGTCTCCGAGGACGTCAGCCCCATCGCTACGCCGCCCTCTTTGGCGATCGGCGGCACGGACCGGACCAACTCCCGGGTGATGGACGCAATGATCGGGAAGATCATCACCGCCAGCACGACCGACGCGGTGAGAAGTCCCTCACCGGCGCCCGTGGGCCCTCGCAGCCAGGGGATGTTGAGATCGGCGATCCACTTGTAGACCGTCCGCGACAGCCACGGTCCCAGCGTGTAGATGCCCCACAGGCCGAAGATGATGCTGGGGATGCCGGCCAGAATCTCCAGGAAGACCCCGAGCGCCCCCTGTAGACGGGCGGGCAGCTTCTCCACCAGCAGGATGGCCCCACCCACGGCGACGGGGACCGCCATCGCCAGGGCGAAGATCGACGACAGCAGGGTCCCCACGATGAGGGGGAGGGCACCGAAGTGGGCGCCGTGCGACGCCTTGTAACCGTGGCGGACCTCAACCGAGCCCCCGTAGAGGTTGCCCAGGGTGAAGGTCTTGGTGGTGAAGAATCCCCAGCCGTTGAAGACGATCGCCGGGTACGCCGACTTGAGCATCTCGTAGGCGAGCCAGATGAGGGCCAGGCCAGGGATGATCGATGCGACCCACAGTGC
The DNA here is from genome assembly GCA_963781155.1 of uncultured Acidimicrobiaceae bacterium. Classification (GTDB taxonomy): domain Bacteria; phylum Actinomycetota; class Acidimicrobiia; order Acidimicrobiales; family Palsa-688; genus PALSA-693. The sequence goes on from CAWAEC010000016.1 coordinate 106,553, forward strand.
CCCCCGCAACGTCCGATCCCGGCCGGTCAGCTCCGAGCGACGCCGCGCCCGCGCCGAAACGTGTGGAGTCGGAACCGAAGCGGCAGGGACGTCGACGGTGGCGGTCATGGCGTGGGCCCAGCGGGGAACAGGTTAGGGGTTGATCTTGGCGATCGCACTCTGGACGGGCGGGACCACGGGGGACGGCAGCGGCACGAACTGGGCCTTAGCCAGGTACACCTGGGCGCTCCCGCCGGTCGGTGAGATGGCAAAGGCCAGGAAGGTGCGGATGGCCATGGCCAGGTCGGCGCTCGATTGGGTGTCCTTGACGATGATGTACTCGAAGTTGACGATCGGATACGAGTCGGCGCCGGGCTCGTAGATGAGCGACACCGCGAGGTTGGACGGCAGGTTGCTCGAACCGGCGTTCGCCGCCGCGGTGACGGTGGTGGCGGTGGGCTGCAGGAAGCTACCGGACTTGTTTTGCAGTAGCGCCTCGCCGAGACCGGCCGCCAGGGCTGAAGACTCGGCGCTGATGCCCACGTAGGCGACGCAGCCGGGCGTGGCCTTGCAGGTCTGCACCATACCCGGGTTGCCGTTGGCCGTCACCTCGTTGGACACCGGCGGCCAGGTGATGGTCGTCCCGAAGGCGGGCCCGTTCGACCAGGCGGTGTTGGTGGCGGACAGGAAGCTGGTGAAGAGGAACGTGTCACCGGAGGAGTCCACCCGCCGGACCGGCACGATGGTGGTGCTCGGCAGGGTGACACCCGGGTTGAGCGCCGTGATGGAGGAATCGTTCCATTTGGTGATCTTGCCCATGTAGATCTGGGCCAGGACGTTTCCGGTCAGTCGCAGGTTCTTGATCCCCGGCAGGTTGTAGTTGACCGCCTGGGAGGAGACCACGATGGGGACGTTCATCAGGCCCGGGTTGGCGGCTATCTCGCTGTTGCTGAGATAGGCGTCCGAGCCGCCGATCTGGACCGTGCCGCTGATCACGTCGGCGATGCCCTTCCCCGAACCGCCGGCCGCGGGGGCCAGGGTGATGTTCGGGTAGGCGGTCTTCAGCGGGGTCACCAGCTCCTGCAGGTACGGATAGAGCAGGCTCGAGCCGTCCTCGTTGATAGTCTGCGTGGAGGAGGGGTTTCCGGTTCGCATGTTGGCGGCACCGCCGGAACTGCTCGAGCCGCCCGATGTGGTGCTGGAGCCGGACGCAGTGGTCGAGCTCGAAGAGCTCTTGGACGAGCTGCCGCACGCGGCCAAAGCCAGGCAAGCAATGACGGCCAGGGGGATGAGACGTTTCAACGGTCACCTCTCGACGTCGTTGGGGGCTGCGCCGCACCAGGCTCGGGCCGCCGCGTGGAGCTTCCTGCCGCTCGGCGACTGACCGCGGGACCGGCGTCGGCACGTCGCTTCGTACCTTAGGGATCGACGGTTACCGGGACATGGCCACCCGGTAAACACAGACCAAACTCCCACCGAAACCTGGCCCCACAATCCCTGTCGCAACACGACGCGGGAGTTGGCCGCTCGCGGCTTGCCGGCTTATCTGGTCGTTCGAGCTGACGGATCGGACGCCAGAGCCCGGATCTCGGGTGGAAGGGTGCCCTCGAGCAGATCCTGCAGGGTCACCACCTCGAGCACCGTGCGCAGGCTGGCTCGCAGCGCCACCCACACCTCGGTGAGGCGCCGGGCCGCGCCCTCGTAGGATACCGTCTCCGGGCGTTCCCCCCGGACCCGGGCCAGCGGACCGTCGGCGGCGCGGATGATGTCGGCCAGGCTGATGTCCGCCGGTGCCCGGGCCAGCCAGTAGCCGCCGTCGGAGCCCCGGCGACTCTGCAGCAGGTTGGCCTGACGCAGCTGGGCCAGGATGGCCTCGAGGAACTTCGGCGGGATCTGCTGGGCCTCGGCCAGCCGCTCGCCCTTGACCGGGCCGCCACCGCTGGCGGCCAGCTCGGTCAGAGCCCGAACCGCATAATCGGCCTTGGCGGAGATCTGCACTGCCCGGCTAGCCGGGCGGGGGCAAGTAGGCCGCCTTCACGAAGCGCTCGCCTTCCGCTTCGAGAACCCAGACCGAGCCTTTGGCCTGTCGGGGGCGGGGCCCCAGGTCCAGGTGGTCCTCGTCCGCCAGCGCGACCAGAACCTCCGGGATCACGTCCCCATGGGTGCACAACGCGATTTTCTCGTTGGCCACGCTGCGCACCAGGTCGAGGGCGGCCAGACCCGTGCCTTCCGCCAGGCAGTCGTCCTCCTCGATCTTGATGCGCATTGCCTCGGCGAGCGGCAGCACGGTCTGGACGCACCGGAGTGAAGGGCTGGAGACGATGCGCTGAGGCGAGTAGCTCTCCAGCGTTTCGATCAGACTCCGGGCCTGCTTCACCCCCTTGGCGGAAAGCCGCCGGCCCCGGTCGGGGCCGTTGGCGTCGCGACGCGTCCCGGCGTGGGCGTGACGGATGAGGAGCACGGGCACCTCGTCAGTTTGCCAGGCCCCCGCGTCCCGCGGGTGCGAGGCTTCGCTAGGGCTCGCCGGTCGCGGCCGTCAAGGCGTCGAGGACGACCACGTCCCTCGGATAAGTCAACCGGGTCCGGGCCTCGTCCAGGCGAACCCAGATCGCCTCGTCGACCTCGTTGTCGCCCGCCGGGCTTCCCCGGTCCACCGTCATGGCCCAGTAGCGGACACGCTTTCGCTTCCCACTCCGGTCCAGGTAGGTCGTGGTGGGTAGCTCCGGCCCGATGCGGGCATCGACGCTCGTTTCCTCTCTGACCTCACGGATGGCGGCCTGCTCGTCGGTTTCTCCGGGGTCGACTTTGCCCTTCGGCAAGCTCCAATCGTCGTATCGGGGTCGGTGAACGAGCACCACCTCCACGACCCCATCACCGACTCGCCGCCACACGGCGCCGCCGGCAGCCCGCACCGTCTTGGCCTGTGCCGCGGCGGGTCCGTCGGCCGCCGGTAGCGGGCTCACGCGCGGGACGCGCCGTGCAGAACCTCGGCTTCCCGCCGCCGGCGGGCGCGGCCTGTGGCCAGCTCCTGCAAGGCTTGCTGGGCGTTGATGCCACTGACGGCCGGGACCTTCTGCCAGATGCCGTCGCCGGCGAGCACCCAGGCCCGGGTGTCGTCTGCCAGCGTCAGGTCCAGGATTTCCTGGAGCCGGTCCCGAATCTCCGGAGAGGTAACCGGCATGATGACCTCGACCCGGCGATCCAGGTTGCGGTCCATCATGTCCGCGGACCCGACGAGGTACAGGCCGTCGCCGGCCCCGAAGTAGTAGATGCGGGAATGTTCCAGCCACCGGGCCACGATGCTGCGAACCCGGATGTTCTCGGACAGGCCGGCCACACCCGGACGGAGGCAACAGATGGCCCGCACCACCAGATCGATGTTCACGCCCGCCTGCGAGGCGAGGTAGAGGGCATCGATCACGCGGGGATCCACCAGGTTGTTGAGTTTCCAGACGATCCGGCCCCGGGAGCCCAGGCGGGCCTCCCGCTCGATCAGTTCGAGCATGCGAGGCCGCAGCGTGCTGGGCGCGACCAGCAGGCGCCGGTAGTCCACCCGGCGGCTGTAGCCGGTCAGGTAGTTGAACAGGTCGGTGAGATCCGCGCCGACGTCGGGTGAGGCGGTCAGGATCCCGATGTCCTCGTAGAGGCGGGCCGTGCTGGAGTTGTAGTTGCCCGTGCCGATGTGGCAGTAGCGCCGGATACCGTCGCCCTCCTGGCGCACGACCAGTGCCGTCTTGGAGTGGGTCTTCAGGCCGACCAGCCCGTACACCACGTGCACGCCCGCTTCTTCGAGCGCCCGGGCCCAGCTGATGTTGGCCGCCTCATCGCCGCGGGCTTTGAGCTCGACCAGCGCGGCCACTTGCTTGCCCCGCTCGGCCGCGCTGATCAAAGCCTGCACGATGGGGCTATCGCCCGACGTCCGGTACAGCGTCTGTTTGATCGCCAGGACATCCGGGTCGCGCGACGCCTGGGTGATGAACGCCTCGACCGACTCCGCGAAGCTCTCGTACGGATGGTGGACCAGGATGTCGCCCTGGTCGATGGCCGAGAACACGTCGAGCGGCTCGCCGTCGAACCCGGTGAGCCGGGGCGGCCGCACCGGCACAAAGGGCTCCTCTTTGAGGTCCTTGAGCTCGGTCCGATCGAGGTTGTACACCACCCACAGGGCCGTCAGGTCGAGCGGCCCGGCCACGTCGTAGACGTCCTCTGGCTGGAGGTCCAGTTCGCGGGTCAGAAGGGTGCGCACCTCGTCGGTGATCGACTCGTCGACCTCCAGGCGCACCGCCCGACCGAAACGCCGGCGTCGCAGCTCGATCTCGACTGCTTCGAGCAGGTCGTCGGCTTCCTCTTCCTCGAGGGTGAGATCCGCGTTGCGAGTGACACGGAAGGGATGGTGGCTCTCGATCTCCATCCCGGGGAACAGTGCATCCAGATGGGCGGCGATGACCTGCTCCAGGGCCACAAATCGGGTGCCGTCGGGCATGGCCAGCAGCCCCGGGAGCACCGGCGGGACCTTGACCCGGGCGAAGCGCCGCTCCCCGCCCACTGGATCCCGGACGATGACGGCCAGGTTGAGCGACAGGTTGGAGATATAGGGAAAAGGGTGGCCCGGATCCACGGCAAGCGGGGTCAGAACAGGAAAGATCCGTTCTGCGAACACCTTTTCCACCCAGGCGCGGTCCTCGTCGTCAAGCGACTCCCAGTCCGACAGCTCGATCCCGTGCTGGGCCAGGCGCGGCAAGATGTCGTCGAGGATCGCCGACCCTCGACGCGTCAGCAGCTCCAGCACCTTGTCCCGGATCAGCCGGAGCTGGTCGCTGACCGTGAGACCGTCCGGCGCGGTGCCCGAGATTCCGGCCGCCTCCTGGTCTTTGAGGCCGGCCACCCGGACCTGGAAGAACTCGTCCATGACGGCGCCGAAGATGGCGAGGAATTTGATGCGCTCCAGCAGCGGGAGCTCGTCGCCTTCGGCCAGTGCCAGCACCCGCCCGTGGAAGTCCAGGGTGGACAGCTCCCGGTTGAGGTAGCGGCTCTCGGCCAGGCCCGCCTCCGAGGTTTCCTCTACGGGGTCGACCCGGTGCGCAACCACGAAACCAGGCTACTGCCCTGTGCCGTCGTCGTCCTCGGGCTCACCGAGGTCCCAGTCCAGGAGAAGGTTCTCTCGTTCCGCGTCGCGGACCACGCGCTCGCGGTTACGCCGGAACTGGGGATCGTGGGGCGGCAGCAACAGCAAACGGGCGAGTGCGCGCTGGCGAAACTCCTCGATGACGCTGCGGTCCCCAAAATCGGAGTCCACCCGCCAGTGCGGGGCCACCGGGCCCAGGTACACCACCCGCACGTGGCCGCGGGGCGGGACCGGCTCGTCCGTGGGCTGCATCGACATAACGGGCCACCCTACCGGTCGGGGCTGCCTGGATCACGGAGCCGGTTGGCGGCGCTGATGACGGCCCGGAGCGAGGCGTCCAGGATGCTGGAGTCGATGCCGACGCCCCAGGTGCGGGCCCCGTCGGCCCCCGTCGCCTCCACATACGCAACCGCCGACGCCTCGCTTCCGGCCGTCAACGCATGCTCGTGGTAGTCCTCCACCGACAGGTCGAGGCCCAGTTCCGTGCGCAGTCCGTTGACGAGGGCAGCCACCGGACCGTTGCCCTGGCCCGTGATCGTCCGGTGATGACCGTCCACGAGGACCTGGGCGGCCACCGAGGTCCCTCTTTCCCCCCTGGAAGCAACCTCGGACGAGATGAGCCGGATCCCGGCGTCGTCGTCCAGGTACGCCCGGGCGAACTCGTCCCACAGCTCGCCGGGCTTGATCTCGGTGCCGGTGGCCTCGGTGACGGCCTGCACCTGCTTGGAGAACTCCATCTGCAGGGCCCGGGGCAGGTCCAACCCGTGCTCGGTGTCCATCAGGTAGGCGACGCCGCCCTTTCCCGACTGGCTGTTGACCCGGATGATGGCCTCGTAGGTCCGGCCCACGTGCTTGGGATCGATGGGCAGGTACGGCACTTCCCAGGTGGTGTAATCGCCTGGCAGGGCGTCCATCCCCTTCTTGATGGCGTCCTGGTGCGATCCGGAGAACGCCGTGTACACCAGGTCGCCGGCGTACGGATGGCGAGGGTGGACCGGGAGGCGGTTGCAGTATTCGGCCACCCGCCGGAGGTGGTCGATGTCGTGCAGGTCGAGCCGGGGGTCGACGCCCTGGGAGAACAGGTTGAGCGCCAGGGTGACCACGTCCACGTTGCCGGTCCGCTCGCCGTTGCCGAACAACGTGCCTTCCACCCGGTCGGCGCCGGCCAGTTGCGCCAGTTCGGCCGCCGCGACCGCGGTGCCGCGGTCGTTGTGCGGGTGGACGCTGAGCACGATGGCGTCCCGGGCCGGGATGTGCCGGCCAAACCACTCAATGACGTCCGCGTAGGTGTTGGGGCCGTACATCTCCACCGTGTTCGGCAGGTTCACGATCATCCTGCGGTCCGGAGACGGCTCGATCACGTCCATGACCGCGGCGCAGATCTCGACTGCAAAATCAGGCTCGGTGCCGGTGAAGCTCTCCGGGGAGTACTCGTAAGTGACAAAGGTGCCCGGCACCGTTTCCTCATGCTTCTTGACCAGGCGGGCGGCACTGGTGGCGATATCGACGATGCCTCCCTTGTCGAGGCCGAAGACCACCCGCCGCTGCAGGGTCGAGGTGGAGTTGTAGAAGTGCACGATGGCGTGGCGGGCCCCCGCAATCGCCTCGTAGGTCCGCTCGATCAACTCCGGCCGGCACTGAACGAGCACCTGTATCGCCACGTCGTCCGGGACGCGGTCCTCTTCGATGATCTGGCGGATGAAGTCGAAGTCGGGCTGTGATGCGGCGGGAAAACCCACCTCGATCTCTTTGAAGCCCATACCCACGAGGGTCTCGAAGAACCGGAGTTTGCGGACCGGGTCCATGGGGTCGATGAGCGCCTGGTTGCCGTCGCGCAGGTCGACGCTGCACCACTGGGGGGCAGCGGTCAGGTGGCGATCCGCCCACATCCGGTCCGGCAGCGCCAGGGGACGCGTCGGGCGGTACTTCTGGAACGGCATGTCGCATGGCGTCGGGTAGGCGTAGGGGGCCATCAGGGTCCTTTCGAGCGCTTCGAGACAAACAAAAAACCTCCCGGCCCAGTGGCACAGGAGGTTTCGGCGAGCACCGATGTGTGGTGCTCGCCTACATCAGAAGAAGAAGATCGGTACGGGAGAGGGTCACGAGGCACTCACGCTACCACGCCGCGGTCGTCGCCGGCGAATGGCTCGTGATCTGGTTGCTCGCCTCCGGTCGCTCAAACACGGACTGGACGGCCAGGCGGCCCGGCCCCCACAGGCGCAACCACACCTGGCGGTAGCTGTAGCTGCGATGGAAATTGAACAAGTTGCCGGCATTCGGGTACTCGATGTGGAGCTGCATGCCGACGCTGGGGTCTTTGTAGACCAGCGCGCCTGGCTGCACGCAGATCGTCTCCCCTTGGGCCAGGTCGCGGATGAAGAGGTTGCCGGGTGAGTGCAGCAGGAGCAAACCGGGGCCGCCTTCGGCATGGAAGATGTCGGCGTACATGCCCAGCGGATAGTGGGTTTCGCGGTCGTCGCCCGAACCGGTGACGATCCAGATACCCGACTGCTGCCAGGTGTAGGCGATGTTGCCGGTGGCGGCCAGGAAGCGGTGTTCGTGGACCCACACGGCCTGCCCGTGCTGGAGCGGCAGGGCGATCACCTCTCCCGGGGCGTCGTCGGAGAGGGCCACGTGCCCGGGGCCGCGGGCTTCGAGCATGACCAGCGGGAGCCCGGCCCGGACCCGGTTCCAGCCGCCCGGCATCGTCATGGCCTGGAGGCGCGTGGTGGGATCGACCCACAGGAGCGTGTGGTGCGAGAAATAAATCGAGTCGTCGCTGACCAGGTTGAAATCCGCGGTCGGGACGTAGGTGCCTTCGATCTGGCAGGTGGAGCGGCCGAACTGGATGCGGGCCATGTCTTTGACGGCCGGCTGTTCCTGCCAGCCGGAGCGGCTAACCACGGTCCGCACGTCGACGGGCGCCCCGCAGTTGGGGCAGGCCGTACCGGTCGGGGTGCAGCCGAGCCGGCAGAAGCGGCAGGTGTAGGTGGGGGTATCGGTGGCTGTCATGTGGTGGGCGTCTGACGCTTCAGTCGGTGTGGTGATGGACGTACATGGACTGGATGCCCACCCGCCCGGGTCCGGTCATCTCGGCCAGGTACATGCCGTGGCGCATGAGACCGGTCTTAACGTTGAGCTGCACGGTGTTCATCTGTACCGACGAATCCTTGTACAGGAAACCCCCCGGCTCGACGAGGATCTTCTCGCCCTGAGCCAGCGTCCGCTCGAAGACGTTGCCGTAGCCGTGGAGCAGCAGGATGCCTTGTTCACCGGAGGTGACGAAGCGGTCCATGTACATGCCTTCGCCGTGCAGCATGTTGGTCAGGCCCTTGATGCGCTCGAACGAGTAGCTGAGCGAGTGCGAACCGACGAGGAAGGCGTGCTCCCGGACGTCGATCTCCATGCTCGGGTGGAGAGGGAGGACGACCACCTCGCCGCTCGCATCTCGGGAGAACGCCACCCGCCCCGGGCCGTGGGCCACGGAGATCACCATGGGCATCCCGCCCAGCATCCGCTTCAGGCCGCCCCCCATAGGCAGGGCGGAGAGCGGCGTGCTTTCGTCCTTCCACAGGAGCACGTGGTGCTCGAAGAACACCCAGTCGCCCTCGGCCAGGTTGACTTCCGCCACCGGAACCAGCTCGCCCTCCACCTGGCAGGTGCTGTTGGAGAACTTGAACTCGGTCATGTCCCGGAGTCGAGGCGCCTCCTTCCAGCCGGAGTCGCTGACCAGGTTGCGGACGTCGAGGGGCGCGCCACAGGTGGCGCACGTGGCCTGCCCCGGGTCGTTCTGCGATTTGCACCACTGGCACTCGATCCGCTCCATGCCGGCGGACCGTACCACCCGGCTTCGGCGCGCCGGTGGGGGCGGGGGAGGTATGCGTACGAAAGGGCAAGGGTGGTCCAGCGCCACCCCTTCTAGCGCCGGCCGGGCGCCGCCCCTTCTAGCCGCGGCCCAGCGCCACCCGTCCAGCCCAGGCCCGCCGGCCCAGCGCCATCCGTCCAGCCCCTCCATCCACGCCGGCCCCGCCACCTTCCACCCCGGGCCCTTTCGGCCCAGCGCCATCCGTCCAGCCCAACCATCCACGCCGGCCCCGCCACCTTCCACCCCGGGCCCTTTCGGCCCGGCGCCATCCGTCCAGCCCGACCCCACTGCTGCCTGTCCACCGACTGCTCGACAGGCCAGGATGCGAGAACCTGCTGGCACGCCCACTCATGGAGTACACTTCTGCTTGCAGGCGTACCCGATCTGCAAGCGTCAAGGCACGAGGGAGTGGCTCCCACAAGGCTGAAAAAACAGTCCGAAGAAATTGGGAACCATCAGGGCGGGTGCCTACGTAGTAAGGGTGCGTCTTAACGCCCTACTAGAACTCTTTTCATTCTATTCGATGCAAAAGGGTTGATCGCGATGGCGATCGATCCTACGGAGGTCGACAGGAAGTGGACACCGCGTGGATGGCTGAGGGCAAGTGCCGGGAACTGCCCCCCGAGACGTTCTTCCCCAGCGACGGCGTGGGAGTCGAGGTCGCCCGCCGCATTTGCGCAGAATGTCCGGTAAAGGCACCTTGCCTGGAGTACGCGCTCTATAACCGCATCGAGCACGGCGTATGGGGAGGCGCGTCCGAGCGGGAGCGGCGCCGCATCGCTCGCCAGCGTCGCGGCGTACAGCGCACCACGATCTGACCGAAGCAGGACAGCCTGCCGGTGCAGGCAGTCCCGCCCGTACCGGTTATCGGCCCGGAAAAGGCCTGCTCAGTTCGCGGCGGGTCCGGCCGCTTCGCGCCGGGCTTGCTCCTCACGAGCCCTGAGCAGGGCGTCGAGCTGCGAGGCCGTCAACGTCACCGAGGACTCTTCGGCCGGGGCCGCCGCAGCGGTCGCAGCCAGAGGCGGCGCCGGGGCCGGGGCGGGACCGACGGCCGCGGGCGGTGGAACCACGGCGGCTGGTGCGGCTGCGGCGGCAGCCTTGGTGGCCCGTTCCCGCTCGGCCTCCTCCTCCGCTTCTTGCTGGGCCTTGCGGAATTCGCGGCCGGCCATACCGACGTTGCGGGCGATCTTCGGCAGCTGGCTGCCGAACAGTGCTACCACGATGATGACCAGCACCACGATTCCGAGATCGGGCCCAAAAAGGTTTGCGATCATGCTGCCAGAGTACTCCTTGTTTCGTCGCACGACGGGTGCGGCCGGTCGAGGGTGGCGTCACCCCAATGCTTCTCTTTTTTCCGAGTCTGAACCCCCCCCGGGATGATACGAAGCCCCGCACAATTCCTCGAGTGTGTCATCAACATCAGCGAAGGGCGCGACCCCGCGCTCGCTGGCTGCGATCCAGCGGGCTGGGGGCGAGCTCCTGCTCGACACCCACTCGGACGTCGCCCACCACCGCTCGGTCCTCACCCTGGGTGGACCGCCCGCCGCCGTCGAGGATGCGGCATGTTCCGTGGCGAGCACCGTGGTGGCAACTCTCGACCTTCGAGGGCACCGCGGCGTCCATCCTCGCTTTGGGGTCCTCGATGTCGTGCCATGGGTGAGCCTCGAGGGCTGGCCCGTCCGCAACGGAGACATCTCCCCTGCCCTAACCGCACGGGATCGGTTCGCGGCGTGGGCAGGCGAGCAGCTCGGGCTGCCCTGTTTTCTCTACGGCCCGGAACGCTCGCTTCCCGACGTCCGCCGGCGGGCATGGCGCACCCTTGCTCCCGATAGCGGCTCGAGCCGACCTCATCCCACGGCTGGCGCGGTGGCAGTCGGCGCCCGACCGGTGCTGATCGCCTACAACCTGTGGCTGGCGGTACCCGATCTGCCGGCAGCCCGGCGCATCGCCGCCACATTGCGGGGTCCGCAGGTCCGGGCGCTGGCGCTGCCGGTTGGCCGGTCAGTGCAGGTGTCGTGCAACCTCATCGATCCTTGGACATTTGGTCCCGAGGCCGCCTTCGATGCCGTCGCCAGTCAGATCGCCGTCGAGCGGGCGGAATTGGTAGGGCTGGCGCCCGCCACCGTGGTCCAGAGCGTCCCGTCACGCCGCTGGCGCGAACTCGACCTCGATCCCGCATCAACGATCGAGGCCCGCCTCGAACGGGCGGGCCTCGATGGGGGAAGGTTTGCGATCCACGACGACTAGCTCGCGAGCCCACCCCGGCGTTCGAGGGCCCGACGCCTGCGGATCTTGCGCCGTTCGCGTTCGCTCAAGCCGCCCCAGATACCGAACTTCTCACCGTTGGCCAAGGCGTACTCCAGGCAGTCCTCGCGGACCACGCAGCCGCGGCAAACCTCCTTGGCTTCTCTCGTCGATGCGCCCCTCTCGGGAAAGAACAAGTCGGGATCGACGCCCATGCAGTTGGCCTGGCGCAGCCATGCACGGTCCGTCGGGTCCAACATCAGTTCCGCGAGATCGCTCACCGGTACTCCCCTCGCTTGTCGCTCGGCGACTCGGGGGTAACAGTCCAGCCTGACTGTCACCTATGTAACTACATTGCTGTGATCTTTGCGTGTTTGTTGCCTGGGCGCAAGAGGGAATCCTCGATTTCTTCGTCTGAACGTGCTAGAGGCTGGCCGGGTGCGAATCGAGGTTGTGCAGGGCGATATCACTGTTCAAGTGGTGGACGCCATCGTCAATGCCGCCAACTCGGCGCTGGCCGGCGGCGGAGGTGTCGACGGTGCGATTCACCGGGCTGCCGGATCGAGGGATCTGCATGCGGCCTGCGCGTCTCTCGGCGGCTGCGAACCTGGCGATGCCAAGGCGACACCGGGATTTGCATTACCGGCACGTTGGATCATCCACACCGTGGGACCCGTGTGGCGGGGTGGCCATTTGGGCGAACCCGAGGTACTGGCCTCGTGTTACCGGCGATGCCTCGCGATCGCCGACGAGCTCCGGGCGGCCAGTGTGGCGTTTCCGGCGATCTCCACCGGGATTTACGGTTATCCGCGGGTCGCAGCTGCCGAGGTCGCCGTCGCCACCCTCCGCGCCACTCCCACTGCTGTAGAAGTGGCGCGTTTGGTCGCCTTTGATGGGGAGACTTCGCGGTTGTATCTCCACATACTGCGCTGATCACATGGGCGTTTCCCCACCAGGCAAGGTGTTCAGCCGGCCCGGTCCGTGAGGAGGCGTTGCCGCTCCGCCACTTTAGCCAGCACCGTTCGCCGCAAACGCTCGGTCGTCCAATCAGGCGTGACTTCGAGCACGTCCCAGCCAGCCTGCACCAGATCGCTAATGCGAATCCGGTCGCGATTGAAACGTCCGCGCTGCCCGTGGAACTCGCAGCCCACCCACTCAACGACCAGCCGAAGTTCGAGCACGGCACGGTCCACGCGATAGTGACCACCTCTGGTCGCGATTGGATACTGGCGGTATGCCGCCGGCAAGCCAAGCTCGTCCCAGAGGCGGTCCATGCGCCGCTCCCAGTCGTTGGCGCCCGGATCGAAACCGGGTACCCGCTCCGAAAGGACTTGGTGCAGGGGCAACAGACGATGCCGTCCCGGTCCCCGATGCGACTCGAACTCACTCCGCAGAGCCCGCAAATCGAGCAATCCGCGTCGGATGGCCTCGTCGGTGCATCGCCCCAGAGAGGGCCCGTCCATCATCGAGGACAGATCGAACAACGTCCTGGCGACCGACGTCACCGGAACGGAGAGACGAGTGGACCGCTCATGGTTCGCCAACACGTGACGGTGGACGCGCGCGCCTTCGAGCCTGCGCTGCTCGAGCCCGATGACATGAATGCAGGGGGCTTGTTCCTCCGGAGACGGCCGATCAAAGAGGTCCCACAGCCGGCCAGCGGTGAGATGGGAAGCGACGGCGCCGGGGCCGGCCGCCAGTACGGCGGCGAGGACCGTGGTCGCCCAGTCGGGCTGTGCGCCGGCAAGCACGTACACGCCGCGCCTGATGCGACGCATGCGTCCGGTCGCCACGGCCCAGTGCCGGCCGCTGCGACCCAACCCGAAGGCGTCGAGTTGCTTCGAAGTGATCAGGGAGCGCTGCCGGCGGCCCAACCGGTCAATCTGCTGGATGAGGGTGGGCGAGGGTGGGCGGTCCTTGGCTTCTGCCATGAGCGAAATGATGGCATCCGGGTGTGTCCGTTTGGATTGTGTGATGTTTGCCGCGTATTACCCGACTTTTATCACACAAACCCCCAGGGTGCCCACTATGCCCAACCGTGCCCACTCGCCCCCTGAGTGGGCACGCTTAGCCGTTTGTGTGATATTTGCCGCGTATTACGCGACTTTTATCACACAAATGATCCGGAGCAGCGGTCTCGCGGCTCATGCCGGCAGGAACAGCCGGGCGCCCGACGGCGGCGCCGACCAGCCGGCGGCGCCGGCGGGCCGGCCAGCCGGCGGACCGGGCGGCGTCACCCCACCAGGATGCGCCGCACCGCGTCCTCAGAATCGACCGTGACGAGTGCGATCACCTCGTCGCCGGGCAGGAGGACGGTGTCGCCTCGCGGCACCACAACGCGCCGGTCGCGCACGACAGCGACCACGCTTGCGTCGCGCGGCATACCCAGTTCGGCGATCTGACGATCGCCCGCCGGGCTGTCGTCCGCCAGGGTGACCTCCACCAGGCCCGCCTTCCCTTCCGAGAAGTGGAGCAGTCGCACCAGGCTGCCCACCGAGACGGCCTCCTCTACCAGGGCGGTCATGAGGTGCGGAGTGGAAACCGACACGTCGACGCCCCAGGTCTCATTGAAGAGCCACTCGTTCTTTGGATGATTGACCCGGGCGATCACGCGGGGTACGGCGAATTCCTGTTTGGCCAACAACGAGACAACGAGGTTGTCCTCGTCGTCGCCGGTGGCCGCCACCACCACGTCGGCGTCGCCGAAGCCGGCCGCATCGAGCGTGTGGACCTCGCAGGCATCGCCCGTGTACCAGTGCGAGTTGGGCCCGTCCGTCTGACGAGATTCGCGTGCGACCACAGCGGGATCGCTTTCGATGATCACCACTTCATGGCCGCTGCCAGCCAGGTCCCGGGCGATCGAGCGGCCCACGACGCCACCGCCGGCGATCGCGACCTTCATGACATCCGATCCGCCCGACCCGATGCCCCGGCACCAGCAGCACCCGATCTACTGTCGGCGTCTCCGCCGGTACCGGCGGCCGTCGCCACGGCCGCACCATTGCCTTTCCGGCGGTGGATACTGCCGCGGGCCTCGGCTTCGGCCAGATGGCGGTTCAGCTCTGCGATGGCACTGGAACGCACCGCGAAATGCACCATGTCGCCCTCCTGACCCACACTGCCGGGGACAACCAGGCGAGACTGGCCCCCGCGGGTGATCAGCACCGGCCGGAATTGGTCCCCGTTCGTCAACTCGGAATAGTTGTGCCCACAGAAAGACTCGGGCAGCAAGCGTTCGACCAGGTTGATCTCGCCGGCCGGATCGGTCCAGGCCGTGACACTTTCCTCCGGCAGCAGCCGGCGCATCACCTGATCGACGGTCCAGCTCACGGTGGCGACGGTGGGGATACCCAGCCGCTGATAGATCACCGCCCGGCTCGGACTCTTGATCCGCGCCACCACATGGGGAATCTCGAACGTCTCCCGGGCGATCCGGGCGGCGAGGATGTTGCTGTTGTCCCCGCTTGTCACCGCCGCCAACGCGTTCGCCTCAGTGATCCCGGCGGCCAGCAGGACGTCACGATCGAACCCGAAGCCCACCACGGTCCGGCCGCCCCACTCCTCGGGCAGACGCCGGAAGGCATTGGCGTCCTTGTCGATGATCGAGACGGCGTGACCATCTTGTTGCAGCCGCACGGCCAAGCCGGAGCCGACCCGTCCGCAACCCACCACGATCACTTGCATACCGGAACCCTCTCACAAATCGGCGCCGATAAGGAGCCGGGGGGCCGGCTCGGCCAGCGACGCCGATGGGGAGCCGGCGGGCGGTGGGCGGTGGGCTCGGCGGCGCCGCCGATAGGGAGGCGGCGCCGGCGAACAGAAACGAGGGTGCAGGCGCGTGGGGGACGCTGGGCTCGGCGTGTGGCCCCGATCAGCGTGCGGCGCCGACAAGCTGCCGGGGCAGCGGGCTCGGCGTGCCGCCGGCCGACCCTGCGAGCGGCCGAGGGAGCTACGCCGACCGGCGCCGGCCTCGTTTCTGGTCAAGGAAGTCCACGAGCACGTAATCCCCGAGGGTCTCCGGAGTGGTGAAGAAGGCGCGTCCCCGATTGAGCTGCGTCATCTTCTCCACGAAGGCCCGCAGGTAGCCGGTCGCGTCCAGCATGAACGTGTTGATCCGGATGTCCTCGCGCGTGGCCCGCGCCACCTCCGAGAGGGTCATGCGGATCGTCTCCGGAGCCGGCGGGTAGCTGAAGAACGGCTGGCCGCCCGGGAGGATATGCGCGGTTGGCTCGCCGTCGGTGATCATGATCACCTGCTTCGTGCCGCTCTGGCGGGCCAGCATTCGCCGAGCCAGCATCAGGGCGTGCTGCATGTTGGTCCCGTAGGTGTAGTCCCACGAGACCTCGGGCAACTGCTCGGCGCGTAGCTCTCGGGCCAGCTCCCCGAAGCCGACCAGTCCGAGATAGTCCCTCGGGAACTGGGTGGTGATGAGCGAGTGCAGCGCCATCGCCACTTTCTTGGCGGCAAGGAAATTGTCCCGCATGGGCATCGACAACGACAGGTCGAGCGCCAGCACCGTCGCCGTCGAAGTGAGGCTCTCCGTGCGCTCCACCTCGAAGTCCTCCGCCGACAGGCGTACCGGCGTACCCCGCCCGCTTCGCCCGATGGCGTTGCGGACGGTCCGCTCGATGGAGAGATTGAAGGGGTCGCCCCACTCGTAGGCCTTGGTCTCGTACGTCCGCTCGTGGCCGATCCCCGAGCGATCGGCGAGGTGGCGACCCATGCGGTCTTTGATCAGTCGGGAAAAGAGGTCGGACAGGGCGTTCTGGCCAATCTTCCGCAACCCGCGCGGCGTCAGCTCGAGCCTTCCTTCCCGCTGGTCGATCAGGCCGGCCTCGGCCAGCTGGCGGGCCAGCTTGGCCAACTGCTCCAGGGAACGGGCGGCGTCGTCGCCCAACAGCTCGGACGCCCGCTCGATGTCGACCTCGGCCAGCGCGCCGGGGTTGGAGGCGGTGGACATCATCTGCTCCAGCTGGTCCATGTCACCCAGCTGGTTCATGACCGTGGCGGCCTCGGCAAAGTTGAGCGGATCCTGGCCGCTGAAGTTGTACTGGCGCTCCCATCCGGCCTGTGGGAAGGCCTGGCGCAGGTTGGCGCCCAGACGGTCGACCTGCCAGCGCAGGTCCATGTCCTCGAGCAAGGACTCGGCCAGCTGCTGCAGCTGGGCTCGCTGATCCGGGCTCATGGAGTTGAGCAGCTGTTGCATCGCGGCCATCTGGCGGGCCATCTGCTCGAGCAGCTCGTCGAGGTTTTGCGGGTTACCGGGGAACATGTCCCCGTAGCGATCCATGAACTCCTCGAACATCCGCTCGGTGTCGCCACCCGCGGCGCGGGTTTCGAGCATCTGGTTCAGGTCGTTGAACATGTCCTTCATGCGCTGGAGCGAATCCTGCGACACGTCCGACATGGCCGAGGACATCTGGTTGAAGTAGCTCTGCATCAGTTGCGACCGCAGCTCTTCCATGAGCTGATCGAAGGCCTCGCGGGCTTCACTGCTCGTCCACTCGTACTGCTGGAGGCTCTGTACCTGGCCGGCAAGATCGGGAGGTAGCAGATCGAGTGCCATCCGGCGTTCGTCGGCCACTTCGTCGGTGATTTCCTGGCGGCGCTGGTCTCCGGATTGCCGGGCCTCTTCTTGCAAGTTGTCGATGCCGGAGCGCTCCTGATCGACGATGTCCCGTAAGCGCTGGGCGATCTCCTCGTAGGGGCCGCCCAGATCGTGCTGATCCAGCATCTCCCGCCGGCGCTGCCGCAGCCGCTCGAGGATCTCGCGCATGCCGGCGATGCGCTCCCCGTTGCGGTCCGTGAAGCCGCGTTGCATCAGGCGCTGCAAGGCCTGATTGAGGTCGCCGTGGTACAGCAGCTCGTCGGTCAACTCTCCGAAGATGTCGTCCGCGTCGAAGTCGAAGCCGACCTGCGTGCCGTCCCAGCGCGAGTAGCTGAACCGTGGCATGGGGTCCTCCCTCCTACCGGGCCCGGTAGGTCGCGCGGGCTGCCGGCGGCGTCCTTGTTGAGCCGCTTGGCCAGATGCAGTCCCTCGAGGACGAACTCCGTGGCGCTGGCGACTGCTGCCGGCGACTCCTCACCGGCCAGCCCCAGGACCACGCTCTCGAGCGCGGGCAGCTGGCCGAGGACTTCCACGAACTGGGCCGCCGGAATGTCATCGCCGGTGTGCACCACCCGGCCGCCATCGGCGTCGAAGTCGGCGACCGCGTCCCGCAGGCGCTCGGACGGCACGGTCGCCTTGAACACACCGAGCACGGACTGCTGGATGAGGCGCTCGATCACGTGGCCGTCGCGCCCTTCGTCGATGGTCTCGATCTCGATCTTGCCGGACGTGGACGACGCCAGGGAGTCCAGGTCGCTGATCCGGGGCACGGCCTCGGACTCGCCCAACCGCAGGGCCCGGCGCACGGCGCTCGCCACCAGGGTCTCGTAGTTGGACACGCTGAGGCGAACCGACACTCCCGAGCGCTGATTGATGTGCGGGCTTTGGCGGGCCAGCTGGGAGAGGGTCGCGACGATCTGCGTCATGTGGGGCGGAACCTCGACCCGCACGTTCGTCCCCGAGAACGGATGGGCTTCCTGGTGGACCACGGCGATCTCCGTCTCGGTATCGAGCGGATAGTGGGTCCGGATCTGGGCGCCGAAACGATCCTTGAGCGGCGTGATGATACGGCCGCGATTGGTGTAGTCCTCAGGGTTGGCGGACGCGACCAGCATCACGTCCAGAGGCAGGCGGATCTTGTAGCCGCGGATCTGCACGTCGCGCTCTTCGAGGACGTTGAGCAGCCCCACCTGGATGCGCTCGGCCAGATCGGGCAGCTCGTTGATGGCGAAGATGCCGCGGTTGGTCCGGGGGACCAGGCCGTAGTGCAACGTGAGCTCGTCGGAGAGGTAGCGGCCCTCAGCCACCTTGATCGGGTCGACTTCCCCGATCAGATCGGCGATCGAGGTATCAGGCGTTGCCAGCTTCTCGCCGAAGCGGTAGTCCCGGTGTATCCAGTCGATGGGCGTATCGTCGCCGCGCTCGAGCACCAGGTCGTGGGCGTGACGAGAGACGGGCCGATACGGGTCGTCGAGAATCTCCGACCCGCCGATGAACGGCAGCCACTCGTCGAGCAAGCCGGTGAGGCTGCGGATGATCCGGGTCTTGGCCTGCCCGCGCTCGCCGAGAAAGATCATGTCGTGGCCGGCAAGCAGGGCGTTCTCCAGTTGCGGGAGGACGGTGTCCTCATAGCCCAATATCCCCTCCACTATGGGCTGTCCGGCGGCGATGCGCCGGGTCGCGTTCCGGCGTACCTCCTCCTTGACGGGGACCGACTCCCAACCTGAGGCTCGCAGCTGTCCAATAGTCGCTGGACGTGACGTCATGGCGTTCACGCTACCGCCGGTCAGGGACACTCACGGACCGGTTCCCCGCCACGAGGGTTCGTGACGGCGGGCACGAGGGCCGGCACGAGGGCGCGACCACGAGGGCGCAGACCACGAGATGCAGGTGCCGGCGACTACCCTGCGCCCGAATGGACCTGGGTGGCGACTGGCTGGCCGCGGCGTCGAACGACGACCTGCGGCGGGTCTTCGCCTCCCCCGATCTGGACACGTCGGGCTGGCACCGGATCACCGTTCCCGGCCACTGGCGCTCCCATCCGGCGTTCGGGCAATCGGATGGGCCGATCCTGTACCGGCGCCACTTTTCGGCGGCGCCGCTCAGCCCCGTTCGGCGGGCTTTCCTGACGTTCGACGGCATTTTCTATCAGGGCGACGTGTGGTTCGATGGAGAGTACCTGGGGGACACCGAGGGGTATTTTTTTCCTCATTCCTTTGAAATAACGCCGGCACTCGCCGCTCGTGAAGACCATCTGCTGGCGGTCGAGGTGACGTGCTCGCGCCCGACCGACCTCACCGCCAAGCGGAACCTGACCGGCGTCTTCCAGCATTGGGACTGCATCGACCCGGACTGGAACCCGGGCGGCATCTGGGCGCCGGTACGGGTCCGGGAAACCGGCCCCGTCCGCATCCGCTCGTTGAAAGTCCTCTGCCGCGACGCCAGCGAGGACAACGCCACGCTCGAGCTGGAGGCCGAGCTTGACACCATCGAGCCGTGCCCGGCGGTCATCCGCACCACCGTGCGCCGAGAGGGCGAATCGATCGCGGAACCCGTGGCGGCCGAGCGGGATGAGGAACACGCGCTGGCGGCGGGCGTCAATCAGGTGCGGTGGCGCCTCGTCATCGAGCATCCCGAGCTGTGGTGGCCCCATGCCCTCGGGGGACAGCCGCTGTACGAGGTGGACGTGGCCGTGCAGGTCGACGTGGCCGGCGCCGGGTCGAGTTCTGCGGGCGACACGGCCGGAGCCAGCGACCGGCGCCAGATCACGACCGGGCTGCGCCAGGTGCGCATCCGGAATTTCGTGGCGACCGTCAACGGAGAACGGCTGTTCCTCAAAGGCGCCAACTGTGGTCCCACCCGGCGGGCTCTGGCCGAGGCCAGTTGCGAGGACCTGGTCCAGGACGTGACCCTGGCCCGGGAAGCCGGGCTCGACCTGGTGCGGGTGCATGCCCACATCACCGGCCCCGAGTTCTACGCGGCAGCCGACCGACAGGGCATGCTCATCTGGCAGGACCTGCCGTTGCAATGGGGTTATGGACCGGTACGCCGCCAGGCCGCAGCCCAGGCCCGCCAGGCCGTTTCCCTGTTGGGCCACCATCCGTCCATTGCGCTGTGGTGCGGCCACAACGAGCCCCTCGCCCTGGATGTCAAGCCGGGCATGGCCACCGGACCGAGCACTCTCGCCCGCCAGGTCGCGGCCCAGGTGCTGCCGACCCGGAACAAGACCGGCCTCGACCGCTCCATCCGACGGGCCCTGGAACGTGCCGACGGGTCCCGGGCGGTGGTGGCCCACTCCGGAATCCTTCCGCACCCGGCGTGGGGCACCGACAGCCATCTGTATTTCGGGTGGTACCACGGCGAGGAACGAGACCTGCCCAACGCCCTCGCCCGATTCCCGGTGCTCGCTCGTTTCGTGAGCGAGTTCGGGGCGCAGGCCGTGCCGGAGACGGCCGGCTTCATGGACCCCGATCGCTGGCCGGACCTCGACTGGGATCGACTCGAGGCGCACCACTGCCTGCAACGAGCCATCTTCGAGGACCGCGTGCCACCAGGCCTGTCCGCCACGTTCGCACGTTGGCGGGCCGCCACTCAGGAGTACCAGGCCGCGCTGCTGCGCTATCACATCGAGACGCTCCGCCGGATCAAGTACCGGCCGACCGGAGGATTCTGTTTGTTTCTGCTGGCCGACGCCCAGCCGGCGGTCAGTTGGTCGGTGCTCGACCACGAACGCAGACCCAAGGCGGCCTATCACGCGGTCACCCGGGCCTGCGCCCCCGTGATCATCACCGCCGACCGACCGGAGCCTGCCTACCGCCCCGCCAGCCGGCTGACCCTCGATCTGCACGCCATCAGCGACCTGCGGTACCGCCTCACGGACGCGGTCGTCTCGGCGGTCCTGCGCTGGCCGGGCGGCCGGCACGCCTGGCGCTTCGCGGGCGAAGTGACGGCGGACAGTTGCGTGCGCATCGGTCGAGTCGACTGGACCGTTCCGGAATCGGCGGTGCCCGGTCCGATCTCTCTCGACCTGAGCCTGCGCTGGGACGGCGGACAGGTCGCGAACTCCTACTCCTCCCGGGTCGCGCCCGGGTGACCGCAGGGACCCGCGATGGGTGGCGCTGGTAGAACCGGGACTGTGGTCCGTTTTCTGTCGCCCGCATGGTTCGAGGAGGTCGCGCGGTCCCAGCCACCGCGGCCCGCATCGGATGCGGTGCAAGGGGAGCACGTCGTGGAGCGGGTCGTGCGCGGCGGCCCGGACGGCGACGTTCGCTACCGGGTGGTGGTCGCGGGAGGGTCCGCGTTTCTCGAGCGGCCCGACGGCGCCGCGGGTGGGTCCTCCCCCGAGCCGGATCTGACCATCGCCTCCGACTGGATCACCGCCGCCGAGATCGCCCAGGGCACCCTGTCCGCCCAGGCCGCCTTGATGACGGGTCGGCTGCGCGTCCGCGGCAACCTGGCTCGCCTGGCGGCTTGGGCCGGCGATCTCCCTGGCCTGGATGCGGTACCGGCGTCGGTCCGGCGCCGGACCACCTACTGACCCGGGTTGACACCCCGTGATCCCCGAACCGGCCCGGACGACAACGTGGACGGAGTTGTTGGCCCACCCCGAAGTGGTGGAACGCTCCGTGCAGGCGGGCAGGGTCGGCCTGATGGCGTTTCACGGCGGCCTCGAGGGCGGCACACTCGAAATCGCGGACGCGGCGGCCGAGGCATCCGGCGCCTCCCTGTACACGGTCGCTCAGCCCGCCGAGCTGCGCTGGCACGTCCCCTCCAGCTCGATTGACCCGAACCGGGCGCCGGCCCTGGCCGAATGGCTGACGCACGTCGACGTGGCCATCGCCTTGCACGGCTATGGCCGGGTGGCCCAACCGCGCCGCCTCCTGCTGGGCGGCACCAACCGGCAGCTGGCCGCCTTACTCAGCACGGCCCTGACCGCCCGGCTGAGCGGGTTCGAAGTGGTGACCGACCTGGCGCACATCCCGGCCGAACTGCGGGGCCTGCACCCCGCCAACCCGGTCAACCGGCCGCCCGAAGGTGGCGTCCAGCTGGAGCTGCCGCCCTCGGCGCGCGGCACCAGCACGCGCCGGCCCGACCCGGCCTGGGGTCCCGGCGGGGCACCGGCGCGGGTGGTGGAAGCCCTGGTCGCGACAGTGCGGGCGTGGCCGTCGCTCGACGCCTGACCGGCGTCGACGGTTCGTCTCGATCGTGGGTGGGGGCGCATGCAAATCGCGTCCCGGCCCGCTAGCCTCGTTCGACACGCCTTTCGGGGAGGTACGACTCGTGACGCTGTCCGACGTGATCGACGACCAGTTCTTGCTCGCGCTATCGGGCGCTGCTGGACGCGGAGGATGCCGCGTTCGACGAACTGGAACACGCGTTCGAGGACGGCGACCGGGCCCATTTCGATCTTGACCTGACCGCGTGGCGGAAGGCAGTGGAGAAGAAGCTGCACTACCTCCATCGCCTGGGCGTCGTGTTGCCGCCCACCCTCAGCTGCTGATCGGATCGGTCCGGCCTGGAGGTGATCTGTCGGCCTCTGGCGCGCCTCCGGGACGAACCGCACACCGGCATTACGCCGGCCGTGTCGGTGGCCGGGAACACGCTTCGGTACGGCCGGCCGTTCGAAGCCGCGATCAGCCCGGAGGACGAGCGTCTGATCCGGCCCACGTCACCGGATCAGGCCGAGCTCCCGAACGGCGTCACGCTCTTCCACCAGCTCGCTGACCGACGCGTCGATGCGAGTCCGGGAAAATCTTCCAGCTCGAGGCCAGGCACCACCTGGAGGGTGCCGCTCGCCGTGGTCACCGGGAAGGACGAGATCAACCCTTCCGGGACTCCGTAGGAACCGTCGGACGGGATACCCATCGACACCCAGTCGCCCGGAGCGGTTCCGAGCATCCAGTCGTGAATGTGATCGATGGCGGCACTGGCTGCCGACGCCGCGCTCGACGCCCCCGGGCCTCGATGATTGCCGCACCTCGTTGCTGGACCGTTGGGATGAACTCCTTCTCCACCCAGTCATTGTCCCCAATGACCTCGGCTGCCGGCCGGCCGTCGATGCGGGTCCGGAAGGCATCGGGATACTGGGTGGCGGAATGATTCCCCCAGATCGTCACATTGGTGACCTCGGTGACTGGCACCCCCGCTTTCGCCGCGAGCTGGGCCTTGGCCCGGTTTTGATCGAGGCGCATCATGGCCGTAAACCGCTCCGGCGCAATGTTGGGTGCGTTATTCATGGCAATCAGGGCGTTGGTGTTGGCCGGATTGCCGACGACCAGCACCCGGACATCCGGGGCGGCGTTGTCCGAGATGGCTTTGCCTTGCACGGTGAAAATGGCGCCGTTGGCGTCCAGCAAGTCCTTCCGCTCCATTCCCTTACTGCGCGGCCGGGCACCCACCAGAAGGGCGATGTTGACGTCACCGAATGCCTCGTTGGCGTCGTCGCTGATGACCACCCCGTCCAGGAGGGGAAAGGCACAGTCCTCGAGCTCCATCACCACGCCCTGCAGGGCACCCATGGCCGGAGTGATCTCCAGCAACTGGAGGATGACCGGCTGGTCGGCTCCCAGCAAGGCGCCGCTGGCGATTCGGAACAACAGGTTGTAGCAGATCTGGCCTGCGGCGCCGGTTACGGCCACACGGAGCGGAGAAGCGGTCATCTTGATTGAGCCTCCGGAGAGAACAGCGCTTTTGGAGTGGGCGCGACGTTAGTGCGGGCGCCTACGTCTGAAGAGGCAACAGCAGTGTGGCCAGATCCTCGAAACCGGCCCGATGATCGCCGGGACCGGGACCCGCGCCCGCCGGTCCGACTGGGCGCACCACGAACTTGGAGACGCCCGCGTCGACGAAGCGGGACACCAGGCGGCGGAGATGGTCCGCGCCAACCGGGACCAGATCCGCCACATCGGCGTCGGGGCGCCGCGAGCGCAGCAGCTGGAGGGTGCGCTCGTCCGGTTCCTTCGTCGCGTACGGGATACTGAGCCCGAAATGCTCGGGGTCGATCGACCGGCCGGCGGCCTCGGCCGCGTCCTGTATACGCCGGCGGGCTGCCTGCGCCTCCTCCGGTGACATGGCGGATCCAAGCCATCCATCCGCCAGGCGACCGGTGCGAGCCAGCGCGGCGGGGCCACTGCCCCCGAACCAGACCTCCAGTGGCTGCTGCCAGGACACCGCTGGCGAGGGCATCTGGTCAAAGCGGTAGCGACCGTTGTCGAACGTAACCGGCTCCCCAGTCCACCACGTCCGCAGCAGAGGTGTGACCTCCTCCAGCAGAGCGCCGCGATTGGCGCCCGTCGATCCGAGCGCGGCTCGCTCCCCGGGTTGATCCACTCCAACCACAAAGCTCAGCAACAGCCGTCCGTGCGAGAGCTGGTCGATCTGGGCCAGCGACTTGGCCATTGTCAGGGGGTTTCGCCCGATCGGCACCAGATTCGCCCCTAGCTTCAATGACGACGTGGCGGCCGCGGCGAACGACAGCCCCACGAGCGGGTCCAGGCCAGGCCCCAAGGGGATGTCCGACATCCACATGGTGTCGAAGCCCAACTCCTCGATCGTGCGAACCTCGTTCAGGAACGGATCGAGCTGATAGCCATCGGCCCCGGGTCCACCCGGACTGGAAGCCCCGACAGAGACGGCGAAGCGGATCTTCATTTCCGATCCCTGTCAGAGATGGTCGACGATGGCGCTGGCGAACTCCGACGTCGTTACCTCGGTCGCGCCGTCCATCTGGCGGGCAAAGTCATAGGTCACGACCTTGTCGGCGATCGTGGCTTCCATGGCTTTCACGATGTCGTCGGCCGCCGCCAACCACCCGAGGTGTTCGAACATCATCACCCCGGACAGCAACAGCGAGCCCGGATTGACTTTGTCCTGCCCGGCGTACTTCGGAGCCGTGCCGTGGGTGGCCTCGAAGATCCCGTGCCCGGTCACGTAGTTGATGTTTGCACCGGGGGCGATGCCGATCCCGCCGACCTGGGCTGCTAACGCGTCAGAGAGATAATCCCCGTTGAGATTCGTCGTCGCAATCACATCAAAATCGGTTGGGCGGGTAAGCACCTGCTGCAGGGTGATGTCGGCGATGTTGTCTTTTACCAGAATCTTGTCCCCGGGTTGCCCATCGCAATCATCCCAGCCGACGGCGACGTCCGAGAACTCGTCCCGAACCAGTTCGTAGCCCCAGTTCCGGAAGGCTCCTTCCGTGAACTTCTGGATGTTGCCCTTGTGCACCAACGTCACCGAGCGGCGGCCCCGCTGCACCGCGTAATTCAGCGCGGCCCGAATCAGACGCTTCGAGCCGGTTATCGATACCGGTTTGATGCCGACGCCGCTGTCGGGACGGATGTTCCACCCGAACTCATCGCGGAGCAGTTTGATGAGGCGCTTCGCCTCGGGAGTGCCCTCCTCCACCTCGAGTCCTGCATAAATGTCCTCTGTGTTCTCCCGAAAGATGACCATGTCCACCAGATCGGGACGCTTCACCGGTGAAGGCACGCCCTGGAACCATCGCACCGGACGCAGGCACACATAGAGATCGAGGATTTGTCGCAGCGCCACGTTGAGCGACCGGAAGCCCCCACCGACGGGGGTCGTGAGGGGCCCCTTGATCCCGATCAGATATTCGTTGAAGACATCGATCGTTTGCTGCGGGAGCCAGTCGCCTGTCTCGTTGAAGGCCTTCTCTCCGGCCAGCACTTCCTTCCAGGAAATCGCCTTGCCATACTTGGCGGCCGCCGAGTCCAGGACGAGCTTGGCCGCCGGCCAGATGTCGACGCCAGTGCCGTCGCCTTCGATGAAAGGGATGATGGGCTGATCGGAAACGATCAACGAACCGTCATCCGCCATGGTGATCTTTTCGGGCATACCGGCAGCCTATCGGTGCGCTCGCCGGCCGCGTTTGGGCAGGCCGTGCCGCATGTGACATCCGTCATTCGAGGTACCCCGCCATGCTCGCCATGCGATAATGCACAGGTGGGGCGGAACAGAGAACAGGAGTGGAATCTCGTCGGGCGAGACGTCGAACGAGCCACGGCACTCGCCGGCCTCGGCCTCCGAGGCGGAGTGCTGCTCGTCGGCGCGGCCGGTACCGGCAAAACAGCGGTTGCCAAGGCTCTGATCGAGGAAGTGCGCCCCGCCGCGACCAATGAGGTCATGTGGTTGGCGGCCAATGCCGCCGGTCCCGCCATTCCATTCGGGGCCTTTGCGCCGCTGGTGCCACAGGTGGGTGGCGATCTTCGCCACAACGATCTGCCATTCGATCTGCTCCAGACTCTGCGCCGAGAAGTTCTCGCCCGGGCCGCGGGAAAACACCCTTTGCTCGTAGTGGATGACGCCCATCGCCTGGACGACGCATCCGCGACCCTCGTGTTCCAGCTCGTCTCGGCAGGGAGCGCCAGTGCCATCGTGACGTCGAGGGCCGGTGCGGCCCTGCCCGAAGGGGTTCGGGCGCTCTGGAAGGACGGGCTCATCGAGCGGATCGACCTGCAAGCCCTCGGCCGCCTGGACACCATCCGACTGGCTGCCGAGCTCCTGGATGGTCAGGTGGATGGCGTGCTCGGCCAGGCCCTCTGGCGGATGAGCGCAGGCAACCCCTTGTACCTGAGAGAGCTGATCTGGGCCGGGCGGGCCGCGGGCCGGATCGTGGCGCAGCACGGGCTGTGGCGCCTGGAGGAGCGATTGACGATCGGCCCCCGGTTGAGCGAACTGATTCAGGAACGACTGGCCCGGCTGAGCCGGCACGAAATGTCCACGCTGGAGATCGTGGCCGTGGGCGAGCCCGTGCCGCTCGACATCTTGACCCGCCTGACGCCCGGGGTACACGTCTCGTCGCTGCAGCGCCAGGGGTTCCTCGTCGCCCAGCACGTCCGGGGAGAGCCCCAGGAGCTGGTCCGCCCTGCTCATCCCCTTTACGGTGAGGTGGTGCGCGCCGGGCTCGCCGCACCCCGCCTTCGGGACCTGCGCGCCGAGCTGGCAGCTGCCTTCGAGGCGTCCGGGCGGCTTCGGTCCGATCTGTTGCGGTTGGTGACCTGGCAGCTGGACACCGAAGGCGTCGACGACCCCGAACTGCTGCTGACCGCCAGCCGCGGCGCCGCGGACCAGCAGGACTGGAAGCTGTCGGCTCGTCTGGCCGACGCCGCCCTTTCCGTGACGAAGGACACGGCGGCGTCGATGCTCCTCGCGGAGGCTCTCGACCATCAGGGACGCCACCTGGAAGCCCTGACCGCGCTGGCCGGCTGCGAGGGCGACGGCGACGACGAGGCGGCCCGACTGGCCTGCCTGCGCGCCCATATCCTCCATTTCGGGCTCGGCCGGGTGGACGAGGCCGACCGCCTGCTCCTCACGGCCGAAACCACCATCGCCGACAGCTCCCACCGGGCCTGGGTCGCTGCCATCCGGGCTGGCTTGACCACGTTCTGCGGCCGACCTGAGGAAGCCGCCGCCCACCTCCGCCCTCTGCTGGATACGCCCGGGCTCTCCAGCCGGGCGACAGTGAGCGGCCGTGCCGCGCTCGCCTTGAGCGCCGCCTGGTCCGGACGGGCTTCCGAGGCGGTGGAGGCGGCCGAATCATGCCTCGAACCCGGTCTGCAAGCCGCCGACGACACGCCGGTTTCCGTCCGTTGGACCGTCCTGGCCTGCCTGTCTGCCTACCGGCTGGCGGGCCGGCTCCACGACCTGGAGGCGCTCGCCGTGTCGGAGTACGAGCGCTCGATTCAGGTGGGGAACACGCGCGACCAGGGGGTTGCGGCCGGCGCCCTGGGCTGGGTGTCCCTGGCCCGTGGCCGGTTGACGGCCGCCGCCGGCCAGTTCCGGGAATCAGTCGCCGTCCTGCATGCGGTCGACTGGACCACCGTCCGCAGCCAAAGCCTGGCCGGGCTGGCCGAGTCGCTGGCCCTTACTGGAGACGCGGACGCGGCCGAGGCTGCGGTCGAGGAGGCCGGGGTTGCACCGGTACTGGCCGCCGGCACGCCGACCGCAGCTGCGCCGATCCCGCCCGCTCCCGACAGCGCCGCGGGGCCAGCCGGCGATGCCGGAATCGAGGCAGCGATGGAGGCGGCCATGGAGGCCAGCGGCTACGACGACCTCCAGGCGACCGGCTGGGTGTGGTCCGGTGTCGAGACGGCGAAGGCGTGGGCCAGCGCGGCCCGGGGGCAGCTGAGCCGATCCGTTGACGCCTTTCGGGCGGCCGCCTCGGCGGCTCGGGCCAAAGGCCAGGTCGGATTTGAGCTCATGGCCTTGCACGGCGCCGCTCGCCTGGGCGATGTCGAGGCCGCCGATCGGCTGGCCGCGATGGCCACCTGGATGGACGGACCGCTCGTCCAGGCCGTGGCCACCCAGGCCGTCGCCATGGCCGCCGGGAGCGGCCCGGGATTGGACCGGGCGGCCGAGGTGTGGGAGTCCATGACGATGTGGCTGTACGCGGCGGAGTGTTCCGCCTCAGCGAGCCGCGCCCACACCCTGGCGGGGTCCCGCCGACAGGCGGCCGCGTCAGCCAGCCGAGCTGAGGCCTTGTTCGACCACTGCGAAGGGCCCCGCCCGGTGGGACTGGCCGTCACCTGGGCTGCGCCCGCACTGACGCGCCGTGAGCGAGAGGTCGCGCTCCTGGCCCAAACCGGCCTCTCCAGCCACGCCATCGCCGAACGCCTCTACCTCTCCGTCCGCACCGTCGACAGCCACCTGGCCAGGATCTACACCAAACTCGGCATTACCGGCCGACGGGAGTTGGCCGCCGCCCTGCTGTCGCTGTCGTCGTCGCCGCCGTCCGATCGGCATCCGGCGACCGGCTGACGCAGCCCACCCGGCAACGGGGTCCCGCCGCTGCCTCAGGGTCCCTCGCTGCGGATCAGGGCACCGCCATCGGGTTCGGAGTCACTGGGCACCACCAGGAACGGAGCGATGGCGGGAGGAGCGCTCGAGGCGATGGCCAGGCGCGGACCGAGTACATCTGGGGTCAGAACCAGCAACTGGGAGGGCGGCAGATTCCCGAGGGCATCGGCGACGATGACGACAGAGCCGGTCGACACGGACCAGGACACGGTGACAGGAGCGTCGGGCGGGAAGCCGGTCCCGCTCACGGTCACGATGGTTCCCGGAGGTCCCAGCCCGGGATTGAGGACAAGGGAGGGGAGGCCTGGGGTTGCCGTCCCGGTGGGGCTGCCCGGAGCTCCGGGTGTCGTTGTGGTGCTGCCGCCACCGGGGAGGGTGGGTGTCGTCGAACCTGGCCCGACGGAGGTGGGCGTCGTCCCCGACGACGGCGGTGTCGTCGTCACAGAAATAGTCGTGCTCGTGGTCGCCGACGCGGAGGCGAGCCGGTAGGGGGTCTGGCCGGGACCGTCCACACCGGCGGCACCCGGAACGCCGGTGGTGGTGCTGTTGCCGGCCTCGTCGGTTTCGGTGACGGTCACGGTGTAGATCCCGGGCGCGGAGTACGGGTGGAATGCGGTTGGGCCGGACGTGACGGCTGTCTTGCCATCGCCGAAGGTCCAGGCGAACGTGTTCACCTGCCCGTAGGCGACGGTCGAGGGGCTGGCGTCGAGGGTGGCGGATTGACCCACCTGGACCGGGGCGGGCGGGGCAATCCGGGCAACGGGGGCCTGGTCGGGCGCCACCACCACGGCTTGAGGTCCGGCGGTTGGACCCAGACTGGGGTCGGACTGAGGGGTGCCGTTCGTCAGGTTCATGGCGCGCGCTGGTGCGTTCATCGCGCCGGCGGAACCCAGGCCGACGGGGAACAGCGCCGCGCTCGCGCTGCCGCCCCCGCCGCCGACGGTCGCCAGGAGCGTCGACTGGTCCGGGCTGACGGCCAGGCTGAGCGCTCCATCCCGGCTGACTGCCGACGGCAAGGCGGCGACGTGTTCCAGCGGACCGGCCGGCGCCGCCAGCGAGGCCACGGCGCTCCCGAAGCTCGAGGATTGGGTCAGGCCGCCGGCGTAGACGGTCTGGCCGTCAGGGCTGACGGTGTCCGCCAGCAGGTTGACTCCCACCGTCCCTGACGTCACCGACGACGAAAGCGTGGTGCCCGCCGCCGGGAGCGGCAGGCCCACGCCGAAGACCGTGCCGATGTCGACTCCGTAAATGTGACTCCCGTCCGGCGAAATAGCCAGGTCAACGGTTCCAATCATATTCTGGAAAGTTCCGGCGACATTGACCCCCGTCGTGCCGTGCGAGGGACCCGTCCATTCGCCATGCAACCCACCGGGTTGAATGGGGACAGCCTCGATAAAGTCATCGAAGAACTCTGCTCCCACCGGTTCCAGGCGGCCGCCGAGGTAGGCGGTCAAACCGTCGGGCGAAATCGCCATGGTGCTGGTCGCTACGGCCTGGCCACTGGGGGCGGCCACGGCGACGGGAGCCGCGCTGATGGCAGGAGGGTTGGATCCCAGGCCCACACTCCAGACCTGGCCGCTACTGTCTGCGACGTACGCGATTGACGAGTTGACCGGATCGGCGGCAACACCCTGTGGTCTGCCCTGGAGGGTTCGCCCGGGTGCGGAGATCGCACCGGTCGCGATGTTGAGGACCTGCACGGTCCAGCCGGAAATCTCCCCGTCGCCGGTCATCGCCTCCAGAAGAATGGCGTCGGCAGCATTTGGCGTAATGGCCACACCGATAATGGGATTCCCCCCGGCCGAAGAAGCGTGCTGTAGCGGCGGGGCGGACGGCGGGTCTGTCTGCACGGTTGCCAGGCTGAAGGCATCGGCAGTCCCGCCTGCAGCACCACCGACCACATACACCGGCGGCGAGGCGCCGCTCGGGTTGGCACCCCGCGGTTCCCGCGGCCGGTCACAGCAGACGCGACGACCAATGCGACCGCCAACGACGCGGCAAGGGTCACCGCAGTCAGTACCCGGATCCGCCCGGCATCAGGTCTCGCCGGCGGGCACCCCGCGTGACGGCGTGACCCGCAGCGGGTCGGCGAGATCATCCCGCGACCAGTCGGCCCGCGTAGTAGATCCCGGGTGTGCACGCTCCACTGCACCCGGACACGACCAGTTGCATCTGGGAGCCCGGACCGAACACGGTTGGAGTGATCCAGTGGTAGTCAAGATCGCGGAAATTCGCCATCGACCACTCCATGACCGGCTGCCCGTTGCGGGCCAGGGCCAGGTTACCGGTGTCGCCCGCAGAGTTCTCGACGAGGAGATCGGTGACCTGCAGCGACCGTCCGTTCGGCACCGTGAACACCAACCTGGTGCCGTTGCCGGCGGCTTGGGCGCCGCCATTAACGGTGAGACCGGCCGCCCCGGACGAACCGCCGCTGCCTCCGGCTCCGCTGGTGACCGTGTTGCTGCCGCTGCCGCCGCCGGCACCTGCGCCGCTGCCGCTGCCGGCCGAGCCCGACGACCCTGACCCGGATCCGGTCCCGGATTTCGGCGATCCGGTGGAGGCGACGGGAGTGATGCCATTTGCGGTCAGCTGCTTGTTGACTTCGTCTTCCGCGGTCGAACGGATCTGTGGCTTGAAGAGTGTGAACCACAGAAGTGCGAACAGCGCGGCCAGGGCGATGAGGGCGGCCAGGGCGCCGACCAACCAGCGCGGCAGGATCGGTTCCTGCAGCATCGACCCTTCGACGAACATCTCCGCCTTGTGCGGGCTCGACGTCCGCGCCGGCTGCGTCAGTACCCCGGTGCGGGCGGTCGGGCCCACCGCCCGTACGCCACCGGGCGGCGTGTCGGCGCTTTGCGGTGAACCCGGCGCGGGCCCGGGTCCGGGCGGCGGGGCGATGCCTCCCGCCAGCGAGCCCCGAGGTCCGGCCGGTCCGGGCGGTCCGGGCGGTCCGGGCTGGACGCCACCACCCGGCCGCGGCGCTCCACTCGACCCACCCGCGGCGCCTGGCAGTGCCGGGCCACCAGGGGGAGCCGAGCCGCCGGCGCCACCCGGGCCACCCGGGCCGCTGGGGCCGGCCGATCCACTGGCCCCACCCGATCCACCCGATCCAGCGGCCCCACCCGAACCGGCTGCACCCACCTCGGAGCCCGTCCCACCGGACGGCGACGAGTCCGGACCCTCGTCCCAGAAGGCCTGCGCGGGGCCGCCCACCACCCCCTCACCATCAGGACGGTCTGTCTCGTCTTGAAGGGCGAGACGGAAGGCGCGGGTTCGCTCCGGTCCTCTCCAGAACCGGTGGGTGGGGCGAATGGCAACCTTGACGAACTGGGCATTGCCAGATCCGACGTCGACCACCGGAGGGCGAAAGCGGAATTGCAGCGCAGACTGGGGGTCGCTCCCGGAAACTGCGGCGCGGTAGCTGCAGTTCGAGCGGTTGTCCACGGCCAGCTGGGCTCGCCCGAGCACGCGCCCTCGGGTGACACGCGGGATCAGCTCGAGGGTCACGTCGCTGAACGCCGCCACGTTGACGGTCGCCTCCTCGACGACGCTCCCACCCGGGTCCTCGGCGGATGAGACCCGTATACCCAGGGGTGTCGGTCCGGCGTGCACAGTAGGGAGCCGCGGCGGGGCCAGAACGATGTTCGCCGTGCCGGACGCCTCGGGAAACAACGACAACGACGGGGGGCTGAACGTCACCCACGACGCTCCCGCCCCCAGAGCCTCGAAGGTGAACCGATCGACGACGGTCCCATTGTTGCGAACGGTGATCGACAGCGTGGCCGTACGCCCAGGCTCGACGTCGACGGCCGATTCGGACAGCTGCGCTACTGCTCCCATGGGTCCCTCCGAAGCCGGACTCGTATGCGCCCCGTGCGAATTACAGCTTGACGCACCGACGCGGATTGGTCAGGGCGCCAGAGCGGGTTCGGCGCCGTCAATATCCAAAAGTCCATCGCGCCCCGAAAATGGCGACACGACGCGGACCGATCTCGATGTATCTTGCGTTTTTACCAGCCGGCAGGGGCCGCGCCCGGGATGGTCGCTCTAGTCCTTCCAGTCGTCGAGCACCGCCATTGCCGCGTTCCGGCCGTTCACGGCAATCACACTGCCGCCCGGATGAGTGGCGGCCCCGCACAGGTACACGCCTGCTATCGGGGTGCGCGGCGCGAAGCGCCGGTCCCACATCTGGTCCGGGAGGCACTCCCCCTGGAAGATGTGGCCGCCGGTCAGGCCGATCCGGGCTTCGACGTCGGGTGGTCCGAGCACCTGACGGTGGACGATGCAATCGTTGA
Source organism: uncultured Acidimicrobiaceae bacterium (assembly GCA_963781155.1). Classification (GTDB taxonomy): domain Bacteria; phylum Actinomycetota; class Acidimicrobiia; order Acidimicrobiales; family Palsa-688; genus PALSA-693. The sequence continues at coordinate 139,489 of CAWAEC010000016.1, forward strand.
CGTCGGGTGCGAAGCGGGCGATCGCGGCCACCGCCGCGTCCGCGATTCCTTCGCGGCGGTCTTCCCAGCTGCCGTGGTCCAGCTGGTAGGGGACGTACTGGGCGAAGACGCTCATGGCGTGCCGTCCCGGCGGTGCGATCGAGGGGTCGTAGGCGGTGTGGAAGTAGAGCTCGCACCAGGCCGGCGACGGTGTGCCCCGCCGGCTCGCCTCGTAGGCAGCCTGGGTGTCATCGACGCCGGTGGAGATCGTCACCATCGCCCGGTGGGGCTCGACGCCGCCCGTGGCCTGAGGAAAACGCGGCAACCGGGACAGCCCGCAGTTGATCTTCAACACCGGGCTCTCGGATCGCCAGGAGTCGACCCGCCGACGGAAGGCGTCGGGTACGTCGCTTTCGCACAGGCCAAGGGTGCGCTTGGGGTCGGCGTTGGAGACAACGACTCGGGCCCGAATGGTCTCGCCTCCCTCCAGCCGGACGCCCTCGCCGGGGAGGACGGCTGCCACGGGCACTCCGGCTGCGACCACCGCGCCGGCATCGATGGCCGCGTCGGCCAGCGCGAACGAGACCCGGCCCATCCCGCCCTGCACGTAGCCCCAGGCCCCGGGAATACCCTCGAGGGTCCCTGACGCGTGCAGGAGGTGGATGGCCGCGGTCCCCGGGTCGCGCGGGACCTGCGTACGTGCCGATGAGCCCCTGCCCGTGCAGGGCGGTGCGCAGCCGGTCGTCCCGCACGTGGCGTTCGACGACGTCGGCGATAGAGGCCTTGAAGACCACCTCGATGGCCTCGGCGTCGCCGCCGAGCAGCTCCTCGAGCGCGGGCCGGTCAGGGGCGTCGCCGATCCAGGCGTCGCGGTCTCCGGCGCGGAGGGCCCGGCGGATGCGGTCGAACAACGCCCCGTAGGCCCGGTAGCCGTCGACATCTCGCGGCGACAGCTCGGCCAGGGCAGCCGCGCTGCGGTCCGAGTCCTCCCACAGGGCGATCGATGATCCGTCGGTAAAAGGACACCACAGGTGCGGGTCCACCACCTCGACCTGGTAGCCGCGCTGGCGCAGCCCGAGCTCTTCCACCACCAGCGGGTGCAGGAGCCCGACCAGGTACGCGCACGGGCTGACAACCCAGCCGCTCTCTTTGAACGGATCTTCCAGCGTGCAGGCGCCACCGAGTCGGTCCCGGCGTTCGAGCAGCAGCACCGAGCGGCCGGCCCGGGCCAGGTAGGCCGCTGCCGTCAAGCCATTGTGCCCACCGCCGACGACCACAACGTCCCAGCGGCGGGCTACCAGGTCCGCCAGCGGTGCGGGCAGCCCCACCCGGCCGAGCACGTCATAGGTGCTCATGGGCCACGTCCTGTGCGCCTGCCGCTGGGCTCAGCTCTTGACGAACAGCTCCACCTCGGCGATGGCCGCGTTCGTGCCCTGGTCCGAGGGATAGACCGAGTTGATGGTGATGACGAGTGACGAGGTCCGGGTGGCGTCGATGGTGAAGGTCTGGAACGACGCCTCGTCTTTCAGCTTCACCACCCGGCTGTAGGGATGGGGCCCGGGAGAAGCGATGCGAATCTGCTCCGGGCGCGCCTCGGTCAGGTAGGCCTGGGGTGTGTCCTGGTCGCCGTCGAGAAAGCCGACCTTGTTGACATTGGTCGGCGTCGCAAAGCGAATGATGAGCGACTGCCCGACACCGTTGTTCGGTGCGTCGCTCTGCCAGGAGGTATTGGTCGCCCCGTCGATGGCCAGGATGGCCTGATGGCCCGGGGCCTGACTGGTAGCGGTGGCGGCGACGGGGTGAAGCGGCGTGTAAGTCGGATGCACGTCATTCGCGATGGCGTGGTAGTCGTGCGTCACGCTGTGACGTATCGAGTGGGACCACGGACCCACGAACGCCAGCAACACGAGCACCACCACCGCCGCCAGGATGATCCTCTTCCCCCAACTGGTCAGCCAGCCGGGTCCCGCCCCGCCGATGGCGCTGCGGCGGGTCCGGGGCCGCTCCCCCGCGGCCAGCGCCTTGCGCGGGAACAGTTTCAACCACAGGCGCCGGTACCAGGGCAAGGTGGCCGCGAACACGGCCGCGCTCTGCAAGGAGGCGCCGCAGCGCCGGCAGAAGCGCCGGCTCGGGTCATTGCCCTCGCCGCAGCCCGCGCAGACCAGGTCGCCGGGGTTGACTTCGCGGTTCTGGGCAGGCTTGGCTCGAGACGCCGGGCGAGCCCGTGTTGCCGCCGGCTTCACCGCTTCGGGTTGCATCGCAGTCGGCTCCGCGCGAGCGGTGGCGCCTGGCGTCGGTGACGGCACAACGGGGGCGGTGGGGCCGGTCCCTTCCGGCGAACCGGTGGTCCTGGCCACACCGGCGACCGGCCGCGAAGAATCCGGGGGCGAATCGACCGCTGATCCGGCCGCCGCCGCCGTAACGGTCGCGGCCACGGCTGCACCGGTCGCAACCGGCGCGGCGAAGCCGCCCGTCGGCTCGTGCGTCGCCGAGGGCGCCGAGGGAGCTGCGCCGGCGGGTGCCGCCGGCCCTGCGGGCGACGGGGCCGAAGCAGCGGGCCGAGAGGGACCGGGTACTGCCGCCCCCGGCGCCACCGGTCCTGCGGGGGGCACACCCACGGGAGAAGGGGCGGGCTGGGCAGCTGCCGCCGTGACCGGGACCCCCGCGGCGGGGGTTGGCGCCTCGGCCGCCGGCACATCAGGATCGGCGGGACCCGTGGGTCCGTGCTCAGGACCCGGCCCTTCGGCTGTGGCCGCGCCGTCGACCGGACCGCCATCGCTCATTCCCATCCGGTCCTTGACCCGCTCGATGAAGCCGGTGGACGCGGTTGGGGCCGGAGTCACCTCGGGAGCCGGGGTTGGGTCGGGTGCCGGCTCGGCTGCCTCGGGCGCCTCTTGGCCCACTTTCTCTCCGGACCACTCCAGAAACCCGGCGCAAGACCCGCAGAACGTGTCAGTGTCCTCATTTTGAAACCCGCAGCGGGTGCAGAGGATCATTCCGTGCTTCCTTCCCATCACGGCAGGAAAATCGGGGACGTCGTTTACGCCCGGTATCGCTCCCGCCCTGGCGGCGCCATTATTACCCCTCAGATCCTGACAGATCCGGGGCGCCAATGGGGCAAACGTGCCGTCGTCGGCGGCCGGATTGGACGATCGGCGTCCTCGAGCCGCGCCAAACGGGCCGACGACGGGTCACGGCGAGCCCTTGCCAACCCCGCGGACCACGGCGGCTGTCCTCACCCCGGACGGTGACGGGCCGGGTGACCAGCGTCAGAACTTGCGGCCCTTCAAGAGCTGACCGAAGCTCTTTCCTTCCGGGTTGAGCGGTTTGCGCTGCCGCTCGAACTGTCGCAGCTCTTCGGCGTCCTTCTGCTGCTTTTCCAGATCGTCGAGCTCATCCTTCTTGTTGCGCCGGGCGATCTCTTGTGGCGTCAGCTTGTGCCGAAGCTCCTTTTCCCGTTGCTGCAGCTCTTCGTCCTCTCGCTGCTGCCCCTCCAGCTCGTCGAGCTCTTGCATCTTGTTGCGGCGCTCGATCTCCTCCGGGGTCAGCTTCGTCCGCAGCTTCTTCTCCCGGGTGTCCAGCTCCTCTTTGGTCGAGATCTTCCCGGTGTCCACGCTCCGGTATCGACCCGTCCCGGTACCTTCCGTGCCCTTCTTGCCGGTACGGTCGCTGCGCCGGGTTCCAGTCTCTTCTTTGGCGAGAGTGTCGGAATTGGAAAGGAGGGCTCGGGCCAACAAGCGGAAATCGACGTTCCGCCCCTCCATTTCCGTCTTCACGGCGTCCACCAGCTCGTCCCGTTGCACGCTGACCGGGCCGGGCCCCAGCTCGGCGGCGAGGTCCACTTCTTCGGCTTCCTCGCTGGTTCCCGGTGACGGCGCGCTCAGCATCTGGGCGACAGCCCGATTGCCGGCTGCTCGTTGCAGCTGGTACACAGCCCGCGCGTTCGATGGAAGGAAAACCTCGGGTCTCCTGGAGGCCTTCTGGCCGCCTGAGGCTCCGTCGGCCTTGGACGACTCGTGGTCATGCTGCATAAAACACTTCTCCTCTGGAGTGCTCCTACTTTAGCCCGGCTGTCAAGCGTTGCCCCGCCCTGCGCCCACCTCCACAGGTTGCCCGTCGGTGCAAAAATTGGTGCCCCACTTGTAAGCGGCTGGCCGGCGACGCACAATTCTTTTGATGGAACACGAACCGCTGGTCGGGCAACTGGACGAGGTACAACGGCGAAGGGCGATGCGACCGTCGCCGGAAACGTCGGGAGACGACATCTCCCGATCCGGGCAGGCCGTCCTCGGCGCCGCGGTCGACGCGCCCGCGGCAGCGTTCAACGCATCCGTTGTCGCCAGCCTGCAGCGAACCGCAGGCAACGCCGCCGTGGCTTCACTGCTCAGGGACGCCCTGGCTGTGGACGAGGTGGAGTTCGAAGAGCCGTCCCCGGTGCTCGACATCGTTGGGAAGGGTCGCGGGGAACCGTTGCAGGCAGGACTCCGGCAGGACATGGAAGCCCGCCTGGGCGCTGACTTCTCGGATGTGCGGATCCACACCGACGGTGAGGCGGCCAGGTCAGCGGCGGCCGTGTCCGCTCGTGCCTACACCGTCGGTAACGACGTCGTCTTCGGCACCGATGCCCCGGCCCTCGATACCGGCCCGGGTCACCGCACCCTGGCCCATGAGCTGACGCACGTCATCCAGCAGCGCAGCGGCCCCGTTGAGGGCGTCGCGGCTGGGGGCGGGATCTCGATCAGCGACCCTTCCGATCGCTTTGAGACGGCCGCCGAGGCCAACGCGCTGCGAGCAATGTCACAAACCATTCCCGCCCCGGCTGCGGTCGCCGCGCCAGTGGCGGCACAGCGCCAGATCGCCGCGGAAGAAGCGGAGGACCAGGCCGAGGAGTACCAGGAGGAGGCAGCCGAGTACGAAGACGAGGCTGTCGAATCCGCAGAGGAAGCGGTCGAAACGGCGGAGGAAGAGGGAGGAGAAGAGGAGGAGGAGGAAGGGGAGGGCGAGGGCTAGCCACCTCGGGCTCGCCCTCGCCCTTCGAACCCGCTCAGTCCAGGTACTTCTCTATCTGCGGCGTGAACTTTTTCCACCAATCGGGTGGCAGGCCGCCCCAACGGAGCGGGGGTTCCGCCACCAATCGGGGGGTGTCCATCCAGGCCGGGCGGGGGTCACCATCGGCGTACAGGTACCCGCCGCCGTCTTGATCGGCCTTGGGGTTCCCGGGAGCTCCGACCAGGCACCACGTGCCCAGGTCATAGGTGGAGGCGGCCACTGAGCTTCCGAAGCCGTCGCCTTCTTGCGGGCTGCTGCTGACGAACTGGGCGCTCGGGCTGAAGGTCGCTCCCGCCGGGGCGTCCTCCACCACGTCATTGATGTACAGGAAGGCGGAGGCCGTCTCGCCTTCGGCCGGACCGGGTGCGCCGACCAGCAGGAATGGCGCTTGTTCGAGGACGTAGGTCTCGTCGGCGGTATACGAGGGGAACGTTTCGGGGAAGGCGATGGACGCGCCGAACTGGGCGCCTTCCGCTGGGCCGTACACGGGGGGCTGGGTCTCGCTGCGCACGAACGATCCCTCGGCGTAGTTGAAGATCCAGACGGCCCCTGTACCTTCAATCATGTCGTCGAAGTTCGGGTCGAACGGCGCTCCGACCGCCAGCGTGACGCCACCGGTCAGGGCGACGCAACTGCCGAAGCCCTGCGTGCGGAATTCCTCGTCGGCATCGGGGAAATAGGGCTGCAGTGGATCGAGGAACCGGAATGGCGACGTCCACTTCCCGTGCTCGGCCGTCCGCCCGACATAGACCGCACCTTCGCCGTCGTTGGCCCCGGGTGCCCCGACCGCCAGGGTCAGGGTGCCGTCCCATTGGCCGTAGCCGTCACCGGAAGCGGAGATGGCCACCGTGGCGCCGAATTGATCGTCCGCCGTCCCGGCCGTATTGGGGTTGGCGATGGGTGAGGTCGACCACGGAGTGCGTCGAAGCCTCGAGCCCCTGATACATGAATACCTGACCGCTTCCTGTCTTGCCCCGAGGCGGCGGAACTCCGGGCGCGCCCACCGCGATGTAATCCGCCGTGCTGTCCGAGCAATGGGCGACGGAGGCGCCAAACCCGTCGCCTTTGGTCGACTCGTTGTAGCTGAGTTCGGCGACGACCGGGATCGCGGTGTACGTCCACGCTCCGTACGGCGGGCTGAGGACGAAGACCCGCCCGGGGGTGTTGCGATCTCCTGGCGCGCCGACAACGACGGTGTCGCCGAAGGCCACGCAGGACGACCCCAGGGCCCGAACCTGCTCAGACCCCTCGATCTTGGAGCCGCTCAGGACGCCGACGTAGCCCCACGCGTTCCTGATCGGCGAGTAGAAATAGATCACGAGGGCGCCGGCGCCACCCAGTGCGTCCGGAACCCCTACGGCGGCTACGCCCGATCCGATCGCCACTGCGGCTCGGGGAGGTTCCTCGCCCGGCTCGGCGTTGAACAACGGAAAGTACTCGATTGTTTCGATCATGGACACCTGTGATCCGCCTCCTCGGAATCGACGTCAACCAAACTGCTGCCCTGCGGGTGGAACAAGTGCGTCAGGCTCGGTTCGAGGTTCTGGCGGGGCAGCCCCTGGACCGTCAGCCACCGAGCCGGCCGCGCTGTGCGGACCGGTAGCACGCCCGGCCTTCTTTCGTTCGGCCTTTTCCAGCCGGTCGCGGAGAATCTCAATCGGCGGGATAGCCACGATCCGGCCCAGATCGTCGAAGACGATCGAGTCGGCAATCACCCCGAACTGGTCGCGGCTGACCCGCACGATGTCATCAGGGCGGGGCGTACCGAAATGCCCCCGGTACTCGCAACTCATCGCGTCGTAGTACGCCGCATTTCAAGGGCCGTTCGTCGGTGCCGAACACCGAGCAGCGATTGCCATCCAGATGGCGGCAGGTCGTGTGCACGATCACCGCCCAGCTATCCGCGGCCACCCCCACCTCCACACCGGGAAAGCCCAGGCAATACCGCAGGAACTCGAGTTGGGACGCGTCGCCGGGGATGCCGCGATTGAACACCAGCCTCTGGCAGCACCAGGCCCCACACCCGGAGCACGGATCGGACACCTCCCAGTCCCCGTGGCGATGGCGGGGCCGCATATCGTCGCCCGGTCCCTTCTCGGAGAGCACGATGCTGACCGCCACTCCTCCCTGATGGGATCAGGCCCGGGAGGCGGCGCCGGGGACCGCTGCAGGGGAAGCGCCGGAAACCCTCCAGCATCTCGTCCCAGTCAGGCACGGCGATCACCCGGCGGTCGTCGTCGAACTCCATTCGCTCCGCCAACCAAGCCATCCGATGCGGGTCGAGCATGGGCCGCTCCGGGTCGACGTCGGCGGTGATGCGGTGGCGGTACCCGCACGAATGGGCGTTGTACTGGACGCAGACCGCGGGTTGGAGCGGAGTCGAGTGCACCGTGCACAACCCGCTCGGGACGTCGAGGTAGCCGCACGGTTGGTAGAAGTAGATGTCGACCTTGCCCTCTCGATCCAGTCCGAGCATGATGCCGTCGAAGTTCAGCAGGTAAAGGGCGTGGTCGATGTCAAGCAGGCGCTGCAGCTTGAAATCGCCGAGGAGCAGGTAGTTGCAGCACGGCGAGGTCGTGCAGGAGAGGCAGGGCGCCTCCCTCGCCTGGCGGTAGCTGAGGCGGTCGTCGTTGGGAGTGAACGTAACCGGGACGCTCGGTAGCACGCGGCCCGCTGTCCACGGTGCCGGTCATCGCCGGCCGCCGGCACCCAGGAAGCGACCGAGCTTCGGCGGTCGTTTGAAACTGGGCCCACTCTTCTTCGCCACCGCTCCAGCCTTTTTCACAGATGTCGTCGCCTTCTTCGCCGAGAACGCTACTTTGCTCTGACCGGCAGCCTTCTTGGCCCCGCTCATGTCCTTGCCGATCGTAGACCGGCCCCCGGCCAGCTCCGACCGCAGCTTCTTCTGTCGCACCAGCGCGCTGTGCGTAGGGGCCGTCGCCTTCAACAAGGCCTGCTTCTTCAACCCCGCCGCCTTCTTCAGGCCGGCCGCTTCCTTGGCTGCAAGCTTGTGCGCCGGGACCGCCTGCGATCTTCTTGGCCTGCGACAATTCCTTGCTCGCTGCCCCCTTGGCGCCGCTTTTCACTTTTTTCAAGTCGCCGGCGGCCGACTTCAGGCTCTTGCCGACCAGGCCTTCTGCCGGACCAGGGCGCTGTGAGCTGGCGCCATGGCCTTCAAGGCCGCTTGTTTTCGTAACTTTGCCGCCTTCTTCAGCCCGGCCGCGTCCTTCGCGGCCAGCTTGTTCGCCGGGACCGCGGCCTTTTTCAGGTTTTTGAGCTGCGACAACTCCTTTCCGGCGGCCGCCCTTGACGCCACTCTTCGCTTTCTTCAGTTCCCCCGCCGCGGCCATGAGTCGTTTGTCGGCCATGGTCTTCTGGCGAACCAGGGCGCTGTGGTCGCCCATGATTCTGGGCAGCCGGGCCTTCACCGCTTTCTTCGACGGGCGGCCAGCTTGGACACACCGGGAAGCGCCCGACTTGACCCCCCGGCCCGGCCAAGGTTGGCACCGGAAGGGACGCTGGGCGTGACGGCGCTGGCCATGCGCGGTCAGGCCGCCCGGGACCTGGCGCCCCGGCTCGGCGGCCGGCGACGCCAGCGGCCGCTGTGCGGGCTCGATCGGGTCCACCCGATCAGGACGTCGGGTCACCGTCATCCGGGGATTGGTCGGTGAGCTGGTCCGGGCTCGGCGGAGTCGGTGGGGTCGGCGGAGCCAGTTCGACAGGCTCAGACCCGGGCGGATCCACGGCACCCGGCGCCTCGCGTTCGGTTACGTCAGTGTCAGCCGACATGGCGCTCGGATCGTCGAGCTGCTCCTGGCTCGGCGGGGTCTGCGGCGCCAGCTCGATGTGCTCCGAACCGGGCAGGTCGACCGCACCGGGCGCTTCGTGGTCGGCGACCGTCTCGCCGGTGTCTTCCGCGGGCCCCTGGACGGTGGCTCCGCCGACGAGCATCTCCAGCTGGTACGGCACATGGGCGGGGCGGGACGCGGCCACGATGCGACTGACGGCGGTACGCTGGACATCGGCCGGGTCGTCGACCTCGCAGCCGCACCGTCAGATGAGGCCGCGGTGAGCCCGGCATCGGGCTGTCGGCGGTCTGCGACCAGTCGCAGCCCCCGCTCTCCTCGATCTGCGGGCGTGACGCCGGCGTACAGGCGGACGTGGGCGGCCAGCCCGGCCGCCGTGCCCCGGATGCGGTACAGCACGACGGCGTCCTGGATCAGACGGCGGCGTCGCTCGAGCGTCCAGGTCTCGTCGATGTCGACTCCGACCCAGCTGGCCAGCCAGTCGACGAAGTCGGGCGGGGCCAGCCGGGGTCGAGGTAGCTGTCGAAGCAGTCGAGCGTGGTGAACAGCGGGGCCAGCACCTCGTCGAGGGCGCCCATCATCCGCTGGCAGAACTCGTCCTCCTGGAGCACGGCCGGGAGCAGCGCCCCGATGGGCCGCGGGCTCGGCAGACCCTCGATCAGGCCGCGCATCGGCAGGTTCAGGGCGAGGCTGGCGGGCTCCTCGGTCAGGCGGCCCGGATGACACGACAGACGCCATCGCTACATCTCCTCCACCCGCACCTGGTGCTGGTAGGAGAAGACCAGGGCGTTGGCGGCCACCTCGACCCGCTGGGCGGCCTGGCCCCGCTGGCCGGTGATCGGGTTGGCGGCGAAGAGCCGCACGTCCTCGACCAACTCCGTCCCGGGCAGGCGCTGGAGCAGGGCGTAGACCTCGCCCATGTGGACGGGTCGCCCGAAGTCCCAGCCCGTCCCGTCCATGCCCCCGCTGATGGGATGGAGATAGGCGTACAGGGCGTCGGTCGCCGTTCTTTGCAGCCGGTTCGGGATCGGCCCACGGGCGGGCCCGGAGCATGGCCACGACCGTGACGCCTTGGTAGGCCGGCGGCTCGACCATGACCCGGGCCCCGATGGTCCGGCGCGAGTCCAGGAAGGCGGCCACGTTGCTCAGCGTCTCCTCGGGTGGTACCAGCTGCTCGAACGACAGCCGGCCGTCCTCGTCGTCGGCGACGGCCGGCACGATCAGGACCCGGACCCCGCCGGCCTCCTCGTCAGTGGTGGCCGGCACGGCCCTGACCCGGCGCCGCCTCGGGCGCCGCCTGCTTGGCCAGCTGCTCGTAGTCCTCGGCGGTGACCGCTCGGCCCAGGGTGCGCATGACGATGGGTCCGCGGATCTTGGCCTCTTCGATGTCCTCGCCGTCGACTCCGCCCGTCGCCGGCATACCGGTTCTCGACCCGGGCCACATACGGGATGGTCGTCCGGCAGACCCGGATGGCCGTCTGGGCGACGTTGCCCTGGCGGCCGCCGCCGGTGTGGTAGCGGCGCAGGCGCAGTACCGATCCTTTGGCCGGCACGGCCCCGTAACCGCACCAACTCCCCGTCGGGCATCCGCACGGCCGGACCGAGCAGCACCTCGCCGACGACCGGCGTCGAGCACGAAGTGGCGGTCGTCGGGCTGGCTCTGGGAGAAGTCCTGCGACCTCCACCCACTCCTGCCACCCTTCCTCGTCGTCGGAGACCTCCAGGACGACCGGCTCGCCCGACGGGACGACCGGCGTCCGGGCCACCTCGGAAGCGCTGCCCGGGGACGCCTTCGGACAGTCCGAGGACCTCGTCCTCGATCACCTCGGCCTGGACCGCCTCGATGGTCCCGCCGACGGTGTGGCCTCCAGCCCCTTGATCAGCGGCGAGTTGCTGTAGAAGGGCTGGTCCTCCTCGGGCGTCGTCACCCGGGCCCGGAGCCAGCCGGCCCGCAGTTGGTGCTCGAGCGACATGACATGTGTCGGCGGGACGTGCAGGACGACCTCGCCGGCCCGGTTGAGGCCGCCGGTGGTGTCCTTGTCCACCTCGCACTCGACCCAGGCTGTCCCCGTCGAAGGCCTCCCAGGCCAGCGGCGGCCACTCGGGGTCCACACCGATTCCCTCGATGTTGCAGTCGAAGCGGAGGCTGACCGCGCAGCGAGGCACGGCCGCCGACAGGCCGATGAGCAGCACTTCGTCGGGTACCGGCTGCGGGGAGAAGCAGGAGAACGAGGACAGCTTGATGGCGTCGGTGTGGTTGCGCCACGTTCCACCCGATCGGGATCGAGCCCACGTAGGTCATCTCGCAGGGGACGATGTCCAGAGTGTCGGTGGTGGTGAAGGCGATCGCCGAGCCGACGGCTTCGGTGCGCGGCGTGGCCACCTCGACTCCGATGGGCACGACGATCGGGATCTCCTGGGGGGCCGACAGCCAGAACGTCACCTTGGTGGTCGCCGGCGGTGGGGGGAAACAGGCGGACGCCGATCAGCTCGAGGAACTTGATGTAGTTGCGGTCGGGTACCCGGTTGAGCCGGTAGAGGAGCTGGTCGGTCATGTAGGCGAACGTCTCGATCAGGGTGACGCCGGGGTCGGAGACGTTGTGGTCCGTCCACTCCGGGCAGCGCCGCTGGACCAGCCGCTTGGCGTCGTCGACCAGGTTCTGGAAGCGGCGGTCGTCCAGGTTGGGTGCCGGCAGCGCCATTCCGCTTACTCCTCTTCCGGTATCACGTAGAAGGGAAAGACCAGGTTGCGAGGGTCGTAAGAACCCTTCTTCTCGTACACGATGTTGATGTAGAGCGTGTTGCGGGCGTACTCGTCGACGCTGACGTCCACGCTCTTGACCTCGATGCGGGGCTCCCAGAACGCCAGCGACCGCTTGACCTCGACCGCCAGCCGCCCGGCGGTGGTGGCGTCCGCGGGGGCGAACACGTAGTCGTGGATGCCGCAGCCGAACTCCGGCCGCATCGGCCGCTCTCCCGGGGCGGTGGCCAGGATCAGGCGCATGGCCTGCTCGAGATCGCGCTCGTCGCTGGTGAGGGCGATGCTGCCCGAGGCGTCGGTGCCGAGCGGGTAGCGCCAGCCCTGCCCGATGAAGTTCTCGGCCATGGCTGTCCCTACCCGGCCCCGAGGCTGACCATGGCGCCGCTCACGCTGACCTCGGCGGTGCTCGCGCTTCCGACGGACACCCGCTCGGTGGTCGGGCCGCCGACCGAGACGGTGGCTCCGGCCAGGCTGAGCGGACGCGGTGTCCTCGCTGCCGATGCTGATGGTGGGCGCGTCCAGGGTCAGCGGGCCGCCGTCGGCGGTGATCTTGATGCCCAGGGCGCCGGTGATCTCGACCTGGCCCAGCGAGTTGATGGTGATCTTGATCTCGTCGCCGTCGAGCACCACCGACGTCGGCGGGGCTCTCGACCGGTGCGGTCATGATGCTGATGCCCATCGCCTCGGGCCCGTCGTTCCACTGGATGGTGTGGGCCATGCGGGACGCGATCCGCCGGTTGGCCACCACCCCGGCGATTTCCGGCGCGGGCAGCGGCGACGCGATGCCGTTGTAGAGGTTGCCGATCACGTACGGATGGTCGATCGATCCGCGATCGAAGCCGATCAGCACCTCGTCTCCGACTTCGGGAATCCACAGAAAGCCCCCGCCGACCTTGCTGGCCCCGATCTGCATCACCCGGGCCCAGGCGCTGATGTAGTCGGGCGACAGCCACGGAAACATCACCTTGACCTGGCCCTGCTCCTCCGGGTCCATGTTGTCGACCACCGTGCCGATCACCAGTCCCGGGATGGTCGGGCGATTCGACTGGAGTCGACGTGGCACCCGAGCTCAGGGCGAAGAGGGAGCGATCCCGGAAGCCGCCGACGGTGATCCAGGTGGTGTAGCCGCCGTTGTCCGGCTCGAACACGTGGCGGGCCGCGGAGCACACGTAGTAGCCGTCGAAGGGCATTCCGGCCATGCCCGACGGTGACGCTCTCGCCCGCCAGCAGGGCCGGGTTGCCCAGGCACTCGCCCTCGAGCTCGGCCAGGGCGCCGGCGATGTCGGCGGCGATGGACTCGGCCCAGCTCATGGCCGCCCCTTCGTTGTCGAAGGGAACGCTGGCGTCGAAGAAGGGCACGGCCTCGAACTCGCCTCCCACCAGCGGGGGCAGGGTCGCCGGGTCGATGCTCTGCGAGGAGGAGGGCACGGTGGGCCACGGGCCGATGACCGGCACGCCGAGCATCGGGTCGTAGCCGGTGACCGTGACCGCCGGAACCTGCTCGGCCGCGGAGACGACGGCCCGCAGCCGCACCAGGTTCTTGCCCATGACCAGCTGGGTGCCCATCGGCGGGGTCGCGTAGGTCATGGCCGGCGGCATGCCCGCCTCGGGCGTGGGCATGGGGCAGAAGTTGAACAGCCCCAGGGCGTCGGCGTAGGCCACGTAGTTTTCCAGGGCGGCCAGCTGCTGGATGAAGACCCAGGCGCTGACGTTGGCCTGCGTGAGCCAGGGGTAGATATTCGTGGTCGGGATGATCTCGCCCGGGATGACCCCGGCCTCGCCGACCAGCATGGTCACCACGTCGGACGCGGTCATCTCCGGGTAGGCCATGGTCTGCGTGCCCCGCATCAGCCGGTGGGACTTGTCCATGCCCCGCACGATGGTGAGGGTCTCGCCGTGGGCGTAGCTCGACTTCGACCGCGGTCACCTCGCCCGTGAGCAGCGGTGTGGGCACCCCGTCCTCGCTGGCCGTGACGGTGACCGGCGTCGCCAGCTGGAGGCCGCCGGGCAGCAGCACCTCGTCGGGGATCCCCCGGAACACCAGCCTGAACTGGGAGGGCACGAACATGGTGCTGTCCACCTCGGCCGAGACCAGGAGGGCGCTGACGAGCGGGTTCAGCGGGGCGCCCATGACCAGGATCTCGCATTGGGAGCTGGTGGTGCTCGAAGCTCACAGCTCGCTCCTCCTCACGACAGGGCCTCCGCCTCGCGCCGGTCGGGCACGATCAGCACCGTGCCCGGCTTGACGCGCATGGGATCGTCGATGTTGTTGGCCTCGGCCAGGGCCCGCCACTTGTTGGGGTCCCGGTACTCCTCGTGTGGCGATCGAGGCCAGCGTGTCGCCTTCCACGACGGTGTGGGTGCGCCGGGTGGCCAGACCACCGGAGGTGGGGTTGGTGGGGCCGAGCGGGGCCGGGAGGGGGACGGCCTGCAGGGATCACGGTGGCCGTGGCCCGGACCGGCACGCCGAGAAGGAAGCGCTCGTAGGCGACCGAGACCTTGGTCGACGATGGCCTGGTCCATGATGATGTTCGGGCCCCAGCCAAACATCACCGTCGGCGCCGTCGATGCCCCGACGCCCATGGAGAGAACGGTCGGGAGCACCAGCATCTTGAGCTGGTCGATGACCAGCGACGGCGGGAGCGGAGGCACCGCGAAGGCGTCCAGAAGGATCTTGACGTCCATCTTGGGCGGGGCGACCCCCTGCCACTGCGGCTGGGAGCCGTTGGTGGCGGGCTGAGGGCTGTCCTTCCAGTTTCCTTCGGTGACGATGGTGAATCCCTCCGGGTTGTAGCGCGAAGACGATGGGCGGCATCGGGAGGTCGAGGCACTGGATGTACGCGCTGACGGCACTGGCGGCCATCCCCGCCTCCGGCTACGGACATGACATGATCTTCTCCTTCGGTCCTACATGAATCCCATGTGGGCCAGCGTCAGGACTTCGGTGGCGACGTTGTTGGCGTGGCGTCCATGGACGGGCCCTTCCAGCTGACGGGAGTGACTCCGATCATCTGCCAGGTCATCACCACCGCGCCGCGTCTGGTCCAGGCAGCTGATCTGGGCCGGCGGTGGGGACTGGGCAGCATGTGGTAGGCGCTGATCCAGTTCATGACGGTGGCCGTGTCCGGACTGACCGGCCGTTCGAGGATGATATTCGAGTACGTCATGTGGCCGGGCAGGTGATGCTGAAAGAAGCTCATCGCCGTGTCGGGCCGGTCGGTGGTCGCGATCGACATCCCGAGCCCGGACATCTTGCTCCACGATCCCGAGGTCGACGGCGTCCACCGAGACGGTGAAGAAGACGCTGATGCCCGGGTTGGAATTCAAACGAATGCCGGTCCCGACGTTCAGCCACTGGGTCTGGTTGACGGCCGTCTGCACAATCTGGTCGGCCGAGGCCGCCGACATCGGAGTCGGATCGCCCTGCCACTGGGTCGCGGCGACGGCCTGCTCGGTGTGCTGGTCCGCCTCGGACTGCGACTCCGGTTTCGGATCGCCCTGCCACTGCGTCTGCTGGACCGCCTGCTCGGTGTGCTCGTCGGCCTCGGACTGCGACTCCGCTTGCGGATCGCCCTGCCACTGCGTCTGCTGGACCGCCTGCTCGGTGTGCTCGTCGGCCTCGGACTGCGACTCCGGCTTCGGATCGTTCTGCTCGTTGCCGTCTCCGGCGTCAGACACTGAGCTACCACCTCCTGTAATGATCGGTGACCAGCCCGGCTCGTTCCCGGTCCTCGCGCAGCTCGCCCTTGAGCCGGTATCGGATCAACGGGTACAGCCACCGGCTCAGGTTCGTCAGATCCTCGTCGCTCGGCCGGGCCATGGGCTCGGCCTCCTGCCCTCCGGGTATGAGGCTGGAACCAGCCGGAGGATTGGTGGTGGGCGCGGTGAACTCCTCGGCTCGCTGGATCCCCCCGCCGGCCGCGGCAGGGGGAGGCGCGGAGCTCGGTGGCGCGGCTGCGACGGGGGAGGCGGCTGGGGGCGTGAACACGGAGGTCACCGCCTCACCTGCCATCGGGGTGCTGAGGGCCGACATTTTGTCGAGGATGGACAGCGCCAGCGATTCGGGGTCTGCGCTGCTGGGCGCCGGCGCCACGAGCGGGAGAGCACCACCTATCTCGGCGCCGGGGCCTCGGTCCGGTCCGAGCCCGGCGGACCACGATGTCCCGCTTCCGCCAGCCGGGGCCGTGGGCAACGGTCGAGCACGGGACCCAGGCGATAGGTCGTCTCCGTCGTCAGTGCTTCCGCCTCGAGCAGCCGGCCCGCGGGAGTGTGCTCGGCCGGGAGCGCCGGGCCGAAGCGGGCCCGCTGGGCGACGTGGGTCAGCTCGTGGGCGAGGAGCGCCTCGCCCGGTCCCGCTTCCAGGCTGCCGGCGCTGGCCGGGATCACGACGGCTCGGTCTGACGTGTACGCCCGCGCTCCCAGCCGGTGGGTCTCCGAGGCGCCTTCGGCGGTGCGGTCGACGGGGACCGTGGTGAGGTCCACCCCGTGGCGCGCGCCGATTTCTGTCCGGACGCGAACACCTTCTACCGGCGGAGCGGACGTGCCCTGGTCGCCGTCGAGCGGTTCGGCATCGACCAGAGGATCCATGGCGAGCAAGGGCGCTTGTCGCTCGGTGGCCGGTGGCAGATCTGGCGGGGTAACACCGGAGAGCCTGGAGGGGCAGGCTCGATGGGCGCACGGGGCAGGGGCATGCCGGCCAGCACCCTTCCGGGACCAGCCGGGCGCAGTCCGGAAGGAACGCCCGGCGGTGGCGGGCGGTTGGGTCATGCGGGGCTGGGGGATGCTCCTGGTGGCGGCCATCTGGGTCTGGATGAGCGATCGGGATGCTTGCACCTGTTGGGCCCGGCTGAGGGTGGTGATATCCCACGGACGCCGCGGTCGGCGGGAGGCTCGACATCGGCTCGCCGAGCCCGGACCGGGGCACAGACGTCGGGGGGCGGAGGACCAACGGGTGATCGGTACCAGTCGGTCCGCTCGTGCCGCCGGCGTCGGGCACAGACGTCACGTCCAGCTGCTCGCCGGCTGCTGGCTGCCGTTGGCCCAAGAGCGGGGCGACGGGCGGCGGTGACAGATCGGCCGGGGACCCCGAGTCCGGTGGGTTCTCGGGCGTCGCCGACGGCAAGGACTCGTCGCCGGCCGGCCCGGCCACAGTGGCGGCCGCCGCGGGAGACTCCGGCGGGCCGACCGGGGCGGCGGACTCCGGCGGGCCGACCGGGGCGGCCAGCGGCGAGGCTTGCACGGGCGCAGGCCCCGGCGGGACGAAGGTTGCGTCGGCGGCCAGCGGGGCCTCACGGGTGCTTTCCTCCACGTCGGGGACTGAGCCAGAGCGTGGCGCCGGGACCGCACGGCGGAGGTGGGAGTGGAAGGATGGGCGTCGGCTCTTCTCGTGCCACCGCAGGACCCGGGTCGGGCGGCCCGCCGGCAGAGGGGTCCGGCTCCGGCCCCAGCGGGCGGCCGGGGCCAAGAAGAGGGGCCACAGGTAGGGACTGTGCGGGCGTCGCGTCCGGCGAAGGTGCCGATGGCGGTGGGCTCGGGGGCGGTTCGGAGAGCGCGGGGAACGACGGGGTAGGGCCGGGTGGGAGCCCGGTGGCAGCTGGCGCCTCAAACCTGGGATCCGCGGCACCCACGTCCGGCGCAACTGGGGCCGGAACGTCGGCGGGAGCCACCGCCAGTGGGAGCTCCGGCTCCGCGAGATATCCCGTTCCGGACGCGGTCGGCTCGGGTGACGCTGCGGGAACGGCCCCGCCAACTCCCGTGGCTGCCGCTGGCGGCGGTTCAGGCAGACGCGCGCTCGGCAAAGACGCAAGCGGCAGGTCGGGCGGAGTCGACGCCTCCACGTAACGGTGCGGCGATCGTTCCGCGTCCGGGAGGGACACGAGCGGTTGCACCACCGGGCTGAATGGTGCCCCACCGACAAGGCCCGACGGCGTGTCCTCGCCGCCGACTACCGGTACCTCCGCGGTATCGGCAGGAACGGATTGCGTTTCTTCCCGACGCGTCTCGTCCGGCGTGACCGCCGGTGCCTGGCGTATTTCGGCAACATGGGGCTCGGTATCTGATGGTGCCGGACCCGGCGGGGGGACTTCCGTTGACATCCCGATGGTCCTCATTGTCAGCACCCGACGACTGCTCGAGCCGCCCGATTCCGACGCGGCAGCCGGAACCGCGAGCGTCAGGGGCTGATCTCTTCGGGCAGGCGGTCACCCGGAGCTGAGCGGGTTTCCTCTGCGGCCACGGCGGGAGGCGTCGTTCGGCGAGCACCGCCATCCCCTCGACGATGCCTGAGGGTGCGGCCGGGGAGACGGAGTGGCCGAGCGGCGCCGAGGAAGCGCTCCGGCGCCTGCCAGGAGACGAGCGATTCGTCGAAATGATGTGACACGACCCAGGGCATCTCGGGCAGCAACGGCGCCAGCGGCGGGAGCTTGGCCCAGTCCGGGACGTCGGACAGGGTGCTGCGCCCGGATGACGTCACGCTCCGGATGTGCGGGCGCTTCGGGCCCAGGCGGATCGCCGCTGGAGCCGATGGGGCGGTCGGAGCACGATCTGGGCCACGAGCGGACCGGCGCCAGTTGAGCAGGCCCATCGCCCCTGTCACTCTCTCTCTTCGGACAGTCGCCGGTTGATCTTGGCGATCTCCGCGACGAAACGCTGACGGACGGGATGCTCGAGGTCGAGAATCTCGTCGAGGGACCAGTGAAAGTGATAGGCCACGTACGCCACCTCCTCGTACAGCCGGTCGGTCGCGTACGTCATCGTTCCCCCTGGCCACCACCGGCCAGATCGACCGTAAACGTCTCACCGCAGGCCGGGCATTTGACCGCGGCCCGGGTGTGGCCCTCGGTGTTGATGCGGCGGTAGAGGTCCTGCAGGAAGGCCAGATCCGAGGCGAAGAGGTTCTCGACGACCGAGGCCCGTACCTCGTCGTCCTCCAGGGTGCCGAGCCGGGTGATGACCCGGGACAGCAGGACGACGGTCAGGTAGGCGGGGTTGCTCCGGACCCGGTCGTCGTGCAGGGGGAGGAGCTCGTCCCTGGCCGTCGCCAGGCGCATGGCGCCCGTCTTGTGCAGCACGCCCGCCGTGTCGAGGTAGCCGCGCGGCAACTCGAACTCGAACACGGTTCGCAGCGGCTCTGGCCGGGGCGGCGCCACAGGGGATCTGCGGAGGGACGACCGGCGGGCCGTACCGGTGTCCCGGCCGCCTCCTCCGCATTCCGTCGTGGAGAGGGGAGCACCTCGTCGCATTTAGGCGGTGCGCGGTGAGCGCGCCGACGATCAACGTGCCCGTCGCTCATGGCTGGGTGGCCTCGATCTCCTCGTAGACGAAGGTCGACGGTCTCCTCGATGGGGTTGGCGGCGCTGGCGTTCATGCCGGTGACCTTGAGCTCGATCGGCCAGGCGTTTTTGAAGGTGTACTCCCGCGTCGGAACGTATTCCTGGTTGTAGATCGTGACGACGCCGTTCTTGCGGGCCGCCTTCACATCCTTGACGGCGGTGTTGAACCAGATATCCCAGCTCGGGTCGTCGGTCATGACCCGGGTGACGGTGAGCTGGCCGAGGAATACCCGGTTGCCGGCCCACGACCTTGTGGACGGCCTTGCCGTCCAGGGTGTTGGACTTGGTCTCCACCTTGTCCAGCTTCAGGGCCAGCCCGTCGATGGACTTGATCGTCCTGCTCTCGATGCCGTCGAGAGTGAAACCGAACTTGTGGGTGCCGGCCGAGTCGTAATCTGCGAAACCTGCCATTTTGTTCTTCTACCTCCTGAGAACGGGGTTGCGGCTTACTCGTTGACCAGGCTGGTGCCGCCGGAGAACTGCGACAGGCGGAAGATGACGAACTCCGCCGGCTTGACCGGAGCGACACCGATCTCGCAGACGACCTGGCCGGCGTCGATCCCTTCGGACGGGTTGGTCTCGCCGTCGCACTTCACGAAGAAGGCCTCGGCGGGCGTCAGCCCGAACAGTGCCCCCTTGCGCCACTCGTTGACCAGGAAACCGGCGATGGTGCGGCGGATCTTGGACCAGAGGGCGTAGTCGTTGGGCTCGAAGACCACCCAGTCGGTCCCGTTGAGGATCGACTTCTCCAGGTAGTTGAAGAGCCGGCGCACGTTGAGGTAGCGCCACGCCGCGTCCGACGACAGGGTGCGGGCCCCCCACACCCGGATGCCCGCGGCCCGGGAAGGCCCGGATGCAGTTGATCCCGACCGGGTTGAGCAGGTCGTGCTCGTTCTTGGTGATGTTGATCTCGAGGTTGATCGCTCCCCGGACGACCTCGTTGGCCGGCGCCTTGTGGACGCCGCGGGTGTCGTCGTTGCGGCCCCAGATGCCGGCCATGTGCCCGCTCGGCGGGACGAAGACGTTGGTGCCGGTGGCGGGGTCGAACACCTTGACCCACGGCCAGTAGAGGGCGGCGTACTTCGAGTCGTAGCCGACCTTGTCGACCCGCCACTCCTTGATCTGCTGGGCGTTCAGGCCCGGGAGGCGGGTCGAGGATGGCAACCCGGTCGCCCATCAGCTCGCAGTGGGCGATCATGGCCAGCTGCACGGCCTGCACGCCCTCCAGGTCGATCATGCCGTTCTGGTAGGCCGACATCAGGTCCGGCACGCAGACCATCGTGACCTCGTCGACGGCCTCCAGGCCGCCGAAGCCGGTCCGGTCGGCCGGGTCCCCGACATAGTCGTCGGGGGCCAGGTGGACCGGCGCCGGCGCGCCTCCGCCGGCCAGGGCGACGGTGCCCCGGGCCACCCGTTCGGCCGCGACACCCAGATCCTCGAGGCGGATCAGCTTGGATTGGGCGTTGACGACGGTGACGACGTTCTGGCGACCCCGCTTGGTCGTCACGTTGTCGAAGGTCTCCTCGACCCGTTGCCCTTCTTGACCAGCAGCTTGAAGGCGTCCTCGGGCGCCCCTTCGGCGTTGGTGTCGGCGATCTCGACGGAGATGTCGTTGCCGTCGGCCCCTTCGGCCAGGGCCTGGACCCGGAAGGCGCCCACGCTGGCCGCGGCCCCGCCACCGCGCACGTGCTGGCCGCAGCTCGGCCCGGGCGGCCGGCGAGGAGGCCCCGTTGCCGCCGATCCGAATGACGTAGCAGGCGCCGCCACCGTTCTGGAAGTAGCCGTACACGGCGTGGTGCAGGTACGAGCCTTCGACGAAGTCACCGAAGATGCCCGTGAACTGGCTCCAGTTCGTGACCAGGGTCGGGGCGTTGAACGGACCGGCGCTGGCCAAACCCACGAATGCGGCCACGGCCGTGCCGACACCTTCGATCGGTCGGGCGCCGGCTTCCATTTCCTCGACGTAGACACCTGGCGACAGGTAGGTCGGCATGAACATCCTCCTCGGGACGGACCACCTGCACCATGCCGCGTCCGTTCAGATGGAGGAAGGGGCGGGAGGGCGAGACTGGGGGAAGCGTGCCCTGCGCTTTCGGGCAAAAGTGGCTGCCCGCGACCGAACCAGTCGCGGGTTGGCTCCGGCTCGGTCAGCTCC
Organism: uncultured Acidimicrobiaceae bacterium; assembly: GCA_963781155.1. Taxonomy (GTDB): domain Bacteria; phylum Actinomycetota; class Acidimicrobiia; order Acidimicrobiales; family Palsa-688; genus PALSA-693. The sequence continues at coordinate 160,570 of CAWAEC010000016.1, forward strand.
CCCCGCTCGCGGTCAGGTGGTAGTACTCGCCGAACTCGGCAGCCACGACCATCCGTCCCAGTTTGCGGTACTCGCGATGGACCCCGCGGATGAGGTCGACCATGCCGACGGGGCGGTCTCCGTCGGCAGCCAGGTAGGCGGCGGTGACCGCAATGCTGCGGATGTTGCCACCCGACAGTTCGAAGGCGCGTGCGCAGAAATCGAGGTCGAGGTCCTGCCCCCTCGGCACTGCTGAGGCCAGGCAGCGGTCCCACAACGCACGCCGCAGCTCGACGTCGGGAGCTGGAAAGTCGACGACCATGTCGAGGCGACGGGCGAAGGCTTCGTCGACATTGGCGCGCAGGTTCGTGGCCAGGATGGCGAGCCCGTCGAACGTTTCCATCCGCTGCAACAGGTACGCCACCTCAATATTGGCGTAGCGATCGTTGGCGTCGCGCACTTCGGAGCGCTTCCCGAAGAGGGCGTCCGCCTCGTCGAAGAGCAGCACGGCGTTCGTCCCGTCCGCCTCGGTAAAGATCCGCTCCAGGTTCTTCTCGGTCTCGCCCACGTAGCTGGTCGACCACCGCAGCCAGCTCTACCCGGTACAGATCAAGGCCCAAATCCTGGGCGACCACCTCGGCTGACATGGTCTTCCCGGTGCCGGAGTCCCCGGCGAAGAGGACCGTGATGCCGCGTCCCCGACCGCCGCCGGGCCGCATTCCCCAGTTGTCGAGCACCTGGTCGCGGTGGCGGGCCCGCCCGGCCAGCTCCCGGAGGGCATCGGCGGTTGCCGGCGCCAGCACCAGGTCGTCCCACCCCACCGCCGGCTGGATGCGGCGGGCCAGCCGCTCCAGACCGGCTCCGTTCTGGGCCCGGGCGCCGGCGCGCAGATGATCGAGGCGCACCGGGTCGCCTTCGAGGCGGGCCTGGAGGCGGGCCGCCTCCACGGCGCGCTCCACCTGCTCGCCGGACAGCAGGAACTGCGTCGTCACGTCGGCGTCACCGACCCCGGCCGGAGCGTCGCCTCCCAGGCTGGCCTCCCATTGGCGGCGCCGATCCGCGGCCGATCGGGGCAGCGTGTCCATGACCAGAGGGACCGTCCGGCTCCACGCCGGTTCCCAGCCGGCCCGGCCGTGCAGCAGGACGGGCCCGCGGCAAGCCGGTCAGGGCGCGGACCGTATTCGGCGCTTTGGCGAGCAAGGCCTCGACGGGGCCCGCGATCACGCCGGCTGACTCCAGCAGGGCCTCCCGTCCGATCGTCCGCGCCACCACCTCCAGCTCCTCCGCCGGGTTGAGCTGGTCCAGGTCGACCGTCAGAGCCGCCAGCCCTGCCGCCTGCAGGGCTGCGGCGGCGATCGCCGGGGCCGACGTGCCCGGGCGTTCTCTCAGGTAGACCAGGCGGACCCCTCCGGCCAGCACCGCGCCCAGCGCCGTGGCCAGACCTTCGGCCGGAGCCGTCCCCGGCGACCGGATGAGCCCCGCGACGGCCGGGTCCGGCCGGTCGTCGCCCAGGAGGTAGGCGGCGACCCGGTCCGGCACCCGCAGCGAGCGGGAGAGAAACGGCCGATCCGGCTCCTCGACCAGCACCAGCGCCGCCGAGGTGAGTGGTGCATCGGGAGAAAATCGGCTCCTGGCCGCCGCCGACCAGGGCGACGCGCCGCACAGCTCCAGGCTGAGGCCGATGGTGGCCCGGCGCCGGGTGACGTCGTCGTTGAGGTAGCCGTACAGGCGCTCGAAGCGGGCGTCCAGGTCCGGAGCCAACGCGACCAGCAGCAGGTCCACGTCCAGGCCATCGAGGCCGGCCCGTCGGGCCAGCGGTGGCAAACGGATCGCTCCGCCTGCCGCTTCCGCCCGGCGCGCCTCGCCCTCGAGGGCAGCCAGGTCGGCGTCGTCGGACCAGTCGAGGGTAACGGGCAGTGCGCCGCTGGCCAGCAGGCGGTCGACGTGCTCATCCGAAAGGTACAGGCCGCGAAAGGGACTTTCCGGTGCCGGGTCGTCCCGCCGGCGGTGCGCCACCAGATCCCGGACCCGCCGTTCGATGATCCGGAGCCGGGCGAGGAGGTACCCAGCGGACTGGTCGGGGACGGCGCCCATCGCCCCACCCCCCTGGGTCACGATCCCTTGGTGCGCGTGCTCTTGCGAGGCTTGCCGCCGACCGCGCCGACCGCGGCGACCGGTGCCGGCTCTGGCTCTGGCTCTGGCTCCACAGCCTGCGGGGCCGGCCGCCGCCCCTCCCGCACGTCGTCTTCGACGTCGTAGGTGGTGTGGCCCACGGCCCGCAGGCGGAGCGGCGCCATGACTGCTTCGGCGACGTCGTAGAGGATTTGGGGATCCAGGGCCATGGTGACGACCAGATCCACCGACGGCTTGAGGTCCCCACCGAGAGAAGACCACACATCTGAAACCTGCCGGTCCTCAGGCGGGGGATAGGCAATCATGAGGCCGGGCGGCGATCCCAGCTCGCGCAGCAGCGGGGTGAGCGCGAAGTCCGGTAGGTGGTCGTGACGCATGAAGCAAGCGAGAATGGCCGAGAGCAGTCGGTGCTCGTCCTCTGGTCGCTGCGTCCACGCCGTGATCAGGTAGGCCAGTTTGAAATAGCGCGCCACCTCCCGCCGCTCCACCACCACGCCCTCGTCGTTGCGCCGCTCCACGATTCCTATCTGGCGCCGGCGAAGGTCCTCGCGGATGTCGTACAGGTACAGGTCGACGGTGGGAGTGTTGCGCCGCGACGCCCAGTCACGGGTGGGGGCTTCAAAGAGCACCTCCACGTCCGCGCCGTTCACCACTTCGGTTCTGACCAGGTCCCTCAGGGCTTCGTCGATTTCGTTGATCATCGTCGGGTCCGGGCGCGGCCCTTCAAATCAGTCCCTGGCGCACCGCATACGCCACCGCATGGGAGCGGTTGCGCAGCTGATGGCGGGCAGTGATGTCGTGGATCACGTTCTTGACCGTCCGCTCGGAATAGGCCAGTTTGGCCGCGATTTCGGCGGTGTCCCAGCCTTCGCCAAGGAGCCGAAGTACGTCCACTTCCCGATCCGTGAAACCGCTCAAGGACAGACCCCTCGGGGCCAGGACCTGCCGTTGCAGACGGCTCATTTGATCCAGCAGGCGGCCGAGCAGGTCGGGGGGGAGCGACCCGTCGCCTTTCGCGGCGGTGAGTACCGCATCAACCAGCCGGTCCGCGACCGCCTCGGCGCGCCGGAGCAGTCCGCACGCCCCGGCTTCCACCGCGGCCAGCAGGCCGGCGTCGTCGAGACGGGTCACGACCATGACCACCCGCTGGCAGCCGTCCCGCTGGATGCCGCGGACCGTCCGAACCGTCCCGGCGTCGATCTCGTCCACGACCGCCACGGCCACCTGAGCAGCTTCGAAATCGCCGTCGTCGACCACCAACACCTCGGGCCGCTGACGCAGCTCGCCCGCTACCCCGGTCGCCGATACCGGGTCGGTGGCGTGCACGAAGACTTTCACCCGGCTGTTCATGAGGCTGCGTCCTCCGTCGTCATGCTCCCATCATGGTGAGCTCGCTCAACGGGCACTCAACGGGGGTTCAGCAGGCAAGCAAATAATGCCCAGAGGGGCAAACTGGCTGCGTCATGGGCACCGTTTCCCGGGCAGCGCCCCAGGACAAAGTGAGCAGTCTTTGCCCGTGGCTGTAAGCAGCGGGCCGGACGGCTCCTAGACTGTGGCTGGCCGGTCGCTGCGTCGGGAATCAACCGGCCCGGAGGTGGATGCCATGAGCCAACTCGTCGTCGAAGGGGCGATGGTCATGTGTCCGATGGGGAAGACCCCGATTCCCCTCGTCGTCATTCCCGAGGGGGCAATGGTCACCGCGCCGACCCCTGTGGCCACGATCATGGACTTTGTCCCGCTGGAGAACATCGCCACCTTCGGGGCCTGCAGCTCGCCGGCGAACCCGGAAGTCATTGCGGCCCTGGGAGCGCCAGTGCCGTGCATCCCGGCCATCGTGGCGCCGTGGGCCCCCGGTGCCCCGACCGTCCTCGTCAACGGCCTGCCGGCGCTTACCAGCGACTCCATTTGCGAATGCGTGCTGTCGGGCGGGGCCCCGATCACCATCGACTTCGCGGGTCAGGTCAACGTCGAAGTCTCGACCTGACGCCCAACACCAGACCCGACGCCGCGTTACCCCCCTCGGACACCGAGTTCGTCGAGCAGGGCGGCGTAGGCACGGCGAGCTCGACCGGCTTCGGCGTGGTGCCCGGACCGGACCGCCGCCTCGATCAGCAGCTTCCACAATTCGTCGCGGTAGCGATCGAGTCCCAGGCCCGCCCGAGCTGCTTCGACGGCCGCCCGGTGCTCGCCCCGCTCGAGACGAAGGACGGTCAGGCGCACCGCCGCGTCAGCGGCCTGACCCTGGACCGCGGCCCGTTGACCCACCACCCAGTCGGCGGGGCCGTCGCCAGGGAGCAGGGGACCGGGGTACAACCGCAGCGCCGCGTCCAGACCCGCCTCCTCGCCGAGGGGGTCGTCGCTGCTTCGGGCGGCCGCGGCCCGGCGGAGCTGGGCCTGAAATTCCCACAGGTCGCAGTCGGCGTCGTCCGGAAGCGCCAGACGATAGGAATTGCCCTCCCGAACCAATAGCCCTGACGGGCAGCCAGGCGCGCCCGCGGTCAGGCGCCGAAGGGCGGAGATGGCCACCTGTAACCGGTGCAAGCCGGCGTCCGGGTCGGCCTCGGGCCACAGGGCCTCGATGAGCGCTTCCCGGTGCACCTGTTCGCCCGGCCGCATGGCCAGGACATGCAGGAGGGCGCGCTCCATGGGTTTGGCCGCGGCCTCGTCGATCGGGCGGCTGTCGATGGTGAGTGCGAAGCCGCCCAGACAGCGAAGCCGAAGGCGCGGCCTGGCCGGTCCGCCGGTATCCCCCGCTTTGGCATGCGCGACACCGGACGGGATGGGCGCGGCGCCATTCGTTTCACGTCGCAGGGCGCTGCGCCCGGTGAGACCGAGGTGCGCATGCCAGTTCCAGGTGCCGAGCGGTTCCAGCAACTCTCTGGCCCGGCTCAGTTCCGCGGCGTCGTCCAATACCCGGGCGTGGGCTATGGCGGCCACCCCGGCGCAGCCGGGCGCCTCCTGCAGAGCAGCCAGAGTGCGGGCCTGACGCGCCGTGCTGATAGCGAGCTCCGCATCACCGGCCTGGTGGGCACACAGCGCCAGGTAGCCGTACGCCAGGCTCTCACACACTCCCGCGTCGATCTCGGCGAAGATCCTCGCCGCCCGCTCCAGGTAGTGCCCTCCTGGCTCTCCCCGCCAAAGGCATCCGGCCCCCTTGACGAGGGCCACCAGCGCTTCGCCCCATCGGTCCCCTTCCCGCTGGCAGGCGTCACCCACCTGGTCGAGTGCGTCGCCCGATCGCGGATCGGCGAGGGCTAATGCGGCGTGAGCCATGCGGTCCAGCCAGGGGATGGCGGCCTGCTCCACCTCCTCGCGAAGCCGGTCCAGTTCCTCGTCGTCGGGAAACTGGCCGCAGAACGAGGCCGCGACCGTCGCGAGCAGACGCCCACCTGACCCCAGTGCAGGGGTGGCGTCCGGGTGGGTGGCGACCCCGCTCAGGAGCCGGGAAGCGTTCCCCATGTCGCCGGCCAGGAAGGCGGCGGCCCCCTCCGCGAACCGGCCGGTGACCCCTGGCAGCGCCTCTGCCGCCCGCTGGGCCTCTCTCGGCTGGCGCTGGGTGGCTCTGCGCAGCACGGCCAGCCAGTCAGAACCGCTTGGTCGCCCCGACGTCATCCAGGCTCCGATGCGGTCCCGCTCCTGCCGGCACCGCTCGGCCACCACCGTCGAAGCCGCCACCGCCTCGGCGGCCCGCATGGCTGCAGCCGCGTCGGACAGGGCGCCGCTGGCGAGCGCTCGCCGGGCCCGGGCCATCAACAGCAGGGCGTCCGTTTCGACCACCGTCGGCGGCAGGGCTTCCAGCCATGCCCCGCCGAGGCCGTTGGCCGAGCCGGCCGGGTGGCCCAGGTTGCGTGCTACCCCCTCCCAATCCTCCGCCTTGGCGAACGCGGCGGCCGCGTCCTCGGTGAGGCCTTCTCGCTCCAGGAGCCGGGCCGCTCGCCGGTGCTCGGCCCGAGCGGCCGTCGCCCCCACCGCCTCCACCAGGCGAGCCTCCAGGTAGGAAAGCAGCACGGTGTGGTAGCGGTAACTGTCATCGTGCAGCCGGTCGGTAAACAGCTGCCGCCGCTCGAGCTCGAGCAGCAGTTCCCCGCTGCCCCGCTCCCAACCCAGCAACTCGTCGCAGAGCGCCACCGTCGGGCGACGCAACACGCTGGTGCGGATGAGGAAGTCCTGGAGATCCGGCGACAGCTCGGCCAGTACATGCCGGGTGAGGTATTCCTGCACCAGCCGGGACCGGTTGGCCAGGCTGGCGATCACGCGGCGCTTCTCCGCCGTCGGCTTGCGCGCCGTGGCCAGATGGAACAGCTGCAAATAGGCGGCCCAGCCCGCGGTTCTGCGGGCCAGGGCGGCCACGTCCTCTGGGATCAGCGGTTCGCGATACACATCGCGAAATAGCTCCTCCACCTCCCAGGATCGGAACCGCAGATCGTCCGGGCCGATATCTACCAGCCGGCCCGCGACCCGCAGTCCCGAGAAATCCAGGGCCAGCTCGACGCGACTTGCCATCAGCAGCCTCATCCGGACCGGCAGCCGCCGAATCAGGTCGGCGAGCGCCAGCTCGGCGTCGCCGCCCTCCAGCAGATGCACGTCGTCGACCACGACCGCGATCGCCGGACCAGGCCCCGACAGCGCTTCGAGGACCCCTTGCAAGCCGGGAGCCGGGTCACCGGTCAGGCCGAGGGCCGGCGCCAGGCCACCCCACAACCAGTCCGTGAGCGCCCGCTCGCTGCGCGGCACCGGATCGGGACTGCCGCACCATGCGACCATTCCCCGGTAGGCGGCGGCCACGTGGGCCAGCAGACGGGACTTGCCCGACCCGGCCGGGGCCACCACCCACCCGACCTGATAGGCGCCGGGATCCAGGAGCCGCGAGGTGAGCCGGTGCCGCACCAGGCCCGAAATGTCGCGCCGCTCCCCGGCCCCGTCGACCGACTCCGGTATGCGAGCGACTGCTCCCACGTTCCCTTACCGCCCACCCGAGTCGTTCGGGCCTTATCCGCACCGCTGATCACTGCGGCCAGTGCCCCGTCCGGCACTGAGAGGAGTGTAACCCGACCGGGTGGCTGTCGGCACCCGGCCCTGAACGGATGGCTATATCGAAGGAACGCGGGTCAATGAAACCGGGGTCAGGGGAACGTGGGGGGGGTGTCGCCGGCCGGCACGGTCAGCGGGCCCGTGAAGTAGACCCCGACATCGCACGCGGGCTGATCTCCCGTGCACGTCACCGACAGGATCAGCTGCTGGCCGGATGTGAACACTATGGGGCTGCTGAAGGTGTACTCCTGGTCGGTCAGCGAGCCCAGGTTCTCCACCAGCAGATCCTCAGGGACGGCTCCCGGACCGGCCGGCAGCCGCTGGATACTGGCCCGCCCGCCCGTATCCGAAACATTCTGGATTATCAGGTCTTCGATCTGCAGGTTGCTCTGGGGGGCCAGGGTGATGGAGTTGGTGGCCGACGAACCTGGCGCCGCGACCACTTCGATGCGACCGTCGTTGGGTCCGGTGACGGGTGCGGGCTGGGTGGTCGGGGGAGCCCCGGGGACGGTCGTCGCCGCGACCGGGGGGACGACGACCACTTTGGACGCGCCTTTGGCCACGGTGGTGGTCGTCGTGGTGGCCGCGGCCCCGGCCGCTTTCACGGTTGTCGTGGTCGGGATGGTGGTGGTCGTCGTGGTCACGGTGGTGCCGGATTTCTTGGCCAGGGCGGCCAGTGCGGCGGCGTTGGATGCCTGCGCAGCCGAGCTCCGGGCCACTGAGGATTGCGTCGCCGCCAGCTGGCTCTGCAGGGCTTTCGTCTGGTTGGCCTGGGCGGCCAGGGCCGCCTTGTTGGCATTCACGGCGGTCGAGTGCACGGCCGGCTTGAGAACGAAAAACCACAGCAGGGCGGCGGCGGCGGCAATGAGCAAGGCGGTGAGGAGCCACTTGGGCAGGACGGACTTCTGGGTGAGCGACCCGTCCAGAACCAGGGGCTTCTCGTCTGCCGGGGCGACCTGGACCTTGTACGGCTTGTGCTGCTCCGGCCCCTTCCAGAAGCGTTGCCGCGGTTTGACTTTGACCCGGATGAAGCGGGCTTCGCCGGGTGCGGTCGTGAGCGCGCTCGGCCGGATCTTGAACTTGAGCGCGTCGGCGGCATCGAGGGCGGAGACCTCTACGGGCAACGGGACGTTGCCGCGGCTGTCCACGGCGAGCTTCTGGCGGCCGGTGATCCGCCCGGTCGTGACCCGGGGCACGAGCTCGGCACCCACGTCGTTGAAGGAGCCGACCGTGATCATGCTCTCCTCGGTGACCGATTCTTCGGGTTCGTTGGAAGGGATCACCTTCACCGCGAACGGCACTTCGCCGCTCGGGGTGGTGTACAGACGGGGAGGCGAGAACCGCAGGGTCACGGTCTGCTGCGCGCTCGGGGAACAACGACACGACCGGAGGATCCGGATCGCTCCATTCGGCGGCTTCGCCGAGCATCAAAATGGTGAACTGCTCGACGATCGTGCTGTTGTTCGCCACGCTCAGCTGGCACGTCGTGGTCTGACCCGGCTCCACCTTCAGGTCCTCAGCGCCGAGCAGCGCCACGTTTACACCCATGACCGCTTGCCCTTCCCGGACCAACCTGCTTCTCCTGATATTCCTGACGCGCTCACGGGTTCTGCACGTGGATATCCGAGCCCGGGATACCGCTCACGAAGGGCACATCCTGGGGGGCGACGAATGCGATGTCGCCCGGGTGACCGGTGACGTGATCGACACCCGGGTTCACGGCGAAGAAGGTGTCGTCCCCGGTGCCCCCGACCATGACGTTGCCGCCTGCGGCCGCCGTCTGGCCGTTGCAGCCGACCTGGTCGCAGAAGGTGTCGTTGCCGCTCCCGTCTGAGATCAAGGTGTCGCCTCCGCCGGGACCCGCTTCGAGCACGTCATTCCCGTTGAGCCCGGTGAGGGTGCCGCCGGGCCCCCCACCCACCAGCACGTCATTGAAATTGGTCCCCATGACGCTCACGATCCCGGTGACGATCTGGTTTCCCCCAAAGCCGCCGCTCGCTTCGCCCTCCTGGGAGTTGATCTCGTGGAGGTTGACGTTGACGCCTGCCGGCGCCTGCGAGAAGTTGAGGGTGCTGCTGCCGCCGCCGTTGATGACATTGCTGCCAGCCCCCGCGAACAGGAACTGTGAGCTCGAACCGTTCGCGGCGGTGAGGGTGCTGTTGCCGCTCGTGACCACGAAAAGGTCGTTCCCGCCGTTGCCGTTGATGGTCTCGGGAGAGGACCCGGTGACAAATGTGTCCGCCTCCGGTGACCCCGTCAGCTGCCCGATTTCGGCACCGGCCAGGTTGACGTTTGCTCCCCACCCCCCGGTGGCGGAGTCCGCACCGAGGGTGGCGCCGGCGCACGGCTCATTCGAGGGAACGACGTACAGCTGGCTGGACAAGTTGATGCACGCCCCGGCCGGCGCCCCGTTGTAAGAGAGGGTATTGCCGGCGCCGGTCATCTGGCTGGAGAGGGTGTCGGTGCCCTGACCCGGAACGAAGGTCACCGGCGAGGTGCCGCCCTCCATCTGATCGCTGCCGATGCCGCCGACCAGGGTGTCGTTCCCGCTGCCGGCGATGAGCGTCTGATTGCCGGTGCCAGCGGCCAGCCAGTCGGTGCCCGTCGCGCCAACCAGGGTCACGTTGCCCGGCCCGCCCTGCAAGGTGCTGCCACCGGGCGAGGCGATGACCTTCTCGATGGTGCCGGGCGCGATCGTCAGGATCCCGTCTCCCGGTCCGACGAACTGCGGCCCGGTTTTGCCGAGGTTGAGCGTCGTGTCGCCGGGCAGCATCGACAGGTCGAGCGTGTCCTGGCCGCCGCCCCCGTAGATCATGTCGTTGCCACCAGTCGGCACGAACGTCTCCGTGCCGGCGCCACCCGTGAGTGTGCCCGGTCCCGGCCCACCGACCACGACGTCATTGTGGGTGGTCGTTCCGATGACGTTGGAGATGCCGTTCAAGGTGATGGTTTCGCCGTAACCGCCCATGGCGGTATCCGCGGGCAGGACCGTGCCGGCACCGCTCAACCCGGCCGGAACGGTGTAGGCGGCGTTCGAAAGGTTGACCAGGGCGGCCGCAGGCGCGCCGGCGAAGCTGATGCCGTTCACCCCGCCCCCGCCGTTGATGGTGATCGGAACGCTGGCACTGCCGGCAACGAACAGGCTGTCGGAGGGCGGCCCGTCGATGGTCGTCATCCCCGAGAACGAGAAGTTGTAGCCGTCGCCGGTCACGGTGCCCAGGCCGGAGCCGACGGGAAGCGTCACGATCACGCCGGTGCCGGCCACGTCGTTGATCAGCATCAGCGTGCCGCCCCCATTCCCGGTGACGGTGGCGGTCTGGCCCGGCGAGACCTGGTATTCGGATCCGGCCGAGACGACCGAACCGATGCAGGTGAACGTGTCGGTGACGTCGTCGCCGCTGGCCGTGCCATTGTTGTTCTTGATGCCGGTGCTGCACCCTGCGCTCGGGGCGGACAGGGACACCGTCGTTCCGGCTGGGGCGTTCGACAGGTCGAGGCTGTTGGCGCCGCCTTCTCCGTTGAAGGTGTAGGAGCCCGGTCCGGCCTGGATGAAACTGTCGTTGTCGCGGGTGCCGTTGAACGTCCCGATCCCCGTGAACGTGTCCGTCACGCCAATGGTGACGGGACTGGTAACGGTGCCGCCGGGCGTGCCGGTGAGATCGGTGACGTCGACGGTGATCCCCTGCACCGTGTTCAGCGTGTTCAGCGGGGCGGGCACGGCCGAGTAGTCGAGCGTGCCGGGGTTGCCGGTCTCGGTCATGCTCTCCGTCCCTGACCCGGCCAGGAAGTCGTCGCCACCGACCCCCGTCCCGATCACGTTGGGGACGGCGGTGAAGGTGATGCCGGGCGCCGCACCCGGGACACACACGAACCCCACTGTGCCCGGCGGGGTGCCGGTACACGGGCCCGAGGTGACCAGGGGCGTGCCGGAGATCGGCATCTCCACGGCGGCGGGCACGCCGATCTGGGACAGGTCGAGGGTGTCATTGCCCGCGCCCCCGGTCACGCTCAGTTCCGGCAGTCCGCCCCCGAGCGCGGCCGAGTTGGCCCTGAAGGTGTCGTCGTACCTCGACCCCTTGACGGCCGTCACGCACAGGGCGGCGGCCGGTCCGCAGCCGGGAGTGAAGGACACGGCGCCGAAGGTGGGGATCGGCGCGGTGATCGTCCCAGCAGCCAGGTCGACGGTGGCGCCGGTCGTCCCGGACGTGGGCGCGGGGATCTGCGACAGGTCGATGGTGGCCTGACCGCCGCCCCCTTCGATCGTGGCGCCGGTGGTGCCAATCTGAAATGTGTCGTTGCTGGCCGACCCCTCGATCACCGGCACGCCGGATGGGAAGCTGAAGTCGTCGACGACCCCGCCGCCGCTGCAGCTGACTCCCACCCTGTCGCTGGTGAGGTTGACGCAGACGCCCGAAGGAAAGCCGGCGTAAGAGACAGTGTTGGTGGTGCTGGCAGCCGTGAACACGTTCCCGAGAAGATCAGCGTTGAACACGTTGGCGCCGCTCGGCGACCCGATGATCGTCGTCAGGCCCGAGACGGTGTCGGTCCCGGACGCCTTGCAGGCGCTCCCGAAGCCCACCACGACGGTCCCCGCCGCCATATTGGCAGTGATGCCGCACAGGTTGGCGGACAGGTCCAGGGTGTTGTTGGGCCCGGCGCCGGAGAAGGTGGCCCCGCCGCCGGCGCCGGCGGCGTGAAAGTCGGTGTTGCCGGTGCCCGCACCGGTGAAGGAATTGAAGGTCCCCCCGCCGATGCTGAAGTTGTAGGTGATGGTGCCCACGGACGCAGTGTCGTTGCTGACGCCATTCACGGGAGTGCCCGAGACGTTGACGGTCAGGGGCGTGGAGCCACTGGTGGACACGGCGGCGAAGGAGATGGCGTTGTTCTGGCCCGTTTCGTCGATGTTGTCCGGTCCGGTGCCGACGACAAACGTGTTGTTCTTGCCGGTGCTCGAGAAGATGCTGGTACCCGACCCTCCGATGAACGTGTTGCCGTTGCCGTTACCGGTGAAGTTGTAGCTGGCCGAGCCGGCCGTGAACGTGTTGCCGCCGTTGGCGGAGCCGATGACCGTGGTCAAGCCCGAGATCGTGTCCGTGCCGACCTGGCCGGTGGTGCCGGAGATCAGGTTCACGTTCACTCCGGCGGATGCCGCCGAAAAGTCGATGCTGTTGCCGGATCCGGTCGCGGCGAAGCTCGTCCCGTTCGGAGTTCCGGCCACAAACGTGGTGTTCCCGCCGGCCAGGCTCACGAAGGCGTTGATATCGGAGAACTGTTCGTCAACGGAGCCCAGCACGGCCTCGCCGGCCGTGCATCCGCTGCTCGTCACGTCGCACACCTGCAGGGTGGCTCCGGGCGCGGAGGCGAAGCTCAACTGGTTGGATGTGCCCTCTCCCTGGAAGGTGTCGGCGGCGGCCCCGGCGTAGAAGATTGAGCCTGCACCGGAACCGATAAAGGTCGCGGCGGTGGAGCCAAAGCTGGTGAAGGTATAGAGGGCGGTGGCCGTGGTGGCCGAGTCGTTGGGTGTCACCGACACCGGAAACCCCGACACGTTGACCGTGACCTGGCTGTTCAGCTTCGAGAAGTCCACGGTGTTGCCCGAGCCAGGATCGTTGATGCTGGCGCTCGCGGCCTGCGGTTGGAAAACGTTGTTATTGCCATTGCTGGCAAAGGCGTCGCTGCCCCCGCTGCCCCCCTCGAACAGATTGCCGTTTGCATTGCCGGTGAACGAGTATGCGAGCGGACCTGGCCCGGCCATAAAGGTATTGCCACCTGCGGACGACCCGGTCACCGTGGTCAAGCCGGAAATGCTGTCGGTCTTCCCGTTGGCGAAGCCCGACACGGTGCCGCTGGATCCGCCCGTCAGATTCACGGTCACGCCCACGGTCGCGGCGGAGAAGTCGATGGTGTCGTTGCTGCCGAAGGCGCTGAAGCCATAGCCCCCCGTCGGGCCGGCCAGGAAGGCGGTGTTCCCGTTGAGCGCGCCCGACAGTTTGGTGAAATCAAGGCCGCGTGTCGTGAAGGTGTACGTGGTGCTGTTTCCCAGCATGGCCTCGTCATTGAGCAACGCCCCTGCCGGGCCCCCCGACACGTTGACCGTCAACGGGGTGGTAGTGCTGGTCCCCACGTTCCCGAAATTGATGGTGTCCCCGCCCGCCGTCCCGTTGTCACCGAAGGTCTCCGCTCCAGACCCGGCGATAAACGTGTTGCCCCCCTGGGCCGAGCCGATCACGTCCGTCAAACCCGAGATGGTGTCCGACCCCACCGTGCCCGCCCCGAAGTTGACCGTGACCCCGGCGCTCGCCCCCGAATAATCGATCACGCTCGGCGGCGTCGACGTGGCGTCAGCCGTGTACGAGGTGCTGCTCGGGTTGCCCGCCACGTACGTGGTCGCCCCGTTGCTCAGCCCATCGAACTGGTTGATATTGGCGAACTGCTCGTCCACCGATCCCAGCACGGCCTCGCCCGCGCTGCACCCCGTGCTACTGACCACGCAGACCTTCAGGCTGCCCGAGGCGAACGCGAAGCTCAGCTGGTTGGTCGCCTTGTTGAATCCATCAAACGTGTCCCCCACCGGCCCGGCATAGAAGATGGAACCGTCCGGTGACCCCATGAACGTGGCGGCAGTGCCACCGAAACTGGTGAAGGTGTACAGGGCGGTGGTGGTGGTAGCCGAATCGTTCGGCGTCTGGAACACCTGTTGTCCCGACACGTTCACCGTGACCTGGCTGCTCAGCTGCGAGAAGTCGACCGTGTTCCCCGAGCCGCTGGCCGTGAAGGTGTCGGTGCCGCCCCCCGCCTGGAAGTCGTTGCCGTTGCCGTTGCCGATGAAGGTATAGGTCGACGGCCCGGGCCCACCGATGAACTTGTTTTGCCCTGCTGCCGACCCGGTCACGGTGGTCAGCCCCGAGATGCTGTCGGTCTTCCCGTTGGCGAAGCCGGACACTGAACCGCCGGGTCCGGAGGAAAGATTGACCGTCACCCCCGGTGTCGTCGTGGTCGCGGCGGAGAAGTCGATGGTGTCGTTGCCGGCGAAGGCGCTGAACCCGTAGCCGCCGGTCGGGCCGGCCAGGAAGGAGGTGTTCCCGTCGAGGGCGCCGGACAGTTTGGTGAAATCAGCACCGCGGGTCGTGAAGTTGTACACGGCGCTGGTCCCCAGCATGGCCTCGTCATTGAGCAGCAGCCCCGACGGACCCCCCGACACGTTGACCGTCAACGGGGTGTTGGAGCTGGTCCCCACGTTGCCGAAATTGATCGCGTCCCCGCCCGCCGTTCCGTTGTCACCGAAGGTCTCCGAGCCAGACCCGGCGATAAACGTGTTGCCTCCCTGCGCCGAGCCGATCACGTCCGTCAAACCCGAGATGGTGTCCGACCCCACCGTGCCCGCCCCGAAGTTGACCGTGACCCCGGCGCTCGCCCCCGAATAATCGATCACGCTCGGTGGCGTCGACGTGGCGTCCGCCGTGTATGAGGTGCTGCTCGGGTTGCCGGCCACGTACGTGGTCGCCCCGTTGCTCAGCCCATCGAACTGGTTGATATTGGCGAACTGCTCGTCCACCGATCCGAGCAGAGCTTGCCCGGCACTGCAGCCGCTGACACCGATGACGCACACCTTGAGCGAGGCCGACGTGGTGGCAAAGGCGAAGCTCAACTGGTTGACGGCCGATTTGGCGCCGTCGAAGGTTTCCCCGGACGTGCCGGCATCGAAGACGGAACCGTCCGGCGACCCGACGAAGGTCGCGGCGGTGGTGAACGTGTAGAGGCCGGTCGGTGTCGTCGCCGCGTCGTTGGGCGTTTGCACCACCTGCTGACCTGAGACGTTCACCGTCACCTCGCTCGTCAGCGCCGAGAAATCGACCGTGTTGGCCGAACCGGGATCGGTGATGGTGGCGTCGCCGGTGCCCACCTCGAAGTCGTTGTTGTTGCCGGTGCTGGTAAAGACGTCAGCCCCGGTGCCACCGACAAACGTGTTGTTTCCACCCAGACCGGTGAGATTGAACGTACCCGGGCTTGGTCCGGCGTAGAAGGTGCTGAAGCCGGTGGGCGTGCCGGTCACGCCCTCGATCGACCCGGTCCCGCTCAGGGTGTCACAGTCCGCGGGGACCGAGGTGCAGGACGTCGCGCTTCCGGGAAAGGCGACGAGGACTTGACCCGACCCCAGATTGAAGTTCGACAGGGTCTTCGTCGCGCTGATCTGCGCCGAGGTGATCACGCCGGCGCCGGAGATGTTCGCAACCACTCCGGTGTTGCCGAAGAAGGCGGCGGAGTTGCCGGCGCCCAGCCCCTGGAGCGAGAGGCCGCCGGTCCCTCCCGCCAGGAACTGGGTGCTGCCGGTCTGCGCCCCGACAATCGTGGTGAAGTTGGAGGCGCTGGTGGAGCTCGAGCTGTTGAGAAAGGTGTAAGGGGGGTTCGCCGTCGGCGTTCCGAGCGCGGCTTGCCCCGTCATCAGGGTGCCGCCGTTAACGGACTCAGGTGCCCCGGCATCGTTGATCGCGAGGGGCGCCCCCGAACTGGTCAGCACGTCGCTGAAGTCGAGGGTGTTGGCCGGCGTTCCCGTCGGCACCGTGTCGTAGAAGGTGTCGGGCCCCGACTCGGCCTGGAAGGTGTTGTTGTTGCCGGTGACCTGGAACGTGTCGCTGGCGGCCCCGCTGGTGAACGTGGTGTTGCTGGCGGTGACCGTGTAGGTCTCGGTCCCGGTGCCAGCGATGACATTGCTGTTCGACTGCAGCCCCGTCAACGTGAACGTGCCCGCTTCGCCGTTGAAGTTGGTCGCGCCGCTGGTGAGGCCGACGAAGTTCGTGATGTCGGCTCCGCCGTTGCTGTAGTTGTAGGTCGCCAGGGTGCCGGTGGAGTCGGTGATCTCGGCCGTGAGGTCGGCCAGGCTGGGCGAGGTGATGGGGCCGCCCGAGCTGTTGATGTCGAGGGCGCACGTGGTCGCCCCGGTCGGGCAGGTGGTGAAGGCGTTGGAGAAGTCCAGAGTGTTGCTGGCCCCGGTGACCGGGGCCGACTCGCTGATGGTGGCGGTGCCGGTGCCGGCGACGAAGTCGTTGTTGTTGCCGGCGCTGCTGAAGTTGTCCGGGCCGGCGCCGCCGTAGAAGGTGTTGTTGCCTCCCGGATCCCCGAAGGTGTACAGGCCGGGTCCCGCTCCGGCGTAGAACGTGCTGTAGCCGCCCGGGGCGCCCGTGATGCTCTGGATGGACGCCGTCCCGAGAAGGGTGTCGCAATCTGAGGCCGCAGCGGCACAGGACGTGGCGGATCCGGGCGTGCCGACCAGCACCTGACCGGAGGCGAGGTTGAAGTTGGAGAGCTGGGTGGACGGCCCGATCTGCGCCGAGGTCGTCTCGGTTCCCCCGGAGAGGTTCGCCACCACCCCGCTGTTGCCGAAGAACTGGGCGGAGTTGCCCGAACCGGCGCCGCTGAAGGTCAGTCCTCCCGATCCGCCGCCCAGAAACTGCGTGCTTCCGGCCAGGGTGCCCTTGATGGTGGTGAAGTTCGAGGCGCTCGTTGAGCCGGAGGCGTTCAGGAATGTGTAGGCAGGCGGCGTGCTGCTGCCCACCATGGCTGAACCGTTCGGGAGGGTGTTCCCGTTGATCGACTCGGACGCGCCGGCGGCGTTGATGGCGAGCTGTTCCCCGGGCGTGAGCGCCACCTGGGAGAAGTCGAGCGTGTTGACCGGCGTCCCGGACGGCACCGTGTCATAAAAGGTGTCCGGCCCGGACGCGGCCTGAAACGTGTTGTTGTTCCCTGTCACCTGGAACGTGTCCGCGCCGGAGCCGCTCGTGAAAATCGCGTTGCTGGCGGTCACCGTGTACATCTCAGCTCCGGTGCCGGCGACCACCTGGCTACCCCCTTGCAGCCCGCTCAGCGCGTAGGTGTCCGCCTGGCCCTCGAAGGTGGTCGCCCCACTGGCGAGGCCTACGAACGTCGTCACGCCTGCTCCGCCGTTGCTGAAGTCGTAGGTGGTCAGGATGCCGCCGGCCCCGCTGATCTGGGCGTGGAAGTCAGCCAGAGCAGGCGAGGTCAGGGCCGCGCCGGAACTGTTGATGGTGAGCAAGCACGTGTTCAACCCGGTCGGGCACGTGCTGTAGGCGTTCGAGAAATCGACGGTCGTATCACTGCCGGCACTCTCGAAGGTCTCCGTGGCCACGGCCGTGGTCTGCCCGGCCACGAAGTCCACCGGCACACTGACCGGATCGTCCGATTCCCCCTGGGCGCTCAGCGTCGAAGTGCCGCTGGCGACCAGCGTATAGCTGCCCACACCCGTGAGCGACCCTTGCGTCATACCGCAGCCGGCGAGGTCCAGCGTGGCCGCGCCGACGGTGACCGCGTCGTTCGGGAAGGCCTGGATCGTGACCAGGGCATCATTCGTGGTCCCGGCCCCCACCGTGCCGTTGACGGTCACCCCGCAGGGGACAGGCTTGGTCGTCTCGTCGATCACGACGGTGGCGTTGGTGGGAGCCGGCGTCGCCTGCGAGAAGTTGATGGCGTTGATGTCGCCGTTCGCGGTCCCGAGCGGAGTGGTGCCGCACTGCGTGGCGGTGCCCTTCGGAATGGTGACGATCAGGTCGCTCGCCGAGTTGACACTCACCGTTGTGGTGCCGTTCCCGATCACGATTTCAGCCGTTCCCGAGCCGTTGACGTTGCAGCCGGCCGCGGCGGCCAGGGGCTCGTCCACGTGGCCACCGAAGCCGCTCGCCGCGACCGCGAAACCGAGCAGAAGCCCGCCACTCAGGATGAGCGTGAGTTTGAGCGCCAGGGGCAACGGACGCCATCCCGTGACGCGGGAGCCGGAGACCCGCCTGCCGCCCCGGAGCGACACGTTTCGGACAGCTCGCCCGACGCGGCCGGTCACGGTCTCCAGGGCCACGACCCTCGACCCAGCCGCCCCCTGCCCAGCATGATCAGCGGTTATACCACTGCGGGCGACCGAACGGCGTTGCGACAGCAGCCGGTCTGCCTGTTGAGGAAGAAAAACTGCCCGAGGGGGCAAGCAGGTGCGGGGCTACGCGAGCGTGAGCTGGAGGCGCTCCGCAGCCGTCGCGAACTCCTCCATGAAGTCCTGTACCACCCGGGCGGCCGGCTTGACGGTGTGCAGCAACCCGACGCCTTGCCCCACAAAATAGGTGGCCAGCTGGGTCGCGCCGGAGTGACCGCCGTCGGCGGCCGCGTCCACTCGCCGCAACGCCGGCTCGCTGATCATCGACTGCAAGGGCATCGGCAGCGGATCGGGCCCATCGGCGCGTTCCCACGCGTCGGTCCAATCCGATCGCAGCTGACGGGCCGGTTTGCCGGTGCGGCTCCGGGACCGCACCGTATCGCTGGCAGTGGCCTGCAGCATCTTGGCTTTCGTGGCTGCGGCGGTCTCGGCTTCCTCCGTGGTCAGCCATACGCTGCCCGTCCACACGCCGGCGGCGCCGAGCGCCATCATGGCCGCCATCTGGGCGCCGTCTACGATCCCGCCCGCGGCCAGGACGGGGACCCGGCCCGCGACCACCTGGAGCACCTCGGGCAGCAGCACCAGGGTCGAGACCACGCCCGTGTGGCCGCCCGCTTCGCTGCCCTGGGCCACGATCAGATCGACCCCGGCGTTGAGCTGGCGCACGGCGTGCGCCCTGGCCCCGACCAGAGCCGCCACCGGGACGCCATGGCGCCGGGCCCGCGCCGTCATCGACGCGGGCGGCGTACCGAGTGCGCTGGCGATGAGTTTGATGGGGTGTGCGAAGGCCACGTCCATCAGGTCCTCGGCGGCTCCAGGTCGGCCCAGGCGGCCGGCGCCGGCCGCCACCATCGAATCGCGATCAACGGTCACGCCGTGTGACTCCAACAGTGTGGCCACGAACTCGAGGTGCGTCTCCGGCACCAGGGCGGCCAGGTCGCCGCCGTTCCGGTTCCCCTCTCGTCCGACGACCTTCTCCGGAACGAGAATGTCGGCTCCGTAGGGCCTTTCCCCCGTGTGCTCGTCGATCCAGGACAACTCGACGTCGAGCTGCTCGGGACTGTGGCTCGAGGCGCCCAACACCCCGAACCCGCCCGCGTTGGTGACCGCGGCGACCACGTCGCGGCAATGGCTGAAGGCAAGCAGCGGAAAGTCGATACCGAGCAGCTCGCACACCGGGGACCGCATGGTCGGATCGCCAGCCGGCAGATCAGGTTGCGGGGGCGACGAGGCCCAGGTTGGCGTAGATCTCCCTCGTGGCCAGCGAACGGTTCAATGTGTAGAAGTGCAGCCCCGGTGCCCCCGCGTCGAGCAGTTGCTGGCAAAGGACGGTGGCCAGCTCGGTGCCGACCCGGCGGACAGACTCGCTGTCGCCCGCCGCCTCGAGGCGGGCGGCCATGTCGTCCGGCACGGCCGCGCCCATCTCCGCCATGCGCCCGATGGACGTCAGGCTCGTCACGGGCATGATCCCGGGCACCACGGGCGTCGAGATGCCTCTCGCGGCCAGATCGTCCACCAGGGAGAGGTACTCCTCCACCCGGAAGAAAAACTGGGTGACCCCGAAGTCCGCCAGGCGCATCTTGGCGGCCAGGTGGTCGCGATCAGAGGCCATGTCGGGCGACCGGGGGTGACCGGCCGGATGGGCCGCCACCCCGATGGAGAAACCGCCGATGGCCCGGGCCAGCTCGACCAGCTCCACGGCGTGGCCGAGCTCCCCTTCGGTGGCGTCCGGGTCGGTCGGCGGGTCCCCTCCCAGGGCCATCAGGTTCTCGACGCCGGCCTTGCGGAACTCGACCAGGATCTCAGCCAGCTCCAGACGGGTATGCGCCACGCAGATCAAATGCGCCATCGGCGTCAGGGTGGTGGTGCGCAGCATGCCCACGACCAGGTCATGGGTACGTTGACGCGACGACCGCCCGCCCCGGTAGGTGACGGACACGAAGGACGGCCGCAGCGGCTGCAACGCCAGGAGCGTTTCAACCAAACGGGCGTGCTCGGCGTCACTCTTCGGGGGGAAGAACTCGAACGAGTAGGTCCGCCCCGTGGCGAGAAGGTCGGCGATCCGGGCCATGACGAAAGCGTAGGGCCAAGAAAGCCGCGGCGCGGCGGCTACCGTCTTCCTGTGATTCCCCCGCAACCCCGGCTCGGGGTTCTGGCGTCAGGTACCGGAACGATCCTGGCCGCCATCCTGGAGGCCGGCCTCGACGTCGATGCGGTCGTCGTCGACCGTCCCTGTGCGGCCGTCGAGCTGGCTGACGCCGCCGGTGTGGCGGTCGAGATTGTGGAGCGGGAGAGCTTCGGGCCCAACTTCGACCGGACCGCCTACACCCATCGGGTCATCGACGCGTTGAAACGACATCAGGTCGACGTCGTCGCCATGGCCGGTTTCGGCACCATCCTCGCCGGCGACATGTTCGCCGTCTATCCGGGTCGCATCCTCAACACCCATCCGGCCCTGCTGCCCGCGTTCAAAGGCTGGCACGCGGTCCGCGATGCACTGGAGGCCGGCGTCAAAGTCACCGGCTGCACCGTCCACGTGGCGACGGAGACGGTGGATGAAGGGCCAATCCTGGCGCAAGAGGCCGTGCTGGTTGCGCCGGGTGATACCGAAACGACCCTCCACGAGCGAATCAAGTCCGTAGAACGCCGGCTGTACCCCGAAACCATCCGGGTCTTTTTGCAAACACAAGGAGCCGCCCCATGAGGGTCCTGCTGTCCGTATACGACAAAACCGGTCTGGAGGACTTCGCCCGCGGCCTGGCCGACCTCGGTCACGAGCTGATTGCCAGCGGGGGCACGGCCGCCGCCCTCGAACTCGCCGGGATCCCGCACGTCACGGTGGAGTCGGTCACCGGTGCCGCGGAGATGCTCGGCGGCCGCGTCAAGACCCTCCATCCCCGCCTGCACGGCGGCATCCTGGCCGACCTGTCGAAGCCGGATCACGTCGACGACCTCGAACGCGAGAGCATCCCGCCGATAGGGCTTGTTGTTTGCAACCTGTACCCGTTCGCCACCGATCCCTCCATCGAGCTCATCGACGTGGGCGGGCCCACGATGGTTCGCGCCGCCGCCAAAAACTGGGCCCACGTCGGTTCGGTCGTCGATCCGGGCCTCTACGGCGAGGTGCTCGACGAACTGCGCCGCGACGGGGCGCTGTCTGACCACCTGCGCCGCCGGCTGGCCGCGGCCGCGTTTGCTCACACCGCCGCATACGACGCGGCCATCGCCAACTGGTTCGCGGCCGGCGACGGCGAACTCCCGGAAACACTGCACCTCTCGCTCGAGAAGGCCCAAATGCTCCGCTACGGAGAGAACCCCCACCAGCGGGGCGCTCGCTATCGCCAGACCGGCCAGCACAGCTGGTGGGACGACGTGGTCCAGCACGGGGGGTTAGAGCTGTCGTACCTCAACCTGTACGACGCCGACGCAGCCTGGCGACTCGTACACGAACTGGCCGATCTGGGTCCGGCTGCTGCCGTCGTGGTCAAGCACGCCAATCCCTGCGGCGCGGCCGTCGCCGCGGACACGCTGACCTCCTACGACCGCGCCTTCGAGTGCGACCCCATGTCCGCGTTCGGGGGGATTGTGGCACTGAGCGGCCCGGTCACCGAGACGGTCGCGGCCGACATGGTCGCCAACGCCCGAGCCGACGTGGTCATCGCACCCTCCTACGATGCCGCCGCGCTGGAGCTGTTCGGGGCCAAACGCAAGAACATGCGGGTGCTGGCCGCTCCCCCACCCGAGAACGACCGGTGGCACCTGCGCCAGATCAGCGGGGCCTTTCTGTTGCAGGACCCCTATCGTTTTGCCACCGGCCGCGACGAGTGGCGGGTGGTCACGGCCGCCCAACCCACGCAGGAGCAGTGGCGAGACGTGGAACTGGCCTGGCGGGTCTGCGCAGCTGTCAAGTCCAACGCCATCGTGCTGGCCGCCGGCGGCATGGCCGTCGGAATCGGTGGCGGCCAGCAGAACCGGGTCACACCCGGCGAGATTGCGACGGCTCGGGCCGCCGGACGAGCCAAAGGGGGAGCGGCAGCGAGCGACGCCTTCTTTCCGTTTCGGGACGGCCTGGACGCGGTCGCCGGCGCGGGTGTGGCGGCCGTGATCCAGCCGGGAGGATCGGTACGCGACGAGGAGGTCATCGCCGCGGCCAACGAGCACGGGCTGGTCATGGTCTTCACCGGGGAAAGGCAGTTCCAGCATTGACCGCGACCCTGATGCCCGGCGCTCCGGTCGCCGACGCCGTCTTCGCCGAGGTAACCGAACGGGTTGCCAAGCTGGCCGCGGCCGGGCGGAGCGTGGGCCTGGCCACCGTGCTGGTGGGTGACGACCCGGCCAGCGCCGGCTACGTGGCCAAAAAGCACGAGGCGTGCGAGCGCTGCGGGATGGTGTCGATCGACGTGCGCATCTCGGCCGACTCCACTCAGGGGGACCTGCTGGCTGCGGTCGCCCAGCTCAATGCCGACCCGGCGGTGGACGGCTACCTCATCCAGCATCCTGTTCCTGCTGGCTTCGACTTCAACGAGGCGGTCTCGGCGATCGACCCGGCCAAGGACGCCGACGGCCTGCACCCCACCAACCTCGGTCTGCTGGCGCTCGGCGAGCCTGGCGCGCCCCGGCCCTGCACGCCCCTCGGCATTCAGGCCATGCTGCTGCATTACGAGATCCCGGTCGCCGGCCGCCGGGTGGTCATCGTGGGGAGGGGGCCGACGCTCGGCCGACCCTTGTCGTTGTTGCTGTCGCTCAAGGAGCCTGGCGCCAATGCGGCCGTGACCGTCGTCCACACCGGGGTGCCGGATTGGCCGGAGATGACCCGTGCCGCCGACATCGTCGTCGGGGCGGCCGGCGTCCCCTCCATGATCATCCCCGATGTGATCAGGCCGGGCGCGGTCGTCATCGGCGGCGGCCTTACGTGGGAGGGTCGCAAGGCCCGCTCCGACGTGGACGAGTCCTGCGCGGCGGTGGCGGGGTGGATCACGCCCCGTCTGGGTGGGGTGGGAGTGACCACGGTCGCCATGCTGCTCCGCAACACGGTGGCTGCGGCTGAGCGGCGGGCCGCCTAGGTCGGGCGCCGGACCGGGTGCGGAGATTCCGCACCCGGTCCGGCGCCGCCTCCTCCTAGAGGGCGCGCACCACCTCCGCCATCTGCTCTCCGGCCTCTGTCGGGTTGTTGACGACGTGGGCGCCCGCCTCGGCCAGGGCCGCCATCTTGGCCTGCGCGGTGCCCTGGGAGCCGGAAATGATGGCGCCCGCATGGCCCATCTTTTTCCCCGGAGGGGCGGTGACACCGGCGATGTAGGCGACGACCGGTTTCGTCACCTCGGCAGCGATGAAAGCGGCCGCCTTCTCCTCCTCCGACCCGCCGATTTCACCAAACATGGAGATCGCCAGCGTGTCCGGGTCGGCCTGGAACGCGGCCAGGCAGTCGACGAAACTCGTCCCGGGCACCGGATCCCCTCCGATGCCCACGCAGGTCGTGACCCCGACACCGAGCTGCTTCAGCTCGTAGAGGGCCTGGTAGGTGAGTGTGCCCGAACGGCTCACGATACCCACTGGACCGCCCGGCAGGGCGATCTCCCCGGCCGTGATCCCGATATTGCACTGGCCGGGACTGATAATCCCGGGGCAGTTCGGGCCGAGCAGGCGGGTCCCGGGATATTGGTCCACGAGCGTGTTGAAGACACGAGCCTCGTCGTGAGCGGGGATCCCCTCCGTGATGCACACCACAAACGGCACGCCTGCTTCGGCTGCCTCCAGAATGGCCCCCGCGGCCCCGCGCGGCGGAACCGACACAAAACTCGCGTTGGCCTGGGTGGCCTCCACGGCCTCGGCCACGGTGTCGAACACAGGAATGCCCTCCACGTCCTGACCGCCCTTGCCGGGAGTGACGCCTGCCACCACCTTGGTGCCGTAGGCCCGATTGCGCAGGCCGTGGAAGCGGCCCTGTCCGCCGGTCAGACCCTGCACGATAACCTTGGTGCTTTCGTCCACGAAGATCGCCATTTAGACGGCACCTCCCGCCAGAGCGGCGTCCGCGAGCTCGACGGCCTTGCGGGCGGCGTCCAGCATGGTGGGTGAGGAGATCACCCGGTCCGATTCCACTGTCTTCAAGATGGTGCGGCCCTCCTCCGCGTTGGTTCCGTCCAGGCGGATCACCATGGGACCCGAGATGGTCACTCGGTCCAGGGCTTGCACGATCCCGTTGGCGACTTCCTCGCCCCGGGTGATCCCACCGAAGATGTTGATGAATATGGACCGGACATTGGGGTCGGAGTTGATGACCTCCAGCGCGTTGGCCATGACCTCGGCATTCGCGCCCCCACCAATGTCGAGGAAGTTGGCCGGTGAACCGCCAACCTGGTTGACGACGTCACAGGTGCTCATGGCCAGGCCGGCCCCATTGGCGATGATCCCGACGTAGCCGTCCAGTCCCACGTACTGCAGCCCTTTCGAACGGGCCAGCCGTTCCCGTTCGTCATACTCGTCGATGTCGCGGAACGCGTCCCACTCCGGATGACGAAAGGCGGCGTTGTCGTCCAGGGTCACTTTGGCGTCGAGGGCGTGAACCTGCCCGGCCGGGGTGAGGATCAAGGGATTGATCTCGACCAGGTCGGCGTCGCCGTCGACATAACAGCGGTAGAGCTGCAACAGGATGGCGACGGCTCCCTCCCGGGCCTCCGGGTCCAGCCCGGCCCCATCGACCAGATCCCGCGCGTCGGCCTCGTCGAAACCGACCGACGGGTCGACGTGCAGGCGGGCGATGGCATCGGGATCCTCCTCCGCCACCATCTCGATCTCCACGCCGCCACGGGCGGACACCATGGCCAGGTATTTCTTTGCCGCCCGGTCCAGGGTGAAGCTGGCGTAGTACTCCCGGACGATGTCGGATGCGTGCTCGACCCACAGCCGGTGGACCACGTGGCCCTTGATGTCGAGCCCGAGGATGTTGCCCGCGTGGAAACGGACCTCATCGTCGTCGTTAGCCAGCTTGACCCCGCCCGCCTTGCCCCGCCCGCCGACCTGGACCTGGGCCTTCACGACCACGGGATAGCCAACCTTGTCTGCTACCGCCACCGCCTCGTCGACGGTATCGGCCACTCCGCCAGCCGAAACCGGGATGCCGTAACGGGCGAAATACTGCTTGCCCTGGTACTCGAACAGATCCACGCTCGCTCCTCTGTGTGTCCGTGTGTCGTGTTTCGGTGTGCCGTAGACGGAAAAAGTGGCGCCGCTACGCCATTTCTCGCTGATCCAACGCCTGCTCCAACCACGCGGTGATCTCGTGCAGAGGAGCCCCCGGGGTGAAGATTTCCGCCACCCCCGCCCGCTTGAGTTCGGAAATATCCGTCTCCGGGATGATCCCGCCGGCGAAGAGGAGCACGTCTCCAGCGCCCTCCGTCCCGAGTTCGTCGATGATGCGCGGGAAAAGTGTCATGTGGGCCCCGGACAGGATCGACAGGCCGACGGCGTCGGCGTCCTCCTGGATCACGGTGGCGACGATCTGCTCCGGCGTCTGGTGCAACCCGGTGTAGATCACCTCGAACCCCGCCTCGCGCAGCGCACGAGCGATGACCCGGGCGCCACGGTCGTGCCCGTCGAGGCCTGGTTTGGCCACTACCACCCGGTAGGTGCGCTCCATCGGCTCCGATACTCGCAGGTCCGGGCGCCGCCCGGCCAACCCGGTCGCACGGTGGAACTGGTGGAACTGGTCGGACAGCGTTGTTGTTCGCCGGGTCAACCCGCAACGAACGAGAGGCGCACCCGGCGGTCCGGGTTGTCGACATTCGTGTCGACCAGGACCACCCGCTGCCACGTCCCGAGCGCCGGCCGGCCGCTCAGGACGGGGAGCACGAGCGATGGCGACACGAACACCGGCAGCAAGTGATCGGCGCCATGACCGCTCGACCCGTGACGGTGGCGATAGGGACGCTCCCGGGGCAACAACTGGGCCAGCGTCGCCTCGAGATCGGCTTCAGAACCTGATCCCAGTTCCATGAGCGCCAGGCCGGCAGTCGCGTGCGGGGCGAAGACGGAGCACAGCCCGTCCCCTCGGCCCCGGCAGAAGGCCGCGACATCATCGGTCAGGTCACCCACTTGGCGGCGGGACATGTCGACACGGATGAGAGCGCTGTCCATGGGCCGGTCCGGTGGGCGCTCAATCCAGCAGGTCCGGCTGTTCCTCCACGATCAGGTCGTACAGCGGCTGGAACGTGTACCAGCCCGCCACCGCCGTCCCCGTGATCGAATAGGCCTGCTTCGCGGCGGCGTCGTCGATCAGGATCGGGGTGCCGGCTGCCTCGGCCATCAACTGGACCTGGCAACAGCGCTCCATCCGTATGAACCACCAGGCCGCCTCGTCCACCGACTGCCCCACGGTCAACAGCCCATGGTTCTGGAGGATCACGGCCTTGTTGCTGCCCAGAGCGGTGGCGATGTTGCCGCCCTCCTCGGTATCGAGGACGACACCGTTGAAACCCTGATACACGGCGTGATCCTGGTAGAAGTCGCAGGCGTCCTGAGTGATCGGATCCAGCAGCCGGCCGAGCGACGACCAGGCCTTGCCGTGCAACGAGTGCGAGTGGGCGGCCGCAGCGACATCAGGGCGGGCCCGATGGATCTGGGAGTGGATGGCGAAGGCGGCGGGATTGACGATGCGGTCACCCTCGACGACCTCGCCGGCGTGATTGACGAGGAGAAGATCGGAAACCTTCATCTTGGCGAAGGGCAGGCCCAGCGGGTTCACCCAGAAATGGTCGGTCCGCTCCGGATCCCGGGCCGTGATGTGGCCGGCAATGCCCTCGTCGTAGCCGTATTTGGCGAAAAGACGGAACGCCGCGGCCAGCCGCTTCTTCCGGTGCAGCCGCTCTTCGGCTGCGGTCGCCGCCCCCGACCAGGGGTAGGTCTCGCTCGCTACCGGGAATGCGGCTAACTCGGTCATGCTTCCAGGCTAAGCCCTCCCGGACCTTGCTTGGCGGGTGCGCCGATCAGGCCCGCTTGATCGGCGCCAACGACAACGCCAGGTGCTTCTCCCCCACCGACGGAAAGTGCACCTTGGCCTCGGCCCGGTCCCCCTCCCCCTTGACCTCCAGTACGACGCCCTCCCCCCATTTGGCATGGACAACCGTCTCGCCCGTCGTGAGGCCGAGCGTCTCCGCGCCGGTCCCGTGGACCGGGCCGACCTTTCCCCTGCGGAGGGCTGCTTCGACGATGGCGTCCCTTCCGCTCCGGCTCGAGCCGGCCTGCCGGGTCGGAGGGCGCCAACCGTTTTCCGCGGGGCGCACCAGAGTCCCGGGGATCTCGCTGAGAAAACGACTGGGCGGGTTGTACTGGGTCTGTCCCCACAGGTTGCGGCACCAGGCGTGCGACAGGTACAGCCGTTGGCGAGCCCGGGTGATGCCGACGTACGCCAGGCGGCGTTCCTCCTCCATCTCGTCGGCTTCCCCGAGGGAGCGCAGGTGGGGGAAGACGCCGTCTTCCATGCCGACGATGAACACCACCGGGTACTCCAGGCCCTTCGCCGTATGCAGGGTCATGAGGGTCACCTTCGAGGTGTCGCCGTCGACCTCGTCGGCGTCGGCGACCAGGCTGACCTGTTCCAGGAACTCGTCGAGGTGGTCGGCGTCGCGGGCCGCGCCGACCAGTTCCTCGATGTTCTCGATCCGGCCGGCGGCCTCGATGGTGTGCTCGGCTTCCAGCGCCTGCTGGTAGCCGGTCCGGTCGAGGATCATCTCCAGCAGCCGGGCAGGGCCGGCGCCGTCCTGGCGTTCGGCGCGCAGATCGTCGAGAAGCTGTTGCAGGTCCGTGAGCCCGGACAGGGCCTTGCCGCTGACACCTGCTCGTTGGGCGTCAGCCATGGCGTCCGTGAACGGAACGTGGTGCTCGGTCGCGTAACGGTCCAGACGGGCCACGCTGGTGTCACCCACGCCCCGCTTGGGGACGTTGACGATTCTCTTGAGCGACACCTCGTCCGCGGGATTGGCGACGGCTCGCAGGTAGGCGAGCAGGTCCTTGACCTCGGCCCGGTCGTAGAACCGGGTGCCGCCGACCACCTGATAGGGAATGTCCAGCCGGACCAGCTCTTCCTCGATCGCTCGGCTCTGGGCGTTGGTGCGGTAGAAGACAGCGATGTCGCCCCAATCGAAACGGGCGCCCCGGTGCAGGCGGAGCACTTCGCCGGCCAACCAGCGGCCCTCGTCGTGCTCGTCTTCGGCGTAGTAGCGCACGACCGACTCGCCGTGGCCCTGTTCGGTCCAGAGGGCTTTGGGCCGGCGGGTGGGGTTGTTGGCGATCACGGCGTTGGCGGCGTCCAGGATGGTTTGCGTAGAGCGGTAGTTCTGCTCCAGGACGACGACGGTGGCGTCGGGAAAGGCATCCTCGAACTCGAGGATGTTGCGGATGTCGGCGCCGCGCCATCGGTAGATGGATTGGTCGCTGTCGCCGACGACCGACACCTGGTGATGGATACCGGCGAGGAGAAGGATGAGCTCGTTTTGCGCCCGGTTCGTGTCCTGGTACTCGTCCACGAGGACATGGCGGAACCGCTGCCGGTAGTGGTCCAGGACGTCGGGACATGCCTGCAGCAGGTTGACGGTGATGAGCAGCAGGTCATCGAAGTCCATGGCGTTGGCGGCCAGCAGTCGTTGCTGATACTCGCGATAGACCTCGGCCACCCGGCGCTCCATGATGGTCCGGGCCCGGCCGGCGTAACTCTCGAAGTCGAGCAGCTCGTTCTTGGCGGCCGAGATGAGCGCGTGGACGGTTCGGGGCGGGAACTTCTTGGAGTCGAGGTTGAGATCCCGGATCACATACCCGGTCAGGCGAACCGAATCGGCCTGGTCATAGATCGTGAAGTTGCCCTTGTACCCGAGGCGGGAGGCGTCCCGGCGGAGGATACGAACGCACGCCGAGTGAAAGGTGGACACCCACATGCGCCGGGCCACCGGGCCGATGAGCGCCTCCACCCGCTCGCGCATCTCCTGAGCCGCTTTGTTGGTGAAGGTGATCGCCAGGATCTCGAACGGGGAGATCCCCTGCTCGGCAATCAACCAGGCGATGCGGTGGGTCAGGACCCGCGTCTTGCCCGAGCCGGCGCCGGCCACGATGAGCAAAGGGCCGTCCGGGTGGGTTACCGCTCGGGCCTGGACCGGGTTGAGGCCGGCGAGCAGGTCGGGGCGGGGGCGCTGAGGCGGGCCCTGTGTCGTCGCGGGGCTGCCGGCGGGGTCGGTCGCGTCCGGTTCGGTCCCGGTGGCGGCGCTCGTGCCGGCGCCGGCGCCGGCGGCGGCGCCGGCGGTGTCGGTATCGCGTGGCGTCCCGCCGGCGTGGTCGACGCCCGCGCCCCCACTGGCCTCGAGGTTGGCGGAAGGAGCGGTCTCCAGCGTCATGGCCTAACCCACGGTACCGGCTGGGTGTGACGAGGCCGAGCACCCTCCGATGGCGGCCGCAAACCGTGCCCACCCGAGTGCATGTGGGCACGGTCCGCCAAACCGGGCAAAAAGCCGCCCGGTTTTCGCCGGTAACCGTGCCCACAACCCCACACCGTGCCCAGTTGCGGCCGGGTGGGCACGCTCAGGTGCGAGTCGAGCACGTCAGCACAGACGCGGCGCACCAAGCACCAGGCCACGACGCCGCGGGCCTCAGGTCTGGTCGCCGCCGCACACCCATCCAGGCGGCGCCGCACCCCGCCCATCGGGCAGAGTAGGCCCCCACAGAATCTCGAGTCACCCAACAGGGGAGGATTACATCGCAATGAGTGGCATCTGTGAAGGCCGTGTCGTCATCGTCACGGGCGCGGGACGGGGTATCGGCCGCGAGCATGCCCTGGAGTTCGCTCGCCAGGGCGCCAAGGTGGTCGTCAACGACCTGGGCGCCGAGGTCGACGGCACCGGTGGTTCACTCGGGCCGGCCGGCGAGGTAGTGGATGCCATTCGAGCCATGGGCGGTGAGGCGGTTGCCAACGGCGAGGATGTCGCCGACTTCGATGCCGCCGGGCGGATGATCCAGAGTGCCGTCGACACCTTTGGCGGCCTCGACGTCCTGGTCAACAACGCCGGCATCCTCCGCGACCGGATGGTGGTGAACATGACCGCCGACGAGTGGGATGCGGTCATCCGCGTCCACCTGCGCGGCACTTTTGCCACCTGCCACCACGCCGCCGCCTACTGGCGGGACCGCTCCAAGGCGGGCGAGGAAAACGACGCCCGCATCATCAATACCTCCTCCCCCTCCGGCCTCTACGGCAATCCGGGTCAGTCCAACTACGGGGCGGCCAAAGCGGGGATCGCGGCCTTCAGCATCATCACCGCCCTGGAGGTGGGTCGCTACGGCGTGACCGTCAATGCCATCTCGCCCTCGGCCCTGACCCGTATGACCGAGAACCTGCGTCTCGGCCGGCGAGCCGCGGAACGGCCCCCCGAGGCCTTCGACGACACCGCGCCGGGGAACGTGGCGCCCCTCGTGGTGTGGCTCGGGAGCCCGGAGTCACGGGACATCACCGGTCGGGTCTTTGCCGTGATGGGCGGCCGCATCAGCGTGCTCGTGGGCTGGGGGGAGGGTCCCGTTGCTGACAAGGGTGCCCGGTGGGACCCGGCCGAGCTCACCGACATCATCCCCGACCTGGTCAGCCGGGCCGCACCCAACACGGACACACGGGGGCGGAGAGAGTGAAGCGGCGGCGAAAGTGAAGCGCCGGCGGCCAGGGTGACTGGGCCGGCAACTACTCCCACTCGATCGTGCCGGGCGGTTTGGAGGTGATGTCGTAGGCAACCCGGTTGACACCGGGGACCTCGTTGATGATGCGGCTGGAGAGTCGCTCCAGCACATCAGCCGGCAACCGTGCCCAGTCCGCTGTCATGGCATCCTCGGAGGTGACGGCGCGGATGATCACCGGGTAGGCGTAGGTGCGCTCGTCACCCATCACTCCGACGGTTCGCACAACCGGGAGGACGGCGAAACTCTGCCACAGGTCCCGATAGAGGCCGGCCCGGCGCACCTCCTCCGTCACGATGGCGTCCGCGGCCTGAAGGATGGCAATCCGCTCCGCGGTGACCGGTCCGACGATGCGCACGGCCAGCCCAGGACCGGGGAACGGCTGGCGCCACACGACCTCCTCGGGCAGCCCCAGCTCCTCGCCAACCGCACGAACCTCGTCTTTGAACAGGTTGCGCAGCGGCTCCACCAACTCGAATTGCATGTCGTCCGGCAGGCCGCCGACATTGTGATGGGACTTGATCTTGGCGGCGTCCTTCGTACCCGATTCGATGATGTCGGGATACAGCGTGCCCTGTACCAGGAAACGGGCTTCCCCCAGGTCGGCGGCGGCCTCCTCGAATACCCGGATGAACGTCTCCCCGATGATCTTCCGCTTGGCCTCCGGGTCCACCACGCCGTCCAGTGCGGCGAGAAAACGATCGGCCGCTTTGACGTGCACCAGGTCCACATTGAACTGCTCGCGGAAGGTGGCCTCGACCTGTTCCGCCTCACCGGCCCGGAGGAGCCCGGTGTCGACAAACACACACGTGAGCTGGTCGCCGACGGCCTTGTGCACCAGCGCTGCCGCGACCGCGGAATCAACGCCGCCGGAGAGACCGCAGATGACCCGTTCCGGCCCGATCTGGGCCTGCACGGCCAATACCGAGGCCTCGATGATGGAAGTCATCGTCCACGCCGGTCGGCACCCGCAGATGTCGTACAGGAAGGCTTTGAGTATGGCCTGCCCTCCGTAGGTGTGCACTACCTCGGGGTGGAACTGGACGCCGTAGACACCCCGGCGGGGGTCCTCGAGGGCTGCGACCGGAGCGTCGGCCGTGGTGGCGGTGGCCCGGAAGCCGGGTGGCGGGGTCACAACTGCGTCGAAATGACTCATCCACACGTCGAAATCGGGAGGCACGCTCGCAAACAGGACGGACGGCGCCGGCCCGTGCGAAGTGAGGCTCAGGGCGGCGCGGCCGTACTCACCCCGGCCGGTATTGCTGACCTCGCCGCCGAGCTGCCGGGCTATGAGCTGGGCGCCGTAGCAAATGCCGAGCACCGGTATGCCGAGGTCATAAATGTCAGGATCGAGCGACGGCGCGCCCTCGACATTGACCGACTTGGGGCCGCCGGACAGGATCACCCCGGCCGGTCGCAGCGCTCGAAGCTCGGTGGCCGTGATGGTATGGGGGACGATCTCGCTGTAGACGTGCGCTTCGCGCACCCTGCGGGCGATCAGCTGGGCGTACTGGGCTCCAAAGTCGACAACGACGACCGGGCCCTGATGCTCGGCGGGATGCACCGCCCCACGCCCTAGTGGCCCATGCCGATGCCCTGCGACCGTTGAAGGCCTTTGCCTTCGGTCTGCAGGGCCGGAGCGACCATTACCTCGGCCTTCTGGAACTCCTTGACCGACTCGTACCCGCACGTTGCCATCGAGGTGCGGAGGGCGCCGAACAGGTTGAGACGGCCGTCGTTTTCATGAGCGGGACCGACGAGGATTTCCTGGATGGTGCCCCGGGTGGACGTCTTTACCCGAGCGCCTCGAGGCAGCGTTGGGTGAAAGGTCGCCATCCCCCAGTGGTAGCCCTTTCCGGGCGCTTCCACCGCCGCGGCCAACGGCGAGCCGATCATCACCGCGTCGGCACCGCACACAATTGCCTTGGCGATGTCGCCGCCGGTACCCATGCCGCCATCGGCGATCACGTGGACGTAGACGCCGGTCTCATCCAGATGCTGGGCGCGAGCGGCTCTGGCGTCCGCGATGGCCGTGGCCTGCGGCACCCCGATCCCGAGCACGCCACGGGTGGTGCACGCGTGGCCGGGGCCGACCCCAACCAGGACACCGACCGCACCAGTGCGCATCAAATGCAACGCCGCCTGATAGGACGCGCAGCCGCCGACGATGACCGGGATGTCGAACTCGCGGATAAAACGCTTGAGGTTGAGCGGCTCGCTCGTCTTCGACACATGCTCCGCGGATACGACCGTGCCTTGAATGACGAAGAGATCCAACTCCGCGTCGAGCAGAGTCTGGGCGAACTGCCGCGTCCGTTGCGGGGTGAGCGAGGCACAGGACACCACGCCGGCGTCTTTGATCTCCCGGATGCGGTGGGCGACCAGCTCGGGGTTGATCGGCTCGCCGTAGATCTGCTGCATGCGAGCCGTGGCCTTATCGACCTCGAGGTGGGCGATTTCCTCCAGCAGCGGCTCGGGGTCCTCGTAACGAGTCCACACCCCCTCCAGGTTCAGCACTCCGACGCCACCGAGCCGTCCCACTTCAATGGCAACGTAGGGATTGACGACGCCGTCCATGGCGGCAGCCATCAAGGGAAGGTCGAAGCGGTACGCGTCGATCTCCCAGGAAATGTCCACATCTTCCGGATCGCGGGTGCGGCGACTGGGAACAATGGCGATGTCATCAAATCCGTAGGCCTGCCGCCCCGACTTCCCCCGCCCAATCTCTACCTCGGCCACCGGCTCTCCCTCGCTCGTGTGCGTGCGTCGCTAATGGCCAACAAGCCTATCCAGCGGCCGCTGCTAGCTACTTGACCCTGAAAAAGTCGACGTGTATGCCCTTGTCTGGTAAGGGTCTCGCGGTCTGACGGTCCCCCGGTTTGGGGTCGAATGCTGTGATGATGGCCCGAACCCCTTGTGCGAGAAGGAGTTCAGGCCATCATGCTGCGTACCATAAACGCTGAGCCGACCTTGTGGGACGCGATCCTGCCGGAGTGCTGCTTGGGGCTGCCGCCGGGGCTGGCCGAGGTGGACCGCCTGCTCGATGACGTGCGGTTCTTCGAGCCGTTCGTGCCGTTCTTCTCGGAGCGGACCGGTCGGCCGTCGATCCCGATGGAGACCTACCTGCGCATGATGTTCCTGCGGTTCCGTTACAAACTCGGGTACGAGACGCTGTGCGCGGAGGTGGTCGACTCCATCGCGTGGCGGCGGTTCTGTCGGATCCCCCTCGATCAGGCGGTGCCGCATCCGACCACGCTGTTGAAGATCACTGCCCGCTGCGGTGAGACGGCCATCTCGGCGCTCAACGAGGCGTTGTTGGCCAAGGCGGCCGAGGAGAAGCTGATCCGTCTCGACGCCGTCCGCGCCGACACCACCGTGGTCGAAGCGAACGTGGCCTACCCGACCGACAGCGGTCTTTTGGCCAAGGGCGTGGCCCGCATGGCGGTCCTGGCCGGCAAGCTCAAGGCGGCCGGGCTGGCGAAGCGGACCGGTTTCCGGGATCGGACGCGATCGGTGCGACGGCGAGCCCATGATGTGGCTACCTGGCTGCGTCGGCGCAACGACGACGCCAAAGAAGAGGTCCTGGTCATCACCGGCGAGCTGGCCGCGATCGCGGTGGCGACGGTCGGCGAAGCGCGGGCGGTGGCCGCCAACGCCGGACGGACCCTGGCCCGCCGTGGCGTCGCCGCTGGAGGAAAGCTGGCCGCGATGATCTCGGCCCTGGAGGAGACCGCGGCCGCAGTGGAACAGATCGCGGCTCAGACCCGGGCCCGCCTCGCCGGTGAGATCCCCGACGGGGCCACCCGGGTGGTGTCGCTTCACGACCTCGACGCCCGCCCCATCCGCAAGGGACGACTCGGTCGTCCCGTCGAGTTCGGATACAAGGCGCAGGTGGCCGACAACGCCGAGGGCGTGGTCGTCGACCATGTAGTAGTGAAGGGGAACCCGCCCGACGCCCCGATGCTGGTCCCCGCCGTCGCCCGCATCACCGCCCGCTTCGGTCGCGCCCCCCGAGCGGTCACCGCCGACCGCGGCTACGGCGAAGCCAAAATAGACTCCGATCTCAAATCGCTCGGCGTGCAGACCGTGGCCATTCCCCGGCGCGGCAGGCCCGGTCCGGCTCGCAGCAAGGTTCAACATGGACGGCGCTTCACCAAGCTGGTGAAGTGGCGCACCGGTTCGGAGGCCCGGATCTCCTGCCTGAAGCGGGACTTCGGCTGGCGGCGCAGCCTCTTCGACGGGATCGGCGGCACCCAAACCTGGTGCGGCTGGGGTGTCCTGGCCCACA
Organism: uncultured Acidimicrobiaceae bacterium; assembly: GCA_963781155.1. GTDB lineage: Bacteria > Actinomycetota > Acidimicrobiia > Acidimicrobiales > Palsa-688 > PALSA-693. The sequence goes on from CAWAEC010000016.1 coordinate 195,639, forward strand.
ACTCGGTGAAGATTGCCGCCCTCGCCCATACCGCCACCCCGCCGCCAGCCACCCCGTGCCAGCCGCGACCAACCCGGATCGTCCCCGGCACCGACCCGCCCACCCCCATGCCACCAGCCCGGAATGCTGCCTGACACCCGGCCGACCGCTTCTCTCGCCACGCCCCGACGGCCTCCAACAGCCGGAAAGGCGGCCCGAGAGAAACCAAAACGGCCGGGGAACAGGCCCACACCACCCCACAGGCACCAATCAGCCCAGACCCCACTCGTTATCGAAGCGGGTTCTTCAGGGTCAAGTAGCTAAGGAACCCGTCCCCCCGCCGTCGTCCACAGGACCAGCGCCGTGAAGACAATGACGGTAATAACACACCACATCCGCGCCAGGCGGCTGGCCCGGACCGCGCCGGTCATGTCACCCACCTGGACCCGTCGGTTGACCTGGGTCGAATACACCACGGCCACGACTGCCGAGGGAAGAAACAGGAAGAGGCAGACGAGCGATTGCCACAGGTAATTCGATGGAACGCCGGTGGTCATGGTTGAGGCGGCCAGGCGACGGCGCTCGGCGGCAGCGCGGGCCCAACCCCCCGGCGAACCGGCCAGGTCGGGGCGCGGCCGCTGATCCCAGCCCGCGCCTGGAGGACTCCACCCGGGAGCGGGGGTGGGCCGGGGCTCGGGCGGCTGCGATGGGGCGGGATAGGTCGGGGTGGGAGCGGGATCGGCAATGGCCGGCTGACCCATCGGCGGAGGCGGCACTGCGGGCCTGGAGGGGACAGGTTGCTGGGACGGAGCGGGCGGGAAGGAGGGCGGTGGCGCAGGCGGCGTGACAGGGGGGACGGGGGGGGCCGGGGCCGCTGCGGGCGCGGTCGCCGGCCCGGCGGAAGGCGATGGAGTCGATGGCGCCCGCGCACCGGCAGGCGATGTGGGGGGGGCGGACGGAGCCGCCGCGGCCGCAGCCGGGCCCTGCTCCCATGCTGGCGGCGGGGGGGCGCCGCCGGCACTACCGGGCTCCCACACGGCAGGAGGCGGTGGCCAAGACGGAGCGCTGGTGCCAGAGGTCTGGGGGGTGGGAGATGGGGGGGCGTCGCCGGTGACCGGCGGCGACGGCGTGCCCGGGGAGCCAGCTCCAACGGGCGAGCTTGCGGGGGTGGCGGCAGGGGCGGGAGCCGGCGGGGTCGGTCCGGCGAGAGGGGTCGGTCCGTCGCCAGGCGCCGGCACGCCAGGGGCCGGCGCGGCCGGCGCCGCAGGCGAGGGTGGCGCCTTCGGCCGGACTAGGATTTGGGGAACGACACCAGCTGCGTGCTGGGCCAGTTCACCTCGGTAGGTCGGCGCCCGCAGCACCGGAGGGTCCGGCACCGGAGTCGTGCGTTCGACGCGACCCAGCTTTCCGCCGCAACGGGTGCACGCGGTCGCTTGACCGGCGGCGACGGTTCCGCACCGGGGACAAATCATTCCACTCCACCGTACCGGGTCCATCCGGTCGGAGGGGCGTCACGTGTCCGTTCGGACCCCTCGGCCGCGCCGGCCGGCGCGCCAACCCGCTACCGCTCCGTCCACACGACCGTGAGCAGCTCGTACAGCATCCGGGCGGTCGCCCCCCACACGGTGTCGCCGACGAGCTCGAAGAAATACATGGGCCGTTCCGCGCTCCCCGGGTAGGTCCACAGCTCCTCCCGGAAGACAGCCGGTTCGCTGAGCTCGGCAAGTGAGACCGTGAACGCACGGTCCACCTCCGCCGGGTTGGGCCGCAGCTTCGGCCTGCGCGGCAGAGCTCCGACAAACGGGAAGATGGGCGCCGGATTGGTCATGATGCGGACCGTCGCCAGCCGGGCGAATACGTCAACGGTCCCGGGATCGATCCCCACCTCTTCTCGGGCCTCGCGCAGGGCCGCGGCCAGTGGTGTCTCCTCGGAGTCCAACCGGCCCCCGGGAAACGACACCTGCCCGGTATGGGACCGCAGCCGCGATGACCTCCGGGTCAGGAGCACCTGGGCTTCGCCGTCGTCATCGAACAAAGCACAAAGGACCGCAGCGGGCCGGGATGCTGGCCCGGGCAGCTCGGCATTGACCACCTGCGCCTCCGGTGCCGTCGGCTCCCCCCGTCGGGCCAGGGCAGTCCGCACATCACGCAGGGAGATGCGGGGCAGCCCGCCTCCGGGCGACCTGGCGGCTAGCGCCCGCTCGGCCCGGTCGGCCGCTGACCGCCAGGGGGGCGGGCCGCCCGGTCGAACCACCGCAGGCCGAGGGATGAGCTGCGGGCCACCCCGCCGGGCACCGGCCTCGGCATCACCGAGGCACTCAGCCCCATCAGACAACCGGCGTCCTGGTCCCGGCCGTGTCGGACTGGGCTTCCTCGGCTGGGGTGCCAGCGGGAGCGACAGCCGCTGCGGACACGAGTTCTTCCAGCAAGTCCCGCAGGCCACCTGTCTTGAGGTTCGCCATCACCCGCCCGGGTGGCAGGTCGCCGCGCTCCCATTCCATCCAGATCTCGAGGAGCTTGGCGGGATCCGGAGGCGGACGGTCCATACCTCCAATCTACGGGACAGGACGGCCGGTGCTCTCCGGCGCCCGGACGCGACGGGGCCCGGGCACACAGCCCGGGCCCCGACAAAGCGGAAATCAGTGACGGTTCAGAAGCCGCCCATGCCGCCCATGCCACCCATCCCGCCACCTGCTGCGGCAGCCGCAGCTGCGGCCGCTGCCGCCGGGTTCGGCTTCTCGGGCTTGTCCGCCACGAGCGCCTCGGTGGTCAGCAACAGGCCGGCGATGGACGCCGCGTTCTGCAGGGCCGAACGGGTGACCTTGGCCGGGTCGATGACGCCGGCCTTCATCAGGTCAACGAACTCACCGGTCAGGGCGTTCAGCCCGGTGTTGCCGCTCTCGCGCTCGGCGTGCTCGATCACAACCGAGCCTTCCAGGCCGGCGTTGAAGGCGATCCACTTGAGGGGCTCCTCCAGCGCCTTGCGCACGATGTTGGCGCCGGTGGCCTCATCGCCCTTCAGCTTCTTGGCCGCGCTGTCGACCTTGGCCCGGCTGCGCAGGAGAGCCACGCCACCACCAGGGACGATGCCCTCTTCGATCGCGGCCCGGGTCGCGGACAGGGCGTCCTCGATGCGGTGCTTCTTCTCCTTGAGCTCCACCTCGGTGGCGGCGCCGACCTTGACCACGGCGACCCCGCCGGACAGCTTCGCCAGACGCTCCTGGAGCTTCTCACGGTCCCAGTCGGAATCAGTGTCCTCGATCTCCCGCTTGATCTGGGCGATGCGACCCTTGACGTCGGCTTCCGAGCCGGCGCCCTCGACGATGGTGGTGTTGTCCTTGTCGACGACGACCTTGCGGGCCCGGCCCAACAGGTCGAGGGTGGTGTTCTCCAGCTTCAGGCCGACTTCCTCGGAGATCACCTGGCCACCGGTGAGAGTGGCGATGTCGCTCAGCATGGCCTTCCGCCGGTCGCCGAAGCCGGGCGCCTTGACGGCAACGGACGTGAACGTCCCACGGATCTTGTTGACGACCAGGGTCGCCAGGGCCTCGCCCTCGACGTCCTCGGCAATGACCAGCAGCGGCTTGCCGCCCTGCATCACCTTCTCGAGGACCGGGACCAGGTCGTGGACCGCACTGATCTTCGAGTTGACGATCAGGATGTACGGGTCTTCGAGAACGGTCTCCTGGCGCTCGGGGTCGGTCACGAAGTACGGCGACAGATAGCCCTTGTCGAACTGCATGCCCTCGGTGAACTCGAGCTCGAGGCCAAAGGTGTTGGACTCCTCGACGGTGACGACGCCGTCCTTGCCGACCTTGTCGATGGCATTGGCCAGTACCTCGCCGATCGACGGGTCAGCGGCCGAGATGGCGGCCACCTGGGAAATCTCGCTCTTGTCGTCGATCTCCTTGGCCTGCTCCTTGATGGCCTCCACCACGGCGACGACGGCCTTGTCAATCCCTCGCTTCAGGGCGGTCGGGTTGGCGCCGGCGGCCACGTTGCGGAGTCCTTCGTGTACGAGCGCCTGGGCCAAGACGGTGGCTGTGGTGGTGCCGTCGCCGGCCACGTCGTTGGTCTTGGTGGCGACCTCCTTGACGAGCTGGGCGCCCATGTTCTCGAACGGGTCGTCGAGCTCCACTTCCCGGGCGATCGTTACCCCATCATTGGTGATGGTGGGGGCGCCGAACTTCTTCTCGATGACCACGTTGCGGCCCTTGGGGCCGAGGGTCACCTTGACGGTGTCGGCCAGCTTGTTGACGCCGGCCTCGAGCCCGCGCCGGGCGTTCTCGTCGAATTTCAGCTGCTTCGGCATTACTTGACCTTGGCCAGCACGTCACGCCCGGTGAGGATCAGCAGGTCCTCGCCGTCGATGGTGATCTCCGTGCCGCCGTACTTCGAATAAACGACCTTGTCGCCTACGGCAATGTCCAGAGGGATCAGCTCGCCGGTGTTGTCGGCCCGGCGGCCCGGGCCGACCGCCAGGACCTCTCCCTGCTGCGGCTTCTCTTTGGCGGTGTCGGGGATGACCAGACCAGACGCGGTCTTCTCCTCGGCTTCACTAGGGCGGACGACGATGCGATCGTCGAGCGGCTGCAAACTCATGTTGGGGCGCCTCCGTTGGCAGTTAGCACTCTCAGGTGTCGAGTGCTAACGATAGCGGCCTGTGGGCGCTACTTCAACACGTTCTGTTCAAGGTTCCAGCGGCAGCCGCAGGTTGGGGTTGGCTGCGGCGTCGAGGGGCGTCGGACCGTCGAGTTGCAACCGGAACCAACCGGTGGCGCCGACCATGGCGGCGTTGTCGGTGCACATGGCCCGGCCGGGAACAATGGCCTGCCGCCCATCCGCCCGAGCTGCGCTGGCGATCCGCTCCCGCAGGGCGGAGTTGGCGGCCACCCCCCCACCGAGGCACACCGACCGGGCTCCAAGGCTCCCCGCAGCTCGCATCGTCTTTTCCACCAGAACATCGACGACCGCTTCCTGAAACGAAGCGGCAACGTCCGGCGTCGACACCTCCGGGTGTTTGCGGACGTATGTGATGACCGAAGTCTTCAACCCACTGAAGGAAAAATCGTACCCGTCCTGGCGGAGACCCCTCGGGAACTCGATCGCCCGGGGGTCGCCGTCGGCCCCGACCTTCTCGATGGCGGGTCCACCCGGGTAACCGAGCCCCAGGAACCGCGCCACCTTGTCAAAGGCCTCGCCCGCTGCGTCGTCGATCGTCTGGCCCAGAAGCCGGTAGCGGCCGGGCTCCCGCATATGAATGAGCATCGTGTGACCGCCCGACACGACCAACACGACCGCAGGCAGCACCAGGTCCGGATCCTCCAGGAAGGCGGCGTGGAGGTGCCCCTCCAGGTGATTGACTCCGACGAAGGGGACCCCCCAGGCCAAGGCGTAGGCCTTCGCCGCGCTCACCCCAACCAGGAGTGAACCGATCAGCCCCGGTCCCATGGTTGCGGCCACGGCGTGCAGATCGCCGGGGAGGGCGTCAGCGAGGTCCATGGCCTCCGCGACGACCGGGGTCAGGAGATCGACGTGGGCCCGCCCGGCCACCTCGGGGACCACCCCACCGAAGCGGGCGTGGAGATCGGTCTGGCTGGACACTACGGAGCTTTTGATCGTGCGGCCGTCCTCCACCACCGCCGCCGCCGTTTCGTCGCAGGACGTCTCGATGGCGAGGATCCGGGAGGGGCGCCGGGCGCGCTGGGTCTGGGTCACGGTCGCAGCGCCAGTGTCTCGTCGACCGTGGTGCCGGCGATTCCCGCCTCGATCGTGGCCAGCCGCTCGGCGTAGGCGGCGCTGTCGATGTCGTACGCCCACATCACCAGGGCGTCCTCGTTGGTCTCCGCGTAATAGTTCTTGCGCACGCCGGCGGTCTCGAACCCGAAGCGGCGGTACATGGCCTGAGCCGCGGCGTTGGAGACTCGCACCTCCAGGGTCAGGTGGCGGGCGCCGCGGGCGAGCGAGGCCCGGGCCAGGTTGAGCAGCAGCCGGGTCCCGATCTGGTGGCGATGCCAGGCGGGGTCGACGGCGATCGTGGTGACGTGGGCCTCGTCCACACTGAACATCAGACCCCCGTAGCCGACCACCGCGCCCCCGATGCGAGCCGCGACGTAGTGCCGGCTGTTGCGCAAGTTGAGCTCGCTCATGAACAACGGAAGCGACCACGGCCGCGGGTACACCTGCGCCTCGATCCGTAGCACGGAACGCAGGTGACGCCGCCGCAGCGGCACCAGCCGGACCTCGAGGGCGGGCCGCCCCTCCGGATGCGGGGACGGTCGAGCGTCAACCATGAGGCGCCACCATCCGGGTCTGTTGCGGGTCGAGGGGACGCTCCTCCCAGCCGATGCGAACATCCGCGCCCCGCAGGTACAACGGGGTGATCTCGTCGAGGGGTACCGACGGCCGGGTGGCGGCCATCTCGACCAGGACCGCAGCCGACGGGTGGTCGTCCGCGGGCCCGGCCAGCTCCGCGTCCGGGAGGGCGTGAAAAATGTCGGCGTAGCGGTGGGCGCCCTCGCCGACGGCGAGGACCCGGTCGCGGCGGGCGAGCTCGTGGAAGAGGGCGTCGGGCCCGCTGACGACGGGATCAGTAATCGGGGCCAGGATGCCATCGAGCGGTCGGAACAAACCCCAGAACACCTCGCCCCGTTTGGCATCGACGACCGCGGCCACGGTCCGGTCCTGCCGGCGGTGGGGATAGGCGAGCAGCTCCAGTGAGGAGCAGCCGACGATGGGGATGTCGAGGGCGGCCGCGAGCGCCTTGGCGGTAGCAACCCCGACCCGAAGCCCGGTGAAAAGACCGGGGCCGAGGTCGACGGCGACGCGGCCGATTTGTTGCATCCCGATACCGGCGAAGCGGGTGACGGTCTCGAGGGCGGGCGCCAACAGTTCGGCGTGGCGGCGGCCCTGCCGGACCTGCAAGGAAGCGAGGGGGCCGTCCGGACCGGAGAGGGCCACTCCCACCTGGGACGTGGCCGTGGCGATGCCGAGCAGCACGGTCATGGTCGCACGCTCCGCGGGGCGTGCGCGGTGTCGTGGCCGGCGAGGTCGTCGAGGGCGGCGAGTTCCGCCGCGAGGTCCTCCCAGCGGGACTGCCAGCGTAAACCGGTGGGCGTGATGCTCAGCCGCCGCTCGCCTTCGCGGTCGGTCAGCGTCAGGCGGATGTCCAGGTGGTCCGGACCAAGAGCGGAGACGGCGCGCTCACCCCACTCGATCGCCGCCACGCCCCCGTTTTCCAGCATTTCGGGGAGCCCGAGGGCCACGATGTCGGACTCGCGGTCGAGGCGGTAAACGTCGGCGTGGATGAGCTCGACGCCGAATGACGTCGGATAGCTGCGAACCAGGGTGAAGGTGGGGCTGGTGACGGGATCGCTCACGCCCATGGCCCGCGCCAGGCCTTGAGTGAAGGTGGTCTTTCCGGCGCCCAGGTCGCCGTCGAGGAGCAGGACGTCGCCGGGCAGGAGCGTGCTGGCCACACCGGCAGCCACCGCTCGAGTCGCGGCGGGTCCGGCGCAGAGGAGGTCGAGGGACCGGGTCACTGGCCGGTCACCGGCGGCCGGAGACGGGGCCGGGCGGAAGAAGGCTAAGGGTGGGGTCGAAGGCTGGCTCGGCATCGGGAGGTGCGGGGGCATCAGCCGGGGGAGCCGGGGCGGCCTGGGCGGCCTGGGCGGCGTCAAGAGCAGCGCGGGCCCGCACGAAGTCAGCCCGCATGCGAGCTACCACCTCTCCTCCGCCGCGAAGCGCGGCCGCGGGGTGGTAGGTAGGAAGCAGGACCGCCCCGTCGTTGCCGAAAGGAAATGACTTTCCCCGGAGCTGGGTGATCCCCCTTGACGTGTCGAGCAGCAGGCGGGTGGCGAAATTGCCCAGCGTCACCACCACACGCGGCGAGATCAGCGCCAACTGCTCGTCGAGGAACGGCCGGCAGGCCGCGATCTCCTCCGGGAATGGGTCTCGATTCCCTGGCGGCCGGCATTTGACCACGTTGGCGATGTAGACCTGCGATCGCTGAAGGCCAGCCTCTTCGAGCAGCAATCGATCCAACAATTGACCGGAGCGGCCGACGAACGGCCGGCCCTGCAGATCCTCTTCACGCCCGGGGCCCTCACCGACAACCATGAGCCGGGCGTGGGGATCGCCTTCGCCAAAGACAACCGTCGTTCGGCCAGCAGCCAGGGGACAGCGGGTGCAGTCCAGGGCGACACGTTCGACCTCCGCAAGCCCGGGCACGGCGACCCATCGTACCGGGGTGATCCGCGACAACCGGGCACGGGGCGAGCGGATTACCGGTGTCGGCTGGCCGCGTCCGCTAACAGCCGGCCGTGGTGGATTACGGTCGCGATGCGGGAAGATCGTCTCGCTCCGTCGACGAAGGATGTGAGGCCATTGAGCAGCACTCCACCACGGGAGCCCAGGGGTCCGTCCCCCTCGGACGAGCAGGAGCGCGGCGACCAAGGAACCCCGCCCGGTTATTCGTCCCCGCCCCCGCCACCGCCCGCTGGCTCGCCGGCGCCGCCACCGCCTCCCGCGCACCCACCGCCACCACCTCCCGGGTACCAGCCAACCCCGCCGCCACCACCTCCGGGCTATCAGCCGCCGCCACCACCTCCGGGCTATCAGCCGCCGCCACCACCCAGCTATCAGCCCCCGCCGGCGCCCGGGTACCAGCAGCAGCCACCCGGCTATCAGGCACCGCAGCCGCCACCCGGCAGCTACCCGCCGCCGCCACCCGGGAGCTACCCGCCACCGCCACCCGAGAGCTACCCGCCGCCGCCACCCGGGAGCTACCCGCCACCGGGGCCGGGGCCAGGCAACTATCCGCCACCACCGAGGTCCTGGACCGAGCCCGGGGCGGGATGGCAACCGCCGGGCCCAGGCTGGACCGAGCAGGGACCCGGCTGGGGCGGACCGAACGGACGCCCGGCGGGTTATCTGGCGGGCTGGTGGCGACGGGTCGGGGCCACCATCATCGATGGGATACTGGTCGGGATCGTCGGCGGCATCATCTTCGGGCTCGCCGGGGCCGGCCCCGTCGCCCGCAGCCTGGGCGAGGTCCTGGTCCAGGCCATCTACCTGATCGTGATGCTCGGAGGCAACGGCGGCCGAACGGTCGGCAACATGGCGCTTCGCACGCAGACGATCGATGGGCGCACCGGCGTCCCGATCCGCTACGACCGGGCCGTGCCGCGCACCATCGTCGAGATCGTCCTCAACTTGACCATCATCGGCGGAATCCTCGACATTCTCTGGCCCTTGTGGGACAACCAGAACCAGACGCTTCACGACAAGGCCGCAGGAACGGTCGTCCTCCGGACAGACATTTAATAACAGTCGGCGTTCCGCCAACTTCCGGTCCGGGGGACGCCCCATCGATCGGGCAACTGCGGCGTGGCGATCCCGGTCGCGACAGAGAATGCGCTGCGGCGCCGGCAAATTCCTTTCTCTGTCGTACCGCCACGCTCACAAAGGCTGTGGATTACGACAGAGAAAGGCCCCCGCTCCCCGGCCAGCCGTTTTCTCTGTCGTATCCGTCTATTCGAGACGACGACTGCGGCCCACGAACTGGCACTCGGCCGGGCGGGTAATCACTTAAGGCGCGATTCCAGGCACGGAACGCGGCGGCCGGGTTGCCGCGGCCCCCAGCCGGTCAGGATTCCAGGGTCGCATCGCCGGCGTCGGCCGAGGCGGCGGTGGGGATGGGGCCCGGCTCCCCCGGTCTTCCCGGCCCGGACACCCTGGAGACCCCGGACACCCCGGAGACCCCGGACACCCCGGAGACCCCGGACACGCCCGACACTCCCGACACGCCCGACACTCCCGATTGTCCGCCGGCGGCCGGCACCGCATCGAACACCGCCTGTTCGACGACCCACGCCGCCAGAGCCCGGACCGTCTCCAGAGGAGCGTCGACCTCCCCCGTGGCTGCGGCCACGAGCGCGTCGCCGTCGCCTCCCGTGTGCACGGGGTCCAGCCCCCGGGCCAGGCCGTCATGCCCTGACTCCGCCAACCGAAGGCAGGCCGTCTTGTCGAGGATGGCGTTCGTGACGATGATGCCGATGGTCGTGGCCTGGATAGCGGGCGGACCCACGGGCGCGACCAGCGCGGCTGGCCCAGCTGGCCCAACTGGACCCGCCGGCTCGACCGGAGGTCGCACCGGCACCCGCGGCTCGGTAAGCGGTACCGCGAAAGGGCGCGGCTCGCCGACCGCGTTCACGGCCAGCAAGGCAGCCACGACCAGATCGTCGAGACGCGCCACGGCGCTCCCGAGACCGGCCGGCCGGATCCCGTCCGGGCCAGCCCACTTCCCCACCGTCGCCCCAGTACCGGCTCCCACGGGACCTGACTCGACCGCGTCGGGGGCAGCCCGAGCCGACTCGCACGCGGCGTAGCCCTCCCCGGGTCCGGGGCGCACAGCGGGGTCGCCAACCCCCAGGTCATACAGCACCATGCCGACCACGATCGGGACCGGACCGGCGCTGGTGGGGTAGCCGATGCCCCGCTCGGCGCACCAGCGCATCACGCCGTCACAGGCGGCCAGGCCAAACGCAGACCCACCGGACAGGACGATCGCGTCAACCCGGTCAACTGTGCGCCCGGGGGTCAAAAGGGCCCACTCGCGCGTTCCCGGGGCCGCGCCTCTGACCTCGCCGGATGCCGTGGTCCGGGCGGGCAGGATGACCGCAGTGCAGCCGGTTCGAGCGACCGGGTCGGTCCAGTGACCGACCCGGACTCCTGGGACCACGCTGATCACGCGTGCTTCTCTCCGGCTCTCAGGCGTCCAGGTAGATGCGCGGCACCCGGCCGCTCACCCCGCAGACCACTTCGTACGCGATGGTCCCGGTGCGCAGGGCCCAGTCCCAGGCCGTGATCACCTTCCCGCCCTGGTGCCCGATCAGCACCACCTCGTCACCGACGGCGACGGTCGAGTTCGGCCCGCAATCGACGAGGATCTGGTCCATTGTCACCGTCCCGGAAATCGGGCGGCGCTGCCCACCCACCAGGACCTCGCCTCCAGTTGCCGACAGCGCTCGCGTGACGCCATCGGCATACCCGATTGGGACCGTGGCGATGACGGAATCGTGCTCGAGTCGGTAGCGCAGGCCGTAGGACAGTCGTGTCCCTGCGGGCAGGGGCTTGACATGTGACACCCGGGCCTTCAACGACAGCGCCGGCCGCAATCCCGGCACCGGCAATCGCTCACGCCCCGCCGCGTCAGGCGCCAACCCGTACAGGGCGATCCCGCAACGGACCAGGTCGTAACGGCTGCCCGGGTGCCACATGGCGCCGGCCGAGTTGGCGGCATGGCGGATCTCCGGGTGCGCTCCTGCGCCGGCGAGCTCATCGAGGGCCACCTCGTATCGGGCCAGCTGGGACGCCGTGTAGGCGTCGTCCACCTCGTCCACGATCGCCAGGTGCGTCCAGAACCCCTCCAGCCTCAGCCCGGAGGCGCGCGAGACGGCACGCGCCAGCCGGACCGCAGTTGCGGGGTCGGCGCCGACCCGGTGCATCCCGGTGTCGACCTTGACGTGCACGGCGAAGGGGGTGGGAAGCCTGGCCGCTCGCACCGCGTCCTTCAGCGCGTCCAGGCCAGGCCGCGAGTACACGGTTGGGGTCAAGGACGCCGCCACCACGTCGACCATGCCGGCGGGAGCAGGTTCGCTGAGCAGCAGGATCGGCGCATCGATGCCCGCCGCTCGTAGCTCCAGCCCCTCCTCCACCAGAGCCACGGCGAGCCAAGCCGCTCCGCCTTCGAGAGCCGCCCGGGCCACCGCCGGCGCGCCGTGACCGTAGCCGCCGGCCTTGACCACGGCGCACAGGCGAGCAGGCGCAGCGAGGTCCGCCAACGCCCTGGCGTTGTGGCGGATCGCCACCAGGTCGATCTCGGCCCAGGCCGGGCGCTGCGTCGCCGGCGACAGCGCCGGCTGCGCAGGCTGCGCCGGCCGGGCGGCGTGCACTGGGTGGGCGGGCGCCGGCTGCGCGGAAGAACCGGAAGAACCGGAAGGGGATGTCAGGCGGGACCCGATCACCCGGTGGCCTCCGACAGCCACGTCGAGATGAGATCGGGAAGGTCGGAAGCGATCAACCCTTCGGCTCGCCCGAGCCCGGCCGCCCGACCGTGGCAGTGGGCGGCAAGGGCCACCCCCTCCAGCGCTGGCACGCCGCGGGCCAGGAACGCGCCGATGGTGCCGGAAAGGACGTCGCCGGTCCCGGCGGTGGCCAGCCGGGAGGAGCCGGAGGTGACGACGCGCACGTCGCCCTCGGGCGAGGCGACCACTGTGGTCGAGCCTTTGAGAAGCACGACGGCGCCGCTCCGGGCGGCCACCGCCCGGACATCGGCAATGCGGTCGGCCTGGGGGGGCCGGCCGACCAGCCGGGTGAACTCGCCCTCGTGCGGGGTGAGGACGACAGGGCCGCCCCGGGTCCGGGTGACAGCCGCGACGGTGTCGAGGTCGCCCAGGGCCCGGATCCCATCGGCGTCGACGACGGCCGGCACCGGAGCGGCCATCAACAGACGGGCCACCTCGGAGTTCAAGCCGGCGCCGCCCGCAACATCCGCGCCCAGACCGGGGCCCACGACGAGCGCCTTCACTCGATCGAGGCCGGCGGCTGCGTCGTGTGCCCATCCGAGCTGGGGCAGCGGAAAACTGACCTGTTCACCCGGCGGCAGCCCGCCGCCCGGAGGGGCGCCGGGGATGCCAAGCCGGACGTAGCCCGCCCCCGCCCGGAGCGCACCCCGGGTGACCAGCCATGGCGCCCCGTGCATTTCGGCCGAGCCGGCCACCACCTCCACGGCGCTCAGCCACTTGTGGGCCTCCCGCGCCCGATGCGGCCAGAGCCGGGTCACGTCCCGGTCGGTCACCAACCAGATGGAGGCCGCTTCCTCGGCCAGGGAACGCAAGCCGATATCGGCCAGCTCCACCTCGCCGGCGTACTCCGGCCCAACCCCCAGCAACAGACCGGGCTTCTCGGCCGCAAACGTCACCGTTCGATCGGCCCGCACAGCCTCGCCGGCTCCACCCGGCTGACCGTCCTCAGGAACCGGTTGGCCGGTCAGACCCGACAGACCCGACGGGATGTCCACCGCCAGGACCGGAACCGGACCCGAGTCGGGTGGGGCGTAGGGCCGGCTCAGCCCGGTGCCGTAGGCAGCGTCGATGACCAGATCGGCCGGCGCCAACCGGGCCCCTCCCGCCAGCTCGGCGGCGGGCACGACCATCACGCTCGCCCCCCGGCGGGCCAGCACGCGGGCGGCCACGCGCCCGTCCGCGCCGTTGTTCCCGCGCCCGGCGACCACCACCACTCGCCGGCCGTACGAGCCCCGCATCATGTCCCGGGCCGCAGCGGCCACCGCGAAACCGGCCCGTTCGACCAGGATCTCCACCGGCTCGGTCGCCTTCCGGTCCACCCCGGCCATCTCGGCCGGGGTAAGGACTGGAATCAACCGACCGCCGCCACGATTGCCGACGCCACCGTGTGCGTGTGGGTGATCGACACCAGCCAGCCGCCCACGCCGCGCCCGACCGCCAGGGAGGCGGCCCGGCCGGTCACGACCAGGTGGGGCGGCCCTCCCGGCTCCCGCACCACTTCGACGTCCCCCCAACCGAAGGCACCCAACCCCACGCCGAGCGCTTTCATGACTGCCTCCTTGGCCGCGAACCGGGCTGCGAGGGTCGGGACCGGATCGGCCAAACTGGCCGCATACCGCTGCTCCTCAACGGTAAAGACACGAAGGGCCAGCGCGGGCCGGCGGGCCAATACGTCGCCGAAGCGGGGGATGTCCACCGAGTCGATGCCGAGGCCGACCAGGGCACCGTTCATGGGGAACGGCGCCGCCAGCGCAGGGCCAACTCGTACACGGGGGTCGTGAGCAGGTCCACGAGCGCTTCCTCCCCCAGCCGTTCGTCGTCCATGAACGACTCGGTCTCGGTGACGGCATCCGCCAGCGCCGAGTAGCGGGTCCGGTAGCCCGTCAACACTCGCTTCGCCGCCTCCCACGGCAACTGCGGCCAGAAGTCGACGTGCAGCAGCGTCATCCCGACGACCTGGGTGCCTTTGGACTCGGGCACCAGGATGACGGTGCGGCCGTCGCTGGCGCCGCGGGCCACCGTCACCTCGCGTTCTTCGGCCGCCCGGTGCTTGGTGCCGAGCAGCCGCGGATCGCTGGCGGTGCGGGAGGGAATCAGCAGGCCCACCCCGCCCTGGTCGACGACGGCGATGGTCGGCGAAGCAGTCGGGGGCCAGTCGACGCGATAGCGGGTATAGCCGGCCACCTCGGCCACGGCCTCGTCGAGCGCCCCCAGCGTGCGCAGAGCCCGGTACCCGAGGGTGTCGGGGGCGGCTCCGACCGCCAGGGTGGTCTTGACGAGCCGAACCCCAAACAGGGCGTCCTCGCTGCGGGAGATACCCACAGTGACGGTCTTGGCCTGGTGCTTCACAGCATCGACGGGCCGGGTCAGTTCGTCGATCCCGGCGTTGAGGGCCTCGAGCAAGTCGGCGATCACCGCGCTCGGCACACCGATCTTCCCCGACTCCAGCTCGTAGCCCTCCAGCGGCAGCACCCCGGTGGCGTAGCGCAGCAGTGAGACCAGTCGCACCGCCGTGGCGGCCTCCAGGTTGCCGTTGTAACTGCCCTCCCGCAGGCCACTGACAAACGGCTCCGTCACTTGGGGCAGGTCGGCCCGCAGCCGGTCCAGGGCGCCGTCCGGGCCGGCGCTGACCGCCGCTTCGATGGCTGCCCGAGCTTCTCGCAAGGGGCGGGCCTGGCCATCGATCGACATGGCCGCCTCGTACCCGAACAGGTGCCCCACCATGGCAGACAGCACGAACGCCAGGTCCGGGTCGGTGGCCGGCACGGTGACCACATCCCGGGCCGCCGCCCGAAACCGCTCGGCCTCGCTCTCGGTCGCCACCACGACCGGGGCCGCCTTGTGGGCCCGGTAGATGGCGATCTCCTTGGCCACGTCGTCCGCGTTCGGGCCACGCAGCCCCGCCGCGCAGACCAGGATGAGCGGCTCTGAGGACAGGTCGATGTGCTTCTTGTCCTCGGTCGCGTCGCTGGCGATGGACCGGTAGCACAGCTCGGAGAGCTTGATCCGCACCTCGGACGCCGCCACCCGATCGGGGCCGCTGCCCACGACCGCCCAGTACCGCCGGGACGGGGCGACGGCCGCGGCTATGCGGCCGATCTCCTCCCGCCCGGCCAGCACCTGGCCCATGGCGTCGGGCAGGTCCCGCAAGGCGCGCAACACCCGGTCGATGTCGGCCGCCACCTCGCAGGGTTGGCCGTCGGCGGCGGCCTGCGCCAGGGCGCCGGCCAGCAACCATCCGGCTGCCACCTGGGCGTAGAAGGCCTTGGTCGACGCGACGCTCATCTCGACGTCACGTCCGTCCGACGTGTACAGGACCCCCTGGGCCTTGGCGGCCAGGTCGCTGTTGCGCCGGTTGACGATGGCCACCACGTGCGCGCCCCGGGTGCGGGCCAGGTCCACCGTGCGGTTGGTGTCGGTGGTCGTGCCGGACTGGCTGATGGCGACCACCAGGGTGTCGCTCATGTCGTCGGATAAACCGAATCCGGACAGCTCGGTGGCAGGCAGGGCGGCCACCGAGACGCCCGGGAGGAACTGGCCGATGGCCGCGGCCACCGCCTGGCCGGCCACGGCGGCGGTGCCCTGCCCGATGACGAGCACCCGATCGACTGCCCCGCCGGCGAGCGCCCGGGCCAGGCCGGGGGGGATCGCGTCCTCGCCCACGCGCACCGCCAACCGGCCGGCATCGTCGCTGCCGATCCTCCCCCGCAGTGTCTTGCGAAGGGACGCGGGGGCTTCGGTCAGCTCTTTCAGGAGGAAGTGGTGAAAATCGGCCCGGTCGATGTCTCTCGTCGTCATCTCCGCCGTCACCACGTCGCGCTCCTCGAGCGGAAGGGGACCGCCGTCGTAGCGGACCCGCTGCATTCCCCCAAGGGTCCCGGCGCCGTCCCGGCGGAGGGTGACGACCTGCCCTTGCGTGGCCTCTCCGTCCATGCGCACGTACCGGGAGGTCTCCTCCACCAGGCCGTAGGGCTCGCTGGCCACCACGTAGGCGTCTTCGGCCAGCCCGATGTAAAGAGACTGGCCCGATCCGCACAGGGCCAGGTTGACCTCGTCGGGCTCGGCCGCCGTTGATGCCGCAATCGCCACCGAGCCTTCAAACCTGGCGACCGTGCGGCGAAACGCCTCCTCGACGGGGTCACCATCGGCCAGGCGCCGGGACACCATGGTCGGGATCACCTTGGCGTCGGTGGTGATCTCGGCGGCCACCTGCAAGCGCTCGGAGACCCGCAGGTCGCCGTGATTGTCGACATCTCCGTTGAGGGCTGCGATCGCGTACGGGCCATCGGGGCGGCCCAGCTCTTCGGAGTTGAGGGGATGGGCGTTGGCCTCGGAGATGATGCCGACGCTCGCCCAGCGGGTGTGGGCCACCACCGTGGCCCGTGAACCTGCGCCGGCAAGGGCCCGGGCCAGCAGCGTGTCCTGGCGGATGGCAGCCCGCAGGGCTTTGACGTTGTCGCCGAGCTCGCCGATCTCGGCCGCGGCCTTGTACACGAAACTGAGGCAACCGGCCGGGGCACGCACCGCGCCGGAGACGAAGAGCGGATCCCGGCTGCGCTCGTACAGCGCGGCCCGCACGCTTGGTTCCTGCAGGTCGAGGCCGTGCCCGGCCACGAGCACGTGCACGCCAGCGGAATCCCTGCCCCGCACTTCGAGCCGGTCCAGTGATGCGAGTGCCACCCCGATGGACCACCAGCCGTCCAGGGCTGGGCCGTCCAGGGCTGGGCCGTCCAGGGCTGGGCCGTCCAGGGGAGCCGGCGATCCGGGCGGGATGAGCGCTGACACGGCCCGGGCCAGACCCAGGCGGTCTCGTTCGATGGCCCAGCACGCATCCTTGAGGGCCACCAGGACGGCGTTGACATCTTCCTGCTGGGACGGTGACAGGTCCAGAAAGCCCCGGTCCAGCTCCGTCTCCAGCCAGGAGAGTTCGACCCCGATACGGCCGGTCAGGGTGGCGACCAGGTCCATCGTCGCCGGCGACCCCAGTAGGCAACGCAGACCGGGGGTGCCCCGCAACAGGCGATCCGCCTGCTGCAACGTTGCCAGCGCCGGTCGCAGCGAGACAAGGTCCCGTTGGCTCAGCCGGTCCAGGGCATTCCTCAGCGAGGAGCCGACGTCCTCGGGCTCAGGAGCCGGCCGGCTCGACGGCCGACGGAGGACGGCAACGATCCCGCACATCGCCGCAAGGCTACAGGTCCGGTCGGACCGTACTGCTGCATCCATAACTGCACGGAATGCGTGTTTACAGTTTGTGCAACTTGAGCGGTAGGGTGGCGGCATGGCGGTCGAGCTGGTCCTGTCGCGTCGGGAACGCAAGAAAGAGGCGACCCGTCAGGCGCTCCATGAGGCAGCCTTCCACCTGGCCGAGGAGCACGGCCTGGCCGGGGTCACGATCGAGGCGGTCGCCGATCGGGCTGACGTGGCCACCCGCACGTTCTTCAACTACTACTCCTCCAAGGAACACGCCGTCCTCGATTGGGATCCGGCCCGCCCCGAGGCGCTGCGCCGCGCCGTGATCGAGCGGCCCGCGGAGGAGGACGCCCTGACGGCCCTGCGACGGGTGACAGAGGAGGAGGCGGCCCGCCGGGTCGGCGACGCCGACCGGTTCCTGCGGCGCATGCGCCTGATCCGCGCCGAACCCCACCTCCGGGCCGGCATGGCGGGGATCCACGAGGAGATCGAGCAGGCTCTGGTGGCCGGCGTCGCGGAGCGCACCGGCCTGGACCCGGACCTCGATCTCTACCCGGCCCTGGTGGTCAGCGCGGCGTGGGGGGCGTTCAAGGTGGCGCACCAGCGCTGGTGCGATCAGGGCGGCCTGGTGTGCTTCGAGTCCCTGCTCTCCGACGCCTTCGACGTGCTGGCCCGGGGGCTTGCCCGGTGACCGTCGCCCCGGAAGCACCTCCGATCCCTTCTGGTGGCTACACCCACCGGCAAATCCTGTTGATCATGTCCGGCCTGATGATGGGTTTGCTGCTGGCCTCGCTGGACCAGACCATCGTGACCACGGCTTTGACCACCATCAGCCGGGATTTTCACCGTCTCGACCTCTACAGCTGGGTCATCACTGCTTATCTGCTGACGTCCACGGCAAGCACCCCGCTCTACGGCAAGATCAGCGACCAGTTCGGACGCAAGACGGTGTTCCAGATCGCCATCGTCATCTTCCTGGCCGGCAGCGTGTTGTCCGGATTGAGCCAGAGCATGCTCCAGCTGATCCTGTTCCGGGGCGTGCAGGGCGTGGGCGCCGGCGGCCTGCTGACGCTGGCCATGGCCATTGTCGGCGATGTCATTCCGCCCCGGGAGCGGGGTCGCTATCAGGGATACTTCGGCGCCGTGTTCGGTATCTCCAGTGTGATCGGGCCGTTGATCGGTGGGTTCCTGGTCGATGAGGCGTCATGGCGGTGGGTGTTCTACGTCAACCTGCCCATTGGGATCGTCGCCCTGGTCGTCATCAACCGGGTGCTGCGCCTCGAGTACCGGCCCCGAAAAACGAAGGTGGACGTGCTGGGATCGGCTCTGATCGTGTCGGGTGTGTCGTTGTTCCTGATCGCCGTTCAGGATGCCGGGTCGGCAGACGCGACTTACCACCACGGCCGCTGTCTTCGGGATTGTCGGGCTGCTGTTGATCGGGGTGTTCCTCTGGTGGGAGACCAGAGCGGCGGAGCCGATCCTTCCGCTGCGTCTGTTTCGGAACCGGGTGTTCAGCGTGGCCAATGCCCTGGGCTGCATCACGGGGGCGGTGATGTTCGGGGCGCTGGTGTTCTTGCCCCAATATTTTCAGAGGGTTCGCGATATCAGCCCGACCATGTCGGGCCTGCGGCTCACTCCGATGCTGGCGGGCATGTTGTTGATGTCCATCGGCTCGGGACGGTTGATCACCCGGCTGGGCCGCTACAAGGTGTTCGTCGTCATCGGCACGGGGGTGCTGACCCTCGGGCTAGCCTGGATGACAACGATCAGCATTGACAGCGGCGGCTGGGAGTTGGCAGCCATGCTGTTCGTGGTCGGCTCGGGGCTGGGATTGTTCATGCAGACCCTGGTCCTGGCCGTGCAAAACGCCATTCCCTACGCCGACATGGGCGCGGGCACGGCGACGGTGACCTTCTTCCGGACCCTTGGCGGCGCGGTCGGAGCGGCCGTCATGGGCGCCGTGCTCATCGCCCAGGTCCGAACGACCACCCTGCACTACGTCGCGCACTACGGGCCGAAGGTCGGACCCCTGCAGGCCTTTACACACGCCATGAACACGGCGTTTCTCTACGCCGTCCCGTTCGCGGCCCTGTCATTTGTGCTCTCGTTCTTGTTGAAAGACATCCGTCTGCGGACCTCGACCGGAACCACCGGCGCACCAGCGGCAAACGAGGCGCCGTCCGGTAGCGATGTACCGGTCGAGACTCGAGCGGCGGTCGCCGACTTCCCGGAGTTCTAGACCCGCCCGAGCGTCGCGGCAACCACCGCCACCAGCCGATCGGCCGCCTGTTCAGCCACGGGCTGGGTGGGCGCTTCCACCATCACCCGGACGAGCGGCTCGGTGCCGCTCGGACGAATCAGGACCCGGCCCTGACCGCCAAGCTCGGCTTCCACGGCGCGTACCTCCGCCCATACCGGCTCGGCCTCAGACAGGGCATCCCGGTCGGCGATCGACACATTGCGCAACACCTGCGGGAGTCGCCGCATGACGCCGGCGGCCAGGGTGGCGAGGGGTTGGTGGGTGCGCACCATCAGGTCGAGCAGCAGCAGCCCGGAGAGGACGCCGTCGCCGGTAGTCGCCAGAGTCCGGAAGATGAGGTGGCCGGATTGCTCGCCCCCCAGGGACCAGCCGTGCTCGTCGAGAGCTTCGAGCACCTGCCGATCGCCGACCTGCGTCTGGTGAACGCGCACACCGGCGTCCGCCATGGCCAGATGAAAACCGAGGTTCGTCATGACCGTCACGACCACGGCGTCACCAGCCAGACGACCGCGCCGATGCAGGTCGACGGCAAAGAGGCCGAGCAGGCGGTCGCCGTCGACGATGCCGCCCGTCCCGTCCACCGCGATGACCCGGTCGGCGTCCCCATCGAACGCCAGCCCGGCATCGGCTCCGTGCGCCACCACCGACGCAGCCAGATGCGACGGCTCGGTCGACCCACATCCGTCGTTGATGTTGCGCCCGTCGGGGCTGGCGCCGAGCACTTCGACCACATCGGCGCCCGCAGCTCCGAGGATGTCGGCCGCGGTGGAGGTTGCCGCCCCGTTGGCGCAATCGATCACCACCCGGAGCCCGTCCAGCCGCCGCCCTTCCAGGGCGCTGACGACCCGGTTGCAGTACCACGCTCGGCCGGCACGGTCGGCGAGCAGGCGGCCCAGCGTGTCGCCGGCGAGGGAAGGATCGGAGCCGTCCGCCGCGCCGGTCGCAGTGCGGCGCGCCAGTTCCGTCTCGACCGCGCCTTCCTGGGCCACGGTGAGCTTTCGTCCCCCGGCCGCGAAGAACTTCACCCCGTTGTCCGGGTAGGGATTGTGGGACGCGGAGATGACGGCGGCGGGAGCCCCGCGATGGGCGGCGAGGGCCGCCACGCCGGGGGTCGGCAGCACCCCCAGATCGACGACATCGACGCCCTCGCCGGCGAGCCCTGCGGACAGCGCGGACTGGAGGAGCGGCCCGGACCACCGGGTGTCGCGGCCCACGAGAAACTCGGGGCGTTTGTTCGGGGTGGGCAGCGAGGGAACGGATGCCAGCACCCGGGCGGCGGCCCGGCCCAAAGCCAGCACCAGTTCGGGAGTCAGGTCCGGACCGGCGACGCCGCGAACTCCGTCGGTCCCGAACCGCAGCGACACGACCCGGCGCGCTCTACCGCTTGGAGTATTGCGGCGCCTTGCGGGCCTTCTTGAGGCCGTACTTCTTCGACTCCTTCTCCCGGGCGTCGCGGGTAAGAAAACCGGCCCGCTTGAGCGGAATGCGAAGTTCGGGCTCGAGCTCGGCCAGAGCGCGAGCGATGCCCAGGCGCAGGGCGCCGGCCTGCCCGGAGACGCCGCCGCCGCCCATGGTGGTCTGGACGTCGTACTCGTCGAGCTTCTCGACCACCCGCAAGGGTTCGGTGATGATCATGCGGTGCGTCGCCGAGGGAAAGTACTCGTCAATCGGGCGCTGGTTGACGGTGATGACCCCGGTCCCGGGCCGAAGGCGGACACCCGCGACGGCGGCCTTGCGGCGACCGGTGGACTGGATCAACGGCTTGGGCACGGGTGGGCGGTACTCCTTCGATACGTGGGGCCGGATTCCCTCAGGAGGTCCGGTGGGTGCGGGGGTCGACTGGCAGTGGGACCGGCGCCTGGGCGCGGTGCGGGTGGGTGGGGCCGGCGTAGACCTTGAGCTTGCGCAGCATGTGCCGTCCGAGCGGCCCCTTGGGCAGCATCCCCTTGACGGCCCGCCGGAAGGTCTCCTCCGGTTGCTTCGCCAACAGCTCGCTGTAGGTCCGCGAGGTGAGCCCGCCGGGGTAGCCGGAGTGCCGGTAGTGAAGCTTCTTGTCCGCCTTGCCGGCGGTCATCTGGATCTTGGCCACGTTGACGACGATGACATGGTCGCCAGTGTCCTGGTGCGGGGCGAAGATGGGCTTGTGCTTGCCGCGCAGGACGCGGGCGACCTCGGTGGCCAGCCGCCCGAGCACGGCGCTGTCGCCATCAACCTCGTACCAGACGCGCTGGATGTCGGCCGGTTTGGGAGAATAGGTGCGCACGTGGATGTCCTCGGGAGTATGCCGCTGCAACAAACAGGACCCGGGCGCCCACCACGGCATCGGGCCGGTTCACCAGCATAGACGGTCACCAGGGACACCGGCAATCAGGCGTCGGACGACGGTGGCCATTGCCAAGCAGACGCCATCACCGCGAACCCCCGGGACCTGCCACTCCCACCGGGACTCCGACCGGGACGCCCGCCGGCGCCGGGCCCAGGCGCGCCGAAGGCGCCCCACCGGGGACGCCTCCGAACTCTCGTTTTACGCGTTGAGCACAAGCGCCATCCCTGGCGCCAGCCCTCAGTTGGACGAGTTGGCCGGGATCGCCTCGTTGCGATCGCCGGAGAGAACCTCCACCTTGCGGGGCTTGGCCGCATCGGACACGGGGATGCGCAGCGACAGCACGCCGTGGTCGTAGTGGGCGTCGATCCGGTTGGTGTCGAGGTTGTCGCTCAGGTACAGCCTGCGCTCGAAGCGGCCCTGCGGACGCTCCGCGATCACGACCTGCTCGCCCTCGGCGGGCGTCCAGCGACGCTCGGCGGCTACCGACAGCACGTTCTTCTCCACCGTCACCTCGACCGACGCGGGATCCACGCCCGGCAGGTCGAAGCTCAGCACGAACTGATCCCCGCCGCGATAGGCATCCACCGGCATGACGCGGGGGCATTCGCCCGGCGGCCGGCCAGGCCCTCGCTGAAGCGATCAAAATCACGGAAAAACGGGTCGAAACTGGTCAACAGGGACATTAACTTTTCCTCCTCTTAGGCTGCCACTACTCCAGCAACAGCTTTCCTTATAATATAGCACTCAGGTTTTATTCGTGTCTAGTTGATGATCTAAAAATCACGGCTGTTCCGCGGCTCATCGTTTGCGCACGCTCCGGTCGTGCCCACCCCGGCGTGTCCCGGGTTGGTGCGCCAGGTCGCCGGTGCTTAATGTTGCGTCAGTGACCGTGCTCGCCACGCAGCTGCTGGGCCACACCGACCTGGGATCGCCCCACGGGGTGACCGGTCAGGACCATTGGGTCCGCCAGCTGTGGCACATCACGTACATCTTCGCCATCCCGGTCGGGGTGATCGTCCTGGCGGGCATCTTGTGGTGCGTGTTCCGCTACCGGGTCCGTCCCGGAAGCACCCGGCGGTCCGAGCAATTCCAGTACCACATCCCCATCGAGCTGACCTACACCATCGTTCCGCTGATCATCGTGGCCATCGTCTTCGGCTTTGCCTACAACGCCGAGAATCACGTCAACAAGGTGGTCAAGAACCCGGACGTCAAGATCACCGTCCAGGGCTTCCAGTGGGGCTGGCGTTTCATCTACCCGAATGGGCATGCCGAGCTCGGCACCGTCTCCAACGAGCTCGACATCAACTCGGAGGCCAACCTTCCCGTCCTCTACATGCCGGCGGGCAGGACGGTGCAGCTCCACCTGGAGTCGCTCGACGTCATTCACACGTTCTACGTGCCGGAGTTCCTGTTCCAGCGAGACATGATCCCGGGGATCAATAATGTCGTCGACTTCAATGTGGTCAAACCGGGCATCTACGACGGACAGTGCAACAACATCTGCGGCGAGTATCACGCCTATATGCGCTTCCTGGTCAACGTGATGACGCCGGCGGCGTACAGCGCCTGGTATGCGCAGCAAACTCCTAACTCCACCACGACTGCGGGGGTGAACGGGCCGTGACCCTCATCCAGGATCGCCCCGAAGAACACCTGGCCGCTGCCGAGCCCGCGCTAATGGAGATCGTCCCGGGGCCCCGGCCCTCGGGATTGGTCAAGTACGTCACCAGCACCGATCACAAGCAGATCGGTCTCAACTACCTGGTGACGTCGTTCATCGGATTCCTGTTCGCGGGGCTGTTGGCGGAGGGCATCCGCACCCAGCTGATCGTCCCGAACAACAACTTCGTGACCGAGAACGTGTACAACCAGCTGTTCACGATGCACGGCACGATCATGCTGTTCGTCTTCCTCGGGCCGTTTGGCTTCGCCGGGTTGGGCAACTACCTGATACCGCTCATGATCGGAGCGCCGGATATGGCGTTCCCACGCTTCAATGCCCTGTCCTACTGGCTCTTTCTCGGCGGTTTCATTCTCCTGTTGTCAGGCTTCTTGACCAATAACGGAGCCGCAAACTTCGGTTGGTTCGGTTACACGCCCCTCACCGAGTCCATCCACTCACCGGGGCCAGGGGCTGACCTGTGGATCCTCGGCGTCGGACTAACGGGCTTCTCGGGCATTTTCACCGCCGTCAACATCATCACGACCATCTTCACCCTGCGTGCCCCCGGCATGGTGATGTTCCGCATGCCCATCTTCGTGTGGAACCAGATGGTGACCATGTTCCTGATCCTGCTGGCCTTCCCGGTCCTCACCTCGGCCTTCGCCCTGCTGTGGATCGACCGGCATCTGGGGGGACATTTTTACGATCCAAACCGGGGCGGCCAGCCGATCCTGTGGCAGAACCTGTTCTGGTTCTTCGGCCACCCCGAGGTCTACATCCTTGCCTTACCGTACTTCGGGATCGTGACCGAGGTGCTGGCCACCATGTCGAAGAAACCGGTGTTCGGCTACAAGGGCATGATCGCGGCGACGCTGTCGATCGGGGCGCTTTCGATGGGCGTATGGGCCCACCACATGTACACCACCGGGGCGGTGCTGCTGCCGTTCTTCGCGGCCCTGTCCCTGCTCATCGCCGTTCCGACCGGGATCAAGTTCTTCAACTGGATCGGCACCATGTGGCGGGGCACGATCACCCTCAACACCGCCGTCCTCTTCTGCCTGGGTTTCCTCTGCATGTTCCTCTTCGGCGGGATCACCGGCGTGATCCTGGCCCAGCCGGTCCTCGACTTCCAGCTGCACAACACCTACTTCGTCGTCGCCCACTTCCACTATGTGATGTTTGGCGGCTCGGCATTCGCCGCGTTCGCGGGGATTTACTACTGGTACCCCAAGTTCACCGGGCGCAAGCTGGATGAACGCTTGGGAAAGCTCAGCTTCTTGGTGTTGTTCATCGGCTTCAACCTGTGCTTCTTCCCGCAGCACGACCTCGGCCTGCGGGGCATGCCGAGACGGATCGAGACCTACGACGCCCACCTGGGCTGGAACTTCCTCAACATGCTCTCCAGCATCGGCGCTTACATCGCCGGCCTCGGGGTCTTCCTCACAGTGATCAACCTGTTCGTCTCCTTCCGCCGGGGTGAGATCGCGGGCGACAACCCGTGGGATGGCCAGACGCTCGAATGGGCCTGTTCTTCGCCGCCGCCCGACCACAACTTCGAGTCACTGCCTCCTATCCGCTCCGAGCGTCCTCTGTGGGATGCCAACCATCCCGATGAGCTGACGAGGGTCGGGCACTGAGTTGAGAGATCCCGGGGGTCGCAGGGCGGAAGTGAGGTACCGACCGTGAAAGTCGAATGGCGCACTGTTCTCGGGGCCTCGGTGTTCCTGGGAGCCACGGGGGCGGTGTACTGGGCGCTCAAGAACAACCCCACCGAAACCGCCGGCGTCGCGATGCTCATCTTCGGTTTCGCCGCGTACGGGCTCTTGTTCGGGTACCTGCTGTCGCAATACCTGAAGCGGCACCGCATCCCCCGGCCGGAAGACCGCTTCGACGCGACCTACGCGGACGGCGAAGGGGTCGTCGGCTACTTCCCCAACGGGTCGATCTGGCCGGCGGGGATGGGGCTCGGCCTCGTCCTTGCCGTCGTGGGCCTGACCTTCGGGCTGTGGTGGCTGATCATCGGGGCGATTCTGTTCTTCGGGGCCGCGATCGGATGGCTGACCGAGTCCGAGTACGAAGTCGAAGTACCCGACACCGAGGAAGAGGAAGACGCGGCCGCGGCGGCGGGACATCCGGGCCATCTGGACGCCCATCCCGATCTGACGGAGTAAACAACTCGGCCGGGCCTGGGGTCGGCGGGCGGCTCGGGGCTGAGTGCGAAGGGGGGAGGGCGCGCACGCCGCTTCTCTGTTGCGGCTGGGGCTCCACGCTTCTGTGTACCGTCCGCGGTTTTCTGTACGAAAGGCGACACCTGGCGTTAGCAAACGTACGGAAAAGCAAAAACGCTGCAAAGAAGCCGAGCGAGGTAGCGCAAACAAGCGGCTCCATCGCCCCGCCGGCATTCCGCCCCGGCGATCCGCCGGCGCTACTCCGGCGCCGAGGACGGCCCGGTCGACTCCTCTGAGCCAGCGCCGGCGGCGCCGGCCCCACCACCGGAACGGCCGGTCGTGGTCGCGCCGATGGGTGCCGGCGCATCCTCGGGGGGCTGGCCGGCGTGGCCGTCGCCATCTCCCGCGGCCGTGGCCGCGGTCGAGTCCGCGGCCGCGTGTCCGTTCTCCCCTGCCGCCCCGTGGCCGTTGCCGTGGAGCTCGGCCAGGGTGTGGTAGGCGCCATCCCCGGTGCGGACGATGATGCCTCCGACCGGTCGTTGTATGGGGTGCGCGTTTGTTCGTTGCAGGGCCTGGCACGCCTTATAGGCGATGATGAAGCCCGCGACCGGACCGATCAGGACGCTGTATTGCAGGACCTCGATCATCCGCTCGAAGGGGACGTGGAAGTCGTTGGCCAGGATGTCGTCCGCGCACGCGATGGTGAGCACGGAGAAGAACATGATGGCGGCCACCCCGATGCCGGTACGGAAGGGTTTGTCCCGCGGCCGGTCGAGGAGGTTGTGGGCCCCGTAGTCGTTGTAGATCTTCTTGTCGATCCACGGCCAGGCGTACATGATCGTGAAGACCAGGCCGGGGATAAGCAGGCCCGGGAAGAACGGGTTGGCTATCTCATGGCCGAAGGAACGGAACTCCCAGTGCGGCCATAGTCGGACCGACCCGTCCAGGAAGCCCAGGTACCAGTCGGGCTGAGCCCCCTCGGACACCGTGAACGGGTTGTAGGGCCCGTAGAGCCAGACCGGATTGATCTGGACGAAGCCGGCCAGCCCGAAGATGACCCCACCGACGATCATGAACAGACCGCCCGCCTTCAACGCGTACTGCGGCCAGATCCGGCTGCCCTTGATGTTGGTCTCGGTCTTTCCCGGTCCGGGGAAATCGGTATGTTTCTGGTGCCACAGGATCATCAGGTGGGCCGTCAGAAGTCCCACGATGATGGCCGGGAACAGAAATTCGTGGACGACGAAGAGTCGGGAGATAAACACCGTGCCCGGGAAGCGTCCCCCCACAGGTCGTAGACCAGCCAGGTGCCCACCAGCGGGATGCTCTGAACTATCGAATAGATCACCCGGATGCCGGTCCCGGACAGCAGGTCGTCGGGTAGCGAGTAGCCGGTGAAGCCTTCCAGGATGACGACGAGCCACAGGGTGAGCCCGATGATCCAGTTGATCTCGCGGGGCTTGCGGAAGGCGCCGGTAAAGAAGATCCGGCACAGGTGGAAGAGAATCGCGGCCACGAAGACCAGGGCGGCCCAGTGGTGGGCCTGGCGCATAACCAGGCCAAATCGCACATTGAACGACAGGTTGATGACCGACTGGTACGCCTCGCTCATGTGCTGGCCGTACAGCGGGGCGTAGATATGGCCGCTGGTGGGCGCATAGACGACGTCGGTCGAGGACGGAACGTAGAAGAACGTCAGGTAGATGCCGGTGGCGATGAGCACGATCAGCGAGTCCATGGCGACCTCGCCGATCATGAACGACCAGTGATCGGGGAAGATCTTGTCCAGGACGCTGGTGAGGAACTTCGAGGAACCAAACCGCTCGTCGACGGTATCGAACGTCGACTTGGTGATGCTGTACCGCTTTCGCTCCTGGGCCCGTTCCTCGGTGGTGCTCATCCGCGATTCCAGAATCCTGGTCCAACCGGTTCGGTATAACCGCTTTGCGACACCACGAACCCGTCACTATCAACGGTGATCGGCAACTGGGGCAGGGATCGGGGGGCCGGTCCGAACACTGGCTTGCAGTCTCTCAGCACATCGAAGGTGGACTGGTGGCAGGGGCATACGAGCTGGTGGGATGACACGTTGTACAGGGCAACGGGGCAGCCGGCATGGGTGCAGATCTTCGAGAAGGCGACGAGGCCGCCAACGTTCCAGCCAAGTCGGCTGGGAGGGATCTCGAAGGGCGCATCCCCGAGGTTCATGAGGAGGGTGGGGCTGAGCGCGTCCGATGTGTCGCCATCGGGGAACACCGTGAGGATCCCGTTGACGGCGATGTCGCCGGGGCGGATCGGGACGCCATCGACAGTGGTCGCCCGGCTGCCCTTGCGCCACTTGGTTTGATACAGATCCACTCCGGGCCGGGGACCGAGCGAGGCGAAGGGGAACAGGATGGCGAGCCCGAAGACGGCACTCACCGCGCCCAGCATCTTGAACAGGAAGGGCCGTCGGGCCATTGGTTCCATGCCCCGGGTGAACGACTCGGTCACGGCCCGGCGGTCGGCCTCGGGGCTGACGTTGTGATGCCCGCGGCTGGCGGTGACGTCGTTGCCCGGCAGCAGGTCTCGGGCCCACAGGATGAAACCGATCCCGAGTCCGAGGAAGGCCGCCGCCCAGAAGGCACCTTGCACGGGCGCAGGAGCGTCCTCGATGTAGGCGGCGGCCAGCCCGAAAGCGGAGAGCAGGGTCACCGTCCAGCAAGCCGCGATTCGCAGTTCGGCTCGCCGTGCGCCCTTCGGGTCGTCCTCGTAACGCCAGTGCGTGTCGTCCTGGCCGCGAGGCACGTCCTCCGGCCACGGCTCGCCGGGGTCGATGCCGAAGTGGCGGGGGTCGAGCCGCAGCCCGAGACGGGTTTCCTCGTCGTCCTCGGCGCCGATACCCGCCTCCCCTGAAGCGGGCGCGACCGGCGGCACCGAGCCAGGAGGCAATCCGGGGTGGTCGGTGGTGGTCATCCTCTGTTCCCAATCATGCGCACCGCGAACCACAGGATGCCAAATCCGAACACGACGCCGACGAATCCCTCAGCCACGGGCCCGAAGTGCGAGATGCCGAGGCCGCCCGGGTTGGACGGCGCATGCAGGTACTGCACGTAGTGACTGATCGCCGACATCTCCTGGTTGCTCATCTGGGCGGGGCTGAAGACCGGCATGGGCTGCGGGCCGACCCGGATAGCTTCGGCGACCTGCGTCAGGTTGGCGATGTGGAGGCTCGGAATCACATTGCCCTTGGACAGCATCCCGCCGGCACCGGCCGCCTGATGGCACTGGGCACAGTTGAGGGAGAAACCTTGCTCCCCCTGGGAAAGAGTGACGCAACCGGCCTGGGGCGTGATCGTCGGACAGAGGGGCTCCACCGTCGGGATGGTCGGGCCGAACACGTAGGTGTGCGTGATGATCGGCAGGGCATTCACATAAGCGACCAGTTCGCGGATCTGCTGAGGATCGAAGAAGGGTCGGTGTGGGATGGCCTGGTTGCCGGGGTTGTTGAGGGGCATACGCCCCGTGGTCAGGTAGAAGTCGGCTGCGGCGGCGCCCGCGCTCGCAGCGAGGGCCCGGTGGCTCCGCTCCCCTGGTACCCGTGACAGCTCTGGCAGTGGGACTCGAACAGTACCTGGCCGGCCAGGATGTCGGCCGGGTTCGTGCTCACCAGGTCGCTCTGGCCCCGGGCGCTCCCACCGGTCAGGAAAAAGACGGCCCCGGCGACGAAGGCGAACGTCACGAGCACCAGCGGGCCCAGTAGCCGGCGCCCGGAGCCCAATCGCGAACGCAGCTTCGCCATCATTTGAGCACGAAGATGGCCAGGAACAAGGCCACCCACACGATGTCCACAAAGTGCCAGTAATAGGAGAGGAACTCGATGGAAGGCACGGTTCGATGGCCGAACCGGCGTGTCCTGAGAGCTCGCGCGCCAACGAAGATCATGCCGACAAGCCCGCCGAGCACATGGAGAAAGTGGAATCCCGTGAGGGTGTAGAAGGCCGACCCGTAGGCGTTGCTATCGATGCCGAACGGTCGACCCAGATAGTCGGAAATCTGCAGTCCCTCGAAAAGCCCGCCCAGGCAGAACGTCAGGGCCAACCAACCAAGGAACCCCCACCGGCTGCCCAGGATCGCCCGATGCACCCCGTACTGCATGGTGAAGGACGACAGCACCAGCAGGATGGTGGCCACCAGCACCGGCGTACGGTCCAGCACGTCGCCCACCGGCGGCCATACCGGCGTGGCGGCGCGCAAGCTGAAGAAGGCCGCGAACAACCCCGAGAAGAACATCAACTCCGACGCCAGCCAGACGATCACCCCGACTTGCAGGAGGCTGGGACGGTACCGGGCCGGATCAACCGGCCGGATCGCTGATGGTGGGGCGACCGCGCCGGTTGTCGAGATCACACTCACTGGCCCCTTTCTACACAACCAGCCGCCGCGATCCCAACCTGACAGTCGTGTCTGGTCGCGACCCGGCCTGGCCGCGTCTCTCCAGCCGGCTGGCGGTAACGTAAAGGGCCTGATGAGCAACCGCGCCACGACGCAACCGGCTCGCAGATGACGCCCTCGGAGGTTCTCACCCAGGCGACATTCCCGCCCGTCCTGACCGCCCTCGTCGTCCTTGCCACCGCCTGGTACCTGTGGTCGTTGCACCGGCTGCGCGCAAGCAGCCGGGACTGGCCGGCGGCGCGAACTGCGTCATGGTGCATCGGGCAGTTCCTGCTGGCGATCGGCCTGCTCTCGGGACTCGACGCCCACGAGGCGATCTTTCGTGTCAGCGCCACCCAGGTCATCCTGATCGCGCTGGTGGCCCCGATCTTCCTGGCCCTGTCTGCTCCGATCACCCTGGCCTTACAGGCCAACGGACGCCGCGTCCAGAACGCCGTCCTGGCTTGGCTCCACAGCCCGGTCGCCAAGGTGCTGTCGCACCCGGCCTTCACCTGGTCTTTCTATGGCGCGTCGCTTTTCGTCCTGTACTTCTCGGGTCTTTTCTCGTACGCCCTGGTCCATCCGGCCGTCCATGACCTGGTGCAAGTGGAGCTGATCCTGGCCGGCTGCCTGTTCTGGTCGCTGCCGGTCGCCGCCGATCCGCTCCCCTATCGGCTGAACCTGGGAGCCCGCATTTTCTACTGCCTGCTGGTCCTGCCGCTGTTCACGATCCTGGGCATGTCACTCGAGAGCCAGACGACACCGATTGCGCCGGGCATGCGCCTCGTCGATCTGCACACTGGGGCCGGGGCAATCTGGGTGTCAGGTGAGGTGATCGGCCTGGCCGGCACCCTGGCCCTCTTCGTGCTCTGGTTGCGGGCGGATCGAGAGCGCGGCCAAGTCCAAGGACGAGGCCGGCCAGGCTGCTGCGGCGGTCCAGCTCGCCCACTGGCGAGCCACCCGGGACGCGGCGGCCCGGGCCCTGCGGCATTGATCTCGCTGGACGACCTGCTCGCGGCCCGGGATCGGGTCAAGCCGGTGATCCGGGCAACGCCCATCGATCGTCACGATTCGCTCTCCCGGCTGGCCGGTCGGCCCGTGCTCCTGAAGCCCGAACACCGGCAGCGGACCGGGTCGTTCAAGATTCGGGGGGCGTACAACCATGTGGCGCAGCTCCCGCTCAGCTTGCCGGTGGTGGCAGCTTCCGCGGGCAACCACGCCCAGGGGGTGGCGCTGGCGGCCTCCCTGACGGGGCGGCCCGCCACCATTTTCATGCCTCGGGGCGCGGCGCTCCCCAAAGTGGCGGCCACCAGGTCATACGGGGCTGAGGTCCGGTTGGAGGGCGAGCGGGTCGACGACAGCATCGCCCTGGCTCAGGCATTTGCCGTGGAAACTGGCGCCGCCTACGTGCCACCGTTCGACGACGAAGCTGTCATCGCTGGGCAGGGCACCATCGGCCTGGAACTGGTTGAGGAGGCGCCCGACGCCGAAGTGGTGGTGGTCCCGGTCGGCGGTGGCGGGCTCCTGGCCGGAGTGGGGGCGGCGCTGACCCTTGGTAACGCTCCAGTACGCGTGGGCCCCGGCGGGCAGCTGGCCGGGCCCCGGCCGCGGGTGCGGATCGTCGGCGTCGAGGCGGCCGGAGCCCCCACCATGACCGACGCCCTGGCCGCGGGACGCCCGGTGATGCTCGATCGGGTCGCGACGATGGCAGACGGCATCGCGGTGGCCGCCTGCAGCGACCTCACACTGGCCCACGCCCAGATCTACCTGGACGAGATCGTGCTGGTGGACGAGGAGGAGATCACCCAGGCCATGCTGTTGCTGGTCGAGCGGGCCAAGGCAGTTGTCGAACCGTCCGGGGCCGCGTCGCTTGCGGCCATCCTGACCGGACGGGTGCCCGGCCACGGGCCGGCGGTGGCCATCCTCTCCGGCGGCAACGTCGACCCTCTTCTGCTCACCAAGCTGATCGAGCACGGCCTGTCCGCCGCCGGCCGCTACCTCACCCTTCGCATCGTCATGACGGACCGGGTGGGGGCCCTGGCTGGTCTGACCGGGGAGCTGGCGCGGCTGGGCTTGAACGTCCTCGACGTGGAACACCACCGGAGCGGGCGGGACCTGCCTCTCGCCGAGGTGGAGGTGGTGGTGACGGTCGAGACGAGGGACCGGGCCCATCACGCGGAAGTGGTGGCGGCCCTGAACGCGGCGGGTTACCGGTCTGAGCCGGTCAGCTGAGCGTGCGGTAGTCGACCTGCCATAAGCACAGCCCATGGGGGGGAGCCAGCTGGCCCGCGGCCGAGCGGGAGCGAGCCCGCAGGATGGCGGTCATTTCCCCGGCTTTGCGCCGGCCCACGCCGACATCGACCATGGTGCCGACGATGGCCCGCACCATTTGCTGGCAGAACGACGACGCCTCGATCTCGAATCGGAGCATGCCGTCGCCCAGGTCGTCCCACCGGACGTCCCGCACCACCCGCACCAGCGACCCTGCATCGCTGGTCGGCCGCCGGCAAAACGACGCGAAGTCGTGCTCCCCGTACAGCGGATCGCAGGCCAGGCGCATGGCAGCCAGGTCGAGGGGGCGTTCCACGTGCCAGGCCGTGCCGGCGCTGAAGGGATCGGCGACGGGGTGGTTGCGGACCGTATACCGGTAGCGCCGTCCGGTGGCCCAGCGTCGGGCGTCGAATCCTTCGGGCGCGACCTCGGCCTCGCGGACCACCACCTGAGGGCGCAAAGCCCTGTTGATCGCCCGCTGCAGGGCTCGCACATCCAGGTCGGCGCGGGCGTCAAAGCTCACCACCTGACCCCAGGCGTGCACGCCGGAGTCGGTGCGGCCCGCGCACGTCAGCTCGACCGTGTGCCGGAGGTGGCGCTCGAGGGCGCCGGCCAGGGCCCGGGCCACCGTGGGCTGCCCCGGCTGCAGGGCGAAGCCATGAAAACCGCCACCGTTGTAGGCGACCAGCAGGCGGAGTCTCACCGTCGGCCCGGCGCACACCGCCGCGGGGGCGTCCGGACCGGCGTCTTCGGAGAAAAGCGTCAGCCTGATGGGCTCCGCCGGCGCCCTAAACGAACTCGATGCGCGCCATCGGGGCGTTGTCACCGTGGCGCGTCCCCAGCTTGAGGATGCGGGTGTAGCCGCCGGGGCGGTCGATGTAGCGGGGCCCGAGCTCGGCGAACAGCTTGTGAGCCATGTCCTTGTCCCGGATGAACGCCACCACCTGCCGCTGCAGTTCCACCCGGCGATCCTCGTCGTCGGTCGCTTTCTTGGCCTTCGTGACGCATTTCTCGACGACAGGCCGCAGGGCCTTGGCTTTGGCCTCGGTAGTCACGATGGCCTCCGCCGCAATCAAGGACGCGACCAGGTTGCCCATCATGGCCTTCTGGTGAGCGGCGTCGCCGCCGAAGCGGCGACCCTTGCGGGGACGAGCGGGCAGGGTGGACACGGGCCGTCAGCCTTCCTTGTGGCGCAGGGCCAGGCCCCGCTCGTCCAGCTTTTGCAGGACCTCGTCCAGGGACTTCTGCCCGAAGTTGGTGATGGCGAGCAGGTCGTCTTCGCTCTTCTGGACCAGTTCGCCGACGGTGTTGACCTGGGCGCGCTTGAGGCAGTTGCGGGGACGCTCGGACAGGTCGAGGTCCTCGATGGGCAGATCAAGGTCGGGTGAGCCGCTGGTGGCAGCGCCCACATCCCCGAGCTCGAGACCTTGCGGACTGTCGCTCATGTCCGCAACCAGGGTGACCAGGGATCGCAGGGTGTCGCCGGCCGAAGCCAGCGCTTCGCGCGGCGAGATCGATCCGTCCGTGGTGATTTCGAGCACCAGGCGGTCGTAGTTGGTGGACTGCTCCACCCGGGTGGGCTCGACGGTGAAGGCTGCCACCCGGATGGGCGAGAAGATCGAGTCGACCGGAATGACGCCGATTGTGGACGAGCGCTTGTTGCGATCCGCGGACACGTAGCCGCGGCCCCGCTCGACGGTCAGGTCGGCGGCCAGGCGGCCCCGAGTCACGGTGGCGATGACCAGCTCGGGATTGAGGATTTCCACGTCGCTGGTGAGGACGATGTCGCCGGCGGTGACCGTCGCCGGCCCTCGCACGTCCAGGCGCAGGGTCACCGGGTCGTCGGTCTGGGTGGTGAGGACGATGTCCTTGATGTTCAGGATGATGTCGGTGACATCCTCCTTGACCCCTGGCAGTGTGGTGAATTCGTGAAGTGCCTCGTCGAAGCGGACCTGGGTCACGGCGGCTCCGGGGATGGACGACAGCAGCGTGCGGCGCAGGGCCACGCCGAGGGTGTGCCCGAATCCGGGCTCGAGCGGGCCGATAGCAAAGCGCTGCCGGTTGCCTTCCTGCTCGCCGAGCGGTTCGACGGTCGGACGTTGGATGATCAGCATGGTGGTGCTTCCTAGCGGTAGATGAAACTCTTGTTACTTCGAGTAGAGCTCGACGATGAGCGACTCTCGCACCGGTACGTCGATGTGGTCACGATGCGGCTGGTCCAGGACCGTGACCTGATACCCCTCGCCGGCGGCCTCCAGCCAGGGCGGCACCTGGCGGTCCAGGGTGTCAAGGTTGTGGCGGATCACGATCATGCTGCGGGCCTTGTCCTTGAGGGAAACGACGTCGCCCTTGCGCACCCGGTAACTGGGGATGGTGACCCGCTTGCCGTTGACGAGGACGTGGCCGTGGCGGACGAGCTGACGAGCCTGAGCCCGGCTGGCCCCCCACCCGGCCCGGAAGGCCACGTTGTCGAGTCGCATCTCGAGCATCCGCAGCAGGTTCTCGCCGGTGATGCCCGACTGGCGATTGGCCTCCTGGTACAGGTTGTGGAACTGCTTCTCCAGGACGCCGTAGATACGGCGCGCCTTTTGCTTCTCGCGCAGCTGGGTCAGGTACTCGGAACCCTGCCGCATGCGGTCCCGGCCGTGCTCACCGGGCGGGTAGGGCCGGCGCTCGATGGGGCATTTCATCGAGTCGCACTTGGGCCCCTTGAGGAACAACTTCATTTTCTCCCGGCGGCACAGCCGGCACACCGGACCGGTATATCGAGCCATGTTTCGACCTCCTTCCCTACACCCGGCGTCGCTTTTTGGGGCGAGTGCCATTATGAGGGATGGGTGTGACATCTTTGATGCCGGCCACTTCGATCCCGGTATTCATAAGGGAGCGGATGGCAGTTTCGCGGCCCGAACCAGGTCCTTTGACGAGGACTTCCACCTTGCGCACGCCGTGCTCCATGGCCCGCCGCGCACAGGCTTCGGCAGCGAGCTGGGCCGCGAAGGGTGTCGACTTGCGGGAACCCTTGAAGCCCACGTTCCCGGCCGACGCCCAGGCGAGGACGTTGCCTTCCGGGTCGCTGATCGAGACGATGGTGTTGTTGAACGAGCTCTTGATGTGGGCCACCCCGTAGGTGACGTTCTTGCGTTCCCGCCGGCGGGGCCGGCGGCCTCCCGGCTTGGGTTTGGCCATCAGCGGCGCTCGGAGCAGGCAGGCCCGGCGGCGGGCGCCGGGCAGGAGGCGGGTTGATGCGGTGTGGTCTTCATGATCCCTTCGGTGAAATGGCGAGCATCGGAAACGCCGGCGAGTCTGGTCGCAGCCTGAACGCCCGCTCCGCCGTCATCGCCCGACAGTTGCCCGACAGTAATCAGTGCTTGCGAACCTTCTTTTTGCCGGCGACGGTCTTCTTCGGGCCTTTGCGGGTCCTGGCGTTCGTGTGGGTGCGCTGTCCGTGCACGGGCAGACCGCGACGGTGCCGGATGCCCTGGTAGGACCCGATCTCCATCTTGCGCTTGATGTCCTGGGAGACGTCCCGGCGTAGGTCGCCCTCGACCTTCAGGTTGGCGTCGATCCAGTTCCGCAGCCGGGTGACTTCCTCGTCGGTCAGGTCCCGTACCCGCGTCGACGAGTCGATGCCGGTTCCCTCGCACACGTGGGCTGCCGCGGTCGTGCCGATGCCGTAGATGTAGGTCAGCGAGGTAGCGAGTCGCTTCTCGCGGGGGATGTCCACACCGGCGATGCGTGCCATGACCAGGCCCCCTTAGCCTTGCCGCTGCTTATGGCGGGGGTTGGTGCAGATGACCATAACCCGGCCGTGCCGACGGATCACTTTGCAATGCTCACAAATTGGTTTGACGCTGGGACGTACTTTCACGGCGACTCTTCCTGGGTGGGGTCGCGCCGAAGCGCACTTGGCCGACCAATCATGTTACTACGTGGGTGGTCATAGCGTCGAGCGCCCGAAGTCCGAGGGGGTCCGGGCCGGGCGGGTTTCTGTCAGTCCGGGAGGGTGAGCACTTCGGGGCCGTCGTCGGTCACGGCGACGGTGTGCTCGAAGTGCGCGGAAAGGCTGCCGTCGGCTGTCACCACGCTCCAGCCGTCGTCGAGGAGCCGGGTTTCGGGCCCGCCGGCGTTGACCATCGGCTCAACGGCGAACACCATCCCCGACTTGAGCTGCGGCCCTCGCCGGCCGGGCCAGTAGTTGGGCACCTGCGGGTCCTCGTGCATGGCCGTCCCGATCCCGTGGCCGACGTACTCGCGGACCACGGAAAAGCCGGCGCCCTCGGCTACGGTCTGGATGGCCAGACCGATGTCGTAGAGACGGTTCCCCTCGCGAATCTGGTCGATCCCGGCCCACAGGCTTTCCTCGGTGACCCGGATCAGCTTCTCGGCGCTCGGGTCAATAGCGCCGATGCCCATCGTGAACGCGGCGTCGCCGTGGTAGCCCTCCACGATGGCGCCGCAGTCGATCGAGAGGATGTCCCCCTCCTGGAGCCGGTAGCCGCCGGGGATGCCGTGCACGATCATGTCGTTGGGCGAGGCGCAGATCACGGCGGGAAAGCCGTGATAGCCGAGGAAGTTGGACCGGGCTCCTCTGCGTTCGAGCACCTCCCGCGCCACCCGGTCCAGGTCGGCGGTAGTGACGCCAGGCCGCGCCGCGGCCCGGGTCGCGGCGTGCATCTCCGCCACCACCCGGCCGGCCTTGCGCATCTTGGCGAGCTCCTCCGCGCTTCGTCGCACCCCTCCAGTGAACCAGGTACGCGTGCCAAAGCGAGGCCCGCCGGGGGGGCTGGCCGGCGGGCAGAGGCCGCCGCCCGGTAGCCACCCGGTAGCCACCCCGGTAGCCGCCCCGCTTCCCGCTGGCCCTCACCAGGCGAGGTCGCCGCCCGTTTGTGTGATAAAAGTCGCGTAATACGCGTCAAATTATCACACAATCCAGCTGCGGGCCAGGCGCAATCCGGATGATTCGGACATCCCAGAGATACCGGAGAGCAGGAGAGCAGGAGAACGCAAGGACGCCAGCCGGTTCGCAAGCCGCAAGCCGGCTAGTACACCGACGGATATACCGGCGGCCGCGACAGCTGCTGGCTGCGCCGGCGATCCACCTCCGCGACCAGGCGATCCGTCACCTCGTTGGGGCTCCCGAGGGCATTCAAGTTGACGAGCAGGCCCCGCGCCTCGAACCAGTGGATCAGCGGCCTCGTCTCGTGTTCGTAGATCTCCAGCCGCCGCCTGATGGCGATCTCCGTGTCATCGTCGCGCTGGACCACCTCACCGCCGCAGACATCGCAGATGCTGCGGACGCGGGGCGGGTTGTCGAGGATGCTGTAGTTCGCACCGCAATCCGAACAGACCCGGCGGGCCGCCAGGCGCCGCAGGACATGCTCGGTATCGATCTGCAGGTTGACCGCCAGCTCGACACCCTGGGGCTCCAGGATCGATACCAGCGCCTCGGCCTGGTGCGCGGTCCGCGGAAAGCCGTCGAGCACGAAACCCCGATGGGTCGTGTCATCGTGGGTCAGCCGCTCTCGAACCATGCCGATGACGATCTCGTCAGGCACCAGTTCGCCGGCATCGAGGTACTGACGGGCTTTCTGGCCGAACTCCGAGCCGGAGCGGACCGCAGCCCGGAAGATATCGCCGGTCGCCACGTGCGGAACCACGTAGTGGCGCGACAACCGGACTGCCTGGGTCCCCTTCCCCGCCCCTTGCTTGCCGAGGATCACCAGGCGCGCGCCGGTTTTCAACTACTCCGCTCTTTGCGCCGGAGGGCCACTACTTCAGGAAACCCTCGTAGTTACGGAGCATCAGCTGGCTGTCGACCTGCTTCATCGTCTCGAGCGACACGCCGACGGCGATGAGGAGGGTGGTGCCCGCAAACGGATAGTTCTGGATGTTCCAGAAGGCGAGGAAGATCGACGGCAGGAGGGCGATCAGCGCCAGCCACAGGGCGCCGGGCAAGGTGATCCGGTTGAGGATGTGCTGAAGGTGCCGCTCCGTCGGCGGTCCGGGCCGGATCCCGGGGATGTAACCGCCCTGCTTGCGGATGACCTCGGCCTGCTGGTGGGGATCGAACGTGATGGCGGCGTAGAAGTAGGCGAAACCGAGGATCAACGCGCCGTAGAAGAAGATGTACCAGAGGTCGTTGGGCTGGGCGAGGTGAACGCTGATCCAGTGCTGGACGTTCTCCCAGAACCCGTGGCTCGGCAACACGTTCGAGATCAGGATCGGGAAGTACAGCACCGAGCTGGCGAAGATGATCGGGACCACTCCGCCGGTGTTGACCTTCATGGGGATGTACGTGCTCTGGCCGCCGTACATGCGCCGGCCGACCACCCGCTTGGCAAACGTGACCGGGATGCGGCGCTGGCCTTGCTCGATGAAGACGATCGCCACCAGGAGGATCAACGACAGGGCGATGATGACCAGGAACTTGAAGACCCCGGCCTCGGCCTTCACCGAGGCACCCCCGGAGGGCATCGTCGCCACCACATTGGTGAAGATCAGCACCGACATGCCCTGACCCACACCCCGCTGGGTGATCAGCTCGCCCAGCCACATGACGACCACGGTGCCGGCGGTCATGGTGAGGACGATCAGCGCCACCCGGGGGACCGTGAAGTGGGGGATCAGGTCGATGTTGAGGCTGGTACCGCCGCCGAGCAGGCCGCCGCCGCCATTGTGGAAGACGTACGCCAGCCCCGTCGACTGCAGCAGCGCCAGGGCGATGGTCAGGTAGCGAGTGACCTGAGTGAGCTTCTTCTGGCCGACGGCACCCTCATCGCGCCACTGCTCGAACTTCGGGATGACGACCATCAACAGCTGGATGATGATCGACGCCGTGATGTAGGGCATGATGCCGAGCCCGAACACCGCGAACTTGGTGAGAGCGCCACCTGAGAACAGGTTCAGGAAGCTCACCACTCCGGCATGCTGGGCGGAGGCAGCCAGGGACTGTACGGCGCTGTAGTCGATGCCGGGGCACGGGATGTTGGCCCCGAACCGGTAAAAGACGATGACCAGCAGCGTAAAAAGCACCTTGTTGCGCAGGTCCGGGACCCGGAACATGTTCGCCAAGTTGGTGAGGGTGCTCCGCATCAGCGTTTTTCTCCTGCCGCTCCTGCCGCTCCTGCCACGCCTGCCTGGCCTCTGGCCAAAGGGGTGGGACGAAGGCTACCCGCGCCCAAACGACTCGGCCTAGTCGGATGGCGCGAATTTTGAGCGATAGGAGTCGTGATCATTGGATTGGCGGGCGCGGTCGGGTGCCCGTTAACGGTTGGTCAGGGCGTTGCCCTTCGCCGGCGGCCGGCCATGGCCGAACGGAGGCGGCAGCACCTCGGTCCTTCCTCCCGCGGCGGCAATCGCAGCCACCGCGCTCTTCGAGAAGGCGTGGGCGGACACATCCACCCGGCGGGTGAGCTCTCCACGCCCGAGGACCTTCACCAGGCCGTGCTTGTGGACCAGGCCGGCGGCCCGGAGCGTGTCCGGCGTGACCAAATCGCTCTCGAAGCCTTCCAATGTATCCAGATTGATGACGTTATATTCCACCCGAAACGGGTTCTTGAACCCCTTCAGTTTGGGGATGCGCTGCTTCAGCGGCAGCTGCCCGCCCTCGAAGCCGGGTTTGACGTTGTCGCGCGCCCCCTGACCCTTGGTGCCCCGCCCGGCCGTCTTGCCACCCTTGCCGGCGGTGCCTCGCCCGACCCGGCGGCGGGGCCGGGTCGACCCCGGTGCCGGCGTCAGTTCGTGAACCTTCATCAGAGCTCAGTCCTCCTCGCGGGGCGCACCGTCGGCCCGGACCTTGACCAGATGCGGAACGCGGGCGATCATCCCCCGAATCTCGGGGCGGTCCGGCAGCGTATTGCTGGTGCCGATCCCGTGCAGGCCCAAAGCCCGCAACGTGCCGCGGTGCTTTGGTTTGGTGCCGATACCCGATTTGATCTGCGTGACCGTCAGCATGTCGGCGGCCATCACGGGACCTCGTGCGGGACCCGGGCGCCCCGCTGGGTTTCGTGGTAGGCCCTCCACACTCCCGCCGGCGTGACCTCCTCGGGGGACTTGCCGCGCAAGCGGGCGATGTCATCGGGCCGCTTCAACGACCGGAGTCCGGCAACCGTCGCCTGCGCCACGTTGATGCTGTTGGACGATCCCAGCGACTTGGCCAGAATGTCGTGAATGCCGGCCATCTCGAGGATGGCCCGGGCCGCCCCGCCGGCGATGACGCCGGTGCCGGGCGCGGCCGGCTTGAGCAGGACCCGCCCGGCTCCGGCTTCGCCGATGACGGGATGGGTGATGGTGGAGCCGGCGAGGGGGACGGTGAAGAGGTTTTTCTTGGCCTCCTCCACGCCCTTCTGCACGGCCAGTCCGGCTTCCTTGGCCTTGCCGTAGCCGAGGCCGACAGTGCCCTGGCCATCGCCGATGACCATGAGGGCCGCGAAGGAGAAGCGGCGGCCGCCCTTCACGACCTTGGCGACCCGGTTGACTTTGATGGTGCGATCTTCGTACTGCTGATCAGGCATGAATGTTCAGAACTCCAGTCCGGCCTCGCGGGCCGAGTCGGCCACGGCGGCCACGCGGCCGTGGTAGAGGAAACCCCCACGATCGAAGACCACCCGGCTCACACCCGCAGCCCGGGCCCGTTCGGCCACCAGGCGCCCGACGGTCGCGGCCGCGGTCTTGTTGCCGGTGCCTCCTGCTTGCCGGAGGTCGCGCTCGACCGAGGACGCGGCCGCCAGGGTGCGACCGGCGCGATCGTCGATGACCTGCGCGGTGATGTGCTTGTTGGACCGGAAGACCGCCAGCCGCGGCCGGTTCGCCGTCCCGGACACCTTCTTCCGAACCCGGTAATGGCGCCGGTTCCGGGCCAATTGTTTGTCTTTCGTCGTCGTGGTCATGTGATTGCTCTGCTCTCTTCGCGCCTGGGTTCCGGCCTACTTTGCGGCCTTCCCGGCCTTGCGGATGACGCGCTCGCCGGCGTAACGGACACCTTTTCCTTTGTAAGGCTCCGGCTTTCGGATCTTGCGGATGTTGGCAGCGACCTGGCCCACCAACTCCTTGTCGATCCCCCGGACGCTGATGCGCGTTGGCTGGGGGACCTCGAACGTGACGCCTTCGGGTGCGTCCACCACGATGGGATGGCTGAAGCCGAGCGCCAATTCCAGCTGTTTGTCGCTTCTGGCTGCCGCCCGGTACCCGACACCGACAATCTCGAGATCCTTGTGGAAGCCATCCGTGACGCCGACGACCATGTTGTTGACGAGGCTGCGTGTCAGGCCGTGCAGGGAGCGGCTCACCCGCTCGTCGTCGGGGCGCTCCACCAGGAGGGTGGAATCCTCTCGCCGGACAGTGATGTCGCCCGGGGTGGTGCGCGCCAAGGTGCCTCGGGGGCCTTTCACGGTGACGTGATGGTCGTCGAGAGTGAC
Source organism: uncultured Acidimicrobiaceae bacterium (assembly GCA_963781155.1). Taxonomy (GTDB): domain Bacteria; phylum Actinomycetota; class Acidimicrobiia; order Acidimicrobiales; family Palsa-688; genus PALSA-693. Next base: position 237,417 of record CAWAEC010000016.1, read on the forward strand.
CTCGACGCCGGAGGGAACGGGGATAGGGGTGCGTCCGATTCGGGACATGGCTGCGTGCTCCTGTGGCTCCGGGGCTACCAGACGTAACAGAGGATCTCGCCGCCGACTCTGCGCTGGCGCGCTTCACGGTCGGTCATGAGCCCCTGACTGGTCGACAGGACCGCCACCCCCAGGCCGCCGAGGACCCTGGGCAGCTTGTCCGCGGCGGTGTACACCCGCAGGCCGGGCTTGGAGATGCGCCGCATTCCCGAGATTGTCCGGCTGCGGTCCTGCGTGTATTTCATCTTTATCTCGAGGGTGCGGCCGGGTCGTTCCGTGGCCTGGTCGACATCGAAGCCCTCGATATAGCCCTCCTTGGTCAGCACCGCGGCCAGGGCCTCCTTGAGCTTGGAGGACGGCATCCGGACGGTGTCGTGCATAGCCACGTTGGCATTGCGGATCCGCGTCAGCATGTCGGCGATGGGATCGGTCATGGTCATGTGGCGGGCCCCCTTACCAGCTGGCCTTGGTCACGCCGGGCACCTCTCCCGCATGCGCGAGCTCGCGAAGGCAGATGCGGCAGAGGCCGAACTTCCGGAACACCGAATGGGGCCGGCCGCATCGACGGCAACGGGTGTACGCCCGCACCTTGAACTTGGGCTTGCGCTGGGACTTGATGATGAGCGCCTTTTTGGCCATGGATGTGTGGCTGCCTTTTCTGCGAGTTGCTAGTTGCCGTCGCGGCGGAACGGGAATCCGAAGGCGTCGAGCAGAGCCCGGCCCTCGGAGTCGTTGCGGGCCGTCGTGACGATGGTGATGTCCATGCCCCGGGGGGCATCGACCTTGTCGTAGTCGATCTCAGGGAAGATGAGCTGCTCGACGACACCGAAGGTGTAGTTGCCTCGGCCGTCGAAACCTTTTGGTGAAAGACCCCGAAAGTCGCGGATCCGGGGAATCGCAAGGGATACCAGCCGGTCGAAGAACTCCCACATGCGGTCGCCGCGCAGGGTGACCTTGGCACCAATGGCGTTGCCCTCGCGCAGCTTGAAACCGGCGATCGACTTCTTGGCCCGGGTCACCAGTGGCTTCTGCCCGGTGATGGTGGTCAGATCGCGGACCGCGCCTTCCAGCAGGGAGGGTTGTTGCGTGGCCCGGCCGACACCCACGTTGATGACGATTTTCTCCATACGGGGAACGAGCATCACGTTGGGCAGGGCGAGGGCGGCCTTGATCTGGTCGCGCAGCTCGGTGTCGTAACGGACTTTGAGCCGGGGGCGGGATCGGGCCGGCGCCTCGGTCGCGGTCACAGCTCCCTCCCGCAGCGCTTGCACACCCGGACCTTGGTCCCGTCGTCTTTGATTTCGGTGCCGGCGCGCACCGCGCCGTCCCGGGGGCACACCAGCGCCACTGTCGAGACGTGGATCGGCATGTCCTTGTCGATGATGCCGCCCCTGACGCGGGCCTTGGTCTGACGCTGATGCTTCTTGGCCACGTTGACGCCCTCGACGATCACGCGGTTCTCCTTGGGCAGGACGCGCATGATGACGCCTCGCTTGCTCCGGTCCTTGCCGGAAAGCACCTCGACCTCGTCACCCTTCTTCAGTTTCATCTTCATCGGAACCTCCCGAAAACCCTGTTCACAGGACCTCTGGTGCGAGAGAGACGATGCGCATGAAGCGCTTGTCGCGCAGCTCCCGACCGACAGGCCCGAAAATGCGGGTACCCCGCGGCTGCTGCTGGTCGTTGATGAGCACCGCGGCGTTCTCGTCGAAACGGATGTAGCTACCGTCGGGCCGCCGCTTCTCCTTCTTGGTGCGCACGACGACGCACTTGACGACGTCACCCTTTTTGACGTTGGCCCCGGGTATGGCGTCTTTGACCGCGGCCACGAACACGTCGCCGATCGAGGCGTACCGGCGGCGGGAGCCGCCGAGCACCTTGATGCAAAGGACTTCTTTCGCCCCGGAGTTGTCGGCGACACGGAGCCGGCTTTCCTGCTGGATCATGATCGGCTCCTACTTCGCCCGCTCGAGCACGTCGACGACGCGCCAGCGCTTGAGCTTCGACAACGGCCGGGTCTCGGCCAGGCGGACCCGGTCTCCGACGCGGAGGTCGTTGTTGGGGTCGTGGGCGTAGAGGCGCTTGGTGCGCTGGACCGTCTTGGCGTAGCGGGGATGGCGGACCCGTTCGATGACACCGACCACGGCGGTCTGGTCCATCGCGATGGACAGGACCAGCCCTTCGCGGATCTTGCGCCGGTTGTGCCGGGAGGCCTCCGGGCCGTCGCCCGAGGGCGCGGCCTGCTCGGGCCGGCGGGGGGTCGTCTCGGCGGCCGGCTCGGTGGCCGTCGATCGGGGCGCGGCCGGCGTGTCGCTCGACTCTGCCTCGGCCGTCTCGCTCGCCTCGGCTGTCTCGGCTGTCTCGCTCGCCTCGGCCGTCTCGCTCGCCTCGGCCGTCTCGCTCGCCTCGGCTGTCTCGCTCGCCGCTTCCGCCCGGCCCGCGTCGGGGTCGGTCTCGCTCACCGGCGCCTCCGCCGGCTCAGCCGCCGCACCCGGCGTAGCCGGATCCTGTGTAGTTGGATCCGGGCCGGCGCCCTCAGGATTGTCCTCAACCATCACGCCCTCACTTGCTCACTTCGGCTGCGGCCGCCTCGGCCGCTTCGATCTCCCGCTCGCGCAGCAAGGTCGAGATCCGCGCGATATCCCGGCGGACCAGTCCCAGCCTGGCGGAGTTGTCCTGCTTGCCGGTGGCGACCTGGAAACGCAGGTTGAACAACTCATGTTTCGACTCGAGCAGCTTCTGCTCCATCTCCTCCAGGTTCAGCTCACGCAGGTCCTTGGGCTTGGTCATCCGACCTCTACCTCCTCCTGCTGGGAGCGCAGCACTACCCGGGCCCGGATCGGCAGCTTCTGAATGGCACGCTCCAGCGCAGCCCGGCCGAGCGCCTCGTTGACGCCACCGAGCTCGAACAGGATGCGGCCGGGTTTGACCACGGCCACCCAGAATTCAGGGTTGCCCTTCCCCGAACCCATCCGGGTCTCCGCCGGCTTGGCGGTCACGGGCTTGTCGGGAAAGATGCGGATCCACACTTTGCCGCCACGGCGTACGTGGCGAGTCATGGCGATACGGGCTGCCTCGATCTGGCGGGCAGTGATCCAGCCAGGCTCCAGGGCCTGGATCCCGTAGTCGCCGAAGATGACCTGCGTCCCCCCTTTGGCCTGGCCCGTGAGCCGTCCTCGCTGAACCTTGCGGTGCTTGACCTTGCGCGGCATCAACATGGTCAGCCGTCCTTCGGGAAGTGGGGGGTCTCGTGATGGTCGCCGCGTGTACGACGCTCGATGTCCTCCTCCTCGGCCAGGAGACGCTCGAGCTCCGGGTCCACCTGAACGATGGGCCGTTCCTCGTCGACCGCGGTGTCGGCAGGCGCCTCTGCGGCAGGCGCGGCTGCGGGGGGAGGAGCGGAACCGGGTTCGCCCAGGTCGGGCCGGCGGCGGCCGCCGCCGGCCGAGATCACCCGTCGGGGCCGGTTCTGCCCGGAGGTCTCGCCGACCGCCATGGCCGCTTCGCGGCTGATCTTCTCTTCCGCGGACGTCTTGTACGGGAGGATGTTGCCCTTGTAGATCCAGACCTTGACCCCGATGCGGCCGTAGGTGGTCTTCGCCTCACGGAAGCCGTAGTCGATGTCGGCGCGCAGGGTGTGCAACGGCACCCGGCCCTCCCGGTAGAACTCCCGGCGGGACATCTCCGATCCCCCGAGGCGCCCGGCGCACTGGACCCGGATGCCGAGGGCACCCGCCTTCTGGACGGTCTGCACCGTGCGCTTCATGGCCCGGCGAAAGCTGACGCGGCCGGCCAGCTGGTCGGCAATGCCCTGCGCCATCAAAGCAGCGTCGAGCTCGGGCTGCTTGATCTCCTGGATATTGAGCTGCACCTTCGGGTTCTTGGTCATCTCGGCGAGCTTGGTCCGCAACCGGTCGGCCTCGGCGCCCCGCCGCCCGATGACGATTCCGGGTCGGGCCGTGTGGACATCGATACGCAGGCGGTCCCGCGTCCGTTCGATCTCGATGCGACTGACCGCAGCTCGCTCCAGTTGCGTACTCAGGTAGTTGCGGATCTGCCAGTCCTCGATGAGATAGTCCTGGTAATCGCGATCGGTAAACCACCGGGACTTCCAGTCGGTGGTCACGCCCAGGCGGAACCCGTACGGGTTGACCTTCTGACCCATCTATTGCTCGTCTCTCTCGTCGTCGGTCGATGGGGGTGCCGCGTCAGTCAGCTCGCCCGCGGGTTCCTCCTCGTTTGCTGTCGTCGCCTCGGGCCCACTCGCGGTGGCCTCGGCGTCGGATGCTTCGTTGTCGGGCGGCGCCTGGTCTTGGACAACCGTCGCCTCCGCGTCGGCGTCGGCTCCGGCCTCTTCCTCGGCCTCTCCGTGGGCGTGGGCGTCCTCGTCCTCGTCCGCGGCGATTTCCTCGCCCTCGTCAGCGGCGATTTCCTCGCCCTCGTCAGCGGCCGCCTCCTCTGTATCGGCCGCCGCCTCGTCGCTCACCGTGCCCTCGCCGAGCTCCCCCTCCGGCAGCTCCTGCTCGGGCAGCTCGTCCTCGGGCAGCTCGTCCTCGGGCAGCTCCTCCGCGGCGCCCCCGTGACGGCGCGCGGCCCGTGACCGCTGATCTCCTTCGGCGCGACGCGCCCCGGCCACCCTTCGCGCCCGCTGCGCCAGCTGCTCCGCCCGGCGCCGAGCCTGCAGGCGCCGCAGTTGCTCGTCGGGCATGCGGCTCACGATGACGGTGATGTGGCTGGTGCGCTTGCGGATGCGGGTAGCCCTCCCCCGGGCTCGGGGCCGCCAACGTTTGATGGTCGTTCCCTCGTCCGCAAAGCAGGCCGCCACGTAGAGCTCCTCGGGATCGAGCTCGTCGTTGTTCTCCGCGTTCGCGACCGCCGAGTGCAGCACCTTGCCCACGGTGAAGGCTGCGTCGCGCTCGGCAAAGCGCAGGATGTCCTCCGCTTCGTGCACCGGCCTGCCCCGCACCAGGTTGAGGACTTCGCGGACCTTGTACGGCGACACCCGGGCATGGCGGAGTACGGCCCGGGTCCCCTCTTTCTCGTTTGTCTTCAGCCCGGTCATCGCCCCCGCCTCCCGCCCGACAGGATATCCGTGGACCGTGGAAAGCCGACCGGCAGGATCCGTCCCATCATCGCCGTCCTTGCCGCTCTTGGCCGGCGTGGTAACGGAAGGTGCGGGTAGGGGCGAACTCGCCGAGCTTGTGGCCGACCATGGATTCGGTGATGTAGACGGGGACGTGCTTGCGGCCGTCGTGGACCGCGACCGTGTGGCCGACCATGTCCGGGATGATGGTCGAGCGTCGCGACCAGGTCTTGATCACCCGCTTCTCGTTGCGGGAGTTCAGGTCGTCCACCTTCTTCAGCAGGTGGTCGTCGACGAACGGACCTTTCTTCAGGCTGCGGGGCATGGCGTCTACCTCCGGGCGCCGCGCGTGCGCCGGCGGCGAACGATGAGCTTCTCGGACGGCTTCGTGCGGTCGCGGGTGCGGCCTTCGGGCTTGCCCCACGGGGATACGGGATGACGGCCACCGGAGGTCTTTCCTTCGCCGCCACCGAGCGGATGGTCCACCGGGTTCATGGCCACACCCCGGGTCTGGGGCCGCACGCCCCGCCAGCGGTTGCGGCCGGCCTTGCCGATGTTGACGAGTTCCGCCTCGGCGTTGCCGACCTCGCCGAGAGTGGCGCGGCAGTCGATCGGCACGCGGCGCATTTCCGTGGAGGGAAGGCGCAACGTGGCATGGCTGCCCTCCTTGGCGACGAGCTGCACGCTCATGCCGGCGCCCCGGGCGATCTTGCCCCCGCCCCCTGGCTTCAACTCCACGTTGTGGACCACGGATCCGACCGGGATGAACCGCATGGGCAGGGCGTTGCCGGGCCGAATGTCGGCGCCCTGGCCGCTCTGGAGGATGTCGCCGACCCTGACCCGGGCCGGCGCCAGGATGTAGCGCTTCTCGCCGTCGTGATAGTGCAGGAGGGCGATGCGCGCGTTGCGGTTGGGGTCGTACTCGATGGCAGCCACCGTGGCCGGAACCCCGTCCTTGGTGCGCTTGAAATCGACGATCCGGTACTGCTGCTTGTGCCCGCCGCCCCGGTGCCGAGCCGTCTTGCGCCCGTACGCGTTTCGGCCGCCGGTCGACGGTTTCGGGGCCAGCAGGGTCTTCTCGGGCCGGGTCTTGGTGATCTCACTGAAGTCGGAAACGGTCTGGAACCGGCGGCCGGCGCTGGTGGGCTTGCGTTTGCGGAGCGGCATGTCAGTTCCCCTCGAAGATCGGGATGGTTTGGCCCGGCGCGAGGGTCACGACCGCCCGTTTGGTGTCCGGGCGCTTCCCAAAGGTCTGCTTCTTTCGGTTGCGCTTGCGCTTGCCGGGCCGGTTGAGCGTGTTGACCTTCACCACGTTGACGCCGAAGATCTCTTCCACCGCTTGGCGAATCTCGATCTTGTTGGCGTCGGGCGCGACCACGAAGGTATAGACGCCCTGGTCCAGGAGGGCATAGGACTTCTCCGACACCACTGGCCGGAGGACGACGCTCCGCGGGTCGCTCATCGATCGGTCTCCTGGTCATCGCCGGCCTCGGCCTGAGCGACGGGTTCCGTTGCCAGCCCGGCTTCCTCGGCTTCCTCGGCGTCCCCCTCGTCGTCCTCGTCGTCGGCTTCGTCCGCCACGCTGGCATCGGCGACATCGACCGCCGGCTCGGTCTGCTCCTCGGTCACGATCGCCGCTGCCGACTCAGCAGGCTCGCCTGGCTCGTCGCTCACCGCTGCCGTTTCTGCCGGTTCGCGGGCCTCCCACGTGCTCTCGCCCGGGAGCGTGTCAGGGGTGAACACGATCCAGTCGTTGCAGAGAATGTCGTAGGCGTTCAGCTCGCCCACCAGGATCAGCTGCACCTCGGTCAGGTTGCGGAAGGACTTGTAGGCGTCTTCCTCGGCTCGATCGAGTACTACCAGTACCCGACCCTCGAGTCCGAGTGCGGACAGGGCCGACCGGGCCGCCTTGGTGCTGGGGGTGTCCCACGGCCAGGATTCAACGACGACGACCTTCGACTCCGACGCCCGATCGGACAGGGCGGAGCGGAGGGCCAGCTGAATCATCTTGCGCGGGGTGCGCTGGCGGTAGCTGCGGGGCTTGGGGCCGAGGGCGACGCCGCCACCCGTGAAGTGCGGTGCCCGCTCCGAGCCCTGCCGGGCCCGACCCGTGCCCTTCTGTTTAAACGGCTTGCGGCCGCCGCCGGATACCTCGGCGCGGGTCTTTGTGCTCTGGGTGCCCGCCCGGGCTGCGGCGAGTTGGGCAGTGACGACCTGATGGAGCACCGGCACGTTCGGCTGCGTGTCGAAGTAGGCCGCGTCGAGGGCGGCAGTCCCCCGTACCTGGCCGTCGGTGCCACGCACCTCAACGGAACGTGGCATCACGTGTCTCCTTTGACAGCGCCGCGGATGAGCACCATTCCGCCGCGGGGACCCGGCACGGCGCCCTTCAGCAGCAGCAGATTGCGCTCAGCGTCGGCCTGCACGACCTCCAGGTTGAGCGTCGTGACCCGGGCCGCACCCAGCTGACCGGCCATGCGCGTGCCTTTGAACACGCGAGCGGGAGTGGCACACGCCCCGACCGAGCCCGGCGCTCGATGGTGCTTGTGGTTGCCGTGGCTGGCACCCTGGCCGCTGAAGTTGTGCCGCTTCATCCCTCCGGCGAAGCCTTTGCCCTTGCTGACGGCCGTGACGTCCACCTTGTCCCCCGCAGTCAGCACATCGACCGTGAGCTCCTGCCCGACCTCGTACTCGGCCGTGTCGGCGACGCGTAACTCCACTAAAGCCCGGCCTGGATCGACACCGTCACCCGCGGCGGCAAAGTGCCCGGCCTCGGGCTTATTGAGGCTGCGGGCTTTGCGCCGGCCGTAGGTCACCTGCAGGGCGGAGTAACCGTCCCGATCGGGGGTCTTCAGCTGGACCACGCGTACCGGCGTGACCCGAACGACCGTCACCGCGACGGCGCGGTTCTGGTCGTCCCAGACCTGGGTCATGCCGACTTTTTCGCCGACGATCGCTTTGGATGGCACAGCTGGCTCTTTCTCGGAGTTCGTGGGGGCTTGCACGTGATGGCTGCCGGCTGCCTCTGGCAGGCCGGCCGCCTCACACGCAGACGCCCCGCTCGGTCAACCCGAGCGGAGCGCTCGTTCGGTTCTGCCACGGGGTCTCCGCTCAGGCTGCCTCCGGGGAGGCAACTGTCCGGACACCCGCGGACATCGGTTCAGACGACGGCTGGCCAGTATAGCCACCACCTGCTGCTCTATCGCCAGCCACCCCGAAATTGCTGCGGGCGAAAGGCCGGAAGGACGAGCCGGCTGCCGGGACTGCCGGCAAGCTGACAGACTGGCGGCCCGAGAGGCCGGCGACCCCCCGCGCTGGTCCGGCGAGGAGGATGTGGCGTGGCTTCAGTCGCCCGCTGGTGTTTCCGTCATCGAAGAATCGTTCTGGCCGTCTGGCTGGTCGCCCTGATCGGCTTCGGCGCGGTCGACCGGGCAGTCGGGTCCAGCTACGCCAACAACTTCTCGCTGCCGGCCACCGACTCCAGCCGCGCCCTGGACGTGCTCAAGGCCAACTTCCCGTCCCAGGCCGGCGACAGCGAGCAGATCGTCGTGCAGGCCCGGAACGGCACGCTCAACGACCCGAAAGTCAAGGCGGAGGTGGAGGCCATGCTGGCCCGGGTCGCCGCGCTCCCCCACGTGCAGTCCGTCACCTCCCCTTATGAGTTGGGCGGCCAGATCAGCAAGGACGGCACCATCGGCCTCGCCACCGTCAACCTGGACGCCCTGGCCCAGAACGTCCCGAAGGCCGCCGTCACCAACCTCATCAATACCGCCAAGTCCGCCGACAGCTCGGTCCTCAACGTCCAGCTGGGCGGCAACGCCATCGAAAACAGCGAACAGAACCGACAATCCAAGAGCGAATTCCTCGGTGTTCTCTTCGCTCTCATCATCCTGTTCTTCGCCTTCCGGCGCTCCTTGCTCTGCGCCTTCCTGCCGCTCATCTCCGCCTTGATGGCCATCGGGGTCGGCACGTCGATCATCGGGGTGCTCACCCACGCCCTCGCCATTCCGCAGTTCGGGCCCATCCTGGCCACCCTCGTCGGGCTCGGGGTTGGGGTGGACTACGCCCTGTTCATCGTCAGCCGGCACCGGAGCGGGCTGCTGAGCGGGAAAACGCCGGAGGAGGCGGCGGTCACCGCCCTCGACACGTCGGGCCGGGCCGTCTTCTTCGCCGGGATCATCATCTGCATCGCCCTGCTCGGGATGTTCGCCCTGCAGATCAGCTTCCTGTACGGCGTCTCGCTGTCCGCCACGCTCGTCGTCGCCCTGACGATGACCGCCTCGCTGACCCTGCTCCCGGCCATGCTGGGCTTCTTCGGCATGAAGGCGCTGGCGCGAGGCGAGCGGCGTCGCCTGGCCCAGGAAGGCCCCCAGCGGGAGAGCGAGCTGAGTTTCTGGTGGCGCTGGGCCAGAGGCCTGGAGCGTCGGGCCCCGGTGCTGAGCGTTCTCGCGCTGGCCGTGATCGTGGTGCTGGCACTGCCCTTCTTCAGCCTGCGGCTGGGCCTGACCGACGCCGGCAACGACCCGGCCTCGTCCACCAGCCGTCAGGCGTATGACCTGCTCGCCAAGGGCTTCGGACCAGGGTTCAACGGCCCTCTCCAGATCGTCGGCGAGGTCAACAACCCCGAGGACAGCGCCCGCTTCGCCGCCTTCGTGGAATCCCTGCACACCCAACCCGGGGTCGCCGCCGTGGTCCCTCCTCGGACCAGCCCCAACGGCAAGGCCGAGGTGGCCATCGTGTTCCCGACCACGGCGCCCCAGGACGCCCAGACCACCGACCTTCTGCACCGGCTCCGGGCCGCAGTACCCGAGGCCGAAGCGGGCAGCAGCCTGACCGTCCACATCGGCGGGATCACGGCCATCCAGGAAGACTTCTCGCACATCCTGGCCAGCAAGATGCCGCAGTTCGTCGGGGTGGTCGTCATCCTGGCGTTCCTGCTCCTGATGATGGTCTTCCGCAGCATCCTGGTGCCCGTCGTGGCCTCGATCATGAACCTCCTGTCCATCGGCGCCGCGCTCGGCGTCATGACCGCGGCCTTCCAGTGGGGGTGGGGGAAGCCCCTGCTCGGCTTCACGAAGGCGGGGCCAATCGAGGTGTTCCTGCCGGTCCTGATGTTCGCCATCCTCTTCGGGCTGTCCATGGACTACGAGGTGTTCCTCGTCAGCCGCATGCACGAGGAATGGGTGCGCACCGGGGATAGCCAGCGGGCCGTGACCGTCGGGCAGGCAGAAACCGGGCGCGTCATCACGGCTGCCGCGTTGATCATGATCCTCGTGTTCCTGTCGTTCATCTTCGGTGGCCAGATCGTGATCAAGGAGGTCGGTCTCGGTTTCGCGGCCGCCATCTTCGTGGACGCCTTCGTCATCCGCACGGTCCTGGTGCCGTCGGTCATGCACGTCCTCGGCCGGGCCAACTGGTGGCTCCCCTCCTGGTTGGACCGGGTCCTGCCCCGTCTCCACGTCGAGCCGGAGGGCACGGCGTCCGCTGGCCCCACTCCGGAACCGGTCGGCGCGCACCGCGGCTAACCCGAACCGTCCCACCCCGATCGGCCAGACTGACCGGATGCCATCGCCCCTGGCTCCGTGGCCGACCATGATCGATGGGCGGCGAGTCGTCGCCCCCGACGTGGAGCAGGTCGATGCCCGCCTGCACTTCGACGTCGCCGCCCGCGAGGCAGCCGGAGAGGCGACGATCCGCTTCGCGGCGGGGACCGAGACGGGCTACCCCGCCCTCGACCTGCGCCAGCCACTCGAGTGGGTCCGCCTGGACGGCGTCGACCTCGACCCCGACGGGTTCGCCCCTGTCGACCTGGGGGCGGGCCCGGGTGCGGAGATGCGGGTCGTCGACGCCAGCCTGGAAGCCGGCAGCCCTCACCTGCTCGAAGTGGGCTACCGGCTCGACACCCCGAACGCGGCCGGGGCCGAGCCGATCGGCTGGACCGACGGCGGCCTCCGTTTCGACTTCTGGATGTCGGACCTGCAGCCGGGCCGGTACCTGGAGATGTGGGTCCCGGCGCCGCTGGTGCACAACCGGTTCGCGCTCAACCTGGAGATCGAGCTGGTCAACCAGGGCCGCCCCCATACCGTGGTCGCCAACACGACGAGCGTGGACGCTCGGACACCCGGCGGGCGCTGGTCGCTCCGCTACCCGGCCCAGTTCGCGTCCCTGTCGCCGATGCTCGTCATCCTCCCGGCGGACGAGGTCGAGACCCGCCGGACCTCGGTCCACCTCCCGGACCGGGAACGGGCGCTGGAGCTCACCTGCGTCCGGTCCGTCGCGGTCGACGCCGACCTGGGTGCGTGCGAGGCCGACGTCAGGTCCTGGCTGCTGTACGACGGAGCGCGCTACGTGCCCTGGGTTCACGGCGACGCGTTCTGGGCGTTCATCTGGGGACACGGGCGGGGCATGGAGTACGACGGGGCGACCACCGCCGCCGTCCCCGCCCTCGAGCACGAGGTGTTCCACAGCTGGTTCGGGCGCGGCGTGAAGCCGGCCCGGGCCAGCGACGGCTGGATCGACGAGGCCTGGACCTCCTGGGCTACGGCGTCACGCCGCTCGGAAACACCTCGCTTCGCGGCGGAGGAGCTCGGGCTGGACCAGCGGCCGGTCGAGTTGTACCCGCCGCACCCGTGGGCCCGGCACACACCGATCGAGGCGTACGCCGACGGGGCCCGTCTGTTCGCCGGTCTGGCGTATCTCTTCCGCGGTCCCGACCGGCTGCGTGCCGCCATGGCCGACTGGTACCGGGCCAACGCCGGGCGATCCATCACCACCGACGGGCTGGCTGCCCACCTGACCACCTGGTCGGGGGTCGACATCAGCCCGTGGTGGGCCCGCTACGTACACGGCCGGGGGTAGGGCCGACCCCCGGTCAGTTGGTCTGTATCCCTATAGGGACATACGTCAGAACTTGCACGCTGGTCGGTCATCGGTGCCTCACTCGCGTCGCTTACTACTAGCCGGGATGGGGGATCGGGCGGAGATCGAGGTCGTCGATTCCAGAGAAATCGCCGGGGTTGACGCTGTAGACGGGAAGATCGTTGGCGATGGCCGTGGCTGCGATCATGGCGTCGTAGCCGCGAGCTTCCACCTTTCGGTTTGCCGCCCTGAGCGAAGCGGCTACCCGACCGAATGCCCGGGCCGACTGGGCGTCGAAGGGGAGAGGTTCGAAGTCAGCCTCGGCCTGCTGCAAAACGGCCTGGCGGGAGGACCGCTCCTTGCGAGTGGCTGCCACGAGCGGACCGACCGAAAGCTCGGCCAAGGTGACAGCGGTGATCAGCGGGGCTTCCGGCAGGACGTCGGGGTTCAGTCGAGAGAGGAGCACGACTGTCGAGGTATCGAGTATTCCTCGATCGGTCACAGCCGGAAGTCGATCACCGCATCGAGGTCCCGGCGAAGTCGATCGGGATCGACACGTGGCAGCCGGGACCAGCGTTCGACCAGCACACCGGCCTGGATGGGTACCCTTGCCAGCGGCCGCAGCTCGGCTACTCGCCGACCGTCACGAGTAACGGTCAGCCATTCTCCACGTTCGACGCGATCGATCACATCGCCCCCGTGGTTCCTCAAGTCCCGGATCGTAACCTCACTCATGTACCGATCGTATCACCGGTGATACGATCTGCGACGAGTAGAGCGAAAAGGGTCGCTGAACCGTCGGACGACGGAGGCAGTCAAGGTCCCGACTCTGGAGCTCTTCGACCAGCGCCGCGTCGGCCTCCCTTGACGGACGCACCAGCGCAGGAAGGTGCAGATCCGGGCCAACCGGTTCCGGCGCGTGTTGTTGGCCCGAGCCTGAGCCTCTACATGCCTCGCATCGTCATTGACAACGAAGAGGCCAGTTAGTTGGTCTGTATCTTGATCTCGATGTCGACCCCGGCCGGCAGTTCGATTCGTTGCAGCGAATCGACCGTCTTCGGGGTGTGTTCCACGATGTCGAGCAGCCGCTTGTGCACCCGCATCTCGAAATGCTCCCGGCTGTCCTTGTACTTGTGGGGCGACCGGATCACGGTGTAACGGTTCTTCTCGGTGGGCAGCGGGACCGGCCCCCGGACCTTGGCCTGGGTGCGCAGCACGGTCTCCACGATCTTCTTGGTGGACTGGTCGAGGATCTCGTGGTCGTACGCCTTCAGGCGGATGCGGATCCGTTGCTTATTGCCGTCAGGCACGGCGCTCTCCGATCGATTTCAAGAAACAGAGGTAAAAGGGAGCGCCGGTACGCTCGTTGCGCCCGGCGCTCCCTTTTACCGAATTCATTACTTAATGATTTTGGTGACCGCGCCGGCGCCGACCGTACGACCACCCTCACGGATGGCGAAACGCAGGCCCTCGTCCATGGCGATGGGCTTGTGCAGCTCCACCGTCATGACCGTGTTGTCACCGGGCATGACCATCTCGGTGCCCTCGGCCAGGCTGATGGAACCCGTCACGTCAGTGGTGCGGAAATAGAACTGCGGCCGGTAGTTATTGAAGAACGGCTTGTGCCGGCCGCCCTCCTCCTTGGTCAGCACGTACACGTTGGCCTCGAAGTTGGTGTGCGGCGTGATGGAGCCGGGCTTGCAGAGGACCTGGCCTCGCTCGACCTCTTCCTTCTTGATGCCGCGCAGCAGGGCGCCAATGTTGTCGCCGGCCTGCCCGTCGTCGAGGGACTTGTTGAACATCTCGACCCCGGTGCACACCGTCTTCTGGGTAGGACGGAGCCCGACGATCTCCACCTCGTCGCCGACCTTGATGCGGCCCCGCTCGACCTTGCCGGTCACGACGGTGCCGCGGCCCTGGATGGTGAACACGTCCTCGATCGGCATCAGGAACGGCCGGTCCGTCTCCCGCACCGGCTCGGGCACGAAGTCGTCGACGGCCTGCATGAGCTCGAGGACCTTCTCCTCCCACTCCGGGTCGCCCTCGAGCGCCTTCAGCGCCGAGACCCGGACCACCGGGGTGTCGTCGCCGGGGAACTCGTACTCGTTGAGGAGCTCCCGGACCTCCAGCTCGACCAGGTCGAGCAGCTCCTCGTCGTCGACGAGGTCAGCCTTGTTGAGCGCCACCACGATCGAGGGCACGCCGACCTGACGGGCCAGAAGGACGTGCTCACGGGTCTGCGGCATGGGGCCGTCCGCCGCCGACACCACCAGGATGGCACCGTCGACCTGAGCCGCGCCGGTAATCATGTTCTTGATGTAGTCGGCGTGACCGGGCATGTCGACGTGCGCGTAGTGCCGGTTGGGGGTCTGGTATTCGACGTGAGCGATGTTGATCGTGATGCCCCGCTGCTTCTCCTCGGGGGCCTTGTCGATCTCATCGAAAGCCTTGAACTTGGTACTGGGGTCGCGCTCCGACAGGACCTTGGTGATCGCTGCGGTCAGCGTGGTCTTGCCGTGGTCGATGTGGCCCATCGTCCCGATGTTGAGATGCGGCTTGTTGCGCTCGAACTTCTGCTTGGCCATGGAAGGGTTGCTCCTCATGCGGTCCCGGCCACCCGGCCGGGGTCTCGACGCGGTCGTGAAGAATAGTTGCTGTGCGGGAAGCCCCGCGCCCAGCGATGCCGCTGGGTGTTGTTTGTGTTATTCGCCCCGGACCCGGGCCACGATCTCGGTGGAGACCGATTCCGGGACTTCCTGGTACGAGTGGAACTGCATGCTGTAGGTCGCCCGCCCCTGAGTACGCGACCGTAGATCTGTAGCGTACCCGAACATCTCGGCTAACGGGACCTGAGCCCGGATCACCTGGGAGTTGCCCCGCTGCTCCATGCCCTCGACCTTGCCCCGCCGTGAGGAGAGGTTGCCGATGACATCGCCCATGTAGTCCTCGGGAGTGACGACCTCCACCGACATGATCGGCTCGAGCAGGACGGGGCGAGCTCGACGGCTGGCTTCCTTGAAGCACATGGAGCCCGCGATCTTGAAGGCCATCTCCGAGCTGTCGACGTCGTGATAGGACCCGTACACCAGCGTGGCCCGGATGTCCACAACCGGGTAACCGGCCAGCACGCCCGACTGCATGGCGTCCTGAATGCCGGCGTCCACGGACGGGATGTACTCCTTGGGGATGACGCCACCGGTGATCTTGTCGATGAACTCGTAGCCGCCCCCGGGCCCAGTGGGTTCGAGGTTGAGGACGACGTGGCCGTACTGGCCGCGGCCGCCTGTTTGCCGGACGTAGCGGGTCTCGACCTTCTCCACCGGGTTCTTGATCGTTTCGCGGTAGGCCACCTGCGGCTTGCCCACGTTGGCGTCGACCTTGAACTCCCGCAGCATGCGGTCGACCAGCACCTCGAGGTGCAGTTCGCCCATGCCGCCGATGACCGTCTGGCCCGTCTCCTCGTCGGAATGCACCTGGAAGGTGGGGTCCTCCTCGGCCAGCGCCTGGAGAGCCCGGGACAGCTTGTCCTGGTCGTTCTTGGTCTTCGGCTCGACCGCCACATGGATGACGGGCTCGGGAAAGTCGAGCGCCTCGAGCACGATGGGACCGTTGGCGTCGCAGAGGGTGTCGCCGGTGGTCGTCTGCTTCAAACCGACCAGTGCCACGATGTCGCCGGAGAAGGCCGCGTCACGGTCCTCGCGGTGGTTGGCGTGCATCTGCAGGATGCGCCCGACCCGTTCCTTGCGGTCCTTGTTGGAGTTGAGGACCTGGCTGCCGGCTTTGAGCTGGCCGCTGTACACCCGGGCGTAGGTCAGCTTGCCCAGGTGGGGGTCGGTCATGATCTTGAACGCCAGCGCTGCGAATGGCTCGCGGTCGTCGGCGCGCCGCTCGAGCTCCTCGATGCCCTTGATGTCCATGCCCCGGGTGGGCGGGATGTCCACGGGAGACGGCAGATAGGCAACGACAGCGTCGAGCATGGGCTGGACGCCCTTGTTCTTGAAGGCGGAGCCGCACAGGACCGGGACGAGCTGGCCGGCGATGGTGGCCTCGCGCAGCGCCCGGTTGAGGTCGGCGGCGGTGATCTCCTCTTCGCCGAGGAACTTCTCGGTGATGGAGTCGTCGTAGGTCGAGAGCGTGTCGATCAGCAGAGCCCGGTAGGTCTCGGCGTCATCGCGGAGGGCGGCGGGGATGTCGACGACGTCGAACCGCTCACCCTTGTTGGACTCTTCCGGCCACACGTAGGCGCGCATCTCGACCAGGTCGACGACGCCGCGGAACTCGCTCTCGGAGCCGATAGGCAGTTGCGTGACGGCCACGGTGGCGTCCAACCGATCCTTGATCATGTCGACGCAGCGGTAGAAGTCCGCACCGATGCGGTCCATCTTGTTGATGAAGCACATGCGGGGGACGCCGTACTTGTCGGCCTGGCGCCACACGGTCTCGGTCTGGGGCTCGACGCCGGCGACGGCGTCGAATACGGCGACGGCGCCGTCGAGGACGCGCAGGGAGCGCTCCACCTCGACGGTGAAGTCGACGTGGCCTGGGGTGTCGATGATGTTGATGCGGGTCCCGTTCCACTCGGTCGTGGTGGCCGCCGAGGTGATGGTGATGCCCCGTTCCTGCTCCTGGGGCATCCAGTCCATGGTGGCCGCTCCCTCGTGCACCTCACCGATCTTGTAGTTGATGCCGGTGTAGAAGAGGATGCGCTCGGTCGTTGTGGTCTTGCCCGCGTCGATATGGGCCATGATCCCGATGTTGCGGATCTGGGCGAGGGGCTTGGTACGGGTTGGCGTTGCGTCAGGCATGGGGATCTCTTTGGGGGCGCGTTCGTGGCGTTCGTTGCGTTCGGTGTGTTTGCGTTACCAGCGGTAGTGGGCGAAGGCCTTGTTGGATTCGGCCATCTTGTGCATGTCTTCCCGGCGCTTCACCGCTGCGCCGACGCCGTTGGAGGCGTCCAGCAGTTCGGCGGCCAGCTTCTGGGCCATCGTCTTCTCGCGGCGCTGCTTGGAGTAGCCGACCAGCCACCGGATGGACAGGGTGCCGGCCCGGCGGGGGCGCACCTCCACCGGGACCTGGTAGGTGGCGCCGCCGACGCGGCGGCTCTTGACTTCCAGTTGGGGCTTGGTGTTCTCGACGGCCCGCTTGAGCACGCCGACAGGGTCGCCGTCGCTGCGGTCCTTCACGATGTCGAGCGCCTCGTACACGACGCGCTCGGCAAGGCTGCGCTTGCCGCGCTCGAGCACCTTGTTGACGATCTGCGTGACCAGCACGGACCGGTAGATGGGGTCCGGAAGCAGGTCGCGGCGGGGTGCGGGTCCTTTGCGGGGCATCGGTGGGGGTCTCCTAGCTCTTCTTGGCCCCGTAGCGGCTGCGGGCCTGCTTTCGGTCGCGCACCCCGGAGGTGTCCAGGGTGCCGCGGATGATCTTGTACCGGACTCCCGGCAGGTCCTTGACCCGGCCGCCGCGGACCAGGACGATGGAGTGCTCCTGGAGGTTGTGGCCCACCCCGGGAATGTAGGCGGTCACCTCGACGCCGCTGGTCAGGCGGACACGAGCCACCTTCCGGAGGGCCGAATTGGGCTTCTTGGGGGTGGTGGTGTACACACGGGTGCACACCCCCCGGCGCTGGGGCGCGCCGCGCAGGGCCGGCGTCTTGGTCTTGACCGTTTTGTGTTCGCGGCCCTTCCGGACCAACTGCGCGATGGTGGGCAACCTAACCTCTCGTTGTGTAGAACTCGCCGCGCCGTTCTCGACGGGCCATGCGCGCCGATACCGGCCGCGTGGGCCAATCGCCATGGTAGCGCATCAGAGGCCGGAGTTGGCCCACGGATTTGGGTGTCGGGGCCAGGACGGCCGCCTGCTCGTGGTGTTCCTTCGTGGCCGTCGGCCGGCCTGGTGGCCCACCCGCCCTGGCCGCCGGGCCTCGTAGGACGGGTCGTCGGGCTCGGGCCGCCTAGCGTGACCTGGAACGCCACCGTTCACCAGTCGATCATCAGCCGAAAGGAGCTCGTCGATGCCGGAGGAGCCGCAACAAGCAGTGTGGACTGCGGTCGACGACTACGTCACGGGGCTGCTCGTCCAGCCAGACGCGGCCCTCGAGGATGCGATCGCATCCACCGCGGCGGCCGGGATGCCCCCCATCGCCGTCTCCGCCCCGCAGGGGAAGCTGCTCGCCTTGCTGGCTCAGATCCGCGGCGCCCGGCGCATCCTGGAAATGGGGACGCTCGGCGGCTACAGCACCATCTGGCTGGCTCGGGCCCTGCCACCGGATGGTCGGCTCATCAGCCTCGAGGTGGATCCCCGCCACGCTGAGGTGGCGCGGGCCAACCTGGCCGCCGCCGGGGTGGACTCGATCGCCGAAGTGCGCGTCGGCGACGCCCTGGACAGTCTGCCCAAGTTGGCCGACGAGGGGGCGGGACCGTTCGACCTGGTGTTCATCGACGCCGACAAGGCGAACATCCCCGAGTACGTGGACTGGTCGATCAAGCTCTCTCGGCCGGGGAGCGTGATCGTTATCGACAACGTGGTGCGCGACGGGGCCCTGCTGGACGACAGCGGGACGCGCCCGGACGTCGTCGGCGTACGGCGTCTGCACCAGGAACTGGCGGGCGACAAACGCGTCAGCGCCACCACCATCCAGACGGTGGGCGCGAAGGGGTACGACGGGTTCACCCTGGCAGTCGTCGTTCACGTCTGACGGGGAGTAGCGCCTGCTGGCGAGCACCCGAGCGGGAACTGGGAGGTGGTATCCACGGTTCCGGGGCGCGCGGTTTGCGCCAGCCGATGCCGGCGGTCGGGGCCAGGCGCCATTCTCTGTCGTGCCCCACGGTTCAAAAGGGCCGCTCACACGACAGAGAAAGACCCTGAACACCCGGCGAAACCCTTCTCTGTCGTACCCCACGGTTCAGAAGGGCCCCTCACACGACAGAGAAAGACCCCGAACAGCTGGCGAAGCCCTTTCTCCGTCGCATCGACCGTTTCGAGGGGCGAGCAACCTCGCCAGGCGGCGGTACCCGGGGTAACCGGGCCGCCCCGGGCGCAACCGGACCGCCGGCCGGCGGTGCGCGGCGGTCAGGGCAGGAGGCGAGGCGGACGAGGCGGGCGCGGGCCCGGAAGCGGGCGAGCGCTAGGGCGGGATGGCGCGGCTGGCGGGGCAGAGCGCAGCTGGCGGGGGCAGAGCGCGAAACGGGCGGGCCCGAGAAACCCCGGACCCGCCCGCCGTCACACACCGGGTGACGAGAACCGCTACGACGCGCTCTCCTCGCCACTGTCGCCAAAGGCAGCGCCGAACTCGCCGCCGAAGCTGGCGTCGTCAGTGCTGACCGACGCCGACTCGCTTTCCCACGCGTCGCTGTGGGAACCGATGGAAGCCAGCCAGGCAGCCAGATCCTCGGTGCCAGCCTCGTCGTCGGACGAGGTCCAGAACGTCATCCGCTCCGCGTCCGGCGCCTCGAGCACCAGGTCGCGATAGCGGGGCATGCCGGTCCCGGCTGGGATCAGCTTCCCGATGATGATGTTCTCCTTCAGCCCGAAGAGATGGTCGGACTTGCCCTCGATGGCCGCCTCGGTCAGGACCCGGGTGGTCTCCTGGAAGGAGGCCGCCGACAGCCAGCTGTCCGTGGCCAGCGACGCCTTGGTGATGCCCATCAGTTCAGGGCGACCTTCGGCGGGGCGCTTGCCTTCGGTGACCAGGCCCCGGTTGACCTCGGCGTAGATGCGGGAGTCGACCCGCTCGCCCGGCAGGAAGGGGCTCTCCCCCTGCTCGGCCACCAGCACCCGGCGCAGCATCTGACGCACGATCAGCTCGATGTGCTTGTCGTGAATCGACACGCCCTGGTCCCGGTACACCTGCTGCACCTCGTTGACGAGGTACTGCTGGGTCTCCCGGATGCCCTTGATGTCGAGCAGCTGCTTGGGGTCCTTCGGGCCGTCGACGATGGGGTCGCCGGCGCTGATCTCGGCGCCGTCGTGGATCCCATCGGCCAGCTTGGCCCTGGCGCTGACGGTGTACACGTCCTCGCTGCTGTCGTCGCCGACGACCAGCACCCGGCGGGTGTTGTTGTCCTCTTCGACGATGCGGACCACGCCCGACGTGCGGGCCAGGACCGCAGCCCCCTTGGGGGTGCGAGCTTCGAAGAGCTCGACGACGCGGGGCAGGCCGTGGGTGATGTCCTCGCCGGCGATACCGCCGGTGTGGAAGGTCCGCATGGTGAGCTGAGTGCCGGGCTCGCCGATGGACTGGGCCGCAATGACCCCGACCGCCTCACCGAGCTCGATGTGACGGTTGGTGGCCAGCGACCGGCCGTAACACTGGGCGCACACGCCGTGCTCGGCCTCACAGGTGAGCACGGACCGGGCCACGATCTCCGTGACCGCCGGGTCATCGCGCAGGCGCTCCATCTGTTCGGACCCGATCTCCGTGCCGGCCGGCATCACTGAGCCGTCCGACAGGGTGACGTCGCGGGCCAGGACCCGGCCGTCGATGCGGGTCTCCAGGTAGGCCCGGTTGGTTTCGTCGTCAGGCTGGATCTGGCCGATACGGATCCCGCGGGTGGTTCCGCAGTTCTCCTCGCGCACAATCAGCTCCTGGGCCACATCGACGAGCCGACGGGTCAGGTAGCCGGAGTCTGCCGTCCGCAGGGCGGTGTCGGCGAGACCCTTGCGGGCGCCGTGGGTGGAGATGAAGTACTCCAGTACAGAGAGGCCTTCCCGGAACGACGCCAGGATGGGGCGAGGGATCATCTCGCCTCGGGGATTGGAGACCAGGCCCTTCATGCCGGCGATCTGGCGGACCTGCTGCGGGTTACCCCGGGCGCCGGAGTCCACCATCATGTCCAGCGGGTTGAACAGGATGCCATGCAGGGTCTCCTCCATGGCCTTCCCGACCTCCGAGTTGGCAGAGGTCCAGATCTCGATCTCCTTCTGGCGCCGCTCGTCGTCGGTGATGATGCCCCGCTTGAACTGGGTCTCGGCCTTCTGGGCCTCGGCCTCGTAGCGGGCGATGATCGCCGCCTTCGACGGGGGCGTCTTGACATCGTCGATGGAGATCGTCAGACCCGACCGTGCCGCGTAACGGAAGGTGAGGTCCTTGATCTTGTCGAGGCTGTCGGCCACCTCGGCCCGGTCGTAGTTGTCGGCGAGCACGCCGACGATCGAGGCAAGGGAGCGGTTGCGCTTACCGACGATGTCGTTGACGAAATCGAAGTCGTCGGGCAGGGCGGTGTTGAAGATGATCCGTCCGGCGGTGGTCTCGATCGACTCGTAGCCCGGACCGTCGTCGCCGGATTCAGGCGAAGAGCCGTTTGCCGATGCCACCAGGGGGCGGCGCCAGGTTACCCGGGCATGTAGATCGAGGTCGCCTGCGTCGTAGGCCTGCTCCACCTCGTGCACGTGACGGAAGGTCCGTCCTTCGCCCTTGGCCCCGTCTTTTTCCAGAGTGAGGTAGTACGCCCCGTACACCATGTCGTGGGTCGGCGTCACGATCGGGCGACCGGTCGCCGGCGACAGGATGTTGTTGGCGGACAGCATCAGGATGCGGGCTTCGGCCTGGGCCTCGGCGGACAGCGGCAGGTGGACGGCCATCTGGTCGCCGTCGAAGTCGGCATTGAAGGCGGTGCAGACGAGGGGATGGATCTGTATGGCCTTCCCCTCGACCAGGACCGGCTCGAAGGCCTGGATGCCGAGGCGGTGCAGAGTGGGGGCCCGGTTCAGGAAGACCGGGTGCTCCTTGATGACCTCCTCCAGCACGTCCCAGACCTGGGCCCGGCGGCGCTCAACCATGCGCTTGGCGGACTTGATGTTCTGGGCCAGCTCCAGGTCGACCAGACGCTTCATGACAAACGGCTTGAACAACTCCAGCGCCATCTGCTTCGGCAACCCGCACTGGTGCAGCTTCAGCGTGGGACCGACCACGATCACGGACCGTCCGGAGTAGTCGACGCGCTTGCCGAGCAGGTTCTGGCGGAACCGGCCCTGCTTGCCCTTGAGCATGTCCGACAGCGACTTGAGCGGCCGGTTGCCCGGACCGGTGACTGGGCGACCCCGGCGGCCGTTGTCGAAGAGGGCGTCGACGGCCTCCTGCAGCATGCGCTTCTCGTTGTTGACGATGATCTCGGGCGCGCCGAGGTCGAGCAGCCGCTTGAGGCGGTTGTTGCGGTTGATGACCCGGCGGTACAGGTCGTTGAGGTCCGACGTGGCGAACCGGCCGCCGTCGAGCTGCACCATGGGCCGCAGTTCGGGCGGGATGACCGGCACCGCGTCGAGGATCATGGCCCGCGGGTCGTTGGCCCGCCGGCCGTGCTCATCCCGCCGGTTGAACGCGGAGACGATCTTCAGCCGCTTGATGGCCTTCTGGCGACGCTGCACGGACAGGGGCCGGCGGCCGTCGCCCGGGTCGATGGCGTCGCGAAGCTTGATCTCCTCCTCGTCGAAGTCGATCTCGCTGATCAGGCTGGCGATGGCCTCGGCGCCCATGCCGCCACGGAAGTACTCCCCGTAGCGATCCTTGAGCTCGCGCCACAGCAACTCGTCTTCGATGATCTTGCGGGAGTGCAGGTTTCTGAACTCGTCGAAGGTCCGCTTGACCAGGTCCAGCTCGGCGTCGGCACGCTCCCGGATCGCCGCCAGCTCCTTGTCAACCTGTCGCTGGCGGGCCTTGAGCTCCGAGTCCTTGGCGCCCTCCGATTCCATGCGGGCCAACTCGTCCTCGAGGGCCTTGAAGCGGCGGTCGAGTTCCAGGTCGCGGGCCCGCTCGATCTCCTGCAGCTCCTCGGCCAGCTCGGCCTCGGCATTGGGCAACTCGAGGTGGCGCTTCTCCTCGTCCACCCAGGTGACCAGGTTGGCCGCAAAATAAATGACCTTCTCCAGCTGCTTGGCCTTGAGCTCCTCGCGGGCCTCGGTGCCCATGAGCAGGTAGGCCAGCCAGCTGCGGGTGCCGCGCAGGTACCAGATGTGGACGACCGGCGCGGCCAGCTCGATGTGGCCCATGCGCTCGCGGCGGACCTTGGACCGGGTGACCTCGACCCCGCAGCGCTCGCAGATGATGCCGCGGAAGCGGACCCGCTTGTACTTGCCGCAGTAACACTCCCAGTCCTTGGTAGGACCGAAGATCTTCTCGCAGAAGAGCCCGTCCTTTTCGGGGCGGAGGGTGCGGTAGTTGATGGTCTCCGGCTTCTTGACCTCACCGTTGGACCAGGTACGGATGGCGTCGGCCGTCGCCAGCCCGATACGCAGTTGTTCGAAATTGTTGACGTCTAGCACTTAGCAGTCACCCTCTTCCGCCACCGATGCGGCCACGCCGGCCTGGACAATCAGGCGAGCGCAGCCGCTCAGCAGCACCTCGGCGCCGGCAGGACCGGCAGAGATCTGAATCATTTGGAACACGGGGGCGCCCCGTGTGAGCGTGCGACCCGACACCGTTAGAAACCCCTTTCGCTGGCCCGTCGGGCGTCCTCCTCGTCGGATCCCCGCTCCGGGCGACTGATGTCAATGCCGAGCTCCTCGGCCGTGCGGAACACGTCCTCGTCGAGCTCACGCATCTCGATCTCCTCGCCCGTGTGGCTCAGGACCTCGACGTTGAGGCAGAGGCTCTGCATCTCCTTGATGAGCACCTTGAAGCTCTCAGGGATCCCCGGCTCGGGGATGTTCTCGCCCTTGACGATGGCCTCGTAGACCTTCACGCGGCCGAGGACGTCGTCGGACTTGATAGTGAGCAGTTCCTGCAGGGCGTAGGCGGCGCCGTACGCCTCCAGGGCCCAGACTTCCATCTCCCCAAAGCGCTGGCCGCCGAACTGGGCCTTCCCGCCGAGGGGCTGCTGGGTGATCATCGAGTACGGGCCGGTGGACCGGGCGTGGATCTTGTCGTCGACCAGGTGGGCGAGCTTGAGGATGTAGACGTACCCGACACTGATGGGATTGTCGTAGGGCTCGCCGGTGCGGCCGTTGTACAGGGTGGCCTTTCCGTCGGTGCCGATCAGCCGGCCATGTTCGCCGTAGTCGGTCCCGACCGCCTCGGGGTGGAGCCGCTCGAAGATCTGCCGGATGGTCGGATGACGGCCGGCGTCACTCTCCTCGTCCCAGTGGGCCCCGTCGAAGACGGGAGTGGCGATGTGCACGGAAGCTTCGCCAACCGGGTGGGTCTTGCGCTGGGTCGCGGCGGGCGCGCTCGACCCGTTGGTCAGGCCGTTGCCAGCGTGCACACCGGCGCCGGAACCGCTGCCAGCGCCGTCGCCCGTACCGGAGCTGTAGCCGTCGTCGCCACCTCCGCCAGCGGCGAGGCTGCTCCCGCTCTCAGCGCCTCCGGCGCCTCCAGCGTGGGCCGCGTGCGACCCCTGACCGTCGCCGGCACCCGGGACCGCCACGTGGCCATTCCCGTGGCCGTCCCCGGCCCAGCCCCAGCGGGCAGCCCAGCCCAGATGGCTCTCGAGCACCTGCCCGACGTTCATGCGGGAGGGGACGCCGAGCGGGTTGAGGATGATGTCGACGGGAGTGCCGTCGGCCAGGAACGGCATGTCCTCGATCGGGAGGATCTTGGAGATGACGCCCTTGTTGCCGTGGCGGCCCGCCAGCTTGTCGCCCTCGGAGATCTTGCGCTTCTGGGCCACGTAGACCCGGACCAGCTGGTTGACGCCGGGCGGGAGCTCGTGGGCGTCCTCCCGGGAGAACACCCGCACGTCGATGACCTTGCCGGACTCGCCGTGGGGCACCTTGAGGGAGGTGTCGCGAACCTCGCGGGCCTTCTCACCGAAGATGGCGCGCAGGAGGCGCTCCTCCGGCGTCAGCTCCGTCTCGCCCTTGGGCGTGACCTTGCCGACCAGCACGTCGCCGGGGCCGACCTCAGCGCCGATGCGAATGATGCCGCGCTCGTCGAGGTCCTTGAGGATCTCCTCGGACAGGTTGGGGATGTCCCGGGTGATCTCCTCGGCGCCGAGCTTGGTGTCCCGGGCATCGACCTCGTGCTCCTCGATGTGGATGGAGGTGAGCACGTCGTCGCGCACCAGGCGCTCCGAGAGGATGATGGCGTCCTCGTAGTTGTAGCCCTCCCAGGGCATGAAGGCGACCAGCAGGTTCTTGCCGAGCCCCAGCTCGCCGGCCTCAGTGGAAGGGCCGTCGGCGAGGATGTCGCCCTTGGCGATCGGGTCGCCTTCGTCGACGACGATGCGCTGGTTGAGGCACGTGTTCTGGTTGGAGCGGCGGAATTTCGCCAGCCGGTAGACCTTGCGGCCGAGCGGGGTGCCGGCCCAATCGGACTGGCCGGGCTGGTACTCGACCGTGACGTGATCGCCCGACACCTCCACGACGTGGCCGGTTCCCTCCGCGATCAGCACGTCGCCGGCGTCCCGGGCGGCCCGGGCCTCCACGCCGGTCCCGATGAACGGCGCTTCGGGCCGCACCAGCGGCACCGCCTGCTTCTGCATGTTGGCGCCCATCAGGGCCCGGTTGGCGTCGTCGTGCTCGATGAAGGGGATCAGCGCCGTGGAAATCGACACGATCTGCTTCGGCGACACGTCCATCAGGTCCACTTCCGCCGGCGGCACGAAGTCGACCTCACTGGTCGTGCCGTACGACGTCCCGGCCGCCCCGACCCGAACCCCGGGGCCTTGCGGCGCCCGGCGAACCAGCACCCGGTCCTCGACCAGGGTTCCGTCGGGACCCAGCTTGGCGTTGGCCTGGGCGATGACGTACTCCTCCTCCTCGTCAGCGGCGAGATAGGTGATCTCGTCGGTGACGCGGCCGTCGATCACCCGGCGGTAGGGAGTCTCGATGAAGCCGTAGGAATTGATACGCCCGTAGGAGGCCAGGTGGCCGATGAGGCCGATGTTGGGACCTTCCGGGGTCTCGATGGGACACATGCGGCCGTAATGGGAGGTGTGCACGTCGCGCACCTCGAACCCGGCCCGCTCCCGGGATAGGCCGCCGGGGCCCATGGCAGACAGGCGGCGCTTGTGGGTCAGCCCCGACAGCGGGTTCGTCTGGTCCATGAACTGCGACAGCTGGGAGGTCCCGAAGAACTCCTTGATGGCGGCCACCACGGGCCGGATGTTGATCAGCGTCTGCGGGGTGATGGCCTCGACGTCCTGGGTGGTCATGCGCTCCCGGACCACCCGCTCCATGCGGGACAGGCCTACCCGGACCTGGTTCTGGATGAGCTCGCCGACCGAACGGATGCGCCGGTTGGCGAAGTGGTCCTGATCGTCGAGCCGGTAACCGGACTCACCCTTGGCCAGGTTCAGCAGGTACGTGCAGGCGGCCAGGATCTCGGCGCGCGACAGCACCCCCTGGCCCTCGGCCGGGCGTTCCAGCTCGATTCCGAACAGATCCTCGTCCCGGGCGATCTCCGGCCCCAGCTTGCGGTCGAGCTTGTAACGACCGACACGGGTGAGGTCGTACCGCTTCGGGTTGAAGAAGGCGTTCTCAAAGTAGACCCGGGCCGACTCCGTCGAGGGTGGCTCGCCGGGACGGGCTCGCTTGTAGATCTCCAGGAGCGCCTCTTCCTGGGTGGGCGCGAGCTCGCGCTCCTTCTCCCACTGGCCCTCCAGGAACTCGAAGTGCCGCACGAAGCGCTCCAGGAAGGCCTCGTCGGTATAGCCCAGGGCGCGCAGCAGCACGAACAGGCTGAGCCGGCGCTTGCGGGCCACCCGGGAGCCGGCGCTGATGTCCTTGCCGGGCTTGGCCTCCACGTCGAACTCGATCCACTCGCCCCGATAGGGGTGAATGGTCCCGGTCACGATGGTCTTGGCGTCCCTTCCCGGCTGGAAGATCACGCCGGGCGAGCGGACGAGCTGCGACACCACGACCCGCTCGGTGCCGTTGATGATGAAGGTGCCCTTGTCCGTCATCATCGGGAAGTCACCCATGAAGACGGTCTGTTCCTTGATCTCCCCGGTGTTGGCGTTCTGGAACTGGGCCCGCACGAAGATGGGGGCCGCGTAGGTCATGTCCTTCTCCTTGCACTCCTCCACCGAGAACTTCGGGGGTGGGCGCAGGTCGGAGTCGGTAGGGTCGAACTCGAGGATCAGTTTGAGCGACCCTGAGAAGTCCTCGATGGGGCTGATGTCGCGGAAGGTGTCCGCCAAGCCCTGCTCGAGGAACCACTTGAACGAGTCGCGCTGAATGGAGATGAGGTCCGGGAGAGGAAGGACCTCATCGAGGTTGGCGAAGGAAAAACGCTCCCGAGTGGCGGGACGAGACGGCAAGGGCCTACTCCTGGGAAAAGGGGGGTGAGTAGATCGCCGCAGTCTCCACAGCGAGGGCACGCCGAAGCCGCGTCAACGACAGAGGCAGCGCAAGGCGGGAGACCACGGCAACTAACCAGTATAGGCCGACACGCGAATAAAGGCAACAGCCTTTGCGCGCGACATCCGTGTTGCCGAAAAGGGTACGGCACGATCTCCCCATGGTCAAGGTTTTCCGGTGAAAAGGACGGCCGATTCGAGGGATCGACGGGCGCGCTGCGCACCTCTGGTGCTGGTCAGGGGCATGATCGGACTGCACCGAGGGAACGCCTGCGACCGGTCCGCTCGCCTGCCCGGATGATCGCCGGGACGTGCTGATCGTGCGTTCGCGCCCTCCCTCGTGCCCTCGTGGCGACGGGTGGAGGCACCCGCTCGCCGCTCGCCGGGTCGCCGCCCGGCGCCCGCCAGTCGCCCCTCGCCGCTCGCCGGTTGCCCCGTGCGCGCTTGCCCCTCCCAGCCCTTTGCCCGCTCGCCGGTTGCCCCGCCCACCCCTTTGCCACGGTCGCCCGGAACGCCTCCAGATCTCGTGTTCCGGTTACCGGCGGGCTCCACAGATCGGCCGCTCTCACCCTGTCCTTGGCTTTGCTGCTGGTCAGGGCCCCGATGGTGCTTGCGCTGGCGGCCCGGATCAGGGAGGATGGCGTCGGGGACCGGATCTCGGAAGGAGCCGGTGGGCGCCAGGAGTTGTCGTCAACTACCGCCCGCCGCGCCGAACCGAGGAGTCCATGGATAGCAAAGCCAACGCCCCGTCTTTCACCGTCAGCCTGCGTGGCTACGACCGGGAGGAGGTCGACGAGTACCTCGATTCCCTGGCCGAGGCCCTCAACCAGGTTGAAGAGGCGGAAGCTCAGACCCGGCGCCTCCAGGCTCACGTGGCCAAGTGCAACGCCCGCATCAAGGAGCTGGAGGACCGCATCCGCACCGA
This sequence comes from uncultured Acidimicrobiaceae bacterium, assembly GCA_963781155.1. Lineage (GTDB taxonomy): Bacteria > Actinomycetota > Acidimicrobiia > Acidimicrobiales > Palsa-688 > PALSA-693. The sequence continues at coordinate 265,555 of CAWAEC010000016.1, forward strand.
CACCCCGAGAACTGGTATCGCTCTCGGGGAGCGCATCGGCCAGCTCCTCCACCAGGCGGAGGAGGCAGCCGCGGAGGCTCTGACGCGAGCGGAGACCGACGCGTCCCAGATCGTGGCCGCAGCAGACGCCCGGGCCGCCGAAGCCGAAGAGGTGATGCGCAGCGCCACCAACCGGGCCGAGGAACAGGCTCGCCGCATCGAGACCGTCGCTCGCGGCGAAGCAGCCGAGATCGTCGCCGAGGCGGAAGCCCGGGCCACGGCCCGCACCCGCCAGATCGAGCAATGGGCCGAGCAGGTCGTCTCGCACACCCGCGCCGAAGAGGCCCGCCTGTATCTGGAGCAACAACGAGCCCGGGACCTCGCCGTCGCCGAGCTCAATGCCCTGGACGACCAGCGGGCGTCCGCGGTCGCCACGCTGGCCGCCCTGCGGGATGCACTCGGGCAGGCCGTCGGGCTGATAGAGGAGGAGCCCGCCGGCACCCACGCCCGGAACGGCACCGGGTCAAGCGCCCACGCGGCCGGCGCGACCCCGCTGGCGCAGCCGAGCGAGCCGGGCACTGTCTTCGCCAACCCGCCCGGGCTGTCAGCTGCGGGGGGCGGGGCTGGAGCCGGAGCCGCTGTACCGGCAACCGAGAATGGCGGCGCCGAGGCCGTCTCCGCCGCTGCTGGGGAGGCAAGCTGAGAACCCGGCCGACGCCGCCGGGTCCGAACCCGCCGCCGAGGCGGACCAATTCGAAGCCAAGCTCGACGCCTGGGTGTCGGGCGGAGCGAACGAGAACTGAGGAGCGACCAGTAGGGCGAACGGACGGGAGGCGGGGCGCAGGGTCAGACGCAGTCAGCAGCGCCCTGCCCCCCTGATCTCTGGACGCTCCGCTCACTTTTGGACCCGGAAGTACCTGTCGTGTACATCTCGGTCCAAAAGTGGAGCGAGCGTCCAGAAGTCGCGACCTACTTGAGCTCGACGGTCGCGCCCGCGCCCTCCAGCTGAGCCTTGGCCTTCTCGGCGTCCTCCTTGCTGACCTTCTCGAGGACGGCCCGGGGGGCGGCGTCGACGACGTCCTTCGCTTCCTTGAGGCCGAGGCTGGTGAGCGAGCGGACCTCCTTGATGACCTGGATCTTCTTGTCGCCGGCGGAGGTCAGGATGACGTCGAACTCGTCCTGCTCCTCCTCTGCGGGGGCCTCGGCGGCGGCGGCGGCTGGGGCGGCCGCCACTGCGACGGGCGCGGCGGCCGTGACGCCGAAGCGCTCCTCGAACTCTGTGAGCAGCTCGGAGAGCTCGAGGACGGTCAGGTTGGCGATGCTGTCAAGGATTTCTTCTTTGGTTGCCATGGTGTGTCTACTCCTGAGGTTGTTCTGCGGACGGGGTGGGTTCGGCGGGGGCCTCCGCGGCGGCTTCCCCGGCGGCTTCCGGGGCTGCGCCCGCCTCGATCTGGGACGTCTCGGCCGGCGCTTCCGCGCTGGCCTCGCCCGTGGGTTGGGACGAAGCATCGGCGTCGCCCGCGGCCAATGACTCGGCAGAGGCAGGGGCGGCTTCGGCGGGACCGGCTTCGGCAGGGGCGGTGTCCACCGGGGTGACGTCCCCGTCGGGCGCGCCAGCCCCGTCGGGCCCGCCAGCCCCGTCGGCCGGCGCCGAGGGAGCCGCTTCACCCGCGTCGGGGGCGTCTGCGGGCGCGTCGGCCGCTCGCTTATCCCGCAGCGCCGCCAGCCCGTAGGCAAGGTTGCGGGGCAGGGCCTGCAGCAGGCCGGCCAGCTGTTGCAGGGGCGCAGCCAGGGCGCCGGCAAAGCGACCCAGCAGCACCTCCCGGGACGGGAGTTCGGCCAGCGCCGCGGTCTCGGAGACACCGATGACCCGGTCGCCCAGCACCCCGCCCTTGATGACAAGAAGCGGGTTGGTCCGGGCGTAGTCCCGCAGCGCCTTGGCGACCGCCGCCGCGTCACCGTCGACGAAGGCAATCGCGGTGGGCCCGAGCAGCATCCCCTCCAGCTCCGAGAGGCTGGACTGGCGCGCTGCCAAGCGCACCAGCGTGTTCTTGTAGATCTTGTAGTCGCCGCCGCTTGCCCTCAGCGTCCGGCGCAGACCCGCCAGGTCTTTGACCTTCAGGCCCCGGTACTCGGTCAGGATGGCCGCATCGGCGTCCCGGAAGCGCTGGCGCACTTCCTCGACGACCGCCACCTTCTCCGCTCTCGGGTTGTCCATCGGTCACCTCCTCCTTCTCGCTCACTCCCCACGCGCGAGCGGCCGCCCCAAGGAGGGGTACCCATCTCGCCTCGTCAGGCTGGGCCACAAGGCCCACTTGGATGCCCCGAGGGGCACACCGGATGTCTACGGCTCAGATTGTGTCTGACAGTGTATCGGCCCACTTCCCAGGGCTGGGGGCCGGGCCGCCTCAGAAGGCGCCAGGGGCCGAGCGAACGGCGGTCTGCTCCCCAGGCGCGCTGCGCGAGGCGCAGATAGCCAAGCAGAATGAGCCCATGGCCCAGACCCGCGTCAGCACGGGTGTGGCGCGCCCGTAGGAGAGGTATGAAGGGAAAGGGGCGCATCGCCGCAGTCGCCATCGTGGTCGTCGGGGTGGCGGCCGTCGGCGGATTCCTAGCCGCCGACTCCGGACACTCGGACCGCTCGCACGGCGGTGCCACTCCGGCAACTACGGCTACGGCCTCGTCGCCCAGCCACCAGACCTCTCCAGGGCCACGCGGCGTGTTTGACGTCGAACACTACGGTGCAGATCCCAGTGGTCGGACGGATTCGACGCTCGCCATCCGGGCAACCATCGCCGCGGCCGGCGCCGCTGGCGGGTGGCAAACGGTTTACTTCCCGCCTGGCACCTACCTCCTCGATCACAACGACGGCGCCTATCAGGACTTTCTCCTCCAGAACGTCAAGGTCAACATTCTCGGCGCCGGCGCCTCGACCACGAAGCTCATCGAGAAGGTGGGAACGTATGCATATCCGAACCTGAAGCGGGGCAAAACGGTCTTTGTCTTCTCGCACATGAGAGGGTTCTTCGTACGCGGGCTCACGATCGACTCGCAGACATTTAACGCGGGCGACACCATTGACGATTACGGTGATGACTCAACCCTGGAGGACCTGACGCTCCTGGGTGCCAACAACGGCTCCGGACGTGCCGTCGATGCCGCCAACGTCTTTGATCTGCGAGTCATCGCGGTGTGCAACGCCAAACCCTCCAGCAAATTATACAACGTATATCACAGTGGCAACGTCGTGAGAAACATCGTCCTAGAGGGCCGCGGGACGGGAGGCAACGATGACCTCGACTTCGCCTGTGAACGCGACGGGACCATCTCCAACGTCGTCGACACAGGCTGGGGCACCGCTCTCTACATAGACCAGAATGTGACCGTCTCAGATTACACGTTCAGACCGCAGGGATCCCGGCCGGCATATCGTGGTTTCTATATCACGGACTCTCACCAGATCACTATCACGAATTTCACCACTTACGGTGAGGGTGGAATTATCAGCAGTCCGTCCAGCCCGTCATCCGACATCACTATTAAGGGCGAGCACATGGAATCGCCAGGATTCAGTCTCGTCATCGGCGACGCCAACAACGTGACGGTCGAGGACAGCGTCCTTGACGTCGTTGTCATCTCCCCTAAGAACGCCGCCAACGGGGTGTCCTTTCGGAACTCATCCTTCCAGAGCTTCTCGTGCCGAGCCCGCGACGGGGCGGTCATCACCGGACTGGTCGGCGCCACCTGCGGATAGTGGACCATTCCGCCGAGTTCAGCCGTCCGTGTCTCCGGCCTTGGCTGCTGGGGACAGCCGGGACGGGGCGGGAGTCCCGGTCAGGGTGGTCGCGGGATGGACGGGCAGGATCACGGGCGCGATGGGCGGCTGGGTGAAGTCGAAGTCGCTAACGAGGTTGCCCAGAATGGGTTCGTCCTCGCGCACGTCAGGACGGGGGTCGGGCCGACCATCGCTGCGGGGATCGAGTCGCTGACCGTGCAGAAAGTCGTCCTCGATGAACTTGTCGTAGGCGTCGAAGCTGAGGATCTGATGATCGATATAGCCGCTCCTGGCGTAGGGACTGATCACAATACCTGGGACACGCAGGCCATATCCGTTCAGGTCGACCGACGGGGGCACCACGTGGTCATAGAATCCGCCCCAGTCGTCCCATGCTAGAAAGATCGCCGTTGAGTCCCAGTCGGGGCTCGACATGATGGCGTTCACCAGGCTGGTCACGTAAGTCTGCCCGAAGCTCACCGGCGCGGGCGGGTGCTCACTGACCTCGCCGGACGGCACGACCCACGACACTGCAGGCAGGGCGCCTGCCTTGGCCGCTGCATAGAACTTGTCAACCGACTGGATGTTCTTGAGCTGGCCGTCCTGGCGTACTGTGTAGAAATACGGCAACGGGTTCCAGATACCTGGCGTGGTGGCGTTCTGCTTGACCGGCGCGCAGGAAACGGCGGCGTCGTTTTCGCAGTCAGGCTCAGTACCGGGAACGATGTAGTAACCCCACGAGACGCCATACTTGTGCAGAAGCCATGTCAGGTCGGTCCACGCATAAAGCGGGGTCTGCGAACTGGGATGGTTGATGGGATAGTGCCCCGGCGGCCCATTCGGCGACTGCAGGTCGTTTTTGCAGCTGCCCGGGTTGAAGTACTCCGTGCAGTAGGCCGACCATTCCGATACGAGGAAGAGGTGGGCAGGGAGGCTCCAGGAGGCGTTCGGCTCGAACATATGGTCCTGTAGCACGAAATCTTTCGCATAGGTCCAGTAGTTCGGGATGTCGCTCTGGGTGTGGTATCCCATCACGTCGGGCACCGCCGTGAAGGTGCAAGCCGGGTTGGTCTGGTCCAGGCAGCCCTTCTTGGCGTTGGCTGCCTGACCGATGAAGCCGTCCATGCGACCCTTGTCGATGTCCGCCACGGCGTTCGCAGCCCCGTGGGGACCGCCGCCGTTGACATCGGCATGATCGATATACGGCTTGACACAAGTCCTAGTCAGCGGGTCAGGGACACAGACCGTCGGCACCCCGTTCTGCATCGGAATTCCGTCCACGCCTGGGAAGGTACCAAAGTACGAGTCGAACGAGCGGTTCTCCTGCATGATCACGATGACGTGCTTGATCTTGCCTATCCCGGCAGCCGCCGCGCTCGCCGACGGACCGGCCACCTGGCTCGTCCCGCTCGCAGGAGCCGACGGAGTAGTCGTGGTAGGGCTGGAAGAATGATGGGATGACCCGCACGCTGTCATCAGCACCAGGATCATTGCCGTACCCGCGATGACGTAAGTCCGCCGTCGATTACCTCGCATGGCTGCTTTATACCCGGTGTACGTGGACGCTGCACGGCGAATCTGTTTAAGATCATGTGAGGGATGGGCAGAGCCAAGAAGACCCGCCATGGTGCCGGAGAATCCTGTCGTGACGGTTTTGACGAGAAACATCCGCGGATCACGGTCTTCCCGCCTCAGCACGAGCGGGTGACCCGACGTCCAACGATCGTTCCTCGATGGAGGGTCGTGATCGCGGCCCTGCCCGCCACGGCGGCGATCAACACGACACCGACGGTACGAGCTGGCCGGGTGGACGCATATCTTCCTGACCGACCTCTTGCTCGGTGACCGCTTCGAGTGACTCGATGCGGTCGTCCCGTCTGTCGTGTGTCTCATTGACCACGCTGGGCCAGCTCGTTGTTGTTGGTCGCTGGCGCGGTCGACACCCGCGGGAGGTCTCCGACGTCAGCCCGAACATCAACCCGGACAACGAGACCCTCCCCAAAACGCAGTTACCTTACATCTGACAGAGCAGCTCTCGAAGATTCCGGAGACTGTTTCGCATCACCTAGCTGTTGGTAGCCGACCACGAAGAGCGCTCCAACACCGTTATGGGCTATGGCTTCGCCCGGCTGCCAGGTCCATATGTTATGTGATGTATGGCACAGCCAAACGGTTCCGTCTCACGGCCGAACGGAATCGTCTTGCCATTGACCTTGTCGTAAGGGTCGGAGGGATAGTAGTTCTCCAAGATGAAGGCAACGTTGTCGGAACTTTCATAGGTGACCATGCGCGGCCCGCGGCATATCGGCCGGCTTTGGTCCAGGTGGTGCCGTTCCAGATCCAGGTGTCACCTGCGAAGTTACTCAGCCCGCTGGGAGGCCAACACTCGGAAAGAGCCGAAGGACCGTTGACATCTGATCTCAACCGTGGGAGGCTTCCCTCGCGGGTGGGTCACTGGGAGCATGGTCCATGGCCTGTCCTGGCTGCGCGGGGCGCCTACGGCCCCTCGCGGGAGTAGGCGGAATACTCGACGTTAATCTAGGAGAAATCAGAAACAAATGTTGCGGCAACGCTTTTCCCATCGGGGGGCGGTGGCTGGGGCGGCCAAGCGGACAGCCTGGCTCCTCGCCGTTGCCGTCCCAGCGATATTCGTGCCAGTCATCGCGGGCCCAGGCGGGGTCGCCTCAGCTGCTCAGATCACGACTACGACGTGTTCGCTCGGAGCGATCACCGTGCAGGACGACAACGGGAGCCTCCAGCCCGGCTCGATACAGCTCACCGTGCAGGATTCCACGGTGGGCCTCAAGCACCAGATCAGCCCATACCACGCTAATGCGACCCGAGTGTTCGGGACTCTCATACCGGGCACCACCGCCCCGGTCACGTCGACCTTTACGCAGCAATATCTAGGCGCCGGCTCGTCGGGTTCGCTGCAGACAAAGGACATGAATGGCAACAAGAACGTCTGCTTGGGCCAGTTCAAGGGTGTAATAGTCACCGGCGCCGACTACCGAGCCGACAGCATCGGATTCACGATCCCCTATGACCGCAACTGGCTGGTTGTTCAAAATAGCTCGTCAAGCGGTCTAACGTCTTTCGATTACCAGGCCGGGAGTTGCGCCGATACATCGGTGACCCTCATGCCCGGCCAGCTCTGGATGACCAACCTGGCCAACCCCGGAGGGACGTCGTGCCTCGGCGAGGGGACCCCGGGCTCCCCTGAGTTCAATCAGGTGACCGTCACACCCCAGGGACCTGCAGGTGCTACAGCTGAGGTCGTCCTCTTCGGCAACGGTCCCTTCGTTTACGGTTCCCTGCCACAGTAATCTCACCAGCCCTCGCTGAGCCCTCCAAGCATTCGCTGCAACCCCTTCGAGGACCGTCGCGGCCCCGGGGGCTGCAGTTCGGCATGACCGATCTGGGCGCCGCCGGCCACAATCCTGTCCACCAGGTCAGCGTAAGGGCCTCGAACCACGCCGTCGATGCAGCCTGCTAGGCGCCCCGTGGCCTTGATCACCGTGACCAATCCCACAACACTGCCAGGGTGCCGACCAAGGGGGAGCCTCGCATTGGGCGACCACAGTGGCGTCGTCGCAGATCACCCCAACCCGGCTCAGGCTCCGCCCTACTCGACTCATAGAAGGGACCTCCAAGGGAAGGACCAGATGACGGCGTCAGATGCCGAAATCTTCCTGCCCAGGAGACTCTTCTCGTGAATGCCCCTAATGACCTCCCGGTTCATCGGTGGACCGAAGGCGTCACGTATCTGCGGCGAGAGCTGACGAGGGCGACATCGCACCAGCCTTTCGGACGCTTGGCATCGTGGCTGCTGTCGAGCCGATCACGAGAACAGCGAGGATCACTGCCAGGGTTCCCCAGGGAGGAGCGAACGCCACATCGATGCCTAGTGCGCCCAGCCTGGCAAGTTGCCAAGCAAGAAGTAGCGCCGACGCTGACCCGATCACGGTGCCGGAGAATGCGATCGCGACAGCCTCAATCAGGAACGTGCGCCGAATCACCGCCTGCCCTCCTCCGTACGAGCGAATGACGCCGATATCCGACCGTCGTTCCTCGATGGAGCGAGCCGTTATCGCGGCGAGCCCCGCGATCGCGGCGATCAGCGCAAAACCGACGTACCAGCTGGCGAGGCGGAGGAACGTACGTTGCCAACCGACCTGCTGTTCGGCGAGGGCATCGAATGACGATGCGGTCGCCCCATCTGCAACATGTGTCCCATTGATCACCGCGGCCAGCACGTCGTTGTTGGTCGCTGGCGTCGTCGTCACCCATAAGAGGTTCTCCGAGCTCAGTCCGAACATCGACCCGGTAAGTGTCCTCGAGACGAAGACGTGGTCAGCCTCCGCCCAACGGGCCTGGACAACTACCCCTGCGACGGTCATACGCCGCACTGCGCCCGAAGCCGGATCCCTCAGCCCAAGCTGCTCTCCGGGCCACGGGGGCCGGCTTGCGAGCCCTGATTCCTGATCGGTGGTCAAATCGGCTCCGACCAGGATCAGGTTGGGGTTGGCAGCTACGGCGCGGTAGGTACCGGCCGCGGAGCGGTACCAGGGTTCCCAGGGGGAGAGGGTCGGTGCTCCCTGGCGGACGAAGGCGGCATCGAACCCCACCACTGTCACCGCTTGGCCGATATCCAGCTTCCCCGGGGCAGCTGTGGTCGACGCCACCCTTTATCACTCCAGGCTTCTGCAGGACATCGCTTGGCGGTACGGGGTCGGATGCATTCGACAGGACCTCGACGCCATTCCGACCGCCGATCCGATGAGCCAATGCAGAGACGTCGCACGACTGAGTGGAGATGACTGCCGACGCAAACGTTATGCCCAAAGCGACAACGCCGTATAGGCCGGCAACAGTTGCCGTGCGCACTGGTCGGGCGGCCAGGTAGGCGCTTCCCAGGCGCAGCGGGATTGAGCGCCATCTCCCTCTTCTACTCACCAGTGATGCCAACAGGTGCTCACCGAGGGCAGACACAGATAGCAGGGCTGTGGTGAGTGTCAACCCGGCTGCGGTCAGCAAGAGGTTGTCCCGGTAGTCGTGGATTTTGAGGTGGCGGTCCCTCGCTCGATACTGCCTGAGTGGTAGGTGTCGGGCGTACCGCCAAGTACATCCGAGAGCAAGGCGACCACCACATGAAGGACTACCAGACCGAACCGCTGGACGGGCCGATCCCGGTGCCGGCGAGTGTGAACGTGGCGATGGCCGACATCGCCGCCACGATGCGCGAAGGGCTGCTGGCTATGGCTGTCGGTGCCGGACTGCAGGTGATGCAGATGTTGATGGACGAGTCGGTGCCCGACATGTGCGGCCCGAAAGGTAGGCATCTGCCCGACCATGGGGCGGTCCGGCATGGCAGCGAGGACGGGTCGGTGAGCTTGGGAGGTCGACGGGTGAGCGTGCGCCGGCCTCGGGTACGAACGGCGGACGGGACGGCGGAAGTGCTCATTGCCGCCTACGAACTTTTCAACGGCACGGAGCTGCTGGGCGAAATGGCCATGACCCGAATGCTGGCCAAGCTGGCCACCCGCCGCTACTCCGCCGGGCTCGAGCCGGTCGGCGCCGCCGTCGAGGCCGCGGCGCGGTCGACGTCGAAGTCGGCGGTGTCGCGCCGGTCCGTGGCCGCCACCGAATCGGCCCTGGCTGAACTGCTGGCCCGGGACCAGATCGAGCTCGATCTGGTGGCGCTCATGGTCGACGGCGTGCACTTCGCCGACCATCTGTGCGTGGTGGCGTTGGGCATTGGCGTCGACGGCACCAAACATCCGCTGGCAGTGGTGGAAGGCTCCACCGAGAACGCCACCCTGGTCACCGATCTGCTCGTCGGCCTTCGAGACCGGGGCTTGGACGTGACCCGGCCGGTCCTCGTCGTCATCGACGGGGCCAAAGCCCTGGCCGCCGCGGTGCGAGCGGTGTTCGACCATCCCATTATCGCTCGCTGCCAACTGCAAAAGGTCAGAAACGTCGAGGCCAAGTTGCCCAAAGGGCTGGCGGAAACGGTGGCGTCGAAGATGCACGCCGCCTACCGGCTCGACACCGCCCTGGCTGCCCAAGCCGCCCTGGAGGACCTGGCCCGCCAACTCGAACGCACCCATCCCGGCGCGGCCGGCTCGCTGCGCGAGGGACTCGAAGAGACCCTCACCGTCATGCGCCTCGGCGTCCCGCCCACCCTGGCCAGAACGCTGCGCTCGACCAACCCCATCGAGTCGATGATCGAGATGTGCCGAGACCACAGCACGAACGTCAAACGCTGGCGCCACGGTCAGATGGCGTTGCGGTGGTGCGCGGCAGGGATGCTCGAAGCCACCAAACAGTTCCCCAAGGTCAACGGGTTCTTGCACCTGCCGGCTCTGCGCCGAGCCCTCGACGCCGAAGTCGCCAAGATCACCGATGTCACACCCGACCAATACGATGAAGAAGTGGCCTGAACAGCCACAAGCCGTCACCGAAGTTCCACGAAACTCGGGACATCGTCTGGCTCCGGCGCAACAAGGCGGACCAGGCGCGGTTCAAAGGGCTGTCTATCAAGATGGATGGCATACATCCTTCCGGCGCTGAAGATCTTTCCAGCAATGGCGATCTCAACACTTCCAGTGGGCCCGTCGTCGGCGGAGCCGACAAACTTCCAAACGTATCGGGATGCACGTAAGGTGATTGTGTTCGACAACTCAGGCGGTCCACACCTTGTCTGCAAGGGTTGGCCCACACACGTGGAATGGTTCCGCTTCGGTCAGGCACGTCGATATGAGCCTTCTTGCCCTCGACGGGCGTGCCGGTATAAGTTCTCAGAAACATTCACAGGTCCAAGCTGATCTGCTGGGGCGAAACGGAGAGGGGAAGTATGCACAGGCGATGGATGGCGGGATTGGTCGGTGCGGCCCTGTTGACCATACCTTCGGTTGGTTTCGGAGGAGCGCCGGCCTCTGGGGCGCCCGAAGTCGCGACGACGACCTCACACCTGTACTCATGGGGAACCTTCGAATTGACAACGAGCGGCACCGATAAGCCCAGGAAGATCTCTGGAATACCCGGAGAAATCGTCCAAATTTCTGGGAACGACCGCGACATGTACGCGCTGACGGCGTCGGGAAGGGTCTGGGCCTGGGGTGGCCAGGCCACGGGTGCGTTGGGTAACGGCACCACGGGCACCGGCTTCATCTACAAGCCAGTGTTGGTGAAATTTCCCGCGGGCGTAAAGATTAAGTCGCTTCCGGTCCCAATGCCGGCGATGACCGGAATGGCCATCGACATGGGTGGAAATGTCTGGGGCTGGGGCGCCGCACTCGGCGGTGCCTTGTGCAGCACGAAGGAAAACATGTTGGTTCCGCATGAGGTCACCGCACCTGAGCTTAAAGCCGACGTACTTCTCGCTAGCGGACAGAACAACTTTGCGCTGTACTACACCTCGAAGGGAAAGCTCTATGGTTGCGGGGCCAACGTGGCCGGCCAGCTCGGGAATGGAACCTACACCAACTCGGACAGCCCGGTACGGGTCGTAGGGCTCCCGGCAGGAGTGAAGGTGACCTCGGTACAGACGTCTTGGGAGAACTCCGGAGCCCTGCTAGCAAACGGCACATACTGGGACTGGGGCTACAACGAGGGGGGCCAGCTCGGTGACAACTCGAAGGCATCAAGCGACGTGCCTGTGAAAGTGAGCCTGCCAGCAGGCGTAAACACCGTCTCGCTGGGCGGGAGCCTGTCCAACAACGGACAGACCTTGGCGATTCTCTCGAACGGCTCGGTTTACTCCTGGGGCACCGACCAATACGGCCAGTTGGGCGCCGGCTACGTTCACGGCCACGAAGGACTCCCTGTGCCGGTTGTGGTGCCGATGGGCATCACGTTCGTCTCCGTGTCGTCGGGTGGCGCAGCGGAGTACGCGGTCGACAGTACCGGCGACGTCTGGGCGTGGGGCGACAACAATGTCGGCCAGCTCGGTATCGACAACACTGTGAGTCAAAGTTCTCCAGTCTCAGTCGGTTTGCAGGCTAACCAGGTCTGCTCGATCGCCTTCGATGTCGCTGCCTATGAGACGACCACCGCGTCAAAAGACAGATGAATTGATCGGACCGAGCCAGAGGCCAGCCGCACGAGATCCAGACAGGCTCGACACAGGACGGCGCTAACCGGCCTCACCAAGATCCTTCCACCTGGTGTTGTCCCGTTTCATCCCGCTCGATGACCGGTAACATCGAACAACCATGGGCCGCATTGGCTGTCCCGTGGGGTTCGCATTACCTTAGCTACGCTAGCCGGATAGTCGATTATTTATTAAGACAGTCTGAGCATAGGCCCCTCGCTGCGCTCACGGTTAAGGAAAGTAATTTCAGTGGTATGCAGAGTTTCTTTCGGTCGATTCGATCGGCATTGACCACCTGTCCTTGATGCGGTCGACTGATCGTTGGGTGCAGGAAATCTTGGATCTCGACCACACCAGCGGGAATATGATCCAATGGAGGCCAGTGAATGGAAGGAGATAAGAGTGCTCCACGCCCACCTGCGATTTCTCCGGCTCTCCGCTGCGGCTGTCCTGCTCGTGCCTATCATATCCGCTACGGTTGCACGAGAGAACGCCGAGCCTGCCCGAGCCACATCTACGCCGGACACCGTCCCCGTCGCGACCTGGCTCGCTGGCGAGGGGACTAAATACACTTCGCCGGATTCGCAGGCGGACGATTCCACTGGAGATGGCCATGATGGCCTCACGGCCGGGGCCGCCTGGTCGGCCGGGGACCCGGCTGACAGCCGTGACGCGGACGGCGAAGCTCTGACGTTCGATGGGATGGGATCCTACGTCGACGTGCCGACCGCGGTGGACCTGGCTTTCAGCCGCACGATCTCGCTGGAATTCGATGTTTCCTTTTCGGTGAACCCGGCTATGGGAATTGAGGAGATTCTCAGCAAGTCGGCGGGGGGAGCCGCAACCGCGGCCGCCTACGCCGTGGAGTTATCTCCTGCCGCCAGCTCCTAATTGTGCGACCAGACACTGCGCCGCAATCTCTCTCCTGTGGGGCGGGCATTGGGCCTACAGCCCCCCGGTCCGGTGGGTAAGAAACACCTGGTACAGCGTGTCGGTTGTCGACAATGGTTCGACCGTGGTCTTTAACCGTGGGCCGTCACCGACAAGGCTATCGACCATTGGCAGCGTCCCGGATCCCACCGCAGGAGCAGGCACCCAGGCGACATCGGGATCGCTGTTCCTCGGCGGCGGCGACCCCGGCAGCAGCTACCCGTTCTATGGGTCCTTGCAAGACGTCCGCCTGGCCGTACCGCTCACAACCGTCCCGAAGGTTGGATCCCTCCAACTTGGCTATAGCAGTGCCTCAGTTGGCGCGCCCCTTACCATCACAACCGCCATCAGCGGCTCCTGGGCGAATCCTGACGACCCGTACCTGCCGCAGCCTGACATTTATGACGAAATTCACGCCAAGCCGGTGGTCACCGACCTCGCCGACCCAGGTTCCATTACGGTGACGGCAATTGTCACCACGCCACAGGCGACGACTGAATTGGTGCCTGGATTCCTATTCCAAATTTCGCCTTGACGACGAGTGGGCTGGTCCCGTCCGGCGTCCCGACGTGGACATTCAGATACACGCCGAAGACATTCGGAACCTTTGCCGTGGCTGTTTCGGTTACGACATTCAACGGGACCGGGGCGTCGACGAGCACCTCGGCCAAAGTCCCCTTTTCCATCACCGCCGATGCCGCCAGTGGCTACAGGGGCTTCGTCCAGATCGACCGCACCCCCGGCGATGAGTCCCGTTACTACCAGTACTCTCAGTCTAGACAAAGCGTCTTTGCCGTTGGGGCCGACCTCGACGTGCCTGAGTTGGCTGATGCAGGACACCCCGCAGCCGAGCTGGCGCTGTTCGGCGGATCCCCTGGCGCAGAGCGCACACTTAATGGACACCAAACCGCCGGCGTAGGGGAGGAAGCCGGCTTAGGGAAGACAGGCGCCACCTTAGCGGGTGTATACGAGCGGTATATGTCGGACATTGCCAACCTCGCCGCCGAAGGTGCTGACTCAGGAAGGCTGCGCCTTGACTCCCGGTTCCTTCCCCTCGAGCTGTGCCCCGCCGGGAAGTGGGCAAAGAGCTGCTCGACGGACTTAGAGGAGTCGTATTACCAGCGCAGCCCCACCCATCAGATAGGGCTCGTCGGCTACCTCGCCGGCGTCATGCCCGCTCCCAGCGAGGTCTTCTCGTCGAGCGCGCCGTACCGGAGTACTTTGGGACCTTCGCACTCGGGCGTTACAACGATGCGAACGCCTGGATCGCCGATCAGGTGATGCAGCAGGCCCGCCTCGACGGCATGGCGCTCCAGGTCGTGGCTTGGAACGCGACCTCGACTATGGAAGCTCCTGCTACTCGATCGCTGACGTCTTCGAGCGCGTTGTCAGCCCTACGCAGGACGGAATAACCAGAACCTGGTGGTCAGCCGCCTGTACTACGACGAGGCCCGGTGGGGCTACAGCGCGGGCGTCTCCGCCTTTGAGCTCGTCAACGAGTACCCGTCTACGGCAGCTGTCAATCTCAGTACCTTCTTGACCGGAAAGACCGTAACGCAAAGCAACGGCACAACGGTGAACGTCCGTGGTGTCAACGCCTGGTTGAGTGACTACAACACTACCAGCGACCCGAACCAGGACTCGCATCTCATCACCAGTTCCTGTTCCGCCAACATGCCGCCACCAGAGTGCGATCCACTCGACCAGGTCGAAATTCGGGCCTACCAGCCTCTTACTCCGGCGATCACGGCAATCCAGTCGGCCTTTCAGGAGGCCAATTGGGCCTGCAACCCCAGTCAGCCTTGCCTGTGGGCGGAGTACGGGATGTCGAACAACACCCCACCCGACCCGCACAGCTGGGTGGCTCACAAGGGCGTATGGTCCGCCCTGGCTACGAACCACACCGGGGCCTGGTACGGTACACCGAGGAGGATCTCGACACCCTGTCCAACACCAGCGCTGACGCTGCGATCCCTGGGCAGCGGCCATTTCGACCGACACCGGGATTTGGGATCAGTGGACAGGTAAGACCAACCTCAACCCCTATAGCGTCTTCGGCGCCATAGTGAATCTCTTGAGCCGCTGGCCCGGACCGGTACGGGCGACCCAGATGGTCTGGCATCATTCGCCTGGAGCCAGGCGACGGTGTCGGGTCCGGAGGTGACGGGACCGAGCCCCAACCACGCTGGTCTGACCGCTCAGGGGAGGTGGCGTTTCCCTCCGGAGGTGTCACCTCCTTCGTATGGCTGCTCAACGACGTAAGCGTCGGCACCAACCCCGCAAGTCACAAATACTCGACTGTTCCCGCGGGACCAATCACGGTGAATTGCCCTCCTGCGGTGCCTTTACGTCAGGTGACGCCTGCGTTGTTAAGTGGTGGGATACCGCCACCGGCACTGTCCTGGCGGGACTGACCACGATGAAGGTGGCTACTTCCAGCGGCATTACTGTGCAAGCTCCGACGATCTCCACGGACGTGGCACTCACCATCTCTGCCGGGTCTTAATGTTGTTGCAGATTCACTGGTCTGGCAGGGCTGCGTAGAAGTCACGCTTCACGACGACGGGCCAGCACGGCGTTTCAGGTCGTGCTGGCCTGCGCCATGAGCCGGGGTGGCGGTTATGGTCCGGTGACGGTGATGGCAAGGTCGAGAGCGATCGTCGGGATCTTGATATTTAGGGTTCCTGTCGACGTGCCCGCGGCAGTTGTCGCGAGCTGGGTCAGCGGCTGGCCAGTGAAGGTGTCATACATCGTGATCGTGTAGTTGGCACCCCCGACAAAGTGGGCGCAGCCCGAGCACGGTCTAATCGCGTGATGGTGCTGGGCGGTACCACCGCGTAGCCGCTATCGCTCGGGTCGCCTCCAGTGCTCTGATTGTTGACGACCCAGACGAGCCCAGCCTTGGAGCCCCCGGGCACAGTGCCAATCATCGCCTCGCCCGCGAGCCCCGCCTTAGCGTCAGGGGCTGGGCCAGTCACCATGGGGCCCGTCACCTTCGCCTGCTTCCATGCGTAGGAGTCGAGGCCGTGGGGATCGGCCGACCCATAGGCGGGCCAAGACGAAGCGAAGGTAGCCGCGCCAGTAAAGCTCGTGTAGGGGTTGTCGCTCTGCACGCCGGTCCAGGGGTCAAATGATGCGCGGTAGTTCGAAAGGCTTCTTATTCCTGGATCTGCCGGGGTATTTGACGAGTTGTTGAGTTGTTGCTCCGTGAACCAGAACCAGGTACCGGAGTAGTTGGCGGCCAGCGCCGCCCAGGCTCCTTTGTGGGTCACCCAGTTGTTCGGATCGGGCGGCTTGTCTTCACTAATACCGTACTCCGAGCGTAGGCATGGCTCGCCGGCAATACAAAGCCAAGAATCCTGATCGTACGCTTTGGCCACCCCCTGGAACGTGTACCAGTGGCTTTCGACCTGGTCGACGGGATCGCACAGGGGGCTGGGCAGAGTCGACGAGCACGACGTGGTGATGAGATGGGGATTGGAGGCGGACGACGCCGGATCATTGTATGCACGTAGCCAGGCGGTCACGCCGGGGACAAACTGTGTGCTGCCGGCAACGGTCACGTCTTTCCCAACCCAGAACGGGGTTAAATGATCGCCAGGGTACTCGTTGATGTACTCCCACGACAGAACACTCGGACTGTAGCCCCAGCGGGCGTAGTCGTAGTACAAGCGACGCTCGACCAGAGCCTGATCGTTCTCGCGATGGTTGTACCATGCACAATGGTTCAAAATGTCGGCGAGAGCGTAGCAAGACCCGCCGTAGTCAAGGTTGGTATTCCAAGCGTTTATCTGGATGACCATCCCGCCCTTGAGTGCCTGCTCGACGGCTTGGTCGACAATCCAGCATTGGCGTCGTTGTACCTGCCCACTGCGAAGGTGCCGAAGTACAGGGGATGCGACGGGTCGGCGAACACCGCCGACGCTGGTGGGATGACGCCCTCCGGGTATCCAATGAGCCCGCTCTGATGTGACGGACTCTTGCTCCTGTAATTCTCCTGCAGGCCAGCGCCGCAGGCCGCCGTCCACTCGCCCACCGGGCACAATTCGAGAGGCAGGTACATCGAGTCGACTCTGAGGCGCATGCCGTTGGCTCCGGCCGCCACCAAGTTGGAGATGTCCGATTGGTACTCCTGCTCGACCCACCCGATGGTGGTTGAAGTCAGTCCGTAACCATCTGTCTCACCAACACCAGGTGTGGGCGTGCCGCCGACGTCCTCCTCGACACCGGGCGAGCCGCCGAGAATGCCACTTTCGGCGTAGAGGTGCGACGCATCGCCGAACTCTGGGATTTCTATGTTAGACCCGGTCGTGTATATGCTCCGGCCAGTAGCCGTATACTCGTAGTAGCGTCCGTTATCCCCGGGAGTGCGGTCGATCTCGGCGAAGCCACGATATTCCTTGGCCAACCCGGCCGTGACATTGAACTGAGCCGGGGCGCCGACAAGGCTGTCAGGCGGCGGTGCCGTCGAATGTCGTCACGGTCACATACACAGACCACCGCCCAGCGGTGCGGGGAGTGTAGCGGAACGTCCACACCGGCGCACCTGTCGGGACTACGCCGGCGGAGGTTGTGGTGAAGTTCTGGTCTAGGAAGCCGGCATCGGCACCGGGACGCTGCCGCCAGGCGGAGTGAATACTGCTGTAGCGGTTATTGAGCCAGGGTCATTGCCGACAATATTGGGCGACCTGGCCCCTTTCAGCTCTTGGTAGATGCTTGCCTGCGGCAGGTAGGGGTCATCTGGGTTCGACCACGCGCTGCGATCGGTGCCGTGACCGTAACGGGTGTCCCCGTCGCGGCCGAGGCGTAACTGACCAGAGCAGCTCCCACTGACGGTGCAATCTTCAGTGGCACCGACAGCCGCACGTCCTCCAACGAGCCGGAGAACGGAGACGCACCGGGGCCGCCGCCGAGGAACAGAGAGCCATCGCTCGCGGCCGTGCCGGCACCTCCCGTGGGATCGGCCACCACACTCACTGTCGTCAACAATGATGGCGACTTGCCTCTCCTGAACGTGACGTTGGTGCCGTCGTCGGTAACTGATAGGCTGTACCAGGTATCCGTCTTCCACATCAGGACCTTGCTGGAGACCCATTCGTCCCCCCAAAGTAGGGACAGGGCGGCACAATCAAGACAACTCTCCGATGAGGCAGGTATCACATCGAGGCCGTACGACGAGTTCGTTGTGTCACCCGCGGACTTGATTACCAGCGTTTGGGTGCCTGCGCTTGGTGACCTGGCGAACGAAACTCGAGGCTAAGAGCCACGGTCCTGCTAATGGCCAAGTCGTCACTGGTGGGGATATCGACGTAAGAGTTGTCACTGCCCGCAAAGGAGAGGGCCCGGCCAGCGGGGTCAGTCTTGTCGGCGGCGTCCCCTAGCACCCACGAGGTTCCATTCGAGAGTCCATCGTCCCCGTCACCCGTCGCGTCCTGTATTGTCGATGACGGTTTTACATACGCGGTGCCCTCCCCGTGAATTGATGCGGCAACGGGCACAATCGAAGGCGGCTTGTTCTTGACGGTCGTGTTACCGCCGGAGGGGCGGGTCGCGTGGTATGTCGGCACCCCCGAGCCAATACTTACCAGGCAACCACGGCGATTCCGCTCACGAGCAGCTGGCCGCGTGCCCGATGATACGAACGAACCAGCGCAGACCCAGAGACACACACCAGGCCCCTCCTCTTTGGCATTCACGTCGGTTGTCCGGATAATCTGCGGCCGAAAGAACTCTACAAGTTCGTCCGCTTCTCGCTTACACGTGAGCATATTACTTCGATCGAGGCGGCCAAAACGGGAAGCGCGAGGCACACAAGGACTATGGGCGCCCTTACAACAGAGCCGCGGCTGTCCGGTGAATTCACCTGGCGTGTGGGTGCAGCCGACCGTCGGACGCACATAGACCCCGAAAGGTACTTTGGGATCGGACCATTACCGTATTTGTGTAGAAATGGCACCAGCGGGTACACGACGGTCATAGTGCCACCTCTGCCTCGTGATGACCTTCGACGTGCTCCATGAGGAGCAGCCGCCGTAATCGGCTGGGTCTGGTTGTCGCTATCCTCTGCTTGGTTGGAGGAGGCGTTGCTGCGGCGTTGGCGCTGACCGGAGGCCGGAACAGCGGCTCGAAGTCCAGCCACGAAGTGACGTCAACCATCATCGCCGAGTGGAGGTTCGCCGAGGGAAAGGGGACCCTAACCTCCAACGCTCCCGCGATGGCCACGACGGAAGCCTGGAGTCAGCGTCTTGGGGCCTGGGCGCCCCCGGCCAGTCTGGCCACAGCGTCGTGTTCGCTACCGGTAGCAGAATCGTCGTCGATATCGATACGGACCTCGACCTCACCGGCGCCATTGGCATCGACACGTGGGTCGAGTTCGCCTCGGGGCCGGACCCAGCCAGACGATCCTCGACAAGCGACATATGCCCTCCGTGTATCGTCGACTGGGCGTATTGGCTTGCAATGGGGCGGGCGGTGGCTCCAGAGCCGCCCACTGGGATGGTCGCCTGGGACCTGGTACCACCTCCAGATCGTTAACGATGGGCAGACCACTCGCTTTA
Organism: uncultured Acidimicrobiaceae bacterium; assembly: GCA_963781155.1. GTDB lineage: Bacteria > Actinomycetota > Acidimicrobiia > Acidimicrobiales > Palsa-688 > PALSA-693. Next base: position 284,891 of record CAWAEC010000016.1, read on the forward strand.
CGCGCAACGGCTCCTCCGCTGGGTCGGTGTCCACGCCCGGTCCGACCTCCACCAGTTCATTCCCTCTGCTGATCGGTTCCGATCTTCACGGCGCAATCGGCTACCTGGCTCTGTCCTCTCCTCCAGATCGGGTCCCCCCCGCTGTGGTCGGGGCCACGCTCGGCTCTTCGAGCGTGACAATTGGGTCCTCGATGACGCTGAACGCAACCGTGTACGGCAGCTGGGCCAATCCTGACGACCCCAGCCAGGTTGACGTCTCCGCCACGGTAACCGCCCCTTCGAACTCGACACAGACAGTTCCCGGTTTCATGTACCAGAGGTTTACTGTCACCTCAGGCGCCCTTGTGCCGACGGGAACTCCTAACGGCAGGTACGTTACACGCCAACCGCAGCGGGTCTCTATACCTTCGTCCTGGACGTGACCACCTCATCGGGCAAACGAAGAGCAGTCCGGTCGTCCTCGAGGTGGCTGGAACAGCCCCCCGCTACACCGGGTTCGTCACGGTGGACCCAGTCAACCGCAACTACTACACCCGGTCGATGGGCAAGAGCTTCTTCGGGGTAGGAGCAAATCTGGATTTTCCTGAATTCACGAAGTTCACCTGCAAGCCGAGCGTCAAGCTGCCGAATGACGCGTGCCTCTTCCCAGAGCCCCACTCGGGGGATACTGGGTGACGGCATCAACAAAACGCCCATGGGCATGTCACCGCAGGCCCTGTACCAAGTGTACGAAAGTTACGTTGCTGCGCTTGACAACCTGGCCTCGGCGGGAGCCAACTCCGGGCGGCTGCGCCTAGACAGCAGGTTCATCCCACTGGAACTAGATCCGGCCTACGACGGGATTCCGGGCTACCCCCACGGGGTCCCCGACTTCGCGATCGGACGCTACAACGACGCCAATGCGTGGATCGCCGATCAAATGTCTCTTGGCTGCCCAGGACGGTTTGGCACTGCAGCTCACTACTTGGAACGCCGACCAGATTCCTTGGGGCAGCGAGAATGCAGACGCCCACGAGGCGAGCCTGGTGCACCGCCGCCCGCGCGGACGAGGTGGCTCGCTGGGGATACAGCCCGAGCGTGCTCAGCTGGGAGTTTTGGAACGAGATGGGCAAGAGCAACAACATGAAGAGCGGGTTTTGGTCGCAGACGACCAAATATCTGCGCTCGATCCACGTGGACCACCATGTGATTACCAACTCATACCAGGGGATCGACACCTGTGAGTTCCACGTTTACGTGCCGGCCAACGGCGACTTCAGGGAACTCACCAAGATTCCGGCCACGACCGGAAGCCCCCATAACGTATCTGAGTACGGCCAGGACGCGTTCTACAAGCAGGCTCCGGGCTATGGACCCCACCGGCTCGTTGGCCACGACGGGGAGTGGTCAGCACTCATGGGAGAGCGTTCCGGTCCTGGTACTGGCGGCTTGACGAGCAGATCGCTCCGGACGACCTGTACCAGCGGGTCTTCATGGGATCGCCGCCTTCACCGCGGCCCAAGACTTCGTGGAGCCTCGTTTTGGCGACGGGCCAGGATTGACCGGCCGTCGGGATCCGCCGCGTCCGAGTCGTACGGTGTGAGCAACGGCGACAGGGCCTTGGTCTGGCGGAAGCTTCAACCTCCGGTGAGACTCTCCGCCTGCACGGCTTGGAGGCCAACCACCCCTACACCGTCCAGTGGTGGAACACCGTTACCGGGACCATCATGTCCTCAGCCACGGCCGCCTCCAACACTCAGGGAGTGGTTGAGTCGAATGTTATCGGCGGCCTAACCGGGGACGTGGCCGCCAAGGTGTTCCCGGTCCCGGGATGATTGCGGGGATAGCAGAGCTGCTTGTCATCACCCTAGGCGATATCCACGACGTGAGCCATCTTCTTCTCAGCACCGGTCCTGGATGTGGTGACCGTTTCAGCCAACCCCTCGGATCTCGAACTCTCGCTCAGCTACCCAAACCCTATCGGATCTCCCACCCAGTCGACAATCCGGTAGCCGGTGCCGCTCAGGTTCGTCAACATGCCCGCGATGGGCCACATAATGAGCTGATCGGCGAGGCCTCCGTAGTATCTGGCGTTGCCGAAGGGGAAAACGGCTCCTGTTACGTCTACTAGCCAATAGCCCTGCGAATCGGGGGTCGTGGCGAGGCCGCAAATGGGCTCGATTAGCGCAGAGTCTCCTTTGGCCCATAGAATATTGGCCGCCCCAACGTGAAGACTTGGCCGTCCGCACCGACAAGCCAGTACCCATTGCTGTTGGGGGTCGCGGCTAGCGCCCGACCATGGGCTGTGATAGCGCAACCCCGGCCGCCGAACCGTAAAACCTGGCGTCGCCGAACGCTTCCACCGTCCCGTCCGCGGCGACCACCCAGTAGCCTTGTCCGTTCCTCGTCGCCGCCATGCCGACGATGGGCTGCGACGGCGCCACCCCGACCTGGAGCCGTAATACCTGGCGTCGCCGAACGCGTACACCGTTCCGTCGGCGGCGACCACCCAGTAGCCTCGTCCGTCCGATGTCGATGCTAAACTCACATACGGTTGGTGCGCGGGTCCGGGGGAGCCATAGAAGCCGGCGTTCCCGAAATTCAGAAGACGACGCCGTTCATCGTCGTCATCCAATAACCGTGGCCGCTTGGATCGCTGGGCAAGCGACGCTCTCCCGGAAGAGTCCCGGTGACAAATGCACCCGCCACGTTGGACGGCGGGGATGCTCCGGCGGAGTTGACTGCCTGTACCTCGTAGTAGTAGCGTGTGCCGGCGACCGTCGGAGCGTCGAAGTAGTTGGTTGTACCCCGGGTTGTCCACGCCACCGCAACCGGACCCTCGCCACGGGGCGTGATTCCCCTGCGGATCAGGTAACCGGGTAATCGGCGAGTCTCCGCTACTCGACGGGGGTTGCCAGGCGCAGGTGCTATGCCTTCGGCGCCGCTCGCGGCACGCAGCAATCGTGGAGAGCCAGGAGCACCTGTCAAGGCACCGTTGATTGTTATCAGCTTCGATGTGCCGGTGATGGCCGGGTTCATGGCATCACTAGCCGTAATCGTCGCCGTCGCGGGCGGCTTTCCCACGGTGTAGAGCGTCACCCTGAAGGTGCCGCCTCCGTTGCTCAGTGCGCTGTCGGGAGGCAGAAGAGCATTTGGATCGGTAGAGGTGAAGTGCAAACGGAACCGGAGTAGCCCGCGGCCATCGTGCAGACCCCTGGTGGTGCAGGACTGCGCGGTTACGATGACGGAGAAAGCCCTTCCGGATTGGACCGAGCCCGGGACGCTAACTTGCAGCGTCGTCGCAGCCGGGGAAGCCTCAGCCGACACGAATGGGGCGCCAGAGCACCGCTCCCCGTGCTGCCATTGCCGACCGCCTCACACCTGCCGGAAGTTGGACAAGACACGCCGGTGTACGCCGGGCTGGACAGCCCGGTCGGATCGAGCACGAGTTGTGGCGGCCCACCCGGCGCCGGACAGCGTCCCGATGAGGGCATGCTCCTGGTGATTGGCGTCGACGTATGGCCCGGCCGCGACACATGCCGTCGCTCCACTGGACGCGTACTGCTTCCCAGGGTGGCGCTCGCCGTCCCCGCCGCCTGCGTCTCAAGATCGGTGATGGGCGCCCAAGTGGTGCCGGACAGGGACTCGATCAGGACGCCCGTCCGGGTGCCGGAACTGCCAGAACCGGTATACGACCCGACTGCCTGGCACGAGCTTGACGTATCGCACGAGCATGCCGCCAGAGCCGCACCGCTGGCGACGGGGCACCCCGGCGGCGAGATAGCTGTCCAGGTGGCACCGGACAACATCTCGGCCAAGGGCCGGTAAAAGTATGTCGGCGCGCTACCGGTGGTCGACTGCACCAGCATGGATCCGACGGCAAGGCAGGTCGTGCTGGACGTGCACGACACACCGGCGAGCGTGAGCCCGAACTGCGGGCTGACCGTGAGGGCGTGTGTCCCGGCCCAACTCGTGGCGGTGGACGCCAGCCCCGCAAGTGTGTACGCCACCCCCTGATCCTCGATCTTCCCGGTCTTACCCGGCGCTCCCCTGCCTCGACCTCAACTCGTCCTCGCCGACCGCGACACAAGACGTCGAGGAGATACAGCTGATCGGGGTGCCAGGGTTACGTCAGTCCCTCCGGCGCCGGCGCAAAACGGGGTAGAAGTCGCGTAGCCCGGGTACGGGAACGGCCCCCACCACCGTCCAGCCGGTGGCGGAGAGCACCTCGGCAAACGGGTAGCGGTCAAAACCGTTTGGACTGATCAGTGGCGTTTCTTATACCCGACCGCCACGCACGAAGTGACGCTCACGCACGACACGCCGGTCAACCCCCCGGTCATGTATCCGGAGCCGCCCTGTCCGGGAATGGCCTTCGGATAGGCCGGAGTGGTGGCAGTCCATACCCCTCCGGCGAGCGTCTCGACCAGAGGGAGGGAGCAGGCGGCGAAACCACCGTTACGTTGGTCAGTCGATACCGGGCAGGGAGGCTGGCCATTCGATTCGGAGTTGACGAAGTCCCCGACGGCCACGCACCGGCCCACGCTCGGGCACGAGATGGCATTCAAATTCACCTGGTTACCCAGGGTCTCGGGGAATGCGCATGCCGTCCCTGACGAACCGCACGCCTCGCTCGTCCAACCGGGGGATGCGCCAGCCAACGCGAGCGGGGCTACGGGCACCGCGGCGGTGGCCGCGGCCAAGCTCAACGCCAGCAGCACTCGGGTCATCCATCCAGGCCTTCACCGTGAACCCGGTATCCTCACCTCCGCCGCCCCTCCTGACACGAGCTCCGATGCCCCTACCCGTCGGACAGGCCCGAGACACAGCCCGAAGAGGCTAGCCACAGTAGTGGACCGTTCCCAACGGTTAGGACGGGTCTTCCGGCCGTCACTCGACTCCTAGTTTGATAGGCTACGATTGCAGTGTCATCCTAGGTCCACTAGATACTGGCAGTCTATGCTGTGGCGGTTGGGGCCGAAAACATCCGTTACCACGGAGAGCAAGCACAAACTGAGGAGTCGTCCACAAGAGGGGCCGTAGCATTCCAATTCGACGCGATCTGAGGTTACTAACCGGACCCGATTACGGTCGATGAGCTTGAAGCTCACGAACCCCACCGCACCCCTGTGCGACGTGTCACAATAGTCGGCGTGGAGAACTGCCAGCCCGTCCGTTTCGAGGGACGCTCGCATCCCTGGGACGGACCCTGGCGTCCCGAAGCCCCCGCCCGGAGCTAGACGTGTCGCCCCTGTCGCGCCGGATTTCTTGCGGTATCAGGCTGCCATCGGCGGCCGCGGCTCACGCCACTGGGCGTGCGCACCCTCCTCGAGCATAGTCGTGGTGCGAAGCGGGCCACGACTCTGGCCACTCAGGTGTACGATGTCGCTGACTACGGCGCCTACCCGAACGGCACCGATGCCACTCCGGGCTTCCGCAGGGCCATCGCCGCCGCTCAAGCCAATACGTCTCGGCGGTACCGTACTGGTACCGCCTGGTGTCTACGCCTTCACGACGCGGGTCCCGGGCGAATTCAGATGCATCGATCCAAGTGCACCGCCCTGGCCGACCCATCGTCATTCAGGGTCCCGCGGCGATCCATCACAGGTCACGCTCGTCCAACACGTCCAGGGTCAGACTCTGATGTCGGTCCATACCGATTCCACGGTTGTGCAGCACCTGACCTTCGACTGCCAGTCGTACCAGGGTGGAACCTGTTTCGGCGTCGGCAGCGCCGTCGTCAATGGCCAGCTGGTCGGCGGCAACGACACGATCTTGTACAACTGCACGGCGCGTCGGGAGCAGCGGAAACAAAGCCTTCACGCTTTACTATCGAGCTCCGCCAACCGCAACAGAGAAGTCGCCGGTCTACAACGTCGGCAATCGAATCGTCGGTTGCACGGTCCACGACGAGATCCCGGACGACGGCATCTCGTTCTCTTTCCAGAGCGGGGGCCTGATCAGCGACATCAGGCACTTCGGGTCCCGCCTGTCACTCTTCATGTGCATCCACACCCAGGTGGCCGACTACGACTACGCCCCAAACCCGTACTGCAACGCACAACACAGCCCCCAGGGCTACGTAACCAACGGCTTCTGGATCACTCCGCCTTCGCACGACATCACCATTACGAATTTCACCACCTCCGGCCAGGGAGGGATCATCTCCGGGCCTATCCAGGCACGCGACATCCACTGACATCACCCTCGTCAACGAGCGCTTGACCAATCCGGATGCAGCTGCCGGCCTACGAGCTCCAGGTCGGCAACGTCGACGGACTAACCATCAAGGGGGGTTCATTCGTCAACAACGCGATCGTATTCGGCCCCGGGAACCCCGGTGAGAAGTCCGATCCCCATTACCCGAAGGCTCACGGGGGTACTCGGTCGAAGAAGGCGCTGTTGGAGGCCTTCAGGTCAGGACCTCGCCAAATTATCCAAAGACGCTGTGCCGTCGCTGGGCGATGGCCCCGCTCTTGTCCAGGCCACTTTCAGGAACTGCACCTTTTCCGCCCAGACCCGCACCGACGTTCAGCAACTGCACCAGCCGGCGTTCCTGCGCCGGGTGTGGTCCTTCACCGGTCCGGCGAACATCACGGTCATCGGCGGACAGTTCGAGAACCAAGATGAAGGTGGTTTCTACTCGCAGGGAGTGAACGGGGCCAGTCGGCCGATCCGCGAGTGCACACACAATGGCACGACCGTCACCGTGGTCGTGGCCGCACAGCGTGACGCTGGCAGTGGGGCAAACGATCCGTGTCAAAGGTGTCAAGGGAATCAAAGTGCCCGACGGCGACTACGTCGTACACCTCCAACGATCCCGTGACGAACACTATCACTTTCACCTGCGCCCCGGCGCCGACCGGCACCTATCTGAGCGAGACTGGTAGTGTCAAGGGGTTGACCGGACTCCGCCGGTCCTAACAGTGTCCCATTGCAGCGTCTCCGGGAAGACGATCACGTTCGACCCTTGACTCAAGCGCAGTGCTGGCGGCGGGCGAGACCATTATGGTCTCGGGGATCACTGGGTTTCCGACCAATGCCCCGAATGGCACCTTTCTCATCACGACAATGACATCCCGGCCAAAACGATCAAGTATTCGGTGAATCAGGCCCCCAGTGGTTCATACCAGGGGGGAGGCACCGTGACGGGAACCCTGCAGCAAGTACGGTCTCGGGTACGTCGCTCCATTCTATACCGTTCTTCCGGTCATCACCGGGAGCGCGGTGATTGGCGGACGCCCACCGCGACCCAAGGGACGCTGGGTTACTCAGCAGGGGAACCACCCAGACCTTCGCCTACCAGTGGACCGTCGATGGTGTGGTGGTCGCCGGGGCAACCTCTGATACGTCACTCCCCAACGGGTGTCGGCAGTGTCAGCGTGACGGTGACAGCGACCAACGCCACGGGGGCGACCTCCGCCACCTCTCAGCCAGTGATCGGTAACGGCGAGCGCCGGGACGTCGACGACGACTTCGACGGAACCGACGAACGCCGCTAACCCGCCAGGCAACCACCTCGACCGCATCGCAAACACCGACCACGTCCCAACTACCCAACCACCTCGCAGCCCTCCAGCACCACGACGACCACGGTGGCCCCCACGACCACCGCCACGACTTCGACCACTTCAGTGCCGCCGACTACAACGAATCCCGGGAGCGGCACACCCGTAGCCTCGACGCCGCCCACCAGCACGACCACGACGACCACCACCATTCCCCTATCGGGAGCGGCTCAGCTCCTCCCTCGCTCCCTGTAATGGGCCTCACGACGCCCAATGGCACACAGCAAGCGGCGAACCCCGACCGCAGCCGGGTGCTCCATACCACGAAAGGCAGTTCGGCCTCTTGGCAGCCGCCAAGTCTTTCGTCTAGTATCCACGTCGCAAGTTGTCGTGCGGGCGCTATCACGCTGAGCGGGATAGGGGCAAGGATGGGCAGCTTGGAAGCCAGGCGGCGGACAGCACAGACTCTGCCTCGTCGTACCCATGTTCAATGAGGAGGAAAGAGTCGGCCAGTCGATCGGCCCCCTTGCTCGACTTTCTCTCGAATCGCCCGGCCAGGCAGCTCGTTGATCTTTGTTGACGATGGAAGCACGGACCGAAGCGTCGAAGTCGTGCACCGCAGCGTCTCAAACGGCGCGGCACGGATAGCCGCTACCGTCCTCCGCACGGCCCGCACGCCGGTAAGGGAGCGGCCGTGCGGGCCGGGTCTGCAAGCAGCGAACACTGAGTCGTGGCGGCGTTCTGCGACGTCGACCTCGCGACACCGCTCACAGAGCTCGGCCGCGTGATCGACATCGCCGAGAGCGGCTGCCTGCCTGGCCATCGGATCCCGGGCTGTGCCGGACGCCCAGGATTCGGCAGCACGAGAAGCGCAGGCGCGAGATCGCCGGAAAGGCTTTCAACCGATTGGTGCGGACGGGGTCTGTGCGAAGGTGTCGCCGACACCCAGTGCGGCGCCAAGGCAGCCCCCACCTGGGTGTGGCAGGCGATCCTGCCATTCTCCCGCGAGGACGGGTTCGCGTGGGATGTGGAGGTGATCGCCTGCGGCCCGCCGGCTGCGCATTCCGGTCCGCGAGGTCGGCGTCGAGTGGAATCACGACGAGCGGACCCGCGTGCGGGTGTTCCGAGATGGCATGTTGATGGTCCTGGCGGTGCCCCGGATCGGGCGAAATGTGCGGCAAATCGAGCCAGACACGTTCCCTGACGACGGCCTGGGCGCCTTTGACGGTCGACCATGCAGAGCGCCCGGCTGGGTCCGCGCTTCCCCCGGCGGACGACACAGGGGTAGTCTAGGGCTGTCGCAAGAGGAGATGAGCAGGGAGTGGAAGCACCGGTGCCGACCTCGGGGCACGACATTGGGCGTTCCCCGCCCACTGCCATCGGGTGGGGCCATCCCCGTCCCGTGTGTTCAGAGCGAGATGACCGACGCGGGGTCGGCCGGACAGCCGAGTCCGGACCTGAGCCCGGACTCGGGTCCTGAGGAGCCGAGAAGCCGGATAAGCAACCGCCGGGCGGCAGCACTGATCGTGGCTGTGGCGGCGGTCCTCGATCGCTGCCGCCAGTCGCGGTCGTATCCTCATTTCACGTCCAAGGGCTCGGCCGACCGCCGACGGGCCTCAACTGGCCACGGCCAGCCATCCAGAGCTTCCCGGTGACGGTCAGTGCAAGTGGGACCGTTGTGCCCGCATCTGAGATTCCAGAGAACTTCGCTGCGTCCGGTCAGATAGCGCAGATCAGTGTCCAGCTCAACCAGAAGGTAACGAGAGGCGCCGTCCTGGCCCAGCTCAACGCATCGGTGGCCCAGAGCGACGTGGCCCACGCTGAAGCTGCCGTCGCCTCAGCCAATGCGGCACTGTCCAGCCACCCAGCACCCACTCACACCGGGGACTTCTGCGGAGTTGCAGTCCGCACTGACAGGCGGCGGAATCTGTCTACAACAACACTGTGTCGTCGGTGCAGGTCACCAACGCCGAGGACGCGGCGGCTGTTGTGGCCCAGCAACAACTGTTGACCGCTGATGGGTGCAGCGCCACAGGGCCGACCAACGCCCTAGTGTGCCAGGATGATCAGGCGACGCTTGCAAAGCGGATCAGTCGCGAGTGCAAAGCGACGCTTCAGACGGTCAACTCCGAATCAGCCAGGCACAATCATCGGTCGCCCAGGCGCAAGCGGCGATCCAGGGCGCGTCCACCCCGAACCCCAGCGCAGTCGCCACCGCCCAGGCGGGTGTCAACGCCGCCGATGCTGAGTTGCAGCAGGCCCAGGACGAGCTGGCCAACCTGTCCCTCATCGCCCAAACGGACGGCACCGTGGTCGCTATCAACGGCCAGGTGGGCGAGAACGTGACCGGAGCCCCAACCGGTGCGCCCACCTTGCCCGGCACGACTGCGCCTATCCCTTCCGTGGCGGGCGTGACCAGCAGCACCGTCGGGCTCGGCCGCCAGCCAACCCTTAATCGTGCTGGCGAGCAGGTAGCGGGTTCGGTGATCGGAACCGCCTTCCCTAGGCAGTGCGATGCCGCAGCTGACCAACCAATCAGATCGGCACCATCACCGACTCCAGCCTCAACGGGCTGTCGCTGCCGTGCCGTGTGCTCGCAGTGGCTCAGGATCCGACGACCGTCGGCAACAGCACATCGGTGGTGTGGGCGAGCGTGGTTCCGACCGGCCCTACGAACCAGGCTCTACTCGGGCATGGCGGTCAGCGTGAACGTTGACGTTTCACAGGCCAACAACGTTCTCGCCGTGCCTCAGTCAGCGATCTTCCTGGTCAGCGGCGAACCGCATGTCAACGTGTGGAACGGAAGCACTCCGGTGTCAACCGCGGTGACTACAGGCGCGAGAGGGAACCACATTGATTCAGATCACGTCCGGACTGAGCAGCGGCGAGCAAGTCGTGCTCTCTGCCCTATCAGGGCCTGCCCCAGCAGACGCCGACAACCTGTTGGCGCGGGGCACCACTGTGACCCCGCCGACCGAGCGCTACCGCCCGAGGTTCCGTTCTTCATGGTGGGCAGTCGTCGAAAAGGAGCGTTCCCGCGGGTTGGCGGGACCGCTTGGGGGGTCGGGGCCGCGGTCTTCTGACCGGCACGACCGTCCTCCGCCACCTCTGCAGCCTGCCGTCGGCTGGCTCGGGCCGGGGTCGCCTGTTTCGGATCCTCCTTCGATTCGCTCGCCATTGCTTTCGGCGTGGCAGCCGTGGTCCTGGCGGTCGCGGTCAATCACGGGGTGTTCGAACTGGCCAAAGGACCGACCTACGGACTCGGACCGGCGAGGTTGTGGTCGTAGAGGGCACTGGTCCCTTCTTCCTCAGGGATCCAGGCCGGCTTGCCGTCCTCCAGCCTCACCAGCGTGAGACGTGACCGCCCTCGGCAATGCCGGTCTACGTGCCGGGTGGATTGGCTGTCTGCTCCCCACCGTCGGCGCTCCGCACGCTGGTGACCTCTTTTGAGCCGCTCGACGAACACCGACGTGATCGGCACGACCGACCAGTTCGCCAACGTCGTGGGCTACACCGTGGCCCAGGGTCGCTTTCTCACGCCGGCTGATTCTGCAGGCGACCACCTCAGGTTGCAGTAGTCGGCCAGACCTGTTGTCAACAACCCTGTTCGCCGGTGCGAACCCGATCGGCCAGGATGCGGTGGATCGACGGCCAGAGTTTCCTGGTGGTGGGCACCCTCCAACTGTGTGGCTACGCGTTCAGGCACCTTCGACCAGGACAATCTGGTGATTGTTCCCTATTACCGTCAGCGTGGAAAGTGATCACACCGCTAGGCACCGACCCCGTCGATCAGATCCTGATACGTGCCGCCACTCCCCAGGCGGCGAACGTGTGGTGGCCCGTGAAGTCGACGAACACGCTGCTGGCGGTAGCACAACATTGCTGGACCCCGCGTGCTGGCCGACTTCACAGTCCTGCGGCAGGCGCAGCTCGTCTCGGGACAGGTCCAGACCGCTAAACGGCGCGCCGCCTTCTCGAAATCGGCTGCGGCCCTTTTCCTCGTGACCGGCGTCGATCTATACTTGCCGCTTACCCGGGGGTCGGGCTGCGGCCCTTCCGGCGACGCTGATCCCAAGCGAGCCTCGAACGGATTGCCGGGACTCTTCTGGTTGGCGTAGTTGGCGCGGTACTGGGCGTTGTTCGGGGGGCTGTGTTCGCCCCTGCATTGCATCATCTCTCGGGCAAGCATGCCCGCGTAACGCAGGCGACCATCTACGGCGTCTTGGCGGGCGCCGGACTCGGAAGTTGCGGCCGCGGCGGTGCTCCCCCCGGCCTGCGGCCCTCCGGCGCTATGAGATCACCGATCTGCCCCCCGCACCCGTCCGAGGCCCAGCGACTTCTCTAGTCGTGCCGAGCAGCAGCCACGTCACTACGGAGGCGAGCAGCGAAGTCTGGCAACCCTGACGGGAAGGGACGCTAGGGCCCGCCGGTAGTCGCTCGATGGCCCCCTGCGTCTGGTGCGCCCTCCACTCTTCAGACGACCACGCGTGCTTCGTACAGATAGGCGAGCCCAAAGCCGTCAACGCCCGCCGGCTGGGCATCGGGGCCGACGTTTCCCTGGAAGGCGCCGATGGCACTCCGTGAGGTCGGCGATGGCAAGTACTGAGGTCCCCCCATCCCAGCCTGGACGGCCCCGAGATTGTCGTATGCCCCCGATGAATCCTGGCCCGTCGCCGCCGCTTGCTGGGCTGCCTGTTGACAGGGTGACCAGGGCTTGCTGGTACTGGACACTTGTGACGGGCTCGGAACCGCACATCCCGACCTAGGACTCGCACGCACTCCACGGGGTTGGTCGATGAACCCGGGCCAGGATGGGCGGCCTGGGCCATAAGGGCAGCTGCCTGGCTGTTATTCCCGTTTGGGTCTCTAGTGATGTCTGCGGCACCCAGACGAATGAGCCCATCCGCCCGGGAAGCGGCTCGCAGCCACTCTGCAAGAGACGTTGGCGGCAATCGAGGCGTCGTCCATGTTCAAAAGTCCGTCGATGGCGGCCAGGCTCTGCGCCGGGGTTGCGGCCGGCGCCGACGACGCCGCTCTGGTAATCGTGGGGCTGCGGTCCCCCAGACTCCCGATGCCCTGGTCCTGCGGTCGCCCGGCCGAGGAGATATCGGGGATTGCCCGGCCAGACAACGTCAGGGCACGGTCATAATCGTGGATGGCTGCGGGGATAGTCGAGCCCCCCGCTCTGATAGCACTGAGCCCGGCCGTAGTAGGCGGACGCCATTCTGGGGTAGGCCTTAAGGGCGGAGGTGTAGTCGGCGATGCATCGGGCGCGTCGTTGGCCTGCGACTGTATCTGAGCGTGCTCGAGGGTGTACCCCAAATGAGGGCGAGATGTTGCGCCGGCCTGTTGGGCGCAGACGAATGCCTGATTTGCGGTGTGACTGCTGCCAACGTACAGGACGAGGCGAGCAGGGCCACGCCGCCGATAGCCCGGCGACGGCCGCGAGTTGCTTGCGCCGGTTCGGCTCCGTCTCGGGCAACGTTGTCCTGCCCGGAGCCGCAAGGGAGTGGACAAAGTGGTCGCCAAGTCGGACGAACAAGCGACAAGGCGAACAACCCCAGCGCCACCGTGCCGAAGACGATATCCAGATTGTATGGGTGCCGTGTAATTGCGATCATGGAAAACCAGACGGAACACCAAACCACGCCAGAAGCACGGCCAGTCCGCAAAGCACGAGAGAAGCAATTCGCCGAGCCCGCCCATCGCGGCCCCTACCCGGCTCTCCACGAAGACCCCGCGCCTCGCGGGAAGTGGCCGTCTCCTTTCTCTCAGCGGCAAGAAGCCAGATGGCCAGGGCGCGACGAGGAACGTGAAGATCTGAGTGCGAGGCCCCGGTGCTCCCATTTCAGTGTTGAGAAGGTAAACGCAAAGCCCTGCGTGCTCGTCATCGGGTGCGACAGGGTGATACAGGTTAAACCAAGCCATCGGCAACCGCCTGCGGTGGCCTCCGCGCCAGTCGCCAACCTGGATCGTAGGTAATCGGAATTCGGTCCACGGTCCGCTGGAGCCCGACAACGAGGCTCGTAGTTGCTCGCCGTTGGCGCCCGAACGGTGGCGCCCGCGGGCTGGGCATGGGCGTCCAAAGGTAGACGCAGCCAGGGTTGACCAAGCGACGCAGGGACCGAGCGGTGACGGCCGGGACAGAGGAAGCTAATCGGCACTGACCCAGCTGGAACGCTGAGTGGACCGTACACGCCCCAACCCGGCAGGCGACTCGACCGGGCGAGAAAAGGAAGCGTCGCCTGCGTCGAGCCCGCAACAACTTGAAGACTCTGGGTACTCGTCAGCGCCATCACTCCGACTGAACCGCCCGCGGATCCCGGGCAGGCCCCGCCGGTCCGGGGATAGACCGGTATACTGTTGGGAAGGTTTGCCCGGGCCGCCGGATAGTCGGAAACATCGAAGGATTGCCGGTAAGCGGCCGGTACGCCCAGGGCTTGCAGGGCCGGCAGCACGCTCCCGAGCGACCAGGGACCGGATTGCACTAGGGCTACTGCGGGGTAGTTGGCGATCATCGGCTGCGGGTTTTGAAGATGCCAGACTAGGAACTGCGTGTGCGCGTCGCCGAGCGCCAGCGGCGGCCCGAACATAGCGGTGAGTTGCTGTCGAAGCCAGGCCCGAGTGATCCCGGACGGCAGCAGCCCAACGTCGGGACTGGCCGGGCTGACGACGTACGAAGCTCCGACCATCCCTACCAGATACGGGAAGACCGACCGGTTGACGTAGCAGTACGACTGCGTGATCACCGGGCAGAAGTACTGGAACACGTCTCTGGACTGGACGACCGTCGACAGCACACTGCCGGTGAGGTTGTCGAGGGGATGCGTGGCGGACGTGATCGTGTAGGTGTGGTCGTCCTGGTATTGATTGCCCGTTACGTAAACGGGAGCGCCGAACCACAACACCGAGCCTGGGTGGTGATCGGCGTGGAGAAGAGCTGTGACTTGTTTGAATACCGGCGGTTCCGGCGCGGTGGCCGTCGTGGAGCCGAGTTGACCCCGTTCGAGAACCAACACAGAAGAACCGACGACGGCCAGCACAAGGACGAGCGCGACACCCGCTACTGCTTTGATGAGTCCCGCCCGAGACCGGAGCCGCCGGGCAACATCAACCAGGGAGGCAAAGGCTGCCGGGATGAGCACCGCATAGGCGATCGCAATGGGATACAGGAACTTCGAGCCCTCGCGGAACAGGTTGAACCCTGGAACGTGGATATAGATCCAGTCGTACACATCACCAAATGGCGGGTTGTTGGTCTTGGCCAGGAAGGCACAGACCAACGCTGCCAAGGCCAGCCAGAGCAGCTCGGCACGCATGCGGCGCCAAGTCAAGGGCAACATGGCCAGTAGCGGGAGGACCATGAACATCGGGTTGAGCGGCGCCTGAGCAAACGGCGCCGGTGTGCCTCCGCTCCAGCTGGCCGCCACCCCAGCAAGACCGTGCTCAAGGGTGATGATATTGAAGTCGGGCGTCCGAGGGCGTGGGGAAGGCCGGGTGGCCTTTGTACATGACGAGTGGCAGGACCCAGAACATCTGGGTCCCAATGAACGTGAGCGCAGATGCACCGCTGAGCCAGATCCGCCGCCGAAGCAGTGCCCATCCTGGCTCTGAGAACGCCAAGACGAGCAGGTATCCGATCATGAGCAGACCGGTCAGGTAACGCAGGTCGGAGATCCATGGCCGCCGACGCCCGCTACCAGCAGGCCGGCGACCACCGCCCACGTCATCGAGGGACGGCGCATGGCGCGAAGGAATGCGACCAACGCCACACAGCCAATTGCCTCGGCCATGACCAGAGGTATCTCGCCGTTGGCTTCAACCAGAAAGTACGTGTTGCCGAGCAGCAGGATGGGCGCCAGCCAGGCCCATCTTGTGTTACCGAGGATCTCGCGGGCCAGCAGCCACCCGGCCACAGGAAGCAGCACAGCGAAGGGGACGAAGTACACGACCTTCTCGATGACGGTCCAGGAGCCGCCCAGCGCTGCGATCAAACCGTTTATCGCGTACACGGGGAAGCGAAAGGCATCGAGGAAGCGGTTCTCGCCCGACAACCCCAGCGTGTTGTTCCATACGGATGGCCAGGGGAACCATTCGAGGATCCGGCCCCGCGTCGGCCACTTCCAGTCTCCGGAGCTGAGAGGCCCGGGGGCCAGCCAGGCGTGGCGGACGACCAGTCCGATCGCTGCCAGAATGATCGCAACTGCCCATGGGCGGGCCAGGAGCCACTCCGTCGGCCCGTGGGCGTGCCCGCCCAGACCGGAGGGCTCTAGCTCTGGAGCCGTGTCGCCGAGATCATCAGAGCGGGCTCCAGTCGCGCCCTGACTGCCGAAGTAAGCAAGCGGACGGATCGGCGCGCCCGACCACGCTCGTAAGCGGGCCCGCTCGGATGCCAGGTACAAGATCGTGAGAGCGAGTGCGAACAATGACACAGTGAGGTCGCTGACCACCACCACCGTCAACAGCGTCTGGTGGAAGAGGATGATAAGGACCGGTCGCAGGATGATGGCAGGAATGAGAACCCACAGGAGCGAGAGCTTGTTGAGCGACTGTTGCGTGTTGACGAGCACCAGGACCCAGGCCAGGACCGCCATCGACAAGGAGTACCAACCGAGGTAGTGGGCGCCGGGCACGTATTTTTTGCCCGCGAAGTCGAGTAGGACCACCCGTCCGAACACCTGAAGCACACACGTTCCGATCAGTCCGGCAAGGGCACAGAGGCCGAACGCGGCCGCCATCACGGAAACGGTGCTTCGACCCTGAGCATGTCGGGCTGCAACCATCGGGAACACTGCACTGGCGACACCACCGCTGGCAAAAAAGACGGCACTGGCCACAGCCGCAACGGCCGCGTACTGGCCGGCGGGGACCTTGGCGAAGAAGTGCTCGACCAGGATGACATCCGCACCCTGGAAGACCCCGAGGGCGAGTGTCGCCGCCAATCCGGTCACGACGAAGGGTAGGGCAGGTCCCCATACGAAGCGGCGTTCGGGGGAGCCTGGGGACCGTGATATTGCGCCAGACGGCCACCAGGCAGGCCAGAAAGGTGCCGATCGATGCCAGAGTGTTGCCGAAGAGCGCCCCGAACGCGTGCATCGGGAAAATGAAGGCCACGATGAGTACCAGGCGGCTCAGGTTGACCAAGATGCTCAGCACGCTCCACAGGATGAACCGTTGCTCCCCCTGGAGACTGCCGAGCAGCGGCTGAACGGCCAGAAGGAAGGGGATGCTGATGGCGCCCACGGCAATATCGCTGAGCGGGACATGCAGGTACTCACCGATCTTCGCCCCAAAGAGGACGCAGAGGAAGGCAGCGAGGCTACCGATGAGCATCAGCCGAATGGTCTGGCTACGAAGCAGCACTCCGCTCTTGTCCCCAGCCCCATCGGTCGAAAGTTCTCGGCTGGTATGCCAGGCTTGCAGGCGGCCGAAGGCGGCGGACGGCCGGGTCACGAGAGTGAAGAACCCCAGTACGGCGAAGACCTTGCCGTAGTTCGCGGGCCGAAGGTCATGGCTGGCCATGGCCTGCAGGCCGAACCCGAGGAGCCCGGCGATCAGTGTGGAGATGGTCGCCAGGAGATTGTCCTGCAGGAATTGGCGCCGCTCAGAACGCTGGCTCCCTGTCCATTTCCCGGCCGAAACCTCGATCGCTGGCGCCTCGCTCATGTATCGAGATTCACCCCGGGCGATTACTGTACCGGCGAGGACAGGTTCGCGGATCCACCCGTGCCGAGGAAACCGAGCCAGGACCGACGTGATCTCCTCGACCTCGTCGTCCGAGAGTCGACCCCGCCACCGGTTCGGCTGCTCCTTGGTCACCCGGACAGGCAGCAACCCCTGACCGGGACGGTCTGATTCCTGGATGAACCGCTCCACATCTGACGACCATGGCATCCCCACCCGCTCGCACACCTCCCTAATGCGATTGGCCGGATCAGCACACAGGTCCTCGTGGTTGACTAGAAGCCAATCCGGGTGTCGTTCGAGCCCATCACCGATCGCAGTAGTGAGCAGATCCGACCTGCCAGGCCTTCCTCGTGAGCTCCGAGGCGTCTGACATCGAGCGGGTCGCCCGTAAAACGGTCCCGATAGTGCGGCAAGCAGGGACGGCCGGCTAGAGAGATCGAAATCCGGGATCTGCAGCTCGCGCCAGCTCGATACTACGTTCAGGGGGTGCCGCTGCAGGACCACGACGCGCGGGTCGTATCGTTCCACCAGCCATTCGAGGCAGAACGCACCATAAATGGTTTTGATGGCCGTACGTTCCGGGCCTCCGGGCAAGGCCACAAGGAACCGGGATCCGATGTCGATCAAAGGTTCCCGGACCGCCGGCGGCAACTTGAGCACGGTGCGAACGGCCTTGAGCTTCAAGCCAGTATCGACCTGCTGCACCCTGGGGAGGCGGCCGGCAAAGGCGGCATCCCACAAGGGCCGGAACGATCCTCCGCTCTCGCCCGGACGGATCAGAGGGTAAGGACCGAAACCGCTTCGCCCGACCGGACGTGCCCCAGTCGGATCGGCGTCGACATTGTCCGGCTCGTAATAGTGCCGGGTTCCTGGCGTCGCGGCCATGGCGCGTATGAGCCAGGAAGTTCCGGAGCGGGCAACTCCGGCCAATAGGACCCGATCATCCCTGCCGGTGATCGTCTGGTTTGGTTCTAGGACGGTAGACATGCCAACACCCTTTTCCATTGTTCGGCGACGTGCGCCCGGCCATGATGCGTATCCATCCATTCCTGCTGCGCCCGAATCCGCTGTTCGGCCGCTGATGGAGACTCCTCTTCGCGACAGAGACGAACGACAAGTTCAGGCAACTCGTCGAGGCTGGCCGTGTGCAGCCCGGGAGCTTCCTGGATCCCTTCAAACGCGATCGGAGTCCCGGCAACGCGCTTGCCGTGTGCCAGGTAGTGCAGCACCTTGGTCTTCACGCCTGCACCAGCGGCCAAGGGTGCCAGGCAGAGGTCGGCGGCCGCGACGACAGAATCGACGTCCTCCACTGCGCCCAGGCCGACGACAGCAGCGCTGCCGTTACGGTTGACCGTTATTTGGTCAGAGCCCGGTCCGCACAAAACCACCGTGCAACTGGACTCGAGCGAACCGACAAGCCTTTCGATGATCCATTTGACGGCGGCGGTGTTCTGCTTGGCTTTGAGAGTGCCGAGGAAGAGCAGGATCGGCCCGTCTGCCCGCTCGCCAAGCCGGGCGCGAAGGGCGCGCCGGGCTTCTACGGGATCGCAGGGCGTCACCCGTACTGCGTGGTCCACGACCGCCAGCTTCTTGTCCAGGACCCGGTGCGTCGCCCTCCAGGTTCCCGCCTCCACCTCACCGATGGCAACCGCCTTCCAGCACCGGTGGGCAGCCCACCGTTCGAGCACGAACCAGACGGCATGCTTGATCCGGTTGAGAGTTGTCGGAGGGAGCCGACGGTAGTGGAGCGACTGGCATTCGATGGTGTCCCAGATGATGGGTTGCCGTATCCGCGCGGCCAGAATGGCGGGCAGCAACGTGGCATGAGTCATGAGGACAACAGTGGTAGCGGCCCCGGATTCCCGAATATGACGAACCATCTCACGCGAGAAGCCGCTCGCCGGTGGACGGTGCGGCGCCTTCAGCGAGGCCGACCAGCCTGGACGATCGATCGGAACCGGCTCATAGGTGCGAGACGACATGGGTCGTGATGCCGAGGCTCGTCAAGACCTCGGCCGTCAGGCGCGCGCGCGTCTCAGAGCCTCCGTAGGGCTGTCCGACCGAGCCGAGAACCACAAGGAGTGTACGTGGTCCGACACCTGCTTCCGGGCCCACCGTTGCGCGGGAGTTAGGCTCGAAAATAGCGGAAGTCATCCGATCCACCGGGCCGGTTAGCGCCATGTGGCAACCGCGGGCGAGTTGCTCGCAGCAGCCGCCACTTGACGCTGATGCGCGGGTACCGGCAGCAAACCCGCGAAGGCTGCTGCGCTGCCATCCCATGTGTGGCGGGCGGCCCACTGCTTGCCCGCAGCACCCATGGCCGCGCGAAGGTCGGGATCCTGCAAGAGCGAAATCAGTGTTCCGGCGAGGGCTTCTGTATCGCCATAGGGGAAAAGGACACCCGTCTCCCCGTCCCGGACCGATTCACACAGCCCGGCCACGTTCGACGCCACGACCGGTATCCCGCGGGCGCTGGCCTCCATGCACACAACACCCCATCCTTCAAACGACGATGGGCACACCGCCGCCCACGCGGCCGCAGAGAGTTCGTCGAGCACTTCGGACTTCACGTAGCCGTGGAAGTACACGTGTCCGGCCAGGCCCAACGACCAGGCCAGCCGTTCGAGCCGCGTCCGATCGGGTCCCTGGCCCACGATGTCAACATGCAGGTCGGAGAGGCGTTCGATGACATCAGGCAGGGCGCGGAGGAGCACGTCCACTGACTTCTGGGGCTTGAGCCGGCCCATGCACAGAACCGTTGGATGCGTTGATTGCGGATACCGCGTCGACTTCGGAGGCACCACTCCATTGGTCACTACGCTAATCCGGGTCGGGTCAAACCCCAAATCGACGAGATCCGATTTCGTCCCTTCCGAGACGGCCACGACTTTCGAATTGCGATACACCCGCGGCATCAACGTCCCCTCCAACCACAGCGCCAGCCAACGGAACTGAGGGCGCACCTGCTGCCGGAAGATCTCCTGATGGACGTGATGCACCACAAGAATTTTGGCAATCGGCTATACAGTGGCGTGAAAAACGGAACGCCATTTTCACAGTCGACGATCACATCGTAGCGCCGCCGCAATCGGGTGAGATACGCCACGGCAGCCCAGGGATACTGAGTCAAGCGCCCACCGATGCGGTGAATCCGTATCCGGTCGATGACCTCGACTCGAGCGCTGCCTGGATGGCGCTGGGTCAGCCACCCGACGTCCACGCCATCGGCCGCCCATCTGCGGGCGATCTGATGCATATACGTCTCGGCGCCACCAGACCACGGATGGGTCACGTCGCGCCAGTTGAAGATCAATACCCGAGGCATGGCTGCCCGATCCCTCGGTGGCGAGATGTCCTCCATGCTTCGCCCGAAATAGCCACGGACGAAGCTCGCTCCATATACAAACACCACAATTGGAACGCCAGCCCGGCTAGCACACGGTCCGATCAGCGATGCTGATTCTCGCCGGATGCGCGCCGATTGGACGACGAGGAATAGCAGGAGAAGGACGATCGAAGCCAGAAGACGCATCGCGAAGGACACCTCCACCTGCCATGAGGACCAGAACAACCGCGGCGCAGAAAACCAGCGAAATAAGCGACGGAACTGCATACGGAAACAGAGGGGCTGCCTCCGGTAAGCGCCGGGCCATATCCCCTCGGGAACGCCCGTAGAGATAGTGTCGCGCAGCAATCTGCCCGGGAAATCCCGGCGCCGGGGCAGTCAAGGCCAGCCCTGGCTCGGACATCACCTTCCCCCCTAAGAAGGTGCGCACCTTGTAACAAAGCCTGACCGCCTCGCCGTTGGCGCCAGCCGGTGCTTGGAACCCGCCTATCGCCCGGAACGCCGAGGTCCTGATGACGAGGTTTGATGAACCGACCTCGCGAACCCGTCGAGACGGAACCGGACGAGCATTGTGCGCGGAGGGCGTACCTCCGAGGTACTGAGTCATCACGAGGGCGCTGAGACGCTCGTTGCGCCGATCACCTTCGGGCACTACCGCGCCACCAGCGATTACGAGGTCCGGGTCCTGAAAGAGGCGGACCGCCTCCCTAGCCCAGGTCGGGCTGATAGTCACGCGGCTGCTCAGAAAAGCCAGCAAATCGCCTCGCGCTCCTGCCGATGCGGCGTCATATCGGTCGCCTTGGCCTGCAGAAGGAAAAACGGCCACATCCACCCCGGCCGGCGCACCATCCCACGGCTCCTGGCATGTGACGATTACCTGAGCATCAATTCCGGTGACGGCGGCCAAGACAGCCTCGACACTGGTCAGCAAATCGGGATCCCGGGGATTTGCATCGACGATGACCGTGAGCGCGCAGCCCTTACGTTCCTTGGAATCGGGTGTCGGCGCGATTGCACCAACCGTCATGACTGTTGCCAGGCCACGGGTTTTGCCCCTCCTTCGGGCCCATCATTAAGAGACCTTCGACGCCCCCAAACCGGCTAAGGCGTCCCGGGCAGCAAAGACCGCTAACCCCTCCCTTTTACCACGTTGACTGCCGATATTCCCACTCTCAGTACCAATCTCACCGCGAAAATAGCAGCCCGTCAGGTAACGGGGCAAGAGCCGGAGTAAGAACCCTGTGTTACAGCCAGTCGAACCCGTGACTTCTAACTCATATGATCGAATTAGTAAGGTATTCGAGCCTGGCTCAGTGCAGAGCCACGTGCAAACTGCGCTGGCTCAACTAGGGCGACTGGAACTGGTCTCCGCCACCACCCGCCGGGTCACCCAGCGCTCCACCACGAATGCCAGGAACGGCACCCAGCCGGCGCAGACCATGGCCACGAACGTCCACAAGCGGAGACGGGCCCGACGAACCAGGTCCAGGACGGTGACCAGATACACCAGGTAGAGCATCCCGTGGGTGAAGCCCACCACCTTCTCCACGGCCTGGAACGGGATGGCACAGAACACCACTATGAGGCCCACCCCGACGATGTAGGCCATGATGCGGTAGCGGAGGAGGGCGCCGGTCACCCGCGGATGCCGTGAGGGTTGCGCCAGGTCTTGGCTGTGCCGCGGACCGCCAGGGTCGCCAGGTAACGGTTGTAGGCGGCCAGCTCGTCGCTTGCCTCGTCCTCGCCGTCCAGGAGAGCTGTGTCGCCCGATCCGACGTCGGGTCGAGCCGGGGCGGTGCCTACCGGGACCAGCCCGGCGGCATCGCCGGAAGCGTCGCCGGTGCCAATGGCCCGCGCTGCCGGCGGGGGCAGGGCGGCCACGCCGGCCTCGGTTGAGTCGACCGTGACCGCCAGGGCCGACCGGGGCAGGGTGCGGGCAACCACGGCGACGCTGGCGGCGCGCACCCGGGCATGGTGTTCCTTCCGCTTGGCGATGTCGTCAGGAGTGTCGTGGAACATCTGCCACCACCCAATGCCTGCCACCACCGCGAAGGCCGGCCACTCGACCGAGTACAGGTAGCTGAGCGTGTTGCCGGCCATGGCCCGGTGCACCTGCCACCAGGCCGCGATGAGGCAACCGCTGGCGATGACCACAAAGGCCAGGTGCAACAGCAGTGACCGGGGGGTGATCCACTGGCGCACAACCGCGATGCTATGGCGCGCACCGACCGCGACGGCAGTCGGGAGACCTAGCCGACGGCGGCCAGGTCCTCGTCGGTGATCCGCAAGGTGGCAGAGTCGACGTCGACGCCCGGGCCCATGGTGGAGCTGACCGCTACGGACTTGATATAGCGGCCCTTGGCGGCCGCAGGCTTGGCTCGTTGCACCTCGTCAATCACGGCGCGGAAGTTGGCGAGCAGCTGCGGGCGAGTGAAGCTGACCTTGCCGATCGGCACCTGGACCACCCCGCGCGACCGGGTGTCGGCCCGGTATTCCACCCGCCCCCCTTGAAGTCGGTCACGGTCTTGCCCACGTCATTGGTCACCGTGCCCGTCCGGGGGTTCGGCATGAGACCGCGGGGGCCGAGTTTGCGGCCCAGCCGGCCCACCTGGCCCATCATCTCCGGGGTGGCGATGGCCACGTCGAAGTCCATGAAGCCGCCGTCCACCCGCGCGACCAGGTCGTCGGCGCCGACGAAGTCGGCCCCGGCAGCCCGGGCCTCCTCGGCGGCCGGGCCGGCCGCGAACACCGCCACCCGGACCGGCTTGCCCGTCCCTGACGGCAGGGCAACGGTGCCGCGGATGACCTGGTCCGCCTTGCGGGGGTCGATGCCCAGCCGCACCGCCAGCTCCACCGTTTCGTCAAATCCGGCGTGCGCCAGGCTCTTGACCAGCTCGACGGCCTCAGTGGGAGCGTAGGCGCGGGTGTGGTCGAACCGCTTGACGGCGTCGATATATTTCTTGCCCTTCTTCGACATTCCTGTCTTCCTCCTCAGCTCACGGTGATGCCCATGGATCGGGCTGTCCCGGCTACCTGAGCCTTGGCCGCCTCGATGTCGTTGGCGTTCAGGTCCGGCATCTTCGTCTGGGCAATCTCGGTCAGCTGCGCGTCGCTGATGGAGCCGACAACCTCTCGACCGGTGGTATTGGCTCCTTTTTCCACTCCTGCCGCCTCTCGGAGGAGGACCGGGGTGGGCGGCGTCTTGAGGACGAACGTGAAGGAACGATCCTCGAAAATGGTGATCTCGACCGGGATGACCTGGCCGACCTTGTCCTCGGTGGCGGCGTTGTACTGGCGGACGAACTCCATGGTCTGGACCCCGTGGGGACCCAGAGCCGTCCCGACGGGAGGGGCCGGCGTGGCCTTCCCGGCGGGAAGCTGGATCTTGACAATGGCTGCTACTCGGCGCTTGGCCATGGGCGACGCTGCTCCTTACAGCTTCGCCACTTGGGCGAAGTCGAGCTCGACGGGAGTCTCCCGTCCGAAAATGTTGACAAGGACCTTGAGCTTGAGCTGGTCCTCGTTGATCTCGGCGATGGTGCCGCTGAAGTCGGCGAAGGGGCCTTCCCGCACCCGCACCGACTCGCCCAGCTCGTACTCGAGGCGGGGACGGCTCTTCTTGGTGGTCGTGCCCTCCCCGTCTTCGGCCTTTACCTGCAGGATGTTCTCGACCTCACGGCGCGAGAGCGGAGTGGGACGAGCCCCGAGGCCGACAAAGCCGGTGACGCCGGGCGTGTTGCGCACGACGTACCAGGAATCGTCGTCGAGGTCGAGGCGGACCAGCAGGTAGCCCGGGAACACCTTCTTGGAGACCACCTGCTTCTTGCCGTTCTTGAACTCGATGACGTCTTCCATGGGGATGACGACCTCGAAGATGCGCTCCTCCATGTTCATGGAGGCGATGCGGCTCTCGAGATTCGACTTCACCTTGTTCTCGTAGCCGGCGTAGCTGTGGATGACGAACCACTGGCCGGGACGGTCATAGGGGCTCTCCGGGGGGTGCGCCGCTTCGTCGGCCACGTCGGCCACGTCGGCCGTGGCGGTGTCCTCGACCTGCTGCCCGCTCGGCTCCGCGGCCGGTTGGTTGAGGTCGGCGAGGGCGGCGACATCGTAGGGGTCGGGATCGTCGAGGCCGGGCGGGGGGCTGGCTTCGAGCGCGCTGTCATGTAGGGAGGAAAAGTCGTCGGACATCAGTTGCTACTTGTACAGGAAGAGGGCCAGCTTGGAGAAGCCCAGGTCCAAGACGAAGATGAAGGCCATCAGGACAGCCAGGGTGATCAAGACGACCGTGGAATAATTGATCGTCTCATTCCGGGTCGGCCAGGCCACCTTGCGCATCTCCACGTTGACCTCGTGGAGGAACTGGCGAGGTGAGGCCCGCCGGCGGGGCGCGCCTGGGGCAGGCCTGGTGCGACGTTCGGCCGGCTCCACCCGACGGGCGGGCGCGGCGGTACCGTCGTCAGTCATCTGGCCCTGCCGCTGGAGGAGCCGCCTCTGTTGTCGGTTGATGCTCACGTCTGTGACCTTTTCACGGAGTCCGGGGAGCAGGGCAGGAGGGACTCGAACCCCCAACCGCCGGTTTTGGAGACCGGTGCTCTGCCAAATTGAGCTACTGCCCTCTGCAGATCATCTGCGGGTCGGGTCCTTCCGGGCTTGAGGATAGCACCAGTCGGGCTCAATCTGGCCGGCGCGCCGGGGTGCCCGGGCGGCCCCCAACTACGTCGCGGCGGACCGCCGGATCACCGATTGGTCGTCAGGTGGCCTGCAGGGCGGGAACCAAGTCGATGTCCTCACCCCCGTTGTCGCCCCGGGTACCTGGAAGCAGCGTGACCCCACTGGCCAGAACGACCAGATAGGCCGAATCCCACTGGAACGCGAAGGTCCAGAAGGGACCGTAGCGTCCGACGTCCACCAGACAGACCGGGCCCTGGAGCAGCGCGGCCGCGAGGTCAGCCTCGGCGTCGCCGGAGATCCGTCCGACCAGGTGGCGCTCGCCGACGGTGAGCTCAATCGCTCGGGCCTGGGCTCGGGACCCGGACGGGGGGATCGGTAGGGCCAGCGCGCTCGGCAGGGGTGCGGGCGGTGGCGGAATCTGGCTGGCGCCGGCGGCGGTCAAGGTCGCGGCGGCCGGGTCGGTGCGAGGAACCGAGCGAGGGGTGGGCACCGGCGCCACCGGCACGACCGAGTACACCCGGCCCTCGGTGGCTGCCACCCGGCGCAGGATGCGTAGCTGGTCGGCCTCGTACGCCCGGTTCACGCGGCGACGGTCGCGCCGCCACTGCCGCCGCTCCATCCAGGACAGCCGCTCGAGGGGGTGAGGGCGGGGGCGTTGGCGGGAACGGATGGCCATGGGGTGACCTCCTTCGCGGGGGAAGCGGAAGTGAGCTTGAACTGAAGACGCTCTAACATCCATGTCATATATGCTTAAGTCTGTCAACTATTCAGGAGGTGTGACATCGGCTACACTGAGGGGGTGGGGTTCCCGCCAACCGAGTCGCTGGCAATTACGAGCGAGTCGGGGGCTTGGGATGAGGGTTCGGGTGGCGTGTCGGCCGTCGACCTGGAGTTGGCCTGGCAGGCGATCTGGTTGATGGACCGCACCAAACAGGACATCCGCGAGATCGCAGACGAGGAGGGCCTGTCGATCGCCCAGCTTGATGTGCTGCGCCGCCTGCGCGTGCACGGCCCGAGCCCGATGCGCCGGTTGGCCGAGCAGATGAACTGCGAGGCATCCAACCTGACCGGCCTGGTCGACCGGCTGGAAGCCAGAGGTCTCGTGGAGCGCCGGCCCGACCCCAACGACCGGCGCATCCGGCTGTTGGCGCTGACCTCGGCTGGTGAGGCCATGAGCCAGAAAGCCTGGATCGCCGTGGCGAGAAGATGCCGGCTGACCTCACTGAGCGATGAGGACCGGGGGTTGCTGGCTGACCTGCTGCGGCGGGCGATCCGGGCCCCGTCGGCCGTCAGTCAGAGCCACTAGGGCGAAGAGGCCGGGTGCGGCGGCCACGCACCGCGCCGCCACCAGAGACGGCTACCCCACAACGTGTCCCGCGTGCCGGCAGACCGGGGGCGATACGACAGAGAATGCGTTCGACGCCCGCAATCCGGGCTTTCTCTGTCGTAATTCACACCCATCCAAACCGGGGCGCACGACAGAGAAGGCGTCACGGACCGCAATCCGCGCTTTCTCTGTCGTATCGTCCCGCCTCGCAACGCGGGGAGAAGGGTCCGCGACGCCCGGACAGGCTCGACTGGCCAACCGCGGCCATGCCCACTCCCTCGACCGGTGCAGCGGTCGCAGCGGTCGCAGCGGTCGCGAGTTCGCCTTAGCCCGCCTCCGCCAACCCCGGCCGGCGCCGGTTGATCCACATGAGGATGCCGGCCGCCCCCGCCGCCGCCGTCGCCACCGTGATCCCCCCGACGTACGCCATGCGCACCACCCGCCGCACCCCGCCGGGCGTCGCATCCGCGCCGACTGCGGCGAGGGCATCCAGCACCGCGGCCATGGCGCCGGGCGGCGTCTCCACCTCCTCCTGGCGCATGGCCCGCAGGTGGCGCAGGATGCGCCGGTACGCGGCCACCTCGGCCTGGCAGCGCAGGCACGTCGTCACGTGCTCGGCCACTCGCTCGTCGACGTCCGGTTCGCCGGCAGCCACGCTCGGCAGGAGGACCGCGGCCTGCCGGCAGTCGGCGGTGCGGAGCCGAACGATCTCAGCTAGCCCGCGCATCTTCTGTTTGTTCCGCCTGGTCGGGCGCGAGCAGGTCCCGAAGGCGCCGCCGGGCCCGGTGCACGCGGACCTTGGCGGCGGCCTCGCTGATCCCGAGCTCTGACGCGATGGAGCCGTGCGCCATGTCGTAGATGTCTCGCAGGACGATCACTTGCCGCAGCCGCCAGGGCAGCCGGGCCAGAGCGCGGGCGACGCGCGCCCGCTCGTCCTCATCCGACATCCACATCTCGGGATCATGATCCGGTCGCAGGTCGACCACGGGAGCATCGTCGGGAAGAGTCTCGGTCCGGGTCCGGGCCCGTTGCGCCAGCAGGGTGGCCGAACAGTTGGCCGTGATGCGGTACAGCCAGGTCGTGAACTGGGCATCGCCCCGGAACTGTCGTAGTCCGCGGTAGGCCCGCAGGTACGCCTCCTGGACAACATCACGGGCATCGTCCTCGTGGCCGGTCAGCCGGAACGCCAACGTGTAGGCACCGCCATAGGTGCGGCGAACCAACTCGTCAACAGCCGCCCGATCCCCACCCCGGGCCGCGTCGACGAGGTCGGCGAGCTCCGTACGTGCGGGGAGCGCGAGGACAACGGCCGGCTCGACCGCCTCACCCGATCCAGGATCGGGCGGCAACGCGGCGGCCGCGGAGTCGGTTACCGGGTCTCCTTGTGGAGCGTGTGCTGGCGGTCCCAGCGGCAGTACTTCTTCATCTCGATCCGCTCGCGATCGTTCTGCTTGTTCTTCATGGTGATGTAGTTGCGGCGCTTGCAGACCTCGCAAGCCAGGGTCACCTTGACCCGCTTCTCGTTCTTCGGCACGACCTCGTCTCCTCTAACACTTTCTGATACTCATTGGACTGGACTTGCTTCGGTAGCGGCGGTCGGACTTGAACCGACGACAACTCGATTATGAGCCGAGTGCTCTGACCAACTGAGCTACGCCGCCGAGCCCCCTGTCGGAATCGAACCGACGACACCAGCCTTACCATGGCTGTGCTCTGCCGACTGAGCTAAGGGGGCAAAAAATCTCCCTCTGACCAGGGAGTTTATCACCAAACTCCCTTTATCCGATGTTTCTACACGTAATGACAACACATAGCGTGAAACGCCGCGCTATTCCCCGGTGTCCGAGGCTGGCATCGGGTCGCCCCACGGTACACCGGCGCATGTGGCGACGTGGTCCGATGACCTGCAACCCTTGCCGCGTTCGCCCGACCGTTCGGTGCAGGCCTACTGACGCTGCCCCCTGACCCAACGAAGGGCCGCGAGACAGGCCACCAGCTCGAGACCCGGTGGGCGGCGCCAGGAGCGGAGATCAGCCGCAGCCAGCCGTGGGCCCGTGCCGGGCCCCCCGGCAGCAGTTGCGCCGGCGGCAATGGGCGTCAGGAGACGGTCGGCCCCGCACCTCCGAGCACGGACCGAGGCTGACCCCAGGGCGGGGCCAGGTGCGCAGACGGGCAGGCGGGCAGACGGGCAGACGGGCAGGCGCGCGACCGGCGCCGCCACCCCGGAGGACACGACGCCAAAGGACCCCCGCCCACAGTTTGCTCGCGCTGAGTCATCAATACGGAGAATCCCAAACGAAAAATACCGTATCTAATGGATGTATCTAATCGGTATCAAATGATCAATGTTGACATTGCCATTTTTAAGCAGTAGGAAGCGGTGATCAAAGCACAGAGGTGGGTCTCGCCTCGCCTTTTCGGGTTCGGCGAGTCGCCATCTTTCGAACCGAGAAGGGGCTATCTATGAACAATCGGGGAGACATACAAGAAAGACCGAGGCATCGACCACGGCGGAGAACCATTGCCGCTGGATTATCAGTGGTCGCCGCCTTGTTCTCGACACTTGCTGGTGTCGCATTGCTTTCCGCTCAATCTGCCTCTGCTGTGACGCCGCCGCAAACATCGGCAGGGACCGACTTTTGGTTGGCGTTCGAAGGCAACTATGACGACCAGAGCGACCTGTTCCTGTTCATCTCCGGGAGCACAGCCACGACAGGGACCGTCACCGATCCTGGGATCTCGTTCTCCCAATCGTTCACTGTCACGCCGGGTACCGTGACCCAGGTCGCGGTTCCGACCAACGCCCAGGACGCGAACAGCGACTCAGTGGACCCGGACGGTATCCACGTCACCGCAGGATCACCCGTGTCGGTATACGGTCTGAACACCGAGGAATACACGACAGACGGTTACCTTGGCCTGCCGACCAATATCCTGGGCACCTCCTATCTGGTTGAGGGGTATACGGGTGGCTTCGGACTCGGATCGGATTTTGCCGTCGTGGGGACCCAGGACAACACCACCGTGACGATTGATCCGGTAGAGACTGTCGGGACCCACACGGCAGGGACTCCCTATACGGTCGATCTTAGCCAGGGCCAGGTGTATCAGCTGGGTGACAGCGGGACCGGAGACCTCTCCGGTACCTCGATCTCCTCCACGAACCCGGTGGCCGTGTTTGCCGGCAACGGCTGTGCCGATGTGCCGCCGCAAGATGTCGCGTGCAACACCTTGACCGAGGAGATGACGCCCACCGTCACGTGGGGCACGGATTTCCTGACCGAGCCGCTCGCCACCCGCTCGGGAGACACCTTCCGGTTCATGGCCAGTGAGAACGGCACGACGGTCAATGTGAACGGCTCGCCCGTCGCCACGCTGAACGCCGGTCAGTTCTACGAGACGATCCTGTCGAGCGCGTCGGAGATCACCTCCAACAACCCCATCCAGGTGATGCAGTACTCAAACGGTTCGTCGTATGACGGGGCCAACGCTGACCCCTTCGACATCACCATTCCACCGTATGAGCAATTCCTCAACAGCTATACGGTCACGACCGAACCGAACGGAGCGGATCCTGCGATCACCAACAACTACATCAACGTGGTGGCCCCGACCTCTGAAGTCGGCAGCGTGACGCTCGATGGCACGCCAATTCCGGCAAGCGATTTTGCCCCCATCGGGTCCTCTACGTTCTCGGGTGCGCAGCTTTCGGTTGCGTTCGGTGACCACAACTTGGCCGGTCCCTTACCCTTCGGCGTCACCGTGTATGGCTATGGAGGCTATGACGGATACGGGTACCCGGGTGGCTTCACCTTGTCGCCCATTGCGACCGTCAGTCAGGTGTCGCTGACGACGACAGGGGGTTCCGGAGTCGTAGGGACCCAGGCCTGCTCCACGGCAACGGCTACCGATCAAAACGGCAATCCGGTCAGTGGCGTCCGCGTGGACTTCACCGTGACGGGGGTCAACCCGAACGCCGGATTCGCCTATACCGGTAGCAACGGCCAGGCGCAATACTGCTACACCGGTCAGAATGCGGGCCAGGACAGCATCGTGGCCGCGGTCGGGTCGGTGCACAGCACGGCAGCCACGTGGACCTGGACTCTGGCGCCGACCACCGTGGCGACCTCGCTGTCGGGGGGTGGCCAGTCGGGGACCAGCATCTCTGTCCCGCCCGGAACGGGAGTAACCGATCAAGCCACCTTGAGCGGCGCCAACGCCGCCACCGCCACCGGGACGGTGACCTACGACGTGTACTCGAACGCCGGCTGCACCGACCTGGTCAACAGCGGTATGGCGCAGACGATCAGCACCCCGGGGACGCTCCCAGCGTCCGCTGCCGTGTCGCTGAGCACGCCAGGGACCTACTACTGGGAGGCCACTTACTCCGGTGACACCGCCAACGCCGGCTCCCCGAGCACCTGTGGCGCGACCGGAGAAGTCGAGACCGTGAGCTCGGTCGCCCAGGCCACCAGCCTGGCCACCTCCCTCGCGGGCGGCGGTCAGACAGGGACATCGATCACCGTCCCATCCGGGACCCCTGTCACGGACGCTGCCACCCTGAGCGGCACCAACGCGGCGAGCGCCACCGGGACGGTGACCTACAACGTGTACTCCGACGCTGGCTGCACCATGCTGGCCAGCCCCGGTACCGCCGAGTCCATCACCAAGCCGGGCAGCCTGCCACCGTCGGCCCCGGTCACCCTGAGCGGCTCCGGTCCTTATTATTGGCAGGCCAGCTATTCGGGTGACGCCAACAACAAGGGGTCGACCAGCACGTGCGGTTCTGCCGGCGAAGTGGAGACGGTCACCGCCGCCACCACTGCGCCCGGACTTGACGGGCCGCTGGTCCACGCCTTCAACGGGAACGGCAAGGTGACAGCCACGATCTCGCCGTCGGCGAACGATCTGCTCGTGGCCTTCGTGGCCGGTTGTGGGCCCTCTTCCACGCCCCAGACCGCTCAGGTCACCGGCGGCGGGCTCACGTGGACGTTCCTCGGGCGCACCAACGGTGAGCATGGCACCACGGAAGTCTGGTCTGCTCGAGCCTCCGGGACCGCAAAGGTGCCGGTCAAGGCCGCGCTGAGCAGCACCGGCTACCCCGTGTACCTGACGGTGGCGGCCTTCAGCAACGCAACCGGCACCGGCAAGGTCACTGGTACATCCGGCGCTACGGGAGCTCCGACCTGGGCGTTGACGACGAGTTCCTCACCCTCGTGGGTGTGGGGCGTCGGCAACGACCCTCAGGCGGCGACGGGGCGAAAGGTCCCGGCTGGTCAGACGTTGGAGTCCCAAAAGCTGGACGCGTCCACGCAGGACACCTTCTGGGTCCAGTCGCTGAATGCCGAAAAAGCGCCTGCTGGCTCCAGTGCCACGATCAGTGACAAGGCCCCGACGTCCGATCCGTGGAACCTGACCTTGGTCGAGATCCTGTAACACCCTCACCAGGGTCCTGACGACCCTCGCGGCAGGTTGGGCGCCGATTCCAAGAATCGGCGCCCAACCGCGTCGGGACCCCTGCCGGTCGGCCGCCGCGGGGTGGGAAGGCGGTCGAGTCCGGTCGTTTACGCTGGCGGTTCCATGAAATACCGGTTGGCCACCCACGATGACGCCGAAGCGATCCGCAGCATCTACAACCGGGAGGTCCTGGGTTCGACGGTCACGTTCGACATCGTCCCTCGCACCGAGGAGGACCAGCTGGCCTGGATGGACGAGCACAGCGGCGTGCACCCCGCGGTGGTCGCAGTTGATGACTTCGACCGGGTGTGCGGCTTCGGGTGCCTGTCGCCCTACCGGTCACGGCCTGGATACCGGACGACCGTCGAGGACTCCGTCTACGTGGACGCAGAGGTACGGGGACAGGGTGTCGGGAGAGGGCTTCTGGATGAGCTGGTCTCGCTGGCCGGGGCCCACGGTTTTCACGCTGTCATGGCCCGCATCGTTCGCGGCCACCAGACGTCCATCGCCCTGCATGAGGCGTGCGGATTCCAGCTGGTGGGCGTGGAGCGCGAGGTAGGCCGCAAGTTCGGTCGGTGGCTGGACGTCGTCCTCATGCAACTGCTCGTCGGCTGACAGGCTGGTAGCCGGGTCCTTGTTCCGGCCGGGAATCAGGCGAGTAATCAGGCCGGGCCGATGACCGGGCGGCCGGGCGGTCCCTCAGTGGCGCGAACCCGGCGGGTCAAGGGCACTGCCGTCGCCAGGACCAGAGCGATCTGAGCCACCCCGGCCACCACGAACGGCGCCCGCAGCCCGCGCGCTTGGGCCAGCAGGCCGCCGGTCAACGCGCCCAGGGGGATGGCTCCCCAGATGATGGCCCGGAACACGTTGCTGACCCTCCCGAGCAGAGGTCGCGGGATGTGGCGCTGGCGCAACGAGATGCTGGCCACTGTTCCCGCGGCCACCGCTGCCGCCTCGATCACGAACGCGGCCTGGGCGACCGGGACCGACGAGGTGGCCGCGATGCCGAGGTAGGCCATGCCGGCGGCGAGCCCGCCGACGCACAAGATGGTGGCGGTCGAGAAGCGCCGTCGCAGCCGGGGGGCGAGCAGGCCCCCCGCCACGTTTCCGAGCGCGGTGACGGCCAGGAACACGCCATAGCCGGCCTTCGAGAGGTGCAGGTCACGGAGGGCAAAGAGAACAAAGGGCGACACCACGACGGCCTGAAAGAACGCCAGTCCCGCCGTCAACCCGGCCAGCACCGGCAAGACCGTGCTCCTTCTGAAAAACGCCATCCCTTCGGCCATGTCCGCTCGAAGCGACCCGTCGCCGGTGCGAGGGGCCGAAGGGCGTCGGTAATTTTCCCCGCAGCACCCGCAGCACTCGCGCCGACGCCAGAAAGCTTGCACTATTGATCGCGAACGGCAAGACCTGGTTGGCAGCGAACAGGGCACCGCCAAGAGCCGGACCGACAAAATGCGCGGTCGTCGTCTGCGCGACTGTCAGCTGTCCGTTGGCGACGTCGAGGCGGGCGTCGTCACCCACGATCCGGGGGATAGCGGCCTGGGCAGCACCCGCGAACACGGTGTCGAACACGCCGATGGCCAGGGCCCCGATGTAGAGCAATGCGATCGACAATTCGTTAAAGGCCAGGAGTACGCAGACCCCGGCGAGCAGGACACCGCGCCCAACGTCGGCCGCGATCATCGCCCGGGCGGGGTCCTGCCGGTCCACCCACGCACCCGCGGGTATCGCGACCAGCGCCCACGGCAGGCGCTGCATGACGACGACCAGCGACACCTCGAATGCGCTCCCGGTGAGTTTCGCGGCAAGAAGGGGCAAGGCCGCCAACATGACCCCGTCGCCCAGGCCGGACAGGGTGTTGGCCCGCCACAAGGCCCAGAACCCAGGCCCGAGAGTGGCATCACCGCGCCTCCCCGACCGCACGAGGCCGACGCTATCCAGGCGTAGGTCGAGGCGCCAGCCTCCCCGCTGCCGCTCTTCCCACCGCGAACGGCAGGGCAGGGACGACCGGAGGCGCCACGACGGTCAACCAGCCGCTCATTCCATTAGTGGCGCAAACGGACAGGCCTTCGGCGGCCCCCCGGCCAGCTGGCGGGCCACCTCGTCCCGGTACCAGCGCCGGTAGGCATCGACCTCTTCGCTCGGGACGGAGGTGAGCAGGTGCCTGCGAATGAGTTCCCTTCCGCTTCGCCGGATCAAGGACTCCAACCGGTTGAAGGCGACCAGTACATCATCAGGAACGACCACGTCGAAGTCGACCACCTGCTCGTCCCGGCCGAGAGCGGCCTCGGCCACGTCGCTGCTGGCCTGCCGCAGCGCGCCGATCTCAGCTGAGATCTGGCGGCCGGTTTCGGCCAGCGCCAGCAGTTCGGCTGGCCCGTTGCGGTCCAGAGCCAGGACCTGCATCTCGCGCTCGAGATCCGCGAAGTGTCGGGAGGATTCGACGAGAAGCCGCACCGGGACACCTCGGAAATGGACGGCGCGGCCGCCGGCCGCCGGCTGCGCGCCCCGTCCGGTCAGTGCAGGGCCAGGCGATGGGCGAGATAGGAGAGCGACAAGGGATAGCGGTATTCGATGCGAGCGTGGGTGCCTTCGAACAGCTCGAAGTGCACGTCAGTCACGCCGATGTCACGCAAGGCGTCCCGAAACGCCTCGGCGCCGATGTCCAGAAACCAGTCGTCGCTCCTGCCCGCGTCGATCCAGATGGCACGCAAACCCCGCAAGGCATCGGCGTACCGGGGCACCATCCGGACCGGGTCCCAATCCAGCCAGCGCTCCCACACCGATTCCAGCAGACGTCCGTCGTGTGGATCGAACGGAAGGACGGGAGCTCCGTTGTCCTCGGCCGAGAAACAGGCAGAGATCCCCAGCACCATCAGAAGCGTTTCGTCGGCCGGCTTGGTGAACGACACCCGCCCCCGGAAGTCCTCCCACCATTTGATGATCGACCCGTCGTACTCCCGCAGGGACCGGACCGCCTTGGCAAATTCGGGGATGTACAGGTATTCGTAGAGGGCGTCACCGGCGTGGGTTGCCAGACCGCCGAACAGGTCCGGACGGAGCATCGGTGTGATCATGGCCCCGAAGCCGCCGCTCGATTTGCCCTGAATCCCGCGATGCCGGGCCTCGGCCAACGTCCGGTACCGGGAGTCGACGAACGGCACCACATCCTCGCAGAGGTAGGTGTGGTACCGGCCGGTGCCGGGGGAATCGACGAATTGTGAGCCCCCGTAGGCGGTCCAGGCGTCGACGTAGACGACGATGCACGGCGGTGCCTCGCCGGTCGCGAAAAGGGCGTCGGCCGCTTCTGGAAACGGCACACGATACGCGGCTCGGTTCGCCCACATGCTCACCGTGCCCGCATAGCCCTGGATGACGTACACGGACGGGTAGCGCGCTCCGCTGTCGGCCACGTAGCCAGGCGGAACATAGACCCACAAAGGCCGATCCACCGGGTCGGCGAGCGGATTTCCCTCCAGAGCGGCGGCATGGATCACATGGCGATCCAGCCTGCCGACGAGCGCCGGGTCCCATGGCCACGTCATCGCCTCATGCTACGGGGTCCGTCGGAGGTGGTCGGTCTTCCCACCGGCCACCCCTTCCAGTACCGATGATGCGCCACCAGGTTGGGCGATCAGGCGCTCAGGCCGTCAGGCGGAACCCCTCGTAGTTGTTGGCGGCGACCGCATCGCAGCGCTGCCGGTAGTTACCGACACCGCCGACGTAGGGCATAAACACCCGCGGTTTACCGGGGATATTGGCGCCCATGTACCACGACGCCGCCTTCGGGAACAGGGTGAATGCCGCCACTTCGTTGACATGGGCGGTCCAGGCCTCTTCCGCGTCCTCGGTCGCCTCGATGGTGCGCAACTGCACGGACTCCATGTGCTGGATGCAATCGCTGATCCACTCGACGTGCTGCTCGATTGAGACGGGCATGTTACTGAGCACGGAGGGGCTTCCCGGCCCGGTGATGGTGAACAGGTTGGGGAATCCAGACGTACCCAGCCCGAGATAGGTCCGCGGCCCCTCAGCCCACTTGTCCTTCAACCGTGTACCCCCACGACCGCGAATGTCCATGGCAAACAGCGGGCCGGTGAGCGCATCGAAACCGGTGGCGTACACGACCATGTCCAGCTCGTACTCGCGGGCGGTGGTCCGGATGCCTCGGGACGTAAAGGACACGATCGGCGTGGCCCGGAGATCCACCAGCGTGACGTTCTCGCGATTGAACGTCTGGTAGTAGTCCGTGTCGAGGGGTAGCCGCTTGGTTCCCAGCGGATAGGTTGTCGGCCGCAACATCGCGGCGACACCGGGGTCGTGAACGATCTCGTCGATCTTGGATCGCACGAAGTCGGCCACGAAGGCGTTGGCCTCTTCGGTGACCACCAGGTCGCCATAGGTGCCGAAGAGGAACCGGAACCCGCCGGCGCCCCACGCCGCCTCAAAGGTAGCCCGGCGCTCCTCCTCACTCGCCTCCAGGACCGACGCCTCGCTTCTCGGATAGGGAATACCGGCCATCGATTCTCGCCCCTTGCGGCGCCACTCCCGGTAATCGGCCTTCCAGGCCCGCTCGAACTCCGGGTCCATGGGGCGGTTTTCGGCAGGGATGCTGAAGTTGGGCGTGCGCTGGAAGACCGTCAGATGACCGGC
Source organism: uncultured Acidimicrobiaceae bacterium (assembly GCA_963781155.1). Classification (GTDB taxonomy): domain Bacteria; phylum Actinomycetota; class Acidimicrobiia; order Acidimicrobiales; family Palsa-688; genus PALSA-693. Next base: position 321,525 of record CAWAEC010000016.1, read on the forward strand.
CTCCTCGGCAATGACCGGGATCGCCTGGATACCCGATGCCCCGGTGCCGATAACCGCCACGCGCTTGCCGGTGAAATCCGGGTCTTCGTGGGGCCAGGCGCCGGTGTGGTACACGGGCCCGGCAAACGTCTCGCTGCCGGCGAATGACGGCACGTTGGCGGCCGACAGGCAACCAACCGCGGTGATGCAATACCGGGCGGACACCACGGCGCCGGCCGCAGTCCGGATCACCCATCGCGCCGCCGCCTCGTCATAGGTGGCCGAGACCACCTCCGTGCTCAGTTCGATGTCGTCACGCAGTTGCAGGCGATCGGCGACATGGTTGAGATAGTCGAGGACCTCGGCCTGGCCCGGGTATCGCTCTGTCCAGTGCCACTCCTGCTCGAGATCGGGCATGAACGAATACGAGTAATACATGCTCTCCGAATCGCAGCGAGCTCCCGGATAGCGGTTCCAGTACCAGGTGCCGCCGACCCCGTCACCCCGCTCGTACACCCGCGCCGAGCACCCCAGCTGGCGCAGCCGGTGGAGCATGTACAACCCGGAGAACCCGGCTCCGATGATGACGGCGTCGAAGTCCCGGTTCGGCTCGAACTCAGGCATCACTCCCCCTGGAATCGCGTCTGGCGCCCCGAATGTACGGTCCGGCCCCTGGCTCGTCAATCTCCCGCCCTTCCCATTAGCATCGGACCTCGTGCCAGCCGCGAAGTGCAAACCCATGAGCGACTGGCCATGAGCGACTGGCCAGGCGAGCGTTCACTGCACGGAGGCGTCGACGAGGTCCCGCTGCCAGCCGGGTCCACCGGCCGCCTGTGGCTGTGTGGGAAGCACTTCATCGGTCCCGACCCCGAAGCGGCCGTTCGCCGGGTGCACGCGTCAGCGGTGGTCTGCTTGAACGAGCGCTCGGAATTGCTCGACCGCTACCCGCAGTACGTCGAGTGGCTGGAAGCCAACGAGCCGGACCGGGCCCTCTGGTGGCCCATACCGGACCTGCACGCGCCCGATGTCGACGAGGCGATCGACCTGCTCGATCGTCTGCGTGCTCGGCTCGACGCCGGCGAGACGCTGCTGGTCCATTGTGGTGCCGGAATCGGGCGGGCCGGGACGGTCGCAGCCGGATTGCTGATCACGATGGGCGTCGGTGTCGAGGACGCCGTCGCCCGGGTGGCGGCGCACCGACCGATGGCCGGCCCCGAAGCCGGCACGCAGCGCGAATTGCTCGACGGGCTGTCAGTGCTGGTGCACGACGGCTAACTGAGGGAAAAAAGACGATCCCCCCGCGGCAACTGGCCTCCGCGACCTTCGCCCCTCGCCACCATCGCCAGCCACACGGGCACCCGGAACTCGGGTGAAGACGTCCGCTACCGGGGCCGCGTCCTACGGAAAGGCCGTCGTCCTGGCGGCGAAGGGCGGCTCGAGCGGGGTCTCCGTCAGGGCCAGAGCCGCCTCAGCCACTGTGTCGGCGACGGTCACAATCCGGTCGAACCCGGTGTTGTGGAGGAGGCGCACCAGGGTGGGCCGGCGGCAGGCAACGGCAACCCGCCCGCCGAGATCACGGGTTCGGCGGATCCCCCCGATCAGCGCACCCAGACCGGCAGAATCGATGAACGGAACGCCCGAAAGGTCGATGATCAGGGACCCGCTGTCGCTCATCTCGGCCAGGGCCTGCCGGAAGGCGGTGACGGTGAACGACTCCAGGTCTCCCACGGGCCGGCATACCGCGAATCCCTCCGGCGTGACTTCCCGCTCGATGGTGAGCATGACGTCAGGTTGCGACCCCAACCTGAGTGACGCCTCTAAGAGAGGTGAGATTTGCCTAACTTAACGGGCATAATCTGCCGGTTCGCCCTGAGCCGTGTCACCACTCTCGTCCGTGCAGCGGCCAATCTGGTCGCCGTGGCCCGGGGCAGCTGGCAGCGACGACTGCGATGGGTGGCGTGGATCTCGGTGCTGGCCCTCGCCGCCTTCCCGGGCGTCGCGAGCGCCACGTCGGCGTCATCCACCACGACCACTTCTCCGCCGTCCACCACCGCCACCACGACGCCCTCGACGACTGCGCCGCCGACGACGCCGCCCGGGAGCGCGCCGCCGTCGAGCACGTCAACCTCGTCGACCACCTCGACTTCGCTTCCGGGCAGTACCGCGACACCCGAGGCCCCCGCTCCCTCCCCGAGTGAGGTCCTGGGGACCATCCGCTCCGTCCAGGCGGCGGTGGTCACCGCCCAACATCAGGCCGCCCTGAACCTGGATCAGATCGCCGTCAGCGAATCCCAGCTCACCGTCGCTGACGCTCAGGTAACACTGGCCCGTGACCAGGCCGAGGCGTCAGCCGCGCAGGCGGCGGTCAGCACCGCGACCGGCCAGCTGAACGACGACCAGACCGCTCTCGTCCTTGCGGCCGCGACCGATCAGACCGCCGCCGCCCAACTGGCCGCCGATCGGGCCCGGCTGCGGGGACTGGCCCTCGGGGTCTACACCGGCGCCCTCACCGGCCCGGAGCCGCCCAGCCTTCAGACACCGGCGACGGAGCAGCAGGCGGCGATCGACGGCACCGAGGTCAACGTCGTCGCCCGCGTGGTCGTGCACGACCTCGGCACCGACATCACCGCGGCAGCCACCGCAGCCAATCGCCACCACCACGCCGAAGCCACCGTTGGGACTGACCAGCGAAACCTGGCCACAGACCAAACGAACGCGTCGGCGGCCGCCGGCCGCGTCCCGCCCGCCGCGGCGACCCTGGCGACAGCCCAGAAACAGCTGGCCACGTTCCAGCAGCACTTGACGAGCGACCAGGCGGTCCTGAAGGCCAACCTGACTGCGGTTGTCGGCGCGCCGTCACCGCAACCGGCCGGGCTGAGCGTTCTCGGCACCGCGGCCCTGACCGCGCAGCAGGTCGCCGCCTGGTTCAACGCCCAGGGGTATGCGGATCTGACCTCTACGCCGGTGGCGCAGCTGGCCGCCTGGTACCTGCAAGCGGGAGCGGCCGAGGGCGTGCGCGGCGACGTGGCCTTCGCCCAGGCCGTGTTGGAAACGGGCGGTTTCAGCTCGCCGGATGCGGTGTCGCTCAACAACTACGCCGGGATCGGCCATTGCGATTCGTGCGCATCCGGCTTTGCCTTCCCGTCCCCGTACGGCGGTGTCCTCGGGCACGTCCAGCTGTTACGGATTTTTGCCGACGCGGGCCCCGCCCCGAACGGTGCTCCGGCTCCGGTCCTGCCCTCGCTCGCGCCGGCCCACCAGTTCCGGGCTGGCTGCTGTTCGACGTGGGAATCCTTGACCGGCATCTGGGCCAGCGATCCCTCATACGGTGAGCAGATCCTGTTGATTTACCAGCAAATGCTGGCCTCAGCGGTCACCCCCAACGAGACCGCCTCGACCGGCGGGTAGGAGTACCGCACCCCTACAGAGGCGGAATCCATCGGTCGATCAAGAACGTCCCCTCCTCGCCGGTCCGGTGCTCGGTCAGAGGACGCTCGCGGGCGCCGTAGACCCGCACGTCGATGACACCGTCCGGGCCGTCCCGCAGGACGAACGCCCGCGGCACCGCTTCGATCAGCAGGTAGTCCCGGAGCTCGTAGGAGGCCTCCACTTCGGCGATCCAGACGTTGTCGGGGTGCCATTCGTCAAGGACACGGTGGGCGGTCCACCGCAACGTGCCGAGGAAGTCCGAGAGAAGGCGCCGGACCGCGTCGTGTCCCGACGCCGCGCCGGCCGTCGACCGTCATCAACCGGGCGTCCGGCGCCAAGAGCTTCATGGCCGCGTCGACGTCGAGGGTGTCCAGGGCGGCGAGCAACTGGGCGACGGGCGACTCCACCTCACCGATCCTATGTGTGGGGAACCGGCCCGAGGCGAGCGAACCGATCCCGGGTGACCCGCCGATTCTGGACCGGCAAACCCGGGCCCTCGATCCAAGGTCAGCGCCGGGACGTGCGAGCAATGGTGTGGGTCAGGGCCGCCACCGATCGATAGGGGTCGCGCCGGCCCGCCTCTTCCTCGGCGGCGAGCAAGTCGGCGAAATCCGCGGCCGGCGGCACCACGTCCCAGTGATCGCAGAACAGACGCACGCCGTACCACTCGACCGTGGTGGCGCCGGACTGGGCCAGGGCGGCCCGCACCCGGGCCGGGTCGTCGGCGCGGACCGAATCGACACCGAGCCGGTTGGTGTAGCGGTCGGCGTCGAACCCGGCGAGGGCAGCAGCCCAGGCGCCGGACAGGCCCGCACGCATCGCGATCCCGGCCTGGTTTCGGGTCAGCAACGAAATCCACCCGCCGGGTCTGGCCGTCCCTGCCAGCGCCGCGATCAGGCCCTCAAGGGTCGGGAGATACATCGCCACCCCGTGGCAGCACACAACGTCGTAGCGCGCGGCGTGGGCCGGACCCAGCGCCAGCACGTCGCCGTAGTCGAAGTGGAGCCGATCCCGGATGGCCGGGTCCTCCGCCCCCGCAGCGTCGCGTGCCATGGCCAGCAGCTCCTCGGACATGTCCACGCCGACGACGTGATAGCCGGCCCTGGCCAATGCCAGCGCTTGCGTGCCCTGACCGCAGCCAGCGTCGAGAGCCCACAGACCCTGCCCGTCCGCCGGAAGATGGGACGCCAGCTGGCGGGCGACCAGCTCCTGGCGGACGGCGTCACGAACCGAACCCAGGCGGGATTTCCAGGTTTCGACCGCGGGCCCGAACTCCAGTTGGCGATGAGGGTCTGCCACGAAATGGTGAGCGTACGCGCAGCACCCGGGACACACTGAGGCCATGGAGTCGAGTACGCCGAACCTGCAACCGGTCACGGTCCGGCCCGCGACCGAGGACGATCTCGACCAAGTGGTCGAACAAACCTGGGCGGTGGCGGCAGAAGGTCTCTGGATCGGGACCGAGGTCCCCTTCGACCGGGCGGCCCGACGGGAGCGGCTGGCCGCGTCGATCACCGGCAACGCATCGACGCTGCTGGTGGCCGATACCTCCGCAACCGGCGGCCCGGCAGTCGTCGGCCATATCTCGATCACCGTCGCGCCCTACGGGGTCGCCGACATCGGAATGCTGCTGAGCGACGGGTGGCGCGGGCGTGGCATCGGCACCGCCCTCCTCGAGGCCGCGAGCGCCTGGGCAGAGCAGGCAGGCGCGCACAAGATGTCCCTGGAGGTATGGCCGCACAACGCGGCCGCCTTGCACCTGTACCGCAAGGCCGGCTTCGAGGAGGAGGGACGCAAGCGCCGTCACTACCGTCGCCGCAACGGGGAGCTGTGGGACGCCATCTTGATGGGCCGGCCGCTGGCAGCGCCCTGACCGGGCCGACAGTCGGTAGGGTGGGCTCGTGGAGGGGCATCCTGAGACGATGGCGAATCACTTTGCCGCGCCATCTGGGCCTCGAGATGTGGCACAGCGAGGGCCGGGCGTCGGGCCGGGCCACCATTCGCCCGGAGATGTGGGCAACAGGGACCCGGCGACCTCGCCTGGGCTTGCTCTTCACCCTGGCGGACATCGTCGGCGGCACGCCGCCGAGCGGAGCCCTGACGCCGACGGTTGACCTCCGCTTGCAGCTGCTGACGGCCGCCCCGTCGTTGGGCGAGATCCTGATGGAGGCCCGTCCGCTCAAAGTTGGCCGGCGCCTGTGGACCGGCGAAGTGCTCTTCACCACGCCGGGAGCCTCTGCGGTCTTCGCCCGCTCCGAATTCACCTTTCTCAACCAGAGCCTGGCGGAGCTGTCAGGCGGGATGCCGGGACTGCCGAGCTGGGAGTCGGGACAGGATCTGGATGGGGTGACCGTGGATGATGTCCTGCAGATGCGCCACCTGCCGGGCGGTGTGATCGAGATGGACCCCCACGAGGCGGTCCGCAACGGGGCGGTGGGGACGATCCAGGGAGGGGCCCAGGCGACCATGGCCGAAGTGGCCGCCGAACGGGCCCTCGCCAGCCGCGGCGGTGGTTCCTACCTGGTAGCCGACCTCCACCTGCGCTACCTGTCGGCCCTCAAGGTCGGTCCGGCAGTGGCGGAGCCGCTGGTGCTGCCGGGTGACGAGCAGCGCCCGGTGGTCCAGGTCCGGATCACGGACCGGGGCGCCGGTGGCCAGCTGGTGACCAGTGCCCTGGCTGTGTGCCGGCCGGAACGCCGGCCAGACCCGTAGCTGAGACGGCGAGGGCGGACGCTCGGTCTAGAGGGCCGTGACCGGCACGGGGGTGAAGGCCGACCACGGCACGCTGGACCAGTCCATGACCCCGTGATCTCCCGCCGCCGGCGGCCGGGGGCCGCCGATCACGTTGACGATGTCGCCTACCCGGCTGAAGTTGTAGAACTGCTCGGCGTCGGTCGGGCTGACATTGATGCACCCGTGGGACACGTTGGTGATCCCTTGGCTGGCCACGGACCAGGGAGCCGCGTGCACGTACTCACCACTGTCCGAGATGTGCACGTCCCAGTACACGGTCTCGTTGTAGCCGTTCGGAGAGTTGACGGGAATGCCGACCGTCGAGGAGATCATCTGGACCTGGCTGGCCCGGTCCAGGACGATGTGGATCCCGTCCATGGTGGGATATTGATCGCGGCCCGCGCTGATCGGGTACACCGCCACCACCTTGCCGTTGTCGGTCACGGTCATCTCATGGGTGGCCAGGTTCGCCGTCGAGATGCGGGCGTCACCGATGGTGAAGTTCGTCGAATCCGAACCCGAGCCCCACTCGCCCGAGCCCGCGTTCCACCCTTCCAGGTTGTCGGAGAACGAGATCTGCTCACCGGTCGCCCAGTAGGCGGCCGGGCGGAGGTGGAGCTCGTATGGGGAGAACCAGTAGGCACCGACCGGTACCGGTGTCGACATGGCCAGGTGCAGGTGGGCGAGCACCCCCTGGCGGGCCGAAGGGGTGATGATCGGCTGGCTGAACTTGAGCACGATCGGCTGTCCTACTCCGACGCTCAGTCCGGTGTCCGGCCACACGGTCATGCCCACCAGAGCTGTCGGGGTCAGGGTGGTGAATCCCGATTGGGTGGTGGCGCTCACACCCGCCTGGCTGACGACATTGGAGGTCACCACATAGTGCGTCGAGGGGAGCAGCGGCCCTGAGGAGACCCACTGGGTGCCTGTCGGGTTGACGGCGCCGGGCAGCGCTTGCCCGCCGGCGGTCGCCACCGTGACCGATGTCAGGTGCCCCACCCCGGTCGTGACCACGACCGGCGCGTCGGCGCCACTCCGGACGCGCCGTTACCGGGATTGGGGACCACGGCTGCGGCCAGAGCGGCCTGGGCCGAAGTGGTGGGCGTCGTCGGAGCGGCCCGCGACGCCGGGCTCCCCGCTGTTGAGTGAGCAGTGGACGATCCACCCGTCGAGACGAGGGCCACGGTGATGCCGGCCGCGACCGCGATCAACACCACGCCGGCAAGAGCCAGCCGTCGTCTTCGGCTGGTGCGCCCATGCCGGTCCGGATTCCAGTGCTGGCCACCAGCAGAAGGTGACCTGCGCTGTTGCGAGCCGATGGCCATAGCACGAATCTACGGGATCGCCGCCCACCGTTTCCCGGGGCGATCATCGTGGCCGTTGGGGCCGGCGTGGCAGCTCTGGTGGGGCGACCTCGCTGCCGCGACACCGAGTCCGGCGTCGTTGCCGAAGACCCGGCGCTCGCCGCCTAGCGACAGACTGCGACCGCCGGCCACGTCCGGCGGTTCCCGGGTCCGGTAGGTTCGCCCGGGAGCCACGGAGCTAGTGACCGGAGGAGAGGCCATGGTCGTACCCCTTGCTGCCCGGTCGGTGGCCGCGGTCGTCGGTGCGTTGATGGTTCTGACCGCCGGTCTGAGCGTCGTGCAGACCCTCGTGGTCCCTCGGGCAGGCGGCTGGCTGACCAAATGGGTGGACCCGCTGGTCGACGCGGGATACCGGCTGGCGACCCGCGGGATCACCGATTACCGGCGCCGGGACCGGATACTCGCAGGGGCTGCCGCTGCCACGCTGCTTGTTCAGCTGGCCGGCTGGCTTGCCTGGTCGTTCGTCGGCTACGCGCTGTTGTTCTGGCCGTTCGAGCGGGGCGGAATCCTATCGGCGTTTGCCACATCAGGGTCGGCGCTGTTCACCCTCGGATTCCTGGTCCCGCGAGGGGGTGTTCCCGAGTTCATCGTGTTCGTCGCCGCTGCGACCGGTCTTGTGATCATCTCCCTGCAGATTGCGTATCTCCCGACTCTGTATGGAGCGTTCAACCGGAGGGAAACCGAGGTCGCCCTGCTCAACTCCCGGGCCGGGGTGCCGTCGTGGGGTCCTGAGCTTCTGGCCCGCACCCACTACGCCCTCGGATCAGGGGTCTCGACGCTCGACACCCTCCCGGCGCTGTATGCCAGCTGGGAGCGCTGGGCGGCCGACGTGGCCGAGAGTCACAGCGCCTACCTGCCCCTCGTGCGTTTCCGCTCGCCCAAGCCGTTGTCGTCCTGGGTGACTGCACTCCTGTCGGTCCTGGACTCGGCCGCCCTCTTCCTGGCCTTGTCTCCGAAGGCCGCGCCGGTTGTGCCGGCCCGGCTGTGCCTGCGCAGCGGCTTTCTCTGTTTCAGCCAGATCGCTCAGGCCATGGGCCTCGACGTCCCGGACGAGCCTGATCCGAACGGGCAGATCAAGCTGACCTACGAGGAGTTCCTGGACGCCGTGCACCGGATGCAGGAAGTGGACTTCCCGATGGAGCGCGAATCCGGCCGCGGCGTGGCCCGATTTCGCGGGCTGGCGCCTCAACTACGAACAAGCTGCCTATGCGTTGGCCGCCGCCGTCGATGCCGTACCCGCCCTGTGGTCGGGTCCCCGCCGGTACCGAACCGCTGCCATACCCCCGACGCGCCCACCACCCGGTCGTCCGAAGTAGCAGCTTCCGCACCCCGATGCCCGGGAACCGACGAGGACCGTCGCGATGCTCCACGCGGGGCCAGCCAGTAGCCTCTTAGCGCCGCGGGCGGCTCTCAGGCCAAGGTTGCATCGAGCCAGGGTCGAGCGCGGTCGACTTCTGCGCTGGAACCGCTGCGCCGACGATGTTGGGACTGGAGTGCTGAGGGGTAGTGGATCGGTCGGACGATCTCCAAACGGGTCGCAGCTCATGGGCGCGGCTCAAGGGACGCATCTCGGGTCGGCCGGGGTCGGGACTGGCGACGCTGACCATCCAACCCCTCGAGGACCTCTGCGACTGGTCGCAGGAATCTCCGCCCGGTGTCGTCGAGGAAGACCCGCACGTCACCTTCAACATGTCCTGCCTGGTCACCAACGAGACCCCCGGCCCGGGGCTTGCCATCCTCCGGGTCGAGCTGGTCGGTGTGAAAGGAAAGCCCACCTGGCATGGCCTGAGCATGCACCAGCCGGAAGACGAAGAGGTCCCCGGGGCAGTCCTGACCCCTGGTGCCGAGACGCACCTGTCCTGCCAGGTTGTGCTCCAGAGGTCAAAGATGCCCCCCGGGCCGAAAATGGCCGGGATCGTGATCTATGACCACCTTGGGCGCCGGCATCAGGCACCCAGGGTGACATTCAAGGACGCCAATCCGCCGCTCACCGAGGCAGAACCGATCGACGTCTGGGACGCCTGAGCAGTTTCGCCGACCCGCTCGCCACTCGGGTCTCTCCGTTTAGGGGCGTTTATCCCGATTTACGAGGCTTGCCAGCACCGGCGTTCGTTCGTTTGTGTGATATTTGCCGCGTATTACGCGACTTTTATCACACAAACCAAAAGTGTGCCCACTTGCCACGCGAGCACCCCAGGGGGAGACGGCGAGTCGATTGGTAACATCGGCCCGTGGCCGGCCCCGGGCAACTCTTCGACCTGGGTGGCAAGGTGGCCGTCGTGACGGGCGGGGCCAGGGGCATCGGACGAGCCGTGTCGCTCGGCCTGGCCGAAGCGGGGGCGGACGTGGTGATCGCCAGCCGCAACCTGCAGAACTGCGAGGAATGGGCGGCCGAGGTGAGCGCTGCGACCGGCCGCCGGACGTGGGCCCGGTATCTGCACGTCGCGCATTGGGACGAGATCGGCCCGTTCGCAGCGGAGATCTGGGAGACCGCTGGCAACGTCGACATCGTCGTCAACAACGCCGGCATGTCGCCGCTCTACGACGACCTCCGCGACGTCACGGAGGACTACTGGGAAAAGGTCGTCGGAGTCAATCTCAAGGGTCCGTTCAAGATGACGGTCGAGTTCGGGTGCCGCATGTTTGACGCCAACGGCGGATCGATCATCAACCTCAGCTCGCTGGCCTCGCTCGGGCCGAGGCCCAACACCATCCCCTACGGCGCCGCCAAGGCCGGGCTCAACAACATGGCGAAAGGCTTCGTGAAGGCCTGGGGCCGGAAAGTCCGGGTCAACACCGTTATCCCCGGCGCGTTCCGTACGGATGTAACCCGCTTCTGGGCGTCGATTCCCCCGGGCATCGGGGAGCCGGAGGAGATGGTGGGTACGGTGGTGTACCTGGCCGGCGACGGGGCCAGCTACACAACGGGCGCCGAAATCCGTGTCGCGGGACCGGGTTAGAAACAGCAGGTGGCGTGACGCGCTAGAGCACTTCCAGCGTGCCCCCGCGGGATCTGGCCGGCAATTCGAGCGCGAAGACGACCGCCGGCGCGATGTCGCGGGCGCGCATGACACGGCGAAGATCCGCCCCGGTTGCGGGCGGCTCGTCCTGTGGCAAGTCCGGATGAGCCGTCCAGTGCGGCGTGGGTTCGCCATGACCGCCCATCCCGAACAACGCCATCTCACGCTCCCCCCAATCAGCCTGGAAGTTGGTGGCCACCGCGCCGGGCAGCAGGCACGTCAGCCGGATACCGAGGCCAGCCAACTCATCGCGGATGCTGTTGGACAGGGCCACCACGGCCGTCTTCACGGCTCCGTACAGCGGCATGCCCGGCGAGAGCGTCCCCGCGACGGATGAGGCGATGGTCACCATCTGGGAGCCAGGAGGCATCCGTCGGGCGGCTGCTCGAATGGCATAGATCGTGCCCAACAGGTCGGTGCGCACCTCATCGTCGATCTCGGCGTCCGACTGTTCCAGAATGCCGTGCACCCGGCCGACGCCCGCCGCGGTCACGAGCCCGTCGACGTGGCCGAAGGCCTGTTCGGCCTTGGCCATGAGCCCCTCGACCGCAGCCGGATCGCGGACATCGGTTGGCACGCCGATAGCTTCCCCGCCGGCGTCGCGTATTTGTGATATTCCCGTTTCGAGCCTTCCCACCGTACGACCGGCCAGCACGACCTTGCCTTTGCGCTCAGCCAGCGCGAACGCCACCCCCTTCCCGATTCCGGATGTGCCGCCCGTGACGACGATCGTCTTGCCCTCCACCCACGACATGGCCTGAGTGTAGAGGCCGGTTTGCTTAAAGCCGATAGAGGCGAGCCGCGTTGTCAGACGTCATGCGACGCTTTTCTTCACCGGTGCACTGAGCGAACTGTTTCTCGATCACGGTTCGCGACTCCGGCCAGGTGCTGTCTGGATGCGGGTAATCGGTGGCCCACAACAGGTTGTCGACGCCGAGATGACCCCGCAGGTCCAGACCCAACTCGTCTTCCTCGAAGGTGGCCGAAACGTTGTGGTGCCAGTAATAGCTCGGCGGCTCGGTCAGGCCCATGCCGCGTTGATCCCACTTGCTTTTGGCCGCCACCCGGTCCAGCCGGTCGAGCATGTAAGGAATCCACCCCAACCCTGCCTCGACCAATACCAGTTGAAGGCGAGGGTGGCGAACGAACTTTCCGGTCACAATCCACTCCGAGAGGGCCTGCGACATGAAGATCGGGGGCATCGACTGGAACAGGCCTTTGGCGGGGGTCGGATCTGCGCTCAAGCCGCGGCCTCCAGGTGGACAGACGTGGAGGCTGACCGGGAGCCCCGTCTCCTCCAGTGCGGACCACAGGGGTTCGTAGACGGAGTCGTAATAGGCGGGGATTTTGGCGTCCGAGGGCCAAAGTGGAATCTGCACAGCGCGGGCGCCACCCTCGGCGAGGCGACCAAGTTCAGCGACCGCGGCGGGTACGTCGTTGACCGGCAGCACATATACGGGGACGAGCCGGCTCGCATCGGCAGCGGCGAACTCCATAGCTGCCTGGTTGAACGCCCGAAACGCTGCGACGGAAGTCTCGAGCGGCAGCCTGAAGAACCGTGAGCCAGCCAGGTTGTCGATGTACAGAACTTCGGCGCTCACGCCGTCGAGGTCCATGTCGCGAAGGCGCTCTTCCGGGTCCCACTCGCCTGGCCGCCCGGTTGCGGCCAGGGCCACGCCGGTGTCGATCACGGGCTCGGCCGGCAGCTCGGCGGGCCAGTCCAGGGTGTCCTGCCAAACCTGATGATGCGCTTTCGGCAGATTCCGGAGAAATGCCTCCCTGCCGACCAGCATGTGCGAGTCGGCGGAAATGATCTTTGATTGCACGACGATTCGACCTCCTGTTACGAAATCGGCGGGTGGTCTTCGCGCCACCCACTCTAGGCCTCGGCCAGGAACCGGGCTCATAAAGGCCCGACCCCGAGGGAACCCCCGGCAACTTGTTTGGGGTGTGTGAGCGCACGCACGACTCCCCGCTGGCCGCAGCTGGCCTGAGCCGAAGCCCCGGTCGCTAGCGGTTGGCGGGCACCGGGGATCCGACCGGGGAGCGAACGCCTCCGCTCTCGTTGAGCAACTGGCGGAGTTGGCGGCGTCCTCGCAGCCCTAACTTGGCGTAGATGTTGCCGAGGTGATAGCCGACCGCCTTCGGCGTGACGAACAGCTCAGCCGCGACCTCTGCGTCGGTGAGCCCGCGTGCCACGAGCTGGGCCACCTCCGTTTCCCGGCTCGTCAACTGCAGCCCACCCGACTTCTTCTTCTCGGGCCGCTGCAGCCCCGAGGCCGCGAGCTCGTCCTCCACCTGGCGGACAAACGGGCTGGCGCCCAGTCGCACGAAGGATTCGTTCGCCCTGCGGAGCCAGTCGACTGCGGCGCGGCGGTTGCCGATCCGGCGGAGCAGTCGCCCGTACGCCAGGAACAGGCGGGCCGCATAGATCGGGCAATCGTCGACCGCGCCCTCCGCCCCGATCTCGTACGCCAGCCTGGCCGTCTCGACCGAACCCTGGGATTCTTCCAGCCAGGCGCTCAACCAGGCCAGCGCCGGCCGCAGAAACGCCACGCCATCCGACTGAGCTCGCAGCTGCTCGAGGGCCACTGCCGCATCGCGGGTTCGGCCCGCGCCGATATACCCCTCGACCAGCAGAGGCCGCCACAGCACGCCATAGACCCTGGTTCGCCCGTCGAGCGCCGGATCGTCGTGCCAGGGTTCCAGTGCAGCCACCATGCCTGCGTAGTTGGCTGCGGCCTGACAGGTGAGGGCCCGGGCCATCGCGGCATACAGGCGCTCCTGCCCGTACGGAAGATCGGCGGCCGCGGCCTCGGCCAGCGCGGCGTGCTGTTCGGCCTCCTCGGTCGCGCCGCGCCCGGCCGGCACGCACGCGGCGGCCAGGTGCAGCAGCGGCAGCTCGTACCGACGCGAGTGCACCGCCGCCTCGGAGAACGCCTGTTCGGCCGTCAGCAGCACGCTGTCCCACGCACCGGCGAGGTACTGCGCCAGAGCCAGGTACAGGTAGGCGCGCAGTCCCAGCGTGAAGGTGGCACCTTCGCGGACCAGCCGAACGCTGGCGCTGAGGTCGCGGACGGCAGGCCCGAGGTCCCCCGCCAGCAAATGGAACACGCCGCGAAACGACAGGGCATCGATATCGACCGCCTCGACCCGGTCCGAGTCCGGGTCGAGGAGCGTGAACTCGGCCAGGGCGGGCCGGGCGCCGTGCACCTGCGACGTGCCGATCGCCACGAGGGTCCGGGTCTGGCTCGCCGCGGCCGGATCGAGCGCCTCGGTCTGCAAAGCTTGCCGGCCGGCGGCGACGGCGTCGGCGCCCCGACCCAGCAGGCAGTAGACGCCGGCCAGCCGGTTGGCAATGACCGCGGCCATCGGCGCGTCTTCAGGATCCCTACCGACGCTCTTTGACGCGTCCAGCAGGAGGACCTCCGCTTCCCCGAGCTGACCTGAGTCGAGGGCCATCGAACCCAGGACGCAGCCGCGGAGAGGCGACGGCCGGCAGGCTTCCACCGCGCTGCGCAGTTCGAGCCCGCGGGCCTCATCGGCGAGCATCAAATGGGTCGCCGCCATCAGGAGCCGCTCCTCGTGGCCCTCCCGGGTAGTGGAAATGTCGCCGGCCCACAACAGGTGGGTCGCGGCGAGGGGCAGGCGCCCGACGGCGGCTTCGGAGGCGGCGGTCTGCGCCAGCTGCTCGGCCAGACCGTCGTCGGGGCCATCCAATGCCGCGACCCGATGGGCCCAGGCGGAGATGTCATCCACGACCGTGACGGCCCGGGCGTGCAGCGAGCGGCGCTTCGTGGGCGACAACCGGGCGTAGATGGCGTCACGCTGGAGGGCATGGCGCAGGCTCACCGGGCAACTGGGTTCCGACGGCGACCAATCGGCGAGGCCAGCGACCAGCGCGGGTTCGATAGCCGCGGCCGGTGACGCGACACCAGCCACCTCGCCGAGGCGGGCCAGCGGCATGGGATGATCGACCACGGCGAGCATCTCGAGCACCGCCCGGGTGTCCTCATGCAGCATGGTGAGCTGATCGCCGACGGCCGCCGCCAGCGATGGAGGGACGGGTATGCGGCCGGATCTGGTGGTCTCCAGGGATACTTCCTCGCTCAGCAGCGTCCGCAGGTACAGCACATGGCCGGCGGTGTGCGCGTGCAGGCGCTGCGCCGCGTCTGTGCCGACCGAGCCGATTCCCATGGCCTCGGCCAGCGGGGCGACGTCCTCCACGCCGAGGCCCGACAGCCGTAACGTCAGCCGTCGGTCCATGCTGGTCAGCAGTCGCCCAGGTACCTGGTCCAGCGTCTCGCGATTTCCCCGAACTGTCACGATCGCCAGCAACGGCTCCACGGACAGCCGGCGCAGCACAAAAGTGAGGGCCTGGACCGACGGACGGTCCGCCCATTGCAGGTCGTCGACAGCGACCACAACGGTGCCCCTGGTCAACATCTGGCCAACAACGGCCAACAGCTCTGCGCCTACTGCGAAGGGCGCGGCTCCAAAGGGCAGTCCCGCCGACAGAAGCGGGCTCCCCTCGAGCATGTGGACATCCACCCGCCGGACCAGCTGCTGGACCACGCCGTAATCCAGATCGGTCTCCGCGATGTCGGCGCGCTGCCGAGAGCAGCACCCTCGGTTCGGCGAGCGCTGTGCATCGCCGGGCCAAGGCGGACTTGCCGATACCGGACTCCCCCTCAATCGACACCAGCCAGGGCTCCCCACCAGACACCCGGTCGACGACCTCGCCGATCTGGCTGAGCTCCGCGGCCCGCCCGACAAAGATGTCCTGCCCAGCCTCGCTCAGCGCCACCGTGTCACCTGATCGCTCACCCAACCCGGGCATGCTCTCACAGGCCTGCGCACAGCTTCAATCCGGTCCCGGGCGGCGCCTCGGGGAGACGGACCGGTCACGAGCTGTTCAGCCGGAGGCCAGGTGCCCGCCCGGGTCCCGCCAGCTCCCGCTGCGACAGGCGGGGTAACGGTCGTCAAACATGCGTGGCAGGGCCGGGATGCTCTGAACGTTTCTGCGGGCCGAATCGACCAGCTTTCCGACACCGCCGGGGAGCACCACACGCGTGGGCGAACCGGTGACAGAGGAACGCGCCGGGCCGGTCACGTGCGCGCAGATCACCAGAGCATCAGGGTCGGTGCGCACATCGGCCAGGGCCGGCCCGTCGCAGCGGAACAATTCGGCCAGGCGAACCCTGACCTCTTCCGCCCTGTCGATGCGCATCGCGGGGATGTCGCACGCGGCGGCGAACGCCGCGAGGTCGGTCAGACGGGTCGCGGTGTCGCCGCAGCCCGGGCCGCCGACCAGGGCGGCGAGCCGGGCCTGTCCGAGGGCGCGGCCGTTGAAGACGACGGCCTTCAGGGGCAGGCGCCGCTCGGCAATGGCCAGGAGCCCTTCGACCAGGCTGGCCGATGAGGCGTCCCCGATCATCGTCACGATCTGACGTCCTGGAAACGTGACGCCGGCGGCAACCCCCTTCACCAGCGCCACCCCGCCAGACCTGTAAGCGGCGATTGGATGATCCGGCGGCGACCGTTCGGAGTCAGATAACGGGCTGCCCAGACGTCACAGGTGCCCGGATCCACAGAAAACACGGCGTCTTCTGCGGCCAGTTCGTCGATGACGCTGGCGACAAACTCCGGGTGGATGGGATTCCGCCTGGTGAGGTCGTCGACGTGGATTCCGGCCGCGTGGTCGAGCAGGAGCGCATGACGGCGCAGCATCTCGTCAAGGAACTCCCGGTCGTTGCGGTGGCCTACCAGAGGCAGCACGCGTCGTAACGTGTCCTGGATCGGGCCCGCGATGGCGAAATCCGGTGGCCAGGGCGCGAGCCCAGCCGGACGGTCGTCGATCTGGACGGTGCGCGTGCTCAGGGGCAAGTTGTCGTACGGCAGATCCGTCCCGACCAACACCAGCAGGTCGCACTCGTGGCAGGCGTGAAAGCAGGCGCCGTAGCCGAGGAGCCCGCTCATCCCCACATCGAAGGGATTCGCGTGCTGGATCCACTCCTTGCCGCTAGCGGTATGCCCGATCGGAGCCTGGACCCGGCCGGCAAGCGCCAGCAACTCGTCGCGGGCTCCTCGAACCCCGGCCCCGGCGAGAAACGCGACGCGACCAGCGGAGTTCAGCATCTGCGCCAGTTGGACAACGTTCGCGGCCGGGACCGACACCCCTGGAGCGTCGAGGAAGGCTTCCGGTGAAGCTGGGCGGAACGCGACGTCGAGACCCACCGGGCTGGACGGCACTGCCAACACAGCCACGTCGTTCGCGTCGCGTGCGACGTGCAGCGCCGAGTTCAATAACTGCGATGTCCGCTGCGGAGCGTCGAGCACCACGACGTGGGCGCTGCAGCCGGCGAAGAGCGGCAGAGCGGCCAGCGATCCGCGGTAGCGGGACCCGGGTCCGGCCGGCGTTCCCGGATCGGCCAACACAACCGCCACCACCGGGACGCCGATGTGGTGAGCTTCGGCGAGGCCGTCGATCAGCTCGAGGACACCCGGCCCGGCCCCGACGCAGACGGCCGGCCGGCCGGTGAGCTGGGCCTCCGCGCACGCGGCGATCGCGGCTCCGCCATCAGGGACGGTGATGAGTCGCATCCTGCCCGGGCCGTCCGCGGAGCCAGTCAGTAGGTCCCGGCAGCGGGTCGAGCAGTAGACGTGGTCGATGCCGGCGTGACGTAACAGGTCCAGGATGTGGTCGGCAATGGTGGGCATCAGAGGTTCCTCAACAGGAGCGGTCGTCACTGGTGCGTTCCCTCACGCGTCGGCGGTCAACCGGGCCGCCGCGGGTTCGAGCGCCCGGGCCGATCCGTTGTCGCTCGTCCACAGGTTGGGGTCAACCCGGGTATCGGTCAGCGCGGACGGTCCCCGATGCAGAAAGAAAGGAGTCCCGACGATCGCCACGATCCCGAACGCCATGACGGCCACATAGAGGAGAGTGCCGGTCACCGACAGGTGAGTGGCCGGGACGAAACCGAGGAAGAACGTGAAGAGGGCACCCACGATCCCCGCGCCGGTCACCAGCACCAGGCCCACCTTGCCGCCCGGGATCTTGAACGGCCGCGGCAGGTCGGGCCGGGTCTTCCGAAGCCGGATCACCGACAGGTACATGAGGAAGTACATGACCAGGAAGGTCTGGGCCACCAGAGCTGTCAGCATCCAGTAGTAGGTGTTGATGTTGTTGACAAACACCATCAACAGCGCAAGCAGCGACCCGAACACCGCCTGCAGGAGCAGGCCGGTGATCGGAGCTCCACGGCGATTCGTCCGGCTCCACATCTCGCTCAGGTGCCCGTCCGCGGCCACCCGACGCATGCCTTCGGCCGGTCCGATGCTCCACGACGCCAACCCACACAACACCCCGACAATGATGAGCACCCCGACCGGGCGTACCAGCGAGGCGATGCCGAGTTTGGCAAAGAAGATCGAGATGGCCTGCATGATCCCGCCGGCCAGCTGGATTTGCTTGCCCGGCACCACCATGGCGATCGCCAGGCTCCCCAACGCCGACAGGACGGCAACAAACACTGCCGCCACCAGGACGGCAGCGGGATAGGTTCGCTTGATCCGCTTGGTCACATGGGAGTAGAACCCCCCGATTTCCATGCCCGCGAAGGCCACCACGATGCCAGCGGCGTAGACCAGGCTCGTGAGACCGTGCCACCCGGGGATGACCGCCCCGGCGTGGTACGGGATCTCTGACGGCTTGCCGCTGCCCACCCACCACAGACCCAGGCCGATGATGACGATGGTTGGCACGGCTGTGCCCACGATGACGCCAATTCCGGTCCAGCGAGCCGACTTGAGAGAGCCAGCGAGCGACGACAGCGTGATGCCCCAGAACACGACGAGCATCACCGGCACCAGGAAGGCCTTGTTGGTGGCCAGCTGCGGATTGATCACATACGCCGCGGTAGTGGCAAGGAAGACGAGCACGGTCGGGAACCAAACGATGTTCTCGGACCAGTCGCACCAGACAGCAAGGAATCCCCAACGCGATCCGAAGGACGCTCGCACCCAGCGGTACACGCCTCCACCGACGGTTGTGGCGAGCTCCGCCGAACAGAAGGCCACGGGTACGAGGAAGGTGAGGATGGCGATGATGTAGAAAAAGATGGCCGACCAGCCAAATGTCGCCGTCGTCGGCAGGTTCCGGATGCTGTCCATGGCCGAGATCAGCACCAGGGCCAGGCCCACGACGCCGAGACGTCTGGCGTTCCGCGCACCGGAGCGACCTTGCGACCCGGCCACGCCGGCGTCGGTGGCGGAGCCGATGGCGACGCCATCGTGGTGCTCGCCCTCGGTGAGGTGCCAGTGCCGGATGGTCATGGCCTGGATCCAGATTCGATGCCTATCGATGGGCTGTTCGATGGCGCTCGGTCGTCCGTGGAGCAGGTTCGCATGTGTCGCCCTTTCATCGGCTTCTCGGATCGGTGGATGTGGCCGTGACCACTGGTGGTGCCCAGGCCGGCCCTGCGGCCAAAGTCAGCATGTGCCGTGGCCGCCGGCTGCGCCCTAGGAGAAACTCCTAGTTCTGTGCCGTCGCCCGCGGGCGTGGGGCGCCCGCGCTCGGGGACCTCCCGACCGGCTGTGGTAGAACGTCTCGACGCTGTTCCCGGGAGGTGCCATGACGGCCGCATTGACCAGCGGGTTGGTATCGGGCGACTCGCATGTAAACGAGCCCCGAGATCTCTGGCGGGAGAATCTCCCATCCAGGCTTCGAGATCAGGCCATGAGGGGAATCCAGGCTGCTGACGACGGCAACTGGGAGGTGCTGCTGGAGGGCCACCACATCGACAAGACCACGTCCGAGGAAGCGGACCGGATGAAGGTCGCCGATGCCGAGCACCGCTACCAGATCATGCGTGAGGAGGGCATTGCCGCAGAATGCATCTACCCCACCATCGGGCTGTACGTCTGGATGCTGACCGATCCCGCCGCAGGCGCGGCCTCGTGCCGGGTCTACAACGAATGGATCGCCTCCGGGCTGGCCAGGTCGCCGCGCTTCAAGTGCGCGGGTTTGGTACCGACCTGGAACGTCGACGATGCGGTGGCAGAGGTGGAGTGGATCGCCGAGTCCGGCCTCGGCGCGCTCATGGTGCCGGCGGTTGCCAACCCGGACTGGAACCACCGGACGTGGGCGCCGCTCTGGTCCGCGATCGCGGCATCGGGTTTGCCCGCGGTGGTTCACCAGGGGACGGGTCACAGCATGTACTTCTACCGGGGTCCTGGAGCCGGCGTCGCCAATCTGCTGGCCACCCAATCCATGGCGCCCCGCATGGCCGGGCTGCTGGCCACGTCAGGAGTGCTCGCAGCCAATCCCCGCCTGCACGTGGTGTTCGTCGAGTACAACGTGGGCTGGCTGGCATGGGCGATGCAAACCCTCGACTACTACCAGCGCGCGTTCACCGAAGCCGGGTACACCGCCGAGGGGAAGAAGTGGGTCAACGTGGAACTCCCGGAGCCGCCCAGCCAGTACCTGCGGAGCCAGGTCCATGCCACCTTCCAGGATGACCCGATCGGTCTCAACAACATCGCCTACACCGGCGCGGAGGCTCTGATCTGGGGGTCCGACTACCCCCACCACGAAGGGACGTACCCGCACTCCCAGCAAACGGTACGGCGCCTGGCGGCTCCGCTCGACGAGGCAGCGGCGACCAGGGTATTCCGGCAAAATGCGGCCGAGTTGTTTCACTTCAGTCAGGGCCTGCTGGACGAGCCGCTTCCTGTCGGCTGAGGTGGTCCCGCCCGGTGCAGTTTGCACAGCCACACTGCGCCGGCGAACCGTTTACGCGTGAACCGGCGCCGCGTACGCGCGTCAGAGAACGCCAACGCACGGGCGCCACGGCAACACCGTCCTGCCACCAGCCCGCCGAACCGGATGCGCAAGTCCAGGCGATACCTTGCAGCGGTGGCTGACGACACCGATGCCTTCCCGATCCTCGACGCCTCCGATATGGCCACGTTGGCGAGTCTCGGAACGCGACGCCGTGTGGCCGCCGGCGAGTACCTCTACCGGGAGGGCGACGCCACCTATGACTTTTTTGTCGTCGTGTCCGGCGCAGTCGAGATCCTCGTCGGCACCGACGGTCAGGACCAGACCATCGTCCGGCACGGTCCGGGCAGCTTTCTGGGCGAACTCAACCTGTTGACCGGCTTGCGCGTGTTCGTGTCCGCCCACGTGGTCGAGTCCGGAGAGGTGATCGTGGTGCCGCGCGACGCGCTCCGCCGCCTGATCGCCACCAGCCCGAAGCTCAGCGATACCATCCTCACCGCCTTTCTTGCCCGGCGAACGATCCTCCGCAGCGGCGCCGCCGCCTCCACCATCCGGGTGATCGGCTCCCGCTTCTCCCCGGAGACGAGCCAGTTGCGGGAGTTTCTGGCCCGCAGCCGGATCCCCCACGAATGGTTGGACCCCGACCAGGACGACGCCGTCGAAGGTCTGCTCAGGGCCGTGGGAGTGGCACCGGCCGACGTGCCGGTCGTGATCGCCCCCGGGGCAGTGCTGCGCCGGCCGGCGCCAGGAGCGCTCGCCGATTACCTCGGGTTGACGCTGGGAACGCTGCCGGAGCGTTGCTTCGACCTGGTGGTCGTCGGCGGCGGCCCCGGCGGCCTGGCCGCCTCCGTGTACGGCGCCTCCGAAGGTTTGCGCACGCTGGGCGTGGAGATGGTCGCTGTGGGCGGGCAGGCGGGAGCGAGTTCGCGCATCGAGAACTACCTGGGGTTTCCGACGGGCATCTCGGGCGGCGATCTCATGCAACGGGCCATGATCCAGGCCGAGAAGTTCGGGGCCTACCTGAGCAGCCCGTGCGCCGCGGTTTCCCTGCGAGAGGAAGCGGGACATCTTGTCGTCCACCTCTCGGATGGGACCGACGTCGCCGGGCGCGCCGTCATCGTGGCCTCCGGGGCCCGTTACCGGCGGTTGCCGGCGTCTCGCCTCGGCGACTTCGAAGGCAGCAGCGTGTACTACGCCGCCACCGATGCGGAGGCCCGGCGCTGTGCCGGGTCGCCGGTCGTGGTCGTCGGGGGCGGGAACTCGGCCGGCCAGGCTGCCATGTTTCTCGCTGAAGCGGCCAGCCATGTAACTGTCGTCATCCGCGGCCCGGACCTCGGCGCCGGCATGTCCCGGTACCTGGTCGATCGCATCGAGGCTCATCCGGCCATCACGGTCCGAACGAACACGAACGTCACGGCGCTGGAAGGCGACCGGCTTCTCCAAGGGGTGCGCGCCATCGGGCCAGATGGCAGCAGTGTCCTGCCCTGCGTGGCTCTGTTTTCGTTCATCGGTGCCGACCCCGCCTCAGGATGGCTGTCCGCATGCGCCGCGCTCGACAACCGGGGCTTCGTGCTGACGGATTTCTCCCTCGCCGCCGCCGGTCGCGACCCCCGCTGGGAGTCCCTGGGCCGCCAGCCCCTTCCCTTCGAGACCAGCCATCCCGGGCTCTTCGCCGTCGGCGACATCCGCTCCGGGTCCACCAAACGGGTGGCCGCGGCGGTCGGCGAGGGATCGGCCGCGGTCCGATCGGTGCACGAATACCTGGCCTTCGCCCACTGAGACCTCCCCGGTCGCCGAGGCGGTCCCCAGCCGTGCTTGTCGATCGGGTCAGAGCCCGGCGCCATCGGATACCGTCGGCACGGCCATGAAGGGTGATCGCGTCGAAGTCCTCGTTGACGTTGGAGGAGGGGTCCAACGCTTCGAGATCGTGGCCACCCGTGCCGGTCGGAGGGTGGACGTGTCCACAGTTCGGGGCACCGTCGAAGTGACGGAGGTCACCCGGTCCGGGCGGCCCGTCCGGGCGGCCCGGTTCATGGCCACGAGGGTCGTAGCGATTGTCGAGCATCCCGCCGTCGACGAAGCCCGGCACTGAGCACTACGACGGTAGGGCTACTCGTCGCGCCGAATTCGGGAAGTGCGCCGTAGCATGACAGTCGGTTGCCCTGAGCCCCCAGGAGTGCGATGGTTTGGTCGCGCCAGCCTTCCAGACAGAGGTTGTCTCCGTCGCAGGGTGACGAGAGCGCGGCGCCCCTCGGATGTCGCCGGCCGCGACTGGCCCTGGCGGTGCTGTCGCTGGTGCTGTTTCTCAGCTTCCTGGACAACACCGTGGTCAGCGTTGCCCTGGCCAGTGTGCAAAGCGAGCTGCATGCCGGTATCACTTCGCTGCAATGGGTTGTCGGAGGCTACGCCCTGACGTTCGCAGGTCTGATGTTGATGTTCGGCACCCTGGGCGATCTGTTTGGACGGCGCCGAATCATGGGCATCGGCATCGGCGTGTTCTGCGCCGGATCGCTGTTGGGGGCGCTGGCCCCCTCTCCGGGAGTACTCATCGGGGCTCGGGTTGTCATGGGAGTCGGGGCTGCCGCCTCCGAGCCGGGCACGCTGTCGATGATCCGCCATATCTTCCCCGACCGTCGCGATCGGGCCCGGGCCCTTGGCGTGTGGGCTGCGGTATCCGGGCTGGCCCTGGCCCTGGGACCGGTGATCGGTGGAATCCTGGTGGGCTGGTGGTCGTTCCGGGCGGTGTTCGTCTTCAATGTCGCGTTTGGTGCCGTGGCGCTGATCGGGCTCTATGCCGTGCTTCCCGAGAATGCCGATCCTGTCGACCGGGCCCTCGACGTTCGAGGCTTCTTGCTGGGTGCGACGGCCATCGTGGCGGTCACGTTCGCCACCATCCAGGGAGAGACCGACGGGTATGCCAGCCCGCTCGTGGTAGGGCTGTACCTACTGGCGGCGGTCGCCGCGGTGGCGTTTATCGCTGATCAGCGCCGGGCCGCAAACCCCGTTCTCGATCTACGCTACTTCCTGGTCCCCGCCTTTGCCGGCGCCAATGCGGTTGCCTTCACCGCCTACTTCGCCACGTTCGCCGTGTTTTTCTTCGTGCCGCTGTACGTCGTCGAGGTCGGGGGAGTGAGCGCCTACCGGGTGGCCGAGGTGTTCCTCCCGCTCGCGATCACCATGATCGCTGCTTCCGCGCTCACCGGCCGCTGGGTGGCCCGGGTGGGCCCTCGCCTGCCCATGGTCGCCGGCTGTCTCCTCGGCGGCGTCGGCCTCCTCTTGACCGATCTTCGCCTGACCCCGACACCGGGCCTGGGCGACATCGGCTGGACGCTGGCCCTCGCCGGTGCCGGCCTCGGCACCACCTTCGTCCCCGTCACCTCCACCGCCCTTTCCGTGGTCCCCGCCCGCCGCTCGGGCATGGCCGCTTCCGCCACCAACACCAGCCGCGAGCTCGGTGCGGTGGCGGGCGTCTCCGTGCTGGGCGCCATTGTCAACGGGCAGCTGACCGTCAATCTCACCCACCGCCTGGTCCAGTTGCACATCCCGCCGGCCATCCGGGCGCTCGTCATCACGGGCGTCACCACCGGCCAGACGGCAAAGGGGCTGCCCAACAGTCCGAGCATCCAGGCGCTCCTCAACCAGGTCGAACACCCGGCGTACGCGGCCTTCCGCACCGGGCTCGACATCAGTCTTCTCCTCGCTGCCGCCCTTCTCCTGGCTTCCGCTTTCGTCGCTCTGGCCACCATCCCGCCGCTCGGCCGTACCCCGGCCGGGCAGCATCACCTCGACGTGCTCTGAAACAGGGATATGGTGAGGGTGGCCCGGCCTGCGGAGCCCGGCCGGTCGGCGTCTCGCCAGTTCGCCAAGGACTGCCACGACCTCGGCATCGTGATGCACGGCACCTTCATCGTCGGTCTGCCTGGGGAGACGGCCGACACGATCCGGCAGACCATCCAGTTTGCACGGGACGTCAACCCCTATACCGTTCAGGTCTCGATCGCGGCGCCATATCCGGGCACCGCACTGTACCGGCAAGCACAAGAGGAAGGCTGGCTCTCGCCCGACGACGCTTCCCTGGTCGACGAGCACGGGGTCCAGACGGCCGCGCTGTCCTACCCGGGACTCAACCGGACGGAGATCTTTGACTCGGTCGACACGTTCTATCGCAAGTTCTATTTCCGCGCCGGCAAGATCGCTGGGATCTCCGCAGAGATGATTCGTGACACCGACGTCATGAAGCGACGCCTGCGCGAGGGAGTCGAATTCGTGAGCTTCCTCCGCAAGCGACATCAACCCGCATAAGCCATCGGCTCGTCGTGCCTGTGCCGGTTCGACTACCTTCGAACGGGGATTGCCGCCGGCCGCAAGGGTAGATACGCCATGGAAGAGTTGTCGACCACCCCGCATTCCAACAGTGCGGCTCGCGCCATCGCCATCGTCGAGTTTCTGGCTTCCCGCCCGGGGCAGACGTTCAGCCTGTCGGACATCGCCCGTCAATGTGGGCTGCGAAAGTCCACCGCCTACACGATCCTCGGGACGCTGCACGAGTCCGGCTGGGTGACCCGATCCCCGGCGGATCTGCGCTACGCCCTCGGGCCTTCACTCATTGCAGTCGGCCAGGCGGCCGAAGAGACGAGGCCCGAAGTCAATCTGGCCCGGCCGGTGATGGAAGCGCTGGCCATAGAGTTGCAGCGAGAATTGGTCTTCAGCACCGCTGTGGGTGACGAGATCGTCGTGCTCGAATCCACCGGCGTAGCCGGAATGCGGGGACGGTCTCTGCATCCGGGGCAGCGAGTGCCTCTGGTCGCTCCGTTTGGAACCGTGTTTATCGCATGGCAGGGCGCAGCGGTGCGAGCTGAGTGGTACGCCCGCAGCGGCGTGACGGACACAGAGCAGATGCGGGTCCTGGAACGGATTCTTGACGCCACCGTCCGCCGCGGTTACGTCGTCACCTTGAAATCCGATCCGTACGATCGCATGGCCCGGGTCATCAGTGCGGTCGCGGCGGAGAAGACCATACAGGACGTCCGGCGGACCCTGAAAGAGCAGATTTCGCAGCTTCCGCCGGTCGCCTACCTGGTGGATGAGGGCGTGGCCCACGAGCCTCAGGTCGTCGATTCACTGCAGGCGCCGATCTTCGACAGCGACGGAGCACCGCGTTATGCGCTGACCGTCAACAACGTCGACATGGAACTGGAGCCAAAAAAACTGGCTCGCTTCGGGGCCCGTGTCCGTGCTGCGGCCGACGAAGTCACGAGCGCGGTATCATCTCTCGCCCGGCAACGCTCGAGGATTGAGCACTCGCGGTAGCGCGAGACGGCGCCTGGCGTCGGTATACGAAGCGGGCGCTATGGAGGAAGCCATGAGCACGGTCTGGAAATTGCCTGCTTTGCGGACGTCGACCTACCCCACGCCGGCGACGCTGAGCGCACGCCGCAATCTCGGCGGCAGCGGACAACCTGTGGCGTCGGCGCCAGGTGTGGCGGTGCGAGAGACAGAGATCGCGGCGGTCCCGTGCTTCGTGTGCGAACCCCCTGGAGCCCGTGGCATCGCCCTGTACTTTCATGGCGGCGGTTATCGGCTCGGGACGGCCGCACGTTCCGCGCCGTTCGCGACGAGGCTGGCCGCGGCCATGCAGGCGACGGTTGTCGCTGTCGAGTACCGGCTCGCACCGGAAGCACCCTTTCCTGCCGGACTGCATGATGCTGCCGGCGTGTACGCCCACTTCGTCGAGCGAGGGGAGAGTGTTGCCGTCACTGGAGACTCGGCCGGAGGCGGCCTGGCGGCGGCGCTGGTTGTCGCAGCGGCCGGCAGTGATGTCCCGCTGCCGTCCGCCATGGTGCTGATGTCAGCCTGGCTCGACCTCACCTGTACTGCAGACACGTTTGGTTCGCGAGCACAAAGCGACCAATTGTTTTCTCTCGAGGCAGCCCGCGAGGCAGCAGATATGTACCTTCAGGGCCACGATGCAACCGATCCACTGGCGTCGCCAGGACTGGCACGACTGGACACTTGGCCGCAAAGCTTGATCCTGGCCAGCACCGACGAGGTACTGCTCCAGGACAGCCTGACGCTTACCTCGCGACTGGCGCTTTCCGGAACGCCGGTGGCGTCCTACCTCGAGGCTGGTGTTCCGCACGCCTGGCCGACGGTCTTTCCCGACACTCCAGCCGCGCGGGTCGCCCTCGAGCGGATCGCGGAATTTGCCGCCCGCAGCTAGTCCCCGGCCGTTGGCGACCCGACTGCGAAGGAACGCGCCTCCTTCTCCAGCCTGGGTATGACGTTCGTCCCCAGAAGCTCGATCGACGTCATGATGGTCTCGTGCGACAGGTGGCCGAACTGCATGTAACACAGAATGGCGTCGCATCCGACACGCTGATAGCGCTCGATTTTCTCCGTGCACTCGTCGACATTGCCGACGATGATCATGTCCTGATCGGCGAAGACCCGGGGATCGAAGGTGCCATTCCGGGCAGCGTTCAGATTCGGGAACCTCGCTTGCAGCTGTTCTTCGGTCATGGGAGGTAGCTCCCATTCGATCGAAAAATCGATCAGGTGCGTATACCACCAGGCCACCGACCCCCAGACGTCGTAGTCCTCGGCCGCAGCCATGTCGGGCGCACAGTGCACCAGCGTGTAAGGAGCCACCCGGTTGTTCAACACTCGGGTCAGCGGTGTGGCCTCGGCGCTCAACTGGCGGTAGCGCTCGATGCGAGCCGCCAACGTGTCGACCGGGAGCTGGATGGTCATGCTCAGCATTCCCAGACCAAGCTTGGCCGCCAACTCCACGCTCTCGTCGCTGACGCAGGCCACCCAGCATGGCGGATGCGGATCCTGATACGGCTTCGGGGTGATCGCCCGCGGCGGCTCCCAGTCACCGCGGGGCAGTGCAGGGAACTTGAGGAAGGGCGTGTCCACAGCCAGCCGCTCCTGCTCCCACGCCTTCACCATGATCTCGATGGCCTCCTGCCATTGCGCCCGGCTGTCTTCGTCCTTGACGCCCATGGCAATGCGCTCCAACGCGGTCGAGCGGCCCGTCCCCCACTCGACCCGGCCGCGGCTCAAAATGTCCGCAGTGGCCACCCGCTCGGCGTTGAGCACCGGGTGGCGGAACGGGTGCGGCGTCAACGTCACCCCGAAACCCAGCCGGATGTTGTCGGTGATCTGCGACAGCGCCCCGATCATCACCTCCGGAGCCGGGCAATGCGACCGCCCCTCGCGGAAATGATGCTCGACGAACCAGGCCGTTCCATAACCGAGTCGGTCAGCAAGCTTGACTTGCTCAATCGCCTCAAAATAGGACTGCTGCTCGGCTTCCCGTTGACCGTACGGGTGGGGCTTGCCCCACGGCTTGGGCGCCTGGATTTCGTACAGGAGATCCAGCTTCATGGACCTATCTTCCTTGTCGTGCCTGGACCCGGTTGACTGCTGGTGGGTACGGATACCGCGCTCCACGCGCGGCAAACCGCCGCAGCGCGGTCCGCCAACCATAACGCCAGTCCGGACGTACTGATCATATACTGTTCATATATAGGAACATATCGTTTCAATATCTGCCGCTGACTTTAACAGGCGAACCTCTGGCCGGCAAGGGAGCCAGTCCGGGCCGTCCCTGACTGTTGCTTACTGTTCCTTGCGGCGGAACACCTCGCCCGGTATCCTGATTCTCAAACGAATGCCCTGTTGGGGGCACGCCCGCGTGTGTGGTGCCACCTCGCGTTTCGGCCCCGCAGCGACGGCCGCAAAAATCAACAAACGTCAGAGAAGCACCACCAGGGAGGGCAAAAGTGATCGATCTTGGGCTCGAGGGCAAGAGAGCGGTTGTCTCCGGAGCGGGGTATATCCCGGGCCGTGCCGGTCATGGGCGACGAAGCGCACAGCGGCTGGCGGAAGCCGGGGCAACGGTGGCGTGCATCGATATCGACGAAGGTCGGGCCAACGGAATCGTCAAGGACATCACGGACGCGGGTGGTAAGGCGTTCCCGGTGGTGGCAGACATGACCGACCGCGCCCAGGCCGAGCGTGCCCTCGCCGAATCCCTCGCCGGACTGGGCGGGATTGACGTGTGCGTCAGCATTATCGGGAAGGCCACATGGGATCGCGCCGAGAACTTCTCTGACGATGACTGGCAGTGGACGATCCAGAACAATCTGACCCACGTCTTCTATCTGTTCCAAGGCGCGGGCAGGCGGATGATCGAGCAAGGTACGGGGGGTGCCATGGTGGCGTTGGCGTCGGTCGACGGGATCGTCGCAGCCGGCTACCACGCACCCTATGGGGCTGCCAAAGCCGGCGTGATCTCCCTCGTCAAGACGTTCGCCGACGAACTGGGTCGTCATGGCATCCGTGTCAACGCGGTGGCTCCTGGCAACGTCGGGGATGGCAACGAAAATCAGCCGGAGGGCGAGTACGACGTCAACGGGATCAATCCGCTGGCCGCGCCTCGGGCCAGAGACATCGCCAACGCGGTCCTCTTCTTCTCATCGTCTTTGGCCGAGCGTGTCACCGGACAAACTCTGGCCGTCGACGGAGGCGCGACGATCCATGCTCTTTGGGGAATGGCGCCGGAAGCCATACCCGATTACCGCAGGCAGTACTGACCATGATCCCCGAGGCCGAAGCAGACAGCCCGGTACCGGCCCAAACCGGCAATGCCAGCCTGATGGCAATGAAGGAGGAACCAGAGATGAACATCGCAGGGAGGTCCGCGCCGTGACTGATTTGAGCTTCAAGTTGATTTCGGCGGACTCCCACGTCAACCCGCGCACGGAAATGTGGGCTGAATACCTGGCCCCGGAGTTCCGCGACCGCGCTCCCCGCGTCGAATCCACAGAGGAGGCCGACTACGAGGTGTTCGAAGGGCGCAGACGGCCGATCGCCAATCTGTCTTCCGCCGCCGGCCGGCGTCCGGAGGAGTACACGGCGGCGATCCGTCGGTTCGACGACGTCCGGCCCGGCGGATGGGAGCCGGCGGCCCGCCTGGAGGATCAGGACATCGACGGAGTGGCGGCGGAGGTTCTCTTCGGGGCGGTAGGGAACGCGCCGCTCGCCAGCGAGGACCCTGGTCTGGCGCGCGCCAGCTTCACCGCATACAACCATTGGCTGGCCGACTTCTGTTCGTACAATCCCAATCGCCTGATCGGCCTCGCCGGGATTCCGTGCGACGACCCAGCGGACGCGGTAACCGAGGTCGAAGATGCCGCAGCTCGAGGCTTGCGGGGCGCGGTCATACCTCACACGCCTGGGACGGGCGAGTGGCAGGACGACAACTGGGAGCAATTTTGGCGCTCGGTCCTCGACAAAGGGTGGCCGGTGCATATCCACGTCAGTTCAGGGGTGCGCCGAACCCTCGGAACCGGGGACCCGGCGCAGCCGGCGGGGGCCACCCGAGGCGACATCTTTATGAACGGACTGGTCGCATCGAAGCTGGAGACGCCGCTTTCGCTCGGCCGGTTCGTCCTCGGAGGAACCCTCGCACGGTATCCGGATCTCAAGCTGGTGTCTGTCGAAGCACAGATCGGTTGGGTGCCCTTCTGGAAGTACTACATCGATCACGTCTACGAGAAGCATCGTTGGTGGACCAACTTCCAGCTGCCGGAGTTGCCCTCCGAGTACGCGGAGCGCCAGATCTGGTTCACTTTTATGGAGGATCCTCCCGGGATCGAACTGGCGCACCGCTGCAACGTCAACCGGATCATGTGGTCGAGCGATTACCCACATTCCGAGACGACGTATCCGCACAGCCGGAAGATCGCCCAGGAGATTTTGTCAAACCTTCCGCCCGACACGTTCCGACGGGTCGTACGGGATAACTGCGCCGAACTTTACGACCTCGACGTCGAGTAGCCGAGAGGACCGATATGGATTATGTGATAAGAGGCGGCACGGTCGTCGACGGTACCGGTGCCCCACAGGGACGTGCCGACATCGGTATCCAGGACGGACTGGTGACCGAGATCGGCAGTATCGACGGGACGTCCGGGGAGACTATTGATGCCGACGGCCTGATCGTGGCCCCTGGTTTCATTGACCCTCACACGCATTACGACGCCCAGCTGTTCTGGGACCCGACCGCCACACCGTCCAGCTGGCATGGCGTCACCACGGTCATCGGTGGCAACTGCGGCTTTACATTTGCCCCCATCAAACCGGCAGACGTCGACTATACGTGCCGCATGATGGCCCAGGTAGAGGGGATGCCGCTCGCCGCCCTGACCACCGGCGTGCCCTGGAGCTGGGATAGTTTCGGGGAGTACCTGGACCATCTCGATGGAGCCGTCGCCGTCAACGCCGGGTTCATGGTGGGTCACTGCGCGCTCCGCCGTTACGTCCTGGGCGAGGATTTCGGGCGCGAGTCAACGGCCGACGAGCTCCAGGCCATCAAGAACCTCCTCGATCAGTCGTTGGCGTCCGGAGGCCTCGGATTGTCGACGACGCGGTCCTCCACGCACATTGACGGCGAAGGACAGCCAGTCCCGAGCCGATGGGCATCGGAGGACGAGGTGCTCGGGCTGTGCGGGATCGTGGGTCGCCATGAGGGCACATCGCTCGAGTTGATCACGGAAGGATGCATCGGCCGGTTCAGCGACCACGAGGTCGAGCTGCTCGCCACCATGAGCGCCACCGCTCGACGACCGCTCAACTGGAACGTGCTCAGTGTTTCCAGTGACGACCCGGGCAAGATTGAGCATCAGCTGCAGCCCTCGAAACGCGCCCGCGAGATCGGCGGCCGGGTCGTGGCACTGACCATGCCCGTCTTCGCCGACAACAACATGAGCTTCCTCACCTTTTGCGCGTTGTGGCTGATTCCCGGCTGGCGGGATGTCCTTGCGGTCGACGTCCCCGAGCGCATCCAGCGGCTGCGCGACCCCGCAGTCCGAGCAAACATGCTCGACAGCGCGAGCGGATCCGCACTGGGCCGGCTCACCGATTTCGGTCGCTACATGATCGGTGACGTCTTCTCCGAACAGAACGAGCGGTACCGGAACCGGATCGTGGGCGAGATCGCTGCCGAACGGGGTGAAGACCCCTTCGCCACCATCGTGGACATCGTGGCGGCTGACGACCTACGGACCGTGTTGTGGCCCCTCCCAACCGCGGACACCGAGGCCGACTGGAAACTGCGACGGGACGTATGGGCGGAGCCGGATGTCCTGCTGGGCGGCTCAGACGCCGGTGCGCATCTGGACCGGATGCTCGGATCTCCTTATCCGACCCGGTTTATTTCGGATTGCCTCCGCGGTCGGGAGCTGGTCAGCGTCGAACGCGCCGTGCAACTGATGACAGATGTCCCGGCGCGGCTGTTCGGCTTACGGCAGCGGGGGCGGCTCTCCCCTGGGTACATTGCCGACATCGTCGTTTTCGATCCTGAAAAGATCGGAGCCTCGCCGGCCCGCATCTCCTTTGACTTGCCGGGTCAGAGCAAACGCTTGCTTTCCGATCCGCAGGGTATCGATCGGGTGTTCGTCAACGGTGTGCCCACAATCGTCGAAGGCAAACCGACCGGGAACCTGCCGGGGACAATCCTTCGATCCGGTCGCGACACGAGCGCCACTGCGACGGGAGCCTGAGCCGCTCCCGCCGTCCACTTCACTTGCCTCAAGAGGGCCCCGGTCACCTGCAGTGACCGGGGCCCTCTTTTATTGTCGGCTGGCGAGCCGGGCAGCCTGCGGTCCGCTCAGGCTCCCGTGTCCAGGTTCTTGCCGCACACCGCCTGCCCGTTGTTGAGCGGCACGAAGTTGTTTCCCGAGAGGCGCACGAAGTACCCGCAACTGGTCGCCGGGAACTTTCCGAACCCGGCCAGGCTCAAGTCCTGGTTCGACGGCAGCAACCCGCCACCGTCCCAGTTGGTGACCCCGTGCAGGCCGGAGATAAACGAGGTCCGGGTCGGATTCTGGCCTGCCTCCTGCAAACCCCGGATGAACAGGTCCGCGGACAGCCAGCCGTATGTCCAGTTGAGATTCGGGAGGCCGCTGAAATGCTCGTACTTCTCAAAAGCGGCCTGCTCCGCCTCAGTTGCGGGAGTCTTGTCCTCGAATGGCACCTGCAACACCTCGAAGACGGCGCCCTGGGCCGCCTTCAGTGCCGTCGGCTGGTTGTAGATCTCCTGCCCGTAGCCAGTGGCCACAACGGCAGCCTTCATGGTCGCGCCCTCGGCCTGCAGGTCGGACAGCAGGGCGAAGTCAGTGGTCTCGATCATGGGCGCATAGAACCCATCGATCCCCAGGTTCTTCATTGTCAGGGCCGGTGCCGTCATGTCGACGGAGCCGATGGGGATGCTGTAGTCCTGATAGCCCACCTTGAGACCATCAGCCTGCGCCCCGGCGGCAAACTCCTTGGCCACGAACTCGGACGCCGGCTCGTTTCCGTTGCCCAGGCTGGCCACATTCGTGGCCCCGGCCAGCTTCATCAGATTGGGAATCTCCGTGGACACGGTCAGGCCCGTCGGTCCCTCATTCCCGTTCACCGAGAACATGTTCGTGTTGGGCTGCTGGCCCCACTCCGGCCCGTCCACGGCCGCGCCCACGACCGGGACGCCCTCCTGTTGCGGGACCTTGTAGGCCGTGGCCGTCACCCCGGAGACGAACATCAGCCCGAACACGCCCTTCTGGCTGATCAGGCTGGACGCCGCACTGTCCGCCCCCGTCGGCGTCGAGGTGTCGTCGGCCGCCACCACCTCGAGCTGGCGGCCGTCCACGCCACCCTGAGAGTTCTGCAGGTCAAAGCGGGCCTGGGCCCCCTGCTGGGCTCCGTTGAACTGCGCCGACTCCGCCCCGGTCAGGCTTGTCACCAACCCCACCGTGACCTTGGTCGGAGTGATCCCCGGAGCGCTCGCGGTGTTACCCGACGAGGACCCTGAGGTCGCCCCCGTGGCGCCCGATGTCGGCGACGTCGACTTGCCGGAGCTGCTACCGCAGGCGGCTGCAACCACACCGGCGACTGCCAGAAGGCAGGCGAGCCGGGTCAGCTTGCGTCGATGCAACTGCATGAACTCCCCTTACGCTTTTCTGCGAGTGTGATGGTTCCGGACGACGATGGTACATCGGGCCGGCGAGCCCGTCCCGGCACGCCGGCCCGTCTGTCGACAAACTGATCTCAGAACCGAGGTTGCCCTGAAGCCGTCGGCGAGCGGGTCATGCCCCGGCTGACAGGTTGTTGCCGCACACCGCTTTTCCGTTGTTGAGGGGCACGAAGTTGTTTCCCGAGAGGCGCACGAAGTACCCGCAACTGGTCGCCGGGAACTTTCCGAACCCGGCCAGGCTCAAGTCCTGGTTCGACGGCAACAACCCACCACCGTCCCAGTTGGTGACCCCGTGCAGGCCGGAGATAAACGAGGTCCGGGTCGGGTTCTGGCCCGCCGCCTGCAAGCCCCGGATGAACAGGTCCGCGGACAGCCAGCCGTACGTCCAGTTGAGGTTGGGGAGGCCGCTGTAGTGCTCGTACTTCTCGAAGGCGGCCTGCTCCGCCTGAGTGGCCGGGGTCTTCTCCTCGAACGGAAGTTGTGACACGCCAAAGATCGCCCCCTGGGCGGCTCTCAGTGCCGTCGGCTGGCTATAGATCTCTTGCCCGTACCCGGTGGCGAGGACGGCCGCTTTCATGCTGGCGCCCTCGGACTGGAGGTCGGACAGGAGGGCAAACAGGGTGGTCTCGATCATGGGCGCATAGAACCCGTCGATATTGAGGTTCTTCATTGTCAGGGCCGGTGCCGTCATGTCGACGGAGCCGATGGGGATGCTGTAGTTCTGGTAGCCCACTTTGAGGCCGGCGGCCTGCGCCCCGGCGGTGAACTCCTTGGCCACGAACTCGGACGCCGGCTCGTTTCCGTTGCCCAGGCTGGCCACATTCGTGGCCCCGGCCAGCTTCATCAGATTGGGAATCTCCGTGGACACGGTCAGGCCCGTCGGTCCCTCATTCCCGTTCACCGAGAACATGTTCGTGTTGGGCTGCTGGCCCCACTCCGGCCCGTCCACGGCCGCGCCCACGACCGGGACGCCCTCTTGCTGCGGGATCTTGTAGGCCGTGGCCGTCACCCCGGAGACGAACATCAGCCCGAACACGCCCTTCTGGCTGATCAGGCTGGACGCCGCACTGTCCGCCCCCGTCGGCGTCGAGGTGTCGTCGGCCGCCACCACCTCGAGCTGGCGGCCGTCCACGCCACCCTGAGAGTTCTGCAGGTCAAAGCGGGCCTGGGCCCCCTGCTGGGCTCCGTTGAACTGCGCCGACTCCGCCCCGGTCAGGCTTGTCACCAACCCCACCGTGACCTTGGTCGGAGTGATCCCCGGAGCGCTCGCGGTGTTACCCGACGAGGACCCTGAGGTCGCCCCCGTGGCGCCCGATGTCGGCGACGTCGACTTGCCGGAGCTGCTACCGCAGGCGGCTGCAACCACACCGGCGACTGCCAGAAGGCAGGCGAGCCGGGTCAGCTTGCGTGGATGAGACTGCATGAACTCCCCCTTAAGAATGTCAGCGATCCTAACGGTCAGCCGGCACCCGGACCACCTCGTGAGCGTGCCGGCGGAATCGTACATCCACGGAGCAATCCCGTCCATGCAGCCCCGACTGGCCATCGGCGAATTCACGTCAGCGAGGTATCAATAGATCGGCGATCGATTGTCATGTGGGCGCTGGCTACTCCGCCCCCGGTCGGGGCACGTTGAAGAAGCGTCGCTGATTGCTGGCGAGCGTTGGGGCGAATCACTCGTTGCCAAAAACGAGGGTCTCGCTGTGGCCCGTCAAGCTGCTTCTACGACAGACCTCGCCTTGACGAGAAGGTCATTCTCCCCGTACACTGCTCTCAAGTCCTTCAGATGCAAGTCGATGTACCTGGCACACCGGGGTGATGGGTACAGGTTT
This sequence comes from uncultured Acidimicrobiaceae bacterium, assembly GCA_963781155.1. Classification (GTDB taxonomy): domain Bacteria; phylum Actinomycetota; class Acidimicrobiia; order Acidimicrobiales; family Palsa-688; genus PALSA-693. The sequence continues at coordinate 356,684 of CAWAEC010000016.1, forward strand.
CCTGGACGTTGCCAATCGAGTTGCGCCGCTGCGTGCCACGAACCCCCCCCCGGGGCGTGCGGCGGCGCAACTCAATAAGTGCGATGCTTGGCCGATCCAGTAAACGGGTCAGGCACGGGTGGCACGTGCACACGGTCCACTCGTGGATCGTGACCTTCACGAGAATCGGAGGAATGTCAGCGTGAGCGCCCGATTTCAGGACAAGGTGGTCGTGGTGACAGGAGGCGGCGCCGGTATCGGCCGGGTCTATGCGCGCTCTTTTGCCGCTGAGGGTGCGAATCTGGTCATTGCTGACATTGACGCGGAAGCCGCGAAGCGAGTGGTCGGGGAACTGGAAGCCGGTGGAGGTCACGGCCTGGCGACGGTCACAGATGTGACCGAGGACGAAGAAGTCGATGCGATGGCGAGGGCGGCGGTCGACACGTTTGGCGGTGTCGACATCCTGATCAACAACGCGGGCATCCACCTCGATCACGCCCAATTGCCATACACCCGAGAGGCTCTGCCTCGCTGGCGCGCAGTTATGGACACGAATGTCATCGCAGCCGTGTCATGTGCGGCAGCCTGCCGGGATGCGATGGCGGCCCGCGGTGGCGGCGCGATCATCAATCAGTCCTCCATGGCCGCTTACTCGGCTGGCGGCGCCTACGGAGTCTCGAAGCTGGCCCTGAATGCGCTCACGGTATCGCTGGCTGCCGAGCTTGCTCCACAGGGCATTCGTGTGAATGGAATCGCGCCGGGTCTGGTCGACTCCGAAGCAGCTGTGGCATGGATGAACGACACGACCCGGAAGGGAATCGAAGAAACCCTCGTCGGTGGGCAGCTGATCAAGCGGCTGGGCCGGATGGAGGACCTGGCCAACGTCGTGCTGTTCCTCTGCTCTGAGGAAGCCAGTTTCGTGACCGGTCAGACCATCCTGGTTGATGGCGGCTACACCAAAAAGCCTTACTGAACTGCGCCCGGCGCAGCCTGGATCGTCCTGAAGCCATCACTCGTCCGCGGACACTGCGGTGTCCACCGCCGTCACCATACGCTCGAGCCATTCCGCCAACAGCGCGATCTCGGTAGACGACAAGGCACTGTGCAGCATGGCTCGCCACCTGTGGGTCGCCTGACGTGACATATTGTTGACGAGTCGCCGTCCGGCCACTGTCGCCTGCACAACGAGGACTCTTCTGTCCTCAGTCGCCTGGGCGCGCTGGGCCAGTCCGGCCCCCACCAGGCGATCGACCGCCCTGGTAGCAGTCGAGGAGTCAATCCGCAGCACCGACGCCAGCTCGCCCATGCGGCATCCGGCGGGAAGGCGAACGGCGAGGCACCAGAGCACGTCGTATTGCCCGGAGTCGAGTTCGTGGAATGGTTCGTAGGCGTACCGGTACCACGACGGCCACGCGCGTCGGGCTTCCGTAAGAGCCACAGCCAGGCGATGCTCGGGGTCGTCGGCGCCATACGGGAGATCCTCGATGGGCGTCTGCTCTCCAGATCCGCCCATGTGCACGCGGGGTGCGACAGCCGGCGGCGAGGCAGACTCGCCGTGCACGTCTTGCTGGCTGCGCCCTCTTGCCATCTGCGCTCAGGCGATGACGCCCGCAGCCCGGTAGCGGGCGATCTCATCGTTGCTGAGCCCGGTTTCCCGCAACACCTCGTCCGTGTGCTCGCAAAACTCCGGAGCCGGCTTGATGTCTCCGGCTTCCTCATCGAAGAGGACTGGAGGAACCGGAAGCGAAATCGGGCCATTGGCATATTGCACTTGTCGAATGAACCCGTTGGCAATCGTCTGGGGATCCTCGTGTATCTCGCTGGCCGTCTGCACCGGGGCCCAAACCCCACGCGTGGTCACCAACACTTTCTTCCACTCGGCCAGAGACCGTTCGGCAAAGATGTCGTCGAGGAGACGCACAGCTTCGGCGCGGTTCGCTGAGCGACCTGCGCTGGTCGCGAACCGGGGGTCCGTTGCCAACTCGGGTCGATCGAGATGTTTACAGAGGTCGGCCCAGTCCACGTCGGGGTCATTGACGAATACCAGGCTGACGAAGCGGCCATCACTCGTCCGGTAGGCGTTGGAGGTGGGGGAACGTTCCTCGCGCGGGATCGGCGCCCCACCCCAGGAGAATCCGAGACCGCTGGCCACGATCGGTTGATGGTTGTACCAGATCGCCGTGCCCAGCAACGACCCATCGACGACGGTCGCCACTCCGGTACGTTCCCGCTGCAGAAGCGCGGCGCAGATGCCGCCGGCGAGTACCGTCCCGGAGATGGTATCGCCGTGGCCGACCATCCCCGTCGGCCATTCGGAACCTGATCCCTGCATCGCCGAGTCGGCGAGCGACCCTCGCGCCCACCATGCGGCGGCATCGTAGCCTCGGCGTTCGCGCTCAGGGCCGAGAGGACCAAATCCAGTTCCTTTCGCATAGATGATATTCGGATTGCATTTGCGGATGTCCTCTACATCGACCTTCAGCTTTTTTCGGGTTTCCGGCAGATAGCTGGTCAGGAAGACGTCGGCGTGTTCTACCAGCCGGTACAAGATGCTTCTTCCGTCTTCAGTTGACAGGTCGATGGCGACCGCTCGCTTCCCCCGGTTGTAGTTTTTGAATGACATGTAGGCCCCACCGGGCTCTGTCGTCCCGCCGAACAGCACACGCATGGGGTCGCAGGCACCCGGGCTCTCCACTTTGATGACATCGGCACCCCAATGGGCGAGCACTCCCCCGGCGACGGGCATAAACGCGAACATCGTCGCGTCAATCACCTTCACGCCGCTCAACACTTGTTGCATCATGGCTGAAGCTTCCTCCGTTCCGTCACGACATTGGGTGGTGGCGAGCACACCGACTCCCCGATGCGAGCTTGACCTGTCCCTGCCTCTCGGGGGCTGGAACAACGGCAGGGTCGACGGGGACCGGTCTCACACCAAGACGTCCTTCAGCTTCGTACGCCAGTCCGGTGCCATCCCGAGCATTTCCTCGAGTACATATTGATTGTCCTGACCGAGGATCGGACCGTGGCGGCGAATCTCGCAGGACGCATCCGAGAACAGCCACGGAGCCCGCATTACCTTCGTTCTCCCTATCTCAGGATGATCCACTTCGACGAACACCTGCCGGGCCCGGAGGTGAGGGTCGATTGCCAGCGCGGCATTGGTCATGACCGGTGCTGCCGGGACGCCCGCTGCCTGCAGTTCCTCGAAGGCCTCGGAAGGGGTCCGGCGCTGGGTCCACTCCGCAATCTCTGTGTCGATGATCGAGCCCGACGCACGACGTTCTGCCGCGCCCGAGAAGCCCTGCACCCATTCCTGGCGGCCGAGGATCCGGCAGAGCGCAGCCCACTCGTCCTCGTCGCCGACGGCTATAGCCACCCATTCGTCCGCTCCGCGGCAGGGAAAGACGTCATGAGGGGTCATCTCCCGGTGCTGATTCCCAACCCTTAACGGCCAGGAAACTCCAAGCCCGAGCGCCAGCAGACCGTCCGGGGTGCTCGCGGCCACCACTTCACGCGAAGCGACATCGACATGCTGCCCCTCTCCCGTTCTGGCCCGGTGCAGAAGGGCGGCGATGATCCCGACGGCAAACGCGTTCGCGCTGCGATAGTCGGTGGACTCGCCGACTTCAGTGGGCGGCCCATCTGTGTACCCGGTCTGCTCGCCAAGTCCGCCGGTCGCTCCGAAAATGCTCGCCAGACCCGCGGCCATCGCTTCTGGGCCGGAAGATCCGTTTGCCGACGACGACGCGACGACCAAGGACGGGTGCCGCTCGAGCAGGGTGGCCGGGTCGAACCCGAACCGGGCCATCACCCCGGGCCGGAAATTGTCGACCACCACGTCGACGATCCCGATCAGCCCTTCCACCAGTTCCAGGCCCTCCGGCCGTCCCAGGTCGACCTGAATTGCCCGCTTGTTGAGGTTGAGCTCGTTGAAGTTTGGTGAGCGGTTCACGCCGCCGTAGTCGGCAAGGAAGCCGCGCCGGGCGGGGTCCGGCCTGCGTGATGTCTCCACCTTTACCACCTCGGCACCAAGAAGAGCGAGCAGCAAGGTGGCGTAGGGGCCGGCTGCCGCCCAGGTGAAGTCGAGAACCCGTACGCCCTCGAGCAGGCGGCCAGGCGGAAGGGTGGGGCGCCCGACGCGCCCGGAGCGAAATCCGGTGGACGAGCCCAAGGCCGGCGCCGGCCCGACCTCCACGGGGGTGGCTGTCATCCGATACGGTGCACCCGGCACCAACAAGGTGCCGCCGCGACCGTCATCTACCTTGCGCAGGAAACCGCGATGCCGGAACTGCTCGGATTCGATCAGATCGTCCGGCACCGCATAGGCGCCGACGGAGGTACCCAGTGGGGCGAGAACGCCAACCACCTGGGACTTCGAGCGGGCCTGGCACCACTCCGCGAGGGCTACCCCGAGCGCCTCAAGATCACGGTTTCGTCCTTCCGCGGTGGCGAACCGGGAATCGGCGAGCTGGCCGGCTTCCGGCGATGTCACCAGGCGATCCCAATGGTCTTCGCGAAGACCGACCAGCTGGACCCATCCATCACTGCACCGCATCATTCCAGTAATGCCGTAGCGGCTCGGCTCGCGGCCGAGCACGATGCCGTCATTGTTGTAGCGGCTCAACCGCGTGCGGTTGAGCGTCAGCTCCGACTCCTGGACCGACACGTCGATGCGCTGGGCCCGATCGGAGCGCAGCCGCCCATAACAGGCCGCCAAGACCGCGACGGCGGCATTCCACCCAGCGTCGAATTCGGCGATGTCGCTCCCGAGCTGAATCGGCGGACGCTCGGGGAACTGCTTGAAGCCCGGTCCGCTGGGAAGGATCGAACCCTCGCCGCCCGCGTGAAAAACGGTCAGGTGATGCGCCCGGTAGGCAGCATACGGGCCGCTAGAACCGAACGGCCGGATGGACGCCAGCACCACGGTGGGCGGGATCGGGCCGAGGCGTTCCGGCACCTCCGACGGTCGATCTGTGACGATCACATCCGAGGTCGCCACCAGGTCAAGCAGCCGCCGCGCCTCGTCACCGGCCTCGGGTCCTATAACCACGCTCTGTTTGCTGGTGTTGAGGTACTGAAAGCGACCGCCCGCTTCGCCGGGAGGCGCGTCGGCACGGCGGGGCCCCCAGGCACGTGACCCATGACCCTCCGGAGGTTCGATCTTGAGAACTTCTGCACCCAGATCTGCAAGAACCTTGGCGCAGAAGGTGGCCGCCACCCCGTCGGCGACTTCGAGCACACGCCAACCAGCCAGCGCTCCGCTCATGGCGCCTTACGCTCTTTGAGCGCGATCCCCCAGAGGAACCCGGCGAGTGCGCCCGACACCCGCTCGTACTCAGGCTTGGGCAGACAGCGCAATTGTCGGTCCTTTCTTCTCATTCGCTCAGACCATCCCCAGCGCATCCGCAAGCTCCCCGACGGACACGGATCCGGGAGGCTTCTGCGAGCGAGACAGCTCGTTGGACAGCCTCCCGACCAGGTCGTTAGCCGGCGTCGCCACTCCGTAAAGCCGTCCCAGGAGGGTGACCTCACCATTGAGATAGTCGGCTTCGCTGGACCCGGTCCGCCGGGCCAGGCTCTGCCACCCCGAACCGGCCAGGGCCCTGCTGCCGGGGAGCGGCCGTCGCGTCAACGCACCCCCCCAGCGGGCTTGGCGATCTTCAGGTCGCGGCAGGGTAATTCCTGCCCGTTGAAAGCACGAGATGGCCTCCGCCTGGAGCTGCTGGTCAAGCATTTTCCGGATGCGCTCTGTCGCCTCGTCCCCGGGAACGTCGGGGCCACACACCGCCCGGACTGCGGTCGTCAGATTCATCAGCAGCTTCTGGTATTTCCACGACATCACGGCAGGATCGGGGCGTGACTGGAACCCGCTCGAGGATAAATCCGCCGCGAGGAGCTCGGCTGTGGCGTCGACCCCAGCTGGAAACCGGCCCAGATCGAGGACGCCGACGACCGGATGAGAATCCGCCTCGACGACGCCCGGGTCCAGGTGACTCGCCGGCATCATGACGCACATCCCGTAGACGTTCGAGAAGCGGCGGAGCGCGAGCCGTTCGTTTTCGACGCCGTTCTCCGCGCACACGACGGCCACTGTCGGAGGGGCAACAGCGGCAAGCTCTCTGACGGCATCCTCGGTGCCCTGGCTCTTCATGGCTAACAACACCGCGTCGTCCTGGCGCCACTCAATCGCCCGAGGATGGTCAACGACGGGAATGTGAAGCAGCCGGTCGCCCTCCGGATCACGGTACGTCAATCCCTTCGAACGCAGCACCTCAAAATGATCACCATGCCGCGATCAGCACCACTTCCCGACCGGCAGCGAACAGCCGGGCCCCGATCGCTCCCCCGATAGCGCCGGCGCCGTAGATCACATACCTCATCGGATATCAGCCCTATGCCGTATTGGTGTAGACGACCGCGCCGCCAAAATGAGGCGACGAGTGGCAGGCCAGGCCGACCTCCATCCCTGGCAGCTGTCGTTCGCCCGCACGGCCGGACAGCTGCAGGTAGCACTCGAGCATCTGGGGAATTCCGTGCAACCGGCCATTACCCAGGGCTCCGCCTCCGGAAACAATCGGAAGCCCGCTGCCAGTCCGGATAGCGCCGTCTTGAACGAAGTTGTGGGCCTCCCCCTGCGGGCAAAAGCCGAGAGACTCGAGCCAGAGGTAGATGAACGGAGAGAAACCGTCATAGAGCTGGGGCAAGTCGATGTCAGTGACGCCCAGACCTGAACTCTCCCACAGTCGTTCGCTGGCGACCCTGCCTCCTTCCACCATTTCGTCGAGGGTCCACACGGTTCCCGACGTGAGCGTGATGGGACTGCCCTGACCGAAACCGCGGACGTAGACGGGCGGGTGGGGAAGATCCCGCGCTCGCTCGGCGCTCGTGAACACGAATGCGGCCACGCCATCGACAGGGATGTCACAATCCAGGATTGATATAGGGTCGGCGATGACCCGGGCGTTCATGTAGTCGTCCACCGTGATGGGCTGGTCATGCCAGTACGCCCACGGAATGCGTGCCGCGTTTCGCCGAAGCTCCACCACGACGGTGGCCATCTCTTCTCGCGTGGCGCCGTACCGCTGGAGGTACTCGTTGTAGGCGAGCGCGATCTGGGCGGGCGGGCCCCACAAACCATGCGGCGCTGTCCACTGGCTTGATCCAGAGGCGCGGGTCATGGGATTCTCGTGATAACGGCCCGCGGGGTTGGAGAGGGCCCGGTGCAGCAGAACGTAGTCTGCGGCTCCCGACGCGATGGCGTTGACGGCGAGCATCACCGAACCGGGTAGCTGGCCAAATCCTTGAAAGCCCGAGGCCCAGCGAGGCCGGATGCCGAGTTGCTCCGCCATCCAGGTAGCGGACACGATGCTCACACCATCGACCGCTGCCTGTCCCCCAGCCGAGGGCAATATGGCGCCGGTCGTAAAGCCGTCGATGTCCTCTTTCGTCAGACCGGCATCGTTGATGGCAGTCAGAGCCGTCTCGACCGCCAGGGCCCCGAGTGGTCGCGTCGATCGACGCGCCACGGGGCTGATGCCGTAACCGGCGATCGCCACCCGATTCCGCAACGCGCTCCGGCCGGTGCTCATCCCACCAACTTCAACACCGGGAGAGCCACCCCGGGGGCGACGTCTTCGAAGACCGTTTCGACGGGCAGGCCGATGGCCAGGGGAGTGTCGACGTCCGCCTGCAACCGGGCCAGCAACCGCACCCCCGCCGGCTCGTCCAGTTCCGCCTCAGCAATGATCCACGGAATATCCTCTTTAAACCCGGGCAGGAAGGCGTCTCGCATCACGGTCCACGTTGCCAGGCGCCCTTGTCCATCGACGGGAACGAAGGTGAACGCGGCTTTCACTGAGAGACACCGGGGGCAAACCACCACGGGTGGATGGGCAAAACGTCCACACGAGTTACAGCGCTGCAATGCGAGTATGTGCTCTGCGGCGGCTTGCCAAAACCCCTCAGAGCGATCATCCGGCAGGGGCAAAGGCTTCTCGACCGTGCTCATCCGATCACTCCAGCATCCTTCAACCGCCCGATCTGCTCCCAGTCGAGCCCGAGCTCAAGGAGGACCAGCTCGGTGTCTTGCCCCAACTCGGGGCCGCGCCGGAGCGTGGCAGGCCGCTCGTCGAATTGCACGGCGCCGGTAGGCATACGAAACGACCCTCCGCCATCCACCGGAACCTCGCCGATGTAGCCGTTCGCCACGACCTGGCGATCCTCGATGATCTCGGTGACCCTCTGAAAGGGCGCCCATGGAAACTGTTCGTCCTGCAATGCGGTCCGCCATTCCTCGAAGGTTCGCGATCCGAAGATCTCGTCCAGCACCGCCACACATTCCTCTTTGTGCTCCGCCCTGGCATCCATGTCGGCGAACCGGGGATCGAGGGCGAGCTCGGGCCGGTCGACGGCCCGGCAGAGGTCAGCCCAGTACCGGTCGGGCTGAAGAAAGACCAGGCTCAGGTACCGGTCGTCCTTGGTACGAAAGTTATTGACCAACGGGTTTGGCGAGCGGCTGCGGGTATTTCCTCCAGGCGGCGGAGCGGCGTGAAAGTTTCCCTGCAGAGCTGAGAGGACGTCGGAGGAAAGCGTCCACATCGCGGTCGCCAGTAGAGAAACGTCGACAACCGAAGGCTGTCCCGTGCGCTCTCGCCTGAAGAGAGCGCCGGCCATCCCGAATGCCAGCTGCACTCCCCCATTGCGGTCGCCAAACGCACCGCGCTGGCCGATTGGCCCGTCGAGTCCCTCCGGCGTCAGGGTCGCCCCGAGCCCACCTCTGGCCCAAAAGGCAGTGGCGTCATAGGCCGCCTTTGACGCATCAGGCCCTCGTACGCCGTAGCCGTGGCCGCGAGCGTAGATAAGCTGAGGATTGACCTGACGAAGCGCCTCGACGCCAAGGTCCAACCGCTCGAGCGTCGCCGGCAGGTAGTTGGTGAGGAAGATGTCCGATCGCTCGACGAGCTGCAGCAGGATCTCTCGCCCCTCGGGTGCTTTTAGGTCCAGACCGATGCTGCGCTTACCGCGGTTGGCCAGCTCCATCGACTGGTTCAGCCCACCTGCTGAGTGCAGAATGCCCTGTGAAACAAGGCCCCGGTACCCGTCGCCGGTCCCGGGAGGCTCGACGTGAATGACCTCTGCTCCCCAATCGGCCATCAACGCGCCTGCGACTGGCACGAACACCCATTGGGCCAACTCGACTACTCGGATTCCCGAGAAAATCTCGACTGACGGCCCAGTGGGCGCGCCAGACTGTTCCGCGGTTGCTTCGGTCACCATGGCCCTCTTTCGCAGATCGTTTGTATGCTACAAATTACTATCCGTGGTCGCAAGCGTCTCACCGGCAACCTCGCGGTCTCGGTCACGAGATCGCCACGGGGTTGAGCGGGCTCCCCGCAGCTCCGGTCACGGGCAGGGGCGCGGCCACAAAGAGAAACTCGTGTACCCGGTCTGCCGCGAGATCGCCGACAGCGAGATGCTCGAGTAGAGGCACCCCGAGCTTCACCAGTAGCTCTATGTGGACGGCGAGGAATGTGCCGTTGTCGAAGGGGATGACCTCAACCGCCGAGTTGTCCGCCCCGACCGCGGCGATGTCGTAATCTCTCACGTATGCGGCCGCGTCAAGCCCAAGCCCGGGCTGCCCTGCTGGCGCCTTTTCCCCCGGCGCCATCTGCTCCGGTGACCCCGCGCCCTGACGCCATGCTTCCAGCCACCCGGTGCGAACCAGCAGGATGTCGCCCGACTGCAACTTCACCTTCTCCCGAGCTGCGCAAGACTCCAGGTCGTCACCGGTGATGCAATAGCCATTGGGCAATGCGTCCACGTCCAAATGCCGCGCCACATCGAGAAGCACCCCTCGCCCGGCAATGACGCCGAGCTTCTCGACGCCCAGCCTGCCTGCACCGGAGAAGGCCTTGAACGTCGAACTCTCGAATCCGTTGTACATGGTGCGATCAGCGAACACGTGGGACAACGCGTCGATGTGCGTCCCATGATGCGAAGCGAACATCAGAATGTCCTGGTTTCCCCCGACTCCGGGCGCGGCTCCGAAGCCTGCGTACCTTTCTTCGTCGGAGTCGCACGTGAGAGTGAGACGCCTCGGCTCCCCCCTTCCGTCGATGATGGGCGCGGCCGTGGGATCGATTGGCAGACCCAGGCTGTACACCCGTCCTCTTCGCACTGTCGCGACGGCGCTCAATACGGCCGCGTTCGTCAGCAGGTTGACCGCGCCTCGTTCGTCCTCGGCTCCCCACCGGCCCCAGTTAGTCCCGTGTACCTGGCTGCTCATCAACTCGCGCCTTCCTCTGGAGTCTCACGGGATTCCCGCGCCCGCGAACTGCACCGGCATCGACCAGATCTTCCCACCGTCGAGCTCCTGCGATGCACCGCCGGGCGAACCGGGACGCGTTCCCGGCGGCGAAAGTGCAGCCGTGTCGACGGCGACGACGAAAAGAGTAGAGCGGAGCGGGCCACCCAGCGCACACGCGACCGCTCCAGGGATCTGGCGACGCCCCGTCTGCTCGCCGCCATCCAGCACCCGCACGACCTCGTCAGTGTAGGGGGACGCGAACCATATGGCTCCGGCCTCGTCGAGACAGATCCCGTCCGGGTAACAACCCGGGACGGCGGCGAAGACCCTGCGATTGGTCAAGGAACCGTCGGGGTGGCGATCAAAGGCAAGGATGCGCGCCGCGTACGTCTCGGCGATGACCAGCGTCCGGCCATCCGGTGAGATAACCGTACCGTTCGGTGAAACCAGACCGGACACGATCCGGAGAGCACCGTCTGGATCAACGATCACCAGGGAGTCCACCGGCTGAAGCATTTCGGGGGCCATTCCCGCGTAGAGGTCACTTGATCGTGCGCCGACGTAGGCGCGGCCGTCGCCGTCGACCACCATGTCGTTGAGGAAGTCGCCGGGAACGCCCGCCAGGTCTGCGTGTATTTCCGGCCTGCCGTCGACGATACGGAGTAGCCGCCGATGACGCATCGATACGACGAGAAGTGTCCCATCAGGGAGAAATCCCAGTCCCGACGGGGAGTCGTCGAGAGTCACCACCGGTTCGAGCTGCCCCTCCAGATTCGCCCGGAACACGGTGCCTCGCCGAATGTCGGAGAACCAGAGGCTGCCGCGATGCCAGCGTGGCCCCTCCGGAAAGGTCAGCCCTGCCACTAGCAGATGCTCTTCCGACATCGGCAAAAGTACCCGGATGCCCGGTTCAGACGCCCAGCAGAACGACGGACATATGGTCGGCGGCTCCTGTCAGCCACGACGGGTTGCGGACCTCTTCCAGGTGTGTGGCCACAGGGTCGTCCAGCCCTCTCAAGTCGGTCATGCCATCGTCCATCCTCGTCCGGCTCCCACCCTCCGGCTATCGGCGGCTGATGATAGAGAACTCCGCTCTTGTTTGCAACCGGGCGGGCATGGGCTGGGTCGGCAGAGTTAGCGGGGTCGGCAGGGTCGGGAGCGCTGGCAGCCTCGGCAGCGCCGGCAGATCCCGAGCCCGCCGCCACGACAATCGGCTCACCACGGCATGGTCGTCCCGCCGTTGGGCCGAAGAATCTGGCCGGTGACGAACCGGGATGCGTCCGAGGCGAGATACAGGGCGGCCCATCCAATGTCATCCGGGGTCCCGATCAACCCGAGGGGCGACCTGGCCCGCATTGGCGCCAGCGTCGCCTCCCGGCGCGCCTCGTCGACGCCCCCGTCCGGGCCGGTGTAGTGCCGGCGAGTGATGTTGGTCTCGATCAGGCCCGGGGCGATCGCATTCACCCTGACCCGCCGGGATCCCAGCTCCGCGGCGAGGCTGCGCGTGAGCGCCACGATCCCGACCTTCGAGATGGCATAGGCCACCAGCCCAGGGGCAGCGCCGTCGATAGCTCCCGAGGACATGTTGATGATGCTGCCGCCGTCCCGGGTCGCCATGACCTGGCCCGCCTCCTGGCAGCCGAAGAGCACGCCCTTCAAATTCACGGCCAGAACTCGGTCGAGCTCGTCCTCGGAAAGGTCGAGCACCGGGACGTCGATAATGATTCCGGCGTTGTTGCACATCACGTCCAGCCGGCCGTGCTCAGCAACCACCGCGGACACACATGCCGCGACGTCCTCCCGCCGCCGGACGTCGACCGCCTGCGATCCGGCACTTCCTCCTTCGGCCCGTATCGACTCGGCAGTGGCGTCTGATGCCGCCTCAGCCACGTCCGTGCAAACGACGAATGCCCCCGCAGCACCGAGGATCCTGGCCACGCCCTGGCCGATGCCGCTGCCTGCCCCCGTCACGATCGCCACCCGGCCGCCCAGATCCGTCAGCAGACTCCCGTTCGACATGGCTCGCTCCCGGCCGCCAACCCGACTTATAGCCCGGCGGGCGCGGCTGGCACCGCTGGCACCGCTGGCTCGAAGCGGAACAGCCGCTCGGCGTTGCCACGCAGGATCTTGTACTGCGTGGCAACAGGCAGGCCAGCGAGCAGCTTCCTCGCCACCCCGATGCTGTCAGGCCACGTGGTGTCACTGTGCGGATAGTCCGTTTCCACCATCACGTTGTCCTCGCCGATGATGTCCAGCGAGCGAAGCCCCGAGGATTCCTCGATGAAGCAGCCGTAGATGTGCTCGCGGATCGTGGCGCGGACATCCAGCTGATCCAGGTTCGCCACCAGTTGCTGGGTGGCCACCTCGTTGTTGTAGAAGGCGGTATTGGTCTTCTTGGCCCAGTGACGCTGCTTGTCGATCACTTGCTCGGCACGCTCGATGAAGTACGGCATCCAGCCGATGTTCCCCTCCGAGAGGGCGATCTTGAGCCCGGGCATCCGCTCGAAGTAATCGCTGAAGAGCCAGGCCAGCATGGTCCCTGCCGCCCGCACCGCCCCGAACGTGAGGTTGGCCAGCCCCGGGGCATCCGAGGAGATCACCGGCATGGTCGATGACGAGCCCACGTGCATACACACCACCGACTGGGTCTCCTGGGCGGCGGCCATCACCGGATCCCAGTACCGCCCGGGATCATGAATCGTGGGCAGGCCCAGCGGTTCGGGATTCTCGGAAAAGGCGAACGCCGCCGCGCCTTTGCCCGCACATCGCTCGATCTCCCGCGCCGCGGCTGTCGGGTCCCACAACGGGATAAGGATCAGCGGAATAAACCGTCCAGGCACGGCCGCGCACCAGTCGTCGATCATCCAATCGTTGTAGGCCTGGACACAGAGGAGGGCGAGAGCCTTGTCCTTGGCCTCCCAGAAGATCTGCCCACAGAAGCGGGTAAAGGATGGAAAACACAGGGACCCGAGAATCCCGGCCCTGTCCATGTCGGCGACCCTGGCGACCGGGTCGTACGCCCCTGGGTTCATCTCCGAGTAGGGCACCGGGTCCGGCGAGAACTCCTCCTTGCGCTTCCCGACCGTCACCGACAAACCCGACGTGGGCACCTTCTTGTCCTCGTATATCCAGCAGTCGTCCGCCAGCATCCGGGGGCCCACTTCCCGGTACTTTGATGGCAGTCGATCGACCCAGACGTTGGGTGGCTCGATCACGTGATCGTCGACCGAGACCAGCCAATCGAGTTCCGGTGCATTGGCGTCCATGCCGCCTCCTCTGCGAGTGGGTTACCCCGCGACCGCACCGCTGCCGCGGATATTGACCCACGTGGCGTTCGTTATCGTAGCGAAGCTCCGTGGCGTTGGCAATCGGGCGGACCTCGCGGCCGCGCCGGTTGTGAGTGCCACCCTTTGGGGTACACCCCGGGCATCCGCCTGCCGCGGCGGTCCGGGAGCAGTCAGTGATCGTGGATGACGACGCCCCGGAGGTTGCGACCCGCCCGCATATCGGCGTACCCCTCATTGATCGACTCGAGCGAATAGCGAGTCGTGATCAGCTCGTCGAGCTTGAGGCGGCCCCGTCGATAGAGCTGCAGCATCTCGGGGATGTCTTTGGAGGGACTGGACGCGCCGAACAGGGCCCCTTGCAAACGTTTTTGGAAGAGCACAACATGCCGTGCGGATATCGGAATGCCGACATCGTCAGCGGCTCGCCCCAGTCCGGTCAGCACGCACGTCCCGGCCTTGCGTATGGACTCAACTCCTTGGGCGATATGCGTCCCGCTGGTGACCCCCACGCAGACGATGCAGCTGTCCGCCCCCTGACCGTTGGTACAGCGTCGGGCCAGATCAGTGGCCTCCTCCATCGTGGCGAAGGCATCGGTGGCCCCGAGTTGCAGCGCCGCCTCGCGCTTCATATCGACAGGATCGACCGCAATGACGACGGATGCCCCGGCATGCGCCGCACCCTGGACGGCGTTGATGCCGATACCCCCGACCCCCATGACGATGACGACATCACCCGGCCTGACTTCAGCCGACCGGACGGCGGAGCCCCATCCGGTACTCACCCCGCAACTGGTCAGGCACGCAACGTCAAGCGGAATGTCCTCCGGACACCTGACCACGGACTGCACAGAAACGGTCGACCACTGGCTGAACGTTGCGACTCCTGCGCCTTGACCGATTGGTGTCTCGCCAATTCGCATGCGTCGGGTCCCGTCGGGCCGAACCCCGGACAGAACCCCGGCGCCGTTGTCGCAGAGATTTTGCATGCCCGAAGCGCACCAGCGGCAGAATCCGCACGCAGGCAGAAACGTGAGCACCACGTGATCCCCCGCCTTCCAACCCGGGGTGTGAGGGCCCACTTCCTCCACGACGCCGGCTCCCTCGTGCCCTCCCACCACAGGGAGCGCACCGGGTGGGACGGGCAGATCGCCCGTGGCGATGTGGTCGTCCGAGTGACACAACCCTGCGGCGGCCATGCGGATCAACAACTCGCCCTGGCGCGGTCCCTCCAGTTCAACTTCGGTTACTTCATATTTGCCTGGCTGCTCGAACAGGACCGCCGCTCTTGTCAACATTCGAGGAGTCCCCCTACTTCGATATTCGGTATTGGCGTCACCCGGCCGCGAAGCTACCGAGTGGTCCTCGGGCGAGCAAGTCCGCCTCGATTTCAAATTCGACCCGCCCGTCACGGGCTGCGTTGGAGTATCGTACGTTTGGCGCGACGATCCAAATCCCGCCGCGTCTCCCGCCCTCCAGCTAGGGCCGGACAGCTGAGTCAACATGGAGGGGGACTTTCGTGGTTGATCTGGGATTGAGCAGGAAGGTGGCGATCGTCACCGGAGCAGGCGCCGGCCTGGGCCGGGTATACGCACACGCGCTTGGTAACGAGGGGGCGTCGGTCGCCGTCGCCGATCTGGATGGCGAGGCTGCAGCTACGGTAGCCGACGAGATCCGCTCAGGGGGAGGGACCGCCATACCGGTGGCCGTCGACGTCACAGACGAAAAGGCTGTCAGCGCGATGGTAAATGACACGGTCGACCGGTTGGGCGGTGTCGACATCCTGGTCAACAACGCCGGTTGGCGTCCGATGCCTACGGGTCACCACTACGACGACATCCCGAGCGACGTTCAGACTCCGTCTCAATGGCTGCGCATCCTGGAGGTAAATGTCATCGGGCCCCTCATCTGCGCCCGGGCCTGCCGTCCGGTGATGGCCGGTCGCGGCGGCGGGGTGGTGGTCAATCAAACGTCCATGGCCGCGTACGACAAACCTTCCAGTGCGTACGGTGTCTCGAAAGTGGCATGCAGTGGGCTCACCATCAGCCTGGCCACTGAACTTGCCCCGGACAACATCCGGGTCAATGGCATTGCCCCCGGCTCAATGACACACCGATTCGCCGACCCAACGCGGACGGAGAGCATCCTGGCCGGCCAGCTCATCAAGAGGAAAGGTACGCCCGAGGACCTGATCGGGGCACTGCTCTATCTCACCTCCGACATGTCGAGTTTCGTCACCGGGGTGAATCTGCTGGTGGATGGCGGAACAGTCCGACAGGTCTGAACTGGCTCGCAACGGCATCACCAATCCCTGCACTCGCTTCGAAAAGGATCAATCATGCATGAATTTCACGCTCCCTATGGCGTGTACCTTGACACGGCCACAGAACCATTTGAGTTGACAGACGACAGCAAGCGCCTGCGGCGGTACTTTGAGGACTACTTCATGGTCCACGGCTTCGGGCCGGATATGCCCGAGATGATGGCAACGCTCAACATGTCGCAGACACAGCTCTGGGAAGCGCTCTACCAACTCGAGCGAGGCGTACAGGTGATGTTCGTGCCCGGGACGGAGACCCTCGTCAAGATGCCTCCCTTCAGCTATGCCCCCACCCGCCACCGGGTAACCGTCGGGGATTCAAGGAGGTGGTACGCCGGTTGTGCGGGCGAGGCGTCCGCCATCAATAAGCTCTTTCCCGGACGAACCGTCACGGTAGATTCCATGTGCCCCGACTGTTTCGAGCCGATCAGCGTGGTGTACAAGGATGGAGAAGTGCTCTCCGTGGACCCAGCTGGAGCTCAGATCCACATCGGCATCCGGCCCCACGACTTCCCGAAAGATTGGATCGTCACTTGCGACAGCATCAACTTCTTCCGTTCGCCGGAGCACGTTCAAGTCTGGGAGGAGGCACGGCCCGATCCGCGCGGCATCGCTTTCCCGGCCGAGATGGGTCCGGCCTGGGTCGATGGCGTGGCATCGACCCGGTACTGGAACTACGACCGCGGTCCGGACGTGATCAGTTCGCCTGACGGCATGGTCGAACGCTTCCGCGAGATGGGCGTCGACGTGACACCCTGGGAGTGATGTCCCTGGCCTTCCCGGTCTTCAGGGCTGCGCCGGCTGCCCCACCTGGATAGGAAGCTGTGGGGTCAAGCGATCGACTGCCCCTTCAGCAGTCCAATCGACGTGCGATGGCCACTTCTCGGGGGGATCGACGTAGTCCGTTCTGTAATACGTGTGGGCGCGAAAGTCGGCAATCACTGCCCCTTCCGGCCCGATCGTGAAGGTGTATGGCGTTCCAGCGGCACGGTAGACACCCTCACCTGCTCCCAGGACGCGATTCCCATGGTGCACCTCGCCCTCGAGAATGAACTCGATGTAGTCGACGTCGTGGCGATGTCGAGGGAGCACGGTGCCGGGCGCAAAGCGGAAGATGGTCAGGCTCATGCCATCGGTGTCCGGGTTGGTGACCATGGCCATCCGCTGGGAGCGCCCTGCAAAATACTCGGCCAGACCGGCCGGGCGGCTCTGGCCCGTGGGATCCGGATCCAGGGGAGCGAACGGCTCGTCCGGGGAGCCGTTGTGCGAGTCGAAGAACACCGACCTGGGGCCTGGCTTCTCTGCAGCCGCCATACGTCTGACCTCCGATTATTTGGTGGCAGCCCACCTTAGCTGGTCGCATGACAGCCAGTCCCTTGGCATAACCATCACCAGGGCGCGAGGCTGTGGGTTGTCCAGGTCACTCTGGCGAGGACCGCGGCGAAAGGGAGTCGAGCATGAGCGACGCTGCCGGGCACCTGAGGGTCGGACAGGATCCCGAGGCCGAGCGCCGGCCTGATTCGGGGCAGGGATTCTCCCTGTCGTGGCGGCGCCTCTGGGACCGCCAGCTGGATCATTACCCGGACACTGCCCACCGGTACGTGTACCTGTTGATCGTCGTCCTGGCCACCATCGTGCTCTATTACGAGTACTACGTTCAGGCCGCGGTCACACCGTCGCTGCTGATCCACTACGGCATGACCTTCCCATTCCTGGTCTACGTGCTGGTAGTCGGCAACCTGGTGGGCGCCTTCGCATCGCTGCTGGCCGGGCTGGCCGACCGGTGGGGGCGAGCCAACATGGTGGCCTACGGCCTCGTGATCACGGCCCTCATCGCCCTGTTCGGCTTGCCCCACGCACCGAACCTCTGGTGGTACGCCGTCTTCTACGCCATCCTGGGCTTCGTCGAGGGCATCATCCTGGTCGCCACCCCCGCCCTCATCCGGGACTTCTCCCCGCAACTGGGGCGGGCGTCGGCGATGGCCTTCTGGACGATGGGACCGGTAATCGCCAGCCTGACCGTCGCTGAAGTCTCGAGTCACACCCTCAATCACTTGCACGCCTGGCAGGATCAGTTCGTCATCGCCGGCATCGTGGGACTGGTGGTCTTCGCCATCGCCTTCGTGGGCCTGAGGGAGTTGTCACCGGGGTTGCGGGACCAGTTGATGGTCAGCACCCGTGACCGGGTGCTGGTCGAGGCCCGGGCTTCCGGCATAAACGTAGGGGAGAGCTTGAAGCACCCCTGGCGGCAGATGCTGCGCCTCAACATTGTCGTCCCGTCCCTTGGCATCGGCGTCTTCTTGATCATCTATTACACGCTGATCGCTTTTCTGGTGGTGTTTATGTCCTCCATCTTCGGATACACCCAGCTGCGTGCGAATCTGCTCGGCAACTGGGTGTGGGCCTTCAACGCCATTGCCTTGATCGTGGTCGGAGTGGTCTCGGACAAGGTAAGGGTGCGCAAGCCGTTCGTGATCCTGGGCGCCGGCGTTGCCATGGTGGCCACCGGCTGGTTTGCCGTCACCACCACCCACTCCGGCACCGGATACTACACCTTCGTCTGGATTCTGAGCCTGCTCGCGGTCGGCATCGGGCTGGCCTTCAGCCCGTGGTTGGCCGGTTTCACCGAGACCGCCGAGGCCCGCAACCCGGCCCTGGTGGCCACCGGCTTGGCTATATGGGGCTGGGTGTTGCGCCTGATGGTTGCGCTGTCGTTTTTGATCCTGCCCCTCGTCGTCACCACGATGACCCCCATTGTCGAGCACGGGACTCAGGTCAAGACCCTGGCCGCCCAGTACGCACCGGAGCTGGCCACAGTCAGCGTCATCGACCCGCAGACTCTGGCGAAGCTCAACGCCAACCCCGCCAACCCGGCAGCCATCGCTTCGGCCGTGGGAGAGATCTCGCGTCAGGCCCACGTGACGCCGGCGGTTGCTCTGACCCGTTTGATCGCCGTCAGCCGCGTCCCGAAGGCGGACCTGGCCTACTTGGTCACCTATGGCCCGCAAGTCGAGAAGGCCGTGGCCGCTGCGCCAGGTGAGTGGCAGCGGTGGTGGTGGGTATGCTTCGGCTGCGAAGCCCTGCTCATCCCGACCGTGTTCCTCATGAAGGGTCGGTGGAACCCAAAGGCCGCCCGGGAGGACGACAAGGAGCACGAAGCGATGGTGGAGGAGGAGCTGGCGAAGCTCCCCGGGTGAGAAGAGCATTTGGCTCCTGCGTTCACCGACGTGAGGCCCTACCACCTCGTATTCCGGCGCTCAAGGCTCCCCAACCGGCGCAAGCCCTTCTGCTGCCTAGCCTTCGTCCCGCACCACGACCACGGGGCAATGCGCGCTTGTCACACAGTGCTGGCTGACCGAGCCGAGAAGCCTGCCGGCGAACTCCCCGTGACCCCGGCTACCGACCACCAGAAGTGCAGCCTTCCGCGACGCTTCGACGAGGACTTCGGCGGCGTGGCCTTCCCTGACCACCGTCCGTAGCGTGACATCCGGATGTCCACCGCGAGTCGGTGCAATGGTTTCGTCCAGCACCCTCTGCGCGTCGATCTGCGGATCCCAGTTGTCAGGGAGCGGCACTTCCCAGCCGTAGCTGGTCGGCCACTTCCAGGTCGTGATCACATCCAGCGGGGTCCGTGTGACCTCTGCCTGGGTCGCCGCCCATTCGAGGGCCCGGCAAGAAGATTCCGAACCGTCAACACCAACGACAATTGGGCGGTCGGTCGTTTCCAACTATCGGCCTCCATTCCATCTCCGCGTTCACCACGAGCATATGTGCCCCGAGCGGCTCGCAGCAGATGAGCATGCCATTTGGGATTCGTCTTCATCATCTTCATCCCTGCCGACCGCTTCTTCGTTTGTGCACAGGTCAACCCGCGACTGCAGAAACTGCCCTCGCTACCGGTCACCCGCTTCCGATGGCCTTCACGGCGAGTGCTCATTCCCGCGTGTGTTGCAGGGGGGCCGCATGTGACGGATCCGGTGCCCTAACATTGGGCCGCCTGTGGCCACCCGGCCGGCGGGGTGGGCTACGAGAAGGGATGGGGATTGTGAGCGAAAGCGATCGGGTCGTGGTCGTTACTGGGTTGGGCGGGATGGGCACGGCGATAGCGCGCCGGCTGGGCTCCGGGTCCACCGTCCTTCTGGCCGATGTCAATGAAGTCGCTCTGAACACCGCGGCCGCTGATCTCCGGGCCGAGGGTTACCACGTCGTGGAACAACTCGCCGACGTATCCAACCTCGATTCGGTGGGCCGTTTGGCCGAGACCGCCGCAACTCTGGGTCGTGTAGAAGTGCTCGCGCACACCGCAGGTCTCTCGCCCGTGCAGGCGTCAGTCGAT
Source organism: uncultured Acidimicrobiaceae bacterium (assembly GCA_963781155.1). Taxonomy (GTDB): domain Bacteria; phylum Actinomycetota; class Acidimicrobiia; order Acidimicrobiales; family Palsa-688; genus PALSA-693. The sequence goes on from CAWAEC010000016.1 coordinate 376,912, forward strand.
GCCATCCTGCAGGTCGACCTGCTGGGCACAGCCCACATGCTGGACGAGTTTGTGGGGGTGATATCGCCGGGAGGCGCTGCCGTGTTTATCGCCTCGATGGCCGGCACCATGGCTCCTCGAGATCCGGATTTCGAGCACCGGCTGGCCACGACCGAGACCGCTGCACTTCTCGATCTGCCTGAGGTCAAGGCGATTACGGATCAGGGCACGGCGTACGGTCTCGCCAAACGGGCTAACCAGGTTCGGGTCCGGGCAGCCGCCGTGGAATGGGCTCGACAGCAGGCACGTGTCAATACGATCTCCCCCGGGATCATCTCGACGCCGATGGGTGTGGCTGAGCTGGAAGGCCCGAGCGGCGACAGGATGCGCGCCATGCTCTCCGCCAGTGCCGTGAAACGGATTGGCACCCCTCAAGACATCGCCGCCGCCGTCGATTTCTTGACCGGACCACATTCAACCTTCATCACCGGCACCGACCTGCTGGTCGATGGAGGTACTGTCGCCGCTCTGCTGACCAATCCCGCGACTCCGGCGGGATGAGGAGGCGACAGCCAAGCCCAAACTGTGGTCAACCCTACTGCGGCGGACCCAGGAACGCGGTCCCCTGGCACATGAGCTCGACCGCCTCCCGCCGGGGTACCGGTCCGAAAGGCGAAGGATCCGGCGGAAATGTCGGTCCGTCGGCCAGATGGGCGAGCATCTGCTCGGCCACCTCGTCGGGGTCGGCCATGCCTTCGAACTCGCGACCATGCAGCACACGTCGGAATGCCGGCGTATCTGTCGCTCCCAACACCATGGACAACACGTCGACCCCGAGCGGGCGCAACTCCGCCCACAGTGCCTCGCCCAGGATCAAGTCGAACGCCTTCGAGGCCCCGTACGTTGCGACGTACTGGGCGCCCACCCACGCAGCACCCGAGGTTACGAGGACGATGCCGCCGCTGCCGCGTTCGGCCATGTGCGCTCCGAAGTGGTGGGCCGCTCCCAGCGGTGTGTTGCAGTTGCGGCGAACCATTTCCTGCCAGACAGCTGCGGGCTTGTCCAGAAAATGCGACGAGTGCGGATCCGCGCCGGCGTTGTAGACCAAGAGACCTACCTCCAGATCGCTGGTGGCCCTGGCCAGTGCCTCGTCAGCGCCTGCCACGCTCAGGTCCAGCGCCACGCTACGAGTTTGCGAGGGTACGGTCGCCGCCACTTCGTCCAATGCCGCTTGCCGCCGGGCGACGAGCACCACGTTTATCTGCCGCGCGCCAAGGAGCCGAGCGACTGACGCGCCGATCCCTTCAGAGGCGCCGGCGACGACGGCCCAGGGGCCATAACGAGCAGCAAATTCCATAAAAACAGAGCCTAGCTTCCGCCCCCTGCGGGGGTGCCTGGTCACGGGCTAAGCTGCGTGCGCCCCCAGCCGACGGAACCACAACCAAGGAGGATCTGTCATGGCACGTGTCCGTGGAGTGGACATGGGTTGGGCCCCGCCCGCCGATGACCGCGCTGCTCGTATCCAGCAAGGCGTCGGCAGCATCACAGCCCACCGCCCCGAGATCGCAGCCGGAATCGGGGTCGCGACACAAGCAATCAATTCGTCCGGGACGCTGCCGCCACGTCTGATCGAGCTGATCCGCTTACGCATCGCGTTCCACAACCAGTGCCGCAGTTGCATGGCCATCCGCTATGCGAACGCCGTCGATGATGGAGTGGACGAGGACCTGGTGTGCTCACTGGAGAGGCCCCAGGAAGCGGCCGACCTGACGCCCGCGGAGCGTGCCGCCCTGCACTTCGCCGACCTCTTCGCCACCAACCATCTGGCTATCGACGAAACGGTCTACGACGACCTGCGCCAATATTTCAGTGAAGGTGAGCTGGTCGAGATCGGCCTCAACTGCGCCATCGACGTGGGCATGGGACGCCTCGTGGCCACTTGGCGCGTCACGGACGACCTGCCGGATCGCTTCCGCCAGGGTAATGATCCGGTGACACCCTGGGGTGGCGATGCGGTGATCGTTCCGGCTGTCGCCGCTGCATCGAGGTGACAGCGGTGCCAGACACGTCCACTGCTGAGCTCGCGCAGAGGTTGGCCCGGTTGGAGGATGAGCGAGCAGTGATGGCGACTCTGTACGCGTATGGGTCGGCACTCGACTACGGAGACCGGCGCCAGTTCCTGGATTGCTTTACGGAGGACGCGGACTACGTCGTCGATATGCGCCTCGGCGCGGAGGGGAGCTTCCGTCACCGCGGGCACAGCGAGTTGGGCGCCTACTTCGACGGACATACGCACGCGCCCGGGGCCTACCACAAACACGTGACCGTCAATCCGTCCGTCAGCTGCAATGGCGATACCGCCACCGCCACCAGCTACTTCTTGCGGGTTGATGCCACTGAATCCAGTGGACCGGCTTTTGTGCTCGCCTCCGGCCGCTACGTCGATACGCTCGTCCGCGACTCGGGCGGCCGGTGGCGAATCCATACGCGGCGCTGTGAGGTCGAGAACCTCTAAATCCATGCCACACCAGCCAGGAGGAACGATGACGGACTCGATTCCGCGACCGCGACCCCCTATTCCGGTGGGGCTGAGCAATCAGGCCCGCCAGTATCTCGAGATCGAGGATCCGTTCGGAGACCGCAAAGCGCCCAGCAGCCTGGATGACGTCGACGGTTGGCTGAGCTATGTCGAGGCTCGCAACCTGACGCTCGAAAAGAACATGGCTGCGCGGCTGCCGGCGGACGTACCGCTCGTCGCCGACGACTTTGAGATCGATGGGGTTCGCACGTTCGTGCTTCGACGACCCGACATCCCGGATTCGTCCGACACGCCGCTGTATCTCGATATACACGGAGGCGGGCTCATCATGGGGGGAGGTGAAGCGTGCCGGCTCATGGCCAGCGCGGGTGCCATCGGCCGCAACATGATCACCTGGGCAGTCGACTACCGGATGCCGCCCTTGCATCCATACCCCGCCTCCCTTGACGATTGTGTGGCCGCCTACCGGCGAGCCCTGGAGCAGCGCACTCCCGAACGCCTCTTCGTCGGTGGCGGATCGGCCGGGGGCAACCTTGCGGCCGCCTTGATGCTGCGGGCCAAAGACGAAGGCCTTCCCATGCCCGCCGCCCTCGTACTGCTCTCTCCCGAAGTGGACCTCACCGAGTCGGGCGACTCTTTCCACACCAACCTCGGCATCGACCACATCCTCGGTCCGCTGATGCAGGTCAATCTGCTCTACGCCAACGGACACGACCTCGCCGAACCATATCTTTCACCGCTCTTCGGCGACCTCACCGGGTTCCCGCCGACATTCCTCCAAACGGGCACCCGCGATTTGTTTCTCTCGAATACGGCGCGGATGCACCGGAAGTTGCGTGCTGCCGGCGTCGAAGCCGAACTTCACGTGTTTGAGGCAATGCCACATGGCGGCTTCGGTGGCGCCCCCGAAGATCGGGAGATCGGCGTCGAGGTGCAACGGTTCCTGGTCCGCCACGGCGGTGGTTCCCGGCCGGGGACCAACGAAGGCGGGTGACGAGGAGGCCGTGTTGTTTCGGGTCCAGAGCTGAGTCCACGCTCAAAAAGTCCGCAGCCCCTTGAGGTTGGGGGATTTCAGGAACTGGTCGAAGTGCTCTGAAAGGCGCGGATCAACTGGGAAATGTTGATGGGCACCGCGCCGGACGGAGCGGAGACAGCGCCGGCTTTTGCAACTGCCATGTTGGCGCTGGCGGGACCGGTGAGCGTATGTGACGTGTCGAACTGGTTGAGCGACAGCTCCAGGTTCGAGACGATTCCACTGTTTACGGTCACGACGACGTTGCCGGACTTGTTGGCTGGAACTGCGGCATGAGCCCGCTGGGCCAGACCGTTGACCTGGCTGCTGAGCGCCGACATGCCCGGTGTGGCGGCCACCGCCTGAGCCAGAGCGGTAACCAGCTGCTGCGCGTTCACGGTGATCTGCGCTTTGCCTGCCCCGGCTGACGTGATGTTCTTGCTCTGGGCAAGTGCATTGAAGAAGGCGCCAACCACCCGCCCGACCAGCTGAGGAAGTGACGGAAGGGTGACCCCTATGGTCTGAGTGAACTGATTGAGCAGCTTGACATCAAGAGAGACCCACTGGCCGCTGTTGAGCGCTCCGAGGCCCTGGACTTGAGATCCCAGCTGCGCCAAGCGAGACCGGAATTGTGCAACCTGGCCCTTGTCCAGGCTGTACGTGGTGGTGAGCTGCTGGATGTCGACACGGGCGAAGAGCGTCGAGCCCACCACGCGTAGCTCAACGAGAGTGTTGCCGCCTTCTGACAAAGAAAAGTTCAGCTCACCGCCCACGCCGGCATTGGCGAGGGTCGTTCCCGACGCGGCGTGCACGGCAAGGACCAGCCGACTGTTCAAGATGGCCTGCTCTTGCGAGGACGTCAGACTGGAGTTCCCGTTGCTCGAAAAGTCGGACGGGCTGCCCTGCAACGAAACGCTGAGCTGCAAGCCAGACTGGTTGGCAGTCGCCTTGAGGGCGGACTGCACGGCTTGCGGGCTCGTGGTGGAGTTGCTGCTGCCGCACGCCACCAGGCCTACCGTCGACAGCACGGCCGCCAGGGCTACGGCCACAAATCGGGTACGTAGCACGTGATGAATACTACGCGCACCGTCCACCGGTTGGATCCTCACGTCTGAAATACTATGGAAGGTGTCGAGAGGGAAGAAACTTGCGGCCTGGATAGGGGGTTTCGGTCCCGCAGTAGGCCTGTTCCAGGGGCGTGCTGAAGATGATGTGCCTGCGTCCAGTGTGAAGATCCCGGGAAACTACGTCCGCAGCTGAGGTTCTGGTAGCTGGGAGGAGACCGTCACCGGAAAGCGAAGGAGGAATCGGGACCCACCACCAGGGGCGCCGTCGACACTCACAGTGCCGCCATGAGCGTCGACAAGTTCCTTGACGACAGCCAAGCCGATTCCACTGCCGGCGCCCGACCGGCCCGCGGAACCCCGGTAGAACCGCTCCCAGATGGCGCCTCTTTCATCTTCGGGAATGCCCGGTCCGCTGTCGGTGACCTCGAGCACGGCGTCCTTCCCGTCGACAAATGTGCGCACCATCACCCGTCCGCCGGCCGGGGTGAACTTCACCGCATTCGTCAGCAAGTTCACAGCCACCTGGTGCAGGCGGTACGGGTCTCCGATCACTCCCGTAGGTGGCAAGTCCTGTTCGAGTTCGATCTGGCCGTCGCGGAAACGGGGCGCGAGTGAATTTGCGGCGTCAGCCGCAACACGCCCCAGGTCGAGCGGACGCCGGCTGAGTTCCAACCCAGCAGCTTGTGCCGCGGCCAGGGTCTGGAGATCCTCGACCAGTCGTCCCAGGCGAACCGCTTCTTCATGCAGTGAGACCAGCGCGTCGCGAGTTGGAGTGGTGATCCCGTCGCGGAGCGCCTCCGTCTCCGCTTGCATGACCGCCACCGGGGTGCGCAGCTCATGTGCCACGTCCGCAACCAGCGCTCGTCGTAGCTGATCCTCTTGCTCGAGAGAATCGGCCATGGCGTCGAAAGCTCGGCCCAACTCCCCCAGTTCGCCAGGCCCGGCGCTCGGGCCAACCCTCGGAGAGCGTTCGCCGAGTTTGAGGGACTTCACCGCTTGGGACAGCCGCTGAAGCGGGCGAACGACTCCACGTGCCATCAGCACGCCCACGATCAGGCCTCCGAGGGCCGCAAGAGCCGCGCTCCATGCAACCGCCGCCGAGAGGGACGAGCGCAAGTGACTGTCGCCCGGGCTGACGCCGTCATTAGGGAAGCCGATGGTTGCCGTTCCGACCTGGCGCCCGCCAACGGCGATGGCTTGCTCGTCCGACGTGTGATCCGAGGAAGCTGCGCTGCCGCCCAGCAGGTCCCTCCCGTTCTGGTCGCTCACCCGGACCGTAATACCGGCCTGATTTGCCAGCGCGGTCACCGGGCGCAAGTCTGCGTCGGTCCATCCTCCTGCCGATTCGTACGCTGTCTGAGCCAGGGCGACGACTTCTGCAGCGGTGCGGTCTCTTTCAGTCGCCGCCAGATGAGAGACATTTCCCTGGTCCGCTATCAGCACCGCCACCGAGAACACGGCCACGGCGAAGAGAGAGACTCCGACGAAGCCGGCCGCGAATCGTACGCCCAGCGGTCCGAGCCGGCGACCCATTCCCCTATTTATCCCGGCTCAGGCCCAATCGATAGCCGGCTCCGAGTACCGTCTCAACCAGCACGGGCTCGGTGGAGTCGGCTTCGATCTTGCGACGCAAGTTCTTTACGTGTGAATCGACGGTTCGTTCGTAGCCCTCGAATTCGTATCCCCGGACTCGGTTGATCAACTCGTAGCGCGAATACACCCGGCCTGGCACGCGGGCCAAAGCCAGGAGCACCCCCCACTCTGTCGGGGTCAACTCGACACTTCGGCCGTCAACCTGGACCCGCCGTCGATCCTCGTCGATCACCAGCCGCCCATCTCCGTAGGACACCGGCCCGGCTTCGACCGTGGGGCTTCGCCCTCGACGCAAGACAGCCCCCACACGCAAGACCAGTTCCCGCGGGCTGAAGGGCTTGGTGACGTAGTCGTCCGCTCCCAACTCGAGGCCCGCAATCCGGTCTCGTTCGTCGGTCTTGGCAGTCAACATCAGAATCGGGACGTCCGAACTGGAGCGTATCTCGCGCGCCACCTCCTCGCCGGGGACATCCGGAAGTCCTAGATCGAGGATGACCAGATCGAGTGGCACTCTTGCCGCGTAACTGAGTGCTTCGGCGCCCGATGCAGTCGAAAATACATCGAGCCCCTCGCGCTCGAGATAGGCGCGTAACAACTCGCGCAGCTTGTACTCATCCTCCACCACCATCACCTGCTGGGCCACCGCGTCCACCTCCCTCTCCTCAGTATCGGAACGACAGCACCCGGTGAGGGCGAACCGAGGGGCATCTCCATGCCATCTCCATTCTGCCTCGATCCTTCTGCCAACCTCCCGCGATCGACTCGATCAACCAAACAACAGATCTGAAGGTCGCATGTCTGTCTACCACTGTCCTCTTTGCCCGCTCATCTTCGAGTTCCGCTCCGAGATGGAGTCTCACCTCAGCCGGGAGCACCGCCCTGTCGCGCCGGAAGAGGCGGACCTGCAGGTCGAGCTCGCCGCGGCCGCCGTCGAGCTGAGCTGGGAGGGACTGGCCGCGCTGCGGGCGTCGTTGGGCCGTCCATCCGTGTCACTCCTGCTGGCGACCACTCCCAGCGCCACCATGACGGTTCTCGACGTAGCCCGGCTGCGGCGTCTCGCGGATCGAGTCCGGCGCCGGCTTCGAGGCGAACCGGGCTGGAACGCGGCGACGCCCGTGGTCGAACACCGTCTGTCCAGAGTTGTCTCCGCCGCAGAAAGTCTGCCCACTGAGCTCGGTCTGGCCGTTTTCGTGAACCACCGGTCGATGGGGATCGTGCGGTTGCCCTTCGCCCCTCGTGATCGGCACGTGGTCGACCCCCGCTTCGCGACCCGCGATCTCGAATACGCCCTTCGGCGCTTTCCCCGCTACCGGCTTTTGGTGCTTGGCCACCATCCCCGCATTCTCGAAGGACGGGCTTCGCAGCTATCCGAGGCCGACTTGCGCCGCGACCATCCTGATCAGAGCGACGCGGGAGACAAAACTGCCGATTGGCTGCTCCAGCAGCGGGTAAGCCTGGCAGGCAGGCTCCCTGTGATCTTGATCGGCGAGCGTCGATACCGCGAGGCATTCGTTTGCCATTCGCGCCATGCAAGCGATGTTGTCGCCGAGGTCTCCCGACCGCGTTTACGAAAGGCGGCCCTGTCGGACCTGGCCGCGCACGCTCTGGAGGAGTTGCACTACAGGCATCAGGAGCGAGCAATTGCGGATCTGCACCACGCCGAAGGAGAGGACCAGATCGTCTGGGGAGTGCAACGAGCGTGGAACGCGGTGCGGACGGGAGCTGCTGACAGAGTGTGGGTGGAACACGATTTCGCCGTGCCGGGGCGCACTGCTCCGGGGGCCTGCGGAGTGGAGACCTCCACCGATCCGGCCGAGCCAGGCGCGATCGACGACCTTCTCGATGTCCTCATCACCAAGGCGGCCGGCCTCGGAATACCCGTTGATCTGCTTGACAAGGACACCCTGGAGTGCGGCGAACCGGTCGCAGCCAGACTCGGGCACAACGATCGGGCCTGTACGAACAGAGTCAGCCATCCCTCGCCTCCAGCCGACGTCGTGACATCTCGATGAACATGATGTGATATGGCGGCCGTGGATCGTCCACTGCTGAACCCGCAAGCTCCGCTGCTTGACCCGTTCCGCTGAACGCGGCCGTCGCCACGGTCGGCCAAGTGGAAGAATCCCCGGCCGTGGGGACGAAGCGGCCGTCGGAGTCGGGCTCACGATCCGGGGATTTCGACCACGCTCTCCGCCGGTTTGGTCCATTTCATGTTATCCCGTTGGCAGCTCTCGTGGTCGCGATCGCTTTCACGGTGGCGGCGACGGTGCTCGTTCACGGCCTCGTCACGAACCAGGAACGCAAGCTGCTCAGCGAGCGGGCCGACGAAGTAAACCTCGTCCTGACCGTTTCCATCACAACCGTCTCCACCGACCTTTCCGTCCTGGCGAGGGACGCAGGACGAGCGGGCCCGACGCAGTTCATCAACGAGGCAGAGGCCCAGTTGGCCAGCAGCAACCGGAGATCCGGCCTGGCCCTGGCCCTGCTCCGTCCCTCGGGAGGAAATTTCGTCGTCGTCGCGGCTGCAGGCGCGGGTCTGTCCCAGGGGCAGACACTGTCGGGGGCAGCGGCCAACGCGATGAAGTCGGCCGAGGGCCGCTCGACGATGGTGGCGACAGGCGTCTACGGGTCGGGCAACTCAAGATCCGTCGGCTACGCGGTCGCCGCTCCGGGCGGCCAGCTGGTGTACCGCCAGTCGATCCTGGGGCCGGTTCGCCCTCCGTCCCAAGCCGGCACCGCCCCCTTCAGCGAGTTGCATGTGGCCGTCTACGCCGCCGCTCGACCGGACGCCAGCCAGATACTGGTCGCCACCACGAAGGCGCTGCCGCTCACGGGCGATGTCCGGTACGTGCCACTGATGGCCGGATCGACCAAATGGGTGACAGGCGTCAGTGCTATCCACCCACTGGTTGGATCCGTCGCCGCCTCCGCACCATGGGTCGCACTCGGAGTCGGACTCGTCGGCTCCGCCCTGGTGTTCCTGCTTCTCGAGGGAATGGCTTACCGACGGGACGACGTCCTCCAGGCAGTCGAGACCGAGCACCGCTTCGCCGAGGCGTTACAGAGAAGGATGTTGCCGACTGTTCCGGTGCTAGCCGGTTTGGACGTGGCTTCTCGTTATGTTCCAGGAGCAGATCACCAGCAAGTTGGTGGGGACTGGTTTGATGTCTTCGCATTGCCACCCGGACGGGTCGCGTTGGTGATCGGCGATGTGATGGGTCATGACGTTGACGCGGCCGCGACAATGGCTCAGGTTCGGGCCGCTCTTCGCTCCTACGCGGCAGAAGGTGGGGACCCCTCTTGGACGCTGGAACGGCTGGCCACATTTGTCGAGCTCTTCAACATCTCGGCGGTGGTTACCGTGATCTACGGACTCCTGGACACGCCGGGGACGGACGGCTCACGTCGATTCTCGTGGTCGAATGCTGGGCATCTTCCTCCCCTACTGCGGCACCCTGACGGGCGAGTGGAGGAACTCGGGGAGGCCACGTCGCCGCTCCTCGGTGCTCCTTCGATCACGCCGAGACCCGCTGGCGAGAAGTTGATCGGTCCGGGCGACACACTGCTGCTATATACAGACGGTCTCGTTGAAATCGAGGGGCAAGATCTCACGGAGACCGTGACTCGACTCCAGGGCGTGCTCGGCCGAGCCGACCTGCCGACCGCGCAAGGCGTGTGTGAGGCTGTACTGGAAGCGCAGCTTCACGAGCAAAGGCGTGATGACGTGGCGCTGCTGGCCGTCGGCGTGACCGAGGTGCCTTCAAGTGGTCAGCCCGCTGCTGAGACCACAAGGTCGGCCTTGTGACTGTCTGACCACCGCGGACCCGGGCCGTGGCTCTGTTGACATGCGGTCCGAGTGGCGACCAATATTCTCTGTCAGGATGCTGCGCACGACATCGTTATAGAGGGCACAAACTCATGGCTACTGAATCACCCGCTCCGAGGGTCGAGGACCCCACGAAGCCCATGATCATCGACGTTGCCGACGTGGACGGTTTCACCATCGCGGACACGGCGGGCGATGATGAGCAGGGTCGGTTTATGATCGAGATGTTCGGCCGCGACCTGCTCACCAAGCCGATTGTGCAAACATCCAGGTTGTCCGTCTTCCATGAGACAGCGCAGCCGGGCGACCGCGTCAAGCCACACCGGCACGGTACGCACCAGGTCAACTATGTACTCAAGGGCGAGCTTATCTTCGGCAACCAGCACGTCCGGCCGGGCATGGCGTTCTTCACACCGGACATGCTCTACTCCTGGAGGGCCGGCGAAGAAGGCGCCGAGTGGATCGAGATCCACGGTGGCCAGCCGGGCATCTACGTGGACCGTCCGCCGGCCTGATCGCCGGCCGATTGACCGGTCGCGTCGGCGTTACCGACCCTTCGCGATCACGGCCGGAACGCCCGCATTCGGCGCAGGTCACCCGGTGCCGATACCCGGCTCGCCGGGGAGCCGGGCTCCCGCTGCGTGGCGGGCGGCCACATAGCCAAAGACCATGGTGTTGGCGATGCTGGCCCCGGCGCCCGGATAGGTCCGCCCCATCACTGTCGCCGTGATGTTGCCCGCCGCGTACAAGCCAGGAATAGGTTGGTCGTTCTCGCCGAGGACCCGGGCAAACTGATCAGTGATCAGTCCGCCGCAAGTTCCGACGTCATTGGGGTAGACCTCGGTGGCGTAGTACGGCGCCCGATCCAAAGGGCCGACCGCGTGGTTGGGCTGATGGCCGGGATCGCCAAGGCAATCGTTGTAGGCGGATTGGCCTCGCCCGAAGTCCGGGTCGAGACCCTTGCGGGCATACTCGTTGAAGCGCCCGACTGTCCGCACCAGCCCTTCCGGGTCGACGCCGATCTGGCGCCCCAGATCCTCCACGGTCGCGCCTCTCTTGATGGCGCCGCCGTCGATGACTTCCTGCGGGATGCGCCGCTTCAGGGGATTCGAGGTGGCAGCATAACGCTGGACGTACCCCTCGTCGAAGATCAGCCAGCATGGTACCGCCTTGTTGGCGTACATGGCCTTGCCGACCTCGACGTAGGAGTTGGACTCGTTGCAGAACCGTTGCCCGGCGGTGTCAACGAATATCGCACCCGGTCTCTGTCGGGCCTGTCCCACTGACGCGGCCGCAGCGCCGAGTGCCTGGCTCGTCGACGGCAGCCACCACGCTTCGTCCAACAGGTCCGTCTTGGGCTTGAGCCGCATGGCGGCCTCCAGCACCTCGCCGGTGTCACCCGGGTTCGCCAGTGTCCACTGGGCCTCGTTCGGCTGATTGTGGCTGTAACGGCGGCGCATTTCTGCGTTCCGTGCGAATCCACCGGCCGCCAGGAGGACACCCCTGCGTCCCTCTACCTGGAGGCGCTTCCCGTTGCTCAACACGCGCACACCCGCCACGCGTCCATCCTCGACGACAAGATCCTCGATAGGCGACTCAGTCCAGATGGGGGGCTCGCCCTGGAGGTCCATGAGTACTTTCACCAACTGTGCGATCAGGGACGCCCCGTTGGTCAACAGATCCTTGCGACGAAGCTGCGCCGCCCTGGACCGCGCGAACACCCTGGCTGCCGTGAGGAGGTTCCGGGGCGACCGGTTGAAATACTGAACCGCCCGCAGCTCGTTGGTCCGCATGACAAAGCCGGTGCCTCGAGCGAGGCTCGCGGGCATCTTCTTCTGCCACTGGCCGAGCACCCCCGCGTCGAACGGAACGCCTTCAATCCCGCGTCCCGCCTCGTTGCCTCCCGGACGACCCGAGTAGTAATCGGCCCAGCCCGGGCAGCGCACGAATTTCACGCCCTTGCGCAGGAGGAAGGTGATCATCTCGGAGCCCGCCCGCAAAAACATCTCTCGCCGTTCGGGCGTGGAGGCCGGGCCGACATCTCCAACGACGGCCTGCAGATAGGCCAGGCCGTCATCGTGAGAGTCCGCAACACCGGCAACCCGCATGAGCGGGTTGTCCGGCATCCAGATCATGCCTCCCGACATACCGGTCGAGCCGCCAACCACCGCCATCTTCTCCAGAACCAGCGGCTCCAAGCCAGCATCGATGGAGGCAGCCGCCGCCGCCAGGCCACCGCCGCCGCTCCCAGCGATCACGAGGTCAACGGATCTGTCCCACGTGGTCATGATTTCCCCCTTTCTGTGCTGTCAGGCGGACGAAATTTTCCCAATCTCAGCACCGATGTCGCACACCGTCCCCGGGGATGCAGTCCAGTGGACGTGCCCGGAAGAACCAGCATCGATCTCGGTCTCGACTTTCTCCGTCTCGATTAAAAACAGTGGCTCGCCCTCCGTGACGAATTGCCCGTCCTCTACGAGGAGCTGGAGCAACGTCGCCTCGGACACGGCTACGGATGTACGGGGAATACGGACCGTGAAGTCGGCCATGCCGCTACGCGCGGGCCAGCTTCGAACCCAAAGTGCTCTGCACAGCGTCCACGATTCGCTCGGAGCTTGGATAGACCTGGGCTTCGAGCTCGCGGGCGGCCGGGTTCGGGACGAACCGCGCACCGACCCTGGTGACCGGCGCGGCCAAGTCACTGAACAACTCCTCGTGCAAAATGGCGGAGATCTCCGCTCCCGGTCCAGCGAAGCGCACCGCATCGTGCACTACCACCGCATGCTTGGTGCGCCGAACAGACGCCACCATGCTCGGGACGTCCAGCGGAACCAGCGTCCGCAGGTCGAGCACCTCGGCGCTGACCCCGCCTTGTTCGAGCCGGGCGGCGGCCGTCATGCACTCGACCACTCCCCGGCCGTAGCTGATCAAGGTGACGTCCTCGCCGGGTCGCTTGATGTCCGCCTGCCCCAGCGGGATGGCAAAGCCCGGCTCCACGGGGACCATGCCGCGCTGCCCTTGCAGCCTGATGGTCTCCACGAAGATGCACGGGTCCTCGTCGAAAATTGCTGATGTCAGCAAGCCCTTACCGTCGCGTGGACTTGAGGGAACGATCACTTTCAATCCAGGGATGTGCATAAACCAGGCCTCGAGCGACTGCGAATGGGTCGCTCCGGTCCCAAGGCCGCCATAGACCTGCGTGCGGACGGTCAGCGGCACCGGCGTCCGACCTGCGGACATGAACCGCAGCTTCGCGGCGTTGTTGACAATCTGGTCGGCGGCGATGCCGATGAAATCCATGATCATGATTTCCGCAACCGGGAGGAGCCCATCGAGGGCGGCGCCGATCGCGGCCCCGACGATCGCGGCCTCCGAGATCGGTGTGTCGAGGACACGATCCGTGCCGTACTTGGTCGACAGGCCGGCGGTCGGCCCGGAAGCGCCCGGGTCCGCAATGTCTTCCCCGAGCAGGAAGACGCGCTCGTCTGCAGCCAGAGCCTGGTCCAGGGCCAAATTGATGGCCTCGCGCATGGACATCTCTTTTTCTTCCATAATGCTTCCCTTCTAGGTCGGCATGTTGACGGCGTCCGCGTACACGTCACGATCCAGTTCGTCCGGCGTAGGCGCGGGAGCGGCCAGCACGGCCTGTACCGCCTCCTCGACCGCAGTCTGAGCGGCTCCATCGATGCTGTCGATGTCCGCCTGGCTGCAAACGCCCGAACTGATCAGGTGCGCACGGAAACGAGGCAGCGGGTCCGCCTCCTGGGCCGCGGCCAGCTGATCCTTTGGTATATAGGCTCCCGGATCTCCGAAGTAGTGGCCGCGGAAGCGGAAGGTGACACACTCGAGCAGGGTCGGGCCGCCACCCGCCCTGGCCCGCTCGAGCGCTTCGCCCAGGACGGGGATCAGCGCCAACGGGTCGTTTCCGTCCACCCGAACTCCCGGCATGCCCAGGCCCAGGGCGCGGTCCGCGACCTGCGGGATTCGCATAGTGTGCTCGACCGCGGTCATTTCGGCGTATTGATTGTTCTGGCACAGCAATACGACAGGTAGGTCCCACAGGGCCGCCATATTGGCCGCCTCGTGGAATGAACCGGTGTTCGTCGCCCCGTCACCAAAGCTCACGACCGTGACCCGATCCGAGCCTTTACGCTTCGCCGCCAAAGCCAACCCGACCGCGACCGGAGGACCCGCCCCCACAATCCCTGTCGACATGACGACTCCGGACTCCGGCCGGGCGATGTGCATGGTGCCGCCCTTCCCGCGACTGCCGCCGACCTGACGCCCGAGCATCTCCCCGAATATCTCTACCAGCGGCACGCCCTTGCCAATGTGATCGTGCAGCCCGCGGTAGGTCGTCACCAGGAGGTCGTCCGGCCGGAGGGACACCCCGAGCGCGGCCCCGATGGCCTCCTGGCCGCGCGAAGGCCAATACACGCACTGCAGTTCACCCGTGGAAATACCTTTGGCTAACCGCTCATCGGCCGCCTGCATGAGCGCCATCAACTCGTACGCACGACGCTGGACTGCCGGTTCCATCCCCAAGTCCCTCCTTCATCCAACCCCACCCTTTCTACTGCAGCCACCCTCCGTAATCCAACCCTTGCGGCCGGCGCCGTCTCAGCCACACTGATTCGCCGTCGGGTGAGGGCCCGCTGCCTGGTCCGGATCTCAGGTACAGTGCCCGGAGGTCCACAGCACTCAGACCGGACCCACGGCATCGGGGGATTTACATGACTCGCCAGCCGACGATCGACTTCGATCATCATTCAGAGGAGTATCTCGCCGACCGCTTGAGCCAGTGGCGGAAGCTTCGGGAAAGCCCTGTGGCGTACAGCCCCCGTTATGGCGGCTTCTGGGTGGTGAGCGGCCATGCCGAGGTGGCCGAGGTGTCCCGCGACGAAGAGACGTTTAGCAGCCGGATTGGCGATCACGATGGGATCACCCATTACGGGATCGCAGGAATCCCCCGGATCGGTGGGCTTCCGGCTGCCGGCATCGCCGAGGCAGAGGCACCCATCCACCAGGCCCTGCGACGAGTGCTCAACCCTGACCTGCTCCCGCAAGCGGTCAATGCCCGACGGCCTTTCATGGAGGAGTTGGCCAACTGGTTCATCGACCAGAAGATCACCTCGGGTTCCATGGACCTGGTACTCGACCTGGCCAACCCGGTCCCCGCAGTGATGACGATGGACCTGGTCGGGCTGCCCCACGACAGCTGGGACCGATATGCCGAGCTCTTTCATGGGACGATTGCGTACCGGCCCGGGACCCCGGAATACGACGCCGCCCTGTCGCGCCAGCCTGCGGTGATGACCGAGCTGATGGGGGCAGCGAAAGAACGCCGCGTGTCGCCGCGCAATGATCTGCTCACCCGGCTGGCCGAGCTGGAAGTCGACGACGGCAGGCAACTGACAGACGACGAGATCTCCGCGGTACTGAGGAATCTGGTCGCCGGCGGGCTCGACACCACCACGTCACTGACCGCCCTGGCCCTGTTCCACCTGGACGCCGAGCCCGAGCTACGCCGGGCCCTCGGCGAGCGGCCTGAGCTGATCGGGACCGCAACCGAGGAGTTTCTGCGTTACTACTCGGTCAGCGAGGTCCTGACCCGCACGGTGACGAGGGATGTCGACCTCGGGGGGCGCCGGCTGTACCGGGGTGACATCGTCCTTATCAGCTGGTTGTCTGCCAATCACGATGAGTCGGAGTTCCACCAGGCCGACCAGGTCATCCTCGATCGCACCCCCAATCGGCACCTGGCATTCGGGGTGGGCCCCCACCGCTGCATCGGGATGCACCTGGCTCGCGCCCTGTTCCAGGTACTGCTCGAAACGGTGCTGCGTCGCATGCCGGACTACCGGGTGGATCGAGGCGCGACTCGCTTCTACGAGGGGAACCCGATGCTGGCCGGCGTGGTCAACATGCCCGCCACCTTCACTCCTGGACCACGACAGGGTCCGGCTGAGCGACCGTTTTAGGAGGCGGAGGGCGCGACGGCGGGGACGCCGTGCCGGCGAGCCATGCAGCGGCCCCAGTGGTCCGACAAACAGCGGTTGCGGCTCAGCGCCCCGCCGTGCATCAAATTCCACCGCAAACCGTGCCCAGCCGTACCCCGAGTGGGCATTGTGTGATAAAAGTCGCGTATTACGCGACTTTTATCACACAAACGGGCGGCAGGACGACAACGCCATACCTTCCCCACAAACGGGGACAGGCTGAAAAGCCTACCCACGTCCAAACGCCCCCATACCCACAACGCATCAGTCGATCCCGAGCGGTCGCGTCCCGATCACGTGGCTGGCGGTAAGGTCGTCGATGGCGGCGTCGTCCAGCGCCAGCAGGCGGGCAAGGATGTCCCGGTTGTGCTGGCCCAGGACGGGAGCCGCCGCCCTGTACCACCGGTCAACGCTGGCGAACTTGAACGGCAACGTGGGCACGCAGTGCGGGCCGACCACCGGGTGATCGAGCTCCTCGAAGTGGGAGCGGGCGACCATCTGCGGATGGGTCGAGTTGAGCCGCGGGTCTCTCACCTGGGCCGCCGGTATCCCTCGAACGATCAGGGCTTCCACGGCCTTGGACAGGTCTTGCTCCTGAGCCCACTGTTGCAGGTGAGCGTCGATCGTGTCGTGGGCGCGCTCGCGGCCAGCCATCGTGTCGAGGGCAGGATCGTCCGCCCAGAGGGGATCGCCTAGCGCATCCTTGAGGGCGTGCCACTGCTGGTCGGTGGCCACGGAAAGGGCCAGCCATTGCTCCTGCCCGCGGCACCCGTACAGCCCCTGCGGGGCGGCATCACGACTGCGATTGCCCGCCCGTGACAGCACGACCCCGTGGGCGGTGTATTCGATGACCTGATCGGCCGCCGCGTTGAGCGCCGACTCGACCATCGAGACCTCGATAAACGATCCCTCCCCGGTCTGACGCCGGCGCTCGAGGCCGACCAGCATCGCGAACGCCGAGGTCATGCCCGCCAGCGGATCGCACGGGCCGCGCGGAATGCGGGGCTGGTCGCTCTCGTGGCCCGTCACCCACGCCAGACCGGTCATCTGCTCCATCGTCTGCGCGAAGCCGACGTTGTCGCGCCACGGCCCATTGAGCCCAAAGGCGGGCATTCGAACCATGACGATCCGAGGGTTGTACGTTTTGACGGCGTCCCAGGTAATCCCGAAGTTGTCGAATACGCGGGGTGAAAAGTTCTCTACGAGAATGTCGGATCGCTCGATCAGCCGTCCGAGAATGTTGAGTCCTTTGGGTGAGTTGAGATCGAGTGTCAGCGCCTCTTTGTTGGCGTTGACACCGAGATAGATGGCCGAGCGCTCCCACCATGACGGCCGGTTCATGAACGCCCCCCCGGTCATGCGCATACCGTCAGGGTGCTGAACGGACTCGATGTGGATCACTTCCGCGCCAAGGACTGCGAGGACGTGGGTCGATGCCGGGCCCGCCCACCACGCGGTCGCATCGAGCACCCGGACGCCCTCGAGCGGAAGCCCCGGCGAAGACCGACCGGCCGTGAACCCTGGACGAGATCGGGGCTCGATCCTCCCCTGGTGTTCGGCGAGCTTTGGCGCCTTGCCCTGAGGCCGCGGTCGTTCGCCATCGATAAGGTATGGCGGCAAGGGATGCACGAACGTGCCGTCGGGGGCGTTCGCCCAGACTCCCCGTGCGGCGAATTCGAGGGTGTTCGAGCACGGTCTGCCCGTTGTTTACCGGAGCGACAGGGATACGGAGAAGCGTTGCCTGCTCGACAATCTCCCCTGTGGTGTGCTGCGTCGTCCAGCTGCGCACCAGCTGGTTCCACTCGCTGGCCCGGTCATGACGGGTGCCGACGAGCGCCCACGACTCGTCCTCATCGAGCAGGTCGCTTCGCCCGATCATGCTCAGAAAGGACTCGAACTGCTGGCGAGTGTTCGTATTGAAACCCACCCAACCGTCGGCCGTCGGCTCGATCGAGGGAAGCTCGACGCGGCGCGCCACCGTCGCCAGCGGGGGTCGTCCCATCAGCTCGTAGGTGAGCTCGGCGTAGACGCTGCCTCCGACATCGCATGCTTCCATCAGGGAGCAGTCGATGAGCTCTCCGTCGCCGGTCGCCTCGGCCCTCAGCAAGGCGCCCGACGCCCCCACCGCCGCGTACGTGCCGAGGAGCCACTCGAAGAGACGACCTCCTGCCTGGATCGGCGGCTGGTCGGCGAGACCGCGCGTGGCCATGGATCCGCTTTCCGCCTGTACCGTGAATTCGGTCGCAGGACGATCGCGGTACGGCCCGCTGTATCCATACGGAGACAACGTCACGATCACGAGCCATGGATAGCGCCGGAGCAGGTCCTCGTGGTCCAGCACGCCCGGGCCGAGGGATTCGACGAGCAGGTCGGCGCCCTCCAGCGTCTCCAGAGGCAGCTGATCCGGTGACGTGGCGATGACCGAGCGCTTCCCCGCGTTGAGAAACTTGAAAAGGGGCGCGTCGTCCTGGCCCCCACCGACCGTCGACCGTCGTCGAAGGGGATCTCCTTCCGGCGATTCCACCTTGATCACATCCGCGCCAAGATCCGCAAACAACTTGGTGCAGTACGGACCGGCGATCTCCGTTGCCAACTCGAGGATCCTGAGCCGATCGAAGACCTTCACGTCCGCCCCCTCGGTGCGTCGACCCACAGAATCCAGCTCCTCAGACGATGATTCGGACGGGGCATAGAGCAGGAAAGGTGGTCGGTCACCCGTCGCCGGCCTAGACGCCTACCGGCACCGCCGGGGACTCGGTGATGTCAGCCTCCAAATCGAGCCCGTAGTAGCTTGCTGGCGTCTCCAGCAGAACCGTCCGCTGGATCTCGTCGGGGATCCCGGCAAACGCCGACTCCAGGTACTGCCGGGACCGGGGCCAGGTGCCGACCGAGTGGGGGAAGTCATTGCCCCACATCAGGTTGTCCCAGGACAGGAGCCCCGCTTCCGCCATCTTGATCACCGGTCGTTCCTGAATCATGCCGAAGATCGCCCGCTCGCGGATGTACTCAGAAGGCAGCATCTTGAGGGATACACGGAACCAGTCGTTGTACTCCTGGTAGTCCCGATCCATGTAGTAGAGCATCCCAGGAACGTAAGTGCAGTTCGTCTCCGCAAAGTAGAAACGAAGCTCCGGGAACCGGTCGAATACTCCGCTGACAATCAGCTGGGCCAGCGTGAAGCCGGGAACCAGGCCGTAGGCATGCTGGGCCATACCGGCATGGGCAGGCCACAGGGATGTGTCATGACGGCCGGTCGGGGGTGGGGTGGTGTCGCCAAACGACACATGTGGTGACAGGGCGATGCCAAGTTCCAGCGATCGTTCCCAGAACCGGTCGTCTTCCGGTTTCGCCTGGCCCTTCCCGTTCGGGAACTGCTGGAACATTACAGTCCGCAGCCCATGGCTGGCCGCCCACTCGAGTTCGGCGACCGCATCGTCGATCCCGGACACTGGAATGAACGCCGCACCGATGAGCCTGTCGGGGGCGACCGCGCAGTACTCCTCCGCGAGAAACGTGTTGTAGGCCCGCACGATAGCCAGGTACGCCTCGCGGTCCTGGATCCCTTCAATGAATCGCGTGACAAAGATCGGCGGAAACAAAATTTCGGCGTCGATACCGTCGGCGTCCTGCTCCCGGAGCCGCTGGGCGCCGTCACCCGCGCCCGCGACCGGAGCTCCGTGCTCGTCGGTGTAAGCGCCGTTCGCGAACTTCACCGGGCCGGGACCAGTGAGGTTCTGGCCGGTGTGCAGCATCGGCATGCCTTCCACGATCCACGCGTCACCGCCGCTGGGCAGGCGAACCAGACGCGGGGCTCGCTCGCGGTGCGACTCAGGGACGTATTTGACCCACGGGTCGGGAGGGGTTTCGACGTGCCCGTCCCCGGAGATCACCCGGTATTTTCGGCCCATCACTCCATCCTTCCTCGAGGACTACGGAGGCGTCACGCAGGCATCCGACTCATGCCACGCTCGTCGGCCAGCTCTACCTCCCGATCCCCACCCCCCGGCGAGCGTCGCGTCTGCGGACTGAGTTGGCATTTTCGCACACGTTGCCTACATTCTGCAACCGTGGCTACCCACCCCTTCCGCGGTGTGGCAATTGCCGCCGTCCACAACACCGGGCAAGCCCGGAGGCTGAACGGCCACGACTCCCTTTCCATCACCGTCGAAGCCGCACTGGCTGTGCTCGATGCGGCCGGCGTCCCCGCGACGGAGGTCGACGGCGTCGCCGGGCAGAGTCCTGCAGATCTCGTCTACCTGCTTGGCCTCGGGCCCAGCTGGGTCTCCAATGCGGCCGGCGGGGTGCCTGCCGTGCTCGACGCCGCCAGCGCCATCGTTACCCGGCAGTGCACGACCGTCCTGCTGGCATGCGGCGGAGCCGGGATCTACCCGGATCACTCGGCGACGGCACCCTGGACCCGTCCGGCCAACGAATTCGTCGTGCCCTTCGGCATGTTCACTGCACTCGAGTTCGCGCTCATCGCCCGCCGCCACATGGCGATGTTCGGGACAAGGCCGGAGCACCTGGCCGAGGTCGCCGCGACCATCCGAAACCACGGCCACGTCAACCCGGAAGCCGTCTACTACGAACGCGGCCCGTACAGTCCCGACGACGTCCTCGAGTCGCGCATGGTCGCCGACCCGTTCCACCTCCTCGACTGCTCCATGACCAGCGAAGGCGGCTCCGCCATGCTGCTGACCACGGCGGAGCGCGCCCGAGACCTCGAGCTGCCACCGGTCTATGTCCTCGGCGGAGGCATCGATCAGCAGGGCCCGGCCTACCGCTACGCGCCGAGCTGGGATCTTGCGGGTAGCAAGGACGGCAGTTACCCGAACGGCTATATCGGCCGGCGGGCCGCGGAGCGAAGCTTCGCGATGGCGGGCCTTACCCCCACCGACGTCGACGTTTGCGAGCTTTACGATCCGTTCTCATTCGAGATCATCCGGCAATACGAGGCCTTCGGCTTTTGCCAACCAGGAGAGGGACCGGATTTCGTGATGAACGGTCGCCTCGGCCCCCACGGGCAGTTCCCGACGACGACCGACGGCGGTCTCCTGTCCTACAGCCACGCAGGCGGGACAGTGCAGATGCTCCAGCGAGTTGTGCGAGGGGTGCAACAGCTGCAGGGCCGATGCCGGACCATGCAAGTGGAGAACGCCGAGGTCGCCCTTTGCTCCAACGGCGGTGCAGGGGCACTGTTCACCAATGTCATCCTCCTCGGCAGGGAGGAACCATGACAAGGCTCTACGCCCAGGTCGAGGGCATCCCCCTCCCTCGCCCCAATCCGGTCACCCAGCCCTTCTGGGATGGATGCGATCAAGAACGCCTCTTGTACCAACGGTGTCAGAACTGCAACCACGTGGTCTTCGAGCCGGCCCTGCTGTGTCGGTGGTGTACCGGCCGCGATCTCCAGTGGGAAGAAAGCCGCGGTTTCGGCACCGTCTACAGCTGGACGGTCGCGCATCGCCCCCAGACCGAAGCATTTGCACTCCCCTACGCACCGGTGATTGTCGACCTTGACGAGGGCTTCCAGATGCTCAGCAACATCATCGAATGTGACACGGGCGACGTGACCGTCGGCATGCGGGTTCAGGTCGATTTCCGTCAGGTCGGCAAGGTGAAGTTGCCCTACTTCCGCCCGGCCTGAGCGAAGGGGGGACGCCACGGTCCGGCGAGATGGCCACCGTCGACGACAAATTGCGCCCCGGTGACGTAGCTGGCCTCGTCGCTGGCCAAAAACAGCGCCAGCGCGGCTACCTCCTCGGGACGGCCCAGACGGGGAATTGGTTGCATTGCCGCGAGTTGCTCCAGCCTCGGCCGGGCCTCAGCTGACACCATGGGCGTGTCGATGAACCCGGGATGAATGGAATTGACCCGGATGCCCGAGGGTCCCAGATCAATGGCCGCCGACCTGGTCATCCCCGTGACCGCGAACTTGGTTCCCGCGTAGCTGGACATGCCCTGCACACCGACGAGGCCGTCGATCGAAGAGATGTTGACGATGGATCCGCCACCGTGGCTCCTCATGGGCGCGGCCGCGGCCCGCATGCCGTAGTAGACGCCGTTCAGGTTCACCTCGACGAGCCGATGGTGGTCCACGAGCGGAAGGTCCTCCAGCAACGCCGCGAAACCAATGCCGGCGTTGTTGACCAGCACGTCCAGATGCCCCCATCGGGCCACCACGCGGTCCACGACCGGACCCCACGCATCCGGATCGGTGACGTCCAGATGCCGGAAACCAGCCTGATCGCCGAGCTCGGCGGCAAGGGCTTCCGCGGGCTCGTCCAGCACGTCGGCGATCAGCACGGACGCGCCCTCGGCCACGAAACGCCGGGCCTCGGCTTCACCTTGCCCGCGGGCACCTCCGGTGATCAGCGCCACCTTTCCGACCAGCCGATCGCCCATTCATCCTCCTTCAGCGAGTTGAGTCGGCGCCGCCAACTCGGTTCTGACCTTCACGCTCGATCAGGCTATGTGGTCGGACAATGCGCCGCCCCGACGCAGGCGGTTATCGGCAGTCGAGGACGGGCAGCCTCAAGAGGGCCAAGCCGTGGGATCAGTCCTGGCCATACCGTCCGACCAGATGCGTGGCCCATGGGGCCCCGCGCGTCGGTCCGTCCGGATCGAGGGTTCGGGCCACCAAATATCCGGCGCCCATCCAGCCTCGGTGCGACCATCTTCCAAACGAGATCCGGGTTCCCAGGGAACCGCAGGCCGCCGGCAGCATCTTGACGCGTTCGAGGGCGTCTCGGACTCCCTGCGTTGAGAGCGGTTTGGCGTCCGCGAACGCGTGGACCAAGCTCACGGCCACGTCGCGGTTCATCAACGGGTTGAAATACGCAGGTCGCCGCCCGTAGACGGCCTCGAACCGGTCAAGAAACCGTTGCCCGACCGGGTTCCCTTCGTCGTATTGTTCCAACCCGATCCAGCCGACAAACGCATCGCGAATGTTGGACTCGAACCCGGTTTCCAGCGCAGTTCCCATATATCGGGGCGGGTCCCAGCTGAGGGACTTGAGGGTCTCATTGATCTGCACAATCCCGAGCCCGAAACCGCAGTGGACAACGGCGCTCACCCCGGCCTGATGGAGCTGTCGAACTGCTTCATCGACGTCCTGGGCCGTCTGAGCGATCTGTTCCTCGGCCAGGATATTGATGCCTGCGTCACGCGCCGCCTGTCGAAAATTTGTGAGGTAACTCTGACCGATAAACGAGCGTTCCACCAACACGCCCGCCGTAGTCTGACCCGCCTTCTCCATCAGGTGAGCCCAAATGATGGGTTCGTCGGTCATGGACCCGTTGGGCAGAGAGAAGGTCCACTCACTCAACCAATCGTCGGACCCGCACACGCTGATGGACGGGACCTGGAAGCGCCGCTCGATGTGCTCCCGCACGACCACGGCGTTGTCGCTGATGTTCGGACCATAGACGGCGATGCAACCCTCGTCGACGAGTTCGCCGTAGGCGTCGATAACCGCCTTGACCGTTCCCCGAGGCAGGCCGTCTACCTCCCGATAGACGAGTTGAACCGGACGGTCGATGACACTCTCGGCTACGGCATCGCTGAATACCAGTTCGAGCGCGTCGACGATGTCCTTGCGGCTCGCACTGGCCGAGATGGCGTAGTCCATAAGGACGCCCAGCTTGATCGGCTGAGCGGTATGGGCAGTCGACATCCGCATCACCCTCCCTTGAGTGCCGCCAGATGGTAACGTTGACCTGACACTGTGTCAACAAGATCTGACGCGATGTCAGATCACTGGACCCATGCTGACCGATTCTCCGATTTTAAAATGACGCCAAAGGCGGCCAGACCGGTATCGAGTACTCGTTCCCCCCGGCCGAGGATGACCTCGCCGGATCGAAAAACGGACGGTACCCGGGCTCGGTCGCGGCGCAGCGCCGAGGATCTGCCGCGTGAACACCTGGAGCGCGGTCGGAGCACCATCCGGCGGCTCCAGGAGGCCGGGCTGACGATCTTTCGAACCGAAGGATACCCCCGGGCCCGGATCGAGGATATCGCCGAAAAGGCAGGGGTGTCCCGCGCCAGTTTCTATGTTTATTTTGCCAACAAAGAGGACCTTCTCAAGGCGCTCCTTACCGACTTCATGCTGGACGCGAAACAGGTCGCGGACTCGTTGGAGCCGTTCGACGTGAGCGAGGCTGGTGTTGTCGCCCTCCGCGATTGGCTTGATCGCTTTTACGAGTTGTACTCCCAGAACTTTGAACTGTTCGAGGCACAGGCCCAGGCGAACGCCTGCACTCACAGTGACGAGATTGGACAGATCGGAGCCGCCAGTCTCCAACTGCTGACGGATCCGTGGACTAGGCGGGTCTCGGAAGCGATCGCCGACACGGAAGAGAACCCCAACATCGTGGCGCTGGCGTTGATAGCCATGATCGAGCGATCCTGTTACTTCTTGTTCAAAGGGATGCTCGGTGCGGCCAAAGAAGATCTGCTCGACCATCTGACCGATCTTGTGCTTCGCGCCGTCGGCCGGTCTCGGGTCGGCCACTGACGGGGGCATCGCGGCGGGGCTGAAGGTCTGCGGCTTACCAAGGCGAGGCACCAGCCCCACTCACTGGGCTACCTCGCCCCGTCGACCCGGGTCCGGCGACTTTTGACGATCGCCACCACGGCAGGTAGGTTTGCATTTTGCTTGGATCGGCATGCTCGGCGTACGGGCAGGCGATGAGGAAGGGAGTTTGCTGTGGGCGCGCCTTGGAAGTTTGATCTGTTTATTGATGGCGAATGGACTTCTGGTGAGGGGTCGGGGGTGTTGGATGTGATCGACCCGGCTACGGAGGCTTCGATCGGGCAGGTGCCGGAGGCCACGGTGGCTGATGCTCGTCGGGCCATCGGGGCGGCTCGCCGGGCGTTTGATGAGGGTCCGTGGCCGTGGATGAAGCCGCGGGAGCGGGCCGCGGTGCTGGTCAAGATGGCGGAGGTGTTGGAGCGGCGGGGGGCGGAGTTGCGGGAGTTGGTGGTGGATGAGACGGGCTCGGTCGGGTTCGTGACCGATTTCGTCCAGGCCGGCGGGTCGACGGGGTTGTTCCGGTCCAACGCCGAGCAGATCGTGCACGAGGTGGAGTGGGTGGTGTCCGATCCGCCTACCGGCGGGCCCAGCGGCATGGCCGGCAGCACCTTGTTACGCGAGCCCATCGGGGTGGTGGCGGCCATCACCCCGTTCAACTTCCCGTACTACCTGAATGCCATCAAGTCGGCCTCGGCGCTGGCCGCGGGCTGCACGGTGGTGCTCAAACCGCACCAGTGGACACCCCTGGACGCTTTTGTCATCGCCCAGGCGGCCGAGGAGGCCGGCCTGCCGCCGGGAGTGCTGAACGTGATCACGGGGGCGGCCGAGGTCGGCGACGAGCTGACCGGCAACCCGGCCGTGGACATGGTCACCTTCACCGGTTCCACCGCCACCGGCCGGCGCATCATGGCCAACGCGGCGGGCACGGTCAAGAAGCTGCAACTGGAGCTGGGCGGCAAGAGCGCCCACGTGGTCCTCGACGACACCCCCGAGTCCTACGCGGCCAGCTACGGGTTCGGGGGGGTGGTCACCCACTGCGGGCAAGGCTGTGTCATTCACACCCGGCTGCTGCTACCCGAACGCATGCTCGACGCCTACACCGACGGTGTCAAAGCCGCGGCCGCTGCCATCAAGATCGGCAACCCCCGCGACCCCCAGACCACCCTGGGCCCGCTCATCCGCGAACAGCAGCGGGCCCGGGTGGAAAGCTACACCCAGTCCGCCCGCGACCAAGGCGCCACCATCGTCGTGGGCGGCCAACGCCCCGCCGGCGTGGACAAAGGCTTCTTCTACGAGCCCACCGTGTTCATCGCCAGCAACGACATGCGCGTCGCCCAAGAAGAGATCTTCGGGCCCTGCCTGACCGTCATCCCCTACTCCGGCCGCGACGCCGACGCCGTACGCATCGCCAACGACTCCATCTACGGCCTGGGCGGCGGCGTGGTCTCGGCCAACACCGCCCACGCCTTCAACGTGGCCCGCCAGATCCGAGCCGGCGCCATGCAAGCCCAAGGCGTGCCCGCCACCCCCACCCCCGTGCCCGCCAGCCCCGGCAACGGCCAGGGCCCCGGCTGGGGCAGCTCCCCCCCACCGGCGTCGGCCAATCCGGCGCCTTCGGCGGCTACAAACAAAGCGGCATCGGCCGAGAATGGGGCAAAGTCGGCATCGAAGACTTCTGCGAAATCAAATCCCTCAGCTGGACCTAAGCCCACCCACCCCCCCAGCAGGAGAGCGCACAGCCACCAACCCCACGCTGTGCGCTCTCCGCCTTCATCTGTCGAGAGTGAAAATTGACAGCCGGGCGAATCCGCACCCCGGGGTAGTAGAACCTCTAGAGGTCGTTCAGTCCCGGCGGCAAGGGGGTGCTGGTGTTCGAACTCGACGGGAGGGTCGTGCTGGTAACCGGAGGCGGCGGGGCCCGCGTCGGGACCGGTGCTGGGATTGCGGCGGCGTTCGCGCAGCAAGGTGCCGCCGTCGCCGTCAACGACAAGGAACCGGAGGCCGCGGCACACACCGTCGGCACCATTGAGACGGCGGGCGGAACCGCGGCCGCGTTCCCCTTCGATGTTCGTGACCCCGAGGCGGTGGCCGCCGGTGTGCAGCGGATCCGCGCCGACCTGGGCCCGGTTGAGATCCTCGTCAACAGCGCCGGTGGAGGTTCCCAATTGCCGTTCCGGGACATGGAGGCAGGGCACTGGGCGCGCATCATCGAGCTCAACCTGTTCGGCGTCGTGAACTGCACGCGCGCCGTCATCGACTCCATGTGCGACGTCGGGTGGGGACGGATTGTGACGATTGCGTCCAGCTCGGCGTTCATCGGCTCGAACATCGGAGTGACCGCCTACGGCGCCGGCAAGGGCGGCGCCGTCAGCTTCATGCGCCAACTCGCCATCGAGGTGGCGCCCAGCGGCGTCACGGTCAACTGTGTCGCACCGGGGATGGTCCGCCTCCCCGGGACCAAGGGCGACATCGGCCGAGAGGTGCCACTCAGCTCGTACCCCCCGGTCGGGCGCATCGGGCGTCCTGAAGACATCGGCGCGCTCTGCGTCTACCTCGCATCCCCGGAGGCGTCGTGGATGACCGGCCAGACGGTGCACATAAACGGCGGCGCCTACACGACCTGAGCCAGTGCGGATGGCACCCCTGCAGGACGCGCTCCGCTACCGGACCGCCGCCGGGATCGTCGCCTGCCCCATCGGGCAGATCTGCGGTCGACTCTTGCCCTACCCCTTTGACGCGTGGGAGGATGGCCGGTGAGGAGCGAGCCACTATCCATCCAGTCCTCGCCTCTCAGGGAGCGGTGAGCATGGAGAGGAAGCAGTTCCTCGAGGACGTGGCGGTCCAGCCCTGGTGGTTCGCCCAGCGCGATATCGAGAACAACACAATCCTCATAGAGAAGCGCACCAAGCTCGGACAATGCTGGAACTGGACGGCCGACCAGTGGTACGCCGATCCGCTGAACCTGGAGGTGTTGTACCGGTTCCTGACCGAGACCCGATCGGACCTGATGACCGCCCTCGATGAAGCCGGCGACGACGTCTACAAACGTGGAGCCTGGCTGGACATGGTGATCACAGCCAAAGGGCCTCCGGCGGCGAAGGAAGCACAGCCCGCACCCTCGGCCGACAAGGCGGGAGAGGTCGCCGGGGCCAGGGTGGGACCGGCCGCCTCCGCCCCGGCAAAGAAGCCCTCCCCGTTCGCCCGCGCAAAACCGGCCGGGGACGAGGAAGCGCAGCCGGCTACGCAAACGGAAATCGCCGCCACCGGCACCGCCACTTCCACCGGAACCGCCGCGCAGCCAGCCAAGAAGTCGATATTCAAGAAGCAGGCCGCCCCCACCGAACCGGCTGCCCCGCAGGCAGCTACCCAGGCGGCAGAGACGTCGACCGCGGTACCGCCGACACGGGAAGAGCTCACGGAAACCCTGTCCAGCTTCGCGGCCGATCCGGACGTGCCCATCAGCGAGGAAGAGGCGCAAGCCGCGCTCCGGGATCCGGACTTTGCGGCCAAGCTGACCGCCGCCGAGGCGGAACTCGAAGCCCAGCTCGAGGCCGAATTGGCCTCGGCCGAAGCCGAGGAATAACGGGGTCCAGGCAGCCACCAGGGGCAGCGCAACCGTCAGTAACAAACGATCTGCCCTTCCACGACCTTCAGTTCATCGCTACCAAGCAGCTTGCGGGTCAACAGGTCATTGGAGGACGTGAAGAGTCCCTCCTTCTCCCTCGAGGTCGCAATATCCTCGCCCTTGTCCTTGTCGATACCGAGCCGGATATGGATCATGATGGCGGCGTCGTGGTTGATGTCGCACATCGTCCGGTACATGTCCGGCAGTTTCGCAGCGGCGTGAACGTGGTCGGGTAGTTGCTTGATCTTCCCCTCCACCGCGACCTTCCGGACGGGATCGCCGGCGCCTCGCATTTGCAGCAGCTTGACGGCGCGCGTCACCTCTGCGTGGCCTGCGGGTGGCCTCGGATCGCTCATTTACCCTCCTCCGAAGGCGCCTCGGATGCCCGAGCCGATGTTCGCTTTCGCCTGGCTCGAGAAATCTTGCTAAAGGCGATTATGGGCCGACGGTCTATCCGTCACACGGCCTTTGCCTGAGGTTTGGCCGATTGGCATCGGCCCGCCCCCATTCCATCCAGGCAGAGCTTCGATGCGAGCTGCTCCCTGGCTGTCAGGGATTGGATCGAACCAGGTGGCCGCCGTCGACCACAAGCTCCGTGCCGGTAACGAAAGACGACTCGTCAGAGGCGAGAAACAGGATGGCGTTGGCGATGTCTGCCGTCGAGCCGGCGCGGCGCATGGGGCTGTACGTGGCGAATTCAGCCATTCGCTTCTCCTGCTCATCCGGGCCCAGGCCCATCCTTTCGCCCGTGGACATGGGAGTGCGCATGAACCCGGGGGAGACACAGTTGACCCGCACGTTGGGGGCCAGTTCCACTGCGACGTGGCGGGTGTAGCTCAGCATTCCTCCCTTCGCCGCGGCATAGGCTGAGCCGCCGACGCTCACCGAGGCGGCAATCGAGGCCACGTTGACGATGGATCCGGACCCGGCATCGAACATGGCCGGGATCGCCGCCCGGGAGCAGACATACACGCTTCGTAGATTTACCTGAATCACGCGGTCCCACTGCTCCTCCGGGGCATCCCACGAGCGACCAAGTCTGGCCGTCTGGGCGATCCCGGCATTGTTGACGAGGATGTGCAGGGCTCCGAAACGTGTTGTTGCTTCGGCCACCACCCCTTCGGCCACCGGTCGGCTGCTGACATCGCCGGAGGAGAAGACGGCGTTGCCGCCTTCGTCGGCGATCTCGCAAACCACCCTGGAGCCGTTCTCGCTGTCCAGGTCGGCCACGACAACCCTGGCCCCGTGAGACGCGAACAGTTTCGCGGTCGCCTCACCGAAGCCTGACGCGCCTCCCGTCACAATGGCGACCTTGCCGGCCAATCTCTGGGACATGATGACCTCCGATCCCATTGTCCGTTCAAAGACCAGGCTCGGTGACAGCCAGATCATCTGGAGGCGTCCCCTGTGCGGCCAGGTGCCGTCTCTTCTCGGAGAGTTGCGCGAGCGCGGTCACGAACAACCCATAGACCCCGGCGCTGAATGGCCATTGAGTAACGATCCGGCCGCTTGGCGCCTTGTAGTAGTTGTCCGCTACCGCCCAGGAGGTGGCATTTACCTGAGCCTGCAGCCAGGCGTCGTACATCGCATCCCATGCTGGCCTGACCTCCAGGGCTGTGGCGGAACCGCGCCGGATCCGCTTCAGCGACCGGACGATGTGCTCGGCCTGACGCATCAACACCGACACGATCTCGCCGCCGTTGGTTCCCGGGCCGTACATGATGTAGAAGTTGGGGAATTTCGGAACGGTCAGACCGAGGAACGCCCGCGGCTCCCCGGCCCAGTGCTCGTGGAGCGTCCGCCCATCTGAGCCACGGATCTCGACCGTTCCGAGATAGTCCGTGGTCTTGAAGCCGGTGGCCATTACCAGTACATCGATATCGCGCTCCACCCCGTCAGTGTCGACCACGCCAGTGGGCGTCACGGAGGTCACCGCGCGGGGAACGAGCTCCACGCTCGGTTCTCTGAGTGCGCCATAGAATGTGCTGTTGAGGATCAGCCGCTTGCCCCAGAAGGGGTAGCCGGGCGTCACCGCTTTCGCCAGGTCGGGCCGCTCGCCGAGCTGCATTTCTATGAAGGCCAGCGCGCCCTGGCGGCCAAGCTCGTTGGCACCGGTTCCAGGCCGGAACGGATCTCCTCGCCAGATACGCTTTTCGGTCGCCCAGAACCACTTCAATCGCTCCCAACGGTAAGGAAGCATCCTTTGGAGTCGGGCCTGCTCCTCCGGGGTGTGGTCTCGCTCGCCTTTCGGCACGACCCAGCCCGGTTCGCGCTGGAACAGGTACAGCTTCTTGACCACTTTCGCCAGCTCTGGGACCACCTGTGTGGCCGTTGAGCCCGTACCCACCACAGCGATGGTCTTGCCGGCGAGGTCGTGCTGATGCTCCCAGCGAGAGGTGTGAAACTTTGGTCCTTCGAAGGTGTCGAGACCGGGCCAGGAGGGAAGTTTGGGAATGTTGAGGAAGCCCGTCGCCGCCACCAGCACATCGAATTCGGCTTCTGCCCCGGTGCTCAGCCGGAGCTGCCACGTATGAGAGCTCGCATCCCAGACTGCTGACCGGACGGATGTCGACAAGCGAAGATGGGGGCGAATGCCGAACTGGTCGACAGTCTCCTCGAGGTACCTCTGGAGCTCGGGTTGGCGGGCGTGCGTCCTCGACCAGCCGTACGGCTTGAACGCGTACGAGTAGACGTGGGAGACGGTGTCCACTTCGGCCCCCGGGTATTGGTTGTACCACCATGCCCCGCCGACCCCCTCGGCCATCTCGAACATGGTGAAGGAGTGGAACCCGGCCTTCTTGAGCAGGACGGACAGTCCGATACCGCCAAAGCCTGCGCCGATGATCGCCACCCTCGGGTCCCGGCTCTCCCTGCCAGAGCCCGAGCGGCGCCGCACCAACGGGCGCATTCCAGCCTCCCCGACGATCCTCATTGCGGAACGCACCGGGCATGTATATCAGAGCGATAATTGTGTCCGACCACCTAGGCCTCCACTCGTACTTCGGGAGCGATGAGAATTGGGCGTCGAGTGTGTGATGCCAGCGTGTGAGAGACGCTGCCAAGCAGAGCGGCGCGTAAGACGCCGCGACCCCGTTGGCCGCACACGATCAACCGGGCAGAGAGGTCATCCGCGGTGTCCAGGATGGCTTTGCCTATCCCTTCGAATGACTGTTGGGTCATCGGTGTGGCCCTGTATCCGTGCTCGTTCGCCTTCTCTGCTCCCTCCTCGGCCACGGACCTGGCAAAGGCCTCCTCCTCGGCATCCAGATCCGCCCCGCCTGTCGTATTGCCCGCCGCGAAGGCGCCGGCAAGGGCCAGGCGGGTTGCGACCGTTTCCCAAACCGTGAGCACAACGGCGTCCACGGGTCGGTCGATCAGATCCACTGCCGCCCTCAGGGCGCCTCGCGATCCTTCCGAACCGTCGAAGCAAAACAGCACGGGTCCGCTCGGGCTTCCTCCCGACATGACGCTTTCCTCCTTCATAGCAAGGCCTCGGATGCATCCAGGCACCCATCGGGTGCCCCGGGACGGGAGGAAGTGTAGAACTTGAGGAACCGGAACCATTCCGGCTGGCGTGACCGATGGGACGACCGCTGCCGAGACAGCCGCTTCCCGCCAAGCCACTTTTTTGCTCGGGCAAGCTACAGCCCCGGGCCTCGAGTCTGAGAAGTACACTCGGACTGGAGGAGGGATCCGTCAGATCCCCAGTTGCAGAGGGAGGTACCGGGTCATGCCTGCTGACCAGAGCGGCTATGAGGTCATCGACTCCGACGGGCACGTGATCGAACCCGACACGGTCTGGAGCGAGTACGCCGACCCGTCATATCGCGAATTCTTGTCAAGCGCTCCCGGCGGCGGAGTCCAGCGGTTGGCGATGCAGCGAGCGTATCCGGACGCCGATGTCGACGCCGTGCTGCGCCAGGCGTCGGACAGCGAGGACCGGAACTGGGGCAGAGGCACGGGGGGCGATACGTGGGAGGAAGAATCCAAACTCAAGATGGGCCGGCCAGGCGGTTATGACCCCCGAGCTCGTTTGGTCGACATGGACGCTGAAGGTATCGACGTAGCGGTCCTTTATCCGACTTCGATGCTCTCCTGGGTGGAGGAGCCCGATCTGTTCGGAGCAGCGTGCCGCGCTTACAACCGGTGGCTCGCGGACTATTGCTCCGCCGCGCCGACCCGGCTCTTCGGGGTCGGAATTGTTCCGGTTCAGGACATGGACGCTGCGGTGACCGAGATGCGCAACTGCGTCGAGCAACTCGGATTCAAAGCGGTGATGATCCGGCCGTGCCCGTATATAGGCACGGAGAAGTTCAATCACCCGGACTACGACCCGTTCTGGGCGGCAGCCGCCGGCATGTCGGTCCCGATCGGCGTCCATCCCTCCCCTCACGGCGACATGCCGAATTCCTGCCGTCTCCTGGGTCTGGCGGACGGCGTGACCACACCGGTCAATGGCCTGGCCCTGCGCCAGGGCATCACGAACGCGTTCGATCTCCAGATGGCAGTCGCCTACTTCGTGCTGGGCGGGATCTGCGAGCGCTATCCCGACCTGCAGATCGCCTTCCTGGAGGGAACCGGCGGCTGGATCGCGCCGATGCTCGAACGGTTCGACCACCAGTTCAAGATCTTCGGCAGCGATGATCAGAAAGGACTTCCGAGCGAACTGTTCGCCCGGCAATGCATGATCAGCTTCGATCCGGACGAGGTTGCCTTGCCGTTCACGGCCGAGCATCTCGGAGCTGAGAAGATTCTGTGGGCGTCCGACTATCCGCACCCGGACGCAAAGATCCCCGGGGTGGTCAAGGAGCTCATGGAAGCAGTGACTCCGCTGCCGAGCGAATCACAGCGCCTGATTGCGGGAGCGACCGCCCGTCAGTTCTACAAGCTCTGACCGGTTCGGATCCCTCCGAATCGGCGCAGATCGCCCATTACCGAACCCCTGTTTGGGGGTGGCTTGACCCGCGGAATGGTCCCGGTTACGGTGCTCCGCGGCGCGATAGCGCTCCGGTGACGGGAGGGACCTAACGATGAAAACTGGAGGATGGCAGTGAAGCCGATGCCGCGAAAGATACGCGGGCGATTCCTGATACCTGCCGGCCTTGCGGTGGTGTTCCTCGCTGCCGGGTGCGGGAGTTCTTCCAAGGGTTCGACTTCGAGCACGACAACCGGGGGCAGTGCAGGTTCCGCGGCGGCGGGCAACACAGCGAGCGGCCCGGGCGTGACCCCGACGACCATCAAGGTCGGCCTCGTAACATCGCTCACGGGTTCGGACTCCTCGAACTCGGTCACTATCCCGAAGGGCTTCGCGGCCCGCATCGACGCACAGAACGCCGCCGGCGGTGTCAACGGACGCAAGATCACCTACGTGGTCGAGGACGACCAGTCCAGTCCGACGGCCGCGGCTACGGCCGCCGAGTCGGCGGTCAACGCCGGGGCCTTTGCTGTCGACTACAACAGTCCGTTCACCTTCGGCGCCATCAAGTACCTGGCGCAGGCAGGTATCCCGACAGTCGGTAGCGCCTATGACGGGCCCGAGTGGAGCGAGCCACAGACCTTCCCGAACATGTTCTCCTGGACGCCGGTTCTCTACCCGAGTTACCCGGTCTATACCACCGACGCGCGAATTCATCAAGAATCAGGGTGGGACCCGGGTTGCGTCTGTCGGCTATGGGATCTCCCCCTCATCGAGCGCCACAGCCAAGGGGATGGGCACCGCAGCCCCGACGGTCGGGATTCAGGCACCGTACATCAACAGCTCGTTGCCGTTCGGCACGGTCAACGTGACACCCCTCGCGCTGCAGATGAAGTCCGAGAATGTCGATTCGCTCTATGGTCCCATCGACCCCAACACCTTGCTGGCGATAGTGACGACAGCCAAGCAGGCGGGCGTCAACCTGAAGGTGACCGATATGTCAACCGGCTACGGCGAGGACTTTCTCTCCGATCCCGCCAGCCTGCAGGCTGCGCAGGGGACGTACATGATCACGAACTCGCAGGTGCCGGTCGAACTCAAGACCCCGGCCACGCTGGCAGAGCAGGCCGCTTTTACCAAATACCAAGGGTTTACCGGAGTCCCGGACTTTGGGTGGACGCAGGGCTATGCCTCGGCAGACCTGCTGATCAAGGGACTCGAGGTCGCGGGCCAGAACCCCACGCGCACGTCATTCATTGACAACTTGCGGAAGGTGACCAGCTACAACGTCGAAGGCCTGGCCACCAATACGGTCAACTTCAGCAACGTTCAAACGATCCCAAATCAGACCTGCTCCTACTACGTCCAGCTCCAGGGCAAGCAGTTCATTGTGCAGAACAACAGCAAGCCTGTGTGCGGCACCCTGGTAAAGAGCTAGCGCCGTCGGGAGGGCGAAGCCGGCGCCCGAATGACGCGGCTTCGCTCTCCCGGGACCAGGTCGATCATTTCACCAAAGGTCCTGCTCAGGCTCGGCGGTATCATGCAGCATGAGCCTTTCCTCGACCACGTTCGGACGGACCGGTGAGACCGTAACCAAGCTGGGCTACGGTGCCATGGAGCTGCGGAGTGACCGGCTCGACGCCGCGGAGGTCGACCGCCTTCTCAATAGCGTTCTGGACGCAGGCATCAACTTCATTGACACGTCGCCGGACTATGGCGCCTCCGAGGAGCACATCGGACGGGCCATCTCGCATCGCCGATCCGAGTACTTCCTCGCCAGCAAATGCGGCTGCCCGGTCGGCGAAACGGTCGGGACGCGAGGACCAGCCGGTCGCGAGCACGTATTTACACGAGAGAATATCCGAGCAGCGGTGGAGCAGAGCCTGCGCCGCATGCGTACCGACCACGTGGATCTGGTCCAGTTTCACGTCAGCCCGGCCCCGGATGTGTTGGCAGAGAACGATTCCGTTGCGGAGCTTTTGCGGCTTCGGGACGAGGGGAAGATCCGGTTCCTCGGCATCTCGGGGACCCTTCCTCACTTGCCGGCGCAGATCGCTATGGGCGTATTCGACGCATTCCAGATCCCCTACTCCGCCGTCGAGCGGGACCACGAGGACGCCATAACTGCCGCGGCCGAGGCCGGCGGAGGAACGATCATCCGGGGCGGGGTGGCCCGCGGTCTCCCCGAGCCCCGGCAAGACTACCCCGAGCAGTTCCGGCAAGCCATGCTGGCCCGGCGTGAACGCTTCCAGCAGACTGACATAAGCGACCTCCTCGAGGGGAGCAGCCCCATGGAGTTCATGCTGCGCTTCACGATCAGCCACCCGGATATGGACACCACCATCGTCGGGACCAAAGACCCGGATCATCTGGCCGCGAACATCGCGGCGGCAGCCAAAGGCCCCTTGCCGGCCGACATTTACGAGACCGCGAAGCAACGATTCGCCTAGTCCTCGGTCGAACCGAACGGTCAGAGAGTTGTAGATATTCGCAGGAACGGTTCGGCGATTGAGTCGTTCCGGGCTCTCGTCGAAGGCGGACGGTAACCTTGTGACCGTCGGCTCGACCAGGAGGAAAACGATGACCCAGGCCACTCAGCCATTCAGGATCGGATTCCTCGACGAGGGCATCAGGGACACCCCGGAGGCGTTCGAACGGACGATTGGGGCGGTAATCCGATTCCGCTTCGACGAAGCGGTCGAGGCGGCCGAGATCGACCGGCCGATCGAACTCGTCGTTCGATCTGGGTTCGGACTGCCCTGGGGCACCAGTGCAGCAGTGTGCGAGGCCTGGACGGACCTTGCTGATGGCGGGGTTCTCACCATCATCGGTCCAGGAATTACCGACAACTGCATAGCGGTCACACCATTATTCGAACGCAGGGGTGTGCCGACCATCAACTTTCCCGGCACAACGCGATCTCGGGGTCGGTATGGCTTCCACTACCAGATAGGGGCTCTCTACGATGACGGGCCGCTCATCGCCCGGGCAATAGCCCGCCGGGCGCTCAAGACCGTTGCCGTGATCCGCGACCGATCGCCGATCGGGGCTGAGTTTTTTGAGTACTTCGAGGAGGAATGCGAACTCTCTGATATCACCATCTCCAAAGACATCAAATGTTCGCCGGTAGCACTGACCCTCGAAGCGCCGGCAAGAGAAGCCGCCGAAGCGGCTCCCGATGCGCTCGTCTACCTGGGTTTCGGTGGGGTACTTTTGGACCTATCCCGCGCCTTGCGCAAGATCGAATGGGACCCACCTCGCTTTACCACCAGCGCAGGAATGCATTTCTACAGCAAGACCGTGGAAGAGAAGCACGAGATGAGTGGTTGGGTTTATGTCGATCAGGTGGATGAGGACAATGTCACCCTGAGCAGAATGCTCGATCGGTTTGAGCAGCAGACCGGATCTCGGCCGTTCGATCCGATCACGGCCGGGATGTACGACATGGCGACATTGGCGGTACTTGGCTTGCGATACGCCACCGTTTTTACGCCTGAAGGCGTCATGGAAGGGCTCGAGCGGATCCACCAGATTCCGGCCGCCCTTGGTGGGGCAGGAACGGTGCAGGGCTTCGGGCCATGGGAAAGAACGGCCCTGAAAGGCCCGGATTATCTCGTGCTGCGCGAGATGCGCGGCTCGGAGACTGTCAAGTACCGCCAGTAATGCGGCAGGCGCTGTGCGCCTACTCCTGAGGGAGGTTCACCTTCGCCTGCTGGTAGCCACCACTCGGCGGGTGCGGGTCCGGCCCGTAGACCACATACAGGACCCCGGTAGAGAAGGCTTGACAGGCCAACAGGCGGAGCGGCTGCTCGGTGGTATCGCCGGCAAAGAGCCGCAGGCCCGCGCCGGCGACGACGGGATGGACGAACAGGTGCAGCTCATCGAGGAGCCCCGCGTCAAGCAGCTGCCGCACCAACGAGACGGAGCCGCTGAGAGCGATCCGCCGGATCGAAGGGTCGGCCTTGAGTGCGGCTACGCCTGTTACCAGGTCGCCTGACAGCTGCTCGGAGTTGCGCCAGGTGAGGGCGAGCGG
This sequence comes from uncultured Acidimicrobiaceae bacterium, assembly GCA_963781155.1. Lineage (GTDB taxonomy): Bacteria > Actinomycetota > Acidimicrobiia > Acidimicrobiales > Palsa-688 > PALSA-693. The sequence continues at coordinate 414,036 of CAWAEC010000016.1, forward strand.
GCCATGTGAGACAACGATTTTTCGCATGTCGCCCAGGCGCCTGGCGAACGTTGCGTCCTCCTGGCCAGCCGCCTCCCGGCCGGGCCAGGCGCCGGCAAAGCTGTCGTAGGTGACGCGCCCAAAGACCATCACGTCAGTATCGTGGGTACGCTCGACCGCGGCGCCCATCTCGTCGTTGTAGTAGGGGAAGTGCCAGTTGCCGACGCCGGGGTCGACGACGCCGTCAAGCGCCATGAACATGCTGGCGGTAATGGTGGCCATCCTGGGCTCCTGATTCATGAGGTCTCGGTCATCGGTTCAGACGACCGGGACTGGAGGATCTCATCGCGGAGCGGCACTGGCGACGGGGAGTTCAATGGCGGACGGGTGCGCAGGATCATGGAAGACCTCCTGGTCGGCCGATTTCGTCCCCTTTCCTTGGCCGATCGGCGACCCTTTTCACAAATTTCGCTGGGACGTGGTCACGCTTGCCCGGCGAGGCTCGAACAGCTAGACCACCCCGAGCAGCCGGTATGTGTCGTGGTCGCTCAGCGCCGTGGCCAGGCGGGGCATGTGTGCCAACACCTCGTCCCGGCCCCGGATCTGCGTGATCACCCACAGGAGATAGCCGTACGAGAAACTCCGGCGGTAGAGCTCCCAGCCCTCCTCGAAATCGACCGGCGGAGCACCATGAGCAGCGCGCTCGGTCAGATAGTGGCGGACCAGTTCGCGCTCGTAGGCACGTCGATCGTCGATCGCGAGCACGCTACCCAGGTGATAGGCAAGGTCCTGGGCCCAGTTGCCGGTCTGTACGACCTCAAAGTCGAAGAAGCAGCCCCGGCCTGCGTGGTCGAGGTACACGTTCCCGGTGTGCGGGTCGCCGTGCAGCACGCACGTGACGGGATTGCGGGCATGGATTTCGAGCGCGTCGACGAGGTTCTGGGCGTCGCGCAACTCAGCCGGGAAACCATACGCCCGGCCGTCGTCGAGCAGGGCCTGCAACGAGGAGGTCGTGTACATGCCCCCCACCATGGAACGATGGCCACCAAGCCACTCGATGTCGCCGAGCGATGCCAGGCCCCACGTCGACCCGTGAAGTCGGGCGAGCTGTGAGACCGTATCCCAGGCGAGGCCGACCGGGAAGGTCCGGTGCGGGTTCATGAACAACCCACCACTGGCGACGATGTCCTCCATGACAATGATCGCGGCGTTGGTGTCGGGGTCGATCGCCACATACGGCACCCGGGGCCGGCGCACCGTGAGACGCGGCGCAAGATCGCGGTAGAACCGCGCCTCCGCACTGATCGTGCCGGCACCGTCGAGGAACGCTTTGGCGCAGTAGAACCGCACGTCGAGTCCGTCCGGCCTCTCGACTGTCACGGCGAAGCGCAGCTTCTCGGCCCGAGTCTTCGACGTGTCGGTCGGCTCCACCCGGACGATATGGTCATCTTCTTTCAGGTCGTCGAGGGCGGCGCGTAGCCACACCGGGTCAAGGAGCTCCTCACGGTTGGTGGGAACCATCGTCATCGGCGCCGTGGGCAACTCATCTCTCCCCATGTCCGTGCTTCTGTTGCGGGCGAGTCCATCGTTACAAGGACGGGTCTCGCGGCGCCCACGTTAGCGGGTCGTGACGGAGACGAGGCAGACGACGGGGCGGCCTCACCGGGGCCCTCCTGGTGGCGGGACAGAGGAACCGCCGACCGCCATGCCCGGACGGATGCTTCTCCTTTCGCAGATATTCCCCGACGGTGCGGTGGGGACCCTGACCCGGGATCGCAGAGTAGAAGAGACACCTGAGATGTTTTGCCGTCCAGACGCCGTGCGTTCTACCCAGCCGAGAACGAACCTCGGCCGCTGTGGCTCCACTGTGGGCAAGTGGGTCACCTGGTACCTGCCGGGGGGTCGGGACGCACAGCTGCTAACCCGAGTCCTGGGCCGGGTGCGGCACGGCTCGGCCGGCCGTCTCGAGGCTGCCAGCTCAGGCCGCAGATCTCGGCTGCGGATCTAGGCTGCGAAAAATGGTCATCACCTATGAGTGGCGAGGTTTGTTGACGAGCGCCGAGCTCGAGGCGCTGCACGCGGACGCCTTTGGTCACGAACGGCGCGGCCACGACTGGACGAGTCGGCTCCAGGGACACAGTCTCGGGTGGGTGTGCGCCCGAAGCGACAGTGAACTGATCGGCTTCGTCAATGTCGCTTGGGATGGAGGAGCCCATGCCTTCCTGCTCGACACGGTCGTGGCATCCCCACACCGTCACCGCGGTGTGGGGACCAAGTTGGTGGACATCTCAGTGCGAGAAGCTGGCAAAGCGGGTTGTGAATGGCTCCATGCTGACTTTGAAGACCGCCTGAGCGCCTTCTACTTCGACTCATGCGGGTTCAGAGCTACTCGCGCCGGCTTGGTTCATTCCCGTTCAATCGAATGACCGCAGCCGGCGCGTCGAACCTCTCCCGATTCGATGACGGGCCTTTCGGGTACAACCCAGAGTGGCGAGGATCTCCGGCCGAGCGATCGGGGAGGTAGCCATGCCAATGGATTCTGCGAAGTCTGACCGAGATGTGAACCCTCCGGGATATACAGCGGGAGGGCTCGCTCTACTGACCTTGGCGCTGCTCTGCGGCGTGCTCGGCTTCGCTTTTCACTCGTTCTGGCTGTTGGCCATTATCTGTATGGCCGCGTTGTGGGGTTTGATGATCGCTGGCCGACCGCGGCGCCCACCCGAGCCTCAGACCCGGACGGTGAAGCCGGCGTCGACCGCGAGGGTCTGACCGGTCACGTAGCGGCCGGCGTCCGAGACGAGATAGGCCACGGCCTCTGCTACATCGGAGGGCTCGATGAGCTCGACGGGCAAGACCTTCCGCATTCCGCCGGTGGCCTCCGGGCCCACTCGGGCGGCGTGGGCCCGGAAAGCCTCGTTCACCACCATTGGTGTGTTGCACCCGGATGGGTGGACGGTGTTGACGCGAATGCGAGCCGGGCCGAGCAGATTGGCCCAGGCTCGCATCAGGCCCACAACGCCGTGTTTGGCGGCGACATAGCCGAGACTGCCGGGCTGGTTGCCGGCCATACCCTTGAGCCCAGCGGTCGAACTGATGATCACGATGGATCCGCCCTCGCCTTGTTCGGTGAGTATCGGAATGGTCGGCCGGACGGTGTTGTAGACACCGGTGAGCATCACGTCAACAGCGTCGGTCCAGGCCTGTTGTTTCTCGGCTCGCTCCCCGGTCACGGGGAGGATCCCGGCGTTGGCGATCACGATGTCGAGCCGGCCGAGCTCGTCCACACCCTCGAGCAAAACCCGTTCGATCTCGTTAGGGTCGCGGACGTCCGCTTGGCGAGCCACGACACGCCGCCCTTTGTCGGCCACCAGCTTGCTGGTGAGCTGGAGGTCGTCGAGCGTTGCCATTGGATACTCGACGGACTGGACGGGGCCGCAGATGTCCACTCCGATGATGTCAGCTCCCTCTTGGGCCAATCTCTCGGCATGGGCGCGGCCCTGGCCACGCGCCATTCCAGTGATGAAAGCAACCTTGCCTTCGAGCGTACCCATTCGGAAGGCATTCCTTTCTTTGTCAGAAGCGATCACACCATGCGCAGCCTACAGAATCCGATGTCCGAATCATTGAAGGTGTCGGATCGTGAGCTATATCGGCTGACTCGTAGCAATGTCCCGACGCGTGCGTGTGGAACCGCGGCGCCGTCTATCAAGAGCGGGTCGTCCAGGACGGGCTACCCGGGAACCACCATCTCACCGAGCAATGACCAGTCGTCTTGCGCCACAGTTGCATTCACGATTCTGGGTGTTTCCAGCAGATGCGGCGGCAACTCTTGGCGCGCCGCGGCAAAGTGCGCAGACTGCACGTGCGATGCCCCTGCATCGTCATCACGGAACGCCTCGACGAGTACATACTCGGTGGGGTCTTCAACGCTGCGCGACCAGTCGAACCAGAGACAGCCAGGCTCGGACCGGGTGGCTTGAGTAAACGGCCAAACGATCTCGGGCCAGCGGTCGGCGTCCTCGGGGCGGACTCGGAATTTGGCGGTGATGAAGATCACACAGCGACGTTAATCCGCCTTCGCAGAAATGACCTGGATGTCATTCAAACCGGGATGGCTTCCCCGGGCACCTGCTGGAGTACTCCGGGGCCCCGCTCTCTCTCGAGCGCTACTGCGGTGGCGCGGTGGCGGCCACGCTCTCGAGGAGCTCCCTGGCGTTCTTCACAAGGCGTTGCGGGGTGGGCCGGGACGGATTCGAACCGCCGTAGGCATCAGCCGGCAGATTTACAGTCTGCTCCCTTTGGCCACTCGGGCACCGACCCAGGAACCGACACTTTAGTCGCGGAGCAGGTCCGTCTTCTGCACTTTGCCCATGGCATTGCGTGGCAGGCTCTCGACCAACTCCACCCGGCGGGGACGCTTGTGGACCGAGAGCTGGGCCGCCACGAACTCGGCCAGCTCTGCGGGTGTCGCCCCCTCCGCGACGACGTAAGCCACGATGGCCTGGCCCAGATCCTCATCTGGCACGCCCACGACGGCGGCCTCCTGCACTCCGGGGTGGGCCAGCAGAGCCGCCTCGACCTCTCCGGCACCGATCCGGTAGCCCCCGCTCTTGATCAGGTCGGTGGACTGCCGCCCGACGATGCGGTACCAACCGGTCCGGTCCACGCAGGCCACGTCGCCCGTTCGCAGCCAGCCATCGGTACTGAACAGCGCGGCCGTCGCGTCCGGCAGCCCGAGGTAGCCGTCCATCAGCGTGCGCCCACGGACCTCCAGCCCGCCCACGGTATCTCCGTCCGCCGGGACCTCCTGTCCTTGATCGTCGATCAGGCGCGCTTCTACCCCCGGCAAGGACCATCCCACCCAGCCGGCCCGGCGGGGACTGTCGGCCCGGGCGCTCAGCGTGATCAACGTCTCCGTCATCCCGTAGCGCTCCACCGGCCCCTGGCCAGTCCGCGCCTTTAGCTTCTCGAAGATCGGAACCGGCAGTCCGGCGCTGCCCGACACCAGCAGCCGGGCTGAGCGCAGGGCTTCGGCCGCCGCCGGGTCGGACGCGATTCGCGACCACACGGTTGGCACTCCGAAGTACAGCGTTCCTCCCTGTGCCGCGGCCTCCGCGTACCCGACAGGAGTTGGCCGGCCCGTGTGGATCAGACGACTTCCAGTGCGTAAGGCGCCGAGCACCCCGAGGAGGAGCCCGTGGACGTGAAAGAGCGGCAGTCCATGCACCAGGACATCGTCGGGTGTCCAGTTCCACGCCCCGGCCAGGGCGTCCAGGTCATTGGCGATTGCGGCGGGGCCGAGCATCACGCCCTTTGGTGGACCGGTCGTGCCGCTGGTGTAGAGGATCATGGCCGGAGCCGCCGGCCCTCGCGCAGGACCGGGGCCAGAGACGCGACCTGGCCAGGATGCACGGTCGCTGGCGCGGACCGGCACAACCTCCAGATGGCCGTCCGGCGGCAACTCCGGGACACGGCCGGCCTCGGCGAGCAGGACAGCGGCGCCGCAGTCGCGGAGCACGTGGGCGCGCTCGAACGGACCGGAGTCCGGAGCGAGGGGAACGACCGGCACCCCCGCCACCAGCCCCCCCACCACCGACACCACCGTTTCGAGGCTGGACGTGGCCTCGACAGCCACCGCCGGTAGGCCGTTGATCCGCACGGCCACCGCCGCGGCGGCCGCGCCCAGCTCGGCCAGATCCAAAGACCGGCCGGCAACCGTCACCACAGCGGGACGATCACTTACGGTGCCAGAGCCGAGAAGACTGGGAACGAGATCCACGACCCCGGGCAAACTAGGCGGCGGCGCTACCGTGGCGCCATGCCCACTTTTGACATCGTGTCTCAGGTCGACATGCAGGAGGTCCGCAATGCCGTCGACCAGGCGCAACGCGAGCTGTCCACTCGATTCGACTTCAAGGGCACCGATTCGACGATCGAGCTCAACGGCGCGGAGCTGCGCTTGCATTCGGCAACCGAGGACCGCTTGCGTGCCGTCGTTCAGGTCCTCGAGGAGAAGCTCGTTCGGCGCAAGGTTTCGCTGAAAGCGCTCGACTTCGGCAAGGTCGAAGAAGCGACCAGGGGAACGGCCCGGCAGACGATCACGCTCAAAGCGGGCCTGTCGTCGGAGAACGCCAAGACCATCAACCGCTGGATCAAGGATCACGCGGCCAAGGGCGTCTCGTCACAGACGCAGGGTGACCAGATTCGGGTCTCGGGCAAGAAGCGAGACGATCTCCAGGCCGTGATCTCCGGCCTGCGGGAAGAGGACTTCGGGCTGCCCCTCCAGTTCGAGAATATGCGGGACTAGTGACCGCGCGGCGAGGCAGGCCCTAGCGAGCCCACTCCTTCGAGCGCAGGCGGCGGATCCGATCCTCTGTCGGCGGATGATCGGAGAAGAGGTTCTTGAACGACACGTTCATGCCCGCCAACGGGCTCACGATGTAGAGCGGCGCCATCTCGCGATGCACCTGCGGCATGGGAATGCGCTCGGCGCCAGCCTCCAGCTTGGACAGAGCACGGGCCAGCGGCTCGCCGTCGCCGATGAGACGGGCGCCCGAGCGGTCGGCCTCGTACTCCCGGCTGCGGGAGAGGGCCAGCTGGAGCAGGACGGCGGCCAGCGGGGCCAGGATGACGAGGGCCAGGATCTCGAAGATGTTCTCGCCGCTGTCGTCCCGGTTGCCGAAGAAGAGGCCGCCCCACGCCGCCAGTCGCGAGAGCAGGGTGATGGCCATGGCGATGGTGGCCGCCACGGACGAGATGAGGATGTCGCGGTTGCCCACGTGCGAGATTTCGTGGGCCAGCACGCCGCGCAGCTCGTCCCAGGTGCAGATCTGCAGGATCCCCTGCGTAACGGCCACGGCGGCGTGATCGGGGTTTCGGCCGGTAGCAAACGCGTTTGGTTGGGCGTCAGGGGTGACGTACAGCTTGGGCATCGGGAGCCCGGCGCGTGTGGTCAGATCCCGGACAACGGCGTAGTAGTCGGGCATCTGCGCCTCGGACACTGGCACGGCCCGGGCCGCTTTGATGGCGATCGTGTCCGAGAACCAGTACGACCCACCCGTGAACAACAACCCGAACAGCAGACCGATGATCAGACCGGTCTTGCCACCGATGAGGGCGCCGATGCCCACGAACAGCGCGGCCAGCAACGTGAGGATGAAGGTCGTCTTGATGGCGTTGCGCATACCTCCATGATGGCCGCAATCTGCCTGAAAAAACACCAAGAACCGGAGGCCGGCACCGAGGAGGCGTATCAGTCGTAGTAACCCGAGTGGATGTACACGCAGGGGATACCTTCGTCGCGGAACATGGCCACGTTGCGCCGATCGTCCTCGAACGACAGGACCAGTTCGAATCCCCCCTTCCGCAATTCCCGGACCGATCCCCGCTTGAAGTCCCGGGCCGCCGCGTAGTCGCCATAGTCCCGCATGATGAGCAAGTCCCAGCGGACCCCGTAGCGGTGCAGCCACGCCAACGTCTGGGGCTGCACGCGGGCCGGGCGGGCGGTCAGAAGCACGATCACCAGTCCCGGGTCCAGCAAGCCCAGCAGCCGAGCGACCTCCTCGATCAGGGGGTCATCGCCGCAGGCCTCGAAGAAGGCGTCCCAGTCCCGCCATGGGCCATCCAGATAGTGCTGGCGGCTGGCGGCATCGGAGAGCACGCCGTCGAGGTCGAACACCACCGCCGATCCGGAGGGCACGGGACCGTCTCGCCACAGCCAGCTGCCGACGGACCTTGGGACCCACATGGCGTCGCTCAACCTAGGCGCCAGGAAACCATCGAGACACCGGGGAAAAGACGGACGGGCGCCGCCTGGATCGGCCTTCGCACCGAGGCCAGCTGGTCGTAGGCCAGGGGCGGTACCTCCCCGGCCGTCAAGGGGCCGGTCGAATCGGTCCAGCGGTCCACGACGGCCAGCCAGCCCCGCTCCGCCACGCGAAGCGTTCGCGTGAGCCAGTCGAGAGCGGGCCCCAACTGCGCGTAGCGAGCACCGTCGGGGCGGGGGCCGGGCCCGGCGAGCCTGTCGGCGGTCCTGGCGCGGGCGTCGTCCAGCGGGATCGGCAGCTCGGCCAGGACGGCATCTGCGCGGCTCGTGGCCGTCAGGCGGATCTCCCACCATTTCCCGTCCCGCCATTCCAGACGATCGGACGGCAACCGGCCGGCCCACCCGATGGCCAACACGACGGCCGCACCTTCAAGCACGGGAGGCTCTCCCAGGGCGGTGATCAGGGGACCGATGCCCGCTTGTGGTCCCCCCTGGCGAGCGGCGTCGTCGTCGTCGTAGCCGTCGTCGTCATCGGGGCCGACGGGGCCAAGAACCAGAAAGGGCGATTCGACGGGCAGCTGAATCCGCTGCCGCTCACGCAACGACGCATCCTCTTCGACCAGGACATAGCGGAGGGCGGTGAGACACTCCGGTCTGGCAGCCAGAAAACGGGCCGCCCCGGCGCCGTCGCCCGCCCCGATCTCGACCAGCGCGAAAGGATCCGGACGGCCGAGCGCGTCCCACCAGGCGTCCACCGCATGTACCTGCCACGCTGTGAGCTCGGCGGGCGAAGCCAGAGCCTCCGGCGGGTTGAGACCCTGCCGCGAATAGGGCAGGGGACCCAGCCGGCGAGCCTGTTCCGCCAGCTGGGGCCCGGTCTGGCATGCGGGATCCATCGGGGCGCACCGTAGTAGCGTCGGTGGGCGCGTTGGCTCCCCAGGGCGACATCACGGACATCCCCGACCTGCTGGCTGTGCCCGTCCCGGTCGGCGGGCGGGTCGTGGTGATGGCCGATCTGCACCTCCGGCCCGACCCCACGCCGGCTCAGCTGGCCGCCACTCGTTCGCTCGCCAGCGCGGTGGAGGCTGCGACCGGACCGGGGGTCCTGGTCATCGCCGGCAACCTCTTCGATTCAGGGGTCGAACCCGCCGACGCCCTGGCCGACCACCCCCGTTTCGTCCACGACCTGACCGCCTACGCCGCGGGCGCCGGGCGCCGCGTGATCATTCTGCCGGGCGATCGCGACGCCAGGCTGGCCTGGTCCACAGAGAGCCGGGCCGCGGTCGTGACCGGCCTGGGCGCCGAGCTGGCCCTGGCAACAGAGCTGTCGGTGCAGACCCGGTCCGGTACCCGGGTGGTGCGGGTGGAACCGGGACACAACCTGGACGCGTTGGCCCGTATATCCGACCCCAGGAATCCAGGGGAGAGCCCCTTCGCTCAGCACTGGCGTGAGGAGCTGCTCCCCTCCGTGCGCCGCCGCCAGAAAGGCATGACCGGCCCGGGTACCGGCTGGCTGGCGGGCATGGAGCAACTCGATGATCCAGCCGCGTTCTCGCGCTTCATCGCATCCCGGCTCACCTACCGGAGGCTCGGTCGATCCTGGTGGCTGCTTCTGGCCCCGGTGGTGGCCGCCATCGTCCTCCGCTTGCCCACACTCGCCCTCCGCTCGGCGCGTGCAGGCGCACTGTCGTCGCGCCTCGGGATCCTGGTCGTTTTCACCGTGATTGAGCTGGTGCTGCTGGTGCTCCTCGCCGGAGCGGCCTTGCGCCGCACGACCCGGGCGCTGTCCGCGCTGGCCCTGGACGAGGACGACCGGGACCCCAACGACACGGCCCGGGCGCAGGCTCGCACCTTTGTCACCGCCGGCCGCGCCGCGCTGGTCACCGCCCACACCTGCCGGCCGGAACTCACCCACCTCGGCCAGGGCTTCTACGCCAACGTCGGCAGCGGGTCGGAGGTGGTCACCGAAGTGCCGACGCGCCTGCCCGGCCTGGGGCTGCCGTCGGTGTTCATCGCTTACCGGCAGGCGGCGTGGGTCGAGCTGGAAGCGGGGAGCGACCTCCACGCCCGGCTCTTCTTTTCCCGGCAGGGACTGCCGGGCGCGACGATTCTGGAGCGCGTCCTGGCCAGTCGCAGCGCCCAGTGCCGCTCCGACGGCCCCGAGCCGGAGGTGGTCGCCACCTTCCCGCAGGGCGACGGTTGGCCCCGGGCCCCCGCCGCCGAGTCGGGATATCAACGGATACGCCGGACGGCCGCCTTCGTGGTTCTGGGCGCGGGGTTCGTGTCCCTGGTCTCGGCCGTGATCGAACCGTTCCGGGACCGGCTGAACCTCCTCAACCGGCTGTTCCCCCTGGCGGTACCCGAGACGGCCGCGGCATTGGCCGCCTTGGCCGCGGTGGCCCTGATCGTGTTGGCCCGCAGCATCCGTCGGGGCCAACGCCGGGCCTGGTTGGTCTGTGTTGCCCTGCTCGTGGCCATCGCTGTCCTGCACCTGATCAAGGGCGTGGACGTCGAGGACGCCCTGATCGCCCTGGGCGCGGCCGGCTATCTGTGGGTAAAGCGGGCCGCGTTCCAGGCCAAGACCGACGTGGCCCGGCTGGGACGAGGGTTGGTGAGCGTTGGCGTCGCCTTCGTGCTGACGGTGGTGGCAGGCACGCTGGCCGTTGAGCTGGGCACATGGATCGAGTCCACCCGGCATCGCGCGCTGCACCGGCTGCCCTGGTCTGTGGCGATCCGGGCCTCGCTCGAGCGCATGGTGGGTCTGACCGGCATCACGCTCCCCCATCGCCTCAACGAATTCTTCTCGCCGGCCATGGCGACGGTGGCTGCGGGGTTGGGGCTGGCCCTGGTGGTGGTGTTGTTCCGTCCCGTGGTGCAGCATCGCCACCACGGCGGGATCGAGCTGCTGCCAGCCTCGCTGGCGGCCAGTGCCAGCACACCGCCGACCGGCCTGGCCCGTGCTCGCGCCGTGGTCGCCCGCCACGGCACCGGGACGCTCGACTACTTCGCCCTGCGCCCGGACAAGCAGTTCTTCTTCTGGGGAGACACGGTCGTCGCCTACGCGGTGTACGGCGCGGTGTGCCTGGTGTCGCCAGACCCGATCGGGCCGGTTGCCGAGCGAGAGGCCGCCTGGCGAGCCTTTCGCAGCTATGTCGATGAGCACGGTTGGGCGCTGGGTGGGCTCGGTATCGGGGAGGAATGGCTTCCGGCCTACCGGGCCAGCGGCATGCGCGACCTGTACGTGGGCGACGAGGCGGTGGTCCGGGTCGAAGACTTCACGCTGTCGGGGGGACGCTTCAAGGGACTGCGCCAGGCCGTCAATCGGGTGGCCAAATACGGTTACCGGATCTCCTTCCATGACCCATCCGAGCTGGATCCCGAGTTACGGGCGCAGCTGCAGGGCGTGATGACGAAGAGCCGTCGGGGCGACGTGGAGCGAGGGTTCTCCATGACACTGGGGCGCGTCTTTGACCCCGCAGACGCCGGCCTGCTCCTCGCGGTGGTGCACGCGCCGACCGGGCCTGACGACCCACCCGACGCGCTCGGCTCCGCGGTGGCGTTCTGCCAGTACGTGCCGGCGCCGGGCATCGGGGGCTACTCGCTGGACCTGATGCGGCGTGACGACGGGCTCCACCCCAACGGGCTGATCGACTTCGCCGTGGTCGCCACCATCAACGAGCTGCGAGCTCGCGGCGGTGAGGGCCTTGGCCTCAACTTCGCCACCATGCGGGCCGTCCTGGCAGGCGAAGCGGGCGAGGGCGTCACCCAGCGGGTGCAGGCCTGGGTGCTGCGCCGCATGGGCGATTCCATGCAGATCGAGTCGCTGTGGCACTTCAACGCCAAGTTCGACCCGGAGTGGCAACCCCGCTACGCCATTTACGACGCGCCCGAGAACCTGCTTGCGGTGGCGATTGCGGTGGCGCGGGCCGAGTCATTCTGGGAGCTGCCGGTGATCGGGCGCTTCCTGGTGCCTTCGGCGACGGTGGCCCGCAACAGCCAGCCGGCGTAGCCGGGCCCGTCAGCCGGCCACGCCGCCGGCACGCTCATCGCCACCCGCATCGATCCCCCACGCCCCCGCCGGCACGCTCGTCGTCGCCGGCACGCTCGCCGTCACCCGCACCGCCCCCCCATCGCCGCCAGCACCCCGCGTCGCCGGCACGCTCGCCGTCACCCGCACCGCCCCCCCATCGCCGCCGACACCCCTAAACGTGCCCACACGACAGAGAAAGGGAGCCCAGCTCGCCAAACCGCTTTCTCTGTCGTAATCCACACCCACCCAAACCGGGAGACACGACAGAGAAAGCATCGACCAGGCGACCGATCGCCTTTCTCTGTCGTACGCCCGCTCGGAGGACCCTCGGACCCAGCAGCTATCCCGGTGCGTGCGGCAGAAATCGCCCGACTTCCCGAAGGACGGTCTGCGTATCCATCTCCGAAGTGAGATGCACGACGCGCCAACCGTGTGCCTCCAGCAGATTCATGCGCAGACGGTCCTGCAGAAACTTGGTCCTCGAGCGGCTCCGAACGTCCCACCCATCGACCTCGGCCGCGACCCGCCACCAGGGCCACGCAATGTCGAGGCGCAGCAGCTTTCCGTCCAGCACGACCTCGAACTGGGTCTCAAAGGGGGCGTAGGGGGCGAGGATCCGGATCATTCGTTGCTCGAGCATGCTGTCGGCCAACGGCTCGTCAACGCGATCGGCCAGCAGCTCGCGCAATGTCCGCACGCCGCCGCGACCCTTGACCCCCACCCGCTCCACGCAAGCCAAAAGACCAGCGACGGTCCACCGGCGGGCAATGGTTCCCTCATCAATGAGCCGCGAGAGGGCGTCGGGCGGGGTGCGGGCGGCCAGATCGACGACGGTCCGTTCTGGTGATGTGACGCCAACGCCGTGCAACTGGTCGACGTCGCAATCGTCGAGACGGGCTACCCGGTGGACGATCGCGCCGGGCAGACACGGATGACGAGCGGCTGGAACCGAAATCTCTGGCGAGCGGGGTGCCAGCAGCCCCGGCAGGCGGTGGATAGCTGCGGCCGTCCCGTGGGAGAGCGCCGAGCCAGGACCGCACAGCAAACCGATCGCGACGGCCTGCTCCCAACCCGAACGGGACTGCCCGCCGACCGCATAGACGCCGGGGCGAACTATGCGCAGCCAACCATCCGTACTGCGATCATGTACGGACTTGCCTGACAGGCCACACTGCCGCAGTTGGGCAGCGGTGACGAGACTGCGCTGGGTTTGCGCGAAACGGAAGACGAGGTCCCAATTGGCTCGCTTCTCTGATCCCACGTCCCTAATATTGCATGAAACTCACTCTAGAACAACATGGTGGCTTGCCGGGCCAGGGTGATCACCGGCGAGGAGACGCCGGCGAAGATCGTGAAGGCGACCGAGAGAGCGAGCACGAACCCGACCGGGACCGGGATGCGAATCGGCCCCTCGGGAGCCGGTTCGAATGTGGCGTCGGTAGCGTCGGCGGCAGCGGGCGCGGCCTGGGTGGTGGGGCTGGCCTGCGGTGCCGGCGTGGCCTGCGGTGCTCCCAGGCTGGGATCTGAACCGGCGGTGAGGGGGCTCGCTCCAATGGCCGCAGCCACGGCGGCGGCCGCTGGCACCGGGGCCGGCGCCGGCACGGCCACGCCCGTCTGCCCGTTGCCGTCGAGCGACGGCACGGGCTTCAAGCCGGCGCTGAGGGCGCCGTCCGTTTCCGGCCCGCCCACGCCGAGGACGGGCGGGGCGTTGGGGTCCTCCGTCGGATCCGGGCTGTACATGAGCAGCGCCACCCGGAGATAGAAGAAGGCCGCCACCGCGGCCGCCAGCATGGCGATGATCGCAAGCGGGTACTGGCCCCGCTGGACCGAGGCCGAGATGACATAGAACTTGGCCAGGAACCCGCTGGTAAACGGCACGCCGGCCTGCGCAAGCAGAAACACCAGCATGGCGACCGCCAGCAGCGGGCGGCGACGGGCCAACCCGCGGATCGCACCAAGATCGGTGCGGGCCTCCCCCCGTCCCTCGATAAGGGCCACCACCGCGAAGCTTCCGATGATGATGAACGTGTAGGTAAAAAGGTAGAACAGGGCGCCTGCAGTCCCCTGATTGGATGCGGCCTGTACGCCAACAAGCACATAACCGGCCTGGCTGATGGACGAGTAGGCCAGCATCCGCTTCAAATCCTTCTGGGCGATTGCCAGCACCGACCCGCCCAGGAGGGTTATCACGGCGATCAGCCAGATAGCCGGCCGCCACGTCGCCTCCTGCGCTTGGAGGGCACCCATCAGCACGCGCAGGAGGCCGGCGAAGCCGGCCGCCTTGGCCACCGCGGCCATGTAACCGGTGAACGGCGTGGGCGATCCCTGGTAGACGTCCGGCGCCCAGAAGTGGAACGGGACGGCGGCAACCTTGAAGCCGAGCCCGACGATGAGCAGCGCCATACCGGCGAGGAGCACGCCGTTGTCGGGGACGGTGTTGCGGGCCAGGAACGAGGCGATCTCGACAAACTGGGTCGACCCGGTCGAGCCGTAGATCAGCGCAATTCCGTACAGGAAAATGGCCGACGAAAACGAACCGAGGATGAAGTACTTGAAGCCGGCCTCGCCCGATTGGGTCCGGCGCCGGTGGTACGCCGCCATGACATAGAGGGCGATCGACATGATCTCGAGGCCAAGGAACAGCATGATCAGTCCGCCGGAAGCCGCCATGAGCATGGCGCCCACGCCAGCGAGGAGCATCAAGACGTAGGCCTCCACGCCGTCGAGGCCCTCTTGGCGGAGATAGCTGTCGGAGCACAGCGCGCTGAGGACTGTTGCCACCGAGACCAACAGCATGAAGAAGACGCTGAAGCGGTCGTAGATGACCTGTTGACCGATAGTCAGCTGGGCGTGGCTGGTACCGACGTCGTACCACTGCCAGATGGCGGCGGCCACTCCCAGGGCGCCGATGACAGCAGTGAGACTGGCGTAAAGACCCGGCCAGGTTCGTTTCGGGAGTACGGCCGAGACGAGCAGCAACACCAGTGAGCCGATCGCCAGCACCAGCACGGGCAGGATGCTGGTGTACGCAACGGGAATGCGCAGGCTGTTGTTGGCCGTGCAGATGCCGATGACCCGGGAACCCCCGGGCCCGATCGAACACCCGGTGGATCCAGTCGAAGCCTGGGCCAGAAGAGCGGCGATCACGGTCGAGCTCCAGATGAAGAGGTGGAGGCGGAGGAGGCCGGGGCGACGGCGACCGGGCGGACGCCACGGCCGGCCGGGACACCTGGCGACGGCAGGGCGACGGTGGCAGCGGCGGCAGTGGCGGCGCCGGCGGGGGTGCGGGCGGCGGGAGCGGCGGCAGGGCGGGCGGCGGCGGGAGCGGCGGCAGGGCGGGCGGCGGCGGGAGCGGCGGCAGAGCGGGCGGCGAGAGTGGCGCCGGCGGTGGTCCGGGCGCCGGCGGTGGTGTGAGCGGCGGCCGTGGTCCGGGCGGCGGCCGTGGTCCGGGCGGCAGCAGCGGTACTGGCACCGCGAGCCGAGTGGGTGGCCGTGGTCAGCCTGGGGCCATCAACACTTTGGTCCGCCGGCACGGAATAGCTCACAGGGGACTGCCCGAATGCAGGCACGTGCGCGGAGGGATCGGCCGCCTGCACGTGGGCGAGGAGGTGGTTGACCGACGGTGTGACCCGGTCCAGGAACGGACGGGGATAGACGCCAAGGAACACGATCCCTGCCAGCAAGGGTGCGACCGCCCCGATCTCCCTCCAGGAGATGTCGCGGACGGCCGCATTGGCCTGGATGCGGATGGGCCCGTGGAACACCCGTTGGTACGCCCACAACAGGTAAATGGCACCGGAGATGATGGCCGAAGTGGCGACGACGGCCCACCAGCGATGGGTGATAAATGTGCCGACCAGGACCAGGAACTCACCAACGAAACCGTTGAGGCCCGGCAATCCAATCGCGCTCATCACGACCACCAGGAAAATGGCGGCCAGGATCGGCATGGATTTCTGCAGGCCCCCCAGCTGGCTGATCTGGAGAGTGCCCCGACGCTCCCAGAGGATCCCAACCAGAAGGAAGATGGCGCCGGTGGTCAGCCCGTGGTTGACCATCTCCAGGACGCCCCCGGTCACGCCCTGCGCGCTGAACGCGAAGGTACCGAGCACGATGAAGGCCACGTCCACGATGGACGCGTACGCCACCAGGCGCTTCAGGTCCTTCTGCATGATCGTGATAAGGGCGCCGTACGTGATCCCGACCGCGGCGAGAGTGAGCAGGACGGGGCCGAGGTCGGTAGCCCCCCGGGGCAAGAGGAACACGCCAAAGCGCAGCAGCCCGTAGGCACCGAGCTTGAACAGAATTCCGGCCAGGATCATGGAACCGGCCGTGGATGCCTCGGTGTAGGCGTCGGGCAGCCAGCTGTGGAACGGCACCAACGGGATCTTGACGGCAAACGCCACGGCGAACACGGCGAAGATGAGCACCTGGTCGGCATGCGGCAGGCCGCCGGCCAGCCGGGCCAGCGTGATCAGATCGAACGTTTCATGGCCGTGGTTGGCGGGGGCAGTGAGCAGGACCAGGGCCAGGATGCCCACGAACAGGAAGGCCGACCCGGCAAACGTGTAAATGAAGAACTTCATCGCCGCGTAGTTGCGGCGGAACCCGCCCCATCCGGCGATCAAGAAATAGCCCGGAACGAGCGTGACCTCGAACATCACGAAAAAGAGGAACAGGTCCATGGAGACGAACACGCCCACGCAGGCCGCCTCGAGGAGAAGCATCCAGCCCATAAACGCCCGGGCGTTGCCCACCAGGGTTGGCCCCGCCATGGCTACCGGGAAGAGCAGTGCGGTCATGGCCACCAGGAACAACGAGATCCCGTCGACACCCACCTCCCACGAGATGCCGAAATCACTGAGCCAGGAGTGTTTGCTGATGAACTGGAAGCCGGCCTGCCCGGACTGGAAGGCCACGACCAGATAGGCGACGAAGCCCAGCTCGACGACGGCCACCGCCATACCAAGGGGCTTGGCCAGATGCTCGAACGCCGACGGAAGGGCCGCCACCACGGCCGCCCCGACCAAGGGCAGGAAGACCATGATGGTGAGGATGGGGATGCTGGAGGTCACCGGGCCGCCCCCCTCACGTGCCCACTCGAGTCGCCACGTAGGCCAGGATGATGGCCGCGCCGATCCCGATGCCGAGGGCATAGTTGCGGACATAGCCCGTCTGCACGCGGCGCAACTGGCGTCCGGTCGCGGCGGTCAACCAGGCGATGCCGTTGACCGTCCCGTCGAAGAGACCCAGGTCGACGTCGTAGCTGAAGGCGTTGGCGACATCGGCGCCGGGGCCGGAGACGGCGTGAGCGATGCCCTCGTCGATGTACCACCCCTGTGCCAACACGGCCGGCTCCAGCGCCGGCCGGTATGGCGACGGCCGCCACAGGCGCAGGCCGGCGATCAAGCCGATCACGGCCACGCCCGTCGCGATCGCGCCAATCGCCCACTTGGTGTCGGTGGCCACCGTGAACGGCGTGGCGACGGTCGCGGGGAAGACGGGGGCCAGCCACTTGTTGAGGAAGTCGAGGCCGCCGAACGGGGCGTTGATCAGCCAGCCGATCGTTGACAGCACGCCCAGGAGCACCACCGGGAAGCCCATCGTCCAGGGGGCCTCGTGCGGTGTGACGACCTCGCCCTCAGCCGCGTGAGTCCCGGAAGTGCCGGCAGTGCCGGCGGCGCCGTGCGCCTCGGCCTGTTCGCTCCATCGGGCCTGCCCGCCAAAGACCAGCATGACCTGCCGGCTCATGTAGTACGCCGTCAGCCCGGCGGTGATCACCCCGAACACCCACAATGCCGGGCTCTTGTGCCAGGCCGCGGCCAGCACCTCGTCCTTGGACCAGAATCCATCCCAGATCGGAATGGCCGCCAGAGCCAGATAGCCGGCGAGAAATGCCCAGCGCGTGATGGGCAGGTACCGCCACAGGCCCCCCATCCGTTTCATGTCCTGCTGGTCGTGCAGGGCATGGATGACCGAGCCGGCCGAGAGGAAGAGGCAAGCCTTGAAGAAGGCGTGCATCACAGTGTGGTAAATGCCCGCCTGGTAATCGCCCGATCCTTCGGCCAGGAACATGTACCCGAGCTGCGAGATGGTCGAATAGGCGAGCACCCGTTTGATGTCGTTTTGCGCACACACGATGGTGGCGGCGAACAGGGCTGTCGCCACCCCGATGATGGCGATCGTCCATTGGGTGGCCGAACTGAAATGAACAATGGGCGCGCTGCGAGCCATCAGGTAGACGCCGGCGGTGACCATGGTGGCGGCATGGATCAGGGCCGAGACCGGTGTCGGGCCTTCCATGGCGTCCGGGAGCCACATATACAGGGGGATCTCCGCGGACTTGCCCACCGCCCCGAGGAACAGCAAGAGCCCGAGGGCGGTCGCCAACTCTCCAGGGAGGGTGGCGTGGCCAGCGGCCAGCGGCGTCAGAATGTTCGAGTAGTTGAACGAGTGAAAGTGCCCGAACATCAAGAACAGGGCGATCATGAAGCCGACGTCACCAATCCGGTTGGTGACAAACGCCTTCTTGGCCGCAACCGCGGCGCTGTCCCGCTCGAACCAGAACCCGACGAGCCCGTAGGAGCAGAAGCCGACTCCCTCCCACCCCAGGAATGTGAACAGGTAGTTGTCCGCGAGGACCAGGACGATCATCGAGAACAGGAACAGGTTCATGTAGAAAAAGAACCGGCCGTAACTCGAGTCGCCTTTCATATAGCCGATCGAGTACAGCGTGATCAGACTGCCCACGCCGGTGACAAAGAGACACCAGGTGATTGACAGCGGGTCCAGCTGCAACCCGAAATTGGCGTGGAGGTTGTCGACCGGGATCCAGGTGAAAATGTTCTTGTCGACCGTACGGTTGTTCGACGCCCGGCCCAGCAGCGCGGCCCAAACCACGACGGTGGCCACAAAGGAGCCAGCCGCCATCAACGTGGCGATCCAACCGGACAGCGGGTCTCCGGTGCGCCGCCCACCAAAGAGCAGCGCCAGCGCGCCCGCCAGCGGCAGCGCCACGATCACATAGGCGGCGTTCAAGACGTTTTTAGCCTCTCAGCGAATGGATGTCGTCGGCCGTCTTGGCGGCCCGCCTGCGGAACATGGCCACGATGATCGCCAACCCGACCACGACCTCGGCGGCCGCGACCACCAAAACGAAGAAGACGGAGGCTTGCCCGCCGATGTCGTCGTTGAGGCGCGAAAAGGTGACGAAGGTCAGATTCACGGCGTTGAGCATCAACTCCACGCACATGAACATCACCAGCACACTTCGCCGCAAGAGCAAGCCGGTGGCGCCGACCGTGAAGAGGACGGCCGCCAGTACCAGGTACCACGCTCCGGGGACGGTCATTCGGCTTCGACCTCCTCTTGCTCGGCCCGGGACATCTCGCTGGCGACGGGCGTGCGCCCTCGGGACAGCACCGCGGCGGCGACCACCGCGATGACCAGCAGAGCAGCCGTCATTTCGAACGGCAACAGGTACCGGGTGTAAATGGACTGCCCGAGCTTCTGGATGTTCTCGCCCGGACCGCTGAGCTGACCGGCGTACCCGTGGGTGGTGACCCCCGTCGAGGGGTCCTGCACGGCGATCGGGCCGACGCTCCATTTGTGGACCTGAGAGAGGACGAGAATCTCGATGATGGCGACCACCCCGAGGATGATCGCCAGCGGCCGCTGGAATTTGGTTGGTTCCGCGCCGAACGCTTCGCGGCGATCCACGCCCAGGAACATGATCACGAACAAGAACAGCATGACGATGGCGCCGGCGTAGACGATGATCTGCACCGCGGCCAGGAAGTCGGCGCTTTGATCGATGAACTCGATAGCGACGCCAAACAGGGTGACCACGAGCATGAGGGCGCAGTGGACGGGATTGCGCAGCAGGATCACCCCGAAGGCGCCGGCCAGGATGAGGACGGCGCCGGTGATGAACACCGCCCAGGACGAGAAGTCGGCCAGCCCTCGCCCGCTGGCCGTGCCGAGCAGCACGGCCGCCTGCATCAGCGCTCCCCCGCCGGTGGGCGCGGCCGGGTGCCGTCGACATTGACGCCCTTCAAGGCCCGGCCCACCATTTCCCGAAGGGAAAGGTCGGTGTCGGCCGGGTAATCCGCGGCGGCCGGATCGCTTTGCCCCTTCTGGGCCGGGCGCAGACCGTACCCAAGCTCAGCGGTCCACAGCGGCTGGCCCTCGAGGGCGGCCACGCCCGCCGGGCTGGTAGCCCGTACCCAGGCCGACGTATTGCGGTCGTCGCCCGGTTTCCAGTCCTCCCAGGGCAGTTCCTCGGGCCGGCCGTCGTCGTCTACCAGCAACTCCGCCTTCGTGTAGATGGCGTCTTCCCGGTTGACGAACGACCACTCGAACAACTTCGACTCGGTGATGGCTTCGGTCGGACAGGCCTCCACGCACATGTCGCAGTGAATGCATCGCAGGAAGTTGATCTCGTACACGAAGCCGTACCGTTCGCCGGGGGAAATCGGGGCGTTGGGCGGGTTGTCGGCGCCGCGCACATAGATGCACCGGGCCGGGCACACGCCCGCGCACAGCTCGCACCCGATGCACTTCTCCATCCCGTCCTCGTAGCGGTTGAGGACGTGACGGCCGTGGAAGCGCTCCGGCTTGGGGCGCTTCTCCTCCGGGTATTGCGTGGTGACCTTGGGCTTGAACGGCAGCTTTCCGGTGACAACGAATCCCTTGAAGAAGTCCAGGAAACTCACGGGCCTCCCTCCCTGATGATTCGTTCGTGACGGGCGGCTTCCACCGAGGTGGCAGCCCGTCCGGTGTCGATGGCCCGGAGCAGGACGGCAAAGAGCACGATGGCGGCGCCGAAGGCGACCAGCCCCCAGCCGTAATTGATCTGGCGGCCGGCCACGATCATCAACATGGCCAGCGACGCCGGAATGAGCCGCTTCCATCCCAGTTCCATCAGCTGGTCGTAGCGCAGCCGCGGCAGGGTGGCCCGGATCCAGACGTAGATGAACAGGATGATGAGCACCTTGACGGCAAACCAGAACGGCCCGATGCTGTTGCCGGCAATCTTGGGCCCGTCGTAGCCGCCGAACCACAGCGTGACGATGATGGCCGAATTGGTGACCAGGGCCGCGTACTCGGCCAGGTAGAACCAGGCGAAATCGATGGACGAATACTCCATGTTGTAACCGCCGGCGAGTTCCTCCTCGGCTTCGACCAGGTCGAAGGGCGGGCGGGTCATTTCCGCGGTGATGGCGATGGAGAACAGGATGAAAGGAATGATCAGGGTGCGGAGAAAGTTCCAGTGGATCAGGAACCCGCCGTGCTGGGAGGCGACGATGGCACTGGTTCGCAACGACCCGGTCACCAGCACGACCGTCACAACGGTCAAACCCAGAACCGCTTCATAGGAGACGAGTTGGGCGCTGGCCCGCACCGACCCGAGCAGCGGGTACTTGGACCCCGACGACCAGCCGGCCAGCATCACCCCGTACACGGAGATCCCCGACATCATCAGAAGGAACAGGATCCCCCACGGCGGATCCGCAAGCTGGAGCCGGGTGGTGTGGCCGGCCACCGTGATGGTTCCGCCGATGGGCACGATGGAGAACACCAGCATGGCCGGGACCAACATCAGGTAGGGAGCCAGCTTGTAGACCGGCTTGTCGGCGGCGCGCGGGGTGAACCCTTCTTTGAACAGCAGCTTGGTGCCGTCGGCCAGTGACTGCAGCCAGCCGTTGGGGCCGGCCCGGTTCGGCCCGTAACGCACGCCGAGCCAGGCCACCGCCTTGCGCTCGTACATGACCATGAACAGCACCGACACGAGCACGATGACGAAGATCGCCACCACTTTGACAATGAGAATGATCCAGACGGCCAGGTTCAGCCCGTGAGCGAAAACCGGGTCACCCATTCGCACCATCCCCTCCCGCGGCCGGTCGAACCGTGACCTGGGTGTACGGCCCGGTCCCGTCGATCAAATCGCCGGCGTGGGCTCCAGGCAGGTTCCAGGGCACGACGACGGATCCCGCCGGCAGGTCCGGATCCAAAGACGCGGGGAGGACAACCGTCCCGCGCTCCGAGTCGACCCGCACTGCCTCGCCCTCGGCCAGGCCCATGGCGGCCAGGACGGAGGGATGGACCACCACTCGAGGCTCGGGGTGCAACCCGGCGAGTGCCGGCACCGCCTGGACCTGGGTGCCGTCGTCCCACAGCGTCCGGCGGGCGACCAGGCGTAACCCGGACGGGTCGCCGTCCGGTGCCCGCACGCTGAGCGACGGCGGGCCCGCCAGCATTGCCGGCATCTCCGGCGGCTCCGACCGGCCCGTGTCGGTGCCACTGGCTGCGGAGGACGGGACGGGCCCGTTGGGCTCGGGTTCGGTGGATACGAACGCGTGCACCATGGCGGTCGGCGCCACCGTGTGCAGTTCGGCGGAGTAAATGCCGGGGTCAGCCATGGGGTCCAGGGGTCGGGGGGGCCGGGCGGGCTCGATGGCTTCCCGCGCGCCGGGCGCGAGCAGCCCGTCTCGTGCGTTCGACCCGGTGAGAGCCTCGTGGGTGATGCCCTGATGGAGGGGTGACAGCGCGGCCACTTCGGCCCAGATGTCGTCGAGGCTCGAGAACCCGAGGTCCACGCCCAGGCGGGCAGCCAGTTCATAGGCGATGATCCAGTCGGGCCAGGACACGCCCGCGGCTGTGATCATCTGGCTGAGCCAGGTGATGCGATCCTCCAGGTTGGTAAACGTGCCCCGCCGCTCGGCCCACGTCGCCGCGGGCAGGACCACGTCCGCAGCCCGGGAGGAGAGGGTCAGGTGCGTGTCCACGGCGACCGTGAAGCGGGCGCCGAGCATGGCCTTGACCGCCAGTTGGCCGTCAGGGAAGTCGCGGCGGGGGTCGGCCCCCAGCAACACCAGGCCGCCGATGTAGCCGCGGCTGGCGGCCTCCATGATGCCGGCGGTGCCCAGACCCGCCTGTCGGGGCAGGGGCGCAGCCCAGTGATGCTCGTACCAGGCTCGCCCCGTTTCGAGGGTGACACGCCCGGGCAAGAGCCCGGGGGCGAGGCCCATGTCGAGGGCCCCGTGCACATTCGCCCGCCGCAACCCGGACAGGAAGGCCACCCCCGGCAGGCCGGAGAGGTGTTGCGCGGCCGCGGCCACCTGGTCCTCCCCCTCGGCCAGCGACGGACGGCCCAGGATCACGATCACCGAAGGCGCGCCCGGGGCGCTCTTTTCCCTGGCTCTGACCAGATGGGCGCGGACGGCCTCGATGGTCTCGGCGGCTACGCCCGCCACCTCGCCGGGAACCGGGTCGGCACCGGCGACCGCAGCGGCGAGCAGGGCGATCTCTCCCGGCCGGTAGATGAGGGTCTCGGCTGCGTACGGCGACAGACCGGTCACGGCGGGGGTCAGCTCGACGATCTGGGTGCCGTTCTCGCGCACGGCATCGCGCAGCCGGAGGTAGAGCACCGGCACTTCGTCCTTGATGTCCCCGGTCAGGGTCAGGACCAGCGGCGCGGCCGCAGCCTGGTCGATGACGGCCCGGGGAAGGCCCACGACCGTGGCAGCGGGGAGACCGTCGCCCATCTGCGCGTCGACGTTGTCAGTCTCGAGCGCCAGCCGGGCCATCTTGGCCCAGGCATAGGCGTCCTCGTTCGGGAGACGGGAGCCGCCCACCACGGCCACGGCGGCGCCGCCACCCATGGATTTGGCGGCGGCCAATCCCTCGGCCGCCACCGCCAGCGCCTCACCCCAGCTGACTTCGACCAGCTCGTCGCCGCGGCGCACGAGCGGCACGGTCACTCGCTCCGGGCTCTGGGCTGCCGCGAACGCGAAGCGGCCCTTGTCGCACAGCCAGGCCCAGTTGACAGGATCGGAGTCCACGCCGATCAGTCGGGTCAGTTCTCCGGAGCTCGATTGCACGGCGGCCCGGCACCCCATCGAGCACGTCGTGCACGTGCTCTCGACCTGCTCGAGATCCCAGGGTCGGGCTTTGAAACGATACGGCTTCGCGGTCAGCGCCCCCACCGGGCAGATCTGCACGACGTTTCCGCTGAAATAAGAACTGTAGGGCGCGCCCGGATAGGTGGCCACCTCGGTCTTGTCCCCCCGCTCGGCAAAGTCGATCAGGGGGTCCCCGGCGACCTCGTCCGCGAAACGCACGCAGCGGCCGCACTGAATGCAGCGTTCGCGATCCAGATACACCAACTCGGAGATGGGGATGGGCTTCTCCCAGTGGCGCTTCTCCTCGACAAAGCGGGTCTCACCCGGCCCGTAGGCGAGGGTCTGGTCCTGCAGCGGGCACTCGCCCCCCTTGTCGCACACGGGGCAGTCCAGCGGGTGGTTGACGAGAAGGAACTCGAGCACCCCCTCCTGGGCCTTCTTGGCCAGGACGCTCGTCGTTTGGATCTCCATGCCATCCGCCACCGTGTTGTAGCAGGCCGGCATCAGGGACGAGCCTCTCGGCCCGCTCACCTCGACCAGGCACATGCGGCACATCCCGACGGGCTTCATGCGCGGGTGGTAACAGAAGCGGGGGATGTACACGCCCGCTGCCTCTGCAGCCTGGATGATCCACTGCCCTGCCTTGGCCTGAACCTGACGGCCGTCGATGGTAAAGGTGACCGTCTCATCGCTTGTCGGTGGAACGGGGGGCGCGGTACCCACCGCACTCTCGGTCACGACCGGTCGGGGCACCAAACGGACGGGCACCGGCTGTGCACCAGCGGCATCAGACACGGGCCAGCCTCCTCGGCAACCGGTCAGGCGGGAAGGGACAACGGCCGTCACGGATGTGGGCCAGGTACTCATCCCGGAACATGCGCAGCCCGGCTGCCACCGCGGGCGGCATGGACGGCCCCAGCACACAGATGGTGGTCTGGGCCGGCGGCCAGGTCACGCCGGGCGAGATGTTGTCGCACACGTCCATGAGCAGGTCCAGGTCGGCTTCGCGGCCCTGGCCGTTCTCGATGCGCTCCAGGATCTTCTCGAGCCAGCCCGCGCCTTCCCGGCAGGGCGTGCACTGGCCGCACGACTCCCGGCGAAAGAAGCGAACGATGCGCCAGGCGGCCCGTACCACACAGGTGGTGTGGTCCATCGGTATGACGGAGCCAGACCCGGCCATGGAGCCAACGGCGGCAATGGCTTCGTTGGCCAGCAGCACGTCGAGGTGCTCGGGTCCTAACCAGGGCGAGGAGGCGCCGCCCGGGATGAACACTTTCAGCTCGTTGTCGTCCCGGATGCCGCCGCCCAATCTGGCGTCGTAGAACAGGTCCCGGAACGTGACCTTGGCGAACTCCAGCTCGTAGCTGCCGGGGCGCTTCACGTGGCCGGACAGGGCGATGAGCTTCGTCCCTTTGGACCGGCCCTCCCCGAGAGCGGCGAACTCGTCGCCCCCGTGCAGCACCACCCAGGGCAGGTTGCTCAGGGTCTCCACGTTGTTGACGATGGTGGGGGCGCCGTACAGGCCAATGGCGGCGGGAAAGTACGGGGGCTTGATGCGGGGATAGCCCCGCTTGCCCTCGAGGCTCTCGAGCAGGGCCGTCTCCTCGCCGCAGATGTAGGCGCCGGCGCCGGGGTGAACGACGATATCGACCGAGAACTCGCTGCCGAAGATGTTGCGGCCGACGGCGCTGTAGGCGTACGCCTCGTTGAGCGCGGCCTGCACCCGTTCGATGGCGAGGGGGAATTCGCCCCGCACGTAGATGAAGATCTGATCGGCACCGACGGCGTAGCCGCAGATCAAGGAGCCTTCGATGAGCTGGTGAGGATCGCCTTCCATAAGGGCGTGGTCCTTGAAGGTGGCCGGTTCGCTCTCGTCGCCGTTCACGGTGAGGTACACGGGCTGGGCTTTTCGGAGCATCCCCCATTTGCGGCCGGCTTCGAAGCCGGCGCCGCCCCGGCCGAGGATGTTGGCGACGTTGACGTTGTCGTGGATCTGCTCGGGCCCCATGGCCAGGGCCTTCCGCAAGCCCTGGTAGCCGCCGTCGTCCAGGTACGACTGCAACGTCCACGAGCGGGGCTTGCCCAGCCGGGCCGTGATGATGCGCGGCGTGTCGGTGACCGTCATCCGCCGCCCCCCGAGGTTCCGGGATGGCCGTCGACGAGTGATGCCACGGCCGGCGTGGTGCGGTGCGTGTCCAGGTCGACCGTTGTGCCGGCCGTACTGATGGCTCCTGATGCGGCGGCTCCTGATCCGGCGGCTCCTGTTCCGGCGGCTCCGGATCCGACCGCAGCCCTCGCCTCCTCGGCCACCACGTCGCCCTCGGGCGGCGCAACCAGCAGGCCGACGTTGCGGCGCACGCGGGAAAGCGTCCCGTGGGGAGGGACCTCGTCGGCCAGCCGGCCGGCTCGCAGGTCGTCGATCAGGGTGTCGAAGCGCTCCAGATCGACGTCGCCGAAAAAGCGCCAGTTGACCGTCACGCACGGCGAGTTGCCGCACAGGGCCAGACACTCGGCGTCCTCCACCGTGAACATCCCGTCCCGAGTCGTCTCGCCCGCGGCCACGCCAAGGCGCTCCTCGGCGTGCTCGATCAGCCGGTAGGCGCCCTGCAGCATGCAGGCGATGTTGGTGCAGACCGCAATCACGTAACGCCCAACGGGCTCCAGGTGGAACATGTCGTAGAACGTGGCCGTCCCTCGCACTTCCGCGCCGGTGAGCCCGAGCAACTGCCCCACGTGCTCCATGCCGTCTTCACTCAAATATCCATCCTGCTCCTGCAGAACGTGCAGGATCGGAATGAGCGCAGAACGAGAGTACGGGTAGAGGGCGATCAAATCCTGGGCTCGCCGTTGGTTGTCGGGCGTCAGACGGGCCACGCCCGATCCTTGCCCATGGGGGCGCGTCCGGTCCAACCCGGGCCTGGCCGCCGGGAGGCTCTCACCGGTCGACGTCCCCCAGCACGGGATCAATCGTCGACACGATGGCGATGGCGTCCGCGACGAGACTGCCCCGGGCCATGGGCGCCATGCCCTGCAGGTTGGCGAAGCTGGCGGCTCGCATGTGCATTCGGTACGGGCGGGCGGTGCCGTCCGAGACGATGTAACAGCCGCTTTCGCCGCGGGGGCTCTCGACGGGGACGTAGGCGTCGCCCGGCGGCACCCGGAAGCCCTCCGTGTACAGCTTGAAGTGATGGATGAGCGCTTCCATGGACTCGTCGATTCGGTTGCGCGGCGGTGGGGTGACCTTCTTGTCCTGGGTGCGGAAGTCACCGGCCGGCATGCGGTCGGCGATCTGGCGGACGATTTTGACCGACTCGCGGATCTCGTTGAACCGGATGGCGTACCGGTCCCAGCAATCGCCCTGGGTACCGACGATCACATCAAAGTCCACCTCGTCGTAGGCGAGGTAGGGCTGATCCCGCCGCAGGTCCCAGGCCACTCCGGTCGATCGGAGCAAAGGTCCGGTCAAGCCGAGGCCGATGGCGGTCTCTGCGCTGATCGGACCGACGCCCTGGAGGCGGTTCTGGAGGATGGGCTGGCCTGTCAGCAGCCGGTCGTACTCGTCCATGCGGCGCGGAATCGCTTCGCACAGGGCGAGCAGGTCGTCCCGCCACCCGTCCGGGAGGTCGGCGACCACGCCCCCGGGCCGGAAGAAGTTGTGGTTCATCCGGAGCCCCGTCACCTTCTCGAAGAAGGCCAGCACCATTTCCCGGTCGCGCCAGCCGTAGACCAGCATGTTGATGGCGCCGATGTCGGACCCGTTCGTCGCCAACCAGAGGAAGTGGGAGCTGATCCGGTTGAGCTCGCACATGAGCATGCGGATCCAGGTGGCCCGGGGCGGGATCTCGACCCCCAGCAGCTGCTCGACGCTCAGCACATAGCCGAGTTCGTTGAAGAACGGCGCCAGATAGTCCATCCGGGTGACGTTGGTGCAGCCCTGGTGGTACATGAGCTCTTCGGCCGTCTTTTCCATGCCGGTGTGGAGGTAACCGATGACCGGTTTGGACCGGAGCACCACCTCGCCGTCGAGCTCGACCATGATCCGCAGGACGCCGTGGGTCGAGGGATGCGAGGGCCCGAGGTTGAGGATCATGGTCTCGTCCTCGGGAGCTTCCACGTCGAGGTCGAGCCGGTCGAGTTGGATCCCCTCGGGCAAGCGGAGCACGCTCCCTTCCTCCAGGCCGAGCTCCCGGTTGGTGGTCCCTGCCCGGGGCCGCATCTCCTGGTCGCCTTCGTCGGTCTTGAGTTCGAGGATCTCGGTCAGTTGCGGGGATCCGGGAGGAACCCGCCCGAGGATGCGGTCGCGCAGGCTGAGCTTGCGGGACGCGGTTGTGGTGTCGGGGCCGGTGGTCTCGTCGCTCATGTCGTTGAACCTGTCTGCTATGCGAACCGGGCTGACGTCACTTGGGTGCCTCTTTGAATTGGATCGGGACGTGCCCCGTGTCGTAGTCCTTGCGCAGCGGGTGTCCTTCCCAGTCTTCGGGCATGAGAATGCGGGACGGGTCGGGGTGGCCGTCGAAGCGGATCCCGAACATGTCGTAGGTCTCGCGCTCGTGCGCCTCGGTCCCGGGCCACAGGTCGTACAGGCTCGGCACGGCGGGGTCGCCGGCCGGAACCTGGCAGCGGACACGTATGCGTTTGCGGCGCTGAAGCGACAGCAGCTCGACGACGACCTCGAAGCGCTCGCCCACGATTACGTCGGGCAGGTCCCGGCCCGGGTGGGTCAGATAGTCCACGCCGGTCACTCCGACCGGCAGTTCATAGCCGTCGGCCTTGAGGGAGGTCATGAGGCGGACGTAGTCGGCGCGGTTGCAGTAGACGACCTGCCCCGGCGCGTGTGGATCCAGCGGGCACCCGTGCAGAGTGGTGGGGCCGGCCTGTTGCTCGGGTGGAGCGTCTTGCTGCCCGGCCGGAACGTCGCCGCCGGCACCACCGTTGGCCGGCGGGCTCCCAGCGGCGGAGTCGCTCATTGAACCGGCAGCCGCAGCGGCTGGCGCGGCGGTACCGAGCCCAGATGGATACCTGCGCCCGCTCCCGTCGCCTCACGCCGGGTGATCTCGCCGATGCGGATCTTCTGGTGCAGGGTCAGGATGGCGTGGATCAACGTCTCCGGGGAAGGAGGACAACCGGGGGCGTACACATCGACGGGGACGATCTGATCGACGCCCTGCACGATGGCGTAGTTGTTGAACATCCCTCCGGTGCTCGCGCACACCCCCATCGAGATGACCCACTTGGGCTCCATCATCTGGTCGTAGACCTGTCGCAGCACGGGGGCCATCTTCTGGCTGACGCGCCCGGCCACAATCATCAGGTCGGCCTGGCGGGGGGAGGCGCGAAAGACCTCCATGCCGAAGCGGGCCAGGTCGTAGTTGGCCGCGCCGGTGGCCATCATCTCCATGGCGCAGCACGCCAGCCCGAAGTTCGCCCCCCAAGAGCTCGCCGCCCGCGCCCACTTGACGAAGCCCTCCAGTGTGCCGGTCAAGAAGTTGTGTTGGAGATCTTCGAGCCCCATCGGCGTCTTCCTCCTTCTGCTGCGCACCGTAGGACGATCCGGGGCGGAAGTGCCAACCGGGGAGGGTGCGGGCTCGACAGCCGGCCTTCACACGTGCCGTTCGGGACTCGAAGCCCCGTACCCGCCGGGATGACCAGCAGGGTTTCGTCGCGGTCAGCCGGTGTGAACCGGGCTGGCCTCCTCGGCGCCGTCCTCCGTCTCGGCCTCGTAGGGACGTGGTTCCGCCCCCTCGAACAGCTCGTTGGGCCGGCGTACTCGGAGCACCGTCGCCGTGGTCGTACGCGACAGGTCCACCGGCGGCCTGCCCCCGGTCCGTCGCCGGGGCCCCCAGTCCAGAGCCCCGTTGGACACCAGGTACGCGAACGCCACGAACACCACCACCGCGAAGACCGCCATTTCCGCCAGGCCAAAAGTCCACAGCTGGTGGTACATGACCGCCCACGGGTAGAGGAACACCACCTCGATGTCGAAGATGATGAAAATCATCGCCACCAGGTAGAAGCGAACGTCGAAGCGGGCCGCGGGCTGGTACCGAGGGGCGATGCCCGACTCGTAGGGCCCCTCCTTGGCCCCGGTGGGCCGCTTGGGGCTCAGCATGCGCGACCCCATGACCGACCCGCCGGTGAACAGGATGATCAGCACCAACAGCAGCAGGATGGGCAGGTACTGCTCCACATCCGGGATGTTAGCCACCCGGCGCGCCCGGCAGTTCATTGTGATTGGACGCCGGGTCGTCGACCCGGTCCGTGCTTCTTTGCAGCACTTCTGCTTTTGTGTGCATTACGCAACACCGCGTGTCGCGAAATGTACCTAGAAGCAAAAATGTCGCAGAGAACCCCGACGAGGGACACGGAATAGCGGCGCGTCCACCGGCACCGCCGCCCCCCTTGCACCGGGCCGCCCGGCCGGCCGCCTAGATTGCTCGAAATGAACGACGCCGCCCCGGTCGCCTCCCGCCGCTGCGACGTGCTGGTCGTCGGCGGCGGCCCGTCCGGCGCCGCCTGCGCCTACTGGCTGGCCAACGCCGGCCACGACGTCGTCATGGTGGAACGCAAGCACTACCCGAGGGAAAAGACGTGCGGGGACGGCCTGACGCCCCGATCCGTTCGCCAGCTCGAGGACATGGGGCTCGCGGACGAGCTGGCCGGCGCCGGCCATCGCTTCTCCGGGCTGCGTTCGCACGGGTTCGGGCGCACCCTGGAGTTGACGTGGCCCAGCCATCCCGATCTTCCCGGCTACGGCTACGTGATCACCCGCCACGATCTCGACGCCATGGTCGCCGAGCGGGCCGCCAAAGCCGGCGCCACCGTCTGGGACGGGACCGAGGCGCTCGAGCCGTTGGTGGACGCCGGCCTGCTGCGAGGCGCACGGGTGAAAGCCAAACCGGGCCCCGCGCCTGACGGCGCCGGAGACGACAGCGACAGCGACGGACAGAGCGACCGCCCGGTGGAGGTCCGGGCCCGCTACACCGTGGTCGCCGACGGCGCCAACTCCCGCTTCGGCCGTTCGCTCGGCACCAGCCGCAACCGCAACTACCCGCTCGGCATGGCCATCCGCGGCTACTGGAGCTCACCTCGCCACGACGAACCCTGGATCGACAGCTGGCTGGACATTCGCGACAAAGCCGGGAACGTGCTGCCGGGCTATGGCTGGATCTTCCCGGTCGGCGACGGCCGCATCAATGTGGGGATCGGGCTGCTGTCGACCTTCAACCAGTGGAAGGCCGTGAACACCACCCATCTCCTGCAGGAGTTCGCCGAGTACGCCCCGCCGTCGTGGGGCATCCGGCCCGAGACTGCGTGCGGGCCGGCGACGGGCGGGCGCCTGCCGATGGGCATGTCGGTCGGTCCCCACGCCGGGCCGACCTGGCTGGTCGTCGGCGACGCCGGCGGCACCATCAATCCCTTCAATGGGGAGGGCATCGCCTACGCCTACGAGTCGGGGCGCTGGGCGGCCGATGCCGTGCACCTGGCGCTCACGAGTGGAGACGGGCTGGCCTTGCAGACCTACCAGGAGCGCCTCGACGCGACCTACGCCCTCTACTACAAGGTGGCCCGGGCCTTCGTGCGCATCATCGGACGCCCCGAGCTGATGAGGGTCCTGGTGACCACGGGGATGCGCAGCCGGACGCTGATGGAATGGGTGCTGCGGATCATGGCGAACCTGCTCCGCCCCGATGAACTGGGCCCGGCGGAAGCCGCATACCGGGCCGTGGCCGCCCTGGCGAACCTGGTGCCCGAAGCGACCTGAGCAGCCCGCCCGCCGCTCAGGAGCAGGTGGTCAGGGCTTCCGCGGCGGCGGCGAACGCGTCGACGGTCAGGTTCAGGTCGGCGTCGGTGTGCGCCAGGCTCGGGAAAAAGACCTCGTATGCTCCCGGCGCGATCGCCACTCCGCGCTCCAGCAGGCCGTGCATCAAGCCCGGGTACCGGCCGGTAGCGGCTGACCGCTGCGCACCCTCGTACTCGCGGACCGGCTGCGCCGCGAAGAACACTCCTACGAGCGGGCCGGCCACCGGGACCTGGACGTCGCCGCCCAGCGCCGGCGCCTGCCGGAGCGCCTCCGCCAGGTCCGCGCCGAAACGGGCCACCCGGGCGGACAGAACCGGGTAGGCCGACCGGTCCAGGTGTGCCAGCACAGCCAAGCCGGCCGCGGTGGCCAGCGGGTTGCCGGACAACGTACCGGCCTGGTACACGGGCCCGGCCGGGGCCAGGTGTTCCATCACGTCCCGACGCCCGCCGAAGGCAGCCAGGGGCAGGCCCCCGCCGATGACCTTGCCGAAGCACCACAGGTCCGGCGTCACACCGAATACCTCCGCTGCTCCTCCGTACGCCAGACGGAAGCCGGTGATGATCTCGTCGAAAATGAGCAGGGCTCCCACCCGATCGCACTCCTGGCGCAGTCCTTGCAGAAAGCCGGGCTCGGGGGGGACCAGGCCCATGTTGGCTGCCACCGGCTCGACGATCACGCACGCCACCTGGTCGCTGAGCCGGGGCACCACGTTGTACGGCGCAACCACGCTGTCGGCCACTGCGGCCCGGGCCACCCCCGCGGACGCCGGCAGGCCCAGGGTCGCCACGCCGCTACCCCCGCTCGCCAGCAGGCTGTCGCTGTGACCGTGGTAGCAGCCGGCGAAGAGCACAATCCGGTCCCGTCCTGTTGTCCCCCGGGCCAGCCGGACCGCGGACATGGCCGCCTCGGTCCCGCTGTTGACCAGGCGGACCTCTTCGCAACCGGCGACCCGGGCGCAGATCTCCTCCGCCAGGAGCACCTCGCGCTCGGTAGGAGCCCCGAACGACGTTCCGTCCACGGCCGCCGCCTGCACTGCCTCCACCACAGCCGGGTGGGCGTGACCGAGGATCGACGCCCCGTACGATTGGACGTAGTCGATGTAGCGGTTCCCATCGACGTCCCAGACATACGGGCCCCGGCCTCGGGCCACGAAATACGGGGTGCCCCCGACCGAGCGGAAGGCGCGCACGGGCGAGTTGACACCCCCGGGGATGGACCGGACGGCCCGCTCGAAGAGGGACTCACTCCTCGACTCCGGATGTGCGCTCTCACCCATGCAGGGTCTCGGCCAGCTCTCCCGCCAGGTACGTCAGGATCATGTCGGCTCCGGCCCGCTTGATGGCAAGCGTGTGTTCCAGCGCCACCGCGGGGCCGTCGATCCAGCCCCGCTCCGCGGCAGCCTTGATCATGGCGTACTCGCCGCTCACGTGATAGGCCGCCAGCGGCACGTCCACCCGGGCCCGCACGGCGGCGATCACGTCCAGATAGGCCAGCGCCGGCTTGACCATCACCATGTCGGCGCCCTCGGCGATGTCCAGCGCGACCTCGCGGAGCGCTTCCCGCCGGTTGCGGTGGTCCTGCTGGTAGCCCCGGCGATCCCCGCCGCCCGCGATGGTGACGTCGACGGCGTCCCGGAACGGCCCGTACAGGGCCGACGCGTACTTGGCTGCGTAGGCCAGGACCGCCACGTCCGTAAACCCGGCTTCGTCCAGACCCACCCGGATCGCCCCCACCTGCCCGTCCATCATGCCGGACGGTGCCACCACCGTCGCCCCGGCGGCCGCCTGCGCTCGGGCGACTTCGGCGTAGCGGGTGAGGGTGCGGTCGTTGTCGACACGACCCCGCGGGTCGAGGATTCCGCAATGGCCGTGGTCGGTGTACTCGTCCAGACAAAGGTCGGCGATCAGCACCAGGTCTTCACCGAGGTCGTCGGCCAGCCGCCGCAGGGCAACCTGCACGATCCCGTCTGGATCGCTGGCGCCGCTGCCGACCGGATCCTTGCGCGCCGGGATGCCGAACAACACCACCGCCGGCACGCCCAGTGACGCCAACCGGTGCGCCTCCTTCACCAGCGTTTCGGTGGTGTGCTGGACCACGCCGGGCAGGGACGGGACGGGTTGCGGTTCGTCAATGCCCTCCCGCACGAACAGCGGGGCGATCAGGTCGGCGGGAGTCAACACCGTTTCGGCCACCAGGTCCCGCAAACGGGCCTGGCCGCGCAAACGACGCATGCGGGTGGCGGGAAAGGACATCACCCCCACCGTACCTTCAGGCTCCCGGAAGCCCGAGCACGCGGGCCAACAGTCGCATCTCGTACTGGAAGAGCGCATCGAAGTCCGTCGTCGCGCCCACGTAGTGCCCGAACAGCTCGAAACTGACCATCCCGAGCAGCAGGGTCCACGCCGACACCGCAGCCGCGACGGCCTCCGGCGGGCGGCCCGGCAACAGGTCGGACTCGAGCGGCCGGATCGCTTCGGCCAGACCGGGAGCGGCCGGCGGCAGCCATGCCGGCGGGGGGGCTCCGGGCGGGACGGCCTCGGCAAAGATGTCGACCATCACCCGGGTCACGACCAGGGAGGCCTCCACCGTGTCGCGAGGGGCGTGGTAGCCGGGGACGGGCGACCCGTACACCAGGGCCCACTCGTGCGGGTGCTGGCGTCCCCACCTGCGCACCCCTTCCGCGACGGCCAGCCACCGGTCCAGGAGCCCGGGGCCAGCCGACGCGCCGGCGCCGGCGGCGGCCGCACCCACCGCCTCGTAGGCGTCGATGATGAGGGCCGTCAGCAGCGCATCCCGGTTCGGGAAGTAGCGGTACAGGGCCGAGGGTGCCATCTCCAACCGGCGCGCCACCGCCCGGAGCGACAGCCCCGGGGCCCCCTCGGCCGCGAGCTCCTCGTGCGCCGCGGCCAGGATCTCCCGGGTCAACTCGGCTCGGACCCGGGCCCGGGCCCGGCTCGGTGCAGACATGCCCACACCCTAGCAGAACAATGCCCCTTTACCAGAACGTTGTTCGCGATTAAGATCGCCGTTCATGGCTACTACCCCTTACCGCCGGCCCGGATGGTTCACCCGGAACGTCTTCAACCGTACGGTCGCGGGCCTGACCCGCCTCGGCGTCAGCGTCCTCGGGTCTCGTGTCCTGGAGGTCAAGGGCCGCAAGAGCGGCCAACCCCGGCAAACCCCCGTCAATCTCCTCAGCTTCGAGGGCGTCGACTACCTGGTCGCCCCTCGGGGCGAGGCCGAGTGGGTGCGCAACGTCCGGGCCGATGAAGGCCGGCTGGCCCTGCTGCTCGGCCGGCGACGCAGCGAGTGCGTCGGCACCGAGGTGACCGGACCGGAGAAGGTGCCGGTGCTCCGGGCCTATCTGCGCCGGTGGAAAGCCGAAGTCGGGGTGTTCTTCGAGGGGGTCGGACCGGACTCGACTGATGACGAGCTGGCGAAGATCGCCCCCAACCACCCGGTGTTCCAGCTCAGCTGCCGCCCGGCTTGAGCACACCCACCAGCGCTGCCACCAGGCCCGGGAGGGTGTGCTCCTCCGCCACCGCCGTGACGTCCACCCCGGCTGAGGTGGCGGCGGCCGCCGTGGTCGGGCCGATGCACGCCACCACCGGCGGCAGAGCCTCGAGGCCGGCCGCGGCCACGAAGCTGTGGACGGCCGACGCCGAGGCGAAACAGATGGCGTCGGCGCCGGCGGCCGCGGCCCGCTCCGCCGGCGTCAAGGTCAGTCCGACCGTCTGGTAGGCCATCACCGCGTCCACCTCCCACCCCGACGCGGCCAGGCCGTCCGGGAGGACATCCCGCCCGGCGGCGGCGCGTGGCAGCAGTACCTGACCGCCGGTGGGAGGCGGATCCGGGAATGCCTCCAGCAGGGCCTCTGCGACCGCCCGGGCCGGCACCAGATCGGCGGCCAACCGCCAGGAAGCCAGAGCCTCGGCTGTCCCCGGGCCGACGACCGCGAGGCGGGTGGCGCCAAAGGACCGGGCGTCGGGGAGCCGTGCTAGCAGCGCCTCGACGGCGTTGGCCGAGCTGAACACGACCCAGTCGTAGCGGCCCTCTCGCAGCCGCTGGGCCGCCCGGTCCAGCGCCGCTCCGCCGTCCGGAGCCGGGTCGATCCGGATCGTCGGCACCTCGATCGGTCGAGCGCCCAGGTCGCGGAGCAACTCGGACAGCACGCTGGCCTGGGCGCGGGCCCGGGTCACGACAACGTGCCGGGCGAAGAGGGGCCGGCGCTCGTACCACTCCAGGTCGAGGCCGGCGACCGCCCCGATGACGAGGGTGACCGGCGGCTCGAGTGGCGTCTCGCCCAGCTCGTCGAGGCGCATCCGGATCGAACGCTGCTCAGGTCGGGTACCCCAGCGCACGGCTAGCACCGGCGTATCCGGCGCCAGCCCGCCGGCCAGCAGGCGGGCTGCGATGGCGTCTCGATGGGCGACGCCCATCAACACCACCACGGTCCCGCCGGCCGCAGCCAGCGCCTCCCAGTTGGTATCTCTGTCGACGGCGTGACGGCTGTGACCGGTCACGACCGTGAACGAGGTGGCCAGTCCCCGGTGGGTGACCGGCACGCCCGCGTAGGCAGGCACGCCGATGGCGGAGGTGATGCCCGGCACCACCTCGAAGCGGACTCCCGCTTCCTGAAGGGCCAGAATTTCCTCGCCGCCGCGCCCGAACACGAAAGGGTCGCCCCCCTTGAGCCGGACGACCGTCCGCCCCGCCTGGGCCTCCCGGACCAACAAGGCGTTGATCTCCTCCTGATGGACCGGACCTCCCGGCTCCTTACCGACGTCGATGCGCGTGGCCGACGCAGGGGCCAGATCCAGGAGGCTGGCGTCGGCCAGCCGGTCGTGCACGATCACGTCCGCGCCGCGAAGCACTTCCGCCCCCCGCACCGTCAGCAATCCTGGATCACCCGGGCCAGCCCCGACCAGGTAGACGGTCACCAGGCGCCGTCTCTCAGGGTGGCTTCGCCGCCGGCCAGGAGGTCCTCCGCGAGCGCGATGCCGAGCTCCGCCGGCGTGGCCCGGGAACCGGTCCGGGACGAGCGCAGCACCACCCGGCCGTCGGCGCTGGCCAGCAACCCGTCGATCCGGAGCGACCCGCCGGCCCGGGTCCTCGCCAGGGCGCCGACCGGGAGATCGCAGCCGCCGCCCAGGCGGGCCAGGTAGGCCCGCTCCGCGGTCACCTCGACCCGACTGGCCGGGTCGTCGATGACGGCCAGCACCCGGCGGGTGGAGTCGTCGCTCGCCCGGCACTCGACCCCGATGGCACCCTGGGCTACCTGGGGAAGCATGACCTCAACGGGCAGCACCTCGGCGACGCGCTCCGCCAGCCCGAGGCGCTCCAGGGCGGCCACGGCCACCACCACGGCCCCGCCCTCGGGGACCTGGTTGATGCGAGTGGGGATGTTGCCGCGCAGGCCCTCGAAGGTCAGGTCGGGGCGGACCCAGGCCAGCTGGGCTCGGCGGCGCACCGAGCCGGTCGCCACCCTGGCGCCGGCGCCCAGATGCGCCAATCGGGTGCCGACCAGGGCGTCGCGGGGGTCGGCGCGTCCGGGTATGGCGGCCAGGAGCAGTCCCGGCGCGCTCGACGAGGGCAGGTCCTTGGCCGAGTGGACGGCCAGGTCGGCCCGGCCGTCCAGCACGGCGGCCTGTACTTCTTTGACGAACACCCCCTGGCCGCCGAGCTCCCATACGGGTACGTCCCGGCGCCGGTCTCCCGAGGTGGAGATCACGACCAGGTCCGTGTGCACGCCGGGGTGGGCGGCCCGCAGGAGGTGGGCGACTTCCTCGGCCTGCCAGCGGGCCAGCGCGCTGCCCCGGGTGGCGATCCTCAGCGTGGAGTGCAACGCCGGCACCGCCGAGGCAGACTGGTCAGCGTTCGGTGTCGAGCTCGAACAGGCGGCGCAGCCCCTGAGCCAGTTGCTCGCCGGCGGGCGTGCCGGCGCCGGCCTTGACGCTGACGGCCGGCTCGTGCAACAGCTTCGCCACGATGCCGCGCGTCAGGGCTTCGACCGCGGCCACCTGGGACGGGTCCAGGCCGGCCAGGCGACCCCGGAACCGGGCCAGCTCGCTGACGCGGACCGCTTCCCCGCGCTCGTAGAGGGCGCCGACCAGCGGTGCCACCTCGCGCTGGGCGGCCACGTCCAGATAGCGCTCGACTTCTTCGGCGACGATGGCCTCCGCTCGCGGCACTTCTTGCCGGCGGCCGGCCATGGCGACCGCCGCCGAGGCGGTCAGGTCGTCCATGTCGAGGAGGGTGACGCCCGACAGGTTCCCGACGGCGGGGTCGACGTCGCGGGGCACCGCGATGTCGACG
Source organism: uncultured Acidimicrobiaceae bacterium (assembly GCA_963781155.1). Taxonomy (GTDB): domain Bacteria; phylum Actinomycetota; class Acidimicrobiia; order Acidimicrobiales; family Palsa-688; genus PALSA-693. The sequence continues at coordinate 451,832 of CAWAEC010000016.1, forward strand.
ATGAGCAGGGGTCGACCTTGCCGCGCCGCCAGGACCGGTTCGAGGTCGGCGGCCTCCAGCAGGATGTCCGGTGAGCCAGTGGAGGCCAGCAGCACATCCGCCTGGGTCAGTGCCTCGGGCAACGACGACCACTCGATCGCTCGCCCGCCGCACCGGGCGGCGAGCTGGGTGGCCCGGCTCCACGTGCGGTTGACGACGAGCAGCGACCCGGTGTCGAGCGCGCCGGCCAGGGCCTGGGCCATGGCCTCGCCCATCTCGCCGGCGCCGAGCACAAGGGTGGTCTTGCCGGACAGCGACCCGAGTTGCGCGCTGGCCACCGCCACCGCGGCCTGGGACAGCGAGGTGGTGCCCCGGGTGATCGCCGTCTCCGACCGGACCCGCTTGCCGACCCCGAGGGCGTGACGGAAGAGCGTCGAGAGCACCGGTCCGGCCACGGACTGGGCGCGTGCCACCTGCCAGGCGTCGCCGACCTGGCCCAGGATCTCGCTCTCCCCCAGCACGGCGGAATCCAGGCCGGCTGCGACCTTGAAGAGGTGGGCAGCAGCCACCTCGTCGTAATAGGAATAGAGCTGGTCGGAGAACTCCTCCGGGGGCAACCCGCTCCAGGCGCCAAAGAAGTTCCGGATCTCGCTCATCGCCCCGTGGAAGCGGGCTGCGACCGCGTAGACCTCGGTGCGCAGGCAGGTCGACACGATGACCACCTCGCTCAGGTGTTCACGGCCGGCCAGGTCGTGCAGCGCCTTGGGGGCGCGCGCCGGAGGGACGGTCATCGGTTCGAGCACCGGCAGCGGGGTGGTTCGGTGGTTGAGTCCTACGACGACGACAGACACGCCTGGAGGCGCTCCCTTGCCAGGGCCGTGCGGCCTGATCGGATCAGTTCGAGCATGTCCCAATCGAGCGCCGGGCGCCAGTCGATGTCTTCGGTCGACCGGCCGGCAGCCTTCAGCTGGTCGCGGGCTTCCGACAGCCACTCGGCGAGGACGGCCACCTCCGGTCCCAGTTGGGCCGCCAGCTGACCGCGAATCCAGCTGGCCAGGGCCGGGCTGTGGCCGGCGGTGGAGACGGTGACCATCACCGGGCCCTGCCGCACTACCGCCGGCAAGGTAAAGGAGCACGCCTCCGGGTCATCGGCCGCGTTCACCCACACCCGGAGACGGTCGGCGTCGTCACGGACCGCCCGGTTGACGGCGGGATCATCGGTCGCCGCCATCGCCAGCCAGGCCCCCTCCAGGTCGCCCCGACGATAGGGACGTTCGTGCACCTCCACGCGCAGGCTGCGGATTCGTTCGTCGACCTTGGGGGCGATCACGACCACGTGGGCGCCGACGGCGATCAGGCCCTCGACCTTTCGCGCCGCGACCGCCCCCCCACCCACCACCACGCAGCGCCGGCCCTCGACCACCAGGTCAACGGGGTAGAGGGCGTCGGCAACGGGCATCGGGGCCGCTCCCTAGGCGCCGCCGGCGCGGACCAGCCGGCGGGCCTGCTGCTGCTCGTAAAAGCTCAGGATCTGCAGCTCGATGCCCAGGTCCACCTGGCGCAGGGCCACCTGACGGGGCACCGAGATCGTTGTGGGAGCGAAGTTGAGGATGGATGCCGCTCCAGCCGCAACAGCGGCGTCCGCCACGCCCTGGGCTGCGGCGGCGGGGGTGGCGATGACCGCGATGGCCACTCTTTCTGCGTGAAAAACCTCGATCAAAGAAGCGGTCGGGTGCACCTGGGCCTGCCCCAGTTGGAGGCCGACCTTGGCCGGATCCACGTCGAAGGCGGCGACCACATGGAAGCCGCGGGCGGGGAACCCGCCGTAGCTGGCGAGCGCCCGGCCCAGGTTGCCGGCGCCGATGATGGCCACCCGGCGATCCTCGGTAAGTCCCAGCTGGCGGTTGATCTGGCGGAGCAAGTAGGCCACGTCGTAGCCGACGCCACGCGTGCCATAGGAGCCCAGGTGCGACAGGTCCTTGCGGACCTGGGGGGCATTGACGCCGGCCCGCACAGCCAGGACGTCAGAGGAGATGGTCACCATCCGCTCCCGCGCCGCCTCGTCGAGCGCCCGCAGGTAGAGCGGCAGGCGGGCGACGGTGGCTTCGGGGATCCGCCGCGCCGATGCCATGTGAAAAATGGTACCCCCCGCTTGGCCTTAGCCCCGGGCCACCAGCCACACCTCGTCGCCGGGGGCCAGCCCCACACGGGACGCGGCTGACGCCTCCCGGCAGCTCACCGCCAGCAGCCCGTTCGAATCGGTGACCAGGCCCACCTCGCCGGGACCGAGCTCGGCATAGGCGTTCACCCGGCGGGCGGGCCAGGTCCGGCCGGCCGCCCGTAGCTCGACCACGGCGCCCAGGTGGTCGGCGTCGAGGGGCGTGAGGTTGAGCTGGGCGTTGCCGAAGCGGTCCACCCACAGCACCTCGGCGCCAAGGGAACCGTCCGGCCCGGTCCGTACCTTCGGGAGGGCCGCAGCGACCAGCCCCGCGGGATCGATGGGCGTCCCAACGGTGTCCAGGGCCGCGCCTCGAGCCAGGTCGGCGCTGGCCGGGGCGAACACATCCCGCCCGGCAAACGTGGCCCCGCCCGGCGCAGACGCCCCGGGAGGAGGACCGGCCAGCTCGACCGCGGCGGTGATCGGACCGAGGCGGGCGGCGGCGAGGCCCAGGAGTCCGTTGTCGGGACCGACCAGGACGGCTTCGACGGCCGCCACCTCGATGGCCACGGACCGGCGGGGGCCGCCCACCCCGGGATCGACGACGGCCAGAATGACACCGGGCGCCAGCCACGGCGCGCTGCGCCACAGGGTGAGCGCTCCGGCCCGGATGTCATGAGCGGGAACCTGGTGGGTGATGTCAATGACGTCAACACCGGGGGCCCGGGCGGCGATCACCCGGTGGACGATCCCGACAAATTCGTCCTCCAGGCCGTAGTCGGAGAGAAAGGAAATGGGGTGGGTCAGTGGTTGGGCGTGCTCAGCCGGCGCGGGTGTACTGCTGGGCCAGGTAGCGGTCGACGTCTTCCTCCCGGATGCGGTAGGAGCGGCCCACCCGTGTGGCGGGTAGCTGGCCAGACTGGATCAGTCGGTAAACCGTCATATTGGACACCCGAAGCTGATCCGCTACCTCGGCCACGGTCACGAACCGGGACCGGGATTCATTTGCACTCACGCGTGTGGCACCACCCTTCTCCGCACTCAAGAGGGTACGCCACCGGGAGGCGACTGCAAAGGGCGAGGGTGGATCAGGCCGGTCGTCCCAGTTGCCGGGACCGTTCCGTGGCGGCTGCGACCGCTTCGAGCACGCCGTGGCGCAGCCCGGCCGCCTCCAGAGCACGCAGGCCCGCCGCGGTCGTACCTCCCGGCGAGGTGACGGCGGCGCGGAGGGCGGCCGGCTCCTCCCCGGTTTCGTCGAGCAGGCGGGCCGACCCCAGCAACGTCTGGACGGCGAGTTGCCGGGCCACCGGCCGGGCCAGGCCGACCAGGACGCCGGCGTCGATAAGCGCTTCGACCAGGAGGAACACGTAGGCCGGCCCCGAGCCGGACAAGCCGGTCACCGCGTCCAGGGACGTCTCGGGCAAGGTCACCGCCGTCCCGACCGCTTCGAGCACGTGGCGGGCCCAGGCCAGGTCTTCGGGCCCGGCGGCCCGGCCGCCGGCGATGGCGGCCGCCCCGCATCCCACCAGAGCGGCCGTGTTGGGCATCGCCCGGACCACCGGTACCGGCTCCACCAGCCAGGATTCGAGCGAGGCCAGGCTGACCCCGGCGGCAATGGACAGCACCCGCGCCACGTCGACATCGTTGAGGGCGCGGCACACGGCCTCCACGTCAGCGGGCTTGACCGCGATCAGCACCCCGTTCCGGCCTTGGCCCGGGGCTTCGCTCACGGACCGCGCGATTCGCACACCGGGATGGCGAGATGCGAGGTCGTCGCGCCGGGCCTCGTCCACCTCGACGATGGTGATGGCCTCTGGCGGAGCCCAGCCGGTCCGGAGCAGGCCGGCGGCCAGGGCCTCGCCCATCTTGCCGCCGCCCACAACCATCAACGACTGCGTCGTAGCCATGCGCAAACGCTAGGTCGAGAAAGGCCACCGTGCCGCCGCCCGAGCAGCGCGGCGAGCGGCGGTTCGTACTTCCCCGAACGAACGTGGGCCCGCAGACGCCCCTCGAGGCGACGGCACTGGCGAGCGTACCGACGACCCTCGGGCACGGCAAGGGAGTCTGATTCAGCCGCAGGCCACGAGGGCCGAGGCCGTCAAAGCATCCCCCCGCGACCACAGATCCCGCGCCGCGGCCGCCCACGTATAGGCCCCGGCGCGGGACGCGGCGGCCCGCCCCAGCCGGGTCGCCAGGCGCTTGTCCGACAGGATGGCGGCGAGGGGTTTGGCGTAATCGGCCGGATCCCGGCCTTCGACCAGGTAACCGGTGCGCTCGTCGTCGACGAGCGTGGTCAGCCCGCCGACGGCGGCGGCGACGACCGGCACGCCACAAGCCGCCGCCTCCAGAGCCACCAGGCCAAACGACTCCGAATGGCTCGGGACCACGCACACGTCTGCAGCCCGGTAATAGCTGGAAAGGATCTCGTGACGCTGCGGTGGGAGCATGCGCACCGCGCCCTGCAGACGGTGGCGGTCGATCCGGCGCTCGACCGCAGCCAGCTCGTCCTGGCCGTGGGGACCGCTCGGGCCGCCCAGGACGACGAGCATGGCATGCTCCAGCCCTCCGGTCCGGAGCTCCGCCAGGGCGTCGACAGCCACCGTCAGCCCCTTGAGCGGCTGGATCCGCCCCGCGAAGAGGATCACCGGGTCGGTGCCCGGCAGGGACACAGCCCGGCGGGCCTGAGCCTTGTCGCCGGGGCTGAAAAAGGCATGATCGACGCCGGGGGCCACGATGGTGATCCGCTCGGGGGCGGCGCCGTAGAGCTGGACGAGCTGATCGGCCTCCACGCTGCACGACGCCAGCACCGCGTCTGCGCAGCCGACGATCTCCGCCTCGCTGCGCGCCCGGCGAGCCGGCTCAGCCGCGGAGAGCTCCTCCGGGCTGGCGTCCGCTTTGACCCGGTCGAGGGTGTGGAACGTCACGAGCAACGGGATGTCGAGCTCGTGCTTGAGGGCGTGCCCGGCCAGGCCGGACAGCCAGTAGTTGGCGTGGATGGCGTCCACTCTCTGGCCGGCGGCGGCCAGCAAGCTCAGCCGCTCCCCCACCCCCGAGGTCCACGCGGGCACCAGGTCCGGCAGGCGCTCCTTGGCCACCGGGGCCGGCGGCCCGGCCGGGACGTGATGCACCCGAAACCCGGGCTCGACGTTGACGGTGGCCGGGCAGCCTTCGCCGTCCGCCCGGGTGAACACTTCGCAGGCGACCCCGGACCGGGCCAGGGCCGCGCTCGAGCTCGCGGACGTACACGTTCATCCCGCCGCCGTCGCCGGTGCCGGGCTGGGCGAGCGGCGAGGTGTGCATGGAGAGGACGGCCAGGGTCGGCATCACCGGCCGCCGGGCTCGCCGGCACTGCGGACCGCGGCGTCGTTTTCCCGACGAAAGGACGAGTAGATCCGCAGCAGGGTCTGTTTTTGCTCCTCGCTCAGCGTGGGCTCGGCCAGGATGGCCTCGGTCAGGTCGCTGCGAACCTCACGGGCGTCCAGGATCCCGGCCCGCACGTAGAGGGTCTCGGCGGAAATGCGCAGGGCCTTGGCGATCTGCTGCAAGATCTCGGCCGAGGGTCGCCGGAGGCCCCGTTCGATCTGGCTGAGGTAGGGGTTGGAGATGCCGGCCATGTCGGAGAGGCGGCGGACGGAAAGCCGGGCCACGTTGCGCTGCTCCCGTATGAACTCGCCCAGGTCCCGCCACGGATCGGGAAACTCGTTCATCCTGTGCCCACCTGCGGAGCCAAGACCTGGTCGAGATGCGCCACCGCCGGTCGAGGGTATCGCGGTGCGCGGCAACAACCGAGGGTCAGCGGTGCAGGAGGATGCCCACGGCGATCACCCAGGCCGGACCGGCCAGAACCAGGGAGTCCAGGCGGCGCAGGGCCGGCAGTCGCCGGCCGTTGCCGATACGCGAGCAGAGGAACACGCCGACGGGAGCCAGGAGCGCCACCAGCCCCAGCAGGATCCAGGGCCGGTGGCCCGAATACGGGGGCACCACCACCGCGGCCACCAGCACGGCCAGGACGCCGACGGTGACCCAGCCGGCGAGGATGCCGACCACCCCGCCGCGCGGACCGGTTCCGGTCATGAAGCTCGCCATGTCGTACAGGCACACCGCGGCCAGCAGCGTGAGCGCTTCGCTCAGGCCTTGCCCGAGCGCCAGCACGACCGAGGCCGTGGCCACGGCGGGGCAGAAGGCCGCCAGGAGCACGCGGAACACCAACCCGCGTCCAGCAGAGGCGAGCAGGAGCACGGCCGAACCAATCAGCAGCAGGCCTCCGAGCGCCACCACTGCCGGCGCGCCGATCAGCGCGGCCACCGGCAACGCAACTGCCGGCGCGACGGCGACCGCGGTATAGCGACTCGCCTCCGGGCTCTGCGGTCGGTTCCGCCCACCCGATCCGGGTGTGCTTCCGATCTCGGCCCGAACGCTGGAGACGGCCGCGATCACCCCGACGGGAACGAGCAGCACGATCATGGCCCCCTGGCCCGCCTCCGCGGCGGCGAAGAGGGCGCCCGCCCAGACCAGGCCCAGGAACGCGGTGCGGACCGGATGGGCGGGCGCCCAGATCCGTCGCTTGACCTGGCGGTTAGCCCCGGGCTGGGGGCGGGAACGAGGGCGGCCGCCGGGAGCCGATCGCCGGCCATCCGGAGGTCGGCGGGCGGCGCCGCTGTTCGGCCGAGCCGAGCGGGTCGGCGTGGTCGCGATCACCGGACCCCGCCGGACACTGGCGGCAACACCGCGATCTCGTCGCCGTTGTGTAGGACCTGTTCGGGCCCGGCCGGCTCGCCGTTAACCCAGACCCGGGAGCGGTCGAGGACCGTCGCGAACCCTTCACCGAATCGGGCCCGAGCCTGGTCGAGCACGTCCCCGACGGTGCGCCCGCACACCTGCGCCCGACCGGTACCGGCTGCAACCCTGGCCGCAGCAAAGAGCACGAGCACTCCGGTCGCGGACAGCTGCGCGCCCCCCGGGCGCGCAGCACCTCGATCAGGGGCGCGTTGATCAGCCGGGTCCATCCGCTCGTTCTCCAGGCTGAACCCTACCGCGCCGGCCCGTCCCTCTCCGCCCGGAGCGGCCGTCGCCACTATCGTGCCGCTGTGCCTGGCCTGCTGCTGGTCCGCCATGCCCAGTCCGTGTGGAACGCGACGGGACGCTGGCAGGGCTGGGCCGATCCTCCCCTTTCGCCCGTCGGGGAACGGCAGACAGAGCGGGCGGGCGAGCGGCTGCGATCCGGGCCGTGGGCCGACCTGCCCCCTCAGGTGACGGTGAGTTCCGACCTGATCCGGGCCCGGCGCACCGCGGAACTCCTGCTGGCCGCCCTCGACCTGACTGGTCCGGTGCGGCTCGACGCCGGCCTGCGGGAATACAACGTGGGCGAGTGGTCCGGTCTTTCCCGCGACGAGATCGAGGCGCGCTGGCCGGGCGACACGGAGCGCTTTGCCACTGACCCCGCGTTCACCCCTCCCGGTGGCGAAAGTCGGGATGGCTTTGACGGCCGCGTCCGGGAGGCGGGATCCCGGATCGCCGCCGAGAGCATGCACAGCGGCACGAAGCGGTTGCTCATCGTGACGCACGCCGGCGTGGTGCGCGCTTTGGGGCGCGCCGCCGGCCGGCCCGAGCACCACATCGGCCACCTGGCCGGGTACTGGGGCCGGTGCACGGATCTTGGTCTTTTTCCTGATGAACCCGTGGATCTGCTCGAGGGGCTGACGGAGGCCGACGCCACTGACGCCGGCGAAGGGACCATGGAGCCAGCCCGATAACGTCCCTGGGTCGCGATACCGTCCGGGCTGTGAAGGTCGAGGTCGTTCGCAGCGCCCGCCGGCGCAAGACGGTGCAGGCTCGCCAGGTCGGCGGGGTCCTGCGGGTGTCCATCCCGGCCAGCATGACCGTCGCCGATGAGGAGCGATGGGTGGCCGAGATGGTGCGGCGTATGGAGCGACGCGCGGCCAGCAATGCCATCGATCTGGACGCCCGGGCCTGGGCGCTGGCCGATCGGTACGGCCTGCCTCGGCCGGCTGCCATCCGCTGGGTCGACAATCAGGAATGGCGTTGGGGGAGCTGCACCCCGTCGGACGGCACCATCCGCATCTCCTCACGTCTGGTGGGCGAGCCGGGCTGGGTCCTCGACTACGTCATCCTGCACGAACTGGCCCACCTGGTGGCTCCTCGCCACGACGGGCGTTTCTGGGCGCTGGTCAACCGCTATCCGCGCGCCGAGCGAGCCCGGGGCTTCCTCATGGCCAGAGGACTGGAAGCCGGACTGGGCGACGACGCGCCCGACCTCGTCTTCGAGGACCAGGACGGCGCGGCATCCAGCCACACGCACCATCGAAACCCCCCGCGCTCCGGAGATGCCACCGAGCCCCGGACGAGACGCTCGGGCACGGCTGCCGCCAGCGAGCCGACCCGCCTTCCTGGATTCTGACCCCCGGACTTGCGGCTTCTAACTCCTGTGCTGTTCGCACCGGGTCGCGATGGGGTCGGCTTCTATCGCATCGGTGCCGATCGGGGTGGCGCACACCTCGCAGATGCCGTACGTGCCCTCGTCGAGGTGACGGAGGGCGGCCTCCACCCCCGTCAGTTCGGCATCAATCTCTTCCAGCCGGCCGGCGTCGGTCGCGGGAGACGGGAGAACCAGGTCGGGCATACGGGTGAGCCTACGTTGCCGGCAGACCGCTCGGGGTTATCCGACTCGAATAAGGCTGACCATCGCGGAAGATGAGGGCGGCACTGCGCTGACCTAGACTCTGCATTTGGTGGGTCCAACTAACGGCACGTCGAACGCCCCCGCGCGGAGGGGGCAATCACAGGAAACGGTCGGGATTTCACACGATTGTGATGATGTGGGTGACCTGCCATTCCTGCAAGGAACAGGCAACCACCAGGTTCCTGGGGAGAGCGCCCCTGTTTGGGGGGGTGGATCGAGCGGCGCGCCTGCCGACCCGCCGCTCAACCCCAGGTACACGTTTGATGCGTTCGTTATGGGGACGTCCAATCGATTTGCACACGCGGCGGCCCAGCGGGTGGCTGAGACACCTGCTGCCTCCTACAACCCGTTGCTCATCCATGGAGCATCCGGTTTGGGCAAAACTCATCTGTTGCAGGCGATCGGCCATTACGTTCGCGAGAATTTTTCCAATCAGCAGGTGCGTTACGTCCCGACCGAGACGTTCATGAACGAATTCGTCGATTCCATCCGCACCAACTCGGGCACCGCCTTCAAACGAACGTATCGGAGCTGCGACCTGCTCCTGGTCGACGACATCCAGTTCATGGAACACAAGGAGGGATTACAGGACGAGTTCTTCCATACGTTCAATTCTCTGTACGAGGCCAATAAGCAAATTGTTCTGACGTCAGACCGCCACCCTCGATCCATCGCAACTCTGGAGGACCGGCTGCGCAGCCGGTTCGAGTGGGGTTTGATCGCGGACATTCAGCCGCCTGACTTGGAAACTCGGCTTGCCATCCTCCGCAAGAAGACGGAAGGGGATCAGACGTCGATCCCTCATGACGTGCTCGAATTGATCGCGACGAACGTCACCGACAACATCCGGGAGCTCGAAGGTGCCCTCAACCGCGTTTCGGCGTTTGCCAGTTTCAATCCGGTTCCGCTGACCGTCGACACCGCCCGCACGATCCTGGCCGACGTTCTGGCCGCCGACCAGGGCCGCCAGATCACCCCGCAGGTAATTCTGGGTGCGACTGCCCGCGAGTTCGGCTTCGCTGTGGACGAGCTATGCGGTGGCAGCCGGCGCCGGCCGCTCGTCAACGCCCGGCAGATCGGGATGTACGTGTTCAGGGAACTCACCGATTTCAGCTATCCCGCCATCGCCCGAGAATTCGGCGGTCGGGACCACACCACGGTAATTCACGCGGTGGAGAAGATCGGCGGTCTCATGCGGGAGCGCCGGCAGGTATATGACCAGGTGACTGCCCTCATCCACCGCATCAAGACCGGGGGCTGACGGAGTGCCACGAAGATGACAGTTCGGCTGGCCATTACACCCGACGGCCGCTGGCCCGTGGCGCCTGCCGAACTGGCGGGTGCTGCCGCGGCGGCTGGCTTCTACGCAGTGGGCATAAGCGGCGACCGGGTTGACGCCGCCGCCATTGCGGCCTACCAGACGACCGGTCTGCACTGTCACGAGGTTCTGGCGCTGGTCCTCGGTGAGGATCGCGACGCGACGATGGCCGCCGCCGAGCGCCTGGCGTCGTCAGCCGCCGCTATCAAAGCGGACTGGGTGCTGACCGTCTTTCGGGCGGAGCCCACCAGGGCCACGCTCGACCTGGTGCAGCGGTGCGCGGCGATCTTCGCCGCGGCCGGGTCCGCGATGGCCGCCGAATTCAGTCCGCTCGGGCCGATCTCCTCTATCCCGAAGGCGATGAAAGTCGTCGAGGCGGGGAACACCCGGGGCGGGAGGGCCGGATTGATGATCGACTCCTGGCACTTCTCCTTCGGCGACAGTACCTGGGACGACCTGGCCCGGGTTCCCCTGGACGGCATTGCGTATGTGCAGTTCGCCGATGCTCTGGCTCCGGTGTCCGAGAACCTCATGGACGAGACGATGGGCCGCCGCGCCCTGCCCGGACAAGGCGTGCTGGAGCTTCACCGGTTTGCGTCCACATTGCTGGAGAGGGGGTGGCAGGGCCTCGTCAGCGTGGAAGTGCTGAGTGACGAGCTGCAGAATCTGTCTGCCGACGACCTTGTAGAGCGGATCGCCGAGACCACCGCTCCCTACTGGCGCTGACCGGTTCAACGGTCACTAGTCATCTGTCGTTGAAATAACTTCGGTGGTTGAGTAGGCTGTCAGTATGCCTGTGATGACAGCCGATCCGTGGCGGTGACCGACGAGCAACGGGCTCAGCTCGAGCGGATTTCGCGGTCTCAGACACTTCCGCATCGCAAGGTGTTGCAGGCCCGGGCGCTGTTGTTGGCCGCTGATGGGGTGCCGACCAACGAGGTGGCCCGCCGTTGCGATACGACCGACACGTCGGTGCGGGCGTGGCGGCGGCGCTTCGAGACCGGGGGGATTGGCGCGGTGGGGCGGATCGCCAAGGGCCGGGGCCGGCGCTCGTGGCTGCCGGCGGGCACAGTGGCTGAGGTGGTTCGGGTGACCCAGAACGAGCTGCCTGACGATGGCTCGACGCACTGGACGACGCGTCGGCTGGCGGAGCGGTTCGGGATCGGCAAGGACAGCGTGGCGCGGATCTGGCGTGATCACGAGCTGAGACCGTGGAAGGTAGATCGGTTCAAGGTCTCCAACGATCCTCGCTTCGAGGAGAAGCTCGTCGACGTGGTGGGGATGTATGTGCACCCGCCTCAGAGGGCCGTGGTATTCGCTTTCGACGAGAAGACCCAGTGCCAGGCGTTGGATCGCACGCAGCCGAGCTTGCCCATGAAGCGGGGGCGGGCCGGGACGATGACCCACGACTACAAGCGGCACGGCACCACCGACCTGTTCGCGGCTCTGAACATTGCCACCGGCGAGGTCCTCTACGACACCCGCAAACGTCACACGGCCAAGGACGTGCTGGCGTTCTTCAAGCTGATCGACCTTCACGTGCCCAAGGACCTCGACATCCACGTCGTATTGGACAACCTCTCCGCTCACAGCGCTCCCGACGTGACCGAGTGGCTGGCCCATCCTCGCCGGGCTCGCTGGCATCTGCACTTTGTTCCTACCTCCAGCTCTTGGCTGAATCTCGTGGAACGCTGGTTCAAGGAGCTCACCGACCGGATGCTGCGCCGGGGAGTGTTCTGCAGCGTTCCGGCTCTAATCGACGCCATCGAGCTGTGGGTCGAGCACTGGAACGACGACCCCAAACCCTTCATCTGGCACGCCGAAGCTGACAAGATCATCGAAAAAGTCCGCCGCGGACGAGCTGCGCTCACCGAAGTCATTTCCGCGACAGCGCGACTAGGATGCGCAGTACACCATCGGACGTGGGGGTTCATCGTGGCAGAGCGACTCGAAGGCAGGGTCTGCATCGTGACTGGCGCCGCGCAGGGAATTGGTGCCGCGTACCGCGCGCCGGCTGGCCTCAGAGGGTGCAGACGTGGCCATTGTCGATCTTTCTCGAATCGATCAAGCGGCTGACGTCGCTGCCGACATTGACAAGCTGGGACGCCGAGCCTTGAGCCTGAAGGCCGACGTGACCGATCCTGATCAGATGACCGACGTGGCCAGAACTGTCGTCAGCGAGCTCGGACGGGTTGACTGCCTGGTCAACAACGCCGGCTTGATGTTCGACCAGATGACAGCGACGTGGGACGACTTCCTCGCTGTCAACTTCATGGGCGTGGTGAACGCCTCCAATGCCGTCGTTCCGTACCTGTGGGAACAGCGGGGAGGGTCGATCATCAACATCTCCTCGACGGCTGCATTTCCCTTGCCGCTCTTCGGGCTCTTTACGGTCCCTGACGACGCACCGCCACCCCGGGTCGATCCGCAGGGGTACGGACTGACGAAGTGGATGATCATTTTCCACACCCGGCAGATGGCTCGTACCCTGGGTCCTCGGGGCATCCGGGTCAATGCCGTGTGCCCGGGGGTGACGATGTCCCCGGCGGCCAAAGCGGTGGTCCCAGAGCCGATCATCGCTCAGCTCGCGAACGCCGCCGCGCTGGGTACCACGCTCGAGCCCGAGGACATGGCCGGTGTCATCGCCTTCCTGGCCTCCGACGACAGCCGGAAGATGACGGGTCAGACGATCATCAACGACGCAGGCACCTGGTTTTCGGGTTGAGCACCGCTGCCCGGTGAGTGGCGGCTAGCTCCTGGCCGGGACCGGGGCGCGGACCAGGTCCTTGACGGCCGGGACAACGGGTGGGGCCGTGCGCCAGTCCATCCCGTCCTCCGGCTGTGCCACCGGGTACTTGTTTTCGTGCAACTCGGCCCAATGCGAATGGTTGAGCTGGTGGAGCGTGAAGCACGCTTGGAGCGCGTTGTAGAAGCCCATGTTGTCAACCGTCTGGTTGACGGACTCTTTGATGAGCAGTGCGGTCATCGTCGGCAACTGAGCAATGCGCCGGGCAAACTCCAGCGTGTCCTCGGAAAGCTGATCGGCAGGAAAGATCTTGGACACCATGCCCAGGTCGTGGGCTTCCTCGACCGGCGAGCGCGTCCCCGGTGAGCATGAGCTCCTTCGTCTTCCGGGGCCCGAACTCCCAGGGGTGAGCAAAGTACTCGACGCCGCACATCCCGAGCCGCGTTCCCACCACGTCGACAAAGCGGGCGTTGTCCGCGGCCACGATCAGGTCGCACGCCCACATGAGCATGAGCCCGGCGGCGTACACGGTGCCATGTACCTGAGCAATCGTGATCTTGCGCAGATTCCGCCAGCGTTTGGTGTTCTCGAAGTAGTAGTGCCATTCCTGGAGCATCCGCGCCTCCGCCCCTTTGCGGGTACCCCCGTTGATGAGGGTGCTGGGATGGCGGGTGGCGCCATCCCGTTCGGCCAGCGCTTCCTGGGAGCCCATGTCGTGGCCCGACGAGAAAAGAGGGCCCATGCCGCCGAGGATCACCACTCGCACCTGGTCGTCAGCCTCCGCCGCCAAGAAGGCCTCGTCGAGCTCCACGAGCAAGCCGCGGTTTTGGGCGTTGCGAGCCTCGGGTCGGTTGAGCATGATGCGGACGATCTGTCCGTCGTCCAGTTGTTCATACGTGATGTACTTCTGATCGCCCACTGAGACCTCCTGGCCCACGGCCACGTTCGCGTCTGGCCGCCTTGTCCGACGGGCGACATCATAGGCGGGCCTCCCCAGCTGCGCGAGTTCCGGCGTGGGGTCGCCCAGGCTTGCGCATGCTTCCGGCGTGGCCGGGCAGCCGTCCGGCCTCGGACAGCGCCGCCCTCAGCAGGAACTCGATTTGGGCGTTCGTGCTGCGCAGTTCGTCAGCCGCCCAGCGCGCCAGCGCATCGTGAACTGCAGGATCGAGCCTCAGCAGCAAGCTTTTGCGCTCACTCATGGCGTCACGCATCCGCGACGATGGGCACGGTAACGCCGGGGTCGAGCCCCGGCACCCCGACTTGACGGCCTTGATACCACATGCTTATCATAGTGATATCAGTTTTATGAAGCCAGCATCCCGGACGGGCGATAGCCCGGACGGACCAACCGGACGGGCGATAGCCCGGACGGACCAACCGGACGGGCGATAGCCCGGACGGACCAACCGGACGGGCGATAGCCCGGACGGACCAACCGGACGGGCGATAGCCCGGACGGACCAACCGGACGGGCGATAGCCCGGACGGACCAACCGGACGGGCGATAGCCCGGACGGACCAACCGGACGGGCGATAGCCCGGACGGACCAGGACCCCGGATGGGGTGGAAGAGCGAGGAACCATGGCGCTCCCTGCAGCGTCGCCGGCCCGGAAGCGGCACCGGCGATGACCGTAACGGACCAGGCCGACGCACCGGCGCTGTCGGTCCGTGGCCTGAGCAAGCATTTCGGCGAGCGGATCGCCTATCAGGACGTCACGTTCGAGGTGGGGCGGGGGGAGGTCTTCGGCTTTCTCGGCCCCAACGGTGCCGGGAAGACCACCACCGTGCGCACCCTCGGCACGTTGATCGCTCCCACCTCCGGTTCGGCCACCGTGGCCGGAATCCCGCTGACCCCGGCGAACGGAGTGGAGATTCGCCGGCGGATCGCCATCATGCCCGAGTCGCCAGGGCTGTACCTCCGCCTGAGCGTCGAAGACAACCTCAGATGCTTCGCTGACCTGTACGAGGTCACCGACTCGAAAGCCCGAATGGACTACGCCCTCAAGGCCGTCAACCTGGCGGACCGTGCCGGCGATCCCTGCGGGGCGCTGTCCAAGGGCCTGCGGCAAAGGGTCGCGCTCGCCAGAGCGCTATTGAGCGACCCGGAGGTCCTGTTCCTGGATGAGCCGACCTCCGGACTTGACCCAGCCGCCGCCAGAGACGTGCACGAATTGATCGGCGGACTCCGCGCCCGCGGCGTCACCATCTTTCTCACGACCCACCGCCTGGAAGAGGCCGAACGACTTTGCGACCGGGTCGCCATCTTGAACACCACGCTCCGCACGATCGGCCGGCCGAAAGACCTGCGCGACCGGCTGTTCGCCAAGACGCTCACGGTCCGGACGCTCACCCCGCTGGCCGGACCAGCCTGCGTCTTCGAACGGCTGCCGGGCGTGGAGAGCTGGCGCGAGGACGGACCCTCCACGTACGTGCTCGCAGTATCGGATTCCACCGTGGCGGCACCAGCGGTTACCCGTGCGCTCGTCGCTGCCGGCGCCGACGTGCTGTCGATCAGCGAAGCGCAGCACTCGCTCGAGGACGTCTACCTCGAACTCGTCGGTGCTGCGAACCACGAGGAGGAGGGAAAATGAAGATCAGCACCCGGCGAGTCCGGGCCATTTTCCGCAAGGAGTTACGCGAATACCGGCGCAACGGCAACATCGTCTACGCCATGGTGGTCTTGCCGCTGGTCTTTCTCATACAGCCGGTCATCCAGGTCTTCACCATTCCGAGCGCCGCATCGACGACGCTCGTGCACGAGCACTCCCTGGTGTACATGCTCGCCATCCCGGCTCTGGTCCCCGCGACGCTGGCCGCGTACTCGATCGTCGGCGAGCGGATACAGGGCACGCTCGAGCCAATCCTGTCGACCCCGGTGCGGCGGGAGGAGCTGCTGCTGGGCAAAGCGCTGGCGGCATTCGTTCCGTCTGTTGCCGTCGCCTATCTCGTTTTCGCCCTCTTCATTGCGGTGGTCGAGTTGTTTGCACACCCGGGCGTGGCGTCGGCCCTGGTCCGGGGGCCCGACCTGCTCGCCCAGCTCGTGTTCACGCCGCTGCTCGCCGCCTGGTCCATCTGGGTCGGCATTGCCGTCTCGGCTCGTTCGACTGACCCCCGCACTGCAGGGCAGCTGTCGGTGCTGGTCAGCCTCCCTATCGTGGCCGTCACATCGCTCATCGCCTTCAACGTGATCCCGGCCACCATTACCGTTGCCGTCGCGTTTGCAGGCGCACTGCTGATCCTCGACCGGCTCGGCTGGCGGGTGGCGTCGGCGATCTTCGACCGTGAGCGGCTGATCACCAATACGAAATAGCCGGGACCCGTCGCTCGGCCTGCCTGCCGTACGCCCGGATGTGCCTACTTTGCTGCGCCGCACCGCTTCGCGCCCGAGCGCGCCCACTTCATCGCAAGTGGGCACGGTAGGTCAAAGTGGGCGCCGTTCCACCCGATTTTTGCCGGTTACTGTGCCCGTCTTGCCCAACCGTGCCCAGTTCTACCGGAGCGGGCACGGAAACCGCCGCATGAGCGCGCCCACTTCATCGCAAGTGGGCACGGCAGGTCAAAGTGGGCGCCATTCCACCCGATTTTTGCCGGTTACTGTGCCCGTCTTGCCCAACCGTGCCCAGTTCTACCGGAGCGGGCACGGAAACCGCCGCTGCGGCGGCTCCCCCCCCGCCGCACCGCTCATACGCCCGGGCGCGCCCACGACATCGCAAGTGGGCACGGTAGGTCAAAGTGGGCCCCGTTCCGCCCGATTTTTGCCGGTTACTGTGCCCGTCTTGCCCAACCGTGCCCAGTTCTACCGAAGTGGGCACGGAAACCGCCGCTCCGGCGCCCCCGCCCCGCACATACGCCCGAGCGCCGCCCACTTCATCCCAAGTGGGCACGGCAGGTCAAAGTGGGCGCCATTCCACCCGATTTTTGCCGGTTACTGTGCCCGTCTTGCCCAACCGTGCCCAGTTCTACCGAAGTGGGCACGGAAACCGCCGCTCCGGCGCCCCCGCCCCGCACATACGCCCGACCGCGCCCACTTCATCCCAAGTGGGCACGGCAGGTCAAAGTGGGCGCCATTCCACCCGATTTTTGCCGGTTACTGTGCCCGTCTTGCCCAACCGTGCCCAGTTCTACCGGAGTGGGCACGGAAACCGCCGCTGCGACGGCTCCCCACCCCCGCCCCCCCCACCGCCCCCCGCCGGCGGTCGCCGGCCCCTGGCGTGGCAAACGGAGCGCCGCCCCGGAAACGTGGGCGCCGGGGACGTCGCGCGCCATCGACCTGTCAGCGAAGTCCGACGAGAAGAGAGCGCCTACTTTTGCCCGGACGGCCCGCCGTCGACGTTCTGGAGCCGCACCTCACCGTGGGCGACAAGCCGCCCGGACGGGTCGGTGATGTCCGCCCGCCAGAGCTGGTGCGTGCGTCCTTGATAGATCGCCTCCGCGTCGACTCGAACCCGCCCCGATGACAAGGCGCAGAAGGAAGTGCGTGGTGTTGGTCAAGCCGACTGCCACCTGGCTCTGTTCAACAACGGCCGCAGACGCGCCGACGCTCGCCGCTGTCTCGATCGCCGTCGCATACACCCCGCCATGAACGATCCCCCACGGAGTGTGGTGGCTGGCATCGAGGTCGATGTGACCAACGACGCGCCGGGTCCCGATCTCATCGAGAATCAGCCCGGCGTGGGCCACGAAGGCGCTGGCGGTCTCGAGGGCAGCCGGATCGAAGCGAGGTGAGGCCGCAAGCGGCGTTCGAGTGGGTTCCACGCCCTGCAGACTAGTGGGTTGCATGATAATACGCAACGGCCACAGCGCCGCCGGCCAGGCAAGGCCCGCCGGGCGCGGCCCGCTTCGACGCTCCGAAAGCCACGCCCCGAAGACCTGAGTCCGACCGGCCTCGACGCCCGGGGTGCAGGCTGTTCGGCACTGTGGCTACCGTCACACCATGACTCTGCGCCCGGGCGTCGATCTCGCAGTGTCACGTCTCTTTGCCCTTGTCAGCGAGGCTCTGGCATCGGCGACGATGGCCCTCCTCGACCAGGACGAGCCACGAGGGCAGTCCGTGGTTGCCGGAGACCATGTCATCGACGAGTTGACGGCCGACGTGGAGCACGCCATCTGGGAAGACATCAGCCACAACTCCCCTGACCCGACGACTCTCCGGTTTTCGGTGGGCATACTGCTCATACTGCCGGAACTCGAACGCAGCGCCGACCTGGCGGAGCACATCGCGCAGCGGTCCCTCACCGGGATCGGGGGCGAGATGACCGCCGTCAGCCGGGGGCTGGTCCAGCGAATGTCAGAGGTGGCATTGACCATGTGGAACATGGCTGCCCGCGCCTACGCAGAGCGTTCCTCACAAGACGTCGCACTGGACGACGCCGACGAAGAACTCGACATCCTTCACGAACGGCTCGGCAACGAAGTAGCCGCGGGCCGGATGCCACCATCGGTCGTCGCGCAGGTCACGCTGCTCTCGCGCTTCTACGAACGGCTCGGCGACCACGCCGTCAACCTGGCTCGACGGATCACAACGCTGCCGCCGTTCGGAGCCCGCGAGGACCCAACCTGACCCGGCGCAAACAGGGTTCAACCGTCTCAGGGGCCTGAGAGACTGCGGGCATGAGGACCGGGTTCGCCGATTCGCCGCTGCACTCGGGGCGCGCCCCTCGATGGTTGTTCGAGCGGATGGTCCGGCTGGCGCGTGAGATCTCCCTGGCGATTGTGGCTGACCAGGGGCCGGCCGAACTCATGCGCCGCCTTTCGGATCCCATCTGGTTCCAGGCTTTCGGCTGCGCCCTGGGCTTCGATTGGCACTCCAGCGGCCTCACCACGACGGTGTGCGGGGCCCTGAAGGAGGCAGTCAAGGACATCCACGCCGATGTCGGGCTGGTCGTGGCGGGCGGCAAAGGACGGGCTTCACGTCGCACCCCGGAGGAGATCCGTCAGGCTTGTGAGCGGCTCGGCCTCGACGCCGACACTCTCACGCGGGCGAGCAAGCTGTCTGCGAAGGTCGATTCCGCCGCAGTTCAGGATGGGTTCCAGCTGTATCACCACGTGTTCCTGTTCACCGCTGACGGGGCGTGGGGCGTGGTGCAGCAGGGGATGAACGATCGGAGCCGGATGGCTCGCCGCTACCACTGGCTGACCCCACCGCGCTTTGACCGCGACCCGCACGCCGCCGTGGCCGGGAGCAGGACCGATGAGGAGCCGGCGCTCAATCTCGTTGCGGCCGAGGGCGAGGCCAACCGCACCACCTCGGTCGCCCTGGCCCGGCAGGGGCCCGGGGAGGTCCTCCGTGAATTGACGACGATGCGGCAGATCTCGCTACCTCGCCACCACCAGGTTCGTCTCTCCGACCTGCATCCAGAGCGGCTGGAACGGGTGCTCCTATCGGCGTACGAAGCGCAGCCGGGGGATTACACGGCCTTGTTGTCGGTGCCCGGGCTTGGAGCCAAGGGGCTGCGGGCCTTGTCGCTCGTGGCCGAGCTGACGTACGGCGATGCCGCCTCCGTGCGCGACCCGGTGTCGTACGCATTCGCCCACGGGGGCAAGGACGGCCATCCGTTTCCGGTCGACCGCGCCACGTATGACGCAACCATCGAGTCGGTCCGGCGCGCCGTGCAGGAAGCCGCGGCGGGCCGGGCCGACAAAGTCGAGGCGCTCAAGCGGCTGGCCCGCCTGCCGGCGGCGCCTGCGGGTGATCCCTGAACCGGGTACGCTCTGGTTGAGGCGGCTGCGCGGCCGCCGCTAGGGGAGGTTGTCGTGCCGGAGCGCTCCAGAATCATCTCTGCTGATTCCCATGTGACGATCCCGAACGAGCTGGTCCGCTCGCACCTGTCAGCGGGTGTGCGAGACAAGGTTGCCGAGGCGGAAGCCGCGTACGCGGCCCGAATGCTCGAGGCCAAGCCGCAAAAGACGAAGCAGAACGAGTTGACCGAACAGCGGGCGGGCACGCCGCTCGGTTCGCTCCCGAACATGGGAAAGGGTGCCCCGTGGCCGGCCGCCGGCCGGCTTGGCGCGCACGACGCGCACGAGCGGCTCAAGGACATGGACACCGACGGCGTGGAGGCCGAGATCCTGTATGTGGGCTCCGGAGCTGCCGCTTTTGCCGACCTCAGTCCCGAGGAACGACTCGAGGCCAATCGAGCCGTGAACTCCGCTGCTATCGAGTGGGCATCGGTCGATCCGAAGCGGCTCATGCCCGTCTACATCCTCCCGATCGACGATGTTGCCGTTGCCGTCAAGGAACTGGAGCGGGTCGTGGCTGACCATGGGAAGGCCGTCCAGCTTCCCCTCCTGCCCCGTGAGCAGGGTCTTCCGCCGTATTGGGACGACTCGTATGACCCGCTATGGGAGGCCATCAGCCATTTCGGCGTGCCGATCTCCATGCACGTCGGAGGCAACGACTACCTCATGCGCACCGTCCTCCCCGAGGATCCCACGCCGTTCAAGGGCATCTTCCAGTCCCTGCCGCCGCTCCACATGTCCGAGCTGATCGTCGACTGGATCCTGACCGGAGTGCTGGAGCGGTGGCCGGAGTTGCGAGTCGTTTTCGTCGAGGCCGGCATCGGATGGATCCCCTATTTCCTGGAACGGCTCGACAACATGGCCGTGATGCACGGCTGGGACACGTTCCCGGCCAACGCTATGAAGGAGAAGCCAAGCTTCTACTGGCAGCGGAACATGGCCGCCACCTTCGAGACCGATCGCGTCGGCATGCGACTGCTCGATCTCATCGGTCACGAGAACCTGATGTGGGCGACCGACTATCCCCATCCCGACAGCACGTGGCCGCACAGCCAGCAGGTCCTCAAGGAGCACTTCAAGGACGTCGATCCGGAGAAGGTCGAGCTGATCGCCTCCGGCAACGTGACCCGCATCTACAAGCTCTGAGGCCCGGCGACCCTTGTAGAAGGGAGCCAGCCCGAGTTCACGTGGCCGCGGTTCGCGGGACGGCCTCGGTGTCGACGCCCATGCCGCTCCGCTGCCGATCCGTTGCTGGCAGCGGATTCTCGTCGACTTCTTCTGCCAGCGGCTCCCCACGCGTGTTGGTAGCTCGAAGAGCAATCGCCGCGGCTGCGGCCAGGAAAAGGCTGCAGCACAGAAGGGCGAGACGGAACCCGTGGGTCAGTGCGACGGCAGGTGTCGCACCCGCGGCGAGCAGATGGTTGGTTCTGGCAGTGGAAATGGCCGTGAAGATTGCCAATCCGAGCGCCGCGCCGAGCCACTGAGAGGTGTTGATGAGCCCGGCCGCGAGACCGGCTTTGTTGGGCGGCACCCCGGCGTTGGCAGCCGTGGTCACGCCCACAAACACCGCCCCAAGACCGAAGGACATGACAATCAGCCCGGGAAGCAGGTCGCGCAGGTACGAACCGTGGACAGGCAACCTGGACAGGAAGTAGACGGCTCCGGAGGAAATCAGGGCGCCGGACACGATGATCGGGCGGGTGCCGGTCTTGGTGAACAGTTTGGAGGACACCCCGGAAGCGATGGCGACTCCCAGGGTAACCGGTAGGTAGGCAAGCCCGGTACGGATGGGCGAGTACTCGAGCACGTTCTGCATGTAGAGGGTCACGAAGAAAAACATGGCGTAGAAGCCGGCGATCGCCATGAGCTGGGTGGCGTTCGCCGCCGCGAGGCCCCTGATCTTGAAGATGGACAGGGGCGCCACGGGGTTAGGGTGCCGCAGCTCGTTCAGGACGAAGGCACCAAGCAGGACGGCCGCCGCCGCGAGCTGCCCGATGATCTGGCCGTCGGACCATCCAATCTGCGGCGCTCGAACCAAGGTGTAGACGAGCAGGAGCATGCCGCTGGTGATCAGCGCCGCACCGAGGGTGTCGAATTGCTTCAGCGGGGCACGGCGCGCCTCGGGTTTGACCAGTCGAAAGGCGGCAAAGATGTCGATTGCGCAGACGGGCAGGTTCACGAAAAGCACCCAACGCCAGCCGAGAGTCTGCGACAGCACACCGCCGAGGAGGACGCCCACCGCCGAGGCCAATCCCGCCACCGCGCCCCACGCCCCCATGGCCTTGATCCGGTCATTGCCCTCACGGAAGGTCGTCGTGAGGATCGACAGTGCGGCGGGCAGCATCAAGGCGGCGCCGACGCCCTGTGACATGCGAGCGGCTACCAGGACCGCGGCGTTCGGAGACAGCCCCCCGAGCAGCGAGGACGTAGCAAATACTCCAATCCCGGTTACCAGAACGCGGCGACGACCGAGCAATCGGCCATGCGACCGCCCAGCAAGAGGAATCCTCCGTACGTCAGCAGATAGCCGCTGAGCACCCACTGGAGGTTGGCGACCGAGAAGTGCAGGCTGGAGCGAATCGAGGGCAGGGCAACGTTGACGATCGAGGCGTCCACGAAATCCAAAAAGGCGACGCCGCAAAGGAAGACCAGCATCAGCTGGCCCCGACGAGTCGAAAGGGAGAAGTTTTCCGCCGTTCCCGACACCATGGCGACCTCCTGAGGAGTGGCAGGGAGTTAGTTGGCTAACTTACACACGATTCGCTACTCTGGCAAGTGAGATGACTAACTCATCAACGCGACGAACGGAGGCGAAGGAGGGGAAGGAAGGGAAGCGCCAGCGCCTGGTCGCGGCAGCACGGGACGTTGTGCACAGGCAGGGAGTGGAGAAGACGACCCTGGCGGACATCGCGCTCGCGGCGGATGTCCCGCTGGGGAACGTCTACTACTACTTCAAGACCAAGGATGACCTCGTCGAGGCCGCGATCGAGAATCAGGCCCAGGAGATCGCGGCCACGCTCCGAGCCCTTGAGCACCACCGCAGCCCGAAGGCCCGTCTCAAGGCATTCGTCCGGGCGCTCTGTGGGGAAGCGGACCTGGTGGCCCGTTACGGCTGCCCATTGGGGAGCCTCTGCTCTGAGCTGGATAAGCGCAGCGATGAGGTGGAACGAGCGGGCGCCCAGCTGCTCCAACTGCCCATCGCTTGGCTGGCCGGACAGTTCCAGGCCATGGGAAGAAGAGACGCGGACGAACTGGCCATGGCGCTCATGGCCGCCTACCAGGGGATCGCGCTCCTCGCCAACACCTTCCGTGACCCAGCCGTGATGACCAACGAGTGTCGCCGGCTGGAACGATGGATCGACTCCCTCGCCACCTGAGGTGCCGTCGATCTTCGGCGAACCGGCCGTCCCCGGCAGCGACCACCCGGCCCGTGCCGAGGGTCGCTGTCAGGGGAGCGGTCGCGATCGGATTACCGGGGTGAAGTCGCGAGTGACTCTGCCTCAGGCCGCGTACTTGCCGACCTTGAGAGCCTGCTCCAGAGAACCACCCATGATCAGCGCCTGGGTGTTGTCCGGGAGCGCGGCCACGACCTCTGAGTAGGCCAGGGGATCGGACATTCCCTCGGGGTGCGGGAAGTCGGAGCCGAACATCAGACGATCGGCGGGGATCCCGAGATCGAGTAGCCCCTTGGGATCGGGCTCGTGGAAGGTGTGCACGTAGATGTTGCGGCTGAACACCTCGAACGGATCCTCGTCGAACAGCACCGGGGACTCCTCATATGCCTCGCGCAGGCGCTGCACGAAGGGACGGACCCACGTGGCGGCGAACTCCACCGGCATGAACTTCAGTCTCGGGAAGCGCGTCGCCAGGCCGTGACCGATGATCGACGCCACCCCGTCCTGGACGAGGCTGCGGTCCACCGACAAGCGGGCAAAGGCAGGACTGCCCGGATGCTTGAAGGGCAGAGGATCGGACCCGATGCCCTCCCACTCGTTGAGGTACCGCTGCGGGTCATCGTTGTCGCCGGAGTGCATTCCGACGACCAGATCGAGCTCCTGGACCCGCTCCCAGAACGGATCGAACTCAGGCAGGGCGAACGACTTGCGACCCTTCCAGGTGGGTACCGGCGCGATCCGGATCAGAAAGAGCTTGGCGCCGCGATCGTTGATGTACTCGAGCTCCTCGATGGCGCGATCGTTGCCGGCGGCCAGGCTGATGATCGGGGTGGAATAGATCGCATCCGAGTACACGTACGTCCAGTGCTCGTGCATCCACTCGTTCAAGGCGTGAACCACCGCGACCGCAACGTCCGGGTCGTCAGCGACGCGGCCTTCCAGGACACTGGCCAGGGTTGGCCACAAAAGGGTGCGGTCGATGCCCATGTCCTTCATCAGCGCGAAGCGGGGCTCCGGATCGAAGAACGCGTCGATGCCGGGCATGGCGCGCACCTTTGCGAGGCCGAATTTGGCGTCCCCTGCGCTGGGCCTCCCATCACCCTTGGTGACGTCGCGGCCGTAACCGCCGGGTACCGCCACCTTGGCAAACGTCGGATTCGGGATGTACTCGCTGATCTTGTCCCGGATCGCAAGCTTGGTTCTACCGTTGACCTCGACGTATTTGATGACGCCCTCGTATTCCCTGGGAAGGAACTTCGTCATGGCGTCGCGGTTCTCATACAGGTGGTTGTCCGCATCAAAGGTGGTGTACGGGAGGCGGCGCTCCCGAACGTAGATGAAATCCTCGCCGGCTTCGCTCACGGCACATCCCTTTCGTACTCGCGACAGGCGCAATGTCTGCGCGGTCCAGCATCCCACACCGGACTTGGGCGATGCAAGAAGTCGAGAGACCAGGTCAGGGGACTCTTTTCAGTGCACGAGCGGAACATACAAGCAGCGAAATACTCTGGTCGCCATTGCGTGCCGTCTTCTGGAGAGGTGGGCCTGATGTCCGCACCGATCACGTGCTTGAGCATGAATCACATCAACGCCGTCGTGGACGGCTACGACGAGAGCGTCGCCCGTTTCTCCGACCTGTATGGGGCTCAGGTCGTCATGGACATGCCCCGTGAGGAGTGGCACGCCTGTCTGATCGTCTTCGGCGGCGCGGTGATCTTCGAACTGTTCGCCCCCCACGACGACCTGCTCCACGCTCGGTTCGGACCCTATTACGTCGGCATCGAGTACCAGGTGACCGACGTGGAGGCGGCCCGGAAGGCGATCATCGCCCGGGGTGGGCGCGTCCTGCGCGAGCTTGGGGTCGCCTTTCACGCCCACCCGGCGGAATGCCTCGGAGTGGCATGGGAGTTCTACGGTGACAGCTTCCACCGTGTCCCGGCCCCGGTCGGGTTTCTCGAGCCGATCCGCCCAGCATCCTACTGGCGCGACGACCATCCCCTTGGGTGCTCGGGCCTGAAGCGGTACAGCCTGGCCGTCGAGGACATGGACGAAGCGCGAGACTTCCTCGAAACGGTGGTCAATGGAACCTTCCTTTACGAGGAGAGTCGTCCCGCGATCGGGGCGACTGCCCTGGGTCTGACCCTGGCCGACACGGTCGTGGAAGTACTTGTGCCGACGGATGAGGGCGTGATCGACCGTCACATTTCCCGGTGGGGAGATGGCATCCGCTCGACCGTGTTTCAGGTAAAAGACCTCGAGGTGGCGCGCCGCTACTTCCAGAGCAAGGGCGTCGACCTGGTCCCCGGGGACGCCCCGGAGACCCTCGCTATTCGACCGGAGGACAACTGCGGGATCCTTTTCGAGTTCAGCGAATGACGTGTGTATCTGCGCCCGGGCCGGATTGTCCGTTGACGGCTCAGTCCTCCCATTCGCGGCCCGGCAGGCGCGTCTTGATCTCCTGGAGCAGCCAACCGTTGCCGTCCGGATCGGTAAACGACGCATACGTCTGATAGGAACGACCTTGTGGATCCGGGCCCGGGACAGGTCCCCCATCCAAGTGGAACAGCCCGCTGACCTCGGCACCCCGGCCTACGAGGGCGGCACGCGCTGCATCGATATCGGAGACGACCAGCAGGAGGCGTTGCGCGGAGCCAGGCTCGGATGTGATCAGTCCCTTCCCGAAGGCGATCGAGCAGGACGAATGCGGCGGTGTGAACTGGACGACTCGAAAGTGGTCGCCAACCACGATGTCCGCGTC
This sequence comes from uncultured Acidimicrobiaceae bacterium, assembly GCA_963781155.1. Classification (GTDB taxonomy): domain Bacteria; phylum Actinomycetota; class Acidimicrobiia; order Acidimicrobiales; family Palsa-688; genus PALSA-693. The sequence goes on from CAWAEC010000016.1 coordinate 477,625, forward strand.
CAATCGCCACCCGAGGCTCTGGTAAAAGCTTTTGGCCCGATCGACATCTGAGACTGGCAGGGTCACGACCTCCAGCTTCATGTCGATGGTCTCGAGGCCCCCGTCAGTCGAGGTATCGGTGCCGACGCCAGTGCTGCTCATGTTGACCTCCGTCGGTGGGTTGATCATGGGACTGGTGTGCTGAACTTAGCGGATGAATGAGATATGCAGCCGAGCTCCGATTCACCGGTGAGTTGCGCGCGGTTACTTCGTCTTCTGGTCCGATGGTGCGCCGCAGTGTCGGCCGCCCCAAATCTCGTCGAATGAACTACCGGGCAAGGAGACACCCCATGTCACGTGTACGCGTCCACAACCTGTCAGTCTCGCTCGATGGGTTCGCTACCGGTCCGGACCAAAGCCTTGAGTCACCGTTCGGACACGCAGGCAGCCGGCTCACGGAATGGTTCTTCGCTACCCGCACTTTCCGGGAGATGCACGGCGAGCCAGGTGGCAGCACCGGCGTCGACCAGTCGTTTGCCAGCAACTGGGGCCCGGGCATCGGGGGCGGAGATCATGGGACGGAACAAGTTTGGCCCGCAGCGTGGGCCCTGGGCCGATGAGGAGTGGAAGGGAACGGTATCGGGACGGCTCCACGGTGGCTGTACCGGATCAGCTGAACGGAGTAGACGCGTCGAGGGATCGCAGCGTAAGTCGTCGAATCCTGGATTGATCAAAGGTCGCCTCCACCTGGCCAACCCGAACCGTGCCGTCACCGTTGCCGTGGTGCTTAACGGTCCAGTACACCCTCTCTCTTGCTACCTGTTTTCTCGTCAGATCCATGCGCAAGCGATCCGACAGCTGCCGTTCGAGAAACTTTTTTATGTCAGCTTTGCCCCGAAATGTGCCCGGCTCGCTGAATGGTGCTTCGGCAACGATCTCCGCATCATCATCGAAATTGTTGACGATGGAGCCGAGCTGTCCGCTTTGCCATGTCTTTTCAAAAAGAAGGGCAGCGAGAAACTCCGGCTGCACTCGCTTCGTCGTTCCGGAGGGCGTTACCAGGCCAACAGCGCGCACACCGCCCCGCCCGACGTTCCGCTCAAGCCGACAATCTGGTAGTCATCCAGTTCCGGCGGCCCCATCAGGCGTTTGAGCACGCCTGCCGAAAATGCGGTGTGACTGCCGCCACCCTGGCACGCATGACGACTCGGCGCCGACCCGCACTACGAGCGGTAGGGTCTGTCACGTGATGAGCATAACGAGCTCGTCACGACCGGGCAGCCCGGGACCGGGAGTTGCCTCCGCTGCGAAGTCACCCGGCCTTTTCCTAGTGTTACGATCCAGTTTTTCCAGAAGTCATCCGCTGTTCATTAGCATGTTTAAGGATACCGAGCATTCCCTTCGCACGGATGACACGGGAGCAAGCGAGCAAGCTCAGTGTGGCTGAGCAACACGAATGGTTCCGGCAGCAGCGCTCGAGACGATCCGTTCTCAAGGGTGGGACTCGTTGGCGCCGGCTCCTTACTGGTAGGCGGAACGCTCCTGGGAGACGTCGGGAGCGCGGCCGCCGCCCCTTCCGTCAGCCCGGCGGCGTCACCCACCCTGCTACGGAGGTATCCGTCCGCCAACGGTGCGACCGTCGTTCCATTCGGCCGGCACATCTCCTACGGACTGGATCCCACCGCGGACATGAACGTGGCATGGCAGCTCGCCAGTCCTGTCAGCAATCCCTTCGTGCGGATCGGCACGAATCCCTTCGACCTGGGGGAGCCGATCCCGGCGGTGCTCAAGAACCTGAGCACACCGTGGGCAGACATCACGGACTTCCTTGACAGCGTCGCACCCAGCCGCGGCCGCGGCCCAGTTGCCTGAAGAGCAGTACTACGCCCACGCCGGCGCTCAGCGGGCTTCACCCTGGCACGACCTACTACTACGTCGTCGGCCACCAGGGTTTCGACTTTTCGCCCATCAGTCGGCCGCAAGGGCAGGTGGCCAGTTTCTCAACCGCCCCGCACGGACCGGCCCGATTCACCTTCACGGCTTTCGGCGACCAGGGTACGAGCTACGACGGAGTGGCGACGACGAATCTGGTCTTGTCCCAGTCACCGGCCTTCCACCTCCATGCAGGCGACGTCTCCTACGCCGAGGACGGCGGCGACGGGCTGCTGACCGACCAGTACGATCCCCGCGCCTGGGACTCCTATTTCAGTGAAATCGCATCCACTGCGGCCTCCATCCCCTGGATGGTCTCCGTGGGCAACCACGAGATGGAAGCCTGGTACTCACCGAACGGGTATGGCGGCATTGTGGACCGAGTCGACTTCCCCGGCAACGGCCCAAGCGCGTGTCCCGGCACCTATTACTTCGTCTACGGCAACGTCGCCATTATCAGCCTTGACCCCAACGACGTCTCGTACGAGATCCCGGCCAACTTCGGCTATAGCGGTGGAGCTCAGACGGCGTGGCTCGGCCAGACGTTGAGCACGTTACGCAACGATCCCGCCGTTGATTTCATCGTCGTCTATTTCCACCACTGCGCCTACTCGACGTGCACCGCCCACGGATGTGAGGGTGGCGTGCAGCAGTATTGGACACCGCTGTTCGACCAGTACAACGTGGATCTCGTCATCAACGGCCACAACCACATCTACGAGCGGACCGACCCGATCCGGGCGGGCTCGGCGACAATCAGCGCCCCGATCGGCGCCACCCTCACGCCGGCAACGGAAGGGACGACCTACGTGACAGCGGGGGGCGCAGGCAAGAGTCTGTATTCGTTTAGCGCCGCCGACAGCTACGAGGGCAATATTGACAACATTCCGTCAGTGAGCACTTACGTCAACGAAGCGGGCGAGACCACGGTGAGCGAAACGGTGACCTGGTCCCAGGTCCGTTATACCGGCTACTGCCTCCTGGTGGTCGAGGTCAGCCCACCTGCGTTCGGAAGGCTGACGACACTCCTGGTCCGAGGGCTCAACGAAAGCGGCACCGAGATAGATCGTTTCACGCTCTCCCGAAACTCGTGACATCTTCGTGAGCGTCCTGGGGTGCAACCCCCAGATGAGCGCTTCGAAGTGGGGGCTGGCGCTCGTGTTCCTGGCCATCGCCGGGTGAGCCGACGTCATCTCGACCGTCCTGCGGAGCACGATCGTTCAGACTGCCGTGGACGAGGAGCACCGGAATCGCGTCTCGGGCCTGCAGACCGCTGTCGTGGAAGGGGGGCCAGGCTTTTCCGTCCGGAACAGACACCACCGGACGCTCGAAAGGAAGGGACCCACGCCCCGGAGAGATCGACTGGACGGCAGAACTCGGCTCCAAAGTCTTCGGCACGGAACGATCGCCCGGGCAGCTGCTCGGGATCCGGATCAAGGTCGCCCCTGCGGCCGCGTGGGCGGATCCGGCGAGAAGTCGGACCTGGTCCATCACCGCCCAGCAGGCAGAGGACGCGTGGCAGGCAGCGCAGACACGCGTCAGACGAATGCGGACAGCGGCCAATACTATTTTTCTGCAACAGGATTGGGCCCTGGGGGTTACAACTGTTCGAAAATGGCAGCGGAAATCGTGCAGGCTGCAGGTGTGGACGCCAGTTCCGGACTGTTGTTTGATACGCCGGGTGAACTCGCGCTGGGTACCAAGGCGCCCAACGATGCATTGCTGCTCCACCGGCGGGATGGGAACCTGGACGAGGAAGCCAACGCGTATAAGAACGTCTTCAAGGGGTTGTAAGGATAGACAAGGGGCCTTGAGACCGCGCCCACGAGAACTCGACTGCCGTGCCGAATGACGACGGCGTGAGCTTAGACTGACGGTGTGACGGTTCTTGATGGCACGGTAGCCCTGGTCACCGGAGCATCGAGCGGAATTGGTGAGGCCACTGCCCTTGCCCTCGCCGCGCGGGGAGCGGCCGTGGCCCTCGCCGCTCGCCGTAAGGACCGGCTGGAAGAGGTAGCCGCGGCGATCCGGGAACGGGGCGGCACTCCCCTGGTCATCGAGTGCGATGTGACCGACGAGCAACAAGCGACCGCCGCCGTTGAGCAGACGGTAGCCGAACTCGGACGGTTGGATACTCTGATCAATAATGCCGGGTTGATGCTGCTTGGGCCGATCGTGGGTGCCCCGGTAGACGAATGGCAGCAAATGGTCGAGTTGAACGTGCTCGGTCTCCTTTACTGCACTAACGCAGCCCTGCCCCATCTGCTGAAGGCAGCGGACAAAGATCCTCGGCGGGTTGCCGACGTAGTAAACATCAGCTCCGTCGCCGGACGCTTTGCTCGTAATGGCAACGGCGTCTATGCGCTCACCAAGTTCGGCGTCGGCGCGTTCAGCGAGTCGCTGCGCCAGGAAGTCACTCGCAGGTACGTGCGAGTGTCAGTGGTCGAGCCAGGGGCGACCGCCACCGAGCTGGCCAGCCATAATCGTCCGGAGATCCTCGAGACCATCCGCAATCAGTTCGGTCAGACCATGCCAGCGGACGCGATCGCCGATGCCATCACCTACATTGTCACCCGGCCCCGCCAGGTCACCATCAACGAGATCCTTATCCGGCCCACCGAACAAGAACGGTAACACCGGCGCACACGAACGCACCCGCACTTGCGGCGCCGGGGCGGGACCACGAACATCGCCCTGGCTTACAGTCTCTTGAGGTTGGTGACGAACGCGCTTTGGGCGGCGGGCGACGACTCCACTCGCCAGTCCGCTTCCTTTTGGAATTGGAACCAGACGAAACCGGTGACGGCCGGGGTCGCCTGCAGCCAGGCGAAGAAGTCGCTGACCCACCGTCCTTTGCTACCGCCCTCCTCGGCCGAGGACACCTCGGTAAGCAGGATGGGCTGATCGGTCAGGCGGCGCACGGCAGCGATGGTCGGGCCAAATACCTGCTCGGGTGTCAACCAGGTGGACCAGGATCGGCTGGTGCCCCAGTTGTAGCCGTCGATGCCGACATGGTCCACGTAGTCGTCCCCTGGATAGAGCGGCGCGAGCGGGGCCGCTCCGGGGTAGTCGACGTTGGGACTCCACACCCATTTCACGTTCCTCGCCCCTGCCTCGACGAAGAGGTCGTGCACGTGCCGCCAGGCCTCTACGTACTGGCCGGCGGCGTTGCCGTTCACTCCTTCGCACCAGGGATACCAGTTGCCGTTCATCTCGTGGGCGAAGCGCAGGAAGACTGGCTCTGCCCAGGCCGTCAGAGCGACAGCCCATGTGTTGAGCAACTCGTCCCACCTACCGTCGATGATCGTGGCCAGCGTGTAGCCGGGCTGCTTGACGGGATCCGGAAGCTGGCTATCCCAGGGCTCCCAGGTGATCATCGGGGTGCTGCCATGCTCGACGATGGGAGTGGCGTCGGCGGCGAGGAAGGTTGGGGTTGTGAAGTCACGGTACCAGCCGACGACGTCCACGTTGCGGGCGACCATGGTCTCGAACGACTCCAGCAACGCCAGGTGTGGAGGCAGGCCGGCCATGGACACCCCAAAGAGGCCCGCGGTCGTTCTGGCCCCCGCCGTCGTCTCCGGGTCGCGGCGCACGGCTCCCGTCAGCCATTTGCCCACCGCGCCGACCAACGGGACCCGGCCCCAGCCTTCAGCGGGATGGTTGCGCTTCTCCCCCGCACTGCCCGCCTGTACTCGGGAAGGATCGGGGGTAACCGTCCTACGGCATTTTGGCGCTGATCGCTCGCTGACCGTGTTCTGGAGCAATGGATATCACCCCCGGGACTCGGGCAAAGCCACACATTATCGTGTCCGGCACAACTATGGTGTCGTGGGACTATGACACTTCGTGGCAATCACATCTATGACCACCTGGGCGTGCAGTCAAAGCGAATCGACAGCGAGTCCGGTCAGACACGTATGCCAATCAGTGACGATGTGCGCGTCGATGGCGCTCTGCGAGCCGCGCCGCTCGGGTTGGCCTTCGAGCAGGGCGTCGCCTCGTATCTGTTCGACAGGGTAATGGTAGTGCCGACGCAAATATCACTGCATATTCGCGACGACGGCATAGGCGTGAAAGGCATCATCTCTACTACCCGGCTGGCTCGACTCGGCAGAACGATTGTGATCGTGGAGGGCAGTATCGTCGACGACGAAGAGCCGTCGCGTCTTCTCGCCTACGGGTCGATCGCCTGGTCCGTCATTGGCGAAGGGCAAGGCCTCCGCCCGGAGAGCACAACCGAGCCATTGCCGGCAGCCGGCGTGAATGTCATCGACGCCGCGGCCATCACGCCGCTCGCCGACGGCTCCGGCTGCCGAGTAGAGGGGATCGTCTTGCAGACAACCGGTCCCGGCGGGATACTCCACGCCGGCATCCTCCAGCTCCTCAGCGAGGAGGCTGCGCTCGTTGTCACCCGCCGGGCAACACCCACACACAAGGTGCGAGCGGTTGACTGCACCTACAATTTCATTCAACCAGGCAAGGTTGGCCCCTTCGTGGCCAGTGCCGAGATCGTCTGCGACGGGAAAGAGGGGTTGGACACCAAGACTGTCGTGCGTGACGCCGGAAACAACGACCGGATGCTGGCGCTCGCGTACATCCGGGTACGCCAAGTCGAGTGAAGAGATCTGCTGAGACGCAACGCGGACTTCCGCCAAAACACAGTGCGAATTCCGCCCGGTATGCGCCTGTTTTTTCAGATCGGAGACGGATCGGGCGAGCTGATATACCTCAATAGTCGAGCAAGCTACTTCGGCGCCACGACTACCAGCTTGCCGACATGTTTGTCCGTTGCCAGGTCCTCGAGCGCCCTATTCACATCCGAGAGCGGGTAGGTGCGCTCGATCCGGGGTCGTACCATGTCCAGGCGATCGCCGACGTCCACCAGGGCGCGGCGCACGATCTGGGCGACCTCCTCCTCGGTGCGGGTGCGGAAGGTGACGCCGATGAGTTCGATCCGCTTGCGGGCCAGCTCATCCAGGTTGATCTCTGCCGTCTGGCCGCCAAGCCTGCCGACCTGGACGATGCGTCCCGTAATGGCCGCGGCCGCGAGGTTGCCGGTCAGCACAGACGCGCCGACGTTGTCGATGATCAGATTCACGTCGATGGCTACCGACTCGAACGCCGTAGTGGTTGTCTCGATCCCGACGAGCTGACACGGGAGCTGACCGAGGTGCTGACGCAGCACTTCGAGCTTCTTGGTCGAGCGGGAGGTCGCGTACACAACCGACGCTCCGAGCAGGGCGGCCAGCTGCACGGCGGCAATCCCCACACCGGACGTGGCCGCGTGGACCAACACGGTGTCACCCGGAGCGAGCTGGCCGTGGGTGGCGATAGCGTCGTGCATCGTCATCAATGCGACCGGCAAAGCGCCGGCCTCCTCCCAAGAGAGCGAGTCGGGGACCGGCATCGCGACCTGAGCGGGAACTGCGACCGGCTCGGCTGAGAAGCCCGGTCCTCGGCTCATCACACGATCCCCGACTGACCACCCTGTCACCTCCGGCCCGACGTTCACCACTTCCCCGGCCAGCTCACTGCCGGGGGCCGAGCCGGCCGCGCTCCAACGTAGATAGTCAGCCCGGTTGAGCCCGGCCGCCCGGACTCGAACCAGCAGTTCGCCCGGTCCAGCAGAGGCGGTCACATCATCATCCCGGACAGGGCTCGACGTGGCATCGGACGAGATTACCCTAGCCAGTCCCTCCGCAGGCAGCAGATTGCCCGCTGATGCGGCATCCGCAACTTGCTTCCGTCCGCGATCGGCAAGGCTCAGGACGTCGGCGAGGTCGTCAGCGTTGGTGCCCCTGCGAGTAGTGGGCGTCAGCCAGGCGCACGGTGCCCGGCTACGACCGATCACCGCGACCAAACAGCGTTTTCAGCCAAATACGAACCCCTCGTACCCGTTGGCCACGACCTCCTGGCACCTTCGGGTATACACGTTCAAACCGCCGACGTACGGCATGAACACCCGGGGCTTACCCGGGATGTTGGCCCCCAGATACCACGAGTTGGCGTACTTGTAGAGGGTCTTGTCGGCTACCTCGTTCACATGCGCCACCCATGCGTGCTCGGCCTCGGTCGTCGCTTCGATAACGTGCCGGCCGCTGCGGTCAAGGTGGACGATGGTGTCGGCGATCAGATCCACGTGCTGTTCGATGGCGGTGATCATGCTCGCCAGGACCGAGGGACTCCCGGGCCCGGTGATCATGAACATGTTAGGGAATCCGGCTCACCGTGAACCCCAGATAGGTGCGCGGGCCGCCAGCCCACTTTTGCGCCAGCGATAGGCCGCTCCGGCCGGTGATATTCATGCGCAGCAAGGGGCCGGTCATGGCGTCGAACCCGGTCGCGAACACGATGACGTCGAGATCGTACGAGGCGTTCCTCGTGCGCAAACCCGTTGGTGTGATCTCCTCAATGGGATCGCGCTTAACATCCACCAGCGTGACGTTCTCGCGGTTGAAGGTCTCAAAGTAGTCGACGTCGAGGCACAGTCGTTTGGTCCCGATCGGATAGTCCTTCGGGCACAACAGCCCGGCCACGGCCGGGTCTCTGACCGTCTCGCGGATCTTGCGGCGGACGAACTCGGCGGCCACCTCGTTGGCTTCGGTGCTCGTTCTGAGGTCCTTGAACGCCGCCATCATGGCGAACGCGCCCTCCTGCCATGCCTCCTCGAATATCCGGTCGCGCTCCTCGGCCGGGACCTCCAGCGCCGAACTCGTCGGGGGCTGGACATACCGGCCGGCGTACGAGTTGCGGTCCTCTTCCCGATGCTCGGTCGTAGCGCGCCTTCCACTCCCGTTCGTAATCGGCATCCATCGGCCGGTTACCGGTGGGCAGGCTGTAGTTCGGAGTGCGCTGGAACACGAACAGACGGGCGGCTTCGCGGGCGATGACCGGGATCGCCTGGATCCCTGTCGACCCGGTGCCGATGACCCCGACCCGTTTGCCGGCCAGGTCCACCCCTCCCTTCGGCCACCGGCTGGTGTGATAGCAGGATCCCGCAAACGAGTCTCTGCCGGGAAAATCAGGGATGTTGGTGGCGGACAGACATCCGGCTGCGGTGATGAAGAATCGGGCCGTGACACGGTCACCGCGGTTGGTCCGGACCTGCCAGCACCGGGCCTCCTCGTCATAGGTCGCCTGATCAACCGTCGTCTCGAACTGGACATCGCGCCGCAGGTCGAATCGATCGGCGACGTGGCCGGCGTACTTCAACAGCTCTTGCTGGGACGAATAAGTCTCCGGCCAGCACCACTCCTGCTCCAGTTCGGACGAGAACGAATAGGAGTAGGACAAACTGGGCACGTCCACCCGGGCACCCGGATACCGGTTCCAGTACCACGTCCCACCGACGTCGTCGCCGGTCTCGTACCCCCTCACGGTCAGGCCCAGAGTCCGGAGCCGGTACAGCATGTACATTCCGGCAAAACCAGCCCCCACCACGACGGCGTCGAAATCAGCTTCGGTCCGTAGCGTCGTTATCTGGACCTCGCCGAGTTCCTCAACTTCTCCGATCGGTGACATTCACGGGTCCCCCACGCCATCGTTCTGAAGAGTGTTCAAGATGTAAGCAATGTTAAACAGTGGTTGTCTGTCCTTACAAGGCCGACGTCGCATGGTCAACGTGGCGCGGCAGGCGGTCGGTCCCGCCGCTACGATGCCGACCCTGTGACCGCTCCTGACATCCGCTGGGCCGACGTGGAGGGGCCGATTACGGGCGCTCGGCCTCCCTGGGGCGACCCGGGACAGCCGGCCGCGGAGGCCGGCTACGTAGTGCGCGAGTACCAGCTTCACGGCCGAACCGTCGCCTACGAACCGGCCGAGGGTACCAAGCCCGGGCCCGACGGGCGCTGGCACGCCGTGGTCATGGGGGAAGGCGATTACCGGACCCGCATTCTCGTGGTGCGACCCGAGGACCCGGCCCGGTTCAATGGCACCGTCATTCTCAACTGGCAGAACGTTTCCGCGGGAGCGGAGTCGGGAGCGCCTCGAAGCGGCGAGGTCTACCGCGGGTACGCATGGGTCGGGGTGAGCGCGCAGGAAGTCGGGATCTCCGGCTTCCCGATGGGCATGTCCATCCGGGGGAGTGCCGGCCCCAACCCCCTTCCGCTTCTCGACCACGACCCGCAGCGCTACGGGAACTTGCGTCACCCCGGCGATCAGGGCTCATTCGATATGTTCACGCAGGCGGCCCGGGCCGTTGGCCCCCTGCGGTCCACCGTCGTCGATCCCCTGGACGGCCTAGCGGTCCGGCGAGTGGTGGCCGCCGGCGGGTCCCAATCGGCGATGCGGCTGGTCGCGTACATCAACGCGGTCCAGCCGCTGAATGACGCTTCCGATGCCATTGACGGCTTTCTCTTGTCGGTGTGGGAAGGCCGAGCTCCGGCTTTGACGGACGGGCCGATCAGTTTCGGCGGGCTTCGCACCGCGATCCGCAGTGACACAACTGTCCCGGTGCTCGTGGTTAACAGCGAGTTCGAGACTCTCGGTGTCCACGCCGTCGGCACTGTCGACACCGAGGCAATCAGGGTCTGGGAGGTTGCGGGCACCCCTCACGGGGTGACCCGACAAACGGGAGCCGGACGGGCCTCGAGCACCGGATGGGTGACCAACCGCTTGAGCTACGGGCCAGTTTACGAGGCCGCCCTTCGCCACATTCACCGCTGGGTCGAAGATGGTGTGCCGGCGCCGGCGCAGCCGCGGATCCAGGTCGATTTTCAGCGGCCGCCCCAGATCCGCCGTGACGCGCTCGGAAACGCGATCGGTGGTGTCCGCCTTCCTGAGATGGCGGTCCCAACGGCCGAGTACCGGGGCATGTCGTTCGGGACAGGGCGGGCTCCGTTGTTCGGGGCGTGTCGGCCGTTCAGCGACGACGTTCTCCGGGACCTTTATCCGACCCGGGACCGTTACGCCGCCTGTTGGAACCAGGCTGTCGACGACCTGATCGGAGCCGGCGCGCTACTTGCCGAGGACGCGCCGGCTATGAGGGCGCGGCTCGGGGAGGTGCGGCTGCCTTTCAACTGATCGCTCTACACCCAGTTCGGGATGGCCGCGCAAAACGCTGATCCATCGAAAGGCCATTACGTAGTTACTTGACCCTGAAAAAGTCGACGTGTATTCCCTTGTCTGGTAAGGGTCTCGCGGTCTGACGGTCCCCCGGTTTGGGGTCGAATGCTGTGATGATGGCCCGAACCCCTTGTGCGAGAAGGAGTTCAGGCCATCATGCTGCGTACCATAAACGCTGAGCCGACCTTGTGGGACGCGATCCTGCCGGAGTGCTGCTTGGGGCTGCCGCCGGGGCTGGCCGAGGTGGACCGCCTGCTCGATGACGTGCGGTTCTTCGAGCCGTTCGTGCCGTTCTTCTCGGAGCGGACCGGTCGGCCGTCGATCCCGATGGAGACCTACCTGCGCATGATGTTCCTGCGGTTCCGTTACAAACTCGGGTACGAGACGCTGTGCGCGGAGGTGGTCGACTCCATCGCGTGGCGGCGGTTCTGTCGGATCCCCCTCGATCAGGCGGTGCCGCATCCGACCACGCTGTTGAAGATCACTGCCCGCTGCGGTGAGACGGCCATCTCGGCGCTCAACGAGGCGTTGTTGGCCAAGGCGGCCGAGGAGAAGCTGATCCGTCTCGACGCCGTCCGCGCCGACACCACCGTGGTCGAAGCGAACGTGGCCTACCCGACCGACAGCGGTCTTTTGGCCAAGGGCGTGGCCCGCATGGCGGTCCTGGCCGGCAAGCTCAAGGCGGCCGGGCTGGCGAAGCGGACCGGTTTCCGGGATCGGACGCGATCGGTGCGACGGCGAGCCCATGATGTGGCTACCTGGCTGCGTCGGCGCAACGACGACGCCAAAGAAGAGGTCCTGGTCATCACCGGCGAGCTGGCCGCGATCGCGGTGGCGACGGTCGGCGAAGCGCGGGCGGTGGCCGCCAACGCCGGACGGACCCTGGCCCGCCGTGGCGTCGCCGCTGGAGGAAAGCTGGCCGCGATGATCTCGGCCCTGGAGGAGACCGCGGCCGCAGTGGAACAGATCGCGGCTCAGACCCGGGCCCGCCTCGCCGGTGAGATCCCCGACGGGGCCACCCGGGTGGTGTCGCTTCACGACCTCGACGCCCGCCCCATCCGCAAGGGACGACTCGGTCGTCCCGTCGAGTTCGGATACAAGGCGCAGGTGGCCGACAACGCCGAGGGCGTGGTCCTCGACCATGTAGTAGTGAAGGGGAACCCGCCCGACGCCCCGATGCTGGTCCCCGCCGTCGCCCGCATCACCGCCCGCTTCGGTCGCGCCCCCCGAGCGGTCACCGCCGACCGCGGCTACGGCGAAGCCAAAATAGACTCCGATCTCAAATCGCTCGGCGTGCAGACAGTGGCTATTCCCCGGCGCGGCAGGCCCGGTCCGGCTCGCAGCAAGGTTCAACATGGACGGCGCTTCACCAAGCTGGTGAAGTGGCGCACCGGTTCGGAGGCCCGGATCTCCTGCCTGAAGCGGGACTTCGCCTGGCGGCGCAGCCTCTTCGACGGGATCGGCGGCACCCAAACCTGGTGCGGCTGGGGTGTCCTGGCCCACAACTCGGTGAAGATTGCCGCCCTCGCCCATACCGCCACCCCGCCGCCAGCCACCCCGTGCCAGCCGCGACCAACCCGGATCGTCCCCGGCACCGACCCGCCCACCCCCATGCCACCAGCCCGGAATGCTGCCTGACCCCCGGCCGACCGCTTCTCCCGCCACGCCCCGACGGCCAGCAACGGCCGAAAAGGCGAGCCGGGAGAAGCGGAAAGGGCCGGGGGATGGCCCCACACGACCCCAAAGCCACCACTCCAGCCCGACCAGCCCCGCCAATCACAAGGGCTTTTTCAGGTCGAAGTAGTTAACCTAACGCAAGAAATCGGCGCGAAGACCGGCGCTGCAAAGCCCGAGTCGCCTTCCCCGCTTTCGCCAACGGCTGATCTTGCTCATGTGCAACAGATCATGTCATGGTCTCTGGTGGTACCGAAGCGGTTGCGTTGAGCGCTCCGCCGTCTGCTGGCAATCAGCAGCGATGACCGTCCGTCCCCGGATTTCGAAGAAGATGAAGAATGTCGATGCGCCACTCTTTATTGAACGGCCTCCGGCAAGCGGTAACTTCCGACCGGATCGGTAGTGTCAACGAAGCGGTGAGCCAGAAGGGGCGGGCCGATGTCGATCAAATGTCGGGAGTGCGGGCGCAATAACCACGACGGGCGAGAAATTCTGTTTCTCATGCGGAGCCTTCCTGGAATGGGCCGGAGAAACGCTGGAGGCGGCAGAACAAGCCACGGGACCGGTCCCGCCGGCGTCGGTCTCGAAGCCATCCAAAGACACGGAGCGGCGTCTCGCCGTCATTTTGAGCCCCAATGAGATCGCCGTGACGCCCGGCCAGAGAGAGGCGATCCTCGTGACGATCCGCAACCTCGGCACGACTGTCGAAGGAGCCGACCTCCGCCTCACGGGTCTCCCGAACGGATGGTGGAGTTTCGACCCGCCCCGCGTTTCGCTGCTGCCGAGCACGGAAGCGAAGGCGACGTTGAGCGTTCATCCCCCGCGCCTGGCGTCGTCGAAGAGCGGCAGGTATCCCGTCGCCGTGGATGTCGCCGACATGCTTCGACACGGCGTCGAGCAAAGTACAGAATGTTTGGCGTGAGCAGCACTGCCAACGACGATCGCGCCAGTTTGCCCCTAGAAGTCCCAGAGGACATCTTCGAGCGGGTCAACACGATATGTCTGGCGTTGCCCGAGGTGACCGTACGGGTAGACGCCTCTCGGACCGGAGCGAGATCGACAGCGCACTCGTTTGATATTCGCCAGAGGTCGTTCTGCCTGCTCGTGGCGCGGGAAGGGCCGACTGGCAGACCCGTCCCGCTCCTCGTATTGCGCGCCGACCCAGACGAACGCGACGCACTCCTGTCCATTTGGCGACCCGTTTTTCACCTCGCGGGCCGGCCGTGATCGCATCGGGGTCCGGCTCACTGGCCGCACAGATTGGGCGGAGATCCGTGAACTCGTGATCGAGAGCTACCGGAGACTCGCGCCGAAGAAGCTCACCGCCTTGCTCGACTAGCAACGCCGTCAGTGATCCGGCGCGAGTCCGGATCGCCCGCTCGCGGGCTGCCGCCGGCGAGGAATCCAGTCTCGTCGCTCTCTCAGCTCACTCAGCTCACCTTAGGTGAGGAGCCGAGCCGACAATGCCAGAAATGACACTTTCGGACCATCTTCGATCTCGGTGTCGAGCGAAGCGTCAAGGATATCCAGCCCGGCCTGTTCGACGAGTTCTATGGTGGTGGCGGGATCGAAATGGCTCCAGTACATAGGCACGCCCAGCCAGTCATTCGCTGTCGTCTCGGTCATGGACCCCCCCAACGTGGCCACGAATACACCTCCCGGACGCAGCCAGCTTGCGATCCGGGCAAAGAGTACCGAGTGCTCGGCCCGGGGGACATGGATGATGGAGTAGAAGGCGGTGACCAGGTCGAAGGCATGCGGCGGGAACCGTAGTGATGCCATGTCGGCGACCATGAAACGCGCCTGGGGCAAGAGCGACGCAGCGGCAGCGATGCTGGCCGTGGAGATATCAATCCCCGTCACCCGGAAACCGCGCTCGACAAGGTAGGCGGTTGCCAGTGCTCCCGTACCGCAGCCAAGGTCAAGAGCAGCTTGACCAGGGCGAACGAGACCACGATCGATCACCGAATCAATGGCCTGGCGACGACGGCTGCCGTGTCCTCCACCCCATTCCACGTAACGCTGATGCATCTGGTCGTAGCTTTGCGCGACCAGTTCCTTGGGATCCAACTTCTCCGTCCTTGCCGAATCCGTAGCCCCAACCGTACAGAACGACCATCAAAGCTGCGGAACACCGCCGCTCCGACATTTCTCCCGAGCCCTGCTCACCGAAGCCGGCCAGACGGACACGACTCGGCACACCGACCTCACACCGCTTCGCCCCTGGGCTCGAGCGGGCCGCTCACCTCGGACAGGATCCGCTGGCTCATGGCCAGGATCGTCCCGAAAGTGAGCCAGGGTCTGGGATCGTCTCCCCACCGCCTTTGGGCCCGGGCCACAGCTCGGTGGAAGGTCTCCTCGGCGACGCGGATCGCTTCGGAAAGTCGTTGACCATCTGCGGGCTCGCCCGGAGACCCAATCCATGCTGCGTAGGCCTCAACTGCCGAAGCCGTGGCGACGAGCATGGCGCCGACGGCCGGCATCGGACGAGCGTGTGCCGCGCCGTCGACCAGAGCCCGGGCGATGGATCTGGCCTGCACGGCAGTCCGTTCGCCAACGCCCAGCGCCTCGTCCGCCCGCTCGAGCACAGGGCGTTGTCGATGGGCCCGGGCGTTCCAGCGGGCAGTGAGCTGGTGCCCCTGGTGGTCCCGCCTCGCCTTCGCGGTGGCCTCAACCACTTCGAGCGCCTGCCTCCGCCAGCCCTCGGCTTGTTCCAGGGTCCAGGCCGAGGTGATGGCCGACCCGATTTCCTCGAGAATGTCGCGGCAGCGACACAGCGGTGCGCGGGCGTTGGCAAGCACGCGTTCGGGCGGTGGCGCCGCAGGACTCGCGAACACAGCCAGGACGGCGATGGCGGAGCCGATCAGCGTGTCCAGCACGCGTCTGCCTGCGTAGCCCGGGGTCGCGCTGCCAACCGCGAAGACGAGCAGGGCGCTGATGGGGATCTGCACGACGCCCTGGGGGCCGAGACGGACGCTCCAGCCGACGAGGAGGCCCGCGAAGACGACGATGGCAATGCTCCAGCCGTTCAGGTTCACAAAATGGCTGATCGCCAGAGCGGCGGCCACCCCCAACACCACTCCGACCACCCGCTGGAATGCCCGCGACAGCGAGTCGTAGACGGTTGGTTGGACGATCAGGATCACGGCCATCGGCGCAAAGTAGGGACGACTGTGGGGATCCACGACCAACGCCACTTCCCACGCAATCCCGGCGGCCACCGCCGCCTTCGCAGCCAGAAGGATCTGGGGGCGGCTGACCAGCGCGGGCCACAACAGCTGAGTCCTGAACGCCGCTCGAAAGGTACGCCAGCGGCGTCCGGCAGACTGCTGAGGGGGTCGAACCATCGTCATATTTGACCTTCTCCCGGAAACCGCAACGACGGCAGTCATTACCATTCTCCTTCGTTCTGATCGGCAGTCCGTTGATCGTCAGGTCCTCAGTAGGCGTGATGGTGGAGATGGGTAAGGTGGCGGGCGATCACTCCCCGGTGCTGGTCCCACGGGATGCCCCCGGTGGCTCGGACAGCTCGAACCGCGGTGACGGCGACGCGTGTGGCCAGCATGGCCAGGGCCATGACCACGAAAGCGGCGGTCCAGGCCCCGGAGCCGTCGAAACCGAAGCTGCCCGAGGAGTCGCGCTGCAGGTATTCGCCAGTTCCGGTAACATGACGGAGATGCCGCGGGGCCCGCGCCCTGACGGCCGCCGGTGAGACACCGGCGAGGCCTGCGAGACATTTTCGAGTCGGCCATCTTCCCCTGGACCGACTGGAGTTTCGTGACCGCATCTGCCCAAACCACCGCGCCTCACGGTTTCGCCGTGCTCGGCGTTCCAGCGCCGCTCTGCGCCGTCCTGGCGGAATCCGGGATCACTGAACCGTTTGCCATCCAGGCCGCGACCGTGCCGGACTGCCTCGCCGGGCGAGACATCTGCGGCAAGGCCCCGACCGGATCGGGCAAGACCCTGGCCTTCGGGCTGGGGATCCTGTCGCGGCTGGCAGCATCCTCCAGCCAGGAGCGCCAGGGCCGCCGGAAAGGCGCCCGCCGCCCCAGAGCCCTCATCCTGGTCCCCACTCGTGAACTCGCCGCCCAAGTGGAAGAAGTGCTTGCACCCCTGGCCGTCGCCATCGGTGCCGCCGTGACCGCCGTCTACGGCGGGGTCAGCTACGCCAAACAGTTGGCAGCCTTACGGCGCGGAGTGGACGTACTTATCGCTTGCCCAGGAAGGCTCGAGGATCTAGTGGCAAGGGGCTCGGTCGATCTCGAGTGCGTCGATATGGTCGTCATCGACGAGGCCGACCGCATGGCGGATATGGGCTTCCTACCCGCCGTGCGCCGGCTGGTGGACCGCACGAGCGAAAGCCGCCAAACTTTGCTCTTCTCGGCCACCCTCGAGGGCTCCGTCAGCAAGCTGATCCGGGACTACCAGCATTCCCCGGTACACCACGAGGTGGCGCCGGCTGACACCGACCAGGGGGAGGTACACCATCACTTCTGGTCTGTAGAGGCCAATGATCGGGTCGCCGTGACTGCCGAGACCGTCGCAGCCCGCGGACCGGCGCTGGTGTTCTGCCGTACCAAACGCGGGGCCGACCGGCTGTCTCAGCGACTGGTCCAATTCGGCCTCTCTACGGCCACGATCCACGGCGACCGCTCTCAGATCCAGAGGGAGCGAGCCTTGGCCGCGTTTCGGGCCGGACGGCTCGACGTCCTGGTGGCGACTGACGTGGCGGCTCGTGGCATCCACGTCGACGCCGTGCCACTCGTGGTCCATTTCGACCCGCCCGCCGATGCCACGGACTACGTGCACCGCTCCGGTCGCACCGGCCGGGCGGGAGCTGACGGCATCGTCGTGAGCCTGCTCGGGCGTGATCACATCGTCGGGGCCCGACGATTACAGCGACAGCTCGGGCTCACCCAGAAGGTGTCGTCGCCGGAGGTGTCTGCGCTTCCCACCGTGGCGGATTTCGCCCAGAACTCTTACGGGCTGAAGCCGCCTTCTTCGATCGCCGAAGCACGCCGCGGGCGACATAGCGACGCCGAGTCACGCCGCCGCCCCGCCCGTGCTCGCCGGCGCCGTTCTAACCAACGGTAACCGGCTGGGGGCATTGTCCTTGGGGTCGGCTTTGGAGAAGCGCTGCCACAAGATCCGGTCATTGTCTCCGCGGAGCTGTCGCGTTGCTGTGTCGGAGGCTACGTCGAAGTCATCCTTCGTTCGAGCACGAGCCCGACCAACTTGGTGCGTGAGCGTATGTCGAGTTTCCGGAAGACCTTGCGAAGGTGGTAATCGACCGTGCTGGGAGAGATGAAGAGTCGACTGGCCACCTCGGTGTTGCTCAAGCCTTCGGCGACAAGTTCGGCCACGCTTCGCTCGGTTTCGGTCAAGCTCTCCCATCCCCACCTGAGACGGTGGCGCTTCCCCTTAGAAGCAGCCCCCCTGTCGACCACGTAGGGTGTCAGGCCGGCCTCGAGACGTATCAGAGCGCCCACGACCTCACCGCCATCACAGACGGGCTCGAACTGCGCCGCGGCCAACATCCCGTTCGCGAGAAGAAGTTCGGGAGCCTGACGATCACCAATCAGACCTCGCCCGAATAGCTCCCACAGCAAAGCATGATCCGACGCATCCACGATCTCTGCGGCTGGCCTGTTCGTCATCATCGACGTCCTGCTCAGCCCGATGAGGGGGCCCCGAGCCCACCTCCTGGCCCGAAGAAAATGCTCCTCCAGGACCTGCTCGGCGGCGAAGCTAGAGTCGAGGAGCCGCTGCTCGATGTCTCGAGCAACCCGTCGCGCAAATGGCATCATCAGTGGAGTGGCGTCGTTCGCGCCAGATGTCAGGTCCAAGATGCCCAACGTTCTTCCCGTGCGGGGATCGGCGACAGGCACCGCAGCACACGCGAAAATCCCGAGGCTGTCGGCGAAATGCTCGGCCCCTTCGACCATGCATGAACCGTTCAAGGCTATGGCCAGCCCAATCGCGTTCGTCCCAACCTCGCCTTCGCCGAAACAAAAGCCGGGCGCTAACATTGCCCCGTCGAGGTGATTCCATATGTTTCGATCGGCGACCCGGCGGTCCAGGATCACAGCTTCTTCATTCGTAAGGAGAACGCCGATCTCGGTGCCCGGCATATCCAGAGCCACTTGGTCGAGTACCAACCCAGCCGCCAGCTGAAGGCGGGAATCGGCATCCAGATCCGACCTGTAGGGGACCTCGAACCGGTCGGGCTGCAGACCCGAGGCTTTCGACCTACCCAGGAGTCCACGATGGGCTCTCGAACAGGCTGGAGGATTTCTTCGCCCGACATGAATCGATCGCGCACCTCAACTACCGCTCGCTTGGAAAGCTCGGCAACCATAAGTGCTCCTTTTCCCCGCCCCCATCCAAGCACAAATCCCGCGACACGGCTTTGGGCGTGAGGGACGGCCGGAGGAACGGCGGGCTGGTGATACCGCCGCGGGCCCGCGGCTGTTGGTAACTATGACGCCGCATTTGTGATTGCGAATCACAAGGACATGCGATGTTTGCTCATCACACGAGGTGTGACACTCTGTGATGCCCACAGCAGACCTCCGACCATGGACCCTCCGTCTCCGCGGCCGGCTCCAGAACGCGTTCGCCACATGCAAATCGACGCCGCACAGTTCCGTGAGGCGGATGATTGCGGACATCAGCCGGTCCGCACTCTGAAAGGCAAAGGCGCGGCGTGCAACAGCGTAGGGGAATTGTGGATGAAGGTCGGCGCTTCAGGCCGCTCAACAACGCAGTCGGCCACCGCCAGCAGGAAAGACCGAAAGGAGCGCAATCATGAGTAAGCAGGCAGAGGTCAATTTCCCCGAGCCGATCCGCAACGGAGGGGGCGCGTCCATACTGGGGCCGCGCAACGTCCCGCTGGAGATGGAAAGCCCAAATCTGCTGGCGTCGCCGGAGACGGACGATGGCACCATTCCGAGCCTGAAGTTCTCATTCTCCGCAGCGCGCAACCCGCTGCTTACGGGAGGGCCCAAAACTTCGCAACGATGGTCGACCAAGGATGTGGTACGGCTCTACGCCCGCCCTCTGGATCCGTTGGCGTGGAACGTTGCCTGTCTGTGCCAGGCAACCTCCCAGGGGAGCCCGACCACCCCGATACGGCAGAGAAAACCGCCAAGCCGGCCCCCGAGGCTTTCTCTGTCGTAATCCACAGCCCCACAGACCGGGTCACACGACAGAGAACACACACGGGGCCACGTCGCCGGCCTTCCCTGTCGTATCCGCCCGATGATCAGCGGCCGGGCGGCATGCCCGGCACGCCGAGCCTTGCGGCGGTGCGCCCCGCACACCGCGTCCCGCCCTGGGCTCGGCTGTGCCGGCCTCGAACTTCCCGGGATGGACATCCTCGCCATCGCTGCCTGCTACGGCATCGCATCCGAGCCCCGCGGACACTCTCTGCGACCTCAGCCGCGCGGTCGAAGACGCCCTGTCCTGTGACCAGGCCCGCCTGATCGAGAGCCCCGAGTGCCGCCTCGTGAGCACTTGACCGGCTTCGGCCTCGGGCCAGCCCGGGAACAACAGGGCTCGAAGCCGAAGTGAAACTGGTGGTCACGCGCCCTGCACACCAAAGAGCGGTCCGCCAAGGTTCGGCCTGCTTCAAAAGAACGGTGAGGGTTCCGGTTCGACATGATGCCTGGCGTGGCTGCCTCGATCTGTCGTACCCAGTTGAAAAGAGCCACCACTTATGGGCGGCTCCCTTAACCGCGCCCCGGGCCTCAACGTACAACAGTGACAGCCCCCTCTCCTTGAGCGCAGTGCGAGCCAGCCGAGCACGTGGTGTGGGAGAACGATCTCTCGAGAGAATTACGCGAGCGCGGGTTCCTCTTTCACGCCCCTTGACTGAGCCGTGATGGCGTCCGCCCCAACGACGGTACCGGTTACTACAAGTTAAGCAAATCCGAGAAGAACGTCGTCGGGGCGCCGTTGCGGACAGCTCGGGACTGCGTCAGCGCGACAACCCCGGATGTGGAGTCGCGCGACGTGGACGAGAGGCGTACGCGAACGCGTGGTTGCGGGGCGTCGTACTATCGTCCATCATCACTGTGACCGACGCTGGTCTGTGACGGTGTCGGCCGATCCAATCCGGATTACGCCATCAGGATGGAGGAGTGAGGGTCAGGGACGTGACAGTGCGCAGACCCAACCAGCTGGAGAAATACCCCAGGTCAACTTCTCGAACCGACAGATCACGATTGGCGATTACCTTCCTCGCTGTCGGTGGGCGGCGCGGCAAGCTTCAACCCAGCTCTGTCGGCCGCACGTCGTCGATAGTATCCCGAGAGACAAGAGCCAGGAATGAGAAAGGAGACTACAGTGCCGCGCTTTATCGCGAACGATGGAACCGAGATCTACTACAAGGATTGGGGCATGGGAGATCCGATTGTGTTCTCGCACGGGTGGCCGCTGAGTGCCGACGCGTGGGACCCGCAGATGCTCTTCTTCGGGCAGCACGGCTATCGGGTGGTCGCACACGACCGCCGTGGTCACGGTCGCTCCGACCAGACGTGGAACGGGAACGACTACGATACCTGGGCTGATGATCTCGCCGGGTTAATGGAGCAACTCGGCGTTACGAACGTCACCCTGGTCGCCCACTCGATGGGTGGAGGTGAGATCGCACGGTACGTCGGCCGTTATGGCACGTCGCGTCTCGCCAGGATGATTTTTATCGGTGCGGTACCTCCACTCATGTTGAAAACCGACAACAACCCAGGTGGGCTGCCGCTGTCGGTCTTCGATGGCCTTCGTTCCGGCCTCGTGGAGAACAGGCCCCAGTTCTACATGGATACGAGCGTCGCGTTCTTCGGTTACAACAGGCCGAACGCCAAGGTCTCCGAGGCCGTCCAAGATGAGTTCTGGCGCCTCGGCATGCAGTCGGGGATCAAACCCTCCTACGACTGCATCCAGCAGTTCTCCGAGACCGACTTCACCGAGGACCTGAAGAAGATCGACGTTCCGGCGCTGTTCATGCACGGAGAGGACGACCAGATCGTTCCCTATCAGGACGCCTCCGTTCTGGCCGTGAAGCTCGTGCAGAACAGAGCGCTGAAGCTCTACCCCGGATTCTCACACGGCATGGCGATCACTGAAGCTGGGACGATCAACCCTGATCTGCTGGCGTTCATCCAATCCTGACAGGCCTTTCTCGGTCCGGGCGAGCCAGCTCGGCGGCATTGGGCCGTCCACCAGGTGCCAGTGCTTGGGCCGAGGTAGAGCGTTCTTCAGACACTCGGGTGAAACCACTTTCGGGTTCATTGTCCGGCGGGGCGGCCTGCAGCCCGGGCGCCCGGGCCACGCCGAACTCGTCCCACCCGGGGGTTAACCTGATCGAAGGAGATCATATGGCTGATAAAGACCAGTTAGATGTGTATACCGCTTCGTTCAGCAGCGTCACGGATGCCGAGAAGGCTCTGGCCACCATCGAGCAGCTGTACAAGCAAGGGGCAGTCGGCACCCTAGATGCGGCCGTGATCGATAAGGAGAACGGCAAGCCCCATGTGGTCAAGCGGTTGGATCGGCCGGGCATCCGGGTCATTCCTGAGTGGTTCGGGGGCGGGGCTCTTCCCCGCAAAGAGCTCCATGAGGCCGCTAAGGAACTCACCGGTGACCAGGCGGGCCTGCTCGTGGTGAGCAACGAACCCGCCGTCGAGAAGGCACTCGACAAGGCGCTTGCCAGTGCAGGCAAGGTCGTCAAGCACAAGGTGGACGCCACGATCGACCAGATAACCAGCGAGCTACAGGAAGCGCTCAAACGCTGAAGCGCGCCGTAGGGGTGATTGCAATCAGCACGAAGGAGCCGGGGGCAGAACCTCCGGTGTCGGACCCGTTTGCCCGGCCCCCGGTCGCACTGCGCCCGAGGGCCGGGCGCTCGCTGTCTGCCAGCTCAGCGTTGCCTCCCGTCGATCATGTACGCAGGTGGTCGCGGGTCTCGTGCATGAGCTTCCGGGCCCAGTCCAGATGGGCGCCGACCAGCCTCCCGTCTCGCTTGACGATGTCGCCTCCGACGATCACTGTTTCGACGTCAGCTGGTCCAGCCCCGAGCACCATGACTGCCACGGGGTCGCCGAACCCGTCGAGGTGGGGGATCGCATGTCGATAATGGTGATGTCGGCCTGCTTGCCCGGGGTGAGACTGCCGATCTGATCGTCGAGGTTCCACACCCGTGCGCCGTCGACGGTGGCGAGTCGAAGCATGTCGCGCTGGTGTAGGTTGACGCTCGGGACCTGCTCTCCTTGGGCCAGTGCTGGGGCGTTGGCCCGGGAGCGCTCAGCGGCAAGCGCCAGACGCATCTCGGAGAAGAGGTCGGTCCCGGCCGAACAGATGGTGTCGACCCCCAAACCGGAAAGGATTCCCCGTTGGAGGGCGGGGCCAGTTATCGGGAAAGTCCCGAACTGCATCAGCATGTCGGTGGACGGGGTGATCGACAAGGTCCCCTGGCTTCCAGCGATCAGGTCGAGTTCTTCGTCTGTGAGCATGTTCCCGTGTGCGTAGTTCACGTCGGCACGGAGCAGTCCGTCACGCTGAAGGGCGGTCACGGCGTCGGAGGTACCGGCCATGCCCACGTGCACTGAGATAGGAAGCCCCAGGTCTCGGGCGAACGCGAAGTCTTCGGCGTTACGTTCAGGTGTGGTGAAGCACGGCCCACGGAGTGCCATGCCCATCCGGAGCCGCCCATTGGTCCCGGACGGAAATTGCTCGTCGCGCAAACGGCGAGCGTCCAGGGGGTGTGGCGGGTTCGGGTCGCCGCTCGCCGGTCCGGGGCCACCGTAGAGGAAGTAGCCCCGGATCCCGGACTCTTGCAGGCCGCGTAGGTCCGCATCGGCGTGTGCCGCGGACTGGAGGTTGTGAGCCCAGTCGGCGATGGTAGTGATTCCTGCATCCAAGGCCTGCAGGGCACTCCATAGGGTGCCGGCGTAGACATCATCTGCGCTGTGTTTGGGGGCGATCCCGGTCAACACAGCAGGCCCGTAGCCGGCCCCCGTTATCTGGGGGGTGAATCCGCCGATCGCTCCCTGCCAGACATGACGGTGGGTGTCGACGAGGCCCGGAATGACGAGCCGACCCTTGGCCTCGATCACTTCGGTGTCTGGAGCGGGCGTCTGGAGTCCAGCCCGGACGTCGACGATAACCCCATCACAAACCAGGACGTCACTGTCGGGCTGGTCTCCGAGCGTGGGATCCATGGTGACGACGTGGCCACCTTTGATGAGGAGTTCGTTGGGCATGGTGGTTGACAACCTTTCTTGGGCACTTCGGGGGGAACGTCTACGGGTTCGGGAGCACGACCCCGGTGAGCTCGGCGCACCCGTCGAGCAGCCTGTCTTGAATCTCGACTGAGCGGGCCGCCGGGTGAACGTCCCGCAGCTGCTGGTGGTAGAAGTAATTGCCGGTGACGGTTGCTCCAGGGTCGTCGCTCACCGCCAGCCAGACCTGCGTCACCGCTGCCAAGGAGAGGTCGTCGGGTGCGCCGGGTCCACCCATCCGGGTCGGCACCCAGCCAGGCTCGACGGCGTTGGAGAGCACGCCGGGCCAGCGGCGTGCAACGGCGAAGGCCAGCACGACGTCGAAGAGCTTGCTGTCGGCGTAGGCCTGGGCCCCGTTCCAGCGGCGTATCACCCATTGGAGGTCGTCGAGGTCAGGGTTGGCCCCTTTGTGCATACCCGAGCTGAGGTATACCAGCCGGCTGGGCGGAGTGATCAGTGCGGTCAGTAGGTAGGGGGCCAAAACGTTGACGGCGAAGACGTGCGAGAGTCCGTCGACGGTCTCGACGCGCCGGGGCTCGCGGTAGCCGACGCCGGCGTTGTGGATCACGGCGTCATAGCGTCCGAGCGCGTTGGCCTGCTCGGCGACGTGGCGGGTCCCCTCGATGCTGGCCAGGTCGCCCACGACGACGTGCTCGGCCGTCGAGAGCGCCCGACGGGCGTCACCGGCCCGCTGATCGTTGCGCGCGCGTGCAAGGTGACCGCGTGGCCAACATGGGCGAGCAGCTCGGCCGCCATCAAGCCGAGGCCCTCGCTCGAGCCGGTGATCAGGACCCGTGCCATCTTCTCCCCTTGGCGGGACCGCCGGTCGGAATCATCGTCAGTCTCGGTGCGGCCGGCCGTGCTGCAGTGGAGCAGCGCCGCTCCCCGCTGGCGAACCCTGGACGACGGTTTTTAGATCGTCGGCGGCGTTGAGCTGTTCGCATCTTCCGGGCGCATGTCCTTTCTCTCATCAGCTGGGCCGAAGGTTTCACGGTCCATGTTCGATCCGCTCCCCTCGTATTCGCACCGGGGAACCCCCTTGCATCTCCCCTGACTTTCCGGTTGAAGGTTGTCCGAGGCGACGTAAATGCCGGCCGCGCGGTCTGGCTCGGCCTTCGGGCGATCCGCAACGACTCGACGTAGGGTGGGTTGTGGTTTCGTTCATGGGTGAGCGCGACGGTTTGTTGCTTGAGCGGGATCGAGAGTTGGAGCGGATGGGGGCATGCGGGCCGGGCCGGGCAGGGCCGTGGCGGGGCGCTGGTGGTGGAGGGGCCGGCTGGGATCGGCAAGACGGTGTTGTTGGCGGTGGCCCGCGAGCGGGCCGAGGCCGCCGGTTTCACGGTACTGAGAGCGCGTGGGGCCGAGTTGGAGCGCGAGTTCGCGTTCGGGGTGGTGCGCCAGCTGGTCGAGCCGGTGCCGGCCGGGGCGTCGAGGCAGGAACGGTCCCAGCTGTTGGAGGGGCCGCCCGGGCTGGCGGCCCGGCTGTTGGGTCTGCCGGGCTTGGGTGACAGCGTGGCTGCTGGGGCGCCCATCGCCCCGGACCCGTCGTTCGCGGTGCTGCACGGCCTGTACTGGTTGTGCGCCAACCTGAGCGGGCAACACCCGGTGGCCTTGGTGGTCGATGACGCCCATTGGGCCGACGGGGCCTCGCTGCGTTTTCTGGCCTTCTTGCTGCCCCGCCTGGAGGAGTTGCACGCCGCCGTGCTGCTCGGGGCCCGGCCGGCCGAGGCCGGAGAGCGTCAGGAGCTGCTGGCGGCCCTGGCCGTGGATCCGGCCAGCGAGGTGGTCACGGTGGGGCCGCTCAGCCCCGGGGGGGGTGGCCACCATGGTGGCGGCCGGCTTGGCGGTCGAACCCGACCCGGAGTTCGCGGCGGCGTGCTGGGAAGCGACGGGCGGCACTCGGTTCCTGGTCCGCACCCTGCTCGAGGCGCTGCAAGACGAGCACATCGCCCCCGTCGCCGGGTCGGCCGACAAGGTGCAAAATCTGGCCACGGCGACCTTGGGCCGCTGGGCCATGCTGCGCCTGGTGCGGCTGGGTCCCGACCCGGCCCGCCTGGCTGGGGCCGTGGCCATCCTGGAGCGGGCCGAGCTGGACCAGGCCGCCCGCCTGGCCGGGCTCGCACCCCCCGACGCGGCCCGGGCCGCCGAACTGCTGGTCGGGGCGGGTGTGCTCGACGACGCACCGCTTTGTTTCGCCCATCCCCTCTTGCGCGCCGCCGTCTATAGGGACATGACCGCCGCCGACCGGGCCGAAGCCCACGAGCGCTCCGCCAGACTGCTCGCCCAAGCCCACGCCAACCCGGCCCGCGTCGCCGAGCACCTGCTGGCCACCGTTCCCACCAGCGACGACTGGACCGTCACACAGCTACGCGCTGCCGCCCGGGAGGCAACGACGCGGGGTGCGCCGGAATCAGCGGCCGTTTGACCTTGGAGGCCATGGCAGTCGCTTGCGGGGTGGGCGATGCCGCCACTGCGCCGTTGGTGGCCGAGCGAGCCGGGGCACTGTTCGTATGGGCCGGAGAGGGGTCGGTCCCGCGCGAATGCCAGGCGGCAGCAGCGTACGTGGGCGCGCTGGCCAACCAGCCGGCGGACCGGGTGGCCGAGCTCGTGCTCAAGGCCATCACCGCGGGCACGGAACCAGTGCCCGAGCCAGGCGACCCTCCCTGGTTACCCGGTCGTGCGTTTCGGCACCCGAGCGCCGTGGTAACGCTGATCTGGGCCGAGCGCTACGACGCCGCGCAGGCTCTGGCCGACGCCGCCGTGGCCCAGGCGCAGGCTTCGGCCAACGGGATGATCCTTCCCGCAGTGCTAGCCCAGCGGGCGTGGCTCGCCAGCCGGCGTGGGGATCTCACCGCCGCCGAGGCCGATGCGCGGGCCCTGCTCGACGCCCCCGGCCCGTCAGCACCGCCGCTATTGCGCAACCGCGCCACGACCGTGCTCGTCGACGTGCTGGTTGAGCGGGGCGACCTCGACGACGCTGAGCGGACCCTTGCGCCCCTGGGGGTCGATCTCCCCGGCACATCCCAGACCCCGGCGATTCTGCGCCACGCCCGGGGCCGCCTCCGGTTCGCGCAGCGTCGCTTCAGTGAGGCACTCGACGATTTGCGAGCGGCCGGTAGGATTGCCACCGGCGGACTGGCGATCAGCCCGTGCTACCTATCGTGGCGTTCCGAGGCCGCGCTGGCCGCTCTGGCTCTTGGTGAACTCGACACGGCCCGATGCCTCAGCGATGAAGAGCTGGAATTGGCCCGGACCTTCGGTGCCCAGCGCGCCCTCGGCGTGGCGCTGCGCGCCGCCGGGCTCGTGGCCGGCGGAAACCGCGGCGAGACCCTCCTGCGCGACGCGATCGAAGTACTCGACGGCCCCGACAGCCGCCTCGAACACGCCCGCGCCCTGGCCGACCTGGGCGCCCTCCTGCGTCGCAGCAACCGCCGAGTCGAGGCGCGCGAACTTCTGCGCCAAGCCGTGGACACCGCCCACCACCTTGGCGCCGAAGCGCTGGCCCAACGGGCCGAGACTGAGCTGCGCGCCACCGGGGCCAGACCGCGCCGAACGCTGCTCACCGGGCTCGAAGCCCTCACCGCCAGCGAACGTCGCATCGCCGAACTGGCCGCCGAAGGACTGACAAACCGCGAGATCGCCCAAACTCTGTTTGTCACCGCCCGCACCGTCGAGGGCCACCTCACCCAGGTGTTCTACAAGCTCGACGTCAAGGCCCGCACCGCACTACCAGCAGCTCTCGCCGCGCCCACCAGCGCAGTCCGCGCCTAACCCCCTCGACCCAGCCGTCCCGGAAAAGTCAGGGGGGTCGGCCATGGGCTCACACGATATGAAGACGGCCCCAAACATCAGTCGGCTGCAGTCGTAGGTGGGTAACGACGAAGTGAGCTTTTGACGCACCCCACCGAACTGAACTCGCGGCCGGAAACCACGGAAACCGGAGCGGATCTGCCGGCAGCAGTCACGTCCCGAAAATCTGGAAGAACTCATCGCGGCCGCCGACGAACTCCGGCAAAACCACCGCCCAGACGCCAACATCGCCATCGTCGTGGGCAGTTCGACCGAACACCGCTATCGGGTGGCGCTAGCGCTGCTACAACGGCACCGCTACCCGGTACTCGTTGTTCCCTGACGCTCCGAATCAATCCTGCTCGAATCCATCGGGGCTGTTGTCTTTTTTCACCCGGACGATCATTGCCATGCAAGTTCAATCAAAGCTCGAGAATCCATCTGGCCGTTGACCGCAACCAAAGGCGAGCCGCTCTGTGAGCCCCGAAAGGCCTCGCCCCGAGGAGCGACAGGGACGTAGGCGGCCGATCTGAGTCTGGCTCGGTCGGATTCGAGTATGGTCCCGCCACATGGGAGACCGCCTGGCAGGACGAGTTGCGCTCATCTCCGGTTCCACGCGGGGCATCGGACGCTCTATAGCGGAACTTTTCAGTGCCGAGGGGGCCGCAGTCGCCATTGCCGGCCGCTCTGCCGAGAAAGGCGAGAAAGTTGCGGAGCGCATCCGAACAGCTGGGGGCGACGCGGCCTACTTTCCGCTGGATGTCGGCGACGAGGAGAGCGTTCGATCCGTAGTGAGCAGTGTTGTGGCGCGCTTCGGTGGGCTCACCACGCTCGTCAACAATGCTGCGCCCACTGCCCTTGTGGCAGACAACATCAAGCCGCTCTGGGAGTACTCGACCGAGGACTGGACCTCCATCCTCCACACCACCCTGACGGGCTGCGTCTTCTGGGCAACGAAGTATGCGTGGCCGCACCTGCGTGAATTTGGGAACGGCACCATCGTGAACATCTCTTCTGGAGCAGCGGTTCACGGCACCCCCGGGCTCACGGCATACACAGCTGCCAAAGGGGGAATGAACGCGGTCACCCGGACCATCGCCGTCGAAGGCATTCCACATGGCATCCGTTGCAATTGCATCGTCGTTGGCCGTGTGGTGTCCGGCGGCAACGACCGGGGACCCCAGATGAAAGATGCGCACGCCACCGGGTCGCCGATGGAGATCGCCATGGCCGCCCTGTTTCTTTCGTGCCCGGAGTCGTCATTCGTCAACGGCGACATCATCACTGCCGACGGAGGCGTTTCCATGGGATCGAGCGAGTAACTCCTCGAACTCCAGCGCGAACGCAGAACCGGACAACCTTGCGCGTAAGTCATCCAAAGCCGGGTGGTGGCGCGAACTCGGCGACTTCGTGAGTACGACCTTGACGCCGACCGGACGTGGCGCTCTGTCATCACATCACGTCGGGCGCCCTGGACGTGGTCGGTCCCCTCGGTCCCCCGTTCGACATAACGCAACTCAGTTGCGCTATTAAGGAAACTGTGTTGTACTAAAGGACATGAAACAGACCTGGTTCATCACCGGTTCCTCTCGCGGCCTCGGCCGCGCCCTGGTCAAAGCTGCCCTCGACGCCGGCGACCTCGTCGCGGCCACCGCCCGCCAACCGGGCCAGCTCGACGACCTCGTTGCCGAGTACGGCGAGCGCCTCCATACCTTCGCCCTCGACGTCACCGACGCTCAAGCCGCCTCCTCGACGATCGCCGACGCCGTTCAGCACTTCGGCCGCCTCGACGTGATTGTCAACAACGCCGGCTACGCCAACGTGGCCCCCATCGAGAGCGGCGACGACACCGACTTCCGCGCCCAGTTCGAGACCAACTTCTGGGGTGTCTACTACGTCACCAAAGCGGCCCTCCCGGTCCTGCGAACCCAACGGGGCGGGACCGTCATCCAAATCTCGTCGGTGGGCGGACGCGTCGGCGGCTCACCCGGCATCGCCTCGTACCAGTCCGCCAAGTTCGCCATTGACGGCTTCAGCCGGGTGCTCCAAGCCGAGACCGCCCCATTCGGCGTGAGGGTAATGGTCGTCGAGCCGAGCGGCTTTCGAACAGACTGGGCCGGGTCCTCGATGACCGTCCACGACATCCCCGAGGCCTACGCCCCCACCGTCGGCCTGATGAACAGCCGGGTCCGACAGAGTGCCGATGGCCCCGCGGGCGACCCGGCACGCGCCGCGGAGATCATCGTTCAGGTCGCCAAGCGCCGCGACCTTCCTTACCACCTGCCCCTCGGCGTCAACGCCGCCGAAGGTTCCATCCGTCTCGACGAACAGCTCCTCGCCGACGACCGAAAATGGCGAGACGTGAGCCGCTCTGCTGATTTCAGTCAGCCGTACCCGGCTCCGTTCCCGCCCGACACCCCGGACTAGACCTCGTCACCCCCGTGGCGCTCCGGGAGGCCAGTCGAAGTCATGCGCCGTGATCGTCGTTCCGCCGTACAAAACGGACCGGCATATGGGACCAACCGGCCGCTCCCGCTTGTTGTACCACGTGAATCTACAAGGAGGAACCATGACCGCAGAGGTCAAGAAGACCGACGAGCAGTGGCGCCAGGAGCTGAGTGACGACCGATACCGCGTGCTGCGCCAGGCGGGAACCGAGCGTGCCTTCACCGGCGCGTACTGGGACAACCATCGAGACGGCGTGTACCGCTGCGGCGGGTGCGGTGCCGAGCTGTTCACGTCAGCCACCAAGTTCGACTCGGGCACCGGTTGGCCAAGCTTCTACGAGCCCGCCGACGGCGAGGCCGTCGAGACGTCGCGGGACTGGAAGATGCTCATCCCTCGCACCGAGGTGCACTGCCGGCGTTGCGGCGGCCACCTGGGCCATGTCTTCAACGACGGCCCCCGCCCGACCGGCAAGCGCTACTGCATCAACTCTTGCTCACTCACTTTCGACGCTGAGGAAGCCTGACAGGTGGATCGAGTGATCCGTGCGTCTAGCTGACCCGACTGCAATGAAGGGGTGCGCCCTGCTGGCCGGCATCTAGGATTCCCTCTTGGCCCTGGTCCGCGAAGGCGTCGACAGCGGCGAGTTGAATCTCCCCGATCCCGAGTTCACCATCGGCTTTCTCCTGCACGGCTTCACGGGATGGCCGAGAGGGCATTTCACACCGGGAACGCTGATGTCGGGAGACTGGCAAAGAGCATGAGGACGGCCACCAGCCCTCTGCTCACCGCATAGAAAACCCGAGGTTTGAGTGTGAGATTGTAAAAGGTCGCCGCCGAGTGCGCTACGGGGTCCGCGGTTCCAGCTTGCCTGGCGAGCCGGGGTCGGGGAGCATTGCGGCATGAGGAGCGACCCCACACACGCCTCCCCGCCCGCGGTTTGCCCGCCCGAGGAACCACGAGGATTCCTTGCCGTCCGATCCGACCGGTGCCGATAACAGGTGGCCCGCTTCGTCATCGACGTCACGCCGCTTCGCCGGCACCGGCATTTCCGAGAGTTGTGGGCCGGCCAGGTGGTCTCGGGGCTGGGCTCGCAGCTCACGCTCGTCGCGGTCTCCTTTCAGGTCTACAGCCTGACGCACTCGACGCTGATGGTCGGTCTGATCAGTCTGGCCCAGCTGGTGCCATTGCTCGCAGGAGCCCTGTGGGGGGGCACCCTTGCCGACGCCGTAGATCGAAGGACTGTGCTGATCCTGACCCAGGTGGCCATGGCGACGAGCGTCGGCGGATTGGTGGTCAACGCATCTCTTTCCCATCCGGCCGTGTGGCCGCTATTTGTGTGCAGCGCGGCCGGCGCCGGATTTCAGGGTGTTGACTGGCCGGCGCGTCGGGCCGCCCTGCCGATGCTGGTCGGCGAGCAAGATGTCACCTCGGCCATTGCGCTGCAAACCTCGGTTCAGCAACTCGCGTTGGTGGCCGGGCCCGCCCTGGCGGGCATCCTCATCGCCACCATCGGCCTGAGCGCCGTCTATGGGATCGACGTGGCCACCTTCGCCGTGGCCTTCGTTGCCGCTGTGCTCCTGCCGCCACTGATGCCGACCGGCGGTGGAACCCGGATGGGGGTTCGGTCGATGGCCGAAGGATTCCGTCATCTCCGCCACGAGAAACTGCTGTCGGCCACCTATTGGATCGACCTCAACGCCATGATCTTCGGCATGCCCCGTGCTGTGTTCCCGGCTCTGGCGCTCCACCTTTACGGCGGAGGTGCTGGCGTCGTCGGCCTCCTGTACGCCGCGCCGGGGGCTGGTGCGCTGATCGGCTCGCTGTTCACGGGCTGGTGCAGTCACGTTCGGCATCAGGGAAGAGCTATCGCCGCGTGCGTCATGGCATGGGGGTTGACGATCACCTTGTTCGGAATAACACCTGTGCTGTGGATCGGTCTGGTGCTCTTGGGCTTGGCAGGCGCCGCCGATGTCATCTCGGCGGTGTTCCGCCAGGCGGTCCAGCAGCGAACCGTTCCTGACCATCTTCAAGGGCGGCTATCCGGAACCTTCTTCGCCGTGGTCGCGGGCGGTCCCCGCCTCGGTGATGTCGAAACCGGCTTGGCAGCCGCGATTGGCGGTCCGCAATTTGCCGTGTGGTCAGGCGGATTGGCTTGCATGATTGGAGTCGTCGTGCTGGTGTGGCGGGTGCCGGAGCTGCGGCAGGACCACGGCGGCGGGCAGTCGCTCACCGCCGAAGAGGAACACGAGGCCATCGCGGAAGCCATCACCGAACTCGGCGCCGGCGAGCCGTCATAAGACGCCGCACCCTGCACGACAAGCGAGCCGCGCCTCCACGACCCGGCCATTTCTCGTCGGCAGGAAGCTGTGTATCTGTCGTCGGTCTCGTACATGGCCGAAACCCAAGGCGAGACGCCGCTCGGGTGGTGCCAGACTGGTCAGGTGACTTATGGAGGACAGGGCGGGCCGGGTGAACCCGCCGATCCGAATCCAGGTCCTGGGCCGTACCCGCCAGCCGGACAGCCGCCCGAAGGACCGCCGCGAGGCGAACCACCAGGGGGCGGGGGTCCTCCGCCTCCACCGGGCGGTCCTTCCTCTGCTGGAACACCTCCAGCCTGGCCTTCACCCGGCTACGAGTACCCCGGCGAGCCGGCCCGGGGTGCAGGCCCACCGCCTCCCTACATGGCGCTCCTCCCGCCCGCCGACCGGATTCGCATGGCATGGCAAGGGCGGGGTTCCAGCGACTACATCTTTAACTTCTGGACGGCGTTGGGCTGGACCGTGCTCTCGTTCGGATTCTACGGCTTCTACGTGTTCTATCAACTGGTCCGGCGCATCCGAGATCACAACCTCCGACGTCTGGAACTCCTGGACGCTGCCGTCGGCTTCGGTTGGGATCAGGCCGACGACCGGGGGTTGCAGCCGGAGCTGACACCTTCGTTTCAGCGGGCCGGGGCCCACCTGGCGGTGTTGAGGAGGATGACAGGTGATTTCCGGGACCCGGTCATTTGGCTCGTGCTCTCCATCGTCGCCGGCAGCATCGTGCATGCCATCGCGTTCATTTTCCTTGACCAGGATCTGGTGAACCACGATCGAGCTGAGGTCGGAGTCGAGTACGAGTTGGCGCAGATCTATGGTCGGTTAGGCCACCCATTGCCCTACCCCGATCCCGGCCGGGTCAAGGGTCGCCAGAACTATGCGGGCCGGATCGTGGCCGTCGTCTTCAGCTTCGGCATCTACTTCCTCTGGTGGTTCCACGACATGATGGTGGAGCCCAACCACCACTTCTACACGAACTGGGCCCAAGAAGATGCCTTGGCAGCCACCGTTCAGGCCATGCTGTAGCGATCTCCATCTGCGCCGGTTGCGCCCTTGCGCCCCCCGCCTTCGGCCGTTCTCGGACCCATATGAAGCGGGGCTCACGGTACGTGAGGGAACTGGCACTTCGTCCGGACTCTTCGCGTCCGCGCCGGCGGCATACGCTTGCGGAATGTCTGACCCTGAACTTATAGCCACACGAGAGGAGCCGGACGGTTGGGTTGGTCGTTCGGCCTATCTGCCGATCGCGGAACACGGTCTGATTGGGGACATGCGTACGGTGGCCCTGGTCGGAACGAACGGGACGATCGACTGGTGTTGCTGCCCGTCCTTTGATTCGCCCAGTGTCTTCGGCGCCCTCCTGGATGCAGATCGGGGCGGGTCGTTCGCCCTCGCCGCCACGGTGCCCACCACGACCAGGCAGTTCTATCTCCCCGACACGAACGTGCTCATCACGCGGTTCTTTGCTGAGGGAGGCGTGGCTGAAATCGAGGACTTCATGCCGGTCGGATCCGCACGCGATAGCAGGCAGCGCCTGTTCCGTCGGGTCCTGTGCGTTCGCGGGTCGTTGCCGTTCCGGGCCCGCGTGTCCCCGCGGTTCGGCTACGGTCTGGAACCCCACACCATCACTGCGGTGGGCGAGGGCGTGTTGTTCCGTTCGCCCAACTTGTCGGTCACGCTGCGGGCGACGGTGCCGCTCGAAATCGACCATCTCGATGCCCTCGCCGAGTTCAAGCTCCGCGAGGGCGAGTCGGAGGTGTTCGTCTTGGAGCCAGGCAACGGCGACCTTATCTCGGGCGGTGACCTGCACGCCGAAGCCCACGAACACGGCGACGCCACGATGGCATTCTGGCGACGCTGGCTCTCGGCGTCGTGCTACCGGGGCCGCTGGCGCGAGATCGTGAACCGCTCGGCTCTGACACTGAAGCTTCTGACCTACGAGCCGA
The DNA here is from genome assembly GCA_963781155.1 of uncultured Acidimicrobiaceae bacterium. Classification (GTDB taxonomy): domain Bacteria; phylum Actinomycetota; class Acidimicrobiia; order Acidimicrobiales; family Palsa-688; genus PALSA-693. The sequence continues at coordinate 512,050 of CAWAEC010000016.1, forward strand.
CCGGGGCCATAGTAGCGGCCCCAACGACCAGCCTCCCCGAGCAGATCGGCGGCGAACGGAACTGGGATTACCGGTACGTGTGGGTCCGCGATGCCGCCTTTGTCATCTACTCACTGCTCCGCCTGGGCTTCACCGAGGAGGCCGATGCGTTCATCCGCTTCATGACCAACCACGCCACGCCTCGCGGTGACGGTGCCTCCGGCCCGCTGCAGGTCATGTATGGCATCGATGGGCGCACAGAGTTGGCCGAGCGCGAACTGCCTCATCTTGCCGGATACCGGGAATCGGCACCGGTGCGCGTCGGCAACGCGGCGGCCAAACAGCTCCAGCTGGATATTTACGGCGAACTCATGGACTCCATTTACCTCTACGACGATTGGTGCCGTCCCATCTCGGCTGCCCAGTGGAATGCCATCACCACCCGCACCAACTGGGTCTGCGACCATTGGGATCAGCCGGACGAAGGTATCTGGGAAACTCGCGGCGGTCCGAAGAAGTTCCTGTACTCGCAGCTCATGTGCTGGGTGGCCACCGAGCGGGCCATCCGGCTGGCCAACCGACGCGGGCTACCCGCGGACCTAGAACGCTGGAGGCAGGCCCGAGACACGATCTACCGCCGCATCATGGACCACGGCTGGTCGTCGACCCTGCAAGCGTTCGTCCAGCACGAGGACAGCGACGTGCTCGACGCCGCCGTTTTGATGATGCCCCTTGTCAAGCTGATCTCGCCCCACGACCCGCAGTGGCTTTCCACCCTCGATGCCCTCACCGACAGCCTGGTCTCCGACTCACTGGTCTACCGCTACGACCCCGACGCCAGCCCGGACGGTTTGCGCGGCCACGAGGGGACCTTCTCGGTCTGCTCTTTCTGGTACGTAGAAGCGCTTACACGGGCTGACCGCTTGGAAGACGCGCGGCTGGCCTTCGAGAAAATGCTCACCTATGGCAATCACGTGGGCCTCTACGCCGAGCAAATCAGCCGCACCGGCGAACAACAAGGCAACTTTCCCCAAGCGCTAACCCACTTGGCATTGATCAGCGCCGCCTACAACCTCGACCGGGCGCTCGGCTGACGGAAACATACCAAGATTACGATCAGGCAAATTCTCAGGGTTGACGTGCCCAGAAAGGAACGTCCACTCTTCTTTCTCATAAGACGCCGATTGCGCACCGGAGGTACGTCAGCGTGACCAACGCTACACCGCTAACACTGCCGGGTCTCGGGATCTGTCTCGAGGAGTACGAGTACCCCTACCCGGTCGGATTCTTGCCGCTGAGCTGTGACCTTCAGCCGATGCGGATGGCGTATATGGATATCCCACCCGACAAGGACCCCAACGGGAAGACGGTAGTTCTTTTCCACGGGAAAGCGTTCGGCTGCTACTACTTCCATAACGTCATACAGGCGCTGACCGCGGCCGGGTACCACGTCGTCGCTCCCGACCAGATCGGCTGGGGCAAGTCGCCCAAGCCCGACATCCACTACAGCTTCCAACTGCTGGCCGCCAACACCGCTACCTTGCTGGATCACCTCGGCGTGGCGGAAGTCGCCGTCCTTGGTCACTCGACTGGCGGCATGACCGCCGCGCGCTTCACCCTGATGAATCCCGACCGGGTCACCCACCTGGTCCTCGAGGATCCCCTCGGCCTGACGGACTATCGAGTAGGCATCCCCGCACAGTCCGAGGAAACACTGTACCAGCACGAGTTGAACTGGACCGACCCGGCCGTCATCCGGGCGTATGTCGCCGGCTACTTCGTGCATCCCGATCCCAAGGTGTACGAACCATTGGCCGACGTCTTGGTGCGGGTCACCTTGAGCCCGGACTACCCGCGGTGGGCGCGGGCGGCGGCGCTTGCCTTCCAGATGATCTATCAGCAGCCCGTCCGCTATGAGTATCACCTGATCGCGCCGCCGACGCTGGTAATCGTCGGGGCCGAGGATCGCGTGGTACCCCTCGGCCAATACGCCACGCCACAGCAAGTGGCCCGGCTGGGTGACTTTGTCGAGCTCTCGGCGGCGGCCGCTCGCGATATACCGCGGGCCACCCGGGTAGTGGTGCCTGACTGTGGGCACATCCCCCATCTCGAGATGCCCGAACAGTTCTTGGCCGCCTTCCTCCCCTTCCTGGCCAGCTGACCCGCATCGATGGGTCGATGGCGCGACCGGGAGGGCGCTAGTGCTTATGTCGTCGGCAGGAGACCCAATAACCAACAAAGTCGACCACTTTTATGGTAAACAGTCAGCGTGCGGCGGAACCCAGCCGAGAAGCGATCCACGTCCGCGTTCGCCGCTTACGCACGGTAGGGGCTGGGAACGCGGCCGGCGACCCGGCGGAGTGTTTGGGCGATGGCTGGTCGTCGAGCGGGTCGTGAGCGGTAGGAGCGGTACGCGACGCCCGGGCAAGCGCATCCATGGCAGCAGCGAAAGAAGAACGGCGGTTGGCCACGGGCCGGATCCTACACAAACACCAGCCGAGGCTGGGCGGCCCATCACAGGCCGCCCATCACGGACCGCCGGTACCGATCGTCATCCCTGCCGACGTAGCCAGTCCTCGGCCTCATCCGCGACCGAACTCCAAGCAGACCGCCGATCGGCCCTGGCCGCGGGTCGACACACGAATCTCCGGACCAGCCCATCGACCGCCACCGCCGCCGCAATGTACATCACCAGCGTGACCACCACCAGCACAGCCGCCATGCTCAAGCCTAACGGATGACTCCCAGCGGCAGAACAAGTGGCTGGTTGCCAGTGGCCTCAGGTCCGCAGTCTCGATTCCACGACCCGCCCCATAATTTCGCCCGGTGAACCGGGCAAGTGCGCTTGCCTGGGTTCTGGTCACGGACCCCGGTTCGCGCAGACTACGATAACGAAAAGACGCCGCTGGTCGACTTCTCCGGTCTTGCCGGCGGCGCCTCGCGGCTCCCTCGACCGGGCATGGGCTTGCGGCTCGTCGTCTGTCCTGTCAGGGGGTCGCGGACCAACCGAAACCAAGCGCCTCCCAGACAGCGAGTCAGAGCGCTTCTCATTGGCCCAGGAGGATACGCTCACACGTCACCGTCACCTGTTGCGTGGCGAGACTCTCGAGAGCCTTCGACAGGTCCCGCTGGATCGCCCCCTGCACCGACGGCAGGCACGCCCGGATTCGACTTCAACAAAGCCGACAGCCATTCAGCGAACTGCTTCGTCAATCGTGTTCGGGTAGATTTACAACACCAGCCCGGCGCCGGCGCCTACGGGCGCCGGGCCCTATATTTGCCGTCATACTAAGCGTCCTCGACCGTCAGATGTGAGCGTCACGACGGTGACCGAGGACAATCGATGCACCCAGAGAGAAGGAGAAAGGATTATGAGCATTATTGACGGGGCGCTGAGTGCCAATGCCACCATCGCCGACGGCTACGATCCCGACCGGGGCAAGCCGCCGGCGCCCAAGATCGCGATCGTCACTTGCGCGTATCCCCGGCTGAGCAACATCGAGCAGATGCTGGGTCTCGCCGAGGCCGATGTCGACATGATCAGGAACTTCGGCACCGTGATCGATGACGACGCGGTCTGGTCGCTTGTTCTCTCGACCAGGCTGCTCGGCACGCGAGAAATAATGATCATCAATCACACGGATTGCGGGATGCTCAGGTTCACCGACGGCCAGTTGGAGGACCGGCTCCGCAAGGAGACGGGCCTGGCGCCAATTGCGCCGGCCAGGTTCTATAGCTTCACCGACGCCGAGGAGAACACCAAGGAGCAGATTCAGAAGGCCAGGTCGCACCCATGGATCTCGCAAGATGTTCCAGTCAGGGGCTTCGTCTATGACGTCAACACCGGGCGGCTCAGCGAAGTCTTCCCGGACGGGGAGACCGTGACTGGTAAGTAAAGCTGTCGCGCCCTCAGCGGGCGGGCGCGGACATATCGGTGCAGGCGCTGAACCCGCATGAGGCCTCAGATCTTGGCTGGCCGAGCTGGCCGAGCCGATAGTCCTCAGCGACGGCGGCCGTCGGTGCCGATCAGCACCCCCCGCCGGTCGAAACGGGGCGGACCATCGGCGGCTGAGATTCGGAGCGTGCCCGGTCGAAGCGCCGGCGTCCTGGCTCCCGCCGACGAAGGACCATCCAGGCCGTATCAGACAGGCAGCCCGTCCCAAAGGAGATGCCGAGATGCCAAGCCAGGCAATGCAGGACGTGCTCGATGCCCTCAGGGACCGGCAGAAGGCCAATGCCAACCAGGCTCCGCCGACGCTGGACGAGCGCCGCGCCAGCTTCGCCCCTGCGGGCCGCCTTCACCCGCTGCCTGAAGACGTGCTGGTGAAGGAGGTGACCGCTGGCGGGGTGCCGGCACACTGGCTTGCCGCCCCGGGAGCCGACGCCGGCCGGGTGCTGTTGTTCCTGCACGGCGGAGGTTACGAGCTCGGGTCGCTTCGCAGCGACGGCGAGCTGGCCGCCCGGCTGGGACGGGCCAGCCGAATGCGAGTGCTGTTCCCTGAATATCGCCTGGCTCCCGAGCATCCCTTCCCCGCCGCCATCGACGACGTCCGAGCCGTGTGGCGCTGGCTCTGCACCGACCATGACCTGAGCCCAAGATCAATGGCGGTGGCCGGCGACTCAGCCGGGGGAGGGCTCAGCGTCGCGCTGCTCGTGGCTCTGCGTGACGCGGGCGAGGCATTGCCTGCGGCTGCGGTACTGATGTCCCCGACCGTGGATCTGACCAGCTCGGGGGCCTCGATGGCCGAGCGCGCCGATCAGGATCCGATCTCCACTCCCGCCATGCTCCGTCGGCTCGCAACCGAGTACCTGGCCGGAGCTGACCCGAAGACCCCCCTGGCGTCGCCGCTGTTCGCCTCACTATCCGGGCTTCCGCCGCTGCTTGTACAGGTCGGCACGGCCGACCTGCTGCTCAGCGACTCCGAACGCCTGGCCACAGAAGCAGCCGAAGCCGGCGTCGACGTCACCCTGGAGATCGGCGACGGCCTGCCCCACGTCTACCAGCTCCTGCTCGGCACCCCTGAGGCAGCCGAGGCCACCGAACGGATCGGGAAGTTCCTGCGGGCCCGGGTTCGCTAACCAGATAGGCCATGGGCGGACGCCCGAAAGAACACCGGGGGACCCTGGGGGCGGCCCGACGGGGGACGGTCGAGTTATCTAGCGCAGCGACCTGAACCCCGCCCGCACCTCCTCGGAAAACAGTTGCGGCTCTTGCCACGCGGCGAAGTGGTCACCTCTATCGACCTCGTGGAAGTAGATGAGGTTGGGGTAGGCGCTCTCAGCCCAACTTCGCGGGGTTTGATAGAGCTCGCGAGGAAAGACGCTCACCGCGACCGGCAGAGAGACACCCTTCACGTCGAAGAAGCCGAGCTTGTTTTCCCAATAGAGGCGAGCCGAGGATATTCCCGTGTTCGTGACCCAGGTGAGCGTGATGTTGTCGAGGACCTCGTCTCGGGTGAGGTTTCCTACCGGTTGTCCATCGACAAAGGCGTGTGAGATATCCTCGTAACTCTTGGCGTCGTGGTCCAGCATCCAGGCCGCCAGGGCGATGGGTGAATCGGCCAGCCCGTAGAGCGTTTGCGGGCGCAAACCCATCTCGACGCCATAGCCGATACCCAGAGTAAAGACCTGACTCAGCTGCTCATAGGCGCGCCGTTCGTCAGCCGACAAGCCCGATGGCGGCGGATCGGCCCGCTGCGGCCCGAGCAACTTGGAAATCTCGGGTGGAACGATACCCGGCATGTTGGAGTGAATCCCGAGCAATCCCGGCGGTTCCTGCACGCCCATGAGATCTGTGATGATCGCACCCCAATCGCCACCTTGCGCCACATATCTCTCGTAACCAAGACGCTCCATCAGTACCGCCCAAGCACGCGCTATGCGGGCAGAATCCCAGCCGGTGTCAGTCGGCTTGCCGGAGAACCCGTAGCCAGGTATCGAGGGAATCACGAGGTGGAAGGCGTCCTCGGCGCTGCCGCCGTGTGCCGTCGGGTCGCTGAGCGGGCCGATGACGTTGAGCATCTCGATGACCGAGCCGGGCCAGCCGTGCGTGATGATCAGCGGCAAGGCGTCCTCGTGACGCGACTTGACATGAATGAAGTGGATGTCGACGTCGTCGATCTCGGTCAAGAACTGCGGTAGAGCATTGAGCCTCTCCCCGACCCGCCCGAAGTCGTAGCTGCTGCCCCAATAGCGCGTGAGTTCCTGAATCGTTGTCAGCTGCACGCCCTGCGAAGGATCTGTGACGAGTTCCTTATCCGGCAAACGGATGGCCACAATGCGTCGACGGAGGTCGTCAAGATCCTGGTCGGCGATTTCCACCTTAAAGGGGCGGATCGCGGTGGCCTGCCCGGTTTTTTCCGCAGGGACAGACATGTGTACCGTCCTCTCAAAGTTTGTGTGCGACTCAAAAATGTACCACGGCCGGGCCACCACCCGTTCCGGATCATCAGCCGGGCCTCGAGCAAGCGAACCATGGCCAGCAGAACACGCCCGATCGTTTGGCCGTTACTCAGCACCAGGCTTTAGCAAACGGATCAACCCGGCGAACTTGCGTTTAGGGGCCTCGCCGCAAGTAGGAGAGTGATGGCCACTCGCACTCGGAGATGCCCGCACTCGCCGCGTCGCGAACAACGCCGGAGAACTTCACCGGTCGGCCACGTGTCGGCTACCAAGGGTTCGCTTAGAGCGACTTTTTTCAGCGTCTTGTGGTCGGCGCGGCCCAGGTGACAACGGCGGCCACCCTCACGGCCGACCTCCTCGAGGCGCGGGGCAAACTCCCGGGTGCCCAACCCGCCGGCGTCGAGGGCACGTTCGCTCAGCTGGCGTGCAAGACCGCCTATCCGGTCAGCCCGGTGCCAAGCGAGGACGGCCCCCGAGCAAGGAGTAACTTCGGTGGCGGTCGCCCGAGCGCAGAGTGTGAAAACCCCGCCTCGTGGGACGCCTGCACAAGGCCGCACCGCCACAGTTGTCGTCTCCCCGGAAAGGGGACAATAGGTATGGAGGACGCAGTGAACGGATCCGCCGCTCGGAGTATCGGTCCGATCGTGGTCGCCGGCGCCGGCTACGCCGGACTGCACGTGGCCTTGCGCCTCACGGCCAAGGAGCACAATGACCCGGTCGTGGAGCTGACCGTTGTCGACCGCCACGACTATCACCAGGTGATCACCGAGTTACCCAGCGTCGCCGGCGGCACTCGCTCCCCCGATGCGGTGCGCATCCCGCTCGACGACACGCTGTCCAAACGAGCCCAGTTCGTCCTGACCGAGATCAATGGTTTCGACCTGGCCGGACGGCGCCTGCTCACCGGGGCCGGGCCGATCGGCTGGGGCCGCCTGGTACTGGCCCTCGGTAGCCGCCCCAACGACTTCGCCATACCCGGCTTGGCCCAACGCACGCTGTCGCTGTACTCGGCCAGCGACGCCGAGCAAGTGCGGGAGGCGGTCAACAAAGCGCTCACGGCTGCTGCGGCCGCCGAAGACCCCGAGACTCGGCGCCGCCTGGCGACGGTGGTGATCGGCGGCGGGGGCGCGACAGGGGTCGAACTGGCCGGCGAGCTGGCTGAGACGCTGCCCAAAGTGGCCAGCCGCCTCGGCCTGCCGACCGACCTGCCGGCCGTGGTGCTTGTCGAGGCCGGTCCCACCATCCTCTCCGGCTCCTCACCCCAGCTGATCGACAAGGCCACCAAGATCCTCGCTGACTTGAGGGTCCAGGTCCGCACCCACGCGGCCATCGCCGCCGCGACCGACAAGGGTTTCCAGCTCAAGGACGGCCGGCTTGTGGAGGGCGGCGTGTTCGTCTGGGCGGGCGGGCTCAAAGCACCACAGGTTGTTGCCGATTCGGGGTTGCCGACTGGCTACAACGGTCGGGTCAAGGTCGACCAGTACCTGCGCGTGCTGGACCATCCGGACATCTACGTCGCCGGCGACCTCGCTTCGGTAGTAGACCCCCGCACCGGGCACGTGCTGCCCTCGCTGGCGCAGGTGGCGCTCGAAGAGGGCGAGACCGTGGCCCGCAACCTGGAGGCGGAGCTGGCGGGCAGGTCGCCGGAGGCGTTCACCTTCCACGACAAGGGCTTCGTCGTCTCGGTTGGGACCCACCGCGGCCTCGCCGACATTGCCGGCATCACCACTGGCGGGCGGATAGCTCATCTACTCAAAGACGCCATCGAATGGGAGTACCGCGAGTCCGTCAAGCATCTGCGCGGCTGGGACCCAGTAAACGCGTGACGAACGTCTCCAGAATCTCGGCGGTCCGCTCGCTGCGGGTGGCGGGTAGCTACTGATTTAGGGAGCTGTGTCTACCGGTACGACCAAGACCTTCCCTTTCCTACCCTCTAAGTCCGGCCCGAACAGTGTTTCGGGCCCGACTTGCCCATAACGCGGGTGCGGAAATATCCGTACCCATTCGGCACTGCCCGGCGTGTCGGGGCGGTCAGGGCGCTGGAGGCGGCGGTGGGGCACTCCAGATGTAGGTTCCCCAGTTGGTCAACGTGTCGCGGTAGCCCTGGGGGACCATCTCGGCGCCCATGTACACCCGACCGTTGCTAACGACGCCCATGGAGTAGTCGCCCCAGCGACATCCCCCGTAGTTCGGTCCTACGAAGGCGGCGTAACAGGTGAATCCGTCCTCAGGGGCCGAGCCGGCGGTGGCCGCGATGACCGAGCCGGTGGGGCCGTCCACGTTGTAGGTGATGTAGGCCGGGCTCGGGTAGTTGTTGCGGCCGCTCAAGGAGAAGAGCAGGTAACCCACGCCGTTGGCGTCCACGGCCGTGTATGGGTAGAGCAGGCTGGCGTTCTTGACGGCCACCACCCCCTGGTGGGCGACCGCGACAGTCAGCGTCGGCGGGGCCAGGGTGGGCCGCAGGATGAACCAGTCCACGGCGTTGCTGCCACTGGCCGTGGCCGTGTCGAGCTGGGCGTAGATCTGGCCGCCCGCGTAGGTCGGTTCCATCTCGGCGTCGAAATCGGCCTGGATGCCGCCGGCCGGGGCCTGGTACGCCGCCCCGAGCGGGCGAGGTCCAGATTTCTGGGTGGCGTCATTGGGAACGGCATACCCCTCGGTGGCCACCCTCGTCCGGTACAGGGTCGGCGGCGCCGGAGCCGCCAGCAGGGACGTGTTGTTGAGGGCGTAGACGACGAGGCGGTTGTCGCTGAGCGCATTGCCGTTGGACTCAACGAAATACTCGGTGTCCGGGGCGAACTTCGCACCCGGCGGAGTGCTAGTGGGGGCCACGATGTACGGTCTGCCGAACGGATCCCTGGTCAGGCGATAAGCGAATACTTGCGGCACGATGCCGGTGATGGGGGCGGTCTCGAGCAGCGCCTTCGAGATGGCGTAGATGACGACCCCGTTGAACGCAGGAGTGCTGATACCGAACTCGTCGGTGGCGACGTAGATGCCGTTGGCATCCGCCCCGAACTGGTCGTAATCACCGAAGCACGGGCAGCCTGCGGTGGCAGCGTCGGTCGTGTCCCACGAGTACACCGTGTAGGTGCCGGTCGGGTCCTGGGTGTTGCTGACCGCTTCGAACTGGGTGGCCGTGGTGGCCCCGAGGACGAACTCCTGGTAGAACCAACGCTGGGTGGGCGCGTCGTAGTAGCACCGCGGGTCAGAGAAGAAGTCGGTCGTGGGCTGGAGAAAGGCAGTGGCCGACCCAACCGCTCCCATGAGTTGGGCCCCGGATTTGTTGTAGATCGCCAGTGCGTTGTTGATGAACTCCATCACATAACCGCCCCCGGCGCACAAACCCTGATCCGGCGGTTCGAGATCAACGCCGCCGGCGGTCGCGGCCTGCTGTACTCCGCCCAAGGCGCTGAAACCAACCTCGCCCGGCACGTTGGTCGTGCTCAGCCCCGTAGCGGCTGGACTGGGTGCGCTGGCCGCAGTGCCCCGAGGGGTGTGGGTAATGACAGCGTTGTCGACCTCCCGGAAGCGGGTGGTGCTGACCGGCGCACTCGACCCGTTGGTCGCGGCCTGGTGTCGCCCCGCAGCACGAGCGGCGGCCTGTGACGCGGCCAGGGAGCCCAGGTTGACCTGCCCGACAACATTCAGCGTCGGGCTGAACACGGGCGCGTTGACCACGGTCGACCTCGTGGAAGCCGCGGCCGCCGAGGCGACCTGACCGGAGATGGGCACGGCAGCGACACCAAGGCCCAGGGTCACGACCGCGGCCAGCACAACCAGACGGGAACCGAAACAGCCCACCCTCACGTTACCTCCCCTCACGGCGTCGACACCGGCGGTCACTCACCGACACTAAGACCATCGCGAATCCAGAGCAAACGAGTGGCCAGCCGGCCCTGCGCATTCAGCCCTTCCTACAAGACATTCCAAGGAAACAAAGGCCCAGCACGGCAACACGCGGAGTTTGGTAAACGCTCCAGCCGGTACCAACGACCAGTAGCTACCGACCTCATATCGCAAAGGAAAGCAATGTCAGCATCGGTCAGCGGGCACTCGTCGCCCGGACGCCCACGGAGGCGACGTTGGCTTCCGTCCCCGATCATTACAGGGCCGGGGAGTCACGCCGTTCCTGACGAACAGTCCGTCGAGGAGTAGTCGACCCAAGTCTTGCTGCCGGCCGGTCCACGACAAGCCAGCCACAGCGCAGGGTCGGCGCCCGTCAGGATGGTTAATCACGGTGGCAAATCCACCTCGGGCACAGACGACGTTGGCAAAGGTTGACGAGCATGACCCGGCAGGTCGTCGTATCGGGAGGGCATGCCGGTGCTGAAGGTTCTGGCCCTATGGGGTCGGCAACGACTGTGTGTTTTCGCGTAACCGTGCCCACTTTGGAGTAACTGGGCACGGTCACGCCAAGTGGGCTGGGTTTGGCTGGGTTTTTGCCGATTAGTGTGCCCGCGTTGGCTCGGTGTGCCCACTTTGGAGCAAAGTGGGCACGGACACGGCAAGTAGGCACGGTCACGCCGGGTGGGCACAGTCACGCCAAGTGGACACGGTCACGCCAAGTACCCACGGACACGCCAAGTAGGCACGGTCACGCCGGGTGGGCGGAGTGCCGGTTCGAGTTCCGTCCTGGCCCATCGCCGTCGAAGCACGCTGCGCTCGACGTATCAGCCGGCCCCAACTCGTCGACTCCCTCACCGCCGGACATTGACGCAGGGTCTATCGAGTTCATCACGCTCAGATTGAGGACCAACCCTCACATCGCAGCATGCTGTTCGCTGGTCGGCCCGGGCACGTCACTGGTGACATCACTCGTTGGCGCGGACCAGGGAATCCCACGGACGCGACGGACACCCCCGGCGTGCGACCGTGAGTTGCAAGAGCAGGCAACCGTCCAAGTGGAGGCGAACGATGACGTGGATCCCCTGGCAGCGGCAGTTCGACGCCAGCTACAGGTCGCCCGAGCTCTGGCCGGCTACCAACGGACGGCTCGAGGGTGGTGCGCCCACTCCGACGGAAGAGTGGCTCGTCGAGACGATCTATCAGACGATGGTGGCGGCGTCGCGATGCGGGGAGTGCCGCTCCCGTCTTCGCCGTCGGCTGCAGATCCGGCCCGTTGAGGGTCAGCCGGCATCGGCGTGGACGCTCACGGTCGAAGCGAGTTGCCGCGGGTGGCGGCGCCACCGCCACACGGCAGTGGTGGTCGACACGGGGCGCCACCTCGAGCTGGGACCCTTCGCCCTGACCGTCGATCAGTAGTTGCGGGGGACACGAGGAACCATGATCGAAACGCATCTCCGCCACGACGAGACTGTGGTGTGCAAGCCGGACGGCGACCTCGACTGGCGCACGTCGGTGCCGCTCCGGCATGCCGCGAACGATGCGCTGCAGCCGGGAGCGCAGGTGCTGATCGACCTGAGCCGGGTGTCCTACATCGACGCCGTCGGGCTCAGCGTCATCGCCGGCACCCTGCGCCAGGCTCGGGCCGTGGGCGCCATGGTTCACGTGTACAACATGCAGCCGCCGGTGCGGCGCCGCCTGGAGCTGGTTGGCATGAGGGGCCTCGTTGAACCCGGGCCACAGTGCCCGCGTTAACGACGCGGCATCGCGACCGGAAGGTTGTCGCTGGTCTGCAGCAGGAACGGCGGTATCGTTGACACCAGCACTCCCTTGGCCACCCGGTCCGAGCCGTAGGCAGCCAGGTAGCGAGTGACCTCCCCGGTACCCATCGAGTGCCCCACCAGGACCGCTTCGCCCACATCCAAGTGGTCCAGCAGGGTGGCCAGGTCGGCGGCAAACGTGTCGTAGTCGTAGCCGACAGTGGGCTGGCTCGACTCGCCGAAGCCACGCCGGTCATAGGTGATGACGCGGCGCCCGGCTTCCAGCAGGACCGGGACCTGCTTGTCCCAGGCTCGGCCGCTGAGCGGATACCCGTGGATCAGCACGACAGGTTGGCCGGCGCCGTGATCCTCGTAGTGGATCTCGATGTCGGCAGAGTTCTCCCGGCCGGCGGTGACTTTGGGCATGAACGTTCCTTTCTTTCGAGGTCTGGCCTGCATCCGGGTGACAGCCCCAGCGCCCGGCCGACTTCAGTTGCTGCTGCTCCATCCAGGTTCGTGTCTCGGCCACCGCATCGCGCCCGTAAAAACCCCTAGTCCATACCTGACCCTTGCGAGGCGGGTCGAGTCGCACCACGTCGAGAGCCACACATGCAACCGAAGGTCCAAGTCTGGTTGGACGTCGCTACCCGATCGCACGCAGCCACTCGAAGCGGATTTATGCTGAACGAAGCGTGGACCGTTACGTGATACGGGGCGGCCGTGAGGGTTACGACCGACTCCTGTTGTTGTCTCGAGACCGTTGGCCCGACACGGCGGCGCTGTTGGGCCGGGCCGGACTGCGCCCGGGCATGCGGTGCATCGACCTGGGCTGTGGCGGCGGGGAAGTCACGTTAGAGATGGCGAAACTCGTGGCGCCCGACGGCGCGGTGACCGGTGTCGATATGGACGCCGTGAAGATCGACCTGGCCCTTACGGCGACCGTCGAGCGGGGAGTGAGCAACGCTAACTTTTTCGCAACGAACGTCAACAGCTGGGATGAGCCAGATTCCTACGACGTGGTCTATGCGCGGTTCCTCCTCCAACACCTGGCCCAACCGGTGGAGCTGCTTCGCCGTATGTGGGCCGCAGTCCGGCCCGGCGGTGTCGTCATCGTTGAGGACCCTGATTTCGACGGGTGGTGCTGTCATCCCCCCAATCAAGGCTTCGAGTTCTTCGTTCGAACCTATGCGGAAGTGATCCGGCGAAGAGGCGGTGACCACGCCAGCGGACGAAAAATGTATGAGTACTTCCTTGACGCCGGGATCCCGACACCGCACGTTGCGCTCGTGCAGTCGGTCTCGATCGGCGGTGAGAGCAAGGAGCTGGCGTGGTCCACGCTCGATGCCACCGGGAGGCCATAGTTTCAGAAGGTGTGGCTACTTCAGACGACCTGGCCGCCGCTCTCTCCAGCCTAAGACAGTTCACCGACGACTCGACGACCCTCATCGGTCACCCTCGCGTCTTCCAGCTGTGGTCGGCTAGAGAACTCGCGTCAGCGCGTGCGCTCCGCGCCAGCTCGGCGGTCGAAGAGCCGATGCCGGCCCCGACTGGCAGCAATCGGATATAACCCTGTAGTGGCTAACGCTTGAGCGTTCTGGTGGGCAGGGGGGACGTCGGTCTGACTCCGCCGAAGCGGACCTTTAGGCTCCCGCGCCTGCCGGCCCCGGGCGGTAATGGAAATCAGCTGCGGCGGGTGACCTGGATCACTGTCCAGGCCCCGGACCGAGCGGCTCGCCCGTCGGCACCCCGTGCTCCCGCTGGTAGCGGACGCGGTCGACGGCGCGCGCCGGGGCGAAAAGCACCGGCTCGTGCAGGGGCCAGATCCGGCACTTGGGTTCGCGGGACCCGGTGGCGTTGAGGATGGCGTTGACGGCCCGGCGGGCAGCTTCGTTGGCCCCCTCCATGGTCGCGAGGTCGGTGTAGGTTCGCACGTAGTCGCTGGCCAGGAAGAAGTTCTCGATCTTCGTGGCCGCGTCCGGGCGGTGATCCCATGAGCCGGCGGTGTTGATGAGAAGGGGTTCGAGGTTGATGTCCTGCCGGGGGTTGGGGTATCGGATGTCGGTGTCGACGAACCAGCCCATTCGGTCGCTGTCCTGAAGTGGCCGGTCGCCGCCCACATCGAGATGGGCCTTCAGCTGGGCCCATACCTCGGCGACGATCTCGTCCTTCGAGCACTGCATGGCCGGCTTGCGGTAGAGCATTCCGGGCTGCTGCCACTCGGAAACGTCCACCGACAAGATGCCGTGGACCTGCCCGTTCCCTCTCGCCGCCAGGTCGACGCCAGGCCAAAACTGGGCCTGGGAGATCGACGTCAGCGCCCACGGCGAGTCGATATAGATCACGTGACCGTGGACGAGGGGCACATCGCGGGCGAGGTAGAACATCACCCCGTTCATCCATCTGGTCTGGAGGAACTCGAGGGAGGCGAGCCGCGGGTCGGCCGCCTTCATCGCGTCGGTCATGAGCGTCGTCACGACCTCGACCGGCAGGGCGCACACCACCAAGTCAGCCGTTAGCTCTTCGTCCCCCTCGACCTGGACTCGGGCGATCCGTGAGCCTTCGAGACGGAGCCCGGTCACCTTCACGCCCTCTCTGTAGGTGACGCCGAGGCCGTCGAGGTGGCGTAGCCACGGCTGGATCCAAACCTCGTTGGTGGGGCCGTCAAGGACCCGATCGACCGACACCCCATAATTGGCCAGGTCGAAGAGCAACTGCAGCAGGATGTACCCGCCCGTGCGGGCGCTCATGATCTCGGCCCGGGCGGCCACGAGCGTGCGGGTCAACCCTTTGGCGAGGAAGTCCTGGTACGCCCTTGAGCGGCGTGTCGCCTGGGAAAAATCCCACCAACTCCGATACTCGTACTCCCCATAACGGCGCTCCTCGCAGGATCCCAGCAGCTTGAGAAGCAGCTCAATAAAGAAGAGCTGATCGCGAACCGGGATCCCGAGGTTGTTGAGGAACACGTCCGTGAACAACAGCCGCAGCTCGTCGACCGACCGGGGGAACCGGGCTGGCACGATGAGCGCTTTGGCACCCATCCGGGCCATCTCCGCCCGGGTTGACGATACGAGATGGTCGAAAACGCCGTTAGGACTGGAGCCCGACGGGATGCGCCGCATGGTGTCCGGCAGGTGCTTATAAAACCCAGGGAAGAAACGGAAACCGTGCTCGGCCGGCAGATCGAGCCGGCCGTCAGTGCCCGTTTCGGGCGCCGGCATGCTGCGCGCCTTGCCGCCGGGAATGCGTCGGTGCTCGAAGACAGTGACGTCGAAACCCCGCTCGGCCAGCTCGTGGGCGGCGGTCATCCCCGCCACCCCGCCACCGAGGACCAGCACTTCAAGCACACTTGCCTACTCGATCGATGACCTCTCGCTCCATCCCCTTGACCCGGCCCATGTCCAAGCGTCCGACGTCGGCTATGAGGCTGAGCAAACGCTCCGACCAGACAGAATCGAAGTGTTGCTGCGGGCAGCTCACAGCTGCCGATGAGCGGTGCGCCAGAACGTACAATCGATACCCCGAGCGTAGTAGCGCTCGGCCATGTTGGCGATCATCGAAAGTCGCGCTTGTGATCACGCGAGTTTCGGTGTGAGGGAAGGTTCGACCTTTTGGCTGGCCTGGGTCCACCCTGGGCCGACCGAGAACGTCGGCCGATCGCTTGCTAGATGGACAGGCCGGCCAGGCCCCGGATGAAGGAGTGGGCAGCCAAGCCGCCCACCATTTCACCTATTAACGTGCCTCAGCCGCTTCGAAGTAATGAGTTTCCGGCGGTGGCCAAGTCGCCTTCGTCGAGTGCCAGTTCTCCGAGCACAGCGTCGTATTGGCCGAGCCTGGATCAGGAGACGGGGCAGTGGGTGGCGATGAAAGCGCGGACCTCGCGATCGAGGTCGTGGTCCTCGGGGGCGGTGCCGCCGAAGAACCCGTGGGGAGCTGCTTCGAGGACGTGAAGGTCAGCGACCACGCCAGCACCTCGCAGAGCCCGGTGCATCAGGACCGTGCTCGACAGCAGGACGTCGCGCGTCCCGCTGGCCAACAGCGTGGGAGGGAATCCTTTGGTGAAGTCCCCGAACAAGGGCGAGAGGTACGGATGGCGGGGATCATGCCCGCCCGCATAGAGCAGGAGCTCGGTGCGATCGGTGCCGGTGAGGACGGTGTCGACTCCCAGGTTGGTGCGGAAGGTGTCTCCGGAACGGGTCAGGTCGACCGCAGGCGTCAGCAGGATGGCGGCCGCTGGCAGCGGGAGCCCCTCGTCGCGGGCCCGGAGGACGAGAGCGGCGGCCAGGTTGCCTCCCGCCGAGCCGCCCCCCACGACGACATCCTCGGGCCGGTGGTCGGCCAACAAGGCCCGGTAGGCAGCCAGGCAGTCGTCCACGGCGGCGGGATACGGATGGTCGGGTGGCATGCGATAGTCGACTGACCAGACCCGGGAGCCCAGCTGGGCAGCCGTGCGGACGGCCATGGCCCGGCAGACCTCACCTCCACCCACGATGAACGCCCCACCGTGGATGTCGAGGTAGACGCGGTTGTCGCCGGGAGACAGGTCTGGCGGGGTGACGGTGCAGACACCCGCCTCGCCGACCGAGAGCTCCGCCACCTCGAAGCCAGGGGGGGCCAGGTTCCCCCGTTCGGCCGCCATCTTCAGCACCATCTCGTCGATGAAGGCGATCCGCTGCCGCCATCCGTCAAGGTCGTCCAAGGCCGGGTTCGGCGGGGTCTGTAGCGGCCCTCTCGCCAGGTAAGCCTGAGCTTCAAGGCTCACCCACGTCGGAACCGGGATTACCCGGGCCGGGACCTCAAGGCCGGCCAGTGCGTGCGCTGCGCTCATCGTTCCTCCCTTCTCGTCGGTCTCATTATTGCCCTTCCGGAATCGTGGCCCCGGCCACGCCGCTTCTTCCAGCGGCCAGGCGGTCAACGCCTGGAAGCGGACCTGACCCTGCTCCAGAAAACCCCCGACTGGCACACATACCCCGCGAACTCGTCCCGTCCTGCGAGGAGTCCCCGCCCGGTCTACAGTCGCGGGAGTGGCGGCGGTACACGAGCTTGAGCCTTACCTGGTGGCGGAGACGGTCAAACGGGAATGGCGACCCTTCGTTACCAACTTCATCGCCGGCATCCTTATCGTGATCATCGTCGCCGCTGGCGTGCTGTCCAGCATCCACGGCTAGCAGCGGACCCATCGTCCCGTAGTCCTCTACTGACGCGACGACGGCCCGAGAGTTAGGACCCGGGCCGGTCGCGTACTGACGCGGAACCTTACGGCTCCGCTATGTCTTTGGGACGGTAGCAGCTATGATCGTTAGCAAAGGGTAGAGATTCCAGGCTCGGTTGGCGTCCCGAGCGTAGGGTCGACCACTTGACCTGGGTTCTGCTCGTCGCCGCTTCGCTGTTCGCGTCGGGGTAACGGTCGCCACGATCCACGCCTGCTTGCAAGAACACCAGGACCAGCCGTCGAGATCGCCGCACGGTCCCCGCCGATCCCGGGCGCGGCCACCACCCTCCGGACTCAGGCAGTGCTTGGCGCCGGCCACAGCACTTCGCTCGGCTAACGACTCCGCGATTTCGCCGTGGAGGCGCGTAATAACGGGGACAGACAGAGGTGTGCAGTCGCCTGCCCGCTACACCCCGCCGACGAGTGCGACTCTCCCTCCCGCATGCGTCGCCGGGGTGGATCAGTCCATCAGCAAGGCCCGGCCAGCGGGGGGATGCCGACCGGGCCTTGAGATGGCTAGCACTCGGCCATTCTACGGGTTCCTACGCCCGTTCGTCTGGTCCTCGAGCAAACAGGTCTTCCGCTGCTGGTGGCACTAAACACTAAATGGCTCCGCGGGATCCTAAACGAAGGGGCGCTCTGAGTCTGTTGATTCGAGTACACAAACGACTCTCGATGTAAATGTACATCATCACTCTGCCAGCACGTATCACCAGCGGATTAGAAGCCCCCGTTGTCTGGCATACTAAACAGTTAAAAGCGACCCCGACTGCGTCGTAGCAACGGAGAACACATTGAGCAAGGGATTTACTACAACACGGATCGTGCATGCCGTTCATGCGGTAAACGACCACCACGCTGCTCGGGTGAAGTACCTCAACGTTTTTGGAGGTCTGGTCTTCGCGGAACGATACAATCGAGATGCGGACCGAGACATGAACCTTCTCTACGTGGCCGACTTCATGATCGAGCCGATGGCTCCCAGGCGGTCCGCGGGAAGGGAATCGCGCGGGGAGGGCGGGCACCCTATGGCGAAGATATTCGCCGATTATCTCGACCGGCACGGGGAGGGTTGGCATTCCTTCGAGCTTGCTGTGCACGATCTGCCAGGTGCCCTAGAGGATCTCTCCGAGCGACACATTCGCACCTCGCCGGGTGTGCCGTTCACGCACCCCAAGGACGTCTTTGGGTTCTGCATCGAACTCGTGCCGGATGACCTGACCTTCCTTCCGGGGGATCCTGCCGGGTACGACGGGTGGCAATCAACATGGTTTCGAGGAAACCCGCTGACCCTCGACGGTCTGGCTGGGATGGTCCACACCGTTACCGATGTCACCCAAGCGACCGATTTTCTAGTGCAGACCTGGAATGCAGAGCCCGTCGTGTTCGACCATGTCGAAAAGCCTGAACCGTTAGACCGGGCTTACATCCGCCTCGCTGGCGTGACCCTTGTCTTGATCAAACCCACCAGTGACTCGGGGCCGGTCACAGATCACATTCGTGCTCGAAACAACGGAATCTACTCCTTGGCTTGGCGGGTGACGGACCTCGACCGAGCCAGGGCTCACCTGGCCGATCTCGCCGTGCCGATGGACGACAGCACCAGCGTCTTGGGACAGATGGCCGTCGACCCCGCTTTTATGCTCGGGGCTCGCCACGAATTCGTACAAGCCTGACCCGTCGTACGCCACGCGACCGACTTCATCCAGCGAATCGCTCTTCGATTCGCCGGGCGAGCCTGCACCGGACCGAGATCGGCGCTTCAGTGCGCCACAATTCGAATCAGCAGCCATAACGCGATCGAGAGCACGCCGTCACTCCGGGTCCCGCAGCCCGCAGTGCAGGTTAGAACAGGTGCGGGGCGTCCGTCCTCTACGAGTTATGAGAGGGTTCGCGGCTATCTAAGCCAGCCGCGCCGCCCGAGCTCGGGGTGAAGGACGTCATCACTCCACAACAGCTGACCCGTGATCTGAAGCGGATCAACGACGGCCAGACGCAATGTAGCTTCGGCAAAGTCTTCGGGACTGGCCCAGTCTGTCTCGCCGGCTGCGGCTACGAGATTACCGGGCGTGATGACAGGTTCAGAGGGACTCAGAGCATTCACCGCGATGCCGTGCGGCTGCATCTCAATCGCGACTGACTGGGTAAGGTGGTGTATAGCGGCTTTATTCCCCCCAGTACGCGATCGGACCCGGCGCCCCTGAGTTCGGGTAGGGTCCCTCGCCGGGCATGAAGCCAGCGAGTGAGGTGATGTTTACGATGCCTCCTCGCCCTGCCTCGATCATGTCAGGGAGGGACTTCTGCATCAGCCGGTATGCCGCGAACAGTCCGATCTCCAGATGAAGCCGAAACCCCTTAAGCGGAAACAACAGGAACGAGTTCCGCGAGCTGAGCGGACGATCTGGGTTGGACGCGCTGCCTGTGGGTGGGCTGCTCTCAGCCTTGACGACTGACGCCGACGGCCTGCCGGGGATGGTCAGTGCCGCGTTATTTACCAGAATGCTGATCGGACCGAGCGCATCGCGGGCTCGATCAATCACGGTTTCGACTTCGTCGGGGTTCGCCAAGTCCGCGGGGAGGGCTACGGCCGTACCACCGAGCGACGAGATCTCCTCGACCGTGTCGTGGATAGTTCCCGGCATCCGGGGGTCCCACTGCGACTCAGTCCGAGCAACCACGGCAACGGCGGCGCCCTCTCCGGCGAAGAAGGTTGCGATCGCCTTTCCGATCCCGCGGCTAGCTCCCGTGACGACGGCCACGCGCCCATCAAGTCGGCCCATTCGGTGAACTCCTTTCTATTGAGATGAAGCCCGGCACAGCTGGGTGGACATCCGCAACGTCTGCGAACTCAAGTGCCCGCGCCTCGGTTGACCCTGATCTCCTGGCTTATGAGCCGGGGAATCAGGTCCGACCGGCATCTGGGTCTCGAGCGGGAGCAGCGTCGGCGACATGCTTGTCGTCGCGGTCGCTCTTCGTCAAGAGGGCCGCACTCGGGATCGAATCAACTCCTGGCGCTTACATGGAACCGGGTCAGCATCCTCACCCCTGCACGGCTAGACCGTTATTCCCAGCTTGGCGATAGCAGGCTTCACCACTGTCGCCAGCAGCTCGATGTGACGCTCGCTCAACTCATCCGGCATACCACAGACACGGTTATGGCAGATCAGTCCGGTGACCGGGTGGCCTCGGGTCAGGTTGTCGATCACCGTCACGGCCTGCTCCGGCGTCAGCACCAGCAGTGCTCCAGCCGCGCGCTGGTCCTCAAGGACCTGCGTCGTCACGGGAGGATGGTTCACCACGACCCCTGACGGGTCGACGGCTCGCAACCCATATCGCGTGTTGCGTCCCCGTTGATACAAGTAGTGCTCCCGGCAGGCCTCCCAGGTCGTCTCCGGGTCGTCACATACGAACAAATTCAGATAGCCATCTATCGACGCCCGTTCAATCGGATGCTCCGACTGAGCGAAAGCCGTGAGGTACTCTTCCGAAATTGACCGATCAATCCACTGCAAAGGCAGACCCCATCGTGCCACTCTCTGGGCACCAGCGATAGATATAGCCCCGCCCAGAATCGGCGGATGCGGCTGCTGAACCGGGCGCGGAATGACCGTGACGGGCCCAAGATCGAAATGCTGACCACGATAAGAGAACTCCTCTCCAGTCCAGGCCAGCCGAAGTATGTCAAGCACCTCTCGAAGCATGGACACGCGGCGTTTGGGGTCCACATTAAAGTTCTCGAACTCTTGAGAAACGGAACCGAGTCCGACGCCAAGTTCGACCCGCCCCTTGGAGAGAATGTCTACGGTCGCGACATCCTCCGCAAGGCGCAAAGGATGGTAGAGATCCGGTAGCAGCACCGCAGTACCCAGTCGCACAGAGGTCGTACGGGCGGCGACAGCGGATAGGAAGGTGAGGGGTGAGGGGGTGTAGCCATAGGTGAAGTGGTGCTCGGTCACCCAAATACCGTCGACGCCCAGCTTCTCCGCCCGCGTGGTCTGATCCAACTCATAGCCATAAAACTCCGACCAATCTCGGTGCCATTCTGGCGGATTGGCCAGATCGTACAAAAGACCTAGGCGCATTCGGATGACCTCCCGAGATCTGACACCGGCCCGGCAAGCGACGATGACGCCGAGCAAGTTGATAATCGATCAACTTGGTGCCGCCAGGTCCAAGTCTAACTCAACTGCTCCAGCTGTCCGGTAACGGTGGCGGCACCGATCCGACGTTCCGCTCGAGAAGCCACGACATTGCTGTAGCTACTTCGTCGGTCCGCCAGCGCTGGGGATTTCGGGCTGATCGGTACGGTTGAGGGTCCGTCCAGCTTGTAAGGGTGCACCCAGCGACGCTAAGTATCTCACCGTTGACATTAGCGCTGTCCTCCGACAGGAGGTAGACGGCCAGGGGGGCGATGTCCTCCGGATCAGAAGGGAACTCCAACTTCGACGCCTCGGTCATTCGCGTGTTTGCAAGGGGGGCGATGGCGTTCACTCTGCTCCCCTGCGGGGCGGCAGCCAAGGCAGCGCTCTTGGTTAACGCTACAACACCCCCCTTGGCCGCTCGGTAGGCAGCTCGGTAGGCGTCCCCGGAGATGTAACCCGATGTGATACCGACGAGGGACCCGCGAGTACCGCTTTCAGCCAGGATCTTCAGGCCCGCTTGGTACATGGCGAAGTGGCCCTTGAGGTGCGTTCGGATCACGAGATCGAAATCCTCTTCGGTCAACTCGGTGAAGGGGCCATGTCGAAGCACTCCGGCACAGCAGACCGCGCCATCAAATCGGTCCCAGGCACCTCGGCCCTTTTCCACAGCCGCCCGCGCACCCGCGATCGTGGCTATGTCCTCGGTAAATGCCATTGCATTACCGCCGTCGCTTCGTATCTCGCTTGCCACTTCTTCCGCGACTCGGCCGACCGGATCCTCCCCCAGAAGGGAAACCCCGGTATCGGCGACGATGACCCGACCTCCTTCACTTCCAACGTGCAGGGCGATCGCGCGTCCGATTCCCCGGCCACCTCCAGTGACGACCACAACCTTTTCGTCAAGTGCTCCCATTCCGTGACCTTCTTCCCCCCTCGAGACACATGATGATGACATTCCGACCCTACGGCTCACCTGGTCGTCAACCTAGGCCGGAGCTGGAACCCGAGGCCAAACAACTCCCCTGCGTAGCCACCGAGCAGCCGGTCGATCGTCGAAACGTCGACCCCATGCTCCTGGAGCATTTGACGGGTTTCCGCGGGAGTTGAGGTGTCGTGAGCGGGATAGCGTGATCCCCACGCTGCTTTCTGTCCTATCCGGTCCGCCATTCGCGCGACCGGGCGTTCCCAGCCGTCGAAGCCCACTAGGACGGGGTGGCGATCCCAAACTTCCTCAGGCTCGAGGCAGACGCCGGCCTGCCCGAACTGCGGGACGAGCCACAGGTATGTCTCGCACTTCTCCAGCGCTAGGGGAATCCAGGTGGCGCCAGCGTGCAGAATCGCCAGACGCAGCTTGGGATGATCCTCGAGTAGCCCGTGAAAGAACGCAGCTGTCATGAAGAGGGACGCGTCCTGCATGAAAGCAATGGGCTCCGCAATTGTGTGCCTAGCGCCAAGCCGCTGGGACACCCGATCCGCGAAGGCACCACTAGAGATCGTGTCTGGACCCGTGATCCCCAGGCTAGGGTGCACACACACGGTCACACCCAGCTCCTCCATCTGGGCCCATAGCGGCCGGAACGGGCGGTCCTCCACATAGACACGATCCATCTGATCGGCCGATGCGCCGCTCGCACTGGCCAGAAGCATCCTGCGAGCCGACTCTCGAGGTGCGGCACCGGGATCGTGTTCGAGAGGTCGCTCAACCTCGTAAAACGCCGGACGTATCGTCACAGACCGAAAGCCCTTCGCGGCCACCCGCTCAAGCTCTCGCTGAGCGAACAGCACAGAGTTGAGCGGCAACAGGGCAACAGGGTGCAATCGTCCCTCCCCAGCCTGGCAAAAATCCCAGACCCAGTCGTTGTATGCAGCGCTCAACACTCTCGCGGCGTCCGGGTTCTTCACCAGTGGGAGGTACTCGTTGAGTAGGGTCGAGAAGACGACAGCCATATCGATACCCATCTCGTCCATGTCCGCAAGCCGGGCCAGCGGGTCGTAGGCCCCGGGGTTCAGGGGTATGAACACATCCGGATCCATGTCCCCGATCTGTTCGACCGTCATCCCCGGGCGCCAGATCGCCTGCCGGATCAGCTGCGAGCGATTGAGCGAGGGTGCTGGGGCACCATTCACGATCGTGATCCGACCGCCTGAGCGGTCTACCTCGTGGTAGAACGCCCACCTCGCGAGGCTCTGGTAGGGAGCTGGTACCCGTTCCCAGACTTCCAACGGCTCGTACACGTGGCTGTCTACGTCGATAACTGGCATCAGTACCGCCCGGCGGGACTCCTCATCCCGCCGACCCCGATCGCACTATCGGCTGCAGCCGTGATAACAGCGCCTGCGAACTCCCGTGGGTGCGCCTCGACCTTCGCCCACTCCTCGAGTTCGGGCCCCGCAGGAAACCAGTCGGGACGCTCGATGGGGGCCGCCTCCTCCGTCACGAAGAACTTCTCCTCGATTCCATACATGCGACGAGCATTGCCTCCCAACAGCGCTTCCTGTACGTCTGACGGAACACCTGCCTCGGTCATATTACGAATAGCAGACCATGAGTCCGCACCATCGTGGTGATATGCGTCTGAGGCCCAAATCCCGATGTCCTTGTATTCATTCCACTGACGGAAGACACTGATTTCGTCGGACTCGAAGCTGATCACGCACTGTTCGTGAAATGCCTCCGAGGGAAGACGCTTTGCATGCACGACGCGCTCACGATGGTAGAGCTTGTACAACCGGTCGCAAGTATCGAGAGTGTAGGCGAGCCACTCAGCGTTCGACTCGAATATCGCCATCTTGAGGCTTGGATAACGATCGAGGAATCCCGTCAGCAGGATCTGTGATACCCAAACCTGCATCTCGTGTATGAACGAGAAGGTCTGGGAGTCCACCCCCGCCCGTGTGAACAATTCTCCCGGGGATGCCAGATACTCGCGCCCAAGCGGATGTGGGAAGGACGGGGCCGGGAAGGTGTGCATCCCCAGCACCATCCCAGTTTCTTCAAAGGCTCTGAACACTGGATCGTACGGGCCGCCCGCGGTCATCAGTGTTGGGGCGTCATCGTTGGGATAGAGCGCATTGGCGTCAATAGGGCGAATCAGGCCAACAGTATGACCGAGGCCGGCGGAGCGCCGGATTTCTGCCGCTGTCCGAACAGGATCCTGTACGGGTAGCAGAACAGCTCCGTACAAGCGCCCGGTCTCCTCAGCGCACCAGTCCGTAAGAAAATCATTGTACGCTTGGCAAAACGTATCGAGTCCCTCGAGATTCTTCGCGAAGGGTAGGTTCATAATGACCATGGTCGGAATGACCAGAACCTGATCGATTCCCATCAGGTCCATTTCGCGAACTCGCGCGTGAGGATCGATTGCCCCGTCGTGGTGTAGATACGCCTTCTGCTCCGGGGTCAAACCCATCTTGTTCAGTCGACGCATTATCTTCTTATTCATCTGTGGTCCGGCGATGCAGATAGGATTGTAACCCGGAAATTCTCCATTCCCGCCGCCCACAACCTTGGTCTCCCCGTTGAGCCAAGCCTGATTGTCATCACGCCAGTAGGTCTCCCGAACGAGCTGCTTCTTCGACTCGGGCACGTAGTCCCAGATCGGCAGCGGGTCGTTAATGTGAGCGTCGCAGTCAAACACCGAAAACGATTTCGTCAATTGGCTCATCCTGCTCCTCCATACTTTCTAGCCCGACGTGTGATACCCACGCGCCTGCCGTGGGTACTCCTCTCTCTGCACGAATATACATCCCGCCAGAATCGGAGAGAGAGTAGACAAGTGCTGTGCTCTCGAGAATCACTTGACATGACACCTCTACGCCTCGCCGTCGATTGTCTCCGACAGCAGCACGAGAACCGCCTCCGGTCTCACAGCCTCCTCGACCTATTCGCGGAGCGAAGACTCCGGCCACTCATACATGGGAAAGATTTCGATATACGGGCGCGCGTCACCCGTCCAAGTTGCCTGCCCGACCTCGGCGAGCGTTCTTCTGCCGGTCAGGGCGCGAAACAGCCAAAATCGGTCTGCTCGTATGGATACGTCAGGTTCACCTTCTCCCAGTAACCATGTCGCATCCTTCGATTCAACACGGAGTGCACCCAGGTTCCTCTCCGCGATCCGACGCTCGAGCATTCCGGCGTAGACATCAACGCCGAACTTGACCATCGGGTCCTCCCGATGGGCCGGCCGGTGCAGGGCGAAGGCAAGATCGTAGTAGTGGCAGACAAAGTCGCCGACGATGGCCCCAGCGAGGGGAGCCTCAGCGCTCGCGAGCACGGTATGGAAGCGCGGCGTGACCGCGTCCCACTCCCCCAAGATCTCGCTTGGCGAGCGCCCTCGCCTGGGCTCGATCTCCCGCCGATCGACCTCGTCGTGGTCCCAGTACCCTGGCGCCAGGGCCTCGGCGATACCTGCCGAAAAGTCGACTGCCAATCCCGCCAGGTGCGCCAACAGATCGGCAGCACTCCACGCAGGGCACGCCGGTACTGTGAGCAGGAGGTCTTCCTCTGGCGCGTCGACAAGATTGCCGATCCTGTCACGCGTCGCCGAGAGAACCTCGGTTATTTCGCTCATCGCTTCCTTCGTCTCTATCCCCGGTTCGGCGTTGGCTTCCACCACGCTGCTTAGGCTGACCCTAACCGCTTTTCGCTGGCCTCACCGGCCTCTGGCACCGGACGCTTTCTGCATGGTCAAAGCCGGGTGATGTTCGGTATTTCCCCCTCGGAAGCCGGGTGCACGTCTTCCCGACTTGCACGTCGGGGGATGTCGAGATGTGGGGCCTCGTGGGCGGCCTCGACGTCGGCTTCGTTGGGCGGCGGGCCGTACCGGCGAGGCGTGGTGTCCACGTTGGAGGCTGATCCCCTCAAGGCAGCAACGCTTGCTCGATCCTGGGGACGGTCTGGATGGATCGAAATCATAGAAGTTGCACGCATTCTGCCACGTGATCATCCTGACCTCTTCATCGGGTACGTCGGCCTTCTGGAGCGATTCCCAAAGTGTCTCCGGCGAGAAAGGCCACGTGGAGTCCGAGTGAGGATAGTCACACTCCCACGCAATCGTTTCCAGTCCTGTGTCGTGGCGAAGTTTCAACCCGTATTTCCCTCCGTTTTAGGACTTCACCCGTATGCCTTCAGGTTTTTGGTGCTCTTTGGGCGCCACGTGGTGCAACCAGGAAGGGTGCATTCCGTGATCGCCGCGGTTCCCGAGCGAGCCTTGGGTTGCTATCGAGCGGCTGGTCCTACTCTCAAGGGCCGCAGCGAAGGTGTCCCAGACCTCGGATCTCCGCCGCGCCTCGTCTGCAATTTCATAGACTCTGCTCAAAGGAATGCAATCGATCCACTCGATAGTCTGTTCGTCCACGGCCGTCCGGGTGAACCATGTGAGGAAGTGCAGTCCGGTGTCAGTCGACTGGAGAGCCGAGTCCGCCAACCATCGCTCCTGGCAACGGCCAATCATTGCGGTTGAGTCTCCCGGGAGTTCGCGGTCCGCCGAGGCGGCTGAGGCGAGTCGCTTCTTCACCAATCGTACGGTCTCCGGTGATGACTGTGCGATCTTTGCGAGACGACGTAACGAGGCCTCTGGCTCCGCCTCGATCGCGCGGACGATTCGGTCGTGGGTCTGGACTCTGTCCACTGGGCGAAGTCGGCCATCCTTGCCCTGCCGTGCGTCCATCCGGCCACTACTTCCAGTCGGACAGGCATCTTCGGCTCTGAGGCCGGCAACCGTGGTGTGGGAGATGGCACACAGCTCAGCGATGCGTCGATCCGACCAGTCGCCGTGGCTGGCCAGAATCACCTGAGCGGCGTGTCGTCGGTCCTTCAGAGTCAGCGGGAGTCCGTGCGCTGCGTTAAGGCGCACCGCCTCGACAAACGCCTCTGCCGGTGTCATCTCCAGCCGGACGCACGGAATGGTTTTCCAATGGAGCAGCTTCGCTGCCTCGTACCTGTGGACTCCGTCAATGATTAGGCCTTCGTGGCGTGTCACGAGAAGCGGTGGCCAATCCCCGTCCGTTGTGACCAGGGTGCGCACGTGCTCCGCGTTCACCCCGCCCAACCGCGGCGAGCGCCCGAGTCTCAGGTCCATCATCGAGATCACCACGGCGCCCGACCGAAGTGGTGACTCAGCGCGCCCCCCTCGTTCACTCCCCCGCAAAATGCCATCCAGTCGAGCTACCGAGGCCACCTGATTCCCTCCTCCAGCACGGGCGCTGAAATCAGCCGCTCAATCAGTAAGTGTTGTTTGACCGCTCGGTCGAACCATCTGACCGCTCAGTCAAACATCCTGTATCCTGCCTTGCAAGCCTGGACAGCGAGGGCGCCCGATGGTAAAGTCTTTTGGGTGTCGAGTTTGTTTTGACGCGCTCCTTCTCGGGTTTGCCCCTCCCCAAGGTGACCCAACGGTTGTCTGGTTGTCCAACGAAGCCGAGGTTCAGGTCTAGGCATCGAAACGAGTCGAATGCCCAGATTGCCGGCGCGGTCGATCTCCGCATTGGTCTAAAGGGGTGGAGATGCCGCGTCTACCTCTAGGACGGCGTCCGGGAAGGACCTCGACTCGCATCGAAGGTTGTAATCAGACCGAAGCCCGTACCTGTCGTCCTGCGCACACATCCGATGTGCCTTGTCCGATGACCAGAATGATCTCTCATCGGTTGCGACCCGGAACCTTCCGGGTTAGTTCTAGGAGAAGGTCTCCCTGTGAAGCGGTTTCGCGCCGCCTCCCAGCACAGTTGCCCGACCAAGCGAGTCACGGGTATTCTGACCTTCAACTCCACGACGACGATCGTCCCGAATGAGAGGCACCGTCGCCAACACGATCCGGCGCATGCCCAAAACGCTCACAACTTGACGGGGAACGGGAATCGATGGAAGCGGAGATCCAGAACTTACGCGGGCAGCGGATCTACCACGATGTCGGGAACATAACAGCAAGTCCCAACTGGCGGCGCGGTCGCAGGATCACATCTGCATACATCGAGCGGAGACACTGGATCCTCGATGTGGCAGCCGACGTCTTCTATGACAAGAGCTATCACGCTGCTTCGATGCAGGATATCGCAGAGCGCGCGGGTATCTTGAAGCCAGCACTCTACTATTACTTCAGCTCAAAAGAGGATCTGCTCTTCGAGTTGTCGGCCGGGGCGCGGGTGACGTCGTTCATTGACCGCTTCATTACGCTCGATAGCGCGCTCCAGAACTGCGATGCGGCAACCCGTCTGGCGGCGTACATCGGTTGTTGGTTCGACAGTCCCGAACTACGCAGCACCGCCTTCGTTGCAGCTGAGCGCGAGTTCCCCCACCTCAGCCCTGACCGGTTTCAAGTCGTTCTGGATCTTCACAGAAAGCTCCCTGGCTTAGTCGAGTCGATACTGACAGCCGGAATGAAAGACGGGAGCTTCGATCCTGGGATAGTCGTGCCGCTGGCGATCAGGAACATCGTTTCGATTCTCCGGCTGCCCGGACTTTCCATCCACTATGGATTGGCCGATCTGACACCAGAGCCCTCAACGGATGAGCTGGCCGATTGGCATATCACGTTCATCTTGCGGGGGCTAGGATGCCTGGATCCGCCGAAGCCACCGATCATCTAGCCGAGCTCAGACCGTTGTCGTACTGGAAAATCTCTAGTCGGCTCAAACGTATATGACAGGGTAGGTCCGTGTTCTCGGTGAGCACGCTGGCTCGCAACAGGGCTGTTTCACACCGGACCACTTGGATCCGGAACTCGCATGTCGGCCGACTCTGCCCATGACTCAGCAGCGCGCCGATAGCCAGCACGCTTGCCTGGAGGTCCGCGACTCATCCGCATTTGCACGATATTCCCCGGCGTCGATGGAAAAATGTCCGAACCCATCTATTGTTCTGGGCGACATAACGTTGTTGAGTAGTCCGGGAGTACCACAGAACAAAGCGATAAGGGGGGTCATGACCAATCATCGTTTGCTCCTAGCGGCAGTCGGCGTGGTGGCTCTAGCGGCCGCAGGGTGTTCTTCTTCCAGCAAAAGCTCGTCGCCTACAAGCGCGTTGCCCACAAGCGGAGCTGCCGGCAGCGGAGCCACAAATGAGGCCAGCGCGCCAGGCGTGACGCCGACCGGTATCACCATCGGCCTCATCACCGATGAGACTGGGGCAGCGTCGGCTAACTGGACCGGAATCATTCCATCCATCGAGGCACGGTTCGATGAGCAGAACGCGAACGGTGGGGTCGACGGACGAAAGCTGACTCTCGAAGTCAAGGACGACCAGTCC
The DNA here is from genome assembly GCA_963781155.1 of uncultured Acidimicrobiaceae bacterium. Classification (GTDB taxonomy): domain Bacteria; phylum Actinomycetota; class Acidimicrobiia; order Acidimicrobiales; family Palsa-688; genus PALSA-693. The sequence continues at coordinate 541,630 of CAWAEC010000016.1, forward strand.
ACTCCAGCAGGCAATGGCGCAGCTTCATCCGCGTTCGCGGCGGGGGGCGTCTTCGGTGTGATCGATGAAGGCGATGTCGCCTTCGGTGGCTACAAGGCCCTGCAGAGTGCAGGCGTTCCGGTCACTGGTGGGGGCTACGACGGATCGGAATGGGACGAACAACCCAACACCAACATGTTCAGCATTATGGGCCCCGAGGATCCCAAGGACCCGCAATACACTACGCTTGCCGAGTTCGCCAAGACACAGGGTGGGAAGAACTGTGGCTCAATTGGGTACCAGATCTCCGCTTGTCCTCTGCGGGATCGGCCAGCGGATTCGATTTCGCCTGTCAGGCACTGGGCCTCAAGAAGGCATACCTCAATAACTCCCTTCCGTTGGGGTTGATCAACACCACCGCCATTTCCTTACAGATCAAGTCGACGGGAGTTGATAGCCTTTGGTTTCCGCTGGACCTCGACACCAACCTCGAGATTCTGACCGCACTCAAGCAGGCCGGCGTTGATTTGAAGGTGGCGATCGTCGCGACCGGATACGGTCAGGATTTGCTCAGCGACGCCGCCGCGCTTCCCGATGCCCAAGGAGCTTGGTTCGACTCGCAAGGGGTACCGATTGAGGCACAGACGTCGGCGACGAAAGCCTTCCAAGCAGCCCTGGCGAAATACGCTCATTTCACACAGGCTCCGGACGAAGGCTGGTACGAGGGGTGGGGGGCCGCCGACCTCATGATCTACGGACTGGAGCTCGCTGGAAAGAACCCGACCCGGGGCGGCTTTATCGACGCCCTGCACCAGGTCACCAGCTATGACGTGGGTGGACTCTTCGAGCCAGTCAACCTTTCGCTCAGCGCGTTCGGCAAGGCACCCGCGACTGATTGCAGCTGGCTTGTAAAGGTCTCAGGCAACAAGTTCGTCGACCCAACCAAGACCTGCGGTACGGTGCTCCCGAACTCCAACCAGGAACCCAGCGCGCCGTGACCGGGTAGCGCCCCCTCATTATCATCACCATCGCGAGGAGCGGTGACTTCTCGGACGATTCCAAGGGCAGAGACGGCCGGGCTGGGATCGCCAGGTGGTTAGGGTTGCGCTAGCTCATAGGATCTCGGCTACGAGACTCCACATCGATGTAGTGCGCTACGCGGTGAGGAGGATGGCGCCGGTGAACGGTCCGACGGATGCCGTCCACACGCCTACTTCGGCGTCGGGTACCTGACGCATCCCGGATTCACCCCGAAGTTGACGTACTGCCTCGATACAGAAGTTGGCGCCGTGCCTCCTGCCGACATTGCACGCGCCTCCGTCGGTATTGACCGGCAGCGAACCCCCGAGGCGGGTGGTCCCCTCCCTTATGAACGCTGCAGCTTCCCCGAAGCCGCAGAAGCCGAGAGCCTCGAGCCATTGGAAAACGATAACCGTGAACCCATCGTAGAGTTGAGCGCAGTCGACGTCCGCCGGCGTGAGATCAGTCCTCGCCCACAGTTGTTGGGCACAGTGCACCGGTGAGTTCCGTACGAAGTCGCTGAGTTGGTAAAAGTTTGGCTCACTGTTGGACAACGCCCAGGCCTCGACGTTGACGGGCCTCTTTGCGCAGTCCGTGGCGCGCTCACGCCTCGTGAAGATGACCGCAGACGCGGAGTCGACGGGATAGTCGCAGTCAAGAAGCCGTAGTGGTCGGCTCACGTACCGAGAACTCATGTAGTCGTCCATGGTGAGTGGATCCCGAAAGATCGCGTCTTCGTTCATGGACGCGTGGTACCGCTGAGTGATTGCGAGGGCGCCAAAATCTTCCTCGGTCGCGCCGTATTCTTCGATGTAGCGGCGCATCTCGAGACCGCCGATATAGGTCGTAGGTGTCATAGCACCGAAGGGTCCGGTAAACTGCGTCTCGCCGGAGAATCCCTGCGGCACGTCGCTTGGACGCGGCCCGGCGCTTTCTAGCCGCCGGATCATTCGGATTGCCACGCAAGTCGTCGATAGACCAGAGGCGACCGCCGAAATCGCGTTGATCGCCGGGTGGGCAAACGCGGGACCTCCTCCGGCAGCAGTGAAGAAAAAGGCGAGGGGGCTGATGCCGAACGTCTGACCGATCGCCATAGCATTCCCCCCCATCGTCGACACTCCATCGATGTCGTTCTTCGTCAGGCCGGAGTCATCGAGCGCAGCAATCAGAGCCTCGCGTATCAATTGGTCATCCGAGAGCGGCAAATGACGACCAACGCTCGAATATCCGACCCCTACCACGGACACAGGGCTCAAATTGTTCATTTCCACTCCTGCGGTACTTTCGGCTTGAAAAGTGGTAGGACAAGATTTGGGGCGATCTCACGGAAGTCCACCACGAGCTCCATGCCTGTGCGTAGCCGATCAGCGTCGCAGTCGACGATATTTGTCACTGTCTTCAGATGGGGTTGTTCAGCTAATTCCACTATTGCAACGATATATGGCACACGTTCGGCGAAGAATGGGTCCGTGGACTGGTGTGGCTCGGTCCAAGTGTCGAGCGTCGCTCGTCCGGAGACCTCCGTTGGCTTGAGTCTCACCGACAGGCAGAACCGGCACACGTCACGGGGAAAATGGATGAACATGCCGCAGTCGTCACAGCGCAGAATCATCAATTTCCGGTCTTGCACGCCCTCCCAGAAGAAGCGTGACATCGCGTCCGGCACCGGAACCGGCAGCGCCACCGGCACGACCCGCGGTTGGCCATTTGTCATCGTCACCCCCGACTTGTCTAGGTAATAGACTGTGTCACCATCAATGCACCCGGCGGTGAGCCAACCGCCCATGTGCATCCCTATCATAAATCATAATGTTCTCGTGTTGCGGCGTCGATCCAGTCAGCATCGCAAAAGGCGCGCAGCGTTGTCATGACCAACCAGAACGAGCTCATCTTCGCTTAGAGGGAGCGCCCGAAAGGCTTCTGCGTAAGCCAACTGGTCAACCACCGGGTAGTTCGTACCGAAGAGGACGCGGTCAGCGCCGATTTGACGAACAATTTCCACGGTCCGGTCGGGTGATTCAAGCCCCAACCGAAGAGACATGTCGGTAACCATGTTCGGATAGCGCTTGGCTAACCTCGCCACATCTTCTTCAGCACCTATACCAAGATGTGCAAGTTGTACTGTCACCGTCGGAAAGGAGCGGAGGACATCCTCAAAGTAGGCAGGGTGGCCCCACACCTGCCCGCCATTCCACCCTCGGGCGCCACTCTCACTGAGGACAAATACGCCGTGATCTCTGGCAGTCCGCCAGACCACCTCCATGACCTCGTCGTCAGGCCGACGGTGAATGAACATGGGTGCCACCTTGAGGCCGCAGGCACCACACGAGAGCCGTTCCGCGACCTCAGCCTTGATGACCTCCGCGTCCATGATGACGGGATCCAGGCCGACGAGGCACGAGAGTCGATCAGAGTGCTCAGCGGCCGTCTCAGCTGCCCAGCGGTTAAGGTCCAACCACTCTGCCACCACCTGTGCCACGGCCGCATCTCGTTCGGTCCCGGCTTCAACTCGGTCGGCGATCATGTCCTGCGCCGGTATCCAAGGGACGATCATGGCTCGTGTCACTCCGGCACGACCCATGGTCTGAAGGAGCTCGCTGACAGTGCCTAGCCGTGCGGGGCCGTGGCCGTACCTGGAGCAGAATGCGATGCCATCAGCTTCCGTCGGCTGTGTGTGAGTGTGCGAATCAATGAGTGCGACCTGATGTTCTTGAGCCATGAGCAACAAGCTACCGAGCAAGCCGCCCTGGGGAGATGCCACTGTACGAGTTGCTCCAGTGTCGGGTGGTGTGGGCGACATTACCTACATCGCCGCACGGGATGGGCGGCTGAAAAGTTGTCTGGTGACCAACCCTGCTACGGGGAGACGTGGCCACCGCGACGGAGCTAGCCACATGCCGACACGCCGCCTGTGCTGAGCGCGCTCAACGAGCAGACCTCGGCGTGCGGGTAGTACACCCCCATAATCTGGGCGGCTGCTTCGGCGCTCCCCGTCTGGACGACGTTTTGCGGCGCAGACTCGAACGACGGATTGGCGAGCGTGTATCGCATCGCCAGCAGGTAAAGCGGCGCCGCCGGCTGGGCGAGCGAAAGTGGTAAGAACGTCACTCCCGGCGTTCGCTCAATGGTGGTTCGTTGCGCCTCGGTGCCGATTACGTACGTATATGTCCCACCAGCACTCAATTTCGTCGCGTCGTCGGCCCGACAACCGAGATCGGTCTGTCCGCCGGGCAGGTTATTGACAACGACCGGATCGGTGCCCTCCCCGATATTGACGCACATCGACCAGTAGCGGACCTGATCACTCGCGCTGGGCCAGATTGATGGGTGCGCGCCAAGCGGAAAGGTGGGCGCCTTCCCGGTTACCACGACCACCTGGGAGGCGGTCGGAGGTGTCAGGTAGGCCAGCAGATAGGCGGTCTCAGGATTTGGGAAATAGGTCTGGAACGCGGCCCGGAAGAACTCAAGCGGAGCGGGGCGGCTGGGGCGGCTGGAAGATGGCGTCGTTGCTTGAGTCGTAGTGGTCTGGCGAACGGGTGGGGGAATCGCTGTGGTGTGCGAGGTGCAAGCCTCGAGCTGCTGAGTCGATCCACGATTCTCGATTGTGATGCGAGGCAATGGGATGTGCGATGCGTCTCCAGTCACAGGGAGATAGACCCGATATTCGAGGTACCCCACACCCGACGTAATACCCGCTGGGGCGAGCGGCAGAACGTTGATCTGGCCAGGTGATGGTTGCATGCGAAGCTTCAGGGTGAAATGTCCGCCGGGCGCCGCGACCTGACGCCAGGGATTCGCGCTGCCTGCATCGGGTGCAATCTGGAAATCGGCAAGCGACGACACCACGCCCTTGGACGTAAACGGAAGTTCGCTGCTCGAGTACACGGTGAAAGATGCATAGCGAGCATCAGGGTAAACACCCGAGACAACAACCTGCGTGCTCTGGTGGATGGTGAAGGACTGCCCCCAATACCATGCCGCGGTATCAGGGAGACCGCTGTTGGACGTCAGATAACTGTCTTCGATTGGCCACGCACATGCAGAGGCCGCCTGGCTACCTGAACTCTGGGCCGTGCGGGGTGGCGATGGCGGAGCGGACGTCCCACAACTGACCAACACCGTCATTCCCACGGCCGCGGCCGCTATCAGCGCCATGGGGCCGGGACGAAACTTCTTTCGAGGCATGGTCAGCTTTCCTTCTCTGTCGTCGGTCCGTGGCGGTGGCCTGACGCGGACGGCACGGAATCGTCATGAGCTTGAAACGGCGTTCTGTGCTAGTTCGGCGAAATGGGATCCCCCGGGTGAGGCGGCTCGCTGATAGACGTTCGCCGGATCTCAGCGACATCCTCACGCGACGCCTCCCGAAGGGTCGGCCAGCCCCACCCGTTAGTGCCGCAGACGAACGGCCGTTCCTCCTCCTCCTTTAGGGACATTCGCAGCTCCTTGGACTTGCGCAGCCGGACAAACCGCATATACAGGCGGTGTTCCCCTGGTTGCACCTCGAAGACCCTCACCTGCTCGTTTCCGATCTTGCCCACGGGGTGGTCGTCGAGAACGACGGTGAAGTTCCAGTGAAACCTAAAGAGGCGAACCAGCAAGGCGGTCGGCAGCACAGTCGCGGGCGATACCGACCACTCTTGCTTCGGCCGATAAATTCTGATTGCTGACATTGCCATCCTTTCTCGACACGGGAATAAAGGCACTCGGGTGCCCTTCGTCGTGTTGGCTACGATCAGGTGGATCGTCGGCGGGATGCTGAACAGCACCGGCGTGGCCGCCATCATGCCGATCACAAAGCGGTTGGGGCGGTAGTCCCGCAGCTCCGTGCGGAGGGCCGCGCCGACTCGAGTCCAGCTGAAGCTCATCGGCTGTTCGCCTCCACGTTCTCGACTCGGCGATCCAGTGGCTATCGGGCGGCAGCTCGGACGCGAGCTCGCGCCAGGGCTGGCGACCCTGACCTTGGGCGATCAGCGTCCCGAGTGTCCGCACGGTCGTCGTCTTGCCCGCACCGTCAGAAGCCGGGAAACCGAACACCTCGCGGTAGCCGACGCGGAACGAAACGTCATCAAAGACAACGCGATCGCGGAAGCGCTGGGTCAGGTGTTCCACGACGAGGGCGGCGTACGGTCGCGACCCGTCAGGAGCCAAACCGACAGGCACCCCCACTTGCTCCGGGGTCATCGGCTCGCCTGAGTCTGATCGCACTCTCGTCTCAGGTCCGTCGAACGGCGGGCGGACCTCCACATATAGCAAGCTAGCAGGCGTGCTGGCCATCTGTCCAAATATCTGACCAAATGGCCAGATACCGTAGATTTGGCACGTGGTGACGAAGCCGGAACCTGAGCGGCGGACGTTTATCGAGAACGCCCGCCGCCAACAGATCGTCAGTGCCGCGATCGAGACGATCGCTGAAGTCGGCTACGGCCAGGCATCCCTCGCGCGCATCGCCGCACGTATCGGCATCAGCAAGGGCGTCATCAGCTACCACTTCGCCGGCAAGGACGACCTCATCAAGCAGGTCGTGATCGACGTCGTCGAAGCTGGCAGGGCCTACATCCTTCCGCGTGTCTTTGCCGAATCAAGTGGACCGGCCATGCTCCGCGCCTACATCGAGTCGAACCTCGCGTTTATGCGCGAACACCGGAACTACATGGTCGCCGTCGTCGAGATCCTCCGAAACGGCGCCTTCACGACCGACGGCGGACGCCGCGTCGATGGCAGAAACGTCGACGTGGCGGCTCGCCTCCTCGAAGAGCAACTCGCGCGCCTGCAGGCCGAAGGGGAACTCCGAAGTGACTTCGACGCAGGCGTCATGGCGGTGGCGATCCGAGCCACGATTGATGTGGTGCCACACCGGCTCGTCCGTGATCCTGATTTCGACATCAACAGTTACTCGCGCGAGATAGTCACCATCTTCGACCTGGCAACCCGTGCCACGGACCGGCAGTAACCGAGGAGCGACGGAGCGGTCAAACCGAACTGGCCACCGCTGAGCAGTGGCCGCGACCAAACAACCCTCTCGTCACCGGGATACTGGTCCTACCTGTGCGCAACCCCGAGAGCTACCCCCGCGGGCAGGGGTTATATCACTCGCCGAAGTCGCGGTGTACCGCGCCCGAACCCAGCGTGGCACCCGCATCGCGTCACCAGGACGAACGGACCGTCTCAGTGGCCCTCCACGACCGGTGTGCCGGGTATCTGGAAGCTCCAGACGGTCGCGTGGACCCGGTGGCGGATACGCCATCCGGCGACGGTCCTGATGAGGTCGTCGACATTGCGCGTCCCCCGGACGATCACCGATCCGGCGCCCGCCGCGAAACCGGCATGGATCGCCAGGCACATGCTTTCGCAATGAGCCTCGTCGTCGTTGAGCTCGATCATCACATTCGACATCAGCGGGGTGCTCGCCACCCGTTCGTCGAGGGCAAGAACCGACCTGTCGTTCCCCGAGGCCGCACCGGTACCGCTACTAAAGAATGCTCTGATGGCGTCGGCACCGGTCACCACGGCCGGGCCGTAGTCCAGGACCGCGTCATCGGAGAAACAGGACGCCAGCATTTCAATGTCACGGACCCGCACCCCTTCCCCATAGCGGTTTATGAGGTCGTTGATCTCGGCCCGATCGCTCAACTGATCAGGAGTCATGACGCACCCTCAGTAGACCCGATGATGTGCCTCTCGGCTGACCCACATTGATAGTGATTGATCTCTGCCGCGACGATGTGATCGACGGAACGGATCCGGTGGGCAACGAAGTGCTCCGACTTCCGATGGGCGTCGAGGGTGCCCTCGTCGGTCCACTCCTCGAAAATATACAGCGTCAAGGGGTCGACGAGATCGGCCGACACCATGTAATGCCGGCATCCGGGCTCCCGCCGGGATTCCTCCACCAGATGGAGGTACTCCTGGATCGCCTCATCGCGCCGGGACGGGTTCAGATGGAGCGTGCCGAAGGTCGTGATCACGTGGCGAAGTGTACCCGTCGCCGTATTTGCGGAGGTAAGGGGCGACTCGTCATCCGGCCTATGGTAAAGACCAGCCGGGTGATCGAGGTTCCTTCGAGACGGAGAGGGCAAGCATCCTTTCCTGTCGACGGCCCGGGATCGCGAGGAAGGAGTTGACATCTCATGGGTACCGATCAGTTCGATCTCACCGGGAAAGTGGCCATCATCGTCGGGGGAACGAAGGGGATGGGAGCGGCGATCGCCGAGCAATTCGTGGCGAGCGGGGCGCGGGTCACCGTCAACAGCCGGACGGCAGCGGAGGCCGAAACATTCAGCGCGTGGTTGAACAACGCCCACGGCCGAGGCGAACCCGTGGCGCGAGCCGCTCCCGGGGACATGACCGACAAGGCCGTGATTCAGGAGGTGGTGGACTCCACCGTGGCGACCTTCGGGAAGCTCACCACCCTCGTCCTATCCGCGAGCATCCGGCCCTGGTTCGGCCCGTCGATCGCCATGCCTGACGATGAGATCGACACCCACTACCTCCATATGTTCAAGTGCCGCTTCTGGATGACCGCAGTGTGCATTCCCCACATGGTGGGCGCGGGCGAGGGGTCCGTCGTCTACATCGGGTCGGGCTCGCCATTCGAGGCGACCTCAGAGCGGTCGGTTGCGTCGTGCATGAGGGCCGCCGAGGTCCAAATGGTCAAGAACTTCGCCGCAGAGTTCGGTGCCGACAATATCCGATTCAACATCATCGCCCCGAGCCTCATCGACGCCCACGGCTCAAGGGCACTCTTCGCTGACCGGGCTACCGTCGCATCGATCGCGGCAGGGCTGCCGATGAGGCGGAGCGGCGAGGTGTCCGAGATCGCGGCCGCGGCGACCTTCCTTGCCAGTGACGCCAGCTCCTTCACCACAGGAGCGGTGCTGCCCGTGGACGGAGGTCGTCTCATTCACGCCGTGCCTAACCGATTGGGGCCGGCCTTCGCGGCCGAGCAGGGTGTAGACCGGGGAGTCCGGTGATCGAATGAAATGAAGCCTCGGTGCGTCTTTTCCTCGGCAGCTACGTTCCCCCTGCGACACACCAGACCGCGCGACCGAAGCGGTTGCAAGCGTTCTTTCCCAGACCGGGCCGCGGGCGGCAGGCGGCGACGGTAGCGGCAGATCGGTCACTATCGTCGAGGCGCCTTGGGCTCGACTGACATCTCCGACTCGCTCCGCACAGCTGTTTCCAGCGGAACCACCCTCAGCGTCGCCACGTTCAATGTGCACGCTGGGGTCGACGGCTGGGGCCGCCCGTTCGACGTGGTCGGCGCCTGCCGTGAGATCGACGCCGATGTGCTCGTGCTCGAAGAGACCTGGACCCCAGAGGACGGGACCGGCATCGCTGCGACCGTGGCCGGAGGGCTCGGCTATACCGTGTTCGAGCAACCGTTCGCGGCGGGGCGCTTGGCAGGGCCACACTCCCGAGCTGACGGGCGGTGGATGAAGCCCTTCGACTGGCGGGGGTCGAGTCATGCCATCTACCTCGATAGCGAGCGCCCGTTCGGCGACAAGGTCGGGCGGTCGCGCCGCTATCTCGAGGCCGAGCCAGGTCGCTGGGGCGTCGCCGTCCTCACACGCCTCCCGGCCCGCCACCCGCGGGTCATCGACCTGGGCCGGCTCAAACGGGATCGGGCTCAACGGTTCGCGGTCGTCGTCGAGATCGAGGTGGGCGGCATCCCGCTCACCGTTGTCGGAACTCACATGTCGCATCTCAGCTACGGCGCGCCCATCCACTTCCTGCGACTCAGCCGCGCCATTCGTCGGGTGGCGCCATCGGGCCCGGGCATTCTGGCGGGGGACATGAACCTGTGGGGGCCGCCAGTCGTCGCCTTTTTACCGGGGTGGCACCGGGCACTGTGCCGAAAGACGTGGCCGGCGTGGCGACCCCACAGCCAGGTAGACCACATCCTGTTTCGCGGCCCGCTGACGGTGGACGGCGGGGGGGCATTGGCGCCTATGGGAAGCGACCACCTCCCGTTGCGGGTGCGCCTCACCGTCGGACGCTGAACGAATCGTGGCGCGGTCTCGCCGGAGTCATGGCTGTGACCACTGCCGAGCCAATAGCCGTAGGCCACGGCGGGGCGTTGATGGGGAGGGGCCAGCCATGATCAGCAAAACCGTGCTGCTGGCGCCGGCCGCAGAATGCGGCGGTGAGGAGGGTGTTCGTAGAGCCCGCCTGATGCATCCCGAGCTCTATCGACAGACAGTCGGTAGCGTGTCAGCGCCTCTCACCACCGGCGCTCTGCCCAATTTCCGGTGACCGGGAGACGAAGGTGAGCGTGTTGCGGTCTTGGTGGCAATAGGTCCCCCCGAGCCGGGCGTGGTGCATGTAGGTCTTCTGGTCGTAGGTGAACCGATTGGGTTCCGACAGATCGAGGGTTACTTCGAACCTCGTTGTGCGGGCGGTGTCCAAGAGATATGGGTTCGAGAGGATCCCGAAAGTGTCCGACTCCGAGGTGGCTGCCACCGTGATGATCGTGTCGTCGGGTTTCGCTGTTCCACCCGCGAGGAGTGCGATTCCGCGTGGTGTTAGGAGTCCTCGCATCACGAGCTCGTGTTCGGCGTCCCAGTACCAGTAGCCAATCTCGACATGGAACGGCTCGACGTCTTTCAGACGCCACGCCGCCAATCGATAGTCGAGGCGGCACAGTGACTGAGCGCCGTTGTGGGCAGGTCCGGCCGGGGAAAAGGTGGCACGTTCGCGGAACCGAGCGTGTTCCTGCCCGCGGCTGTACACGTATGAGTCGTCACCCCCCTGGTCGCCTTCCCAGGTACCGATCAGGGGGGCGAGAGGGCCGAGGTCTGGTCCCGCCGCGACCGGCTCGCCGACACCCTGCTTGTCCGAGTGTGAACTCATGACGATCTCCTCTGTGACAAGGCCTGATGGTGTTCGATTGCTTGCGCTGCGCCGTTCCTCGGGCATCGAGAGTGTGTCTCACCAGCCACGGGGTTGCTGGTGACCAGCTATTCCTGACCTGTCAGCGATCACCGAACGCCAACCTGCCCAGGAGACCATCCGCTGACAGCCCTATATCGGCTGTATATCGGTCGACCGCACACCGCTGTCCTGCCGACACACGGTCGCCGCAGCGGATCCAGTCCCGCTTCCGCCAGGAGCCGCAAGTTCCAGTTGTCAACACTGCTGGGACTCCACGTCAGCACCATAACGGCGGAAATCCCCGGCTCGACACCCCGCACCTCACGGCGGGGTACGGGCGTTCGTTCCAGCCTCGAGACGTCCGGAAAGAAGAGCACCTAGCGATGTCACCAACGCCGGAAAGCGAAACCCAGGTCCTTGTCGTGGGGGCCGCCCCCGTCAAACCTGGTGGGGCGACGGGCGGCTGGCGTCTAATCACTCTTAGTGTGCAGTCATCTCGCGAGCGGTCGGAAGGCGGCGCGGACCTCTTCCGAAAACAGTTGCGGCTCCTCCCAGGCGGCGAAGTGGCCGCCCTTGTCGACTTTATTGAAATAGATGAGGGTTGGGTAGGCCTGCTCGACCCAACTGCGCGGGGCGGCGACGATCTCGCCGGGGAAGGTCGTGAATCCGACTGGGACTGTGACGGGGGGAGGAGCCTGGCCAGCCGCGCGGGCCGTGGCTTGTCCGCTTTCCCAGTACGACCGAGCGGCCGAGGCCCCGGTCCCGGTCAGCCAGTACAGGGTGACATTGTCGAGGATGTGGTCTCGGGTCAGACCGCCCGAGGGCTTGCCCTCGACGAACGCGCTCGAGATCTTGTAGTAGCTGTCGGTGTCGTGGTCGAGCATCCACGCCGCCAGCGCGAGGGGCGAATCCAGCAGGGCGTAGCCGATCGTCTGGGGCCGAGTGGCCTGTTCGAGGAAGTAGCCGAAGCCGGTCGCCCGGAAGGCAGCCCCCGCCGCCACCGCAGCGTGCTCCTCCTCGGTGTTGTTCGGGAAGGAGCCGCCCGCCAGCCCTGGCACGAACAGGTTGGTGTGAATGCCGATCAACCCGTCGGGTGCCTGCCGGCCCATGGCGTCGGTGACCGCCGCGCCGACGTCACCGCCCTGGGCCACGTAACGCGTATAACCGAGGCGATGCATCAGCTTCGGCCACGCCTCGGCGACGCTGCCGGCCCACCAGCCCAGCTCGACGGGCTGGGCGGAGAATCCGTAGCCGGGGATCGACGGCAGCACCAGGTCGAAGGCGTCCTCGGCGGAGCCGCCGTGCGCGGTCGGATCGGTGAGCGGGCCGACTACCTCGAGCAACTCGATGATCGAGCCGGGCCAGCCGTGGGTAATGATGAGCGGCAACGCGTCCTCATGCCGCGACTTGATGTGGATGAAGTGGACATCAAGCCCATCGATGTGGGTCGTGAACTGTGGCAGCGCGTTGAGTTTCTTCTCACATTGACGCCAGTCGTACTCAGTGGCCCAGTAACGGACGAGCTCCTGAATTGTCGCCAACTGGACCCCCTGTGATCGATCTGTGACCAGCTCCTTACTGGGCCAGCGGATCCCGGCAAGCCGCCCGCGGAGATCAACCAGGCCCGCTTCGTCCACGTGGATCTCGAAGGGGCGGACGGAATCGTCTGTCATCGATGCCATGGGGTTAATACCTCTGTTCTATCTCTCCGAAAGATGGGTGTGGACGCTGCCAACCAGGATGCAACCAACTTCGGTAGCGCCGACCAACGAGCGGCGAACAGCGGCCGGAAGGCGACGATCGGGGCTGCTGTCGGGTAGCAGAATTTGAAAGATTTGCCCGATGGTGCATCGCGCCCCTTCAGCGTCTACCAATGAAAAGGATTACGCCTAGAACACGAGGAAGTCAACGACCAAGGAGTGCTCGTTGAGAAACTAGAAGACCCGGTTCGCCGGGTCTGTGGGATGGTCGCGGAAATGTCTGAAGTCATCGCCTCGCTACCCCTGCGCGGCCGGTCAGAGGCGAGTACCGTTCCGATCGATGATGGGCATGTCGATTCGCATTCGCACCGCTTGACGGCGGCGCGACTCACTCGCTCGAACTAGACTACACGTGTCACCGCCAACAAGGCAACGCCGGGCACCGGGCCGGACTTTCCGTCATCGTTTGCGTACATGTTCGACAAGGCGATGCGCTGCCAAGCGATCGGACATTCGGAGGGAATTCCAAGCCGCGTCTCATCTCGGCTGGAGATAGAGGTTGGATTCTGGCTCCGTGACGACACATGGCTTCGTAACCGCCGCTGGACTTGATCGCCGCGGAACTGGCACGAACGAGCGGCGTGCTCGGTGCGACGCCCAATGCACGGCTCGACTGATCGCCGTTTGATTGGGAGGCAGCGCTGACTACGCTCACCCACCGAGAGCGGTGGCCTCTGCCATATCCGTCATATCCCCGGAGGGGAGGGTCGGCTTGAGAAAGTCCCCGGTTGTGCCCGGTGTCGCCACCGAGGCCGCGGTGATGTCAGGGGATGCTTTGCCGTGACCCTTCGAGCGCGGCTGGTGATTGGCCTGGTCGTGCTGATGTCGGTCGGGCTGACGCTCTTTGGATGGCTGCTGTACAAGCTCTACTCCGATTCTCAGTACCGGTCGCTGAACGCACAGTTGTTCGCGTCCGTTCCGGTGGTGCGGGGGCAGTTGGAGCAGGCCGCCGGTCTCAATCCGGGTTCCTCGACCGCAACGGGTCTAGTCCCGGGCGTTGGGGTGGCTGGACCTCCATCGTCATCGAGTACCCAAGGGTCTGGTCAGACTCCCCAGGCTGGCGTGTTCATCTCTCCGGGGACATACGGCGAGCTGTTGGACCCCACGGGTCGAGTGGTCAGCCACGTCCAGCTGGTTACCACCAGTTCGCAGCCCCGACTTCCCGATCCGCTTCCTGACACGACCACGCGTCCGCAGGTCGTGACGGTGGCCTCGACGCAGGGGTCGCAATCCTGGCGGGTCTATGTCGGCTCTCGCTTTTCTGGCGGTTACCGGGTGGTGGTGGCGGTCCCGATGGGCCAGGTAGCCAGTGCCTTGGATCATCTCCTGATCATTGAAGTGGTGGGCGGCGGGGTGTTGCTGGTGGTCATGTCGCTGGGTGCGTGGCTCATGCTGCGCCGAGGCTTGTCCCCGATGGAAAAGATGGCCGCTACTGCCGACCGAATCTCGGCCGGAGATCTTTCCCAGCGGGTTGCGCCCCAATCGCCGTCGTCTGAGGTAGGCAAGCTAGGGCTGGCGCTCAATGGCATGCTCGACCAGATCGAATCGGCGTTCGCCCAACGGGACGCCACTGAAGCCCGGCTGCGCCGGTTCCTCTCTGACGCCTCTCACGAGTTGAAGACGCCGCTTACCTCCATCCAAGGGTTCGCCGAGCTGTTCCGGCTGGGCTCGGACCACGTGGACACGGCCACCATCATGCGTCGCATCGAATCCGAGTCAGCCCGGATGAAAGGGTTGGTCGATGACCTGCTCCTCTTGGCCCGCCTGGACCAGATCCGCCGGCCCGGTCACGCTGCGGTCGATCTGGCGGTGCTCGCCGCCGATGCCTGCAGCGACGCCATGGCCATGGCACCGGACCGGACCGTCACGCTCACGGCGCCGGAACCCGTTGTGGTGTCGGGCGACGAGGATCATCTCCGCCAGGCCGTCGCCAACCTGGTGACCAACGCCATCCGCCATACTCCGGCGGGCACTCCCATCGAGGTCCAGGTGGAACGGCGGAGGAATACCGCCAGCGTGTCGGTGCGAGACCATGGCGGCGGCCTCGACGAGGACGGGCTGATCCACGCCTTCGACCGGTTCTGGCAAAAGGACCCAGCCCGGTCCGGAGCCGGGGCCGGGCTGGGACTGGCCATCGTGGCCGCGGTAGCGGCCGAGCATCACGGACAGGCCAGCGCCGCCAACGCCCCTGAAGGAGGGGCGGTGTTCACCCTCAGCCTGCCCATCACCGACCACGACAGCCCGCTGTCCCAGCCCAACTCCCAAGTGGCGCGGCCAGCAGAACAAGCTTCGGCCCGATCACAGCCCTACCGGCACTGACCCTGCGGCCCCGGTTAGGAGTAGCCCGTCGGCAAGCGAAGGGTATAACCGACGCCACGGACTGTCTGGATCAACGGCGGGTCCACGTTGTCGATCTTGTGGCGCAGGTAGCTGATGTAGGTCTCCAACACGGCCGTATTACCGGCGAAGCTGTACTCCCAGACATGTTCCAGGATCTGATCGCGAGTAAGGACCCGCCGCGGGTTGGAGAGCAGATAATGAAGCAGTTTGTACTCTGTGCGGGTCAGCTCCACCGGCTTGCCGGCCCGCCACACTTCGCGGGTATCCTCATCCAGCTCGAGATCCGCAAACCTCAGCCGTTTGCTAGCTGGACCGACACCTGAAGCTCGCCGCAAGACCGCCCTGACCCGTTCCACCAGCTCCTCAACGCTGAACGGCTTGGTCATGTAATCGTCGCTGCCCAGCCGCAGCCCCTCGATCTTCTCCGCGGTGGTGTCGCGGGCCGTCAGGAAAATCACCGGCACCCGAGTGCCGGCCCGCTCGGTCTGGCGAAGGCGTTTCGCCACAGTGAAGCCGTCCAGGTCGGGCAGCATCACATCCAGCACCACCAAACTCGGCGGGTCGCGCTCGATGACATCCAACGCAGCCCGACCGGTTGCGGCCTGTTCCACCTCGAAACCGTTCATAGAAAGCCCCAAAGACAGAAGCTCGCGAATGTGCTCTTCGTCATCGACAACCAGCACCCGCGGTGCCCCGCCATCGGCCATTTTCCCTCCCCGTCTTGCGCCGGGCTCCGGGCCAGCAGTGACTGCCGTCGTCGGACTTGGAGTACAACTGGTGACCATACCGTATCTTCCTGGGCAGTCTCTCAGGACGAATTCACTCTCACGACGCCGTGGCATCGTCCTCCTCCTTTCCCAGCGACGGTCAAGAGCGCAGGCTCGGCCGCGGAGGCGGTCCCCGGGCTCCTTGGGTTGCTCGCACACTCTGGGACAGGCCAGTGCACAGTTCCGGGCGTGGCTACGGTCCGATCACCCGTGAACACAAGGTCGATCGGTTCTGAACACCCCGCACTATCGAGCGGGATGCCGGGCAGGCCAATCATCCCCTGATATGAAATAGCGCCGGCACAGTACAGGAGCCAACCCAGACAGAACAGCGTCAGGGTCGCTGTACCGCTCCCCCCGGAGCCCTGCCCCCGAAGCCAGTCCTTTCGAGGACGAAGGCTGTGGTCCTCCCCGAGCATCCATCGATCTCCCGGGGAGACTGGCGATGCTTTCGTGGCATTCATGGTGCTTCCTCCTTCTCCTGTCTTCATCGTCGTCCCACCCCCTGGGAGATCCCTGGGAAGTAGCCGGGAAAAGCCTCATAAAGTCGCGAAGCACTCCTGGCAAACCTGAAAGCTCGCCACGATGCGCGTCCAACGAATCGACCCGAAACTGTCGAGACCATCTCCCGCATTTCCTGGTCCGTTCCCAGGGATTTCCCAGCAAGGATCAACAACATGCGGATCACACACCTCCAGAAGGAAGCCTCATCATGAGCGATCACCAACCAGGCGCACAGCATCCCCAGCCGGAAACCTCAGCAGGTCCATCCGCATCCGAAAACAAACGCCGGCGAAGACCACGATCGCTGGTTTCGGGCAGAAGGCGTCGATGGATCGCCGCCGGAGCCTTGGCATGCGCGGTCGCCGGAGTCGCAGCCGGTCTTACGATACCCTCCTCGACCGCTTCGTCTTCAGCGTCCACCACCGTGGAGTCGCACCCGGCCTCTGGAACCGCTCCCGGCGGTACCCAAGCGACGAGCGGAGCGCCTAATGCCCGGTCCGGGCCAGCCGCCGGTGGAGCATCCGGGACGGTGAGCGACCTGTCCACGTCGGGCTTCACGCTGACCACCTCCGCAGGCCAGAAAGTCACTGTCGAAAAAGCGACATCCACGCAATACCTGACTGGGACCACCACGACTTCGGCCAGTGCTGTCACCGACGGCGACGACGTCCTGGTCCTCGGGACCACCAGCGGCACGATCATCCAGGCCACCCAGGTAATCGTCGGCTACCAGCCAGCCACCCCCGCCACCGCCGGCCAAGTGGTCCCCTTCAATCGCGGCGCACCCACAACATCGAAACAGGTTGGCCAGATCCCCACGACCTACACTGAGGGCTCAGGAACAATCGTCAACGGAACCGCCGCAACGAACAGCACAGAAGCCGCGCTGGTCGCCTACCCCGGCGGTGTCGTCGACCGTGTCGTGGAACTCAGCAACGGCGAGTACGAGGTCCACTACATCGGCGTCAACTGGCCCCACCACGTCTTCGTCAACCAAAACTTCCAGGTGGTCGGCGCCGATTAAGCCGCAACTCGCTATGGCGCAACCAAACCCGTTCCTCCAATCCGCCAGCATCAGACACTGATCGGCCTCACCCCGGCGGCGACCTTGGCGGCCTCTGCTGGTGAGCAGCGTCGGCCCGCTCAGGTAGAGCAGGGGCCGACGGAAACAGTTGTCCCATCTGCATGAGCCCGCGACGAGCGGTCTGTACGCGGTACATGTCGATTCTCAGCGGCCAGCTGGCGGCAGTCGGACCGCCTGGTACCTCGGGGATAAACGGGAGGCGGCCGGACGGGGCGACGCAGCGCAAGCTCCGGGGGCCTTCGGACGGCGGGAGACATTACGTCTGCTCCGCTGCCTCTTCCAGTTGCGGGCGTCCAGATGCCGTAGAATTTGGCTGGTGTACAGCCAGATCGCCAGCAACAAGCGTCGCAGCGTCACTTTCATCGTCTTGTTCTTCGTGATCTGGCTAGCCATCGGAGCTGCGTGCGGCTTCCTCTTCAAGGCCCTCTACCGGCCGTCAACCAACAGCAGCGTCGCTGGAGCTCCGCCGGTCCACTACGGTTGGGCCCCGGTCATCATCGGCGTCGTGGTCTGCGGGGTCTTGGCGGTCGGCGGTATCGTCTACTCCTTGAACGCCGGAGCCGGGCTGGTGCTTCGGACTTCGGGGGCCGTACCCGCCGACCCAGCCCGGTACGCGCAGGTACACAACCTGGTGCAGGCCTTGGCCATCGGGGAAGGGATCCCCAAGCCCACCGTCTACGTGATCGACGACCCCTCTCCGAATGCGTTCGCCACCGGCCTCAGCCCGGATAAAGCCGCCATCACTTTCACGGCCGGCCTGCTGGCCATCATGAACCGCGAGGAGCTCGAAGGCGTGGCCAGCCACGAGATGAGCCACATCAAGAACCACGACATCCGTCTCTTGCTCGTGGTGAGCACCATGATCGGCTTGGCCGCGCTGTTGGCCAGCGTCCTGTGGCGGAGCGCTTTTTTTGCCGGTGAGGGGCGAGGGAGGGGTAACGGCAATCAGTTCGCCCTGGTGATCTTGGCGGCCGGGGCCCTGCTCGCCGTCGTCGGCTTCATTTTCGGTCCACTGATCCGCTTGGCCCTCTCCCGCCGCCGGGAGTCGTTGGCCGACGTGAGCGGTGTGGAACTGACCCGCAACCCGGCGGGGTTGCTGAGCGCCCTTAAGAAACTGCAGAAAAACGACAAGCCGTTCAAGACCATGAACCACGCCACCGCGGCCATGTGCATCGACGACCCACTGCAGCACCACGAGGCCTGGTATCACCGCCTCTACGACACCCATCCTCCCCTCGAGCAGCGTATCGCTACGTTGGAGAAGATCGCCTCGGGCCAGTCCGTTTGACCCGCGCCCGGCTCGTGCCCATCACTGTGGTCCGCCAGCGGAAGACCTCGGGGTCTCAGCTTGTTGGCGGCGGTCCTTGCGTGCCTGCTGCGGGGGGAAGGCCCTCGGGCCCGGAGGCAAGGGGCGGGCCCGAGGCCGGGCTGGCGGCGGCTGGGCCAGAACCAGGGAAATTGACTTGAGGCACAGTGCGATCGTCTTCGTCCGCGGCGAAGAAGGCTATTGCCTTGAACCCGAACGGTCCCGCGATCAGATTGCGCGGAAACGACTGCAGAGCGGTGTTGTAGTCCCGGGCGCTGGTGTTGTAGTAGCGGCGGGCATACTCGATCTTGTCCTCGGTGGCAGTCAGCGTCTCTTGGAGCTGGAGGAAACTTTCCACCGCTCGCAACTGCGGGTAGTTCTCCGCGACCGCGAATAGCGAACGCAGCGCCCCGGACAGAGCATTCTCCGCAGGCGCGATCTTCCCCGGATCGCCCGTCGCGCCAGCGGCGACCGCATTGGCACGAGCCTGGGTGACCGCCTCGAAGGTCCCCTGCTCGTGGGCGGCGTAACCCTGCACAGTCGACACCAGGTTGGGGATGAGATCGTGGCGGCGTTTCAGCTCGACGTCGATCTGGGACCACGCCTCCTGGGTCCGGTTGCGCTTTTTGACAAGGCCGTTGTATCCCGCCCACAACCCCAAGATGAGGAGCACGACGATGACGATGACAATGATCAGAACAACCATTACGGAGCAGACCCCCTGGGAACTGTCGTGACCCGAACTCTATCGGCCTCGGCGGGCAGCCGGGGTCGGAAGTCCGAGAATCTCAATGGGTGGAGGCGGGTCGAGGCGTCGGACGTATGGGCTGGAGGGCGCCCCTCCCCGCTTTGAAGGTCGGTGCAGCCGCGATCCCACAAGAAAGTCGGTCGCCAGTCGCGAGAGACCTGAGCGACGACTTTTTGCCCGGCCGACAGTTCCAGGTATGTGACGGGGGTAAGCCCCGCCCCGCCTGAGGAGGCTTCAAGATGACATCTCCGGATCAGTTCAGTGCCACTGCCCTTGTCACTGGCGCGAGCCGCGGCTTCGGCCGGGCCATCGCCTCGGCGTTGCACGCCCAGAGCGCCAACGTGGTTGCGGTTGCTCGCAATGCCAAGCTGCTCGACTCGCTCAGCGTCGAGCTCGGCGGCTCGCTCACCACGGCCGTCGCCGACGTGACCGATCCGGTCGTCGCCGGAACCCTGATCGAGCAGTACCGTCCGGACACGCTCGTGCTCAACGCCGGCGCCCAACCACTGTCGCGTCCGCTTCACCAGCACACATGGGAGACCTTCAGCCGCAACTGGGAAGTCGACGTGCGCCACGCCTTCCACTGGATCCGCGAGTCGCTGCTGCTTCCGCTTGCCGCCGGGAGTACGGTCGTCGTGATCTCCAGCGGAGCGGCCGTGGCCGGCTCGCCTCTCAGCGGTGGCTACGCCGGATCCAAGGCCACGATCCGATTCATCACCGGCTACGCCGCGGAGGAGTCAGAACGGGCAGGGCTGGGCATCCGATTCGTGTCGGTGCTGCCGAGGTTGACATCGGCGACCGACCTCGGGTCGGCGGCGGTCGCGGCGTATGCACACCGAGACGGCATCGGCCTCGAGGACTACCTTGAGCGCTTCGGACCTACCCTCAATGTCGAGGACGTTGGTAAGGCGGTGGTCGAGTTGGTCATCTCGCCCGATTACACGCCAGGGGCCTACCTGCTGACGGCGGCCGGGCTGTCGAGCCTCACATAGGCTGACGGCGTGAGCGCGGTCACAGCGATCCCCGCCGAGCATTTGGAGCAGTATCGCCGGGAGCTGACCGGCTACTGCTACCGGATGCTCGGCTCGGTCCACGAAGCCGAGGACGCCGTCCAGGAGGCGATGCTGCGGGCCTGGAAGTCTCTGGCGAGGTTTGAGGATCGAGCCGGGCTGCGCCCGTGGCTCTATCGGATCGCGACGAACGTCTGCCTCGACATGTTGAAGAGCCGCTCCCGGCGCGCTCTGCCGATGGACGTGGCGCCGGTCGGGACGAGCGAAGGCCGGCTCGTGGACCGCCGTCCGGAGGAGTCCTGGATAGGACCGGCACCGGACTCCCTTACGCTTACCGTCGTCGGTGACCCCGCCGAATACGCCGTCTCCCGCGAGTCGGTGCGTCTCGCATTTATCGCGGCTTTGCAGGGCCTCGCTCCCCGCCAGCGAGCGGTACTGATCCTGCGCGACGTGCTGCGCTGGCGTGCCGCCGAAGTCGCCACGCTCCTCGACACGAGCACCGACGCGGTCAACAGCGCACTCCGCCGGGCCCGTTCCGCGCTCGAGGGCACCGACCGCGACTCTGCATCGAGCGAGCTTTTCGTCGACGATCGTGAGCTCCTGGCCGCCTATCTCGACGCCTTCGAACGCCACGACGTTGAGACCCTCGTGGACCTGCTGCGCGAGGACGCCATCGTTGAGATGCCGCCGTTCGACCTCTGGCTGCGTGGTAGGGGCGATATCCGGGCGTGGCTGATTGCCGTTGACGCCATGGCCGACCACACCCTCGTCCCAGTGAACGCAAACGGCTCCCCCGCCGTCGCCGTCTACCGTCCAGAAGCGGCGAGAGGAGAACCGACCGCGTTCGCCATCCACGTACTCGACGTCGTTGACGGGCGCATCAGCGCCATCCACTCGTTTATCGACCCAACGCTGTTCAACGTCTTCGGCCTTCCCGACCGCCCGAACTCCTCTCAACCCATCTAGACCGGCGGCGACTACGCCCGACCCCGGCAACACCCGCAATGGTCCATGATACTGGCCGCGAGCCGGCGGTCGTCAGGGGTAACGCGTTCGTCGACGAGGCCGATCGGGCGGCCGCCTGGTCAGGGTGCGTCTGGGCGGCGGAATGGCGGCCGAACCGACCAGCCTTGACATCGTTGGCTATTGGCGCAAAGATACCGACTTATAGTCGGGAGACGACTTCTAGTCTGATTTTCGAGCGTTGCTCCTAGATCCCAAGCCGGTGGGGATAACAGACGAAACAGGAAGCCGACCTTTTCGCTTAGGCGTCTCGCTTGGTGAACAGCACGACACCGACGGCGAGGGGGACGATGGCATACAGCGCCATCACCAGTAGCCCTACGGGCGCAGAGAGCGGTGGGTACGGTCCGCGGTTGGGGACGGTGCTCATGACCGAGTTCACGAGGATGTTGGTCGGCACGTACCGGACGAGATGCTCGGAGATTCCCCGTGCGACCAGAGGGAAAACGAACGTCACGCCGACGAAGGCGGCTAAGGCGCCGGCCGTACTACGGGTGATCAGCCCGAATCCAAACGACATCAGAGCTAGCAGGGCGATGAAGAGTCCGGTCATCCACACAGCCCGAAAAGCCCCCGCGGAGGCCAGGCTGGCGTGGGTGCTCACGTGAGTTAGAAGAGCGGTGCCGCCGGGGCCGATGGGGCCTTGGCCACTCTGCTGGAGGTCGCTAACGGATGGTGCCTGTTGGCCAGAGAGGATGGCTTGACCTAGGAAGAACGAGACGAAGCTCAAGATTTCGCAGAATACAATGACAGCGGCAGCGGTCACTCCTATCTTGGCGGAAAGTAGGACCGGCCGGCGGGGAGTTGCGGCGAGGGAGGCGCGGATGGTGCCGCTCGCGTACTCCCCGGTGATGATGAGAGCACCGAAGATGCCTCCGGTCAGGCCGGCGACTATCAATCCCGTCAGGCTGGTCTGGGTGGGGTCGAATCCCACGTAGAAGCCGGCGGAGTGGCCCAAAGCCGCGTTCGATACGAGTCCCGTGACCAGCAATGCGGCGGCGACAGTGATCCCGAGGGTGATCGCTGTAGAGGGGAGCGTCAGGATCTTGACTGCTTCCGACCGGACCACATTCTTTAGGCGGTAGTGCCCCGGAGGGGCGGTCTGGATGGCCTGGGCCACGGTCACTCCTTGTCTGCAGCGGTGGTGGCTTTCGCGGCGGGCTCTGGCGGTGAAAATGCCCTCTCAGGCTGCGGCCCCACCACGGGGGCGGACGGGCGGTACTCCACCTCGTCTTGGGTCAGTTCCATAAACGCATCCTCCAAGGATGCGGTGATGGTGACCAGTTCATGGACTCGCACGCCGTCTCGGGCCGCGAGGTCTCCGATCTGCGGGGCGGTAAGGCCCTCGATGGTGAGCACCCCGACCTCGTCGGCACCGACTTTGGCTCCTGCCGCCGTGAGGGTGGCGGTAAATGCGGCTGCGTCTGGTGTGTCCAGCCTGACGGCGGCGCTGCCGCTGCGGGCGATGAAGTCGGCGACGCTGGTCTCGGCGATCAGGCGACCCCGGCCGATTACGACGAGGCGGTCGGCGGTCTGGGACATTTCGCTGATCAAATGGCTCGACACGAACACTGTCCGGCCTTCAGCGGCCAGGCCGCGTAAGAAGTGACGGACCCACCGGATCCCCTCCGGATCGAGACCGTTGACAGGCTCGTCGAAGAGCAGAACGGCGGGATCGCCGAGCAGTGTCGCGGCTATCCCCAGACGCTGGCTCATGCCCAGCGAGAACTTGCCGGCCCGCCGATTGGCGACGGCAGTCAGGCCGACCTGGTCGAGAACCTCATCGACGCGGCGAAGAGGGATGTCGTTGGTGAGCGCCAACCATCGGAGGTGGTTGCGCGCCGTGCGAGCAGGGTGGAACGCTTTTGCGTCGAGCAGAGCGGCAGCCTCGTGCAGCGGCCAGGCCAACCCGGAGAAGAGCTTGCCGCCGATCAGAGCCGAACCGGACGTGGGTGCGTCCAGACCCATGATCATTCGCATGGTTGTCGACTTGCCAGAACCGTTAGGGCCCAAGAAGCCGGTGACCACACCTGGCGGCACCTCGAACGTCAGGTTATCGACCGCCGTCGTAGCCCCGAAGCGCTTGGTCAGCGAGTGAGCGGTGATCATCACCCGAAAAGGTAATAAACAGTCCCGTGGGCGGGAATACGGCTAGTCGGTGTCTTGGAGATGGGGTTAGCCCCACCCCGACCGGAGGATGGCAGGCGGGATGGCGCCTTCAGTCCATCGGTAACGGCTACGTGCGCAGATCCGGACTTTGGCCGAGCATCCGGCAGAATGTGCGGTATGGATGACGGCAGCGGGATCGCGAACGGCATGCGCTTTGGGATTACGGAAGCCGCTCATCACGGGGACGAGCGGACGGCCCTGTTGGGAGTTCTGCAGCGGCAACGCGACCTGGTTGGCTGGAAGCTGCGGGACGCCCCGGACGAGGTGCTGGCCGCGGTGACGACTCCGACCGGCATGAGCCTGCCCGGTCTCGTACGCCACCTAACGAATGTGGAGCGCTCGTGGTTGCGTGACGTCTTCGCCGGCCAGGAGGGCCTCGCGTACGACTGGACAGAGCAGGATCCCGAGGCAGAATGGCGGGTGCCGTCGGGCACGAGGATGGCTGACCTGCTGGCCGGCTACGCCGCCGAGTCCCGTCAGTGCGATGCGGTCGTGATAGCTGCGCGGTCGCTCGATGTCGTCTCGGTTCAGCGCAACATGTCGCTGCGATGGATCCTGCTGCACCTGATCGAAGAAACGGCCCGCCACCTCGGGCACATCGACTTGCTGCGGGAGCAGGCAGACGGCAGCACGGGTGAAGAGCCGAGCCAGTAGCGTTGTCCCAGAACGCGATCTCGGCCGCAAGGGCGGACGCCTTAGCTCACTCTCGTGCTCCTGAGCCCTGCGTGCTCATGATGTCGGCCACCAGATCAGCCACGACTCGGGGATGATCGTGCTGAGGCCAGTGCGAAGCGTCTGGCACAAGGTGGAGAGACGGGTCGGTAAACAGCCCGGCGATCTCGCCTGCCAGAGACGGGCTCAGGTAGCGATCCGATTCTCCAAAGATGATTGAGACCGGGACCTCCAAGCCACCGAGTACGCCGCCGTTGACGAGTTTGTCCTGCTCACGCAAGGAATCAAAGAGACCAGCCGTCCAGGCCCGAATCGCGGCGAGGGCGTCCGGCTGATCGACGCTGCCGAAGAACTGCGGCAGGATGGACTGCACGGCGATGCCGTTGGGGTCGAGAGCATCCATGCCCCAATGATCCGCGGTGAACTGCAGCAACCAGAGACGCTGCGCGTCGTCATTGACCATTGCGTCAGCGAGTGCCACCAGGTCCGGGTCGGCGAGGAGTCGAATCATCTCGGGGAGCCTCAGGGAAGGCAGATTCCCGAAGATCGTGTTGAGGAGGACCAGGTGGGCTACCCGTTGGGGACGCGCGACGGCGAACGCGACGGCGTCTGGTCCAGAGGCGTCGTGACCGACAAGCACCGCTCGCTCGATGTCGAGTGCGTCGAGCAAAGCCTCCAGCTCGGCGGCATGGTCCTTCATGGAGAATCCCCCGAGCTTGGAGCGCTCGGATCGGCCGTAGCCATGCCAATCGAAGGCGACCGCCCGTTTCGGCCTCAGCAACGGCAGGAGCCGCTCATAGATGGTGTGGTCGTCGGGGAAGCCATGCATGAGGACAATGGGCGGATCGTCACCGGGAATCTCGCGAACGAAGAGGGTGCCGTTCGGCGTCTCGACGCGGCGATCATGCGGGGGTAGCGTGGATTCAGTCATGTCAGTGTGTCCTTTCAACCATTTGTAAGTGGAATCTCAGGGCCATGCTCCACGCTCGTCAGCTCTTCGGAGAAGTCTGCGGCCGGCGTCGAGAAGGGCCCTCAGTCGGTGGATCAGTCCAACCGTTTCGACGCAACCGTTCGACATCGGCGAAATCACCCAGGATGCTCACGCCTTGGCTCATGGCGACGTCCTTGTCGAGGGCACCGGACATCAACCCGACAATGAGCTCGGGAGGGCCGGTGACGACGACGTCGGGCGACGGCGCTGGACCAGTGCGCACCTCCACGCTCCCGGCGGTTGACGTCAGCGTCAGCATCTCTTCTGCCGTCCGGACTTCGATCTGGATGTCCGGTCGTCCTGGGTCGACGCCACCGAACATCAACTCCAGGGGAAGCTGGAGCCACCGGGCTCGAAACGCGTCGGTGCCCTGTCCGGCAAGCATCAGCGGCGCGGCCCAACGGACCAGCTCGTGCACGGGCGCTGCCAGCTTTCTACCCCACTCTGTTAGCCCGTAGCGGCCCTCTCCGTCACGACCGATCACTCCCGCCCCCTCCAGTTGGCGTAGCCGCTCGACAAGGAGATTGGTGGCGATGCCGGTCAGGCCGTCTTGAAGCTCGCTGTAGCGAGACGGGCGAACCAGCAGCTCGCGCACGATGAGGAGGGTCCACCGGTCTCCCACCAGATCGAGGGCTTTGGCGAGGGCGCAGTACTGGCGGTAGGAGCGTATGCCGACAGCCTACACTTGAGAAACTCTATCGGCAACCTTTTACTTCTTAAAGTCCGGCTAATGAGTGGACCTCAGGATCGAAAATCGGAGGGTTTGAGTTCGAGATCCCTGGGAGACTGCTTGGTGATGGTGAGCGGCACCCAACTGTTGGAACTGCGCGAGGTGGGCTGGACCCGTCTGCCTGCCGCGGTGTCGACAGCGGCAGTGGCCAGGATGAGCGAGCGCATCTGGGCCTTCTACGCCAGACGCGGTGTCACCAGAAACGAGCCGGATACCTGGCCGGTCGGGTTTAGTGGGAAAAGCCAGGCGCTACGCCAGTCAGGAGTGTTCAACCGATTCGCCAACCCGGTCACCGACACGCTGATCGACCTGCTTCTGGGCCGGGGCACCTGGAATGAGACCGAGGCATGAGGTCCCGCCCTGGTGACCTGGCCCCAAACCGGCCCGTGGCAGTTACCTCACCAAACTGGCATTTTGACCTGCCCGCCGTTGGCCCCGGGATCGGCCGGCGGCGGCTCGCCTGTTTGGTTTCGACGCTACCCGTAGTTTGCCGCCCTCAACCGGCCCGGCGGTGAGCGGATAGCGCCCTTCATGATCGACGGTGACGAGTCGCAGACAAGACCACGAGGATGGAACAATATGGCCCGATGGCGCTGCCGACCCAGGACCTCCGCCTCGAAGCGGGACGGGAGGAGAAGTAGTGGTAATACAGGGTAACTTCGCGCTGGTCGAGTTGCTCGTGCAGGAAGGAGTGGACCTCCTGGTCGGGAACCCGGGGTCGACCGAGTTGGGGCTCATGGATGCGTTGGGTAGCGATCGCCGAGTGCGGTACGTGCTCGCTCTCCAAGAGTCGGTCGTCGTCGCGATTGCCGACGGCTTTGCGCAGGCGACGGGGCGACTGGCGGCCATCAACCTCCATGCCGCGCCGGGTCTTGGCAACGCCCTCGGGATGCTGTTCAACGCCAAAAAGGCTGGTTCCCCGATCCTCGTGACGGCCGGCCAGCAGGACCAGTCGGCTCTCCTCTCAGAGCCGCTTCTGAGCGACGACTTGGCGACCATCGCCCGCCCGCTCGTTAAATGGTCCTATGAGGTGCGCCGCTTGGCCGACCTGCCGCGTGCGGTTCACCGCGCCGCCACTACGGCGCTGGCGCCGCCAAGGGGACCGGTGTTCTTATCGATCCCCTCAGACGTGCTGAGCGAGTCAGCGGAGCTGGAACTCGGCGCGCCGACACGGATCGGCACCGGTATCCGGCCCGATATGGTGGCCGTCGAGCACGCGGCGCGACTGATCGTTGCGCAGCCCGTTCGCCGGTCATTTTCGCGGGAGACGCTGTTGCCCAGTGCGGTGCGCACAGTCAGATCGTGAGGTTCGCCGAGCTGGTCGGTGCGCCGGTTTACGCTGAAGACCTTGCCAACACGGCGTCTTTTCCCGCTTCGCATCCGCTTTTCGCGGGCACCGTCGCCCGCCTTGGCGGCACCATCAGAAGTGTGCTCGACGGCCACGACCTCCTGGTATCGATCGGTGCTGACTTGTTTACGCTATCGCTGGGCGGCGGGCCCGAGCCGGTCCCGGCCGGCAATGCCGATTGTCCATGTCGACGTCGATCCCTGGCAGTTAGGCAAGAACTTTCCGACAGCCGCCGCTCTCCTCGGCGACCCGCGGATGGTCCTTCCAGAGCTCTGCAAGGCCGTGGAGCAATTGCGACACGCCACCGGTGTCCCGCCGCGCCACGATGTGAGGCCGTCCATTGCCGCCCGGCGAGAGGCCGTCGTCGCCCGGGCCGAGGCACTGGTGGGCCATCGCCCCACCCAGCCACTGGCGCTGCTCCACGCTCTGGGACGAGCTCTGCCCTCCGACGCTGTGGTAGTCGAGGAGGCGCTGTCGTCCAATGAGGGCATCCGCCTCCTCTTCCCCAGCAACGACCCCCAAAGCTTCTACGCGATGCGGGGTGGCGGGATCGGGTGGGCGCTCCCTGCTGCTGTCGGCGTCAAGCTCGGATTGCCCCACCGGCCAGTCATCGCTCTCGTAGGCGATGGCGGTTCCCTCTACACGATTCAAGCACTTTGGACGGCGGCTCACGAACGCGTACCAATCGTCGTCGTAGTGCTGAACAACCGGTCATACCGCATCCTGAAGCAGCGCACCCGTGCTTTGGGGGGCCACTCGGCGGAGACCGGCAAGTATCTAGCCATGGATCTCGTCGATCCTGTGATAGACCTCGGCGGATTGGCCCGGGCGTTCGGCGTCGACGCCGTGGCAGCCGCGACGATCCCCGATGTCCTGGCAGCGGTCGATGATGGGCTGTCGTCGGGACGCCCGCTCGTGGTTGACGCCGCCGTCGACGACAGGCTCTGAGCGTCAGACCCAGGAAATCATCTCGAGTACGGAAGTCCGACGCATTTGCTGATACAGGCTGCGCGGTTTTCCCCGGAGTGGGGTTGTGTCTAGTTCACAAACTCGTGCCGAAAACGCGGCGTCGTGATCAGGCTCAACGCCGCGGCTGAGCCCTTTCCCAGTTGCGAGGTCCGGTTGCTCTGGCCGTACTGGTTGTCCTCTTCGCTCATCGCGGCGGTCCCGCTCCGATCTTCCTTCAGATTTTTCATAATGTCGTACACGAACGGCACAATCTGGCCGAACACGGTGGATTGACTGATATATCGGAGGCGGACGTTGTTCGCGGTGAGGAACCTCTCGTCCTGGATGAGGTCTGGCGGCATGCGCAGCACGCACTGAGGCAGGTCCGTCACCTCACGGATCGTCTCGATGTCCGACCGTACTCGATTGGGCTGGGCGGGAATCATGAGGGCATCCACCCCGGACTCGGCATATGCACTCACGCGGTCACGCGCCTCATCGACCGTCATGCCCACTGCGTCTACCTGGGTGGGGCTGAACGCGCAGGTTCGGGCGATGATCACAGTCGACGGGTCATCGCGCGCCGCGACGGCTGCCTTGAGGTTGGCTACCTGCACGTCGACGGGATGGACAACTGCTTCGATCCCTTTACCCATGTCCGAGATGGGCAGGTAACCTCGGTCTTCGATCTCTATCCCGGAGACACCGGCAGCTTCCATGTCGCTGACCCAGCGGGATACCGTCTCGGGTGTGCCGCCGCAGTCGTCCGCATCGATCAGAATCGCGATGTCTGTCGCGGTGCGACGTATTCTCCGGATCACGTCGGCATAGTCCGATATGGTGACCACGCCCGCCACCTCATCTGGCAGCCCGAAGTTCGTGGCCTTCATCCCCGACGAGTTGAGCTTGCAGATCTCCCAACCCGCTTCTTGAGCAAGGCGCGCAGTCAGTACATCGACCACCGGCACCGCGACCGAACACTGGCCGCCCTGCAGGGCTTTACGAAGCCGGGTTCGCGCTTCAGAGGTGCCCATACTCGTCCTCCTCCGAACCTATTCGTGCACAGCTGCGACATCGTAGCCAACCTGGCCTTGCGCATTACCTGAGCTGATACCCTTTTTGGTCAAGTGCCCCCAGGGAGGTTGGCTTGACACAAGGCTCCCCGACCGCGCAGCTGATGGCCGATCTGGCGACCCAGGTCCTGGCTGTTCTCGACGACGACCAGCGTCGGGTCGCGTGCTTCGCGTTTCCCGACGACGAGGAACGACACCGCTTCTACTGGGTCCCCACCGACCACGGCGGTCTTTCCCTGCGATCCTGCGGGGATCGCGCCCGGGCGTTGATCATGCAACTCGTGGCGTCGGGACTGAGCCCCGCGGGCTTCAACACCACTTCGGTGATCATCTCACTCCAGCACATCCTGTCCCGGGCCGAAGGTTGGCGTACCCTCGAAGACGGCCGGCAGCGGCGCGACCCGCTCGAGTACCAACTGTCCATCTTCGGTGACCCCTCACCAGGCGGTTCGTGGGCGTGGCGGCTTGGCGGCCACCACCTTTCGCTGAGCTACGCGGTGGTGGACGGCATCCGGGTGGCACCGACCCCCAGCTTCTTCGGGGCAGACCCGGCCGACAGCCCCCTCGCTGGGGGAACATTCCTGCGACCGCTGGGCCCTTTGGAGGATCTCGGCCGCGAGCTGATCCGTTCACTCGATGAAGGGCAGCTGGCCGCCGCGCTGCTCGCTCCGGGCGCGCCTCACGACCTTATCGCAGGCAATCAGGAGCTGACCGAGGGACTGTGGCCCACGCCTCCCGCAGCGCTGTTCCGGGTCGCCGACGAGGACCTCATCCAGTGGCTTGTGGGCGAGCACGCCCGGACAAACGACGCGCTGGGCGTGGGCCTGGACAAGCTTCGATTCACCTTCGCCCCCAAAGGGATCCCCGTCACGGCATTGGTCCCCGACCAGCGTCAAGTCCTCGACGCGCTGATCGCGTCCTACCTCGCCCGCCTGCCCGACGACCTCGCCGATGCCGAGCAGGAAAAGCTCGCCCTTCCCGACAGTGACCTCCACTTCGCCTGGGCAGGACCGCTCGAACCGGGTCGGCCCCACTACTACCGTATGCAGGGGACCCGAGTGCTGTTCGAATACGACAACCTGGACGGCAACCACATCCACTCGCTATGGCGCGACCCCGCCGGCGATTTCGGCGACGACCCCCTTACCCGCCACCGCGCCACCGCCCACAGCTAACGCGCGCCACCGGCGCGAAGGCACCGACGCTGTGTCAACCACCCATCCGGCGGCCACCCTCGGTGGTCCGAGGCTGGCCTCACTGGGGGTCTGTCGATCAAATGAAACAGGTCATCCAATAGCCGCACCAGAAGGAGAGAGGTCCCGCACCTCACTGAGCACTGGTCGATGTTGTTGCCCTTGTCATCGCCCGGTGCGAAGCCCTGGACAGGCTAATGATTCCGACGGAGTGGGCGTCGTGGCGCGTCTGGCTCGAATTCACCGGATGCCGGGATGACAACGCCCCCCACGAACCCCATGCTGTCTCCCAATGGGCACACCCATCAGATTGGTACGCGGAGCGGTTTCACAACCTAGAAAGAGAACAGACATGTCTACGGCACCGTCTGGTACGACGATAACCAGAGCCAAGTGTGTAGGGAGGCCGAACCAAGCGGGACCGGCGGTCGCCGACTTGTCATGCCTCGGCACCGACACCACGACGAGCCGAACGGAATTGGAGACCTCCGGGATACCTCGGAGGCTGCCGCTCGCCCAGCGAGCTTGCCTGGCGAGGAGGGTGGCGCTCCTGGAGGGCCGCCTTTTTGACGACGAGCGCCGCCCACGCCAAGGGTTGAGCGACGAAGTGCTCCGCACACGCTTGGCTGAGATAAACGATTTGCGCCGCGACCTCGGGTGGCTGACGCTTGACCTGCGCCACGACTACGTTTGGCCCGCAGACATAACTTCGTAGTCGAATAGCGGGCCCCCCTGGGGAGTTGCTGATGGGCCCGAGGGGCCGGCTGCGGGCGAACCCTAAGGAGGCGCGGACGTGTCAAGCTCCGGAGGCACGAGCGGGCCTTCTTTCAAAGGCACGGATGGTGGAGCAGCGGGGGCACCGAGAGGGGGCTCCGCCCTGCTGGCCACCTTGGCCCTGGCCCAGTTCATGGTCGTCCTCGATTTCACTATCGTCAATGTGGCGCTGCCTTCGATTCAGCACGGCTTGCACATCGCCATGTCGACCCTGCAGTGGTTGGTGAGTGCCTATGCCGTCACCTTCGGCGGCTTTCTCCTCCTCGGTGGCCGGCTCGCCGACGTTTTCGGCCGGGCCAGGCTCTACCGGATCGGACTCTGTGTCTTCGTCGGCGCCAGCATCAGTGGAGGACTGGCCGTCGAGCCGACGCTGCTGATCGCGTCGAGAGCCGTTCAGGGGCTCGGTGCTGCCCTGCTGGCTCCGGCCGGGCTTTCCCTGCTCATCACGAGCTGGCCGGACGAGGGGCAGCGCAGTCACGCGCTCGGAGTGTACGGGGCGGTTGCGTCGGCCGGCTTCGCCGCCGGCGCCGTGATCGGTGGCCTGCTCGTCCAAGCGACCTGGCGGCTCGTCTTCTTCGTCAACGTCCCGGTGGGCGTGGTGCTGTTCATAGCGTCCTGGCGCCTCCTGCCGGCCGACCCGCCACGCCAGCCCGGTCGGCTCGACGTGACCGGAGCGCTGGCGGTGACCGCCGGCGTGGCCCTGCTCGTGCTCGGGGTAACCCGGGCCGGGGACACACTTGAGCCCACGCAGCCTGCCGTGGCGGTGGGCGCCGGGCTGGTCCTGCTCGTACTGTTCGTCGTCCGCGAGCGCAAGGTGGCCGCGCCCCTGCTCAACCTTGACCTGTTCAAGGACCGCGGCATCCTCGGCGCGAATGAGTGCCTGTTCGCGTACGGCGCTTGCAACGCGGGTGCCGTGATACTGGTGACGCTCTACCTGCAAGAGGGTCGCGGCCTCACGGCGCTTCTGACGGGGCTGTGCTTCATTCCACAGGCCGTGGGGGCCTTCGCGCTGGCAGGTCCAGCCTCGAAGCTCGTCCCCGCGCTCGGACCTCGCCGCGCACTCGCAGCAGGCATGTCGCTCGCCCTGGTCGCTCTCCTCGGTTCCGCACTGAGCATCGCCCGCGGACCGCTTGTCGGGTTGCTCGCCTCCCTGTTCTTCTTTGGGATCTCGGCCCGCATCGTTCAGGTCGCCTCCACTCTCGCGGGGACACGTGGGCCGGTGGCCGCCCGGGGGGAGGGCTCGGCCAGCGCGGTGCTAACCGCGGCGCGTCAGGTCGGCTCTGCGCTGGGCGTGGCCGTCGTGTCGGCAACCCTGGTCACCGTCCACGGAAACGCGAGCCGCCGCACCGCCGTGGCCATGCTCGTCGCAGCCGCCTTCGCCCTCGGCGGCCTGGTCGCGACGCGCATCGTGCCCAGAGGCCCCGGGCAACCGCTCTTGTTGCGACTCGAGCACCTCTTCCCGCGCCACGCCGGCGGACTTCCCTGAGGCCGAGGCGGCACTCCGGACTGCGCGGCACGGGCGCTGAGCGCGGCCAACGCCCAGCGGGTTCTCTCGCACTACGCCGTCCGGCACGGCTTGCGGCTGGCGGGCAGGAAATTGGGCACGGTTGTTCTGGCGCCACAGCCCGGCCACGCACGTACCGTTAGATAGAGGCCATGTCGAGCGTCTGACTCGCCCTCCTCCCAGTCCGCAGCTCGGGCCGGGTCAAGACCGGGTCGCGACGTCACCTCCGGCGGATCCGAACAACCGGGATCTGGCGGCTATCACGACAACGGTCCTGGTAGCCGTACAAGCCAGTGATCTCCTCGCTCATCATCTGGAACAAACGATCGCGGTCGACGCTATTCGGCACGGTCTCGGCCACGGCCGGATAGATCTCGCCGAGGTACTCCACGGTCAGCTCCGGTGTGGACACGAGGTTGAGGTACCACTGCGGGTGTCGGGCCTGGCCGCCGGCCGACCCGGCCACGACCAGATCGTCCCCGTCCTCGCGGACACAGACCGGCTTGTCGCGCCGGGTCCCCGTCCGGGACCCGGCGATGGTCAGAATCACCAGCGTCTGTCCGCTGGCGGTCCGGCCTCCGTTAGCCCGCAGTTCGCCCAGGACGGCCTGGTCCCGGGCGTTCCGCTCGCTCAGGGTGGGGTTGCTTGGCACGCCCGAACTCTACCGACAGGCAGATGGGCCCGGCACACGGGTCTTTGGGGGCCTTGCACTACCCGTAGAGACGATCGCTGCTCGGTCGTGAGCGGCCCGAGACGACCGACCCCGGGCGGGTGGACAAATGTGGCCCGTCCCCGGCGCCGGCGCGCTGGGCGGAGGTGGTCGTCGTGACTAAGGACCGGAGTCCATTGGCGGCCGGGTGGCACTGCAGCCTGAGCTCCTCGTATGTCGTCCATCTGCCCCGACGTCCCTGGAGTTGAACGATCCACCACGATCGTGTCGGTCGAGACAATGACTAGAGGGGCCTACGACGGGCAAGGCCGTCGCTGTCCGCCAGCGACTGGACCCGGCGGACGACGGCGTCGAGTTCTTGCGCGTCGTTTCGCAGTTCGGCGGAGTCGACGCGGAAGTCAGAGAGACTATCGGCGATAGCCAAAAGACGAGCCCTGACTTCCCCGAGCAGTCTGCGGCGTTCAACCGCCTCGACTGCTTGACTCCCCTGCTCATCGAGTGCACTCATAAGCATCTTCCTTCTTGGATCAGCAGTTCTCGCGCTGTTCAAATATGGCGGTAGAGCCGGGAAGGTCGAGGTTCTCGGGTCCGCTCCGCAGTCAGCTTTGTGCCGCTTCCTTCATTTCCTGAGCGATCTCGTCAGCTGTCGCGTCCACAGTGCGCTTTATGACCTTATTCGCTCGGGTGACGGCCTTGTCAAAGCCCTTTTCTAGGGTGGGCTGCCCGACGACGATCAAGCCGGCCTGACTGCTCTGGAGTTCCGCGCCGGCTTCTTTGAGCTCCTTGCGGGTCAGGGTCCCGAAACCGAGCTCCTCGGGGATGACTCGCACCATGGGCCGATCCATCCTCTTGACGATGTGCGGCTTTCCCTTCTGTTGATTAACGACGGCCGCGTCGAACGTCCCCACCAGATCGTCCTTGTGCAGCTGTTCGATGTCATTCAGGTCCGCCTCCGCGTCATCAACGCTCTCGTAAACGGCGGTATAAACGGCGAGTTCCCTTTCCTTGGCCATGAGTGGCCTCCTTTCATTCCTGTCATTCTGGGCATTCGGTTCGCTGATTCGCTGAAGTTTCGCCCATCACGACGAGCGGGTATCAGGGTGTTCTTCGAACTCCTTTTGCATCCCGTCGAACGGCTTTAGACCCCGTTCCTTGGCGTGGCCTGGAGGGATAATGCTCCCGGCCAGGAGAAAGTTCTCCACGCCACGGCAAGACCTACGTCGAGACAGCTTCGTCGAAATGCGCTGACAGCCCATAGACGACCGTGACGGCAATCGCCACATAGATCAACGCCCAAACCGGGGAGTACGGGACCAGGATTATGCCGCTGATCGCTGCGAGCACTGCCGCGATGATGCCGATCCAACGCGCAACCTCAGCACTGGGTTGTGAAGCCGGGCCGAGCACCAGGATTCCGGCAACCAGGAGGACGACGCCTGTGATCAGCCAGATCCATCCGTAGGTCGTGAGGCTATGGCCCAGCACGGCATGATTGAGTTCAACGACAGGCTTGCCGCTGTAGCGGAAGGCCCATATCGAGTCGATGATACGCATCACCCCACCAATTATCAACACGACCGGCGAAAAAGTCAGCCAGCCAGAGCGGCTCACGACGACGCCCCACGACCAGGACGTGTTGCACAGACAGACACCACACCAAGACTTTCCTCCCTCACCCCGATCGCGGCAATCACGCGACCGCGTATTCTCTATGGCCGCACAGCGTTACCGATGCGACGATCCTGAGTGGGCGCTCAGTCAGTTCTCCGCCGTATCGTTTGTCGGGCACCCTGTATCTGGGTCCTCTGCGGGCAGAAAGGCGCTTGTCGAGCGTCCTCCCGTGCGGCTATCAAGGAGACGTGGCAAAGAGGAGATCACAGTCGAGGTGCGCGGCCGTGGGTGATCCGGCTTGTGACCTCACCGTGGCTTGGACGATGTTCGAGAGGACGAGCCGGGAACGGTTCATGGCGGCGCTGCCACTCGACCAAGGGACCTGGGCGCGGGCTCGGGGATGGGCGCTGTGGAAAGCGTTGATCGCCGTCGCCGGACGACCCCTCGACGATCCCGACCGCCGGGGTGTCCGATTCGGGTCGAGATGGGATGCGCTCGGTGTCATCGATCAGGTGATCGCACAGTCCCGTTCTCTAGACTGATCGCGGTGCTGTCTCACTACACCCACCCGACTCCCTCACGAACACTGCCCCAGTGCGCCGTCCGGGGTTACCGTTGTCGCCGGGCGGCCGTGGATCTTCTCTGAGTTACGCTAGCCACATGAGCGACATCAGGATTTATCACAACCCTGCGTGCAGCCACTCTCGAGGCGCATTGCAAATTCTCCAGGAGGG
Source organism: uncultured Acidimicrobiaceae bacterium (assembly GCA_963781155.1). Taxonomy (GTDB): domain Bacteria; phylum Actinomycetota; class Acidimicrobiia; order Acidimicrobiales; family Palsa-688; genus PALSA-693. The sequence continues at coordinate 577,458 of CAWAEC010000016.1, forward strand.
AACAGCTGAGGTCGAGGTCGTGCTGTACCTGGAGACTCCACCCTCGAAAGCTGAACTCGAACAATTTCTAGATCTGCTGGAGGATCCCCCGGCTGACCTTGTCCGCAAGGACAAACGATTCGCGGAACTAGGCCTGGTCGAGTCCGATTATCAGAGCCCTGAGCAGGTCGTCGGCCTCCTGTTAGAACACCCCGAGCTAATGCAGCGCCCAATCATTGTCAAGAACAATCAAGCTGTCCTCGCGCGACCCTCCGAGAAGGTCCTTACCCTCCTCGAAGGTTGAATCCCAGCGTCCAGAACCGGCGATCGGCTCGCTCCCAAATCCTTCCCGTCCGCTACCCCAATAGACCCGCGACCAAGGACAGTGGAACACATCCATAACCGCTGGATCTCGGCGTTAGGCGCGTTCCGCCATCCAAAGTCGAGTTTGATAGGGGACGGTCATGGCGCCATCAAGATTCGGCGGGAGCGTCGCACCATCCACCGGGGGACATGGTGCACTTCGATGTGCTCACCGGCGCCGCGAACCCGTCTTCGTCTGCCGCGACATAGGCGAAGACGGATGGCGGCCACGCAGATGGGATGACTTGCGCACTCCAGGCGCCGCACGGGGACGGCGAGGAACGAAGCTTCGTGCTGGGCCGCAGCCCGCGGGCGTCGGAGCGACGCTTGCTGTGGGGCGGTCGCCGCGTCTTCGCCGGCGCGATCTCGGACCGCCGATAGATAGTCGGAGGAGTTATGGCACCCGTATCCGGCTGCTGTTGTCGACCCTCCGGCACTCTCACTACGGGGGAGGCGGCCCGAAAGTTCATTCGGCGACGTCAGGAGTTGGTCGGTGGCGGTAAGCAATCCTTTCAACCTGCCGTGGCGTATGTGGAGGAGTGACTCACCTGGTTCGACCCTCGGGGCAGCCCGCCGTGCAGCGGCCGCCCACACGTCATCCCGCCTTCCGGACATCCCCGCGCCTGGTGATCGGGATCGTCTCGGCCATAGTCCTGGTGGCGGCCGCCGTCGGGATCGCCGGGGCCGTGCAGCCGCAAGCAAAGGCCCGAGCTGCGAGTCCGACCAAGGCGACCAAGACGATCCCCGGTACTATTGGCTCTGCGAGCTCGGCGACGCTTGGGTCGTTTGATTGGCTGGCGTCAACCACAGCGCCGGCGAGTTGGGCCCGGCTCACCGTCCCTTCCGGCCTCGGAACCTTGTCCTCGCCGCCTGGGTTCCGCACCGTCGACGGCGATCCGGGCTCGCTGTCGGTGGCCCTTCTCAACTCGACCGGAACCTACCTTGGCTATATCAATGTCACGCCCCGCCAGGCCCCAGAGACCTTGCGGAACTGGGCCACATTCCGCACCACCCACCTCCTGGGCGACGACGCCGTCTCCGTCCACGAGGATGCCATGGTGCAATCGGTCCCAACCGCAACAACAGTTCGGTCGTGCCTCACCGACGATTACGTGACGACCGTCGGTCACCACCAATTCCATGAGGTGGCCTGCTACGTCATGAACGGCCCCGTCGGCAGCGTCGTGGTTGCCGCCACTGCTGCGGGTGATCCTGCCCACGTCTGGATCCAACTGCAGCGCGCCGTCGCCGCCTATCCATTTCAGTAGGGCGGTCCCCGAAACCGATCGTCGTGGGCCCGCTGGGCGGCGGCTCGCTGGTTTCTGCCTATCCCCGGCCTTCGGCCTTGGTCGTATGGGCAGCAAGGTCATCGGGATGAATCCAGGCGTCTGCCAGTATGGCGCCGCCGGCTCGGTGCACCGCCTCTCGTATCGGGATCGCCCAGCGATGCTCCAGCAAGGCGACCAACGCCACGCTGCCGGGTGGAATCACGTCAGCCACTGACCAGGTCTGGTCTCCGCCCAAATATGTTCGCGCCTCAGCCTGACTGCTCACGCCGGCTTGGCCGCTGCTGTCGGCCTCCTCCGCTCCGAGGCCGACGAGCGCTCCGGCGATATCCCCGAGCTGTGAGAGCTCCTGCGTCGAGTCACTGACCTTAACCTGCACCAATTCCCCATCCTTTCCTTTGGCGACGATCACAGCATCGACGAGTCGAACGACTTCCAGCACGCGAAGCCGTCTGAGCTCCCTGATGAGCTCCTCATCCAGCTTGAGATCGTCAAAACCCAGCACGATGATCTGGACCGGCCCTCGCTCCTTCCGTTCGGCCCGCGTGAGCGCTGTACCGCGTCGCAACCTCCGCAGCATGTAGACCTCCGATCGCCCAGCCGTCAGTCGACGGATCAGAACCACTCTGGACGTTATCGATATGGAGGCGTGGCGTCCAGCGATGACATGGTTCCGCTTCCCTGCGACCCCGGCGGCCTCCGTGTGCCTCACATCCTCTTCGTCCCCGTTACTGACAAGCCTCACAGTGTGATCGCCGCCGCGCCAAAGCAAGTCTATTCCGCTCTCGTCGGTCCCGGTGCTCTGAGCACGTGGAGTCGCGCTCGGCCGGCTCGCCTTGCGAGCGGCGATCCGCGTGACAACCACTTGACCCGGTTAGCACGAATTCGAGCCGCAGTAAATGTGGAGCTGGAGAACATTCCGGCGCGGTGACCGGGCACTCGGCCCGTAGAGGAGGGGCCACAAAGCCGTCTCGAGGACCCCCTCGTGGTGCAAGGCACCCCCGCGGTCCACCTCCGCTACCCCGCGGGGGGCTGACGGCCGCGTGCCGGCCAAGCCATCTGCGTCGTTCGCGGCGAGCAAGTAGCACACCAGCGGCTCCACGACAACTGCCGCCAAGCGTTCCATATCGTCCGCCTGTGACGACTATTCGTGTGTCCGCTGTCATGCTCGGCGGCTAGCGCTCGAAGACTCCATGCTTTTTGGTTGGTTTCGGTCTGTCGTGAGGATTGCCATCGGAATCCTCGTCAGAAGGAGTTTGATCGACTCTCGGAGCCTCCGCGAAGTAGCAAACATCAAGTCCCTGAACCGCGCACAACGAAAGCAAGGGCAAAGCCACATTGCGGTCGCGCTGGCGAAGCACGGCGACGCTTGTTGACGCACTCCGATGATCCGCCCTAACCTGAGATCGCGGGCCTCCGTGCCGATCGAGGGCCGAGGAGGGCGGAGATGGGTGGGCGTCTACATCGGGTCTTCACCATCTTCGGCTGCGCCGCCTTGAGCCTTATTCCAATCGGCGTGAGCACCGCCTCGGCTTCAAGCCTGGCCCTGCCTCCATTCTCTATCGAGCCCACTCCGGACCGTCGATGGCACTCAACACCTTGAGCGGAGTGTCGTGTAGCAGTGGGAATACCTGCGAGGCGGTTGGCGCGTCCTCCGGGGAACCCCTGGCACTGGTCTCGAACGGTTCAATATGGAAGTTGCAGAAGACACCCACTATTCCTGGCGGTGGCGACTTCCTTGGGGTGTCGTGCACGGCGCCGGACGCCTGCACAGCGGTCGGTGAGAGCGAAGGCCGGACGTTGGCGGAGCGCTGGAATGGCACGGCGTGGAGAGTCCAGAAGACGCCAAACCCCCCTCAGGGCGACGCGTTCTCGCTAAACGCCGTATCGTGCAGTTCGACGCGTGCGTGCGTGGCGGTCGGCGACTACGACCTGTTCGAAGGAGTCACTCTTGCGGAAGCATGGAACGGAACTTCATGGAAGCTCCTGACCATCCCGAGCCCCGCAGGGAGCGCGGCTCTATTTGGCGTGTCTTGCACGGCGACTAATGCGTGTGTCGCGGTCGGCACCGTGGGAGAAGAGGAATCGATAGCGATGACCGAGATCTGGAACGGCGGATCCTGGAGCGTCAATTTCCCGCTTCGGCCCACGAACAGTCTCTACGCCCAGTTGGACAGTGTGTCGTGCGCGGCGGCAGACGATTGCACGGCGGTCGGCTCGAATACGCTGGATACGACGACCGAAGCGGATCTGACCCTGGCCGCTCATTGGAACGGATCGGCATGGACATCGGAGACGACCGCGGACCCCCCAGGGGGGGCGAGCGACCTTTTCGCAGTGTCATGCCATCCGGCAGGCGCATGTACCGCGGTGGGCGCCCACAACGGACGGGCACTCACGGAAGCATGGAACGGCATCTCGTGGCGACTGAAGGCGACGCCGAGCCCGACCGGATCCAGTGGCAGCCTTCTGACGGGGGTGTCATGTCGGCACATCGGTTTGTGCCAGGTCGTCGGCTGGTACTCAACGGGATCCACGATGACACGCACCCTCGCCGAGAAGGACTGACCGCGCCCGTTTAGTTTCGGCCGTTTCCAGTCCTCCTCTCGTCTCCACGCATCAGCATCGTTTCCGCAGGCTCCGGGTATTACACCTGCCATCCCCTCTCTGTGTTCAAGCCGCCGCCAGCGCAGTCCTTTCAGAAGTCGGGACGGAATCCAAACGTCCTGTTCCCGTCCCGGGCAGGTCGTCGGGTGGCTGTTGCGTAGCCGAGCATCCCGTTTGGCTTCGTCGGGCCCGAGTCCTGCGCCGAGTATTGCCATGCAAAGCGGCGAACTCCTTTTCTGGTACCTCGGCTTCCAGATGAGAACTGCGTCGGGCTGGTATGTCCGCTAGCTCACCCTGGTAACCTGGGGCCGCATGCGCCGTTCATCGACTTGGCCGCATCCCGCAGGACGAGACGAGCAAGGGAGATAGGACTTGCCTACGGCACCGATGTTGATGGTTCCGAGTAGCCGCGATGAACTCCTGGACCCGGATTGGCTGCGAGGCAGTCTAAACGATTTCGAGGCCGGCGACCGGATCGTGCGGGTGGAGCGAACGGATTCCACCAAGACCCGGGCCGAGAAGCTCCGCTTCGCCGTGACGGTCGAAGGGTCGAACGGGCTCAACGTACGTTTTTATTGCGCCAAGGCGTACCTGGACGGCGTGCCCGTGACCAGCACCACCGAGGCGCTCTTCTACCGCGATCTGGCGCCTCGGCTCAGCATGCGCGTTACTCGGGTGCCGTACGTGGCGATAGATCCCGACAGCCAGGCTGCGATCATCGTAATGGAAGACGTGGTGGCCAACGGCGGGCTTTTCATGAACCCGCACCGGACGTTTCCGGTCGCCGTGGCGCGGCAGAGCCTCTCGCAATTGGCCCGGCTCCATGGCTCGACGTGGGGGCTAGAGCAAGTTAGCGACCTCCAATGGCTGCGCACCTCCCGGTTCCCGTACCGGAGTATGTACAGCGCTGAATCTTTGCAGGTGCTGCTCGACGACGGCCGAGCCCACGGTTACCCAGCCGAACTGCGAAGCGGGCAAGCCTTATACGACGCTCTGGCGGTGCACGCCCAAAATCCGGTGACCTGCGTGCTCCACGGCGACCCCCACACCGGGAACGTTTACCTCGATTCTGAGGGTCGCCCGACGTTCTTCGACTACGAGTCCCTGAATACGGGTAATTGGGCCCAGGACATCGCCTATCACCTCGGGACTGCCCTGTCGGTCGAGAACCGCCGGGAAAACGAGCAGGAGCTGGTCCGCCATTATCTCAGCGAGCTGGCCAACTACGGAGGGCCCGCAATCGGTTTCGACGAGGGGTACGACCTGTACCGGCGGAGTTTTTCCTTCGGCTACTTCTTCTGGGTGATAACCGTGATTCGTGGCCGGGACGAGGTGCTCGCGCACATGCCCAGACTGGCCGCAGCGCTAAAGGACCACGACACCTACCGCTTACTTGGAGTCATCTAACAGCCTGGCTGTGGGACGAACAAACCCGCAGGGCCGTCGATGAACTAGATCGCGGGGCGCAAAGGTGGCGATCTCCGTTCACTCTAGGATCTTCTGCTGGAGCTGACGCTGGGCGGTGCCCCACCTGATCAAGAGGGGCTTTCTGGTGTCAGGATTGGAAACACCCTCGGCGAGCCGGCCCGGCACCTCGAGCCCGGAGGACGCGGCCGTCACCATGGTTGAACACGTTGGCGGACCGCCTCGAACTGGTCGGGGCCGTACTCAGGGTGGCCGCCTCTAACCCAGGAAGGGGGTGTGGGCACCCCTTCGAAGACACGTGCAGGCCTGGTTGGCTCGCCCGCCGCCCCAGCGCACACTCACCTGGTGACCTCGGCGTCGAACCGTTACCCCGCAAGCCAGCCACTCCCGGACCCGTCTCCTCGAGAGGGCAGGGCCACTTTCTCACCTCAATCGGGGACAGCGGCGCCGGGGCGACGTCATGGCGACACCGAGCAGATCCGATACCGACCACACAACCAGCAAGAGGCCGTCAATGTCTGACTACGCCGCCACCCCAGCGTCAATCGACGGCGCCGTGCACCTGGTTCCGGCCCGGCCGGTGCCGTCGCTGGCGCCGATGGTGCGCCGGGCGCTCAAACATCCCCGCTGCATGCACTACAACCGGCTCATAGCCCTAGTGGGCCTGGTCAACGCCACGCTGCTGGTGCTGCATCTGTTGCGTGGGAATTGGCACATCGCGGACGGCTCCGCCCTGTCCGGCCTGTCGGACCTGATAGTCGTGAATCTCGCTATCGCCGTGCTCATCCGCCAGCAGCACGTCCTCAACCTCATCTACGCCCCTGGCCGGCCGGGGCTCTCGTGGCTGGCCGCTGCGGCTGCGATGGCTGGTCTCCAAGGTCAACCACATCGGCGGCCTGCATGTGGGGGCGGCCGTGGCCGCCACGCTGTGGCTGTGCGCCTTCACCGTGATCGCCGCCATCGCCCACGCCGGCCGACCGCCCGCGGCAGACCTCACCACCGTCGTGTTGGCCGGGAGCTTGGTCACGCTGGCCCTCGTGGTGGTGCTGGGCGCGTTGCCGCCCGTGCGGGCCCGGATACACAACCTGTTCGAGCTGACCCACCGCTTCGGCGGCTGGACGTCGGTCGGACTGTTCTGGGCGCTCACCGTGCACCTGACCCACAGCGACTGGGGCGCCTGGCAGATCAAAGTCCTCGGGCTGATCACGGCCAGCATCGTCTGGCCCTGGCTCAAGTTACGTCGGGTCGCGGTAACGATTGACCGTCCCTCCTCACACGCCGCCATCGTCCACCTGAACTACGGCGTCACCCCCGCGCATGTGGCCGGCGTGGCCATCAGCCGAAGCCCGCTGCGAGAGTGGCACGCCTTCGCCACTGTCACCACCCCAGGCCGATCCGGCTACCGGCTGTTGGTCTCCCGCGCCGGCGATTGGACGGCGCGCTTCATCGACGACCCGCCCTCGCACCTGTGGGTCCGGGGCGTCCCCACCCGAGCACCCATGGCCGCCATCGAAGTCATGTACCGCCGGGTTGTCTATGTCGTTACCGGCAGCGGCATCGGCCCCGCCCTGGGCCAGATCCTGACCTCGCCGGTTCCGGCCCGGCTGGTGTGGTCCACCCGCAACCCGCGCGCCACTTACGGCGACGCCCTCGTCGACGAGGTGTTGGCCGCCCATCCCGACGCCCTCATTTGGGACACCACCGAACGCGGCAAACCTGACCTGCTCCAACTGGCCCACCAGGTCAGTCGGGACTTCGCGGCCGAAGCGGTCCTCGTGGTCAGCAACAAGGCCGGGACCTGGAACGTCGTCCACGGCCTGGAACGGCTGGGCATACCGGCCTTCGGGCCCATCTGGGACTCCTGATCACCCCACCCTCACTGTTCGGAGAACACGCCATGAACACCACCGACAATCCCCGCTCCAAGGTCGCCTTCGTGTTCGAAGGCGGCGGCAGCCTGGCCGCCACCCAGATCGGAATGCTGCGAGCGTTGACCGAAGTCCGGCTGCGCCCGGAACTGGTCATCGGGACATCCGCCGGGGCGATCAACGCGGTGGCCTTTGCTGCGAATCCGACGTCGGGCGGGCTAGCCCAGTTGGAAGCCCTTTGGCTGTCGCTACGCCGCAGAGACATGCTCCGGTTGCGGGCCCTGCTCCAAGGCCATTTCGCCGATCGGCGCCTCGAGGACGGGCAGCTCCCCGCGCACGTGGTGACCACCGACCTGGCCTCAGGGGCAGCCCACGTCATCAGCGCCGGCCCGGTGGTCGAGGCCCTCCTGGCCAGCGCGGCCATTCCCGGCCTGTTCCCACCGGTGACCATCGACGAGCGCCACCTCGTCGACGGGGCCCTGGTGGCCAACACCCCGGTCCGCCAAGCCGAGGAGCTCGCCGCCACCGACGTGTACGTCCTGGCCGTGGCAACCCAGGGGCACGCCGGCCGCCCCACTGCCCCAGCCGAGCTGGCCCCATCGGGCTTGAGTACCGTCCCCGCCGGCACCGCACCCCACTCCCAATGCTCGCCGGCCCGCGTGCACCTCATTCCAGCCCCCACCAGCCCGGCCGGCAACATCCTCGACTTCCGGTACAGCGCACAGCTCATGGCTGAGAGCTACCAGCTCACCCGCCAGTGGCTGGCCCAGGCCGAGCCCGTGGCCACCGCCGCGGCATGAACGGAACTCTCCTCGACATGCTCACCTCTAGCACCGAAGCTACACGACTCCAGGAGGACCCGTTCGAGGCCTACGGGGAAGATCTCTGCGTGACCGAGCGGCTGGTCGTCAGCCCTCTGGTCGGAGTCTTTCAGCCCACGCAGTCGGAGCCCGCCGGTTCCCGCATCGGCGTCGGAACAGTGCTGGGCAGCGTCGCTGGGCACCCGGTTCGGTCGCCGTTCGGCGGCCGTTTGATGGGTATCCTCGCCCATCCCGGAGAGCGCATACGGTCCGGTCAACCCGTAGCCTGGCTGCAAACGGAACACCCGCAATGACCACCGACCGGGGCGGTTGCGCGCGTTCTCGCAGGGCCTCGACCCTATCCCCAAAAGACGGAACTGACATGCTTGTTCTCTGACAGTGCTCCACCGTCTCAAAGATCTGGCGACGACATAGCTGAGGATGTGTCGCCATCGTAAGGCGTTGTACGAAAACGAGATCAGGGTTCAGTTGCTGCAATCGATGTTAGGAATGGGTACTCCACGGAATCTCGTGAGCAACGCCCAGGCTCGACGTTGAGGAGGTCGGGGTCAGATTCAAGTTCGAGGGGCACCGGAATCTACGACGGCCCGGCGAAGTATGGTGACGGCGCGTTCCATCTCCGACACCTGTATGGCTGCGTAAGCAAGCCTCAGGTGTGACCGATCGGACTCTCCGATCTTGAAGATGTGCCCCGGCAACACGGCGACACCCATCGAGGTCGATCTCTCCGCGATCAGGGATTCGTCGTAGCGTCCTGGCAGCTCGAACCAAAGGGATATCCCGCCGCCGGGCATGGTGAAGCGGCCCTCTGGGAGATACCGGGCTAACGCCGCAGCAAGCGCGGTGGCCCGGTCTCGTAGGGCAGCACTGACAGAGCGAAGCTGCGAGCGCCAGCCGCTGCTCGTCACCAACTCCACGGACGCCTCCTGAAGAGGCCGGGCCATGAAGTGCTCGTCGACCAGTCGGAGATTGGCTATACGTTGCAGGACCGGTCCTCGCGCCGCGATCGCGCCGATACGCAGACTGGGCGCGGTCGCCTTGGTGAGAGAGGTCAAGGTGATGACATGACCATGGGGATCGTCGCGAATGAGCGGTGGAGGCGGGACCTGTCCGTGGCTCAGCCAACGGGCCGCCCAGTCATCCTCGATGATGAACGCGCCTGCTGCCGCCGCTGCATCAATCACTGGCCCCCGTCTTGACTGGTCTAGGACGGTCCCTCCGGGATTGGCAAATGTCGGCTGGAGATACATAACCCGCGCGCCGGTCGTACGGAAGGCGCGCTCCAGCAGCTCCACCCGGATTCCGCCATCGTCGAGCGGAACCGGAACCGGCACGAGGCCGGCGCTGCGGGCCACGGCCAACGCCCCCGGGTAGGTTGGAGTTTCGAACAAGACCGGACTGCCGCTGGGGATGATTGCCCTCATCGTCGCCGACAACGCGGACTGGCCTCCCGAGGTCACGAGAACCTCTTCCCGGCCCACGCCGATTTCAGTGGCGAACCATTGCCGTAGCTCCGGTACACCCATCATCGGCGGCACTCCCCAGGCGCCTGGACGACGTGCAGCCCTGGCCATGGCGGACGCCACCCTGGCGTCTGACCGCAAAGCTTCGTCGAGGTAGCCACCTGCCAGCGACAGGCCGTCCATGCTCCGCAACCGGAAAGCCAGGTCGAGCCCTGACGGATCGACCGGACTGGCGCCCAGCGCAACCTGCTGCCACGCGGTGTCCGCAACTGGGCGGTCGGGTGGCCGGGCAACGAAGGTCCCGGCGCCCGGCCGGGTGCTCAAGATGCCCTCGGCGACAAGCTGCGCCACCGCCCGCCGGACAGTCACAGGTCCTACGCCAAGTTCTCCGGTCAGGTGGCGACTGCTGGGAACCTGCTCCCCGAAACCGCGAGACTCAACCAGCCCTCGTAATGCCATTACGGTCCGCTCGATACTGCTATCATCAGTTATGTATACAGAGGATAGCGCTTTCGCCCGGCGATGGATAGCGCGGAAGTCCGGTTCCGTCCAGTTGGGCGTGTGACGCAGTGCACCCGTGGCTCGCCCTACAACTGGCCCGGGACAAACAGGCGCAGTTGCACGAGGAGGCCCGGCTGCACCGTCTGGCTCATCTCGCCCGAAAAGAGCGCCGCGCCAGGCGGCACCGATCGAGCGAGGCCGTCCACGTCAACGTTGATCTCACCGAACCCAATGGCACCGAGGCTCCATCTGGGCGGTCGCCTCACACTCCGCCCTGGCCTGCACCACCGAACTCGACTTCATACAGGAGGTCATCGCCCGACGCCAACGTCACCCGCGTCAGCCCACAAAGTCGCTGGCGCCTACGTCTGCGCCTACGAAATCCGAGCACGCACAGGCACATCTAGAGCAAGATCCGGCGAGGAGCCGCACGACAGTCACGCCAATCCTGACAACCCCGGCGCTCCTTCCGCGGGGACTGCCAGGCCACGTTTGTGATGTCGGCCGGGCGTCGAGAGGATCGACGGGTTGCTCGCGATGGTGAGCGTGCAAGCGGGGGTCGACCGGGTGTGCCGAGGCACGAGTCGCGGATTGCGTGTAGGCGGATCTCCGTTCGTTTCGGTCAAGACAGGCCTTCAAAAGACGGCCCACCCCGACCTACAGCTGCGGTATGGGACAGTCGGCGGGCTGGGAGTCAAGCTGGTGAGGCGTCAGAGCGACGGCGGGCCAACCGCGGGCCGACGACGCTGCTCGCGTCTGTCCTACGGCAACAAGGCGCTGCAGGTCCGCCGCTGTTCCCACACGCTGAGATCGGCGGCCGCAGCATTGCCGCTTTCAGGCCTGGGGATGCCATGCACGATGCGAGCCGGGATCCACGAGTAGGCGTCGATTTGCCGGCCAGTGGCCTTGACGAGGAGCACTCCGCTGCTGCCGGACTGCCCGTCCTCGCGGAAGTACACGAAGTTGCCCAACCCGTAGGCGACAAGCGAACTGCCCACATGGCCGGCGCCGAATACCCGATGGGCGTGGCTGCCGACGATGATGTCGGCACCGGCGCCAACCAGCGCCACAGCCAGGCTGTGCTGCTCCGGCGACGCGCAATACGTGGTCTCGATGCCCCAGTGGAGGAAAACGATCAGCGTGTCGACCGTCGAGCGGGCAGCCCGCACAGCCGCCAACAGAGGGGTCGGGTCGATGGAAAAGGCCAAGCCCGGTTGGGTGTCAGTAGCTGTCCACTGCGGTATCAGGGCCGGTTCGAGCCAGTCGACAGACCCGAAGATGGCAATCCGTTGGCCATGGATGACGGTGCGATAGGGGCGGAACGCCTCCGCCGCGTTATGGCCCATCCCCACGGCCGGGACTCCTGACTGGGCGACGGCGTCGAAGGTGTCTTGCATGCCTACCGCGCCGTAGTCGAGGGCGTGATTGTTCGCCATGTTCACCACGTCGACGCCGGCGGCTCTGAGGGCAACGAATGACTCGGCGGGTGATCGGAAATGGTAGGCCTTGCCCGGCACGGGCTCCCCCCGTGACGTGATCGCCGTTTCGAGATTGAGCATGGCCAGATCGGCGCGGAACAGCACCGGGGCAATCGGGGACAGGACGCCGGTCGGGTCGGCCTTGAGCTGGTCGGCCAGCACGGGCACCCCCGCGTAGTTCGCTCCGCCCTCGGTGTCCCACTGGTCGACGAAATGGGTGTCGCCCGCGAACGCGAACGTCACCGACTGCCCGCTCCCGAGTGGCCCGCGGGGTTCGACCGCAGTTGACTCGCTGTTCGCGCTTGTCGTTGGCGGCGAGGACACCGGCGCAGCAGCCGATGGCTGGCTCTGGCGGCCGGCTTGGTGATGGCCACCAGCCCCGCATCCAGCGGCAACAGTCAACGCAGACAGCGCCAGGCCGGCCCGCAGGAAGTCGCGGCGCGAGCACTCGGGCTCGAACTCCTTGGCATCGGGCCCGTCTCCGGACCCTTGGGGCGTGCTCCTCCGACCAGCCACCAAGCCTCCTTGGCCAATCGCACTCTAGCCCAGGCCTTCTAGGTCGCCTCGAAGTGGGCGCTTGCGGCGGCGAGCGAGGACCGGACGGATCACGCCGACCACAGAACGTGGCCAGCCACGACGTAGGTGCAGCATCCGGAGAGAATCCGCGCTCCATGGGAATGCCAGTCACCGGCAACGCCGTGCGCATAACCCGACGCTCGTTACGCTACATCCGGTCGAGACCATGTGGCAATGTGCGTCACGATCGGGGGTTGCCGCAGCCGATGATCCCGGTGTCGCCCTGACGCATGGAGGTAGGAATCATGAGCCCTGCATCGACGTCCTCCCCTTTCCCCGCGTACGTCGAAGGGCAGGTTCGCAATGTGGTGCTCGTCCACGGCGCGTACGCCGACGGCTCGTCGTGGAGGAAGGTGATTGAAATCCTTCAGCGGGCTGGATTGAACGTCATGTCGGTCCAGAACCCTCTTACGTCGCTGGCCGACGACGTCGCCGCCACCCAGCGCATCCTCGCCCTCCAGGACGGACCGACGATTCTGGTTGGGCACTCCTTCGCCGGCACGGTGATCAGCGAAGTCGGCGGCCACCCCCAAGTGGTTGGGTTGGTTTATGTGGCGGCCCGGGCTCCTGACGCAGGTGAGGACTACCCGGCCTTGACGCAGCAGTTCCCGCCCCCACCGGCGAACGCTGGGCTGGTGTACAACGACGGGTTCGGTGCGCTCACTGAGGCCGCCTTCCTGAACGACTTCGCTAACGGTGTCGAACCGTTTGAAGCCCGCGCCCTCTACGCCGTGCAGGGCCGCGTCGCCGAAACCCTCTTCGGCGAGCGAACTTCGGTAGCCGCATGGCAGGCGAAGCCGTGCTGGTACCTCGTGTGTCGGCGTGACCGAACGACGTCACCGGAGCTGGAGCATTTCCTCGCCGACCGCATGGGAGCCACAACCATCGAGATTGACTCAGGCCATCTGGCCATGGTGACGCACCCCGATGAGGTCGCCAACGTGATCCTTGCGGCCACACAGCTCGGGCTGCCTCGGCCTTGAGTTCGGACAACTGAGCGGACGGGCGCCTCGATCAGGTTGACGCTGATGGCAGTCGGCTGGGGCGCGCCAAACGATCATTCCATGTGGCCGCCTCCTCCCTCGCCAGCCTTCGACTGCTCGTCAGGCGAGGCCGCGCATACGCGCGTGTCGTTGCCTGCGTCTTAGTGAGGAATCGAGGTTTGGTTCCCTTAATTTACTGTCATGAGTCGGTAAATGTTCGTTAAGAGTCGCCTGAGGCGACCCGATACCCGCCGATTCGTCGATACGCTCATCATTATTGCCTGCGCCTGGCTACCTCGAGGCAGATCTGCTGCCACGAGCCCCAGGTGAACAGGGAGGTTCTGCATGTCCGTCATCTCGCTGGTCTACATCGCAACACTCATCATCGTGGTATGGGCGATTGTCGACATCGTCCGTCAGCCGAGCTACCTGATGAGCCGGAACCGAAAAGTGGGCTGGGGCTTGGCCACCGGCGTCGGATGGCTCGTTTTTGGCGTTGTCGGCGCAATCGTTGCCGGCGTCTATCTCCTTGTCGTAAGAACGCGCCTGAGATCCCTTCGGTAGGCCGCCAGGGGTCGGCACCGCTGCTCGCAGCCGGCCCACAATCTCCGTGCGACGGGACCGCTCGACGGGCTCGACTAGTTACGTTCATCTCGTTGTCTGTCGCCTGAGAACACTCCGCAACACTGCTCCGCCGCCCATGGACCGAGCTTCGATTACGTGGGCTGGAGACTTTTGCTGCGGCCCGAACTCGCCCGGGGGTCGAGTGCCAAGTGGCGGTCACGCTCGAGGCGCACCGCGAGCCGGCAGGTCTCACCTAACAGCGGGTGGCGGTGGCAGCCCGGCCGGACCCATGAAGGCGAAGACCTGGTCGCTGCCCGGAAGGAGCAGCAGGCCGTCCCCGACCGCCGGTGTCGGGAAGTGGTTCGTGTACCTGCCGAAGGGGATGGCGACGACCTCCGCGCCGGTGGCCGGGTTGAGGCCGTGCACTGCGTTGTCGTGTCCAATCGTCCACACCAGTCCATCGGCGAGGATCGGTCCGCCAGCGGCGCCGCCGCTGGCGGTCCACAGCTGTTTCAGGTACGGGACCTTGGTCGACACCTTGATCGCCGTCACGCCGTTCGGGCAGGGCACGTAGACGATCGAGCCCTCCACCGCCCGTCCGCCGTTGGGGTCGCCGTGGCATGTCGAAAGCGATGCGACCTGGCCCTCCTCGCCGCCGAGATGTCCCTGATCCAGCAGGTAGGCGATGTCCGTCTTGCCGACCTGGAACACGAAATCGTCCACGAGCACGGGATTCCCGGTCCCGAGGTCGAGGTCATCGGCGCTGAGCTTTTGCCAGTCATTGGGGTAGAAGATCGACTCAAGGTGCATGGTCGGCGACAGTTCGAGCACCGCATCGCTGTCGTCGTAGGGCTGGCCGGCGCCGAGGTCGTAGCCGTCGGCGCTTGCCACGTAGATGTTTCCTTGAGGGTCCACGACCGGAGAGCTGCCGCCCATCCACACCGCTCCCCGATCCCCGCCGCTGCCGATCTGGAAATAGTGGAGCGGTCCTCCCGTTTCGGGGATTGCGACCACGTAGCCGTGGGCAGGACCGTTGGGGCCGGGACAGTCGCCGGCGTTCTGACCGTAGGCGATGACCACGAAACCGTCATCGAGCGCCAACCCAGGCCGCTGCAGCTGCGCCAGCTGATCCTCGCCGGCGGTCGGCATGGCCGGCTCGTCCAGCTCGACCCTGCCGGTGTACAGGTCGAGCCCAAATAGGCGGTGCGACGCTTCCACGCCACCAGAGGAAGACGGCCCCGTTATCAGCGTGTCCGCGTCGACGAAGACCTCGTGGCGCGTCGAGTCGATCACCGGAGTGCCGGTAATGCCCACCTCGGGCGAGATGTCGCCGCAAGGCAGGTCACGGGATGGCACGGCGTTCGCCAGGTGGCGTGACCACAGGATGTGCCCGCTGTCGGCGGCCATCACGTACACCGTGTCATTCTCGGTCGCCGCGACGATGCGGCCGTCGGCGACGAGCGGCTCGCCATACAGCTGCCCGTCCAGGATCGGCGAAGTCCAGGCCCGCCGCGAAGGCAACAGTTTGGTGTGCGCGGTTTGGACTCCGGTCACCTCAGCATTCCCGTGGTAGGTCGTCCAGTCGGCGCCGAAGCCGGAGTCCAGCGGCCCGGGCCTCGCGCTCGCCGGCACGGTGGTCGCCGACGTGTCGGGACTGACCGGCGGTGGCGAGGACACGGAGCCCGAGCTCGTTCCGCTGGGGTTGAGGTGGGTTGTGCCGGGACCACGAGCCGCAGAGCTTTGCGACGACCCCGCACAGGAAGAGCAGACCACCGCCAGGATTCCTATAACCGCGGTGAGCGTCCTTGTCCTCATAGGGCTCGCTCCCGCGCAACACGGCTACGTGGCGACATGCGACGTGTCCCACGGGAGTCGATGCGCCACCCGTCCCAAACGAGGGTCACGTCATCGTCGGTCGGCTGCAGTGCATCCCGAAAGCATCCTCCCGAAATACAACTCTATTGACTTGCGCGAGACCAGTAACATCTGAATAAGGTTCAGGGTTTGGGACCGCAAAGGCGGCCACTAGCGTGGTGTCATAGACCCTCACGACACTAGTTGAGGCGATCGAATTGGTCGCCGAGCGTTACGGCGCTGTCTTGCACGTTACGAACCAAGCGATGGCCCCATTCTTCGACCGCCCATTCGTAAGGCCGGACGTCACGATCTACGTATTAGTCAGCGGAACTCTATGTGGCTGTACGGCATCCTCTCGCCGATGCAGGGTGCTTCGGTTATAACACGTCTGAGGCTCCGTTCGCGGTCAGAGACGGTTATTTCGCTAACCGCCGAGTCGACGACACGGTTGCGCGGACCGGGCTGGGGGTGACCTTCCGGTGGGTGGACCTGCTCGCTGCAGGAGGATACGTTGTCGCCGGATTCGGGGGCTGGCAGGATTTTCCCTCCCGTTTCTGCCGCCACTTCGCCGCCTCGAGCGCACGCATGACGGGCTGGCTCCCCGCCGCCCTTGTGATGCTTAAGGGGGTTGCTGCCTCCGATGTCCTGCCGCCGTGCCGGGGGTGGTTTAGTGTGTGAGCTTGCGGTACTTGCGGGAGCAGAGCATCGCGAAGACCAGGCCTATTCCGAGCGTCCACGCCAGTGATTGCAGGACGAGCGATGTGGTGCTGGCCCCGCCGAGGAGCTGGGAACGTTGGGCTTCGGTGAGGCTGTTGCCAAAGATGAGGGAGCGGGCTGCGTTGATGACGACGCTGACAGGCTGGTGCATGGCGAAGCCTTGTAACCAGGTTGGCATGGTCTCGACAGGAACGAATGCCGTCGAGGCAAAGGTGAGCGGGAAGATGATCGGGAAGGTGGCGGCGTTGACTGCCTCAGGACTGCGTACGGTCAGGCCAACCAGTGCATAGCCGAGGCTGACGGCGAGAGCGAACAGGAGCAGGAGCAGCCCGGCCAGGACCAGGCCGCTCGCGCCGTCGGGACGGAAGCCCACCGCGAAGCCCGTGGCGAGAAGGATTGCCAGTCCCAAGGCGTTGTTGACCGTGTCGGAGGTTACGCGTCCTCCGAAGAGCGCGCTTCGGGCCATGGGGAGGGAGCGCAGGCGGTTGACGAAACCCTTCTGCAGGTCGTCGGCGAGCGCGAAGCCAGTGACGCCGGCGCTGAACAGCACGGTCTGCACGGCGATCCCAGGAACCAGGTAATCCACGTAGTTGAGTCCCTGCAGACCCCCAATGGCACCCCCGAAGACGTAACGGAACAACAGCACAAACATGATCGGCGAGACGAGATTGAACGTGACCTGCTCGGGCTGGCGCAGCAGCCGTCGCAGGTTTCGCCCGGCCATGGCCAGGGTGTCTCGTACAGCCCATACCAGCTGTCGATCTGATCCATCGACCCCGCCCTCTGCGGAAGGGGCCTGAGGAGTCAGCACATCGCTGCTCACCGTGTCGCCCTTCCCTTGCTGGGTCCTGTCTCGGACCGGTCACCGTCATTGGACCGCTGGTCACCATCGGGGGATAACGAGTCGGCGCCGTGGCCGGTGAGGGCAAGGAACACATCGTCGAGGCTCGGTTCCCGTTGCTGGAGCGTGCGGGCAGTGACTCCTGCAGCGTCGAGTCGTCGCACGACCTCTGCCAGCGTGGCCGTACCACCGTCGGCGGGGACCCGCACCACGTCGTCGTCAACCGCCGGGTCGTCCTTACCGACGCCGGACAGAACCGCAGCGACTGTCCGGGCCTCCTCGGCGTTGGCCATGCGCACCTCCACCACCGCTCCGCCGAGCCGAGTCTTGAGCTC
Source organism: uncultured Acidimicrobiaceae bacterium (assembly GCA_963781155.1). Lineage (GTDB taxonomy): Bacteria > Actinomycetota > Acidimicrobiia > Acidimicrobiales > Palsa-688 > PALSA-693. The sequence continues at coordinate 595,122 of CAWAEC010000016.1, forward strand.
ATCGGAGGTTCCTTCGGCGATGACGCGCCCCTGGTCGACGACCGCGATGCGGTCCGCCAGCCGGTCGGCCTCCTCGAGGTACTGGGTGGTCAGCAGCACGGTCGTTCCGTCCGCTACCAGATCCTCCACAGCGATCCACAGGTCGATGCGACTGCGGGGATCCAGGCCGGTCGAGGGCTCATCGAGAAACAGCACTGTGGGCCGTCCGACCAAGGCCGCCGCCAGATCGAGTCGACGGCGCATGCCACCCGAGTATGTCTTGGCCAGCCGGCCGGCCGCGTCGGCCAATCCGAAGCGCTCGAGCAGCTCGGCGCCCCGCTTGCGGGATGCGGCCCTCGACATGTGGTTGAGCCGGCCTATAAGCGTCAAATTTTCGGCGCCGGTCAGCTGTTCGTCGACGGCCGCGAACTGGCCGGCCAACCCGATCGCTCGGCGCACCGCCGCTGGACGACGGACCACGTCGATGCCGGCCACTTCGGCGCGTCCCGAGTCGGGAAGCAGCAGGGTAGTGAGAATGTTCACCAACGTGGTCTTGCCCGCTCCGTTTGGTCCCAGCAGCCCAAAGACCGTTCCGCGTTCGACCAGCAGCGAGATGCCATCGACGGCACGTACGTCCCTGCCGAAGGTTCTCACCAGGTCCTCAGCGGCAATCGTGTAGCACGCCATTGACCATCGACCCTAGCGGTCGGTCATGACCTATCCGATCATCGAAAATGACCTTGAGCGACAGTACGTGACCGTCATTACGCGTCTTCGCAGTTCGTGTCGTGGCCGGAGCGGTTCGGGCCACACGTTCTGCCTAGATCGTCGGGCCAGATCGCAAGCGCCGAAGGTTCCCTCCCATCGGATGGATCGCTGGTATTCGACGATAGCGACCCGCTCGCAGGCTGGAGTAAGCGACGGGTCGGCAGCGCAGACGCTTCGAGGCCGTCGCCGCGGTCTCGTGGCGTCTGGCTATTCACCCGATAACGTCAACGCATGACCGACGCTCGAGTACCCCCGGGGCCATCCTGGAGATATCAGTTCACGGCAGACGACGGAACGGAGATCGCGTCCGACAGCTTCGCCGATGACGAGGCGGCGGAGACCTGGGCTCGGGAGCGCTCGAAGACGGACGACATCACCATCGTGATCCGGCGGCACAGCGCCCACGTGGACGCGTGGGAGTACGTCACCGAGGTCGACGAGCGATCGGCGATCTGACCATCGTGCCAGCGACCAGAGCCGTTGGCCCCGCCATTCGCATCGTCGACGAAGGGCGGGTGCCCGATCGCCCACCTGGGCGTGATCCTGGTCGGGCTCGGAGTTCAGACACGCGTGTCCAGTTCAGGGCTTTCGTCTCGAGTATCGCGCTCAGCGCCGCGACCTAATTGGCGATCTCGGGCGCCTTCCCGCAGGGCGTAGCTGGATACTGACGGCGCAGAACATGCGGGACTGCCCCGTACTGCTGGATCCTCCGGCCTCGGTTCTAGCGCCCCGCTAGTTTCGGCTTGATTTCGGAACCAACCCGCTGGTAGGCAGAACGCTATGGGTGTCAACTCGGTCTCGGTGGAAGGTCCGGTGGGAGGTCCGCCCGCGGACGTCTACCGATACATCGCCGACATGAGAAACCACCATCCTCACTTCCTTCCCCCGGCGTTCTCGAACTTCCAGGTCGTATCGGGAGGTGTGGGCGCTGGGACCGTCTCTACGTTCAGGTTCACCGCCGGCGGCAGAACTCGGGACTTTCGGATGACGGCGACCGAACCTGAACCGGGGCGTCGTCTCGTCGAGACCGATGCGAACTCCAGCTCGGTCACTACGTTTATGGTCGACCCTGCCGCTGGCGGCACGTCCAAAGTCACTATCGGCACCGAGTGGCAAGGCGCCAGCGGCATCGGCGGGTTCTTCGAGCGGATGTTCGCGCCTCGGGTAATGCGGTCGATCTACGCCGACGAGCTTCGACGGCTGGACGTCTATGCCCGGGAGCAGGCTGGCTTACCGGGGGGCTCTCAGTAGATATCGAAGGCGCATCGTCGGCATCGCGCTCAACCCCGAACCCGCGTGGATTGGCCATCGGTACCGAAGATCAACCGATACCGCTCGGCGCTGGGGTTAGCGGTAAGGGTGAGGATCCAGTCTCGCGACGGAACAACAGCGTACCTCGGCAAGTCGAGGGCAGCGCTGATAAATGCGTTGCGCAGGGTATGCGGGCCGATCGGCTTACGCGATGCCCGCCAGGCGCGTGACACGGCGGACGATCCGGCTGGCACCGTGACGGTTGAGGCGCTGTTCGTCGCTGGTGATGAAGATCGGACCACTCGCGCGTTCTGCGATGGCCGGGTCGAAGCTCAAGGGTAGGGTGGCATTTGTGGGAACCAAGCAACCAGCCGGCACTCTCCTCGCTTCCGCGCTCGCTGTGGCCATTGTTCTCGCGATCGCGTTCCATCCAGACTTCTTCGCCTATGTCGTCATCATCGTTATCGGTGGTTCTGTGGCTTTTCTCGATCGCGCGTCGAGCGGACACGTGCCTGGTTCGCGGCCCACAGTGACAAAGACCCCGATCTCTCCGAGACTTCCGTTTCGGGTTTTCCCAGTAGCTATTCAGGCGCTCGCCTTCGTGCTCGGCCGTGCCAGAGGGCGGCCGCTGGCTCACTCAGGTCGGAGTCGTCCGGGCAGCACCTGCCGCACCACTCGCGCGCTGGACAATTGAAGTGACCGGGACCGACGAGGCCATTCTCGATCTCGTACGGATCGACTATTCCGGTGGGAGTCCCCTGGTCATCGAGAGCAATTCCGGGCCCGGTCTCGCCGAGGAGCAGCTCGTCTCCTGCCTGCGCGCCTCGCTTTCGTCTCCCCCGGATGCGTGCTCGTCGTGGCCCTTTGCTCGAGGGCCGCGGGGATAGCGCCAACAGATGCTCCAGTACGTGATCGCAGGGTTGGTGCTGGGCGGGATCTATGCGATTGCCGCTGCCGGCCTGGTTGTGACCTATCAGTCGACGGGCATCCTGAACTTTGCATTCGGCGCGATCGCGTACTTCATCGCGCGCCTCTACTACTTCTTGAACAGCCAGCATCACTGGTCGATCCTGCCGGCCGGTGTGTTCTCGATACTGGTGGTGGGACCGGTGCTCGGGGTGCTGCTTTACTTCGCGCTGTTCCAATTCCTGCGATTGTCGTCGACGCTGGTGAAGATCGTGGCCACGCTGGGACTGTCGGTGGTGTTCCCGGCGCTGGCCACGGCGTTCTTCGGAAACGTCGACATCATCGAGGCTCCCGGTCTCGCTCCCCAGCCGGTGAAGGTGTACAAGGTTGACGGGGTCCCCGTGACCGCGGACCAGCTCATCGTGTACGCGAGCGTGGCGTTGATCTTGGTCGTGGGGGCGCTGGTCCTGCGATATTCAGATATCGGCCTGAGGGTGCGGGCGATGGTGGACTCGCCGGCGATGACGGCTCTGTCCGGATCCAACACGGTTTCGGTATCGGTGGGAGTGTGGGCGGTGAGCGTGACGCTGGCGGGGTTGGCGGGGATCCTGGCTGCACCGATCGTCGGCCTCGATCCCGGCACCGACACTCTGTTGATGGCGGCAGCGTTCGCCGCGGTGATCGCCGCACAGCTGCGCAGCCTCCCGGTAGCCGTGTCCGCAGGCCTCCTCCTGGGCATTATCGGTGGCCTGGTCGTCAAATACCTGCCGCCCACGAGCTCGCTCACCGCTGCCATCATCCCGAGCCTCCCGTTCGTCATCACGGTCGTCTGCCTGGCGTACCAGTTGATCCGCCGAGGGCGTATCAACGACGCCGCAGGTATCGGTGGGCCCTTGGATCGAGCGATCGCCGTCATCCGGGGGACGCCGGGGGGGGACCCGGCAAGGCCGACCTCGAGGTCCCTGGGTTACACGCCGTCAATCGTTGGGGTGGCCGTCGTCGCCGTGCTGCCGCCCATCCTGAGCGTGTACTGGGTTTCACAGTTGACGCTCGGGGTGGTGTACGCGGTCGTCCTGCTGTCGTACAGTCTGGTCGTTGGCGAGGGCGGCATGGTCTGGCTGTGCATGGTTACCTTCGCAGGTGTGGGCGCCATCACCGCAGCGCAGCTCGCCACCAACCTCCACTGGCCGGTAGTGCTGGCCGTGCTGGCGGGAGGCCTCTTAGCCCTGGTGATCGGGGCGGCGATCGGTCTGCTGACGATCCGTTTGGGAGACCTGTATGTCGCACTGGTCACATTGACCTTCGGGCTGCTGATGGACAGCCTCGTCTTCAGCCGCAGCGTCTTCCTCCGCGGTGGCCTGGGTGTGACCCTCAATCCCCCCAGATTCGTACACACCGGCACGGCCTTCTGCTATTTCGCGCTGATCGTGTTTTGCATCCTTGCGGCGTTCATCGTCAACGTTCGCCGGTCCACGACCGGGTGGGCCCTCACGGCCGTTCGGGCGAGCGATCCGGCGTCGAAGACGTTGGGCATCAGCATTCTTCAGATGAAGGTTCTGGTCGCCGCGCTCGGAGCGTTCGTGGCCGGTGTGGGGGGCAGCCTGCTCGCCATGCAGGATCAGGCCACCGCGCTGCCGGCCAACTACGCCACACTGCTCGGCGTCGTATGGCTGGCCGTGTTGGTCACCGCAGGCATCCGGTCCAACTTCGCGGCGTTGGCGGCGGGTCTGTTCTTCACAGTCTTCCCCGCCCTGATCGAAACCTACTCGCGCTTGGCGATACTCGGAAGCCTTCCGCTGGTAGTTTTCGGCCTTGGGGCCATCGCGCTGGCGCGCAATCCCGACGGGATATTCGCCGTGCAGGCACGCCAGCTCAGATGGATCCTGAGGCGGAGGGAAGGCAGAGGGTCCTTAGGGGCTTCGACGGTCGAAGCCTCCAGCGAGATGGGCGCTGGAACGATTGGCCGCTGAATCTGCGTGATCACCGATCGCGAGATCCCCTTATCGCCAAAAGAGCCGGTCCTCGAAGACGTTTACAGTGCATATGTTTTGCCCTACCTTCACGGCCGTGGGCAGCGCCACCGATGCCGAGATCGCGTCTCGGCTGTCAGCCCCAACGCTGTGGATTACCACCTGTGAAAGGTGTACCGAAAGCTCGGCATCACCTCGCGCCGCCGCCTTGCCGGCACCCTCACCGCCAGCGCCCTATAAGCAACAAACCCAGTTCCAGGCTCGGACGCGGCAGCAAGCCAACCCCGCGTCGGCCCCGAACCGCTCGACGTCCGGCCACGAGCAGCAAAGACCACACGTGACGCGGGACTCGGTGTTCAGGGGCACTTTGCCCTAGTTATGGCTCCGAGCACATGAGGACGGTGATGTGGTACTTGAGGAGAGCCAGGATTAGGCCCTCATTTAAGACACCGGAGGCGTCGGAGCCGCCCGCGTGTTCGCGGACGCTTACGTTCGTCTTCTGTCGCGTTGGGCACGGTCTCGATGAGGGCCCTACACGCGGGCGCCGCCCGAATAGGGCGTCATGTCCATGCTCGGGTACCGACACTGCACGTCGGCGAGCGTCTGGTCGTTCCAGTAGGGGTCGCCGACGGCGGGGAAGCCGAACAGCTCCCGCTCACGGGGTGTCGCCCGCTCGATCATCTCCGTCCAGTGAGGGCCGAGCGAGTACATCGGCCATCCCATCCTTCCGGTCCAGCGCGGTCCCCAGACCTCGTAGTCGGCGAGCAGCACGAACCGGGCTCGTCGTTCGCCGGTGATCTGCGAGCCGCGATGGACAACGTCGGTGCGGTACGTGAATAGGGTGCCGGCCGGGCCGGTCACGCTCATCTCGGACTCGGCGAACGTGCCGCACTCGGCACCCGTGCCCCCAGCAAAGTCCTCGTCACCGCCCGTCGGCCAATAGGGACGCGTCCCGCTGGCCTCGAGCGGTACAACCTTGGTGGGCCCGTCATCCTCGTCGACGTCTGACAGCAACACGTACGACGTCATCTGCCGGCCGGGGTCGAGGCGGTTGGGCACCACGATTGTGTGGTTGACGAAGTCGCGGTGGTGCACCTGGTCGTAGTCGATGGCGCCGGCGTACTTGGCCCACAGGATGGCGTTGTAGAGGTGAAGGTCGGCTGATCCGAGGAACCGCTCGGCCAGGTCCACGAGGTCGGGGTGAAAAGCCAGCCGGTTGAGGTTCCACGACCGCCACGGCGCCAGGCGCTCCCCTTCGAATTGGCTCCGCGTGTACTCCTGGTGAACCGAGGGGTCGGCGAAGTACTCCTCCGCTCGGGGGTAGTACAGCCACAGGGCCTCTTGGGCCGCCTTCAGCTCATCCGGGCTGAGGAAACCCGGGACGATGGTGAAGCCCCGTTCACGCAGCTCGTTGAGATTGCGGTCCGATACTTTCACGGCCGAGAGGCTAAATCAGACGCTCGACCTGGACCGGTGCTTTTGAGCCGGTCGTCCTCAACGTGGGCGAGGGCGGGGGCCGCCTCGACGATCTGCCCGGAGGGGCCAGCACTGATCGGTGTCGCATGGCGCACTGCCTGGTCGCAGGTCGGCAGGTGCCCGCCAACGCCGGCTCAGGGCGTGCTATCCACGGGGGTCGGAACAGCGGGTACTTCCACATCACGCAGCGATCTGGACTGCCGCGCTCGACCGGCGAGCGCCGAAAATCCCGTGTCAGGATTCTGGCTCCGCTGCGTGCAGCCACGGAGAGTAGTATCCGTTCGCCGACTCCATTGCTGCCATCGGCGTGCCTGGGCGTCAGGTGACAACGACTGCGTAGCCGTCGATATCGGTCACCCGATCCGAGGCCGGGCGGGGTGAGAGATCATGGCCGAGCTCAAGGTATCGGACCTCGGAGATCCATTGATCGTGTTGGTACTCGTGGTTGATTAGAGCAACGAGGACGTGTTGCGCGACTACTCGAAGCTGATGGGGAGCACCTACCCGACTCTGGTTGATGTCGCGGATACGGACCCGGACCCTCTGCACCACCGCGGCCCGAAAATCACAGATCCGGTCCAGGGCCGGCAGGTCGCCTCGGTCCGCTTCGGGGTTGGCGGAGTCCATCATCAGCTCGAGCGCTGGGTCCGGGCTCGGCTCGGCGGCGATGAGATTGCGGACCATGAAGTGGGCCACTGCAGCCTGGTGGCCCAGATGCCACCCGATCGGGCTGAAATCGGAGCGCGGTCGCCAGCGAATTTCTTCGTCGGAAAGGTCCTGCCATAGCGTGTCGGTGTAGGCACGGGCCCGCTCGTACTCGTCCATCAAGTCATCGATATCGAACATGGTCCTGCTCGTCTCCCTCCGCTTCTGGTCGGTGTCGAGTTGGCCCGATGGGCCGGTACCACGAGGCTCGAGTTGCCCACGATCCCGGTTCGTCTCACGCTCGCAAACGTGATCAGGAATCATGGGTACGTCGATAGTACGACACGACTGGACAGGGTCCGGCCTGCGTTGTCTACTGCCACTGCCGGAAGAGACCGGGGCATCGAGCGCCGATCGGCCGAATCCGCGGTGGCTGTCAGCGGGAGTGCAAATCGCTGAACAGGCGCGAGACGGATCACTCTGGCGTGGCGATCGACGGTCCGCGGCCAGCTGTAGCCTCTACTCCATCCCTGGACCGGTCGACGTGACAGTCACCGCGCCGTGACCCCGACCCTGACTGACCGACAGTCCCCCGCTCGGGGTCCCCCAGCTGAGGAATGTGTGCGATGATAAAACACAAAACGCTACCGGTAAGTCCGGGAGGATCTCATGCTCCTCGACCTGGAAAGAACCACACCGAAAGCGAGAAGTCGATCGGCTCGCCCGAGGCCAACACTGCGTCGGCAGCCACGTTCGAGCGAAAGCATCATCTTGGGCCTGCAGCGAAGCCTCGGCAACCGCGCAGTGCTGCCCTGTTGATCGGCTGGTCCACAATCCAGCGGGGCCGCAGCCCCAACCCGGCAAAATCGGAGGCCACCGGGCAGAACGTCACCGGAGGTGGGCAGACCGCGGAACACCACATCATTCCGCACAACGCTCTGGCCTCGTTCTGGGCCGCGGCCACGAAACTCGATGTTGACCTGATCGGGCCATCCCGTCCTTCCTGCCCGAGTGGTCCACGGTCACCGCCCGATTTCTGACCTCGACCAAGGAGCTCGATCCCGACACCTTCGCTGATCCCGATGTCCGTGCGGCGCTTGAACTCGGCGCCACGGGCGAGGGGCAGGATCCGGTCCCCGACGAATTAATGAGCGTGCTCTTCTCCGACCTCAAGGTCGCGGCTTTGGGGCAGAAGATGTCGCCGAAAGCCCGGAAGCTCAATAACCAGGTCAAAGGGTTGAAGGCCAACTGGGCCCATGCCAAGGCCGGCGGCAAGGACGAGGACGTCGAAGAAGAGAGCGATCCCGGTGTGCAGCAGAACCTGGTGGGACCGTACTTCGAATGGATGCCAGGCAACCTGGTGGTAGGGCCAGAGGGCGCAGTCCGCAAGGCGGACCCCAAGGAGAAGTACGACGCCGAGGCGGCCACGGCCCTTACGAGCGCACACCGAGAAACGCTGGAGAACGCCTATGCGAAGATGAAGATCGCCACTGGAACCGGTGCCAAGAAGGACCGAAAGCCCACTGCGGGCGAGGCCGCGGAACTCGTGAGGAACATCGCCACGCTGCCCAAGACCGTTCCGCCGATCTGGTATGGCCAAGGTGACGCACCGACGGCCCCGTACTGGAAGAACCCAGGCGAGGGATGGGAAATCGAGCCCCGACCCTAGTGCCGTTCGTCCGGGCAAGCGGTCGTAATTGAGCCCAGGACCTACGGCCTACTCCCCTAAGCCAACGAATGCGACTCGCCCTGCCCGCTGGTTTGCTCGGGTGATGAGAACCCCCTTGCCGTAATCATGGCCATGACGACATGGGGACCCCGGTGCCCGCCGGAGTCAGCACCACGACTAAGGCCCGTGATTTCGCTCGAGATCGAAACAGCGCCAACGCATCGAGAGGTCCTGGGGCTGGAAGGTTGACCATGCGAGGTACCACCAGATCCTTCGCCAAGGCTGGCCAGTAGGCCCTTCAGCGAGAAGCCACTGCCCGGCACGCACGTACCGGTCCTTCCGCCGGTGAACACTTCGTCCGGTGAAGCGTGCCCGGGCCCGTTTGAGCTGGCTCTTGCCGGGTAGTAGTGGGTTTCCGCTGGTGTCACAATGCCCCATCACGGTTGGGCGCGATGGCAGCCAGTGAGAGACCGACCTGGACCTGCCTCGTCCCAACGGACGGTCCAGGCGGTCGCCACCCGTCAGCGGCGGAGTACCCTCGCGAGCGTGGGAGTCCTGATCCTCGTAGCCGGGTTCCTCTTCTGGGGAGGCTGGACGTTGATCCTCGACGGCTGGGTCCGGCACCGCCGTCGGCGCGACCTGTCAGAACGTCTCGTCCCGTACCGAAGCATCACGATCGCCGACGAAGCCGAGGAGTGGCTCAGGCGCCAACACCACTAAGAAATGCTCCGTCGCTCCGATCGCTATGCTCCCGCCTGCTCACTCGCCGGGCCCCTCTTGAAAAGATGCCGTCGTTGAGCTAGTGCCGCGGGTGACTGACTGCGGTAGAACGTTCCAGGAAGCCTGCCTATGAACGGGACGTATTTGTAACCCCAATTCGGCGGTCTTCGACGTAGCCAACGAGGGCTTGGGGCCTTCCTGACGACGCGTTACCGCCCCCTCGCTCAGCGGTCAGCGAGATCGCCGAGCATCCGACCGAGCGCGAGTTCCGCGTCGCGGGTCTGGAAGCCCTGCGCGAACGCAGCCCGGAGCCGGCTCTGCACCTCCGGTCGCGCGACGCTGTCGCCAAAGAGATCGGAGTCGTGTCGGAAGTCCTGTTCGGGTGCGAGCGCGATGGCGTTGACGCGGTCCTTCACCGTGGCATGTCCAGCGGCCGGGAAGTTGGCGATTCGCTGCGCCAGCGATCTGACGAACTCTCCGAGCGTCTCGGCGGGCAGGGCGCGGTTGATCCATCCGTATCGTTCCGCGAGATCCGCGTCGAAGTCGTCTGCGCTCAGCATCACCTCCAGGGCGCGAGCGCGGCCCATGAGCCGCACCAGGTGCTGAACGGCGCCTCCGCCGGGGAGTTGGCCGAACGCCGGCTCGAACTGGGCGAAAACGGCTGACTCTCGCGCCGCGAAGCGCATGTCGCAGGCCAGCGCAAATTCGCTGCCCGCACCGCGGACGTGGCCCTCGATTTGGGCGATGCTGACGAGGCGGCTGGCACTCAGGTGGCGGAAGAGCAAGGCGATCGAAGGTTCGCCGGTCAGTCTGGCCGCCTCGGTCCGATATTCCTTGACCCGATTGATGTCGACGTGGGAGATGAAGTAGTCGGGATCGGCGCTGCTGAACACGAGGACTTGGCAGGCTTCGTCGGCCTCGGCTCGAATGATGACGGAAACCAGGTCGCGGACCAGTTCAGCTCCGAGGAGGTTCATCGGGGGCGCCGCAATCTCGACGAACAGAGCGGCTCCTTCATCGTGGACGTTGAGTGTCTCGAGGTTCATCGGGGCTCCCTCGAAGCTAGGTGGACGTACTTCGCTCGAGGCTAGACAGAACTACTTATCTACGGAGGGAGGCGCTTTGGCTCCAACGAGTCGTTGGTGGATCACTTCGGTGCCTCGTGGATCAACCGTGTTATGTCGGTGTTCTCGACCGGAAGTCGCCGATTCGGCGTGCCTCGAGGACCCAGTGGAGTGCCGACTCGAGGAACTTCATCGATCTCTGGGTAAGGCGCCTCCCTGGGCCGAGGTTAGAACCGGAAGCGAGTCAGCCCGCCCGGCTCGGTGCCCAGTGCCACGGTCACCGAATGTGGCTTGATGCGATAGACGTTCCACGGCGGTGGTCCCTGCGAAGGCGCGTTGAACGGGGCGGTGATAGCGGCCTCGGTCTCATCTAGTTCGGCGGGCCACCCTTGGTCCGTCCAGGCCTTGGCAAGGCGTGTCAGTGTGGCCGGGTTGGTCTCGCGCGCTGCCTCACCCTCGGCGACGACGTCTGCATCGCGGATCGACACGGCGATCGAGCAGCGCGGGTCGCGGGCAATGTTGCGGCTCTTGCGGGTAACCGATCCGGTCTGGAACCAGAAGCTTCCGTCCAGCCAGAGCGCACCGACCGCCGTCACGTGCGGGCTCCCGTCCGCGTTGACCGTCGAGAGCCACGTCGTGCGAGCGTTGTGGGCTCCCGCAGCCGGCGGCGATCCCGCATCGAGCTTCTCGACGACGTTCGCCCAGTTTACCGGGGGCAGACCGTCGCTCGCACCCAAGTTGATGATGTCCATTACGTCTCCTTCCGGTGGTTCGCCGACACTGCTCAGGGTGGTGTCCTACATCAGACGTTTACCGCTCGGCAGAGTCATCGGGTATGGGCGAACCGACCATTGGCACTGTGACGGCCGATGTCGGACGTGTCCCTTTGAACAGGACAACATGGTGGGCGTCGAGGCTGACGATCTGTGTTCGTGGGCCGGCCAGGATCGATGCGACCAACCAGCTGTTCAGTTTGGTGGGCCAGCCGTTCTCAGCCGGGTCCACTCTTAACCAGTTCGACAATGATCGCCATGCGCTCCTCGTGGAAGTCCGGACGTAGGCGTCCGGCGTGTGCCAGGCTGGCGAGGCCGTGCAGCGAACTCCAGAAAACCTCGGTAAGGGTTTCGGGGTCCCGGCTTCCTGCCAATGGTTCGACAGCCTTCCGAATCTCGTCAAATCCGCTGCGTAGTTCGACGGGGGTTTCGGGACGGCCAAAGGGTAGATCGGTTGCGAGCGTGAACATGGCGTCGTAGAGAGCCGGGTTCGCCTTTGCGAACTCAATGTATGCCTCCGCGACACCTCGCAGCGCGGCCTCCGGGGTGCGTGCCTTGCTGTTGCTCTGGTGCATGACGACCGACAGTTCGCTGAACCCCTCGAGTGCCACCGCCTCGATGATGGCGTCTCTGTTTTCGAAGTGGCTGTAGAGAACCGGCTGGCTGTATTCAATGCGGTCAGATAGCCGGCGGGTGGTCACGGCCTCCCAGCCTTCGGACTCAGCTAGTTCGCGCGAGCTGTGAGGATGGCTTGACGGCGCTCAGCCCGTTCCCGCTCGCGGCGCTGCAATCTGGACACGTTCAGATGGTAGCAGCGATAGATCATCTAGCATCTTGACAATCGATGCTAGTAGATCTAGTATTGCTAGAGACTCCAAAGGGGGGTCGGGCGCCTTGGGGCCGGCTGGCAGCGTCGGGTGCTGGCGGTGGACCTGTCGGCTTGATCGAAGACAGCGAAGTGAATTAACTCCGCCTGCCCGTGAGCGCGGTCCTGGGGGCGCAGGCAACAAGGTGGGATCAGAGGCGATAGAGCTTCGCGGCGTTCTCGCCGAGAATCTTCTGCTGCGTGTCCGGTGACAGAGGCTTCATGTTGGCCATCACGGAGTCGAGGGGCGATGGGTACAGGCACGTGGGGTGCGGGAAGTCGGTCTCGAAGAGCACGTTGTCCTCACCGACCCGCTCGATCAGGCGCTGCAAGTCGCCGTCGGCCCGCTCGAACCAGTACGTCGCATACCAGTTCGACTTGAAGTACTCCGACGGTAGGCGCTTCATGTTCTTCATCTGGGTGGGAGCGTTCTCGGACAGCTCGTAGTCGAGGGTCTCGAGGATGAACGGGATCCAGCCGATGCCGCTCTCTACTGACACCATCTTCAGGTCCGGATGCCGATCGAACACGCCCGACGCGATGGTGTTGACCACCACCCGGGCGTTACCGATGAACAGCATCGTCCCCGTAAGGGCGCCCCCGATGTCCCCGTCGTGCGACGGCCACGGATACCGGCTGATGAAGTCGTGGGCGGTGAGGCTGGCCCCAATGTGGAAGTGGATTGGCAGCTGCTTCTCGGCGCAGACGGCCCACAGCGGGTCCCACGCTGGGCTGGCCAGGTCGGGGGTGCCGACGTCTTGCGGGTCCGACGTCAGGTTGACGCCCCGCAGGCCCAGGCTCGCGATCCGCTCGGCCTCCCGCACGCTGGCGTCGATGTCCCATGTTGGCAGCAGCGGCATCGGCAGGAAACGCTTGTTCGAGCTCTCCTGGATCTCGGCCATGGCGTCGTTGTAGATCTCGACGCACGCCAGGCGGAGGGCGGCATCGGTCACGAAGGAGGTGAGCCGCTCGCCGCCAAGGCCGATGTTGTTGGGGTACAGCACCTGGTGATCGATGCCGCACTCGTCCAGGACGCCCAGGCGGGTGTCCAGGTCGTAGGCGCCACGGTGGATCCGGTCCATGCCCCAGACGGGCATCGACTCGGCAAAGGGGTACTTGTCGCCATCCACGTCGATCACCCCGCCACCCCGGGCGAAGCCAAGCTCCTTGCCGTCGATCAGCCACATCGGCTGACCGTCGACATCCGCGACCTGCGGGACCCGATCCCGGTACTTGGCCGGTGCACGCTTGGTCCAGAGGTCGGGGCTCTCGGTCAGGTGAGAGTCGGCGTCGATGACTCGAACGTCTTCAGCCAGCGCTGCCATCTGTGGTCCCCTGTCACTTAGTGATCCTCGGCTGATTGCACCCGGATTCCCCGAACTGGAGCATCGGCGAGCTCCGATTTGCACGATACTCCGAGGACTGCCTCCGCGCCTGCGCAGGCGCCGATCACTGCATGACGAACTCTCCGGGAGCGACGCGCCGAAGCACCAGGTCATCAGCCCCGGTGCCTGCTCCAGCCCGCCGAGGGGCCGAGGGCTAGCACCGAAGATTGGCTACATGATCCTCCTGGTCATTCGGGGCGCGCTCACCCTCCCCGACACGGCGCCGCATTATCATGGGACAGGAACCGGAACCGGTGCCTGAACGAGGACGCATGGCCAACCACCTGACCGGGCAAGGCAGACGCCGGCCGGACCTGCAGCGCAGCACGGCGGACGCCACGGAGCGGGTGCTCGGAGGTGAACGGTGAGCAACACAGACGACCCGGACCGGTGGCGGGAGGCGTGGGAAGGCCAGGGAGTTGACGAGGAAGAGCTCGACGAGGAGGAGGAGCGTCGCGAGGAGGCGGACGACCCGGAGTGACCGACTGGCTGGATTACGCCATGCCGTGGACGGCCGACCGGGGCCGCTGCTTCCGGCTCGTCCATTGCTTGCCCGCCGATGGCCGACCGCTCCGCTTCAGGCTTTCGCTCAATAGTTCACGACACCTGGCTATCAAGAAGTGCGGGTGAACGATCTGCGGCGCTGACGCACGCAGAGCTGACCGGGCGGCCGACTCGACATCAGCTACGAGTTCGAAGCCACCCTACTCCACGAGCCGGACCTCATGCCCGGCCCGCGGCGCTAATGACACCCACGTGCGCGGCACATGACCGAGCGCCAAGATGCAGCTTCGCCCCTTTGCCTCGGTCTCCGCACGGATCGAGGGCGAAGTCGACCGGGAATCATCCGCGGGGGACGGGCTCCAACCTCCGACGGCGGGCATTGGCCACATGGTCGAGATGTCAGTGGCCGATTGGATACGACGGCACCACGGTCTTGTAGAAGGCGGGGCGTCTCTCGCCCGTCCAGCTCGCAGCCCGTTGCGAGACAAAGCGAATAATCCACGTATCCAGAGCGCACCGACGGGGTCGTGTGGGCCCGCCCTGGACGACCCGTCGGGACGCCAGCCACGACCGTCACGCCGTGACCTCCCGATCAGCCGATCTCCACCGCCTCGACCCCGGCATGGGTGCGAGCGTCTACCTGGTTCGGATCGTAAGGGATTGCTGGCTCTTCCTCGCCGTACACATTCAAGGTCGACAAGAACCGATGGACGCCGAATCCAGGAGGTTGTCCCCCGGTTTGTTGAAGTGAGGCGGTGGTCCCCCGCCTGAGACCTTGCTTTTGGCATGGTGTCGGGCGTCTTGCAGACAACCCAACAGGAGGAGGACCACCGTGACCAAGAAGGTACCTGTCGTGAGCGTCGCCGAGGTGGAGACAGCCAATGTGGCCGGCTTGCCGCTTGAAGCGACTGTGGCGTTGGCTGATCTGGCCGGCGCAGTGAAGGAAGGGCTGCTCGGTTTCTGCGCCGATGTAGGCCTGATGGTGATGACCCAGATGCTCGAAGCCGAGATGACCGCCCGGGTCGGCCCCAAGCACGCCAAGATCTCGGGCCGCCGGGCGAACTGGCACGGCACCACCGACGGTCCGGTAGTGATGGGCGGCCGCCAGGTAACGGTTTCCCGCCCCCGGGGACGGACCGTGGAGGACGCCGAGATCGAGTTGGACAGCTGGGCGGCGTTCTCGTCCAAGGATCTGCTCGACCGGCTGACGGTGGAGCGGATGCTGGCGGGGGTGGCCACCCGCCGCCATGTCGATGTGGCCGAACCGCTCAGTGACGATCTGGAAGCCCAGGCGAAAGCGACGGGGCGCAGCTCGGTCAGCCGCCGGTTCAAGGCGGCCACCGAGGCCGCCCTGGCCGAGCTGATGGCCCGCGATCTGTCCAGTCTGGAGGTGGCGGTAATCATGATCGACGGGCTCGATGTCGCCGGCCAGTGCGTCGTGGTGGCCTTGGCCATCACCACCGACGGGACCAAGGTTCCGGTCGGGTTGTGGCTGGGCGACACCGAGAACAAGACCGTCGTGACCGGGCTGCTCGCTGACCTGGCGGCCCGGGGCCTGTCCGCCGACGGCGGCCTTTTGGCCGTGCTGGATGGCGCCAAGGCGCTGGCCGCTGGGGTCAAGAAGGTCTTCGGGGATAAGGCCCAGATCCAGAGGTGCACTTTGCACAAGCGCCGGAATGTCAAGGGGTATCTGCCCAAGGAGCTCGGCTCCAAGATCGACTGGCGCCTGGCCCGGGCCTTCGCCGATGCCGACCCGGCCAAGGGTCTCGACCAGGCCCGCCGGATTGCCTCCGAGCTCAAGGCCGATCATCCCGACGCCGCGGCCAGCCTGCTCGAAGGGGTCGAGGACATGTTCACCGTCCGCCGCCTCGGCGTGGGCGGACAGCTCGCCACCACCTTGACGAACACCAACTGCATCGAGTCCATGATCTCGGTGGCACGCACCACCATGGGCAACGTCAAGAACTGGAAGGACGGGTCGATGAAGAAGCGCTGGGTGGCCGCCGGGATGCGCGAAGCCGAACGGAACTTCCGACGTGTCCGCGGCTGCAAAGAGATGCCCACGCTCGTCGCCGCTCTCCGCCACCAGACCACAGACGAAACTGTCACACCACCCAACTACGATCAGGTCGCCGCCTGATCAACGCAGTGGCCACCGCCGAACTTCAACAGAAGGCGGGACATTCTCGAATCCAGAGCATTGTAGACCCAACTCGACGATCTCCGCCGTTGTGAACAGACAGGCCAGTTCCCGATAAAACCCGTCGTCGATGCGATTTGGACTGTCAATAAGGTACTCGAGGAAGCGCACGGCCGCTCTCTCCCGGTCGGTGAAACCGGACATGTCGAACTCGACCAAGCAGGCCACGTCGTCCTCGTCAACAGCGGATCCCTGCTTGATCGCGTTCGCGCAGGGCATGCAACCTCCGAGCTGAGCGCTGCGGATCCGCACCAATTCCTCGAGGCGCGGCTCAAGGAGCCCTTCCCGGACCCGGTGGCGGTAATCCTGGTGCATCCGCTTAGCAGCACCGGAGCTGTACGCATAGATCTGAAGCGGGACTGGCCGCGGCAAGCCCTTCGGAGTCGGATAGAACCCCTCCTCCATCCCCTGCTCGAACAGCGCTCGGACCTCCTCGGAGACCTCGTCCCAGGGCACAGGCTCAATCCTCGGCATTCCACCCTCCTCAACGGTTCGCGGCGCGCACCAACGGATCCGCGATCACCCGACAGACGATGTTAGCCGAGGCGTTTGGCGGGAGGCCTCACAAACCGCAACCCGTCATGCTGGGCCGGAAGGCTTGTGGTGGAACCAACCAACGGTCGTTCAGCACGGCATATCAGCCGCCCATCGGAACGCTGGACACGCGGTAAGCCCGACCACTTCCTTCTGCATCTGTGGACCCTGCAAGCTGGCTTATCCCTCTCAAGCGCACGTTACGGCGTACCGACTTCGCTGTGGTTCGCCGGCAATCCTGCGCTGCTCGAACAGGTGCAAGGCGGATGACGGCCTAAAAGGCCATCATCTCGAGAGCGATGGCTGGGCCCGCCCAGACGACGGCGTTGTAGCGAGGCGGCGAGGGCGCCCGATAACGGCCCTTACCTCGCGCCTCATAACGTTCACGGGCTGAGCCGATTCGGACCCGAAACGCCGGGTACGTCAGATACCCAATGCCGTAGGAGAGCTGAACGCTTATCGCCGCTAGCGCGCCTCGAATATCGCATCTGTGTGCGGCCGATCAGTTGCAACCGTACGGCTCAGGCAGCGCTTAGCGACGGCGATATGTCGGGCCTTCGCCGGTGTTATCGAGACGGTGATCGACCTTCGCCTGTGGGACCCCTTATTGGGGCGCAACCTGGCCGCCCACCTGGACGGTGCGGTCGCCCACTCGGCCTCCGAGATTTTCCGCAGGGGCTCAGCTGGGCGACGAGTGGCACCGGCCCTCCTTCGAGGCGCAGCGACCGGCGACCGTCAGCAACGCGGGGGCGGCCGACGACGACCCTGACGACGTTGGTTTCTTCTTCACCGATCCTCGTGTGTCGTTCGCCGGGGTGGCCAGGGTAGGCGTCACCGGTCGTCGGGCCTTGACCGAAAGGGTGTTTCTCGGAGGCGCGCCGCCCGGCCTGGGTTAGTTTTCCCGAGAAGGCCTCGTCCCGGGAGGGCACATGAATCGAAACGACTTCGTCGCGCAGGACGGCCAACCGTGGTGGCTGTGGGAAACGCTCGATTCGCAAACCGACGAAGCCCGCAGGCAGCTCGGCATGGCCCTCGGCTTCAGCGAGAACGAGTGGTACGCCGACCCCTACCGGCGTACGGCCCTGTACGACCTGCTCGAGTCCAAAGGATCAAACCTGCTCAGCGATCTTGACAACCTGAGCTACGACGCGGCCAAGCTGCAATGGGTACAGAGCGTGACGACCCTGGCCGCCCCGCCCGCTCCCGCCCAGGAGGACACGACCAGCCCGGCCCAGGCGTCGGCCGAGGCGGAGGCCCCGCCGGCCGCGCCTGCAGCGGCCCCGCCGGCCAAGAAGTCGATCTTCAAGGCCAAGCAGGCCCAGGCGTCGGCCGAGGCGGAGGCCCCGCCGGCCGCGCCCGCAGCGGCCCCGCCGGCCGCGCCCGCAGCGGCCCCGCCGGCCGCGCCCGCAGCGGCTCCGCCGGCCAAGAAGTCGATCTTCAAGGCCAAGCAGGCAGACCCCGCGCCTCCCACCAATGGAGACACCGCGGCGCCCGGGCTCGACCAGGCGGTGCAGACCGTCCTGGCCGACGTGACCGGCGGTGGACTGGCCGGCCTCGCTTCGGACCTCGGCGTCGAAGCCGAAGACCTCGAAGCAATTGTCAACCACCCGGACTTCGAGCGCGACGTCCGCGAAGAACTCGCCCGCATCACCACCGGCTGACCGAGGAGGAACGGAATGGCCCCCACCAAAGAGGACATCCGAAAGGCGGCGATCGAGGCCGTCGCCAAGCGGATCGCCGACCAGCAGGCCGGGAATCTGCCTCCCCTGCCGCCACCGGCCCCGCCGGCTCCGACGTTCAAGCCGAAGCCGGCCAAACAGGTCGACGTTCCTGCCTTGGGCGGCGGGCACATCATTGTCAAGCCGAAGGCGGTGTTGACTCTCGGCCAGCATCAGGACGACCTCGTGTTCACGTCGCCAACCTGCACATTGCCGTTCCAGCCACTGGTGCTGGGGGACGCCAAGGAGGGGCAGGTGGAGTTCACCGTCGAGGTGTCGTGGAAGTTCCCGCCGATCCAAGAGAGAGGCGGCGAGGCGGCCATGGCGTTGGAAGGCAAGGGCCTGGCGCAGTACATCGTGCCGTTCACCATCAACACGGACAAGCCGGAGCAACCGTCAGTCGTTTGGCAGAACGCCACCCCGGTAGAAATGAGATCGCGACGGAGGAGGCGCCACCTTCGCGGTGCCGTCACCGCCTGTCGTCACGAACACGACGGCCGACGGCGGGATAGCGAACTTCTCGCCGTTCTTCCAGTTCCAGGTGCAGGTCGCCCTCGCCGACACGACTGCCGGCGACACCATCAGCGTCAGCGAGGGTTTCAGCATCGCCATCGCCAGCGCCAACGTCCAGGGTACCCACGACACGGGCGGCGGGCACCAGGAGCAGCTGCAGGCCTCGCTCACGATATTGAAGACCTTCAGCTTCACCGCCAAGGTCGCCCTCACCAAGCCGAAGGCGCCGGACCCGCTCCCGAAGGCCCCTCCGCTCGTCGTCCTCTTCGACGTCGACTCAGACAAAACCACGTCGGACGAGGGCGCCATCCGGGAGTGGTACAAGAGGCTCGACAAGAGGCTGCGGAACTCCATCGAGACGGGCAAGACCCCGATCAACCTGCTCGGCAAGGCCTCGGCCACCGGTTCGGAGGAGCACAATCGACAGCTCGCTCACCGGCGAGCCAACAAGGTGAAGGACATCCTCCAGGACCGGGCCAGCGACCAGGCCAAGATCGTCATTCAGGTGATCGGCAACGCGGACGCCAAGTCGAAAGTGGAGGACCAGAGCGAACGGGTCGTCGAGGTCACTGTCGGCGACGACCGTCCGGTCACCGACTGATGCCGCTGAAATACCCGACAAGGTCTCCGGCCGCGTAGACGGCTTCCACCCGCCGAAGGGCCGAGAGGTCCGCCAGGGGGTTGCCCTTCACGGCGAGCAGGTCGGCGTCATAGCCGGCCGCGAGCCGGCGGTTGCGGTGCCCGAGCCCGCACACGTGGGCGGCGCGGGAGGTGAGAGTCCAAAGGAACTCCACGGGGTTGAGGCGGTGCGACGATCGCATGTCGGGGCACGCTGATCGAGACATTCACATCCCCCTTGACCGGCTCCATTAGGAGTGTACTCGGACTATTCGTGCCAAGATCGCCTGCGCCCGGAGGTGGAACCGTCGGGCAACGCAAAGGATAGGTAAAGAGGAGTTCGATTCATGAGTGCGATCGAGACCGACTACCTGGTGATCGGGGCAGGAGCAGCAGGAATGTCCTTTACGGACGCTCTGATCGACGCGGACCAAGGCGCCGAGGTCGTCATGGTGGAGCGCCGGCACGCTCCGGGAGGCCACTGGAACGATGCCTACCCGTTCGTACGCCTCCATCAGCCGGCGGCGTGCTACGGCGTCAACTCCCGGCCGCTGGCTGACGACAGGCTCGACGAACGCGGGCTTAATGCCGGGCTCTACCAGCAGGCGGATGGTGTGGAAATCTGCGATTACTTCCGTCGAGTGATGGACGAACACCATGTGGCCTCGGGACAAGTGCGGTTCTTCCCGATGTCCAACTACTTGGGGCTCGAAACTTCAGACGTTGCCTTCGTCGCTGCGCTTACCGGAGCAATCACAGAGGTTAAAGTCCGACGAGCCGTTGTCGATGCCCGCTATCTCGAGCCAACGATCCCTTCACGGCACACGCCTTCGTTCAGTATCGACACGGATGTTCCATGCGTTGCGGTGAATGAGCTTGCCAGGAGGCGTGAGCCGGCGACTGGCTACACGATCATCGGGGGTGGCAAGACCAGTTCCGATGCGTGTACCTGGCTGCTCGGAAACGGTGTCGACCCTGACGACATTCGTTGGATACGGGCCCGTGATTCCTGGATGTGGAACCGTGCCCACGTCCAGCCGGGCGAGCTTGTGACCGACACGATCGACGGAGTGTCGCGCAGCGTTGAAGCGTCGGCACAGGCCGAGAGCGTGGACGACCTGTTCGCTAGGCTCGAAGCTTGCGGACAGCTGCTTCGTCTCGATCCGACTGTTGCACCCAGCATGTATCACGCTGCGACCTTGACGGTGGCGGAGCTCGAGCTCTTGCGGACCGTCGAGAACGTCGTTCGACTGGGTCACGTCAAGTCGATCGGCGCCGACGAGATCGTGCTCGAACGAGGAACGATCTCGACCGACCGGGGGCAGCTCTATGTCGACTGCTCCGCCGCCGGGCTTGGCGCCGCCCCTGCTCGCCCGATTTTCGAACCTCGCCGCATCACCCTCCAATGCATCAGCACCGTCTTCCCCACGTTCAACGCCGCAATTATCGGTTACCTGGAGGCGAGCCGAGCCGATGACCACGTCGCGAAGTCCCGCCTCTCGCCCACGAATCGCTATCCCGATGCCGCTAAGGACTGGATACCGAACATGCATGGCCAGCTGGAAGCGCTCAGGCTCTGGAATGAGCAACCCGACATAACGGCGTGGTTGGAGTCGAGCCGCCTGAACATAGCCCGCGGGATGCTCAACAGGGCGAGCGAACCTCGAATGGCCGAAGCGATCACGAGACTCCTCACCTATAGCGAACGTGCCGCTGCGAACCTCGAAAGGCTTGACGCTATCCCAACTTGACGACCAGACCCTTGTCCACTGGCACTGGACGGCCGACATCACCGCCCGGCTGACGGCGCTGGGTGGTGCGGGCGGTACGCCTATCGGGATGAGGCATCACGAGACGTGACTCACGAATCGTGGCTCCCACCAACGAATGCGCCTGGCGGCGCGCCCGCTGGTGTTCTGAGGGGATGAAGGGCCCCTTGCCGTAGTTACGGCCACGACCACGTTGGGACGCGGATGTGGTCCCTGCGACGGCCCGAATCAGATCGCCGTTAGAGAAGTCAGGGGGATCTACGGGGGGGTGGCCCCGGTGCGAACACGGGGATGGTCGGCCCACCCTTTTCGTAGCACCGACGAAAGGAACATCATGAATCGCAGGAAACCCCTCACCCTGCTCGCCAGCGCGGCGGCGGCACCGCTGATCGTTCTGGCCGTGTCCGCCTGTGGTGGTGGCAGCGGAGGTGCCAGCGCCTCGCCGACGTCGCCCACGACGCCCACCGGACAGCCGGCCACCGTCGGGGTCGCCAACACCAGCCTGGGCCAGATCCTGGTCAACTCTCAGGGCCGTACCCTGTACCTGTTCCTGAAGGACGCGGGCACGACCAGTACCTGCACCGGCGCTTGCGCCACGTCTTGGCCGCCGCTCCGGGCCACCGGCCAGCCTACCGCCGGCAGCGGGGCGAAGGCCTCCCTGCTGGGAACCACCCCGCGCGCCGACGGCGGGCCGCAGGTCACCTACAACGGCCACCCCGTCTACCTCTTTTTCCAGGATCAGAAGCCCGGTGAGACCAACGGCGAGGGCGTGAACGCCTTCGGCGCCAGCTGGTACGCCTTATCTCCCACGGGCAACCAGGTCACCGCGGCGGCTTCGAGCGGCTCCAGCTCGGGAGGCGCAGGTGGTTACTAACTCTGCGCCGGCGCTGGAGGGGTTGACCGAGCCAACCAGCCCGCAGATTGTCGTGTTCAACAGAAGGGAGATCTACAGGGCTTCGCCAGCGGTTCGCGCCCGGCCGGACCTGGCCGGCGTCTACATGCTTGCGCTGCCTTGCTCCGCCGCGAGCGTGGTGGTCGCCGCGACCCCCTCGGAAGACCCCGCCCACCTCTGGAGCCAACTGGAGCGCGCGGTCGCCGCCTACACCCTCGCCTAGACCGCGACAAGAGTCGGTCTGGTGTTCTGCGAGTAGTGCGACTCGTAGGGGCGGCACTGTCTTCCACCTTTGCAGGATCTGCATGAGCCGAGGCGATACACCGCCGCCGACCAATGTCAAGGAGACAAATGACTAAACGAGTAACGATCATTTCTGGTTTGATCGCAGTGCCTACCACGGCGATCCAGCATCCACCCGCGGCACCGGCCGGCCAAACCACCGGACCCGCACGGACGATATCCACTGTGCCACGGCCGCCACCTCTCAGCCTGCCGCCGACCGCACGTCCGACCACGCCTGCTCGTCGTTCGATCAGAACGCCAGCGACAACCACTCCGCCGACGACCAAAAACGGCATCCCGCAAGGCAATAGCGGTGACCACGATGCTGACAACAACGGCGGCCCGGGCCACGGAGACGGCAAGCTATGACCCCTCCCCCAGCCCGTCACCCCCTGGCCGACGCCGACCCGCAGGCGACCTCAAATCGACCCTCGCCAGACGATCAGACCCCACTCGTGAAAAGAAATCACATGGCGCACCTCGCCATCGCCCTGATCCGCCGTCCGGCGTCGCCTCCCCGCTCGCAGATCGGATCCCGGCACGGAGCCGTCTACCTGGCCGTCTACCTCTGTATGGTCGTGCTCCGTCTGGCCGGTGCGGGACTCATCATATGGGTGGCCGCCATCCTTCTCGACCTGTGGTCGGAGGGATACCGACATATTCCAACTGACGGCCCGCTCTTCCTCGCCGACGCCATCGGTGGGTTTGTATTGGCAGCCCTGCTGCTCGTCTGGCCCTGGCCGTTGGCCGGACTTCTGGGGGCGGGCTTCCTGGCTTCCACCCTTCTCGCGCTCATACTCAGTATCAACGTCGGCCTATTCGGATTTCAAGAGTCCATCCGGGCGTCGTTCGTCGTCGAAACAATCCTGCTCGAATCACTCGGGGCCGTGGCCCTTCTCGCCTGGACGGTCATTGTCCTGCAAGCTCAATCCAAACGAACTTCGACCCGACGGGACCAGGGCGCTGATGCGCCTGTCTGAAGTCAACCCGACCATTGACCGCCTCCGAAGGTGAGCACCTGGCCGTCCCAACGAGGTCACCAACTGCGTATTGGTGGCGCTTGGACATAGCGGCGGCTCGAGCCGGCCACAGCGGACGGGCTGCCACGCAGGCGGCGCCCCCCAGACTTTCGGGCCATTACCAGCGGAGGACCGGACACGCGCTCCGACACGCGTGCTCGACAATGCACCGGGCCGTGGCCGTTGAGCTGAAGGCGTGATCGAGCGGCCCATCGAGGGTCCGTTAGTGGTGCGAAATCGAAGCGGAGTTCCCTCCGGCGGCCAGGTTGAAGGCGGAGTTCACCAGGCCGACGTGGGAGAAGGCCTGAGGAAAGTTTCCAACCAGGCGATCGTGGGTAAGGTCGTACTCTTCCGGCAGCAATCCGACGTCGTTTCGCAAGCCGAGCAGGCGCTGGTAGAGGCGGACCGCCTCCTCACGACGTCCCAAGAGGGCGAGGGCGTCCACCAGCCAGAAGTTGCAGGCGAGGAAGACCCCCTCGTCACCGTCCAGACCGTCGGCATTTCCCTCGTCATCGGTGCGGTAGCGACGGAGCAAGCCGTCATCGGACAACTCGCGTTGTACGGCCTCGACGGTGCGGACGACGCGCTGGTCATCAGGCGGCAAGAACCCCACGATCGGGAGCAGGAGCAGGCTGGCGTCGAGCTCGCTCGAGCCGTACGCCCGAACGAAGCAGCCACGCCCGGGATCGGTCCCACGGCGGCAGATGTCGTTGTGGATGTCGGTTCTGAGCTTTCGCCACCGGTCGAGCGGGCCCTCGCGTCCGAAACGTTCCAGCACCCGAATGGCCCTGTCGATGCACGCCCAGGCCATGACTTTGGAGTGGGTGAACTGCCGGGGACCGGAGCGTACCTCCCAAATACCCTGGTCCGGCTCGTGCCAATGGACCTCAACGTGGTCGACGAGAGTCCGCAGCAGTGGCCATGCCGACGGGTTCGGGGGCATGCCGGCAAAGCGGGCTCGCTGGAGGGCGTCCAAGACTTCGCCGTAGACATCGAGCTGAACCTGCGATGACGCGGCATTGCCGATTCGGACGGGGCACGACCCCGCGTAACCGTCCAACCAATCGAGCTGGAGCTCGGTGAGCCGGCGCTCTCCGGCCGGCCCGTACACGATCTGAAGTTGGTCCGGATCACCCGCCACAACCCTCAGCAGCCAGTCCCGCCAGGCCGCGGCTTCATCGGCATATCCCGCTCGAATCAATGCGTCGAGGCTGAACGTGGCGTCGCGCAACCAGCAGTAGCGGTAATCCCAGTTGCGCGATCCACCGAGTCGCTCGGGAAGTGAGGTCGTGGCCGCGGCCACGATGGCGCCGGTCGGCTCGTAGATGAGCGCCTTCAAGGTGATCAGTGACCGCACGACCGCGTCGCGCCATGGCCCCTGATAGGTGCACCGTTCGCTCCACGTCTTCCACCAAGCTTCGGTCTCGGCCAACTTGCCGGCAGCGTCACCACCGCAGACGCCGTCTGCATACTGCGATTGCCACGACAGCACGAAGGGCACCTCATCGCCTGGGCCGACGCTGAACTCGGCGATCGTACGGAAGTTCTCACCCCGGGTCTCTACCGGGGTCGCCAGGCACACGAAATCGGGACCGGCGATGCCGTGGAGGTGCTCGCCAACCCTGCGCATCCACGGCACGATCCAGCCATAATCGAAGCGCACCACCAAGTCCATACGCATCGGCACCCGCCCCGAGATGCCCTCGACCACCCGGACGACGCTGGCGTGACCAGCGCGGCGCGGCATGCAGTCCACTACACGAACGATGCCCTCTGCGGTGTGGAACTCGGTCTCGAGCACGAGGGTCTCGCCCCGGTAGCGGCGACTGACCCGGTGATAGCCGCCGGCAGGAGCGATCTGCCAGAACCCGTTCTTCTCAGATCCCAAGAGGGCGGCGAAGCAGGCTCCCGAATCAAAGCGAGGGAGAAGAGCCAGTCGATCGACCCGTTCTTCCCGACCAGCGCCGCGGTGTGGGTGTCACCGAGCGGGGCGTACTCTTCGACTCGAAGCCGGCCCCTCTCCTCCTGTGCGCCGAGCTCACTCACGGCCAGCGAAAGTCCGCACAGTTCGGCGCCCGCGAGCACACGGTAGCTGTACAGCTCCGGGCGGGATACTCAAAGTCCGCTGCTACCCAATCCCGGGGTGCGCAGGGAATGTCCTCTCCCCGGCAGATATCTCCACGCCTTCCCCTCATAGTTGTGCGTCATCTTCGCCTCGCCGATGACCCCTTCAGGCGTTCGACCCTAGTTTCCTCGGCCGGTGCGCGCTCGATCCGTGTTACGCAGCGCGACGTAGGTCTCGGACCCACCCCTCGAGCAGCCGACCATCGCTCGCCCTTGGCCGAGATCACCAAGCCACCCTACGCCGGTTCCGGTCCGGGTTGCCCGGGCCGGTCCGCCGACGCCGGCACCTCCATCCAGGTGGGCGGATGCGAAGGCGAGGCACCAGGTATGACACGTTGTTCAGTCACGCGAGTTGGACATCGACACCGGTGCCGGCGATCTGTTCGAGCCGCCCAGGATCGGCTCCGTGGTCGGTGACCAGGACATTGATCTTCTGGATCGGGCACACCTGGTCGAAGGCGACCACCCCGAGCTTGGAGGAGTCGGCGACGGCGATAACCCGCTGGGACGCCGCGAGCGCAGCGCGCTTCACCTCGGCCTCCGCCGTCAGATGGGCGGTGACCCCCGCCTCCGCGTCGATGCCGCACGGGCTGAGGACGAAGGTGTCGAAGTGCAGCTCCGAGAAGCTGCGCTGCGATAGCCCCCCTATGAGCGACAGCTCGCTGGGGCGGACTTCGCCGCCGGGAAGCAACAATCTCACTTGGGGTGAGTCGTGAAGCTCGAAGACCGGCCGCAGTGCCAGCGGCATGATCGTGAGGCGCCGGCCTCGCAGCAGGCGTGCGACCTCCATGGCGGTCGTGCCGCCGTCGAGGATGACCGTCTCTCCATCGTCGAGAAGCTCTGCGCACCTCGCGCCAATCCGGGCCTTTTCGTCGGTGTGGCTGAAGGCACGCAGGGCGTAGGGGGTCTCCTCGGCGGTTTGGCGGGCACGAGTGGCGCCGCCGTGCACCCGGCGGAGGATGCCCTCCCGTTCGAGGGTCTCGAGGTCCCGACGCACGGTCATCTCCGAGCAGCGCAGTGCGGCGGCCAAGGCCGCCACCTGTACTTCCTCGCGCTCACTCAAAGCTTCGACGATCTGACGACGACGCCCGGCTCCGTCCACAGGGGGGTCAATCTAACAGAATCTCTGTGTGAACACTCAGTTGTCATGATAGATTTTTTCTGGTGGATCGGCGGGACGTGTGTACCTGTGTCCCGGAGTCCCGACAGCCACGACCCTGGGAGCAACGCCAAGCCGACGAAGGTGACGGAGCCGATGGAACCTGGATCGATCGATGCCGTTGTATTTGATGTGGGCGGCGTTCTTATCGACTGGGACCCGCGGCACCTGTACCGCAAAATCTTCCACGACGCCGACAGTATGGAGACGTTCCTCAGCCAAGTATGCACTCCCGCCTGGCATGGCCAGCACGACCTCGGTGTGCCGTTCACCACCTCCATCCCGGCGCTCGCCACGGAGCACCCGGAATGGGCCGACGAGATCCGAGCCTGGGCAGACCGCTTTGCCGAAATGTGGAAAGGGCCCGTTCCCGGCAGCGTCGAGGTCCTCGCCGCCCTACGAGCATCCGACAACCGCCCACCGATCTACGCGGCCACCAACTGGGGCTCCGACAACTGGAAACTCGCCAAGAGGTTGTTCCCATTTCTCGAATGGTTCGACGGCGAACTGGTCTCCGGCGATGTCGGGCTCCTCAAACCCGACCCCCGCTTCTTCGAGCTGCTCGTCCGACGCTTCAGACTGACGGCCTCATCGACCCTGTACATCGATGACAACGCCGAAAACATCAAAGAGGCATGCCGGACCGGCTTCGTCGTCCATCACTTCGCCGGCGCCGACGGGCTCAGCCGTCGTCTCGAACAACTGGCTCCCCGCCGAGTGATCTGAGAGTCGAAGAGACGATGTTGTGCTCGGCCGTACCGTCGGTCACGTGCGTCGAAGACTTGGCCCCAGAATGTCGCCGACTGACGTCCCAGTGTCGCGGACGGCTCGCGTTCTCGATCGCCGATTCGGCTGGGCCTCATGGTTACGGCGGGACTTCGACAAGTCGACAAGCCGACCGAGGCAGGTCAAAAGGAACAGTCGTCGCCGGTTGCTGGCGGGCTGAGTTTCGTTTGTGTGCGCAGCGCACCTGAGGACCGGATGTCCCCCCGGGTGGGGATTGCGACAGAGAATGTCGGGCGAGACGCACCGAAGGCTTTCTCTGTCGTGGGCCACGGTTTGGGGAGGTGTGGATTGCGACAGAGAATGTCGGGCGAGACGCACCGAAGGCTTTCTCTGTCGTGGGCCACGGTTTGGGGAGGTGTGGATTGCGACAGAGAATGCCCGTTTCCGTGTCCCGGCGGGATTCTCTGTCGGGTCGGCGGCAGCAGAGCGCACGGCCCGGTGTTTGTGGACGCGGCCACGCCGGAAGGGGGCTGGGCGTGAGCGTCACGGCACTCCGAAACATGGGAAGGCATCTTGCTTACGACTCGGAGGCGCGACGGAGCGTTCGTGTTGGAACCCAGCCGACGCGACCGTAAGCAGCGCGACACCAGTGCCATCCCGATTCGTCGTCGGGAACAAGGATCTCCAGGACCTCGCCCACAGTCGTGGCGAGTTCGGTGGTTTCGTACGCGTGCGTCGCCGTCGCGCGCCCCGAGTCCGCAGAGAGGTAGCGGGAAGGGATCCAACCAGCGCCGTCCGCCGACTCGACAAATACGAACGCAGGCCACTCGTCGTCGCGCCGACCAACGGTAACGACAGTCCCGGGGCTTACGATAAGAGGCGGCCGCTCGGAGACGACGTGGGATTCGACCGCAACGGCACGGCCGACGGGAGCGGAGCCTGCCACCGTAAGAATGTCCTGAGGGCCGTCGAAGATCGCCACGAGGAGGCAGCCCTCTTCACCGGCTGGGGCGTGATGCATGACCGTTCCCGCCGGAAAATGGCAATACGACCCGGGGCCAACCCGCTGTCCGTTTTCCTCGAGCGCGCCCTCGAGCACGACGAACGTGTGCGCTGTCGAATGCTGGTGGGGTTGGGCCTGCAGGCCTGGCGGATAGCGGACGAGATAGTGCTCGGCGCCGCTGAACGGATCCCGGAAAAGACGGCATACGCCGATCGGTCGGTCGGTCGTAGACGTCGAGCCGGCTCTGGCGCAGCTCCAGGGTGGCGAGCTGGTCGAAGGCAACCATCTGGGGATCCACCCCGACACCGTTATGGTCGACCACGGAGCCATGGTACCTGTGGGCTCTTCTGGGGATCCACCCCGACACCGTTATGGTCGACCACGGAGCCATGGTACCTGTGGGCTCTTTCGAGGCCAGCAACCCGCGGACGCTCATAAGCAACAGACCCCGAGTCGATAAAGCGTCCCAGAGCACTCACGTTGTGCGTGGCGATGGGCAAGGCGTTCACCGCCGTGCTGGATCTGCTGACGAGTGGGAGGAGAATAGGGGACATGACCGCAGCCGACGCCGCACACGACTGGGACGACTCCTACGCCGGCGCATCGCCGCCCTGGGACATCGGCCGCCCACAGCCTGCCTTCGTCCGCCTCGCCGACGCTGGCGCGCTCACCGGGGCACTGCTCGATGCCGGCTGCGGCACCGGCGAGCACACGATTCTTGCGGCCCGCTATAACGCCCGCGCCCTCGGCATCGACGTTTCCCTGCGTGCTATCGAGATTGCCCGGCGCAAGGCCGTCGAGCGCGGTGTCGACGCTCGCTTCCAGGTGCTCGACGCCCTCCGCCTCGTCACGCTCGGCGAGACCTTCGACACGATCATCGACAGCGGGCTGTTCCATGTCTTCGACGACGCTGCTCGCACCCGCTACGTCACGGCCCTACACGCCGTCATCCGCCCGGATGGCCACCTTCACCTCATGTGCTTCAGCGACCGCCAGCCCGGCGACTGGGGTCCCCGCCGCGTAAGCGAGTCCCAGTTTCGCGCTGCGTTCGGCCCCGGCTGGCGGATCGACACCCTCGCCCGCGACCGCTTCGACATTAACCCGGGCCTCGGCTCCCCCACCGCCGAAGCCTGGCTAGCCGATGTCGTCCGGCTCGCGAACCGTGCCCTCGCCCTGCACAGTGCGGGACAGGCGACGGAACCGATATGGCCGGACGCTCCGATCACGAACTCCTGCACGACGGAACTCTTTTCTCACGAGTGACTCCCGACCGCTGGGCGGGTCCGACCGGTCTTCATCGTCCGCCCGGACAGGGTGAGCCGGCAATCACACCGTCGAATCCGGAGCCGAGCAACATCGGCTGGACGCGGGACCGGTGCCCGGGCTCCTCTCGGCGGCCGCAGCGCTTGGCCGTGCTGGCGGTTTGCGGATAGACCGAATTCCCCTCATGGGCGACAACTCGCCCGTCAGCGCAAGATGGCCTGCGTAGACTGAAGCTCGACGGGCGGACGGCAGACCGCGGAATTCGAGAACGAGCGATGTAATCCGATCGTCGAGGAGGTCGGCTCAATGGCAGGTACTTCCGCGGTGCCGGACACGCGGTTGGAACTCGTTCCGATCCCCGTGTCCAACATCGACCGGGCGAAGGCATTCTACGAGCAGGTTGGCTTCGGAAACCTCCACGACACCCAGGTCACCGACACCATGCGAGTCGTGCAGCTGACCCCACCCGGGTCCAGCTGCGCCATCGTTTTCGGCACCGGGATGGGCCCGATCACCGATATGGCGCCCGGCTCGGTCAAGGGCCTCCACCTGGTCGTTGACGACATGGCTGCGACCCGTACGGCCTTGACAGAGCGCGGCGTCGAACTCAGCGACATCGACGATATGGGCGGCGTCCTCTACTCGTATTTCAGCGATCCGGACGGCAACATGTGGGCGCTGCAGCAGTGGCCGCGGGGTAACCAGGCCTAGCCGGGCGACGCCAATCAGACACCGGCTCGGCCGGCCCTCCCTGACGTCCTCATCGGCGTTCCCCGAGGCAGAAACTGGTAGGCCAGGCAGGCAAAGTCGGGCTGGCGGAACCTTGGCGAATTGCCGGCGGGTTTCGCCGCATTCGGCGGGTCAATCTCGTTCCCTCCTCGGTTCGTACTATCTGCAGCTCCGCCGGCATCGGAGCGGCGCCACCGGGCTGAGGAGATGACATGGATGCGGTCGAGGGACTCCACCCGGAGCACCGCCGATCGACGTTCTCGTCAGCTTGGCAATCATTCAAGCATCTGACGTCTCTTGGATACCCTCGGCGCTTTCCGGTAGTGCAGTTCCCCAACCTGCCTCTCATCGTCGCTCTAATTGCTGGACATGGGAGCCGTTACTTCCGCGGTACGGGTCATGCGTACCTGCTGGCCGTCGGCTACTTGGCAATGACGATCTGGGCTTATGAGGAGTTGGCTCGCGGGACAATTGGTTCCGTCGCCTGCTCGGCCTGGTTTTTGTGGTCATTCTGGTCGAACGCGTCGCGGACGGATTGCACAGGTGATCTGACGACGGTCGGAAGCCACGGCGCAATTCCGGGAGCGACGGCCTAGACGATGACCTGGCGCCGCCGGGCCTGTTCGCGTTCTCGGCGTTCCAGTCTGGTGATGCCGGTGCCTGTAGCACTGCTAGAAGAACTAGCGTATTGACAGCAGCCGCTAGGATAGCTAGCATTGACACGACCTCAACGGTGCTCATTAAAAGAGGATCTCGAATCGCCTCGGATCCGCCCACCCTCACGAGCACGAGTTGCAGTGTGACGAAGCAACCATCGGACAAGCCCCCGCAAAGGCCGGGAGCCTGCCTTCCAAGAATCCAAGAGAGGACGACCATGACGGACGGCCAAACTGGTGGACGCACGCTTGCGGCGCGTTACCTGACGATGTTGAACGAGCACAATCCCGACGCCGTCGATGGCTTCGTGGCCGTCGACTACATCAACCACAACCCGTTCGTAGAGGACGGACGTGAAGCCAACCGGGCCTTCTGGTCCAGCTTCTTCACCGCCTTTCCAGACATCGAAGCGACGATGGACGATCTGGTGGTGGCCGGCGATCGCGTGGTCGGGCGATTCACCTACCGGGGCACTCACGCTGGTCCGTTCTACGGTATGCCTCCGACGGGGAACCCGATCGAGATGCGTTCCATCGACATCTGGCGGACCCAGAGCGGCGAATTCGCGGAGCACTGGGACGAGCTCAACCTCCTCGACCTCTTCCAGCATATCGGCGCGATTCCCGCCCTGGACCTCGGAGGTGCCGAGAGCACGACTTGACATCGCCCGGACAGGTGCATCTTCACCCTTCGGTCAACGCAACGGACAAAGGGTCCGCACAAAACCGAACGAGCGCCGACGACTCGCTGGCGCCCGGGGCCAGCCGAGGCCGTCGTCGAAGGCGAGCGGCCAGACTAGCCCGACTGACGAAGCGAGAGCCGCGCCCAAGGCGCGGAGGGTCAGCCGCCCGCGAGCTTCTCGAAGTTCTCCGACAGACGGGGCTCGCTCAGTTGCTCGCGCTGTCGCTTGGCCGCGAGGCCCACCCGCGACCAGAGCCCCTCCATCCACCACATATCCATGACCAGGCCGCGGTCGAGCACGCCCTGCTTGACGAAGGTGCCAACCACTTCGCCAAAGTTCAGAACCTTCTGTACGGACGGATCCTCGGTGCTGGCTGTCTCGGGGTCGAACTCATCCCCGAGAACAGCAATGACAGCCTCGGTGAGGCCCATTTCGGTGCCCCACCGGACGATCTGCATGACGAGGTTTGCGTCGTCGTAACTAGCTGGCATGGTGGTCTCCTCCCATCTCCGAAGGGCTGGTCAGCGCTAAATTGCTTCCCTTTGGCCGGTTCGCAAAGAAGCGTCTGGAAGCCTAGGACGAGTGAGACGGGACGAACTCATCGGCTGTTGCCCAGCCCCCCCGCTCACGATTACGCCGCGAACGAATGGCGGCCGATGCGACCACCCTAGAGCGTCAGCGCCGATCTCCCCTGGGTGGTGGGGATGAATCCTTTCGCTACTCTCGCTCCAGAACTTCGTCGCTTCGACCCAGCCGTAGCTAGGCGTCCCGGACAACCTCGTAGGTGACGAACACGAGGCCGTCACCGACGGTCTTGCTGTCAACGAGACGCAGGGGCGTTTCGTCGCTGGCCTCGCCGAAGAGCCGTTCGCCGGCCCCGACGACGACAGGGAATACGAACAATCGCAGCTCGTCGACCAGGTCGTGCTCGATCAGGGTGCGCCCAAGCTGATAGCTGGCGTACACGACGATGTCCCCCTCCAGCTCCCGCTTCAGCTTCGAAACCTCGTCCACCACGTCGCCCTTCAACATCGTGGCGTTGTTCCAGCGCGGACGCTCGATGGTCGAGGACACGACGTATTTGGGCAGGCGGTTCAACCTGTCCGCCCACTCGCCGCTCTTGGGTAGCCACCGCTCGGCGAACCACTCGTCGCTGTGCCGACCCAGCAGCAGGGCCTCGGTGCCCAGCGCCTCCTGGAACTCGACCTTGCCCCACGCTTCGAGGTCCTTGCCTCCGAACTGGCCGAACCAGCCGCCCCGCCTGAAGCCCTCTTGACCGTCCGGGTCCTGGACCACTCCGTCGAGCGTGATATTTGTGCTGATCACAATCTTTCCCATTTCCGTTCCCTTCCGTCGGGTTTTCAGTTACGACTGGTGTAGACACCACGATTCGGAAAATTGGTCGCCCATCGACCGCCCAGTTCGCCCCTCGGCCGGTGTCCATACGAAGGTGGAAGCGGGACAAAGCCAGCGCACGGAGGAGGCGGTGACACAGTTGATGGCCGACTTGATCTCAAGGGCCCGGGCCAGGGACGCCGACGCGTTCCGCCAGCTGACCGAGCCGCACCGCCGCGAGCTCCAGGCGCACTGCTACCGGATGCTCGGATCCCTTCAAGACGCCGAGGACGCCCTCCAGGAGACGCTACTGGCCGCCTGGCAGGGCTTTGGCGGCTTCGAGGGCCGCGCCTCGCTGCGCACCTGGCTCTACCAGATCGCCACCAACCGGTGCCTCAACGCGCGTCGATCGGCCAGCCGGCGCCCCGCCAAGGAGTGGAACGTGCCCAAGGTGCAACCGCCCGAGCCGACCCGGCTGGGCGAAGTCCTCTGGCTCGAGCCATATCCCGACTCCCTCTTCGAGGGCGCCAAGGACATGCCGCTCGGCCCCGAGACCCGCTACGAGCAGACCGAATCCATCTCCCTCGCCTTCGTGACCGCCCTGCAGGTTCTCCCACCACGGCAGCTCGCCGTGCTGGTCTTGCGCGACGTGCTCGGATTCCAGTCGAGCGAGGTGGCCGACATGCTGAACGCGACCATCGAATCGGTCAACAGCGCACTCAAACGGGCGCGTGCCACCCTGGAGCGGCGGTGGCCGCAGAGCGCGGACCTCGAACCGCCTCCCGCCCCCGACTCACCCGCGGAGGATGCGATCGTGGGGAAGTTCGTCAGCGCCTGGGAGTCCGCCGATCTCGACGCGCTAGTGGCCCTTCTGACAGACGACGTCTTCATGTCGATGCCACCCATGCCTTTCGAATACGAGGGCCGGACCGCAGTGGCCCGCTTCTGCGCCAGCATCTTTGGCTCGGGCCGGCGCTCCGACCTCGTGCCGACCCGAGCCAACGGCCAGCCGGCGTTCGGGGCGTACGTGCGCGCCCCTGACGGCAGCAGGCACGGAGCTGGCCTCTTCGTCCTCGCCCTCTCGGGCGACCGAATCTGCGCCATGACCCGCTTCGAGAACGGTGTGTTCCCCTGGTTCGGGCTACCGCGATCACTCCCGAGCGGGTGACGCCTGTGCGTCCTCGTTCCGGAATCGTGGATGGGCGTTCTAACAGGACCGGGGGGGTCGGGTGTGCTGCTGGCGATGAACGGCTCGGCCCCTTCGAGGGGGGATGACGCGGTATGGCCGCTGAGGGGTAGGAGTTGCCCGCCCTGATACCGGTCGCACGACTCCGAGGTGGCTCAGCAGGATCAGTGACACGATCAGTTTCGCTCTCGCCTCGTAGGGGTCGATCGGTGTTGAATCAAGGAATGTCACTGGCAGTGAACCCTCGTCGTGCAGAATGCCTCGCAGGTCGGACAGCAAGTAGCCGGCATAATCGGACCCGAGGAAGGGTACAGTCCGAAGCCCCGGGCTGAACTGATTTTCTCGCCCAACGAACGCCCACCGGTTGTCCGGCTGCGCTGCTGACAAGGAGCATCGCGCCGCTGCCGCGTGCCGCCCTGCTGTGCGCGGTGTGGGAGGATGGGCAGCCGTGAGCAATCCGAAAGTCAACATTGGGGTGCAGACCGAGGCTGCCCATGGCCGCATCGATCCTGATGCGGCCATGGCCTACGCGTTAGCGACCAACGATCCGAACCCGGTCTGCGTGGAGGGGCAGGCGGTGCCGCCCCTGTACACGGTCGCGCTGATCCTTTCGTCGATGACGGACAGTCTGCGGTTAGGGGTCGAGCCGGGCGCCATCAAGAATGTCCGTGGCGGCGTGCATGGCAGCCACGACGTGTACTTTCACCATCTGCTCAAACCCGGCGCGGAGTTGAGCTGGACCAGCGAGACGTCCGGGGCCGAGCAGACGCCAGCCGGGGTGCAGGTACCTCAGAAGGTTGTCCTCAGCGACACCGAGGGCCCAGCTGTCACCCATTACTGGACCACCCTCTATATTGGCGGGCAGATCGATCCGCCTGTCCAGGGTGAGCGCTTGGCGGATCACCTTCTGCCCGCCGCGGCCAAGACGCGATCGGTGGGCAGCTACCGGACGCACGCGAGTGGCGACCAGTCCTTCCGCTACGCGGGAGCGTCCACCGATCACGCCGTGATCCACATCGATGACGTGGCTGCGCAACGAGCCGGGTTCCCTTCCAAGTTCCTGCAGGGATTGTGTACCTTCGCCATGTGCAGCGGCGGTGCTGTTGAGGTGCTCGCTAGTGGCGACCCGGATCGGGTGCGCCGCTTGGCGGGCCGGTTCTCGTCACCGATGTTCCCGCGCAACGAATTGATTGTTGAGTTCTTCGACATCGGCCCCGGCGACGGCGCCCATCTGTATGGGTTCGAGGCCAGTTCGGCCGGACAGACAGTCCTAAAGCATGGGCGCGCCGAAATCGCATACGAGACCCCTTAGATTGCCTACCCGGCCGATCCCCACGGGACAGACAGAGTGCCGTCCTACCGGCGATGTCGGTAAGTGGATCGGAGCGATTGTTCGTCCCTCACGCTGTGGGAGTGGCGAGGCCGACAGATGCTTCGAGAGCCAGCGGTCGGAGTGAGGTCGCCCACGGCCGAGCATGGCTGCATGATTGCTACTAATGATTGAACCATTCACGACATTGAGGAGTGAGCCGGCGTGATGATCGAGGAGCTCTACCACGTCATTCACCTGACCGAGAGTCGGGCCGACCTGGACGTCTGGTACGACGACGTGTTCCTACCCCGCCGGGGGTTCATGGACGCCAACTACTACGACGGCGAGCAGCGGGACGCGTCCCTGGTTACCATCGCCGACGCCGTGGTGGAGGTGCTGGCTCCGGCCCGATTTGCGGAGGGCTGGGAAGTCATGCCCATCGGCCGCTTCTTCACCCGTTTCGGTCGCCACTGGCATTCCATTGCCTGGTACGTGGAAGACATCGGCCAAGCGTGGGAGCACCTGCGCGATCACGGCCTCAGGGTTATCTTCCCGCGGGGGGCCTCTGGCGACGACACTCGGCCGAGCGGTTCGACACCCATCTTCACCCATCCGAAGGAAACCGTCACCCAGCTGCAGTTCATGTGGCGTCGCCCGGCGTTCGGCGTCGAGGACTTCGCCGCGGGACGCGGGGACCTCGACCCCAGGTATCTGCCTGGCTGGTCAAGCAGTTGGTGGGCCGATCATCATCCCCTGGGTATCCAACGCCTGGCCTACCTGACGATCGTGACAGACGATCCGGACCAAGCCCGTTCTGTGTACGTCGACGTGCTGGGCGGGCAGGTGCTCAGCCACAGCACCTCCCCGGTGACCGCAACGGACGATGTGTTCGTGAAGGTCGGTTCCCAAACCGTCATCCAGATCTCCCGGCCCCATGACGAACCATCATTGGCTCGAGCTGATCTGGACAAGAACGGCAACATGTTGCACGCAGTCGCCTTCGAAGTCCAGGACCTCGACGCTGCCGAACGCCACCTCCGAGGACTCGGCGTCGGTATCGTCGGCCGGGACGAGCACACTTTGCTCGCCGACCCAACAGACACCTTCGGGGCACCGTTTCGGTTCACCACGGCGGCTACAGGAGAAGTGCCGTAAGTCGCAGCGACCGGGACGACCTCGTGGGACAAGACAGCGACGGGGCAGCCGGCATCACCGCCCGAAGAACCGATCTGTGTGGCGATTCTGTTTGGGCGGCTACACGCTCCAAACGTACTGCCCCTTCGTTGGTCGTCGCTATGTCGCCATCGATGGTTGCCTCCACCTCGGGGTGTTGGCGGTCGCTAGCATCCCGGAATGAGCGAGAGGATCCGAGCGGCCACCGCTAGCGATGCCGCCGCCGTGTTGGCACTGTGGCGCGATGCCGAAGCCGAGCCAACGCACACAGATGACATCGCGAGCATCACCAACCTGGTCAGCCGTGATCCTGGCGCCTTGGTGGTCGCGGAGGAGGCCGGTCGCGTCGTTGGATCAGTCATCGCTGGGTGGGATGGATGGCGCGGATCGATCTACAGGCTGGCCGTTGCACCCCGCTACCGCCGTCGAGGCCTGGGGAGCCGTCTTCTTGCAGAGGCCGAACGGAGGATGGCCGAACGAGGAGCGATTCGGCTGCAGGCCATCGTGGTTGAAACCGACTTGCTGGCAACCAGCTTCTGGAGAGCCACCGACTGGGATGAACAGGTCGAACGGCTTCGCTTTACGAAGGGATAATTTCGAGTCGCTACTGGCTCTGACGAACCCGGTCGCGGGACCGGCACCAGGTCGCGGCCTGCGAACGGTCAGGTGCCGACTGGTACCGACGAGGGACCCCGAACCGTGTTGGTGGCCACGTAGGTCACCGCCGAGCGATCGACCTCCCATGTGGGGAAGCGTCGAAGGACCTCCGCGATCGCGATTCGGCCTTCCATGCGGGCGAGCGCCGCGCCGAGGCAGAAGTGGGCTCCGTACCCGAAGGTCACGTGCCGGTCGATCGAGCGGTGAATGTCGTACACATCGGGATTGCGATACTTGCGCTCGTCCCGACCAGCCGCGCCGGTCAGCAGGGCCAGTTTCGACCCCTCCGGGATGGTCGTTCAGGACGGGGAGTTGACGGCCCACGCAGGTTCCTTGTATCTTTTCCGAAAGGGAGGTTTTCACCTTTCATTCGGCCTCTTCGTTAACCGCCTTTTCGAGGAGGCGAGAGGAGCATGTGCATGACGGGTGGCACCATACGGTTCTCGGTACAGATCCCTGGAGCTTCCGAGGCGTCGGCGTGGCAGGACAAGGTTCGGCGCGCCGAAGACCAGGGCTTCCACTCGGTGTCGGTTCCGGACCACCTGAGCCCTGACCTACCACAGCTCGCCCCGCTGGTCGCTTTGACCGCGGCGGCCGCGGTGACCTCGACCCTGCGCCTGGCCATCACCGTCCTGAACAACGACTTTCGACATCCGGCCATGCTGGCCAAGGAGATCGCCACGCTCGACCTGCGGAGGGCACCCATTACCGCCTCGAGGCCTTCACCTCGTACCCTGCGGCGGTTCAGTCCCGGGTCCCGATCATGGTCGGGGGGAGGGCCGGCGGATGCTGACCCTGGCGGCCCGGCACGCCGAAATTGTCAGCATTGTGGTGAACAACCCCAAGGTAGACAGTGGGCTCATAGCCTTCCAAGAGCGCGTCGAGTGGCTGTCGGAGGTCAGGCCGATGGATCGAGAGCTCACGCTCGGTCTGCGAATCGTGATGGGGATCGTGACCGCCCCTGGGGCAGCCGCCGAAGAAGCGGCCAAGCCGATGGCGGCTCGCAGGGGTGTATCGACTCGCGAGTTACTCGATTCGCCGTTCGTGATGATCGGTGACCTCGCGGCGATCAAGGACCGGATCACCGAATTCACCGAACGCTACGGGGTTTCTTATTTCACCGTGAGTGAGGATTTCGCTTGGCAGCTGGGCGATCTGGTCGGAGATCTCAGCCGATAGTGTCTGGCCTTTCGCCTTTTCGAGAGTTCAAGGGAGACTAATGATGGGAATATTCGACGGAAGAGTTGTGATCGTGACCGGAGCAGCGCGAGGGCTCGGGCGAGACTATGCGAGGTACTTCGCTCAGGATGGGGCGAATGTAGTGCTCGCCGACGTGAAGGGAACCGACGCGGCCGCAGCGGACGCCTCCGCGGGTGGGCCAAAATGTATCGGGGTAGAAACCGACGTCACCGATCGCGGCAGCGTGACGGAGATGATCCAGGAGACACAGGCCCACTTCGGCCGATTGGACGTACTGGTCAACAATACAGGTTTGTGGCGAGGGCTGAACGAAGGGGGACTGCTCAACTGTGACGACGATGTCTGGGAGCGAGCCTGGGCCGTGAATGTCACGGGCACGCTCAAGTGCTACCAGGCAGCGGTCCCGGTCATGGCTGAGCAGAAGTGGGGCCGGATACTCAATATCTCCTCTTTGGCCTCAAGCTCGGGTGGGACTGCCTACGGTCTCACCAAGAACGCGGTCGAGCGCATGACGGCTGGCATGGCCCACGAGGTCGGGGAGCTTGGCATCACCGTCAATTGCATAGCTCCCGGGATCTGCGCCTTTGAGGCAGCTACCACGCAGCTCGACGCGGCCGATTCTGTCGTCGCCCGAAATGCCATCAAGCGGATGGGTACGACTCGTGATTTGTACGGCGCGATGGCGTACCTTTGCACGCCTGCCGCCGATTGGGTGACCGGCCAGACCGTAAGGGTTGACGGCGGTGGCTCCGTACACTGACGACAACATGCGCGACGACCTGACCACCTCGATGCCCATCGAGTGGGGAAAGATCCGCGAGTTCGCGACGGCGACCGGGAGCACCAGCCCCGACTACCTTGCGAACCCCGGTGCGCCTATCCCACCCACGTTTCTGGCGACGGTCCTTTTCTGGGACCAGCCCGGAGGGAGCATCGGCCCCAGCGAAGATGACCTCAAACTATCAGCCGAACAAGGGCTCGGGCAGGACGCTGGCATCCGGAACGTCCTTGCAGCCGAGCAGGAGTACGTATTTCACGGTCCGATACCCAGGGCCGGTGATCGTCTCGTGCTCACCCAACGCTTCGATGGGATCGAGATCAAGCAAGGCCGTCGAGGTGGGCAGTTGGTTTTCAGTCGTTTCACGATCGAGTTCCGTGATCCCGACGGGAACCTTCGGGCCGAGTGCCACTACACATCCGCTCGCACCAGCCATGCCGCCACCGAGAAGAGGTCGTCGTGAGCACCGTACTGCGGGAAAAGGGAGCTGAGCTACCCAGCCGGACATTCGGCCCGGTCACCATCACGGACATCGTCCGCTATCAGTTTGCCAGTGGCGACATGAACCCGATGCATCGCGACGACATCATGGCGCGCTCCGTGGATACCCGGAAGCCTTCGGGGTCGGCATGCTCAACGCGGGCTACCTCGCCACCTACTGCACCGATCTGTTCGGCACCGACACCGTACGTCGTTTCCGTACCCGGCTCAGAGGTCTCGTCTGGCGCGGAGACACCCTCCAGGCGGAGGGCCGCGTACGCGACGTGCACCCCGATGATCAGGGGTTGCGCATCGAGGTCGATCTGACCCTGACCACCACGGACGGCCGCGCCGTCGTGGAGGGGGATGCCGATTTCGTAGTTCCAGTCGACAAAGCGATTAGCGAACGAGAGGAATGATCTCTTGACTCAGACCAGTCGGGCAGTCGTGTTCCTAGGTGAGGGGAAGTGGGAGGTCCGAGAGCTGCCGGTCCCGGACCAGCCACCGGCTGGAGGGGCGATACTCCGGGTTGAAGCCACGGGAATGTGCCACAGCGACATCGACAATCTGAACGGGATCGTCCATACGCCTTGGGGGGGCGAGTTTCCGACGATTCCTGGTCACGAGGTGGTCGGCAGGATCGAACGCTTGGGAGATGGTGCAGGCGAAGCCCTCGGAGTGACCGAGGGGGACCGGGTGGCCGTGCTGTCCGGCCGGCTCACCGAGGATCGCCGCTCGCGGATCTACGGCCATGACTATTCCGTCGACGAGGGGTCGGGCCTGTACGGAGGGTACGCCGACTACATGGAGATACTCCCGGGCAGTTCTCTCCTGCGTCTCCCTGACGGCCCTCCGGGTACGGAGATGACGTTCTGGGAGCCTCTGTCGATCGCTTCACGCTGGGCTGGCGTGGTCCAAGATGGCAATTCGGTCGCGGTCCTCGGTCCCGGCCACCTCGGTCTGGCCGCCATCGTGGCGGCCCGGGCGAACGGCGCCAGCAAAGTCCTTGTCACGGGCACCCCGGCGGACTCGTTTCGCCTCGAGGCAGCCCGTCAGCTCGGCGCGGACGTGGCCGTGGACATTGGTGCCGACGATCCGATCGCCCAGGCAAAGGAGCTGACCGGCGGCGATGGCGTGGACGTGGTCATCGACGCCGCGTCTGGATCGACCGCCACTGTCGTACAGGCCATGGAGATGGTCCGTCGCGGCGGCAAGGTCGTAATCGGGGGGCTGAAAGACCGCAAGCCGGTCGAGGGTTTCATCAGCGACTGGATTCCGATGCGCGGAATCCACATCCTCGCCGGGGCCGACGGCGATCACGTGAAGACGGCGGTCGACCTCATTTGGTCGGGGCGGATCCCCACCTCCGAGCTGAT
This sequence comes from uncultured Acidimicrobiaceae bacterium, assembly GCA_963781155.1. GTDB lineage: Bacteria > Actinomycetota > Acidimicrobiia > Acidimicrobiales > Palsa-688 > PALSA-693. Next base: position 636,485 of record CAWAEC010000016.1, read on the forward strand.
CGGGGAGGTGTTCACCATCGACCAGGTCGGCGAAGCTCTCGACCTACTCGACCGCAAGACACCAGGTCGCGACGCCATACGTGTGCAGCTCTCCCCCGGTACACCAGCCGCGGGTTCCGTGCCTGCAGTTCTTCGGCGCTGACGCCGCGCCGTTCTGCAACCCCCGCCCGGAACGATTGCAGCACGACGTCCGCCCGTTCGACAAGTTCGTAGATGATCTTCAGCCCCTCGGCCGAGGTGATGTCGAGAGCAATGCTTTCCTTACCCTGCATGACCTTGACCGCGGTCAGGTGGGGGAAGGAGGTCATGTAGCGAATGTTGTCTCCCTCAAGGGCTCGATCTTGATCACGCGAGCGCCCAGGTCAGTGAGGAGCGTCGCGCCAAAGGGAGCCGCGTACTGGGCTCCGAGCTCGAGGACCACGATCCCCTCGAGGGGCATCCTTCGATCCAGCGGACCTAAGCCGGCCCCTGGGGGAGGCACAAACTCCGTATCCTCTGCTCAAGCATCTCTACTGCCCCCAGGGAGTCATCGGAAGGCCGTGATCACCTCTTTGGCCGCTCGCTCGAGTTCTGCGAGATAGCTTTCGAGCGAGTCAGGCGGGGTCCGGTCCAGGGATGGGATTGACGTCCAGGTCACCCCGGCGTCCTCCATTTCACCAATGCGATCGATTATTTCCTGGGTGCTTTGGTGTTGACGGCCGTCGCCGGGGAGCGGTTCGTGGTTTGGCCCGAAGCTCACGTTCGCCACCGGTATGGCGATGTCGAAGTCGTGTTCTCGATCGGCGAAGCCGGTAACCTTACGCGCCTCGTCAAGAAAAGCGGGAAGATCCTTCACGGAATTTAACCACGGGCCCGCGCCGCCCTGGGAGCCGGCCGGGTACCAGCCGTCGCCCACTCGGGCCGCTCGCCGCAGAGCTGCCAATGAGCTGCCTCCGATCCAGATAGGGGGATGGGGTGTTTGCAGCGGTTTCGGCTCGAAGTAAACGGCAGCGAAATCGACGAACTGGCCGTGGAACTCCGGCTCGGCTGCGCTCCAGAGGACTTTGAGCACCTCGATGTACTCGTCGGCGATCCGTCCTCGCTTTTCGAACGGCAACTGCAGCGCGGCAAATTCTCCGTGGGCCATGCCCACTCCGAACGTGACGGTTACTCGGCCTCCGGACAGGCGGTCGAGGGTCGAGATCGCTTTGGCGTAGGCGATAGGTTCGTGGTACGGAAGGACAATTACGCTGCTGTTGACGCGGATGCGCTTGGTGGCGCCGGCAACGAACGCCATCACCGTCAGAGCGTCGGTCCAGTACGCGCCCATGGCGGGAATGAGGTCCGCGGGCATCACGATGTGCTCCGGCGTCGTCAGGGCGTCGTATCCGAGGGCTTCCGCGGTCTGTGCCACTTTCTGGAAGTCGTCCTGTGTCAGTCGCTCCTGCCACTGGTCACCACCCGGAGGAAAACTGTCGGGTGGGTACCGGTTCAGTCCTGGGAGCCCGGTCTGAAACCTCATCTGTCTGGACCCCCGGTCGTCACAGCGTCCCTCCGTGTCGGCGGCTGGCCGGCTGGCAGGCGAGAAGATCTTAGTCTGTCAGTTGATCTCATGAGCCAAAGCCTACGTAGGGCAGTCGTGCCCCGCAGCCCGGCTTGTCGCAGGAAGGGGCGCTGACGAACTGGTGGTCTTGTAATCCGCCTCAAATGATTTCTGTCATACGCGATACTTCTGACCTGAATCTGCGCCGCCGTCGACTTGGCACCTGGCAACCTGTTCTTTGGCACTCTGACGAGTCCGGTGGTCCAACAGTTCCCGGCTGGACCAATGGGTTAGTCAAGGGCGTTGTGGCAAATCTAAACGGAGAGGTTGCACTGGTGCCGGGGCCGTCAGACCACGGCGCCTTTCACGCGAGCATCGACGATGGCCTCTGTTTCCCACCCGAGTGACTCGAGGACCGCGTCGGTGTCCGCGCCAAACTCCGGTGCCTGGGCAGCCACGGGAATCTCCCGGTCGAAGCGGACCGGGGTCGTGACGAGGGACAGCTGATTGCCACCCTCATAGCCCACGTTCTGGATGTAGCCGTTGGCCAGGACCTGTTCGTCGGTCAGGAGGTCCGACACCTTGTACATGACATCCCACTGCCCCCGCTGCGTCGAGAGCCGCTGCCTCCAGTGGTCCAGGGGCTCGGAAAGAAAGGTCCGATCTAGCTCGCTGACACAGTCTGCGACATTTACCGCTCTGGTGGCCGAGTCGGCGAAGCGAGGGTCGTCGACAAGGTCGTCTCGCCCGATCGACCGGCAGAAGCCCTCCCAGTAGAGGTCGGGTTGAAGCATGCAGAGAGACACCCACCGGCCGTCGGCCGTTGGGTAATTGTTGACGAGTGGGTTGAACGCCTGGTGGCGACCAGCCATCTTGGGCATCTCGTCGAGGCCCGCTGCAGCGGCGCCGACGATCGACATCTGCATCGCCCACATCGCGGACGCGAAGAGCGCTCCCTCCACGATCGAGCCCTCGCCGGTACGGGCCTTCTTGACCAGCGCCGCCGCGATGCCCCCGGCCAGGGCCATGCCGCTCTGGGAGTCCCCGAACGCGCCCGCCGGCATCCCGATCGGATCCATGCCCGCTGGGGTGATGGACTCGGCGACCGACCCCCGGGACCAGAAAGTGATCGAGTCGTAGCCACTCCGGCCGCACTCGGGGCCGAGCGGACCGACAGCGGTGCCAGCTGCGTAGATGATGTCGGGATTGGCCGCCCGGATCGTCTCGAGGTCGATTCCCAGCTTGGGACGCGTGCCGGGCAGGATGCTGGTGAGGAAAACGTCGGCTTCAGCGACAAGCTGGTGGACAACCGACTGGGCTTCTGGCTGCGTCAGGTCAAGCGAAATACCCCGCTTGCCCCTGTTCCACATTTCCCAGGTCCACGTCGGACCGGCGGTCTGGACTCCGGCGGTGACCAGGCCGCGCACGGGATCGCCAGTCGGGCCCTCGATCTTGATGACTTCGGCGCCCCACTCGGCGAGGACCGCTCCGGCCGCTGGCACGTACGCCCACATCGCCACCTCGACAACCCGCACGCCATCCAGCACTCCAGCCATCGGGCCCCCTTGTCCTCGTCGGGTCCAGTAGGTCGCACACCCTGTTCGCCGTGCTCTGAAGGCGATCTCCCTGACGGGACGCCCAGGCGATGCACACGAGCTTAAGTACGGGTTCCGGCTTGCCGCAAACGGCGTGGTCCCTGGGGAGACGGGCTTGATTTCCGCTCGGCATAGGTCGAGCATGAGGGGATGATCGAGAGTCGCTCAGATTCGTCGCCGCCCCGGGAGTACCCGACCGCCGGATTCTTCCGGATCGCTCTAGAGGACCCTCTGCGCCAGGCTGTAATGGAGTCAGGCGGCCGAACCTTCACCTACGGGGAGCTCGTGTCCGCGGTCAACCGGGTGTCCCGGGGATTGCGCTCTGCGGGTCTCCGCCAAGGCGACACAATCGCTCTCATGTCCGCTAACAGGACCGAGATGCTGGAGGTCTACGCCGCCGGGTTGCAGATGGGCCTCTACATGGTGGTGATCAACTGGCATCTCACCGCGGCGGAGATCACCTACATTCTCGAAAACTCCCATGCCACTGCCATCTTCGCCGAAGATCGCTTCGCCGATGCAGCGTTCGTCGCTGCGGAGAGCGCGGGCATCCCACCCACCCTCAGGTTCGTGATCGGCGAGCCGGATGCGGCTGGGACGTCGCTTGACGCTCTCGTACAAGGCCAATCCGAAGCGCCGCTCGGGGACATGGCCGCAGGGCAGGTCACCTTCTACACCTCTGGAACGACCGGTAAGCCGAAGGGCGTCCGCAAGAACCTCGGCGCTGTCGAGCCGCGCCACATCGTACTGGGATGCGGGATAGGTCTGCGGGCGACCGACCCGGAGCCGGACCGGGTCCAGATCGTCCCGGGCCCTCTCTATCACGCCGCCCCGCTCGCAGCGGCTGTCGGAGTTCTCGACGTCGGAGGTCTGCTGGTGCTGATGGACCACTTCGACGCAGAACTCTTTCTGGAGCTCGTCAACCGGTACCGCGTCACGACCGCGACGATGGTACCCACCATGTTCCACCGGCTCCTCGCGCTGCCCGAGCAGGTGCGCAAGGGGACAGACATCTCCTCCCTGAGGCAGGTCAGCCACATGGGAGCTCCCTGCCCGGTCGAGGTCAAGCGCCGGATGATCGAGTGGTGGGGGCCGATCATTGTCGAGTCGTATTCTTCGACCGAGGGTGCCGGGACCAGCATCACATCCGAGGAGTGGCTCAACCGACCGGGCAGCGTCGGACGCGCTTCTCCCGGAGTGACGATCGCGATCCTCGACCAGGACGGCAAGCCGTGCCCCACCGGCGAGCCGGGCGCCGTGTACCTGACCCCCACTTTGTGGGAGTTCGAATACCTCGACGACGCGCTCAAGACCCAGGCCAACCGGCGCAATGGCATGTTCACCGTCGGCGATATCGGTTACCTCGACGACGAGGGATACCTCTTTCTCTGCGACCGCCAGGCCGAGGTGATCATCTCGGGTGGGGTCAACATCTACCCTGCAGAAACCGAAGCAGTCCTGCTCGAGCACCCGCTGGTCGCCGACGTCGCCGTGGTCGGTGTCCCGAGCGAGGACTGGGGGGAGGAAGTCCGGGCGGTTGTCGAGCCAGCTCCCGGGGCGGTCCCGGGCGATGCACTCGAAGCCGAGCTCGTCGAGCACTGTCGGGCCCGTATCGCCCACTATAAATGTCCCAAGCACGTGGATTTCGTGGACTCGATTGGCCGGGATCCCAATGGCAAGATCCGCAAAGCAACGATCCGAGAGCGCTACTGGGTCGGGCATACCCGCAAGATCTAGAGACCCGGCCGAAAAGTAGCTACTAGACACCATCCCTCCGTGTACATATCGATCTGGGACGCTACGTGGGCGAAGGTCGCGAAGACTCGGGGGTAACGTGAAAGATCAGGAGCGGACCACGGGGAGAGTGAAGCATGGAACTACGGGACAAGGTCGTCGTGATTACCGGCTCGGGCAGCGGCATCGGGGAGGCCTGCGCCTACCGGTTCACCGCCGAGGGGGCGAATGTCGTGGTCACCGATGTTGACGGCGACGGCGTCAAGAGGGTCGCGTCGTCGATAGGTTCGGTCGGCTTGGCAACCGACATCACGGTCGAGCGCAACGTTCAGTCCGTCGCCCGGCTCGCTCGCGAGACCTATGGCGAGATAGATCTCTGGTTCAGCAACGCGGGCATCTCGGGACCCCGCCAGCCGGGAGAACTCCAGGACGACTCCACGTGGGAAACACTGTGGCGACTGCACGTGATGGCGCATGTTTACGCGGCACGCGCCGTCCTCCCGTCGATGCTCGAGCGGAGCGACGGATACCTGTTGCAGACAGCGTCGGTGGTTGCACTTTCGACACAGATGGACAAGGTCGCCTACTCGGTGACCAAGCACGGAGCGCTCTCGTTGTCCGAGTGGCTCGCCGTCACCTATCGACCCAAGGGGATCAAGGTTTCGTGCTTCTGCCCGGGCCCGATGCTCACCCCCATGCTGCTCTCCAACAATTTCCCTCCGGATCACCCGATCTACCAGATGGCACTGACTCCAGATCGGGTTGCCGATCTGCTCGTGCGGGCCATCAGCGAGGAGCGCTTTCTGGTGCTCGACTCGGATTCCGCCTGGAATTCGCTGGTTTCAAAGGCCGCAGACTACGACGGATGGATCGACGACATGGGTTCGGGCTTTGCAGGCATGATCGCCGGGAACCCCGGGGCGTGACCCGCTTCCCCGTTCGATCATCTTCGGGATGAAGTACTGGGTGCTCTCCTGGGCCGCAGCCTCATCAATACCCGCCACCGCAACGCGGGCACCGTGCCGCGCAAACTCCCTCGAGATCACCCGCCCTATATTGCGTCCTCCACCCGGGACCGGCGCGGCCGCTTCCTTGAATGGCGCCGTCCGATCATCGCCCTCGTTAGTGGGATCAAGCTATTGCGGACCCTTGCGAAGGACTCCGCGGATCCTTCGGAGGATCAGTGGGCGGCGCCGGCCCCAGCCGATTCGTAGAGCGAGCGCCATTCGCGCTTGGATCGGACGGTGACGTCGACGTCGGGCGACAGGGCCCGGAGGGCTCCGACGGTGGCCTGTTCTTTGGGGATGTGGGCGAACGGGTCATAGTCGAACCACCGGGCGGTGTTCTGCCAGGTGATCTTGTCGATGTGCTCGTCAGAGGCGCCGGCCAATCCCAAGTCACGGTGCAGGGTTTCCGGCGCGTCGGGCCAGATGCAGTCGGAATGCGGGTAGTCGCACTCCCAGGCGATGATGTCGATGCCGATGTCCTCACGCCATTTGAGGGCGGTCGGGTCGCTGATGTAGCAGGCCAGCGAGTGTTCCCGGAAGATGTCGCTCGGGAGCTTGTCGCCGAAGTCGTGCCCGAGCCACCGCTGGTTGGTGTAGTGCCGGTCGCACCGATTGAGGTACGAGGGGATCCAGCCGATCCCTCCCTCGGACCACGCCGTCTTCAGCCCCGGCCAGTTCTTGAACGCCGGTCCCCACAGCAGGTCCTGAGCGCTGATCAACGAGATCTGGTTGGAGACGATGATCATGTTGTCGATCGGGGCCAGCGGCGCGGAGTTGATGGCGGCGAAGCCCTGACCGATATGGAGGCACATGACGATGCCTTCGTCGCAGCAGGCGTCGAAGTAAGGCCCCCAGTAGTCGGTGTCGTGGTAGCTCGGCAGACCCTGGACGTGGGGGAGCTCCGGCATCGTCATGGCCCGGCAGCCCTTGGCGGCCACCCGGTGAACCTCCTCGACCAGCGCCTCGGGGTCCCACACCGGGCCGAGGGCGATCGGCATGAACCGCCCGGGATATGAGGTGCACCACTCGTCGATGTGCCAGTCGTTGTACGCCTTGAGCATGATCAGCGCGAGGTCCTTGTCCGCCGCCTCTTGAAAGAACCGCGGCGCTGAACCCGGCGAACGAGGGGAAGCACATCGAGGCGAGGATGCCGTTGCGGTTCATGTCGCGGATCCGCTCGTCGATGTCGTACGCCCCGGGACGCATCTCGGCGAAGGTGGTGGGGTCCATGCCCCACTCCTCCTTGGGCCAGCCGACCACCGCGTTGAGGCTCCCGGAGCCGCTGGAGACCCCCTGGAACCACCAGCGTTCGATCCCGTCGTCGCCCAGCACCGACTTGGGCGCCTGATCCTTCCAGCGCTCCGGCACGTGCCGCTCGAACATGTCGGGCGGCTCGATGACGTGGTCGTCGCAACTGACCAAGATCATGTCCTCGAGCTGCATCGGCTCCTCCTTATGCTCTCTTGGCCGGCAGCAACCAACGAGTTCGACCACCGCCGACGGGCCTGGCACGACTGCTGTTCTTCTCCTCAATGCTAGCGTTGGGTCCACGGGTCTTGTCGCCGTTCTGACAGACAACTCAGCCGACGCCAGCCCGGACCTCCTCCTGCCAGTCCTCCCTAAGGAACACCGACCGCCGGCCGCCCAGGAGCTCAGTCGTAGGGCTCGGCGTACGCCGAAGGGCCCGACTCGAACAACCCCGAGAAAACCTCGGTGGGTGTTGGCCCGCCCTGGCGCGGCCTCGCGGCACGGCTCGCCATGATCCCCTCACGCTGGCGGAGGTGGTACATGCTCTCGCGGCGACCCGTGTAGTCGAGCGGCTGGCGTAGCATCCACAGGATCCCTTCGGCCGCCACGTCGCACGGCTCCCAATCCGACCGGTCGGCACCGGGCGTGTTCGCCACGAAGCCCTCCGACGCAACCGCGATGTCGATGCGGAAGACATTGGCGGCAATACCCTTTGGATACAGCACCCGGGCCGCGTCGAGCGTCAGCCGCTCGAGCGCGACCTTCGAGGTCCCGTAAGACATGTTGTCGGGAAAGGGCATGAGTGCAGCAAGGGATGACACGTTGACGATGGATCCGCCTCCGCGCGCCTCCATGTGCGGGTAGGCCTCTTTGATCGCGATGTACGGCGCCCAGTAATTGACTGCGAAGGTGAGCTCGTGGCGGTGCTCCGGCTGCTCGAAGTCGCCGATGAACGTGACCGCGGCGTTGTTGATGAGGATGTCGATCCCACCGAAGTGCTCGACCGTCTGCCGCACCATCTCACGGACAGCGTCGCGGTCCGCCAGATTGGTGGGCACGGCAAGCCCTTCGCCTCCCGATCCATTCAAGCGCTCGAGAGTCTCGTCAAGAGTGCCGGCTGTGCGCTGAGGAGCATCTTTGGTCGAGCGCGCCGCGCACGCCACGCTGCATCCGGCCTCGGCGAGGGCCACTGCCGTAGCCGCCCCCACACCGCGGCTCGCGCCCGTCACCAGGGCCACCTTCCCGTCCAGATCCACTGCAACCCCCTTGAGTTGAAGCCTTGATCCTTACTGACACTCACCCAATCGGCAAGCTAGTCCGGCCATGCCGACCCAGTGATGGGAAGCTCGAACAGAACGGACAACGGTGTCATCCAGCAGGGCGTCGCCCATCGCCCTCGGAGAGCAGAAGCACTGAGGACCCGGATATGGATACCTCAGTCGACGGACGTCCTCATTCGTGTGGAAGCATGGTCCCCTCGCAGCTCCCACCGGTTTCCCGCGGGATCCAGGCAGAAGATGGTCGGTGGGAAGCCAGGCGTTTGAGACGACTGATGGTCGATCCCGCGTTGCTTCAGGCGACCCTCGATGTCGACTGACTCGCGACCACCTCCGCCGGGCGAGACCCACGGAACCGCGTTGAACCCACGTCACACACCGGTCGCGCTAGCGTTCACATCCGCGCCCGCCACCCCGGGTGTCGCTGGGCAAGTTTTCGCGAGAAAGGTCTGTTAGGCGTACTGGCCGACGCGCATGGCCTTCTCGAGTGACCCGCCCATGATCAGGCTCTGATTTCCCAGCGGCATCTCTTTGACCACCTCCGAGTAGGCGAGGGGGTCCGCCATGCCCTCCGGATGAGGGAAATCCGAACCGAACATAATGTGGTCGACGGGAATTCCCAGGTCGATGAGTCCCTGGGGATCCGGCTCGTGGAAAGCATGTACCCACACGTTGCGACGGAACACCTCAACCGGGTTCTCGTCGAACAGCACGGGGCTCTTCTCCCACTCCCGCTCCAGCTTGGCATAGAAGGGTCGGATCCACTGAGCGCCGAACTCCACTGGCATGAACCTGAGCCTGGGAAAGCGCGTCGCCAGCCCATGACCAATGATGGAAGCCATCGCGTCGACCAAGCTGTCCTTCTCCGACGCCAGGGTGAGGAAAGCCGGCGACGCCCGGCGCGCATGGCGGTCGATGCTCATCTCGCGGTCGCCGAAGCCCTCCCACTCGTTGGTGTACCGGTGGTACCCGGGATCGCCGGAGTGCATGCCCACCACGACATCCAGCTCCTGCACCCGCTGCCAGAACGGATCGAACTCCGGCAGCGCAAACGACTTGCGCCCCTCCCAGGTAGGCACAGGGGCTACCCGGATAAGGAAAATCCTCGCCCCGCGGTCGTAGACGAACTCAAGCTCTGCGAGGGCAACGTCGTTTCCCTGTGCCAGAGAGATAATCGGGGTTGTGAAGAGCGCATCAGAGTACGCGAAGGTCCAATGCTCGTGCATCCACTGGTTGAGCGCGTGGACGACCGCGCAAGCGACATTGGGTGCGTCGGCCAGGCGTTCCTCGATAGCGCTGGCCAGGGTAGGCCACAGGAGGGTTCGGTCGATGCCCATTTCTTTCATGAGCTCCAGGCGAGGTTCGGGGTCAAAGAAGGCATCGATACCCGGCATGGCGATCATCCTTCCGAAGCCGGTGGCCCGGTTCCCGAAGCCTCCGCCCCCCTTGGTGATGTCGTACCCGGCACCACCTGGGACCGCCACCTTCGCGAACGTCGGGTTCGGGATGTAGTTGGTGATGTGGTCCCGGATCGCCAATTTCGTCCGGCCGTCCACTTCCACATACTTGACGACGCCCCCCAGCTCTGGCGGGAGGAACTTCGTCATCGCCTCACGGTTTTCGTAGAGGTGATTGTCGGCGTCGAACGTCGTGTACGGGAGCTCACGGTGGGTGACATGAATGAACTGTGTATCGGTCATGACAACGTCTCCACTTCCGGGTCGTGGGGCAACCCAACGAACCTGTTCCTAGCTGAAGTGCTCAAGCTCAATAGTACGCCGCCGACGACCCACACCTCAACGTAGAACGAGCTCGATAGGTGGACGAAGGGTAGAACGGTGAGGACGGCCATCGGGACGTCCTGCTCGCGGTATTCCTGTCCGCCTCAGCGGGCCGTCGCCGTTCAACGAGGTGATCCCCTGCTACCCGACCAACCACGGGTGTTCTCCGAGGGGTACGGTCGACCTCACAGTGTGCGTCGGAAGTCGGTAGCCGGCACAATCGGGCGGCGCGCAGAGGAAGGGAGCGGCGTCGGCGTGACTGTCCTCTGCCTCCTTGTCGCGGGCCTGGTGGCGTGCATGATGAGCAGTACCGCCCGGCGGGACCACTTCGAGCGCACCGTAACCCGGCTTCTCAAGTGGAGCAAGTGCCATCTGCACCGTCCGGGAGGAGACCCTGCCACCTTGGTCAGCGGCTTCGTCGAGCGCTTCGGCTACGTCCAGCTCAGCTTCCCAACGCTGACTCTCGCATTCCTGGGGAGCATGGTTAACTGGCTCGCCGACGTCCTGTGCCTGGCCCTCGCTATACAAGCTACCACGGGGAGGATTCTCCAGCGGATGTGGGTCCATCGGCGTGAACGAACAACTCTCGGCCATGGCGGCTGACACCATCGTCTTCCAAGCCCGCATCGAGGTGTCCACCGTCGAGGACACCAGATGACCTCAAACATGCGATCGCCCCACGTCTGGCTGAAGCCGTAATGTGCTAGAAGCAAATACCCCCTCGATCGGGAAAGGAGCATGGGTGGTACGAGACCTCACCGGAAGCGTTACCCGCCGGGGCGAGAAACAAGCCAACACACTTGGCATCCTCGCTGCGCTGCGTGGAACACGATTCTCTAGCTGAAAGGGTGAGATTCACGCCGGGTTCCACCCAGGCCGAGGAGCTGGTCGCCTCGACTGACGTACCTCTGATGGCGGTCGAGCTTCCCAGTGGACGAATACTCGCGGCCAATGCCGCGCTGGCTGCGGTGTTAGATAAGCCGCTCGACGAGCTGCAATATCACTCCAGTATTGACCTTATTGTCCCATCTGACCGGGCGTTTGCCCGGGCGGCGATGAAGTCCTTGGTGTCAGGAGAGCTAACCGGTTACCAAGCCGTCCGTCGAATAAGAAGTAACGACGGGAAAGAACGGGAGCTCGGATTCTGGGTGAGCGCTGTGGACATCGATACGCAACGAGTCGGTCTCGCATCGGTGATTCCCTATAGCGGGGTCGACTCACAATTTCAGCCGCTGACGAATATGAGTCAATTCCCGACACCCGGGGATGTCGTATTGGGGACCGTCGACGAGGAGTGGCGCGTAGACCGCATCAGTCAGGATGTACTGCACGTGCTCGGGCTGAGCGCCGAGACCTGCCGCGGCCTACCCGTTCTGGGCGTGCTGTACCCATTGGACGTGTCATCGTTCGTAGCCGCCGTTGAGCACGCCAAGCGCGGACAGCGGGCTGTGCGCCTCGTCCTGCGGTTACGAGCCCGCTCCGGGGAGTGGCGTTCGCTGGCGTGCGTCTTGACCACCATCTCCTCGGGCAATCCGCCGGCTCTCGCCTTCGCGCTGCTTCGCGACCTTGGCGAGTCAGATGGCCTCGACAGGCTAAATCGGTCGTCCCACTTTGAAATGTCTCTGCAGCGCATAGCCGACGAGTTGCGGGCAGCAGGGATCGTCGCGAGGCTCCAAACCATGCCTGACCTCACCCGGGTCCCCGAGCTGGCTACCCTCACCAGCCGAGAGTGGGAGATCGTCACGCGTTTGTTGGACGGTGAACGAGTTCCTGCCATCGCCTCAGACATGTTTGTCAGTCAAAAGACGGTGCGCAGTCACCTGTCGAGCGTCTTTTCGAAGCTAGGAATCCATTCTCAGGCCGAGCTCATCCAGAAGCTGAGGGGTCGGTCAGATTGAGCGGAACGCGGCAAGGTTTGAGCGGAACATCCCTGGACTGCTCCACGGTCACTGCCCATGTTGGTGGTGTGACCATGACGAACGGACAGCCAGCGATTTCTACGACTGCCAAGGTGGCGGCCCTGCCAGGCAGCGAGCCCGGCCTCCCTCGCGGCCACGCCCCCGCGGGGTCGCAACGAGACGGTCGCCACGTCGACGAGATGCTGCTCGACGCCTTTACGCGAGCCCGCCGCCGCTTCCGCGGCGCGGTCGTCGCCGTCAGTGAGCGAACCATGATCACAAACGCGAGCGCCTCCGAACTTCTGCAAGCCGGCGAACGACGCCTGGTCTGGCAGTGGGCGCAATCGTCTGGACCAGGCGCGACCGAACGGGAGGTCCCCTTCGAACTGGCCAGCGGCATGACCGTCCAGGGGCGCAGTTATCCCGTCGAATGCGACGGCTGCCTAGTGGGCGTGGTGCTGCATCTCAGGGTGCCCGCTCCCAGCAAAGAATACCTGCTCGCTTCCCCGGACGCAGGCACCCTTTCTGCCGTCGAGACACCGGCGTCGGGGTCGCCCGCCATGGACTCCGCCCTGTTCACAGGTTGGTCCGACTTGACCGACACCGAGCGGACAGTCGCCGAACTGGTGGGTCGGGGTCTTAGCAACAAACAGACCGGCCGAGCGATCTTCATATCCCCGTATACGGTCGACTATCACCTGCGACGGATCTACCGGAAGCTCGGAATCACCTCACGAGTAGAACTCGCCCGCCTGCTTGGCGAGCACTACGAATCGCTAGCCGGCGCCACGTCCGAAGAACGCGTCGCTTGAACCACTTCGGTTCACAAGTCGTGCGCGAACTTGCTGGTGCTGACACGATCCAGGACCACCTCAAAGCCGCGGCAACTCACCATGCCGGTGCCGAAGAAGACCTCTACTGCGGCGTTGTCAAAATAGTCGCCGGTCTTGCCGAATGACTGATGTAGCTCGAGCGTCGGGTAAGGGCGCTGATCTGTCTGCGCGGTACTGTTGCCGAGAGATCGGCGCCGCCCCGAGGCCGGGGACGCCGAAACTGACGACGAATCAGGAGGCGGCACGATGGTCAAAGGAGCGACAGAGCTAATTATGGCCGGCGAGGCGCGCTGGGATACCGCACGTGCGGCTTGGAATCTTGCGATCGATCAGCGGCCAGCGATGGTCGCGCGGCCTGGCGGTGCAGACGAGGTGGCAGCGGTTGTGAAGTTCGCTGGCGAGAACGGCTTGCGCGTGGCGGTCCAGGCTGAGGGGCACAGCGCCGGTGCGCTGTCTGGAGTCGGCGAGGACACCTTGCTCTTGAAAACGGGGCGAATGATCGGGGCCGAGGTCGATGTTGAAAGCCGGCGCGCCCGTGTCGGTGCGGCCGCCAAGTGGCGGGACGTCAGCGCGCTGGCATCGCCGCGGGGGCTGGCTGCTCTGTCCGGCTCCTCGGCAGAGGTTGGGATCGTCGGCTACACGCTGGGCGGCGGTCAGGGCTGGCTCGCCCGGAAGCACGGCTTGGCCTGCAACAGCGTGATCGCGGCCGAAGTGGTCACGGCCGACGGAAAGCTCGTACGTGCCGACCGCGAGCACGAGCCAGACCTTTTCTGGGCGCTGCGCGGGGGCGGCGGGAACTTTGGTGCCGTAACCGCGCTGGAATTCGAGCTGTACCCCGCAGCCGAGCTGTACGCCGGGATGTTCGCCTGGCCGTGGGACCGGACGGCAGACGTCCTGCACACCTGGCGCGACTGGGTCCCCAGTCTGCCCGACGAGTTGACCACGTGGGCGCGGATCCTTCAGGTTCCGCCACTACCGGATATCCCGGAGCCTGTTCGCGGACGACAACTGGTTGTCGTGGAGGCCGCTTACCTAGGGGCGGAGGAACCAGGATGTGAGCTACTACGGCCGTTGCGCGACCTCGGCCCGGAGCTCGACACGTTCGCGCCTGTCCCGCCCGCGGTTCTCAGTCAGCTGCACATGGACCCCGAGGATCCCGTGCCGTTCACGGGGAGCGGCCAGCTGCTCGACGAGCTCCCGCCGGCTGCGATCGACGCGATCGTTGAGGCAGCCGGGCCCGGATCGGGCTCGCCCCTCCTTTCGCTCGAGTTGCGCCAGCTCGGGGGTGCGCTGCGAGACACCCCGCCGAACCGGGCGCGCTCGCCACCTTGGATCAGGAGTTCCTGACCGTGGCCGTGGGCATGATTATGGACCCGGGCATGGCCGGTGCGATCAACGGGCGGTTGGCTCTCGTGGAGGACGCGCTCCAGCCATGGGACTCGGGAGTCAAGTTCGCCAACTTCATGGAAGTGCCGATCGACATGCGAATGTGCTACCCGCCGGAGACCTTCGATCAGCTACAAGCAGTGAAGCGGCGCTATGACCCGGACGACCTCTTCCGAGCGAACCACCCGATCCCGCCCGCGGGATAACCTGGGCACTGCGTCGGCAATCCCGCAACCAGATGCTCGCGTGTTCTGGCCCGGCTGCGGGGCTGTGCCTATTCGGTGATTTTCAAGGTCTCAAACGCTCGATTGCCTCAGATCGGTTCATCGAATGGACGTCGGTCTCAGACATGTGCAGATTTGTGTCCCTGGTGAACCGTGCCCGCCGTAGGTGACATCCTTTTGGATATGGAAGCTAGGCGAGCTGCGGCGAACTGCAGGGATGCGATGGTGCTATTGACAGCCAGGGTGTCGGACTTGGGCTCGCCCGAGAGGCTGGCAGCGTCGCTTTGGGCCGACGAGGTTGTTGGCCACACCGACGAGGAGTCGTGGGAGATGACTGCCAACCGGCTCGTCGGGATGCTCAACATTGCCGCTCGGCTATTAGTAAGGCTTGAAGAGGCGACGGCGCTGCCTACGGAGGAGCTGCTGAGGGAACTGTCTGAGTGGATCGAGTGGATCGAGCAGCAGGGGTGAAGATGTCTCGCACTCGCTCACTGAGACCATTTGAGCGGCTCTGATGCACGTTGAGCACCACGACACGACCGCTGAACGCCCTCCGGGCCCGCCGAACCACGCCGAGTTGCAGGGGCACTTGTAGCGGCAAATCGGGATTGCGGCCGATGACGAGCCGCGCAACAGGCTGAGATCCGTCCGCTCGACGGGGCCCAGCCGTAGACCGCGCTGTCCGGACCACCTCCGATCAGCACATCAGGGGTATGCCCCAGTCGGAGTCGCCGGGCGGTGTGGGGCGGTCAGCTATATGGCTCCACCGGCTGGTGGCATCAACCGCACACGACGTCATTCGTCAGATCTGCAGAGCCGGCGCCGACCGGCCAATAAAGACCGCTTTCAGTAGGTGGCGTGCTCACCGGGAGGACTCTGCCTCCTCGGCCACCGCCAACCAAACTTCCTCGACCTCCTCGAGAGCGGCCTGGACGGTCGCCAACTGCGAGCCGGCATCAGCCATCTCCTGGTGGTCGGTGGCGGCGGTCAAGGCTTCGGCCAGGCGGTCCCGGTCGCGGCTGAGTCGAGACATCTCTTTCTCGAGGCGGCGCAACTCGAAGCCCACCGTGGTCGCGGATCGCCTGTGCGGTGGCTCTCCCGGTGCCCCCGCTGTCCTCGGCGGCTTGGCTGCCCTAGCCACCGGCCCCTGCTGTGGAGTCGGTCTGGCTGTCGGTGCGCTGACGCCGGCGATCCAGGCTGCCAGACCTCCAGCGACCGGCTCGACTCGACCGTCCCGGCAGGCGACGATCCGGTCGGTCACCCGGTCGAGGAAGACGCGGTCATGGCTGACGACCACCGCGGCGCCGGGCCACCTGTCGAGAAAGTCCTCCAGCACTCGGAGAGTGTCCAGGTCGAAGTCGTTGGTCGGCTCGTCAAGCAGCAGCACGTTCGGTCGCGATGCCAGCACCATGAGCAGCTGGAGACGGCGCCGCTCGCCCCCGGATAGGGTGGCCACCCGGGCCCACGGGAGCTCTCCGGTGAACCAGAAGCGTTCCATGAGCCGGTTGTCTGCAGGATCCCCCGGGGTGCGGTGGGGCCCGGCCACCAGGTCGCGCACCCGGGCCGACGGGTCGAGATCGGCCGCCTTCTGCGTGTAGTAGCCCACCGCGACCGTCGGGCCATGCTCGAGGCGGCCCCGGTCGGGGGAGATTCGGCCGGCCAGCAGTTCGAGGAGCGTCGATTTACCTGATCCGTTGGCGCCGACAACGGACAGCCGTTCTCGGGGGTCGAGCGACAGCTGCACCCCGCTCAGCACTGGTCGGCCGCCTGCGCCCTCATATGAGAAAGCGACCCCTTCGGCCTCGATCACTTTCGAACCGAGCCGGGGGGTCTGGAACCCGAGATCGAGCGAGCCCTGACGGGCCGCCGCCTCCGGCCGGGTGTCGATCAGGCGCTGCGCGGAGTCGATGCGGGCCTGGGGCTTGCGCGTCCGGGCCGGCGCCCCTCGCCGCAACCAGGACAGTTCGGAGCGGGCCAGGTTTCGACGCACCGCTTCCGCCTCGACCGCTCGGTCCTCCCGTTCGGCCCGGGCCTCGAGGTAGCCGGCATAGCCGGAATCGTGGAGGTAGCAGTTCCCCCGGTCCAGTTCGAGCATCCGGGTCGCTACCCGGTCGAGCAGGTGGCGGTCGTGAGTGACCAGGACGAGGCCTCCTCTGAAGCCGGCTAGCCACCCTTCTAGCCAGGAGATGGCGCGCAGGTCCAGGTGGTTGGTGGGCTCGTCGAGCACGAGTAACTCGGCCGGCTGGGACAGCACTGCCGCCAAGGCGACCCGCTTGGCCTGCCCGCCTGACAGCTCGGAGGTATCTCGGTCCAGGAGGGCGCCCATGCCGAGACGATCGAGCACGGCCTCGGCCTCCCACCCCTCAGCCACCGCTGCTCGAACCAGGCCAGGCGGGAGCGGGGCCTCCTGGTCAAGGAATCCAGTTCGGACGCCGCGTCCGCGCCTGACTTCCCCGCTCTCGGCGTTCACCGTCCCGGCCAGCACCCGGAGTAGCGTCGACTTGCCCGTCCCGTTGATGCCCACCACGCCGAGTCGGTCGCCGTCGGAGATGGTTACCGATAGGCCTGAGAACAGCACGCGGTCCGACCGCGACACCGACAGTCCCGTGGCATCGACGAGAACGGCCATCCGGACAAACTACGGCCTCAGGCGTCGATATGGGATGGCTCACTGGCCGCCCGGGTACGACCGCGGGGGAAATGACCGTGTCAGCCAAGTACATCGACTTCAGTGACCGGCGATCCTGCCACGGCGATCGATAACCCGGTCCGCGCAGGGACCCGCCGGATGCGTATCTGGACATCTGGCGTCCTCAGGGGTGTCCCAGACCCCGCATGCGGATTTCGGCGATCCTCTGCCACATACCGCCGAAAACCAGGCTGGCTTGGCGCCGGCTGGGGCTGGTCACGCTACGAGGCCAAATCTTCGTCTTGATTGCGCAGTTCGACGAGCGCGCTCGCAAAAAGCCAGTCTGGCCCGAACCTAGGCATGCGAAGGCCGGGTCGTTGACTGCTCGTGGTCGCTGCTCGATGGGCGTTGTGTCACGACGAGGAACTAAACTTCGCAGGCGACGAACCCGAAGGTCGAAGACGAGGGGTGCCAGATGGCCGATACCACCTACATCCAGGTGACGCATCGAGAACTGCCGTACACAACGTTCGACGCCGACAACCACATGTACGAGAACCGTGAAGCGCTCACGAAGTTCGTGCCGCCCGAGTACGAGGGCGTCATCAAGTACGTTGACATCGCGGGTCGGACGAAGCTCGCCATCCGTGACCAGATCTCCAACTACATCCCTAACCCGACCTTCGAGAAGGTCGCGGTGCCGGGCGATCGAGGCCATGACGTCACCAAGGGCGGAAGCGGCTTCGGCGGGCCGGTTCGTCAGACCAAGAAGCTGCTGGTGATGCCGGGGATCGACGCCTTTTTCGACCCCGAGCCGCGGCTCCAGCTTATGAAGGAGATGGGCATCGACCGCACGCTGTTGTGGCCGACGCTCGCCAGCGTGCTGGAGGAACGGGTCGCCGACGACCCGGATGTCGCCTGCACCGTTATCCATGCCCTGAACCAATGGATGCACGAGCACTGGACGTTCAACTACTCCGATGCGCTGTACTCCACGCCCATCATCTCCCTCGCCAACGGCAATGACGTGGCGATCGACGAACTCGAATTCGTCGCCGAGCGGGGGGCGAAGATCTTCCTGATTCGGGTGGCACCGGTCCCGACGTGGAAGGGCCGCAAGTCCTTCGCGCTGCCGGAATTCGATCCATTCTGGGAGCGAGTCCAGGAGCTGGGCCTCGTCGTTGGCATGCACTCCGGTGACTCGGGCTACACCCGCTACACGAACGACTGGGAAGGCCTCGGCAACCAAGAGATGAGCATCGACCGGAACGCGCGCCGGGCAGCTCCGGGCTTTTTGATGTTGGCGTCGGAGAAGGACAACCTCGTCGACTGCATGGCCTCGATCATCGGGCACGGGCTGGCAACGCGTTTCCCCAGCCTCAAGTTCATGCCCGTCGAGTTCTCCAACCGCTGGATCCGACCCTTCTACGAGAAGCTGCAGCGAGCCTACGACACCAGCCCGGTGCTCTTCGACGAGAATCCGGTCGACGTCTTCAACCGCAACGTGTGGGTCCACGCTTTCCACGAGCCGGACCCGAAGGGCCTCATCGATATTGGCATCGCTGCCGACCACGTCATGTTCGGCTCCGACTTTCCACACCCTGAGGGCATGAGCGACCCGCTCGCCTACGCGGAACTTGTGAAGGACCTCCCCCTGGACGAGCAAGCCCTGATCATGGGGGGGTCGATCGAGAAGGCACTAGGGGTGGGGCAGTACTCGTAGCGAGCACTCCCGAAGGTCGGTCGGCAGGGACGCCCGTGTTTGTACGGTCGGTTCTGCTAGTCGGTGCACTGCCCCGACTCCGCTCGACACGGCACCTCGGGCCGGCAAGTGGGGCCGACCGTCGGCCTGCTTGGAGTTCGGTCGCGGACGAGGCGGAGCACTGGTTGCGCCCAACAGGCGTGACGTCGGCAGGGGCGTTCTGCGGGCGGCTGGCCTGGCCCTAGGATCTTGGACGTGGCCAAACCCCGTTCGTTCGCTGATGCTATGGACGCGCTCGCCCGCGCGTCGCGGACCACCCCGACCGTTCACGATCCACTCGACGACCAGCCGTCGCCGGAACACTCCGACGGCGACCCGGCCGAGTATCCGGCTCCGACCGTGCGCACGCAGCCGGCACGGACCTAGTGGACATCTTCCCCGTCTTGACTGTACGGACCCGCCACCCTTCCGAGACTTTCTGGTGGATCTGGCTGGGCGGACAGGACCGACCGCTCCGCCGGGTCCGGTCGCTCGAACACGTCCGCTGGCTGAAGGGCGAGTTCGACTGCGTCCGCGTCGACTGGGGCGGCGGCTCGTACCAGGAGATGGTCCGGGCCGGGGTGGCGCCGGCCGACCCACCGTCCTGGCTCGAGTGACGCTCCCCGCCTAAATAAACTCGCTCCCGGTCGAGCACCGGCATCCTGCAGGTTGTCTCCGTCGGTGCGAGACTGGCGAGTACTGGAGCACGAAACACTCAGGTGCCTCGGCCCCTCACTGCCCCGAGGAGGGTGACGAGGAACCACTGCACCCGGGTCTGCAGGTCCCTACTACCCGCGCCATTTGAGCGACAGACCACTTAGCGCGTCTCGCCGTCGGCGACCTCTCCCCCGATGTCGTAGGTAGCGAATTCGATCAGGTTCCCGTCGGGGTCACGACAATAGACCGACGTCATCGCGCCGAGCGCGCCACTCGTGGCTACCGGCCCGACCTCGGGAGCCACCTCGCAGGCGCGGAGGTGCTCGACGACCTCATCGGGCGTGGCGGTCGTGATGAAGCAGATGTCGAGGGAACCCGGCTCGTCCGCGGCGGCGGTAAACCACCGGCTTTCCCCGGTTGGCCGTAGGTTCAGCTTCTGGCGCCCGAAGCGGAGCAGCTTGCCGCCAAGGCCGAACGGCTCGACGCTGGCTCGGAACACGCGGCCGTACCAGTCGGCCGATGTGTCCACGTCTGCGCAGTTGACAACCACGTGGTCGATCCGATCGATGGTAAATGTCATGTCCCCAGGCTACGAGTAATGCGGCTGGTCAGGAGGCTCGCAGCATTTTCCTCACTTCTCCCCGGCGTGGGGTCCGGTAAGGAGGGCAGAATCTCTCGTAGCTCCTCAGCGGAGCAGTTGCTCCGACCGACCGTCGCGAGCGTAAATAGACAGCGCGCCGACAGCCCGAGTTGCAACCTCAGCCGCACTGACCCGCATCCCCTTAGGTCCGTATGACATGCCAGGGCCCTCGCTGCTACGACGGCAGAACCCTGGGTCGTCGTCGTGAAAGGTCCCCCGACGGCGGCCTTCCACTGTATAGATCCTTTGTTCAACTGCTCGGGGGGGATCGTCGACCCAGATCTCTTCCTGTCCCCAAACGGTAACGCGCCCGCAGAAAGTCAGTTGGCTTGCGCGGCAGCCGGGTGCAACGGTTGCCCGCTTGGTGACAGGTAGGGCCACGGTGCGTCGCTACATTGGCCTGATGTTGCGTGCGGATCAGGAGACCGTCGATAAGGTGATTGGAGTCGTGGTGGAGCTCATCGAGTCGGAGGGCTACGGGGCGGTGCAGCTGCGTCGGGTCGCCCAGGAGGCCCACTTGTCGCTGGCCAAGATCTACAAGCTGTTCCCGACCCGCGACGACCTACTTGTCGACACTTTGCAAGCGTGGATGGCGCAGCACAACTGGGCCGAGCTCTCGTCCCCCGACCCGTCAGAAAGCTTGGGGGATGCGCTCATTCGTGTCCTTCGAAATGTGTTCGAGCCGTGGCGGCAGCACCCTCAGATGCTGGTCGCCTATCACTACGCCCTGAGCGGAGTCGGGCGCCAGACGCTCGAGGCACAAGCGGCCAGCGTGTTCGAGCCATTGACGCTGAGCACGCCGCCCCCGTTGGTCGCCAGTTACGTCGCCGACGTGGGTTGGATCCTGACCGACCTCACCTTCGCGCTGATCGGCAGGGTCGCACGGGACGAGATCGCCGTAGAGGATGTCCTTCCGGCACTTGAGCGGGCGGTGCGGCGACTGACGGGCGACAACTCGCCGATCGCCGCGGCTACTGCATCGCTGTGGGGCAAGCCGGTCAGGGCCGGGCGAAGAGCTGTCGGGTCCACTCGCCGATCAGGGCGAACGCCTCGCTTGCCGCCGGAAAACCCCAGTTAAGAGAGACGTGCGGCTGCCCGGCGAAGCTTTCCTCCCGGACCTCCGCGGCCGCCTCGCGCATCCGGTCGCCGTAGGCGCAACCCTCATCCCGCAAGACGTCAGCGCTCTCGAGGACTGCCAGAGCGGACGGCAGACCCGTGAAGCTCGGAGCGTCGAGCGGGGCAGCTTAGGTTGGCGGGGTGTACGGTAACATTGTTATCAGCTGCTGAGATGGGGCGGCCCGGTCAAAGGGAGTGCGTGCTTCTACCGGGCTTCTGCGCGGTGCCCGTCGAAACCGGGGCCGGCACTGCCGCTGAGGTGAGTGCTCCCTCCAGTTGGTAGTCATGTTGTCACCAGTTGGGTTTATCAGTCGCCGAGATCCCAGCGCGAGGAAAGTAGTTCAAATATCCAGTCGCGGGGCCCGAGCGCCGAAGTGCAATAGCCCTTGCGTCCTTGACCCCAGGGCGGTAACATGGTTACCGATCCGTTGGATGAGAGGCAGAGACGATGCGTGTCAGGGACATCGAATATCGGGCCGGCGGGCGACGGATGGTGGGATATCTCGCAGTTGACGATACCCCGGGTTCGGAGCCGCGACCCTCGGTGTTGATCTCCCGCCAGGGCAACGGCCTGAGCGCTCACACCAAGCACGTGGCTCGTCGCCTGGCCAACCGAGGATATCTGGCGTTCGCCTTGGACTACCTCGGAGATGGCCAACCACCCCCTGGCAACCAAGCGGCCAAACAGCTGCAAGTCCTCATCCACGATCTCGATGCAGTCGCCCCCCTGGCCGCAGAGGGGCTGGACGTACTTCTTGACCAGCGCCAGGCCGACGCCAGCCGGATGGTGGCCATCGGTTATTGCTTCGGGGCCGTCGTGTCGCTCGAGCTGGCCCGGACCGGGGCGCCGATCAAAGCAGTCGTCGGCTTTCACCCGGGATTCACCGATCCTCGCACCCAGCTGTCGCGATGCATCAGCGGGAGCGTCCTGATGCTCTGCGGCAGTGCAGACCCGTACGCCACAGCGGCCCAACGGGCGGCCTTTGAACAGGAAATGACCGAGGCGGGAGTCGTTGACTGGCGGATCGAGGTGTACGGCCAGGTAGGTCACTCCTTCACCGATCCTTCATTCGACGGCAGCGACACTCCGGGAGTGCGCTACGACGCGCGAAGCGACCGCCGATCATGGCAATCGATGCTCACCCTATTCGACGAGGTGCTGCCCAAACCCACAGCAGCGCCGAAGCTCGGTGGAGACCGATGAACGTCGACCGAGCGATGCACAGCGTCAATTGAGAACGACGGGAGACAGTCAGCCTTCCTGGTGGTCGGGCAGATAAATCTCCGTCAGAAAAACGAGAGGAGTTTCACATGTCGAAAACGATCGTCGTCACCGGAACCTCCAGCGGCATGGGACAGGCCACGGTTCACAAGTTCGCCGCCGAAGGCTGGAATGTGGTCGCCACCGTCCGCAAGGAATCCGAACTCGAAGCCCACTCGGGCCTGGACTCGGCAAAGACGCTACTTCTGGACGTCGACGATGAGTCTGCGGCGGTGGCCTTCGCCCAGCTAGCTCAAGAGCAGTTCGGCGGCGTTGATGCCATCGTAAATAACGCGGGTTACTACCAGATGGGCCCGCTCGAAGGTACCAGTATGAAGCAGGCCCATCGCCAATATCAAACCAATTTCTTCGGAATGCTGGCACTGATCAAGGCGTTCCTGCCGGTCTTCCGAACCCAACATACGGGCACAATCGTCAACATCGCGTCCCTCAGCGCTGAGCAAGGATACCCATACAGCTCAGTCTACGCCTCTTCGAAAGCCGCCGTGGCGGTCCTCAGCGAGTCGTTGAGCATCGAGCTGGCCGAGTTCGGGATCGTCGTTCGTGCCATCTTACCCGGGCAGAGCGCTACCAACATATTCACCAAGATCGACAAAGGCGAGAGCATCCCTAACGCCTATCAAGCCGGCATCGCTAGGTTCTTTGCCGACAACTCTCCCACCGGATCCGAGCCGTCGGTTACCGCGGACGTCATCTACCGCGCCGTCATCGACCCGGATCCCACACCCGTGCGGTACTACTCCGCCCCCGACTCGGTGTGCGTCCCGCGCGGCAAACGAATTCTGGGCGGAGATGTCTACTGGGAAGAGTTTCGGGGGGCGGTCCTGGGCCATCCCAGCGAACTGTGGGACACACTCACCCCACATCCGGGATCCACCCCGGTCAAATTCGAACTATGAATGTGTCGAGCCCCGCTCCTGGACACGGTCCCTCCAAGCCACGACCACCGCTCAGGTTCCTGGCGACGATTGATTCTCGAAACCCCGGAGGTGATCGGCCGCCCGACAGGCGTTGCAAAGCGACGAGCGCCGGGACGGGACACGAGCTGCCACCAACCGCGCTCTCCGCTGGGAAGGTGCATGCACAGCTCGAGGCAACACGGCCACTGAAACATCCGACGGCCGGATCCACAAACGCGTGAGCGAGCCAACTCCCGCTTCGGTCTGGCATTCCGCCAGCGGAGCCCCCATCACCGACCGGCTTTTGGAATGGCCCCCCGATGTATTCGCCTTCACGAATGTGGTGCTCACACGCGGACAGGGATTCCGCCACGTCCTCTCCCGAGTCGGCGACTGGCCGCCGAGGCGATTTGGTGACTGGGGTCAAGCGGTCGACCAGGCGGCCCGTCGCTGGAGTGCCTGGGCGGAGGACCGTGCCGGCCCGATACCCGACCTGGTTGCCGCGGAATGGAACGTCGTTCGTGAGGGCGCCGAGGTGCCTCTCGAGGGATTGGCAGCTGAGCGAGCCCATCAGGTGTGCGAGGCACTGCTGACGCTGCACGCCATCGCGGACGAAGCCTCCGCCGGGCTCGGCGTCGCCCTGGACACCTCCGACGCCGAGGGGTGCGTGTATCGCTGCCGTGGACGCGAGCTGCTGGCCAGAACCGGATCTCTGGCCCGCATGGACGCCCGCCTCCTGCGCGTTCTCCCTAAAGTTCGAACCCCCCCACAGGCACGCGTCCGCGTTTTCACGCTATGCCTGCGTACAAGGCCCGGGGATCGACGCCCATTGGCACCAGATACCGTCCCGCCACCGTGGTATCGACCTTCGGTCCGAGTACGCCACCCTGTTGCTGCTGCCGTGGCCGCTGCAGGTGCGAGCATCCGATTTTCACGCGGTCGAAGGCTCCGTGCAGAGGCTGGCCAAGGACCCGTAGGGGTTCTTTGAGTTCGCACCGCCCGCTCCCCTGGATCTTGACCTGTTGGACCGCGTCCTAGTGGCTGCACACGAAGAGGCAGGGAGCGTCGACGTCGTCGTGTTACCAGAGAGCGCCGTCGACGAGCGCGATATAAGCAATCTTGAAACACTTTTGTGCGATCATGGCGTCGTATCCCTGATAGCGGGCACACGCCAGCCCAGCCGACTGCCGGGCCCGTTCCCGAATAACTACCTGCACATGGGCTTCAACCCGAAGCTCGAGAAAGGTGGCCTGGCGTCGAGCGAAGGGAGCGAACCGTGGTTTCACGTCCGGCAGAACAAACACCACCGCTGGTCGTTGGACAGACGGCAGGTCGAGCAATACCACCTCGGCGCCGCTCTTCACCCCCACATCCGCTGGTGGGAAGCCATGGACGTACCCCGCCAGGCCATCCAGTTCATCGAGGTCGCCGAACTGGTCCTGACCGCTCTGGTATGCGAGGACCTCGCCCACAGCGACGATATCGCTCAGCTCATCCGGTCAGTCGGACCGACAATCGTAATAAACGCCCTGCTCGACGGCCCGCAGCTCACCTCCCGCTGGACCGCCCGATACGCCAGTGTCCTGGCAGATGATCCAGGTTCCGCCGTGCTGACCTTGACCTCGTTCGGGATGGTCGATCGGTCGCGCCCGTCCGCCCGGGAGGCCTCCCGAGTGATCGCGCTCTGGAAGGACCCCACCCAGGGAGTCCGCGAGATCCCGCTCGAGCCCGGAGCACAAGGAGTCCTTCTAGCCGTCTGCATGAACCGCGCCACCCGATACAGCGCCGACCTCCGGTGGCCGATCGACAACAGCACTTCCTGCTACAACGTGGCCGTGCGCCAAATCCGGGCCTCAAACATCGCACCAGAAAAATCACCCTCATCGCCCACCCCGTCGAGCACACCTACTCTCGGAATCGATGAGCTCACCATCCTCACCGCCTGGGCAGAGGGAGCATCGGAAGCCGCGGCATACGCGCCCGAACGGATCGACCTCGTGGTGGGAGCGGCCAGAGCGGGGGCGGCATGGCGCGCAGAGTTTGGCCTCCCTGAGCCATCGCTCCGGCTCACCGATGCGATCGAATCTCTCGCCCGCATAGTTCAAACAATCCGCCGGTCGACTGCAACCCCACTATTCGATGCACTGCTCGCGGCAGCCGACAATGAGCATCCCGGCGAAGCCCCTCACGACAGACTCGTCAGGCGGACCCTCCTTGCCATGCTCGAGGAACGGCAGACCAGGAGGACGAGCTAGCAGAACAGTGGCGCCTCGCCCCTAACGCCCGAGTCGGCTTGATGTCGAGGCGATCTGCGGCGATGGATGGCATGTTGGGCTTGATCGTGGCAGGCTGCCGGCGGGGAGTTGGTCTCTGATGGGTCTTTCCGGCTGGCGTCCCTGGTGGCAATCCGTATCGACCGCGATGGGCTATAGGGCGGTTTGAACGGAGCGAGAGTGGGACGTGGTTTAGGCGATTGCCCAGTTGGGGAGCTGCCCGAAGGCGATGACGAGTTGGCGGGCCCAGGGCCATCCCGCTGCGATGCGCAGAGTGGTGCGTCGACCGGAGCGGACCAACACGCCGGCGGCGTGGAGGAGGCAGTAGCGGAGTCGTTTGGGTTCAGCCGGGCCAGTTCGCCTTCAAGGCTAGGCTTCGCGTCTGGGCCAGGAGATCACCGGCGAGGAGCACCACGGTCACCCAGGCTTGGTTGATGGCGAAGTCGGCCGAGGGCAGGTTGGCCAGCCCGGTGTCCTTGGCGTCGCGGATGTAGCACTCGCACCGGCCCCGGCCCCGATGGAGGCCTTCCAGATAGCGATGTCGGGATCGGCCAGGTCGGTCAGGAAGATCTGGTAGCGGTGACCGTCGACGTCGGTGAAGGTGAGCTGGGCGCCGGGATGGGGATCCTCTCTTCGGGCGATAGCTCGGGTGCCGGTGGGCCAGCCCGCCAGGTCGACCAGGTCGGTGATCTC
Organism: uncultured Acidimicrobiaceae bacterium; assembly: GCA_963781155.1. GTDB lineage: Bacteria > Actinomycetota > Acidimicrobiia > Acidimicrobiales > Palsa-688 > PALSA-693. The sequence continues at coordinate 662,920 of CAWAEC010000016.1, forward strand.
GGCCACCTCGGCGCCCTCACGCAGGCCGGTCCCGTCCGCGGTGACCGCCGGGATCCACTGGCGCTCGGCGACGCTGGTGACCGCCTGGGCCATGGTCTCGGTCGAGGCGTGACCGACACAGAAGCGCACCTGGCGTTCCCGGCAGGCGTTCAGGAAGTGGTGCAGGCCCCGGCGGAATCGGAGCGGGCGATGATCTCATGCTCGGTCGGGCTGATGGGCAGTTGGTTCAGGGAGGCGTCGAGGACCTCGATGTAATCGGTGGCGGTGCCCGAGCCGGCGTTGCCCGGTCGCAGCAGGCCGGCCAGCGGCTCGCCGGTGGCGTCCAGATAGGACATCATCGGGTGGAACCCGAACCCCTTCTTGTAGGTGGCGGCGGCACCCTGCTTGAAATCGGAGTCCGAAGTGACCAGGGTGCCGTCGATATCGATCACGTAGGACCCCGGGTCCATTCCCGCCTTCCACGCCTTCTTGCGGGCCTCGGCCCGGGCTGCCACGATGCGCTCGAGAGCCGAGTCGTCGATCGCGTCCAGCGTCCTCCAGGTGGTGGAGACCGACGCCACCTCACCGAACAGATCGGGCTGGGCCAGAAGCACCCGCAGATCAGAAAACGTGGTCGCCCCGTCGGCAACCGCCACCGCCAAGTCCACCAACACCCGGCCCCGATCGTGTCCCCGCTGCCGTTTCTTCGTGGGCGCCATCGCCGTCGACAAGCCCGTGCTGAGGCCCAGCTCGTCGGCCAGATCACACAGCAACCGGGCACCCGCATGGGCCACCACCCCCTTGCCGCCCGTAGTCACCGACAGCCGCGACCTCGATGGGTTACGCTTCACCTCAGAAGTGCCCTCCTGGCCAGGAACTGCGATCTTCGACAATCTCAGTTTCCCTTACCAGGAGGGCGCCTTCACGGATCGTGCCCCCACCACCAGGGATTTACTGCAAAGCCTGGGTTAACGCCGGTTACCGGCCCGTGAAATGGTCCGAATCGCTAACCGGACCGCTCACTATTCGACTGGCAGACGGCCGACAAAACACGCAGCGAAGATCGTCCACGGACTCCAGATGCCACATCTACCCGGCGTGGGGAGACCTTCGCGGATCGGAGTTTGGGACATGGCCCAGTGGTGAAGGCCGATCCGAAAGAAGGCCAGGGTCGTTCCGAGGCAAGAGCGTCAGTCCGGCCGCGGTGCGCAGTGTTCCGCAATCGAGCAACGACTCATGCTGCGCCTGGGTGAGTAGAGTGACGTACGCCTGAGTTGCAGCAGGAGGTGAAAGGAGATAGTCCGATGGATGCGACGTGGAGGCCACACGAGAAGCATGGTGAGTTGACCGAGCGAAGCGACTTGCCGGACAGTGTCTTCGCGTTTCCGAGCGAGCGCAAGGAACCGCTCACCGATGCCGAGCATGTCCGAAATGCGATCGCTCGTTTTGCCCAAGTAATCGATGTGTCGGACGAGGAGCGCGAGTTGGCCTTCGCGAACATTCAGCGGGCAGCCGACCACTACGGCGTTCACATGAGCGAGTCGGAATGGCAAGATCTCGGCAGCCAGCCCCACACCGGACGAACCGCCGAGGATCGCAGGGAGTCGAGCGCGCGCCGCGGTCGAAACCAAGAGGGAGAGGGGCGAGCTATAGGTCGCCGGCCCCTCTCGACCGGCATCGATCAACATGCTGGTTTCTGCCTCAACGGCAAGGTGATCACCGACAGCAGCGGTAACGTCGGCTTCCCCGGCTACGACAGCATGCAGCCGACTAACGCCCTGGCCTACACCTTGGACCTCCAGGAGCACGGCGTTCCTGTAACGTACACGTATCTCACCGACGCCCACGACAACGCCATCACCGGCGATGGCATGGGCCCGGGCCAACCAAGATACGAAGCCCAGCTGAGGGCATACAACCAGGCCTTCGCCACTTTCTTCACCCAGCTGCAGGCCCACGGCATCAACAAGTCCAACACCATGTTCGTGTTCGGTGAGGACGAGAACGACCACTTCGTCGGCTCGGCACCGACGCCGGCAGAGTGCAACGGCGTTACGGTGACGTGCGCGTACGGCCAGCTCGGCGAGGTGGACACCAACCTCACCGGTCTGCTGGCCAGCGAGGAAGGGATCACCGCCCCGTTCGCGGTCCACGCCGACTCGGCGCCGTTTGTGTACTTGAACGACCAGCCGCCCCGCACCGACCCCACGGTGCGCCCGTTCGAACGGGCTCTGGCCAAAGTGACCGCCCCCAACCCCTACACCGGGCAAACGGTAAAGCTGAGCCACTATCTGGCCGACCCGGTGGAACTGAATGTCCTGCACATGATCACCGGCGACCCTGCCCGGACCCCGACGGTGGCCATGTTCGCCAACCCCGATTACTACCTGTACACCAGCAACCAGCCCTGTTCGGGAGCAGGCTGTGAGAGCTACGACACCGAGGTGTGGAACCATGGCGACATCGCCCCCGACATCAACCGGTCGTGGATGGCATTCGTCGGCCCGGGGGTGCGCAACCTCGGGGTAGACGACACCTGGGCCAGCGAGACCGACACCCGGCCCACGCTCATGGCCCTGCTCGGCCTCACCGACGACTACGCCCACCAGGGGCGGGTGCTGACCGAGCTGATCCATCCCACCGCCATGCCGGCGTCGCTGGCCGACCCGTACTACGCCCTCGTCGCCGACGTCTACACCCAGCTCGAGTCGCCGGCCGGGCCGTTCGGGCTCGACACCCTGAGCGCCTCGACCCGGGGTCTCGCGAGCGGTACTGCGACCAACGACAGCACCTACACCCGCACAGAAGCGCAGATCGCCCTTCTCGGGTCGGAGCGCGACACCATCGGCGGCGAGATGATCGGGTTGCTGGAAGAGGCCGCTTTCGAGCATCAAGCCATCCCCCATACGGAGGCCGGTCGACTGGTCGTCGAAGGTCAACTGCTCCTGCAGGCGGCCCAGCGCCTATCGCTCAAGAGTGGCTGAGGCGCGCCCGGTCCAACGGATGCTCTGAACCGTCGGCGTCGAATCTCGTCGCAAGGGATACGAGGGGTTGAACAGTTGGTGAACCCGGCGTTGTCGGCCTCGGCGTCGCCGTACAGTGCTTGGCGTGGAGGCCACGCTCGACGACCCGCGAGGGCGACGATGGGTCGCGCTGGACGGCGCGTTCAACTTCCGTGATCTGGGTGGTTACGCCACCCGCCAGGGCGCTCGGGTGCGATGGGGTTCGCTGTATCGCAGTGACGCCTTGCATCACCTGTCGGCAGGCGACGTCGAGGTCCTCGTCGGGCTGGGGGTGGATCGGGTCATTGACCTGCGGGCCCCCGACGAGATCGCCACGGTCGGCCGCGGCGTGCTCTCCGATGGCCCGTTCGACTATCTCAACGCCCCGGTCATCCCTTCGATCAGCGGCGAAGCCCTCGGCGCCCCGCCCGGTGATGACCTCGGGGAACGGTACTTGTGGTATCTCGACGTGGGCCGCCAGGCTTTCGTCGACGCCATTACAGCCCTGGCCGAGCCGGGCCGGGGCGCGGTCGTCTTCCACTGCGCGGCGGGCAAGGACCGCACCGGTGTCCTCGCTGCCCTCGTGTTGGCGATGCTCGACGTCGGCTACGAGGACATCGTGGCCGACTACGCGCTGACCAACCAGGCGCTGCCGTCGATCCTGGGCCGATTGGCCGCGGATCCCCTGCACGCTGCGTCGGTGGCTCAGATGCCCGCCGATCGGCGCACCGTCCGACCCGAGGTTATGCGCCGCTTCTTGCACTCCTCGACGACAAGCACGGCGGAGCCCGCAGCTGGGCCGAGAGCGCCGGACTAGACCCGACGTGCATCGGCGCCCTCCGGACCGGACTGGACGTCACCGCCTGAAACCCGTTCCACCTGCCTGTCTCCGGGAACTGACGCTCCGCTCGTGACGTCTGGAGCACACCGGTGCGAGAACGTGACTCCCCCACGTCCAGCCTCTCCCCCTGACACCCGAACCGGCCAAGCGTCGACCACCTCGGCCGGGCTGTGGAGGTCAGCCACATCGCATGGTGTTTGCTGGACACGCCGGGCATTTTCGATGACCACTGGACCCGCCAGATCGACGTGCTCGCCTCCGACCCCGCAATGTCGGGCTCCGGGGTCCAACCGTCTGGGCGCATAGCTACCAATCGGAGTTCCCCCAGGCTGATCGAACTGACGCCCACCCGACCACGGCCTGGTTATTGGCGGGCTCGGGCTCGTCGACCTGGGTGCGCTCGACCTCGCTGGCTCGGTCCAACGTGGTGACAAGGGCACGCATGGTCATTCGCCTCCTAACAACTGCTCCTTCGCCCATCCCCTTCTCCCATTTCGCGGCAGTGGCCTGGCGGGCATGCCATAGCCGAGGTGTTAGAGATGAAGCTCTTGCAGAACTTCATCTACCCGATCACACGCGGAGGCCGGACGCGGTCCCGAGCATCCTCGGTCTTCAGCCCAGCTCCAGCAGCAGACCCCGCGTCTCAAGCAGGCTGCGAAGAGCGGGCGCCCAGTCGCCTAACCCGGCGTGTCCGTCGTGCGCTTCTTCTCGAGGCGACTCGATTGACAGACACGCTTCGCGGAACTCCGCCCAGGTGAATACCCCATTGTCGATCAAAAGGAAGACGATGCCAAAGATCCGGGCCTGCCATTCAGATTCAAGAGGCTCACGCTCGACCGCCGGCCTGGTCATGATGACGGAGTCTCGAGGAGCTCAGCGGTGCCGATGAGGGAGTCCCTCGTCACCCGCTGCGTTAGTTCAACCTCGTTTGCAGCCTCACTACCCGACGGGCGAAGAGGCAACACCATGTAACGCACATCAGAGCTGCTGTCCCACACCCGGACTTGCCGTTCGGCAGCGATCTTCAGGCCAAACTCGGCCAGAACGACGCGCGGCTCACGCACCACACGTGCTCGGTATTCGAGACTCCGATACCAGCGCGGGCTCAAACCCATGATCCAGAACGGGTAACACGAACACAGCGTGCACACCACGACATTGTGAACGTCGGCTGTGTTTTCGACCACGACGACCTTGTCGTGGTTCGTGATCCCCAGCCTGGAGAACGCGACGGGAGCGTCGGTGAGCAGGAGTTCCTTGAAGGCGGGATCCAGCCACACGCGCGCGCAACGGCTGCGCGCCCTGCAGCCAACCGTCCTTGGCGAAGTAGGTAGCCATCAGGTCGTCAAGGGCCGACGGGTCTAGCAGTCCGCGAGCTACGAGGTCAGCCTCCAAATTGTTCGACGAAGGCTGCGGGGCTGTCACCAATGAGGAAGTGAGCATGGTCATCGTCAGGGACTGCCATTGCCTGCATCCTTCTCTGCGGTTATGTAGTGGGCCCAAAGATCGAAGCGCAGTTCGTCAGCACTACCATCCGCCCAGAGTTCGTCGGTGGTGAACGCGACGTTGTACACGTAGGCGAACTCGACCGGGTCGGACCGACAGCCAGGTACCTCTTGCGGGCTATAGATCGATCGGATCACCCCCCGGTGCCCCCGGACGTAGACGGGCAGCCTGTTGTGGCCCGGAGGCGGTTCGAGCTCGACCACCACGGTCGTGCCGACGTCCAGGGGCGGCCGAGAGTCCTGATGAAACACTCTTTCACTTCCGGCGCGCACACCATCAAGCTCCGAACGGGTTGGAACACTCTGCTCGCCCCCAGGAGCCAGATCTGCCGGCAACCGCGAATAGAGCTCCTTGATCGCAACCGCCCAACGGTCGTAGTAGCCAAGGCGGCGGTAGTCATCGGGAGACAACGACTCGACGATGTAGCGAACTTCCCCACTGAACTCTGTAAGGTTGAATCGGCCTGACGACATCAGCAAGCCCATGACCGTCTCATGCCACGGCTCGTGCCGCTCCTCCGCTCGCGGCACGACTCCAAAGTCAGTCAACCCGCCAAGGTCGGTAGCTGCTCGTGCCTCGGAACTCACCGCAGCCCCGAGCCGTTTCTATGAACATTCCTCGAATCCCTCATAGCGTCTGCATCAATGAGGCTATAGCTCGGTGGAGTTATAAGAAGCAAGAATCTCGCATGCGGTCTCTTCAGACATGCCGAGGAATTCCCCGATGAGACGGTCTGCTCGAGGGTCGATATAGGGAGCTTCTCGGTCCCAAATCCGGCTTCGGGTAGAGGCCCGTCCGCAATGCATGAACACCTCGTCGATGGCAATAATAATTGCCGAGAGAAGGTACCCGACCCCGTGCGCCCATCGACTCGAGGAGCGACGGCGGGCCATACTGGATGTGAGCCTTTCCATTAGCCCGGAGACTCTCGGGACTTCCTGGCACTAGGAAGAGCAGGCCGATCCCTGGGTCTCGCAGCAGGTTCGTGAGAGTGTCCGCCAGCCGGTTACCGGGTCGTTCGGGTAGGACCAACGTGCTCTCATCGAGTACTCGGACGAACCCACGGTCGTCGCCGCGGGGGCTCACATCGGCGCCACCCTTGCCATCGGAAGTAGCCACACAAACGTACGGCGACGCGTCGATGAAACGCCTGGTGTGTTGGTCGAGCACAGGTTTCTTTTTGTCCCGGGTCATGTCAGCCAGGACACCGACGATCGAGCGCAGTTGTTCCTCCGAGTTCACGGTCCAAGCACCGTCGAGGAGCTTTGCGTCAGTCGCAGTCATCCGAGTCTCGCACTCGTCCGAAGCGTCATCAGAGTCTCCAAAAATCTCATCTCCAACATCAATACGCAATGTCGGCTCTCCGTAAGCAGCAATCTGGTACTAAGAGAAGACCGTCCAGACGGTCAGCTTATAGGGCCGCGGCGCGTCGATGCGAACTCCACGAAATTTCCCCGGGGCGCCCAGCTCTGACATCCGGTCGCGGAGGGCTCGTCCGTGAAACGTGTTTTACCGTGCGAATCGGCCAGGATAATCCCAAGGACACGAGGGCATTGTCACTCCCCCAGTAGGGAACCAGCGGCCTCCGCTTGAGACGGCACCTGTCGATCTGCCTCGCCGACAGGAAGGCCACGACGTCGATTAGGCAAGATAGAGGTATCGGGACCCTGATCCCGATATTCCAACGCGTTCGACCGTGAGCGGCCCCGATCTGATTTGACCAGGAGGTCTCCTTGCGAATCCTCTAGTCGACATCGACACTCTCAGACCTGACCATCTCGGGTGTTACGGCTATCACCGGGCAACCTCGCCGAATATCGACGAAGTCGCGCAAACGGGGTGCGCTTCGAGTCCGTCTACGCATCTGACTCCCCTGCCTGCCCAGCCGCGCTGCACCGATAACGGGCATGTACGGCATACGCAACGGGGTCGCCGGCGCCGCCGCGGGTCCCGGACTGGCCGGGGCGAATGCCGATCGGACCGTTGACCTGCAACTAGCGTATCGAGCGCGGACTGCATGAGGGAGGATTTCTAGTTCTCGCTCGTGCTTGGGGGACGCCCCTGACGGGTAAAAGTGAAGTGTGACGGTGATCGGCTATACGATGCTGTGCGAGCAGGCGGGTCCGAAGGAGCTGGTGCGGGACGTCGAGCTGGCCGAGGCTGCGGGATTCGAGTTCGCCGTGATCTCGGATCACTACTTTCCGTGGGTGGAGGCCATGGGCCACTCCCCGTACGCCTGGTCGGTTTTGGGCGCCGCCGCGCAGGCCACCTCCAGGATCGAGCTCATGACCTACGTGACCTGCCCGATTAAGCGCTACCACCCAGCGGTCGTAGCCCAAAAAGCGGCCACCATTGGGTTGCTTTCCGACGGTCGGTTCACGCTCGGGATCGGAGCGGGAGAGAACCTCAACGAGCACGTCACCGGCGGGGGATGGCCGCCGGTCAATGTACGTCACCAGATGCTGAGCGAGGCGGTGGAGATCATCCGCTCCCTGTGGGCGGGCGGCTACGTGAACTTCTACGGCCGTCACTTTCAGGTCGACTCGGCCAAGCTTTGGGACCTGCCCGACCAGCCCCTCAAGCTGGGTATTGCCGCGTCCGGGGAGCAGTCCTGTCGGCTGGCCGGACAGAGCGCCGACTGCCTCATCGCGGTCGAACCGTCACCAGCAATCGTCGCCGCCTTTGACGCGGCGGGCGGGACGGGGAAGCCGCACGTCGGACAGCTGCCGATCAGTTACGACCGCGACCGGGACTGCGCCATCAACCGAGCGTTGGAGTTGTTCGGATGGTTTGGCGGCGGTTGGAAAGTCAACGCCGAGCTGCCCGGGACAGCGGCGTTCGAAGCCGCCTCCGGTTATGTGCGAGCAGACGACATTGTGGGGTCCATCCCTTGCGGTGACTCCGTCGACGGCGTAGTCGCCGCGGTGAACGAGTTTGCCAAAGCCGGCTTTACCCATGTCGCCTTGTGCCAGATCGGCGGGAGCACCCAAACCGACTTCATCGAGTGGTGGAAGCGAGACCTCGGGCCCGCCCTCGGTGCTTGAGAGAGGAGGAGTCGTGCCCCAGTCAGCGTGGAACCCTAAGCGGGAACGCCAGTATGAGCACATCAAGGACGGCCTCGAGGACCGAGGACAGTCCCCTAAAGTGGCCAAGGAGATCGCTTCACGAACAGTCAATAAGGAGCGGGCCCGCGCCGGCGAGGCCCGCGAAGCGAGCACGATCTCGACCAACGACATCTCATCGGGGCGCCGAGGCGGCCTGCGCTCCCATCACGGCAGCGGCGGCCGCACCCGAGACCAGCTCTACGAAGAGGCGAAGCGCCGCAACATCAAAGGCCGGTCCAACATGTCCAAGGGACAGCTCGAATCAGCCCTGGGCGTCGCCGCGATGCGCTGACCTCGCTGGTCATCGTGAGCGCCGAGGAAGGGTATCAATGACTTCGGCATCCTCAAGGACGAGCTGGTCGCGGCGGAAGGCGACAATCACCGGCGCCGGTGATTTCGACCCGCGTGATCTTGGTTCGTGCAACGCGGTCCCCCGGCGAGCGAACACCACAGGGTGACCCGGTCTGAGTCCCTGCCGTCGATTCGTCCGCCTTGACTGCGGCCTGCGACATGAGGCCATACTGCCCGAGCTGGCGATCGTCCAGCCGCGGCCGGCTCGCGGCCTGTAAGTTCTGGTAATCGAATGCTGCGCTGGCAGCCAAAACCCGAGGGAGCGGACTACCTGTGCCCACCTACATCCTGTTTAGCACCCTGACCCCAGAGGGTCGTCAGACCTTGCACGCCAACCCCGACCGCGTCTTAGGGGTGAACAAAGAGGTAGAGGACTTTGGCTGCAAGGTGCTGGCTCAGTACGCCACCTTGGGCCAGTACGACTTCGTCACCGTGGTCGAGGCGGATGACAGCGAGACGGTGGCGCATCTGTCGGTCGATTTGGGTTCTCGAGGCACGGTGGCAGTGAACAGCGTGGAGGCCATTTCGGTCGAGGCCCTCCGAGCCAAACTGAAAGGACCCAAACAGCTGGCGGCTACGCCGGTGGTGGGTGGGAGCAGGCGACAAGCAGGAGTTTCGAAACGTCGGGCACCGGCGAAGCGAAGTGGGACCGTCAAGCGGGTTGCCAAGCGAGGGGGCTAGAAACCATCTCCGTACATCGCATGGCCCGACGAGGGGAGGCCGAGCAGCCGCCGCGCGCGGGCGGCCGGCTTCACCTGTCAGCCCCTTCGCGTCGGGCTCAGTTCTCGGCTAGCCCGAGGCGCCGCTTCGGCGAGGCCGCCGTGCGAGGCTGGGGATAAGGTCGGAGACGTGAACCTCGGCGTGTCGCTGGCAACTGGGGATGCCGATCCTGGCGATGTCCCCGGAATGCTGGTGGCGGCGGTATCGGAGTTGGGCGCCACCAACCTGGTGGTGTATCTGGTCGACTTCGAACAGCGCCTGCTAGAGCCACTGCGTGACCAGTCCGCGCAGTCAGCGTTGGCCGAAACCGAAGAGGTGGGGGTATCGGTGGCCGGCCGGGCGTTCGTCGAGCGGCGGGCCCAGGTGGTCGAGCGAGACGACGGGACACGCGTCTGGGTACCGATTATCGAAGGGTCGGATCCGACCGGGGCGTTGGCCCTGACCGTGCCGGCGATCAACGACGAGATCCTTCGAGCCTGTCAAGAGCTCGGGGTTCTGGCCGGTTATCTCATCGCCACCCACGCCAAAGTCACCGATTTATACAACCTGCATCGCCGCCGACGTTCGATGACGTTGGCCGCGAGCATGCAATGGGATCTGCTCCCACCCTTGTCAGTACGGACCCGCCGGGTGGTCGCGGCCGGCATGGTCGAACCCGCCTATGAGGTGGGCGGCGACTGCTTCGACTACGCCCTCAACGGGCCCAACTTCGACTTCACGATTATGGATTCCATGGGCCACGGGGTGCGTTCGGCGGTGGTGGCCGGACTGGCTGTGGGTGCCTACCGACACGGTCGACGCCAAGGCCAGAGCTTGGAGCACATCCATCATGTGCTGGACGCGGTCATCGGCGACGAGTGCGACGGCGAGGGCTTTGTGACCGGCCAGCTGGGTCGTCTGGAGTTGGGCACCGGGTCGCTCGCCCTCGTCAACGCCGGCCACCCTCCGCCACTTCTGATCCGCCACGGCAAGGTCATACAACAACTGGAATGCCCCCCGGCCCCGCCGTGGGGGATCGGATCGGAGGCAGCGCAGCGGACGGTCGTCTCTATGGAACCGGGTGACAGTGTCCTGTTCTACTCTGACGGCGTCGTCGAGGGTCGCGGCCACCCCTACAACGACTTCGGTGTGGACCGCCTGGAGGACCTGGCCGGACGGCATTTCTCCGATCAGGTCCCCCTCGGCCTCATCGTGCGCCTCCTTACTCAGGCCGTCCTCACTCATCACGGCGGGCGCCTCCATGACGACGCCACCGTGTTCGTTGTCAATTGGCCGGCGCCCACCGGGTAAGGCCATCGTTGCTGCGGATCAATACGACCCCGCGCTGCGTTGCCAAAGGCCGCCGTGACCGAGGGTGGGAGGCCCGTTCATTTTCAGGACAAGGATCACGGACCGGCCCCGTCTCGGTGACTGATCCGAACGAGCGCATCAGGCCAGGCGATATCTTGCCGCATCCGGGACCCGAAGAGTCAGCCCGTGCCCCGCCACGTCGGATCGTGGCGTCAGGATGCCACCCTGGGGAGAGAGAACGCCGTCAAAGAGTGTGGTTTCGAGGCGGTGGTGGTCGTGGAAGTACTCGACGTGGCGCAGATTGGTAACAGACGCAGCCACCGGCGCATGGAGATTGGGGGCACAGTGGGCAGAGATATGGAGTTGGTGGGCGCTGGCCAGCTGGGCGGCTTGCAGCCAGCCGGTGTAGCCGCCGCAGCGCGTAGCGTCGGCCTGGAGGCAGTCGACAGCCCCGGCGCCGACCATCTGGGCGAAATAGGCGGGGGTGTAGCCGTACTCGCCGGCGGCCACGTCGGCGCGGCATTGATCACGTACCTCTCGCAGCCCGACCAGGTCGTCCGACGACACCGGCTCTTCGAACCAGCTAACCCCGCATTGGTCGACCATTTCCCGTCCCACCCGGATGGCCTGCTTGCGGGTGTAGCCGCCGTTGGCGTCGACGTACACCTCGACGTCGTCGCCAACCACGGCCCGGGTCAACTCGACCCGGCAGAGGTCACGACGCGGGATTCTGACCCCATGACTCGCCCACCTTGATCTTGACGCGGGGGATCTCCCAGTCGGCAACCCACTGCTTGAGCTGGGTCCGGGTGGCGTCGTCGGGGTAGGTCGTGAAACCGCCGCTGCCGTATACCGGCACCTGATCGATGGCCCGTCCAAAGAGGTCGACCAGGGCGACACCGAGCAGACGGGCTTTGAGATCCCACGCGGCGATGTCCACGGCGGAGATGGCGCAGGCCACCAGGCCGGGACGGCCCTGGTTGCGGCAGGCTCGCGCCATGGCCTCGTTGAGGCGGGCGACGCTCATGGGGTCGTGCCCTCGTACGGTACCGGCCAGCGTCGAATCGATGACGGTCTTGGCTCCGGCCCCGGCGTAGGTCCATCCCAGCCCGACCATGCCCTCGCAGCGGAGCCGTGCTACCACCATGGTGGTGGCCGACCAGTCGAGCGTCCCGTCCGCCTCGGGCTGCTCGGTGGGAAACTGGTAGACCTCGGCAGTGATCTCCTCGATCGCCAGATGCCCCATGGTCGCCCTCACTGCCCGGGGCGCAACCCGGCCCGGGCGCCCGACTGCAGCTTGTCGGCGCTGCGGGCCGCCAGGGCCATGATGGTCAGCGCCGGGTTGGCCGCGCCCTGAGTCGGCAGGACGCTGCCGTCGGTGAGGTACAGGTTGGGGACGGCAAATGTGCGCAGATCGGCGTCCACCACGCCGGATTGTTCGTCCCGAGCCATACGGCAGCCGCTCACCAGGTGGGCATACCGCTCGATGGTGATCACCTCCTCGGCGCCCGCAGCCCGCAGAATGGTTTCCATGCTGGCGCGAGCCGCCGTCATCAGCTTGCGGTCGTTGTTGCACTGGCTGTAAGAGAATTTGGCTACGGGCAGTCCGTGACGGTCGGTTTGCTCGGCCAGACTGACGTGGTTGTCATACTGGGGCAGGAACTCGCATAAAGCCCCGATCGTGGCCCAATGTACGTAATCGCGCATGTACTCCCGCAGTACCGAACCCCAGTGCCCCTGGGCGGCCACGTGCTCGGCATAGGCGATCGGCAAGGGCGACACGTTCTGGATGGAATAGCCCCGCCGGTAATCCCGGGTGGGGTCCGTTTCGTAAAACTGCTCGGAGCTCACTTCGGGCGGAGGCGCCTTGTACATGCGGACCTCATCGGTGAAACGGCCCGCGGTTTGGGGGGCGCCCTGCACCATCACGTACCGGCCCACCTGCCCAAAGTCATTGCACAGCCCATCGGGAAACCGGGCCGATTTCGACAGCAAAAGTAACCGGGGGGTCTCGATCGAGTAGCCGGCCACCGCAACCAGGCGGGCCCGCTGGAAGTGCTCGACCCCGTGGCGCAGGTAAATGACGCCGCCGGCCCGACCGTCGGCGCCGACGACCACCTGGGTGACCATGCAGTTGGGGCGGACCTCTGCCCCGTGGGCCAGCGCATCAGGTACGTGAGTGATGAGGGGCGATGCCTTGGCGTTGACTTTGCAGCCCTGGAGGCAGAATCCCCGGTAGATACAGTGATCGCGATTGCCGAAGCGGCCGTTGGCGATGGCTACCGGGCCGATCCTGGCCTGGATCCCCGCCGCGGCCGCGCCCCGCAGGAAGATCTCCCCGTTGCCGCCCACGGGCTGAGCTTGATAAGGATAGGTGTGCGGGTCGCCCCACGGCCAGGGCTGCCCGGAAACGGGTAGCTCTTCCTCGAGGGCCTGGTAGTAGGGGCGCAGGTCGCCATAAGCGATGGGCCAGTCGGCTCCGACACCATCCCGCGACCAGGTCCGAAAGTCGGAGGGATGAAATCGGGGCGTGTAGCCGGCATAGTGCACCATAGAGCCGCCGACCCCGCGGCCCGAATTGTTGGAACCGAGCGGCACCGGATCGCTGCCAGAAATCACTCGGGGCTCGGTCCAGTACAGCCGATGGGAGCCCAGCTCATCGCTGACCCAGTCCGTGTCGGGGTCCCAGAACGGACCGGCATCGAGGGCCGCCGCTTTCCAACCAGACCGGGCTAGACGTTGGAGCAGGGTGGCGCCACCGGCACCGCAGCCGACGATCACCACGTCGAGCTCGTCCTCGTCGGAGAACCGGCGCATGTCGGCCCGCAACCGGTGGTTGGTGCGGTCTTGGCCCCGTGGCAGCAACCAGGCGGACTGGTTGCGCTGCCGTACGGCCGTGTCGCTGAGACGCCGGCTCGTCATCCGCTGGCGCTGTGATCGCCGCCCTCACCGACAATGCGCCCGTGGTCGGCGCGGGCGGCTTCGACCCGCTCCCCCAGGGCACCGGGTCTCGGTGACACGGATCCGGAACTTCCCAGTGCTCGCGCTTGCCCACCCCGAGCGCCTGGTAACCGCGGGGATAGGCGGGACCCCCGAAACCGATCTCATTCCACGCCCAGGGATGCGAATAGAAGGCGGCGCAGGCATAACGGGTCCACAGCGACCAAACGCGAACTCCGGCCAGACCGTGCCACTCGTCGGCCTGGTGCACCGCTTCGATCAGCGCGGCTTGCTCGAACGGTCGAAGCTGCTGGAAAGGCCGTTCGAATTTCTCCCGGGCGTCGGCGTCGAGGCCAGCCAGGGTAAAACGCCAGGCGTCGCGATCCTCGGGCATGTCGTCGTAGATCCAGCCGTCCGTCTCGTCAGCAGCCAGGCGCCGGTCCACCAGCGCCAGCGTCGGCACTTTCGGTTCGTCGTGCTGGGCCAGCAAGAGATCGAGCAACGCCCCGGCGACGGCCTGCTCCACCGGGGTGAAAAAGCTGAACGCGACCGGCGGGTCCAGACGGGCCAGCACCACACCAGCGGTGACCGTATCCCAGCCGTCGAGTTCGTCGAGAACGTCGAAGCCGGGAAACCGCCCTTTGCCACCGGGCGTCATGGCCCGCTGGGCTGGCGGGCGGAACGGCATCAATCGCCCTCGCGCCGCAGCAGCGCAGCCAGCAGTCCCATCCCACCGACCATGGCCGCGAGCAGAGGCGCAAAGGCCGGCGGGCCCATCTCGACGTTGTAGCGAAGGTTATGGCTGCCTCCCGGCTTTTGGAGGACGCCGCGCCAGTGAAAGAATGTTCCTTGGAGGCCGTTGGCCACCACCAGTGCGGACGCCAGCGGCAGCACGGTCTTGGCCGCTCGCCGGCTGAACACGGCGGCAATACCCGCGGGGATGATGGTTGGGACCACGCCGATCGGAACCCACATCATCTTGTTTCCGAAGCTGGCGCTGTCATGGGACGTGAAGATCTCGGCCGTGGTGATCAGCGCCCCCGCCGCAGCCAGACCGGCCAGCGATCGCTCGAAGCGTCCCGTCCGCACGTCTTCCACCGCCGCTCCTACCCCTGTGCGTCGGTGGGCTCGGGGAAGGCGAGCGATTCTCATCGCTTGGCTTTCGAGCCAGGCAGGTATTCCTGCATCTTCTCCTTGATCCCGGTCCGGATGACTCCGGAGGCGTCCTCGTCACCCGTGAACAGCGCCCGGGCTGCGTCTTTGACCTGTTGGTAGGTTGCGTGCGGCGGGATCGGCGGAAAATCCGGATCGGTATGGACGTCGAGCACGGTGGGCCGATCGGCGGAGAAGGCCCGAGACCACGCCTGCTTCAACTCGCCCGGTTCGTGCACCTCGATGGCCTCCAGTCCCAGGCTGGCCGCGAAGCCGGCATAGGAGACGCTCGGAATGGACTGCGACTCCACGAACTTCGGGGCACCTTCCATGGCCCGCATTTCCCAGGTGACCTGGTTGAGGTCGTTGTTGTGCAGGACCGCCACGATCAGGCGCGGATCGCTCCATCGCTCGAAATAGCGGGAAACGGTGATCAGTTCGGCCATCCCGTTCATCTGCATGGCTCCGTCACCGACCAAAGCCACAGCCGGCCGGTCTGGGTGGGCGAACTTCGCCCCGATCGCGTACGGGACACCTGGACCCATGGTGGCCAGATTCCCGGAGAGGGAGCCCCGCATGTTGCCCCGCATACGAAGCTGCCGGGCGTACCAATTGGCGGACGATCCGGAGTCAGCGGCCACCATGGCGTTGTCAGGGATCTTCTCGTTGAGCTCCCAAATGACCCGCATCGGGTTGACCATGCCGGGTCGGTCGCTGTCGAGCAGAGCTTGCCGTTCCATGACCTGCCACCATCGGGCCACGCTGGCCTCGATCTTCTCTCGCCAGGACCGGTCGGTCTTGCGTTCCAGCAGCGGTAGCAAAGCAGTGAGGGCCGCCTCCGCGTCGGCGACCAGGTTGAGCTCGTACGGGTAGCGCATCCCGATCAGCTTGGCGTCCAGGTCGATCTGGATGGCCCGGGCCTGACCGAAGTCCGGCAGGAATTGCGTATACGGAAAGCTCGACCCGAGCGTCAGCAGGGTGTCGCACTGTGTCATCAGCTCATAGGACGGCCGGGTGCCCAACAGCCCGATGGAGCCAGTGACGTAGGGAAGGTCGTCGGCCAGCACGTCCTTGCCCAGCAGCGCTTTGGCTACACCTGCGCCGAGGCGTTCGGCGACGTCCATTAGCTGCCGTCGGGCAGACCGGGCGCCCTGGCCGACCAGGATGGCCACTCGCGCGCCGGCGTTGAGAATATCGGCGGCCTGGCGGATTGCTTCGTCGTCAGGCGTCACCCGAGGCTGGATCAGCCCCAGGCTGGACGGCACCATCTTGAAAGCGTGCCCGGGCGGGTCGTAAGGGAGCTCCTGTACATCGGACGGAATGATGATGGCCGTCGGAACCCGTTCTGCCCGGGCAATCCGCATAGCCCGGTCCAAGGCGTTGGGCAGCTGCTCGGGCACCATGACCGTCGCCAGGTACTGATGACAGACGTCCTTGAACAAGACACCCAGGTCAACCTCCTGCTGGTACGCGCCGCCCAGGGCGGACCGGCTGGTCTGGCCGACAATAGCCACTACCGGCACGTGATCGAGCAGGGCATCGTAAAGACCATTGAGCAAATGGATGGCCCCGGGTCCCGACGTGGCTGCGCAAACCCCGACCTTCCCGGAGAATTTGGCGTAACCCACTGCCTGGAAGGCGGCCATTTCCTCATGGCGCGGCTGGACGAACGCGGGGCGGTCACCCGACCGCGCCCACGCTGCCAGTAGGCCATTGATCCCGTCCCCCGCATACGCGAACACCTGCTCCACACCCCAGTCCCGCAAGCGGGACAACACCACGTCAGCCACCGTGTCAGCCATCTACCATCCAATCCTCTAGGTCCAGACAGACAGATACCCCTCACCGCCGACCGCTAACAGAGCGGCCGCCTGCCTGTCTCGGTGGGCGAAGCTCAGACTTGATGCCGGCGGTTATCCGTTCTTGTCCTGCCAGTTGAGAAGGTCAGGAGGTTCGGGTCGGCGGACCCTTTCGTTCGCGGTGCGTCGAGCTCCAGCAATCAGAAGGCTCAGCGCCCTCGGGGATCTGAAATAGCATCTTATGGCAGGAACTCGCACTTGCGACCGTTAAACGGGTGGTCACACCACGGTCTGGCTTCGAGGGGATCTCGACCTGTCGACCAGCGACGAGCCCAGGGCATTGCTCGACAAGGCGGTGGAGGCACGCGCCGACCACGTCACGGTTGATTTATCTGACGTGTCGTTCTTGGATTCCATGGGGATAGGTGCCTTGCTGGTCGTGCATCGGTTGGGTGCCAGGCTGACCTTGCGCAACCCCGCTCCCCGAGTCCGCAATGTCCTCGAGCTCAACTCGTCCGAGCGGCTGGGGATGACTGCAGCCGCCGGCGGCCCTGCCTGGTTTCGCTAAAGCCGCCGAGGGGAAGAACGAACTTGGCCGGAATAGAAAGGGCTGTCATGTTGATCCTGCTGGGATTACTATTGGTGTTATTGTTCTTCGGGCTTGGTTTTACTCTGCATGCGCTTTGGATAATCGCCATCGTCCTCTTCGTGGCCTGGCTGATTGGCCTCGTCGTCGGTAGGGGCGAGAGCGCGGGTCGCAACCACTTCTACCGCTGGTAGTTGGGGTCTCATCGCAGGTGTCCAGGCGACAAACCCATGGCTCATGGGCGCGGCTTGTTCTTGCGGTTCCATACTCACGAACAAATAGCGGAGACTGGTAGCCCCAGGATTTCCTGAAAAGAGAAGCCAACGGATCAGTCGGGCGAGGTTAACAGAATTCGCCCTGATCAGGTTTAGGACCGAGCAACCTTCGGTTGGACAACCACCGCGGGGGAGGAGCTGAACCCGCGGACGTCAGTCGCGTCGCGGGCTGGCTCGTGCGATGCGGGGCCGTTGCGATAGCGGTCGGGTGGGTAGGAAACAGGCGGTCATGACAAAGGACTGAGGAGGCATGGATGGCGACAGCAGGCGGAACGGATCGAGAAGAAGTCGAGATATCGCAGATGGGGGCAGGACGGGGTAGCGGTGGCGAGACTCACCAGCGGGCCGAGGCAGGAGCGGCAGTGTTGACCACCCAGCAGGGCGTCGTGGTGGCCGACGACCAGAACTCGCTGCGGGCGGGTGAGCG
Organism: uncultured Acidimicrobiaceae bacterium; assembly: GCA_963781155.1. Taxonomy (GTDB): domain Bacteria; phylum Actinomycetota; class Acidimicrobiia; order Acidimicrobiales; family Palsa-688; genus PALSA-693. The sequence continues at coordinate 680,892 of CAWAEC010000016.1, forward strand.
GGGACCGACCCTGCTAGAAGATTTCCACCTGCGGGAGAAGATCTTCCATTTTGACCATGAGCGGATCCCAGAGCGGGTGGTACACGCCCGGGGGTTCGGGGCGCACGGCTATTTCGAGAACTACGAGCCCCTCACCGAGTTGACCCGGGCCGACCTGTTCGCCCGGGCCGGCCAGCGCACCCCGGTGTTTGTGCGGTTCTCGACCGTGGCCGGTAACAAAGGTTCCGCAGACCTGGCCCGCGACGTACGGGGCTTTGCGGTCAAGTTCTACACGGCCCAGGGGAACTGGGATCTGGTCGGCAACAACATCCCGGTCTTTTTCATCCAGGACGCCATCAAGTTCCCGGATCTGATCCACGCCGCCAAGCAGGAACCCGACCGCGGGTTCCCCCAAGCCCAGACCGCCCACGACAACTTCTGGGACTTCGCCTCGCTGATGCCCGAATCGACTCACATGCTCATGTGGATCATGTCCGACCGGGCTATCCCCCGGTCGTTCCGGTTCATGGAAGGTTTCGGGGTGCACACCTTCCGCCTGGTCGACGCCAACGGCGACTCCCGATTCGTGAAGTTCCACTGGAAACCCGCCCTCGGTTTGCAGTCGGTGCTGTGGAACGAGGCGGTCAAGATCAACGGCGCTGACCCCGACTTTCACCGCCGGGACCTGTGGGACGCCATCACTCAAGGCGCGTTCCCGGAGTGGGAGCTGGGCTTGCAGGTCTTCGACGACGAGTTCGCGGACCGGTTCGCCTTCGACGTATTGGATCCCACCAAGATCATCCCCGAGGAGGATGTGCCCGTCCGGCGGGTGGGACGACTCATCCTCGACCGAGCGGTGGACAACTTCTTCGCCGAGACCGAACAGGTGGCCTTCTGCACCCAGAACATCGTGCCGGGAATCGACTTCACCAACGACCCGCTCCTGCAGGGCCGGAACTTCTCCTACCTGGACACCCAGCTAAAACGGCTGGGCAGCCCCAACTTCACCCAGCTACCGGTCAACGCCCCGAAATGCCCGTTCGCCACCTTCCAACAGGACGGTCACATGGCCACCGTCAACCCCGCCGGCCGGGCCAACTACGAACCGAACTCCTGGGGCCCGGACGCGGGAGGCCCCCGGGAACAGCCCGACGGTTTTACCAGCACCCCGACCGTCGAGACCGGAGCGAAGCGCCGGCTGCGAGCGGACAGTTTCGCCGACCACTACAGCCAGGCCCGCCAGTTCCTGATCAGCCAAACCCCCATCGAACGCCAGCACATCGTCGACGCCTTCGTATTCGAGCTGAGCAAATGCCAGCGCCAGGCCATCCGCCAGCGAATGGTGGCCGGCCTGCGTAACGTGGACGAAGAGCTGGCCCGCGATGTCGCCGACGGGCTGGGACTGAGTGACCTGCCCGAGAGGATCAGACCGGCCCGGGAGCCCCGCACCGACCTGACTCCCTCACCGGCATTGAGCATCCTCTCCAACGCGCCGGCGGCCTTCGCCGGCCGCAAAATCGGTGTCCTGGTCACTGACGGCTTTGACCCGGCTGTGCTCGCCGGTCTGCAAACCGCCGCCCAAGCAGACTCGGTCACGATAGAGGTCATCGCTCCCAAGGTCGGAGGGGCCACTGCGAGCGACGGATCGCTGATCAGCGCCGACCAGAAGCTCGACGGCGCCCCCTCCGTCCTCTATGACGCCGTGGTGATCGCCGCGTCCGAGGCGGGCGTTGCTGACTTGGCCCGCAGCCCAGCAGCCCGGGACTTCCTCACTGACGCCTACGCCCACGCCAAGTTCATCGGATACACCGCGCCCACCGCCAGCTTCTTCTCGGCCTGCGGGCTCAGCGAACGGCTAGATGACGGCTTCGTCGAACTGGCAGCGAATGGGTCATCGGCCAAGGAGTTCCTGGACCGCTGCCACCAGGTTCGCTTCTGGGCCCGCCAGCAGTACTGAGACACGTGGTCGCGACCTCGCCCCAAGACAATATCCATCGCAATGCGAAAGGCTGGCGCCGGGTACCGGCGTCATTACTGGCCGGGATGGTGGGGCGCATCGAAACCGGGACCGGCGTGGACCGCCTGGGCGGACCCCTCAACGCCGCGCTGCACCAGCTGCTGCGTCCCGGGCCGACGGTAGATGCCCTGTCAGGTAAGGCCCTCGGGCACCCCGCTCACCCGGCGCTGGTGTCCGCTCCCATCGGCTGTTGGACCGGAGCCCTGGTTGCCGACCTGGCCGGCGAGCCCCGAGTCGGGCGCATCCTGACGGGTCTCGGGGTGCTGAGCGCCCTGCCGGTAGCCGCCACCGGGGCCTGCGACTGGGCCGACACCACCGGCGCCGAGCAACGAGTTGGCGTCATCCACCTGGGGCTGAATCTCGCCGCCACAGTTCTCTATGGCGGATCGTGGTGGGCCCGCCGTGACCGTCATCACCTGGGGGTGGCGTTGGGGGTGGCCGGAGCCGCATTGGCAATCGGGGCCGGGTGGCTGGGCGGCCACATGGCCTACGCCGTCGGCGTCGGCGTCGACACCAACGCCTTCGACGGGGGCCCGACCGAATGGACCGGGGTCACCGATCTATCCTCCGATTCTGGGCCGCTGAGCAGCGGCTCGGCGGCAGGAGTAAGCCTGGCCATCGTCCGGCCAGACCGGGATGCCGCCAGTGCAGCGCCGCGCCCGCCGAGCGTGCTGGCGAACCGTTGCAGCCACCGGGGGGGACCCCTGGCCGAGGGCGACCTGGACGACGGCTGCCTGCGTTGCCCCTGGCACGGCAGCGAGTTCAATGTGACCACTGGCCAGGTCCGCCGAGGGCCGGCAAGCATGGCCCAGCCCGTGTATCAGGCCCGCCTGCACGCCGGCAACCTGGAGGTCAGACGAGACGAGCCCCGGTCCTTGCGGGTCAACCCGGTCCGCCCGTGAGCGACCACCAGACCGTGACGTCGCCAGGACTTCCCGCCGTCGATGCGGCCGCCCTGGCTGCGGCCTGCGACCTGGCTAGCTCCTGGCCGCTGCCCGGCCGGGGCCATACCGGCCGCCGACTGGACCTCCTGCGCTCTGTCGCGGCACTCGACCTCCCCCTCGGGCGCCTGGTCGAAGCGCACGCCGACACTGTCGCCATCACCGCCGAGCTGGGCGGCCCGCCGATCCGCCCCGGTCAGCGGTGGGGGGTGTGGGCGGCCGGCCCAGCCGACGGCCTTCAAGCCCGGCCCGACGGGCACGGTTGGCGTATCGAGGGCACCAAAGCCTGGTGTTCCGGAGCCAGTCTCATCACCCACGCCCTCGTGGACGCCTCCAGCGCCGACGGGCAACGGCTGTTCGCGGTCGACCTTGCGGATCCGGCCGTTGACGTCGGCCCCTCGACGTGGGCAGGACCGGGCATGATCCGAGCCGACACGCGTACCGTCCACTTCCATCGGGCCTTGGGCGTGGCGGTCGGCCAACCCGGCCAATACCTGAACCGACCGGGATTCTGGGCTGGCGCCATCGGGGTGGCGGCATGCTGGCACGGCGGCACCATGATGGTGGCCCGGCCCCTGCTCGACCGGTCTCGCCGCTGCCCTGACCCCCACCTGCTGGCCCATCTGGGCGCCGTGCACGTGAAACTCCAGCAAAACCGGGCCATCCTCACCGCAGCTGCCGGCCAACTCGATGATCACGCTCGCCAGGATCACGAGCTGCTAGCCGGGGCGGTCCGAACGACCATCGAACGCAACGCCGTCGCCATCATGGACCGGGTCGGTCGGGCTCTCGGACCGAGCCCGCTGGCCCACGACGCCAGCCACGCCGCCCTCGTGGCCGACCTGACCGTGTACATCCGCCAGCATCACGGCGAACGCGACCTCGAGCAGATCGGCCGCAGGCTGTCGCAGCTCGACGATCCATGGTCGAGCTGAGAACGGTTGCGCCTCGGCTCGACGGCGCCGGCACACCCGAATCGGACTGGCGAACCTGCCCGCAGCTCCGCACCCTTCGACCGTGGCAGCGGCCCACACCTTCGAGCGGACGGTGCGTGATCGTCGCCCCTCACCCCGACGACGAAATACTCGGCGTCGGAGGAACCTCGTCCATTCTCGCCGCCGCAGGCATTGACCTCGTGCTCGTCGCTGTCACCAACGGCGAAAACAGCCACCCCCAACGGCGAAGCGAACTACGCCGGCGCCGACCCCTCGAGGCGGCCGCCGCCGCTGCCCGTCTAGGCGTCGCACCGAAAGCCACAGTTCGATTGGGTCACCCGGACGGCGGCATTGCCGAAGCTCAGCTCCAGGCCCAGTTGGCCCACATCCTCCGCCCCGGCGACCTGGTCCTCGCCCCGTGGGACCACGACGGCCACCCCGACCATGACCGGGCGGGCCGAGCGGCCCGAGCCGTCGCGGACCGAGACCAAGCACAACTCCTCTCCTACCTGGTGTGGGCCTGGCATTGGGCATCCCCCCGCAACTCTGGCCTGCCCTGGGACCGGGCCGTGCGGGTCGAGCTCGGCCCTGCCCTGGCCAGGCAGAAGCGCCGGGCCGTGCGCTGCTTCAGCAGCCAACTCACCGGAGCCGATCCCGTCTTGCCTCCTGCCGTCATCGAGCGGCTCACCCGCCCCTTCGAAGTTCTGCTCGGCAGATGACCCTCGGGCAACCCTACTTCGATGACCTCTACCGGCGTGACCTCGACCCATGGGGGTTCCGCACCCGATGGTATGAGACCCGCAAATGTCAGATGACCATGGCCGCCCTGCCCGACCGGCACTACGCCTCGGTCTTCGAGCCCGGCTGTTCCATCGGCGTTCTCACCCGTCTGCTGGCCGCCCGCAGCGACCGCGTCCTGGCCATGGACATTTCTCCCGTTGCCCTCCGGCAGGCCCAAGCCGCCCTCCCACCCAACGTCCGACTGCAGCAAGGATCCGTCCCTACCGACTGGCCATCAGGCCGTTTCGACCTCGTCGTGCTCTCCGAGCTCGGCTACTATCTCGACGAAAACGACTGCCAACGAATGGCCACCCTGGCCGTAAACACTGGCCGCGACGTCATCGCAGTCCACTGGCGCCACCCGGTCGAGGACTACCCCCTCACCGGCGACCACGTTCACTACCTGATCCACCGGGCCGCTACCCAATGCGGTCTGGACCGGATCTGCAGCCACGACGAAGCCGACTTCCGGCTAGCCGTCTGGAGCGCTGACCCCCGCTCGGTCGCCTCCCGGACCGGGCTGCGCTAGTGGTGACCAGTGAGATCAGTCGGGTCGGCGTGGTCGTTCCCGCTCATAACGAGGAACGCCTCCTCGCCGACAGCCTTCTCGCCCTCCAGGGAGCCGCCCGGTTAGCCACGGCGCCCGTCGACATTCTGGTCGTGCTCGACGACTGCCACGACCGCAGCCACGATCGGTGTCGAGAGGCCGGCGTGAACAGTGTCGCGATCAAAGCCCGCAACGTGGGCGTCGCCCGCGCTGTCGGCTTCGATGCCCTCATCGGCAACGAACCCGACCCCACCACGATCTGGCTCGCCAGCACCGACGCCGACACCCGAGTCGAACCCACCTGGCTCCGCCATCAGCTCGACCTGGCCCGCCGCGGCGCCGACGTCGTCCTCGGCGTCGTCCGACTCGACAGCCACACCGCCAGCAGCGAACTTCGCCACGCATTCGACCTCGACTACGAGCAGCAACTCTTCCAGGACGGATCCCACAACCATGTCCACGGCGCCAACCTGGGACTGCGAGCCAGTGTCTACCGCCGAGCCGGTGGTTCCCCCCAGCCCCGAGCCACGAAGATCGGCGCCTCATCGAACGTTTGCGCCACACACCGGGCGTCATCATCGAACGAACCCAGCACATCGTCGTCTCCACCAGCGGACGCCTCGAAAGCCGATGCCACCACGGCTTCGCCGCCGCTCTCACGGCTCTCAAGGCGCCGGCCGTCCCGTGACTCAGAAGTGAACTGGTCATTGCCGCCCTGCTGGAGTGAGCAATCTTCGGGTTCAGCCCGGCCCTCGTCGATCGAGCCGGCGCCACTGGGTTCGGACCGACCGCCTGGCCCCGACAGGTGCTCGTTTCTGGAACGAGCTCTGCGGGTAGGACCCGCGATGTCATCCTGCCACGTGATATCGGAGGACCCGTGAGTGATTTAGAGAACCAAGCCGAGAAGGATCTAGAACAGGATCCCCAGCTGAAACAAGACGCTCAGAAGGACGCGGAAAAAGAGAGCCAAGAGATCGAACAGGGCCTCAAGAAGGATCGGTGACGATGCGGAAGAGCGCGTTTCTGTTGGGCGCCGGGATCGGGTTCATCTTGGGATCCCACGCTGGGCGTGATCCATATCAGCACCTGGAATCGAAGGTCCGAGAGATCACCGGACGCCCGGAGGTAAAGGGTACGGTCGTACAGATCAAGGACGCCGCCAGAGACCAGGCCAAAGCGGTTGCGGACAAGGTAAGTCCGTCCGAGTCCTCAATCGCAAGCAACCGTGTCACCCCGCCAAACCTGGCGTCCGAGTCTTACGTCGACCCCCAAGATCTGCAGTTCAGCACCGCCGCGGCAGAGAAGGAAGCGATGGTCGACGACCTCCTGGAACAGGGTGTGCCTCCCGCCGAGATGGAGCAGAAGGAAGAGGAACTACGTCGATCCGGGAAATTGCGCGAACCGCCGGCGGGTAACAAGCCGAAATCTGTGAGCGACAGATAGTGAATTGTTCCGAGAACTGTAGGTTGGCCGGGACCGACCGATCCAGGCGATTCGCTTGCCCGGTTAAGACACACCTAAGAGATATCCGGTGGGACTATCCGGATGCCCGTTCGGCTCTTGTCCGTAGGCTTGGCGCTCGGCGCTTGGCGTGTTGCTAGATAACACGGCGTTTGGTTCGGCGTTGGCGGAGTTGTTGGAGAAGGCGCCGCGACAGCCGGGAGTCGTGGGCGACGATCAAGTTCGGTGGGGCGGGTGTCGCGAGCAGGATGCGGCGGCTTTCGGTGACCGCTTGAAACTGTTCGGCGCTGCCGCCCTGGTCGGGGTGGGCTACCCGTACGCGGCCTCGGTAGGCGGCTTCCACGTCGGCGGCGGTGTAACCGGGAGATAACCCGAGATGCTGGCGCGCCTCCCGTCTGTTCACGACCTCGATGCTAGGCGGTCTGACATGTCAGGCGGTCGGATCGGAGAGGAAGCAGGCCTACCCGGGCCGGGGTGGTCGGTGCAGCACGTGCCGTGACGACGGTCCGGACCCGCCGGTTCCTGCAGGAACCGTGACGCAGGCAAGTGGTGGTCAGCCGGAGTGCGCTTTGGGCGACGCCTGGACGGTCAGTGGTCTGGCGGAGGATCACCGCTTTACTGCTGAAGAGCGACGGGGATTCGCGCCGGCCGCCATCGCGCGCTGGTCGTATCGTCAGAGGACTTGCCGTTCTGGCCGGCCATCGCTGAAACGAAGGGCTATCTGGACGGGGTCGACGGCGACTCCCGCGGTGGTGTGGAGGCGAGCCAGCGTGTCATCGACCCGGTCGGGGAGCTGGTCGAGGTCAGCGTTGTCGTTCACGTCGAGGACGGCGCGTAGCTCGATGGCCGGGTAGGGGCCGAACAGCCTCACCGAGGCTTTGTTGACGTCGGGGATGCGGGCGAGGTCGTGTTCCAGACCATGACTTAGGGCTGGGGAAGGGAGGGTGGTTTCCCCCCGACCGACGGGGTTGGCGGGAAACACGATGGGGGGCGTGCGGGATTTGACGTTGTTGCGGCGCAACTGGGGGGCGGCCAGCCACAGCCCGAGGAGGACGGCGACGAGGCCGGAGGCTGCGACGACGGCGTAGGACTTCCAGCCGCCCTCATCCCACCATCGGATGACTGTCCCGTTGAAGACCGGATGGTTACCCCGGGAGGTGCCAAAAACCCCGGCACCCCGACAGGCCGACAGCGTTCCGGCGGCGGCGAGCAACAGTCCGATGACGGCGAGGCGGCGCCGGTTTCGGCTCTCGATTCGGTCGGGTGTCATCCTGTACTGGTGGAAGCGCCGGTGGTCACCACCCGAACCCGAGAACTGGTGGGCGCTCTGAGAGCGGCCAGCTCGGCTCGGGCGGACTGCTCGAGGGCAGGTCGGGCTGATCTGGCCGATCGGGCTTTGACCTTGAGGGTCCACCCGCTGGATTTGAAGTTCAGACGGGCCTTAATGGGGCTGACGGGCACCTGGACGGCCAGCCGGCGTTGCAGGTGGGACTCCGTCGAGCGACGCAATAGTGACCAGTGTCCGGCTTTCTCGGTGGGGAACACGGCGGCCCGCGGTCGGCGGGGCCAGGCCGCGAAGACGAACAACAGCAGTCCCAACGCCCCGGCGGTGATACTGATGCCAATACTGGCCGGATCCGACCAGGCGGTGGTCTCAAAGGAATGAAGCCAGCGGTCACCGGGAATCCACACGAACCCGTTGTTGGTCCAGGACCAGATGGCTTCGATGAGAACCAGCGCGCCGCCGGCGACGAGGACCAAACCGATCACCGTGAGCAGCAGGCGGTCGACCACCCGGGTCACGGTGGCGCCGAGGGTAGGCACGTGAGGTCGAGATCGTCGACTATCACCCGGACGGAACGGTCATCGCCGGCAGCGCGCAGGACTGTTCGGGCGGCGGCGTGGACTTTCTCGGTCAGGGGACCTAACGGAAGGCATTCGGCGACCACCTGCACGGTCACCTCATGGTCGGCCAGTCGCACTCCGATAATCCGTCCGCCTCGATACTGGGTGGCTACCTCGACGCCGGACCCGCCGCTGCGGCGAACGCCTTGCACTGCATCGACAGCGCCGGCCAGCGACCTGGCCAGCGAGCCCCGCGGGCCCTTGGGCCGCGCCGGTCTGACGTCGGGGGAATTGGTCCGGTGCTCGACGGTCACTCGACCCGGGACCCCTGGCCGTCGCCGTCCCCATCGATGTAGAGATCGTCCACGCTGATGTTGACCTCGACGACTTCCAGGCTCGTCATGCTTTCGATACGGTCGATCACGTTTTCCCGGATAGCGTCAGAGGTCTCCACGATGGACGCGCCGTAATAGGCGACGATATCGATATCCACCGCCGCCTGACGCTCGCCAACCTCGACCGACACTCCCTGGGATTGGGAAGCGGTCCCCCCGGGAATCTTGGCCCGCAGCGAACCGAAAGCCCGCGACATGCTCTTTCCCATGGCCTGCACCCCGGGGATCTCCTGAGTGGCCACACCGGCGATCTTGGCTACCACCGATGATGAGATGGAGGTCACGCCGTGCTCGGTTTTCAATGCGGCCCCACCGCCCTGGTTTTGCCGTTCCATCGTTCCGACGCGACTCGGCGACGGCGCTGCGCGCTCAGGCGAAATGGTCGTCGGTACGTCGGGGCCGGCGGGCTGAGAACCTGAGGCCGTGGGAGCAGTGGAAAGCGTTTCAGACATTAGGGAGTCCTCTCTGCGTTGTGAATTATTGGCATACGGATGGGGTTTGGCAGGTCAGGGCCGCTTCGAGGACCTCGACGGCGACCGGAAGCGCCCCACGAACTCGTCGAGGTCCACGTCGCCTTCAAGGACGCGCACCACAGCCAGGCCGATGAGCCCGGCCGCGACGCCGGCCAGAACTACCCAGCCCTCCGTCCAGGCGAGCCACACCAGGAGGACACCGATGATGAACGCAAACTGCTGTCGAGACACAAAGTCCCTCCTGTCGGGCTTCACAAATGGGGGGCTGCGCGCACCGCCGTGACGGGCGACCCAGGTACTTCAAGTTTCATTTACCCGAAAGTTCCGACTGTCAAGCAAAAAAAGCGTTGACCGTCGGACAAGCCGGCAGCGGGCCGACGGTGAACTCACCTGTCGTTCCAAACCGGCGCCGTCGGCCGCAACGCTCGCGCCCCTCGGCCGTCGGATTCGAGATGGTGTCTTGCTGGTCTGTCCGGTCCTGTTCGGGGTAGGTCTTGGATGTGGGAAAGCGCTCGCGAGTATGGATGTGCCGGAAGTGCAGGCACACGGACTGCCTGGAAGCGTTTCTGGTGGGCAGCGGCGGCGTGAAGGTGAAAAAGCTCGGCTGCCAGAAGATCTGCAAGGGGCCCGTCGCCGGGCTCAAAGTCCGTGGCCGTATGGAGTGGTTCGCGAGGATCGACCGGGTCAAACCCATGGTGGCGTTGCTGCGTGCCGCTGATCCCCGACGCGCTGGGAAGATTCGGCCCGCCTTGGAGTCTCACCGGGTAACCCGACGTTCTGGAGTTGCCCCGCGCTGAAGTTGCGAACATCCAGCCTGGAACTTGGAGGCTGGCTACCAGAGCCTGCACGACCGCGTGGTCAGCGGCGGTGGTGCTCGATTGCCGTTTCCCTCCCTGGAAACCCATGAGCGACGAGCGAGTCCTACAAGGCGCCTGGGGGTAGGACAGGATCACCAACAACAGAGAGGTTGCCCGTGGCTGACAACACCTATTCGATCACCGAGATCGCCGGTTCGTCAAAAATCAGTATCGACGACGCCATCAGCGGGGCTGTTAAGCGCGCCTCACAGACATTCCATAACCTCGACTGGCTCGAGGTGACCGGCATCCGCGGCCACATCGAAAACGAGCGGCTCTGCCATTTCCAAGTCACTCTCAAGGTCGGTTTCCGTCTCGACGAGCCCACCTGAACGTTACGAGCAACAAGGCGAACCCGGCCTACGCGGTCACCGGACTCATCGCTGCAGCGGCGTTGGCCCGGGTCCGCGCGATACCTCCGCTCTGGCGGCTGGCTGTTCGATTTGCGGTCACGCGATCCCAGCCACGGCGTGGACTGTGCTGGCGGGCGCGTGACCATCCCGTTGCTCGCGGGGGCCCTCCATCTCGATGACCAGCAGCGCAATGGAGGCCTCCAGGCGGGTACGACCCCGTGTTCCTACGTGCGCGGGGCTCGTCGCTGTAACTCTGGTGCTGCGGACGGCGGTTGCGGTGGCCGCCCGGCAGGTCACCTTCTCCCGCGCTCTTGCTCTTTGTTAAGGCGGTCGCCGGCATCGGGGGTAAGAGAGGCTCGTTCGGATCGGACACAATCGACCGCAGCCGGTGGTGGAGTCCGGCATAGTTTTAGTACTAACCTGGCGCGTCCGAGCGGGACGGAGGGAGACACTGGCTTGGACGCCGACCGGCAGATCAGCCTGCAGGAGGTGGCCGAGCGCCTGAACGTTCACTACATGACGGCCTACCGCTACGTGCGCGCCGGGCGTCTCGCCGCCCGTCGGGAGGGCGGCCAGCATCAGGTGTCCGCCGCGGAAGTGGATTCGTCACGCCGCTACGCGAAAGCTCGGCCCGCCGGTAGTCGAGCGTCAATCCCGAACCCGCTCGTGCCTGGGGATGCCGACACCACCAACGAATTGACGGGCTGGCACCCTCGATCCGAAACTCACAACAGCGCATCCTGAATCTCGGCACGGCAGCACGCCGGCCTCAAATAAACAAAGGAAAAGCGCAATGACCATCGCCAGCCGTGTCAACCTCCGGCGCGCCCGCAATGCCCTCCTCTCCCTCGCTGTCGTCGGTTCCGGCATGGCGGCATTCGCCGCCAGCGAGGGCGCCGCCCACGCGGCTCCGTCCGGCATCGTCACCGTCGTTAGCTGTGCCAGTGTCGCTGGCAAGGCCACCTTCTCGCCGGGCCTGCTCAAGACCACGGCGCGCCAGACGACCGGTCACCTCACGGCGTCCATCTCCGGCTGCACCGGCGAACTCGCCGGTTCGATGACCGGCGTCGGCACCCTGACCGCGACCCTGGTCGGCAGCGCGAGCCTGGCTTCGGAGAACCTTTCCGGCACCTTCACAATCGCCTGGCCCGGCGGCGGGCTCAACCCCTCGAGCGGGAACATCAGCGTCCTCGACTCGAATGGAACCGAGCGGGTGGACCTTCAGATCACCAGCGGTGCCTTGACCGGCGAGCCCTCCTCAGTGGCGTTCGTCGTCGCCTCCCAGAAAGGCACGGGCGCGCCTGGGCATGCCGTCAAGTCTCAGCAGTTGATCAACTCGGCTCCGCTTACCGTGTCGGTGAACGACGGCTGACATTCCGATAATCCACTATTCCACCAGGTTCGCCTGGAGCCCCGGCCCTTGCGTGGGCCGGGGCTGCAGCTCGGCTGTAACTGCGATGTCCACGACTCCTCGTGATCCCTCCTGGACCGACAAGAGTGTCAACGGCCACGCCCAGGCTGGAAGCGGTTGCGGTCGGGGTTCTTAGTCACGGGCTCACTCGCACCAAAGTGTGCCGAGCTCGGCCAGACCCAACACCATCTTCACTCGTCGCGATGGCCCCCGGCCATGGGGTCTTAGTCGGCAGAAAAGTCGTCCGACTCCACCGCATACACCCTCCAGGTGCCTGGAACCCCTCGTATCTCGTGGTCACCGCGGTCGGTGAAGTGGAGGTCCGACCCGGCGAGCAGCGGCGGGATGGCACTGGACACGAGCACTTCTCCCGGTCCGGCGTATTCGGAGACCCTGGCCCCGATGTGTACTGCTATGCCGCCGACGTCGTCACCGATCAGTTGGATCTCTCCGGTATGCAGCCCTGACCTCACTTGCAAGCCCAGGCGTTCTGCACGACGCGTGATCGCCTGGGCACAACGGATCGCTCGCGCCGGGCCGTCGAAGGTCGCCAGGAAGTCGTCTCCCCGGGTGTTGACCTCTCGACCTCGGAATCGGTGCAGTTCGGAGCGTACCGTCGACCTGTAGCGCTCCAGGAGGTCCCTCCACTGCCGATCGCCAAGCGTGGCGGCAGTTCCCGTCGAGTCGACTATGTCTATGAAAAGGATCGTGGCGAGGATCGAATCGGCCTCGACTGGGAGGCGGGCTCCGGTCACGAACTGCGCGACTGCGTCGACGATCTCGGGCGAGTCGACGGGCGATCCCGGCGAAAGCGAGATCCGCGACGCGCCGGCTATGTGCTCGCTTAGGTACTTGCCCTCCCCCGCGAGAAGGTTTCCGTTAGTGTCGAGAACCAGGGTTGGGCAGCGGATCGACCCCAGGATGTGCCGAAGATCCACCGAGGCTGCGACGCGGAGGAGGACGGCCAGGATCCCCGGGCTCACACAGGCTCGGTGGTACTGGGCATAGAGGCTGCGCAGGTTGGGGTCCGAGGGCGCCCAGATGCCGTCGGCCTTCGGCCAGTGCTCGATGGCGTACGCGATCCACGTTTCGAAGTCACCGCCCCCTATCTGTCCGAAAGGGAGTCCTCCGCCGAACGCGTAGCAGTCGTGGAGAATTAGCCCGTCCACCCGCTCGGGGTGGGTCGCGGCGAAAAGTAGGCACCCGTGACCGCCCCCCTGGCTACCGAACAGAACTGCCCGCTCCGAACCCGCCGCGTCGAGGACCGCGTTGAGGTCATCCCCCCAGTCCTCGACGGTGGGCATCGAAGCGCGAAACACCGGGTCGGAGACGCCGACCCCCCGCTTGTCGAACAGGATCAGGCGCGAGAAGCTCGCCAGGTGCTCCAGGAACTCCGCTAAAGTCGGGACGCCCCACTGGGCATCCACGTTGGTGAACGCAGTGCCCGCGTACACGAGGTCGACAGGACCATCACCGAGCACCTGGTAGCCGACATAGGACTGCCCGCTCCGCACAAACCTCGTTTCGGGCACCTCCACGAGCGAGACCATAGCGCCGGGGGACAAATCGCGGCCCCTGCAGGGAGTAGGAACAGATGGGTGGATTCTCGAGCGCCCTCTTGGAGCTTTGGGACGAACGCTTGCCGACTGCCTGCCCTGGTTGGGCCGCACCGGTCGTGGCCTCCGGTCACCACGTGCGGACATTCGCTCGTGCCAGCGGCAGGCTAAGGAGACCGACGTCGTAGAGCAGGTGGCGACGCCTCCGCGTCGAGGTCGAAGTCGCGGATCAAGGTCAGAGCGTGTAGCCCCTGCTGCTCGTCGGTCAAGGTAACAAGAACCGCATGCTGGCCTGGCCGAGGACGCGGCTGGTGGTGCAGCACCCCTCCGGGAAAGGGCGTGTCGGCCGCGTCGGCTACGGCGAGGATCCGACCGTCGTCGTCATGGACTATGTGAACACTGAGCATCTCAGGATCCTGGTGCTACGAGCATCCGGGGCGTGAACCACGTGAATCCTTCATTTGGGCCGCTCGAGGTCTTCAGCGTGGCCCTCCACACGGCGTTGTTGCCGCCGGCCGGGTATTGGAAGGGCCGGTAGGCGCCCTGCTCGGTGAAGGTCAGGCCGGTGGCGTATGCCGGCAAGTCGGGGTTCGGAGAGGGTTCGTAATCGGGCACCGCACTCATCCAGTACCAATGCTCCGGGTCGATCATCGAGATTCCGTCCGCTCCGGTTATCCAGAAGGTCCAGTCCAACTCGGTGTCGGGCGCCATGCTGAACTGCCCCCACACCCATACGTCGACCTGCACTGCCATGACACTCCTCCACTCGACTGGTCCGGTCAGCTCCAGCCTAGGCAGCGTCGCCGTCGGGTCAGCGAGACATGTCGGCCTCATTGACACATCGTCCAACGGGTGCCCGGGATCGCAGGCCATCCGGGCGGGTAGCCGAGGACGGGCCGCCCGTATTCCCAGAGCGGCACCGGTGGCTGCCCGCGGCGGCCAGCTTGTCAGATGTTGGTCGCCGTCCGAGCCTGCCCGACGACCGATCCCATGTCTTCGGTCCCGGGCCGCTGATATCACTGAGCGGGAGGAACCGGCTGTCGTTCATACAGCGGGCGTCCCTGGCCGCGGCCAACAATCGTGACCGCGACCGCCAGGTGGGTGGGATACGCCGGAGATGCCGATATAGCGCGACACGAAGTTAACCGGAGCGTCATTCGGTGCTGCTGATCTGCTTGGCTCGCGTCCTCCTTCGCTCGGGCGGGCTCTTTTGGGAGGCCCGGCCGGGACGCGACTGTGGTGATCGGCTCTTGTGGGGCCGGCGATTCCCATAGATCGGGCTCGTGCCGCCGCTCAAGCGGTTCAGCGTCCGCCGCCGTGATAGGTCATCTTGAACTAAGCGGACCCTACACGTTGAGGATCGGACCATTTACGAGTGCTTGGACGCCTGACGACTCACCGTCAAGTGCTCGACTGGCTACAGGCTTTCACCAGCTGCCCGGTCGAGGCACACTCGTCTACTGGATGGAGCCGGATCCCGATACTATTCGTCTGCGGAGGCAACCAAGCCGCTGATCGCGTCCGCGAGTGGATAACTCCGCCCGAAGCTGCTCGAACGTCAACGGCCTCTCCAGGCGGCTCTATACCGACCGAGGCATCCGAGAGTTCGTCCCGCCGCCTGGGGGACGCGATGGAGCCGATACCCTTGCTCAAGCAGGCGCGTGCCGAAGTAAGGCCCTCCGCGCTCTGGCGACTGGTCGGAACCTTCTTGACTCTTCCTGCCAGGGGAGCCTTCCATGGCGCGTTGCTTGCGAGTAGGATCGAGAGGCGAAAGGGGGGCAGACATGGCTGACAAGTCTCCCCGGAAGATTGCGTCGAAGAAATCCGGCAAGACACTCAAAGAGAAACGCCGGGAGAAGAAAGACAAACACCAGGTGCGCAAGGGTCTGATCACCTAGAACGCTCCCCTTGGCAGCTCGGGTGCTCGGTATCGCCGGATGTGACGGCGTCGGCGACGGCCGGGCGCTCGCACCTCGGTTCAGAAGATTCGGTCGAGCGCCGGGGTTGTGCTTTAGAAGGCCTTGCTGTCCGCTCCCGTATGCCCGCTCGGCCATGTCAAGGGTCGACGACGCGCCATTGAAGGCCGACCCCGACGGCTACGGAGATAGGGCAATACCGAGAGAATAGGCGGCCTCAAACTTCGGGGCCCTCTTCTCGTAGAAGACCTCAAGTTCGGTAATGGTGAAGCCTGCCGTGGTCAGCAGCTCAGCGATCGGGCGGGTGAGGTGGCACCCGCCGAAGACCCACTTCTGCACCGGCTCCAGGCGGTATTGCCAGCGGCGTACCCGCTCGTCAGGGGCCAGCCCATGCTCGAGAAAATGCAAGGTCCCCCCGGCCTTCAGAACCCGCCGCAGCTCGCCCAGTGCGCCAGCCACGTCGGGGATGGTGCACAGCGTCCACGTGGACAGGGCGGCGTCATAACTGTTGTCCTCGAACGGCAACGACTGGCCGTCCAGACCAGAACGCTGCGCCATGACACTCGTCCCGGCAAGGCGCTTGTGAGCCAGCTTCCACCCGAGGTCGGCAGGCTCGACCGCCGCCACCTGTGTGATCGCCGTCGGGTAGAACGGGACGTTGAGACCCGAACCGAAACCGATCTCGACGACGTCTCCGGCCAGACCCTCGCACACCCTACGTCGTAGCGCCTCTACTGCCTTCATACCGCAGGCAACATCGATGATCCGTGGCAGGACTCGCTCACCATAGATTCCCATGCGCTCCTCCTCAGCGGCCACGATGCGAGGTCCATTATTCCGCACGCTCCCGGGCCTCAACAGGACGATGGCTATTGGACTGACAGGCTTCGAGAAAACGGGACTCGACTGCCGGCAGACCCACGGTACAACGCTCTGGCTCGGCCGAGGTCCGGGGCTGGCAGCGGGTTGCTTCCTCGCGCCGGTGTTGGCCCTAACCGCGAACTGTGCGAGCGGCAAACCCCCAGCCGCGGTCCCACACCTACCGGCACCTATGTGGCGGTGCTGAGCCCGGGGGTTTAGGAATATTGAGACACCCCCGGATCGAGAGGCTGGTCCGCCGATAGCGGACGGGGCGTTCTGGCACCACAGGGGCCACACCGCCGGCGACCGAGGGCAGGGCGGCCTGATCCTGGTCGGGGCAATGGGTAACGATCCGATTCGAGCCCGCTACCAGCGGACCCTTTCCCCGCTGATGGCGGCGAGCGGCAGCGACACGAACACGTCGCCTTCGGGGCTGTCCACCCATGGCATGAGGGGCAGCGACTGCAGCCGGCGGAGCCGCTCGGTGTCGTTGACCGGGCTGCACCGGCCTTGCACCACCACGCTCCAGCCGTGGCGGGCGTCGTCGTCGCAGTAGTCGGCCCCGAAGGCGACCACGGCATCGCTGACCGCCCGGCGTAGCCGGGAGTCCGGTGCGACTCGGAAGACGACGTCGTCATCGCTGAGGGTGTAGCGCACCGTGCGGATGGTCGGCAGGGCTCCGACCGTGATGGCCACGCGGCCCAGAGAGCCTCGTGCCAGCAAGGCCCGGCAGGCCTCCGGGTCGAGCCGTACCGTCGTCGGCGAGTTCGCCATGAGTGGCCAGTGTCACGCCTTGGAGCCTGGATGGCCAGGGCCGAAAGTCCCTGCTGGGCATCCTGTACACCTGGGTTGAGTTCGTATCGCCGACGGTCAGCCTCGGTGTGCGGACACACCGAGGCCTGCCCGGAACGCCGCGCGTACTCGCCCGTTAGGCGCCTCTGTTCGGCGGCCCAGCGGGGCTCGTCTGCCGCTTGGGCCTCCTACCTCCTGCGGGGCACGCGGCCTCGAGCGTCGGACCGACATGGATCGCTCCATGACGGAGGAGCACGCCGCGATCGCGTCGATTGTCGAGTCGGTGGATTGGCGCGTCGTTGTTGTCGGGTTGAGGAAACGGGCAACATGGGAACCGTGATTCTGAGCCGTGGAGGTGTGCCCGAATCGCCCGGGTCTGCCCCGGGCGGTTGGGCGGCCGGGCGGGGGCCTGGTTACATCTGATCGATGCGGCTGACGTCGAGGTTGCGGCAGGCGGGTGGGGCGTCGCAGAGCGTGGCGAGCTCCTCGGCGAATGCGGCGGTCTCTGGAAGGTTGGAGTTTTTATCGCCTGTTCGTAGGACGAGAACTCGACGAGCTGAACGTTAAGTTCGGGCCGATCCGGGTCCTTGGTCAGGGAGGGGCGGTGGGCGCTGCGCTTGCCCTCGGTCGCGGCCAGCCCCTCCGGCTTGATGGCTTCGATGCCTTCGAGACAAGAGGTGGTGATCTCGACGAGCTGGATGAACGCCATGGGGTCCTCCCGGTTTCGTCCCGGGTTCCTGTTCTCACGCGGCCGGGCGGGATCAGGCACTGCCCGTTTCGGCAGCCGAGTCTGGGAGAGCTCGATGAATATGCAGGACATTGCCAGCTGCGGCTTGGAGATAAATTTGGCCGATGGACTTTGAAGCGCTCGCCGCCCGCCTGGCCGAAGCCTCTCCCGGGCCGTGGCGCCGGCACGGGGCCGACGTATACGCCGCCGACAATTCCGGCACGCCCATCCTTTTAGGCCGGGACGGATCTTCGGAAATCCGCCACCCGAGCGACGCCGACGCCGACTTCGTGGCGCACGCCCGAACGGACCTGGAGGAGCTGATGCGTGCCCGCGACCAGGCCGGCGGACCTGACCAGCCCGGCGCGTCCGCCTGGGAGTACATGTTCGTGACACACAGCGAACGGGAAGGAACCGATTCTGAGCTGAACGCGTCCGGCGCTCAAGGCTGGAAGTTCGTGGCCGTCATACCCGAAAAGGCCGGCGATGTGCTCCTCCTCCTCGAACGCAGCCACGCTTAAGGGGCCGGCAGCCTCTGCCGGCCCCGACTGTAGGGCGCGAAGCAGATGTGGCAGCGCCGTCGGGATACCGGTCGTCCGCATGCGGCTGAACTAGAAGCTGGTTGGCGAACCCGGTGCCGACCTCGTCGGCGTGACGGAGTTGTGCCTGGTGGTGGTTGTCGCCTACTGCGGGGCGGGCAGTTTAGGGTTTCGACCCGATCGAGCTCTGGTTGCGAAACTCCGCTGAAGTCGATCCCCGCTCTGGCCGGCCGTGGTCGAGGAGCATTCCCGAGTGCTACCGGGTGGGCGCCGAACCATTCGGCTATGCGTGGACGCCACCCTCCTGACGGGTCAGGGGGCGATCGCAACCCTGGCATCGGCGTGGTGCGCGACGGGAACCAGCCGATCGGCTTCGGGATGGCCGGAGTCACCTTCGGCCAGAACTTCCCAGCCTGTCAGGCCAAGATCTCGATCAGCCGGGTCGGGACCGCCGACATCGGTACCTGACACCTACACCATCGGGCCCCAGCCGGCGGCCGAGCTCCTCTAGGGCTGAGTCTCGGGCAGGTACCGTCGAAAACCGTCAGCACGGATGTAAGCGAGTTCCAGCCCGGAGACGAGATCTACGGGACGGGCGAAGGCTCCTTCGCCGAATACGCCCGCGCCACGGCGGGACGCATCGCCGGCAAGCCAGCCAACCTCAGTTTTCGAGCAGGCAGCCGCCGTTCCCATCTCTGGGCTCACCGCCCTACAAGCGCTGGGGGACGGCGGCCAGCTGCAACCCGGCCACCAAGTGCTCATCGTCGCGGCGTCGGGAGGGGTCGGCAGCTTCGCCGTGCAGATCGCCAAGGGCTTTTGGAGCCGAAGTCACCGGCGTGTGCAGCACCGCCAAGATGGATCTGGTCCAGAGCCTCGGCTCCGATCACATCATCGACTACACCCGCGACGACTTCGCCGACGGCGCCCATCATTACGACACCAAACATCGACATCGCAGGCAACAACCGGCTCCCGCACCTACGCCGAGCCCTTACCCCGCGAGGAACACTTGTCATCGTCGAAGGCGAGACCCACGGACGCTGGCTCGGCGGCTTCGACCGCCAAATACGGGCCACCCTGCTATCACTCCTTGTAAGCCAGAAGCTTCGTATGCTCGCCGCATCCGAAAAGGCCACCGACCTGTCGATCCTCTGGGAGCTCGCTCCCTCTTGGGCCCATATCACCTCACCGCGTGCGATATTCCGGGGCTGGCTCAGCCTCCGGGCATGATCAGCGCGACGCCGTACGGCGACGCTTGTGCGGGCCTGGGTATTCAGTCGTGGGTCATGCGATCGATGCAGACGGTGATGGCCAGGAGCAGCGGGACGTCCTGACCGGGCCCGACCTCGATCCCGTAGGTGTCTCGCACCCGGAACCATCGTTTGGAGACCTCGGCCACCTGGTCGCCGCCGCGCTCGATGGTGTACTCGTGGTCGACGATGTTGCCCTTTGCTTCCAGGTCATCCCCGTGGCGGACACTGATGGAGAACCGGTCGTGTATCGGTGAGATCATGGCCTTCTTGACGGTGGCGGCGGTGTCGCCGTCTCGTTCGATCTCCATGGTGTCGCGCACCCGGAGTTTCTTCTCCTGGATCTTGTACAGCTCTCGGCCGGATCGGTCCTCGAGCACCAGGGTGTCGCGGATGCGCAGGGCTTTGCCGTCCACTTTGAAGGCGCGCTGACCGCCACCGGATTCGATCCAGTAGTCGTCTCCGATGGAGAACATCTTCTCGCGCATCTGGTAGTGCGACTCGCCCGGTTCGTCCCGGCGTTCCTGCCGGCGGTCACGCAGCAAACCCATAGGTTTTCTCCCCTCTCCTCGATGGAGGCAGCTTAGGGTTAAGGCTTGGCTCACCTCGCCTGGCGCAAACCGGTGACCCGCCGTCCCCCCCAGGCCCTCCTCGACCAGTTCGACCTGACCGCACCCGGCTCCGAGCGCGTCCCGACCCTCCCCGAGCTGGCTCCGCCACGACTCCTGCCACCCCCGACAGCCGCCCTGCGGTGATCGGGCATGCCGGATTCGGTCGACCGTCGCGTGGTGAGGCGGAGGCATCAGTCGAAAGTTTTGGCGACGTCGTCGACTCTCGACGCAGACCCGTCGATGGGCCAGGTGTCTAGGACGCCGCCTGCGGGGTGGGAGCCTGCGGGTGGCCTCTGCGCCAGCGCCATATCAGCCAGGCGATGACGGCCAGGATGACCAACCCACCGATGGCGATGAGGACATACCAGCCAGTGCTCAACCCGCCCGAGGACGATGACGGGGTGACCTTGATGTCGGTGGCGTAACTGTCGGCCAGGGTGGCGCCCGAGCCGGAGGCGGTGTTGATCTGGTCCAGGTAGGCCTCAAAGGCGATCAGCGGGGTGGTGGCGGAGCCGGGGACGTCGGAGGCCAGACTGATATGGATGGTCCAGGTCTGGCTGGCGCCGGCGGGCAGGGTGGCGCCGCGCTGGTTGCCCAAGGTAGGCGTCGATGACCTTCCCGTCGGCGGTGGAGCCGGTCAGACCCACGGGGGTGAAGGGGCCGCCCGGGCCGGTGGTGGAGTAGGTCATGGTGATCTGGCTGTCATCGACGGACGACATCGAGGTTCACAACTGGCAGTTCGGCGGGCGGTCGTAATCGACCCTCCGCCGTGCCCGGCGGACCAGCGAGGTCCTCCGACGGCGTCAAGAACAGGCTCGTATTCGCTTGAGGGTCCCGCACGCGCACACGAAAACAGCGCGCCTCATACCGTGCAAGGAAACTATCCCGGTAACGCGAGGGGCCCCCTGCCCCGAACCGTCGGCTGCGAGGGCGGCCCGAGCGTCAGGCGGTGACCTGGAGGCGAGCCAGTCGCCGACTCGGGCGCGGCGTCGTGGGGGCTATTTTGCCGTCATTCTGTAGGTCAGTACCCGGGCTGCGTCGGGGCCGGCAGTCCAAGGCGTCGCGGCTAATCTGACCGGTTCATGCCGCAGCCTGCGGGTGGTGTTACGTGTCGATCGGCGAGAGAGAGGCTGCAGCCTTGAGATGCACTCGGTAGTCGGTGTGTGCTGCAGCAACCAGCACGGCTGCGTGTGCTGCGTGAGCCGGGACTGTTGTTGGTCTTCGTTCCGGTGTGACGGGGCTTTGTTGGTGAGGACAGTCGAGATTGGCTGAGCTGGGGCCGGGAGCGGTTTTCGACGGCCGCTACCGACTCGATCGGCTGCTGGCCCGTGGGGGTATGGCCGAGGTGTTCGTCGGCCATGACCTGCGCTTGGAGCGAGCGGTGGCGGTGAAGGTCCTGGCGGCGGAGGGGAACGGGCGGCCCGGCTCGGTGGCCCGGTTCCGCCGGGAGGCGCTGGCCGCGGCGGGTCTGTCGCATCCGAACATCGTGGCGGTCTTCGACTCAGGCGAAGCCCAGGGCGTGTACTTCATCGTCATGGAGTACATCGCCGGCCGGACCCTGACCGAGCTGATCTCGCAGGAGGCGCCCCTGTCCACGGCGGTGACCGCGGATATCGGCGCCCGGGTGGCCGCCGCACTGGAGTTCGCCCACGGTCGCGGCGTGATCCACCGCGACATCAAGCCCGGCAACGTTCTGTTGACTGTCGAGGGCGCGGCCAAGCTGACCGACTTCGGGATAGCCCGGGTCACCACCCATGACGGCGACGCGACCCTCACCGCCCCGGGGATGGTGATCGGCACACCGTCATATCTCTCCCCCGAGCAGGTCGAGGGCCGGCCCCTGGACCCACGCAGCGATATCTACTCCCTGGGCGCGGTCCTGTATGAGATGGCCACCGGGGTTCCGCCGTTTCGGGCCGACACCGCCCTGGCCACCGCCTATCACCAGGTCCGCTCGGCGCCGGTACCGGCCTCCGAGCGCAACCCGGCCGTGCCGTACCGACTCAACGCCACGATCATGCGGGCCCTGGCCAAGCACCCGGCCGAACGGCAACCGGACGCGGCGACGCTGGGCACTGAGCTCACCGACGTGCTCGCCGATCCCGCTGCGGCGGCCACCTCGGTATCGGTCCCCGGCTTGGGTCTGCCCAACTCTGTGGCTCCGACAGTGGTCGAGCCTCGACCGGCCGTGGCCACGGGCGGGCATCGCCGGGCGAGTCGGGTCGGGCTGCTGGCTTTGCTGGCTGCCCTCGTGGTCGCGTTCGCTATCTTGGGACTCGTCGAGGCGCTCAGTCCCAGCGGGTCGCACCGCCGGTCCACCTCGCCAACCACTGCGGTCACCACCATCGCATCGACCAGGCCACCGGCCGCCACGTCAACCCGGCCGGCTGCCACGTCAACCCTGCCGGCTGCTACGACTACCCCGCCGACTGTCACGACCACCCCGCCGGCCCCGTTGGCGGTGGCCTTCGCCGGTTACCAGGTCGTGGCCGGCAGCGGGTCAGCTTCGCTGTACTGCCCCGCCGGCGTCGCCCTCGGCCAAAGCGGCCAAACTCCCCCGACAACCTCGGCCGGCCCGGCCAACACCACGCCGGGAGGGAACGGCACGGGTGGGCCCGCCGGATGCGGCTCCAATGGCGGCAGCGGCGGCAGCGGAGCTCCGGGCGGTGCCGGAGGATCTGGAGGCAACGGCGGAGCGGGGGGATGCCCTCCGGCCACCCTGGCCGAGATGCGCTCGGGGAGCCGGCCCTGTACCGCCACCGGCTCCAACGGCGGAAACGGCGGAAACGGCGCCCCCGGCGCCGCCGGCGGGCGCGGCGGATCGGGCGGCCCCGGCGGACAGACCACCAACGCCAAAGGAGGGAACGGCGGCAACGGCGGCAACGCCAAACCGGGCGCCCCCGGCGGGCCCGGAGGCGACGGCGGTGCCGGCGGAGGGCCCACCGGTACCGCCAGTGGCGTCAACGGCTCCAACGGCACTCCCGGCACGGGCGCCTAAACGCTGATCGGACGCCAGCAGCCGATACGAAAGATGGCATGTGAAGGGACCACCCCTCGGCACAAGGCGACACGATGAGGTCGCCGTATAAGGGGCTCGAGGAGGTCCCTTGTAATGACGATCGTAGGTGGTTTTGACGTGCACCGTGCACAGATCACGTTCGACTATTTGGACACTGACACCGGTGAGGTGTGCACCGGTCAGATCCGGCCGGCCACACGGGCTGTGCTGAGGGTCTGGCTGACGGAGCGTTTCGCCGGCCGGGATGATGTGGCGTTCGCGGTGGAGGGTTGCACGGGATGGCGGTTTGTGGTCGAGGAGATGATCGGTGCTGGTGTCGAGCCGCATTTGGCTGAGCCCGCGGACACCGCCACGCAGCGGGGCCGCAAGAAGCGGGCGAAGACGGATCGGACTGACTCCCGCCTGCAGCGCGAGCTGCTGGCCGCGGGCCGGCTGCCGGAGAGCTGGATCCCACCTTCGCAGGTGTTGGAGGCGCGAAGGCTGGGACGGCTGTATGTGGCGTTGATGGACCAGCGTCGGGCGTGGCAGCAGCGCAGCCACGCCCAGCTGTTCCATCAGGGTGTGCTCCCACTGCGAGGTCTGCTCACGACTCGGGGGCGATTGGGGCTCGATACCGTCAAGCTGTCGCCGGCGGGACGGCAGATGGTCGACACCGCCTTGGCTGCTATTGATTCGCTGAGCGAGCAGATCAACCCTCTGCGAGCTCAGTTGCAGTCCATCGGCCGTCGCCAGCCCGGGGCGCGGGCGTTGATGGTCCACTACGGCATCGGGGCGTTGTGCGCGGCGATCATCTGGGCCGAGCTAGGTGACTGCAGGCGGTTCTCCAACTCCGACCAGGCCGTGCGCTTCTGCGGGCTGGATAT
Organism: uncultured Acidimicrobiaceae bacterium; assembly: GCA_963781155.1. Taxonomy (GTDB): domain Bacteria; phylum Actinomycetota; class Acidimicrobiia; order Acidimicrobiales; family Palsa-688; genus PALSA-693. Next base: position 705,020 of record CAWAEC010000016.1, read on the forward strand.
CACGGTGTACTCCTCAGACGGTAAGCGCTCACCGGGACGGCTGGCCCGCCAAGGCTCACCGGAGCTGCGCTGGGCCCTGTTTGAGGCGGCCAAAGCGGCATCGCGAACCACCTCGCCCGACCACGACTACTACGTGGCGGTGCGTGATCGCCTCGCCGGCAAGCGGGCAGCGTTGTCGGTGGCTCGCAAGCTGGCCCGGCGCTGCCATCACAGCTTGCGGGCCCTGGGCGACCAGGCCTGGACCCCCATCGACGCGCCCATCGACGCTACGGCGGCCTGATCGCGATGAGCGGTGCGCGCCCTCGTCTCGATCAACTGATGTTCGCGGCTCGCTCCCGACTTGCTCCTGTCGTCAGCCATAACGCTGGTCGTCCCGGAAAGAACGAGCAGCCGCGCAACACCGCCGGGTTCATCCCATCGGCCATCACGTCGCCGAGCCGCCCGAAAATTCTGCACTGGCTCGAGCACCCAGATAAGGCAGAGCGACGCCGCGCACCCACATCTCAACATCATCGACCCCCGAGGAGGCTAGCCCTATGACCTGACCAGGCCCCGGCTGGGTCGACACCAAGCATGCGTCGGTCCTCGGCGACGTCAAGATCGTTCGTCCTCGCTTCGCTGCGGGCGCTTCATCTTGACCGCCTGCGGTCCGACGCGGGCGTGCCGAGCAACGACCCAGCGCACAGGTTCGGAACACAAACCGGACCCTCTTGACCGGGGGTCCCTTCACAGATAAGGAGCCTTGGGCCCGGGCGGGTGGCGGCCCCAACCATGACCACGCAACCCAAAGCGGCACCGCGCCGCCCTCCAGGCGCTCATATCAGCCACTGGTCGTCATTGCAGCTACTAACCCCGATCGTTCATGAGAATGCTGGGGCGGTCTCTGAGTGATTGTTGCAGGGATCGTGGAGGGTGAGGGAGCCATTTCGGGCTCGGGTTAGTCCAGGGAGGGATGATTTCGGTGTTGTCGGCCCGTTCGGTACGGGTGATCGGGCGCGTTCGTATCTGCTCATGCCCGGGTTTCTCGGCACTGGCGTCGTTCAGGTGATGAGGTCGATTCGCTGGTAGGCCTCGAGCAGGAAGGCGGCGCTGGGCCAGTTGTCGAGGATGCGCACGATCCGGGCTCGGGCTCGATGGACGATACGGGCCGGGGTGTGCCACAGGGACCATCGCAGGGTCTTGGGTTCAGCGTCGGTGAGCGGTCCGGTCAGGCAGAGCTGCTGGAACCAGCGGATCAGGGCGTCGGACATGCAGACCACGGCGAGCCAGGCGGCGTTGGCGTCGAAGTCGCAGAATGGGAAGCGGGCCGCCGCGGAGTCCTTCAATCGGCGGATGTTGTCTTCGACATGCGCGTGGGCGCGCATGTGACGATCAAGATCGACCGGGTCGCTGGTGGCGTCGGTGTAGTGCCCCCAGTAGCGGTAGCACTCGGAGGGGAACAGGCTCTGCTGGGCACCGGGGTGAAGCGGTTCGCGCCGGATGATCAGCCGGGTTCCCGCCGGCCAGTCCGACAGGTCGACCAGATCGGTGACCTCGACCACGGCCGCACCCTTGCGAACCTCGCCGTCCTGGCGGACCGCCGGCTGCCAGGCGTCGGAGTCGTAGGCGACCCGACTGATCGCTGTGTGGATCTGATCGTTCGAGCGGGCCACCACCGCGAAACCGACATTGCGGGCCCTGCAAGCCAGGGCGAAGCTGCGCCCCGCGGCCGAGTCGGCGCGCACCTGCAACGGGCGCCGGAGCGGCCCTGGCTCGTCACCGACTCGGTGGCCGGCAGCGATCTCGGCGGGCAGGCCGTCGATGGCGGCGTCGAGCACACCGACCAGGTCGATCACGTTGTTGGCCCCGGCGTTACCCGGCCGCAGCCTGACCGCCAGTGTCTCGCCGGTGGCATCGGCGAAACAGTAGAGCGGATGAAACCCGAATCCTCCCTTATAGGTCGGGCCGGTCAGCTCCTTGTTCTCGGAGTGGATCTCATGAAGCGAGCTGTCGATGTCCAACACCACCATGTCCTTACCCGTCGTCGCTGCCGCCCGGGACCACACCACGCTGCGGGCCTGGGCCATCGCCTCCCACAACCCGGTCACCGTCGCCGGGTCGAGCTGGAAGAAGCTGCGATACAGAGTCGAGTCCGACGGCACCGACCCGAACAGGGCCGGCTGGGCCCGCAACTTCTCGATGTCGCTGCACGCCTCGCCGCCACCCGCCATCATCAACATGGCCTGAACCAGCACCTTGCCGCGGTCATGAACCGGGAGCCGCTCCGACATGACCGGGATGCGAGCCGACAGCAAATCAGCCAGACCCAGGCGGTCTCCGAAACGACCAAGAGCATGCAGACCCACATGGGCCACCACCCCCTCACCGCCGGTCTCCACCAACAGCCGGGTAGTGCTGGTAGCGTTCACCTCAGAAGTGCCCTCCTGGTAGGGGTCCTGTACGCCTTCGACAAGCGCAGTATCCCTTGCCAGGAGGGCGTTTTCGCGGACCCCCGCCCCTCAGGTCACCGACCCGGGTGAAGGATCAGGGCTAACCCTTGAATCACAAGAATATAAGGATCTCTGATGCCCCAGCCACTACATGGCGACATACATTCCTGACGAACGAAGCCATATCGCTAGACATTTCTGGTCGCCCTCCGAGAACGTCCCCCCAAGCTTGGCTGCGGTCCTGGAAGGCGATGGATATCTGAACCTCGCGCGTCAATCACCACCTTGATGCGAAAGACCAGCTTTGCGTTCCGCAAATGTTCACGTTCGGTTATGTCCGAGAGCTCGAAGCCATAGCGGGCAAGGTGATGGAGCGAGCCTGGGCGCTGGGAGCGGGCCCGGGGGAAACCCGGCTGGTGATCGATGTCGACTCGACGATCTGCCAGGTGGAAGGCAAGCACAAGCAGGGTGCCGCCTACGGCTACACCAGCGTTCTCGGGTATCACCCGATCCTGGCCAGCCGAGCCGACAGCGGAGAGATCGTGCATGCCCGTATGCGCAAAGGGTCGGCGAACACCGCTCGGGGTGCCCGCCGCTTCATCGACGAGGTCGTGGCTCGGTTACGCCGGGCTGGAGCGGCCGGTGAGATCGTGGTGCGTTTCGACTCGGGGTTTTGGTCCAAAGACACCATCGCCACGTTGGCCCGTCACCGCGTTCGCTACACGATGGCCGTGCGTACCAACACCAAGGGGGTGGCCGAGGCCATCGCTGGCATCGACGAGACGGCCTGGAGAGAGATCGCCTACACGCCCGGCGGAGTGGCCCAAGTGGCCGAAACCGAATACGGACAGCGACGGCTGGTCGTGCGCCGCACTCGCCTGACCGACAGCCGCCAGGCCCGGCTGTAGCCCGATTGGCGTCATTTCGCGTTCTTGACCGACCTCGACGGCGACGCCACCGAGATCGACGCCTTCCACCGGGCCCACGCCAGCGTCGAACTCGCCATCCGCGACCTCAAAGAAGGAGCTGGGCTGGAGCACTGCCCGTCGGGCAACTTTTCGGCCAACTCCGCCTGGCTGCAATGCGCCGTGTTGGCCCACAACCTCATCCGCTGGACCGCCCCCATCGGCCAGCCCGGACCCATCGAGCGGCTCACCGTGGCCCGCACCGTCCGCTTCCAGCTGCTCGCCATCCCCGCCCGTCTCGTCAACCGCTCCGGCACCCCCACCCTCAGAGCCCCAGCCCGCTGGCCCTGGGCGGCACTCTTCGCCCGACGCCTCGACACCATTCGAGCCCTGCCCGCCTCCGGCTAACCCGCCGGCGGCCTGGCGCCCCGCCACCCTCACCGGCGCTGACAACCCAACCACCACCACACTCTCGCTGACCGCTCACGCCCCCACCGCCGATCAGCAGCGACCAGCAATCCCGTCAAAACCTCAGCCGAAATCACCCAACCCTCTGATCGCCAATCGGTGGATCGAGGCTAAATGCCCTGGGTGCCCAGGTTCTCTAGCGCTCCGGGTAGTCGTCCAGAATGTCGATGCCCTCGCCGGCGCGCTGGCTCATAGCCCCTATGGCACGCGCAACCCCATCGCTGAGCGCGGCTCGTACATTGTCGTCCGCAGCCTTCTCGCTGGCCTTCTGCACCGAGGCAACGAGTGACGCGTCGTAGAGGAATTGCGGGTAGTTGATCGGACCGGGGCCGGGGCGAGGTGGCCAAATGTCTATGACCACGACTTCGAAACAATGTCCATCGATGCAGATAACCATGTGATTTACCGTCCTTCTGTGCGAGCACCCATTAAAGGTCCGGAACGGTCACTCATGCAGTCCGGATGCTGCTTCGCGACGAGTCCAGGCAACGGGACGGTAGCACAAGAGAAATCGCGGAGTTCGCCGTCAGCAGCCGGTTGAACGCCGGACAGTACCACTTCTCGAACACCAAAATCTCTATTGAGCAGCTTCGAGGGCACAGAGGGATCCTCCACAGCCGGCGTCGCAGAAATCAAATTATGTCCGGAAGTACTTTTCACGGTTAAGTTATCGGACAAGTATTCAGGAGTTACTTTTCAGTTTGAAAAAAAGGTTTGCCACGCGCGATCCGGCGCGAGCCGGCCCGGGTCACTCGGCCCGTATTCGAGTCCGGCCGACTTCCCCTGGGAGTGAAATGCGTCACTATCCGGGCAGTCGCCGCCCGGAACCGGCGCAACCAGCCCAACACCGTCGACACCGGCTCACCAGCACCGCCGCCTTGCGATGCCCGCGCTCGCCGCCGGAATCGACAACGCCATCCCGATCACTGCTGCCGCGTCCACCCGCCGGCCCCACCCTCGACGTCGCCCTGATAATGCGGGTGAAGCCCGTCTCCGACATTGTCAACTCCTTCCAAACCGACGCCACGGCCTGGCCCGAGCGGCGGGTTAACTCCGCGACCTGCGACGACGATGCTTGGTCATCGCCTCCGATGTTGGCATCCCGACACTTTCTCCGGGCCCAAGCCGCATATGGTGGACGTCTGCTCAACCGCGTGGATTCCAACCAATACCCGCGCCAAGGGCATCCCGATAACCTTTGTTCCCGGACGATTCCGACGGTCACCCGGACATCGTGAAGGACCGCTTGCGCTCGAAGGGAGCTGGAGATACGCTTACGACGATACGGGGGACGGAGGGGTGGAAATGGGGTTCAACGTTAGCGGCTGGGGGAGTGTTGAGCCGTTTGCGACCGTCACCGTGGGATATTACTGGCCAGGTGGGGGCGACCATGGCGCGCAATACGCAGAGGGAAAGCCGGAAGGCGCGCTAGTGGATGGGTCGTCAAATGGTGATCTGGTGAGCAACAATCAAGAGATCATGCTTGACGTCGCTTCCCAGCAGATCTCCTACGCGTTCACGTTGACGAACCACACCGGCCAGCTACAGAGTTTTATGTTGTGCGGCGGTGGCCTGACATGACTGAGTCTTGGGACTAGGACTAGGGGGGGGATCCGATGGGGCGAGTCATCGCCATTACCGATTCGAGCGGAAAGCTGCTGGGCGTCGTCCGGGGCGACCCGGTCGAAACCGATAATGGCGTATTGCAAGCAATCCCGCTTCAGCGGACCGATGAGATCCACCATGTGCTCGACGTTCCGGATGAGATCTTCAGCATGACGCTGCCCGAGCGCCATGAGGCGATCCGGATACGACTGAACGAGTGAGGCCCGCAATGCACCACTCTTGGCGACCTCGGCGACGTTTCGCTTAGCCGAGATCCTGGGTATCCGAGGAGCTATCGCGGCTGAATATGACCTTGGAGCGGACGTGACCCTTTTGAGCGACCCCGCCCGTCGGCAGAGGGCCATGACGGCTAGGCTGGTGTGGTACCCAGAACACTGGGCGATCGTCCGAGACGGTGGGCATGGTCGTTCGACGAGTTCTGCCGTCCTCTTGCTGCCACGTTCGACCCGCTCGGAGTAACCGAGCCACCGAGGAAGACCACCTAAGACTCGCCCCTAATGCTCACCGAAGGGTCGGGTGGCCGGGGGCATTGCAGCCCCCGGCTCCCACGGATCCCGGCGATTGCGGTAGGGACCGCCCTTGCGGGCGGCCCCCCGCACAGATCCCAGCGAGCGGGACTACCGCACTGGGCTCCTGCCTCAGGTCCGAGCGTTGAAGCGTATGGATGGCCAGGGTTGCATGATGCGGGCAGGCGGGAGCCATCGGACGGCCAGGCGGTCCATGCGTGTCCAGCCCAGGCGGTGGCGCTGGCTGCGGCGCCGTAGCGCCTTGAACCAGTGCCGGATCGCTTGGTCCCGGAACGCCCTTGCCGCCTTGATGTTGCCTGGCACGGCGTAGTAGGCGAGATGGCCTCGCACCACGCTTGCCAGCCACCGTCCCTGTTCGGGCACGGGCCGGTGCCGGCCTCGATGCAGTTGGTCCTTGACCTCGTGCAGCTTGGACCGCATCCGCTTCGAGATCGTGATCCGCTTGAGCATGAACCGCCCGCCTCTCGACTTTGCGCAAATGTGCGTAAGGCCCAAGAAGTCGAACGTCTCCGGCTTCCCGAGGCCCTGGGCTGCCCGGTCATGGGCGGCGAAGCGCCCGAACTGGATCAACCTGGTCTTCTCGGGATGCAGCTCCAGTTTGAACCTCGCCAACCGCTCGCGAAGCTCAACGAGGAACCGCTCGGCGTCTCGTTGATACTCGAAACCGACGATGAAGTCATCGGCGAACCTTACGACGATCACGTCGCCACGGGCCTGCCGGCGTCTCCACTGTCGGACCCACCGGTCAAAGACGTAGTGCAGATACACGTTGGCGAGCAACGGCGAGACCGATGCCCCCTGCGGTGACCCCTCTGGCGTCTCGGACCATTTCCCGTCCTCGATGACCCCTGCGCTCAGCCACTTTCGGATGAGTCGTAGGACCCGCTTGTCCGCGATGCGGTGCTCGAGAAACTTCATCAGCCACGCCTGATCGAGCGTGGAGAAGAAATCGCGGAGATCCGCGTCGAGCACCCAGTTCACCTTCTTCCGTTCGATGCCGACCGCCAGCGCATCGAGCGCGTCATGCGGACGGCGCCCCGGTCGGAACCCGTAAGAGAAGCCCAGGAAGTCCTCCTCGTAGACGGCGTTGAGCACCTCGACCACGGCCCGCTGGACGATCTTGTCCTCCAGGGCAGCGATGCCAAGCGGCCGCTGCCTGCCGTCTGCCTTGGGGATGTACGCCCTGCGAGATGGCCTCGCCCGGTAGGCGCCACTGTGCACCCTGGCGTTCAGATCCCCGAGGTTGGCCTCCAGGTTCATCCCGTAGGACGCCCACGTCACCCCATCCACCCCCGGTGCGGCCTGGGGGCGTATCGCCAGGTAGGCCGCATACAGACGGGCCGGCGTGACATGGTGCAACAGCGCCGTGAACCGCGCATCCTTGTCCTTCCGTGCTGCTTCCCGCACACGATCCAGCCCGCTTGGCACGCCTTCTCCGGCCCTGTGTCCGGGGTGTGTCGAGCTGGTCGTGTTTCCTTCGGCCAGGCCCCTTCCCTCCACCGCCTCCGCTCCCGGTGACCCGGTGTTGTTCGGCAGCTTCGCAGGTATTACGGGCCTGTCTGACTTCCCACGCTCATGCATCTCAGGCGTGCGGCCTTGGCCTTCCCTGAGCGGCCCGCCTGGTGATCGGCCCGACGGACGAGGGTGGGATCTCCCGGTTCTCGCGCATGGAGTTTCCGTGCATGCCTGGGTTCTTCGACCGCGCGGGGTCCGCCGGCAGCTCGCGATAGCGCGGCCGGTGGTGTTGCCTTCCGCTTCTGTCAACAGCGTCGGCACCCCGAATTAGGGGATTTCGCGGCTCAATAGCCCTGCCTGCACGTGCCCCTGTCAACGCTTCGCCGACGTCCTTGCGGGCGCCGACGCATGACTCGGGGTCATCGTGGTTCGCTAGTCCTTCGATGTAAGGCTCTTTCATCCTCAACTCCATGCCGGTTTATCCCGGCGCTCTGACCGTCTCCCGTCACCGGGCTCTTCTCATCAGCATGGCTGGTTGTCGAAGCGGACCCATTGCCAGTGCGCGAAGAGTCGGGGCTGTCGATCGAGCAGTCCCTTCCACCATCGCCGGAACCGGCTGTAAGCCCGCAGCCGCCGGTACTTCTTCCCCGCCCAGCGTCTCAGGTAGGTGCTGACACGGATGAGGAGGGGATAGAGGGCCGATCGGTAGAACCGGCCGTAGTAGTTCATCCACCCGCGCGACGATGGGGTTGAGCCATCGGGCCAGGTCGTCTAGGGACATGGTGGTGCGATGATGGATCCGCATGGCGCGGAGTTCATCGCTTTTGGCTTGAAGCGCCTCGGTGCTCATGGCCGGCAGGAATGACGTGAACATCTCGCCTTTCTTGTCGATCGCCTTCCGGGCCCGGAAGGTGAACCCCAAGAAGGTGAAGCTGGCGTGCTCGTAGTCGCCCCGGCGCCGACCATCTTTGCAGTAGACGATCCGCGTCTTGTCGGGGTGCAGCCGCAGGCCCACCTGCTCCATCCGCTCGGCGATCGCTGCGAGCACTTCCTCCGCTTGGCGCCGGGTGCGGCAGTGCACGACGGCGTCGTCGGCGAACCTCTCGAAAGGACATCCCGGGAACCTCCGGGCCATCCAGGTATCGAAAGCGAAGTGCATGAACAGGTTCGCCAGGATCGGCGAAGCCGCCGAGCCTTGCGGGGTTCCTTTGTCACGTTCCACCAGGGTGCCGTCGGGCATCTGCAGCGGGGCGGCTAGCCACCGCTTCACATACAGCAACACCCACGGGCAGTCGGTGACCGCTTCCACCGCCTTGATGACCAGGTTCCAGGGCACCGTGTCGAAGAACTTCTGGACATCCAAGTCGATCATTCCCGGTAGGGACCGCCCTTGCGGGCGGCCCCCCGGACAGATCCCAGCGAGCAGAACTACTGCACTGGGCTCCTGCCTTGGGTGCGGGCGTCAAACCGGACGTTCGGCCAGGGATGCGAGATCCGGGGTGCAGGGAGCCATCGCGTTTCGAGCCGGCTCATTCGATCCCAGGTCAGGCGGTGACGCTGGCTCCGGCGCCGGAGCGCGTTCATCCAGTGTCGCGTGACCTGCTTGCGAAAGGCCGACACCGCTGCGATGTTGCCCGGCACGGCGTAGTAAGCGGTATGCCCGCGCACCACGCTGCCGAGCCACTGCCCCTGCTCGGGGATGGGCCAATGACGACGTTGCTTGAGCAAGGCGTTGACCTCGCGCAGCTTGGCCGTCATCCGCTTCGTGATCGTCTTCCGCTGCAGCGCGAAGTGCCCGGACCTCGTCTTGCCGCACATGTGCGTAAAGCCGAGGAACGAGAACGTCTCGGGCCGGCCGAGGCGGTGCCGTCTGCGGTTCTGGGCAGCGAACCGCCCGAACTCGATCAGGCGGGTCTTCTCGGCGTTCAGCTCCAGGTTGAACTTGGCGAAACGCTTCACCAGGTCCTCGTGGAACTGCTTGGCATCGGAACGGTGCTGGAAGCCGACAACGACGTCGTCGGCGAAGCGCACGATGATCATCTCACCGTGGGCCTGCCTCCTCCGCCATTGCCGTGCCCACAGATCGAACACGTAGTGCAGGTAGACGTTCGCGAGCAAGGGCGATGCACTGCCCCCTTGCGGGGCTCCCTCCTCGCTGGCCGACCATGACCCGTCCTCGATCACTCCTGCGTTCAGCCACTTCTGGATGAGCCGCAGGACCCGCTTGTCCGCGATCCGGTGCTCGACGAACTTGCAGAGCCACTCGTGGTCGATGGCGTCGTAAAACCCACGAATGTCCGCGTCGAGTACCCAGTTCACCTTCCTCTTTTCGATCCCGACCGCCAACGCATCGAGGGCGTCGTGCGGGCTACGCCCTGGCCGGAATCCGTAGGAGACGCCGAGGAAGTCCTCCTCGTAGATGGCGTTCAACACCTCGACCACTGCCCGCTGGACGATCTTGTCCTCCAGCGTGGCGATGCCGAGCGGCCGTTGCCGCCCGTCTGGCTTTGGGATGTACACCCTTCGAGAGGGACTCGCCCGGTAGGCGCCACGATGGAGCCTGGCGTGCAGGTCCGAGAGGTTGGCCTCCAGATCCTGTCCGTAGCCTCCCCACGTCACCCCGTCCACCCCCGAGGCAGCCTGTGGGTTGATCGCCCAATAGGCCCTCCGGAGCCGGTCGACATCGACATGGTGCAGCAGCGCCGTGAATCGCGCTTTCTTGTCCTTCCGTGCAGCTTGGCGCACACGGTCCAACGCACTTGACGCGCCAACGTCACGGCTCAGGGTCCGGGACGCGTTTTGCTGGTCCGTGTTCCCCTTGGCCAGCCGTCTTTCCTCCACCGGCTCCGCCACCGGTCGCCCGGTGTTGTTCGCCCGCTTCATAGGTACTACACGGCTGTCAGACTTCCCACGGCCGTTCATCTCGGGCGTGCGGCCTTGGCCTTCCCCGAGCGGCCCGCCCTGCCATCACCGCTTGGCGGGCAACCGTGGGATCTCCCGGTTCTCGTGCTTAGAGACTCAACGCATGCACAGGTTCTCTGACCACGCGGGGCCCGCAGGCAGCTCGCGCTCAGCGCGGCCAGCGATGTTGCCTTCCGACCACTGGGACGGCGTCGGCACCCCGGAAAGTGGATTTCGCGGCTCAATGACCCGGCCTACGTTTTCCTCTGTCAACGCTTCGCCTGCGTCCTCACGGACGTAGACGCATGACTCGAGGCCACCGTGGGTCGCTAGCCCTTCGATGTAGGACGTTCTCATTTCCCTTCTCTAAGCCGGTTTATCCCGGCGCTCCCCAGTCGTACTTCCAGCACCGTTGCCGGCACACCCCCACCGCCTCCCAGGTTGCCTTGCCCGGCCGGTAACCATAAGAGTCGGGGTGGAACCGGGGTTCCGCCCTTCCCCCAAATAGTCAGCGACCACCGTTTGAGCAACTCGATCGGCGACAGTGGGCACTCCGAGCAAGCGCACGCCGCGACCATGCGGCTTCGGTATCTCCACCGCTCGCACCGGAGGCGGAAAGTACGACCCCGAGCTCATCCGATTCCAGATCTTGTACAGATTGTCCTTCAGATCGGCCTCGAACTCGCCCAACGTCACCACGTCCACTCCCGGCGCACCCTTGTTCGCCGCCACCTTCCTGTACGCCTCCCACACTGCCTGTCTGGGAATGTCGTACGGCTTGACGACGCCAAGCTTTGGCATGCTTCCTCTCTTCCTCCCAGAACCCGACCAGGGTCCTGGTTGATCGATTCCACAGTCCTGATGAGCCGGTCGCGGTAGGGACCGCCCTTGCGGGCAGCCCCCCGCACAGATCCCAGCGAGCGGAACTACCGCACTGGGCTCCTGCCTAGGGTCCTGGCTTCGAAGCGCAGATCGGGGTAAGGATGCAAGATGCGGGCAGGAGGAAGCCATCGGGTCGCAAGGCGATTCATTCGCTCCCAGTTCAGACGGTGGCGCTGACTACGACGACGAAGCGCCGCGCACCAATGCCGGGTGGCCTGGAGCCGGAAGGAGCTGATCGCCCGGCTGTTGGTTGGCACCGCGTAGTAGGCGAGATGCCCTCGTATCACGCTTGCCAACGATTGCCCCTGCTCGGGGACGGGCAAATGCCGGCGTTGCCGCAGTTGGCTTTTCACCTCCTTAAGCTTCGCCCGCATCCGTTTCGAGATCGTGACACGCCTGAGCAGGTGTCGTCCGTCCTTGGTCTTCCCACAGATATGTGTGAAGCCCAGGAAATCGAACGTCTCCGGCTTGCCAAGCCCACGCTTCGCTCGACGCTCCGCCGCGAACCGGCCGAACTCGATGAGGCGCGTCTTGTCAGGATGCAACTCCAGGTTGAACCTCGCGAATCGCTCGCGAAGATCTCGGAGGAACTGCTTCGCATCACCTTGATTCTCGAACCCGGCGATGAAATCATCGGCGAACCTCACGACGACCATGTCGCCCCGGGCGTGCCGACGTCTCCACTGCTGGACCCAGCGGTCGAACACGTAGTGGAGGTACACGTTAGCGAGCAGCGGTGAAACCGATGCCCCCTGCGGTGACCCCTCCAATGTTTCCGACCATTCCCCGTTTTCGATGACCCCTGCGTTCAGCCACTTACGGATGAGCCGCAGGACCCGCTTGTCCGCAATACGATGCTCGAGGAACCGCTCCAGCCAAGCCCGATCAAGCTTGGAGAAGAAGTCGCGGATATCCGCGTCGAGCACCCAGTTCACTTTCTTCTTGTAGATCCCAGCCGCCAGCGCATCCAGCGCATCATGCGCTTTGCGCCCAGGCCGGAACCCGTAGGAGAAGCCCAGGAAGTCCACCTCGTAGATGGCGTTTAACACCTCGACGACGGCCCGCTGGACGATCTTGTCCTCCAACGTGGCGATGCCGAGCGGCCGCTGCCGCCCGTCCGCCTTCGGGATGTACGTTCTGCGAGACGGGCTCGCCCGGTAGGCGCCGGTGTGGACCCTCCGGTGCAGGTCCTCAAGGTTTTCCCTCAGGTTCTGCCCGTAGGCTTCCCACGTCACCTGATCCACTCCTGGGGCCGCCTTCGGGTTGATCGCCGTATAGGCCGCCCACAGTCGGGGCAGGTCGACATGGTGCAATAGCGCCGTGAAGCGTGCTTCCTTATCCCTTCGTGCTACCTCGCGCACACGATCCAGCCCGCTTGACACGCCAAGCCCGGCACTGCGTCCGGGGCGTGTCGGGTTGTCCGTGTTCCCCTTGGCCAGCCCCCTTCCCTCCCCCATCTCCGCGCTCGGTGATCCGAGGTTGTTCGACGGGTTCGCAGGTACTATGGGGCTGTCCGACTTCCCGCGCTCGTGCATCTCAGGCTTACGGCCTTAGCCTTCCCTGAGCGACCAGCCCGGTGATCAGCCGGACGGGTGAGCACGGGACCTCCCGGTTCTCGCGCAGGGAGATTCCACGCATGCACAGGTTCTCCGACCACGCGGGGTCCCCCAGCAGCTTGCGATAACGCTGCTGGCGGTGTGGCCTTCCGCCTAGGGGCAAGGCGTCGGCACCCCGAAGTATGGAGTCATTTCGCAGTTCAATAGCCTGGCCTGCGTGTACCGCTACCGACGCTTCGCCTGCGTCCTTACAGACGCCGACGCACGGCTCGCGGCCACCGTGGATCGCTACTCCTTCGATGTAGGACTCTCTCATTCCCTTCTCCCTGCCGGTTTATCCCGGCGCACGCCCCTTGGCTCCACCCCCACCCCAGCGAGCAGGAGCTTCACAGCTACTACGAGCCGGTCCGCCAGCAAGCGCCGCATCGGTACTCAGTGCCTTCGGTTTCTGCCTCGGCACGCTCCCTCTCGCAACCAGGGGACCCAACCACAGCCCATTTCGACTGGTCGTCGGTATCGACGCTCGCCTTCCCATGTTCCGCACGAGAGCCGCAGACCAAGCTCACGCCGCCTCCGCGCCGGACGCCACCTGGCCAGTAGCACGGGTAACCGCCAGGCTCATCCCGGGAGCGGGACGAAGACCCCCGGTTTCGACGCCAGTTGATTTAACAGCGCTTCAACAACGACACCTGAGGCACAGGCCCCAGATGCTCTGGAACGTCTTCTTGGTCCCCACCTGATCCGATCAAGCCGGACCGTTTCCCTGTCGCTCACCACGACGGTCTTCAGCCAACGCAGCACAGGGTGGTTTGACGCCCACCCCCGAAAGGCCGACGCCGGAGGGCCAACAACCTCCATCTCTCGTGCAGCACCGCTTCTGAAGTTGTCTCCTACATGACTCCTCCTTCAGCGCTCATGGCGCACCATCCCCAAAGATCGGTTGTCCACTGCCCTCCATTCATCATGGAACGGTGACCGGTTCACGGTTGTAAAACCTCGAAGGGAGCCGTCCAGTCCGCGTGTCCGGCGGGCCGAAACTTCTCCTTGACCGCCGAGCCTCCACCCCCGCACCCCCAGCTGCTTCGCCTCCAGCCAGACCACCCCGGAGATGGGATGTGAAAGGGATCTCCCGCCGGCGGCGGTGACACTGTCGTGCTGGAGTTCCCGAACCGAAAGGAGATCCCATGTCGATCGTAGGTGGTGTCGATGTTCATCGGAACCAGCTGACCTACGACTATGTCGATGAGGTCACAGGTGAAGTGGAGCGGGGCCGAGTGCCAGGGACCCGCCAAGAGCTGGCCGGGTTCTTGACCCGCTTCGACGGTCAAGACGATGTCCGGTTCGCGATCGAGGCCTGCACCGGCTGGCGGTATGTGGCCGAGGAGATGGCCGAGCACGGCGTCGAGGTGCACTTGGCCGAGACGGCCGACACCGCCGCGTTGAAGAGCCGCAAGAAGCGAGCGAAGACCGATCGCAACGACGCCCGGCATCTGCGGGAGCTGTTGCGCGATGGCCGTCTGCCGGAGGCCTGGCTGGCCCCGGCGCACGTGCTGGACGCCCGGGCGTTGGTGCGCCTGTACGTGGACTTGGTCAACCAGCGGGTGACCTGGCGGCGGCGGGCACAAGCGGTGCTGTTCCATCACGGACTCCCGGCAGCGGGCGACCTGCGCTGGACGGTGCACCGGAACCGGCTGGAGCAGACCATGCTCGAGCTGCCGGCCGCCGCTCAGCGATCCCTCACGGTGGCGTTGCAGATCAGCGACGCCGTCGATGCGCAAATCGAACCAATCGCCAAGGAACTGGAGCGCTTCAGCCAGCGCCAGCCGGGCTGTCGGGCCTTGCAGGCGCTATTCGGTGTGGGACCGGTGACCTCGGTGGCCATCTGGGCCGAACTGGGCGACTGCCGGCGCTTCCATACGTCCGGCCAGGCCGTGCGCCACAGCGGGCTGGACATCACCGTGTACTCGTCCGATCAGCATCGGGCTCCCGGCCATCTGGCCAAGCAGGGCCCGTCGGTATTGCGCTGGGCGCTCTTCGAAGCGGCCAAGAACGCGGCCAAGAGCTCCTCGCCGGACCACGCCTACTATTGCCAGGCCAAGAACCGGGTCGGCTCCGGTCGGGCCACCCTGTCCGTGGCCCGCAAGCTGGTCCGCCGCTGCCATCACGCCCTGGTCTCATTGGGCGACGCCGCCATGGAACCGGTCAGCTAGCCCTCGGCCGGGATCGTTGCCATCCGGCGCGCCTCTCATCAATTTGATGATCTGCGATCAGCTCCTGAGCCCCCTGCTGTCAGACCCTCCCTGAGACTGGCCATCCTCCCGAGAACGAGCGACCGCAACCCCACCGGGATACCCCATCTGCCATCACGTCGCCGAAGTGAGCAACTCGCTTCGAGCACCAAGACAAGGCTGGGCGCCCGCGTGACAACCGAACCCCTCCCAAGATGAACGCCGCCCTCTCCATGACGCCGCCGCATTGACTGCCCAACCAGCAGGCAGAGGGGCTGTCGCCAGAAAAAAGGGATTAGGGGCGCTTGGGGGAAGCTGCCAGCTGGTTGCAAAGCCAGGGGGCGGTATCCCCTCCGCCGCCAGTATGGGCACCCTCGTGCCCCGGGCCGTCAAGACACTCAGTCGCACCCAACCCCGAGCCGGGTCACGCCCCATGGTCGCTCCTGCGGCCTTGACTGCCCTGACCTCAGCAGCCAGCCCGGCGACCTCCCCCTTCGGCTGCGGGGCCGCTTCGCTTTTTGCGTCCAGGCTTCAAGCCCTCTACAGCCCCTGCTCACACGCCTCTTGACAGCCAGGTCCTTCACAGATAAGGGGACCCCGGTCCGGCTGGCGCCGAACCAGTCTGAGCGGGAGAATCTCCGCCCTCAAGGACAACTGTCGTCCCGCCTGGGTTGTGGGTGGCCGACTCCCTAAAGACCGCATCTACGTGGATCATTCGTGTTGTTAAGGCACGAACGTTGCCGACATACGGAGAAGGGAGTCGACCATGACCAGTCTTGCGCATCGGGGGTTCATCCATCTCGGGATGGACGTGTCCCGGGACTCGATATCGGTGGCGGTGCCGGCACCGGACTCCGACGTAGCGGAGATCGACAAGATCTCCGCGGACGAAGAGTCGGTGCGGCGCTTGGTCAAGCGCTTGGGACGGCCGGCGGGTCTGTGGGCCTGCTACGAGGCTGGGCCCACCGGCTATGACCTGTATCGATTGCTGGGCTCGATGGGCGTGCGCTGTGACGTGGTGGCCCCCTCCCTGGTTCCCAAGGGCCGGGGCGACATGATCAAAACTGACCGCCGCGACGCCCGGCGCCTGGCTGGTCTGCACCGGGCCGGCGAGCTCACCCCCATCGGCGTGCCCAGCCCGCAACAAGAGGCGGTGCGCGATCTGTGCCGCACCCGAGGCGACATGGTCGCCGACCTGACCCGGGCCCGCAACCGCCTGGGCAAGTTCTTGCTGCGCCATTCCCTCATTTATAGGGGCGGTTCCACCTGGACCGATCGTCACCAGCGTTGGCTGGCCAATGTCCACTTCGAGGACAAGGCCCTGGCCTCGACCTTCATGCACTACCGGGCCACGGTCAACCTCCGCGACACCACCCTCGAGGCAGTCGAGGAGGACCTCAAGGCCTACTTCCGCACCGAGCCCTTCGGCCAGGCCGTGCTTCGCCTCGGCGCCTACCGGGGCGTGACGCACATGGGAGGCCTGTGCCTGGGAGCGGAGGTCTTCGACTGGGCCCGCTTCCCCAAGGCACGCTCGTTCATGAACTTCACCGGCCTTACCTGCTCGGAGCACTCCAGCGGGCTGTCCACCCACCGGGGCTGGATCACCCGTGCCGGCAACTCCCACATCCGGGGCCAGCTCACCGAGGCGGCCTGGTCCTACAACCACCTGGCCCACGTCGGCCACGGCCTACGCGAGCGCCAAGACGGCGTGCCCGCTGCCACGCTCGCCCGCTCCTGGACCGCCCAGACCCGGCTCTCCAAGCGCTTCCACTCCCTCGCCGCCCGCAAGAACATCAAGTCTGTGGTGGCCACCGCCGTGGCCCGGGAGCTGGCCGGGTTCTTGTGGGCAGAGATGACCGCGGCGGACTGATCGGACGAGACCTTCCTCGATCACGGCCTGGTCGGCGCGACTGTGACCGAGCACTTCTCGACGCGCCGGAGCACCGCCGCAGCAGACTCGACCCTCGCCGGCGTTGTATCCAACGACTCGTTCACTCGAGCCGCCACGGACGCCCCTATTCCGAGGCAACCACCTGCGTATGGATCTACTGCGACCTCGACACGCGTACAGCATCGTGGCGGTTCTCCGACCCACAGCGCTCCGGCACGTCGACCAACCAGACGACCCCGCCCTCCATGACCATCCCCACGGGAGCGAGTAGCAGCCTCCACTAACCCCCACGACTGCTCAGCCTCACGCGCCACGCCTGGAAAACCTCTGGTGCCGCGCGCCCAAAGTCAGAACCAAAAGGAATCAGAGAAAGTGCTTGACATTCCGTTCCATAACAACGCCGGCTGAAGGACGGATATCCCGGTCACTCGGACTGGGCCTTTTGCTTGCTATGAGCAAGCGCGGCCCGTCCGTGGCCTTGCGGCACTTTCGGGCGTAGACGAAACCTTTCGGCAGGGGTGGCAAATCGGGACACCGGTCGGGGACCTCGGCCGCGCGAGTAGGGGCCGATACCCGTCATGCTAGAGCTCATGGTGCGTGAGCGGCGAGCCCCTCGATTACTCCATAGGGCGGTGCGAACGGCAGAACCCGGCCGGGGTTGAGGCCCGCCTCGGTCAGAAGCTCGCCGTACTCGGCGTTCGTTCGTTCCTTGCCACCGGTGAACACCAGCATGTTCATGTCGCTGAGCAGGACCGGCAGCGCGGCAGCGGGGTCGTCGGGGATCAGGCGCTCGACGATCAGGACCCGCCCACCGGTGGCCATCGCCGCCCGGCAGTTGTGGAGGATTTCGACGCTACGCGTGTCATCCCAGTCGTGGAGCACGTTGGCCAGGATGTAGGCGTCGGCACCCTCCGGGACCCCGGCGAAGAAGTCACCGGGAACGATCTCGCAGCGATCGGCCACTCCGGCGGCCCGAAGCACCTCTCGGGCGCTGGCCACCACCGCCGGCAGGTCGAATAGGACACCGCGCAGGTGGCCGTTGGCCCGCAGGATGGCGGCCAGCAGCGTCCCCTTGCCGCCCCCGATATCGGCGACGGTCCGCATGGCCGAGAAGTCGTAGCCGGCGGCGACGCTCGGAGCGAACTGGGCCGTCCGTTCCGACATGGCCGCGTGGAATCCCTTCGCTAGTTGCGGATGCGTTTCGACGAACTCGAAGATGCTCATCCCATGGGCCAGATCGACGCCAGGCGTTCCTGTCCTGACCGTTTCGAGGATGGGTTCGAACGCCCGAACACCGCCGAGGGATTCGACCAGCATGGCCCACGACCGCATAGAGGCCGGCACGTCGGTGCGCAGCCGCTCACCGGCGAGCGTCAGGTCGAAAGAGCGGTCGGCGCCCTCGGTGAGCAGGCCGAGCGATGCCAGCAGGCGCAGCACCCGGTACAGCGACGGCTCGTGGGTCTGCGTAGCCTGGGCCAGCTCGGCGGAGGTCATCGGGCCGCCCGCCAGATGATCGGCGAGCCCGAGCTCGGCGGCCACGTACACGGCCCGGGAGATGTGGATGCCCCAGATCATCCGAAGCACAGCCGCCGCCGCCGCCCGCTCATCCTCGGTCGGCTCGATACGAGTCGAATCCGGACCGACCCCACCCGACGCAGCCGGCTGATCGGTGCCAGGGTTCATGGGCTCCCTCCTTCTTCCGGACCATGGCGCCCGCGCCACACGGTCACTAACTCGCTATCGCGCTGAAGGGAAGGATAAGCCATGGGTCGACCTGGGCGGCACGGTGAGCTTCCTCGTTGGCTCGGATGAACTCTTTGCGGACAGCGGCGAAGCAGGTCTTCTTGAAGAAGGTAATCGAGGTTTCGGCGCCGACTAAAGGCAGATGTCGATGATCTGTTGCTCTGAGAAAGGCGCGGCGAGGTCATTGTGCGAGGCTGCTGGCCGGCGTGAGGCCACCGATGCCGCCCCCGGGTGATGGCGACAGCTCAGGGGTCACTGCGTGGGGGCTTCCGGCCCCACACGCCGATGTGGACGAACCCGCAGGCCAAGAAGTCATCCTCGCCTGGCCGGTCGATCAGTGCTGTCGCCTCAGCAGGGCTGAGGGCGCCAACCTGCACCTTCGGACCGGCCAGAGCAGCCTGGCTGAGCCGGTAGAACTCGGCAAGATCAGTGCCGGATTGGATGATATCGATCTCGGCATCTGCGCCGACACCTTCCAGGCCGAGCTGATGAACCTGGCGCAGCAGCGAACGACCCTGGGAGAGTGCCAAGTTCGGGAAAGCCACTTGGGTCGTGTGAGGGGAGGTGGCCCACACCGGGTCGGCGTCGTCCATCCACATGCCGAAGTCCGGTTCCTCGAGCACCAACCAGCCGCCGGGAACCAGCCAGGTGACCATCCGTCGGAGCAAGTCCACGCTGGGGGACATATGCATAAGCACCGCTCGTGTGTGCACGAGATCGAAAGAGCCAGACGGGAAGGTGTCGGTACGGACGTCGTGTCGAAGAACCTCGACATTCGCGGCGTCTATCTCGCTCAAAAACCCCATCTGGAGATCGGTGGCAGTCACGTATCCGGTCGGGCCAACCAGCCCGGACATCCACCGAGTGATCGACCCTCGCCCCCCACCGATCTCCAGACACCGAGCGCCCCGGCGTACTCCAAGGCGCTCGATGCGCCGCTTCGTGAGAGGGTCGAGACGTTGCTCCAACAGCTCAAGACGGCGCGATTCGTTCTCGGCAGAATGCGGGAACGCATAATCCGGTGCCTCGCTCACAGCCAGGATCGTAAGTCACCGCACTCCGAGCCGGCCGACCCGCCCGGCCACTGTGCCAGAACGCTCAGTTGGACCGTCCCATTACTCCGAGCGGTCGGTGTCCTCTACCGCCGGTCGAGAGGCACTTATCGCGGCCGTCGCGCTACGCGCCGCAGTGATCCCAAGTGCGGTACGTCCGCAGCCAGTCAGCCAGGGGATGATTCCGACGGTGGCTCAGACGCGGGTATCGGGGCAAGCGGAGGGTGGAGCGGGACCTCTCGCGGCTAGAACTACCGGCCGCGCTACTACAGCCTCGCGTTCAGCCTTTGCCAGCGAGGCCGACCCTTCACAGAGTCGGCGCACACCGCCGGCAAACCGCAAGGGCGGCTCGAACGCCAAGGAAAATTCACTTCCCGCTGGCACGATGGAAGACTGATTGCGCTGCGGTCTGTTCCGACGAGGAGAAATCTGGATGAACGGCACAGCTCTGGTTACTGGCGCGGCGAGCGGCATCGGCGAGGCGACCACGATCAAGCTCTGCGCAAGCGGGTGGACCGTGGCCGCGGTCGACATCGACCCGGACGGTCTAGCGGCGCTCGCACGGCGGGTTAACGGGGTGGCCACCCACGTGTGCGATGTGAGCGACGAGGGCGCGGTAGACACCTTGGCGACCGCAGTCGGCCCCATAGACCGGCTGGTGCATGCTGCCGCGATAGCCCGGCTCGGCCGGGCCCTGGAGCAGTCGCGGGAGGACTTCGACCAGATCTGGCGGGTCAACTTCGTCGGCACCGTCAATGTCGTGCGCGCCTTCCTGCCCGCCATGGTGGAACGTGGCCGGGGTGAACTGGTGCTCTACTCTTCACTGGACGGCTCGGTGCCCGCCCGGAAAATGTCCGCCTACGCCGCCTCCAAGGCCGCGGTCAACGCCTACGCCGAGGTGCTGGCCGCGGAATACCGGGGCAGCGGCGTCAAGATCCGCTGCGTCTGCCCCGGTCGGGTGGACACCCCGCAATACCGTCGCCTCGCCGCCGAGGACCCGGCCGCGGTGGCACACCATCGCAACATCACGCCGACGTCGGTGGTAGTCGACGCCGTCGAGCGCTCGCTCGTTGGCGACGACCTGTTCGTCTTCCCCGGCACCGTCGCGAAGGCCGGCATCGTGCTGCGACGTCACTTCCCCCGGCTGCTTGGCCGCCTCGTGGACTACCACACCAGCCCGGCCCGATCGAGCCCGCGGCCGTCACCGAGCTGACCGACACGGACCGCCTGACCTACAAAATTGCCGCACGCCGGGAGGCACTTATCCCTCCGACGGGGACTGTTGTGGGGAGTTGTTGTAGCACATTCTTCACCCACTCGCTCTCGCCATAGGTGAGCGCGAAGAGGTACTTCCCCTGGACCTTGAAGACGTTGACAGGCGTCTCGTACAGGCGGCCAGAGCGCCGACCAACGTGTTCCAGAAGGGCGAGACCCGGTGCCCAGCCGGCGATGTGGCGCGTGAACGGATTCGTGTAGCGCTGATTGAACCTTGCGACCCGCCGCGAGAGGGGCATCGATACGTACCTCCGGTTGTCCCCATGATGCCTGTCGAGCACCCAACGCCCCATAACGTGCGGCGAGGTCGCACCCACAAAGCGCCCCTACCGCCGGCTGGACGTCCGGGTGGCCGGGCAGGGTCGCAATGAAGAAAGGATCAGTCGGCTGACTGTGAGAAGCGGGCGCGCATCGTGGCCACATACTCGGGGAAGTAGCGCCCGATCACGTCAAGATCGAACTGGGCCAGGATCGACGTCGGCGCCTCGCGTTCAAGGAGAAACTCGAATGACGACCGGACCAGGGGTTCCTCATCCTCGGACCGGAGGCCCACCTCAGCCAGCAACGACGACGGCACAGTGACCTGGTGGGTAGTGGTTGAGGCCCCGGCGAGCACCTTGACCGAATAGGCGTGCTGGCCGGCGAGGTCGATTCGGATCTGCTCGGGCATAGCTTGTCGCAGGATATTCGCTTGTGCGGTCTCCGCCTTCCGCTCAGGATTGATCGGTGGAGATCAGGCCCGTCGAACCACACGAAGCCTCACGGCTTCGCAACATTCGGCTGGTGGCGCTGCAAGACGCTCCCCACGCCTTCGGGAGCACCTATGAACGAGAAGCCGACCGGCCGCTCGAGGCCTGGGCCGAATGGTTGACCACCGGATTGACGCTGGCGGCCGATGACGGGAACGGTTGGCACGGGCTGGTAGTCGGAAAAACCGACCCCGACGATCCGTTTGTCGTGCACGTCTTGTCCATGTGGGTCGAGTCAGCCCTCCGAAGGACAGGGCTCGGTCGGCGGTTGTTCGACGGAGTCCTCGGCTGGGCATGGGAATCCGGCGCCAAGCGTGTCCTTCTCGCTGTGGCCGACGGCAACGAGCAGGCCCTCCGCCTGTATCTGTCGTATGGTTTCGTGCCAACCGGCGAACGAGAGCCGCTGAGGTCAGACCCCTCCCGCGACTGTTCCTTCCTCGAACTCTCCCGAGCCCATCCCTCAGAAGAACCACCCCGATAATCCGCCTCGCGGTCGCCCAATAAGCCGAGACCTGGGTGTCCCACTCCGCCGGCAAGGAGGCGCATATCGGAACGCTAGAGGAGACGAACCGTTTTCCTTCGCGCGAGCACTTGCGGCACGGTGGTCATTGTTCGCGGGTGGTTGCTCGGTGCTGTGGCTGTTGCGTGTCAGCCGGGGGTGACCAAGCCGGTCTCGTAGGCGATCATTACCAGTTGGGCCCGGTCGTGGGCTTCTAATTTCATGAGGAGTCAGGCCGGGGCCACCTCCGACGTTGATTATTCGAATGGCGCTCTAGCTGGGCTTATGTAGCCAGAATCGCCTCTTGTCGGGGCTGCCGTTGGCTGTCCACGGCGATTTGAACCCGCGACTGATGCGAGGAGAAATACCGCGCCGTCAGACAGACCGGCAGAAGGCGGCGTTGGGATCCATCGCCGAGAGCGATCCAGCGGTGAGCGCAGCGGCGCTGTGTCGAGGCGATCCCCCGCAGCATCGCTCCTGCTTGGTCGGCGTCCAGATCGGTCACACCAACCGACCAAGGCGGCAGACGAACCTCACGTCTGGCCTGCTGCCGGGAGCACGGGCAGCAGAAGTCGGGAACTGGCGTGGATGGTATTGCGACTAGTGGTGCCGACCGGCGGGTGTCGGTAGTCGAGAAGCGCCGGAATGTACTTTGGCTGGTCGTCGCTGGTGAGCATCAGTTGAATGCGGTGTCCGGCCACGAACCGCCGCGGATTTTGAATCAACGGGATCCGATACTCAACCTCTTCTCTGATCGGGACGGCCTGAGGGTTCCGGCACGGGAGGAACGGCGCCCCAGTACGGCTCTCGACGGGATCGACCTCGCGCAGACTTGCTCTCAGCCAGCCGCTGGTGATGCCCGGTGCGGTCCCGTCGGGAGCGACGTCGCTGAGCATCGCGATCCAGGCGGTGTCGATGGCCGTGCTGGTGGCCAAGAGTTGCAGTTCGATCGGGCCGACGATGTCGAGGTCAGCCTCGAGCGGGTGCTTTGCCAGTACAGAACGGACGGGGGGTCACTCTTGCGAGCTCTCGGAGCCCGGGCGAGCCCTGTTCCGAGACACAGCAGCTCGCGCGATCCGCTCGGGGACTGCTCGGAGAGGACGCCGTCCGCCCCAAGACTCAGCTCCTTGTAATCAGCGGGAGGAGGCCAGACCTCTGACGTCCTCCATTCCTCGGCCACGGGTAGCCAGTAGCGAACGGGAGGGCCGTCGGTGATGCCGGTGTCGCGGCCCTTCAGATGGTGGTCGAACCACGCCAGGGCTTCGACGTGCATGCTCTCCCACGGCCAGGTGGTGCCGCCATGGGGGAGCAGGCACATGCGAACGTGGGGGTTGTTCTCCAGGGCTTTCCAGGTGGTGAAGGTTCCGGGCAGGTGCATCGGCACGTTGTCCCAGTCGCAGCCGACGTAGACAGGGATGTCGACTTTGTCGAGCAGGGGCAGCACGTTCCGCTCGTCCCAGAATTCGTCTCTGGTCTGGTGGTCGACGGCGGTCGTCCGCCACAGGTCATCCCAGGGGTCCGCGGCATAGGGCGCTTTCATGATCAGCTGGAGGACGCTCTTGGCCGATTCGCCGTTGATGTTCCCGACTTTGCGGTGCACTCTCGGATCGTGGAGGACTTTGCGGGCAGCGTTGGCAATAGGTCCACGCCAGAAAGCGTTCGACTTGGGGGCGGTGACGCCGAGCATGATGAGCCATGGTGAGATGAAGCTGGAGCTGAACAGGCCGTAGTGATAGGCCGCCTCGTAGAGGTCGGGGCTGACCTCGAACGGGAAGAGGGCCTTGAGGTGGGGCGGACGGGCTGCCGCGGCGCCGATCTGGGCGATGGCGAAGTAGCTGATTCCGATCATGCCCACGTCGCCGCTCGACCAGGTCTGTTCGGCGGCCCATTCGACCAGGTCGTAGAGGTCGTCGCGTTCCTGGGAGTCGAAGAATCCCCACTCGTCGCTTGATCCGCCCGTGCCGCGCAGGCTGGCGATGACGTGGACGTAGCCTCGGGAGACGAAGAACTCGCTGTTCCCTGCCTCGATGATCGCGGTCGGGGCGCCGAGGTCTTGGATCTGACGTGGGTAGGGCGAGGCCGCGATCACGACGGGATAGGTGCCCCGGTCGGTGGGTCGGTAGACGTCGGTGAGCAGGAATCCCCCGTCGCGCAGCGGCACCCGCTGGTCGATGTCCCTCGTCATCGTGTGCTCGTCGGCGGAGAGGTTCCGATACTCCCGACCGGTCGTCTGCAGGCCGTTGAAGCGAGAGGTGTCTGGCTGGGGGGACGCCAAGGGCGTCGCCGCTGGTGTGTTCATGGTGATCTTCCGTCCTCGGCGCATCTGGCTTGTCGCCGGGCCTGATCACCGCTCCTACTGCCGTAGGGGGTCCATCGCCATGAGCAGGATGAGTTTCATCATATGATGAGACTCTGACCTACGCAAGGGAGATCCGTGACTGCTGCGAAGCCCGTAAAGGCTGGTCCCCGCGACGAGAGGGGTGTCCTTGCCGCGAGGATCCTCGCCGCCGCTCGAGAGTCGTTCGCCGAGCACGGCATGGCGGGAACGTCCGTCCGGGCGGTCGCTCGCTCGGCGGACGTCGATCCCGCGTTGGTGTACCACTACTACGGATCCAAGAACGGACTCCTCGATGCGTGCACGACGCCCCCGGCGGAGTTCCTCGAAGGCGTGGCTTCAATCTGGGCCTCGCCCCGCCGGGAGCTCGGCGTCCGGTTGGTGACGAATCTTCTAGAGGTGTGGAGCGACGAGGGACTTGCGCCGATCATCCGATCAATCCTGCTCATTGCCGAACATCATCCCGGAACCAAGGAGAGGCTCCGACTCGTGATTGAGAGCTCGTTGATGGGGCCTGCGCTGAAGGAGCTCGACGCTTCCGAGCGAGCGACCCGCGCCGGATTGGTCGCGACGCAGCTGATGGGTCTGGCCTTCGTGCGCTACGTCTGGAAAGTTGATCCGATCGCGTCGATGTCCGACGAAGAGGTTGTGGTCGCCGTAGCGCCGAACGTCCAACACTTCATCGATGGCAAGATCACGTTCAACCGACGGTGACGTCCACGGCCACTTAGGAGAAAGAAACGGCACCTGCATCTGGTGCAACACTGACGGTGCTTTGTGATCGACGCCGACGTTCTGGATGCATGCCTTTGAACGTGCTGCGCGACGCCCGTCGCCGTGACCTACGGAGGCCCGACCGTCAACGCGTGATAGCCCCAAGCCCGGTTGCCTCACTGTCGGGCGTCGAACCCGAAGGTCACTTCGTCAGTCTGTCTGCTCCGTAGCCGCACCTCGCAGGATCTTGCTCCGCTGATACATCCGGCCAATGAGACCATGGTGCAATGCCGCTGGAGCTTCGAACCTTTGTTCGTGCCCAACTTCCTCTGGTTGAGCCCTGGTTCGAGGACCCCGAGACGCAGCGATGGCTCGGAGGTCCGGATTGGCCACGAATGGCCCTTGACCTTATCGACGCTCCTCTCGGAGATTTCCGAGGGGCCCAAGAGAGGGGCCGCTACCAGTTCCTGGCGTGGGATGGGGATGTGTCCGTCGGATGTATCGACTGCGGAACCTTCGACCGATGGACCACTTGGGAAGGTGGTCCAGCTGGACGAGGAGTGGTTAGCGTCATCCACGAACCGGCCCGACGGCATCGCCTACGTCACGGACCCAGCGCTGCGGCGAAGGGCTACGGCACTGCCATGGTTCATGCCTTGATGCAGTCGTCGAGCTCAGCCATGTCGAACTCTTCGCGGCCGGTATCGAGCCCAAGAACACGGCGTCCGTCCGTTGCCTGCGCTCTGCTGGATTCATGCCCCTCGACCCGGTCCCCGACTGGGAGGGCATCATCTACTACGCAAGGAGGAGAGCCTGAATGGCTGTGACATGTGTGTGTTGCTCGAACTCTGTCGACTGGTGGGTGAGGCTACGCTCGCACCCCGATCTGCCGATCTGCCACGACTGCCTGGGCGGGCTGAACGGGCAGCGAGACGGCCAACTCCAGCTCATGTCGGACACCTGGTTGGTCAGGGGCTTCGAGCCGATCTTCAAGGTGGATGATGTGACCAATTCAGTCGCCTGGTTCGAGCGCGCCGGCTTTGAGGTGTCGTTCCACGACGAGAGCTATGCCTTCGCTCACCGAGATCGTGACCTCACCATCCACTTGGTCCAGGCGCAAGGAGAGGACGTGGCCGGTCAGGGTATTCTCTACATCCACTGCCAGGATGCCGACCAGGTGGCTGACGAGTGGCGACAGGCGGGGATCGAGGTCGACGGCCTACGCGACGAGGACTACGGCAAGAGGGAGGGGTCGATCACTGACCCGGACGGGAATGTGATCCGCTTCGGCAGCCCGATCCGCCGGGGGGCTTCGGGTCGCGCCCCCCATCGATGCCTGACGTGAATGACGCTCGTCGCGACTCGAGGTCTTCAGTGGGCGCTTGTTCGATCGTAGTTATCCACACCGACATGAACCTACGACCACCCGGAATCGCGGTCCCGCCGATGTTCGGGCGCGTTCTACGTGGATCCAGTCCTTCGGCGCGGGCGGGCAGGGCGAGGAGACTCAACCTCGGTCAGGCGGCACATTCGTCTTCCAGCCAAAGAATGGCATCGATTGGCACCGTCACGGGTTCGGTCGTAGTTAACGCGTCAATCGGGCCCCGGCCACCAAGTACAGGAGGTAAAACCGAAGTCGTCCCATAATCTCGGCGCAGATTTGACGTGGGCCTGCCACATACCGCCGGCTCGGGGCGACACCTCGAGAGCCTCAACAGACACTCGAGGGGGGAGGAGGCGTGGCATGAGCACCCCCCGCCCCGGCCATTATCGGCGAACTCAAGGATCTGCTTCGAGCCGTCAAGCTTGGCCGCTCTCTCGACACATTGCCTGAACGACTCGCACTGGGAAATCAACGAAGCCTGTCCCACACCGAGTTCCTCGGACTCGTCCTGGCCGACGAAGTCACCCGCAGAGAGACCACCTGCGCCGCTATCCGGCGCGCGGGGCGGGACTCGACACATCCATGTGTCTGGAAAACTGGTATGACACCACGAAAGTCAGCTTCCACCACCAGGTCTTCGATGAACTGTGCTCTCTGCGCTTCATCGACGTGGGCCACAACGCCCTCATCGTGGGACCCCCGTCTTCATCAGCCAGGGGGGCGTCGGACCACCCCAGAACTCACATGGTTTCGTCACCCGGCAACGGTGGCCCAAGGTTTTCGCTCGCACGAAGCTTAGCTATTTGGTCCCGAATGGCCACCAACAAATCCGTGTCTACCTTGACGGCCTTGGTCAGCTCGGTATTCTCCCTGACGGCATTGGACAGCCCAGACTCAACGGCCTGGATCTGCTTTTCTTGGTCGTCGATCCGGGCGAGGGTGGCTTCTAGGTTGCGCTCGGAACGGTTCGAGGATGCTCCGACCAGGAAGCCGATATACAGCTCGGCCACGGTGGTGACCAAGTTGAGCGGGAAGTTGTACCCGGTGCTGGTGAACCAGGCCGGAAGAAACTTCCCTCCCTGGATGCTCGCGGAGGACGAAAGGGCGAACAGCAACGTCCAGCCGACAACCAACACGATCCAGATGACGATGTTGAGCGGTGTTCCCATGCCGTAGCTGACCTTGTCGGCTATCCGCTGGAAGATCGGCTCCTCGCTCGGGTCTTTCACCTTCTTTGGCTTATACGCCTTTCGCCAGACACCAAACGGACCCCGCACGTTCTCAGCACCCGCTACCGGCATCGCCACGTTGTCGGACATCGTCTCTCCTCTTGGCTGACAGTTGCTCGCAAGAGTCTTACCGAGCATCGGCCACGATCTCAGCAGCGCAAAGTGAGCCTCAACCCGGCGGCCGCAATCGCTCGCAAAGTCGTGTGGCCCAACTTCAGTGGCCCACCTTCACTGACACACCGTCGACGACGAGACCGGCGCCGCCGGGAACTGCTCGATACAGCCATCCCTTCAAATGTTCGTGCAACAAGACGATTCTGTACGGAACGGGTTGTATTGGATGGGTGACATCACCGGGCTCGTGTGTCTTTCGCGGCACCCTACCGCTTGTCGCCGGATCTCACATCGAGATTGAGTCAGGCGGTACTGGTACCACCTCGTTGATCGTCCACCCCGGGCGACCGCTTTCGTCTTGGACCCCCCACCTCATCCTTCTCCTGCCGGGACAGCCTGCCCAACTTGGCCATATGGCGAGCAGGCACACCGACAAGCCTGTACCTCGACACAAGAGAGTGGGAGATGCCGAGACCGTCAGCAAGGTCGTGGTCGGACCAGTGGAACCGGTACTTGATCAGCTCCATGAGCGCCACACCTGGCAGCGGCTGGTCGGGATGGACATCGCGAGCGTTGTTTCACTTAACCGACCCGCGATCCGAGACCGACTGATGTAAGCCTCGACGCTGGCCCAGTGCACGCCCGGCCGTCCTGCCCGCTGTCGAACGTCGATCAGTCCTATGCGGCCGAGACCACGTATCCAGTCCCCCGACATGTTCAGCCGACGGCCGGCTTCTCTGCAGGTCTCCCACTCGGGGGTGTCGGTTCGCCTTTGTTCAGCCATTTCTGTGGCCGCCGGAGCCAGCCCCTGGCCGCCAGGGTCGCGCCGCTGCCACAGTCGCAGTGCAAATCCGGCAACTGCCGCCTCCAACACGAAGCCGCCCGCACCAGCCAGCCCGCGAGTAGCTCACTGACCGTTCTCCTGGAGCCACTCCCGGGCCTCGTCGGCGAGCGAGGTAGGCCGGAAGCATATTGAGCGGTTCCGATCGGGTGTTCTCCGATACTTCCGTAGGAACAACAACGCGGGTGAGCCCGTCGCCCCAGCATAACCCGTCGAGGTAGTCCCTCAGCTAATATCTTTGAACACGGCTGTGCTATTGGTCGTCTCCTTTGCCATTGGGAAGTTGAAGCCGCAGTTGGGACAGGGCTCGGCCAGCGTCTTCTGTTCGGCCGCCAGGTCGTAGGGCTTGTCCTGAAGTGTGCCGCAGGTCGGGCAGATCCGGAGCAGTCGCGTGCCGGTCAGCTCGAAGTTGGTGATGATGTCCTCCATGATGGCGCCGTTGGCCGCCCACGCCTTGGCGTGCTTGTGGTAGGTGTCCATGTGCCAGTCGTCGACGGCCTCCTTGCTGGCCCACATGGAAACCTCGATGTACCAACCGGGCTCGTCGGGGTGCTCCCACCATGTGAGGTGGATGAAGCCGGGTTTCGTCATCAGATGATGGCGCACGTCGGTGAAGACGGTCCGGAACTTGTCGTACGCGTCGGGGCTGCTGAAGCGGACCCGTTGCATGCTCAGGTACATGCTTGTGTTCCTCCTTGTGTGTCGCTTCTGTGTCGCGGCGTGCTTCTCCCGGCGCACGGACGGGACCGGCTTCTGATGAAACGGCTAGGGGCTCATGCCCTCGACGGTGACCCCGCGGCCGAGCTTCTTGGCCACCTCCTTGGCGACGTCGCCCTCGACGAAGAGACGCCACCCGACCTTCTCGGGCCGGATCACCAGCACGTAAGTCGCGCCCCGGGCTGCTGCCGCCTGAACGATCGTCTTGGCCGGCCGCCGGCTGGCGGCGATCTGCCCCCAGGCCTCCGAGCCGCCCTTCTCAATAGCTGCCAGAGCCTCCTCCACGATCTCCTTCTGCTCGTTCATCTCCTTCCTCGTCGGCATCAGGCCCGGGTTGGGCAGGCCGAGCGAGGAACCGTAGATGCGGGCTATCGTCACCACGGCCACCGGTCCGCCGGCGCTGATGCGCAGCGCCTGCTGGATGGCCGCCCTGGGGATCTTCTCCCCGTTGGAGGCGATGAGGACCGCCGCCGTCTGGGTCGGTTGCTTGTCGAACTTCCGCCGGCCGAACTTCCTCCGGATCGGGGAGCCCGAGGCAGGCGCGTCCGGGGCCGGCGCCGTCAACGTCACAGCTCGGTCTCGGCCTGCATCGTGGACAGGCTCGGCACGGCCCCCGGCGTGACCACCGTGGGCCCGGGGGTGTCGCCAAGGTCGATGCCGCCCGGCGAACCGAGGACCAGCGGCATGGGCCCTGAAGTGTCGATCCCCCGCCGCTTGTCGCTCATCTTGCGCCACCAGTACAGGGGGATATACGCCGCTACGATCACCAGGCCCAGGATGTAGAGGAAGTGCCCCTGTCCGGGCCCGACCACGATGTCAGGCGCATTCCACCCCCCGACGAAGTAGTCGAAGGTGAGAAAGAGCGCCACCACCAGCGCCAACCAGCGGAACCAGCCCGGCAGGCGGAACGGGCTGACCCGCTCCGGTCGGACCTGGCGCAGCAGGAAATAGCCGTAGAGGGACGCCGCCACGGCGATGATGTAGCCGACGTTGGAGAAGATGTAGATGCGCACCGGCGAGCCGAAGAGGCTCACGATGAGCGCGCAGACCACATTGAAGGCCATGGCCCGGTCCGGCACCAGGTGCTTGTTCTTGTGCTCGAAGAAGCGCGGCAGCAGCCCATCCTCGGAGGCCTGGAACAGCGACCGGGCCACTCCCATGATCGCGTTGAGCACCGAGAGCAACAGAGCAAAGATCAACGGGATGCCGATGAGGTACTTGACCCAGCCCGCGTTGCCGAAGATGTGGTCGCAGAAGCTCGTGTACAGGGTGAGCGGGTCCGCCGTCTTCAGGGAGGCTCCAAGGACTCCCACGAAGACGACCGCCGTGCCGATGTAGACGAACACCCCGTAGAGGCCTTCGGCAGTCAGGGCGATCTTGGCGTCACGGGCCGGGTCGCGACACTCGCCGATGTAGCACGCCGCCGCCTCCATGGCGATGGCGTTCCACGAGATCACGAAGATCCAGGCCATGAAGAATGTGAAGCTTGCGGTGGCCGGATCAGCAAAATGAAAGCCGGAGATGTTCGACCAGTGGAAGCTGGAGGGCTTGAAGATGGGCAAGATGATGAGCAAGGTCAGGGGCACCATTGACGTCACCCCGAGAATGGTGGCGAACCTCGCCCCGAGCCGGATCCCGAGGTAGCAGGGAATGAACAGCCCGAGCAGACCGACGAAGGTAATGACGAGGACACCGATCGAGACGGGCGTGCCCAGCGTGCCGAGCGGCGACAAAGAGGGGCCGAGCGGCACGTGGAACAGCACCGCGATGTACCCCGCCGCCAGCAGCATGTTGATCGGTGCCACCGGGAACCATCCGAGCCAGTACCCCCAGCCCGAGACGCCCCCTATGTGCTTTGCGGTCGTGTGCCCGAGCGGCTCGAAGCTCTCGTAGGCGTAGGAGGGCATACCCCCCGTCCGGTGTGGCAGCAGCGCGGCCAGCTCACCCATACACAGACAGACGATCAACCCGATGATCACCACCAGCGCGATGGCGGGGATAGCTGCCGCGCCCATGGCCGTCACGGCGGCCGGGACGATGCCGGTCACCAAGATGGTGCCGGCCAGGCCGATCACGAACGCGCCCCACCAGTTGGTCCCCCGGCTCAGGGATGTCGCGACCTCCACGGGAGCGCCGCTCACGGCGATGCCTTCTTCACTCATGTGTTCATCTCCTCAGCGGGTTTCGGGTTTCTCGGTCGGTGCTCGGTCGATCGGCGTCTGAGCCGCGCGGCGTTCAGAAAGCCTGCAGGTAGCGGTCGAGTTCCCAGGGGGTCACCTCGGAGTGCGCGGAACGGGCCTCGGCGCGCTTCGTCGAGACGAAGTAGTCGACGTAGTCACCCTCGGGCGTCTTGCCCAGGCCTTCGCGCAGGACGTCATCCCGCTCGAGGTGCTCCAACGCGTCCCACAGCGTCATCGGCATAGCCCGCAGACCCAGCTCGGCCGCCTCGCTCTCGCCCAACTCGAGAAGGTTGAGCTCGCACGGGCCGCCTGGGTCGAGGTTTCGCTTGATTCCGTCGAGACCGGCGGCGGTCAGCACGCTTAAGGCGAGGTAGGGATTGGCCGAGCCGTCGACGCAGCGGTCCTCTACCCGGCCTGGGCCTGGAATGCGCAACATGTGGGTGCGGTCGTTTCCCCCATAGGTGGCGTACGCCGGGGACCAGGCCGCTCCTGAGTTGGGCGGCGGGCTCGCCAGGCGTTTGTAAGAATTGACCGTCGGGCAGGCCACCGAGCAGAGAGCTTCGGCGTGCTCGAGGAGGCCGGCGATGAACGAATACCCGAGCGCCGACATCCCCAGGCCTCGCTCGTCGTCATCGGCCGCGAATAGCTCGTTGTCCTCTTCTTCCCACAGGCTGAGATGCATGTGCAGCCCATTCCCCGTCAGGCGGGTAAAGGGCTTGGGCATGAAGGTGGCGAGCATCCCGGCCTCGGCCGCCAACGAGTGGACCATGTAGCGGAACACGATCACCCGATCGGCCGTGGTCAAGGGGTCCGCAAAGCGGAAGTTCTGCTCGAACTGGCCGTTGGCGTCCTCGTGGTCGTTGGCGTAGTTGGCCCAACCGAGGCTGTTCATATGGCGCGACACCGTCGTCAGGTGGTCGTACATTCGGGTCAGCGCCCGGGCGTCGTAGCAGGGTGCCTTGGCCCGGTCCTGGGGGTCCGCGACCTCGATCCCACCATCCGCGCTGCGGCGAACGAGGAAGTACTCCGCCTCGGCACCCACCTTGAGCGCGTAGCCTGTCTCGGCCAGCCGCTCGACCTGCCGGCGCAGGATGACCCGCGGGGCGAAAGGCCACGGCTCGCCCAGGACGTAAGGGTCGCATTGGATTATCCCGAGCCCGGGACGCCACGGCGCCGGCATGTACGAGCTCAGGTCGGGCATGGCGAGAATGTCCGGTGACGACGGTGACTGGCCCATGGGCCCGGCCGCGAACCCGGCGAACCCGGCCCCGTCGGAGAGCAGCCCGTCTATGGCCGAGACCGGCACCATCTTGGCGCAGGGCTTGCCGTGCATGTCCACGAACATGGCGAACAGAAAGTCGACGGCGTCGCTCTCAGCGACCTCCTTGAGCTCGTCGGCCGTCGTCGGGGTGGAGCGCCCGCTCGATGTGTTCACGTTGGTCGTTCACCTCCCACTTGTTGGTGAATCGTGGTGTGCTCTTCTTGCTCCCCTAGTTGACGATGTTGCCTCACGGGAAACCTTCGATGGTTACCGAGATGTTGCGAAATGTTGCGTGTCCGTTAAATGGCGCCCGGACTCGCTATTTGACCGACACGTCCGCACGAGCGTTGGGACACCGGTCCCACCGGTTGCATATATGTTCACGGTGTTTCTTGACAGGCAACGCTGGCCGGGCATAATGAATCCAGAATGAAGACGCCGAACCGCGCCATCTCGGGTACGCCCAGTCTTCGGGCCACTCACCCCAGACGAGCAAAACACGACAAGCGGATGCCGTGAGCGGCGCCCTGTCGGAACGGACCGCGTTGCACCGATATGCGCATCGGGCCGCCTATGACCGGGAGACGATCGACGCCATCCTGGACGAAGGCTTCGTGTGCCATGTCGGGCTATACACAGACCGCGGGTTCCCGGTGGTGATCCCCCTCGCGTACGGCCGTCACGGGGACATCGTCTATCTTCACGGCTCGGCGGCCAGCCGCCTCTTCCGTAGCGCTCGGGCGCCCGAGGTTGAGATATGCATGACGGTGACGCTCGTGGACGGGCTCGTCGTGGCCCGCTCCACCTACAACACCGACATCAATTACCGCTCCGTCGTCATCATCGGAAAGGCGACCGAGGTGGACGATCTGGACGAGAAGCGCCAGGGGCTGGACCTCATGGTCGACCACATCATCCCCGGCCGCAGCCGCGACGCCCGTCCCCCGACCCAGAAGGAGTTGCGCAGCACCATGCTCCTGAGGATGCCACTGGCCGAGTGCTCGGCCAAGGTGCGCACCGGGTGGCCGCTCGACGATGAGGAGGACTACGACCTCGACATCTGGGCTGGCGTGATCCCCCTCTTCACGACCATCGAGGCGCCCCGCGTCGACCCGGCTCTGCGGGTCGACGCGCCCATGCCCGGCTACGTGGCGCGCTACCGCCGGCCGATCGGAGGCGCCAACGCAGCAGAGGCGGCGGTCTGAGATGTGCGGCGTCGTCGGGCTCCTGATCCGGGACCGGTCCCTCGAGCCGTTGCTCGGCTCCCTCCTCGTACCGATGATCGAGGCCCTCGATGAGCGCGGCCCCGACTCCTCGGGGATCGCCCTGTACGCCGACGACTCACCCGCGACAGAGGCCCACTTGGTCAAGGTCTCCCTCGGCGCCGACAGCGAGGTCGACTGGATGGAGCTCGGCTCCTCGCTGCTCGACGAGTGCTGCAGCACAACTGCAGCACTCGATCGATTCGGCGCCGGTCTCGTCGTCAATGTGCCCGAGGCGTCCTTACCCAGGGTGCGGGAGCGGCTCCGAGCCGAGTGGCCCGACGTGCGGGTGCTCGGCACCGGGCAGAACCTGCGCGTCCTCAAGGACACCGGCCGGCCGACCGGCACCTGTGCCCGCTACGGCATCGCGAGATCCGAGGGCTACCTCGCCGTCGCCCACACACGCATGGCGACGGAATCGGCTGTCACCGTTTTGCACTCGCACCCGTTCGTGCCCAGGCGTGACCTCTGCGTGGTGCACAATGGCTCGTTCTCCAACTACGCCGCCGTCCGCCGGCGACTCGAGGCCGACGGGATCTGCTTCGACTCGGACAACGATTCGGAGGTGGCGGCCCGCTTCCTGGCCCAACGGCTGGAGCTCGGCGACGACCTCGCGGAGGCGACCCGCTGGGTCATGAAGGAGATGGACGGCTTCTTCACGCTCGTGATCACCAGTGCAGACGGCATGTCGGTCGTGCGGGACGCCTTCGCCTGCAAGCCGGCGGTTGTGGCCGAGACGCCCGGTTACGTCGCGGTGGCCTCCGAGTATCGGGCGCTGGCCGACCTGCCCGGGATTTCGACGGCAACCGTCTTCGAGCCCCGTCCCGAGGAGGTCTACACGTGGAGCCGCTAACCGTGGATCGATCGGGTCTCGACGACGCGCCGGAACCGGCCGCCACTCCGCTCGACTGCGCCGTCCTCGCCACCCGCGGCGTGAACCGCGCCCTCCAGGCCATGCCCGACGGTTGCGAGGCCCGGATACTCCAGCCACGTGGCCGCCACAATCTGGCGGTCGGTGTGGCAAACGATGTCGCCGTCACCGTCGAGGGCAACGCCGGCTACTTCCTTGGCGGCCAGTGCGGCCGGCGCGGGGGCACCGGGCCCGACATCGTCGTCCACGGCTTCGTCGGGTGGTCGGTGGCCGAGAACCTCATGGGAGGCTCCATTCGAGTCCGGGGGAGCGCGTCGCAGAGCGCCGGGTCCAGCGCCCGGGGCGGGCGCATCTTCATCGAGGGGGATGCGTCACTCCGGGCGGGGATCTCGCTCAAAGGTGGCACCCTGGTCATCGCAGGGGACGCCGGCGCCATGACCGGCTTCATGGCCCAGGCGGGCACGATCCTCATCGGGGGTGACGCCGGCCACGCCCTGGGGGACTCGCTCTACGAAGCGGTGATCTACGTGCACGGCGCCATCGCCTCGCTCGGCGCCGACGCCGTGGTCGAGGATCTCAGCGACGATGACGTGCTGACGGTCAAAAGACTGGTCGAGGGCAGCGGCTTCGACCACATCGAGCCCGAGAACGTGACGAGGGTGGCCTCGGCTCGGGAGCTCTACCACTTCTCCACCCACAACCACGCCGCCTACTGATGACCAACCCACCGGGCCCGGCCACCCCTCCCAACGCCACCTTCCCGCCCGAGGTCATCGCCCGCGTCCACGAGATGGCGGCCACCGGCCAGTACCCCATTCGCGGGCTCGGCGCCCGTCGCAAGCTCCCCACCTTCGACGACCTCGTCTTCCTCACTGCGTCGGTGTCGCGCTACCCGCTCGAGGGCTACCGCGAGCGCTGCGCGACCAAGACGGTGCTCGGCGGCCGCCACGGAGCTACGCCGCTCGAGCTCGACATCCCCATCACGATCGCCGGCATGAGCTTCGGGGCGCTGTCGGCCTCCGCCAAGGAGGCGCTGGGGCGAGCCGCCACCGAGGTCGGGACGTCCACTACCACCGGCGATGGCGGTATGACCCCTGAGGAACGCAAGTCCTCGTCGCTCCTCGTGTACCAGGTCCTCCCCTCTCGCTACGGCTTCGACCCCGCCGACCTCCGTGAGGCCGACGCGGTCGAGATCGTGATCGGCCAGGGCGCCAAGCCCGGCGGGGGCGGTCTTCTGCTCGGCCAGAAGGTGAACGACAGGGTCGCCACCATGCGCACGCTGCCGCCCGGCATCGACCAACGGTCGGCCAGCCGGCACCCCGACTGGGTCGGCCCCGACGATCTCCGCATCAAGATCGAGGAGCTGCGTGAGGCGACCGGCTGGCGCATCCCCGTGTACGTGAAGATCGGCGCCACCCGAGTCGACCACGATGTAAAACTGGCCGTCGCCGCGGGAGCCGACGTCGTGGTGGTCGACGGCATGCAGGGCGGTACCGCGGCCACCCAAGATGTCTTCATCGAGCACGCCGGCATCCCCACCCTGCCGGCGGTGCGCATGGCCGCCGAAGCGTTGCACGACATCGGCGCGGGAGACGAGGTGCAGCTCGTCATCTCGGGCGGCATCCGGTCCGGTGCCGACGTGGCGAAGGCCCTCGCACTCGGAGCCGACGCCGTTTCCATCGGCGTGGCCGCGCTGCTCGCGCTCGGCTGCAACCGGCCGACCTACCCTGACGCCGGGGGTGACCAGGTCAGTGTCACCCACGACTACGTCGCGCTCGGCACGACGCCGGGCCGCTGCTCCCACTGCCACTCCGGGCGCTGCCCGGTCGGCATCGCCACCCAAGACGCGGCCCTCGAGGCGCGGCTCGATCCGGTCTCTGCCGCCACCGCGGTGGCCAATTACTTGCGCGCCGTGACCATGGAGGTCACCGCTCTGGCCCGGGCGTGCGGCAAATCCGACGTGCACCACTTCGAGCCCGAGGACCTCGCCGCGCTCACTATCGAGGCCGCCGCTATGGCCAGGGTCCCACTGGCCGGTACCGGCTGGATCCCGGGCTGGCCCACCTGATCGCGTGAGATCTCTCCGGGTGGCAGACGTGGTGGTGATCGGCGGCGGCGTCGCCGGACTGTCGACCGCGCGTGCCCTCGTCGAACTCGGCGTGACCGACGTGCTCGTACTCGAGCGCGACACCGTCGCCTCCGGTGGGAGCGGCAAGTCCAGCGGCATCGTGCGCTGCCACTACGGCATCCCCTCCTTGGCCGCCATGGCGTGGCACGCCCTGCCCGTCCTCGAGAGCGCGGCCGAGATCCTCGGTGCACCCTCCGGGTACACCAGGACCGGCTACCTCGTCGGCGTCGGCCCGCCAAACCTCGGTGCGCTCCGAGCCAACGTGGCCATGCAGCAGGAACTCGGCATCGAGGTCGAGTTGGTGGGCCACGACACCGCCCGTGAGCTGTGGCCAGCGGCGCGCCTCGACGACTTCGCCGAGTTTGCTTACGAGCCCCGCGGCGGGTACGGCGACGGGCACTTGACCGCCATGGCCTTCGCGTCTGCGGCACGCCGAGGTGGGGGGCACCTGCGCCAGCACTGCACCGTGGCGGCGCTCGACGTGCGGGGCAACTGCGTCGTCGGAGTCGTCCTGGCGGACGGCAGCCACATCGGCGCCGCCGATGTGGTCCTGGCGGCCGGCCCTTGGTCGACGCCGCTCGCCTCCACCGCCGGCGTCGACCTACCGGTGCGCGCCCAGCGAGCGCAGATTCTCCTGATCGACCCGGGCCGTGCCGTGGCGCCGGTCCCTGTTTTTTCCGATCTGGTCTCGCTGCAGTACGTGCGCACCGAAGGGAAAGGCCTGCTGCTGGGCGACAGCGACCATTCCGATCCGGAGTGGTCCGAGCCG
This sequence comes from uncultured Acidimicrobiaceae bacterium, assembly GCA_963781155.1. GTDB lineage: Bacteria > Actinomycetota > Acidimicrobiia > Acidimicrobiales > Palsa-688 > PALSA-693. The sequence continues at coordinate 743,011 of CAWAEC010000016.1, forward strand.
GACGGCTACCGGGAACGGGCGAGCGACGACGAGTTGGCGCTGGCGGTGCCCAAGTTCGCCGGCCGCTTCCCCGGCCTCGACGGCGCCGCCCTCACGTCCTCCTACGCCGGCTGCTACGACGTCACCCCCGACTACAACCCCGTCATCGGCCCATCCCCAATAGAGGGCCTGTGGTTGTGCGCAGGTTTCTCGGGACACGGCTACAAGATCTCACCATCGGTGGGTGAGCTGATGGCCGATCTCATCATTCACGGGCACAGCCGCCACCCCGGGCTCGATCACCGGGACTTCCGATGCGAGCGCTTCGCAGAGGAGCACCTCCTCACCAGCCTCCACCCGTACGTCGGTGCCGGCCAGATGCGCTGAGCGGATCCATGTATCTTTCACCCCCGGCCCGGTCGGCCACTGCGGTGGAGGCATAGAGTGATCTGACGTGGCCACTCCCCGGACCGCCCCCGAGCGCTCGACGGGTGGGACCCCACTCGATGCCGACAGCGGTCGCCGTGCCGCCGACTATCCCCGGGCCCCCGCCAACACGACGAGGGCAGCAGGCAAGAGCGGCATCGGGTCCGGCCCCAGGTCCACGGTCGGAAAGGCGCGACATCCGACAACCGTGGCCAAGGCGGTGGCTCCCGGTAAGGGCGCCCCGGTCGACGGCAAGGGCACGCTCGGGCAGGTCATCGCCAATCACGTGCGTACCAGGAGACTCGACATCGGCCTCAGCGTCGGACAGCTGGCCGAGCGGACGGGGATTTCCAAGGGAATGTTGTCCAAGATCGAGAACGCCCAGACCTCGCCCAGTCTCTCCACCCTCGAACGCCTGGCCGCCGCGCTCGACATGCCAGTGACGTCTCTATTCCGGGGCCTGGCCGAGGAACGCGACGCCGTCTTCGTGAAGGCTGGCAGCGGGCCCGAGATCGTGCGCAAGGGCACCCGGGCCGGTCACACCTATGAGTTGCTCGGCAGCCTCCGCGGTCCTTACAAACGCGTGGAGCCCTTGCTGGTATCGCTCGACGAGGAAAGCGAGGTGTTCCCGCTTTTCCAGCATGCAGGTATCGAGATGCTCTACATGCTGAGCGGCGTCATGGAGTACAGCTACGGGCGGCAGCGCTACAAGATGGCGCGTGGAGACACCCTCCAGTTCGAGGGAGACATCCCGCACGGGCCGACTATGCTAATCAAACTCCCCATCCGCTTTCTCTCGATCACCATCTACGTCGGCGACCGCTCCTGAGATCGGCATCCCCGTTCCGTGCCGTGATTTAACGAGATGGATACGCGCTGGACCTTGCCCAGACCACGCCAGCAGTTGTTCACTTATGGTGAACAAGGTTTCCGGAGGGACAACGAGAGCTGATGCCGACCGCGATGCAGACCGACCTCGAGCGGTTCGTGGACCGAGACGGACGAAGAGAGGCAGTCGCCGAGGTGGCCGGGCGCATCGCAGCGGACGGAATCACCTACCTCTATTTTCAGTTCGTATCGGTCACCGGACGCGTGATGGGCAAGGGCATCCCAGCCGCCCACTGGGAGTCGGTGGCCACCAAGGGCTTCCAACTGGTCTACGGCGCGACGGCAAACCTGTTCATCGACCGCCACGGGCAATACATCGGCTACGGCCCCGAGGCAGCCGAGCTTGTCGGCCTGCCCGAGGTCGACACGTTCTGCCCCCTCCCTTGGGACCCCAAAGTGGCGCGGGTCTTCTGTACCCTCTTCCGGGGCCGGGAGGAGACGACCAACCCCGGAGCGTTCCTGACCTCTGACTGCCGCGGCAACCTGCACCGGCTCCACGCCCAGTTCCAGGCCGACACCGGGCTGACCCTTCGGGCGGGCTGCGAGCCCGAAATGATGTGGCTGAAGACCCAAACCGACGGGACCCCCTCGGTCCAGGGAATGACCAAGCCCTACTGCTACCACATCGACCAGTTCTCGGAGCTGCAACCGGTCATCCACCGCGTCATCGAGTACGGCAACGCCATGGGACTCGACATGATCCAGGGCGACCACGAGGACGCGCCCGGCCAACTGGAGCTCAACTTCGCCTTCGGCCCGGCCGACGACACCGCCGACCGCCTCACCACCTACCGGCAGATCTGCAAGCAGGTTGGCCGCGAATTCGGCCTGTTCCCCTGCTTCATGCCCAAGCCTTTCATGGGCGTCTCGGCCAACGGGTGCCACCACAACATCTCGCTGTGGCAGGACGACGTGAACATGTTTCTGCCCGAGGGTGACGACCCCCGCATGCCGTCGAAGACCGGGCTTCACGCCATCGGCGGGGTGCTGACCCATCTGCGCGCCCTCACCGCAGTCACTGCCCCGACGGTCAATTCGTACCGGCGTTTCGCCGACGCCGGCTTCTGGGCGCCCGTCTTCGCCGACTGGGGGTTCCAAAACCGCACGACCGCGTTGCGGGTCAGCGCCCCGGGTCGCTTCGAGTACCGCTCGGTGGACTCGGCGGTGAACCCCTACCTGTCCATGGCCGGTCTGCTCGTCGCCATGCGCGACGGGCTGGACCAAAGCATCGATCCGGGTCCGCCCGAGGAGGGCAACATCTACGACGCCATCGCGGCCGGCAAGTCCGTCGACCGCATCCCTTCAACACTGGGTGAGGCCCTCGACTGCCTCGTCGCCGATCCGGTGATCTGCCAGGCCCTCCCCGGCGAGATGCTCGACGTCTTTCTGCATTACAAGCGGGACGAGTGGGAGCGGTTCATCGGCACCGTCACCGACTGGGACGTCAAGGAATACCTCGACATCCTGCCGTGACCCATCTCGATGGCGTGAAGCCTTCCGCCTCCATAGCCCGACGCGCAGACAACGCCAGACGGGTACTCGTCCTCCAGCACCACCCAGACGAGGATCCTGGTGTGCTCGGACCACTTCTCGAACGAGCGGGTTTCACCTTGGAGACCGTGGAGCTCGATGCGGGCCAGGCCATACCTGAGCTCGACGCCTTCGACGTGCTCTTGGTGATGGGCGGGCCCCAGCACGTCTGGGAGGACAGGGAGCATCCCTGGTTGGTCGACGAGAAGGCAGTCATACGCCGCTGGGTCGCGGAACTGGGGCGGCCCTGCCTAGGGGTTTGCCTCGGGCACCAGCTGGTGGCCGACGCGCTGGGAGGGACGGTCAGGGCCATGGCCGTCCCCGAGATCGGCGTCAACGACGTAGAGCTCACGCCCGAGGGCGTCGCGGACCCGGTCGTCGGCATGTTGCCAGCACGGTTGCCTGCCTTGCAGTGGCACGAGGCCGAGGTGGTCGAACCACCGCCCGGCGCGGTGGTGTTGGCTAGAAACGCGCACAGCGCCGTGCAAGCGCTGCGCGTCCCTCCCCTGACGTGGTGCGTGCAATTCCATCTCGAAGTGGGATCCGCCACCGTGCCCAAGTGGGCCGCCGTGCCCGAATACGAGCGAACATTGGTCGAAAACCTCGGCTCCGCCCGGGTGCTCGAGGAGGCAGTAAGGAATCACCTGACCACCATGACCGTCGCAACCGCAAACTTGGTCGCAGCGTTTCTCAAGACCACCTTTGCGTTTTTGCCGACCGGTGCCAGTGACGTGACGACCATCACCACCGGCTGCCCCACGTGAGCGTCCCCGATCACATCAATCGACCGTTGTCTGCGGCCTCCATGGGAGCCCGCCAGCCTGACTGGACCGATCGGGTGGCACCCGAGACAGTGCGCGCCGCGGCTCAAGGACGGCGCGTCGTGGACTGGCTCGACTCCGCCGGCCTGCGAACCGTGCATCTCGGGCTCGTCGACGCATCCGGGACCCTGCGGGAGAAGCGGCTCGGTCGATCCGCCGCGGCCCGTGCCTTCGAGGACGGGTGGAGTTTCATCGACGCCGTCCAGTGGTGGGCACCCGACGACACCCTGTGGCAGCGCGCCGGCGCGACCTCGGGGCAGGCCGGCGTGGAAACCGGCTCCGGGCGTCCCTACCCCTTTGCCGACGACGCGGCATTCTTCCTGGCGGAATTCGGCGTGCCACTGCGGGAGCTCTCCCCCCGCTTCCAGCTACAGCGTATGGTCGAGCTGGCTGTATCTTCGGGGATCGGGGCACGGGCCGCTTGGGAGTTCGAGTGCATCGTGCTCGACTCGTCCCTCGGTTCCTCGGGCGCGCCACAGCCGGTGATGGCAGCCAACCGCTGCTGGTCGGCGCTGACGATGGCGACCGAGGAGGAGGAACTGAGGAACCTCGTCGATACGCTCGAGGCGGGCGCAATCCCCGTCGACCACGTGTGCGCCGAGCTTGGGCCGGGCTGCCTCGAGATCGCCACCGGCGCCGAGCCGGCCCTGCAAGCAGCGGACTCCGCTGCCCTGGCCAAGGTGTACACCAAGGCCTACTTCGCCCGCGCCGGCCGCCGTGCTACTTTCATGGCCCAGCTAGGGCCGGACTTCCCGGGCCTCGGCGGGCATCCCAGCCTCTCCCTGCACGGGCTGGCGGACGACACGCCCCTGCTGTGCGACGAGCCTGGCGTACTCACCAAGGTGGGCTGCTGGGCCGTGGCCGGCGTCGTGACGCTGCTCCCCGAGCTCTTGGCCATGGTTGCTCCGAACCCCAACTCATTCCGGCGATTCGGGCCCGGGAACTGGGCCCCTGCCACGGCAACATGGGGTCCCGACGCCTACAGCTGCGCGCTGCGGGTGGTGGCCCACGACACCCGCACGGCGCGGCTCGAGCTGCGCGTCCCAGGGGCCGACACCAGCCCCCACCACTGCCTGGCGATGTTCCTCGGTGCCGCTATGTGGGGGATCGAGGAGCGGCTCGAACTGCCACCGCCGGTCGTCTCACCCGCAGACGGGCGCGCAGCCGGGGGTTGCGCGCTCCCCCACCACCTCGCGGAGGCGGCCGACCGCTTGGCCGCCAGCACAACGGCCAAGAAGCTCTTCGGCCCCGCCTTCGTCGAACACTACGCGCAGTCCCGGCGAGCCGAGGCGTCGGCATGCCACCGCTTCGTCTCCGCCGAGGAGCGGGACCGCTACCTCGACCATGTCTGACCGTCAGTGACAACGGGAAAACGGGAGAACGGTTTGTGAGACCGGTGACGACTTGAGCGCCGAATTCACGTTGCGCAACGATCAGATCGAGACATTCCATCGCGACGGGTTCGTCATCGTCGAGAACCTGATCGATGCCGATCTGGCTCGGCGCGCCCTCGATCGCTATGACGACCTGTTCTCCGGCTCCTTCGAGACGGGGCTCCAACCCGATGAGTGGAACTGGCGCCCAGGGGTCAATGCGCCGGACCTGACGAGGCAAATCTGTAACGCCTGGAAGTCCGACCGCGACATCGCCAGCGTGGTGTTACGACCCGACATCGGACGCGCCTGCGCCCAGCTCGGCAGGTGGCCCGGAGCCCGCCTGAGCCAGGACAACGTCCTCTGGAAGCCCCCAGGTGGGAAGGCCCTCGGCTTTCACCAGGACTCCAGCTACGAGCAGTGGGCCGTTCCATCGGAGTGGGTCAGCTCCTGGATCGCCCTCGAGGACACCTCGGCTTCGCAGGGCACCGTCGAGTACGTACGCGGCTCGCACCGCTGGCGCCGGCGCTGGGGCATGATCGAGCAGTTTCACGGACCGGCCGACCCTCACGCCGACCTCCGTCGGGCCGCCGCAGCCAACGGAACGAAACCTGAGATCGTTCCGGTCGAGGTACCCGCGGGAGGAGGGGCCTTCCACCAAGGTTGGACGTGGCACGGGTCGGACGTCAATCGCACCGCCAGGCCCCGCCGTTCCCTGGTAGCCCACTGCATGTCCTCGGAGGCCCGCTTCCACCCCGACATCACCGGCTACCTCTACAGCCGGTACAAGCGATTCGGCGACGACGTCATGGACGAGACGTTCTTCCCAATCATCTGGCGGGCAGACGGCTACCGATCGTCGTTCCTCGAACCCTACCTGCGGCGGGAGGTCGGCTGGGCCGGTGCCCAGCCGCTCCCGGTGGCGCCAGAGACCGACCGTCCGACGGTCGAGCCGACCGCCCTCCTCAACTGACGCCCGAATGCTCGTCAGCCGGCGCACGTCCGCCGACGAATCGTGGGATGTCGATCCGCCTGGCGACCTTGAGCGGAGCCGGCGCGGTGAGCGTCGGCAACCCGGTCACCGCGGTGACACGCTCGCGCAGACCTCCACCACTGAATCGGGCGAAGCGGCGGCGGCGCTTCGAGCCGAACACGATCACGTCGGCCCCCCAATCCTGAGCAGCCTCGGCGATCCGGTCGGCAACGGCGAAGCAGTTGGCCAGAAAGTGCACACCGTCAGCATCCACAGCAGCGCCACGCAGTTGGGCGACCGCCCTGTCCACGACGTCCATGGCCTCGAGTTCCGTCTCGGCGGCGAAGCCTCGCCCACCGACGAGCAACTCATTCACGTGCACCACACGCACCGTCGCGCTGTGCTCCCGAGCCAAGGCGGCAGTGAAGCTGACCGCGGCATCTCCCGATTCGCTCCGGTCGGCGGCTATCAGGATCCGGTTGAACATCACGGTCACCTCCCTATGACGTCTCGCTCCTCTGAGCTTCTCGACCGCTCTCGTGCGGGACCTGTGTTTCAATCATGTTAACACTTCCCCCACTCTTGGAACCATCGTTTCCTGTCAATAAACCATCAATCCGAACCGCCGGACCCCGTGCCGACCCTCCCAAGAAGGAACCTGCCGCCGAGCCCATGCCATCGCAGCTGCTATGAGCTCCAGGTTGAGGATTCCCCAGATCGTCGACGCCTATCCGGAACTGCTGTTGGTCATCGTGGCCGCCGCGCTTGGCCTCGCGGTGGGTCGTCCCCTGCGCTGGGCGGACGACCATCAGGCGATTGATGCCCTGCTGGTCGTCCTCGTGTTCGCCACGGCTGTCACGGTGCCGGCCAACTCCCTTCGTCGCGTGCTGTCGAGTTGGAAGCACGTCGTCATCGCCCTCGTGATGGGGGTTACGGTGCTCCCAGTCCTGTCATGGCTGGCGTCACGACTACTCGCAGCCGGTTCACTCCGCGACGGCATCATGGTCGTGGGCATCGCGCCCTGCGAGATCGCCTCGGTGGCAACGACGGCGTTGGCGGGCGGAGGGGTAGCACTTGCTGGCGCGCTCGTGATCGGGTCAACTCTGCTCAGTGTCGCCTTTGCCGGCCTGATCCTTTCTGTCGTCGCCGACAACGCTCACATGCACCCGCTCCACATCCTGATCAATCTCGTCGCCGTTGTCGGAATCCCGCTCGCTCTCGGTGTGACCCTCGCAAGCGCGAGGAACCTGACCCCGCGATCCATCGCTGCGGCCAAAAGGACGGCGGCGGGCGCGCTCGCCGGACTGGTCTGCCTGGTCGCCGCACAGGTCCACATCGGAACGGCCTACATCGGCGTGCTCGTCGCCATCTTCGTCGTCGTGGGCGCCTCCGCTCTGTTGGGCGTGGGGCTGGGGCGCACCACGACCCGGGAAGGGGCCGTCTCGTTTCTTCTCACCACCTCCATGCGGGACTTCGCCATCGCCGCTGGTCTGGCCACTTCCGCCTTCGGTCCGGCCGCGGCAGCACCACTGGGTCTCTACGGAGTGGTTGTGATCCTGTGGGGCACAGGCGCCGCCGGGTTGTTGCGATCACGATCCGGGCCGCCGCCTCCTCGTTAGCTTCACGTTCTTCGGGGCGCGAACCGCACGCCGGCCTGGGCCAGGTTCGCGTGCGCGTGGCGCCTGAGGGTCTCGATCGACTGGCTCGGTCGACCGAGTTGGCGCAGGCGTTCGGGTACCCGCCGCTGTCCGGGTTCGGCCACCAGTTGGCCGGCGTCGTCACGAGGTAGGTGAGAGCGTGCAGGGCTTCGCTGTCGGCGAGAGTGTCCACGGCGGCGCGCTCGGCCGAGCCGTCGGCGAGGTGAGCCCGGAGGCCGGGCCGCTATTGCCCACCTCAGGGGCATTAGTGACGAGGTGGCGAGCACGCTGCCAGGCCGTGGTCCATCACGGCGGGGCGCGGGACCACCTTCGGGGCTCTCGCCCACGGTCTTCTCCAGCTCGTCATCCCTCAGGGAGCAGACAACTTCGCCCGTGCCGCAATGGTCGAGCAGGCTGGCGAGGCCGTCGTCTTATTGCCCGGGGAGGCCACCGCCTCGAACATCAGGCACGGGGTTCGCCGGATCCTCGCCGAGCCGACCTACGCCAACAGAGCCCGCCGAACGATCAGACGAGATCGCCGCGATGCCCGGATCACCCGAGGTCGCCGAAGCCCTCCGCGCCTGCGTCCGCCGCTGATATTTCGGCTCACGACGACATCACATCACGACCGTGCGCCGATTTCCCGCCGTCGTGGCCAGCTGAGAGGCCGGGGATCGGACGTGCCAAACGTCCTCGCCGCGGGCGCCCGTCACAACAAACCGAGGTGCCGTTCGGTTTGCCCTCTCCGGTCTACGAGCTTGGATTCGCGAGCGCCAGTTAGCACCAGAGGTGGCGTACGACTTCGCGGACCTTATGGCCCCCGACCCTTTGAGCTCGCTTCACCCCTCGAGGCCACTCGGACTGGCCGGCACGTCCACGGCATGCTCGCGGAGCGCGGAGAGGGGAACGATCTGCAGCGCCAACTCGTGGGTCGAGGCAAGCACCACATGCGCTGCGGCTCCGTCGTTGTGGGCGCGTAACCAGTTCGCGGCAGTCACACACCAGCGATCCCCCGGTACCAGGCCGGGAAAACCATACCGAGGCATGGGCGTCGTGAGGTCGTTGCCAATGCGTTGCTGATGCTCGAGGAATTCGGCGGTTACCACAGCACAGATCGTGTGGCTGCCGTGGTCCTCGGGCCCACTGGTGCAGCACCCGTCTCGATAAAAGCCGGTGAGGGGGTCCGTGCCACAGGGCTCCAGTTCCCCGCCGAGCACGTTGCGGTCAACCATCCCTGCAGTATCGCTTATCAGCACGATCCAAGAAAGCCGGTTCCGGGCGCCACGATGCCGATCTGCGCTCCCGGCTTCCATCGCCGCCACGGGATCCGGCTCTGCCGATCTTAGCGACGTGTTCTGCGCCCTTTCAGGCCGTCGCACACCACACGAAGACGTCCTTGATCCCCCAGGTGCGCAGGTCGCTGAGCACGGCCAAAACTTGGCGCCCTGACCCGCGTCGGCGCTCCCGGCCCACAGGCCCAAGATGTCCCGCTCGCCCTCTAGGTGAGTCGGCATAAAGTCGGGCTAGGGGGACTGAGGGTTGGTCCCCCATTTTGGGTGGCGGGGGGAATTGAATTTGGGGTGTGTTGGGCAGGGTTGATCCTCAGGGTTCGTTGCTGGAGACTCGGGTGATGCGGCCGGCATCTGGTGACGAAGGGCTCGTTTTATGAGCGGCTGGCCGAGCATGGCCACGAGATCTTCGGTGACGACGATTTCGTCGAGTTGTACTCGGCGGCGGCTGGGGCGGCCGTCGATCCCGCCGTCGGTGATGGTGCGGGCCATGTTGTGCGCCACCCATGACCGCACGCCCTCAGATGCGGAGACCTCGCAGGCGGACCCGGGTGGACGCCGATTGGAAGGCGGCCATGGGGGTCGAGGACGACTTCGAGGGGATCGCGGCCCGGACGTTCAGTTTGATGCGGGCCCGGATGATCGCCCATGACGCCGATAACCGAGCTGTTCCAGGCCACGCTTGGCCCAGGCGGTGCAGGCGGGGATCTTCAAGGGCCGCTTGACCGCCATCATTGACAGCTCGCCGGTGAACGGGGCGGGGGCGGTGGCCGATAGCTACGAGCTGATCCGAGGCTTCCTGCGCCAGGCGGTCCGAGCGGCCGGAGACCGTTTGAGCGATGGGGCCCAGGCGGTGGCGGCGCCGGTTTGTGGGGCCAAGCCGGATATCGACTGGCAGGACCCTGCGGCCCGCCGTGCGCATCTGGGGGTGCTGGTGGGAGCGGCCCGGGTGGTCATGGCCGACCTGGACGGGGTGGAGAGACCCGGCCGTGGCCGAGCCCGTCGGTTTGTTGGCCCAGGTGATCGACTCTGACACCGAGCCCGACCCACGATGGCGGTGGCGGCGGGGTCGGTATCCGGGAGGGGGTGGCCCCGGATCGGGTGATCAGCGTGTCGGACCCGGAGATGCGTCATGGCCGCAAGAGCGCTGCCGCGCCGGTTCGACGGTCACAAGATGGACATCATCACCGACGAGGCCTCCGAACTGGTGTTGGGCCTTGGAGGTCCGGGCGGGTAACGCCTCCGACGGCGAGGCCGCGGTCCCCCTGCTCGACCAGGTGACCTCCACCCCCGGGCTCGACATCGAGATCCTGGTGGGCGACATGGCCTACTCCGACGGCGATATCCGAGCCGGTGTCGAACAGCGCGGGGTGGAAATGGTGGCCAAGGTGCCGCCGGTGACCAACGCCGGCCGCTTCCCCAAGACCGATTTCTATATCGACACCACCGCCGGCGAAGTCACCTGTCCGGCCGGGGAAGTGACCACCAACGCCACCGTCGGTCGCGATCACAAAGGCCGGCCCGGTCTGCTATTCCGCTTCGACCCGGCCGAATGCTCCACCTGCCCGGTGCGGGCGGACTGCACCGGCGCGCCGAGCGGGCGGACCGTCTTCGTCGGTGTCCACCACGACCGTGTCCAAGCGGCCCGCGCCGCCCAACACGACCCCGACATCCGGGTCCTGCTGCGCAACCGATCCAAAGTGGAACGCAAGATCGATCACCTCCAGGATCTGGGCATGCGCAAAGCCCGATACCGGGGGCGCCGAAAAACCAAACATCAAGGCTTCCTGGCCGCCACCGTCGCCAACTTCTCGCGCCTCGAGGTCCTCGGCGCGCTCGGCCAACCAGCCCAGAGCGCTCTGGCCGCCTGATCCAAGCAGTTTCCGAGCCGCGCCCGCACCCAGCCCCCCTGCAGGCGTACTCAAACCCTCACCGACCCACATGAGACCCATTCACAGCCAAAACCATCCCCCCCACCACCAGCCGCCTACCAGCCCCAAAAAGGGCACTTCCTGCCGACTCACCTAGAGGGTAACCCCGATGGCCGCTCAGCGTGTCAGGCCAGAAACACCGTTTACGTTCGTGTCTAACATATAGACCCGTTTGCGACGGGCGTCGAGGGGATCGGTACCGCGTGATGGGATCGCTGGCAAACCGGTTGAGGTGATCGGTGTCGACCTCAACGACCTGGATTCCGGATCAGCGCCTTCAGGGCGCGCCAATGATGTGTCGGCCACCGAGCGTCTCGTTCAGCCCAGGCTTGAACGGGCGAAGCCAGAAACGCCTGTCGGGAGGCCGGTTGGGAGCCCTCCGGTTTCGCCGAGGCCGCGTAACGTGTTGGTGGAATTACTGCTCGAGGATGGAACGGGCTGAGATGTGTTGGCCAGGACGACCTGGGTTCCGGCGGATAAGCCGGAGGTGATCTGGGTGTAGGTATCGCCGACAACTCCCACCGTCACGTTGGTGTCTGTTTCTTGGCCGGATCGGAGAGTGATGACGTAGGCGTGGCCGGCCGCGGTGGTGTGCACGGCGGAGGTGGGGACGACGACGGTGTCGCTCGCTTGTGCGATATCGACGGCTGCCTGGACGCTCGAGCCGGCGACCGTGGTGTCAGGGCCTAACGACCCGGCTGCGAGGGCGACGACAAGGGGGTAGGTGTAGCCGGAGGAGCCGGAATCGACCGGCCCGACCTGGGTGACTGTTCCGTTGAAGGAGCCGGATTGGCCGTCGATGGTGACCTGGACCCGGTCGCCGCTTTTGACCTCGCCGACCTGGCTGCTGGTCAGCGAGGAGGTTGTCTGATAACTCCCGGGGTCGGTGATGGTGATGGTGGTGCTGGTCGAGCCGGAGCTGACCGATTGTCCGGCAGCGAGATCCACGGCGGCGACGCTGCCGGCCATGGAGGCCTTGAGGGTGCCGTTAGCCAGGGATTGTTGGGCAGAGACGAGGTTGGCCTGGTCGGAGTCGATAGTGGCTTGATCGCTGGCAAGCTGGGCGGCGCTGTCGGTGGCGGCGGTCGTCGGCGTGCTGCTGGAGCCTGTCGATGAGCTGAATCCTTTGTTGCTGCCTGACTGGCTGCCGTTGCTGCCGCTGGAGGGACCGCTCTTGGTTCCGCCCGACAGACCGCCATTGCTGCTACCCGAAGGGCTCGTCTTGCCACCGCCAGACGGGCTGCTGCTTTGGCTGCTGGCTGCTGACTGGCTGGAAAGGATCTGGGCCAGGGCGGTTTCGGCGCTTTGGACGCTTTGCTGGTCGCGGGAGACTTCCTGTTGGGCGGCCATCGCGGTTTGTAGTGCTGTGGCGCACGCCGAGCTCGTGGAGGTGGGCGTGGTGGTCGGGGTGGTCGTCGATGGGGCGGTGGTGGGGGTGGTCGTCGATGGGGTCGTGGTCGGAGTGGTCGTGGTCGGAGCGGTCGTGGTCGGAGTCGTGGTGGTCGGAGTGGTCGTGGTCGGGGTGGTGGTGGGGGTGGTCGTCGATGGGGTCGTGGTCGGAGTGGTCGTGGTCGGAGCGGTGGTGGGGGTCGTTGTGGATGCGTCGGCCAGGACCACCGAATCGGCGGCGGTAGCAGCGGCGTTGTATGTGCTCGCCGTTGTGCTGGATGTCGTGGGGTCACCGGATTGGCTGGAGGCGGTGCAGGTGCGCTCCGCGTTGGTCAGGTCAGCGGCCGCGGATTGCAGGTCGAGGTCGGCGGTGTGCTGGTCGTTGACCACGGCTTGCTGGGCTTGTTGGAGGTTGGCCGTGGCGGTCGAGTTGGTTCCGGTCGATCCCGACGGGAGGTCCGAGCCGGTGGCGGTGGATGCGGCGGTGAGCACGACGGTCGATCCCGTGGTGGCGGCGGTGGTTTGGCTTGAGGACTGCGGCGATGACGAGGAGGAGTCGGACGAGCTGGATGATTCACCGGACTCGTCTTGGCTGAGCTTGGCCTGGGCGCTGTTCAGACTGGCCTGGGCCAGTGATACCTGTTCCTGCAGCGAGCTGGTGTCGAGCGTGGCCAGGGTCTGGCCGGCCGTGACGTGCTGACCAACGGTAACGTCCACAGTGGCGACAGTGCCGCCAACCTGGAATGACGCTTGGGCCTCGTTAACCGGCTCTACCGTGCCTGATACGGTCAGGGTCCGGGTGGCGTTGCCGGTGGTGGTGGCAGTGGTGCGATAACTGGTACCGCTGGAGGCTTGGGCCTTGGCCACGCCCACGCCGATGCCGACTCCGAGGATCACTGCGGCGATGACGACGGCGGTCCGTCTCTGGTTGCGCCGCCGACGACGACCCCCTGCGGTTGCAGGACTAGCCATTCGCTGATCCGCCACCGCCGAAGCCGCCGAATCCAGTGCTGCACGATTGTCCTCCGGTCGAGGTGATTCTCACCGATCGGGCGGTCACGGCCCCGGTTGAGTCGGTGGAGCCGACGGCGGTCACGCAGTCGCCCACCGCGAGCGAGCTGGCTGCTGTGGACTGAGTTTCCGTGTAGGCCGTCGAGCCCTGCACTCCAATCGTCACTGAGGTGCTCTTGATCGACGTGGGCGGGGTCGAACTTTGCGTGTTGCGCGATCCGCCGAACCCGGACGACGAGATGCCGTAAATCACCATGCTGGAGGGGGTGATCGAGGTGACCTTGCCGCTGGCAAATCCAAATCCGCTGGCGCCGCGCGGGGCGGACCCAGCGGGGGCGCTGGGCCGGCTGCCCCCATTGGGCGGCGTCCCGCCGGGGAACCCTCCACCTCCGCCCGGAGCGCCGGCGCCGAAGCGGCCGGTCGTGCAGCTGCCCGAGGAGGAGGGCGTGCTGACCATGACCGAGTTCGCCACCAGCGTCCCGGTGGAGGTGGATCCCGTGACCGTGACGCAATCCCCCGCGGCAACGTTTGCCGCCGGGACGGTCACGGTCTTGGTGAAGCTCGTCGAGGGCGTCCAACTGACGGTGACCTGGCCCGACTGCTGGTTTTGGACTTCCATCGACGATCCGGTAAGCGCGGCTACGGATCCAGACGCCCCGGGAAAGTTTCCGCTGCCCGTCCCGTCCCCTGCCGAGGTGCTGCCGCCAGTGGTGGGACTGGTCGCGGTGCTGGAGTGGCTGCTGCCGCCACCGCAGGCGCTGAGGATCGAAACCAACAGCAGCCCGGCGCCGACGGCAGCCGTTCGTGAGGTTCGGAGAATGGTCATGGGCGGTTGGGTGCTCCTTAGGAGAAAAAAGAAAAAGAGATCGTCATTCGCTGCGAAGGGCGTCGATCGGTGCCATGCGGGCGGCCCGGCTGGCCGGGTAGACCCCGAAAATCAATCCGATAGCCACGGCTACCGCGATCGCTCCGACGGTTGCCGATCCGGACAAGGCGATCGGATAGCCGATGGCCTTGGGCAAAAGGTCGGTGCCGAGAGCGGCGAGGGCGACGCCGAGAGCTCCTCCAGTGAGCCCGAGCACGCACGCCTCCAGCAGGAACTGGCGACGGATGAGGGAGGGTTTCGCTCCGAGCGCCTTGCGCAGGCCGATCTCCCGGATGCGTTCAGTAACCGACACCAGCATGATGTTCATCACGCCGATGCCACCCACCAGCAGCGAGATGGCTGCGATGCCGCCCAGCAGGATGGTCAGGGTGCGGTCGACTGACGTGGAAGTAGATACCAGCGACGCTTCCGAGGAGATAGTGAAATCCGCGTCCGACGGGGTGGTTATGTCGTGAAGGGCGAGCAACTCCGCGTCAGCTTCTTGGTAGGCGGCTGACAGGCTGGACCCGGAGTTGGCTTCGATGAGGATCGAGCTGAGCGAGGTGCTACCGAAAATGCGCTCGGTGGCAGTGCTGAGCGGGACGATGACCTGGTCGTCCTGGTTGGAGCCCGTCGTCGAGGACGTATCACCAACCGAGTTGAGGACCCCGATCACGGTGAGCGGCACCCCGTTCACATCAATCACTTGGCCCACCGGGTCGACGCCGCTAAAGAGCTCCGAGGCCGTGTCGGGTCCGAGTACCGCGACGGCGGTGTGGTCGGTGACGTCCTGATTGTCAATGAAGCGCCCCTGGGTTACCGTACGGTTGCGCACGACCGCCCAGGTGGGGGTCGTGCCGTTCACCGTGGTGGTCCAGGTGTTGGAGTTGATGGCGTCGGTGAGCCCCTCGGTCGAAGACTTGACCGGGGCGACCGCTTTGACGTCGGGGGCCACGGTCTTGGAGCCGAGCGCGTTGGCATCGGCTTCGGTCAGGGTGGAGGCCGAGCCGAACCCTTGGCGGAAGCCGCTCGATGAAGTAGTGCTGCCAGGAGAGACCGTCAACAGGTTGGTGCCGAGGGCGTTGATCTGGGACTTGACCTGATTTTGGGCGCCTTGGCCCAGACCGACGGTGAGGACGACAGCGGCGATCCCGATCATGATCCCGAGGACGGTCAAGCCGGAACGCAGCCGATTGGACCGCACGGCGGACAGGCCGGTCCGGAAGGTCTCGAACCAGCCCATCAGGCCGCCTGGGGGATCGGGACGGCCAAGCCGTCGCGCATGCGAATTGTTCGCTCCGCAGCGTCGGCAACCTCACCATCGTGCGTGATGATGACCAGGGTTCGCCCTGCGGCGTGCAACTCGTCGAACAGGGTCATGACGTCCTCGGCCGAGGTCGAGTCCAGCGCGCCGGTCGGCTCATCTGCCAGTATCAGCTCGGGGTCCCCCACCAGAGCCCGGGCCACAGCTACCCGTTGCTGTTGGCCTCCAGACAGCTCGCCCGGACGGTGATCGACCCGATCGGCCAGCCCGACACGCCCCAGCGCGTCGATGGCTCGTCGACGCCGTTCCCCTCGACCCACGCCCCCGTAGATCAGGGGCAGCTCTACGTTGCGCCAGGCAGACAGTGACGGCAGCAGGTTGAACTGCTGGAACACGAAACCGATGTGGGCGTTGCGGACCTCGGCCAAGTCGACTTCGTCCATGCGGGATACGTCCTCGCCGCCCAGCCAGTACCGTCCGCTGGTCGGGACGTCCAAGCAGCCCAGGATGTGCATCAACGTCGACTTGCCCGACCCCGACGGGCCCATGATGGACACGTACTCGCCAGGGTCAATCGAAAACGACACCCCTCGCAAGGCGGCCACGGCGAGGGTACCGGTCCGGTACACCTTGGTCACGTCTTCCAGTTCGATGACCGGGTCCATATCAGGCGCCGCCCCCGGCGCCTGCGAAGCCGCCCCCGCCCCCGGCAAAGCCGCCACCGCCGGGGAAGCCGCTACCGCCGCCGGGGAAAGCGCCTCCGCCTGCTCCATCGGTACGACCCCCGGTTCCGCTGCCACCGAAGAGGCTGCGGCTCCCGCCGCTCGTACCGTTGAACTTCACCACACGCTCGATCACCACGTCACCGGCCTTGAGCCCGCCGGTGATCTGGGTCTCACCGTTCGCGGCGGCGCCGGTGGTCACCGGTACCGATTTCTGTGACCCCGCCACCACTTCGGTCACGGTGGCCTGACCGTTCGAGTAGGAGATGGCCGTGGTCGGCACCTCCACCACGTTGTTGAGCTGCTCTGTGGCGATCGTCAGTGTGGCCGAGGTGCCCGCATACAACCCTGACGGGGTCCCCGTGACCGCCACCACCACAGGGAATGACGCCACGCTCGACTCGCCAGAACCGGCTGACTGGGCGACCAGACCCACCGACGAGACCGTCCCGTACACGGTGGTGGTCGCACTGCCTGCCTGGATGGTGACCTGGTCGCCGACTTTTATCTGTCCCACCTGCGTGTCATCCACGGTGGCATCGACCAGGTAGGAGTCGGTTGACACCACCACGATCTGCGACGAAGAGGAGGACGACGACGAAGACGACGAAGACGACGACGAGCCCAGAGCGCTGCTCCCGACGCCCGCAGCACTGTTCGAGCTGCCTGCGCCGCTGCTGTTGCTGCCGGAATAGCCACTGGAACCGCTGCCCGAAACTTGCTGGCCGGCGGTCAAGTTGATCGAGGCGACCGTGCCCGAGATGGTGGAAGTCAGGTTGGCCTCTGCCAGATTCTGCTGAGCCGTGGCCAACTGTGACTCGGCCGAGGTCACCGCCGCCTCGTCGGATTGGATCTGGCTGGTCGACGACCCATTCGACTGGTCACTCGAGAGGCGGGACTGATCCGATGCCAGCGTCTCGCTGGCCGCGTTGACGTCGTCCTGAAGGACGGTCGGGCTGACGGTCGCCAACGTCTGACCGGACGTCACTTTCTGCCCTACCGCCACATCGACCGCCGTCACCTGACCTGACACCCCGAACGACAGATCCGCCAGTGACGCCGGCTCGATCGTCCCCGAGGCCGAAACCGTCTGTTTTATCGTCCCGGTAGAAACGGTCACCCTCTGGGTCGTCACCGCCAAGGGCGCCGCAGATGCCGGCGACGAATTCTTCCGGGTCACCTGCCAGGTGATGACTACTGCCGCGGCCACCAGGATCACGACCAACCCGATCGCCAACAACCGGCGCCGGGTCCAACCTCTGCGCCACCACGGACCCCGACGCGGGTCGATTACCGCAGCCAGTTGGGCAGTGGGCTCCTCACTTACCGAGGTCGAGCGAGCCTCGCTGGGCGCGGTCACAACCGCTCACCCCGTCGTCGAACCGGGCCAGGAGGTGCTACGCCTGGCCGCAGCCAGACGCAGACATGACGCGACACGGTCGCACAGGCTGACATAACGCCCAGTAAAACGCGGCCACTTAAAGACCAGTTCGGAGCTCTCTAAAGGGTTTCTCAAAGCGGTCGCGAAAGTCCAGGTAACAGGAATTGACTTCATTGCAACCACAGCCAAAGTTCAGATATATATCAGGATTCCCGCCGGTATCAGCACCAGGGTCACAGCGGTCCACATCTCACTCACACCAGACCTTTAGAAATCTCACAGGACCGGCTGCGATACTGCCCCGCGTGGGATCCGCCAATATTCTCCTGGTCGAAGACGAGATAAACGTGGCATTCGTGACCAGCGCTGCGCTCCGCTTGGCCGGCTACACCGTCACCGAGGTCGCCTCGGGGCAGGCTGGGCTCACCATCGTCACACAACAACCCATCGACCTGGCCATCCTCGACGTCATGCTCCCGGATCTGGATGGCTTTGAGATCTGCCAGAAGCTCCGCTGCACGGGGCACGACTTCCCGATCGTGTTTCTCACCGCCCGAGACGCCACTGACGATCGGATCCGGGGACTCACCATCGGCGGAGATGACTATCTGACCAAGCCCTTCAGCGTGGAAGAACTCGTCGCTCGAGTCCACGCCATCCTGCGACGGGTTGGCAAACAGGCCGCGGGCAAGACCTACCGGTGCGGGCCTCTCAGCCTCAACGACGCCGCCCACCTCGTCATCCGGGACGGTCAGCAGGTCGACCTGTCTCCTACCGAGTACAAGCTCCTGCGATTCCTGCTGCGCAACACCGGCCGTGTCCTCAACCGTGACCAGATCCTGGACCACGTGTGGGACTACGACTTCATCGGCGAAACAAACGTCGTGGACACCTACATCCACACCCTGCGCAAAAAAGTCGATCCGAGCGAACCCCGCCTAATCCAGACCGTCCGTGGCGTCGGCTATCGCATGACCACCCCCCCGGCACGATGAGTTTACGGGCCCGCCTCCTGGCAGCGGCCGGGCTCCTGCTTTCCTGCCTTGCCCTGTCCGGCTATCTGATCGTCCGCACCATCGAGAACTCCGAACTGCACCAACTCGACAGCCAGCTCACCGCGAGTGTCCCCATCGCCATCGGTGTGGCCCACAACCAGCCACCCCCGTCGGCACGTTTCCCGCGGGTCCCTCAGCCCGACCGTCTCAGCAACGCCTACCTGGCCATCATCACCAATGGGAAACGCACCACCATCGCATCTCCCCAAGCCGCCAACGGCCAGCGGCCCCAGACCCCTCCCGCGGTCGCAACTTCCATTACGGCCGCCACACCGGCGACCGTAGGCTCTCTCAACGGCTCCGGACACTGGAGAGCTGTCCTCCTCCAAATTCCCGGCGGCCACCAACTGCTCATCGCCGTGTTCATGGGCTCCATCAACGCCACCATCACCGAACTCAGGACTGCGGTGTTCGCAGCTGGCGTCGTCACCGCCGTCATCCTTATGGCCGCCGCATTCTGGATCGAACATCTCGGACTTCGCCCTATCGCCCGCATGAAGCACACGGCCGAGGCCATCCTCGCGGGGGACCGCAAACAACGCGTGGCTACCCCCTCTTCCGGTGCCGAAACCGCCGACCTTGCGAGCGCCCTCAACGCCGTGCTCGACCAACAACAGGCCATCGAAGATCGTCTCCGCCAGTTCCTCGCCGACGCCTCCCACGAACTGCGAACGCCCACCTCCGTCATCTCCGGGCTGACCCAGCTCTGGCGCCAGGGCGAGCTACGCGACGGGCAAGCCCTCGAAGACGCCGTGCGGCGCATCGGCCAAGAAAGCTCCCGCATGAAAGCACTCGTCGAAGAGCTTCTCCTCCTGGCCCGCCTCGATGAAGGCATGTCCCTTCACAACCGGTCCGTCAATCTCCCCGTCCTAACCGAGGATGTCCTCCAAGACGCCCACTCCACCAACCCATCCCGTCACATCACCACTCACCTCGAACCCGACATCCGCACCCCGGGCGACGAAGCCGCCCTCCGGCGAGTCATCAGCAACCTGGTCACCAACGCACTCGTCCATACCCCGGCCGACTCCGATCTCACCATTCGGCTCACACAACGAGCGAACCGTTGCCTCCTGGAGATCCGAGACACCGGTCCCGGCATGACCCCCGCCGATGCCGCCCACGCCTTCGACCGCTTCTGGCGCGCCGAAACCAGCCGCACCCGGACTGGATCCGGGCTGGGGCTGCCGATCGCAAAAGCTATCGTCAACGCCCACGGGGGAACCATTCACCTCGAAACCACGCCGCAACATGGCACCACCGTGCAGGTCGAACTGCGCCTCGAATCAGAACACCCGTCGCCGACACCCAACCCTCCACCGCCACACGAGACCCGACAACCCGTCCGGCATATCTCACCAAAGCCCTACCCCCAACACTGGCCACGCGCGGGTGGGAGTGTCTCAATAAACGGTCTAACTGGTTCTGCTCTTTTACGAGTGAATCTCGGTTACTTCGTGGGGAGTATTATGCGGTCTGGGAAGGCGATTGTAAAGGCATTCACGGCTCCCTTCCACCGATTCGACCAGCGCCGGCGGCCTCTTCCAGTAGGGTCGAGACTCATAACGGCCAGGTACACACACTTAAGCGCCGCCTGCTCACTCGGGAAATGATCCTGAGCTTTCAACGCCTTGCGGATCCGGGCGTTCGCGCTCTCTATGGCGTTCGTATCAGGGATAACATATCTGGCGCCTCGTTCCCGTCCGTGGCCGGGAGGTCGGGTGGGTCGGGTCCGGGGTGTCAGGGAGGATGAGCCAGGGCAGGCGGCTTTACACATTGACCTGAGAGGTCGCGTTTGTACTTGGCCGCCCCACCGACTGGCCCGACTACGCCTGTCGTCCTTCCCTTCATGAGGGCGGCTCTCCGAGGTCGGGCGCGCCGGGGGGAGGCACGCTCCAACCTCGGAGGGGTCGGGCGCGCCGGGCAACGCGCGCCAATCTCGGTGGCAGGAACCCGTCCTGCCCTCGACCTGGCCTTTCTATTGACTACTCTGAGGCAACAGGGGAAATCTCCCACTCGATACCGGGAGTGCTGCTCGTGTGACGTGCCTATGGGAGCGGACATCGGACTAACAGGCTTCGGCTGACTCCGCCACGTCCAGTAGGAGGGGGAGTGATACGAGTCGACGGACCATGAGACTCGGGTGGTAGCGGAGAGGGAGTTGGTCGGGATCGATACGGAATCGGCGGGTTCGCGCCAGGAGCGTTTCGATAGCGACTTTCGCCTCTATGCGGGCCAGCGGAGCCCCAACGCAGAGGTGGATCCCCCAGCCGAAGCCGACGTGATTCCGCGGGTTGGGCCGGTCGATTCGTACCTCGTCCGGGCGATCGTAGGCGGCGCCGTCATGGTTGGCAGCAGGCCACATCAACACGAGATGAGAGCCAGCCGGCAGCGTTTTTCCCGCGAGTTCGGTGTCGCGAGTCACGACTCTGTAGTGACCCCGGAACGGTGGGTCATATCGAAGCGCTTCCTCGACGAAGTTCACTATCAGCGACGGGTCGGCCCGAAGCGCGTCTTGAAGGTCGGTTCGTTCGGCCAAGATGCGAACAGCGGTCCCAGTCAGGCTGGTCGTCGACTCGCCTCCTGCAGCGATAACAAGGCTGAGTATGCCGACGGCTTCTTCGTCGTCGAGTTCTCCGTCGCTCACCGCCTGCGCCACGATCCCGATCATGCCGTCTTGATATGTCGTGGAGCCCTGTCGTGCTTCTGTGTAGGCCTCGATTACCTTTCCGAGCCCGTTGATCCCGTCGTCTTCGAGCTGTTGAATGCGGTTCTCGGGTACGAAACCGCTGATCCGCTCGACCATGGCGTAGCCCTGCTTCTTTAGTTCCGGAGCGAGGTCGTCGGGAAGTCCCAAGATCCGCGAGACCATGACCATCGGTAGGGGTTCGGCGACCTGGCCCATCCATTCGAATCGCCCGTCTGGTTCGATCACCGAGAGGGCCTCAACCGCCAAGGCACGGAACTCCGGCTCCATTGCCCGCATGCTCGAGGTAGAGAGCTTTCGAGCTACCACCTTGCGTTGTCGCTGGTGGTCGGGCGGGTCGACGGTTGCCAGTACCCCCCCCTGTCTCATTTCGCTGGTGTAACCCCCGGAGCCGCCACGCAGCCCCGGCGAAGGCCAATCACCAAGGTGAAGGAACTCGCCCGAGACGCTGGAAAACAGCTCGGTACGAATGACGACCTCGTGGATGAGGTCCATCGCCGTCAGCAAGAAGGTCCCGGTCCCCGCGACCTCGTGCACAGGATCGTTTTCTCGAAGGTGGCGGTAGTACTCCTCGGGATACTGGACAACCTCTGGATGGAAGAGATGGTCTATCTCAGTTTCGGGCATGCTCATGAGCCTCTCCTCATGCGGGATCGGATGTCATTTCGAGGGAAGCGAGTCTATTATTTTGGCTATGACGGCTCACGAGCAGACACTCAAAGATAGACAGCCTCACATCAGCGTCGACAGCGACGGCGTGAGGAGAATCGAGCGGGTCCAGGTAATCGACCGGCGGTGCTTTGAGTTGACCGTGTCTCCATAGCCGTACCGCAAGCCAATACTTCTGAGGCGGACTCTGCTTCGCACGAACATCGAGGTCAGCCCCGATGTACCCAAAGAAGGTGTCATTGGTAAGCCGTTCAAGGAGCGATGCCACCGCAAACCGGCTTCGGTGTCGAGACGATGAATGCGTTGCCTTCTAACTGCGCGTAATAACCGCACCGCTGAGGCGGAATCTGAGTGTACGTCGCGAAATTTGTCGGCTGCGCAAGCAGTCCACCGGCAGTGTAGTTGGTTACCTGCCGAAGATTGCTGATGAATGACGCCCGTGTTGGATTCGTCCCAGCTACTTCGAGCCCTTTCACCAGGAGATCGGCGGAAATCCATCCCTCCTGGTAGTCGAAACCCGGAACACCAGTGAACCCGGCATATTGTTTGAGGGCCGCCTGCTCTGCGATAGTCGCAGGAGTATGGAGCTCCACTGGCACTTGTCCGACATCGAAGTAGGCGCCCTGCGCGCTCGACACTGCCTGGGGCTGGTCCAGTAACGTCTGGCCGTATCCAGTGGCCAAAACCGGGACCTTGATCTTCTGACCCGCAGATTGGGCTGCTTGGAGTATCGCGATCGAGGTCTCCGTGTCGATGGGAGCCGCGAAGCTATCGACACCGGTGCTCTTCATTTGCAACCCGATCGCGGTCGCGTCAACCGAGCCAAAGGGAATCGAGGTGTTTACGTAGGGGACCTTCAGACCGATGTATTTGGCCGCCTGCGCCTCAGCCAAGGCACTGCCCTTCGAGGAAGGTGAGATCCCGTAGCCGAACACGGCAAGCGATGTGCCACCACGCTCTTTGATAAACAGCGGTTCAGTCGTGTACGCGGGCGAGGTCGTGAATACCCCGTATGACGTTGAGAACATGTTGGAGTAGGAAGGTAATGTCCACTCCGGCACGTCGTAGCCGCCCCCAACCACAGGCATGTTCTGGCCTTTCAAGTACTGACTGGCGCCGAAGACGAAGGCGCTGTTGTCATCGATCGCGAAAACGCCGGCGTTCACTTCGTCTTGCGCCGCGGTCAGTGCACCCGATGGGGTCGAGCCGTCGTCCCGCACGATCGTGACGATCTTCCGGCCGTTAACTCCGCCCATCGCGTTTTGTTGATCTATTCGAGCCTGGAAGCCCTTCGCAATGCCGGGGATCGAGACCGCGGATGCGACGCCGGTTTCCGAGGTGATCAGACCAACCTTGATGGAGTCTGCCGTGACGCCGGGTGCGCTCGCTGTGTTGCCGGCCGGGACGGTACTCGCAGCGGCCGAGCTGGCTGTGGTTGATGATCCGGCGCTAGATGTGGTTGTTGACCCGGCCTCCGAAGAGGGCTTGCTCGAGCTGGAGCACGCCACTGCCAGGAGCCCAAGAAGCCCACAGCCAACCAAAGAACCGTAAAGTCGTCGTCGACCAACCTGATGCACTTTTAAGCCTCCCCCCGCGGTCAAGGCAACCTCGGCGATCCGGAGACTACTACCGGTCTGATTGGCTGTCCAGAGTTATGATCGATTGTCCAGGTGAGTCGACAGCCGTCCGCCCGGACCGGAGTCGCCTCGGGAACGGCTGGCCGTCCGGTTCGCTGACAACCAAGCAGATCTCCTCGGCGCGGCGAGAAGGTCGTCGCTGAGTGTGGCCTCAGCGACGGGTCGCTTCGTGACGAAGCGCGCTACTGGGGTTCTTAAGCTCGGCGATCAATTCGTCCTTCGCGAGCAAGCAGCACGTGTGCGTCGAAACTGGATATGGGCACCTCTCCGCCGCTTGTGGGGGGATCGGGCTCAGCGGAAGGGCCTGCGCATCGCCCCCTCGATCAGGCTGTGGAACTGCTCAGGAGTGAGACCTTTCGTCTCGAGGTTGTCGGCGGCCGCGAGGTAGACGTGCTCGTTGACCAGGACCATGTACAGACGAACCAAGGTCGTGGGATCACCCTCACGGATCTCTCCGGCCTGCTGACCAGCCTCCACGACGCTCACGATCAGGGCCAGGATCTTTTCGAACGTGGCCTCCTGGTAGGGTACGTACTTGGTCAGGGATGGTCCAACGTAATCCAGAGCGGCTACACCGTGGCGAAGTAGTCGCCTGAAGTACGGATACCGTTCGAAGAACCCCACCGTGCCATCCGCGATGGCGTGGAGGCGCAAGAGCGCAGACGGCCCTTCTGCGGCGGCGGCCTGGATCACCTCACCCAGTTCGATCCCTCGCCGGACGTAAGTCTCCGCGAGCAGATGCTGCTTGTTTTCGAAGTAGGTGTAGATGGCAGCTGTGGAGAAACCGGAGAGGCGAGCGATCTCCCGTAAGGATCCCTCGCGTATTCCGCGCTCGGCGAACACTCGTTCGGCCGCATCGAGGATGTCGGACCGGTTGTCGGCGATTCTCGCGGCGCGACGACCCGCGCGGGGATCGTCGGGGACCACAGATGGCGTGTCAAGCTGATCTGATGGAGTGTTCATCGCAGTGGACACCCGATCACCACCGTAGTACGTTGCATGCGAACGAGGCTAGTTCGCCGTGGTCGGGGAGGCTGAGACTGGTGAATTGGAGGGTTTGCGGCTTCACCCGGTGCCGTGCAGCGCCGTCCTTCGGCTTCTGCCGGGGCCTTGTTGGCTCGTACGATCACTCAAATCAGGACCCGTCTAGGTGGCCGGCTGATGTTCCCCAGTGGGGTTGGAAGCGCATCTGGGGGGTGGGTGCTGTTGTCTGAGTCTTCACAACCGGCGATTCTTCGGCACGTGGTTGAGGGTGACTGGGCAGATCTGGCCGACGTCCCCTCCGCCCAGTCGACCTGGACTCACAGCGGGCTCGTGGCGACAGCGAATGGGGACCTGGTGGGGGTCCACACCGGGCAGCTGGTGACGCTCGATCCGTCGGGTCGGGTCGTCAGCGTTGTCGACACGGGCCTAACCGAGGGGCATGGGCTGACCCTGGCGAGTGAAGCGGGCGAGGAGATGCTCTGGGTGTGCGACCCTGGGTTCAGGTTCGCCCGAAGCGATGGTGACGGCGACGAAGGGCTCGCAACGATGTTCGGAAAGGGTCTCCGCAATGAGCGCGTCGGCCCGCGAGTGGTAAAGATGCGCTTGTCGGGTGAGATCCTGTTCGAGCTTGCCTCCCCTCCGACAGACAGCCGCTACGCGTCGAGCCCGATGGGGGAGTACTGCCCGTGCGGCCTCGCAATCATCGAGGAGCGGTCCGGTGGAAGCGGCGACGTGTGGGTCGCCGACGGATACGGCAGCAGCCTGGTCCACCGCTTCGACAAGCACGGAACTCACCTGTCGGCCGTGAGCGGCGAGGAAGGAGCGGGGAGATTCGACTGTCCTCATGCCGTGTACCTCGATCGTCGTCGACACAAGTCCAACGAGCTCTACATCGCTGATAGGGGAAACAAGAGGGTGCAGGTCTATGACCTGGAGGGCCACTATCTCAGATCGTTCGGTTCGAGCTTTCTGAACAGTCCGAGCGGTTTCGCGCAGTGGGGTGACTTCCTCGTCGTGGCCGAGCTGTTCGGACGCCTGGCGGCTCTCGATGACGACGACAACTTCGTCGGTTATATCGGGGAGGACTCCGACGCCCACGCGGAGCAGGGCTGGCCCCAACGACCGGGCTGGCCGAACGCCATCGACGCCGAGGGTCGGGCGGAGCCGCCAACTCCCGAGCGGGACAGACTCAACTCGCCCCACTCGGTCGCGGTTGACGCTCAAGGGAGCCTCTACGTCTCCGAATGGCTGATCGGTGGCCGCTACAGCAAGGTCACGGGCAGCGCCGCCGCAGAGAACGATCGAAGCAAAACCTCGAAAAGGAATGGGTGATGAGCATCAGAGAACCCGAGATCGACCTTCTGTTCGACCCCGACGTGGTGCAGGACCCTCACGATTACTACACCGACCTTCGAAAAACCGATCCGGTCCATGAAGTGAAGGGCACAGAAACGTTCCTGGTGACCAGGATGGATCTCATCCACGACGTCGTGGCCCGGACAGAGACTTTCTCGAGCGTATCGGGCGTGTTCCTGCACAAAGGAGACTGGGACGTACCCGGTCTCCGACCGGCATCGTCAGCGTACTCGCTCGAGGGAAGCAGCGGGGTGCTCGCCACGGTGGATCCCCCGGATCATCAGCGCCAGCGCAAAGTCGTCGCCCGGAAACTGTCGACTAGCAGCATGCGCGCGATGGAACCCGAGTTCCGCTCACTCGTCGTTGGCGCCTTGTCGGACATTCCAGCCGACGGCCGCTTCGAATGGATGAGCCGAGTCGCCGAACCCCTGCCCATGGTGATGATCGCTCGTATCCTCGGACTTCCCGACGAGCTCGCACCTGACCTCAAAAAACAGGGTTACGCCATGGTGGAGCGAATCAGCGGGTTTGTCCCCGAGCACCGCATAGAGCAACTCGAAAACGATGGCATCAACGGGCTCGCGGCGGTGATCGACGCGTACACTCAGGCCCGGGAAGGATCGACGAGCTACGACGATGGAATGATCGGCATCGTGGCTCGAGCGGTCGAAGCGGGCGAGCTCGACGATGAAGAAGCGCTCGGTGTTCTCAACCTTCTGATCTCGGCCGGAGGGGAGTCGACGACCAGCCTCACCGGCACCGGGGTCCGCATTCTCGCCGAGCAGCCACAGCTCCAGGACAAATTGCGAAGCGATCCTTCGCTCGTCGAAACGTTCGTCGAGGAGGCCCTTCGCTACGACCCGCCCTTCCGCGGCCACTACCGGGTCGTCACCGAGGCGACCGAGCTGGCGGGCAAGCATCTCCCTGCCGGATCGCACCTGGTGCTCATGTGGCCGGCCGCCAATCACGACGAAGCCGCCTACGACCGCCCCGACGAGGTGCGGCTGGACCGGCCACATCCCCGCCAGCACGTCGCCTTCGGCTGGGGTATCCACCTGTGCGTCGGAGCGCCCCTCGCCCGCATCGAGGCGAGGGTCGCCATGGAAACTCTCCTCGCCCGCACACGACGATTCAGGATCGACCCGACCGCAGAGCGCTTGCGATATCACGCGAGCCTCATGGTCCGCCGTCTCCTGGAACTCCCGCTCGTGCTGGAGCTCCGCGAGTAGGACCGCGCTGGTGGATTCGCGCCGCGCCCGCTCCGAGAGACGGTCAAGATGCCAACGGGAGTGTTGAAGGCCGCGCACGGGTCCATTGCTGGCTACCGGGATCGATCCCCGAAGGTGCCTCAACCCTCCGCGGCGGAGCGGGCGGGGCCAGGCGACCTTCGCTTCGGGCTCCGGAGAACCCACGTGGCGAAGCGCTCGAACCGCTACCGCTCCCAGCAACACCAAGGAGACATCTGCCATGACAGGGAACAAGGCCGTCGTGTACGTGAAACCCGGTGAGGTCCGCGTCGACACGATCGACTTCCCAGCTCTCGAACTGCGTGACGGACCCGGCGTCCATCCGAAGAGCGTAGGGAGAAAGTGTCCCCACGGAGTGATTATCCGGGTGGTATCGACGAATATCTGCGGATCCGATCAGCACATGGTCCGAGGCCGCACCACCGCGCCAGAAGGACTCGTACTGGGTCACGAGATCACCGGCGAAGTGGTCGAGAAGGGACCCGACGTCGAGTTCATCCAAGTAGGCGACATGGTCTCGGTTCCGTTCAACATCGCCTGTGGCAGGTGCCGCAACTGCAAAGCGGGGCACACTGGCGTCTGCCTCAACGTCAACCCGGCGCGCCCTGGCTCCGCATACGGGTATGTCGACATGGGCGGCTGGGTCGGAGGGCAAGCACAGTATGTCATGGCCCCCTACGCCGACTGGAACCTGCTGAAGTTCCCAGACGCCGATCAGGCCATGGAGAAGATCCTCGATCTGACAATGCTGTCGGACATCTTCCCGACCGGCTACCACGGGGCACTCAGTGCGGGAGTCACTACCGGCTCCACCGTATACGTGGCTGGCGCCGGCCCGGTAGGGCTGGCCGCCGCCTACTCAGCACAGCTTCTTGGTGCCGCGGCGGTCGTCGTCGGTGACCTTAATCAAGAAAGGCTCGACCAGGCCCGCGCGTTCGGCTGCGAGACCGTCGACATCTCCCGGGACGCGTCGCTCGGTGATCAGCTGGAGGCCATCCTGGGCGTGCCTGAGGTCGATGCCGCGGTGGACGCGGTCGGATTCGAGGCGAGAGGTCATGGACCAGACGCATCGCACGAGGCACCTGCGACGGTGCTGAACTCGATAATGGAAGTGACCAAAGCCGCGGGAAAGCTTGGGATACCGGGCCTATATGTCACCGGTGATCCTGGCGGTGTCGACGACGCGGCCAAAGCGGGGAGCCTATCACTCCGAATTGGACTCGGTTGGGCCAAATCCCAATCGTTCACGACCGGCCAGTGCCCGGTGATGCGCTACCACTCCCAACTGATGAACGCAATCCTGTCCGACCGCGCCCATATCGCCAAGGCAGTCAACGCCACGGTGATCACCCTCGAGGACGCGCCCAGGGGCTACCGAGACTTCGACACGGGGGTAGCGAAGAAATTCGTGCTCGATCCCGAGGGATCACTTGCCAACAAGACGGCCACGTGAAAGTCGCCGAGGCGTGGGAAGTGACCACCACCAACCTCGAGCAGTGACCGATGACGAGCTCGTCGTCGAGCAGCGAGGCAACATCCTCTTGTGCCGTGCCGAAAAGGAAAGATCATGACCGTGCAGCGACCTACTACAGACCCGCTTTTCGACCCTATGGTTATGCAGGATCCCTACGACTACTACCAGTATCTGCGAGAGAACGATCCCGTCCACGAGATCGTCGGCTCCGGCGGCGCCTACCTGGTGACCCGGGCCAACACAATCTTCGATGTCGTACGAAGAACTGATGTCTTCTCGTCGGTATCCGGCGCATTTCTCCACAAAGGCGAGTGGACCACACCAGCCCTGCGACCCTTGACCGTGCCCGGATACGCGGCCACCCCCGACGACGACATGCCCGGAGGTGGCCTGGCCGGTGCCGATCCCCCTGCTCATGAACGACAGCGGGCGGTGGTAAACCGAAAACTGTCGACGGCGAGCGTGAAGGCGATGGAGCCGGAATTCCAAGCCTTGATGAACACCGCGCTCTCAGACGTACCTCCAGACGGACGGTTCGAATGGATGCGCCTGGTCGCCGAGCCGCTCCCTATGGTCATGGTAGCTCGCATTCTCGGGTTGCCGGACACCGTTGCTCCTCGTTTGAAGAAGCAAGGTTACGAGTCGCTGGAGCGAATCAGCGGCTTTGTCTCTGAGGAGCGGATCCACGAGATCGAGACCAACTCGCCCAACGACTTTTCCGCTGTTATTAGCGCATATTCTCAGGCAAAGGACTATCCGACCCCTTACGCAGGCTCGATGATCGGGATCCTGGCACAAGCAGTCGTCAACGGCGAGCTCAACGATCTCGAAGCCATAAGCATCTTGAATGTCCTGATAGCCGCGGGCGGCGAGTCTACGACCAGCCTGACCGGTACAGCCGTGCGAATCCTCGCGGAGCGACCCGAGCTCCAGAACCAGCTCCGCGAGGACCCTTCGCTCGTCCCCGTGTTCGTGGAGGAGGCGTGCCGGTTCGACCCGCCGTTTCGGGGTCACTATCGGACAGTCACTCACAACGTGACACTCGACGGAACGAGCGTGCCTGCAGGAGCGCATGTGATCCTGATGTGGCCCGCAGCGAACCGGGACCCCGAGGTGTACGACCACCCCGACGAGATACGACTCGATCGACCGAACCCACGCCACCACGTCGGCTTCGGGTGGGGGATACACCTATGCGTAGGCGCCCCTCTGGCCCGAATCGAAGCGAAGGTAGCCATCGAGACACTCCTGGCCCGAACACGGACCTTCCGAATCGACCCGGCGGGAGAGCCCTTGCGGTACCACCTGAACCTAATGGTCCGCCGCCTCGTGTCACTCCCGCTCGTGCTGCAGATGGCGCAGTGAGGAGCGTGGCGGCCCTGGATCCCGTCCCAGCCAGCGAACGGTGACCCTGGGATATCGAGGACGGAAGTGTTCAACCTAGGCCACAGTGTCGGTCTCGAGGTGTCCTCGAACTGGTTCGCGGCGCCGACGTCTTCGTCACTAGCTTTCTCAGGGCGAGCCGGGAGACTGGGTAGCCGCCGCCAGCCACCCCGGTTCGTCCGGCTGCCCCCCAAGCTGTGCGGTCAGGGACACTGGCGACGACCCCATCCCTGATCACGCGCCCCAGCGACCCCGCCGGTCAATCGATGACACGACGGCCGACGAGAACTCGGGTTGCGCATCAAGTCCCCAGCTTGCTTCACCATCTTCTGCGGGACACTTTCAGTCCCTTCGAGTGCGATCCCGCTGGCCCCCTCGACGGTCCCGTATGGCGATCGGCGAGCGGACGGGTTACGTGAGGGCTCGCCGGCGCGCTGGGGGATGAGCGCCCATCTGCAATCCACGGCGTCAGCCTCGGTCTTCCCGGCCGCCGACCTCAAGTTGCTGCCCGCGCGACAGCCGGCCGTCGAGCACTCGCTCTCGAAACGGCCGCCTGACGAAATCAGCGGCTGCATCCCGATCTGGCCCTTGCGAGACAAGCAACGTCCGGCGCTACTGCAGTTTTAGCGCCGGAACCCGGATAGCGCCAGGCATGGACTACGGTTCCTGCTGCCGTCGACGGAACCGGCAGGGATGTGTGATGACAGGCTCCTCATTCGCAGAGCCCACCGCAGAGGTATTTGTCGGACGGCAGACGGAGCTGGCTCGCATATCGGAAGTGATGTCCGACGTGGAGCAGGGGCGGCCCTGGCTGCTCACCATAGAAGGCGAGTCGGGCATAGGTAAGACCGCCCTGGTGAGGCACTGGGTTGCGTCACTGCCGGGCGTGCGCTGGCTGTGGGCGCGCGCCGACCCAGCAGAGACTGACCTGGCGTATGGGATCGTCGAGCAGCTTCTGCGCCACGTCGACAACGACGTGGCGGCCAACTATCCGCTCCTGGCTGGCGATATGGGGAGGTCATCGGCCGTCGGCGTGGGGGGTGAGCTATTGGGCGTCATCGGCGACCTTCAGGCGGACGGTCCGTTGGTGATGGTGATTGACGATGTGCAGTGGGCGGACCGCCGTTCGGTTGAGGCCATCTCGTTCATGCTGCGCCGCCTCTCCGTCGACCCCGTACTGGTCGTCGCGATCCTGCGTGGAGAGCGGGACCATTTGGATGACGTCAGCCGGCGGATGCTCCTGAGTGTGGAACGGCGGTCCCGCATCGCGTTGGCAGGCCTGCGATTGGAGGACATGGCGCCGTTGGCGGCCGCTCTGGGAGTCGACGGGTTGGACCCCCGCGCCCGGCAGCGTCTTTACGAAAGTACGTCTGGCCACACGCTGTATCTGCGGACAGTGCTCGGCGACCGAGAGAGCTGGGACCGGCCCGAAAACGGGCAGGTTAGCGTCCCGGCGTCCCTGGCGTCCGCCATAGGGGACCAGCTCGCCGTTTTGCCAGAAGAGACCCGATCGTTGCTTCAGATGCTCGCCGTGGTGAACACCAGGGTACCGTTGGCCCTCGTCGGCGAGGCGGCCGCAGGCACCTCTCCTAGTGTGGCAATCGAGCCGGCCGTAAGGGCCGGATTGGTGGAGTGGTCGCCGCACGAACCGACCGCTCCGGTGAGCATCCGCCACGCCCTGCAACGTGACGCCATCTATGCCTCGCTGTCTCCTGGAAAAAGACGAGAGTTGCACGCTCGAGCCGTGGATCTGGTCGATGAGAGTGCCGCGTGGCATCACCGAGTTGCCTCTCTCGACCGGCCCGACGAGAAGCTCGCCGGTCGGCTCGAGCAGTTGGCCGTCGAAGAGGCCGGGTGGGGTCGGCTTCCGATGGCGGCCACCCACCTGTTGTGGGCATCCGATATCTCCGCACAACGCGGCGATCGGGAAAGGCGTTTGCTCACCGCCGTGCTTCATTTGATGCTGGCCGACGAGGCGCGTGGTCTGACGCTGCGGGACGCCGTCGAAGCGGCCGCGGCTTCACCACTGCGCAGCTGTGTGCTGGGCACCATGGCCTTCGCCTCCGGTCAGCTCGCCGAAGCCGAGTTCCGCTTCAGCGACGCCCTAGACCAGGCCCGGAACGAACCCGCCGCGCAATCACTCGCGGCTCTGGCCGCCAACCGGTTGGCCGGCACTTACACACTGCTGGGGGCGGGAGAGAAGGTGATGGAACTCGGTCGTTGGGCGCTTCACACCGGCTGTCTCGACGCGGCCGCAGATAGCCAGACCCGAACCCTCATCGCTATCGGGGCGTCGCAGGTGGGCGGCCCTCGCCATGCCCTCGCTGAACTGGGTCACCTTGACCCCGATCCAGCTCGCGTGGAGCCGGTCCACGCCGATGGCCTGTCTTTTCGTGGCGTCTTCCAGCTCCTCTCCGGCAACTTGACGCAAGCGGTGGCCGATTTATCCGCCAGCGTTCGGATGGTTCGCCACGGCGCCACTTTCACCCTCGGCGTGCGCGCCTATCCCTACCTGGCTATGGCCCAGTATCTGGCCGGCGCGTGGGACGACGTGCTGCTCACCTCCGAGCAAGGATTCTCCGCGGCGGCTGTTCATCCCCGCCGTTTCGAGTTACCGTTGCTGCACCTGGCCGCCAGTTGCGTGCCAGCCGGCCGAGGCGCAACAGACATGGCCGAGTACCACATTCGGATGGCCGAAGAGGCGGCCGCCACTCTGGATTACGGGCAGGAACGCCTCTACGCGGCCATGGCGAGGGCTCTGGCCTTCCAGGCAACTGGCGACTACCGCGGCATGGCCGACGCCCTGGGACATTGGCACGACGAAGGGGCGCTCGACGGCCGCACCCGCACCTACGGGGTGTTGTGGCGGCCACTTTTGGTCGAGGGCCTGATTGGATCGGGACGCCACGACGAAGCCGAGGTCGCATTACGACTACTACGCGACCAGGCCGGCGACGTGGCCCACCTCCACTCGGCGCTGGCCTGGCTGGCGGGGTGGCTGGCCGAGGAGCAAGGTACCCCCGAGGCGGCTCGCCAGATCTATCAGGCGGGCGAGGACGCCGCCGGCACCGACAGCCCGATGTACCGAGCCTCGCTGTTGCTGGCCCACGGCCGCCTGCTCCGGCGCATCGGGCAACGCCGACAAGCGGTCGAACGTCTCCGCCAGGCCAACAATCTCTATCTGGCCGTGGGGGCACTCCCCTTCGTGGCCCGAACCGAGGAGGAGTTGGCGGGCTGCGGCCTACCCCGCGAGGCCACCAAGCGACGCTCACCCCTGGAAATGACAAACCGGGAAGCCGAGGTCGGCTACCTGGTCGGTCAGCGTATGACGAACGCAGAGATCGCCTCGGAGTTGTTCATCACTCCCAAGGCCGTCGAGTACCACCTCGGCAACATCTACGCCAAGTTCGGGCTCACAGGACGCCGACAACTTCGTGACTTCCTAGCGGACTCCCGCCGTCCGACTCCGGTGTGACTGATTGTCGGCGGATCGTCCTTACATGACGTCTCATTCTCGCTGCCACCGGTGGTTCTCGGTTCCCAGACTGCGTCGCTACCGCCTTCTGGCCCCACAAGATGACCGCCTGCTGGAGTCACATCTGATCGGCTCCGGCGGGTGTGATCGGTCTGAAAGGCACGCCCGCTCATCGAGAGTGTCGCGGGATTGGACGCGCTCGGTCGCTCAGTCAGTGCGAAGGCGCAGAGCGACACGATGTGTTGCTGGTGCAGCCTCCGCCGCTGAAGGTGGTTGAACCGTTGAAGATGATGCGGTCATAGCCGATATACATTTGTCGTTGCAGGCGGGTGATGTCGACGAGCGGATCGGAGTGGGCGAAAGCCAACTTCATCGGGTCGACCAGGTTGGTGCCGCTACCCAGGAAAGCACCCGTCCGGAGGGGCCCGCCCCGCCAGCCGACCGCAGCGTCGGCGTTGGTTGTTGCCGCGTGCTCACAAGCGGTTGGCACGATCGTGGTGGGGCCGGATCACGCGAGTGAACGCCGCCCG
The DNA here is from genome assembly GCA_963781155.1 of uncultured Acidimicrobiaceae bacterium. Classification (GTDB taxonomy): domain Bacteria; phylum Actinomycetota; class Acidimicrobiia; order Acidimicrobiales; family Palsa-688; genus PALSA-693. The sequence goes on from CAWAEC010000016.1 coordinate 777,007, forward strand.
GGTCGGCGCTGGGCTCGCGCTCGCAGATCGTCGAGGTGGGCGAGCGACTCCGGATCCGCGTCCAACCAGGCTTGGCGTGACCGCTGCGCTCTCTCAGCCTCCCGGAGGGCGTTCTCGGCTCGCTGCAAGCGAGCCTGCTCCTGCCGGATGTTCGCTGCGATACGCGGGCTGTCGTCGGTCGGCGATCCGGCGGCATCCCGGGCGCGGGTCAGCTGATAATGGACCTGGGTCAGAAATTCGACCAGGTCTGCCGATTGGGCCACCTGGGCCCGCAGCCCGACAATGTCCTGGGCCCTGTCCGGGCCGGTTGAGGCGTCGATGTAGCGGCGAGTCTCGGCCAGCCCCTCCGCGAGTGCCACCGGCTTCCTTGGGACGGTCGGATCGCCTGCTGTCGGTGAGGCGGATGCGGTCATCGCAACTTCGACGCGACGAGGGCGGTCGTCGGAGCGGGACGTGTTGGGATGATGTCGGCCGGGGAGTCTTGGCGCGGCTGAGGCCTTCAGAACGGGTCGCTTGCCCCGCCGATAGCGTCCTGGCGTGGCCTTGTTCGCATCGTCGGCGAACGGAGTGAGGTTCGTTGCTGCGGGTGTGTTGGTCATGGTCTATGTCTCCTCTTCACTCGGAATGTTCGTGGCCTGGTGATCTCGACGGACCTCGCCCCAGCGAGGCGGTCGCCGTTCGGAGAAACCGGCTCGCTCTTGTCCGCCACCGGTCGGTGCCGGGGGGTGCGTCGAGATCGTCACACCACTCACTATGAGGCCGGCCTGCCGTCGACGCCCTAGGGAGAGTCCCTAGTTCGCCGCCTGGTTGTGTGCCCATGGACCTTGCTGACAAGGTCCACCAGCGAGTGAAGCCGCCCAGGCGAGTGTGTAGCTGCCAAGCAAACCCACTCCCGCGCAGGCTTCCCTTGTACCGGAACGGTCGCTCGATCGCGGCCGGTCGACTCCTGCTCTGCCAGCGGATCGACGCCGGCTGGCCCGAAGAACGCGCAGCCGGATCGATGGGGACGTCCTATGACCAGGCCTTACGGCGCCGGCGGTTCGAGCAGTACCTTCGGACTCGGCGCTTACCGGCCAGCGCGGAGGACACCTGGTTGACCCGGAACGCCACACGGCAAACGCTCGGCAGCTTGCGGACGCAGCACCGGGCTGAGCCCGCGCCTCTGCTGTAGGTCCAGCGTCAAAGCAGAGCCTGCGCGGCGTTGAGGATGCCGGCTGCGAAGAGGCTGAGGTTGGCCCCGACGATGCCCGGGTCCGCGCATGGCCAGGGTTTTGCCTTGATCGCGGTGGCCACATCTATGGCGGCACATTGGCGAATTGCGAGGCGGGGAAGGATCTCCTTGGCGGCCTGGCCGTGGCGGTAACGTCGCTCTACTGAGGCGGCACGGCTCAAGTAATCAACGACTTCAACCCCGTGTAACGGCGCCTATGTGGCAGTGTCCGCCTCGCTTGTCGCTGCGATATTGGGACACCTGGGGGGTTCAAGGCCAAAGTCCGAGGGAACCCGTCGGCTGGATCCTCGATCTCCGCGATCTCCACGGTGGGAGTTCGAGCTGTGCAAGGACGTGGGGGCGCATCTCGGCCAGCTGTATAGCGTCTGCCAACTATCACAGCGTTGCGACGTCGGCCAGGAGTGAGACATGGTGACATTCGATTTCGGCGGGCTGCTGGTCGTGGCGGTTGTCGCCCTCGTGGCCCCGCTGGCGGCCGGGCTGGTCCCAGGGAGGCTCCTGCCTCCGGTTGTGCTGGAGGTCGTCCTGGGCATCGCGGTTGGACCACAGGGCCTGGGCATCGTGAGCCCAGAGGGAGCGGTAGAGCTTCTGTACCTCATGGGTCTGGGTTTCGTGCTGTTCCTGGCTGGACAGGACATCGATCCGCGGAACTTCCGAGGGCCGGTGTTCCGGCTCACCGGATTGGCGTGGGTGGTGTCGCTGGCGGTTGCCGTGCCGGTGGCTTGGGCCTTGAAAGCGGTCTCACCGGACACCGACCTACGTCTGCTCGCCCTGGCGCTCACGGCCAGCTCTCTCGGCATCTTGGTGCCAATCGTGCGCGACGCAGGCGAGACGAGCACGGATTTCGGTCAACTGGTGGTGATGGCCGGCTCGGTCGGAGAGTTCGGAGCTCTTCTGTTGCTCACCATATTGTTCTCAGCCGACTCTCGCTCCACACCGGAGCAAATCGCTTACGTTGTGGCGCTGGGAGTGGCAGCCGTCGTGGTCGGCATAGGAATCCTCGGCTTGTGGCGCTCAGGGTGGATGGGCCGAGTGTTCACTACGCTGGACGACACCGCCTCGCAACTGCGCGTGCGGGCGGCGCTCGTGCTCCTACTGATCTTCGCCGGGCTTGCCCACCGATTCGGCGTAAACTCCCTTCTCGGCGCCTTCGTCGCCGGCGTGGTGCTGCGCCTCGCGGACCGCGACGATCGGCCCAACTGGGAAGTGTTTCAAGCCAAGCTGGACGCCATCGGCTTCGGATTCCTGATCCCGGTGTTCTTCGTCGTTACCGGCGTCCAGTACAACGTGCGGGCGCTCGTCACGCACAGCTCGTCGCTCGAATTGCTTCCGTTGCTGGTAATCGCGTTGGCGGTCGTGCGCGGCGGCCCCGCCCTGCTGTACCGGAAACGCCTCGGGACCAGACCGGCCATGGCCGCCGGGCTGCTTCAATCGGCGACGCTGACGTTTCCGGTGGTCGTGGCCGAGATCGGCACCAGCCTGAACCTGCTCAGCCAACCGGCCGCCGCTGCCCTGATCGGCGCCGCGCTGGTCTCAGTGCTGATCTTCCCGCCCATTGCACTGACGCTACGCCCATGGACGGTCACCGCCCCGACCGGCGCGCCGAAGTCGTGACCAACCTCAGGGAAACCAGGGCTCCAGACCCGATCGTAGCTCGAAGGCAGGGAACCGCTCGCTTAGAAGTACCGTTTGGGCGTTACCGCTGATCGAGTAAGGGAGTGACCCTCGATGAGCCAGCTCCTCGAAGTTGTCGACCCCGAGGCGGTTCTGGCGCTTTTCCGGCCCGTTCGAGCCGGTGCAGACCGAGATCGAGGCGGAGGATCTGTCTCTCAAGGGAGAGCTGCCCCAAGACCTCCTCGGCACCTATCTGCGCAACCGACCTGACCCGAGGTTCACACCGCTGGGCAGCTCAACGTACCCGCTGGAGGGCGACGGGATCGTACATGGGCTCTGGCTGGAAGAGTGCCGTGCCCGCTACGCCAACAGGTGGGTCCGGACTCGAGGGATGGCTGCCGAGGAGGGAGCTGGCCGGACCCTGTACGGGGGTGTGCTCACCGCAGCCATCGTCGAAATGGATCTGCTCGGCCCCGATCCCGACCCGGGCTGGCCGTCCCGGCTGGACCCGTTCATCAACGTCGTCTGTCACGCTGGGCGCTTCCCGGCCCTCGAAGAGGGCACCCCGCCCTATGAGATCACCCCCGACCTGGCGACGGTAGGTCTCTACGACTTCGGCGGGGCCCTGGCAGGTATGTGCGCCCACCCGAAGATCGACCCTGTTACCGGTGAGATGGTGCTGTTCCGAGACGACGTGGAGGAGCCCTACCTAACCTGGACAGTAGTCGGACCCGATGGCGCTATCACCTTGGGACCGTCGCCAGTGCCCGAGGTGGAACGGGGGTTCATGATCCAAGTCGTCGCTCGACGTGGACGGACAGACCTTGGGTGGCCGCTTCGCTTGACCATCCGTAGTCGGTCATGCTTTCACCAGTGCGTCCGTGGACGGATCGCGTGAGGAAGGTATGTGCCTGTGGGCTTCTCTCAGCCGAGCTCGCCGTCGCCGAGTAACGACGAGCGGGAGGTCCTTCTGGGCTACGTCCGCTGGCAGCGGGAGCAAGTGGTAGCCACCACCGAGGGACTCTCCGAGGAGCAGCTCCGCTGGACACCCCCAGGGCGCCTCTTGCCCATCATGGGGATCATCAACCACCTCGCCCACATGGAGTGGCGGTGGGTGGAGGGCCGCTACCTGGGTTCGCCGTTCCCCTCCAGGGAAGAAGAGTTTCTACTTGGTCGGGAAGTGTCAGCGGAGCAGACAATCGACGCCTATTGGCGCCAGGCCCAGCGAACCGAGCAGATCGTCCGTTCCGCCGAATCCCTGGAGACGCCTTGCTTGGGCGAGGAAGGTGGTCGCGGGCCCGCCCACCTGCTGCTGGGATTCGAGCGTCCCGTGGATCTTCGCTGGGTGTTGCTCCATCTGGTTGAAGAGACCGCTCATCATGCTGGCCATGCCGATGCCACCCGGGAGATGCTCGACGGGACCAGGATGCGCCCTTAGGCCCGGCGCCTGTTGCTTCGGCTGTCTTCGCCCCAAGCTGAACTCATTGAGCGATCCCTTATCGGACAGGAGTTCGGTTATAGCGGCGGCTGCGGCGGTGGGCATGGCGTCGTTAATCTGGGGTGCGTTCGTAGGCTCGAGAACCACGTCACACAGCTGAGGTTCAGTTTCAGCCGAGCGCGCCTGTAGACGCTCAGCGAAGCCGACCGACCTCTTGTCGGCGCATGGGCTGCCGATTGCGTAGAACGGCCCGTGGGGTTGTTCGAGGCCGAAGCTCCAACTGACGATCGCCCTCGGGCTGCGATTGCCCGGGCGCGGCATTCGCCCGAGGAGATCTGTTGTCGAGCGGAGGATCGATCTCCACCAACCAGGCGGCCATCTTGGCGTCACCGGGTCCGGATCAGGGCGACCCGGCAATCGGCATGCACATTCTTTGACACTCAGACAGAACTTGCCGGATAGCCTCAGTTACCTTGTTCGACCCGAGACGCCGGCTACGCCTACAGATTGAGGGTGACGTTGCGAGACAGGGTCCTCCAGCCTGGTCTGGATGCTTCACCTCAGAGGCCCTATCGCGCCGGGCCGAGTTGTTCGACTCGCTGTTTGAGGGCCAGGCTGAACGCTTCATATCCAGCGTCGCCCTTCCCTGCGCTGCCTTTTGCGAGGGCGACCAATGCGCCGGAGAAGCGTTCTCCGTGGTTGAGGTGGGTCGTTCCATCATCGTTGGCGCTGAGAATGAAGTAGTGCTCTCCGTCGGCGATCCCGTGCAGCCCGAGCTTGCCGAGCCATCGCAGTTCCTCATTGGGGGTGGCTACGAGCACTTCAGGTTTGAAGCTCATGCCATGTCCGCCATCGGCGGACATGTGTAAAACGAGTCTCTTGCCAACCTCGGGTATGCCTTCGATTCGGAACGGATTCCACTGGCTGCAGTTGGGGAAGTCGATCAGCACGTTCCAAACGTCAGCGCGGCTGGCGTTGATCTCTACGTTCGTGTCGATGGTGATGTCAGGCATTGACGTGCTGTGAGAGGAATGGGATTACGATCGCGGCGAGTTCGTTGGGGCACTCAGCGTGCGGGTAGTGGCCGATGCCTTCCATCATGCTGAGTGTTCCGATCCCGGGCTTCAGAGCCGCAACGATCGCCGTCCCCTCGGCCCTCGGATCGGGGAAATCAGGGTCGGCAGTGCCCATGACGATCAAGGCCGGGCACTCGACGTTTGGTAGCTGCGCTTCCGCGTCTGAGCCGTTGGTCTAACCGACTGCTCCCGCCCGGTAATGATGATCGTCCGGACCCTCGGTCGGATCATGGGGTCGGCCGCCGGATCATCACGAAATACTGTCCGTCGACGAGCGGGTCGCCCCCGACTTCGCTGATGAGGGTGCCGACGTCAAAATGACGCCGGAAGATCCGACAGGCGGTGCCGTCAGGAAGGGTCCGGGTCTGCCATTCCTCAGGCCGGGCATCCGGCGGTCGACCAGAATCCACGATCACAAGTTCTCGCCCGACCCGAGAGGCCTCGGCGACGAGACCCGCCCGCTCGTCCGGCAGAAGAAGCCCATACAGGTTCGAGATCAGCACCCGCCCCACCGAGCTGTCGGCCAGCGGTATTCGCATGGCGTCCCCCTGTATCAACGGCAAGTTGGGAAGTAGTTCTCGGAGGGCTCGAAGGGCGGCACGGCTTTGGTCAAGGGCGAGGCCACGTCCCGGCAGCAAGCGAGTCAAGGTGCCGGTGGGTCCTGCTCCGAGGTCAAGGAAGGATGTCGGCGGTAGCTCCTGCAGGCGTCGATGCACAGTTTCGGATTCGGCATTGATGACGTCGAGATCGGCGTGGGCTCCCAGGTCGGTGAAGTACTGGAACATGCTCGTCGTCGTTCCCGAGTCGCGTTGGCCGACACGTCGCTCGTAGTACGCCCACATCGAACGGCGACGCTCTCGGCCGGGCGGCGACATTCGCCCAAGTTCATCAGAGTGCTGCCTGAGGCGCCAGCGGTCGTTGCTGTCGCACACCGATCGCCGGTCGTGGCGGGCGAACGGGCACCCGGTGCCGCACCGGCGGCCTGGGTTCGGAGAGTCCCTGCAAGTCAGCAGGCGCATGAGAGACGATGGTGCGGTGACAGTCCCCGCTAGTCAGTACCGTGACGACGCCAACCTGGTCGCCCGTCAGCGGCTGTGGCAGATGAGCCGCCGCCGTCCCGCCTTCTCTCTTTACTCCTGGGTGGTGGGCTTGGCCCGGCTCACCGGTCGGGAGGCCGTGCTGGAGGTCGGCTGCGGCAACGGCGCCTACCTCGAACTGGTCGAGGCCGTTGGTCTGGACTCGTCGCTAGGCATGCTGCACGCAGCTCGGGTCCGCGCTCGAGGACCGCTGGTAGGCGGGGACGCGATGGCCTTGCCGTTCCGCGACTGCAGCTTCGAGGTGGTCTTGGCTGCCCACATGCTCTACCACGTCCCCGAGCGGACTCTGGCCATCTCCGACCTGCGCCGGGTCCTCGCCCCGGGAGGAACCTGCATCGCCGTCACCAACGGCGACACCAACCAGGCCGAGCTGGTCCAGCTCGTCGAGGACGTGGTAGGGCACGGATGGCGGTGGCGCCGGCCCGCCGACCGCGCCTTTAGCCTCGAGAACGGCCGGTCCCAACTGGCCGGCGCGTTCGATGACATCCAGCGCATCGACGCCCCGCCTGGCGTCGTCGAGGTCACAGATCCCGACGCCTTGGCCGCCTACCTAACCAGCGTCACGGATCACTACCAGAGCGAGGTCAGCGACTGGATCGCCTGGCAGGACGTTGTCGCGGAATGCACTCGGCGAGCGGCCGCCGCAATCGGTGACCACGGCCGGTTCGGGATCACCACCTCGATAGGCGCCTTTATCTGCCGTTGAGTACCGTCCCGTTGGCGATCAGCCAACTGACGATTGAGTCGTCGCCGGTCCGAATCGGCGCGAAGATCGGACTTTTCCCCTTAGCCCTGATCGTAGAGTCAGGTTCGGGTCGACGAGAGGAGCAGCCATGAGAGAAAACGGGCAAATCCCTATGGTTTTGATACATGGGGCGTGGCTGAGGTCGCGCAGTTGGGAGAACTATTCCCACTATTTCGCGAAGCGGGGGTTCGCTGTCTCCGCACCCGAGTGGCCGCGAAAGGTCGGCGATGTCGAGGAGATGCGGGCCAGCGCCGGGCAATCGGCGGGTCTAGGGGTGCAAGAGATTGTCGACCACTATGACGAGCTGATCCGGGTCTTCGATCAAGCACCGGTGCTGGTTGGACATTCCTACGGGGGTCTGTTCGTCGAGATGCTGCTCGATCGGGGCCTCGGCCGGGCTGGCGTCGCCTTGAGCCCGGCGCCACCCAAGGGGATCCTCACGTTGCCTCTCTCCACACTGAAATCCGGAGCGCCGGCGCTTGCGCATCCTTCCAAGTGGCACGGGGTGGTCACGTTGACACTCGAGGAGTTCACCTACAGCTTCGTCAACACCTTCACCGCGGTGGAGGCAACCGCAGCGTACGAGCGGTACGCGGTCCCGGAGACAGGACAAATCTTCTACGAGGCCGGGTTCGCCAATTTCCACCTGCACGCCCCCACCGAGGTCCATTTCAAGAACGCCGACCGGGCTCCACTGTTGATCGTCGGCGCGACCGAAGACCACACGGTTCCCGCCTCGCTGTCCTATGCCGCGTTCGAACGGTACGAAAAGACGCCGGCGACGACCAATTACCTAGAGTTCGAAGGCCGGCCCCACTTTCACATGATCGCCCCCGACTGGGAAGAGGTCGTCGAGGGGATCGACAGCTGGCTCGCCGGCGTCCTCGACGCACCTATGAACCCGGCGGAGCCGTCGAGCTGACGTGGACCTGGAACTCGAAGGACACGTTGCTGTTGTCACACAGGCGCAAACAAGGACATAGGCCTCGCAGTTAATGGGAGCTCTCACCGGCGAGGGCATGAACGTGTTCGCCGGGGGCGCGAACAATAGACACACTCAAAAACAGAGAACGCGTGACGGCGGTGGCAGCTCCACCATCTCCAGCCGCAAAACCGGCGCAAGACCAAAGTGTCCAGTCCATCGGGTCAACTCCAGTAGCGGCCTGACCCGCTCCGAAGATTCATAACGACAGCGATGCGATCCGGCAACGACCGCAACCTGACCGAATGCGCGAACAGAACGCCACGGCCGGGTGTCTCACATAGGAAGGATGAGGGACTCCCTCACCGGTCTCCGTCGTCTCGATGTCATGGCGGGCAAGTATGGTCCAGCCCTACCTCCGAGGGCGTGCTCCGCCGGTACAACGACAGGCTCCTTGAGGCTCGTCCCGACGCGGACGGTCAGTCCTGCGGGCATCGTGCCCGCGACCTTCCAACGCCACCCGAAGCGGAACGACCCTGAGAACCATCCTGTTCAGAGGCGGGTGTTCGATGGCCAGGACCGCCAGGGGGCGGGATCAAAGCGTATTCCGCTTTAGCCATCGAGCTGCTCGCCTTTCCGGGTCGAGCGTGACCAGGTCGATATCCGATTCCTGTGCCGACCGTGCCGATTCCGGAGTGCCAAGAACGATTGGATCTGCTAGCCAGAGCCTCCGTGGGCGTGGCCACTGGGCCAGCGCAGCCACCAGTGCCAACCTGGCCCGGTACGGGGGCTGATGCCCCGTCGATCGTTGCGGGGTACCGGCGGAGGTGGATCTGGTCCGTCACCGTGGCCGGCTTGCGGGCCCGGCATCATCCCTCGGCCCTCGGAGCTAGTCCACCAGCTCTCTATCAGTGGTCTGCCACGAAGGGAGACTTAGGGAGTTTCCCTAGGGCTTTTCCGGGAGGCGCGGATGATGATCAAGGAGCGGGTCGCAAACGCGACGGAACCCGAACCCAAAGGAGAGGAAACCAATGATAAAGCACGCCCAAAAGCCCCAGTCACGCTGGCGTCGAACTGGTGTCGCCGCTGCGATGGCGTTGGCCGCCGCCACCATGGCCGTGACCGGCGCCGTCGGGACCGGCGCGGCCCACGCCGACACGCTCCCGAATGGCAATGGCGTCAACCTCGGGACCTACCCGATCCCAACATCGGCACCGGCATACCAGCCCGGCGGCGACCTGCTGCCGACGGGCCCGGGGACCCTCGGCAACGCCACCGAGATGTTCATCCCCGACGTACCCAACCAGGACCTCAGCGTGCAGGGCGGGTCGACGGCTTGGGGCACGCCCGTGGTGACGGCCACGAGCACCGGCGCGGCCTCTCAAACCTGGTACTTCCAGCTCGTGGGGACGGTCGGGGTGTATGAGCTCCAGTACCCAACCGTCTCGTGGGACACATCTTATGTCTGGCAAAACGTCCCCGTCTACCGGATCATCAACTTCAACGGCTCCGCTCCCACCTGCCTGGATGGCTATGGTGGTGGGGGCGCGGCCGGGACGGCCGTGGACTCCTACGGGTGCGACCCCAACCAGGTCAATCAGACCAACCAGCTGTGGATCGCCCAGGCCCCCACCTACTTGGGCCAAAACGAGGCTGGCGTGTCGAACTACCTCGTGCCCAGCACCCTGCAGACCTCACCAATCTCGTCGGGGACGGTCATTGAGAGCTTGGCTTCCCTCGCCGCCAACGGGTGGTATACGTCGAACACGCCAGTGTTGTCGGCGGCGGTCGACGACATCGGCGGCTGGAACTCGACGCTCGCCGAGCTGCCCGCTACGCAGTGGCCGGTTGCCCAGGGCAACTCGACTTTTATCCTTGTCGACCCCAACGCCCAGACCGTCAGCGGCGGGGGCGGGACGGCCGCCTGCGAGGGGATGGCGTGCCTGGTCCAGGCAGAGGGGTGACGAAGGTGGCTTGAGGGACCGGTTCGACCATCCCCTCACTTTCGGCACCGCCGGGGAGTGAGCCCCGCTACAGATTGGCGAGCCCGCTCGGTGGCCGCCGGCCGACGGCCGGCGGCCACCAGCGCGTCCGACGTCTCGACGAAGGCGAGGAGGGGTGCTCGAACTCCGACGACGAACCGCGCAACTGTCGGTGATCCGGGTGTCCGCTGGTGGTGGCGTGGCGGTACGACCTGCCGTTAGGCCCGCGGTATGAGCGAACTCACAGCGTGCTGGCCGTCGACAGTCCGGGGACCGAGAAACCAGGGGATTCTTCTGTCGTCGCCTCTCTCGAGTCGGCAGTTGCACACCGTCGGGATAGGACCACCCGGTCTGAACGATCCGCTCGAGGCCATCCAGATCGAGATAGCCGGTCACGCCCGCCCACAACGTCACACCGGGCGCCCCGCCGCCGCTCCACGCACCGCGTCCGATCTCGCCCGTCACAGGCAACAGGTGCCCGGCTGACTCATCGGTGCGGTCATCGGTTCGTGGGACCTGGTCGCGGATCCACAAGGACAACTCCTCTACTTGTGTTTCATCCGCTCGATCCACACACAGGTTGAGCTTCGAGTTCAACGGCCGCCGGAGCCATGTCGGTCCGGTGCACTCTCCGGAGGGCCCCGAGCCTCAGTCGTTTGCGCTTTCATGGCGCCACCGAGTGCCGAACTCCTCGTCGTGGAGCTTGCGCAGGCTGTGGGCGACGTGGTCGAGCCGGTCGGCCGAGCTCTGCATCTCGTGGAAGTCGTTACCGTGCTCTCGGGCCACGGTTTTCTCCTCCGCCCGCTTGCGAACAATGTGCAGCTCGGTGCGGGCGAGTTCGACGATCTCGTTGAGAGCCGTTTCGAGATTCATGATCGTTCCTTCGGACTGGACCGTTTCGGAAATGGGCGGTGGGCAAGGCGTCCGGCGGTCTGGCCGAGCTTGGCGGCCTGCTCGGGATGCAGGCTGTGCAAGAGGCGGTGGGTCTCTTGGGCGAAGCTTCGGGCTTCGTGTGCGGCGTCGAGGGCCGCCTGGGAGACCCGGTGGGCGTGACGCTGGCGCTTGAGCAGCGTCAGGCTTGCACCGGCAGCAATGCCAGCACCAACCGAGGACGTGACGTTGGTGTAGTTGCCGAAAATCAGCTGAGTATTGGTGCTGACCGCTCCGGGGTGGCCGAACAACGTCGCCAGGCCAGCAAACACGAACAAGTAGAAGAACAGCAGTATCCCGAACAGAATGATCGGCGGGCTGCTGAGCAGGTAGGGCAGCCGACCCAGCGCGCGGGCCAGGCGCGACTGGGTCGGCTCACCGCTGAGGTCAACCGGATCCGACTCGTCGACCGCACCGGCATCGGCGTCCTCCACAGCGGCGGGGTGTGACTCGGTCATGGCTTCCTCCTTCGAACCACGAGGGTTCGAGCTGGCAGTGCTGATTAGAGCGAAGATACGAACCCGGGGGATCGCAAGCGGTAACCGTGAACCGTGACAGGCTCATCCTGCGCCAGCGTCGTAGGCGCCAGTTAGCCTGCATTAGGTCTTGGTGCAGACCCACAAGAGCGGTTCCATTGCCTCGCAATACGCTACCGCGTAAGGCTTTCAGGACTGGACCGCCCGGCCAGGGCGGTTTCGGGTCTTTCGGTGAAGGCTTCGACGACTGCGGTGTTGGTATTGACGTGCCACATGATCTCGAACTTCACGGTGTGACGCGAGATTGTGTCGAGTGGTCGGGCGGCGATTCCTGGCGGACGTGCCTGGCGAGGGTGCGGGTGCTCGCGGACCATCCGTTGCCAGCTCGTCGTTATCAAATGACGCAGGCTATGTAGATGCACCCGCGGCATCTCGAGTTCGTCGCGGACACGTCGAAAGAAACCGGTGATGGAGTCCGGTCGGATGGGGGTCGCACAGCATCTTTGAGTGGGCCGCCGGGGCCTCGAACCCCGCACCAGAAGCTTAAAAGGCTCCTTTTGGAGGTTGCGGGCGACCGCCAGCGACTACAAAAGTGCTTATCTGTAGCGGGATCCCCGGTCAAGTAGCAGTGGTCGGGGTTTCTCTGTTGTTGGTTCGGCCTTCTGGGCGCGAATGACCTGCGGGGCGGCGTGCGGGTCAAGGTGGAGCGCCCCGCTGGACGAGCGACCTTGACCCGCATGGCGTCGAGCAGGATGCTGAGCGTGAAGGTCGGTCGTGGTGTCGGTTCCCTGCGGCGAGAGCCCAGCCTTATCTCGGTGCTCGGGTTCGAAGGCCCGGCGACATGATGGGTGATCGGGTTGCCCGTCGGGGTTGTGGCCGCACATTCTGGTCAGGGACGGCCGTGGTGACGGCGCCGAGCACTTTTTGGAGCAGGCCACAGATCATCGAAGTCAGGGCAGGCCGCGGGTCTCCGCTATGCGGCTTGGGTGAAGGCGCCGTCGCCAGCGGCGACAAGGTCGTGGTGGATACGACGCACGATGCGCCTGGCGACCGACAGCCGGGCTCGCTTTGTTCCCAGGCGAGCCTTGGTTTGGACGTAGTAGTCGTGGTCGGGGGAGCCGACTCTCCAGGCAGCACCCGCGGCCTCATAGAGAGCCCAGCGCAGCACCGGGGAGCCCTGTCGAGCGAGGTGGCCGCGGCTGCGTTTGCCGTCCGACTCCGACACGGTGATGTCGACGCCAGCGAAGCGCACCGCCTGGCGGGAGCTCGTGAAGCGTCGAGTGTCGCCCAGCTCGGCCAGGATGGTGACAGCCAGGATCGGTCCGATGCCCCAGTGGCGGCGCAAGACAGCACAGCCGGGCAGACGCCTGGCCAGGACCGTGAGGCGCCGTTCGAGGGTCTCGATCTCTTCGTCGAGACGGTCCATCATCCGACATCCGACGTCGAGCAGCTCCCGGCCGGCCGGCGGAACCGGGGCTCGTTCCAAAGCGTCGCGGCCGGCCGCGGTAGCCAGACTGGGAGGGGTCGGCAAGCCGTGGTGAAACAGCTGAGCTTGCATGCGCCGCATCCAGGCAGTGCGCTCGTCCATGAGCGACTTACGCAACCGGACGGTGGTACGCAGCTCGGCGACGTGCTCTGGTGGGATCCAGGACTCGGGCAGCCGGCCAGCCAACAGCAAGTCCCTCAGCAAGCGGGCGTCAGCGCGGTCTGTCTTGGCCCGACGCTTGGGCCCTCGCAAGGCTGTGGTGTCTGCTGGTTCGGCTAGATGCGCCTCCATGCCGGCCGCCTCGAGTTCCTCCACCACGAACCGCCACCCAGTCGTAGCCTCCAACGCGAACGCCGCTTTCTTGCGGCCCAGCGCAGCTAAGAAGGAGCGAAACTCGCTCCGCGTCGCCGGACGGATCATGCCTCTCACCTCCTCGCCCGTGCGCACATCCACATAGTCGAATGTGATCTGGGCCCGGTGAATATCCAGGCCACCTACGATCCTCATGGGGACCTCCTCTAGCTCCTCTCAACCTTCAGTACGCGCAAGGCGTACTCGAGCGGAGGGGGTCCCCGCTACCATTCCATCTGGTCAACGGGGTGGCGCGACTCTTGGCGACCCCCCTGGTTCCGCTGCGGCCGCGCCATGTACGCGCCATACGGCCTCAGCCAGGGACTGGGTTCGCAACCCCGGCGAGGCATGTGCTCACGGCGTTCTGACGACGCCAGGTCGGTCTACAATGTCTACAGACCAAGGTCCGGCCAATAAGTTGACTTCAAGGAAGGATGCCATGGCTGTGTCGATCGTCGACACCGTGAGAGTTCTCAGCGAGCGGGCCAGCGACGACTCCAACCTGGCCGAGACCCTGCGCTATCTGGCCGACGTCACCACCGAATCCGACGATCCCTTTGGCCGCCCTCCGGAGCCGGCGCTGCAAGCGGCCCGCGACGTCAACCAGCGCCGTCAGGTCGAGCGGGCTCGGGCCCGGCGGGCGGACGCCCTCGACACCGCGGCAGTGATCCAGGTGCTCGCCTCGGTCAACGACCGCCGAGGCGTCGATCGTCGCCGCCGGCGTGGACAGCTCCTCGGTTGGCGCAGCGGAACCCAGACCCTGCATCCCGTCTGGCAGTTCGATCTCCCTCGAGGCGAGACCCGCCCGGGACTGGCCCGGGTCATCGCCACCCTGCGGGAGGTCACCCCCGATGACCAAGCCGCTGACGAGCTGATGCGAGCCCCCAGGGAGGACCTCGACCACCGCAGCCTCGCTGATCTCGTGGCGAATGGACAGGTGGAAACCGCCATCCGTCTGATCTTGGCCTCGTCCGAGCAATCCTGACTGGCTTCCCGTCCCGTCGGCCTTCCGGGCTGCGACTCAGCCGGACCCGCGCTACGTGGTGGCGCATCGACGACACGCACCCCGATGCCTGGGACTGGACACCATTTCCTACCGCTCGACACCGCTTCGACCCCAGTTCCGGGCGGTTCCGGATGCGCTACGCCGCCAACCGGCCCGCGGTGGCTGCCAGGGAACGCTTCGCCGCCCGGACCATTGCCGACGCCGACGGTCAACTCTGGCTCGTGCGGTTCACTCTGTCGGAGCGAGTCCTCGCCCTCACCCATCAAGCGAATTTGGACGCCCTCGGTCTCGATGACCGGGTGAGCACCGGACGCATCGACGTCGCCGGTCGCATCGATCCGGACCCGCTGCTCGACACCTGCGGCCACTTGGGCGATGCCGTCTATGACTGGTGGAACGGCTCACCGCCGCCCTTGCTTTATCGATCCCGCACCACGCCGGGCGTTGGTCGCAACATCGCCTTCACCGATACGGCGCGATGGTCGGTCATCGCGGCACGGCCGCTACGCCAAGCCCTCAACCTCCACACCTATCTGGTACTCCGGGCCGGGTTCACCGTCCCAGCCGGTTGGTTCGGATGACGAACGCAGAGAAACGCGATTCTCCAAGACGACGTCTCGTTCGCTGACGCAGGAGGTCTGCTGACCCTGAGCGTGCAAAGCAGTACCAGCCGGATCCGTGCGGATGCTGACAAACAAAAAGCCCTGCTCATAGGGGTGCACCGTCAACGACGAACCGGCCCGGACGGCGACAGATGTTCGATCAATGTTCGATTTCATCTGTCGACGTCCGTCTAGGCACGACGGGTCCTGCGCTCAAAGG
Organism: uncultured Acidimicrobiaceae bacterium; assembly: GCA_963781155.1. Classification (GTDB taxonomy): domain Bacteria; phylum Actinomycetota; class Acidimicrobiia; order Acidimicrobiales; family Palsa-688; genus PALSA-693. The sequence continues at coordinate 792,183 of CAWAEC010000016.1, forward strand.
AATTCCAAAGGGTGAGGGATGGCGACGTCGGTCATCAAGGCCGCGGAGGTTACGACCTCGACTTGGTCGAAACTTTGCGGGCCCTGCCAATGGCAATTTCCCGTCTTGACCGGCGATGACCGGACCTACCCGTTGATGACCAAGCGATAATTTCGGCCGGTCCTGTGGATGGCCACGGACAGTCGCGAACGGTGGCGATCGGGGGACAGATCCCGGTCGAACGCCATCACCTGGGCCGCCGCCAGTAAAGCCTTATTCCAGCAAGCCGGCGCGCTCCCACTGTTGGGCGTCCATATAGAAACGACGATTATGCCAGTGGTACTGGGCAAGGAGAATGATCCGAGCGACTATCCGCGCCGTCATCCCCTGAGCCGACGAGGCGTGAGCTTCCCGCCTTGTCTTCGAATGAGTAGGGCGATGTCGATGGTGCACACTCCGCCGAGGTGTATGTTGACACGATGGGCTCGCCCAGCGTGTAAATGACAAGTGGCCCGCCGGGGGACTCTCTGGCGGTCCGCTGAAATCGTGGTGAGCCGCTGGGCCGGGGTCCTGTTGCCCAGCGCCGTGGTCTTCTTGCTGCTGCTTTGCGACGACAAGGCGGTGCTTGGCCCCTGGGTGAACGAGCGCAAGCTGAACGCGTTGGCTGGCGCCATCGCCTGGGTGCTGGTCCTGCTCTCGGTCGTGCTCACCGCCAGCGTCCTCTTCCCCCACATCACCGCCGGCCAGATCGAGACCGTGCTGGGCGCGGGAGTCGCCGTCGGCCTGATCGCCGGAGCGTTCCTTGGACTCCAGGGTTGGCGCGCCGCCCGGCGGACTCTCACCGTCCCCGTCGAGTGGGAGAAGCGAGACACCTGGCGCATGCCACCCCTGCGCCGACTGGCCAAGCCCGTCATCTCCACCCAACGGAAGCTCGGGCTCATCACCCCTGCGCGGTTACCTCCTCGTCACCTTCATCCTGGTCGTGGTGAAGGTGGTCCAGGTCGCGGTCAAGTGTGGAGTGAGGCCATGACCCAGGGCATCTCCACCTCCCTCATCTCACCGTCCGCCGCCCAGACAGCTGACTTTGCCGGCCGAGCCGCGGTGGCCCTAGCGCTCGGCGCTTTTATCGGCGTCGAGCGCCAGGGGCGTCAACGCATGGCCGGGCTGCGCACCAACGCCCTCGTCGCCTTGGGAGCCGCCCTCTTCGTCTTATTCGGAGACCTGCTCACCGGCGAGGCTGGCATCGACCCCACCCGGATCGCCGCCTACGTCGTGTCCGGCGTCGGGTTCCTCGGCGCCGGCGTCATCCGGCGCGACGGCGTCAACGTCCGAGGGGTCAACACCGCCGCCACCATCTGGTGCCCGGCGGCCGTCGGCGTGCTGGCCGGCGGCGGGTATGTCGTCGAGGCCATCATCGGCGCCATCCTGGTCGTCGCTGCCCACGCCCTACTCCGGCCGGTAGCCCGGCGCATCGACCGCATCCCGGCCACCGACGAGAGCGAAGTCGAGACCATCTACAGCTTCCGGGCCGTGTCCACTCCGCCGACGAGGCCCACATCCAGACCCTCACCGTCCAGGCCCTCACCCGCGACGAGTTCGTCCTGCGAGCCGTGCACAGCCAGGACCTCGAACTCGGCACCGACCTAGTCGAGGTGGAAGCCGAACTGCAGCGTCACGGCCGCGACGACGTCGCCCTGGAGAACGCCGTCAGCCGGCTCAGTCTCGAGCCCAGCGGCACCTCGGTCCACTGGAGCATCGTCGAAGACACCGGCATGGCCCTCGCCGCCGAGGACTGAAGGAGGTCAACCCCTCGCGGGGATGCCGAACCAATCGTGGCAGAAGCCGGAGACGCTGAAGCCAGCTACGCATCGTGGCAACGTCGGCATCGTTGAAGTGACCGCCATTTGCCAGGAACTTGCTCAGGTCGCCGAGAAGTACTGCTCGATCGCGTGGGCGAGCCCGCTCGCGATGACCTGTTGTCCTTTAGCACTGGCTGCCAGTGAACCTTCGAAGGGATCGGTGAGGAACGGGGGCTCAATCAGTGCTCCCGGCATCTGGCTGGGCGTGTCGAAGTAGCCGGGTTGGGCTGGGCCCAACAGCATTAGGTGCCCGTAGGACAAGGCGGCGCTGCTGGTCGCCGAGCCGAGGGCACTGTCCGGCACCACACCGGCATTGGGGATGTCCCACCCTTGGGCATTCATGGCTTCGAGCACGTCCTGCTGCAACAGGTCGGCCAGGCGGAGGTTCGCCGCCGCGAACGGCCGCACGGCGTCGTAGCCCGTGATGGCCCCGGCGTCGCTTGCCGAGCTGCCAGCGTCGGAGTAGATCCCCACGAGGACATCGGCGTGGGCGTCGTTTGCGCAGACATCCCTGGCTGCTACGTCGTCGTGTACGCCATTCGCCGTCAGCAGACCGCCCGAGACTTCCCCGGGCTGCGGCCGGGCGACCGATGTCTGCCCGGTTCGTGACACCGCGACGCGAAAGCCATCTCGGCGCAGCAGGGCCATGGTGTCCAGCTCGATGGGCAGATTCACCGCGGCTTCGTCGATTGTCTGACCGGTCTCCGTCGTCCCCACCCCACCCGGATCGACGCCACCGTGGCCGGCGTCGAGGAACACAGTGAGATGGCGATCGCCCGACGTTGGCGGAAACGACCGGCACGCCCCCGGGCTGAACGCCGGCGGGTCGATTGCCGTCCCCGTGGCCATGCCCGATCCGGCTCCGACCATATGCCCGGGCAGGAGGACGCCCGCCGCGAGCACCAGCACGGTCACGACACCGGCCAACCATTGTCGGGTGCGGCGACGTCGAGGCGGGCTCGGCACTCGAAGCGCTCGAAGCCCGTCAAACGCCTTCGCTCGGTCCGGTGTCTGAATAGGCACGCCCCTTTATGGTGGCCGCCCCCGAAGGCGCTCGCACGGCACCCGGCCGGTCGCGAACACGCGATGGTCTCAAGGGGGCGGCGTCCGGCGTACTGGTCGTTAAACCGCGGAGAGTCATGGCGGTCCAATCCTCGTGGGGGTTGCGCAGGCTCCAGTTTGAGGTTCTCGGGGGGCTCATTTCCATCGCCGGTGTCCATCGCCCGTGCCAGGTTGTTCACCCCCGTTCGTGGCAGTACCACCCGTCCGGGCCGAGTACCGGCCAGTGGCCGGGTTGCGGGCCTGGAGCGATTTTGGTTGGGGGTCCTGTGACCGGTCAGGGGGTGGCGGCTTTTTGGTTGGTGGGGCAGGCGATGGGGTCCCAGGGTTGGAGTTGATCGTTGGAGGAACTGGGCGTTTCGCCTTGGGGGGTGGGCACCATGGTCGAGTTGGGGCTGGTGGTGGCCGCCGCGGCCGTGGTTGTCGACGGCGGTGCGGCCGCTGGTGTGGTCGGGGTCGGACCGGCGGGGGCCGTAACGGTGAGGAGTGATCCCGCGTCGACTTGGACCGTGCCGGCGGGCAGGGATGGGTCCACCTGGAGCATCACCGCCCCGGAGAGGTGGCCGAGAACGTCCAGAGCTTGAGGCAGCCCGGTCGGGGGATAGTCGACGAGGGTTTCGGTGGGCGAGCCGGGCACGGGCTGGTCACCGCCGACGGCGGCGTTAACGCCGTCGGCGCGCAGGGCGGCCGTGGTGTCGGTGGCCAGGTCGTACGTACCGGCCAGGTTGTAGACCGGGACCGAGGTAGGCGGGGCTGGGGTGGGCAGGGCGGAGCCGTCCCACTGGGCGATGACCTCGTTGTCGAGGGGTTGGACCGGGAAGTCCACGTCACCGATGTTGGAGCCGGCGTAGTTGTAGCTGTTGACGGTGGTGATGGGTAGTGTCAGTTCGGGGACGGCGGCCGGGTTGGTCTTGCGGTAATGGGTGGCCAGGGACAGCAGCTGGCCGCGCAGGCCGGGGTCGATGACGATGTCGTTGATGACCGCCCCGATGAAGTCGTTGGCCTTGATGGGGTTGGTGAACCCGTCGGCAATCCCGGTCGAGGCCAGCACCCGCAGGAAGGTGTGGTCCCGGGCGATGCGGGCCAGGTCCGATTCCGGGTCGTAGGGCCAGTCGGCCGGCGGGGCGTTGTCGCCGGGCGGGTCGTATTGGAGGTGGCGGGAGCGCACCAGGGCTAAAGCTTCGGCGCCGTCGACTTGCTGGCAGCCGGTGGTGGTGATGCGCAGGTTCGACTCGAGGTCGTAGAGCCGCTCCGGGAAGTCCAGCTTGATGCCCCCTAGCGAGTCCACCACCCCCTGCAGGCCGTCGAAGGTGAGTTCGATGAAGTGGTTGATGGGGATGCCGAGATCGTCGGTGATGGCCTGGATCAGGTTGTCGGGACCGTTGCTGCCGTCGTTGAGGGCGGCGTCGATCTTCTGGTAAGGGCCAACGGCGCTGCCGGCGGGCATGGGGACGAACAGGTCGCGGGGGATGGACAAGATCGAGGCGGTGCCGGTCTTGGGGTCGAGATGCAAGATCATGATCACATCGCTCAACGACCCCGACAGCTGCTGGGGCGACCCGAACTGTTGGATCTCGGCCGGGTTCGTGAGGCCCGCTCGGGTCTCGTTGCCGATCAGGAGAATGTTCTCCGGATCCAGACCATCGGACCTCTGGGCCGGCACCCCCACCGTCTGGGACAAGTGGGGCGCGGCCACGGTGTGAATGGAGTCCAGCCGGTAGTGCACGTACCCCCACACCGCCCCGCTGGCCACCAGCACCACCACCACCACCACGTTGGCGGCCACCAGCAGACGGCGCGGCCATCTGCGAGCGGGGATCAGGCGGGGTCCAGCGGAGGGACGGGCTCGCTGCGAATGAATGTGGGCGCCCTCCGAAGGATCCGACAGGTCCCACTGATGGTATTCACCCGATCGTCCGGGCGGGGATCACCGCCGGTGCGCCTCATCCAGTTCAGTCGCACCCTGGGAGCGCGGATGGTGCCACGGGCAGGTCATTGGCCCTGTCGACCCAGTATCTGCCGGTGGGCTCGGGCGCTTCGCCCGGCCGATCAGGCCGGGGCCCAGTCGTGGCCCCCTTGGTGAAGTGCCGGCAAGATGGCCTTGCTGTTCGTTACGGGCAAAGCAAAACGAGATCGACACCTGAGACCTGCTCGAACCCATACTCGGTCCCGTCGCTGACCGCGAGACCTCCCCAAGACCGTCTCCTTGACCGGCGCCATCATCGACTTCGCCACGCTCCACCCAGTTGGCGGGCACAGTCGACCGACACCGTCGAGACCAACAATCGGGGTTATTGGTCACCGGGTCGGTTCTTCCAGGTGAAACTGTCAACGCCGAGCCGCCCATTGGGGAGGAAACGATGGCTTCGTTGTCGATCTACAACTACGTCCCTCACCCGCGCACGAGCGAGAAGCTGGAACATCGTTCCGGACCGCTGCGAGTGAGTGACGAACTGCCCCAGGGGACCGCCGCGGCCAGGTTCAACTCCTGGCTGGCGGTGAGGGTCACCAACGGGGTCGGAACCATGTGGTGCGCCTACGCCTTTGCGGCCCTGGCCTTCGTGAGCCTCCCCGCCGCCATCCGGTCGGGCAGCGCCGTCACCCTGGTCTCCTGGGTGTCACAGACCTTCCTGCAGCTGGTCTTGCTGTCGGTGATTATCGTCGGCCAAAACCTCCTGGCCGCGGCCGCGGATCACCGGTCCGAAGCCACCTACAGCGACGCCGACGCCCTGCTGCATGAGGTGGTGAAACTCCGGAGCACCTTCTCGCCCAGGACACCGTCCTACAACGGTTGGCCGGCCAAGAACCGCCCGCTCGACAACCGCGATCGCGACGTCGGCGCTCCGGAGGGCCGCACCAGTTGGTGTCCACTCGTCCGTCGCTGCCGGGGGGACGCCGGTCCCCTCCACGACGGTCCAGGTCGCCCAGCGCGCCTCGTTCCAGTTCTCGCTCATCCCGCCCGATCTCTCGCCCCGCTCCCGCTCCGGGCCGCGCTGGGGTTCCTTCGCTCATTTCGATCTCCAGGGTCGCCTCCGTGATGTCGGTTCAATCATCGGGTGAGCGGGTCAGATCCAGCGTCGGGGCAGGATGGCTCCGATGACCCACAGGACGGGCAGGAGGATGCCCAGGATGCACCACAGCCAGTGGCGTTTCACGATGCGGAGAAAGGCGAGGAAGGCAAACAGCAGGAACCCCGCGCCACCCGCAGACCGATAAACGGGTCGGAGGTCAGAGGCAAAGTTCGCTCTAGTTGGGATGGCGGGTGTTCTTTCAGCAGTCCTGCGTCACCGTCAGCCCATCAGCACCTGATTCGTGGAGGACGAACGCGTCGGCCTGGTCCTCCGCTTCGTCGTGATCATCGTCGGCAATGGCGCCTTGCTGGCCCTATGGGCGTACACGTTCGCTGACATCCCGTTGTTTGGCCAGTTCAGCGGCGCCAGCGGCGCACCTGGGGGACACTACCTGTCGGGCGCGACGGGTGCTCTTCCCCATCGTCGTGCTCGACGCCAGTCTCATCGGGCCGGACTATCCGCCGCCTCTGCAACCGTCTCGGGCGGCATCAGCGGGTGCTGCATGCTTTGGTATGCCTGACATCTTCAACTATGTCCCCCATCCCCGCATCGCGGCTCGACAGGTGGCCGGACCGCCCAAGGTCGCCGACGTCATCACCCCTGACCCCCACGCTCCTTGGTATGCCCGCTTTAACGCCGCCTTGGCGGTCAGGATCACCAAAGGGGTCGGCACCATGTGGTGTGCGTACGCCTTCGCCGCCCTGGCGCTGGTGTCGCTGCCCTCGGCCATCAGATCGGGTAGCGCCGTCACCTTAGTGTCGTGGATCAGCCAGACCTTCCTCCAGTTGGTGTTGCTGTCCATCATCATCGTCGGCCAGAACGTTTTGGCTGCGGCGGCCGACAAGCGGTCCGAGGCTACCTACGAGGACTCCGACGCCGTCCTGCACACGTCCATGGACATCCAAATGCATCTGGAAGCCCAAGACGCCGAGATCGAAAAGATCCTGGACGGCGTCCGCCAACTCCGACATGCATAACCATCGGGCCGGATCGCCCCTGAGACGGCCCGGGCGGGCGTAAGGGATAGGTCGTGTGGTGGCTGGCCGTTAACCTGGCGGGGCAGAGTCTGGGGTCCCGGGGCTGAGGTTTGGTCGGCGCAAGAGCTAGTCCCGCAACGGGCGACCGAGCAAAACGCGAACGTTCGGGGGGCAGGCGGGGAGCCGAAAGGGGCAGGATCGCCTCCGCGCGCCTGAACCCCCTTCCCGGACACTACCCCGTTGGGAGGTAAAGCGAACGCTAAAGGTCGGTCGGACGTCGTTGTCCGCCGCTCTGGCTGGTGGTTCACTAGCGCTGAGACCTCGCGTCGGCCCGGCGCCGTGTCAACCCAAGGTCGACCCGGGGCGGGGTCGGCGGCCCGGGGGTTCCCACCAACCGCCGGTGGGAACCCCTGGTCCGGGCAAATGCGCGGGCGGGTATCGATCGCCGCAGCCCGGGTCCGGCGCGGATGGGGTCCGGACCACCCGCCTTCGACGGGGCGCGCCATTGGGGGGCTGGCGTCCGCCTAGGATTCCGCGCGTCGCTAACCGCCGATCCTTCTCCGCTGCCATGGACGCGCTCGCTCGGGTGTCGGATACGGCGCGCAACCGTCCACGACTCGCTCGATGGCGAGGCGTCGGCGAAACACTCCGACGGAGTATCCGGCCCCTACCGTGCGCAAGGGGGTAACACGGACGTCGTGACCTATGACAGCCGAGCTGTACTGACGGTTTGAGGCGCGGCAGCGATGCCGCCATCTTCTTGCGGCCTTGTGGACAAGGGTAGGCGACGACGGCCCAAACATCGCGCTAGCCCGGACCGCTGAACCGCACCTGGCTGGAATGCGTGCTGGCGCCGGATGGTCTGGTCGCCTTATCGAAATTCATTTGCTTTCCGTCGATCGAGTGATCGCCCGTCGAGATCGCCGGGTTCCGCTGCCCAGCTTGCACATGACCGCCTGTGTCACCCCTGGGGCGGCCGGGTCGTTTGCCCGCGCCTGGATCGCATCTGGATGGGCCAGGGAGCTCGCCGTCGGCTTCTCCCGGCTTGGCGCGGTATTCGCCTGAACCGCCACCACCCCAACGGCGTCCACCCACACGCCGATGCCACAGGCACCCCATCACCATCCCTGTCGCTGTCCTGGCCCGTCCCGCACCCACGGTGGAACTATTCGTCAGCACCAAGTCATCCGCTCACGACCTCGCCCGCTGTCGTGCAATCTCGCTCGACGCAGTTCGCGTGAACAGGTATCGGAGGCTAGACCTGGCGTGCATCTTCGCTATGACGGCCGGCTAAGGATGCGCTGATTATTCCTCAAGAAAGTGGATGGGACCTTGGAAGGACAGCCGCAGCTTTCCCGATTGTCGCCGGGGTTGCGGGCTGCGCTGCTCGGTCGAGCTTCGCCCCATATCACTGAACTGGGCGTGAACTCTGCGGCGGGCGGGAGGTTGTCCCCCAGGTTGTTGAAGTGAGGCGGTGGTCCCCCGCCTGAGACCGTGCCTTTGGCATGGTGTCGGGCGTCCGCCAAGACAACCAACAAGGAGGAGGACCACCGTGAAGAAGAAGGTACCTGTTGTGGGCGTGGCTGGGGTGGAGACGGCCAATCTGGCCGGTCTGCCATTGGAGGCGACCGTGTCGTTGGCTGATCTGGCCGGCGCGGTGAAAGAAGGGCTGCTCGGTTTCTGCGCCGATGTGGGGCTGATGGTGATGGCCCAGATGCTGGACGCCGAGATGACCGCCCGGGTGGGGCCCAAGCACGCCAAGATCCCGGCCCGAGCGGCGAACTGGCATGGAACGGCCACTGGGCCGGTGGTGCTGGGTGGCCGCCAGGTGAGCGTGTCCCGGCCTCGGGGCCGCAGCATCGATGGCAGCGAGATCGAGCTGGAGTCCTGGCAGGCGTTCTCTTCGAGGGATTTGCTTGACCGGTTGACGGTGGAGCGGATGCTGGCGGGGGTGGCCACCCGCCGCCACGTGGATGTGGGCGAACCGCTCAGCAGTGCGGTGGAAGCCGAGGCGAAGGCGACGGGGCGCAGCTCGGTGAGTCGCCGGTTCAAGCGGGCCACCGAGGCCGCCCTGGCCGAGCTGATGGCCCGGGATCTGTCCGGGCTGGAGGTGACGGTGATCATGATCGACGGGCTGGAGGTGGCCGGCCAGTGCGTTGTGGTCGCTCTGGCCATCACCGCGGATGGGACGAAGATCCCGGTCGGGCTGTGGTTGGGTGACACCGAGAACAAGACCGTGGTCACCGGCCTTTTGGCCGACTTAGCGGCCCGGGGCCTGTCCGGCGACGGCGGCCTGCTGGCCGTGCTGGATGGGGCCAAGGCCCTCGCCGCCGGGGTCAAGAAGGTCTTCGGGGACAAAGCCCGGATCCAAAGGTGCACCCTGCACAAACGCAGGAACGTCAAGGGATATCTGCCTAAAGAGCTCGGCTCGAAGATCGACTGGCGACTGGCCCGGGCCTTCGCCGACACCGACCCGGCCAAAGGACTCGACCAAGCCAAGCGCATCGCCGGCGAGCTCACCGCCGATCACCCCGACGCTGCGGCCAGCCTGCTCGAAGGACTCGAGGAGATGTTCACCACCCGCCGCCTGGGCATCAACGGCCGGCTGGCCACCACCTTGACCAACACCAACTGCATCGAGTCCATGATCTCCGTGGCCCGCACCACCATGGGCAACGTCAAGAACTGGAAGGACGGCTCCATGAAGAAACGCTGGGTGGCCGCCGGCATGATCGAAGCCGAACGGAACTTCCGGCGTGTCCGCGGCTGCCAGGACATGCCCACCCTCGTCGCCGCTCTACGACGCCACATCCAGACCGTCACACCCGACAACTACAATCAGGCCGCTGCCTGATCAACGCAGTGGCCACCGCCAAACTTCAACAGAAGGCGGGACATCCTCGCGGGCGAAGCTTAGCGAAACCTTTGCCTTGCCTTCACGGTCCTCTTAGTGTCCAGCACCGATACTTGCAGCATGACCTCCCGAGCGGCTCGCGATCTCGGTTTGCAACGTATCGGCACCAGCACCCGGTTCCTGGCGGTCGGTGCCGTGCTGGCCGGCGGGGTGCTCTCTGCGGCGGTCGCGAAGACGCTACCCGGCAAGTCGACCCACCCTGCCGCGGTGACCGGCACCAACACCGCCACTCCGTCGCAACCGTCACCCACCGTCGGATCGAGTGGTGGGGATGACGGGAGCCAGTCCACCCAAGCCCCGGCTCTGACCGCTCCGGCCCAGGCTCCACAAACCGCGTCTGCTCCGCCGGTGGTGTCTTCGGGCGGATCATGACCCGAAGGTCTGCCACTAGCCTCGCGGCGCTGGGCAGCACAGCCACGCTCGTGGTCGCCGAGGATGTGGCTCACGAACAGGCCGGGGCGATCATTCGATTCGATATGCGATCGTTGGTGGGCTGGCACCGCGTTCGGGTAGAACGGGTCGCCTCTACCGTTCAGGTAGCTGCCGGTGCAGTATTGAAGTCGAACCTTATTGGTCGGCCGGGCACACCCGGGGACACGGTCGCGTGGTTCTAGCGGCGGCCGTCGCCACAAACTCCCGGGCGCTGTGGTATTTGACTCGAGGGTTCGGGCTGGTGGCTCTGATCCTGCTCACACTCACTATGGTCCTGGGCCTGACTCAGATCGTGCGCTTCGCCCGTCCCGGGTGGCCCCGCTTCGTGGTGTCGGCCCTGCACAAGAACGCAGCGCTGCTGGCGGTGGCGGTGCTGGCCGTTCACATCCTCACCGCTGTGCTCGACAGTTACGCACCGATCCGCGTGGTGGATGTGTTCGTTCCCTTCGTGGGGAAGTACCGGCCGTTGTGGCTCGGGCTGGGAGCCCTGGCCGTCGACCTGCTGATCGCGCTGGTCGTTACCAGCCTGCTCCGCGAGCGCCTCGGTCATCGAACCTGGCGGGCTGTCCACTGGGCCGCGTATGCCTGCTGGCCTCTCGCTGTGCTGCACGGGCTGGGCACCGGCTCGGACACCCAGCTCGGCTGGGTCCTAGTCCTCAACTTGGTTTGTGTCGCTGCGGTCCTGGCCGCGCTGTGGTGGCGCCTGGCGAGCGGATGGTCGGTCGCTAACGCCACCCGGCGAGGCGTGGCCGTCCTGGCCAGCATCGCCCTGCTGCTTGCCGCCACCGTGTGGGCAACTACCGGGCCGTTGCGCCCGGGGTGGGCCCGTAAAGCCGGGACCCCCGCCGCTTTGCTCGGATCGCCGGTGGCGGCTCCCAGTTCGCCCGCTGCCTCGGGCGGATCGCCGAGCAGCACCACCCCTGGTGCCGGGTTGGTTCTGCCGTTTACGGCCAGCTTCCAGGGCCGCCAACACCAAAGCGGTCCTGACAGCAACGGCCTGGTCTCGGTCACCATCTCGGGCGTGTTCAGCGGTGCCCAACAGGGGCGGCTTACCATCGTGCTCGCCGGCCAACCGGCCGGCGGCGGGGGCGTGGAACTGACCGGCAGCCAGGTCACCTTGGGCCCCTCGGCCGTGCCGAGCCAGTTTCAGGGTCACGTGACCCAGCTGGATGGTTCGACGCTTGTCGCCGACCTCACCGACGCCAACGGAAACGCCGCCACCGTCACCGTCCAACTGCAGATCGGCGCCGACTCGAGCGCCGTCGGCGGCACCGTCACGGTGGCATCGTGAACCGCAAGCTCTCACACCAGTCGCACATGGCGACCACTCCACCAGACGCCCGGGCGTTACCCCGGCTGTTGCGCACCGCCGACGGGCCGGGACTCGACGCCCATTTCCGGCGCTGGGGGCCGAAGCCCGGCGGGGGCGCCTGGCTGCCCGGCGAGGTGGAGCACGCCGGGCTACTAGGCCGGGGTGGGGCGGGCTTTCCTGCCGCCACCAAGCTGCGCACGGTCGCTGCTGGTCGGCGACCGGTAGTGGTGGCCAACGGCACCGAAGGCGAGCCGGCCAGCGCCAAAGACAAAGCCCTTCTCTTCGGCTCGCCCCATCTGGTCCTCGACGGGGCCAGTATCGCCGCGGAGACCGTCGGGGCCAGCGAGGCCATCATCTGCATCGACCGGGCGGCCACCACCGTCGTCGATTCGGTCCTTGCCGCCATCGCCGAGCGCCGTCAGGTGGACGCCGACCGGGTGCCCCTGCGAGTGGAGGCTACCCCGACCCGCTACCTGGCCGGCGAAGAGTCGGCCTTGGTCAACTGGCTCAATGGCGGCGAGGCCAAGCCGACCTTTGTCCCGCCGCGGCCCTTCGAGCGAGGCGTCCATGCACGCCCAACCCTGGTCAACAACGTCGAGACCTTGGCTCATCTGGCCCTCGTCGCCCGGTTCGGCGCCGACTGGTATCGCAGCCTGGGCTCCCCCGATGAACCGGGCACCGTCCTGGTTACCTTCACCGGCGACATCACTCGCCCCGGCGTCTACGAGTTCCCGACCGGTATCGCCCTGGTCGAAGCGCTGCGAGCCGCCGAGGCCGCCCCCGACCCGCAAGCGATCCTGGTCGGCGGGTACTTCGGGGTGTGGATACCCGGCCACGCCATCGCCAACCTCACTCTTGACTCGGCTTCACTGGGCCAAGCCGGGGCCAGCCTGGGATGCGGCGCCATCGCCGTCATCGGGCCCCGATGGTGCGGACTGAAAGAGACGGCCGGCGTGGCAGCCTGGCTGGCCGGGCAGTCCGCCGGCCAATGCGGACCGTGCATCAACGGCCTTCCGGCCATCGCTGACGCCGTCGCCGCCCTGGTAGCCGGCGATGGCGGCCGCCACTGGGAAAAACAGCTGCGCCGTTGGCTGGACATGGTCGAGGGACGCGGGGCGTGCCGTCACCCCGACGGCGCAGCCCGCTTCGTTCGCAGCGCGCTCAGCGTGTTCGCGGCCGAGATTGAACAGCACCGCCGCCACGGGCCATGCCCCGCCCGGCGGACAGTATTGGCCGTCCCCGGTCTCGACCACCGCCGGCGATGACTCGCCACCTCGGCTTCAACGCCTGTAGCCACCGACACTCGGGGGCGGCACGTCCAACTCTGACCGAAGCTGATCCACCTGCGCCCTGCACCCCTAACATTCTGAAGCACTTCTCCTGGTTGGCGGGCGCAGCTTCGCCACCTGGCTGCGGCCTCCTCTCGCAGCCAGGTGGCCGCAGGCAATCCGTCGGTTTCGATACCGAGGCTCGCCAACCCAGCCCCGTGCGGATACCTCGTGGAATCGACGCCAGGGATCCGTCGCCGGCTCGAGCCGTCCGAGACACGCCGTTATATGGTTCAGCAGCCGTGACCGGAGACGCCGGTCCGGGAGGACGCTGACGACGCGCCAATGATAGGCGGGCCCGCAGGGCTGATCACCCACCAGGTGCCGCCAAAACTGACGACGCCCTGACCATGGGCCATGCCGGGACCGGAGCCATCCGAAACCCTAGACAGCGGCCAGCCGTGGGTGATAACGAGGCCGCCCGATTCAGTAAAAGCAGTGCCGAACAGCAACGCCTGAGCTCCACTGCCGACGACGCCGTGCGACATCGCCGCCGGCAACTCGGCCCGGCGGCCCATACTTTGTGCCGCCGTTAGCGGCGGTGCATAAACTCGCCGCCCTTCTCCGATGTGAGAAGACACAAGTACGGCGCTCACCGTTCACCAGGACACTGCCAAGTCCAGACACAGCGGCGGGAGTTACGGTGACCAACCCGGCTGTTGAGGAAGCGCCCGACGCCCGAGATGCGCTCGACGCCGAGGTCGCGGCCGTCTTCGAGCTTGAAGTCCCTGCGGCGCCCCTCTTCTCTCGGACACCTCATCTCGCCGCTGGTCACGGCAGCGCGGGGCTATAGGTGGCTCTCGAGCTGCCCGGTTTGACCTGAGCAGTGATGCGAAGAAAAGCGGCCGAGTAAAATGGGAGTCGCTCGGTGATCGTTCCCTCGCTGCGCACGTGGAACGCGTGCCCTTTAACTGGACCAGTCATGATTGGGACCCAGCGTTTCTCAGCGCTGAACCAGTCTCCTCCGGATGCGGTTAGGCAATCCTGAGGAATAGCTAGGCTAGGAATAGGTAAGAAACGGCAAAGCTTCTAACTGAGACCGACACACGGGCATTGTCGAGGACTAGGGTCGTTATGAAATGCCGGCGCGTCAAGCTCATCCGAGACTCCGCGGTGTCCTATCGGTCGATCTTCGGGCTGTGCAGACGTTTCCGAGTGTGGGACTGCGAGCGTGAACACACTCCAGAACTTCGCAATATCAATGGACACGGCCTGGATGGCCGAAGCCAACTGTCGGGACCTCACGCCCGAGACCTTCTTCCCGAGCGATGGAGCCGGAGTGGAAATCGCTCGACGGATCTGCGACGACTGCCCGGTGAAAAGGCCATGCCTCGAGTACGCTTTGTTTCACCGGATAGATCATGGCGTCTGGGGTGGCATCTCAGAGCGCGGGCGGCGACGCATTTCCCGCCGGATGCCGACCGGAAAGGCTGTGCCGATCAAGAGCCGCTAGCCGACCGAAACACCGGCGACCAGCTACCGAGGCCGCCTGCACAGACGACGCAGCAGGCGGACAGTGACGCGGGGCGGAGGTGAACGGTTTTGGTGAATGAGATGATGAGCCAGCCGTTCTTGGGCCGTCAGGTCGGTGAGACGGGCCCGACCATCCTGCAACCCCGAGTGCGGCATCGGGGACGGCGTGCTGGGCACACGTTCCTCGGCGGTAGCTCACAGCGTCGCAAGCGATCGCAACGGCTCTCGATTGCCGCGGCCCTGCTGACTTTCTTATGGTCCGGTTTTCTGGTCGCCGGAATTCGGGCGTGTTTCTGTCATCCTGGTCGGTACTCCATGTAACCGAACTCGCGGATGGCGCAACCTTGTCGGCCTTGGCCACTCGTATCGGCCTTCCCACTCATGTCCCCCAGCCAGTCCAGCACGGACGGCACCTCCTGCGTGTCGATTTCGCTCCGACCCAGCGGCCACCCTCTGCGGGGCGGGCTCCTCACCGCCCGAGCGCGCCGCCGACCGGGTCAGGCAGGTGTCCCCGAAGCCCGCCATGAGAGAGCAGCAGGATGCAGGTCCTGTGACAGAGGCCGACCAGCCCTCCTCGAGGACCCCGCCACAACTCGGGTTGCGCGACCGGATCTCGGCCTAAGGGCCCGCACCGAGGATTACTGTCTTGGTCGGTGGACCGGTTTCTCCGCGCCCGAGGGCTGCTAGTCGCCCCGGTTGCACTGCTGGTAACCGGGGTGTCAACAGGGTGTGGCGGCTCTTCACACCAGAACGCGTCCCGCCCGACGACGGAGACCTCCACTGCCACCACCTCGGCGGCACCATCGGCCACCGGCCCCGCAACAGCGCCCACGGCCAGCCATCCCTGCGGGTCGGTCGCGACCGCCCCTACTTATAAGCACGTCGTGTGGATCTTCATGGAGAACCATAGCTACGACACCGTGATCGGCTCCCCCGACGCTCCCTATATCAACTCCCTGGTAGCCGAGTGCGGGCTGGCCAACGACTACCACAACGTCACCCACCCCAGCCTGCCCAACTATATGGCTGCCACCTCCGGCCTGGACCTGGCCAGCCTGGACCCCTTCACCGGCGACTGCGACCCCACCGGGACCTGCACCACCGGCACTGAGAGCATCTTCGCCCAGGGCGAGACCTGGAAGGCGTACCAGGAGTCCATGCCCTCCAACTGCGACCGGTCCGACGTCGGCAACCACGCCGTCCGCCACAACCCCCCCACCTACTACACCACCCTCGCCGGGTGCTCCACCAACGACGTGCCCTACGACCAGCTGGCCACGGACCTGGCCAACAACGCTCTGCCCGCCTTCTCGTTCATTACCCCCAACCTCATCAACGACATGCACAACGGCACCCTGGCCGACGGCGACACCTGGCTGGCTCACAGCCTGCCCGCCATCCTCAAGAGCCACGCATACCAAGATGACAGTGCCGCCGTCTTTATCACCTGGGACGAAGGGGAGGGCGGCAGCGCTAACGACTGTGCCACCAACACCACCGACGTGGGCTGCCACGTCGCCGCCCTCGTGATCAGCCCCAGCACCCCAGCCGGCACCCGGTCAAATGAATTCTTCAGTCACTATTCGCTGCTGGCCACCGCCGAGGACATCCTCAGTCTACCGAAGCTTGGCCAGGCCGTCTCCGACGAGTCGATGGTGAGCGCCTTCAACCTGTGAGCTCCAGTGTAAGTCCGCGAAGCGGGAGTAACGGGTAGCCAGTGATTCTGGGCGCCCCGGATGTCGTCCCAGATAAGGGCCCGAGGTCCGCTGGTCCAGACCGACGGTGGGCTGGTCGACGAAGAGTACTTTGGGGTGTGGAGCATGCCCCGGACGAGCTCTAGTTCGGCGAGCCGGCAACAGTTCCCGATTTCGGTGCAGGGAACGAACCGTCAAACCCTCTCCGCCCACTCGCCAGAGGAGGCGCTCAAATCTGATGGAGGTCTTCATCACGCCCGTGTTTCGAGTCGTTCGTAGTGCTTTGACGCCCTCGCCGACTTTATGCCGGGTCACCTGAGGGGCCGGGTCATCCCGCCGAAGGAGGTCAACACCCGGTCCTTGCGCCGGTCCGAAAGGGCTACCAGCCTCTACACCCTGGCGATATTTGAGTCGACGTGCTCCCGGGGTACGCTGTAGAGGACGGCGTGAAAGCGGAGATTCTCCTCGGCAGTGAGCTGGTCGTCGAGGGTCTGCTCCTGGAAGACCAACCCAATGTGGCGACGCACGTACTTGGCCCTCGACACCATCCGCCCGTTTCCGATGCGAATCCGTTCGCCGCCAGATCGCGGAGACCAACACCCGATTGAACACGTCCATCCGTCGCCTCGGCTGTATCAGGCGACGTCCATGCCTCTCTACACCGATGCCGACCGCATCATCCCATTTGACAGGGAGGACCCTTGGCATCCGAAGTGCCCCCCGTGATTAAGCGTGCGCTCGAACTCCTCCACATTGATTTTGCCCCCACCCACCGGCCGCCCACGCCGGCCCGAGTGGCGACAGCGACCATCGTCGCCGTGGTCGCGTCCCTGCTGGCCGACGCGGCCCTGGTGGCTATCGGCACGGCCGTGTTCCCCTCGACCCACGGCTATGTCCACTTTAGATTTGCGGACTATGCCAAGCTGACGGTGCTCGGCGTCGTGGTCGCTTGCCTGGCCTGGCCGGTGGTCACGCGCGTCAGCTCGGCGCCCCGCTGGCTCTACCTGCGGCTGGCCGTGGCCGTCACCGTGGTCCTGTGGATCCCCGACCTGTGGATCCTCGCCAAAGGGCAGCCCGCCGACGCCGTCGCGGTCCTCATGGTGATGCATCTCGCCATCGCCATATGCACCTACAATTGCGTGGTGCACATCGCCAAGGTGATAAAGCCGGAAACGGCCATGTCGCTGGCGTCCTCCCGTTAGCCGACGCGTGTTTCCACAGGACATACGTCGCGCCCGGCTGTGACCGCCGTGCAGGCTGCTAAGCCTGGTGGCCTTTCCTGGTAAGGCGCTCCGATCGCCTTGGGTGATTCTCGGAAAGCAGTCGCGCCACATCCTTCGCTATGAACATGAGGGTATCAAGGGCAGCCGCGTTCGACTTTGGGTGTGGTAGGTAGTTCCTGTGACGATCGGGGAGGGGTGGGAGCCGCCAAGAACCGTTGAAAGAGTGGCTTCGGCTGTGGGCTCGCTCGCGGGTCTGCTCTGCCCAGCGCAATCGAGCCCAAACGCAATGGAACAGTCGATGTGGACCGGGTCAGACGATCCGCTCGCGGACTTCAACTTTTGGCGAGTGTGGAGTCACGCAAGCCGGGGGCGACGAAAGGACTGGTAAACGTCTCCCTTCGCCTGGCAGCGACGATCAGGGTCGGCCAAGGTAAAGGGAAGACCAAGCGACGGCAAGACTTCTCGATCGGGCTGGTGGACGATGGTCCGGCTAGGGCTGTCTCCACCGGATGGGTAGATGGGGCCACCGTCGCTGCTAACAAGCTGCTGGCAAACGGCGGCTATCCAGGTGGAACCGGCGGGTAGCTCCCCTGCGGCGAGCTCCGACGTGTCTGTCAGTACGCGAAGGCGGTGCTCGAGTTGGTGCTGGAGTGCGGGCAGGGATTTGATGACGACGGCGTGGTGGTAGGAGTCGATGCTGACGAACCGGACGGGGTTGTGGTCGAAGGTGTCGATGTGGCCGCGCTGGAGACCGCTGTTCCGATCCCGAAGCCGAGGCCGAGAGTCCCTCCAGCCACGCCCAGCGCCAGGACGGCTTTACTGAAACGACTTAGCATGTAGGGTTCTTTGTGTTCTAGAGAGTGGCCTGTCACTCTGATTTACGCGTCGACAGGTGATCACGGCATCCTGGGAGTCGGCTGTGTCCTGGCGTAATCTCGGGCCAAAATCGTTCTCCGGCACGTCCCCGCTGCCGCGGGGATGGTACGCGATCTTGCGCAGCTCGGGCATCGGTCGACCCGCGTGCCAGGTTGCGAGCAACGCCGTAGCAGAACGTGCCGTAATCCGAGCGGCAAAGAGCCCGGGGCGGCTGGCCGCCCGCCGGGCCGTTGGACGGCTGGCCTCCCTACCGAAACCGGCAGCACCTTCCCGAACGTTAACCCCGATTTGAGCCGACGCTGGTCCGGTTCTTAGGTTCCGTTGTGCTGGCTGTGGCTTGATGGAGGGTGTGACGAGATGCCCGACGGTCGGTGTAGGCCACCCTGCCCGTCCCGGCGGCGCGTCATGCCGTTGCAGCGCCGCTGGCGGCGCTTCCTCGCTGCCAAGGAAGATATGATCCTCTGGCTCGCGCGGCCGGGAGCGGCCCTGGCTGTCCGATTGCGCTTGAGAGCCGGTCATCGCGCTGCAATTACGTTGGCCGCCAAGGCGTTACCCAATCTCGTCGTGGCCGGCGTTATGCCCGCGGTGTGCTTTCTGGCCGGCCGGCGCCTGTGGGGCTTGGCCGGCGGCATCTGTTTGGCGTTGGCGTGGAACGGGGCATGTCAGGTTGTCCGCCGGCTCTTGGGCAAGCCGCTCTCCGGTCTGCTGATCATCGCCCTACTCGAACTGGTCCTGCGGGCATCGGTGGCGCTCGCCCTCAAGTCAACCCAAGCGTTTTTCATCGCGCCCGCCATCGTCACCGCCGTCACCGGCGTGGTCTACATCGGTTCCGGGTTCACCTCCACCCCTCTGGTCGGCAAGGTACTGGCCGACCTGGTGCCCGCATCGGTGCTCGACGTCACCGATCCACGCGTCGCGGTCCTGCTCCGCAAGGGCTCGCTGCTCTACGGAGCCGAACAGTTGCTCATCGCCGTGGTGTCGCTGGTAATGATCTTGAACCTATCCACCACGGTCTACGTGGCCGTGCACTCCCTGGTGTCCTGGGTGCTACTCGGGCTCGTGGCCGCGCTGATCGCCCCGTTCTTGCTCGCCGAACTGCGGGCCGCGATCCGCCAGGACCGTCCCATTCTGGTGGGCGCCTCTTGATCTTCGACGCTCAGTGCACCCGCCCGTGCAAGGGCTCCTACGCCGCGGTTTAGCTGTGGCCGACTCTTGCCGCCCGGGACGGTCTCGTTGGCTCTCGGTCGTCGGAACGATGGGCCGCGGCCAAGCGAAGGACGGCGACCAATCCGGTGGGCTGGGCGGGGCGGAGGTCGACAGAGCCGTCGTTGCGTAGGGCCAGTTGGCGGACGATGGCCAAGCCCAGTCCGCTGTGACCTCCCTGGCTGCCCGGTCCCTGCCAGAACCGGTCGAACGCCCGCCGTCGATCGTGCTCGCTCATACCGGGTCCCTCGTCGATGACGTGCACCTCGAGCCATCCGGGCTCAGTCCCGACCAGCTCGACCCGGATCCGCCCGCCTTCGGGGCCGGCGTCGAGGGCGTTGGCCAGAAGATTGTCGAGGATTTGGTCCAGATCGCCGGGCACCAGTAGGGCGGTCTGACGCCCGCTCTCTGGATAGGGCG
Source organism: uncultured Acidimicrobiaceae bacterium (assembly GCA_963781155.1). Taxonomy (GTDB): domain Bacteria; phylum Actinomycetota; class Acidimicrobiia; order Acidimicrobiales; family Palsa-688; genus PALSA-693. Next base: position 812,003 of record CAWAEC010000016.1, read on the forward strand.
CGACCAGAGCTACGTGTCGTTCGTCGGCCAATGCCGACCAGGCGGCAACGCGGTCCTTGATCGTCTGTTGAACGTCAATAGTGCGCCGCTGCGGTTCGACACCTTCGGCCCGGCTCAAGGTGAGCAGCCCGTCAACGAGACGCGATAGCCGCTGCACTTCGCCTCCCGCCGCCGCCACTTCGTCCGCCGACAGGCCGGTTGCGCTGACTTCCAGGTTTTCCAGGCGGAGCCGGAGGGCGGTGAGCGGTGAGCGCAACTGGTGGGAGGCGTCGGCCACGAAGCGGCTCTGGGCATCGACCAGCTCGCCGAGGCGAGCCGCCATGTGGTTGAACTGGCGGCCCAGTGACCGCATCTCCGGGGGGCCAACGTCGGCGTCGGCCCGGGCCGCCAGGTTGCCCGCGCCTAGCCGGGTGACGGCCGCCTCCAGCCGGGCCAGAGGCCGGGACAGCGACCGGGCTAGCAGCATCCCGACCAGCCCGGTCAGGGCCAGGATCCCGGCCGCGAAGGCGGCCAGGGCCAACCAGATGGCGTGGATGCGTTGCTCGGTGGCGGATGCGGCCACCCCCAGCAGCACGGCCCCCTGCGGTTGGTTGTCGGCGCTGATAGGCCCGGCCGCGTACGCCCACGGCTGGCCTTCATCGCTCGAAAAAGCAGTGGCAGACCGGCCGGAGAGGGCGGCTTGTACCAGCGAGTGTTGCGCACCGGTGGCGTCGTTGTCTTCGTCGCGGCCCGAGGACGCGATCACCTTGCCGGCCGGGTCGATGATGGCGACCTCTTCGCCGGTGCGAGACTGGTACTGGGCTATGACGGCCGTCAGATCAGCTAGCCGGCCGTGCTCGACATCCTCGCTGGCCACCGCAGCCAGACCGCTCGCTTCCCGGGCCGCTTGGCCGGCGGTCAGGCCGTGCTCGTGCCGGGCCGCCAGTACCGCCAGCGGAATCTCCAGCACGACCAGGATCAGCAAGGCCAAACCCAGGTAGGACAGGACCAGCCGGCGCGTCACCGCTCACCCGCCTCATCGGTCCCGTCCATAGCGCGAGGAACCTGAGCGTCGCGGTGACCGAGCGAGCGTGTGTCACCGAGACGGAGCCCCACCCGCCGTACCGTCTCGATCCACTCCGGACAGCCGAGCTTGCGCCGCAGGGACGCCACGTGCACATCGACGGTCTTGGTCGGACCGTACCAGTGGGCATCCCACACCTCTTCGAGGATGGTCTGTCGGCTCACCATCGCGCCCGGGTCGTCGGCCAACAGGGCCAGCAGATCGAACTCCTTGGGTGACAACGCCACCTCCCTGCCTTCGACCAGGACCCGCCGGGCCCGCCGGTCCACCGTCAAGGCACCCAGTTCCTGCACCGGTTCGCCCGGCGCGGGCTCGGCGCTGCGGCGTAACACCGCCCGGATCCGGGCCGTCAGCTCCCGAAACCCGAACGGTTTCACCACATAATCGTCGGCGCCGAGCTCAAGCCCGACCACCCGATCCATCTCCGCCCCCCGGGCCGTGATGACCAGGATCGGTACCGACGACCGGGCTCGCAGCTGCCGGCACACCGCGTACCCGTCCATGTCCGGTAGCCCCAGATCCAACAGGACCACATCCGGCGATCGGGCGCTGAGCGCCTCGGCGCCGGTCGCCACCCTGCGGACCTCGAAGCCCTCGCGGCTCAGCCCTTCCGCTAGCGGCTCGGCGATCCCCTCGTCGTCCTCGACCAGTAGAACCCGCAAGGCGCCGGGACGCCCGCCCGCGCCGCTCTCCGGCAGGCTTGGTTGTGGGCAGATGTTCACGGTGCGCTCGGCCGGGTGCCGGCCGGTGGCGTGAAGAACCCTCGCACCGCTTGAGCGAGTCCGGCGGCGATGGCTTCCTGGCCGCTGACGCTGGCGGCGACGGTGCCCTCGAACGGGTCGGTGATGAACAGCGGCTCGATAAGCGCACCTGGCATCTGGCTGGGAGTCGAGAAGTAGCCGGCCATGGCCGGGCCGAGGAGCAGCAAGTGGCCGTAGGCGGCCGCCGCGGCGGTCAGGGCCGGACCGCCCAGGCTGACATCAGAAACGACGCCATCGTTGGGGATACCCCAGCCGTGGGCGTTCAGGGCGGCCAGCACGTCGGTTTGGACCAGTCCGGCCAGGCGCAGATTCGCGGTAGAGAAGCTGCGGGCCGCGTCATAGGCGGTCACGCTGCCGGCGTTTTGTGAGAATGGGCCAGCGTCGAAGTAGATGCCGATCAGGATGGAGGCGTGGGCCAGGTTGGCGCAAACATCCCGGGCGGCCACGTCGTCGTGGGCGCCTTGGATGGTCAGCGCTCCGGCGGAGAGGTCATCAGGTCCGAGTCGGACCACCGAAGTGGCGGCCGTTCGCGACACCGCCACAGCAAAACCGTGGGTGCGCAGCAGGGTCATGGCGTCGAGCTCGACCGGCAGAGTCAGGTCGGCCTCGTGGATGGTCTGTCCTGACGCGGTGACGCCGACAGCTCCGGGATCGATGCCCCCGTGGCCGGCGTCAAGGAAGACGGTCAGGTGACGGTCGCCGGTCGTGGGAGGAAACGACACGCAGGCGCCCGGGCTGAACCGGGCCGGGGCGAGTGGATGCCCACCCGTGCTTGCGGCCGCCGTGTGGCCCACCAGTCCAGCCACCGTGTGGGCCGCCAATCGTCGGGCGGCTGAGCCGCTCGAGTGGAACAAGATCACGGCCACCACCAGGACGGCGACCAGAACGACCAACCGCCTCCTGCGCCGGGCGGAGGATCCACGCCGAGAGCCGCCGGGGCGGCGTCGGGGGGCGGGCTGGCTGGACGACCGATCTGAGGCCGCCCGGACTGCGCTCATCGTCGGGCCGGTCTGAACAGCGCCTTGTTGGGTCGAGGTCGCTGGTAAATCACGATGGCGCCGCCGACGTCGGCCGGACCGTTTAGTGAGGCGTCGCTGGCGTACTCCGATGCGGGCCGGCTCGCCCCCAGGCCCACGTGGGTGCGCAGCCCGGTCGGTGTCCGGCGGGATGGGTCGGTCATGGGGTCGCGTCTAGGCGGGGAGGGGCAGGGAGACGGTGAAGAAGTCTCGGGATTCTTGGGTGGGGCCGAGGTACCGGGTGGCGGGGCGTTGCATCTGGGGATACAGCTTGGCCGTCTCGATGAGGGCGGGGTCGACAGGGTTGGGGTGGGTGAAGAAATTGAAGGTGACCCATTCCGGGTTGATATCCAGGGCCATGGCTCGTACGGCTCCGGCTCGCTGGAGGGATTCGGCCAGGCTGCGGGCGGTGAGGGCCGGGCCGGCCACGTAGATCAGGGCTCCGGTGGCGGTGACGCCGATGCCGGAGCGGGCCACCACGGTGTTGGCGCCCAGGGTGGCCCCCCAGATATGGGTGTCGCTGTAGGTGGCGTCGGGGGCGGTTTGGCCGTTGTCGATGATGGGCACCAGATTTTGCAGCACGGCGGTGACGTTAGGGGTCATGGTGACCTCGGTACCCCACGTGCCGATGTTGATGTGCCCGTCGGCGTAGATCACCATGGAAGCGGCCCCGGTCCGCACGGGGACGGCTTGGCGGCCGTCGAGGTAGAAGCCGCCGTGGGCGTCTGGGAGACGGAAGCCGCCGTTGAAGGCGGCCACGATCGACGAGACAGCGGTGCCGCTAACGTCGGGCGGCTGGGGCCAAGTCCCGCCCGGTTCCTGGGCCCCGGGTACCAGCGCCACCCGCAACCGGGTGGGATCGATCCACACCGCCGTGGTGATCTGGCTGGTGTAAATGTCATCGGCGCGGAACTGGGCCACGTACATGGCGGGCGTGCCCTCCACGTCCACTCCTGTCGGAGTCCACTGGCCTTCACCGGGTAGCCCCGGGCTGACTACCAGGGCCACCGGGACCGGCCGGGGGAGGCCGGCTGTCGGGACGGTCCTCTGTTGCGTGGTGGAGTGTTGACCGGTCGGGGCCGGAACCGAGTTGAGGGCGGCCGGTCGGCCGCCCTTGGGCGGGGCGTGATGGTCGTAGTAGTACTGCTCGACGGCGTTGGCGATCAGCGCCGCGTGATGGGAGCGCAACCAGTCGGCCCATTTGGCCTCGAAGCTCTGGTTGCCGGGGGTCCGCCACGCCCCCCACACGGAAATCGACGCTAGGGCCACGACTATCAACCCGACAGCCAGAAGAGCGGCGAGCAGGCGGCGCAGCCGGTGGCGGCGCCGGGGCGGCAGCGGGGCCCGCTGACGATACGGGGCGGGCAGGGTGTACATGCTGGTCGCTATTCTCCGTCCCACCACGTAAGCCAACCCTCAAGGCCCGGTAAAGGAACGGCAAAACTTGCCGTTCGTGCGAAGAACGGGGCCGGGTCGGCTCCTACTGTCGGGGCATGGACGGGTCCGACACCATTAGCGGCAGCTCTGCCCCGTCGCCACCCGCCCATCGGCGCCGCCGCAGTTCCGACGCCGGGGTCGAGTCCAACGCCCGTCTGACCGGGGCTACCGCAGCAGTGCTGCTGGTGTTGTTGGCCGCCGAGGGTGTCACGGTGTTGCGGGTCCGGGCCCTCTTGACCCCCCACGTGTTCATCGGCATGCTGCTCATCCCACCGGTGCTGCTCAAGATCGGCTCCACCGGCTGGCGGTTCGTGCGCTACTACCGGGGGTCGCCCGCCTACCGGCGCAAAGGCCCCCCTCCGGCGCTCCTGCGTCTGCTCGGCCCGGCGGTGGTCGTCCTGACCGTGGTGCTACTGGCCAGTGGCGTCGGCCTAGTGCTCGGCCCCCACTCGTTGCGCCACAGTCTGCTGTTCGTGCACAAGGCCAGTTTCGTGTTGTGGTTCGCGGCCATGACCGTTCACGTGCTCGGCCACTTGGTCGAGACCGCCCGCCTGGCACCGAAAGATTGGGTCCACCGGACCCGCCACGAGGTGGCCGGGGCCGGCGCCCGCCAGTGGGCGTTGGCGGCCAGCCTGGTCGCCGGTGTCCTCCTCGGGATCGTCATGCTTGGCCCGGCCGCCCACTACCGGCATCACTTTTGACCGACGCCCGGCGTCCGCCCGGCCGAATGACACCGGGATCTTTACGAAACCTTTGCCTGCTGCTCGACGTAGCCTAATCGTCGGTCCCAGATACTGGACGGGTGGCATCTCGCTTCGCGACGTCGACCCTGCGGCCACGGCGTTGGTGACCCTCGCGGCTGATATGACCCGCCATCTGGCTGTCAACCCCATCGCCTGCGACGGTCACGGTCTCTGCGCCGAGTTGCTTCCCGAAGTGGTGGGCCTGGATGACTGGGGCTACCCGATCATCGACGCGACCCCGATCCCCTTTCACCTCGAACACCTCGCTCGCCGTGCGGTGGCCGCCTGTCCCACGCTGGCGTTGCTGATCCAGGAGCGCAAGGAAGCGGCCCGACCCGGCCGGCGTCACTGAACGGCGAGGGGAATGGCCCCTTGGTGATCGGTAGCCGCGGGCTCCCCCCGATCGATCGCTTGGGCGCTTGGCCACCGGGGCCCAGGCCGCGACGAGGTCGTCGCCTGGTCGTGCTCTCGGGCGGTTTGGCGGTGCTCGCCCTGGCCGCCGTGTTGGCCGGCTGTTCTTCCCCGTCGCCTGCCTCGTCGCTGTCGACGGCACCCTCCACCTCGGCCCCCACCGTTGCCCCGACGGCCACCGCCTCGCCGGCCCCGTCGTCGACCACCCAACCGTTACCTGCCACCACCGTAACCCTGCCGCCGCCACCACCACTGCCAGCGCCCGCACCGATCCGGCCTCCGGTGTCGCCCGTGCTGTCGGGCGAAGGCGTCTGGCAGCCCGCCTCTGGCGCCCGACTGGCCGGCGGTTACGCCATCTACACCACCGTGTTGCGCCCCGCCGCCGGCTCCCCACCTGCCGGTGTGGCCTGGATCGACTCAGCCGTCACCCGGATGGCCCTCTACGCCGGCACGGGCGAGCCCTACGGCGCCTGGCCCCAGCAGGGGGCGGTCTCGCCGGCCCAGGGGTTAACGCTCCTGGCCGCGTTCAACGCCAGGTTCAAGATCTACTCCTATCACACCGGCTGGTACGACCAGGGCCGCAGCGCCGTCGCGCTCCAGGCCGGCGCCGCCTCGCTGGTCATCTTCACCGACGGCACCGCCACTGTCGGCGAATGGGGTCGAGACATCAGTTTGGAGCCGACGGTGGCGGCCGTCCGCCAGAACCTGACCCTGCTGGACGACCACGGGGTGGCCGCCGCCAACGTCGACGCCCCCAGCGTGTGGGGGGCGGTGCTGGGCGGCGGCGCCGTCACCTGGCGATCCGGCGTGGGCGTGACCGCGGCCGGCGACCTGATCTACGCGGCCGGCCCCGACCTGGACCCGGCCGGCCTGGCCGCTCTGCTTATCGCGGCCGGGGCGCAACGGGCCATGGAACTCGACATCAACCCGGAGTGGGTGTCGTTTTCCACCTTCACTCACGCCGGCGGCATGGCCGGGACCGGGGTCACCGGGGGTGCCAATCTGCTGACCGGCATGTACTACCCACCCGGTCACTATCTGCAGCCGTACTCCCGGGATTTCTTCGCCGTGTTCAGCCGATGAGCTCGCCGCCGTGACCGTGGCGGTCGCGGCCTGCGCCGCAGTCGGCGCCGCCGCCTTGTTCGCCCTGTCCACCGCCTCGCACACCCGAGCCCTGCGCGACGTGGAAAGGCAGATCCGCGGCAGCGCAGCGAACGCCATCCCGTCAGGTATGGCGCCGGGGTTGCGGGTCCTGGCCGGCGCCCTGTCGTCACCGCGGTGGCTGGTCGGCTCGGCCATCGGGGTAGCGGCCTTCGGGTTGCATGCCCTGGCCCTCCACGACGGCAACCTGACCCTGGTCCAGCCCCTGTTGATCACCATGGTCCTGTTCGCGTTACCCGCCAGCCGAGCCATGGGCGGCCCCCGGACCACCCGTGCCGAACTCCTGTGGGCGGCCGTGCTGGTCGTCGCGCTGGGAGCCTTCTTCACGGCCGGCGACCCCGCCACTCCCAGCAGCAACGGCGTTGACGCCTGGCCCGCGGTCCTCGCCGCCATCATCGCCGTGTCCGCCATCGGGACCTGTATCCGGCTGGCTCGACGGCGAACCGGCAGTACCGCCGCCGCCTTGCTCGGCGCCGGCGCCGGGATCGCGTTCGCCGGCTCCGCCGCCCTGCTCAAGACAGCAACCAACCTGCTCGCCCAGGGAGTGGTGGTCCTCGTAGCCGGCTGGCAGCTGTATGCCCTCCTGGGGGTGGGGGCCCTCGGCATCATTCTCAGCCAGTTGGCGTACCGGGCCGGCCCGGTGTCGGCCAGCCTCCCGGCCATGAACAGCCTCAACCCGGTGGCCAGCATCCTCATCGGCGTGGCCGTGTTCGACGAGCGCTTCCGCACCGGCGCCGTCCCTCTCATGGTCGAGGGCATCGCCCTCGCCGCCATGACCCTGGCCACAGTGCTGCTCAGCCGGGGCCCGAACGCCACGACCGCGGACCCGTCGCGCACCGGGACGGCGCCCCAGCCGTGATGCGCATCGGGACCATCGGTCCGCTCCCGGCACACCAGCGGGTAGTCGGCTCCCGGGGCTCTCCTAGGACAAATGCATAGCGCCTCTACTCACACTCGACAGAGCACGACTCCGACAACGCCGAGGCGGGCCAGTGCTGCTGGATTCCGCCCCAGGCGACAGCAGCATTTGCCTGCTGGTCGGGCTCGGTCATCGCTGCGATGAGTCTTGACGAGGACCGCCGTCAAAGCTGTCGTGCCGTCCCCGAGCAGGCTGAAAGGTCCGGGGTACCTATTAGGGTCAGCGGACTCACGGTCAGTGACCGCTCTCTGGTTGCCATCGTACGATCAGGAACCCGTGGGCCAGGGCCTGCTCAAGCTTGCCTTGATCGACGGTGCCGTCCGCGTTGAGTACCGGGATCCACCGAGCCGATCCGGGGCTCGCTGCGTGTATCCGCCCTAGCAGTTCCTTTACCGTCCCCGGATCCCGCACTAGTTCCGGTCGCGCCGCCACCCAGTTGCCGTTGAGGTGGAGCCGGTTCACCTGGTCCTGGCGGAGGTTCAGCTTCCAGTTCCCGCCCCCGGGCGTGAGCAGCGTGTCGCCGTCGCGCGCGTAACTCACGGGCTGCTTGTAGACGCGACCGGTTTTGCGGCCTCTGAGTTCGACGAGCATCAGCCGAGCGCTGATGGGTGTTCGGAACGGCAGAGACAGGAGCGGTCGAGTGATGTGGTTGGCCATTCGCATCCGCCGGGCGCGCTTTTGTTGCTGCTCGATCGGGAACGGTGGCGGAGAAGACGAGCTGCGCTGGGCATCAGGCCCGGGGAGGTGGGGCTCAGTCATCCATTCGCCCAGCGGCGAGCGGATGGAGCAGCGGGCTGGCCGGGCCGCCAGCCCCGTCCATGAGGGTCGCAGCGGTAACGAGTCCGGGGGACTGCGGCGCCAAGCCCGGCCCACGCGCCGATGAGCCACGCGGCTCCGCCAGCTGCAACCGAGTATTCACCGAACAGAAATGGTCAGACACACAGTAACAGGAAAATTAGTAGCGACCCGGACTCTCCGGGTCAATGGCGGCGCGCGTCGCAGCGACCAGGGCTGGTGGGGCCGTTCCATGACACCCAGCGCCACCCTAGCCAGGGCGGCGGTCATCCTGGTGTGTGCTGCCGTACCGCGGCTTCGGCCAGCCCCATGATCACCTCTGTTGCCGTGGTCGCTGTTTCGGGTGCCCGAGCCAGCGCGTCGAACGTCTCGAAGCTCGTGAGCGTGGTGAGGACCCGGACCAGTTTGCGCGCAGCCGGCGAGCCAGGGCCGACGAACAGCCGGTCCACAAAGACCTCGATGATGCCTCGCCGCCGGTCGTCCCGCTCCTCGATCACCGCCTCTACTTCTGGCTCCAGTCCAGCCAGGGAACGCAGCCGCCGCATGGCCGTCCGATCGAAGTCCCAGAACCGTGCGAAGCAGCGAATGACGATGCGAATCGACTCCATCGGGTCCGGTTCAGCGAAGGCTGCTTCGATGTCCCAGAGACGCCCTCCCGCGGCCAGCGAATCACAGACGGCTTGCAACAGGCCAACCTTCGAATCGAACTGGTAGTACACGGTCGCTCGGGCCACGCCGGCACGCCTGGCCACTGCGTCAATGGTGAACTCGGAGTAGCCCGGCGCTTCGCCCAGCAGCGACCGGGCGGCATCGACGACACGCTGGCGGAGCAAGTCAACATGGTCTTGGCGCTTGCCGAGTTGGTAGGGGCGCGGGCTCATGAGTGGTGAGGGAGCTCCGATGTGATCATCAGACGAACAGTCCATTAAAATACGACACCCGCTGGTCGTGGTTGGGGGACGCCCGCAAGGCCCACGATAGCTCCACACACGTAGCCGTGCTTGTGGTCGGCCTACAAGCAAACAAGCAATCCGTCCGGGGGAGCACCACCCGAATCATCGACCTCGAGCCGGCGTTCGGGGTATCCGTCCGCACGGGTCGCAAGGGCGGTGCTGGTGGCGTTACGCGACGCCCAGATGGTCAAGACCGCCTAGTGGGTCGGCACCTATCGATCCGCCGGTAATTGTGGGTCAGGCAAGTTTGCGTCGATTTTCGAGTCTTTTGGTGACAGAGTCGTGGTGGTCGCGGTTGCGGCGGCGGATATAAGCCTGGGTGGCTTTGTTGAACTCGTCCCAGTCGGGATAATCGGAGCCGTTGACGACGAACTCGACGTAGGCCCAGAAGTGGCATTCATATGCGGTTGAGGTGGCTGGCGTTGGTCGGTGTGGGCAGCAGCCCCACCTGCCGCCCAGTCGCGGATTTCTTGGGTCCAGTGGGCGGACAGGCCGTCCATGACGATGTAGACCTGGACATCGATCGGGTAGCGGCGGCGGATGTCCTTGAGGAACTCCAGCACCACCTTGGCGGTGACCGAGCGGGCCTCGAGGCGACCCCACAGACGGTCGGCGCCCACGTCGTAGGCGGCCGGCAGCTTGCGAGTGCCTTTGTTCTTTTTGTAGGTGGCCCGCTGGCAGCCGGGGCGCTTGGTGGCGAACCAGCCCCGACCCGGGTGGGGCTTGAGGGAGATGGGGCCGCACTCATCAAAACTGACCAGCACCCCGTCGAGGGTGCCGGCCTCGGCGGCTTTGTAGGCGCCCAGCACCCACTGCTTCTTCTGTTCGTAGAGCGGATCGTTGGACGACTTCCAGGTCCGGGTCCGCTGGGCAGTGATGCCCATCTTGTTCAACAGGCGGCGCAGGTGCTCCTTGGAGATCGAGCGCAGCACCCGGTGGCGGATCAGGTAGCGGCGCAGGCGGGACAGGGACCAGCGGGTGGCGGGCTCACCGAGATCGCAGGGACGGGCGAGGGCGATAGCCCGGATGGCTTCCCGGGTGTCATTATCGATCCTCCTCGGATGCCCGCCCCCGGTAGGAGGGCGCAGGGAATCCATCCCGTCGCTGTTGAACTCGGCGATCACCCGGCGCACTTGGTTCTCGTCGGTCTGCAACACCCGAGCAATTTCCGGCGCGGCCACCTGCGAATCGGACGCCAGGACGATCTGGGCCCGCTGGCGCAGGGCGAACACCTTCGACTGCCGCGAGACCCTCCGCAAGCGGGTTGCCTCCTCCGGGCTCAGATCTCGTACGAACACCGCCGGCGGGCGAGCCAACCGGACCTCCTCCAAGTCCAGGCTCCGCCCACCAGCATCTTGATATACCGCGAATTACAAGTGCGGGACTACCGGCCTCAGGTTCGGTGCCGCCCCACTAGGGTGACAGATCCAGCGGATGGAGTCGACGGCCTGCAGGCCGGTCCCAGAGGGTCGACATCTGTGGTGACCATCGTGATCTACTTCGGAGGAGAGTTCGAGTTTGGCTGAGTGGGACTTTCGAGCCGACATCGACACACTCATGGGAGCCGCGCTCAACGGCAAAGGCCGCCAGAGCATGACGGAGACGGTCGCAGCCGCCGATCAGATCGTGACGTATTCGACCGCTCAGGGGCCGGGAGACTTAGAGAAATCGCTTCTGCACAACGCCAGCATGTTGGTCGGACAGCAGCTTCTTGTGCTCTCGGTGCACAGCCAGAGGGACATACTGACCCGATTCAGGGCTGCGCTCGGGCAGTGGGCTGACGAGGGTGATACCGGCGACCATAACGACATCTCCGATAAGGCGTCCCCGGCCGTGGAATGGCTAAAGGAGCGTTATCCCGGCCTCCTGCGTGCGTGGTTGTTGAGTCAGATCGACAACCTCGTCCGCGAGGCTCTACTCGACGTTAGCTGAGTTGCATCCCCGCAACTCCAGTCCAGAAAGCGATCCCCGCCCTTTCCGTCCAGAAAGCACAGTTGGGGAAGACGGCACGACGTGGCGAGGATGGCTTCCAGGACAGCCGAGGACGGTTAACCGCGGCGTCGCTCTCGCACGCGGGCGGTGACGTCTGCAGCCGGACGGCAGCGTGCCTGGCATGCCTCTCAGCCGACCATGCGAACCGACACGATGCAGTTCGCCGACACCCTGTAAGCCACGAGCACCTCGACCGGGTTCCGTCCGCTGGCGGAGGAGCGTTCATGGTCGACTACCCATTCGCCGCAGCTGAGCCGGCCCACTATTTCGGCGTGCACAGTACGAGTTTCGAACGGGGGACCATATGTCTGCCTGAGGGTGTCGTGGCCGCGGAGCACTCGACCGTCGCGTGCGACCGAGTCGACGTCGTCGGCGTAGGTGGCGACGAAGAGGTCTAGCAGGGTGCTGAAAAACGTCCTGGTAGGGGTGGTTGGGGGTCCGCGGCTGGTGGCGGGTGGTGTGGGAGCCTCGGGGGTGGATAGTGGGAGGCGTGGTGATGCGGGGTTTGGTGGATGGGCAGACGTCGATGTGGTGTTCGGTGAGCACGGAGGATCTGGTCCCGGCCGATCATCCCATCCGGCGGATCAAGCCGGTGGTGGATGCCATTTTGGTGCGGTTGGAGCCGACGTTCAATGCCGATGTACTCGGCTATCGGCCGGCCCAGCATCCCGCCGGAACACTTGTTGAAGGCGTCGGTGCTGATGGCCATGTACTCGCTGCGCAGCGAACGCCAGTTTTGCGAGCGGCTCCGCTACGACATGTTGTTCCGCTGGTTTTTGGACCTGGGCATCGACGGCGACTGTTTCGTGCCCACCGTGTTTTCCAAGAATCGGGAGCGGCTGTTGGGCCAGGAGGTGGCCGACCAGTTCTTGGCGGCCACGGTGGAAGAGGCCCGGCTGCGGGGCTATGTGTCGGACGAGCATTTCACCGCGGATGGCAGCTTGCTGGAGGCGTGGGCGTCGACCAAGAGCTTTCTGCCTCGCCACCAGTCCCCCGAGCCGCCTCCGGCGGGGGGCCGCAACCCGGACGTGCGCTTCAAAGGTCAGTCCCGCAGCAACGCCACGCACGTGTCGAGCACCGATCCCGAGGCACTCCTGGCCCGCAAGAGCGACGGGCAGGCGGCCAAGTTGAGCTTCACCGATCACGTGCTGATGGAGAACCGCAGCGGTCTGATCGTGGGCTGCGAGTTGACCCGGGCCACCGGCCGGGCCGAGCGGGAGACGGCCATCGAGCTGTTGGGGCGGCTGCCCGGGGCCGGAGTACGCCCCCGCAGCGTGGGCGTGGACAAGGGCTATGACAGCGCCGAGTTCGTGGCCCGCTGCCGTCAGCTGCGGGTGACCCCTCATGTGGCCCAGAACCAGGCCGGGCGGCGCAGCGCCATCGACGGGCGAACCACCCGCCACCCCGGATATGCCATCAGTCAGCGGGCCCGTAAACGGGTGGAAGAGATCTTCGGCTGGAAGAAGACGGTGGGCGGCTGCCGCAAGCTGCGCTTTGTGGGCTGCGCCCGCAACCGGATCTGGACCTTGCTGGCCGGAGCCACCTTCAACCTGACCCGCATCGCCAACCTCGACTACCAGACCTGCCCGACCACATGACATTCAAACCCGCACCGCCACCCGAACAGCAGCCACCAGCCACCCCGATTGGCCCCACCTGATCTCCCCGATCAATCCTGAGCGGAAGGCGGAGACCGCACAAGCGAATATCCTGCGACAAGCTATGCCCGAGCAGATCCGAATCGACCTCGCCGGCCAGCACGCCTATTCGGTCAAGGTGCTCGCCGAGGCCTCAACCACTACCCACCAGGTCACTGTGCCGTCGTCGTTGCTGGCTGAGGTGGGCCTCCGGTCCGAGGATGAGGAACCCCTGGTCCGGTCGTCATTCGAGTTTCTCCTTGAACGCGAGGCGCCGACGTCGATCCTGGCCCAGTTCGACCTTGACGTGATCGGGCGCTACTTCCCCGAGTATGTGGCCACGATGCGCGCCCGCTTCTCACAGTCAGCCGACTGATCCTTTCTTCTCCGCGGCCCTGCCCGGCCACCCGGACGTCCAGCCGGCGGTAGGGGCGCTTTGTGGGTGCGACCTCGCCGCACGTTATGGGGCGTTGGGTGCTCGACAGGCATCATGGGGACAACCGGAGGTACGTATCGATGCCCCTCTCGCGGCGGGTCGCAAGGTTCAATCAGCGCTACACGAATCCGTTCACGCGCCACATCGCCGGCTGGGCACCAGGTCTCGCCCTTCTGGAACACGTTGGTCGGCGCTCTGGCCGCCTGTACGAGACGCCTGTCAACGTCTTCAAGGTCCAGGGGAAGTACCTCTTCGCGCTCACCTATGGCGAGAGCGAGTGGGTGAAGAATGTGCTTGCCGCGAGAGCGTGCGCCATCCGAACTGGGCGACGTAGGATCGAGCTAGGTGAACCGGAACGCTTCCGGGATCCAAGCCGCTATCTGGTCCCCATCCCGGCGCGGTGGATCCTCAAGCTTGTCGATGTAGATGACTTCCTCATGCTCGGGCCGGTCCAGAGCACCACTGTCGGATGAGCAGGCGGGCCTACAACCGTGGCATGAGAGCGTCTTGCGGGAGGGTGCCCGCTTACCACTGATAGCGGACGGTCGCGAGGCACCTTGAATTCAGTGATCAGCGCCTCGATCACCCGTATATCAACGGTTATTCGAGCCCCGAAGGGGCGAGGTGATCTTCGATCACCCGAATAACCGGCGATCGGGGGCGACTCCGGTACCTGTGACTGTTGTACTTATGGGACGCGGGTTCAAGGACCCTGACAAGTCCTCGCGGTTCAACCTCAGAGATCTGCCAGCATCGGGGTATGCGTCGAGTCTCGGTTGTCGGGCCTCGGGTTCGGGGAAGTCGTGGATGGCCTCCCAGCTTGCATTGAGGTTGCAGGTGCCCCGCCTCGAACTGGACTCGATCCGCCACCAGGCTGACTGGAAGGAACTGCCCGACGACGAGTTCGCTCTGAAGACCGAGGCTTTCGTTTCGCAGGACGGCTGGGTGGTGGACGGAAACTACTTCGCCCACGTCACTGAGCGGGTGGTGTGGCCCGCTGCCGACACCGTGGTCTGGCTTGACCTGCCCAAGTCGCTTGTGATGCGGCAGGTGACGTTGCGAACGCTCAAGCGCGGCATCCTGCGCCAGGAACTGTGGAACGGGAACAGGGAGCGGCTTAGTAACGCGTTCCGCCTGGACCCACTGAAATCGATGATCGTATGGTCATGGACGAGTTATCAGCCGGTGCAGGATCGCTACGACCAGGCGATGAGCGACCCAAAGTGGGAACATCTGACCTTCATCCGGTTGCGTTCACAACGAGAGGAACGCCAGCTCCTGGAAGGCGTGACGCCACCCTCGTGGTGTCACGGAGCCCGGGGAACAGATACAGAGCAGTGACGACAACCCAGCGATATGAGCGACCTTGGGGTGACGTTCGGCAGGCACGATATGGGACACGACGGGTCCGGGCGGCCTGCCCGGGAGTGTGCTCGGTGTCCGCCTACTGGCCCGCACAGACTGGCTCATGGCCGTAGGCGGTCCGAACCTGATGGGCTGTTTTCGCCTATCACACGTTGGTTCGCTTGCAACGGCCGTTTGCCGCCTTGTGGCGGGCGCGGCGGCCCGGCCGGCGGGTGCTGTAAGCCATTCCGGGCACCGCATGGCTCGGGCAGCCAAGGGGTATAGGCCGACGGGTGGTGGGGGGAGGTTGTGCCCCCACCGAGGTGGTGGGGTTACCGGCACGGGATGAGCCGGGGAGTCTCTGTGGTCTGCGATCATGTGCGCTCGGTGTTTCTTCGCTTGTGTGTGGCTGGCGGGATGGACGGGATGGTGAAACCGCGTGGCAGATACCGCTGAACGTCGGGCTACGGGGGCCGGGATCGTCCTGGTGACGTTGGCGTCGGGCCAGTTCCTGATGACGCTGGACAGTTCGGTGATGAACGTTTCGATCGCCACTGTGGCCAAGGACGTGAGTACCACGGTGGTGGGCATCCAGACGGCCATCACCTTGTACACCTTGGTGATGGCGTCCCTGATGATCACCGGCGGCAAACTGGGCCAGATCCTGGGCCGCAAACGGGCTTTCATGCTCGGTTGTGTCATCTACGGGTGCGGATCGCTGACCACGGCCCTGTCACCGAACCTGACCGTGCTGATCTTCGGCTGGTCGGTTCTCGAGGGGGCGGGTGCAGCCCTGATCTTGCCGGCCATTGTGGCGTTGGTGGCGTCGAATTTCGCCCGGAACGAGCGGCCCCGCGCCTACGGGCTGGTGGCTTCAGCCGGGGCCATCGCGGTGGCAGCCGGTCCCCTGATCGGCGGCCTGTTCACCACCTACCTGTCCTGGCGGTGGGTGTTCGTCGGCGAAGTCCTGGTGGTGTTGGGCATCCTGGCGCTGACCCGCCGCATAGGTGACACCCCCGCCGAGGAGGGGGCCCACCTGGACGTGGTGGGCACCGTCCTGTCCGCCCTGGGCTTGGGGCTGGTGGTATACGGCATCCTGCGCTCGGGCACCTGGGGTTTCGTGCAACCCAAGGCCGGTGCCCCCCAGTGGCTGGGGGTGTCGCCGGTGATCTGGCTGATTCTGGGCGGCGGGCTGGTGCTGTGGGGGTTCTTGTGGTGGGAAGATCACCGCCTCGCCGCTGGGAAGGCGGCGCTGCTCGACCCGGCCCTGCTGCGCAACCGGACCCTGCGCGGCGGGCTGACCGCCTTCTTCTTCCAGTACCTGCTCCAAGCCGGCCTGTTCTTCGCCGTGCCGCTGTTCTTGTCGGTGGCGCTGGGCCTGTCCGCCATCGCCACCGGCGTACGGCTCCTGCCCCTGTCGGCCACTCTGCTGCTGGCCGCCGTGGGCGTCCCGAAAGTCTTCCCTGACGCCTCCCCACGCCGGGTCGCCCAGCTAGGGTTCCTGGCCCTGTTCGCCGGGATCGCCATCATGGTGGCCGCCCTCGACGCCGGCGCCGGACCGGAGATCGTGACCTGGCCCATGCTGCTGGCAGGACTCGGTGTCGGGGCCCTGGCCTCCCAGTTGGGAAGCGTGACCGTCTCGTCGGTGCCCGACCAACAAAGCGGCGAAGTCGGCGGCGTTCAGAACACGATGACCAACCTCGGGGCGTCCATCGGTACCGCCCTGGCCGGGGCGGTGCTCATCTCGGCGTTGACCGCGTCGTTCCTGAGCGGCATCGCCCACAACCCGGCGGTCCCGGCCGAGGTGGCCTCCAAGGCGCAGGTGGAACTAACTGGGGGGGTGCCGTTCATCTCCGACGACGACTTGAAGACCGAGCTCGACAACGCTGGGGTGCCCCCCAAGACGGCCGACGCCATTGTCGCCGAGAACGCCAACGCTCGCATCGACGGGTTGCGCGCCTCGCTATCCCTGCTCGCGGTCCTGGCGGTGCTGGCCCTGTTGCTGACCCGCCGGCTCCCGACCAAGCAACCCTCTGCTATGCCTGTAAACGAGTCCGCAGCTTGATCGACGCTACGGCTCCAGCTTTCCGGCAAGCGATGACAGTGACGTGCTCTTCGTCGCGGTGGCGGGCGACCCTTGGCGCCCCTTCGAGGGGATGGAGCTCGGGTCGCTGCGGCTCGAGCTCTGCGGGGGCAGACCCGGCTGTGCCGAGGCATAGAGGCTCGTTGCGCGTCAACCGACGTCGGCTTCGAGCGGAAGGTCATCTTCGGTCCGCCTGGTGGCCGGTTCGAGGCTGCGGGCGGCTTTGAGGGCGGCGCGCCCTATGGCGTTGGCGTAGGTGGGGAAGGAGAACGGGACCAGGGCGAGCTGCTCGACTTTCATCCCCGCGGCCATGGCGACCGCGGCCAGTTGGGCCAGCTCTACGGCGCGCTCACCCACGATGTGGCAGCCGAGGATGGTGTGGAGCTGCCGGTCGACGACCAGTTTGCAAAAGCCGGTGGGGCGGCCGTCGATGATCGGTCGGGCCAGGGAGTCAAACCGCTCAGTGGCAACAGTCACGTTGCGGCTGTTGCGGGCGGTGGCCTCGGTGACTCCGACCGAGGCGTACTCGGGGTCGGTGAAGCTGCCGATGGGGCTGACTTCGGCGGGCAGGGCGGTGGTGCGGCCGAGCACGGCGTTGGTGGCGGCCAGGTAGCCTTCGCGGACGGCCTCGTGGACGACCATGAGGTGCCCGGTGATATCGCCGGCGGCGAAGATGTCGGGCGCGGTGATGCGAAGCTGGGAGTCCACCCGCACTTAGCCGCGCTGGTCGGTCCCCACCCCGGCGGCGGCCAGATCGAGTCCGGCCGTGTTGGCGACCCATCCGGCCGCCACCACCGCCACCGTCGCCTCGATGTGGTCCTGGGTATGGGTTTTGCTGTAGATCAGCCGGACGCCGGCGGGGCAGGACTCGAAACGCTCGATGGTCCCGGCCTGCTCCAGGACCCGGATCCCCGACGCTTGTAACGCGGCACGGACGGCTACGGCGACGTCGTGGTCTTCGCTCATCAGGATGCGTGGTGCGGCCTCGAAGATCGTCACGTGGGACCCGAAGGCATTGAAGATCGAAGCGACCTGCACACCGGTGGCGCCGGCGCCTATCACCAGCATGGACGGGGGAGCCGAGGAGAAACCCCAGGCGTCGCTGTGGGTGCAGGTCAGGTCGAAGCCGGGCAGCTCCATTCGGCGTGCCACGCCACCGGTGCAAATGATGAACTGTCGTGCGCGGAGCGGTGGTGCATGGGCGCTTTCGATCAGGTGCGGGTCGATGAAACGGGCGGCGCCGGCGTGCTCGTAGATAGTGACCCCGGACTGCTGGAGCTCTTGGCCCAGCGCCGAATGGGCCCGCACCTCGGCGGTGACCTCCCCGACGCGATCCACCAGCAGCGGGTAGTCGAGGACAGGTTCACCAGCGGTGATGCCATAGCGGGGCAGTTGTCGGGCCTCGCGGATCAGCCGGGCCGCATGGGCCAGGGTGCGCACCGGCACAGGCCCGTCGGCCGCGGCCGTTCCGCCCAGCGCGGCACTGGTGATCAGCGCCGTGCGGGCTCCCAGCCGGGCCGCACGCAACGCCGCGATTACACCGGCCGGGCCGCCGCCGATGACCACCACATCGAGGCTATCCCGGCTCGAGGAGGCCATCCCGGCGAGTATACGGGCGGTGCTGGTGCTCCTTCCCCGCCCGCTCCCGGCGGGTAGGGTCGGCGGCACTGTGGAAGGTACGGGCCGCGATCAAATCCGGCTACGCCAGGGACCAAGCCGGGCCTTGGCCCGGCGATAACGACGCCCGCGAGCAAGACGCCCCGATGAACTACACGTCGATTGACCTCTACTTTGTCATCGACACCTTCTTGCTGTTGTTGATCGGGGTGGGACCGAAGATCGCCCTCGTGCCGTTCGTGGAGATCACCGCCGCCCTCGACACCAAAACCAAGGCCCTCGTCGTCCGCAAAATGATCACCACCGCCGGCGTGGTCTCGCTCCTACTGGTCGGACTGGGGGAACTGCTAGCCCGCCTGCTGCACTTCTCGACCGGGTCGCTCTCGATCGCCGGCGGCCTCATCCTGGTCATCATCGCCATCACCATGGTGCTCGGCGCAGGCGAACCAAAGGAGAGTCAGGCCATCAAGGGACGCGATCCGCTGCGAGTAGCCACCTTCCCGCTTGCGGTCCCCTACCTGCTCAACCCGGCCGGCATCGTGACCCTAGTGACCCTCTCCGCCGAGGCCGACTCGGCAGGCGTGTTCGCCATGGTGGTAGTCCTGCTGGGCGTGGTCCTCGCTCTGGACGTGGCCGTGTTCCGCTGGGCCAACCGAGTCAGCGACCATCTCGACGAGAGCCGCATGCTCGTCACCGAGAAGGTCTTCGGCATCCTCCTGGCCGCCCTGGCCGTCCAACTCATCCTGGACGGACTCCACAGCGTCGGCGTCATACACCTCACCCCGCACTGAGCCGGCGGCGGGAGAGCCGTACATCGGTCGTTCCGAGCTGTTCGATCATGGCTGCCCGGGTGATTCCCGTTTGTGCGGAAGGGGACACCCGATGTTTCAGTGTGGGCCGTCCCAGGCCGTGAACGGTGGTGCACCACGTCCCGCTGCTCAGGGATGCAGTCCAGTTAGATGACCATCAAATAGAGCCCCCGATCGATCGGCCAGAATCCGAGCATGAGTAAGACGATGATGTTCGGTCCCGCAGCTTGGAATCGGTTCTGCGGGATCACAGAGCGTCGAGGGTCTGTCCCGGGTCTTGGCGTCGACGCAACTGAGCGGGCCGAGGCGATCCGGGGATGGCCTTTCCAGGCCCTGGCGGCCAGGAGCGGGGACGCGCCGGTCCGAGGTGTTGGTCGGGATCAGGAGTAGAAAGAAGGCGATGACATGCCCAAACTGAATCCCATGGAGCGCAGACTGAACCGCTTCCTGCGCAATCCGGCGTCGGTGCGCGGAGCGATGGGCGTGATCGCCGTCGCCACCGTCGCGGTCGTCGTAGCCGGCGGCGCACTCATGCGGCTCATCGACCACCCGGAGTACAGCTCGATCTGGGTCGGGATGTGGTGGGCTATCCAGACGGTTACAACCGTAGGCTACGGCGATGTCACTCCGAAGAACCCGGCCGGAAGGCTCGTGGCGGCATTCGTAATGTTGGAGGGCGTCGCCTTCCTGGCCATTATCACCGCCGCCATCACCTCAACGTTCGTTCAACGTGCCAGCCAGATCCCCTCGCCCGACGAGAGGGCCGAGGAGACGAGTCTCCACCCACGCTTCGACGATCTCGAAGCGCGCCTGGAGCGAATCGAGGAGTCCCTGCGGCGAGCCCTGCCGCAGTAAGGCAAGGTGCCCGCTACGCCAGGAAATCCAGTCGGTAGCGCAAGGGTCCAAGACACCCGTGAGCAACCGCTGTTCGGCACACCCCGGGTGGTCGTCACCCAGTCCTTCCATGCTGCTTCCACGTTTCGCCATTCGGCGGGACAGCGTGATCACCGTCCCCCAGTCACCAGGAGAGAGGTTGGGATTGCCGTTTGACGTGCTGTCCGCTGCACCACTCAACGCGACGCGCCCCCGACGCGTAGAGACCTGGCAGGACCAGAACGGTCCTGCCGACCAGGGCGACGCGGTCGACAAGGCGAACCTCACGAAGCAGGACCTCGGGGATGTCCGGCAAAGTCCCCGCCGTCCCCTCTGCCGCCCATCGACCCGGCAACCCGCGGTCCCGCAGGCCCACCCCGGCACCCGCCGTGTCTGCGTATACAGCGGGTGGGACTTTCCCGAGTCGACCGGCACGTCCCTGAATCGCCGCCGACAAGACCAGCGCCCCTGCCGTTCAAGTGCCGCACCCGGTGGAGCAACCCCAGCAACGTCGGTCAGGGATATGTGCCTCCAGGCCGGCGAAAGGGGCGCCCCGGCCACCGGGATTCTGGGATACGCCCGGGTGATCTTCTGGGCGGCCGTCCGGTGCCTGAGTCCTAATGGTGGGCGACGCCCGAGCTGACGCCGTAGGCGCTATCCCGCCGCTTTGGGCGGCAGGGTGTGCCGTCGGTGCTCCGTTCGGGGGAGGGAGGACTGGGGGTAGGCAGGGCAGTCAGGTGGCATGTGCTGTTGCGGCGCAGTCGGGGCAGGTGCCGAGGATCTCGACGGTGTGGGTGATGTCGATGTAGCCGTGTTTGTTGCTGGTTCGGGTGGCCCAGCGTTCGACTTCTGGTCCTTCGACTTCGATAGCGGTGCCGCATTGGCGGCATACGAGGTGGTGGTGGTGTTCGTCGCTGGCGCAGCGGCGGTAGCGGGTTTCGCCGTCGTCGCTTCGTAGAGCGTCGAGCTGGCCGGCTTCGGCGAGCGCCCGCACCTGGTTGTAGACGGTGGTAAGAGCGATGTTGTGGCCTTGGGCTTGGAGCTCGGCGTGGAGGTCTTGGGCGGAGCGGAACCCCTCGGAGGCGTCCAGCACCCCGGCCAGGGCGCGCTTCTGGCGGGTCGAGCGCTCCTGGGGGGCTCGACCCGCCAGACCGTCAGCGCGGCTGGCCGTCACGGCTTCGTACCGGCCGACGTTCTAGTGGTCGTCCCAGTGGCCGTCGTGGGCGGCGTGGCGGTGCCCGTCGTGGGCGTAGTCGACGTGGTCGTCGTGGGGGACGGCGACATGTCCGCAGCCGTCGGCGTGCGCGTGGGTGTGGTCGGGATGCTCGGTGTGGGTGTCGGTGGTGCACTCGTCGAAGTGCCCGTCGTGGGCGGCGTGGAGGTGCCCGTCGTGGGCGTAGTCGACGTGGTCGCCGTGGGGGACGGCGACATGTCCGCAGCCGTCACCGTGCACGTGGGTGTGGTCGGGGTGCTCGAGGTGGGTGGTGGTCATGGGTGTTCCTCCTGGGAGTGTCGGATGGCGTCGTTGACGATGTGGCCGACGTGGGCGTCGGCGAGTTGGTAGGTGATCTCGGTGCCCCGCCGGGTGGTGGTGACCAGGCCGGCGTGGCGGAGCACCTTGAGGTGCTGGGACAGCAGCGGCTGGCTGACCTCCCGCCCGGAGGCCGCGAGCGCCGCCTGTAGTTCGTGGACGCAGCGGGGACCTTCGGACAGCTCGACGACCGTAGCCAGACGGACCGCAGAGGCCAGCGCCTTGAACAGGTCTACTGCTGCGGCCAGGACATCCGGCGCCTTGGTGTCAACCACCGCCCCACATTAGCAGTTCCTTATATAAAGAGCAAGCCATGCAACGACCGGGCCTCGGCGGCCCTGCCGTGTATTTGCAACGGTTCAAGATATGGCCTACAGTTACCTGCAACGGATCCAGACAACCGGATGGCTGCTACCGAATGGGCCGGGTCCGGTGCCGGTCGAAAACCGACCGGGTCGGATCAAGGGCAGAGACGAGATGGGAGTTAGGGAAGAATGTTCAAGTTCTCGAGGGCTACGACCGTGCTGGTAGCCGTTTCGGTGGCGGCGGTGACGGCCGGGTGCGGTTCGTCGTCGAAGCCGAGCGCGGCCTCGACCGCGGCGAGCAGGAGCGGCGCCACGGTGGCGGTGGTAGCGGGGGAGAACGAGTACGGCGATGTGGCATCCCAGATCGGCGGCCCGTACGTGAGCGTCTATTCGGTGGACTCCAACCCCAACACCGACCCCCACACCTATGAGGCCACGCCGAGCGTGGGCCAGAAGATCGCCAAGGCCAACCTGCTGATCGAGAACGGGGTCGGCTACGACGGCTTCATGGGCACCCTGGCCTCGGCGTCACCGAACGCGGCCCGCAAGGTGATCAACGTGCAGGATCTGCTGGGCCTCCCGGACAGCACGCCGAACCCGCACCTGTGGTACGACCCGAAGACCATGCCGGCGGTCGCCCAGGCGTTGGCGTCTGATCTTTCCGCGCTGGACCCGGCCCACGCCTCGACCTTCCAAGCGAACGAGACCAAGTTCGTGGCTTCGCTACAGCCGTGGCTCGACGCCGTCGCCGCGTTCAAGGCCAAATACGCGGGGACGACGGCGGCGACGACCGAGCCGGTAGCCGACTACCTGCTGACGGCCATGGGGATCAACAACTTGACGCCGTTTCAGTTCCAGGCCGACATCATGAACGGTACCGACCCCACCCCCCAGGACGTGTCGCTGGAGAAGGGGTTCTTCACCAAGCATCAGGTGAAGGTGTTCTGCTACAACCAGCAGGTCACCGACGCGCTCACCGATTCGATCCGCCAGACCGCACTGCAGGCGGGGGTTCCGGTGGTCGGGGTGTACGAGACGATGCCCGTGCCCGGCTACGACTACCAGTCGTGGATGATGGCCGAGCTCAACGCCATCCAAAAGGCCGTCACCACCGGCGCCTCCACCCAGCGCCTGTGACCGTGAAGACCGACCCGGTGGCGGCCACCGGAGGGACGCCGCTCGCACCCGGCACCGGCGTGGCCGCCCCCGACGCGGTGCTGCGGGTCGAGGACGTGAGCGTGTCGCTGGGTGGCCGCCGGGTTCTGGACCGGGTGTCGTTCTCGGTGGAGGCCGGCGGGTTCTGTGGGCTGATCGGCTCCAACGGGGCGGGCAAGACCACCCTGCTGCGGGTGATCCTGGGCCTGGTCGCCCCGAGCGGCGGTCGGGTCGTGGTGACCGGCGGGACCCGGGCACGACGGAACCCGCAGATTGGTTACGTCCCGCAGAAGATCGTCCTCGAGGCGGACATGCCCCTGCGGGCCCGGGACCTGGTAGCGCTCGGTCTCGACGGGCACCGCTTCGGGATCGCCAGACCGGCGGCCAAGCGTCGTATCGCCGTGGAGGAGATGCTCGACGCGGTGGGAGCGACCCGGTTCGCGGACGCTCGGATCGGGACCCTGTCAGGCGGGGAGCAGCAGCGAGTCATGATCGCCCAGGCCCTCATCTGCCGCCCGAAGCTGTTGCTGCTCGACGAGCCGTTGGCCAACCTGGACATCCGCTCCGCCGCCGAAGTGGTCGACCTCCTGGCCCGGATCGCCGCCGAACAGCGCATCGCCATCCTGCTTTCGGCGCACGACATGAACCCGCTGCTACCGGTCATGGACCGCGTCGTCTACCTCGCCGACGGCCGGGCCGCGTCGGGCACGACCGACCAGGTTGTCCGAACCGACACCCTCAGCCGGCTCTACGGCCACCACGTCGAGGTGATCCACGTCGCCGGCCGGGTGCTGGTGGTCTCCGGTGCCGAGCATCAAGCCCACCATCCCGCCGACAGCGACCCCTTTCTGCGGGAGGCATGATGCTCGGCGCCGCCTCCTGGGCCCCGCTGTTCGAACCGGGATTCTTCTCCTCCGAGCCGGTCCACGTGGCCCTGATCGTGGGCGCCATCGCGGCGATCGTGTCCGGAATCGTGGGAGTGTTCACGGTCATCCGGGGCCAGTCGTTCGCCGGGCACGCCCTCTCCGACATCGGCAGCGCCGGCGGCTCCGCCGCCTTCCTGGTCGGAGCGTCCACCCTGTACGGGTTCGTGGCCTTCAACGTGGTCGCCGCCGGCGTCATGGAGCTCATCGGCATCCGCAAACCCCGAGGCCGAGACCTGGCCACCGGCATCGTGCTGGGCGCCTCGCTGGGGTTGGCGGCCCTGTTCCTCTACGAAGGCACCATCTCCTCAAGCACCACCGGGGCCACCGTGAACGTGCTGTTCGGGTCCATCTTCACCCTGCCGCCCGGCATCACGACCGTCATGGCCGTCCTGGGCGTCGCCTCCGTCGCGTTGATCGCCGTCTTGTACCGGCCCCTCCTGCTCAGCTCCGTGAGCTACGAGCTGGCGGCGGCGCGCCGTGTACCGGTGCGCCTGGTAGGCGCCGGCTACCTCCTGGCCCTTGCCTTGGCCGTGTCGATGTCTGCGGTCACGATCGGTGCCATCCTCTCGACGGCCCTGCTGATCGGACCGGCCGCTATCGCCCTTCGAGTAGCGACCCGCACCGGGGTTGCCATCGCGGTGGCGGCCGCGGTCGGCATATTCGCCTGCTGGGCAGGCACCTTGATCGCCTACAACAGCACCACATGGGCCGGCGGGAACGGCTGGCCGGTCAGCTTCTGCATCGTGGCCGTCATCTTCGTCCTCTACTTCGCCTCGGGGCTCGCCTCCCGCCTCCGTACGGACCGGCGAGGGGCGACTACCAGCGATCAGCCCACGACTCTCGAGCCGGTCGAGGTGGCCTGATGTTCGCCAGCTTCATGATCAACGCCTGGGAGGCGGCCACCATCGTGGCCATCGTGGCCGGCGTAGTCGGGTTCTTCACGGTGCTACGCGGCGCCGCCTTCGCCGCCCACTCCCTTCCCAACGGGGCCTTCGCCGGAGCGGCCGGGGCCTTCTTGATCGGCGCCAACACCATCGTCGGCCTCGGCCTGTTCTCCCTGGCCGGCGCCGGGATGATCGCCGGGCTGGGCCGGCGGGCCCGAAGCGACGTCGCCACCGCCCTCACCATCGTACTGATGCTGGCACTCGGCGACCTGTTCCTGTCGCGCACCAGCGAGTACGCCCCCGAGATCTTCGCCCTGCTCTTCGGTGAGGTCCTCGGCGTCTCCACCAGCAAGCTCGGGCCGACAGTGCTGATCGCCGCAGTGTGCATCGTCGCCGTCATGGTCCTCTACCGGCCGCTGATGCTCTCCTCGGTCACCCCCGACGTCGCTGAAGCGCACGGCATCAACCCCCGAGTGATGGACCTGGCCTTCCTGGTCGTGGTCGCGCTCGTTACCACCATGGCCGTCCCCGTGGTGGGATCCCTGCTCATTTTCAGCCTGCTCATCGGCCCGCCCGCCGCCGCCCGGTCCTTCACCAACCGTCCCCCGGTGGCGATCGGCTTGTCAGTGCTGTTCGCCCTCGTCACCGTGTGGGTCGCCATCGCCGTCTCCTACGAGACGAACCTACCCATCGGCTTCTTCGTCGGCGCCCTCAGCGCCTTCGCCTACACCGTCGCCCGGGTGTGGACCGCGGTGCAGCAAACCAGGCGGAACCGACAACGCCTCGAGCCCGCAGCGACCGCCGGCGACGACAGCATCGATCGCCTCAGGCCGGACTCAGCCATCGGATGAGCCACAAGGCCGCCACCAAGCCGACCAGACCGGACGGCGATACCCTCCGGCCAGACCAGCGTCGCGGCAACGGCCGGCCACTGGTGCGGACCCGGAACACCCCCCGCAAACGGGCGCTGCTCGAAGTCCTGGAGGCCGCCGACGGGTTCCTCAGCGCCGCCGAACTTCATGATCGTCTCCGAGCCCTCCTCGCCCCCCAAGGCCTGCGGGTCGGGATAACCACCGTCTACCATCAGCTTCGGGCGTTGGCCGGATCCGGCGCGGTCGACACCCTCCGCGGTGACGACGGCGAAACCCGCTACTGGCTTCCCCGCCGGCCCAGCCACCACCACTACCTGGTTCGCCGAGCCTGCGGCCGAGCCCTGGAGATCGTCGCCGACCCCGTCGAAGAATGGGCAGACGAGCTCGGGGTCACCCTCGGGTTCCGTGACCTCACCCACACCTTCGAGCTGTTCGGGCTCTGCGACCGCTGCACCGACCCGATCCCGGTGCCCACGTCCCAAGGCCACCTCGGCCGCCGGGGATCGTCCCGAGACCAGCCAGCACAGTCGCGGCGCCGGCGAGGACCACGAGACGGCTGAGAAACCCGGGGGGTTCGATGACATCGCCCTCAGCTCCAATGGCGGACATCACCGTCACTGACCGAGACCGGCTCCGCCTCGCCGGCATCGACCCCGAGACCGAGGCCATCCTCGCCCGCCACATCCGCACCGAGACCGCGGTCGCTCTGGTTGCCGGTCTGGCAGTCAGCATCGGAGGCGCCGTCGCGGCCGCCACCCCGCCTGGGGCAGGCTGGTGGTGCCTGCTGGCAGTCGCGGTCGGCGCTGCCTTTGGCGGCGGTTCGTGGGTCCGGTCTCGGCGGTGGGTGGCGAAGGTCCGGCACGCGCTGAACGCGCCTGACCACGCTTGGATTTGGCAAGCGCACTTCGGCGACGAGCCGCTCCGGCTCTACCCGCACCTGCCCGGCCCAATCCACATCGACCTGAGCGTCTCCGACCCGGCTGGCCGCCCTCGGCGGGTCCCGCTCATGGACGGGCAGCATCCACCGGTGCGCTGGCAACCACTCCTCACAGTCACGGTCATCGCCGGACCGCGACCGCATTGCCGGCCAACCGTGATCTTCGCCGACGACACCATCCTCTTCGCCTCGCCCGAGCCGATATCCAACCGTCTCCGACGCACACCCCGCCGCAACGATCGCCTGAGTCCCTGAGCCGAAACGCCGGTCTCGAGCAGGTAGTGAGGGGCCCCCACGCTCGGGGTGGGCTGGTCAAGCCCGACGACTCACCAGGATGCGTCGACGGTTCCCGTCGGCAATCCGGCGCCAACACCTCTGGCCAAGGCGAGAACGCAACGTCCGTGGCAGCCAAGCCGGCTGACAGCCATTAATACCGGATGACTCCCCGAAGCCAAAACCCTTGCCACACACGGGAAAACTGACATCCACTGACAGCCGTTGACGCGCTCGAGGGTGTATGACGCGCCTGAGGTCGGGGGTTCGATTCCGTCTCGCCGACCGAGTTAAACCCAGGTGCCAGAGGGTGGAGCAGGCGGCCCACGTGACCAGAGCCAAAGGGGTGGTCATCCGCCTGGGCTGCTAGGGAGGACCCGGTTGACAACGGACCCCGCACGCTGGCGGAGCAGACCTGTCCTTCCCTCCACGGGCGAATCCGGTGTCTCGGCATCGCTCCTGGTGCTTAACGTTGACAGCCGAGGCCGGCAAGTGCTTGGCTACTGCTGCTCCGGGAGCCAGCAAGGCGCCCAGGAGAAGGGGAGGAGGACCTTCATGCGCTTGCGTCGTCTCGCCGTAGTGCCTGGCCTCGCGCTCCTGATCGGCCTCGGCACCTCGCCCGCGGCCTCAGTCAGCGCTCACGCGGCCGGCTCCGGCCGTGTCGCCGCCGCCACGCCGTTGGCCATCCGCCTCG
This sequence comes from uncultured Acidimicrobiaceae bacterium, assembly GCA_963781155.1. Lineage (GTDB taxonomy): Bacteria > Actinomycetota > Acidimicrobiia > Acidimicrobiales > Palsa-688 > PALSA-693. The sequence continues at coordinate 839,630 of CAWAEC010000016.1, forward strand.
GCGACGCCCACTGGGCGCAGCCGCCCACGACGGCGCAGTGCCTCGTGACGATGGGATTCGCGTGCTATCGCCCCTCGCAGTTCCAGGAGGCCTACGACCTCAAGACTCTCTATGCGGCGCACTTCAACGGGCGCGGGCGGACCATCGTCATTGTCGACTCCTACGGCTCTCCGACCATCATGAGCGACCTGGCCGCCTTCGACCAGTCTTTCCACCTCCCGCCACCGCCGAACTTCGTCGTGCTGCAGCCGGTCGGCAAGGTGCCGCCGTTCGACCCGAGCAACCCGACCATGGTCGGCTGGGCCCTAGAAACCTCGCTCGACGTGGAGTACTCGCACGCCATGGCGCCGGGCGCCAGCATCGTGCTGCTGGAAACGCCGGTCGCCGAGACAGAGGGAACCGTCGGATTCCCCGAGATCATCGCCGCCGAGAACTACGCCATCAATAACCACCTTGGCGACGTGATCTCGCAGAGCTTTGGCGCTACTGAGGAGACGTTCCCCTCCCCGTCGTCGATCTTGGCGCTCCGAAGCGCCTACTTCAACGCCCTGGCAAACAACGTCACCGTGCTCGCCAGCGCTGGTGACACCGGGGCAACGAACTACCACTTCAACGGGACGACGTTGTTCACCCACCGAGTGGTCGGCTGGCCGTCGAGCGACCCGCTCGTGACCTCCGTTGGCGGGCTCCAGCTGCATCTCAACGCCCAGGGCGACCCGACCCTGCCGGACAACGTGTGGAACGAGAGCTACTTGTTTGGCAGCGCGGTCGCGGGTAGCGGCGGCCCGTCGGCGGTGTTCACCCGGCCGACCTACCAGAACGACGTGAAAAGCGTCGTGGGTCTGGCTCGCGGTACCCCCGACATCAGCCTCAGCGCCGCCGTGAACGGCGGGGCCCTCGTGTACATGTCCTTCGGTGGACTGTCCGGGCCTGGCTTCTACATTATTGGCGGGACCAGCGAGGCCTCGCCGGAATTCGCCGGCATCGTGGCCATCGCCGACCAGTACGCGGGTCACGACCTCGGGCTGCTCAATCCCAAGCTGTATGCCATAGGCTCCGGTGGACCGGGCATCCCCGACATCACCATCGGCAACAACACGGTGACCTTCAGCCAGAACGGACATAGCGACACAGTTCCAGGATTCAACGCCGTCGCCGGCTACGACATGGCCAGCGGGCTCGGTACGGTTGACGCAGCCCAACTGGTGGCAGCCCTCGCCAAATAATCGTCTCGCTGGACAGCTCGACGTGATCGGTGGCGGCGGCAGCCGCGCTCTGGTTATGGGGCCAGCGGCACCTGTTCGGCCGGTACCGCCCCGGCCGCCGCCGCGTCGGCTCGGTCGACGCACGGAACCGCGGTGCACCTCTGGGCGACAGGCTGTGGCAGTGGACGTGCCAGTCAGTGGCTTCCATCTGACGCTCTTCCGGGGTCGGATCTCCCTCGCCATGCTCTCATACGCCTCACCATCCCCGGCTACGCGGCTGCTTTTGTGGCCTGTCGAGTCCGTGAGCCACGGGCCACTACGGGAGTAGTGAGATAGAAGGCGTGTGTGCCTACGGTGCCGAAGCACGATCGGGAAGGCGGGAATCCAATCAGCATCAGGGTGTGAACGCCCGATGGGGTCCAGTGCCATCAGGATTGCCCACGCCAAGGTCATGCCCAACCATTGGGCGTGTGGTGGCGGTCACCGTGGCCGCAGGTTTGACCACGGGGATTCAACAGGTAGGAGTAGCCGCGGAATGTCATCGGGTCGCGCCAAAGGCGAGAGCACTGGCTCAGTGACCTGGAAGCTCGAGGATCTCGGCGGCGGTGTCCAGCCGATGGATCCGGAGCTGTTCGGCCAGACGGCGGACCAGGCTGTAAAGGAAGCTGAGCGCCACGGGCCAGGAGCCTCGCGCCGTCCCATCGTGTGTGATCAAGCCGGCGATTGGATAGTCGGACCGCAATATTCTTTTCGTTCCGATCGTCGCAGTTTCTTGGCCGGACGCTTGGTCGTCGCGGTAATGGAGCTGTAGCACGGCCGTAACCGAGCTGCCACTGCGGAGAAGTACTTTGCGGCAACGGCGCGCTGCTCAGACCCACGGAGTAGGGGCTTTCTCCCGAGGCAAGAGCGGAGCGGTCGGCGTGCCCGGCCCTTAGGTGTTCATCCCCCCGGAGCCAAGGTAAGGGCACGTTGACCGCAGCGTCGTAACGGCAGCCGCCTACCAACGGCCGCCACCTTGGCCCGTGGCGCTGCCTTGGCCGTGACTGACCGGTACGGTCGTGGGCGCGGGCGGAGATGGCCTGCGTCGGGAGCCGGATGCGAGCGCAGATTCGACCGTCCCGTCACCGGACGACGGGCGCGGACCGCTTTCCAGAGCGGCGGATCATAGCGCCGGCCGGCACTGAGAGTGACGAACATTCGGTGGTGCTGCCAATGGGTGAACCTGATCTATCGTGCCGCCGTGGCCGACATGAAGTGTTAACTGGTTCACAACCTTACGGAAACGAAACCGAGTTTAAGTTGTGATTTGATGCATCCGTAAGGGCGAATCTGGGTTGGTGGTCCATTCGGCTGACCGGCCTTGGAAGGGGTGGACCGCGTTCTTGGCCCGACTGTGAACGTTGGTGAGGACACTCACCAGAAGGCGTTGCGCGTTAATCTTGATCCGAGATGGTACGGCACGGTCGCCGAGATCGGTGCGGGCCAGGAGGTGGCGCGCTGGTTTTTTCGGGTCGGCGGTGCGGCCGGGACCATAGCCAAGTCGATATCGGCTTATGACATGGCGGTGAGCGACGCCATCTACGGCGAGGTCGACAGGTACGTCTCGGCCGGTCGTCTCCAAGCGATGCTGGATTATGAGTACCAGCTCGATCTGGAGCGCCTCAGTGACAAACGGGGCGACACCACGTCGTTCTTTGCCTTCGCGAACACTGTCGTAGCCCGCAGCTTCAAGGGCAACAGCGAGTGCCACGGGTGGATGGGAGTTAAGTTCCAGTCTCATCCCCGCGACGAGGCGAGCCAGATCGTGCTTCACGTCCGGATGCTCGACGTCGAAGCCTCGCTCCAACAAGAGGCGATCGGCGTGCTCGGCATCAACCTGCTCCACGGAGCCTTCTTCCAGCATCACGAACCGGAGTCACTAGTCGAGAGCCTGTTGGACCGCCTGACCACCGGTCGGATCGAGATCGACATGATCGAATTCCGGGGGATCGAGTTCCGCCGGGTGGACAACCGCCTGATGGCGCTCAAACTTGTCCAGCTGGGCCTGAGCGGGGTGGCGATGTTCGGTCCCGACCGGGAGGTCGTCCAGCCGAGCGAAGCGCTACGCAAGAAGGCGGTCCTCGTCGAGCGGGGGAGCTTCCGGCCGACAACGCTGGTCAATGTCGACATGCTGGAGACAGCGTTAGCCAAGTTCGAGGCCGACCCGGCCATCACCGGACAGCCGGTATTGCCGTTGGCGGAGCTGACCATGCGTAACCTCCTCGCCGGCGGGGAGGACGTCGACCGTCGCGACTTCCTGGCTCGGGCGGATTTGCTATCCGCCTGCGGCTTGACGGTGCTGATCTCCGACTACTTCGAATACTATCGGCTCGCCGCGTATATCGCCCAGCGCACCACGGAGCGCATCGGGATCGTGATGGGTGTGCCAAGCCTCTTGGAACTGTTCGACGAGAAGTACTACACGCAGCTTCCGGGTGGGATTCTGGAGAGCTACGGGCGCTTGTTCAAGAACGACCTGAGGATCTACGTCTATCCGCTGCGGCGCTCCGACGAGGAGGAGCTACGTACTGTGGACAACCTCGAGGTCGAGCCGGCGTTGCGCCCGCTCTATGACTATCTGGCGATGCGAGGAAGCTTCGTCCCGCTCGACAACTACCGGCCCGACTACCTGAAGATCTTCAGCCGTGATGTCCTGAGGAGGATCTCTGCCGGTGACAGCTCATGGGAGGCGATGGTCCCGGCCGCGGTGGCGGATCTCATCAGAGAGCGAGCGTTCTTCGAATACTCCAAGGCGAGGGCCAACTTCTGAACTAGGCGTAGCGCCAGGGCGGGTCTCCGGCCCGCCCAATGAGCTCACAGCCAGTATCGCGGGCCGGCGCACCGACACCGATCTCTGGAACTGACGGTCAGAGCGAGCGCGAGACGCCCTACGATCCTGGTGTGGAGCGGAGGGCGGCCATCTGGAGTACCAACTCGAGCACGAACCCCACCTTCTCGATGACCGCCGCGCTCAGGACGAATGGGTACCGGTCGGCCTTGCCCATGCTGCGATTCACGCCGTTAAGGGCGTATGACAGCGGCAGCTATTCGCCGAGGATTGAGTCGAAGGCCGCGGTATTGGCATCGGGTGTCCGTAAGGCCGGCGTCGGTATGGACGCTCCCGTCACCCGGATACCAAACGCGTTCGCGGTCTGAAGGGTGGCGCGGATGTGGAGATAGTGGGCGAACGTCTCGGCCCGGTCCTCGGAGGGGTGAGTAGTCGCGTAGCCACTGACGTAGTCGTCCCACACGGGTGATCGTGCCTGCCGACGGTGCTCCTCGTGGGCTTGGGCGTAGTCGGCCCGCTCATCGCCGAACAGAGCCCGGAACGCCTCCGTGTGGTTTTGCTGACCGACGAGCAATGGCCAGTAATAGTGGCCGATCTCGTGGCGAAGATGGCCAAGCACGGGGTATCGGCGCGTTGGCGTAATCGATCAGCAGTGGCGTCATCGACCGGAAGAACGCCTCCATGCGAAGTTCGGCGAGGAAGACGTCGGTGGCCGTGGCGAAGGTCGTGATCGTGGTGATGAACTTCATAGGACCGTGTGGAGAGGAGATCTCCGGGCGGACAGCAAAGCCGAGGTGGCCGGTCGTCAGTGGAGTCACGGAGACGTAGCCTTCGAGAGGGAGCCAAACCTCAGCTCCAAGCGGTCGATCGGATTGGACAGTCGGCAAACCGGCAGCCAGGCACCGCTCGGCTTTCTCGACGGAGCTCACCGTGTGGCGGCCCCGAAATGTGTCGCCGTCGGCAACGAGGATTCCAACAATTCGACATGGGGGTTGGTCGAAACGTTCGATGATGGTTCTTGGACCGAAGCGACCGTTCCCTTAGCGCCCGGCAGTCGGGGCGACTACCTCTTCTCGGTTTCCTGCCCAGACTCCGCTAACTGCGTCGCCGTGGGCCATTACTTCAGTGCGGTGGTCGTGGTTAGCGTGACGCTGGTGGTGGTTGTGGGCTCGCCGGCGGCGATGGCTTCGAGGACTTCGTCGAACGCCGCGAGTGAGTGGCCACTCACGAATGCGTCGACATGGGGTAGGGCGGCGGCCATACCGCCGGCCAGCGGGGCGTATTCCGGCGCGGCCTTACGGGGGTTGACCCACACGATTCGGAACGCCAAACGGCGGAGGCGGGCCATCTCCCGGCCCAGCACTTCGGGGTCGCCGCAGTCCCAGCCGTCGGAGAGCACCACGACGACCGCCCCGCGGGCGAGGCCGCGCCGGCCGTGGTCGTCATTGAACGCCTTGAGGGCGTCGCCGATCCTGGTCCCGCCCGACCAGTCCGGCGCGGCGCGCCCGGCCCGTTCGAGGGCCACGGTAGGGATGACGCCTCGCAGGGCGCGTGTCAGGCGGGTGAGGCGGGTGGCGAAGACGAACGCTTCGGCCCGGGCGCCGTCCACTCCCGATATGAGCAGTTGGAGGTACGCCCGGGCGTAGGGCTCCATGGACCCGGAGATATCGGCGATCAAGACCAGTCGGCGGGGCCGGCTCCGGTGCCGACGGTGCACTGCGACCAGCGGTTCTCCGCCGGTCCGTCGGGCTCGGCGCAGCGTGGCTCGCACGTCGAGATCGCGGCCGTGGGCGGAGCGGATCCGCCGGCGGCTTCGCCGGGGCGGGGTGGCGAAGGCTATCCGTGCGGTGAGGGCCCGGAGGCGGCCCAACTCGTCGGGGGTCAGGGTCCCGAAGTCCTTGTTGCGCAAATGTTCGTCGGCGCTGAGGACCGCGGCGAGGGTCTCCTGTCCGACTTCGTCGTCGCCGTCATCGCTTTGGTCGGCGAGCGCCGAGGGTCGAGGGTCCGGTTGCGTCATCGGCGCCGGCCGGGTGTGGGGCCCTGGCTCGTGGGGGCGTGTCTCGCCCTGTGCCCCGCCGGCTGGCGGGTGGCCGCCGCGGAAGTCGGCCGGGTCGACGATGCCACCGAAGATCTGCGAGAAGACCCGGTCGAAGACCTGGATATGCGCATGGTCGGCCAGCAGTGTGATGCGAGCGAGCCAGTACAGCTCGTCGTTGGATGCCGGCGGCGCTAATGCCATCGTTGTTGCCAGTCGTCCGGCCCGTTCCGGGGTCACGGGGACCCCGGCCGCATGGAGCAGTGCCGCCAGCCGAGAACACACGTCGGCCAAGTCGGGCCCGGCTCCGGCGGCTGTCCTCGTGACCGTGGAAAGGGTCACGAGTCGCCCGCCACCCATGCCAATCCGCGTTCTGACACTGCCTCGAGGTCCTCGCGGTATTTGACGACCGAGCCGAGCGTCGCTGCTACTGCCGGCTCATCCAGGGTGGGGAGCCCGAGGAGGTCGAGGGCCAGGACCCAGTTGATGGCCTCGGCTACTCCGGGGGGCTTTTGAATGTCGAGGGCTCGCAGCCGGCGGACGGCAGCTGCGACCTGGGCGGCGAGGGATTGGCTGGCGGCTGGGACGCGGCGGCGGATGATGGCGGTGGTGCGTTCGAGATCGGGGTAGTCGATCCAGTGGTAAAGGCAGCGGCGTTTGAGGGCGTCGTGGAGGTCCCGGGTGCGGTTCGAGGTCAGGACCACGACGGGCGGGTGGGCGGCGTGAATGGTTCCCAGCTCGGGAATGGTCACGCTTCCTTCGGCCAGCAACTCGAAGAGGAACGCCTCGAACTCGTCGTCGGCCCGGTCGATCTCGTCGATGAGCAGCACCGCCGGGCGAGGTCCGGGGTGGTTCACGGCGCGCAACAGGGGCCGGCCGATGAGGTACTCCTCGCCGAAGAGGTCGCGAGTGTCGAGGTCGTGCTTGGCGGCTTCGGCCACGCGGATGGCGAGGAGCTGGCGGGGGAAGTTCCATTCATAGAGGGCTTCGGCGGCGTCGATCCCTTCGTAGCACTGGAGCCGGATGAGCGGGGTGTCCAATACTTCGGCCAGCACCTTGGCGGCCTCGGTCTTGCCGACCCCGGCCTCGCCTTCGAGCAGCAGCGGTTGGGGGAGCCGGACGGCGCAGAACAGTGCGGTGGCGAGGCCTTCGTCGGCGAGGTAGCCGACTTCCGCCGAGCGCGGTCTGAAGCCCTGCGGGTGATGGGACCCTTTGGGCCAGGTCCATCAAGGCCCGGTGCTGAGGGGGTAGGCGTCGGGGTCGGCGAGGAACGCCTTCCGACATCCTGTCCCGCAGAACCACACCGTTCGTCCGCCCCGTTCGGGGTCTTCGACGTGCACGGCGTCTTGACTGGTCAGGACGGACATCCCGCACACCGGGTCGATCTCGGTGCGGGGCAGCACGGCGGGCGCGCTGCTCGGTGGTCGCGCCGCCTGGGGGTGCGAGGCGACGATCTCGGCGAGGATGGATAGGGCGACCTCCTCGGCGGTGGTGGCGCCGATGTCGAGGCCGGCCGGGCTGTGCACTTTGGCTTTCAGCTCATCGGACACGGGGAGGCTGTCGACCACCGTGCGACCCCGCTTCCGGCTGGCTACCAGGCCGACGTAGGGCACGCCGGCGTCGAGGGCGGCCACCAGCGCTTCTTCTTCACCGCGGCCGTGGGAGGCCACGACGAGGGCGGCGGCGTCGACGCCGACTCGGCCTTCGTACGCGGACATGGCGTAGCCCAGGCGGCGACCGAGGGAAAGCAGAGCGCCGGCGGTAGGGGAGGTGCCGACGACGTGGACGAGCGGCGGCGGTACGAGCGGTTCGAGGAAGATCTCGAGGGTGCCGCCGGAGAGGCACGGGTTGTGCACGACCAGCTTGCCGGGCTGGTCGGTTTCGGGTGCCGGGGTGATCCGTAGCAGGACCGGTTCTTGCGAGCTCAGCGCCTTTACGGACTGTTGGCGCACGGTGGTCTCCGCGCAGTCGCCGCCCACGAACCCTTCGATGGTGCCGTCGGCCAGGATGATGGCTTCGTCTCCTGGCTTGGCCGACGTGGGCCGCTCGGCGAGGACGACTCGGGCGTGGACGAAGGGGACCCGCGCTGCCCGCAGCTCGACCGAGCGGCTGGACAGATCCTGGCGAAGTGACATCTCTCTTCTTACTCTATGGCCAGGTCAGGCCGTAGAGCTCGGCCCTGCATGGCGCGCCAGGTCACGGCCGGGGTGAAGGGCATGTCGGCCTGGCGGATCTGGAGGGCGTCGAGGACGGCGTTGACCACCGCCGGCGGGGATCCCACGGTGGCTGACTCGCCGACGCCCTTGACCCCGATCGGATGGTGGGGGGACGGGGTGACGGTCTCGCCCAGCTCCCAGCTCGGGCATTCCATGGATGTGGGGAGGAGGTAGTCCATGAACGACCCTCCCAGGTTGTTGCCGTCCTGGTCGAAGGCGATGACTTCCATGAGGGCCATGCCGATCCCGTCTGCGAGGCCGCCGTGGATCTGGCCTTCGACGATCATCGGGTTGATACGCGGCCCGCAGTCGTCGACCGCGATGAACCGGCGGACTTTCACGTAGCCTGTTTCGGGGTCGACGTCGACGACGCAGATGTAGGCCCCGAACGGGTAGGTGAGGTTGGGCGGGTTGTAGACCACGGAGGCGTCGAGGTGACCTTCGACGCCGTCGGGGAGCTCCAGGCGAGCCGTGGGAGGCCATGGCGATCTCGGCGATCGTCTTGCCTTGGGACGGATCCCCCTTGACGAACCACCGGCCGTGCTCCCACTCCAGGTCGTCGACGGAACATTCGAGGGCGGCGGCGGCGATGATCCTGGCTTTGTCCTTGATCCGCTGGGCGGCTACCGCCGCGGCCGCGCCTGATACGGGGGTCGAGCGCGACCCGTAGGTGCCGAGCCCGAACGGAGTGTTGTCGGTGTCGCCGTGGATGACCTCGATGTCCTCCGGTGGCAGGCCGATCACATGCGACACGATCTGGGCGAAGGTCGTCTCGTGGCCTTGCCCCTGGGTCTGCACACTGAGGCGCAGCTGGGCCTTGCCGGTCGGGTGGACCCGCAGCTCGCAACCGTCGGCCATGCCCAGTCCGAGGATGTCCATGTGCTTGCGGGGACCCGCGCCGACTCCCTCGGTGAAGAACGACAGGCCAATGCCCATCAGCGGTGCGGCAGGGTCGGCGCCCGGTTCGGCCGCCTTGGCTCGGCGTTCCGCCTGCTCCCGCCGGAGTTCGTCGTAGCCGGCGATGCGCATGGCCTCTTCCAGCGCCCGGGGATAGTTTCCAGAGTCGTACTCCCACCCGGTCGGGGACATGTACGGGAACTGCTCCGGTCGGAGCAGGTTTTTCATCCGCAACTCGGCCGGATCTTGTTTCAGGTCGAAGGCCAGGCAGTCGACCATGCGTTCCACGAAATAGACCGCTTCGGTTATCCGAAACGAGCACGCGTAGGCCACGCCACCGAGCGCCTTGTTGGTGTACACCGCGGTGACCTTGCAGTGGGCCGCCGGGTAGTCGTAGGAGCCGGTGAAGATGTGGAAGAACCCGGCCGGGAACTTCGTCGGCTGGGCCACCCCGTTGAACGCCCCGTGGTCGGCCAGGACGTTCACCCGCAGGGCCAGGATCTTGCCGTCCTTGGTCGCCGCGATCTCCCCGTGCATGTGGTAGTCCCGGGCGAACGAGGTGGACATCAGGTTCTCGGATCGGTCCTCTACCCATTTCACCGGGACACCGGTCACGATTGACCCGACGATCGAAAGCACGTAGCCGGGGTAGATGCCGACCTTGTTGCCGAACCCGCCGCCGATGTCGGGGGAGATGACCTGGATCTTGTGCTCGGGGAGCCCGGCGACCAGGGCGTAGATGGTCCGGTGGGCGTGAGGGGCTTGGGTGGTGGTCCAGATAGTCAACTTTCCGGTGACCTTGTCCATATGGGCCACCGAACCACACGTCTCCATCGGGGCCGGGTGGACCCGGGGATAGATGATGTCTTCCTTGACCACCACCTCGGCGGTGGCGAAGACTCTCGTCGCAGGCGGCGGCGTCGCCGGCCTCCCAGTCGTAGATCTTGTTGTCCGTGCGCCCCTCGAGGTCGTCGCGGATGATCGGGGCGTCGGAGTCGAGGGCGTGCTTGGCGTCGACCACCGCAGGGAGCGGCTCGTACTCGACCTCGATCAGCTCCAGGGCGTCGCGCGCCGAGTACTCGTCCTCGGCCACCACGTATGCCACTTCCTGGCCCTGGAAGCGGACCTTGTCGGTGGCTAGGACCGACACGACGTCACCAGAGAGGGTCGGGATCCAGGCCAGGTTCAACGTTTCCAGGATTTTGCCGGTGATGACTGCCTTGACTTTCGGGTGGGCTTCCGCGGCGCTGGTGTCGATGGAGACGATCCGGGCGTGGGCGTAGGAGCTGCGCAGGATGGCGCTGTGCAACATGCCGGGCAGGTTGAGGTCGTCGACGTAGTGACCCTGCCCGCGGACGAAGCGGGCGTCCTCTTTGCGGGCCATACGCCCGAAGCCGAGCGGGTTGCCGGCCGGGCTGCGGGAGACGTCGGCGGTGGGGGTTTCGGTGGCAGTCATGAGTTGACCTCTCGGTGATCGAACGGGCTGGCGCCGAAATCTCGGGCGGGGCTCATACCGTGGCGTTCTCGGTCCGGGCGGCTGCTTCGTGGGTGGCAGCCCAGCGGATGGCGCGGACGATGTTCTCGTAGCCGGTGCAGCGGCACAGGTTGCCGGAGATGGCTTCGCGGATGGTGTGCTCGTCGGGGTCCGGGTTCCGGTCGAGCAGCGCCCGGGCGGTCATCATCATCCCGGGGGTGCAGAACCCGCACTGCAGGCCATGCTCCTCAACGAAGCCTTGCTGGATGGGGTCGAGACCGTCTGCGGTCTCGAGGTCCTCGACGGTGCGCACATCGCGGCCGTCGGCCATGGCGGCCAGGGTGGTGCAACTCTTGACTGGCACTCCGTCGAGCCAAACGGTGCACGCCCCGCAGTTGGAGGTGTCGCACCCCCAGTGGGTGCCGGTGAGGCCGAAGGTGTTGCGCAGGTAGTGGACCAGAAGCAGGCGGGCCTCGACATCGCCATGCGTCTCCGCTCCGTTGACGTTCACGGTGACATGCATCAGCTGGCGTCTCCCTTGGCTCGGGCGATGGATCTGGTGAGGGCCCGGCCGACCAGCACGCCGACCAGATGGCGTTTGTAGTCCTCTGGGCCTCGCTGGTCGGCCGACGGGTTGCAGGCCTCGGCGCACGCTGCGGCCGCCGCGGCGACCTGGTCGTCTGTCGCCGGGCTGCCCCGGAGGAGGTCCTCCGCCTCGACGCAGGCGAAATGTTCGGCGCCCACCGCGGTCAAGCCGATCCCGACGTCTTCGATCACCGCCGTATCGGGATGGCCGCTACTGCTGAGCTGCAGGAACGTCCCCGCAGCCGCGATGGACCAGTCACCGGCCCGCCGTTCGACTTTCTCATAGGCGCTACCGGTGCGGGCCCGGACGGGAACGCGGACCTCGACGAGGATCTCGGCGTCGCCTAGCGCCGTCTCGTACGGCCCGACGTGGAAGTCGCGCAACTCGACCGAGCGGGTCCCTGCCGACGAGCGGATCACCGCCCGGCCCCGCAGCGCAGAGAACACTGCGGACAGATCCTCGGACGGATCGGCCTGGCACAGCGACCCGCCGACCGTGCCCCGGTTGCGGACCAACGGATCGGCGATGACCCGCTCCGCCTCGGCGAAAATCCGGTAGTGCTCGGCCAGCAAGGACGAGTCGAGCACGCTGGCATGGCGGGACATGGCCCCAACCACGATCTCGTCGCCGTCCAGCTTGATGTAGTCCAGGTCGGCCAGGTCATTGATGTCGATCAGCGTCTCGGGGCGAGCCAGGCGCAACTTCATCATCGGCAGCAGGCTGTGACCTCCCGCCACCAGGCGGGCCTCAGGCCCGTAGCGCTCCAACAGCGCGATGGCATCGTCAACGCTCCTTGCCCGCTCGTACTCGAACGGTGCCGGTACCTGCACGCGAAACCCCCCTCGGTCGTCCAACAAAGGCCATCCTGCCCCCCGCTCCCCCGGCCGTCAACGGCCGGCTAACCGATCGCTTATCCAGGTCCCCCACTGATCGTGGTACACCGTCTCCGTGACCTTGACCCAGTTGGAGGCGTTCGTGCTCGTGGCCCGACTGGGGTCGGTGAAAGCAGCTGCCGGTGCGCTCGGCGTGACCGAGCCGGCCGTTTCCGGAGCACTGGCCGCCCTCCGCCAGCAGTTGGGTGATCCGCTGATCACCAAGACCGCAGCCGGGATGTCGCTCACCGCCGGCGGTGAGCGCTTCGTGAGCATCGCGTCGCAGATGGTGGCCCTGGCCGCGGAGGGAGAATCCGTGATCCGCCAAGCCCAGGGCGCCCCCGCTCGCATCCGAGTCGCCGCCACCTCCACCGTCGCCGAGTTCGTCGCCCCGCCCGTGCTGGCCGCGTTCGCCGCCCGGACAACCAACGTCGAGACGAACATCGGCGTATCGGAGTCAGGCGAGATGGCCGCCCTCCTCCACGAACGGTTAGCCGACGTGTCCTTCGGGCCTCGCCTTAGCGGGGAGGTGGCCAAGGGACTGACCTCCGAGCCGATGATGCGCTACGGCCTGATGGTCGTCGCTTCACCGTCGCACCACCTAGCCAAGGTCGCCGACGTCAAATGGCAAGCCCTCTCCGCAGAGGACTGGCTGGTCGCACCCTCAGCGATGGACCCTTCCAATGAGATCGGGCTCCTGCTGGAACGCCTGCACGTTCCTGCCCACCGGGTCCGAGTGTTCCCCAACCAGACGGCGGCGTGGGCCGCCGCCGGCCAGGGCGAAGGGGTGGCACCCGCCATCTCCCACCTGGTCAGCCGCGACATCGAACGCGGCCTGCTCCGCCGCTTGGACGTGGTCTCCACCCCCATCCAACTCCTGTGGTATGTCAGCGCGCTGCCCGTGGAGCGTCGCTCGCCCGCAGTGGCGACCCTGCTGCGGTTCCTGACCACCCCCGAAGCCATGCAGAGCATGCACCGCAGCGATGGTGGGGTACCGGCCAGCCGGTTCCGGCCCCCGGTGTACGTGACGCTCTGGAGCTGACCACTCCGACACCCCGGTAGGTCAGAATCTGCTACTGGCTAGCGGGTCCCAGGCAACGACGACCGACGTGGTCGCCGTGGGGGCATCGGCTAGCGCGGCAGCTATCTCGGGATCGCGAGACTCGGGCAGGCAAAGGCGGCGCCGGACGAAAGCCACGTAGTCGACCCCGGTCGTCGGCCTATTGACCGGGCGCGTCTCCGATTCCGTCACCGCTTCATAGCCCAGGTCGGCGACGAAGTCGAGAAACAGTGCCGCGCTCGGGGCCGTCAGGTCGGGGCAGGTTCCAGAAGTGCTGCCAGAGCGGAGCGAGGACCACGGACGGGTCGCACCCCGGGGGTTTGGCGATTGCGCGGCTCAGCCCCTCGTGACCGAAGCCGTAGATCGAGCGGGCCGCGTTATACACATTGCCGCCGCAGCTGGCGTCGTGACTGAAATAGTTTGGCGAGCCCAGCGCCCCCAGGAAGGTCCGGGTCAGGTCGATGAACGGGCCGCTGCGGTCCGACAGCGCGATGTCGCGCCCGCCGAACGTCTCGATCGTCTCATGCAGCTTGTCGGCGATGTAATCCAGCGCCTCGTCCCACGACACCCGCCGCCACCGCCCCCCGCCCCGCGGTCCCGTGCGAATCAGCGGCGACTGCGGCCGTTGATCGTCGAACTCGAACGCCAAGCCGGCCGAACCCTTCGCGCACAAGCTCGTACCCAGAGCCACGTCGTGCGGATTGCCCTGCAGCCAGGTCACTCTGCCGTCCTCGACCGTCACCCCCAGCGGGCAGCGCACCGCGCACATCCCGCACATGCTGTAGACCGTGCGTCGGCCCGGTGCGTCCACACCACTCACGTTTGGCGCCATCACAGAAGTCATCACAACTTCGCTCCACCCATCTCAGCCAGCCGACGCATGTCGCCCGCTGCACAAGTCAGCGTCCCACCACCCAGCCACCCGAACCAGGGTCCTTCGGCCCCAAACCGCAGCCTTGCCGTCGATCAGTGAACCTTCCGACGTGTATCCATTAGATTCTCTCAAGCACACATCTCGTGAACGATCGGGAGAGGAGAACCGAAATGCCTAGTAACGGCGAGGAGCAGCCTCTCACTGACGATCAGCTCATCGCCAGGTTGCAGCAAGAGGCCCAACCGCCTCGCCCGGAGCACGATCCCTTCATGGACCTCCCGCTCGCGGAGATGGTGATCATTTCGGGCGAGGAAGTGTGTAGCGGTCAGGGTCCCCTCTGCGGGGACCTGGCCCGGCAGCCCACCAAGATCCAGGCTGGTTACGGAACTCCGAGCACAGTACCCACCAGCTGCGAGCTTGCGTCGGGGCATCCCGGCCCCCATCGAGCAGGTTTCATGCGGACGCGTATTCTGCACCACTGGCACGCGTTCGAGTGGCCCGCGTCCTCATAGCGTCATCGAAGTTATGCACAGCCGACATCACCAATGACCTGCGTGGGCCATTTCGGGGATGATGTCGAGCCGAAACCGGGTATGACGTCGGCGAGAGTCTGAGAGGGTCCCGGTCACCCAAAACGATTGGACGTCCGGCGGGGCTCAACGCGGCGCCACGCTCCTTCACCAGCCGGCGCAACCGCCACAAGGCGAACACCGGATACGCTTCGGCGGCGTGCTAAAGGGTGAGCGAGCGACCACGGTCTCCCGAACCCCAAGCGCACCGAGCTGACGGGCCGCTCCACGCTCATCCCACCGCGGCGGCCACCACCACGAACGTGATGAGAGCGATGAGATCGAAGACCTATCCGCCTGCGACGTCCGCGGCCTTCGCCGGCTCGGCGAGCGTTACCAGGTCAGGCGGCTACGTGAAGCCGGCCACACGGTGGGCTGAGATCGCCGGATGGGCCGGCGTCAGCGCTCAGGCACTACACAAGAAGCCTCTAGGGCCATAAGAGGACAGGGCAACACATCGGCGTAGCCAGCGGTCGTGCACCGCGGCGTAGCAACCATCCCACCGACCCGGCGTGTGGGGATACCCTTTCGTCTGGATTCGCCGCCGCGATTATGGGGCGTGTTCGATGCCTGCTCCCTGTCCGGAGTTGCGCGGGTTTGTCGAGATGGTCGAGCGTTGCAATGGGAGCGCGATCACCCCAGCGCAACTAGGCAGAGCCGCTGACTGATGGCGTGTCTGAGTTGCTCGACAAACGGTATCGCCATATCCTGGCCAGCCTCGGGGGGTGGACCCTCACCGACTCTTGGTATGTAAGCGGTGCATTGGGTACAGGCTCGGGTTGTGCTGCTGTTTGAGCGCGACCGCTGCCCGGGATGGTTCAGTAGTGAATCGCTCCCGAAGAGCCACCCCCGACCGCGATGGCGTCGCCCGTAATGGCGGCACTCTTGGGTGACGCAAGAAAGGCGACCACGAAGGCCACCTCGCCGGCCTCGACTATCCGGCCGATGAGATTTCCAGTAAAACGGCTTGCCGTCTCATCGCTGGTCCGCTCGGTTCGAGTCGCCCCCGGATGTACCACGGTCACCGTGACACCGTGCGGGCTCAGTTCGTCAGCCAGGTTCTTGGAAAGCGCCGCGACCGACACGTTGCGGATAGACCCAAGGATCGACCCGCTTTGGCGGGCGGCGAGGCCGCTTACGTTGACGATCCTCCCCCATCCTTGGCTGACCATGCGCGGCGCAACCTCGCGGGCGCAGCGGAGATAGCCCATGACCTTGGTGTTGATCTCCTCCCATAGCGCCTCGGTCGTGATCTCACCCAGCTTGGCAGGCCGAACAACCCCCCCTGGCATGGCCGCCGCATTCACCAGGATGTCCACTCCTCCAAGTAGGCCTGCAAGGCCCTCGACCATCGTCTGCACCGACTCGTCGTCGCGCGTGTCGCACGACCAGCCGACGATGCGGCGGCCGGTAAGACTGGCGAGCTCAGCGCACGCCTCGTCAATGCGTTCCTGGTCGCGAGCAGCGATCCCCACGTCGGCCCCCTCCACGGCGAGCTGAAGAGCCACGGCCTTACCGATCCCCCGACTCCCACCCGTCACGATCGCCCGCTTGTCGGTCAACTCGAGGTCCATGTCAGCCAGTCTACGGGCCGGGCATCGGCGACTCCTCGAGTCCGGAAACCACGTCGTAAACGTCAGTGGGAGTCGCTCACTGCCGGCGTTGGGGGTCACCTTGACCGCGGGATTTGAGGACATTCCGGTTGGACATTATGCAATGACGGTCAAGGATTTGCGCGTCGCGGTAGCAGTGGTGGGGTTTCAGGCTGCTGCGAGGTAGGCGTCGGGGAATTGTTCGTCGTGGAGGAAGAGAGCGGCGGTCATGGTCTGTTGTCCGTGTGGCGTGACCCGGTAGAGGCGCTGGTGGGGACTTTGGCCACGAGGCCGTGGCCACGCAGTTTGGCAATGAGTCGTGATATTCGAGCGCATCGTCGGCGGGTCTCGGTCCGGTCGGTGGGCGGGCGCCGGTAGAGGCGGGCGACCAGGTCGGAGTTGCGGAACCCGACGATGGTGTGCTCGCCGGCCAGGACGGCTTTGAACAGGGCCCGGTCGGCGGGTCGTAGCGGATCGAAGCGGGCGTGGTGGCGCCCGTTCTTGGTGTGGGGCCGGCACAAGGCGTCGAGCGCGGCGACTCCTTTGCCTTTGATCGGGGCAGCGGCGAGGGCGTCGAGGTAGCGCCGGTTGGCTGCCATGCCCACTTGGAAGTATCGCCAGAAGTTGGCGACGCCCTTGTTCATGGGGCACCACCGCCGTTCGCTTCGACCCTTGGCGTCTTTGAGGACCCGAAGGATCCGGAACTCACGCGGATCGTTGATGGTTGTCTCGATCCGAAGGACCGAGACCTTGTCGTAGACCTTGATCCAGTTCCGGGCCAGGCGGTGCTTGACCCGCCAGGCGTCGTGGCGGTATCGGGTGTCGGTGACCACCTCGGCCTTGAGTGAAGGGTGCAGCTTGCGGCCCAAGAAGCACATCACGTCAGCGGAGGACATGTTCAAGCTGGCGTGGCGGATCAGGTCGGGCATGAGCGCCGACAGGGAGGAGCGGTCACGAAACATCACGTCGGTGGCGATCTCGGCCTGGTCGATAGCCCAGTAGTAGCCGCGGAAGCCCACCTGCTCGATGGTCGGCAGGAGAGGATTAACCCGCCGGGCCAGCGCGTCCAAAAAGGCGCGGCCAGGCCCGATGGGCGAAGCGTTCGCACAGATCCGACGCCGCTTGCAGGTTGTCGATCCGCAACAAGGCGTTGTCGTGTCTGAGATACCCGACGCCCGCGGCGTCGAGCTGGCGGGCCAGCCACTCCCGGCCGTTGATCCAAACCTGGATGGAGAACGGCAGCCAGGTCTGCAGCTTCACGTGCATGAACCCGAACTCCGCGTCGATGAAGTAGAAGTACAGCTGCACGCACAGCCGCTTGCCCGCCACCACCTCCAAGTGCTTCGTCTTACGGTTCTGGCGCAGCTTGAAGGACATGCACGGCTCGAGAATCCGTAACACACAGATCAGGCCGTCGCCGATGCCGTCCCGCTCGGCGATCTGGCGGGCCAGGTCCTCCTTGCTCTGGCCGGTATCTCGGGTGGTGTTCTGCTCCAGGTAGACATACGGGCGGCCGGCATCCTCGGCCATCCGCTGGGCGTGCTCGCACACCCTGTCGGTGGCGTGCTGAGCCCACGCGCCGAACCCGGTCAGCGGCACCCCCTGCTCCCACAAGAACACCCGCACGCCATCACCGAAGAACAACCGCTGCAGATGGCCGCGAAAGATCAGGCGGTCGAACATGGCCAGGCTCCCCACCACGGCACCACGATGAATATCCTCGAACACGGACATGGTCCCGGTCCTCCCGCGATAGCAGCTCCACTTGGCAGTGAGCACTACAGCGCAACGGAGAGACCGGGGCCAGCCCCTCTTCCTCCCAGCACCGCCGTGAGCGCACAGGGCCGGCCCTGCCGGCCCGGCAACCGGCCACACCCACCGCACGGTCGCGTCTAATCGCAGTCTTCGGCCGCCCCCACAGCCAGCCCACCCAACCCCACACGAGGTCTTTGGTTGCGGCCGAAGGCTGCGCTAGGGGCGCAGCTTGGGCGCCCGTAGCGGAGGCGAGGACGGGCACATCCGCATCGGTAGGAGCGGGCGCTTCGTTCGGCTGTCACGCTGCTCGGAGTACGCCCCCGGGGTCCTTCGGGAACCCTGGGCCTGCCCCGGTTTGACGGACATCCACCAAGTGGGGGGTGACCCCCGGAAAGGATGTCCACAATGGAGACGATGGCAAAGAAGGAGCCGCGCCCGCGCAGGTCGTTCACCCCGGAGTTCAAGGCTGAGGTCGTCGAGCTGGTACGCCAGCCCGGTAACACCGCGGGCAGCGTCGCTCGCGATCTGAACCTGACCGAGACGGCGGTGCGATCGTGGGCGAAGCAGGCTGATCTCGACCAGGGCCGCCGTTCAGACGGCCTGACCAGCGAGCAGCTGTCGGAGATGGCCCAGCTGCGTAAGGAGCTGCGCGAGGCCCGCGAGGAGCGCGACATCTTGAAGCGGGCCGTGGCTTTCTTCGCCCGGGAGACCCGGTGAGCGTGTACCCGTTCATCGAGGCGGAGAAGGTCGAGGATCGCAACGTCACCAAGGCGTGCGAGCTCATGGAGGTCTCCCGGTCCGCCTTTTATGACTGGGTCCAGCATCAGCCGTCGCGCCGGGAGGTCTCCGACGCCGAGTTGGGCGAGCGGATCGAGAAGATCCACGCCAAGAGCAGGGGCACCTATGGCGCTCCCCGGGTGCACGCCCAGCTGCGCCGCGACGGCGTGCACGTCTCGCGCAAGCGGGTGGCCCGGATCATGGCCGCCCGGGGTCTGGCCGGGCGCTGTAAGCGGCGCTGGAAGAAAACGACCATCGCCGACCCTGACGCCCAGGCCGCCGTCGATCTGATCAAACGGGTCTTCGGGCCCGGCACGGTGGCGTGCGACCGGGTCTATGTCGGCGACATCACCTACCTGTGGACCTGGGAGGGCTGGGCCTACCTGGCCACGGTGATCGATCTGGCCTCCCGCCGGGTGGTGGGCTGGGCCATCGCTGATCACATGGAAGCCTCGCTGGTCTGCGACGCCATGAATATGGCCATCGCCGCCCGCCGGCCGGCACCGGGATGGATCTTCGGTTCCGACCGCGGGTCGCAATACACCTCGACCGACTTCCGTGCCCTGCTCAAGGCCCATCAAGGCGTGCAGAGCCTGTCCCGCAAGGGCCAATGCTGGGACAAGGCGATGGTTTCATACTGCACTCCTTTGCGATGGTCGGGTTGGAAGTCGTTTGTCGTATCGGATTCCCTGGCGTTTAACCAGGAGGGGGTCGTCGGGTGTGGGCGGGTCGAAGAGGCGGATGTTCTTGTCGTTGGCCTGGTGGGATGTGAGCAGGCCGGCTCGGTGCCAGGCTTTGATGGTGGTGGTGGACACGCCGAGGTGTTCGGCGATCTCGGGGATGGTGAGCAGGCCGCGTGAGCGGAGCCGTTCGAGGTGGCTGGGCAGGCCGTTGCTTCTTCGCAGGTGCAGCACTATCGAGGGAGTGAAGGGTTGGCCGGTTCCGGAATGATGCCCGGCCGCGTTGAGTGCTTCGGCGGCTTGAGCGTCGGTGTGGTCGTCGAGGAGGCGGTCGAGAAGGGCGAGAGTGTCAGCGTTGGTTTGACGGGCTTGCCAGGAGGTGAGCGGGATGGGGATGGCGAGGCTGGTGGTCTGTCCGCCTTTTAACCGGACGTGTAGGTGGATCTGGTCGGTCTTGTTGATAGTGACGTCTTCGATGAGCAGTCGGGCCATGCGTTTTCGTTCCCGTTGGGGGGTGGCCGGGTTGGCCCACAGGGCGGGGAAGTCGGCGGCTAAAGCTCGGATGCGGGCTTTGTGCTCGTCGGTGAACGCGGCGCGGGCGGCAGTGGCGGCCTGTTCGTATTCGTCCTGGGCCGTCTGGAGTTGGCGCAGCGCGTCGTTCCAGTCGGCTTCGAGGGTGTCGGCCACCAGCCGGTTGTCTGGGTCGACGGCCAGGTAGCGGCGGCGGGCGTTTTCGGCACGGTGGCGGGCTCGCTCAACATGACTCTTGCGCAGGGCGTCGGCTTCGTCGGCTCGGGTTTCGAGCTCGGCCTGCACGGTGAGCGCGACCTCCAAAGCGAGCGGGGTGACGGTGTCGAGCAGCAACTGGCCGATGGCGAGGTCGATGGTGGATCCGGGTACTGAAGCGCAGGGCGCGACGCCGTCGCGGATGGCGGCGCGCATGCAGCGATAACCGGGGATCTCCGTTCCGGACCGCTGGTGATAGTGCACACTCATGCGGCATCCGCACCGCCCGCAGATGGCCAGTCCTTGTAGCAGGGCGTTGCCTTCTCGGGCCGGACCGGTGGTCCGGTCGGAGCCGTGGGCTTGGGCGTTGGCGGCCAGCAGTTTCTGGTTGAGCTCGAAGGTTTCCCAGGTGATGTAACCAGGGTGGGCGTCGGGGATGAGAGCGGTCCACTCCTCCCGAGGGAGGCGCTGGACGCGGAGCCGGCCGTTGGGTCCGGGACGTTGGCGGAGTCGCCCATAGACGAACGCCCCGGCATAGCGGGGGTTGTGCAGAACACGAAGCACCCGATCGTGGCGTAGCGGAGTCCATGACAGCTCGCCTTTGTGAGGCCCGGTTCGGATCCGGCCAGGGAAACGCAACCCCTCGGCCCGAAAGGCCTGGACCACGGCCCGAGCGGAGCCGGTGCATGCGAAGGTGGAGAACAGATGCTGCAGCGCATGTTGAACACCGGCGTCAGGGTCGAGCACGACTTTGCCGGCCGGGTCATAAACCAAACCGACCGGCAGCATCATGGGCAGCTCCCCGCGGCGCGCCTTGGACAGTTGCCCGCCGCGCAGCCGAGCCCGGATGAAGTGAAGCTCGGCCTCGGACAGGGTGCCTTTGAGGCCGAGGAGCATGCGGTCGTTGAAATCGGCGGGGTCATACAGGCCGTCCTCATCGCAGATCAGCGTGTCGGTCAGCGCGCAGATCTCCAGCAGGCGGTGCCAGTCGGCGTTGTTGCGGGCCAGTCGGCTGCACTCCAGCCCGAGCACGATCCCGGCCCGGCCCATGCTCACATCGGCGACAAGACGCTGGAAGCCCTCCCGATCGGCGGCGGACGCCCCGGACTGCCCCTGATCGACGTCGACCACGATGATCTGGCCGGCCGGCCAGCCCAACGCCACCGCCCGCTGGCGAAGATCGTATTGGCGGACGCCCGACTCGGTGTTGTTCAGCACTTGGCGAAGGGTGGACTGGCGGACATACAGATAGGCGCAGCGCTGCAGGTGTGACGCCTTCACCTTGGTCGCCGTCTCCGCGGTCATGGCCGCTCACCCCACGACGGCGAGGGCCATCGCTGCCAGCACGCCGACCAGATCGCCGTCGACTTCCCCGTTGATGGTCGGCCGCTCCGCCGGCCGCGATGAGACCGGCGGGATGCTTCGCGTGGCTCGCAGCCAGGCGGCCGTCCCCCGGCCTTGGAGGAGGGCCAGACCATGGCGCCAGCCTGCCGGCCCCCCACTGAGCGCCTGTGCCCGCAACGCCTCATAGCGCTCCAAGTCGGACCGGTCGGGGCGTTCATCGCTGTCCGCCGCTTTTGGGCCGGGCGGCCCTGGCCAGGGCCCGCTCTATCGACCGAGGGTGGACCCGCACCCCGAAACGGTCTTCGATCGGACCGACCAGATCGGCCGGACGCAGCTCGGGGCCGGCCCGGAACCGCTCTTGGGCGAAGGCCACGACCTCCGCCGACATCTTGTGAGACCGCCGCGGGCCTGGACGGGCGGGCACCAGGCCGGCCAGACCGCCCGCATCGAGGGCGGCGGCGGCCTCATAGAAGGACGGACGAGAGAACCCGTAATCGGCCACAGTTCGACTCACGGCCTCGCCCTCGACGCGCACCCGGCGCACCATCTCGTACTTCACCTGCACCAAATCCCGGGCGTCAAGGAACTCCGAGGAGGCGAACGCCGGATCACGCGCCGCCTCGGGGCGAGAGTTCAAGCAGCGTTCCTCCCGCAACGCCTGCACCTTGGGATCCTCCCTGCGACGTGCCATCCGCTCCTCCCGGCATCAGAACTACAACAGTGTAAGTTCTATTATGCCGACCGGTGGGAGCATGTCAAGTATCACCCACGGCTCTGGTCCGTATTACTAGGCCTCTTCAAGAACAGAGTTCCCAACGATAGCTTGCCTGCGGCATAATCCATCTAACACTAGCGGCAAAGTTCGCCTTACACCCCCGACCTTCGCAGGCCGTCGATGACCCCGGCTAACTCCAGCAAGTCGACCACCCGGAACGGGCAGCGTCCCGCCGCGATCGACACAAACACATCCGGATTCGCCACGTCGGTCCAGGCCCTGGGCAGCGACTGAGTATTCCCGTCATCACCGAAGAAGAACACCCGATCCTGTCGCCAGGTCTGCTGGACAGCCACGAACGGGAACTCACGCCCAAACCACGGGTGGAACGGGTGGGTCACCCGGACAGTTCGATCCTCACAATGCGGATCAGGTGTAGTCGACGGTGAGATCCAACGCCGTTGGCGAGAGCTGGTTCGCCACCCTCAAAGAGGAGCTGATCCACCGGCAGTCGTGGGCCACGATCTCCCAGGTCCGCCGGGCCGTCGTCGAGTTCATCGAGATCTTCTACAACCGCCAGAGGCTCCACAGTTCTCTGGGCTACCTCACACCCGTCGAATACGAACAGCAGATCCAACAACACCCCCGCCGGGAGGCGGCATAATCAACCTGTCCGTCGAACCGGGGCAACCCCACCCGCACCCTGACATGGTGAGCGACGTGAAGGCGTTGCATGCGGGCTTCAGTTTCGTCCTCGACGTGTCGGCACACTACAACGATTCCCCAATAGAAAGGTGCTGTCATGCAGGCCATCACGGTTCGATGGTCGGCATTTCGGTACTGGTACGCCACAGAACCTGCCGTTCTGTGGGGCGGGAGCCTTTGGGGGTGCCGGCTTCCCCGGTGTTACGCAGCTAAGGCGTGGACCGGGGGAAGTTGCTATCAATGGCCTGACTGGTCAGGGAACCCTAGCCCGCAGGAACTTCCCGATCTGCTCGGTGGCCTCGGCTGCTTCAGGGGTGCTGAGCAAGAGCTGGTAAACGTGGGGTAGGCCCTCGGCGACATCCAGGGTGACCTCGACCCTAGCCTCGGTTGCTGCTCGGGCCAGACGTTCGGAATCGCTAAGTAGCAGGTCGGCCGTGCCTACCTGCACAAGCAACGGCGGGAGCCCTGACAGTGAGGCGAACAGAGGCGACGCCAGAGGCGTCTTAGGGTCGGCCCCGGCAAGGTAGTCGGAGGCGAACTGACGGAGCAGGGCGGGGGTCGAGATCGGGTCCTGGTTGGCGCGCTCGGTCATCGAGGCCCCCGAGCTGGTCAGGTCCACCGTCGGGGACATCAGTACGGCGGCTGCCGGCAAGGCCTCTCCGGCGTCACGGGTGGCCACGACCAGGGCGACGCCGAACCCTCCGCCGGCCGAATCGCCGGCCACCGCTATTGACCTTGCGGCGAGGCCCTGGTCGGTGCGCAGCCAGCGCCATGCGGCCAGGACGTCGTCGATGGCGGCCGGGAAGGGGTGCTCGGGAGCCGGGCGATATTCAGGGAACAGCACCCGCATCCCGCTAGCCCTGCCCAGCCGGGCGGCCAGCTCCCCGTCGCTGCGAAGCGACCCGAGCTCATAACCTCCGCCGTGCAGAAAGAGGAGCACCCGGTTGGCGTCGGCTCTCGGCGCGGTAAGCCAGTGGGCTGGCACCCCGCCGGTGGTCACCGCCGTTACCGCCACGTCGTCAGGCACCGGATAAAGGCGATCCCCGGGGGTGAAGGCGGCGCGGCGCTCTTCCAGTGTCGGCGGGGCCTGGTCGGCACTGATCTTCTGCCGGTCCCTGAGGGCGTCGATCGAGTCCTGCATGGCCTGGCTCGGCATGTCGGCATCTCCTTTGCCACTAGCTGCCTGTGCGATGCGGATGGCGCTCTGCCGGCCGGGCTGGGATGCCGGCGCTTGTGGCGATTGCTCCCAACGATCAGCCATGCAACGCCTGACCGCCGTGTTCGGCACCTCTGCCGCCAAGGACGACGGGGCCAGGTGGGCGCCCAATCTTACGCTCCGATGTGGCCCGACTCGATGTGGCCCGGCATTTCATCTCAACGTACGTCCGGCCAGGCTGCGGGCACTGCGGACTTGAGGACGGGGCGCCCGAGCTCAGCCGGTCGATCGCAGCCCCGCTCGATCGGCCCGCCGCACCGCTCGGCACCGACGGCCACTGTCCACAGGTGGCGAACAAAGTGGAAAGGCGGAACGGCCTCCGCGCGGCCGGTGAGGGTCTCGAGTCTCGTGCAGCTGTTGCGCCGGCTTGGCCCCCGGGCGCCCTCGCGCAACACGCACCGAGGGGGCGGCTCCCTTAGCGACCGGTGACGGCCTACCTGTCCGGGAACACTTCGCTGAGCCGCCCGGTCTTGACGTCATAGACGAACCCCCGGATCGGGACGTCCTCGGAGATCCATGGGTGTGACCTGGCCTTCTTGACCTGCTCCTTGGTGTTCTCCTCGGCGTCGGTGAAGCTGTAGAACTTGGCCGGCGCGATCGGCGCCTGCCCTGTCTCCTTGCGGAGCCGGTCCTCCAGTTCGTTGTCGGTGAACCTGAGCATCCCGCAGTCGGTGTGATTGATGATCATTATCTCCCGGGTGCCAAGCAGCCGGGTCGAGAGGACAAGGGACCGGACGGCGTCGTCATCGATCACGGTGCCGAAGTTCCTGATCATGTCGACATCGCCCTCGGCGAGACCCAGCATCTGCTCGATGTCACTCAGCCGGGGATCCGCACAAGTGACGATCGCGATCTTCGGCGCCGGCGGCTTGTCACGGGCGGGGTCGAAGTCGTTGGCGATGGTTGCATTAGCCCTTAGTGCCTCGTCGATGATACTCATGAACGTTTCTCCTTCTCTCTGGGTGTACCGGTTGGCTCGGTATGCCTGTCGCCGTCACCACCGTCCTGCCTGCCGCCGCCGTCACCATCATGTCTGACGGTTGGGAACCTTCAGTTGACCATGACGGGTAAGGCGTAGCAAGTGCGGACGCATGCTGCGTGCCCACAGTCCTTACCGCCAACTAGCGGAGCGATCGGAACGCGGCCCGCATCTCTTTTGAGAAGAGTTGCGGCTGTTCCCACGCCGCGAAGTGCCCGCCTCGGTCGAGCTCGTTGAAGTAAATGAGATTGTTAGGGTAGGCGCGCTCGGCCCAGCTGCGCGGCGCCTGGTAGAGCTCGTGGGGAAAGACGCTGATGGCGAACGGGATGGTGACGTTCTTGGCGTCGAAGAAGTCCGCCTTGTTTTCCCAGTACAACCGAGCCGACGAAACCCCGGTGTTTGTCAGCCAGTACAGCGTGACGTTGTCCAGGAGGTCGTCTGTCGTGAGGTCGCTCTGATAGGTCCCTTGAAGGACCTGTTGAACGAGCCCGGGCTGGCCCGTGCCGTCGCCGTGGTCAAGCATGAACGCCGCCAGGTCGATGGGTGAGTCCGCCAGTCCGTACAGGGTTTGCGGGCGTGTCGTCATGAACTGCGCGTAGGCCACGTGCTTGGCGTAGAAGGCGCTCAGCTGCTCGTAGGCACGCAGCTCGTCGCCTGAGAGATCCGATGGCGGCGGATCGCCCCGCTCGAACCCCTTAACCAGATCGAGCGGAGCGGTACCCGGCATGTTGGAATGAATCCCAAGCAACTCCGGAGGCGCCTGCGCACCCATCGCCTGGGTCACTGCCGCACCCCAATCGCCGCCCTGGGCCACAAACCGGGTGTAGCCGAGGCGCTTCATCAGCACCACCCAGGCCCGTGCGGTGCGGACAGGATCCCAGCCGGAGGCGGTCGGCTTGGCCGACAACCCATAGCCCGGCAGCGACGGGATCACCAGATGGAAGGCGTCCGATGCGCCGCCACCATGCGCCGTGGGATCGCCGAGCGGCCCGATGACCTTCAGCTGCTCGATGATCGAGCCAGGCCACCCGTGGGTGATGATCAGAGGCAGCGCATCCTCGTGCCGGGAACGCACGTGAATGAAATGAATGTCGAGCCCGTCGATCTCGGTCACGAACTGTGGCAGAGCATTCAGCTTGGCTTCTGCCGTGCGCCAGTCGTGCTTCTCGCTCCAGTAACGTGCCAGATCCTGCATCATCGCCAGCGGCACGCCCTGCGAGTCATCGGCCACCGTCTCGCGCTCGGGCCACCTGGTCGCGCTTATGCGCCTGCGCATGTCGTCAAGGGCTTGCTCGGGAAAATCGATCCGGAACGGGCGGACGGTCGTGCCTGTTGCCATAAGAATCCCTTCTCAGACGAGCCTCGGCGCAGACTCCGCAAGCGAGTACCCCATCAGTGCCAAAAGGCGCTACACAACTGATGCCCCCAAAGACAGGCAAAGGCGCGACGTCGGAAAATCATTAACCAACCGCCAAACGGGAACGAAGACCAACCGGCAATCCGTTTCGGCCCAGGCAGCTCTATGCCGACATCGCGTCAGAACCCCACACAGCGCCAGAGTTCTTCGACATCCTCCGTTTCCTCAGCGGCGTCATCAGAATTGGCGTCGTCAATAGTGTCCGACACGTCTTCGGGGGGCGACAACTTAAAAGCAACGGTACGCCGCACGCTTCGGACAGTCAATAGGTTTAGGCAACATCGCGCATGAACATTGAGTGACAGGCAACAAACTTCCCGGGTTGCGCGCTCCTCTGGGCACACGTCGACCGGGAATCCCCCACGTCCCGCACAAGAAGCACACCCGAGACCGCGAGCCGGCCACGGACTAGACCGAACTCAAGAGAGTCTTCCCCTACATCCCAGCCGACATCAACGTAAGCGCCTCCGTGCGTTCGGGACGCCTCTGAACTCAATCCCGAAGTCCGGACACAGTGTCGTCGCCGCCACTCCGCCTAGCTGTTGGTCGATAGAAGGAACTTGCGGGTCAGGCGGGCGACCTTGTCGGGCTGCTCGTCGAGTGCGAAATGGCCGGCATCGAGAATGTGGACTTCGGCATTGGGCACGTCGCGCCGGTACGCTTCGGCCTCTTCGACCTGGAACGACGGGTCGAAGCGACCCCACAGAACCAGGAGCGGCGGCTGGTGGCGGCGAAGCCAATGCTGCCATGCGGGATAGCTGGCGACGTTGGTCCGGTAGTCATAGAACAGGTCCATCTGGATGTCGCTCTGGCCCGGACGACTCAGGAAGGCGAACTCGTCGGTCCAGAGGTCTGGGTCGTACAGGGATACGTTCGGGCTAGCGCCCAGGTGCCGCTGGCGGGTGGCGTCCAGGGACAAGAAGTTCGCCCGCAGAGCGGTCTCGTTGCTGGCCCGGTCGGCCCAGAAATCACGACGGGTCTGCCAGAGGGGCCCCAAACCGTCCTCGTGAGCGACCGCGTTCTGGATCACCAGCGCAGTCAGTCGACCGGGATTGGCCAGCGCCAGGCGGAACCCGACGGGTCCGCCGTAGTCCTGCAGAAAGAGGCTGTACCGATCGATACCCATGAGCTCCGTGAAGCGTTCGATGATTTGAGCAACGTTGTCAAAGGTGTAGTCGAACGCCGTAGAGTCCGGCGCGTCGCTGTTACCGAATCCTGGATAGTCGGGAGCCACCAGATGGAAGGCGTCGGCCAGACGGGTGAAGAGCGGTTCATACATCCGAGAGGAGGACGGAAATCCGTGAAGGAGAAGCAAGGTAGGCGCATCCGGGCTGCCAGCTTCGCGGTAGAAGATCGAAAGCCCGTTCACATCGATCGATTTGTAGGTCGTCGCGTGCTTCCTGATCGGAGCCCGAGCCACACCCAATCTTGCCCTCCGACGCCCGTTCCTGCACGCAACCCGAAAGTGCCGCACCGGGTGGGGCACCCCAGCCAGCACTCCGAGCACGGATAAGTACCTCCTGACCGGCGTGTGGGGATACCCGGCGACCGGTGGTTCGGGGACACGTGCTTGCGTTGTTCGGGGACACCTCGCGGGGTGCGCCAGCGCCCGTAGGAGGATGCCCCAGACGGTCACTGGGCTTTCAGCTCAGGTGGTGGTTCTTGTTCCAGAGCTGATGAATGAGGCCACTCGGTGAGGAAACCGACTCGACGGTGAAGCCGTCTTCGACGCCCTCTAATCCTTCCCACAGCGATACGCCGCGCCCAAGAGTGATCGGCACAACCACCAAGTGCATGAAGTCGATCAGGTCAGCCGTTAGGAACTGACGCACCGTCGAGGGCCGCCGCCGATGCAGACGTCGCGGCCGTCCGCGGCCTCTTGGGCTATGCGAAGCACCCCGTGCGGTGGCCCATCCACGAACCGGAAGCTCGTACCGTTGGGGAAGTCAATCGTTGGTCGGGCGTAGTGACTCAAGACGAATACCGGGGTTTGGAATGGCGGCTCGTCGTCCCACCAGCCCCGCCACCCGTCATCGGGCCATGGGCCAACCTGCGGTCCGAACTTGCGGCGTCCCATGATCTCGGCGCCGATGCCCTGGCCCCACATACTGGTCAGGGCGCGATCAAGCGTGAAGGGGGCATCCGCCTTATCGACCCCATGAATGGCCCGGCCGTCGAACCAGCCAAAGAGCCTCTCCGCACCACCAATCGGGGCATCGAACGCCACGTGATCGCCAGCAGCGTAGCCATCGAGGGAGATGTTCAGGTTGTGGACACGGCTGCGGGGCATGGCAACTCCCTCATGATCGACTCGACGGCGTAACGTGGGGGCTGACGGGCGACGATGGTCGGAATCATCGCTGACGCCCCCAACGGCGCGCTGGACCGCCCGCGAGGACTCCAGCGAAATGTTCGGCAGCCTCGCCGGTCACGGCCCGAGTAGCTGCCTGATAACGATCCCGGTCCAGCGTTGGGGGACGCGCCGGCAGCGTGCTTAGGGGGCATGGCGATGGAACATTCGGGGACGGTGTTCTGCACCGTCGAGGCCGGAGGGGAGGTGAGTGCATCACCGTCTGATATGGGCGGGTGGCGGCCTTCTGGCCAAGGCCAGCGGCGGCGGCCTCGTAGCGCCTGTTCTGCATCCCGCCGGGATCGGCCCCCAGCCGTCATTTCCGAGCACCTCGGCCGCCAACTCACCTGCCAACGAGCGGCAGTTTCCGAGCGGTTGGACTCGCTCCATAGACCGTCGAGTGATCCTGTCCCCGTTCGGGGGGGACCCGGGAGTTAGCCTGCTTAAGTATCCTTCTTTCCGGACCGTTCCACGGGGATCGGAGAGCAATGACTGAGGCAACGAGTTCCGCCCCGCGAAGCGAACCTTCCGCGGCCCCGACACAGAGCGGCGACGCAAGCGTGGCGGACTCCGCCGATAGCTCTTCAGTGCCGAAGGCGCAGTTTGCCCCGACCAGCACCGGGAACAAAGCCGCCTGGGTGATCGGCATCGTGGTTCTGATCGTCATTATCGCCCTAATAATCGGTTTATATGGCGAGGTCCGTCATTGGGTCGCCGTCCACACCGGGACACTCCATGGCGGACCGGACATCTACTACAACTTCTGGTCCGGCTTCGGCTCCGACCTGGGTGAGGCCACACTAATCAGCGCCGTAGGCGTCGGCGTCTACACCGGTGTGCGCAAGGTGAACTGCCACACCAAGGGCTGCTGGCGCATCGGCCATCATCCTCTGGAAGGGACGCCCTATATCCTCTGCAGACACCACCACCCCGACGTGCCCAACGGCGGTGCTACCCACGAGCACATCCTCGCCCAGCACCACCGGTACAAGCTCGAGAAGGAAGCCGAACGGAAAGCCCGCGCCGCCTCCTAACTTCGAAGCGAGAGCCCGCACGTCTGGAATCGGGCAGTGCTTGCTCATCGCGAATGGACGAGATTGCCAGATCCCGGGCTGGCCGGGGTTGTCCAGTAGTACTCGTCTGGGCGATCAGATTCGACCATGACGCCTGTGGATAACGGCCCCTTCTGGTACCTCTGCGGTCCACAGGCTCGCCAGCAAATCCGATCGCCCGCCGACACCAGCAGAGCCTCGATGCGAGCCCGCCCAAGAGGCGGCGGCGTGTGGGGATATTGCAATGGCGCGATTTGGTGGCGTTCACCGGCGGAACAATATGGACGACCTTCAGCCCTCGCCGAGCCCGCGCGTTTGGCTCAGGCGGCGGCCTGGGGATCCAGCGAGGGGTACATGGCGGTGAGTGGTCCAGACAGCTGGGCCCGGACGTGGCGGGAGACTTCGTCGGCGAGTACTTCGTGTTGCCCGGCTTCGAGGGCGTCGAGGGTGGCTTCGGCGACATCCCGGGGGGCGGTCTTGGGGGCGGTCACACCCGCGGTCATGTCGGTGTCCATGTAGCCCACGTGCAGGGCCAGGACCTGCGTGTGTTGTTGGGCGAGGTTTTGGCGAAGGCCGTTGGTGGCGGCCCACATGGCGGATTTGGCGGCGCTGTAGCCGCCGGTCTGGGGGAAGGTGAGCCACGACAGCACCGACAGCACGTTGACCACGGCGCCGCCGCCGTTGGCGTCCAGGACGGGGGCGAAGCTGCGAGCCACCGCGACCGGTCCGAGATAGTTGACCTCCAGTTCCTGGCGCAGGCCTTCTTCGTCGCCCAGGATCGGCGTGTGGGTGGAGATACCGGCGTTGTTGATGACCAGGGTGACATCGGGGGCCAGCCGGGCCGCTTCGACGATGCTGTCCGGGTCGGTCAGTTCGAGCCGGATCGGCACCAGGCGGGGGTCGGTGATGGTTTCCGGTCGGCGTACCCTGGCGTACACCTTGGCCGCGCCTCGCTGCAACAGCGCTTCGGTAAAAGCGGCCCCGAGGCCCCGGTTGGCGCCGGTGACAAAGGCGACGGATCCGTCAATGTTCATTGGATTCTCCTGTCTTGGTTGGTGATCTCATGGTGTGTATGTCGATGTTCTGCAGTCGCAACTCTCCGTGGGCGACGAGGCGGCCGTGGCTGTCGGTGATGTCCACTTGCCACAGCTCTGGGTGCGGCCCTGGTTGAGTGCTACTGCGGTGACGGTGACCAGGCCGGCGGTGAGCGGCCGCAGGAAGTGGGTGGTGTTGGTCAGGCCGACCGCCAGCATTGCCCCGCTCGGCGACTGCCGCGCTGGCCCCCAGACTGGCGGCGCTTTCCACCGCGGTGGCGTACACGCCGCCATGGACGATGCCCCAGGGGGTGTGGCGGTCGGGGCCGAGTTGCAGGTGCCCGACCACTCGGGTGGTGGCCACCTCGTCGACTTCCAACCCCATGGCTTCTAACGCGGCGCCCGGGCGCCCCGTACGCTCCTCAACCTGAATCACTTGCTGCTGCACCGTTCAGACCTCTCTCGAAAGCGATGACGGGAACGGCGACCGGGACGGGGCGGGGCCGGCGCAGCAGGGCCACGGCAGGGACGATGCCGGCCAGGGAGATGGCTGCGGATAGCCACCAGGCGTGGTCGAAGCTGGCCAGCCGGGCGCCGTGCTGAGCGGCCCCGGTGCCGAGTATTGCGATCAGGACGGCCACGCCCAGAGCCAGGCCGGTCTGGCGGATCATGTTGATGACCGCCGAGCCGGTGGCGAACCCGTCCGGGGGCAGCGAGGCGGCCGCGGTGGCCATCACGGTGGGCAGGGTGAGTCCCACGCCCACCCCGGTCAGGATCATCCCGCCGAGCACCCCCGACAGGTAGTCGGGGGCGGCGGTGACAGCCAGGGCCCACCAGGCCACGCCGGCCGCGAAGCACACGCTTCCGAGGCTGATCACCAGGGCTGGCCCGTAGCGGCGGATGAGCCGGCCAGCCACCAGAAACGACATGACCGGCACCATGAGCGGCCCGGGGGCGATGGCCAGGCCGGCGCGCAGCGCCGACCAGCCCCAAGCGCCCTGCTCCCACAGCACGATCGACAACAGCATGGCCCCGAACGACGCCGAGAAGAACAACGCGACGAGCGAGGCGCCGGTGAAAGGACGGGACCGGAACAGATCCGGGTTCACCAGCGGGGCGTGGCTGTGCACGCAGTCCCTGACGAACAAGGCCAGCAGGACGACCGCGACGGCCAGGACGGCATCGATGCGGGTCGACGCCCAGCCCCAGTCGGCCCCTTTGACCAGCCCGAAGGTCAAAAGACCCACCCGGCGGTGACGAGCACGACACCGAGGGGCGGGGCCGTTCGGTCGAATGCCACGCACCTCGGGCAGGCGGCGCCAGCCCACCACCAGGGCGGCACCCGACGGGCAGGTTGACCAGGAACACCCAGCGCCAGCTGGCCGCCACCAACAGGCCCCCCACCACCGGGCCGACCGCCGCGGCCAGACCGCCCACGGCCGTCCAGGCCCGCACCGCCCCCGTCCGACGAACCGGATCCTCATAGGAGGCCAGCACCAAACCCAAAGAGGCGGGGGTCAACAAGGCGGCCCCGGCCGCCTGCACGACCCGGAAGCCGATCAGCATTCCGACACTGGCCGAGGCCGCAGAGGCTAGCGGCCTCGGCGCCTTTCAGGCCAGAGCGGATCAGCTCGAAATATCGACATCGGACCGATGACGGAAGCTTGTTGTGAGCCCAGCATGGCATGAACCTCTCCTTCGGGAGGTTCGCAACCGCCGATGGAACTCAAGCGGCGTACCCGGTGATGTTCGTCGACGCCATCGTGCGCCATGAGGCGCCATATGTCCGAGGGGAGGTGAGAGACCTTCCCCGTCGGGTCGTCGCAGCGACCCGGCCGAAGCTGAGGGCAGCCTGATCCGGGGGACGCCGGGGAGGGTGGGAGCAGCCCTGACAATGACGGGACGGCCTGGTACTGCCAGACGGGTCGGGTCCGGCTAGCGAGACGAGAGGGTGTACGAGAGGAACCAGCGATGACGTCCTGTAAGCGATGAACCGGCTCAAATCTGGTGGATAGGGGTAGTGCAGCGCACGACCGCCGGTGTTGTGGGCGGTCGACTTTGCGGCTTGTAGATGGCTCGAGTCGTGGAGGCCCCGGTGAAGGTCTGCGGCGTAGCCGGGGCGATGCTGTCGGGATAGCCGCTGGGCGCCGGACTTGTCGATCGGCGTATGGGGAACATGGGAACCGTCTGTGGTCGTCCCTGATTCCGGCCTTCCAGGTCGGGGTGGGGACAGGTCCGTTGCCGACCGATGGACACAGGTGGGGCGGAGGCCTCGTAGTAGTTCGAGAGCGGGAAAGCCGCTTGCATGGCAACGGAGGCCAGCGGGTCAGCAGTGAGGATGCTGGAAGGCCAGGAGGTCGCGGGTGAATACCGGCGAGCCGCCGATGCCGTCGCTGTTGGCGGCGCAAGGGCGGGTACTGGAGATCCAGACCAAGTTGCACCGATGGGCCGGCCAGGATCCCGGCCGGCGGTTTGATGATTTGTTCAATCTCGTGGCCGATCCCGCGTTTCTGGTTGTGGCGTGGGACCGGGTGCGGAGTAACAAGGGTGCCCGATCGGCGGGTGTGGACGGCCAGACCGCCTACTCTGTCGAAACCGAACGCGGGTTGACGGACTTCCTGGGGGACGTGCGAGACCAGTTGCGGTCCCAAATGTTCTGTCCGCTGCCGGTCAAGGAACGGATGATCCCCAAACCGGGGACACGGAAGCGTCGTCGATTGGGGATTCCGACCGTGACCGACCGCGTGGTGCAGGCATCGTTGAAGTTGGTGTTGGAGCCCATATTCGAGGCGGACTTTCTTCCGTGCTCGTATGGGTTCCGCCCGAACCGTCGGGCGCATGACGCCGTCACCGAGGCTCGCTACCTGACCGCCCGTTCGTATGAGTGGGTGGTCGAGGGCGATATCGAGGCGTGCTTCGACGCGCCATCACACTGCTCCTTCGGCTGCTGGTGTGTGGTCGAAGAGGTCGGGATCGGGTCGATTCACCTTTATTCGCAAGCCTTTTCGGCGTCCGGAGCGGACGTGGACGGCTTCGAGTTCGCCGCGTTTTACACGTTGCAAGATGGTTTGGCGTGACACCCCGAGGGCGTGAGTGGCTTCGAGCATGGCCAGCCACCCCGGTGGGGTGTCTTCGACGAAACGGCCGCGCAGTTCGTCGGTGACGCGGATCCGCCAGGGGGCGCCGGGGGTGAGCTGTTCGCCGGCGATGAACCCGTCGGCCAGCCAGCGGCCCACGGTGGAGGGGACGACACCGAGGATCTTGGCTGCTTCGGTGATGGTGACGAGTTCTCCGTCGGCGGACTCGGCGGGCGGTTGGTGGCGAGGGATGCGGTAGTGGTGGCGGAGCCCTTGCACGATGGTGGCGGTGAAGCGTTGTCCGGTGGCGCTTTGTCGGCCTTGTCGGTTCAATACGCCGGCGATGGTGGCGTCGGGGTAATGCACGGCGAGACGGCGGATCAGGGCGATGGTGTCCTCGTCGGTGCGGGTAGTGGGCTGGTGAGCGCCGCGCAACTCGAGGCGCAGTTCGGTAATGGCACCGCCGCGCCAACGCAGGGTGAGCTCGGCTCGTTTCTCTTGGCGGTTGACGTCGACTCGGACTTCTTCGAGAAGGGTGCGCAACAGCTCTTTGCGGTCCCGGTCGGTGGTGGTGGGAGCGGACCACACTGCGCTGATGTCGGCGCCCAGGGCGGCCAGGGTGGCGCGTTCGTCGTGGGTGAGGGTGCGGGGCCGGGCCGTCTGGCGGCGGGCCAGTTCGGTCTCAGCGTCGTCGAGCGCGGCGAGCTTGGTCTCCCAGTCGGTTTCGAGCCCTCGGGCCACCAGGCGGTTGTCGGGGTCGACGGCCAGGTAACGCCGCTCGGCTTTGGTGGCTTCGTAGCGGGCCTGTTCGACCTGGCGGCGCCACTGGTTCAAGGCGGTGTCGTGGTCGGCCTCGAGGACTTCCGCGGCGGCGATGACCGCGGCCACCCCGGCCGGTTCGAGCGCAGCCAAAAAGGCGGCGGTGACGGCCTGGTCGATCTGCACGCCGCCCACGGAGAGGCAATACACGCCGCGACCGTTGACCAGGCTGCGGTTGGCGCAGTGATAGCCGGGGGTGGAGTTGGCGCCTTGGTAGTGCACGGCGAGGCGCCGTCCGCAGCGACCGCAGATGGCCAGTCCTTGCAGCAGGGCGGTGCCTTCGCGGATAGCACCGGAGCCGGGCTGATGCGCTTGGGGGCGGGTGTTGGCGCCGATGCGGGCCTGGTTGGCGTCATAGGTGGCCCAGTCGATATAGCCGGGGTGGTGGTCCACGATCAGGACCTGCCAGTCGGATCGGTCGAGGTGACGGGCCCGGCTGCGCACCCGGCCGTCGCTACCGACGTGCCGTTCTCGGCGGGTGCGGCCATAGACATAGGCGCCAGCGTAGGAGGGGTGGGTGAGCACCCGGTGGACCGCCGGGTAGGTCGGCTCGATCCATGTCAGCTCGCCGTATCCGGCCCTCTGCACCGGCATGAGAAGGTTCTCGCCTCTCAGCCACAGCCAGGTGGCTCGGGCCGAGCCGCAGGCGGCGAAACGGTCGAAGATGGCGGCGATCACGCCGCGGACGACTTCGTCGGGATGCAGGAGGATCTCGCCCTCTTCGTCGCCCCAGATCAGCCCGGCCGGCAGACTCCGGCGCAACTCTCCCCGGGCGGCCTTGTTGCGGATCCCGCCCTCCAGCCGGGCGCGCAGCACGTGCAGCTCGGCTTCGCTCATGGTCCCTTTCAAGCCGAGCACGAGACGGTCGTTGAAGCTGGACGGGTGATAAATGCCGTCGGCGTCCGCGATCAGGGTGTCGGTGATACCAGCCAGGTCCAACAGCCGATACCAATCGGCGTTGTTGCGGGCCAGGCGCGACACCTCCAGTCCGAACACGATTCCCACCCGGCCCAACGCCACATCGGCGGTGAGGCGAGCGAAACCGCTTCGCACAGCGGCCCCCGACCCGGAGAGGCCGAGATCCTCATCGATTACCTCCACCGCCCGGCGGGGCCAGCCCAACTCCATGGCCCGCTCCACCAGCGTGTACTGGCGATCGGTGGACTCGCCGTTGCGTTCGACCTGGCCTGGACTGGACTGGCGCACATAGACGATGGCGGCCCGCCCCAAATGGGCGGGCCGGACCTTGGGATGCCCGCTGGCTTGGCGGGCTTCAGTGATGTCCGTCATCGGTTGGTTCCTCCTGTTCGTCGGGATCGGTTGAAAGATGAACGGCTCGGGCCATCAGCCGGGCCAGCACTGCGACGGCCTCTGACTGCTGGTCGGGGGCGACCTGCTCCCACGCCATCGGCGGCGGCCGGGTCAACCCGGACAGCGGCAGCGCCAGTTGCATGCGGAACCTCCTCGCTCGGCTGTCCCGCATCCTCTGCGCCGGCCGCCCTGGTGCGGTGGATCAGTCCATCAACGATGGACCTCGCACGACATAGGTCGGACAACGATCCCAGCGTCTGCGGTCCACTTTCCTCGTCAGCTGGGGCGCATATATCGGTCCACTCGGCCGGGATCAGGCTCTTGGAGCCGTCCGGCAGAACCAAACACAGCTCCAGGCGGCCGAGCTTGCGCATCCAACCGAACACCGCCAACGTCTGGCCCTCCAAAGGATGCCGACACCGAACGATCGTGGCTGTCGCTGGCAGGTCAAGGACGTGGGCAGTGTGTCGCCTGCTCGTTCGACCGGATCGACCACTCAGCCCTTATGGACCGGGTGCGAGATCGGGTCGGGGATAAGCGTGTCATCGCCTTGGTGAAGGCCTTCTTGAAGGCGGGCATCATGTCCCAGGACGGCTCGCTCAAAGACAGCGACACCGGCACTCCGCAAGGTGGGATTATGACTCCCCCAACGCAATGGATAACCGGGGTTCAGAAAGGGGTGGTCTCGCAGGGGATGGAGTGTCGGATGACGATGCGCTCGGGTCCGACGAGGACTTCTTTGACCACGCTGCGTAAGACTTTCTGGCGATTCTCGACCGTCGTTGTCTCGCTGGTGTCGCGCAGCCGGGCGAGGAAGCTGTCGAGGTTCTCGGCCAACTTGAGGTAGGTGTCTTGGTCGAGCAGCTGCGCTTCGAGAGCGTCCATAGAGGCTTGCAGACTGGTTTGTTTGGCGCGCAGATCCGGCATGCGTGCGCGCAGCTCCGTGAGGGTGAGCAGGTCTTCCTGGTAGGCGTTGACGAGTCGGGTGATTGCTTTGGTGGTTCGTGTGAGGTCGCGCTCTAGCCGGGTGCGCTCGGAGGTAGCCGGGTTCATGGCGCGCATGTCGGTCAGGCGGCGGTCGAGTTCAGCTCGCGCGAGGGCGGGGTCGGCCAGCAGGGCGGTGACCTGTCCCCACACGATGTCGTCGAGGTAGTCGGCGCGAACGGGCTTGTTGTCGCAGACGCGGCCTCCCGGGTAGCGGTAGTCGTCTGAGCCCAGGCAACGGTAGTAGTAGATCTTGCGCTTGGCGGTCCGTGTCGAGGTGCGGTAGTAGGCGTAACCGCAGGACTGGCAGGCGGCGAGGCCCATGAGCAGGCTTGGTTGTTTGCTGTTGCGGGCGGCGAAGCGGCGGTTCTCGGCCAGCCGCCGCCCGGCCGACTCGAACACCTGGTCTGAGACGATGGCCGGCACGGCGATGGTGATCCACTCCTCATTCGGGCGATGGTATTTGGCGTGGCGACGCGAGACGCTGCGTCCTTGCAGGCGGGCCTGGCGGTTGATGGCCGGTCGTTTGTCGGTCATGCCGGTCTTGGAGAAGGCGGCGCGGCCCACATAGGCCGGGTTCTTGAGCATCCCCCAGATGACCGAGCGATCCCAGCGCTCCTTGCCGGTGCGGGTCGGGATCTTCTCGCCGGTCAACCAGCGGGCCACCTCGCCGATGGACAACTGATCCTCGGTGTAGCGGCGGAAGACCTCGCGCACCGCTTGGGCTTCGTCTTCGACGATTTCGTAACGGGCTTCGGATATGTCGCTGCGACGGATGTAGCGGAACCGGTAGGGGGCG
Source organism: uncultured Acidimicrobiaceae bacterium (assembly GCA_963781155.1). Lineage (GTDB taxonomy): Bacteria > Actinomycetota > Acidimicrobiia > Acidimicrobiales > Palsa-688 > PALSA-693. The sequence continues at coordinate 877,577 of CAWAEC010000016.1, forward strand.
CCGGAGAGTACGTTCACGGTGCCGGCCCGAGCCCTGAAAGCCTTGCCACGCCGGGTCCGTTCGATGATCAAGGCCCGCTCGTACTCGGCCATCATCCCTTGGAACTGCAGCAGCATCTCGTCTTCGGGGGTCTCGACCTTGCGGGCTTTGACGAAGCGGACCTCGCTGCCGGCCTTGTTGAACTCGTCGATGAGCAACGTCTGATAGGCCAGCTTGCGGGCCAGGCGGTCAGGCGAGTAGCAGACCACCACGTCCACCGGGACCTGGGCGGCCAGGTCCCGCAGCCGCTCCAGCGCAGGGCGGACCAGGCTGGCACCGGAGTAGCCCTCGTCGGTGAAGATCCAGCCGTGACCGATCTCAAGTCCCCACTGCTCGACCGCGTTCTGGCATTCGGCGATCTGCGAGCCGATCGTCTCCTCCTCCTTCTGGCGTGCCCCCGACACCCGGGCGTAGACGGCTGCGGTCGTCATGGTCGCTCCTGTCGTTGAGGTGTCCCCGCCGTTCGGGGACCAAAATCCGGTACACCTGGGCCAGCAACTGCTCGCCGGCGCGGTCAAAGACGTGCTCGGTGGCTACGTGGCGTTCAGCCGACGCCGCCATGATGGCGCTCCAAGAACTCCGACAACGCCTCAGAGACCAGCGAGGAGATGCTCTGCCCAGTAGCACGCGCTGCTCTACGCACCCCACGGGCGAGGGCCGCGGGAACCTTGACCGTGAACACCACCTTGGGCCCCGGGACCTCCATCGCCCCGCTGTTACGGGCCCGCTCCACATAGCGGCGGGCTTGGCGCTCCGAGAGCCGATACCGGCGGGCCAGGCTCCGTGCCGCGTCGATTACCTCCATCCCCGCATCGAGAAGCTCGGCGGCGGCGTTGATCCGCCTGGCCACCTGCTCAGCTCTGGCTCGGCGTCCATCGCTCATGACGTTTATATACTACTCTAAGTGTCACTCAGAGTGGTGGACCGGCCTCGTGGCTTCTCGTGGGGTCTCTCCCCACGCCGATACGACAAAGCCACCTCGAACTCGAAGTTCGCTATTGCGTTGGGGGAGTCTTGTCACCGCTTCTGGCCAATGTCGCTCTGTCGGTTCTCGACAAGTTCATCGCGGTTGGCGATGGAGGTCCGCGATCGACGCAGAAAGAGCGGGCCAGACGGCGCCGCCGAGGACTCCCCAACTATCGGGTTATCAGGTACGCGGACGATTTCTTGGTGTTGGTCTCGGGCAGCCGGGATCATGCCGAAGACCTGTGCCAGCAGCCCATCTATGTGGCCATCGGGGTGACCGTGGACGGCACCCGGGACATCCTCGGTCTGTGGGCCGGCGACGGTGGGGAGGGAGCCAAGTACTGGCTGCACATGCTGACTGAGATCAAAAACCGGGGCACCAAGGACATGTGCATTCTGGTCTGCGACGGCCTGACCGGGCTGCCCGAGGCGGTAGCGGCGCTGTGGCCCCAGACCATCGTCCAAGCCTGTGTGGTCATCTGATCCGAAACAGTTTCCGCTACCCCTCCCGCAAGGACTGGACGGCGGTCGCCAAGGACCTCAAGCCCATCTACACCGCCCCGACCGAGGCGGCCGCCCTGGACCGCTTCGCCGAGTTCTCGGGCCGCTGGGAGGGCCGCTACCCGGGCATCGCCAGGCTGTGGGAGCACGCCTGGGCCGAGTTCGTGCCGTTCCTTTCGTTCCAGCCGGAGATCCGGGAGGTCATCTATACGACGAACGCCATAGAGAGCATCAACGCTCGGATCCGCAAGGCGGTCAAGGCTCGGGGTCATTTCCCGAACGAGCAGGCGGCGCTCAAGTGCGTGTACATGGCGGGTGGAAGAAGGGGCGCCCGCCACCGAGCAGGGTCGGCACTTGGTGAAGAATTAACTCGTCGACGAGGCCGGCCCGCAGCGCCTCGGTCACCACGCCGCCGCCCATGAGACCCACGTCCTTGTCGCCCGCGGCCTCGCGAGCCGCCGCGATGGCGTCTGCGATGCCAGTAGTGATAAGCGTTTGCCGCTCGGTAATCTCCGGTGCCGGTCGATGGCTTACGACGAAGAGTCGGGCCATCGGGTGGGGGCTGCCGCCTCCCCAATGACTCGAGTGCTCGTACGTGGTGCGCCCTGCCACGACTGCACCCACGCGACTGGCGACGGCGTCGAAGACACGGGCGCTGGGCTCGCTCAACCTGAAGTTGTCGAACACCTGGCTAGGCGTGTCGTCGTCGCCGTACCAGTCGAACAGCATCGGCGCGTCACCGAGACCGCGACCAAACCCGCCGTCGCCGTCGCTCGGGTCGCGACCGCTGATATACCCGTCGACCGATACTGCGAGGGCGCTGAAGACCTTGCTCATTTCCGTGATCCTCCTTTCGTCCGTCCGGCGCCCCTACACGCCGCCCAGCGGGCCGGGAAACCGAGTGACGAAGTCGAGGAGCCCGACCCAAGTGGGCCGCACCACGATCCGGGCCTGCACCGTTCCTGGTTGGTCCATCCTTGCGATCATCCCGGCCGCCGCGTCGCCGAGGTGGCGATGAGCCGAGGCGACGTATTCGGACGCCAGCCCCCGGCGCCGCAGCATGACGGTCAAGGGCTCCGTACGGCTCTCGGCCAAGCACGGAGCTGGGATCGCAGCTCGCCTACCTGGATGCCCTCGGGGTACGGACCTGAACGGCGGAGGTTTCGGACCCTCGCGGGTATAACGACATGAAGGCAATCAAATGATGACTCACAGAGGTGAAAGCCGATGGACGTCCAATTCGTTGCGAGTATCGCCCCGATCGTACGAGACGCTGACGCGGCTCGCTCGTTCTACCGGGATGCCTTGGGTCTGTCCTTTGAAGGCGAAGAGGGCGACTACGTGTTCACCCAGAAGCTCGAAGGGACGAAACATTTCGGCCTGTGGCCCCTTTCGGAGGCGGCGAACGCCTGTTTCGGCACCACGGAATGGCCCGCCGACATTCCGGTCCCCCAAGCCAGCATCGAATTCGAGGTCCCTGACGTCGGCGCCGCAGCCGCCGAACTCACGGCCAAGGGCTATCGGCTCATACACGGCGCTCGCACGGAGCCGTGGACCCAGATCACTGCCCGACTCTTGAGCCCCGAGGGCTTGCTCGTCGCCGTCTGCTACACCCCGTCGTTCCACGACACAAGCGACAGCTAATCCCCAGTCCGGGGAGACGAGCTCCGAGGCGCCAGTCGCGATACCGAGAGACGCAGGTGCCTGACCTTCGGGTTCGGTACCCGATGGTCGATCGGTCAACCGCCGTCGGGTTGGCGAAGTACTGACCTTGGGGTTCGGTGCCGATAGTCAACCGGCCCAGGCGGGAGGCCCGTCGCTACGTTCAATCCGTTCGAAGAGGGCTCCGCGCCGTCGAATCAGCCTCCGAGGGCTTTGCGGACAACGACGAGGCGCCGTTGGCGCTCAGCGGATAAACCGGAGCTAGAGCGTGACGACGATTTTGCCGTGGACGTGACGGTCGGCCTGAACCGCTGCGGCCTCGGCGATCTGCTCGATGGGGAATCTTGCCGCGATGGGCACGGTCACCTGCTTGGCGACGATCGCGGCGGCGACCTGAGGTATCGCGTCGGGCTGGGCCTCCCCCCCGAAGACGGCGCGTGCGCCGCCGGGAGGGTTGGGGCCGGCGGCGATCGCGACGATACGGTCGGGTGCGACACCGAGAGCCAAAGCGGTGTCAATCGTCTCGGTGCCGAAGAGGTCGACCGCTGCGGTGATGCCGTCAGGAGCGCACGCCCTCACGCGATCCTCCAGGCCGGGGCCATAGGTGACCGGCTGGGCCCCGAGGTCGCGCAGGAACGGGAAGCTGCCCTCCGATGCGGTTCCGATCACCGTTGCGCCAGCGAGCCGAGCCAACTGGACGACGAAAACGCCTACGCCGCCCGCTGCCCCCCCGACCAGCAACGTGTCTGTCCCCGAGAGGCTGAGTGCCGCCAGCGCAGCTGACGCGGTTGCGGCGGCAACGGGCAGCGTGCTCGCGACCTCGTCGCTGAGCCCTTCCGGAGTGTGGAAAATGCGCGCCGAGTCCGACTCCATCACCACGAAATCCGCTGCAGCTCGCTCCATCACACCGCCGTACACGCGCTCGCCCACCGTAAATCCGCTGGCTCCCTCACCAACCTCGTCCACGCGGCCGGCGAAGTCGTAGCCAAACCCGGACGGGAGAGTGATGTCAAAGCGCGCAGCAAGGTCCGGCGTGGCGGCGATAGCCGGATCCATCGGGTTCAAGCCGACTGCGGTGACTCGTATCCGAATCTGGCCGGGTCCTGCGTGCGGCTCCGCCACGTGCCGCAGTTCCAACACCTCGGGACCCCCGAACTTCTCGTAGATCACTGCTCGACTCATCAGTATTTCCTCCAGATTCAATTGGGGGTTTAGGTGGTCCTTGTCTCGATCACGCAGCAGCGCGTTCCTCGACGGGTCGGCGGCGAAGGTCCGAACGCTGCAGGGCCGGGAGTAGGTAGGCCTGGTCGAGGGTACCGACGTCGGTGCCGGGCGTAACGATGTCATCGATCCGGTCGAGGATCTCGTCGGTGAGCGTGACGTCCACCCCGGCAAGCAGGTCGTCGAGTTGCTCCATGGTGCGCGGCCCGAGGAGTGCGCTGGTCACGCCAGGATGCGTGGTCGCGAACGCCATCGCCAGGTGCGTCATCGGCAAGCCTGCCTCCCTCCCGAGCGGAATGAGCTGCTCGACGGCGTCAAGGCGACGCTCGTCGCTGAGCGCCTTGAGAAGGGGGGCACGGCGGAGGTCGCTCTGCTGACCCTTGCGGACCCGGCCAGTGAGGAGTCCCTGCCCGAGCGGGCCCCACACCAGGACGCCTATCCCCCACCGTTCGCGATCGGAAGCACCTCGCGCTCGATGGCACGGTTGAGGATCGAGAAGGGTGGCTGCTCACAGCGGAAGCGTTCCAGGCCATGCCGCTCGGCCAGCCACTGGGCCTCAACGATGTCGGAGGCGGGAGTCGTGGACGACCCGATCGGGGGATGTCCCGATTCGGATGCGGTCACGGGCCCCGACCTCCACCCTCCTGCGAGCTACTGACCAGGAACTTCATGGGTGTAGTTCGCCGACCGAATGCCCCTATCCCCGCGACCCGGCCCCACCCGGGGTCCTCGTCCCAGGTTCCCGCAGGTCACAGCGTCGTACCCGGCCCAGTGATCCCACACACCTGGTAGCAACCACCCTGAGTTGATGGACGCAGACGATGACCACCTCATGGAAACCGCTGGTCGCGAGCCCAACGAGGTGGTCGGCCTCGATAACAACCCCGAGTTGGCCTTCGCCGGCAAGCCGACGGTATTCCTGCGATGTTCATCCCCCTGTGACACCGATGCGGCAGCCGGTCCGGTTGGATGGGAACGGACCCCGCCGTCCCCCAAACGGCAGGAGCACGGGCCCCCGTCGGTTGTCGGCTCTTCTCATCACCCCGCCCGCGACCTCGGGGGACGGTTCCCAGAGGCGAGATAAGCGACCTTTAGCCGGCGATTTGGGACGTATTTGGGACGGAGCTTGCACCGCCATTATGGGGCGCGAGATTAAGGCCGAAGTCGCACTGTCTCACGGATTGACGCCAATGGAGATCGAGCGAACCGGCTCGGTCGTAGATTTGGAAGGTGGTGCCAGCACCTCTCCGAAAGACACATGTGCGCATCCTTGGGTCTGGGAGGAGGAAAGCGCACAGTGGGGAACAGGCTCAACCGAGCCCGGAGACCCTTGGAGATCACCATGTCCACTCTTACCGCGCCGACCGGCAAGATCGCCCTTGCCCCCTTGGATCCCCTACTGCACCCGGTCGCGGCCCGAAGGTCATCGCTCGGCTTAGCCCAGTGCGCGCCGACCGTCAGGCCGGCATCGAACCGACTGCAGGCGACCTGGGTATCTGTCGTCGCCGAAGAGAACGCCCGGAGTCATCTAGTGTAGTGTCCGCCGATTGATCGCGCGGTTGGTGTAGGGTGGGTTATGGCTCATCCTCCGGCACGTGCGTTGGATTTGTTGCTCGAAGAGCGAGTTGCGCTGGAAGCGATGGCGACGAACACGACCCTTCCGCACCGGGCGGTGCGTGAGGCGAACGGTTTGTTGATGGCCGCCGATGGTGTGGCCAACAGCGTTATCGGCGAGCGCCTCGGGGTTTCGCGCTCGACGGTGCTGGGCTGGCGGCGTGACTTCGTCGAGCACGGGATCGAGTGGGTGGGCAAGGTGCGCCCTGGCCGTGGTCCCAAGCCGACGATCCCCCAGGAGCGGATCGAGGCCATGGTGCACGACACCTTGCACTCCAAGCCAAATGACGGTTCCACGCATTGGTCGGTGCGGTCGATGGCGAAGCATTCGGGGTTGTCGAAGTCGACGATCCAGAAGGTGTGGAGCGCTCGGGGGATCCGCCCGCATCTGGTCGAGACCTTCAAGCTGTCCAACGACAAACGCTTCGAGGAGAAGCTGCGCGACGTCGTGGAGCTGTACATGAAGCCCCCAGGTGACTCGGTGGTGCTGTCGGTGGACGAGAAAAGCCAGATCCAGGCTTTGAATCGGACCCAGCCCAGCCTCCCTATGAAGCCGGGACGGGCGGGCACGATGACCCACGATTACCAGCGCAACGGCACCACCACGTTGTTCGCGGCGTTGAACATCGTGACCGGGTTGCTGTTGTTCAAGTGCATGCCTCGGCACCGCAACGGCGAGTTCTTGAAGTTCTTGCGCCTGATCGACCGCAGCATCGAGAAGGGCAAGAAGATCCACCTGATCGTCGACAACTACGGGACCCATAACCACGAGAACGTCAGAGCGTGGTTGGCGAAGCACCCACGTTTCACCCTGCACTTCATCCCGACCAGCTCGTCGTGGCTCAACCTGGTGGAACGGTGGTTCCGCGACCTCACTGGCAGGAAGATCCGACGAGGCAGCTTCGGAAGCGTGGCCGATCTGATCGCCGCCATCGAGGACTACATCACCCATCACAACGCCGACCCCAAGCCTTACAAGTGGACCAAGACCGCCGACGAGATCATCGAAAAGGTTCGGCGCGGACGACTCGCCCTTCAACATGCGGCCGCCTGAACCGCGCGCCAATCGGTGGACATCACACTAGAGATGCGCTGGGAGGTCACCAGCCAGCAGTGAGAGTCCATTTGGATCTCCCGGCCAGACGGCGTGAAGATCCAGCCCCCTGGCAAGGTATCCGCTCCGAAGCGCCGGCCACCAGCGTTCGTCCGCCTCGAACACCGTTCGCGAGGCGCCAAGCGGGGATTCCGCGGCTCCGCCCCTGCATCAGAGGAGCCGCCCATATCCGGCGGAAGGAGCGTTACTGGCGCTCCATAACGCTCGCAGATCGGACCGCTGCCGCGCAGCGCGAGCCGATAGTGGTCACCTACCCGGCGTTGCTGTGGAACGGAATGTCAAGCACTTTCTCTGATTCCTTTTGGTTCTGACTTTGGGCGCGCGGCACCAGAGGTTTTCCAGGCGTGGCGCGTGAGGCTGAGCAGTCGTCGGGGGTTAGTGGAGGCTGCTACTCGCTCCCGTGGGGATGGTCATGGAGGGCGGGGTCGTCTGGTTGGTCGACACGCCGGAGCGCTGTGGGTCGGAGAACCGCCACGATGCTGTACGCGTGTCGAGGTCGCAGTAGATCCATACGCAGGTGGTTGCCTCGGAATAGGGGCGTCCGTGGCGGCTCGAGTGAACGAGTCGTTGGATACAACGCCGGCGAGGGTCGAGTCTGCTGCGGCGGTGCTCCGGCACGTCGAGAAGTGCTCGGTCACAGTCGCGCCGACCAGGCCGTGATCGAGGAAGGTCTCGTCCGATCAGTCCGCAGCGGTCATCTCTGCCCACAAGAACCCGGCCAGCTCCCGGGCCACGGCGGTGGCCACCACAGACTTGATGTTCTTGCGGGCGGCGAGGGAGTGGAAGCGCTTGGAGAGCCGGGTCTGGGCGGTCCAGGAGCGGGCGAGCGTGGCAGCGGGCACGCCGTCTTGGCGCTCGCGTAGGCCGTGGCCGACGTGGGCCAGGTGGTTGTAGGACCAGGCCGCCTCGGTGAGCTGGCCCCGGATGTGGGAGTTGCCGGCACGGGTGATCCAGCCCCGGTGGGTGGACAGCCCGCTGGAGTGCTCCGAGCAGGTAAGGCCGGTGAAGTTCATGAACGAGCGTGCCTTGGGGAAGCGGGCCCAGTCGAAGACCTCCGCTCCCAGGCACAGGCCTCCCATGTGCGTCACGCCCCGGTAGGCGCCGAGGCGAAGCACGGCCTGGCCGAAGGGCTCGGTGCGGAAGTAGGCCTTGAGGTCCTCCTCGACTGCCTCGAGGGTGGTGTCGCGGAGGTTGACCGTGGCCCGGTAGTGCATGAAGGTCGAGGCCAGGGCCTTGTCCTCGAAGTGGACATTGGCCAGCCAACGCTGGTGACGATCGGTCCAGGTGGAACCGCCCCTATAAATGAGGGAATGGCGCAGCAAGAACTTGCCCAGGCGGTTGCGGGCCCGGGTCAGGTCGGCGACCATGTCGCCTCGGGTGCGGCACAGATCGCGCACCGCCTCTTGTTGCGGGCTGGGCACGCCGATGGGGGTGAGCTCGCCGGCCCGGTGCAGACCAGCCAGGCGCCGGGCGTCGCGGCGGTCAGTTTTGATCATGTCGCCCCGGCCCTTGGGAACCAGGGAGGGGGCCACCACGTCACAGCGCACGCCCATCGAGCCCAGCAATCGATACAGGTCATAGCCGGTGGGCCCAGCCTCATAGCAGGCCCACAGACCCGCCGGCCGTCCCAAGCGCTTGACCAAGCGCCGCACCGACTCTTCGTCCGCGGAGATCTTGTCGATCTCCGCTACGTCGGAGTCCGGTGCCGGCACCGCCACCGATATCGAGTCCCGGGACACGTCCATCCCGAGATGGATGAACCCCCGATGCGCAAGACTGGTCATGGTCGACTCCCTTCTCCGTATGTCGGCAACGTTCGTGCCTTAACAACACGAATGATCCACGTAGATGCGGTCTTTAGGGAGTCGGCCACCCACAACCCAGGCGGGACGACAGTTGTCCTTGAGGGCGGAGATTCTCCCGCTCAGACTGGTTCGGCGCCAGCCGGACCGGGGTCCCCTTATCTGTGAAGGACCTGGCTGTCAAGAGGCGTGTGAGCAGGGGCTGTAGAGGGCTTGAAGCCTGGACGCAAAAAGCGAAGCGGCCCCGCAGCCGAAGGGGGAGGTCGCCGGGCTGGCTGCTGAGGTCAGGGCAGTCAAGGCCGCAGGAGCGACCATGGGGCGTGACCCGGCTCGGGGTTGGGTGCGACTGAGTGTCTTGACGGCCCGGGGCACGAGGGTGCCCATACTGGCGGCGGAGGGGATACCGCCCCCTGGCTTTGCAACCAGCTGGCAGCTTCCCCCAAGCGCCCCTAATCCCTTTTTTCTGGCGGCAGCCCCTCTGCCTGCTGGTTGGGCAGTCAATGCGGCGGCGTCATGGAGAGGGCGGCGTTCATCTTGGGAGGGGTTCGGTTGTCACGCGGGCGCCCAGCCTTGTCTTGGTGCTCGAAGCGAGTTGCTCACTTCGGCGACGTGATGGCAGATGGGGTATCCCGGTGGGGTTGCGGTCGCTCGTTCTCGGGAGGATGGCCAGTCTCAGGGAGGGTCTGACAGCAGGGGGCTCAGGAGCTGATCGCAGATCATCAAATTGATGAGAGGCGCGCCGGATGGCAACGATCCCGGCCGAGGGCTAGCTGACCGGTTCCATGGCGGCGTCGCCCAATGAGACCAGGGCGTGATGGCAGCGGCGGACCAGCTTGCGGGCCACGGACAGGGTGGCCCGACCGGAGCCGACCCGGTTCTTGGCCTGGCAATAGTAGGCGTGGTCCGGCGAGGAGCTCTTGGCCGCGTTCTTGGCCGCTTCGAAGAGCGCCCAGCGCAATACCGACGGGCCCTGCTTGGCCAGATGGCCGGGAGCCCGATGCTGATCGGACGAGTACACGGTGATGTCCAGCCCGCTGTGGCGCACGGCCTGGCCGGACGTATGGAAGCGCCGGCAGTCGCCCAGTTCGGCCCAGATGGCCACCGAGGTCACCGGTCCCACACCGAATAGCGCCTGCAAGGCCCGACAGCCCGGCTGGCGCTGGCTGAAGCGCTCCAGTTCCTTGGCGATTGGTTCGATTTGCGCATCGACGGCGTCGCTGATCTGCAACGCCACCGTGAGGGATCGCTGAGCGGCGGCCGGCAGCTCGAGCATGGTCTGCTCCAGCCGGTTCCGATGCACCGTCCAGCGCAGGTCGCCCGCTGCCGGGAGTCCGTGATGGAACAGCACCGCTTGTGCCCGCCGCCGCCAGGTCACCCGCTGGTTGACCAAGTCCACGTACAGGCGCACCAACGCCCGGGCGTCCAGCACGTGCGCCGGGGCCAGCCAGGCCTCCGGCAGACGGCCATCGCGCAACAGCTCCCGCAGATGCCGGGCGTCGTTGCGATCGGTCTTCGCTCGCTTCTTGCGGCTCTTCAACGCGGCGGTGTCGGCCGTCTCGGCCAAGTGCACCTCGACGCCGTGCTCGGCCATCTCCTCGGCCACATACCGCCAGCCGGTGCAGGCCTCGATCGCGAACCGGACATCGTCTTGACCGTCGAAGCGGGTCAAGAACCCGGCCAGCTCTTGGCGGGTCCCTGGCACTCGGCCCCGCTCCACTTCACCTGTGACCTCATCGACATAGTCGTAGGTCAGCTGGTTCCGATGAACATCGACACCACCTACGATCGACATGGGATCTCCTTTCGGTTCGGGAACTCCAGCACGACAGTGTCACCGCCGCCGGCGGGAGATCCCTTTCACATCCCATCTCCGGGGTGGTCTGGCTGGAGGCGAAGCAGCTGGGGGTGCGGGGGTGGAGGCTCGGCGGTCAAGGAGAAGTTTCGGCCCGCCGGACACGCGCACTGGACGGCTCCCTTCGAGGTTTTACAACCGTGAACCGGTCACCGTTCCATGATGAATGGAGGGCACCTGGCCAGTGGTCTTCGGGGACGCTTCCAGCGAACGTTTGGGGCGACTGTTCGGCCGGGAGATTATGAGCGATGGCTAACCAGGTAACCGAGCCCGAGATCGGGCGCGCCGGCACGAAGCGCCAGTGATGAGGGCCACAACGTGCGGACGAGCCGATCAGTGACGCGCCTACTCACCTGTTGGCCGGTCAGCGGCGGATGGCTATTGCTGGACAAGGTCGACGATCGGCATGATCGTCGGAGGCTGTGCCAGCTCTATGCCGAGTTCTTCCATGACCGGCCCCAGGTATTTCAGGAACTCGTCGAAAGCGTCCTGGCTCTCCCAGATATCGAACACCTGAAGCTGACCGTCTTCGCCGAAACAAGAGTGAAGCCTCATCGCGCCTTCCGGTGCGCCAGCCTCCTGTAGGCGAGCACGTCCTTTCGTGTGTTGCTCGATCGTCATGTTCTTGGTGATGATATAGATACCGATCATGGTGAGTAGGTCCCTCCTGCTTCTCTGCAGAGCATTCGCCCCCGAGCGTGTTCCTCGATCACGATATGTCGGTCGGCGCTGCCTCCGGTGGCTCTACGCGACCGGCACTACGGGACCACCCTGGCACCGAAGTTTCTTCATGAGGTTCTTTCAAGCCAACCCATCCCAAGTCGGCACCACCGCGCCGTACTTGGCACGGGGCGGGTCGCCGAGGCTCGGTCCCCTAGCTTGCAGCGGACTCTCACAAAAGGTACCCGCCGCGGCCCGGCGATCAGGGGCTTACGCCACCCGGAATTCGGGGCGCACTTGTGGGACGCGGCCTCGAGACGCTCGAAGGCGAGCGGAGCGCCACGGACTCGACGAGTGCGCCGACGCAACGGCGCAGTCGCGCCTGACATTCTCTAAAACCAAGCCAGGTATCACCTTGTGTTTCGACGTGATAAGCCGCAAAGCAACTGCGATCACCGCGCCGGTGCGGTCATTCGCCGCGAAACGCCCAGCAAGGCGCCGGATGATGAACCGGGTCGCCCAGTCGCAGCGCCCCAATGTGGCTCCGTCTAGAAGGTGCGGTCGGACTTCACCTCGAGGTTTACGAACTGAGGCATATCCTCCTTGATCATCGCCATCAGCTTGGAGGCGACCTGATCGGTGCCGGGAAGCTGAGAGTTCGCCTCGGCGTCTTCCTTACTGTCGAAGAAGGCGATCAGCACCCGCAGGGTAGGGTCGTCAGCGCCCATGCAGCCGACGGCCCGCCGGATTGTGCGCTGGCCTTCCGTGGCCGCGACAAAGTCATCCTCCAGCGCCATGAACTCCTCGATCGGATGGTCGCTATGGGAGATGTTGATTTGGATGAACATTTACCCCTCCTGGGTCCGACGGAAGTCCCCAGCATGTCACGTCTCGGGCCGATCCAAGTCGGTCGCGGAACTCAAACGACAACCGGGTCGGCTCCTTGAGGCAAGACGGTATACGGGCCCCGTCCCGGCGCTTGCGGACACCCCGGGACCGTTGGAAGCTAAACGTTATGTGGCACGTTCGGTCGTCTGGGCGGTGCCGGACGGCGAGCGCCTACCGTCGTTCGGATCGGGTCGCTCGGTCCAGTGAGTTCCCTTCGCTTTGGCAACAGAGCGGGCAATCGGTGCGCGGCGGCCCGTTGCATTGACTCCCTCGATTTGGGTTAGCCGCAGAGGTTCGCGGACCAACTATCTTCCGGCGTATGACCGGGCAACGAGTCCAGCGACGAGCCGAGCGACGAGCCCAGCTCATTGATTGCGCTCAGGCAGTGGCCAGGCTGGCCAAGCATCGGGACATCCGACCCCTCCATGTCCATCACGTCGAACACGACCTGGAGATTCACGCCGTCTTGGGCGCCATCGTGAGGCGCTGGAGAACTCCGGCCACCTTAATCAGCACCGCCGCGGTGGACTTGTCGAAGAGGGAACTGCACCTGGAGCACGTCGTCCCGATCCGGCTCCTGGTGGACCGGATGATCGTGGAACCAGCCGACTGTAAGGACCTGCTTGAGAAGGCGGTGGTCATCGCCCATGTCACGCCGGCCGAACACCGGGACCTGGGAGGTATCTTCACGCATCACGAGGAGCTGTACGGCCGGATGCTCGAGGCGCCTGTCTTCGAGCTGCCTGCCCTTGGACGGGAGCGGTACCCAGGGACCTTGATCACACTCCCGCCGACCTCGAAGTGACCGTGCCCGTTGATGGCCTCTCATTTGCCGGTCAGAGGCGCGCCAGAACTGCCGATCCGTGCCTGAACCCCGACGTCCGAGTCTGGCCCTCGATCGACGCCGGATTCGGCGATCGACTCGCCGCCTGGGTCCCCAGCCGTCGCTCCGATTGGACGCAGAACATCGCCCGCGGCCGGCGTTTAGCCACACCCGAGGCCTGGGATTCGGGGAGCGCGTTATGGGCGAGGTCGGTCCTTCCAGGAACATTCGATCGGGAGCGGTCGGAGGCCTCCTACAACAGTGCCTTCGGGCCCAGATCAGTCAATATGTGCAGGTGACGAAGGCTACGGGACCACTCGACGGGTCCGACGACGCTGGGCTGCTTGCGCTCTTCCGCGCCATCGCATCGAGGGACGACCCCGAGGTCAAGCGCCGGGTCGACTCGGCGCCTCCGCTGGCGTCCCGTCCCATTCGCACTGGAGCGACCCGGGACGATCCCCTTACCTACTTCCTTGCCACGGTCGGTCACTACGTGTACGCGGGCGACACGGCCCTGCACGTCGCGGCCGCCGCGCATCAACGAGAGCTTGCAGAGGCCCTTGTCACGCGCGGTGCCGATGTTCGCGCTCGTAACCGGAGAGGGGCCGAACCGCTCCACTACGCCGCCGATGGGAGTCCTGGATCGAACCAGTGGGACCCGCCCGCCCAATGTCAGGTGATCGTCTACCTCGTTGAGGCAGGTGCCGATCCCGACGCCCTGGACAATAGCGGCGTCGGGCCATTGCACCGTGCGGTTCGGACTCGCAGCTCGGACGCGGTCGGTGCACTCATCGAGCACGGTGCCAATCCGCGACTTCCCAACAAGAGCGGTTCGACCCCGCTGCACCTCGCTGTTCAGAACACAGGCAAGAGCAACTCGGGCTCGGAGGTCTCCAAGGAAGAACAGCGGCGGATCATCACCTTATTGCTCGAACACGGAGCGCGGCCAACGGACGTCGATGCGAAAGGCAAAGCGATCATCGAGGCCGCATCGAGTGACTGGATCCGGCAGCTGCTCACAAACCGTTGAGCGGCGTTCGGGACACCGAGCGGGGGGACTCGCCAACGCGGCGGCGTCGGACCCCTCGACGGGGACGCGGTGGTTGTCGGCTGTAGGAGGCTTTCGGCGTGCCGTTAGGTGCTTCCTCCCCAAACTCCAGGGGACTCCAACGGCCGCGGAAGGGGGGATGGAAAGATGTCGCGGTGAAAGTCCTCAACTCGAACCCCGTTCTCGCCGTGCACGACCTGGAGCGGTCAGCTGCGTGGTATCGCGACGTGCTCGGTTGCGAGGTCCGTGACCCTGATCCCGGTAACTGGACATTCTGCCGCTCCGGCGAGATCGACTTCATGCTCGGGCGCTGCCCCGAGGCCATGCCGGCATCGGAGCTCGGTGATCACAGCTACGTTGCGTATCTGCGCGTCGACGACGTCGACGCCTTCCACGACCGGGCCGTCGAGGCCGCTGCTGAGATCCTGAAACCACCTACCAACGAGCCGTGGGGGATGCGCGAACTTGGCGTGCGCTCCCCTGATGGCCACCGGTTCATGTTGGGCCAACCATCATCGACGTGAGGGCCGGCGGTCGCCCGGTCCACGCGACCGCCAAAACTCGAAAGCATGCCGCGTCTCACGGAAACTGGTAGATGGCGCAGAAGGACGAGCCCACTCCGGTCCTGCAAGCGCGCCGAATCGGAGACTGCACCTTTTAAACGGACTCCGTCGGGATCGTCGCGGCGGCGCCGTAACGCGCGGCCGACCCGGCGGTAGGGGCGCCCAGGCCGTCGCGATTATGAGCCGCAGTTATGGGCTGCCCTTCGCCGGCCACCAGGCTTCCGGCAACCGTCGTTCGGTATTCCCCGAAGCCACGCCGGAGCCCTCAAGGGGCGGAGCTACAGATTGATCGATCGGAGCGGGTGACGGTCTTGCCGGGGACCGCCGGTGGCAAACCACCGGTGTTCGACATTCGACCCCGAGCGCCCCCGCGAACCGGTGAGGGTTGGCCGACGTACCCAGAGCAACAGAGTTTCGTTCACAGCAAGAGGAGTGAAGGGTCACCATGTCATTCAAGCAGTGTCTCCAACGCCGTTCCCTCCCACCACCCCCAGTGCCGACCGACGAGACTACGTTCACCTCGCCGAGCCCTTCCACCACTGTGTTATCGGCCAAGGCCCGACCGCGGCGGCGGGTGACGCGTTGTCGACTGCTCAGCGCGGTCGGGGTAACGGGACTTCTGCTACCGCTCAGTTTGCTGCTCCCAGTCAGTAAGGCTTTCGCAGATACCACGACCTCGTTGGGCAACATTCAGTTGGGCGCGTATTGGTCTGGTAACGCCGGGTACGGCTCTAGCGCCCCATCGGCGTACCTCACATCGAACGGCGATGACGAACCGGTCGTGCATCTTCAAGGCGCCGCCAAACAGATTGCGCCACCCTTCTGTGCGCCGAGCCCGCATATCTCTTGTCCCACTTGGGATCCGAATGTGGTTGGCTGGTTGCCGCGCGCGGCGTGGCCTGACCGCACCGTCTTCACGATCGTGCACACCATGAACGGGACCTACGCTGATCTTTACATCAGCCCACAAGGACAGATCACCCTCTACGGCACCCGCCAGCCTGCCGTGCAAGACTACAGTTTCGTGTCACTGGAAGGGGTGACGTACGGGTTGACCTCCGCCCCGGCCTTCTCGTACCCGGGCAGGTTCGTAATCAGCAGCGACTGGTCAAGCAACCCAGGGTACGGTGCATCGGCACCAGATGTGTTCCAAACAGACCCCACTTACAATGGTGATTCCGGACTCGACCATCTGGTGGGAGCCGTGGCCCAAGTGTCTACCAACATCAACACCATGCCCGGCTGGCCCCGTCTGAGCCCCAATCTGATCGGTGAACTCCCTTACACGGAATGGCCTCAGCACGACGTGCACACAATCGTGCACACCCTGGCCGGGACCTACGCTGATCTGACCATCGACACGGGCGGCGACCTGTTCTTGACTGGGCCGCCGTCGCCGGCGGTGACGGACTTCCGCTTCGTCTCTCTTGAAGGCGTCACCTACTGGTCGTCATCACAATCGGCGTCGCCAGACCCATCCCAACCACTGGCCCTCAACACGGTCAACTGGTCCGGGAGCGGCTTTGATCCTCTGCCCGTAGGCGATGTCAACTTGGGCGGGATCCCTGACACCGATGCGGTCCCCGGCTGGGACCAAGACCCGTCCGGCATTGTGCATCTCGAGGGAGAGGCAACTCAGGTGTCCAACTACGGTACCGGCAACCCCAACCTGGTCGGCACGCTCCCCTCGTCAGTGCGGCCGAGCCGATACGTGTACACGATAGCGGCCACCGCCAACGGAACCTACGCCGATCTCGTCATCACCACCAAAGGGCAAATCTTCCTGATCGGGCCCCGGCCGCCTGCCGCCCAAAACTACAGCGACGTGTCACTGGACGGCATCAGCTACCAGCCGTAGGGCACACCAAGATCCACACCGTTGGCCTGGAGGCCCCCTGCTTGCAGGGGGCCTCCACCGTTTCTGTCCAGGTGGGGATCCCTACTCGCGGGTTTAGCTGATCAAGTGTTCTGTATTCGGGTTTCAGCCGGCCACTAGATGCCACGGCATGTGACCGGGTGTAGCCAAACCGTGCAGGCGCACCCTAGAACTGCCCGGCGGTGGCGAACACCGGCTTCATTCGTTCGTGGCGACTCTTGCGTGACCTCCCGCTGGTGCCCCAGCCTTGGCCAAGAACGCTCTCGATTCCGTGGCTCCAGGCGAACGCAGCCGATGCTTTAGCTCTGACCCTGTGGATTCGGACACATGCCGACTTCCTGCGAGGCGTGGATCGCCTGCTCTTCTCCAACAACATCCTCGACCTCACCCCGCGGCCGGCAAGAAGACTGGGGGGACTCGCCCCCCGGGTGGCCGCAGCACCCCACCTTCGGGTAGCGCCGGACACTCATGCCCCAGGAGGCGGTCCAGGCCCCGATACGGCCGGGTACCCCCGCCTCAATATCCCCCGCACTAAGCGTCCTCCAGAGCGGCCCGAGGTGCCGTTCAGCCACATGCAACACTCGCGAGCGCCGACCGGCCACGAATCGGCCAGCACCGCACAGAACGACGATCGGGGAGTGGCGAAGGTCACCCTCCTCGCCGCGCCCTAGTCGGCGTTCGGCGCTCCATCCCCGACCCATCCGGAGGGCCGTTGCAAGCGCAGAATGACGACCGGGTCCCGGGTGAGGTCGGGGGGCCTCAGGATGGGCCAACGTTCGGGATCAGGTTGCTGTTTCGAGGCGTTTGGGGACGACTCGATAGCCGGCGAACGACAGCCACTGGCGAGCCCGTCCTCGCCGCCGTTCGTCTGAGAAGCGGTACCAGCGCTCCTGCTCGTCGGGCCAGCGGGAGATCGTGCCTTTGAAGCGCCGGAAGGCGCCGCGCCCGTCGATGGCGATGCCGAGGCGGTCGGCCCTGCCCGGCTCGTCCACCGTGGCGATGAAGTGCTCCATGTCCCGGTAGCCCTCGTGCGATCCCTCCGGGCCCACGTACAACCAGCGGTCCGGGTCCTCGAAATCGGGGGCCTTCTCCGGCTCCTGTTCGGCGAAGTACTCGATGCTCGAGGCCCGCCACACCTCGCCGGTGTCCAAGTCGATGCGCCCACCGTCCTCGCCGAGGCCGGCTTCGAGCAGCTCCGACAGTTCCTCAAGTCGACGGGCAGGGGGCTTCCCGGCGGGGCCGGACGCCGCCCCATAGCGGCATCCAGTTCGGCCGCCAACTCCTCGTCGCCAGCCCAGCCCCGTTCCCGCAGGGCGTCGCCCCACGCGCCGGCCAGCTCCTTGGCCCCTGCCACCCCCTCGGTTGCCGCGGCCGCCAGGGCGTCGCCGACCAGCTGGAGGACATCCGAGCGCACCCCACCGCCCAGGATCCGGACAAGGCTGCTGTGGTCAGCCTCGTAGACGGCGATCCGGAGGGCTTGCAGATCGTCCCGGGCCACCGCCCCATTTTCGCCTCCCACGCTGGCACAAGCCAGAGCAGGCCAAATAGGTGACCTTCAGCCGGCGTTCGGGGCGCTCCGGCCGGCGCGATTATGGGCCGCGGTTCTGGGACGCTTTTCGACGGCCAGCAGGCTTCCGGTAACCGTCGATCGGAGCGGGCGCTCCATTCAGGGCTCTAGATATCTCGGTCAGCGCAGATGCGGGAATCGGACCGTGCGCGCGTTCCGTGAATCTGATCGGACCGACCGGACCGAGGGGACTCGGTCATTCCGCGACCGGCAGTTCGCCTACGGCGCTCCTGCAGGAACCCGCACCCTTGCATGTTGAGCGACGTGGAGGCATCAGAGGAGGGCCTCGACCTCGACGTGTTGGCACACTTCGAGCAACCCTATTTATAGAAAGGAGCTGTGATGCGAGCTATCACCGTTCGAGACCGCGATGCCGGCCTCGCTGGACTCTCCCTGTCGGAAATGCCGTACCCCCACGCCGCCCAGAACGATGTCATCGTACGGGTCCATGCCGGAGGGTTCACTCCCGGCGAGCTGGACTGGTCGTCAACCTGGGTCGACCGGGCCGGGCGGGACCGGACGCCGAGCGTGCCCGGCCACGAGTTGTCAGGTGTTGTCGTCGAGTTGGGGTACGGAACTACCGGCCTCACCGTCGGCCAGCGAGTGTTTGGACTGACCGATTGGACCCGCAACGGCTCCCTGGCCGAGTACAGCGCGGTGGAGGCCCGCAACCTCGCTCCTGTCCCGGCTGACGTAGACCACACCGTGGCCGCCGCCCTGCCGATCTCCGGGCTGACCGCATGGCAGGCGCTGATCGACCACGCTCGCCTCACCACAGGCCAGACTGTCCTGATCCACGGCGCCGCGGGCGGTGTTGGTTCGATCGCGGTGCAGCTCGCCCGCCAGGTAGGAGCCGTCGTGATCGGCACCGGCCGGGCCGCCGACCGCGACACCGCCGTCGGTTTGGGAGTGAACGCCTTCTTGGACCTGCAGGCCGACAAGCTCGATGACGCCGGCGAGGTTGACGTGGTCTTCGACGTGATCGGCGGAGAGATCCTCGACCGCTCCGCGGCTCTGGTCCGCGCCGGCGGCACGCTGGTCACCATCGCCAGGGTGCCCACGGTCTTGCCCAAGGACGGGCGCGCCATCTTCTTCGTCGTCGAAGCCGACCGCTCGAAGCTCGCGGACCTCGCCCGGCGGCTCAGGGACGGACGGCTCAAGCCGATCGTCGGGGCAGTACGGCCCCTCGCCGAAGCGCCTGCTGCGTTCGCCCCCGACCGGCGCACCCCCGGCAAGACGATCATCCGGATTACCGAAGGCGCATAGCGACCACGGCCGGGCAGGCTCGCTGATCACTCGCCGTGGAGCGACGCCGAACTGACCGAGGTCCATGTGCACAAGTCGGAGGGGCGGGCTGCCCCAGATGCAGTCCTGTGGAATGAAGGAGCGGGAATCCATGTCGACGCTGTCGGCGCGGAACTCACGGGCGCGTGACGATGAGTAGGGCGGTCCTTCTCGTGGAACAGCACGCCGCTTGACAGATACAGATTCGACAGGCTCGCCCCCCGGATCACCACCCGTGGTATGAACGAGCTGCAGAATATCGCCCTGCAGCCGGCGTTCCGGGCTACTACGGCCACCGCGGATACGGGATACCTGTCGGCGGGATTATGAGCGGGGGGGGAGGCGGACTCGGGAGAGGAATCCTTGCCGTTACGGGCGGTCGCTAATTGGTTGGTTGATCCTCATGGCCCCAAGACGGGAGAGGACCTCGGCCATCACCATGGGGTTGGCCTCGAAGCCTCAGGGGGGTGAGGAGCTCAGCCAGGACGAACTCGACGACCTGCTGTGGCCGGCACTGATCGGCTGCCTTGGTTGTTTCGCTGGTAGGGGGGTTGGCGAGGCGACCTCAACTGGTGGTCAGCTCTCCGACCGTGCCTGGGATATGGCTCGTCAGGGCAGCCCGGCTGACGCCAAACTTGCGATAAACGGCGCCCAGATGAGAGTCGACGTCACGAGGATCTCGCTGGCCGGCCTTTTGCGGGTGGGCTACGCCCGCTTGAGTTCGAGTACAGGAATGGAGCGGACTCCAGCAGTTTGGCGTGCGTATTCGGCGAAGCCTGGGTAGCCGCGTGCTTGCTCGGCGTAGATGCGGTCGCGTTCAGGGCCGGTCAATTCGCGGACGGTCACCTTGTATGTCTCGGATCCGCGTTCGACATCGCCGTCACCGGCGGCGGTCGGGTTGTGGTACCAGTCCGGGTTGGTTGGTGCTCCAGCCTTTGGTTGCGAAGACGTAGATGATGTCCGGTTCGGTGTCATGCGGGAGGTACATCGTCGGGTTGACGTACTCCCGCCCGCTTTTGCGGCCTCGGTGATGCACCAAGACCATCGCAGCGCCCGCGAAGTTCCCGCCAACTCTGCCCTCGTTCGCTCGGAACTCAGCGATGGTCTTCGCGTTCCAGTCGAGCGTGTCAGCTCATGTCGGACTCGTGTCGTTTGCGATCCGGGGGTATGCGCTGGTACTGGGTGACGGAAGGCCAGTCGGCCGTTCCCGGCGATCCGGCCTTTGACCTGGTCCTGGTAAGAGGGCGGGATTCGCACCCGCGGCCGTGGGCTGTGGGGGCAACGCGTTCTGCCCTTCGCTAGGCGGTGACGGGTTCGGCGCTGGCGAGGTGCCCTGACAGGAGCTGTCCGGCTCGGTCCAAGGCGACGGCCGCTTCGTCGAGGATGGGGTAATAGGCCTGGAAGACGTGCGGCACCCCGGGGGTGATGTCGAGGGTGACCGCGACGTCGGCGGTGGCGGCCTGTCGGGCGAGGCGGATGGCGTCGTCGAGGAGAACCTCGTGGGTTCCAGCCTGGATGATCAGGGGCGGCAGGCCGGACAGGTCGGCGAAGATTGGGCTGATCAGGCCGAGAGCGGGGTCTTGTCCCGCCGTGTAGTCGGGGACCCGGGATTGGAGGTTTTCCCGGCTGAGCAGCGGGTCGGCGGCGCGCTTGTTATCCATGGTCGCGCCGGCCAGGGTCAGGTCGGCATACGGCGACATGACGAAGGCCGCGGCCGGCAGGGGCAGCCCGTGATCGCGGGCGTTGACCAAGGTGGCGATGGCGAGGCCGCCGCCGGCGGACTCACCGGCGAATGCGATGTCCGCCGGGTCTGTGCCGGCCAGCAGCAGGGCTTGGTAGGCGGCCAGGGAGTCGTCGACCGCGGCGGGATACGGGTGCTCGGGGGCGAGGCGGTAGTCCACGGAGATGACCCTGGCGCGGGTCCGCCGACCGATCTGGGCGGCCAGGCCGGCCGCCTGGAAGGCGTCCCCGAGGACGTACACGCCGCCGTGGAAGTACAGGACGACATGGCGGGGTTCGATTCCGGCGACGGTGACCTCGGCGGTCGGGACTCCCCCGAGTGCGGCTGCGGTCACGGTCACGTCGCCGGGTAGCGGCTGCGCCGATGTCAGCTCCCGGAGTTGTCGCCGCAGCTCGCCGATGTCGGTTTCGGCGGGGAAGGCTGACTGCCGCAGGATTGCGTCGAGGTTCTCTCGCTGTTCGGTGCTCACGTAGGGTCTCCCTTCGCTTGGAATTCTCCCGGCAAAACCCCGGGCCGGCTCACCCATGTCAAATCCGCTGCGGAAAACTTTCCTGCGTGGAGGATCAGCGTCGAGAGGTTCATGGCGGTTGTCTACTTCGCGCCAACCGCGGGCTGTGCGGCCGGGTCCGAGAGATCTTTCGCCGTCGCCTTGACTAACACGGCGCTGGCGATGGCGCCTGCACCCACGATTATCGCCCCGACGGCAAATGCGACTGAGAACCCGTGTACCACCGCATATGGGGCGAGTCGCGGCGCGCGAGATGCGATGTAGTTAGCGGTGGCGGTGGCAGCGACGGTGTTAAGGAGGGCCGCACCCAGGGATGCACCGACTTGCTGGGTCGTATTAACCATCGCGCTGGCGACGCCAGAGTCTCGCTCGTGCACCTTGGTCAGGGCGGTACTGCTCAGGGCAGGGAAGGCCAAACCGAGCCCGAGGCTCATGACGATCTGTTGGGGGAAGAGGTGGGTCCAGTACGAGGTGTGTACCCCGATCTGGGTCAGCCACAACAGACCCAAGGCTGACATTACTAGGCCAGCGGTGATGGCGATGCGAGGTCCGACCTTGGGCAGCAAATTGGTTGCCGCCCCGGCGGCGACGATCACGCCGAGGGCGAAGGGAAGGAAGGCGACCCCGGCTTTAGCTGCTGAGTAGTGAAGAATTTGCTGCATGTAGTAGCTGACGAAGATGAACATGGCGAACATACCGACGACGAGGAGCAGTGCGGCCAGGTACGAGCCGCCCCGATTTCGCTCGGCGACAACTCGCAGGGGCAGCAGCGGAGAGGCGGAGTAAGCCTCTACCACGACGAACGCAGCAAGCAGGATCACGCCCGCCGCGATCAGCGTGAGCGTGGTCGCCGAGGACCAACCGTCGGTGACCGCCTTGGTGAACCCGTAGACCAGGCTGACCAGTCCGGCCGTCGAAAGCAGCGCGCGCCTGGGATGTCGTATCGGGTCGTCCCGCCGGCCCGGCTTTCACTGATGACCCGCCAACCCGCTACCGCGGCCAGCAAGGCGATGGGAACGTTGATCAGAAGGCACCACCGCCACGACGCGTACTGGGTCAGGACGCCGCCCGCCAGCACGCCGATCGCGGCTCCGGCACCCGAGACGGCTCCGTAGGCGCCGAAGGCTTTGGCCCGCTCTCCGGGGTTGTTCTGAAAGGTGGTGGTCAGAATGGACAGGGCGGCGGGGGCCATCAGCGCGGCGAATGCGCCCTGCAGGGCCCGGGATCCGAAGAGCATGGTCTGATCGACGGCCGAGCCGCCCAGCGCCGAGGCAGCCGCGAAGCCGATCAATCCGATGATGAGCATCCGCCGCCGGCCCCCGAAGTCGGCGATCCGACCGCCGAGGAGCAGTAACCCGCCGAAGGCCAAGGTGTAGGCAGTGATGACCCACTGGCGGTTGGCGACCGAGATATGGAGGGCTCGCTGAGCCGACGGCAGTGCGATGGTCACGATCGAGGCGTCGAGCACCACCATCAGCTGGGCGATGACCACGACAGCCAGGATGGACCAGCGTCTCGGGTCGGGTGCGACCTCAGCCGGACTGACCGGCGTCGTCCCGTTCGTTTCGTCGCCAGTACTTCCGGTTAGCGCGGTGTTCATGTCGTTGACTCCTTGAACCGATGGCGTTGAGCCGTTCGATGTCGTGCGAACCACTTGACCCTGGGTGACACAGGCTCGGGTTCCAAACCCCCGTCACCTCGATGCGCGGCTGATGAGGTCCAGAGGATCTACACCGCCTCGTCTTCAACCTCGTTGAGTGAGGCCGCCGCGGCCTGGATACGGAACGCAGCCGGCGGAAGCTGACCCTTGGCCCGACCTGCCGCCATGACATCCGACCACCACTTCAGATCATCCAGGGATATGCGCAAGCTGAGTTCTGCTACGGGGTTCCTCGGGCGTTGGTCTTCGTCGAACGCTTCGAACACTTGGGGGAAGATGGTTACGGTGCGCAGCGGTATCATTTCAGCCTCGACCGCGATTTGGGCCAGGTGTTCGATGGCACGTACCCCGCCGGCGATCCCGCCGCTGTAGCCGACGACCGACATCGGCTTGTTGCGGAACGCGAAGGAGACAAAGACGCTGTCGATCGCATTCTTCAGTACGGCCGGTACGGAGTGGTTGTACTCGGGGGTGATGACGAGATAGGCGTCACCCGCGGCGATCTTCTTATTCCATGCTCGGACGAGAGGCGACGAGTAGGTGGGATCGTTGAAATCACCGACTGTCTGAAACGTTTCGGCAAACATCGGCAGTGGCCAGTCGCGAAGGTCGAGAATCTCGACTTCGAACGCACCGTGGTTCTGGGCCCGGTCAATAACCCACGGAGCGACTAAGTCGGCAGCCCGACCTGGCCGGGTACTTCCGATGATGATCTGCAGTCTTGACACGAAGCTATGCCTTCCGGATTCGGTGCCCACTCAAGGACGGTGGGACACAGTCGGTGGTTCAGGTGGCCGGTGCGGGACCGGACATTGCGTTAGTCATGGATCGGGCGTGCTCCGAGGTTGCATCAAGCGGCCCGATATCACATCTTGGAGCTCGTCAGAGTCCTTTGCGAAGTCGAGAAGTGAGCACGATGTCGACGACTTCGGGAACGGTCTCTGTCCGAGCCCAGTCGCGTTGCAGTTCGCAGGCGAGCGATACCCAGCCGATGGGTTGTGCGCCCGCCTGCACAATGCGCTCCAGCCCGGCCCGGTGTGCCTCCGGGGAGGTCCCGCCGACGGCATCGACGACCGGGAAGACCTCGTAGCCCTGGCGCAGGGCGTCCAGAGCCGGGAATGCCAAACACACTTCGGTCCACAGTGCCGCCATGATCAACTTCTTCCTTCCTGTGGCCTCGACGGCTTGACGAAAGTCGGTGTCCTCCCACGAGTTGATCTGGGTCCGGTCGATCTCGACCGAGTCAGAAAGGATCTCCCTGAGTTCTGGGATAGTTGGCGGCTGTCCGTTGGCGGCGACACCGACGGTAGAAAGCACGATCGGAAGCCCATAGGTCCGGGCGAGACGGGCTACCGACACGATGTTCCGTATCAGAAGATCGTGATCGATCGACGTGATCACCTGAATCTGGCTCGGCTGATAGTCGATGACCAGGAGCGCAGAGTTCTGGGCGGTAAGGAGCGGGTCGGTCACAGGATCACGCATCGGTTCGCTGGTCACGTTCTTCGCTCCTCTCCAGCCAGGCGGGACGTTCCTTCTACGGTTGCGTCGTGGACATGAGTCGTCCGGCTGGCCGTCGCCGCGCTCATGGGTGAACCTGGGAGCCCTAGCCTGCGAGCACTATTCATCGAATCTCACGATCGTCATCGAATCCGACGATCGCCCCGATCCAGGTGAGCCGCCATCACCAGATGCTGGTGATTCTCCGGCCGCGCGCCAGCCCTGGCGGACGCTCACTTCGAGGCCGCGGATTCTCCAAATCCCCCGACTTGAGTCATCGCTGAGAGGCGGGCGGTGCGATCGGGGCGTGCGATGCGCCCACGACGTGCGAAAATGACCAGTGTGGCGACGACACCGCGGGCCGGGCCCCGCTCCCGGCCGGCTGCGACGAACGTCTCGCTCGCCGCGGGTCTGCTTCGTCGTGACGGCCTCTTGGCCGCGCTCGATCGCGCCTCCCTGAAGAAGGTGACGGTCATCTCGGCGCCTCCGGGGAGCGGGAAGACCTCCCTACTACGGGCGTGGTCTGACCATGCCAGCAAGGATCGCCACATCGCCTTCGTGTCAGTGCTCCGCGACCAGCAGGATGCCCAGCAGTTCTGGCTCGCCGTCTTGGACGCCATCCGCCAAACGGACGCCACGGCTGATCCCCGAAAGCAGGCTCCTGCGCCCGATTTCGACGGCGACGTGATGATCGACACCGTCGTATCGGAACTGGCCAACGCGGCCAGAGCCGTGGTGTTGCTCATAGACGACCTCCACGAGCTGAGTTCCGCTGACGCCCTCTCCCAACTTGAGCACTTGCTCAGCGTTCTTCCGAACTCGGCACGTGTGGTGTTGTCGTCTCGCCGCGATCCGCCGATCAGACTGCACCAGCTCAGACTGGCCGACGAGGTCGCCGAGCTTCGGGCCGGCGATCTGCGCTTCACCCCCAACGAGACACACGACCTGCTCGCCGCTTCGGAGATCAGCCTGTCCGATTCCGGGGCGGCCGCCTTGTACGAACGCACCGAGGGTTGGGCCGCCGGCCTGCGCCTGGCGGTGATCTCTCTCCGCCATCACCCCGAACCGGACCGCTTCGTCGACGAGTTCTCCGGAACCGACAGGGCGATCGGGGAATACCTAATGGCCGAGATGCTCGAACTCCAGCCGATCGACGTTCAGAGCATGCTGTTACGGACCTCGGTGGCCGATCGGTTGAACGGCGAACTGGCCGACCGGCTGGCTGGCCGCCCAGGCTGTGAGCAGATACTCCTGGCCCTCGAGGACGCCAACGCATTCGTCGTTTCACTCGACGCGTCCCGCACGTGGTTCCGCTACCACCAGCTGCTGGCAGACTTCTTGCGCCTGGAACTGCGCCGAACGTTCGCTGAGGAAGTTCCTGACCTGCACCGCAAGGCCGCGGGGTGGTTCGCTGATCACGGTGAGATCGTCGAGGCCGTTCGACACACGCTCGCAGCCGGCGACTGGCCCGATGCGGCCCAGCTCCTCGTAGACCACTTGTTCAGCCTGACCCTCGACGGTCAGGAAGCCAGCATCGCCGCCCTATTGCGGTCGTTCCCCGCCGGGACATCGGCTGAACATCCCGAGCTGGCGTTGGCACACGCAGCCACCCAGCTCGCGCAGGGACGCCTGGAGGACGCATCGGCTCAGCTGGCGGTGGCCGAATCCCACGCGGAAAACGCACCGCCGGCCCGCCGCCGCCGCCTGGCGATAGCAAATGCATCCCTGCGGTTGGCGCTCGCACGGCGCAGCGGCCAGTTCGCAGAAGTAGTCGAGCAAGTGAAAGAGCTCGACACCTCGACCGCAGATGGGTCCACCGACCTGATCGGCATGGACACCGAGTTGCGCGCCGTCGCCCTAATGAACCTCGGGATCGTCGAGACCTGGTCCGGCCAATTCGGCGACGCCGAGCGCCACGTGACCGAAGGAGCGACGCTCGCCCAGGCGATCGGCCGACCCTACCTAGGTGAGTCGGCAGGAAGTGCCCTTTTTGGGGCTGGTAGGCGGCTGGTGGTGGGGGGATGGTTTTGGCTGTGAATGGGTCTCATGTGGGTCGGTGAGGGTTTGAGTACGCCTGCAGGGGGGCTGGGTGCGGGCGCGGCTGGGAAACTGCTTGGATCAGGCGGCCAGAGCGCTCTGGGCTGGTTGGCCGAGCGCGCCGAGGACCTCGAGGCGCGAGAAGTTGGCGACGGTGGCGGCCAGGAAGCCTTGATGTTTGGTTTTTCGGCGCCCCCGGTATCGGGCTTTGCGCATGCCCAGATCCTGGAGGTGATCGATCTTGCGTTCCACTTTGGATCGGTTGCGCAGCAGGACCCGGATGTCGGGGTCGTGTTGGGCGGCGCGGGCCGCTTGGATGCGGTCGTGGTGGACACCGACGAAGACGGTCCGCCCGCTCGGCGCGCCGGTGCAGTCCGCCCGCACCGGGCAGGTGGAGCACTCGGCCGGGTCGAAGCGGAATAGCAGACCGGGCCGGCCTTTGTGGATCGCGACCGACGGTGGCGTTGGTGGTCACTTCCCCGGCCGGACAGGTGACTTCGCCGGCGGTGGTGTCGATATAGAAATCGGTCTTGGGGAAGCGGCCGGCGTTGGTCACCGGCGGCACCTTGGCCACCATTTCCACCCCGCGCTGTTCGACACCGGCTCGGATATCGCCGTCGGAGTAGGCCATGTCGCCCACCAGGATCTCGATGTCGAGCCCGGGGGTGGAGGTCACCTGGTCGAGCAGGGGGACCGCGGCCTCGCCGTCGGAGGCGTTACCCGCCCGGACCTCAAGGCCCAACACCAGTTCGGAGGCCTCGTCGGTGATGATGTCCATCTTGTGACCGTCGAACCGGCGCGACGCGCTCTTGCGGCCATGACGCATCTCCGGGTCCGACACGCTGATCACCCGATCCGGGGCCACCCCCTCCCGGATACCGACCCCGCCGCCACCGCCATCGGGGTCGGGCTCGGTGTCAGAGTCGATCACCTGGGCCAACAAACCGACGGGCTCGGCCACGGCCGGGTCCTCCACCCCGTCCAGGTCGGCCATGACCACCCGGGCCGCTCCCACCAGCACCCCCAGATGCGCACGGCGGGCCGCAGGGTCCTGCCAGTCGATATCCGGCTTGGCCCCACAAACCGGCGCCGCCACCGCCTGGGCCCCATCGCTCAAACGGTCTCCGGCCGCTCGGACCGCCTGGCGCAGGAAGCCTCGGATCAGCTCGTAGCTATCGGCCACCGCCCCCGCCCCGTTCACCGGCGAGCTGTCAATGATGGCGGTCAAGCGGCCCTTGAAGATCCCTGCCTGCACCGCCTGGGCCAGCGTGGCCTGGAACAGCTGGTTATCGGCGTCATGGGCGATCATCCGGGCCCGCATCAAACTGAACGTCCGGGCCGCGATCCCCTCGAAGTCGTCCTCGACCCCCATGGCCGCCTTCCAATCGGCGTCCACCCGGGTCCGCCTGGAGGTCTCCGCATCTGAGGGCGTGCGGTCATGGGTGGCGCACAACATGGCCCGCACCATCACCGACGGCGGGATCGACGGCCGCCCCAGCCGCGCCGAGTACAACTCGACGAAATCGTCGTCACCGAAAATCTCGTGGCCATGCTCGGCCAGCCGCTCATAAAACGAGCCCTTCGTCACCAGATGCCGGCGCATCACCCGAGTCTCCAGCAACGAACCCTGAGGATCAACCCTGCCCAACACACCCCAAATTCAATTCCCCCCGCCACCCAAAATGGGGGACCCTCGAGTCCCCCTAGCCCGACTTTATGCCGACTCACCTAGAGGTCGCCTGCCGCGCCTATCAAGCGTTTCCGTCCGTCTCCCTCGCCACCGCACGCCAACGCGGTCGTCACGCCGTAGCCCTCGCCGAGCACTACGGCCTGAGCGACCGACCGGTGCTCGCGCCGGCGCTAGGGGCGGTGGCCTCCATAGAGCTGTGGACCGGCGAGTTCGAGGAAGGAGAGCTTTGGCTCCGCCGCGGTTGGGAAATCGTCCAGGCAGACATTGACCCTGCCGTCGCGGTGCTCCTGCACCTGGCGACAGGTATGTTGCATGCCGGTCGGGGCGAGCATCAAGCGGCCCTTGCGGCGTTAACCGCGGCGGAGCAGGCGCAATCGCATCTCAGCGGTGCACACATTCTCGGACGGGTGGTCGCCGAGTGGCTGGCGGCCACACAGGCACGTCTCGGGATGCCAGACGAAGGGCGCGCCACGCTCGACGGGTTCTCGGCCGAACGCGAGCGGATGGACGCCATCGACCTCGGGCGAGCAGCAATCAGCCTGGCGGAAGGAGACCCTGCCAGGGCGCTAGCTGTCCTCGGGGAGTTCCAGGACTTCATGCCGCCGCTCGGCTTCCCGGCCTACGCACTCGTCGAAGCACACGTGCTCGCTGGCCTTGCCCACCAAGCCCTGGGCGATCGAACCGCCGCCGCCGACGCGGCCGAAGCCGCGCTCGCGGCCGCCGAGCCAGATAGGCTGATCTTCCCGTTTGCCATGTACAACGCGGGAGAGCTCCTCGACGCCCTCCCACGTCACCAAACGGCGCACATCGCCTTACTCGCCGATGTCATTGACCTACTACGAGGCACGCCGGGGCCACGCATAGACCGGCAGCGTCTACCGCATCCGGAAGAGCTCAGCCCCAGCGAGCTGCGGGTGCTGCGATTCCTGCCAACAAATCTCACCCGGCCCGACATCGCCCGATCGCTCCACGTCTCTGTCAACACCGTCAATACCCATATTCGCAGCATCTACTCCAAGCTCGGCGCGACCGATCGCAGTTCGGCCGTGCGACAAGCACGCCAGCTGCGGCTCCTTGCCACCGGGCGCGCCCCGTCACCACCGAAGTGAATTTCCGCCTCCGCAAGTGAACAATCACCAGATTCCGGTGACGACCGCTCACTAGGCCATGCCCCAGGATCATGGCGTGGCCACACAGCCCGGCTGCCGATACTTGATCCGGATAAAGGGGCGGCTCGGAGCTACCGCTCTGTCCGCCTTTCCCACCATGGGGTCGGAAATGCGGGGCGGCGAGACCGTGCTCACGGGCCGGCTCGAGGACCGGTCAGCGCTCTACGGGGTCCTCGCACAGATGGAAGCGCTTGGGCTCGATCTGATCGAACTTCGCCAAGTCGGCCGAACGACCGTATATGAGCCCTAGCTGAGCACCTGTCGGGCACCGAAACCGATTCTTTCTTCGACAGAATCGCCAACATCTGGTGAGGGCAGATCACGGGGTGAGCGCGAATCTGCGCCCGGTGTTTAGCGATGAATGTTACGCCGTCACTGATTCGCACCTGCTCGACTGACAACCCGACTCACCGCTCGTTGACGCTCCTCAGGAGCAGAAGGCCATCCATCGTGTCAGAACTTCACGTCATCAACGCGAGCACCCCACCCAGCCGAGCCGAGGGCCTGGGTTGCCCATTGGTCATTGACCGAGACCAGAACCAGCGGGGCGTTGATGTCGAGGGTCTCGACCCGCCGGATTGGGCCCCCGCCGATGTTCACGGAAACGTTCGAATCCGTGGGTGACTTCTACAACCCGACGCACTCGTTCCCCGTCGTTCGCTCCTGGAACCACAAGGTTGCTGAAGCTGACGCGTTCGTGGTCATCACGTCGGAGTACGACCACTCGGCACGAGCGGTGGTCCGAAGAACGCCATTAATAGCGTGTTTTCACCAATGATGGGAAAGTAACCGGCTGATGTCCAAGGCAGTGCAATTCGACGATTACGGTGGCGTCGAGGTCCTCGAGGTGCGCGACGTGCCCCGTCTGGAACCCGGACCCGACCAGGTGCTCGTGGCAGTCCGTGCCGCCGGAATCAATATCAGCGAGGCGAAAATCCGTGCCGGCCTGGTCCGCGAGATCTTCCCCGCGACCTTTCCCAGCGGCGAGGGTTCGGACCTCGCCGGCGTGGTCGAGGAGATCGGCGCGGGCGTGAAGGGCGTGGCCGTGGGCGACGAGGTAATCGGCTACACCGACAACCGCGCCAGCCATGCCGAGCACGTGCTCGTCGAGGCGGCAAACCTCACCGGCAAGCCTGCGGAGGTCCCGTGGGAGGTGGCCGGCGCGCTGTTCGTCGGCGGCGTCACGGGGGTCGCCACCGTGCGCGCCGTGGCCCCGACTGCGGGTGAGACGGTCGTGATCGCCGGGGCGGGCGGCGGGGTTGGCGTGTTCGCGGTCCAGCTCGCGGTCCGCACAGGAGCGCGCGTTATCGGACTGGCCAGCGAGCGCCATCATGCATGGCTACGCGAGCGCGGCGCGGTTCCCGTCGCTTACGGCGATGGCGTCACTCAGCGGATCACCGCGGCCGCCGAGGAGACGCCGGTGGCCGCGTTCATCGACCTCGTCGGGGGCGGCTACGTCGACCTGGCGCTCGACCTCGGCATCGCCAGGGACCGGATTGACACCATCGTCGACTTCCCCTCGATCCAGAAGTACGGCGTCAAGGGCGACGGCGGCGCCGCCGCGGCGAGCGCGGCGACTCTGGCCGAACTGGCCGAGGCGGTAGCGGCGGGCGACCTCGTCGTGCCGATCCAACGCACCTACCCGCTCGACGACGTTCGAGCGGCGTTCACCGAGCTTGAGGCCGGTCACGTCGCCGGGAAGATCGTCCTCACCCCCTAACTACTTGACCCTGAAGAACCCGCTTCGATAACGAGTGGGGTCTGGGCTGATTGGTGCCTGTGGGGTCGTGTGGGGCCGTTCCCCGGCCGTTTTGGTTTCTCTCGGGCCGCCTTTCCGGCTGTTGGAGGCCGTCGGGGCGTGGCGGGAGAAGCGGTCGGCCGGGTGTCAGGCAGCATTCCGGGCTGGTGGCATGGGGGTGGGCGGGTCGGTGCCGGGGACGATCCGGGCTGGTCGCGGCTGGCACGGGGTGGCTGGCGGCGGGGTGGCGGTATGGGCGAGGGCGGCAATCTTCACCGAGTTGTGGGCCAGGACACCCCAGCCGCACCAGGTTTGGGTGCCGCCGATCCCGTCGAAGAGGCTGCGCCGCCAGCCGAAGTCCCGCTTCAGGCAGGAGATCCGGGCCTCCGAACCGGTGCGCCACTTCACCAGCTTGGTGAAGCGCCGTCCATGTTGAACCTTGCTGCGAGCCGGACCGGGCCTGCCGCGCCGGGGAATAGCCACGGTCTGCACGCCGAGCGATTTGAGATCGGAGTCTATTTTGGCTTCGCCGTAGCCGCGGTCGGCGGTGACCGCTCGGGGGGCGCGACCGAAGCGGGCGGTGATGCGGGCGACGGCGGGGACCAGCATCGGGGCGTCGGGCGGGTTCCCCTTCACTACTACATGGTCGAGGACCACGCCCTCGGCGTTGTCGGCCACCTGCGCCTTGTATCCGAACTCGACGGGACGACCGAGTCGTCCCTTGCGGATGGGGCGGGCGTCGAGGTCGTGAAGCGACACCACCCGGGTGGCCCCGTCGGGGATCTCACCGGCGAGGCGGGCCCGGGTCTGAGCCGCGATCTGTTCCACTGCGGCCGCGGTCTCCTCCAGGGCCGAGATCATCGCGGCCAGCTTTCCTCCAGCGGCGACGCCACGGCGGGCCAGGGTCCGTCCGGCGTTGGCGGCCACCGCCCGCGCTTCGCCGACCGTCGCCACCGCGAT
The DNA here is from genome assembly GCA_963781155.1 of uncultured Acidimicrobiaceae bacterium. Classification (GTDB taxonomy): domain Bacteria; phylum Actinomycetota; class Acidimicrobiia; order Acidimicrobiales; family Palsa-688; genus PALSA-693. The sequence goes on from CAWAEC010000016.1 coordinate 910,060, forward strand.
CGCGGCCAGCTCGCCGGTGATGACCAGGACCTCTTCTTTGGCGTCGTCGTTGCGCCGACGCAGCCAGGTAGCCACATCATGGGCTCGCCGTCGCACCGATCGCGTCCGATCCCGGAAACCGGTCCGCTTCGCCAGCCCGGCCGCCTTGAGCTTGCCGGCCAGGACCGCCATGCGGGCCACGCCCTTGGCCAAAAGACCGCTGTCGGTCGGGTAGGCCACGTTCGCTTCGACCACGGTGGTGTCGGCGCGGACGGCGTCGAGACGGATCAGCTTCTCCTCGGCCGCCTTGGCCAACAACGCCTCGTTGAGCGCCGAGATGGCCGTCTCACCGCAGCGGGCAGTGATCTTCAACAGCGTGGTCGGATGCGGCACCGCCTGATCGAGGGGGATCCGACAGAACCGCCGCCACGCGATGGAGTCGACCACCTCCGCGCACAGCGTCTCGTACCCGAGTTTGTAACGGAACCGCAGGAACATCATGCGCAGGTAGGTCTCCATCGGGATCGACGGCCGACCGGTCCGCTCCGAGAAGAACGGCACGAACGGCTCGAAGAACCGCACGTCATCGAGCAGCCGGTCCACCTCGGCCAGCCCCGGCGGCAGCCCCAAGCAGCACTCCGGCAGGATCGCGTCCCACAAGGTCGGCTCAGCGTTTATGGTACGCAGCATGATGGCCTGAACTCCTTCTCGCACAAGGGGTTCGGGCCATCATCACAGCATTCGACCCCAAACCGGGGGACCGTCAGACCGCGAGACCCTTACCAGACAAGGGAATACACGTCGACTTTTTCAGGGTCAAGTAACTAAACAATGGCCTCGCAGAAGCACGCCAGCTCTCTAAGGGCCCCGACGGCAACCAACCCCAACTCGGGAAGCGGGATCCGGACCGGCCGAACCATAAGCGTGCCGTTGGAACATGCGAACAGCAGGGCGGTTGTTGGCGGCCACGTTGTCTGCACACGGGTTGGCAGCGGTGTTTGATCACAGTTCGGCAGGGGGTTTGTGGATGAGGGCGGGGGCCGGGCGGGATGGGTCATGTTCAGTCTCGGGTGAGCTCGGCCACGGCTTTCTTGGCGCAGGCGTCGTCGACGAGGTCCTTGTTGTCGGCGGCGGCGGCGATGAGTGCGGCGGTGGCGGCGTTGTTCAGCTGCCGGGGTAGGCCGTTGGCGACGCGGTGAAGTCGTGAGACGGCGTCGTCGGCGAAGAGCGGTTCGTCTCGTCCGGCTAGGGCGAGGTGATGTTTGAGGTATTCGAGGGACTCGGCGAGGTCCATGGGTTTGATGGTGAAGCGGGTGGCGATGCGCTGGTCGAGGGCGGCGAAGGCGCCCATGCGCAGTTGGCGGTTGAGGGTGGGTTGGCCGACCAGGATGCCGGCGAAGGCGGAGGCGGAGTCCATGTCGGCGTTGGTGAGCAGCCGTAGTTCTTCGAGTTGGGCGGGTTCGAGCAGGTGGGCTTCGTCGACTATGAGCACGACTCGGCGGTGGCGTTCGGCGACTTCGGCGGCGAGCAGGTCGGCGGCTTGGACCATGAGCTCGGCTCGCTGGTAGCGGGGCTGGTCGCCGAGGGCTCTGACGATGGTGACGTAGAGGCCTCTGGTGCCGAAGGCCGGGTTGGAGATGTAGATGATCTGATGTCGGGTGGGATCCAGGGTCGATACTGCGGCGCGTACCGACACCGTTTTTCCGGCGCCGACGTCACCGGTGATCACCCCGAGGGCGTTCTCGACCACGCAGAAGTTGATGCGGGCGATGGCTTCTTGATGGGCGGGCCGGGCGTAGAGGTCTTTGGCCGGGATGGACTTGCCGAACGGGGTGCGGGTGAGGCCGAAGTGGGCGACCCACGGCGCCCGGCTCACTGTGCCTCCTCGCCGTCGCCGGGGAGCTCGAAGATGGCCAGCTGGGTGAAGTCAACTTTCATCCCGGTGCCGGCCGCCTCTTCGTGGGCGGCGGCGACCAGGCCCAGGTAGTCGACGCCGGTCGGTGTCGGTGTGGGCCGGGCGGCTTGGGGCACGGCCCGGTGGGTGTGGTGTCCGATCACGAACGGGGTGGCCACGCCGGCCGGTTTGCCTTCGTAGAACACGTCTAGGCGGGCGAGGTCTTCGGGGTCATATCGCAGCTCCACTCGCCGGCCGACCAGGGAAGAGTCGACCGCGTATTGGTTGCCTTCCAAAGGGACGGTGGCGGTGCGGGTCACCTTGCGTGTCGCCGACCATCGGAACGCTTCTCGGAGCCGTTCGGGGTCGGCCGCCCGGTGCGGTCCGCCGGCCTGGAACCGTTCGATCGGGGGCTGGTGGGTCTCGGCGTGGAGACGCCGGTTGGCCACCTGCTCGGCCCACGCCGAGAAGAGATCGTTGAGAGTCTCCAGACTGTCGATGCCGTGATGGATCGCCTCGGACAGGAAGGCGTCGCGGATGTAGCGGTTGAGCCGCTCCTGTTTGCCTCGCCCTTCGGGCGAGTAGGGCTGGGAGTGGACCAGACGGATGCCCAGCACCGCGGAGGTGCGGGCCAGCCAGGCGTTCTTGAACGGGGCGCCGTTATCGGCGTAGAGGACTTCTGGCATCCCCCGACGCACGATGGCCCGGCGCAGCAGGTCCTGGCAGGCCCGGGCGTTCTCGTAGGCGTAGAACACACCGTCGATCAACAGCCGGGAGTGGTCGTCGACGATCAAAAACAGCTTGGCCCGCACCGAGACGTCGATCTTGGGGTGGGGAACCCACGGGCCCACCAGCACGTCGGTGATCCACCGCTCGTTCGGCCGGGCCGCCTCGTAGCGGCCGAACACCTTCGGCTCCGCTTCCAGCGCTTCGCGATGCAGGCCCCGTCGGCGCAGCTGGGCCCGCACCGTCCGCTCCGACACTCTCACCCCGTGGCGGTGCAACAGGATCGAGGCGATCTGCGCCGCCGAGCGGCTCGCCAGCTCCAGACGCAGTGCCACCGCTTCTTCGGCCAGCTCGGGATGGGCCCGCACCGTCCCGGCATCCGAACGGCCCGAAGGCCGCAGCCCTTCCAGGCCCCCAGCCCGCCACGCCCGGACCCATCGGTCGATCGTGCCCCTCGAATAGCGACGAGTGCTGCCGTCGGGATGGGTATGGGACCGCCCGGCGATGGCCCGAACCACCAGCCCACGCTCCGCCGGGTTCAGCCGATCAGCGGTCGCCTCGGCGATCACCGCCCAGCGGTGCAAGGCGATCGCCTCGGTCATGTCGTTATCCACGTCGTCGTCTCCTCTCCGGTCTCCTGGCTTTCAGGGGACCGGAGGCATGAAACGACGTCTGCCGATGACTAACCAGGGCGAATCTGTGTTGGCCGCGATCAACCTCCCGCCGCTCACGGCCGAGACGAACCGCCAAGCGCCAACAGCCAGCCAACCCGGAAGCGACATAGCCGCCTCCCAGGCGGCGAAGATCGTGGCCAGCGCCCACCCGCCCAGGTCCGCCACCGGCGCGATTACCGCTCCCGCCAGATCGACCGCCAACGCAGCAAAGGCCACCGCCGTCCAAGGCGCCCTCAACCGGAAACGCCGGCACCAGCCCCGGGCGGTCGTGTGAGGAACCGACACCCCCTCCGCCGCCGGGCGGACCCCGACCCTCCGGGCCGCGACCCCCTCGAGAACCGCCCCGACCGTCTCCACCACGTCCAGCCGGCCGACCAACAAAAACGCAGGCAGCATCGCATGAGTCACCTCGCAGGACCCGCAGCGCACACGCGGGATGAACACCCGCTGACACAGGCCCTCCTGACGGACATGACGCCGATACCCCGACCACAAGCTCATCGGCGTCGAACACGACGGGCACTCCGGTCGCGGGAACACGACCGCCCGGCCAGCCGACACATACGCGTCGACCGACAACGAACAAGGCCATACGATGGACACAGGTGGCAACACCGCCCTGGACCCCTCCCGACCGAGAGACCAATCGCAGCGGGAGGGGTCCCTCGCGAACAAGGACCCGCCATCCTCGCCGCCCCCACCCTCCGACAACCAGCCCAAACCGCCGCGCAAACAACGCCGCCGAAAAACGCCCCCCGATGATCAGACAGTCACACCGCTAACACGGGGCAGGGCTGCTGGCCGGGGACACCGCTGCGGGCCTTGTTGCGGCAGGTGTAGTAGCGGTGGATTTTGCCGCCGTCGCTGTTACGGCCCAGCTTGTGGGAGTTCAGGCACGTGTCGCAGGCGCCGCAGCGGACCAGTCCGCGGAGCAGCCAGGCCTCGTCACGCAGATTACGTGGACTCCACCGCGAGTTGTCTCGGCTGACTCGCTGGGCCGCCTCGAAGATCGCATCGTCCAGGATGGGTGGGCAGGGGATCTCGATCCACTCCTCGCGTGGTCGCCGCCGCTGGCTGGTGGCGCGGCGCCGTGCGCTGTTGGTGGCGGTGTTGGTGGGGATGGTCTCGGTCTGGTTGAAGTAGATGCGACCGACGTAGGCCTCGTTGGGAGGATCCGGCACAGCGTTGAGTGCCACCACTCGGTCTTGCCGGTGGGGGTGGGGATCTGCTCGGCGTTGAGGGCTCGCATGATGTGTCGGATCGAGAGGCCACCGTTGACGTAGTCGTCATAGATGCGACGGACCAGGGCGACTTCTGGCTCGAAGGCGTCCAGGCGTGCGGGACCATTGGCGTCGCGGGGAACACGCCGATACCCGTACGGCACCTTCCATGTCACGATCTCCCCGGTCCGGGCCCGGAACAACCGGCCCCGGCGGTTGCGCTCGGAGATCTTGGCCCGCTCGTACTCCGCGATCACGCCTTGGACCTGAGTGAGCAGACGAGCCTGGGGATCGTCGTCAAGGGTCGGTGCGTCGGCGAAGAGGACCCGCACGCCGAAGTGTTCAAGCTCATCGAGGACCAACACCTGATAGGCGTAGGCGCGGGCCAGCCGATCGGGCGAAAGGCACCACACGGCATCGAAGGTGCCGGCTTCGGCTTGATCTCGTAGGGCGTCGAGACCGGGACGGTCAAGGCGCGCACCGGAGTAGCCGTCGTCGCAGAACTCGGCGACGAGTTCGTGGCCCTCAGTGGCGACGCGGGCTCGTAGCACTTCCAGCTGGGAGCCGATCGTCCCTCGGGCTTCTTGCGCCTCGCTCGACACCCGGGCATAGACCGCGACTCTCATCAACCAACCTCCTCCTTGTGATGTTTGTTTGCGTTCTGGGCGCCTAGCACCAGCAGCTCGAAGCCGGCCACCAAGGCGTCGAGGCGGGGATCGCTATGCGGTGTCCATGGATGGCGGGCGGCGCCGTGCACCACGGCCACGAAGACCGGTTCGGCCAGCGGGCGGGCGATGAGCGCGGCCAGGCCACCTCGGGCGAAGCGGACGGCGGCCGTGTTCGCCAGCGGAGTGCCAGCCAGAGAAGCCATTCTGAGGGCCTCGTAGTCAGCTTGCGCCGCTTCTGCGGGCGGCCACAGCACCCTCATCCGCGTCGGACCCGTTCTGCGGTGCGTCGATGCAGCGATACACCGAAGCGTTCTCCGACCTCGCGGGCCAGATCGGCTCCCGATCGGTCCTTGGGTGCGTCACGCAAGAAGGCGGTGATCTCAGCACTCACCTTGGTCGGGCCCTTACGTCCTCGCTGGCTATCGACCAGCCCCGCCATGCCCCGCTCGGCGAAGGCGGCCGCCACCAAGTAGTACTCGGCACGGGAGTAGCCGTGGGAGGCGGCGGCCGCCACGATCGTCGCACCGTCCACGCCGACAGAGCGGAGCATCTCGTACTTCACCTGCACCTTGTCGGCGGCCAAGAAGAACCCGTCGCCTGAGCAGAAGAGCTCGGCCGTGACATCCCCGGCCCGGGGATGAATCAGACCGGCCAGCTCCAGCGCCTCCAACCTTGACTTCTGGCTCATCCGCCTCACCTCCATCACTCGTCAACACGACAGTGACCGAACCGCAGGGGTGATGTCAAGCATTTCGAGCCGCAGGGGTCCGAACCAACTCGGCTCTAACACCAAATGCGATCATATAACCCTTGAACTACAGGACTTTCTGCGATCCGTGCCCCGCTCTGCGGCCAACCGGGCTGACACTGCGGCACACAATGCTATGCATATTGCGGGTTGTCACTCCGCACGCCGCCGACGACGATACGGCTCGCGGAAGTAATAGAGCCCCTCGACGGGCTCGAACGGCCCCAGCACTGCGGTCAAGAACAGTTTTGCGATCCGCTGGTTCCGACTTCGACGTATTGGTATTTGTCCGCCGTCCCCGAGTTGCTTGACCTGGCCGCCGGGCGCCTCGAAGCAGCACAGGAGGCACCGTCGTGACCTCGCTCGCCCCGACCATGCAAGCGTTCTTCACTGAACGCCTCGCCAAACAGCTCCAGGCCAGCCCCCGGACAGTGATCTCCTATCGGGACACCTTCAGGCTCCTGCTGAGCTACGTCCAGAACCGAACCGGCAAGGCACCGTGCGGCCTGGGCTGGGACGACCTCAGCGTCGAAACCATCACCGGCTTCCTCGACCATCTCGAAGCAGACCGGCGCAACAGCCCTCGCAGCCGAAACACCCGCCTGGCGGCGCTGCGCTCCCTGTTCCGCTATGCCGCCCTCCGTCACCCCGAACACGCTCAGCTGATCGGGCACGTCCTAGCCGTCCCCCAGAAACGCTACGACAAGAAGATCATCTCCTTCCTGACCCCAGCCGAGATCGACGCTCTAGTCGCCGCCCCCGACATCAGCCGATGGGAAGGCCGACGCGACCGGGCCCTCATCCTGTTGGCCGTGCAGACCGGACTGCGGCTCTCCGAGCTCATCGGGCTCAACAGCGGCGACATCGACCTCGGCGCCACTCCAGTCGTGGCCTGCACCGGGAAAGGACGAAAACAGCGATCCGTCCCCCTCACCACTCCCACGGTCGCCGTGTTGCGAGTCTGGATGAACGAACGCGGCGGCCTCCACCATGATCCATTGTTCCCGACCCGCACCGGCAGGCGCCTCAGCGACGATGCCGTCGAACGCCGAGTCACCACCCACACCGCGTTGGCAGCCGCCCACTGCCCGACCTTGGCCACCAAGAAACTCACCCCTCACGTCCTGAGACACACCGCCGCCATGTCGCTCCTGCACGCCGGCGTCGATGTCGCTGTCATCGCACTGTGGCTCGGCCACGCCGACATTCGTTCAACGAACGCCTACCTCCACGCCGACATAACCATCAAAGAACGCGCCCTCGCTCACACGACTCCAGCCGGCGCTAAACCCGGCCGCTACCGGCCACCCGACCCCCTCCTCGCCTTCCTCGAGAGCCTGTGATAATCCCGACCCCAGCCACCCAGACAGCCCCAAGAAAGCCCACCACTCCAACACCTCCACAAACCCCAACCAACCCCAAGTCGGGATAATCGCGGAGTCGGGATTAGTCCAGCACGACGTGAACGGTCAACTCCGGCGGGACAGTGTGGTCGATGAGGTTGAGGAACTTCTGGAACTCGATGGCCCGATGGCGGGGGGTGAGCTGGTGGGTCACGACCCCGGTGGCCAGGTTCAACGCCGCGTACAAGTCGAGGGTGCCGTGCCGTCTGTAGTCATGCGACATGCGTTCGGGACTGCCAGGCAGCAACGGGAGCACCGGCTGGGTCCGGTCCAGGGCTTACACGGCCGTTTTCTCGTCAACACAGATCACCACCGCCCGCTCGGGCGGGTTCAGGTACAACGCCACGATGTCGCGGACCTTTTCGACAAAGAGGGGATCTTCGGACAGCTTGAAGGTCTCCTCCTGCCATGGTTTCAGACCGAACGCCTTCCAGATGCGGCTCACCGTCGGCTGGGACATCCCGAGGGACTTGGCCAGCCCCCGAGTCGACCAGTGGGTGGCGTCGCGGGGTTTCTCGGTCAGGGTCTTCACAATCACGGCCTCCACGTGATCGTCGAGGACCGTGTGCGGCGCCCCAGAGCGATACTCATCGGCCAAGCCCTTGAGGCGTTTGGCCACGAACCGGGCCCGCCACTTACCGACCGTGGCCTGCGAGCAGCCCAACTCGGCGGCCACCTCCTGGTTCGTCTCGGCCTCTGCCGAGGTCAAGTCCAATCAGGTGTTGGCGGCGGGACCGGGCTGTTTGGCGGCGACGGTGGGTACGGCGCGGTCTCGGTTCATCGCCAAGCAGCTGAGGGGACTGGCCGATGAGTACCGCTCGGGGGTACCGCACGACCCGTCCGGGTGGCCGTCGTTCGTGTTAGTCGGGCCGTCCAAGACCGCTAAGACCGTTTTGGCCGTCGGGCCCTGCCAGGTGTTCGGGCTCGACCCAGCCTCTCATATTCGGTCGCTTCCTACTGAGTCCGAGCGCTCCTGCTGGGGTCGCCTCTCCCAGCAGCGTGGTGGACGCTGGGTGTTCACCCCGGCACGGGTGCTCGGGTTCCCGATCGTCGCTTGGGACGAGCTCGACAAGGCGCCACGCGAGGTACAGCGGGTAGTCCTGCGGATGCTCCAAGGCGACGTCGCCGTGGCCGGCGAGGGCGACGAGCTGGTGACGGTCCGCCCACTGTCGTATTGACTGGCAACGGCCGACCCGAACATGTCCCGACCGAATACCTCCGGCGGTCCGTTGTCCTTGACACGGCGCCACTCGTTGCGGACCTTGGAGACGTCCACGCCGCCGCAGGGAGGTTCCTTGGCGTCCTTCCACAGCTCGACCTAGCGGCGTTTCGACCCTTTTTGAGCACAGTTCCCGCCGGCGTCGCTAGCGTGGTGCTTGGCACCGCGCGCCAGGGCCTCTCCGAGGCGGGTTGGCGTTGCTGCGACGACCGGAGCCTGTTGCATCTGACCTTAGGTATGGCTGCGTCGCGAGGTGATCGCGAGCTCGAAGCAGCCGGCATGGCCGTCGTGGGGGACTACCTGGCTTGCGCCCGAACGGTGGGCGAGACGGCCGACCCGATGCCGTCCGCGGTGCCCGACGCCAGGGTGCAGGCGGTCGAAGCTGAGCGACGCCGACAGCGGGAGGCTGACCAGCGACGCCGACGGCGTCATGACTTCGTGGCGGACGAGCAGATCCGGGCCGAGATCATCGACACCCTGACCAACCTCCGTCCCGAGCCCGACGACTACGAGGACGGCGAAAGCCGTCGTGGTGCGGTGCGCCTCGCGGTGCGTTTCGATACGATTATCGGCTGGATAAGCACGCAGAGGACGCTGCGGCGGTGGTCGAGCTGACCGGTGAGCTGGGCGAAACGATCCGGGAGGCCCGCGCCTGGCAGGTCGCCCACCCGGTCTATGACGATTCCGACATGATCGAGGCCGACACCTGGGACAACGACCAGGAAGAGTTCGAGTCGCACCGGCGGGAGAGCGCGCCCGTCCGTCTCTACGAACATTCGCCCAGGCCCGGGCTTTATGACCACACCGCCGCGCAGACAACAGATCAGAGACGACAGGTCATCTGCGAGCAGACGGGCTTGGAGATGATAGCGAACATCCAGGCACGAAGCACCGCCATGAACGCGATCCTCGCGAGAGGTGGCTGGTCACCCGAGCTGGTCACGATGAGCACCGACGACCTATGGAAGTTGATGACCGGCAAGCGCCGTCGGCGGAGGTACTAGAAGGGATCCATGGAGGCAGTTTCCCCCTCTTGCTCTGGGGAACTCGCCGACTCTCCCGTTGCCAAGATCACGTGCGCGACGAGGAAAACGGTGAATGGCGCGCGACGTGCTAGCGGAGGTAACGTAATGGCTCTCGCTCCGCCTGTCGCCGCCCCCCGGCACGGGGCGAATGCTGGACATGCACGTCGCACTGCGACAGAACCGGGAGCCAGAGTTGGTCGACAGACATCCGAAGCGGGGGCGAAAGGCGCCGAGCGGTGGGCCCCTGTTGATCCGATGGAGATAGAACTCCACGGGGTCCGGTCGGAGTTTCGCGAAGCATTGCGCACCTTCACACGGATAGCAATGTGGCCTGTAGTTGTCGTCGGCTTGGCAACGGCAGGCGCGGCGTGCGGGTCCTCGCAGCCGCCCCGCTCGGCAGCTCCGCGTATAACCGCTGCTACGACACCCGCTATCACCTCGGCCGCCACTGCCGGCGGCCCTGCCACGACGCTGCCCGCACCGACGGCCCCCTACCCAACCGCTGCAACGTCGTCGTTGGCGCCCACCACTGCGACGCCAGCGACCGTCGCCCCTGTGTGCCCAACCGCCCATCTCTCGTTAGCCGATCTCGGCGGCCAGGGCGCCGCGGGTCACTCGATCATCACCTACCAGTTCGCCAACACCGCCTCGACGCCGTGCACCCTGACCGGCTACCCCGGGGTGTCGGTACTCAACGCCCAAGGTCTGATCGTCCAACAACCAGCGACGCGCGTACCCGGGCCCGGCACCACCACACCGATCCCAGTCACCACCGTCACCATGGCCGGCGGCGGCCACGCCGTGTTCGTCCTATCGAGCATCGACACCGAACCAAACCCCGACTGCCCGACCCCCTACTACGGCACCACATTGCGGGTCTATCCCCCCGGGAACACGCAACCTCTGCAACTACCCTTTACCGGGGCCTTCTGCGACCTCGCCGTCGGACCCGTACACGGCCCGTAACCCTAAGCGCGGACCCACTGCATCACTCGGATCGGCCTGCCAAGAGCCGATCAACTGAGCGGCTGGCATTAGTCCCTGCTGCCGAGCCCGCTGCACGCCCGCCGGGATGTCTCGTCTTCCACGGCTCGGGCCCATCGCGTCTTTGGGCACCGGCCGGAGAGCTTCCCGTCGTCGGCTGGCAGACTGCGATCTCGACAGCCCAGGCTGAAACTGTCTCATCTGCGCTCGGCCCGGTTGGGACCCTCACGAGGCCCGAAGGCGATCATATCGACATCAGCTATAGACATCGTGACGGTGTTGGCGGTCGATGGGCTGGTCCGAAGATACGTGCGCCGGCCGGCAGCTGGGGCCGACCGTAGGCCTGCCCGTGAACGAGACGGCAGGTGGTACTTGGCCGTGCGTGCGCTGGTGAACAGGCGGGCACCGATCTCGGGATTGGACAGCCCATCGCGGGCCAGCTTGGCCACCTGGGCTTCTTGCGCCGTCAACTCGCTGCGAGTCGCCAGGCTGCGCTTGCGAGCGGCCTCTTCCGTGGCTCGCGACTGAGGGCCCCAGCTTCGCGAACAGCCTCGCCCACCACTCGGAGATCACCTCGTAAGACTCGTCATCCCACAGCTGGATGGACACCCAAGGTGCGACCGGCGTCCCGCGGAATTCGGCTGGCTGCTTACTGGGCCGCAAGCAACCAGGCCCTACTTATTCCCTCTAACAACCGGGAGAGGGTCGGGGATTCGTGGTCAGCAGAGATGTGGGGCACTCGCCAGCGAGGTTATGGTCGACCCTTGCGCGCCTCCTAACGGTCGCCCTCCCGGCCGCGACTTCGGGAGCAAAAAGTGTGGCGTCGTCGTCGCCGCCACGATATGGGCTGCCGTTATGGCGGCCTGTGCGATGAAGTCGGATCGAGCCACACCTTTCCCGTTGTCGGAGTGTGACCCTGGGCGGGCGATTGGCAGGGAGGGACCACTCACTGAACCGGTTCGTCCGCGCTTAGTGCGAGGTCGTCAGCGACCCAGAACACGGTGATTCCCAGGCGTCCTAGGGCTTAGGCGGGCTGACATCGCTCGCCGAGGAAAAGCTGTTCCGATTTCTTCAAGACCGGCCGGTGCGAGCATGCGGATAACGGGCCAGACGGGAGACTCTGTGACAAGGCACAGCGCCTGGCGTTGTTCAGGGCGACAAACGTCAATTCGGTCTTGGGTGATTGAATCAGCCCCGGGGAACGATTGGCACGCTGCGTCGCTCTGGGTGACGACCACTGAGAGTGGTCACGAACTGGCCGGATGTTGAATTTAAGTGAGGGATCAGTTTGAACCCCGCTACGATACGGCCCGTTCCCGCTGACCTAGCTTTTCGGCATGAGGGCACCGGAGAGGAGGGAGACAGTGACAGCGTACCCTGCGACCTGGCCTCTGGCCGCGGGGCTCGTGCGCGCCCAAGCCGACGGCGTCAGAGTGAGCCGTCGGTTACGCCAGTGCGGAGTGATCTGGTATGTCTGATCTACTGTCGTCCGGGGAACGCCGCATTCTTACGGTCCTTATGATCGATATTGTCAGCTCGACTTCCCTGGCCGGCGAGCTCGATCCCGAGGACTACAACGAGATCCTTGACCGGCTCGGACAGATCTGGTCCACCACCATCACGAGTTTCGAGGGCCGGGTCATAAAGTGGACGGGCGACGGCTGCGTCGCGGTTTTCGGGTATCCCAAGGCTCACAACAACGACGCGATCCGTTGTATAGCTGCCGGACTGAACATCCTCGAGTCGCTGGCCGAAGAACGGTCGGCTGGACTTGTGACACCTGATGTCAGGATGGGGGTACACACGGGTCTAATTCTTGTTCACCAGGTTGGGTCCTCCGGAGATTTCGACGTCGTCGGTCAGGCTCCAGCCGTCGCGAAGCGACTCGAAGCGCTAGCTCCCGCCAATGAGTTGCTGATGAGCGGCGCCACAGCTCGCCGGGTGCAGACCGACTTCGAGCTGAGGTCCCTCGGAGTTAGGCAATTGAAAGGTGTCTCGAGCGAAATCGAAGTGTGGGAGCTCCTCGGCCGTCGCGATGACATCGGCTTCGAAGCCCCCGTTCGCCTAGTTGGCCGTGACATCGAACTCGCCCACCTCATGGATCAGTGGCAGCTGTCCATCGGGGCAAAGAGGCAGGCCGTGGTGATCACGGCCGGCCCGGGCATGGGGAAGACCAGGCTAATCGAAGAGCTTCTGGTGCTAATCGGATCTGAAGGAGAGGCACTCGTGCTTCGGTGCTCAGAACTGATGGGCACGACGGCCCTGTATCCCCTCATCCAAGGATTGCGATCGCTCATCAGCGCACCACGTTCGACTCCGAGCGAGGAGGTCCTCGACCGTCTAGACGCCGAGTTCGGGGCACTTCCGAATCCTGCAGGCGTCGCGCTGGTGGCCTCTCTGATCGGCATCACGCCACGGGAGACGGAGACCCTCCCAGTCGAACCGGGCAAACGTCGGGCCGAGTTATGGGAGTCACTCCTCGACTGGCTGAAACTGCGCACTCAACGAGGGCCGTGCTGCCTCGTTATCGAGGATCTCCATTGGTCCGACCCTTCCACCACTGAGTTCCTGAACGTGCTCCTTGCTGACCCGGCGCTGGTCAACCTCTTCGTAGTGCTGACCACACGGCTGGAGGGCTCCCACCAAATAGCGGAACATCGCGACATTCGTTCGATCGAGCTCGGTGCTCTTACGGAGGATGCGGCGTCGACGATGATTGAGGAAATCGCCGGCGGCTCGATCTCGGACGAAGTCCGGAGGCAGCTTCTGGACCGAAGCGACTCTGTTCCCTTGTACATTACGGAGTTGACGCGAGCGGTTACAGAGGCGGGACTTCTGGAAAGGCGACGGCAGGGCCTGGAGCTCAAGGAACCTCTGTCGTCCACAGACATACCGGCCTCGCTGGCGGACAGCCTGATGATGCGACTCGACAGCCTTGGTGCGGCGCGAGGCCTCGCATCGGCAGCGGCAACTATCGGCCGGACCTTTGAAGCCGGTCTGCTTTCCGAGATCATCGATGCCCAACCAGGATTAGAGAGCGATCTCGCGGCAGATGGTAAATGTCGGGGTTCTCACCCGGTTCGATACACCCGGCCGTGATCACCGCTACACATTTTCGCACGAACTGCTGCGCGCCGCGGCCTACGAAACCTTAACCCGACGGAACCGAAAGGAGCTTCACCGCAGAATCGCACACGCACTCGCCAGTGGAGACAGGTTCACAGAGCCAACGGTTCTGGCCCACCACTACACGGAGGCGACCGAGTATCCGGAAGCCATCGACGCCTGGCGGGCGGCAGGGCGAGCCGACTTTGCAGTTGCTGCCTACGACGAGGCGATCGCCAACTTCGGGAGAGGACTCGCCCTGGTCGTGCACCTCGATCCGGCAACGTCGTGGCAACTCGAGTTCCCACTCCAACTCGGCGTCGCCCTGTCGTACGCAACGCGGTTCGGATACGGACACCGCTCCTTGCTCGAACGCGAGCGTCTGCTGGTCGTTGGGCCGAACCGGATATTCCTCCGGTACATCGCTCAGATTCTGCCATCTCTCGGCGAGGTGGCCGCTACTCAGCTCACCGTAGAAGGCCTGGCTGGAGCGAGATATCGGCTCGGGGAGCCCGATCCGACCGGCCTGGCCAAACTGAAAGGAGATCGCCGCATGGCCGGGGTCGTCCGACGGGCTGTCTTCGATCAAGTGACACTTCCCGATTCGGATGTTGCGATAGCCACCAGGTTCGGCACGGTGACGTTGCGAACTTCAGATGTCGCCGCCATCGTCACAAACGCCAAGGAGCGCAGCAAGCGTTTTAACGACGGGCGGTACCTCGTGCGAGAGCAGTTGGTGAAACTGGCCTGGACAACGCACGCCGCCAGACTCACGAGCGATGTCACGCGTCAAGCTGTCTTCGAGGGCGAAGTCCGATCCAGCGGCACCCTCAAGACCCTGTTGGACAAAACCTGGCCCACGGTTAGCGCGTCGAGGGTTCTGCGCCGGCTCTACGGAAGTCCGGCGTGCCGGCAACGCAGCACACTGGGCCTCCTCACGCCCCGCGAGGCGGCCTCCCTCGCCCGAACTCCGGCTAAGCGGATCGGGGAAGAGAGGTGGACTCGCGCCGATCTGGCCCTTCTGGACGAGGCCGAGGCGCTTCTGTCAGGGGTGAGACAGACGTACGGGCACATCGTCGTGGACGAAGCCCAGGACCTCTCAGCCATGGAATTGCGAATGATCGCCCGTCGCAGCCCCCGAGGTTCTATGACCATTCTGGGTGATCTCGTCCAGGCCACCTCCCCCGCCAGCCAGACGGACTGGCGCCAGGCTATAAGCGACATTGCCCTCCGAACCCACAGTTCGGCGAACTGACTGTCGGTACCGGGTGCCCGAGCCGATTATGACGTTCGCGAACCGAGGGCTTCGTCACGATGCGCCCGGATTGCGGTCCCCGGTTTCAGTTCGCCAGGTAGGCGAGCCGCCCACGGTGGTTTGGGTCCAGGCCGGACGGCCAGCTCCCGGGCGGAGCGGACCTGGAGCGTGAGACTTCGTTTCACGCTGGTGGCAGCACCTCTCTTCACACCGCTGGTCCCGAGGGTGGCGAGCAATTCATCGTTGCGGAAGG
Organism: uncultured Acidimicrobiaceae bacterium; assembly: GCA_963781155.1. Classification (GTDB taxonomy): domain Bacteria; phylum Actinomycetota; class Acidimicrobiia; order Acidimicrobiales; family Palsa-688; genus PALSA-693. Next base: position 925,213 of record CAWAEC010000016.1, read on the forward strand.
GATAGACAGTAGGGATGACGACGAGACTCGTCGTGTCTTTTGAGCTTCCGGGTGTCTTGCGCGGTCCGGCCAGGACTCTTAGCGAAGATCTGGTGATGGCTCGCCTGGTCCGACGCTCGAGCCCGGGACCTCGCGACGCACTCTCGTGGTTTCGATTTCGAACTAAACGAGGCCCTAATCGTGGTCTCGACTCCGGCGGGCAACGGGGTCGCCACATGGTCGGAGCCATGACTAAGGGTTGAAGGCCTCTGACCAGCGCTGGAGCCGTTCACAGGACAAAGCGGCACTCTCTGGGCACGCAGGCGAGTGGGGGCCCGGGTGCCGGACCACCGTCCCGTCCCGGTGACGATCCAGATCGGGTGATCGGGCTTGGGCACCGAAGGTGTCGACGCATCTCGGAGTGGCGCTGGACCGTGGAGAGATGGCGGTTGCTTGCAATGTCAAGCGCCGCGAGGGCGCCCTTCGTGACACATCGGGGGCCGATCATGCTCACCGAATAGCGGGGACAGTTGCGTCTGCGCCGTCGCAGACGCGGATTCTCCATGCCGGTTCTCGCGTTCCGCATCGGTGGTGACCGCGAAGAGGTCCCCGAAAGGGGGGGCCTCTTCTATGGCTGCGGCTAGTGTCAGCCGGACTAGTTGTCCCGGGTCCGCCGTGTGGCTGGGCTCGGGGGAGGTACGTCGGTCCACCTCGGACCGAGGAAGTGGCAGAAGCGGGCCCTGATCTCGTTAGCTCACTGACGCGGGAGCCACCCTTCGGCTTCGACGGCCCCCGACGTTGGAAAGGGCCCGAGGCCCTCGGTCAGGTCCGGACCGGGCACAGTTCGCCGCCCATGTGCCCATGGTAGATTCCTGAGCCGTGACCGTGCTATGGCGTCCCAGATGATCGGTCGCGAGCGGACGTGGAAGCTGGTCTCCACCGGCACGGGCATGTTGAGCGGGCTGCTCGCTCGGAAGCTGCTGAGGAGGGGGTACGAGGCCGTCCGCAAGGACGCCGCCGCGCCTTCGCCATTTGACCCCACCAAGGCCGGGTTCTCCTGGCCTGACGCCTTGCTGTGGGCGGCGGCGGCGGGCATCGGGCTAGGCACCGCTAAGGTGGTGAGCGCCCGCATCGCCGCCCTCGGCTGGCGGGTGGCCACCGGCACAGGCCCCCCTCGGGGGTTATCGAGGAGCCAGTAGCTCATTGACGCCGGAGCCAAAGCTCAGCTTCGTCTGCACCCGACGGTTGGAAGGGCTGGAGGCGCTCGGTCAGGTCGGGACGACGAGGGGCAGGCAGGCGTCGATGAGCAAGGTGGCTCAGTTTCATCGATTCCGGCAGGGCGACGTCTTTGACTTCGACTCGTTCGATGCGTGACCACGTGATCTCCGTGACCCCACGTGACCTCCGTGGGCCCGTCGATGGCCTCTTTGAGCTCGGCGTTCACCTGTTCGCCCCCGGAAAGCAACTGGTCCATGTCGGCGTGGCCGGTAACCGAACGCAGAGAGGTCTGCGCCACCCGGGAAACGGCATTATAGGTTCTGGACGTTGACCACGGCTGTGAGCGGGTCGACCACCTTGTAGTACACGACGGCGTCGACGGTGGGGTCACGTTGTCGCGGGTGATGGCCTCCTGGGGGTTGGCGTACCCTCGCTCGGAGCTTGCCCCATCGAACACGATGCCCTGCTCGTATTGGCGGATGACGTGGAACCCGAACACGGCGGGCTCTCCTGCCTCCGGCGGACTCGCAGACCGCCGTTTTATCGATGTCGTTTCAGGCCGTGGGGGCCAGTGCCGGTCGGGGCCCGGGTTGGAGGAACGCGAGGAGTGGTGGCAGGGTGGCGGGTGGACTGTCTAGGGTCCAGGTGCCCGCGATTCCGGGCGGGGTGGGATCCGTCCCGGCCCAGTAGTTCCGGTGGTCGGCCAGACGGATCCTCGCTCTGGGGGTCCGTGACCTCGCCCACTCGACGGCATTGGCCGCGCTGGGCAGGGTTGCGCGTTCGATGAGATGGTCGCTGGCCGGCCCGACCAGCCAATAGCAGTGGTAGCAGTCACGGGCCGCATCGAAGCCGAGCCAAGCGGTTCCTTGTCCGACCCAGGCGGCCGGGTCCTTCGCGCGGCGGGTACCGAACCGGCGTTGCCGGCCTGTTGGAGCATTGAGGTGGGGGTGTGGCAGATGCATGTCGGTCGGATCTTTCGCTTCGTTGTCCACGGCGTTCACGACAACCGAACCGCGACGGGGAGCGGATCGGTCGTCGCTGTTGCCGACGCGGTCGATGTTGATTCCGTATCGGCGATGGCGAATATCACGGACCCGCCTCTCGCGGCTGCCGACTTGACGCTGCAGCGGCGGGAGGCGGATGTTCAGGCGGTGGCGGTGGCCGCCTCGACGGCCTGGGCCACGCTTCCGACATGGGTGATCTCGACCTTGCGGGGTTTGGCTTGTTCGGCCACGGGGATGGTGATGGCGAGGACACCGTCGTGGTACACGGCGCTGATGTGCTCCCGGTCGAGGCTTTCGCCCAGGAACAGCTGACGAATGAACTGGCCGTGGCCCCGCTCAGCTACCAGGATTTCGTCGCCTTCTTCTTGGTAGGACGTGCGCGTCGCCGCCACGGTGAGGACATCCTTTTCGACGGTCAGCTCGACGGAGCCGGGATCGACGCCGGGTAGGTCAAGGGCAATCTTGAACTCGTTACCCCGACGGTAGGCGTCTACAGGGATTTGGCGGACGCGGCGTTGGCCGAGCATTTCCTCGGTGATCCGGTCGAACTCTCGGAACGGTTCGAATCGCATCAACATGATGGATCCTTTCCTTGACGCCCGAACAGCTGGCGGTCTGCGACCGCCATGCCTCGAACGTGCACCACCCACCCTACTCTAGATCTTGGATACTAGCAACATTCTTCTAGAAAAGTTGTTAGGCTAGTGGTGATGACGGAATGGAGCTTCCTGACCAACCACGCTCGGGTCCTGGTCTGTATCGCCCACGATCCCGGGGTACGACTGCGCGACATCGCCACCACCGTGGGCATCACCGAGCGCAGCGCCTACGCGATCGTCACCGACCTGACCGCTGCGGGCTACGTGGTCAAGAACAAAGACACCGACGGCCGCCGCAACCGCTACCAGATCCAAACCCACCTGCCGCTACCGGAAGACATCGCCGGAGAACGAACCGTCGGTGAGGTCCTCGACCTGCTCGTCAACGCCACCACCCCGGGAGCCGGCCCGACACGCTTGTCGATGAACCCGAGGCGGGACGACCCTCGTATCGCCACCGACCGCCATAAGCGCAAGGCGTGATCGGGTCTCTATCCTCAGTCGCAACCTCAGGCAAGGATGAAGCTAATGACAACCTGGGAGTATCTGATCGTGGAGCTTCCCAGCCTCGAGGCCCCCACCCGGGCGCCGGGTGCCTCCGCCGCAGTCCAAGCCCTCAACAACGAAGGCGAACAGGGCTGGGAGGCCGTCGGACTGACCCCCCTGGCCGACGGCAGGATAGCCGTACTCCTCAAAAGACCCGGAGCCCTGTAGCCCGAGCCGCCGATGGTGGTCGACGACGATGACGACGAAGCGGTGACCAGTGGGCGAGCCCAGCCGATGGCCACCACGTACTCCCTAAGCCGTGTGTCCCCCTTGTCGTTGGCATCACCAGGGACCGGTAAACCGCTGGGCTCGCCTCTGCCCAAGAACGGAGCGTCCCAGAAGGCGTGGGTCGGCGACCCTGCCTGACCAATCCCTAGGTTCCGGTACCGCGTGTAGTCAGCGTATGCCTTCTCGCTCAGGGACCTCACCGATGAGTCCTGGCACAGAATCTGGTGACGGCTCGCATGGCCTGACGTTCGAGCCTCAGGACCTCGCGATGCACTCGCGTGGTTTCGATATTCCAACGAAATCACGGCCCTAATCGCGGTGTTGATTCTTTCCGGCAACGGGGTCCCCATGTGGTCACAGCCTTAACTACTTCGACCTGAAAAAGCCCTTGTGATTGGCGGGGCTGGTCGGGCTGGAGTGGTGGCTTTGGGGTCGTGTGGGGCCATCCCCCGGCCCTTTCCGCTTCTCCCGGCTCGCCTTTTCGGCCGTTGCTGGCCGTCGGGGCGTGGCGAGAGAAGCGGTCGGCCGGGGGTCAGGCAGCATTCCGGGCTGGTGGCATGGGGGTGGGCGGGTCGGTGCCGGGGACGATCCGGGCTGGTCGCGGCTGGCACGGGGTGGCTGGCGGCGGGGTGGCGGTATGGGCGAGGGCGGCAATCTTCACCGAGTTGTGGGCCAGGACACCCCAGCCGCACCAGGTTTGGGTGCCGCCGATCCCGTCGAAGAGGCTGCGCCGCCAGCCGAAGTCCCGCTTCAGGCAGGAGATCCGGGCCTCCGAACCGGTGCGCCACTTCACCAGCTTGGTGAAGCGCCGTCCATGTTGAACCTTGCTGCGAGCCGGACCGGGCCTGCCGCGCCGGGGAATAGCCACGGTCTGCACGCCGAGCGATTTGAGATCGGAGTCTATTTTGGCTTCGCCGTAGCCGCGGTCGGCGGTGACCGCTCGGGGGGCGCGACCGAAGCGGGCGGTGATGCGGGCGACGGCGGGGACCAGCATCGGGGCGTCGGGCGGGTTCCCCTTCACTACTACATGGTCGACGACCACGCCCTCGGCGTTGTCGGCCACCTGCGCCTTGTATCCGAACTCGACGGGACGACCGAGTCGTCCCTTGCGGATGGGGCGGGCGTCGAGGTCGTGAAGCGACACCACCCGGGTGGCCCCGTCGGGGATCTCACCGGCGAGGCGGGCCCGGGTCTGAGCCGCGATCTGTTCCACTGCGGCCGCGGTCTCCTCCAGGGCCGAGATCATCGCGGCCAGCTTTCCTCCAGCGGCGACGCCACGGCGGGCCAGGGTCCGTCCGGCGTTGGCGGCCACCGCCCGCGCTTCGCCGACCGTCGCCACCGCGATCGCGGCCAGCTCGCCGGTGATGACCAGGACCTCTTCTTTGGCGTCGTCGTTGCGCCGACGCAGCCAGGTAGCCACATCATGGGCTCGCCGTCGCACCGATCGCGTCCGATCCCGGAAACCGGTCCGCTTCGCCAGCCCGGCCGCCTTGAGCTTGCCGGCCAGGACCGCCATGCGGGCCACGCCCTTGGCCAAAAGACCGCTGTCGGTCGGGTAGGCCACGTTCGCTTCGACCACAGTGGTGTCGGCGCGGACGGCGTCGAGACGGATCAGCTTCTCCTCGGCCGCCTTGGCCAACAACGCCTCGTTGAGCGCCGAGATGGCCGTCTCACCGCAGCGGGCAGTGATCTTCAACAGCGTGGTCGGATGCGGCACCGCCTGATCGAGGGGGATCCGACAGAACCGCCGCCACGCGATGGAGTCGACCACCTCCGCGCACAGCGTCTCGTACCCGAGTTTGTAACGGAACCGCAGGAACATCATGCGCAGGTAGGTCTCCATCGGGATCGACGGCCGACCGGTCCGCTCCGAGAAGAACGGCACGAACGGCTCGAAGAACCGCACGTCATCGAGCAGCCGGTCCACCTCGGCCAGCCCCGGCGGCAGCCCCAAGCAGCACTCCGGCAGGATCGCGTCCCACAAGGTCGGCTCAGCGTTTATGGTACGCAGCATGATGGCCTGAACTCCTTCTCGCACAAGGGGTTCGGGCCATCATCACAGCATTCGACCCCAAACCGGGGGACCGTCAGACCGCGAGACCCTTACCAGACAAGGGCATACACGTCGACTTTTTCAGGGTCAAGTAACTACGGCAAAATGCCGCTGATCACCCCCGTAAACCAGCGGGCGCAGGGCGAGTCGCATTCGTTGGCGGAGGGGAGTAGGGCGTAGGTCCGGGGCTCAATCACGACCGCTTCGTGACTTTTGCCCAAAATATTGAAAATGCATTCTATACCTGGTACGGCACATTGCGTATAGGACCATGGCTCAGGCAGGCGGCGGTGGGATGGCGTAGAACATCAAATGCACCGTGCGGGCGCCATTGACATCAATCTCGTTCCCCATCGATTGAACGGGGATTAGTTGGGTCCCGTCGAGGAAAGCGCTGGAAACAACCTCTGGCATGATGTCCTCCTCCTACCATCCGGCGAGCTACCCCCAGCTTGGGATCTTGTCACCATGGGGCGACGGACCGCTGGCCTGGGTCTGGTGCTCCAACTTGCCGATCAGGACGGAAACGGGACAGTCCCGTCAAGGCCATGGACATGGTTGAGCTTTCTCGGGGCAGCCGCCTTCGGCGTGTGCAGGGCTCGGTTCTCGTGAACGAGCGCGGGTGGGTAGAGTGAGCCTCCGAGGCGGTCCTCGATGGCGTTCGGCGGCGTCAACCACGAGGTCCTCGCCGAATCGTGGGCCGTGATCTGTACTCTCCACGTAGGCGGGTGGTTGGGCCGACCGGGATGGCTGCCGCCAGTGGCAGTGGGGAGTTGATTCGCGCGCGGTGAAGGGGAGGTGGCGACGGCGAGGGATCGCCAGGTCTACGCCAGTGGGAAAGGGCGGCTGTCGGCTGGGTGCTGATGGGAGCCAGCCCGAGGTGGCGCTGTTGGGATCACCAGTGCTTCAAACCCGGGTTAACGTCTCCACCCGTACTTCGCCCGTCAGGGGATGAGTGGGGGTTTCCACCATTCCCGTTCGGCGATGTACTTCTTTAGTCCCTTCAGGCCGTAAACGTCGGCGAGGCCGTCATAGCGCATCCCTACCCTCTCGAGGACCCGCCACGAGCCGACATTTTCCGGTACGACGACGGCCATGATGCTGTCAAGGCCGATGGACCCGAGGCCGTGGGCGAGCACCGCGATAGCCGCCTCAGTGGCATATCCCTTGTTCCATGAGGCTCTGACGAAGTGGTAGGCGAGGTCGATCTCTGAGCCAGCGTTCCTGTCCATCGATTTCGCCGGCCGAATGCCGCATTGTCCGATGAACGCGTCGGTGTCTCGGTTCTCGACCGCCCACATCGCGTAGCCGATCTCGCGCTCCATGGCATGGCGCGACTCGAGGCCGTGCTGAAACGTCTCCATCGTCGGGACGGGCGCCGGCGGAAGAAACCTCCTCACCTCAGGGTCGCTCACCATCGCGATCCACGCGTCCGCGTCACGACCCTCCAAAGGGCGAATGACCAATCGTGCCGTCTCAAGCCGGACGCCCATACGACAGAGCCTAATGATTCGTGCTGCATCCGGATCGGACTTTCAGCCGCCAGCCGGCGACCATCACCGCGACCGGATCGACCCCTGCCGATGGCAACAACGTCGCCGTCTGACACCGACCGCACCCGAGCAAGCACCCAATGCGTGCGACTCCTGGCCCGTGGATGACGATGTCCTGTGTGGAGCTTCCATCTGGCGCGATCGAAGCCTCTTGACCAGCCGGCCGAACGGCGCTTAGTTGGATGTCTTCGATAAGCGAGGAGGCACTATGGCCAAATATCTGGTGAAGGCGTCCTACAGCACCGAAGGGATGAAGGGCGTGGCCAAGGAGGGAGGCAGCGGTCGCGTCGCCGCCGTCGAGCAGCTGGTCCAAGGCCTCGGCGGGAAAGTCGAGTCCTTCTATTTCGCCTTCGGCACCAGCGACGTCTACGTGATCGTCGATCTTCCTGACAACTCCTCGGCTGCGGCCGTCGCCGCCGCAGTCGGGTCCTCTGGGGCGCTGAGCAGTTTCGAAACCGTCGTGCTGCTGACACCGTCAGAGGTCGATGAGGCGATGAAGAAGGCGGTTTCCTACCGACCTCCGGGTGGCTGAAGCGGCGTCCGCCTGGGGGAGGCCATCCACAATCGGGCGCCGAATCACCGGCCCTGTCGCCGCGCCAGAGCTCTGCAGCCGGAGCGATCTGGCCGTCCGGGCATCCCGCTCGCCGGGGTGCCGGTGGATTGGGCGCCTCAAGTTTCGTTCCGCGCCCGACGAGGTGCCGGCTGATCGCCAGCTTGGATTCCCGATGGCGTTGTGGGTCGGGGAGATTCCGGCGCAAGGCCTCGGAGGAAACGAGCCGGCACCGGATCATGATCGTGCTGGTCGCGGCCCTCATTACGCCGGTGGGTGCGAGCCGGCTCAGGGCCGGCTCACCCCCGCTTCCGTTCCCATTGTCTGGGGTGATTTCAAAGCCGGACCTGACTCTGAGCGGAGACCCGAGGTGATGCGGTGATGTTGGTCGTGAACCGTTAACCGGTCGCCAAGCCGCTTACACGCTCACAGATCGTCACGCTGACGGGGGTGAGATCCGCGATTTGCTGTCCGACCGCGATGCGGTCCTCACCAGCGCCTCCAGAGCCAGATGGGAGGGAGCTAGGGGATGTGCTGTGCCCTGGGGCCGGGACCCCATCGACGGTCCTAATCCAATGGCCACTGCCGTGGAGACCACCTAGAACTCTTTGGTCGCCTCTCCTCCTCCCCTACCACCGCCGCCCTGCCCCGGCTGTCCCGGAAGCCTTTAGAGGCGGCCTGGGCCCCCCTGTGCTCCGCCACCACCAGTGGCGGCACGAATGCATCCCGGAAGCTCAGATCGTCCTCCGGCACTTCCGGCGCAATCGGTGCCCGAGGTGCCGGAGGCTGATAATCCCACCTACTTCGCTGTTATCGCTTGCCAACGGGGATGAAAAGGAGGAGCAGATCGTCTATAGTTACCTGTGTCAGCGTTTTCAAGGGGGTAGTGTCCATACCGGATAACAACCGCATCCTCTTCGGTCGCGCTCAGGACTACCTCTTTACTCCCCCATCGAGGAGGCTGCAGGACAAGTAGTTGCAGCCAGTCCTGGGGTGAACCGTTTCGGCTGGCATGATGCAGTTTCATCTGAGCCATATAGGAAGGGGTAAGGATATGTCCACGAAACCAAGTGCGTTAGAGCCTGAGCACCGGGCTAGATGGGGACCAGCTACGGGTGTGGCTTTCGTGGTGTTTTTGGTGGTGGGCTTACTCATCCAAAGCACGCCGAATACCAATAAGACACCGGCGTATATCCTGGCGTGGTACAACGTCAGCAGCCATAAACGTCAGATAGGGATCTCCGCGATAGTTACGGATATCGCAATAGTGTTCGGGATCTTCTGGTTCGGTTACCTGCGGGATCGTTTCGGTCGAACCGATCTGGGAGTTCGGTTGTCTCCGGTGCTGCTAGTAGGAGCCGGGATATTTGCCACGGGTGGTTTGATCTTCAATGGAGCCCTCTTCGCTCTGCTGGATCAGCCCAAGCACATGCTTCCGGCTACCGCTCAGACCTTGAACTTCCTGCAGTCCGACCTCGGGGCCGCGGCGCTCACCGTTGGTATCTCGATCCTTATGTTCGCGGCAGCGTTCATCATCCTGAAGACCAGGATCCTGCCGGTATGGCTGGCCTGGGTCAGCTTCGTGCTAGCTGTGGTAGCGCTGGCTGGACCGATCGGATTTTTCGCCTTCCTGGCCATGGGAATCTGGATCCTCATTGTGGCTTTCCTCATGTGGCGCTTCGAGAAGACACTGCCGGTGGGAGGTGTGGCCGACCTACCGTCTCGGGATGCCTCAGGGGCTATTACGGAAGCTCCCTGATCCCGGTGGCACAAAGTCCCTAAGGACCAGGCTGTTCTGAGCAAGGTGAGGACGGTGGGTCCTACCTTGCTCGGGATGGCCACTCGAATCCAACTCACCCAGTCCGCCCAGTCGTCGGGAGGGATAACTCCCACCCGGGCAAAGGTCGCTCCCCAGCAACGGATTCGGCGTCGTCGATCCTCGTTTGAGCCATCGCATCTAGGATGTTCACGATCCTCCTCGGCTTCGATCTCATTCATCCTGCGATGCACCCGCGGCCGCTGCGGCCGCTTCGGCCTGTCTGTCCTACTTCATTGGCTCTCTGCCTGGGCTAATGGTCATTGGACCGCGTGCGCTTTCCCACACGTGGAACCGCCGTCGTTGGGGAAGGGCCAGTGGCGTGACCAGGGAGGGCCTGGCGAAACTGACTGACGGTGAAAGCATCCAACTGGCGGACCGGCCGGGACATGGTGTATCCCTCCGGCGTCTCGTCTTCGTGGGTAGTGAGCACGCGACCTCCCGCGTCGCCACCCGCGTCCAATGTCACTCGGGATGGTACCCACCGGGATGTCTCGCATCGTCGGAAACACCGGCCCGCGGGCCGTACAGCGCCGACGGACCCGCTGAGGTGTGAGCCGCGTCAAGCTGCGCCGGCCACCAGCTCGACCCACCAGGACCGGCCACCAGAAGGGGAGGTGAGTGACGGCACGGTCGACGATCGGGCGAGCCGCGTCGGTGTGTGACCGCGCTCGGGTGGGGGTCCGGGCCGGCTGGGCGGAGTTGAAGCCTGCGGCTGGCCGCTTTCGACGGGGGTACCAACCCGGTCGACGAGGGTTGACTGACGCCTGTTCGGGTTTCATCCCTGAAGATGCCGGTGAGTCCGGAGGACTAGTGACCGGGTCGCGGAGCGCCAGGCAGAGCCGATCCGGGCCGAACTGGCGCGCCTGGCGTTGCTCGATGACATCCTCGACGTCGTGTTGACGCCGCTCTCGACGAGGCCGCGATCGGGGTGGCCCTGCGGGGCTGGAGGGCCGAACGCCTGGCCGGAGCGGCACGCAGCGACGACCAGCGCTTGCCCGGCGATGGTGGGCAGCTGGAGCTGATGGGGACCCGTTTCGCCCGTGTCCGCTCCTTCGCCCCCCGTGTGTTGGGCACTCTCATCTTCGCGGCCAGCGTGTCGCCCAGCGAGGTCCTCCACGCGGTCAGCCTGCTCCCAGGCCATGAAGATGAGGGTCGTCGCTATGTCCCCGACGATGCACCGTCGAGTCCATTCCGACCCGCTGGCGGCCCCGGCTCGACGCCGCCAGGGCCACCGGTGACGAGAACGGCTTCAAGCACTACTGGGAGGTGTGCGTGGGCGCCACTGGACAACCCGCGACGGCCCGACACCTGCATATGGTCCACCAACCCGGGACGCCACCTTCCGCGCCCGGCCGCCGGGCGGTCCTGCCCCGCCTACTACCTCGGGCGACCGGCCCAGGTTCGGATCGACGCCCTGCACCGACGTTGGCGTCCTGCCCGGCCCGGCGCGCCCGAACGGAGACCTCCGAAGGACTTTGTCTGAGATGTCCTTACATCCGGAGATCGCCATCCAACTCGTCCGCGAGCGGCAACGCGAGCTCGAACGAAGCGCTCAAGCCCGCTCATCACACGATTATCGGCGTGGCGACGACGGACCAGCTACACCGCGCCGCCATGGCAGGCTGCGGCCGACCCCCAATCTGGTTCAAGGGGAAAGATTTAGCCCTCTAGGAACTGTTTGTTCAACCTGGCATCGGGTGCTTGGGAGGCCGCCACACAGCTCGTCGCACCAGAAGGCAGTCGGCTGGTCCTCGAGGAAGCGTTCAGCCTCTCGTAGGTGCGCGCGACCGTTTTTAGCTGAGTCGACTGTCTTCTGCCCTGAGTTCGGTGTGGTCAACGAGGGGAGGCCGGCGCAGCATTACGTGGGCCGAGCGCCGTCGGCCGGTCGGCGAGTCGGGGAGACAGGTTCAGGCCGACCAGAAATCTCACGCCGGGCAGCGGCAGCGGGACGGCCTCGGCAGGCAATCGGAGGGACTCGGTGATGTCCCCATGCTCCAGGTATAGGAGGTCGGCGAGGATCTGCTCCACGGGTAGCCCGTCGGCGAACATGGAGACCACCGTCGCAACAGGCACCCGCAGCCCCGGTTTCACGGCATCCCCCATGACGGCGGGGTCGACGGTGATCCGGTCGGAGGCCACGGCCAGCGCGTACCTTGCAGGGTGTCAAGTCCCGTCACGGCAGGGGTGAATCGCTGTCAACGCCGCGGGGTAGACCTCGTCGAGGGGACGGGCGGCCCAGCCCTGCATCTGTTCAACGACCCGATCGGTGATCCTTGAGACAGTCTCTTTCGACACTGACGCCCCGTAGATCTCCGCGAAATGAGCGCTGATCTCGCCAGTCGTCAACCCCTTGGCGTAACGCGACAGGACGATCTCGTCGACCCCCGCCAAGCGTCGTTGGCGTTTCTTCACGATCTGCGGCTCGAAGGTCCCGGCCCGATCTCGGGGCACCTCGATCTCGACCCCGCCGCTGTTCTCGATCAGCACCGCCTTCGAGCGGGTGCCGTTGCGAATGTTGACAGACCCCACCACGGCGGGCGACTTCCGCGTGGCCATCTCGTCCAGTGTTGCACTCATATCTGTACCCTCCTCGCTGAGCCCTGGCTCAGCGTTTCAGGCCAGAAACACCCTTTGGTGGACAATCCCTCGTAGGGTGATAATCAGCACGGATAGCCGGGTGGCTGGCGAGCTGGATGTAAGTTTAGTCAGTCGACAGGTGAACTTGAGGTTGGAGCAGAGGAGGTCCACATGACCGACGAGTCGGGTCAAGCCAACTGGAATGTCTCCGAATGGCACGGCAAGATGCTTCTCGACCGCGACGGCGAGAAGATCGGCAAGTTGCAAGACGTTTATGTCGACGTGGAGACCGACGAACCCCAGTTTGCGACCGTCAAGGAAGGATTCATTGGCCGTCACTTGACCTTCGTGCCACTAGCCGGGCTGCAGATCGGTCCCGATGACCTGCAGGTGACCGTGACCAAAGACCAGGTGCGGTCCGCCCCAGAGATCGAAATGCATGGCGAGGAGCTGTCCCAGGCGGACGAGTCCACCCTCTATCACCATTTCGAGATGAACTACACCCCCATAAATACCGAAAGCGGACGACGCCTCGCCCGCCGATGAGGACGAACTGGCCGCCACCGGGTTAATAATGATGGCCGTGGGGCAAGTACTGCTGGCCGCCGACAAACGGCTGTGGCCCGCTTTATTTCCGTAACCAGTGAGAGCCTGGAGTTGAAGGCCTCCAGCTACACCAGGTAGCGCATCCGGAGGCGGCGCTGCCGACCGGCTTCCTCGGATTGTCCCTCAAGGCGTCGGCGCTCGGCACGGACCTCTTCGACCCGGCTCGATCCAACCTGTCGGTCTTGACGCGCGACCTTGGCAAGGGCCGGCTCGACGAGACTAACTCGGCGTCCTGCGGTGGTCGGGACGGCGTCAGTAATGTCGCGTCCGTCTTGGGGATCATCGATTACCTCGTTACCGGCGCCCAACTCCGCGTTTAGTGGAGTTGGCATTCAGGGCGGACTCGCCTCTTCCTGGGGGCTACACGCCCTGAGCCGGGAGCGAAGAGTGCGTTGACAAAGGTGTGCGACGTGGCCCGCCGTGAGACGAGGGCGCATCCATCGGCTCGACGAGAGACGCGTGGGCTGTATGCCCGGGAGGGGGTATGATCGGGGTGCGCTTCGATGACGTCCCACGTTCGGTCCGATGTCAAGGAGGCAGATCGGGGTTTTCCCCAAATGTTTGTTCATCCGCTCCGGTCCTCCGAGCCACTTCGGGCAAGCGGACGCGTGTCAGGTTCGCTTGGTCAGACAAGGGGGCATCCCTCGGATTTTGGTTACCTGGTGACCGTCTCGCGGGTGACCCGAGTGGGTCGACTGGCCTTGACGATCGCGGTCCTGGCCGCCATTGGCGGGGTGGTGTTCGCAGTCGCCGCGGTGGCTGCGCACGCCGGCTTGTTGTGGGGGACCGGCGCCGTCCTGTTGGTGCTGGTGGCGGCGACGTGGCTGTTGTGCGCCCACGCGGGCGGCCACGCCTGGTTTGTGCCGTTGCCGGCCTTCGTTTTGGCTGCGGTGTGGGCGGTGACCGCCTCCAGGCATTCCGCTGTCGTTGGCTGGTGGCTGGTGGCCTTAAGCGCTACCGCTTGCGGGGGTGGGGTGATCCTGGCCAGCACGGCCTTGCGCCAACGGCTACGGGGAGGCTTGGCCCTCCTGCCCTCTCTTCGAGGGGCTGCTGGCGTGGCCGTGACCGAGCTGAGGCCGGTGGGGGTGGTACGAGTGGGGGCGAGACCTGGAGCGCAGAATCCGTGAGCGGGCCGCTGGCTGCCGGCGCCCCGGTCCATGTGCTGACGGCCCGAGGCGTTCGCTTGGAGGTGTGGTCCGAGGTGGGCACGATCCCGGACGCCAGCGTTTTTGACATCAAGGAGGATCAGTCGTGATCGCCGTCATCGTCGTCGCTGTCATCGTCGTCGTCGCACTGCTGGGAGGTGCCGTCGGGGCAATAAAGATCGTGCGGGAGTACCAGCGGGTGGTGGTGTTCCGCCTGGGTCGCTCTAGCGGGGCCCGGGGGCCGGGCCTGGTGGTGATCAACCCGATCACCGATCGGGTGACCCTGGTTGACCTGCGCGAGCAGTTCCTCGAGGTGCCGCACCAGGTGGCCATCACCAAGGACAACGCCTCGATCGCTATCGACTTCATCATCTTCACCAAGGTGTTCGACCCGGTCATGTCGGTGCTGGCCGTCAGGGACTTCCGGGGTGCGGCGCTCAATGTTGCCGCCACCACCTTGCGGGCGGTCGTGGGCGACATGAGCCTGGACGAGGTGCTCTCCAAGCGGGAGGACATGAACACCACCCTCCGCTTCAAGCTAGACGACGTCACCGAGCGGTGGGGAGTGAAGGTCACCAATGTCGAGGTCCGCGAGATCAATCCGCCCCCCGGCGTGCTGGACGCCATGACCCGCCAAATGTCGGCGGAGCGTACCCGGCGGGCGGTGGTCACCGAGGCGGAAGGCACCAAACAGGCTGCCATCACCGTGGCCGAGGGCCAGAAGCAGTCGGCCATTCTCGCCGCTGAAGGCAACCGGCAGGCGGCCATCGTGCAGGCCGAAGGGTTCGCGCTGGCGCTGCAGCAAATCTACCAGTCAGCCAAGGGGCTCGACGCCAACACCATGACGCTCCAATACCTCGACGCACTCAAGAAGCTGGGCGCCTCGCCAGCCACCAAGTTCGTGCTGCCCATGGAGCTGTCGGGACTACTGGCCGGCATGGCCAGTTCGCTGGACCACTCATTCGCCAACGGCAATACGGCAACTCACGCCAAGGCCGCCAACAGCAACAATACTGCGGGCTGAGGGTGCTCAATCATGAGACACCGGCAAAAGAACGCCCGATCCGCACCAGGGCATCGCGCGCGGCCAGCAGCTGACCACCGGCGCCCAGGCTGAGGTGTACGCCGATCACTTCATCGCTAACCACTTGAAGACGATCGGCGGCGGCAAGACCTACTCGCAGCTCTCCGCAGAAGCCATAGCCCAGCCGAACAACGCCACCCTGGCCGCCCAGGTGAACACGGTATTCAAGGGTGAGACCCTGCGTGAATTGCTCCTCAACGCCTACGCGTTCGGCACCATAGCCACCATCGCCGGGATCGCCGCCATCGTCGCCTTCGCCGCCGCCGGGCTTCTGCTCGTGCTCTCCCTGCTCGGCTTCTACCACTGTCGCAAAGCGACCCGCGACCAGGAGAACCCTGCCAGAGGCGACGCACCCCCGACCGCCGGCCCCCCACAGCCAGCCAGGCTCGCCACGGTGGACGCGTGACCCCGGACGCGCCGGGCCGCGCTGCCGAACGCAGGGCAGCGAACCCCGCCGCCTTCCTGAACGGGCGTCCCACCCGATCAGGACCGACACGGACTGCCATCCGGTACTCATTGATAGCGGGAGTTGACAGATGACCACCACGACACGGCCCGAGGAGGATGCCCTCGATCAAGGGGCGCTGGACGAGATCGACGTGGCCGAGTGCTGGCGGCTCCTGTCCACCCAGCCGGTCGGCCGGGTGGCGGTCATCGTCGGCCAGTATCCGCTGGTCTTTCCCGTCAATTACACCCTGGACGGGATGCACATCGTGTTCCGGACCGGGGTCGGAACCAAGCTGTGGGCCATCAACAGATCCAACGTCACCTTCGAGGTGGACGAACTGGACTTGGCGGGCCGCTGCGGGTGGAGCGTGATGGTCCGCGGCGCCGCTCACGAGCTGAGCCCAAAGCAGACCCCGACCGAGACCAGCGCAACGACGCCGTGGACCCCCGGCGAGCGAGTTCACGTGGTGCGGATCGTCGCTGACCAGATCACCGGCCGGCGGATCCGTCCCGCCGAACTGCCGCCGGCCACCGATCTGCGCGGCTACCTGTAAAGCCGCGTCAGCTGTCGAGCGCATCGGCTGGACCTCTGCCATTACACCACTGACCGAGGAGGTCAGCCATGAAAGCGCTCGTGTAACGACCGGGTGCTCGAGGAGATATTGCGACAAGGTCAAACGAGACCTGAAGCCGATCTAAACCGCCGTGAACGGCGACGCGGCCTGGGCGGCACCCGACAAGTTCGCCGGCCAGTGGGGGCCGCGCTACCCACCCATCATGACGGTGGGAACGCAGTTGGTCGCTTACGCGTGACTGTCGACTTCGTCCCTCCTTTCGGTTCTGGGGGATGGGGATCTTGAAGCACAGTTCGACTCGTTCCTGGGTGAGGATAACTCGGTCCAAGACGGTGCGGATGAGTTGCTGGCGTTGCTCGAAGGTCATGGCTTCTAGGTTGCCGTTGACTTGGTGAGCGAACTCGTCGATCCGTGTTTTGAGGTCGGCTTTGGTGATCCGTCGTTGTTGATCACGCGTGGTGGCTTGGTCGAGCTCGGCGATCCGTTCGGTTAGCGGACCTTGCCGTGCCTTGAGGTCGGCCAGAGTGATCGCGTCGGCCTGGTAGGCGTCGACGAGCCGCCGGTGCTGGGTTCGTAGTTCGGTGAGTTGACGATGGGTTTCGACCAGGTAGGTGTCGTCGGGGGTGGCGGCGCAGGCCCGGGCGATGAGTTCGGGATGACGCAAATGTTTTACGACTTCGGCCCACACGACTTCGTCGAGTTCGTTGGCTCGGGCGGAGGGCTGTGAGCAGCGCAGCCGCTCGTCACGTAGGTGGAGGGGGAGGATGTTCTGGCAGCGGTAGTAGTGGTCCTCGCGGCCGTCCCGCATGCGGCCTCCACAGTGGCGAACCGCGCCGCATTCGCCGCACCGGACGAGATATCGCAGTAGGTAGCGCTGCTCGCCAACGTGGCGGGGACTGAAGCGGGCGTTGACGCCGTCGCGTGTTTCGGAGCGAGTCCAGGTGTCGAGATCGATGATGGCGGGCACGCTGACCGCGATCCATTCCTCCCGGGGCCGCTCGGATCGAATGGGTCGGTGACCGGGGTCGTGGCGAGGAAGCCGCGCCGCATGGGGGAGATCGCTGTATCGGTTGAAGTACATGGTCCCGGTGTAGGCCTCGTTGTGCAGGAGGCGGTCCAAGCTGGAGGTGCGCCAGATCCGGTTGCCCCGGGGACTGGGCACGCCGGCTTCCATGAGACGGATCGCGATCTGGCGCACGGAAAGCCCATCATTGGCGTGCCAGCTGAAGACCTGGCGCACCACGGCAGCCTGTTCCTGGCGAATCTC
Organism: uncultured Acidimicrobiaceae bacterium; assembly: GCA_963781155.1. Classification (GTDB taxonomy): domain Bacteria; phylum Actinomycetota; class Acidimicrobiia; order Acidimicrobiales; family Palsa-688; genus PALSA-693. The sequence continues at coordinate 942,463 of CAWAEC010000016.1, forward strand.
GAGGCGTGGCGGCAGTCCGTTAGACGCGGGAACTTTGCGATAGCCGAAGGGCACGTCGCCGGACACGATCGCCCCTTGCCGGGCCCGCCACAGCTTCCCTCGACGGTTGCGTTCGACGATCTTGGTTCGTTCGAACTCGGCCACTGCCGCTTGGACCTGGGCGATGAGACGACCGTGGGGGCTGTCGGCGAGTCCGCCCTCAAGGAAGATCACCGAAACGCCAAAGCGGCTGAGCTCATCAAGCACGAGGGCTTGGTGGACATAGTTACGGGCCAGCCGATCGGGACACAGCACGACCACGGCATCGATCAGCCGGGCGGCTGCCGCGTCGCGCACCCGGTCCAAGCCGGGTCGGTCCAGCCGCATCCCGGAGTAGCCGTCATCGGTGCAGCTCAGTTCCACTTGCCAACCTTCGCCGGCCACTTTGTTGTGAAGGGCTTCGAGTTGCGAACCGATGGTCTGCTGTTGTTCCTGACGGTCGGTTGACACCCGGGCGTACACGGCGACTCTCATCCCATCCCTCCCATGATGAGCCCATAGACGGCCACCAGTGACACCAGTCGTGCGTCGCTGCCAGTCCAGCGACGCTCCGGTGCTTCGCGTGCCACTACCTCCCACGCCGGCCGAGCGCTGGCCAGCCCGGCCAAGCCGAACCGGGCCAGTCTGCGAGCGTTTTCGCCGTGGGGAACCCGCCCGGCGATCACCTCGGCCCGCAACTGCTCATACTCCGACCGCCATCGACCGTTACGCACCCTTCGCGACGATGCGCCGGGCGCCACTTTTGGGTTCCAGCAGACGTTCCACCGTCCGCCGGTGCAGCACCACGCCGAACTTCTGGTCCACGAGCCGGGCGATATGAGCTCCCGAAAACGACGGCTCAGCGGCCTTTGCCGCGCGCACGAACTCGACAACTTCGCCTGACGCTTTGAGCGGTCCTTTGCGGCCCCGTTTGGCTTCGAACAATCCGGCGATCCCCTGAGCGTCGAACGCCCGGCGAAGCGTGTAAAAGGTCTGGCGGCTGACTCCGAAAGCTGCGCACGCCTCGGTGACGGTCAGCTCGCCAACCGCGGGACCTCGCAGCATTTCGTAGCGGACCTGGAGACGGTCTTCCGCATCAAAGAACTCCGGGTGGAGGCGGAACCGCTCTGCGGTAACCTTCTCGGGTTCCGGATTCAGTGTTCCGTGGGCATTCAGAGCCCGACGCTTTTCCTTGCTGGCCACGTCGCTCAGACTAACCCAGCCTCCACCCAATGTCACGTATTCAACACCGCACCGTCCTAGCGGGCCCGCATTATCCGTTAAACTACAAGAAGTATGCCACATCCGCTCTGATGGGCGACGTACATTCCCTGACATAGCGGCCCTCATTCCATGACACCCGACTGCTGAGTTCGACGACCAGTCAGCCGCTTCTGAACAGGAGCTCTGCGGATCCCCGGGTTCACCGGATCCAACATCACTACGACTGAGAAGCACACATGGCCAATTGCGTTCCCGCCATCGTCCGGCTGTGGGAGTCGGCGTGGGAGGAGTTCATCCCGTTCCTGGACTATATATACCGCGTCGACATCCGGACGGTGATCTGCTCCACGAATGCGATCGAGAGTCTCAACGCCCGCTACCGTCGAGCCGGTGGGCCGGGTCGCCATTTCCCCACCGAGCGGGCCGCCCTTAAATGTCTCTACCTGATCACCAGATCCCTTGACCCGCGCCGGCATGCCCGTCGGGTTGGTAGGAGTGGGGTACCCGTCGACCTGGCCGCTACCTCTTGTCTGGCCGCACCATCGAGTACCACCGCGCCCAAATCCGCAGGGCTTTTGGATTCCCGGGAGGCGAAGCCGCCATACACCTCCCCCCAGGCTGGACATCGTTGCTCCGGGGTGACAGTAGCCGGTGCCCGCGCTGCGTTCGCCCGAGAGGGCATGGCCGGGTTCCTCAAACGCCGCCGGGCTGGCGTCCCCGTTTAGGAGCTGGGGCTGACGCCCGGCGGTGCTCCCACATCCGGGAACAAGTCGAGGAACGAGCCGACGGTGATGCGGTAGCGGAACTCGTCGTCGAGGCCGTCGAACAGTTCGTGCAAGGTCTCTTGGGTGTGCCCGTAGGTTCCCTCCAGGTGCGGGTAGTCGCTGCCCCACATCACGTTTTGGTACCCGTTGCAGGTGAGCGCGCTCACCGCCGACTCATCGTGCTGGAATGATGCGTACACCTGGGCGTAGAGGATCTCTTTGGGTGTCCGCGTCAGCTTCGGCCGCACCATCATTTCATGCTGGCGGTAGGACTCGTTCATGCGATCTCCGAGGAAGGGCACCCAGCTCGCGCCGCCTTCCGAGACCAGCACCTTGAGGCGGGGGTGGCGGTCGAGGGCGCCGGAAGCAACCAGCTTCATCACCGCCCGCTGCCCGGAGAAGGTCGTCTCGGTGTGGTTCAACACCGCGCCGCCAGGGCCACGGTAGGTGACGCCGACCAGCTCACCGCTGAGCACATCGACTGGGTCGGTGCCGATGTGAAAGGCGACGACCGTACCGGTCTGCTCCGCCGTCGCCCACAGGGGCTCCCAGCCCTCGCGGTTGTAGTCGTCGCTGGACGGAGGCGTGGTCGGGAGAAAGACCGCCCTCCCGCCCAGCGACGCCAATCGCTCAAGCTCGTCGACCGCATCGTCAACCAGCCGCATGGGCAACTGGGCCGCGACCACGAATCGGGGCGAGGCGTCCTGGATCTCCTTGAGCGCCCAATCGTTGGCGGCCCGAATGCCTTCTCGCAGGAGACCGGGGTCCCGGATCGACGCGTTCCACATTCCGAGGGACGGAAACACCAGCTCGCCCCAGATGCCCTCGTGGTCCAGGTCTTTCAGTCGAAGCCGGACATCGCCGGCGCCCGGGGCCCGCATGCTCGCCGCATAGAACTCCTGCTGCGCCGGCTTGGGTAGGGGTCGCCGGAATGACTCACCGTCGATGAACACCGTCTCCCAACCGCCGTCGTCGTCTTTGACGGCCCGGGGCATCCGATGCGCCAGTTCGGGGGGAAGGATCGTGGCATACAGATCCGCTCGCTCCAAAAAGTGCGAGTCGCCCGAGTTCGCCCAAATCATGTCCACGGCGATAACCTCCTCCCCGGCAGATCGCCTGTGGGTCCGAGGATAGCGCCCCCGGCCGCCAGGCGGGTACCCGGCCGGCCGCGGATCAGAGGTGGCTAAAAGGGTTCGCTCAGGTCCGAAGTGGCATCGTGAGTACCCCGGTTGACGGCCCCTTCCGCAACTGTTGCCCGCCCTTGAGCTTGGCCTCCAACGAATGCGCAACCTGGTTATGGCTGTATGACGTGGAAATAAAGCGTCGTCGGGATGCCGCCCTCTCTTTCGGGATAGAGCACGGTCGTGCCTCCCGCTATCGGAGCAGAATTGTCCTGGCAATAATCGCGGGTATTAACGTGAAGATCCGAAAGAGAACGCGTTGACGCCCTCCTCGGGGTGCCGGTCGCAATGTTGCTCAAGTGGTTTGTGTGGCGAATGTTGCTCGCGCTCCCCACGGCTTCTTGCCCGCCGCTGACAAAATGGCTGGTAGCGCACTCTTGACGTCGGCAGGGCACTCTCGTTAACTTTCATCCGTGGTGGACTCGATCCGGGGAGAGGCGGCGAGGGGTCTGCGACCCGGGAGTCGACCACCTCGTTGCCGCGCCCGACCTGGGGCAGGCCATGGCAGCACCAACGCGAACACCATCGGCGAGGGAAGGTTGCCTCATGCACCATACGACAATAAGTCACAGCCGTTTGCGTCGCCCATTCAACATTCGCGTTGAAAGAGGTGACCGAGGTGAAGGTGTCATTTCCGCAGCAATAGCTGTTCTTGTTATGGCGTTTATCGGCGTCGCCATGTGGGTGGCATTCTCCACCACTTTCCAGCACGCCGCCAAACACGTCGACAACCAGGTCAACTGCATCGGTCAAACGAACAGTACCTGCTGACTTCCGGTGACATCCCAGGTGGGCGCCGGCCGGCGTCTGGACCCGGCTGCGGCGGATCGCGGGACCAGTGTCGTCGGGACCCTGGTCGGGTTCCTGATCTTCATGATCCTGTTGATCTTCTGCACTCAAGTCCTGGTGCGGCTCTATGCCACCTCGACACTGACCGCTGCCGCCACCCGGGCTGCCGAGGACGTCGCAGAGTCCCCGGATCCCCCGGCTGCCGCACCACTGGCGGAGACCGAGGCCCGCCAACAACTTGGTGTCTTCGGAGCCACCCGGACCCGCTTTTCGTGGTTAGAGGTCGGGGCGCAGCAGATCGTGCTCAAAGTACAAGGAGACACGCCCACGCTGCTGCCGCTGCCGGGTAACTGGGATTCGATCAGCCGGACGGTGACCATCCGGACGGAGCGGTTCCGTTGAGCCCGGTCCATGAAAAGCGAATCGAGCCGCCCGCGTGCGAGGACGGCTTTGTCGGAGGGTTCGAGGCCTTGCTGTTCGGTCTGCTCCTGTTTGTTGCCGGCGCCTTACTGGTCGGTTACCTGTGGGCCGTTGTGGACACAAAGGCGGCGGCAGAAGAGGCGGCGCGCCAGGCGGCACGAACCTACGTCCAGGCTCCGAACTCGGCAGCAGCCGCGTCGTCCGCCGACGCCGCGGCCCGGCAGGCGCTCGCCGGGTACGGCAGGAACCCGACGCGGGCCGTCGTCGGCCTGGTGGCCGGCTCGTTCGGCCGGTGCACCCTCATCACGATCTCCGTGTCATACCCAGCTCCGCTGCTGTTCCTCCCCTTCGTCGGCAAGGTGGGTAACGGCGAAAACGTTCAAGCGAAGCAATCCGAACTGGTGGACCCCTACCGCACTGGCCTCCCTGGTGCGGCTGCCTGCCCATGACTGACAAGCCGGACCGCGGCAGCGTGTTGGCGCTGGTGCCGGCCGGATTCCTGGTGTTGTTGATTCTGGGTGCCCTGGCCGTGGACAGCGCAGCGACGTACCTGGCCAGACAGCAGTTGCGCGATTCGCTGACGGCGGCTGCCAATGACGCTGTCACCGCGGGGCTTTCCGGCTCGTCCTTCTATTCGCACGGGACGCTTGTGCTCGACCCTCGCCAGGCGGCTCAGGTCGTGTGTCTCACCGTGGCCGCCCAATCCGACTCCGATCTCCACGACGTGCGCCTCTGGATGGCCGTGCAGGGTGCGGGCATCCGGCTGGCGGGCGCGGCGACGGTCGACGCCGTGTTCGGTCGGGCCATTCCCGGCTTCGGCGTCCGGACGGTTCGGGCCAGCACCACGGCGGTAGCTGCAACCAAGCCGTTGCCCACGAACACCGCATCAGGCGGTGGGGCGCCCCCGGCCGCCACCCTCGAACCAATTGACTGCCCATAGCGGTCGGAGGCGTCAGGACCGGCGAGCGACGTCTACGAGTTCCGCCGCGGCGGCCAGGAACTGGAGCCGGCCGCGGGCGTCAGCTGCGGCGTGGCCCGGCGACGGGCTCTCGACTGCCGGCTCCGCGCTCGTGAGGCTCCCCAAAGACCCCGCCCAGGCGGCGGCCAGAGCCGAGTTCGGCGGTGCGGGCAGGCCCTTTGCTGCGGCGAGGTCCCGATCGAACACGATCGCGTCCAGGCTGCGTCGAGCCGGTGGGGCCGGCGTCGCGGGTGCGCTGTCCCGCTCCAGGTTGGCGATGTCGCCGAGCAGCCTGGTGATGACAGGCCGAGCCGCCTGTTTCCAGGCCAACGAGGGGCTGGCGCCACCGGTCGAGTCGCTCAGCGCCAGCACCAGCAGGATGGCCACAGCCACCGCCGTTTCGAGAACAACACCTCGGCGAAGCCAACGGAGGCCGCGACGCTGCGGTTCCTCCCTGGCCGGCGCGGTCGGGAGGGCAGGAGCCGGCGCCGGGGGTCTGGGCGGCACCAGGAGCAACGGGGGAGCCGCTGACACCGCGGAGGCGTCGACCCGGGACCCGAGCGGTGGCTCGCCGTCGGCCCGAGCCGGAGGTCGGCCCCACTCGCCCGGATCGACGGGCAGCGGCGCCCACCCGGGGAAGGCGTCCGCGGTCGACACGCCTTCCTCGATTGCCGGCAGCGGGGCCGGCCAGGAGGGAGCCCCGTTGTCGTTGTCCGTGTCTGTGGGGATACCCGTGACGGTCTGCATGGTGGTGGCCAGGCGCCCCAGGCTATGGCCAGCCCGGCCCGGGTTCGCGGCATGCGATGGCGTCGGGCACAATGACGGGCCGATGCGGCTGGTAATCGCCACATGCACGGTCGACTACAAGGGCCGGCTCACCGCCCATCTGCCGCGAGCCACGCGGTTGTTGATGGTCAAGGCCGATGGTTCGGTTTCGGTGCACTCCGATGGGAACGCCTACAAGCCGCTGAACTGGATGACGCAGCCGTGCGAGCTCAGAACGGAACCCGGTCGCTGGATCGTCACCAACCCCAAGGGCGAGATCCTCACCATAACGATCGACGACATCCACCTGGATGTGACGCGTTCGCTCGGCACCGACCCGGGTCTGCAGAAGGACGGCGTCGAGGCGCATCTCCAGGAGTTGCTCGCCGCCAGTCCCGGGATGCTGCTCGAAGGTCTCCAGTTGGTCCGTCGCGAGTACCCCACCGACATCGGTCCGGTCGACCTGTTGTGCCGGGACGCCGAAGGCCGGGCGGTGGCGGTCGAGATCAAGCGGCGGGGCGAAATCGAGGGCGTCGAACAGCTGGCCCGGTACGTCGAGCGTCTCGACCGGGACGGTCGCCTGCGGCCGGTGCGAGGGTTGCTGGCCGCCCAGCTCATCAAACCGCAGGCCCAGGTGCTGGCCGCAGCTCGGGGCATCCAGTGCGTCGAGGTCGACTACGACCAGCTGCGGGCCGCGGGCAGCGACCGCCTGACCCTGTTCTAGCGTTCTCGCTACCTCAAGGGCAGAAGGCGCCCTACCCGCCTCCGGCGCCGAACTCGGCCGTTTCCGACCAGCTGCCGAGAGATCCCGGCTCGACGGGTTTTGGGCTGGTGCGGGCCGGACTGCTGTCAAGCTGTCGCTCGAGTACCGCCCGCACCGCATGGGCGAGCGGGTCGACCAGGGCCGAAGGCAGGGGAGCGCCATCGCGAAGCACATCCTCGACCTTCCGCTCAGGCACGTGTACCGGTCCGGCCAGCGCCGTACCGCTCACCGGGGCGCCGTCGAGCGCCACGAGGTTGGCCAAGGCCCGAGCCAACTCTGCCCTGGCTCTCGGGTTCCGCGGGGACCGATTGATCACCGGCACCAGCCGGTGCGCTGACACCCCCGCTTCGGTCAATGCCCTGCTCAGTCTGGCAAGCGAATGGACGCCCTTCATTCCGGGCGCGCCGACAGCCACCACCACGTTCGACTGGAGGGCGGCGCTGCGGGCCAGGTGGTTGCGCTCCTCGACGTCCGCCGAGCCGCCCTCAGCCTCGCCCTCGACGTCGCCGGTCACGTCCGCCACCACCACCTGGAAGGACTGGCGCAGCCCGACGATGCTGGCGTCGATCGCCCTGGGACGGAGCGCACTCCATGCCTCCGGCCGGCGCAGACCGAGCAGGAGGCGGTAGCCCCGGCGCGGCACATCGAACGTGGTGCGCCACACCTCCTCGGCGCCGGGCCGTCCGAGTCGAAACGCCTCTACCAGTTCCTGGGTGCCGGGGCCCAGGTCCTGGGCGTCGTGCAGCATGGCCTGGTCAGCACGGCGGGCCAGATCAGCAAGCAGGACCCGCCGGCCGTAACGGATGTCGGCGGCCAGTCCCTGGGCGAGAGCGATTGCCAACGTGGAGGCGCCAGTGCCCCCTGGTCCGCACACGGCAATGAGCTGACCGAGCCACATCGGCGCGCTCGGCTCGTCGAGGGCTGGGGGCAGTTGGTCGCCACGGCCGACCGCCTGGCAGTGGGCCGAGAGGACGTCAAGCAGACTGTCGCGACTGAAGTCAGGCGGCAGTTCGGCGACGATCCCGAGCTCGCCGGCAGCCAGGAGCGGGGATCGCGGACCCCGGACGGCAATGACCGGAGTCTGCGCAGCCCGGGCCGCGTCGACCACGTCCCGGTCGAACGACGGTGACGCCGCGTCGACCAACAGAGCGGAATGGCGCCGTCCCGACGCCAGTCGGGCCCGCACCTCGTCGGCAGACACGCACTTGATGAACTCGGCGGCAATGGCCGCCGACGTCGACCACTGCGCCAGGGAGGCGAACCATGGGGCTCGGGCCGGTGCCAGCCCCAGAAGCACATAGCGTTCGCTGCTCACGGGGACGCATGGCCCGGTCCGAGACCGACGCCGTCAGACGGCTCGGCCGCGACGAGGGTGATCGTGCCCGAGTGGGCGTCCTCCACCACCGCTTCGACCGCCGCCAGCGTGCTCACGCCCACGGTGACCTGCCCCGAGCCACCTGGAGCCAGCAGGTTGGAGCTCGAGGTGGCGATGTCGATCAGCGTCGCTCCTCTCACCACCACGACGACGGCCGTTCCCGACCCGGTGCCCTGCGTGGCCAGGATGTCCACCCGTTGCCCGGCGGATAGGCCGGCGAGCGAAACGGGGTCGACTGAGAGGCTCACCGGCCGCAACGCGGGCGTCTGGCTCACCGGGACGAGCATGGACGCCTGGATGAGCTCGCCCGCCTCCACCTCGACTGCAAGCGTGCGCCCCTCGACCGAGGCGGCCTGGTGGTATGCCCCGGTGGCCGTCTCGCTGGAGAGCCGCATCGTGGAGGCGCCCACGTCGTCGGGGCCGAGGACCGTTCCCGGGCCGGCGGGACGGGCGGCCACCACCCACGGTTGACCTGGCTTCGACGCACCCGCGAGGGCTGCCACAAACACGACGACAGCTGCGGCCCCGATAAGAAAGGCACCGACCACGGCCCGGCCAGACGGGAGGGCCCGGCGTCGGCCGGCGCCGACTGTGCGAGCGCCGGGCGGCCCATTATCGACTGCGGGCCCGGATGGCGGCCTCCGGCGGTGGCCGTCGATCTCCGTTCCCCCACCTGGCCACCACGCCACACATGAAATCTATCGAGAACCCACCTGTGTGTCTATGGGGTCGCTATCATTGGCGGCATGAGTGAGGCGATCCAATGGATGGGCACACGAGAGGCTTGTGAGCGGCTCGGAGTGACCCTACGGACGCTCTACCGGTTTATCGACGAGGGGCAGCTGCCGGCATACAAGATGGGCCGGGTGATCCGCGTCCAGGCCACTGACATCGAGGACTTCATCAGCCGCATGCGTATCGAGCCGGGGAGCCTGGAACATCTGTACCCGGAGCCGAAACCTCGAGAGGGCCGTGACACACACGACCTCCACGAGGAGGTTTCCGGGGGATAGCTGTCAGCGCAACTCGCAGACCGCGACCGCATGGCGTGGCACCAGGGCCAGACGGCGGGTGGAGCCGCCGGCGCGGAGGGTCAGGACGTCCTCGCCAACAGCCAGCAGATCGCCGGCGGTCTCAACCCCGTCTGTCGTGACCACGGCGACCGGAGCCCGCTCCTCGGCAAGCAAGGCGAGGGCGGCCATCATCGATAGGTCGAGGGTCGGGGTCCGATCACCGGTGGGCGGCTGCGAGGCTGGCAGGTCCTCCGGCCAGAGGGCCGAAACCGCGTTCAGCCCGATCAAGGCCGTGCGATTGTGCTCGGACTCGAGGACGCAGAAGTCCCGGCCCATTCCCGCCACCCGGCCGTGGCGGCGCCGGCCGGCAACCACCGCGGTCACCAGCGCCGCCTGCTCGGCCAGGTCCACCAAGATGCCGGTCCAGGTGGCTGAGGCAGTGGCTTGCTCGCGGAGGGATCGCTCCCGCGTCCGCTGACCGGCCGCAGCCGCCGTTCGCTGGTCCGCAGCCCAGCGCGCAAAGGCCGCCACCAGCGCATCTCCGCCCTGCCGTTCCTGCACGGGGCGCGACGGTAGCGTGACGTTGATGTCGGCCCACTCGTTCTGCCCGTTCTCCTGTGGGCGACGGGGTCCTTCGTGCGGGGAGCTGTCCGCCCACGAGCCGGAGTCTTTTCCCCGTTGAAAACCTCCACCACGGCGCGTCTGCAGGGACGCGGTACCCTGATGGAGAGCCATCCCGTGTCCACGACCGTTACTGTCACCGTTCCCAACCATCTGATGCCCCGACTCGTCGGCCCGCTCAATGAGAATTTGCGGCTCGTCGAGGACGCATTCGAAGGTACGTCCATCCACGCCCGTGGCAACGAGTTCACCATTGACGGCGACGACGCTGCCCTCGCGGCTCGGTTGGTGGATGAACTCCGCCTGCTGCTCGAGCAGGGGCAGCTACTGGATCCGCAGGTTGTGTACCGCACCATCGACATGGTGCGGGCGGATGAGCGCCCTTCGGAGGTGCTGACGTCGGAGGTGCTTCGCTCGGCCCGAGGTCGTTCGGTGCGACCGAAGACCAGCGGCCAGAAGCGCTACGCCGATGCCATCCGCGACAGCATCGTGACCTTCGGCGTGGGTCCCGCGGGCACCGGGAAGAGCTACCTGGCAGTAGCCCTCGGCGTGCAGGCGCTGCAAGCCAAGCAGGTGGACCGCATCATCCTGACTCGTCCCGCGGTGGAGGCCGGCGAACGGCTGGGTTTCCTGCCCGGCGACTTGATGGCCAAGATCGACCCGTACCTGCGCCCGCTCTATGACGCCCTCTACGACATGCTCGGCACGGACGGCGCCCGCCGACTGCTCGACGCCGGCACAATCGAGGTGGCACCACTCGCGTATATGCGGGGTCGGACCCTCAACAGCAGCTTCATCATCCTCGACGAGGCCCAGAACACCACGCCCGAGCAGATGAAAATGTTTCTTACCCGCATCGGATTCGGGTCCAAGGTCGTCGTCACCGGCGACGACACCCAGATCGACCTTCCTGGTGGACGATCCGGCCTGGACGGACTCGAGCAAGTCCTCACCGGCATCGAAGGGCTTTCATGGGTGCGCCTGGGTCGACGGGACGTCGTCCGTCACCGCATCGTGGCGGACATCGTGAGCGCGTATGAAGCCCGCGACGCCGGTCGTTCGGCGGTTCGCAGCCACGCCGTCGCTCGCAGCGACCCCGGCCTCCTTAGTCATGCCGCCAGCCCGGGCCATGCCGGGCGCCCCGCCCGTCCCGCCTCGGGACCGGCCTGAAATCCGGGATCAGGGGGAGCCGTGGGTGCGGTGGTCTTTGGGGCGGACGAGCAGTCCGTTCACCCTGTCGAAACCTTGCGTTGGGTCAAACTGGCCGAATCGGTTCTGGCGGCAGAAGGGGTTCGAGGCGAGACGGAGGTTTCCCTGCTCTTCGTCGACGAAGCAGCTATCGCTGATCTGAACGCACGCTTTCTCGGCAAGGACGTCCCAACCGACGTATTGGCGTTCCCAATCGACGAAGAGCCGCCGGACAGCGGTCGTTCACCGGATTCCGGCGGAACCGGGCCCGGCTTCACCAGTGACGCCGAAGAGGCGCCGACGCTGCTCGGCGACGTCGTGATCTGCCCGGCGGTCGCCTACCGGAACGCTCAAGAGCACGCGGTCACCTACGAGGACGAGATCGCCCTGCTGGTGGTGCACGGGCTGCTCCATTTGCTCGGGTTGGACCACGACGAGCCGGACGAGGCCGAAGCAATGGAAGCCAAGGAACGCGAACTCCTGGCGCGCTACTACCGCAGCGATGTCGGTGGTGAGGGTGGACAGGGAGGGAGCGGCGCGGCCGTCGTAGGCGGTGACGAGCAATGATCGGCGCCTCGTCGTTAGTGGCTTCCTCGAGCCATCACTTCCGTAGCCAGGACGTCATCCTGCTGGTCGTCGTTGTCATACTGATTGCCGCCACCGGCGTCCTGGCTCTGTCCGAGACCGCGCTGACACGTACCTCGAGAGCGAAGGCACAAGCCCTCGTCGAGGAACACCGGCGTGGTGCGGGAACCCTCCTGCGTCTGGTGGAGCGCATCGAATCGGTGCTGCCGGTGGTCCTCTTCGCGCTCGAGTTGTGCACTCTGGTGGCGGCCACCCTGGTGGGAGTTGTCACCTCGCACGCCTTTGGCGCCTGGGGTGTGGTCATTGCCACCGCATTCGAGGTGGTGGTGATCTTCGTGGTGGCCGAACTGGCCCCCAAGACGTGGGCGATCCAGCACACCGAACGGGCTGCCCTGGGTGTGGCGCCGATCATTCGGCTGCTGGTTGCCTTCAAGCCCCTGGGCTGGGTGACCCGGGCCCTGATCGCCATCTCGAACGCCATCCTGCCGGGCAAGGGCATCAAATCCGGGCCCTATACGTCGGATCAAATGCTGCGGGCGATTGCCGATGAGGCGGCCGAGGAAGACGTCATCGAGCACGAAGAACGCACCCTCATTCATTCCATCATCGACTTCGGGGACACCGTCGTGCGGGACGTCATGGTGCCGAGGCCGGACATGGTGGCAGTGGAGTCGCACGCTCGCATCATCGATGTGATCGACATCATCATCCCGGCCGGCTTCAGCCGGATTCCGGTCACCGGCCAGGGCATCGACGACATCGTGGGGATCGTGTACGCCAAGGACCTGATGCGCGCCGAACGCGAAGGGCGAGAGCAGGACCCGGTGTCGACGATCATGCGAGAGGCTCGGTTCACGCCGGAGAGCAAACGGGTGTCCGAGCTCATCCGCGAGATGCAGGCTGGCAAATACCACATGGCGATCGTGGTTGACGAGTTCGGGGGAACGGCCGGCCTGGTCACACTGGAAGACCTCATCGAGGAGCTGGTCGGGGAGATCACCGACGAGTATGACGTCGAGGAAGTGCGCCCCGAGAGGCTGGATGACGGCACGGTCGTGGTCAACGCTCGCATGCCGATCGACGAGGTCAACGAGCTGCTCGATCCCACCGAGCTCCCCGAAGGCGACGAGTGGGACACGGTTGGCGGCTTGTTGTACAGCTTGCTCGGACACGTACCGGTCGAGGGCGAGGCCGCCTACGTCGACGGCCACCGGCTGGTCGCCGAACGGGTGCAAGGCCGGCGCATCGGCCGGGTCCGGATCTCTCCGGTCGGCGCGACCACCGAGGCCAAGGGGGAGACCAGGGGCTCGGCGGATTCCGGGCCGGCTGAGGAGGCGGGTTCTGCGAACTCGACCAACACGGTCGACTCGGCCAACTCGGCCAACTCGGCCAACTCTGGGCACTCCGGCAACTCTGGAACCTCTGGGAGGAGCCCCGGGACTGGCGCCAACTCCGGGACTCCGGCAGGCTCCCGGCCCAGCCGCGCCGTCGACGCCGCCAACGCCTCTGGCGAGTCCGGCAGCCGGCGCGAGCTGTGAGATCCGGCTTCGCCACGCTGGTCGGCCGGCCCAACGTCGGCAAGTCCACGCTTTTGAACACCGTCCTCGGCCAGAAGGTGTCGATTACCTCGGCGGTCGCCCAGACGACCCGCAACCAGGTGCGGGGCATCCTGACCCGTCCGGACGCTCAGGTGGTGTTCGTCGACACGCCTGGCGTCCACAAGCCTCGTACCCTGCTCGGCGAACGGCTCAACGACCAGGCCGCCCTGGCGCTCGACGGCGTTGACGTGAGCATCCTCGTCGTTGACGCCGGCGCGCCTATCGGAAAAGGCGACCGATTCGTCCGTGGCCTCGTCTCCGGACCCGCCATTGGCGCGGTCAACAAGATCGACGCCGCGTCCCGGTCGCAGGTCCTGAAACAGCTCCAGGCTGCCGTCGAGGATCTCGGATGCGACGAGGTGTTCCCGGTGTCGGCCCGGACTGGCGAAGGCGTTGAAGCGCTGGTCGAGGACGTGGTCAACCGACTCCCGGAGGGGCCCCTCCTCTACCCGGAAGAGACCGTGAGCGACATGCCCGAGGCGCGGTGGGTCGCCGAGTTGGTTCGCGAGCAGTTGCTGGCCGTGACCCACGACGAGGTGCCGCACTCCATTGCCTGCCGGGTGACCGAGTGGGAGTGGCCGCGGATCCGCTGCGAGATCCTCGTCGAGCGCGAATCCCAAAAGGGCATCGTGATCGGTCGTGGCGGCGCCGTACTGCGGGAGGTGGGGACGCGGGCTCGGGCCCAGTTGCCGCCGGGTGCGTTCCTCGACCTCCACGTCAAAGTCGATCGCGACTGGCAGCGCAGACCTCGGGCCCTGGAGCGTCTCGGGTACTGACGCCGCGGCGATCGCGGATCCCGATCCGGGGTGGGGTTGCGACACAGAAGCGGCCAGGCTCGGTTCGACCTTCTTTCTCTGTCGTGGGCGCTGGTTTGGGAGGTTGTGAGTTACGACAGGGAAGGCCGCGCCCGGGCTGTCCGGTTCTTTCTCTGTCGGGTCCGTGGTCGGCGGCAAGGCTCCAACGCGTTTCGCGGACCGGCACACGGGCTGAAACGGTGCGATTCCGTCCAGAGGATGCACTCGGCCTCGGGCCCGGGCCCGCGGTGGCGGTGGCTACGGAGCTGCCGGAGACGCCGGGGACCCCGCCGGCCCCGACCCCTCCCGCAGCTGCGCCAGGAAGGCCTCGACATCCGACCGCCACCGTGTTCGCCGCATCGGCGGCAGCGCGTTGATCAGCTCCCAGCGGTAGCGGGCGGTCCCGAGTCGCGAGTCGAGGACGGCGACCACGCCCCGGTCGGAACGGGACCGGATCAGCCGGCCCGTGCCCTGGGCCAAGAGGGTCGCGGCGCGGGGCAGGTCGATCAGGCCGAACGCGCCTCGGCCCAGGCTGGCCCGCCGGGCCTGGAGAAGAGGATCATCCGGCCGGGGAAAGGGCAGCCGGTCGATGGCGACCACCGACAATGCCGGACCCGGGATGTCGACTCCCTGCCAGAAGCCCATCGTCGCGAACAGGCAGGTGTGCTCGTCCGCGCTGAAGCGGGACAACAGCGCTGGCTTTGGCATGTCCGACTGGGTCAAGACCGGCCAGGCAACCCGCTGGCGGACGGCGTCGGCCGCAGCCGTCATGGCCCGCCAGCTGGTGAAGAGCGCCAGCGTTCGGCCTTCCGCCGCCTCGATGAGCCCAACCAGCTCGTCGTGCAGGGCGGCTTCATACCCGGGGTGGCGGGGTTCGGGCAGGTGGACCGGGCAGTACAGGAGGGCCTGCTCGTCGTAGGCGAACGGGGTACCGACGTCGAGGGTGTCGTACGTTCCAGCGGTCAGCCCGAGCCGTTCGCCCAAGCGGAGGGGGATGGTTGCGCTGGTGAGCACCGCTGTCGGGGCGTCCTCTCGACTCCACAGGCGCTGCTGGAAAGTGTCGCCCACGTCGAGCGGAGCCACCCGGAGGACAGGCGTGTGCTCGGAACCCTCGACCCAGGCCACCTCACTCGGCGTCAGTTCCAACACCTGGTTTAAGTCGCCCAGCAAGTGGCCCGCCGCCTGCTGGGCCCGCAGGTGCCGAGCTCGCAACCCCGCGTCGGGACCATTGTTCCCGGCCAGCCCGTCCTGCGGGCCTGTCTGGGCGCGGCTGTCGCCGCCCCGGACCGCCCGCCGGATGGCCGCGGCCAGGCGCTGCACGCGGTCGCGGGCGACCGTCACGCGTTCCGCGGTGGCCGCGTCCAGCGGCCGGGGCAGGACCGCGCCGTGATGGGGGCGCAGCGCGTCCCCGAGCAAGGCGCCGGCTTCGTCGACGGCAGCGGCCGGGCCGCTGTCCGCCAGGAGCGGGCGCGTCGAGCGCGCCAGGGCCTGGAATCGTCCGGCCCCGATCTCGAAACCAAACGCCGAGGACGCGATGTCCTCCACCTCGTGGGCCTCATCGAAGACGACGAGGTCGTGGGGCGGGAGCACCTCGCCGCCCGCCGCGAGCGCCGCCATGTACAGATGCGTGTTGACCACTACCACGTCCGCTTGGGCGGCACGATGGCGAGCTGCTTCCGCGAAACAGATGGAACCGGAAGGGCAGCGACCGGCTCCGGGACATTCCCGGGCGCCGACGCTGAGTTGACTCCAGGCGGCCGGGCTCGGCTCCCAGGACAGTTCGGCCCGCTCGCCGGTGGGAGAGTGGGCGGCCCATTCCACCAGCCGGCGGATCTCCCGGCCGAGTGGGCCCAGGGAGCCGAGCGGGGAGGGGACGGTGCGAACCGCCGGGACTGTGGCCGAAGCGGGGTGGCCCGCCGACAGAGGAGCGCCCCCGGAGTCCGCGCCGGAAAAGCCGAGTCCCATAGGGCTGGGGCCGGTGGCACCGTCCTCGCCGTCGAGTCCCAGTTGCTGATCGCCACTCACGACTTCGGCAACCCGTTGCTGGCAGATGTAGTTGGACCGGCCCTTCAAGATCGCGAACTCAAACGGCACGCCCAGGCTGCTCGACAGATGCGGGAGGTCCCGGGTGGCCAGCTGATCCTGCAGGGCCTTGGTTGCCGTGGACACCACCGCCCGGGTGCCGAGGACCAGGGCCGGCACGAGGTAGGCAAGGCTCTTTCCCGTACCGGTTCCGGCCTGAATGATCAGGTGGCGCTGGTCGCGGATGGACCGGGCGACGGACTCCGCCATTGACGCCTGCCCCGGCCGATCCTCATGCTCTCGGAGCCCGGCGGTGGCCCGGCGTAGGGCGGCGAGAAGCATGGGGTCGGGCACAGGTTGCAGGCTATGGCGTGCATGGAAGCGGGTCGTGGTTCGGGTTCGCGGCACCTCGAGCGCCGCGGCCGGAGTGCCGGGGCGGGGTAGGTTTCACGTGTGGAACTGGACCGCCTCGACCCGAACCGGGTCCCCCCTCACGTGGCCTGCGTGATGGACGGGAACGGTCGGTGGGCCACAAAACAGGGGCTACCTCGGACAGAGGGGCATCGTGCCGGCGAGGAAGCCCTGTTCGACGCGGTCTGCGGAGCTCTGGATCTGGGCATCACCTTTTTCACGGTGTATGCCTTCTCGACGGAGAACTGGCGGCGCCCCCACGAGGAAGTTCGCTTTCTGCTCAACGTTATTGCTGACAACCTGCTCACCCGGCGCCGCGACGAACTCCATCGGATGGGGGTGCGCATCCGGTTTATCGGCCGGAGGGACTGGCGGGTACCCCGCTGGATCGTCAGACGGATGGACGAAGCAGTTGCGCTCACTGACGGCAACCGGGCCATGACCCTCACGATCGCCTTCAACTATGGCGGCCGAGCTGAGCTGGTCGACGCGGTCAAGGCCATCGTCGCTTCAGGCGTGTCGCCGGGCAAGATCGATGAACGCCTGATCCACCGCTACCTCTACGCACCGGATCTCCCCGACCCCGATCTGGTCATTCGGACTTCCGGCGAATTTCGCGTCTCCAACTTCCTGTTGTGGGAGCTGGCCTACAGCGAGCTGGTGTTCACCAATATTCTCTGGCCGGACTTTCGCCGCGAACACCTGTTTGAAGCCGTGCGTGAGTTCCAGGCTCGCGACCGTCGGTATGGAAACGCCGGCCGGCGCGACGACGGAATCCCGAGCTAAGACGATCGGCGGTAGGTTCCGTGGGCCTGTACCGGGACGAAGCAACAGTGCTCCGGACGCACAAGCTGGGCGAGGCGGATCGCATCGTGGTCATGTTGACCGCAGGCCGCGGCAAGGTGCGAGCGGTCGCCAAAGGGGTGCGCAAAACCAAGAGTCGTTTCGGCGGCCGGCTGGAACCACCGAACCGCGTCAGTCTGCTGCTCTACGAGGGACGGGAGCTCGACATCGTCACTCAGGCCGAGACGATCGAGTACTACCCCATCCTGCGCGAGGACCTGGACCGTCTGACCGACGCCATTGCCATGGTCGAGGCCGTCGACCAGGTCACTCAAGAGGGGGAGCCCAATCGCCCTCTTGACCGGATGCTCGCTGGTGCCCTGCGTACGCTGGCCGGCCAAGATCGGCGCTCGTCGTTGCTGGTGGGTGCGTTCTACTGGAAGCTGCTGGCCCTTGAGGGGGTATCCCCCGTGCTGGACCGCTGCGTGCGCTGCGATGACGGGTACGGGTGGCCAAAATTCGAAGCCGCTGGCGGGCTGGTCGGCTTCGACCCGGTCGAAGGGGGCGCACTCTGCCGGCAGCACCGCCGGGGACCGCTCGTCGAGCCGGGTTCGCTCGAGCTGATCCGCCGCATCCTGGGAGGGGACCTGGCAGCGGTACTTCGCGAGCCGGCGGGTCCGGCCGCGGCGGGCGCGAGCGGGCTGGCGACCAGCGCCCTCGAGGCGCATCTCGAGCGTCGGCTCCGAACGGTGCATCTCCTGGGCCACGGCTAGGCGGGATAGGCGGGATACACAGGACGGAACAGCGGGGACAGCCGGGACAGCCGGGACAGCGGCTACGGCCGGGAAGAGGGGAAACGGCGAGTACCCTGCTATCTCATGGCGCCGAGCATGGAAGAGATCGTGAGGCTGTCCAAGCAGCGCGGCTTCGTGTTCCCGTCGGCGGAGATCTACGGAGGATTCCGATCCACCTACGACTACGGGCCACTGGGCGTGCTCATGCTGCGCAACGTCAAAGACGCGTGGTGGCGGTCGATGGTGCAGTTGCGCCACGAGGTCGTCGGCCTGGACGCGGCCATCCTCTCCAGTCCGAAGATCTGGGAAGCATCGGGGCACCTGGCCAACTTCACTGATCCTCTTGTTGACTGTCGCAACTGCAAGGAGCGTTGGCGA
The DNA here is from genome assembly GCA_963781155.1 of uncultured Acidimicrobiaceae bacterium. Classification (GTDB taxonomy): domain Bacteria; phylum Actinomycetota; class Acidimicrobiia; order Acidimicrobiales; family Palsa-688; genus PALSA-693. Next base: position 960,907 of record CAWAEC010000016.1, read on the forward strand.
GCCGATCACCTCGAGCCGGACCCGGCCGACGGGTTGGTGCATTGCCCCAACTGCGGTGGCACGGACCTGACCGAAGCCCGAGCCTTCAACTTGATGTTCAAGACGTTCGTGGGCCCGGTCGAGGATGAGGGCAGTGTCGCGTATCTCCGCCCGGAGACGGCGCAGGGCCACTTCGTCAACTTCCTCAACGTCCTGCAAACGTCACGCAAGCGACCGCCGTTCGGGATTGCCCAGATCGGCAAGTCGTTTCGGAACGAGATCACTCCCGGGAACTTCGTGTTCCGCACTCGGGAATTCGAGCAGATGGAGCTGGAGTACTTCGTGCCGCCCGCCGAAGCGCCGGTCTGGTTCGACTACTGGTGCCGGGAGCGGCTGGATTGGTACGCGGACCTCGGCATCCCTCGCGACACGCTGCGGCTGCGTCCGCATGCCAAAGAGGAACTGTCGCACTACTCGGCGGCAACCGCAGACGTGGAGTTCCTGTTCCCCTGGGGGTGGGGCGAGCTCGAGGGCATCGCCAATCGGACCGACTACGACCTGAAGGCCCACTCGGCGGCGAGCGGGGTCAAGCTGGAATACTTCGACCAGGCGACCGGCGAGCGCTACACGCCCTATGTCATCGAGCCGGCGGCAGGTGCAACTCGGACGATGATGGCGTTCCTGCTGGCGGCGTACGACCAGGACGAGATCGATGGTGAGTCCCGGACGGTGTTGCGGCTCCATCCCCGTTTGGCCCCGTACCAGCTGGCCGTTTTGCCTCTGTCGCGCAAGGACACCCTGTTGCCGGTGGCCCGGGAGGTGCTCGACCTGCTCCAGCCCATCGCCATGTGCGACTACGACGAGACGCAGTCGATCGGCCGGCGGTACCGCCGCCAGGACGAGATCGGCACGCCCCTGGCCGTGACGATCGATTTCGACTCGCTCGACGATCGGGCTGTCACCATCAGGGATCGGGACACCACCAAACAGGTGCGAGTGCCGATCGCCGCCCTCGTCGACGAAGTCGACGCTCGCCTCGGCTTATAAGTCCGGGGGGGCGTGGTTCGCGTCCACCCCGGCAGCCTCTAGGCTCGAAGTCAACCGCCCCGACGTTTTTAGCGAGGATTGATATGCCGTACACCTATGCCTTCGACCACAAGCATCGCAAGCCGCCGATGGAGCTGAAGGACCTCCTTGGTGGCAAGGGCGCCAACCTGGCCGAAATGACGTCGGTCCTCGGACTGCCGGTGCCGCCCGGCTTTACCATCACGACCGACGCCTGCAGGGCGTACATGGCAGGAGGCTGGCCGGATGGTCTGTCCGACGAGGTGACCCGCCACGTCCGCCGGCTCGAAAAGGCCATGGGAAAAAAGCTGGGCGATTCCTCCGATCCCCTTCTCGTGAGCGTTCGGTCGGGTGCCAAGTTCTCCATGCCCGGGATGATGGACACGGTGCTCAACCTCGGACTCAACGACGCGTCGGTCAAAGGCCTGGCGGCCCAGACGAGCGACGACCGGTTCGCCTACGACTCCTACCGTCGCTTCATTTCTATGTACGGGCGCATCGTGCTGGGCATCGATGCGGCCCGTTTCGATGAGCCCTTCGAGGAAGCGAAGTCGGCCGCAGGTGTTGAGAGCGACGCCGAGGTGCCGGCCGATGCCCTCAGCGACCTGTGCGAGTACTACAAGCGAATCGTGGACGACGTCACCGGCCATCCTTTCCCCCAGGAACCATCGGAACAGTTGAGAGGCGCCATCGAAGCCGTGTTCGCCTCGTGGAACGGGGCCCGTGCGGTCGCCTACCGGGTCCGGGAGCGCATCCCGCACGACCTCGGCACTGCGGTCAACGTGCAGACCATGGTGTTTGGCAACCGCGACGACGACTCCGGAACCGGGGTGGGCTTCACCCGGGACCCGGCGACGGGCGCACAGGGTGAGTATGGCGATTTCCTGGTCAACGCCCAGGGTGAGGACGTGGTAGCGGGCATTCGCAACACGCTGCCCCTTTCTGCCCTGCGAGACCGGTTCCCGGCCAACTTCAAGGAGCTGATGGGGATTTTTGGTCGGCTCGAGGCGCACTACCGCGACATGTGCGACACCGAGTTCACCATCGACCAGGGCAAACTGTGGATGCTCCAGACCCGAGTGGGGAAGCGGACCGGGCGTGCCGCCCTCAAGATGGCCGTGGACATGACGAAGCAACGCGGTTGGAAGATCACGCGGGAGGAGGCGCTGTTGCGCGTCACCGCCGATCATCTCGACCAGGTGTTGCACCCGCAACTGAAGGGCACCGATCTGGTCGTGATCGCCTCCGGGCTGGCTGCCTCGCCGGGTGCAGCTGTCGGCACCGCCATCTTCGACGCCACCCGGGCCGAGGAAGCCGCTGCACGCGGTGAGCGTGTCATCCTCGTTCGCAGCGAAACCTCACCAGAGGACGTACACGGCATGATCGCGGCTCAGGGCATTCTCACCGCTCGGGGCGGCCTGGTGAGCCACGCCGCGGTGGTGGCTCGCGGCTGGGGCAAGCCGGCAGTGGTAGGTGCCGAATCGATCCGGATTTCTGGGACGAGCTTCACTGCGGGTGAGGTCACCGTCAACGAAGGCGACATGATCTGCATTGACGGCAGTACCGGCCGTGTGGTCCTCGGCGAGGCGGAGCTGGGCGCGGCGGAGGCTCCACCCGAGTTCGCCGTGATCCTCGGCTGGGCCGACAAGGTGCGCAAGGGGCACCTGGCCGTACGGGCCAACGCCGACAACGGTCCCGACGCTGCGAATGCTCGCCAGTTCGGGGCAGAAGGGATCGGGCTGTGCCGGACTGAGCACATGTTCCTGGGCGACGATCGTTTGCCCATCGTGCGACGCATGATCCTGGCCGCTACTCCGGCCGCGGAGGCGGCCGCGCTCGAGGAGTTGCGGGTCGCCCAGAAGGAGGACTTTCTCGCCATTCTCGAGGCGATGGACGGACTGCCGGTGACTGTCCGGTTGCTGGATCCGCCCCTGCACGAATTCCTGCCTTCCGTAGAGGAGCTGCTTATCAAGCGGGCCACCGAGGGCCTGTCCGCGGAGGAGCAGCAATTGCTCGCCGCGGCCGAGGCCTGGCATGAGTTCAATCCCATGCTCGGCACCCGTGGGGTGCGGCTCGGGGTCATCAAGCCGGGGCTGTATGGCATGCAGGTCCGGGCGCTGATGGAGGCCGCCGCCGAACGGCTGGCCGCGGGCGGAAAACCCAGGATCGAGGTGATGATCCCGCTCACCGTCTCCCGCCAGGAGCTGGGCCTGGCCCGGTCGTGGGTTGAGGAGGGCATTGCGGTGGCGACCGAGGGTCTGCGCAAGCGCCCCGAGGTCACCATCGGCACCATGATCGAGACGCCTCGGGCCGCGGTGTGCGCGGACGACATCGCCGAGGAGGCGGATTTCTTCAGCTTCGGCACCAATGACCTGACGCAGATGACGTTTGGTTTCTCGCGGGATGACGTGGAGGGCCGGCTCATGAGCGCCTACCTCGAGGAAGGCCTGCTCAAGCGCAACCCGTTCGAAACCATCGACCAGCCCGGAGTGGGCCGTCTGGTCGAGGATGCCGTGGTTCGGGGCCGTGCCACCCGACCGGACCTGAAGCTCGGCGTCTGCGGGGAGCACGGGGGCGACCCCGAGTCGATCGACTTCTTCTACCGGGTCGGCCTGGATTATGTGTCGTGTTCGCCGTTCCGCGTGCCCATCGCCCGGCTGGCCGCGGCTCAGGCGGTCATCACGAATCCGTGACGACGGGCGCCGGTGCCGCGCCCGCACCGCCACCGCCGTAAGGTCGAGTTGTGGGCATCGTCGACGAGGACATCGCCCGGGTTCGTGCCGCCGCCGATTTTGTGGCGGTGGCGAGCGAGCACCTGGCGTTACGGCGGGTCGGCACTCGCTGGGTTGGCCTGTGCCCGTTTCACACTGAGAGGACGCCATCGTTTTCGCTGAACGCGGAGCTGGGCTTTTACTACTGCTTCGGCTGTGGCGCCAAGGGCGACGTCATCACCTTCATCCGCGAAATCGAGCATCTCGACTTCGTGGAGGCGGTCGAGAAGCTGGCGGCTCGGGCCGGGATCACCCTGCGGTATGACAGCGAAGCGACCGGACGGGATCATCAGCGTCGTTCGCGCATTCATGAAACGCTCGATCAGGCTCTCGCCTGGTATCACCAGCGCCTGCTCTCAGCTCCCGATGCGGCGCCAGCCCGGTCGTATCTTCGGCGTGAGCGCGGCTACGACGGAGCGGTCGTCCGTCACTACCTGCTCGGATGGGCTCCCGAAGGCTGGGACGAACTGCTCCGGACGCTGGGTGTACCCCAGCGGGCGCTCGTGGACGCCGGCCTGGCCCGGGTCGACGAGTCGGGCCGATACACCGATTTCTTTCGTGGCCGTGTCCTCTTCCCGATTTTCGAGCCTGGTGGCCGGCCCGTGGGAGCGGGTGGGCGGCTCTTGCCCGGCGGGCATGGCCCCAAGTACAAAAACACCTCGGCGACGGCGGTCTACGACAAGAGCCGGGTGCTGTACGGGCTCAACTGGGCCAAGCGGGCGGTCGTGGCGACAGGGCGGGTCGTCGTGTGCGAGGGGTACACCGACGTGATCGGCCTGCAGCGGGCGGGCATCGAGGAGGCAGTGGCGACCTGCGGAACCGCCTTGGCCGATGGGCACATCCGTCTGTTGACGAACTTCGCCCGGCGCATCGTGTTGGCCTACGACGCCGACGCCGCCGGGCAGGCGGCCGCCGAACGCTATTACGAGTGGGAGCGCCGTTTCGACGCCGACATCCGAGTGGCGGCCCTACCGTCGGGTGCTGATCCGGCCGACCTGGCGCAACACGATGTCGCCGCACTTACCCGGGTGATCGGCGAGGCGAGGCCCTATCTGGCCTTCCGTCTGGATCGCCTCTTCGAACGAGCTGATCTGACGGCTCCCGAGAGCCGCGCCCGGGCTGCGGTCGAGGCCATGGCCATGGTGGCCGAACATCCGAACGAGCTCGTCCGCGACCAGTACCTGATGCAGGTGGCAGATCGCTGCCGGGTCGAACCGGCACGGCTCCGACAGCTGGCCCAGGCAGGGCCGAACCCGGCGAGCCGGGGGGAAAATGGACCGAAGACGGAGTCGAGGCCCGTTGCCCTCCCAGGGCCGGTTCCGTTGGCGCTGGGAGGCCCAGAGCTGGAAGCGCTCCGATTGGCGGTCCACCACCCTGAGCAGGTGGCCAATCGCCTGGAGTTGGCGCTGTTCGCGCATCCGCTCGCCGGGCCGTGCTTCGAGGTGCTGTCCGCAGCGACCACCCTGCACGCCGCTATCGAAGCGGCGGACCCCCAGGCGGCGGATATCCTCCAGCGGCTGGCGGTAGAGGATGCCAGTGCCGGCGTCGACGCCGACGCCGTGATGGTTCGGCTGGTGGAGCGAGCCGGCCAGCGGGTCGTCGCCGCGTTGCAAGCAGAAATGCGACAGGCCCCCCCGGTTGACCAGGCCGGATTCGTGCCTACCATCTCCTGGCTCAAACTGACCCTGGAGACCCTGCGAAGGGAGGACGCGGCCGGCGGGTCGGCCGCTCTGGAAGCCGAGCAGCGATTGGTAGGCTGGCTGGTGGCCCGCGACGAAGTGGAGTACGGCACGGAGGCGACCTGATGAGCGAGGGGGGCTCGACACCGTTTACGCCCGCAGGCGCGTTGACGGTGGACTTCGTCGCCCTTCTCCTGCTCGGTCGTGAGCGGGGCTATCTGACTCCCGATGACCTGCTGAGCGTGATGGAGTCGGTCGAGCTGACCCCAACGCTGATTGCCGCCGCCATTGGACGGGTGGAGGCCGAGGGGATCGAGTGGCGTGACGACACCGACCTCGACAGCGATACGGACCTCGACAGCGAGTCGGACCTCGAGGCGAGCCTGAACGCCGGGACCGAGGCCATCCACGACCTCGAGGAGCTCGAGGAGTTTGAGGAGCTCGCGGAGTTCCAGGATTTGGACGAGTTCCAGGATTTGGACGAGGAGCCGGTCGAGGAGCTCGGCTACTCCGAGTCCCGTGCAGACGTGAACGTCGAGGTGGACGACGAGGAATCGCAGCCCGTGACGGCCAGGGAGGTCGGGCGCGAGACGATCGAGGAGGACGGCGTCGCTTCTGAGGCGCTGGCGCGCCTGGCCGCAGACGGCACCATCCGAAGCCGGGCGAGGGCGTCGGTGCCGGACTTCCAGGTCGATTTCGACCTCTCGACGGGGGGCAGCTCGGATCCAGTCCGGATGTACCTGAAGGAGATCGGTAAGGCCAAGTTGCTGACCGCAGCCGAGGAAGTGGTCTTGGCTCGTTGCGTGACGCTGGGATTGGTGGCCACGGCTCGGCTCATGGAGTGTGAGGAGGAGTCGGCGCTCCTGGTCGACCGGAACGGGGTCGGACGCGACGAGCGACTTCGGCGCGAGGGGTTGGCCGCCAAGCGGATACTGGTCGAGTCGAACCTGCGTCTGGTGGTTTCCATTGCCAAGCGCTACCGCAACCGGGGGATGGCGTTTCTGGATCTGATCCAGGAGGGCAACCTGGGCCTGATGCGGGCTGTCGACAAGTTTGACTACACCAAAGGGTTCAAGTTCTCGACGTACGCGACCTGGTGGATCCGCCAGGCGATCACACGGGCCATTGCTGACCAGGCTCGGACCATCCGTATACCGGTGCACATGGTCGACACCATCAACAAGGTCATGCGAGCGCAGCGCCAGCTTTTGCAGGACTTCGGTCGCGAACCCACGGTGGACGAGGTGGCGGCCCGAGCGGAGATGACCCCGGTGCGAGTGCGGGACATCCTGAAGGTCAGCCAGGAGACAGTGTCGTTGGAGCAGCCGATGGGCGAGGACGACTTCAGCCTCTCTGATCTGATCGAGGACGAGGCGGCGATCGCGCCGTCGGAGGCGGCAGCGCGGGCCATGCTCAACGAGGCGGTCAACCAGGCGCTGTCTGAGCTCTCCGAGCGGGAACGGCGGGTTGTGCGGCTGCGTTTCGGTCTGCACGACGGCGAGATGCGAACTCTCGAGGAGGTCGGCCGGGAATTCGGGGTGACCCGGGAGCGGATTCGCCAGATCGAGTCCAAAACGCTGGCCAAGCTGCGCCACCCGATGCACAGCGGGCATCTGCGCGACTACCTGGAGGACGAGTAGGCAATCCTGTCCTCCCGCCTCCGCCCTCCCGCCATTTCGCTGCTCCGGGGGAGAGACTCGAACTCTCAACCTAATGGTTAACAGCCATCCGCTCTGCCGATTGAGCTACCCCGGACTGCGCCCCAGACCATAGCAAAAGCGGCAGCTCGACCGACGCGGCCCGCCTGCGATCGCCAGGCCGGGTGGGTTGGGGCGGCCCGTCTGCGTCTTCCGGGGGACGGGCCTTTGGTGTGCCGGATCGAGATGCCTCGGCGGGATCGAGGCGGATCCTCCGGGGCTGACCCGCCCGGGTCACGGTTGCCGGAGGGCGCCTGGAAGGCGCTTCGACCTCCGACCTCCGAGCTCCGAGCTCCGACCCTCCGACCAATGGGCGCCGGCTGCCGCCTGCGCTTCGCTGTTCTGGTTTGATCGTTCGCACGACGGGGGACAGAACTCGCCCATGTCAGCGGCCCGGCAGGGGCCGGGCGAAACTCAGCTCATGGCCGTCCGGATCGCGAAGGTGGAAGTACCGCTCGCCCCATGGGGCGTCTGCTGGTGACGTTTGCGTTTCCAGGCGGGCAGCTCGGGCGCGCTCGAACATCTCGTCCACATCCACCACCCAGAAGACGATCCGGCCCCAGATGTGGTTCAGACCCGGCAGGCCCTCCTCCAGCTGGAGGTTGAGGTAGTTGCCGCCGACTTTGAAGCTGGTGAAGGGTGCATCGGCTCCTCCGTACAGCAAACGAAACCCGAGTGCCTCGTAAAAGGGCACCGCGGACCGCATGTCGCCGGTGAGAAGCGTCACCGCACTGATGCTTTGAACGGGATCCGCGTGTTCAGCCACGCCCGATAGCCTTCCAAATATTGCGGTTTTGTTGCCGATTCGACCTTGACTCCCACATCGGTCCAGATTGTGCCTATTCTGGAAGCGCAAGCTTCCCCATTACTTTAGGAGTTGAAAGTGGCAGCAAAACTTGTCGTGACCGCGCGCGATGGCGGCAGTCGTATTGCCCTGGTGGGTGCGAGCGGCAAAGAGCTGCTCGCCTCTGTGGTGTTCACGGAGCCCCGGGCCAAGGGTGCGACCCTGCGATCGCTCAAAGGAATGTTGGGTGACGACGTCGTGATCGAAGATCACACGCTTGCCTCACCCCGGGGCCGGGCGGCCGCAGTGACCGGCAACGGCAGCAGCGAAGAGCCGGTGGCCAAGGCAGCCGTTAAGTCGACGCGTCGGCGCACGGCAGCGAAGGCGACCAGGGCCGCCAGCAAAGCGACGGCCTCGACCGCCAAGCGCTAAAACCCACCTGCCCCTCCGCCTGCCCCGGCGTACTTTCGGGTCGCCGGTTGGCAGGCCTTGATCGACACGATTGGTGGGTAGCCGTCGCCTGTTGCCGGAGGCATCGGCGCGACCGGCGGCCATCTGCCAACATGACCTGCTGTGGTTTCGGTCGGCATCGATGGCTGCAGGACGGGATGGATCGCCGTCGCCCTCGAAGCGACGGCCGCCCGTGCGTACCATCTCCCGACTATTGCGGCATTGACGGATGCCGTCGAGAAGCCGACAGCCGTCGCCATCGATATTCCGATCGGGCTCCCAGACGCCGGGCGGCGGCCGGCTGACGTGCAGGCCAGGGTGTTCCTGGGGCCCCGTCGGCATTCGATCTTCTTCACGCCGGTTCGCGAAGCAGTCGAAATGGCTACCTACTCGGCGGCGTCGGCCCTCTCGGTCCAACGCACCGGATCCGGGATCAGCAGGCAGTCACACGCCTTGGCGAAGAAGATCCTGGAGGTGGAGAACTGGCTCCCCGCCGCTCCGTGTAAGGTGTGGGAGGTCTCACCGGAGTTGTCGTTTGCCCTGCTCATGGGCCGGCCCGCTCGAGCCTCCAAGAAGACGTGGGCCGGCATGGTCGAACGACGCCAGGTGCTGGCGGCAGCCGGTATCAATCTGGACGAGGTTCCCCTCGACGTGGGCGCTTACGCCACCGTCGACGACATGCTGGATGCCGGCGCAGCCGCTTGGTCGGCGGACCGGTTGCTGCGCGGTGTGGCTCGATCGTTTCCGGACCCGCCCATTGTCGGGTCGTCAGGGCGTGCCGTTGCTATCTGGGCCTAACCCCGGCGACCCGAGCGGTGCGGTTCCCGCCGGCGCCGCTTAGCTGGGCTGGGGCACGATGCGGATGTAGGGCCTGGGTGCCTTCCACCCGTCGGGATAGATCCCCTTGGCTTCGTCATCGGACACGGAGCCGGCAATAACGACATCCTCGCCCGGTTTCCAGTTGACCGGGGTGGCCACCCGGTGTTTGGCCGTCAGCTGCAGCGAGTCGATGACCCGGAGTACTTCGTCAAAGTTGCGCCCGGTTGTCATCGGATAGACCAGGATCAGCTTGATCTTCTTGTCGGGACCGATGACGAAGACGTTGCGAACCGTCTGATTGTCAGCCGGGGTGCGCCCCTTCGCCTCACCCGCGGTGCTGGCCGGCAGCATGCCGTACAGCTTGGATACCTTGAAGTCGGCGTCGCCGATGATCGGGTAATTCGGAGCTGTCCCCTGGGTCTCGGCGATGTCCCGGGCCCACTGCTCGTGGTCGCCGGTAGAGTCGACCGAGAGACCGATGACCTTTACCCCTCTGCGGTCGAACTCGGGCTTGATTCTGGCCATGTAGCCGAGCTCGGTCGTGCAGATGGGCGTGAAGTCCTTCGGGTGGGAGAACAGCACCGCCCACGAGTCGCCGATCCAGTCATGGAAACGGATCGGACCTTCGGTCGTCTCCGCTTCGAAATCCGGAGCAATGTCCCCCAGAGCCAGAGCCATGTTGTTCGCTTCCCCTTGCTAGATACTTGTGTGGGCCAATCCGGAGCGTCCGGTGCGCCACCAGATGGCGATGCTGCCTCCAACGGCACGCTTGTGCAAGTCGAGAGGCGCCCGGAGTCATTCCTCGTCGGCCTCCGCCTCAGCTTCAGCTTCTGCTTCGAGCTCGGCTTCGAGTTCTGCTTCCAGCTCCGCCTCCAGCTCCTCCTCCAATTCGGCCGCCACCGCGATGGCAAACCCCAGAGCTCTGGTGATGTTGCCAGCTGCCAGCACGATTCGAGACGTTCCGACGATAGGGGCGGCGGCGACGAGGACCCCTTGAACGTCTTCCAACGTGATTCCGACCTCGCTGGCCGTGCCGGCATTGATGAGGTAGGAGGCGGGCGGGGCGCCGACGGCCACCAGGGCGGCCAGACGAGCGATCATGTGCTCGCGCCCATCGAGGCTGCTGCGCTCGATGGAGGCGGCCGTCATATCGGCGAGGGTGTCGAGGACGGGAGTTTCTTCGGGCATGAGCAGTCCTTGCGGTCGGGCTCGCTGAGGCGCGAGAGCCGGTGTCGGCGGGGCCGACGACGTCGCCGGCATTCCATCGTCGCGCCCCAACCCGGGGGGAGCAACTGATCAGGTCCGGGTTGCGCTCCGCCGAGCCAAGGCGTCCACCGCGGCGGCGGCCAAGAGCACCAGAGCGGTGACGATGTACTGCGCCGCCGCACTGAGCCCGATCAAGCCCATGCCGTTGGCGATGGTGGCGATAACCAGTCCGCCAACGACGGCGTGCAGCATTTTGCCTCGACCGCCGAACAGGCTGGTACCGCCGATCACGGCGGCGGCCACTGCGTAAAGGACCAATTGGCCGCCGTCAACGTCCGCGGACACGGAGCCCAGCTGCGAGGCCAGGACGATCCCGGCGATGCCAGCGGTGAGTCCGGTAAGGGTGAAAGCGGCCTGACGGATCCGCCTGAGGTTGATACCGGCCCGTCGGGCCGCCTCCGCGTTGCCCCCGATGGCGTACACGTACCGCCCGAAGCGGGTTCGGCCGAGGAGAACGGTCCACATGGCGAAGACGCCGAGGACGATCAGCACGACCCAGGGCACCCCTTGCACGGGGTGGCTGGCCAGGCGCCCCCGGTTTGTGTTGCAGATGGCGACCAGGATCACACCGGCCGCGGCCACGGTCACGATCCTGAGCACCGTCAGGGCGGTCGGCGGCACTACCAGGCCGTGCGCTTTCCGCTGCCGGTCCCGAAGCAAGACGAACGCCGCGAAACCTGCGACCGCCACGACCAGAAGGATCCAGCCCGCAGCCACGCTCAAGTTGCCGTTGACCAGATCGTAAAGGATGTTGTTGGTGATACGGATGGTCCCGCCGCCATTTGGTCCGCCCTCGCGGTCGGCGAGAAATATCAGCAGTCCCTCCAGTCCGAGGAGCCCGGCTAGGGTGACAATGAACGATGGCACCCGGAGGCGGGTCACCAGGTTTCCCTGGACGAATCCGATAAAGGCGGCAACCGCCAGCCCGGCCAGGATCGCAATCCACCACGGGTTGTTACCGGGAGGAGCGGCAATGGCCGCGGTTACCACCGCTCCGACTGCGCCGAGGTACCCGATGGACAGGTCGATCTCTCCCAACAGCAGCACGAATACCTCGGCCATGCCCAGCAGTACGTAGGTGGCACCCTGCACCAGCAGGTTGGTGAGGTTCGCCGCCGACAGAAAGACGGACTTCTGCGACTGAAAGATGATGATGATGAGGATCAGTCCGCCGAGCACGGGCAGCATGCCACTGTCGCCATTTCGAACCCGAAGGACCCAGGCCTGCAGGTACTCCCGCAGAGTGCTGGCCGTCGCCTCCGGGTCGAGGCGGAGCGCGTCCTCGTGCGAAGCTACTGCCAACCCGGAGCCGGCGCCGTCGTCGGGGTCTGTTTTGGTGGGTCCAGAGGTCGAAGCCATCGATCAGGCCGTCTCGATCTGCTCAGTGTCGTTGCTCATCCGGCCCGTAGTAATGGCCAGGACAGCCGACTGGGTATCAAACTGGGACACGGGCCCTTCCACCGCCATCCGACCCAGATAGAGGACAGCAATGCGGTCGGCGACCTGGAACACGTCGTTCAGGTTGTGGGAGATGAGCAGGACTGCAATCCCCCGCGACCTGAGGGTGCCGATCAGGTCTAGCACCATTGCCGTCTGAGCCACGCCCAGAGCCGCCGTCGGCTCGTCCATGACGACCAGACGGGCGTTTTGCATGACTGCCCGGGCCACCGCCACCGCCTGGCGTTGTCCGCCGGAGAGGGATCCGACGGCCTGCCGGATGGAACGCACGGTCGTGACCGACAGATCGCTCAGCGTGTGCTTGGCTTCCCGCTCCATGGTGTTCTCGTCGAGCACCCACCGGTGCACGATCTCGCGACCCAGAAACATGTTCTGGACGATGTCCAGGTTGTCGCACAGGGCCAGGTCCTGGTAGACGGTGGCTATTCCCAAGGCAGTGGCACTTCTGGGCCCACGGATACGAACCGGTTCCCCGTCCCAGTAGATCTGTCCCGCGTCCGGTTGCAAGATCCCGGAGATGGTTTTGATCAGGGTGGACTTGCCGGCTCCATTGTCGCCGATGAGCGCCGTGACTCGACCGGTGGGGACCTCCAGGGTGACGTCGCTCAAAGCCTCCACCGCGCCGAACCGCTTGACCACATGCCTGACGGCGAGCAGCGGCGCACCGTCATCAGCGGCCGAACCGTCTGGCTCCCCGCCCCGGTCCGCATTGATGGACCGGGGCGGCACCCCGGCAGGCATGCTCATGCCGGCCGATGGTAGGCGCAGAGCGGGCTGCGTGCACCCACTACGAACTGATGCCGGCCGCCGAGCAGTCGGCTGCGTACTGGGCGGTGCACAGCTGAGCCGGAGTCACAAAGTCGTCGGCGATAACCGTGGAGTTCATGTTGGCAGTGGTGACCCACTCCGGCGTCAGGAGGACAGAGGACACTTTGGTGTTGGTCACGGTATCAGTGGTGGATCCATTGACCAGGGACGCGGGCGGAGTGTGGCCAGCCCGGAGGTAGAGGGCCAGGGCGACGGCGGCCTGAGCCTCTTCATAGATGGGCTTGTATACGGTGCCGCACTGGTAGCCGGTCAGGACGTTCTGGAGTCCGACCAAAGTGGCATCCTGACCAGTCAGGGGGAACTTCTTGGCCGGGATGTGCAAGGTCTGAAGGTACTGGACGATCGGCGCACCGGTCTCGTCGTTGGGGATCAGTGCCGAGTTCGCGTTCGGGTGTGCCGTATAGGCCTGCTCGAACTCCGTCTGCGCCACCGAGGGCGTCCAGGTGCCGGCGGTCTGGGCCACCTCGGTCCACTTGCCGTCGCTGAAGTACGGGGCCATGACGGCGTCATAGCCCTGGGCGAAGAGGGTGGCGTTGTTGTCGGTGGCTGCGCCGTGCATGACGACCACATTGGGGTGACTGACGCCCCAAGAGGCGACACACGAAACCAAACCGTCACCGAGGAGGGTTCCGACCTGCACGTTGTTGAAGCTCACGTAATAGGTGCGGCTTCCGCCGAGGGTCAGGCGGTCGTAGTCGATCACCGACACACCATGTGATTTGGCGTACGACTCGATCTGCGCGCCGACACCGGAGTCCAGCGGGTCGATGACGAGAACGCTGGCCCCCGCGGTCACGTCAGCCTGGGCGTCCGTCAGCTGGGTGGTGTCACTGCCCTGGGCGTTTTGCACCTTGAAGTCGCTGCTGCTCAGGCCAGCCGTAGTGAAGGCCTTCGTGAGGTAGGGGGCGTCGAACTCGGTATACCGTGCCGAGGACACCGTATCGGGCAGAACCACCCCGACCAGACCCTTGCCCTGGGAGGCCAGGCTACTGAGCCCGGCCATGGCCGTGAAGTTGCGGTTGAACGAGCTGATGGACAGGTTGCCCGAGCTTGGAGCCGAGGTCGTGGGTGAGGTGCCCGGGCTGGCGGTGGTGTTGCTGGAGCTCTTGCTGCTGCTTCCGCAGGCAGCGGCAACGAGCGCAGCTCCCACGAATAGCACGGCGAAAGCACGTTTGTTCTTCACGGGTCGTCGAACCCCCATGTGTTCAGACCTGTGTGGCCCCGAGATCCCGGAGCCTCCAGGTGCAGCCGTCCGGTGTACAACTCCCGAAGATAAGGACGGACGCGTAAACGTGTCGGTGAACATCTCTTACGCGTAATAAACAAGTTGTTAACGTGCCACCTGATCCACGGCAATGCGATAGCCCACGCGGGGCTGGGTGATGATCAGCGGGGATTCCCCTTCGACCTCCAGCTTGGCCCGCAGCCGGCGCACGTAGACCCGCACGTACTCCGTTTCCGTCTCGTAACCCGCGCCCCACACCCGGCGCAGGAGGTGGGCGTGAGTCAAGGACTTGCCCTGATTGGTCGCCAGCTCCCTGAGGAGGGCGAACTCGGTGGGCGTCAGATGCACGGGCTGCCCGGCGCGGGTCACCTGGCGCCCGGCCAGGTCGATTCGGATGTTGCCAACCGGCAGGACTGCCGTTGATGTCTCGATCGGGGGGCTGACACGGGTACGGCGCAGCGTCGCGGTGATCCGAGCCAGCAGCTCCTCGATGCTGAACGGCTTCGTCATGTAATCGTCAGCACCGACATTGAGGGCGGACACCTTGTCGCGCTCGCCACGGCGAGCCGACACCACGATGACGCCTACCGGGGAGCGTTCCCGAATCAGCTGGCACAGATCAAAGCCGTCCACGTCAGGAAGGGTCAGGTCCAGCAGCACGATGTCCGGTGCCTCGGTCTCGAGCAGTTGAAGGGCCCGGGATCCGTCGGTGGACACTACGACATCAAATCCCCGGACGACCAGGTTGGACCGGATCAGGTCGACGATATTGGGGTCGTCCTCGACAATGAGGACGCGTGTCAGCGGCTGCGGGTCGGCCACTGCAGGGCCTTCTCGCCCGACTCTGAAGAGTGCCTGGTACCCATAGGGCCAATCAGCCGTCCGGTGGTGTGTGGTCGGCTCGTCCTGCGACCGGAAGGGTCACGACGCACCGGGTGCCTGCCGCCAGCCGCTCGATGCGCAGGGCGCCGCCATGTGCCTGCACGATCCCTCTCGCGATGGACAGACCGAGTCCGGCCCCCGCGGTCGGCCCGCGGCGGCCTCCCTTGGCCGGGAAGCTGCCCGATGCCACCTCTTGGGGTACGCCGAGTCCGTCGTCGGTCACTGTGATCACCGCCGAGTCCGGCTGATCGAACGCGGCGTTCACCGTGACAACCGTCCCGGGGGGATTGTGGCGCAAGGCGTTGTCGAAAAGGTTGACGAAGACCTGCTCCAAGCGGTCATGATCCGCCCACACGACCGGCAGCTCCGGGGTGCACTTGAGCTCCACCTGAGCCGACGCGGGGGTCGGCAGGCAGGCCCGAGCCGCTTCCAGCACGAGGGCCAGGTCGCACCAGTCCGGGTGGACGCGCAGAATACCGGCGTCGATGGCCGAGAAATCCAGCAGGTCGTCCACCAGGCGACCGAGTCTCGCCGACTCGTCGCTGATGCGTCCCAGAAATCTTTGCTGTGATGGTCCGTCCCAGCTGACGTCGGTCTGTAACAGACTGGACGCGTAACCACGGATCGCCGTCAACGGAGTGCGCAGTTCGTGGGAAAGCCACGCAAGAAAGGTGCGCTGCAGCTCCTGGGAGCTCCGCAGCGCCATGGCTTCCCGTCGCGCTCGTTCTGAAGCCTCCCGCTCCAGGGCCAAACGGAGGGAGTTGCCGGCGTCTTCGAGCAGGGCCGTGGGATCACCCGAGTCCCCAACGTGGTCCCAGCGGGCGACGAGCACTGCCGTGCCCCCGGGGGCCGGAAAGACGACACCCATATGCCATGCGGGCGACGCTTCCGTCGGCGCCACAGGACGAGCGCCTCTGCTGCCCCGGTCGATAAGGACCCGGGCCGACCGGACGAGCTCCGGCGAGGGTCGGCCACCGTCGGCGTCCGGTTGGAGCCCGTCCGAGACGGCACGACCAGGTAGTGGTCCCACCGCCTCGGCCCGGTCGGTCCCCCCTGGACCGGCGGGACCGGCGGGACCGGCGCAGGCCCGACACAACAGCGTCGAGTCGCGGCCGGCCGCCGTCAGCAAGCCGACCTCGTCAGCGCCGAGGCCAGTCTGCAGAGTCTGAAGCGCCGCGTCGAGGCCCTCCGAGAGGGGACGGGGTCCGGCCAGCGTTTCCAGGACATCACGGATGGTTTCCAGGATCCGGTTTCGCTCGGTGACCTCGCCATGGAGACGGTCTCGCTCGATGGCGCTGGTGGCGTAACCGGCGTAGAGCGTGACCAGGTTGATCTCGTCCCGCGTCGGGCCGCCCGACTGCTCGCTCAGCACGGTGATAACGCCGGTCACCCCGCTGGCCCCCGTGAACGGAACGCTCCACGCGCTGCGAATCCCGCTTTGCCGGGCGGCACGGCGGTAGCGCGCCCAGCCGGGAGCTCCCTCCACCTCCATGTTGACGACCTCCGCCTCAATGGCCGCGGCCCGGCCGATCTGCCCGCCGCTGACGCCAACCGGGATCTGTTGCCAGCTGGAGGCCAAGCTGTCCGGCAGTCCGATCATCCCGGCCAGGCGCAGAACCGCCCCTTCGCGTACGTGGATGCATAAATGCTCGTTCTCGAGTGCGGCACCCAGGGCGGAAAGAATGAGGGAGAGGCTTGACGACGGCTCGGCCGAGGCAAGGTGGTCGGCCAAGCTGTGCAACCGGCTCAGCTGTCGACGGGCGGTGACGTTGGCCGCCTGGCCGGAGAGCAGCGCCGCCACTTCGTCCGGGTGGGACCGCTCGGGTTCGACGTTCGCCACCACGCGGCCACGGGTGAGCACGACGATGCGATCCGCCATGCGGAACATCTGGTCCACGTCATGGGAGACGAACAGCACGGCCGTGCCCTGCTTGGGCAAGCTAGCCGTCAAGTCCTCGACCTGCGCGGCCTCGGCCACCCCGAGCGCGGCCGTGGGCTCGTCCAAGATGAGCAAGGCCGGGCGGTCCCGCATCGCCCTGGCCACAGCCACCAGCTGCCGCTGCCCGCGCGACAGGTCCCCGACGATCGTGCTCGTGTCCGGCAATGGGATTTGCAGCCGGTCAAGGATCGCCGCCGCTTCGGTGTGCATCCGGGTGGCGGAGAACATCATGCGTCGGGACTCCCGACCCAGGAGCAGGTTGGCCGCGACGTCGAGGTTGTCGCACAGGGCCAGGTCCTGCCACACCACGGCCACGCCGCCGGGTTTCGAGCGACCGCCTCCTACCACGACGGGGCGCCCGTCGAACCTCACGTGGCCACCGTTGAGCGGCATGTCACCCGCCAGGCACCGCACCAAGGTGGACTTGCCGGCCCCGTTCTCGCCTGCGAGGGCGACTATTTCTCCCGTCCGGACCTCAAGATCGACACGGTCGAGCGCCCGCAGGGTTCCGTACTGGACCGACACCTGGTGAGCGGAGAGGAGTGGCTCGTCTCGGAGGCTCGCAGGGGGGCGTCCCCCCGCGCCATCTGCTTCGAGCGAGACGGGCGCTGCTCTTGCCCCGCTGGTACCCGAGTCCGGCTCGCTACCGTCCCCGCGGCCGTTGGGCTGCACCGGGAGAAGTCGGGTGCTCACTTCAGTCATTCTGGCCTGTTGATCCTCTCGCGCGGGTGACGGCGGATCCCGGTCAGGGTTCGATGTCGTCCCATCCCTCGTTCCATCGTCGGAGAATTCGTATGAAAGGACATGGTCAGCGTTTGGACGTCAGGAGGTGAGCTGACCCAGGACCACGTTCACGGTCCGCTTGGCGCCGGTCTGGCTCAGGATGGTGACCGTGGCGCTGGCGCCGGGGGTGAGCCCGGCCAGGACGTTTTGCAGGTCCGCCAGCGACGTGATCGGTTGACCGTTGATCGCGGTGATGACATCTCCCGACGCAATGCCGGCCTTGGCCGCGGCGCCGCCGGGCGTCACCTGGGACACGATCACTCCCGCCGGGTTGCCGGAAGCGTCCATGGCGTCGGCGGCGGAGATCCCCAATGCGGCTCGGCCACTGTTGGTCACGTGACCGGAGGAGATCAATTGTGGGACGATCAGGTCGACGGTATTTGCCGGTATGGCAAAGCCGATCCCCGCGGCGGCCCCGCCCTCTTGCTGATCGACTGCGGCCAGGGTGGGGATCCCGACGACCTCGGCAGCCAGGTCGACCAAGGCACCGCCACTGTTGCCGGGATTGATCGGTGCACTGGTCTGGATCGTGGAGGGCAACTCCACTCCATTACCCTCACCGATCGCTCGGCCGTTGTAGCTGACAATGCCCTCGGTCACCGAACTCGCAAGTCCAAGGGGGTTCCCGACGGCGAACACGATGTCGCCGACTTGAAGCGCCCGGGAGTTGCCGAAGGTAGCCGGGCTCAGATTGTGCGCTCCGTTCACCCGGATTACCGCCAGATCGTCGGGCGGGTAGGCGCCTACAAGCGAGCCGCTGAGCGTCTGACCATCGACCAGCTGGACTTGAAAAGTCGTGGCCGAGCCCACCACGTGGTCGTTCGTGACGATGTCACCTTTGCTGTCGTAGATCACGCCGGAGCCCAGGCCCTCACTGGTGGAAATCTCGACCACCTCGGGCCGGACCTTGGCTACTACCGCGACGAACGCCTGTTGTAGCGATGCAGCCGCCCCGCTGCCGCTGGCCGGAACGGTCGTTGTCGCCGCGCTGGACGACGTCTGGACCTGGGGGGTCGTCGTCGTCGTGGCAGGGGCCCCCGATCGGTGCCCTCCAGATCCGCATCCCGCTGCTCCCAGTGCGGAGACCACCGCAAGGCATGCCGGCCACCGGAGGCGACGGCCATACCGGTGGGCGGCCCATGAAGATCTCGTGTCACCTGGCATTGCCAGCATCCTGCCCCTCCAGAACACTTCTTGCACGCCGCGCGTGGGTCGGCTCCGCTCGAGGGTGCGTTGACAGGCGTCAGGTCAGACCCGGCGAGGCGACTTCGACGATGATCCGACCGGGCGCTCCGGCCTCGACCAGCTCGTGCGCTTCAGCTACTTGTTCCAACGGGAATCGGGCTGCGATGGTCGAACGGAGGGCGCCATCGAGCACGGCATTGGTCAGCTCGGCGGCGGCGTCTGCCTTCACCTTTGGCGGGAAGTCGTCGCTGCCGAGCAGACGAAGGGTTGTGTCTTTGAATCCGAGCGCCCAGTAGGGGAGTGCGGGCCGGTCGCCAGATGATGAGTACGAGCAGACTACCCCGCCGATCGCAAGGATCTCCGCATCGAGATCGACGTGGGTCGCGAAGTCGACCTCGGCGATGCGATGCACACCGTCGGGGGCGACTTGGCGGAGACGTTTCGCCAGATCGGGATCGTCGTTCCGGTAGGCGTGATGGGCTCCCAGTTGCAGTGCTTTCGTGATCTGGTCATCGTCTCGTAGCACGGCCAGAACGGTGGCTCCGCCACGCCGAGCCAGCTGGGTGGCGATCGAGCCAACTCCACCCGCGGCGCCATGGACGAGGACGGTCAATCCGGCCACCGGCCCGTCGGCGAACACGGCTCGGTGGGCGGTTATGCCGGCGATACCGAGACAGGCCGCCTGTTCGTCGATCTCTGAACCCGGCACCGGGACGTCCAAGGAGCGAAGGGGCACGGCCTGGGCATCAGGGACGACCACGTACTCGGCGGCGGTCCCGAAAGGACGGTAGGACTGGGCGCCGTAACACCAGACCGGCTCCCCGATGCGGCCGGGATCGGCCCCGGGTCCGACGGCATCGATCGTTCCAGCTCCGTCGCTGTGGGGGATCACCCGAGGGTACGTCATCGGCGATCCCGCCCACCCGGCCCGCTTCTTGATGTCGCCCGGGCTGATTCCTGAGACGCGCACTGCAATGCGAACTTCGCCATCGCCCGGTGTGGGGTCGGGCATCTCTCCAACGACCAAGCTGTCCCGGGGCACTCCCTGGTGCTCATACCAGACGGCGCGCAAAGAACGCTCCTCCCTGCTGTGTGGTTTCCGGTTTGGGGGTTGCGGTTTGTGGTTCGCGACGTTTACCGGGCGAAGCTAAGCACGTTCGAGCTGCAGTCGCTCGCTGGCGTTCGAGCGAGGATGGCCCCCGACAGAGAGCTGGCAAGCATTCTTGACTCCGGTCGCCCGAAGCGCTCCCGCTAGCGTGCCGGCGTGTCGTCCGGCCGTTCGAGGAACGCTGCGATCGACGCCGTGAAGCCGTGAAGGAAGTTCTTCCCGCCCACCGGGCCCAGTTCTCCGGCACAAAAGAATCCAGTCACGGGGACGTCGCCGGCAATCCGGCTGACCAGGCTGGCATCGTGATCGGGCTCCGAGAACATGCGCGATCCCCGCCCATTACAGGTGAAGAGCAGTGCCCCTGCCACCTGGCAGTCACTGAGGCCCCGCTCGAGCGTGCGTCTCAGATCCTCGTCCGCGGACACCGCGTCGCGGACATGGAACTGCACTGTCTGGCCCGCTGCCACCTCGTCCCCGATGGCGAACGCCCCGGATTGGGGATCGACGCCGATCACGCCGCGGATCAGGAAATCGCCCGGTCCCCGTTCGGTCCGGTACTCGTCGATGACCACGCCCATGTGCACCCCGCTGGCCAGCAGGTCGCGGTCACGGTCTGGCAGCGAGCGGGCCAGGTGCCGAAGGCGGGTCAGAGGCGGCTGCCCTCCCAGCTCTTGGATCAGGCTTCCCTCCGCTTGGGTGATCGTGTAGGGACTGCCAACCGGCCGGCAGCCCTGGGACACAAGGAGCTTGACTTGGTCATCGTTCTCCAGGCGCACACCCACAGATCCCTCGGTCAGCACCTCACCTCCCAGGAACAGGGTCCCTTGTCCCGGGCCCGACGCGCCGCTCGCTACGCCACCCATCACCAGAGCTCCAGGGACGTGCTCATTGAGATAGCCGAGCAGGGGGTCAACCGGGAAGCTGTACGGGTCGGAGACCATCAGATGGACGCCCCGGTCGAAGTGATAGCCGCAGAAGGCGCCGCCATCAGAGGTGCGCAGGTATTCCATCGAAAACGGTTCCACGGGACCGAGGCCGGCGCCGAGCCAGAGCGACACGGCGGGTTCGGACTCCACCTCGCGACTTCGTCCCAGCACGGACTCAGCTATGCAACCGATCAACGGCGGAAAGCCAGCCCGCTCCGCCACGTTCGCAACCAGCGTCTGCGCCTCACTTAGAAAGTGGGGGGAGGCGAACAGGACGGCCAGTTCGGGTGGCGTGCCCCCCAGGGCCTCGCTCGCCTGCCCAACTGCCCGTTCGGCGGCCTCGACCGGATCGGCGGTAAGGGCAAGCCCGGCGCCAATATCCATGCCGGCAGCCTAGGGCTTCGCAACGAGTCGGGCTACGGTGATCGCCAGCATGGCCTGCGCGACGTGGACGACCCCACCGAGATTCAAATCAACGGTGCTGGCAGGCGCCGGGCACGCGCGGCCGCCAGGGCGCACCGTGGCCATGTATCGGCGATAATCGTTTACAGGTCACCCGGACCAGAAGGAGTACGGCAGATGGTGCGAAGCGTTCGTCGCGTTGGGATGGTGCTCCACCCGCGTCGAGACGCCAGCGACGCCGTGAGCTCCATCCTTGCATGGGCCAACCGCCATGAGTTCGCCGTCCTCGGCCTGGAGACGGAGGTTGCCCGGCTGGACTGCTCCGCGATCGCGGTGTCCGAAGGTGAGATGGGCCGTGAGGCCGATTTGCTCGTGGCGCTCGGCGGCGATGGCACCGTTCTTCGGGCCATGCGCCTCGCCGACGGGCACGGCGTGCCGGTGCTGGGCGTCAACCTGGGCAAGCTGGGATTCTTGGCCGAGGTGGACGTCCCTGATCTCCCGTCGGCTCTGACGGCGATCAGCGATCGCAGTTTCGGCGTCGAGGGCAGGGCTGCCCTGGATGGTTCGGTCGGCGAGGAGCGATTTACGGCATTCAATGACATTGTCGTCGTACGTGTTCCTGGTGATGGCAATGCGGATGTCGAACTGGGCGTCCAGGGTCACCACTTCGTCAGCTATGCCGCCGACGCTGTCATCATGGCCACTCCGACCGGGTCCACCGCTTACAACTTCTCCGCCGGCGGCCCGATCATCGATCCGTCGGTCGGTGGGATCGTGGTGACCCCGTCGGCTCCCCACTCGGTGTTCAACCGTTCGATCATTGTCGATCCGTCGCAATCCCTCAGCCTTCGCCTGCTGCCGTCTGCGGGCCGTTTGGCAGTGGAGGTTGACGGCCAACTCGCCACCTACGTGGTGCCCGGAGACACGATGACCGTCACGGCCCGCGCCGATGCAGCGTGGGTGGTCCGGCTCGGGCGCACCACCTTCTATCAGCGGGCACAGCGCAAGCTGGGGATCACCGGGTCGCCATCCTTCTCGTAAACTCACATCAAACAAGAAGGACGCCGCCGGCCACGTCCACCACGACGCCGCTGATCCAGGCCGATCGGTCCGACGCCGGTGTTTGCTGTCGATGAGTTTCCTCTACGGTACAGATCAGCATCCGAGGCTACCGGTCGATCAGCGAACGGGCTAAGGGGGCGGTAGCCCATCGAGCCCGTGTTCGCGTTGGTTGGCGGCCAGCGTCGTAGGGTCGCGGCTGGGCGGTGTGCCCGAGACGCCATTTGGTTTGGTGGCCCCATTGCGAGCGGGAGGGCGTGCGGGGTGGGGCCCGAGAAGTCCCGCTTCGCGATCTCGTTCGGTCTTCACGTCGTGACAGGGGTAGCAGCGGGGTTTGAGGTTCGTGTACTCGGTGGGACCGTGGTTGGCGACGGGGTTGACGTGGTCGTAGTGCAGGCCCCAGCGACGGCCGCAGTCCACGCAGGCTCGGCCGCTGAACTCAGGGACGGGTCCCAGGTCTAAGGCGGTGCGAAGGGCGGCCGGCAGGTGACGTCCGAAGTGTTTGACGGTGTGGATGTTGACCCCGTCATGCAGCACGGCCTTGACGAAAGCATCGGCGGCGAGGTCCTTGGCCACCGCGACAGGGAGGGGGCCGCCGTCGAGGAGCTGGCAGGTCTCGCCCGGGTGGGTGTGGCCGCGCCTCCAGGCATACAGATCGCAGACCAGCACCAGCTCGGTCTGCTCCGGGTGACGACTCTGGTCGTGGCTCGCGCCAATGAGTTGGAGCAAGGCATCGGCGGCGGCCGCGGGGAATGGGGCGGGGTCCTCCCCGCTGTGACGGGCGGCCAGGCGGGCGCGCCGGGCGGCTACGTCGATCCGCCGGATGACAGGCAATCCCATCTCGGGTGGCAGTGCCCCGGCGAAGCAGACCAGGCCTTGGCGGTCGCGCCAATGATGGAAGTGGCGGACCCGGAACTGCTGGAGGCGCAACTGGGCGGGGTCGGTGTGGGCCTGCCGGTGCTGCCGGGCGTGGTCGCGCAGTTGGGACAGATCGGCGTGGCGAGCCGCTTCGAGAAGTTCAGGTTCGGCACCAGGAGTGTCAGCTTCGGCCTGGGCGATTTCGCCAGCCTGGGCGAGGGAGATTTGACCGGCAAGCAGCGCGGTTTTGGTGTCGGGACACTCCTGCAACGACTGCGCGGTGGCGAGGGCCTGGCGGGCCTGGTGGGCAGTAGAGCCGGTGTGGCGGGCCATCCAGGCCACGCCATCGGGGAACCCTCGGGCCTGGGCCGCTCCGGCCGCCACGGCTCGGGCGGCGGCAAGCAGCCGGGCTGCCGCGCAAGCCTTCTCAGTGAGTGCGAGTTCCTCGGCCAGGCGGGCGGACTCGTCGCCGCGAAGCAAGCCGGGGTCGAACCCGCCTAAGGCGTCTCGTAGTGCCGCCGCGGCGGCCAACACCACGGTAGACATGTCACCTCCTCCGTACGGTTCCGGGAGGAGGCCGTCAGCCCGGCCTCGAGGCGGTGTCTCCGAGGCTACCGGAACATACGTTCGACGTCAAGAAGAAAGTCAGGAACAAAGTCACGAAGAAAGTGGATGTCAACCGGACCAAGGGCCGCCCAAAAGGCCGGACAACCGGACAAAGGGTGTGCGTGCAGGAAAGGATGCGTGGACGCATACTGGGCTCGTGCAGGCCGCGAGGATTCGGACGGTCGTCATTGGAGACGCGAGGGGCGATAGCCGATTCCTTCGTGTCTCGTGGCACCCGGCTTCCTCGACGGTCGTGTTCAGCCACTGGACCGGGTCGGTCTGTACTGCGTCGACGCCGGTTCGACTGCCCGAGGCGGCAAAGGTAGCCGAGCTCGTCGTCGCTGCGCTGGCCGAGGCGGCCGAGCGAGGCCATGCCGCCGCTGGACGGCTTCCCACGGGAGGTCTGACGAGTCGGGTGCAAGCACTACATGAACGGTTGCGTCCTGAGCTCGATAGACGGTTACGCCCCACGCTGGGGGCCATCCGCCGCCTGCCGACGCGACTCCCTCCCCATCATTCGAAGCAGCAACACTGACAGCACAACCGTGACCCGACCTCGGCATCTAGTCGAGCCCCGGTCCAGCGCAGGCGCCTGACAGACGGGTGGGCAGCTCATTCCACTGCCCCTCCGGGATTCTCGCTCGGCAAGAATCTGACGAAACCCTCCTGCCATTCGTCGAGGCTGGTCGGAAGATCTCCGAACGGGGCTGTCGGCGCAACGGACACGATGTCGTGCTGGTAGCCAGGAGGAAGGGAGACCATGTTGATCATGGCATCGGCGACATTATCGGGCGTCATCATGCCGTTGTGCCGGAGAAGTCCGCGCCGAAACCAGAGATCGTTGGGCATGCCTCCCATGGCCAGGCCGCGGTTGGCGAACTCGGTACCAACGGTCTCGCCGACTCGCAGCACACCCACTCGGATACCAGTGCCCTCCAGTTCGAGTCGGAGGATTCTCGCTGCGTGCTCGGCGCCGGCATTCGACGCCGCGTACGGTAAGTGCTCGACCCATGGCCATACTGCAGCGGCGGAGGTGACAAACACGATGTCACCGCCCAATCCCGCGTCGAGCATGCCGCGGATACCTCGGGCCGCCATGAGGAGAGCGCCAGTGAGCTTGGTAGCGACTTCGACGGTGATGTCCTCGGGGCTGAATTCGTGCAAGGGGCCGTACCGGGCTGTCGCGGCATTGTTGATGATGGCTGTCACCGTCCCAGCCTCCTCTTGGGCGGCAGCAAAGAACTCTGACACGGAACGACCGTCACTCACGTCGAGGTGATGTGCGAAGCACCGGCCGCCGCCGTCCTCGATCATCGATTTTGTCTCCATCAGACGGTCGACTCGACGGCCTCCAATCGCAACAAGCCAGCCCTCGGTGGCAAAGCGAAGCGCGGCCACCTGGCCGATGCCAGTGCCCGCCCCGGAGATGGCGACGACACGCCTCTGCGTCCTCTCGGTAGCGGTCATGATCGCGCTCTCCTACTCATTCTGCTAACGGTGTCAGGTGTACGTGCCGGTCCCCATGAACAAAGGTTCCACATGGACCTTCTTTCGTCGAAGGCAGGCTCATTCTCGCCACCCACGGCCTGTGCCGTCAATGAGACCCTGGCTGCGGAGCTGGTCAGGGCGAGAGATACCGGATCGGCCCGGCGATTGTGGTACGTGGGCTTCGGCAGATGCCCTGATCCGAAGCTCACGTCTATTCGGCGAATTTGCGAACGGGGCGTAGGGCACTCTCATACAGGAACCTCCCTAAGCGGCTTCGGATGACTCGCTAGGATCCGGCGGTCGATCTGAGTATCGGGAGGTTGGCATGGTTGACCGAGCAGGTGCGAGCCAGTTCACGCAACGCGCGAATCGGGCGGTCTTCGGTGCCTCGCCGTTCGGAGATTGTAAGGACATCGAGGACGCGACGCGAAGGCGAAGGGCATCGTGGCGTAGGACGACTTCGACAGCGGAAAGGTCCCCATTATCGCATCTGACGGTTTCCTGCAGGCGACAGCGAGCGAGAACGCGTTCGCTGAGACGGCCATGAGCGGGCGGTTGCGGTCGGGCATCGGGACGCTCTTGCCCGGTGATCCCCTGATCCGCGTGATCCGGGTGATGACGCAGGGATTGCTTTCAGCATGCCAGTAATCAGTGCCTCCATCATGGTGACCCGCCCACCGAGACCATCGCGAGGGACGCGACCGAATCCTGGACATCGACGGCCTGACGTTTGAGTTCATCCTGGCTCCCAGACACTGAGGACCAATCGGAAATGCACTGGTACATCGCGGAACTTAGAGCTCTGACCCGGACTGAGGAACTGCTGCCATATCGTGCACACCACTTACACGCGACGCGGCGCGCGGATCCGGGGCCCCCACAACTCGTCCAGGTCCCTCGGGCAAACCGCCGACCGCAGGGAGACGGGCGCCGAAGTGCTATATGGCGTCCACCACTGGCCGATCTCGGGACAGGACCGCGTCGTCGAATTTCTCGCTAAGGACTAGGCCCCTAATGGGTTCATCAACGACGAGATGCTGCGGGTGGCCGACCGCAGGCACACTTCCGTCGAGATCGCACAACAACTCCGCCTCCCCACCCGCCAGCATGCAACCAGGATCCACCCCACCCGTTCACAATCATAAAGGGATGCGACGAAATGACAGCGAGGCTCTGGCGGACGTGAACTCGGGCCTCAGGCCGGCCAGCTCTTCCGGCGCACCTGTGTCTGCGTCCACCGAGGTCTGACCTTATGGGCGACGTTGTCCTCCTCGCGTTGCTCGCTGCGGCGAATCCGACGCTGCTCGCCGTCACCACCGTCATGCTCTTGCTACCTCACCCTGAGCGGCTCATGCTTGGATACTGGTTCGGCGCAATGTTCACCTCGGTGACACTCGGGCTCGTTATCGTCTTCGCCCTCGAGGGTTCCAGCGTCGTTGGCACCACCAAGAGGACGCTCAGCCCGGTTGCCGACTTTGTCTTGGCCGGGATCATGCTGACGTGTGCCGCTCTTCTCCTTCGGTCGCGTGGCAATCGTGAACAACCCCGAGAAAAGAAAGGGGCGAAAAAGCGCCGTCAGACCGATCAGCCACCGAAGTGGCAGCAAGCGATTGGCAAGGGCAACGCGAAGACCTCTTTCGTAATTGGGGCTCTTCTCACCTTGCCGGGCGCAACCTATCTGGCCGGCCTCACCGCGATCAGCAAGCAGCACTATGCAACGGCCGTCACGGTAGTCATCGTGATCGCCTTCAATCTGGTCCAGTTGCTCCTGATCGAGATTCCAATCCTCGCCTTCAAGATCGCGCCAACCGAGACACCGATTAGAATCGAGCAGGCCAAAGAGTGGGCTCGGATGCATGGAAGAGAATATGGAGCGTGGGGACTCGTCGTGCTCGGTGCTGCTCTTGTCGCGAAGGGGTTGATTGAACTTATATAAGGAGACGGGTGATTCTGTCCTTGCACGGTAAGCGGACCCGGTCGACACCGAGGGGTCATCGCGGTAGCTAGAACCGTCATCGCCACCGGGACAATCATTATCCAAACCCCCCTGATGTCGGGAGCTGCCGAGCCACGCTCGTGTGGCGTCCCAGCCCTAAGCTGAGTGCTGGACCACATCCGATTCTGCGGCTTCGACGCGCACCTACTCGAGGAGTTCTCTCAAGTTGAAAAGACTTCGCGGTTCTGCCTCCACAGCCGGATTTCTGTGGACTCGCTTAGCGCCCTGAGCGCGGCCGGGCGATTCAGTTTGAAGAATCCCTCGAAGACGGTGTAGAAAGCCGCGGACTCGCACGGCTCGGTCCATCGGCAGCATGCGTGCTCCCATCTCGCCCTCTGCGCCCACACGGTCGAACGAGTAGCCCTCGGGAGTTCCCGCACAACGAGGTTTGAAGGGACTGATCATCGTGTCCACCCATTCGTGTGGTCTCTGGCGGCCACGGGATCGGGAGATTGTATCAAGACCCTCACACGGCAAGTGTCCCCTCGCCGCTGAGTATCGGCTGGTGTTCTCAGCCGCATACCGCAGACACCGATGTGAGATGAGTGCAACGTTCGGGCATCCCGACGGTCGACGCATCGAATCCGCCGGCTGACACGGCGAGGTCTGGGCAATCGGATTAGGACACTCGCCACACACGTGGTGATCGCACCTTCATCACCCTTCGGTTCAAATACCGGGACTGACTACCCTAACTTGTCCGAAGCGGTGTCTGCTAGGTTGGGTTTGGCAAAGCCCCTTGAAAACAAAGGACGGGCTCGTAGCTCAGTGGTCAGAGCGGGGGACTCATAATCCCTTGGTCGCAGGTTCGATCCCTGCCGGGCCCACGACGAAGGCGGCAGGTTGGCGGCCTTTATTGTTCTGGGGATGGCCGTGACCCCGGCGTGACCCACATGTGGCGCAACGAAACCGGAGGGTGCCGCGGATCGGAACCCGGTCCCCGGCCCAGGGTCTCGGGACCGGGGGTCAGCCGCTCGTCGATGCCCGGGAGGACATGGTCGTGGGGCCCGAGCGTGACCCACACGGAGGAGTGCCCCATCCTCTCCATGATCGCTCGGCGGTGCGCCCCTTGAGCTATGAGAAACCCCGTGTACGAATGTCGAAGGTCATGGAATCGAACCGACTCAGGGAGCCCGGCACGTTGCACGGCCGGCTTGAAGTGCCGGCTATAGAAGTTGTTGTGGCGCAGCGGGCCGCCCTCCGGACCTGCGAAGACGAGTTCGGTCGCGCCACGGCGACGCGTCCGCGGGGGCGCGGCGAGGTCGGAGGAATCGGGAGAGTGGAACTGTCCGCCGATGCGGCCAACACCATACCCGGCCAGTTTGATCGCCGGATGAGCGATGGCCTCGGCCTGACCCTCGACCTCATCGGATCAGGAAGTCCATCTCAGGTCGCGCCCGCGGCGGCACCTTGATCCCCGTGCGTGGCCAAGGTTACGCAAACGGTCTTCGGTGGACAGGTTGGTGGGGCGGGTGGACTTGTTGCGGCGAGCGAGTGGGGGCGGTTTGTTGTTTGTGGGGGGGCTGTGTGGTGGTTGAGGTGGTTGGTCGGTGTGGTCGTTGGGGGGTTCGTCGAGGGGGATTCGCAGGTGGATGTCGATTTTCCAGCCGTGGACGTGGATTTCTTCGATGAGGATGCGCATGAGTCGTTGGCGTTGGTGAAAGTCGAGTTGGTCGATGGTCCGGCTGACTTGGTTGGCGAAGTTGTGGATTCGGTGGTTGAGGGTGTTGCTGTTGGCGAGTTGGTGGCGTTGGGCGATGAGCTGGTCGCGTTGGCCGGTTAGCTGTCGGTGACGGCGGTCGATCTCCTCGGCGCGTCGGGCGAGCTCGTGGGCATCGATCACGCCCGTTTGGTAGAGGTCGGCGATGCGGCGGCGTTCGGTTTTGGTTGCGTCGATACGGCGATCGAGGCGGGCGAGTTCGGCGGTGAGCAGTTCGTCGTCGGGTTTGGGTTGGCGGGATCCGATGGTCTGGTTGCCGGCGAGGAGCAGCTGGGGGCTGAGCAGCGCTTGTTTGACTTGTTCGAAGACGAAGTCGTCGAGGGCTTCGGCGCGAACGTTGCCTTCGTGGCAGCTGCGTTCGACGCCGGCGATGCCCATCCGGTTGCGGCAGGCGTAGTAGCGGATGCCGCCCGGTTTGGTGGATCTGCCCCGGTCGACGATGCTTCGGGTTCCGCAGGCGCAGAACACCAGGCCTCGCAGCAGCCAGCCTTCTTCGTTGGGATCGAGGCGCCGGGTGGAGAAGTTGGTGTTGTGGGCGCAGGTTCGAGCGGCGGCGGCGAAGGTGGCCTCGTCGATGATGGGCGGGCAGGGGATGGTGATCCATTCGTCTTTGGCGCGGGCGACTTGTCGGGGTCGGGCGGTGGGACCGCGATCGGCGATCATCTTGGTGCGGTTGACCTGGGCTCGCCCCACGTAGGCTTCGCGGCGCAAGATCCGTCCGATGGTCCCGGTCTCCCATGCTCGAGCGCCGTTGATGGTGGGAACGCCTTGGGTGTTGAGAGCGTCACGGATCTTGCGCAGTGACAGGCCTGCGGTGGTGTAGTCGGCGAAGATGCGCCGCACCACCGCGGCGTGGGCTTCGTTGATGACCAGGTGGGCGGGCTGATCGCCTCGGCGGGGAATCCGGGTGTAACCGTAGGGGGCGCGCCAGTGGGTGGCTTCGCCGGCCTTGGCCCGGAACAGCTTTCCTCGCCGGGACCGTTCGGAGATCTTGGCTCGCTCGTACTCGGCTATGACCGACTGGATCTGGGTGAGCAGCCGAGCCTGGGGATCAGAAGCGATATCGGGCGCGTCGAGATAGCGGACGGTGACACCGTGGCGGGCCAGTTCGTCGGTGATCAGCACCTGATAGGCGTAGGAGCGGCTGAGCCGATCGGGGGTGAGGCACCAGACGGCGTCGATCAGACCAGCCTCTGCCGTGTCGCGCAGCGCGTCGAGACCAGGGCGGTCCAGCCGGGCTCCGGAGACTCCGTCGTCGATGAACTCGCCGATCAGAGTGGCGTCCTCGGCGGCGACGCGCTCTCGTAGTGCCTCGATCTGCGAGCCGATCGTGCCCCGCTGTTCTTGGGCGTCGGTAGAGACCCGGGCGTAGATGGCAACTCTCATCGCTTGTGATCCTTTCTGCGAGTCGGCCTTGGGGATCGAGTCATCCTTCGAGCAGTTCGTCGAAGGTGACCGGCTCCCCGCAGCACGGTGAGATCCCGCCATAACCGAGGCGACACCTGAACCGGGTGGCAGTCGTCGCAGATCTGCACACCCAGCTGGCGGGCGCCGCACTCCGAGCACTCGTAGACCGTGTGGGGCTGGCGGGGCCGACCTGCTGGCGGCGCCAGCGGAGTCAGCTGTGGTTGGTGACGGCGACGCCACAGGGCCGGCCGACAAGCGTCCGAGCAGGTGGCGCGAGGCCTCCCGGGGGGCATGGGCCCGCCACAAATCGGGCAGCTATCCGTTACGGAACCGTTAGGTGACGGCATCTACGCTCGCCCAGACGGCCAGGTGATCTCGCGCTGCTGCGCCGCCCAGCACGAGAAGGTAGGCGTCGCCCAAGGCGTCAAGGCGGGGATCGCCGTAGGGGGTCCACGGCGGCCGGCCCGCGCCGTGCAAGCTTGCCGAGAAGACCGCCTCGGAGATTGGGTGGTGGATCAGGCCCCACATGCCCTCACGCTCGAAACGGGCTGCGGCCGACCCCACCGGGATGGCCCCGGCCACCACGGCAGCTCGAAGTCGTTCGTAGTCCGCCTGACAAGCCTCGCCGATGGGCCACAGTCGACTCATCGCCTGGCTCGCTCCACGGTCCTGCGATGCAACGCGACCCCGAAACGGGCGGCCACCTCGGCGGCCAAAGCCGCACCGGAGATCGACCGGTCGGCGTCGCGGATGAACTGGGCGATCTCCGGGCTCATCTTCAACGGTCCCCGCCGCCCCGGGCGATCGTCGATCAGCCCGGCCATACCCGCGTCCTCGAAGGCGGCGGCGATCAGATAGAACCCGGCTCGCGAGTAGCCATGGGCGGCCGCCGCGGCAGGGATCGACAGTCCGTCCACCACATGACAGCGCAGCATCTCGTACTTCACCTGCAGCTTGTCCGCCGCGAAGAAGAAAGGTTCCGCCCCCACGAACAGCGCGGCGGTCACCGCCTGGGGATGGGCGTGCAGCATCCCGTTCGCCTCCAACGCTCGGCGCCTCGTGTCTTGGCCCACCTTCCACCTCCGGCTCGACGTCCACACCCACTACCGTATATAGGTTTACGCCGCACAAGGTGGATGTGACGGCTTCCGCCCTTGAATCACAAAAATATATCGACCCGATGCCCAGAACTGCGGAATACATCCATAGACGCACCGGTGTTCTTCGGTGGACAACCGACACCTCAGCCGGCCCCTCCCAACCCCCGCCAGGGCGGCCGCTTACGGCGATAAAGGTCCATCCCCAAGGCATCGCGCTCCAAGACGACACCCAAAACCAACTTTGCGTTGCGCTCACCGTGATTCGTCGTCAAGGCGCCGGCGCCTCACTGCGATCCCGAGCTACCAGGCGCAGCACCGACACCGCTCGGATCTTGACGATCGCGCCGGGGCTGCTCAGTCCGCAGCCAACTCGGGAACGAACCCCCGGGACGGCTGGTGTGTCGACTGCGCTGATGGGGAAAGCGCCGAGACCAGTGCTGCTGCCTCCGACCGGCCCGGAACCGCCGACGCAACGTCCTGGCCGACTGGAGACGCAGGCAGTGGGGCGACGGCCCAAACTCAGGCATGGATGGTCTCACCGCTCCGGCACGCCCTTCAGACCGTACGCGGCCTCGGGCGCAACAGGAGTTCCCAAGCCGGCGAGGGTTGACCCCTGGTGGAGCCCCAGCCTAGGGTGATATGCCGACATCGAATTTGAATAACCAAATGAGGTTTGTCGTGGTTACATTCAATCCGTTCGACCCTAGGTATGAGGCGGACGGTGTGCCACGGGATCTCTTGGCGGAAGCAGGGCGTTCTTCGCCGGTATCCCCGATGCCTCAGGGTGGGTACGTGCTGGCACGGCAAGAAGAGGTGTTGAGCGCCTTGAAGGACATTGAGGCGTTTCGGGCCGACCTGACTCACGGCCCGGGCATACCGGGCCCTCCCGGCCACGCTTCACCCCGCTTAGCTTCTTCGACAGCTCGATAGGAGTCTTCATGCACAAACTTTTCAGCGTTGACGATCACATCATTGAGCCGGCTGATTGCTGGTCGAGCCGGATCGCCTCGAAATATCGGGACCGGGCCCCGCATATCGAGCGCGAGGGCGACCGGGAGGTCTGGGTTTACGAGGACGTTCGCAATCCGACGACCGGTCTGAACGCGGTGGCGGGGAAGCCTCAAGAAGAGTGGGAGGCGGAACCGGTCAACTTCAGCGACATGATCGACGGGTGTTACATGCCCGAGCAGCGGGCCAAGGATCTCGCGCAAGAAGGCATCATGGCGTCGGTCGCCTTCCCGACCCTGCCCCGCTTCGGCGGCGCGCTGTTCCCGTCGTTCAAGGATAAGGAACTGGCATCGGAATGTGTGCGGGCGTGGAACGACTTCATGTTCGACTGGTGTTCTGTCGCTCCGTCGATGTTCGTGCCCATGAGCCTCATCCAACTCTGGGACGTGGAGGCCGCAGTCAAGGAGACGCGGCGTTGCCTCGATCGGGGCGTCCGCGCCGTCTGCGTCCCCGAAGAGGTGAGCGTCCTCGGCCTGCCGTCGTACTTTAGCGGCCACTACGACCCCTTCTTCGCCCTGTGCGAAGAAGCCGAACTCCCGCTGTGCATGCACATACAGTCAAGCGGATGGCAGCCCTTCCGGTACCCGGAGGCGCCGGCCACGCTTGGTATCGCCATCAGCTTCGTCGCTACCCAGACCCACGCCGTGGGCATGATGTACGGCAATGTTTGCCGGAAGTTCCCCAACATCAAGATCGTCTACTCGGAGGGAGGTATCGGCTGGGTGGGAGCCGCCGTCGAACGGGCGGATCGCATGTACAAGCGCCACGTATCATGGGACGGCAGTATTCAGGCGGACGATCTGCTGCCTTCGGAGATCTGCAAGCGCAACATGTGGTTCTGCATGATCGACGAGGTCTTCGGACTGGCCAACCGGGATGCGGTTGGCGTCGACCGCATCTTTTGGGAGAGCGATTACCCGCACTCAAGCTGCATCTGGCCGGGTACACAGAAGATCGTCGACGACTTGTTCGTCGACGTCCCCCGGGACGAGTTTCGCAAGATCACCTACGAGAACGCCGACAAGGTGTTCAAGTGGCAAACACCCGAACCGACCGACGACCTGGACGCGCTGATCGTCAAGCCCTGAGCGTTTGGCTGGAGCACTCCGGTCACCCCAGTTGGTGGGAGCCCGGGTTGCGCGGCTATTCATCGGGCCCACCCCCACTGCGTCTTTGCCTTTAAGCTATCCATAACGAGGAGCAAGAATGCTGGATTACGCCATTACCGGAGGCACCGTCGTCGATGGGACCGGGGCACCCGCCCGCCACGCCGACATCGGCGTGCGAGACGGTCGTATTGTCGCTGTTGGCGAGGTCGTCGACGAAGCGGCTCGGACGACACTTGACGCGAGCGACCTGGTCGTCGCTCCAGGTTTCATAGATCCGCATACCCACTTTGACGCGCAGCTGTACTGGGATCCGCTGGCCGTGCCATCAAGCTGGCACGGGGTCACCACCGTGATCGGCGGAAACTGTGGGTTCACTCTCGCGCCGCTGCGAAGCCACGACGCCGACTACACACGGCGGATGATGGCCCAGGTGGAAGGCATGCCCCTGGCGGCCCTCGAGCAAGGTCTTCCTTGGACGTGGGGGAGTTTCGGCGAGTACCTCGATGGCCTCGAGGGCAAGTTAGCCGTAAACGCCGGGTTTCTCGTTGGCCACTGTGCGGTGCGCCGCTATGTGATGGGTGAAGACTTCGCCCGTGAGGCCACCCCCAAGGAGCTGGACGACATCGCCGCTGTGTTCGAGCAATCGATCGCGGCCGGCGGACTCGGGTTCTCGGCCACTCGCTCGTCGACCCACGTCGACGGCAACGGGGATCCTGTGCCGAGCCGTTGGGCATCAGAGGGCGAAGTGCTTCGGCTGTGTGAAATTGCTGGTCGTTATGACGGCACGTCGCTCGAGCTCATTACTCAGGGCTGCCTCAGCCGGTTTTCCGACGAAGAGGTCGAACTCATGGGTCGAATGAGCGCTATCGGTCATCGCCCGCTCAACTGGAACGTCCTCGGCGTGTCCGTCGACGATCCCGAGAAGATCCCCTCTCAGATGCGCCCATCGGCACGGGCTCGCGAGCTCGGCGGACGTGTCGTGGCGCTCACCATGCCCATATTCGCCGACAACAATATGAGCTTTCTCACGTTCTGCGCCATGTGGTTGATCCCCGGGTGGCGCGAGGTGCTCGCAGTCGACGTGCCCGAGAAGATTCGGCGCCTGAAGGATCCCGCGGTAAGGGCTGATCTGTTGAAGAAAGCCGAAGGAAGTCCCCTCGGTCGCTTCGCAAACTTCAACGAGTACTTGATCGGCGATGTCTACTCTCCCCAAAACGAGCGGTACCGCGACCGTCGAGTCGGTGACATCGCAGCCGAAAAGGGGGAAGACCCGTTCAAGGTGATCGTGGACATCTGCGCCGCCGATAACCTGAAGACGGTGCTCTGGCCGATCCCCGGGGCCAATACGGACGCTGACTGGAAGCTGCGGAGCGAGCTTTGGGAGAACGAGGACGTTCTCATCGGTGGCTCGGACGCCGGCGCCCACCTCGACCGGATGCTCGGCTCGCCCTATCCGACCCGCTTCCTCGCCGACTCGATCCGGGGCCGGCAACTCGCCACTCTGGAGCGGACGGTGCAGTTGATGACCGATATCCCGGCCCGGCTGTTCGGGCTGACTGGTCGGGGCCGTCTTAGCGAAGGGTGCCAGGCCGACGTGGTGGTGTTCGACCCGAACACCGTTGACGCCACCCCGGCGCGCATTACCTACGACCTTCCAGGGGACAGCAAGCGGCTATTGTCCGACCCGGTTGGGATGGTGCGAGTCCTGGTGAACGGGGCTGAGACCATCGTCGACGGACAGCCCACCGCGAACCTTTCCGGGTCGCTATTGCGCTCTGGTCGCGACACGGCCAATACCGACACCAGGCTCCAACCATAAGGAAACGCGACCCTGCCGTGCTCTCGGACCTGGTCCCAGCTGATAACTGACCCCCTGCGCCGTACCGCCAGGTGTATCCGTGCGCGTCGGACCCTTTGCCATGAACGCTGCCGCTGAGAATGTTCCATTTCCGGGATCCAGCTGCTCGTCGTGACGGCAACCTGCCAAGGAGGGCGATAAGAGCTCCAACCTCGAGGCGTCCCGGAAGTTGGCTGATCGACTGGGGCGGGCCCTCCCGCCGGGGCAGTTAGTGGCTCGCCCCTCACCGAGCGCCCGTCGGGTGGTGGGATAAGGAGTACAGTCTCGGTGCGGCTCTGTTGAAGCGAAGGACCGGGCCGGTCGGTCAGATCGTGGGTTTTGGTCCAACGTAGACGAACTCCTGCAGTAAGAGGTCGCCAGGCAGCATCCACTCGACTCTGCCGACCCGCTGCCATTCGCAACGTTCATAAAGTGCGATGGCGGCGCTGTGGTCCTCGACCACATCGAGCACTGCCCGACGCCCAATCTGGGCTGCCTCCAGAGTGGCCTTTTCGAGGAGCGCCTGACCAATGCCCCTGCGCCGAGCCGACGGCGCGACCAGAAGCCGAGCCACAACGGCGATGCCATCTTCGTCCAGACCGGTCGCGGACAGGGCAACGTCCATGACCTGCTGAGCGCTGTGGCGGTGGAGGGCGACATGGCCAAGTACATCGCGGTCGCTTGCGGCAACCCAGGCTCCGATGGCGTCTGCGTTCACGATAAAGGACCTCAAGTCTCCAGGAAGGTACTTGGGGTAGCCGTCGAGGCGATGGGTCTCGCGGGCGATTCTCTCGAGGGCTGCCCCGTCCCGAGCGGACCGATCGCGGATCAGCACGAAATCATTCTGCTGCGTCCCGAACATCGCCGCCCGGATTTCCCAAACCACACCGAACGCTTGGGGTTACCGATCGGAGCTCTGTGGGCGGACGCGTTGCGGCCTTGTCGTCCATCCCCTTGGTGTGACCGACCCCAGGCGGA
Source organism: uncultured Acidimicrobiaceae bacterium (assembly GCA_963781155.1). Classification (GTDB taxonomy): domain Bacteria; phylum Actinomycetota; class Acidimicrobiia; order Acidimicrobiales; family Palsa-688; genus PALSA-693. The sequence goes on from CAWAEC010000016.1 coordinate 997,319, forward strand.
TGCTGCGATTGACCGGGCTTTGTCGCTCGACAACCGCGGGTCGCCGCGTCGTCGAATCCGATCGAACTGGATTGGCGGAGATCGGGGTTGCTGGCCACGGTCCGCGGCGCCCGTTGGGCCTCGCCCACGTGGTGCACGGCGAGATTGGTTGGCTGGATCTTCTGCTCAGGAATAGTCGTCCTTTTCGGGACGCAGAATTCGCGGGTGATTGCCCCGACCGCTTCCCGGTCATGAACCCACGCCTCACTCTCATAACCGAAGCGAGTGAATGCACTACGGGCAGGGTGGCGCACCGGCAACCCGGATCCTGTGGCCGGGGTGCCTCCCGGCGGCCCTGCCGGTCCGCCGAGAACCCGCCCCGTCGGTCCGGTACCATCGGACGTTGCGGAGATGGTCAGAGAAGAAAGGCACGATCGAGAGGGGGTGAGGGCGAGGTCATGAGAGCCGGCGGCGCCACCTCTCCATCCGACCGCTCGGCGGACGGCCACGCTTCTCCCGGCTCGACCGAAGAGACGGCATCGACTGGGTCAACGCCGGCTCTCCACACGAGCGACGCCAGCAGCGACGTCGCCAGCGATGCCAGCAGCGATGTCGCCAGCGATGTCGCCAGCGATGTCGCCGGCCTCCCCTCATCGGCCGCGGGGACAACGACATCCCCGACTTCGACCAGGGGCGGTACCCCATACTCGAGAGTACGGCTGGTCGTCCGGCAGGTACGGAACCTGGTGCGAGCGATCGATGAAGGCGGCGAGCCGGACGTGGAGGCCGCTGTCCTCCAGCTCAGCCAAAGCAAGCGGGTCTTCGCGCCGCTGGCGTTGGCCGTGGGTGCGTTTGCCATGCTGTTCCAGGGCCTCAAGATGCTGGTGTACAACTGGCGCCTGACCCTTATTCAGATCCTGCCGGCGATGTGGATCTGGGCCGCCACGCTCGAGCTGAAGCTGCACGTGTTCGCGGGCAAGGAGTTGCGCCTCTGGTACGGCGGCCTTGCCATCACGGCCGTCGCCGTCATCACCCTGATCACGATGGCAAGCTTTTACCTCAACGCCGTCTTCGCGTTTGCCATCTCCGGCCCGGGTAAGCCGCAGATCCGACCCGCGTTCACGACGGCCCGGCAGCACCTCGGCGTGGTGTTGGGGTTTGGCTTCGTCGTCGGTCTGGCCCTTGGTGTCTCGATGATCATCGTCGGCCGATGGGGGCATTGGTGGTTTGTCATCACCCTCAGCATCGTCGTCGCAGTGATGATGCTGACGTACGTCACCCTGCCGGCTCGGATCGTCGGCCTACGGGCCAACGTCTCGCGCCGTGACAAGCTGACCGCAGCGGTGGTGGGCGGCACCGTCGGCGCCATTGTCTGCACGCCGCCGTATGTCGTGGCGAGGGTCGGTATTCTGCTTCTCGGGTCAGGTGCAACGTTCGTGTTCGGGGTCATTCTGGTCACGATCGGGTTTGCCTTGCAGGCCGGCGCCACAGGTGCTGTGAAGGCGGTCAAGATGGGCGCCAAACTGGTGGCAGGCAATGTGCCCGCGAGTCCCGAGCCTGCCGAGACAACAGCCGAAGTGACTGACCTCTCGCCGACGGCCACGCCGATGGCCGGCCGCCAACCGTAAGTCCAGCCGTGTCGCGAACTCGGGTCCTGCGGGTCTCAGCGTGGCGTCGAAGGTGGCGTGTTGCTAAGACCGGTCGCGGCGCGAGCGAACGACCCAGTCGTCGATCAGGCGCCGGGCGATGCTGATGGAGCCCGGCAGGTCCGGCAACTCATCAGGACCAAACCAACGGGCTTCGGCGATCTCACGGTCGTCGCAGCAGATCTCCCCGCTGGCATAGGTGGCGTGGAAACCAAGCATCAGCGAATGAGGAAATGGCCATGGCTGGCTGCTGTGGTACCTCAGATTGTCGATCTCGATTCCGACCTCCTCGCCGACCTCCCTGCGCACGGCGGACTCGAGTGTCTCTCCCGGCTCCACGAAGCCCGCCAGACACGAGTACATATTTCCCCGCCAGCGGGCGTTGCGGGCCAGGAGCGCCCGCCCGTCGTCGCGCTCGACCAGCATGATCACCGCCGGGGCGAGGCGTGGAAAGGCGAGCAGGCCGCACCGGGTGCAGCGTCGGGCCCGCTCCCCCCCAGAGTCGACGGTCGCGGTGCCGCAACGACCGCAATACCGGTGACAGCGCGCCCACTCGACCAATTGCACCGCCCGGCCGGCCGCGACCCAGGTCGGTTCGTCGACGGCACCGAAGAGCTGCATCAGGTCGACAAAGACACCCTCGACGGTCTCCCTCTCCGCCAGCCCGTCGCTGCTGTCCACGTCGATCGCCCAGCAGTGCCGGCCGGCGAGAGTCCCGATGAAGATGGCGCCACCCTCGAGGTCGACCGGCGCGCCATCGGTGAGGGCGACGTGGCTACCCCGGACCGAGACGACGAGCGGCGGCCCTTCTGACGGCCCGGCTGGCAACAACATGGGAACGAGCACAGTCCCAGTCTGGCCGATGGCGGTCCCATGGGGACTCCCGTCCGCCGGTAGCCATGGACCCTTCGGGGTTGACTCCGCCCGCGCCAGAATGGGGTCCATGAGCGTAGGTCTCGACGCCGCTGCCCTCCGCCACGAGGTCCGGGCATGGGTGGATGCCAGCTGGGATCCGGAGCTGTCACTGGTGGACTGGCGAAAGCGGGTCGTGTCCGCCGGCTGGGGAGCCCCGTCGTGGCCCGGGCGGTGGCTCGGTCGGGACCTCCCGGCCTGGGCGGACGACGTCGTGAGCAACGAGCTCGTGGAAAGCGGGGCTGTGGGGGTGCCGGTGGGCACCGCCGTCGGGCTGGCCGCACCCACCATCCTGACCCACGGCCCGGATCCGCTGCGAGAACGATTCCTCAGACCGATCCTCACCGGCGAAGAATCCTGGTGCCAGCTTTTCAGCGAACCAGGCGCCGGCTCTGACCTGGCCGGGCTGATGACCCGAGCCGAACTCGACGGCGACGAGTGGGTCGTCAACGGCCAGAAGGTATGGAACACGAGCGCGCGCCGGGCCGACCTCGGAATGCTCGTGGCCCGCACCAACTGGGACGTTCCAAAGCACAAAGGGTTGACCTATCTGATTTTGCCGATGCGGCAACCCGGCGTCGAAGTGCGGCCGTTGCGCCAGATGAACAACCACGCCTCCTTCAACGAAGTGTTTCTCACTGATGCCCGCATCCCGCGTGACTTCGTTGTTGGCGACGCCGGCGAAGGGTGGCGTGTCGCGCTGACAACGCTGGCTTTTGAGCGGCGCTTCGGGGCCATCCGGCGCCCCAGGTATGCCGACGCACCCGGGCGGGCGCTGGAAGAGGCGCGGCGCGAATCCGACGCTCACTTCCAGACGTACCGCTGGTACCCGCAGCGGGCGGGGCGGGTCGATCTGGTCCTGGATCGCGCCCGCATGACGGGTGCGGCCCGGAGTCCGGTCGTCCGGCAGGAGATCGCTCGTCTGCTGTCGATGCAGCGCGTCAGCAGTTGGACGGCTGAGCGCGCCGAGGCCGCCCGGGCCCTCGGACGCACGCCCGGGCCGGAGGGCTCGATTGGCAAGCTGGCCACCAGCCTGGTTGCCCGTCAGGCGGCCTCTGTCCACGCCATGATCTCCGGCTCGCAAGCCATGCTCACCGGACCGGATGGACCGCTGGACGGGATCATCGCCGAGATCCTGGTCTCGGTGCCCGCCCAATCAATTGCCGGCGGCACCGACGAGATCCAGCACAACATCCTGGGCGAGCGGGCCCTCGGGTTGCCCCGAGAACCATCGCTCGACGTCGACCGACCGTTCCGGGAACTGCGCCACAACCCGGGCGTCGGCGTGGCCGAACCGTCGGAGGCCAGGCCGGATGATTGATCCACTCCCGAAAAGCGAGTCCTATCCCGGCCGGTTGCCCCCGGTGCGAGCGCAGTGGCGGCGAGTGAGCCCCGGGATCCGCGCGGCCCTGATCGTGGTTCCCCTGGTGGTGATAGGCGCCGTGTTGGCCGCCAGCCTGGCGGTCGGCACGGTCGTGGCTGTCATGCTCGTGGGCGCGTGGGCCGCGAGCGCGGTCTACGTGAAGAACCGTACAGACCGGCACAACGCGGCCGTCGACCGGGGCGAAATCCGGGTGGTCGCCGACCCGCACCTTCGGCCCTCGTCCCTGGGGATATTTGACGCCTCTGCGCTGGCCCGGTTGGGCGAACTCGGCTTTGCACGTGGTGACATCGACCAGGTCACGAGCTTCGATGGCGGTGTCATCGTGAAACGTCGAAGCCGCCACGAACTGGCCGTCGTCCTCGGCGATGACGGTGGCGTGGCGTTTTTCGATCCGCGCTGGGTCGATGACCTTCGAGCCGCGAGCGAGTACCGGGCCGGTCGGGGCCGCGAGCCGGCCAGCCGGTAGCGCCGCGTCGATAATCCGACAGCGCGCAACGCCCACCGCCGCGGCGTCGGCGTCTGTCCCGACGGCGGGGTGAGGGCCAACGCGCCAGCAGTAGCGAGTTCCCGCAGTCCCATTGCGGCAAGCTGAGTGGGTGCGCAACCCGATGTTCGTTCCTGATGACCGCCTGATCTCGCTCATCTTCGACTACTGCCGGTGGCGCCTGTCGCTGGACCCCGTCGACCTCGACCACCCCGGGGACAAAGCGGTACTCGACAAGGCGCTCGCCGGCCTCCTCGGCCCCCGGCCGCAGGACCCCTCCGACGTGCTCAGGGTCTTCTCCGATCAGCTGGCACCTGCCGTCATCTCCTGTGACAGCCCCCGTTTTCTGGCCTTCATTCCCGGGGCCCCTACCAAAGCCTCGCTGCTGTTCGACATGGTGGTGTCGTGTTCGTCTCTCCAGGGAACTTCCTGGCTGGAAGCGGCCGGAGCGGTCTCGGCCGAGAACCAGACGCTACGCCTCTTGGCCGACCTGGCCGGGATGCCCCCTTCGGCTGGGGGCTGCTTCGTGTCGGGAGGGAGCGCCGGCAACCTGTCGGCTCTCGTCATCGCCCGGGAGACCGCCGATCGGCGCCGAGGCGGATCGGGGCCGACTCCGCTTCGAGCCGCGGTCAGTGATCAAGCGCACTCCTCCATCGGCAAGGCGCTTCGCGTCATTGGGATGGAAGCGCTCGTGGTTCCCAGCCAAGACCACCGCTTGACCGGATCCGCCGTGGCCCGCGCTCTGGACGCCGACCCCGATCCCGAAAGCGTTGTCGCCCTGGTTGCCACCGCCGGCACCACCAACGCGGGAATTATCGACGATCTGGCCAGCCTGGCCGACGTTGCCAGCAGCCGTCAGTTGTGGTTCCACGTCGATGCCGCCTACGGAGGCGCCGCTCTTTTCGCGCCGTCGGCAAAGGACCGGTTCGCGGGGATCGAGCGAGCGGACTCCTACATCGTCGATCCGCACAAGTGGCTCTTTGCACCGTTTGATTGCGCAGCTTTGATCTATCGCGATCCTCGGCTTGCGCGGGCGTTCTTTACCCAGGATGCCAGCTACCTCGACGTCCTGCATACCGACGCGCCTGACGAGTGGAACCCGAGCGATTATGCCTATCACCTCACCCGGCGTGCCCGGGGCCTGCCGCTCTGGTTTTCCCTGGCGGTCAACGGTACGGACCGCTATCGCGACGCCGTCGAGAGTGCCCTTGACCTGGCGCGTCAGACCGCCGCTCGCATCGAGGCGACCCCGTATCTCGGGCTCTTGCGGCGCCCGGAGCTATCGATCGTGCTGTTTCGGCGACGTGGATGGACGCCCGCCGACTACGAGGCCTGGTCGAGCAAGCTGCTCGCGGATCAGATCGGGTTCGTGGCGCCGACGAAATGGTTGGGCGAGACGGTGGCTCGCATGGCCTTCCTGCACCCGCACACGACCATCGAGATGGTCGACGAGATCCTGGCGACCATGGCCTGACGTTGGGAGCGGGGTTCCAGGGAAAAAGACCGGCCCGCATCCGGCTAGACCCAGGTTCTGACAACCGTCCTACGCTGCCCGCTCGCTATGTCGTTGCGCGGGGAACGGGACGAAGCGCCAGCCCCGGCTCGGCTGCCACCTGGACGGCTGCCACGCCACCCTCGTGCCGGCTCGCCCGAAGGCAGTTATGACAGAGAAAGCCCGCCCCCCGCCTTTACCCGCTTTCTCTGTCGCAATTCACACCCTCCCGAACCGTGTGGCACGACAGAGAAAGCTGGCCCACCGCCTCAACGCGCTTTCTCTGTCGTATCCGTCACCCTTCCCAACCGGTGCGTTGCGGCAAAGAACGCCGGCGGCGATCACTGGCACGAAACCCGCCCTCCCGAACCGTGGCCGCGTCCGGTAAAAGCCGGGTAGGAGGTCGTCGGCCAACGCCGGCCGGCGGTTTGGCCTCGCGCCCCGACCCAGGTTGTGACAACTGCCCTACCGCGCCGGCTGGGCCCAGCTCCAGGGGTAGCTCTTGTCAGCCACTGATCGCGCCGCCGCGCTGATCTCCAGCGGGGCAAAGGTGTCGATCATCACTGCGGTCTCTTCTGTGCCGGTGGCGCCGACGGACGCCTCCACGCTCCCCGGCTGGGGCCCGTGAACAAACCCGGCCGGATGCAGGGTCAGCGATCCCGCCCTAATTGCCGTGCCGCGCCGGCTCATGAAGTCACCGTCGGAGTAGAACAGGACTTCGTCGGAGTCGACGTTGGCGTGGTGATACGGCACCTTGACGGCGTGCGGATCGAAGTCGTACGGCCGGGGCACGAAGCTACAGACCACGAATCCTGGTCCCGCAAACGTTTGATGGACGGGCGGGGGTTGGTGGATGCGGCCGACGATGGGTTCGAAGTCCCGTATCGACAGCGCAAACGGATACGCGCAACCATCCCAGCCCACCACATCGAAGGGGTGATGGGCGTGACAATGGCGGGACCAGCCGTCCCGGGTGCGTACCAGTACCGGCACCGGCCCGTCCTCCTCGGTCACCAGCGGCTCGCTCGGCGGTCGCAGGTCGCGCTCGGAAAACGGTGCCCCCTCGCGCAACTGACCGGTTGCCGTCAGATAGCGCGGCGGGAACGCCACGTGGCCGGCCGCTTCCAGGACCAGCGCCCGGACCGAGACGCCGTCGCGCAGCACCCAGCGGTGGGTGGTGGAGGCCGGGACGACGACGTAATCACCTGCTGTCACCTCGATCGCGCCGAACACCGACTCGAATGTGGCGGACCCCTCCTGCACGTACATCACCTCATCCCCGGCCGCATTCCGGTAGAGGTCGCTGCTCCGGTCTGCGTGGACCCAGCAGATCGTGACACTGGCGTTGCCGAGCAGCAGCTGGCGACCGGTCACGAGATCGCCGCCCGCCGCCAGTCGAGGGGCCTCGAAGTGCCATGGCAGCAGGGGGTCGTTGGCAACCAGAGCGGACCGGTCGGTGTGCCACGCCTCCACCCCGGTGATGGCACTCGGTGAGTGACGGTGGTAGAGCAAGCTCGACGCCCCGTTGAAACCCTCCTCGCCCATCAGCTCCTCCGCCAGGCGATGGCCGTCAGGGCCCTTGTGCCACGTGTGGCGCTTTCGAGGGACGTCGCCCACCCGCACGTAATACGTCATGGTTACAGATTGCCGCGACGGGCCTGCTCGCGCTCGATGGCCTCGAACAATGCCTTGAAGTTGCCCTCGCCGAACCCGGTCGCGCCCTTCTCGTTGAATAATTTCGACGAACAGCGTGGGCCGGTCCGCCACCGTTTCCGTGAAGATCTGCAACAGGAAGCCGCCGCTGTCGACGTCGACCTCGATGTCCAGGTCTTGCAGATCACCCCAGGGCAGATCGAAGCCGGATACGCGGACCTTGGCGTCCTCGTAGTAGGCGGCCGGCATCTCGAGGAACCGGACACCGCGAGCACGCATCGACCCGACCGCGTTGACGATGTTGGGCGTGGCCAGCGCCACGTGCTGCACCCCGGGGCCCCGGTAGGCCTCGAGGAACTCCGCGATCTGGCTCTTCTTGAGCCCGGGAGCCGGTTCGTTGATCGGCATGACGATGCCGGAGCCGTTGTGCACCACAGTCGATCGCAGAGCCGAGTACTGGGTGGAGATCTGGTCGGCATCAAAGTGACGCATCTCCGAGAAGCCCAGCACGTCGATGTACCACTCGACCCACCTGTCGAGCCGGCCCTCCTCCACGTTACCGACGACATGATCAATGGTTGCCAGCCCGACCGGGTTTCCCACCGGCAGTGGCGGTAGCCGCTCGGTGCTGAAACCGGGGCCCCAGTGGCCGGGCGCGCCCGAGCGCTCGACCAACAGGTGACGGGTCTCGCCGTACGTGGCAATGGCGGCGGTCGTGACCGACCCGGCGTCGTCGTTGACACTGGAGGGCTCGGCCACGACCGTCGCCCCCTTGGCGGCGGCCAATGTCGCCGTGCTTGCAGCATCGTCCACCCGCCAGGCGAGGTGGCGGATACCGTCACCGTGCCGCAGCACGTGGCGGGATACCTCGCTATCGGGTCCGAGCCCGGCGGAGATCACGAATCGGGCATCTCCCTGGGCCAGTACGTACGACACCCGGTCCATGAGCCCGGTCTCGGGGCCAGCGTACGCAACCACCCGGAAGCCGAACCCGGAGGTGAGCCAGGCGGTCACCGCCCGGGCGTTGCCGACCCACCACTCCAGGTGGTCCCACCCGAGGAGGCGCGAGGCCACCGTCGGCCTGGTTTCCGTGAGCGTCGTCTGAGCCATACACCACAAATACCGGCAACTCAACGCTAAGGTCAATATCTTCAGGAATGGCGCTACGTATTGATCAGCGTTCTTTGCAGTAGACTGCGCGAATGGTGCAGCCTCACCCGCTGGATCGCCTCGATGAGCGGTTGATCGCAGCGCTGGCGTCTTTTCCCCGCGCCGGGATGATGCAGCTGGCCCGCGAGGTCGGGGTGGCCCGCAACACCGCCCAGGCCCGATTTGACCGCCTGATCGGAGCTGGCGTGATCACCGGCTTCGGCCCCGAGCTGGACTTGCAGCGAGTGGGCTTCACGGTCTCGGCGTTCGTGTCCATGGAGATCGCTCAGGGGCGGGCGTCATCGGTCGACGGGCATCTGGCCGAGATCCCCGAAGTGGTCGAGGCCTACATGACGACCGGGCCGTCCGACCTGCTGTGCCGGGTGGTAGCCCGGGACAACGACCACCTGGGCCAGGTCATTAACCGTATTCTCGAAGTTCCGGGTATAACGAGAACCACGACGTCGTTGGTTCTCGCTACCCGCATCCCGCCACGCAGCCGGCATGTCTTGCATGCGGATTGAAGCGGCGGGCCGAGCGAGGTGTTGGATGTGATATCGAACTCCACCGACGATCCGACCATGGGCGTCATCCCGAGCCGCTACTCACCGGTGCACACCCGGCCCGACGGCAACGTCACCGTCGAGTTGGCCGGCGACCACCCGGGCGTCACCGATCCCGCCTACCGGGCTCGCCGCGATTACCTGGCCGGCCTGGCGGCGGCCTGGCGTCCGGGGCAGCCCATCCCGGCTCCCGTCTACACGGAGGAGGAGCACAGCGTGTGGGCGACCGTCAGCGCCTCGCTGGAGGTGCTGCACGAGCGCTTCGCTTGCCGGGCGTTCCTGGAAGGCAAGGCGGTGCTGGGGCTTCCGGCCGACCGGGTCCCGCAGCTGCCGGACGTGAGCGTTCGGTTGGAGCCGGTGGCGCGATTTCGCTACCAGCCGGTGGCAGGGTTAGCGCCGCTGCGGGACTTCTACGGGTCGTTCGAGGACGGGGTGTTCTGGTCGACCCAGTACCTTCGCCACCCGTCCGTTCCTCTGTACACCCCCGAGCCAGACGTCATCCACGAGGTGATCGGCCACGCCAATCAGCTCGCGGCGCCCGGCTACGCCAACCTGTACCGGCTGGTAGGCCAGGCGGTGGCGCGAACCCGGAGCGAGGCCGCCTTGCGCTTCCTCTCTCACGTGTTCTGGTACACCATGGAGTTCGGCGTTGTGCGGGAGGGCGGTCAGCTGCGGGCCTTTGGCGCCGGCATTCTGTCGTCGGTGGGGGAGACCGCCAGTTTCCGCGACGCCGACCTGCGTGCCGTTGACTTCCTCGCCATGGGGCGGGCCGAGTACGACATCACCCGGTTCCAACCGGTGCTGTACGTGTGGTCCTCGACGGCCGAGTTGGAGGACCGTCTGAGCGGATTCCTGGCGACCTTCGATGACGCCACGCCGAGCCGGCTCTTGCGCCGGGCCGGATAGCAACAGGAGGAGCGGGGCGCCGCACGCGCCCCCGGGGGCGCTACTCGCCGCTCAGCCAGGCGGGCGCCCGTTCGAGCAGGAACTGGCTTACCGCCAGGGCTCGATCGAACGTCTCGCAGAGCAGCTCTTCCCCGGCCAGGACGCGGGCCAGCGAGACCTGCTGGCGGGCCACGATCGTGATGCGGCGCTCCGCCGGGTCTGTGGCCGAGGCGTAGCTGTCGATCGCGGAGGACTCGAGCGGTAGCTCCACCCCCCCGACGCCGGCCAGGTCGATGGCCAGGCGCAACAGGTCAGGCCCCTGGGGCAAAGGTGGGAGCGCCCAGGTGAAGGTCAGGGGGAAGTGGTACTCGTCTTTGGGTTCCTCGCCGTCGGGCAGGTCAACCACTTCGTCTTCGAAGGCGAGCAGTACACGCGGGTCGACCTCGAGGGCCAGATGCAAGTCCAGAGGCCCGTTGCAGCCTTCTTCGGGATGCAGATCGACCTCCCAGGCCTGCCGGAGGGAGTAGGTCTCCACGAAGTGCCGCTCGTCGTGCACGTGGAACCCGTGGTCGACGGCGTGGTCCTTGAGCTCGGCTACGTATCCGGCGACGTCGATGACCGCCACTCGACCAACCCTACTGCGCCCCACCGCTTCCCGGGTCGGGTACCGTCGACGATTGTGGCGTCCTCCGGCGGGCTTGGTTCCTCTGCCTCGGCCGGCCATGTCCTCGAGGTGCTGCACGAAGTGGTGTCGGCGGTGGCCGCCAGTCTGGAGGGGCTTGCCGACTGGGGGCTGGCGGGCACGCGAGACGGTCAGTATCACAGCGACCTGGTGGCCGATCGGGCCGCCCTGGCCGTCATCGACCGGGCTGGCTATGGAGCCCTGTCAGAGGAGTCGGGTCTGCATGCCACGGATCGACCGGTGTGGGTCGTGCTCGATCCGGTCGACGGTTCAACGAACGCATCTCGTCACCTGCCTTGGTGGGCCACTAGCGCGTGTGCCATCGATGCCGACGGCCCTCTGGCGGCGGTGGTCGCCAATCAAGCCACCGGGATGCGCTTCGAAGCGACTCGGGGCGGCGGGGCTCGTGCCGACGGCCGACCCATTGCCCCGACTTCGTGCCACGCCATGCGGGACGCGATCGTGTCACTGTCGGGGTATTCCCGACGCTGGCTGGGCTGGTCCCAGTACCGGGTGTACGGCGCCGCCGCCCTCGACCTGTGCGCCGTGGCCTCCGGCCAGGTCGATGCCTTCATCGATTGCGGATGGCGGTCATTGGCGCCGTGGGACTATCTCGGTGGCGTACTCATCTGTCAAGAGGCGGGCGCGGCCGTGCAGGAAGCGTTCGGTCGAGACCTGCTCGTGCGCGACCCGGGCCTGCGGCGAACTCCGGTGGCGGCGGCCACGCCCGACTTGCTCGAGGAGGCGGTCGCGGCCAGGCGCAGCTTGGAGAACGGGGAGAAGTAGGCGACCTGGGGCGATTTTCCCTCGCCCGCCCGGTTGCCGGCTCCCTTGATCCAGGCCGTCATGCTACGGTCCGGGGGGTGGGTCCTTTGATTCGGCTCCGCGTTTCCCTGGCCGACCGACCCGGCGCGCTGGCCGGGGTTGCGACCATCATTGCCAGCCGTGGCGGAAATATCACCTCGGTCGACGTGCAGCGAGTGGACGGAGAATTTGTCGTCGACGATCTGGTCGTGCAGTTTTCGGAGCCGCCCGACGTGGTCCTCCTCCGAGACGATCTGGCTGCGAATGGGGCGGCCACGGTGCTGTCCCACCAGGAGACTCAGGCGATCGACCCTATTGTCGCCAGCCTCCGTCGGATCATGCAGCTGGTCGATAGCTGGCCCGGCGATCCGGCGACCGCGCTCGCCGAAGGAGTAGCCGAATTGTGCTCGTCCCCCGTGGTGTGGATCAGCAGCCCGGCTGAGGCCATCAGGTATGAGGCCGGTCGTTTCGCACTCGAGCACCACGCTGCCGTAGCCCTCCAGACGACACAACTCCCGGAACACCTGGCCGAACGGCTCCCCGGCGAGGTGTGCCTGCTGGCCGTCCTGGATCCTGACCTCCAGAACGAGGGACGAGTCGTCTTCGTCGCCCGCCCGGTGGCCAATCCCTTTACGGCTACGGAGATCGCCCGCATCGAGGCCCTCTCGGCATTGCATGCGGGCATCGAACGCCTTTTGGCGGGGCGCGGACGGGTTGGCTCGGACTCCCTCGACGGACGATAAACGAGAGGCTGGAAACGTGGCCGGTAGGCGCGTCGGCGCCACCGCCCTGGGGAACGATGACGGCCACACGGGTCGGGTTGGCGGCGGTCGTCGCCGGGCAGCCGGGATCTACGGGACCATCGTGACGGCCGCGGTTATCGCTGCCGGAGGAAACCAGTTGGCCACAGGTGCACTCGCCGTCACCGTGGTGGTAACCCTGCTCGTGTACTGGCTCGCCGAGCAATATGCCGAGCTCCTCGGTGAACACACGCACGCGGGGCGGCTGCCGAGTTTTTCCCAGATCCGAGCATCGTTGACCACGGCGTGGCCCATGGTGACGGCTTCCTACCTGCCCGTGGCCACCCTGCTTGTCGGCCGTCTCTTCGGCGCGTCATCGGTCGGGGCCGCCCAGATTGCCCTCGTCGTGACCGTCGTCATGCTCGTCGTCCACGGGTACTCAGCCGGACGAGCGGCCAGTCTGAGCGGCATGCGACTCTTTGCGGTGACCGCCACGGCCGGTCTGCTTGGCGGCGCCATGATCGTCCTGAAGACCCTGTTGCAACACCATCATTATTGATCGGCCTGGGGAACGACCGGCGGAGCCGCCCGCTACTCCGAGTCCTGGTTCTCGTCCGACAGCGGCGCCCACACCGGTTCGCGTTTCTCCGCGAACGCTCGCGGTCCCTCCTCCTGGTCGGGATGGCCCCACATGGAGACCAGCTCTAGGGCCCCGGCCCGGCAGGCGTCAGTCAGGCCGACCTCGAGCGCACCCCACAGGGCCTTCTTGGTGGCGCGCATGGCGGCGGGGGAGTTGCGGGCGATCTTCTCGGCCAGGGTCTGGGCCTCGTCACGCAGCTGCTCCGGCGGATCGACGATCTGGCTGATCATCCCGAGCTGGTATGCCCGCTCCGCGGACACACGTTCGTGGCGGCCGAGGAACGCCATGCGCATGACGGCCTCGAACGGCATCCGGCGGGCCAGCCCTACCGCCTCCAGAGCCACGACCTGGCCGACCGACACGTGCGGGTCGAAGAACTGGGCGTCCGATGCGGCCATGACGATGTCGGCATCCGCGACCCAGTGGAAACCACCTCCGGCGCATATTCCGTTGACCGCCGTAATGACCGGCTTCCACACGTGCTGGTGCCACGCGGTGAAGTGGACGTCGAAGTCCTCCATCGACTGGCGGTAGCGCTCCATGCCGATGCCGTCCGACGCGATCTCGGCCACGTCGACTCCGGTCTGGAAGGCTCGCCCCTCCCCGGTATGGACGATCACCCGGACGTCCGGATCAGCGTCGAGCTCCGTCCATGCCAGGGCGAACTCCTCGCGCATCAGCGCGTTCATGGCGTTCAAGCGATCGGGCCGGTTGTTGACGAGCCAGCCGACGGGCCCGCGACGCTCGACGATGAGCGTCTCGTACTTCGAGTAGTTCACGATTGCTCCCGGGACGAGCCAGCGACGGAGCCATCCGACCAGCGCGGCGCCCGGCGCTCGGCAAATGCGAGTGGTCCTTCCTCCTGGTCCGGGTGCCCCCACACGGACACCATCACCCGGGCGCCGGCTCGGGAGGCGTCGGTAAGTCCGTGTTCCAGCGCTCCCCACAGCGCCCGTTTGCTCGCCTGCAGTGCGGCCGGCGAGTTTTGGGCGATACGGTTGGCCAGGCTTTGGGCAGCCTCTTCCAGAGCCCCGGGTGGGTCGACCACCTGGCTTACCATGCCAAGCTGCAGGGCCCGCTCGGCTGAGATCCGCTCATGGCGGCCGAGAAGAGCCATGCGCATCACGGCCTCGAACGGCATTTTCCGAGCCAGACCGATCGTCTCGTAAGCGGACACCTGTCCAACCGACACGTGCGGGTCAAAGAAGGTGGCGTCGCGTGCGGCCAGGACGATGTCCGCGTCCGCCACGAAGTGGAGCCCTCCCCCCGCACACACCCCGTTGACCGCGGCAATTACGGGTTTGCCGACCTGGTTTTGCCAGGCTGTCAGCCTCAGTTCCGCTGTTCTGGTACGCCGGGATTGCTGCTTGAGCGCCTCCGGATTCCGGGCCAGTTCCACGACGTCCAGGCCGGACTGAAACGTCTTGCCGCGGCCTGTATTGACGATGACCCGGACGTCCGGATCGGCGTCAAGTTGTCGCCACGCAGCTTCCAACTCATCGAGCATGACCGAGTTCATCGCGTTGGCTGCTTCGGGCCGGTTGAAAATCAGCCACCCCACCCGGTCCCGGTGTTCGACGATGAGGGTCTCGTAATCCATCAGCTGCGCGGAACGTCGCGCCACGCGACGCCCTTCCACGCGTCTGGTTCCCGGGGCAGACCGAGCACACGCTCCCCGAGGATGTTCTTGTTGACTTCTGTCGTGCCCCCTTCAATGGTGTTGGCGCGGCTGCGCAACATGCCGCGGACCTCATAGGGCACAGAGGCCGACCACTCGGCATCCGCGAGCGGCCAGGCGATGCCCCCGGGGCCGAGCAGCTCCACCGCCAATAGTTGCGTGCGCTGATTGAGGGCGCCCTGGTGCACCTTGCCGATCGAGCTCTCTGGTCCGGGCGGCCGCCCCGCTCGTAGCTGGGCTCGGACCCTTTGGTTGGTCCAGGCGCGCACCCGCTCTTCGCCCCAAAGGCGGATGATCTCCTGGCGACGGGCAGCATCTTCCCATCCACCACGCTTGCCATCGGCGCTGGCCTGGTGGGCCAACCCGATCAGATGTTCGGCGCCGGCCCCGCCGATCCGGTCGACGCCCCCCGATCCGGACCCGGCGACCATCTGCCGTTCCCCGGAGAGGGTCGCGTTGGCGACCTTCCAACCCGCGCCGACGGGTCCGACCTGCTGGTCGTCGGCTACCAGCGCCCCGTTGAGGAATACTTCGTTGAACTCGACCTCGCCGCCGAGGTGCCGCAAAGGGCGAATCTCGACGCCCTCTTGCCGCAAATCGAGCAGGAAATAGGTGATTCCCTCCCGCTTGGGACGCTGCGGATCAGTGCGGGCCAAGAGCACAGCGAAGTCGGCCCGATGTGCCCAGGTCGTCCAGATCTTTTGTCCGGTCACGATCCAGTGGTCGCCTTCGCGTTCCGCCCGGGTAGCCAGCGAGGCCAGGTCGGAGCCGGATCCCGGCTCGCTGAAAAGCTGGCACCACACCTCCTCGTTGCGCACCATCGGCGGCAGGTAACGGAGGCGCTGTTCTTCGCTCCCATATTCGAAGAGGGCAGGCGCGGCCAGGTTCAGCCCCAGCGGGTTGAGGCGGCCCAGGTTCAGCGGGCGTAGGAGTTCTTCCGCGGCGCGGGCCTGCGCGGGGGTCAGGTCGAGCCCTCCGTAGGGGCGCGGCCAGGTGGGGACGGCCAGTCCCGATTCGCCGAAGACCGGGTACCAGGCCTCGTACTCCGGCCTTGTCCGCACCCGTCGCAACTCTGGCGAGCCGCCTCGTCGAGCCCCGTCGACCCACGCGGCCGGTACGACCCGCTCGATCCAGTCCGCGACGCAGTTCCGGATGCTGTCGACGCTGCTCTCGGGGCCGATGTCCAGGCGTCGGGGAGTGCCAGGACCGTTCATGACGCGACGAAGCGGCCGCTGATGGCGGCCAGCACGCCTTCCAGGTCTATGGCAGTACCGGGTGGGTCCGGCAGCCGGACGGCTCCATGCTCACGACTGGGCAGCAGAATGGTGGCCTGTCCGGGCGTGGTTTCCTCGCCCCGCTGGTTGGTCATGGTCAGGTCGACATCCACCGCCGGCCGGCCCCCCTCTGCCAGATAGCGACGCGTGACGGTGCCGCGCAGCCACTGGGTGTCCCCGACATAGTTGAAGTGGCGGAACTCGCAGTCCAGCTTCCACAGCCAGGCGTCGTCGCCCATCCAGTCCGTGCACAGATGGATGTGCCAGGTTTCGCGCATGCGCCCGTAATCGAAGGTGGTCGGATTGCCGCTGCGCTTCGCAAATACGGGATCCCAGTGGACTCGCTGCATAACATCCGGGATGTTGAGCTCGTCCGGCTGGAAGAAGCGCGGGATGCGGGCCCGGTTCTGGTAACCGAGGCGCAGGGGTTTGACTCCGTAGAGGCCCATGCCCATCCCGGCGTGCCAGCACACCATGTCGGTAACGGTGAGCGGACCCTTGACCATCGGCCCCACCGGGTCTCCTTCCGCCACATCCTCCCACCATCGGGGAGTCGGGCCTCGCCGGTCCTCGTTCGAATATTGGGCATCGATCTCGGCGATTTCCTCGTCCGTATAGGGCTGGATCTCGGTGGCGTCGTATTTCCGCTTCTCACGAGCCTTGGTGCGTTCGGTGCGAATCATCAGCCGATATTGTCCTGACAGCACTGGCCCTTCGGCTTCCCGGAATACCTGGGCAGTCCACTCGTGCACCGCTCGTCCCGCGAACTCGCTCGGCTTGTCCAGCACCCCTACCAGCGCGTTGCGCCGGCTCACACGGCGATCCGGACGAAGTGGCGCCCACCACTCCCGGGCACTGGCCGAATAGAAGGCGTGGACCCCGCGAAGAGGGTCGCCCCGGAGCAAATCCTTGTGCTCGGGGGAGACTTCGGTCACCTCGTCCTCGCCGATCAAGCTGTCGCCGCCGACCAGCACCGGTGAGGCGATGGCACCACCCCAGACCGTCCCCGTCCCATATGCCGGATTGCACCAGAGAGGGTTGTCGTCGCCGTACGCGATCGAGACCTGACGGAACGCGTCGACGCCGGGGCGGGTGTAGTGGGGCGGGACCGGGTGCGGCTCGGGGATGCCGATGCGCAGGCGTAGCCGGGCGATGGCTTCGTCGGTGATTGTTCCCTCGGCCATTGCCATCCTTTCCTGCGGGCTCAAGAACCGGGTGGGCGGTCCCAGGCGCCGGCCAGCTGCCGCCGCAGCACCTTACCCACCTCGCTTCGGGGGATGGCCGGAACACGTGTGAATGCGACGGGAACCTTATAGGGAACCAGGTTCTCCCGGCACACGGTCCTCAGCTCATCGTCGGTGGCGTCGCCGACAATAAATGCGATGGGGACCTGGCCCAGACGGGCATCCTCGACGCCCACCACTGCGGCGTCGTGGACGCCCGGGAGGAGCTGCAGCACCTCCTCGACTTGATCGGGAAACACTTTGTTGCCGCCACGATTGATGAGGTCGGTGGACCGCCCCTCGATCCAGACGAATCCGTCCTCGTCCACGACCGCGAAATCGCCCGTGGCCAGATAGCCCTCGTCATCGATGCGCTCGTCGAGTGAGTCATCGCTGGCATACCCGGCCGCCATTCGGGGCGGTCGAACCAGCAGTTGCCCCACCATGCCGGCACCCACCGGCGTGCCGTCGTCGGCCACCACCTTGATGTCTACTCCGGGGTGTGGCCGTCCGGCCGCGCCGAGTTTCTCCGGGTAGGCACGGGCATCGGCAGCCGTCCATCCCACCACCTCTCCCACTTCGGCCTGGCCGTACCCGTTGAGCACGGTCACGCCGAACTTGGCCATAAATCTACGGGCACCGACCGGCGAGAGGGGCGCGGTGATGCTTCGCACATAACGAAGGGGCGAGAGCTCCGTGACCTCTGCAGCGTCAGTCAGCATGGTCATGGCGGCGGGCGGCAGGACCGTCGAGCGGATCTGGTACCGGGCCACCAGGGTAGCGAAGTCTGCGGCCACGAACCGTTCCATCAACACCACCGCCGCCCCTGCCATCAGACCGAACAGGAGGTTATAAATGCCCGCGTTCAAGGCCAGGGACACGGGGATCAGGTTGGGACTCGGGCGTTCCGTCGTCTGCCCCTTCCGGATCGAGGAGAGCACCCGCTCGAGGATCTCCCGGTAACCCGAATGCGTGTGCAGGATCGGTTTCGGTGGTCCGGTCGTACCCGACGTCCACGTCACGAAGGCTACGTCCACGTCGAAGCTCGCGGGATTCCCCAGTGCCGTCAGCCCATCGCCACCGAGAAACGCACCCGGATGGATGACCTCGAGCAACCGCGCCACCTCGGGTGGGGGCTGGCGGGAATTAATGGGCACGAACACACAGCCAGCCAGCCAGGCTCCGAACATGCCGGCCGCCATGCCGGGTGCATTCGCTACCTGGACAGCCACGGGCTGCCCGGCGCGTATCCCGAGACCCAGCAGCTCCGACGCGACCGATTCAGCCGCTTGCCGAAACTCGAGCGCGGACAGCTCCCCGTCGATGGTGCAGACCAGCGGTTCGTCCGGTCCGGCCGGATGCTCCAGCAAGAGGTGGGCCAGGCTGTCGCCTGGCACGGAGGAATCCGGGTCAGCCGGCCCGAGCCTCAACGGAGTGAGTCTTTCAGCACGTACTTCATGACTTTCCCCGACGGCGTGAGTGGAAGCGACTCGCAGACGATCACCCGGCGCGGAACCTTGAAGTTGGCGAGCCGCTGGCGGGTCCAAGCCGCGATCTCGTCCGGGTCGACGTCGACTCCCGCACGCGGCACCACAAATGCGACCCCGATCTCTCCGAGTCGCTCGTCCGGCGCGCCCACGACGGCGACCTGGCTCAGCGAAGGGTGGGCCAGCAGACATGCTTCGATCTCCGCCGGATAGGCGTTGAATCCGCCCACGATGAACATGTCCTTCTTGCGGTCGGTGATCCGGAGGTTGCCGTCCGGGTCGACGTAACCAATATCACCCGTCTTCAACCAGCCGTCCGGTGTGATGGCCTCGGCGGTGGCGACCGGATCGCCGAAGTAGCCTTTCATCAAGTTGAAGCCGCGCACCCAGAACTCTCCCGGGCAGGCCGGGGGCAGGGCCGAGCCGTCGTCTGCGGCCACCCGAACCTCTATTCCGGGCAGGGGTTTGCCGACCGTCTCGGCTACCACCTCGGGAGGATCGTCGTGTCGGCACATGCTGATGGTTCCGGTGGTCTCGGTCATGCCGTAACCGGTCACGACCACTTGAAAGGCCAGTTGCTCTCTCATCTCTCGTACGACCTGGACCGGGACAACTGCGGCCCCGGTGACCGAAAGCCGGAGGGACGACAGGTCGAACGAGGAGAATTCGGGGTGATTCAGGATCGACTGGAACACCGTGGGCGGCCCGGGGAAGGCGGTGATCCGCTCAGATGCCACCTTGTCCATCACCGAACGAACGTCGAAGACGGCGTGCGGATAGATGGTGGCTCCCCGGATGATGCAGGCGAGGATGCCCGATTTGAGGCCGGCCGTGTGGAAAAAGGGATAGACGATGAGATAGCGGTCGCCATGCTGCAAGCCGACCAGTTCGGACCAGATTTCGTAGGTCCGGACGCTGGCTCCGTGGGCCAGCATCGCTCCCTTCGGTGCGCCCGTCGTCCCGGACGTGAAGATGATGTCGCAAGTGGACCCTTCGTCGAGCGACGCTTCTCGGGCTCTGGCGACGTCGCGGTCGACGTCGGTTGCCAGGTCAAGGAACGCTTCCCAGGACGGCCACCGGCCGTCACTGTCCCCCGACAACAATGCCACAGTCTGATGTTCAAGGTCAGCCATGGTTCGGAGCATCCCGACAAAGTCGGCTTCCGGAAAGTCGTCCACGGTCAGGACCAGACGAGCTCGGGATGTGGTCAGGACGTGCTGGGCCTCCTGGGCCCGAAAGCGCGTGTTGATCGGCACCAGCACAGCTCCCGACATGTAGACGCCGAGGGAGGCGACCACCCATCTGAGGCTGTTGGGAGCCCACAGGGCGACGCGGTCCCCGGGCTCCACGCCCGCACGAACCAACGCCCCGGCCACGGTCTCAGCTTGCTCGGCGAGTTCGCCGAACGTGAGGGTGTCCGAGCCATCAACCACTGCTGCGTCAGTCGCAAAACGTCCAGCAGCGGCACGGAGGGCAGCCGGGATCGTGGACACAGGACGGCTCACGCCTCGTCCGGCACGAAACCGCTCTGCGCTTCCGGACGACCCAGCAGATGCTTCATGACTTTTCCCCCGGCGTTGTGCGGAAGGCCGGCCACGAACTCCACCCGGGCCGGGACCTTGAATCCGGCCAGAGCCGCCGCACACCACTCTTTGACCTCCACTTCAGAAAGGTCATCCGGAGTACGGGTCACCACGAAAGCCTTGACCTCCTGGCCCAGGGTTGGATGGTCGACGCCGACGACCGCGGCTTCAGCAATCCGGGGATGCTCGAAGAGTCGGTTCTCGATCTCGACGGGATAGATATTCTCGCCGCCACGGATGATGAGATCCTGGCGTCGGCCTTCCAGATAGACAAAGCCGTCACAAATGCGGCCGTAATCGCCCGTG
Organism: uncultured Acidimicrobiaceae bacterium; assembly: GCA_963781155.1. Taxonomy (GTDB): domain Bacteria; phylum Actinomycetota; class Acidimicrobiia; order Acidimicrobiales; family Palsa-688; genus PALSA-693. The sequence continues at coordinate 1,017,883 of CAWAEC010000016.1, forward strand.
TGATACCAGCGCGCCTCGTCGAAGGCAGAGGTGGTGGCTCCAGCATTGCGCCAGTAGCCTGGAACAGTCGCGGCGCAGCGCAAGGCGATTTCCCCGACTGCACCGTCGGGCAACGGCGCCCGGGTGCCGGGGTCGCGGACCGAAACCTGGACCGTGGGGGCGGCGCGCCCGATCGAATCGGGATGAGCGAAGGAGACCTCACCCCGCAAACTCGTCCCGAGGCCGTTGGTCTCGGTCATCCCGTAGCCGATGCTGAGTCCCGGGCGGGCCCACGGGATCTTCTGTTCCAGGCGCTTCAGCAACTCCGGCGGCCACACCGCACTGCCGCCACCGATTGTACGGAGCGAGGAGAGGTCATATTCACCGAGGGACGGCCACTCCAGCAGCCTCCACAGCTGGGTCGGCACGAGCGACCAGGCAGTCGCGCGATGCTGATCTGTGAGCTGCAGGTGGGCCTCCTCCGACCAGCGGCCAGGCGGCGGATACACCATGGTCGTTCCGGTATGCGGCGCCATCGCCAGGGTGCAGGTGAGCCCGGCGATGTGGAACATGGGCGCGGCGGATATTGCACACGGGGCGTACGGGGCCGGCGCCGGATTGCCGGCGGCAACAACCCGGGCGGCCGTCTCGGCCGCAGACAGCTGGATGGCCAGGCCAAAATGCAGGTTGCTCCGGTGCGAGATGACCGCCCCTTTGGGGCGGCCGGTCGTGCCACTGGTGAAGAGGATGACGTAGGGGTCATCCTCGTCGATCTTCACTTCTGGCAAATGTGCGCCTGTGCCTGCCGCCTCCACGGCAGCGAAGTCGTCGTCGAAGCAAATCGCGGGGACGCCGTTTGAGGGCACCCTCGAGATCCGTTCCAGGCGCGACCGGTCCCCCAGCAGGAGTTTGGGCTCGGTCAGGTCGATGGCATAGGCCATCTCGGCGCCCGTCCACCATCCGTTGAGGGCGACGGTGACCGCTCCGAGCGTGGTCGCGGCCCAAAAGGAGAGGACATATTCCAGCCGGTTCGCCGACGCGATCGCGACCCGGTCGCCTCGGCCCACGCCGTACTTCTTGTGAAAGGTATCGGCCACGGCGGCGACCGGATCCAGGATCGAGGCAAACGTGAGGCTTCGTTCAGGGAACACCACGTAGGGGCGATCCTCGAATCGTTGTGCGCCGGACCTGAGCACCTCCACGAACGATCGTGGTCGGTTCCGGAACACCTCCATCCTCGCCCCGAGCACCTCTTCATCGACGATCTCGAAAGGGGCACTCGGGCCAGTGAGCGCCAGCCGGATGGGTTCCGGGAGGTCGGGGTCCGGCCAGGTCAGCACCGCCTACCCTCTCTGAACGATCAGGATCTTCGGGGCCAATCAGGCCGGACGGCGTTGCGAGAGGGCGATACCGTTGTCGCGCATGACCAATCGGCAGTCCGCGTCCGGGTAGTTGAAGTTCTTGAGATCCTTGACGTAGGAGGCCGGATCCGCCAGTCCTTCGGCGTGGGGGAAGTCAGATCCCATCAGGATGTGATCCGCGCCAAGCAGGTCGCGAAGCTCTCCCAGTTCGTCCTCGTAGAACGGGGAGACCCACACGTGACGGCGGAAGGTGTCACGCGGATCTTCGGGGTACGCATGCGGCGTTTGGCCGAAGGACTTCGTCAGCTTCTCGAACAGATGGAAGACCCAGGCCGACCCCGTCTCGATCGACGCGATCCGGAGGTTGGGGTAGCGAGCGAAAAGGCCGTGAGCAAGGAGGTTGGCGAAGTTGTCCTGGTGACAGTTGGCTGACAGCAGGCTCCGGAACGGATTCTGGCGGAACGCCTCCATCTCCGAACTCTCACCCCACTCCGTCAGGTACTCCGAATAGATGGTGTCTCCGCCGTGATAACAGACGGTGATCCCCGACTCATTGACGAGGGACCAAAACCCATCGTAGACACGGTCGGCCGGAGAGCGACCTACCCCATCCACCACGACCGGTCCGCCGACCATCACGAGGAAACGAGCGTCCCGGTCAAGGACCCACTCGAGGTCGGACACGGCACTGGCCGGGTCGGCGAGGGTGATATACGGGGCGGCGAAGATCCGCTCCCTGTACGCGAACCCCCAGTCCTCGTCCAGCCATCGGTTGAAGGCTCGGAACGCGGCGACCAGGGCGGGGACGTCATGGCGGAGGGCTTGTTCCATGCCAACGCCCAACGTGGGCAAGAAGATGGCGCCCTGCAGGCCTTGCTGGTCCATGACCCTGAGGCGGGCGTCCCGGTTGAGATACTCGGGATGATCGGCTAGCTGGTCGAGGTTGCCGAACAGCTCGCGGGTGCCCGCGCCTGCCGGGTTCCGGCCCCGAAAATACTCGTCCAGGGCGCCCGGCTTGGACACCGGGTCCCAGGTCGGGTTGGGGATGAATCGATTGACTCTGCCCCCCACCAGCAGCCGCTTCCGGCCGTCGATCTCGGCCCACTGCATGCACCGCTTCCGGAACTCGGGCTCGATGTGCCGGCTGAACGCGTCCGGCGCCTCGTAGTAATGGTTGTCACAATCGAAGATCTGAAAGTCCACGCCCTCTGCGCCCACGGTCGTCTCCTATCGCAACACCTGGCGAAAATCTAGATTCCGAATCTAATTGTGTCAAGTCCGGGAAAGCTACCGCTCCCGCTGTGCAATGAGTCCGGGAATGAGGAGCGGCTCGATGAATTCGATGGTGGCGTCGAGCCGGTCGTGAAGCTCCCGTGGCGTGATCCGGCCTTGCGACCAGGCCAGCAGTTGTACGCTGAAGACTGCGTTCACGACGGTCAGGGCGCGCCGCGCTGTTACCGGGTCGATCGCAGCGAGTGCTTGCATGTACGCATCGGTGGTCGATACGTGCATCCGGCCGAGCAGCTCCCCGGCGAAGGCGTCTGTCGACATTTGAAGGATGTGAACCAGTCGAGCCATCTGCGGTTGCCGTTCGAAGGCACGAAGGGCACGGTGTACCGCTTCCTGGAGCTGCTGGGTCGGTCGACCCTCTTGTAGCGGACGCTGCCGAATGTTGGTCGGCAAGGTGTCGGCCCAGTGCACCAGAACTTCCGCGAAGAGGCGTTCTTTGGAAGAGAAGTAGTTATAGAGCGTGCCTAGCGAAACTCCCGCTTTTTCGGCCACGTCCTTTACCTGTATCCGCTCGTAATCGTCCGAACCGAGCATGCCCAGGGCCGCCTCGATGAGTCGGTTTCTGCGGTCCCGCTGCCTGGCCGTCATGGTGGCGGGGTGCGGGATGCCTTCTTCGAAATGCGGGTTGATCACAGACACTCTTCAATTGTGGTCCGGGCACAGCCACAGCTAGCCGGCAATCGAGAATAGAGTCGGCTTCCAGAAATAGCAAGCGCTGGCCCGGACGGCGTCTCGACGCAACCGCGACTCCGACGGCCCGGCGCCAGTCGGAGTTTCACGCCCGAAGAAGTGTGCGCGAGGAGGGACTACCGGATGCCGTAGAGGGCGAGCGCGCTCTCGCTCGTGATGGCCTTCTTCTGCTCGTACGTCAGACCGTGCAGAGCCTCGGCGAGTTCCTCGGTCACCCCGGGGAACTTGGCGTCTGGGTGCGGGTAGTCGGAGGCCCAGATAATCCGATCAGCTCCGCACAGTGGCGAGTTGGCGGTAAAGGCGAGCATCGACTCGTCGGGGTCGAAGCTGATCCAGCACTGGCGGCGGAAGTACTCCGAGGGGAGCATCTTCAGCCAGGGCACGTCCCAACTGAACTTCTTGGCGTGGTGGTCGAGCCGTTCGAGCCACGGCACCAGCCATCCGCCGTTGGCTTCCAGGAACATGAACTTGGCTCCGGGGAAACGCTCCGCCACCCCGCCCGACGTGACGTAACAGATGGAACTCATGACGTCGACGGGATTGGCGATGGCCTGGGTGAAGTAGATGTTGGTGACGCCGGCGCCGCCCTCCTGCTGCTCCAGCTTGGCGAAGTCTTCGAGAGGCTGGTACGACCCGTCGGGGTCCCGCAGCCGAGCCAGTTTCAGGCCTTCGCAGGCCCCCGGAAGGTCGGGCGAGAGGAAGGGGTGGAAGGCGACCGGCAGCTCGGTGTCCTGCAGCGCGGCCCAGATCGGGTCGTAGACCGGATCGTTGAAGTAGCGCCACTCGATGGCCGGATTCGGTCGCATGAAGACCGAGACCATGCCGGGCAGGTCGGCCACGTGCAGGATCTCGTCCACCACGCCCTGCACGTCATCGGCGTGGTGAATCGGGGGAAGGGCGCCAGCACCGTAGAGGCGCCCCTGGCCTTCCTTCAGATGATTGGCGCACCAGTCGTTGTACGCCCGAGCTTGCACCTGGCCGAACTTGACATCGGTCAGGCTCTGAAGGCCCAGCATCATGGTGGGGTACAGCACCGACAATTCGATGCCGTCACGGTCAAGATCGGCCAGGCGCAGCGACGCCGTCCAGCCGGACGGCCGCGTCTTGCTGTAGGGAATTTCCAGGTTGCGGACCCGCTCCACCATCTCGTCCGTGAACCCGGCGGTGCCTGCCAACCCGCCTCCCGGGATCCGGATACCGTTCCATGTAATCCATTCCGTGCCGTCGGCATCTGTCTCGCAATGCCAGATGCGATCTCGGTACTCTGCCGGCGCGAACTCGAGCATCCCCGTCGGTGGCTCGAGGATGTGTCCGTCGGAATCGATGTAGCGGAGCGGTCGGTCTTCGACGGCGGTCATGATGCAGCCTCCTTGTGCCGGCTTTAATAATAGTATGCTATTTCCCTCCACGACTGCGCAAGAGGATGAGTCTGCGCTGGCCGGCCAGCCCGGAGGCGCGGTTCCGGCTACTGCGAAGGGAAGGGCCAGATCCGAGGCTCGGGCAGGGCCGGGGGGTCCAGGAGACCGGGCCGGGCATCCAGATCCAGAAGGTCCCAGAGGGGCGTTGCCGCTGCATCACGAGCGGTGAGCGGGCGCAGCTGCCAGCGCTGCTCGATCGTGGCCAGGATGGAGGTGTGGTCGTAGACCAACGACGAGACGTGCCCGGGCTTGGAGTAAGGCGAGGCGACAATGCAGGGCACTCTGAATCCGTATCGGTCGTATCCTCCCGGCTCGTCAGGCGGCACATGGATCGCAGGCGGAACGTCGTCGGGCTTCGGGGCAGCGGGAGGGGGAACGTGGTCGTAGAAGCCACCGCCTTCGTCCCAGGTGACGACGAACATCAGCGTGGGCCATTGCGAGGACTGGCGCAGGGACTCGTAGATCCAGGCCGTAAACGCTTCACCGAGCTGGTCGTCCTGGTACTCGCCATCGGAGAGGAAGGCGGTGTCGGGGGTGATGAGAGTGACGGCCGGCAGGGTCCCGGCCTGGCAGTCGTCATGGAAACGCTCGATTGCGTGGAGATGGTCACGGTAGTGCAACAGGTTCCGGGGCCACAGCCCCACCTCCGGAACCTCGACATAGTAGTTTGCCCAGCCCACGCCGGCGGCGTCGAGACGGTCCCAGATGAGTCCGGTTTTCGGAGGTCGGAGGAACGGGCCGGGCAGGGTCGTGGAGACCAGCCCATCCGCGGTGGCAGCTTGCAGGAACCGACGGTTCGGAAAGGTTTGGGCCAGACACGATGAGAAGTACCGGTCAGCGATTCCGAAGGTGCGAGCCAGCCCGTAATACCAGGGCAGGTCGGACTCGTTGAAATACCCCATGGGCTCGTCGCTGGCCGTCGTGGTGACGAACCCGTCCATCCTTCCTTGGTTCCATTCCAGGTGGGATGCATTCCAAGTCTGGCTCACCGCGAAGGAGGGGTTGATAGGTACCGAGAAGTGGTGAACCCGGACTGAAGCCCCTGATGCGTTCGGGTTGCTGTTGGTTGGTTGACCGTCTGGGCCCAGCGTGAAGCCGTCCCGCGTTCGAGCATGCCGAAGTAGTTGTCGTACGAGTGGTTCTCTTTCATCAGAACGACGATGTTCTGAACCCGTTCCAGACGCTCAGGGGAGGCGGCGATGGTCATGCCCCGATCCTGGCACTGTCGAAACGGACGATCGTGTTACTTCGCCCTGGGTGCTCCGCCCTCACGGGTGGAGGACGGTCAAGTCCCCTCCGGCGCGGCCAGAGATGTCATCTGGGGACATGGAGACCGTGTACGACGCCGCGGGTGGCCGCGACGGCATGCTGCGACTCGCGCATGCGTGGCATGCCAGGGTCATGGCAGACGATGTGGTCAGCCACGCCTTCAGCCACGGATACCACCCCCAGCACGCCGAGCGGCTGGCCGCCTACTGGGCGGAGGCACTTGGTGGTCCGATGATGTATTCGACGGAGTACGGTGACGAAACCTTCGTTGTGCGGATGCACAGCGGCAATGGGCCGCACGAGGAGATGGATCGTCGAGCCATTATCTGCTTCGACGAGGCACTCGCGGATGTCGGTCTGGCCGGCGACCACCGGCTGCGTCAGGTGCTGCGCGACTACTTCGCTTGGACGACGCTGACGACGATGTCGCGCCACCACCAATCCGCGGCCGAGGTTCCGGATGGTCTGGCCATGCCACATTGGTCGTGGGATGGACTCGTCAAGGGGCCCGATCGTCATTCGCGCGAGGGGGAGGCCACCTGAGCCCGGAGAGAGACGCCAAGGCGTGCACGAGGGTCTGCGTGCCGTCCCTGCCGCGTCCCTGGGCCTGAAGCGCGACGTACAGCTGGTTGGCCAGCGCCAGCCCCGGTAACGCCACCTTCGCACGCTTCGCCTCAGCGAGCGCGATCCCCAGGTCCTTGACCAGGTGGTCGACCAGGAATCCAGGCGCGAAGTTACCGGCCACGACCCTCGGGGCCAGGTTCGAGAGTGACCAGCTCCCGGCCGCGCCGCTGGTCACCGATGCCAGCACCTGCTCGACGTCGAGACCGACTCGAGCCGCGTAGAGCAGCCCTTCGGACATGGCCACCATGGTGCTCGCAATGAGCACCTGATTAACCATCTTTGTGTGCTGGCCTGCGCCGGGGCCGCCCTGGAGAACGATGGTGGTTCCCATGGCCTCAAAGAGCGGACGCATCACCTCGAACACGTCGCTCGAGCCTCCGACCATTATCGAAAGGGTGGCGTTGCGGGCGCCGATGTCGCCGCCCGAGACTGGTGCATCGAGCGAGTGCACACCTTTTGACGCCGCCGCCTGGGCAATTTCCAGTGCCAGGGACGGTTCGCTCGTGGTCATGTCGATGAGGATGGTGCCAGGCCTGGCTCCTTGCAGGGCGCCTTCGGGTCCGAGAATGACCTCGCGGACATCGTCGGGGAACCCGACCATCGAGAAGACGACGGTGCTTCCCGACGCCACTTCCAGCGGCGTGTCCGCCCATTTGGCCCCACTTGCCAGCAGGGGCTCGGCTTTTTCCTTGCTCCGCGTGGTGACTGTCGTTTCGTAACCCTTCGACAGGAGGTGGCCGCACATAGGGGTGCCCATCACCCCGGTGCCGATCCAGCCGACGGACGTGCGTTCAGGAGTGGCCGTCACAAGGTTCACCCGAAGTTTTCCAGGCGTTTACGAGCTCACGGCCGCGCCGTAGAAGCGAGCGGCGTTGTTCCAGAGAATCCGCGCCTTGCTTTCCTTGCTGACGCGCGGGAGGTCGAGAAACGCATCGACCGCGTGCGGATACTTGGCGTCTGGGTGTGGGAAATCGGTGGCGAAGAGGACATTGGCATCGCCGATGCTGTCGACGACCGTCCACAGCAAGTCCTCGTCCGGATCGCAGGAGATGAAACAGTTGCGACGGAAATACTCGCTTGGCTTGAGCTCGAGCGCCGGGAAGTCGTACCAGCCGGTGAGATCGATGTGCTCGTCCATTCGGTGGAGCCATGCCGGCGCCCACGAGCAACCCGATTCCATAAACGCCACCCGCAAACCGGGGAAGCGGTCGAACACGCCCTGCATCATCATCGACAGCATCGCCATCTGCTGTTCCATCGGATGGCAGCAGGCATGCAATTCGGTCCAGGTATGGAACCGGTCAGCGCCCGCTGTCGCCATGATTGCGCCCATTCCCTCGTGCAAAGAAAGCGGCGCGTCCCGTTCCTGCAGGGCGGCATAAAGAGGGTCGTAGGTGCGTTCGCCGAGCATGCGTCCATTGACCGGATTCGGCCGCACCCAGAAAGCTTTGATGCCAAGCGCGTCGTAGCAATAGTCCAGCTCGGCGAGGGCGAGATCGATGTCCTGCACTGGCAGGGGAGCGGCACCGACAATGCGACCGCCAGAATCGACGGAGTAATCGGCGAGCCACCGGTTGTAGCCACGCGCCAGGGCGGCCGCGAAACGGGGGTCCATGCCGTCCGCCCACATCGAGTACAACGGGCCATAGATGACACTGATGTCAACGCCCTCGACGTCGAGCCCTTTGACGAGCACCTTGGCATCCCATCCGCTATCGGTAAATTCTGCGTACTTGGTGCGGAGCTGCTCCTCGAGGCGCAATGCCTCCAGGCTGCCGGGCACCAATTGCATGGAGACGTGATGCTCGAGCGCTGATCGCCACGCCGGATCGAGGTATCGCTCGTTGATCGCTGGTGGGTCCATGGTGTGGCCGTCGGCGTCCACCACTCGCATCCCCTGCTTCATCGTTGCCTCCCGAGGACGATTCTCAGTCTTGTGTCGAGGACGGCACGATCCTGCCATTTTCGACACCACATCCACCCTGAGCGCGGACTCACCGCTCCCATCGACTACGAGCGCCCACGAATGGCCCAGCGTGTCTGCACCGACGCACACGCTACCCGACGACGTGCCGCTTCGCCTGAGTCAGCCGGCGAGATACCTGTCGAGCTCCTCGTGCATGTTGCTGATGGCCCGCTCCCATTCGGTAGCCAGGCGATGGTGGCGGTAGCTGCGAGAGTGCAGCCCTCGCTGCTGGCGAGCGAGATTGCTGAAGTCCTGGCGGGGTATCCGGCCCCAGTTATCGACGTCATCGGCAGCGAAGCGCCCCTTGAGCCGGGCGCGGGGAACCTTCTCGCCGTTCGCTGGCATGGTGAGTGACCAAACCTCGAAGCGGCACATCTCCGGGTCGTCGTTGAAGGGGCGCACACGGTAGGAGAGTGCATTGCTGTACATCGGCAGATAGAAGAAGTTGGGGTAGAGAAAGATTTCCCCGCCCCAGAGCCGAATGCTCTCGGGTGTAGCCCGCAAAGGGACGCCGGCCCCGGCCGAATACTCGATCAATGCTCGGATCGCGGCGGTCGAATAGTCCTCGTCCGGGCCCACCCGATTGCGCACACCCTCGAAGATGTCCAGGTCCCGCTTCAGGATCATGGCGTCCTGACCTTCCCAGAGCAGACGCATCGACTCCACGAATGCGTCAGTTCCTCGTCCCTTGCTGGCCGCCACTGCCCCGGGCTCGGCGCGCCCCTGGAAGCGCGAGTGGCCGTTCTCGAACGCGGTGACTTCCGCCAGGTCCGGCCGGTAGGTTTCGCCGGCACCCATCGTCAGCTGGGGATGGGTGGCCATGACGTGCCATCCCTCGTGAAATGCCTCCTGCGCCAGCTTCCAGTTCGCGGGAATGATGACTTCCTTCCACCAGTACACCCGCAGGTCCTCGACCCCGAAGGCTTCCAGGATCTCGGCGGCCGGCGAAAGCGCGTCACGCAGAGGCCGGGCGCCGGGATCCATGTTGATCCAGGCACACGCACCCCACGTCTCCACCCTGCACTCCTGCAACCGGACGTCTTGCGGCTGCAGGCATTCCTCGGCGAACCCCTCGTGGCCGTAGAGGGCGGAGGTCGATCCGTCTATATTCCACCGCCAGCCGTGAAACGGGCAGGTGATATGTCCACCGGGCAGGCGCCCGGAACCTTTACACAACTGTGTCGCCCGGTGTCGGCAAGCATTGTAGAAGGCCCTGACCGACATGTCGTCCTGGCGAATGACCAGGATGGATTCGTCACAGATCTCGTACTCGACGAAATCACCCGGGTTCGGAATCTCTTCCAGCCGGCACGCCATCTGCCACACACGAGGCCACAGTCGTTCCTTCTCCAGTTCGAAGAAGGCGCGATCAAAATACCGCTCCCTCGGGACGTACAACGGGCTGGTCATCGCGAAAGGTACCCGGGCCGTGCTGGTCCAGGGTTTCTCTGTCACGGTCATCCGAGCTCCTCCCCTGCCCTCCTCTTGAGTCCGGCCACTCGCGGCCCCTCCGGCCGGCGACATTACCGTCCCCGGCCGATCCCGACCACCGTCCAGTCTAAGCGGGTGGTTGCCGCCGATCGGCCGGGTGACCGTAGCGGTTCTCTGGCTCGATACGTCGCAGCTACGCTCAATATGGCGAGGGCTGGTTGAAGATGACCATCAGGCTGACAATCTTCCCGTTCCGCAGGCTGAAATAGCTGGACATCACGAGTTCGTCGGGCAGGTTCGCCTTATCGTACGTACCGTCGAACTTGGCCCGGACGATGATGTCCCCGTCGTGATCAATGACTTCGCGAACCTCCATTGTCACGTGATCGCCGACAAACTCCTTGGCTATAAACCGCCGGATGGCGTCGGTGCCCCAGATCTCTCGGCGATTGTCGTTGACCAAGGCGTCCGGGCTGAAGGTGGCCACGATCCGGTCGGTGTCGAAGGCGTTGACCGCTGCGATGTGCTCGGCCACGATCGCGGGCAGTTCTGTGATCACCCGTTTGGACATGAGTCGGCTCCTTTGCTCGTCTCGTTGGCGGTCGTGCCAACGGCTCCAGCTTCGGTGCTCTCCCTGTGGGAGGGTCAAGACCCGGTGCGCCGCTTGACTCTCCCACAGGGGGAGGGCACAGACAGTGGAGGTGAGCTCCACGCTGGCGATCGGTGCGAGGGACTTCCGGGCGACGTTCCTGACCGGCGGCCCGGAGACCCGGAAGGGAGGCACCGGGCGCCCCACCTCCGATCCCTGTCGCTCGCTCGGTGCGGGTCCCACTACGCTACGGTCCCCGTACAGGAAGCTAGCGGGATGCGATGACAAGCTATCGGGTGATCTTCCAGGATCGCGGCATTGACACGCGTCGGAGCGACACGACGTACATCCGGGTCCACGTATGGGAGGGGGAGCGGTACGTGGGCGCCTGGTTTGGCCTGCTCAATGGAAGGTCGAAGCGGCGATACCTGACGGACCGGGAGCAGACGGACCAGTATGAGGCGATGGCGCCGCTCATGCTCGCCCTCGCAATCCGCGACGCGGTGGAAGGAGGCGAGTTCAACGCTCCTCGCGACGTGCCGTTGCATCCTTCGGAGGTCCTCCAGCTGGCACCGGAAGCGCGCCAGTGGTCCACCGGCGACGAAGTCATGGCCTTTGAGGTCTAGACCCGTATTCCGCACCGTTTTGGGGTAGGTCTCACCCTTTGGGTGGGACGATGGTGGCGATCTGTAGGGCGTCGAGGATGGTCTGTTGGGCGGGGGTGAGTGGGTCCGGGATGGCTTGGAGGCCGGTGGTGGTGCGAACGCGTTGGAAGCCGAGGCCGGCGAAGGCACGGAAGATGTTCTCGGCGGTGGGTCGGGCGGCTCGTTGTTCGGGGAGGAGTCCGTCGACGGTGCGGGCTGGGGTGATGGCCCGACGGGTTTCGGTCTCGATGAGCCCGTAGACGAGCAGGGCGATGGAGCAGACTGCGACGAGGGCTGCTGCTCGGCGGTTGGAGTGCAGGAACACCGGCCGCACCGCCAGCGGTCCTTTTAGGAAGTGGTGGGCGCGTTCGGAGAGGGCCTGGTCTTTGTAGAGGGTCAGGAGCCGGTCGGCCGAGCAGTGGTGGGGACCCATGTTGGTGACCAGCGCGTAGAGGCCGTCGCGGCGGGCTGTTTCGGCGAGAGCGTCAGTGTCGCGCCACCAGCGCAGGGAGAGGTTTTCGTTTTTGTCGGCGTTGACCTCGGTTCGCAGCCATAGGCCGACGCGGCCGTCAGCAACGGCTTGGGCCACCCGGCGCCCGACGCGTTCGGGGTCTTGGCGGGGCTTGGCGGTCAGGCCGCGGGCGATGCGGGCCAGGGCGTCTTCGGCCCGGCGCAGCAGCCGGGCCCGGCTGGCTCGGGCCGCGCCGGCCTCTTCGGAACCGTAGATATAGAGAACCCGGAAGCGCCGGGCGACCCCGTCGGGGCCGACCATTTCGATCGTCGATTCCGCGCCCTCGAAGCTCGGCCGCTGCGCGGGTGCCAGACGCTTGGCCCGCTGCGCACAATAACTTAGGGGCCGCCAGGCCTCATCGGGCTGGGCCAAGGCATCGGTCTCGTAGTCGAAGGTGCGCGGCAAGCGGGACACGAACCGGATGCCGGCCGCGTCCGCCGCGGCCAGGTTGGCCTTGTTGACCAAGGCGGAGTCGGCCACCAATAGCAGCCGTCGTGGTTCGGCCAAGCCGCGCAAGGTCTCGAGGAGTTCGCTCGTCTCGGTCCCCTCGTGACGGGCGCCGTCGACCACCCGCCCGAACAGCGGGATCCCCGAGGCGGTGGTGGCGTGCGCCACTTTGAGCTGGCGGCGGTGACTCTTGCGGTCCGACGAGTGCCCGTAGCCGATCGTCGGCGAGGTCGGATCCTGGTCGTCGTAGGCCCCGCAGAACGCCACCGAGGTGAAATCCCAGTGGATCCGGGCGGCGTCGACGCCGAACGCGCCGATGGCGGCCATCGCCACCGTCGAAGCGATCTCGTCGATGCGTCCGGCCACCGCATCCAGCGCCCGGCCCAGCCGGTCGTCGTTGAGCAACGCGCCCGGCGTGCCCAGCCAGTCATTGGTGGCATAGGTGTTGCCCCAACCGGCGACGTCATAGAGCGGCCGAGGGGCGGTGAGCCGGTTGGCCACCAACGCAGCGATCACCTCGCCGTGAGTCAAATGGGCCCGGCCTCGCATGGGGCAGGCCCGATCGACGATCCCGGCCACATCCAGGCGTTCCAACACCGGGACCACCAGCGGCAGGGCCCCGACCGCATAGCGGCCCGGGGTGGGGTCCAGCCGAGTGAACGCGGCGGCCAGATTGTCCAGGGCGCCAGAGTCTTTCAGCTGGTCGCGGCGGCCCAGGTTTGCCACAACACGATGGCGGACCTTCCCCCCTTCGTCGCGGTAGCCCTCCACGATGTGCACGTACTCGTACACCCGGTCCCTCTGCCGCACCCGCTGCACGCGAACGAACATTTCCCCAACATAATAAGACCACACACCATCCGGATGATGGATGCTGTCCACAATACGACACCGAGGCTTTCCCCAACACACACCGTCCACGCAACCGCTGACCCATCACCGTCAACCGCTCTGACCAGCAACAACGGACCAAAATCCTCAACACCGACCCGCTAAACCTTGCCCTCACGAACAAGGTGCGGAATACGGGTCTAGAGCGAGGAGCATGGCGCCTTGCGCCTCCCGACGACGCTCACAGGCGAGGGCGAATACCCAGAATCCCGCGGGCCTCTTCTGGCGAGGCCACGTCCCGGCCCGTCAGGCGAGCCATCGTCACCACTCGCTCGACCATCTCAGGATTACTTTCCGGGACCCCGAAGCACAGCAACTGGTCTCCGAGTCCCGTACGGGCGTGTCCGCCTGCCGCGACTGCGATGGCGTTGAGCCGGAAGTGAAGACTCGGATCGACGAGGTCCAAGGGGTGGACGAACCACTCGAACGGCACGTCGGGTCTGACAACTTCGAGGAAGCTCAAAACTCCCCGGGCATCCGGTGTCGGGCCGAATGTCGACCGGTCGTGCACGCGCAGGTGGCAGGTGATCGGATCCTCGATAAGTCCAGCGTCGCGGCACGCCACCAGGTGGCGGAGGGAACCGAGCTCGTAGACGACGAACTTCGGCTTCACCCCGGCTTCCTTGCAGAAACGCAGCAAGGCGTGAGGGTCCCTCGGGTCGCCGCTCTCTGTGAGGGTATCTCCGGCCACGGACCGACCCATCTGGCCAGTTCGGGTCGTTCCCCATCCACCGGAACTCACAAACTGGAAGGCCAGCTCCAGTGGAGCCGCGGGGTTCGCGGCGAGCGCCCGGATGTGCGGGTTGACCGCTTCGTCGTCGCCCCGGTACGACTGTGTCGGATAACACATGATGTCGCACTTGGCGCGGATCTTCTGCATGGCTTCGGCGTAAAGCGCGGCGTCGCCGGGTCGGTGTTCGGCAGTCTCGGGATCCCGGGCGTGGAAATGAACAATCGACGCGCCGGCGTTCGCACAGTCATAGGCTTCCTGAGCGATCTCGTCGGGCGTTATCGGCACTTTCGGGTGATCGTCGCGTGTCAGGTTTTCGTTGATCGCGACCTCGATGATCAGCTTCTGCACAGCCACTCCCCTTTGCGACACACTCAGCCCATAAACATCGGGCCTTCCTCTGTGTCATCTCTTCCTACCACAAGGTTGTCTGGCGACCACTCAGTCGAAGTGATACAGGCGGGCCGCGTTCTCGGCGACAATCTTCCGTCGGTCCTGTAGCGGCACGTCGATGAACAGCCGCTCGAAGACCTCACGGGAGTCCGGCCACGTGCTCTCGTGATGAGGGTAATCGGACGACCACATCAGGTTCTCAATCCCGACCAGATCGCGGGTGGCGACACCGGCAGGGTCGTCCATGAATGTCGCGAAGACGTTGCGCCGGAAGTATTCGCTCGGCATGAGGGAGAGCGGCGGGTCACGATACATCGCGTAGCGTTTTCGGGTGAGGCGGTGATCCATCCGCTCCGTAAAGTGTGCGACCCAGCCGACGTCATTCTCCGCCGACACCATCCGAAGTTCGGGGAAGCGCTCGAAGACGCCGCTGAAGATCATCTCTGCGATCGTCCGCTGGATGTTCGCAGGCTTCGTCACCCAGTCTGCGAACGCCTCGGCCAGATCGCTTGTCGGTGACCGGCGTTGGGGCTCGGTGAAGATGTGCATTGTGACCGGCAACTCCAATGCCTGTGCCAGTGCCCAGACCGGATCGTACGTGTCGCTGCTGTAGGGAACGTCGGTCTGCGGGCGCAGCGGAATCATGACGCCGCTGAGCCCGAGTTCATGTACTCGTTGGAGCTGAGCACAGGCCATCTGGATGTCGTTCATCACGATCAGGCCGACTCCCCTGAACCTCTTCGGTTCGGCCGCGCGAAAGTCGACCAACCACCGGTTGTAGGCGTCCATGCAAGCCGAGACGAACTCGAGATCGGTGTGACCGAAAATGCCGAGGCAGACGGTGGGGTAGAGGACCTCGGCCTGAACGCCGTCGGCCTCGATGGCCTGCAGGCGAGCGTGCGGATCCCAGGCGGCGCGCGGCACGTCGATCTCGTAGCGGCCCGTCGAGGTGACGTCCTCCGGTTTGCGGCCGGCGCCGGCCATCAGACCGAGTGAGCCGGTGGCGCGACCGTCGATGAGGAAACGGTCCTCGTCCTCACCGTGCACGAGGTGCGGCGCCCGGTCGCGGTATTCGGGATCCGCATAGTTTTCCCAAAGATCGCCTGGCTCGATGACATGAGAGTCCGCTGATATGACGTCGAATTCGGTCACGCCTGCAGCCTTTCTTCGACGGTGAGCATCCGGCTGCAGGTTAGCGGGCCGCCTCTTGGCGAGGGGAAAGTGTGGTCCTCCGCCCCGGTGGTTGCTGGCCGCGGGCCTAGAATGCCCAAGCCCCTTCTGGGGCCGAAGCAATTCTTGAGGCTGGCTGCGCCCAGCCGAGGACGATCCGCTCGACGGTGGAGCTGCAGCTTCTGCGGGCGGAGATCGCACTTGGGAAAGGATCCCATCAGGCCGAGCGGCTGGTCAGGGAGGCCCTCAACGCGGCGGCTGCGCAAGGGTTCATCCAAACCGTCCTGGATACCGCACCGCGATTGGCCGATTATCTGGTGTCGGAGTCCGTGAGCCATCCCCGCACCGACCACTTGGCCGCCTTGCTGCAAGCCGCAATGGATACCCGCGAGCGCAGGGCCCGACCTCAGCCGGACAACCTGGCCGACCCACTCACGGAGGCCGAGGTCAAAGTGCCGAAGGAACTGTCCCAACGCTTGACCTACGGTGATATCGCCTACGACCTCCATCTCTCACTCAACACGGTCAACACCGATCTGCGGCACAGTTACATGAAGCTCGGCGTGACCTCCCGATCGGCTGCTATCAGGCGAGCGGCTTCCCTCGGACTCGTTTAAGGCGTTTGGCCCGACGTTGCTCCGGGCCAGCGAATGGTGACTACCACCGAGTCTACCTCGGCCCGCCAGGCATGCCCGAGGCCGGGACCCCAGATAGCGTAGTCGCCCTGTTCCGCGAGAACAGCCGTGCCCACCGACAGATCAATCTCAAAACGTCCACTGATGAGGACGATAATGGTGGTTCGGTCCTCCTCCTCGAACCAACTCTCTCGGCGCTCGCCAGCAGGGTAACTACTCCAGTTGATCTCGACATCCTCGGTCAGGCGGACGTCGTCGGCATCCATGAACGGACCGACCATCCAGCCCCTCCGCTCGGCGCCATCAACCGCTGCGTTTCCGAAGTGCCATCTAGGAGTCTGAATCACGGATCGGAGACCTCCCCGGGGGTTAGGATCGCTAAGCCGTGGGCGGTTCGCCTTCGCGGAATGGCGTCCACGCCGGCGGCCTTCTGGGTGCCGATGAACACGTCGCCCGTGGTGTCGAGGCCAGCCTGCCGAGCTCCGCGGACCTCGCGAGCTAAAGAGGCGCCGAGCCATGCTGGGGAGGAAGCCGCCACGACCATTGCGATCACGTCGCGTGAGTAGCCAGTCGGGCCACCGCAGCCGCTTGGAGGAGTGCTGCAGCCCACCCGGGTGGACCGTTATGGCGTAGCTCGGGCAGACTTACGGTATGACCCCGGCCCGTGTGGACGTCAGGGGGGAAGTTCGCAGGCTTCGTCTCGAGATCGCAGATGAGATAGCTGCGCTGCCGCCGGATCGGTGGGA
This sequence comes from uncultured Acidimicrobiaceae bacterium, assembly GCA_963781155.1. Classification (GTDB taxonomy): domain Bacteria; phylum Actinomycetota; class Acidimicrobiia; order Acidimicrobiales; family Palsa-688; genus PALSA-693. The sequence continues at coordinate 1,034,667 of CAWAEC010000016.1, forward strand.
TATGCCGTCCTGGTGTGGGGGTTGGCGCGTCAGAGACGTACTCGGTCACCTTGTGCAGACCGCGGAGGCTACACAGGCGTCGATGTTCTGGCAGATCATGCGCAACGGTATTCGGCCGGATCGCGCTCTTGAACGAATGGCCAGAAGGATGGGGGACCAGCCCGTACCCGAGCTGGTTGACCGTCTCCGCCGTGCGGAAGCACGTTTCCACATGGTTGGCATGCCATCAGAGCTGGGCCTTGGTGACCTGCTCGTCCACAGTGCCGACGCCTTGCGGCCCGCAGGGATCATTCCCGATCCACCGCTTGCGGATGTGCTCGTCGTGCTCGACACGTACGAGAAGTGGGGCGCGCGGGTGGTGCACGCAGTTCCCCATCGAGGTGTCTCGCTCGTGGCGACGGATGCAGAGTGGGGGACGGGAAGCGGGCCGGAGGTCAGAGGAAGATCGATCGACCTCCTGCTGCTGGTGGCGAACCGGCGGCAGGTCGTCGAGCGCCTGGATGGTCCCGGGGTACCGCGGTTGGCCTTCCAACTGAAGGCTTAGAGACGATCGATTGCCGTCCTCGGCCCAATCAGAAGCCGCAACCCTGACTGACGAGGAGTACCGGACCGACCTTTCGGTCGGCGTACCAGACTCCAGGAATCGCGTCCCCCAGGTTGAAGGGGGTTCTTCTCGGAGCAAACTCCGGCTCGAATTCCCACACCAGACTCGGCGGCCGGCTCGGCGTGATCCGGGTTCCCAACCGTTCGACGGGATGCACCGAGTTCAGGGGTTCCCGGCTGTCTGGGCGGGGGCGAAAAAGTCGGTGAGCAGTTGGGTGACGCGCTCTGCCTCGTCGTGGTGGACCCAGTGCGAGGCGTCGGGTACACGTTCGACGCGGTCGAGGTTGGGCACGTCATCGTGATCGGGTTCGGCAAGTTCGGGGCCGAGGTAGTGATCGCGCTCCCCCCAGATGACCAGGGTGGGCGCCGAGATCGGGTGGATCGCTGCTTCAGCCTTCTTCGGCGAGGTCCGCACCGACGACCGGTAGTAGTTGATCATCCCGGTTGCTGCGCCGGGCCGCGACCACGCCTCGATGTAGCGATCCATCTCCTGCGGCGTATAGGCCGGGTGGGCGTCGTGGAGGAAGTGCCGGAAGAAATGCCAGCGGTTTGTGTGCACGACCGCCTCGGGCAGGTCCGGAAGGTCGAAGAAGAAGAAGTACCAGGACTTGCGCAACTGGCCCGGGTGGTGCAGTCCTTGCGACAGCTTCCTGGGGTGAGCCGCATTGAGGATGGCCAGCCGTTCCACGACCTCGGGATGGCTCATCGCGGTGGCCCAGGCGACGCTTCCGCCCCAGTCGTGACCGGCCAGCAGCGCGGACTCCGCACCGCGTTCCTGGATGAGACCGCGGATGTCGGCGGTCAGTTGGTCGGTGTCGTACGCCTTGACGCCTTTCGGCCGTGATGACAGGTTGTAGCTGCGCATGTCGGGCGCGACGACGCGGAACCCGGCCGCCGCGAGCGGTTTGATTTGCAGCCGCCAGCCATACCAGAACTCGGGGAAGCCGTGCAGCAAGACGATGAGCGGTCCCTCTGCGGCCTCCACGTAATGCAGTCGCACGTCGCCGATATTGGCGTAGCCGTCACGAACGTCGTCGCCCAGGAGTGCTGACGCTTGCCCTTCAGATGTCTCACTTGCGTCGATGCTGGAGTCCTCGGATTTGCTCATTACGCCCTCCCTGGCGGTCCTGTGTGTAGCAAATGTCGGTTATGCGTTTGCCATTTCTTGGTAGCACCCCGGTTGCGCTGTTCGGAGACCAGGTGCAGGCGGTCGCTGTCGCGATTGCGCGCCCAAATATCGCGTTTCCACACGGTCGACGACAGTGCAATCTCTTTCGCTCTCACGTCGACAGAGATGTTCATCTGAAGCTCCATACCCAGATGCGGAGGACCGGGAAGGAGTCGCTTCCGCCCCGGAGCGAGCGACTGGTACTTCGTTTGCTTAGCCGGACGAATTTGCGTGGGCGAACCGACCTAATGTACCCGTACACCCACGTCCGCCCAGGCGACGAGTCTGTCCCGGTCACTTCTCCAAGGCCAGCCGACTCCAATGAACGTCATCTGCAGACGATGTGGAGATCGTGTGGAGATCGCGTGAAGATTTCTTCTGGTGTAGGTTGGCGCCGTGACCCAGACCACCGTGTACGAGATGGGGGTGCCAGCCAGCTGCACCGACGGATTCTGCGGGAACGTCACGCACTTCGTAGTTGACGTTGCCACGCTGGCGGTGACCCACCTGATCGTGGACCCGGAACGCCGACACGGCCAGGGCAAGCTGGTCCCCGTTGGTTTGGTCGAGGCGGCGGATGATAGCGTGGAACTGCAGTGTGATCTCGCCGCCTTCGACGCACTTGGCGACGCGGCAGAGGTCCTTCAGCCGAGCGCGTCCGGCACCGCCCTTTCCGGGCACCTGGCGGTACGCGGCGATCAGCCCGTCCACAGCACCGACGGGGAGATCGGCAAGATCCGGGCCGTGATGGTCGAGGCCAATAGCGGCCGGGTAACGCACGTTCTGCTCCAGGAAGGGCATCTGTGGGGAAAGCGGGAGGTCGCCATCCCGTGGGACACCGTTACCAACTTTGACGGCGGAGTTTATCTGAGCCTGACCAGCGACGCTATCAAAGAACTTCCGGCCGTTCCCTTTTAAGGAGCAGCATCTGTCGGCTACGCGGGCAGCGCCATCGGCTGCAGCCCGAGTTCGCGGAGGGATTCCGGAGAAAGGCGGTTGCAAGACCCTGTCGTGGTCGTCCTATCGAGGAACGAGGACAAGCTTCTCGTGGGCGACGCCGCTCTCTAGTAGCCGATGGGCCTCGGCTGCGTGTTCCATGTCAAGGTGGCGCTGTCTTCGCAGGCTGAGAGCGCCTCTCGCGAGGAGCGGCATCGTCTGGTCGAGAGCCTCCGGCGCTCGGTCGGGTGTGGGCGCGGAAAGGGCGACCCCCAGGTCTCCCGCATGCTCGTCGGCGAGGGTCATGACGCGTCCTGGACCTCCAGCCAGCGCGATGGCATCAGAGAGCCCTCCCTTGCCCGCGGCATCGAGGACGGCGTCGACATGCTGGACGTGTTTTCGCACTTTCTGAGCCAGACCCGGTCCGTATTCGACCGGGACGCCACCCATATCTCGCACAAGCTGTCGGTCGCGCAGTGCTGCCGCACCGACGACCGTCGCTCCCCGGGAAACGGCGAGCTGGGTGGCGATCATTCCGACGGAACCGGCGGCACCGAGAATGAGCACGGTGTCCCCGGCTGAGACGCCGATCTGCTTCATGATTCCGACCGCGGCTTCCGCTGATGCGGGCAAGGCAGCGGCGTCGGTCCAACTGACGTTGGGCGGCTTCGCAGTCCAGGACGAAGTGAGCGCATACTCGGCGTAGCCGCCCAGACCGAGGAGGAGGGCGGCGACTTCATCTCCTTCTTTCACCTCGGAGACGGACGGGCCGAGCGCGTCAACCACCCCAGCAGCCTCAAATCCAAGGTCAGCGTCGGTTGTGAGCTGGAAAGCTGCTTCGAGGTCCCCGCGACGAATCTTCAAATCGGTCGGGCTCACTCCCGCCGCCTTGACACGGATGCGCACCTGGCCGGAGCCCGGCTCGGGCAGGGGGACGTCGGCCCAGACAAGGACGTCAGGGGGACCGTACTTGGTGAGGACGACAGCATTTGACATCGACGTTCCCTTCACAGATTTGGCCGAGAGGCCGGTGACTTCCATCCCGGGCGAGGCCGATCACCGAACCCCAGTACGTGACGTGTCACACATATTATGTGAGGTGTCACCTAATGTCAACGGTCGAATTCACATGACGCAGTGCTGATGGGCACCCGACCCCCGGTGGTCTGCTCTAGACTGCGTGTGATATGTCACGTAAGAGCAGGCAAGACAGCGCCTACTCACAGGTTTGGCTGCGCAGCAACGAAATGCGCGCCTGGCTTGCTTTTATGGGGGTCCAGCAGCGGCTGGGGTACGAGATGAACCGCCAGCTCCAGGCAGACAGCGACCTGTCGCTGGCCGACTACGACGTGCTCAACGCTCTTAGCGGCGTACCGGACGGGTCCATGCAAGTCACCGCTCTCGCCGCCCAGATCGGTTGGGAACGAAGCCGGGTGTCTCATCACGCCAGGCGCATGGCCAGCCGGGGTCTCGTCCACTGTGAGCTTTCGGAGCGAGACCGACGGGCCACAGAAGTCACGCTGACTCCGAATGGACGACAGGCGATCGTCGAAGCCGCCCCTGGCCACGTCGACCTCGTGCGACGACTGTTCTTCGAAGGCCTACCCAAAGAATTGCTATTCCCACTCAGTACAGCACTCGAAGCCATCTACGATCACATCGTCCACCACGGTACGTTGCCGGCCCCGCGATCCGGAGAGGAACGAACCTGAACCCGCATCACATCCCGTCATCGCTCGCGGACTCGGGTCGCATCATCACAGGTGTTTGCGATCCACCTCACGTGGAGTTTTGCTTCTCCTCGGACCAGCAAGAAGGACACTCCTTAGCGTTGTGGCAACCTAATGCAATTTCAGCCCCGCGGGTTCCTCGACCGTTCGCCGAGAAGCCCGCGTAATGCCGGTCATCGACACTTGGCCGGAGGAGGAATCAAGTGGAAAACCCGATCGAGGTAGTGCGCAGGTTCTGTGCAGCGTGGTCCGACAACAAGGAGGTTGCCGAGTTGGTGGCGTTCTTCACCGACGATGCCGTCTACCACAACATACCGTTAGAGCCGGTCAGGGGCAAAGCGGACATCGCCAACACGATCGCCTCGTTTATTCGTCCAGGTCCGCCAGGCATCGAAAGCATCGAGTTCCGCGTCATCAACATCGCAGCGGATGGCCCGGTCGTGATGACCGAGCGGGTCGACGTCTTCACGGTCTCCGACAAGTCATTCGAGCTTCCCGTCATGGGCACCTTCGAGGTCAACGACGGGAAGATCACGGCCTGGCGGGAGTATTTCGACGTAAACCAGTTCGCCAAGCAGCTGGGGTAAGGCTGGAGGCGTCTCGCTCTTGAGGCGGTCCTCCCCCAGTGACGAGTGAGGTAAAACCAAGGTTGCTCGAACTAGAGGGAAACTCGCTGGCGCCCATGCGGTTACGCAGGCCAAGTCGATCCGCGTTGTGCCCGCAATGCCTCGGCATCCTCGGCCAGAAGGAGCCGGTCCTCGGCCAGCCGCCGAACCGCCCGGTCCCACAACGCCCCGTGGATCGCATCCGTCGCATAGAGACGGGTGAGTTTCTCAGTTGAGAATGGGATCGTTTCGCCGATCGTCGACCCACACGAACACCGCGGCAGGTACTGTGCCCGTGGGGCTTCTAGCCACGGCACCCTTTATTGACGGGGTCGGGGCCTCTGTGGCGGACCGCGAGGTGATCAGCTTGTCGATCTCGTCCGGGGATAGCCGATCTCGGCGAGGAGGCTGCGCGTGTCCTGCCCGGGCTGGCGGGCGACTTGCGGTGCCCGGGGTATCGGACAGATCGAAGTACGGGCCGGCCATTTGCATCTGTCCCATGACCGGGTGGTGGAAAGTGGACACTAGCTTTTTCTCCGCGGCTGCCGGGTCATTGAAGAGGCGCAGCATGTAGACCGGGTCGGACACCTCGCACGGCACGCCCCGCGCGTCCAGTGCGGCGAACCATTCCAGGGCTGTCCTGGTGGCGAGCACAGCCGTCAGTTCGTGGTCAGGGCCTGGTCCTTGGCCGGCCGGGCATCCTGGGTGGCGAACCCGGGATCGATTCGCAGGTCGGGCCGGCCGAGGGTCTCGCACAGCCGCTCCCATCCACCCTGGTCTAGGACGGCCAGGCACAGCCATCCGTCTGCGGTGCGGTAGAGTCGGTACAGGGCGCTCCACCCGTACTCTTCGGCGTCGGGCTGCTGGCGGTCGGCCCGGACGGCGCGGTCGGGGGAGATCCAGGCGGTGGAGGCGTTGAGCAGCTGGGCGTAGAGGATCGATGTGCGTACGAACTGGCCGCGACCGGTGCGTTCCCGGTCGTAGAGGGCCTGGATGATCCCGAGGCCGGAGAGGAACCCGTTGCCGGTGTCGCCCAGCGAGGTGCAGGACCAGATGGGCCGACTGTGTGGTCGAGGCCTCCGTCGAGCCACTCGGTCCCGGCCAGGGCGGCCCCTGTTTGGTCGTTGCCGGGGTGGTACTGGCGGGGGCCCTGCTCGTGTCCGAGGGTGTGGCAGTAGATCAGCTCCGGCTTGATCTGGCGCAGCGACTCGCAGTCCACCCCGAGCCGTTCGGCGGCGTCGTAGCGCATGTTGTGCTGGACGACGTCGGCCCGCTCGACGAGCCGGTACAGCACCGACATGCCCTCCGGGTCCTTGAGGTTGAGGGCGATCGATTCCTTGTCCCGGTTGCAGATCATGGCGATGTGGTTGCGGAACCAGGTCTCGTCATTGGACGAGTTGACCTTTATGACCCGGGCGCCCAGCTGGGCGAGGACCCGGAGTTGCCGCAGAGGATGAGGTCCCGCTCGTCGGCCGCCAGCTCAGCGAACTGGCGGTCAATGACTTCAGGGGAGTGAGGCCAGGTGGTGGCTGGGTGCGGAAAGTCGGTCCATTCGATGTACCTCTTTGCCTCATTCCCACCTGAAAAACCCGGCGCGCCCCAGCCTGTCGCGCCGACTCTTCCGCGGCTCCTCCAGAGCTCCGGGCCACAAGGCTTCGAGCCACGACTCCAGCTCGTCTGCGCTGTTCAGCGAGAGGTTGTAGTTGGCCGCCGCCACATACGCGCAGATCGAGCCGCCAGTGACCGTCACTGTGAGTTCCGGCTCGTGCTCGGGGCCGAAGCACCAGACGGGCGGAGCACCTGGGCTCGCCACCGCCTGGAAGCGCCAGCGCGGCTGCCGGCGTAGGAGTTGGTCGATCTGCTTCCACAACTCGGCGTCCTTCATTCCCACCGCACCTTGGCTCGCTGGCGAAACGACCGGCCTCTCTTGTGCGCACCAGTCTGTCGCGTCTCGTACCACGCCGCAGGAGACCCGCCCCGGCGACGACGAGAGCTGTCACACAACGGCGGGGCGTCGCCCGGCCAGGCGCCCGGATCAAGGTGTCGGGGTCTTGGATGTCGCTCGGCTCTGGGGGACCGAGCTGAGTGCACCACTCGTCTGCCTTGTCAGGCGGCGCTGTTCTCTCGGTGGCGCCCCATGTCGCGGCAGTCCTCGCAGACGGATTCCGGGACCAGCCCCATCCGCATCCCCACCTCGAACAACCTGCATCCGAGGCAAAGCCCGAAAGCCGCTTCGAGTCCGGCGGCAGCTGCAAGCGCCCCGAGGACTACGCGGGCCGCCCGCTTCCGTCGCGCCCCGTAGTGTAGAACCAGAGCCGTCGCCGACATGCCGAGACCCATCGCCTGGGCCAACCGCTTAGGTGGGCCGGCTGAATAGCGGTGTTTGACGTGGAGCTTTGGGGTGACCACCCGGGTGGCGAGCAACCCAAGGGGGCTGAGTTTGGGGCCGGCAACGACGCGGGCGGCGAAGCCATAGGCGAGAGGAAACATGATCCACGGTTGCCCAGCCAGCGCCGCCGTGGCGGACATGGCCGCTACGCCGGAAGCGACCACGCGCGCCGAAGTCTCGTTGACCGGATCGGGGAACTCGAAGAGCTTGGACGTGGCCACGGCAGAAAGTCTACCTTGCAGGTCGGGTTTCCGTCCCCTGTGGTGCCATCGCCGCATGTCAGGAGTGCCTCGAGGTGCCTCACTCGGATCCCTTGCGATGGGATGCGCCGTCGTCGCACAGGTTTGTCGGGTCGAATTTCGGGTTTCTTGAGAGTTGCTTTCGAATCGTCGGGGACTCGTCGCCGGTCGGCCCGCCTTTGTGAGCAAGCTGAGATTCCACTGAGGCCGACGTCAGTAGAGATAACACCGTTAGTAGATTCCCGATAGACGCGTCAGCGAAAACTCGATTTGATCACCCCTTCGGAAAGGGGGGAAACAGATGACCTTGCATCTACGTCACGCGACTGAGCCGGTCCAGGTCCAGTTGCCCGAGAACTCGCTCAAGTCCGGGTGGATGCCACACTGTTCGTGTTCGTGGCGCGACCCCAGCCATCTCAGCGACAGCCGAGAGGCGGCAGTTCACTTGTGCCTCGAGCATATCGCCAGAATCCCGGAGATGTGGCCCCCCGCCGCGTGACCGCACGACGGGCAGGGTCAAACGAATGGCTAAGGATCTGCATGCCGGCGGCGTTTATGCCAACGGCGCTGGACCGGTTGCCGGCTGCGCGCTGCCATTCGGTGGTGTCGGTATCTCCGGGCTGGGCAAAGAAGGCGGAGAAGAAGGCCTTTTCGAGTTCCTGCGCACGAAGGCTGTCGGAATCGCCTGAGCCCGCTCCCCACGGTGGGACTCCCCGGCTGCGTGTACAGAGCAGCGAAACGTAACTTACTGAAGGCAAGTGTCACGTCTCGAAGGAAACGGCGGCGACGTTACGCGTACCAGCGCTGTCAGGTCACCCCCCAGCGGGCGAACGGCGTCCGACAGTGGTGGCGCGGATCGAGCTTGAGGCCGCGCCCGACGCGCAGGTCCTCCACCGGGCAAGGAGGTGCGTTCCCCTGGATACCATTGCCAATCTGGTCCTTTATCGGTGGGCGCTGAGGGACTCGAACCCCCGACCACCGCCTTGTAAGGGCAGGAAATACAGTTACACCAGTGTATTTCCGCAGCTCAGCCAGGGTGTGCGAGTTGCTCCAGGACCCCAAAAGGACTCCTGGACTCCAGTTTCGGGTCCTGGAGCCGAGCGGAGCGTCCCCTGGGCGCTCGAGACTGCTTGTCGCGATGGCGGTCTCTGACTGGACTACGCTGTAGTGGTTGTAGTGGAGGAGGCCAGGTGGCCAAGGGTCAGCCATTTAACATCCGTCTCGACGAACAAACCGAGAAGGTCATCGAAGCGGAGGCTCGCCGAACACGACGCACGAAGAGCGCGGTCGTCGAGGCCTTCACAGAGGAAACCGCCCGAACCCGACGCTTTCCAGGCATCGCATTCCGAGGCGACGACGCCCGACGCCGGCCCTGGGTCATCGGGTCCGGCCTCGACGTGTGGGAGATCGTCCACATGTTGGAGGACTTCGGCTCCTCCGACGCACTCGTGGCCGACACGCCCCTATCGCCACCGCAGATCCGACTCGCGGTCGCCTATCGCGACACGTATCCGGAGGAAATCGAACGAGCCATCGCTGACAACCGGCGCCCTCTCGAGGACATCCGGACCCTGTATCCATTCATCGAAGTCACGGACCGGTGATGCTTGCGACTGCTGCTCGACGCCAACCTCTCACCCAAACGAATCGGCTCCGCCCTTCAACAACGTGGTCACGACGTATTGAGCTTGGCGGCCGACGTCTCTTTGGGGGCTCGGGACGATCCGCAAGTTCTCGAACTTGCGGCCCAGCAGGCTCGCATTCTCGTGACCCGAAACTCGCGGGACTTCGCCCCTCTGCTGCGAGAGTGGGCCGAAGCTGACCGGCACCATGCCGGCTGCATCCTGATCTGGACGCTCCACCACCGCGAGTTCGCCGCCATCATCAACGGGATCACTCAACTCCTTGGCGATCGTCCCGACCCCGAACAGTGGAAGGACCTGACGGTCGCGCTCTGAGCGACAGCCGACATCAAGGACCCCTCCCCGACCGCGAAACTCCGGTCTCGGTTTGTAACCGCCGCCTTCGACGAGCGGGCGGCACTCTCTGCCCGCAGGCAGGGTCAGTCCCAGCTGATCGAGTCGCCGTTCTACGTCCATGGGCCACAGCTTGCTCGACTACTGCCTGGGACGGGGCGGATGCGCACCGAGAGCGACGACCTCTATGCGGTAGAGATTCCCTTGGCTCGCGCGCCGCTCGCTACGTGCTCGTTTCCAAAGGTCAAGATCAACCCCTAATCATGAAGTTCTGGAGCGAGTCCAGTTCGCGCCACTAGCTCTTCTACGAGCGCCACGCGAGTCCGGCGTAGACGCCTCGCGGCTACCACCTCAGTCCTGGCCTCCTGCGTGTTCGAGCTTGGCCCATATGCGCGAGAGGGCAGCGATGTCGTCGTCATCGAGAGGATCGACGAAGTACTTCTTGACCGACTCCTCGAAGCTCCGCTTGGCCGTTTCAGCGAAGTGCCGTCCGCTCTCAGTGAAGCTGATGAGCGACACCCGTCCGTCGCCTTGGTCGGCGCCGCGTCGGAGATGCCCGGCGTCGATGAGGTCCTGGACCAACCGTGATGCTCTCGTTGGGCTCACGCTGACCAGTTCGCCGGAAAGGGCTCGGATCGACTGAGGCTCGGTCTCCAAGAGCCAGCAGAGGATCTCGAAAGCGCTGAAGGAGAGCTTGTGCTGCTCCAACAGCACGGCGTCCATCCGCCCGGTGACCGTGGCATGGGCAAAGAGGAGCGCGAACCAGGCCTTGACCTGATCTTGGGAGAGGATCTTCGGGTTAGACGCGGGCGCCTTCACGCCCATCAATATACCCAAGAGGCCATTGAGATGCTTGCACGGTTGCATGCGCGTGCACGCATCTGTTAGGGTGAGCGCATGACTCACCGAATCTTCCCCATGGCGCAGGTCTGAAATGCCAGACTTCGGTCACCACCTCGAGTTCGCTAGTTTTCCCGAACCGAAGAGCACACCACCGACCTACGCCCTCGATCTGGCCATGCAAAGCGAACGATGGGGCTACGACTTGGTCGCCATCCAGGACCACCCCTACCAGGGCGGCTACCTCGACACGATCACGCTCATGAGCTGGGTCGCGGCCAAGACCGACCGGATCCGGGTCGTGTCCAATGTGCTCAATATGGCGCTGCGGTCCCCAGTCATTGTCGCCAAGACCGCGGCCACCCTCGATCTGCTCAGCGACGGGCGCTTCGAACTCGGACTGGGCGCCGGGTTCTTCTGGGACGCCATCGAGTCCGTCGGGGGACGGCGTCTCAACCCAGCGCAAGCCACCACCGCACTGGAGGAGGCCATCGACATCATTCGCGGTGCCTGGACCGCTCATGACCCCACTCCGCTGGACTACCGCGGAGCGACGCACTCGGTAGCCGGAATGCAACGAGGTCCTAGTCCGAGTCATCCGCTGCCAATCTGGATTGGCGCGTTGAAGCCTCGCATGCTCGGACTTGTCGGTCGAAAGGCCGATGGGTGGACGGCCTCACTTGGGCAGAATCAGTCCCGTAGCGAATGGCAGGCGGCCACCAGGTTGATCGACGAGGCTGCAACTGAGGTCGGTCGCGCTCCCGCCGAGATTCGTCGGATGGCCGCGATCGTCGGCGCCTTCGGGTCCTCCAGTTCGTTCCTCGAGGGGTCCCCTTCACAGTGGGTTGACCAACTGCTTCCTAGTGTCATTGAAGACGGGGTCGGTACCTTTCTGCTCGCCACCGACGACCGACCGACTCTCGAACGATTCGCCGCGGAGGTCATTCCAGGGCTCCGCCTAGCAGTTGATCACGAACGTCGTCGGACAGGCTCGAAATAGCGCCGCGCTCATACCCGACGCAGGCATTCGACGCGCTCGACGTGGACCGGACCAGAAGAAACTCTAGAAGAAACTCTAAAGGAAGGAAGAGCACGCACCATGAGCACCATCAGCATCATCGGCCTCGGGACCTACGCCCGCGCCATAGGCACTCGTGCGATCGAGGGCGGCAACGCCGTCGAGGTCATCGGCCGTGACGCGGCTAAGACCAAGGACCTGGCCGACGAGCTCGGCGGCGGGGCCACGGCCGGGACATTCGGCACCGCCCCGGCCGGCGACATCGTCGTCCTCGCCGTGCCCTACGCCAGCGCCGTGCCGGTCGTCGCTCAGTACGGGGACGCGCTAGCCGGCAAAGTCGTCATCGATATCTCCAACACCTTCACCGCCGCCGACGACACCGAGCTGGTCACCCCTGACGGCTCTTCCGGCGCGCAGGAGATCGCCAAAGCCGTCCCGGCGAGCGCGCACGTCGTGAAGGCATTCAACACCGTCTTCGCCCACGTCCTGGCCCTGGGCCGCCCGCTGGACGTGCTCTTCGCCGGCGACGACGCGCGGGCCAAGGTGAGCGTGTCGGCGTTCATCGAGAGTCTCGGGCTGCGCCCGTTGGATGTCGGCAGCCTGGAGATGGCGCACTGGCTGGAGGGGGCGGCCCTGCTGATGATGGGGCTGGCCGGCCATGGCGCGGGGTTCAACATCGCCCTCGGCGTCGACATCTCTCAGCTGAGCGCACCCGCACCACCATTTCCGCCCCATCACTCACAAGGAGGTACACCATGCGTGTATTCGTTACTGGCGGGACCGGCCATACCGGTTCGTACATCATCCCCGAGCTCATCGCCGCCGGGCACGAGGTCACTGGCTTGGCCCGGTCGGACACGGCTGCGGCGGCGATCTCCGCGCTCGGCGCGAAGGTGCGCCGCGGCGACCTCGAGGACCTTGAAGGGCTCATGGAGGCGGCCGCGGACTCTGACGGTGTCATCCACGTCGCGCACAGGCAAGATCTGCTTCCGTTTGGCGGGATGGACGCCGTGTCCGCCGCGGAGCTCCCGGTCATGCTCGCGTACGGCGAGGCTCTCGCGGGAACCGGAAAACCGCTGGTCGCGGCGGGGAGCATTGGCTCGTCCGGGAAGCTGGGCCGCCCGGCCACTGAGGAGGACCCGGCCCTTCCCGTCGGCGATGAGCACAAGGGCACCCTGCGGGTTCGCAACGTCGTGGAAACCGCCGTAATCGACCTCGCTGAGCGGGGAGTGCGCTCTTCGGTCGTGCGGATTGCCCTTATCGCGCACAGCACGACCGATCGTGCCGGCTTCCTCCCCATCTTGATCGCGCTGGCGAAGGAGAAGGGCTTCGCCGGCTACCCCGGCGACGGCGCGAACCTGTGGAACGCCGTGCACGCCCGCGATGTCGCCTCCTTGTTTCGCCTGGCGCTGGAGAAGGGCCCGGCTGGCAAATACTGGCACGCGGTTCAGGACGAGGGCATCGCGCTCCGCGAGATCGCCGACGCCATCGGCAGCCACCTGGACCTGCCCGCCTTGAGCATTCCCGCGGACGAACTGATGGTGCCGGGATACTTCGGGCTCCTCGCCAACATAGTCACGCAGAGCTACCCGGCGTCCAGCCTCATCACCCGCCGGAATCTCGGCTGGGAACCCGCTCAGCCCGGCCTGCTCGCCGATATGGACAACGGCCATTACTTCCCCGCCAGTAGTTTTGTGAGCGACGCAAACGACGTGCCGGAACTGAGCACAGAGAAGATCGCCCAGGTTGTCCGGTCGTATGTCGAGTTGGCGGGACACGGGAGTGCTGCGGGACACCGGAGTGCTGACGCAGTGGCGGCCCTGTTTGCCGACAACGCAATCTTCGAGAGTCCAGTCGGCGGCGACGTCCATCGCGGGATTGAAGCGATTCGCAGTGCCTATCACTCAATATGGGACGGCCGAGAGCAGGGAGTCGACCTAGTGTCGCTGAACGTGGCCGGCGGAGAAGCAGCCGTTCACGTGCAGGTCGTCCATTCCGGCCAGCGTATAGACGTTATCGACGTGATGACCTTCGACGAAGACGCCAAGATTTCGTCCTTGCGAACTTACTTTGGACCGTCCAACGTAGTCACGCTGTAGCGAAGCCCCTTTGTCGCCTGCGTGGCCTCCAGCATGGTTGTTGCGGCTTTGTGGCCGCGTCATCTCGCGCGTTGTCGACTCTCGGTCCTACCTCGCAAACCTATACAAAGTAGGTACGCACCATGAGCACCATCAGCATCATCGGCCTCGGGACCTACGCCCGCGCCATAGGCACCCGGGGGGTCGAAGCTGGCGGGGCCACGGCCGGGACATTCGGCACCGCCCCGGCCGGCGACATCGTCGTCCTCGCCGTGCCCTACGCCAGCGCCGTGCCGGTCGTCGCTCAGTACGGGGACGCGCTAGCCAGCAAAGTCGTCATCGATATCTCTAACACCTTCACCGCCGCCGACGACACCGAGCTGGTCACCCCTGACGGCTCTTCCGGCGCGCAGGAGATCGCCAAAGCCGTCCCGGCAAGCGCGCACGTCGTGAAGGCATTCAACACCGTCTTCGCCCACGTCCTGGCCCTGGGCCGCCCGCTGGACGTGCTCTTCGCCGGCGACGACGCGCAGGCCAAGGTGAGCGTGTCGGCGTTCATCGAGAGTCTCGGGCTGCGCCCGTTGGATGTCGGCAGCCTGGAGATGGCGCACTGGCTGGAGGGGGCGGCCCTGCTGATGATGGGGCTGGCCGGCCATGGCGCGGGGTTCAACATCGCCCTCGGCGTCGGCTCTCTCGGCTGAGCGCACCCGCACCCGCCCATTTACGCCTCCCGCTGGTGGAGATCCCCGCACCACCATTTGTCCGCCCTGTCACTCCCCGCCAGCTGATGGCATGGACCCGAATCACATCCAGCAAAGGACATTTCTTTCTGAAAGGACCCTGACAATTAAAAACTGTGGGATTCATCGGAAGCGGACAGATCGGCAGAGCCCTCGCGCGGCTCGCTATCGGGGACGGGCACCAGGTGGTGCTCAGTAATTCGCGCGGTCCCGAAACGCTCGCGGACACGGCCGCGGAACTGGGGCCACGGGCGTCCGCGGCGACGAGCGTGGAGGCCGCGGCGGCCGGTGACATCGTCGTGTCACGGTGCCGGTCAAGGCCTTCCCCGACTTGCCTGGGGTGCGGCCAGGACATCCGAGTCGCAGGGGCTGGGATGAGGAGCCCTTCCGCTTTGGGTCCTAGCAAGCAGAGTCTCGAGGATGCGGCGAACTTCCTCGCTAAGCGAGACCCGGTCATCGCTCGGCTGGTCGAGAGGGTGGGGCCACCGCTGTTGCCACGTCCGGTCGACTCTCATTTCGCGGCGTTGGTGCGCTCTGTGACCTATCAACAGCTGGCCGGTGCCGCTGCGAGGGCAATCCACGGACGCCTGATCAATGCCCTGGACGGAGAGGTCACGCCCAAACGTATTCTTGCCACGCCGTACGATCAGCTCCGGGCGGCAGGGCTTTCGGGCAACAAGGTTCTGTCACTCCAGGACTTGTCAGCCAAGGTGGTGGATGGGACGGTCGTCCTAGACTCTCGACGTCTGGCACGAGAGAGCGACGAAAAGGTAATCGCGGAACTAACCACGGTTCGCGGCATCGGAAAGTGGTCCGCGGATATGTTCCTAATGTTCCAGCTTCGGCGTCTCGATGTGTGGCCGACTGGCGATTTTGCGGTTCGGAGGGGGTTTGCCTTCGCATGGGATATCCCGTTACCGACACCAAAACAGCTTGACGCTCTGGGCGAGCCGTATCACCCGTGCCGCAGCATTGTCGCCTGGTATTGCTCGAGGGCCATCTAGCCAACGGAGTGGTTCTAGTTCCGAATAAGGACGTTTCCCGAGGAAACCAGTTGAGCTTCCAGGCCGGCCCGAGAGAATGTCCCGCCTTCTGTTGAAGTTCGGCGGTGGCCACTGCGTTGATCAGGCGGCGACCTGATCGTAGTTGGGTGGTGTGACAGTTTCGTCTGTGGTCTGGTGGCGGAGAGCGGCGACGAGCGTGGGCATCTCTTTGCAGCCGCGGACACGTCGGAAGTTCCGTTCGGCTTCGCGCATCCCGGCGGCCACCCAGCGCTTCTTCATCGACCCGTCCTTCCAGTTCTTGACGTTGCCCATGGTGGTGCGTGCCACCGAGATCATGGACTCGATGCAGTTGGTGTTCGTCAAGGTGGTGGCGAGCTGTCCGCCCACGCCGAGGCGGCGGACGGTGAACATGTCCTCGACCCCTTCGAGCAGGCTGGCCGCGGCGTCGGGATGATCGGCCTTGAGCTCGGAGGCAATCCGGCGGGCCTGGTCGAGACCTTGGCCGGGTCGGCATCGGCGAAGGCCCGGGCCAGGCGCCAGTCGATCTTGGAGCCGAGCTCCTTGGGCAGATACCCCTTGACATTCCGGCGCTTGTGCAAAGTGCACCTCTGGATCTGGGCCTTATCCCCGAAGACCTTCTTGACCCCAGCGGCCAGCGCCTTGGCGCCATCCAGCACGGCCAAAAGGCCGCCGTCGGCGGACAGGCCCCGGGCCGCCAGGTCAGCGAGCAGCCCGGTCACGACGGTCTTGTTCTCGGTGTCGCCCAGCCACAGCCCGACCGGAACCTTGGTCCCGTCGGTGGTGATGGCCAAGGCCACCACGACGCACTGGCCGGCGACATCGAGCCCGTCGATCATGATTACCGCCACCTCCAGACTGGACAGATCGCGGGCCATCAGCTCGGCCAGGGCGGCCTCGGTGGCCGCCTTGAACCGGCGGCTGACCGAGCTGCGCCCCGTCGCTTTCGCCTGGGCTTCCAGATCGTCACTGAGCGGTTCGGCCACATCGACATGGCGGCGGGTGGCCACCCCCGCCAGCATCCGCTCCACCGTCAGCCGGTCGAGCAGATCCTTGGACGAGAACGCCGCCCAGCTGTCCAACTCGATCTCGGCGTCCTCCACGGTCCGTCCCCGGGGGCGGGAAACCGTTACCTGGCGGCCGCCCATCACTACCGGACCGTCGGTGGTGCCGTGCCAGTTCGCCCGGCGGCCCGAGATCTTGGCGTGCTTGGGGCCGACCCGGGCGGTCATCTCGGCTTCGAGCATCTGGGTCATCACCATCAGGCCTACATCGGCGCAGAAACCGAGCAGCCCTTCCTTCACTGCGCCGGCCAGATCAGCCAACGCCACAGTCGCTTCAAGCGGCAAGCCGGCCACATTGGCTGTCTCCACCTCGGCGACGCTCACGACAGGTACCTTCTTGGTCACGGTGGTCCTCCTCCTGTTGGGTTGTCTGCAAGACGCCCGACACCATGCCAAAAGCAAGGTCTCAGGCGGGGGACCACCGCCTCACTTCAACAAACCGGGGGACAACCTCCGGCCCGAGGGGCCGACCTTTCCGAGTGTGGTCCTTCGGACGGGAGCCGATGCGTCAAGGGTCACTGCGGGACTTCGCTACGCTCCGTGTCCTCGTTAGGCCTGCGGCCTTCCCTTGACCAACCTGGAACTCCAAATCACACCCGTACGGAATTCCGAAAGCCGTCTAGCTGCTGTTGCCTCCGCGCCGGGATTCTGTGTCACCTCCGTGTCATGTGGCGGGAAACGGACCGGCGAGCTTCGGGTGACCCGGCGACGGGCGGGCGGGATGTATGAGACTTTCGTCGTGGTCGAGGCGTGACGAAGACAGCTTGACCGCCTCGCTTCATCCGCAATGTCTCACCGCAAGAGACCCGGAGTTATTTCATGGGAGTCAAGCGTCGCGCGCGATCCGCGCGAACGATCGGAATTTAGGGGTCACGAGCGGTTAGCGGCGGTAAGTCCATGTGGCCCTCTTGCTGGGATTATTCAAGTTGTTGCTGTTCAGAATCTTCGTCTGGGGGCCCCGCAAGTTGGCACGGGCCCCCGTATGGCCTTGCCTTGTTATGGCCCCGTTCGGTAGGCCTCAGGAGATAACACCATACGTTGCGGTCCGGATCCGGCAGGATATGAATGTCCCGCCGTTCTCGCGGACCGGACGCCCTTACCACGGCCGGTCCCGTGTCGGTGACCGACGGACCTCGGCGGTTGGGTCCCGGGTACGCAAGTCCAGCTTAAGGGATTACATCCAGGCCGGGGAAGAAGCGGGACCCGGAGCAGATCAGCAAGATCCTGCGCCGGGACTTCCCCGGAGCGTTCAAGTTTCTCCGCCCTCGGGGACGACAGTACAGACGTGAGTAGTGCAGCGCTTAGGCGGCTATAGAGTGGAGGCCGAGCGACCTGGAGGTTGGCCCGAGTGTGGAACTCGAGCGCCGCCTACTCATGAGCTGAGTGGGGTTGCCCCGGTTTAGTGATTGACGGGCGAGCGCTGCAAGTCCTGTTGGTTGGCTGGGTCGGACCAGCGGACCGTGGGCGATCAAGGTGAGGATTCCGAGTTCAGCTACGAGACTCGCGGTTGGGTCTACCCATGTCCGGGCAACACCGCTTAGTTGTCGCCGGATGAGCAGGTTGCCATCTATCGCTACTTGCCAATCGCCCGATGGACCGAGCGGATCGCGCTCGAACCTTCGCCCACGGCAGCCGCGATCCGCTTCATCGAGCCGTGACGCACATCGCCGGCGGCGAAGAGTCCTGGCATGCTGGTCTCGAAGGACAGAGGCTGTCGGCCGAGTAGTTCGAACGAGTCGCGAGGTTGCGTCTCGGGTAGATCGGTGTCGGTGAGGATGAAGCCGCTTCGGTCAAGCAGGATGCCCTCGAGCCAAGACGTCGCGGGTACGGCGCCGATGAAGCAGAGGAGTCCCGCGCAGGGCACGGTCTCCCGAGTCCCTCCGATCTTGCTCGCGAGCACGATCGACTCCAGATGGTCACCACCGTCGACTCCGACGACTTCGGTGCCTAAGTGCAACTCGATACGACTATCGACGAGGATGCTGGTCGCGAGATAGCTCGACATCCCGATTCCCAGATCGTCGGCGCGCACGACGAGCCGGACCCGCAACCCGCGACTCGCAAGAAACAGGGCCGCCTGCCCGGCGGAGTTGGCCCCGCCGATTACGGCCACCTGAGGGCCGTGAATCCCGCACGCACGGGCTTCAATCTCGGTTGCCGCGTAGTAGATACCGTTGCCCTCGAAGTCCGCCCACCGGTCGAGGCCCAGTTTCCGGTAGTGGGCGCCGCTCGCGATCACGATCGAGCGGGCCGAGACCTCGCTCCCGTCCGACAGGGTCACCACAAGGTCGTCCGCCATCCGCAGTGACGTCACCTCGAACGGGCTCTTTATCTCGGCCCCGAACTTTTGGACCTGCACCAGCGCCTTGGCAGTCAGGTCCGCGCCGGCGAGGCCGGACGGGAAGCCGAGGTAGTTCTCGATACGTGCGCTCGCGGCCGCCTGCCCGCCTACGGCAACGCCTTCGAGCACCAGCGTGTCCAGGCCTTCAGAGGCGCCGTAGACGGCTGTCGCCAGTCCCGCGGGCCCAGCACCGATGACAACAAGGTCGTACACCTTCCCTGGTACAGCGCGGTACGCGAGCCCGAGCTGGTGCGCCAGTACGCTCGGGGTCGCATTGCGGAGGATCCCGGTCGGAGTGATCACGACCGGGAGGTCTGTGACCTCGAGCCCGAGAGACTCGAGGATCCGGTGCCCATCGTCGGTTTCGACGTCAAGCCAGCTATGCACCACGTTTAGACGCGTGGCCCAGTTGCGGAGCTCCAGCGTCTCGGCCGACCGCGCGCTGCCGACAATCTGGAAACTGCGCGCCGCTTCGCTCGTGCGCAGGAACTCGCGCCGTGCCATGAACGCCCTGAGAATAACGTCGGACAGCTCCGGGGCGTCGGACATGAGCTGCCGGAAGACCGGACGTGGCATCCGTTGGATCACGCCGCCGCTGGGCATACGCGCCGAAAACATGGCAGCCTGCCCGGTCAGCATGTCCAGCTCGCCCAGGAACGAGCCTGGGCCGAAGATCGCTATAACCTGCTCCGGCAGCCCGAAGGCCGCGAACCTCACGACTTCCACATCGCCGGCCTCGACCAGAATGAAGTCATAGTCGACATCCCCGGCCTTGCCCAGGAACGCGCCCGGGTCGACGACCGTCTCCGTGGAACGCTCGCGGATCAGGTCTAGCTGCGACGCGGTGAGTTCCGGATATCCCCCCGGGATTTCCGGCGTCGCCACGGCCGCTGTCTCGGCGTTCGCCTGCTGCACACTCGCTTGGGTTCTCTCTCGGTCGCTCATACCATTACCTCTCCTCTCTCGGTTCCTTCAGGTTCCTAGCCGATGCTCGAAGCGCGGCAGTTGCGAAGGGCCGACGTCGAGAAAGAAAGCGTCGCGGTGCCGAGGCTCACATTTAAGAGCACCCAAGAAGGGTGGTCAGCCAGCACGCGGGCCATCGATGTGACTGAATGCATCGAGGGCGAGGAGCGCGCCCTGCACGCAATGACCGGCCTCATCCAGTTCGAGGAACATGAGGTCTACGACCTTGTCCGACGTGTTGGCCACGTGACCAGCGATCGCGACAATCGCGCTCATCAGGTGGGCGCCAACATCGGTTAGAGGTCAGCCTCCCAGCTGGGCAGCGAGGCGCTCCAGAGTGGTGCCCATCATCTCCTGGTTCTTGGCGGGGCGGTCCTCGATGCCGGAGATCTTCACGCCACACTTCAGCACCGACTCGGGGAGCAGGTTCTCGGTCCACTTGGTGACCCGGCATCCCCCGTGCGTAGGTTCGATCCGGTATCCGCACGTCGCGTAGCGAACATCGCCTGCCGAACACTCGAAGGTAAATGCCCGGCCCGGATCGGTTTCGGGCCGCCTGGCCGGAGGTGGCGGTGCCGATCACCTCACATCCCGATGCCTCGAAAGCGGCGGCGACCGCCGACAGCACGGTGGTCTTGCCCGCCCCGGCCGCCCCCACCACGAGCTCGGCGCCCCGCCCCGAGGTGCACATGCCGAGAGCGGAGGTGCGTTGTTCAGCAGACAGGGGTCCGCCGATGGTTTGCTCGACGGCCCGCATGGTCTGTTCGACCGTGGCCGACGATGCGGTGGAGGCGTCAATGCGTTCCAGTTGGCGGGCCACCGCCGCGGCGATGGCGTTCTCGGCGGCCAACACCGAGGCCAAAGCGTGCGCTGGTTCGCGGGACCCAGCCACCCCGACCAAAGGGATGACGTCGGGATCAGCGAGCGCCCGATCGGCCAACACCGCGAGCATCCGGGGATCCTGGCCGAACAAGTGCGGGGCCAACTCGACCAGCAGATGGCGGCGGGAGAACACTTTGCGCCGTGCCAGCTCCCCCTCTGGCGAGAGCACCTCGGCCAGCGTGTGCCGCACGCGTTTCAGCGACGGTTTGACGGGCGAACCGAGCTCGCGAGCGGCCGTCTCGATGGCTTGTGTCAGCCGCTTGGGGGGCCAGCCGATGTCAGCCAACTCGGTCTGCCACCTCTGCACCAACTCGGCCTCGACCGTGTCTTGTTTGGCCCGGCGGGTGGCTCGAGCGGCCACCGCCCGGGCCCGAGACGAGTTGTCTCCTCGCTCTTGGCAGGCGGCGTCGATCTCGGCCGACCGCTTCGAGTGAACGTCGATAACCTCGTCGGGGACGCCGGCGATCCGCCAATGCCGCAGCCTCCCCGACGGGCCCGGATCGCCCTCGATCCCATACCCTAACTCGACCGCCACCCGCGCTGCTGCCACCCGGCCGACCATGGTCGCGGCGTGCAAATGCTCCCGCCACAACGCGGTGTCAGCCGCCTTCCAGCCACCCTTCTCGTCGCGCATCTCCACCACGTTCGCCAACAAAACGTGATCGTGCGGGCAGGGATCTCCGGCCCTCGACGTGGCGTGGCGAGTATGCCCGTAGGTCAACCCGGAGGTGGGCGTGGCCGCCGCGCTGCGACCCCGCCGGCTCCCCGCCCGGCCGGTGATCTCGTCGAGATAGGCGAGGGTGGCGTCGCGCTCCGCGTCCATGATCCGATGCATTTGCTCGGCTCCGCCGATGACCCCCAACTCGGCCACCGACTTGTGGGCTGAGATCACCAGCTCCAGACCCGGCCGGCGGGTCGACACCAGGGTCGCGCCGGTCACCGGATGGCGGGCCCCACCAGGCCCGAAGATCGCCGCGTAGTCCTCTTGGCTGACCGCTCCTTCCAACCCCAGCCCGGCTGCCCCAGCGCCACCCCACACCGGCGGCGTCTCCCCCCGAGAGGCGTAGTAGGCCAGGGCCATCCCCGCGTAGTCGTCTCCCCGGCCCAGCACCGTGCGCTCGTGGTAGGCCACCGACTCGGCCCCCATCATCCGCATCCACGCCACCAGCCTTGCCTCCTCCCTGCACCGGCACCCGCTCTGCTGGCAACCCACCGGGTTGCAACCGTGTTTCGAGGAAAGGTATTTGTAGCACAAGAGCATGACGATGTGGCGGCTATTTGTGGAAGAGAGACAGGGTAGGAGAGTGCGGTGGCTGGAGTGGTGGGTCTGTGGAGGGGACTGGTCAGCGGAAAATGTGTTGTGGGTGCTGAGGATTTGCGCTTGGGCGCCAGGTCCGGAGGTAGGTGCTGCGAGGGCCAGTCTCCCGAATGTTAGGACAGCATTTCGGCGGTGCATTGTCCGAATAATCGAGACGGTAGTCGAATGTAATCGGGCCGGTTTCGATCGGCCGGACAGCGGATCGCGTGCACCCGTTCGCACGGAATCGGCCCGGCTGAGACGGCCCGCTGACGACACGGGATGTGGCGAATCGACCATCCGGGCCCCAGGGGTAGAGAAACCCGGCGCGTGACCCGGTCGTGGGACAGCTGGCGGCCGAGTCATCGGGTCAGGACGCCTCGCAGGAAAGAGAGCCCCCATCATGCTCGGGCGATCCGAACCGACGGTCGAGTTCCCCGGCTCAGGTCGAGCGGGGAATCCTCTCGCGGTCTCGCTCCCCACCCCAAGCGCGCCGCTGGTCCTTACACCGCCCTTGAGTGGGGACAGCCCGACGGAAGCGGGGTTGGTCGCGACGATGCAGTGGGTCCAAGAAACCGGGGTGGCTCCACGGTCGCCATATAGATAGACGGTATGGCGCGTCGCTCAAAGGTAGGAGACCGAATGTGATCAGGAGGACATCGTGAACCTCGGACAACCCGACGCCTCCGCCAGCGCGGCGGACCGTAGTCCACTGCCGGCGAACGCGCAGGCGCTCGTGGCCACGGAGGAGTCGCTTGCCCTACGTCGCCGGCTCGGTCCTCTGGCTTGGTCGACGCTCCAGCACATGGCACTCGGTTCTCACCGGACTGAGCGGGGATGGGCCGTCCCGATGGGAGTCCGCGATATCGCCGCGGGCATCGCCGTCACCAAGGACACCGCCGCCCGGGCCGTCTCGCGGCTGACGAGAGCGGGGCTGGTCACCCGGACTCAGGTCGAGGTGCTCGGCGGAGGTCGACGTTCCGGCTATCTGCTCGCCCTTCCTGACTCCCTACGGCTGATCGGATCTCCGACCACGTCCCGCCAGCCACCTCGAGGCCGGCCCGCTTTGACCTCCTTCATCAACTCCGACGCAATCGCGACACGTCCCCTTGGAGGCCACGATGACGACTGACGAGAAGCTCGCGGTCTCGATCCCCACTGCAGCCAAGTTGCTCGACTGCTCGCCCGCAACCGTCCGCCGGGCAGTGGAGCGCGGACAGCTGCGTGCTGTCCATCTGATGGGCAAGTTGATCCCGATGGTCGAGCTGGAGCGCCATCTCGGGATCAAGCGACCTGTCCCCTCCTCCGAGGCTCTCGTCGAAGTGTTCGCCGCGCCTGGTCGGCGTCAGCGAGCCTCAGCCTCCGCCGCTCCGTCGAGTAGCGCCGCCATGACCTCCGCCGCGGCCCGATCTCGGGCCGGAACGAAGTGAGAGTAGGTTCGCAGAGTGACGGAGGGGTCTTGGCCCAACCGGCCAGCGACGGTCACCACGTCAACGCCGGCAGCGAGGAGCTGGGTGGCGACGTGGTGACGGAGATCGTGCAAGCGAACCCCCTGGAGCCCCAGACGGTCTCGAAGGCGCATGAAGCGATGGGTCATCACCTGAGGATCGACCGGGGCGCTACCTCTGATATCAGTGGCGAAGACAAACGGGTCCCTGACCAACTTCGTCCCGCAGGCGAAGGCTCGTTCCGTCTGGCGGACGTGCTGGGCTCGCAGCACGTCGAGGGTGCCCCCGTCGAGGGCGACCTGCCGCACTCCTCGTTTGGTCTTGGGCCGGTCTCGCAGGACCGGCCCCTCGGCTCCAACGCTGACGACCGGAGCCAGGGAGACGGTGGCGGACTCGAGGTTGACGGCGGACCACCGAAGACCGGCGATCTCGCCTCGGCGGGTGCCGAGCGATGCCGCCAGGCGGATCTACGTCGCCCATTCCGGATCGATGCGCTCCGCTTCGGCCAGCAGCGCCAGCACGTCGCTGGTGGCAGGAGACGTGATGGGCCGATCCTCGGTGTCGCTTTGCGGGCGCACCGCTTTCTCGGCTGGGTTGGAGTCCAGCCAGCCCAGCTTGACCGCGTAGCCGAGGGCCAGCGAGAAGGCCACGTGGGTCTTTTGAACGGTGGCGGCGGCGAGGGGCCGTGGTGGCCGGATCTGGCCCTGAGGGCGTGCTTCGACGGCCCGATCCGGCTTGCCCTTGGTGAGGAGTCGGAGGTAGAGCGCATTGATCTGCTCGGTCGTGACATCCCGCAGGGGCTTGGTGCCGATGATCGGCAGGATGTAGCAGTCGACGACTTGGTGGAATCGCCGAGACGATGCCGGCGATTTCTTCCCGGCTGCCACGAGTGCGTCGAACATGGTCAACCAGGCGTCGCACCCGTCAGCGACGGTTTTGGCTTTGGTGCGGCCGGCCCGCCGTTTGGTCCCGAGCTCGCCGAGGAGCTTGACGAGCTCCTGTTGCGCCTGGCGTTTTCCCGATACGTACACGGTCTTCGTGGCCCGCTGGCGCTGACCCGTAACGGGATCAGCGGGTCCCTCGGCGCGCGGCCGCCAGGCGCCCGGTCGCCTCTGATCGACGGTGCCTCTGGGTCGGCTCATTCGGCTCCGCTCACCGCTCTAGGATGAGTTTCGGGTCCTGGTTCGGGTCCTGAGCGCAGTCTGAAACCATCAAACTCCGGTGGATACCCTATCTGACCAGGGACTTTAAGGTGGGCGCTGAGGGACTCGAACCCCCGACCACCGCCTTGTAAGGGCGGCGCTCTACCAGCTGAGCTAAGCGCCCGACACGTCCGGTTCCCGGTCGCAACCGGGGAGAGCTTAGCCTGGATCCACCGCCCAAGCGGGGGTTGAAGGCGTGAGAGGGGGCTGAGCATCCACGAAAAGGCCGCTCCGGTAAGGGAAAATCTGGCTACCACACCTCGATTAGTCCCTGACCGGAGGGCACTTTTTCGATGCGCTCATCTTGTCACAGTCTGGACCACCTGGCGGTGACCTTCGACGATGACCATGCGGTGGCCAACGCCGGGCTGGTGCTGCCGGCCACCTTGGCCCAGCACCTGGGCGTGAAGCAGCTCTTCGACGAGTATGTCGATCTGGGCGACGCTGCCGGCCGGGCCAATGTGGGGCTCAAGGCGATGACCTTGGTCCACTCGGCGTTGGCGGGTGGGGATTGCATCGATGACGCTGATCGGATGCGGGTCGCTTCCACCGCAGAAGTGCTGGGCCACCCGGTGCGGGCGCCTTCGACGTTGGGGACGTTCCTTCGTAGCTTCACCTGGGGTCATATCAGCCAGCTGGAGCGGGTGCAGGACGAGCTGCTGGCCCGGGCGTGGGCGGCGGGGGCCGGTCCCGGCGATGGCCCGGTGACCGTGGATGTCGACTCGACCATCTGTGAGACCTATGGGTTGCATAAGCAAGGGGCCAAGTTCGGCTACACCAAGGTGCGCGGCTATCACCCGCTGGTGGCCACTGTGGCCGGGTTGGACCAGGTGGTAGGAACGCGGTTGCGGGGCGGCAATGTGCACACCGCCCGGGGGGCGGCCAGCTTCATCACCAAGGTGTTCCGTCGCATCCGCGCCGCCGGTGCGACCGGGGTGATGGTGATGCGGGCCGACTCAGGGTTCTACAACCGCAAGGTCACCCAGGCGTGCGAGAAGGCGGGCGTGGCCTACTCGATCACGGTCAAGCTTTCCAAGTCCCTGCTGCAAAAGATCGCCGCCATCCCCGAAGAAGCTTGGACACCGATCCCCTACTGGATGCCCGACGGCGCCGACGTGGCCGAGATCGCCTACCGGCCCTTCTCTCGCCACCACCGGGAGGTCCGCCTGATTGTGCGGCGAACCAAGCCGACACCGGGCACCCAGCTGGCCTTGCTGGTCACCTACGACTACCACGCCTTCATCACCAACCGCCAGGGCGACACCTTGACCCTCGAAGCCGACCACCGCCGTCACGCCGTATGCGAGGACACCATCAAAGACCTCAAATACGGGGTCGGGCTCAACCACCTCCCCTCTGGCCGCTTCGCCGCCAACGCTGCTTGGATGATCTTCAACGTCATCGCTCACAACCTCGGCCGCTGGACCGTGCACATCGGCTCGGGCCAACAGCCGACAACGATGACCACCAAGACCCTACGGACCCGGCTGCTTGCCCTGCCCGGGCGGATCACCACCTCGGCCCGCAAGCAGAGCCTTCACCTGCCCGCCCACTGGCCCTGGCAAGAACACTTCTACACCATCCTCGACCGCCTCCGTGCCGTCGAGCTAGTCACCTAAACGGCCAGCCGGACCGACGCCCGTGGCGGCCGCGTCGACGACAACCCCACCACCCAGAACTGCTAGGCCCAACACGCCCCCAAACGAACCCCGCGTCCTGACTCAGGCCCCCACCGAACTCATCAACGTGCCCCCATCCACCAAACACCCAGAGACCGGTTCCACCCGGAGCTCATCGGTGGATCCGGGCTTAGTTTCCTTCCTCCTCCGTGCTCGTGGCGCCGGGTCTCGTCGCGTTCGCTGTCTCTTGTTCGAGATCTTCCTCCGAGGTCACCTCGATGCCTGCCGCGATGAGCGCATCGACGGTCACACCGTTGCCCGAACGGAGCACGCGGCGATAGGTGCCGTCGTAGATCTGCCCGCAACCGCAGGAGGGGGAGCGAGCCTTCATGACCGCCCGGGTCGCGCCCGCCGCACGTGCAACCGCCACGGCATGGGCGGCGCCTCGTTCGTACAACACAGTCACGTCCGTCCCCGTTGCCGTATGGACCTTGCCGTCTGGAGCGCGTTCAGCCGCAGGTCGAGGCGTGGGAAGCCCACCCGCGACCTCCGGGCACACGGCCACGAGCCGGTTCGATGTGCCAAGAGCCAGCACGTTCGAATTCGCTGACCCTTCGCCCCGGTGGTTGCAGGCGACGCCCAGCAGGCAAGCAGATACGAGCACCGCAGGCTGCCGGGCTGGGTCCGATTGGTCGGGAGCTGGCACGGCCTCCATTCTGGCCACAGCGAGCGCCTCACGCTGCGTACCGCTTGGCTGGTCATTGAGGGTGACGGCCCGACCGGCCCGACCGTCGCCAGCAGTCGGCTGGCGATCGGTCGGAGCGGTCGGGCAAGCCGCGGGCCCGGCGGACGCGGCTCCGCTGAGCCTTCAGGTCAGGTCCAGACCCTGGTCAGATGGGGTGTTCCGGTACCGGCCATCAGGCCGTCAACTGGATGTTGTCTTCGGGTCGAGGATTCTTCCGAGGACGACCCCGCCGTCGCTTCTGGGACAGCACCTTGCCGTTGAGGAACAGCTCACCTCCCCAGACGCCCCAGGGCTCGCGCCGCTCGAGGGCGCCTTCCAGGCAGGGCGCAATCCGGGGGCACGTGGCGCAGATGCGCTTCGCTTGCACAATGTCAGGGATCTGGTCTGAGAAAAACAGCTCCGTCAGGTTCCCCGTCTCGGTCCGGCAGCTGGCATCGGCCCATTCCTCGGCCGGCCCGCAAGCCTCGATCAACTCCTGGCGTAACTCGATGGCGAACATCTCGCCGATTCCTTCCTCTTGGTCCCGGCAGTGGTGTCTTTGGAAAAGGAAGAGGCCGCCGGGATTCTCCGGCGGCCTCTGAGCCCTTCTGCGGAACTGGTGCTGTGTCTATCCAGTCGACCAGTCCTCAGGGCTCAGTGGCCAGACGTCAGTCACGTTGCCGGTCATGGCAAAGCACGGGTGCAGGCGCTTTGCGGACTTGGCCGTGATCGACGTTGCGGCGGCGCCGACAGCCCACGAAGCAGCGGAGCGCCCGCGCGAAATGAGCTGACCGTAGCGGTCGCACTTCACCATGACGCTCCCTTCCGTGCTGGGTCCGGCTCGTGACCATCCGCCAGGGACCTTCCCTGCCGTGAGTAATCCCATCACGGGGGCGGCTCTGGCGTCAAACCATTATTTTTAGCGTTCGGCGTTCCCGGGTCCGATGTCCACGAAAGTGCTGGTCACGCCCGACGTTTACCTTGACATGGAGTAGGTACGGGGCGTAGCCGAAAGGACACCTCTGCGGGCATCGCTCCCGACGCAAATGCGTGCTCCGCTCTGGCTCCAGACCACGGCCGACCGGAATTGCCCGGAGCTCCCCTCAAATCGGTCGAAAGCAAATTATATCGGAGAAATCATCTAAGACCGGAGGGCACTGCAGCTCCGCATACACCTCGATCCTGCTCTCGCCGACATCGGCGGTC
The DNA here is from genome assembly GCA_963781155.1 of uncultured Acidimicrobiaceae bacterium. Lineage (GTDB taxonomy): Bacteria > Actinomycetota > Acidimicrobiia > Acidimicrobiales > Palsa-688 > PALSA-693. The sequence continues at coordinate 1,062,757 of CAWAEC010000016.1, forward strand.
CTTGCGCCAAGCGCGACACCCGACACGGCCACCTTCCCGAGGCATCGGAAGTCGTGCCGTGACGCCTCAGTGCCCAGGGGCGAGCGCCAGGAATCAGAGCGGGCGCACCTCGACCCCCGACCTGCGACCGCTGACCCCGTTGCGCTACCGCCGGCTCGCGCGACGCAACCGCGGCGGCAGCAACAGCTCCGCCAGCCAGCTGAACACGGCGATGAGGAATCCGCCGAGCACTGCCGCCCCAAAGCTGTCGACGGAGAGATGACTGGACAGCGCGGCGGTGATAGCGAGCAGAGCGGCGTTGATGATCAGGAGAAAAAGACCCAGCGTCAGCAGAATGAGCGGCAGGCTCAAGAGGCGAAATATCGGACCCAGGATCATGTTGACAACCGAAAAAATGATCGCCACCCAGATGTACCAACCGAGGCCGCCATAGACGTGAATGCCGGGAACAACTTTCGCCACGATAGCGATGATCACAGCCAGGATGACAACGCGGATCGCGATTCGTAACAGCAGCGTCATCGAACCTGCTCACTCACTGGTCTTCCATTCGGGCTCGAGAAACAGACGCCGCCACTCCGGATGAGACCGTAGTCGCGACCCTTGCCGTGTGGGTAGAGGTCGGATAGACCGGGCCAGTTGACAGGGGGAAGTAATAGATCCACTGCGGCCAACATACGTGATGTCGAAGCGTCGAATGCGTTTCGATCCCGCGAGTTGCCTGCCTGCCAACCTACCGACTATCCGCACGGCTGGCCGATGAGCGCCTCCGCATGACGAAGAGATCGGTCCGTCGCTGCATCTTCTGGGAAGATGACCTCCTCGGCAGCATATGTTCGTCTGCAGCTGCAGAATCCAGCATGCCGTGAAGGAGGCAGTCGCCGTGGTCGATGAGAAAGAAGTTGAAAGGTCCCGGCTCGAGCTTGCCGTCAGGACTATCGGCACCCCCAACTCCATCGCCCGTCAGTTCGACTTCTGGGATGACCGCTTCGAAGGGCGGCGGCTCTTTTCCGAGTTGCTTGGAACCTTCTTCCTTGTCCTGGTCGCTGTCGGTGCGGGCATGGTCAACGCTCGTTTTGGGGGCAGAGCCGTGCCGTACGGTGGAATAGTCGTGGCGCCCGGGCTCATGGTTGCTGCGGTGATCTTGTTCATGGGCGCGGTGAGTGGAGCGCACCTCAACCCGGGCGTAACCCTCGCGTTTGCACTGCGCGGCAACTTTCCCTGGAAACGAGCGCCTGCCTATGTCCTTGCCCAACTCCTGGGAGGGGTGCTCGCCACACTGTTGCTGTGGGGCCTCATTGGCAAGCAAGGCTCCGCCGGCCTCACCCTCCCCGGGCACGGGATATCTACTTTGACCGCCATGCTCTGGGAGCTCGTCCTCACGGTTGGATTGATCAGCACGGTCCTGGGTACCGCGTCGGGCGCCCAACAGCTGGGTGCGTTCGCCGCCATCGGCGTCGGGAGCTATATCGCCCTGGCCGGTCTTTGGGGCTCACCGGTAAGCGGGGCATCGATGAATCCAGCAAGATCCCTGGGACCGGCGCTTGTGCTCAATGACTGGACATCCTGGTGGGCCTACCTGGTTGGACCTCTCCTGGGTGCCATCGTCGCCGTCGGCATCGCCCACCTCCTCAGAGGTCCCGGCGGCGGCGCGGCGGGAACCTCGGCTGCCCAGGGCACACTGGGTACGCGTTGGCTGCCGGTGCGCATCGGCAAGGCCGAGAACGCCCCTCTGGACGCTGATCTGTCCGACCCTCAGAACCCCGGGACGTCGCACGGCCCCCCGACCCCGTGAGAACCCGACACCATCCCTGCACCGACCCGGCACGGCGCAGTCCCGGCTCATCCCCAACTTCGTGGCTTGTTGTTCCGCCCTGTATACTCGATCGTATTAGTCAGATTTTGGATTCCGCCGCTCGCTTTGGTGCCGTTGACGTCGGCGTACCCGCCGTGACATGAGACAGGGCGATTGGGTGTGACAACGCAGCGGGCACCATTGAGTGTCCTCGACCTGGTACCGGTTACATCGGGCTCGAACGCAGCCGAGGCGTTGAGTAACACGATCGACCTGGTCCGTCGAGCCGAGGACCTCGGCTACCGGCGGTACTGGTTCGCGGAGCACCACCTCAATCCAGGCGTGGCGGGTACCTCGCCACCTATCCTCATCGCGCTGGTCGCGGCGGCGACCACGCACATCCGCCTGGGCTCAGGCGGGGTGCAGAGCGGCCATCGAACCCCCCTGTCGGTCGTCGAGGAATTCGGGCTTCTTGACTCCCTTCATCCAGGACGAATCGACCTTGGCATCGGTCGCTCCGGCGGCCGCAATTTCATGCGCGAGCGTGCTGCCGGCGTGGCTCGATCGACGACTGCCAGTCGCCCCGGCGCCCGGACCGCCCGCTATACCGACAACGGCCTGCTGATACCTGAGCGTCCCTCGATGGAGCGGGTCCTCCAATCCTCCCGCCTGGCCCTCAATGAGGAGTTGCTCCAACAGCCGGGGGCCGAGTCGGTCGAATACGGAGCCCTGCTGCGAGTACTACTGGGGCTGCTGCGCGGCACCTATCGCTCCCAGAACGGCCTCGATCCGCAGCCCGTGCCGGGCCGGGGTGCGGGCGTCGAACTCTGGGTCCTGGGAAGCAGCGCCGGCGAAAGCGCCTCGGCTGCTGGCGAACTCGGTCTTCGTTTCGCCGCCAACTATCACGTCAGCCCGGCGACCGTGATGGATGCCGTCGACGGCTATCGGGCCGCCTTCGTGCCCTCGGCCGACCTGCCCCGGCCCTATCTGGCGGTGTCGGCCGACGTTGTCGTAGGCCCAGACGATGCGTCGGCTCGGGACCTGGCGGCTGGTTACGGACCCTGGGTACGCAGCATCCGTTCGGGTGAAGGAGCAATCGAGTTCCCGACCCCGGATGAGGCGGCCGCATATCCCTGGAGCGACGAGGACCGGGCTTTGGTGGCGGATCGTGTCGATACCCAGTTCGTCGGATCCCCGGCTACCGTGGCGACCGGTTTGGTCCGATTGCAGGAGGCGACGGGCGCCGACGAGCTGGTGATCACCACCATCACGCACGATCATGACGATCGGGTGCGGTCCTACGAATTGCTGGCCAAGGAGTGGCACAGCTAACTCAGGTGCAGCCAGATCCCACCGGTGCGATTGGTGGGGCCCGGAACTGATCAAACGACAACTCCCACCGGATCGCAAAGCCCAGTGTCTGATAGAGCCGAATGGCTCCGCTGTTGCTCCGGGTCACGTGCAGGAAGGGAGTTTCCTGGCGGGCGCGGATATTGGCGACGACGGCCCTCACCAGCCGCGACGCCAGCCCCTCTCCGCGATACTCGGCGTCGGTACACACCGCGTCTGATCTCGCACCAGCCCGGCGGATGCAGTCGTTCGCCGGCCATGGCGACGAGGACGTCGCCTCGGCGGATCCCGATGTACGTGCCCATCTGGATCGTTCTCGGCAAGAATGGCCCAGGCCGGGTCCGGCGCACCAGGTCCAGCATCTCCGGGACGTGGGTGTCTCGGAGGACTACAGCTTCCTCGTCAGGGCAGCCTTCGACCCCCAGATCGATCATCTGCACGCCGGCGATTCGGCCCACGATCTCCCAACCAGCAGCCGGGACGGCTGGCCGGCCTGCCAGTGTCGCAACCGAACCCGGCCCCACCAGGGTGGCCAGGTCATCCCACGCCCGCACGTCGTGGTCCGGCGCCAACGCCCCAAACGGACAGATCCCGGGCGCGTAACGCATGGCCTGTCCTTTTTTCTCGGCGAGAAGAGCGTGCGGCCCCAGGAGCGAGCTCCACACCGGTGATTCCAGTACGTCCAGGTTCAGACCTTGCGCGAAGCTCACCGAGCAGGTGGAGTGGCGAGCCCCGACAGACGCGGGGTCGGCACGCCCAGATGGTCCCGCAACGTCTCGCCGGTGTAGTCGGCCCGGAAGGCGCCGCGCTCTTGCAACAGTGGGACCACGGAATCGGCGAACACGTCCAGGCCGCCGGGGGTGATGTGCGGCACCAGTATGAACCCGTCGCAGGCTGGTTCCTCCACATGGCGGATCATCATCTCCGCAATCGTGCCCGGGGCTCCGACGAACGACTGCCGTCCCGTCACCTCGACAATGAGCTCGCGGATCGAGAGTTTCCCCGTCGCCGCCCGTTGCCGCCATTCGTTTGCGGTCGCAACCGGATCTTTGTACATCCGCACGCTGGCCCGACCTTTGGCGATGGTGTTGTCTCCGACTAACGGGTCGATATCGGGTAAAGGGCCGTCCGGGTCGTAGGCGGATAGATCCCGATTCCACAACTGCTCGAGGAGCTTTATTGCGGTCTGGCCAGTGACCTGCTGGAACCGGACCTCGCGAGCCAGCTCGGCAGCTTCCTCGTCGGTATCGGCCAGGATGAAGGTGCTCGCGGGCAGGACGGCGAGATCTTCCGGACTCCTTCCGAACCGAGCCATGCGTCCTTTGACGTCGGCGTAGAAACCTTTGCCGGCCTCCAGAGCGGCGTGACGGGTGAAAATGGCGTCGGCCGTTTGGGCAGCGAACTCTCTTCCCTCTTCCGAATCCCCGGCCTGGAAAATCACCGGCCGCCCCTGTGGGCTGCGGGGGACGTTGCACTGGCCCCCGATGTCGAAGTACTCGTCGTGGTGTTCGAAACTGCCAGCCCCGTCGTCAGTGAGGAACACTCCCAAGTCGCGATCGGCGATGATCTCGTCCCCTCGCCACGAATCGAACAGTTCCCACGTGGTGAACATGAATTGACGGGCTCGGGCGTACCGCTCGCTCTCCGGCAGATACCCGCCCCGGCGAAAGTTCTCGCCGGTGAATGCGTCCCACGAGGTGACGACGTTCCAGGCGGCGCGGCCCCCAGAGAGATGGTCAAGACTGGCAAACTGACGTGCCACTTCATACGGTTCGTTGAACGTCGAGTTGATCGTGCCGGCCAGACCCAACCGGTCCGTGACCGCTGCCAGCGCCGCCAGGACGGTAAAAGTGTCCGGGCGCCCGACGACATCCAGGTCGTAGATGCGTCCGCTCTGTTCACGCAGACGCAGCCCCTCGGCCAGGAACAAGAAGTCGAATTTGGCTCGCTCGGCTGTGCGGGCGAAGTGTACGAACGACGCGAACTCAATGTGACTTCCGGACCGGGGGTCGCTCCAAACCGTGGTGTTGTTTACGCCCGGGAAATGGGCCCCCAGGTGCATCTGTCGCTGAGGTGTGGTCATCAAGCCTCGCTCTTCAAACCGTGGCATGCCGGTTGGCTGGTCGCAGGAGTCCCAGGTCAGCCCGCAGTGTGGTCCGCTGGTAACTTCGACTCCTCCTAAAACTCTACTAATCCGATCATATTATGCGGAGGAAAGGTGTTGAGTTGGATCGATGTCACGGCCCGACCGGTAGCATGCCCCCATGAGCGACGCGACCACCTCTTCGGTTTTCGTTCCCCTTCGTGAGCACGAGGGCCAACTCCTTCCGGTGCCGGGTGTGTGGGTGATCGACCGGAGCCACTCGAGCATGGCTTTCGAAGCCCGTCACATGGTCGTGACGCGCATGCGAGGCCGATTTCGATCCTTCTCCGGAGAGTTCCACATCGCGGAGGTGCCCGAGGACTCCTGGGTCGAGGTTTCCATCGACGCCGCCAGCCTGGACACCACCAACGACGCGGCGGATGAGAGCCTCAAAAGCGAACGGTTTCTCGACGTGGAACGGTTCCCGCACCTGCACTATCGGAGTACCGCAGTGCAGCACGTCGAAGCCGAACGGTGGCTGGTGGAAGGCGACCTGACCATCAAAGACATCACCCGGCCGATGGCCCTCGATGCCAGCTTTGAGGGGGCGGTGCCGGTGAGCCGAGGGGCGCGGGCGAAGATGGCCTTCGTCGCACTCGGGGAGTTCGACCGTCGGGACTACGGGATCGACTTCAATATCCCCGTGCCTGGTGGCGGCTGGGTCGTCGGCAACCGGGTCCGGCTGGACCTCGACGTCGAGGCCAACCTGGAGTAACCCTGCCACGGGGCGGACGTACGCGGTGGTCAACCGCCTCGGATGGCTGCTGCCTCGAACTCGGCCACGCTGTCGTTGAGGCTCAGCGAGACCTTCGGCTGCAGATACCGGTGTCCGCCCGCGGCGGCGCGCACCGCCGTACCCCACGAAGTGAAACCAACCGCGTGGCCGGCGAACGCCATGGGTCCCTCGGACACCTGGACCGCAACGACGCCCTCGGCCCGCTGCTGAAGGGCCGACGACTGCATCCGCTCCATGGCTGACTCCCGGGCCGCATACATGGCTTCCGTGAAGTTCGCGAGCTCGACGTTCTGGCTCGTCTGACGCATCGCCGTCCCCGCGCTGCGACGAGGCACGTGGACATACGACGCTCCATATGCGAGGCCACACGGCTCCCATCCAGCGTTGTGCAGCAAGGCGAAATCCCGTCCAGACAGATCTGACACAAACGGTGCGCCCCGCGGTCCGGTCCGCTGGCCGGGGACCACCGCCGAGCCGAGCAGCACCACGTTTACGGCATGCCGTTCCACGGTGAGCCCCACCCGGACTCCGACGACACCGGCCCCGCCCACCTGGCTGCACTCCTGCTCTAAGCGGCGGGAGGCCGCCTGCATGGCCATGTTGGTGGCGTAGGACGCCGCTGTGACCTCGCCGGCGGCCCATTGCCAGCTGCCCTGCGGGATCGAGAAGACACCTGCGCCGGAGACCAGGTCCACCGCCTCCCATCCAATCGAATGTAGGACGAGGATTTCATCGATGGACAGATCCGAAGTTACCGCCCGGTCACTCCCGCCCGTCCGCCCCTCTCGGTGGCGGCTGCTCGATTCAAGGGCCTTGACGGCGTCACGAATCTCCTGCCGTCTCGATTCCGGTCCGCCGACGTCACTCATCGCAGCGTCACCGTGGGGACGGGCTGCGGCAGCGGGTCGGCCTCTTTTACCCGACGTACCCGGGTGCCGCGGAGGGTGCAGTGCCGCTCGAAATCGCCCTCGGAGATCTCCGACCATCCGACGTCGAGGGTCGCGCCGTGCAGAGCGTCATGGCTCAGGCCACGCTTGATGCGATCTCGCGCCACCCGCCGGACCTGCATCTCGGCGTCGGCCATTTGCACAATCTCATCAGTCGGGGTCACGGTACCCGTCATGTCATAACCACCCCTGAGCAGGATCTCAGTGGCGCACACGCTCCAGACCCGGACCGATGCCATGGTGGCCACCACCGACACCGGAAAGAAACCGGCCTCCACGAGCTTGGCCAGGCGTTGCCCGGCCAGGTACGAGGTCCAGATCTCGGTCGGCGGGTCGGCCTCCTCGACGACCACGGCCGTCCCGAGCATGTGGAACTCCCGGATGCCACCGTCGATCAGGTGGGAGGACGAGTCGACGACGCCGATGACGCCGTGGGCACCGGCTTCGGCCGCCTCCTCTCGCATCCTTCGCAACGCGGTGTCGTACCCGTCCGACCACGACGTCGAGACCCACGGTTGCTCGATGTTGCTCCCCCAGCTTCGATGGTCCATTCCGCGCGCGTAGTAGTGCGGGCACTGGTAGGTGCTGAGGGTCTGACCCCAGCCCCCTCCGGACCAAAATGCCGATGTCGCATACTGCGAGCCGGCCCCGTACCACGTCCACTGCATCACGCAGTAGCCCTGGACCAGCCCCACCGGTCGCATCCCCATTTGCAGGCACGCCGCGAACTCCGGGACGGTGAGCGCCGAACTGAACGCGGCACGCTCGAGCCGTCCTGCCGTTTCGGGTGGCAGATCGGGGCTGGACATCAGTTGTCCAGCGAGATGATGGTGGTCGGCTTCGGCAGGGTCACGTCGTCAGTCGTCTTCACCACCGCGGTCCCGAGGGACAAGAACTCGATGGTGTGACTGCCCCACATGTGGCTCTTCTCCTCCAGCCGCACACCCACGATCCCGGTTGCCGCCAGACGCTCAGCTTCGTCCTGCATCCGGGTCATAGCGAGCTCACGAGCTTCGTAGAGGGCCTGAGTGAAGTTTGGCAACTCGACGTTCTGGCCCATCGAGCCGATGGTCTGGCCGAGCCCGCGGTGGGCGATGTGATAGACGCAGGTGCCCATGACCAGGCCCTGAGGCACGTGACCCGTCTGCATGATGGTCCAGAAATCCTGGCCTGACAGATCAGAGGTGAAAGGCTTACCCAGCTTGTTCCGGTAGGAGAGTCCACTCTCCGCCTTTACTGCCGTGCCCATGGCGATGAACTCCGCGGCATCCTTTCCCCACTCGTAATAGTTGACGTCGAGACGTACACCAACGACGCCGTCGGCGCCGAGCTGCTCCGCTTCCTCCTCCATGCGAGTCATCGCCAGCTCCCGGGCGTTGTACATAGCCTCCGTCAACTTGGTCAACTCCTGCGAGGTGGCCCAGCGCCGGGCCTGGATTCCGGTGTGATAGATCGACGAACCCATCACGAAGCCCAGAGGGTGGAAGCCGACTTCCTTGATGAGGAGGAACTCGTTGACGGAAAGGTCGGAGGTGAAGAGCCCTTTCTCGAGCTCGCGGAGGCGGCGCCCCGCATCCTTGGGCAAATCCGCGGGCTGCGCGGCGGGCACATCGTCATTTGTCATTGGGGTCCTCCGATCACCATGTTCTCAAGGGCCAGCCGAGCGGCCTGGCTGTGCGCGGCCTCCTGCTGAAGGCCGGCGAGGAGGCGCCGCAGCCATTCGCTCATGTCCACCTTCTCGCTTCGGATCCTGATGCCTCCGGATGAGTGCCCGATCGAGCACGCCACGCCCGCGCCGTGGATCTCGGCGGCAAACTCGTTCTGGCCGATCGCGGCGCGCACCGCCTTGATCTCGTCGGATTTCCGCAGGAAGCCGCCCTGTCGTTCCACCTCAAGCTGGTCGCCCAGGGGTCCGGCCAGCTGCCCGACGAGGAGCTTGAGCAGCGTGCGGACGTCCTGATTGTCGCCGAGGAGGGTGGTGGCCGCCAACTCGAGATCAAAGGCGTCGTCAGTCACGGAGCCGGCTTCTCCTCCGCCGGCTGGGTGGCAGCTGCCGGGGGAAGCTCGCGACTCCCGGCCTCAATCGCGCCGGCCGGTCCCATGGTCGATTTCAGGGCGGCAAGCTCCTGGTCCACGGCGCTCGAAGCCCCGATCTTGTCGAGCTCGTGCTGGATGTCGTCGTGACCGGCTCCCACGTCTTCGAGCACGCCTGATTCCAGGAGCTCGTCAAGGGCGCTGGATCGGGCCTGCATGCCGGCGATCTTGTCCTGTGCCCTGTTCAACGCCGCACCCGAGTCGCTGATGGACTTCGAGATGCCGGCCACTCCTTCGTTGACCGATGTCACGGCCTGAGCTGCCGTGTACTGAGCCTTGAGCGTCTCCTTCTGGGTCCGGAACTGGTTTACCCGGGCCTGGAGGCTCTGCAGCGTCTGACCGAGCTTGGCCTCTTCGTCCACCAGTTGCTGATGCTGCGGCTCCATCTGCTCGATTTGCTGCGCGGCGGCGGCCTTACGGTTGAGGGCTTCTCGTGCGAGGTCCTCCCGGCCGGCGCTGAGCGCCGCCCGAGCTTGATCCTGAAGGTGGTCGCACGACCCCTGGAGCTGGCTCTCCTGGAGCTCGATGCGCTTGCGCGAGGCCGCGATCTCGACCAGGGCCCTCCGCACCTGGGTGATCTGCTCGAGCATCTTCTCGTAAGAGAGGTCGAGCATCTCGTCCGGCTTCTCGGCCTTGTCGAGCGCTCGATTTGCCTTCGCCTGCATGATGTCGTGGGCTCTCGAGAACAGTCCCATCGTCAGCCTCCGTCGTCCGGTCTCTCGCGCGCATCCTTGCACACCACCATGGTTTTGGTGGTCTCGCGGCGCAGCCGTCGGCGGGCATTGGCCCCTGCCCCTTCACGCCCCCGGACGCCGGCGGCGTGCGTCCAGCTACTCCTTGCGGCCTGTCAGACTGACGCTGTGACGTGGCGCCCCTTCGCTCAAGTCGACGTCTTCACCGAGACCGCCTACCTGGGCAATCCCGTCGCCGTCGTCCTCAACGCCGAGGGCTTGACAGCGGAAGAGATGCAGCGCATCGCCCATTGGACGAATCTGTCCGAGACGACCTTTGTTCTCCCGCCCACCATCCCCGCTGCCGATTATCAGGTCCGCATCTTCACGACTTCCACGGAACTGCCCTTTGCCGGCCATCCCACCCTCGGCACCTGCCATGCCTGGCTGCAGCACCTGTGCACCAATCATAAGGGGACGGTCGTCGTGCAGGAATGCCCGGCCGGCCTCGTCCGGATTCGCTCGACCCCCTACGGGCTGGCCTTTGTCGCCCCTCCGATGATCAAGGAAGGACCGGTTGACGAGCAAACGGTCGACCACCTGGCCGGCGCGCTCGGCCTCGGGCGGTCCGAGGTCCTCGCTGCCCAGTGGGCCGACAACGGTCCGGGATGGGCAGGTCTGCTGCTCCGCGACGCCGACAGCGTGTTGGGCTTGCGGCCCGGCGTCGTCGACCATCCGGTCGGCGTGATCGGGCCGTACCCGGCCGGTTCGCCGTGTGCGTTCGAAGTTCGAGCCTTTTTTCCCGCCAACGGGAGCACCGTCGAGGATCCCGCCACCGGCAGTCTCAACGCTTCCCTGGCCCAGTGGCTCACACGGTCAGGGCGCGCCCATCCCCCGTACGTGGTCAGCCAGGGCACCGCCGTCGGCGCCGTCGGCCGGGTCCACATCGAACTCGACGATGACGGCGCCATCTGGGTGGGCGGCGGAACGGTCACTGCCGTCGTCGGGCGCGTCGACGCCTAGCCGCTCGGAATGGAAGCAGCCGCGGCGGCGACGACCGAGACCTCGGTGCCGTGCACGGCTGAGCTGTCCGCCATATCTGACCGCGCGCCAGGGTTGAGAGCGTTGACACTGGCCGTGAAATTGGTCCCACCGTTCCGACTTTCCGGCGCCCCGTACCATTCGTGAGGAGCAGTACGTGATGACAGGGTCCGAATTCTCGTTTCGGACAGACGAGTCGGGTCCTTTGGCCCTGGCCGCCCAGTCGCCTGACGGCCAAACTCGCTGGCAGGCCACCTTGGCCCGCTGGGGAAAAGGATCAATACGATGGAAACGCGCCCTCCGACAACCAAAAACCTGGATCCGGGAGCTTTGGAGGAAATCAGCAGGGCTGAGTGCTGGCGCCTCCTCTCCACTCAGCCCGTCGGCCGAGTCGCCGTTATCGTGGGTCACTACCCCCTGGTGTTCCCGGTCAACTACGCAGTCGACGGCGAAAGCGTCCTGTACCGAACCGGGTCGGGCACGAAGCTGCACTCCATTCACCGCTCCAACGTCACATTCGAAGTGGACGAGATCGACCCGATCCGCCGCAGTGGCTGGAGCGTCATGGTGAAGGGCGTGGCCCAGGAGTTGACGATCGACCGCAACCGCAAAGTGGTTTCTCGAGCTGAGCTCGGAGGCGCCACTCCCTGGGCACCGGGCGATCGAAACCACTTTGTTCGAATTCTGGCTGATGACATCAGCGGTCGCCGGATCCGCCCCGGTGAGCTTCCTGCCGCCACGGACCCGCGCGGCTACCTCTGATTCGGGATCGGTCCAACGGTCCCTGGAGAGAGGGAAACTGACGGCTCGCCAGCGTGCACGACGACCGGTAACCGCCGGAGTGGGGAAAACTGTCGTATGGAACCGTGGCTCGAAACGACGGATTGCCCGTGCATCCCCAGGACGATCAAATGACTTCGACAGAGGACCGACTGACGGGGCTGCTGGCGCGCTCGACCCTCTCGGCCCCCAACCTGCACCACGCCGGTCCTGCCCGCTCAGCTGGACGTGCCGGCTCGTGACCCTTTTGCTGGCCACGCCCGAAGAAGATCGTCATGATGCCGGCCCCGGTCACCCTGAACAGCCCGCCCGGCTGGTCGCCGCCCTCGAAGGGCTCCAGCGGGCGCCGGTTCGGGATGCCGTCGTCCGCCTTCCCCCCCGGCTGGCGTCGCGTGCCGAGCTCGCCCTGGTGCATGGCCCGGGCTACCTGGAAGCTCTCGCCGATCTGTGCGCTGCCGGGGGTGGAGACCTGGACCCGGACACCCGGGTCAGTAGAGGATCCTGGATGACGGCACGTATGACCGCGGGGGCTGGTCTGGCGGCAGTCGAGGCATTGGGGGAGGGCCAGGGGGATGCAGCGATCGTCCTGGGCCGGCCCCCCGGCCACCACGCCATGCGCGATGTCGGCATGGGCTTCTGTCTCGTCAACAACATCGCAGTGTCCGCCGCGGCGCTGGCCGCTACCGGCGAGCGGGTGGCAATCATCGATTGGGACGTGCACCACGGGAACGGCACCCAGGACATCTTTTGGACCGATGGCTCAGTCCTCTACGTGTCGATCCACCAATGGCCCCTGTATCCCGGAACTGGCCGGCCCGGCGAGCGCGGCGCCGGGGAAGGTCAGGGAACGACGGTCAATCTGCCGCTCCCGCCCCAGGCGACCGGGGATGTCTATCTGGCTCTCTTCGACGACGTCATCATCCCGAGCGTCGAGCGGTTCGCCCCGACCTGGGTGCTGGTGTCGGCGGGCTTCGACGCCCATCGCGACGACCCGCTGGCCGACATGCGACTGACGGCCGGTGATTTTGCCGATCTGACGGCCCGCGTGGCCGGACTCGCGCCCCGGCCCGGGCGGCTCGCCCTGTTTCTGGAGGGGGGTTACGACCTGGCCGCCCTGGAAGCGTCGGTTGCGGCCAGCGCGGCTCAGCTGGTGGGTTCCGCGTACCGTCCGGAGCCGGCGTCGTCGGGCGGCGCCGGGTTGGCGATCGTCGCCAACTACCGCTCGCAGCGGTTCGACGACCCGGACCGGCAAGCATGACGCCCGAGATCAGACGGGTACTGGTCGGCGTCGACGGCTCGGACAACGGGACCCGCGCGTTGGTGTGGGCGATGCACCTCGCCGGGCGCTTCGATGCCGAGGTGGTGGCAGTGCACGCCATAGGGTTGTTGGCCCACCTGGGGGAAGGCCCGCCCGTCCCGAGTCAGTCCCACCTCGACGAGCTACGAGAGGCGTTCGAGCACCGATGGTGTGCGGCCCTTCACGACAGCCGCATCCGTCATCGACAGCTCATGATGGACGGACCACCGGTGCCGGTGTTGTTGACCGCGAGCGAGCAGGAAGCTGCGGACGTGATCGTCGTCGGATCTCGCGGGATGGGCGGCTTTCCGGAGCTGCTGCTGGGCAGCACCAGCCACCACGTGGCGGAGCAGGCCCGTTGCCCGGTCCTGGTTGTGCCTCCGGACCGCCCGCGCTGACGGATTCGAGCTTTCTGTTGTTGGCTGGCGGGACCGTGGTCAGGAGGTCAAGAGGACAGCGGCGCCGTTGACCCGATCATGGGCGAGGTCCTGGAGGGCACGGTTCGCCTCGTCCAGGGGGTAGCCCGTGGTGTGGACCTGGATCGGGATGGCGGCTGCGACAGCCAGGAAAGCATTGCCGTCGGCGCGCGTGTTCGCAGTCACACTGCGCAGGGTGCGTTCCTCGAAGAGGTGCCGTTCATAGTTGAGCGGCGGGATGTCGGTCAGATAGATGCCTGCGATGGCGAGGGTGCCGCCCCGATCGAGGGCCGCCAGTGCGGTCGGGACCAGGGTTCCCACCGGCGCGAACAGGATGGCACTGTCAAGCGGTTCCGGCGATGGGGCATCGGCTTCGCCGGCGGAGGCGGCCCCTAAGTCCAGCGCCAGCTCCTGGGCCTGTCGAGCCCGTGTAAACACATGGACCCGCGCACCGCCGGCGATGGCGACCTGGGCGATCAGATGGGCTGACGCACCAAAACCGTAGATGCCCAGCCGTCCTCCTTCCGGGAGGTCGGCCTGCTGAAGGGCGCGGTAACCGATAATTCCCGCGCACAGCAGGGGAGCGGCCTCCTGGGCGGAAAAGACATCGGGCAACGGGTAGGCATAGCCCTCGGCGGCGACCACGTATTCGGCGTAGCCGCCGTCGCGGTCCCACCCGGTGAACTCGGGCGATTGGCACAGGTTCTCGTGGCCGCTCCGGCAGTACCGGCAGATCCCGTCGGTGTGGGCCAACCATGGCACGCCGACGCGCGCCCCGAGCGCGAAACGAGTTGCCCCCGGGCCGAGCGCGTCGATGGTGCCGACGACTTCGTGGCCGGGGACGACAAGACGATGGTGGGGGGGCAGATCACCTTCCGCCAGGTGCAGATCGGTCCGGCAGACTCCGCAGGCTTCGATTCGTACCCGGATTTGGCCGGGTCCCGGCTCGCCAACCGCCCGCTCCACCGGGACGAGCGGGTGACTGTCGATCGGGCCCGGCTCCTGCACGGCCCAGGCCTTCATGGTGTGCTGTCCAGCCCGGGTTCAGCCGGTGCGGTGGCAATCCCCATCGCTGGCCGACACGCGTCGCCGATGTTGCGAGCTCTCGTCCTCATTGGCCTCACCTGCTCTGACATCCTAGAGCTTTGTGTGATAAAAGGCGCGTGATACGCGCCTTTTATCACACAAACGAGGAAGTGAGGGCCGGAGGAGCAAGGGGAAGAGCCGGCGAAGCGACGGTTTGCGGGCTCGCCGGCGCAACGGTCGAACGGCGCCAACCGGCCAACGAGCCGCCAGTCGCAGAGTCTCGGGGGCCGCCCGGCCACCCTCCCGGCAACTGCTGCTATTCGCCAACACCGCAGGCGAGAGCCGTTATCGGCACTACTCTTATCCGGCAACCTCTATCCGTGCTCACCTGGCGCGGTCCGCCATCGAGGAGCGCCATGACCAAGCAGGCTCAACCCCCGCCGCCGGGAGACCGGCCCACTCCGACGGCGCCGCCGCCACCGCCCGCGTGGCGCCACTGGCTGTGGGTGATCGCGATTGGGCTGTCATTGGTGCTGTGGTTGGTCCTGCCGAACGTGCACAGCAAGACGGTGCCGACCGACAACCTCACGTACTCGCAGTTCCTGAGCGACGTGAGCGCGCACCAGGTCAAGACCGTCAACATCGAGACCAACGGCAAGTCGACGGGGACCCTGGCCAACGGTCACAACTTCACCACCGTAATTCCCGTGCAGCTGGCCGGGTCGTCGTTGCTGACCCGGTTGGAGGCGGCCAACGTGTCGATCACGGCAAAAACCCCGGGTGCTTCGTTCGGCTCGGAGTTCCTGTCGTGGGCGATCCTGCTGCTGCCGTTGCTCGTGCTCGGCTGGATCTGGTGGCGGATGTCGCGGGGGGCCAGAGGTCAGCTTGGCGGTGTGCTGGGTGTCAGCAAGTCCCGGGCCAAGGTCTTCGATGCCGAGCAGCCCAGCGTCACGTTCGCGGACGTCGCCGGCTACGACGGCGCCAAGGCGGAGATCGCGGAGGTGGTCGACTTCTTGCGGTCACCGGAGCGCTACCAACGGGTCGGTGCGACCGTCCCCCGGGGTGTGCTCATGGTCGGGCCGCCCGGCACCGGCAAGACCCTGCTGGCCCGGGCCGTAGCCGGCGAAGCGAAGGTCCCGTTCTTCTCGGTCGCGGGCTCCAGCTTCGTCGAGCTGTTTGTCGGTGTCGGGGCAGCCCGGGTGCGTGACCTGTTCGCGGAAGCGCGCAAGCGAGCTCCCGCCATCGTATTTGTCGACGAGATTGACGCCATCGGCGCCCGCCGCGCCGGACCCGGTTCGTTTGCCTCCAACGACGAGCGCGAGCAGACGCTCAACCAGCTGCTTTCAGAGATGGACGGCTTCGACCCTGTGACCGGGATCGTCGTGCTGGCAGCGACCAACCGTCCCGAAGTCCTGGACCCGGCCTTGTTGCGGCCCGGCCGTTTCGACCGCCAGGTCACGATCCCGCTGCCCAATCTGGCCGAGCGGCAGGCCATCCTGGCGGTGCATTGCCGCGACAAGCAGCTGGCGCCCGATGTCGACCTTCAGGCCGTGGCCCGGGCCACCCCCGGGTTCTCTGGCGCTGATCTGGCCAACCTGACCAATGAGGCGGCCATCGCGGCAGTTCGTCGCGGCCACGACGTGATCAGTGCTGCCGATTTCGATGCGGCACGCGACCGCCTGCTGCTCGGCCGGCGCGAGGACTCCAACGTGCTCCTGCCTGAGGAGAAATACGCCGTCGCCGTCCACGAGTCGGGCCATGCTCTGGTCGCGGCCCTGTCGGAACACACGGATCCGGTGGCCAAGGTGACAATCCTCCCGGCCGGCCAGGCCCTCGGCGTGACCGAACAGCTGCCGCTGGTGGAACGGCACCTGTACGGCGAGGACTATCTGATGGACTCGCTGGCTGTCCGGCTGGGCGGACGATCGGCGGAGCTGGTCGTGCTCGGACAGGGGTCCACCGGCGCGGCCAACGATCTGGCCGGGGCCACGGATCTGGCCACCCGGATGGTGCGAGAGTTCGGCCTCTCCGACGCGCTCGGCCCTGTCGGGTACCCCTCGGGAGGTTCGGCCTTTCTCGGGGGCGGCGGCACTGAGCTGACTCGCCCGTTCGCGGAGGCCACCCAGGCTGCTATCGACGCCGAGGTAGCCCGACTTCTGCGGCAGGCGGAAAAGCGCGCCACGGAGCTGCTGAGCGACAACCGGGAGCACCTCGACCAGCTCGTCGACCTGGTCTTGCAGTGGGAGACCATCGACGGCCGCGAGGTCTACCGCATCCTCGGACGGGCCGCTCCGACCGACCAGGGGGGGATGACGGTCGCGCCTCGCCGGGCGGCAGTCCAAGCCGCACCACCGATGGCAAAGGCGGGCGCCGGGCGACACCAGGCGACCGACTCGCCCGCCCGCCGCCCGAGCGACGGGTCAGCGGGTGCCACCGTCACCCCGATGCCCACGAAGGCCGCCGACGGCCGGGACGACACCACCCAAAAAACGACCCCGCCCTGACCGGGCTCCCCGTTCTGGGGTTGGCAAAGGGGTCTGCTCGGGTCTGTGAACATAGACCCATGACTTTGCGAGAGGCCGCGGTGGGACCGCTGACCACTGCCGAGCTGGACCTGATCGACCGGTACTGGCGAGCCGCAAATTATCTGTCGGTGGGCCAGATCTATCTGATGGACAACCCGCTGCTCCGAGAGCCTCTGCTGCCGGAGCACGTGAAACCTCGACTGCTGGGTCACTGGGGTACGACGCCGGGACTCAACCTTATCTACGCCCATCTCAACCGGGTCATTGTGGAGCGGGACCTGGATGTGATCTACATCTGCGGGCCCGGTCACGGAGGCCCGGGCATGGTGGCCAACACTTATCTGGAGGGCACGTACAGCGAGATCTACGCCAACGTCTCGCAGGACGTTGCCGGCCTCCGTCGGTTGTTCCGCCAGTTCTCCTTTCCGGGCGGGATCCCCAGCCATGACGCGCCCCAGACGCCGGGGTCGATCCACGAGGGTGGCGAGCTCGGCTACTCCCTGGCCCATGCGTTTGGTGCTGCGTTCGACAACCCGGATCTGATCGTGGCCACCGTGGTCGGCGACGGAGAAGCCGAAACCGGCCCGCTGGCGGCCAGCTGGCATTGCAACAAGTTCCTGAATCCGGCCCAGGACGGGGCAGTTCTGCCGATTCTCCACCTCAACGGATACAAGATCGCAAATCCCACTGTGCTGGCCCGGATCCCCGAGGAGGAGTTGACGGCGTTGCTCGGGGGGTACGGGTGGGATCCGCGATTCGTGACAGGTGACGAGCCCCGGCTGGTGCACCAGGAGCTCGCAGCCACCCTGGATGAAGTTGTGGACCGTCTTGCCGAGATCCAGGACGGCGCCCGCCGCGACCCCAACAACGTGAAGCGACCGTCCTGGCCGATGATCGTGCTGCGCACACCCAAGGGATGGACGGGCCCGAAGGTGGTGGATGGCCGGCGCGCCGAGGGGTCGTGGCGGTCGCACCAGGTGCCCTTGCCGGATACCCGGACGAATCCGGAGCATTTGCGCCAACTGGAGGAGTGGCTCCAGAGCTACCGTCCCGAAGAACTGTTTGATGCCAACGGCCGCCTGCTGTCCGAACTGGCCGCGCTCGCGCCTCAGGGATTGCGGCGTATGGGGGCCAACCCCCGGACCAACGGGGGTCTGATCGTCCGTGACCTGCGCCTGCCGGACTTCCGCGACTACGCGGTCGAGGTGGCCACGCCTGGCGTCGGGGAAGCCGAGGCCACGCGAGTCCTCGGTCGGTTTCTCCGGGATGTGATGGCGGCGAACGCCCCGACGGCAAACTTCCGGGTGTTCGGCCCGGATGAGACGGCGTCGAACCGTCTGGACGCGCTGTTCGAGGTGACAGGTCGGACCTGGATGGGGGCTGTCGAGCCCTGGGATGACGAGTATTTGAGTCCGATCGGCAGGGTCACCGAGGTCCTATCGGAACATCTGTGCCAGGGAATGCTCGAGGGGTATTTGTTAACGGGCAGGCACGGCTTTTTTTCATGTTACGAGGCGTTCATTCACATCGTGGACTCCATGTTCAACCAGCACGCCAAATGGCTGAAAGTGTCGCGCGAGATGGCGTGGCGCCGACCCCTCGCCTCGCTCAACATTCTTCTCACCTCGCACGTGTGGCGCCAGGATCACAACGGACTTTCTCACCAGGATCCTGGCTTTATCGATCTGGTGGTCAACAAGAAGGCCGACATCATACGGGTTTATCTTCCTCCTGATGCCAACTGCTTGCTTTCCGTTGCCGACCATTGCCTGCGCAGCCGTCACTACGTCAATGTCATCGTGGCCGGCAAGCAGCCGGCGCTGCAGTACCTCGACATGGAGGAAGCGGTCGTGCACTGCACGAAAGGGTTGGGCATCTGGGAATGGGCCAGCACGGACAAAGACGGAGAGCCGGACGTGGTTCTGGCGTGTGCCGGAGACGTCCCGACGCTCGAGGTACTCGCCGCTGTCGATGTGCTGCGCCAGCACTGCACCGGCCTGAAGGTGCGGGTGGTCAACATCGTCGACCTGTTGACGCTCGAGCCGTCGACCGAGCACCCACACGGTATTTCCGATGCCGAGTTCGATTCGCTGTTTACGACCGACAAGCCCGTGATCTTCGCCTACCACGGATATCCCTGGCTGATTCACCGGTTGACGTACCGCCGCCACAATCACGACAACATCCACGTGCGCGGCTACAAGGAAGAGGGGACCACCACGACCCCCTTCGAGATGACCGCCTTAAACGACATGGACCGTTACCACCTGGTCATGGATGTTATCGACCGGGTGCCCGGATTGGCCCACTCGGCCGCCTACCTCCGCCAGGAGATGTCCGACCTTCTCATTCGTACCAGGGATTACACGCAAGAGCACGGCGAGGACCCGCCGGAGATCCGCAACTGGACGTGGCCGTACTGAACCGATGACGGCGTCCAGGACGACTGGCATGCGGGTGCTGGTGGTAAACGCCGGTTCGCAGAGCGTCAAGCTGCGGGTGGTTGACGGCTCCGATCAGATGGTCGTTGCCGCGGACCTGGGTCCTCCCGATGACGGACTTGCCGGCCACCTGGACGAGTTTGTCGGTCAACTGCGCGTCCCGGTCGACGTGGTCGGGCACAGGGTGGTGCACGGCGGTCGGTATTTCACCGATGCCACCGTGATCGACGTCGAGGTCCGGTCCCGGCTCGAGGGCCTCAACCCGCTGGCCCCCCTCCACAACCCCCATGCGCTGGCCGGAATCGACGCGGTCCGGGCCCGTCTACCGGACACTCCCTCTGTGGCCTGTTTCGACACCGCCTTCCATTCCAGTCTGGGTCCGGACGCGTACAACTACGCGGTGCCGGCGGATTGGGTGACGCGGTTTGGCATGCGCCGGTATGGATTCCATGGCCTCAACTGCGCCTGGGTGGCTCGTCGGGCCCCGGAGGTGCTGGGCCAGCCGTATGGCAGGTCGCGACTCGTGGTCTGCCATCTGGGTGCGGGGGCGTCCGTCACGGCAATTGCCGGAGGGTTGTCGGTCGACACCACGATGGGATTCACGCCGCTGGAAGGGCTGGTGATGGCGACCCGGTCCGGCGACGTCGATCCCGGCGCCTTGCTCTTCTTGCTCCAGCAAGGGCTGCCTCTGGCCGACGTCTCGGACGCCCTCGAGTATCGGTCCGGTCTGCTTGGCCTGTCGGGCGGGCGCAGCAACGACATGCGGCAATTGCTGGCCGCCCGCGACAATCACGACCCGGGCGCCGACCTGGCGGTCCGCGTGTACCTGCACCGCCTGGTCGCCAAGATCGCCGCCATGATGGCGGGCATCGGAGGGACCGATGCCGTTGTTTTCACCGGGGGGGTGGGGGAGAACTCCGCCCCGATCAGGTCGGAAACGGCTGCCCGACTGGCCTGGACAGGGCTGTCGATCGACGAAGCCGCGAACGGAGCCGTCGCCGGCCTTGACGCGGAGATATCACAGCGCGCCTCCACCATCCGTACTCTGGTCATCCATGCGCGCGAAGAGCTGGAGATCGCAGCGGAGTGTCGGCGGCTGCTCTCGACTCGCTGAAGTCGCGGTCGGTTAGCGCAATCCGGCGAACAGGTCATCCTCGGGGACAACGGCCCCGGTTCGGTCGCGCACCTTGACATAAGCCTCGTTCGTCATGATCCTGCTGAACACGTCGCGGCCGAGCGAGAGGAAGAACACGTTGTCCGACTGGCTGGCGTGTGCCGCCAGGCTGTCGTATTTCTGTCCGGCAAATGCCGTGCAATCGACATTTGTGGTGACGGCCTCGTCCGGCGTTCCGAAGTCGGGATCCTCCTCGATCCGGCCCGGCGGCTCAATCCCGTGCGAGCGCAGCAACTCCCCCAGGCTGGCCAGCCTCGATTTGGGTAGCGCGGTGTAGTACACCTTGGCCGGAATACCCGTCTGATCCGCGGCCGCCATGGTGATCCGATGGGCTTGAATGTGATCGGGGTGTCCGTAGAATCCGTGTTCGTCATAGGTGACGACCACCTGGGGGCGGTAGTGATCCATCAGCCCGCCCAACCGGCGCGCCGCGTCCGGGACGGGGATCGTCCAGAATGCGCCCTCGGTAGTGTTCTGGGGCCAGCCGTCCATTCCCGAATCGCGATAGCCGAGCAGTTCCAGGTGCGCCACGTGGAGGAGAGCGCAACTCTCGAGCAATTCCCGGTGACGGACGGCAACGACGTCCGCCTCGTTGTGGCCGGGCTCGCCTGGCTTTGCCCCACCTTTGCCGTCGCCGAGCTCGCCGTTGGTACAGGTGACCAGCACCGTTCGCACGCCCTCTGCGGCGTAACGAGCGAGGACGCCCCCGGTTCCGAGCGCTTCGTCGTCAGGGTGGGCATGCACGGCCATCAACGTCAGCGGTTCCGCAGGCACCAATCCAGCCTATGAGGAACCGCCAAGTAAACACCGACTGAACTCCTTGTGGACGGGACGAGAAGGGCGGAGATCCCCAGGGAAGTCCCCAGGTTGTCCCCTTCCGTGACGCGTCACCGTCCAACAGACTTGTTCCGATCGATTTGACGCGGCGAAGGGAGGCACGGTGGGAGAGCCCGATCGGACCATCAACGAGCGCAAGGCGTGTTGCGGCTCGCGATCGCTTGCCGGGGGCGGGACCTCATGACGGCGTCCGTCGAGACGAACACATCCAGTCCCGTCCTCCCGGCAGGCCTGGAGAAGCTGGATGCCGCTGTCCTGCAAATGTTTGCGCTCGTTCGCGAGGCGCTGGACGGGGCGACACAGATTTTCCTGACACCGGATCGTGATGCGGCGCGCGCTCTGGTTGTTCGCGAGCAGCTTATCGATGCCCTGCACCGGAACGTGGAGCAGGATGTGCTCAACGAGCTGATCCGTCCGACCCTCGACGACACGGAACGGCATCGCCGTCTGCTGCTCATACTGCGGATTCTGCCGGAACTGGAGCGCAGCGGGGACCTGGCGGAGCACATCGCGGTGCACGCCACTCAGGGCCTGGCCCGATGGCTGACGCCCCGGGCGCTCAGTCTCGTTTCTCAAATGGGCGGACTGGGGATCGAGATGTGGGAGCTGGCGGCCGCCGCCTACGCCCGCCTGGACCCGACGGCGGCGGACGTGTTGCGGGCTCGCGACGACGAGATCGACGATCTGCACGTGAGCCTCACGGCCGAGCTCGCCGCGGGTGGCATCTCCATCCCGGTCGCGATCGAGATGGGCCTGGTTGCCCGTTACTTCGAGCGCCTGGGTGATCACGCCGTCAATGTGACCCGGCGCCTGGAACAGCTTCGCACCCCCGCCTGAGCCAGCAGGTGGCGGCGACGACCGCGGCGACGGTCTCGGAAGCATGCAGGACCCGCGGTCGGAGGCCGCCCCGACGGCTCTTTTCTGCGGACCACTGGACTGACCGTGGTGGCGAGGAGCGCCAACAGTCTTACTATCGAGAGACCGCCGGGCTCGACACGTTGATCCGGCGCTCGATGTTTCGATAGGAGACGATATGGAGCGTTTCCGTCCACACGTGCTCGTGCTCGTGGTGGTCGCGGCGGTGGTCCTGGCCGTCGTGCTCAGCCACGGACTTCGGGTCCGTCTGGAATGGGGATCGTCCGGGTTCGTCCTGGGAATTATTTGCGGGGTTCTGCTCACCCTGGAGATCCAGCACAGACGCAAACGGAAGGAGAGCCAGAAGCCGTGATGTGGCGCCGGCTCAACTCACTCGAGCTGGCAGGTCAGAGGCTGTACAGCCGGGCCGCGTTCTCGCCGAAGATGAGGCGGCGCTGATCGTCACTGAGCGTTTGAGTCGCTTCCTCCAGTTCGTGCACGATCCCGGGGATCTTGGCGTCAGGATGCGGATAGTCGGACGCCCAGATGATGCGGTCAGCTCCCACATACTTGCTGTTGGCCGTGTACGCCAACGACTCTTCGTCCGGGTCGAAACTGATGTAGCACTGGCGCTTGAAAATCTCTGAAGGCGGCGTCGTCTGATACCGGCTGCCGAAAACCTGGACGTGATGGTCGAATCGCTCCAGCATGGGAGCGCACCACCCTCCCGAGCCTTCGAGGAACGCCACGGTCAACTTCGGGAACCGCTCGCAGATTCCCCCGGCGACGAACCACCCCATGGCCACTATCACGTCGAGCGCATTGCCGAGGCCCTGGCGCAGGGCGAGACCCTTGTCGGGATGACCTTCGGCATCGTCCTGAAGGCCGAGCCGGGTGACGACATTCCAGGGCATGTCATGGAACGAAAACGGATGAACCCCGATGGGGCAGCCCAGGTCCGCGGCGGCATCCCAGAATGGATCGTAGACAGGGTCGTTGAATTTCTTGTTGCCGATGTACGGGGCGGGGCGAATCATCACGGCCTTGAAACCGAGGTCCTGGACGCACCGCTCCATCTCCTTGATCGCCAGTCCCGGATCCTGCAGAGCAACCAACCCCACGCCGTACAAGCGGGCCGGGTCGCCCAGGCAATACTCGTGCAGCCACCGGTTGTACTCCTGGGCCATCGTGTGGAACACGTCGGCTTCGGGCACCCATGCCAGGCCCGGCGTGGTGGGGTAGAGCACGGCGACGTCGATCCCGTCGGCATCCATGTCTGCCAGCCTGGGTCCGGGCTGCGATGCCCCCGGACGGTTCATCAGCTCGGCGTGGGAGGCCTCCGTGGGCGCGGGATCCTCGGCCGCCGGTGTCTCGTCGCCGAGAATACGGGCCATGAAAGCCGCCGTGACTGCTTCCGGCAGGTCCAATCGCTCCAACACATGACCGTCGGCGTCAATCATTCGCATGCCATCGGTGGTCATTGCCTACCTCCTGTTGGTCGTCGCCGGGCTGGTGCCGCGCCGTTTACCCGATGCTGTAGAGGGCGATGGCGCTCTCGGAGGTGATCTGGCGTTTCTGGTCGAAGGTCAGCCCGTCGAGGGCTTCGGCCAGTTCCTCGGTCACGCCGGGGAATTTCGGCGTCGGGATGGGGATAGTCCGAGGCCCAGATGATGCGGTCGGCGCCGACCAGGGAGGAGTTGGCCGTGGTCCCCAACATGGCCTCGTCGGGATCGAAGCTGATCCAGCACTGGCGTTTCATGTACTCCGAGGGCAGCAGGGACAAGTCGGTGACTTCCCACTGGAACTTGCGGCAGTGGTGGTCCAGGCGCTCCAGCCAGGGCACCAGCCAGCCGCCGTTGGCCTCCAAGAAGATGAACTTGGCGTCGGGGAAGCGCTCGCACACCCCGCCGGCCAGCAGGTAGGCAATGCTGCTCATCACGTCCACCGGATTGGCGATGGCCTGGGTGAACAACGTGCTCGGCCGCCGCTCGGGATGCTCGAGCTGCTCGCCGGTGGTGAGGGTCCGCTCAGGGTCGAAATCGGCCACGTAGGTCCCGTCGGGATTGCGGGGCCGGCCCAGCCGCAAGCCCCGGCAGGCGCCGGGCAAGTCCGCGGCCAGGAAGGGGTGCAAGGCGACGGGCAGCCCGGTGTCCGCGGCCGCCTGCCAGATAGGGTCGTAGACCGGGTCGTTGAACGGCCGCCAGTCCACGGCCGGGTTGGGGCGCATGAAGATAGAGACCATGCCCGGCAAGGTGGCCACCCGGCGGATCTCGGCCGCCACCCGGGCCACATCGTCAGGGTGGTGCATGGGCGGCACCGCCCCCGCCCCGAAGAGCCGGCCCTCGCCCTCTTGCACGTGATCGCTGCACCAGTCGTTGTACGCCCGGGCCTGAGCCTCGGCGAAATCGACATCCAGCTCGCTTTGCAGACCCAACAACATGGTCGGGTACAGCACGGCCAGGTCGATGTGATCCTGATCCATGTCCTGCAGGCGGGCCTTGGCATTCCACGCCGCCGGGCGGGTCTCGGTATAGCGCATCTCGCCCCGGAAAGCCCGAGCCCGGTCCTCGTCACTCGCCCCCGCCACCCCAGCCGCGGACATGCCGTTCGCGGATCGGCGGTCCCCGCTGTAGACCAGCCACTCCTCGCCGGCCTCGTCAGTCTCGATATGCCAGATCCGATCCCGGTACTGCGCCGGCGCATAATCGGGCATCGCCGTCGGATGCTCGAGGATGTGGCCATCCGAGTCGATATACCGCAGCCCGTCGGTCGTCGTCATGGTTTACCTCCCGGATCGGCGTTCGCCGTGCAAGCTCCGAGCACCAAAATAGCAGCCTGATTTGGTCGCCGCACAGGACGTTCGACTCGCCAGTCTTGTCCGGCAACCAGCGGTCCGTCCTATGATCCGTGCGACCGACCGGGCACCCCGGCGGTGGAGGACGAAGGGGGCCGCTGTGGCCGATGCCCTGACGGGAGTGCGCATTCTGGATTTGACGGGGGCCATCGCGGGACCCCTGGGGGTGCTGTTGCTGGCGGAGCATGGTGCTGATGTGATCAAGGTGGAGCCGCCGGGCGGGTCGCCGGACCGGGCCCTACCGAGCGCGACTGTGTATGGTCGCAGCCGCCGCTCGGTGACCCTGGATCTGGCCCGGCCGGAGGGTCGTGAGGTGTTCGTTGACCTGTGCCAGAGCGCGGACGTCCTGGTGGAGGCGTTTGCGACCGGCACGATGGCGTCCCTGGAACTGGCATACGAGGACCTGGAGGAGGCCTGTCCACAGCTGGTCTACTGCTCCGTTCCGGCGTGGCCGTCCGGCGCCCGGTACCAGGACCGGCCCGGCTACGAGGCGCTGGTGCATGCCCGCACCGGTCAACAGTGGGAGAACACCTCGTTTCGACCCGGGCCCGTCTTTCTCCAAAGTCCGGTGGCGAGCCTGGCCGGGGCTTTTCTCGTCCCGATCGGGATCATGTCCGCGCTCCACGCCCGGGAGCGGACGGGTGTGGGACAGCGCGTCGAGGTCTCACTTCTGCAGGGGGTGATGTCCTTGACGACGCAGATCTGGAACTGGACCGACCGGGGTCAGTTCCTGCTGCCGAAGACGCACCCACCGGGCGTCCATCAGGCGACGATCTACGAGTGCGCCGACGGCAAGTGGATCCATGCTTCCAGCACCGCCGGGATTACGCCGACCCGGAGCGAGGCGTCCATTCTGGGAATCGAAGAGCTCACCCTGGCCGAGGTGTGGCAGCTCGGACCCGAGGAGCGGGCCGCATACGAGGAGACCAAGCGGGCCGCGTTCCTGCGTCATGACCGCGACGCGCTGGTTGAGGAGTACCACCAGGCTGGCCTCGGCGCGGAGGCCATCGTCGCCCCCCACGACCGTTTTGCCCATCCGCAACTGCTCGCCACGGGTTCAGTCGTGAAAGTGGACGATCCTGACGCCGGTTCGACCACCCAGCTCGGCAATACCATCTTTCTCGAGGAAACGCCGGGTCGTGTAAAGGGGCCGCAACCGCGACCGGGAGAGCACACCGACGAGGTGCTGGGGTCGCTCGGCTACGGCGGCGATCGAGTCGCCGCCCTGCGCGAGGCGGGAGTGATCTGATGCCGGGACCGCTGGAAGGCATCCGCGTCATCGACTTCGGCCAGTTTCTCGCCGGTCCTTTCGGTCCCATGCTTCTCGGGGACCTTGGTGCTGACGTCATCAAGGTGGAGCCGACACGCGGCGACGGGATGAGAGGAAGTGTGGTCGGTTCGTTTATGGGCTGTCAGCGGGGGAAGCGCGATATCGCGCTCGACCTCAAGCAGCCAGAAGGACTCGAGGTCGCGCTGCGATTGGTTGCCACGGCCGACATGGTGCACCACAACATGACCAAGGGCACCGCTGAGCGGCTCGGGGTCGGCCTCGAGCAGTGCCGCGCCGTCAACCCGGATGTCCTCTACTGCAACGTGTTCATGTACGGGAACATCGGTCCGCTCGCTCATATGGGCGGCCTGGACCCCCTGGCGCAAGCGGCGTGTGGCATCGAGTGGGAGGAAGGCCCTGTCATGGCCGGCAATCCTCCGCTGTGGTACCGCTATGGTCACGGCGATGTGGCCGCCGCCATGCCGTCGGTCCTGGCGCTGCTGATCGCCCTCTTCCACCGGGACCGCACAGGGGAAGGGCAGTCCGCCTGGGCGTCGCTGTTTCACGGAGCGCAGCTGTATACCGCGGACGCCTGGATCGGTCCGGACGGATCATTGTCACCGCGGCCCCAACTCGACGCGGCCCAGCTCGGAATCGATCCTCTGTACCGACTGTACGAGACAGGGGACGGCTGGCTGCAGCTGGCCGCGGTGGCTCCAGAGCATTGGCCGCGCCTGTGCGCGGCAATCGGTCGTCCCGAGCTCGGCTCAGACGAGCGTTTCGCCACCCCGGAGGGTCGCCGCGGTCGAGAGGCCGAACTGACCGGCCTCCTCGAGGAGGCTTTCACGAAGGACCTGGCTGTCAACTGGCGGCGGACCCTGGACGCGGCCGGCGTCCCGTCCGAGGTCTCGGTCGACACCTGGGACGGGGAGACCATGCTCTTCGACCGCGACCTCGAGGAACTCGGGCTGGTCACCGAATACGAACACCCATTGCTCGGTCGAGTGCGCCAGTTCGGCAATTTGATCACTTTCTCGGGCACTCCTGCCAGGCAGGAACGGGCCGCACCGATGCTCGGTCAGCACACCCGTGAGGTGATGGGCGAGCTCGGTTACGACGACGCCACGATCGAGGACTACCGGTCCCGTGGGATTGTCACGTGGCCGGGCGAGGACTACGGCTGGCCTGTCTGAGCTGACGCCGGGAGGCACCGTCGTCGCCCGACGCGTACACTCCCCGCGCTGACGCGTACCGAGCGGGGAGGGACCTGTGCAGTTCGAGATCCGGGGAGCTGAGGCGTGAGCCTTCGTGTGGGTATCATCAGCGCGGCCTGGGGAACGCAGGCCCATCTGCCGGCGTGGCGGGCCGTCCCGGGCGTCGAAGTCGTCGGCGTTTGCACGGCTCACCGAGAGACGGCGGAAGCGGCCGCGACGGAGCATGGCATCGGCCTGCCCTTCTGGGATGCCCAGGAAATGGCGTGCCACCCTGACATCGACGTGGTCGATGCCGGCACCCGACCCAGCTACCGGCGCGACATGTGTCTGGCGGCGCTCGGCAACGGCAAGCACGTCTACAACGGCATTCCGTTTGCTGCAGATCTCGATGCGGCCCGAGCCCTGCGGGATGCGGCCGCGGCGGCCGGCAAAGTTGCGGTGGTGGACGCCTATTCCGAGCATTTCGGCCCATTCCGCTTCGCTCAAGAGGTATTGGCCGACGGGACCCTTGGCACGATTCAATCGGTATTCGGTCGGTTGGAGCTGTCATTGTTTGCCCAGCCCACGTCCGCGTTCCCGTACAACTGGTTTCACGATGCTTCCTTCGGAGCCAGTGCGTTGCGAAACCTTGGTTCCCACCTGCTGCATTTGATGGTCTATCTGGCTGGTCCGGTGGCCGAGGTGGCCGGCACGCCCGCGCAGTTCCTGCGTCGATGGGACTTCGTCGACACTCCCGGCGGCCTCGACGTCGAAGTGGCCGACACCGCCGTGGCTGCCCTGCGCTTCGAATCGGGACCGATCGGTATGGTGACGACCGCGTGGGCTGGTGCCACGGCACCCGGGTTCCATCTGGAGATTGCCGGCGATCGAGGACGGTTGATATTGACAGCTCCGATGATGCCGTCCGGAGAGTCAACGGTGAGGTTGGGAAGGGCCGGCGGCGAGCTGGCAGAGTTGACAGTGCCGGATCGTCTGATGACGACTCCAGGAGTTGATCTGCCGAGCGCCTGGCCTGGAGACCCGAGGGGTGCTATGGCGAGGTCGTTCTGGCTGATGACACGAGCAATCGCCGGTGACGGAGAGGCGCGTCCGGATTTCGCCCGCGCCTACCACGTCCAGGCGATCATCGAGTCCATTTACCGTTCGGGTGAGAGCTCGACTTGGTTCAGGCCCGACGACCTCTAGCGCGGCCGAGCCCTCGACTCGAGCATCGCCTCTACGCCAAGACGATCAAGGAGATTCGCCATGACAGACATGGACGACTACAACGCCAGGGTTATCCAGGAGTTCCGCAGCAATGGAGGAGTGGTCGGCGGCCAGGACACGTATGTGCTGCTCAGCACGACAGGAGCCAAGACGGGACGGCCGCGGACCACGCCAGTCGTATTCCAACCTGGAGAGAACGGTGTGCTCTACATTTTCGCATCAAAGGCCGGATCGCCGCGCCATCCAGACTGGTACCACAATCTCCTGGCGAACCCCAGAGTCGTGATCGAGCAGGGGAACGAGAAGTTTGAGGCCATGGCTGCGCCGGTCACGGGCGCCAAGCGAGACGAGATCTTTGCCCGGCAGGTCGACGCAGTCCCGATCTTCGGGGAGTATCAGAGCAAGACCGACCGGGTTATTCCGGTGGTGGAACTGCGTCGGGCCTGAGGGTCTTCTCAAGGGGGGGCCACCTGCGCCCCCCGTAGCAGGCGGCCGGGGAGCGCCCCGGTGTGCCTGCCGTCCCGAAAAGTCACATGACCACTCTTGATCGTGTACTCGTACCCGTGGGCCCGCTGGGTCAGGCGCCGGCCCCCGGCAGGCAAGTCGTGGACGATCTCGGGCGGGCTGCACCCCAGATTGTCGAGGTCGATGATGTTGATGTCGGCCAACATGCCGGGGGAAATCGTGCCCCGGTCGTTCCAACCCACATGTCGAGCGGTGTCGCGGGTGATCCGGCGCACGACGTCCTCGAGTGGGAGCCGGTCCGGCCGGTCCCGCGCCCAGAGGGTCAGAAAGCTCGTGGTGAAACTGGCGTCGCAGATGGCCCCACAGTGAGCACCGGCGTCAGATAGCCCGAAGAGGGCGCACTCGGCCCGAAGCATCTCCCCGACGGCCGACAGATTCCGCTCGACAAAATTGAAGATTGGCATGTACAGGAGCTGTGCGCCGCCGCGCTCCAGGAGCGTGTCGTACGCGATCGCAGCAGGACTGGTTCCCCGGGGAGCGCTCGCGGCAATCGACTTGGCGGGGTTGAGGTCATAATCCACCGGATCGTCCAGCCGAAACGTGACATCAAAACTTCCCATGATCTGACTGGAGAGCCCCGTTCCCTGCAGCTTGGGGAGCATTTCCTCGTGCTCGACAAGGATCCGCTCCCGACGTTCCGCCTGTCTCATGGCTTCGACCCGGCTGGGCAGGTCCAGGCCGCGAAGCTCCGTGTAGGAGGGACATCGGGCGAACGGGTTGATACTGGCCTCCAGCCCCAGCAGGAGGCCGATCGGCCGGGGGGCGACCTGTGTCTTGATCTCCAGGCCGTTGCCTGAGCATCCGGTGGCCCAATCCTGGATCTCCCGCCACCGGGCGGGGGCCGAGGGGGGCTGCTGGACGGAGAGACTCAAAGGCCGGTTCGCAGCCCGCGCCATTGCGGCGATCAGATCAAGTTCGGCCGAGACGTAGTCGGAATCGGTCGATTGATAGCAGTCGGAGATAACCTGAATGACGGCATGGCTTCCTTTCAGTGCGGCTGCCAGGGCCACCATTTCCCGTTCCGCGGCGCGAAGGGTGCCTACCGGCTTTCCGGCGCTGGTCCGATGAGCAACCGTGCGGGATGAACCCATGCCGATGGCACCCGCCCCCACGGCCTCCATCAGCAACGCGGCCATTCGTTGCAGTTCACCGTCGGTCGGCACGTCTTCCGGGTCGGCACCGCGCTCGCCCATCACGTAGGCTCGCAAGGCAGCGTGTGGCACGTGGGCTCCGACATCGAGCGCCCGGGGCAGACGGTCCAGCTCGTCAAGGTATTCCGGAAAGGTCTGCCAACCCCAGGCCAGTCCCTCCGCCAGGGCGGCACCGGGAATGTCCTCCACGCCCTCCATCAGTCCGATCAGCCAAGAGTGGCGGTCGGGGTTTGCCGGAGCAAAGCCCACACCGCAATTACCCATGGCGACTGTCGTCACGCCGTGCCAGGCCGACGGTGCCAACAACGAATCCCATGTTGCCTGTCCGTCGAAGTGTGTATGGATGTCGACGAAGCCAGGGGTTACAAGCAAACCGTCGGCGTCGATCTCCGACTTGCCTCGTTCCTCACAGTGTCCGACTCCGACGATGCGTCCGTCTACGACACCGATGTCGGCCGTCCGCGATGGGCGGCCCGTCCCGTCCACGACACGGCCGGCCCGGATTACCAAGTCGAGCATCAGTACTCGCCTCCTCGAAAACGCGGAGCTCCGGTCACGCAGTTCGATCGTCGCTGCCGGCTCGAATTTACCGCGCTGAGCCACCTGATTCCTCCCGGCCGGGGTGACACGAGGCGTCATCCCCAATCAACGACGATAGTCTCCGACACCAGTGCCGGATGCCAGAAACGAGGTGATGGTCGGGTTGTGGGGCTGGTTGGAGGGCAGCGGATCGGGGTGAGCGTTCGTTCTGCCATTCGAGCGCACCGGCCCGAACACACGCGAGACGTGCTCATAGTTGCTCTGACGCTCGTCACCGGCTCGACGGACGCCATTGGTTACCTCAGCCTCGGTGGCGTCTTCACGAGTGTGATGACGGCAAACATGGTGCTGCTCGGCGTCTCCGGCGGCCGCCATGACGGCTCCCTGGCTCTCCACGCCGGAGCTGCGGTCGCCGGGTTCCTGGCCGGCAACTTCCAGGGCTCGCGCATCGTCAGGCGCAGCTCAGAACAACTATCGGTGTGGCCACGCACCGTCACTGTCGCGCTCGCCGTCGAGCTAGTGCTGTTTATGTTCTTCGCCGTCTGGTGGGAGGTCGTACAAGCGCATCCGACCGTTCGTGCCACCTACGCACTCATCGCTTTCAATGCGATTGCCCTCGGCATCCAGAGCGCCGCCGTACTTCGTTTCGGTATTCCCGGGCTGTCCACCACGTACTTTACCGGTATCCTTACGCACCTCGTCTCGAGCGTCGTCCGTCGTGACACCCCGGTGTCCGGTCGCGCCGTCGCCAGCGTCACCGCCTTAATTCTTGGAGGCGTGATCGGCGCCGTGCTGGCTATCGACGCCCCGCGGGCCGCGCCGGTTGCGCCGCTCGGTGTGCTGGCGTTGGTTTTGATAGTTGCCGCGATCGCCTTTCCCGATGGCGCCGCCGGCCGTGCCGACGAGCCGACCGATCCCGCCCGGGAGGAGGGACCAGGCGGCTGAGCCGCATCACGGGACCACGCTGCCTTCCCGGGATGTGTTGCGAGTCGCAGCGCCACGTCGACCCGACGAGGTTGGGCGGAAAGAGCGCCATAAACCACTATTGACAAGAAATGTTAGGCAACCCTATCATGCCGCACAGCGACACCGTTTTCCCGTCACGCCAGCCCTGGCGGCCAATGCGCCCACGCAGTCGTCACATGGTTTTGACCAACCCGCCGTCGATGACGTAGTCGGAGCCCGTCACATTGGCCGTCCGAGGCGAGGCGAGCAGCGCTACCAGGGTCGCAACCTCCTCCGGGGTGGTGAACCGTTTGGTGGCCATACTGTCAATCGCAGAATCGCGAACTCCGCCCGGGTCCGCGCCCGTGGCCGCGCCGACGGTGGCGGCCACGCCGTGGTCACCGAGCCAGAGATCGGTGGCCACCGGGCCGGGCGAGATGCTGTTGATACGGATGCCGCTCGGGCCCAACTCCTGCGACAGCGCCTTGGCCACGTCGAGAAGCGCAGCTTTGGCGGCGCCGTAGTCGATGACCAGCCCATCGGGCTGAAAGAAGGAGTTGACGGAGGCGATATTGACGATCGACCCTCCGCCCTGGCCGAGCATTGCGGCGACGGCGGCGCGGGTCGCCCGAAGCGCGGCGAAGAAGTTCAGCTGGAGGGACCGCTCAAAGTCGTCGTCGCTCACCTCGAGGAAACCATTCAGCCGGAGCTGCACGCCGCCAACGTTGTTGACCAACACGTCGACGCGTCCGTAACGGTTTACCGCCTCCTGGACGAGGCGAACCGAACCATCCGGACTGATCAGATCTACCGGGACGGCCGTGACCCGATCAACGCCCACGAGACCTTCCACCGTGCGGGCGCCGCCAATCACGTACATGCCCTCCCCGGAGAGGGTGCGGACCACGGCCAGACCAATGCCCTTGCTGGCCCCGGTGACGACTGCCACCTTGCCTTCCAGATCGAGGTCCATGGTTCAGCGCGCCCGTGAGGGCAGCAGGACAACCGAGTCATGGTGGCAGTGATTACGGCATGACGGCCAGCTGTCCGCCGACAGCCGCGCACCGCACGTCGGTACCAGCGGGATCGGCCCGGTCTTCGTCATCGCGCCTCCTTTACAGCCGCACTCCTCGACGGTAGGCGTTGACCGGACACAGAGCCAGTTAGACTGCCAGTGTTCCGGGGAGGAGGTGGCGAGAGCAGCCATGGTCGTCGTCGATGTTGACTCTCATTGGGAGGTCGCGAAGTTCGAACGGGGCCAGCACCCGTTCGAACAGTGGCGGGACCGTTTTCCGAAGATCGTCCAGCATCTGGCCAACGGTCTCGCTGGCGACCTTCTGCGGGCCTTGCCGGCTGACCGGCGGCCAGACGGCGCCACCCTGCTCGCAAGCCTGGTTCGGGCGTCGGACGAGCGAGGCGAGCGGGTGACCATGCAACCACCGCATCCCTCGTCGCCGGCCGAGCGGCTGGCTTGGATGGACGAGATCGGCATCGACCACTGCCTGGTCAACCCGGGCACGTGGTGGCAGCTGCTCGAATACCTTGGGCCGGATCGCCCCCGGGGCGCGGCGATCTGCAACGACTGGCTGGCGGAGCAAATCGCGGATGGTGCCCATCGTCTGCACGGAGTGGCCGTGGTGGACTTCGCGGACCTCGAAGCCGCGGTTGCCGAGATGGCCCGAGCGCGGGCCAAGGGTCATCGCGCCTTCTTCCTGTACACCCTTGATGGCAGGCCCCCGAGGGCCACGCCGCCGGGCCACCCCGAGTGGGACGTGGTCTGGTCGGCCGCCACGGACCTTGGGATGGCGGCGGTGATCCATATCGGCAATACCTACGCGGACTACGGCGGGTGGGCCGACATTGGGTGGGATCTGCCAGGAGGCGCGGGCGTGGCGGCATTAGTCCGACTGTCGTCGACGAAACGCCACCACGTGGCCGAGGATCTCCTGTCGTCGCTGCTGTTCGGAGGGGCGTTCCACCGTCACCCAAACTTGACCGTCGTACTCGAGGAGATGGGTGTCGGCTGGATCCCGGCGTATGTGGACCTCTGCGGGCGTCAGTCGAAGTCATCCACGATGATGGGCGATTGGCCCTTCGAGCAGAGTGGTGACGAGCTGCTGCGGCGCAACGTGCGGTTCACGCCTTTGCCGGGGTTCAACGAGGGCAAGGCCCTTGATGTGGTCGCGGCCCTGCCGGAAATGGCCTTGTTCTCCTCGGACTACCCTCACCAGGAAGGCAACGGAGATCCGATCAACGTCTACGGCGGCGCGCTGCAGTCACTCGATCCGTTGACGCTGGAACGGTTCATGGGCGCCAACGCCGCCGACGCCTACGCCCGAATGGGCGACCCTCTCTGATGCGGATGCCGCCATTCCCCTGCGGATAGACCGACCTTCGTGTTGTTACGAGCGAGGCTAACACCGGCCGTCGGCGGGCCCGAGGGTTCATGTGGATATGACCCGTGACCGAGATGTGGGCGCCTTCGACCGGCGAGCGAGCACCTACGACCAGGGATGGCGGGGCCGCCTCCACGCCGGGATCGTTCAGCACACCGCGGCCCTGATTCTCCAGGAATCTCTTCCCGCGGGTGTGCTCGACGTGGGATGCGGCACCGGGCAGCTGCTGTCCCGGCTCGCGGACCTCCTGCCGCAGGCCGCACTTTGCGGGGTGGACCCGGCCCCTCGTATGGCCGAGGTCGCCCAGCAACGCGGCCTGGCTGTCTTGGTTGCAGTAGCAGAGGCGCTGCCCTTCCCTGACGCAACATTCGACCTGGTGGTGACCTCGACCTCATTCGATCACTGGAAGGATCAAGTCGGAGGTCTACGTGAGTGCCATCGCGTGCTGGCTCGCGGCGGCCGACTGCTTCTGGTTGATCAGTTCTGGCCGTCGCCTGTGGCTCCCTGGCTCCGCGATAGCCGCGACAAGGCCAGGACGGTGGTCCGGGCCGGTCGGCTACTGGAGGAGGCAGGATTCGGGTTGATTCACTGGCACGGGATCTACTCCGTGGTGATAAAGGGCGCGATGGCAACCGCGGAGTAGCCCGGTGTGTTCCCGGGCTCTGGCTAGATCGAAAGGGCAACGCCTCGTGAACCAACACATTGAAACAGGAACGGCATTCTGATAGACCTCGTGTTCACCGACTCAGAGGATGAGCCGGTCCTAGTGTGCTCAAGGGAGACTCCGATGAACGAGGCGGCGATAAACCTGGACTGGTTGGTGTCGGTAGACGATCACGTTCTCGAGCCGCCGAACGTGTGGCAGGGTCGGGTGCCGGCGGAGTACCACGACGCGGCACCACGGATCGAGTCGACCTCCGCCGGCGAGTTCTGGGTGTACGAGGACAAGCGAGTTCCCTCCGGTTCTGGCCTGGGCGCGGTGGCGGGAAAGTCGAGGCCGGAGTTCAGTCCTGACGCTGTCCCGTACGCGGAAATGCGTGCAGGATGTTACGATCCGGTGGCCCGGATCGACGACATGAATGTGGCCGGGATCATTTCGTCTCTGTGTTTTCCTACCTTTCCGCGTTTCTGTGGCCAGATATTCTGGGAAGCCAGAGACAAGGATCTGGCATTGTTGTGTGTCAGGGCCTACAACGACTGGATGCTCGAGGAATGGTGTGCTGCCGCACCCGGTCGGCTCATCCCCCTGACGCTGATTCCACTGTGGGATCCGCAGCTGGCAGCCGCTGAGCTTGAACGTTGTGCAGGATTGGGTTCACACGCGTTTGCCTTCTCCGAGAATTTCGAACCATTGGGACTGCCAACGATCAACGACCCGAGTCGCTATTGGGAGCCAGTTCTTTCGGTTGCCAACGAGGCAGGCATGGTCGTCTGCATGCACACCGGTTCTTCGTCCACGATGCCGCCGATCAACAAGTACTCCGGCTTCATGGCCAACCTGGCATGGGGAGCGGCCCGGACGGCGGGTGCCATGCTGTCCTGGTTGTTCAGCGGGTACTTCGAGAAGTATGACAACTTGAAGATCGCCCTCTCAGAGGGGGAAATTGGCTGGATTCCTTACTTCCTGGAGCGGGCCCAGCAGGTCTACGACACCGACCATTACTGGGTGGAGCGGGGACGTGAGCTAAATGGCATCGGCGCAGCCGGCGGGCTCAGAACGGCCGGGGAGCTCGATATCAGACAGCTGTACCTCGACCACGTTTTTGGGTGCTTTATCGACGATCGCCACGGCCTGCGAAACCTTGACACCATCGGTGAGAACAACGTGATGTATGAGACCGACTATCCCCATTCCGACTCGACCTGGCCCCATTCCATCAAGTTGGCGAAGGAACGTCTGGAGGAGGCGAACCTGACACCGGGAGTACAACACAAGATCCTGCGCGCGAACGCGGAACGACTTTTCCAGTTCAAGGCGCCGGCTGCGGGCTAGAGAGATCACGTGACGCTCCGAAGACAGGGAAGCGCACGGTCGCCTGGAGGGAAATGTACGACGTCGCCGCAGGTGTGAAGGTCGTCGAGGTCGCGATGTATATGTTTGTGCCGACAGCCGGGGCGGTCCTGGCCGACTGGGGTGCGGATGTCATCAAGATCGGGCACCCCGATTACGCCGACCCCATGCGCGCCAACGCAATTGGTGGTCTTCCCGACAAGGATCTGGATGTCGGGTTTATGTGGGAGATCAGTAACCGAGGTAAGCGATCCGTTGGCGTGGACCTGGCAACCGAGGAAGGTCACCAGATTCTTCGGACTCTGGTGGCCGAGGCGGACGTCTTCTTGACCAGCTTTCTCCCGTCCGCTCGTCGACGGCTCCGCATCGAGGTAGACGACATCAGGGGCATCAATCCAAACATCGTCTACGCCCGCGGGTCGGGCCAGGGTGTGCGGGGCCCGCAGCACGACGCACCCGGGTTCGACCACACATCTTTCTGGGCGAGAAGTGGGCTCGCGCACGCGGCGTCCATGGTAAGCGGCGAGTTTGTGCCGCAGCCTGGCCCCGCGCTCGGCGATCTCCTGAGCGGCTTTGCTCTCGCGTCAGGGATCATGGGTGCGCTGCTCAAGCGGGATCGGACGGGGATTTCGTCGGTCGTCGACGTGTCACTCCTTGGCACAGGAGTGTTCGCCTTCTCCCCCAGTGTTGTCGCGAGCGAACTCTACGACGTCGACACGATTCCTCGGTTACCTCATCGCGACCTGACCAATCCGATGGTCGGCGCCTATGACACCAAGGACGGACGCCAGGTATATCTCTCGGGCTTGCGAACGGACCGGGGGTGGGAGGAGTTCTGCATCTTGGTTGATCGCCCCGATCTGGCGAGCGACCCGCGCTTTGCCGAGGGCCCGGCTCGGATACAGAATCGCCGAGCCTGTATAGAGGAGCTCGACGCGGTCTTTGCAAGCCGGACTCTGGCCGACTGGCAGCAGTTGCTGACGGGAACTGACCTTGCCTGGGCGACAGTCCAGACCGCACGGGATGTGCACACCGACGCCCAGGTCCAGGCCAACAATTACGTGACCAGCGTGGTGAGCAGTGCGGGATCTGAGTATCCGCTTACGGCCAGCCCGGTTCAATTTGATGAGGTACCGCCGGCGATGACCAGGGCGCCCGAACACGGAGAGCACACCGACGAGGTGCTGCTGGGTCTCGGGATGACCTGGGATCAGCTTCTTGCGCTGAAGCGACGAGGAGTGGTCTCGTGAGTCTGCCTGTTTCGGGGGGTGCCACCGTCCCATCCGATCGTTTCGTCTCTCCGCTCATGTTCAATCGAAAGGACTGGCATGACCCGCACCTACCACGCCATCTCTGGGGACGGCCATCTCGAGATCCCGCCCGATGACTTCGTCGGTTACGTCCCCGAGCAGTATCGAGACCGGGCGCCGCGCCGCATCCAAACAGGTGACGGTGGCGACAGTTGGCTGATCGAAGGGGTGCCGCTGGTGCACACAGGTTCGAATCTCACCGCTGGTGGCAAGGTCAAGCATCGGGGCTTGTCCTATTGGCGTCCCGACGGGGGCCGTTCGACGGGGGCCGGGGGCGCCATTCAACGATTGCAGGAGCAGGACCTGGATGGCATCGACGCGGAGGTTCTTTTTCCTCCGATCTTTGTCAAGGACGCGCTGGCTGGCATCGCTGACTCCGACGCCTACGAGGCTATCGTTCACGCCTACAACGTATTCGTGGCAAAGGATGTTCAGGCGGTTGCGCCCGATCGATTCGTGGCGCTCGGTGTGATTCCCAATCGCGGTCTCGACGGTGCGGTGACCGAGCTCAGGCGTTGCGCCGATCTCGGGCTGCCGGCAATCTGCCTTACCTCCTTTCCGAACGGAGGAGGCACGGCGAAGCCAGAGGACGACGGCTTCTGGGAGGAAGCCCTGTCGCTGGATATGCCGGTCACCGCCCACACGCACTTCGGAGCTCCCTACCCCCCGTTCGTCACCGGGCCTCAGGCGGGCGCACATCCAAACGCCGGAACTCTAACGACGCGGCAGGCGTTCCAGCGGCCGCTCTGGACGGTAGCCCAGCTGATGGCCACCGGAGTGTTTGACCGCTTTTCGGAGCTGAAGATCTACTTCGCCGAGACGAACGCCAGCTGGCTCCCGAACGGTCTGTACGAGATGGACGAGAACTACCAGACGTACGAGCACACTTTCACCACGAAGCTGTCCAGGCTTCCCAGCGAGTACGTCCGTGATCACGTATGGTTCTGCTTCATAAAGGACGTGCCGGTGGCATCCATGATCGACTTGCTGCCGGTCGACAATCTCATGTGGGGAAGCGACTTTCCTCATTCCGTTGGCTCGTTCCCCAAATTCGCGCACGTGGCTCGAGGAGACCTTTTCTGACGTTTCCGCCGACGTCGTTCGCAAGATTCTGGTCGAGACGCCCGCCGCATTTTTCCATCTGGATCCAGCTGCGCCGGTTACCGAGACCGATGAGGTGTTGGGACGAGCCGCAGAGCCGGTTCGCGTCTGAACCGAACTGCACGAAGGCCGCAGTCCGCCCGGCCGCGTTGTCCGGGTCCCGACAATGCGACTAGGGAGCGCCGTCCCTTACGACCCGGGCGTGTGCGTAGGCGCGGACATCCGGCAAGACCTCGTTGACCAACCGATCGGTAATGATGTCGCCGGTCCCCGCCTTCGACATGGGGCTAAGAACGAAATGCCGCGCCCCGGCATCGACGAATTCCTTGAGTTTGGCGGCAACCTCCTCCGGCGTTCCGGCTGCCGCGACCCGGTCGATCATCGCGGTGAAGTCCTGGTTATAATTGCCGCCGATCGCCTCTGCCGCATCCCGTCGAGACTCCGCGCTGTCCGGACCGACATTGATGAACACATGGGCGAACCATTGGAAGCTGCTCAGGTCCCGACCCGCCTCGACCGCCAGGTCGCGAACGGTCGCGACCGATTCGGCGTAGCGCCTCGGTGAGTACAGATATGGCATCCAGCCGTTTCCCAGTGTCGCGGCGCGACGCATCGCTACTTCTTTGCGGCCGGCGACAATGATCGGCGGGCCGCCCGGTTGGACCGGCCCTGGATGAAGCCGAACGTCCTCCATGGAGTAGAAGCGACCGGCGTGCGTGATGGGCGCCGCCGTCCACAAAGTCCGGATCAAGGGGATGGCCTCGTCGGTGCGGCGCCCTCGCTCGGAGATCGGCACCTGGCAGGCCCGGAATTCCTGAGGGTACTCGCCGCCCACGCCGACGCCGAGTATGACTCGCCCGCCGGTCATACGATCCAGGTCGGCCACCTGTCTGGCCACGATGGCCGGCGGGTAAAGAGGCAGGAGCAGAATAGCGGTGCCAACCTGCACTCGATCGGTCAGGGCGGCGAGGCGGGCGAGGCCCATCATGGCGTCGCTTGACGGGTTGCGCGATGCGATATGACCTCCCGACCACAAGGAATCGATCCCGGAGGCTTCAAGCTCAGCGATCCGCCGGGCGCTTCCACCTGCCTGAAACCCAAACCGAACACCGGGATCGGCCATCAAATCCCCTCCCATGAGGTCGTCGTTCGTTTCATCCAAGTTGAATCTAGACGACTGGAGCCCAGAGTCCAGTTGCCCGGGACCCAGCCGGTCGTCTACGCGCGATTACGTCCGACGGATCGCCTTGGTTACGGAGTTGGTGCCGCCGAAGCAGAATTGGCTGCGCCCTGCTTTGGCGCCGACCACGAAAAACTCGAAGCAGTCCGGGGACGGGTTAACGGTGACCCTGGTGTCAGGTGCGTCCAGGAGCCACAGCAGCTCCGGATGGGATGCCCGGAAGGCGTCCATCGACTGGTTGAGCATAAGCTCACGGAACTCGAGCTTGGTTTGCCGGTGGATCGCATTTTTGATGTCATCGGGGGTCCACCCGGCCTGGGCGAACACCGCCGCGTGGTCTGGGGCCATCAGCAGGAGATTGGAGAAGGCGCCATGAAACGGATAGCCGGCGGAGAGGGGGGCGTTCTTCTTTATCAGCCAGGCCCCGGCAGACGGTGTGCCGGTAGAATGCGACGTGAGCGTGGCCCAAGATTCAATTAGTTTGTCCGGTTCGGAGTTCTGAAAGTCGAAGAACTCCGTCATCCCGTAAGGCACATTGACTGTAACCGTCGATTGCTCAAGCGCGAATCCCTGCTGGACGCGCCACGGATCCCAGGGAGTGCGCTCCTCGTTCTCGGCGACGCATGCCGAGAACTTCATCGGCGTGCCAATGGTGTCCATGTCGGAGATGCCGGGATATGACAAACCGACATTCATCATGATCAGCCGGAGAGCCCGGCCGATGGACACGTTGACATGCGAGACTGACCCGGGTCCCAGTGCGCATATCCCACGGTTCATCCCGATCTGGTCCGCGATCGGGCCGGACACAAGAACGATCGGGGCCTGCGGTCCAGTCGACATGGCCCAGGTGCGAAGACCGATCGAAGGCTCCAGGATGCAGTCCATCATCGCCATCACGACCGGCATGGCGTCGGGTCGGCACCCGGCCATTACTGCATTGGCCGCCACCTTCTCGACCGTCCCGATCCCGAAACCCGGAGCGAACAACCCGACCACCTCACCTCCGTCGCGGCCGGCGCCTTCGATCATTGCGTCGACCTTGCGTCTGGTTGGCGGCACAAGCGGCAGACCGTCACTCCAACCGTTCGCGACGAAGGCTCGCTGCATCGTGTCGAACGCGTCCAAGAGGTCCTCGCCCCGGAAATGGAACTCCGGTGCGTCCTCCAGCACCATTTGGTCGAACTGCGGCAATTCCGGCAGCACGGCCCGATCAACGATCAAGCACTCGACCAACTCAGGAAAGGAGTCATCGACCATTTGCTGTATCTCGAACGGCGTCTTGTTCGAGAAGCACTCGGGCACGACCACAGGGCAGGCCTCGGGCACCCCGAAGGTCTTGGTACTGAACCGGGCATCCTCTTCGAAGATTGCCGCCGTGTAGCCGGCTGCCGGAACCCCCCGCCGCTCCAGTTCGCACAGGTCCCGCATCAGCCAGGATGTGCAGCTCCCGCAGTCCGCGCTCGTGGCGACCACTGCGTCGGCCCGCTCTGAGAGCATCGCGAGCTGATCCTGGGACAGGTACCGATTGGTTCCGCCCAGGTCCCCCACCACATCAAGGAACCGAACTCCGCTAAAGCGTTTCTCGAGCAAGTCACGGGACCGGGCAAGAGCTGCGAGGCCGTTCTGTTTGCCATTCCAGTACAGAGCCACCGTCCTCCCGTCGAGCGTCGGCGGCCGCCCGGCGGGGGCATGACGGTCAGCCCCGTTGCGCTCGGCGTCCGGAGCAGCTACGGGGTTGACAATGGTCAAGTCTGCGGTCATGTCGTTCGTCCCTCGTTCCCGGACTCGTTCCTCATTGGGGCCGCGCCACCTCGACGGCCACCCGCAACTCAGGGGCACGGCGGGCAATCGTTTCGTTCATGAGTTGTTCCAGTTCCCACCCGGGCAGGACGCAGGCGCCGTCGGCGCACTCGATATCGCCCCCCGGGCGGTACTCCACCCGTATCACATTGTCGGCCACGCCCATCAGGAACAATTGGCCTCCGTCTCTGGCGACGATCCGCCCGAACTGCTCGACCAGCGTGTCAGCCACCGGTTGCAACGCGCACCGGTCCTTTTCCAACATGGACATCCACTGGGCAATCGTATCTCCTTCATCCGCCGCCGGGGTCAGCACGCGGTCCTCGGTTCGCGGGGCTAGGGTACCGTCGGGCAGTCCGGAAATCGGTGAAGGAGACAGCATTTGGCGGCTGGGTTCACGGTCCGTTCCGATTTGGTCCGGCGCGGCGTCGAGATTGATGTTGGTCCTGCTCTCGGCGCGCCACGCTCGGCGGTGCTGCGCGGGTGGGCCGTGTCCGCCGCCAGCGTGTCAGTCGCTTCTCTCCCTCTTTTATACTGCCTGGCCGGAGGCCGTTGCTCGACCGGATACTTCGACCTGCACGTCGACGGACGCTCTGACTACAGCATGGCAGAGCACCTGGCGTCCGCCGGTGCGGTCGTGGTCGCGATGGACCATCTGGGCGTCGGCGCCTCGGATGGGATCGACGACCTGTTCTCGATCCGGCCGACTGATCTGGCCCGGGCACACGATGTCGCTTTTCGCGCCATTCTGGCCCGATGCTTGAACGGTGAACTCCTGCCACATCTGCCGGCGCCGGTTGACGTGTTCACCGTGGGCGTGGGGCACTCAATGGGCGGAGCCGTCGTGGGTGTGCAACAGGCCACCTACGGCAGCTTCGACGCTCTGGTGCTGCTCGGTCACGGCGACGGCATTCCCGAGGTGCTCACACCCGAGGAGCTGACGGTACACGGTCCCGATCTGGCAAGTATCGAACCCGAGCTCATTCGTCTTGCCCGCCTGCGGTTCTCCGAGGAGAACCGCGACCGGCAACGAAAGCCCCGCGATGGCACCTTCTTTGCCGAGGACGTTCCCGACGTAGTTCGCACGGCATTCAGCCAACAGTCGGTCCCCCTGCTGAAGACCTGCGGACTGTTCTGGATGCTCCCGGGAGCGGCCCACGCGGAGCGAACGGCCATCGCCGTCCCGACCTTCTTTGGCTTCGGAGATCAGGACCTCACGCACGAGTACCTCGCGACGATCTCCTCCTACCCTTCGCTGACTGAGCTCCTGCTGTACGTGTTGCCCGGCAGTGGTCATTGCCAC
Organism: uncultured Acidimicrobiaceae bacterium; assembly: GCA_963781155.1. Taxonomy (GTDB): domain Bacteria; phylum Actinomycetota; class Acidimicrobiia; order Acidimicrobiales; family Palsa-688; genus PALSA-693. The sequence continues at coordinate 1,105,694 of CAWAEC010000016.1, forward strand.
AATCAGGCGAGCGGCCGGCACCTGCTCTGGGACCGGATCCTGGGATGGGTGCGCGTGGTCAGTTCGGACGCCCAATCAGGAGTCGAGTGTTAGCTCCTCAGCCCGCTTTCGCAGTTCGGCGCGAGCGACTTTCCCCGCGGCGTTGAGCGGCATGGCGTCGAGCTTCCAGATGTACCGTGGGGTCTTGTAGCCGGCGAGGGACTGCCGACAGTGTTGTACGAGCTCATCGTTCCCGATATCGGCGCGGGTCACGATAAATGCAGCGGGGACCTCACCTTGGCGCCGGTCTCCCACTCCCACGACGGCCGCCGCCGACACAGACGAGTGGCGCAGCAGCACCGCCTCCACCTCGGTGGGCGAGACGTTGAATCCGCCCACGATGATGAGGTCCTTCAGACGATCCGTTACGTGAAGGTTTCCCTCCGCATCGAGGAATCCTACGTCGCCCGTGTGGAGCCAACCGTCCCTGACGGTGTCATTGGTCGCCAGGGGCTCGTCGATATACCCGGCCATCAGGTTGTCCCCGCCAACGAGGATCTCGCCTGAGCCATCATCAGAGATGCGGATGCGAACCCCGGGGATTGGCCGTCCGGCGGTACGGGCGACGACGTCCGCAGAGTCGCCTGGGCGAGTCATGGTGCACACGCCAGTAGATTCGGTGAGTCCGTACGCGGAGATCACGCGCTCAGCTCGTAGAGTGCCGATGAGGGATCTGATCAGCTCCGGCGGGACGACGGAGCCTCCGGTGACAACAGTGGACACCGCCGGGCCTCCGCCGTCAGCCAGGTAGCGCTCGACCAGAGCGTGGAAGAGCGTCGGAGGGCCCTGGAGCAGGACCCGGCCGGAGCCAACCATCTCGGCCAGGAGCTGGTCGAGGTCCAGCACCGGTAAGGGGACGACCGTCGCCCCGGCACACAAGGCCGCCAGGATTCCGGTCTTGTGACCCGAGATGTGCGCAAAGGGAGCGACAACGGGGTAGCGGTCCCCGCAAGCGAGACCGACGATGGAGATCCACTCCCGGGTAGTTTGCACCATGGCCCGGTGGCGAAGGCCTACCGCTTTGGGCCGTCCGGTGGTGCCCGAGGTGAACTGGAGGTGGCTCAAGCTGTCGGGCTCTACCTCCCCGGCCCGCCGCTGCACGTCGGCGAGAGATCGGACATCCCCCACCCATTCGCGCCATTGCGGGCAGCCTCTTCCCTCGCTCGGTCCAAGCGCGACGACTGGAACGTCGGGAAGCGATCGTCTCGCTTCGTTCGCCAGGTCCCGCCCCAGGAATGCGCCAGCTGCGAACACGATTTTTACTCTTGACCGGCTCGCCACCTCTTCCGTTTCCGCCGCCGTCATGCGTGTCCCCACGGGGACAAGCGTCGCGCCCGCCATTGCCGTTCCCAATGCGATCAGGGGCCATTCGACCGCGTTTGGGGCCCATAGTAAAACCCGGTCGCCCACTCCCAGCCCGCGCTGGAGCATGGCCTGGCCGACCGTCTCGCAATCTTGCAGAAGTTGGCTGAATGTCACCATGCGTTGACCGTCAGCCAAAAAGACGTCATGGGGAAACCGCCGCGCGGACTCCTGCACCAGCGCGGGAATAGTCGTCGCGGGCTCTGAACCCTGTTCCAACCGTGATCTCCCGAATTCGTCGTCCCGGAAAACTCCTCGGAAACGATAGGACCACGCGATCCGGGGGATCAACCACGGCTGACCCGTCGACTGCTGAGATAGGGTTCCGGGCCTGTGAACCGTGCGAAGATCGAGCACATCGGCGTCGTCGTCAACCGCGCCCCGGGGGTAGCCGGCGCCATCGAGGCGGCTGAACAACTCGAGTCGCTGGGCTTCAAGGCAGCCTGGCTCACCAACGGGGGACCGGAAGATTGCATGCCCCTGCTGGCTGCGATCGCCTTGCGCACCGAGCGGGTGTTGCTGGGTACGTCGGTCGTCCAGACGTATCCGCGCCACCCGGTCGTGCTGGCTACGGAGGCGAATGTGATAGATCAGCTGGCGCCGGGTCGTTTTCGGCTCGGCGTCGGTCCCAGCCATGACGCGGTGATGGCGGCGCTTGGAATCGTTCGAGGGGCACCGCTGTCTCACCTTCGGGAGTTCGTGACGGTGCTGCGCTCGCTGATCCGCACCGGCAGCGTCGACTTCCAGGGTGAGCACTTCCAGGTGCAGACGAGTATCCAGCGTGCGTTCAGTGTCCCGGTGATGGTCGGCGCCTTACAACCGAAGACCTTCCGCCTGGCCGGGTCCGTGGCCGACGGAGCCATCACCTGGCTCTGTCCGGCAGCCTATCTGGCCAAGGTGGCCATTCCCAACATGGAGGCCGGCGCCGCGTCCGCCGTCCGGAGCCGCCCGCCACTCGTGGCCCACGTCGCGGCAAGCGTCCATGATGACCCGCGCGGAGGTGCGCGACGCTGTTCGGCAGGGCATCCCCAATATCCGGTTTCCCTCCTACCAGCAGATGCTCGTGGCTGCGGGTTTCCCCGACGCCGCGGCAGGTACCTGGACGGACAATCTCATTGACCATGTCATTGCCGCTGGTTCGCCGGACCAGGTCGCGGCGCGGGTCGACGAGCTGTTTCAGGCGGGCGCTGACGAAGTGCTCATTCGCCCGGTGGGGGCCGGAAAGGCGCCTGAGTCCGTTGTCCAGCGCACTATCGAGGCGATCGCCGGCGTGCTCTAAGGCGCCCGGTCGGTACGATCCTCGTTCGCAACTGACGAGCGTTCGCCGGACGGTCCTCGCCGGTTCACCAGCAGCGGGCGTACCGCGGCGACCGATGACGGACGCAGCGCCCCTCATGGGCCGGCACCGAAGGTCGCCGCTGCGACGTTTCTGCGAGGCGCGGGCTAGGGTGTGTCGGACCGAGATCCTGGGCCCGCCGAGAGAAATTCGGAGTCTGTGTATGACCGAGGGCATCGACCTCATACGTGACAAAACTGTCGTGGCCGTCATCGATTTCCGTCTGACCAAGATTTTCGCCACGGACGCGACGCCTCACCAGCGACCAGAGCACATCGTCGCCCTGGATCCACGAGGCTATTTCCACGAGGTCCACCACCGTGCCGGGAATCCCGATGGCACCTACGAAGCGGATAGCCCCGAGTACTGGCGGGACGTTACCGAGACCCTCGCCCCGGCCGGGTCGATCTTGCTTCTGGGACACGGCAAAGGGAAAGCCAACGCCTCCCACCATTGGGTCGCCTATGTCGAGAAGCATCGCAAGGACGTCGCGGCGAAGATCGTTGCCGAACTCCGGGTCGACATTGACCACCTCGACGATGCGCAGATCTTGCGGCTGGCGCAGTATCTCTTCGACGCGCCGCCTGTGCGCAACCCGCCGAACTGACCCAGAAGCCGAGGTGGCCCATCGGCCCGTGGCCCGGTCAGTAGACGGGGTTGCCAGGCACGACGAAGACCCGGAGGACCCCGTCGGTGCCAAGGGCGAATACCTCCCCATTGAGTATCACCGGCGCGGAGGCGAACGCATCACCCGTGTATCTCCACTCGACCTTGACACCGACGGGACCACGATAGAGCGTGAGACCGGCGGTGGATGCGGCGATATAGATGCCGACCGTCGAAGCGAGGCCGGTGACCGGCGAGATTCGCCATCGATATCGTTAGCTGGAGAGGCCGGGACGGTAGTACCGGGCAGTGGGCAGACTCATCCCCCGTCGAACAACCCGCTTCGAATACTCATCGTTGGCAGATGTAACGGTTACGACCGGCCATCGGCGATGGCACCACATCGATGTGGAATCCGGCAGCCGCGAAGGCGGCGCGGTAGTCGTCATTGGTGAACAAGGTCAATCTATGCTCTTCGACCAGGTACTCGACCTGCTCGGGGGTCGCAACCAGGTGGTGCATCTCCAAGTGCGTCTGCCTGCCTTCTCGGCGGGAGCGACCCACCCGGGCCACCTTGAGCTCGTTGCTGCTCGCAACCTCAACGTGAGTGGTACCCGGGTCGACCCAAGCGTCGGGCCTGACCCAGCCGTCGACAATCAATACCCCTCCAGCATCGAGATGCCTGGCCATCGTCGAAACGGCGCAGCGCAGCTCGTCGGCCGACACCATGTATCCGATCGAGCTGAACAAGCAGATGACGGCGTCGAAGCGTCGGCCCACGTCGAACGCGCGCATGTCGGCCTCGATGAGCTCGATACCTGGCAGATGAGCTCTCGCCACCTCGAGCATGGCCGGGTCGATATCGACACCAGCGACCTCAAACCACTGGCGCAGGTGACGCAGGTGCCCTCCTGTACCACAAGCAACATCAATCAGGGATCTTGCTCCGGGATCGCGTTGCAGGATCTCCTGACGGACCTGCTCTGATTCGGCCACATAGTTCTTGCCGGCGGCCTCGTAGATCAGGTCGTAAATGCGAGCGGTCGACCGAACCATTACGTATTTTCTCCGGGTAGGGGTTGGCCCAGTGTGGCCGCTGGCCATGAAGCGGGCAAAAGATTTCCGCCATCGGGTCCTCCTCATCGAGCTGCCGAAATCGGTGGCGCCGAAGTCGCGTTGTGGTCACACTTGGCCCATGGGAATCTTTATGACGGTCCGTGTGCGTGGCTTCCCCACCGCGGCGATGGGGGTGGCACGAGCTCGACGCACGCTGGGCGAAGCGCCTCGTCGCTGAATCCGACGTCACGCCTGGGGGCCTGGTACTCGATATTGGTGCCGGGCGAGGCTCCATCACCGGAGCGCTCCTCGACGTAGGGGCACGCGTGATCGCCGTCGAAGCTCATCCTGACCGGGTACGCCGCCTCCGAGACAGATTCGGGTCCAACATCGTGATCGTATGGACCGACGCGAGCGATCTTCGTTTACCCCGGCGCGGGTTCAGTGTTGTCTCCAACCCTCCATTCGCCATCACCACAATTCTGTTGAAACGCTTGCTGCAACCCGGCAGCCGGCTCCTGAGAGCGGATCTGATCCTCCAAGAACATGCGTCTCGACGATGGGCCAGTCCGTATGCACCGGGAGCCACGCGGTGGCAACGAGAGTTCCGAGCATCCACGGGTCGCTCTATCCCGCCGTCCGCCTTTCGACCACAAGCGCCAGTTTTCACCCGGGTGCTTCGAATCGAGCGCAGATAGCGACGACCAAAGCCAAAGGCGACCGCATGGTGCCTTCACTCAGGCGAGGCAGGCCCTCCAGATCTCCTCGGAAGGCCATTGCCGGGCCCACTGCGCTGGAATGCTGTCGTAGTAAGGATGATCAGCGACGCCATCAGGGGCGTATATCTCGATGACATCGCTCACGTTAAAGCCATTCCCCCGAAGGAGGCGGAAGAGCTCCCCAACTGATGGGTGGAACTCCACGCCCGGGTCGTCTTCGCCCCATTCCATGCGGGCCAGGTCGCGCTGTGAACGTTGCAGGGCGGTGGTGACGTTGCCCGTCTCAGGCATGCAGAGCATTGCTACCGTACTGTTCCGAAGGAAGACAAGTTCGCCCCCGGGACGGAGCAACCGGGCGGCCTCACCGATCCATGCCCTCGGTTCGCACCAGATCGACGCGCCGTACTCGGAGATTGCGAGGTCGAAGGATGCGTCGGCCAGAGGGACGTCCTCGGCGTTCGCTTCGACGAACTCTATCCCCAGATCGAACTCGGCCTCGCAACGACGAGCTGTGGCCAACTGTGCTGGTGTCACATCCACCCCTACGACTCGCGCGGCCCCGGCTCGCCGCAACCATGCTCCGAAGTAGCCGGTGCCGCATCCGAGTTCGATCGCCTCCTTTCCCGCCAGTGGGGGCAGGGCGCCCAGCTCGCGCTCCGGCACCTGCCAGACTCCCCACGTGATCTCCGTCTCGCCCCAGCGCTCGCGGGCGACCGCGTCCGTATAAGCCGCGTTTGCCGCGGTCCACGCTTTGCGATTGATCGCGACGTGGGCGGGAACATCTGGCATACCGGGGCCACGCTACCCGCTGAGCCGGAAACGGTCTCGATCATTTCCTCAGGGTCCGTTTGTGCCCTGAGATACGCCAAAAGCTCGAGCGCCCGGTACCGAGATCGCCATACGTTATCGGTGTGCAGGTCGACCTCCTTTTGGAGACTTTTGGGACAACCTGGCCGGAAGTGCTGCAAAGCGCGGTCGCGGCCGAGCGGGCCGGTTTCGATGGCCTATGGGTGAATGACCATCTGGCCGGGTCGGTGCAGAGCGCGCCGTACGTGCTGGAGTGCTGGACGGTCTTGTCCGCCCTCGCGGCTGCGGTGCCCAGGATCACGATTGGGCCGCTGGTGCTCAACGCGGCCAACAGGGATCCGGGAACTCTCGCAGTCATGGCGGCGACGTTGCAGCATCTGAGCGCAGGTCGGCTTCTGGTTGGGATGGGCGCGGGTGCCAGGTCGGGGACTCCCTACGCGATCGAGCAAGAAGCTCTGGGACGCGTGGTGCCGAGCGACGCGGAACGCCGTGTGGCGGTAGAGGACAACATCATGACGCTCCGGCAGGTCTGGTCCGGCACCGTTCCGCCAGCGACAGGGTTTCTCCGGCCGGAGCCGCTCCCGCCAATTGTGGTCGCCGCCCTCGGACCGAAGATGGCCGAACTGGCGGGTCGGATCGGCGACGGCCTCTGTGTGTCCGTGGGATCAAGGATGACCGAGTTGATTGCTGTGGCGCGGGAGGCACATGCCCTGTCGAGTCGCGACGCTCGGCCTTTTCTGGTTACGGCCTTGCTGTCATCGTGGCCACAGGGAGCCAAGCCGCCGATCCCGGACGACGTTGACCGTCTGATTGTCTACGTGGCTCCGCCCTTTGACGAGGCGATTGCCCGCCTGGACGAGGTGCTGCACGGTTGGAGGCGCAACGTTCCACGACAGAAATGACAGGGGCGACGCTGTCAACTGACTCGGGCAGCACACGACCGAGGCCCATCCCCTGCTCCGACAACCTGCACGGACGTCGGCTGGTAGGTTGATGGGCACCAACGCCCAAGGAGTGGCTGTCGAAATTCCACGCTACCCGGCGGCGTCGTGTTATCCGTAAGGCGGCGGCTCCTTTGTTTCTTGAGGCCGTTGGCGAGTCGCAATCGCAGAGGTAGCTGTTCCGAGCGGCACGTTTCGTGGCAGCAATCGGCTCTTCAGTCTTTTACGGATCGAGCCAGTTCCAAGGGGAGAGAAGTCGGTCGAAGGACGCTGAGCGGCCGGAACATATGCCCAGGTAGTTGGTCGGGCCGTCCGGGGCTAGGATGACATGTCGCTGCCAAGGCAGCCAGAGATCGAGTAAGTCAACGTGTTGCACATAGTGAAAACTGATAGAGGAACGGTATGAAAGCGGTACGTGGACACGAGGGCAATCCGAAGGTGGTCGAGGTCGACGAGGCTCCCGGCCGTGGCGAGGTCATCACGATGCGGGCGGCAGGCATCTGCGCCTCAGACCTCCGTTATCTGGCTGGGGGAACCGAAAAGATTCTCGGCCACGAGCTCGCCGGCGTTCGATCGGACGGGACAGCGGTCTCGGTGGAGGGGCTGTTTGGGTGCGGCGAATGCGCGTACTGCATTGAGGGGCGCAACAACCTGTGCAGTCAGGCGACGAAGATGGCTCTCGGGATCATGCAGGATGGCGGGATGGTGGAACAGTTCCGGGTCCCTTCGGAGAAGCTGGTCCCGCTGCCTGCGGGGCTCGACGTGGCCAGCGCTTCGCTTGTCGAGCCGGCGTCAGTCTCCTGGCACGGTGTGCGGCTGGGCGGGACGTCACCGGAGACGAACGTGGCGATTGTGGGTGGTGGCTCGATCGGTCAGTTGGCCGCGGTCGGGGCCCAGGCACAGGGAGCTGGGCAGGTTGCCCTCGAAGCTCGCTACCCCCACCAACACGTGATCCGGGAACGGCTCGGAGTGGCCGAACCCGAGGGGCTGTACGACATCGTGATCGAGGCTGCCGGGTCATCCACGTCCATCGTGCGCTGCGTCGAGCTTGTCAAACCGGGCGGGACCATTGTTGTCCTCGGAGTGGTGCCGGGTGCGCTCGAGGTGCCCTTCAGCCTTCTGTTGACCAAGGAGATCCGGCTTATTGCATCGCTGGGGTACTGCGGACATCCGGGTCAGCGGGAACAGCAACTGGCAGCCGCAATGCTGGCAGCTCGGCCGGAGATTGCTCAGTCGCTCGTCACCCACCGGTTTCCGCTCGAGGATGCCCCTGAGGCGTTCCGCGTTGCCGCGGATCGCGGGAGTGGAGCCATCAAGGTGGTCGTGGACGTGACATGAGCGGGCGAAACGGATGTGGCGCTGGAAGCCAGATGTCGGTTGGTCACGACCCTTCCGAGCCCGCAACCCGGCCCTGCGAACCCGCGCAGATCACGCTCAGGGAGCGTCAGCGGCCGGTGTGACGGAGGACGCGACGGAGCCCGTCGCGTCCCGCAGTGGTTCTCCCAGAGAAGGTTGTGGCGGCGCGCCTCACCCATTCCTCCTCGCTGATGGCGTCCGGCTCGGCCGGCAGATAATGGGTGAGGATGAGTTCGTTGACGCGTGCGCGCTGGGCGACGCTTCCGACCTCCGTAACATCGGTGTGGAGTCCCGCCATCCGTTCCAGCTCGGCGCCTCTCGTCCCGTGGCGTTCGAGGTAACCGAGGTCAGCGACGCAATGCACCAGAATGTCCGCCTCTTGGGCGAGAGCGATGAGGCCGTCGTTGACGGTGGTGTCGCCGGAGAACACGATTGAGCCCTCCGGAGTGTCGAAACGGTAGGCCAGGGCGGGGACGGCGTGGCCGTGGGTGACAGGGACCGCGGTGACCCGTACGCCAATATCGTCCACGACCATGACGGGTTTCTGGGCCTCGGTGTCGGCCGGCACCGGGACGGCGATGTCGTTGGCCCGCACTAGCTCCCCGGCATCGGGCATCCGGGCGTCGAGCGGCATTACGTTCAGGTGGTAGGCGTAACCGGCCAGGATGCTCTGCACCAGGTCCCTCGTCCCGGGGACTGCTCGGTCAGGGTGGATCGTCGTCACGCGCTCGAAACGTGGTGTCACCGCCCGGCAGGACTGCCGGCGGGCCGGGGCCGAAGACCCGGATAGGTGGCAGTGGGCCGTTCACACCGGTGCGGACCCCCCACGGATACAGGAGCATGCCGGGAAGATCGCCTACGTGGTCTGCGTGGAGGTGAGTGACGAACACCGCGTCCAGGCACCGGAAATCGAGGCCCGCGTCGACGAACGCAGACGGTGCTCCGCGACCGCAGTCGATGACAAAAACGCGGTCACCAACGACGAGTGCCGACGAGATCCCTTTCCGACCGGGGACCGGCATGGGTGCGGCCGCCGTCCCCAGGAGAACCAACTCGGTGGTCATGCTCGCCCGGCCTCGGCGGCGCCGCGGGGCCGGGCGATCCCCGCCACGCCCAAACCGACCGCTGTCTCGTCGGTTGTGGCCCGCAGTCGCAAGATTGCCCGCCGCCAGGCATTGTGCGGACCGCGCGAAGCCACACCGGGCGGGATCGCCGTGCTACTGCCCTTGACCTGCCCCTCTTCTGAACGGCGTCGCAGCCGGCCCGCTGATTGCAACCATCGCCTCATGGCGACAGGGTAGAACGACAGGGCGAGCAGGTAGATCAGGCCCAAGGGGAAAGCTCAGGGACTCGTCGCCGCCATCCGGGTGAGGACGGCGTGGGGCTGAGAAGATCGCGCCGCCTGGTTCGCTAGGGGTCGAGGTGGCCCGATCCGTTGGGTCACGTGTGGGTCACACCGGAGTCCCTCCCCTCCGATCGCCACGGGCCGAATAGCCTGAGTAGCCACTCTGGGCGTGCCCCCGGCAGGACTCGAACCTACGACGCACGGTTTAGGAAACCGATAAGGCCACCTCCGACCACCTGCGTAAACCCGAAAAACCCTTGCAAATACTGGACACTTGTTGTCCGCAAGTGACCGTTGACGACCGGCCGTGACCCACCGTTGGGTCACGTTTGGGTCACGCCGGAGGCCAGATTGGTTCCGAACAGGTGTTTGACGAGGTCAAGAGGCACGCTCACGGAGAGTGGGGAGCGGACTCTCCTTTGACGAGGGTGGAGGATGCCAGAGCCGGGGAAAGGTCTCGCAGATCGGGCACCAGCGGTCTGTCAAATCCCGTCCATATGCTCGGCCTACACCGAGGGCGTACCTTCCTTGCCGCATCAATAGACACCGGCTGCGCTGGCGCCTTGCTCGCCTGCGTTCGGCGGGCCACCCATAGCGAACACGATCGGCCTGTCGCGGCGTGGCGAGTCTCTCTGGCGGCTTCCCGGGATGATTATGTGCGAGGCCGCTCGGGGCTTCGGTGCTAGCATGAGTTGTTGCGCTCCACACGGCACTCTGACAGAGCGCTTGCTGTCAAGTACGAATCGCTCTAGCTGGAAGGATTTTCGGTCCTGTGGGGCCGACTCGTCTGAGTTTCGGGCGCGTTGAAGCGGGTCCTCGATGATGGATTGGTCGGCTTCGGGGAAGTTGAGAGCTCGGCTATCGACTTCCTGGCTCGCCACGAGCCCGCCGATGGACAGCGGTCAAGGGCGGCGAAGCTGTCCCGGAGGGACGCGAGGACCGGAGGCGAAGCGTTAACGGAGCCGAGGACCGCAGCGCCCTTGAGGGCTGGCTGGCGGTGGGCTACTCGTCTAGCCGCGGTGGGTGAGTTCTTTCCCGGGGTTCAGCTGTTGGGTTCTGGTTGACTCCTCGGGTCGGGTCGGATGGTCACAGCGGGTCGCTCACCATTGCCCATCAACGTGGGCGTGGGCATGCCGGTGTTCCGGATGCCGGGCATCTCTTCGCGCTCGGAGCGCATGGTGGGGTGCGGCCACAGCCAGGCGGGTTCAATCACTTTGTCGACGTCGCCACCGCGGTGGGAGTCATGCCGTTACACGAACATCTCATGTGTGGGGATCCTCGGGCTGCGGGCGTGGTGTGAAGGGCGGGTTGGGCGGCTGATCGACGAGGCGGGCAGGAGGGAAGGGGCGTTCCTGGTTGGGGGGTTGGTGGGGGTCGAGATCTTGGTGGTGGCTGGGAGCGTGCCCCTTCCCTCCTCGTCCATTGTTGGTCGGTGGTGTCGGTCACGACGGTCGGCGTCAAGCGCCGGTCGCACCTCGAGTTGCTGGGCTGCGGGCTGGTTTGGTTGCGCCCTTGACCGCTTGACCCCGACCCGTGCCGGCAGGAGCGAGGTGAGGACCTGCTCGGCCACCATTGGGATTGTCCAATTCCTGCTGGTGCGACAAGGAGGTCCTGATGAGCATGGTATGTGGGCTGGATCTGCATCGGGCGCAGATCACCTTCGATGCCTTGGAGATCGAGACGGGGGAGGTATGGCGGGGCCGGCTGTGGTCACCCGACCGGCAGCGGTTCCGCGGTTGGCTTTGCGACGAGGTCGCTCCTCGGGCTGGCGGCGGGCGGGTGGATGTGGCGGTGGAGGGATGCACGGGGTGGCGTTACGTGGTGGAGGAGCTCACCGCGGCCGGGTTTGTGGCGCACGTGGCCGAGCCGGCGGAGACACAGGCCATGCGGGGCCGGAAGAAGCGGGCCAAGACCGACCGCAGCGACGCCCGCCTGCAGCGGGAGTTGCTGGCGAAGGGCGAGCTGCCCGAGAGTTGGATTCCGCCGACCGAGGTTTTGGAGTGGCGGGAACGGGGCCGGCTGTACAAGAACCTGCTGGACCAGCGCACCCAGTGGGTGCAAAGGATTCACGCCGAGCTGTTCCAACATGGCGTGCCCGCACAGGCGGAAATCCGCAGCGACAAGACCCGGGCCGTGTTGACTGGGCCCGACTTGGAGATCAGCCCGGCCGGGCGTCAACGCATCGCGGTGGCCTACAAGATGATCGAGGCCATCGAGGCCGAACAACTGCCGTTGCGGAAAGATCTCGTTCGTTTCGGTCTACGCCAACCGGCCTGTCGGGTGCTGGTCCGAGACCATTACGGCATCGGCGGCCTGACGGCGGTGATTGTCTGGTCGGAGCTGGGCGACTGCCATCGCTTCTCCCGCTCGACGCAAGCGGTCCGTCACGCCGGTCTAGACCTGACCGTCGATCAATCCGACATACACCGTGCCGGCGGGAAGCTGTCACGCCAAGGTCCACAGACTCTGCGCTGGGCGCTGTACGAAGCGGCCAAGGCCTCTTCTCGCCAAGTGGCCCCCGACCACGAGTACTACGCGAAGGTGAAAGCCGCGCACAACGGCAAAGTGGCTGCCCTCTCGATTGCCCGCAAGCTGGCCCGACGCTGCTTTCACAGCCTACGAAGCCTCGATCCCGACCTGGTCTACGCCATGCCCTAGACCTACACCCAACTGAAATCGATCGTCTGGAACGTCCCAACAGACATCACGACTTCGCGGTCGACAGCTCCAGCAGACGCGCTGCACGCTGGCAGTATCGCTGCCAGACGGCCCCCGAACACCGAGCCGGCCGCGCTCCCCATCCCGGAGTCACCCAATCCAAGATGTTGTCGCCGACGATGACACAATCGTCGAGCACCCAGGTAACGCTGGGCGACCCCAGGCCTTCGATCTTCCACCCACTATCGGCCCCCTTGACAGGACGCCCCCACACAGGTAACGCGCGCCCTGGCTGTGCCCGATCCGGGTCATCCGGCCTTTTGGGCTTCGGCGAGGCACCGGATGTGTCCGTCGCGTAGCCCGTAGTAGACCATGATGACAAGCTTGCGGGCCACCGCGACCCGGGCGACGCTCTTCGGTCGCCGCTCGGCGATGCGGTGGTAGTCCGCTTTGAGTTTCGGTCCGCCCCGGCCGTTGGAGACGGCCTCGATGGCCGCCCAGCGGACCAGTTTCGAGCCGGCCTTGGTGATCCGGCCGCGGCGGACCTTGGTGTCGGACTCGTGGTGCTTGGGGGTCAGCCCCGCCCACGAGCACAGCGCCTGAGGGTTGGCGAAGCGGGAGATGTCGCCGATCTCGGCCACCATGATCGCCGCGATGGTCTGGCCGACACCGGGGATGGCCTGGATGGCCCTGTAACCGGTGTGGTCCTTGAGCTGGCGGTGGATCTCTCGCTCGAGCATGTCGATCTCGCGGTCGTAGACCTCGACCAGGTCGCGGATGGACTCAATCCGGGTGGTGTACGCCCGGGGCAGGTCCAGTTGGTCCAACCAAATCGGGCCCGACACACCCCACAAGTCCTTCACCGGCGGGCGCACGCCGTGCTTGGCCAGCACCGCCTTCAGTTGCGCCTTGAGCCCCGTGCGCAGCATGACCAGCCGGGCCCGGAACCGGACCAGCTCTCGGAGTTCGCGCACGCCGTGGGGGGCGATCCACGCCTCGGGCAACTTGCCCAGGCGCATTCGGTCCAACAGATCACAGCAATCCCGGTAATCGTTCTTGACCCGCCGGTTCTCCCACGCCAAGCCCGACGGGTTCACCAGGTGGACGTTCGCCCCCAGCTCTTCGAGGGTGTCGACGGCCCAATACCACCCGTAGGTGGCTTCTATGGCCACCTCGGGCGCTTCGCCAGCTTCGCGAATGGCTTCGGCCAGCGCCAGCGGGTCGTTGTCGATACGAGTCACGCCGACTTTCTCGCCGGCCTCGTTCTCGCGAACTACCACCGATCGGTTCAGATGCAGGTCGATGGCGACGTACTGTCGTTCCACGGTTCTTCTCCTTGCTCGGGAACGGGTTGGTTTTGTCGCCACCAGTTTCGGGCTGGAACCGCCCCGAGCGGGAGAAGAACCACCACCAGCCTTCGCCGACGACGCCTTCGACACCGGCGTCGACCCAACCTTTCTTCCTGACACCTTCGCCACCACCGCTGAACCTCCAAGAACGACGGCTGCAGCCGAACCAGCTGTCCGGCCTACTCAGCGAGAGCGAAGCAAGCGCTCTGTCATCCCATCACTCTGCGGATGCCCAGGCCATCCTTCAGGCCGCATATTCTGAGGCAGTCTGAAACGGTTCTGTCAAAAGTTCCAGCGTGTCCCTGAACGAGAATTTCAGGGATCGATTCAGGGATGAGCCTTGAGACACCGCCCCAGAATCCGCTGCGTCGTGACGCCGGGCTATCAGGGTCGTGCTTGCAACAGGTCGACCGTTACTTCCACGTTGGCCTGAAGTGCTATCTCGCGGCCATTGATGATGATCGTCTCACGGCAGCCTTCCGGACCCGACAGCACGAATGTCGCGGAGATGTGATCCGCAGACACTGACACGTTGGTGCCGTGCCATTTGAGCCGGAAGTCCACGGCGTGCCAGTCAGGCGGGAGCCATGGCTTGAAGGTGATCTGGCCGTTGCGGACACGGAATCCGCCGAACCCACAGACGATCGTTTGCCAGGTTCCGCCCGCGGACGCTAATGTGGCTGGCTTCCTTGGTGTTGCCGCGCGGTTCTACTCGCGACACCGTGTGGAGGAGTGACAGCTAGTCGGGTGCCTTTACGAGGTCGGGGACCGCGGCGTCGTGGTGATCGAAGACACCGCGCAGGAAAGTCCCGGCAGTGCACCCTAGGTGAGTCGGCAGGAAGTGCCCTTTTTGGGGCTGGTAGGCGGCTGGTGGTGGGGGGGATGGTTTTGGCTGTGAATGGGTCTCATGTGGGTCGGTGAGGGTTTGAGTACGCCTGCAGGGGGGCTGGGTGCGGGCGCGGCTGGGAAACTGCTTGGATCAGGCGGCCAGAGCGCTCTGGGCTGGTTGGCCGAGCGCGCCGAGGACCTCGAGGCGCGAGAAGTTGGCGACGGTGGCGGCCAGGAAGCCTTGATGTTTGGTTTTTCGGCGCCCCCGGTATCGGGCTTTGCGCATGCCCAGATCCTGGAGGTGATCGATCTTGCGTTCCACTTTGGATCGGTTGCGCAGCAGGACCCGGATGTCGGGGTCGTGTTGGGCGGCGCGGGCCGCTTGGACACGGTCGTGGTGGACACCGACGAAGACGGTCCGCCCGCTCGGCGCGCCGGTGCAGTCCGCCCGCACCGGGCAGGTGGAGCACTCGGCCGGGTCGAAGCGGAATAGCAGACCGGGCCGGCCTTTGTGATCGCGACCGACGGTGGCGTTGGTGGTCACTTCCCCGGCCGGACAGGTGACTTCGCCGGCGGTGGTGTCGATATAGAAATCGGTCTTGGGGAAGCGGCCGGCGTTGGTCACCGGCGGCACCTTGGCCACCATTTCCACCCCGCGCTGTTCGACACCGGCTCGGATATCGCCGTCGGAGTAGGCCATGTCGCCCACCAGGATCTCGATGTCGAGCCCGGGGGTGGAGGTCACCTGGTCGAGCAGGGGGACCGCGGCCTCGCCGTCGGAGGCGTTACCCGCCCGGACCTCAAGGCCCAACACCAGTTCGGAGGCCTCGTCGGTGATGATGTCCATCTTGTGACCGTCGAACCGGCGCGACGCGCTCTTGCGGCCATGACGCATCTCCGGGTCCGACACGCTGATCACCCGATCCGGGGCCACCCCCTCCCGGATACCGACCCCGCCGCCACCGCCATCGGGGTCGGGCTCGGTGTCAGAGTCGATCACCTGGGCCAACAAACCGACGGGCTCGGCCACGGCCGGGTCCTCCACCCCGTCCAGGTCGGCCATGACCACCCGGGCCGCTCCCACCAGCACCCCCAGATGCGCACGGCGGGCCGCAGGGTCCTGCCAGTCGATATCCGGCTTGGCCCCACAAACCGGCGCCGCCACCGCCTGGGCCCCATCGCTCAAACGGTCTCCGGCCGCTCGGACCGCCTGGCGCAGGAAGCCTCGGATCAGCTCGTAGCTATCGGCCACCGCCCCCGCCCCGTTCACCGGCGAGCTGTCAATGATGGCGGTCAAGCGGCCCTTGAAGATCCCTGCCTGCACCGCCTGGGCCAGCGTGGCCTGGAACAGCTGGTTATCGGCGTCATGGGCGATCATCCGGGCCCGCATCAAACTGAACGTCCGGGCCGCGATCCCCTCGAAGTCGTCCTCGACCCCCATGGCCGCCTTCCAATCGGCGTCCACCCGGGTCCGCCTGGAGGTCTCCGCATCTGAGGGCGTGCGGTCATGGGTGGCGCACAACATGGCCCGCACCATCACCGACGGCGGGATCGACGGCCGCCCCAGCCGCGCCGAGTACAACTCGACGAAATCGTCGTCACCGAAAATCTCGTGGCCATGCTCGGCCAGCCGCTCATAAAACGAGCCCTTCGTCACCAGATGCCGGCGCATCACCCGAGTCTCCAGCAACGAACCCTGAGGATCAACCCTGCCCAACACACCCCAAATTCAATTCCCCCCGCCACCCAAAATGGGGGACCAACCCTCAGTCCCCCTAGGTGCCTGGTGTGAAAGGAGGGGTTTTTGAGGCTGATGTGACTCGGTTCATACGTCTGGGTTCCAGCTGTTCTGTTTTGAGTTGAACCGATGATGGGCCGGGGCGGTGATCGGTAGGCCCGAGGCTGGACCGGTGCGACACAGTGTGGCTTTCGTTTGGTGGTTCTGGGTGTTCATGGGATTGCCCAGGTGCCCTCGGGGCCGCCGCGGATGCCGACGACGGCGAGGCGGGCGAGGTTGTGGGCGGCGGCGAGCAGGTTGAAGTCGGCGTCTACCTTTTTGCGGCCACGCACTCGTGCTCGTCGGCCGCCGTGGCGGCGTCGCATCAGGTGCGCGAGTTTGCGTTCGACCTTAGGTCGGGTCTGTCGGTAGTCGTTACGCCATTTCGGGTCGTTGGCCTGGGTGCGGGCTTCGGCCAGGAGGGCTTCGTGGCGGCCCACCTGGATCGTCCGTCCCTGAGCTGCGGTGGTGCAGTCGGATCGCAGCGGGCAGGTGGCACAAGCCGATTCGAAGTAGGCGATGCCATCACCGGATTTGTTCCGTCGGATCGTGACCTCCTCGCCGGCGGGGCAGGTGACACTGTCGGCGTCGAGGTCGATGTAGAAGTGGGCTTTGCTGTAACGCCCGCCGGGAGCGGCCGGTGGCTGGGTCTTGCAGCGGTTGTCGATACCGGCTCGGGCCAGATGGTCCAAGAACTCCCCGCTGCCATACGCCGCGTCCCCATAGACCCTCGGGCGGTCCTGGCGGGACCGGCGGCTCTGACGGCGAGCCGCCCCGTTGGCCCGCCGGGCGGCGGCCCGGGCAGCCCGGGCGACCTGGGCGGAGGCCTTGCCAGCTCGCCGCCGGTTGGCCTTGCGGGCGCCTTTGTTGACGCCGGCCAGCTCAGGTCTGGCAGCAGGCTTGCCTGCCCTGCTGTCGCT
Organism: uncultured Acidimicrobiaceae bacterium; assembly: GCA_963781155.1. Lineage (GTDB taxonomy): Bacteria > Actinomycetota > Acidimicrobiia > Acidimicrobiales > Palsa-688 > PALSA-693. The sequence goes on from CAWAEC010000016.1 coordinate 1,122,793, forward strand.
GACAGCGACATCAGCGCTTCGGGACCCGTCACCGCCGCTGCCATCGTCGCTGTCCCCACCGGTGAGATCATCGATCAGATCCGCCGCCACCGCGGCATCCCCGGCATTGGCCGCGGACACCTCGGTGTCGGTGATGATCTCCGAGTCGGGATCCAACGCGATACTGCCCTTGTAGCCGTCGAAGCCCCGGGCCGAGGTCTTATGCCCGTGGTGGGCGTCGGGATCCACGGTGGAGATCACCCGATCGTGGGCCACCCGCCGGGCGATACGAAACACCCCGTCGTCGCCGTGCTCCAGGTCCTGGCCCAAGACCGTGGCCAACAACTTGGCCCCATCGGCCACCGGGCCTTCCAGCAGCTGGCTGTCCAGATAGGCCAACATGGCGTAGCCGTCTGCGGCGCGCGAGTGGATCAGCTCCTCCCTGGCCGCCTTGTCGTCCCAATCGATCTGCGGCTTGGCCGAGTTCGCATAATCATCACCGCTGGTGATCAACCCCCGCAGCCGGCCCTCCAGCACACGGTCGGCCACCTTGAACAAACCCCGGATGGCCGAGCGCATCAAGGTGACGGTGTCCATCGTGGCCACCGCGTCATACAGCGGGGTGGAATCCAGCACCCGCCTAGCCCCCACCAGACCGGCCGAGCCGGCCACCTCCACGCTGCGGTCGAAGATCCTCCTCTTATCCGAAGACCTATCCAGCCGGGCCCGGAAATCCACCAGCACCGTATGAGCGAAACTGCCCCACCCGCCACAGTCATAGCTACCCACCCCTGCCGCGTAACGCCAGCGGGCATCGAAACTGTAACGCTCCACCGCCTCCCGATCCGACAACCCCTCCAGGCGCTGCAGGACCATCACCGTCGCCACCACCGACGGTGGGACACCCCGACGGCCCTTCACCGAGAACAGATCGGCGAACATCTCGTCCGGGAACAGCCGGTCCCGCTCGCGGTGCAACAGCGCGTAAATGGAGTTCTCCGCCAGCGCCTCGTCGCAGAAACGATCCATGTCATTGAGAACACTGGGCTGGCGACCGGCCACCCCCAGGCTCACCGCTCACCCCGCAACCAGAATCCCATGCCTGTGATTCTCGCCGATCCCGGCCGCCAACACGAGCATCCACGCCCGCGAAAGACACCACCCACCTAGCCCGACTTTATGCCGACTCACCTAGTGGGCGTCCTCAGGGGAGCCCCTCGTGCCAAAGTATCCGTTGCCGGTGGTGGACAGCGTCTCGTAGGTGTTGGCCAGCGCCGTGGTGAAGCCGTCCTCCACGATCAGCCAACGGGAATCCTCACAGTCCAGATCGGCGTTCATCGACCTTCTCCGTAGTATGCTCGGGGTCCGTAAGTTCCGAGGATCTGCCGCTCCGTTTCCTCTCGTGACAGATAGACGTTCAATTCCGCTCCGGTGCAGCGCTGAGCGCCCATCGCATTCCCGTACTGGCAGGCCACGACGTAATCCCGGTACGCCAGGTAGCCGTAGGCCAGTCCGGCGGCAAACGAGTCGCCAGCACCAGTCGTGTCCACGACATGCTCCACCTCGATGCGATCGACGAACTCCTCGGCGACCCCGCCGGAGCCGTCCCGGTAGAAGGCCACGCAGCCGCGCTCGTCGAGAGTCACGCATACCGCTCCGACACCGTGCTCGAGGCAGTGATGCGCCAGACCACGCAATTCTTCAGTACTCAGCCTCGGCGCGTTAACCGTCACCTCCGCTGACTCACCCAGCCACGTCGAGCTCGCTTCCTCCAGGTTCATCTTCAGGATGTCGATGTACGGAAGCCACACGTCCCGGTCAGCCCACACCCGTGGATGGCGCTCGCCGGTGCGGGTCAGCGTCACCGTAGGGCCGTGGGCATCCAGCACCACGGCCGCACGGCTGTGCTCCTTGATGTACCGCAGCGTCAGCTGCCCCACCTGATAATCCGTGATCGGGACACAAACGAACACGTCGGCATCGAGCACCTTTTCGACATCGGCCGGCAGGATCGGGTCCATGAAGTACGTCTGCCGTTCGACCCGGCGGTTGTGTTCGATATAACGCAGCTCGACGACGTCCCCCTGGTCAGCGTGCGAGGTTACACCGGAAGTGTCGATATTCGGGAAGTGCCCGAGGATCTCCTTGATCGGACCCTCGTCCTGCCGGCGGACGTGTGATATCGGGGCAATCGTGTCGCCAGCATCCAGCAGAGCCGAGAGCGCAACCGCCGTATACAACACGCATCCGTACTTCTCAAACCGTTCACCGGCATGAGTCACAATCTGGTCGCGAGGGATCGGACCTAGCACTGCAACCTTGCGACTCGCCCCGCTCTTTGTGTCACCCATAAACACCTCTCGCACTTGCCCCCATCGCATTACTCAATGCAGGGCCAATAACACGGTCAGGACTGTCGGTTGTACTGCCAGGGCCCATAGTCACCAGTGACCGCTGCTTTGATCCGGCCGCCTCTCGGGGTGGCCCACATTCTCGTCTTCATCCAACCACCGGCCAGCTCACGGCGCTCGTGAAGATGGCCTCCACCGAGACGTGAAGACCAGAATCCCCTTACATTCTGGTGGAGCCAGGCGCAGCAGCAGTAGCGAGGGTGGCATGTATCTGTGCCGCTACATCGGGCATGCGGGTCAATCCGCTCAGCTTGCACATGGATCGAGTTTAAATGTCGCAGGTCGGGGTCACACAAAGGAAGATGCACCGCTACGAGTATGCCTCATGGGACGCTGACCCGGTTCCCGTTCCGGGAGCGGGCACATAGTGTCCTGTCCGATCCGAACCGAGGCCCGTCGCGTGAAGCTGAGGCATCCGCCTCTGTCGCCGTCTCACCAAGACCACCCCCATAAGGACGCGCCATCAACAGACGGTCGTCGTGCTCGACGGCACGACCGGGGTCTCGCAGGTCTGACCGGATCAGCGCCCGACATGACGGACGACCGACGTGTGGGACCCTGTTTCGCCGGCTGTTTTCAGCGCGAGTTGGCGGATCCTTCGGGTCAGCTTACGCAGGGCGCTGTGGACGTGACGCTGCATCCGGTTTTAGGTCCTCTACTGGCGGAGCCTAAGGTGGTTGTGGGCCGAAAGCCACGGTCCGACGCTCACGACGGCCCGGTGAGGTCGAGGGTGCGCAGACCCGTGGCGCTTCGGACCCAAGGTGCCTCCTACCGTTCAAAACCGTCCCGGTATCCGAAGTACGGGGTGTCCGTCAACGCCGGAAAGGTGGGATGTTTCCCAACCGCCCGGACCTTGCGGTCGGGCTGAGGCGACTGATGGAAGCTGGTGTGGTGTCCATTGAAGGCATGCACTTCGCCGCGCGACGAGGGCCTGCCACCGTGCTCTGGGCGGGCTCGGGATGTGGTCTACATCAGTGCTCACAGGTAACCTGGGGTATTCACGGCTGTTTGGCTCAGATCGAACATCGTTGTTTGCCTGGCGATGTCGATGGGTCCACTATGGGCCTATGGCTGTTGCCGATCCCGCGTTTGAGGGTCCACTCGGACCGCCTCGCGGCGGAGCCCTGCGTGCGGTGCCATCGCGGGGCGGCTGTACGAGGCCGGGCGCGGCGCCGGTGATCTCACCGCACGGCCACGTCGATCCGCAGCTACTGGTCGACGGCAGGCCCTCTCGGACTCAGCGAGGCTGTTCGTGACGCCCGGCCACTACGTGACCCCGCTCGGCCCGCCGATCGTCGCCTCACTGACACCGGTCGATGTTCGCGGCGACCTCGGGATTCGACGGTGTCCTTGGCGAGGGGAGAGGATACGGTGATGGCGTTCACGTTGTCGTATGAAGGGTTCGAGTCGGCGGCGGAGGGGCTTCGGGAGGCGCTGACCTCGACGGGCAACGGCTACGTGTGTACGCGTGGGGCCGCGGAGTGGGAGGATGCCGACGGCGTGCACTACCCGGGCACGTACGGGCACGGGGTTTACAACCGCGAGACGACGATTCTCGGGGGACTGCCGGTGCTCAACGAGGATCTGGTGAACCTGCCCAACTGGCTGGTCCTGAAGCTGCGGATCGAGGACCAGGAGGCGATCCGGCTCGCGGATGTCGACTTGCTCGCCTATCGCCACCAGCTCGATATCCGCCACGCGACGGTGATCCGAGAGTTGCGCTTCCGGGATCGCAGCGGCCGCGAGACGACGCTGCGCAGCCGACGGTTCGTGAGCATGGCCGACGTTCATCATGCCGGGATCGAGTGGACGCTGACGCCCGAGAATTGGGCGGGCCGGGTCGAGGTGGTGTCGGCCATCGACGGGCGGGTGACCAACGCCGGCGTGGCGCGCTACGAGCAGCTCGAGGGCCGCCACCTCGACCCGGTCTCGCCGCGTACGTTCGGGCCGGAGGTGATTGCGCTGAAGGTCCAGACGCGGCAGTCCAACCTGTACATCAGCGAGGCGGCACGCACGCGAGTCTTCGAGGGGACGGCGCCGCTGGCGGTGCAGCGCGCCTTATACCAGATGGAGGACTACATCCAGCAGGTCGTGGCGTTCGACGTCCGGCAGGGCGTGGCCGTGCGGGTCGAGAAGATGGTGACCTTCTTTACCTCCCGCGACCCCGCGACCAGCGACACGCTGACCAAGGCGGGGACCTCGGCGCAGCGCTACATGGACTTCGAGGAAGCGCTCTCCTCCCACGCCGAGGCGTGGGAGGAGCTGTGGCGCGTCTGCGACGTGGAGGTGCCCAGCGACGCCCGGGTGCAGTTCCTGCTGCGGTTGCACATCTGCCACATCCTCCAGGTCTGCTCGCATCACACCGCCGACCTGGACGCCGGGGTGCCGGCACGAGGCCTCAACGGCGAGGCCTACCGGGGGCACGTGTTCTGGGACGAGCTCTACGTCTATCCGTTCTTGAGCTTCCGCATGCCCGAGATCACCCGAGGGCTGCTGATGTACCGCTACCGGCGCCTGGGCGAGGCGCGCGCCGCGGCCCGCGAGGCAGGACTGAGCGGCGCGATGTTCCCGTGGCAGAGCGGCAGCGAAGGCAAGGAGGAGACCCAGCGGGTCCACCTCAACCCGCTCTCGGGCCGCTGGGAGCCCGACCTCAGTCACAACCAGCGGCACGTCAACGCCGCCATCTTCTACAACATCTGGCGCCACTTCCAGGCCACCGACGACGTGGCGTTCCTGCGCGATCACGGCGCGGAGATGATGCTGGAGATCGCCCGCTTCTGGGCTTCGATCGCCCACTTCAACCCCGAGCGCGAGCGCTACGAGATCCACGGAGTGATGGGGCCAGACGAGTTCCACGACAGGTACCCTGATGCCGACCAGGGCGGACTACGCAACAACGCCTACACCAACGTGATGGTGGCTTGGCTGTGCGACGTGGCGCAGCAGGTCCTCTCGCTCCTACCCGGGACCCGGGCCGACGCGCTGCACGCCAAGCTGACCCTCGGCGACGAAGAGCTGCGAACGTGGGCGGACATGAGCAGGAGGATGTTCGTTCCCTTCCACGGCGACGGCATTATCAGTCAGTTCGAGGGCTACGAAGATCTGAAAGAGCTCGACTGGGACGCCTACCGAGCTAAGTACGGCAACATCCAGCGGCTGGACCGGATCCTGCGCGCCGAGGGCGACGATCCCAACCGCTACAAGCTGACCAAGCAGGCCGACACGGTGATGCTGTTCTTCCTGTTCTCGCCCGATGAGCTGCGGCGGCTGTTCGAGCGGCTGGGTTACGACTACGGTCCCGACACGGCGGGCAAGAACATCGCCTACTACGACCAGCGCACCTCGCACGGCTCTACGCTGAGCTTCGTTGCCCACGCCGGCGTTCTGGCCCGGCTCGACCCGGAGAGCTCATGGGAGCGGTTCCTCGTCGCCGTGGAGAGCGACGTGGAAGACGTCCAGGGGGGCACCACCAAGGAAGGCATCCACATGGGGGTGATGTCCGGCACGCTCGATCTCGTGCAGCGCAGCTACGCCGGCACGGAAATCCGCGACGGGGTCTTGTACTTCGAGCCCCGGCTGCCCCCGCACCTCGAGGGGCTGTCGTTCGCAATGCAGTTCCGGGGGACCCCGATCCTCGTGACGCTCGCCGACGGCAGGCTGACGCTGGCCGCCCATCGGGAGGGCGTGCCGCGCCCGATTCGCGTCGGGGTCGGCGACGAGGTCCGCGAGCTATGTGCCGGCGACCGGTGCACGTTCGAGCTGCCGCCGGTCCCGCACGCCGAGCACCAGGACACCTACGACTGATGGGAGAACGGGTGTCGACGTTCCGAGGGGCGATCTTCGATGTCGACGGTGTGCTCGTTGACTCGCCACACGAGAAGGCCTGGCGCGAGTCGCTACGCGAACTGATGGAGGGGGAATGGAGCGACATCCGCGACCGGACGACCTGGTCGCCGGAGGCATTCACGCCCCGCGTCTACGAGCAGGAGATCTCGGGCAAGCCGCGTATGAGCGGCGCACGCGCCGCGTTGGAGTATTTCCACGTACCCGACGACGATGACGGCCGCCTGGCCGAGTACGCCCAGCGCAAACAGGAGATGGTGCTGCAACTCATCGAAGCCAGTGACTTCACCGCCTATCCCGACGCGCTTCGCTTCATCATCGCGGTCAAGGACACCGGCATCCGAGTCGCGGCGGCATCGTCGTCGAAAAACGCTCAGCTCTTCCTGCGCAAGATCCGGCTCGACACCTTCGCCCAAGGGCAGAAGATCGTATCGCCGTCGGTGCGGCCCGGACTGACGCTGCTGGACTTCTTCGACGCCGACGTCTCGGGCCGAGACTTCGCGCACGGCAAGCCCGATCCCGAGATGTTCCTCACCGCGGCGCACGAACTCGGGGTCGCACCCGGGGATTCCATGGTGATGGAGGACGCAGCCGCGGGTGTCCAGGCCGCCAAGGCCGGCGGCATGGCCGCCATCGGTATCGCACGCGGCGACGACGCCCAGCTGCTGGCCGCAGCGCACGCCGACATCGTCGTGACGAAACTCGACGACGTCAACCTCGGTGCGCTGGCCGCCGGGCGGCTGGAGCGGAAGGCCTCCTGAGAAGCCCAACAGCCGCAGGCCCGCCGCTCAGGGCGGCAGTTCCGCTCACTCGCCGTCAGCTGCTCAGTCCACGCAGTCGTGCCAAACCATCGAGACCACCCGCGATCGACACCATCGGACACCCCTCTGCCCGCAATGGCGCGCTCGCTTGCCGAACCATCTCCAGCTCGATTACCACCTTGACCTTCATCTTGGGGGAACCCACACACTGGACTGACCGGAGAGATGCTCCGGTAACGAAGGAGTCGGCCATGGAGCCAATGAGCATCAGCTAGGCCAGCTTGGTTTGTGACCTCTCGGCCGCGATGGCCATCGCCGCGCCGATGAGCGTGAGGTGGCTGAACGCCTGCGGGAAGTTGCCGATCTGCCGGCCGCGCTCGACGTCGTACTCCTCCGCCAGCAGCCCGAGGTCGTTGGCCAGGCCCAAGAGCCGTTCGAACAGCGCCCTCGCCTGGTCGGCCCGCCCGTTGACCGCCAGCGCGCTGACCAGCCAGAACGAGCAGGCCAGGAACTGCCCCTCGCCGCCGGGCAAACCGTCGTCGGTCTCCGCGGTCGAGTAGCGCGAAACAAAGCCGTCGCGACCCAGTTCGCGCACGATCGCGTCGATGGTGCCCGTGACCCGTGCGTCGGTGCCTGGCAGAAACCCCACCAGCGGAATGTTGAGCACGCTCGCATCGAGCTCACGCGACCCGTAGTACTGGGTGAACGTGCCCCGCTCCCGGTCGTATCCGTGCTCGCAGACCTCGCCGTGGATGTGGTCTCGCACCTGCTTCCAGCGCTGCACCGGTGCGTCGAGCCCGAACTCCTCGGCGAGGCGCACGCCATTTGGTGAGAGGTAAGTAGAGGCTAATAGAGGTAAATGGGTTCGGGAGAATTGTGGTGAGGATGGGGGGTTGCCGAGGGGGGATGGTCTCTGACAGCGGGGAAAGTGCCGAGCCAGGTGGTGTTCATGCGGGCCAGGAGGTGTAGCGAATCGGCCACCCGGGTCCCCCAGGTAGAGAGCCGTTTCGACCCGGCACAGAGGAGGTACGAAGCACTTCCAAGACGAGACGTCTCGGGCCGCCGCCAGGAACAGGCCGGGACTTTCCAACCCGGAGCTACGGACCTACGGACTGGAGCCGCTCGCGAACCGGATCTTGCGCCAGCGGCCGTTCAGCGCCCTTGGTTAGCCGGTATGTGACAACGCCTTGGTTATAGAGGGCACGTGGTGGTTGCGGCTTCGGCCCATAGGTCAAGAGCAGACGAGAGGAGACAAGTGCCCGGCATCGACACGATCCCTGAAATTGATGAGCATCGACCAGCTCGCCCAGCGGCCGGGCATCACCGTGCGCCACGTGCGCCGCCTGATCGCTGAAAACGCGTCCCCTATCTGAAGGTCGGCAGGCTGGTCCGGTTCGACCCCGGCGAGATCGCCACATGGCTTTCAGAGAGTCGCCAGCCCGCTGCGGAGCGCTGATCACTGGAACTACGAAGCTGGGTTCGCGGGACCGGAGCAAGTCAGGCCAGGAGGATACCCGTAGATGTCAATCGTCAAAGAGCCAGACGGCGGGACCGGGCCGTTCCGTGACCTGCACGGTCGATCCCGCTCGCAAGCATTCAGCACCAAGGGCGAGGCCGACGCTTCCTCGACCGCATCAACGGCGGCATCGGTCGGGGAAATCGCCGTACCACGGGCGGTGGCCCCGGCTACAGGTTCAGGACGCGGCGAAGCCCTCGTTCCACATTGGTGAGGAGTTCACCCGAAAGGTTGCCGACGCGATCGGCGAGGTCAGTCTTGTTCAGAGTGACCAGCGCCGTAACGTTGACGACGGAGTCCCTAGGGAGGCCGGTGGTGGCGGCGGGGAGGAACACGTTGCCGGGCATGGCTGCCAACTTGGTGTTCGAGGTGATGACCGCGCCGAGGACCGTGGCCAGACGGCTTCGGTTGTAGGTGTCGGCGGAAATGACGAGCACTGGTCGCCGTTTCGCCGGGCGCGACCCCTTCGCTTGGCCGAGGTCGGCCCAGTAGATGCCGCCTCGCTGGATCACCAGTCGTCGGTGCCGCTGGTAAGCAATCGGCGTCCGACATCTACGGCGTCCTTGCCGGATTCGTCGGTGTGACCCTGGTCGGCGACCGCCTGGTCGATCTGTTGCGTGACCGAGTCGCTGTCCAGTTCGTCCAGGTAGCGGTCGGCGGCCCGAGAAAAGAACTCCGAGCGGCTCATGCCCAGATCTCGGGCCCGCTTCGATGCCCGCTCGTACGTGTCGTCTGGAATCGATATCGCCGTCTTCACCCTTCCAGTATAACCCGGTATAACCGGCTCATGGGCGCGGCCCCGTGTCACACCCGGCGGTTAGAGTCAGGTGCGGCGGTTGCTGGCTCGCCGTCGCAGCCGGCCTCTCCATCCCGTTCACCAAGCTTCGTCGGGGGAGGTCTAACTGTGGGACGTCGTATGTCCGGTGCCGTCGACCGTCTTCCGTCCGGCCGGTGGCGGGGCCGATTCCGCGGGCTTGACGGCCAGCGCCACACTGCCGTGTTCCGCACCAAGGCTGGGGCTGACGGCTGGCTGGCGGGCCAGCAGGTCGATCGAGCCGGGGCAGCTGGATCGATCCGCGGGAGGGCAGGCGCACGTTCGACTATTGGGCGGCATCCTGGCTGAGCACGACCGTGCACCTGAAGGCCAAGACCCGGGTCGGCTACGAGTCGATTCTGCGGGCTCACCTGATGCCCGGCTTTGGTGGGCGGCCGGTCGTTCGGATCGACCAGCCGGCAGTCAAAGCTTTCTTCGCTGACATGGCCGCGTCTGGCGCCGCGCCGGGGACCATTCGCTCCGCCCGCCAGGTCCTCCGGCTGGTTCTGGCCACCGCGATTGGGGCCAAGGCTCCTGCCTCCAACCCTTGCGACGGAGTGAAGTTGCCGCGCTCCGCCAAGAGCGAGATGCACTTCCTCACCGAGGGCCAGGTCGAGGACTTGGTTACGCGCGATCGCCTCGCCGGAGACCCACCTTGGCGGTAATGGGGCGGGGCCACACTGGAGGACCGAGTTTCCGGAGTACGGCCTGCTGGTTCGGTTCGCGGCCTACACGGGCCTGCGAGCGGGTGAGCTCGGAGCGCTCCGAGCCGGGCGGGTCGACCTTCTGCGCCGACGCGTCGAGGTGATCGAAGCGGTGAGTGAGGTGAATGGACGACTGGTCTTCGGACCGACCAAGACGTACCAGAGCCGCTCGGTCCCCCTTCCCCGGTTCCTGTGCGACGAGCTGGTTTCCCTGTTGGCGGGCAAGGGTCAGGAGGACTTCGTATTTCCTGGACCTGAGGGCGGCCCGCTTCGGCATGGGAATTTTTACACCCACCACTTCAAGCCCCCGGTGCGGCAGGCCGGTCTGCCCGAGACCTTGAGGTTCCATGATTTGCGTCATTCGTTTGCTGGCTTTCTCATCGCCGAAGGAGCGCACCCGCGGGCGATCATGGAGCGCATGGGACACTCCTCTATCACGGTGACGTTGAACACTTACGGTCACATTCTCCCCGGGCTGGAGGAGCAGCTGACCGAGGCATTGGACACTCGCGGGCGCGGCGCCCGGACGGCGGCCGGATCCGGTGGGTCACGTGTGGGTCACGCCCGGGTCACGCCGCTCCGTTCGCCATCGGCGAAATAGCCTCTGACCAGTTTCTTTTGCTGCGCCCCCGGCAGGACTCGAACCTGCGACGCACGGTTTAGGATGCGAGCGCGCAGATGGCGAGGAATGGGGCGCTGACCAGAACAGATGTGCAGAAGGCTTGCTCGGATCGGCCGGCGAGGACACGAATAGGACACACATGGTGCTTGTTGGCACCGGCCGCCGATTCTGTACTTGAGGCGCCGACGACATCCCATATCGCCATGGGTCCGGGCTCCACCGCGGGTGCCACGTGCGTGGTCGGTCCTTTAATGCGGGCTCGGAATACGTAATGCGGGCTCGGAATACGTGGTGGGACGAACCGGGGCCAGCGAGAACCAGCGCCGTGAAGACGACCGCCAACATGGCTGATGACCGCGAGGGCGTATGTGCTGGAGGCGCTCTTCACGCCGAGGGGACGGGCCCAGCGGCTCGTCAGCCCGCCACCTTGGATCGCCGTGCCCCACCCCGTCGCGCATCGACAGCCGCACCGTGCCATCGTCCCGTCTTCGACGGGCGCCGAGCTCCCCCTGATCGGGTGAAGAGCGGGAGTCCACCCCCTTCCTACTGTTGGGGCTGGTCGCAGGTGGTCGCCCTCCTCGCCTACCCCGGCCACCGGAAAGGCAAGGTGATGTCGCTCAAAAGGGAAGGTCGGCGTTGTCAGCGGCGGTGACTCCGGAATCGGTAAGGCGGTGGCCCTGGCCGGGGCGGGCGCCAACGTGGCCATCGACTATGTCGCGGACCAGTAGGACACTGTGATGGGGGTGCTGCGGTGAACCTCGACCTGGCTCGGGTGCAGTTCGCCACCACCAGCATCTACCACTTCTTGTTCGTGCCCGTCACCATGGGACTGGCGTTGCTGGTGGCCATCCTGCAGACGGTTTGGCACCGCACCGGCAACCCGGAGCAGCGCCGGCTGACCCGCTTCTTCGGCACCCTGCTGCTGATCAACGTGGCCATCGGCGTGGTGACCGGCCTGGTGCAGGAGTTCGAGTTCGGTATGAACTGGTCGGCCTACTCCCGTTTCGTGGGCGACGTCTTCGGCGCCCCCTTGGCCTTGGAGGGTCTGGCGGCCTTCTTCCTGGAGTCGACCTTCCTGGGCCTGTGGGTCTTTGGCTGGGACCGCCTCCCCAAGCGCATCCACCTGGCCTGCATCTGGCTGGTCGCCCTCGGTACCGTCCTGTCGGCCGCCTTCATCATGGCAGCCAATTCGTGGATGCAGCACCCGGTCGGCTACACGCTCAACTCCACCGGGACACCGGTGCTCAACAACATTGTCGCCGTGTTCACCAACCCGGTGTTCCTGTGGGGCTACACCCACGTGCTGCTGGCCTCCGTGGTCACCGGAGCGCTGGTCATGCTGGCCGTCTCCGCCTGGCACCTGCGCAGAGGCAATGACGTCGACTCCTTCCGTCTGTCGGCGACCATGTCCGTGGTCGTCCTGGTCCCCGCGATCACCCTCAACCTTATGGTGGGCAGCCACCTGGGGATCGTCGAGACCACCTACCAGCCCATGAAGATCGCTGCTGCGGAAGCGGACTGGGACACCTGCCAGCCCTGCTCCTTCTCGCTGTTCCAGATCGGCGGGGGCCGATTTGATGAGACGCCCACCAAGGTCATCGAGATCCCCCATCTGCAGTCACTGTTGGCCACCGGAAACTGGAACGGCCAGGTGGTCGGCCTCAACCAGCTCAACGCTCAATATCAGCACCAATACGGGCCCGGCGACTACGTGCCCAACGTCTTCGTCCAGTACTGGTCCATGCGGGTCATGGCCTACCTGGGCGCACTTGTGTTCCTGCTGGCCCTTTGGGGCGCGTGGGCCGTATGGCGCCACAAGCTGGAGCGGTCCCGCTGGTTCCTGCTGGCGGCCACCTGGGCCGTCGTGACCCCCATCCTCATGAACACCGCCGGCTGGTTCCTGACCGAAAACGGCCGTCAACCGTGGATCGTGCAGGGTCTGCTCAAGACCTCCGCGGGGGTGTCGCCGGGCGTGAGCGCAGCCTGGATCTGGATCACCCTGATCCTGTTCGTTCTGGTCTACGGCGTGTTCGCGGTCATCGACGGCTTCCTGATGGTCCGCTACGGCCGCAAAGCGCTGACCGAAGAAGAGGCCGCGCAGACCGGCGTGGCGGCCACCAGTGAACCTGCGGCCGGCGAGACACCATTCTTGACCTACTAGAGAACGATACGAGGCTGCACGTCTTCCGGTGAAGATTTGCCGCGGCCGAGGGACTCCGGAAATCGGATCACCCCCGTCGACCAGTCAGCTCATGTCAACCGCGACTCCCTCCGTGAAGTCGGATACCGCGGACGGGAAATTCTGCTACCTGATAGTCGACTGGTCCCAGACAGTCGATGTCGGCCTGAACGTCAGATCACATTTCATCCGCACTGGATGGTCGGAAAATGACGTAGAACAGCGCACCGAACAGCGGAAGGAAAAGGATCAGGATGGTCCACCCTGCCTTCGCGAATCCATGGTGATCGCGACGCCGGAAATTGTCCACAAAACACCAGATGATGAAGAACAATAACAGGGCCAGCCCGGCAAATATCAACATCGTCCAAAAGAGGCCCAAGAGAGGATAGCTATAGGCAAGCATCAGAACTTCTCCTTGTCAGTCAGTCGGTTCGGATTGATGGGTCGCGGATACTGGTTCCAACGTCGGGTTCGGCCCTGATGTCCCCGGGGAGGGGCGCAATCCGGCGGGGACTGGTGTGGTCCTGTGGGTGGTCACTCTTCGGCTGGGGCACGCCATCGTCTTCGGTGCATACCACCACGTCTGGTGGCGACCGCCTCGTGGTCTTAGCATCAGACTGTTCACTCGGCGCTGGGCGGAAATTGGAAAGTCAGGTGAGAAGAACCGTTGCGTCTTGTGTCTCCGGTACGACTGTGCAGGACAAACCGATGCAGATCCGGGTCGACGACATCGCAATCCAGCCACTGCGCTCTCGATCTCACGAGGAGGCCCGGGAGGAGACAGCTGTTCATGGTCGGAAGCTGTTAGGGTTAGTAGGTCGCTGGGCCTGATCGATCCGAGTTGATGATCTTGGCTCCCGCAGCGGCGCACGCCGACCTGCTGGCCCGGTCACCCGCTCTTGGCATCACCCTGGCCAGGGCCTGCCGGCGCGAGCGGCACCCGGTCGGCTGGCGACCGGGCGCGAGCGGCACCCGGTCGGCTGGCGACCTGATCGCCTTCATCAGCGAGATCCCCCCTCATAGAGCGGGAGGGTCGAAGATGCTTGCGGTACCAGAGAACGTCGGTTCCGGATGGGAAGTCTTCGACTCGGCTCACCAGTTCGTAGCCGTTCCGTTCGTAGAGTGACCGAGCCTGAAAGTCGTAGGTGAAGTGGACGGTCTGTGAGCAGCCGCGGGCCGTCGCCTCACCTTCCGCGGCGGCGAGGAGCCGGGTCGCGAGGCCTTGACCTCGGAGACTGGGGTCCACCCACAGGTTCTGCAGTTCGCAGCAGTCGCCCCAGGTCCAGCCACTGATGCCGGCGACCACCCGGCCAGCATGGCGCACAAAAATGGCCAGGTCCCGGTCGTCGCCGAGACCCGTAAGGTCTGACGCCTCTCGACGGATCTGCGTCTCGAGGAGTTCGATATCGGACGGATCTGGATCGTCCTCGACGTGGAACTCCACCGTGACCAGCCCCGTCAGGCGCCGACGATCTGCTCGAGCAGAGAGACCTCGTCGAAGTAGGTCCGGTATGACCGGATCTTCCCGTCGCGGAAGTCGGCCACGGTGACGCCAGCCAACTGGACATGGCGTCCGGTTGCTTCCAACTCGGCGCCTTCGCCGAGGACGAATGGTCCGGTGTGATCGGCTTCGACGACCCATTCGGCGAAGGCCTTGTTGCCCACTTCGTCGAGGCCACGGAACATCAGGACCGGGTTGGAGAACGCTTCTTCACGACCCGCGGCCAGGTCGGCGAGTGCTGCCAGCCCACCTATGGTGGCTATGGGCGACCAGCCCACCACATCCTCGGTGAACAGTGTCCCCGGATCATCGGGTGCGCCGCCGATCTCTGCCTGCAGCGCCTTCAACAGAACGTCTTTGCGCGATTCACTCACGATATTTCTGTCCCTGTGGTCATCAGTCGGTTTCGATGCCGTTCAGCCATCCGACCTGCGGTCATGACCCCAGGGCCTTGGCCTTGGCGGTCGCGAATTCCTCGTCGGTCAGCACGCCCGAGGCGTGCAACTGGGCGAGATGCTCGATTTCGTCCGCCGCGTCCACCGGAGGCGGCGCGTACTGGGCCGGCTCCGGGTTGTAATCGGCCGGCGCCTCAGAGGTCTGCTGCTGGGCGTAGTTCTTGTCCTCGTGATGAGCGATCGCTGCGCCAGCAATCAGCGCCCGGCGTCTGGTGCGCCGCCTGAATCCCATGGAAGACTCCTTCTGGTTCGTTCCTGTCCGTTCGGCCGCTAAAACTGCTCGGATCGGTTTCGACTATGCCATCGGTCCTCCCAAGCGTCGTCGTCCAAAGCGGGTGAGTTTCCCTCGGAGCGACGGGCGGACCACGCGGCCGGAGCCGTGGTGGTTTCCGCATTGAGACTTCCAGCTTCGCAGCACCGGTCCTGGTTGTCCTGTCCGGGCCACGCCGGTGGGGGGTCGATTATGGTGCACTGGTGTGCGGACGCCGATCAAGCACTCGCTGGATCCGATGTACGCGGAGTTCGAGGTACACCGAACGATGATCCGTGATCGCGTTCGCACCGAGGCGTTCCGGCGGGCCATCGACTCGGTCGTACGCCCCGGCGACATCGTTCTTGACGTCGGGGCGGGAAGCGGCATCCTTAGCGTGTTCGCGGCTCGGGCAGGCGCGGCGCGCGTGTATGCGGTGGAAGAAACGTCGATCGCCGTTCTGGCCCAGGATCTCGTCACCGCCAACGGGGTCGCAGATGTCGTTCACGTGATCCAGGGCGACGTCTCCGACATCGACCTGCCGGAGCGCGTCGATGTGGTCGTCTCGGAATGGCTCGGAGGCTTTGGGATCGACGAAGGGATGCTCGTCCCGGTTATCACTGCCCGCGACCGATGGCTCAAGCCGGGCGGAGTCATGATCCCCCACTCGGTCACGGCGTGGGCCGCGCTGGTGCACGACCGCTATCTCGAGGACATGGTGGATTTCCTGCGGGACAACCCGTACGGTCTCAAGCTCGACGAACTGGTCCACAAGACCGTCAACGAGGTCCTCTATTCGGGGAGCTCCCGTCACCTTGCAGGGGACGACAAGCGGTCAGAGCCCAGCCGGTTGTGGACGACCGAAGCGGAGGTGATCCCGCTGGAGCAGGCCCGGGCGCCGCACGAGGCCGAGACGGTGCTGCCCGTGCACGACCTCGGGAGCGCCAACGCCCTGGCGCTTTGGTTCAGCGCCGAGCTCGCGGTCGGCATCGCCCTCTCCGTCGGCCCTGGCGATCCCCCCACCCACTGGGGGATGACGACGGCCCCACTTAGCTCGCCTGTACTTCTCACGCCGGGAATGGCCGTCCGGGCCAGAGTCAAGACCACCCCGGCCCGGCCGGCCGGGACCTGGACGAGTTGGGCCGTCGCCCTGCCAGGCGGCGACTGGGAGGAGCACGACGAGCAGGCGATCTGGCTGGAGATGGACGACTGAGTATTTCAGGAGAGTCAGAATGGTCGTTCCTCGAAGGGATCGCGTGGCCGCGGATCCCGATCTGGTTGTTTCGTGGCGGACGCTGACCTCTCCCGTGCAATCAACGGCGACCCCACGGTGGCGCATGGCCCGCTCCTGATCCATCCGGATCGGGGTATTGGAACCAGGGGCTCTGAGCTCCGGGAAATCACCCTAATCGGGGGAGCATTTCCTGGCGCGACAGCGTAGACTCACCTCGAACATACGGAGAATGGATTTCACAGGAATGCGGCGATGGTTTGGCTGCCCGGTCCATTTTTATTTGGTATTGCTGGTCACCGTGGGTTGTTTCCATCAGATACTGCCATTGGGTCATGTTCATGATCAAGCGTTTGGGCCGCGTTGATGGGACCACCGATGAGACCGGTGAGGCGGTTGCATAGCACCCTCGCCGGTGGTTCGGCCGCGGCAGGGAAACTTCGCCTCATTAGCCCTGATCCTTCACCCGGGTCGGTGACCTGAGGGGCGGGGGTCCGCGAAAACGCCCTCCTGGCAAGGGATACTGCGCTTGTCGAAGGCGTACAGGACCCCTACCAGGAGGGCACTTCTGAGGTGAACGCTACCAGCACTACCCGGCTGTTGGTGGAGACCGGCGGTGAGGGGGTGGTGGCCCATGTGGGTCTGCATGCTCTTGGTCGTTTCGGAGACCGCCTGGGTCTGGCTGATTTGCTGTCGGCTCGCATCCCGGTCATGTCGGAGCGGCTCCCGGTTCATGACCGCGGCAAGGTGCTGGTTCAGGCCATGTTGATGATGGCGGGTGGCGGCGAGGCGTGCAGCGACATCGAGAAGTTGCGGGCCCAGCCGGCCCTGTTCGGGTCGGTGCCGTCGGACTCGACTCTGTATCGCAGCTTCTTCCAGCTCGACCCGGCGACGGTGACCGGGTTGTGGGAGGCGATGGCCCAGGCCCGCAGCGTGGTGTGGTCCCGGGCGGCAGCGACGACGGGTAAGGACATGGTGGTGTTGGACATCGACAGCTCGCTTCATGAGATCCACTCCGAGAACAAGGAGCTGACCGGCCCGACCTATAAGGGAGGATTCGGGTTTCATCCGCTCTACTGTTTCGCCGATGCCACCGGCGAGACACTGGCGGTCAGGCTGCGGCCGGGTAACGCCGGGGCCAACAACGTGATCGACCTGGTCGGTGTGCTCGACGCCGCCATCGACGGCCTGCCCGCCGAGATCGCTGCCGGCCACCGAGTCGGTGACGAGCCAGGGCCGCTCCGGCGCCCGTTGCAGGTGCGCGCCGACTCGGCCGCGGGGCGCAGCTTCGCCCTGGCTTGCAGGGCCCGCAATGTCGGTTTCGCGGTGGTGGCCCGCTCGAACGATCAGATCCACACAGCGATCAGTCGGGTCGCCTACGACTCCGACGCCTGGCAGCCGGCGGTCCGCCAGGACGGCGAGGTTCGCAAGGGTGCGGCCGTGGTCGAGGTCACCGATCTGGTCGACCTGTCGGACTGGCCGGCGGGAACCCGGCTGATCATCCGGCGCGAACCGCTTCACCCCGGTGCCCAGCAGAGCCTGTTCCCCTCCGAGTGCTACCGCTACTGGGGGCACTACACCGACGCCACCAGCGACCCGGTCGATCTTGATCGTCACATGCGCGCCCACGCGCATGTCGAAGACAACATCCGCCGATTGAAGGACTCCGCGGCGGCCCGCTTCCCATTCTGCGACTTCGACGCCAACGCCGCCTGGCTCGCCGTGGTCTGCATGTCCGACGCCCTGATCCGCTGGTTCCAGCAGCTCTGCCTGACCGGACCGCTCACCGACGCTGAACCCAAGACCCTGCGATGGTCCCTGTGGCACACCCCGGCCCGTATCGTCCATCGAGCCCGAGCCCGGATCGTGCGCATCCTCGACAACTGGCCCAGCGCCGCCTTCCTGCTCGAGGCCTACCAGCGAATCGACCTCATCACCTGAACGACGCCAGTGCCGAGAAACCCGGGCATGAGCAGATACGAACGCGCCCGATCACCCGTACCGAACGGGCCGACAACACCGAAATCATCCCTCCCTGGACTAACCCGAGCCCGAAATGGCTCCCTCACCCTCCACGATCCCTGCAACAATCACTCAGAGACCGCCCCAGCATTCTCATGAACGATCGGGGTTAGTGGTCGTCGGGCGCCTCGCTCGAGCTAGTCCTTCCAGTCCAAGGAGCATCCCACGGTCAAGACGGTGGAACATCAGAGCAAGGAGGAGAGGGCGGCTAGCGGTAAGGCCGCTCGGGCGGTGCTACCGAGGGAGCAGCTAGTCGAGTGGCATCCGAGCCAGCGGACGGTCGAACCGCTTCACCTTTTGGCGGAGCAGGCCCGAACCCGGGTGCCCGAACTGGTGCCCATTCGCCATGCCCGGATGGCCGCCTCGCCCTTCGCCTACTACCGTGGGGCCGCCTTGCCGATGGCCGCCGACCTCGCCACGGCAGCGCAGTCCGGCATCATGGTGCAGCTTTGCGGCGACGCCCATCTGGCGAACTTCGGCGGGTTCGCCTCCCCGGAGCGGGAGCTGGTCTTCGACGTCAACGACTTCGACGAGACCCTTGCGGGGCCGTTCGAGTGGGACATGAAGCGCCTAGCCGCCAGCCTGGAAGTGGCCGCTCGCGGACGGGCCTTTGACAGCCGCACGGCGCGTACCATCACCCTGGCCGGGATCCGGGCGTACCAGCAGGCCATCCGGGACTTCGCGGGCCTGTCCAACCTGGACATCTGGTACGCCCGGCTGGACGTCAACGGGGTCATCCAACGCTGGGGAGCAGGCGGTGCCGCCAAGCGGGTGAAGGAATTTCAGCGCAACGTCGCCAAAGCTTCGTCCAAAGACCAGATAAAGGCCCGAGCCAAACTCACTCGCACGGATGCCGACGGCCTGCACTTCGTGTCCGATCCGCCGCTGCTCGTTCCCGTGGCGGAACTGTACAGCCAGGTCGGCGCTCAGGCGGTCGAAGAGTCGATCCACGAAACCATCCGCAGCTACCGACGGACCCTGCAAGGGGACCGTCGGCGCCTGCTGGAGTCGTACCGGTTCGTGGACCTGGCCCGCAAAGTCGTGGGTGTGGGAAGCGTGGGGACCCGGGCCTGGGTCGCGCTGTTCGTCGGGGCCAGCAACACCGACACGCTGATTCTCCAGGTCAAAGAGGCCGAAGCGTCGGTGCTGGAACGCTTCCTGGGCCGAAATGCCTACCACAACCAGGGCCAGCGCGTCGTGGAGGGGCAACGGTTGATGCAAGCGGCCAGTGACATCTTCCTGGGCTGGCAGCGCGTCAGCCAAGGAGCCGACGGCCGACCCCACGACTACTACGTCCGCCAGCTTTGGGACTGGAAGCTCTCGGCGGACATCGACCTCATGCAGCCCGACGCCATGGGCATCTACGCCCAATTGTGTGGTTGGACTCTCGCCCGGGCGCATGCCCGGGCGGGAGACCGTGTCGCCATCGCCGCCTACATGGGGGGCAGCGACATCTTTCCACAGGCCTTGGCCCGTTTCGCCGCTGCCTATGCCGATCAGAACGACACCGACCACCAGGCCCTCCTGAACGCTATCGCCAATGGCTCTGTCGCCGCCGACACCAGCACCCCTTAGGTGATCAAACCCACTGCCAGGCTCGGCTTCACGCTGCAAGCCGCTGCCAGGGCTGCGGTCAAGGGCCGTCGAGATGAGCGCCAAGCTGGTGGCCGGCCGGCCTACATGACCGGGAGGAGTGGGAAATGGATGTCCAAGGCGGAGCGAGGCGGTGCAGTGACTGGCGGCATCGCTTAGGCGACCTCGAGGGGCTTGGCGTCGTAGGACATATGAGGATCACCCCTTCTGCCAGATCATGGTCAACATCATCGACGCCGCGGCCACGGCGCACCTGCCGGAATCAGTCAGAGAACAGGAAACCTGCACTCGAATCCCCGGCTGACGGTATCGGGCTAGGAGAACAGCAGATTCCACGCCAGGCTCAGCCGGAGACGCTGGGGATCGTATGCCTGGTGGATATCGTCGTGACTACCATGAACGTGGGAAAATGAACAGTGGACCATCACCGAAGCTTGCACGACAACCGGGTCGTCGTCGCCTGAAGACCTAGGCCGGTCCATTGGTCGGTTCCGTCTTCCCCCGCCTTGACAAGGCGGTCTTGGCGACGACGCAAAGAGTCGGAAGGATCCGAATGAGCGCGACGGCAACCAGCTCTGCCCTCGAGGCTCATGGATTGGCGCGGCTGTGGAACCGGCAGCTCGACAGCTATCCCGATACCGCGCGTCGCGTGTTCTTCATCGGCCTCACGGTCCTTTGCACGGCCACGCTCTACTACGAGTTATCCGTCACCGCCTCGGTTTCCACCTTGCTCCTGGTCAAACTGCACATGAGCTTCACGTTCTTCGTTTACACCCGGGCGGTCGCAAGCTTGATCGGGGCGTTCGGCTCGCTGTTCGGTGGGATCGCCGACCGGGTGGGCCGCACAAACCTGGTCGTCGCCGGCTTGTTGGTCACCGGTGTCATGGTGACATTCGTAATCCCAGCCTCGACGACCAAATGGGAATTCACCTTCTTCAGCTACCTTGTCTTCCTAGTCGAGGGCGCCTGCCTAATCGCCACCGCAGCCCTAATCCGGGACTTCTCACCGCAGGTGGGACGAGCCACAGCCATGGGCTTTTGGACCAGCGGTCCACTGGTCGGAAGCCTGATCGTATTTGTCGTGGCCAGCCACACGATCGGCGCGAACCCCAGCCCGGCCTTCTGGGTGCACGCGTACAAGATCGCCGGGACCGTCGGGTTGGTGGTCTTCGTAATCGCAGGCGTCTGGCTGCGCGAGCTGTCACCGGGACTGCGCGACCAGCTGATGGTGACCATCCACGACCGCGCGCTCGTCGAGGCCAAGGCCAAGGGCATCGACATAGAGGCGTCGCTGCGAAACCCTTTCGGCCAGCTGCTCAAAGCCGACGTGATCATCTCGGCGCTCGGCATAGCTTTGTTCCTCCTCTTCTACTCCACCGCCGTCGGCTTCGCTTTGATCTACTTCACGACCGTCTTCGGATTCTCAGTGCACAACGGCAACACGCTCGGCAACTGGATGTGGGGGTTCAATGTCATCGCGGTGATCCTCTGCGGGATCATCTCCGACAGGCTCCGGGTCAGGAAACCCGTCATGGTCGCAGGCGGTGGGGCGGCCGCCGTCATGATGGTCCTTTACCTGCAGCAGATAGGCCATCCGACCAGCTACTACCACCTGGCCGTGCTGTCGGGTGCGCTCGCGTTCTGCCTGGGCGTGGCCTACGTACCGTGGATCGCCAGCTTCACCGAGACCGTCGAGGCCCGCAACCCCGCGCTGACCGCGACGGGTCTGGCCGTATGGGGGTGGATCGCCCGGACAATCGTCTTCGCGTCGTATCTGTTCCTCCCGGTGGTGGTCCACTCGGTCACGCCGCTGGTCACATACGGGGCCGAGAGCAAGGCCTACGCCGCGCGGTACGCGCCGCAAGTCGCCGCCATCGAAACCCATCCGGCGATCGTGCCCCTGCTAGCGGAGCTCCAGAAGGACGTCAGCCCCGCCGCGCTGGCCGAAGCGCAGCAGATCCTCGGCCCGAACTACCGGCAGACGGTCGCTCAGTTTCAGAACGCCGGACCGGGGCTGATCCCGGCCGTGGCGTTCCTCGACGCCCATCGAATTACGGTGGCGAATGCCGCCAAGGAGGAGCCCAAGCAATGGAAGGACTGGTACTGGATCTGCTTCGGGGGAATGATCTTCTTCCTCTTGACCGTTCCGCTCATGCGGGGCCGCTGGTCACCAAAGGCTGCCAAGGCGGACGAAGAGGCCCACAAGGCCATAGTCCAGGCACAGATGGCCAAGATGGGGATCAGCGCCTGATCGCAGGAGTAGTACCTGAATCGATTGCTAGCGACTCGGTCTGGTGAAGACCCCCGTCGTAGGGCAGCCGTTGGTCAGTTAGATCTGGCCGCTCCGTTGGCGCGGTCCATTGCGATATCTCGTCTACGATCAACTAGAAGCCGGTCCTGCCTATCACCCCGGCGGCGACGTATAGGAGACATTCCACGGTCCGGCACACTAGGAGGTCGTCTGAGGGGTGGGAGTCTGCGGGTGTCCCCTTCGTCCGCGCCATACCAGCCAGGCGATGACGCCGAGGATGACCATCCCACCGATGGCGATGAGGACATACCAGCCGGTGCTCAACCCGCCCGAGGAGGATGACGCGGTGACCTTGATGTCGGTGGCGTAGCTGTCGGCCAGGGTGGCGCCCGAGCCGGAGGCGGTGTTGATCTGGTCTAGGTAGGCCTCGAACGCGATCAGCGGGGTGGTGGTGGAGCCCGGGACGTCGGAGGCCAGGCTGACGTGGAAGGTCCAGGTCTGGCTGCCTCCCGGGGCCAGGGTGGCGCCGCGCTGGTTACCCAGGTAGGCGTCGATGACGTTCCCGTCGGCGGTGGAGCCGGTCAGGCCCACGTCGGTGACCGGCCCGCCGGCGCCGGCGATGGAGTAGGTCATGGTGATCTGGCTGTCATCGACCGACTGGGTGGTCCCGGTGCCGGGAAAGATGGCCAAGTCCAGGCGGGCGTTGGGCATGGGCCTGGAGGACGGGTTGGCCACTTTGACCGTGAAGGTGGTCGCCGGGGCGCCGGCCTGGAGGGTGGTGGGGAAGGCGGCGCTGATGGTGGCCGCGTCTTTCTGGGCCGTTCCCTGGTAGATAAGCGTCTGGGCGGAGCTGCCTCCGTTCGCCTCCACCGCGTACACCGTGCAGGCCACATTGCTGGTCGAGGCGGTGTAGGTGACCGTCACGTTGCCGTTGGCGTCAGTGGTGCCGTTCTGGTTGCTGAGCGTGCCGCACACGCCGGTGGAGGACGGCGGGGCCGAGGAGGGCGTGGAGGTCGGCCACTGTGGTCCCACCGTCTGCGCGCCGACGCTGAGGTGGACGTGATCGCCGGGCACCCCGTTGCCGTTCTTGTCGCTGGCGGTCACCACGATGGTCGACTTGCTCGTCCCGTCGGCGGGCAGGGCGATGGGCGTCGGGTCCACGAAAGCGTTTACCACTTTGGCCACGTGAGCAGCGGCGGCGGCGTGGGGTTGGGCCTGGGCCTCGCTTTGGGCGCAGCCCTTGCCCAGCCCGTAGGTGGCGTAGGCGTAGTTGCTGAACAGGGTCTGGAGGTAGTACTTGCCGCCGTTGATGACCTGGTTGTACTCGCTGGCAGAGGGGTTGGACGGGTCGGTGGAACCCAGCGGGGGGCCGAAGGTCTGGGCGCACTCGTCGCCGATCTCGTTTCCCTGTGAGTCCTGCCAAGCCCCCTGGGGCAGCGGGTCGGTGATGGCCTCGTTCAACTCGTGGGTCAAGGTGCTCACCATGCCATCGGCGTCCAGACTCCCGTTGGGATCCTGGCCGGCGTTACAGGCGTCACCGGCCACCACGGGCATATCGCCGTAGATGATGGGGCTGCTGTTCGGCCCGAAGGCCCCGTGATAGGCGCAGTAGTTCGACGCCGAGGTGGTCGCGCCCACGTCCTGGGTCTCCACCCCAGGGGGGAGGAACACCGGGTAGAAATAGGCCAGCCCAGTGGGTAGGTGCTGGCTGTCGATAACCGCCTTCAGTTCTGCCTGCAGCTGGGCGTCGGTCAGGCAAGCGGTGTATCCGGTGTCGGCCGTGCAGCCGTCGGCCGGGAACGCGTCGGTGTCGTCGGTCGGGGTGCCCGCCGTGACCTTGTAGCTGACGAAGCTCTTGGTCCCGCCGACGGTCTGGGAGTACTCGGTGCTGACCGAGTACACGTTCGAGGTGGTGCCGCTGGCGGCGGCCACGTTGGTGATGAAGTCGTCCAGGATGGTCTTGTAGCCCGAAGAGAAGCTGTACTTGCCGCCGGGCTCCCAATAGACGGGGGTCACGGTCACGCCGGCCGAGGTGGTGGACATGACCAGGCCGCCCAGGTAGGTCAACGGCGGCGCGCACCCTTGGCAGATCTGCGGCTCGTCGGCCCCGACTATCGGCGCGGTTGGGGCGCTTTTGGCTGGCGTGTGCACAGGAGCGGAGCTCGTCTCAGGGGCGACGACCGGGGCTGTCGTCCATCCGCTACATGTCACCAGCACGGCCACCAAAACGGCCGTCCGCACCCATCGCCAGCCTGCTCGCCCCGGGCTCGAGACCCCGCATTGCCGAGGTCCCATCCGGTATTCCGCCATCTCCCACCTCAATTCATTCGACTGCTAAGACGCTCTCCGCCGCACACCTTGACTGTTGGGTCCAACCGATCAGCGATCGTTGTGCGCCCGCCAACCGATGCCATGAACGTCCGATCAAGTCGCCAGGCCGCAGTTGCCAGAACAGACCACCGTGGGCCGCGCACCGTTCTGCTGGTCGGCAGCGGCTCTGTTGACCGGATCGCCCCGGCCATCGTGGCCGTGCAAGCCGGTGCACGCCTCTCGGAAACAGACCCAGCCGGGTTGGGCTGCTCAACCCGCCGGCACCGTTGCTCCGCGGACGGAACCTATCGCTGATAGCTGCCGGCGAAGGTCGCGCACTGGGATACGCATCATCCCTCTCAGCATCCTGGCCGGTGTGGGCAGCGTCGTCACCCCCATCGGGTGGGACAGATTCTTGCCCCGAACCGCACCCGGCGGCCGGGTGCCCGCGGGATGGCTCAACCAGGCCGGGTCGGCAAAAGTAGGAGACAATCGAGGATGGCGGATGGGAAGGGAAACTACGGGCTTGGTTTTCGCAGCCCGCGGTTTCCGCCGTCCAAATTCCATGCTCCCAGCAGGCCATCTCCGCTGGTGCGTCGGTCCAGGCTGCTCGACGCCCTGGACCCGAGGCCGAGGGGCCCATCTCACCCTGGTGATGGGCTGGCCGGCGCGGGCAAGACCGCCCTGCTCGCTGACCGGCTGGACGCTGACCCGGAGCGACCGGCCGCCTGCTCAATCGCAATCCTGCCGCCGCCGATGGGGCCCGGTTTGCGGCGCTGGCAGGCTGGGCCTACCACTGGTGAATAGCTCGGGGGGTGGCTGCGACGCAAGGAGGGCTTCTCGATGCCGTGCGCGGGGTGACCGCCCATATCCCGCTCCCGGGACTGCGCCCGTATGGCGGCCGAGTGAACGTGGCGGTCAGGTAGGGCGGGCGACGCAAATGTCGTGGCCGCTGCTGGCGCAGGCCTGGGGGAGATGGCGGGTGCCGTGTGGTTGTCACACCGGGTGCCGTGTGGGTGTGCGCCGGGTGCGGATGGGTGCGCCGCTGGCGAGCCACCCGGGGTTAGGACGGTTCCCAGTCGGGTCGCGACGCGGTGACAGTCAGATGATGCCGATGGAGGTGGCCCGCTTGATCGCGGCGGTGCGGGAGGAGACGCCCAGCTTCATGTAGGTGCGGCGGAGATGGGTCTTGACGGTGTTGTGGGAGAGGTGGAGCTGGGAGGCCATGTCGGCGTAGGTCAGGAGTTGGGGGAGCGCTTCGAGCACTCGTAGTTCGGCTTCGGTGAGTGGGTCGGGCAGGTGGCCGCGGTTGGGGCCGGCCACCGTGAGTTTGCGAGCGTTTATACCGGCGGCGATCAATGAACGGACGGTGTCGGTGTTGGGGTAGTGGGCTGCGTCGGAGATGAGCTGGTCCACGAGTTGTGGGGCGGTGTCCAACACGGTTTGTATGTAGCCGTGGCGGTCGGCCATGGCGACCGCCTCCCTAATCAGTTGGGGTGCTCGGGGCGAGGCTTGCAGTATGGCGATAGCGGCGCGTAGCAGGCGCAGCTCCAGATCGGAGCGGATGGTGGGGCCCTGGGGGGGAGCGGTGCTCATGATGTCGCTGGCGCTTCGGTGGTCGCGGGCCCCCAGGGCGATCAGAGCGGAGATGATCATGCGCCGGTCATCGGGTAGCTGTTCGGCCACCCTGCGGGCTCCTTTGTTGTCGCCAAGTGCGAGCCGGAGGCGGGCTTCCAGCTCGTCGGCCTGGGCGAAGAGCACGGAGTGGTCGCATCTCAGCGCGGTCCGCGCCGCTGGCAGTGAGCTCAGGGCTGCCTCCAGGTTGCCGGCCGCAGCCCAGATCCGGGCTCGGTCCAAGTGGGCGAAGTACTCGAAGTAGGGGCGGCCGCCGCTGACCAGTTCCAGCACCTGTTCGACCAGGCGCGCGGCGGCGTCCAGATGGCGTCGCTCCAGGGCTAGCTGGGCCGCGGTGCGTAGGGCCGGGAAGGCGAAATAGTGGTGGTCAAAGCTGAGCCGGCGAATCGAGTCGAGCGCACCAGCCGCGAAGGCGTCGGCCTGGGTGAGCGCTCCTTCCCCGTAGGCGATCTGGCTGTTGAGGCCCGGGCAGAGCACGTCGGTCAGGGGCGGAGGGCTCAACGAAGCGGAGGCGACCGTGTCGACCAGCCGGCGGGCGGCGGCGAACTCACCGAGATAGGTGTGGCAGTAGGCGCACGCAACGTCGAGGGCGCGAGGCCAGGGGTCGACGCCACGACCGTCGGTGTCGAGGCTCCGCGCCCGCTGTTGCTGGGCCAGTGCCTCTCGCAGCTGACCGGTGATCACCAAGTACATGATGTTGGCCGTGGCGAGTTGCGCGGCCAGTTCCGGCTGTTGGGCTGGATCGACGCCGGCATCCAGAGCCAACGCCAAAGCCGTCCGGCCGCGCTCGAAGCTCCCTCGCAACTGCAGATCCGCGGCCAAGGCGACCAGCAGGTCGGGGCTGCCGGCGAAAAGCTCGGGTCGGATCTCGTCGAGGTCCAAGGCGCTGCCGAGGGTGGGTTTGGTCTCGAAGTCGAGGATGAGTCGCTCTTGAATCAGCCGAAAGGCGCCGGCGTGATCGCCCGCGGCAAGGAGATGCCGGGCCGCCGGGCCCACCTGACCGCCGTCAGCCAGGTATTGGGCGGCCCGCTCATGCAAGCGCCGCTCACCCACCGGATCGTTGAGGTGAAGTTGGGCCTGCAAGACTTCCCTGATCAGCTGGTGGTAGCGATACGTGACCACCTCGTCGTCCACGCGGGTCACGAAGAGGTGGGCCCGGTAGAGCTGCTCGAGGAGGGCGGCCGACGCCGGGCCGGATAAGGCGTTGCAGGCCGGCACCGACAGTTCGTCGAGGATCGAGGTGGCCAACATGAACTCGACCAGCTCGGGAGGTTGGCGGGAGAGGACCTCGTCGAGAAAATACCCGGCCACGCTGTGGCGGCCCAGCCCGACCCGACCGGCGGTGCGGACGGGATCGGCTGCGTGCTGCATCGAGACAGCCGCCATCTGCAGGCCGGCGGCCCAGCCCTCGCTGCGCTGGTGGATGACCTTGACGTCCTGTTCGCTCAAACGCAGACCGAACCCGGAGAGGAAGCGTCTGGTCTCTTCGGCGGAGAAGGACAGATCCTGGTCGCGCAACTCGACCAGCTCTTCGTTGGCTCGCATCCTGTGCAGCCGTAGTCCCGGGTCGGCTCGGCTGGCCAGGACCAGTTGAAGAAGGGCCGGCCGGCACTCCAGCAACGAGGCCAAGGTGTCCGCTCCGGCCGCTGCGGTGAGGTGGAAATCGTCGATCACCAGCACGTGCGGCCCGGGTAGCCCATCAAGGTCGTCGACCAGGGCGGCCATGACATCGGCGGACACCTCGCCGTCCAGGCTCAGCAGTTGGCGGGCGTCCTCTCCCAGTCCAGGCCGTTGGCAGGCTCGTCGCAGGGCTTCGATGATGGCCGCCACAAACCGGCCCCCGGCGGCATCCGCAGGATCACAGCTGAGCCAGGCGGTTGGTCGCTCCGGGTGGGCGGCCAACCAGTCGGCCAGCAGAGCGGTCTTACCCGCCCCGGGCGAGCCCACCACCACGGTCAGACGGGCCCCTTGTCCTCGGTCCAGGGCGTCGAGCAGCCTGGACCGACGCACCAGCCGAGATGGCCCGCTGGGGGCATGGAACTTGGACCGCGGAAACCGCGGGCTGCGAACACCAGGAGGGTCGTTTCCCTTCCTATCCGCCATCCTCGGCTGCCCTCCTACGTTTGTCGACGCCCCCGGTGGGTTGCGCCGTCCCGCGGTCCGCACGGCGGCACATGGTGGCCCGGGGAAAATCTATCCCACCCGGTGAAGGTGACGACGAGCGCCACGGCGGCCCGCATGCTGGGAGGAATGACGGTGTCATTGCTCCAACCCCGACCGTAGCGTGATGTCGCTGAGGACATATGAGATCACCTTCGCTGGTGAGGCGGCCCCGGCCGTCGTCGCCGCCTTTGAGGAGTACGACGTTACCGTGGAGGCCGGCCACACCACTCTGCGAGCCGAGCGGATCGATCAGGCCGCCTTCCAGGGCGTCCTCGATCGCCTCTGGGCCTTTGGCCTGGAAGTGCTGGAAGTGCGGAGCGTCGAACAACCGCAAGGTTAACGGCGTGAATATCGGTGAGTGACCATCGGTCGACGGCCAGTTGAGATCAATTACCGAAATACCGAAGGACGGCACTCGAGCGTAATCACCCTGTGGCGGGTGACGACCAGGCGCTTTGGCCGCCCTACCGTGATCGGAGACGACACGGGGAGGCAGGCATGGAGAGGTCGGCGCGCCAACCGTTAGATCTAACTGACGGGGACGGCACCTGGGCGCAAGGTGGCTGGGGTGAGACCGTCGCCTCGGCCAAGTTTGTGCCTCCTCCTCTTCCACGCCACTGGATCCGCCGAGATCGCCTGAGTCGGCGGCTCTCGCAAGCTCTTGAGCGTCGACTCACCGTGGTGACCGGGCCGCCTGGCGCGGGGAAGACCGTGCTCCTTGCCGATTGGGCTCACAGCCGCCCAAAGGCTGCGGTGGGCTGGCTGTCGGTGGAGGAGGCCGACAATAACCCCGGATGCTTCTGGTCCCAGGTTGCCGCCGCCCTGGGGGCCCAGCACGTAATGGAGCATGCCTGGGTCGACGATGGGACGTCGTCAGACGGAGCTGCACTGGTTGACCTCTTGAGTCGGCATCGGAGGAGCGACGGGGACCAAGTGCTGGTTATCGACGACTTCCACCTCATCACGGCGCCTGCGGTGATCAGCGCGCTTGCCCGATTCGTCTATCACCTCCCGCCGCATATCCGGCTGGTCCTGGTGGGGCAGGGGTACCCGGGCTTCTCGCTGCAGCGGCTCGAGACGACCGGGGAGGCGATAACGCTCGGGGATGACGACCTGCGTTTTACCGTCGAGGAGGCGGGCGCACTCACGGCCCTTGCCGCGGGCAAGTTCCTCGGTCTCAACGATGTGACGGTGTTGACACAACGAAGCGAGGGTTGGGCGGCGGGCCTCCATTTGGCCGCTATGGACCTGGCCCATGTGAACGATCCGTCGGCGTTTGTGCGCCGATATTCAGGCTCCTTCGGACCGGTGGCGGAATATCTGGAGCATGAGATGCTCTTGCGCCAGCCTCCCGAGGTCGTCAAACTCCTCCTTCAGACCTCGGTCCTGGAGACTTTTACCGCCGGCTTAGGGCAAGCGGTAAGTGGCCGGCCCGACGCCGGTGAGATTCTGGAGTCCCTCGCCGACCGCTGCTTGTTCGTGTACCGGGTTGACGCTTGCGAACGGAGATACCGCTATCACCGCCTGCTGGCGGATCTGCTCACCTGCCGGCTCCAACGGGAGGACCCGTCGCTGCGCCTCCACGCCCACCTCGGCGCCGCGACCTGGCTCGAGCGGCGTGGCGACCTTCGCAGCGCCGCCTACCATTTCGCCCAGGCCCAAGCCTACGACCGGGCCGTCAGGTTGCTGTTCACCAGCCTTGGTCACGGTCTGGCGAGTGGCGGTCCCGATGACGGAGCGAGGTTAACCGGTGTACCTGGCGAAACCGGTCTGGAAGCCGACTCGGGCCGCCTGTATGTTCGAGCTGCGACTCTCCTCGCAGCCTACAGAGTCTCGGAGGCTGCCCAGTTACTGGACCAGCTTCACGCGGCCACCGACCGCGACGCGGACGGGTTGCAGTGGCGGGCCCGTATCGATTTCCTGTGGGCGGTTTACGCCGACCGGACAGCCGACGCGCCCGGCGTGCTCGACAAGTGTCGATCCACGGCTCAGCTCATGGGACCGACCCTTCAATCTGCGGGGGGGTCAGTGGCGGGCACCGCAGTCAAAACCGCTTGGCTCCCGGGAGTTGATGCTGCCATAGCGGCTCACCTTCCCATCCTGACCGCCCGAGCTCAGGTACGGCTGGGCCGGCCAGACCAAGCCCGCGCGACTTTGATCGAGCATTTCGGTACCGAAGACAGAGCCGAGGCCAGCCAACCCGCGACTCTCGCCATGGTGGCGTGTTGTCAAGGGCGACTACAGACCGCTTACCGGCTCGCCAGCGCGGCGCTGCACGACGGTGACTCCGCCGGAGTCGACGATGTCGTCATCGACGCCCGGTTGGTGCTGGCCGAAGTGCTCTTCGAGCACAATGAGCTTCGAGCGGCCGAGCAACAGGTGGTTGCTGCCCTCCAGTTGTCCGGTGGGGAGGAAGCCAACTGGCCGATGTGGGCGGTGGAGCTCGAGTTTGTTCGGGTGCTGATCGCCCAGCAACGTATCGGCGACGCGCTCCACCGCCTTGGCCGCCTGCGCCAGGCGGAGAGACGAAGTCCCCCGCCTCACCACTTGCTGCAAAAGCTCAACCAGGTCGAGATCGGCTGCCGGACCAACACGGGCGACCTGGACGGCGCCCTGCTCATCGCCCGAGCCTGCCCTCCTGGTGATATCGCCAGCGTGACGCTAGCTCGCCTGGACCTGCGTTCGGGGCGCCCGGAGCGCGTCCTCGGCCGGCTCAGCCCGAGTGCATCCGCCGGGATCGCGGCCGAGATCCGACGGCTGGTACTGGTCGCCTGCGCCGAAGAGCAGCAAGGTCAAGTGGGGCGCGCCCGGGAAACGCTTGGCTTGGCGGTGGCGACCGCCCGACCGGAGCACTACGTCCGTCCGTTCCTGGACGAGGCGCCCCAGACGCTGCCATTGCTGCGCGGTATCGCCGCGGCTCGTCCTGACGGCTACTTGACGCAGCTGATCAGTGAGGCGGAGCAGCTGGTGCCTTCGGCCGCGGTCAAGGGATCAACCACCATGATCGAGCCGCTCACGGAGCGGGAGAGACAGATACTCGACTATCTCCCCTCCCATTTGAGCCGGGACCAGATAGCGGGCCTACTGTGCGTCTCGTCCAACACCGTGAAGACTCATATCCAGGCCGTATACCGCAAGATCGGCGCGACTTCACGCGCCGAGGCTGTCACGCTCGCCCACGCTCATGGACTACTTGCGTTTATGCCGGCCCTGGATGGTCGCCCGTAAAGTGAAGGCCGGAGCTCCGCCGGGGACCGCTGACGTCGCCGGTTTACCGGACGAACGGCAGGTTCGTCTCGCCGAACAAAAGGGCCGGTTCCCGCTGTGCTGCTTGGCCGATCGGGGTCCGATCTGGTAGCCCGCCGGGCTATGGCGTCTCGGGCGGGGCGGAACTGTCGTCGGTCGTGGTGGCCGTCTGGCGTTGTCGTCCCATCTCCACCGCGCCGAAGATGACCTTCACCCCGAATCCCAACACGACCAAATCGGCCAGCATCTGAAAGATGACCGTCAGCCGCGCCCCTTCGCTCTTGGCGGTGATATCGCCATAGCCGACGGTGGAAAAGGTGGTGACCGTGAAGTACAGGGCGTCGGTTCGCGACAGGGGCTGGGTGAAACTCGTTGGTGTGGCTCGCTGGAGGAGGTAATAGGCGCTCGCGAAGAGCAGGAGAAATAGCGGGGCGGCGATGGTCAGCGCTTCGACGGCTTTGTACGCTGGATACTGCGAGTTCAGTATGCCCCGAACCTCCCAAACGACAATGAAGATCACACCGATCAAACCGACTACCAGGAGGAGCACTGAGGTCGTGTCGGAGAGATGGTCAAACGGTAGGAGGTAGTAGGCGGCCACGAGTCCGGCGATGGTGGCCACAGCCCGCAGCATGCCGAAGAGCAGAAGCGAGCGGCGTTTGCTCGGTGGGGGAAGATCCGGCAACGAACTCATGTCCTTGACCCTCCATCCTCAAGACCGTCAGGTTCAGACCTCCGCCCGGGCCTGCTCCAGTTTCGGCTCCCGAGGCCCGGGTACCGAGACTCGACGAGGAGCATAAGGCTAAGCGGCTTCCGAGCGGAAGTCCGGCCCTCCTGTCAGCTGAGGATCTTGGTCTTCTCCTTGTCGAACTCAGCCTGGGAGATGACACCGGTGTCTCTGAGATCGGCCAGCTTGGCCAGCTGGTTGGCCCCGCTCGGGCTTTGTCCGGCCGCCGCGTCCTGCACGTAGGCGCGGTATTCCTGGTCTCGGGCCTCTGCGTCCTGAACATCGCGCTGGCCCATTTCATCGCCGCGGGCGATCAAGTAGATGAACACGCCTAGGAACGGCAAGATAATTACGAAAATCAGCCATCCGGTCTTCCCCCATCCGCTGAGGTCGTGGCTACGAAAGATGTCGATGATGACCCTGAAGAGAAGAAAGATCCAGATGATCCAAAGGGACAGCCACAACAGCGTCCAGAAGACACCCAACAGCGGGTACGAATATGCCAGCACCAGCTTCCTCCCATCATGCCGCGGTCCCGGATTGGACCGTGGCCACACAATGTCCTCAACCTGGTCCGTCAACGTCACCCCACCAGGGTGGTTCCAGAACGAAACAGCTCACCACCCGAATCGGGGGAGGCGCCTTCCCCCGAACGACGCATACCCTGCGATCGCTCCCGGATCGCCAGTCGGCGCACCGCTTTTCCCACCCAGGAGGACACCGACCTGTCTGAGAACGTGATTGATCCTGTCGTGGTTGGCTATCAGGACTTGCTTTCAGCTCACCGCGACTTCGAGATCTCGTGCGGCTTGGTCGACGACGCCGAAATCAGGACCGTTGGCGTCATCTGGGTGGCCAAACACGCGGGGTTGAGCCGCGACGCGCGTGGACGGAAGCGAGAATCGGTTTCGTCGGAGGAGGTCCAGATGAGCTCG
>CAWAEC010000017.1:0-10358 GCA_963781155.1 uncultured Acidimicrobiaceae bacterium
ATGCCTCCGCCGGTGTTGACATCCTAGAACGGACCCCTGAAGGCCGGGCCCTTTCCACCGTCGTTCGCGCTACTGGCGACGAGGAACCCGAGCTATGGACCGTCGAACACTTTCACCTGGAGGTCGCCAAAGTCCTCCGAAGAGACACCTTCACCGGCGTCCTCGACGACACGCGCCAACCAGCTCATCGACGTCCTCGCCGACTGGCCCCTCACCGTCGTCTCCGTCGCACCCCTCCTCGTCGAGGCCTGGCAGCTGCGCAAAAACCTCACCGTCCACGACGCCCTATACGTGGTCGCCACTCGCCGCCTCGATGGCGCGGCCCTCGTCAGGACCGACCGCAAACTGCCTAACGCCCCGGCGTGGACGTCCTCGTTATCACGCCCGACCAACTCGGCTGAGCCGCCCTTTCGCGGAAGGCGAGCGGCCCACGGAGCGCCAAACGGGCGAGGTTTGAGCACCTGCTACCAAGGAGCCCAGTCAACCTTCGATCGCAAGAATTCGCGAGTCTGGGTCCATAGCGTCCTCTCGGACGCCAACTCTCAGATCCTGTCTTCACAGCCGTCATCACCCATCAACATCAGCAACCAACATCAGCAACCAACGTCACAGGCCATCAACACCACCCCACAGACCAGCAACCCGACCCATTTCACCACTCCACCGTCTTCCGTCAACAGCAAAAATCACAAGGAGCAGACATTTGCCACCCAATGCCGGGCCCGGCATTGGGTGGCCTATGCCGGGTCAGAACCTATGCCGGGTGGGGCCGAGAGGGCCGTGGCGGGCTTCGGTTTCGTGCTGGGTTGCCCGGCATAGTTACAGGTTTTCGAGGAAGGCGAGGAGCCTGTCCGGTGGCCGATATCGGCGCTGGGCGGCCGGGGTAGGGGCGACGCGAGCCAGGGCTTTCTCCTTGAGGGTCATGTCGGCGTGGATGTAGATCTCGCTGGACTTGATGCTGGAATGCCCGAGCCACAACGCGATGGTGGCCACGTCGAGCTCGGCAGCGAGCATGCCCATGGCGCAGGTGTGACGGAGCGTGTGCGGGGTGATCCGCTTGGGGCGGAGCGACTCGCACTGCTCTGCGGCGACGCCTACGTGCTTGGCCATAAGGTCCTGGACGGCGTCGGTGCTCAG
Source organism: uncultured Acidimicrobiaceae bacterium (assembly GCA_963781155.1). Lineage (GTDB taxonomy): Bacteria > Actinomycetota > Acidimicrobiia > Acidimicrobiales > Palsa-688 > PALSA-693. The sequence goes on from CAWAEC010000017.1 coordinate 1,138, forward strand.
CCGCCCGCCTGTCCTTGTGGCGAAGACAGGATCCTCCGGCCCGGCAGCCCTCTGTTCGATCCAGTCTCGTAGTAGCCGGGCGGTCGGCTGGGTCAGCGGGGTGTGACGGTCCTTGCGGCCTTTGCCTTTGGTGAAGAGATTGGCCCCGGCACCGAAGCTGACGTCGTCGCAGCGCAGTCCGGTCAGCTCGGACACTCGCAGCCCGGTCTGGACGGCCACCAGCATGAGCAGGTGGTCCCTCTGCCCCAGTGGTGTGGATCGGTCAGGAGCGGCGAGCAGGGCGTCGACCTCGTTCGGGGTGAGGTAGCTGACGATGGTTTGGTCGGGTCGTTTGGCTGGGATGGCCAGCACCCGGGCGACGACGCCGGCGTGTTCGGGGCAGTCGAGTTGCACGTAGCGGAAGAACGACTGGATCGCCGTTAAGCGGAGGTTGCGGGTGTCGATCCCGTTGTGACGGTCGGTCTCGAGGTGATCCAAGAACGCCCCGACAAGCTCGGCGTCGAGATCGGCGAGGTCCAGCTCGACGGGAGGGCGGCCGGTGCGAGCATGAGCGAACCGCAACAGCAGCTTGAAGCAGTCCCGATAGGAGGCGATGGTGTGGGCGCTGACGCGCTGCTGGGGCAGGCGCTGGGTGAAGAATCCTTGGATCAGCGGGGCGGCCCGGGTCATGACCGGACCTGCCAGAAACGGTCGAGCCGGTCGGCGGCGAAGGCCATCAGCTCGGGGACGGCCTGCAAATACCAGTAGGTGTGGGCTGGCTCGTTATGCCCCAAGAAGGCGGACAGCACCGGGAGTTGGCGTTGCACGTCGACGCCAGTGTGATGCCAGGAAAGCAAGGTATGCACGGCGAAGCTGTGGCGTAGATCGCCCAGCCGCGCCGGTGAGCGGCCGCCGCCCGACGGGTCGATCCCGGCGGTGAGCACCAGCCGGCGGAAGCAGCGGGCCACCACCTCGCTGGTCAGGTTGCTGCCAGACGCGGTCAGGAAGAAGCCTGATCCGGCCGGGTCGGCGAAACTCCGGTCTCGCAGATGGGCGTAGCGGCCAAGGGCGTCGACGGTGGTGGCGTGCAGGGGAATCTGTCTGCTCTTGCCGTGCTTGGAGTGCATCACGGCCAGGCGTCCAGCGCCGAGATCGACGTGATCGCGTCCGAGGCGGTATATCTCCCCGGGGCGCAGCCCAGTCGCCGCCATCAAACCGATGACAGTGGCCATGGCCAGACCCCACACCGGTGGTGTCAGGCTGCCCGCCGTCTTCATCAAGGCGCATGTTTGCTCTTCGGTGAAGATGTGAGGTGTCCGGCGGACATCGGCGGCTGCGATCAAACCCGGCGGTGGGACCTGGGTGTCAGGCTCGAATCCGGTTAGGTAGCGGGCGAAGCCGCGCACCGCTTGGAGGCGCCGGGCGGACTGCTGATCGGCCGTGGCTTGGTCAGCCCACGCCAACGAGGCCGCCACGGTCACCGTGGTCTGGCCGTCTCCGTCGAGGTATTTGACGAAGGCACCAAGCAGCTGGGCGTCGTTGTCCGGCTGGTATCCCACGGCCCGCCGCAGGACGATGTAGCGCACCAGGTATCCTCCCAGGGCGGTCATGGCCGGTCTCCTGTCGGCCAGGGGCGGACCGCCAAAGACAGAGCCCCGTCGGCCACTTTGGCGTAGATGCCGGTGGTGGCCCCATCGGACTGTCGCAACACCTCGGCCACCTCCCGCAGCGACGCCCCGTGGCGCAACAAGTTGGTGGCCGCGGTGTGGCGCAGGGCGTGACCACCGACGCTCGGAATACCCAGCCGCTGACAGGCCGTCTGCGATATCAGGACCACCGCCTGGCGGGAGATGCCCGTCGGCTCGCCCCGGCAGGCCAGGAACAGTGTCCGACAAGACGAGACAGGACGCCCAAATCGCAGATAGTCGACCAGCGCCTCGCCCACGTCACCCGGCAGCGGGAGAAGGGCCCGCCGTCCGCCTTTGCCGTGCACCACGAACACGCCCGCCCGCCAGTCGACGTCTTCGAGCTGCATCCGGGAGATCTCGATCGCTCGCAGACCGAGCCGGACCATCAAAGTGAAGATGGCGTAATCCCGCACGCCGACCGGGCGTCTGCGGTTACAAGAGTTCAACAGGGCCGCCACGGTGGAGGCGTCGAGAGCCTTAGGCAGCCCGTCGAAGCGAGCGCTCGCGATCCACGGAACGCTGGCCGACAGGTCACGCTCAGTTATGCCAGTACGGAACAGGAACCGCACGAAGGTCCGTAACATCCCGACCCTGGTCCGCATCGATCCCCGCTTCAGCCGGCCAGACTCGTGTAGCACGAACTGCTCCAGCTCGACCGGGTCCAGGTGCTCGATAGGTCCCAGGCCCATCTCGGTCCGCCACGCCAGGAACTGGCGGACCGCGTACGCCGCATTGCTCACCGTCAACTCGGCCAGCCGCCGCTCGACCAGCTCATAGTGACAATACGCCTCGACCAGTCCCTCCGAAACCTCGTCAACCTGTAAACGCGGGAATCCCATCTGCTGCTCCTCTCTCTGGATGAAGAAGAGCCAACGGTGCCGCGCGCTCGGAAAACTATGCCGGGTACATCACCACCGACCGATTCCCTGACCAGGCTCTATCGAACCGGAGGATCGTCAACCCGGCATAGGTTCTGACCCGGCATAGGCCACCGGTTCCCGGAGGCGTTCCCCGCGGTGCCGTGGTGCTGGGTCTGAGAAGGGCGGACGACTCTCTCCGCCCCTAGTTCGATGCAGAACCACGGTTGGTGGCGACGCGTTGCACCAGTGTCACGCATTCCAGGACGGCCCCGACTGGTCGGGTGTCTATCGGATGCCGGTGATGTCCTCCCAGCGGCGACGCCATCGGGGAGCGTCGACGGGTTCACCGGCCTCGATAGCCCACATGCGCTCCGCGGCGGCGTGCAGTTCCTTCTGCCATTGCTCTGGGGTCCTGGCGTCGATGACCAGCCCGGAGCGGACCAAGAGCGCGTTCACCCCGATCACGTGGGTGTGGACGCTCCCGCCTATGGTCGACTTCAGTTCCGAGCGGACCCGCCGGCGGATCGATTCGAGGCGGGGAACCGGCACCCCCTCGACCATCGCTTCGCCCGTCTCCAACACCGCGGCCACGATCCAGCGCAACACGTCGTCTTCGCCCTCGGCGACAGGGGGTGGGCTGAGCCATCTGTCCACAATGCGCCAACAGGACTTGCAGACCCGGCGCGCGTCGTCACCGAGCAGGTCCAACCCGGGTTCGGTCACGATCCGCACGTAAGGTCGACCGCACAGGGTGCGTGTCGGCCGTTCCGCCCCTGGCCGGGAGGGGTCGCTGCTTCCTACTCTCTCGGGCGGCGAGACGATGTCGCTTCCATTGGCACGTCCCGCGAGGTGGACCGTGCCCGCCCACCCTCCGGCGAGTTCCACCGGGGTCACCTCACGTGATCCGACCTGCAGGGGCCACGACGGTGCCATACGGCCCACGATAGGCCCGGTACGGGTCCACCGGACGAGGACCCAGCCCCGCGCCTATCAGACTTCCCCCATCGCCACCGATGCCGGACGCTTGGACTCGCTGCTGAGTTATGCAGTATCCCGGACCGGCATCTCTGACAGCGCGCTTGCTGTCAAGTACGAATCGCTCTAGCTGGAGGGATTCTCAGATCCTGTTGGACCGACTGGTCTGAGTTTGGGGCGCGTTGAAGCGGGTCCTCGACGATGAGGTCGGTTGGCTTCGGGGAAGTCGAGAGCGCGGCTATCGACTGCCTGGCTCGCCACGAGCCCGCCGGTTGACAGCGGTCAAGGGCGGCGAAGCCGTCCCGCAGGGACGCGAGGAGCGGAGGCGAAGCGTTAGCGGAGCGGAGGATCGCAGCGCCCTTGAGGGCTGGCTGGCGGTGGGCTACTCGTCTGGCCGCGGTGTGAGTTCTTTCCCGGGGTTCAGCTGTTGGGTTCTGGTTGACTCCTCAGGTCGGGTCGGATGGTCACAGCGGGTCGCTCACCATTGCCCATCAACGTGGGCGTGGGCATGCCGGTGTTCCGGATGCCGGGCATCTCTTCGCGCTCGGAGCGCATGGTGGGGTGCGGCCACAGCCAGGCGGGTTCAATCACTTTCTCGACGTCGCCACCGAGGTGGGAGTCATGCCGTTACACGAACATCTCATGTGTGGGGATCCTCGGGCTGCGGGCGTGGTGTGAAGGGCGGGTTGGGCGGCTGATCGACGAGGCGGGCAGGAGGGAAGGGGCGTTCCTGGTTGGGGGGTTGGTGGGGGTCGAGATCTTGGTGGTGGCTGGGAGCGTGCCCCTTCCCTCCTCGTCCATTGTTGGTCGGTGGTGTCGGTCACGACGGTCGGCGTCAAGCGCCGGTCGCACCTCGAGTTGCTGGGCTGCGGGCTGGTTTGGTTGCGCCCTTGACCGCTTGACCCCGACCCGTGCCGGCAGGAGCGAGGTGAGGACCTGCTCGGCCACCATTGGGATTGTCCAATTCCTGCTGGTGCGACAAGGAGGTCCTGATGAGCATGGTATGTGGGCTGGATCTGCATCGGGCGCAGATCACCTTCGATGCCTTGGAGATCGAGACGGGGGAGGTATGGCGGGGCCGGCTGTGGTCACCCGACCGGCAGCGGTTCCGCGGTTGGCTTTGCGACGAGGTCGCTCCTCGGGCTGGCGGCGGGCGGGTGGATGTGGCGGTGGAGGGATGCACGGGGTGGCGTTACGTGGTGGAGGAGCTCACCGCGGCCGGGTTTGTGGCGCACGTGGCCGAGCCGGCGGAGACACAGGCCATGCGGGGCCGGAAGAAGCGGGCCAAGACCGACCGCAGCGACGCCCGCCTGCAGCGGGAGTTGCTGGCGAAGGGCGAGCTGCCCGAGAGTTGGATTCCGCCGACCGAGGTTTTGGAGTGGCGGGAACGGGGCCGGCTGTACAAGAACCTGCTGGACCAGCGCACCCAGTGGGTGCAAAGGATTCACGCCGAGCTGTTCCAACATGGCGTGCCCGCACAGGCGGAAATCCGCAGCGACAAGACCCGGGCCGTGTTGACTGGGCCCGACTTGGAGATCAGCCCGGCCGGGCGTCAACGCATCGCGGTGGCCTACAAGATGATCGAGGCCATCGAGGCCGAACAACTGCCGTTGCGGAAAGATCTCGTTCGTTTCGGTCTACGCCAACCGGCCTGTCGGGTGCTGGTCCGAGACCATTACGGCATCGGCGGCCTGACGGCGGTGATTGTCTGGTCGGAGCTGGGCGACTGCCATCGCTTCTCCCGCTCGACGCAAGCGGTCCGTCACGCCGGTCTAGGTGAGTCGGCATAAAGTCGGGCTAGGGGGACTGAGGGTCCCCCATTTTGGGTGGCGGGGGGAATTGAATTTGGGGTGTGTTGGGCAGGGTTGATCCTCAGGGTTCGTTGCTGGAGACTCGGGTGATGCGCCGGCATCTGGTGACGAAGGGCTCGTTTTATGAGCGGCTGGCCGAGCATGGCCACGAGATCTTCGGTGACGACGATTTCGTCGAGTTGTACTCGGCGCGGCTGGGGCGGCCGTCGATCCCGCCGTCGGTGATGGTGCGGGCCATGTTGTGCGCCACCCATGACCGCACGCCCTCAGATGCGGAGACCTCCAGGCGGACCCGGGTGGACGCCGATTGGAAGGCGGCCATGGGGGTCGAGGACGACTTCGAGGGGATCGCGGCCCGGACGTTCAGTTTGATGCGGGCCCGGATGATCGCCCATGACGCCGATAACCAGCTGTTCCAGGCCACGCTGGCCCAGGCGGTGCAGGCAGGGATCTTCAAGGGCCGCTTGACCGCCATCATTGACAGCTCGCCGGTGAACGGGGCGGGGGCGGTGGCCGATAGCTACGAGCTGATCCGAGGCTTCCTGCGCCAGGCGGTCCGAGCGGCCGGAGACCGTTTGAGCGATGGGGCCCAGGCGGTGGCGGCGCCGGTTTGTGGGGCCAAGCCGGATATCGACTGGCAGGACCCTGCGGCCCGCCGTGCGCATCTGGGGGTGCTGGTGGGAGCGGCCCGGGTGGTCATGGCCGACCTGGACGGGGTGGAGGACCCGGCCGTGGCCGAGCCCGTCGGTTTGTTGGCCCAGGTGATCGACTCTGACACCGAGCCCGACCCCGATGGCGGTGGCGGCGGGGTCGGTATCCGGGAGGGGGTGGCCCCGGATCGGGTGATCAGCGTGTCGGACCCGGAGATGCGTCATGGCCGCAAGAGCGCGTCGCGCCGGTTCGACGGTCACAAGATGGACATCATCACCGACGAGGCCTCCGAACTGGTGTTGGGCCTTGAGGTCCGGGCGGGTAACGCCTCCGACGGCGAGGCCGCGGTCCCCCTGCTCGACCAGGTGACCTCCACCCCCGGGCTCGACATCGAGATCCTGGTGGGCGACATGGCCTACTCCGACGGCGATATCCGAGCCGGTGTCGAACAGCGCGGGGTGGAAATGGTGGCCAAGGTGCCGCCGGTGACCAACGCCGGCCGCTTCCCCAAGACCGATTTCTATATCGACACCACCGCCGGCGAAGTCACCTGTCCGGCCGGGGAAGTGACCACCAACGCCACCGTCGGTCGCGATCACAAAGGCCGGCCCGGTCTGCTATTCCGCTTCGACCCGGCCGAGTGCTCCACCTGCCCGGTGCGGGCGGACTGCACCGGCGCGCCGAGCGGGCGGACCGTCTTCGTCGGTGTCCACCACGACCGTGTCCAAGCGGCCCGCGCCGCCCAACACGACCCCGACATCCGGGTCCTGCTGCGCAACCGATCCAAAGTGGAACGCAAGATCGATCACCTCCAGGATCTGGGCATGCGCAAAGCCCGATACCGGGGGCGCCGAAAAACCAAACATCAAGGCTTCCTGGCCGCCACCGTCGCCAACTTCTCGCGCCTCGAGGTCCTCGGCGCGCTCGGCCAACCAGCCCAGAGCGCTCTGGCCGCCTGATCCAAGCAGTTTCCCAGCCGCGCCCGCACCCAGCCCCCCTGCAGGCGTACTCAAACCCTCACCGACCCACATGAGACCCATTCACAGCCAAAACCATCCCCCCCACCACCAGCCGCCTACCAGCCCCAAAAAGGGCACTTCCTGCCGACTCACCTAGACCTGACCGTCGATCAATCCGACATACACCGTGCCGGCGGGAAGCTGTCACGCCAAGGTCCACAGACTCTGCGCTGGGCGCTGTACGAAGCGGCCAAGGCCTCTTCTCGCCAAGTGGCCCCCGACCACGAGTACTACGCGAAGGTGAAAGCCGCGCACAACGGCAAAGTGGCTGCCCTCTCGATTGCCCGCAAGCTGGCCCGACGCTGCTTTCACAGCCTACGAAGCCTCGATCCCGACCTGGTCTACGCCATGCCCTAGACCTACACCCAACTGAAATCGATCGTCTGGAACGTCCCAACAGACATCACGACTTCGCGGTCGACAGCTCCAGCAGACGCGCTGCACGCTGGCAGTATCGCTGCCAGACGGCCCCCGAACACCGAGCCGGCCGCGCTCCCCATCCCGGAGTCACCCAATCCAAGATGTTGTCGCCGACGATGACACAATCGTCGAGCACCCAGGTAACGCTGGGCGACCCCAGGCCTTCGATCTTCCACCCACTATCGGCCCCCTTGACAGGACGCCCCCACACAGGTAACGCGCGCCCTGGCTGTGCCCGATCCGGGTCATCCGGCCTTTTGGGCTTCGGCGAGGCACCGGATGTGTCCGTCGCGTAACCCGTAGTTACGGTGCGAACGCAAAGTTGGCGCTGGAAGCGGTGCTCGTTCGAGATGGCCGACTGGGCGCTATCTATGTCCGTGAGGAGCATCGGAAGTTCGGTCCTCGCCGGGCGCCACTGCGCCAGGTCGTCTAGCGGAGACGGCCGTACTGTCGAGCAATGAATACCGGCATTGAAGCGCTGAATCACAAGAAATCCTCGTGCTGTAAGGACTCTAGCCAGTCGCTGTCAGCTCAGGAGAGGATAAATACTAGACGTGTAGTTCGATTTGGGTTACCCTCGGGGCAGGGAGGTGGTCAGTGTGACAGCACAGTCACGTCGGGCATCACTCGAGGAGCGGGGCCTTTTGCATCCCCGGCCGGCAGCGGTCAGCGCACCGTTGTTCGACGGCAGCCGCTCGTTCTTTCTGGCCGAGGACAAGGTGCAGGTGAAGTACGAGATGCTGCGGGCTCATTTCGTCGATGGCGTCCCGGCCACAGTGGCAGCAGCCAGTCACGGCTATTCGCGTGCCGCCTTCTATCTGGTGGCGGCCGGGTTCGAGGAGGCCGGGATGGTGGGGCTGCTCGACGAACGCCGAGGCCGGCGAGGCCCGCTGAAGTTGACCCCCGAGGTGGTGGCCTTCATCAACGACCAGACGGCCGCTATGGGAGCCGAGGAGATCGCCGAGGCTGTATCGGCCCGCTTCGGGGTTGGGTTGCATCGGCGCACCATCGAACGGGCCATCCACCGGTGAGGGTGTTCTGGCCCATCTCAGAGTCAGCCCAGGCCGACTACGAAGCTCTGCGCGCCGCGGTGCTCGCCGAGCAGGTCCCGGCCAGCGTGGGCTGGCTGCGTTTCAGCCGTCACGGACTGGCCGGGCTGATCGACGCGCCCGTTTCGCCACCGGTCTTTGCTGTCACCTTGACAGGGGCGCTGCGCCCGGCGTGGAGCCCGCATGCAGATCCGCGCAGCGAAGCGCTCGCCGCGGTCTATGGCGCGCTTGTGGCGGCGTCTGAGACCATCACAGAGGAGATAGCCAGATGAGAGTGGCCATTTATGCCCGTGTGTCGACCGAGGTCCAAGAAGCCAAGGGGACGATCGGCTCCCAGCTCGCCGTGCTCAACGAACGAGCCCGCTGCGAGGGCCACCAGATGGTGGCCACTTTCCGCGACGAGGGCCACTCCGGTGCCCGCCTGGACCGGCCAGGGCTCGACGCGCTCCGTGACCAAGCCGAGGCCGGGGTCTTCGAGGCGGTGTGGTGCTTGTCCCCGGATCGTCTGGCGCGCGCTTATGCCTATCAGGTGCTGGTGCTCGACGAGCTGACCCGTCATGGGGTGCGGGTCTTGTTCGCGGACGCGCCGGCCCTCGAGGACGATCCCCAAGCCCGACTGCTCACCCAGGTCCAAGGCGTGATCGCCGAGTACGAGCGGGCCAAGATCGCGGAACGCAACCGGCGGGGCAAGCTGTGGCGAGCCCGTGCCGGTGAGGTCATCACTTGGAAAGCCCCTTACGGTTACAGGCGAATTCCTCGTGTCGGCGAT